>OZ240679.1:0-4651636 GCA_965198975.1 uncultured Pseudoalteromonas sp.
TAGCTCTAGTGAGAACTCATCTCGAGGCCTGCTTCGCGCTTAGATGCTTTCAGCGCTTATCAGTTCCGAACGTAGCTACCGGGCAATGCCTTTGGCAAAACAACCCGAACACCAGCGGTTCGTCCACTCCGGTCCTCTCGTACTAGGAGCAGCCCCTCTCAATTCTCAAACGCCCACGGCAGATAGGGACCGAACTGTCTCACGACGTTCTAAACCCAGCTCGCGTACCACTTTAAATGGCGAACAGCCATACCCTTGGGACCGACTTCAGCCCCAGGATGTGATGAGCCGACATCGAGGTGCCAAACACCGCCGTCGATATGAACTCTTGGGCGGTATCAGCCTGTTATCCCCGGAGTACCTTTTATCCGTTGAGCGATGGCCCTTCCATTCAGAACCACCGGATCACTATGACCTACTTTCGTACCTGCTCGACGTGTCTGTCTCGCAGTTAAGCTTGCTTCTACCATTACACTAACCGTACGATGTCCGACCGTACTTAGCAAACCTTCGTGCTCCTCCGTTACTCTTTGGGAGGAGACCGCCCCAGTCAAACTACCCACCAGGCACTGTCCACAATCCCGATAAGGGACCTATGTTAGAACATCAAAACTACAAGGGTGGTATTTCAAGGTTGACTCCAACAAAACTAGCGTCTCATCTTCTAAGTCTCCCACCTATCCTACACATGTAGGTTCAATGTTCAGTGCCAAGCTGTAGTAAAGGTTCACGGGGTCTTTCCGTCTAGCCGCGGGTACACAGCATCTTCACTGCGATTTCAATTTCACTGAGTCTCGGGTGGAGACAGCGTGGCCATGGTTACACCATTCGTGCAGGTCGGAACTTACCCGACAAGGAATTTCGCTACCTTAGGACCGTTATAGTTACGGCCGCCGTTTACCGGGGCTTCGATCAAGAGCTTCTCCGAAGATAACCCCATCAATTAACCTTCCGGCACCGGGCAGGTGTCACACCGTATACGTCATCTTTCGATTTTGCACAGTGCTGTGTTTTTAATAAACAGTCCCAGCCACCTGGTTTCTTAGACCAACTTCAGCTCCACAAGCAAGTCGCTTCACCTAATGTTGGCGTACCTTCTCCCGAAGTTACGGTACTATTTTGCCTAGTTCCTTCACCCGAGTTCTCTCAAGCGCCTTAGTATTCTCTACCTGACCACCTGTGTCGGTTTGGGGTACGATTCATTATGAACTGAAGCTTAGAGGCTTTTCCTGGAAGTATGGCATCAACAACTTCATCACCGTAGTGACTCGTCTCGACTCTCAGCCTTAACAACAACCCGGATTTACCTAAGTCGTCAGCCTACAATCTTTCACATGGACAACCAACGCCATGCTTGCTTAGCCTGCTCCGTCCCCCCTTCGCATTCATAATAAGTACAGGAATATTAACCTGTTTCCCATCGACTACGCCTTTCGGCCTCGCCTTAGGAGTCGACTCACCCTACCCTGATTAACATGGGATAGGAACCCTTGGTCTTCCGGCGTGGGGGTTTTTCACCCCCATTATCGTTACTCATGTCAGCATTCGCACTTCTGATACCTCCAGCAACCCTCCCGGGCCACCTTCAACGGCTTACAGAACGCTCCCCTACCCCGCAAACATAAGTTCGCAGACGCAGCTTCGGTGGTATGTTTAGCCCCGTTACATCTTCCGCGCAGACCGACTCGACCAGTGAGCTATTACGCTTTCTTTAAAGGATGGCTGCTTCTAAGCCAACCTCCTGGCTGTCTGGGCCTTTCCACATCGTTTCCCACTTAACATACACTTTGGGACCTTAGCTGGCGTTCTGGGTTGTTTCCCTCTTCACGATGGACGTTAGCACCCACCGTGTGTCTCCCGGATATTACTTTACGGTATTCGGAGTTTGCATGGGGTTGGTAAGTCGGGATGACCCCCTAGCCCAAACAGTGCTCTACCCCCGTAAGTATTCGTCCGAGGCTCTACCTAAATAGATTTCGGGGAGAACCAGCTATCTCCCGGTTTGATTAGCCTTTCACTCCTAGCCACAAGTCATCCCCTCACTTTTCAACGTAAGTGGGTTCGGTCCTCCAGTTGATGTTACTCAACCTTCAACCTGCCCATGGCTAGATCACCGGGTTTCGGGTCTATACCCTGCAACTATTCGCCCAGTTAAGACTCGGTTTCCCTACGGCTCCCCTATTCGGTTAACCTCGCTACAAAATATAAGTCGCTGACCCATTATACAAAAGGTACGCAGTCACCTAACTAGTAGGCTCCTACTGCTTGTACGTACACGGTTTCAGGTTCTATTTCACTCCCCTCACAGGGGTTCTTTTCGCCTTTCCCTCACGGTACTGGTTCACTATCGGTCAGTTGGGAGTATTTAGCCTTGGAGGATGGTCCCCCCATATTCAGTCAGGATATCACGTGTCCCGACCTACTCGATTTCACTTATTATAGATTTTCATATACGGGACTATCACCCTGTATCGTTGCACTTTCCAGAGCATTCTACTAATCACAAATAAGCTTAAGGGCTGTTTCGATTTCGCTCGCCGCTACTTTCGAAATCTCGGTTGATTTCTTTTCCTACGGGTACTTAGATGTTTCAGTTCTCCGCGTTCGCCTCGTTAACCTATGTATTCAGTTAACGATACCTGTAAAACAGGTGGGTTTCCCCATTCGGAAATCTAAGTCTCAAGTGCTTTTTACTAGCTCGACTTAGCTTATCGCAAGTTAATACGTCCTTCATCGCCTCCAACTGCCAAGGCATCCACCGTGTACGCTTAGTCACTTAACCATACAACCCAAAAAAGTCTTGCTTGGTCTTTTGTATTTATACTGCCTTGCTGTCTTATTTTGCTTGGTCACATAACTCGTTATGCTCCCGGCGACAAAATAATCGGCGGCGTTGTCTAAATTCAAAATCCACATCGCAATACAAATTTAACTTGTATTATCTTATGACAGTTAACTTCGCCAGAAGTTAATGTTTTGAATACTAAAGTAGATACCACTTCATTCCTTCGTAACCTAAGTCACAAAACAATAAACTGGCATAATTACAAATATCTTTCGATATTCGCTTTTACTTTTTAAGAACTCTTTTAAATCTTATTCATAAGAATAAGTTTAAAGAATTTTTATATCAGCTTTCCAAATTTTTAAAGAGCATGAGAAAAACTTCTCATAAATAATCAAGCTTTTTAAAACTCATTTATTTATGAAAAGTAAAACATTTTAATTAAGTGGTGGAGCTATGCGGGATCGAACCGCAGACCTCCTGCGTGCAAGGCAGGCGCTCTCCCAGCTGAGCTATAACCCCACTAAAAGATGTTTTATTGTATTCCACTTTCAAGCAACGAAAGTGGTGGGTCTGAGTAGATTTGAACTACCGACCTCACCCTTATCAGGGGTGCGCTCTAACCAACTGAGCTACAGACCCACAATAATTGTTCATTAACACGAACAATGTTCTCATTTACGTAATCATCTGTGTGGACACTGCGAACAAATCGATTCTAAATCGTATAAGGAGGTGATCCAGCCCCAGGTTCCCCTAGGGCTACCTTGTTACGACTTCACCCCAGTCATGAATCACTCCGTGGTGACCGTCCTCCCTAAGGTTAGACTAGCCACTTCTGGAGCAACCCACTCCCATGGTGTGACGGGCGGTGTGTACAAGGCCCGGGAACGTATTCACCGCGGCATTCTGATCCGCGATTACTAGCGATTCCGACTTCATGGAGTCGAGTTGCAGACTCCAATCCGGACTACGACAGGCTTTAAGTGATTCGCTGACTCTCGCGAGCTCGCAGCACTCTGTACCTGCCATTGTAGCACGTGTGTAGCCCTACACGTAAGGGCCATGATGACTTGACGTCGTCCCCACCTTCCTCCGGTTTATCACCGGCAGTCTCCTTAGAGTTCTCAGCATGACCTGCTAGCAACTAAGGATAGGGGTTGCGCTCGTTGCGGGACTTAACCCAACATCTCACAACACGAGCTGACGACAGCCATGCAGCACCTGTCTCAGAGCTCCCGAAGGCACCAAACCATCTCTGGTAAGTTCTCTGGATGTCAAGTGTAGGTAAGGTTCTTCGCGTTGCATCGAATTAAACCACATGCTCCACCGCTTGTGCGGGCCCCCGTCAATTCATTTGAGTTTTAACCTTGCGGCCGTACTCCCCAGGCGGTCTACTTAATGCGTTAGCTTTGGAAAAGTTGTCCGAAGACCCCAGCTCCTAGTAGACATCGTTTACGGCGTGGACTACCGGGGTATCTAATCCCGTTTGCTCCCCACGCTTTCGTACATGAGCGTCAGTATTGACCCAGGTGGCTGCCTTCGCCATCGGTATTCCTTCAGATCTCTACGCATTTCACCGCTACACCTGAAATTCTACCACCCTCTATCATACTCTAGTCTGCCAGTTCGAAATGCAGTTCCCAGGTTGAGCCCGGGGCTTTCACATCTCGCTTAACAAACCGCCTGCGTACGCTTTACGCCCAGTAATTCCGATTAACGCTTGCACCCCTCGTATTACCGCGGCTGCTGGCACGAAGTTAGCCGGTGCTTCTTCTGCGAGTAACGTCACAGCTACAGCCTATTAAACTATAACCTTTCCTCCTCGCTGAAAGTGCTTTACAACCCTAGGGCCTTCTTCACACACGCGGCATGGCTGCATCAGGCTTGCGCCCATTGTGCAATATTCCCCACTGCTGCCTCCCGTAGGAGTCTGGACCGTGTCTCAGTTCCAGTGTGGCTGATCATCCTCTCAAACCAGCTAGGGATCGTCGCCTTGGTGAGCCTTTACCTCACCAACTAGCTAATCCCACTTGGGCTAATCTATAGGCGTGAGGCCAGAAGGTCCCCCACTTTGATCCGTAGATATTATGCGGTATTAGCAGTCGTTTCCAACTGTTGTCCCCCACCTAAAGGCATATTCCCAAGCATTACTCACCCGTCCGCCGCTCGTCATCTTCTAGCAAGCTAGAAATGTTACCGCTCGACTTGCATGTGTTAGGCCTGCCGCCAGCGTTCAATCTGAGCCATGATCAAACTCTTCAATTAAAAGTTTTTTGTGTTCTTACCGAAGTAAAAGCACAGCTCAATGAATTCTGTTTTTGATATTAAATCTAATAAATTAGACTTAACGTCGCATATGACTGTGAAGCCACTCAGATTACATTGAGACTCTAAATTTTTTATTACTTCTCGATAAAGAAAAGCAACTGTTAGAATCTTACCTGTAAGAGTGCCCACACAGATGATTACTTAAATTGTTAAAGAACGTTTCAAGCTAATTGCCAGTGGCGTTTCGCTTGGGGTGTGCATAATACACCGTGTTTATTTTGAGTCAAGCCTTAATTTAAAATTAATTTTTAACTTCTTTTGCTAAACACTTCCTGTGGTCATGTTCGGCTCAACCGCTCGAGGTTTTGCGTTCAACACTGAAAAGCAATGCTTTTCTATTTCGTGTCTCACCCCTCTGTGTCGGTGGATGCGCATTATAGGGAGATCCTTTTTGATCGCAAGTGTTTTTTTGAAGTTTTTTAAAAAAACTTGCTTTTAGTATAAACAACACTCAAACAGAGTATAATTCACACTATATAGTGCGTATTTCTAACTTCCAGGCCATTTTCTTTTGGTATTTAATTTCTTGCTCTAATTCAGCCCGCATTAAAGGATGGTTATCTAACCACTTTTTGGGAAAGCTCATAACCAATGAATCATGATGAGCGGACAATTGAATATTAGGTAATACGTCATCTTTTCTCCGCATACTTAAAATAACTGATAATCTTAATACCCTTATAAGCCTGCCTAATTGAATTTCTCGTGCCGATTCAACCTTTAAATTTAGATTATCAAGGTCAGCTCTATGGCCTAACACTAAAGATACTATAGATTTATGCTGTGTTTGACTAAAGCCGGGCATTTCCGTATTTTTTAGAATGTAAGCAGTATGCTTTTCATATTGTTTGTATTCAATTAACAAACCAACTTCATGTAACGTCGCTGCTGCTCTTAATAAAGCAATGCCATCAAACTGAGATAGCATCCATTTGTTTTCTACCTGTGATGCTAATGTATTAGCTACATCAGCAACCCTTTTTCCTTGTATTTTATCTATATGGTATCGCTCAGCAAAACTATCTATTGTTCTTAATCTAATATCATCATTTTGTAGCTCAGAAATCATACTGTACAACACACCTTCGCGTAATGCACCACCAGCCAGACACATACTTTCGATACCTAACGACTCAAATAACGCAATGAGAATAGATAAACCCGATGCAAAAACCAGCCGTCTTTCTTCAACTAAACCTGGTAATTCCAATTTTGATATATTTTTATATAAAACAGCCTGATCTTTTATTTCATTCAGTTTATCTAAGGTAAGTAACTCATCTTGCGATTGAGCTAGCATAATTTCTTGAATGGCTTGAACTGTACCCGATGCACCTGTGGCACTTTGCCACCCTGTATTTTTATATCTTTCAACGATTTTAGATATTTTTTTTATTGCAGCTTTGGTAGCCTGCTCAAAATTATCTTTTGTGAGCTCACCATTTGGAAAATAACGCTCTAAGAAAGTAACACAACCCATATTTAAGCTGGCGTATTCTATTGGTGTAAATCCATCACCAATAACCACCTCAGTACTTGCACCACCTATATCTACTACCAACTGTTTTCCAGCAGAAGCCGATGTATAGGCAACACCTTTGTAAATAGTTTTTGCTTCAGTGGCACCACAGATCACTTCGACTTTATGTTTAAGTATGTTTTGTGCAGCTTCAACAAATTCAGAGGAATTAATTGCCAGTCTTAAAGTTGCAGTTGCTACTATCCTAATATTTTCTTCTGGAATATCTTGTAACCTTTCAGCAAATAATGACAAACACTCCCACCCTCTTTGCATCGCTTCCAGGCTTAAATAATTATTTTCATCAAGCCCGGCAGCTAAACGTACTTTACGTTTAACTCGGCCGATTGTTTGCAAACCACCAGCGACCGATTTTGCAATTAACATATGAAAACTATTTGAGCCTAAATCAATCACAGCATATACATTTTTATGCTGTTCTATTGGCACTGCAGTCATCCTTACCTCTAATCACTTACTTTAAATTTATCTTGAACGAGAATTATGGTGTGTATTACGACCACCTGGTTTACTTCTATTAGTAGATTGATAACTCCTACGCTTTTGAAACTTAGGTGCTGTAATATCTTCTAATAAGGCATCACGATCATAATGCGACAGCGGTATTGCATGTTCAATATATTCTTCTATTGGATGTAAATTATAAGCATATTGTTCACATGCAAAACTAATCGCATGCCCTGACGCTCCTGCACGCCCCGTTCTGCCAATCCTGTGAACATAGTCTTCACAATCATCAGGTAAATCGAAATTAAATACATGGCTTACTTTTGGAATATGAAGGCCACGAGCAGCAACGTCTGTTGCAACTAATATATCTAAATTACCTTTGGTAAACTGATCTAATATAGATAAACGTTTTTTCTGTGCAACATCACCGGTTAACAGACCCACTCTATGCCCATCCGCTTTTAGCCAATTATATACTTTTTCACAGTTATGCTTTGTATTTGAAAACACAATCGCTTTATCAGGCCATTCATCTTCTAATAATGTTAATAATAGAGGTATTTTATCTTCTGTTGATGGTTGAAATAATTCTTCTTGAATATGTTCTGCGGTTTTTCGTTCAGGTTCAATTTGTACATGAACAGGATCTGTCATATGCTCGAATGCGAGTTCCTGTACACGATATGATAAAGTCGCTGAAAACAATAAATTTAATCTTTGCTTAGCGTCGGGCATTCTTCTAAATAAATACCGAATATCTTTAATAAAGCCCAGATCAAACATACGATCGGCTTCATCTAAGACTACAACTTCAATTTCATTAAGACTATAAAAGCCTTGTTTATAAAGATCAATCAGTCGACCTGTCGTGCCAATTAATATATCAACACCTTTTTCTAACTGTGCCCGTTGTTTTTCATAATCTTCGCCACCATATACTAAACCTAGATTAAGATTACAGCTTGGCGCTAAGATTTTTGCATCATTATGGATCTGAACAGCTAACTCTCGGGTAGGAGCCATTATCAGTGCTTTTGGGTGTTTGCTAGGAACTTTGTTACTTTGTAACAAGTGATGGCAAGTCGCAGTTAAAAACGCGAGAGTTTTACCAGTGCCTGTTTGTGCTTGTCCTGCTATATCTTGTTTTTTGCTAAGATAAGGCAGGCATTTTGCTTGAATAGGTGTGCAATATTCAAAGCCATTAGCACGTAAACCGGATACCACTTCCGGTGCTATATCAAAGTCTGCAAACTTTTTTTCGGTTAAATGTGTCTTATTCATAACGACAAAGCATAACGCTTAAGCTTGCAATAAGAAACAAGAGTGTTTAAATATACACTAAATAAATTCGCTAAATCCTACGGAGAACCAAATGAGCGATAAATTGATCCAACTTACAGATGATAGTTTTGAAGCCGATGTACTAAATGCACCAGGCCCTGTTTTAGTAGATTTTTGGGCAGAATGGTGTGGCCCATGCAAAATGATCGCACCGATCCTTGATGATGTAGCGGTTGAATTTGAAGGCAGAGTAAGCATAGGTAAACTTAATATCGATCAAAACTCTGGTACACCGCCAAAGTTTGGAATTCGTGGTATACCAACACTATTACTTTTTAAAGATGGTCAAGTTGCAGCTACCAAAGTAGGTGCCCTTTCTAAGACTCAACTTGTTGAATTTTTAGAAGCTAATATTTAAAAAAGAAAGTAAAAAGGGCCTGGCCCTTTTTATTTTTAACAAAAAACAAATAAAAAGCAGATAAAAACTGGACGCACTGATTTTTTACTGCTAATTTATAAAACCAACAATGACTTCTAAAATTTCAACCAACTCCCTCAAATATTTTTTGAGAACTTTTATAAATTTAAAGAACCCACCAATATGCATTTACGCGAATTAAAAGATCAATCGATTAAAGAACTTGTAAAATTAGCCGAGTCTATGGGACTTGAGAACGTAGGTCGCTTAAGAAAGCAAGATATCATCTTCTCCATATTAAAATCACATGCCAAAAGCGGTGAAAATATATTTGGCGGAGGCGTTTTAGAGATATTACAGGATGGCTTTGGTTTTTTAAGATCATCTGACGCATCCTATCTTGCTGGTCCTGATGATATTTATGTATCACCGAGCCAAATTCGTCGTTTCAGTATGCGTACGGGGGATTCTATTGCAGGCCTAATTCGCCCACCAAAAGATGGTGAACGCTATTTTGCGCTATTAAAAGTTAATGAAGTTAATTTTGATAAGCCTGAAAACTCAAGAAATAAAATTTTATTTGAAAACCTGACACCACTTCATGCCAATGATCGATTAAAAATGGAGCGTGGTAATGGTAGTACAGAAGATGTTACATCGAGAATCATCGACTTAGCATCGCCAATTGGTAAAGGCCAACGTGGACTATTAGTTGCACCACCTAAAGCCGGTAAAACGATGCTGTTACAAAACATCGCGCAGTCAATAGCTTATAACCATCCTGACTGTGAACTTATGGTGCTATTAATTGACGAGCGCCCTGAAGAAGTGACAGAAATGAAACGCCTGGTTAAAGGTGAAGTAATTGCATCTACTTTTGATGAACCTGCCAGTCGCCATGTACAGGTTGCCGAAATGGTAATCGAAAAAGCAAAACGCTTAGTTGAACATAGAAAAGATGTGGTTATCCTACTTGATTCAATCACTCGTTTAGCACGTGCATACAACACAGTGATCCCCTCATCTGGAAAAGTTTTAACTGGTGGTGTTGATGCAAACGCATTACATAAACCAAAACGTTTCTTTGGCGCAGCACGTAATGTTGAAGAAGGTGGTAGTTTAACCATTATTGCAACAGCCTTAATAGACACAGGCTCTAAAATGGATGAAGTCATCTATGAAGAGTTTAAAGGCACAGGTAATATGGAATTACACCTTAATAGAAAAATTGCAGAAAAACGTGTATTCCCAGCCATTGATATAAATCGCTCAGGCACACGACGCGAAGAACTATTAACGAAGAAAGATGAATTACAAAAAATGTGGATTTTACGCAAAATTGTTCATGAAATGACAGAAATTGATGCCATGGAGTTTTTAATAGATAGATTATCTATGAGTAAAACCAATGATGAATTTTTTGAATCTATGAAACGCAAATAAACTTTACTAATTTGTGAAATTAAAGCCTGCATTTTGCAGGCTTTTTAGTTTTGCACGTTTAGAAACTGACTTTATTGCCAGGGGCGCTGTAACTTTAGATTTGCTTCAAACTCTGAGATTTTATCGCTATAAGTCTCAGTAACGCCGATAAAATCTAATCCACTTAAAAGACGTTGTTTGATATCAGGACGAATATCAAAATCGATTGCTTCAAACTTACTACTAATCAACTTTTGATTTTGTAGATCTATATTAATTTCAATATCTTGTTTATCAGCAAAACATTGCTCGCTAATTTCAAATAATTGATCTAATGTTTTTTCTGATAAAGCAATTGCTAATATTTGATTATTCATACAGTTATTAAAAAATATATCTGCAAAACTTTCAGCCAGTATTACAGTAAACCCATACTGCTTTAAGGCCCAGGGCGCATGTTCACGAGAAGAACCACAACCAAAGTTATCTCGTGTTAATAATATACTCGCACCTTGGTAACATGCCTCATTTAAGATGAAATCAGGGTTTAGATCGCCATTATCAAGATAACGCCAATCATAGAATAAAGCGGCATCAAAGCCATCTCGGCTGGTTGATGTTAAAAATTGCTTAGGAATGATTTGATCTGTATCCACATTATTTTTATCTAAAGGAGCCATTAAGCCTGTATGGTACACTTCTTTATCTACAGTCATTATGCTTCTCCTCTGATATCAACAAATTTACCATAAACGGCTGCGGCTGCGGCCATAGCAGGGCTTACCAAATGTGTTCTGCCACCACGTCCTTGACGCCCTTCAAAATTACGATTTGATGTAGAAGCACAACGCTTTCCAGCTTCTAATCTATCGTCATTCATAGCCAAACACATAGAGCAACCGGGCTCTCGCCATTCAAAGCCTGCCGTTTTAAAAATTTCTGCTAAACCTTCATCTTCAGCTTGTTTTTTAACTAAACCCGAACCTGGCACGATAAGAGCTTCAATGCCATTAATAACTTTCTTACCTTCTACTATTTTTGCAGCAGCCCTCAAATCTTCGATTCGGCTATTAGTACATGAGCCAATAAACACCACATCAACTGAGATATCTGAAATAGATTCCCCAGGTGTTAAATCCATATATGCTAAAGCACGGCGAATAGCATCAGCTTTAATCAAATCAGGTTCTTTATCAGGATCTGGAATAGTCTCATCAATACCTATGACTTGCTCAGGGCTTGTGCCCCATGTTACTTGCGGTTGAATTTTGTCAGCGTGCATAACAACTGTATGATCAAACTCTGCATCGTCATCAGACTTTAATGTTGCCCAGTACTCAATTGCCGCTTGCCAATCATCCCCTTTAGGTGAAAATGGACGCCCCGCTAAATAATCATAAGTTGTTTGATCTGGTGCGATTAACCCCGCTTTAGCCCCCATTTCAATACTCATATTGCATAGAGTCATACGTGCTTCCATCGAAAGCGCTTCAATCGCGGAACCACAAAACTCAGCAACAAAACCCGTACCACCAGCGGTTCCCAACTCACCAATTACGGCCATAATTAAGTCTTTAGAGGTAACTGTAGGCTTCAAGATGCCATCAATTTGAATTTTTAAAGAGCGAGCTTTTTTCTGTTGCAAAGTTTGAGTTGCTAAAACATGTTCAACTTCAGATGTACCTATTCCGTGAGCTAAAGCACCAAAAGCGCCATGAGTAGAAGTATGACTATCACCACACACTATTGTTGTGCCAGGTAATGTTATACCTTGCTCAGGACCCACAACATGAGCAATGCCTTGTTCAATAGAGTTCAAATCATAAAGCGGTACAGCAAATTCTTTACAATTGTCAGTTAAAGCATTTAATTGATTTTGCGCAACTTCGCTTGCTGCAGATATCGAACGCACTTTAGTTGAAATATTATGATCCATAGTAGCAAAGGTTTTATCAGTTCTTCTTACCGGGCGCTTTTGTTCACGCAACCCTGAAAATGCTTGTGGAGAAGTAACTTCATGTACTAAATGTCTATCAATATATAATAAATCTGTTTCATCGTTGATTGCTGTGACAGTGTGTGACTGCCAAATTTTGTCATATAAGGTTTGTGCCATAACTTATTTCACCCCAAAACTATTTTGTGATCTGTCGACAGAGTGTCTGCTCTGCGTATTAAAACAATAATTAAATTCGTTCTACAATAGCTGCCGCAACATCGGATGTTGTATAGCCGGATTTTGGATAAATATCAGGTGTACCAACACCAGCCTTCACGGCTTCAGCTACCGCTTTTTCAATCGTTCTGGCAGCTTCATCTTGCTTTAAAGAATAACGTAACATTAGGGCGGCACTTAAAATTTGAGCAATTGGATTGGCAATACCTTTACCAGCAATGTCAGGCGCTGAACCACCAGCTGGTTCATACAAACCAAAGCCACTTTGATTTAAACTTGCCGAGGGTAATAAGCCCATAGATCCTGTGATCATGGCACATTCATCCGATAAGATATCACCAAACAAGTTATCACACAGTAATACATCGAACTGTGACGGATCTTTTACCAGCTGCATAGCTGCGTTATCTACATAGATATAATCTAGCTCAACATCAGTGTAATCTTTAGACACTTCAGTCACGACTTCACGCCATAAAATACTCGAGGCTAATACATTTGATTTATCCACTGATGTGACTTTATTTCTACGTAACCTGGCAGCTTCAAAAGCAAATTTAGCAATTCGTTCAATTTCATAGCGAGAATAAGTTTGTGTATCAAACGCTGATTCGTTAGCACCTTCTCCTGAGCGACCTTTCTCACCGAAATAAATACCACCAGTTAACTCACGCACACATAAAATATCAAATCCTCTTTCACTGATATCTGCTCGCAGGGGTGAAGCTGCGCTTAAAGCCGGCAATAATTGAGCCGGTCTCAAATTACAAAATAAATTAAAATGTTTTCGTAATGGTAACAAAGAACCTCTTTCAGGTTGCTCATTAGGTGGTAGATCAGCCCATTTTGGCCCCCCTACAGAACCAAATAATATCGCATCTGCAGCATCACATGCAGCTAATGTAGAAGCAGGTAATGCTTGGCCAAATTGATCAATTGCAGCGCCACCTATAGCATGATGATCTCTTTTTAATACAAAATTAAACTTACGACTAACGGCATCCAATACGCTTTCTGCAGCAGACATTACTTCAGGGCCAATGCCATCACCCGCTAAAACTGCAATATTATATTGTGTTATTTCACTCATTATTTGCTTATCCTGCTTTTTGCTGTTGTTTTACTTTCTGTTCTTTTAAGCACAAAACTTTCTGTGCGCGATTAATTAAATTATAAACATGGATCATTGCGCGAACTGAAGATTCCACAACATCAGAAGCCAAACCTGAACCATGATATTGTCGCCCTAAATATTCCGTGATGATATCCACCTGACCTAAGGAGTTTTCACCTTTTCCTGTGGCATCAAGGTGATATTTGCACATTTTAGTATCCATTCTGGTTATGCACTTCATAGCTTTATAAGCAGCCTCAACGGGGCCATTTCCTGTTGCGGCTTCCGTAATTAATTCGCCGTTTACACGTAAGCCAACCGTGGCACTGGCTACAGCTTGTGAATTTGTTGTTGCATTCAAAAATTCGAGTTTAAAATAATCATCGTCATCGGATGTTTTATTGAAATAAATCATCGCTTCCAGATCGTAATCGTAAACAGTGCCTTTTTGATCCGCTAAATTTAAAAAACTTTCATATAAAGCATCCATGTCATAGTCGTTTTGTAAGTAGCCTAACTCGGATAATCTATGCTGAATGACATGACGACCTGAACGAGAGGTCATATTTAACTGATTATTAGGCACGCCGACTGTTTCCGGCGCCATTATTTCGTATGTATTTTGTGCTTTAAGCACACCGTCCTGATGGATCCCGGAACTATGTGCAAATGCATTTTCCCCAACGATTGCTTTGTTAGGTTGAACTGGCATATTACAGATTTGACTTACCTGACGTGACGCATGATAGATTTCTTCACTGCGTATATCTGTATGAGCACCTAAATGGGCATTTCGCATTTGCATGATCATAGCGACTTCTTCAAGAGAACAATTACCTGCGCGTTCACCAATCCCGTTAATAGTACATTCTATCTGACGAGCACCTGCCTGAACTGCCGCAATAGAATTGGCAACAGCTAAGCCTAAGTCATTATGACAATGCACACTTAATCTTGCTTTACCAATATTTGGCACATTATTAACTAAATAGCGGATCATTTCGCTGTATTCGTCTGGCGTTACATATCCTACAGTATCCGGTAAGTTAACTGTTGTAGCACCTGCATCAATAACGGCTTCAACCACTTTACATAAATCTTTATGTGGAGTTCTGCCCGCATCTTCACATGAAAATTCGACATCATCAGTATAAGTTAATGCCTGTTTGATACACTTTACTGCCATCTCAATAGCTTTATCTAAGCTCATTCTCAATTTATGTTCTAAATGTAATGGGCTAGTTGCGATAAAAGTATGGATACGTTTCTTTTCTGCGGGTTTTAATGCCTCTCCACAAGCTTGGATATCTTTAGGGATCGCTCGGGCTAATCCGCAGATCACAGGCCCCTTGACCTCATCTGCAATTCTTCTTACAGCATTAAAATCTGCGGGGCTAGATACAGGAAAACCAACTTCCATTACGTCAACATTCAGGCGACTGATAATATGAGCTAAACGTACTTTGTCATCTTCGGTCAGGCTTGCTTTTAATGCTTGTTCACCATCTCTTAATGTTGTATCAAAAATCCAAACTTTATCACTCATATTTTCGCCTCATTCCCATAGGGCCATGCCCATTGTTGTATTACCAATTCATGCTAAAAAAAAACCCCGAACATATGTCGGGGTTTCTATTTGTATTTTTTGATGCAAATACACTAGCTCCCGAAACACCTCGTTAGGAGGTTCAGTTTAATAAGCAGTGTAATTAATAAAATTATTTGCATCGTTTTAAATCTAATCATAAAGTGTTGCGGCTATTTTAAACATTAACCGAGCACATAGGCAAGCATAAATAATTCACACACAATTAAATCCAAACTCAACAAAGAAAAATATACCCATTTAATTGCAAATTAATGACAACTTTATTCAAAATGTATTACATGGTTAGATTTAATCTTGTTTAAAATCAATAATTCTGTGTTTTCGCACCTAAAATTTTAATAAAAAATACTTGACGTAGATCTTCATATTTGATCTATTACTTATCTTTAAGTAATGGAAAAGTAATAGCGTCGTATTCAACAAAAAGTATTGATCATTTAGGTTTAGTTGCTGGCATGAACAAAGAGCTTGGGATTGCCAAACTCATTGATAACGCATTTCCTGAGCAGGCTGACGATAAGCTTATTTCTTACGGTCAACTCGTTGAGGCTATGATCCTTAATGGCTTAGGTTTTGTTGGCCGCACCACAATACTTTAAAGAACGTCCTGTTGAGCGCCTTTTAGGCAAAGGGATCAAGGCAGAATATATAAATGACGATGCTTTAGGTCGTTGCCTGGATAAACTTTACGAAAAAGGTGTATCAGATATCTATCAAACACTTTCAGCAAGTGTTGTTGAGCAATTAGAACTACCATGTGAAGACATTAATTTAGATTCAACCAGTATTCATGTTGATGGTAATTATGAACGTGATGAAAATAGCCAAGCGATTAAGTTAGTACGAGGATATAGCCTCGATCATCGGCCAGAATTGAATCAAGCAGTGCTTAATTTGATCACGGAAAACAAGGCGGGTATCCCTGTATACATGCAAGCAGCCAGTGGTAATATTAATGATAATGAAGGATTTAAAAACATTATTAAACACCACATTAGCAGTTTGAAAGCGACTCAAGATAGCCAGTGCTTTATTGCTGATGCAGCGCTTTACACCACAGAAACACTGCAATCACTTGAAGAACAAAAACAACTTTTCATCTCGCGCGCACCACAAAAATTAAAACAAGTAAAAGCGGCGATCGCAGTGCAACAAACGTTAAAATTTGAGTTACTTGTGAATGGCTACCGCGGTGCCTGGCTCAGTCAAGTTATTCATCTTTTTTCTCATTGATTCTCCATGTAATTCAATTTTTATAGCACCATGAACTAGTACTTCATCACACAAATTTTGACTAGTTGAGAAAACCATAGGCTCTCACTAGTTTTTCATGTGCTGAATCAACATTAAACATCCAATTTATACTAGCGCCTTCTTTATTTCGGCGCCATTCCCACGCTGCAAGCTCTGTCTTCAACTCTTCCATACTTGCTATGCGCCGATCTAAGCATTGCTTATTCATATTGCCAATTTCTATCTCGACCATATTTAACCAACTCGCATGTTTGGGTGTGTAATGGAACTCTATTTTATTTAAAATACGTCGTGCTTCTTGAGGTGAATATGCTTTATATAGCGCACCTTCAGTATGAGTCGATAAGTTATCTAGTACGACACGAATTTTATTCGCATGTGGGTAGTGTTCATCGACTAAGTCCTTCATACAATGAGCAAAATCAACTTTCGTTTTCCTCTGTGTTGTTTTAACATGCCGCCAACCCCGATGACGGTCAAAAAATACAAATAAGTTAGCCACGCCAACCCGTTTATATTCATAATCTAGGCGTTTTACTTGTCCCTTTTTCATGGGTTGTACTGGCCGTGTATCATCAACGAGTTGCTTCATCGCCTCATCAAAGTTAATGATGGGGTTGAGCTCATCAGCTGGCTCTGCATACAATTGAAGTACATGCTCCATTCTTGCAATATACTCAGCGTCCATTGTCGCTACACACCACATCTTTTTTTGCCATGGTTTTAACGCATTTTCTTTAAGGCGTCTACGGATCGTTTCATACGAAATACTCTTTAAATCCGTCAGTGTAATTAATCGCTCACCAAGCAACGCTAATGTCCATCTGCAATGTCCTGTTGGCGGCTCGGTACATGCTGTTGCTATTAAAGTTGCTTCATCTTTCGCGGAAGTTTTTCTCATAGCACCACTGCGTGCACCTTCATTTAAAGCGGCATCTAAACTCTCTTTGACAAACTGACGCTTTACTCGAAATACAGTTGAAGAACTCACTTGAATCGCCTCACATATTTGCTCTGTTGTGTATTGACAACGGTCAGCTTTTAATAAAATAGCGGCTCGTTTGTACTTTCGAACATTGATCATGCCTTTTTTGCAGTAATTAACTAATTCGTATTTTTCTTTTTCTGATAATTCAACAATATACTTTCGGTTCATAACAATATTAAATGAGTAAATATGAATTAAAGGATCGTCAATTAGGAAAAAAGTTCATTATGAATAGAGAAAAGTTGCCGTCATTTACTACGAAACAAGGGCAGTATTTAGCATTTATTTATTACTACACAAAAGTGAATGGTATTGCACCTGCTGAAAGTGATTTTGAGCGTTATTTTGGGACTGCATCATCAAGTGTTCATGCCATGATTTTAACGCTTAAAAAGAAAGGACTCATCACTTCAATTGCAGGAAAAAGCCGAACTATAAGGTTATTAATTGGAATAAATCAGTTGCCTGAATTTAAGTAAGGCAACTGATCAAAACTTCTGTGAACGAGTACTAGGCGATCTAAAATGGCATCTGCATGTGTCTATTCTCCTATCATTTCATACCAATTTTCTACTGGTAGTTGGCTTGTGATCATGGTTGATTTTAGGTCATATCTTGCATCAATTAATTCTAATAAATCACTGCGCTGTTGCGCATTGAGCGGCTCTAATCCCCAATCATCTAGTATCAATAAGTCACAGCTTTTTAGTTTGTTGATGACCTTTCGATAGCTTCCATCCGCTTGTGCCATAAATAACTTTTCAAGTAACTCTTTGAGCCTAAAATAAATAACACTGCGTTCTTGTTGGCAGTAGTGATAACCAAGCGCGCAACTTAAATAGGTTTTTCCGCAACCTGTGGCACCTGTGATCAATAAGTTTTGATGTAAATTTAGCCATTCTCCTTGAGCAAGCGCTCTGACTTTATCTTTACTTAATTGTCGTTTGGCACCGTGATCTATTTCTTGTAAGTTAGCCTTCAACCTGAATTTGGCTTGTTTAGTTAATCGTTCTATGCGCCGTTGCTCTCGACCGTTCATTTCATATTCGAGCAATAAGCTCAGCCTTTCTTCGAAACTTTGCTCAAGGTAAAGACTGGCTTGTTCAGTTTGTTGCGCTAAAGCGGTTTTAACACCACTCAGTTTCAGTGCGTTTCGTTGTTGTGTTAATACATTCATGATAATTCCTTAGTGGTAATAGTCTTGGCCACGTATATTGTCGTGCTCTATTTCTTTTAATAAATCAATTTGAGCGTTAGGTAATGGTTGCTTATCTAACCCTTTGTCTAACATATTCGTGATGGATTTTAGCGTGGTGACGTTTGTTGCTAACGCACGGGTACAGGCTGCATTTAATCGCTCAGGTGTGTATTTTTTAGCGAGATTCAGTAAACCTAAACATCGGCGGTAACTTTGCTCTGGGTGCTTTCTTTGTTGTAGGTAAAGAATTACGAGTAACTCTGTTTCATTGCCTATTTGCTTTGCCCAACGTTCAAAGCGCATTGGTGTCCATTGACTTTGTTTTAGATGAGCTATCGGCATATGTTGTTCGTTAGTTGTGTGTCCGCCAATGCCATGAGCTCTCGGGTGAACGGCAACAAGTTTATCTTGATGATATAAATGAACTTGCTCACCTGTTAAGTGTGCTTCAAGATTTTGTTTCACTAAAGCGAATGGAACTGAGTAATAATGTTTATCGACCTCAACGTGATAATCAATATGCACACGTACTTTGCTGACTTTGGTGAAGATGTAATTATGTTTGGGTTAGGATTTTAACGCTGGCTTATCTATCGCATTGAATTGTGAGGTGCGTGTACCTGGTAGTTTTTTCATTTTCCTGTTATTTAAATCAATCAATAGCTCGGCAATGCGTTGATTTAACTGTTTTAAGCTGAAGAAGTTTTCATGACGCAGTCGTGCCATTATCCAACGTTCGACGATTTGTACACCAACTTCAGCCTTTGATTTATCTTTTGGCTTATAAGGCCGTGCGGGGATAATTGTCGTTTGATAATGCTCAGCTAGCTGCTGGTAAGTTGGATTTAAATCTGGCTCGTAACGACAAGCTTTGGTGACGGCACTTTTAAGGTTGTCTGGTATCACTAACTCAGGCACGCCACCTAAGAATTTGAAGCAACGAACATGACTCATTATCCAGTCTTCAAGCCCTTGTGACCATGTTGCTTCTGCATAAGTGAAATTTGAGGCGCCCATAACAGCAACAAAAACTTGAGCGGTTTTAAATTCTCCTGTGACAGGGTTAATAATCGCCATTGTTGGGCCACAGTAATCAACAAAGAGTTTTTCACCGGCTTTAATGTTGTTGACGCATGGATAACCTTTGTGTACCAAGCCATGATTTATATTGACGACAAAAGTGATTGTAACTGTAGTGTCCATCAGGGTGTTGCTCGACATACTCTTGCCAGAGCAGTAATAGCGTCATGGTTTTACAGGTTAACTCTTCTTTAACGGTGAGCCAATCAGGCAGTGCATACTGCTTGGGTTTTACGTTGGTATTAAAAAATTCACGTTTAAGTTTTGTATCATCAAAATCATCAGGCAGTGGCCATTGTGTAATACCAAGTTGGGCGGCTCGGTTTGCATAGTTTGACACTGATGAGGGTGATATAGATAAGCTGCTTGCTATTTGGCGATGAGTTAGCTTTGCAGCATATTTTAATCTGAGTATTTCTTTTAGTTTTCGCATAGATATTGTAGCCGTTGGCATAGTTATCCCTATCAAAGTTAATGATGAAAGGATAACGGGTAAATAAACCTACAATACGAATGAAATAATGACTTTTAAGTGAATAACATCAAGTCGATCGCTAAATAACATTTTTGCTAAAAGTGATCACCATCGATGTTATTAGGTGATCGCGATGCATGGGAATATGCAAAAGCATCAAACGAAGCACTAAAATCGTTTAAAAAACTGAGTCGCCAACGTTTTTCTTGTGAATTAGATGCAGATAAGGCATTAGAAGTCTGGTTAAAATCACATAATGAACTTGCTATCAGTGAGCAGGAAATCGTTAAGCATGGCATATTTAAGCAAAGTGGTCGGCCTAAACTCAATCAGCAACCCGATAGCTATGAATACCAAATAACAGGTCAACTGTATTCGTCGCTAGAAAGTCGCGCGCAACGATTGCAGGAAAAAGAAATGTTCGTCTTAGCCACCAATGATTTAGATGAGAGTTTAACCATGGAGAAAATGCTGAGCCTTTATAAATCACAACATAGTGTAGAAAAAGGGTTTAGATTTCTAAAGAGCCCAGATTTTTTAACTTCATCACTTTATTTGAAAAACCAGAGAGAATTAAAGCACTCTTGATGGTAATGACCTGTTGTTTAATGGTTTATGCCGCATTGGAACATAAAATCAGAAGAGAATTAAAAGCGCAGTCGGCCTATTTTCCCGACCTGAAGTTCAAACCATGCCAAAATCCAACCGCACGCTGGGTATTCTTTTGTTTTCAGGGAATTCATGAGTTAACAATAAGTAGTGAACAACAATTAGTCCTCAATGTGGAAGAGAGAAACAATACTATTATTGATTGCATGGACAGCATCTATCAAAAAATTTATTCCTAAAAGTGCTGCGGAATGTCGGATTTAACATTAAATTCAGATGAAATATAAGCTTGTATGTCTTTACCTTGTAATCGACCACCATCAGGTTTTACAGCTGAACTTACAACATAATTCTTAACTTGCTGTAATTGACTATCTTTAAACCATTATTTAAATAGCATTTAATCCATTTATTTACGCTAGTTCTACTTACCTTTAAATAACTCGCAATTTGAGTTCGATTTTTACCATCTATAAAGTGGGAAACGGCCAATAAGCGCAGTCGGAGTCTAGCGTTAGCGGTTGACGAAATTATTTGTGATAAAGTTTTTGACATTAATAACCCTCCTTTCTTTGGCTATTAGATCACATAATTATCGGAATTGGTATTATACCAATTCCGATAATTAACTGTCCATTTTTGCCCAATCCCTTGTACATAAGGACATTACTCTATCAACATCACTTCTAAAGTTATTCCAAGCGGTTGTACATTTATCAACAATGTCCTCATAATCTTTAAACGACCTATTAGCTATTTCATTTTGTCTTAACCAGGACCAAACTTGTTCTATCGGATTTAACTCCGGTGAATAAGGTGGGAGGTGTATGATGCTTAAGTTAGGGAAACTTTCATCAAGATATTCTTGATGCCAGCTGGCACCGTCCATGATCACTACTGCATGTCGACCAGCTTCTGTTGCATCTGATATTAATTTCAAATGAGCGCTCATAACGTCCATATTACTTACCGGAGCTATAATTGCTTCCGTCTTTCCATTTGACATACACACCGCACCAAACAAATAAGCATATGTAAATTGTTGCTGCTGAACTACACGTGGTCGCGTTCCTGTCTCAGCCCAAACTCGTGTAGTCGTATTCTGCTGCCCAAACCGTGCCTCATCTTGAAACCAAATATCAACGCAATCAAGCGCAATATATCCTGGGATCTTAAGGATCGTTTTTATTTGGAATTTTTTTAAAATCTTCTTGTACTTCAACCGATTGTTTTGGATGTTTTGAGCGGGTGGTGATCCAACTTAAAT
The DNA here is from genome assembly GCA_965198975.1 of uncultured Pseudoalteromonas sp. Lineage (GTDB taxonomy): Bacteria > Pseudomonadota > Gammaproteobacteria > Enterobacterales > Alteromonadaceae > Pseudoalteromonas. The sequence continues at coordinate 21,998 of OZ240679.1, forward strand.
TAAGTTTATGCAGCAAGTGATAAATATTTGTTTTTTGATATTTAACATTAAATTCAGATGAAATATAAGCTTGTACGTCTTTACCTTGTAATCGACCACCATCAGGTTTTACAGCTGAACTTACAACATAATTCTTAACTTGCTGTAATTGACTATCAGTTAATGCTTTAGGGCGTCCTGTACGTTCTTTCTCTTCAAGTCCCTTTAAACCATTATTTAAATAGCATTTAATCCATTTATTTACGCTAGTTCTACTTACCTTTAAATAACTCGCAATTTGAGTTCGATTTTTACCATCTATAAAGTGGGAAACGGCCAGTAAGCGCAGTCGGAGTCTAGCGTTTGCGGTTGACGAAATTATTTGTGATAAAGTTTTTGACATTAATAACCCTCCTTTCTTTGGTTATTAGATCACATAATTATCGGAATTTAAAGAAGATCATTAAATTATCGGAATGGGTATTATTCTTTAAGGTTTGAGAAGAGCCTGGCTCAGGTCCGGCCTGCGGGCAAGCCCTACGGCGTTCAACGAGGTGAAGCACGCTTCACTAAAACACTCGTTTCACCCTACTCGAGAGTAGGACATCAAAGCCAGCTTATAGAAAACAAAAAGGCCTCTGCATTGCAGAGGCCTTTTTGTTGTTCTTTATGGAGAGCGGAGCCTGGCTCAGGTCCGGCCGACGGGCAAGCCCTACGGCGTTCAGTGGGCGAAACACGTTTCGCAAAGCCCCCACTTCACCCTACTCACACATGGTACCCATGTGCGAATAGCGCATTATCAAATCCCAAAAATTAAAAAACCCCGACAAAAACTGTCGAGGTTTTTGTGAATATAGAGTGTGGAGACTGGTACGGTTATATATATTGTGGAATACATCCTGTAGCATCGTCCGGCTCGAAATCCATTTCTCGCGTTATATCGGGCGAAATATATTTCGCAAAGACTCCGCTATAACCCTACTATCACATAAAGGATATTCGCTGCGCGAATGCTTTTAATCTACCCATGTTCGAGTTTTCTGAGAACACAAAAAAGCCCGAACATTAGTTCGGGCTTTTTTGTTTATTTGGAGCCTGGCGATGTCCTACTCTCACATGGGTAACCCCACACTACCATCGGCGCTGTTTCGTTTCACTACTGAGTTCGGCATGGGATCAGGTGGGTCCAAAACGCTATTGTCACCAAGCAAATTTGGTTGATTTAAGGGCCTAGTTACTAGATGCTAGTTTCTAGAATCCTTCAATCTAAAATTCGGAATGCTGATTTAAAAGTAACTCCTAGACCCTAGATTTCTAGTTCCTAGTGTTTATCTCTACTTTAGTTTTGTCAGAATAAATTCCAACCTACAAACAATAACTTCTGTTTTGCGCTTTAACTATCACACAACAAAACCACTTTGGTGTTGTATGGTTAAGCCTCACGGGTAATTAGTACAAGTTAGCTAAAGGCCTCACAACCCTTACACACCTTGCCTATCAACGTTGTAGTCTCCAACGGCCCTTCAGAGAGCTTATAGCTCTAGTGAGAACTCATCTCGAGGCCTGCTTCGCGCTTAGATGCTTTCAGCGCTTATCAGTTCCGAACGTAGCTACCGGGCAATGCCTTTGGCAAAACAACCCGAACACCAGCGGTTCGTCCACTCCGGTCCTCTCGTACTAGGAGCAGCCCCTCTCAATTCTCAAACGCCCACGGCAGATAGGGACCGAACTGTCTCACGACGTTCTAAACCCAGCTCGCGTACCACTTTAAATGGCGAACAGCCATACCCTTGGGACCGACTTCAGCCCCAGGATGTGATGAGCCGACATCGAGGTGCCAAACACCGCCGTCGATATGAACTCTTGGGCGGTATCAGCCTGTTATCCCCGGAGTACCTTTTATCCGTTGAGCGATGGCCCTTCCATTCAGAACCACCGGATCACTATGACCTACTTTCGTACCTGCTCGACGTGTCTGTCTCGCAGTTAAGCTTGCTTCTACCATTACACTAACCGTACGATGTCCGACCGTACTTAGCAAACCTTCGTGCTCCTCCGTTACTCTTTGGGAGGAGACCGCCCCAGTCAAACTACCCACCAGGCACTGTCCACAATCCCGATAAGGGACCTATGTTAGAACATCAAAACTACAAGGGTGGTATTTCAAGGTTGACTCCAACAAAACTAGCGTCTCATCTTCTAAGTCTCCCACCTATCCTACACATGTAGGTTCAATGTTCAGTGCCAAGCTGTAGTAAAGGTTCACGGGGTCTTTCCGTCTAGCCGCGGGTACACAGCATCTTCACTGCGATTTCAATTTCACTGAGTCTCGGGTGGAGACAGCGTGGCCATGGTTACACCATTCGTGCAGGTCGGAACTTACCCGACAAGGAATTTCGCTACCTTAGGACCGTTATAGTTACGGCCGCCGTTTACCGGGGCTTCGATCAAGAGCTTCTCCGAAGATAACCCCATCAATTAACCTTCCGGCACCGGGCAGGTGTCACACCGTATACGTCATCTTTCGATTTTGCACAGTGCTGTGTTTTTAATAAACAGTCCCAGCCACCTGGTTTCTTAGACCAACTTCAGCTCCACAAGCAAGTCGCTTCACCTAATGTTGGCGTACCTTCTCCCGAAGTTACGGTACTATTTTGCCTAGTTCCTTCACCCGAGTTCTCTCAAGCGCCTTAGTATTCTCTACCTGACCACCTGTGTCGGTTTGGGGTACGATTCATTATGAACTGAAGCTTAGAGGCTTTTCCTGGAAGTATGGCATCAACAACTTCATCACCGTAGTGACTCGTCTCGACTCTCAGCCTTAACAACAACCCGGATTTACCTAAGTCGTCAGCCTACAATCTTTCACATGGACAACCAACGCCATGCTTGCTTAGCCTGCTCCGTCCCCCCTTCGCATTCATAATAAGTACAGGAATATTAACCTGTTTCCCATCGACTACGCCTTTCGGCCTCGCCTTAGGAGTCGACTCACCCTACCCTGATTAACATGGGATAGGAACCCTTGGTCTTCCGGCGTGGGGGTTTTTCACCCCCATTATCGTTACTCATGTCAGCATTCGCACTTCTGATACCTCCAGCAACCCTCCCGGGCCACCTTCAACGGCTTACAGAACGCTCCCCTACCCCGCAAACATAAGTTCGCAGACGCAGCTTCGGTGGTATGTTTAGCCCCGTTACATCTTCCGCGCAGACCGACTCGACCAGTGAGCTATTACGCTTTCTTTAAAGGATGGCTGCTTCTAAGCCAACCTCCTGGCTGTCTGGGCCTTTCCACATCGTTTCCCACTTAACATACACTTTGGGACCTTAGCTGGCGTTCTGGGTTGTTTCCCTCTTCACGATGGACGTTAGCACCCACCGTGTGTCTCCCGGATATTACTTTACGGTATTCGGAGTTTGCATGGGGTTGGTAAGTCGGGATGACCCCCTAGCCCAAACAGTGCTCTACCCCCGTAAGTATTCGTCCGAGGCTCTACCTAAATAGATTTCGGGGAGAACCAGCTATCTCCCGGTTTGATTAGCCTTTCACTCCTAGCCACAAGTCATCCCCTCACTTTTCAACGTAAGTGGGTTCGGTCCTCCAGTTGATGTTACTCAACCTTCAACCTGCCCATGGCTAGATCACCGGGTTTCGGGTCTATACCCTGCAACTATTCGCCCAGTTAAGACTCGGTTTCCCTACGGCTCCCCTATTCGGTTAACCTCGCTACAAAATATAAGTCGCTGACCCATTATACAAAAGGTACGCAGTCACCTAACTAGTAGGCTCCTACTGCTTGTACGTACACGGTTTCAGGTTCTATTTCACTCCCCTCACAGGGGTTCTTTTCGCCTTTCCCTCACGGTACTGGTTCACTATCGGTCAGTTGGGAGTATTTAGCCTTGGAGGATGGTCCCCCCATATTCAGTCAGGATATCACGTGTCCCGACCTACTCGATTTCACTTATTATAGATTTTCATATACGGGACTATCACCCTGTATCGTTGCACTTTCCAGAGCATTCTACTAATCACAAATAAGCTTAAGGGCTGTTTCGATTTCGCTCGCCGCTACTTTCGAAATCTCGGTTGATTTCTTTTCCTACGGGTACTTAGATGTTTCAGTTCTCCGCGTTCGCCTCGTTAACCTATGTATTCAGTTAACGATACCTGTAAAACAGGTGGGTTTCCCCATTCGGAAATCTAAGTCTCAAGTGCTTTTTACTAGCTCGACTTAGCTTATCGCAAGTTAATACGTCCTTCATCGCCTCCAACTGCCAAGGCATCCACCGTGTACGCTTAGTCACTTAACCATACAACCCAAAAAAGTCTTGCTTGGTCTTTTGTATTTATACTGCCTTGCTGTCTTATTTTGCTTGGTCACATAACTCGTTATGCTCCCGGCGACAAAATAATCGGCGGCGTTGTCTAAATTCAAAATCCACATCGCAATACAAATTTAACTTGTATTATCTTATGACAGTTAACTTCGCCAGAAGTTAATGTTTTGAATACTAAAGTAGATACCACTTCATTCCTTCGTAACCTAAGTCACAAAACAATAAACTGGCATAATTACAAATATCTTTCGATATTCGCTTTTACTTTTTAAGAACTCTTTTAAATCTTATTCATAAGAATAAGTTTAAAGAATTTTTATATCAGCTTTCCAAATTTTTAAAGAGCATGAGAAAAACTTCTCATAAATAATCAAGCTTTTTAAAACTCATTTATTTATGAAAAGTAAAACATTTTAATTAAGTGGTGGAGCTATGCGGGATCGAACCGCAGACCTCCTGCGTGCAAGGCAGGCGCTCTCCCAGCTGAGCTATAACCCCACTAAAAGATGTTTTATTGTATTCCACTTTCAAGCAACGAAAGTGGTGGGTCTGAGTAGATTTGAACTACCGACCTCACCCTTATCAGGGGTGCGCTCTAACCAACTGAGCTACAGACCCACAATAATTGTTCATTAACACGAACAATGTTCTCATTTACGTAATCATCTGTGTGGACACTGCGAACAAATCGATTCTAAATCGTATAAGGAGGTGATCCAGCCCCAGGTTCCCCTAGGGCTACCTTGTTACGACTTCACCCCAGTCATGAATCACTCCGTGGTGACCGTCCTCCCTAAGGTTAGACTAGCCACTTCTGGAGCAACCCACTCCCATGGTGTGACGGGCGGTGTGTACAAGGCCCGGGAACGTATTCACCGCGGCATTCTGATCCGCGATTACTAGCGATTCCGACTTCATGGAGTCGAGTTGCAGACTCCAATCCGGACTACGACAGGCTTTAAGTGATTCGCTGACTCTCGCGAGCTCGCAGCACTCTGTACCTGCCATTGTAGCACGTGTGTAGCCCTACACGTAAGGGCCATGATGACTTGACGTCGTCCCCACCTTCCTCCGGTTTATCACCGGCAGTCTCCTTAGAGTTCTCAGCATGACCTGCTAGCAACTAAGGATAGGGGTTGCGCTCGTTGCGGGACTTAACCCAACATCTCACAACACGAGCTGACGACAGCCATGCAGCACCTGTCTCAGAGCTCCCGAAGGCACCAAACCATCTCTGGTAAGTTCTCTGGATGTCAAGTGTAGGTAAGGTTCTTCGCGTTGCATCGAATTAAACCACATGCTCCACCGCTTGTGCGGGCCCCCGTCAATTCATTTGAGTTTTAACCTTGCGGCCGTACTCCCCAGGCGGTCTACTTAATGCGTTAGCTTTGGAAAAGTTGTCCGAAGACCCCAGCTCCTAGTAGACATCGTTTACGGCGTGGACTACCGGGGTATCTAATCCCGTTTGCTCCCCACGCTTTCGTACATGAGCGTCAGTATTGACCCAGGTGGCTGCCTTCGCCATCGGTATTCCTTCAGATCTCTACGCATTTCACCGCTACACCTGAAATTCTACCACCCTCTATCATACTCTAGTCTGCCAGTTCGAAATGCAGTTCCCAGGTTGAGCCCGGGGCTTTCACATCTCGCTTAACAAACCGCCTGCGTACGCTTTACGCCCAGTAATTCCGATTAACGCTTGCACCCCTCGTATTACCGCGGCTGCTGGCACGAAGTTAGCCGGTGCTTCTTCTGCGAGTAACGTCACAGCTACAGCCTATTAAACTATAACCTTTCCTCCTCGCTGAAAGTGCTTTACAACCCTAGGGCCTTCTTCACACACGCGGCATGGCTGCATCAGGCTTGCGCCCATTGTGCAATATTCCCCACTGCTGCCTCCCGTAGGAGTCTGGACCGTGTCTCAGTTCCAGTGTGGCTGATCATCCTCTCAAACCAGCTAGGGATCGTCGCCTTGGTGAGCCTTTACCTCACCAACTAGCTAATCCCACTTGGGCTAATCTATAGGCGTGAGGCCAGAAGGTCCCCCACTTTGATCCGTAGATATTATGCGGTATTAGCAGTCGTTTCCAACTGTTGTCCCCCACCTAAAGGCATATTCCCAAGCATTACTCACCCGTCCGCCGCTCGTCATCTTCTAGCAAGCTAGAAATGTTACCGCTCGACTTGCATGTGTTAGGCCTGCCGCCAGCGTTCAATCTGAGCCATGATCAAACTCTTCAATTAAAAGTTTTTTGTCTTTCGACAGCTCAATGAATTCTGTTTTTGATATTATATTTAATCCCTTTATAAAAAGAGACGAAACATAACGTCGCATATGACTGTGTAAACACTTTCATTACAGAACTTAATGAGGCTCTAAATTTTTTGTTACCACTCAATTAAGAGTGAAGTAACTGTTAGAATCTTACCTGTAAGAGTGCCCACACAGATGATTACTTAAATTGTTAAAGAACGTTTCAAGCTAATTGCCAGTGGCGTTTCGCTTGGGGTGTGCATAATACACCGTGTTTATTTTGAGTCAAGCCTTAATTTAAAATTAATTTTTAACTTCTTTTGCTAAACACTTCCTGTGGTCATATTCGGCTCAACCGCTCGAGGTTTTGCGTTCAACACTGAAAAGTAATGCTTTTCTATTTCGTGTCTCACCCCTCTGTGTCGGTGGATGCGCATTATAGGGAGATCCTTTTTGATCGCAAGTGTTTTTTTGAAGTTTTTTAAAAAAGATAATCATTCGTTCAATTTTCACCCTTAACGCATAAAAACACATCAACTCACAGCATTAAAATTAACTAACAATATGTTTTTTTGAATTTAACACCTAAATTTTATTGCGAAGTTTATATATATAGTTAAGATATTCAGCTCACCGATGTTAATTTTATGTTTAATTTATGTGTAATTGGTAATAACAATGAACTTTCCAAGTCAAAAATCTATTATTTTATCTGTACTTCTCGCCATTGTAGGTTTCGTTTTGATCACTGTAACGAGTTTTACTTTCGATCCTGCAATTTTGCTTGCTGTTGGTCTCTTAGTTGGAGGGCTGGTAATTTCATCCACTTCTAATTCAGTAGTCAACGATGCAGAAACCCAAACCAAGACGCTATATGTAGGTAATTTACCTTACCGTGCAAATGAGTCAGTTGTACGTCAATTATTTGAAGAACACGGAAAAGTAATGACGGTGCGCTTATTGAAAGATAAGAACACGGGCAAGCGTCGTGGTTTTGGATTTGTTGAAATGGCCGAGTCAGATGCTGATTCAGCCATAAAATCTTTAAATGATTCTGAATTCCAACAAAGGACTTTAAAGGTTCGAGAAGCAAAACAAAAACAAGAAAACTCAGATACACCATTCAAAACTGATTCAAGTGATCAATCAGCTTGATTAAAAATTAGTTTTTAGATTCTAAGGCCACATTATATGTGGCCTTTTTTTATTGTTCTTGAATTTGCTGTAAATGGTCAAAAATCGATTGGCTATATGCAATAAATTTATCAGCTTGTTCTCTTTCTTGATTTAGCCATTGCAATATGCCAGATAGTTCTTGCTCAATCCCAAGTGGCACTGCTTTATTAAAGGCTTGCTCTAACCCATCGTTAATCGGTGCTAATTGGTTTGCTAAACGTGCTCCAGGTAATACAGCTTGATACTCTTTAATACTCGCTAAAGATTCTGTTTGTTGTAAGTTCATTGAGAAAGATGCTAACTGACTGGTATCCATATTAATGTCTAACGCTTTTTCAAAAGCTTCATCCAGTGATCCTGAAAAGAAACTATCGCTTACTTGTTGTAAATCGGCCATGATTTCATTTATCGCTTGCTGCTCTTGTTCATTAAGATCTCCTGTCACCTCAAATGAAAATGAACTAGCGTATGATTTTGCATCGTAGGAAGCATAAGATCCCCCTTGGGCACTCCCCTGATAACCTGCAGCTGAATTATGTTGATAACTGGAATTGAAAGTAATGGCTATTTCATCACCTTCTTGGGTTCTTATATTTAACGATGCTCCATTAGTTAAACTATAACTACTCGCCTCCCGGTAATTACTGATTGGCGGAAGTGATTCAAATAGTGACTTTTCAAATTCATCTAACCCTTCAGACATTAATTTTTCACTATTGGCAATGCCAACTTTAATATCATCTGTTAACAATCCTGATTCTTCAAGCTCTTCTGTTGCTTCTTCAATACCAATCTTAATGCCTTCTCTTGCCTGATCTAACATTGATTGCAATTGCTCCTGCGATTCGCCTTTTCCTTTTGCTTTTAATACTGCGTTTTGCACAAATCCAAGTACATTTTTAGCGACTTCTTCAAAATCAAATAAATCATTTGATAGTTTTTTTTCAGCGGGTATTTGTAATGATTCAGCTAATCTGTCATTCATCAGCTTGGCACCTAACTTAACTTTATCGGTTAAATTTACTGTGCTGGACAAGGCCGATGCATTAGTTGCTTTGTCATTTTTTTTGAAAAGCTGATTAAATAACGAAGCTGGCTGGAAACCAGATGAATCAATTTTCATGGGTTTTCTCCAATAAAATAGCTTTAACGCTAGCTGAACTTTATATAGTAATTAATATTTAGTATATATATCGACCAAAAAACATTTCACTTAAGTATGAACCTTTAATTTTTTTACACAAGCTGAGATAACACTGTGATTTTTACTTTCATCAGACTGTCGGCACAATTTTTACTGCTCGTAAGAAATTGGGCTGGGTTGAAATAATTTTTTAAAAATTGAGCTTCAACCCTAGCTGTGATGGGTAAATTTCAGGCACGATGGACTCCACCGCACAGCAGTGTCTTTTATCCTGAATATGTCGATTAGCTGATTTTATAAATCGCCATGGTCTCCTCACCCAGTAGGCGGATCACCTTGGCTTCTCTTTCTCCTATATTAGCAATCACCATTTCCTGCCCTGCTATGCTTGCGCTGCTTATTCCGCTAAGCATTTGAAATACCCAGCGCAGTGTCGGTGATTTTGTTGGCTTGCCCTTTTGATCTGGCACACTTTCATCCTCCGCTTTGAGCCGCTCTCTTAACTGATACTGGCCTAAGTTATATACCAGTAATGACAACGTCATGATCATCATCAAGGCATCTATCCTCTGTGGATTTTGAAGGAAGATCCGGTTGTTTTGAAACGATTTGTCTTTGAGGAACCGAAAGCCATTTTCGACTTGTGACTGCCCTTTATAGTCTTGCAGCACCTGAGCTCCAGACATCCCTTTTTTATTCGTCGACAGAATGAACCTACCCAGCGGCTCTTTGGCTGTGGCGATGGCTTCATTATCTTCAATCAATTCGACTTTAATCCGGTAACCTTTAATTTTTTTATCCCCGGCTTTTGGCCGACCCGGTTTATCGCACCCCATCACTGCCACCATGTCTCGCTCCACGACGCGGTGGTACTTCAGCTTTTTACTTAGAACCTGTACGGCTTTTCGTGCATCACACTCACAGCCATAAAGCGTACCTGTGGCTTTTTTGAACGCTTGCTCCTGAGCAATGCGCTCTTTTTCTATTTTCTTAGCCAGGGTCTTTAACTGGCTGGCCTTACCTTTGGCTGAACTGTATAACATCCAATATTCACCCTCAGGCCCTTCGACTGATGTGCACTGGTAGCCATTGCCCAGTTCTTCCCATTCATAGGTGCAGCCCGATTGTGCAACATAGGTTTTCACGGCTTTGACTGTCGCGGGGACGCGGGTTAACCATAAGACATTGGCCTTTTGAAGCTTTTCCTCATTGTACAAAGCTGAATCCGCCACCCACAGGAAGTCGCCGCTGGAGGCCTGCTTCTGGAAGAACGCGCTCATCAATGCAATGCTCTCATGAAACGTTGTTTTATCTGAGGCGTTGCCGTCATGCGCGTCATAAAATAAGGGGACACCCGCCGGTCCATTGGTGATGAGTGTTACCACAATCTGTTTGAGATCTGGCCGATGGTCTTTGGAGTGGCCGTATGAGGGGATTGGCGCATTATCCCACTCGTCAGAATCATACTGACCAAACAGTGCCAGACTGGTTGTATCCAGGTGGTTATATCTTCCGAGCAGCCCCTGCTCCTGAACAATGTCGAAGGCCAACCGGCTAAATAAGCTGGTCGTGCCGTATTCATGCAAGGCATCCAACCCCCGACCTAAGGCGTTCTCATTTAAGTCCTCAGCACAGATCCCTTCGCCAATCAAAAGCTCAACGGGTTTGTCCTGGAAAAATTCGGGTGACATGTAAAGTGTGCTGTTGGTAAAACCCAGACCATTAAGGATCATAGCGCAGACACGCTGACCATAAGTGGTATTAGTGCGGTCGTCTTTTGCAATGGGAACAAGAGAGTCAATGCGCTCGGCAACCCGGTATTTTTTCAGCAAAGCTGAAACCACACCCAGGTGATCTATGGAATGGATGGAGATTTGTTTTAAGTCCGTCATCAGGGTAGCGCATACAAAAGGCTAAGAGTGTTGGTATTATGGCTGGGATGGTTCTTGCTGTAAGTGATCTATTGCTGTGATGTACTTTGATCTACCGTCGCGTAGTGGTGTGATCTATTTCGCACACAACTGTGCAAAAATAAATCACTCAGGTGGAGCCGAAATTGTGCGGAAGATATGTTTCATTAATTATAAAGTCATAATTAATACTGGACAAACACAATGCACTTCATAAAATGGCGCGATAAATTTAACAAGGTGATCCAATGGCAGTCATTGAAATAGATGTAAGTACTTATGATGCACAATTAAGTGAAAAAGAATCTCGTATTCAATCACAATTTTCACAATTTGGTGTCAATGCGTTAGAAGTTTTTAATTCGGAACCAAAACATTACCGCCAGCGAGCTGAATTTAGGGTGTGGCATGATGGTGATGACCTATTTCATATTATGTTTGATCAACAAACCAAGGAAAAAATTCGTATAAATCAGTTTGAACCTGCCGCACCTATTATTTATGAATTGATGCCTAAACTAATAGCCGCATTACAGCTTAATGAAGTACTTAGACGTAAATTGTTTCAAATTGATTATCTTTCGACATTAAGTGGTGAAGTATTAGTTAGCTTACTTTATCACAAACCATTAGATGAAGAGTGGTTATTAGAAGCTGAAAAACTAAAAAAGCAATTAGGCCAGGAATTTAATTTAGATTTGATCGGTCGAGCCAGAAAACAAAAAATTGTTTTAGGCAATGAATATGTAATAGAGAAACTCACCGTAGCCAATAAGCAACTCACCTATCAACAAGTTGAAAATAGTTTTACCCAACCCAATGCAAAGCTAAATCAAAAAATGCTCGAATGGGCATTAGATATCAGCAAGGATCTTACGCATGATTTGTTAGAGCTTTATTGTGGTAACGGTAACTTTTCAATTGCATTAGCCAGTGAGTTTGACCGAGTATTAGCGACAGAAATTTCAAAATCATCGGTCAATTCAGCCCAATTTAATATTGCAGCTAATAAAGTTAATAACCTGGATATTATTCGTATGTCCAGCGAAGAGTTTACGCTGGCAATAAAAGGTGAAAAACAATTTAGTCGCCTAAAAGGAATCGATTTAAACAGCTATAACTGCAATACCATTTTGGTTGACCCACCAAGAGCTGGACTAGATGGACAAACAACCACTCTATGCCAAAATTATAACAATATTATTTATATCTCATGTAATCCAGAAACATTAGAAAGAGATTTAAAGGTATTATGTCAAACACACAAAGTCGAACGGTTTGCGATATTTGATCAATTTCCTTATACACACCATATTGAATCTGGCGTTTTTCTAACCAGAAAATAAAGTTTAATGATTCTTTTTATTATAACTACTCGCTCCTTTGGCAATATATCTTAATTGCCAAATGAGCCGATCAACTAATTCCTTCCTTTGCTTTTTATCTATATCTAAGGCTTCAGCACCTGCATTAAAGACTAAAGTCACCATAGCTTCAGCTTGTATATATGCCAGATCAGCACTTATGTGCATTTCATTTTCTAAATAATGTGCTAACTCCAAAATAAAATGCTTAATTTCTCTTGCGACTGCGCTTCTAAAAGCGATTGACGTACCAGACCGTTCTCTGAGTAATAATCTAAATTGATTGCTCGAACTTGCAATAAACTCCATGAATGTATGTACTGAGGTTGTGATCACACTCCCTTCATTTTTTATTCTTCTTCTTGCCTGGCGCATTAATTGTCTTAAAGTTAAACCTGCTTCATCGACTAATGTGAGGCCCAATTCATTCATATCTTTAAAATGCCGGTAAAAAGATGTCGGTGCTATTCCTGCTTCACGTGATACTTCACGTAAACTTAAATTAGATAAACTATGCTCTGCACTTAATTGATTAAACGCGGCCTCAATAATTGCGAGTCTGGTTTTTTCTTTTTGTTTTGCTCTAATGCCTGTCATTCATTTCCCTTCCTACTCAAAAACATGCGCGCCTAAATTATGTTTTTACACTTATACAGGTACTTTTAGTTTAACATAATTGGCTTTAATTCTTTATTGAATTAATTTGGCACTTGACGAATGGCCGCTCACCAACTATTTTAGCGTACAACCGTACGCTCAAAATAAAATTACGATGAATAAACCACCAATTATCTGGACAAACGTTCTATTTTTTACAATTACATTTATTATCGCTATAACCATAGTGCCTTGGTATGGCATTAAATTTGGTTACAGCAGCGATAATTTCTGGGCCTTTATTGCTTGTATGTTCTTTTGCGGTCTGTCTATTACTGCAGGCTACCATAGACTCTGGGCACACAAAAGTTACCAAGCACATCCCATACTTCAGGTAATATATGCAATAGGTGGTGCATTTGCCATACAAAATAGTGCATTGCACTGGAGTTCAGATCATAGAGTTCATCATGGCCAAGTAGATGATCCTGTAAAAGATCCTTATGCAGCGACAAATGGCTTTTGGTATAGCCATATTGGATGGATGTTAAGAGATCATCAAGGTGAACAATATGGTAATTATAAAAACGTTAAAGATCTGCAGAAAAATAAAATTGTTATGTGGCAGCACAAGCACTACTTATTATTAACTTTATTGACAAACATCGGAATTCCACTCTTATTTGGGATTATTTTTAATGATATTATAGGAATGTTATTACTTACCGGGGTTTTAAGGTTAGTATTAAGCCAACATTTTACATTTTTTATTAATTCAATTGCACATATATGGGGTACACGCCCTTATACTCAAGACAATACAGCGAGAGATAACGGCATTTTAGCCTTATTTACTTATGGCGAGGGATATCATAATTTCCACCATATTTTTGCAAGTGACTATCGAAACGGTATAAAATGGTGGCAATACGATCCTACAAAATGGATGATTAAATCACTTTCTTTTGTTGGATTGGCAACTAAGCTAAAAACAGTTTCACTCGAAAGAATAGAAAAAGCCAAAGCAGAAACACAATTGGCCAGAACGACCAAGTCTCTTTCTAACTTTCCTAAAGCTCAGGAAAAACTTGATCTACTACAAAATGAATATGATTTATTACTGATAAAGTTGCAACACTATGCCAAGTTAAAGAAAAAGTTACTTGATTCTAAAAAAAGTAGCATGTTGCAACAATATGAAAAATTAGCATTAATCAAACAGTACCAAGAATTAAAAATAGCCTGGCAAGAACAAAAACAGGCCTGGTTAGCACTTAATTCGCGCTTGTTAAAAGTGCAATATACGGGCTGAAAATAGATAAATAAGGATTTATGGTGGCTAAACAAAGCAAACCGTCAAAACAAGTCGAAAAAATTAAATATCAATACGATGCCATCATAATAGGAACTGGCCCGGGCGGTGAAGGTACTGCCATGAATTTGGCCAAAAGTAAAAAAAGAGTTGCAGTAATTGAAAAGCAGCAATCTGTTGGCGGTGGATGTACTCACTGGGGAACAATTCCATCAAAAGCATTGCGACATTCAGTTAGTCGATTAATAGAATATAATCGAAATCCTCTGTTTAACAAAACAGAGCAAAGAAATAAACTGACTTTCCCTGATATTTTAAATCATGCAAGTAATGTCATTTCAAAACAAGTAAACCTGCGTACCAGTTTTTATGATCGCAATAGAATTTCTTTGTATCATGGAGAAGCCTCTTTTGTAGATAAAAATACGATCCAGGTAACTCAGGCTGATGGCTCGGTTGAACAATTAACTGCAGAAACGATTGTTATTGCAACCGGTTCCAGGCCATATCATCCACCAGAAATTGATTTTGAACATGCAAGAGTTTACGACAGCGACACTATATTAAAACTAAAACACGATCCAAGACACATCATCATCTATGGCGCCGGCGTAATAGGGTGTGAATATGCCTCTATTTTCAGAGGCTTAGGTGCCAAGGTTGATTTAATCAACACGCGTGAAAGATTACTCGCTTTTATGGATGCTGAAATTTCAGATGCATTGAGTTACCATTTCTGGAATAGTGGGATAGTGATCAGACACAACGAAGAATTTTCACGCATAGAAACAAAAAGTGATTGTGTTGTTGTCCACATGGAGTCAGGTAAAAAAATGCAAGCTGATTGTATTTTATTTGCTAATGGCAGAACAGGTAATACAGACAAATTAAATTTAGCTGCGGTAGATTTAGAAGCCGATGGCCGAGGATTACTAAAAGTTAATGGCAATCACCAAACCCAGACAGAAAATATTTATGCGGTAGGTGATGTAATAGGCTATCCAAGTTTAGCGAGTGCGGCCTTTGATCAAGGAAGAATAGCCGCTGATGCAATTGTTAATGGCCATTGCCACGCAAAAATAATTAGCGATTTACCCGTAGGAATTTACACCATTCCAGAAATGAGTTCTGTCGGAAAAACAGAACAAGAACTAACAGCAGCTAAAATACCTTATGAAGTGGGAAGAGCTCAATTTAAACATTTAGCCCGCGCACAAATTGCAGGTACTGAAGTAGGTAGCTTGAAATTACTATTTCATATTGAAACAAAAGAAATACTGGGTATTCACTGTTTCGGCGAAAGAACAACTGAAATTATCCATATAGGTCAAGCAATTATGGAGCAAAAAAATGGTGGAAATACCATAGAATACTTTGTAAATACAACATTTAACTACCCAACTATGGCTGAAGCATATCGTGTTGCGGCACTAAATGGCTTAAATAGAGTCATAAAATAACACTTATCCTATATAAGCCACTTAATTTAAAATATATTCTTAAGTGGTTTATATATAATAAATATTAAAATTCATGCCTGTTTTTTCGTCAAAACTCTTGTATCCTTGTAAAATTCTTGTAAACTATTACTCCCATTTACATTAATAATTAAGGCGATTGCGATATGAGATATCCTGCACGGACTATGTTAGCCGCATTATCAATTTGCTCTACATTTGCTATGGCAGATTATTCTACTGCTACTAAAAATTTAAATAACAGTGAATATGATAAAGCCCTGATTGAACTAAATAAACTTGCTCAGGCAGGTCATTCAGCAGCTCAATATCAGCTTGCTAATCTCTATGAAAATGGATTAGGTACAGAGAAAGATCTAACCAGTGCTTATGCCTGGTATATGATTGCTATGGATAACGATTATCCAAATGCAAAAGAAAAATACCGCAGCCTAAGACGAGAAATACCTTCGCGTAAAGAAGGTAAAGACGCTTATAAAAAATTATCTGGTTTGTATGGCCATAAGCAGCAACAAGCTTTCTATGCACCGGTATTAAAAGAATCAAACTTTTATCATGAAAGAGCGCAAGTGCTCGAAAAACATGAACCTGAATATGATAATGGTGTAAAAACACATACAAGTGCCTGGGTTACTTTAACTTATAATGTTAATGAAAGTGGTAAGGTTGAAGATGCCAGAATTTTAGCCTCTTTCCCTAAAAGTGTGATAGATGACAGCGCATTAGAAGCCATCAATCAATGGAAATACAAACCAAAATTAACAAATGATGGTGATTTAACTCGAGTATATGACCTGATCCATACCTTTAAAGTTCAGAGTACAAGTCAAAATCATAAGCAATACAAAAAACAACTGGCTGAATACGCGGGTAAATTAAGAGCTTTTGCAGAAGCTGGTAATGGATATGCACAAGCACGTTATGCCATGATGTTAGAGCAGGAAGTCATTGAACCAGATACTATTAATCATATTACCTGGTATTACAGAGCGGCAATAAATGGAAATAATGACGCGCAATTACGATTAGTACACTGTTTTGAAAATGGTGAAGGATGTCAGCCTGACGAAAATAAAGCACACGCTTGGTTAGTCAGAGCCAGTGAAAGCGGTAATCCAAGAGCACAGTTTCAATTAGCTAATGTTTTACAAGATTATGATAGCGTTCATTATAATATTAAAAAAGCGGCTGAAGTTTTAAAATTAGCGGCGCATAATCAATATTTACCAGCAATGATCAGTTACTCAAAAGTATTAGCATTCTCTGATGAAGCCGAAATAAGAGATGCACAAGCAGCGGTTAAATATGCAGAACTTGCCAGAGCACTTGATCCAACAAATCCAATTTTGCTGTCAGTGTTAGGAACTTCATATACTGAATTAGGAAAAATTCAGCAAGGTGAAGATTTACTGTATGAAGCATATGAACAAGCGAAGCATCGTAACTGGCCAACCGAAAGTTATTTACAACTCATTGAAGGTGGTAAATCGGCGATGATGGCAAGTGAAGGTTCACCAACCTATAAATAAAAATGATGCTCCCATCATTTTAAGATAAGAAAAAGAGTAAGTTCAAAACTTACTCTTTTTTTTGTTATTTTACTTATGATATTTCTTACTTAACTCATGCACTGAATTAATAAATACACCCGCTTTTTCAGGATCAACATCAGGTGTAATACCATGACCTAAATTAAAGACATGACCATTCCCCTCACCGAATCCATCTAAAATTGTTTCGACTTCCTGGCGAATTCTTTCTGGCGAAGCATGTAACATTGCCGGATCCATATTACCTTGTAATGCGACTTTATCGCCAACTCTGCGTTTAGCATCTGCAATATCTACTGTCCAATCAATCCCTAACGCATCACAACCTGTATTTGCAATATCTTCTAACCACATACCTCCATTTTTTGTAAATAGAGTGACAGGCACTTTACGACCGTCATAATCGCGGATCAAACCACTGACAATTTTATGCATATAATTAAGAGAAAATTCCTTATAATCTCTTGGTGTTAAAATACCACCCCAGGTATCAAATATCATAACTGATTGCGCACCTGCTTTTATTTGCGCATTCAGATATGAAACGACCGAATCTGCCAACTTATCGAGTAACAAATGCAGCATTTTTGGTTCAGCAAAAGCCATTTTCTTTATCTGGCCAAAAGTTTTACTGCTACCACCTTCCACCATATAGGTCGCTAATGTCCAAGGTGAGCCAGAAAAACCAATCAATGGTACTTCGCCTTTTAATTCTCTACGGATAGTTCTCACTGCATTCATAACATATCCGAGCTCAACTTCAGGATCTGGTATAGGTAAATTAGTAATACCTTTTAAGCACTGTATTGGACGCTCAAATTTTGGACCCTCTCCCGTTTCAAAATAAAGTCCTAAACCCATTGCATCTGGAATGGTTAAAATATCGCTGAATAAAATTGCAGCATCTAAAGGGTAGCGACGTAAAGGCTGCAAAGTAACTTCACAAGCAAACTCCGCATTTCTACACAAACTCATAAAATCGCCAGCTTCAGCACGAAGCTCTCGATATTCAGGAAGATAACGTCCAGCCTGGCGCATCATCCACACAGGAGTCACATCCACTGGTTGTTTTAATAATGCACGTAAATAACGATCGTTTTTTAATTCACTCATATAGTTCTCATAATGTGATTTAACCCTAAGATTTTTGACAGTTTAACATTTAGATTCATTTCACTCTATGCGTTAGCTCAATGAATGAATAAATAAAAATCAAAACCTTAGAATTCATAAAATATAATAAATATTAAAATCAACCACTTAAAAAATAACCATTAAATATAATGAAAAAAAAGTTGATCTTTTGTTCGGATTTCTTTTTTATAGTAGATACAGTGATGGCTCATGGAGAATAAAAATGCTAACACAATTGGAAAAAGCACAACAAGAATGGGGTGGTTCTCATACTGTTATTGATTCATGGTTAGAAGAACGCCAGGAGCTATTGGTACTTTATTGTAAACTAATAGGTCTTTCCCCTTACGAAAGAAATGATCATGCTTTGCCTGAACAAATAGAAATTCAACGTTTCTGCCAGATATTAGTTGATTATTTATCAGCCGGTCACTTCGAAATTTATGATGACATAGCAAAAGCCTGTGAAATAAAAGGAAAACAAAGTGTCGCATTGGCACAAAGCCTTTACCCGAAGATTTCGGAATCAACAGATATAGCATTAGCTTTTAACGATAAATATGCAGAAGTTAAAAAGGGAAGTTTATTACCCGATTTTGATGAAGAATTATCAAAATTAGGTGAAACTTTAGAGCTAAGGTTTGAATATGAAGACGAGTTAATTGATAATTTATACTCTAATCATTAACAGTTAATAAAAAAGCGGGCTTGCCCCGCTTTTTTATGACTTATTATTCACCATTTACTGGTTTTGTCGCTGTTTCTTCATTAGCTTGAGTAGATTCTTTTGGTTGTTCAATATTTAATAATTCAACTTCAAATATTAATGTAGAATTCGCAGGTATTTTACCTACATCTCTTGCACCATATGCTAACTCAGATGGGATCGTAAACTTAAATTTAGAGCCCACATTCATTAACTGTAAACCTTCAGTCCAACCAGGGATCACACGATTTAAAGGAAAAGTTGCAGGCTCGTTACGGCTATATGAACTATCAAACTCAGTGCCATCAATTAATGTTCCTTTATAGTGAACTTTAACGATATCAGTTTCAACAGGTTGCGCGCCATCAACAGCTGTCAGCACTTGATATTGCAATCCTGACTCAGTACTCATCACACCATCTAACTTAGCATTATCAGCTAAATATTGAACACCTTCGGCTTTAGCCGCTTCTGCTGCAATTTTAGCTTGTTCAGCTTGCTTAGTTCTAATCGTTTGCTCTAAGCTAGTTAATAATTCTTTAATTTCTGCTTCTTCAAGTTTTGCTTCGCCTTTAAGTGCATCCTGAAAACCTTTCAGTAATAATGCAGGCTCTAAATCAAATCCAAGTTCTTTTTTTGCTGCAAGGTCTTTATTTAAAAAACCACCAACAGATGCACCATAGCCATAAGCTTGCTTTTGCGCATCTGTTTCTAATTTAACTTCTGCAACCACTTGTTTTTCAGGCGCTGCTTCTTTATTACATGCTGTCAATGACAATACTGCAGCAGCAATTAAAGATAATTTAACTGTTTTATTCATTAGGGTCTCCGGCACCGAAGAGGTTGCCATTTTTATAATATTTAACTAATTTAGAAAAAGCGGTCAACATGTTAGGCTGTATATATCACAAGGTGGATATATTACATGTATCTTGACCAAACCAACCTTAGTCTAACCTCTTGCCTAGCAAGTGTTAAGGAAAAATATGAAGAAAATGACTGTTATTCGTACTTTTATATTGTTTTTTTCATGTATTATTTGTAGTGGCTGTAATAAAAACCAACAATTGAATGAAAATGCGATAGAACATGTCACTGAAGGTGCCTATGCTGCCAGTATTTCAAATGATGCACATTATAGTCTGGTTTCTTCCATTAATGATGGAGTAGCACTGTGGGATTTAAAAGAAAATAAATTAAAATATCAGTGGCGTCACCAAAATGCAGCTGAAAGTGAAAAACTCACCGCCGATAGCTCTTTAGACTCCTGGTTACAACAACCAAACATTGGCAATTTAGTACTTTCAACAGATATATCATTTGATAGCCGTAGTGCTATCACAGCAGATAAGCATAATTTTGCTTTATGGAATCTGGTTACCGGTAAAAATATTGGTTTTTGGAAAGTTAAAGACTCTAATATTCGAGATATCGCTGTGAGTAATCAAGGTCGCTATATTTTATATGGTAAAAGTAACGGTGTTGTTGTTCATATTAATATCATTTCTGGACGTCGTATTGAGTTTTTAGGCCACCAGGAAAAAATAAATGCGGTGGATTTAACACCCAATGGTTATTTTGCCTTAAGTGGCTCTAATGACTACACCGCTTATTTTTGGGATACACGCACAGGTCAAGTAATATACCGATTTAATCATCCAAGTAGAGTAACCCAAGTGAAATTAGATCCCCACGGACGCTATGCATTTACAGCAGACAGCCAAAAACAAGCCCGGGTGTGGGATTTGCTAACAGGTGAAATGGTATCCAACTTACAATATATGAGTCGTCAGAAAATATTCAGCGCAGTACGATTTAACAAAGACGGTACGCTATTAGTGACAGGCTCACCGAATAGACAAGTTATTTTATGGGATATTAAAACAGGAAAAAACCTACAGGAATGGCGCGTAAATCCCAGAAAAAACTCTCGCCCTAAATCAGCGGTAGTGTATGATGTTGCTTTCTCTCAGGACGGTAAGTCCATTATAAGTGAAAGTTCCAGTGGACTGGCTGAAACATGGCCAATCTCAGTAAAATTAAATAAGTAATAATATGACAGAATTAGAGCAACGAGTAACAGAACTTGAAACTAAAATCGCATTTCAAGATGAAACAATAGATATTTTAAATGATGAATTAAAAATGCACCAACAAGCTTTGGCTAAAATTCAACGCCAAACTGAATTATTAGCAGAAAAATTCAAAGAGGTTCAGCCGCCGGAGCATGGTGAGCCAACCATAGAACCGCCTCCTCCCCATTATTAATTAATCAGTTAAAAAAATTACTCTGGTGTGAAAACACCTATGACTTGCTCAAAATGACGTGTTGAAGCCTGTACAGCCTCTTTTGGTTGTGTCATATGGTGTCCGCACTCCACACACTCAACTTTTTCTACATCATTTTCTTTATACAACATCATAGTATCTATTTTTTTACATTCCGGGCAAGATGCACCAGCAATAAAACGTTTTTTAAGTTTCACTTATCATTACTCTTTCAATTAACTCTGGATATTTTACTCCTATTTTTATCACATACCAATTAGTCTGGTATAATATCCTACAATTTTTGTGCATTTTTACAGAGTAGTATTTGATTTATGATCCAAATCAGTCAGTTAGAGCTTTTACGCGGTGGCAAGAGCCTTTTAAAAGATGCTAATGCAACGTTATTTCCAAATCATAAAGTCGGCCTGGTAGGTGCTAATGGTTGTGGGAAATCCAGTTTATTTGCTTTGATCAAAAAAGAATTACATGCAGATTCTGGTGATTGTCAAATACCTAAAGATTGGCGTGTATCTTCTGTAAAACAGGAAACACCGGCACTCGATATTTCAGCCCTTGAATATGTACTGCAAGGTAATACGGCATTCTATCAATTACGTACGGAATTAGCATCAGCTGAACACAGCAAGGATGGCGACCTACAAGCTAAAATTCATCAACAACTGGAAGCCATGAAAGCCTATAGTATCGAAGCTAAGGCGGGAGAGTTACTCCACGGGTTAGGTTTTAACAATGCACAAATAACCCAGGCTGTGAGTTCATTTTCTGGTGGTTGGCGCATGAGATTAAATCTCGCCCAGGCACTGATAGTCGAATCTGATCTCCTATTGTTAGATGAACCAACAAACCATTTAGACTTAGATGCCGTTTATTGGTTAGAACGATATCTAAAAGCTTATACGGGTACTTTGGTACTTATATCTCATGATAGAGAATTTTTAGATGCTGTTATTACTGAAATCTGGCAAATATCAGCACAAAAAATCAACGTTTATAAAGGCCATTATTCACAATTTGAACGCCAGAAAGCGGAACGATTAGCACAGCAGCAAGTCAGTTATGAGAAACAACAAACTCAAATAGCGCATTTAGAACAATTTATCAGGCGTTTCAAGGCCAAAGCAACAAAAGCAAAACAGGCACAAAGTCGAGTCAAGTCTTTAGAAAGAATGGAAAAACTTGCACCAGCCCATGTTGATTCACCGTTTAACTTTGAATTTTCAGAACCAAACGCATTACCAAATCCACTGCTCAGTTTAGATCAGGCCAGGGCGGGATATGGAGATAAAACTATTTTAGATAGTATTAAACTCAATTTAGTTCCAGGAAGTCGTATCGCCTTATTAGGTAAAAACGGTGCAGGTAAATCAACCTTAATAAAATTATTAGCAGGCGAACTCACACCACTCAGTGGTGAAGTGTTCCAGCATCAGGGATTAAATATCGGATATTTCGCGCAGCATCAATTAGAAGCGTTAGATCCCAAAGCAAGTGCAATTTTACATTTACAACGCATTAACCCCAAGGCGTCAGAGCAAAGCCTCAGAGATTTTTTGGGAGGGTTCGCTTTTAATGGCGATAAAGCGCTCGAACCCATAGCACCTTTTTCCGGAGGGGAAAAAGCAAGACTGGTATTGGCTATGTTAGTGTACCAAAAACCTAACTTACTATTATTAGATGAACCAACAAATCACCTGGATCTTGAAATGCGACATGCTCTTGTGATGGCATTACAAGGCTTTGAAGGCGCAATGGTCACAGTTTCCCATGACCGCCACTTATTAAAAAATACTGCAGACGAGTATTATTTGGTTGATGATGGTCAGGTTACCGCTTTTGGTTATGATATAGAGGCCTATTATCAATGGTTACTAAATGCAAAAAAAGCCAATACTGAAACAAATAACGGATCCCAGACCGACGTTAAAACAGTCAATCGCAAAGAGCAAAAACGATTAGAAGCAGAATTCAGAAAATCAGTACAACCAATAAAAAAAGCAATCAGTGCTCTGGAAAAATCCTTAGAACAATTAACTCAACAGCAAACGATAGTGGAATCTCAATTAGCCGATAACAACTTATATTCGGCTGAAAATAAAGCTAAATTAACGGCCTTACTCGCAGAACAAGCTAAAATATTACCAGAATTAAATGATGTTGAAGAAAACCTGTTAGAACAATTAGAGTTATTAGAAGTAAAAGAGAGCGATTTTAATGAATCATTTTAATGCAGAAGATTTTTGGCATTTTTCATGTCGGGAATATGAAAAATTTGATCAGTTTGACGGTGAAAACCCACTATTAGAACTACAAAATTCACAACAAAAAAATGTGAATATATGTTTATTATTAATGTACTTAGATACTTTAGAATTGATTGTAACAACTAACGACATTATAAAGTTACAGCTAGCCACTAATAATTTTCAAACTGACTATTTATCACCGTTAAGAAAGTTACGAGAATTGCTAAAAAATAGAGACTCCCAACTCACACATTTTACAGAAATAAAAATCTCTCTGACCAAAGTTGAACTTGCCATGGAAAAACAACAGCAAGCACAACTTATAGAAGCATTAAATAAGTTGGCGCCCGAAAAAGCGACAACACCCAATAACCTTGCACTTTATTTATCCGACATAGAATTAACTCAGTTAGCAAAAAACTAAGTTAGCTCATTTTCAGATTACTTGATCTAAATCATAAATTTACTTGAGCTTTTCTTCTATTCTTTAGTTATTAAAAATCATAGGAGTTAAGCCATGCAAGTTTTTTTCAGAGATTTTTTTAATGATCCAGTTCTATTTCTATCATTTGGTTTTTTAGCCGCTGTGATCTTTCTTTGCTCTTTTTTTGTATTCTTTTTTATAAAAAATATCAAAAATGCACCAACTCCTAATTAAAGTTAAACACGACGCACTAAAGCGTCAAACTGGGTCTATCGGGTTTGACGCTTTATCTTTCGCTAAAATTAAAACTCGCATCTTGAGGTGGCTTGGGTATATACCCAAGCCACCTCAAGATTCAGAATTCAGTTGGAATTAGAAACACTTTAAGCAAGGCATTGATTACAGAGAATGGTTGCTCCCTTTTCAAAATCAATAACGCAGTATAAAGTGTTTCTAAACCAACCTTTTAGGGACTTCTGAGCAAGTCATGCTTGTTGTTGCCTACATGGATGTAGGTACTAGAGCAATGCAGGAGCATATTGCCGGTGCCTCTTCTTTTAAGGGAATAACCATTAATACAAAGATGCGCCTAAATCATGGCTTGCTCAAAAGTCCTGAAACTCGTATATTGAGGTGGCTTGGGTATACTATCCTTGATAAACTAAGTATAGGCTTTTAATATAAATATAGATTACCGATGGACACTCCCTTTAAACCAGCATGGTGGATGAAAAACAAACACTTTCAAACTATTCTTCCCAGATTTTTCAGACCAAATCTAAAACTCGTTTATAAACTAGAGCATTTAACAACACCCGATCAAGATTTTCTCGAGTTAGCCTGGTCCATACCTCAGCCTAAAAATGATCACAAACCACTCGCAATTATTTTTCATGGGTTAGAAGGGAATATTCACAGTTTTTATGCCAAAGGTATGATGAAGTCGTTACAAAATTCAGGATTTGACGTTGTTTTAATGCATTTCAGAAATTGTTCATCGTCGCCCAACAAGTTAGCCCGAGCTTATCACAGTGGTGAAACTTCAGATGCGCGTTTTTTAATTGAACACCTAACAGCATTGTTTCCACATAAAGATTTAGTGGCCATAGGGTTTTCATTAGGTGGTAATATGCTGTCTAAATACCTGGGAGAGTATACTCACGATAGTAAATTAAAAGCTGCCGCTATAATATCAGCCCCTTTTGATTTAGCCTCTTCATGCAAGGTGATACAAAAAAGTTTAGGTAAAATTTATCAACGATACTTATTAGGCAGACTTAAACGTTCAACGGGTCGAAAAATTACATTGATCCAACCTTTGTTAGGTTTAACCCATCCATGTATAGACAAGATTAAAAATCTGGGAGAATTTGACGATAAAGTGACGGCACCACTACATGGTTTTAAAAATGCAACAGATTACTATTCTCAAGCGAGCGCTAAGCCATATTTACAATACATTAAGACGCCCACTTTAATTATTCATTCAGCCGATGACCCTATGCTTTCAACTAAAGCAATTCCAGGCCCGGCTGATGTCAGTCAATATACAGCTTTAGAAATTACAAAAAATGGCGGACACGTAGGCTTTATTAGCGGAAAAAATCCTTTAAAGCCTATATTTTGGCTTGAACAACGCATCCCCCACTATTTAAAACAACAATTAGGCATGAAATGATTATCCCTTATCAAGAACTCAATAAAGAAACACTAAACAATTTAATTGAAAGTTATGTATTAAGGGAAGGCACAGATTACGGCACATTAGAATTTAGTCTTTCAGAAAAAATAGCACAAATAAACTCACAATTAAAGACAGGTGAAGTTGTGATAGTTTATTCACAATTACATGAAAGTATCAATATAATGTCTGCTACCATGTTTGCCAATAATGAAGATGTACCTGAGCATTATTAATATTTAGACGAATTAACTAAACTAAGTTATTTTAGCTTTAAACATTCAAAAATGTTTATTTAGAAAGGGTATTAATTGAATTTAAAGAAAGGTTTTCTTTTTAATAATTGGTTGCGGGAGCTGGATTTGAACCAACGACCTTCGGGTTATGAGCCCGACGAGCTACCAAGCTGCTCCATCCCGCGACAATTATTGAATTTTATTTTACTTCTGTTCAATGATAAGAAGTATTGCCATAACCATTTAAAAAATGGTTGCGGGAGCTGGATTTGAACCAACGACCTTCGGGTTATGAGCCCGACGAGCTACCAAGCTGCTCCATCCCGCGACAATTATCATTATGGTTTGCTTGAGCTCCCCTTAACGAGAGCGCCATAATATAGAGTTATTAATATTATGCAAGTATAAATTTAAAGTTTTTTATTGTTTGCCGAAATATTGCACTGCATGTTCAATTTTAATACGCAACTAATATTATGTCCCTATTTCCTTCTCATATGAGGTTTTATTATATCCTGCCACGGCCAATCTTGGTGGCCCATAATTATAAAGTCTGGATTTTCAGTTGTTTCTCTTTGATTGTAAGTTAAAGGGTTAAACTCAGCATCTAGAATTGTGCCGCCTGCTTCCTCTATGATAACTTGAGAAGCGCCTGTATCCCATTCTCCTGTGGGTCCTATTCTCATAAAACAGTCGGCCTTACCTTCGGCAATTAAACACGCCTTAAGTGAACAAGAGCCCCTCGCTATCGTTTTAAATGATTCATTCACATAGCAACTTACAGCTTCTAATTTTTGTCTACGGCTCACCGCGAATGTCAATTTATCGGTTTTAGAAACCTCTATTTTAGTATCGACGCCATGTTGGCGTAAAAAACTACCGTGACCTTTCATTGCAAAATAGGTCTGCTTTTTCTCTGGCCAATGGATCACCCCCAAAACAGGCTTATTATTTTCTATCAAAGCGATATTTACCGCAAAATCACCACTTTTTAATATAAACTCACCAGTGCCATCCATAGGATCTAATAACCAATAACGCTGCCAGTGCTTACGCTGTGCTAATGTTGGTATCGGTGTTTCTTCTGACATAACAGGGATGTCTGGTGAAAGCATAACTAAACCCTCTAGCAGAACCTTATTAGCCGCAATATCCGCCTTAGTTACCGGCGTGTTATCAGATTTTTGCTCTTGCCCTATATCCTTTTGATGATATATCTCCATAATGATATCACCAGCCTGCTGAGCTAATGTAATGCAAGGTTCAATTAGAGACTGCATACTCATATCCTGTATTAATTTAATTATATTACTTGACTAATTGCTCTTTCGTTAACAATAAAGCGGCAATACTTCTGGCTTCAGTAAAGTCAGGTTGTTGTAATAACCCTAACCAATCAACTAATGGCCAACTTACAATTTCAAGTTCTTCGGGTTCATCACCTGGTAATTTTTCATTGTATAAATCAGTTGCTAAAATAATATGCATATTTGCTTTAAAATAACCAGGTGCCGTAGATACCTGCTTCAGCTCTATCAAAGATTTAGCGCCTTTGCCTACCTCTTCCATTAATTCACGGTTAGCAGCCTGCATTGCGCTCTCACCGGGGTCAATAAGCCCTTTAGGAAACCCTAGCTGGTAATCATGAGTACCGGCACAATACTCCCTAACCAATAACACCGAGCCATCTTGCATCACAGGTACTATCATTACAGCTCCCCGCCCGCCGCCTTTGATACGTTCATATTGACGTTTTTCACCATTTGAAAATTCAAGATCAAGTGTTTCTATCGTAAACAAACGACTTTTTGCGACAATTTCACTCGCTGCAATATGCGGTAATTGGTGCGATACTTTTTGTACCGCCTTTTTATGCGCCATACGATTTCTTTTGATAAGATAGTCAATAACCTAATCATAATACTAATCAAGATAAAAACACATGTTAAATTGGTCACAGATAGATACAGTACTGTTAGATATGGATGGCACATTACTCGATTTACATTTTGATAATCATTTTTGGCTAGAATTAATCCCCAAAAAACTAGCAATACAAAAAGGAATTTCATTTTCCCAGGCACAAACTGAATTGTTTAATAAATATCAACAAGTAGAAGGGCAAATTCAATGGTATTGTTTAGATTACTGGCAAAAAGAATTGTCATTACCCATCAGTGAATTAAAACAAGAGATAAAACACTTAATTGCACTTAGGGAGGATGTTCCTGAATTTTTAAAAGCTTTAAAAACGGCCGGAAAAAAGCTCATTTTACTCACCAATGCACATCCAGATAGCCTCTCGCTTAAAATAGAAAGAACGCAAATTGATACGTATTTAGATGAATTGATATCAACCCATGAATTTGGCGTAAGTAAAGAACATCAGGACTTGTGGTATCAACTACAAAACAGACTCAATTTTAAAAATCAAAAAACTCTTTTTATCGATGATAGTACAAAAATTTTATCTGCCGCACAAGAATTTGGAATAAAGCATTTACTTGCTGTTGCTAATCCAGATAGTCAGAAATCCATCAATAAAATCACACAATTTCCTGCGATTACTGACTTTAGAACACTTTTACCAATAGATTAACCAAAAAAGGTCCAGCTAATTGTTGGACCTTTCTTCTACTATTAAAAATTTAATTATGTGGGGTAACGTTCTGATAACCCTTGATATACTAATTTCGCAAATTCAGTATCTTCGGTATCGAGTGCTTTAACCACTTCAACCAGATGCTCATTATCTTCCTTTCCATGCCATACTTTAATATAGCTACCATCTTTATATCCGTGATCTTGCCTAAAAAAGTTTAAGGTATTTTTACCAACATAACCTCGGAATAAATCATCTAAATCCATTCCTATTTGCTGCATACAACCTGCAAATGCCGCAGCATCAAAAGATTTATCTGTTACAGCTGTTGCAGCCAATAATTCTAAAGTTTGTTTAAAATCTGCTGCAACTTTAGGTTCTGACATTTCCACCAATAATGAATTAGCTAAATCCTGGAAATTCGTTTTTCCATCGATTCTTAACGCTAAACCGAAGTGAAAAATATCGACTAATTCTAATATTACCTGCTCAGTATCCGGAGTTTGTTTTTTCCACCACTTCCAACCGTAATGATCTAACATTTCAGCGCATTCAACCCAAATAGCGCGATACCATTCGAAATTTTGTTCAAACCAGGAAGGATGAATTTTTGAGTTCATTGCATTTTGCATTTCTAGCATAGTTGCAATTTTATTTACATTCACAGACATCTATTTCATTCTCTATACAGATATATTGAAGCCTAAGCTAAACTATCTTAATTTAAAATCACATTCCGATACTTTAACATAACGCGCATCAAATGTTTCACCTGTATTGAATTCAAATCGCATAGAGTCTAATGCGAATCTTGGGTGCGGATATTTGGCCATCCACTGATTTGTTGCTTCACAAATAGATTCTAATTTATGAATACTGAAACTATCAACTACAACAACAGCTTGTGTCTGCTCTAAAAATGTTCTTTCTATATTTTCAAGCCAATTCGCTTTCATATAATTTTGTTGCAGATAATATCCTAAGTCTGTATTGTCTTTGCCTTGAAAAGTCGTCGCCTTACTTGATTTAGCTTTTTGAGCAAACTGCATTAAAGTTTGATCTTTTGTAATCAATATTTCACGTTCACTCGTTGCACAACCACCAGTCGTAAAACGTACATCACCTGCTGAATTAACACATTTACTCAGTTGCTTCTGGGCAAATACATATTCTGGTAATAACAAAAACAATATAACTAGATACTTCATTTTTCACTCTCAAAATTCGTTTAGCGCGAACAGATTTTGCCAAATTTTTAACCTATAAATCAAGTGTTGTCTCAATTTATTTTATTAACTTTGACTTTGAATAATTCAAATTTTTTAATTACTTTATGGATATCAATTGGTTAAAAAACAAACAGCGGAGAAATGAAAAACCTAAAATTAGCCGTCTTGTTCATCGTTTTCTAGATCTTCATCTATACCGAGATCAAAAGTCGGCATAAAATCCATTTGTGGGGATACAAAACTCGTCCCATCAGCAAGGTTAAGTAACAAGCTAATACAAGGTCCTTTATTGATTTGTAATTGAGCCATATGTTCAGATTTTAGGATTGATTTATAAGGTTCTGTTACTTCAATTAGTTCATATTTATCTAAATAAATACACAAACTCGTATCTTCATCTGGATTCTGGCATAACTCATCTAGCATGTTTTGGGTTAATTCTATTGACATAGAAAAATCAGGGTGTTCAGTATCTCTATTTGATAAAGAGTCATCATAAATAAATAAAGGTAAAATTAAGTTTGTACCGACTGCGAGTTCCAAGGCTATTTCCTGAGTAACGGCTAATGTTTTTTAGATCATATCAAATAAGTAATGATAAATTTAATTATTTTTTAGATAAAAAATCAGGAAATGCTTAGTAATTTTACTAAGCATTTAAGCTATTAAGCACTTTGAATGATCGAAAATACAGCACCTTGTGGATCGGTTAACACACTAAAACGACCTACTTCAGGTATATCAGTTGCTGGGACACAAATTTCAGCACCTAATTTTTTCGCTTTAGCAATGGAATTATCACAATTTTCCACTGCAAAATATGTCATCCAGTGTGATGGGATATCCTCCCCCCATTCTTGTGTCATTTCTAACATACCAGCGATAGGCTCTTCACTTCCGGTTAAGCTAAATAAAGTATAGGCCATACCATCCATATCTTGAACAACGGCCTGCCAACCAAATAGTGCCGAATAAAACTCCCTACTTTTATTGGTATCTCTGGTAACCAGTTCATTCCAGAGCATAGTACCAGGCTCTTTGAGCTTACCAGCTCCGGGGTGTTGATTTCCTTGCCATAATGCAAACCTGGCTCCGCCTGGCTCTATAATAATAGCCATACGACCCGCATCCATTACATCATGAGGACCTGCAACTACTTCCCCTCCTAATTCACTCACTTTCGCCGCATAACGGTCAACATCATCAACCGCAATATAATTTAACCAATGACTTGGATGATTTTCATCCAATTGTGCTTGCTCCATTTGATACATAGCGCCAATATCTGCACCTTGATGCTGTAACATGGTATAAAAAATATCTTCACCAATTGGTTGATCGTCAGCTCCCCAATCGAACAATTGCGTATAAAAAGCTTTTCCTTCTTTCCAATTGGAGGTGCACAGTTCAGGCCAACAAAATGTACCTGTTGCATGTTTATCAAAATTTGCCATTTAGATGATTCCTTTTATAGTGACTTATTTAATTTAGATAACAAATATCTTTCCGTCAGTAAATAATATAGCTAAGCTATTAAAAATTATCTTATAGTATTTACCATGAAAAAATTACCATTCAGTTTATTTTTATTTATTTCAAATTCAGCATTAGCAGCGCTACCTGTTCCGTCAATTCAAAGTCATGACTTATTTTTTGACAATTTATCAAAACATTGTGGCAAAGCATTCGCTGGTAAACTTGTAGCCGGGGGAACAGCAAATGACAGTTTTAGTACAAATCAATTGATAATGCATGTTCGCAGCTGCAAAAAAAATGAATTACAAATTCCTTTTCATGTAGGGCAAGATGCATCCAGAACCTGGTTGATCAGCAAAACAGGGTCTGGATTGAGCTTAAAACATGATCACAGACATAAAGACGGTAGTTCAGATAAATCAACTATGTACGGTGGCCATACAATAGATCCGGGCTGGCCACAGGCACAATCTTTTCCCGCTGATCACTACTCTAAAGAACTATTTGTAAAATCAGGCATACCCCAGTCAATTGGTAATACCTGGCATATGTACATTTATCCTGAAAAATTTAGTTATCGTTTAACCAGAGAGGGCAAAGAGTTCAGGGTTGATTTTGATCTTACTAAGCCTATAACACCACCAGCAGCCCCCTGGGGTTATCAAGATTAAAACACAAAAAATCTTAGAGATTTTTGATCTCTAAGATCATGCACAACCTACATCAAGCTTTTCAAACCAAGCCAAAAACTCATGCACCATATCTCCTTTAAATATTCTGCCATGCTGCGGTGCCATCATATCTATTTCTAAATCACGTACCCTGGCAATCCAGTTTAATTTCGCCTTATTAGAAGGCATCCAGCGTCGGTGAAAGTATTCCATTTTTGAAATATGAGCCGAAAAACTTTCCACAAACATAGGTACATCCCCTTCTTCCAAAGCAGCGCCTATATCTCCGCTCATTAATATTTTAGCCTCAGGATCATATACATTAAAATTTCCTGATGAGTGCAAATAATGAGCGGGTATAAATCTCAAGTTTGTACTGCCTAACTGAATTTCACCACCTTCATCTTTGATCCCTTTAAATTCGATGTTTTCCATACCAAAATGACGAATAAACCCCTCCCAGATCCAGGGCGCATATAACTTGGCGTTTGGGAGTGTTTTATCCCATAAACCAACGGAAGAAATAATATCCGGGTCTTGATGCGAAGCAAACAAGGTGGTCACTTTATCAATACTTGTATGCCCTAAAATGGCGGTAAGCATAGGTGAAAATAATTCTATCCCACCAGGATCTAATAACATAGATTCTGAATCAGTAGAAATAAGATATTGGTTTGTATCTATTATTTTTTCAGGTTTTGATTCATCACGACCAAACATAACCCAACTATGATGCTTTCCTTGATAAATAGTGCTCGATTTCATTTATTCACTCTTTTTAGCTGTGATAGGGTACTTAAATTAATAGTTATGGCAGATTTAATCCTCACTGCTGCTGCTGCAATGTAATCAGATACAGATTCTAAACTGTCGCAAAATTCTCCAGCCTGCGACGCTTCAACGCGTGATGTTACAGCGATATATTCCGCTGCACGCATTTGTTGTTTGATCTCTTCAAACTGAAAAGTTAAATCTTGCATTTCTGTATTAAATCGAGTTAACGCTGTCCTTAAAGCTTCTTTCGCTGCATGATTAATTTTTTTAATAGCAGCGTGGTTTTCGGTGTCTATTAAACAAGCTTTATTGATATGATACTTAAACTGGGCCGATCGTAACTGGTCAAGTGCCAATTTAAATAATAAATTCGAGTGCTGATGGATCTCCTGCGTAATTTGAATTGTTTTAGTTGAAAATTCATCAATAAAGTTCGTGATAGATTTAAAACCTAACGCCGCCTCTCCTGCTCTGATCGCGACCACACGTGCATTTTTAGCTGCCAGAGATAAATTTTTAGCTTCAACCAAAATGATGTCTAATTGCGCAACAACCGTTGCAACAATAATAAAACATTCAACTTCCTTCGTATTTTCCATGTTGAAAACCAATAATGACTGTTAATTCCTGTAAACATAATTTAAAGCATAGAAAGCTTTTGAAAAATTGCAGATTAATTTTATATATTTTTAAATTTATATACCGTCAGACCAGTCTGTTAACCAATTAATTCTCGCTGAGTAAAAACTCGGTAAACCAGCTTGGTATTTAATCAGAAATATCAGAGCTATTTCTTTTTCCTAAAAAATAATTGTGAGCACCGCAATAAAGCTATATAAATCATATTCCCACCTTTAATGTAAATAAAATGTTACATTTAAACATTTGTTTTAAAAACAATTAGATTAAAAAGCACACTATTTTAATGACATCAGACCAGATACCTTTTTTGGGTAAACATTGAACAAATTCAAGATCTAAGATTAAATCTCAGATACCGAATGGTAAATAATATTAATAACAATGAGAAAATCATGATTAAAAGAAATAAATTCAACAAGTTAAAAACAATAACAACTCTTATCACCGCGACAGGCGCTTTGTGTAGTTCGCTAGCCTATGGTAAATCAACTAATAATGATGCTGAAGTTCAAATAGTCGGTGGCAGTCCAACAGCCCCTTATTCAAGGCCTTACCAAGTTGCTTTATTAATGAATGGTAACCAGGGATGTGGCGGTACTTTATTAACTAGTGGCTGGGTATTAACCGCTGCACATTGTCTGGATAACGCATCTACCAGCTCACTTTCAGTACGTGTCGGTGCACATAGCATTCACGCCAATGATGGTCAGACAATCAATGTTAGTCAAATTATAACCCACGAAAGCTGGCGCGGAGCAAACGGGATCCGTTCAGGATATGATATCGGGTTATTACGTTTAGCAAATTCAGCAGACGCTAAATATACACCAGCTAAATTGCCGACACAGTTTATCGAAGATCAATATGCAGGAGTTGGCAGCTATGCAACAGTATCGGGATGGGGACTAACTAGCCACAGGGGCAGTCCTAGCGATACACTCAGAGAAGTCGATTTACCTGTTATTTCAAATTCATCTTGTAGCAGCCAGTTGCAATTTAATATTCCGGGATCTGTGATTTGTGGTGGGGGAACAGGCGGTGTCTCAGCGTGTAATGGTGATAGCGGCGGGCCTTTAGCTGTCAATGTTAATGGTGAATACTACAGTATAGGTACTGTGAGCTGGGGAAATGCATGTCGGGGTGCAACGGCTTTTACCAGAACAACGAGTTATTTAGATTGGATAAAATCAAAAATTGGCATCGATCCTGATGAAAAGCCCGTAGCCAGATTTTCTGCCAGTATAAATGACAGCGCTGTTATTTTTAATAATACCTCTACCGATGACGAAGGTATTGTCTCTCATGCCTGGAATTTTGGTGATAATACTCAATCTACGGTTGAAAACCCAAGTCATACCTATTCACAAGATGGGGATTATACGGTCACATTAACCGTCACGGATACCAAAGGCCAAATTGGTACTATTGCGAAATTAATTACAATTGGAGGTGATATCGTATATCCACCAGGGTGTGATGGTATTGCTGCCTGGAGTGCATCAAAAAATTATTCACTTAACGATAAAGTAACCTATAAAAACCGAAAATATCAGGCTATTTGGTGGTCAACTGGCGCGCAGCCAAACGTCTATTCTCAAGTTTGGCAGGATACAGGTGCCTGTACAGGTAATATTAATCAAGCACCGATTGCCAAATTTACAGTTACAACCAATGGGTTAACTGCTTCTTTTACTGATGTATCTACAGACGATCAAGGTATCAGCTCATACCTTTGGGATTTTTCAGATGGTACAACAGCAATATCAGCAAACCCTAGCCACAATTTTTTAACTTCAGGTAATTATTTAGTATCCCTCACAGTGACAGATACACAAGGATTAACAAATGAGTATAGTCAGCTAATTACAGTAGATAATGATACACAACCCGGATGCAAGGAGATCCCTACCTGGAATATAAATAAAGTTTATAATTCTGGTCAGCAAGTTGCGTTAAATGGTATCAAATATTCTGCCAATCACTGGACTCAAGGAGATGACCCTTCACAATCAGGCCAATGGGGACCTTGGACAAACTTAGGAGCCTGTAACTAAAAATATTAAAAATCAGGTTTATTGGCTGTTTACTGTTTTATAAAAAACGATATGCTAAAATAGCCTTTAAACCTTTTAGTTGTCGTTTAGTACATCGCAAACATTAACTTATGCCAGAAATAATTTCAAAAGTGAATAAGGGGGAAT
This sequence comes from uncultured Pseudoalteromonas sp., assembly GCA_965198975.1. Lineage (GTDB taxonomy): Bacteria > Pseudomonadota > Gammaproteobacteria > Enterobacterales > Alteromonadaceae > Pseudoalteromonas. Next base: position 57,417 of record OZ240679.1, read on the forward strand.
TTGTTTGCTACTTTATGATAATAAACTAACTTATCTGGTCATCAACTTATAGAATTATATTTTGAACATGATTAATTTAAAGTATACACTAGAATAATTTAGGTAATCAGAGATAAAATATCACCATGACTGAGATTCAGTTTTTAAATGTTGATCTTGAATTAGAATCAAAAAATGACATCACTATCTTAGTGGCAGATTTAGCCAAAAAAGCTGAAATTCTTCATTTTGATAAAGATGATTACCGCCAGTCAGTACGCATTGCCGCGAAAGAGGCTTTTAAAAGCCCGGAAAAAGCCATTATTCATCTTTGTGAAATCGTTGAATCAAGCTCACGAGAAGCCTTAAAACAATGGTTAGGATGTAACAGACGCACGTTTGATATAGGCTTTGAATCAGGTAAAAAACCCAAGTGCTTTAATCAAGCCATTAACTCCGATACATTACTTAGATTATCTGCAATTGATGCCGGAATAGAAATCACAATATACCCGTGTAAATAAGTCGATGTGATAATTTACTTTTTTATGGCATTTAGCGGCCTTAGTGACATTGTTAAAAATAAAAAACCTCTATCGAAAAGCAGAGGTTTTTTATAAAACTAACTCATGGTTAGTTAGTCCAAATCTTATCTACATATTCCGGATGATCTACGAACGGATTTCTATTACCCTGATACTCAAATGCGGCGTTATTGCGGTCTATTTCTTTTTGACTGACAGGATCATTTTTATGCCAACGTAACATCATATTCCATACCCAGGTATTAAAAACCTGATCACTGGTACCATTAAGCACTGAGCCACTATTATCACTATTTGACTGCCAACTTGAAATAACATCTTCATATCGTGTAGCCATATAAAGGTGTGCCCTCGCTAAATCACCTTTAAATTCATCTATTGGCTCAAATACAGTGCCTGAAAACCCTAAGCTTGATATTGCAGTTCCTAACTTACTATTATTTGTTGAAGTAAAACTGGCGCTAGCCACTTCACCATACGGATAACTACTACGTTTTGAATTAACAAATCCATCAGTTGCAAATATATGATGTACATCAGAGTTCATTGGCTCTATTTTGCCACCAAACCAACTCTTTGGAAATGAATGCTCTCTGTTATAACAATCACTTTCTTTTGTATAACTACCACATTGTCCGGACACTTTTACATAATTATAACTATCAGCAGATACCGGTTTTTCGGAATAAATATCTAATATAGAACCATCATTTTCAAAATACTTATCAAGTGAATGATTTTCATAAAAAGTCCACAATGCAGAATATCCCTGTGCAGTATGATTTTTGATGATATTGTGCAGCGCAGTTTTTAACGCAAATCCCGTTTGATTGGTAATACTCGCGTAATAGGTAGTAGGGTCACCGCCATTATTACCTCCACCAGTTTTATTAATAGTGAAAGATTTAGATTCTGAATATTGAAAACTTGCACCTGAAACCACAGAGGCTCCGGCTACTTTAACATCATATGAACCATTGCCATATGTACAACAAATACCATCACCATAGGCATCATCTATTTTAAAAGTATAAGTATCATCAGCTAAACATAAGTTTTCGGTATAAGTGGTTGCATTTGATAAATTATTACCACTTGCAATCACAGTTTCTGAACTATTTGATAAACTCCAACTTGTTTCAGAGCCATAGTTATCAGTGACTAACGTGAGTACCGCTTCCGTATTCGCACATCCTCCGCCCGTACCACCTGAATTTGTTGTTGGCTGAAAGTCATCTATGTATACGGTTTCGCTACCACTAAACCCCGCCAGATCATAAAACCTTAAACCAACCGCGATGTTTTTACTGGATGTTGCATTATATGTATAAGAAATCTGTTGCCATTGATTGATTAAGTTTTCGTTTGAATACCCCTGATAGCCATCCACATATAACCTGGCTTTCACCGCACCTAACGTATGATATACCCAGGTTGAAAACTCATAACTTTTACCTGCCTCCACAGCAACTAATTGCTGAATATCTGTGGCGCTTTGCGTCCCGGTATTGACCGCTATTGCAGCAGAGCTCGAACCTGCTTTAACAATCTGGTTATTTTTTGTAACAGAGATCCCACTATCAATTGTGGTCCAATTATCTGGCGTACTTGTGGTCCAGCTTTCAAAACCGCCATTGGTGACATCTGCATTTGCGATACTCACCACTAAAGCTAAAGAGCTTAGCGTTATTTTATTTTTATTATTCACTATAAAACCTCTTTGACTAAACATTTAAGATTAAACTTTGAGCATATTAAACTCAGAACGTTAACTTTATATTACAGTTTTGTTAACGCAATAAATTGGAGCTTTTAATCAACTTTAATTGTAAATGAATGTAAAAGGCTCAAATAATCTGAGATATGCAGATATATTCAGGTATAGCTTGTGATAAAGCATTTTTATAATGCTAACAATTAAATTTTATAATTTATTTTTTCGCAACAATATATAGTTATTCTGTTGGTAAATGTAATAACATCGATTAATCCTGTACTTGTAAATATAAAACTTATAACTATGTATGCCTGAACAACTGTTTTTAATCTATTTAATTCTGATTAATTAATTTTTAATTCCAAAATGGAATATCAAAGTGTTTTCTATTATTTTTTGTTATGGTCCTGAACCGCTATTCTAGTCACAGATAACTAATATCAGCTAATTTTAGGAACACACCCATGTTATTAGGCCAACTTGCGAGCAATGCCAGCCCGCTAACACAAGAGCAAGTGCAAAAACTACAAGGTTTAGTTGCAGAGCTAAACCCAATCCAACAAGCCTGGGTAAGTGGTTACCTTGCAGCGAATGCCAATTCATCAATTTTAGGTGCTGGTCAGCAAGTAGCAGGACAAACAGCGGCAGCTGAAAGTTTAACTATTTTATATGGTTCGCAAACTGGTAATGCTAAGGGTGTGGCAACTCAGTTAAAAACAGAAGCAGAATCTCGTGGTCTGGCAGTTAAATTAGTAAACATGGCCGACTACAAACCTAACAATCTGAAAAAAGAAAAGTATCTTACTTTGGTTGTGTCTACATATGGCGAAGGTGAACCACCTGAAGACGCTGAAAACCTTTATGAATTTTTAGACTCTAAAAAAGCACCAAAACTTGATGGCGTACAAATAGCGGTTTTAGGGTTAGGCGATTCTAGTTATGAGTTCTTTTGTCAAACAGCAAAAGATTTCGAACAAAAACTGACTAAATTAGGTGCTAACACTGTATATGATCGCGCGGATTTAGATGTTGATTACGAAGATCAGGCAACTAGCTGGTTAAATGCAGCCCTGGATGTATTTGAACCTGAATTAAAAGCGCAATCAACTTCAGCACAGGTTATTCCTATGTCTGATTTTTCCAGCCCGGCTACAAGTCAATATAATAAACAAAATCCATTTGCAGCTGAATTATCTTTAGTGCAAAAAATCACAGGCAGAGATTCAACAAAAGATGTGCGCCATGTAGAAATTTCATTAGAAGGTTCGGATTTAACCTATACACCTGGTGACTCTTTAGGTGTTTACTTTTTGAATGATGAAAAGCTCATCGATGAAACCTTGTCTTTACTTGAAATAGACGGCGAAACTGAAATTAATCTTGGTAAAGAAACGCTGACTATTCGCGACGCTTTAATTGAAAAGTTAGAACTAACTCAGTCTTATCCTGCGTTTGTAGAAAAATATGCATTAGCGACTGATCAGGCCGAATTAATCAAACTGAGTGAAGATAAAGTACAATTAAGAAACTTTATAGAAACACGTCAAATTTTTGATATTCTGCGTCAATATCCAGCTAAAATTGACGCTCAGTCATTAGTAGATTGCTTACGTAAGTTACAGGCGCGTTTATATTCAATTGCTTCAAGTCAGGCTGAAGTTGAAGATGAAGTTCATTTAACTGTAGGACTTGTTGAATTTACGACATTCGATAATGAACATTTTGGCGGTTGCTCCGGTTATTTAGCCCGTCGCGCTGAAGAAGGCGCCAGTGTAAAAGTCTATGTTGAACATGGTGACAATTTCCGCCTGCCTGCTGATAATAACAAACCAGTGATCATGGTAGGTCCTGGCACAGGTATCGCACCGTTTAGAGCTTTCTTACAACAAAGAGAAGCCGATGAAGCACAAGGTAAAAACTGGTTGTTTTTTGGTAACCCGCATTTCACCCAAGATTTTTTGTATCAAGTTGAATTACAAGCTTATTTAAAATCAGGTCTGTTATCTCAATTAGATGTGGCTTTCAGCCGAGATCAAGCTGATAAAGTCTATGTACAAGATAAATTACGCGCTAATGGTGAAGAAGTTTATAACTGGTTAGAGCAAGGTGCGCACTTTTACATTTGTGGTGATGCAAATCGCATGGCAAAAGATGTACATCAGGCATTGGTAGATATTGTGATTGAATATGGCAATAAAACCACGGAAACCGCAGAGCAATATTTAAAAGCATTACGTAGCGAAAACCGCTATCAGAAGGATGTCTATTAAGGCATCCCGTTTTAAAACTACCGTCATAGTTAACAATTTTAGGATTTAAAATGAGCGATAAAGATACACAAGTTAAGCTTTCTGATAACGAACGCCTTAAAAGAGAAAGTAATTTTTTACGTGGTACCATTGAAGCCGATTTACAGAATGAAATAACCGGTGGCTTCACTGCCGATAATTTCCAATTAATACGTTTCCATGGTATGTATCAGCAAGATGACAGAGATATACGTGCTGAACGTGCAAAACAAAAATTAGAACCACTACATAATGTTATGCTACGTGCTCGTATGCCCGGTGGCATAATCAAACCAGAGCAATGGTTAGCAATAGATAAATTTGCCGACGACAAAACTATGTACGGCAGCATACGCTTAACCACGCGTCAAACATTTCAATTTCATGGCGTATTAAAACCGAATATTAAAGATATGCACCAAATGCTTAATAGTGTCGGGATTGACTCCATTGCGACTGCTGGTGATGTAAACCGTAATGTATTATGTACTACAAACCCCGTTGAATCAGAGCTGCATCAGGAAGCCTACGAGTGGGCAACCAAGATTTCTGAGCATTTGCTACCTAAAACACGCGCTTATGCTGAAATTTGGTTAGATGGTGAAAAATCAGAAACAACGGAAGAACCAATTTTAGGATCAACTTATTTACCGCGAAAATTCAAAACAACGGTTGTGATCCCACCTAATAACGATGTGGACTTACACGCAAATGATCTGAATTTCGTGGCAATCGCTGAAAATGGCAAGCTGATCGGATTTAACGTATTAGTAGGCGGTGGTCTGGCTATGACACACGGTGATACAGCAACGTATCCAAGAAAAGCCGACGATTTTGGTTTTATTTCTGTAGCAGATACTTTGATTGTTGCTGAACATGTTGTCTCTGTGCAAAGAGATTGGGGCAATCGCAGTAATCGAAAAAATGCAAAAACTAAATACACTTTAGATCGTGTCGGCATAGATACGTTTAAAGCTGAAGTAGAAAAAAGAGCCGGCATTAAATTTTCACCTAGCAGACCCTACGAATTTACCACTCGCGGCGATAATATAGGCTGGGTTGAAGGGATAGATGGTAAGCATCATTTAGCCTTATTTATCCAAAGTGGTCGTATTTTAGATTACCCGGGCAAAACTTTAAAAACAGGTTGTCGTGAAATTGCAAAAATCCATCAAGGAGATTTTCGCATGACCGCAAATCAAAACCTGATCATTGCCGGTGTGCCAACAGATCAAAAGGACACAATAGAAAAATTAGCCCGTGAACACGGCTTAATAGACGATAACCATAGCAATCAACAAAAAAACTCAATGGCTTGCGTTGCTTTACCAACCTGTCCATTAGCGATGGCGGAGTCAGAACGTTATTTACCGTATTTAGTTGAAAAAGTTGAAGGTATTTTAGCTAAACATAAAATCCCGGACGACAATATTATTTTACGTGTCATTGGCTGCCCTAATGGCTGTGGTCGTGCCATGCTAGCGGAAGCGGGTTTAGTAGGTAAAGGTCCGGGTAAGTACAATTTACACCTTGGCGGTAACCGTATAGGCTCCCGCATCCCTAAGTTATATAAAGAAAATATTGGCGAAGAGATTATCTTAGCTGAATTGGACAACTTGATTGGCCGTTGGGCAGTCGAACGTACAGAAAATGAATGTTTTGGTGACTTTGTCATTCGCATTGGCGTCGTAGCCGAAGTTAAAGTCAGTAAAACCGACTTCCATAGTTAAGTAATTATATCAACAAAATCCTGAGATTAATTTTTAGGGTTTTGTATTAGGTTAGTGAAATGAGTGAATATAGAAACATACTAAATATAACCAAAGAGCAACAAGTTAAATTACTTGAACAGGCAAATAGTGAACTGCAAAATAAAACGGCAGAGCAGCGAGTTGCCTGGGCATTTGAAAACTTGCCTGATAACCAGTTTTTATCTTCTAGCTTTGGTATTCAGGCCGCTGTGATGTTACATTTAATGACATCTCAAAAACCGAATATACCCGTAGTATTAACTGATACAGGTTATTTATTTCCAGAAACTTATCAATTCATTGATCATTTAACTGAAAGATTAAATTTAAACCTAAAGGTATATCGCAGTAAACAAAGTCCTGCCTGGCAGGAAGCCAAACATGGCAAACTGTGGGAACAAGGGAGTGAAGGAATTAATTATTATAATCAACTTAATAAAGTTGAGCCTATGTCCCGGGCACTAATAGATCTTGAAGCTAATACCTGGTTTAGTGGATTACGAAGAGAGCAATCTTCTTCTCGCGCCAATAAAAATATTATAGAAATTAGTAATAACAAAGTTAAATTTCATCCTATTATCGATTGGAATAACCGTGATGTTTATCAGTACTTAACGAAACATGATTTACCTTACCACCCACTTTGGGAGCAAGGTTATGTATCTATGGGCGATGTGCATACTACTCGTAAGTTAGAACCCGGAATGACAGAAGAAGAGACCCGCTTCTTTGGTTTGAACAGAGAGTGCGGTCTTCATAGTGATGGTGATGGAATTTAACCACACAAACTTAAAAGGCGCATAAAGCGCCTTTAAAATCAAATAAAGATAAAGTATATACATCCATCAAAAATTCCAATCGTTAACTTAATAATTCACCGCATACTGATCAGCAACCCTTTTCTACAAAAAAACACTCCTCTCAATTGTTTAAATCATGAATTAAGATTGTTTAATTAATCACTTTATTATCTTGCACTTTCTATCTGTCTCTAGTAAATTAAATATATTGTATACCATATACTAAAATTGAGTTTTACCCATAAATTAATTTTAAAGTTTCGTTTATTAATTTGGTGCCACGCTCATTGTTCATTACCATTAATTAGGCTAAATCACATGATACTCCCTCCCTTTAAAAAACAATCAGGTGTTGTATTGCTTGCTGCAATGATCATGATAATAACAGTTACAGGGATTGCAGTGGCCTTAATGAGTTCCAGTACTATAGATATCAAAATGTCTAATGCGGCACAACAAGTGGCCGTTGCAAATTTACAAGTTAAAGGTGATGCGACACTTGCGATACAAACTGAGATGATGAAAACAAGCCAAAGTGAATTTTTAAAACTTGCAGGCCATTTTAAAAATTTGAATGCACAAAATGAAGCAGCCATTAATATCACTCCTTTAAATGCACAGTCTGAGGTAAAACTGTTTAATACAAACCTTGGTGAAACAACCTTAAATTGTCCTCAGAAATATGCCGCAACGTTAGGCATAAAATGTAATTATTTGCGTATTCAGGCCGAACTTGACTACGGTAAAAGTGATAAACATCAGATCACTATCCATAATGGCATAACACAAGAACTCGGTATTTCGGGTCAATCGCTGTAACTTCGCACTTTAAAAACTAAAGCATTACAACAGGTAAATTGAGAAGCCACTCATGTTAAAAAAATTTTTTTCCATCACTTATTTAATCACCTTATCCGCTTTCATTTTAATGCCACCTCTGGTTTTAGCTGAAGATATTGAAATATATGTTAACCATCAGGCAAACCAAACTGTCGATGAAAATGACCGACATCGCATTTTAATTATATTTGATACATCGGGTAGTATGGCTACACATTTGGCTGGTTCCAATGACAGCAAATTAAATATTGGAATTGCTGCGATAAAAAAAGTCATCGCAGATAACCCCGACATAGATTTTGGGTTAATGCGTTTCAGACATTCATACAATGGCCGTGGAGGTTATGTTGCCGCTGGTATTAAAAAGAACAGAACGCATTTAAATAATCAAGTCGATAATTTATCTAGTTTCGGTAATACCCCTTTGGCTGAAACCGTGTTCGAATCCTACCGTTATTTAAGTGGAAAAAATTTGGATCAGGCACAAGGTGTCTGTAAACAAACTCGCGATCGCAGTATCGAATTTGGACAAGATACACATACATCCTGTGATAATAACTATACTTATGGCCCCTTTAAAGATAATGAAAACTTTCTCGATGTAAATCAATATATAGGAGATGATGACTGGGCTGAAAACCCACCTAAAAATGATGGTGGTAGTTATGATGAAAGATCCAAAAAGTATTATGTAAATTACCCTAATACAATTAAATATAAATCCCCTTTCAGATCAGACCGCCATTGTAATAATGATATTGATGTGATCATCGTTTCTGATGGTGATCCCACCTCAGATGAAGCAGCAAAAGACCTCATTATTAATTTAGATGAGCGTATTACAGAAGCGGATCAAGTTAAAAATAGTTACTTACCTGCATTAGCGCAATACATGCATAACAACGATTTATACCCTGCGACACAAACCAAAGACATAGCAAACATATATACCATAGGCTTTGGTGCCGGACTCTCACCTGAAGGAAAGAAAATATTAAAGAGAACCGCTGAATTAGGAGGCGGTCAAACTTTCAATGCCAATGATCCTGATGCTCTGAATGACGCTTTAACCAGAATTTTACAAGGGATCAGAGAAGGTAATTCTTCTTTTTCAGCCCCTGCATTGGCCAATAACCATATAGATAAAACTCAAAGCCACAATGCTGTTTATCTTTCTTTATTTTATCCAAATAAAGGCCCGAGATGGGATGGAAATCTAAAAAAACTAAAAATGCAAGGTGAATCTCTTGTTGATGTGAATCAAGATTTAGCCCTTGATTCTGAAGGCAAAATGAATGAAGAAGCGCATACATTCTGGTCTGAAGAAGTTGACGGTGCAAATGTCAAAAAAGGTGGCGCCAATGAGCTACTAGACTCCATGACAATTAGCCAACTTGAAAACAGAAAAATATTCACCGATGTTGGTGGTCCAAGCCCACTCACAATGAAGCGCTTCAAAAAAAATCAGGCCATTACTAAAGCAGGATCTGTTATCGCTTTAAAAAACTATATGAATGTAGATACAACAACTGAACTTAATGAACTCTTTCGATGGGCAATAGGGATAGACAAAGTAAATAATGTTGAGGTCGTACGGCCTAATATAATGGGCGATCCTTTACACTCTAAACCTATCGCATTAAATTATGGCACTAAAGGTACACGTATTTTAATTGGTACTAATGCGGGTTTTATTCATATGTTCCAAGATCATGAAGAATCAAATAGTATCAGCGAAAGTTGGGCATTCATTCCCTATGAACTTTATCCTAATTTAGCTGCCCTAAAATCCAATACCAGCGGTTCTAAACTTTATGGAATGGATAATACACCAGCGGTATTTTTTGATGATAAAAATGACGATGGGATTGTTAATAACTCAGATAGAGTATGGGCCTTTTTTAGTATGCGCCGTGGTGGTTCCTCTTATTACGCACTAAATATAACAAACCCTGATCAGCCAAAGCTAATGTGGACTATCAAAAAAGGTGAGCCCGGATTTGAAAAATTAGGACAGTCCTGGTCGAAACCTTATATTGGCTATATTAATGTATCAGGTTTTAAAGGCGACCCCTTATTAATATTTGGTGGCGGTTACGATACAAATAAAGACAGCCTTTCACCAGGTTCAGATACTTATGGTAAAGGTGTATACATAGTTAAAGCTGAAAATAAAACTTTAGTACATAGCTTTACCGCAGAGGATCTTAACTTTGCTGGTACACATAGTATTCCTGGTGAAATTTCTATTCTGGATTCAGATTATGATGGTTACATTGATAGATTATATGCCGCCGATACGGGTGGAAATATCTGGCGTTTTGATATGCCAACGAGTAATCCCACAGATCCAAAAGAACCCTGGTCATCATTTAAGCTTGCCAATCTGGATCCATCTGGTAAGCGTAAGTTCTTCTATAAACCTATTGTGGTGCGAACTTATTTTAGTAAGGTAACAGAGAGTAAAACAGGTAATACCAAGACTATTACACGAAAAAACACACCATATGAAGCAATATTAATTGGTAGCGGTAACCGAGTTTTCCCTGTGTCTTCTACAACAACAGCCAACTATTTATTTATGATCCGAGATGAAGATACCCTTACTCATACCCATAAAAATACAGATCGTGAAACTATTCTTATGAGTGACTTACCGCATATTTATAGTGATAAATTTGAAGCGTCATTAGACAATGAAGAAGAATTCAGACAAATTGAATTAACTTTCTCCGGATTTAAAGGTTGGAAATATCCACTCAGAGCCGGAGAAAAATCACTGGCAAAGGCAAATGTTGTTGGTGGTGTTGCATATTTTTCTACTTTTAAACCCGCGCCAGACTCAGCAGCTAATAGTCAGTGTAAAGTCACAGGCGGAAACAGTGGCTTATATGCCTTTCACCTGCATTACGGCACTAAAGTTTATGAAAATAAAATGTTTGAATTAGGTGATGGGATCCCAGCTACACCTGAATTGTTTTTTAATCGCGATTCCGATAATAAAAGTGAGTTTTTGTTAATTGGTGTTGGCAAACAAGGTACTGGCTCGATAAATGCGAAATCAATCACAGATGGAAGCATACCTAAATTAGGCAGTGACGGTAAAATAAAACTGGTAAAAGATGGCTCTGTAGGGCTTAAAACCACAAGATCATATATTTATCGCCAGGAATCAAATTAAATAAACATAATTTTTACTAAAAAAGGCGAAAAGTCGCCTTTTTTGCCAATTAAAATCAAATGAAATATTTTTATTCCCAGCCTTCATCTACATATAATCCACTCTCTAACGCCGCCATCTCCACCAATTCAGCAAAACCTACAGCAAAATCATTCATAAGTGAAAACACCTTAATATTTAATTGCGCTAAGTCTACTTGTTCAATTTTTGACAACTGACTCGCTAAGGCGATATCTGAAAAATAACTTAAATATTGGATTGCCATATTAAATGCAATATTAACTTCACCTTGAGTGGCCACTTGCAATTTTTCGTGATAAGTACAAATCCCTTTAACAAAACCTACACTCCATAAATGTAAATATGAGTCAGGTATAAAGTTATGCTGAACATCTTGTGTTACTACCAAGGCTTTTGGGATCTGATAGCCTATATCAAAAACCTGGTGAGCTATGTGATTATAAAAAGCCATTAAGTCAAATAACCTATCGTCACTAATATGAGATATATCACCGGAAAATACCTCCCTGATCCATACTTCATTTTCTACAGGTTCAGGCGCACAAATAAGTGCAAACAAATACCCCTCTACTTCATATAATGACATAGTGTTCGTTGGGGTTTCAACTCCACTTAACCAGTCTGCGAATTGTTCAATTTGCTCTGCTGTCATAAGTAATTCTTGCACAAAAATCAGCCTTTATCTTGTATAAAACGAATAGGAATATGTCATAAAATTCTACCATAGCCTGAGTCAAATTTTGTCTTTCCCAGCATGAAAAAACAATTTTTATACACGTACCGTACTAAAAAAAATATTAATTTGTATAACAATACCTTGTAATAAATCATCAGTGGTAACGCATATTTAAACTTTATTCCACACTCAAAAAGGGATATTGTATACTTAGTTAACTATTTGTGAATAGTAAAATCCGTAGTGATTAAAACACGATTTTTCTGATATGGACTTAGAAAAAATATAAAAATCATATCTGTCTGTATACCTAAGTATCAGATAATTCATAACAGGTGGCATAGTGAAAATAAAAAATTCAGTTACAGCTAAATTAGTCATGGCAACAAGCTTAGGTATCTTTGTTATTTTATTGCTTACAGCCTGGTACATAGTGTCTAAAATAAGTAATAATACATCTAAACAATTAGATAACGACATTTATAATGCAATACAATTTAATGCGGCTGGCATAGAAAGATACCTGGAAAGCCATGCAAAAAATGGTGAGGTCATATTTAGAAATACCGCTTTAATTGATTGGTTTAATAATAGAAAGCAACGCGGTGCCACATTAAACACAGCTGATTTTAATCGTGTAAAAAAAGTCTTACTGCGTGAAATGGAAACCGATAAGGATATAGCTTCCATTTTTTATGGTTCTGCTTTTACCGGAGAATATTTTGATCAGGGCGGCATAACCAGCCTGACAGATTATAATGTATTAGAGCGGCCATGGTGGAATGATGTAAAAAATGCTAAAAGCTGGCGTGTTAGTAGTATTACTTTCGAACCTCAGATAGATGCCTTTTATGTCGCACTAAACTTTCCCATCTATAATTTTGATAACGAATTCATTGGTGTAGGTGGTACGGATATTTATTTAAAGGCCATAGATAAAATCATTTCAACCATAAAGTATCAAGATCAGGGGTTAGCATTTTTAATTGATAGTAATTCAGACATGATAGCCTTTCCCGATGAAAAGCTAGCACATATCGATTTAGAAAATAGAAAAACCACCAATATAAAATTACATCAGTTAGACAATAATAAAAAAAACGATGGTTTTGCTATGCTTGAAAACCAGATAAAAAATACCAGTCAAGGTATTCAACAAGTTACCTGGCGAAATAACCTATATTATGTTCAGTATAAAGAAATCGTCGTATCTAAACTCAACTTACGGTGGACTCTGGCTATTATGGTACCTCAAACCTTTGTAGACAAACCCGTTAATGCAGCTATTACCTCTTCAATCCTGATCAGTATTGGAATTTTAATAATAACCTTCATTATTATGGTTGGTGTGACTAGCCGGTTATTGCAACCACTATTAATCGTAAAGCAGGCACTTGTTGAGATATCAGATGGTGAAGGAGATCTTGCTCGTCGAATCCCAATAAGAAGTGAGGATGAAATTGGTAAACTGTCTGAAGCATTCAATAATTTTGCCGAAAAAATTCAGGTTATTGTAAGTAAAGTAAAATCAACTAGTACAGAGCTTAACCATACCACCACCCAGGTTGCCCAGATCAGTGAAAATACAGCAGATAAAATAGCGTCATCTCAACGTGAAACACATAAAGCAACTGATACTGTTGTGCAAATGGCCGAAACAGCCCATGTGATCAAAGATCAAATATTAATCGCCCAACAAGCAGCCAAAACAGCCAGTGATACCTCGAAAAAAAGTCAACTCGTATTAGCTAATTCAATGGAAGGTTTAAACCAGTTAAATACAAACTTTGATGATGCGGTACATACCATAGAAGACTTACGTATTAGCAGCCAATCCATCGGAGAAGTAATGGATGTAATTCGAAATATCGCCGACCAAACCAATCTGCTGGCACTCAATGCAGCGATAGAATCTGCCAGAGCAGGTGAACATGGACGCGGGTTTTCTGTGGTAGCCGATGAAGTGCGTCAATTGGCAAAGAGAACACAAGAATCAACCTCCAGCATTCAAACCAATATCAATGATCTACAAAGTAAAGCCCATGCCGCCGAAGCGCAAATGTTACAAACGCGTGAGCAGGTAAATCAATATATGAATGATAATCAGCTAGTACATAGCCAATTAACTGAGATCACCACAGTCGTAGATAAAAATAGTAAAAACATGCAAGGTATCGTTGATATCACACAAGAACAAGATCATGTTTCACAAAGTATTCGAAACGTGATGCAACAAATTGACGCTTTAGGTGATGAAACCAATTCTGAAGCACTAAAACTAATGGGAATAAGCAATCACTTAGCAGACAAAACTGACAGGCTAGAAGAGCTTGTAGCTAGGTTTAAAGTTTAATATTCAAGACTTATTTAATCTTGCAAGGCCATACTCTGTAGTGCGGCCTTGATCATTTAAAGCTTAAAAGAATAACGTCCTTTACTGTCTGGTTTACCTAGAAAATTCATTGCATCATGCACATCTTTTGGCATATCACCGCTTGGTTTAACCAAACCCGATACCTGCATTTTATTGTTAGCACCAAATAATGCGTCTAACTCCAGGCCTAATTGATTTTCTTTATCAATTTTCACAACTAACTCACCTGACTTACAGCTTAGTTTGCCTTCAATCTCATCAATTGCAAACCAACCTGATAGTCCCTGAATCTCCAATAACTGAGTATTCACCTTAGCGTTAAGCTGCGCGCAATAAGGTTTACCTAAATCAAATTGTGTTATGTTTGCTAACAAACGTCCTTTCGCATTGACGGGTAAAGGTAAATTCGCATATTTAAGTATTTTCTCTACAGGTAATCGTACACGTGAGTTTGTTAAAGTAAAGTTTTTGGAAAAAATACCAAAACTAAACAATCCCTTGCCTGAAATATTGGCTTTATCCCGAACACTGCCAAAATTTATATTTCCTGCAACATTGCCAGTCAATAAAGGTAATACAGCTAAATCCCATTTTACTTTATGTAATGTTTCTTTTTGATATTCAAGCTGGCTTACTTCTCCTTGCCAGAGTGAACCTGAAACAACCCCTAATTTTAATTGTTTCGGAAGATGATCTTTTGCCAGTGAAAATGCAACATCTGCAGGCATAAACTTTAAAACAAATAATGTAAATGCAATAAGAAAAACTAAAAAGGGTGTAATAAATTTTTTCATTATTTACTTCTCTAATACCAGTCTGCTGACTTTTACAAAACCAGAATCATCATCTCGATTCATATCAATGGTGGCAATTGTTACATTATTTTTAGTGACTAACAGGGTTAACCAGGCAACCAAATCATTAAACTTAACACTATCGATGGTTAGTCTTAAACTGTCATCTTTTGGCTGCATTTTACTGATATCAATATTAAATCGACCTCGACTCCTATTTACAATCTGGCTTAAACTGCCTGAAGACATACTTGCTTTCGGATCAGCAGCTTTAATTTTAGCGATACTCGTTTGCATCCAAACCGATAATTCTTGCTGTTTTTTTAAATCATTTTTTGAAGATTCAATGGCTTGATTTAAAGGTCTGTATATAAGCATAACAAAACAAAACACGACAAACACACTCGAAGCCACTATAAGTAGTTTTTGCTCTTGTGCTTTTAAGCCATGCCAATAATCAATAGCAGGCTTCATAACAGATGCACTCATGACTTTCTCCTTAGCTTAACTTCACCAACTACCTGATCACCATCATTATTTAATGCGCCTTGCTCTACTAATAAGTCTTGTTTTTCTAAGGTACTTTTTACCCTGCTAAAGCTTTGGAAATCTTTACCTCTGGCCCGTAACCGGATTTCTTTTCGTTTGTTATCATATCTAAGTGATTGTGGAGAAAATTCTTTCTCTTGCTGAAAAACCACAACCAAATCGTCCATTAACTCTAAAAATCCGGTTTCTGATCCGGCAGAAATAGTTTTGAGTTTATTTTTTAACTGTTTTCTGATCAAATTAGGCCGAACTTTTGCTTTTGGAAAAGCTTTACTATATTGCTGCTTTACCTCTTGTTTAGCGATATCAAGCTGCTGATTCAATTCATATAATTGATAGCCTTTCACTGATAAAGACATAACAATCGCAACAGATGCCGCAATTGCCGGGCCTCGCCAGACGGGTTTTAATAAGTTACTTTGTTTTTTTACTTCATATTGACCTTGCAATAACGTAAAACTATTTTGCTTTAACCCTTTAGCAAAAATAGCCAGCGGTAAATCAAAGTCTGCTTCATCTGATTCAAGTGCAATACCCGTAAAGTCACAAGGACTGTAATGTCGGATAGTTTCAATACCTGATATCTGCAAATAGGTTTCTAGCCACTCGGGTTCAACCTCAGCAATTTGCCAATTACCAGAACGAATTAACCAGTTACCATCAAGTTCAATCGCTGCTGCTTTATGTTCTTCTAATTGTGGTAATAATAAGGCGTCTGGCACAATCCTGGTTGCCATTAAGTTATGTTTGTTTAACTCAGTATGCCAACTATCAAACCAGGCCTTCTCAAATAATGCTATTTCAATGCCATGACTAAGATCTTCAGCTTGAAAAGGCTGACCAATGGAAAAAATTAAATCATCTAAATCGGCAGCCACCTCTTCTTCAACAATAAAGGGCAAAGCTTGCTCTAATTTTCGATTCCATTTCCCAGGTAAAGCAACTTTTTTCAATTGTACTTTCGCAGCCGGTAATAATACGATGATCTCTCGAGATTGACCTTTTTCATCCAAACTTTCTAGCTCATCACTATTATTAAGTTCTCCGCTGGCTATAATTTCTTGCTCTTGGTCAGACCAAATTAACCATTGAAGTTTATCATTTAGGGTATGGCCTAAACGTATTATTAGTTTTTCTCTCACTGTACGCCTCCAAATTTTCGCGCCAGTATCGTGACTTTATTTTTATCAGATATATGTAAAAGGGATGTCATTCTAAATCTACTGTCAGCAAAGGTTGTATTTGAAACAAGCTGAAAATGCTCGCTATTCACAACTAATTTTTTATCATTATTTTTTATATTGTCTAAACCATTTGTTTTTGCATCATTTAAAAATGCATTGATATCGTCCCACCCTTCTTCAGGGCGCGCTGAGAGCACCGCCTGTACATCAGATTCTTCTGCATCCAGCACTGCTGCGAGCAATATCGCATTTTCTGCTTTAATCGTATTAACGTTAAATTCGTATATTTCTGAATCCGGGATCACACACACATAAGGTAATATTTTTTCCATTACAATAGGATTAAAACCTTTGATCACCCTTAATTCAGAAGTTGAAGCTAAAAAGTGATTGGCCGTTAAATAGGGTATCACTTTTGATAAATACTCATCTTCCTCTGCTCCTTCATCGTGGGTTACACTATCTTCATCAACCCAATCATATACACTATCAGCCAACGACTTTTCAGATTCTTCTAACGGTAAATCGTCTATCTTTTCAAACAAATTAATCAATGCTTTATGTGCTGCATTGGTTTTTATTACATTCTGATTTGCTGGCTTTTTCGCTCTTAACGCATTCAAATTTAAGCAAGCATGTAGATCAGTAATAGTACCACTAATAGTACCACCATCAACTGGGTAAGTCGCTTCTGCTTGTGCCCATGGCTGCGCTAAATGAATTTTCTCTTTATCTTGTGTTCTACTTTCTCTAAGCGCTTGTTTCGCCAAGGCTTCAGCGGCATACCCATACCACTTAGCCTGTTGATTATCTTGTAAGTTATTACTCTTTTTCACTACAACCATTAAGCGACTGCTCATTTCAACAGCCACAGTCGCTGCCAGTGCCACAACAAACAATACAATAATCAGCGCAGCGCCGTGTTGTGCGTTTTTTTGCATCATGATACTCCCGGTCCCGGTACCAGGAATGCACGCCGGATCACATCACCATAGCCTTTTAATTTTATTTCAACGGCTATGGCTCTGGGTAACGACTTTTCATTCCATTTATCCAGCCATTTATCTTTTTCACCCTGGTACTGAAATTTAAATTCTTCCACATCCTCTAAAAGCGTGTGTTTTCTTAAGCCATCACCGTCTAACGTATCCACATAGACCTTATATAAGCGAATTAACTTGTCATCAGTTACAACATAAGACACAACTTGTAGCTCACTTCGAGGGAGCAAATTTGCAGGGTTACGCCAGCCGTCACGAATAAATGCGATACCATCATATTGACTATCCAACAGGTTCCGTCCTGCAATTAAGAACTGCTCAACCCGATCACCTGCTTCATTACGACCAAGCCGCTGTACCATTTGGCTAAAATCTTGATCCATTAACCTGAAAGTCGTTTGCAATCCATCTAGCTCTTTTACTGTTTGCTCTGATATTTCATTACTTCTGATACTGGTATCTAAAATCTGATGACTAGCAACAACAATAAAACCCAAAATTCCTAGTGCGACCATCACTTCTAGCAAAGTAAAACCTTGTTCACCCTTTCTCATCTGCCGCTTCCTCTGGCAGGACTATTCGATCTATTATCTGAAGAATTGTTATTTCTGGAATTATTAGATGAATTATTGCTACTCGAGGATTTCCCATTACTTTTAGTTAAATACGTTGAAAGCTCGTAAATATCTTGTTGGTATTTATCATCTTCATATATCGTCACTATGACTTTAACAAAATCAGAGGTTTGTGTTTTCTCTACTTTTTGCTGCCAATACCACTTATGACCAGCCTGCTCTTCATCACCTTTGTGATTATTTTTAGGCGGCCATTTTGTTGCTAACGATAGTTCAACTAAGCGATTTTCAGCAACCCAGGAGGCATAGGTCTGCTGTTCTAATATAGATAAATGGTTTATATGTTCACCCGAGACTTGCATAGCAGCAATTCCGGCCATGGCACAAATACTCAAAGCAACCATGACTTCTAATAAAGTAAAACCTTTTATTAGCGATTTTTTCATCGATCAGGCTCTCTTTTAAGCAGTACGGGCGCCATAAATTCACCTTCAACTAAATAAATAGGCTCTGCTTGTTGTTTTAATACCAAAGAGATAGAAAAAGGACTAATTTCGCCAGATGAGAGAATAATAACTTGTGGCACTTTCATTTTATCAAGTTCTAGCAAACTTTCTTCATCATCGGTATCCATCAGTTCACGCCAGTCTATTTGTTCCAGTAAATTATCCTGTGCCCAGGGTAAATCATCTAAAACCAGTTCAACCTGCATATATTCTGGAAAAGTGATGGCATTAAATGCTTTTTCACCAGAAATCGCTACCCACTTTTCCCCGTCAAAGGCTAAAAATTCAAATACACCCTTTTTTAATATAAAACCCAGTTCCAGCTGATTAAGCACAGCATATTCAGCCGCTAAATTAATTACTGTATGTAATCGTAAAGCTTGTTTATCCAGTTCATCTTCTTCTGCGCCACCTAAATTATAAACAACCATATTCGTTGCAAAGGCAATGATCACCAGCACGACTAAGATTTCTATCAGGCTAAAACCGCGTAATTTTTTCATTATTGGCTAAGGTATTACCTTTGTTCCTCATTTTCATCCCAGTTACCAATATCATCATCAGTACCAGCTTCACCGTCAGGACCCATAGAGAACAAATCAAATTTACCAAATTCTCCCGGACTTACTAACATGTAATTATTACCCCAGGGATCCTCAGGTAATTTATCAATAAATCCACCTTCAGGAAAACGCCTTGGTAGTGGTTCAATATCAGTTTCAGTTACTAACGCTTCTATTCCCTGTTCTGTGGTTGGATAGGCCTTATTTCTTAATTTATACATGCTCATAGCATCAGAAAGCTGTTGAATATCTAAAGATGCCTTATCTTTTGCAGCTTCTTCTTGCTGACCCATGATATTGGGTGCAACGATCGCCATGATCATGCCAATAATAACTAGTACCACCATAATTTCTAACAGGGAAAATCCAGATTGTTTATTCATATAATACCTCGTACTATCAATACTTAATTCGAAAATGTGAAAATGAAATTTTAATAATTACATACCTACAGCTTTATTCATCGCCATTATAGGTTGTAAAATTGCCATAACAATAAATAATACAATGACCGCCATACCAGCTATCATTGCAGGTTCTAATAGTTTTAATGAAACACTCACCAGTGTCTCAAATTCCCTATCTTGGTTATCTGCCGAGCGTTCTAGCATTTGTTCTAGTTCACCAGACTTTTCGCCGCTTGATATCATATGTAACATCATGGGCGGAAATATTTTAGTCTCGTCTAACGCCGCTCTTAAACTGGCACCCTCGCTTACTCGAGTAGCAGCTTCAACAACCGACTTTTTGATTTTTTCATTACCAAGTACTTGTCCGGATATTTGCATTCCTTCCAATAAAGGAACAGAACTTGATGATAAAATACTTAACGTGCGTGCAAATCTTGCGGTATTAATGCCCCGGCTTATTTTTCCTAAACCTGGAAGTTTTAATATACGGCTATGCCACCAAAATTTTATTTTTGGTTTTTTAAGCGCATATTTAATACCAAATACCGCAGTAAATATGATGACTAAAGAAAGCATCCAGTAATTTTGCACAAAGTTACTTGCCGCTAACACCCATTCTGTGGTCCAGGGTAAAACTTGTTTAGATTTTTCAAATGTTTTTAATATTTTTGGTACTACTGTACCCAATAATACGGAAATAATACCAATCGCAAAAACCACTAATACTATCGGGTATACCATGGCCTGGGTAATTTGACTGCGCATATGCTGACGTTGCTCTGTATAATCAGCTAATCGATTTAATACGGTATCTAAATGGCCTGATTTTTCGCCTGCTGCAACCATAGCACGAAATAAATTATCAAATACGTAAGGAAAATCAGCCATGCCTTCAGCTAACGTATAACCTTCAACAACTTTAGAGCGTACTCCCATTAACATACGTTTTAAGCGCGGTTTTTCACATTGTTCGGCAACGGCCAAAACTGCGGCTTCCACAGGCAAGGCAGATTGAATTAACGTAGCTAACTGCCTTGTGATCAATGCCAGATCTGAGGTAGATATTTTTGCTTTAAAAACACCTCCGGATGCCTGTTTTTTCTCTTGTTCCGCAGCAGAGTTTACTTCAAGTGGGGTTAAACCTTGCTCTCGTAAGGTTTGCCGGATCTGTTTGGCAGTATCTGCCTCAAGCAGACCTTTTTTTGTTTTTCCTTTTGCATCAAGGGCTTTATATTCAAATGCTGGCACTAGTTTTCCTCTCTAGTAACACGCAATACTTCTTCAAGCGTAGTATCACCAGCCAGAACTTTAGAACAACCATCTTGCCTGATACTCGGTGTACTCTTGCGAATATATTTTTCTACCGCCTGCTCACTTTTACCGTTATGTATCAATTCTCTGATTGTATCATCAACAACTAACAATTCATGGATACCTGTACGGCCACGATAACCATTAAAGTTACATTCTTCACAGCCAACGGCGCGATAGATTTCAACACCCTGACCAAATGCTTTACCCAATAATTTACATTCTTTTTCATCAGCAACATGAACTGATTTACAATTAGAACACAAAGTACGGACTAGTCTTTGCGATAATACGCCAAGTAAGGAAGACGAAAGTAAGAAAGGTTCTACCCCCATATCTTCCATACGCGTAATCGCACCAGAAGCAGTATTGGTATGTAATGTAGACAGCACCATATGCCCAGTTAAGGAAGCCTGAACAGAAATTTGTGCGGTTTCTAAATCACGGATCTCACCGACCATCACCACATCAGGATCCTGACGTAATATTGCCCGCAAGCCTCTGGCAAAAGTCATATCTACTTTAGAATTAACTTGCGTCTGCCCTATTCCAGCTATTTCATACTCTATTGGATCTTCGACCGTTAAGATATTACTTTGTGCGGAGTCTATTTCGGCAAGACCCGCGTATAAAGTGGTACTTTTACCAGAACCTGTAGGTCCGGTTACTAATATGATGCCATGAGGTTTACGGACTAATTCGGTAAATATCGTACGATTTTTATCACTCATGCCAAGGTCTTGTAAATCAAGTCTGGCATTATTTTTATCTAATAAACGCAAAACAACACGTTCGCCATAACTGGCCGGCATAGTCGATACACGCACATCCACTGAACGCCCCGCAATCGTCAAACTAATACGGCCATCTTGTGGTATACGTTTTTCCGCAATATCCAGTTTCGCCATGACTTTAATACGAGATACTAATAACGAAGCCAGTTTACGATTAGGTTTAAGAACTTCTTTTAACACACCATCCACTCTGAAACGTATCACTAAGTCTTGTTCAAAAGTTTCTATATGTATATCTGAAGCCCCTTCTTTAATGGCTTCACCTAACATTGCATTAATCAATTTGATAATCGGCGCATCATCATCACTGGCTAACAAGTCTTCTGTTTTAGGTAACTCTTCAGCCAAAGAAAATAAGTCAACTTCGTTACCTATATCTTCCATTAACTGCTGAGTTTCAGAACTATCTCTCTGATATGCAGATTCCAGGAGCAATTCAAACTTATCGTCGGCCATCGCTTCTATATTAAATGCTGCATCAGCAATACGCCTGACTTCTAACAAAACATCAAGTTCCAATGTACCTTTATAGAATAATGTTCGTTCAGCATTATCCTTTTGAGATTGACCATCACTATTAATTGCGGTCAGCAATACTCCATAGCGTCTGGCAAAAGAAAAAGGTAAACGTTTAATGACGGTTATTTGATCAGTCATTTTCTTTTTCTTCTTTGTTTTTTTCTAGTAAAAACTCTTCGTACGTAGGCGGTATAACTAAAGTATCATTCCATTCAGGTAATACAGCGGTATCTTCTGATGGCATAAGATCTATTCCTTCAGCTTGCTGTTTTTCCTGCTCGGTTCGAATATAGTTATATTTACCATGACTTAATTTAGTCATAGTCGCACTATCTCTGACTATAGTCGGACGAATAAATACCAATAAATTAGTTTTACGTTTGGTCGTACTGGTTGATTTAAATAAGTGACCTAATATAGGTAAATCACCTAAAATTGGCACCTTAGAAACACTTTCCTGGACATCGTCATTAATCAAGCCACCCAGTATCACCATTTCACCATCATCGGCCATGACCGTTGTAGTAAATTCACGCTTGTTGGTAATAATGTCAACGGCCGTTGCACCGCTTACACTTGATACTTCTTGTTCTATCGTTAGCTGTACCGCACTACCATCATTAATTTGTGGTGTCACTTTTAGCTTGATACCCACTTCCTGACGATCAACAGTCTGGAATGGATTTGAATTATTTCCACTTGCCGCCGAGCCAGTTATAATAGGCACTTCCTGACCCACTAACATAGATGCTTCTTGATTATCCATCGTCGTTATAGATGGCGTTGCCAGGATGTTCGAGTTTGTATCAGATGAAACCGCCTGGATAATTGCACCCCAGTCATTTTTAATGATACCCATGGCTAAACCATTTACGCCGCCGAGCAAACTTGCCAACCCGGTTAAATCACCTTCAACAGTTTCATCATATTCTGTAGCCTTTCCTGATTCAGATCCAATTATATTTTTAGTAATTGTTTTATCTCTGGCTTGTTCAGCAGCCACACCTAATGCACCAATAGGGACATTATTACCCGTGTTAAACTGTAACATACCACCTTTTTCAGTGATCCATTGTACGCCTAAATTAATACCATCAGATTCAAATACTTCAACGATAATCGCTTCCACCAGAACCTGAGCACGACGAACATCAAGTTGAGCAATAACCTTTTCCAAAGAGCGCATAATGTCTGGCTGCGCGGTGATAACTAAAGAGTTCGAATCCGGATGTGCCTCAATGCTTGTTTCATTACGGCCAGAACGTGAACGCGAACCGGCTTTATTCCCACCTTGTTGCTGCTCTTCTTTAATTGATTTACTCACGCCCTGCAATACTTTGACTAAATCTTCAGCTTTCGCGTAATTTAAATAGGTAACTTTTGTATTACCCTGGCTTTCCAATTCATCGTCTAATCGTTTAATTAACGCGATAGCACGTTCACGCGCCTGACCTTCACCACTGACAATTATGCTATTAGTACGTTCATCTGCCACTACTTTAGGAATTAAAAAGGCAGGGACGGTACTTTTACCCGATGCTGGTTTATAAATTTTTTCAATCACAGAAACCACATCACCTGGTGAGGCATGTTTTAATCTGACGATATCAACCTGTCTGTCACCAGCCTGATCCACTAAACGTATGATTTCCACCAGACGATTAACTGACGCCGCATGCCCGGTTAACATCATTACATTTGATGGATTATAGTTAGTAACATGGCCACCATCTTTTTGATCACTGAACTGACGAATAAGCGGCCCTAATTCCTGCACACTGACGTTTTTTACTCTGATCACCCGTGTTACCATCATGTCACCACTTGCATCTCCATCATTGGTGATCACTGGTACATTAGATTTTTTAGCAGCTGAGCTTTTTTCTACCTTAAGAATACCATTGTCCATTTCTACAACAGCAATACCATAGACTTCAAGCACATTAAGAAAAAACTGATAATATAGTTTTTCATCCATCAATTCATAGCTACGAACGTTCACTTTACCGCGAACATTTGGATCTATGATTATGGTTTTATTTAGGTTTTTACCAACAATATTAATAAACTCATTAATATCTGTCCCTTTAAAATTTGCTGAGTACTCAACTGCAGCGGCTGAAAAAGATAATCCAGCGGCCAGCATTAAAGCTGCGTACTTTGCTAACCCTTTTTTTATTTTTGCTAGGCGTAGCAAGTGATTCATGTCATAAACTCCGAATCTTAATCTAAACTAAACAACACATCTAACTGTTCGCCATCGCGATCAATTACTATGGTTGCCGATGAGGCACTGCGCAATTCTCCCATTGCTGACATTGCCTGCTTCATATCAGTTAGCTCATATCCATTAATGGAAATAGCCAAATCATTATTCTTTAGACCCATTTTTTTAAATAAGGCTGGATCTTTGCCTGGTCGTAAACGATAACCAACAAGTTCACCATTTTTACGTGATGGAGAAACTCGAATATAATCAAACAATTTACCTGGTTCTTTTAATAAAACATCTCTGGTTTCACGCAATTCCTGTTTGATCTTCGCATCATTTGTGGCTTGTATTCTTTGTTTGGCTCTTGATTTAACAGGTTTAATTTCCTTATTTCTTGAAGTCGTGCTGGCCGTCACTTCTTTTGAAAAATCAATACCGTCTAACATTAATGTTTCAAAACGCCCATTAACCTGTAAAATCACCCGTTCCGCAAGGATTTGTTTTATTTGCGCCCGGGTTCCTGTAACAACATCATCAACCTCATAAGTCTCTTGCGCTCCCTGGCTTTCAATAATAGCTAATCCCGCTTGATCGTCCTTATCTACTGCCACTACACCTGTCAGGCTGATGTTTAACTTAGTTTCAGGGGCATTATCAATCACCTTAGGTTCAGGCTTCTTTTCAACTTTCTTTGTTGTATTTACCGCACCAAAAATATTTTGCGCCTGAATCGCATCCGTCGAAATAGATTTAGCAGCCTTACCCGTAGCAGTAATCGTTGGCATTAAGACCTGCGCTTCAGGTTTTGGCCAGATAAGCCAAAAAAGCTGAGCTGATAAAAAAGCTATATAAATGACAATCATCAATAAAAGCACCGAACTTATTTTTTTTTCGGGCAATTTGACTATCAAATTTTGTAATTGTTGTAATCTAGCTTGCATAGCCTACTTATTCTTTTATTTATCATTGTTAATGACCGTAATTTTTACAGTACGTTCAACTTAATATCACGTAAAGGCAATAAATTCATATATTCACACCTACGGGGCCCACATACTAACCCGACAGATTTCATTCAACAAGTTTATGCCGGAGTAATAATATACCTATTTAACCTGTTTTAGCGACAAAATTCTTAGTAAAGGCCGATATATAGGGCTTTGGTCGATTTGGTAAACATTTGTATCAACTTTTTTTAAATTAGAATTTATGTTATATTTCGCACAGTTTTTATCCACAATGCTAAGTAATCGCCTATTTTTAGTTATCAGGCTTAGCGAAAATCATCATTGCAGGCATATGAAATCACAAAAACAAGCAGATAAAATCAGATTAGATAAATGGTTATGGGCTGCCCGGTTCTATAAAACCAGAGCACTTGCCAGGGAGATGATCCAGGGCGGCAAAGTGCATTATAATGGTCAAAGATGTAAACCGAGTAAAATTGTAGAGTTAGATGCAAATATTAAACTATTAAAAGGCTTTGATGAGCAAATAATCAAAGTCTTATTACTCCGTGAACAAAGACGCGGGGCACCTGAGGCACAGCTTATGTATCAGGAAACCGAGCAAAGCATGAAAAAACGTGAAGATAATGCCATTGCAAGAAAAAGTAACGGCTTTTTTTCGCCTAGCCCAGACAATAAACCCGATAAAAAACAAAGACGCGAGTTAATTAAATTTAAACACGCATAGTAAAGTAATTTAGATAGACAGGTAAAATACAGCAATTATGGCACAGCAAGATCTATTACATAGGTATACTTTTGAAAATTTGGACGCTCGTGGTGAGCTGGTTCAATTAAATCAAACTTTTAACGAAATTATTTGCGGTCACGATTATCCCGCCCCCATTCAGGCATTGTTAGGTGAATTACTGGCGGCAACCTGCTTATTAACCGCTACCTTAAAATTTCAAGGAAGTATTGCCGTTCAGTTACAAGGTTCTGGTCCATTAAAATATGCGGTTATTAATGGAGATCATCAGCAAAACATGCGTGGCATTGCACGATTACAAGCCGATGTTACATCAGCACAATTTAAAGATATTATCGGCCAGGGCAACATGGTGATCACTATTACCCCTATAAAAGGTGAACGCTATCAGGGGATAGTCCCACTCAATAAAGAAACTTTAACGGCTTGTATTGAGGAATATTTTGAACAGTCGGAACAGTTAAAGACACGCCTTTGGCTAAAAACCGATATCAGTCAGGAAAAGGTAAAGGCCGCAGGGTTGTTTTTACAAGTTTTGCCTGTAGATAAAGAAAAATCTAAACTCGATTTTACGCATTTAGAAGCCCTGTCAAATACCATCAAAGCTGATGAATTATTAAACCTGGACGCTAATACAGTGTTAACCCGTTTATACCATGAAGACAATCCCAGAGTATTTGAACCGCAACCGGTAAACTTTCTTTGTGGTTGTAGTAGAGATAAAACACAAACAGCATTAGTTAATGTTGGCCTCAATGATTTACTCGAAGATATTAAAGACCACGGCGAAATAAAAATAAGTTGCCATTATTGTTTAAAAGATTATTTGTTTAATGAACAAGAGATCAGATCGCTTTTTAGTTAAGTCTGAATTTTTAAACGACACAAAAAAACCGGATCCAATCCGGTTTTTTTGATTTTTTTGGGTGTCAATTTAAATTGACACCGGTATCATAACTAAAACACAAAAAAACTTGCATATTTCCTTATTTTATAGCTTTCGTTTTAATGGCTATTCGCCTAGAATTAGCGCCCTGAATATCATCCTTACATTTTAAATAAAACCCGTTCATACCCTTAGGAGTGTTGTTGCTATGACCGCTTTAGAAAACTCGATTGATTTGTCGCAATATGGCATAAATAACGTTGCAGAAATTGTTTACAATCCATCTTATGAGTTACTTTTTGCAGAAGAAACTAAAGCCGGCCTGGAAGGTTTTGACAAAGGTGTCGAAACAGAGCTAGGTGCAGTAAATGTTGATACAGGTATTTTTACCGGTCGTTCTCCTAAAGACAAATATATTGTTCGTGATGATGTTTCTCGCGATACGGTATGGTGGTCAGATCAAGGTAAAAATGATAACAAAGCGATGACACCAGAAACCTGGGATCATTTAAAAGGTTTAGTCACAACACAATTATCAGGCAAACGTTTATTTGTTGTTGATACATATTGTGGTGCCAATGAAAATACGCGCTTAAAAGTACGTTTTATTACTGAAGTCGCATGGCAGGCACACTTTGTAAAAAATATGTTTATCCGTCCAAGCGAAGACGAATTAGCAAATTACGAACCAGATTTTATCGTGATGAATGGGGCAAAAACGGTTAATGATAAATGGCAAGAGCAAGGTTTAAACTCTGAAAACTTTGTTGCCTTCAATCTAACTGAAAAAGTACAGCTTATTGGTGGTACCTGGTACGGCGGCGAAATGAAAAAAGGTATGTTCTCTATGATGAACTACTATTTACCGCTTCAGGGGATCGCATCTATGCACTGTAGTGCTAATGTAGGTAAAGATGGCGATACTGCAATTTTCTTCGGACTTTCAGGAACCGGAAAAACAACCCTTTCAACAGATCCTAAACGTCAATTAATTGGTGATGATGAACATGGTTGGGATGATAATGGTGTATTTAACTTTGAAGGTGGTTGTTACGCAAAAACAATCAACTTAAGCAAAGAAAACGAACCTGATATCTACAACGCTATTCGTCGCGATGCATTATTAGAAAATGTAACCGTTGATAGCAATGGAAAAATTGATTTTGATGACAATTCAAAAACAGAAAATACCCGCGTTTCTTATCCGATACACCATATAGATAACATAGTTAAACCAGTATCACGAGCTGGCCATGCAAAAAAAGTTATTTTCTTAACAGCTGATGCCTTTGGCGTATTACCACCTGTTGCCAAATTAACACCTGAGCAAACTGAATATTATTTCCTTTCAGGTTTCACTGCAAAACTTGCTGGTACAGAGCGTGGTATTACAAAACCAACACCTACATTCTCAAGCTGTTTTGGTGCTGCTTTTTTGAGCCTTCATCCAACTCAATACGCTGAAGTGCTACATAAGCGAATGGAAGCTGCAGGCGCCGAAGCGTATTTAGTGAATACAGGCTGGAACGGTACTGGTAAGCGTATTTCAATAAAAGCCACCCGTGCAATTATAGATTCAATACTAGATGGCTCTATCGATAATGCAGATACGACTGTGATCCCTATGTTTAATTTAGAAGTACCAAATAATGTTGCGGGTGTTGAAGGGGATATTCTAGACCCAAGAAATACCTATGAAGACCGCAATGAATGGGAAACTAAAGCCATTGACTTAGCACAACGTTTTGTCACAAACTTTGAGAAGTTTACCGATACAGAAAACGGTCAATCTCTGGTTGCTGCCGGACCCCAGTTATAATTATTGAAACCAAATTTAAAAAAGGTTAGTAAATTGCTAACCTTTTTTGTATGTGATAATTAAGTTGTAAAACAAACATTGGCTATTGCTTAATTAAAAAACTCACTTTAGCTTCTAATCCACCTTCTGGCATATTATTTAAACTCACAATGCCATTATGCATATCAACAATTCGTTTAATAATTGCTAAACCTAATCCACTGCCTTCACTTCCTCTGGCTGAATCTCCCTGAATAAAAGGTTGAAATACGCGTTCAAGCTCATTTTCCGGGATCCCCGGGCCTTTGTCTTTAACACTTACATAGGCATATTTTTTCGATTTATCCATACCAGTGCTCACAGTAACTTCATCCTCAGAATACCGTAAAGCATTTTCAATCATGTTCGTGATCACTCGTTTAATAGCCACATGACTTAAAGGAATAAAAGGTATATTTTCATCTACCGTTAATGTGATTGTTCTTTGCTGTTTTTGTTCCGACAATACCACTTCAGATACCAGCGCATTCATGTCTTCTGCGGTTAATTCAGCTAACTTATGATGGCGTAAATATTCGATAAACTGATCTATGATGCTATTCATATCTTCAATGTCGTAAATAATACCTTCCCGCAGATAGTCCTCATCATCAGACATCATTTCAGTGGCCAAACGAATACGGGTTAACGGTGTACGCAGATCATGAGATACGCCTGCCATCAATAAACGTCTGTCTTCTTCAAGCGCCTTTATGCCTTTTGACATTTGATTAAACGCACGTGTCACTTCAATAACTTCTATCGAACCTTGCTCTTTTAATTCAGTAGAAAAATCACCGACACCTACTTTCACAGCCGCATTTTGTAATGCCTTAAGAGGCCTATTCAAATGCGTAGCGAAAACCCAGCCACCTAATACACTTAACACGCCTATACAGGCTAAATAAAAAGTTAAAAATTCCAGATCAGTTTCTTTAAACCCCGTTAATGGTACCCTAACCCAATATCCCGGCGCTTGAGGTGGCTCAACCCAGTACACTAAAGTATCCGACTGACTGATCCTGACTTTCGCTGCTCCCCCTAACTGCTCAGACATGATCCGCGATAACATAGGATATTCTGATGCTAATTCAAGGCCTAATTCCATTGCTATGGGCTCTTTCATAACCTCAACACCAGTTGCACTATAGAACTTTTCCGCAACATCATTAGGTAAATGAACACCATCACCATGACCAATAAACACCGTTTTTACTTGTTTGGCTAACATTAAGTTAACTTGCTCTATAGTGGGCTTAACTACATATAAAGTAACTGATATATAGGAAACAATCTGATTAATTAACAGGAGCGCCCCAACCAAAAAAACCGTTTGGCCAAAAGCGCTTCTTGGCAATAATCTCACTATGACGCATCGCTATCTGGTACAAAAACGTAACCTAAACCCCATACAGTTTGAATATATCTGGGGTTTGCAGGATCTTCTTCAATCATACGACGCAACCGGGAAACCTGTACATCAATACTGCGCTCTAATGCACTGTAATCTCTACCACGAGCCAGATTCATCAATTTATCTCTACTGAGTGGCTCTCTGGGATGAGATACCAAAGCTTTTAATACCGCAAACTCGCCACTTGTTAAAGATATCACCTCATCACCATGGTTCATTTCTCTGGTCGCCAGATTCAGTTTAAAATCACCAAATGTAATTCTATTTTCCTCTCCCGCAGGTGCACCTGGTACATCTGCCGCTCTGCGGCGTAATATGGCTTTGATCCGTGCTAATAATTCTCTTGGATTAAAAGGTTTAGGAATATAATCATCTGCGCCTAATTCAAGCCCTATGATACGATCAACCTCATCACCTTTAGCCGTTAACATCACAATAGGAATATCATTTTCTTTTTGGCGTAAACGTCTGCAAATGGACAAACCATCTTCACCAGGTAACATAAGATCAAGTACCAAAAGATGGAAGTTTTCTCTTTCAATTAATCTATCCATTTGTTCTGAATTTGCGGCACTTCTCACTATATATCCCTGCTCAACTAAATATCTTTCTAGCAGGCTGCGAAGGCGCATATCATCATCAACAACTAAAATCTTGGTAGTTTCCTGTCCCATGCTTACTCTCTTTTAAAGTGGTCTTTCTGTACGTATAACATTAATATAAAAGAAAACCCTAGTAATAATAAAGCCTTTACTGTGATTAGTTTGTTACTATAAGTTTCAATTTTGCATAACACCTTAAAATAATGCAAAATCATCAGCCCTTTATCTAATTTTTTTATACTATGAAGACAAATTTAATCACCCGTGCCGGATTTGAATCTCTGCAAACTGAATTAGATCAGTTATGGCGAACAGAACGTCCTGAAGTAACCAAAAAAGTTGCCTGGGCGGCCAGTTTAGGTGACCGAAGTGAAAATGCGGATTACCAGTATAATAAAAAGCGTCTCAGAGAAATTGACCGTCGGGTTAGATATATTAGAAAACGTCTCGAAGTATTAAAAATTATAGATCACGCGCCAGAACAAAATGGTAAAGTATTCTTTGGTGCCTGGGTTGAAGTCGAAAATGATAATGGCGACGTTAAGTCTTTTAAAATAGCGGGGGTTGACGAAATTTATGGTTGTAATGATACTATTTCTATTGATTCTCCTATGGCCCGCGCATTATTAAAAAAAGAAATCGACGATGAAGCAATTGTGCCAACACCTTCAGGTAATGTGACTTGGTACATCAATAAAATAGAATATAAAACCTAACTGCTCATAAAGTTATGTTGTCACTGGTAACAGATGATTAAAAATATTTTTCTGCTAATTCATTTGCCGATAATGGTTTATCAAAATAATACCCCTGTATTTTATCTATATCTAATGCCAAACATAAATTAAATTCTTCTGATGTTTCAACCCCTTCAGCAACTATTTCTAATTTTAAAGATTTGATCATTAAAACCAATCCACTAAATATATTTTTTATTTTATTTTGGGAAGATTTATTAGGGATCAGAGATTTATCTATTTTTACAATATCAATGGGAAAGCTATGCAGGTGAGATAAAGAAGAGCAACCTGTACCAAAATCATCGAGCGATATCTTACACCCTAACTGACTGATATCTTGTATAACTGTAGTGGCTTTTTCTGGTTCTAAAATCAATGCAGTCTCTGTTATTTCAAATTCAATTAAATGAGCTTCAACATGATATTGATTTAAACATTGTTTAATGTATTCAATTAACAAATCATCAGTTAATTGTACTGCCGATAAATTAATTGCCATCGTAATTTTTGAGCCTGATGTTTTATGCCACTGACTCAACTGTTGAATTGCCTGTTTTATAACCCATTGACCAATTTCAATAATAAGCCTCGATTTTTCGGCAATAGGAATAAACTTATCTGGACTCATTGCTATTGCTTCATTTTTCCAACGAATAAGTGCTTCTACGCCAATTAACTTTTGCGTTTTTGGGTTAATAACAGGTTGGTAATACATAATAAACTCATTATTTATCATGCCATTTCTTAATTGGTTCTCAATATGAAACTCTGCCAGAAATTTTTCCTGCATTTCAGCTTTAAAAAATGAAAACCGATTGCGCCCCTTATTCTTTGCCCGATACATAGCGATATCTGCATATTTAAAAAGCGTTTTTTCATTGCCGGTATCCCAGGGGCATACTGATATTCCAATACTCGCTCCTGATTGAATAGCATGATTATCTATTTGAAATAGCTTACTAAGCGAATGATTAATTCGCCTAGCAACCAGAATAGCCCCATTTATTGACGTTAAGCCATTGAGTATAATAGCAAACTCATCCCCCCCTAAACGAGCAAACATTTCGTTATCACGTAAACAAGCGCGTATACGTTTCACAACATCAATTAATAATTTGTCTCCAATGTCATGGCCATAAGTATCATTAACGTATTTAAAATGATCTAAATCAATAAGCAACAAAGCCAGCGTAGTTCTTCCCCTCAAATTCGTTTTAATATCTTTAATTAAAGACTCATCAAAAGAATAGCGATTGGCTAAACCCGTTAAACTATCATGTTCAGCTAATTGTTTGGTTTCTTGATAACTATTAAATAATTTTTTTTCAAGTTCTGATCGTGCCTGTGCATTAACTATTGCTCTTTGTAATCTAAATACATTTATTTCGGTTTTTATTAAAAAATCTTGCGCGCCTGCATTAATACAATTTAGAGCTAATTCATCTTCATCTGAGACACTCATCATAATAACCGCCGTATTATGACTTCTGGGATCATCTTTTAAGGCGAGCAATAAATCAATGCCATTGCGCTGCGGTAAATTATAATCAAGTAACACCGCATCGAATGTTAAACTATCCCATTTTATTAACGCTTCATCAACGGTTTCAACTTCCGTGACATTGTAAGAAATACGACTATGTTTTAATGTTCTGATGATTTGTTCTCTATCAACTTTATCGTCATCAACTATTAATATATTCATGTATTATATTATTATCCTTAGCTAATGTTTAAATTAAACTCAATTACTTAAAGGCCAGGTAATGACTATTTTAGTACCTCGTATGCCATTTGAATCAATCACTATTTTCCCTCTATAATGGTCGACAATTCTTTTGATCATAGCAAGCCCCATCCCACTGCCTTCAACCTTATCTCGTGATTTTAATGTTTGAAACATTTTCATTACCGTTTC
The DNA here is from genome assembly GCA_965198975.1 of uncultured Pseudoalteromonas sp. GTDB lineage: Bacteria > Pseudomonadota > Gammaproteobacteria > Enterobacterales > Alteromonadaceae > Pseudoalteromonas. Next base: position 91,120 of record OZ240679.1, read on the forward strand.
GTGAAACTCCTGAGGGATCCCGGGTCCATCGTCCTCTACCGATATCACATGATATTGATCATTTTTTTCATAAGACAGGATGATCTGACCTTTTGCTTTATCGTGATGTTTTATAGCGTTTGACATTAAGTTTCTTATCACTATTTCACATGGTGTACGTGGAATACATACATCTACATCAGGCACAATAAAAGTGAAATTCTCAGAATTAGCTAATAACGCAAAAATATCTAAGCCCACTTCCTTTAAATTAATTAATTCATTCTCATAACGCGTATTACTAATGCGTGAATATTGTTGCAAATCATTAAGTAATTTCATCATACGTTCAGCACGCTGAAGTAATAAATCTAGATGTTTTTTCGAATTATCTGGTAATGTTTGATAACAATCTTCATAGATCCAACGCGCAAGTTGCTCAATTGCATGTAACGGTGACTTAAGATCATGTGATGCCACATAAGAGGCAACCTCTTCATATTTCAATTGCTCTAAGTCCTTATTTGATTGCGCTAAGGCAGTATTAGATTTTTCTAAATGTTGCGTTTTTTCATGTAATACCGCTGTAATTTGATCTGCATAAGATAAAGCCTGCCTATTCGCCCTTGTTAAAAACAAAAATAATCCAAACAGTAAAGCATCTATAAATAAACCGCCAATGAGAATATATTTAGACTGACCAGCTGAAGATTCCTCCCTGAAACTTAAATTAGACTGAATAGAAAACAACCATTTTCGCCCATAAAAATCAACGGCTACTTCTTTTGTAAACAAAGGATCTAAATCTCGCCCTTTGAATAAATCATCATTAAAAAGTAAACTCCCTTCGTCTGTTATTTTTATACTTACATGCCTGTTTTGCTCAGCTAACGTACCTCGCATTAGGTTTTTCATAATAAAAGGCGCATAAGATACCCCTATAATCTCGCTCTTACGTGCCTGCACAGTATCTGGTTTACTTCCTCCTTTATAAAAAGGTGCATAAAACAAAAAACCCGGTGTTTTTTTTGCGTCCTGTACTAATGTAATTGGTGCTGTTAACTGAGCAAGACCTGTATCGCGAGCCTTTATAATCGATGTATATCTATTTTCTTCAAACGCCATATCCAACCCAACTGCCTTTTGATTAGACTCAGCAGGTTCAACATAAGTGATAGGCCAATATTCAGACTTTTGGTGTACAGGATGTATTTTGTAATCGGGCCGTTCGATACGTTGCTTCTCTAAATAACCCTCAATTTGCTGCGGAGCAAGATGATATATGATGCCGATTCCATTTACTCCCGGATAAGATAAATCTATTTTTAAACTATTAGAATAGGCTAACCATTTACTATAAGTGATCTCCGCATCTGTTGCATCAATATAAGCAACCGCTCCCCACAACGCGCTTTCATAAAGCTGCATTCTTTCCTTTACTAAACTAACAGTTTGTTCAGCATTACGTTGAAATTTTGCTTCTAATTTTTGATGTAATTGTGATTTAGCATAATACCAGGCAGTAAAGGTTAAAATAATAGATAGCAATACAATAAACCAATGAATAAATTGCATTTTCCCTGCATCAATTAATTTATTTCTTTGTTCTTCAGTTGTGACTGTACCGCTCATTAATCATCCTATCTAAATGAAAAGGCATAAAGAACATTAAGTATAGTCAATGTAATTGTATTCACTAGGAATAAACAAACCACAAAACTAAAACAATTATATCTATTAAATGATTACCGATTATTATCCATAGATTCTATTGGACTTTTTAGCCAACAATAGCGACAATCTCTGCACATAAATAGGACTGTATTTAGATCACATTTCTCACTGAATTGAATGAGTCAGAATTAAGGTCTAGCCCTCAATCTAATCAAAAATGCTTAAAGGTTTAAGATGACCCAAATCGCTCAACAACTGGCACAAGAATTATCCGCAACTGAACATCAAATTATCGCTGCTACTAAGTTACTTGATGAGGGCGCTACCGTACCTTTTATTGCTCGTTACAGAAAAGAAATAACAGGTGGTCTGGATGATACCCAGTTACGTTTATTAGAACAGCGTTTAGGATATCTAAGGGCTTTAGCAGAAAGAAGAGAGTTCATACTCAATACCATAAAAGAACAGGAAAAATTAACTCCTGAATTACAAAGAGAAATTTTATCGGCTAACAGTAAAACTGAACTCGAAGATTTGTATCTGCCATTTAAAGCTAAACGCCGAACGAAAGGTCAAATAGCCATAGAAGCTGGATTAGAACCTTTGGCAAATAAGTTGTTTACGAATAAAAATTGCAATCCAGAGCAAGAAGCCGCCAAGTTTTTGAATCCAGAGCTTAAAATTAATGATGAAAAATCAGCACTGGACGGTGCGAAATTTATTTTAATGGAACGCTTTGCTGAAGATGCCAAATTGTTAGCAAAATTACGCCAACAATTAACACAATACGGTGTAATTCAAAGTAAATTAATAAAAGGGAAAGAACAGGAAGGCAGTAAATACCAGGATTATTTTGAACATAGTGAGAAAATAAAAAAAGTTCCATCACACCGTGCTTTAGCCATGTTAAGAGCACGTAATGCGGGTATTGTGCAACTATCAATAAATCCAGATCCAAGCGCCGAAAAACCAGACTCAGTACCTGTATACATCATCTCAAAGCACTATAATCTTGATTTACAAGATCAACCAAACAGCAGCTGGTTATACAGTGTTGTACATGCAAGCTGGAAAATTAAACTTGCAACGCATTTAGAAAATGAATTTTTTGCGGCTATGCGTTTTAAAGCTGAAGCTGGTGCAATAGATGTTTTTGCTAAAAACCTTAATGACTTATTAATGGCAGCACCAGCCGGTGCCCGTACGACTCTCGGTTTAGATCCAGGATTACGAACGGGTGTTAAAGCAGCGATTGTAGACAATACCGGCAAGTTATTATCTCACTCGACTATTTTTCCTCATGCTCCTCAAAATCACTGGGATAAATCATTACGTACTTTGGCCCAATTATGTCGCCAATACAAAGTCGAGTTGATTGCGATTGGTAATGGTACTGCTTCCAGAGAAACCGATAAGTTAGCTGCTGAATTGATTAAGGCTGAAAGTGATTTAGCCATGAACAAAATCGTTGTCAGTGAAGCAGGAGCATCGGTTTATTCAGCATCTGAACTTGCTGCAAATGAATTCCCTGATTTAGATGTCTCTATTCGTGGCGCTGTTTCCATTGCCAGACGTTTACAAGACCCACTAGCTGAACTAGTAAAAATAGAACCTAAATCAATTGGCGTAGGGCAGTACCAACATGATGTATCTCAAAGTCAGCTCAGCCTGAGCCTGAATGCTGTTGTAGAAGATTGTGTAAATGCGGTTGGTGTTGATGTCAATATGGCTTCAGCTCCTTTATTAGCTCAAATTTCTGGTCTTAATAAAACCTTAGCGCAAAACATAGTAAAATACCGAGATCAGCATGGGGTATTCACCAGCAGAAATGAGCTAAAAAAAGTTGAACGCCTGGGACCTAAAGCGTATGAACAAAGTGCTGGATTTTTACGTATTATTAATGGTAAAGATCCACTTGATGCGTCATCAGTTCACCCTGAAGCCTATGCATTAGTTAAGACAATCAGTGAACAAAGTAAGCTTAAAATTGAAGATCTGTTAGGCAACAGTGAAGTTTTGAAATCTCTCAATGCGGGTGATTTTACGAATGAGACTTTTGGTTTACCAACAGTAACAGATATTATCCAAGAGTTAGATAAGCCAGGCAGAGATCCTAGACCAAAATTTAAAACAGCCACATTTAAAGAAGGTGTCGAAAAAATATCTGATTTAAAACCTGGAATGATTTTAGAAGGTGTTGTATCTAATGTTGCTAATTTTGGTGCTTTTGTTGATGTTGGTGTACATCAAGACGGACTAGTCCATATTTCATCGATTACCAATAAATTCATTTCAGATCCACGAGAGATAGTCAAAGCAGGCGATATTGTTAAAGTTAAAGTAGTAGAAGTGGATGCAGACCGTAAGCGTATTAGCTTCACTATGCGCCTAGATGATGAAATATCAACAACTAAGTCACAAAAAAAACCAGCACAAGTCAAACATCAAAAAATACAAAAGAGTCAACATAAACCACAGCACAATAAAGCCAAAAAACCAGTTGAAAACGCCGCTATGGGCAATGCTTTTGCAGATGCATTTGCTAAGTTAAAGAAATAATAAAATAAGTAACAAGAATAAATATGAGAGCCACAGATTATTAATGAGTCTGTGGTTTTTTATCACTTAATACATTTAATTAAATGAGCAATCACGTGCTATTGGGATTGAAAATAACGCAGCTCTAGTGAAATTTAGGCCATTAAGAATGCTCACATATTTGATGTAATTGGTATTAGCACTAAACTTGCCCTGCAAAATTGGCAGGTGAGAAAGGAGATGTTGATTGCTGGTAAAATTGCGCTATGCGTGCTGCACGCTCATCTATTTCTGCACTGCGGCTTTTAACTGTACTTTCATCTTTCTGTGAATCTACTTCCTTATCACCAGCTTCTTGCGTTGTATCTTGCTCTTCATCGTCTTCAATTTCTGACTTGTTTTCTGCTTTATTGAAAGTACTATTTTCTTTAATTAGATCTGCTTGTGCTGTCGCTAATTTTTGTGCAGCTTCAGCCGCAATAGCCCTATCGGCACCTGACGGCTCAGCTGGTGCCAATGCCGCCGCCAGAACTTGCTGCATTTTATCTATTGTGGCTCTGGGATCTCCAGACACCTCAGAAACATCAATCGGAACTTCACCAGACACCGCATAGCTCGTACCATCAGGACCTTGTTCAAATTCATATTTTGGCGTACCAGCATATTGACCTCCGATGGATGCATGCGCTTGTTCATGGGCACGTACTTCGAGATCTCTTGATTTAAGCTGATTTAACTGAGCCAGTTCTTTTTGTTCTAGCTCTTGTTCAACTTGTTGTTCTTTGCTTTTCTGCTGTTCTTCTTCCTTTGAATCAGAATCTTTCGCATTTTGTTGCGGTTCCTCTTCTTCACGACTATTTTTTTCTTCCTTTTGTTTCTCTTCTATTTTTTGTTCGTCTTGCTGACTTTGAGAGAGTATTTCCTGATTTATGTTAACCGATTGTCCAGGTTGTTTAGATTTATCGCTATCACCTGCAAGTTTGGGCTCAGCAGCTGATTGCTCTAATTGCTTGGTGGGAGGTATTACTTCTTTTTTTTGGTTGTCAGAACGCGCAGCTTCTGTATGTACATTAGCCGTATTTAAATTAATGACAGGTAAAGATGTTGTTATATTCACCGTAAAACCATTAAACCCTTACATCAATCAGGGTTCCCAACACTTCATCAGCGGTTTGTATAGTACGTGCATTAGCCTGTGCATTGAACTTTTCAACTTGTAAATTCACAATAGCATCATCAATTCTTGCTGGCGCTTTTGCGGGTTGGCTTGTTGCCTCTTCAGGCCTCGCGGCTTGCAACTGTCTTTGCTCATCAATTTGAGTGTTATCTCTATTTCGCTGTTCAGCTGCTGCTCGATTAATATCTACAGCTGACTGTTCAACGCCCAAACTGGCTTTATTAAACCCTTGCACGCCAACGTTTAAAGCAGAACTTATTGTCATAAAAACCTCCTAAAAGCCCATAACTCAAGATAAGTATCGCTCAAAAAACAAACTAAATAAAGTTTAATACACAATAAAACTGCATTAAATCTTAACACATTGATTTAAATACCTTGAGAAACTCTGCTTTATGAGAAATAAATGGTGCATGTGATGCTTTATCTATGATCACCGCTTTAAAGTGAGGGTTTAACTTTTGCATGTTAGTAACAGCTTTAAGTGGTACTAGAGTATCTCTTGCGCCAAAAATTCCGCTGATTGGCTGCTTTAGATCACGCCAGGCAGGTCGAAGATCTTCATTGAGCAATATATCTAATCCTCCTGATAGCGCTTTTTTTTGGGCCAATGGATAATCCTTTAATAATTTTTTAAGGTTTCTTACATCCTGTTTCGCACTATCACTACCCATTGCCTGAATAGCTAAGAAACGATCTATGGTTTTATCACCATGTTCAGCTAATTGCTGCTTGAAGGCTTGTAAAACATCAGGGTTAATGCCTGGCCAATCCGTTCTTTGGCTAAAAAACGGGCCCGAAGAGACCAAAATAATCTTCTCTACTTTTTCAGGGAAATGTTTAGCCAGATAAAGCGCAAATAATCCACCCAAAGACCAGCCAACGAGTATACTGTTGTTTTTTAATTGTGTAGCAAGCAATTCAGCAGACTTTGCTAATGAATAAGGATCCGGGCATTTTGGTGATAAACCGAATCCTGGTAAATCTAAACAACGTACTGTCGCTTGCGTCACGTCTGCAATATCAGCATGAACCATTTGCCATACCCCCTGATTCATCCCCCAGCCGTGTAACAAGACGTATTCGTTTTGCATTTTAATTCTCTCTAATTTCCCAGTGTTTGCTTTTGCTAAAACACAAAATGCAAACCACACTCAATTAAATAGCATCTTAACATAATAGTAAATTTCATATGACCCATACTACCTGGGCTAATAGCCTGTATAATTGGATTTTTCCCAGTTGTTGTTTAATGTGCAAAAATAAAGTAATGCACGCGACTCAACCTTTGTGTCAAACTTGCTTATCTGATATCCCATTATTTTCTTTACCAAATGTAGCACCAAACTTATTAATTCGACCTGATGTTAAACGATTATTTAGCGTCACTCATTTTGATAGCCTATTTGCTCTTTGCTGGTACCAAAGTCCGGTCTCCAATTGGCTTACGCAATTAAAATTCAATAATAGGATTTATTATCGTTTCGCTTTAATCCAATTGATCCAATATCAACTTGCACTATTTTCACAGCATCCCGATTGGAGTTTACCCGATCTCGTTATTTTTCTGCCTCTTCATAATGTAAGACTTAAAGTGCGGGGCTTTAATCAGGTAGATCAAGTATGGCGATTATGTGTGCCAGCTGAATTAATTACGGATGATTTATTACATAGAAATAGACACACCCAGGCCCAAACAAGCTTAAACGCTACACAAAGAAAAATAAATTTGAAATCAGCTTTTAGCTGTCAATATGAAATAACGGGTAAAAAAGTCGTGATCGTTGACGATGTTGTCACCACGGGAAGCACGGTTAATGAAGCCTCTTTATGTTTAAAAAAATCTGGCGCTAAACAAGTTTCCGTATGGACAACGTGTTTAACGCCCGTCAATCTCAAACTTTAAATTATACCAATTACATCAAATATGTGATCATTCTCAATGGCTTAAATTTCACTAGCACTGCGTTGTTTTCAATCCCAATAGCCCGCTATTGCTCAATCAAACGCCTTGCTCTAGAAAATTTATTCTCACTGATATTTGATCACTAATTTAATACAACTGGTATTACTTTATTCTGCTTTGGCATTGAATGCCTTTGCAAAAAATAGTGCATTACTGAGTAATCGGCTGGTCCCATACCAATAACCTCTAAACACAGGGTTATCTGTCATACCAATAACTCGTCCTTTACCTAAATTATGCGCAACTAATGCCGCTGAGCCTTTTATTTGTCTGATATTATTTTCATGGGTAAATCCCGCCATTAACGGAGAATCATCGTAAATAGCAACATTAACAAACGCCATTGGAGAACCTTCTAATAAAAATGTATCATTTTTAAACATAGGTAATTGAGTTCGGGGAATAGAAAATGTTAATGGATGTGATAAATCTACTTGCGTTTTAAATATTGCACCGGCAATACGCTGCTCAGATGCTAAATTGTCTTTATCTGCATACGTTAAGCCTTTCGTTTCAAACCCTTCTTTCATTTCTTTATTTGAAATATAACGTGTTTTCAACATATGGTTATCAACTAAAAATTTGGCACCATTTTTATGACCCCAGATAACACCGCCGCGTTTTACCCACTGTTTTATATTCGCTTTAGCCCCGTCAGTCATAGTATTAAAGTTACCATTAGCTAAAATCACATGGGTATAGTGACTCAGATCTAATTTAGCCACTTCACTCATATCCACTAAGCTAGGTGCAATACCAACAAACTGGTCTAAATAATGCCAAACCTCTCCAACCTCATATTGACTAGTTCCTTTTCCACCCAGTAATAATACTTTAGGTAATTCCACCGGACCCAGCTTACGCGAGCCAAGATCAATACCTTGAGTTGTTAATCCTGAAACAATTGAATAAACAGGAATTGAAAACTGGCTTTGTATCTGTTGTAAGTCAACTAGCCAGCTATTTGAAGTTTGTATACCGGCGGGTATCACAATACTACCAGGCTGAAATTCAACAGAACCTTGTATTGTTGATGCCACAAGGTTATCAAGTGCAACTCTTGCCTTAATCCCTTTAGATAATAAAAAATTTAGCATTTTTGGCGCCAAATAATCATCCCATTTAAATGCATAGGCATAATGAGACTGGAGGTCGGGAAATATTTTTTTAGCTGGCCGTTTCCACTGTGCATCTTTATATTTTAATCCCCAACTGCCCGTTAAACCAATAAACTCAATATTAAATGCATGGGCTATAGTCCATCCAGATACATCATAAAAGCTATTATCCTGAAAGTTTTTTTGCTCACTGAATATCGCTTTGATTAATCTGTATTGCGCCTGTGCCAATGGAATGTAATAACTGTGGGAAGCGCTATAAGTTTTATTTTCAAACTGGTAATCTTTGCTGATAGCATAGGCGTTAATTTGATGTTGTTTTAATAACATCAGAAAATCATTTAATCGTGATTTATCTTTTTCTTCAGAAATAAGATAGCCATTTAATTTATCATTTTTAGCGTCGTCTATTGCCGAATTATAAAATTCGTCTTGGTATGTCAGTAACGACTGACGGTTCGATGCAACAGCGTCAAAAGTAGATAATGATGTTGTTAACTGATTTTTTATGGTTTGCTCAAATGTTAACAACCCATTGATGGTCTGCTGTTGATGTCCTCTTGAACTGGCTTGTTCAAATAAAATTCCAATACTGCCATTAATATCAGGATAAGTAGACCCTTTACCATAATAAAAATCGTCATAACTTTCTTCTGTAAAATATAAAACCTGCTCCTTATCTAGCGCTTTTGCATGAAATTGCGCAATTGCTTTTGTTAACGTAACATTTTCTTCTGGTGTTAATGGATGCTTACGACTCGGGATCCCTGGCTGAAAGAAATAGGTACTATTAGGTCCCATTTCATGAAAATCATTTACAACATTAGGTTTCCAACGATGAAACTGAGCGATACGAGCTTGAGATTCAGGTTGCTGTAACAACAACCAATCTCGGTTTAAATCAAAGAAATAGTGATTCGTACGTCCGTTAGGCCAAGCTTGATTATGCTCTTTATGCGCAGGATCAGGCGACACAGTAAGGCCTTTATACATATTAGCCCAACCAGCAAATCTGGCTAAACCATCGGGATTTAACGAAGGATCCAATAAAATGATCGTATCATTTAATAATGTTTCAACTTTTTCATCTTGCGCCGCAGCAAGATAATAAGCCACTAACATAGCAGCATTAGAGCCTGATGCTTCATTACCATGAATACTGTAACCTAACCACATCACTGCAGGATCTTGCTGGGAGCGTGTGATTTTACTATCAGTTAATCTGGCTAAATGTTTTTTTCTGGCTTGATCTATATTTAGCAATCTTTCGGGCGATGTGATGGTGAGCATAATTAGCGGTCGCTGCTCATGGGTATAACCTATAGTGTCAATATGGATGCGATTGCTAGATTGCGCCAATAACTTTAAGTATCCAACCAATTGATCATGGCGTACATGCCATTTACCTACAGGGTAGCCTAATATGCTATCGGGTGTAGGAATGTTTGGATCAAATTGTATATCGTTATCAAAATAATAACTGAGAGATAAGTCATTGGTCGATGCTGCTAATGGTAAAGTACTAATAAGGAACAATAAAAAAAAACTAAACAAACGCATATGTATGGTTTCTAGAGATTGATAATGGTGATTAAAAGTATCATTTTAGCTATGTAAAACCAACTTTTTGCGACAATCACTAGCGATAGTAAGATGAGCGGAGTATAATAACCGAGCATTTTAGTCAACTATTATAAATGAAACCTATGATCACTATCTCTGAAACAGCACAAAGTCACTTTTCAAAATTATTAGCCGATCAGGCCGATGAAACTCACATCAGAGTTTTTGTTGTAAACCCAGGCACAGCACAAGCAGAATGCGGCGTTTCATATTGCCCGGTAGATGCAATTGAAGACAACGACATTCATTTCGAGTTTAATGGTTTTAATGCTGTTGTTGACGAAGAAAGTGCCCCTTTCTTAGAAGCAGCAGAAATTGATTTTGTCACAGATAAAATGGGCTCACAACTTACTTTAAAAGCCCCTAATGCCAAAGCAAAAAAGTTATCTGATAATGCAAGTCTTGAAGAACAGATTCAATACATGATTGAAAGTGAAGTTAACCCTCAGTTAGCGAGTCATGGCGGTCAGGTAAGTTTAGTTGAGATCACAGCTGATGGTATTGCAATTTTACAATTTGGCGGAGGCTGTAACGGTTGCTCCATGATAGACGTGACTTTAAAAGATGGCATAGAAACACAAATGCTTGCTAAATTCCCGGAAATTAAAGGCGTGAAAGATGCCACTGAGCATAGCCACGGCGAACATTCATATTATTAATCATTAAAGTTTCAATTAGAGTGAGCTAAGGATAGATAATGAGTTTCAAAACATATATCTATCACTTAGGCTCCACGCCCAAACTCAGTTTAAAGCGATTCAGCACAGGCTTAATCTTATTTGCCATCAGTGCAGGTTTGATTATATACGGATATTCACATAACCCCTTGTTTCAATTACCCGGATTAGCTTTATTACCTGTTGCTTTATTTTTTGCTATTTATGGATATTTAGGCATTTTTGCCAACCGGTTTTCGCAAACCTTAAAAGCCAGAGATAAAGCCAATCCCGATATTTGGCTTTAGCCGTGAACAAAAAATCAATCCTTTTAAATCAATAACCCTTTGCGACTTAGTTCCCTGTATTTATAACTCAAACTTATACCTCGCAATAACATAAAACAGCTCATTGCAGCCCATAGAGCGTGATTCCCCAAAGGTTTTAATATCAAAAAAACCATAAAAAAGCCGACAACAGATGAAAATATCATGCTATTTCTCATTATCTTTGCTTGTAATAGTCCAATAAAAATACCATCAAAAATAAAACATAATACTGCTAGTACGGGCAACCAGATAGACCAGATAAGATATGCCTGTGCAGTTTTAACAACATCAGGAATGTCCGTTAATAACGAAATAAATGCTTTACCAAAAACAGCAAAACCGGCGCTATACAGCAGGCTAAATAAAATCCCCCAAAATAACCCGATATTCACCCATAATTTTAGCTTTAAAAGGTTTTTATCTCCCTTGGCCGCTCCGACTTTCGCTTCAACCGCATAAGCTATGCCATCTAATGCAAAACTCACCAACAAAAGGAAGTTTAATAAGATAGCATTTGCAGCCAATATATTATCTCCTAATCTGCCACCATAATAAGTAATAAATGCAAAGCAAAGCTGCAAGAACAATGAACGAATAAATATATCTCTGTTTAACGATATCATTTTCCTGATATCAGTTACCTCAGAGACATAGACTTTACGCCAACTTAAGCCATGAGAGCCTAATATTTTAGTTACTAAAAATATGGCAAATATCAAGGCTGAATAATCAGCAATAACAGAAGCCCAGGCCGCACCGGCAACACCAAAATCAAAAACAACCACCAGCAAAATATCAAACAGAATATTGATACTATTTGTAACCAACAATAAATAAAAAGGTCCTTTGCCATATTGCATTCCTAACATCCAACCCAAAATCACTAAATTAGTGAGTGCGGCAGGCGCGCTCCAAATACGAATTGAGAAATAAATCTGTGCCTGATTCAATGCTTCTGCGGATGCATTAAGAAAGTGTGCAATACCATAATTAAATACCGGCTGTAGCAATAAAATAATGACAGATAAAATCCATGACATCACAATGCCTTTTTTTAGAATACTCAACTGTTCATGCTGATTATTTGCCCCCAATGCATGAGCAACTAAGCCTGTTGTACTCATACGTAAAAAACCTGCTAACCAAAATAATAAACTGATCAACATACTGCCAAGTGCAATTCCAGCCAGGTAATACGCATTATTTAAATGACCAATAACACCAGTATCAACTAAACCTAACAAAGGCACGCTTATATTTGATAATATCATCGGCCAGGCTAGCAATAATAAACTTTTATGGTACGCCCATTTTTGTTTTAAAAAGGTATGAAAGAAATGTTGAAGAGAACTGCCCATAAACTATTATTAACCCTAATGTTTTTTTCCGGCCAAATTTGGGCCGCTGTAATATTACAATATCATCATGTCAGCGATACGCTGCCAGCTGTTACCAGTATCAGTGCTCATGATTTTGAACAACACCTTAAATACCTAAAAGAAAACAACTTTGTTGTGGTCCCTCTGCCATATTTAATAAAAGAACTAAAACAAGGTAATCCTTTGTCAGCCAACACAGTAGCAATTACTTTTGACGATGGATATAAGAACAATTATACGGCAGCGGCACCCATTTTAGAAAAGTTTGGATTTCCTTATACTATTTTTGTTAATCCTAAAATTATTGATGAAAATAAATCTTATGTCATGAATTGGCAACAACTCAGAGAACTTAGTAAAAAAGGAGCGACTATTGCCAATCATTCTGCACAACATGATTATCTGCATTTAAGAGCCCCCAATGAAAGTCAAGCTCAATGGCACGATAGAATAAAACAAGATCTATTACATTCTGAACTTAGAATTAAACAAGAAACTGGCCAAAGTTTACGTTATTTAGCCTATCCATATGGAGAATTTAATCAAGAATTACAAGATATCCTTGTTAAACTCGACTTTATAGGTATAGGCCAACATTCTGGTGCCCTTGGTATACATAATGATTTTACACGTTTACCCAGATTTCCTGCATCAGGTGTTTATGCTAATTTAGACAGCCTAAAAACTAAATTAAATTCGTTACCGTTTCATATTGTTTCATTAAAGCATCAAGACCCCGTTACTGGCACCAATCCGCCAAGTTTAATCATAGAGTTTAATCTTGAGGATTTTCATAAAAGTAATTTTGCCTGCTATGTATCAGGTCAAAGTAAGGCTAAATTAAATTGGTTAACGGCAACACACGTGCAAATCACCGCATTACAACCGTTAAATACAGGTCGCTCTCGTTACAACTGCACGGCACCTTCAATAAAAAATAAAGGACATTTTTATTGGTTTTCACAACCTTGGATTATTCAATAAGGATTTAAATCACCTTATCTGAAATAGAGTTTTAATCTCGCTTTATCGCTGTGCGCATTAATACATCTGCGATTTGATCAAGCGGGATTTGCTTATCTGCTGCGCCAAGTTCAAAAGCAGCTCTGGGCATCCCCCATACCACAGATGTTTTTTCATCCTGAACATAGGTTGTTGCTCCTGCTTCTTTTAGTTTTAACAAACCTTTTGCACCATCTGAGCCCATGCCTGTTAAAACAACAGCGCATGTACGTTTAGGTGCAGCCACTACCAGAGACTCAAATAACACATCTACCGCAGGCCTATGACGATTTACGAGCTCACCCTGATGTAAGTCACACACCAATTTCGTTCCTTCTTTTTTTATAACTAAATGTGAATCTCCGGGTGCAATATACACCCACCCCACTTTTAGTATGTCACCAGCTTGCGCCTCTTTGACATTGATCTCACAGGTTGAATCCATTCGTTCAGCAAAAGAAGTACTAAATATGGGCGGGATATGCTGGGTTACAACAACTGGAGGGAAATGCTTTGGCAAACGAGTGAGCACTTCTTTAATAGCCTCAGTACCCCCTGTTGACGCTCCTATCGCTACTACATGATTCATCTTGAAGGTCAAATGATTAATATTAGAAATTTTTTTACTGGTATTTTTCTTAATCGGCTGAAAACTTCTTAATCTGGCAGTTGCCGCTGCCCTTAACTTTTCATGTAATATTTCAGCGTATTCATTTAACTCCCTAACAACATTTTTTGTTGGTTTAGCAACAAAATCAACCGCACCTATTTCTAAAGACTCTAAGGTAACAGGGGCACCTTGTTGCGTTAATGTAGAGATCATAACGACTGGCATCGGTCTTAAACGCATTAAATTTTTTAAAAAGCTAATGCCATCCATTTTCGGCATTTCAATATCCAAAGTGATGAGATCCGGATTAAGTGCTTTTATTTTTTCTCTGGCATCATAGGGGTCTTCAGCAACCCCTATTACTTTTAAATCACTAGCTTGTTCAATCACCTCAGTTAACAGTGCTCTAATTAAAGGTGAGTCATCAACTATTAATACTTTAATCATACTTCTTTCCTAAAATAGCTCTATATCGGTATGCGTATTTTGTTCTTCTATATCATGTAGATACCGATTTTCCCTCTGCTGTATTGTATCATTATGCATGCTTCGTAATTTTTTTATTTGTGCTCTGCCTGTATCGGGATGAAATAATACCTTCCTTGGCCAGGGTCCGCCAACATCTTGCGACTCAACGTGAAACCCTTCCTGTTCTAAATAATCCGTAACAAAGCGAATATTACCAGCGCCAACATCTGTCATTGTTTTAATTATTTGTCCACCACCAAATAACTTGATCCGTAAATTATTTTTATAACCACCATTTTTAACAATTTCATTAATTAAAAACTCCATTGCCCAGTTACCGTATCGGCAACTTAATGCATCCGCAGTGCTACCATTTTGTTCAGCCCTGTTAACGGGCAACATAAAATGATTCATACCGCCAATGCCCATTCGTTCATCATAAATACACGCTGATATACATGAACCTAACACAGTAGAAATCACTTCCTTTTCTCTTGTTACGTAAAATTCACCGGGTAATATTTTCGCAACAACTTGTTGTCGGCTTTTATCCCAGTATCGTTTTATCCCTTCAAAACCCCTGAAAACAGGTTTAAATTCATGCTGCATAATTACAGCTTCCTATAAATTGTTTTACCCAGGCTTTTAAATCTAGGTTGATCTTTGCCCATGGTTTCTGAATGACCTAAAAAAAGATGGCCATCTTCCGTTAGAATATCTGCGTAGTTTTCAAACAGTCCTTTTTTCGTTTCTGTATCAAAATAGATCACGACATTGCGACAAAATATTAAATCGAATGGACCTTTCATTGGCCAATTTTGTAATAAGTTGAGTCGCTTAAAGTGTACTTTTGATTTTAATTCTGGCTTTACCTTGAATACTCCCCCTTGTTTTCCCCTTAAAAACCAACGCTTCAAATGCCCCTGATCTAATCCGGTTACTGAGTTTTCATTGTATTCGCCTGTTGTGGCTTTATGTAATACATTTGAATCAAGATCCGTTGCCAATATTTTTACATCCCAATTTGAAGGAAATAATTTATCTAACGTCATCGCGATAGAATAAGGTTCTTCTCCCGTAGAACATCCGGCAGACCAGATCCTTACTTTCTTAGATACTAAGTTTTTTTTTAGTAACTCTGGGATCAAAGTATTCTTAAGATAATCAAAATGATGTTGCTCACGAAAGAAGGAGGTCAGATTAGTTGTTATTGAATTAATAAAAGAGGAAAACTCAGCTTCTTTATTTTCCTCTAAATACCGCAGGTATTGACTAAAACTGGTAAGTTTTAACGCTCGGATACGACGAACAATACGTGAATAAACCATTTCTCTTTTATGGTTACCTAATACAATACCACATGCACTATATACTTGTTCTGCAATCGCATTAAAATCATCATCAGTCATTAAAAACTCTTTACCCACAGATACACCCCTAACTTTTAATCCCTCAAAATTTAACAATCAAATAAATATCCCTTAATAGATCTTCGATTAAATATCTGAAAGGAATGATATTTTAGTTAAAAGTCTTCCCACTCATCTGATGAATCCACAAAATCATCACCAACTGGCTGACTTGATATCCTCTGTGTTCTGGGCTGTGATGCTTTATTAGCCGTAGGCGCTACGTGTATTGGCGTGACTGACGATGGCAACGCTGCCTGACCTTGATTTATATGAAAGAAACTCAGTAGTTGTCTCATTCCATTTGCCTGTTCAGCCATTGATTCGCCTGCCGCTGACGCCTCTTCAACTAACGCCGCATTTTGCTGAGTCATTTCATCCATTTGCGTGATTGCTTTATTAACTTGTTCTATTCCTTCGCTTTGCTCTTCAGAAGCTATACTAATACCCGCAATCATTTCAGTTACTTTTTGTACCGCAGCAACTATTTCTTGCAAAGTAGAACCTGACTCATTAACCAATAAAGTTCCATCTTCCACTTTACTGACACTATCTCTGATCAATTCCTTGATTTCTTTTGCAGCGGCAGCGGAGCGCTGTGCCAGATTACGTACTTCACCTGCGACAACGGCAAACCCTCGACCTTGCTCTCCCGCTCTAGCAGCTTCAACAGCGGCATTGAGTGCTAATAAATTAGTCTGAAACGCTATTTCATCAATAACACCAATAATGTCAGATATCTTTTTACTGGCATTATTAATTTCCGCCATGCTAGTCACAGCCCTTTGTACTACATCACCACCTTGCTGCGCCTTATCTCTGGTATCTGAAGCTAAATCATTGGCGACTTTTGCATTATCTGCATTTTGTCTGACTGTGCTGGTCATTTCTTCCATACTTGAAGCTGTTTCCTCTAAAGAAGAAGCCTGCTCTTCGGTTCTTTGACTTAAGTCAGCATTCCCCTGAGATATTTCCTCTGCACCACTGGCTACCAGAGTTGCCGAAGAGTTAATTTTATCTATTACCTCAGTTAATTTGTCTGCCGTAGTATTAGCATCACGCTTAAGTTTATCAAAGGACCCTTCGTAATCTTTAGTAATACGCTTAGTTAAATCACCATGTGCCATTGAGCCTAACATTTGCCCTGTTTCTGCTACAGCATCATCAACTATATCCACCAGCGAATTTAAACCTTTCGCCAAATTTAAGAAAAAACCTTGTTTATTACTTTCCTCTACTCTGATCTCCAATTCACCTCGACCTGCCGCAGCAATTAAACTATCAACTTCTTTTTCTATTGCCACTTCATCGGTTCTATCACCCCACTCAACAACCGTACCAATACGATCACCGTCAACGCTTTTAATGGGATTAGCGGTTAATGAGAATGTTCTCCCACCAACCACAATTTCTGTTTTAAAGGTGGATGTCAGATTTTTCATCATACCTTGCTGATGCGCCGGATTTTTATGGAAGATATCCATATTTGAACCGATTAAAGTTGAAGAATTAAAAGCTGGCAGGTCTTTTTTTATGTCTGCTTCCGCATTTCTCATCATGCTAGTGACTGCATCATTCATAAATACGATTTTGTTAGTTGCATCGGCTATCATGGTATTAGCAGAAACATTATCTAATGCCTGGCGAACCCTTAAGTTCTCCGCAGCAATAGCTCGTTCTTTTCGCTCTGCAGCTAAACGCTCTGTTTTATCTTCCCATTCTACTACCGTACCTAAACGACTGCCATCATCATTAAATACAGGAGTCGCTATTAAACCAAATGTAAATCCAGCTAACTCTAAGTCTGTATTGTAAACATCTTTAAGCTTATCTAACATGCCACGTTGATGGGCTGGGTTTTGATGGAAAGTGTCAATGTTAGTACCTAACAAGGTATCCACATTAAGATTCGGCAGAACAGTTCTAAGCTTCTGTTCATTGCGTTTTAACATAGCAACAACCGCTTCATTCACATATACGATATCGTAATTTGTATCGGCCATCATCACATTTGCCTGGCACACATCTAAGGCGCTTAATATTCTGGCAGTACGGGCATTACTTTCTGCTTGTTCTTTCTGAACCGTAATATCTGTTGCATATTTTACCACTTTAAATGGCTTGCCATTTAAGTCCATTATCGGGTTATATGAAGCTTGAATCCAAATTTCTTTAGCCCCCTTGCCTAACCGTTTATATTCAGCTGATTCAAACTCACCTCGATTAAGTTTCTCCCAAAACTGTTGATATTCAAGACTCGCTTTATATTCGGGTTCAACAAACATATTATGATGCTTGCCTTGAATTTCATCTATGCTATAGCCAATCGTCGCCAAAAAGTTCTCATTAGCAGTGATTATTGTGCCATCCATATTAAATTCGATAACAGCCTGAGCCTTACTGATTGCCTGGAGTTGCCCTTCAAAATCAGCGGCTATTAATTTGCTTTCGGTTACATTCGTTGCGTATTTAACAACTTTAAAAGGCTGGCCATTTAAGTCCATTATCGGGTTATAAGACGCTTGTATCCAGACTTCTTTACCGCCTTTACCCAACCTTTTATATTCTGCTGTTTCAAATTCACCACGATTCAGCTTTTCCCAAAATTGCTGATATTCAATACTGACTTTAAATTCTGGTTCCACAAACATACTATGATGTTTGCCTTGAATTTCATCTAATCGATAGCCCACTGTCGATAAAAAGTTTTCATTCGCAGTAATAATTGTGCCATCCATATTAAATTCGATGACCGCCTGAGCTTTACTTATTGCCTGAAGCTGCCCTTCAAAATCTGCGGCTATTAATTTACTTTCGGTTACATTGGTCGCGTATTTCACCACTTTAAAAGGCTTACCATTTAAATCCAGGATCGGGTTATAAGAGGCTTGTATCCACACTTCTTTACCGCCCTTGCCTAAACGTTTATATTCTGCCGATTCAAATTCACCACGATTTAATTTTTCCCAAAACTGTTGATATTCAGTGCTGGTTTTAAATTCAGGTTCCACAAACATACTGTGATGCTTACCTTGAATTTCCTCTAAACTGTACCCTACGGTAGCCAGGAAATTTTCATTTGCCGTAATAATTGTGCCATCTAACTCAAACTCTATTACCGCCTGAACCTTATTAATTGCGTTAGTTCTGCCAATCAAATCAGCATTTTTTAATGCTTCCTCTAGAGATTTTGATAAATCATCCCACTCAATTAGCATTGCAATATGTTGACCTTTATCATTAAAAAGCGGCGTTGCAATAAATCCAAATGTTACCTCCCCTAATTCAATTTTTGCTTCATAGGGCTGACTTAAAGATTGCGTTAAACTCGGTTGATGATGAGAATTTGTGAAAAAAGCATTAATATTAGTACCGATTAGATTAGCAATATTCAAATTAGGTAATGTAGTGCGTAATGTTAGCGCATTTTTTTCTAGCATATCCATTACCGAATCATTAGCATAAGTTATATTGCAATCGATATCCGTTATCATTACATTAGATTTACAGCTTTTTAATGCCCCTAGCAGAGAACTCGCATTCACTTTTCCTCCATGTAACAATCCCCCGACTGATAATTTTTCTACCAACCTAAAGAATGCGGGAAAAGCTTTTTGTTCACCATCATTAAGCCCATTAAAGTCCCCCCCTTCTATTTTAGGGAGTGTAGATTCAACAATCGCGAGCCTTAAACTCATAATATCTATCGATTGATACAATAAAAATAAAACAAAACTACAGGCAAGTATAAATACAATAATGGCCATAATAGTTTGTGATTCAAATGTTGCACCCGCTATTTGCAAACACACTAAAAAAGATATCAGAATAACCACAGCTGATAATTTCAGCTTATTCATTATTTCAACTCTAATACTGACATTTTCCATTTCGCCCCCTAGCGTAACGATTTTCGCCTTTAAATAACGCTTACAACCAAACTAATTTAAAGAAAGGACACGGCCTAAATTGAGTAAGACCACCATTTTCTCACCCACGTTAACCAGTCCATCTACAAATTCTGAGTTTTCTCTTTGCGTAACATCGGGTACATCTTTTGCCTGCTGCCAATCTATACTATAAACATCTGATACAGCATCAACGACCAACCCCATAACCTTAACACCATGATTTAGTTCTACTTTAACAACTATTACAACAGTCACCGCACCGTAATCAGCCTGTTTTAAACCAAACCTTAATCTTAAATCAATAATTGGCACTATGGTGCCTCGCAAATTAATGGCACCTTGAACATAGGCTGGTGCATTCGGTATTGCTGTAATTGCTTCCCAACCTCTGATCTCTTGTACAGTTAAAATATCCACACCATATTCTTCATCAGCCATCATAAAAGTTAAAAACTGCTGCATATCCTGATCATGCTCAACCAGTCTATGGCTATTTTGTTCAACAATTTCTTCTGTTTCCATTTACCTACCCTCGATGGGTCTATTAATATCGTTACGCTCTACTTCTTTATTACGTTAGTTAACTTACAATTGAATAAAATTCGATGGAAAAATCTTATAGTTTAATCAATAGCAAGTGCGGACTTATCTATGATCAACTCCTGACTTCCAGCCTTTTTTAAACCCGCCAACTTAACCAAACCAGTAATATCCACGATTAAAGAAACCCGACCGTCACCTAAAATCGTAGCCCCAGATACGCCTTCCACTTTTTGGTAATTTGCCTCTAAACTTTTTATCACCACTTGCTGTTGCGCCAAGAGATCATCGACCAACAAACCTACCTTTTGATTATCACTTTCAACCACCACAAGCAGGCCTTTATCAAGCTCTTTAATTGCGCCTGTGTGATTAAATATTTGATAAAGTTTCAAGATAGGTATGTACTCTTCTCGTAATCTGAGTACATCAACTCCGCCGCCTACACAATTCACTTGCTTTAAATCCACCAGCAAAGATTCCACAATTGAAATGAGTGGAATAATATAAGTATGTTTGCCAACGGTAACTAATTGCCCATCTAAAATAGCTAAAGTAAGGGGTAAGCGTATTGTGAAAGTGGAGCCAATACCGGCCTGAGAAGTGACTTCAATAGAGCCATTTAAAGCATTGATATTTCTTTTAACTACATCCATCCCTACACCACGGCCAGACAAATCACTCACGGCATCCGCTGTAGAGAACCCAGGTAAAAATATTAAGTCATGCACTTCATCATCGGTCAGTTTATCATCTTTTCCTATAAGTCCTTTTTCAATCGCTTTACTTCGGATTTTATCTGTATTTAATCCATTGCCATCATCCATGATTTCAATCACAATATTACCACCTTGATGGAAGGCGTTTAGTGTGACTTTCCCTAAACGATTTTTTCCTGCTTCCTCTCTTTGCTCTGGTGTTTCTAATCCATGATCCAAAGAATTTCGCACTAAATGCACCATAGGATCTGAGATTTTTTCCATGACTGTTTTATCTAACTCAGTGTGTTCACCCAATAATATAAGCTCAACTTCTTTATTGAGTGCCTGAGAAGTATCCCTAACTAACCGCGGGAAGCGACTAAAAATAAAACTAATGGGCATCATGCGAATACGCATTACGCTTTCTTGCATATCACGCGTATTATGAGCTAACTGAGCCAAACCTTCTTTTAAGGCCATTTGTTTTTCAGCTGTAATCTCACCGTCACCCAACTGTGTTAACATCGCTTGTGTGATCACTAACTCACCAACCATATTGATCAGAGAATCAACTTTGTCTATACCAACTCTAATAGACGTTGACTCTGTACTAGACTGTTTTTTTTGTGCTTTACTTTGTTCCAAATTTATTTCAGAAGTTACCGACTCAGATCCTTTGGCTATTTTATCTGTGATTTCTTCTTTATTAACTTCTTGCGGATCATCGCCAAATAACCCGCCACACAGCGTTATGTTAATTTCGGCATCGTCTTCAACCCATTCAAATATCTCTTTTATTTTTTCTTCACCTAAATTTGTTTCAACAAAAAACTGCCAGGAAAAATAACAATCTTCTGGGTTAAAGTCATGAATATCAGGTATTTTATCTATTTCGACAGTAGTACTTAATTCACCCAAATCAGCCAATTCATTTATCATAAAGAGCGGCTCATTACCTGTTTTAAATAAATGATGTAAAGGTTTGAAGTCTACCTGATAAGTGTCCATCGAGTTTTTTTCAACTTTAACCGGCAACTCACTTGGCGAGGAGTCTATATTCAATATTGCTTCGAATTCAGTTTTAAGTGCATTTGAGGCTGTTAAATCTGGCTCTTGTTCAGCTTGTAATGCTGATAACAGATCCCTAAGGCAATCAACTGATTTTAATAACAGATCTACATGCAGTGGCGCTAGTTCCCGCTCTTCATTACGAATTTGATCTAATAAGGTTTCTAATACATGGGTAAAATTTGCCACTGAATTAAAACCAAAAGTACCACTGCCCCCTTTAATCGAATGAGCAGATCTAAATATGGTATTTATCGTTTCAGAATCAACATTACCTGGGGTTAAATTCAGTAATTCAGCCTCCATCACATCAAGCCCTTCAAAGCTTTCTTCAAAAAAAACTTCAAAAAACTGACTAAGATCAATACTCATATAATTTCCCTATTAAATAGAACTTAACGGATCACTTTTTTTATCACCGCTAATAATTGATCAGGATTAAATGGCTTCACTATCCAGCCCGTTGCCCCAGCAGCTTTACCTTCAGTTTTTTTGTCTAATCCGGATTCGGTTGTTAACATCAGTAACGGTGTAAATTTATAAGCAGGTAATGATCTGAGTTCTCGAATAAGTGTAATACCATCCATTACAGGCATGTTCACATCGGAAATCACCGCATCAAAAGCACCTTGTTTTGCTATTGTTAATGCTTCACTACCATCTTTTGCATCGGTAACCTCAAATCCTGCTTTTTTCAATGTAAAACTGACCATTTGCCTCATTGATGCAGAGTCATCAACTGCCAAAATTTTCTTCATATTGACCTCTATTGTGATTGCTCAAATGCTAGAAATTCTAAAACACCTAAGGTATTTGCCGATTTATGCAGCGCTTCACTTTTACCATTCCACTGTATTTTATGATCTGTCGATAACAAGTATTTTTGTAAAGCACATAGCAATTGGATCGATGCAGTATCAACCTGAATTACATTACTAATATCAAGTTCAATAACTTCTTTTTCATCTAACATCTTGATGATACTTTTGTGGAGTGTATTAATATCGTTTATAAGTAGCTCTTCTGGCAGCTGATACATTGATATTCAATCCTTGGTTATCTTATTGTTAAAAGCTTAGACGGAGATCTTGTTTTTGCCATAAATTATTTGGGTATAATCATAGTTTTGGAAGTATTTTCAGTACTAGAACGACAAAAACCACGTTCAGTGACGTGGCTCTATAGTGTAATTTTAGGGTTATGAAAGGCGATCTGAACTAATAATAATCAGCGATTAATTTAAATTCCTTGATCATTTGTTCCGTATTAATTGTTGGTGGTTTACCTATTTCAAATTCTGGTTTAAATATTGCTCTTAATTTGCCTTTCTCATCAACTAAAGCAACTGAAGCACTATGATCAACAGGATAATCTTCATCAATTTTACCCTGAGATATGGCATACACTAATCCAAGATCACGTACAAATGGATATAACTGGGTATGTGGTGCAGTTGCAGCAATAAAGTCTGGATCAAAATAATCTATATATTGTTTTCTTTTTGAAACAACATCACGTAATGGATCCACAGAAATAAACCAGACTTTAACTGGATACTCTTTTTCGACACTGGCATAGAGTTTTTTAAGTTTAGTTAACGTCATAGGACATATATCGGGGCAATTAATATAACCTAAAAAAATAAAATTCCAGTTACCATTTAATGACTGATTATTTAGCTCCACATTATTTTGATCTGATATCTTAAAAGGTTTTAATGCCCTTGGCTCAGTATAAACCAATGCGTTAGTTGAAGGTGGCTGCATATCAAAGCAACCATTCAAAACAAATATAATACCTAAAACACATAATTTTTTTAACATTTATGATTAACCAGCAAATTTATCGGCAAATAAGGCTATGAATAATAACATTAAGTGAATTATTGAAAACTTAAATAAATCCATAGCAGTATCTTTTTCAGCAAAAAATTTCAACTTGATTGCCTTATAAATAAATACAGCGTTTAACACTATGGTTGTTAATAAATAAATATTACCCGACATACCGATTAAATACGGTAGCAGACAGGTTAGCGTTAATAATAAACTATATAATAATACGCACGTTTTAGTAAATTCAATACCATGAGTGACAGGCAACATAGGGATCGACGCGCGTTTATAATCATCTCGTCGGTGAATTGCTAATGCCCAGAAGTGAGGCGGTGTCCAGGCAAAAATAATCATTACCAATAACCAGGGTTCGGCCGCTAATTGATTTGTTTCTGAAATCCAACCTAATAATGGCGGCATAGCACCCGCAAGACCACCAATAACAATATTTTGCGGTGTTGCACGTTTCAAATACAAGGTATAGATAAAAGCATATCCGACCAGGGCCAATAAGGTAAATTGGGCAGTCAGCCAATTTGCAGCATATACGAGTAAAGTAAATCCGATGCCTGCCATTATGGCTGAAAAAATTAATGCCTCACGACGAGAAACCCTGCCTTGAGTTATGGGCCTATTTTTAGTTCTCGCCATTTTTGCATCTATTTCCCTGTCTACAATATGATTGATAACAGCCGCACTGCTGGCCAGCAATCCAATACCTATCAGGCTAGCTAATTGCAATAACAATGATCGCCCAACATCTGGCGCCAATGCCAGGCCAACTACCGCAGTTAAAACCAGTAAAGCGACAACTTTAATTTTGCACAGTTCAAGATAATCCTGGATCTTAGCGATTGGTAACATCCCTACTTTGTCATTTTTTTGTATTAATGTATCTGACATTTGTTACTCCTGTTACTTTATATTCCATCAGGTATCAGGAAAACCTTAACCTGATGAGAAATTCATAATTAACTACGAATTTTAATGTGATAAGTTAAACGAATTAAGCTGACTAGTAAGAAAGCTGCCATCATGTTATGTGCTAACGCAATACTGATAGGAAAATGCCAGTGAACCAGAATAACCCCCAGTAACACCTGACAGGTAACCGCAATTATAACCACTAACGCACTATTCTTTACTTTGTTTACTTGACTTGATAACCAAATTTTTATCGCCACAGTCAACAATACAATTGCCGTTATAACGGCCCATATTCGGTGTACCAAATGAATGGACATGCGAGCCTCGGAGGATAAAACACCATACTCATAATTGGTATTTCCTGCGGGTAATTGAAATACTTCCAGTAATGAAAAGTTTTGTTGCCAATTGCCATCGCATAAAGGTAAACCTGTACAATGAGGCGCGGCATAATTTGCTGCAAGCCATCCACCCAGAGCGATTTGAATAATAAGTACGCTCAGAGCTGCAAAACACCAGGTTAAGTAATATTTAGGTAAAACCTGCGCAATATTCAGTTTATTCTCAGTCATATTTTTAGTCCTGATGAACATCAAGCACAACAAACTTAAAATACTAAATCCTCCTAATAAATGACCCATCACGATTAAAGGCTGTAATTGCATAGTCACAGTTAACATTCCCAAAATAGCCTGAAAAGCCACCAGTAATACTAGAAACAGCGGGAGCTTCCAGTGTGTGCTGATCTGTTTTGCACGGATCAAGGAGAATATAAACAATGCAAAAATTAATAACCCCAGTGTGCCGGCAAAATACCTGTGGATCATTTCTTTCCAGGCTTTAGCTGATTCGACTATCATGCCCGGGTAGCTTTGTTGCGCCGTGGAAATATCAGCCGCATGTTTAGGTACAGTTAAAAACCCGTAACAGCCTGGCCAATCTGGACAGCCTAATCCTGCGTCACTTAATCTGGTATAGGCTCCTAAACCAACAACCAACACGGCTAACAGACAATTAAGCAAAACCAAGGTTTTATATTTGTCTTTTATTATATATTGCATCTCTTATAACTCCTTGAGTGCTGAATTTGGGTTCTAGGTTCTAAAACATTAAGAACTGCGTGCATAATTTAATAATTTTTTCAGATCTTTCATTAACCCCTTATTGGTCACTCTATTTATTTCAGCATCAGCAACCACAGGGTAAGTCAATACAACTAAGCCCATATGATCAATTAGATAAAGTGCATCACTTTTTAGCGCATTCCCCGAGTAATTAAAATTTTTAAATCCGTCAATTTCGGGACTTTCTTTACCCAATAATACAAGGTCTACTTTATTTTGATTTTTACCCAAAGCCAAATGTAAGTTTTCCAGTTCCTTTCTATGTGCTAAACATTCAAAGTCGCACTCAGCTTTAGATAATACTGCGATAGACCATGCTTTAGGCGCTAGTTCAGGCCATTTAGCTAACTTAATTTCTTGCTTTAAAAAAGCACCATGATTAACCGTATTGGTAGGGATCCACTCTAGTTTTAATACACCATATGCAAGCAGCAGAGGTATGATAAAACTTACGATAAAAATAACTGAGGTTTTTTTATTGGTCATTAAGTTCTCCTTCACAAGTATTAATACTCATCTTTTTTTTAATTTTAGATTGATTTGAAGTACGCTGACTACGTATAGCAAATACATAAATTATAAATGCAGCAAGACCTATTAATAACCATTGAACCGCATACGCTTTATGCTTTTCCGGCGGCATAACCACAGCTTGATAATGAGGTTGAGCAATGTCATTAACACCTTGTGCATAAGCCATAAAGTTAAACAAAATAACATCGGTTTGCTCACTGAAAGCCTGGAGATCAATAAACTGAATTCTTTTTGAATTTGCTTGGATATGTTGGTCAGTGTCTGATAAATGAAATCCAGCTAACTCCCCTTGCTTTATTTGAAATTTCATTGTCATCTGATGCTGAGGTAAATTGACTGTCGGTAATATATCTCTGGATGCCCCCAAAGAGATCCAACCTAGATTAAGTAATAATCCCGTTTTTTCTCCTTTTGGGTAGAATAATGCTAAAACATCGTAACCTACACGACCTTTTAATGTTCTGTTATCTAATAGCCAATATTGATCTTGCTTAAAATGTCCAGCAACATTAAATTGCAGACCTGTTTTATCAAAGGATGCTGGGAATTCTTGTATCTGAGACCAGCTCAAAACCCCCTGCTGTTGCATTTTTGCAATGTAAGTTAATCTCTGCTGTTTCGTTTGAGCACGTTGCCATTGCCAGTTAGCAAGTGCAATACACAAAGAGACTACCAATATCACTATTGTTAATGGTATAACTGAATACAGATATTGCTTTTTGCCTAAACTAATCAAGATAAACACTTCCGGAGATTAAGATGTTAGTTAAAATTGCTATTGTTTTGTTATTATTATTTATTGTATTTAATTTAATTAAAGCATTATTTATTATGCTTAAAAATGATCCCAATGGCCCCTCAATGTCAAAATTCTTAGGTCGAAGGGTACTTTTATCAGTGATTGCGATGTTATTAATTATTGGTGCGATCATGTTAGGAATTATTACGCCTAATTCCAGCCCTTTTACACACAGCTAAAAATCAATTCCCGTCAACAAGTTTAAGTAATTGCCGACGGGTATCTTTGATACAACACTAAAAAATTAAATTACATATACAAATATAAATAAACATAACCAAACCACATCAACAAAATGCCAATACCAGGCACCTGCTAAAAATACAAAATGATTGTCAGCAGTAAAATGACCTTTAAATATTCGTAACATCACAATAAATAATATTAAGGTCCCTAAAGTTACATGCATGCCGTGAAACCCGGTTAACATAAAGAAAGTATTACCATAAATACCTGACTCTAACGTTAAACCTAAGTCCTGATAAGCATGAATATATTCTTCAACCTGTAAAACAAGGAAACTCGCCCCTAATAAAACGGTCAATAACATAAATATTTTAAGCTGAGCACGTTTATTCTTTTCAAGTGCCACATGAGCAAAATGGATGGTGACTGAAGATGTTAATAAAATCAGGGTATTGATCAAAGGTAAACCTTGCCATCCCATAGCTTTAGTTGTTTCGCCTGATGGCGTAGTTAATAAGGGCCAGGCAGCCTCAAAACCATTCCATAATACTTCGTTAGTCATAGCATTATTGTCTGCACCACCTAACCAGGGTACTGACAATATTCTGGCATAAAATAACGCTCCGAAAAACGCAAAGAAAAACATCGCTTCCGATAAAATAAACCAAGCCATACCTTGTCTGAAAGAAATATCCATTTGTTTGGAATATAATCCCGACATAGACTCATCTATTACATTTTTAAACCAACCAAATAACATAAAGATGATCACCGCTATTCCTGCCAATAATAAGTATTGGCCTGAACTCGCTTCTTTTCCCATTTGCATTGTTGCTAAACCAGCACCAACGGCAATAAAAAACAAGCCTACAGCGCCTACAATTGGCCAGGGACTTTGTGCTGGCACATAATAATTTTCATATTCATTTTTCATTTACTTGCTCCTTGGGTTGAACCCATTTGACCCGTTTTACTGATATCAAACACGGTATAGGACAAAGTTAATTCTTCAATTTCATAAGGTAGTGCTGTGTCGATGTAAAACAGCAGCGCAAGATCAGCTTCTTCACCTGCTTTTAGCGGCTGTTGATTAAAACAAAAACACTCTATTTTGTGCATATACTTAGCGGCTAAACCAGGAGCTACAGAAGGCACAGCCTGCATAACCCTGTCTTCACCACTTATATTCTTCGCTTTAAATACTACCTTGTTCATTGCACCGGGCTGCACTGAAATAATAGCTTGATCGGCAGAAACCTTAAAAGGTGCCTTAGCCTGAATATGCGTTATAAACCCCACATCTACAGCCCGACTTTCATCTATTGTGTCACTTACTTTAGCCTGCTCTAAACTGGGTTTCCCATTTAGCCCTGTTATGTCACAAAATACGTCATATAACGGTACTAAAGCAAAAGCAAAACCAAACATTGCAACACAGATAAATAATAATCTTTTGATCAATCGCCCGTTGCTATTCATAGGCTAATCCTTGATTTTAGGCGGGGTTGAGAATGTATGGTAAGGTGCTGGTGACGCAACTTCCCATTCTAAACCGTCAGCACCTTCCCAGACTTTCGCCGGTACTTTTTCGCCGCCCCTTGCACATTTAATAACAACCCATACAAACAGCAATTGCGATAGGCCAAATGCAAAACCACCAATACTAATAATTGCATTAAAATCAGCAAACTGCAGCGCATAATCAGGGATCCTTCTAGGCATACCCGCCAATCCGACAAAATGCATTGGGAAGAACAAAACATTCACAGACACTAAAGATAACCAAAAATGCCATTTGGCCAGGCCAATATCAAACATATTACCTGTCCACTTAGGGATCCAATAATACACACCAGCCATAATAGAGAATATCGCACCTGTTACGAGCACATAATGAAAATGCGCTACCACGAAATAAGTATCATGGTATTGAAAGTCCGCCGGAGTAATTGCCAACATCAACCCGGAAAAGCCGCCTATGGTAAACAGTACAATAAAAGCAATTGAGAACAACATAGGAACTTCAAAAGTAATAGCGCCACGCCACATGGTTGCAACCCAGTTAAATACCTTTACACCTGTCGGTACGGATATCAACATAGTGCTATACATAAAAAATAACTCCCCGGCCAGCGGCATACCAGTAGTGAACATATGGTGAGCCCACACGATGAATGACAAGAAGGCAATTGAAGATGTTGCATAAACCATAGAGGCATAGCCAAACAGTTTTTTACGTGAGAAGGTCGGAACAATTGTCGAGATAATACCAAAGGCAGGTAAAATCATAATATATACTTCTGGATGACCGAAGAACCAAAATATATGTTGGAACATCACAGGATCGCCACCGCCCATAGCGTCAAAGAAACTGGTCCCAAAATATTTATCTGTTAAGACCATAGTCACAGTACCTGCAAGTACTGGCATCACCGCAATCAATAAAAATGCAGTTATTAACCAGGTCCAGACAAATAAAGGCAATTTCATCCAGGTCATACCTGGCGCCCTTAGATTCACTATGGTTACAATGACATTAATTGCCCCCATAATTGAACTCATCCCCATAATATGAACAGCAAATACAAAGAGTGCTGTATTATCATTACTGTAAGTTGTGGATAAAGGAGCATAAAAAGTCCAGCCAAATGCGGGTCCGCCACCTTCCATAAATAACGACGCTAACAGAATGGCAAAAGCAAACGGCAATATCCAAAAACTCCAGTTATTCATTCTGGGCAGTGCCATATCCGGTGCACCTATCATCATAGGAACCATCCAGTTAGCCAAACCGACAAAAGCTGGCATAACGGCACCAAAAACCATGATCAAACCATGAACTGTAGTCATTTGATTGAAGAAGTGAGGTTCTACTAATTGTAATCCTGGTTGAAATAACTCAGCCCGGATCACCATAGCCATAGCACCACCAATTAAAAACATAATCAGTGAAAAAATTAAATACATGCTACCAATATCTTTATGATTGGTAGTATAGAGCCAACGTTTTATGCCTGATGGCGGCGCATGATGCCCATGATCGTCGTGGGAGTCTTGATGATCTTCAGTGATTGCTGTCATTATTGCGCTCCCTTCATTCTGGCTTCTATTTGACTTGGTTGAACAACATCACCTGTGTCATTACCCCAGGCGTTTCTTTCATAGGTAACAATAGCTGCAAGTTGTTTAAGCGTAAGTTGTTTGGCAAATGCCTGCATGGCTGTGCCTGGCGTACCATTCAAAACCATATCAATATGTGCATTAACATCACCTAGAGCGATTGGACTTCCTTTTAACCCAGGAAATACCCCTGGGATACCTAAGCCTGTTGGCTGGTGACAAGCTAAACAACTGGCATTATAAACTTGTTCACCTAAGGTCATTAATTCTTCCTTAGATAAAGTTTGCGATAGCAATGCCTGATCTGCCTGAGCAGCATTTCGTTTTTCTGCTTGCGCTTGTGCTAACCATTTATCAAATTCATCCGGCTTTTTAGCAACCACAACGACCGGCATAAACCCGTGATCTTTCCCACACAACTCAGCACATTGACCTCGATAGGTTCCAGGTTCATTGACTCTGGTCCATGATTCATTAATAAAACCCGGATTAGCATCTTTTTTTACAGCAAAATCAGGGACCCACCAGGCGTGAATTACATCATCAGACGTCATCAAAAAGCGTACTTTTCTATCAGTTGGAATAACTAAAGGTTTATCAACTTCTAGCAAATAGTTCTCACCTTTGCTGGTTTGATTTTTAATTTGTTCTTGGGGTGTCGACATAATTGAATAAAAATCAACATCTTGATTTAAGTATTCATAATGCCACTTCCATTGTGAGCCAGTTATTTTAATTGTGAGTTCCGATTTGCTTGTATCTTCCATCGCAATTAATGTTTTAGTAGCTGGTACTGCCATGCCAATTAAAATAACAAACGGAATTGCAGTCCATAATATTTCTACTTTGGTACTTTCATGAAATTGTGCGGGTTCGACCCCCTTTGATTTTCTATGATGCAAAATAGCCCAGAACATCAGGGCGAAGACAACTATGCCTATCACACAACATACTATAAAAATAATCATATGCAGCTGATAAACGTTTTCACTTATATCTGTAACTCCTGATCTCATATTGTATTGACTATTTGCCAAAACTAGCTGAGGGAACAACAATATAAGCCACAAGGTAATACGAACAACCCCCATGTGACACTCCTTTGGTATTGCGAATAGAAATAGCAAAGACATCAACTGCAGAAAATAACCTGATTCTATGGGTATTTAAAATATTGAACTACGTTCGCGCCATTTCATAATTATTATTATTTATCTTTATTATTGGCTGTTTATTAAACAATTAAGATTATTTTTCAAACAACTGTACTAATAAATAGCCAATAAATTATCTTTTTGCAAGTTTTAACAAAAAAATAACAAAATATTTATTAATTTATGTGAAAAAATCAGGTGGTTAATTGAGGCAGGTGATAAATATATTTACAAATAAAAACCATAAAATAGGCATTTTATGGCTCATGGAGGTATCTTTTTATGTACTTATAGGTAGTTTATGAATTTTTTATTAACAATACTAACCTTATAAAAATTACGGTGTATTTTTATCGAATAAACTAACATTGATTTTAGAAATTTGTACGAGCTAATCACATCCAATCAGCGTTTCTGATCACACCAACCGCTAAACCTTCGATATTAAAAGAGTCATTTTTCAGATCAACTTCAATTGCTGAAAATTCTTCATTTTCGGCATGTAAATAAACCTTACTTCCAATTTTTTCAAATCGCTTAACTGTGACATCCTCATCAATTCTGGCAACCACAACCTGACCATTGTTTGCAATTTGTGTTTTATGAACAGCAAGTAAATCACCATCCATAATACCAATATCTTTCATACTCATACCATCAATTCTTAATAAGAAATCAGCACAAGGTTTAAATATCTCAGGTGATACCTGATAATGGCTCTCTACATGTTCCTCGGCCAATATAGGTGAACCGGCAGCCACTTTACCTATTAAAGGTAAACCTAATTGTTCCGGAACCTCTTCTTCTACAACTTTAATTCCGCGACTCGCTCCCGGCACCATCTCAATAACACCTTTTTTTGCCAATGCCTTTAAGTGTTCCTCTGCGGCATTTGCACTTCGAAAGCCGAGTGATTGAGCTATTTCTGCTCGCGTAGGCGGCATACCTGTGTCTTTAATGAAAACTTTAATTAATTCTAAAATTTGAGATTGTCGATTTGTTAACGGGCGCATATAACTGGATTTCCATACAGTACTGATAACTGTGAGTATATACAGTTATTAGAAAATGGCAAATGGAGAAAGAACAATAACTTGATTTAGCTAATTCCCGCATACTGCGTTAAATTCTTTTGATTTAGAATAACTAAACCTAAAAAAATTTGCCTTGTCTGCGAAAATTTTAGATCTCGCTGGCGTATATTTTTTAAAGTATATGGTGCTCTAGAGCACCTTATACTTTAATGGTCTGCCCAGTTATTTCAACACATCACTAATCTTGCTATGCTACACACCCCAGTCATTTTAATAATGATAATTTTTTATGGTTAGCTGGGTTTACATGATAAAATTTCAAAATAGATTAAGATATTTGAATTTTTTGTCTCTCGGCCTAATTTATAGGTAACGGCTCCATAATTGCAGAGGAAATAATGGCGTTTTTTTCAATGGTATTGAACTTTTTATCTCGTTTAATCAATAAACTATTAGTAACTACCCGGTTACTTCCTGATGATCCAATTACAAAATTTGGTCTCGCACCTGATCAACCTACTTTTTATATCTCTCGACTAAACTCCATAAGTGACGTTGCAGCTTTAAGTAAACAGTGTAAGTTATTGGGTTTACCTGATCCGAAACAAAAACAACTCATTAATAATCGAGAACTTCCCAGGTATATTGCACTTCAAAACCCATCTCCTTTGTTTGGTTCACGCACAAAACAAACAACCGCATTACAACAAGGTGAGTTGATTTTTCAGGCATTAAAAGAGCATCCGGCACAAAAAATCCAGATAATTCCCGTAACTATATTATGGGGTCGGGCACCTGGAAAAGAAAAACCAGGCATAGGTACATTATTAGCGCATTCATTAAGCCCAAGCTGGTTCAGAAAGTTACTTGTATTGTTATTTGTTGGCAGAGAAAACCTGATACGCTTTAGTGAACCATTAGATGTACATCAGTTATTAACACAAAAGCAATCGAGTAAAAACTTACCACAAAAATTATTACGTATTGCCAGAGCACACTTTAAACAACAAAAATTAACGGCAACTGGGCCAAAACTCCCTTCGCAAGATTTATTGTTTCAAGGATTGCTTGCATCTGACAGTGTTAAACAAGCGATAAAATTAGAAGCTAAAAATAAGAATATTACTGAGCAACAAGCTAAACAAAATGCGATTAAACTATTAAACGAAATAGCAGCTAATTATCATGATGCGATGATCCGGGTTGGTGCTCGAATTCTAACCTGGTTGTGGACTAAGCTATACAATGGCATTGAAGTAAGATACTCAGAACAAATAAATGAATTAAGTAAAAAAGGACACGAAATAATTTACATCCCCTGCCATCGAAGTCATATGGATTATTTACTACTTACCTATGTAATTTATAACCAGGGCATTGTTCCACCACATATTGCTGCAGGGATAAACTTAAATTTCTGGCCCGCAGGCCCTATCTTCAGACGTTCTGGTGCCTTTTTTATAAGAAGAACTTTTAAAGGAAATAAACTGTATTCGACCATATTTAAAGAATACTTATTCCAGTTATTCAATAAAGGACATTCTGTTAAGTTTTATGCTGAAGGCGGACGTAGTCGAACTGGCCGATTATTACCTCCTAAAACAGGTATGCTCGCGATGACAATACAAGCCATGTTACGTGATTTAGACCGACCAGTGACCATAGTACCTGTCTATTTAGGTTATGAACATGTTATGGAAGTAAATACTTACTTAAAAGAGCTTGCTGGCAATGTAAAAAGTAATGAATCAATATTTGGTATCTTTAAGGCAATTAAAAAACTTAAAAATTATGGCCGTGGTTATGTCAATTTTGCAGAACCCATTAATATCAATACTTTTTTATCTGAAAATCAAAAAGACTGGCAAACAGCCATATCTAGTACGGAAACTGTAAAACCAAAATGGCTTGGTGAACAAACTGCAAACTTAGCCCAACAAGTTATGGTCAATATAAATCAAACAGCCGCATTAAATGCCGTTAATTTACTAGCCATTATTTTATTAAATAGTGATAAACAAGCTTTAAGTGAAACAGAAGTATTAACCCAGTTATCTTTGTATTTAACATTACAGCAAGAAGCACCATATAATGAGAAAATAACTGTGCCGGCCGATACAGCCGCTGAATTATTAGATCACGCATTAAAACTTAACAAATTTGATGTATTAAGTGATCAATTCGGCCGCATTATTTCTATCCAAGACCAAGAGAAAATCTTATTAAATTACTATCGCAATAACGTTATTCACCTATTTGCTGTACCAAGCCTTATTGCAAGGCATTTAATTCAAAGTAAAAATACAACCAAACAAGCCTGTTATAATTTAATAGCACAGCTTTATCCCTTATTTGCCTGTGAATGGTTCTTACAACCATTAAAAGCAGAATATGTAGACAAAGTTATTGAACAGTTGGCAATACAAAATTTAATCACCATAGAAGATAACAATATTAGCATTATGACTGATAACCATTTAAGTACCCCTTCAGCATATTCCCAACTTGATTTACTGGCACGTATTATAGGCTGTACATTGCAACGATATGCGGTTGTATTAGGGTTAATAGAAAATGATCAGGGGATCAATCGCGCACAACTTGAAAATGACAGCCAACATTTAGCTGCCAGGTTAAGTACTTTACACAATATAAAAACGCCTGAGTTTTTTGATAAAAAGGTGTTAACTAACTTAGTGTCAGGACTTAAAAACCTAGATTTATTACACACAGAACCCGACAATAAATTGCAGGCTAGCACTGAGTTAACGCCTCTTTTCAAAACGATCTGTCAATTACTTGAGCCCAATATATTGCAATCAATCAAGGAAACCATTTCAAATCGTTAATATAATAAACAAGTAAGATGATCCGTTTTTATTAAACCTGATGCTGACGGATCACCCCTTCCTGAATGGTAGAGGCAACCAACACCCCCTGCTGGTTGAAAAACTGACCTCTCACTAACCCCCTTCCACCACTAGCCGACGGACTATCAATCGCATATAAAATCCATTCATCAAGCCTGAAGGCGCGATGAAACCACATGGCATGATCTATTGTGGCTACTTGCATATCTGGTTGCGCAAAAGACAAACCATGAGGTTGCAACGCAGTAGGTAAAAACTCAAAATCGGAAGCATAAGCCAGTAAGTATTTGTGTACTCGTGGATCATCAGGCATTTCACCATTTGCTTTAAACCAAACAAACCTTTGCGGTTGTGTTATTTCAGGTTTGAACGGGTTTTGAAAATTAACAGGGCGCATTTCAATAGGATAATCACAAATGACTTTGTTTCTTATTTTCTCAGGTATCAGCTCAGCATTTTCCCGATAAAAATCACGTGATGAACGTAAATTATCAGGGCCAGGCACACTTGGCATGGATGCCTGATGTGTTACTCCGGCCTCTTCATTTTGAAATGAAGCTGTCATATAAAAAATAGGTTTACCATTTTGAATTGCTTTTACACGCCGTGTACTAAAGCTCTTACCATCACGAATATTTTCCACATCGTAAACAATCGGCTTTTTCACATCACCCGGACGTAAAAAATATGAATGTAATGAGTGCACCATACGCTCTTCAGCAACGGTTTCTTTTGCCGCAGATAAAGCTTGCCCCATTACCTGACCTCCGAAGACAGCTCTAAATCCTAAATCTTGACTTGGCCCTCGATACAACCCCTGCTCAATGGTTTCAAGCTTCAATAAAGCCAATAAATCATTCAGTACTCGACTCATTTTATTATCACCTATCCTGTATTATCTAATGAGTTTAGTTAAAAGCTAAACGCATACCAATTTGTTTTCTTTTAATAATACTAATAAAAAACTAAATTACCTTAACAAATCCGATGAGTGAAGTTAACCCGATAAACCTCTAGACTTTACATAAACAAGCGCATATGATTGAGGAATTGTTTTTGTTGCAAAAATGTTAAGAACTCAGGATGACAGCTCTTCTACAACAAAATTTAGTATATCCAGACGTTGAAAAACGCTCCAATATCAGGGATATTGATAGTTTTTGGAATATTCTCACGTTAGCACAAAAGCTGGCGTTAAATAAGCTGAACCAATATGGCTACCAACTCGCTTTCACTCGAAGTTTAGATGGTACTCACATCGCAGTTGCCTTATGTGATGGTACGGTTGCCATGATAGACTTTGAAGGAGAGGTCGTACTCAATTCAGACCTCACTTTACGCAGCTAATTTTACTACTGGCTTAACTTTTTCCAATCAACTTCACTTGCTAACACTCTTTCGGGTGCAATATAGTGTAAAATATCACCGGGATTTATCGGGTAGTCTAATGGTGGGTTCAACTCTAATAACTCACCAACTCTATTTTGTGCAACACCCAAAACAATGGCATCATGATGGCACTTAAAGTAGTTAAATATGTTGTAAAACTCTATATTCCCTGCTAATTCAGATACTTGAATACTAAATTGCGTATCACCATATAAGGTTGATAAAAGCTCTTCCTGCACACGACTTGAACCCGGATCTTGCATCGAACGTACTAAAATTTCCGCTGATTTTGAACTACTGCACTCTACATTTTTACAATGCTCACGCAACATGTCTATTTTAGTTTCATCTATAAAATAAGCACTGATATGACAGTCCGGTTTTACCATATTACTAATACGTAACGCGGTAGTGAAAGTTTGATCATCATCACGCCCATCGATAATAATTTTATCAGCCTGATCCACAGCAACACGTTTCAACTCAGCCAGATCAGTAAAACTTAGCATTTTGATAAAATCAACTTCCGGATTATCACTAAAAGGATGTGTCATTTGTTCAGTTACTGCCAATAATATTCTGCGTTCAATACGCTTACTATCAGCCAATATATGTTGAATAATTTTTGCAGTTCGTGTTTCATGCCATCCAAAAATAATGATATGCCCACATTGATGAGTAAAGTCTTTATCGCCTGTCATAGATTGTTTTATCAAACCTGTAATTGTTTGCCCTGTTTTCCCTAGGAAAACACCAAAGAGTGCCAAACCAATGGGAATTTGTACCATAGCTACCAGCCATTTTCCCATATCCGTAACCGGACTAAAATCACCATAACCTACCGTTGACGTAGTCACAATATAATAATAAATATATTGATTAAATGATGTTAATGCTTTTTCACCCGCTAACCAAAGTAAAGACCAAGTTACAACTAAGTGTAATAGCACAGCAAAAAAGACCACCGGCCAACTAACTTGATCAATATGATTTCTTATTTTCGAGAATATTTTTCTTAAAATCAGATGCATACTAAAATCCATAACAGAAGAAAGTTCACACTAAATGATCTGATTTATTTTATCAAATATAATAATGACATAACCAACATTTAGTTCTAGACTTAAAGAGAACTGTTTCAGTTCGACAAGGGCAAACTTAGCGAAAACTAAGGGCGCAAAGCTATCGGTCTAACGGGGTTATGACACTATACTCCCTATGATTGCGATAAAACCAATGAAACAGGTCGGGGGCACTAGGCTGCTCTTATAGTACTTTGCTTCATGATTTTTTGAATATCGAAATCAATGAATTGAACGGGCAGAGCAGCCTTCTTTTCTTACTCTTGTTTAAGTTGATCTGTAATATATTGATTAATTTGACTTTCCAAAATAGATAAAGGCACAGACCCATTTTTTAGGATCTGATTATGAAACTCTCTTAAATCAAACTTCTCACCTAATGCCTTTTCTGATTGCGCCCTTAAGCGCTTTATTGTTAACTCACCAATTTTGTATGACAAAGCCTGTCCAGGCCAGGATATATAACGATCTGTTTCAGTTTTAATATTGTGTAATGACAACGCGGTATTATCTTTCATAAAATTCATCGCTCGCTCTTTACTCCAACCATACATATGGATCCCAGTATCCAGTACCAGTCGTGCAGCACGCCACATTTCATATGTTAACCGACCAAAATTACTATAGGGATCCTGATAAAAACCAGCCTCAAGCCCTAACCACTCAGCATATAAACCCCAGCCTTCACCAAATGCAGAAATGTAAGCGTTTTTTCTATATTCAGGCAGATGTTTTAACTCACTATTTAATGAAATTTGCAAATGATGGCCAGGAACCGCTTCATGCAAAGTTAACGCTTCTAATACATATAATGGACGTTTGTCCAAACCATAGGTATTTACCCAGTAAAAACCGGCTTGATCATCTCGGTTAGGCCCGATATAACGACCTGTTGTATATTTAGGCGCAATACTATCTGGCACCGGAGCAACACCATAAGGCGTTCTTGGTAAATGGTTAAATAACTTAGGCAATGTCGCATCTACTTTTTTTGCAATATAAGCCGCTTGCATTAGTAATTGTTCGGGTGTTTTTGCATAAAATTGAGGATCTGTCCGTAAAAAGTGAACAAATTCAGCAAAGTTGCCTTTAAAACCAACTTGTTCTATCACTTTATCCATTTCAGCTCTGATCCGTTTTACTTCACTTAAACCTAATTCATGAATTTCCAAAGGTGTCATTTGTGTTGTTGTATAATGTTGCACCCTATTTTTGTAGAAATCAGTTCCAGACTCTACAGTAGAGATACCAATATCTTCTCGCGCTGCCGGGTAATATTCATTAACAAAAAAAGTATAATAATTGTCAAAAGCAGGATTTACCTGAGCGGCAATAACTTTAGTCGCCAATTTTTGTAATTGAGAAAACTCTGCATCGGTTAGCTTAGCCTGATTAGTTTTAAATGGAGCATAAAAAATTGATTCCTCTGGTGGTTTGATAAATGCCAAAATACTTTGTTCATAATCCACTAAGACAGCTTTGGGTTGAGTAAAGCCTATTTTAATCCCTTGCTTCATCCAATAAATATTCTCAGAAAAATATCGTGGAATTTCTTCTAACCTTTGCAAATAAAGTTCATAACCTTTTTTAGTTGAAAAATCAGCTTGTGACGTCAAAAAAGACATAGAAGAATGGAAACCGAATTCCGACGTGAGCGGCATGTAATGCGATTTAAAGGCATATTCATCCACATTGTTTTGCACCTGGCTAATTAAAATCGGAAGATTAATTTGATTATCTCGATTCAAACTTTTTAAGTTAATGAGCTTTAACTCAGACAAAAACTGTTTATTTTGATTGTAATTATTAACTAGAAATTCATGAGATAGATCGGGTAACAAGTAACCATTTACCCCTGTTTTACTCGCATAGAAATCGATACTTTTACGATATTCAACTATTTGACTGGCTAATTGTTCAAATTGCTTATTATGCTCAGTGCCTGATAAATTACATCCAGATAAAAACAATACACTAAATAACATACAACTGGTTAATAGATTTTTCATATCAAACTCTTACAAATATATTAACGCAAAGATTAACCTAAGAATAAAAAATAAAAAAGTAAATGCGTTAACTTATTACTATTAATGGCTGCATAAAACCTTGCTTTAAATTAGCTGCACCTTAGCTAACAGCTTTTGGGTGATCAAGGTGAAACCCTTGTAAACCATCTGCTCCCAGTTCTTTTGCCCAGCGTTTTTCATTTGTTGATTCAATTTGTTCACATACCACAACAATATTTAAACTATGTGCCAGCTTGACTATCGTTTCTATAAAAAACCAATTAACGCGATCTTGTTCTAGATCGTGAATATAACTACCGTCAATTTTTATAATATCAACCTGCCATTGCCGTAACATTTGCAAAGTATTATCACTGGTACCAAAATGATCAACCGCGACTTTGCTCCCCAGATCATGTAAATGTTGAATTAGCATTGAAGCTTCGTTTACCGAACTCAAAGCAAATTCATCAAACTCCCAAACCAATTCATTAAAAAAAGCAGGTGAACTTTCTGACAACTCACCCAACCAATGCCGAAAATCGCCATCTAATAGACTATGTGCCGATATATTTATGCTTATAGGCAAGGTAAGTACTTGTTTTAAATATAGCTTCCTAATTTCACTTATCACCCGTTTATCAAGTGCCCAAGGGCAATTAAATTTTTCTGCCTGAGCTTGCAATAATTTGGCTGGGATCAGTCGTTCTTTATAAGCAAATCGAGTGAAAATTTCATGAAATATGGTATGTTTTTCATCGGTTCTCATCACCTGTTGTTGTTCAAACTTTAATTCAGCCTGTTCAATAACAGCTAATACCGCTTCCATGCTATTTAATTTACACCAAAATTGGTCTGCTTCCGCATTTATGTCATATAAATGAAAATTTTTCGGTTGTTTCGATGCGATTTCAATTGCTTCATCTACGCGTGCCAATACATCCGACATTTTATGTTCGGACGAAAACATGGTGGCACCTAAATATATCAGTTTTTTTTGCTGAAACCTTTGTTGTAATTCGTCAAAATCAGTAGACAAGTTTTTTAGCTCACTCGCAACTTCATCTTTTGTCACATCTAACAGAATACATGCAAACTCGTATTCATTCATGCGATACAAACGCGCCTTCAAACCTTGTCTGGTATCCATTTGCAGCACATGTATCATATCAACCAACAAAGCTTTTGCTACCTGAAACCCCTCTTGTGCTCTTATATTTTCAAAATCATGAATTCTGATTATGAATAACGCACCATTTCTCACTTCCTGACCCGACAATAATTGACTAAATTGAGCGCAAAACAACCGTCTGTTACCTAATTGCGTGATCTCATCTCTGTAGAGTGCTTTTTTAGCATGCTCAAGACGCTCACTTAATTCGCTAATTAGACTTTTTACCTGCACTGTCATTTTATTATGGCTTTTAACTAAATGTGCCATTTCTTTAACGGTTTTGATTGATTTTAAATTTGGGTAATGTTTTTTGGTGATTGCTTTAGTTTGCACTTCTAATGCCGATATGGGGATCATTAATATTTTACTGAAAATACGGCTCAAAACCCCACATAATAACAGTAAACATAAACATACTAGTAACAATTGAATTAATAAGTGGTACAAATAGTCGTAAGAATCATCCAGTCGGCTTTGTAACTGAATGATATAATTAACCGCATCGAACTTAATTGTTTTTTGCATTAACCTAGCGCTAAGTAAGCCGCTATTGATTAACCATGCGGGTAATTCAGTATTGTTTTCTATATTATTAAATTCAAAAATATATTCTGATGCGCCTTCCTCCACCACAGTAAGTAAGTTAAATTGATTTAACCCCGCATAACTATTTAGTAAGCTTTTAACTTCATTATATTTTTTCTGTTGTAATAACGGTGATATATTTGCGACAAATAATTGCAGGGTATTTTCATTTTGTGCGTGCAACCTGTCATTTAAAAAAGCTTGACTGTTAGTCACATTAAACCAAAGCACAGTTACAAATAATAATAGTAAAACAATACTAAAAATAAATGTAAAATACCGGCCTAAACTCATAAGAATTCCTATTTTAAAACCCTAAATTGGTATAAATACCTCTCATTAGTCTAGCTGTTTATCCTATAACCGCTAATTAACTTGAATGTGATTGGTATTAGCAAAACATTCACGTAAACTACCCATGCTAATAAAGGTTGGGGACAAACAATGAAACAAACACAAGAGAATACAACGCATTTTGGTTATAAGACGGTCAATGCTTCAGATAAAGTTGGCATGGTTGCTGACGTATTTCATTCTGTTGCAGCTAAATACGATATTATGAATGATCTGATGTCTATGGGTATCCACAGACTTTGGAAGCGTCAAACCATTGCAAGCTCAGGTGTTCGTAAAGGCCATAAGATCCTTGATTTAGCAGGTGGTACCGGAGATTTAACTGCAAAGTTTAGTCAAATAACCGGTGATACCGGACAAGTTATTTTAGGTGATATAAATGACTCCATGCTAAAAGTCGGCCGGGAGAAATTAAGAAATCAGGGTTTAGTTAGCAATATTGAATATATTCAAATGAATGCCGAAGCCTTACCCTTTCCGGACAACAGTTTTGATATTATTACGATTGCATTTGGTTTACGCAATGTAACCAACAAAGAAAAAGCCTTGGCATCAATGTATAGGGTATTAAAACCTGGTGGCCGTTTACTTGTACTTGAATTTTCTAAACCAACCAATGAGTTACTCACTAAGGCCTATGATTTTTATTCATTTAATATTCTTCCTAAAATAGGTGCAGTAGTAACACAAGACAGTGAATCTTATCAATATTTAGCTGAATCTATCAGAATGCATCCTGATCAGGAAACGCTAAAATCTATGATGGAAGAAGTGGGTTTTGAGCAAACAAGTTATCAAAATTTAACATCAGGCATAGTCGCGTTACACCGGGGCTTTAAATATTAAAGCTGTGTCAGCTGAGTAATACGAAACCAAAATGCATAGAAACAGTAAATCACTATCGGAGTTTAGATGTTACCCCAATTTATGATTGCGATAATTGAAATCTTGATTA
Source organism: uncultured Pseudoalteromonas sp. (assembly GCA_965198975.1). Classification (GTDB taxonomy): domain Bacteria; phylum Pseudomonadota; class Gammaproteobacteria; order Enterobacterales; family Alteromonadaceae; genus Pseudoalteromonas. The sequence continues at coordinate 134,399 of OZ240679.1, forward strand.
ATCAAGCTTTTAAACTTTCACCAGACTTGGTTTATGACTTAAGTAAAGTCAAACATAAAACTTTATTACTCCATATTAGTAATTGGCAACAAGATATCACGGTTACATTCACAGGCAAGGAAATCATACTGTTATTAACGCAAGATGAAGCCGCTGATTGCTGTATTAATGCCAGTATTGATACTTTACTCGCGTTAAAAAATCCAGAAAAACTCACTCAACTGATCAGAGCTGAAAAACTTGATATACAAGGTGATCTGAAAATAGCACAAACATATAGCAGTGCATTTTCACAGCTCGATATTGACTGGCCAGAACAATTATCGCCTTATATCGGTGATGCAATGAGTTACAGAGTTTGCCAGGGACTTAAAAACACTGAACAAAAATCCACCTCCGTATTACATAATGTAAAACTTGCCGCTAAAAATAAACTAGACCATGGTGGTGCATTGACTGTTTACCGCGAAGAATTAAAAAACTTTACTATTAAGAATAAACAACTAACGGCAGATGTTGATCAACTAGCTCGCAAAATAGATAAACTCAATAGCAAGAAATAAAGGATAACAACAGTGCGTATTGCCAGGCTATATAAAATAATTCAAACATTGTTGCACTTCGGTTTAGATAAAATTATTCCTAAACATCTTATTCCCTGGTATTTACGATTTGCCAGAAACTGTCTATTCTGGCTTAAAAATAACCATAAGGATAAATGTTCAGGCTTAAGACTACGACTGGCATTACAAAGTTTAGGCCCGGTTTGGATCAAGTTTGGACAAATGTTATCCACTCGTCGTGATTTATTGCCCGAGCATATAGCCCAAGAGTTAGCACTTTTACAAGATCAGGTGGCGCCTTTTCCAGGTGAAACGGCTCAGGAACTCATCGAGCAAGCACTGAATATTCACCATATCTCAGAGCTATTTCTGGATTTTGAACAGCAACCTTTAGCATCCGCGTCAATTGCCCAGGTACATACTGCAAAATTAATCATTGAAGACAAAGAAAGCGAAGATGTCGTTATTAAAGTGATCCGCCCGGGTATTGAGAAAATCATTCGCTCAGACCTGCAATTAATGCAAGATTTAGCAAAGTTAGTGAGCTTTACGATCCCTGATGGTAAACGCCTCAGACCTATTGAAGTTATCAAAGAATATAAAAAAACCATTATAGACGAGTTAGATTTAACGCGTGAAGGCACCAATGCCACCACTTTAAAACGTAATTTTGAAGGGTCTGACTCGTTATACGTACCAAAAATTCACAGTGAGTTAAGCCGAAAAAACGTTTTGGTGATGGAGCGCATCTATGGTATTCCTGTCTCTGATATTGCGGCACTAAAAGAACAAGGAACAAACTTAGCACTGTTAGCTGAAAGAGGTGTTGAAGTCTTTTTCACTCAGGTATTTCGTGATAGTTTTTTTCATGCAGACATGCACCCGGGTAATGTATTCGTATCAAGAGAAACGCCCGAAAACCCCAAATATATCGGCATTGATTGTGGTATTGTCGGTACACTAAACAAAGCAGATAAAAGATATCTTGCAGAAAATTTTATTGCATTTTTTAATAGTGATTATCGTAAAGTTGCTGAACTTCATATCGATTCTGGTTGGGTACCTGCCGATACCAATGTAGAAGAATTTGAATTTGCTATCCGCACTGTGTGCGAACCTATCTTTCAAAAACCTTTATCTGAAATATCTTTCGGTCAGGTATTAGTGAATTTATTTAATACCGCCAGACGATTTAATATGGAAGTACAACCTCAATTAGTTCTGTTACAAAAAACCTTACTCTATATTGAAGGTTTAGGTCGACAGTTGTACCCCCAGTTAGATTTATGGAAAACAGCAAAACCATTTCTTGAAGATTGGGTGAAACAGCAAATGGGGCCATTAGCTGTGTTAAAGCAGATCCAGGCAAATTTACCTTTTTGGGGAGAAAAAATACCAGAATTACCTGATCTTATTTATAACAATTTAAAAAATACACAGCGGATGTCAGGTATCAGCAAAAACAGGGAGCCAGATCAAAAACCCATTTTATTAGCTATGGTATCCTGTTCAGGGTTTGTGACAGCCGCTCTTTTATATATATCAGGGCAATTGTCAACAAGTATAGTGGTTTGTACTCTATCTATTATTTTTTTTGGCTTTGCCTGGCTGCGAGCCAGTAAATAATCATAGTGTTATAAAATATAGTAAGTGTATACTTAACAGCATAGAATTAAATTCAATAGTAAATATTTAAGAGGTTATTATTATGGGTTTCGGTGGAATAGGTATTTGGCAATTGTTAATCATATTTGCCATTATAGTGCTAATATTTGGCACTAAAAAATTACGAAATATTGGTACTGATCTTGGTGGTGCTATCAAAGGTTTCAAAAAAGCAGTAACCGATGAAAACAAAGAAGCTACAGAGAATTCATCAGGTAATATCACAAAGAAAGAAGATGCAAATTTTGAATCTGCAAATGCAACCTCAGAGCAAAAAGAAAAAGACAAGGTTTAATCTATGGGCATGTGGGAGTTAGCCTTAGTATTAGTTGTGGGCTTGATTGTATTGGGCCCTGAGCGTCTGCCTACTGCTATAAGAAGTGTGAGTCGCTTTATAAAAACGGCGAAACAGTTTGGCCAGAATGTACAAAGTGAAATTTCAGAAGAATTAAGAATTCATGAATTACATAAAAACCTAAAAGATGCTGAAGCAAAAGGCATGAAAGATTTACCAACTGAACTACAAAGCTCTGTTGACGAACTTAAAAAAGCTGCAGAATCGGTGACCGGAAGTTATAAAGACTTAACCACATCGGAACAAAAAAAAGATGATAAGTGATCAATACTCGCTCATCAGAGAAAAATAAAATGACAACTGACAAATCAAATTCAGGCTTTATCAGTCACCTGGTAGAGTTAAGAAACGCTTTAGTACGTGCACTTTTATCAATTTTAATTATTTTTATTTGCCTGGTTTATTTTGCCAACGATATTTATACTTTTGTGGCATCTCCATTAGTTGATACCTTACCTGAAAATTCAACTATGATAGCAACAGATATAACAGCGCCTTTTTTCGCCCCTTTTAAACTCACACTATTTGTCTCTTTATTTTTAGCCTTTCCATTTATTTTACATCAAATTTGGAGCTTTATTGCCCCTGGTTTATATAAAAATGAAAAGCGCTTACTGATCCCTGTGCTTTTTTCTAGTATTGTTTTATTTTATGCTGGGATCGCTTTTTGCTATTTTTTAGTCATGCCTATTATTTTAGGTTTTTTTACAGGTATAGGTCCTGAAGTAATGACCTTGTCACCTGACATCAGTAGTTATCTGGGGTTTGTACTAAAAATGTTTTTTGCATTTGGTATTGCATTCGAAATACCTGTTGCCATTATGTTATTGTGTTTTACAGGGGCCACAGATACAGCAACACTGAAAGAAAAACGCCCTTTTATAGTAGTAGGTGCTTTTGTTGTGGCAATGTTCTTAACTCCCCCTGACATATTGTCACAAACTTTGTTAGCATTACCTATGTTAATGTTATTTGAATTAGGCTTGATCTTAGCGTCATTTTATTCAAAAAAATCAACGCCAATAGAGGATTAAATGAAAAAGATATATATACCGCTACTATTACTTACGTCGACTTCAGGCTTATGTGCACAGATCAATACTCAGGCACTAGAAGCATGCAGTATGATTGAAAACGATCATACAAGGTTAACTTGTTATGACAAAGTCATGATGCACAAAACCCCTAGTGTAAATCAACAGCAGCAAACAAGTGCTAAACCTGTGGTCATTGCCCCACAAACTCAGGCAGTAAAGCCAGCCTCAGAATTTGGTTTAGAGCATAAAAATATCGCTGAAGGTTCAGAAAAAGAACAAATCAATCACGTTTTAAAAATAAAGAAATCTCCCCATGGTGAAATGATCATCACCATGGATAATGGTCAGGTATGGAGGCAAATCGGTACCGATAGATTACGCGTTCAAACCGACAGCCAAGTTTTTATCAGACGTGGCGCTTTAAATTCATTTTTACTAAAATTAGCTGATGGCAATAAAAGCATACGAGTAAAACGTATCAAATAATTCTCTTAATAATTTAGGAAAATTGAATGCATAAAACTCTGCTTATCACTATTTTAGCTGTTCTGGTTTGCTTATGTACTTATCAAGCACATGCCAGCGCTGTAATAATAGATAAGCAGTTTCAATATAAAAAGCCCGTGATATTCGAGTATGCGACGACTAGCCAGGCCATTGATGACAAGCTCAAAAACTCTCAGCTACAATGGCAAACCTCTGCGGACGGCAAATTAAATTTAGGACCTCAAAAAGATACAACTTTAGTCAAATTTAACCTGGAAAATACAAGCAATATCAACCAGAAAATTTTTATCCTATTAGAAAACCCGCTTATAGACACCTCAACACTCTATCTATACAAGCAGCAGCAAATTATTAAACAGCAAACCATAGGCCATACAGAAAAATTAGCGCACAGAGAAATCAAAAACGAAGCTATCATTTTTCCAATTACACTTGAAGCCAATCAAGACTATACCGTTGTTTTATCTGTCAATAATGATGGTGCCGTTAAATTACCTATTAGTTTATGGTCCGCTGAAAGGCTCATACAATTAAAAAGCAAGTCCAATTTACTTGCTGGTTTATTACTTGGGTTTTTATTAGCGTTAGTGATCAGCAACTTACTTATGTTTGTATTAACTCGTAATACTCAGTTTATTTTAGCTAGTTTATTCATCATATGCTTATGGACAATCATTACCTGGTTATACGGCTTTAGTTATCGATATTTCAATACCGCTGATACCTGGTTACAAAACATTGATATATCAGTACTTCTCTTAAGTGCTGTGTTTATATTAAATCCAATTACAGAAAAATCTTTAGGCTTAACCAATAAATATACGCATTTATTTAAAATACAAAGAGTCATTCTTATATTTAGCTTGATCACTATTTTAATAATACCTTGGGTAAATCAAATATTGGGGTTTTACCTGAGCTTTATTATTTCTCTGCTTAACCTCAGTATTGGTTTATTGATCAGCATTATATTACAAATTAAATATCAGGTACGCGCCAAGCTCGTTTTGTTTTATCAAGCACTACTTGCATTAGCTGTGTTATATAGCTTCTTTGTTTTTCTTGGTATTGAAATTAACTATTTAAATACCTATGCAGTGATCATCAGTTTATTTTCTTTGTGTAGCTGCATACTTTCTTATGTATTAATACGTCAATTTGTAGCCAACCGGGATGAAAAATCACAACAACAACATGCTCTTATAGCGCAAGTAAAAGCAAAAGATTCACTACTTGAAGAAAAAATTAAAATTCAGCAAGAGGCCCAGGAAGATCTAGAAAGCAAAATACAAGAACGTACCTTTGAGCTTGAAATCACATTACGCGAATTAGAAGAAAAAAACAGAGAACTTGAAGAAAAAAATACCCATGATGCATTAACTGGCATACGTAATCGTCTGTTTTATGATAAAAAATTAAACATGGAATTTAGACGTTCACGAAGAGAGCAAAGTCATCTTGCTATTATCATGTTAGACATAGATCATTTCAAAGCGATTAATGACAAGTTAGGCCACCTTGCCGGTGATGATGCAATCAAATTTGTTGCTAATACAATAAAAGAGAATTTAAATCGTCCTTCTGATGAAGCATGCCGTTATGGTGGTGAAGAGTTCGCAGTCATTTTGCCTAATACAAATTTAGAAGGGGCATTCAATGTCGCCGAGTCAATTCGTAATGCAATTAACAATAGTGAAATTCAAACAAGTGCAGGTATGATCAAAATGACAATTAGTGCCGGAGTATACAGCACTGTTTCAGCTCATGATCAAGACCCTAACCAATTAACAGCCAATGCCGATAAAGCATTATATGAAGCAAAAGAAACTGGCCGTAATAAAGTCGTTTTTTATAGTGAAGAAAATACTAAAAAGTAACAGGAGATACAATGTCACAACCGGGTTTGGATTACTTTCCTTCAAATAGAATGCGCCGTATGCGCAAAGATAATTTTTCGCGACGTTTAATGCAGGAAAATACACTTTCAGTAAACGATCTCATTTACCCTGTTTTTGTTTTAGATGGCAAAGATCGCAGAGAAGCAATTGGATCTATGCCCGGTATTGAAAGACTCTCCATTGACTTATTAATTGAGGAAGCAAAACAACTTGATGCTCTGGGAGTTCCCGCAATCGCGATATTTCCGGTAACACCTACTGATAAAAAATCTTTACAGGCAGAAGAAGCATACAATCCAGAGGGATTAGCACAAAGAACCATCAGGGCATTAAAACAATCCGTACCAAATATAGGCGTGATCACCGATGTCGCATTAGATCCCTTCACAGTGCATGGTCAAGATGGCATTATAGATAATACAGGTTATGTTGTTAACGACCTGACAACAGAAATACTGGTAAAACAAGCCCTCTCACATGCTCAGGCTGGCGCAGATATAGTTGCACCATCAGATATGATGGACGGCCGCATTGCGGCAATCAGAGAAGCTTTAGAAGATGCGGGATATATCCACACTCGGATCATGGCATATTCAGCTAAATACGCATCAAGTTATTACGGTCCATTCAGAGATGCTGTCGGTTCTGCCGGTAACCTTAAAGGGGCAGATAAAAAGAACTACCAAATGGATCCTGCTAATTCAGATGAAGCATTAAGAGAAGTGGCATTAGATATTCAAGAAGGTGCTGACATGGTGATGGTGAAGCCTGGTATGCCTTACCTGGATATAGTTCGCAGAGTGAAAGATGAATTTGGTGTCCCTACTTTTGCTTATCAGGTCAGTGGAGAATATGCAATGCACATGGCCGCAATTAAGAATGGCTGGCTGGCTGAAAAACCATGTATCATGGAGTCTTTATTGGCATTCAAACGCGCTGGCGCCAACGGGATTTTAACTTACTTTGCCAAGCAAGTTGCTATTTGGTTAAATGAAAAATAATATTTAACCACTAAAATTACAGGGTAAATTAATTACTCTGTAATTTACCTATCCAAGATAAACAGCCCACCATAACATAATAAACACAAAAGAATACAAACACTCGCCTTGATTAAATAAGCCAGTTTCATTTGGTTTTTGATCCAATAATGATAAACAAACCGTACAAAATATGTTGCTGCAGTTCCGTATAAAGCAAATAAAATAAGATATATTACAATCAAAAAAACCTCTACTTCTATTTAAATATCAAGAGTAAACAACCTAAATTTAAAAAACTATAGCGAGCTTACCTTAATAATACCATTTGTATTTGATTAGTGATCAAATATCAGTGAGAATAAATTTTCCAGAGCAAGACGTTTGATTGAGCTATAACGGGCTATTGGGATTGAAAACAACACAGTTCTAGTGAAATTTAGGCCATTAAAAATGATCATATATTTGATGCACTTAGGACGAAAGTGATATTTGTCTCACATTCCCGCCATAAACAGAAAGCAAGGGGGTGGTATGTGAACAATAATCAAGATCTATTACAAGGCATTGCGGACCCGCATTATGGGGGTGTAGAGACTGAAGGTTAGAGACCTCAGGCTGCCCCGTAAATAAGTTATACGACTTAAGATCGGACTTGCTCAACACCCAGATAAAGTGTCAGTTGCGCGACACCTATCCTTGTTTGTTAGGCATTTGAGTACACTACTCTATAAGATTCTGCTCTTTTAACCAATCCATTACAGCAAGTGATGCTAAAGAACAGAGAGACTTATCTTTATATCCAATATATTTAATTTCTTCTATTTCTGCATCTGGAAGTAATTCACCTTGAAAGTCTGCAAAATAACAAGTTAATTTGACTATAACGTTATTAGTTTTACCGTCAGCTTGAGCTTTAAATTTTTCAGCGTATTTAATTGAGCTAGGAAGAATATTTACAGATACTTCTTCTTTTATTTCTCTGATGAGTGCTTGTTCATCTGATTCTCCTTGCTCTCGTTTACCACCAGGCACATAAAACAACTCTTTGTTTTTTGAACGTGCAGATAAAATTTTTCCATCTTTGATGTACAACCAAGCCAATTTATCTATTTCTTTTATCACAAAACTCTATCCTTGAATGAATATATTTAAAATGCCTAACGCCCAAAGCATGCGCGCATCTTTTGGCGTCGCTTGCCATTGTTTGTTATGAGTGAACCATGATTATTTGGCATATTTTCCTCTAACTGAACTCTCGATATCATAAAAATCTTCAATGGCACCTATATTAATTTGACCGTGGCTTTCCAGTATTTTTTGAAATCCAACGTGCATAATTATGGCTTTGATTGTCCTACTTGTTACCACTAACTGACTATCTGAAGTGAAATGACCTTCACTTACTTTTACCATATCGTGGTGATATCCGACACGCCCAATAACACGGGAATCCTCATTATCTGTTGGCCAAATAACAATGCTGATTACTTCATCGCTTCCAGTAGCGCGCCAACGAAATTCGATATCATCAACAACAATCTTTCGGCTTCCTTTTTTGTTAACAGCCATTATTAGCCTACTTGTTCCAACGCCCCAATCAGAGGCAACAAAATAGCTGGTTATAATTGACGACGCAGGAGCAAAACCAGCTGTTTTTGTCCTTTGTATTGGTTTATCAGCTGCCGCTTACACTAATAGTGATATCTACAGGATATTACTGTTAAATATGAATCTGATACTGCATACACTAGACGATTAGTTTCACCGATTCGTCTAGACCAGAAACCAGATAAATTCTCTTTTAACGGTTCAGGCTTTCCAATCCCCTCAAATGGAGAACGCTTGGTATCACTAATTAATTTATTAATGCGTTTTAACGTCTTTTTATCCTGCCCTTGCCAATAAACATAATCATTCCAAGCTTCATCAGTCCATGCAAGTTGCCTAGTCATCAATAAGCTCTCGATATTGAACCTTACCCGAATTATATTGTTCAATTGATTTTGATAAATGTGCAGCGTTAGCTGGTGATTTTAACAAATGAACAGTTTCCATTAAGCTACTGTAATGCTCCATTGACATTACTACCGCATCTTCAGCATCTCTTCGAGTTATAACAGTATAATCAACATCATTTACAACGTGATCTAGAACAGATTTGAGCCCATTACGAGCTTCTGTGAACGAAACTATACGCATAGCGCACCTCATAAGTTGTACATTTAATAAGACAAGTCTAACCAATTAAGTATACATGTGCAACATCTAGTACAACTCGCAGATTTGAAAGGCTGCTAACGCCGCAAATAAACGGCAAAAAATAGTTGGCTAAAATTAGCGACGAAGGAGCAAAAGCCAACTGTTTTTTGTCCGCACTTTAAATTTGTTTTATTAGCTGCGACTATTAAATGCCGCCCTGTGTGCAACTGCATAATATAAAGGGTTTTGGCTCTTTTGAAATTCTTGATAACAGCTATAGATCAGCTTTATTACATGCGAATCTTCTAATACCAAACCTTTATTAATAATAGGTTTAAACTCATAGCAACCTCTAGGTATATTTATGAGTTCATCATTAAATCGAAGCCCTGTGCTTAAATAAGCAATTAAAATAGCTTCCCATAACTTTCTTAATGCAAACTGTTCATCATCTAGGAACGGCATGATAATGTAGATAAAATTTTTTAGTTCTGAAGGATAAAAAATTAAAAAAAATTAAAAATGTACAATAAAAAAAAATAAAAAATGGACAGGCTAACTTTTCTTCCCATATTCATGTCATTTTACCATGTGGATATTATGATGCTGATAAAAACCAGTGGCATAAAGGAAATAAGCAATTTCTATTTAATGAATTTGCTTTAGCCAAAGTATGGCGTGCTCAAATACTCGATGCGATTAATAAACACGCTCAAATTAACTTACCCGCAAAATATCCAAAGAAATGGGTCGTAGATTGTCGTAAAGTGGGGTTTGGTGAAAAGGCTTACCAATATCTCTCACGCTATTTATATCGTGGTGTATTAGCTGATAAAGCCATCATTGCTTATGATAACAACACTGTCACCTTTAAATACCAAGACGGACAAACCAAAAAAACAGCAACACGTACATTACCTATACTCAAATTTTTATGGTTGATATTACAACATGTGCTTCCTAAAGGACTACAACGTGTCAGAGATTGTGGTTATTTACGTGGTAATGCAGGTAAATTACGTCAACGTATTCAGACACTACTTATGAATACCAAAGACTGGATAATATCTGAGAAACAACCACAACCAAAAACAATCCGTATTTGTCCTTGTTGCAAACATGAAATGTTATGTATGGGAGTGATCATCAATTTAGCACGAACGAACTAGCCGAAAGGCTTATAAAATAAGGATAATGGCTTAAATGAATAAGAGGAGATAAAGTATAAAAAACTAACTAATTGATAAGGTAAAATATTTTAACTTCTGAACACAAGAAGCGCATTGACTCGGCTAAAATAAATAATAGTCGCTGCAAATAAAAAACACGATCACCACTATTTACTATAAATAAGTTAAACGACTTAAGCTCGGGCTTGTTCAACACCCAGATAAGGTGTCGGCTGCGCGACACCTATCCTTATTTGTTAGTTGCCAATTACACCATTTTGTAAATATGTAACCTGTTTCTTACGCCAAAATGGAAAGAATAATAAACCTGTTTCACTATCGTCACACCACTCTTTTTCGTTTAACGCTTGAACCACCCATTTATACTCGGTTGTACCGCGACTATATACTTTAAGGCGACATTCACTACTTAACCCAAAAGCAAAACAATCAAGAGCTTCTTCTTGCTCCGAAAACTCCTCATGCCACCCATTAAAACCAACTGTTATATTATTATCATTTTCAGTTAGCCAAACAGAAAAACCACCTGACGGTGTTACCGATATTGATCTTTCTTCCTGTACATAATCAAGTTCAGGATATTTCTTTAATTTTTCAACTATCCGTGAAATTACAGACATACTTTCCTTGGCAACTAACGCCTCAAACACCGGTGGCAAAACAGAGCGAAGCGACGATTTTGACATCCGCGTGATTTGATTTGTTATGTAATTGTTTAGTCTACGGTTCAACCCATCCTGTGACTGAAAATGTTGCATAGTCACGCGCTACTTCAAGTGCCCCACCAGTAGAAAGATAAATACGCTGAGAAAACGAAAATGGTATGGTAATGCCATGGTCAACGACCACATCACTAGTGCTTACAGTTTTTCTATAATATGTGCTTTGCACTACATGAGCTTGATCTACACCAAAATAGTGAGCTACGACTCCTCCAGAGGTAGTTTGCAAATAAGTCGTGGTATCAATAACTATTGCTGTAGCTAATGGTGAGATATAACCACCGACTTGTAATTCTCTAAGACCAGGCCCTGTAATGTTGTTTGTGACACCTAAATCTATCATTTTAGCTTTTACAAGGGCTCCAGAATCAGAGATGTTTCTTACTTCTTCAGTATCCATATATACGCTTCCCAAATAACGGTAATGTGAGAAACCAGGAGGAGCGGGTAATAAATAATCTTTTGGGCCTATTGACCCTATGTCCTGTAATGAAATCGAAGTATTATCATAACTTGTTACTACTGTTGTTCGGCCTGAAAATCCATTATCTCTGTTATCAACAGTTTCATTAATTACTAATATTTCGACGCCAGATAAAGGCGTTTGCCAATCGTAAGACTGGCTTTGTGCAGGATTGTCAATGCCTTCACCAGCTTTCATAAAAGTAACTGTATTTCCATTAACAGATGCTACTCGTACAAATGGAACTAATCTAAATGATGGACCAATATCGCCAGTGTTCGCAGTTGCAAAAACTCCATACCAATTTTCCTTAGTATTGGTGATAGAGTCGGTACCAAAAGTAATAATTGATCTCTGATTATTTGGATCTAATGAAAACACAGGGCCATTCGATTTCGTATGATTGCCAAAAAATCGATACCCATTCATTTTAAATGTTTTATCATGCACTGCTACCTGTTGGGCTGCGCGATAACGTATTTGAGATCTTTGGCTGTCTGCTAGAACAGAGGAAAGCAAACTCAGGTTTAAAAGGATAATAACGCAACAGTAACTTAAAGCGCTTACTCTACAAATTTTCATAATTTTTCCTTGGTGATTGGTAAATTACATAAACGCCTCACTAAGAGGCAAAAAATAGTTGGTTAAAATAAGCGACGAAGGAGCAAAAACCAACTGTTTTTTGTCCTTTTAAGTGACTTGTTGAACGAAGCCGCTTTGCGGCAGAAAAACATCATTCATACTTTTACTCAGTAGCACTGTCGTATTGGCAGTGTCATTCTGGAGTAAATACTATGAATAATCTTGAACAAAAACATTTCGACTTCCTTTACCTTCAACATCTTACCAACTTAAAGTTACAAGGTAAACGACCTGCGACTATTGATGCCTATTCTCGTGCCGTTCGTCGTATTACCGCCTATTTTGACCGAACTCCTGATACCTTAAGTACCCAAGATTTAAAGCAATACTTTAATGACCTGATCCAAACGCATTCTTGGAGTACCGTCAAATTAGACCGTAACGGTTTACAATTCTTTTATAAGTACACCCTTGAGCGCCATTGGCAGTGGCTTGATATCGTTAAGCCCCCGCAGGTAAAGCGTATTCCTGATATTTTAACTCCTGCACAAATTGCTTTTATGATTAATCAAACCAAACAACAACGCTATCAAGTCTTCTTCTTAACTTTATACACTATGGGATTACGTTTAAGTGAAGCTCTAAACCTGACTGTGGCTGATATTGATAGTAAAACCATGCAAGTTCATATTCGTGATGGCAAAGGTGGGAAAGATAGGCTCGTACCTTTACCGAGTAAAACACTTGATGAATTGCGTTTATATTGGAAAACGCATCACCATGAACAACTTATCTTCCCAGGTAAAGGACAAGGTGCAAATTCTCCTATGGATAAAGGTGGTGTACAAAAAGCAATGAAAGCGGTATTAAAGCACTGCAAAATTGAAAAACATATCAGCCCACACTCGCTCAGGCACTGCTTTGCAACACACTTATTAGAGCAAGGATTAGATTTACGCTCTTTGCAGTTATTGCTCGGTCATGGCAGTCTCAATACCACTTCAAAATATACTCAGTTAACTCAAATAAAACAATATGATACCAAGCGCCTGGTTAATCAATTAACTAATAACGTTATGCGTATGTGGGAGGCTTTATGAGTTGTTTTATTGAGTTATTACGTCAGCATCAACATGAATTTTTGCACCATTATGATAATCAACTTAATCATAATACACGTCATGCCATCAATGCCTTGCTCAGTTGCAAAACATCTGAGCAACGTAAAATGAGTTGGTGCTGCGCTCACTGTCACCATCAAGCACAACACCCGCTCTCATGTGGGCATCGACACTGCCCACAATGCCAACATAAAACCACCATGCAATGGATACAACGACAACAGCAAAAGTTACTGCCTTGTCATTATTTTATGGTGACATTCACCTTGCCTTTTGAGTTTAGAACATTAGCCCGATATCAGCCAAAAGCGTTATATCAAACCATGTTTAAAGTGGTGAGTAATGTACTCAAGGGGTTTGCCAAGCGACAATTTAAAGCAGACATAGGTTTCACTATGGTATTACATACCCACAACCGTCGTCGTGATTTACATACCCACAACCGTCGTCGTGATTTACATCCCCATATTCATGTCATTTTACCATGTGGATATTATGATGCTGATAAAAACCAGTGGCATAAAGGAAATAAGCAATTTCTATTTAATGAATTTGCTTTAGCCAAAGTATGGCGTGCTCAAATACTCGATGCGATTAATAAACACGCTCAAATTAACTTACCCGCAAAATATCCAAAGAAATGGGTCGTAGATTGTCGTAAAGTGGGGTTTGGTGAAAAGGCTTACCAATATCTCTCACGCTATTTATATCGTGGTGTATTAGCTGATAAAGCCATCATTGCTTATGATAACAACACTGTCACCTTTAAATACCAAGACGGACAAACCAAAAAAACAGCAACACGTACATTACCTATACTCAAATTTTTATGGTTGATATTACAACATGTGCTTCCTAAAGGACTACAACGTGTCAGAGATTGTGGTTATTTACGTGGTAATGCAGGTAAATTACGTCAACGTATTCAGACACTACTTATGAATACCAAAGACTGGATAATATCTGAGAAACAACCACAACCAAAAACAATCCGTATTTGTCCTTGTTGCAAACATGAAATGTTATGTATGGGAGTGATCATCAATTTAGCACGAACGAACTAGCCGAAAGGCTTATAAAATAAGGATAATGGCTTAAATGAATAAGAGGAGATAAAGTATAAAAAACTAACTAATTGATAAGGTAAAATATTTTAACTTCTGAACACAAGAAGCGCATTGACTCGGCTAAAATAAATAATAGTCGCTGCAAATAAAAAACACGATCACCACTATTTACTATAAATAAGTTAAACGACTTAAGCTCGGGCTTGTTCAACACCCAGATAAGGTGTCGGCTGCGCGACACCTATCCTTATTTGTTAGGGGCTAAACCCATTGACAGGATTCAAGTCTAAATAAAGCTTTTTTTAAATAAGAATCTTTCCAGCTTGCTTTGTGCTCACTCCATTGCTGGATATAAGATTTAATACCATCAAAGTTCTTTGATTCATATCTTTCGTGTTTTATAACCCAATGCACAGTCGCAAGAACTTCCATACTAAGTGGGGTTTCATATCCATCAATTAGTGATTCAACAGAACTTAGACAAGATTTTGCCTCAGTATCATTTTCTAAAAACTGGTTAGCTTCTCCTATCGAAGACTCGATCAACTTGATTTGAGAGGTGTTTACTCGGTCACCAAAGCCTTCAATGAAATGCCCATCGATTCTTTCTAAAACATGATTTAAGTTATCGGCATAAGGACCAAAGTGATGTGCAACGTATCGTAACCTAAGATTTATACCTGACTCCTGTAAAAAGTATGCTAACTTTTGAGCTTCTATTTTTGAACAGTCATAGCCTTTATGAAAATAAAACTCTAATAGTTTGATCAATAAAGCCCTACCTCTAGTCATATTTGGTCTTTTGGTTTTATTAAGCATATTAGTAGAGCTCGGGCTCCCTTTAGGTTCATAAACAGTAACTTTAACAGCTTCTAAATTATTAAAAGCTTTTACAATTCTACTTTTTACAAGTTCCCAGTCTAATCCACCTAAACCCGCTCCTAGAGGAGGTATAGCAATACTGGTGATATTTAACTCTTTAATTTGCTGAATTAAATCATCAAGACCATCATCTATATACTCAATTTTAGATGCGCCTTTCCAGTGCTTTTTAGTTGGGAAATTAATAATAAATTTACTTTCAAGAATATCATCATACCTAGTTACGAACATTTTACCTGGCGTAACAAGTTTTGAATCACATGCTGACTTATACTCTTTAAAGTTAGCAGGGAACGCTTTTTTATATTGCAAAGCTAACCCTTTCCCCATAACACCAACACAATTAACTGTATTTACAATTGCTTGTGCTTTATCTGCAAGTATATTTCCTGTTTTAAAATCAATCATAACTTTACCTTTAGAAATACCAATTTCGCTTAATTTCAACTATCGGAGATGGTTGAAAATTAGAAATAAGTTGTTCCACACGATCTTTCATACTTTGATTATAGACCCCTATTGATTCAACTAAACTCCAATTAAAGCTTTTATACACCAAGAATTCTGATTGTCTCAGCCTACGGCCATCTTGAAAATCATTCCAATAGCGAGCATTTATAACATTCCATGGAATTTGGTCTAAATCTGTTAAATCATCATAATAATCAGATAAATCCATTATTCCATGCCCATCAGTGAAAGCAAAATCACTTCCAGATGCTGCGACCGTCTGAGCTGATGTTTTAAAAAACACTAAATCTTGCATACTTATGTTTTCAACGTTTCCGCAATTAATTGTATAAAGCATTGGTGAACGACTATTGAAATAAAAAGGGACGTAATCATGAATTGTTCCACCTTTTGATACAGGTACTTGGAAACCTTGGCGATGAGTTTGAACGCTTTCAAAGGCTGAGCTACGATATTCAGTATTCTGAGCAGCTATTTCATTTTTACTAAGAAGCATACCCGCTCCAAGTAACCGAACTAAGTTATCTATATGTGTAAAGTGGTAAATAGGTGTAGGGACAGAATAAATTGGCACTTAGTCAGGTTTCCTTTTATTTTTTTAGGTTATCTTAACAAATTATCTAGTGATAACGAATAGGCTTGATTCATGAAAGCCCCTAACGCCTTGCTAAGCGGCGTAAAATTGTTGGCTAAAATTAGTGAGGCACGAACGAAAGCCAACTATTTTACGTCCGTTTAAGCAACTTGTTGAACGAAGCCGCTTTGCGGCAGAAAAACATCATTCATACTTTTACTCAGTAGCACTGTCGTATTGGCAGTGTCATTCTGGAGTAAATACTATGAATAATCTTGAACAAAAACATTTCGACTTCCTTTACCTTCAACATCTTACCAACTTAAAGTTACAAGGTAAACGACCTGCGACTATTGATGCCTATTCTCGTGCCGTTCGTCGTATTACCGCCTATTTTGACCGAACTCCTGATACCTTAAGTACCCAAGATTTAAAGCAATACTTTAATGACCTGATCCAAACGCATTCTTGGAGTACCGTCAAATTAGACCGTAACGGTTTACAATTCTTTTATAAGTACACCCTTGAGCGCCATTGGCAGTGGCTTGATATCGTTAAGCCCCCGCAGGTAAAGCGTATTCCTGATATTTTAACTCCTGCACAAATTGCTTTTATGATTAATCAAACCAAACAACAACGCTATCAAGTCTTCTTCTTAACTTTATACACTATGGGATTACGTTTAAGTGAAGCTCTAAACCTGACTGTGGCTGATATTGATAGTAAAACCATGCAAGTTCATATTCGTGATGGCAAAGGTGGGAAAGATAGGCTCGTACCTTTACCGAGTAAAACACTTGATGAATTGCGTTTATATTGGAAAACGCATCACCATGAACAACTTATCTTCCCAGGTAAAGGACAAGGTGCAAATTCTCCTATGGATAAAGGTGGTGTACAAAAAGCAATGAAAGCGGTATTAAAGCACTGCAAAATTGAAAAACATATCAGCCCACACTCGCTCAGGCACTGCTTTGCAACACACTTATTAGAGCAAGGATTAGATTTACGCTCTTTGCAGTTATTGCTCGGTCATGGCAGCCTCAATACCACTTCAAAATATACTCAGTTAACTCAAATAAAACAATATGATACCAAGCGCCTGGTTAATCAATTAACTAATAACGTTATGCGTATGTGGGAGGCTTTATGAGTTGTTTTATTGAGTTATTACGTCAGCATCAACATGAATTTTTGCACCATTATGATAATCAACTTAATCATAATACACGTCATGCCATCAATGCCTTGCTCAGTTGCAAAACATCTGAGCAACGTAAAATGAGTTGGTGCTGCGCTCACTGTCACCATCAAGCACAACACCCGCTCTCATGTGGGCATCGACACTGCCCACAATGCCAACATAAAACCACCATGCAATGGATACAACGACAACAGCAAAAGTTACTGCCTTGTCATTATTTTATGGTGACATTCACCTTGCCTTTTGAGTTTAGAACATTAGCCCGATATCAGCCAAAAGCGTTATATCAAACCATGTTTAAAGTGGTGAGTAATGTACTCAAGGGGTTTGCCAAGCGACAATTTAAAGCAGACATAGGTTTCACTATGGTATTACATACCCACAACCGTCGTCGTGATTTACATCCCCATATTCATGTCATTTTACCATGTGGATATTATGATGCTGATAAAAACCAGTGGCATAAAGGAAATAAGCAATTTCTATTTAATGAATTTGCTTTAGCCAAAGTATGGCGTGCTCAAATACTCGATGCGATTAATAAACACGCTCAAATTAACTTACCCGCAAAATATCCAAAGAAATGGGTCGTAGATTGTCGTAAAGTGGGGTTTGGTGAAAAGGCTTACCAATATCTCTCACGCTATTTATATCGTGGTGTATTAGCTGATAAAGCCATCATTGCTTATGATAACAACACTGTCACCTTTAAATACCAAGACGGACAAACCAAAAAAACAGCAACACGTACATTACCTATACTCAAATTTTTATGGTTGATATTACAACATGTGCTTCCTAAAGGACTACAACGTGTCAGAGATTGTGGTTATTTACGTGGTAATGCAGGTAAATTACGTCAACGTATTCAGACACTACTTATGAATACCAAAGACTGGATAATACCTGAGAAACAACCACAACCAAAAACAATCCGTATTTGTCCTTGTTGCAAACATGAAATGTTATGTATGGGAGTGATCATCAATTTAGCACGAACGAACTAGCCGAAAGGCTTATAAAATAAGGATAATGGCTTAAATGAATAAGAGGAGATAAAGTATAAAAAACTAACTAATTGATAAGGTAAAATATTTTAACTTCTGAACACAAGAAGCGCATTGACTCGGCTAAAATAAATAATAGTCGCTGCAAATAAAAAACACGATCACCACTATTTACTATAAATAAGTTAAACAACTTAAGCTCGGGCTTGTTCAACACCCAGATAAGGTGTCGGCTGCGCGACACCTATCCTTATTTGTTAACTGCGCTTTAGTGTATGTCTGTATGGAAATTCTAGTTTAGAACTTTCATCTATAGGTATATTTGACTGAATAGATATAGATTTCTTAGGGATCATCATTTCTGTTGATATTTTGTCGAGCAATGAATCGTATCGCATTGAGTCATAAGCGATCTCACCATCAAACGAGTATTTTTCCCATCCATCTTCACCATATAAAATATTTTCACCATCAAAGTGGACTTCTTTAATGATCACACTTCCACTTTTAGATTCTAAAGATGACAATTCGATTGATGCGTCATCAATAGCTTTGCCGGGCAATAGATAAAAGCTATTTGAAAATGGAAGTAATACTTCTGCTATGAAATCAAATGCAGGCTTGTAATCAGGATAAACATCGAGATCAAAAACAGCATTGAACATTGTTGTTTTGAATGAAGTCCTGAAATCACCTCTAGGATTAAAGAATATTTCAAAAAGCATACCTTCCAATAAGCAAATTTGTTTCTCAATATCAATGCTAGATAATTTAGAGCGGAAATTATTAACGTAATCTAAAGCACTTCCAGAGTTTCCGCATGCGGCTTGATACAAATTTCGCCCTAAGACAAATAGAGTATCATCGTCTGCCCCAGTAAGTAATTGGCTCGTAAGCCTATCTATAGCGGGGTTTTGAACATACCAATTATGAGACTTGATTTTCTCAATAATTTCGTGACATGTATTTCCTGCCACGACCGTAAAAAGATCATCTGCAATTGCGAACTTACTATATTTACCGATTTTGCTACCTAAGCTTAGATTGAAATAGAAATCACCTGTTAGAGATGTATGCTCCCACGAGGTTTGCTTTCCACTCGTAATGACCGATAAAGAGTTTCTTACTTTTTTAAACACGTCTTCAATTGCGATATCAGGCTTATTTATATGTTTTAAAAGTGACTCAGTATAAGCTCCATTGTTGCCTAAACCATCTGAAGCAGTTTCCCCTGGAGAAGTCGAATAGGCAATAAGTGTTCCCTTTGGGGCAAACATAGGTGCTAAGGAACCAGATGCTAAAGAACGGCTCCAGCTTCTTTCATATGGATTGTCTCTACATGAGTCTAATATAACTAAGTTTGTTTTATTTGAGCATGTATCCATTGTATCTATGAGCCTATTTAAAGGATAGGAACTCCACTTGGCAGCAGGCTCATCAGTAAACGTAGTGTCGATACATGTTATATAATTTTCGCCATCAATTTGCATTCCATGACCTGCAAAATAAAATAGTCCAACATCATTACTATTCAGACCATCTTTAAATGACGACATGGCTCTATCTAAATCTTCATTACTACAGTCTGTAAGTTTAATGACGGTAAAACCGAGATCTTCGAGTGATTGGCTTATATCATTCGCATCATTAACCGCATTGGGAAGCTTTGCTCCATCACTAGGGTAATCTCCGTTCCCAACAACTAGGGCTATCATTTTTCTATTCATAAACACCTAAATCTAAAATTATGTAAAGAGGGATATTGCGAAAGCAGTTAACAGCTTAATACCAGGAATTCTTGGTATGCAATTTTTCAAATTTCAAAAGCTAAACCCAAAATTATAGATATTATTTAATAATTTTAACAGTTTACCATTTTATTTTTTTTTGATAAAGATTACTGGTATTAAATGAAAGCGAGAATTTAGATAATCGAGAATTATTTTGCGCGGTATGTAATTTTAACTCACTATTTTGTTAAATAAAAACAAACAACTAGAATTTACCTTTTACTTAATCGCGCAAAATTGTATTTTACATACCGCGCAATATGGTTGAAAAACAACAAACATTGAATTATAGCTGTATATATACACAGCTATAATATTTGAGAAATTACATGACTCAATCACCATTTTTGGAATCTATTAGAAGCGAATTACGAACTAGAAGATATAGCTTGCAAGTAAACGCGCAACTAAGCAGTGCGCCTAGTTAGGATCAAAGTCTAGTTGCACATGCCATGGCATTAAATCTGTTAAGTCTGAACTGTCATCTCGATTTGGCATTTCTTTAAATAAATGTTGGAAGTAGTAATATGGGTTGATGTCATTTGCCCGACATGTCATCACTATACTATAAAGTATCGCACTTGCCTCTGCGCCATTTACTGATTGCGAGAACATCCAATTTTTCCGTCCTGTGGTAAAGGGTCTGATATCCCGCTCTGTTATATTATTGTCGATCCCTAATTCACCATCTTCTATATAGTGATTTAATTTATCCCATTGATTAAGGGTGTAGTTGATGGCTTTGCCAATATGGCTCTCATTAAGTACTTTTGTTTTTGCTTCATCTAACCATATTTTAAATGCGGTCAATATAGGTTTGGCTTTTTCTTGTCGTAATTGATAGCGTTTCTGGGCGCTGAGTTTTTTGTTTTTTGCCTGCGTTTCTAATTTATAAAGTTTGCTGATGAAGCTGCGGGCTTTATGAACCCGGCCTTTATTTTTAGACTCAGCCCTCAGTGCATCATCATATTTACGCCTGGCATGTGCCCAGCACCCAACAGAAAAAAAATGAACAGGCTAACTTTTCTTCTTAATACCATACAGCTAATTACTAAATTTTAAATACTAGATCGCTTATTTTTTATAATTTAATGGGATCTGAGTGCTTTCTTTCGGGTGGAATATCCTGAATAAAGGCTTTACTATCATTGTTAACATTTATGATGATAAAAATCGTCAATTTTTAGAGGTTTAAATTGATATAGATCGAAATAGCTTTATAAACTTCAATAACTAAGATGCGCCTTTATACCAACTATGATGGTGTTGGTGTGCACAAGCCAATAATGCTGTTCTACTCCCTGCAAAATTGGCATATTGTCGCCTGAAATTTTTTATCGATTCTAACCATGTTTCTTTTTCAATATCTAATTCATTTAATATTCGTGGAACATCTGTTGAAATATATCCACTTTTATTCGGGTCTATATGCCGTCCACTCCAATCTGCTAGTTCCAGGTAATCTAATAAACTAAATGGAATTGTATTTTCATCCTGGTTTGACCCAAATTTCAGTAGTTTATTCGGTTGCTCTGCCACTTTAAAACCTTGCTTTTTACTCTTGGATTTCAATGGTTTTTTATGAGATTTATATTGGTTAATACGTTCTTGAATTGAAGTAAAATCACTTTCCCCTAGAGTACCAGCCATTTTGGCTCGAATAGGATTTAAATCTACATACATCATGCAACTTAATATTGCTTTTTCATCTAGCAGGGCCTGGGACTTGAAACGGCCTTCCCAGAACTTACCTGTACAGCCATCCTCTTTATTAGCTTTCCTGGAAATGTTTTCATTCAAACTTTCCATAAACCAACTAATATCAAACAACCTTGTTCGCCATTTATTTACTATCTCTTTAATTGCAAATAAACACCCTTTATCAAGGGTTTCCCCTGCTAAATATCTATTTATTAGTACGTTACCATTATACAATTGATGCCAACGACTAATTACTTCATCGTCACTCCAGCTCAGTACACGCTCCCTATAACTTTTACTACCAAGTGATAGTGATTCGACATAATACTATACGCTGCGACATCTATTGCAAAAATTTCTGAGAGTACAGTCAACTAACCACTATCCTTTGTTATTCTAAAAGTTAACGAGGTACGAGCAAAAAGCCAACTGTTTTTTGTCCGTTTAATTGCCTTATTATATTTTTTATACCATAATCAAATATATATTGGTACTAAAGAAAATACATTATGGCTAAGAATACGAGCGTAACATTAGGCGAGCATTTTGATCAATTTATAAATCAGCAAGTTAACTCAGGTCGCTATGGCTCTGCAAGTGAAGTGATTCGTGCTGGTTTAAGAGCATTAGAAGATCAGGAAACAAAAATACTTAATTTGCGTAACATGCTTATTGAAGGTGAAAACAGCGGTGTTGCTGATTATTCGTATGATTCTTTGATCTCAGAGCTGGACAAAGATAACCACTAATGCCTAAATTCGAATTATCAAGAAAAGCCAAAAGCGATTTAATTAAAATAGCTAAATATACCCAGTTAACTTGGGGGACCGCGCAAAGGAATGATTATTTAAAATTATTAGATTGTACTTTCCAGCAATTAGCAGATGAACCTATGCTAGGAGTTAATTGCGATTATATAAGAGAAGGTTATCAAAAACGGCCTCAAGGTAGTCACGTAATTTATTATAAAGAGCACAAAAAAAAACGAATTTTAATTGTAAGAATATTACACAAAAGTATGGATGTTAGCCGTACTCTCTGAAAGGTAATCGTGGTAGAGCGATCCATTACTGAGCCGACACCACACAGATCAGGACGTGCGAAACTATCGCATCCGTCTCTTCATTATACACCTTTGGATCTCTCAAAAAGCCTTTAGCCAATAAAAAGTGATACATCTCTTTATACATGCCACGGCTTGAAACTTGGCTAACTAGCCACAACCTTGCCCTTTCATGTGCGTTGAATAACGGTTGTATTGCTTGGACTTCGATGGCGTTACAAACCTCGTCAGTCAGACTGTACTTATCGGAGCGATTCCAGCACTTCAGGAACACGTATTCCCTATGGCCTATATAATTCTCTTGTCGACTGTATGGATACAGGAGGTAGAATAACGCAGGAGCAGTTACCGAGTACGCTTCACCTATCTTGTTCGCTGATCACAATCCATTGCTAACTAATCTTTTACAATTATCAGCTCCGCCACAGGCGCAACACTCGATACGGGTGGCTGGCTAAACCTTACCCGACAGGGACTTACACCCTGCAAGATGCATCAAGCTTTGCTTGACGCACTAACGCCTAGCTAAACGGCTAAATTTGATGGCAGTTTTTTTGCGTCTTTTTGCAAAAAAGATGACAGCATATTTTATCCGTTTGAGCTTCTGGTGAGGGTTACTTACACGGTGAACCCACATTTTAAACAACGTTCTCCACCATAATTTTCGTTGTAATGAAGACCACTACTGCTACCACAATCAGGACAGAAATCAGATATATCAGTAGACGACCATTCCCATGGTTCCATAAACTCAGGAATGCCATCGCGGTCACAATCTAGGAACTTACCTGCATTAGACTGAAGAGCAATATATCCGTTAGTAGCAGAGTTTTTTAACTCTTCTAAAACTAATTCATGATCTATTTCATACCATTCATTTAAAACTTGGTAAGCTTCATATTTTTGATGTAACTGCTTTTCCAAAGCTCGATCATTTTTAGTTTCTATCCACCCCATCAATGCGAGTTTTCGTGAGTTCCCAGTTTGGAGTGTTTTTAAACGTTTTCCGGGTTCTTTGCTAAAACCAATTTTAATTCTTTGATCTATCAAATTTTCATTTTCAATAATGAAATAAATAGCCATAACACTCCTTGTGACCCTAACGCTTTAGTATTATTACGTCATGTTTTCGACGTAATAATCAATTGTTGGACTTAGCTGATGCATCATCCATCTTCTTTGGTACACTTTATGTTATAGGAATTTGTTTTTCAATGAATGTTTCTCTTAAAATCTTTTTATCACCAATCTAATTTTTAACCCTATTTCACAGCTCTAATTAATGCAATCCGGCTTCCTGCCCTACCTTAAATTCACAATTTTTAATAAAAATAAATTCCTACCTACAAGCCTGCAAGTTATATTATTCTACAACTGTTGCTGCGGCCTCAGCACCCATCAGGTATAGCGCCACCTTCACGGATATTCCCCTGAATTTCAGGCATTAAAAAAGGCCGCTCAAAGCGACCTTTTTTCAATAATTAATATTATTTAATTATTATTCTACAACTGTTGCTACAACACCAGCACCAACTGTACGGCCACCTTCACGGATAGCGAAACGTAAACCTTCGTCCATCGCGATTGGGCAGATTAACTCTACTGTCATCTTGATGTTATCACCAGGCATTACCATTTCTACGCCGTCTGGTAATTGAACATCACCTGTTACGTCTGTTGTACGGAAGTAGAACTGTGGACGGTAACCTTTGAAGAATGGAGTATGACGACCACCTTCATCTTTACTTAGTACGTATACTTCTGATTCGAACTTAGTATGAGGTGTGATTGAACCAGGCTTAGCTAGTACTTGACCACGTTCAACGTCTTCACGCTTAGTACCACGTAATAATGCACCAATGTTCTCACCAGCACGACCTTCGTCAAGCAATTTACGGAACATTTCTACACCAGTACAAGTAGACTTAGTTGTCTCTTTGATACCAACGATTTCTACTTCGTCATTTACGTTGATGATACCCGCTTCAACACGACCTGTTACTACTGTACCACGGCCCTGGATTGAGAAAACATCTTCGATAGGCATGATGAAAGGCTTATCGATATCACGCTCTGGCTCTGGAATGTAAGTATCTAAAGCTTCAGCAAGCTCTACAATCTTATCTTCCCACTCTTTCTCACCTTCAAGTGCTTTTAAAGCTGAACCTTGAATTAGTGGTAAGTCATCACCTGGGAAATCATATTCTGAAAGAAGTTCACGAACTTCCATTTCTACTAGCTCTAATAACTCTTCGTCATCAACCATGTCACATTTGTTCATGAATACGATGATGTATGGTACACCAACCTGACGTGAAAGAAGGATGTGCTCACGCGTTTGAGGCATAGGGCCATCAGTCGCTGCAACTACTAAGATAGCACCATCCATTTGAGCAGCACCAGTGATCATGTTTTTAACATAATCGGCGTGACCAGGACAATCTACGTGTGCGTAGTGACGAGTTGGCGTATCATACTCAACGTGAGAAGTTGAGATTGTGATACCACGCTCTCTTTCTTCTGGCGCGTTATCGATTGCTGCGAAATCTTTAGCTTCACCACCGTATACTTTTGCAAGTACGTTTGTGATTGCTGCTGTTAAAGTCGTTTTACCGTGATCTACGTGGCCAATTGTACCAACGTTAACATGCGGTTTTACGCGTTCAAACTTTTCTTTTGCCATCTTAAAAATTCCTAATAAAGAAATAATAGTCCAATCCAGTTCTAATGAACTATGAATCGGACCGAACTAAAATTATCTGACAGAACGAGCTGCCATGATTGCTTCTGTGACATTTTTTGATGCTTCAGCATACTTCAAAAACTCCATTGAGTAAGAAGCTCTGCCTTGTGTCGCTGATCTCAGGGCGGTTGCATAACCGAACATTTCAGCCAGTGGCACAAGTGCATTAACTTGTCTTTGTCCACCAGGTGCTTCGTCCATACCTTCAATCAAACCACGACGGCGGTTTAAATCACCTACAACATCACCCATATTGGCTTCTGGAGTTATGACTTCAACTTTCATCATAGGTTCAAGCAATGCAGGGTCTGCATCAAGTGCACCCTTCTTGAAACCCATGGAACCTGCGATCTTAAACGCCATTTCATTGGAGTCAACATCGTGGAATGAGCCATCAAACAAGGTTGCTTTAACACCAAGTAGAGGGTAGCCAGCAAGTACACCATTTTGCATTTGCTCTTGAATACCTTTATCTACTGCCGGTATAAATTCACGAGGAACCGCACCACCTACGATTTCATTAACAAACTCGTATTTAGGTGCATCATCATCGTTTACGTCAATTTCTAATGGTTCCAGTCTAAGCCATACATGACCATATTGACCTCTACCACCAGATTGACGTACAAATTTGCCTTCAACTTCTACAGTTTTACGAATCGATTCGCGATATGAAACCTGAGGTTTACCCACGTTACATTCTACGCTAAATTCACGCTGCATACGGTCTACGATAATATCCAGGTGTAATTCACCCATGCCTGAAATAATAGTCTGACCTGTTTCATCATCCGTATGGACTTTGAATGAAGGATCTTCTGCCGCTAGTTTACCTAACGCAATCCCCATTTTTTCTTGGTCAGCTACTGTTCTTGGCTCCACAGCAATTGAAATTACAGGTTCAGGAAAGTCCATACGCTCAAGCGTAATAACAGAACCTTGATCACACAAGGTATCCCCGGTAGTAACTTCTTTTAAACCAATTGCTGCAGCAATATCACCCGCTCTTACTTCTTTGATTTCTTCACGGCTATTTGCATGCATCTGTACGATACGACCAAAGCGTTCCTTTTTACCTTTTACAGGATTAAAAACGAAGTCACCTTGTTTAACAACACCAGAATATACTCTAAAGAACGTAAGTGTACCTACAAATGGGTCGGTTGCAATTTTAAATGCAAGCGCTGAAAACGGTGCGTTATCGTCTGCCGGACGTTCTTCTTCAGAATCATCTTCAAGTACACCCTGAATCTGTTTAACTTCTGTTGGAGAAGGTAAGTAGTCAATAACTGCATCTAATACTGCCTGAACACCTTTATTCTTAAAAGCGGAACCACATAACATAGGAACAATTTCGTTCGCTAAGGTACGTTGGCGTATTGCACTTTTAATTTCTGCTTCTGAAAGTTCACCTTCTTCAAGGTATTTATCCATTAGCTCTTCAGATGCTTCAGCAGCCGATTCTACCAATTGTTCACGGAATTCCTCTGCTTGTTCTAATAATTCTGCAGGGATCTCTTTGTAAGTGAAAGTCATGCCCTGATCTGCTTCAGACCAACTAATAACTTTCATTTTAACTAAATCAATTACGCCAGAAAAATCTTCTTCCGCGCCAATTGCAAGTTGAATTGGAACAGGATTAGCACCAAGGCGGTTCTTTATTTGGTCGACAACCATCAGGAAGTCAGCACCTATGCGATCCATCTTATTTACGAAAATCATTCTTGGGACTTCGTATTTGTCAGCTTGTCGCCATACCGTTTCGGTTTGCGGCTGAACACCAGATGATGCACAAAGAACCACTACAGCACCGTCAAGTACACGCAACGAACGTTCAACTTCAATAGTGAAGTCAACGTGTCCCGGGGTATCAATGATATTGATCCTATGGTCCTGGAACTGAGAGTCCATACCTTTCCAGAAACACGTGGTTGCAGCAGAAGTGATCGTGATACCACGCTCCTGTTCTTGCTCCATCCAGTCCATTGTTGCTGCACCGTCGTGAACTTCACCGATCTTATGTGAAAGACCCGTGTAGAAAAGCACACGTTCAGTAGTCGTAGTTTTACCTGCGTCTACGTGCGCAACGATACCGATATTACGATAACGTTCGATGGGGGTTGTACGTGCCATACTATCCTCTTAAAACTTTAAACCACTTAAACTTCAAAGGCCCGGTTAAAAAACCAAGCCATTGAAATATTAAGTAGTGACTACCAACGGTAGTGAGCGAATGCTTTGTTCGCTTCAGCCATACGGTGAACGTCTTCACGTTTCTTAACCGCAGTGCCTTTATTATCAGCAGCGTCAACGATCTCTTGAGCTAAACGTAAGCCCATAGATTTCTCGCCACGCTTACGTGCAGCGTCTACTAACCAACGCATACCTAATGCGTTGCGACGAACTGGACGTACTTCAACTGGTACTTGATAAGTTGAACCACCAACACGACGAGATTTAACCTCGACTGTAGGGCGGATAGCTTCAAGTGCAGCTTCAAAGATTTCTAGATGCGCTTTACCTGATTTCTCAGCAGCCACGTCTAACGCACCATATACGATTTTTTCAGCAGTTGATTTTTTACCATCTTGCATTACAACATTTACGAATTTTGCAAGAAGTTCTGATCCAAACTTAGGATCAGGAAGAATTTTACGTTGACCTACTACGCGTCTTCTAGGCATTTTGTATCTCCGGTTTATTCAGGTTAAGTCTCTTCTTCGAGCTTATACCCCAAAACAAATTTAAATTATGTGCTTGGCCTTACTAACGGAGAACCATTAGCCCTTAGGGCGTTTTGCACCGTATTTTGAACGTCCTTGACGACGATCACTTACACCAGCACAATCGAGTGCGCCACGAACTGTGTGGAAACGTACACCTGGTAGATCTTTAACACGACCACCACGGATAAGTATTACACTATGCTCTTGTAGGTTGTGACCTTCACCACCAATGTATGAAGTCACTTCGAAACCGTTTGTTAAACGAACACGCGCTACTTTACGTAATGCTGAGTTTGGTTTCTTTGGTGTAGTTGTATATACACGAGTACATACACCACGTTTTTGCGGACATGCTTTAAGCGCCGCTGAGTTGCTTTTTACAACTTTGCTTCTACGTGGCTTACGTACAAGCTGGTTGATAGTTGCCATTAAATAGCTCCTGGTTAGTTAAAATTACTGCTGTAAAAAATTTCCCATTTTCGTGCATTCTAAGCTTTGAACGAATAAATGGGTGGCGGAATTTTAATGAGCAAAGTTTGAACTGTCAATCAAAATCGTGCAAAAGGGATTATTTAGTCAAGAAAGGCATAATCAGACGTCGATTTCTTACTATGACCATTTTATCTGTTTACAAGATATTTTGATCTGAATCTAATTTTCGCATTTCAAATTGAAGGAATAAAAAAACGCTACTCCATTGAGTAGCGTTTTTATTTTAGTAATGGCTGGTGTGATTATTCACCGCCACCTAAAGTTGCGTTAAGTGCATCGGTAAGTGCTTTAGATGCATCTTCAGCGCTTACTGTTTGCTCTTCTACCACATCATTACGCTTATTACGACGTTTCGCACGCTCTTGATGATACGCAAAACCGGTACCGGCCGGGATCAAACGACCCACTATTACGTTTTCTTTCAAGCCGCGAAGCTCATCGCTTTTGCCATTTACTGCGGCATCAGTCAGAACACGTGTTGTTTCCTGGAATGATGCTGCTGAAATAAATGACTCAGTCGCAAGTGATGCCTTAGTAATACCCATTAATTGGATATCATAAGTTGCCGGGATCTTACCTTGCTCTTCAAGTTCACGATTCGCGATATTTACGCGAGATACTTCAACTTGTTCGCCTTTTAAGAACTCAGACTCACCACCATGTGTAATAATACACTTACGTATCATTTGACGTATGATAGTTTCAATGTGCTTATCATTGATTTTTACACCTTGCAGACGGTAAACGTCTTGCACTTCGTTCACAATGTAATTTGCAACATCAGTCACGCCACGTAAGCGTAAGATATCATGCGGAGATTCAGGACCATCGGCGATAACTTCACCTTTAGATACAGATTCACCTTCAAACACATTAAGCTGACGCCATTTAGGGATCATCTCTTCATAATGATCGCCTTCAGGAGGCGTGATAACTAAACGTTTCTTACCTTTCGTTTCTTTACCGAAACTAATAGTACCTGTTACTTCAGCAAGAATTGCTGGTTCTTTTGGTTTACGCGCTTCGAATAAATCGGCTACGCGCGGCAGACCACCCGTGATATCACGTGTTTTTGAACCTTCTTGCGGGATACGTGCTAATACGTCACCCGGGTTAACTGTTTTACCATCTGTTACTTCGATAGTGGTAAAGGCCGGGATACGAATTTCCTGTAAACCAGTTTCTTCACTCTCAACAATTAGTTTAGGTTCTTTTGCATTTATCTTAGCAAGATCCTTAACAACCATACGTGTTAAACCAGTTAATTCATCAGTTTGTGTTTCTGTGTTTGACTCATCAATATCACTGAAAGACACTTTTGAAATACGTTCAACAACGATTGGGTGACTATGCGGGTCCCAGGTAGCAACAATGTCATTACCTTGGATAGCAGAGCCATCTTTAATTTCTAATACCGCACCATAAGGTACTTTATAACGCTCTTTCTCACGACCGTGATCATCAATGACTGTGATCTCAGTTGAACGAGAGGTAATTACTAATTTTCCGTCTGTATTCGTTACAGATTTAGCATTATGTAACTTCGCGGTACCTGAACTTTTAACTTGTACTGAATTCTCAGCTGACGCTCTTGATGCAGCACCACCAATGTGGAATGTACGCATCGTAAGCTGTGTACCCGGCTCACCAATTGATTGAGCAGCAATTACACCTACTGACTCACCTTGGTTAATCAGGTGACCACGCGCCAAATCACGACCGTAACACTGTGCACATACACCGAAGTCATTTTCACAGGTGATGATAGAACGTACACGTACTTCATCCACTGAGTTCTCTTCTAGCATGTCACATAGTTTTTCATCTAACATGACATTACGTTCAACCAGTACAGTATTAGTACCCGGTGCTATAATATCTTCTGCAACAACACGACCTAGAACACGTTCGCGTAACGGCTCAACAACATCACCACCTTCAATTAGCGGCTTCATTGTTAATCCATCTTCGGTACCACAATCTAAATCGTTGATAACCAAATCTTGTGCTACATCAACTAAACGACGAGTCAGGTAACCTGAGTTCGCTGTTTTAAGTGCTGTATCGGCCAAACCTTTACGCGCACCATGAGTTGAGATGAAGTACTGAAGTACATTCAGACCTTCACGGAAGTTTGCCGTGATTGGCGTTTCGATGATTGAACCATCTGGACGAGCCATCAGACCACGCATACCTGCTAGCTGACGTATCTGGGCTGCACTACCACGAGCACCAGAATCGGCCATCATAAACACAGCATTGAATGAGTCTTGCTCTACTTCTTCGCCTTTTGCGTTTACAACAGTTTCTTTCGATAAGTTATCCATCATGGCACGTGATAAGTTTTCGTTAACACGAGACCAGATATCGATTACTTTATTGTATTTCTCACCAGCGGTAACTAAACCAGATTGGAATTGCTGATTAATTTCAGCCACTTCAGCTTCTGCAGCTTCAATGATCCCTTTCTTCGCAGGTGGAATAACCATGTCGTCGATACCGATAGATACACCAGATTTCATTGCATAATGGAAACCTGTGTACATAATTTGGTCGGCAAAGATAACAGTATCTTTCAGACCTAAACGACGGTAACACTCGTTCAGTAATTGCGATATTTGCTTTTTACCCATGGCGCGATTGATATATTCAAACGGCAAACCTTGAGGTAAAATTAAAGATAAGATCGCACGACCAATTGTTGTTTCTACAACTTTAGTCTCTTCAGTGCGATTACCTTCTTCATCGATGACTGTTTCTGTCATACGCACTTTTACAATTGCGTGTAGATCAGAAACACCAGCGCGATATGCTTTTTCAGCTTCTTTCGCACTCGTTAGAATTGAACCTTCACCACGCGCATTTATACGATCACGCGTCATGTAATAAAGACCCAGAACAACATCCTGAGAAGGTACAATAATAGGCTCACCATTAGCTGGTGATAAGATGTTGTTGGTAGACATCATCAGAGCACGGGCTTCAAGTTGCGCTTCAATTGTTAACGGTACGTGTACCGCCATTTGGTCACCATCGAAATCGGCATTATAAGCCGCACATACCAATGGGTGTAATTGAATTGCTTTACCTTCGATTAATACAGGTTCAAAAGCCTGGATACCTAATCTGTGAAGAGTAGGTGCACGGTTAAGTAAGACTGGATGTTCACGAATAACTTCATCAAGTATATCCCAAACTTCACCTACTTCGCGCTCAACCATTTTCTTAGCAGCTTTAATTGTTGTAGCCATGCCACGTAATTCAAGTTTGCCATAAATAAATGGTTTAAATAATTCCAAAGCCATCTTCTTAGGAAGACCACATTGGTGTAAACGTAGTGTTGGACCTACTGTGATTACAGAACGGCCTGAATAATCAACACGCTTACCTAGTAGATTCTGACGGAAACGACCTTGCTTACCTTTGATCATATCGGCAAGAGATTTAAGCGGACGCTTGTTAGAACCTGTGATAGCACGACCACGACGACCATTATCTAATAATGCATCAACCGCTTCTTGTAACATACGTTTTTCATTACGTACTATGATATCTGGCGCAGCCAGCTCTAGTAAGCGTTTTAAACGGTTGTTACGGTTGATCACACGACGATATAGATCATTCAGATCTGAAGTCGCAAAACGACCACCATCAAGTGGAACTAATGGACGAAGATCAGGTGGCAATACAGGTAGTACTGTCATGATCATCCATTCTGGGTTATTACCCGACTGATGGAAAGATTCCATTAGTTTTAAACGTTTAGTGATCTTTTTACGCTTAGTTTCTGAGTTGATTGTCGGTAATTCTTCACGCATTTCTGCAATCAGTTGACCTAAATCTAATTCACGAAGCAAATCAAGTACGGCTTCCGCACCCATTTTAGCTTCAAACTCATCGCCATGCTCTTCTAGTGCATCAAGATATTCTTCTTCACCTAAAAGTTGACCACGTTCTAATGTTGTCATACCTGGTTCGGTTACAACAAAAGATTCAAAATAAAGCACACGTTCGATATCACGAAGTGTCATATCTAGCATTAAACCAATACGGGATGGTAGTGATTTAAGGAACCAGATATGTGCAACCGGGCTTGCAAGATCGATATGACCCATACGGTCACGACGAACTTTAGTTAATGTAACTTCAACGCCACATTTTTCACAAATAACACCACGGTGTTTCAAACGCTTATATTTTCCACATAAACATTCGTAATCTTTTACCGGGCCAAATATACGGGCACAAAATAGGCCGTCACGCTCTGGCTTAAATGTACGGTAGTTAATAGTTTCTGGTTTTTTTACTTCACCAAATGACCATGAACGAACCATATCGGGTGAAGCAAGACCAATGCGTATCGCATCAAATTCTTCGGTCTTATTTTGTTGCTTCAGAAACTTAAGTAAATCTTTCACTTTAGCTCTCCTGTCGGAAGTTAATAGTGTGGGTTTTTATCGAAAGAATTAAAAACCCAGTTATGCTTGCCATGCGGTTGCTCACTTTTACTTATGTAAAAATGAGCAAAATCGCTTTACTCTTCTTCCAACTCGATATTAATACCTAGTGAGCGGATCTCTTTCAACAATACGTTGAATGATTCCGGCATGCCAGGTTCCATCTTGTGGTTTCCGTCTACGATATTCTTATACATCTTAGTACGACCGTTAACATCATCAGACTTAACAGTAAGCATTTCTTGCAGGGTATAAGCAGCACCATATGCTTCTAATGCCCATACTTCCATCTCACCGAAACGCTGACCACCAAACTGAGCTTTACCACCTAGTGGCTGCTGAGTTACAAGGCTGTATGAACCAGTAGAACGCGCATGCATTTTGTCATCAACTAAGTGATTCAGTTTAAGCATATACATGTAACCTACAGTAACCTGACGCTCAAATGCATCACCTGTACGACCATCATATAATGTAACCTGACCATTTCGTGGATAACCACCCAACTCAAGCATATCTTTGATTTCACTTTCGATAGCACCGTCAAATGCAGGTGTTGCGATAGGTAAACCAGCTTTAAGGTTTTGTGCTAAACGACGAATTTCATCATCAGAGAAACTTGCAATATCAACTTCCTGACGACATTCACCAAGGTCATATGCCTGCTTAATGAAATTACGTAATTCATGAACTTCACGCTGTTCTTTGAGCATATCTTCGATACGCTCACCGATACCACGTGCCGCCATGCCCATATGAACTTCCAGAACCTGTCCGATGTTCATACGTGAAGGTACACCAAGAGGATTTAGAACAATATCTACCGTACGACCTTTTTCATCGTATGGCATATCTTCTACTGGTACGATAGTCGAGATAACACCTTTGTTACCATGACGACCAGCCATTTTATCACCTGGTTGAATCGTACGCTTAACAGCTAAATAGATTTTAACTATCTTAAGTACGCCTGGTGCTAAATCATCACCTTGTGTGATCTTACGACGTTTTACTTCAAAACGTTTATCGTAATCAGCTTTTAATTCATCATATTGTGCAGCAAGCTGTTCAAGCTCAGACTGAGAAGCTTCATCAGCTAAACTTTGCGTTAACGTTCTGTCTTTTGTTAATGAGGCAACAGTTGCTTCATCCATGCCAGTGCTGATAAGCAATTTACGCGCACGGCTTAAGATGCCTTCTTCAAGGATGCTAAATTCTTCATTAAAATCTTTTTTCGCTTCACGAAGTTGCATTTCTTCGATTTCTAAAGCACGCTTATCTTTTTCAACGCCATCACGAGTGAAAACCTGAACATCGATAATAGTACCTGAAACTGAGCCTGACACGCGTAAAGAACTATCTTTAACGTCAGACGCTTTTTCACCAAAAATTGCACGTAAAAGCTTTTCTTCCGGCGTAAGTTGAGTTTCACCTTTTGGCGTTACTTTACCTACCAGAATATCACCGCCTTTTACTTCTGCACCGATATAAACAATACCTGATTCATCAAGTTTGCTAAGTGCAGATTCACCAACATTTGGAATATCAGCAGTGATTTCTTCAGGACCTAACTTAGTATCACGCGCGATACATTGTAGCTCTTGAATATGAATTGTTGTAAGACGATCTTCGTCTACTACACGCTCAGAAAGAAGGATTGAATCCTCAAAGTTGTAACCATTCCAAGGCATGAAAGCAACACGTAAATTTTGACCAAGTGCTAAGTCACCTAAATCCGTTGACGGACCATCAGCAAGCACATCGCCACGCGTAACCGGCTCACCAACCATACAAGTTGGCTTTTGGTTAATACATGTATTTTGGTTAGAACGTGTATATTTAGTTAAATTATAAATGTCGATACCCGCTTCACCCGGAATACGTTCAGCTTCATTTACATTAACAACAATACGACTTGCATCTGCATAGTCAACCACACCACCACGTTTAGCAACTACGGTTACACCCGAATCTTTTGCTAAAGTACGTTCAATGCCTGTACCAACTAAAGGCTTATCAGCTTTTAATGTAGGTACTGCTTGACGTTGCATGTTTGAACCCATTAATGCACGGTTTGCATCATCGTGTTCAAGGAATGGGATAAGTGCAGCAGCAACTGAAATAACCTGTTGCGGCGAAACATCCATATACTGAATATCAGATTTACCCATAAAGGTTGATTCACCTTTATGTCGACATGGGATCAAACCATCAACAAGTTCTTTATTTCCATCAATCTCAACGCTCGCCTGTGCAATCACAAACTGGCCTTCTTCAATGGCAGAAAGGTAATCAACTTCATCTGTTACTAACCCATCGATAACTTTACGATATGGTGTTTCTAAGAAACCATAATCATTAGTACGAGCATAACAAGAAAGCGAGTTGATCAGACCGATATTTGGTCCCTCTGGCGTTTCGATTGGACATACACGACCGTAGTGAGTTACGTGAACATCACGTACTTCAAAACCAGCACGTTCACGAGTCAAACCACCCGGACCTAATGC
The DNA here is from genome assembly GCA_965198975.1 of uncultured Pseudoalteromonas sp. Lineage (GTDB taxonomy): Bacteria > Pseudomonadota > Gammaproteobacteria > Enterobacterales > Alteromonadaceae > Pseudoalteromonas. Next base: position 170,371 of record OZ240679.1, read on the forward strand.
TGAGATACGACGTTTATGAGTTACTTCTGAAAGTGGGTTATTTTGATCCATAAACTGAGACAGTTGTGATGAACCAAAGAACTCTTTAACAGCAGCTGAAATAGGTTTTGCATTGATAAGATCCTGAGGCATGATCGCATCTAAATCACCCAGTGTTAAGCGTTCTCTGACCGCACGCTCTACACGTACTAAACCAACTCTAAATTGGTTTTCTGCCATTTCACCTACACTACGGATACGACGATTACCTAAGTGATCTATATCATCAGATTCACCTTTACCGTTACGAATGTCGATTAATACCTTCATTACGTCAACGATATCTTCTTTGCTTAGTGTCCCAGTACCAATATCAGTACCACGGTCAACACGGCTATTGAACTTCATACGACCTACTTTAGACAGGTCATAACGCTCTTCAGCAAAGAATAAATTTTGGAATAATGCTTCTGCAGCATCTTTTGTTGGTGGTTCACCTGGACGCATCATGCGATAGATTTCAACTAATGCTTCAAGCTTATTAGTGGTAGAATCTACATTTATAGTGGTTGACATATACGCACCACTATCTACATCATTGATGTATAGCGTTTCAATTTTAGCATGACCCGCTTTAACTAATTCAGCCATTAACTCTAACGTTAATTCTGCGTTAGCTTCAGCAACCACTTCACCCGTTTCTTCATTGATGTAGTTTTTAGCTACTACACGACCTATGATATATTCATGAGGTACTTCTAAATGTTGAACAGATTTCTTTTCAAGTGTTTTGATATGGCGTGCAGTAATACGACGACCAGATTCAACAACAACTTCACCTTCTTGATCTTTAATATCAAACTGTGACATTTCACCGCGTAAACGTGAAGGAATTAATTCCATCAACACTTTGCCTTCGGCAACTTCAAAGGTCGTTGTTTCAAAGAATATTTCAAGAATTTCTTCCGTCGAATATTCTAATGCACGTAATATAATACTCGCCGGTAATTTACGACGACGGTCAATACGAACAAAAAGGTTATCTTTTGCATCAAATTCAAAGTCTAACCATGAACCACGATATGGGATAACACGTGCATTATATAAAACTTTACCTGAAGAATGAGATTTTCCTCGGTCATTATCAAAGAACACACCTGGACTACGGTGCAACTGAGAAACGATAACACGTTCGGTACCATTGATCACAAAGGTACCCGTATCAGTCATGAGCGGAATTTCGCCCATATACACTTCTTGCTCTTTAATGTCTTTTACTGTGCCAGGGTTTTCTTTATCCATTACTACTAAGCGTAATTTTACGCGTAGTGAAGATGAATAAGTTACACCTCGAATTTGACATTCTTTAACGTCAAATACTGGCTCACCAATACGATAACTTACATACTGGAGCTCAGCACTACCTGAGTTATTTTTAATTGGAAATACAGAACGGAAGGCAGCTTCCAAGCCATATTCACCTTCGGCGTTTGGATTCAAGAATTTTTTGAACGATTCCAACTGCATCGACAGTAGGAATGGTATATCCATCACCTGGGGACGTTTCCCAAAATCCTTACGGATACGTTTCTTTTCAGAATAAGAGTAAGCCATGCGGTTCCTCAGCTTGCTGTTCTTTGACCCTACCACCCTAAATAAGGGCAGACTATTTGGCATCACAGCCAAGATTTTTTACAACATATTTTAGTATGACCTCTGTAATAAACTAATAAAAATATAGCAATATTACAGAGGGCAAAATGCGCCATAAAGCAAAAGCTCTACAGCGCAAAAAGGCTGCTGGTTAATTAACCAACAGCCCGTGCCTTAAATTCAGGCAACTAACCTAGCAAAAGCCAGATTATTTGATCTCAATTGTAGCACCGATTTCTTCAAGGTCTTTCTTAAGAGCTTCAGCTTCTTCTTTAGAAACAGCTTCTTTAAGAGCAACTGGAGCTGACTCAACCATAGCTTTCGCTTCTTTAAGGCCAAGACCAGTAGCACCACGTACAGCTTTGATAGCTGCAACTTTGTTAGCACCGAATGAAGTCATTACAACGTCAAACTCTGTCTTTTCTTCAGCAGCTTCAGCAGCTGGACCAGCAACAACTGCAGCAGCTGCAGTTACACCGAATTTTTCTTCCATTGCTTCAACAAGAGCAACAACATCCATTACAGACATTTCTGCAATAGCATCAAGGATTTGGTCTTTAGTTACAGACATTACAAATTTCCTAATTTAAGTGAGTACCATTCAAATAATGGACTCTAAATATATTTACACCAATAAAAAACAGTTACTTATTTAAAAATTCACAAAGAATTTAAAATTAAGCAGCTTGCTCTTCTTTTTGTACACGTACTGCTTCAATTGTTTTACACAATTTACCTGCAGACGCTTCTTTCATAGCGCTCATTAAGCGTGCAACTGCTTCATCGTATGTAGGCAATGTAGCCAACATAGCAGCATCAACGATGTTGCCTTCAAAAGCGGCAGTCTTAAGCTCAAATTTTTCTTGTTTCTTAGCGAAATCAGAAAAAATACGCGCAGCAGCACCTGGGTGCTCGCTTGAAAACGCGATTAGGCTTGGACCAACTAATGAATCGTTAAGACACTCAAACTCAGTTCCTTCAACAGCACGTTTAGCTAAAGTGTTACGAACAACTTTCATCCATACACCAGCTTCACGCGCTTCTTTACGAAGGGCTGTGATAGCGTCAACAGTTACACCACGAGAATCTGCAACAACTGCAGATAGAGCACCTTTGGCAGCTTCGCTGACTTCAGCAACAATTGCTTTTTTGCCTTGAAGATTTAAAGCCATGGGTGTTACTCCTGGTTCTATGGGATAATTAAAATTAAATATCCCGGTTTACTCATCTTTAACTTTTATATCAATGATTAAAAGTTAAAGTGCTTTTTACGGCGAGAGCCAGAAGATTAGGAAAAATCTTTCTGGGGTTCTACACCATCTACGTAGGAGATTAAGCAATAACATTGCACCTACGGTCTTGGACGGAAGCTATATTTTTAATTAAAAAAGATAGCTTCAACCCGAAATTCTTGTTTTACTTACATATTATTAAAATCGAAGTAAAACGGTGCGAAATTATAGCTCAAAAATCACACCTTGTATACTAGTTTTCAAGCAGTTCACATAGTGAACTGCAATAGAACAAAAGTTCTATTAAACTACTTGAGTTTCTAGTGTGTTCTGATCAACAGATACACCTGCACCCATAGTTGTAGAGATACTTACTTTCTTCAAGTAAACACCTTTAGCTTGTGAAGGTTTAGCCTTCTTAAGCGCTATGATTAGTGCCTCAAGATTTTCTTTTAATGCTTTAGCATCAAAAGAAACATTACCGATAGTAGTATGAATGATGCCATTCTTATCATTACGGTAACGAACCTGACCCGCTTTCGCGTTTTTAACTGCTTCAGCAACGTTTGGCGTTACAGTACCAGTTTTTGGGTTAGGCATAAGGCCACGTGGACCTAAGATTTGACCAAGTTGACCAACAACGCGCATTGCATCCGGAGAAGCAACAACAACGTCAAAGTTCATTTCGCCTTTTTTCACTTGCTCAGCAAGATCTTCCATACCCACTAATTCAGCACCCGCTTCTTTCGCAGCTTCAGCATTGGCACCTTGTGTGAATACAGCAACACGCACATCACGACCAGTACCGTTTGGTAGTACAGTAGCACCACGAACGTTTTGATCAGATTTACGGGCATCGATACCAAGGTTAACGGCAACGTCAACACTTTCTACGAATTTAGCGGTTGCTAATTCTTTAAGAAGATCTAAACCTTCAGTGATATCATATTCTTTAGTAACTTCCACTTTTTCGCGGATAGTACGCATACGTTTTGTAAGTTTAGCCATCTGATTAACCCTCTACGTTCAAGCCCATTGCACGTGCAGAACCTGCAATTGTGCGTACACCAGCGTCTAAGTCAGCAGCTGTTAAATCAGCTTGCTTAACTGCAACAATCTCTTCAAGTTGAGCACGTGTAACAGTACCCACTTTTTCTGTGTTAGGACGTCCTGAACCAGATTTGATACCAGCAGCCTTCTTAAGAAGATAAGCAGCAGGTGGTGTTTTCATGTCGAACGTGAAAGAACGATCAGAATAAACAGAAATTACAACAGGAACCGGAGCGCCTTTATCGATAGACTCTGTACGTGCGTTAAACGCCTTACAGAATTCCATGATGTTAACACCGTGTTGACCTAATGCAGGACCAACTGGAGGACTAGGATTAGCCATACCAGCAGCAACTTGTAGCTTGATTAGAGCTTCAACTTTTTTAGCCATAATAATACACCTCTAAATAATGGGTCTTAGCCTTGTGCGCGCGAGGACGCGTACTCAAACGGCTTCCCAATCAATTAAAATTAAACTTTTTATGCGTCTTTTAGAATAAAGATATAAGAGAAATATAACTCCTATACATAAAAAGGCCGCTGATTATAGTTTAATCAGTGGCCTTGTTCAATATTTAATATGACTAAATATCCAGAAACGTCTAATTACCTGTCTTCTATATATAAAATCCGTAAGTGCTTTTAAAATACAGTCACTAATGCAAACCTTAAAACCGCGTTATCATTCGCTCCAGCAATAAGATCATTACTTTCATTGGTATATTCCAGATTAAATGCTGCAGCATCATGAAAACTCCAGCGAAAACCTAAAGTATAATATGTAGCATCCACCATTCTGCTCGCCATAACCCCTCTTGCTGTGGGCGCAGTAACAAAATCAAATCCATCATCTTCTGTGCCAAAAACTCCATCATCTCCTACCGTTGGAATATATTGATTTCCCCCCAGGCTAGGTAAGACATCAAACATATTTAAATTTGATTCGGTTTCATTTTCACCATAAGTTAAATGAACCATATATGCATCAAACGTCCAGCCTATAGCAGCATACCAATTAGTTACATTACCTAAGAAACTGGCACCGTTATCAGCATCTGAATGTTCTGCAGCAAAAAATAGCTGCTCATATTCAGCCTTTATACCTAACGCCAGAGAACTACGTGAATCTCCATCCATTTTCATCGCATTACCAAGCTGAGTTAAATTCGCGCCAGGCACTGCGCTATCAGCAGCAATAATGTTATTTGCTAATAAGTCAACGGTATCAAAATTAACTTCTAGCTCATCTTCTTTATAAGCAACTCTTAATGTTAACCACTGCCACTCTAATGTCCATGCAGCAATGGCATAATTACGAATATCAATACTTTGTACTAAATCTCCAAATGGGTTATCCGAAGACCGACCCACCATGATGTGTAATGAAGAATCAATTTCTCCTATTGTTGAGTTATAAATAGAACCTATACCATCATAAGAGTCAAACGAGGTACTATAAAGCCCCCTGGGTGGTTGCAGCCAGGGGTATGCAAAACTCACATCAACATAATCTGAATACATGTTGGCAGGTGTTCGTTGACGGCCAAACAATAATCGCCAGCTATCTGTAACATCATAACTTAATAAAGCCCACTCTAAAAACGTTTCCCAATCGTCGGCTCCTCTGGCAATGACTTGCGCCGTTGCACCAAAACCATTACCTAAATCTGTGGTAGCCTGTAAGCCTAATAAGCTATCATGATTAAATGAAAAGTCTTCGTCATAACTATAAAGCGTTTCATTGCTAGGACTACGCCCTCCAACAATGCTTGCAAACCCACCCCAGGTTACCTCTGCCAGAATATTTGTCGTAAACAAAGTAAGAGAAGCGGCTATACCAATTTTTATACCAGAACTTAGTTTCATCCCCATGTCCTCCAAAAAATTTTTCGCTAACTTTCAGGGCACTAAATACGATAGAGCCCAAGCGCATTAAGTATAGTTGAATAAATAATATACGCTGGCTTAAACACAATGGATTATATTCCAAGTTAAAAAGTTGTATTATCCTGACTAAATAAATTTAATTGAACATTATGAAAACTATTTTAATTGTTGAAGATGAGCCGTCTATCGCAGATACCCTGATACACGTACTTCAAAGCCAGGGGTTTAAAGTATATTGGGAGTGTTTAGGCTCTAAAGCCATCGAAGTAATTAATGAACATTTATTAGATTTAATAATTCTGGATATAGGATTACCAGATATGAATGGATTTGACGTTTGCAAAGAGATCAGAGCTTCAAATCAAATACCAATCATTTTTCTTACAGCCAGAGCGGAAGAAATAGATAAAGTGGTCGGCTTAGAAATAGGTGGTGATGATTATGTTACCAAACCATTCAGTCCGCGAGAAGTTGCAGCCAGGGTTAAAGCTATTTTAAAACGCAGCCAACCACATAATACAAACTTAACAGTCAGTAATGAAATCTCGCTGGCAGCATCTGGGTGTGATTTTAGTTTTAATGGCAAAGATTTTAATTTTACCGCCATTGAGTTTAAATTATTTGAACACCTTTACAGTCATGCAAACCAGGTATTCAGCCGGGAGCAGTTACTCAATGCCTGTGGTCAAATGGCCGATATTGGTTACGAAAGAAATATAGATAGCCATATAAAAAGTATTCGAAGCAAAGTCCGTAAATGTCATGCAGAACTAGATCCGATACAAACTCACAGAGGGTTTGGATATTGCTTTAATCAAAAGTGCCATCAATGAAAATACTAAACTGGCCTAAAATTCCACTTGGACTCAGGGTATTCTTCCTTTATTTTATTTTTGTTATTTTTTGTGCTTATATCGTAATAAAAACAGTTACTTCTGAGATAAAACCTGGTGTTAGGCAGTCAACTGAAGAAACTTTAATAGATATGGCCAACCTGATTGCCGTATTAGTGACTGATGATGTTAAAAATAACACCTTAATACAAAGTAAGTACCCATATTTATTAAGTAAATTTAATCAACTACAGCCTAAAGCGGCAATTTGGGGGATCAACAAAACAGCTGTGAATCATAGAATTTACATTACCGATGATCAGGGAGTAGTCATATTAGACTCCAGTGGCCAAGATTTAGGAGCCAATTACTCTCAATGGAATGATGTTTATTTAACTTTAAAAGGTCAATACGGAGCGCGCTCTACCCGCTCAGATCCAGACAATGAACTTTCCAGCGTTATGCATGTCGCTGCACCTATTATCCATAATAAAAAAATTATTGGTGTAGTCACAGTCGCCAAACCCAATAGCAGTATGCAACCTTTTATTGAGCGTTCAAAAAACCGGTTAATTTCCTGGTCTATCTTATTGGGAGTACTGGCAATTATAATTGGCGCAGTTTTATCCTGGCGGATCACAAAAGCGCTATCAAGACTCAGTTACTACGCTGAACAAGTAACTTTAGGAAATAAAATCCCAGCTCCAAAATTTCGTATTTTTTATGAGTTTGGCAATTTGGCACAAAAACTAGAAAAAATGCGCACCCAATTAGAAGGAAAGAATTATGCTGAACACTATGTCCAAACACTGACACACGAACTAAAAAGCCCACTAGCAGCAATAAAAGGCGCAACAGAAATTCTACAATCCCCGCTTAATGATACTGATAAAAACAAGTTTATTAACAATATAGAAAATGAAAATGAAAGATTACAACAACTTATAGATCGCATGCTTAACTTATCAATCGTTGAACAACAACAAATAATTACTCATAAAGAACCCATAGATTTAGCTTTACTGGTCGACTCTGTTCTCAATTCACTAACACCGCGAATAATACAAAAAAATATTACTATTACACGTCACTTTAAAACTGATTTGACCATCAGCGGAGATAAATTTTTATTGCAGCAAGCTTTATTTAACTTGATCGAAAACGCATTAGATTTCACACCAAAAAACGGTAACATTAAAGTTACTAAAACTCGTATTGATAATACATTGATAGTTACAATTGAAAACTCCGGCGATGCAATCCCAGACTATGCCATACATAGAATTTGTGAACGTTTCTACTCATTACCCAGACCAGATAACGGCAGGAAAAGTACAGGTTTAGGACTTAATTTTGTATCCGAAGTAGCTAAATTACACCTGGCTAAACTGCTAGTTACAAATACTAACAACGGTGTCAGCGCCCAATTACTATTTGAGCTAAATCAGTAAACTCCACATAAATACCATATAGATCCCACAATAACTCCATTTAAGCAGTAGATAATCTCCACACAAGTTAAAAAAATCTGGAGAAAATAATGAAAAATTTACTACAAAGTAAATTTCTTGCCATTGGGATACTAATACTATTGTTATTAATTCCTTTGTCTATGATTGACAGCTTAGTCGAAAACAGGCAGCAATTACAACACCAAGTTCAACAAGATATTGCGCGAAGTAGTAGTACAGAACAGCAAATTATTGGCCCTATTTTAGTTTTAGAATATAAAAAAACACAAATAAAACAATTTACTAATAACATAGCCGGAAACAGTATTAGTAAACCGGAAGTCAGTTATTATAACAAAGTACATTTACCTGCTCATTTTCAATTTGATAGCACATTAGATACCCAATATCGTAGCCGAGGTATATATAAAGCCTTGCTGTATCAGGCAAATAGTGAGTTATCCGGTTATTTTAAATTTGCTGAAGATTGGCTCAGCCAGCCTGAATCCGAATTAATCAAAGCTTCGATGATCTTAGCAATAACCGATGTCAGAGGGATCCGTAACGGACTCGACGTTACTTTTAACCAACAGAAGTTCCCGCTCGAACCTGGCACTGGTACACCACATTTAGGCAGCGGTGTACATGTTCCATTAAAATTAGACTGGCTGAATCAACAAAAGCAAATAGAATTTAAACTCGCGCTCAATTTACAGGGCATGGAAAAATTACAGTTAAGTCCTATCGGCCGGGAAACCAACATCAATATAAAAGCAAACTGGCCTCACCCTAGTTTCACGGGTCAATTTTTGCCATTAAAGCCAGAAATATCTGCAGAAGGATTTTCAGCTAATTGGCAAACATCCTTCTTTTCGACCAATATGCCTGAACTTATCAATCTTTGTATTGTTAATAGAAAATGTAAACCAATAAAAAAATCCACGTTAGGAGTGGCATTAATAGATCCTGTAGATCAATATCTTAAAACCGATCGTGCCATTAAATATGCGGAGCTTTTTATATTATTAACCTTATTTGCCTTTATGTTATTTGAAGTATTTAAGCGTATGGCAATTCATCCAATACAATATGCAATGGTCGGTTTATCACTCGCACTATTTTACTTATTATTATTATCACTTTCAGAACATATAGGTTTTGATTTAGCCTATTTATTGTCTAGTATCAGTTGCGCCACAGTGATTGGGGTGTATATTTCAGGGGTACTAAAGCAAATAAAACACGGTATTATGTTCAGTATCGGCCTAATGACACTGTACCTCATTTTATTTGGCCTTTTAGCGGCAGAAGATTACGCCCTGGTAATGGGAGCTATTTTTGTATTTTTCATTCTTACCCTAGTAATGATCATTACCCGAAAAATAGACTGGTATCAGTTTCACAAAAGTACAGAATAATACCATTTGTATTAAATTAGTGATCAAATATCACTGAGGATAAATTTTCTACAACAAGGCGTTTGATTGAGTAATAGCAGGCTATTGGGATTGAAAACAACGCAGTTTTAGTGAAATTTAGGCCATTGAGAATGATCACATATTTGATGTAATTGGTATAACTAACTATGGGGGTCCTCCCCCATAAACTCCTATTTTAAAACCATCCTCCCTATACTGTATTTTTATTCTATACTTTTAGACAATTGTCTTTTATCAGACGCTTTTTAGTCGAAACTTTTATGAACACATTAACTAAAAGCTGCTTAATTATGAGTATCATATACTTCTCTGGTATCGTTCAAGCTAATGATAATAGCCAATGGGTTGAATGGATTGCAGATGCACAGGTCGATTATGCCTACGTTGATAATTTAAACCTATCAGCATTTAAAAACGATGAAGAGCATGATAGAAGATTAAGCATACAGGGTACTGTGGGGCGTTTTTATCAATTTACAGGTAATACTAGAATGAATCTTGCGGTTAACCTAACCGCTGAATATTACGACTCTTTCAATAAACTAAACAATAACCAACTATCAGCACTCTTTGGATTCAGGCATAAATTTGGTTTAGGTTATACTATTCCATACCTTCAATTTGATCTCAGTTACACAGACAGTAACTTTAAAGAAAATCAATGGAATAATAAACTTACAAAAGCTAATTTAGAGCTCGGAAAACATATTTCAGATAGATTAACAGTAGGTACCAGCCTCACTGTCGAATCAATGGAAGGTAAGCCCTGGGAAGTTGTGATCCCAAACGTATCAACACAAGTATTTGACCAAAATTCGTGGCATGCTTCATTATTCGGCGATTACCTGATTTTACAAAACTGGTTATTATCTTTTAGTTATACTAAACAAAAAGGTGATTTTCATTCTGCCTGCACACCTGAGAATGTAGCTCTGGCATTAGAGTCTGCGCAAATTAAAGCAATCACATTCGACCAAGTTTTTGGTGGTTGCATCTACAAACTTAAAGGTAAAGCCAACATATACAACATATCATTAAGTTACGCTTTAACTAGTCACTCCAGTCTTAATCTGTCAGCCGATTTTTATCATGGTCAAGCCAATACATTAAAATATGAAAGTAACCGGCTTTTTCTTAGTTATAACTACATGTATTAACTTGGTGAATTAAATGAAAAGTATTCTATTATTAATAGCTAATATATTCAGTATTTACTATTTATTAGCTTCCGTTGTCAATGCTGCAGAATTACATATTTCAGTAAAAAACACACAACAACATCCAGTTGAAAATGCAGTTGTATATGTTAATGAAGAATTATCAACATTAAGCACTGCAACCTCTTTGATTGATCAACTTGATAAAGAGTTTATTCCTTACGTAACTGTAATTCAAAAAGGCACTTCCATAAATTTTCCGAATAACGACAACATAAGACATCAGGTATACTCATTCTCTAAAGCAAAACAATTTGAAATCCCCCTCTATAGTGGCAACTCAAAAGAACCCATTACTTTTGATAAAGCGGGTTCCATTGCGATGGCCTGTAATATTCACGACTGGATGAGTGCATATATCTATGTAGTCAATACAAATAAATTTGTCATTACCAATAAAGATGGAAAAGCGATTCTGCCTGACTTGCCAAGTGGAGAACATGAAATTCTTGTTTGGCATCCAAAGCTAAAGGGTAATGTATTAGATACAGTCAAAAAAATCACTGTCGATGACGCTGTGCATACAATGGCATTTACAGTTACACAAAAACCAACTTTAAAATCATGGCGAGCTCCAAGGAGCAATAAACGCCGAGGTTATTAATACATCCATTTCATAGCTCAAATTGCAGGGACTTTAAATTAACAAATTATTTCATTTTAAGCAGTTCAGAACACGTATTATTGCCTTTATCTTAGTTTTATCGGTACCGATTCAATTGGCCTTATTCATTGTAATACGTGATGCAAATAACAAAGCTGCTCGCAAGAATATTGATGAAGCGCTAAAGGTTACAGGTGAGGTTTTTTTTAATACTCTGGCTCAAAAAAGAGACAGATTACTAGAGAAAGTGAGGGCTTTATCAAAAGATTACGCCTTCAAGCCTGCAGCAAATACCAATGAGCACAAAACAGTACTTTCAACTCTAGAAAGTTATCAATTGAGAGCACAAGCTAATGTTATGCTGCTTTTAAGTATGGAAGGTGAAATAATCGCCGATACCCTTCACCCTGAGCTCACAGCTCAGAACTTTTATCTGCCAAAGCTGATAGAGCAAGCTATGAATAGTGAGTTTGGTGAAGCTGATATGCTCGCTTTCATAGATAAAAAACCCTATTTACTGGTCGCAGTGCCATTATTCTCACCTGAACCCAGCCATTGGGTCATCATGGGATTTTTGATCACAGATACATTCTCTTTAACATTACAACAAACAACTAAATCCCATGTTTCAATCTTGTTTTCAGATCACAACAATAAATGGCATCAGTTAGCTTCCACCCTCTCGATAGAAGAACGCCCACTCTCAGAACAGGCTTTAGATGCTAGCTCATGGCAATATGATGTTAACTTTGATTTGGATTTGAACAATAAGAGATATGTCTCAATTGCTCTGCCAATAGATAATATTGGCAGTAACCCCTTTATGGCATTATTACAACGACCACTTGATGCTGCATTAGCGCCTTATAAAGAATTATTGTTGATTGTGGCTATGGTTTTTTTAATTGCGCTGACCTTGCTTATCATAGGTGGGATCATAATAGCTAAAAAAATTACCAAACCAGTGACAATTTTAGCCCATGGTGCAAAAAAAATAGGACAAGGTCATTACGATTTTAGTATTAAAATAAACCAGAAAGACGAATTAGGACAACTCGCAAACAGGTTTAACTCTATGGCCAAAGGGCTAGCAGACAGAGCTAAAATAAAAGGTCTGTTAGGCAAGGTTGTTTCTGCAGAAATCGCTGAGCAATTACTTAATAACGGCGTCGAGCTTGGCGGAGAAGAACGGCAAGTAACAATTATCTTTAGTGATATACGTAACTTCACAGGCTTATGTGAGTCCCATTCTGCCAAAGAGGTTATTTTACTTCTCAATAAACTACTTACGCGATTAACTAAAATTATTGATACACATCATGGCGTTGTTGACAAATACATAGGAGACGCTGTTATGGCACTATATGGCGTACCGGTAGAGGATAAAAATCAAGCGCTTAATGCCGTATTATCAGCTATGGATATGCAAGAAGAACTCATACTTATCAATCAAGAATTTACAAAGTTAAATTCACCAAATATAGGCTTAGGAATAGGCATTAACACTGCTGATGTAATAGCCGGAAATATGGGTTCAATAACACGATTAAATTACACTGTGATTGGAGATGGAGTTAATTTATCATCTCGGTTAGAGGGACTTACTAAGTTTTATCATATTGATGTTTTAGTAAGTAATACCACAAAAGATCTATGTCCAAGCATACAATTTAGAGAAGTCGATACTGTCAGAGTTAAAGGTAAGCAACAGGGCCTGACAATTTATCAACCTATAGGGTTAAAAAAACTAATATCACATAGTGAAAGCAAACAACTTGATGTATACCACCTTGCTTTAACTTATTATAAAAAGCAAGACTGGCAACCTTGCCTCAGATTATTAAATTCGTTAATAAATACATCCCCTCTATTTATATATCAAATTTATGTAGATCGCGTCAGTAAATTACAAAACACAGCCTACAACCCAGATTGGGATGGTATTTTTACCCATAAGCAGAAATAACACCGGATCCAATGCCAATTTTTTATTCAGTTTTATTTTTACGCAATTAGAATATTTTTGATCCACTGATGTAAGGGGCTTTTATGGTTCCTTTGATGCCAATACAAATATAATTTAGTCGGTGGAATATGAAAAGGTAGAGGCAATATTTTTATTGGGTTTTGCTTTGCCAAATATTCAGCAAAAGCTCTGGGTAAAGTGTAAATTAAATTACTGCCAATTAATAATGGAGGTACCTGTGTGATACTGGGTAGCCTCAAAGTCACTTTACGCTTTACGCCCAATTGCGCTAACGCAGAATCAACCAGCCCTTTAAATTGAATATAGGACGTTGTTTTGAATTGCCCGTGATTATGTGCCAGATAAGCTTGCATATCAAAGTTTTCAACAGTCAGTGCACTATCACCATCAACAATAGCAACAAAAGAATCTTCAGTAACAACCTGTCGATATAAACCAGGTCTGTCGTCGTCAGAAACCGTCAACGCAAAATCCACCTCGCCAGATAACAAAGAATCCAAAATAATCCTTGAAGAATTAATAATAGATAACTGTAAATTTGGCGATTGTCTTTGAATGCTTTTTAGTTTTTCGGCCAGTAAAATTATATCAAGATCTAGCCCTGAAATACTCACCACCTGATTTGATTTAGTCGGACAAAGCGCCTCTTTATCCCAAAGCTGCTCTAATTGCGGCAACAATAAATTCAACTGCTGTTTTAAACCAACAGCTTTAGGCGTTAATAAATATTCATTACCGCTTCGAACTAATAAATCGTCCTTAAACTGATCTCTCAGTTTACTTAATATTCGACTCATGGCTGATTGCGTTATCCCCATATCTGTCGCAGCTCTACTCACATGTTTATGGATTAGCAAAAGCTTTAAGGCTGGCAATAACTCTATACTCTTATGAGAATTTAACATCAACAACTCCTGGTTATGCAAATTAGGAATAATGAGAATAACAAGTATGCATTGGATTCATTGCTATGTCATGACTTAAAATCAGCTACCAGTTAATAATGGAGCGCATATGACAATCTCGAGCAGTTTAATTAAAAAACTCATTTTACCTTTGTTATCAGCCATTATTGCGCTCAACCCCTTAGCCATTGACATGTATCTGGCCGCAATGCCTATAATTGCAACGGATCTCAATAGTGATATTGCCAGCATTCAAAACTCTTTAAGTGTTTACCTACTAGGTTACGCAATTGGCATTGTATTGTTTGGCCCTCTCGCTGATCAGGGAGATAGAAAAAAAATGATCTTGTGGGGGTTATTAGGCTTTTCATTCTTTAGTATTGCGATTAATTTTAGTTTCAATTCAACTCAATTTTTAATTCTTAGATTTTTTCAAGCATTTATTGGCAGTGCGGCTATGGTCGTGATCCCAAGTTTGATCCGAGATTTATACCCAGGCTCCTTAGCTAAAGGACTTTCTTATGTCACTATGATGATGATGGTTGCACCATTAATAGCTCCATTTATTGGCACCTGGTTACTGATTTTTATCAGCTGGAAATTCATATTTTACGCATTAGCTTTCTATGCCAGCACAGTTTTCGTGCTAGCTTATATCGTGTTACCAAATATCATAAATGTTAAGCTAGACAAAAAAAATACGCCAGACAGCAATCCTGGAAAATTATCTTTTGTTGGCAATTACGTAACCGTATTACGTAATAAATTAATTCGTTTTGATCTGCTGACAAATATGTTAAATGCGATGATCTTTTTTACATATCTAACCGCCGCACCATTTTTATTTATAGAATATTATGGCGTCAGCGAAAGTCAATTCAGCCTTTTATTTATGAGTAATGCATTTGCTTATTTAATCGGCACTTTGATCAATGCCAAACTAGTGACGAAAAAACGCCCTCGAAAGATGTTGCTCGCCGCTTTAATGATTGCCCTGGTATTAGCAACTACTATGTTAATTTTTGTATTACTTAAATTAAGCTTACCGGTCATTTTTACGACGCTATTTTGTTTAATGACCTGTATTAGTATTTTAGGCGTTAACAGTCAGGCGCTCGTTATTGAAGAATTGAAAAGTCAGGCTGGCACTGCAACAGGTGTTTTAGGCACATTAAAGTTTGGTTCAGGCGCACTTATGGGGCCAGTACTTGCTTTATTATACGACGCCAGCTTAGTCCCTTTTGCCAGTTTAGTATTATTACTTTTAATAATTATCGCCTGTTTACAGTGGATAAGATATAAAACTCTTGTTTAGGAGTTCAGAGCTGCCAGATTATATGTAAATTTTCTTTTTACAGGGAAAACAGACACTATATTTAAAACATACCTTTAATTTTATTGCATCTTGTATTTTAGATATTCTTTACCTACCTAAAATACAAGGGTTACTTAAAAATTAATTTTAGCCACCACACTTATTAAATTCTTCAGCTGCTTTATCATAAACGCTACAAAAATCATCACTGCCATTACTCGCTTTGATTGCTGCACCATCAAAAGCTGCATTAATTACTTTTAATTTAGTAATAGACAAACGTTTATTACGACAAGATTTTACGGCGAGCGCAGCACATGCTTGTGCGGTATCTGCTTCTTTAAATTTGGAGCAAGATTGTTTTCCCTTACATTTTTTATAACTTATCTTTTCTTTATCGGGACATGCTGTTCGTGTATATTTAATTTCACACGTCCCCGCCGCCACTAAACCTGAAAAAATAAAAGCAAATACCATAACGCTCACACTAACAAACTTTAATTTCATATACTTTCTCCTAAGTTTTAAAGCTACACATTAATTCTCTTTGGGTTTCAGCCATTTCAGCTAATTGTTGACTTGCTTGTTGGTTTTCTTTTGCACGACTTGCAGATAATTCGGTGATTTCCTGGATCTCAATAACATTTTGATATTGGCTTTTAGCTGCCAAACTTTGTTCTTCAGAAGCTGTTGCAATTTGCTGACTCATATCTCGTATATTTGTGATGCCGCTTACTATTGACTCCAGCATGCTTTTAACACTGTTTATACCATTAACACATGAATGTGTTTCTTCTTGCGATTGCCCCATAGTTTCAACAGCCTGTTTCGCCCCCACCTGCAATCGCTCAATTGCTTGTTGAATTTCCTGAGTTGAATCCTGAGCTTTGCTTGCTAAAGTTCTTACTTCATCTGCAACCACAGCAAAGCCACGCCCCTGCTCGCCAGCTCTTGCAGCCTCAATGGCTGCATTTAAAGCTAATAAATTAGTTTGCTCAGCAACCCCCCTGATAACGTCTAAAACAGAACTTATATTATTTGTATCTTCATTTAGTTTTTCGATAACGTTAGCTGATTTTTCAATAGCTTGTTCCAGTAAATAAATATTTTCAACATTTGCTAGTAAGAGCTCCTCCCCTTTAGTCGCATCTGAATTTGCTTTTTCTACTTGTTCAAGCGTATTGTGAATACTCGCGGTGACCGAATCGACTGTTTCACTCATCTCTGAAATAGAATTACTCATGGTTTGCATCTGCTCACTTTGCTGGCTCACACTATGAAAGCTTTGCTCTGTGATCGTACTGGTTTGTTCCGCAGTAGTAGCCAAAGTTTGTGAATTATTTGAGATTTCTTTTAAAGTTTTTCGTAAACTATTTACCAATAACTGCATATTATCAGCAAGCTCACCCAATTCATCATCACGAAACTTAGTAAATGACACTGTCATGTCACCTTTTGCTGCCCGCTTTATTTGTTCAACAGCATGATTTAATGGCTTTCTAATCGAATTCATTACAAAATAAGCAACAGTAATGGATAATATTAAAGTTATTACAGCCAATATACTGGTGATAAATTTAGTTCTGGTAACTGAAGCTAAAGCATGCGCTTCTGTTTCTTTAGTGTAATGTGATATTTTTTCATTAATTTCAAGTAAATGTTCACGCGCCAGCTCACCTTTAATTAAGGTTTCAGCCAATTCTTTATCTACGCGCTTTTTCTGTTGTAAGCTTTTAATTTTTACAGCTATTGCACTGCTACCTCCAACCAAAGCTGATTTAAAACGCACTAAATTTTCTGATAAAGTAGTGATTTCTTCACCACCAGCAATATCGGGTGCTTGAGATACCTGATCGAATAACTCAGACAGTTCGGCCACCAGCTCATTTAATTCTGATTGTGTATTCATTACGGCAAAAACATTCGTTGATGCCATACCCGCATTTGCAGTATCAACAATATTCTCAATGACGGTGACCAGAGTTTCTATCTTAGTACTCATATCGGAGTCATTTGAAAGGCCATCAATATCATAAGCTAAACTTAAGGTTTCATCTCCCATATCACCAAATTCACTTTTAAGTTCACTTGATTGTTCCATTAACGCTAGTACTTTAAAATAATCAACAACGGTATGCTTGGCTATTTTTAAAAATTCATTATTAAGTTTTCTGGCGTCATTGAATGCCGATTTAACTTGCGGTAATTCATCTATATATCCACTTAACTCCTTTACGACTAATTGGTTATGATCTGTGTATTTTACAAATTCTTTTTTGTATTTTTCAGCTTTAACTATGCGATCAGACGTTGAAAGTTGATTAAGCGTAAGTTCAATAGCTAAAATTGATTGCGACAATTCAGTACCAGATAATAAAGTGGGCACACTTTGCTCTGCAATATTCTCTAAATCCTTGCCTATGCTACTAATCCCCATAATAGCAACAACAAATAAAATTGTAGAAAGTAATAGTAAACTGGTGAAACCACCAAATACACGCAAAGACACAGTTAATTTCATTTAACACCAATTCAGATAAAATCTAATGGTTAATTTATAGCACCTATTTGTAATTTTGCTATAAAATCTGTTAATAATAGCAGTACCAATATCCATAAAATCAATAGAGATAACTTATGTTTTTAAAAGTCTTTTTATGCTTGTTTTTCATAATATCACTTTCGGGTTATAGCGAAGAAACTGAAAATTTAACCTTAGATCGTTCCATTTCAAATGGCTTTCAATTAGCATTTCCTAATGACGAAAATATCTCGCCAAAACATAGTGAATTTAAGATATTAAATTATGCATTAATGAGTAATGATGCTGGAGAGCGCTGGAGTGTGATTACTTTAACAAATTTATCTTCTGGCATTCGTTCATTAGAAAATACCCATTTAACCGCTTTGTTTGCCGATGGTACACGCCGGAACCCACTTGAATACAAATTAAACTTTAAAGGACATGAAACACAATCAATCACAGTTTCATTTGGCAAGTACAAATTCCCTATTCTGACGATTTACGCCAGCAATGATAAATAAATATCAAAGATGTATTAGATGTTAAAGAGACTTATTGATACGAATTAAATTATGAACCTGTCTTGTAAAAATAAACTATCATCATTTTTAACGAATCGTTAAAATGTGTTCGTTTTTATCTTTTAATTGAGCCTTATGTTTTCTTATTCCACGACATTTATCTTAGATCGACCATACTATACCGAGTGCTTTGAAGAGTCAGTGGTTATTGAGCCACTACCTCGTCGATATGCTAAAGCATATTTTTTTGGCATCGTCGGTGTGTTATTTACTCATATTAATGAGTATGCTTCCTGGTTTATTTTTGCATTAGGTATTATAGAAGCACTTAGCATATATTATCGAAAACCTTGGTGGGTCATGAGACAAATGTTAAGTCGTGCCGCAAAAAGTGAAGTCACACTGACCATAAATGAAACGGGTATAAGCAGCCAGTCATTTTATTTGCAAAGTGAAATTTTGTGGCAGCAAATATCATCAATCAAAGCGACAAAGAAAGGCTGGTTACTGATCCACAATAAAGGAACGAATTATCTTTCTAACCAATTTTTATCTACTGAGGCGTTAAATTTTTTAACTGAAAAAGCAGCTACTGTTACACATTCAGTACCTAGTGAATAAGGCCAGCTAAATCTAGCGTATTGTTTTAATTAACTGACATTCCCGCTATTTTGTGCCAATAACCATTACATTCATTGAGTTTGTTTAAAGGTATATGTTCTGGGTTTGCCAGTTGAATTTTGAATGCTGATAATTGATCTAGCGCGAGCCTGTTATCAGCACTAATTCGAGCTATATCAACTCCCATAGACTGCATATCTGACAACTCATTTATTAGATTGTATTGATATCCCGACATGGTTTGAATACCATTAAGAACAAACACTTTTTCACCTTCACGACTATTTAGTTTTCTTCCTGAAGGGTAATTAATACAACAATACTGACAATCATCTTTAGACCTATCTTCAGAACGTGCAGTAAAACAACGGGCTGAATACGCGAGTGGCATGTATCCCCATGAAAATACCTCACATTCAAATCGATCCCGAATATTTTCTTCTTCTGCTTGATGCAAGAGCCGTTTCAACCAGTCTCCAGATAGTTCTACGGGCATGGTCCATCGGATCATTCCTTGTTTAAGTAGTATTTTAATGGTCGAGAGGTTATAGCAATTGATAGCCGGACCAACAACAAAAGGCAATTTTAAATCTCTCATAATTTGAACGGCACTTAAGTCATTAACCTCTATTAAAAATTCACCGTTATCGCACAGTTTTTTCATATGATTAATTTCTGAGGGGGATTCAAGTAATACCATAGTAGACATCACAACCTGTTTACCTGCTCTAGCGAGTTCTTTTGCCAAATTAATCCAATCTTTTATTTTAACTTCACGCCTTTTTGAGCAAACCGTTTCACCTAAATAAATAATATCAGCATCACTGTTTTTAGCTTCTTGATAAAACAATTCCGTTTTTTGTTTAGGCCAAAAAAACAAACTCGGCCCGAGTGAAAATTCCATAACTTACCTCTTTAATTTATTCATTTGCCATATTGAAGTTATTGCCATTTGCGATGATAAGCACCAAGTGTCGTTTGTGAACCTTCCGATAAATTTGCCAAGGCTTTCATCCAGTCACTTTCTACCTGGTATTTTTCAGGTTGCTGTATACATCGATCAATTGCCATTCGCCAGATTTTAGACACTTGCTCAACATAAGCAGGACTACGTTGCCTCCCCTCTATTTTTACAGAAACGATACCCATTTTTACCAATTCAGGAATGAGTTCTAAGGTATTTAAACTCGTTGGCTCTTCGAGGGCATGATAAACGTGAGCACCAACTTCAAAACGACCTTTACATAAAGTAGGATAACCTGCACTTTCATTAGCTTGATATCGATCTATAAGTACATTATTCAACCGACTTTCTAATCCATTGTCAGTATCCTGCCACCGTACATATTTTGCAGGAGAACATGCTCCGGCAGTATTTGGAGATTCCCCTGTCATATAAGATGAAAGATAACATCGTCCCTCAGCCATAATGCATAAACTACCAAAAGCAAAAACCTCCAATGCAACTGGACTTAATTTTGCCAGGTGACGAACTTGTGAAACAGATAATACTCGTGGTAGTACGACCCGGCTTACATCAAAGTTATTTTTGAAAAAGTTGATAGCTTCCAGATTAGTGGTTGATGCCTGTACTGAAACGTGACGCTCAATATCCGGATATTTAGTCGCAGCATAATCCAGCACACCTAGATCTGCGATAATCAAAGCATCACAACCAATTTCAGCTGCATTATCTACTGCTTTTCTCCATCGCTCTTCATCACCAGGGTGAGCGAAGGTATTAATCGCCACATGGAGTTTTTTACCTTGGTCATGTACATAGTCAACTGCTTTAATGAGTTTACCGTCGTTAAAATTTAAACCTGCAAAATGACGGGCATTCGTATCATCTTTCATGCCTATGTAAACGGCATCGGCACCATTATTAATCGCCGATTTTAGAGCTGGTAAATTACCAGCCGGACATAATAATTCCATTCGAAAGAGCTCTGATACCAAAAAAGATAGTATAGAGTCACCATCCAGTTAATTTTTTGACCTATATTAATAAAATACTCAAAAGTTGATCTCCTACACCTTAACTAAAAATGACTCATGCTAAATTCATACTTTAAATTTTCAATTCGGAGTCTATTTTGTACCTATTAACTCACCTGAATTTGCTGCCATTATCAATTCGTGCCAATGCAATAAAATTGATGCCAGCAATATTAAAACCTGCTCTTAATTTTGTACCTCACCCATTACAAAAAGCAATGCTATTACCTGCTCTGCATAATGTTCTTCATGGAACGATTGAAGATGGTGACTTAGATTTTTTACAGAATAAATGGCTCGGGATTAAGATTACCGATTTAAACCTATTATGGTGGTTCAGTTTTGATAATAAAAAACTGATAATGGCCAGCTCAAGTGATATAGAGTCTGGTGCAGTCACCGAAGATGTCAGGTTCAGCGCTAATAGCGATGATTTATTATTGATTGCAGGCAGAAGACAAGATCCTGACACCTTATTTTTTCAAAGAAAACTAAAAATTGAAGGAGATACAGAGCTTGGTTTAGAACTAAAAAATGTGATTGATTCCCTTGATATTGAACAATTACCTTCTGTTGTCCATACACTCGTTGACAAATTATCAGCATTTTTAATACACACTCAAAGTGAGTTACATACACCAAAAGACAGATGACCAAATATGATCACTATGAATATTCTGGCGGCTATCTGTCAAATGATGGTAGCTTGTTTTCTGTTGTTGATTGCTGGTTTTACCGCAACACACCTTATTTAAAAATAGAAACCGTTAAGGGAAATAAATATATTTTTACACAATGCAAAAAATCTAAACCGGAATAACTACGCCTTTCATCAATATTCGGTGAAAGACGTGGAAGACCTCTGAGCTCACGGATGTGCTTAATTAGGCTCAGAAGGTAGGATGCTCATGATCCAGGCCATATTTTGGTTCATAAAAGCGCGATCTTCTTCACTTGCACTATTGGCCATGTTTTTCATAAAAGCGTATTGCTTTCCTTGCTCTGACATTTCTTTTTTCATTTTATTAATCATATCTTCGGCAACACCATTTTTCCTCATTTGGGCGATAGTGTCATTTAATCTGGTTTCCATATCATCCATCCCTGCAGGCATACGCTGCAGCTGAGCTGAAAACATTGATGCTATGATACGATTTGATTGGTGATAAAATTCATCAAATCCCTTATAACCAGCAGACTTTACAATAGTTTCCATTTCTCCATAAGCTTTAAATTTTTTAATTTTTGCCAGCGCCGCATCAGGTGACAGTTGCATGATACCTTGCCACTGTTCTTTCAGTGCCGGGTATTTATTGTCTAATGAACTAAAGCTTTCAGTTGTTGAAAAGTATTGTTCGACTAATGCTTTAGATAAAGGTTGCTGCGCAGCACTGTAAAACGAGCTTAACAACAAGACAAAAAATAGTAGGTTAAATTTCATATTCTTCCCATAATTGAGTTTTATAGTAGTTCACGATAGTAATCCACATTTAGCATTAAATTAAAAGTTTTATTTTAGAACAAACTTTATCTGTCAAAGATCATCAATCTCCCGTTTAAATAGAAAATATTTCATTATGAAGAGGTTTATATTTTTAAGAAGAGGTTTATGATGAAACAAAAATAAATCGAATAAAAATACAAATATGATATCAAGAAAGCCAGGAAGCTATAAGGGCAGAAACAAGTCCTCAGCATATAAAGATTTAGTATGGACGGTCGCAACGTCAGCAGATACCAACCTGGATATTGAAGCCCAAACAATATCAACTCTTAATAAAATACAAGAAAATCTGGTTGAGTTGGGCTCTGATAAATCACGCATAGTATCAGCGCAAGTGTATATAGCGAATATGCAAGATAAATCGAAAATGGACCTTATTTGGTGTTCGTGGCTAGGCTCTGATCCCGCTCATTGGCCACAAAGGGCCTGTTTAGGCGTATCATTAGAAGGAAATGTTTTAATTGAAGTAACAGTCACCGCTGTGCGTAATATGTATGAGGAGTTAAATTGAAAAACTTAACTTTAATTGTAGGGACTGATTCTACCTGGTCTATTCGCGCATGGTTATGTTTGAAAATTGCGGGGTTAAAATTTGAAACATCGGTTATAAACCTACAAAAACCCGATTACAAACATAAAATCGAGCAACACTCAACCGCAGGGCTTGTTCCTATCCTGCTAGGGACAGAATTACAAGTTCATGATTCACTGGCAATTGCTGAATACGCCAATGAAATAACAAACCAAAGCCTTTACCCTGATGATATAAATAGTAGGGCTCGTTGTCGCAGTTTATGCGCAGAATTACACTCTGGTTTTAATCATTTACGTGCGAACTGCCCTTTCACCCTTGATTTGCCAACGCCAATATCTATTAAACCTGATATGCAAATTGAGATAAAACGACTAGAAACCATCTGGTCATCGGCACAAAGTAACTTTATGTATAAAACACCTACCGTGATAGATGCGTTTTATAGCGTATAGATTAAAAGCATACGGTATAGAACTAAATGGCCAGGCTGCTAATTATCAAAAATCACTTTTAACCTGGCCACTCTTTGTAGAAGCAATAGCTGAAGCCAAAAGCTGGAATACGGTGAGTTAATATGATTGCCCCTTCAAATTAAGGGCTGAAAACAAAACCAGCCCTATGGTGATTAAACAACGATTTATTAAAAAGTATATGACAAGTCCATATACAAGGTTCGCCCCTGAATAAATGCAATATCAGCGTTATAATACGGCCAGCCAAGTGCCTGATTGTTAGGTGGCTGCGAGTCAAATAAATTAAGCACGCCTATTGAACCATAAAACTGTTCATTCAGCTGATACCGCATATTTAGATTAGTCATAATAGCTGAATTGAGTTTAATATTGTTTTCTTTGGTTGGTGGTAAGAAATTAAAACTCAGTAATGTTTTCCAATCTCCTCCATGCCAACGTAAAGACGTCGTTAAACGACTTTCTGTATTACCTAAACCTCCGTTAATATCATCAAACCCTTCTCCAGGAATGACTTCTACTTTATGAAACAATACACCAGTGACTTCAGTTGACCACCTAAAAAAGCCATATGACTTGGTTTGCCAGCTAAGATCATATTCCAAATCTATCCCCGCTGTTTTAGAGCCTGAAAAATTACCATATGTATTGAGAATACGAATAAGATTACCCTGTTCGTCTCGAATAACACGCTTACTATCACCAAAGAGTCCTTCTCGTTCAAGTACCTTATCATTATTTAACAAGCTAATTTCGTTATCAAAATACTGATAGTACAAGTTAAAATGAAATCTTTTATCATCAGTTATTTCATAAGTAAAACCTGATGTAAAAGATCCGGACTTTTCTGCTTCAAGTTTTTTATTACCAGTAACAACGGCTTCTACATTCACTGGCTGACATGGGTGATTATCGGCCAGAGTAGTCACATCCTGTAATATATCTTCGACACCATTATTGTCTAAATCACCGGTAGCCTTACAGGGTTCCACATCTCGAATATAAGCAAATGACTGGCTAGACTGGCTATACATTTCATACAAACTTGGCGCTCTGAATCCCGTGCCAATTGAGGTTCTAAAAATCATATCTGGAGAATAACGGTAAGTAAAACCAAGCTTAGGGTTAAGACTTGAACCAAAATCACTGTAATGATCATAACGTATAGAAAAATTCAAATTCAGTTTTTTATTGAATCCATATTGTGTTTCTGCAAATGCGGAAAATACCTGACGCTTACCTTTTGCACTACCACCACCACTTCGGCCATCAATTTCATTTTCACTAAATTCATCCTGAAAAACACTTGTGTAATCATGAGTAATATACTCAAGGCCATAGACAGTATCTTGATCTGAACTATCTTTACTGAACGTATTTGTATGCAGGATAAGGCGTCCGCCTTGATTGTTAAATTTAGCTTCAAACGCTGACCCCACAGCAAAACTGCTGCCTAATACGGTATTAGTCGCCTGGTTCACAGAAAAAATATCGAAGCTACCATTGTTTATTGCATTTTGAAGTAAGTCACGACGCAATAAACCTTCACTCAAAGAGTCTGCTTGATTACTGTTGTAAAATGCAATGATTTCAAACGAATTTTTATTGGTTAAATCACCTTCAACTCCGGCGAAAACATTCAGCATTTTGTCTTTATTTTCTGTTTTACGTTGTCCACCATAAATATTGCGATAGAAAATATCCAAATCGAACGGCCCGTCAATAAAGGTATCGTCTAAACCATCGAAATCTGAATCGAAACCAACCGTTTGGCCTTGCGTAGGATTATTTGCATTATCAGCCAGCATAGTCGGTAAAAAAATAACGCCACCAGCACTTGGGGTTGCAGCACTTACCCCTTTGGTTTCATTCTCACTGTAATCAAGGTGTGCAAAAACCGATATTTCAGGACGATATTGCCATCGACCATCAAGCATAGCTGAATTACTTTCGGACGCAGGGGATAGCTGAGCGTAGTTAGCAAAATTATATTTACAATAATCACCATCAATCTTTGAATCAGGTGCATCTTGCTGATTCAGTTGATCAGGACATAATGGATCAGCCACTATCAGACTTAAAGGTTGCGCCGTTGCTGGATGAAAAGCTTTAATTCTATAACTTGCCGGATAGCCATAATTACTCAAACCTTCTTTGGTAAGATCGATATCACGGGAAAATATTTCTGTCTTTTTTTGATGTTCCGCAGAATAAGTTAAGTTACCAAAGTTATTTGTCACCCCGCCATAAAAGCTAAAATAACTTTCATCGCCACCCGTTATCTCAGGTTGGGTTAGTGACATTCTAATATTATGAGTATTAATATTTTTGCGCAATATGATATTAACCACTCCACCAACCGCATCTGCGCCATAAATAGATGATGCGCCATCCTTTAATATTTCAACTGATTCAATCGCCGATAATGGAATTAGATTAATATTTTGAGCATCTGGAATAGCAGCAGAATTAGCAATTCGCTGGCCATTGATCAATACCAAGGTCCGCTGTTCACCCAATCCCCTCAAATTAAGTGTCCCTTGCCCCTGTCTCGTTCCACCAGCAGATTCTCTGCGGGATCCATAAGTATTTATCGTACTAGAGCGTAATATGTCAGCCAAACGCGTTGCGCCACTGGCATCGATATCTTTTCGGGTGATTAAGGTTACCGGTGATGAAAATTCGGTATCTATCCCTTTTAAGCGAGTACCAGTCACTGTGATACGTTCCAAAGCTTGTTGTTCCGTTTGCTCTGTCGCATTAATAATCGGTGTCATCGAAATTAATAAAGGCGCTAAATATGCTAATTTTACCACTGCCTTTTCCTTATATCTGAAACCGAATGCTATCACTTTTGATAGCACTCATTAAGAATGTAATGTTATTTACCAAGGTGACGATATACCAAAAAAAGCACTAAAAACACTTTTTACATAATCAGTTTCCACTGCCACATCTACAGGCAAGGTATTAGCCGCACATTGACTATCAACATCGAGTTCAGGATCAGCCATAAAACTTTGCACTATATTCGCAAAACAATCTGAATTTTCTATATTTTGTTTCATGATTACGCCATGGGAAAAGTTTGGAAAAAGGACTAGTTTTTTTTGTGCTCCCAAGTAATCCGCCAATATTTTTTCAGCCATAAGATCCGTTGATTGTGGATCCAGGCCGCCATTTAACATAAGCAAAGGAACAGAGGTAGCTGGCAATGTTGCATTCAAAGGATTTGCATCTAATGGCCAGGCTTCGGCCAATTCATAGAATATTTGATTATCTAAACCCGTAAATTTTAACTGATTAACTTTTTCTTCGTATTCAAATTTACTGATGTCAGGTCTGAACATATTTGTACTGTTAACATTGGCCGTCACTAGTAAATTATCGCCCGCTAAAAATGGTGAATTACTCAATTCCTCAGGTTCACCCATTATTTGTTTTACATGTAAAAACGCATTTTGATCATTAGTATTACAGCGGTTTAACATTTTTAAGATACCCGGCACAGTATCAATATACTCAGACACTGCAGTATCAAACAAGGTCTTAGCAAAATTCACAGTAACCGGGTTAGCTTCATTACCGCCAATAAAGCATTTGCCTTGGGAAAGTTTTTCATAAGTTTGCACAATAAATACATGCGCATCTCCATCAAGCTGTTCCCGACAAAATGGAATTTCATTACATAAATCCAAAACCCGATTGCCGATGAGCTCGTAATTTTCAGCCATCTCAATTGCCTGAAAATCTAACGGTACACTGCTATCTAAAATCACGCCATCGATTTGTACTTCGTCTTGAAATTCAGTTTGTAATTGCAGATATTTTTGCGCCAGAAATGTGCCATAAGAAGCGCCATAAATGATGTCTTTTTCTGTAGTTTCACTTACTTTATCTATGACATCGATAAGATCAAAAGCAGCATTTTCTGTATTAAAGGCCGATAACTCACCATCATATTTTGTCATTAATTCATTAAAACATTCGCTCGTTGGTAGATTAAGTCCGTTTTCACACACCAACTTAGAGGATCCTTCAACGCCACGATGGATTGGAATATAAATATCCCACTCTTGTGAATTAAATTTTTGTTGATGCTCTGTTCTCATAGCCCATTTAGCATTACCGCCAGGGCCACCATCTAATATCCAGACCTTACCTTTTGCGGGTTGCTGTGGTGCCAGATAGCGTACGACTAAATTTTCGATTTGTGCAGCAGAAGGTGCGGACCAATCTAAGGGCGCCTGTAGATCCAAACACTCACTGTCGGCTCGCTTATTTTGAATATTTGGTAAATTACAATCATACCAATCCAGCAGTGCTGCATTGGTTACATTTATTTCTATACTCTTGCTGGTTGATAAGCTAGTCGAATCCGTTACCGTTAACTGAAAAGTATATTTCCCCGCTATTTTAGGGAAGCTTACCTGAGTATTTAATGCCGTTTCATTTAAAATGTTTACTGTGTCTGGACCAGCTGTTTGTTGCCATAAATAACTGGAAATATCTTCGTTCACATCTGATGCAATTGCAGTTAATTCAAAATTATCCAGGCGTTTTATCGTAGATTCAGCTGTAATACTAACAATGGGAGCGTCAGGTTTTATCGCTTCTGGTGCGGGTGAATTGTTAGCACTACCGCAAGCTGTGATACCTGAGGTCATTAAAATCGTAACTATCGATAACTGAGGGATTCTCATAAACTATAAATCTCTTCTTTTTAATAAGAACAGATATTTTATGCCAACGAATATGCCTATTCGACTACGCCTGTAAGCTTGTACTTATTTTTAGCCTTTGCTTTTCAATTAGTTATAGTTTTTTTTGGATTTTTTGTATTCAGATGGCGTTATACCCGTCATTTTTTTGAAAGTCTGATTAAAAGTGCTTTTTGCATTAAAACCGGCATCCATTGCCACTGTCATGATATTTTTTTTCGGTTCCTTAACTAAGATCTCTTTGGCATATTCAATACGATAACTGGCAACTAACTCATAAAAATTCATATCTCTATATTGATTAATTGCCTGTGACAAATATTGCGAAGGAGAGTTTATTACATTGGCCAGTTTATCAATATTTAGACTGTTATCCAAAAAATGCTGTTCCGTTTTCATAACACAATCAACTGATTTTAATATATCAAGCGCCTGCTCTTTCGATAATGCAGATTTTTCGTACTTATCCGAAATATCACATAGTTCTACAACAGGTTCCTCAATGGGTTTTTTACAAAAAATCACGGTTAATATAGTCAAACTAAAAATGACAAAGAGATCAATAAAACTGGTAAATATATCTATCGCCAGCCAGGAAACGCCCAAAGCTTCCCACGGTATCTCAATCACACCGGAAATCATATTATGTAATAAGGATAACCAGATGAAAGTCATAGTAAACCACACCCCCTTTAACCAAATATAGGTTTGGTTGTCGTAACCCACAGAATATAAAGATCCCTTATAGAATTTATATAACATGCGAATAAAGTGATAACTACTTGTAATAATAAATAAGAATACAAAAGCATTAACACCAAATGCCAATACCCAAGGTTGCTCACTGCTATGCATTTGAGTCACGTTATAAGGATAAATAATATAAGGAAAAATCAAAAAGTAACCAATTAATAATGGAATAACAGATTTAACATCTAGAAGAGAGTCTTTTTGCATTAATAATGTAGAGCGCGTAAAACGCGTCATTAAAGGTCCGAGAAGCAAGATACCAGGCAAAATGCAGATATATAATTTATATGCTATTTCAACTTCTAACAATAAAAAGGTAAATCCAACTAATTTAAATGCTAAAAATAAAATTAAAAATAAGCTAATTTTATTTACTGAAGGTAACCATTTTAACCCTATGTTTACCAGAGTTATCACCATAAACAACATAATTGTTGATGAGAAATCTAAAACAAACTCAAAAACTTCTACCAGGTTTTGCATTAACAATCACTAATCTTATTTATCAATTTCAATATTTGGAGGTTTATTAGTTTAAAGCAACCCTGAATACATTTCAGTATAAACCTCAATCTAACAACCCAGGCAGCATATACACATATCACAAACATTCGACCATAAAATAGAAAAAAGATTCAATGACACATTAAAATAACAGATAAAACAATAAAATACCGAAAGTACACACTTCTAAGTCAGGTCGAATCACATCTTCTATTCAAACAATAATAAATGCCTGTCATAAAAAAACTAAAAAAATACATTTCCCGAACGATATTATTTAGCATACTTATCACTCAATCGCTGCTCACACATACCATTATTATGCATCACGATAAAGAGATCGAAATCAATAAAGTTCATGTTCATCCTGCACATCATAATGCTGTTCAGCATAGTTATGATAAACTCATTCGACGGAACATTTTATGGATTGCATGGCTAATAACGCCATTATAATATATGGTTATTAATAACCATGTATTAACTATTTTCTGTCACATATTCTGGACGTTCAATGCTGTTAAAAAGCACAATACTCATACTCGCTTTTTTATTATTCAGTCCTTTTATACATGCAAGAAAAATCAACGTAGTAACTGAATACCTGGAACCTTACCAAATTAAAAACCAAGATGGCTCATTAGGCGGTTATTCTACTGATATAGTGCATGCATTATTTAAAATAACAGGAGATACCGCGGATATTCAGGTGATGCCGTGGGCAAGAGCTTATACCTTGGCCTCCAGAGAAAAAGATACTTTGATCTTCTCAATCGCCAGAACCAAAATCAGAGAGGAAAAGTTTCAATGGATTGGTAGCTTAATTGAAGAGCAATTATACTTCTGGGCATTAAAATCGGAATTTAAACAGAATGTTAGCTCTGTAGAGCAACTGAAAAAGTATATTATTTCCACCACCAAAAACTCCAATGCCGATCAGTATTTACGTCAGAATAATTTCTTAAAAATTGTTCCGATAGCCAAAGAACAACAAAATATGGGGCTCTTATTTAAGAAGCGAGTCGATTTGATCATAGGGGCCGAACTGACATTTGCAACAAGAAGTCAGTTACTCAATTTTGATATAAATAAAATGGTGAAGGTGTTGTCCATTCCAGAACTCAAGTCAGATTTAAGCATTGCTTTTAGTTTAAATACACACTCAGAATTAGTTAAACGCTACCAGCAAGCATATAAACAAATGGTTAAATCAGGTCAATTAGAACAAATCCAACAAAAATGGGGCTTAGAATCAAAAACCACTGATTTACCTGATTTTTAAATAGTTGCATTACTCTGTTATTTGCTACAAAATACGCGATATTCACAGCTTCAAATGACATTCCTCGCTAGGAAATCTTCATGTTTAAAAAAATCGCACTTGTTGTGTTTTTGATATCAATTTATTTCATATCAAATCATGGTATTGCCCTAAGTGATTATATTATTGATAAAATTTACGGTACACCCGAAACCACGGTGATCACTAAAACATATGCTCCTCATTTATGGTCAGATTTTAAATTACTGAATATTTCCCCAGATCTTTGCTCTTTGAAGGGGGAAAGTATTCTAAAATCCCTGAGTTTTAAGTCCATAAGTAAAAACCTAAAACACGATAAAGCCAAATATGTTTATGGCAAATTCAACGATAATAAGGCATCTATCACCTGCGCCAAATTAGACAAACAAACATTTGTTTATGCCTCAGTAGCGGGCCCAGATAAGAAAATGGTAGAAAAGTTGAGAAATGAAATTCACTGGAAATTATAATTAAAGCCATGAAGTATAAGAAAAATAGTGAAAGTTATGATAAGAAGAACTAAAAAATCTAAACTAGAGCACCATATAGTCCGCCAAGGATTATTTATGGATAAAACAACCCTTTACAGACATTTATTACTATTATAGTTTGTATTATTGTTTCCCTGACATTTTGCTTGCAGCATATTTAATTCCAAAGAAAATACAAATACCTACAACAAGTAGAGTTTCAAAAGATGCAAAAAAGCCAACGATAAAACGCATTCTATATAATACAAACAAGCATAAAAATACCAATGCCATCATTAGCATTAAACCTGATAAACGACCAAACCCAGGTAACCCCGTTAAATTGGTATAACGTTTAGTTAACCAAAAGGTAAAAAACATTGAAATCCAGGGTAAAAAATACAACACAGCATTGGTTTGTAATAAGTTACTTTTTAAAAATAAGAAACTATATAACAACATGGTAATGCTAAATATTCCGGGGATGGTTATGCCATAAATAAAGACAGAACACAGATAATCACGGAACTGACGTTTTGCTTGTTTTTTATAACCTATGCCCAATAAAAAAATAAGTAAAGGCACCGATAACAAATAAGCTAAAACAAATAATTGATATTGGCTTAACCAAGTTAATACCTGACTGACACTCATAAATTTAATTCTCCTTTAATTATTACTAGCCTAACATATTTTTCTATTAGCCACTTCTGACAGAAAACGTATTATTGTAGAATACCCACTGATTTATGTACCAAAATTCATGTATAAACAAGAATGAGCACTAACAAATAATAACGGTGAGCATTCAAAACAATTAATCTTTGTACAAACAGGAAAAAAACAATGTCCGCATTAACGTGTTTTAAAGCATATGATATTCGTGGCAAAGTGCCAGAACAGTTAAATACCGATATCGCTTATAGAATTGGCAGAGCGTATGCGCAATTTCTAAATGCAAAAAATGTCGTCGTTGGACATGATATTCGTTTAACCAGCCCAGAATTATCCAACGCACTTATAGAAGGCCTGACTGATGGTGGTACTGACGTTGTACATATAGGGCTATGTGGTACCGAAGAAGTTTACTTTGCAACATTCCACTTAAATTTATGCGGGGGGATTTGTGTAACAGCCAGCCATAACCCCAAAGAGTTTAATGGCATGAAGTTCGTGCGCGAACAGTCCAAACCGATTAGTGGTGATACCGGGCTTAAAGCAATTCAATCTTTAGTAGAACAGAACGAGTTTCCTGCTATCAGTAAAAAGGGGACTGTAAAACAACTAAAAATAGCGAAAGCTTATACTGACTATTTATTAGCATATATTGATATAAAGAAGCTGACCAAATTAAAAATAGTCGTCAATGCCGGTAATGGCGGTGCGGGCGAAATAATCGATAGATTAGAAACTCATTTACCATTCGAGTTTATCAAATTAAACCATCAAGCCGATGGCAACTTTCCTAACGGTGTGCCTAATCCATTATTACCGGAAAATAGAATAGACACTGTCGAAGCCATAAAAAAACATAAAGCAGATCTTGGCATCGCATGGGATGGTGACTTTGATCGATGTTTCTTTTTTGACGAAACAGGTCAATTTATTGAAGGGTATTATCTTGTTGGGTTATTAGCTTCTATGCTGCTAGATTCGCATCCGGGAGAAAAAATTGTTCACGACCCCAGATTATACTGGAGTACACAAGATATAGTAAAACAACATGGCGGCACTAGCATACAAAGTAAAACAGGCCATGCATTCATTAAAGAGTGCATGCGAAAAGAAAATGCCATTTATGGCGGTGAAATGAGTGCGCATCATTACTTCCGTGATTTCGCTTATTGTGATAACGGCAATATTCCCTGGTTACTTATTACGTCTTTATTAGCCAAAACAGGACAAACATTATCATCTTTGATCCATGAAAGAAAAACCCTTTATCCCTGTAGTGGCGAAATTAATCGCACAGTGGCAAACCCTGAAACTGTCATCAATTTAATATCACAGACTTACCAGGGTTCAGCATTAAAAACAGATAATACAGACGGTCTAAGTATGGAGTTTAGTGACTGGCGCTTTAATGTCAGAATATCAAATACAGAGCCCCTATTAAGACTCAATGTTGAAAGCAAACAAAATCACATGTTAATGCAACATAAAACCAGAGAGCTTCTCAACATTATAGAAAATTAACTATTGAATTATTTATCTCATTAAAACTTTCAATTTACAGACTATATAAAAGCTGATTAAAGACGAGATAAGGCTAATAGCGGTTAATAAATTATAACTCCAGTTACTATGTAGTTTCAGGCCGCTGTCATTGGCCTGTAATCTATTTATCGCTAAATTCAGTTTATTTTTTGTTTCCTCATCAAACACAGCTTGCTCATTAATACTTGTCTCAATATGATTTAGCGCCTGAGGAGTCGAATGCTTCATATCTGGATAATGTATCATCGCAGCAAAAGGTGACAGCAAACAGATAAGACCCCATATAAATAGAATACCCCTTAGTCTTTGATAGCCCATATAAATACCAATTTTTTAGAAAATAAACGTTAAGTAAAGTTTGCTTTATACCCTATAAACTTAGCCGAACTTTACATATTTTCAATAAACACTGCTTTCTCTGCTTTTAACTCTTTTACTCCTTTATTAATTATTAAAAACAAAAATAGAACTAAAGTAAGTGAAAATAGATATCATTTTTATTATTAAAGTTATAATCGCTTTTAAAGTTATGTTACTCTCAATTAAATGGCGACAAAGTATATTTTTAACTAATATTTACATGGAGTTAAAGGATTAATAAGTTGACTGGAAAATTAGAACATCATTTAAATCTTGGTCTTGAATATTACAATAATGGAAGTCAAGAGGAAGTAAAATACCAAATAAATTCAGATTACGAACTATCCATAAATGAATTCAATCAGGCAATTAAAATAAATAGTGCAGACCCCAGAGGCTATAATGGCAGAGGCAATAGCTACCGTAACTCAGGTCTGTTTAACCAAGCCTTAGCTGACTTTGATCAGGCAATAACATTAAATTCCAATGAAGCTGAATATTTTAACAACCGTGGCCTCACATTTGCCCTGCTAAAACAGCATATAAAAGCAATTGAAGACTATGATACAGCTACCGCTGTGCAACCATCATATTTCAAATCTTATAATAACAAAGGGATCTCACTTGAAGCTCTTGGTAAATTAACCTTAGCTATTAAAGAATACAGTTTAGCAATAGCATCTAATTCTTCTTATGCTGAAGCCTATAATAATAGGGCCATAGCTTACTGGATTTCAAATCAACAATTATTATCCATGACCGACTTTGCAAGCGCCATAAAGCTCAAACCTGATTATGCAAATGTTTATTTAAATCGTGGTATTTCGTATTTACAGCAAGGTGATTATGCTAAAGCATTGAA
This sequence comes from uncultured Pseudoalteromonas sp., assembly GCA_965198975.1. Lineage (GTDB taxonomy): Bacteria > Pseudomonadota > Gammaproteobacteria > Enterobacterales > Alteromonadaceae > Pseudoalteromonas. Next base: position 205,283 of record OZ240679.1, read on the forward strand.
AGATTTAAATACGGCAGCCAAACATGGTGGGAATTATGATTTAATTTCTAATTTAAAAAATAGCATTGCAGAACAACAAAAAACTTAAAATCTTCGGCTAAACTAGGTAATAAACTAATAACAGTGAATAAACTATGGCAGAAAAACAATCTGATTCATTATCCGAGTCTTTTCAAAGACAGCATTTACTACTAACTCAAAAACTGCAAAGCTGTGAAAAATCCTGGGAATTATTATCAGACTTAACACAAGATTTACAGTCGGCTCCAGAGCTGTCAGGCAGTTTTAAACCAGATAAAGACATATCAACCGCGGCAAAATACTATCTGGCAGCAAAGAAAAGCGAATTTTTACAATCCCCTCCGGTGAAACTATCTATCTTTTACCCTATCTTTTTACTGATATTTTCTTCATTTATATTAGTACTTTTTATCACCAGAATTTTACCTTCATTTCAAAGTGTTTATTCGAATACAGGTGCTATGCTACCTTCATTTACATCACTTATCTTAGAATATAACACTTGGTTTCTTTGCATTATGCTGATGATGATCATTACCATATTTATAGTCTGTTACCACATTAACCAAGCAATGAAAAACATGCAACAACTCCCCCGCTGGCTGACAGTAACCGGAATATTTAATACCTGGTCGAATACCTATAATAACTTTGTCACAGGTCAGCAGCTACAAGCTTGGTATTACTGCGGCCTAAAACTAGCTACTGAGCAAATAAGCCCCTTATTATCTAGCCAGGAGTGGGAACTAGCCAAAAAAAACCAGCTTGAAATCCAAACTTTGATAGCTGTCACACCAAAACTAGATCCGTTACAAAATTATCAGATAAATCAAAAGATAAATTTAGTTTTAACCCTATTGATCGCGATTTTTATTGGCGCTTTGATCATAGCTATGTATTTACCTATTTTTCAATTGGGTTCAGTCAGTTAATTATAAATAACATCTATGTATGAATATAATAAAGGATAAAAAATGAAACACATATATCGAAAAAATAAGGGATTTACTTTAATCGAATTAATGGTCGTAGTTGTAATAATCGGCATATTAGCAGCCGTTGCCTTACCAAATTATTCCGTGTATATCACCCGCGCTAAGATCAGTGAAAGTATGAGTTTAATAGGCCCACTAAAAAAGGAAATAATCAGATACCATGCACAAAATGGTCGATTTGCTCAAACCAATAAAGAATTAAATATCGCCAGCGCAGATAAATTTATTGGCAATTATGTCAATAAGATTTCTGTTATTGAGGGTGCAATACATGTGAGTTTTGGCAATAAGATTAATGCGCCACTGGCAGGGAAAATTCTCAGCATTCGCCCCATTTATGTGGCTGAAAACCCTCTGTTACCCGTAAGTTGGTTATGTGGCAATAGTGAACTTGTTAATGGCATGTCTGTTGTTGGTAGCAATTTAACAGACATCCCCAAAGAATATTCCATATGCCAATAAAATAAACTGGCTCCAATCAAAAAGTAAAACTCAATTGATAGCTAATCGAGCGGTCTATCAGTATAGGGTATTCATTTACTCCTCTGCGCCTGACATATTCTGCTACTGACGCACTTTCTTTATTTAGATTATTGATACGAATGTTATGACTCAATTCGACCCCCACTAAACGTTGTAAATAAATAGCATTTACATCTATGGTTAGGGCGCTGTCGATTGGTGCATCAGGACCTTCTGTACTGTCTCTGTAATTTAAAGTGCTGGATAAAGTAAAATGTTGCCACCTTTTATTCACACCAAGAGACCAACTATACTTTGGAGAAAATTTAAAATTATAGTATTCATCATCGCCAGATAAATCCCCTTTATCACCCCGAATATAATTTATGTTGAAAAAAGCCCCCCAATTATACTGCTCGCTTTGAAAACGAATTTCAGTTTCGACCCCTTTTGAACTAAATTCATTACCATTAGTATAAATATTTACGCCTGTCACATGAGAGCCATCATCTAACGTCAGTTCGCCAATACGACGAAATATTTTATCATCATAGGTGGCATAATATGCAGTTGCCTGTAACGACCACTCTTTCTGGCTGGCAAGGTAAACCAGTTCAAAAGAATCACTTGTTTCAGGCAATAAGTCTGGGTTACCGTATAAACCTGTGATGCTATTTTCGAAATACAATTCAAACAAAGAAGGTGCACGATATGACTGTGCTGCTATCAATTTAACTCTCTGTAGATCTGACATACGATATTGATAACTTAAGCGCCCGGAAAGGTTATTGCCAAATAATTCGTTTTCAGTGTTTCTCAAGCCCAGTAACCAATGATGTTTATCAAATGCCATATTAAACTGCGACCATAAAGCATACGAATAAACTGAACGACCAGTGACATTATGTTCTGCTACAAAATTATTCTCATTATTGTAATTAGAAAAATCCAGATTTTTCCTGGTTTCATGATCTAAACCAAACTCCAGTGCATATGGCTTATCTAACGCTAACGTATATGAAAGCGAGTGAGAATATCGCTCACTTTCTCTAAAACTATATTCATGTAAATCTGCATAGCGAAAATAATGTTTTTTAGTATGGTCATATACAAATTGGTACTTAAATAAGTCATCAGAAAAAAAACTGTGCTGATAACCATAACCTAGCATTTGCCCTTTATTACTCCGACTACCACCGGCTCGGCTATAAACGGGTATCACGGCAAAAAAGTTTTCATTTATCTCATAAGCGTTAAACAACAATTTATGCGCACCACTGTTCAAAGCCAAAGTAATACTGTCGTTTTCGATATATTCGGAAATATCGCGAGTTTCCCCAGTCTCATCAGTAAAACTTACGCTTTGTTCTGCTTCTTGTTCGCTGGTTAAAGATAAAAACAATTTGGTATCTTCAGACCACTTATAATTTTGTGCATAATTCAATGAATAACTGTTTTTTTCGCCAATTTGTACATTCAATTTTTTGTAAGCTGATGCATGATTTTTTAGCTTTATATTAATCGCACCACTATAAGCATTAGTACCATAAAGCACTGAACTAGGCCCTTTTAGTACCTCTATACGCTCTACGTCACGTATGTTAATGCTATTTACTTTACTATCACTATAAGTACCATCCCAACTTGGGACATTATTAATCATGATCAGTACCTTATTAGCATAATTGTCTTGAAGTACTCCTCTTATAGTCGTTAAAGATTTTTGGAAATAGGTATTTATTTTTTCAACGCCGGCTAACTGACTGATTGCTTGAAGAACAGATTGATAGCCATATATTTTGATATCTTGCTCTGTGATGACAGATACACTCGCATTGCTGTCAAAAAGCGACTGGGGACGAGTTGAATCAACTGTTACCTGAAGCGTCATTAATTGTTCGATTGATAAATCAAACAAATCCGATTGCGCTTCTGCTGCAATCACACTCGTACTAGTAATAAAAGTAAATGCCGTCAGAATGTGAAATGAAAGGCCAGATAATAAAGATTTATAAATAAAGGCGTCTTTCATAAAATTACACCCCTCTTAGTCGCCTGGTTCATTTAATCAACAATTATAGCTGCAAAATTCCAGATTTGCTTATTCAACGAACTGCGACTATTGGCTGCATAAAGTAAAATATTATCACTTTTCAAAAAATGCGTTCAAATATCAGAGTAATGTGCAATTGTCGTGCACCTTAAAAAATTACCGCTCTTTCAAAGCGTCGTCTAACAAAGTTAAAATCGTTCTCGAACCATCGCCAAAGGCATCATTTTTCCAGTTATCAGATAAACGCTCGATAACCATAAATAATGCAAAACCGAGTTTTTGAGACCACCATTTACCACGAAGACCAAAACCTTTTATAGCTTCATCTTTTGACAATGCACCACCTTTAGCATCCTTAAGCCAACTATAGCCTACCCATTGCCCTGACCCTTCCATTGTTAACCATGCGTCGTCAATATCTCGATATTTTAGTGCATCCCCAGACATCCAGGTGTGATACCTGTTTTTAATTTTATCACGGGCTTGTAGCGCCAGCTTTCGCGCTTCAGCATCTGTTGGCGCGAGTGCAGCTTGCATCAGTAGCTTTATTTCTGATTGCACTGATTCTGAAAATTCAACATTATTCTCAAATAGCTTTTGCACACTATCATCGTTAAAATTATCTGATAAATTATGCTTCCTGGTTAATAACTCTATTTTTTTGCCATAGGTTGGAGATTGGATCGCATGCATCGCCTCATGCAGCATAACTGGTACCATAAATCGCTCTAATCCCAATTTACTTTTCACTCCTCCTTGTTGCCATACACTGGGGGCTGACATAACAAAGAAAGTTTTACCGTCTTTAACATTACTGGACGAGGTAAAAGAATTAACCATAGGCGGCATTTCATCCCCATCAGGCAATTGAACCATCCCCTTATGTAATGTAGAAATCCAATTAACTCCTTTTTTTACACTTAAAGCATTATGACTCATTCTTTGACATTCAGAGTCATAAAAAACAACGTCAAACTTTCCGATATCAGATATTTGGGTGATAGTTTTATTTGTATAATGCCAAGATTTGATAGCCTGATTGATCCATGCTGAATCTTGAGGTGAAAATTCACATGCTAATGCCGTATTATTCTGTACAGCCGCTTTGGCGTCAGGTGTAATACTTGTCGCGGATACTGTAAAAGTAGAAAAGCCTAAAATGAACAACGTTGCTAAATGTGGGGTTACCCTTTTGAACTTTTTGATGATCTAATTCCTTATAGTTTATTTAAGTTAAAAACTGTGTTTTATCCTGTCTGGCATGTCTTACATTATTGATATCTAAATCCTGAGTCTCCTTAGATTTTTTTACCTTAACTCCTTCATGGTTTAATAACCACAACTTGCGCTCAATACCACCGGCATAACCAGTTAATGCACCGCTGGCACCTATCACCCTATGGCATGGTACTATCAGGCTAATTGGGTTTCTACCATTTGCCCCACCAACCGCCTGAGACGCTTTAGCATTATTTAGCATTTTAGCTATATCATGGTATGTCCAGGTTTCACCAAAAGGGATTTGAGACAAACACGCCCATACAGATTTTTGAAAATCAGTGCCTTTTGGATCTAATGGCATATTAAACACCTGGCGTTTTCCGATAAAATATTCATTTAACTGTAATTTGCAAATATCCGTAATTTCATTAGCTGCCACTGTTTTAATATCCTGGCCACAAAATATTGCTTGAGTGATCCCTTTATCTGACGCTTTAAATTCCATTAAGCCCAAAGGCGTTTCAATATAATCTGTATACATTACAACTGACTCCATAATTGAAAAGTTAAATAACTACACCAGGGCGAAGCCTGATCCGGATTAAAATTACCAGCAGGTTCATGAGTCAATTTTTCTACACTTTTTTTAACCCCCAAATCTCCACCTAAATAAATATCCGGCTCACTAAGGCCTCTCATTCTGGCATAGTCAACTGTCCAGGGTCCTATTCCCTTTAATTTCAACCAGGCCGCAGGCTCTTCAGGTGTATCATGGTCTAAAAAATGCTGTGCCAAATTACGAAGCGTTTGTTTGCGAGAGCCAGGCATTTTAAAAAAATCATAATCACAATAAGCCATAACTTCGGGCGTAGGAAATAATTTATGCTCGACTATATCATCACTCTTTGGTAAATCACCATTAAGATGAATTGATTCACCTAACTCATCAACTAATTTTGTCACTAAGTTTTTAGCTGCAACAACAGATATTTGCTGGCCTAGAATTGCGCGCACTCCCGCTTCAAACATGCTCCATATTCCAGGTAAACGAATTCCAGTAGTTACCGGAAACTTTCCGTCGAAACATAAACTAAGATCGTGCTCAACCGCTTGCAGATCAACATCTAAATCTAAAATTCTCCGAATATTATTTACCACAGGCTTTAACTGACTAACATCATCAAGGTAAATTGTTACATCAAAACGATTGGATTTTTCAATATGCGTCGCAGTGAATTCACCTTTACAGCCATACCAGTTAAAAGTGCGTCCATAACTATGTTCATCAACCCATTCAAGTAAAGGGATCTTCCTTGCTGAAAAGAATTTTTGCATAAACGACCAATTGAACGGTGGTCTGTAAGCAAGTTTTAATTGCAAAGCATTTGCAGGTTCAGAGCCTGACTTTCTCATCTGCGAAGGCGTAAGCTTTAACTGAGATTGAAAAGCATCATTAAACCTGCGAATACTGGTGAAACCACTTGCTAATGCGACTTGAGTAATCGGTAATTGTGTTTGATGTAATAATTGCTTCGCAAATAAACACTGTTGATAAAGCGCATACGTTTTTGGTGAAGTTCCCAAATGTGTTTTAAATAACTGTCGTAAATAACGATCGCTGATCCCAAGTCTGTCGGCCAAATCAGTTAAGGAGCTATATTGTAATGCGCCTTGCTCTATAAGAGAAATTGCACGATCTAAGGTTGTATTTATGCCCTTCCAGGCAGGGGATCCTGGCGCACTATCAGGGCGACACCTTAAGCATGGTCGATAGCCCGCATTTGCAGCTTCTATTGCCGTTGTATAATAGGTAACATTTTCTTCTTTCGGTGGACAAACAGGACAAATTGTACGGCAATAAATACCTGTTGTTTTCACAGCAGTAAAAAACTTGCCATCAAATCGTGGATCTCGTGATAACCGGGCTTTTTGACAACGCGCTATTGATAATGAAAGACTCGACATTTTTCTTCAACTTGATTTCAGTTTAAATAATTATAACCTGCTCAAATTCATGCACTAGCCATAAACGGAACTGAACCTTAGAATCAAATTAAATTCATGGCTTTATAAAATGACGCTTTTGAGCGATAAAATAAGAAAAGAGTGTAAACAAACTAATCCCCACAGCATCAGCTAAAAAGTCATACACATCTAATGTGCGATTCGGAATATAATATTGACTAAGCTCTTCAAATATCACAAAAACCGTAACAGCTAAGGTGCCATAATACAGCTTGATACAACCAAGTTTAAAACATTTAAAGTTCGTAATAAAATTAAGCGCCAAGGTTAATATGCCAAACAAACCAAAATGCCCCAACTTGTCGCCATACGGAACCGTTTTAACTAATTTAAAAAATATCGTTGACTGCCCTGTATTTGCCATAAATATCACCCATAAAATAAACGTGAAGAATAAAACTGTAAAAAGCAGGACAAATTTATACATTCAGATTTTTAGACCATAAAATAATTAATTAACTAGATGATACTGTATGATTGGCTAATTGGTAAAATGATATCCGACCAATGAGTCTATTGGACATCATATTACCAAGCTGTCGGTGTTATTTCTGCATGTTCAGAGCTTACTTTCTATCTTATAACCATCAGCATTATCTTTGATCACATAACCTAACCTTGCAATGTCATCTCTTAATTTATCAGAACCAATCCAATCTTTATTTTCACGCGCTAACTGCCGTAATTCTGCAAGCGCCTTAACTTCATCAGGTATATCCAACTCGGTTTCTACGAAATTATCTAAGGCTAAACCCAGTACCCGGTCAAAATACAAAATAGTCGCTTTTTTATCAGCACCTGCTATGTCACTTTTTAATACAGACCAGACAAGTGCCAATGCTTGTGGCATTTTTAAATCTTCAAAAACGTATTCATGAAACTGATTTCTAAAAGATTCATTTACAGTGCCATTATTAGCAAATTCGGCGATACCTAAACGCATTCGATTTAAAGACGTTTGTGCACTTTCGAGTGAACCCCAACTAAAGTTTAACTGACTCCGATAATGACTGGTTAACACCAAATACCTGTATGCCAAAGGCTCAAAGCCTTGATCTATAACACTACTTAATAATAAGGATTGTCCAGATTTAGATATTTTTTCTTTATTTAATTGTAAAAAATAGCCATGCATCCAGTAGTTCGCCTGTTTGCAACCGTGTCGTGCCTGAGATTGTGCTATTTCATTACTATGATGCACAGGAATATGATCTTCTCCGCCAACATGTATATCAAATTGTTTACCTAAATATTTCTCACTCATGGCTGAACATTCAATATGCCAGCCTGGAAAACCAATACCCCAGGGGCTAGGCCATTGCATTTGACGCTCTGCATCTGTGCTAAATTTCCAAAGGGCAAAATCTGTTACATTCCGTTTATCTGCGATATCAACTCTGGCACCTGCCTGTAATCCTTCAATATCTAATCGTGCTAAATGGCCATAGTTAAAGTTACTGTCATTCAGTTTTTGTGTATCAAAATAAATGCCATCACTGGTTTGGTAGGTATAACCATTAATTTCAATTTCCTGGATAAATTCTATTTGTTCTTGTATATGTTCAGTCGCACGACACATTGTTGTTGGAGTTTTAATATTTAACTTTTTGATGTCGTTTATAAATGCTTGCTCAAAGTATTTTGCAATATCCCATGCTGATTTCTGCTGTTTACGTGCGCCTTTTTCCATTTTATCTTCACCTGTATCACCATCTGACACTAAATGGCCAACATCTGTAATATTCATTACATGCTGAACGTTATAACCACCTAACTCTAAGACTCTACGTAAAGTATCAACAAATAAATAGGTTCTGAGGTTTCCTATATGAGCATAATCATACACAGTAGGACCACAGGCATATAAACCAACAACATTATCTTTAATAGCATTAAAATCTACCAAAGATCTTTGATAAGTATCATATAACTTTACTAATAGTTGATTACTCATAATTTTATTACCTTTTACATTTCAGCAGCACAAAAAAAAGGCCGCAGATAAATCTGCGGCCCTTTTTTGATCAAATTCAAAAAATTAAATGATAGGTCGCAGCCGTGAAAAATCACAGCAGCAACAAAGTTGGCTATTAAAGAAATTTTTGAATGTTGAATTAATTTTTTTCATTATTCGATACTAACATACTCAATCATTCGGTCAACAGACTGTTTTATCAGCAAAGTAAATTGTCATTATTTACTGAACAGAAAACAAAAAAGCACAATACTGGGATTGTGCTTTTACTATAAAACGTGACCTGGAATTTAGGTAGTTCTATTACTTGTCAGCTTCTACCTGACCAAACTCTAATTCAACCGGTGTAGAACGACCGAATATAAGTACTGAAACTTTTACGCGACTTTTCTCATAATCCACTTCTTCAACAACACCGTTGAAATCAGCGAATGGACCATCGATAACACGAACAACTTCACCAGGCTCAAATAAGGTAGCTGGTTTAGGCGAGTCTTCATTTTCTTGTAAGCGATTAAGAATGCGATCTGCTTCTTTTTTACTAATTGGCGCTGGACGTTCTTTGGTTCCGCCAATAAAGCCCATTACACGTTCAGTGCCTTTGATTAAATGCCAGCTTTTGTCATTCATTACCATTTCAACCAGTACATAACCTGGGAAAAATTTACGCTCTGAACGACGCTTTTGACCAGCACGCATTTCAACAACTTCTTCTGTGGGTACTAAAACTTCACGGAAGTACTCTTCTAAGCCTTCTTGCTTGATATGTTCCTGAATGGTCAGTGATACACGTTTCTCATAACCTGAAAACGCCTGTACTACATACCAACGAAATTTTAATTCTGTATTTTCTTCTGTCACAGCATTAAACCCCTAAACTAGTTAATTTACTAACAAGCCAGAATAGACCACCATCGATCGCGTATAAGATCAATGCCATAACAACTGTCGCTATCATAACGATAAAAGTTGTTTGCGTTGATTCTTGACGCGTTGGCCAAACAACTTTACGAACTTCAATTCTTGCTTCTTTAGCAAATACAATAAAATCTTTACCTTTACCAGTTTGCGAGGCAATTCCCAGGCCTATCGCAACAGCCGCGACTACGCCTACAGCTCTAATTAAAACTGACATGTCTTCAAACATAAAGTTACCAACGACTGCACCACCTAAAAATGCAAAAGTTAATAACCATTTCAAAGAATCCATTGAGCTGGATGGTGTTTCTACTTTAGTGCTCATAATTCTATTACCTTAATTTTTTACCCTTAAGAACAGACACAACAACCCCGTGCCAAGACAGGGTAATTCCTTCAAAATCTAAACTTAATAATGTACTTTAAAAACAGATTATTAACTTTAGACTTATTAACAACTTATTTCTCTAATACTGTATTTACAGTAAAGTGGCAGGGGCGGAGAGACTCGAACTCCCAACCATCGGTTTTGGAGACCGCTGTTCTACCAATTGGAACTACGCCCCTGCAAAGTGGATTGACATTATACTGACGGTGCTAGGTAAAACAAGAGTAAAAGATGATCAAGGGTGAATTTATAAGCTAATCAGGTAAAAAACCTGCGTTACAGCACTAAACTAACTAAGATAAGTGATGCAGAGTAATGAAGCTAAATTCCCTGCAGCTTACTTTTTGATGAATATTGATGAACTATTTCAATTACAAATTTAGGCAATGCTAATCTTATGGTATCTGAAAAATTAAAACATTTTTTGTTAAAAATTAATGAAAAACTAAACCAGGAAAAACGAATTAATACAAAACTTACTCCGACAAAAGCACGAGTAGATTTTGCTAGTTTATGCCAGTTTTCTGGTGATAAGCCTGAGATAACGTATCTTAGCGATTTTCAGATAATGGTAAATAATCACTCAGTGTTAACCCGAGTTTATTCCTCAACGCCAAACAAGGCACAAGCTGTGATACTTTACTTTCACGGTGGCGGTCATATGTGTGGCGATATAGCATTATATGATGTGATATGTCGAAAGATAGCACTAGCAAGTCATTGCATTGTCATATCGGTTAATTATCGACTCGCTCCAGAATTCCCATACCCGGCAGGAATAGATGATGCTCAATTAGTTTTAGAGAATTATAAGCAAGCACTTATGGGGCTGAATGCTAATTCACAGTTATACATAGCGGGAGATAGTGCTGGTGGTGCTATTTGCGCAAGTTTGGTTATGAATAATTGCCATAACGATAATATAAAAATCAATAAGCAGATTTTAATCTACCCAAGTCTTGATTACACTTTAAGCAGCCCTTCATTACATAGCTATAGCTCTGGTTATTTATTAGAAACAAATAAAATAGCTTGGTATTTCAATCATTACTTTCAAAAAAACGAAGATAGAAAAGCACTCTCTCCTTTATTTGGACCTATTCATCATAATTTCCCACAAACCTTAATCATCACCGCTGAGCACGATCCCCTCAAAGATGAAGCTTTAGCTTACGCCAAAAAATTGAGAGAAAATAAAGTACCTGTTAAACATATACAGTTTGACCATATGGTACATGCCTTTATGAATCTTGAGGATTTAGTTGAAACGGAATGCAATCAAGTTTACGGTCATATTGCAACCTACCTAAATGGCAGTTAATTTACACTTTCCAACAATTTTTAATTTTATTATTAAAGACATAAAACTTTTTGCCCCCTTAAAATAGAATGAATTTTCAAAAACGGTTCAATAGCAATACTAACTGAATATTTTAAAGTAGACTTTATGAATGTTACACAAGAGTTAGGTTGATTATGATAGCTAGTGCGCACAACCTACCTTTTCACATTAACTGATTGAAAACATTAAACTTATTACATTATCGATGATGTATTGAAGCTCCATTTTTATTTATTTGAAGAGTAACTTTCAATTTGACCAAAATTTACAAAGCGCCCCAAGCAGAAAAGATCATTATCATCATCGAATAGTATGCAATTATACCATTTGTATTAAATTAGTGATCAAATATCACTAAGGATAAATTTTCTACAACAAGGCGTTTGATTGAGCAATAGCAGGTTATTGGGATTGAAAACAACGCAGTTTTAGTGAAATTTAGGCCATTGAGAATGATCACATATTTGATGTAATTGGTATTCCCCCCCATTACAGCAATAACCCAGTTATATTCATTTACATAATAAAATGGAGTAAAATTAGACCGACTAACTTTTCTTCTAATGAAACTGCATGTCAGTGAACGACTCGCCATAGCGTGTGGTATCACCAGTAAAGGATCTTGTAGAAGCTCGAAAAAAAAAAGGAATTAACATTGCGCTAGGCAATGAATATTTTGCTTCACAAGGCTTAGTGTCATTGAAAGATATTTGGATAAATATTCATTACGGGAGATGAGCCGCCCATTGCGGACCCACATGATGGGTGATGCGGGGGCTGGTGGCTAGATACCTCCGGCTACCCGATTAGGTTTTGGGCCATAATTTGAGTGAACCACTTTTAGGCGATCCCCAATCGCCCCACTGAACTGTAACATCATTTCTTTCAGCATCGACGTGTAAAATAACCTTACTGTCTGGCGTGCACGCATTTAGATATATCCAAAGTCTCTTGCCGCCATGTGAAGTTACATGTTGAGGAGATAACGATTTTATCCCGTCCGGCAGCTCATTTATCTGCGGCAAAGTTAGTGATGTAAATTTTGTTAGTAAAATATCTACTTCCTTTAAAAGCCCCTTCAATTCTGTAATAGATAAATTCTTCGCTTTTATTACTGCTGGGGAGTCCTCATTGCAATTGCCAATCTCAGAATAGCAAGAATAAAAGAGAAATAATGGTACTAATAACAATAGATAAGTGATTACACGCACGAGAAACCTAACGAGCCTGTAGAATTACTCGTTTTTATTAAAATTTTATAATAGAAACACTCTACCGCAATAATTTCTTTTAACAATCAATTTTTGATTATAAAAATGTATTCACGTTTTTGGTGATTTTTATTTTTTTAGTTCTGGGTGTCCTTTGTTGTTTTGCTGTGCTTGCAAAAAGAGTCGCGTCCATATATTTTCTTTGTTGTTTCTTTTGTTATTTATAAGCTACGTAAACAATAATGACTAAAAACCAACCGCAATATTAGACCAATTGGAGGTTTAATGACTCAATTCCATGCCTACCTAGATGGTGAACCAACCAAGGGAATATTCAATTCCCTTGAAGAAGCTAAAAGAGGTTACAGAAAAGAAGCTGACGCGGGACAAAATGTTGAGATCAAGACAGTCAACAGCCCTAGTCCAGTCGAAATATGGTACTTCGACAATAAAATTGAGCAGTGGGTAAAGGGTGCTTAATAAAGCTTCACTACTATGGGATGGTCTGACTTCCACATCATCATCGGCTTCGTCATTTGACTTCCCGATAACTTGTCTACCCTGCTATCAGGTAGACAATAATGTGGATCTCCCGAGTTCCGCATAAAAGACATCACCACATGCACAGACTGCGAAGAGTCAAGCTGTGACTTGCGTCTACAGCTCATATTGCCTTCCCCTTCACCCAATAAGGTCAGCACTCTTAAGTTTGATTTCGCAACTCAATACTCAGCCTATCGGGTTTGCCAGCTTCGCTGGGCAAACAAAAAAAGACACTCAAAATGTCTTTTTTTATAAATTCTACAGCCTCAACGCCTTGTTAATTGGTGCATAAATGCTTGGCTAAAATTAGCGACGAAGGAGCAAAAACCAACTGTTATTTGTCCTTTTAAGTGACTTGTTATGTTTACGAGACTACAATAGACTTAATTAAAGACCACTTTAAAGTACCGAGTAATGTATGACAACTAGAATACTAACAGAAGCAGCGGCAAGCATTAGTGAGTTAAAAGCAAACCCTATGAAAGTTGCACTAAGTGCAAATGGCGATCCTATTGCTGTATTAAATAGAAATGAGCCTGCATTTTATTGTGTGCCAGCAGAGACTTATGAATTTTTAATGGATCATATTGAAGATTTAGAGCTATTGGCAATAGCCGAAAGCAGAAAAAATGAAGCGACTGTTAAGGTTAGTTTAAATGACCTATGAGCTTGAATTTAAAAAGACAGCTCTTAAAGAATGGAAAAAGCTTGGAGCAACAGTCCAAACGCAATTTAAAAAGAAGTTAGCTGAAGTTATAGAAAACCCACATATTCAAAGTGCGAAACTATCTGGAGCTAATGAGTTATACAAAATAAAGCTAAGGCAAGCAGGCTATCGTTTAGTTTATGAGGTAAACGATGAAATTATCACTGTTACGGTAATATCTGTTGGAAAAAGAGATAAAGGCAAAGTATACAAAGTTGCTATGCAACGTGCCGATTAATAAACATAATGCTTTACTAATGCTTGGCTAAAATTAGCGACGCAGAAGCAAAAACCAACTGTTATTTGTCCTTTTGAGTAACTTGTTGAACGAAGCCGCTTTGCGGCAAAAATCGAAATCCCAGTGTCCAAGTTATTACCCGCTAATCTCAGCGGTGTTAAAGCTGGAGCTGATTATGAATACCATCGAACAAACTCGCTTTGAAAAACTGTACCAATCTTACCTGAATGAACTTACTTTACAAGGGAAAGCACCTAAAACCATTGATATATATAACCGCTATATCAGACAATTAAGTACCTTTTTTAATCGCTGTCCTGACAATCTGTCTACCTACGAACTTAAATGCTTTTTACTCTATCTGGTCCATAATAAATCCTGGAGTGCCGTTAAAATTGCACGTAATGCCATTCAATTTTTATATCGGCATGTATTACACTACCAATGGCAATGGATTATTACGGTATGACGTATATAATTTTAAGGGAATGTGAAAAATAATTGCCGTAGTAGTTAGTCCCACTCGGCTAAAAAATGACTTATTTGGCTGCATGATATCTCACCTGAAAGTCAATTCTATTTATTTACTATAGTAACACGGACTTGTCCAACAACCGGATTAAGTCGCGACTGCGCGCGACCTATCCATGTTTATTATATTTTTATGCCACCGCAAAGTTTACTGAGTGAACATTACTTAAATTAATTTGTTGTTTAGCATGCCAAAGATCATAGTTATCTTGCATTGCTAGCCAACTTTCTGGTGTTCTGCCAATTGCTTTAGATAAACGAAGTGCCATTTCAGGAGAGATAGCACTTTGACCTTTAAGAACACGGTTTAAAGTAGATGATGCAACATCTAATTGCTTAGCTAAATAACGACAACTAAAGCCAGCAGGCTCTAGGTAAACGTCGTAGATAAACTCTCCTGGATGTGGCGGATTATGCATAGTCATTAGTGATAGTCCTCATAGTTCAGAATGTATGCATTACCATCGATAAACTCAAAAGTAATGCGCCAGTTACCATTTACAGTAATAGACCAAATCCCGTCACGCTCCCCTTTCAGAGGATGCAATTTAAAACCGGGTAAATTGATATCATCAATTTCTTGCGCGGTATCAATTGCTGTAAGTTGCATACGTAATTTACGTTGATGCTTCGTCTGAATTCCAGCAACACTTCCTGTTTGGAAGTATTTCTTGAGGCCTTTATGTTTAAAAGATTTAATCATGACACAAGTATAGCGCGATGCGCATCACTCGTCGATAAAAATATAACGCTTTAGTATTATTACGTCATGTTTTCAACGTAATAATCAATTGTTGGACTTAGCTGATGCATCATCCATCTTCTTTGGTACACTTTATGTTATAGGAATTTGTTTTTCAATGAATGTTTCTCTTAAAATCTTTTTATCACCAATCTAATTTTTAACCCTATTTCACAGCTCTAATTAATGCAATCCGGCTTCCTGCCCTACCTTAAATTCACAATTTTTAATAAAAATAAATTCCTACCTACAAGCCTGCAAGTTATATTATTCTACAACTGTTGCTGCGGCCTCAGCACCCATCAGGTATAGCGCCACCTTCACGGATATTCCCCTGAATTTCAGGCATTAAAAAAGGCCGCTCAAAGCGACCTTTTTTCAATAATTAATATTATTTAATTATTATTCTACAACTGTTGCTACAACACCAGCACCAACTGTACGGCCACCTTCACGGATAGCGAAACGTAAACCTTCGTCCATCGCGATTGGGCAGATTAACTCTACTGTCATCTTGATGTTATCACCAGGCATTACCATTTCTACGCCGTCTGGTAATTGAACATCACCTGTTACGTCTGTTGTACGGAAGTAGAACTGTGGACGGTAACCTTTGAAGAATGGTGTATGACGACCACCTTCATCTTTACTTAGTACGTATACTTCTGATTCGAACTTAGTATGCGGTGTGATTGAACCAGGCTTAGCTAGTACTTGACCACGTTCAACATCTTCACGCTTAGTACCACGTAATAATGCACCAATGTTCTCACCAGCACGACCTTCGTCAAGCAATTTACGGAACATTTCTACACCAGTACAAGTAGACTTAGTTGTCTCTTTGATACCAACGATTTCTACTTCGTCATTTACGTTGATGATACCCGCTTCAACACGACCTGTTACTACTGTACCACGGCCCTGGATTGAGAAAACATCTTCGATAGGCATGATGAAAGGCTTATCGATATCACGCTCTGGCTCTGGAATGTAAGTATCTAAAGCTTCAGCAAGCTCTACAATCTTATCTTCCCACTCTTTCTCACCTTCAAGTGCTTTTAAAGCTGAACCTTGAATTAGTGGTAAGTCATCACCTGGGAAATCATATTCTGAAAGAAGTTCACGAACTTCCATTTCTACTAGCTCTAATAACTCTTCGTCATCAACCATGTCACATTTGTTCATGAATACGATGATGTATGGTACACCAACCTGACGTGAAAGAAGGATGTGCTCACGCGTTTGTGGCATAGGGCCATCAGTCGCTGCAACTACTAAGATAGCACCATCCATTTGAGCAGCACCAGTGATCATGTTTTTAACATAATCGGCGTGACCAGGACAATCTACGTGTGCGTAGTGACGAGTTGGCGTATCATATTCAACGTGAGAAGTTGAGATTGTGATACCACGCTCTCTTTCTTCTGGCGCGTTATCGATTGCTGCGAAATCTTTAGCTTCACCACCATATACTTTTGCAAGTACGTTTGTGATTGCTGCTGTTAAAGTCGTTTTACCGTGATCTACGTGGCCAATTGTACCAACGTTAACATGCGGTTTTACGCGTTCAAACTTTTCTTTTGCCATGACGGAACCTATCAGTTTTTATCTTAAAATGATTAATTAAAGCACTTATTATAAATAAGTTTATTCAATTTTTGAATTATTCAGACAAATTAAAGGAAGTTTTTTTTGAAGAGGTTTAAAACTGGTGCTGATAGGCAGATTTGAACTGCCGACCTCACCCTTACCAAGGGTGCGCTCTACCAACTGAGCTATATCAGCAACACCAGAAATTGGAGCGGGCAGCGGGAATCGAACCCGCATCATCAGCTTGGAAGGCTGAGGTAATAGCCATTATACGATGCCCGCATTAAAACCTGTTTTAGCTACCTATAACCGTCAAAATTAATGGTGGAGGGAGGTGGATTCGAACCACCGAAGGCTGAGCCGTCAGATTTACAGTCTGATCCCTTTGGCCACTCGGGAACCCCTCCACGAGTAATTTACTTTTCGCTATCAAAGTTGATAAAGAAAATGGTGCCGACTAACCGAGTCGAACGGTTGACCTACTGATTACAAGTCAGTTGCTCTACCAGCTGAGCTAAGTCGGCACATATACCTGCTTAAATGTTTAAGCTCTTTGGTACGGGGCGAGATTCTAGAGCAAGGTTTCTGATGATGCAACAGTTAAATTAAAAAAATCATAAAAATAATGCTGTTTGTCTGTGATTTAAGCAAAACAGTTATTTTATAATCACATTTTCCTGGTCAATATAATATTTCATCCCCCAAAAGACCAGATCTTCATGGAATACCTGTCGTTCAAATTTAGTATACTGTGCTAAGAGTTCACCATAACCACCAGCAAACACTATCAAAGCGTCTTGTTTAAATTCTGTTTTTGCCATAGTTATTATCCCTAATGTTGACATAAGTACACCATTTTTTAAGGCATTGGGCGTATTACAGCCAAACTCAGTGGCAAATGAAACTTGCTCATCATCAAATACTTTTTGAGTTCTACTCGTCACTGAACTCAGCATTAAATCCATTCCTGGAATGATCCATCCACCTAAATGTTGACCTTGCGCCGTGATCGCATCCACTTTAGTAGCGGTACCTGAATCAATAACCAGAATATTCGTATTTGGATATAGCTGCGTTGCACCAATAACACCTAACCAACGATCTATCCCTAAGTTTTGGAATTCAGCATAAGCACATTTAATATGACCAACTTGTGGTTTAGTTGTTATTTCACAAATATCTATACCCAAATTGAAATAATCTTGCAGTACTTGTTCCAGGCTTTGTTTATCACCCACTCTTGCAAAAGATATTTTATCAATTGTTTCTGGTACAACTGATTGTAAATTAACAAGGGTTAATTTGTCTTTATCCAGAGTAGCGGCTTTGATGCTGGTATTACCGACGTCCAATAATAAATGCATCGTTTTTATTGCTCCAACTGACGTAAGCTGATTTCACCGCCAAAATAACTTTTTAATTCACCATCTCTTCTAATTTGAATACCTCCTTGTTCATCAATTCCTTCACAACGACCTTGCCAACTTCTTTGACCTGTCATCAACATCACTTGCTGTTTTTGAAATGCATGTAATTTATTCCACTCTTTATACATAGCAGATAATCCTGCCTGCCTATAATCATCTAGTCTTTTTTCAAGACTAAAAGTTAGCCTGGCAACTAACTCATTTTTATCAGTCTCAGGGGTCAATTGACTTAAATCAGTCCACGGTTGATCTATTTGACTGGCGTATAAGTCTGGCATTTTTACATTTAATCCTATCCCTATCACTAAATGGCATGGTCCCTGTGGCTGACCGTCAAGTTCAACCAGTACACCCGCTAATTTTTTATTATTAATTAAGATATCATTTGGCCATTTAAGCTGTACTTCAATATTGTATAAGGCTTTTAATGTATCATAAATAGCCAGACCAACCACCACACTCACGCCCATAGCGGCCTGTAAACCATCATCTAATAACCAGTAATAACTATAATAAAGATTTGCACCAAATGGAGATTGCCACTGTCTTCCCCGCCTACCCCTACCTTGAGTCTGCATTTGTGCAACCACAACAGTACCAGATTCAAGTTCATCTTTATTTTGAATTCGGCGCATTAATTCACTATTCGTTGAATCTATTAAAGGATGAATTTCCAAAAGCGCATTCATGCCAGTTAATGCTTGATAATAAGCTTTTATTTTTGCTTGATTTAAAATGCTTAATTCACCACTTAATCTGTAACCTTTACCAGCAACTTTAAAGATATCCAACCCCATATCTTGAAGTGAGTTAATATGTTTAGCCACACCTGCCCGACTCATATTTAACTCATCTGCCAGCCATTGTCCTGAAATAAACCGCCCGGGTTGATCTTGTGCCTGTTCAAGATAATTTAAAATAAGCAATTTATTGCCCTGAGGTGCCTTCATAGCCGAACTCCATTAAGACCCGATTGTTGATGATTTATGTAAAGCTCTCCTGCTTGGCCAACTAACCTTACTTCATGCTCTAAATGCAAATTAAACTTTTGCAGAATAATGCTTTGAATCTTTTTAACCATAGTAACAACGTCCGCCCCTTGGCTATTACCATGATTCAATAAAACCAAGGCCTGTGTCGGATTAACCTCTACCCCAGCTATTTTAAACCCTTTTAATTGAGCTTGTTCTATTAACCAACCCGCCGCTACTTTAAATTTTCCGTCATTGGCACTGTAATGTGGAACATCAGGATATGAAGCTAAAATACGCTTTAATGCTTGTTGAGAAATAAGTGGATTTTTAAAGAAACTACCCGCGTTTGCGATGATTTTTGGATCTGGTAACTTTTCTGATCTTATCTTTATGACAGCATTAAAAATACTGTTCGCGTCAAGATCTGATAAACCTGTTAACTTAAGGTGCTGCAGTGGCCCATAGTTGACAACCGGTTGCCATTGTTTAGGTAGCTTAAATTTAACTGTAGTAATAATAAACTTATTTTTAAGCGCGTGTTTAAAAATAGAATCCCGGTAAGCAAACTGACATTGTGTCGATGACAAGGACACTATTTTTTGCATGTTCAGATCAAAACCGGTTACTGATCCAATGAATTTTTCAATTTCAACACCATAAGCTCCAATGTTTTGCACTGGGCTTGCACCTACAGTTCCGGGTATTAGCGCCAGATTTTCTAAACCATAAATGCCATTCTTCAAACAATAACATACCAATCCATGCCAATTTTCACCTGCCGCAACACTCAGGTAATGGAAATTATCATCCTCATGATATTCAACCCCTTTGTTTTTCATTAATATCACTGTGCCAGCATAATCTTCAATAAACAGTGTATTGCTACCTTCTCCCAAAATAATGAAGGGAGTTGAAAAATCACACTGCAAAACTTGTTCTTCCGCTGTTACTTCAACAATATCTGCGGCATTTGCTGGTAAAGCAAATGTATGAAGTGACTGAAGTGAGTGCAAAGGTATTTTCCATTTAATGATTTGAGTAATACGCCTATCTTACCGTAAATAATCAAGCCATCAAATGGATTATATTTAGACCCATTCAGTAAACTTATTTTCACATTTTGAAATATCCAACTTCCGCATTTATTTTAGGTCTTGACTAAAACATGATATACAGACAAATAATATTTTAATAATTAATTCAGCTCAAAGGATATCCATGAAACTTAATACACTTGCTTATGCTGTTGCTTTAGCTACAAGTAGTACAACTATCGCTATGCAAGATCAGCATAGTTATGCCAACTTAGATCAAGTTGTTAGCACACATATATATTTAGATTTGGATATTAATTTTAATAAAAAATCTTTAGAGGGATTTGCAGAACATACCCTTAACTGGCAAAACAAAAACAGCAAAGAGCTTGTGGTTGATACGCGAGATCTGGAAATTGACAAAATACTTTATAAAAATAAAAAAGGTCAATGGCAAAAAGCAGACTTTAGTTTAGCAAATCGCGATGCTGTAAAAGGTGCTAAGCTCACAATTAAATTCAAAAACCAAGCTGAAAAAGTACGAATTTATTATAACAGCTTGCCTGTCGCATCTGGTCTACAGTGGCTAACACCTGAACAAACTGCCAGTAAAACCCAACCATTTATGTATAGTCAGTCACAGGCTATTCATGCTAGAAGTTGGATCCCTGTACAAGATACTCCGGCTATGCGTGTTACCTACTCAGCCAGAATACAAACTCCTGAAAATGTACGCGCCGTTATGAGTGCCGATAACTCAGATGCAAAAATGAAAGATGGTGATTATCGCTTTGAGATGCCGCAAGCAATTCCTCCTTATTTAATTGCAATCGGTGCCGGTAATTTAGAATATAAGGAAATGTCACATCAAACTGCCATTTATGCCGAACCAAGTATATTAGATGCTTCTGTAAATGAATTTAATGATACGCAAGATATGATAGATAAAACTAACCTAATGTATGGTGAATACGCTTGGGGTAGATATGATCTGTTAATGTTGCCTCCTAGCTTTCCTTTTGGTGGCATGGAGAATCCAAGGTTATCATTTATTACACCTACGGTTGTTGCCGGAGACAAAAGCCTGGTCAATTTGATTGCCCATGAACTTGCTCATTCATGGTCTGGTAATTTAGTCACTAACGCGACATGGGAAGATTTGTGGCTCAACGAAGGGTTTACCTCCTATGTTGAAAATCGCATAATGGAAGAAGTATTTGGTAAAGAGCGTGCCATTATGGAACAATCACTCTCTGTTGCCGCATTAAAAGAAGAACTCACTTCGCTACCAATTGGCGATACTATCTTAAATGTTAAACTTAATGGCCGTGATCCCGATGATGCTTTTAGTGGTGTGCCATATACGAAAGGGCAATTGTTTCTTATTTACTTGGAACAAAAGTTTGGCAGGGATAAGTTTGATCCTTTTGTGAAAGGCTATTTCGATCATTTTTCATTTAAATCACTTAATACAGCACAATTTGTGACTTATTTAAAGCAACACTTAATTAATAAATACCCTGGCATTGTATCAGCAGATAAAGTGAATGAATGGATATTTAAACCCGGTTTACCAAGTGATGCACCTGATCCAACATCTGATGTATTTAAAATCATTGATGCAAGCGCAAAAGCCTGGCTAGAAAATCCATCTTCATTAAATCAACTGCCAACGGATAAATGGACAGTGCATGAGTGGTTACACTTTATCAATAATCTGCCAAGAGATCTTGATTTAGAAAAAATGACACAACTGGATACTGCCTTTAATTTAACGAATACGACCAATGCCGAAATTGCATTCGCCTGGTTTATGTTAGCCATCGGTAATCAATACCAGGAAATTTACCCTGCTTTAGACAAACATTTAACAAGTATTGGCCGTAGAAAGCTGATCGTCAGATTATATAAAGAACTAGTTAAACATGGTAAAGGTAATTGGGCACATAAAGTTTACCTGAATGCCAGGCCTGGTTATCATCCTTTAGCGCAAGGAACTATTGACGCTATATTCAAGTAAAATAATTATAATTTCAGGTCTTAAAAACAGCAATTAAGGCCTGAACTCACAAAAGGATCTAATAATGAGTGAAGAAACAATATTTTCTAAAATTATCAAACGAGAAATTCCTGCCGATATCGTATATGAAGACGATCAGGTTTTAGCATTTAAAGATATAGAGCCGAAAGCCCCATTTCACGTACTCATCATTCCTAAAAAAGCTATCGCAACAATTAATGATATTGCACCTGAAGATAAAGAAGTTGTTGGTCAATTATACTGTGTTGCCGCTAAACTCGCACAAGAATACGGATATGCAGAATCCGGATATCGCGTAATAATGAACTGCAATAAAGACGCGGGACAAATTGTTTACCATATTCACTTACATATGCTGGCAGGGAAAAAACTATCCGGACTAGGTTAACCATTTGAAATAATTAAACTTACTTAATTTTAAATCATAAAGTTATAACTTAATGACAATCTAAAAGTAAAAAAGTACTAGAAGAAAAAAACAAACCAATACAAAAGAAGTATTCGATATGCTAATATTGAATAAATGATAATCAATAAGGTACCAAGTATGAAGTACCTGATATTTTTTGAGGCTTTTTTAGCATGAGTACTTCTGCTTTTATTTTATTGGAAACCAACCCCATTAATAACATTAGTTTAGATGTGTTAAAACCGTTATTAAAAACCCAGGGGATAGAAGTAAATCATAGCCATTTAGTCGAAGATATCCCACAAGATACAAATCTGTTATTTATTGAATTTGGCGCACAAGATGCCTGGCAAAAGTTTCAACTTAATATAGCTAAAATCCCAAAAGACAGTGACATCATACTGTTTAATATTAGTGAAAATACAGAACTGGCAAACCGCGCTTTGTTAAGTGGGATCCGAGGTGTATTTTATACTTCAGATAATGCCGATGTATTAATGAAAGGGATCCGTTTGCTGTTAGATAATCAGTTATGGTATCGCAGAAATATTATGTGTAATGCATTAAACCATTTATTAAGCTTTAATAATGAAGGTTTAAGTAAGTTTACAGAATCTACAGATGAAACTATCAATTTAACAAAGCGAGAAAAAGCAATCACTACCTTAATGGGTAAAGGGTGTAAAAATAAAGAAATCGCCGAAAAACTCAATATCAGCCCGCATACTGTAAAAACGCACTTGTATAGCGCTTTTCGTAAAACTAAGTGTAGAAACCGCATCGAGCTTTTATCCTGGGCTCAACAAAACATTCCAAATGATTTAAGATAATCAAAAAGGAGCTGTCGCTCCTTTTTTAATAGCGCTTATTAGACAAATGTTACAAATGATATTTTCATGGTCAAAAATTAATCGCTACCTTTTATTAACTTTCTTCCATTTTTTAAAATAAGTTGTGATATCAAACGTCACTTTTTTAAGACAAACGGCAGGTAAAATTCAGATCGTTAATTTTTGTAATACAAACTAAGATAGTTAACGTTAAAAATTTCGACTTCCATTTTCATTTCATTTACAAACAATAAAATCAAAGACATATTTTGTTACCTGCTAAAATATTCTCGATACACACTTTTCATAAAATCATTCTATTCTCAGTTTTACAGCAATCATGCGGTGTAAATTTAAAACTCTCAGAGGGAATTAACTTATGAAAACACTTAAAATAATAGCGTTAACAAGCTTAATGGCATTATCTACAAATTTAATAGCTCACCCATCAGTAAAGCTTACAGCCAAAAATTCTAGCTTAGCAACTGATATCTGTATGGCAGTTGTCAGTAATAAGCCGGTGAAATTAGCCAAATTGTTGAATCGAGTTAACATGACAAAAGCCAGAGCCAATAAAAACATACGTTGTAATGGATTCACACTGACTGAATTTGGCGCCCAGCACGCTGCTCATAAAACGGTGGCGCGATTAAAACAATCAAACAAAGCTAATGAACTGTATACTAGAGCACCATATAGATTAAAAAATGCGCACCAGAATCGCTGAAAATGACTCAGGCAAGGCATGTAAGCGAATGGAATAGTTTATCTATTTCGAGTTTACATAACGCAGAATGAGTCATTTTCAGAGATTCCCGAAGGGCGAGTCTAAAATTCCCGCATACTGCGTTAAATTCTTTTGATTTAGAATAACTAAACCTAAAAAAATTTGCCTTGTCTTCGAAAATTTTAGATCTCGCTGGCGTATATTTTTTAAACTATATGGTGCTCTAGGCTTTAACGTTATCACTCAAACAGGTACTTATACCAATTACATCAAATATGTACCTGTTTAATATAAAGTTATAGTTCCTTATTTAATTACCGATTGGGCTTTTTGTTCATTTTCATGGGGCGGATGCCACGGAAAAGGCCCCATAAACTCATTGGATAGCACACGCCAGATATTCATCTCTAACCAATCATCATAACCAACCCAATGCTTATATTTTGGTAACTTTAATGTTTTAGGTATCATCATAGGGTTAGTTCCTTTTTTTAGCTCCGCATAAAAGCCTGATCTGAGATCTCTAATATAGTCTAGCTGCAACCCGATATCATTTTTTGTACCCGCTTCCAGAGGGTGCTGCTTTTCGTTATGAGAAAAGACCGCTTTGTCAAAGTCTAACTGTAATATCTCAGATAAGCTTCTTTCCCACTCATTTAAATTAAAGTCAGGTACTATCGAAAAAATAACGCGATTTGGCGTAACGATATCTGCAATATATGCAATTTTTGTTTGCGGCAGTACAAACACTGTCATTCCTAACCCATGATTCATGCCCAAATAATGTAACTCGACTTTAACGCCCCCTAACTCAAAATCTTTTCGTTTTCCCTGCCAGGATTCTGTCGGTAAAGCCATATCTTTGTATGGATTCGCGCTCATCCATGCAGTCGCCTCAGCATGAGCGATTGTTGTTGCACCTTCATTTAAAAGAACCTGCCCTCCGCTTGCGTGATCCCAATGATTATGACTGTGAAATGCATATTTTATTGGTTTGTTCGTGATCGTTTTAATTTCCTTCACCATAGCTTTTGCATGATATGAATTCATAGTTTCAAAAACGATCACACCGCCTGTAGTGACTACAAACATAGAAATGTATTCACCATCCAGACTAAATGAATAAATATTGTCAGCTATTTTAATGGTATTTCTATCAGTATTTTTTGCATCTGAAACTTGTGAAAAGACCAATGTGATCATTAGTAAAACAGTTTCAAATTTAAACAGGGTTCTCAACATATTATCCTCACTATATTTTAATAAATATCGACCTTTATCAAAAAGCAAACTTGATTTTGTAAATATCGAGTATAGCTTATTGCATTTATACTGAGGAATACTCATAATTTCATTCATTGATTGGTAAATTTGCAATAAGCAATGAAAACACCTGAAGCGATCTTTGTATATGTTGTTGAAGCTGGCAGTTTTAAAAAGGCTGCGGAACATCTCAACATAGAACCTTCGACATTAAGCCGAAAAATAGCAAGTCTCGAACAAAGGTTAAAAGCAAAACTATTACATCGTTCGACTTCAAAAACTCACCCGACAGATATAGGTCAACTTTATTACACGGGTCTACGCCAGATAATCAATGAACAAACAGCTTTGGAAGAAGAGATTTTTGCTGACACTAATATGCTCAAAGGAAAAATTCGTATAGGTGCGACTGTAGATTTTGGAGAGAAATTTATTGTGCCAGTCATTCGGAAAATGAAAAAGCAAGCAGCAAATTTATCTATTGAAATGATTTTAAGTAGTGATATTGATAATTTATCAGACAAAAATTTAGATGTTGCAATTCGCATGGGTGCATTACCAGACTCCAGTTTATACGCCAAATCTATAGGTGAAATTCCCAGAGTACTCGTCGCTAGTCCCGATTACATAAAAATACATGGAGCCCCGACGATACAAGATGATTTAATTAATCATAATTTTGTTTTATATTCTGCACTACAAGGTCAAAGAGACATTGAATTCCTGGATGGCTCTAAATTTCCACACACAAAAATGTCTAGTAACATCATAGTAAATAGTATGCGTTCAATTTACGAACTAGTTAAAGATGGCGCAGGTATTAATTGGGGACCAAGCTGGTTATACAAAAAAGATTTAGCAAATGGTGATCTCATCAATATTTTGCCATCAACCCCGGTCAAAGGCTTTTCTTTACATGCAGTTTATACCACTCGAGCTTACCTCCCCTATAAAACAAAAATGTTCATAAAATTATTGTCTGAGCAAGTTCAGTCTGCAACAGCCTGACTCTGCTGTTTAGAGTTATTGAACCCTTGATTTAAAATCAAAAAAATGAGTTTTTTGTTAAACAAGTTCAGACCTGGTGTGTGCTTTGATATGATGTAAAAAACCCCAGGAGTAGTTTATGAATATGTTTGAACTCAATACTTTATTTTATGTTAGCATTAGCCTGATGTTAGTGATGAGTTTATTAAACTTTATAACCTGGCGTGCCAATAGATCAACACCCGGAACATTTTTATATTTTATTTACCCTATTATCACTTTATTATCTTTTTCTACTTTTTTACTGCAAAGCGAATCAAGAAACTGGGTTTATATCGGGATTGGCAACAGTCTGTTATTTTCGGCTTCAATAGTACATAGTTACGCTTTATGTAAATTCTTTGACTTTAAACACTTTAGTTTTAAAGTTTATTTTGTAATAACCATTTGTCTGGCTTTAAGTTTATGGTGGTCTTTATATATAGACTCTAATCTTAAATCTCGAATAACAATTTATAACCTTCAACGTATTATTGAGGGTATATTTTTGTTTTATTTGTTTTTCAAAGTTGCGGTTAAGCAATATCCTAATGCCAGTATTATCTATCTATTACATTTTTCTATTTTAATAATCGCTTTTTCTTCACGTAGCTTCTGGATTTACGATGCTCAGCTCAGTACGATTTTAGTCGATGCCTGGTTAGAAGCTTCTGTATTTATAACCGGAATTTTAACTCCGATGTTTTATGCCACTGGCATTGCCGTATTATGTAATGAAAGACGTTCATTACATTTAAAGAAACTCACATTAAAAGCACAAAAAGATGCGGAACTGACCAGTTTATTTTTATCCACTATGAGCCATGAAATACGCACACCATTAAATGGCATTCTGGGAAGTGCGCAACTGGTAATGAATCAATCAAGTGATCCAAGAGACAAACCCTATTGTGAGGCGATTATAAATTCAGCCGAATCACTTAACCTGTTAATTGACAAAGTTCTAGACTATGCCAGTCAAGACCAAAGTACAGACGCTTTATACGAAGAAGATATTGAATTAATCCCCTGGCTGAATAATTTATGCCTGTTACTAAGTCCACTAGCAGAACAAAAGAAATTAACCTTAGTGCTTAATATCGATTTACCTGAGCAATCGTGTTATTACTGCGATCAACAAAAAATTCGTCAAATTTTAATAAACCTGGTTGGCAACGCCATTAAATTCACCGACAAAGGAAGTGTGAATATTCATATCACACAATTATCAAATTCCACACTCGAACATACAATACGTTTTAGTGTCAAAGATACCGGGCCAGGTATAGAAAATGATGAAATTCAACACCTCACCGAACCTTATGTACAAAGTACCGCAGGTAAAATAAAAGGGGGCACAGGTCTTGGCTTAGCCATAAGTAGCAGAATGTTGGCTAAATTAGGAAGTAAATTAAACATTACCAGTACTTTAAACCAGGGTAGCTGCTTTAGCTTTGACCTTAAAATGTGTTTAGGGGAACTAAGTTTAGTAGAACAGCGTCATCAATCTACTGAATACCTAACCGATTTAGATATATTACTCGTTGAAGATCTTCCATTAAATCAAAAAATAGCCCTCGAATTTATGGCAATGGATGAACATAAAGTAAAAATTGCCGATAACGGACAAAGTGCGTTAGAGCTCATGCAAAAATATCAATTTGATCTGGTATTACTCGATATGAATTTACCTGATTTTAATGGTCAGGAAGTGATAAAAAGATTAAAACATATAGATCATAAAAATCCACGAACGCCAATTGTCGCTTTTACTGCCAGTTTAAGTCCCGATGAAGTAAAAGAGTATGTATCTTTAGGAATAAAAGATATCGTAGGCAAGCCTATTAAATTAGAAAAACTCAGACAAACCATATTAAATGCAAAAAAATCACAAACATCATCGGCTAATTCAGAATTAGAAGCGATTTTGTATGACATTAGCGCCATTGATGCTTTAACCCATTCTTTTTCTGAAGATGAATTATCATCGATATATAATGAGTTTGTTTTATCCGCAAGGAATAAACTCATCCGCTGTAAAGAGTTATTAGTCAATGAACAAGATCAATGTATTAAAATACTACATCGCCAGGCCAGTACAGCTTTGCAACTAGGTTTCAATTTATATGGCATGGAATTGAAAAAGCTCGAACGCAAATTATTAGACAAAAAATCAATTAATGATGAAATAGATACTGCATTGGTATTATGGCAAAAAAGTTTAAATGAATATTTACAAGATGTACGAAGTAAAATTTAATTTTTTAGCGCTGATTTTCATTCTGGTGTTATAAATATGAAGCGTGTCTGGCTCCACAAGTTAACTTCCTTGTAGTAGTATTTATTCGTTAACAATCAAGGTACTCGTAAAATAATGGAACCCAAAAAAATTAAAGCATTAGATTTATCGGAAGAAGAAACGCGCGAGATAATCACCCCATACGCCTTTAAAATAGATAAGTCCTTACTAGGAATGCAGTTAGCCAGTCCTGCACGACGCGCACTCGCTATGTTAATCGATATTAGTTTCATATTTATTGCCGCCAAACTCAGCGCCACAATTATTTCAGTGGTTGCAGCCTTAGCATTTTATAAAGGCATGACGGATAAATATTTGCCTGATACAAAGCTCTGGATACGCAAACTACTAAAAATACTTGCTGCTACCGTATTATTTGTCAGTACAGTACTACTTTTAGCAGAAACAATAGATTACTTAAATCCTACAGATTCATTTATTAAAATGAACAATGAACAAAAATTTACGAAGGCTGATCAAGCGATCATTAGTAAATATTTAACAAAAACAGCAGATGATTCATGTGAACTCAATTGTCAGCAGCAAGCAATTACAGAGCTATTCGCAGCATTACCTCAAATCAGCTCTATCAAAGATCAAGAATCTGACAATATCGACAACCCAAAAGCAATTAGATTGGCAGTTTTGCTCATTTTTGAGGCTTCAAAACTTAAACTGGATACACTCCCTCCTCCAAAACCAAATAAAACAGATGAAACCCCTAAGTCCGATAAAGTAACAACCAGCATAATTGAATGGACTAAAGGGATTATTAGTGACTTAGGGCTTGGATTTGGCTGGGCTGCAATCTATTTTACACTTTTTACGTTATTGTGGCGCGGTCAAACTTTAGGTAAGAAATTTTTAGGGATCAGAGTTATCGCATTGTCAGGGAATTATTTAAATGCATGGGATTCTTTTGGTCGCTACGGCGGATACGGAGCAGGATTTGCAACCGGGTTATTAGGCTTTTTACAAATATATTGGGATCCCAACAGACAGGCAATCCAGGATAAAATTAGTGGTACCGTCGTGATCAAAGGAGATTTGAAACAACATGCTCCCGATTAGACTGGCAAAATATATCGCCCATTGTGGCTTCTGTTCGCGCAAACAAGCTTCCAGGCATATAGATAATAATGATGTTTTAGTTAATGGTCGTGCCGCTAATCACATAGATCACGTCACGTCAGAAGATATGGTTATCATATGTGGTAAAACTTTAGTTTTCGAGCAGCAACGTATTTATTTTGCCTACCATAAACCTATTGGCATTGATTGTAAGTTAGACCAAAACAATCCGGCAAGCCTGTTACATCATTTACCAAAAAATGTACGCGTATTCCCAGTTGGACGATTAGATAAAGATTCCAGAGGGTTATTAGTACTGACTAATGATGGAGATTTTTGTAATCAATTGATCCATCCAGACTTTCACCAGGAAAAAGAATATCTGGTTAAAGTTCATAAACCCCTGGCCACTGAATTTGCAATCAAAATGGCTGGCGGACTCAATATTAATGGTCAGATCACCTTTCCGTGTCAGGTAAATTTGATTTCAGACTATGAGTTCAACATTATCTTAAAGCAAGGCCTTAACCGCCAGATCAGAAAGATGAGTCAGCAATTAGGCTATAAAGTACAAGATTTAAAACGAATTAGAATTGGCCAGTTAACATTAGCCGAATTACCTGAAGGTCAATTTATTCAAATCACCAAACAAAACATCTTATGCTAATACATGAATAATTTACACTTGAGATAAGAGTATATTAATTGCTAAATTGCAGACCATTTTGAGAATAATATAAAAAAGGCGATAACGTGAGTTGGATATTTTTTACCTTTTTAGCAGCATTTATGCAAGCCTGGCGCAATGCTTTACAAAGTAAGTTAAGCCAATATGCTTCAGTTTCTGGTGTAACATTAGCCCGCTTTATTATTGCCGGCCCCTTGGCCGCATTATATTTATTTTTATTATATCAATGGCAACCTACTCATCTCCCCACTTTTAATCACAATTTTATTTTTTTTATACTAGGCGCATCTCTGGCGCAAATATTGGCCACAGCGTTAATGGTTAAACTGTTTAAGCTTAATAACTATGCGGTAGGCGCCGGGCTTGCTAAAAGTGAAGCCATAGTCGCAGCCATATTAGGCAGTATATTTTTTAATAGTAACCTGTCTATAATCGGCTGGCTGGGAGTCGCAACTGGGGCTATTGCCATATTTTTATTAAGTGGTTTATTTAGAAAACAAAATCACCTTAAAAGTTTTAACTTTAAAACCATTTTATTAGGCTTAGGATCGGGAAGTGCTTTTGCTTTAACTTCATTATGGGTCAGAGAAGCCAGCTTAATTTTAGATGTACCGTTTCCTCACAGTGCTGCCTGGGTATTATTCATTGTTATAAGCATACAAACATTATTGCTAATTTTATACATCAGTAAATTTGAAAAACCAACATTTAACAGATTATGGCAACATAAGAAAATAACATCCGCAGTTAGTATTTGCAGCTGCATAGGATCTATAGGTTGGTTCAGCGCTATGGCATTGCAGTACGTGCCATATGTTAAAACCTTAGGCCAGATAGAAGTATTTTTCACTATCTTAATAGCAACCTTTTGGCTAAAACAAAAACCTAAAAAACAAGATATTGCAGGCCTGGTTTTAATTGCTTTAGCTGCCATCATGGTTATGTATGATTAAAAGTACAGTAGTAAAAATTAGTCAATCCCTATATGGAATATGTACATTTATCACAGCGCTATTTATCGCCTGGTGCTTATTGGCTAAAGTTAACTTTTTTTTCCCTCAGTTATATCAGGCTTTAGAAATAGAAAAAACCATTTCAGTTTACGGCCCACAAAACCGCTACAAACAAGGTTTCGAACTAACAAGCTCTTCTGAACGTATACAGTTATTTTCTGATATCAATTCAGCCATACATAATAATGGTCGTGGTTTAAAAGAACTGAGTTATCACGCTTCGGGAAAAAACATTACTTTCTTGAGGGCTGCTGAAGTGATACACCTGCAAGATGTCGCTGATTTATTAGATAAGCTGTTTATTTTTGCATTTTTGCTGATGTTCTTTTGGTTTAGCTTTAATGTTTTTTTATTTTACAACAAGAACTTATTCCCTCCCCTTAACGCTCAAATCGCGTCTGTCATACTTTTTTGTTTAACAACAGCAACTATCACTCTCGTACTCGGGCCAACAAAAGTATTTTATTGGTTGCACACTTTAGTATTTCCCGATAAACATCAATGGTTTTTCTATTATCAGGATTCATTAATGACCACATTAATGAAAGCACCAGATATCTTTGCACCTATTTCAATTTTAATTGCATTATTAGCACTTATCATTTTCTTCCTGTTAGCACTTGCAATGAAGGTAGTCCTATCAAAGACTTTAACTAAAAAATAAAAACGCAAATTAAACTTTACTTTATAAGACTACACTTGTAATCTAAATAAATTACAAGTGTAATCAAAATATAAACTATGAATCAAACTAATGAAATAAGTAAAACAGAATTTGAAGTACTTGAGGTTATTTGGCAACAATATCCGGTGGCAGCCGTTGAAATTATCAGCCGCCTGAATAAGACCAAAGACTGGCATGAAAAAACAGTTAAAACCCTATTAAACCGTATGGTAAAAAAAGGTGCGATAGGTTATGAAAAACAACAGCGTACTTATTTTTACAGCCCATTATTTGAGCGAGAAGCCTATACCTTAAAAGAAGGAAAAAGCTTAATTGAAAGACTATTTAGCGGCCGTATAGCACCTTTAGTTGCTGGTTTTGCAAAAACAGATCAACTCTCAATGCAAGATATTAATGAGTTAAAACAATTAATTGATAAATGGGAACAAGATAATGATTAACTTTTTAAAGTCATACTTATGTATTCTTAATTATTAAGGAATTTGTAATGATAAATTGGCTCATAGATCAACAAGTTTATATTAGTATCACTTTGTGTTTATTATTAATCATTGAAAGTAAACTAATCTCAAAGTTGGGTCCAAAATTAAGTTATACCTTATGGCTTATATTTCCACTGACTTTAATATTAAATCAGCTCGCACAAAATCTGATTATTATTGAAAATACACAAATCACCCGCTATTTAGTTGAGTTAAATCATCAGAATTTAACAATAACAAAGCCTCATTATTGGCAAATAATATGGGGACTAGGTGCACTGGTTGTACTACTTACAGGCTTTTTTTCTCGTCAGCAATATATTATCGTCAAATCATTAAAGCAATTGAGGCCACAATGCTTACCTTTAACATTACCTGGTGATCTAGCAGTATATGAATCGAAATACGTATCAAGCCCGCTATTATTAGGACTATTTTTTCCAAAATTAGTTTTACCTACTCATTATAAAAAACTCTATAGTGCCAACCAATTAACTATGATCCTCGAACATGAACTCTATCATTTGTCCCGAAAAGACAATATGTACAATGGACTGGCAATAATACTGCTAAGTGTATTCTGGTTTAATCCATTGATGTGGTTTGGTTACTTTAGTTTCAGGAGATTGCAAGAAATATCATGTGATAATGAGGTACTTAAAAGCAAAAATAAAACATCACGCATTGAATACTCAAAAGCATTATTAATATGTGTCGAGCAATCACAAAACCACCTTTATTCCTATTCACACTACACAGAGAAACAAACTATGCTAAAAAGATTAAATAACATTAAACAACAAAACACTACCAACCCTTTCTCTCAATTATTAACAGTTCTCCTTGCGATTAGCCTGTTAAGTGGCGTTGCAATAGCACATCAGGCAGATATCGGGATCAAAGAAGAGGTTAAAAATATTCATCCGATTATGCGTATTGAGCCTAAATATCCACCTCAAGCGGTAGCTGATAATCTGGAAGGATCTGTTTTATTGAAATTTGACGTCACACCATCAGGCGCAGTTGATAACCTGACTGTGCTATCATCAGAGCCAGCTCATATTTTCGATCAAGTCGCAATGGATGCCTTAGCACAATGGCGATATGAAACCTCCTCTCAAGGCCAGAAATCAGCAACGGTACAGTTAGACTTTGTACTAAGTGATAAAACTAAATCAGTTAATTTGGTCGAACAAATAAAAGCTACACATTAATCTAATGCCAGCTATCACTGGCATGCTTTGCAACCTTATTTTACTGGTGTAAATTCAATTCTATGTATCGCTTCTGTGGGTAATAAAGGGGTGTTTTTCTTCTCTATATAATCACTGAATCCAGAACGATAGAAAGGAGATAACGGATGACCAGATTGTCCACCCGGTATAGTTAAGATTGCATTTTCTTCCAGGCCTGGCTGTACAAAAAATCTTTGCGAAGCACCAAATCCT
This sequence comes from uncultured Pseudoalteromonas sp., assembly GCA_965198975.1. GTDB lineage: Bacteria > Pseudomonadota > Gammaproteobacteria > Enterobacterales > Alteromonadaceae > Pseudoalteromonas. Next base: position 239,661 of record OZ240679.1, read on the forward strand.
GTTTTTTGTACTGCTGGCATATAGCTATCACCAAATCCCGGCACTGTTGGCATATCCAATAACTTACTTAAAAAAGGCATTTGTTTGCTAAATGGATGTTGTAATTTAAACGCGTTTACCTTACCCCAGGCTAATGACTGGAGAGAGTCGCCCGATCCGGCACTGTATTTTTCAAGCAAATCACCGCGTCTATTACGATAAGCACTTAACATAAGTTCGGGCCAGGAATGATGTTTTTCTGTTAACCAGGAATCAGGGAATTGATTAATGAGTTGCCAGATTGCAGGCTCAAGATCTCTTTTTACAGGACCTAATGAGAGCTTATGTTGTTTTAATTTAGTTTCAAGCGGTGCAAAAACTTCATCGATTAATGCTGAACGGAAATTTCTTACTAAGGTATAACCAACGGAATCAGCACAAGCACATGCTTTCCAGTTTTTAAGTATGGCTAAATCTTGTGCATAATCCCCTTGTTTTGCCGTTGTAAGTACTTTAATTAATAACTTATGCCAGGGTTCTAAGAATAATGCCTGATTATCAAGTTGAATTTGATAAAAGTCTGATTCAGTAAAAGTGTCTTGTGCAAATAACCTGTCTTTAATTTGCTTTGCTCTGGCACCCATTGCATATGCCCCATTGCCAAAACGTTCTAGGTCTTCAACTGATACCACACGTGAATTTGCAGTCCATAGTCTGTTATTTTGAGGATTTAAAACTTGAGGTAAGTCGAGTTCACTTTGAGACCAGAGATCTGAATACAACTCAGACTGAACTGCAACTTGTGTTGGGTATAATCGTCCGGGAACAGCTCCTGTTGGTTTCCAGGCGGCAGCTCCTGCTTTATCAACAACTAACATGTTTTGCACCGGTATCCCAACGGAAGTAGCCATCTCTAAAGCCTGAGTCACATTTGTTGCCAGCTCTAAATTTAATAACTCCATATTTACCGCATAATCTTGATGTGCAACCCAGGTCAGCGCATATTTAACCCCATCAATCTCTTTAACCGGACCATATGGGCTCATTTCCAGCGGGTATTCGACAAACGATTTATCGCTACCTTCAGGCAAATTAATTTTTTCTGTAACTATGGTTGTTTTATCGCTTTGTGAAAGCTTATACCAATCAGCGGTATCTAAATATCCGTTGGTAAAACCCCAGGCAATATGGCCGTTACTGCCAACCACGACAGCCGGTGCTCCGGGTAAAGAAACGCCGGTAATTTGTTTATGGCTATTATTGTGTTCGTAATTTAACTGGGTTCGATACCAGATCACAGGAACACGTAATGATAAATGCATATCATCGGACAACATACCATGGCCACTTTTAGTTAACGAACCGGTAACCGCCCAGTTATTACTGCCAACTTCTAGCGGTTCTTTTATTGATTGGTAAGAAACATCTATGAGATTTTGTTTTGATAATTTAGGAATTGCAATTTCTAAATCCGGTAATTGGCTATCATCTAAAGGGACTTGATACTGACTTGGTTGGGTCAGAAAAACCAGCATGTCTTTGCCAAACTCTTTTTCTATCTGGCTCAATACTAAATCTCGCTTAAAGGTATTCGTTTGTAAGTCAAGATACATAGTGTAAATAACCAATAAACTATCTACCGCTAACCAGGCTTCAGGTGTGGATCCCGTTAAAATATACTCAAAACTTGGATACTCAGCCTGACTTAATGCCTGATTTACCCCCTGGCTGTATGCTTGTAATACCAACTGTTTTTCCATTGGCAACTGTGACAATACTTGTTCGGCTCGTTTTCTGAATTGATGAAACCTATGTTTTTTATCTAATGGTATTGCAGCTTCACCAAAGATCTCGGCGAGTTCACCCGTGGCATTGCGTCTTAATAAATCCATTTGAAAAAACCTGTCCTGCCCATGAGCATACCCTAACCCAAATGCCGCATCTTGTCGGTTCTTTGCAGTAATAACAGCCGTACCTAACTGATCTCTTTCTAATGTCATGGGAGCCAGTACACTGCTACTTTTAGCTTTACCTGAAAGTGATGGCAAACTTACCGTTAAAGTTCCATAAATAATGGCTGTAGTCAACAAAGCGAGTATTGCTATGAAACTGACTATTATTCTTATTTTTTTCAGCATTTTATCCGCCCTAAATTACGTATCCATTGATAATTTATCATTTTTTTATTACTTTTCCCTAAGTGTATTTATCTTTCACAGTTAATATCCGATATAAAAATGACAAATAAAAGAAAATCATCAATAAAACGATCACCGAATAAAAATATGCTAGTTTTCTATCATACTAAAATGCACTTGAATATTATTTATTAATCACAGATTTTCTATCTTTTCCCGCTGCTTATATTGCGTTAAACTCAGCTAAGCCTTAATCAAATAGAGAATTTAACAATGGAAATAAAACTCTCAGCATTACAAGCCAGAGTGATTGGTTGTATGCTAGAAAAAGAAGTCACTACCCCGGAACAATACCCCCTATCTTTAAATTCTCTAACCAACGCTTGTAATCAAAAATCTAGCCGTGAACCTGTAATGTCACTGACAGAAGGTGAAGTAAAACACACTGTAGAAGAATTAATACAACAAAAACAAGTGATGGTTGACGAAGGTAATTCTGGCAGAGTTAATAAGTATCGCCATCGTTTTTGTAATACTGCGTTTGGTTCGTTGCAATTTACCGCACAAGAAAAAGCAATTATATGCGTTACATTATTGCGCGGCCCTCAAAGTGCAGGTGAATTAAAAACCCGCACAAATCGCTTAGCTAATTTTAATGATTTACAACAAATTGAGCAAAGCCTTGATGCATTACAAGAGAAAGGGTTTATGGTAAAACTCGAAAAAGGATCAGGAAAAAGAGATCATCGATTTGCCAACCTTCTCACCGATGCGCCCATTGCGGAAGTTGCAAAAAATACAAAATTATCTGTTGCACAATCTATTATTACTGAAATGCGCGTACTCGCAGATATCGACGTTGAAAAAGAAGTTAAACGCAGAGTCGAATTTATCAAAACAAAATTGTTACAAGCGAATTGTAAATCTTTAATACTGGGGATCAGTGGTGGCGTAGATTCATCAACTTGTGGACGATTATGTCAATTGGCAATCAATGAATTAAATGCCGAAAAATATACTGATCAATATCAATTTATTGCAATGCGCTTACCTTACGGTATACAAGCTGATGAAGATGAAGCTCAGTTAGCTTTAGATTTTATTCAGCCATCAAAATGTATCACTGTGAATATAAAATCAGGGTGCGACGGCATACATCAAGATGCACTTTCAGCCCTTAATTTATCGGGTTTAACATTACCAAATGAAACGGCTATTGACTTTGTTAAAGGTAATGTAAAAGCCAGACAACGTATGGTCGCCCAGTACGAAATTGCAGGTTTAACTTGCGGATTAGTTGTGGGCACAGATCACAGTGCTGAAAATATCACAGGTTTTTATACTAAATTCGGAGACGGAGCTTGTGACTTAGCGCCTTTATTTGGTTTATCTAAACGTCAGGTTCGCTTATTAGCTTTAACTTTAGGGGCACCTGAACTACTGGTAAATAAAATACCCACGGCAGATTTGGAATGTGATAAACCAGGACTCGCAGATGAAGAAGCGCTCGGTATGAGTTACGACCAAATTGATGATTTCCTCGAAGGTAAACCAATAGATAAAGAAATTGAAAATAAATTAATTGCCATTTATCAGCGAACTCAGCATAAACGACAAGCTATCCCGACGATATATGATTAAGTCAAGCTATTAAAATATAAAATAAAAATACCTTTAAGTTTAAAGTTAACAACTGCATAAATGTGATTTTTATGTGGTTGTTAAATTTCATATCTTATTACCCATGTATTCAATCCTGAACTACACTTTGTAATAACTTGCACGTCATAGGGATGTAACGTTTATGCCTTTATTAAATTCAGTGTTAGATATGAAAAATATAAATAATACCATGGCTCACTCTGCTGAGTGCCTGAGAAAAGCAGTACCTTTGATGGTGAAATATAACATTGCAGTGACACCTGCAAATTATGCACTTTGGTATACTTATGTATCCGGTAAACACCCTAAACTTAACGATAAATTAAATACCGCTTTAAAAACGTTTTCAACCTGCCCCCCTGCATTATCCAGAGAGTTATTTGATGAATTTCTATCTGAAAAAGATCTGGAACTTTATGATGAAGTCACCAGTAACATCAATCAGTTAGTCGTTGATTTTCAAACCGATGTTGGCTTAACTTTAAATTCAACGAAAGAATTTTCAGATACTTTAAATGAATGCAATAACGATTTAGATAACATGCAGCCAGACAAGATATCAACCAATGATATCTTGTCTATGGTGTCTAAATTATCCGAAGAATCTAAGGCTATGCAAAATAGCGCTGCACAATTTCAAAGTAAATTGGAGACGGCACATTTAGAAATATCACGCTTACGCAATGAACTTGAGCAAACACAGCAAGAAGCTCATAAAGATGCATTAACAGGGCTTTTAAATCGTCGTTCGTTTGATGAAGATATTCAACTTTTATGTAAAAGTACCAGTACTTCTCTGATCCTATTTTTAACTTTTATCGATATAGATCATTTCAAACATTTTAATGACAATTATGGCCATCAGGCAGGAGACGGAGTTCTTAAATCAGTTGCCGATCAATTAATTAAAAAAGCCAGTGAACTCAATACACCGTATCGGTTTGGTGGTGAAGAGTTTTGTATTTTAAGCCAGGCAAAAAATATCACTGAAGCAAAATTGTATGCTGAAATGTTACGCTGTGATGTAGAAAGTATCAGATTTAAATCGAGTAAATCAAAAGAAAAAATTACAGTGACAGCATCCTTTGGTATTGCGCAGTATGATGCTGATTTACCAGTAAGTTTAATAGAAAAAGCCGATAAAGCCCTTTATAAAGCAAAAGAAACGGGTAGAAACAAAGTGGAAATATTTAAACCTTAGTCTATATTGTTTTAATACCTTTTTTATAAGGACAATAAAGTGGTTACTTTAATTGAAATGTTAGCTTTACAAAAAGCACAAAGCGAAAATAGATACGATACCAGCCCTTCAGATCTTGTATGGGCCAAAAGAAATATTGATTACTTTGAAGAGCAACGAAATGCATTAGGTTTAGACATACATGATAACGATATTCTATTTGACGATCAATATAGCTAAAAGCAAACTATTAGCGAGTGATGTAATTGGTATTATATCACCATAATCTTTAAATATTTTCCAATATTATTAGCTAGCTATATGTAAATATAATTTAGGGTGTTAAAATACACTCAATTATTAACATGTAAGTTGATCAGTTTAAATGAGTTCCCCTATTTTAATTACGGGTGCGGGCCAAAGAATAGGACTCGACCTGACAAGAAACCTGCTGTCTCAAGGTCACAAATTGATCATTAGTTATCGCACTCGCCATCAATCAATAGATGAGTTAGAACAATTGGGTGTAACTTGTCTTAAAGCTGATTTTACAACTGATGAAAGTATAAATATTTTCATCGAACAAATAAAAAAACAAACAAACAGTTTACGTGCAATAATTCATAATGCCTCAAGTTGGGATTGTGAAAAAAATCACCCAGATCCCGCCACACTATTTGATAATATGATGCGAATTCATAGCAAAGTGCCTTATTTAATTAATCTGGCTTGCCATCCGTTATTACAACTTAATTCCTCAGGCATTGCTGATATTATTCATTTAACTGACTACGTGGTAGAAAAAGGCAGCCCGAAACATATTGCTTATGCAGCAAGTAAAGCCGCATTAGATAATATGACAAAATCCTTTTCCCGCCTTATGGCACCAAAAATAAAAGTTAATGCGATTGCACCTTCATTGATCATATTTAATAAGAATGACAATGAGGCATATAAAAGTAAAACCCTGGAAAAATCTATAATGGGAATAGAGCCTGGTAGCAAAGAAATAATCAATACCCTGGATATGTTATTGGGTAGCAGTTATATTACCGGACGTACAATTCAAGTGGATGGCGGTCGCCATCTGAAGTAAAGAGTCGAGCTAATTATGCATGAACAATTGAAAGAAAGTTATCAACAAATCCTTAAAAGTGTTGGTGAAGATCCGACAAGAGAAGGATTATTAGATACACCCAAGCGAGCAGCTAAGGCAATGTCTTATCTTACTCAGGGTTATAATCAAACCCTAGAACAAATAACCAATAATGCGATCTTTACTTCTGATGCTGATGACATGGTATTGATACAAGATATTGAATTGTATTCTATGTGTGAACATCATTTATTGCCTTTTGTCGGTCGCTGCCATATTGCCTATATTCCTAATGGCAAAGTACTTGGGCTATCTAAATTTGCACGTATCGTTGATATGTTTGCCAGAAGATTTCAGATCCAAGAACAACTAACCCATCAAATAGCAAAAGCAGTTGAAGAAGTAACAGGCGCTAAAGGTGTTGGCGTAATTATAGAAGCCAAACATATGTGTATGATGATGCGCGGTGTTGAAAAACAAAATTCAAAAATGCGTACTTCGGTTATGTTAGGTAATTTTAGAGAAGATGCAAAAACCAGAAATGAGTTTTTACAGCTATTACGTAGTTAATAAATCAACGAGTTAGCTTAGTTAAATAATCGATAACTAAGCTATTTATAACACGCGATTAAGGGATAAACATGCAGGCTGCAATAATCAATGTTACTAATTTACGATTACGAACCTATATAGGTTTTAATTCAGATGAAAAAACGAAAAAACAAGATGTTGTTATCAACGTAGAAGTACATTATCCGGCCGAACTTGCATGTCAATATGATCAGGTAGATAAAGCACTAAATTACAAAGTGATAACAAAAGCTATTATAGAATTGGTGGAGCATGGTCACTTTTTGTTATTAGAAAAATTAGTTGCAGATATTTTAGAAGTTACTCACCAGCATGAATCAGTAACTTATGCAAAAGTAAGAGTAGATAAACCTCATGCATTACGATTTGCCGATTCGGTTTCTTTAACTTTAGCCTGGCAAAAAGGATCAGCTAACAACACTAATAACTAATGCATATCTTGCGCCTTTACCTAATAATACAAGTAATACAAAAATAGCAAATCTGACTTTTAAAATACCCGCCACTAAAGTGAGTGGATCTCCAATAACAGGTACCCAGGCAAACAATAAACTTAATACACCATATTTCTGAAATTGCATTTGAGCCGTTTTTAATTGCTTGGCAGACACAGGAAACCACTTTTTATGTTTAAATCTTAGGCTTTCTTTTCCCAACCACCAATTAATACAACTCCCCAAAGTATTACCAAGTGTTGCGCAACACCATAATAAGGGGATCCAGTCTCCCTGAGATACTAAGCTCATCAGTAAAACTTCAGAACCAGCTGGTAACAAAGTGGCCGCAATTAGTGATGTTAAAAATAAAAGAAAATAGGACATTAAGTTTTATAAATTAAAAATTTTAGTTATTCTGATGACATCTTATCAATAATTCTTTAAATAAAATGAAAAAAATAATTCCATTTCTGGTAATTTTATTTGTGAGCGCTTGCTCATCGACCCATTCACCACAGACTCGTGAAACTTATATTTTTCCTGGCGAAACCTTTCCATTTTCCGCTCTGACAGATATAAATGGGGATACTGTTATTTTAAATGATCCGAAACAACGTAAGTTAATATTATTATTTGCAACTTGGTGCCATGACTCACAAAGAACAATTAAACACATATTAGCCTCTGATTTATCAACAGATCCTAAATTGCAGATCATAGGTATTGGCAGGGAAGAAAATGCACAATCTTTAACTAAGTTTCAGCAAGAATACCAAGTTAGCTTTCCTTTGGTTAGCGACGAAAATGAAGCAATATATCAAAAGTTTGCCAACACAGGCATGCCGAGATTGTTATTGTTAAATGAACAAAACCAATTAGTAAAAGCGCTAGTTGGTGAAGATCAACGTACCATAGATAGAATTGTCTGGTGATGACTTACGCTTTTAGCCGTGACAAAATCATGGCTAAATTGTGATACAAATGTGATAACTCAGTGATACTTCCTTGATATTTGATTTCCATACTAAGTGCTCTAACCACTAAGAAGGAAAAAATATGAAGGTTTTAGCATTTGCAACTACAAGTTTAATGGCACTCACTCTACAACCAGTGCAAGCGGCCTCACTCGATATTACAATATCAAATCTTACACAAGGCATCTATTTCACACCTTTATTAGTCACAGCCCACGCCCAGAATAATCACCTTTTTGAACTTGGTACAACCGCAACTACAGAACTACAAATGATGGCTGAAGGTGGTGATATTTCTGGTTTATCTATGCTGGCAGATACGATGTCTGCCGATAAAATCGAAAATCCAGCAGCAGGGTTATTAGCACCATCACAATCAACCATGACGATGCTAGAAACCACAGATGGTAATACTATGCTATCCGTCACTGCAATGATCTTACCATCAAATGATGGATTTGTTGGTTTAGACAGTTGGGAAATACCTTCAGAGCCAGGTACTTACAATATCTTTTTGAATGCGTATGACGCTGGTACTGAAGCCAATGACGAATTAGTTGTTGAAGGCTCTGGTGCTCCGGGTGTTTTAGGGATCCCAGCTTCTCCGGGTGAAAATGGCGGTACTATGGGAAGCGGTGTCACCAGTGAAGAATCTAATACAAAAGTACATATTCATCGCGGTACATTAGGCGACGATGATCATGAAGCCGGGAAAAGTGATTTAAATAATACGGTACATAGATGGTTAAACCCGGTTGCAAAAATAACTGTAACAGTTAACTAAGGACCTTAATCATGTTGAATAAAAAATATTTATTGTTACCTTTTTTGAGTTTAGCTTTGTTAGGCTGTAACGACAGCGATGATGAAATGGTTGTAATCGAACCGCCGCCACCAACAACTTATAGCTACCAAATTAGTGTAACCAATTTAACGCATGCTCAACCTTTATCACCAATAGCAGCTATTTTTCATCAGGAAGGTAACTTATGGCAAAGAGGTGAAGCTGCCTCTGATGCATTAGAAACTCTTGCTGAATCCGGCGACAATTCTGCAGTTTTGGCATTAAATATAGTACAACAATCTGCCAACAGTGAAATGGTACTGCCACCAGGAGAAACGACTGAACTAATGCTAACAACGCAAGATTTAAATATGCTCAAATTTAGTCTTATTTCAATGATGGTGAATACAAATGATGGTTTCTCTGGTCTTAATGCAGTGGATGTATCCGAGTTATCGATTGGCGACAGCATGAATTTTAGAACATTAGCTTATGATTCTGGCACAGAAGCAAATAGTGAAATGGCAGGTACAGTACCAGGCCCGGCCGATATGGGTGAGGGGTTTAATATCAATCGTGATGATGTGAACTTTGTGAGTTTACATCCTGGCGTAGTTAGCCAAGATGATGGGTTAAATCAATCAGTACTTGGTTACCAACATAAATTTGATAACCCGCTAATGGCAGTTTCTATCACTCGGATGCAATAAATTAATTGAATAAAGTCTGACTATCTCAGCCAGACTTTATTCCTATTTATTGGTGATACTATGCAAGATCGCGTATTAGTCGTTGAAGATGATCAGGACATTGCAGGCATATTAAAAGTACATTTGGCCGAACTAGCTTTGAATGTTGATCATGTCACTTCAGCGGAACTGGCCTTACAGGAAATGGCAAAAAAGCAATATTCGCTTTTAATGTTAGATATTATGCTACCAGGTATGGACGGTTTAACCCTATGCCGTAAAGTAAAAGATAAATCACCAGAGCAAAGTATCTTGATGTTAACAGCCAGAACAGCTGAAATGGACCGTATTCTGGGTTTAGAAATGGGAGCTGATGATTATATCACAAAACCTTTTAGCACCAGAGAGTTACAAGCTAGAGTGAAGGCGCAACTACGACATGTACATTTACTCAGAGACAAACATAATCCTGAAAAAAATGAAAGCATAATCAATCTTGGTAAACTTGTTATAAACCAACAAAGCCATGAAATTCATTTTGAAGATACGCTCATTAACTTAACAGCGACTGAGTTTGACCTGTTACAGTTTTTTGCAGAGCATCCTAATCAGGTATTTTCCCGCAGCCAGTTACTCGATTCAGTTTGGGGGTATCAACATAGTGGCTACGAACATACTGTAAATTCACACATTAACAGATTAAGAGCTAAGTTAGAGCAAAGTTGCCATATGCCAATTATCGAAACTGTTTGGGGTGTAGGGTATAAACTAAATGCTGAACAGCTAAGCCACTAACAATGGTTAATCAGAGGTTGAAATGAAAGTTTCTTTATATCAAAAGTTAGCACTATCTTTATTTATTATATTTAGTTTGATCTGTGCATTGGTATTTTCCTGGAGTCAGCAACTTGAACTTGTATCCCGTCATCAGGCAGAACAAAAATTACATTTAGAACTTGCCGAGCATTTAGTTCACGACAATCCTTTGCTAAACCAGGAGGTATATGATTATCAGGCATTATCAAATTTGTTTCATACTTTAATGTTGCTGGGTCCTGCATTCGAGTTTTATTTTGTCGATCCTGCAGGAAAAATAATAACTTATTCCGCTAAACCTGGAAAAGTTAAAAGAAGTAGAATTAATTTATCACCGGTTTTAAAACTAATCGAAGAACCTAAAAACATTCCGATCTATGGTGATGATCCCCGAAATCAAAACAAATCAAAAATATTCTCGGCTGCACCCGTTTACCATGATAAAAAGCTACAAGGTTATCTTTATATTATTATTGGTGGTGAAGCATACGATACAATTTTTGATAATATAAAATCGAATGAAACGTTAGTGTTAGCCGCTAGTTGGATTGGATCTGCATTACTTTTTTTATTTCTTATTTTGCTACTTTTATTTCGTTACTTCACCAACCCGCTAAAAGTGCTGGAAAAAGAAATTAAAATGGTCCAAGAGGCTAATTTTGACTTAAATAAAATAACGCTCACACAATGGCCTGCTCATCAGTCTAATGAAGTGCATGCATTAGGGCAAAATTTAAATTTAATGGTTAAACAAATATATCAACAAGTTAACTTATTAGAACATAATGATAATCAAAGACGGGAATTACTGGCGCACTTATCTCATGATCTGAGAACTCCTTTAGCTTCTTTACAAGGTTATGTTGAGATATTAACTCATAAGCAACAAAACATTAGCCAGTCAGAACAGCAAAATTACCTGAATATTACGCTAAAGAATTGTAAACATCTTAAGCATTTAATTGATCAGATCTTTGAGCTTGCACATTTAGAAAGCGGCAGAGTCAGCGTAAATAATGAAATATTTAATTTGGGTGAATTAATTTACGATGTGGTGGCAAAATTTTCATTAAAAGCACAAAAAGCACAGATCTCACTCAAAGTTATACCTGAAATATGTGATTTTAATACATTGGCTGATATTGCAAAACTTGAACGTGTACTTTCTAATTTAATTGAAAATGCTCTTCGACACACACCAGAAAAAGGCACTATCAGCATTCAGGTAACCGCTAAAGGAGACAGATTAAATATTTACGTATCCGATACAGGAACAGGCATTAAGCCTGAAGAGATTAATTATATATTTGATGCCAGATATCGTGGCAGTAATGCCATGGGTAACAAAAAACAACATGGCGGACTAGGACTCGCCATAAGTAAGAAATTGTTACAATTATTAAATTCAGACATTAAAGTTCACAGCAAACTGGGCGAAGGCACACAATTTGAGTTCTCCATCAGGCAAGCCAGCTAAATTATTCATACTAAATACTGATTGGTGTAGATCAAAAAACAGCCTTTACATTTACATTTATTAACAAACCCCCTATGTTTTGTTTACATTGACTCTATCAGTGTGTTAAAAATATACAGTTAAAAATGTTTTTCTACTTTAATTGGTTTTCATCAACATTTTTTTCAAATTAAATTAGTTATCAATAGAAGCTTTCTATTGAACTCACATATTTTAATAACTCAAAAATAAAAACCACATGTTTCATGTGACCAGGGAGAAGATAAGTGAAAAATAAAGTGACATTAGCCGTCTCCGCGGCACTTATGTCTGTAGCGACATTCCAAACAGCTGCCGATATGAATCCTACAGCATTCTCTGTTGATACATTAACGGCTGTTAATGCAACTTCTATGAATAAAAATCTGACGTATAGCAAAAAACATAGCGATAAAATACGTTTAGAAAAAGGCTTAGGCGCTGAACAGTATACTTATATTGTACGCCTTAAAGATCAGGCTGTGGCTTTATATGATGGTGGCATCAAAGGTTATGCTGCAACTAACCCACAAATTGCTAAAAAATCACTTTTCAAAAAGTTAGCGAACAGCAAAAAATCGTCACAACAAATTCGTAAAGAATTACGCTTAGACTTGAAATCAGCTGAAGTTAAAGCCTATTCAAATTATCTTGAAGGTAAACAAGCTCAATTCCTTACAAAAGCGTCTGCTAAACTTGGTAAAAATTTAGACGTTGTTTACACATATAAAAATGTATTTAACGGTATGGCCGTTAAAATGTCTCAGGCACAAGCTGCTCAGTTAGCTAAATTATCTGACGTTGCTTTTGTTGAACGTGAGCGCATGGAGCAACTAGAGACTGATACAGGTCCAATTCATATCGGCGCAACGGCTGTTTGGCAAGGTGAAGGGCAAACAGCGACAAACATGGGTGAAGGCGTCATTATTGGTGTCGTTGATACTGGTATCAATTCAGATCATGCTTCTTTCGCTGATATCGGCGGTGATGGATACGATCACACTAACCCTTGGGGTGAAGGTGTTTATGTTGGTGATTGTGCCAATGGTTTCGTTGAAATGTGTAATGATAAATTAATCGGTGTGCGTTCATACGCATCTGTTACTGATAATTATCAAGACGAAGCTGTTTTTGGTGAAAACCCTCCTCCTGCCAATGGTGAAGATTACAATGGACACGGCTCTCATACTGCGGGAACGTCGGGTGGTAACATTCTTAAAAATGTGCCTATGCTTGATGCTGAATTTGGCGTATTAGAATCTGATGGTGTAAACACCAGTGGTTTCGAATTCGGTCAAATATCGGGTGTTGCTCCACATGCTAATATTGTGGCATATCAAATTTGTAGCCCGGGTGATACAGGTGATACCTATAGTGGCTGTCCTGGTGCCGCTATTGTTGCAGCATTAGAAGATGCTGTATCAGACGACGTTGATGTAATTAACTATTCTATCAGTGGTGGTGGTAATCCATGGGAAAGCTCTTCTGAAATGACTTTCCTTGCAGCGCAACAAGCGGGGATTTTCTCTTCTGTTTCTGCCGGTAACTCTGGTCCCAATGCAAGCACAACTGAAAAAAGTGCACCTTGGTATACTGTAGTCGGTGCTGCTACACATGGTCGTGTTGTTGCATTTGATAAAGAAGTAGGTTCTTTCACCGGCGGTGATTCTGAACTAGCTGATATTCCAGGAAGCAGTGCTTCTGGTGGTTACACAGGTAAAATCGTATGGGCTGGTGATTACACTAACGCAAACGATCCTGATGGCGATCCGGCACAATGTTTACAACCTTTCCCTGAAGGCACCTTTACCTCTGGTGAAATAGTAGTCTGTGACCGTGGTGCTATCGCACGGGTACAAAAGGCAATAAATGCTGCTGCCGGTGGTGCATCAGGTTTTGTACTTGCCAATGTAGACGGTGGCTCAAACAGTGTTGCCAATGATGTTTACATCGTACCAGGTATCCATATCGATGTTGATAATGGTAATTTATTACGCACCTGGTTAGCCAGTGGTTCAGATCATATGGCAACCATCACAGCCGCTGAAGGTGAATTAAGAATTGGTCAGGCTGATGATACCGCTGACTTCTCATCTCGTGGCCCTAACAGTTATGTTCATGACATCATGACACCTTCTGTGACTGCACCTGGCGTATCTATCTACGCAGCATCTGCTGACCAACAATTTGGTCATGATGTAAATGGTCCAGCTCCAAGTGATTATGCTTTCTTACAAGGTACTTCAATGTCAGCACCGCATGTTGCTGGTGCCGGTGCTGTACTTAAATCGTCTCACCCAACTTGGACACCTGATAATATACGCTCAGCGTTAATGATGACTGCAACCACTGACGTACGTAAAGAAGATGGCGCCACTATGGCTGACTTCTTCGATATGGGTGCTGGACGTATCCGTGTTGACCTGGCTGATAAAGCGGGTTTAATCATGAACGAAACCGCCGCTAACTATACAGCTGCAAATCCGGCTGAAGGTGGCGATCCTAAGACACTGAATATTCCTTCAGTATCAAATGCAAGCTGTGTTGGCACTTGTAGCTGGAAGCGTACCGTAACTGCAACTATGGACGGCACCTGGACTGTTACAAGTCCTAGCATGTCTGAAGGCATGGAAATCACGGCGACACCTGAAAGCTTTACATTAGCGGCCGGTGAAAGTCAGGAGATTGAAATCAGTGTAAATGCACTCTCTGCACAAAGTGATGTATGGTCATTTGGTCATGTGGTAATGACTTCAGACGCACATCCAACAGCAAGTCTACCAGTGTCTATCAAAGCTTCTAACGGCAACATCCCGGCATCAGTGAAATTTGATGCAAATCGTGATGTTGATGGTTTTATCATGAAAGATGTGATGGCAGTTGAAATCACTGAATTCACTTCAAACTCATATGGTTTAACTAAAGCAAATCAAGAAGCCTTGATGTTAAAGCAAGATAGCACCAACAGCTCGCCTTATGACGATTTAGAAGATGGCGTACTTTCACGCTTTGTAACCGTTCCGGCTGATGCAAAACGTTTTGTAGCTAAAGTGCTTGAGTCTGATTCCCCAGATTTAGATATGTGGGTTGGTATCGATATCAATGGCGATGGTATTCCACAAGAAGATGAAGAAATCGCGCGTAGCGCAACGGGTACTGCATTAGAAAGTATTGACCTGATGAACCCTGATGCCGGTGAGTACTGGGTACTTGTAATGAACTGGGCGTCAGCGTCTGAAGGCTCTGAAGATGCATTCACGTTAGCAACCGCAGTTGTTGATGGTGAAATGGGTGATAACCTAAGTGTTGAAGCGCCTGCTGCAACACCATCTTTAACTAACTTTGACTTAACCTTTAAGTGGAACTTAGATGCTGCCGCTATGGGTGATGTTTACTTTGGTGCCGTTGATATTGGTACAAGTGCTGATACAGCTGGTAACTTAGGTTTAGTTGCCGTAGACGTAATGCGTGGAATGGACGATGTATCTATCTCCAATAACGCTGAAGCACGCCTAATGCCTGGCGATATGGTTGACTATGAAGTTTCTGTTCTGCCTAACTTTAATCCTGAAGACCGTACTTATACAATAACAGCCACTATTCCATCAGGCATGGAATTAAATGCTGATTCTGTAACGGGTGATGCAACAGTTGACGGTAATGTGATCAGTTGGACTGTTGAGCAAGAATCATTACTCGGTGTTGAACCAACTTACACGTCAGTAACAAATGTAGAAGACGCATCTTGTGCATTACCGAATTTTAATGGTGGTGAATACATAGATTTAGCGACTTTAGGTAATGGTTTTTCACCTTCAGATAGCTTTAATGGTGACAACCAAACAGCCACCTTCACATTAAGTAATGATGATTTTGCTGGTTTTAACTTCTTAGGTACAAATTACACCTCAATCACAGTGAGTGAAGATGGTTTCTTATCTTTCACAAGTGATATAGGCAGCGAAGCTTATAAAAATCAGGATATTCCTAATTCTGACGCTCCTAACAACCTGGTAGCACCATTTTGGCGTGACTGGGTTGCTGTTGCCAATACAACGGCTGGTGAAGAATCGGGTCTGACTGTTGTTGGTAATACTCAATATACTATCTACGAATTCGATAACATGATGGAGTGGAACAATGTTGTTGATGGTAATACAGAAATAACAGATGTAGCCGATTTCGAATTAGTTATTGACAGAGCCTCAGGTAATTTCTGGTTTGCCTATGCAAATGTAATGCATGAGTACGGTAATATTTTAGGTGGTACTGTGGGTTATGAAAATGCCACAGGTACAGCAGGTGAAAGTACTATTTATGTTCCGCAATATGTTGGAGCTGAAGGTGCTATCACTGATATTAAAGATGGTTTGATAATCTGTTATACACAAAATCAAGTTGCTTCTGAGCCTACCGTGATGAACTTCACGACAACAGTTGCGAGTAGTCACGCAGGTGGTAACTTAAATGTTGCACTTACTAACTCAGTAAACAGTGATTTCACTGTTGAGACTGAATCAACTACTGGTGGAAATGTTGAAGTTGAAGGTAGTCCGATGGCATCAGCTTCATCGCAAACAGTTGAAGAGGGCGCAGAAGTATCAGTTGTATCTACCTCTACGGATCCTAACATGGGTGATACGTTAACTTATGAATGGATACAAATTGCTGGTGTACCGGTAGAATTTACTGCTGAAGGTGCAGCTATTAACTTCACGGCTCCAAGTGTTACCGGCGCTGATACTATCTTATGGTTCCAACTAACTGTACATGATGGAAATGGTAATTCAGATGTCACCACTGTTGCTGTTACAGTAACAGATACAGATGTTGTAGTACCACCTACTGATGGTGTAGATGGTGCAGATGGTGCAGATGGCGCTAAAGGTGAAAAAGGTGATAAGGGAAGCAGTGGTTCATTAGCCTGGTTCTTATTATCAGCTCCTTTAGTTTGGTTGCGACGTCGCATGAGTAAATAAACTAACTTATATGATCAACATATTATAACTACAAGGGCGCCTCACGCGCCCTTTTTACATTCTATTATAATGCATATAAAGTTTAGAAATAAAAAGATCACAAGTGTTAATTTAATAATCAAAATCTGTACTTAACAAGATCTATACGTAACAAAAATGATTATCTTTATTCCACCCTTTATCACGAATGATTAAATAACAAACGAATTAGCATTTACATCACTTAATTAGCACAAAAAACATCACTTCATTTACAATACTTCACATTTAACCTGTATTTTATTTACTTTCAATTGTTTCATATGTTAAAAGTTAACGGTTAAAAATGTTTTTCTACTTTAATTGGTTTTCATCAACATTTTTTTCAAATTAAATTAGTTCTCAATAGAAGCTTTCTATTGCATCTAATACAGTAATATCTCAAAAATAAAAACCACATGTTTCATGTGACCAGGGAGAAGATAAGTGAAAAATAAAGTGACATTAGCCGTCTCCGCGGCACTTATGTCTGTAGCGACATTCCAAACAGCTGCCGATATGAATCCTACAGCATTCTCTGTTGATACATTAACGGCTGTTAATGCAACTTCTATGAATAAAAATCTGACGTATAGCAAAAAACATAGCGATAAAATACGTTTAGAAAAAGGCTTAGGCGCTGAGCAATATACTTATATTGTACGCCTTAAAGATCAGGCCGTGGCTTTATATGATGGTGGCATCAAAGGTTATGCTGCAACCAATCCACAAATTGCTAAAAAATCACTTTTCAAAAAGTTAGCGAACAGCAAAAAATCGTCACAACAAATTCGTAAAGAATTACGCTTAGACTTGAAATCAGCTGAAGTTAAAGCCTATTCAAATTATCTTGAAGGTAAACAAGCTCAATTCCTTACAAAAGCGTCTGCTAAACTTGGTAAAAATTTAGACGTTGTTTACACATATAAAAATGTATTTAACGGTATGGCCGTTAAAATGTCTCAGGCACAAGCTGCTCAGTTAGCTAAATTATCTGACGTTGCTTTTGTTGAACGTGAGCGCATGGAACAACTTGAGACTGATACAGGTCCAATTCATATCGGCGCAACGGCTGTTTGGCAAGGTGAAGGACAAACAGCGACAAACATGGGTGAAGGCGTCATTATTGGTGTCGTTGATACTGGTATCAATTCAGATCATGCTTCTTTCGCTGATATCGGCGGTGATGGATACGATCACACTAACCCTTGGGGTGAAGGTGTTTATGTTGGTGATTGTGCCAATGGTTTCGTTGAAATGTGTAATGATAAATTAATCGGTGTGCGTTCATACGCATCTGTTACTGATAATTATCAAGACGAAGCTGTGTTTGGTGAAAACCCTCCACCTGCAAATGGTGAAGATTACAATGGACACGGCTCTCATACTGCGGGAACGTCGGGTGGTAACATCCTTAAAAATGTGCCTATGCTCGATGCTGAATTTGGCGTATTAGAATCTGATGGTGTAAACACCAGTGGTTTCGAATTCGGTCAAATATCTGGTGTTGCTCCACATGCTAATATTGTGGCGTATCAAATTTGTAGCCCGGGTGATACAGGTGATACCTATAGTGGTTGTCCTGGTGCCGCTATTGTTGCAGCATTAGAAGATGCTGTATCAGACGACGTTGATGTAATTAACTATTCTATCAGTGGTGGTGGTAATCCATGGGAAAGTGCTTCTGAAATGACTTTCCTTGCAGCGCAACAAGCGGGGATTTTCTCTTCTGTTTCTGCCGGTAACGATGGTCCAAACTCACACACAACTGAAAAAAGTGCACCTTGGTATACTGTAGTCGGTGCTGCTACACATGGTCGTGTTGTTGCATTTGATAAAGAAGTAGGCTCTTTCACCGGTGGTGATTCTGAGCTGGCTGATATTCCAGGAAGCAGTGCTTCTGGTGGTTACACAGGTAAAATCGTATGGGCTGGTGATTACACTAACGCAAACGATCCTGATGGCGATCCGGCACAATGTTTACAACCTTTCCCTGAAGGCACCTTTACCTCTGGTGAAATAGTAGTCTGTGACCGTGGTGCTATCGCACGGGTACAAAAAGCAATAAATGCTGCTGCCGGTGGTGCATCAGGTTTTGTACTTGCCAATGTAGACGGTGGCTCAAACAGTGTTGCCAATGATGTTTACGTCGTACCAGGTATCCATATCGATATTGATAATGGTAATTTATTACGCGCCTGGTTAGCCAGTGGTTCAGATCATATGGCAACCATCACAGCCGCTGAAGGTGAATTAAGAATTGGTCAGGCTGATGATACCGCTGACTTCTCATCTCGTGGTCCTAACAGCTATGTTCATGACATCATGACACCTTCTGTAACTGCACCTGGCGTATCTATCTACGCTGCATCATCAGATCAACAATTTGGTCATGATGTGAACGGTCCAGCTCCAAGTGATTATGCGTTCTTACAAGGTACTTCAATGTCAGCACCGCATGTTGCTGGTGCCGGTGCTGTGCTTAGGTCGTCTCACCCAACTTGGACACCTGATAATATACGCTCAGCGTTAATGATGACTGCAACCACTGACGTACGTAAAGAAGATGGCGAAACTATGGCTGACTTCTTCGATATGGGTGCTGGACGTATCCGTGTTGATTTAGCCGATAAAGCTGGTTTAATCATGAACGAAACCGCCGCTAACTATACAGCTGCAAATCCGGCTGAAGGTGGCGATCCTAAGACACTGAATATACCTTCAGTATCAAATGCTAACTGTGTTGGCGCTTGTAGCTGGAAGCGTACTGTCACTGCAACTATGGACGGCACCTGGACAGTCGCGGGTATGAGTGTTTCTGAAGGCATGGAAATCACGGCGACACCTGAAAGCTTTACATTAGCAGCCGGTGAAAGTCAGGAAATTACCATTAACGTTGATGCAATGTCTGCACAAAGTGATGTATGGTCATTTGGTCATGTAGTAATGACTTCAGACGCACATCCAACAGCAAGCCTACCAGTATCTATCAAAGCTTCTAACGGTAACATCCCGGCATCAGTGAAATTTGATGCAAACCGTGATGTTGATGGTTTTGTTATGAAAGATGTGATGGCCACTGAAATCACAGAATTCACTTCAAACTCATATGGTTTAACTAAAGCAAATCAAGAAGCCTTGATGTTAAAGCAAGATAGCAGCAATAGCTCGCCTTATGATGATTTAGAAGATGGTGTACTTTCACGCTTTGTAACCGTTCCGGCTGATGCAAAACGTTTTGTTGCTAAAGTACTTGAATCAGACTCTCCAGATTTAGATATGTGGGTTGGTATCGATATCAATGGCGATGGTATTCCACAAGAAGATGAAGAAATCGCGCGTAGCGCAACGGGTACTGCATTAGAAAGTATTGACCTGATGAACCCTGATGCCGGTGAGTACTGGGTACTTGTAATGAACTGGGCGTCAGCGTCTGAAGGCTCTGAAGATGCATTCACGTTAGCAACCGCAGTTGTTGATGGTGAAATGGGTGATAACCTAAGTGTTGAAGCGCCTGCTGCAACATCTGCATTAACTAACTTTGATTTAACCTTTAAGTGGAATTTAGATGCAGCCGCTATGGGTGATGTTTACTTTGGTGCCGTTGATATTGGTACAAGTGCTGATACAGCTGGTAACTTAGGTTTAGTTGCTGTAGACGTAATGCGTGGAGAGGACGATGTATCTATCTCTAATAACGCTGAAGCACGCCTAATGCCTGGCGATATGGTTGACTATGAAGTTTCTGTTCTGCCTAACTTTAATCCTGAAGACCGTACTTATACAATAACAGCCACTATTCCATCAGGCATGGAATTAAATGCTGATTCTGTAACGGGTGATGCAACAGTTGACGGTAATGTGATCAGTTGGACTGTTGAGCAAGAATCATTACTCGGTGTTGAACCAACTTACACGTCAGTAACAAATGTAGAAGACGCATCTTGTGCATTACCGAATTTTAATGGTGGTGAATACATAGATTTAGCGACTTTAGGTAATGGTTTTTCACCTTCAGATAGCTTTAATGGTGACAACCAAACAGCCACCTTCACATTAAGTAATGATGATTTTGCTGGTTTTAACTTCTTAGGTACAAATTACACCTCAATCACAGTGAGTGAAGATGGTTTCTTATCTTTCACAAGTGATATAGGCAGCGAAGCTTATAAAAATCAGGATATTCCTAATTCTGACGCTCCTAACAACCTGGTAGCACCATTTTGGCGTGACTGGGTTGCTGTTGCCAATACAACGGCTGGTGAAGAATCGGGTCTGACTGTTGTTGGTAATACTCAATATACTATCTACGAATTCGATAACATGATGGAGTGGAACAATGTTGTTGATGGTAATACAGAAATAACAGATGTAGCCGATTTCGAATTAGTTATTGACAGAGCCTCAGGTAATTTCTGGTTTGCCTATGCAAATGTAATGCATGAGTACGGTAATATTTTAGGTGGTACTGTGGGTTATGAAAATGCCACAGGTACAGCAGGTGAAAGTACGATTTATGTTCCGCAATATGCTGGAGCTGAAGGTGCTATCACTGATATTAAAGATGGTTTGATAATCTGTTATACACAAAATCAAGTTGCTTCTGAACCTAAAGTGATGAACTTCACGACTACAGTTGCGAGCAGTCACGCAGGTGGTAACTTAAATGTTGCACTTACTAACTCTGTAAACAGTGATTTCACTGTTGAGACTGAATCAACTACTGGCGGAAATGTTGAAGTTGAAGGTGGTCCGGTTGCTGCTGTAAATGCACCAACATTGGTTCAAGAGGAAACTCAGGTATCAGTAGACGGTTCTGCGTCTATGGATCCAAATGGTGATGAGTTAACTTATAGCTGGATCCAAACTGCAGGTCCACGTGTAAGCTTCGATGAATCAGCGTCATCTATTTCATTTGCTGCGCCTAGAGTAGATAGTGATGATATTGCACTTTACTTTGAGCTTACAGTTTCAACTGCCGATGGTAAGAGCGATACACAACGTTTCAGTATGGACGTTGAGAACGAGAAGAAATCTTCTGGTTCATTAGCTTGGTTACTACTATCAACTCCACTACTTTGGTTACGTCGTCGCATAACTAAATAATAGGACTTTATAATTAAAACCTGTAAAATGGGTTTATCTTAGGGCGCTTTTAGCGCCCTTTTTATTTGAAAAAACTTTTACGAAGGAAGAACAGTGATAAATAAAGTGACATTAGCCGTCTCCGCGGCACTTATGTCTGTAGCGACATTCCAAACAGCTGCCGATATGAATCCTACAGCATTCTCTGTTGATACATTAACGGCTGTTAATGTGACTTCTATGAATAAAAGCCTGACGTATAGCAAAAAACATAGCGATAAAATACGTTTAGAAAAAGGTTTAGGCGCTGAACAGTATACTTATATTGTACGCCTTAAAGATCAGGCCGTGGCTTTATATGATGGTGGCATCAAAGGTTATGCTGCAACCAATCCACAAATTGCTAAAAAATCACTTTTCAAAAAGTTAGCGAACAGCAAGAAATCGTCACAACAAATTCGTAAAGAATTACGCTTAGACTTGAAATCAGCTGAAGTTAAAGCCTACTCAAATTATCTTGAAGGTAAGCAAGCTCAATTCCTTACAAAAGCGTCTGCTAAACTTGGTAAAAATTTAGACGTTGTTTACACATATAAAAATGTATTTAACGGTATGGCCGTTAAAATGTCTCAGGCACAAGCTGCTCAGTTAGCTAAATTATCTGACGTTGCTTTTGTTGAACGTGAGCGCATGGAGCAACTAGAGACTGATACAGGTCCAATTCATATCGGCGCAACGGCTGTTTGGCAAGGTGAAGGGCAAACAGCGACAAACATGGGTGAAGGCGTCATTATTGGTGTCGTTGATACTGGTATCAATTCAGATCATGCTTCTTTCGCTGATATCGGCGGTGATGGATACGATCACACTAACCCTTGGGGTGAAGGTGTTTATGTTGGTGATTGTGCCAATGGTTTCGTTGAAATGTGTAATGATAAATTAATCGGTGTGCGTTCATACGCATCTGTTACTGATAATTATCAAGACGAAGCTGTTTTTGGTGAAAACCCTCCTCCTGCCAATGGTGAAGATTACAATGGACACGGCTCTCATACTGCGGGAACGTCGGGTGGTAACATTCTTAAAAATGTGCCTATGCTTGATGCTGAATTTGGCGTATTAGAATCTGATGGTGTAAACACCAGTGGTTTCGAATTCGGTCAAATATCGGGTGTTGCTCCACATGCTAATATTGTGGCATATCAAATTTGTAGCCCGGGTGATACAGGTGATACCTATAGTGGCTGTCCTGGTGCCGCTATTGTTGCAGCATTAGAAGATGCTGTATCAGACGACGTTGATGTAATTAACTATTCTATCAGTGGTGGTGGTAATCCATGGGAAAGCTCTTCTGAAATGACTTTCCTTGCAGCGCAACAAGCGGGGATTTTCTCTTCTGTTTCTGCCGGTAACTCTGGTCCCAATGCAAGCACAACTGAAAAAAGTGCACCTTGGTATACTGTAGTCGGTGCTGCTACACATGGTCGTGTTGTTGCATTTGATAAAGAAGTAGGTTCTTTCACCGGCGGTGATTCTGAACTAGCTGATATTCCAGGAAGCAGTGCTTCTGGTGGTTACACAGGTAAAATCGTATGGGCTGGTGATTACACTAACGCAAACGATCCTGATGGCGATCCGGCACAATGTTTACAACCTTTCCCTGAAGGCACCTTTACCTCTGGTGAAATAGTAGTCTGTGACCGTGGTGCTATCGCACGGGTACAAAAAGCAATAAATGCTGCTGCCGGTGGTGCATCAGGTTTTGTACTTGCCAATGTAGACGGTGGCTCAAACAGTGTTGCCAATGATGTTTACGTCGTACCAGGTATCCATATCGATATTGATAATGGTAATTTATTACGCGCCTGGTTAGCCAGTGGTTCAGATCATATGGCAACCATCACAGCCGCTGAAGGTGAATTAAGAATTGGTCAGGCTGATGATACCGCTGACTTCTCATCTCGTGGTCCTAACAGCTATGTTCATGACATCATGACACCTTCTGTAACTGCACCTGGCGTATCTATCTACGCAGCATCTGCTGACCAACAATTTGGTCATGATGTAAACGGTCCAGCTCCAAGTGATTATGCTTTCTTACAAGGTACATCAATGTCAGCGCCGCATGTTGCCGGTGCCGGTGCTGTACTTAAATCATCTCATCCAACCTGGACACCTGATAATATACGCTCAGCGTTAATGATGACTGCAACCACTGACGTACGTAAAGAAGATGGTGCAACTATTTCTGACTTCTTCGATATGGGTGCTGGACGTATCCGTGTTGACCTGGCTGATAAAGCCGGTTTAATCATGAACGAAACCGCCGCTAACTATACCGCAGCTAACCCAGCTGAAGGTGGCGATCCTAAGACACTGAATATTCCTTCAGTATCAAATGCTAACTGTGTTGGCGCTTGTAGCTGGACGCGTACTGTCACTGCAACAATGGACGGCACCTGGACAGTCGCGGGTATGAGTATTTCTGAAAGCCTGGAAATCACGGCGACACCTGAAAGCTTTACATTAGCAGCCGGTGAAAGTCAGGAAATTACCATTAACGTTGATGCAATGTCTGCACAAAGTGATGTATGGTCATTTGGTCATGTAGTAATGACTTCAGACGCACATCCAACAGCAAGCCTACCAGTGTCTATCAAAGCTTCTAAGGGTAATATCCCGGCATCTGTGAAATTTGATGCAAACCGTGATGTTGATGGTTTTGTTATAAAAGATGTGATGGCGACTGAAATCACAGAATTCACTTCAAACTCATATGGTTTAACTAAAGCAAATCAAGAAGCCTTGATGTTAAAGCAAGATAGCAGCAACAGTTCGCCTTATGACGACTTAGAAGATGGCGTACTTTCACGCTTTGTAACTGTTCCGGCTGATGCAAAACGTTTTGTAGCTAAAGTGCTTGAGTCAGACTCTCCAGATTTAGATATGTGGGTTGGTATCGATATCAATGGCGATGGTATTCCACAAGAAGATGAAGAAATCGCGCGTAGCGCAACGGGTACTGCATTAGAAAGTATTGACCTGATGAACCCTGATGCCGGTGAATACTGGGTACTTGTGATGAACGGGAAATCAGCGTCTGAAAAATCAGAAGATGCATTCACGTTAGCAACCGCAGTTGTTGATGGTGAGGTGGGCGACAATCTGAGTGTTGAAGCGCCTGCAGCAACGCCAGTACTAACTAACTTTGACTTAACCTTTAAGTGGAACTTAGATGCAGCCGCTATGGGCGACGTTTACTTTGGTGCCGTTGATATTGGCACCAGTGCTGATGCAGCTGGTAACTTAGGTTTAGTTGCTGTAGACGTAATGCGTGGAGAGGACGATGTATCTATCTCCAATAACGCTGAAGCACGCCTAATGCCTGGCGATATGGTTGACTATGAAGTTTCTGTTCTGCCTAACTTTAATCCTGAAGACCGTACTTATACAATAACAGCCACTATTCCATCAGGCATGGAATTAAATGCTGATTCTGTAACGGGTGATGCAACAGTTGACGGTAATGTGATCAGCTGGACTGTTGAGCAAAAATCATTATTCAATGCCGGACCTAGTTACTCAATGACAACAAATGCCTCGGACGCAAATTGTGAGTTACCTGATTTTGGTCAAGGTGGCGGTTATATTGATTTATTGGCCTTTGGAATTGCACCAAGTGAAATGGACGGTGATACACAAAGTGCAAATTTTAATGTGAAAGCCAATTTCATGGGGCGTTTATTTAATACTATAAATGTAGCTGAAGATGGTTTCATCTACTTCACTGGAGATCATGGCGCAGCTCCTTGGACCCAACAATTACTACCAAATGCTGATGAAGCAAATAACTTAATTGCACCTTTCTGGCGCGACCATATGTTAACTAAATCAGATGTTTCAGGTATTTCAGTTGGCACTTATGACGACCTCTGGACGATTGTAGAATTTGACAACATGAAACATTCACTTAATGTTATGGACGGACAAACACAAATAGATGACATTTTAGATTTCGAAGTCGTAATTGACAATACATCCGGCAATTTCATGTTTGCCTATGAGAATGTGACGCATAACTTTGGTGATCAGTTAGGTGTTAGTATAGGTTATGAAAATGCAACTGGTACAGCAGGTCGTTCTGATGTTTATGTTGGTTCAGCTGGTGATAATATCGGTTCAGTAACTGACATACAGTCTGGCTTAGTAATGTGTTATAGCCTTGAAACTGTTGCTTCTGATCCTAAAGTTATGACATTCACGACACAAGTTACACCAGACAACAATGGAAATAATTTGAATGTAATAGTAACTAATAGTGTAAATAGTGACTTTACAGTAACAACTCAGTCTTCAACAAATGACTCAGCTGAGATCAGTGCTAATATCACTGGGCCAACAACAGCTGAAGAGCGTCAAACCATCAACTTAAGTGGTGCGACTTCTTTTGACCCTGATGGCCATCAATTATCTTATACATGGTCTCAACTATCAGGTCCCATTGTTAATTTTGACGCTATAGCCGAAAGTATTAATTTTGCAATACCTAAAATATCTAAGGATGAAGATGCCTCATTTCAATTGACCGTCAATTCAATAGACAATAAAAGTAGCACTTCGGTGTTTGACATAAAGTTTATTAATCTCGCAAATGGACCAACATCTATAATCTCAGGGCCTATTTCGGCAGAAGAACATCAAATGATCACACTAACAGGTGAAAACTCATCAGATCCTGATAATGATGCACTGACCTACTCATGGAAGCAATTAACTGGCACTACGGTCCATTTTGAATCGAATACGCAGGCAATTAATTTTAACGTTCCTGAAATAACCGAAAATCAAGAATCTATATTCGAACTCATTGTAGAAGATATTGATGGCAACAAAGATACCTCAAGGCTCACCATTGACTTTATTAATGGGCAGGAAGCACCAGTAGCTGTTATTACTGGACCAGCCACTTCTAAAGAAAGAGAAGTTATGACGTTATTTGGTTCTGACTCTTTCGATGAAAATGGAGATAACTTAACTTATTCCTGGTCCCAACTCTCAGGCCCGCCTGTCAACTTTGAAGCTATTGCAGAAAATATTAGTTTTACAGTTCCAAAAATATCTGAAAACGTTAATGCATCATTTCAGCTCGTGGTTAACGATGGTTTAAATAATAGTAATATAGCCACCTTTGATCTTGAATTTGTAAATCTTGCTAATGGTCCTATTTCACAAATTTCAGGCCCGGACACAGCAGATGAATTTCAAACTATCACTCTTAATGGTGAAAACTCAATTGACCCAGATGGAGATTCAATAACATACTCTTGGCAGCAGTTATCTGGACCTAGCGTTCAATTCGAATCTGAAACTGCCTCGATAAACTTTGAAATACCTGAAATTTTAACAAATCAATTAGCGACTTTCGAATTGACCGTTGTAGACATTGACGGTAATACAAATAGTACCGAAAAAAGCGTAGAGTTTATTAATGTTCAAAATGCTCCTACAGCTTTAATTTCAGGCCCCTCTTCTGTGAACGAAAGGTTAAATGTCACTTTGAATGGTGCATTTTCAACTGATACTGAAGGAGATCCTTTAACATATAAGTGGAGTCAGTTATCTGGACCAGAAGTTACTTTCGACTCAACTACTGCAGCTATAACCTTTACAGTACCCAAGATATTAGAAGATACGCAGGCTTTATTTCAACTCGTAGTTAACGACGGGTACAGCGATAGTAATATAACCGAATTTACGGTTCATTTTATTAATCTTTCAAATGAACCTAAAGCTATAATATCTGCACCGAGTGTTGGGAACGAAAATACTTCCGTTACTTTGTCGGGATCTAATTCCACCGATCCAGATAGTGATCCACTAACATATAGTTGGAGCCAACTTACAGGACCATCAGTTACATTTGATTCCTCGGCTGAAATAATCAGCTTTGTCGTACCAAGTATTGATAATAATCAAGACGCGTCATTTAAGCTCACTGTCACTGATATAGATGGTAATGTTGCAAGTTCAACTACTTCAATAAGTTTTATAAATGGTTTAAGTGCTTCACAAACAACTGGAGATAATTCAGAAAGTAGTGGAGCGCTGTTTTGGTTACTACTATCAACTCCACTACTTTGGTTACGTCGTCGCGTAACTAAATAATCGAGTTTTAAATATAATAAGGGCGCTTTAAGCGTCCTTTTTTATTTATTTTGCATTTAAAATACATGCATTCACCGATAAAACTTGCCTGATGAAATATGTTTAGGTAAAACTAAATTAGTGGGTAAAACAAACAATAGAGTTTAATAATGAAAATAAAATCAATATTCCTTGCCGTGATGCTGGCAGCACCAGCCGTAATGGCAACACCAGTAACAAATACAGCATTTGAAGAACCTGAAGATGCAATCGCATACCGCCAGGCTGCCTTTTCTATGATACGTATTCAAATTGGTGATATGGGTGCCATGCTTAAAGGGAAAGTACCATTTGACGCAAAACGTTTTGCAATGCGTGCAGATAATGCAGCCGCATTATCAAAAATGCCATGGGAAGCCTTTATAAAAGGTACTGAAATGGGAAAAGGTAAAACAGATGCGTTAGCTGCTATTTGGAGCGACAATGAAACATTTATGAGCAAAGCAAGTAAATTTCAACGATACGCAGATGAATTAGCCGTCGTTGCAAAAAGCGGTGATAAAAAACTAATAGGTAAAGCATTTGGTAATTGGGCTAAAGGATGTAAAGACTGCCATAAATCCTTTAAAGACTAGCAGCCAAGATTAATATTGCAGGTCGCATATAAAAGCGACCTGACAAAGTCACCAATTGAATAAAACCTTTAATGGCGCTAAACCCCAGCTTGTAAACAAAACACTCATCATAATAACAAAAACTAAAAACGCCCACCATCCGGTTTTAAACGTCGATTTATTCAAATGTGGATCTGAACTAAAGCCTGTAAGCATTGCCTTAACTAAATTTTTTCCTTTAATACGATATATTAAAATTGCCAATATGTGCACGCTCATCGCAATCGTCAATAAATCAAAATTAAAACGGTGTATTTCACCTGATAATTCAATCCAAAAAGTAGCAACGTATTCTACCAATGGACCATCAGTGAGGATCTCATCTGTCGTCATTAAACCTGATAACAACTGTACAAAAAGTAAAGTAAAAAATAAGAGCACCATATAGCTTCCTGCTGGGTTATGGCCCGTATAGGAAGATATCTTTTTAAAAGAATTAACGACCGCTTTAGGTGAATGTAATAAAGCAGTTAGCTTGGCGGTATCACTCCCTACAAAGCCCCAGATAATACGAGTTAAAAACAGCCCTAATAAGCTATAACCAGCAATGAAATGTAACTCCATTTCGCCTTGGTCGGCTGAAAAATAAAGCACACCAATTAATAAAACCATGGCCCAATGATAAAATCGAATATACCCATCCCAAACTTTAATTGACTGCACTCATCACCTTTTAAATCAGCTAAATTAATGCAGTATGTTACATAAAGGCTTGGGACAATGCACTAAAATGAAACATAGAGCCTTGTTAATAATTTCAATTACACATTATAACTTCAATTTAATCTTCTCCTAAAAACTCTTCATAATCATCTAGCCCTAAATCATGTTTAAGCCGTTTTTTTTCCAGATACTCCTCAAGTTTTTTATGTGTTTCTTTTCTCTTTTCCAACTCTTGAGGGCTCTCGTCGAATTTAATATTATTAAATTCGTCTTGTTCCGGTTGCTTGTCCACGAACACCTCCAATTCAAACATCCATTTGAATTAATAGACGCAAATTACCAATTTGTAAATTTCTATCACTTTAGCACTAAACTTTTTAAGACCACTTTTTAGTCAATAAAACCAAAATATGGTTTTATTTTATTTTTGTAATAACCCCACTTCCTTAACAATATTGCAACTAGTTGTTTTTAAAACACTTTTAAAACTGGCATCGAACTTGAAATAGGCTTAATCAATTAAGTAACTTTTTACAAAAACCAACAGTATTTTTGATTTGTTAAAATCTAAGGGAAGCCAAGATGAATAAAACACTATTAACAACAGCATTATTAACAACAAGTTTATTATCAGGTGCAGCGCTGGCACATAAGAATAACTCTCATGAGCAAACAGGCAATTTTCATATTTCATCTGACAATTGTAATTTGGACTTTAATAACGCAGTCACAATTGATTCAGATACTGTAGAAATAAAAACAAGCAACAATCAAACGATGAAAATCAAACAAGATGGCAGCCTGATCATCAATGGCGAACATTTAAGCTTGAACCAATCCCAGCAAGACGCAGCTCAGGAATATGCAAACGGGTTACGAACAGAACTTCCGCAAGTAGCTGAGATAGCATTGGAAGGAGTGAAAATTGCTGGCACAGCTTTAGATGAAGTCGCAACGGCATTTAATTTAAATGACATGAATTCATTATCTGACGTTATGGATGATTTAGCGGTAAAAATCGAAGATAGCTTTTATCAGGGCGATACATTTGTTATCGATAATAATAATTTTAATGCAATAGATGATGCTTTCGGAGAAGAATTTGAATCACAAATGGAGCAAGCAATGGAAGCTGCCGTTATGGATTCAATTGGCAGTATCTTAATTGCATTAGGTTCTGAATTACTTGGTTCAGGTGGAGATATGCAAGAATTTGAACGAAGAATGGAACATATGGGTCAACAAATTGAAGAAAAAGTTGAAGTTCAAGCTAAAAACCTAGAAGTGAAAGCTAAAGCACTATGCAACTCCATGGAGTTATTAGCAGACCAGGAAGATCGATTACAAGCGTTTTTTCCAGAATTAGTAACTTATGATTTATTTGCGGTAAATCAATAACCTTAACAGTCAAGTCAGTCATCAATAGAAAAGGGCCACAATTTGTGGCCCTTTTCTTTTATATTATTTATCTCTGATTAAAAATAAAGCGTTGCAACAAAATCAGACGATGAAAAAATTCAAAAAATAAATTTATTTGCCTTTTTTGTATAAAATACAAGCAAACAAACAACAAGCTATTTACATGAGCAAATCACATCAGTATTATCTGGCGCTACTGGAGAGATGGCAGAGTGGTCGAATGCACCGGTCTTGAAAACCGGCATGGGTTTATAGCCCATCTAGGGTTCAAATCCCTATCTCTCCGCCATTTTTATCTTGATGAAATTTAGTTTTATCAAATAATATTATCAATCTAACTATATTGATAATAAGAATTAAGCGCCGGAGAGGTGGCCGAGTGGCTGAAGGCGCTCCCCTGCTAAGGGAGTATAGGGTTTGTAGCTCTATCGAGGGTTCGAATCCCTCCTTCTCCGCCATTTAATTTTAAGGAAGTCATCCAAAGTGGTGGCTTTTTTTGTGCTTGAAATTCATAAGGAGGGTGAAAACCCTCGACCAGGGTTCGACAAAAATGTCGGGAACATTTTTGAACGCACGAAGTGCGGCTCGCAGAGAAAAATACAGGAAGTATTTTATAATCCCTCCTTCTCCGCCATTTAATTTTAAGGAAGTCATCCAAAGTGGTGGCTTTTTTTGTGCCTGAAATTCATGTGGCAACGTCATTAATTACAAATAAGTTACCTCTGTTTAAAGTGCATTGAGTAATAATTTATTTAAAATTAACCGATTTTCAAATCAATTTTTAATGCTGAAATAATCATAGTTCTGTATAAGAAGCACTACACCTCTGGCCTTGGAAAATAATATCGTTTTTTCTTGTATCATTTTTATGCTGATGTTTTTTTAACACCTATTCCCATAGCGCTCACATTAACTTATAATAGCGCCCCAATTATCAGAGTCAGACCAGAAAACTGGTTAAAAGTGAACTAAACTGGTGATCCTGAATTCATTTAGAATGTAACTTTAAGAGTAAAACAATGGCAGATTTATCAAAATACAGAAATATTGGTATATTCGCTCACGTTGATGCGGGTAAAACCACTACAACTGAACGAATTTTGAAACTTACCGGTCAGATCCACAAAACTGGTGAAGTACATGATGGTGAGTCTACTACTGACTTCATGGAACAGGAAGCTGAGCGCGGTATTACTATCCAGTCTGCAGCTGTAACTTGTTTCTGGAAAGATCACCGTTTTAACGTTATCGATACACCTGGACACGTTGACTTCACAGTAGAAGTTTACCGTTCACTTAAAGTGCTTGATGGTGGTATTGGTGTATTCTGTGGTTCTGGTGGTGTTGAGCCTCAATCAGAAACTAACTGGCGTTATGCGAATGAATCAGAAGTAGCACGTATTATCTTCGTAAACAAATTAGACCGTATGGGTGCTGATTTTTACCGCGTTGTTAAACAAACTCAAG
Source organism: uncultured Pseudoalteromonas sp. (assembly GCA_965198975.1). Taxonomy (GTDB): domain Bacteria; phylum Pseudomonadota; class Gammaproteobacteria; order Enterobacterales; family Alteromonadaceae; genus Pseudoalteromonas. The sequence continues at coordinate 271,951 of OZ240679.1, forward strand.
ACGTATTAGCTGCTAACCCGTTAGTGATGGTGTTACCAATCGGAATCGAAGACGATTTTGTTGGTGTTGTTGATCTTCTTACTCGTAAAGCATACGTTTGGGATGACACTGGTCTTCCAGAAAACTATGAAATCACAGATGTTCCAGCTGATATGCTTGATAAAGTAGAAGAATACCGTGAAATGCTTATCGAGACTGCTGTAGAGCAAGACGATGACCTAATGGAAGCGTACATGGAAGGTGAAGAGCCTTCACTAGAAGATATCAAACGTTGTATCCGTAAAGGTACACGCGATATGTCTTTCTTCCCGACTTATTGTGGTTCAGCATTCAAAAACAAAGGTGTTCAATTAATCCTTGACGCTGTTGTTGATTACTTACCATCTCCAACTGAAGTTGATCCTCAGCCGCTTACAGATGAAGAAGGCGAAGCAACTGGCGCAGTAGCAACAGTTTCTCCAGATGAAACATTCAAAGCGCTAGCGTTTAAAATTTCAGATGACCGTTTTGGTGCCCTTACTTTCGTTCGTATCTACTCAGGTACTTTGACTAAAGGCGATACTATCCTTAATGCTGCTACAGGTAAAACTGAGCGTATTGGTCGTATGTGTGAAATGCAAGCCGATGATCGTAACGAACTTACTTCTGCCCAAGCGGGTGACATCATCGCTATCGTAGGTATGAAGAGTAACGTGCAAACAGGTCACACTTTATGTGATCCTAAAGATCCTATTATCTTAGAAGCTATGGTATTCCCAGAGCCAGTGATCTCTATCTCTGTTAAGCCTAAAGATAAAGGTTCAACTGAGAAAATGGGTATTGCTATCGGTAAAATGGTTGCTGAAGATCCAACTTTCCGTGTTGAAACTGATGAAGATTCAGGTGAAACAATCCTTTCAGGTATGGGTGAACTTCACTTAGATATCAAAGTTGATATCCTTAAGCGTACTTACGGTGTAGACCTTGAAGTAGGTCAACCTCAGGTTGCTTACCGTGAAACTATCACAACTGAAATCGAAGATTCTTATACACATAAGAAACAATCTGGTGGTTCTGGTCAGTTCGGTAAAATCGATTACCGTATCAAACCTGGTGAGCCGGGTTCTGGTTTCGTATTTACTTCAACAGTTGTGGGCGGTAACGTTCCTAAAGAATTCTTCCCTGCTGTTGAGAAAGGCTTCAGAGTAATGATGGATGAAGGTGTTTTAGCCGGCTTCCCTGTACTAGACGTTGAAATCGAATTATTCGATGGTGGATTCCACGCGGTGGATTCATCAGCTGTTGCTTTCGAAATCGCAGCTAAAGGCGCTTTCCGTCAATCTATCCCTAAAGCAGGCGCACAGTTAATCGAACCTATCATGAAAGTTGACGTATTCACGCCAGATGATCATGTTGGTGACGTTATCGGTGACCTTAACCGTCGTCGTGGTATGATTGCAGGTCAAGACGCTGGCGCTACTGGTGTTCGTATTAAAGCTGACGTACCTCTTTCAGAAATGTTTGGTTACATCGGATCTTTACGTACTATGACATCAGGTCGTGGTCAATTCTCTATGGAATTTGGTCATTATATGCCTTGTCCAAACAGCGTTTCTGAAAAAGTTATTGCTGACGTAAAAGAAGCTAAAGCAGCTAAAAAATAAATAGTTTTCGTTAGTCCGTTTTTACGAACTAATAATGATTCATTAAAAACCCCGGTTATTTCATAGCCGGGGTTTTTTTATGCTTCAAAACCAATAAAAACTTGCACTCATTCGGCCGAACTGTAATGACAATTATTATCATTACAGTTTTGGCAATTTATGAATAGTCAGCAAGCTACCCTATTTTACAATCAACAATTGAAGAAATTTAATCGGGCGAAAGGGGCACATAGTGCCTATCAGGTCGCTCAGTTTATTGAAGCCGGATTAACGCTTGCTCGGTGTTATGCCAAAGAACAATCTGCTTTATTACAAGAATTATTCCTGAAACGTACCTACAATGATCTCATCAACAAGATTTGTGATCCGCTTCAGTCAGAATGTATGCGCAAGCAATGCTTAGATCAATTGTATAAACCTCTTATTGCGCTTAAGCGATTTTATAAAAAATACGATGAAACAAACCAACGCTATCATCTGCTTGAAATGGAGTTTCGCGTTTTAACTCATGAATTTAATCCATATTAAAGGTATTTAATAATGACCAAAATGAGAATAGAAAAAGATAGCATGGGTACTCTGGAAGTACCTATTAACGCTTTATACCAAGCACAAACACAAAGAGCGATTAATAATTTCACTATCAGTAACTTAACTATGCCTGCCAGTTTTATTCAGGCTGTTGTCTATATAAAATACGCTGCTGCACAAACTAATGCTGAACTTGGCCATTTAGAAGCTGATCGTGCCATAGCGATTGAACAGGCCTGTGAACAATTGATTGATGCAAAACATCAAGATCAATTTCCTGTCGATGTTTTTCAAACAGGTTCAGGTACTAGCTCCAATATGAATGTAAATGAAGTCATCGCTTCCCTTGCAAGTAAAATCTCAGGGAGCAAAATTACACCAAACGATGATGTTAATATGAGCCAAAGCTCAAATGACGTGATCCCTACCGCTATTCAGATCAGTACGAGCATTAACATTTATTTTAATTTATTACCGGCGTTAGAACACTTACTGTTAACGCTCGATAAAAAATCATCTGAAATTGGTCATCTGGTAAAAACAGGACGAACCCATTTAATGGATGCAATGCCTGTTACCTTTGGTCAAACTCTAAACGCATGGAAAAGTCAGATCCAAAATGCAAAAATTGGTATTATAAGCTGTCTCGAACAATTAACCGCCATTGGACAAGGCGGCACAGCTGTGGGTACGGGGATTAATGCAGATGAAAAGTTCGCAGATAAATTTTCATCTAATTTAAGTGCTGCAACTGGAGTAAGCTTTAAACCAAGCGCAAACTTCTTTTATAATATCAGCTCGCAAGATGTCATAGTAAGCCTGTCAGGACATTTAAAAGTGTTAGCTGTAGCCAACATGAAAATAGCCAATGATTTACGCTGGATGAATTCAGGCCCTATTGCTGGCTTGGGAGAAATAGAATTAGAAGCATTGCAGCCAGGATCATCTATCATGCCAGGAAAAGTTAACCCGGTAGTGCCGGAAGCAGTCGCTATGGTAAGTGCCCAGGTAATAGGTAATGACGCAACCATCACGATTGGCGGACAAGCTGGAAACTTCGAATTAAATGTTATGCTACCGGTTATTGCTTATAATATATTGCAAAGTATCGAGTTACTTACCAGTGCCAGTCATTTATTAGCTAATAAGGCCATATCAAGTTTTAAAGTAAATGAAGCTAAAATCAATCAAGATCTGAGTAAAAACCCTATTCTGGTCACTGCGCTAAATCCAATAATAGGTTATTTAAAAGCCGCTGAAATCGCCAAAAAAGCATATAAAGAAGGCAAAGACATTATTGAAATAGCAGAACAAGAAACCTATCTATCCAAAGATGAATTAAAAAAGTTGTTAGATCCAAAAAAATTAACCAAAGGTGGAATAGTAAGCAACTAAATATCAGCAGTTGGTAGCAGCTTTAGAGAGCTGCTTACCACGGTGACGCTATATTGATTAAGCCATATTAAAATTAAGCACTATACTTACTTAATCGTGAAGTTTAAATTTATGGAGCATAATAATGGCTGTTCAACTATTAGTAACAAAAACCGACTTCTGTATTCCTAACCTGATATGTGAACTAAAATTTGTCGGTATAGATTATAAGATTGAATACATTGAAGATCATCCAGAGTTAGTCAGTGCCAACCATATCCGGCATTCCCCTAATATTTTTGTTGATGGTGAACTCGTATTCAGATCTCAGCCAACGACATCAGAGCTTCAGGCCTATTTCTGTGTTTAATTAACGAGTAATTATGCCCTGTTTAACGCATATTGCATTACATGTACAAGACGTGAAAGCCTGTGTTAATTTTTATCAGAACTACACTGGGCTGCATATAGTTCGCGATCGTTTGGTACATGGAAAACATATTATCTGGTTAGCTGAACCTAACAAAGATCAAGAGTTTATTTTTGTCATATTACCTGGAGGTCCTGGGCATCAACAAGCTGACCATGATTTTTCGCATTTAGGTTTTGCATTAGCAAGTAAAAATGAAGTTGATAATATTGCAAACAAAGCGGCCAATGAAGGCGTTTTATTATGGCCGCCAAAACAAGAACCTTTTCCGGCTGGGTATTATTGCGGTGTGATTGACCCAGATGGTAATCGGGTTGAGTTTAGTTATGGCCAACCTTTAGGTCCCGGCAGTTAAAGAGCCGCTTCTGAAACGTTACGAAACATGCTTTACTAATCGAGCCTGGGAATCTCCCCTTAAGGTTATCAGTCATCGCGATTAAGCACTTTAGAGATCTTTTGCTTAAACTTGCCATGGCAAGCCAGACACGCATCAATAACGCTATGATAATTATCCACAACCAATGGCATATTTTTTTGTTTTGCGGCAGCCACTATCGCTAATCCTTTATGATGTACAACAGAGTCAAAAGCTTTAAACTCAGCCATTTCCTCTCCTAAATTTTGCATGATTTTTTGTCGGATGTGTAATGCTGGTTTTGGATGATCGTAAATTTTGTTGGCAGAAGTTGCGATCAATTTATAATCTTCTAAAAAAATACCTTGTGTTATATCCTGAGTATTTTTTAACAACCCTTGCATTGCCTGTTTTAAAGTTAACTCATTATGACTCACGACTTCACTATCGTGTGCAAAAAGTGGGGTAGTTAAGCCTACAGTACTCGTAGTCGCAATTAAAAATAGTAGCGCATTTCGCTTCATAACATTCTCACTTTATTATTAGTTTAATTTTTAAATACATACTGTATTATAACAAGCAGGAAATTTATATTTAATTAAAGGATCAATATGACAACTCCAACCGACAATGCTTTTGAAGCACCTAAAGCAGACCTTTCTGATACAAATAATGATAAACCTATACTTGAAATAGAACGCTTTTCAACCTGGTATGTTTTATTATTATCCATTATTACCTTAGGTATCTATAACTTATATTGGTTATATTCTCGCTCAGCTAAAATAAATACGTTAGCACAAGACAAAAAAACAAATGTTACGGCGCTTTATGCTTACATATGCCTGTTTGTACTTTATAACTTAATGTCATTTTTTAATGATCCAAATGCAACCTCTATGATTGCAGGGCTGCTCACTTTTGCATTTGCTATTGCAAATCTTGTTGCTTATGTGATGACTGTATTTTCCATGCGCTGGTCTGTTGCCGAGGTTATCAATAAAGGTGGGGAAGAGCATGTTCATTTAGGCGGTATTATGACTTTCTTTTTCAGCTCTCTGTATTTTCAATACAAAATAAATGAAGCAATAGACAAGCAAAAATAAGTATAAAGCTCCTTCGGGAGCTTTATAACATACCGGAATGTTTAACATTCAAATAAGTATTAATTACATGTGGCAACAAATGTTCCGGTTGCGTATCTATACATAATATCCCTTCTTTCGCTAATCGTTTTAAATTCATGTCATAAACATTCTTTAAAGCGATAGCAGCACAATAACTGTCAGCATCTGTTACTGAGTTGATGTCAGATTTTATGGTTTGTTTAATTGCTTGATTTTCTATATTTACTAAAGCCACTAAATGATGTTGCTGTAACTTTTTTAGCGAAGGTAATAAATCATCAATATCTTGATCATTTATCGTTGTCACAACTAACACTAACGCACGTTTACTGCGCTTAGCTAATAGGTGCGTTACCGCTTTCATGTAGTCAGTCGCACTTTCATCGGGATATAAATCATAAAAGTGATTCATAACACGAGATACATTTTGCGCCCCTTTAACAGCTGCAAGCCAGCGCTCTTGCTGATTAAAACTTTGCATGCTAAACCAGTCACCTTGTTTTAAAACGGTATGACTTAGCATCAACAAGGCGTTTAATGCAGCATCAAAATGACTACCCATCTGTGTTTGAATATTCATGCGACTACCCGCATCTAGCATTACTATTACATGCTGGTTTTGTTCTTCCTGATATTCTTTAGAAATGAGTTTTTGTCTTTTACTCGTGGCCTGCCAATCTATTTGGCGGATACTATCGCCCTGACGAAACTCGCGCAATTGGTGAAATTCAATGCCCTGACCACGCTTTTTTATTTGTTTTAAGCCATTAATTGGCAGGTTATTAATACCTTTCAAGCTTTGTTGTTGATTAATACGATTAAAATCAGGGTAAACTTTCACTTCAGTGTCATTATCAAATAACCAATACACTTGCCATAATTGCCATTGAGAGAAAATACATAACTCAGTAGACCCTATTTTAGCTAATCCTCGCTGTAAAGCTTTGATTTGATACTGTACTTTAGCCTGCTCAGCAGCTTCGATAGTAATGTTTTTTCTTAACCCTTGTAGTTCTAGGTTATTTTCTAAATGCTCAGTAGCCTGGAGTGTAAGTTTATTACCTGTTTCATTGCTAATCTCTAAATTAACCGTATGCCACCGATTAAAGCTGAAATTGTTTGGCATATCCCTGCTAAGTTGAATGCCTTTAATGTTTCGGGCTTTTAGCAAATCAATAAAGCTCATAAATATTAAAACAAAAGTAAAACCAATTAAAACATGGTCAATATCTTGAGGCTCAAATAATTTACACAAAACAACTAATATGCAGGCTAAACTCAGTAACTTAATAAGTCTGGTTGTTGGCCTAAATGCAACATTTTTCATATTCTGGGGGCTTCGATACTTGCCAGTAACTCTTCAATCACTTGCGTTTGATTTACACCTTCTAACTCTAAATCTGCCGATAAGATCAATCTGTGGCGTAAAATATTCGGCGCCACTAATTTAATATCATCAGGTACAACAAACTCCCTGCCGCGCATAAGCGCTGTGACTTTAGCCGCTTTCATCAAATTAATACTGGCACGTACTCCGGCACCATGCAAAACCCCATGCCAACTTCTGGACTTACGGGCAATCTCTACAGCATATTTAAATATTTGTTCATCAACTAAAACATTACTTGCTAACGCTTTTATCTCAGCAATCGTATTAGCATCGATAACACTTGAAAGCGTATCTACTTTTTCTTCATTAGATTCTTGTGCCGTATTAAGTTTCAGTAACTCTATTTCAGCTTCTTCGGTCGGATAACCTAGCTCGACTTTCATCATAAAACGGTCTAATTCAGCTTCAGGTAACGGATAAGTACCCTCTTGATCTAAAGGATTCTGTGTCGCTAAGACCATAAAAGGTGAGGCAATTGCCTGCGTATTACCATCTATTGTAATTTGTTGTTCTTGCATTACTTCAAGTAAAGCAGACTGTGTTTTTGCCGGTGCACGATTTATTTCGTCGGCTAATAAGATATTCGTAAAAGCCGGACCTTTTTTTGTTATAAACTCGCCTGTTTTCATATCATATAAGCTATGTCCCAATACATCTGATGGCATAAGGTCGGGTGTAAATTGCACCCGAGCAAAATCAACAGATAAGCTTTTTGACAAGGCTCTGACCAATAATGTTTTGCCTAGACCTGGCACACCCTCTAATAAAATGTGGCCACCGGCAAAGAGCACTGTTAATACATTTTCTATTACCAGATCTTGTCCTACTAAGACTTTTGCAATATTTGACTTAATTTGACTTACAACTTCAAACGCCTGTTCAATGTCTATGTTTGCTTGAGCAATATCATTCATAGTGCTTTCCTTAATTCTTTAAATAATTTGATATATTGCAGGCGAATTTCTTGTTGTTCTGGCATTGCCTGAGTTAATAACGCTTTGATGGCCTGGCTTTCTTTTCCTGTTAACTGGCTAATAATAATCGCCTGTTCATCTAAGTTAAGCGCCTTAAAACGCGGATTTCTTTTTTCCATTTTATGTTCAAAATCTTTAATCAACGCTAACTTCATTGCTTCGTAATGTCCCTGACTAACCATAAAGCTGCCAACGGCTTCAATGTGATCTGCAAATGGACTTTTTAATGCATGTAGTGGATATTTTGCTGCACCAAAACGGATCGCTAAATGCCAGATAATACTCACGACAGAAATTAAAAATAAGACGACAAATAACCAAGACCAGTGCCATAATTCCATCAACCAATTTGGCGCTAATAAGCTAGGTAAATAGAACAAGTGTTTACTATCTCCAACTAACCAAAGTAAAAAGGCACCATGATCTAAATGCTTTAGACCTGAATTGGAGATGGCAAAAACGCTTGGAATAAAAGTAACAAAACCCTTTCCCATAGCTTGTTCACAGATTAAAACATTATTTTCATCTATACTGTGAAACGCTGTTCCTTTACATCCTTCAAAAAAAGCTGAAAAAGGTAAATTCAGTTTAAGTTCATCTTCATGCCATTTGAGTATTATATTGTGTCTTGGTTCAAATAAAATATCGTAACGAAAACTGTCAAATTCACTATCTACAACTTGTATTTCAGCCTGAGTGATTAATGCATTATTGTTTAATTCTAAAAGATCTCGTCTTGGAGACAAGGTATAAACTAAATGCCCTCCGGCAATAACCCAATCAACTAACGCAGCCTCCAGATTAGGATACTCATTAAGTGCGGCTTCATCCAAAATCAAAGTGCCATTTTGATTTAAGCTGATTTTTTGTGATGTCATAAAGTCAGTTTGATCTTTAAGTGTAGATAAACTGACATTATGCTTTTTCATAAATAAATTAGCCGCCAATAAAGGATCAGCATAAGCTTCTTTGCTTAACCCGATTTCCTGCTCTATTTTCTCCCATTTCGTTTGAAAAATCAGAAAACCAACCAACATAGCTAAGCCTAATACAAGTAAGGTTCCCTTCAACAGTTTCTGATTCAAAACGTCACCTCAGCATCTAGATTACGAAACTGCGCAATCAAATCAATTACCTGATGCTCAGATGCTGATTTATGTGCCCAGGCCTGTTGGATCCAAATAAAAAACAGTGTTTTGTATTGCGCATGCAATTTATCAGGTAATACAGCCAACACAGCACGTTCACATTCATGCTCTGTCATCGATTTATGACACGTGCCAGCTCGTGATTTTTCTACAAAATATAAAGCAAACTGTAAAATAAAAGTCAAAGCTTCACGAATTTTCGCCTGCTGTAACGAAGTCTCAGCGGCACCTAATAAATCCTCGGGCCAGCTGTGTTGTTCAATTTCAGTAAAAAAATCAGGTAATTCTATTTGTTTTGTGTTTTGCGGTTTATGTTTCACCTTAACGGAAAACCAGGTTTTACGATTAAGATATAACTGCCAAATAACCCAGGCCACTATACTTAATATAAATACCCAAAAAATGACTGACAAAACAGGCCCTAATTGCCCGATAAATTCCAAAAAGGATTTAATCACTTCTGAAGATTCCTCTTCAGTTTTTTCTTTGTCATCATCAATCACAGACCAAACATTTTGTTTTTTTATCAGGTTATTATCTAAATATATCTTATCCACATCTTGTTTTATTTCTGTTAAAAAAGCAGATTTGACTGCTGGCTTTTCGGTTTCAGCTGCTGCATAACCGGGCGTTGGGTTTATCAAGCCAATAATACACACAATTAGAATAGAAGCGGCTGTAGATAATCTGGCAGCAATGCGCTTAAAGGTAAGCTCGATATCCCACCCTTCAAGTTGAATTCGGCTATTTAAATACATTAAAAAACCTCCCGCGGTAAATAAGGGAGCTATAATAGAAATCGCTAATATATAAATAATAAAGTAAATTTGTTGAAAACTTTCACTTATTAAATTTTGCGTCATAAATTGATAATCAACGGTGACTCCTTCAGGGATAAAGTTATAACAAATCAACATAAAAACCCCCACTAACAACAATTCAAGATGAACGCAAAACATCATCCAAAAAAATTGCTTATGATCACAACGTCCTTTAAGTAAGTTTTTCCGTTTTGTGGCTTTATCACTTACTTGTTTTTCCAATTGCTCAACAGGTGAAAAATACGCACGATTAGGGCTGAGTCTGAATATCGTCAAAGTTAACAATATATCCGTGACTTTGAGCTGTTTTAAACACTTAATAGATTCAAACATTGAAGCGTGTTGAGAGAAGCTTCGTTTTGATAAGTAATCCAATAAAGGACGTTCTAAAATAGGTTTTAACCACCAGATAATAAACAGAGCCCAATCAGATGAAAGTATTAAACACAAAAAAACAGCCAGCGGAATAACTAACACTAAATACAACTTAATCATATTTATAAAGTTTTCACGCACAAATAACTGGGTTAAATCAAAAACTTCCCAAGGCGTTCTTTGGCGAGCGACAAAAGAAAGACGATTAAGCTCCATATCGTGTTCCTTTATAAAGCCCTATTAATACATATCCCCAACAAACAGCACCAGCAATATACTTAAAAGTAACCGGAATATCTAAAGGTGACCAAAAAGCCTCGATAAATGCGGCTATAACTAACATCACAAAAGCACCAACAATTAACGGTAGAACACTTTGCCCTGCCTTTTTGATAGCGTAAGACCGTGTATATTCGCCGGGGCTTAACAAATTAAAACCAATTTTACATCCCGCGGCACCAGCAATAATGATTGCTGTCAGTTCAAAAGAACCATGGGTGATCACAAATGAAAAAAATGGCGTTTCAAAGCCTGCATTAACTATATGTGCCGATACTGCACCAAAATAAAAACTATTAAACAAAAGGGGAAGCAAAGCGCCAATACAAAACAGTGCTCCACCTGCAAACATCTGAAATGCAATGCCTATATTGTTATAAATATAAACGCCAAACATTAATACATTTGAATCAGTACCTCTTTCACCCGTTTGCACTGAACCGCTTGGGTTATACATAGATTCAATATCTCTAACGCTGCCAGGACCCATAAAATGATATACCGCATCGGGATCCTTAAGCACCCAACAAAATGCAGCCAAAGCTAAACCCCAAAATAAACATAAAGCAGCCCAGATATAATATCTGTTCTCATATAAAGCCGTTGGAAATGTCTGGCCAAATAGTTGCAGTACAGACCAAAATCCAAGGCCTTCACTTTGATATAATCGGCCTTGTCCTAATCGAACCAAAGCATTAAGTTTACTTACCAACGCCGGTGAATAATCACGAGTACGTGCTAAAGATAAATCACAACATATTCGTCGGTATTCATCAGGAAATGAAACTAATAATGCCTCATCAAATTGATTACAATGTGATTCAAATTCCAACCACCTTTGGCTATGAAGCTTAACAAATTGGTTTTGCTTCATATTTTTTGTCCTGCATAATATTGTGCAATTTCTTTTAATTTTTGCGTCGCTTCCTCATCAGAAACTGCAAGTTGTTTAGATAAAATATTAGCCAATTCAGCCTGCCTTGAAGGTGACAATTCATAACTGCGCTGTGAAAAAGCAATGACGGCCTGCTGCTCTTCAGTCGACAGGTTAAAGTTGGGAACTTTGCTATCGTATTCCTTAGTTAACATTTTTATTTTAGGATCTTCATCATAAACAACCAAAGTACCTGCTGCCCAATCACCTATACGTTTAGATTCTTTACCAGAAACCATCACAGCTAATCCCAGGCAATATGCAAATGGAAAGGCGTCCGCTGAACGCAATAGGTTTCGAAGTACAATATGAGATAATTTTGCGGGTAAACCATTGTCTTGCACTATACGTAAATTAACTTTTTTCTTACCCGGTGTTTGCCCATTTTTAGCTTCAAAGTAAATGTAATAACCCCAGGATACAATAAAGTAGAGTAACAACAATAACCCTTCACCTACATTACCCATATATGAAAAAACGATACCACACGAAATAATGACAACTGCCCGAATAAGGAAGTCAATAAGATAGGCTATTGAACGTACAGCAATACCCGCAGGTATAAGATTAACACTGACCCCTTCAGGTAGTGCCCGGTAAATTTTGTTATCTGATCCCTGATACTGCATTTTTATTTTCATAGGAATTAAAGGCGAACAATAATGCGATAAACCAGGAGATTTTTCAAGTGTTCAACCATTTTAGACCTTGTTCTATCGCATTTTTCTTTACCCTGAATATATAAAAATGCTTAAATAACGCCACCAAAAATATGTTAAGCAGAGATGCATGAAGAACCTATTCAAAACCTTAGCGTTTTCTACCATAGCCATGCTAAGTTCAGTAAATGCGGCCGAATTTACTGACGCACAACTACAACAGGTAAAACAAATTCGCAGCAATGCACTACAAAGTGACTTAGCCTATGATATTCTCAGCTCACTTACCACTGAAGTGGGTCCACGTATGGCGGGCGGAGAAAATGATCCATTGGCAGTGAAATGGGCTCAAAACAAATTCAAAGCTCTCGGTTTTGATAAAGTGTGGCTCGAACCCGCAACCTTTCCTGCATGGCGAAGATTTAGTGAATCAGGAACTATATTAACACCTTCTAAACAACCATTACACTTAACCGCGTTAGGCGGTAGCGTCAGTACTCCTGAAAATGGCATTACAGCAGAAGTGATCCAGTTTGAAACTTTGGATGAACTTATTGCTGCACCTGAAGGCATAGCTAAAGAAAAAATTGTATTTATCAATTATAAAATGAATCAACATATTGATGGTAATGGTTATGGCCCGGCAACGATAGCACGCAGAACAGGAGCCATTGAAGCCGCCAAAAAAGGAGCCGTTGCTTTTATGATGCGCTCTGTTAGTACAGGTCACCACAGATTTGCTCACACGGGGGCAAGTCAATATGCTGATGATGTAAACAAAATTTCTAAGGTAGCAATTTCTAACCCAGATGCAGACCAAATTTCACGTTTAATCGCGCTTGGGGCTCCTGTCAAAATTAATATTAATGTACAAGCTGAAGACTTAGGCGAAGGCAGCACTTTTAATGTAATTGGTCAATTCACTGGTACTCAATACCCTGAGCAATATGTGCTTATTGGTGGTCATTTAGATTCCTGGGATCTGGGAACTGGTGCTTTAGATGATGGTGCAGGTGTTGCTTTGACTATGGCAGCGGCTAAATTTGTTGCTGATGTGAAACGTCCAAAGCGTAGTATCCGTGTAGTATTATTTGCAGCGGAAGAGCTTGGTTTGTGGGGAGCAAAAGCCTATGCAAATAAGCATAAAGATGATATTAAAAACATTGTTGCTGCAGCTGAATCTGATTTTGGTGCTGACTTTATTTATGGTTTTCAATCAAATGTAAATGCTCAATCGCTTCCTGTAGTCAGAGCAATTGCAAAGCAGTTGTCACCGTTAAATATTGAATACATAGGAGCCAATAAAGCAGGAAATGGTCCAGATCTGATCCCACTGAGAAAACTAGGTGGATTAGCCGCTTTTGGTTTACATACAGACGGTTCAGATTACTTTCATTATCATCACACTGCCGATGACACACTAGATAAAGTAAACCCTAAAAAGTTACAACAAAATGCCGCTGCTTACGCCGTATTTGCATTTATGGCAGCCGATGCCAAAACTAAAATATCCGGAAAAATAACTGATACTAAAAAATAAAATCAAATTTAGCTTTATTTTTAGCGCTTTAAAAAATTAAGTACTGTTCAGGAATTTCCTAGTAAAACATAAAAAGATCATTATGATATATATCAATTTCATAATGATCTTTTTAATTAGGGAAACAGTATGTTTTTTATGGATATCGCAAAACAGGAATTTAAAAGTAAAGTTGCGCTGAATGTGCCCTGCCAGCAATGTAAACATGCTGAATTAGAAACTCGTGCCGAAATAAAATTTTTAAAACTTTCTATATTACCACTATTCCCTTTGTCGACTCACTACAAAACTCTTTGTAACCATTGCAAGAATAAATGTCATAAAGTGGCCACTGAGAAAGATGTAATACCAATTCCGATAATTTAATGATCTTCTTTAAATTCCGATAATTATGTGATCTAATAGCCAAAGAAAGGAGGGTTATTAATGTCAAAAACTTTATCACAAATAATTTCGTCAACCGCAAACGCTAGACTCCGACTGCGCTTACTGGCCGTTTCCCACTTTATAGATGGTAAAAATCGAACTCAAATTGCGAGTTATTTAAAGGTAAGTAGAACTAGCGTAAATAAATGGATTAAATGCTATTTAAATAATGGTTTAAAGGGACTTGAAGAGAAAGAACGTACAGGACGCCCTAAAGCATTAACTGATAGTCAATTACAGCAAGTTAAGAATTATGTTGTAAGTTCAGCTGTAAAACCTGATGGTGGTCGATTACAAGGTAAAGACGTACAAGCTTATATTTCATCTGAATTTAATGTTAAATATCAAAAAACAAATATTTATCACTTGCTGCATAAACTTAATTTAAGTTGGATCACCACCCGCTCAAAACATCCAAAACAATCGGTTGAAGTACAAGAAGATTTTAAAAAAATTCCAAATAAAAACGATCCTTAAGATCCCAGGATATATTGCGCTTGATTGCGTTGATATTTGGTTTCAAGATGAGGCACGGTTTGGGCAGCAGAATACGACTACACGAGTTTGGGCTGAGACAGGAACGCGACCACGTGTAGTTCAGCAGCAACAATTTACATATGCTTATTTGTTTGGTGCGGTGTGTATGTCAAATGGAAAGACGGAAGCAATTATAGCTCCGGTAAGTAATATGGACGTTATGAGCGCTCATTTGAAATTAATATCAGATGCAACAGAAGCTGGTCGACATGCAGTAGTGATCATGGACGGTGCCAGCTGGCATCAAGAATATCTTGATGAAAGTTTCCCTAACTTAAGCATCATACACCTCCCACCTTATTCACCGGAGTTAAATCCGATAGAACAAGTTTGGTCCTGGTTAAGACAAAATGAAATAGCTAATAGGTCGTTTAAAGATTATGAGGACATTGTTGATAAATGTACAACCGCTTGGAATAACTTTAGAAGTGATGTTGATAGAGTAATGTCCTTATGTACAAGGGATTGGGCAAAAATGGACAGTTAATTATCGGAATTGGTATAATTCCCTGGTTTAATGTCCTCAACAAATTTATAGGCAGCATAATACTCATTGTACTCGCCACATTTATTTGGCAACAACATTTAATAAAAATAGACAGTGAGTTTCAGATATTAGCTAAGCCCAGACCATTCGATATCTATCTGCTCGATCATAGTAAGTTTAATCAAGAAACAGATTACAGAAAAGAGTTTGTCGTTGCTAAAGTGGTATCCGTAAGCGAAAAGGAAGTGTCAATACTAATAAGTAATTATGCTTATCAACACAAAAATCAGGTGATAAAGGCAATACAATTAGACACTCTGCTTTTTGACAGTTTTTATGGCATCAAACCAAAGACAATTTCTAGAAATAAGCTTAAGTTACTTAGAGATCAGGATACAATTTATCGTGCACTCAGACCTGAAAACCTCTCTCTTTTTGGCGGCCTGGTTATGATGCCACAAAAACCAGCCGTACTGTATAAAGGATTTAAACCTCACCCGATAAACCAACAAGCAGTTGCAAGTTATCAAGATGGTTTCTTTAAAGAGGCGTTTGAATTATTTTCTCAGGCTGCAGAGCAAGGTGATCCCTGGGCTCAAATCAATCTGGGTCAAATGTATCGAGATGGAGAAGGCCATGAGGTAAATACTCGCCGGGCACTTAACTTATTTAAACAAGCTAAAATGTCGGGGAATAAAAAAGCCGAATATGAATATCAGCAATTATGTCAACAAGTAAAAGATTGTTCACCATCCCTTAAGGGTGATCACTTTTAATTACTTTCTAATTCATCCAACATTAATTTACAAAATACCAGATAATCGTGCAGGGTATTTTTAGACCAGGCCTGTCTTTTTTTTCCATCGGCTTGTAACAGATATTTATTAAAATCTTCATAATTTGTGTTGGTGTGATCTAATGTATATTCTTTAAAAGCATCTTGCACCAACTGATGCCCGACAGTCGCGCCACTGATCACATACTCAGAGGCCTCAACCACTAAACTACAAAATTTATGTAATTCAATATTGCCAGTACCGCGCTTTTGTAATCTTTGAAACCTTGCAGATAACGCTGCCTGCTCTTCTTTTGCCAATTCAAATACAACATCCGTTAAATAACGCATTTCTTTATTTGATTTATTACACTGCCTTTTAGACTGCTCTAATTCACGGCGAAAATTTTCACCGCGCACATAAAGAAATATCATAATAAAAACAGCAACTACAGCAAAACCTACATAAGTAATATTCATAAACAACCTTATATTATAATCCGCTAGCTTTTTGAGTATAAAATAGCAATTAGATTAATGCACTTTTGCATTTTCGTCTATATTTATGCGTTGCTTTAAGGAATACGACTTTTATACCCATTAAACATAAGTATAATCACGCCTGAATTAAATATAAGGAAAATGAACAACATGTTAAAAAAATTCGTCGCCGGATTATTAATTATTGCACTACAAGGTTGTGGTGGTTACGGTTACGGTTAAGATTATCTAAATCAACAACTACAACTACAACTACAACTACAACTACAACTTAACATCATCCATATAATTTTCTAAATCACCAATTAATTTTTGGTAACCCGTTTTACTCTGATTTTTGATACTATCAAATAATAAATTATCTATTTTGCTGAGCATTTCTACCTGCTCATTGCTCTGCTGTATTTCAGTAATTTTCTTACGTTCATAAGCCGTCAAAGTAGGGTCTTTTAGTAGCTCTTTTATTTGGCCTGCAGCTTCAAACACCGATCCACTCATAGAAAAAGCAGCTGTTTTAGCTAGTGTAGTGATCCAGGGTTTATCGGTTTCTACTGCAATTTTAGCAAATGCATCCTGAGTTACTTTTACATTCCCCTGCCTGATTGCGAGGCTACCTATGATCAAATTAGCCACTAATTGCTCTTTTTTATATTTATCGGCAAAATCAGTGTATTCAGGGTTTTTACTGAGTTTTAACGCATGTTCTCTTGCCAGTTCAGTCCAGCCTTTATTATAAAAAGCCAATACTAAAGCCGATTTCGCAATATATTTATCTTTTAACCTGCTAGCCTTATTTAATGCTAAATGACTTTCTGCGATGGCAAAATTTGCATCTAAACCTAAACTCCACATATAACCTAATAAAGCGTGTATCTGTGCTCTACTTATTTTATTGTCTGCATGTTCATCAAATTGAAAGTTATAAGCTTGGGTGATCCCCCTGACACTTTCTTTGGATATTTTTCGATACGCTTTATAAACCCATTTTTTTTCCAGCTTATGGTGCTTTTTCTGTTCAGAATTTAGTGAAGCATGAACAAATTGACTACTCAAAATTAAGATGACAACAAAGCTACTAATTAATTTTTTAGAAATGAAATACATATTATTGATAATCTTTCTGGGTTAAGTGTTGTTCGATAGTTTGTTCGTCAAGTGTATAAGTACCATGAACAAAACCTTGATATTTTGGGCTGTCTAATTCAGAAATAGAGAAAACAAGTTGAGAATTCGTACCTGATGTAATACCAGTTTGTATTGCTTTTATTTTTGTCCCTGCTAAATCTAATCGACTACCTTCCAATACTATTGCCTTTTTACCAATAATGGTGCCATTTGTAATACTGATCACAGACTCATCGGCATTTATCGCAACATCATTACTCAAAACGGTTAAGTTATTTATTTCAACCAGTGAATCTTTTATTGTAAGTTGTTGGGTAGAAATATCATTTAGCCGTATATTAGCGCAACCGTTAATTACAATAGATGCATAAGTACCGGTATAAGTTTGGTTTGCTTTATTGTCACAAATAAGATGTTTCTTACCAACTTTTCGTACTACGGACTTTCTTGCTGTAATTTCACTTTCAATTGCATGCGTTAATATTGATAAAAACTCTTTAGTATGAGAGGCCATAGGTACATGACCTGCATCTTCAATAATATTTAAACTTGCTGTTTTTAAGGTATGGAATAACATTTCTCCTGTTCTTACTGGTGCGACTGCATCTAGCTTTCCCCAAATAATTGCCGTGGGTATATTTAAGTTATAAATCGCCTCGCTAAAATCCTCTTCAACCAAACTCATAGCCGCATTTACATTCGGTGAATCAGAAAGTAAAAAAGCTCTCGCAACATCGTTATCTTTGAAAAGTACATCATTTATCGTATCTGAAATGACATTAGAACTGGTTTTTTCAATAATCGCACCACCAAAATCATTTATTTGCGCTAAGGTCTTTTTTGCAGCTTCAGGTACTATGCTTTCATCAATAGGTAGTTTCCCAGAATGCTTAATAAAAGCCGTTTTTTGTAAAATACCTGCCGCATCTACCAAAATAAGTTTACTAACCAATTCTGGTGACATTGCCGAAAATCGCAAACTGACCGCCCCCCCCATAGAATGACCGATCACTATCACTTTGTTTTTTGCGAATTGATTGACGACTGCTTTAACAACTGCGCCATAGTGAGTAGGCGAATATCGTCCTTCGGGTATACCTGAATAGCCAAAACCAGGTAAATCTAACGCAATTACATGATATTGCTTTTCAAGAGCCGGGATCACATTATACCAATCTTGCATGGCTAACTGACCTAAACCATGTACCAATATAATACTCTGCTTATTTTTTTTCCCACTTTCTAACACAACAATTTCAGAATTAAAAACAGGTTCATTAAAATAAGAAAACTGCCAATGAGACGGTACGTTCGTTGGAAAAGGCTTAGCTTTGGCAATAGGAGCAGGTTCCGACGATTGGTTTATGATTTGATCAACCTGACTATATCCGTCTTTTATTTTTTCTAACCAGGAACCTGCATATGTTATTGGGCTAAAGATCAAACAAATGAAAAAAATTGTACGCAAAAATCCTCCGGCTTTATTACCTTGACTGATGTAATGAACCTAACGCCTGATGACAATATCCATTACTAAATGCGTTAGTTTAACATAAGGAATCTAATGTCAAAGTGATCATTTCATTAAATGAAGTTGCCCTCTCTTCTACGCTTGTTTTTTCTCCTGTACGAATATGATCTGATACAGTTAATATAGTTAAAGCCTTTGCACCGTACTCACTAGCCAAGCCATATAAACCAGCAGCTTCCATTTCTACGCCTAATATATCCATGTTTTCCATCACATCAAACATCTCAGGGTCAGGTGTATAGAATAAATCAGCTGAAAAAATATTGCCTACTTTGACGTCAACACTATTACTTTTAGCTGCATTAACAGCGTTAATTAATAAACTAAAATCGGCTATTGCCGCAAAGTCATGGTCTTTGAATCTAGTACGATTTACTTTTGAATCAGTACAAGCCCCCATACCGATTATTACATCGCGTACTTTAACCTTGGAACTCACTGCCCCACAACTTCCTACTCTGATAATATTTTTTACACCATATTCAGTAATCAATTCTTTGGCATAAATTGAACAAGACGGGATCCCCATGCCCGATCCCATCACAGAGACTCTTATACCTTTATAGAAGCCAGTAAAACCCAACATATTTCTAACATCAGTCACTTGTTTAACATCTTGTAAGAAAGTCTGTGCGATATATTGCGCTCTGAGCGGATCACCCGGGAATAAGACTGTAGATGCGAAATCGCCTATTGCTGCATTGATATGAGGTGTTGTCATAACAGCGACTCCTAATATTGGTTAGATTTAAACTGATGTTCAACTTCAAGGATTGATAGTAAATCAGTTAATAAACCTGATGCACCAAACCTGAAATGTTCCGGGTTGATCCAGTCTACACCCATTATTTTTTCTGCTAACTCTAAATATGCTTTAGCATCAATTGCAGTTCTCACGCCACCAGCCGCTTTAAAACCGATATTAAGGTTTTTGTTTTTAATCACATTGAGCATGATTTCTGCAGATTCTAATGTTGCGTTTTCTTTTACTTTACCGGTACTTGTTTTAATAAAATCAGCGCCTGCATCAATCGAGATTTCACTGGCGAGTTTAATTAACTCTGCTGTTTTTAATTCACCAGATTCAATAATCACTTTGAGTAAAACCTTATTACCACAAGCATGTTTACACGCAGAAACCAAATCGAAACCCACTTGAACGTTACCAGCTATTAACGCACTATAGGGGAATACAACATCGACTTCGTCAGCACCTTGCGCCACTGCTTTTTTTGTTTCAGCAACTGCTTTGTCAATATTCTCACTGCCATGGGAAAAATTAGTGACAGTAGCTATTTTGATATGGGATGCATTCAGGTTTTTTAAGGTTTGTTTAGCAATAGGAATAAACTGAGGATAAATACAAATAGCAGCTGTATTACCAGCCTGAGCTTGCTGACATAAATTAATGACTATTTCATTTGAATCTGAGTCATTTAAGCTGGTTAAATCCATTAAGCTTAAAGATAATTTTGCTGCTGCTTTTAATTCGAACATTGGGTTCTCCACTAATTTCCATAAATTAATAGTAAACCCAACAAAAATTAAGGGAGAATTATTCGCTAAGTTCACTATAAGAGTGGACTTGGTTCCATGAAGACTTTGCCTTTAGAAGCAAATTTAATTCCTTTTATACCGCGAGCCGACTTAACATCAACTGCACGGTCATTAAAAAACATCTTGAATCAAATTACCAGTAAAAATTTGACTGTCATTGATCGAGATCATAGTTTATTTTTTAAACTTTTTGATCCCAAAAATTAATAACACGACTAATGCACCAGCTATTATTCCGATAAGTGCATTTAATAAAGAAGGAGTAATATAACTGCTCCAATGCCCCAGAGTTTCAGCAACTGCATGACTGACAAACTCTACCTTGTGATGTAAATATGAAATTCCATGACTAATAATGCCACCACCAACCATAAACATAGCAGCAGTACCTACTACAGATAAGGTCTTCATTAAATAAGGCGCTAACACGAGTAAACCGCGACCAATCGCATTTTTCATCTTAATAATGGCAGCTTCACCTTGTTGTTTGGCTAAGTACAATCCGGCATCATCAATTTTAACAATACCAGCCACTAAGCCATATACACCTACTGTCATAACAATAGCAATCAAACTTAACACCCCTAATTGAGATGTGAAATCAGCGTCAGCAACAGTACCGAGTGAAATGACGATAATCTCTGCAGATAAAATAAAGTCAGTACGAATTGCCCCTTTAATTTTTTGTTGTTCGTATTGCTTTAGATCAACCTCAGCCAAATTCTTTTCTGTTTGTTTAGTTTTAGGATGAAACAACACCTCAGCTAATTTTTCTGCCCCTTCAAAGCATAAAAATAAACCACCTAACATGAGTAAAGGTGTAATGGCAAATGGGATAAAAGCACTGATCAATAAAGCTAAGGGAACTAATATGAATTTATTGAGAAAGGAGCCCTTAGCAACCGCCCATACAACAGGTAACTCTCGATCGGCATTTACGCCAGAAACTTGCTGAGCATTTAGCGCTAAATCATCTCCTAAAACACCCGCTGTTTTTTTCGCAGCTACTTTACTCATCACAGCTATATCATCCAATAAAACTGCAATATCATCAATCAGGGTTAATAAATTAGTACCGGCCATATCTTACATTTATAAATAGGAAATTTAAGATATAACATACACATTAATCAGTTTTTTAGCTATATGAAAAATCATGAAGGTAATATATTACGATTTTTTCGAAGCAAACAAATCAGATTTAGCACCATAATGCAGAACAAAGAAAGTCACAGTTAAATAGACCATAGTTAGAATATGTTTAATGAGCACAACATTAGTAGCATCTGCAAAATACGCTAATAATGCGTCACTTAAAGGCATAACCAAAGCTAATAATGCAGTCCATTTAAGTATCACATAGTGCTCAAGATATAATAAAGCCGCAACTATCAAAGCCACAAACAATGTACGGGATGCATATATCCGAACCCAGTCGGCATCGCCGGCTTCAAGTAATAAAGTACCTCTTAAAGTGGCAAATGAAATAGGATCTATGAATGCTTTAACCGCATAGAACCCCTGCAATAAAGCCATTATTAATACTAACCAGAATCCTATCTTCCGACACAATTCATATTTATTACTACTACCACTGCTTGATATATCTGTCATTATTTTATTACCCATAACTTAAGTGCAGAAATTTATTATTCTATACATTATGCTTAGAATGCAATTGCAAACTGAAATCCACTATACAAATGCTCTTTAGACTCCCATGAATCACTATCTATCTGCCTTATTCTCGAAAAGAATTCTATTTTTATCGGCTTAAGGTCAACTCCGACTCCAAGTCCTATGTAACCATCAATTTCATTATCTGTATCGTGCACGTGCTCATATTCTTGATAACCCTCATCAAATTCATCATATTCACGGCGGTCTTTAAACATCACTTCAAACAGGTCGAAACCAACTTCCCCATAAATTGAAACATCAGAAAAATAACCGAATTTCACCCCCGTATCCCAGGTCAGAAAATCATTTTCTACACCTTTTTTATCGTTAATTTCCGCAACCCCCAGTGCTGACGTAAAATAAGCACCAAAGTCAGAATGTCGTTTAAAAAATGGCACAGCAAAGCCTGCACTCGTAATACTATCTGCGTTATTCATTTCATATTTTGCGAATACAGACACATTGCGATCATTGTTATATGCCAGACTATTTAAACTAAAAAAGGCAAAACATGTACTTAACAATAATAAATTTGTTGTTTTCATTATTAACCAAAAAAAACAAGAGGAACGATTAAATTTGAGTGTACTTTAATAACTTAATGAAACTGTGAGAAAAGTACTGAAAATTGTTAGAAAGTGTATATTGATAGATAATTTATATGCTTTACTCAAATGTATTCTAAGACCAAATTTGCAGACCTATAACACCAAAATAAGAGAAGTAAAGCGCCATAACTGAATGACTTACAGCAAAACTAAAAAATACTTTATTATATGTACTACTTCTTATGGCAGACCAGTTAAAAACTGATATTAAAAACCCTGATATAGAAAATATTGCAAACAAATAAGTCAGTCCCGTTAAAGCTAGTGAGATAATATCTGGTTTAACTACCGGCTCAGGTACTGCAAAAAACTTTATGATAGTCACTATGAGAATAATCATCAAAGAGGCTAGTATCGGGAACAATTGTATTGCCGATATGCCTTTACCAGTTTGTTGACCTCGGAGTTGACGCACAATACAAAAACATGCGTATAACACAGTCACGACTATGGTAATTAACCAACCTACACCTATAAGTAGTATTATATAAACTAATCCCTGATTGATAGGTTTAAGTACTTTAGTGCCACTATGGATCACGGGTCCTGCAAACGGATCATTCACTAATGTTAAAGCTGTAACCCCAGACTCAGCAGATTTATACATATTATCTGAAACCGGAAAATAATGACTTGCTTTACCACCGAAAAAGCTTTTTTTTACGAGCTGTTCGCCTTCAAAATAAAATTGTTGTAATTGCAGTAAATTAGCAAATTCAAACATAGCAGTACGATTGTTTATTTTATAATACACACCTTCAATTGTCTTATGCACTGCTTGCACATCTATTTCTTTTTTAACCTTTTTTATCGGTAAATTACGGGTTTCATATTCTGAAATAGCATTAGAAATCTGCCTCATAGCGAGGTAATTGTCTGAATTAATCATAATTGAATGGCCCAGCTTTTCCTCTGGTAAATATGAAAAATCAGACAAACCGCCTTGAATCGCGCCATTATGTTGCCTATAAATCCAGTTTTTATATGGCAAGCTATAGTTTGCCAGACCATAACCAATTTTTTGCCCCAGCCTGGCGGCAGAAGTAGACGCAACCGATTCCATTCTTAATAAAGAATGTTCAGACAAAACCCTATTTTCAGCCAGCTTTCCGCGATTAATGAAAAACATTAGTAACTTGCTCATATCATAGGCAGAAGCATTTAACGCACCAGAAGGGCGCACATTTATATGCCTGTACGTTTGTGCCTGCATATCACCTGAATATAAAGTTGCACCCTGCAGTTTTACGTTTTCATTATATAAAAATGTACTCGACCGCATACCTAAAGGGTTAAATATATAGGTATCAATATAATCTTCAAATGTCATGCCAGATAATTTTTCGACAATATAAGCTGCAACAGCAGGTCCGGCATTGCTATACGACATTCTGGTACCTGGCTGCCAACGAGATACTCTTGAATGAGGATGAAAATCTAACCCTTGTTTGAGCGTCAATGGTGTAGGATCTGAATTTAAGTATTCAGGGAAATGAATATCATCCCAACCTGTTGTATGTTCTAACAAATGTACTACTCGAATTGGATCTGTGTTATGCCATTCATTTTGATAACTTATTTCAGGTATCAAACTTTTGATCGTATCGGATAATTCTAACTGACCTTTTTCCGTTAACTGTAAAATAGCGATAGCGACAAGCATTTTGGAAGTTGAACCAGCTCTAAACAGAGTATTTTTATCCGCTAAAATATTATTCTCTATATTCGCCTTGCCAATTGCGCCAACCCAAACAGGGCCATTTTTATCAACCATAGCAATACTTGCACCTGGTACCTTATGTTCTTGCAATATGCGTGTTAAAGAGGCTTTCAATTTCTCAAGTTCATTTGCAGGTACGCTTTCATTAGCCACTAAATTTTCGCTATAACTTAGCAATAACGCAATACAAATGGCGAGTATGTATTTAAACAATGTTTTCATAAATATCTCTCATTATAATAAATGTAAAGTCGCCACTTTAATTCATTGAAACTATCTACAATCTTGCGTAATCATTACTTTTTTGTAACAAACTCTGCATTGTATTTTCAGCCCCCTGCGTAGAACTCACTTCATTACAAAAAGTTAATGCTTAAGTAAGTTATTCTCCACTTGTGCTGGTATATACTTAACTTCATACATGCATTTTGAGTGAGAAGAAAATGAAGCTCCTTATCATCGAAGATGATCTCGAAGTATCCAATTATATTGCCAAAGGTTTAAGAGAAGCAGGCCATATCATTGATCAGGCCTTCGACGGTAAAGACGGGCTGTTCTTGGCTACAACTGAGAGCTACGATGTTTTACTAGTAGATCGCATGTTACCTTTATTAGATGGCTTAACCATTATTAAAACAATCAGGGCGAGTGGAAATACGACGCCAGCGTTAATTTTAAGCGCTTTAGGTGATGTTGATGATCGTGTACAAGGATTAAAGCATGGTGGTGATGACTATCTTGTAAAACCTTTTGCTTTTGTTGAACTACAAGCCAGGATTGAAGCCTTAGCAAGACGTAATAAAAATGAGTTTATAGAACAAACAAAGCTAACGGTTTCAGATCTCGAGTTGGATTTATTATCGAGAAAAGCGACCCGTAATGGCGTTAATATTCAATTACAATCAAGGGAATTTAAATTACTTGAATATCTAATGAAATATAAAGGTCAGGTCGTCACCCGCACCATGTTACTTGAGAATGTATGGGATTATAGATTTGATCCGCAAACTAATATAATAGATGTACATATCAGTCGATTAAGAAATAAAATAGATAAAGATTTTCACACACCTTTATTAAAAACCATACGTGGTGCCGGGTATATCATTGATGACATGGCTTAAAATGAAAAAAACATCCATATCTCAAAAAGCCTGGATACTTAGTAGCTTTTTTATCATTATTCTGGCGTTATTGATTACTACCCTATTCCTTTCCCAAAAAGATAGAACCAATCAAGAATACATGCTAAATGTTCTTTCATCGACTTATATGGATTTATATCAATTAGGGGGGACTTCGGCTATAGCAGAAAAAATATCAGACACTTTTTATAATTCGTACTGCCTTGTAATAGATAAAAACAAAAATATTCTTTACAGCAATGCGACACAATGGAAAGTGCCTGATAATTACACACTAGGGTTACACTATCATGAAGTTAAACAAAACAATGAAGTAATCAAATATCGTTATTTAGTCAGAGAGCTTAGTGATAAAAACTTACTACTTGTAGTGCAAAATATCACAGAGGTTATGGATGCCCACTCTGATGGACCCTGGGTTATCATTATCATCTTAGGATCATTATCTCTTGCCGGAATAGGTAGCATGTTTATTGGTTTTTATATCTATAAAAGTTTAATAAATATCAATAAAACCTGTTCAGATATCATGGCAACCGGTGATTTAAATACGCGAATACAACACGGCGGTTCTGGTAAAGATTTTGATGAATTAGCAGAAAACGTAAACTTAATGTTAGATAAAATTCAAAAACTGATGAGTGATGTACGCCAGGTAAGTGACAATATCGCCCATGATTTACGCACACCACTCACTCGCATGCGTAATAAACTCGATTCACTCGACGAGAAATTCAATCACGATAAAACCGCACTCGCAGCGGTAAATGCTCTACAGGCTGAGGCGGATAATTTATTAAATGTTTTTAATGCTTTATTACGTATCACCAATATAGAGTCGGGCCAGCGTCACTCCTTTTTTAGCGAACTAGATATCAACGAACTGCTTATTGATCTGGTGGAGTTATATGAACCCCTGGCTTTAGATAAAAACCAAAAACTCAACTTAACTTCAAGCCAATTGATCACTAAAGCAGACAGAGATTTATTATTTCAGGCGCTGGCCAATATTTTAGACAATGCGGTAAAATACACCCCAGCTGGTGGCGAGATAACACTGTCTGCCAGGTCATTAAATGACTGTCTGGAAATTAATATTAGCGATTCAGGCATAGGAGTGCCAGAGACTGAGCTGCCAAAACTAATGCAAAGGTTTTATCGGGTAGAACAAAGCCGCAACCTGCAAGGTAATGGATTAGGCTTAAGTTTAGTATCGGCCGTATTGACTCTGCATCAAGGAAGTATTCACTTTACCAATAATAATCCTGGATTAAAGGTGAAATTAATTTTGCCTTTAACAGCTTATTCTTGATTGTATTAATACTGTTAAATAATTTCTCTTTATGCTCTGAACATAAGGGATACTAAACCAATCAAATGATAGCAAAGAATATATCACAATAAAAAACAATAGGTTACTTATTATGAATAGCGCATAACCAAACCATTTTTTTCTCATCTATAAAAAGATATCTAACCTCTATAAAGAAACGCGATTTCAGGTTAAATAGGTATACTCATTGTCATCATTTAAGATAAATGCGGTGTTGCCTACTTTTAAAGGTAAATAGGCGGCATCATAAAATGGCAGCTCCATTTCTCTTTCGTAATCAGCGTGATCTCGAGCAGCCGGCGGGACTGTTCTCTCTCTTTCCAGATCATGACTGAAACCATAATAACGAACTAACTGGAAACCTGTTTCAGCTTTTATGGCATCCACCATGTAACGTTGATTATCGCCATAACGACGTGCAAAACAAGGCACAAAATAATCTCTTGGTCGTTCCAATATCATTAACCTGGGAATATTATTTTCGGTATTTTCAGGAAGATTTAAGATCTTAATAATATCCAGTTGAAAATGTGTTTTGTCGGTTCCCATATATTTATCAGTTAAATTAATGCTCACCAATTCCCCGCAGACCTGTTTTCGACACTCTTCAGGTAATTCTGCAATAAAGTCAGCCGTTAATAATTCAGTGATATCAACTTTATGTTTAACTGAATTTTTTTCATTCACCTGGCAATAACCGTTTTTTTCATATAATTCAGCAATTGTTGAGTGAAGGTTTCCTACACTGTCTTTTGTGCGACAAAACAAAGGTTTATAAGCAGGCTTTACACACCAACTATCCCATTGATTAGCGTGTGATTCAGGTGTACAGTTAAAAATTCTATTAAGCCACTCTTCTTCAGAATTTAACTTCGCCTGCTCCCATACTTCCGTTAAAAACGCTTTTGCAAAGCCATTTTCATTGGCATAGCGTTTAAACTCATTAACAAATTCTAGTTTTTGTTTCGCTGCCTGATTCGACATATGTTCGGGAATGTAATGATTTATCAGAGTGAATAAATTTAAATATTTATCTCTCTTAAAATCGCTTTCAAATTCATTACACTTTAAATACTCTAACCCTGAAAACCAATGAGGAACAAAAAATGTAAATCCAGTAAGGTGTGGTCCTGACTTTTTAGTTAACCACTCCATTGTACGATCTAAAAATACACTAAAAAAAACTGAACCACTATCTTCTTCAATGTGTAACGGGAATCTGCGATGTGTAACCCCTTCTATTATAAAAGTTTCATCACTATATGATTCTAGGTTATCTACAATTTCAATAATTAAATTTTTAAAATCACTTAAATTGCACTCCATTAATGTAGGGAAATCTCCACAAAGAAGACCTCCGAAAACGCCTTTCCTGAAGCCAACTTTGCCTTGGTCCCAGGGAATTTCAGCCATAACTTTATAAAATAGTTCTATATTAATCTCAGGTAAAAACAAAAATTTAAGGGTAAAGCTTAAATCATATTTGCTCTCTGGATTCCATTCTCCTTTTAAGAAGTATTTTTTGCGACTAATTTTTTTTGATTTATTGCCATCACAAAATATATTTTCAATTTTTTCTAGTTGTAACTCACGTTTGGCTAACCACTCAGGGTCATTGCATTTGAATAGCTCTTTACTAAAACTAAATTTAGCCATTATGTTTTTCCTTTTATAGCAGCTTCCAAATATTATCACTTTTATATTGGGTTTCACGCTATGTTTATAGTCTTGTTGATCTAATTTGATATCTAGTCGAAAAAAAAATGTTACATACTTACAAATTAGCTCAATTCTGGTGCTAAACTTTCGAGCGCTTAGCTAAATCGATAGCAACTGTGATAGCGTGTTTCGCTTTTGGACTGTTTTGCCAACACGTAGAATGCAACATACTCGCGACTCTGAGTGCAATATCATCTGCAGAATACAATGCGAGATCATCAAATGAGTTGATACCAATTTCTTCGAAGCGTTTTATCACTGTTGGCCCGACACCTTTTAATGCAAGTAAGGCTGACTTTTCTTGTTGACTAAATGCCATTATATTCCTCTATTTTCACAGTAAACTCACTTAATCATGATATCAAAAAACATAGAAAATAAAGTTAAAATTTAAATTCATAGCTTATCAGTAGATTACAAAAAATAAGGCTGAGTATTATTACTTAACAAATCGTTGTCGAAATTGTAGATGAAATCTAGAGCTACCTCGCTAAGTAAAATTAGGTAAACATTACTTATTTGTAATGTTTAAGCAAGGTTATTCTTAGTGTACATAGGCTATGATCACATAAATAACATTACTATAAATGATTAGGGATCCATAGTGACGCCGCAGATAGAAAATAATAACAGCACAGGTCGATTACATTATCTGGATAATTTACGTGCCCTGGCGATGTTAATTGGCATCGTATTTCATGTGGCGTTGGCGTATAGCCCGTTAATGCAAAATGTTTGGTTTACCTCAGATACTCAAAACTCTGTGATCATTGATATTTTCACCTATTTTTTGCATCTATTTAGAATGCCGTTGTTTTTTTGTATCTCAGGCTATTTTGCGCTGATGCTGATAGAGAAAAGAGGCTTATCCGGGTTTATGAAAAATAGAATGAAACGGATTTTATTACCCTTTATTATATTTTTCCCTTTGCTTTCAATTGCGGTGATGTTCACAGTTTCATGGGCACTTGGCTCCATAGAAACTCACGTTCCTTTATTGCATTACTTAACGGAGGTTTTAAGTAAACAAGATCAAGATATGCCAATCAATACAATGCATTTGTGGTTTTTATTAAACCTATTCTTTTTTTGTTGTGTTTTGGTTTTACTCAGTAAGTTAAACTTTTTTAATTCAGCTTTGTTCTCAAAGTTATCATCTAAGTTTTTTATTTTAGTACTCTTACCTATCTTAATGATACCGGCTTTAACATCTGTATCAGCTCCACACCCGGCACCTGGTTTGATCACGCCACAATTATGGTCATTTGGCTTCTATGGCTTATTTTTTATTTTGGGTGCCATGCTTTATGTTAAAAAAGAATTATTGAGTCAACTAGTGCAATTTAAACTGCCTTTAGCTTTCATTGCGCTTATCTGCTACGGATATTTTTATTATCAATTACCTGACGTACTTTTGATTTCAGATATGGAAAAAGAGATAAATGGTGTGGCTTTTAGTTGGCATCATTTAAGTATGGCGATTGCTGAATGTTTTGCGGCTGTATACTTAACTGTTTTAAGTTTAATGTTGGGGAAAACCTACTTAAACCAAAGCTCTGCTATTTTTAAATATATTGCAGATTCATCCTATTGGTTATATTTAGTTCACTTTCCTATTTTATTACTGATCCAGTTTGTCTTAATCGATATGGAACTTAATCTTTGGCTCAAGTTTGTACTCAGTAATCTCATCGTATTTGCCAGCGGCATTGTGAGTTATCAAATTCTTGTCAGACATACATTGATAGGAAAACTATTAAATGGCAGAATCGTAAAAAAGCGACTTAAAAATAATAAGTTATCAACTGAGTAGCTAACGAACTACTACTGTGCCTTTATAAAAAGACTAATAAATGAAAAAAATAGCTATATTGACTTTCGCACTTTGCTTAACAGCTTGCCAGCAAACACCTGTTACCCAAATGCCGCCACACATAGTTAAACAAAGCCCAGACACACCGAGAGTGGAAGAACAAAAACCTACGAGCACTGTAACCGCCAAAACAGTCATAACATATGACGATGTATGGCAGCGAATTCGTAGCCAATTAACGATTAAAGTGCCAGACGAAGTTGCAGTTGCTAAATGGCGGAAATATTATTTAAGCCACCCTAATTTTATGATCACTATTTCTGAACGAGCCAAGCCATTTTTGTATTACATAGTGGAAGAAATTGAAAAACGTAATATGCCCTTGGAGCTGGCATTGTTGCCCATAGTTGAAAGTGCTTATTTACCTTATGGCGTATCAAATAAGCGTGCTGCGGGCCTCTGGCAGTTTATGCCAGTTTCCGCTAAACGCTTTGATCTGGAACAAAATTGGTGGTACGACGGACGCAGAGACATTGTTGAATCTACTCGTGCAGCACTCGATTATTTTCAATTTTTTTATCGTACTTTCGATCAGGACTGGCTAAATGCGATTGCCGCTTTTAATTCAGGTGAAGGTCGCGTTGGCAGAGCTATCAAGAAAAATAAAAAATTGGGTTTACCTACAGACTTTTGGTCACTCAAACTACCATCTGAAACTGTTGATTTCGTGCCTAAATTATTAGCAATTGCCGATATACTGCAACATTCAACAGAATTAAATTACACATTTTCTCCTATTAAAAATAGTCCGGCTGTCGAAATCGTTAACCTTGAAAGTCAACTGGATCTGACTTTAGCGGCAAAATGGGCCAATACAACTCCAGAAAAGTTATTACAACTAAATCCTGGATTAAATCGCTGGGCCACTGCGCCTGATATGTCTTATCAATTATTATTACCTGCTGAAGTTGCGGCTTCATTTAAGAACAAACTAGCCTCAACCAATAAAGCGGAGTGGTTACAGTGGCATAGATATACAGTAAAGGCAGGTGATAGTTTAAGTAAAATAGCCGTTTTACATACAACCAATGTTGCAGAAATTAAGAAACTGAATCACCTTAAATCTAATAACATACGTATTGGTAAAGTACTTATCGTGCCACTATCTAAAAATACTATCCATCCATGGCAGATAGCTAATAACACACCAAAGAAATTGATCTATACAGTTAAAAGTGGTGATAATTTATGGAATATTAGTCGAAAATATAACGTAAAAATAAAAGATATCGCTCGCTGGAACAAGCTATCAACTAAGAGTCTATTAAAACCAAAACAAAAGCTTAAATTAATGTTATAAAAATATTGTCAGGATACATAACTAAGCCACTCTATTCAGTGGCTAAAAAATCTTTGACTAGGTTATTTCTACAACCCTAGGGTGTCTTTCACTCGAATATTCATGATATATATCATCGATATATTTAACGATTTCAGTTTGTTGTAAATCAGGTGGTATCACAACATCATAGACCCGTGAACGGATCCCCGTATCTGAGTCATTAAATAAAAGCCATTCAGACTGCTCTTTATGAACAGACATGCGTTTACCAAAAACATTTAATTTTATGATCATAGCATTCACTCCTCACTAAATTCCCCAAATGATAAAACTATAATATTTCTCTTTGCATTACCACCAACAAATTACCCGTTTTTGCAACCCAGGCTCCTTGCGCAATATTGGGTGCCAGTACTTGTACTACAAGCCAGCCTTCTTTACCTTGCTCATTAAATATTTCAACTAAGTCTGGCATTTTTTGTTTTTTTATGCCAGTTAAAAAACCTTCTTTGTTTTCTACTTCTATGGTTTTATATTCGTATTGTTTCATTTTTTTAGCTTCCTGATATTCGAGATCTAAGGTATCTATATCTAATGCTGACGCTAATGACTTTTTCGACTGCAATGATGCAGAACCTTCACGCTCAATCCGTTGAATCGTTCTGAGATTCAAACCAGCAGCAATGGCTAACTCATCTTGCGACCAGGATTTCTCGTTTCTTAATTCACGGATCAATTCAGCATTTATTTTCATAGTTACCTTCACACTCATTCATTGAGAAGCTCATCTTCTAATAAATCTTTGGGATCTTTTACGCTACTTTTACGTTTATTACCCGTATATCTTACGACAGTAATACGACACCAAACAAATAAAAACCTTATAAAACAATCAAACAGAATCTTTATTCACATCAAAAATGACTTTTAACCAAATAATTTACCAAATACATTAAACGAATAAATAATAAAAACACAACCTAACAAAGTCAAAAGTGCCGACCAGGAGACCAAACAACACATTAGCCACCATATTCCCCAGCGAACCTGCAAAGATAAATATTCACTCAGATCCGGAGAGTAATAATAGCCATAGAAGGTAATTGAATTCACAATTAACCATATCAAATGTAAATGCTATTAGTCTTCAATACTATTATTTGACACACGTTTAAAAGTAAAACAAACCAAACTTAATGTAAAACAAACTTGACACAACAATACTTCGATTATAACCTAAACACAAAAGTAAAGTTAATTTGACATTATGACAAAGGATGAAGACATATGACACAACCAATTAATGACACTAATAGCTGGCAATTACGTAATAAAAAAAATACATTACAGCTAATGTATTGGACCGCAGCCTGGGTGATTTCTTTAGGTATTACGGCTTTTGCGCCAAAATTTATTTGGGATTTTAATACACCTCTTACGATTATTTCTGTTCTTATCAATATTGCTGTTGGTTTTGGCATGGTGTGGGCTAATAAAACATACCTCAATGGTCTTGATGAATTGCAAAGAAAAATTCAAACCGATGCTATGGGACTCACATTAGGAGTCGGGTTAGTCATGGGTAATAGTTACGAATTACTCGAAGATATACACCTTATTCCATTTCAACCTGAAATCCCTCACCTGGTCATTTTAATGTGCTTAACCTATTTTATTGGCATGGTTATAGGTAAGGCTAGATACCAATGAAAAATCGTTTAAAAGTACTGAGAGCCGAAAGAGATTGGACTCAAGCTCAATTAGCTGAAGCCTTGCAAGTATCAAGGCAAACCGTCAACGCCATAGAAAAAGGCAAATTTGATCCCAGTTTGCCCCTTGCATTTAAAGCTGCAAGATTATTCGAGTTATCAATTGAAGATATATTTCAGGATGACGCATGATTTGACTCATAAATACTGATTAGGCCCTAATTATCACCAACAAAAGTTGAGTGTTGCCTTTACAATCTTTCACCTAATTATTTGAGATCAATTACACGATGAATTACCATCCATCGGTTATATCACCACACATTAAGTAATTCATTTTATTTCGAAGGGTTTATCTATGTTACAAATCGTACTCGCAAGTTTTTTAGTTTGGGGATTTTTTAGAATTAAAGAAAAAGATGGCGTAATTGATGGATTTAGTGCCTTATCATTAGTGTTAGCGCCAGCTTTGCTTGTATTTCTTATTTCTCTTGCTATAAATTTTTTAAATCTTTCAGTAGTTTTTGCGTATTTAGCCGAATCTTTGTATTTTATAATCCCCTTCTTTTTAATAAAAGGGATGTCAGAATATTCAGTTAAGCGATCTGCAACATATGCATGTATCGTATTTATGTGTGTTATAGCAAGCCAAATACCATTTTATTTATTAACTCAACCACCTGCTTAGTTAAAAAACAGGAATATGGTTTTCATTTTAAAAAGTAAATGACTTAGAACAACCCGCATTTATGTCATTTACTTTTTATATTATCTTTTTAATTATTTAACCCGGCACGATAAAGCAGTTTAAGTAAGGGCGCTAGTTTGTCATCTATTTCATCTTTACCCAGGTGAGAATCTTCCCCATTCATCAGTACTACATAGCCGGAACGTGTCACCATATTGTATTGCATTACAGCATAGGTACCAGGATCTCCGCCAGTATGACCAATAAACCCACCATTTCTGCGCCAGAAAATTCCTTGCTCGTCAATTCCGGCTGTAAATAATTCAAGGGGTTGGGATAACATCATAGCCACAGTTTCTGGTTTTAAAATTTGCTTACCATCAATTTCTCCTTCGTTGGCTACTGCAATTAATAACCTGGACAAATCGTGGGCACTGGCATTTAAGTCACCATCAAAAAATGTCGGGTAACTATATTCAGGTATTTCAATCGCGATATCATCTTCATCCAGTGTATATTGCGTCGCCTTTGGGTTATTTTCATTGAGCTCGGTATGATGCCATGCTGTATTATTCATCTCTAATGGATCAAATAGCTGTGTTTTCATGATCTGGGTAAAGTCAGCTCCTAAATGCTTTTCAATCGCGAAACCAGCAAGCCCGGCTGCAACATTTGAATACTCAAAATTCGCTCCGGGTTGAGCCTCTTCATCTGTTGCAAATACATCATCATTATTATACAAACCACCGGCTGTAAAATACTCCTGGAAAAAACTAGCCGGATCTGTTGTGACTTGTTCATTGCAGGAATCTACGCCAAATGCATAATATAAAGACTCTCCGGTATCATGAATATAATAACTACAGTTATAACCAGCTGTATCTAAAATACCTGAGCTATGGCTAACTAAGTGCTTCAACCTAATAGGCTCATTACTGTGTGGATTTTTCACTTCAAAAGGTAAACCCATACTATTTATCGGCATATCTAAATTTATATTGCCCAACTCAATTTGTTGTGAAATTGCAGTGGCCATCACAGCTTTACTAATAGATCCTATGTTAAATGGTGTATGCTCTGTAACAGGGTTTTCAGTTTCAAGGTTTGCAATACCAAAACCTTTTTCCCAAATTATTTGATCGTTTTTAATGACAGCAACGGCCATACCTGGAATGTTTAATCCTTCAAATTCATTCGCAATTTGTTGTTCAACTTGCGTTATTGCTGGCACATCTACGGGTGTTACATTGAACTGTTGCATCACATAATCTATGGGTGTATCACTTTGCATGTGATAATCAATCGATGCATAAATAGGAATTTCGATATCAGGTTTTACACCTGTACCTTCAAGTTTGTTCCCCTCTAAATCTTGATAAACCTCATTACTCAGTGATAATTCATAACCGTTAGGCATGCGTAAATCCAGACTATCAGATAAATAACCCGCTGTCGGTTGGCCAATAACAGTAACATGTGGAAGTGATTTTAATGCTAAAGTAAGTACCTCCCCACCACTACCAGCTGACTGTCCGGTTAACACATAAATTGGTTTAATATAGGGCTCAATTGGTGACGCTGCCACCTCTAATGAAATAACTTCACCTTGGTGCCGGTTATTAAACACTTGTTTATTACCAAACTCACGGGCTGTTTGGCTAAAATAACTTGCTATTTTTTGAGAGACTTTATCTATTCCACCATCATTTTTTCTTAAATCGATCACAAGCCCTTGTGTCCCTTTTAGATCTGCCAGAACAGCTTGCATAATCGTATCGGTATCGAGTAAATCCTGTTTAATATATTCAAATTGATCATTTATGCCATCGGGAAGCGTATCATCTGTATGATTCATGCCCATCACCCGATTTATATTTAAATATCCTATGTTACCCGCTAGTTTTCCCCATTTAATTGCATTTGATTCTTGATAAGAATTTAATTGATTATCGACTAAATTCAGCTTCACTAATTCTTCATTAAAGCCTTGAATAGCAAAATAATACTCTCCGATATTCTCTACTTCACTATTTACCAAAGCCAGCTTATATGCCTGTAATGGTAAACCGTCAATATCACCGCCATTAGCAATGTGATTATCTCCATCAACTAATCCAACATGGCCATCATCTATATCATCTAATATAGATTCGAAAATTTCATCAAGCTCCACTTTCGTTGTATTTTCATTCACCATTGGCCTATATGCTTCATAGACAGCTTGCCAATCAAGTTCTCTTAATTCAAAAAATGCATAATAATCATTAAATGTATGCCATAGAAATTCAAAATTGACGATTGGATCATTGGTTTTTAATAATTTATCTTCCGCACAGTTTTCAGGGAGTTCCGCTAACTTTTTGTATGTTTCATTACTGCTATAAGGTGAATTAAATATCAATTTATCATCTTTAACTTTTAGATATTTAGTATATAAAGGTATGGTATCTAAAGAAACATCTGATACCTGTACACATCCATACGAATTATTGTTAAAAGTGACCAGTGACTCACCTTTGATCTGTAACGTCTCGCCATAACCTTGTAATTGCCATGTACCTGCATAAGCAGAAATGGGTTTTTCAGGTTGATTCTTGTCAGAACCACATGCCGATAAAAATAACACGCTAGTTAGCGTGCCCATAGCAAAAAGCGTCTTTCGTCCTGTTTGTAAATAATCCATTATTCATTCCTTTATTAATATAAAAACCAGTAAATTTAGGTACAGGAAGGTTAAGTGAATTTAAAGGGAAGATCTGTTAAAAATAGAGTGTAGTTGTAGCACGATGTATGAATTTGTACAAAACTGTAACCTAGCAGATTTGTACCTATTAATTGACTTTCACTGATTTATTAATATATATTTCGGTTTTAAAATTTTTCACTTTTAATTTTAAAACCTAGGACTATATTAAACCCAAAAAGGATTTCCATTGAAAAAAACATTACTCTTACCTATATTATTCCTCGCACCATCAGTTTACGCAACAGACGTTAGTGTAATTTCTTGTAATGGCTGCACAGATTACGGTATGAAAATGAAAGCCGAATCAGGCTGGTTTAGAAATCAGACATCATATGCCCATGTGTTTGATGAGACAAACTTAGTATATAAAAAATATAGGTTAAATAAGGTTTTCATTGAAGATTTAGTTTCTTCTGTAGAAGCCATTGAACTAACACCTGACACTTCAATTAAGCAATCATTTATTGAATTAGCTGAAGCAAAAAAGAATGCTGTACAATACTTAAGGTCTAAAGTGTTTAATGAAGATGATTTAAGCCTCTCAAATGACCAGAATCGCTCATATACAACTACAAACTCTAGTACTACTGATTGTAAAGCTAAGAATGTTAGTTCTAATAGTAAAACAGCTCATAGCTATATTAAAAGTTCAGCTCTAAGAAGAGATCTATTTAATCGATTTGTAACTAATGTAACAACATCTTATCCATATGGTGAGATTGGAATATATGCATTAAAGTCCACTCAATTTATTGGTGTGATGACTAATTCATCAAATGGCATTGTTTCTATGATAGGTTCAGTCTTAAATATCCTAAACCCAAACGATCTTGGCTTTAATACCGTAGATGGTGGGAGAATGAGCGGCTATTTAGATTTTAAAAATAATACTTTTATGATGACAAGTGCCTATGATGGTGACTGCAATGACCTCCCTTTGAACGATAAAGGTATCAATGGTGACTACACATTTACAACGGATAAAAGTGCGGAACTTATGGCGGATCTTCTGAAAATGCATGGTGGCAGCTTCAATTTTAGACCTATCAATTTGTGTATCAAATACGCGGCAACTTGCACTGGAATACACGGTCAAAAATTTGCATGTACTTCAACCTGCGTACAAAGAAATTAGAGGTTAAATATGAAAATAAAAAAATATCGCTTAAGATTTGAAAAACCGCTATTAGATTTCCTTTTTCCTACGCTCGGCTGGGCTCTAATATGCTTCTTTAGCTTAGGTTTACTACTACCGCTGTTTTTTATTTACATCCTCAAAGTGGCTATAAATAATACAGTTATTGAACATTACAACACTATTGATTAAATATGCTTCTCTCTATGAAATATCACCAAAGAGGTGAGAATCTGTTACGCTACGTTTTTAAATATAACATTCCATATCGGATATATATTTTTATACATTGAAGCTGATTTTAGTTTGAATATAAAAAACCTAAGTTTTAAGGCTTAGGTTTTTAGCTGGGGATGGGTAGAAATATGTAAAATTGTGCTAGAAATACCACTCTAAGCTAAACTGCAAGTGATCATCATCTCTAATACTATATGTTTGCTCTATCGGATCATTGCTTTGAAATAATCGTAAATCCAAACTCGCTTTAAAACTTTCACCTAATCTGCGATTGGCTTCAATCAGGAAACTATAAGCACTGTGGTCCAGGTCGGTACTAAACCCCATTAAAACTTCACTGCTTTGAATATCGTTAAAAGCGATGCGGCTACCAAAAAATAAATCATTTTGAAAACTGGCGCCAGGTGTTATTTCATCACCTTCACCACGCGCATCCCAACTATGTTCCATCAACAGTCCTAAATCGGCATTAGAATCAAATATACCTATAAAGCTATATTCAAAACCGGCTTGTGTTGCCCAATAACTATCAGCATCTGTATGGCGGTAAATAGTTTCAAATTTATACAACCAATCACCTAATGTAGCCTGAGCGTCAAAGCCAAATTGATCCATTTGAACGTAATGCTGACGTAAAATTAGTTTTTCACCATCTTGTGTTGGCAATAAAATAGGGTCGCGATTAGTACCGTGGAACCAATAACTACCCAGGTCAAAATCTCCCAATGAATGGCTCCAACGCACAGCAAAATCCAGATGCTGTTCTTTTGCACCAGACTCATAAGTGACGTTATCATTATCAACTAATACTGGAGCACGCAACCGGCCTTCTTCACCGGCAAAAGTACGCTCTCTGAATCCAGGTAGTAAATATAAATCGACAATACCCCATTCTTTGACTAGAGATAGATTTAACATTAATTGGCCTAATTTATCTTCGCCATCAATATCTTCTACGGCATCGGTTTGATTGATCACATCAACCAAATGCTGAAACTCAGTTACACCCCAAAACTCTTTTCTGATACCCGCTCTAAGTTCCCAATCATCACTAGCATGAATATAGGAAAGTTCGCGAATATCGCCATGACTTCTTTCATCATCATGGCTATCAAGTCGATAATAAGGTTTGAAAGTCAGGCTATCACTGCCATTGTTCCAGCTCCAATATAATTCAGGTTCGATAAAAACAGATGTCTGGCTGTGATCTAACTGAATTTCATTAGCAGCTGACTCATTAAAATAACGTTGCTCAACACCTATTTTGCCAGATATTTCAAATTCAGTTGCAGCGGTATTAAAAGCTAATAACACACTGGCCGCTACCAGCTTTTTACTGTTAATCAAATTAGCAAACATATTTATTAACGTGTCCGTTTAAGTGAATTACGGTTAAAGTCACCATCTTTTAAGCCTGTTTTAAAAGCGTAATTATTCCATTTTAATTCAGTACTTTTACCACTTTGATGATTGACCATTTGCTGTACGTCTGCGCGCCAGTATTTACTCAGGTATTGCTTATAATCAACAAAAGTAAGTGTTTTTAATAATGAATCTTTACGATCGTAGAAATCAACTTTTTGAGTACGGTATTCCTGCTTATCTATCCACACAATACGCTTGGTATAGCCTGAATTCTCATCTAATGGATATTGTTCAATTTTAAAACTATCTAAGCCGTTAATTTGTTCATCACCTATGTATTTGTAGGTATATTTTTCAACTTCAAAAGAACTCAAATCTTCAAACGCAAATTCAGAGCCCATAAATGGACCGGACTTATTACGAGAAGAAATACGCTTTACGCGTTTTAGGGCTGGCAAATATAACCATTGATCATCAGCACCTACCGGATGAGAGAAACTTAAGAAAGCAGTCCCTTTCACATCTCTCGGTTTATTAAAAATGGTTAAACTTTTATCACCATCATCAGCTAATTCAAGGGACTTAATTTTAATTTCCCGAACACTTTCCTGTCCTTGTTTGTTACGCAATAACATCAACATGTCAGCTGTGCTATCTGTCCAACCTATGTCTCTGGCTTTCGCTTCTTTAGAGATTTCCAGCCCTTTTTGCTCTTCAGCAGTAAGTGCCATAGCTGAATGACTTAACACAGCCAAAGTAATAGCAGATACCACACTTGTGATTGTTTTTTTATTAAACATCATTTTCTCCAATTCTTAATTCTAATTAATTTACTATTTGCGCTTCGGCAGTATTCTTTTCATTTTCGTTAGTATCTTTAACGTTACTTTTTGCTTTAACTTTATCAATTGCCATTAATAGTGGCGGCAAGAATAAGAAATCAACAGCTAAGGCGATGAAGATTGTCATGGCCGTTAAAAAGCCCATTTCTGCATTCATTTTGAATGAAGACTGTGCCAAAACAGTGAAACCAGCCACTAAAACAAAGGTCGTGATCCATAATGCACGTCCAACATTGCCAAAAGCATAATGTACCGCCGCTTTGGTATCAGCTTGTTTTTCACGTTTTGCATGTAAGTATTTACTTAAGAAATGCACGGTATCATCAACCACTATGCCTAAAGTCATACCAATCACAACAGACAAACCTAAGCCAACCTGGCCGCTATATAAACCCCAAATCCCGAAACCGACAGCAGCGGGTACTAAGTTAGGTAATAAGCTAATAAATCCAAACTTCCAGCTTTTTAGAGCAAAACCTAATAATATTGAAATCAATACCAAGGCTAAAGTAGTACCTATTAGCATGCTATTGATATTACGTTGTCCAATATGTGCAAACATTAAACTTGGGCTTGCTAAATCAACTTCATATTGTGGTGCATGTTGTTTAAACCAGGCGTTCATATCCTTTTCTACATTGATCAGCTGATTACTGGTCATATTTTTGAACGTCACTACAATTCGTGACGCTGATTTATCTACATCTAGCTGATTATTAAGATCTAAGCCATAAGGTAAAGACATTTCATAGAGTAAAAGGTACTGTGCTGATAATTCCTGGCTATCTGGTAATTTATACCAACTAGGCTCGTCACCATGCATATTTTTATTTAAACGTTTTAGTGTATCTGTGATTGTATTTACATGATCTGTTTCCGGACGGTCACGTAACCAATCACTAAAATCAGATATCGTATTCAAATACTTAGGGTCATTAATTCCACTTGATTTTCCAGTTTTAACTGACGCCTCAACCACCATCATGCCAGATAAATTTTCTTGCATATAATCTGTGGCGACGCGATAAGGTACACGTTCATCAAAGTATTTTACAAAGTCATCATTAAGCTCATTACTAGAAATAAATGCAGCTGACGCGATGATCAGAACACTGGTTAAAGGGAGTAATAATTTACGTTTTCCTATTACAAAGTCAGCCACTTTTGCCATGCTATCTTTGCTACCTTCAGCTTGTACCTTAACTTTTACTGGTAATATAGTTAATAATGCAGGGAATATCGTCACTGAAAATACGAATGCTAACATCACACCAATTGCAACCAGGTTACCTAAATCTCGAAATGGTGGTGAATCTGAGAAATTCATACTTAAGAAACCAATTGCTGTTGTTACACTGGTTAAAAAAATCGGTTGTAGATTTACTTTAATACTTCTGGCAATTGCAGTACGTTTATCAGCTCCCTGACGCATTTCATAAAACATAGAGGTCAAAACATGAATACAATCAGCAACGGCCAAGGTTAAGATCATAGTGGGTGCTGAAGAGGATGGCCCCGTTAAATAGAAACCTAACCAGCCTGCAAGCCCCATAGTTGTGGCTATACTCATAATGATAATTAATACAGTTGCAATTGTTCCGGTAATGGTTCTGAGTAAAAATCCCATAGTGACAACAACAACTAAAAACATCAGCGGTATAAGGGTTGCACCATCATTCATTGATGCCTCACCAAACGATGTATTCATCATGATCATGCCAGATAAATAAACTTCAGTGCCTGGATTATCGGCCAAGAATTTAGCTTTCATCGCCCTGACACTTTCTGCCACTTCAGGTACTTCAACAATGGGATCTATGCCAGGTAACTGAACTGTGACATTCACCACTGATACATGACCCGTTTTAGAAATAATCTTATTAACTAATAAAGGTTCATTTATCGCAATTTGTTTTATCTTATCTAAATCGGTTTGTGAAAGATTTTTGGTGTTCATGACCAAATCTTCCACTATCATGTCGTCTTCTTCTGCAAATGTGTATTGAAAGTTAGTAACCGAATCAACTCGAGTTGAATATGGCACTTGCCAGCTTTCTTTGGTTAAAGTTTTTAAAGCAGCTAAATGTTCTTTGGTAAAGACATTGCCATCTTTTGGCACTACCACAAAAGATACGTTATCACTTTTGCTGTAAACCTTTTGCATTGACTCAAATGCTGTTAGCTGTGGATTCTCTTCACCAAAAAATACTCGGTAATCATTTTTAAATTCCAGCTTTTGTGCACCACCAGCTGCAACCACGGCAAATGCAATACATACTAGTATTACCCATATAGGATATTTGCTTACGAAATTATAGAGTTTGTCTCTCATTGTTCCCGCCATTATGACGAATCGTCATTATATAATTCAAAAAATACGGTGAAAACACCGTAAAATCAATACCCTAAGACAAATTTAAAATCTATCTCAGGATGCTATTTTTAACTAAATTAACAGCCCTGTATAACAAAGCTGTTAAT
The DNA here is from genome assembly GCA_965198975.1 of uncultured Pseudoalteromonas sp. GTDB lineage: Bacteria > Pseudomonadota > Gammaproteobacteria > Enterobacterales > Alteromonadaceae > Pseudoalteromonas. The sequence continues at coordinate 315,033 of OZ240679.1, forward strand.
TAAAAATTCAATTCTCTGCCTTTCTCTTTGATCAATAACAATTCTTTAGGAAAGACTTGCTGTAACGCTTGATTTACTTCTGTTCGGTAATCTTTGTCTTTTGTTAAAGGCGCCCATTGCATACCATCAAACAATAAATTATTTTGATTAAACAGCTCTCTTTCAACAACTAATTCAGTACGTCCGCTACATTGTTCTACTTCACCTGATAACAAAGTAATAGTGCCATATGCCATTGACCAGTTAGAAAAACAGATCTGCTGGATATCCATATGCTCAGGTAACGTTAGGCTATTATTTTTAATTGCGTCGTCAACTATGCCGTGAATTGCACCGAGTAATTTAAACTCTAACTGCTCTTGTTCTTTGATCCTTTGTTCACTGGATTTGCCGTAAACATTTTGACCTTTAGAACAGATCACAGTTTGAAATAATGCCGGATGCAATATGGCATAAATAAGATAAGAAAAGTTCAGCAATAACATACGCTCTCTGGCACAGCCATCAAAATGAGATGCTCGCCAAAATAAATCTGATAAGATTGAAATAGCATGATTACTGACAGCTAATAATAAATCTTCTTTACCATCAAAATGCTTATAAACAGTACCTTTTGAATAAGATACTTTACTGACAACTTTATCCATTGTCAGGTGCTCAACACCATGCAATTGAATTAGCTCAATCGCTGCGTCGATAATCTGTTGTTCTCTGGCCTTTAAGGCCGCTTCATCTAAAACTCTTGGTGACATACTTTAAGTGACGATCCGTCAGTGACGTTTCGTCAATAATAAATCTTTAGAAATAATTGTCAATTATAAAATTGAAATTATTTCTAAAGTTATTTGGGGGTTGGTATTAAGTTATTGTTCTTATTCGACTGTTTTATATTTCTCAAACCAGGCTAATATATTACCGACTTTTTGCACTAAATTACTTGGATGTGCAGCTATACCATGGCTGGCTTTGGGTATGCGAATCATAGCAGTGTCGATTTTTTGTAATTTAAGCGCTTGGTAATATTGCTCAGTTTCACTCATAGGAGTACGGTAATCCACCTCGCCAGTTAATAACATGGTGGGTGTTTTAACATTGCCAACTAAAGATAACGGTGAATGCTGCCATAAATGTTCATTATGTTCCCATGGCATACCTGGCATCCAGTATTTTGTAAAATATGAATACCCATCAGCTGTTAAACTAAAGCTCATCCAATTGATCACCGGTTTCACAACCACCGCGGCCTTAAAGCGCTGCGTATTACCAACAATCCATGCGGTTAATACACCACCACCAGAACCCCCGGTGACAAATAATTGCTGTTCGTCTACATAGCCTTTGCCAATCACACCATCAACCACATCCATTAAATCGTTATAATCTTGTGACGGATAATTATGATGTATTAAATTGGCAAAATCTTCACCGTAAGAAGAACTTCCCCTGGGGTTTGCCCAAACAACCACATAACCTTTAGCGGCCATAAGTTGTATTTCACTACTAAAGTTTGGACCATAAGCTGCATGTGGTCCGCCATGGATTTCAAGTATTAACGGGTATTTTTTACTTTTGTCAAAGTTGGGTGGTAAAGCAATCCAAGCTTCAATATCACGTTGATCTACGGTTGATTTAACAGTCATCTCCTGTACTGGTGCCAATGTTTTATGCGCTAATAAATCTTCATTTAAGTCGGTAAGACGTATCACTTTACCTTTACGATTGACCACAGCAAGATCTGCTGGTCGCTGAGTATCACCTAAGGTGTAAACTACTTGTCCATTTCCGGCGACTTTATAATCACCTGATGTATAAGGACGACCCAAAGACTGCCCGCCCAAATTCGCTTTAACGAGTTTACGTTTCCCTTTTAAAGATACATAACTCACTTTGCTTTGACCATGATCGTTATAACTAAAGTAAACCCCTTTACCATCTTCAGACCATTGAATATTACTCACATTACGATCTAACTCTGATGTTAAGTTTTTAGCGTTTTTACCATCGCTATCCATCACAAATAACATGCTATTCTGGCTAGATAGCTTTCGGTCTTCAAATCTTAAATAAGCTATTTTCTTACCATTGGGGCTTAATACAGGATTGCGATCCGGACCCGGACGTTGTACTAACTCGATGATTTTCCCTGTTGCAATATCGATTTGATAAATATCAGACTCAACCGGCCTGTCTTGCCAATCCTTATGGCGATCACCATCAATAATGATATTTTTATTATCTTTAGTCCAATTGATCACACCTCCATGATTATAATCTCCCGATGTTATCTGACGTGCCGTACCACCAGAGGCAGGTACGATATAAATATGTGAAAATCCAGCTTTAGTATAACCACCGCCATCACTTCTATAATTCATTTGATCTATATATTTAGCAGTTCCCGCCCATTTTGCACCTTTAGGTTTTTTTGGCATATCTTTAAAAATTGAATTTTCTTTACCTGGTTTAAACATAGAAAATGCCAACCAATTGCCATCATGAGACCAAGACACATTACCCGGGCTATGCTGCAAATTAGTAATTCTTGCTGTTTGTCCTGTTGCTAACCAACGCACATAAAGTTGATTATCACCTTCACTTGAAGAAACATAAGCAAGCCGCTTACCATCAGGTGAAAATCTGGCCATACGGTAATTATCTTTACCAGAGAATACAGGTTGATGCTCGCTGCCATCAAGATTAACTCGCCACAAATTAGTGCGTGTTTCATCTTTCATAATATCCAAAGCACGTCGTTCATATATAACATATTTGCCATCTTTGCTTACCTGAGGAGATGCGGCATATTCCATTTCAAATATATCTTTATAATCAAAGTTTTTATTTGATGCAGCGGCGTTGAATGAGAGATTAGCGCCTACCAGAACACTCACCAACATGGTCAGTGTTTTAATATTTTTTAACATAATGACTAGGTTCCTTGTTATTTAGACTTGAAGAATTTCATAACGATAAATTAAAAAATCGAGCTGTTCATTATCAAATACAAATTTACAGCTCAATTAATTTTTATCATATAACTTTGATTTAAAATAATAAATTTAATGAGGTGAGTTAACAAATTTGATGGATAGTCTCCATACGTGTAACAAATGCTTGTGCAAATCTTGCAGCTGATCTTTTATCCATATTGAAATATAACGAAGGCTCAATGAGTTCAGCTTCCATCAATACAAAGTTATTTTCATGACGAACAAAGTCTACTCTTGCATATAAAGGCATTTCGTTAATCGTACTCAAGGTAAATTCAGCACTTTTAATCAAATTAGCTTCAGGAGTGACTGTTTTTAATCGTCCTCCATGTTCTTCCTGAACTCGAAAATCATCCTGTTCTGGCGTTTTTAAAATTGTATGGCTGTATTCTCCATTAAAATAAAAACAAGAAAATTCGCCTTCTGATACAATATTTTCCATAAATGGCTGTACCATGTATGTGTTATTAGCGAACACATCTAATAACCCTTTGAGGTGATTATTAAAATTATCTAAGGTCAGCCAAAACGTATTATCTGCATTAGCACTGATCCTGGGTTTAATCACTATTTGATCTGTATCTAAAGTACCAAAGTAACTCACTAACTTTTCTTCTGTTAACGTTTCCTGCCACAAGGTTGGCACAATACCCACACCTTTTTCTTCAAGTTGTTTTAAGTAACTTTTATCGATATTCCATCGTACTATTTTCAAGTATCGCTGATGAAGCCTCAATGGTTTCAAGTACCTTTAAAAAACCAGCTGCATCTTCCTGGTAATCCCAGGGCGTTCTGATAATGACAGCATCATATTGATCCCAGTTTACATCTTGCTGACGCCATGAAACCATATGGCATTGCCAGCCCAAAATAAGTAATGGTTGTTCGAACAAGGAATCATAAGTTTCAAATCCATCTAAACTATCCATGGTCAAAATTGCGCAATGTTTCATACTCGCCTCAAAAATAATTAATTTACTTGTAATAATAAAACTCTGATCAAATATTTACATAGTTGATTTCTTTAAGATAAACTCATCAACAATTTATTTATAAATCATTAAGGCACTTAGATGCAAGTTCACCAGATTTATACCCATAGTCAATTACGTAACTTCACCTATATTATCGAACTTGAACAGGGGGAGTGTCTGGTTTTAGATCCCTGGAATGCTGACATAGTTAATCAAATCGTTGAAGCACACAATTTAACGATTAAAGCGATTATCAATACACATGAACACTGGGATCATACACAAGGAAATTTAGAGTTAGTGGCACAGCATAACTGTGAGGTATGGGCTCATGAAAATGGCAAGGATAAGATCCCAGGTCTAACCCATACATTAGCCGCCGGCGAACTCATCTCACTCACCCCTACAGCACAATTAAAAGTATTAGATACACCAGGCCATACTTTTGCTCATTTGTGTTTTTTGTTATTAGAAAATAATACTGAAAAAGCAGTTTTTACCGGAGACACGTTATTTAATGCAGGCGTAGGAAATTGTCATAATGGCGGCGATGCAAGTGTGTTATATCAAACTATTTCACAACAATTTGCTACTTTAAGTGATGACGTTATCGTTTATCCTGGCCATGATTACCTTGATAATAACCTCAGATTTACCTTAAATCTGGAACCTTCAAATACCATAGCATCACAGTGGCTGAAAAAAGCACAACTTGCTGATCCGCAAAAGTCTCCGTTGCTTACTACCATCGCTGATGAAAAACAATTTAATAGTTTCTTTAGATTAACCAATGCAGAAATTATCAATAGTTTAGCACTTGATTCAACTCAGCCCAGCCAGGAAACCGTATTTATCGCATTAAGAGAAAAACGCAATAAGTGGTAACGAGTACTGACAAAAAATAAACTAAAGCACGATTTCAGTGACTATTTCCGTTTTTACTGAATTAGCTAAAAAGCACATTGCATGAGCTTGGTGGTGTGCTTTGTCCAACTGCTCGTATGTTGGCTGCTTTTCACCGGTAAACACCACTTTTGGCTTCAGCTTTATTTGTGTCATGCTCGTTTTTTCCTCATTATCTTGTTCCATGATCCCAACCGCATTATCTATATATTTATCGACCACCCAACGCTTTTTAGCCGCAATACTTAAGAAAAAAAGCATATGACAGCTAGATATAGACGCAATAAATGCTTCTTCTGGATCTACATTTTCAGCTATAGAATAGGGCAAAGGCACAATATGAGGAGAAGCAGAAGCCATCACGGTTGACCCGCCATCAAAATGCCACTGATGTCCCCTGCTATATTTATTATCTATATATTTTTCATCTGCGCCCTTCTGCCATTCAATTTGAGCTGTATATTCAGACATATTTTCCTCCTGATAGTTAACTTTGATTAGCTATATTATTACTTGCATTTTATCGTTTCCCAAAGCGATAATATTTCAACCTTAGTTGATTAAAGCTCATATCATTATGACAAGTCACTTTTCTTTCTCTGCCATTCATACTTTTACTATCGTTGCTAAAGAACTCAGTTTTACCCGTGCAGCTGAAATTTTACACATTACGCCAAGTGCAGTAAGTCACCAAATGAAATTATTAGAAAATCAGTTGGGCATCAGTTTATTTATTCGTAAATCTAAAGGCGTTAAGCTATCTGTCGCAGGTGAAACACTACAAAAGTATGCGAGCACTGGTGTGAGTAATATTCATCAAGGAATACAAGAAAGTCTTTTCTCAAGCAAAAAAGAAAAGCTTATCATAGCGATAATTCCTTCTCTTTGTAACTTATGGTTTATTCCCAGAATAAAGGATTTTTATCACCAGTTTCCTAATATTGAATTAGAGCTGGTTGCGCAAGATCAACTTGTTGATTTTACTCAAGGTCAATTTGATGGCCATATTCATTTTGGCACTGGTGATTACAGGGGCCTTGAAGCTGAATATTTAAGTAGTGAAAAAGTATATCCCGTTTGCCATCCGGAACTAGTAAGAAACGAGCATGAAAAGCCGCTAACCGATTTATTAACGCAATATAATTTACTTTTATATAAAGCGGGAATTGAAGACCAGCCTGGTGGCATATCATGGACTGATTGGTTCAACCACTTTCAGATAACCAGACCAGCAGAACTGAATCAAATGTGGTTTAGCCATGTTTCTATGACAATCACAGCCGCTAAACACCAGCAAGGTATCGCTTTGGGCTGGGACAAAATGGTTGCAGATGACCTAACTTCAGGGCATTTAATCAAATTATCTGAACACAGTTTAAACACACATTACAATTACTATTTGGTTGCTCCCAACAAAACATGGCAAAACCCTGCTTTTAAGCATTTTTCAGTCTGGTTAAAACAACAAATGTCTATGGAAAGAACCTGAGTGCGCTTTACCTGTTTACAATAGGAGTTCATTTTTATTTTAAACCTTTAAACCTTAAAACCTTAAAACCTTTAATAATAGCAACTTAAAAATATGAGAGCAGAGTTAATAAGCGCTGTACCTAAACATAACTGCTGTTCATGCTTTTTCCATTATAAAATGGGGTGCTAAATCTTGTTTGCAAAAAATAAAATCAGTATAGTCAATAATATATAATTTACGCGATCAAAAAATAATATTAGTATTAGGAAATCATCGTGATAAAGGAAAGATTAAGATCTGCCTTTAATGAGTTTTTGGGTGATGATAAAAAGTATAGAAAGTTCGTTTATTATTTAAACATAAGTTACAAGAGAAGGCTTTTGTTCTTGCAAGAACATCCTAAAAATAAATTTAAAGTCAAGCAGTTACTGAACTTAATGCAGGGCGAACGGGTAAAAAGCAAGCAATCAGTTTTGATCATTTGACAGATCAGAATGATCATGGTTTATAGTAGGCTTTACGCGTTATTAACATGAAAGAAACTACTATCAGCCAAGCATTTAGTCAATTATCTGAACCTAGAAACTCAACCAGTGTTAAGCATCCGCTTATTAATATTCTCACCATCGCTATTTGTGCGATTATAAGTGGTTGTGACAATTTCAACGCTATTGAAGAATACGGTAAGTCAAAAATAAAGTGGTTTAGGCGATTTTTGGACCTGAAACATGGTATTCCTAGCCACGATACCTTTAACGATGTACTCAATCGCCTTAATCCCATTGAATTTAATGCAGCATTTACTAAGTGGGTTAATGAAATAAGCAAGAATAAGGAAGGTGTTATCGCGCTAGATGGCAAAGTAATGCGTCGAACTCTCGATAAAGTCTCTGGTATGTCTGCAACTCATTTAGTAAGTGCCTGGTCGGTAGAGAATAATTTTTGTTTAGGCCAAGTAAAGGTCGCTGATAAATCGAATGAAATCACGGCAATTCCTATTTTACTGGAGCTAATAGATATAAAAGAAGCTACGGTAACAACTGATGCTATGGGATGCCAATACAAAATTGGCGCTCAAATTGTAGAAAAAAAAGGTAACTATGTTTTAGGGTTAAAAGGAAATCAAGGAGAATTCTTTAATGATGTTAAGCTCTATATAGATACCCAATTAAAGACCAAGTTTAAAACAGTTCATCATAGTGTCCATAGCTCAGTTAATGGTGACCATGGGCGAATTGAAGGTCGAGAGGTTTGGTTAACTACCAATGTAGACTGGCTTGTAGAGCGACATCCCAGGTGGAGTAGCCTGAAAAGCATTGCCGTTATCTGCTCAACGCGGGAAGTAAATGGTCAAATTTCATATGAACAACGCTATTATATTAGTAGTCATAAAGATAAAGATGCAGAGTTTATAGCAGAGGCAATTCGTACTCATTGGCATGTTGAGAATAAGTTACATTGGCAACTTGATGTCAGTTTTAATGAAGATCAGAATAGGCTCCGCAGTGGTTTTTCGGCTCAAAATATAGCACTAATCAATAAAATAGCGCTTAACTTGTTGAAGAATGAAAAGAGTGTAAAAGTAGGAATAAAAAGCAAGCGGTTAAAGGCAGGATGGGACAATGCCTATATGATGAAGGTGTTAACAGTAGGGACTACCGCTGTATGAATTTAACCCGTTTGCCCTGGAACTTAATGAGCTTGCAGATACCTTTAAAATTTGCGAAATTCATGGAACTACATTAGAGAAAGGTATATTGCCGATAGCAATGATCGTATTGAAGTGTGTTACACACCGGAACTCTTCAATGCAGTAACTCATTTGTTACCAAGGATTGATTAATGGCCCAGAAGAATATCTCAGTAGATATATAAAAACTTTTTGTGCCAAGCATATAGAAATACAGTAATGAATATGATTTAGAAAACGCATCACAAAAGAGATGGACCTAACATGGGCATTTTGAAAATAAACTTGGTAAATAATTTTAATGAAGTTTTTTGATATATTTAAAAAATCTAAACAAATCGATCCAAACGAGTTTTGGAATAGGCTTGCTGATAGAGTTAATCTCGATCGTCGGCCGCTTCAAGAAATGACAGAAGATCAGTTAGGAAAGATAATATCTGAAGCACAAGCAGAATACAGACAGGGAATATCAGCAGAAAGAGCTGGTGAAATTCTCTTAGCCCGTGATTATTATCGCAAAGCATTTACGCTCCTACCAACACATATAGAGGCGCTTGATAACTACGCTATCGGTCTTGTAGAAGAGTTAAATTTCTCAGCCGCTATTCCTATCTTTGAGCAATCGGCATTAGCAGAGTGCACCAGTCCTTTAGCATTTGTGTATTTAGTAAAATGTTACGAGGAAACTGGAGAGGATAAAAAAGCTGATGCTTGCACGCAGTACTTATTACATCATTGGCCTGATAAATCGCCTCATATAGACTGGAGTCACCTTGGAAAACCTCAAGAAAATCAGCTTTTGGCAGCTCCCCTTGAAGAAGGCCAAGTTTGGCATTATAGAGCACGCGATTGCGACATTAACTCAACAGTGTGGATCAAGCTAATCGAACCCGGCATTGAAGGAAAAGTCATAGTCCATATTTCTGTTGCAGATGTTCTCGCTCCAGACGGTAGTTTGATGTTTATTTCACACCTACCTTACGATGCTAATGTGCTATTGGACTGTTTAACATCTAAGTCCGAAATAAAACAAACATGGAGTCGCGATGATGATCACTTTGGTGAAGGGTATGGAATGTGGTTTGAGGCTTATAACATTGATGAAGCTGGAGTTTTTACGTCCCCTTTAAATGAAATTATTGAAGGGGTTATTCAAAATGTTCCAAATAAAGATTAGAGAACAGCTGCTTATGGCGGTGTTGAGCTTGTAGATAAATTATACAGCGTCATTATGTAGCATGGGTAATATTGTGAAAGATCCTGATTATTATTTACCTCCGCCTCAGTGGCGATATGATTCTATTGTTAGTTTATACAAATCTTTAACTTCAAATAAAATTATATCAGAAGTTGATTTTGACCAATTTGATCACGGTTCAGAAGTAATTAGAGTTAAAAGCTTACTTCAATTTATATCAGAAAGAATTAAGTTGAATGATTCCGCTGCTATAGCTATTTCTGTAAACTTCGTCGTTTCGCCGGTATATTTCCACTATTCAGGGTATATTCGTCAAACAATGGCCAGGCGCTTAAGAAAGGTTGAGCTATCTGAATATCAAGTTAATCAAGTGATTAATGGTGTAGAAGATCTAATTAGAAATGATAAAACAGGCCGAGGTTTTGAACAAATCTACAAATTATATATTAGCGTAAATTCGCCAATATAGATCCTTAAATTAAGCGGGTTATTGAGGTTGTCGTTTTATTAAACTCTGAATCTCGACCGCTCGTATGTTGCTTAACCCATCACCATTTTAATTAAGGCATGTATGAGTTATTTTAAAAATATTAATGTTGTCGGAACGAGTTCAAGTGGTAAATCCATATTTAGTAGAGCATTAGCAGCTAAATTGAATATTCAATATATAGAAATGGACGCACTGTTTTGGCAGCCTAATTGGGTAGAGTCTGATAATAAGGAGTTTCTGGTTAAAATAGAGGCGGCTATCTCAAATGATGGCTGGGTGCTTGATGGCAATTATTCAAGGACTTCATCATTAAAATGGGCCAAAGTTAATACAATTATTTGGCTTGATTACTCTTTCAGTCGCACTATATTTCAGGCATTTAAAAGAGCAATCCAGCGAATTATAAGTAAACAAGAAATATGGCCAAATACAGGCAATGTTGAGTCGTTTAAACAAACATTTCTTAGTAGAAAGTCGATAATCCTTTGGACATTGCAAAATTATCATTCAAACCGTAAAAAATATTTTGCAATAATGGAATCTGAAAAGTATTCAGACATTGATTTTGTTAGGTTAAGCTCTCCAAAAGAGGCGAAAATATTCATTGCCGAGTCTCATTTATAACCAGTAGCATCAAGCTACTCAACCAGGAGGCAATATGCCAGATAAAGTGCCATGTAAAGAATGTAATGCTCAAGTTTTACCAAGTACTGCAGAAAAAAATGACGGTTTGTGTATGCCTTGTAAAAAAGGAACAAGGGGAAAATTAAATGAGCAGCGAAAACAGAAAGAAAAAGAAATACAACTAAACAAAAAAGTCTATAACACTTTAATTAATCATGGACTTGCATCTGAGGAACTTTCTGATTCAAGGGTGTTTGAACTTGATATTTCTGAGTTTTTAAAAAGGATTATACCTGAAAGAATTTTTGAGCTTCATTCTATTGAAACTGGAATTCGGGACTTAGATGAACATGGAATTGAGCACGAGCACGGATTAGAGTATGAGCAATTCTTTTACGAAATAGCAAAAGCGTCCGCTGGTGAGATTAACATAGAAAGTATAAAAACAATAAGTCCTTATCCATCAGAGGATGATGAAGTTGAGATGATGGATGTAAAAATAACTATAAAATCAAATAAAGGACGACATAAATTTAAGTTAAAGAGCTACTATGAATGCATTGTGTTTTACAAAATACTAAGTTGGTCTAAAAAAGTATTAGGGAATAATGTTATGTTTTTAGATAATGAAGATTTTTCTATTTATTGTTTACCTCATCAAGTCATTCAGGAGCTTAAATCATACGGTGTGATACCCGTGAGCCCTAGAAAGTGTGTTGGAAATTGGTATTGGTTTAATAAAGTAGAGTTAATATTAAACGTTATTTCTTTCAAGTTTGAAAAACTAAAAAAACTATTTAATCTCAGTAGATAACTAAATTATTGTAAACCTAATCAATGTATGAACTCAATCACCGCAACTTGTAGGCAAGCGTAGGCTACAATAAGGAAGCCCCCACAACGAATAACAGGCATGCATTTTTTACCCAAAAGATAATAATGGGCACCTCAATATAATCTAAAGCAGTTAGATTAAACCACGCTAAACTAAACTTAAAATCGAGCTTTAGTAAATTAAAGTAATCAAAATAAAGGCATATCCCAGCTACAGTATTGACCTAATAAATTGAAAAAGTTAAGTTATTCAGATATAAGAAGTGCACTTAAAAATAAAATTAGCATAAATTGAAACGCATAATTTTGTATCTCCTAAATTATTATAATGGATGAAATATGCTCCAAATAAAAACTACATTCCTGGCAGTTCTCATTTTAATTGTCTCACCTTTTTCGCAAGCAAATAGTGCATTGCAACACCCAGAAGCATTGTTTTCTAAGATCTTAAATGAAGATAGAACAGTTACAGTGCAAGTGCCTAAAAGCTATTCAAACGACAAAAATAAAAAATATCCGGTTATTTACGTACTCGATGGCAAGGGGAACCTGCCACTACTTTCTGAAATAATGCATGGGTTACACACTTCGGGTAATGCGCCTGAAGTCATTATGGTCGCTATTGAAAATACGGATAGAACGAGAGATTTAACACCCACTGTTAATCAAGATCCAAGAGCAGGACACCTGGTAGGAAAAGGTGGCGGAGCAGATAAGTTCTTAGATTTTATCGAACACGAGTTAATTCCGCACATAGATCATAAATATCGAACTCATAACTTTAAAGTATTCTCAGGCGCATCAATAGGTGGTCTACTGGTACTTCATAGCCTTCAATCCAGACCTCATCTATTTCAAGCACATATGGCATATAGTCCGGCGGTTTGGTGGGGAGATCACACCACAAGTAAGAAGATAAAGACCTTTATGTCTCAAACAAAAAGTATAGACAACTATTTATATATGAACATAGGTGAAGAAGCCGGGTTTATGCGCGATGTTTATGATGACTTACATGCTTTCTTGCAAAATAATCAGCCAGATAAATTTAAACTTATCACTCATGCATTCGACTCTGTGCCCCATGGGTTAACTTCTTCCGCGGGGGCTTTTCATGCATACCAAAATCTATTTTTACCTTTAATAATGCCAAATAGAGAACTAACAGATGGTGTGAAGTCCATAGAAGAATATTATCGTCGCCTATCATTACAGCGTGGCGAAAAAATTATGCCATCTGAGGGAACCATAAGAGGGTTGGGTTATTATCTCGTTGATAATAAGCAACTCGATAAGGCAATAGCCTTGTTCAAATTTAATACTCAATCATATCCAGAGTTAGCAGACGCTTATCAAGGGTTAGCTTTTGGTTATGAAAGGCAAGGTAATTATAAGGATGCTCTAGCACAGGCTAACCTGGCTTTACAGCTATCAAAAGCAGGAGATAGTGGTCATGAAATATTGATTAAAAGAATTGATAGATTGACTACCCTTGTAAATGAACCTAAGTAATAGATACTAAATTAAGTACTTACCAAATAAAAAGGCTAATTTGTTGAATTTGCCTTTTTCACTAAATGCCATATCTGCGATTTTCCTTACATACGGAAAATACTCCTATTAATGATTTTATTGCGGATAAAATTTTTGATAGCAGCCATTCTTTAGTGAATAACGTGTGCTTGAATTATTAGAGTTTTGTGGCAAGGTGAATAAAAAAACACACTTTGCTGGAGGAGAAAATAAGGATCTCCAAAATATCATCACATATATTCAAAAGCAGATTGTCAAAATAAACTAATGAAGTTAAAGTATTTTGATTAAAAATAACAATGAAAACGAGTAACCATAAAAGCTCGTTATGTTTCAATAATTAAATATTCATCAAGGGACATGTATGAAAAATTTTTTAGTAATGGCATCAGTATTCAGTTTTTTAGGTTGTGCTAACACTACAGTTAACAATCAACCTGAACAGGCGGCCCGTGAAAATATTTGCCTAGGTAGCACTAATCTACCTGATAATGTTGCCAGTAAATTTGAAGCAGTAGAAGATGATGCATTTTTAAATGAGGCTTTAGGAAGCCCATTAAAGGGAGGTCTTTGTCAGGGGCAAGTTTATAAAAGTAAAAAAGAGTCAAAAATCATGTTACATCGCGCTTGGAATAGTACCAATCCAAACAGTAAGCTTGGGCAATGGTGGGCATTTAACAAACCACTCGGTGAAGTTTCAAAATACCGTTCTGACTATGAAATATGCTATCAATGGTCACCGCTAGATAAATTAGTCAGTTGCACACTAAAAGCAAATACAAAAGTGGTTGTAGGGACAGGTCAAAGTGCAGAATGCTCTGAATATTTAACCTATCCTGTATCTGATAAGCAGCAAATCTATATCGCTGATTCTGCCAATTCATTAGTTAACTGTACAGTACTTAATGGTGAATTTAATTGGCAGTAATTCAATGTCTAAAGCCGATGCTCTGGCATTAATAGATGAAAAAGAGTCAATTTTAGAACTCGCTGTAACTAATCACATATTGGTGCCTTAAAACTACCAGGGTAAACCTGAGCATTAAAAATATGCCACTCCTGATTACTTTTATGACAGAGATATAAAGTTCGAAACTCAATTTCACCCTGCGCTAATTTAACCCGCCAGCCTATATCTACTGACGTTGCAGCATCACCTAATGCTTTGACGTCACCAATTTTAAGTTCACTTGATTGATAACCTAAAGAGGTTAACTGCTCGCAATTACGTGTAAATTTATTAATTAAATTGGCGCGGTTATCGAAAACAGCACAACCATCTGCATCGGTGATCGCGCAAGGTATTTTATAATTTTCCGCGATAACGGAACCATCAAAGTTATCAAATGCAGTTTGATAATTTTTAAATAAACTGACTATTTCAGGTAATATCAAATTGTTACTCCTTTTTTATCGGAATAATAAAGCCGAATTAAACAACAACCAAGGAATTTTTATGTTTAGAATTTTGATAATCATTTTATTAGGAACTATTTCTTTGAACATTCACGCCAACAATTCGGCTCACAATTTATTTGAGACCTTAAATCAACGCCTGAGTTATATGCCTGATGTTGCTTTATATAAAGCTATTCACCATAAACCCATTGAAGATTTAGAGCGTGAAAATTTAGTCATTAATAAAACTCAAAAAGCAGCAGTAACCCATGGATTAGCAAAAGAATACGTAACTGATTTCTTTTTAGCCCAGATTGCCGTTGCTAAAGCAATTCAATATAGATACCGTGCCGATCTACTTGCTCAACCAAGCACAAAAAAACCACGAGACTTACAAACAGAAGTGCGTCCTGCGCTAATCACTTTAGGCAATAAAATAATTCAACAATTAGCTCAATATATTAAAGAAAATGATACATTCAAAGAAAGTCAACGCTTCGAATTTAACCGTATAATGACGAATAAATATATAACAGACAAAGATAAGGCACTACTATTCAATACGTTATTATCAATAAAGAACTGAGCTTGATCTTGTCGCTTTATCATTAAAAAACGTCGTTTCTCTACTAGGAACATGAAAGTTTTATTAGCAAACTAAACCCTGTCTTCACCTTTAATAAACAAGGTGAAACTGAAGTAATCAATTTAAACATAAAAATAATTCAGAAGGGTTTAACGATGAAAGCTATCACTAAGCTTGCTGTGGTATTCACCGCAGCAATAACATTAACAGCAAACGCAGCAAAACCAGAATTAGATGTTGATGTAGACGTATCAGCTACTGAATCTGGTAATGTCAATGCAACCTTAACCATTACTAATAACGGCAATGGCCAACAGAAAATATTAGGCTGGTACACTGATTTAGCTGAAGAACATATTTTTCATGTAGAAAAAGATGGTGTTGAAGTAGAATTTTATGGTCCACACTATAAACGTCATGCTCCTACAGAAAAAGACTTTATCAAATTGAAATCTGGTCAAAGCCTGAGTAAAACATTCGAATTATCAGCTTTATATGATATGAGCCAACCGGGAAACTATGAAGTTACTTATGATGTAAAGTCTTTTGATTTATTTAGTAATAAAGGTCAGGAAAAAAAAGGTCAACGTTTTGATATCGAAACGCTATCTTCTAATTCAGCTTCTATCTGGTTAGAAGGGATTGCAGCTAAAGGTTCGGCAAATAAAGGCAAACCAGTAAAAGGTGGTGATGATTGTATTGATGGTACATGTTTCTCAGGTCGTTGTGATAATTCACAAAAAACCGATATTTTAAGTGCATTTAACGCTGCCGATCAATTAACAAATAATGCGGTCTCATATTTGAATTCTCACTCAGCAAATAATACATCTGCTCGTTATGATACCTGGTTTGGTGCTGCAACTTCTTCACGTTACAATAAAGCATCAGCAAATTTTGACGCAATTAACGATACGATTGACAATGAACAAGTAACTTTTGACTGTAGCTGTAAACAGAGTTATTTTGCTTATGTATATCCAAATCAACCTTATAAAGTTTATTTATGTAGAGCTTTTTGGAGTGCGAACGAAACGGGAACCGATTCACGCGCAGGTACCATTATTCATGAACTAAGCCATTTTAATGTGGTAGCAGGTACAGATGATGTTGTTTATGGCCAGGCCGGTGCACAAAACTTAGCTGATTCAAACCCTGATCAAGCGTTAAATAATGCTGACAGCCACGAATATTTTGCTGAAAATACACCTCATCAAAACTAATTTTAGGTGAATAAACTAATACCACAAAGTTCCTAACACTCTGTGGTATTTATAAGAGGAAACTGATGAAACCTTTAATCTATAATTTAATACTATTCTCTTTATTAATAACTTTTTCTTTACGAGCCCATATGGAATCCCCATTAAAATGTGAAATAACAATTGATGAGCAGCAAACATTGGGGGAACCTGTTCAGGTTAAATTTGTTATCAATAACCTATTAGATCAGGATATTGAGCTACTTACCTGGTACACACCCATTGAAGGCTTTTTATCGAATTTATTTGTTATTACTAATGCGAAAAAGCAAGCTGTAACCTACCAGGGTCCGATGTTTAAACGGGGTAAACCCGCAAATACTGACTTTATAACATTAGCCGCCAAAGCTCAGCATATAAGTAATATTGATTTAACACAGGCCTACCAATTAACACCAGGACGATACCAGTTAAAATTAATCGAAAAGCCAATTAACTACAGGGTTGATAAACTAAAGATCAAAACTATAGCGTGCCCCACTAAAACACTTTTCTTCAATTTAAACTGAAAAAGTGAATAACTCTAAACGCAATCACTTGAATATTTGATTCTTTTACTGGATGCTTAAGCCTTGTTAATTTTTGACGTGATCTTATGGACCAGATAATAAAAATTATTGGCTTAGCCTGCTGTTTAAATATAAGTCATTTAGCTTTCTCCCTTGATAATAATGAAAAACTCATTGTTAAACATGTTAAATCAGCTATCCCAAAAGCAATTAAAAATATTGAACAAGCCGTCAATATCAATAGCGGCTCTATGAATTTACAAGGAGTAAAAGCCGTTGGTGAATTAGCCAAAAAACAATTCAAAGAAATCGGATTTAAAACGCAATGGATTGACGGCAGCCATTTTAATAGAGCCGGCCATTTATTAGCTAGCCACGAAAGTAAAAATAAAAACGCGTTAAAAGTATTAATGATCGGTCATTTAGACACTGTTTTTGCAAAGAATGACTCCTTTCAGACATTTAAACAATTAAATGAACATCAGGCAGCGGGTCCTGGTGTTGCTGATATGAAAGGCGGTAACGAGATTATTTTTACAGCTATGCAAGTACTGAAAGAGTTAAACTTATTAGACAACATCAGTATTAGAGTACTATTAACCGGAGATGAAGAAAGTAGTGGCAGACCTTTATCAGCTTCAAAAAAAGCCATAGTAGACAATGCTATCTGGGCCGATATCGCACTTGGGTACGAAAATGGCGACAACGATATTATGACAGCAATGGCTTCAAGGAGAGGTTATACAGGCTGGACGCTGAATGTAACTGCTAAAGCGGCACATTCATCACGTATATTTAATGAAAATACAGGTTTTGGCGCTATATACGAAACGGCTAGAATATTAGAAGCCTTTCGTAGCCAACTTATTAACGAGGAAAACCTCACATTCAATCCGGGTATGATCATAGGCGGAACTGAAATAGATTTTGATCAAAACAAATCCACCGGTACTGCTTTTGGTAAAAGTAATGTCATAGCACAAAGCGCACTGGTTAAAGGCGATTTACGCGCTTTATCTAGTAAACAACTCGTGCATGCACAAAAAATTATGCACAAGATAGTAAAAAATAACTTAAACCATACTCAGGCAAAGCTGACATTTGAAACAGGTTACCCGCCAATGGCATTAAATCAGGGCAATAAAAAATTACTGGCGTTATATAGCCAGATAAGCCAAGACTTGGGATACAATAAAATAGTGGCTGCTAACCCAAGAAAAGCAGGCGCTGCTGATATTTCATTTGCTGCCGATCATGTTGATATGGCACTGGATGGCCTCGGTCTAATGGGACAAGGTGCCCATACAAAAAATGAAATTGCTGATTTGACTAGTTTAAGCAAAAACATCGAAAAAACTGCTGTACTCATTTATCGTTTAGCAAAGTGAGATATTTAATTGGTAAATAAAAACTATCAGGATGCATTTAGCTTACTTTTAGCCAAAAACTTCGCTCCAATAGGCTACGAACTAACTAAAAAGGTAGAGTTGGACCCATTACCTGAAAGCTCAAAATATGAAGGGTTAACTTTTTCCCTGAATGATAAAAAAATTGTCTATCGCAAGGGGAAAGTAACACCAGATAGACCAGGTGCATTTTTAGCTGCTTGGCAACGCCCTGCTTTAACAGAAAATCATGATAATAAACCGATACCTTTAACTTGTAATGAACTCGATTATTTGTTTATCAAAGTCGAAAGTCATCAAAAAGAGCCAGGTAACGAAACATTGGTTGGCGGGCATAAACGTGGATTATTTATTTTTCCTGTTTCGCTTTTGATTCAAAAAGGCATAGTATCTTCCACAGGGAAGAAAGGAAAAACAGGATTTAGAGTTTTTCCGCCCTGGAGCCAGGACAGAGGAATCGTTGGCACCAAAGTATTTTCTGAATCAGGTAAAAAAACTCAGCGCTGGCAATTACCCTATTTTATAGAAATTGATGAAAATGGCTTAATTGATGCCGATGAACTAAATAAAGTGTTCAGCTTTTGATCACGATACACAGCAAATATAGCATGTTTAAATACACTATATTTCCACCAATTAGTGAGTGTTATGCATATATTTAATAGTCGAAACACATATTCAATATTATTTGTATTCGGACTTATTTGAGGTTGCTAAAAAAGGGTTAACTGAAGCATATAAAATGGACATTAACTATCATGTTAAATATGGCTTTCCTGAAACTATAAGCTTAGATTGGAATAAGGACATTATTGATGACGTTGCATTATTCCTATTTTAATGAAGGTATTAAAATTTTTATATGAAAAAAACATTATTATTATTAAGTGTTATTGTGCCAAGTATTGGTTATTGCTGCCCGTCACTTGAAGGGACCTGGTCATCTTCTTTAGAAAAATTTGCGTCTTTTAATAAACAATGGGCAAATGTTGAAAATAAACCTTGGTCATACATGACCCAAACTCAAGGACATGAATCTATCAACTTCACTGGGAAAAATGAAATGGTTATAAGTTCTCCCGCGACAGCAATAAAAATGGGCAATAGAACAATAGAACACCCTGCTTCAGAAGAGCGTATAACCTTTGATATTTTGGGATGCACTGAAAAAAGCATTGCTTTGCAATATAAAAGGTATGGAAAAACCGAAATTTCTCAATTACATTTTGAGAATGAGAATACCTATTGGATATATATGGGCGCAGCCGGATCTGACGGTAATAGCCATATAAGAGAATATTATACGAAAAGCCAATAAATTGTACTTACTTAATTTTAACTCAACAAACAGAGCTAACTTAAAGAAGATAAGGTTCAGTAAAAGCCTTACTTTCTACCAGGGGGTTACTGTTAGAGGTAGCTTCCACGGTTCTACTTTATAAAAGAAAATTCATATAAAAAATCATCATATTGCTAAATTTCTGTCATAAAAAATCACTAATAGCGATGCTAAGTTAATGCATGAAATTTGTTCAACAAGCACAGGTGAAAATAATGGATTTATTACACGGTTTTTTATCAAATGAAAAATTTTATGATGATGTAAATTTTCCAGTGGGGTTTCGAAAATCCGGTGATTTTACTATCATCGAAGCCGAACTGTTAACGAATATTGGTAAGCGCCTGTTTAACCTGGAACATGGGCTACAAATGCCAGCGAATCAGGTAGAAGAAAAGTTTGTTTTTATGTGTAAATCACATAAACAACCAGATACTAAAGTAGAAATATTATGGAAAAAATACAAAGCACTCACCTCAAAGTCTCTGTATAGCTTACATGGTAGCTGTAAGGTTTCATATCCAAGCCAGTTTAACTCTGCACCTTAAAGTGAATTGAGTATAGCAACAGGGCCTGATATCAGACCCTGAGCTAAATTAAATTTCAACTTGAAAACAGCGAAATTAAAATCGGTACTTTAGTGCAATTGACCACATATCAGGTTTTTCATTTTCTAATTTAAATTTTTGCCATTGTAGCTGTAAGCTAAACTGATTTGTCAGTTTGTATTCAGCATTCAAACCATAAAATACATCGGTTCCGTTGATATTATGGTTTGCCAAAGTTTGACCGCTATCGAGCTTATAAGTATCAAATTCCCCCTTCCAGGAAAATAACCCTAACTTTGCATTCAGTGCCAGATTGTCATTTAAGTCAAATCGATATCCGGCATTAAAAGTAACCCCTTTGGCTGATTCAGGATGATTTATTCTGGCCTGGTCAATAAAAAGAGTTTCATCTGTTACTGTGCCAGTTAACTCAACACTCACTTTGTCCAGATCCAAATACCCCAACTCTAACGCAAAGTTATTTGATATTTCGTAGCCTAAACTTAATTGCCAGCCATATCTGCTGTCATCAATTTTGACATCTGTTACCGTAATACCGCTTTTGGCGAAATCATTCACAATTTCATTACTGTTAGTATCGCCACTGACATAACCAAGTGAAGATACTAAGTACCAGGAAGACTTATCGGCCTCCTTAGCCGCTACAGAAAAAGAAAGACATGGCATTAAAGTGATATATGCGAATACTTTTATCATTGAATTATTGGTTATTTTCATTAGCGCTTAATCCCTAATATATTACGACGGTAAAGTAATAAAGCCATTAAATTAAACAACATAAATAGCATAGCGCCACCTGATGTTTTAATTTTCACCTTGGTACTCGTTGATGAAACAGTGACGGTTACCTGTCCTGTGGCAACAGCTCCCAATGCATCCTGAACTTCATACTCTATAGTATCAATTCCACTGAAACCGGCATTGGATGTATAGCTGATAGTATTATCCTGATTGATAATCACCATACCATTATCTGCCGTGGCAGAAATAACAGATAAAGCATCTGATTCAGGATCTGAATCATTTTCAAGTACATCAATCGTGATACTTTCACCAGCTGTCACCGCAGCCACATCATTAACTGTTGTAGGCGCTTCATTTGGTAATATTGTTACTATCACACTTGCAGAACTTGATCCGCCCTGGCCATCTGATATTCCGTAAACAATCTTTTCTATACCAAAAAAATCAGCTGCTGGTTGATAAATTAATTGATTGTCATTTATTGTCACGCTACCAAATACGGCGTTGGCTGAGTTAATCGTTAATTCATTGCCATCCGCATCAATATCATTGACTAAAACATTAATGGTAATAGCTGTGTTAATTCTTGTTTGGATCACATCATCCATTGCCTCAGGCTGGCTATTGCTACCTTTGATAACAGCAACGCCGCCTGGATCAACAATAGTATGGTTAGCTTCCCCGTCGGAATCATTTGGTCCGCCATCAGTGATCACTAACTGAACACACCAGTGCCCTTCAGTTAATCCGGCAGACCATATTGCATCTCCCGGAGGCGGACAATAACCCATTTCACCCGCTGTTGACCATAATTGATCTGTGGTATTTTCCACAAAATCAACCCATAAACCCGAAGCCAATTGCTTACGATAAATTGCATTTGCAGGAATAGGTTGAACCTGCGGTAAAACAATGCGATATGCTTGTCCTGCAAGTGGTAAATCATAAGCAATGAAATCGAATACGCCGCCAATGTTAATTGAATCCTCATCAAGTAATTCACCATTAACAATGCGCGTACCACCAGATTCTCCACCTAACGCAATATCACCTAAACGTAAACAAACTCCGGGATCTCCTTCGACTAAGAAATCATTTGATGAACCTAAAGTTTCAGGCACTACATTACATTCTGTTATCGCATCCTGATAATTGGGAATACCATCATTATCTCCATCCCCTGAACCTTCCATGTTATCAGGTATACCATCACCATCAGTGTCGGTTTCACCCAGCGTTACTTTTGATTGCTCAAGTTTTAAAGTGATCTGTTTACTTGTACCAAACGACATATCACTTAAATCTTTTACAACTAAGGTAATATGATAAATACCAAGAGATAAACCTTCAGGTTCAAAACTGAATTGAGTTTCATCATCATCTATATCTATTAATACCTGCTCTGTGTTTATCCAGTCATAACTGAACTGTTTACTCGGATCTGGATGTACCACTTTTGACTTAACAACAACAACACCATCTTCCATATTAACGATAAATCGTGACTCTTGTGCCTGGTGCGCGTTTAAACTAAGTTTTGGTGATACATTACCTTCTGTTATTGTCATTGTATGAATTGATTTACTGCCTAAATTCAATTCACTGTCCAACTCAATGATCAGCGTTTCTTCCCCTTCAAAAATATCATCACTTAATACGTTAAATTGAATAAACCCTTGAGTTCCTGACTGAATAACCAAAGTGCCATCCATTAAATCATGATCTACGCCTTGCTCTGCCGTACCACTGACGGTATAAGGCACTTCTAAAGGATATACAGGTGATAAACCATTTAACCTCACACCTACAGTTACGCTATAACCTTCCAGTACAGTTTGATCTTTATCTAAAGAAATAAGCGGATTAACTTTCACTAACTGACTAGCAATCGCTGATAAATCATCACTATCTGTTGCTTGCCAGAATACCGTATTGATCCCGGGTTTAAAGAAATTAGTACCATTCACTAAAGAAACTGGAACAGGTACCCCAAACTGGTCAATTGCGGTTGCCACACCTAAATTTACTTTCGTATTTAACGCAACTGCATTAACTTCTATATCTGCCGGCACTGAAATCACAGGAACCTGATTATTCACAACGGCTATATCAACTAATACTAAGGCAGAATCTATACCACCCTGATTATCTGTAATCGAATACTCTATAACTGCCGTACCATTAAAGCCAGTTACCGGAGTATAAGTTAACATGTTATTTGATCTGGTTACGGTTCCTGTTGCAACCTTAGCGGCAAAAATAGTAAGCACATCTCCATCAAGATCTGAATCATTGCTTAATACATCTATATTAAAAGTTTCCCAGTTATCACGGCTTATATTATCGTCAATCGCTAAAGGTTGATCATTAACCGGATGTACAGTGAATTCAACTTGTGCACTCACTGAATCAGCAGTTCCATCATTTGCAATAAAAGTCAGGCTATCAGTGCCATTAAAGTTGGCATTAGGAGTGTAAATTAAATTGCTACTTCCATCACTAATAACACCGTTAACAGGGTTTGTTAATATAGTGAAATTTAACAAATCGCCATCTGGATCACTGCCCGTTAAATTAACTGAAATAACACTATCTTCATCTAAAGATAATTGTTGGTTATCAGCACTGGGTTGATCGTTTTCTGCAGACACATTAATCTGTACTGTGGCTATATTAGAGTCCAATTGACCATCATTCACTTTAAAAGTAAAAGTATCACTGCCATTAAAATTAATATTCGGCGTATAAATAAGATCAGGGACCTGACCACTTAACAATCCATTAACTGGCTGTGTTAATACAGTATAACTCAGGCTATCACCATCAAGGTCTTCACCAGTGAGTGTGACACCTATGGCAGTATCTTCATTGGTATCAATAGATAAGTCATTGGCTGTTGGGGCATCATTATTGCTGCCAACATTGATTGCAACTGTGGCGATTGATGAGTCAGACTGACCATCATTTACCATATAGGTAAAGTTATCAGACCCGGTAAAGTTATCATTTGGCTGATACACATAACTAGAGCCAGAACCAGTTAACGTGCCAAATTGAGGCTCATTCACTATGATATAAGTAAGTATATCACCATCGATATCTGTACCTAATAACTCTATGTTAACGGCGGTATCTTCAGCTGTCGTCAGAGATTGCTCTTGCGCTTCTGGGATATCATTTACCGCATTGACCTGAACATCAACACTTGCTGAACCACTTTCCCCCTGATCATCTGTCACCTGATATGTAAATTGATCAGCACCATTAAAGTTCAATACCGGAGTGTAAATTATGTTGCCATTAGCCATAACCTGAACTGTGCCGTTCACAGGTTGAGCAGTAATAACAACAGACGTTTCATCTAACTGACCGTCAATATCGTTATCATTAAGCAGTACATTAATTTCAATAAACTCGTCCTCATTAGTTTGTACTGAATCAGGATTGACCTCTGGCGCATCGTTAACCATTTCTACGGTTAACAGAACCTCTGCACTATTTGAAACACCGCCATCATTATCTGTTGTTTGATAACTAAAGCTATCAGAGCCACTAAATTGGCTGTCTGGCGTATAAAGAACATTTAAATTAATATTGTCCACCGTCACTGTGCCGTGATCAGGCGTTGTAGTAATCGCAATCGTTACAATATTGCCATCAACGTCGCTGTCGTTGCCCAAAATATTGATTAAATGCGCAACATCTTCAAGTATTACAACGGTATCGTTTTGACTCACAGGTACATCATTCACACTTTGTACTGTAACAGAGACTGATGTTGCAGCAGATACGGCGTTGTTATTATCTTTAACTGTATAAGTAAAGCTATCATCTCCAAAGAAGTTATCTTCAGGTGTAAAATGAATACTGCCGTCAGGCTGCACGACTGTTATACCATGCTGTGGTTCAGTTACTATTTCAACACTCGTAACCTCTAATTCACCGTCAATATCTTCATCATTAGACAGTACATCAATAACCATTAGCGTATCTTCATTACCTGTTGCGACATCTGCTTGCGTATTAGGTGCATCATTGCTGCCACTCACATTAACGCTCACGCTCGCACTTGCAGACACAGCACCTGACACATCACTCACTGTGTAGTTAAATACATCACTCCCATTATAGTTTTCGTTTGGCGTATAAATAATCTGGCCTTCACTTATAACAGCCACACCATTTGTTGCCTGTGTCACGATACTCAAGCTATTAACGTTGATTTCATTAGTCCCATCAACGTCAGTATCATTATTCAGTACATCTATGGTCACAGCGCCATCTTCATCAACCGTTGCCGTATCATTTGCTGCAACCGGGGCATCATTAATGCTATTTATAGTGATAGTAACGTTAGTATCAGAAGATGTATTACCTAATAAATCACTTACCTGATATGTGAATGTATCAGTACCATTAAAATTTTCGGTTGGCGTATAAGTAACAAAACCATTGGCTGTATTAATACTTGTGCTGCCGTTTGATGCTGCATTGGTGATAGTGACACTTGCAGGGTTTAAAGTACCACCCAAACCAACATCATTATCTAATACATCAATTTGAACACTATTATCTTCATCAACAGTCGCTGTATCATCATTGGTTTCATTATCATCATTCAGGATCGTAAGTGTTAATTGCTGCGTACCACTTTCAACTGAATTGGCACCCGTTACTGATACTATATCTACAATAATAGTTTCGTTACTTTCCTCAATACTATCTTGTCTTGAAGTAACACTTGTACTGCCACTTAGCTGGCCTGCACTAATTGAAATACTCGTACCCGCCACATCGTAATCAGTACCGTTATTAGCTGTACCTGAATAACCCAGATTAACCACAACAGTTTCAAAAGCTACCTGACTAAGTGTTGCTGTCACAGAGCTGCTTTGTACTGCTTCTGAAATATTAATCGGTGTGGCTGATAAAGAGACTGATATGACTTCATCATCAGTAATAGTAACGGTTTGCTGCTGTGTGCCACTTTCACTGGCTGCACCACCTGAAACCCCTGTAATATCAACAATGATAGTTTCACCACTTTCAGAATTTGTATCCTGTATCGCAGTTAATGTTGCAGTACCCGTTGTTTGCCCTGCCGCTATGACAATAGACGTTGATGGAGTTACATAATCAGAACCACTTGTTGCCGTACCTGAATAACCTAAGGTAACCGTAACCGCTTCAAACGTTGCCTGACTCAGTGTTGCCGTTACAGTGCTGCTACCACTCGCCTCCAGAATAGTTACTGGTGTTGCAGAAAGAGAAACTGTTACCGTTTCATCATCAGTAATAGTAACGGTTTGCTGCTGTGTGCCACTTTCACTTGCCGCACCACCTGAAACCCCCGTGATATCAACAATAATAGTTTCACCACCTTCAACATTAGTATCCTGTATTGCAGTTAATGTTGCAGTACCCGTTGTTTGCCCTGCCGCTATGACAATAGACGTTGGCGGAGTTACATAATCAGAACCACTTGTTGCTGTGCCTGAATAGCCCAAATTAACCGTTACAGTTTCAAAAGCGGCCTGACTTAGCGTTGCAGTAACAGTACTACTACCGCCTGCTTCGGCAATATTATTACTTGAAGCTGATAATGTAACAGCGACCGTTTCATCATCTGTGATAGTGACTGTTTGTTGTTGCGTGCCACTTTCACTGGCAGATCCTCCACTCACGCCAGTTATATCGATCAGAATTGTTTCACCACTTTCGGAACTTGTATCCTGAACGGCTGTGATCGCAGCTGTTCCAGTTGTTTGACCAGCAAGAATAGTAATACTTGATGCTGAAACCGTATAATCCGTAAGTGTTGTTGCAGTACCAGAATACCCTAAATTCACAGTTACATTTTCAAAAGTAGCTTTATCTAATGTCGCAGTGATGGTACTGATACCCGCAGCCTCTGCGATATTCACGTTGTTAACAGATAAACTTACCGTTGCAACATCATCATCGATAATACTCACAGTTTGTTGCTGCACACCATTTTCAGTTGCATCATTATTGGTGATACTAGTAATATCAACTATTACAGTCTCTGTGGCTTCAACTAAATTATCTTGTACAGCAGTGATTGTAGCTGTGCCAGTTAACTGACCAGACAATATAGTGATTGAATCTGCGGATTTAGTATAATCTCCCGCATTAACGGCAGTGCCACTATAAGTTAAATTAACAATCACATTAACTGCAGTCGCAGAAGAGAGTGTTGCCGTCACAGTTGATACACCCGCAGCTTCTGCAATATTTGCACTACTGGTTGTTAATACAACGGTCGGTTTTACTGCGTTACTAACAGTAACTGAATTACTACTTACATCTGAAATATCCGTTGAAGCAGCAGCACCTGGCATCCAGTTATCTGCTCCTGCAATATTATAAACGCTCGCATCTACCGCTGAGGTGCCATTTTTATTTAGCAAAATGGCTAATTGCGTCTGATCAGTCGAATTTAAAGTAACACTAAATTCAGTTGCGCTTGTTATCTCGACATTACTACTTGTTAATAAATAAGTTCCGGCCCCCTGTCCTGTTAACGTTAACTTAGTTACGTCAACATCATTCGTTGCGCCATCTAACTTACGTAAATTAGTACCTGTAACAACTAAGGTCCCGGTATTCCCATCATATGTTGCTGACGTAATTGTTGGCACAGTCACATTACTCGTTGTAATGGCATTAGTTGCATCAGAAATATCAGAACTTAAAGCAACCGCCTGCATCCAATCGTCTGCAGCCGATAAATTATAAAGCGTATTGCTATTATCAGAGTTAGTACCGTTTTTATTTAATAATCCATCAACATGTGTTTTATCAATACCTGATAAGGTTACAGAAAATACTGACGATGAAGTAATGTCTACATCTGTTGCCGATGTAAGAGTGTAAGTAACATCACCTTCACCTTTTAAGGTAAGTAATGAAATATCCACATCATTTGTTACGCCTGATTTACTGGTAAAGTTTGCACCTGAAACCGCCAGCACACCTGTTGTTGCATCATAAGTAGCAGAACTAATAGTCGGTGATAGTACATTACTCACCGTAATTGCGTTACTTGTAACATCAGAAATATTTGTTGATGCTGCACTGCCAGCTAACCAGTTATCAGCAACCGCGAGGTTATAACTTGTTCCACTATCATCTGAACTTAAGCCATTTTTATTAAGCAAGCCATCTATATTCGTTTTATCAACACCAGATAAAGTTAACGTAAAACTAGTTGCATTTGTAATTTCAACGTCAGTCGTACTGGTTAAGGTATAACTGCCAGCATTTTCCCCTGTGACTGTTAAAGTTGAAACATCAATATCATTTGTAACCCCTGATTTATGAACCAAATCTGTGCCTGTTACAACCATAACTCCGGTTGTGGCATCATAAGTAGCAGAAGTCACGGTTGGCGCAACCACTGAACTTACGGTTATACCATTAGCTGTTAAATCACTTGTGTCTCCAGAGGTAATTTCAGCAACAAAATTATCTGCGGCAGCTAAATTATAAACAGTATTATCATCAGCTTGCGTACCATCTTTATTTAGTAAACCATTAATATTGAGTTTATCTGCAGAATTTAACGTAACACTAAAACTAGTTGAATTAGTGATCTCTACATCACCCGAGGTCAAGGTATAAGTATCAGCGGATTCACCTTTTAAGGTTAATTTAGATACTGAAATATCATTTAAAGCACCACTTTTAGCTGTAAAATCAGAGCCTGTTACCGTTAATATTCCGGTAGTTGCGTCATAAGTTGCTGAAGTAATAACGGGAGCTGGTACATTACTGACTGTAATAGTATTACCTGTTGTATCTGCAATATTTGTACTTGCCGCACTCCCGGCCATCCAATTATCCGCTGCTGCGATATTATAAGTTGTACCGCTACCAGCATTACCACCATTTGCAGTCATCAACGCATTAACGTTGGTTAAATCTGCACCTGATAAGGTAAAACTAAAACTCGTTGAAGAAGTAATTTCAATATCTACAGCACTGGTAATAGTATAAGTTCCACCACCTTCGCCAGTAAAAGTAAGTAATGAAATATCAATATCATTGCTTACCCCAAATTGCTTCACAAAATTTAGTCCGGTAACCGTTACTAAGCCGGTGGCATGATCGTAAGTAATACTTGTGATTGTTGGTATATTAACATTGCTCACAGTGACTGCCGATGTAACATCCGTAATATCAGTCGCTGTTAATGCTGCCCCCATCCAGTTATCTGCGGCAGCCAAGTTATAAGTAACCGCATCTTCTGCACTTGTGCCGTTTTTATTAAGTAAACCATTAACATTTATTTTATCAGTTTCAGATAAGGTAATAGAGAATTGAGTGGCAGAAGAAATATCAACACTACTTCCTGTAAGTGTATAGGCATTATTACCTTCTCCTTTAAGTGCTAACTTAGTTAAATCAACATCATTAGAGCCACCTGAAAGATTTCTAAAATTAGTACCTGTAACAACTAAAACACCCGTGGTGAAATCATATGTGGAAGAGGTAATTGTTGGTACAGTAACATTACTGACAATAATGCCATTACCCGTCGCATCGGTGATATTAGCTGTAGCCGCTGCGCCTGCCATCCAATTATCACTGGCTGCCAGATTATAAGTCGTATTGCTAATATCAGAATTAGTCCCATTTTTATTCAGCAACCCGTCAACATTGGTTTTATCTGCACCACTTAATGTAAAGCTAAATTGGGTTGCAGAAGTAATTTCAACATCTGATGTGCTTATTATTGAGTAGGTTGCACTATTATCTCCGGTGAAAGTAAACAATGACACATCAACATCATTTGATGCACCCACTTCATTTACAAAATGAGTGCCTGTAACAACCACAACACCTGTTGTTGCATCATACGTAGCCGAAGTTATGACCGGGCTTGCAACATTACTTACAGTAATACCATTACTCGTCGCATCCGTAATATCTGCTGTAGGCGGTCCGCCCGCCATCCAATTATCTGCAGCAGCTAAGTTATAAGTCGTACCTGTATCCGACGCAGTCCCATTTTTGTTAAGTAACCCATTAATGTTATTTTTATCAGTCGCATTTAATGTCACAGTGAATGTCGTGCCATTTGTCACTTCGACACCCGAAGAAGTTAATAAATAACTACCACCCGCATCTCCGGTTAAAGTAAGTTTTGTAGGATCAACATCATTATTAGCGCCCGCCACCTGACTAAATCCCGTACCAGTTACAACTAAATTCCCGGTGATAAAATCATAGGTTGCACTTGAAATTACAGGGTTACTGTAACTAGAAACTGTTATCGCATTTGTTGCATCAGCAGTATTTCCCGCTGTGGCATTTGCCATAAAATCATCGGCTGCCGCCAGATTATACGTTGACCCATTATCAGCCTGAGTGCCATCTTTATTCAGTAATCCGGCAATATTTATCTTGTCTGTAGCGGATAAAGTCAGCGTGAAAGTTGTTGCATTTGTTATTTCAACATTCGCGGTATCTGTCAGAGTATACGTTCCCCCAGATTGACCGGTCAGTGTAAATAAATTAGCCGTGACATCATTTGCTCCACCTGATTTCGCTTCAAAATCAGTGCCTGTAACCACCAGATCTCCAATTGACGCATTATAAGTTGCACTTGTTATGGTGGGTACTGGTACATTACTAACGGTAATACCATTTAAAGTTGCATCGACTATATTTGCGCTGACATCAGCGCCTGCCATCCAGTCCTCTGCAGCATTTAAGTTATAGGTAACACTATCGCCTGATTGTGTACCATTTAGATTTAATAACGCATCAACCGCTGTTTTATCTCCGGCATTGAGCGTGATACTAAAGCTGGTTTCATTGGTGATCTCAACATTTGTTGTGGTTAACGTTCTTGTACCACTTGCCTGACCTTTAACAATTAACTTTGTCACATCAACATCATTCGTGACACCAGACTTTTTCACCATACCGGTACCCGTAACGGCTAAAATTCCCATTGCGGCGTCATATGTTGCTGAAGTAACCGTCGGATTAGAAGTACCACTGACAGTAACGCCATTACCAACTGTATCAGCTACTGTCGCATTTGTTGCCGCACCTACTTGCCAGTCTTCTGCACCACTTAAATTATACGTTGTATTATCACCAGCCTGGGTACCATCTTTATTTAATAAACCATTGGCATTAATTTTATCTGTATCATTTATAGTGACACTAAACTCAGTTTCAGAACTGACTTCAACACCTCCCGTAGTCAGGGTATAACTATTTCCTCCCTGACCAGTCAGACTTAATTTGGAGGTATCAATATCATTAGCACCAAATTTTCGGGCAAAACCAGTGCCTGTCACTACTAAGGATTTTGTACCCGCATTATAGGTCGCCGACGTAAGCGTTGGTACCTGAACATTACTCACAGTAACCGTATTTGTTGCATCTACGATACTTGTGGCCGGATCAACTGCGTTCATATAATCTTCAGCAGCATTGAGATTATAATTTGTCGCGCCATCATCGGCCTGAGTGCCATCTTTATTTAATAATCCATTGATCACTAACTTATCTGTCGCGTTCAAAGTGACAGAAAATGTTGTTGCACTGGTGATCTCAACATTACTTGAAGTTAATGTGTAACTATTCCCCGCTTCACCCGTTAAATTTAATTTAGAAACATCAATATCATTAGTTGCCCCAACTTGATTAACAAAATTAGTCCCGGTAACCGTTAATATGCCAGTACCTGCATTATAGGAGGAAGAAGTAATATTGGGCGCTGTCACGTTACTGGTAGTAATAGTCGCAGCTGAGTCAGCAGTGTTTGCATTAGCAGCGCCACCAGCCATCCAGTTATCAGCTGCTGCCAGATTATAAGCCTGACCACTGGCTGCATTAGTCCCATTTTTATTTAACAAACCGTTGATATGTTGTTTATCAGTCGCACTTAAAGTAAAAGTAAAAGAGGTACTGGAAGCCACTTCCACATTACTGGTATCAGTTAACGTATAAGTATCACCACCGTCACCTGTAAAAGTAAAAGTATTGGCTACCACGTCATTATTAGCGTCACTAGTACTGCTAAAACCGGTTCCGGTAACGACTAAACTACCGGCATTGGCATCATATGTTGATGAGGTAATGACCGGATTAGCATAATTACTTACTGTAACCCCATTAGTTGCAATTGCCGTATTATCCGCAGTTATATTAGCAATGAAATCATCAGCAGCAGCTAAATTGTATGTCGTACCATCATCTGCAGAGGTGCTATTTTTATTAAATAGGGCATCAACTCTGAGTTTATCAACCCCACTTACTGGTACGGTAAATTGAGTCGCGGAATCACGTTCAATATTAGTGCCTGACGTTAAGGTATAAGCTGATCCGCCACCACCTTCACCTGTAATTGTGAGCTTATTAACTGTAATGTCGTTTGCCCCACCGGATTTCGCTTCAAAATTAGTTCCGGTGACCACCATATTCCCAGTTGAAGAATCGTAAGTTACGCTTGTAATTGTAGGGTTTGGACTTTGAATATTCGTCAAAACAAAGTTATCAAACTTGATACGACTCATATTAGCATTATCGGTGCGCCTGATAGTAAGTCTCGTGATCCCCGTCCAATTAAGAACTTTAGGCAAACCAGATGTATTTCCTAAGCTTAAAGTTGCTGAATCTCCCTTATCGGATTCAAAAGTAAAGTCTTGTGCGAGTGATGTATATAAATATATGCTGGTAAGGTTAAACCGTTCACCACCTGTAAGATCAAAATAAACTTTTTTATCACCATCACCATTATCTCCCCAGTCTTCGTAACAATATGCATCGCCATAATTACGACAAGCCATAGATCCGGTGAGCGTCTCCGATGAAGTTAACCTGAAGGTATAAGCCCCATAAGAATAAGTATTAGTTTCCACATACCCAATCAAATTAAATCCGCTCATATTAACCGTTTTATCGACTAATACTGAAGAAAAATCTGCCATCGCAATTGAGTCTGTTAAAGGGCTTGTGTCAATATCACCACGGGTGATTTCTAGATCCCAGTCTCCACCTAATGCGGCATTACCAGTCAAATCATTTGACGCAGCAATATCTACATTTGCTTTGTGAGAGATCAACTCTAAAAATTGTTCACCTTGTGAGGATTGAGCTAAGTTACACCCATATAGCAGGAGATCCGCACCGTCTTTTAGTGCGCCGTCAATAGCAGAGAATGTATCAACTTCAGAATTCAGTTCTTGACTTGTAATACGACTGTTACCTAAAAGTAATGAGCCATCTTCAGCATGAGAAAATACATGTAAGGAATCCAGGTTATTATATTGAGATAAAATATGCGTTAACTGAGTAAGGCCATGCGAGTTAGAACTGATCTCCCTAACTTCCATACCCGGTTTTAACTGTTGATAAATTAGATACTTGTCAGCCACTGCCTGATCTATTATTACTAATTCATTTATTGTTTCTGAAGTAATTAATTCAAGCTCATTAACATCATCAACCTTAGTTCGTACATTAGTTTTATTCTTACCAGATGCTTGAGTATTAATTTTAATACTTGAATATAAAGAACCTTTTTGATTACTGCCATAAGCTTGTTGTGGCATTGCATATAACCCAAAAGGCACCAAAAAGGACGCCACTCCCTGCAATAAATGATTATTCATAAATTAAAAACCCTATTCTTTATCCAATATTAACTTCGGAACACTGACATATTTATCTTTTAAATATTAACCAGTAGTTTTAGCTGCAATGATACTGGCTGCCGTACCTGAGCTATCTTGCCAAAATGCCATTTCACTATATTTTTTAAATAAATCAGGCGGTAAAATCGTGCGCCTGGGCGTAAATTTGACTTTCTTCTTTACCGTATGTAAATCTTTCACGCCTAACTTTTGGTCAAATTCACTTTCTTCATAACTTACATTATTAAAATCATGATCAAATTCAGACTCACCTATAAATTTATACAATAGCTGCATAGTTCGTGCCGGGTGCTGGGTTAATAAATCATAATCTATTAGTAGCAACCTGTCTGAATACTCACCATAATAAGCTTCTTTTAATGCTGTCCATGCGCTTCCGACTGAACCAGAAGCATTGATCAGAGATTCACAACGAGAATAAACTGTCTGCCGATTTTGTGGATTGAACATGCGGCTATAATCAAAGGGGTTTTTACGATAAATTCGCTCAAAACTATCCATGATCCAAGCCGGATCACGAACACAACAAATTACTTTAAACTCACCAAACAATTCAACCAATTGATGTAATTTTGCAGTCCAAATTCGATTGGTATCAAAAATCACAGGAAAGTCATTTTTATCTTGATAATAGGCATTAAATAATGCGTGACACATAGTTTTACGCTTTTGTTCATCAAAAAAAGTATAAAATTCCCCTCCAGCCCCAATTTGTTCTAAACAACTATTTATTAAGCTGGCAATCGGGCTGGACATACTGGCATGAAACCTGGGGTTTTGTCGTAATAACCCCGCCAATAACGTAGAACCAGATCGCGGCAAACCTGAAATAAAGTGATTTGTTTTCATTTATTATTATACAACCATAAGTAAATCAATTTGTTATTATAGCAAGAGACTGAATATCCGCATCAACTTCTTGGCGGATAAATCCCCACAGTTGCCATACAGTAATTTAATGTCAACACAGGTTGAATAATTGAAAATGCCTTACTACCCCCATTCACATTTACCATCACAGTGCCTCCTCCTGATTCACCTGCTGTAGCTACTCCCCCTAAATCAACGGTAGTACCCGCGGTAGGATTAGATTTATAAATTTGTTCGGGTTTATCAGGCCCCGGATTTGGTGGTGTTGCAGTCGCTAAGTAAGCTCCTGCCGACGGTGTTGCACTGTCACCCGCTTCAGTGGTCGCAGCCAAATTAACTGACATGCCACCAGCACTTGTCGCTGTAAAAGAGGCTGCATGGGCATGTACTGGCATTTCAGGTATTGTCATAGTATGGGTTTCAGTTCCCGCCTCTTGCCCTATCCGCCAATCAAAGAAACTTCCCGGATGACGACCTTTACTCATAGCTGCCCGACCTCGTAAATCAGGTAAAGCAAAAGTAGTACGGCCATCACCGCCATAGGTTGTGCCTAATAAAGAAAATAATGTGCTATTCTGAGAAATAGCCAGTAACGTTCCACTACAAAAAAGCCATCCTCTTGGGTTAAAGTTAAAACCGTACAATCTAATTTCACCAATAAAAGGGTCTGACATAACTTTTCCTTAATTTATTTTAATAAACCTAAACTAAATCTACCGTTGTTAATTTCTCGAAGGAAATAACCCCTTCATTGCAATACAATAATTTAAAATAAGCCCTGTTTGTAAAAGACTAAACTTTTGATTACTTCCGGTATTTCCCACTGTAATATCACCATGTAAAGCTCCACCGCCTGATACATTTACACCACCTAAATTAACCGTTGAACCAGGTGACGGATCAGTTTTATAAATCAATTCAGCTTTATCAGGACCCACGCTTGGAGGAAAAGTTTGCGCTAAAAAGGCATCATTTGAAGGTGTTGCATTGTCGCCATTTTCTGCAGTTGCCGCGACTTTCACGTTAGTTGAGGTGACTTCTGATGGGGTAAATACAGCACTATGAGCATGCTGCGCCAATTCCTGTATATTCAGAGTATGGGTTTCTGCCCCTCCTTGTTTGCCTACTTTCCAATCAAATTGACTTCCCGGGTACATTCCTTCAGAAATTGCTACTTTTCCACGTAAATCAGGCAAAGCAAAAGTAGTACGGCCATCACCACCATAAGCCGTTCCTAATAAAGAAAAAAGCGCCTGATTACTACTAATGCTAATTAAACTACCTGCACATGGTCCCCAGCTCTCAGGTACAAAATTAAAACCAAATACATCAACCTGACCAATAAAAGGTTCAGCCATTTAACTCTCCCTATTTGTCGTTATTGGCTGCGCGGAATTTTCAAATGCCATCCCGGCACTAATGCCAAATCTTTCAGTAAAATTTAACCCAGTAAAAACGCCATCTGCATTTGACAGAATATCAATTCTTAAAGCACCATTTTTAACAGCGATTATCACTCCTTCAGGCTCACCAACATGACAAATGGTACCCGCTTTTACTCCATGGGTAGGATGGGTAACAGATGTCGCCTGTAATAAATTAATAGGTGATAATCCAAGAAAAATCAAACAACCGCCAAATTGTGCATTACCCGCTCTGGCTAGCGCACAAATATTTTCATTTGTCATTTCGTGCCAGTTGACCGTCAAATCTGACTCCTGAACTAAGGGGGCCGGTTTAATCTCTTTCGGCTGCGCCGATAACAATTCTTCTTTATTTAATCCTTGTTCAATTAACTGATAAATCAATTGTGGTACTTGTTGCGCTATTTTAGCCTCAAGGCATTGCAAGGTATCTAAAGGATGAATCGCCATTATCATAGAAGCGGCAATATCATCACTACCTTTAGTCACATTTGCTTTTTGTAATACCATACGAGTTTCTGTTTTTTCATCTCTGATCTGCCAATATAATGGCATTACTCCCTGATATTCAGCGGCTGGATGAAAATTATAAAAAGACAGATGTTCAAGTAATGATTCAGGTAACATATGCGGAATAGCAAAGTTAACTGCTAGGTTTGCTTCCCATCGAATGCATTTTTCAATCAATAAATCAGGTTGTGCTGTATTAAACTGCCAATAAGGTAATCGCATTTGTTCTAACCAGGTAGCTAATTGATGGGAAAACGCATCCATTTGCTCTGGTAATATCACGCCAGCTAACCTGTTTTGTTGCGCTAACATGTTAATACTAGGACCGACCAATGGGTTTCCAGCAAAAATAAGTACTTTTACAGGTTGTATTAGATCACTCATCATAACCAACCTCAGTTTTTTGTTCAGGGTCACCATCACACCAGGTCGCTAAAAAACCTGGTAAGCCATTTAAACGATAATAAAACTTAATGCCGTCGCCACTTTTTAATAATAAATCCCCCTCTCTATGCTGCTTGGGAGTGTAATTAATGCAAACCTGCTGCTCCGGTAGTGGGTGCGTTATTCCTGAATCATATTCATTGAGTTTTTCATCGCCAAACACGTGTATATGAGTAGATAAAAGTAACGTTTGTTCACCATTTACTGCTGACATTTTTGGAATACTGACCTGTCCACACTCCATTAATGTGGTGTTTTCATCTATAATACGTTCTGATAACACACTAAAACTGTGCGCGGTTAAAGATAAAATATCACCCAATACAACCCTTTCATCGATAATCTTTTGATTAATATCAGAATGTGATACACATTGCTTACCTTGCCATTGATCAACAAACTCACGCTGCGCATTATTTAAGCTTGCTGACACTGTGACTTTTTCAGGGATCAAACAGCCGTCATCGGCCAACATTTTTGTAAAATGACGAGTCAGTGAAAAATGCCCCTCCCTGCTAAACCCATGCTGCATCGCTTCTAAGACAACCATGTCAATTGAATTATTCGGTGAATGATAAGTTAAAGCGTCCGCACAAATAATGTCCTGTACATAGTCCTGAATATTCAATTCATTAACCAATGCTCTCAAGGTATGTACAGCGCCAGGCTGAATATCAATCAAGGTAATGCTTAACTGCTTTGATGAAAATTGATGTGTTTTTTGGTAATAACTGATCAGCGGCATCAACAAGGGGGCAAAGGGGCCACAAGCAGGATAAACAATATGGATTTTCCTTGTTTTATTTTGCGTAAACATTTGAGTTAACGCCTGATCTATACCTCGAATATAAGCATTTACTCGTAAATCATCCAGTTGCGTCGTAATACAATTATCAGGTGATAATATTAATCCTGCTTGAGAAATATACTGTCTTTTTCTTAACATAGGATTGATTTCTAGTTCATCATAAACTGCTTTTTGAAGATGATACAACTCACTGAGCTTTTCATGTAATTCCGCTCTCTCGGACCAATTTTCATTTAATATCATAGCGACAACATCAACAGCCGCAGATGTGAGTGAGATGGGCAATTTATCTGACTCAGAGGGAGAACGAAGCTTTTGTGGTGGGCTAGGTGTCAACTGATCTCGTAATAACTGATTCAACATCCCAGTTTTAATTTTACAATCATCTTGGTCCGCATAATGATCATCTTGTGAATGATAGTAATTTTCTACAGTTTTTTGCATAATTTATGACACCTAAATCAATGATTATTTCTAATTAACCGCCTCTATTGGCATTAGAGTGTAAATTACGTTCCATATAAATATATCCCTGCTCCTTTTCGAGCTCTTTAAACCCTAACTTTTTATAAAAAAATAAGGCCGGATTGCGCTCATTCACATACAAGGTAGTGCGAACTTTAGTTTTCGATAATAAGTTTGTTATAAAAAATCGACCTATACCCAGCCCTCTGTAATTCCTTAATAAAGTAATATCTATCAGATGTAAATTTTCATTTTCCTGATTGAAATAAATTCTACCGATTGCCGCCCCCTGATATTGGATCAGATTACATTCGGCATTTTTATATACCCTGTTAAAATGCTCAGTTTGCAATAAAAATTGTTGGTGTAAAAATTGTTTCAGAGTTTCAGCCGGTATATTCGCTACTGTGGTTTCATAATCTCTTGATTGGCAATATAAATCTTTTAAAAAACCTGTATCATCATTATTAACAGGTCTTTGTTTCAATATTAAGAAATCGATATTACTTACTTTCCCATCCATTAATTTATTGCCCTATCCAGTTTAAAATATCTACTTTATAAACGTTCACCTGCTAAAAAATAACAATTTAAATCATACTGTTATATGTTTTTTGTTTATAATTTGGCTACAACTAAAACAGAGTAAAATAAAAAGGTTAAAGCGAAAAAAGACACTAGCGTATGCTCAGTAGCAATAAAGGAAAGAATGAATAGTGGTTTACGCTTCATGATAATCACATAATTTTATTTTTATAAAGAAATGAGCATGGCATGTTTTACTAAAAAAAAATATTACACGCGATTACACATCAACTGAATACCCTGAATAAAAAATTAATAAGCACTTGTTTACATTAATTTAATCAAGTATAAAACTTTAAGAAGTAACAAATTCATTAGCTTTTAATATGCCGATTTATACACTAACTGAGCCGCAAATAGCCCAATTCAAAAAGCAAGGTTATTTATTATTACCTAATGCAATACCACAAAAACTACTTGAGTTATGGCAAAATATTGCAAGTAAACTTGAACGGAATACACTCGCTGAGTATAAAACAGGAGTTAAACAGCAAAATTGGTGCGTTATAGAAGATCCTGTTGGTCCCAGATTAATGCGTTATAACGACATTCTTAAAATATCACCAGGTGCCTGTCTGGACCTTTTAGCAACTCCTGCGATCATGGCAATCGCAAAGCAGCTTTGTGGCATAGGCGCGATCCCTTTACAAATGGACTTATTATATAAACAACAACACCCGCACCCCATTGTAAACTGGCACCAAGATGCACAATATACAAGGAACTACCCATATCTAAACATAGGAATTTACCTGGATGATGCCTCCAGTGGTGATGGTTGCTTACGCTATGTGCCCGGAACTCAACATCAATTACAAGATATCCAGGGGCTTTCTGAACTTCACGGTTGGGAAATTCCAGGTTCAATTGAACAAGCAGCACAAGCCGGAGATATCCTGATCCAGGATATGATGATCTTGCATGGCTCCGAGCCAAAAAGGTCTCAGGGCGTACGGCGCACAATTTATGTAGAATATCGCCCCTTAGCCGCAATTGAAGAAAGTCAGGCACAATCTGCCCAATGGCTCGAATATCGTAAGCAATGGATGGGGTTAATATTAGCAAGAATAGCTACCGATGAGCTGCCTGAAAGCTGGAAGTCCTATTACCCTACAGGACAGTTAGACCAGGATGAGATAGTGAGACAAATTATTGAGAACAAAGAGCCTCCTATTCCCGGAGTCTGGGCGACCCATACTGTTCACCACCCGGATTATCCGATCCCTGAAGATTTAAGGGAATAGTACTATCATTTGAATAGACTTATCCACATTATTACTGGTTGAAATCCACTATTTTAAATTGTAAATCAGGGTACAATTTCAACTTTTGTCATAAAACTGCCATTAAAGTTTTTTATTATTCAGAAATTATTGAAAGAACAAACAAATGGCTGTTTTATGGAAGATTTTAAAGAGAGAAATAGAGACCAGTTGCTCACACAATATAAGTTATTAGGAGAGGTGGCTGAAAGTGAATTTGATATTCAAATATCACTGCAAAAAATTGTCAATGAAAAAGAATACCGGGATCTGGTATTAGGTGAACTGTATGAATTAAACCATAGCGAAGTCATTATTATAATAGATAAAATTAATCATATTCTTAATGAATTAGAAAGTGAAGGGATTAAAGATACCAATAAAAAAAGCAATTTAATGCCTTTTCTTATGATAGCCGCTGGTCTTGTATTATTTACCTTAATAGGAGTGGGTTATTTTATTAACCAATCAGCGCAAGTTGAACAAATTCACCTAGTTCAAAGTGATAATCAAAACCTGAAAGCTGATACTAAACTTCAGCTTATAGAAAGTCAGAAGCCTGCTCTGCCAGCAGACAATCCAGAGTTAACTTTCAAGTTACATGGCTCAAATACCATAGGTGAAAAGTTAGCACCGGCTCTGATCAAAGGTTATTTAACTGAACAAGGTGTCTCAGAGTTTTACTGGGTTGAAAATAAAAATAAAGTTGAACGCAGCTTACAATATATAAAAGATAACAAAGCCTATGTTATTGAATTACATGCACATGGTTCAAGTACTGCTTTTAAAGATTTAAAATCAGGTCAGGCTGACTTAGGTATGGCATCCAGGAGAGTTAAAAATTCAGAAATAAATGATTTATCTGGTAAGTTAGGTGATTTAAGTAAGGTTGGAAATGAGCATATTATAGGGCTTGATGGCTTAGCGATTATTGTGAATCAAAATAACCCAATTAAACAATTATCGACTAAAGTATTGGCAAGAATATTTTCTGGCGAAATCACCAACTGGTCAGAACTTGGTGGTGAGCAGAAGAAAATAAACCTGTTTGCTCGAGATAAAAACTCTGGCACCTGGGACACTTTCAAAAACCTGGTATTAAAGAAATTTAATCGTAAACTTGCAAATTCAGCAATCAGGCTGGAATCTAGTTCTGATTTAACCTCTCAAGTGTCTCAGGATGAATTTGCGATTGGCTTTATTGGCTTGAATTATATACAACATAACAAGGCATTAGCGATTTCAGAAGGTGCAGGCACTAAAGCAATATTCCCAACCAGATTCACTATCGGCACGGAAGATTACGCCTTATCCAGAAGATTGTATTTTTATTCACCAACCTCAGCTTCTAATTTAGTTAAGGATTTCGCACAGTTTGCAATTTCAGTCACAGGCCAAAATATCGTAGAAAAAACAGGATTGATTTCGCAAAATATCAAAATTGAAAATGTATATCCGTTAGCTGATGCGCCTGATGAATATAATCAATATGCACAAAAGGCCAAAAGACTTTCTTTAAATTTCAGGTTTAATTACAGCGATAAGGACCTGGACAATAAAGGAAAAAGAGATTTACACAGGTTAATTGCCTTTATGGAAAACAACGTAGGACGCAGACTCGTATTAATGGGATTTTCAGATAGCGTAGGTGCTAAGGTTCAAAATCAAAAATTATCACTCACAAGAGCGCTTTCAGTAGAGCGAGAATTATCAGCCAGAGGCATTCCTGTTATGGCTGTAAAAGGTTTAGGAGAGTTATTGCCTGTTGCAAATAATGATACAGCAGCAGGTCGAGAACGTAATCGCAGAGTTGAAGTTTGGCTTTTATAGGGAGTTTTATTGAGATTCATGCTTAAAGATATATTGAAAAAAGATTATCTATAAATCGTAGTGAGATAAATATATAATCTTTTTTTTGCGAACTTAAAATATTTTATATGAATTTTATTGTTACACTGCTCCTATCAATAATTATTTTTTTTAGCGTTGAAGTAAGGGCAAACAAACCAAACACAATTATCTCTGTTATGGCTGTAACATTGAATAATAAAAACAAACCTGTTGATGCCCCTCATTATCGAAACTTCCATACATATAAACTAATTAATGATGAAACCAAAGAAAAAAAAGTGGTTATACAGGGGAAAAAAGCTAAGTTTATATACTTAGCCCCAGGACGATATTGTTTTTGGTCATCAACATATGGTAATAAAACTGAATTGAAAATATTAAACCCAATATGTTTTATAGTGAAAAAAGAAGGCGTGACGAACACCGGCACTTGGGTAATAGGGCATAGAATATCATCTAGAACTATGTATCATTTATTAGTTGATATTAAAGATAATTATTTAGAATTAGAGTCTATTTTTAATGTTACTAACTCAATACCTCCTGACTTGTATAAGAAAAAAAGTAGTTTATGATAGTAGACTCTATAAATAATTTAAAAGAGACGATTTTTTATTCATTGCTTACTTACTTCTAAATCAAATACGGCATTCACACTTGCGGTAAAAGTAATTGTTGACTGCAAATACTGACCTGGTGCTGAGGTACTCTGCACCATATCTCTTTCCATATTAGCACCATAACGATGGAAATGATTTTCTGTTGCAGAATTTATACTGTAAATTTTCCCCAGGATCGCATCAAAAGCGACCGCTAATTTTTGCGCTTTTTGCTTTGCGTCTTTGACTGCTAATAATTGAGCTTGTTGTTTTAAGTGATCCGCTTTAGATGAAGTGATTTGTATATTTCTAATTTCATTTATTTCTGTCTTTAAAGTAAAATTAACAAATTCATTAAGATGCGATAAGTTATTTAAATTGACTTTGATTGAACGGCTGGCCTTATAGCCAGAAACAGACCTTTGATTATCTGGACCGTAATGCATTTGAGGCTGGGTTAACAAACGAGATGCAGAGACTTCTGACTCTAATATGTCGAATTTTTTTAAACCCTCAAGTAACTTATTTACTTTATTATCTACTTCGTATTTAGCGTCCAGGCTGGTTTTTTTTATACTTGTTACTTCGAGATCTATCACTGCCATATC
The DNA here is from genome assembly GCA_965198975.1 of uncultured Pseudoalteromonas sp. Classification (GTDB taxonomy): domain Bacteria; phylum Pseudomonadota; class Gammaproteobacteria; order Enterobacterales; family Alteromonadaceae; genus Pseudoalteromonas. The sequence continues at coordinate 357,677 of OZ240679.1, forward strand.
CGGCTTTGCTGTTAAGCTAGACTCACCATTTACGGTAATATGCCTGTTATTTGGTAGGTTAGAATTTGCTGATAATGAAAAGGCGGCGGTAAACAACAAAATTGAAATTATGTATTGCATAAATATTCCTATAACTTAAGTGGCGATAATCTAAAGCTATCATACTTTATCTAGAACCTGAATTAGCAACAAAAAATGTTATCTCTTGTAATTATTATCTTAATTTATGTGTTGGTTCATTTTTCTGTCATAAATATATTTTATGCTAGCCGTAAATTTCATGAGTCATTAAGGTGCAATTATGTTTAAGATCATTTCGGATGAAACAAACCTGAATAGTGTTTTTAAAAAATACTCTGTTATTGAAGCTATTCAAGTAAAGCTTAATATTGCATCTGCATTAGACACTTTGAAAATCCCCTCGGAAACCTTGCTAGCAAAAATGCGTTCTGAAGGGTTAGATTTAGAGGACTTTACATATGATCATACAACCGAAAATAATGCTGAAATTGCAACAAGTGTAATGCATAAACATTTATTTTCGTTATTTTTAGATGAGCAAAAATTAATTGGCGCGGTTGCAAATTTATCTATGGCAGAAGGAATTGCTATTCGCGGGGTGTGGCAGGCGATGTGTGTAAACCTTAAGTTGCCATCTGACGATTTATTAAAACATATGGAACAAGAAGGCATGTCAATGCAGCGCTTAGGCATTAATAAAGGTGCTGAAAAAAAATTGAGAGCTAAAGATAAATTAGCGAAAACACAAGCGAAGTTGGCCAATGCGATGAATGGTCAAAGTGAAATTGATCAATTTAAATTATCTGTAGCCAAAGCTAAGCTAGCAGCATCATTATCCTCACTTGAAAAAACAAAGCAAAATTCAACAGTGAAGTTGTCTTTGGCACCAAATAGCCCAACGTCTGCGCTACATACAAGCAATAACGTAACCAGTATCGAAACTTTAATACATAAAACGGATCATAAAAAAGCCCTGTAGTTGATTGGATATAAACACTTTAAACTGATACCAATTACATCAAATATGTGATCATTACCTTTATATATTTTCACAATCGAGCATATAATGGGCCACGACATATCGTGCTGTGGAACATTATCAAGTGACTCATCCAATTAAACAATTTTTAGCCGACTCTGAATTATTATTAAATGCCGTAGGTGAAGGCATTTATGGTTTTGATCTACAAGGCAATGCAGTGTTTGTGAATCCGGCCGCTGAACGTATGACAGGTTGGAAGGCTGAACAGTTATTAGGTAAAAATATACACAAATATCATCATCATAGTCATGCCGATGGTTCGGCTTATCCAGCAGAAGATTGTCAGATCTATAATACTATGCGCGATGGTGTTGAGCGCAACATAAAAAACGAAGTTTTTTGGCGTAAAGATGGTAGTCACTTTCCGGTGGAGTATACATCAACCCCGGTATTTAAAGATCAAAAGCTGATTGGGGCTGTGGCTGTTTTTAGAGATGTAAGCCAACAACGAGAAACAGAACATGCACTTAGAGTTGCACTTAAAAATGTCCAAGCGTTAACTGAAAAACTGCAAGCAGAAAATACATATTTACAAGCTGAAATAAACGCTGACTGGGCAAGCTTAGGTTTAGTTGGTGCAAGCGCGCCTTTTTTAGAAATGTTATCACAATTAAACCTGGTGGCTAAAACTGACAGCACCGTTTTAATTTTGGGAGAAAATGGCACCGGGAAAGAGGTTATTGCCAGAAATGTGCATCAATTAAGTCCACGAAAGAACTTGCCATTAGTTAAAGTTAATTGTGCCGCATTTACCACAAATTTATTAGAGTCTGAGTTATTTGGTCATGAAAAAGGCGCATTCACAGGCGCGAGTGAAAGACGAAAAGGTCGATTTGAGCTGGCGCATAAAGGTACGCTATTTTTAGATGAAATCGGCGAATTATCACTAGAAGCACAAACTAAACTATTAGCTGTATTACAAGATCGTGAATTTGAACGAGTTGGTGGTAATCACACAATTAAAGTTGATATCAGGGTGATAGCAGCGACTAATCGAGATCTATTAAAAATGGTTGAGCAAGGTAGCTTCAGAATGGATTTATATTACCGTCTCAATGTGTTCCCTATTTTAGCGCCTGCGTTAAGAGAAAGAGCTGAAGATATACCTTCTTTATGTAGCAGTATCATAAATAAGTTGAATCATAAATTAGGTAAACATATTGAAGGTATTAATAATCGAAGTTTAGATAAACTAATGCAGTATTCCTGGCCTGGAAATATACGAGAACTGCAAAACGTTTTAGAACGAGAAATGATTTTAACACGATCTAATTTGTTAAATATAAAGACAAATATTGTAACTGACGGGGAAGTGACCACAGCTAAACTTGCATCACTTCAGGTCATTGAAAAACAATATATTGAGAAAGTATTAAATTTATGTGATTGGCGCATAGGTGGAATAAACGGCGCTGCCAAGGTATTAGGTTTACCTGACAGTACGTTAAGATCAAGAATGAAGAAACTGCATATCTACCGTGATTAACATGCAATAATTCAGCGAAATATCGTGCATAAGCGATATTTCGTGGCCTACCTAGCTAACCAATAATTTTAAAGTATTATTTTTCAATGAGTTACTATTTTTATACATTGGTGTGATTTTTGTAATAGCGATGAAGAAATTCGTCACTGAGCAAAACACTATGAAGTTTGATATTAAAGAAGAAGATATGATTATTAAGCCCTTTAAAACTCCAGGGCCAATTTATGTGAGGGAGCAAAAGGGGTTTTATCAAAACATTCGCAGAAACCTGAGCTGGATACTAATGTTAAGTTTCATTTTATTACCTTGGATATCTTTTAATGGCAGACAAGCGATACTATTTGATGTATCTGAACAACAATTCCGTATATTTTCATTTACTTTTTGGCCACAAGATTTTTTATTGCTCGCATTAATTTTTATGGCCGGGGCATTTGCTTTGTTTTTCATAACAGTCTGGTTGGGCCGAGTATGGTGCGGATTTGTTTGTCCGCAAACTATATGGACTTTGGCATATGTATGGGTAGAACATAAAATTGAAGGAAGTCGTAACCAAAGAATCCAGTTAGACAAAGGCTCCTGGTCACTTAACAAAATACAGAAAAAGCTCTTAAAACACAGTATTTGGTTATTAATGTCATTGCTAACAGCAACGAGCTTTATTTCATATTTTATACCTGCCACGAGTTTATATTGGGATATGCTGAGTTTTGATTGGTCGGCTAATGTCACAGCCTGGATATTCTTGTTTACCTTATGTACTTACGGTAATGCGGGTTGGCTAAGAGAAAAAATGTGCATCTACATGTGTCCCTACGCCAGGTTTCAGGCTGTTATGTTTGATAAAGATACTTTATTAGTTGCCTATGATCATGTGCGTGGAGAAAGTAGAGGCAAGCGTAAAAGAAAAGCAGATCATAAGTCATTAGGGTTAGGTGATTGTGTCGATTGTAATTTGTGTATTGAAGTGTGCCCTGTGGGCATTGATATCCGAAATGGCATGCAATATGAGTGCATAAACTGTGGTTTATGTATCGATGCTTGTGACAATACCATGGCCAATTTTGGTTATGCTAAAGGTTTAATTAATTACAACAGCGAACACGCGCTCAACAGTGAAGATAAAAAACCTGGAGGTATGAGGTTTAAATTGATTGGATACGGTATTTCTACCTTGTTAATTTTCTTATCAATAGCTATTTGGTTTAATTATCGCATCCCTATGGAAGCCTCTATATTAAGAGATAGAAATGCACTTTATAGGGTTGATTATCAAGGTATTGTTGAAAACACCTATACAATTAAAATTATCAATAAAACACAGAGAAATATGCACTATAAGATATCCTCAACAGGGATCCCTGCTGCTACTTTAACTGTACCCGATAATTTACTTATTAGGCCAGGTGAAACTCGTCAAGCAAGCGTGACCTTAGCTATTGATGGTTATGAGCTAAAAAACAAAATTACTGATGTGAACTTTATTATTCAGTCGGTAGAGCAGCCTGAAATACAATTAACGAAAGCAACTAAGTTTTATCGAAATTAAACATTCAAAAATGTATTTTACCTTAACACTGGTAACATACTTATATTAAGGCGCAAGAAGTTTAATTACTTGAGGATGCTCGTATACATCATAATTGACCACATAGCACTTTATGCTATGTGGTCGATTTAATAGATATAAGCATTCAAGGTTTCGCTAGAAGATTGAACCTAAACGCGAGTTACTATCATCTTATGGCTATGTACAATACGCTTTTGGTAATGTTTGCCCATTAGGTGCTTCTAACATGGGAAATTGTTCAATTATTTCTCTGTAGAGATTTGAATATTTTAACTTTATTAGCGCCATGTATTCCAAATGATGTCTATCTATAGTAGGCGCTATTTGCATGAGCATAGGTAATTGCTTTAATACCTGACTGGGTGCGAATTTGTATCTTGAGCTATCCAACAAATAATGCAGGGGATCTAAGCCAAATGATGCATTACCAAAATTTACACCATTGTCGATTAAATAACGTAAAACTTTGTCTCGATTCTTTTTTATAGCATAAAAGATAAGTGTCTTACCTGTAGAATCAGTTTGAGTGATATCAAACCCACTAATAGCTAAATCTTCGATAAAACTAGTTTCTAAACTAATAAGCTCAAGATACATTTCATCTTGGTATAGGTTACTATTTTGTAGAGGCGAATAATAACTTCCTTTGTAAAGCATGTCATGGAATAAGCCACGCTTTTCTTGTTCAGTCAAATTTTCAAGTTTATTAGCTAGGTTGATTGCTGTTGTTATGTCACTTTGATTCAGAGCGGTAAATATAGGATCCGTTAATGTGGTGTCGTCAATGTAGCGATTTGGATGAACTCTATTTTTTTTGATATGGCACTCAGCTAGAATCGGGTGTATTGCGTTTAGGTTTTCTGCGGTAATATCTTTATTATCTTTAGTTAGTTGTGCTGTGAAATACGTATATGGTTTGGGTTGCCATTGATTATCAATTTTCTTTGTTTTATTTTTACAATCATTAAAATGTTTATTTGGGTTTTTATTATCAATTTGTATAGCAATAAAAGATTCGCGTTGCTCTTTTAATGTTTTTATTAGTGATGTAGCTGATTGATTTTTATTTGTTTTGTTAGGTTTTTCAGCAGTTAAATCAAAATGATATTGCACTAAGGTCTGCCTAGATTCAATGTCAGTCAAATTAAATTGATATTGTTCTAATATGCTCGCGATATATTCTTGATTAAACTTGAAGTAAGCTCTTGGTAAGAGAGCTTCCATTTGTTTATCGGTTTTGTAATTAAACCTGGATTGCTCGCCTCTCAAATGGAGCGTTTGTATTGTATCGATTCGGTTTTTAATTGTAGCGTGATTAATAGGCTGTGATTGCTGTCCGCTTAAGGATATGAGTGCCCATTCCATCGTAGAGGGTAAAAAACTATCATGGGAGGTTTTCGCCCCTCTGGTTAATAACTGTTTTACAACCAAATTATGACCATAACGTGCTGCATAATCAATTAAGTAAATAGCATTTAATTCGTTATAACCCACTACTACATTAATATCAGTCAACCCCTTGATAGCTTGTAATAATATTGTTTGAGATATATCTTGCTGACTAAGAAGCCAGGCAATATCATCGACATTTAACTCAAGCGTATTTATTAAGTTGAGCGCTTCAATTTCTTGTAATATATTTATGTTGGCTAAATCTTGTTGAGGAACTTTTTTTTCAACTTGAAAATCAGAAGGCAATTCAGGAATGGTTTCTTTTATTTTTATTGCGATATCTTGGTTTTCAATCGTAAGTTGTGAGTTTTTTCTAAGTTGTTTTGTGCGCCAATCAGATGCAAAGTTAGAATTTGAAAAGTGTGTAATAGCTATTGTAATGTCATCAATTGAATAACCTTGTTGAAGTAATTGATCCCAGTCTTGCTCTCGGCTAAATTTAGAGTAATATTTACGGTATTTTTTTATAGTAGATTTACAATCAGCGTATTGGTCACTAGTACTAAGGGGTTGATTATTTGACGTGGGTTTGTCGGCTAGAGCTAGAGTTTGGCTATTTACAGCTTGTTCAGTAGTAAAAGGTTTATTCTTATTAACTTGTTCTTCCGAAGTATAAAAATACAGAATTAATATGGCTATACATATAATGATTGCTAACGACTTTTTCAATTTTTGTCCTTGATTATTATTGGTTTTATTAATAAAGCGTATTGTTTTGTATAAATTGAACTAAACCTAAGGTTTACTTCATAGTTGATCATCCGTAAGGTGGGCATCAGGGTTTAATTTAGGTTGAATTTTCAAGCTTAATCTTAGTGTGTATAATACTAAAATTGCTGATAAAACTATCCAGATCCCGCCCCAAAGCAAGGTTGTACCACCTATTTCTTCCGCCAACATGAATGCATCTGATCTGAGATGGGAACGCGCTATGGTATCACTGTAAATATCTAACGGCACATACATCATATTGGTTAATCCGATAAACCTTAGCAAAAAGTCATTAACTGCATGTGAGGCTTTAATGGCAATCAATAACATAGCTAATGCTGTACCTAACGCAAAAGAAAATGCAAATAAATCTCTGATAAAGAAGGCGGTGATCACGATAATAACAGATGCGAGTATAAACATAATATGCTTATCAAAATCTGTACGAACTGCCAAAGTGTATATGATAAGCCCCCATAATAAAGAGCCTAAATATCCGGCTGTTAAGGTTAAAAATCGATTACCGCCAAGAGAAATTACATGTCCGCCTTGTTGTGGGTTTATCACCATTTCCTGTACTTGTCCGCCGGTAATTACAGTCATGATTGCGTGTGAAGACTCATGAAAAAACACAATTAAAAGGTTTAGGGGATATAACACAGGGCTATTCCATAAGAAAAAAACCAAAGTAAGTAACGCAAGTAAAATAAAAGTTTGTTTCATGGGGGTAATTAATGGTTCATTAAGAATAAAATCATCATAACGACTTAACTGCAGAACCACTAGTTATTCTTGAATATTCAATTTTCTTCTTTCAATAAGGTTTCAAACTCTGCTTCCGGTAAAGGTTTTGACCATAAATATCCCTGGCCAAACTGGCAGCCCATTTGTAATAACTTATCACTGATGTATTGCTCTTCGATCCCTTCGGCAACATTGGTTATACCTAAACTTTCACTCATTTGAATAATAGCTTTGATAATATGGTAGTCATGCTCCGATGATATGATTTTTCGTACAAATGATTGATCTATTTTTAAAGTTGAAACATTAAATTTTGATAAATACCCTAAATTTGAATAACCTGTACCAAAGTCATCTATAGCTAACTTTATACCATGACTATGTAATTCATGGAGCTGGCTTTGAACTTGTGAAACATCATCAATTAAAATGGATTCGGTGATCTCTAATTCTAAATAGTGTGCCGGAAGATTAGCGTTAGATAACGCTTTCATAATAATATGTGGTAAGTTGCCCCGCTTGAAATCAACAACAGATAAATTAATCGCAATACTAATGTGAGAATAGCCAAGTTGATGCCATGTCGCACACATTTTACATGCTTCAATTGCCACCCATTTAGTAATTTCATTGATTAAACCAGACTCTTCCGCGATTGAAATAAAGACATCTGGCGGGATCATGCCAAAACCAGGTCGGTTCCAGCGAATTAGTGCTTCTGCTCCCATAATTCTTTGGCTTGTTAATTCAATTTTAGGTTGATAATAGAGCTCAAACTCCTTATTTATAATCGCGTTTTTTAAAGCTTTTGTCAGTCGATATTTATTTTGTGCCGTTTGCTCCATCTCTTCATCAAAAAGATGAAAGGAATTAATAAAATTGTCTTTTGCTATAAACAAAGCTAAGTGAGAGTTTTTCCGTAAAACATTTAAATTGTTTCCGTCAAATGGTGATACTGCAATGCCAACCAAGGCCGTCAGTTCAATTTCATAATCTTGAATGCTAAATGGTAAAGTTGTTGATTGTATTAGTTGTTCAGCAAATGTCGAAATGTCATCATAATCTATCGCTGTTTTTAATAACGTGAATTCGTTGCCTTGAAAACGATAAATCAAGACATCATCATCAAATATCAGTGAGAGTCGTGCGGCTAATTTTTTTAAGATCATATCGCCAAAATTATGACCAAATGAACTGTTGATCCGTCGTAAATTCGGAAAGTCTAATGTGGTGAAGGCTAAGATACGGCCAGTAGATTTTAATGAATCTAACTTTTTTGTCAGATCTTCTTCACATACTCTTTCATTAGGTAAATCGGTTAGCGGATCATAGTTACCTAATAGTGTAATTTCTTGAAGTTTTTTCTCTAATTGTTGATTTTCATCTAACAGTCGACGAATAGACTTTTGACCATGTTTATAAATAAAATCCATATTGAAAACAAAAAATGTGAGGATCACTGACATATACATGGCTTTCATCATAAAAGGATATTGGCTGGTTATTTCAGGTATAACCATAAGTTGATTAGAGTAAGCATAAGCTAAAAAAAACAAAGAAAGCATACTGAAAAAATACAAAGGTACGTATAAAAGCCTTTTAGTAAATGTGATTGCCAGCATTAATATACAGGGATAAGCTAACATGGCAGAATCAAATAAACCTTTATAATTCCATGCCATATAATAAGTTAATATCATTAATGCCCATATCAGCATACCAGATACTAAACTAATGGTATCTTCTGTTGTAAAAAAATAAAGAGCACCAATAATGCAGATTGTTGCAGTAATAGCCACACCTTTATTTGCAACAGGATTAATAAAAAGGTCGACGAGTAACAAAAAAAATAAAATAGCAGCCATGATTTTTAGTGTGATCTTGAGCCGATATAATTGTTCTTGATGAGTGAATAAATAGGTTTTTGCATTTAGGTAATCGTTCTTTACTGAATTCATGATGTACCCATTAATCTTTCTTTTGTGAGTTGGGAGCAAAAATACTTAAATAATATTCTGGATTTTTTATCCTCTGCTGTTTGACAGAATACATAGCTAAGTCAGCACTTTTAACTAATTGTTTCATTGTGCTTTGATGATCAGGAAAAAAACATACGCCCATACATGCAGATACAGAAACACTTTCATCGTGATCTTTTAAATAGAGTGATTTTTGGATTTGTACATTTAATTTAGCTGTCACATTTTTAATATGTTTTGGGTTTATTTGAGGTAACAAAATTACAAATTCATCGCCACCCCATCGTGAAAGGATATCTTCTTTTCTTAATGTATTCGTTAACTGACTTGCAACATGTATGAGTACTTCGTCACCAGCATCATGTCCGTATATGTCATTAATGGGTTTAAAGCTATTTAAATCCATTAATAACAAAGCAAAAGGTGTTTGGTTATGAATAAAATATTGTATTTGGTTCTCAGCTGCCTGGCGGTTTAATAATTGAGTTAATTGATCGTAATTGGCTTTATGATTAAGCTGTTCCAGTAATTTTTTACGTTTTGAAATATCATGTAATGTGACTTGGTAATATTCTTTAAAATCTTTTGTTGTGGTAGACGTAACGACGGCCTGAACCCAAAGTATTTCATCTTTTATTTGTGTTGAGAGTTTAAACTCTCCGGTGGCTGTTTCATCATTACCAAATGCAAACTGCACTACTTTATCTAATTGTTTTTTATCTACAAATAACTCTCTTAGGTAAGGGCCATAATTTTTTTTAAGTGCCCCGTTGGTTTTTTCTATTAAGTTAGCAAAAGCTTCGTTATACAACAATATATTACCTTGAGGTTCAGTTAACACAATTGGTGCTGTGGAATTTTCAAATAACATACGAAAACGCTTTTCCAATAATTCAACTTCACTTCTGAGTTTTCTTTCATTAAAAATTTGCTGTTCGGCTTTATCTAACAGTTTATTGATATCAATAACTAACTGCCCCAACTCACTGTGATTATGATTTTCAGGGGCTTTTATACGTTCTTTGGTACCTAGTATTATTGTGTGTAAAGATTGTGCTATGGCTAATATAGGTCTGGTGATCACCAGATAAGCAATTACGATTGTCATTAAGGTAACGATCGAAGCTTCAGCCATGAGCGCTAACGCATTATTACGACTAATTTTATCTGCTTTCATTTCAATATGTTTTAAATCAGGCGTAATAATTAATGCACCGACTTCGCGTGCTTTTTCAAATGGAGAATACAAAGAAAATTTAATTGTATTGGCATTTTCAATGTAATCATCTGAATTAATTTCTAAGGTCATTGTTTTAATTTTAGCACTGGCAACAATGTCGTTTGTCATCAATCCATTAATCACTTCTTTTGTTAGTTCTGTATCTTCTAAATATGATGCAATTGAAGCCGTGGGTGAAACTGTTTTACTTAATTGAGATATTTTATGCCCGGTTGATTCAAGTTCTGTTAAATAAACAATCCGATAAAATATCTGAGTTGTGATAAATCCAGCTGCGATAGCAGTGAAAATCACAACAATTGCTAATCTGAGTACGAGTCCATTTTTATTCATTTAGTTTAAATACAACCTTCAAATTATTATTTATTTTCGAAAAGGGAATGTAGCCTATTGCCAGATCAGTATTATTTAAAAATTGAATGACTTTTTCTTCATTTGGTTGCTGAATGGCACTGCGGGTTCTGCCGGTATAATGAATTCGAGACCAATAAGCATTGATCCTGGCAAGTGACATACCAACTAAACTTTTATAAAAAACCTGCTTAGTAACTTGTTCGCCATCAAGCTCCACTGGGATTGCTTTTTTACCATTCGGGAAAGCCACATATTTGCCCATAAATAGATCGATAACTTCCGATTGTGTCATCGTATTTACCGGGTTATTGTGATTAACAACAACCACGATAGGATCGTGAGTTGATGCGTTAGTCGACAAGCCGATGCATAATAATATGATGCTGAAGGTGAGTGACTTCATCAGAAAGTAAAACTCAAATTAAATAGTAGATTATTTATCGTTGCCGCAGGTGAGTCTTCTCCTCTGTTGATCCATAATACACCACCATTTTGATCTATATGAGTTACATTCAATTGCACTGTGGTAGCAAAGTGCATAGTGTGATCTCGACGCCAGCCTAAAGAGAGAGTTTGTTGATTCGAGGTGTAAAAGTTAGTCGCACTATTGATCGCCGTTATTAATTCGGGAATTAAGCTGACATTCACATCAGGTTCATTAAATTCGTAAATATTAGCTTTATTAAAGGCATAAATACTATATAAAGCATCAACATCAAATTGATAAGATAAAGCGATATAAGCATTATCGATATCAGGTACTGTACCACTGTCAGATTTTATGGTTGAAATTTCGGCACTTAAAAGCCAGTTATCCTGCCTAATTTGCCCATTTAATGATGTGTATTTTATTTGTTGATTATTAATTGCAATTTTTTTAATAAACTCTTCGGGGTTTGGCCAAATAAAATCAGGTAAGGCACTGATAGTATTCAATAACAGTTTGTTAGATTCAATTTCTTGCGCGACTTTTACCTGGGTATGTTTAGCTTGAATGGTCCAGTTAAATTTGTCATAAGTGAGTGATATTCCGAATACATCATCTAGCTCTATGGTTTGTGTTGTATAACCAGATGAAATTTCAGCTTCTGTTATACCAGTAAAAACTTTAGAGCTAAAAACCCCCCCTTTGATCCTTTGTGTATAAATAACATCGGCACCATCAATATGTCGATAAGGAATTAAACCGTACACTTCCTGGGGAACAGTTGCCCAAGTATATGCTATATCTATATCTCTGTATTCTGTTAATAAAAAGAGGTCAGGAGATGTTCTACCTACCCTGAATGCCCAGTTGGGAGATGCTGTATATCGTATAAACCCTAAAGTAAAATAGCGGGATAATTCACTTTTGGCCATATCTCGTAATACAGCCTGAGCGATAAAATCAGTATTGTCAGTTAATCTGCTATCTAATTGAAGACCTAATAATGAATTTGACTTGTAATTTAAGTCTCCTTTGTAACCAGCTTCATTTTGACTGACATCTTTACGATAACCGTATTGTTCTGAATCTGAGTAATTTAGCCCTAAGGTGCCAAAACCACTGATATTGGTAGTGTTGGATGCATAACTTGATAAAGACCAGGTTAACAAACTAACAATCAGGAAAATAAATTTCATAGAATATAGGGTCATACCATAAAGAATTGATACACTGAATGTAGTTTAAAACGGCCAATTTTCAACTCTTTAATGTAGAGAAATAGCACAAATTTAAAAACTGAAAATCTATTCTTTTACCAGATCATTTTATACTGTAAGCCAACAGCCAGGTTATTTACATCTGATCGACGATATTCATTGATCCTGTATTCTGACATCAAAAATAAGTTTTCTACAATTCTATAGCCGAGTTGAATTTCACTGACGATCGGGTTGGCTGGTGTTCCATCAGGCAGATCCTGATTAAACGTATGATCAGCAAAGCCTGCTAAGTATAATCTTTCGCTGATATAGGGAAACTTCATAAAAAAGGAATGCTCCAATTGCCAGACATGAGGGGCTTCGTTGTCGAATTGGATCAAATGCAAATTAATCGCATAACTTAAATTAAGCGCTTTAAAAAAATCTTTTAAATAAGTGGTATCACTCAACCGCCACCGAACACCTAATCTGTGTCTGTCGTTATCATCTCCGGTTCTAAAGTTAAGTTGTACCGTTAAATCAAGAGGAGATTTCTCAGTGATTTTCCACCTTAGATTATGCTCAGTGTAATAATTGATGGTTTCCTCTAACGGATCTTTATCTTTGTGGTTACCTAAATTAATTAAACTAAAATAAGAAAATCGATTCGGTAAATTTGCTGCGATATTCAGTGTAAAGGTGGTGTCATTATCTACGTCACTCAAATAAGGGTATAAGTTAAAATCTAAAAAACCGGATGATGCATTTTTAGTCTGTGCCTGAGAATAAAATGATATTGTGACGAATAAAGTAAATAATATGCTTTTTAAAAGAGGCGCTGTGTGCAATAGCATTTCTTATACCCTTATTTATTCTGGATAAATTCAACCTGATTGGTATTAGCTAACTTTAGTACACTTTTTAAAAACAGGTGGGATAAAAATAACGAAGCTATCAAATTCTGTATGACAGCTTCAATATAATAAATAGAAATGACTATGCTGGTTTTACTTTAAAGAATGAAGCGTATAGTACAGGGACTACCGCTAAGGTCAAAATGGTGCCCACACCTAAACCAAAAGCGATCACATTCGCCATACCATAAAATAAAGGATCTTTATTTAATATTAATGGTAGCAGACCCATTATAGTGGTCACTGTCGTCATGGTAATGGGTCTTAGCCGGGTCATACAGGAATTAATAATAGCCTGATAATCAGATGCCCCATTTGCTTGCTCTATGCCTATTCTATCAATAAGCACTATGGCATTGTTAATAATAATTCCGGCTAAACTATATATGCCCAAAGTGACCATAAAACCAAATGGCGCGTCCATTATTAATAAACCTGCAACGGTGCCAATAAGTAGTAATGGAATAGTACATACTATGATTAATGCGCGCCGATATGAGTTAAATTGGATCACAAGTAGAATTAATATAAGTCCAACAACCATAGGCATACTTGCGCCAAGGGCTTGTTGTGCATCTGCAGACTGAGTAATAACACCGTCGTACTCAATAATATGATTAACAGGTAAATCTGCTTTTAAAGCTTGGATCTTATCATCAATTATTAACTGAAGGTCTTGTGCTGTCATAGCTGAATTAGCCGCTTCAATACTCACAGTGTTGAACATATCTTCACGTTGAATTTTAGAGTATTGGTTAACAGGAACAAAATCGGCAACCTGGAATAAAGGAATGGCTAAACCTGATGAATTTGAAAATACAGTCGCTGTACGTAGCCTGTCTAAATTAAATCTTTCGTTATCATTAGCACGTAATACGATAGGTATAATATCGTCACCCTCGCGGTACTCTGTAATATTGGCCCCACTAAAAAAACCTTGTAATGCAGTGGCAATATCGTCGGAGGTAACACCAGCTCTGCGGGCACGATGTTGATCAACTTTCACCATGACTTTTACAATACGGTTTTCCCAATCAGTACGTACATTTTTAGTGTTAGGTACATCATGTAACACGGCCATTATTTCATCAGCCTTTGCATAAATAATGTCTTTATCTGGGCCTTTAACCTGAATTTTAATGGTGCTGGAGTCTGAAGGGCCTGCAAACATACGCTTCACCCGACCCGATACATTAGGAAAAGTTGCTATTAAACCATTATGTAACTTAGTCACCATAGCATTGAGATCTGTGCCTTCTTTTACATTCAATACGATAAAGCCTTTATTCGCTGCAGGATCTTCCGGTGTAAGTGTCAGCACAAACCGGGGTCCGTTAAAGCCAGAATACCCAGAGTAATCAGTGATCTCAGGAAAATTCTGCTTATTGTCAATCCAACTGAAGACTTCCTTCATTTGCCGATTAGTTTCTTTGGCAGATGTACCATTGGGCAAATCAATATACATCATGATTTGTGTACGATCTGAATCAGGAAAAAACTGTTTAGAAACAAATTTAAAACTACTCATGGCAATAAACAGTAAAATGAGCATCGCACCCATAAACAAAGCTTTATGTTTTAATATCCCATGCAAAAAACCTTCATATTTAATATAAAACCAACCTGAGTTTGGTTTTATATTAGTCGAACCACCAGGCTTTTTATCAGGTTTAATGAAAAAATAACATAATGTTGGCGTGACACATAAAGCGAGTACCCAGCTTGTCAGTAAGGTAATTAAAATTACTAAAGAAATTGCACGGGTAAACTCTCCGGCAACATGCTCAGCCAGTAAAAGAGGTAAGAAGAAAAAAATTGTTGTGGCAGATGAACTAAGTAAAGGCAAGGCCAATTCTTTACCACCCTGGCACATGGCTTTAAAACGTTCCTCACCATTTTCTAATCGATTTTTAAAATCCTCGGCTATCACTATGCCGTTATCAACCAACAAGCCTAAGGCGATTATGAGTGTCGCCAGGCTCATTTTTTCTAATACCATGCCGCTATATTGCATAATGGCCAAAGTGGTTAACATCACAAACGGAACTATCGAGCCTACAATCAACCCCGTACGCATGCCTAAAAAGAAAATAACAACCACTAACACTATGGCTAAGGTTTGCAATACATTATATGACACTCCCTTTACCGTACGTTCAACCTGTTCAGCCTGATAGGTGGCGATATTGATAGTGTAACCAATTGGTAAGGTGCTTTGAACGCTCGCTATTTTTTGTTTAACCCTAGGTGCATATTCCAATAAGTTGTAATTAGGTAACATAGCAATGGCAAACATAATGGCTTGTTTACCATTGTAGTACGCAGGTTGATGCGGAGGATCGATAAAGTCTCTACGTAAAGTCACAATGTCTTTTAATGCTATGGTGTCACCTGTTCCGGGAATTGAAATATGGGTATTGCCTATCTCTTCTATAGAATTAAAATTCCCAGTGGGCTCTACAACAAATGATTTAGCCCCGGTATCAATTTGTCCACCCGGACTGATAATATTTTGTTTTTGCAAAGCACTGATAATAGTTTGAGGAGAAATGCCTAATTGAGATAATTTGGCACTGCTGGCTTCGAGAAAAATTCTTTCATCTTGCTGGCCTAAGATTTCAACTTTTTTAGTACCCGCAACACTATAAATATGATCTCGTATATGTTTTGCAATATCATAGGTTTCCCCCATATCAAAGCCATCGGCAGTTAAGGCTAAGGTAACCACAGACACATCACCAAATGAATCATTTACATAAGGCGTACGTGTACCGCTTGGTAAATTTACTTCGGCTTGTTTGACTTTATTTCGTAAATCTTGCCAGATGTTATCGAGATTAAAATATCTATCGTATATTTCCACATGAATAACTGACTGGCCTGTAGTGGATGTTGACGTTAATTTTTCGACCTCTGGAATTTTACGAATTTCTTTTTCCAAAGTTCGGGTAATTAATTGTTCAACCCGCTCAGGTGCCATTCCCGGATATGAAGTGGTGACAATGGCATTTCTAATAGTAATTGAGGGGTCTTCCTGGGCTGGCAAGGTAAAGTAAGCAAAAACACCATTGATTAATAATAAAGCCAATACCATTAATATGGATTTTCGATAGGTAAAAGCGAGTGCGGTTAAATTCATTGTAAGCCTCTTAACTATCTAATATTAATTAAATTGTTGGATATGTTTATCAAGTAAACGAACAGTTTGTCCGTCGCGTAAAAAGCTCACACCAGCGGTTGCTATAATTTCTCCGACTTTCAAACCTGAGGAAATAAGCACTTGGTTATCTAAAATATTTTCTGTTTGAACCAAACGTTTATTGATCAATTGTGTACTTTCATCATAAACAAAAACATAGGAAGATTGGCCATTGCCAGCAAGTAGTGCAGAGATAGGTAACCTGAAAGCCGCACCTTTATAGCCCGTACGGCCTACACCTTCAAATGTAAAGTCAACTTCTGCTGTCATACCCGCTCTTAGCCCAGTAGTTGCGGAATCAATAACAACGGTGACAGGAAAAGCATTGGCTGTTTGTGCCCGGGTACCAATTTCCGCTATGGTGCCATTACCTTTGGTATCCGGGAAAGCAGGATAATGAATATTGATTTTATCACCTATAGATAAATCTCTGATCAGCGTTTCAGGCACCATAACCTGAACTTCTAATCCATCTTCACCTTCAATTTCAAACACAGTATGCCCCGGGGATACCTGCATTGAAGGTTCAATTATGCGCTTAGTGATCCTCCCATTGTAAGGTGCTTCTAATTTCGCATCGGATAAGTCTTTGGTCGAAATATCTAATTGTGTTTTTGCTAAGTTGACCGCGCTGGTGGCTGATTCAAAAGCAGCTTTGGCATTATCAAAGCCAGATTTAGATACCAGACCTTTATCGGATAACTCGGAATATCGTTTAAATTCATTTTCAGCTTCAACTAAATTACCACGTGCTTTTTGTAAATTCGCCTGTGATGATTGTTGACTAAAGATAAAACTGCGTTGATCTAAACTCGCCAACAAATCACCCCGATTAACCGAATCGCCTAATTTAACCGATACTTTCTCTACTTTTCCACCTACTTGAAAACTTAAATTGGTTGCTTCCACTGGTTGAATAATGCCGGATAATCGTCGAACTTGATCTAAGCGAGATAACTGAACTTGCATCCAGGCGATAGGGCGAATGACTTCTTCAGTTTTAACTTCAGGTTTACTACAGGCACTTAACAGTATTGAAGAGGCCAATAAAGTGATAAAAACACGCATAAAAATTCAACTCCGAAATTTTGATTTAATAAGTGTAGGCGACTTTAGTTGTAACAAATAAATCGATTTTCAAAATATATTTAGTAATAAATTTGACGTTATATTAATCAAAATAGACTGGCGAGTCTAGAGTGCTGACAATTTATTACATATTTCAACAGAGCTCTTACAAAAACAGACACTAAATATTGTCATAACTATTTATAATCCTATTAAACAACTCAGGTCATTTATTTATATCCAATGAATTATCCAGTTTGGGTATATAAAGGGAATCATTATGAAAATTTTAAAAACTTTACCTTTTGTTATTGCTGCATTTTGTAGCCTTTCTTCATACGCAGATGAAACAGATACAGCTAAACTGCACACCTTTGGCGCACAATGGGGAGTCGGCGGTGCCGATTTTGGTAACTCGAATACTGATGGTGATGGAGTACTGCAATTATACGGTTATTACAACTATGCATTTAACCAAAATCTAGCCTTGGAACTAGGCTTAAATGTCGGTGCAGATGTTGATGATTGGGATTGTCATCAAGATTCTGATGACGACTGGCATTGTAATTCTAACAATAGCTCTTTATTTGACTTAGATGCAGATGAAGTCACGTATTCAAATTTTGTAGTGGCGATAAAAGGTACTTTTCCTCTGTCTAAAAGAAATAGTTTATACGGTAAAATTGGTGGTCAATCATATGATTATGAAATATCAAAAAGAGACCGTGTTGTAATAGATGATTCTGGTATCGGTGCATTTGTTGAGGCTGGCTGGCAATATCGCTGGGATTTTGGTTTAGGCCTGAATGCCGGATTTCAACATATGAATATGGGTGATTTAGATACATCAGTATTAACTGCCGGTGTAAGTTATAATTTTTAAATGCTCAGTTATTAAAATGATGTAGTAAAAAATCTATTAGCAACCTGATCCTGTGTGGCATCAGATCCTTTCTGGGGTAAACCAGCCAGGTTGCGTTATCATCAACCTGATATTCATCTAATAAATAAATGAGTTTTTTATCATCAACGTACTCTTGAACGAGATCTTTTGCCAAATGCGCTATACCTAACCCAGCAAAACATGCCGCTAATACCGCCTCAGGGTTATTAAACTTGAATCCTGCAAACGACCAAAACGAATTGCCAGATCAAATCCTTCTTCAATTAAATTCACATTACGATTATTAAAATCTATTTCAATGCTTACCTCAGGGTAACATTCAATAAACTTAGCTAATACAGGTGCAACTTGCTTTGACATAAAACTACCGGCGCCGGTTAATCGAATGCTACCTTTAGGTGCTTCCTGCGTGCCTTGTAAATGATTTGTTGTTTCTATCAATTCTTGTCTGATATTTTTCAAACTTTTATAAAACTGATGACCTGCATCTGTTTGGTTGATAGTTCTGGTTGTACGTTTAAAAAGTAAAGTCTAGCAAGTGTATAGTTTCTCTGTAGATAGAAATATGATTTTTATGTAGCTAACAATCCCCAGCTTTAATGCCAAGGAAGGTTTTACATTTTACTGTTTGTATTAAATTAGTGATCACATATTTGATGTAATTGGTAATAACACTCTGGCTGTCACGCCTAATAAAGCTATGCCGGTGATCTTATCAATGATATGTACATTATTTTTAAGCCTTACTAAGATACTTGATTGCGATAAAACTGCGGCTATCAGGCAGTACCATAGTGTATCTATACCGCCCACAGTAAGTACCATAATCGTTTTTTCTAATAAATTAGCATCAGTCTGGATAAATTGACTGAATAAGGCTAAAAAGAAAATGGCGAGTTTGGGATTTAGAAACGCGATTAAAAACCCTTCTTTAAAACTGTCAGATAAGGATACAGTGATTTGCTGTTGTTTTACATCTGATAAAGATGATTTAGATGTTAAGGCTTTATAAGCTAACCACAATAGAAATGCCGCTCCGGCATATTTTATAATATTAAATAACCAAGGGGTTTCTTTAATAAGTAAAGCCATACCTACAACAGTTAGCACCGCATAAAAAGCGACACCAAGGCCATGAGCGATACTTGCTACTAAGCCATTGGTTCGGCCGCCTGAAATAGTGTGCTTCAGTACTATAGCTAAACTTGGGCCAGGTGTCATTGCACCTAAAATACAGATAGTAGCAAGAGAAAGCCAGGCAGTTAATTCCATCAAAGTATTCCTTAAATTAATTATAATACGAGTTAATTTACATGAATTAAAATTATTTTAATTACTCTTTACTATGAAGTAATTTCATACCCAATGAAACTGTTCGGTCAAGATGTGACTTAAAATGGGCATAACATGATTCTCGAAACCATTTATGCTCAGGATCATGGTGGTTTTTTGCATGCCATAAAACATAATATTGATGTGGTTTTATCTCTATCGGCAAGGCTTTAATTTTTATATCATGATGTTGTGAAAATTCAGCAGCAATATGTAAAGGCGTAGTGATCATAGTATCTGTTTGTAACAGTAACGCAATAGCAGATTGAAAAAATGGAACTGCGGCAAATATATTTCTCTTTTTGTTTAATTCCGTTAATGCTTTATCTATTGAACTATCTTTGTCACCACCACCTGTAATCGCAATATGTTGTGCATTTATATAATCTTTAAGTGAGATATCAGCTAATGAAAGTGGATGGCCTTTTCTAACTATAATCACCAGCTGATCTTCTGCCATTTTCTTACCATAAAGGTTATCAGGTACTGACTCAGTGATAGTCGAAATTAAATCAACGGGATGATCAGATAACTCGCTTAATAAAGCTTTTTGCCATAATTGGTATTCAATACTGGCTCCGGGAGCCTCGGTGGCCACTTGGGCACAGATAGAAGGCAAAATAAACTGTGCAACATAATCACTCGATGCCAACAAAAACTTTCGTGTACAGGTTTGTAAGTTGAAGGTTTTTGGTAAATACAAACAATCTAATTCATTGAGTAAGTTAGGTAGCTGTAGTTTTAGTTCATGACCTCGCTTTGTTAAGACGAATTTATTTTTTTCTCTGATCAGAATTGGATCATGAAAAGCGTCTCGGATCTGGCTTAAAGTTTTACTCATTGCTGATTGCGTTACATTCAACACTCTTGCCGATTCTGTTAAGTTTCGGGTTTGCAATAAAGAAATTAACGCAGGTAATAATTTATAATTGTTCAACAGTTACAGCCTTAAATTTTTTAAGGCTGCCAGCAATTGCAGCCTGATCACTAACTTAATTTCTTATTGATCATTTCATCAAAAGATAATTTACCAGCACCCTGAATTAATACTCCTATCACACCTGCTAATAGTAGCAATTGGAATTCATAACCACCTTTACCAAACATTCCTGCATCAAAATGCACAAATCCTATAGCAACTAACATAACGATGACTAAGCTGGCAGCCGCAATACGGCTGAATAAACCTGCAATCAATAACATACCACCTAAAGTTTCGGCTATTCCAGCGCAAATTGCCAAGATTAGACTCGGCTCAATACCCATACTGGCAAGCCAGCCAGCAAACCCGTCAGGATTACCTTCACCAAATAATTTCCCCCATCCATGACCGATGAATATAATACCCATCACAACTCTGAGAATTAGCATGCTATAGGTGTTGTTTTTACTGACAGTTAAAGAAATTAAAAAATTATTCATTGTTAGTAAAGCCCCATTAAATTAATAAAATATAAGGCCTTTGATAGTAGCGACTTCTTTGTATGAATAAAAATTGCTTTTAATACTATAGAGCATGATTTAATTTCATGCTTTAGTCGGTTTAATCGTGGTTTATTTGACTTAATTTAATTTTCATAAAACTCTTCACGATTTAGTGCAACGTTCATTTTCAGCCGTCATAGGTTGATCAACAACCTGAGACGGCGTGTATACACAGTTGCAGGAGATTTTCTTATCACTAAACTGTGATTCTTTTATTTTTTTCCATTAAGATCCTTTGGTAAAGCTTATATATTCATCAACTAAACGTTCAAGAATATCTAAAGGCACTGCACCATTTTTTAAGATCACATCATGGAAATCACGTAAGGTAAACTGCTTGCCTAATGCTGTTTTAGCTTTCTCTCTTAAGGCTAAGATTTTCATCATACCGACTTTATAAGATGTCGCCTGCCCAGGCATTACAATATAACGCTCTATTTCAGAGGTCACATCAGATAAAGCCATACCTGTATTAGCCAGCATATAATCAATTGATTGTTGGCGAGTCCAGCGCTTATGATGTATTCCGGTATCTACAACTAATCGTACTGCTCTGAATAATTCGGCTTGTAAGCGACCAATATTATCAAAAGGGTCTTTTTCAAAACCCAACTCCCAGGCCAGTTGCTCTGAGTATAACGCCCAACCTTCTGTATAAGCTGTAAATGGTGACATACGTCGAAATAACGGCATTCCCTCAAGTTCCATGCCGATTGCAATTTGAAAATGATGACCCGGAATTCCTTCATGATAGGCTAATGTACGCATACTGTATTTAGGTGTGGCTTTTATATCATACAAATTGGCAAAGAACATGCCCGGACGGCTGCCATCAATTGCAGGTTGTTGATAATACGCACCTGGTGCAGTTTTTTCTTTAAATTCAGGGATCCGACGTACTTTCATACCTGCTTTTGGACGGATCCGAAATGCATGATTCAGGCCTGCATCAATTTCATCTAAAATTGTCTGATAGTCAGCTAAGATCTGTTCCCTGCCTGCATCTGTATCAGGGTAATAAAATTTCTCTTCTGCTTTTAACGCTTCAATCGCAGGAGTAAAACCTTGACTTACGTCAAATTTTTCAGCTGCTAGTATACTGAGTATTTCTCCCTGAATGCGATCTACTTCTGTTAAACCCATGTTATGTATCGTATCTGGAGAATGATTTGTTGTGGTAAAAAATTTAAGTGAAGCGGCATAGGCCTGCTCACCTTCAGGTAACCGCCAAAAACCATCATCTGTGGTTGCTTTCGCTTTTAATTGAGTAAAATAATCAATCAAAATTTGATAAGCAGGATGAACCGAGGCTTTCATCTGTATTTTTACGTCAGCCAAAACTTGTGCTTGTTCGTTCGCAGTTATTGACTCTGCTTTTTCCATTTTTGCTTTTAAAGAAGAATACAGTATATTTTCAGTGATAGGTTGATTAACAAAATTAGTCATTTCTTCTAACACACGTTCGATCACAAACAATGGCGGAATAATGCCTTTTTGTTCTCTTAGTTTTAGGCCTGCCAGATTTTGAGCAAATTTAGTGTGAACTTTAGATAAACGAGATAGATAGTTTTCGGCATCACCTAAAGTATTTACCTGGTGTTGCGCATCCATAAAGCTGGGGAAACCATTTTGTATACCGAACAACTGATTAACCGGGTAATTGTGATATCTGTATTTTTCCGCATCAGTACCGACATCTAATAGATATAAAGCAATTTCTTTTGATAATTTATCATTTTCATTTAGTTCTGAATCAGCATAACTATTAATACCGATTTTAATTTCTTTCATTAACGCGAATAGTTCATCGGCTTTTTCAGGACTATCATTATCAAGTTCAGCGTTGTGTCCTTTGATGCCAATCGACTCTAAAAATCCAAGAGAAGTTAAGGTTTCTGGACTCTCGAAGGCTAATTTCACCATGGTTCTGTCTAGGAAAACTCTGAAAAAGATGGGTTTTTCGGCATACCATTGATGAGCACCAAAAGATCCGGCAACGACCAAAACAAAAAGGAATAGCATTGCGAACCATTTAAAAATTTTCTTTATCATTTTTTTTCTCTGTTTTTATTGTAATCATAATGTTAACAATTAGCTTTAATGACTGGCAATGGTGAGGCGTGAAATAAATTTAAATAACCTGAGTTCAGAATATTTAAATTTATAATCGGCAAATAAATCTATAACTCCACTGTGCCGCTTTACTGTGGAGTATTAATTAAGACTTCACATTGGTTAGCCGACCTATATGACTTTGAAAAAAGTCTAAGAAAGCGCGCGTTTTCAAGGGAATACTACGACTTTGGTAAAGAACACTGAGTTGCTGTGCAACAGGGGATTTATTGAGCTGGACTTTTTTCAATTGACAGTCATTATGGCATGCGTAATCGGGTAATTTTGCAATTCCTAACTGTCGAATAGTCGCCTGTTGGCGCATTTGCGGGCTGGAAAATATAACTTTGCCACTTACCGGCACAGTTTGCATACTATTACCATCTCGAAACAACCAATGCTCCTGAGATTCGGATAAAACGCAGTTTTCATGTATTAAATCTTCAGGAGATTTGAGTTGTGATATGTCATATTCTTTCGCTGAATATAGGGATTGTGGAAAGCTCAAAAGGGATTTAGCAATCCAGTTAGAAGCAGGTAATTGAGTTTCATGTAAAACAAATGCAAGATCATGTTCATAATCAATTTCTGGCATAGATGCCGTGTAATGGCTACAGTTTAAAGTTATTTTGGGATACATTTTTGCAAAGTCAATAACAAGTTCACTGATCACCAAGTTAAAAAATTCTAGTGGTAACAATATATTAAGTTGCCCTTTTGGTTCTCCTATTAAAGCACTTATTTCTTCTTCTACCTGATTTAATGCATCAATATGATTTTTACAGGCCTGATATACAAGTTTGCCACTTTCCGTTAATTGTTGTGATCTGGTTGTACGAATTAATAATTGGCTACCAATATTTTGTTCCAATTGAATAATATGACGGCTTAATTTAGATTTAGGAATGAGTAACTGCTTAGCTGCCAATGTAAAAGAGTTAGCTTCAACCAAAATAATAAACATATGTAGGTCATCTAAACTGATTTTCATTGCTCTCACCCCATTGTTTCATATATAGGACAATGTATTTCATTAAACACAGCTAATCAAGAATAAATTTTTTGTTTACACTGCATGAAAATAAATTATCAGTTCAAACTCGGAGAATACCTATGTCTAATGTGACAGAAATAACCGCTAGTTCCTTTGATGCCTTAATCGAAAATGAAAAAAAAGCTGTGTTAATCGATTTTTATGCTCCCTGGTGTGGCCCTTGTAAAATGATAGCGCCTTTAGTGGATGAAATAGCTAAAGAACGTGACGACTTAAAAGTTGTTAAGATTAATGCTGATGAAGCGCAAGAATTAATGGTGAAGTTTGGGATCAGAGGTATTCCAACATTATTATTATTTAATCAGGGGGAATTAGTGGCTTCTAAAGTGGGGGCTGTTTCATTAGGTCAGCTAAGAGAATTTACGACACAAGTATAAGATACAGGACCTCTTTCTAGAGCACCATATAGTTTAAAAAATATACGCCAGCGAGATCTAAAATTTTCGCAGACAAGGTAAATTTTTTTAGGTTTAGTTATTCTAAATCAAAAGAATTTAACGCAGTATGCGGGAATTTTAGACTCGCCCTTTGGGAATCTCTGAAAATGACTCATTCTGCGTTATGTAAGCTCGAAATAGATAAACTATTCCATTCTCTTACATGCCTTGCCTGAGTCATTTTCAGCGATTCTGGTGCGCACTTTTTAAACTATATGGCGCTCTAGGTCCTGCTATTTATTAAAACTCTCCAAACAATCTCTTAATTTATTAACATCGATAGGTTTAGATACATGTGCATTACAACCGGCTTCAAATGCGCGAAGTTTATCATCAGGGGTTACATCTGCGGTTAATGCTATGATAGGGATCTCTCTATAATCAGGGTTTTGACGAATTTTGGTTGTTGTATCATAACCATTGAGATTTGGCATCTGACAATCCATCAGGATAATGTCATACTCTCTTTTCTCCAGTGCCTCTAATACTTCATAGCCGTCAAAAACAATTACAGATTTTATATCCATAGAATCAAGCAATGCTTCAATTAAGATTTGATTCATTACATTGTCCTCTGCAACTAATATTGTCAGGCCTGCCAAATCAAACTGGTTTTTAATTTTTTGTTGTCTGGCTGTTTGTTCAGATATATCCAGTGGCACGATAAAAGTTACCTCAGTGCCCTTTGCTAATTCGCTTTTAATTTGAATATCTCCCCCCATTAATACACTCAACTCTTTCGCCAGATTTAAACCTAAACCCGTATTAATGAATCGATGATCTCCGCTGGTATCAAAATGAGTATAAGCATCAAACAGATTATCTTGCGCCTCTTGATCTAATCCTGCTCCGGTATCAATAATTGTGAAACAAACTTGTGCGACATTTTGATCTCTATTCGCAATTTTGATCTTAAGGTCAATATTGCCACTATGCGTATATTTAAAGGCATTGGCACATAAGCTGATCAGTATTTGCTCTATTCTGGCTTGATCACCAATAAAACTAATATCACTGGGGAGTGTGTCTTTTACACTCCAGCTGACATTTGAATCTTTAGATCTGATCTCAAACATCACCTGAATACGAGCTACTAAGGCATGCATATCAAAAACTTTATGTTTTAGTCTTAATTTATCTGTTTCGATACTAGAGATATCCAGAATATCATTAACAATATTGACTAAAGTCTTTGTGGCTAATTCAATTTTATCGATATAAGTGAGTAATTGTTTACTTTCTTCTGGTTTTTTAGCTAATTGAGTAAAACCTATAACGGCATTAAGCGGTGTTCTGATTTCATTGCTCATGTTCGCTAAAAACTTACTTTTAGCCAGATTTGATTTATCTGATTTGAGTTTGGCCTGATTTAAATCCGCAGTTCTTTGTTTTACCATATTATTTAATACAGTATGTCTATTATTCATCAATAATATCAGCAGCATAGTGAATGAAACTACAACTAATTGAAATGCAAAAACAATAAAAGCCAGATAGGTTTGATATTGATCTAAAAATACTTGCTTAGGCTCTAAATTCATATTCCAAACCTGTCCGTTAAATTTAAAAACTAACGGATTGTATTTATTTTGCTTATTTAGCGTCATTTGTTTGGAGCGCGTATTACTCGCAAATGCTTTATTACGATTATTTTCAAACAACTCATAGTTAAACATATCTTTTTGAGTTTCAGCTAAAGCTAAGTCGATAATTTTTTGCGCTAAAATTACGCCGGTAGCAAAACCAATAAGTTGTTTATAGCTATTATTGTTGACGTCAGGGTTTAGTTTATATACAGGCAGAAAAAGTAAATAAGCAGGTTCATCTTGCTCTGATTGTACCAACTGAATGATGGAGGTTGCCCTGGGTATTTGCTGTAATGTGGCTTTTAGTAATGCTTCTTTACGTTGATAATTTGAAAATACATTAAATGCCACTGCTTTTTCATTGCCTATTTCTGGTGTAATAAACTTGACAATAACCATAGGATCATCTGGATGTAATGGCTGCCCTTTCACCTTTATTTGATGGAAGTATATTTTACTCATTAGATCTTCAAACTGTGATAAATCACTTTGTTTTATTATTGGATTCCACGATAGCGCTTTAATGCTCGGTTGATTTTTAATAAGTTCATAAGCATATTTTTTAAATGTTTGTCGGTTAATTTTATTACTTGATTGAATGTAACCCGCTAATGCCTGAAGGTTAATTACGGTATTATTTAATTGCCTGTGCATACTATTTTCAACTACTTTTAACTCTCGTTGCGCAAGTGAATGAGCATTTTCAAAACGAATTTTTGAAAAAAATAACGTTGTAACTGTGACTATGACAAATAACAAACAAGTCGTTGATAAAATTATTAAATGTGGTTTATTTTGTTGTTCTTTTTGCCTTAATTGCAGCAAACTTAATATAAAAGGCGTGGCTAACAAAACACCCAAAGAGTCACTTAGCCACCAATTTAAAACATTATTCCAATGCTGCTCTGGCGCAAACATCGGGTTGAACTGACTAAGAGCAAATGCACCGATATTCGCCGAAATTAAATTTAACAAAATACCGACAATAAAAATAAAAGCAAACCCTTTAAAGTCAGAAGCTAGCCTGAGTGGATCTCCAATCCAATATCTCAACAAGGCGCTGCCAATAAAAGCTTGTAAGCTGGCACCTGTTGCAATTGTTGTTAACTCTAATATTAATTCAGTTGAAATATTCGCAGGGTATGCACTTGGATGGTTAAAGTAATTAAACACTATCGACGCAACGAATACTGCAGGTATAAATCGCCACCACCACAAATAACAACCCACTAAGGCTATTCCGGCAGGCAGCCAAATAAGCACAATTTGAGTTTGTGATGTTAAACCAGCCATCAATTGGCCTGACAAAACATAAGATATTGCTAATATAAAATATAACCGCCAGGATTTATTCATATTAGTATCGGTTGCCACTCGGTTGATTTCCTGAGTATTACTGTGTTTAAGTTAAAGTTTAGATTATAAAGCATGATAAATCAGTCTAAATTTATTTTGGCAATCGTTTTATCGGCAAGAATTAAATTTGAGTAAATAATGAAGAAAGCCATAAGATTTTGGTTAATTATTATATTTGGCATTGTTATCTTATGGTGGTTTTGGCGGCGGTGATGGTGGATGTGAATGATACTGCTAAACTAGAAGGGAATGTTACTCTTAATAGGCAAGTTCTTAATGATAAATAGGGTTATTAAATTGTTATTGTGTCTGAGCATTGCAACCACTTGTTCATTTGCAAACCCGATTAATGTGACTATATATGCCGATGAAAACTATCCTCCTTATTCTTATAATCAATATAATTCTATGCAAGGCATATACACAGAAATATTATCAACTGCATTTGCAAAAATGAAAAATTATAACGTTGAAATAGTTCCGTTACCCTGGAAAAGAGCATTAAAACTAATTGAAACAGGACAGGCTTTTGCCATTTACCCCCCATATTTTCATATTGTTGAACGTCCATATATCTGGCCTTATTCTCTCCCTCTGTTAGATGAACAGGTTATTGTCATTTGCCGGGAAGTCATATTTAAAAAATCATCCAGGCCTAACTGGCCAGAAGATTATTATGGTTTAAAAATAGGAAATAACGCCGGATTTCAACTTGGCGGAGATAAATTTTGGCACGCAGTGAAAAAGGGAAAAATAACAGTATCAGAAGCGAAAGGAAATCGCGAAAATTTACTAATGTTAGGTTTAGGAAGAACAGACTGTTATATGAATGATAAGTTATCTATTTTATGGGAATTAAAACAGTTAAAGTTAATGGGAGAATATGATGAAAATGGCAAACATGCCAAATTAGCTGAAGGAGTGACTATCTCGATAGAACAAGGATTTTTAGGTTATACCGCAACCAATAAATATCCATTTAAAGATGATTTTAAAAAACAATTAGATAGTGTACTTTATGACATGCGACGTAATGGCCAGATACAAAAAATAATAAACTCATACGTAAATTAAATGTGCCCATAGCTACTAACCTGTAAAAACTCAAGCTCCCACTAAAAATTCGATAGGCACAGCTCTATTCCTATGATTAAAAGGTTGATAAACTAGTTTTTTGACAATAATAATTAAAAGGAATTACGACCTTCATGACAAAAACATTTTTTATTACTTCAACTATTTTACTGGCAGGCCAATTTACCATAGTCCAGGCCAAAGATGCGGTAGATAACGCACCACAAGTGATTATCGACTCAACAGCGATTAAAAGAGTGCCGCCTAAATACCCCAAATCAGCGATTGGTAAAGAGGGTTGGGTAAAGCTAAGTTACATAGTTGAAAAAGATGGTTCGGTATCATCGCCGGTTGTTGAAAGTTCATCGGGTATAAAAGGGTTTGAAAAGGCCGCACTTAAATCAATTAAGAAATGGCAATTTAACCCGGCAACAATAGATGGAAAACCTATTCAGCAATGTAAAAATAGCGTGCAGATGAGTTTTAAAATGAGCGGAAAATCTCATGGAGCATCGAGAAAATTCGTTCGAAAATACAAACAAATAAATGATTTGCTTGCTGATAATAAACTCGACCAAGTTAAAGAAAAATTAACCGAATTAAAAGAAAAACCTAAGTGGAACTTTTATGAAGAAAGTTACTTTCTTGCTTTATCAGCTTTATATTATCAGGCTACAAATGACAAAAATGCAGAATTAGCGACTTTAGGTCATATGATCCCGGCTGGCGCTGAGTATTTACCAAAAAGTGTTTATTCATCGGCTTTAGTGCGCGCATTTTCGTTAACAACAGAAAAAAACAAGTACTCATCAGCATTGTATTATTACAAACAATTACAAAAGCAAGAAGGTAGTGAGCAATACAGTGCGCAATTAAAACCTTATGCAGAAAAAGTAAAAAATGTGATCCAAAGTGATACACCTATCGCCATTACCGCTAAAATAGACGGAAAAAATTTCTGGCATCACAGGCTTGTAAGAAGTGATTTTGCTTTTAGTGATATTAAAGGACAAGTTGATACGGTTGAAGTACGTTGCGATAATAAACGCTCTACATTTAATGTGACAGAGGAGAAATCCTGGTCAATTCCTGATTCCTGGGGAAAATGTCAATTATTTGTATATGGTGAGAATAACAGTCAATTTAGCCTGGTTGAATTACAAAAAGAACTTAAGGTTGCAGCTGTTAACTCTTAATTTTTGATTTTCTGTCTATATTATACGGTTTCATCAATACGTAAGTGTTGATGAAACTAAGTAAAGGCTTTAGGTTTAACACTAAGATTTATTATTCTAATGAACCCATTATTCGTGTTGCGACTTTCTTTAGCTCAGTAAACAACTCTGTTGGTTGAATAACTGTGAATTCAAATGGCCAAAAAGCGAGCTGTCTTGCAAACCAGGCTAGATCATCACATTGATGATGTAAGATCACGCCATTTTCAGTGTGCGTTAATAGTCCCATAGTGTGATCAATTTCCTTGGTGGCAGTTTCAAGGTCAGTCTTTAATAATATTTCAGCTGTGAACTGTCTGGGAATGGTTGCGATCATATGGCGTAAATGGCTTATAATGTCAAAATCAACAGGCGGCACATATTGGATATCTAATATCTCAATTGCCAGAACACGGTCAAGACGAAATGTTCGGGAGCTTTGCCTGAGATGACAAAAACCAACCAGGTACCAATAACCTAAATAAAAAGATAGGCCGTAAGGATCTATATTTCTCTGAGAAAATATATTATTGGCTGTTTTATAATGCATTTCAACTTGCCGTTTTTTTGAGATTGCAGTACTGAGAATAAGTAGAAAACGGGTAGATAAAGTTAAGCCCCCTCTCTTAGGCAATAGATCTACACTGACAGCGTGTGAAATATCTTTAGCCTGTTGTTTAAGGGCCGCAGGTAAAATGCGAGTTAATTTAGCCCGTGCAGTTTCAATGGCAGGCAAAGACTCTACTAATTCTGTTTGTTTTACTGAAATTAATCCTAACGAAAGTGCCAATGCTTCATTTTCATCAAACATCATAGGTTGTA
This sequence comes from uncultured Pseudoalteromonas sp., assembly GCA_965198975.1. Taxonomy (GTDB): domain Bacteria; phylum Pseudomonadota; class Gammaproteobacteria; order Enterobacterales; family Alteromonadaceae; genus Pseudoalteromonas. The sequence continues at coordinate 388,459 of OZ240679.1, forward strand.
GTTTAAAGCCAGAGATCAGTTTGTAACCACCATAACGACCACGTTCACTCATGATAGGAATACCCAAATCTTCTAATGCAATGATATAGCGGCGTAAAGTGCGTTTTTCTATGCCTAGTCGGTCCGATAATTCAGTGCCACTTAGTTGACCATAGGTTTGTAGTAACTCAAGAACAGCTAAAATTTGGCTGGTGGGTTTGCCCATAAAATAGTTTTCTACCTTATTTTTAATTAGGACGCTATCTGTCCTATATAAGGATTAGACTCTGATTTTAGAGTTCAATCAAGATCAATTATATTTTAAAGGAAAACTATGAACCAAAATAATCTTCATTCTGGTATGTCAGATTTCGATTTTTTCATTGGACACTGGCAAGTGAAGCACAAAAAACTAAAACACCGACTAGTAAATAATGAAGAATGGGAAGAGTTTACAGGAACAACGGTGACACAAAAAATACTTGGTGGTATGGGGAATTTTGATGATAATCAATTAGCGCTTCCTGAAGATAATTATTACGCAGCAACGATCAGAACCTTTAATAAAGAAACACAATTATGGTCTATCTGGTGGCTAGATGGCAGGTATTCAGACCAGCTTGATGCACCAATGCAAGGCAAGTTTGTTGACGGCATAGGGACTTTTTATGCGGATGAATTTTTTAAAGGTAAAGCGATAAAAGTACGTTTTTTATGGATTTCACATCAAGTTGATAAACCCAGATGGGAACAGGCATTTTCTCAAGATAATGGTAAAACCTGGGAAACCAACTGGATCATGGAGTTTAGTAAAGCCTTATGAGTCTCAATTAACTTCCCAAATTTATGGGTTTTAATTTAGTACTCTGAGTTAATAACAAAAATAAATTAATTTGATGGTGCCTCTAAAATTGACATAGCAGATTCAATATTAAAATTACTTTTTAATTCATTACAGTTAAGTAATTTTTTTTGTTCCTCTGTAGGCAACGCATAAAATTCCTGCTCTAAGTCATAACTACTACTAGATATAATAGGCAAGAAATAATGTGCATCATCAATTATTTTCGCGCTTTCATTTGTTATGTGTCTTTGAAGCTCTATTTTACTTATATCACTTAATTGAGTGCGATAATTTCTTTCTTTTCCTAGTAAAACAAGTAGTTCATTTTGTTTTTTTAATGAACAAAGATTGTTATTTTTTGAATGGATATAAAACAAACCCTTTATAGATCTTTCATTTAAGTCGCAAAGTTCTAATTTAGGTTTTGATACATTAGCCTGTGTTTTATCACATTGTTCAACTTGCTTCTGAACTTCAGTCCATTTATTTTGAATCTTGGATACTAAATCAAGATAGGTCGCTAAACCTGCATCAGGACTAGAGCATGCAGAAAAAGAGGACAACAAAACAAGAGAGGCAATTACATTTTTCGACTGATACATAATCTTAAATCCCTCCAAAATGACTGCTCTTTACCCGTAGTTTTTAATTATGCATATGAAGCGGTATTATATAGCTCTCTTAATTTTATTTTATCTAATGTTCCAATAGCATTAGCAACATTGCTCCAGTCTGTTGAGCCCTTAGCGGCCAAATTACGAATTTTCTTAGAAGGGGTAATAAAGCTAAGTAATGAACCAACAATTAACGTTCCTTTTCCTATGCTAGCTCCATCAGTAATTAATTTTATTTTGTTTAACGCTTTTTCACCATGATCACTAAGTTTAATTTTAGTACTTAAATTACATTGTGTCATACAAAGTTCCTTTTATGGGTTCAGAATGGAAATATAACAGTTATGCTTATTAATAGAAATAGTTACCGCAAGAAAAATTTATTCTTAAAAGTGCTGCGGAATGTCGGTATTATTATTTTTTCGACTACCAAAATATTGGCAGTAATCCAACAACTAAAAAAGCAAAGTAAACAATGACACCCACCGTTATTTTCTTACAATTGACACTCTGTTCGCTTCCAGACTCGGAAGTTTTAAAAAAGTCGCCGTTTTTTGAATTAAAAATCAATAGTCACAGGTGTTTTGTTGAGTGTAAATAACGAAAGACAAAAATAATCTCACTCTTAATTGCCCCAATGAAATATTTGGAGAATTAATGCAATTTGAGTAACACTTGCTAAGCAAGTATTTTTTCACAATTCGTTTTATTCAATCGTTGTTTGATATGTTGGTGCTCACAAAATTCATTAAGAGCGGGCTCTTTACCTACAGCGCCATGAAATAATTTAGTAAATCGGCTGGTGAGTTTTATCCAATTGCCTGGTGTTATATCTAATAATGTGGATCTCCCGAGTTCCGCATAAAACGATCTAGAAACGATTAGAAACGATTAGAAACGATGACACCCACCGTTAATTTTCTTAAATTGAATTTATTGATCACTTTCAGACTCCGAGTTTTTGAAAAGTTGATGTCTTTTGAATTAAAAACCAATCGTCACAGGTGTTTTGTTGAGTGTAAATTGTGGGAGATAAAAATAATCTCACACTTAATTGCCTCAATAAAATAATGAGGGTGATTGCTGTAGTCTGTTGTTTGAGTAACTCTTTCTAAGCAAGTATTTTTTCACAATTCGTTTTATTCAATCGTCGCTTTATATGTTGGTGCTCACAAAATTCATTGAGTGCAGGCTCTTTACCTACAGCACCATGAAATAATTTAGTAAATCGGCTGGTGAGTTTTATCCAATTTTCTGGTGTTATATCTAATCGTGCAAGTATCGGTAAAGTCTGTTGATTTATATACCCTCTTTTATCTTCTCGTATACAACGGCCTGTTAGTTCCACCAATTCTAAATATGACGCTAACTCAAAAGGTAAGCCCTTTGGCATATGTTTTCTTGGACTGCCAATAAATTTTGATAATGATTTTGGTTGCTTGCCAGTTAAAGCATATTTAATACGTTTTTGAATACTCGTGTAGTCTGAACTTTCAGGCGTACTGGCCTTTTTTGCTCTGATGGGGTTTAAATCCACATAAGCCATACAGGCAGCCAATGCCGCTTCATCTAAAAGTGCCTGAGATTTAAAACGCCCTTCCCAAAATCGACCGCGACAATTGTCTTCTCTGTTAGCTCGTCTGGCAATGTCTTCGTTCAACACGCGCATAAACCAACTGATGTCTTTTAAACGCGCTCTATATGTACTAATTGTGTGCGCTAAAGTCATTTTCTCTGCTGTTTCAAACTGTGCACCGCGAACAAACTGCTGAGTCAGCATTGTGCCTTTAAATAATTTATGCCAACGAATAACTATCGCTTTATCACTTAGCCTTATTGCCTTTCTTTCATCAACATACAACACAATATGAGTATGGTTACTCATCACCGAATAGGCACAAATATCAATACAAAACACTTTACCAAGGAATAACAGTTTTTCTTCTACCCAGTCACGACGATGTTCATAAGACTGGCCTGTTTGCTCATCTTCTCCGCATAAAAATGCGCGTCGAACACAGCGAGAAATACAATGATAATATGGCGTATCAATTAAACTAACCTGACGTCTTCTGGGAACTGCCATCTTTACACCTCAAGAACTTACTCACAGCTATAAATAAAGTTTAGAACAAACATCAAATATAGCTATTAACGGTGGGTGTCACTGTTATTCTCTTTATTCTGCTTTATAAAACTGAACAAAGAAGCCTTTTCCTGTGAACAAGATGCTCGCAAAGCTTTAGCAAAATGGCAGAAAAGTTCGCCGATAATGCAAGTTAATTCAATTAATATCAGAGAAAAAGCACGCTATAAAAACAAAGGCCAGCCGGCAAAAGACGCCCAACCCGATTATTTTGAATACTTCATCGAAGGGATTTTAGCCAGCTCACTAACCGAATGTGAGCAGATAAAAACCAAGTGCGGCTGCTTTATTCTGGCCACCAACGAAATCAATAACCTCGACATGGCAGAGTTGTTAAGCCAATACAAAGGGCAACAGCGAGTTGAGCGTGGCTTTAAGTTTTTAAAGAGCCCAGAGTTTTTTACCAGCGCGATATTTTTGAAAAAGCCGGAACGAATAGAAGCGCTACTGATGATAATGACTTTATGCTTAATGGTTTACAACGCCCTTGAGCACAGGATCAGAAAGGGACTACGGGACACTGGCCAACACTTTCCCGATCAAAAGAAAAAGCCAAGCCAAAAACCAACCGACAGATGGATATTTCATTGCTTTAGCGGTATCACTGTTATGTATTTTGAGCAGAAAAACGGCCTAATTGCCAACTTAGAACCCAGGCACTCAAGCGTGTTAAATGCCTTAGGCAAAACATATCAAGAAATGTATTCATAAATTAGGGTGCGGAATGTCGGATCAAAATAATGAGGGATTTATCTATGCCCCCAGAGAGACATAACTGGTCACCGCTATTGAATTTAACGTCAAGTTGCCTAGGCTGTACAGGTGTTGGAGAGAGAGGTAATTCAACGAAATCCTCACGTTCATTGGGAACATGGAGGGCTGCCCATTGCTTGAGTTGATGACCACTGATACGTAAAGATAAGGCGATTTTACTTCTGGAATAGTGAGGCAATAAGGCGAGCGCTTGTTGACGCAAGACCGGCGGTATGGGTGAACACTTATTGGGTTTATCATTGCGCCATTGTTCAAATGCGGCGATGGTGCTGGAAAGTAAGTCTGACATTATTCCTACCTAAGTAATTTGGTTAGGTAGATTAAATCAGATCAATTTTTGAAAGTTGCGCTATGCTGCCGCAAGCTCACGTTATTTTGCTTTATTCTTGTTATTCTTACTGTTATTCTTATTTTTTTAGCTTTACCTTGGCGTATGGTAAAGCATGACAGCAATCTTTACTATTCTGTTTCTGTCACCGTTTAGGTGAAATTCATAATTGAACCATGTTTCATCTTTTTCATTTACAAACTTAATAAAGTTTTCATGTTCATTAACTGATGATTTAGCAACATCAACAGCACTAGTAAAGTCCTTATTTGGTACAAACATGATTACAGCAGCTTTTGAGTCTCTCCATGTAAGGTAGCCCAACAATTGACTTATCGTAGCTAGGAAACTTTTTTGGCCTTTCCAAAACTTACACTCGCCAATGAATACGTTAGTATTTTCATGGCGTAAGAGAATATCTGTTTTACCTGTTTTGTTAAACGTTTCGCCCGTTGCAGAACCATTAAAATTAGGTTCTAACATCATGAGAAAATGATCTCTTAGATGCTCTTCTTCTTTTTGAGCATATAAACTAGGTAAGCGCTCAAACTCTTTACCTACATCATGTATCATTTGAAGGATATAGTTATATACTGACTGATCTAAGCATGGCTCAGGGCTATACCCAACTTCATTAACTTTAGGCTTGTTTAGGGTAACTTTTTTACGTTTCTGTGGAGCAGGAACTGCAAAAGTTGGAGATGTCTCTGAACTCTTTTTGATTGGTACACCTAATGAAGCTAATACACCTGATTTTGCTTTAATTCTGCTTTTTGTTGATTCAAAAGCGGATTTGATTTGTGCTTCACAACTAGAATTAAACCGCTCTACTTCTCGTTGAACATTAACTAGTTGTTGCATAATGCTTCTAAGGTTTGAATCTTTTTCTCTAACGATACTCTCAGGCTCATTGGAAAAGTTGATGATTTCAAAGCAAAATTCATTTCTATTTACTTCTATGTCCATTGTCCACATTATATGACTACTCGGCACACAGTCTAATAACTGAACATTACCGCTGATTGGAACATGGAATTTGATAACGTCTTTCTTATAAGATTTACCTGAGTAAACATGGAATGAACGAGGGAACTGTTCTGCTGAGATCATTCTTTCAGATGAAGACGCATATATTTGATCTTCATGTATTTCTAATGATTCAATGGTTGCCTCTGATAGCTTGTGTGCAATATAGTCGCTTTCATTAACATTGAGTATATAGTCATCTTTTTCTGAATCTATTGATGACAAAATATTAGATTTGGATGCTTCAAGAAAATCACTAAGCCTTCTTTCACCAAAAACTCGACTTGTTCGCATATGCTCGAATATCCTTATGTAAAGCTAACAACTTATTAGACGTCAAACAGGTGTATAGTATCCACACACTTTGTCTTATAGTCTGAATTTAATTTTTTCAAGGATAAAGGAATAACTAAACATGTTCAATGGTTTACCCAGGAATTCACTCTTTGAAGAAATCACAAAAAACGACAAACAGGTGTATAGTATGTGGTAAAAAACCTCATGGCACACAACTGTATATAAACACAGCAAAAAGATAAGTGTGAACTATGAAAACCTCATCAGTGTTTGTTAATTATATTGCTGAATATATGTTAGCTCGCCAATACGCGAAATGTTCAATGGCAAGCAATGATAATCCATTAATGACACCCTCTGTTAATTAGTATGTATTTTCGTGGGCAGCAGAATGTAATCTTCAAGATTGGGAGGTTCGCGTTTTGTTCAGATCCATAAGCACTGCTATTTTTGAAATGTTGAATATTAATCAACTTGATTCTCGTACTTATTGCTAACATTAAGTTGAGTTATTTAAAATAATTTACACTATTATGATTTTATTTCACGTTACACTTAACACTCTATATTTAAAGGATTTTTAATTTCATGAGTCAGTTTTGAAATTTCCTCCCTAATCGGCCGTAAACGCAATAATACAGGTATATGTAAAGTACTTAAGCTTGTTTGATTTTTCATCGGTTCTAAACCCGAACAGAAAAAACTTTTCTTGCTAAATGTAAATATGATGTTATTTTTATTATGTAGTAATTTTAGGACCAATTGTTTTTATCATAATAAAATGGGAATGGAGGTTGAAATGAGCTTAGAAAAAAAATTAAAAATAGCATTTAAGTTAAGCGCTTATTCAATGGCGTTAACCGCGGGGATTGCCCAGGCGAGTCAGATTGATTGTAGTGAAATCGCGATTTGGCAAGAAAATACAGCGTATGTTAAAGGTGAACAAGTACAACTGCAAGATCAGGCGTTTGAATCACAATGGTGGAATAAATCTAATCCGGTGGAAAAATCTGGTGACTGGCAAGAGTGGAAAAAACTGGGTGACTGTGACAGCGTTGTCATAGAAAATAAACCACCAATAGTAAGTATAAACTCTCCTTTAGCTGGTTCGTCTTTTAACGATAAAGACAGCGTTGTCATGAAAGCTGATGCATCCGATCCAGACGGTACAATTGCAAAGGTTGAATTTTATTTAGATGGCGCTTTATTACAAATAGATAATCAAACGCCTTTTGAACATAACTGGACTGCAACCTTAGGTAGTCACAGTATCACAGCGAAAGCATTTGATAATGAAGGTGCAACTACATTAAGTTCAGATGTCACAATTACAGTGCAAACCACAGATGTTAATCAACCACCTGTTGCAAAATTAACGGCAATCATTCCTGATAAAGTTTTAGTTGGCGATGTCATATCTTTTGATTTATCAGCAACAGATACAGATGGCCAGGTTGTTAAGTTAGCTTTAACGGCCAATCATAGTGCTGTATTTAACAATACAGGAGCTGATACTAGCTTTACCTGGCAGGCCACACAGACAGGGCAAGTTAACTTTGTTTTACATGCAACAGACGACAAAGATGTTACAGCGCAAAGTAATACAATATCGGTAAATGTGGTACCTGACGATCAAACAGGCGGTAATCGAAATGATTGTCAGCCAGCCGGGTTATATCAAACGCCAGATGTGAATACGCCCTATTGTAGTATTTACGATGTCAATGGCCGAGAGAAAATGGGCACTGATCACCCACGTCGCGTAATCGGTTATTTCACCAGCTGGCGTAATGGGGCTAATGGCCAACCTAGTTATTTAGTCAATGATATTCCCTGGGATAAAATAACCCATATCAATTACGCCTTTGCTCATGTTGATTCCAGCAATAAAGTATCAATTGGTGATCCTAATTCAGCAAATAACCCAGCGACCAATATGGAATGGCCAGGAGTGACAGGTGCAGAGCTTGATCCTAATTTACCTTACAAAGGGCATTTCAACTTACTGAATAAATATAAAAAAATACATCCAGATGTAAAAACGTTAATTTCAGTGGGTGGCTGGGCAGAAACCGGAGGTTATTTTTCTGAAGAAGGTCGTATTCCCAGTGGTGGTTTTTATACCATGACAACCAATGCGGATGGCAGTGTGAACCAAGCAGGTATTGCTGCGTTTAGTGCCAGTGCTGTGGAGTTCATTGAAAAATACGGTTTTGATGGTGTTGATATTGATTACGAATATCCGTCATCAATGGCAGATGCCGGACATCCTGATGATTTTGAAATCTCAAATGCGCGTCGTGCGGGCTTAAATGCTTCTTATCAAGTATTAATGAAATCATTACGCCAAGCTTTAGATAAAGCAGGTGAAGCTGCGGGTAAGCATTATATGTTAACCATTGCATCGCCTTCATCCGGGTATTTATTACGCGGCATGGAAACCTTTCAAACTACTCAGTATTTAGATTATGTCAATATCATGTCTTATGACTTACATGGCGCATGGAATTCTCATGTTGGTCATAATGCCGCTTTATTTGATACAGGTGAAGATTCAGAGTTGAAAGTGTGGGATGTATATGGCACCAAAGAATTTGAAGGTATCGGTTATTTAAATACTGATTGGGCGGTGCGTTATTTCCGAGGTGGTTTGTCAGCCGGGCGTATTAATATTGGCTTACCTTATTATACCCGGGGCTTTAAAGATGTAACGGGTGGCACCAATGGCCTATGGGGCCAGGCGGTATTTCCTGATCAGGCAAACTGCCCTAAAGGGACTGGCGAGGGAGATAAAAACTTTTGTGGTAATGGTGCAATTGGCATAGATAACCTTTGGCATGATACAGAAAATGATCGTGAAATTCCTGCTGGTAGTAACCCATTATGGCATACTAAAAATTTAGAAAATGGCATAACGGGTAGTTATTTAGCTTCATATGGTTTAAACCCTGAAACAGATCCTGATGATCAATTCACAGGAACTTATACTCGCCACTACGATAGTGTGGCCGTCGCGCCCTGGCTATGGAATGCAGATAAAAAAGTGTTTTTATCTACCGAAGATGAAGAGTCTATGGGTACTAAACTTGATTATGTAATTAATAATGGTTTAGGCGGAGTCATGTTTTGGGAGCTGGCTGGCGACTTTGATTATGACGCTGCTAAAGGTGAGTACTTTATGGGCTCAACCATGACATCTCTTGCTTACAACAAGTTTAATCAAAGCGGTACTACTTATAATAATACAATCGGAAATGCTGATTTTGTCGTGCCGGAAAAAATGGTTAATATTAGTTTTATTGCCGAAGATTTCCCCGAAGGCGATGATAACTATCCTATTAGTCCCACATTTAAATTTACTAATAATTCTGAATTAGATTTATCTGGTGCAACGATTTCATTTGATGTACCGGTATCAACTTCAGCTATTTTTAAATCAAACTGGAATGCCACTAAAAAGTTAGATATTAAAGTGCGTACCAATGCTTCAAATGCAGCTGGCAATAATATTGGTGGCTTTGAAAATGAGTTCCATCGTTTTTCTATTAAATTAATAAACCAATATGGAGGTATTGAAGAAGCATTTGCACCAAATCAATCAGTTAGTGCAGAAGTTATGTATTACATGCCTATCAGTGGGCCTGCCAATTTTACGATTGAAAAAAATGGTCAAACTTATGCCTTTAAATTTGAGTATCCTCATTTACCTGAAGCCACTCAAGGCAGTGATCCAGATCCCGATCCAGGAACTGGCTGTGATGGAATTGTCATTGCTGATGTACCCACATATCCAAATTGGCCGCAAACTGACTGGGCTGGTAATCCTAGTCACGCTAATGGGGGTGATATGATGAAACATAACAATAAGATTTATAAAGCAAAATGGTGGACCAGTGCTGAAGCTGGCACTGCCGATTGGAATAAAGTCTGTGATCTGTAAATAATCTTAAATAGGGAGCCTGGCTCCCTAACCTAGGAGCATAAAATGATTAACCAGAAATTATTAAAACCACTCAGTTTTACCAGTTTAGTTATAGCTGGCATCGCTGTATCACAACAAGTTAATGCCCATGGTTTTATGGATAACCCCAAGGCCAGGCAAGCTATTTGTCAGGCACAAGGGGGTTATTGGTGGCCAGAAGATGGCAGTAACATTCCCAACCTGGCATGTCGGGCTGCTTATTTAGAATCAGGGCACGTCCAGTTTATTCAGGAGCATGAATTCGCTGTTAATACGGCCGATTATACCAACCAAAATGCCATTGAAGAGAATATACCCGATGGCACTTTATGTGCTGCGGGTAGCCATGCGAAACGAGGGATGAACATGCCATCAGTTGATTGGCAGCGAAGTGAAGTCGTACCTAATGCAAATGATAATATTAAAATTCGTTTTCGCGCAACAACCCCTCATAATCCTAGCTTTTGGCGATTCTATTTATCTAAGCCTGATTATGACAGCGCTAGTCAACCATTAACTTGGCAAGACTTAGAATTAATACAAACACATGGCAACATTGATTTTATTAAAGACGCTGATGATAAACGTTTTTACGAAATGAATGTAGCGATCCCCGCAGACAGAGCAGGCGATGCAATTTTATATACCCATTGGCAACGTATCGATGTGGTAGGCGAAGGATTTTTTAATTGTAGCGATATCACCATTAAACGCGATGTTATTAACCCCGATCTCTGGCAGCAACTCGGTTTTTTTGTAAAGCAAGGACAGGACGCAGCGATCACGGATGTGGTTAAATTCCGACTATTTGATGAAACTGGTACTGAATTGGTGACACACCAACTTGATATTAATCAACAAAATCAAGATGGTTGGCAGGCTGAATTAGCTAATCAACTTAATACTGAGTTTGGGCAATATTTACAAATAGGCGTGAAAGATAGCCAGGGTGAAATCCATTTTGACACCGTTAGTTTATTAAGTAATCAAGTATGGGCTACCAGCAAAGATCATAGTTTTTCGTTATCTGTTACGGCAGCACCAGACAATACCCCACCAATAGTACATGATTTAGCAGATATTAGTATTGATGAAAATACCAATGTCGATATACATGTTCATGCATTTGACGATCAACAGTCAGAGCTATTTTATACCTGGCAAATTCCTGCTGAATTAAGCTATACCGGCACAGATGCAAATATCACACTAACCGCAGCAGAAGTAGCAATGGATACTGATTTCAACATTTCTGTAACGGTATCTGATGGTAGTTTGGTTACAACTAAAAGGTTTGCTTTAACTGTCATAAATACAACGACCGATCCAACTATTCCAGCCTGGGATCCAAGCAAAATTTACCTGGCCGCAGAGAAAGTGACTTATCTCAATCAAGTTTATGTTGCTAAGTGGTGGAATAAAAATCAGCAACCTGATCAGGGAAATGCCTGGCAACTAGAGGTACCTGACAATGATCAAAATTGGTATCAACAATCTGTATACGAAGCTGGCGACACTGTAATTTATAAAGATCAAAAATATGCCGCCAGGTGGTGGACTCAAGGTGATGAGCCAGGTGTTGCTAATGTTTGGGCTAAGCAATAATGCTGGTTATATAGAATGCAATTTCATTAATAAATAAAAGAGAAAATACAATGACTAAAAAATTATTAACGGCCTGTGCCGTCAGTGCAATACTCGCTTCATGGCAAGCAGCTTCAACCCCTTCAACACCAAGTATTGACTGGACACCGCAAGAGTATTCATTTGTGGAAGTCAATCTTGATGGACAAGGTTCATATAAGCAAATCGTGCAGGCTAAAGATCAAGTTGATATCAGTATTAAATGGAATGCCTGGAGTGGTGATGGCGGTGATAACTATAAAGTGTATTTTGACGATGCGTTAGTAAATGAAGGAACCCTGGCTGCTGGCACTAAAAATGGTGTTATTTCATTTCCTTATACTCAATCTGGTCGCCATTCACTGACTGTAGAGTTATGTGAAGGTAATACATGTGCAAAAAGCGCAGGTAAGCCAATTGTCATTGCAGATACTGATGGAGGCCATTTAGCTCCTTTGGCTATGGATTATGATCCAAATAATCAGCAATTCGATAATCCACAAGATACAGTGGTAGGTGCTTATTTTGTTGAGTGGGGAATATATGGTCGTGATTTTGATGTGACTAATATTCCAGCTCATAATCTAACGCATTTGTTGTATGGATTCATTCCCATTTGTGGCCCTAATGAATCTTTAAAAGAAGTTGAAAATGGCAACAGCTGGAGAGCATTACAAAAAGCATGTGCTGATTCAGAAGATTTTGAAGTTGCTATTCATGATCCCTGGGCTGCGGTACAAAAAACATTGCCGGGGATCGCATCAACAGATCCTATTCGCGGTACTTATGCTCAGTTAATGGCTTTAAAACAACGCTATCCTGACCTTAAAATATTGCCATCTGTTGGAGGCTGGACTTTATCAGACCCTTTCTATGGATTTACCAATAAAGCGAATCGCGATACGTTTGTTGCTTCGATGAAGCAGTTTTTGAAAACCTGGAAGTTTTATGATGGTATCGATATTGACTGGGAATTTCCGGGAGGTGACGGTGCAAATGCCAATCTGGGCGATCCACTCAATGATGGTGCAGCTTATGTAGCACTAATGCAGGAATTACGCGCTATGTTAAACGAACTCAGTGCACAAACGGGTCGAACTTATGAATTAACATCAGCGATTGGTTCGGGTTATGACAAAATTGAAGACGTAAATTACGCAGATGCAGCGCAATATATGGATTATATATTTGCCATGACATATGATTTTTTTGGTGGTTGGAATAATGTTACCGGGCACCAGACAGGTTTAAACTGTGGTTCCCATTTAAGTGCCGGTGAATGTGATGGCACAGGCTTAGATGATGAAGGAAATCCGCGTAAAGGCCCTGCCTATACAATAACTAATGCAGTTGATTTATTGTTAGCACAAGGGGTTGCATCACAACAGATAGTAGTCGGCACAGCAATGTATGGTCGTGGCTGGGAAGGTGTTTACCCAAGTACGGCGACAGATCCTTCGAACCCAATGACATCACCTGGTAATGGTAAATTGACTGGCTCTACAGCACAAGGTGTATGGGAAGCCGGGATAATCGATTACAAAGGTATTAAAGCAAATATGCTTGGTAACGCAGATACAGGTATCAATGGCTTTGAAGCGGGTTATGATGAAGTCGCAGATGCAGCGTACGTTTGGAATCCGACATCAGGAAAATTAATCACTTACGATAATGCACGTTCTGTGAAAGCAAAAGGTCAATATGTAAGAAACAATAATTTGGCGGGTTTATTTGCCTGGGAAATAGATGCAGACAATGGTGACATTTTAAACGCTATGCACCAGGGGCTTGCAGGTGGAACAACACCTATTAACCATAAGCCTGTAGTAACGTTACCTGCTAATTTATCAGTTAATGCTGGCTCAGTATTGAGTATTTCAGCAACGGCGACTGATGCCGATAATGATGTATTAAGTTACGACTGGACTATCGATAACGCATTTTCAGTGACAGGTAATGGCACCCCAGCAGTTGAAGTTACTGCACCAAATGTAACACAAGATACGACTTATGTTTTCACACTGGCAGTTTCAGATGGTAAAGCGAGCGTAAATAAAAGTGTGAGTGTATCAGTTATTGCACCAACAACGGGTAATACAGCACCTGTTGTCTCGCCTATTGCTGATATTAGCATAGAAGAAAATACATCGACTGCTGTTACAGTAACCGCTTCTGACGCTGATGGAGATACTCTCAGCTACCAATGGGATCTACCTGCAGGTTTAACTTTGTCTGGCTCAGGAAGTAATGTGACGATTGCTGCAGCTGAAGTGACTCAAGATACAGATTATAGTGTAGCTGTTGAGGTCTCTGATGGCACAGCAAATGTGACATCTCACTTTACGATCACAGTTACCAATAAAACCACAGGTGGGACTACCACTTGGGATGCTACTAAAGTTTATAATACCGGAGACACTGTATTGTTTAATGACGTAGAATATAAAGCCAAATGGTGGACAAAAGGTAATAGCCCGGATCTTGGTGGTCCATGGGAAGAAGTGATCCCTGATGATGGACAAATTCGTGCATGGCGTGCCGATCTTGTTTATAACGGTGGCGATAAAGTAACCCATGGTGGCGAAACATACCAGGCTGGCTGGTGGACAAAAAATGAAGAGCCCGGCACATCTGGTGTATGGACTAAACTCTAAATAATCATAAATTTAGTTTTCCCGAATAAAAGGTACTGACAAAGTACCTTTTTATTTATCAAAAATAATTAATAGTCAAACTCAACGTTTACAGTTTGATCTTCAAAAGTACTTTCGTGACTCGAAATACAATTATCATATTCATCAGTGATAACCCATTTATTACCAGGATAGCCATTTAATGTGACACTCTGACCTTGAGATAAAGTACTATAAAGCAACCTGTCTGCAGACGTATATCTTGACCAATATACTTTGATATCTCGTTCTTCTTGATTAGTAAACCTAATGCCGTACCAAACCTCAGTGGTTAATGCGGTAGAAGGGCTTTCATTTATACAGCGTTTTTCTCTGACGACAATTGATGTTTTATCCATATAATAGGGTGAATGTGGCCAGCCAAATCCCGCCGTAATATTATGCTTCCCCGGAGTTAAATTAGCTGTAATCGATTTGCCATAGCCTAAAGCACCATCAATATTCGAATGCCATTGCATATCATCAGAAAAATCACTGCCAATTGTGGCTACATTAGCCTCTAAAGTAATTTGTGTACCATGCATTTCCTTTATTTTAATATCAACGCAGGTATCCGGTTGGCTAGGGCCATTAGTGGGTGTTGCGCGATAACATGTATTGGCTAATGCGTGTGAACTTAATAAACCTGAAGTGAGTAAAACACAAGGTAGTGCAAATTTTCTTAACATAATTTATATTCCATTTTCCGTAAAATCATTAACATTTATATTCACAGGCCCGAGAACTGTGGCGAGTATACAGTTAAGAATATTGTATGCAATTGTGTTTTTATGAAACTTTTAAGTCAATGAAATAACTTATGTTTCATAAAGGTTGATTACCTAAGCTCATGTTTATTAGCGAATTGTAAATTTTAACGTAATCGTTTTATGCATCAAATATACAAAGACTGATTAGAGTGAATGTAAAAGGGGATTTATATCAAATAGGACATTAATGAGTGATTTTAATTGTTGGTCTCAGATGAGTAATCCACTTTAATATAATTTAACAATTCAAAGCTAAAAATTTATAAGTTTTTTTATTTTGTTACTTTTCTTAAGTAAGCATTAAGAAATACCTGTTATGCTTTTAAACATATCTTATTAATAACAAGTTTAAGCACTATGTTAAAGACAGTTTTATTTATGTTATGTTTTGTTTTTAGTGGTGTGAGTTTCGCTGAAAAGAACAATACTCAGCCCGAACAACTTAATTTTTATCAACAATTCGCATTACATAAAGGTAAAGTCATTTATTTAGATTTTTGGGCTTCCTGGTGTACTCCTTGTCGTAAGTCATTTCCCTGGATGAATGAAGTTCAGGCAAAATTAGCGGGTGATGATTTTACAGTGCTCAGTGTTAACTTGGATACAGAGCGTCGACTAGCCGATCAATTTTTAAAGGAAAACCCGGCTTCGTTTCCTGTGATTTATGATCCTGAGGGAATATTAGCTGAAAAATATCAATTATTAGGCATGCCGAGCAGCTTTTTAATTGGTCGTGACGGTAAAGTAAAAAAATCTCACGTGGGATTTTTAACTCAAAACAAAAAACAATATGAAACCGATATTCTTATGCTTATTTCAAATAAAGAGCCTATTACTCCTCAGAGGTCGCAATGAAACATAATGTTAAATTAACCTTAATATTTATCGCTGTTACCACTGCGACAGGATGTAGCAGTCTGGGAGTGCAACCCTGGGAACGAGATCTGTTAGCTAAAAAGGAAATGGCATTAAATAATGGATTAGATGATGCTCTGGACGATCATATTTATTTTAGTAAAGAAGCGTCGTCAGGAGGAAGATCATTTGGCGGTGGAGGCTGTGGATGCAACTAACTAATTTTAAACTGCACATAAATAGTCAAGAAGGCCTTACCATCAGAGGAAGATCATTTGGCGGTGGTGGCTGCGGATGCAATTAAAGAAAAATAATCAAAAAACAAAAAAAACGAATATCAAAGCCGCTTTAACTATGGCGAGTTGTG
The DNA here is from genome assembly GCA_965198975.1 of uncultured Pseudoalteromonas sp. GTDB lineage: Bacteria > Pseudomonadota > Gammaproteobacteria > Enterobacterales > Alteromonadaceae > Pseudoalteromonas. Next base: position 404,715 of record OZ240679.1, read on the forward strand.
CATTATTGGGCACTACCGCTGATGCGGATGAGAATGAATGGGAATTCGATACTGCTGTTTTATTTTATAATGAAACAGATAGAGTATCAGCCGCTGAGGCTATGCTTGTTGGCACCAAAGAGTTTGATGATGAACACTTCTTAAATTTAAAGCTAACTTTAGATTCATTAACCGGGGCTTCAGCCAATGGTGCTGTAGCTCAGCCTGAGGTACAAACATTTAGCCGACCTTCAGGTAACGGGCAGTATCAGGTAGCGGCAAGTGAAACGCCATTAGACGACACCTTTAAAGACACTCGCCTGCAATTAAATGCACAGTGGACCCAACCTATAGCCTCTGATCTTAAACTCAGTTCAGGTTTACATTTTTCAAAAGAATATGATTATTTATCTATCGGGCTTAACAGTAATTTAGCGCTTGATTTTAATAAAAAAAACGCAACAATTTCTGTTGGATTAAGTCATTTTGTTGATACTTTTACGCCTGAAGGCGGGATCCCTGCACCATTTGAAGTTATGATCATTAAAACCGGAGAAAATGCTGCCGATGATAATGCTGATGCATCCAGAGTTAATTCCGACAATAAAAATACAACAGATATCTTATTAGGATTTACTCAGGTTATTAATCGTAGAATGTTAATGCAAATTAATTATTCGCATTCAATGGTTGAGGGTTATTCAACGGATCCTTTTAAGGTATTGAGCCTTGTTGATAATAACGGCTTAACTCAAAAAAACCTATATGAACACCGTCCAGGTAAGCGAACTAAGCAAAGCGTTTACTGGCAAACAAAGTATCACTTTAAACAGAGTATTTTTGATTTTTCTTATCGCTATTTGTGGGATGACTGGAATATAAAATCTCATACAATAGATTCCAGATTCAGGTTTTTTATTGGTAATAATCGTTATATCGAGCCTCATATACGGTATTATCAACAAAAAGCGGCTGAATTTTATCGCCCATTTTTGAACCAAAATGACGCCTTGCCTGAGTTTGCAAGTGCAGACTATCGTATTGGTGAAATGACTACTTATACTTTAGGTCTTAAATATGGCACACAGTTAGCAAATGGTAACGAGCTGTCTTTCAGAGCTGAATATTATAGCCAAAATCCCACTAATGCGGGTTTTGAACAGCCCGGAGAACTGGCGAATATGGAGCTGTATCCAAGTATTGATGCCATCGTATTACAAATAAGTTATTCATTTTAATTAAACTTTAGGATTTTTTTGAAAAACAGACATTACCAAATGAATCAAACCCAAGATGGCCTGGCTATTAGCTTTTATGCGATGGCAAGTCCATGTGAAATTTTGTTTGATAGTCAAAATGAAAGATTAGCTGATACAGTTGCCAGCTTAGTAACTAAAGAAGTGTGGCGCATCGAAGATAAATACTCTCGTTATAATGCAAATAGCTTATGCAGTGAAATTAATACAAGTCAGGGCTTAACGATAGCAATAGATAATGAAACTTATCTATTGCTTAATTTTGCCGACCAATGCTTTCAATTAAGCGAAGGCCTTTTTGATATTACTTCTGGCGTTTTAAGACAAGCGTGGCATTTTGACGGCAGTGATATCATTCCGCATAAAGCAAAAATCGATAAATTATTGAAGTTTGTTGGTTGGCATAAAATCGAGTACGATCAAAAATCAATGACTTTACCAGCAGGAATGGAAATTGATTTTGGGGGATTAGGCAAAGAGTACGCTGTTGATCGATGTATCCAGCTTATTAAAACGGTTACCCAATGTCCGGTTCTCGTTAATCTTGGTGGTGACTTGTGTGCAACAGACACTCGAAAGAATAATGAAAGCTGGCAAATAGGTATTGAACACCCTGGATTTGTCGATAATACAACACAGATAGTAAAACTAAAAAAAGGGGCGTTGGCCACCAGCGGAGACGCGAAAAGATATTTATTAAAAAACGGGAAACGTTACAGTCATATTTTAAACGCGATAACAGGCTGGCCTGTAGAAAACGCCCCTCGCTCAATGACAGTCGCAGCCCCTCAATGCATACAGGCAGGTATATTAGCGACCTTAGCTTTGCTGCAAGGTAACAATGCTGAAAATTTCTTAGATGAGCAAGAAATTAAATATTGGGCTATACGATGAAAGTTCAAATGACTGAAGCAGGTCTAGTCACTAAGAGAATCAAATCATATTAAAGGTTATGCTGACGTAATGAAGAATTTATTATTTTATGGACTGTTTTTATTATTTACCAATATGGGTAATGTAAAAGCCAATGAAACAGAGTTTTTAAAAGTAGAACAGGCTTTTGCTTTTAGTAGCCAACAAGAAAATGACATACTACATATCAATTTTGACATTGCACCGGGATATTATCTCTATAAAGAAAAGTTAAAAATTAAATTCAAAAATGCCAAGTATGATATTTTTGTATTGCCCGAAGGTGAAATTCATCAAGATGAATTTTTTGGTGAACAAGCCGTTTATCGTCAGCATCTGGCCTTCGATATTAAACTTACAGAAACGTCAGCCGATGCGCAGTTCTTGATCCGTTATCAGGGATGTGCTGACGCCGGGTTATGTTACCCTCCCAAAAAGCACACTCTAACGTTAACGCCTGTTACTGACAATTCGACAGTCATTCAAGAAACAACCAAAAATACACCAGCGAATTCCAGTGAGCAATTTCAATTAGAAAACGTTTTATCTGGCGATAGCTTGCTGTGGAGCTTGGCGGTATTTTTTGTGATCGGTATCGGATTATCTTTTACGCCTTGTGTATTTCCTATGTATCCTATTTTAACTGGCATGATAGTAGGTCAGGGAGATAAGTTATCGACTAAAAAAGCCTTTACCTTATCATTCTTTTACGTACAGGGCATGGCGATAACTTATACTTTACTGGGCGTGGTGGTTGCGTTTGCGGGTTTACAATTTCAGGCTGCTTTCCAACATCCTATCGTCTTAATCTCTCTGAGTGTACTGTTCGTTTTTCTTGCTTTATCTATGTTTGGTATCTTTAACTTATCTATGCCTAGCAGCTGGCAGACTAAATTAAACCAATTAAGTAATTCACAAAAAGGCGGATCTTTAATTGGTGTTATTATGATGGGAGTGATCTCTGGATTAGTGGCATCTCCGTGTACTACAGCCCCGCTAACCGCTGCACTATTGTATATTGCCAAAAGTGGTGATCTGGTACTAGGTGCTTCAGCGTTATATGCATTAAGTTTAGGTATGGGATTACCATTAATTATTTTGGGCACATCGGGTGGGAAATTACTGCCAAAAGCGGGTAATTGGATGAATATCATTAAAAATATATTCGGCTTTTTATTACTTATGGTGCCTGTGTTCTTATTAGAAAGAATATTACCTGAGCTGGTTTCGCAACTACTGTGGATTGTATTGTTACTCGCTTTTGCAACTTATTTATACGTGAATAATACGAAAGGAAAATCTGATCTTTGGTATGGAGCAAGAAGTTTAGTTATTTTCTTAATGTTATTTACGGGTGCTAAGCAAGGCTACGAATTGGCATTCGGTCCATCTGTCAGCCAAGTGCATAGTGAATCAAAAAACCATTTCAAAAAAGTGGCCTCGTTAGCTGAATTAAACCAGCAAATAAAAATCGCTAATGCTGCTGGTAAAACCGTGTTAGTTGATTTGTATGCAGACTGGTGTATTGCCTGTAAAGAATTTGAAAAATACACTTTCTTTGAACCAGCCCCCCAAAAAGAGCTGGAAAATACCGTACTGTTGCAGATTGATTTAACTGATCCTGCTACAGACTCAAATGTTGAAATTTGGGAGCATTTTAATATATTAGGTTTACCATCAATTTTGTTATTTGATTTACAAGGTAATGAATATGAATCAGCACGGATCACTGGTTTTATGAATGCTGAACAGTTCACAGCACACTTAAAACAAAGCTTGTAATGTGCAAACAAAAAGTCAATTAATCCGCTGGTTTATCTGGCTAACCGTCATCATACCAGGGATCCCTTTTATATTGGGATCGCTGGCGTTCATTATTTTCGCCTTTTGGCCCAGAGATTTATCTGGTGTAACTGGGTTTAAGTTAAACCCTGGTGCAGAATATATTTCAATTTCAGCCCATGGTGTAAAAGACAATCACACAAGTTGGAGTGATAAGCTACAACAAATTATGGGCGTAAAAACAGCTGTAAAACAACAAAATATCAGTTTGGATTGGCAGAAATTTGCTGATGATGTGCTTATTTGTTCTGTTTCAGGTAAACGGATTGGTTACCAGTTAGGTAAACGCATTGCTTTAGAGACACAAACTAAGCTTATTCATGCTGTGGGCCATAGCTGTGGCTCTTTTGTAGTATTAGGTTTATGCGAAGGAGCGAAAGAATTCAATAAAGAAATAAAAGTTCAAACTACCTACCTAGATCCTGTTTCTGTCTATGCTGGTTTTTTCTGGCAATATGGCATTGAGTATTTTGGCTCGTGTGCTGATTTCAGTGACACTTATATTGATACTCAAGATACGGTGCCTGGTAGCAATCAAAATTTACCTAATTCATATACTTTTGATGTTACAGCTTTAAAATTTGATAAAAAGATTCAAATTGCACCTCATAATTGGCCAACAAAATATTATTTATCGGCCTATGAGGCTGAGCAGATCCCATTATTAATTTCAGGTAACGATGAATCTTTTACAGATCATCAATTAGAAAAGCTAATGATCAAAGCTCATAACTAAAATTTCATTGTAAAAGACAGGTTAGCACTTAACAGTTTTTCATGTCGTTTATTAGCGATAGGATAATCAATTTGTTGCGCTTCAAAGGTAATTGTTGAGTCTTTAATTCGCCATAATATCCCCAGAGAAGGACTAATATTAAAACGAGATTCGCTGGACTCCATATTTGAATCATAATTAACCATGGCACCACCTAGTCTACCAGTAAAGCCAAATACACGGCCAATATGTTTAGTCGCTCGTAATCCGATAAGTGCATAATTGTAATCTTGTTTCAGTGTTACACAGGCATTGGAATATTCTGATGAATCACATAACCTGTCTGATTCAGAGCCATGCATGATAAGTTCAGATTCTGCGGCCAACCAGTTATTAAACTGATAACCACCACGTAAACCGTATTTTTCATTAGGTTCACCTACAAGGTCTCTATCTGAATCTGTGGAGCCTATCGTAATACCAGCGTACCAAGGTGAGGTTTCAGCATAACTTAAAGGGCTGACAATTAATAATAACAAGGTTGCCATTTTTATATTCATTTTATGCTCCTGGCACGCTTTTAATTGTGAATTTAGCGGTTGAATGGGTTTGCACTCTAAAACTACCGCCGGCAAAATTAGTGTCATTCATACCACTTGTTTTATTGTATAAACTAATGGTGACTTCACAGTCAGTGTCCGGTGTCCAGTGATTACTGAACAAAGTATTTGCTTCAATTGTAATACTGGTTTGTTCTGGCGTTAATTCAAAAGCGACACCTTGAGGGTGATCGAAATTAAAGTTATTAATATTGCTAAAATTATTCGGTAGACAAACACCTGATAGATAGAGTTTATTGGCGTTGGCTTCGGTTATATCCCACTCTATAGTTAAGTCATGATCACTATGATCTATGACACTATTGGCTACAGGTGCAAGAAAAGTAATAAAGTTGGGAATGTTAGCACTAGAAACTAAAGTTGTGCCATTTTCTCTTTCAAACAGCACTTTTATGTCATCGCCAGATTGTAAGTTTTGCTTAAGTTGCTCGTTACTGATAATGGTCGTATTGACGTCGAGATAATTTGAATCGTAATCTTTATCTATATCTGCATTAAGCTTAAATTGTTCACCATCATTCAGGCTGAAAAATTGCTGTTCACTGTTTGATGACAAATAAATATCTCTATTCGAATAATATTTACTTTCCACTCTGATGCTATTGCTACCCGCCGTTGCTTCTATATGCTGAAACAATACTTGATTAGGATAATACTCAGATGGTTCGGACGATGAGCCGCCACAACCTGCAATAATGCTTGGGAGAATGATTAAACTCGATAATTGAATGACTTTTTTCATTGTTATTTTACGTATCCTTGTTAAGTGATAGAACACTTGGTTTTCCCAGTTTGGGATTGGAAAAAGATAATATATCAGGCAGTAAAAAATGAGAATATTCACATAAGAGTTTATTGTATTAAAGTGTATCAAAGCGTAGCAAACAGTAATACGGCGGCGAATTACTTAAGATAAATAGGTTGAGTTATGGTTTAATAATAGATCTAAATCTATGAAACGCGTGTTCATAGTGAAAATAACTTGAAATGCTCTGTGAGGTTTGATTGGAATTATCAACGATTTTTATTTCATTAACTATGTTACATGTATTGATCGCTTTTTGTGTGTGTATAGCAGTAGGTGAATCGATATTATTAGGTAGTGGCAGTAAATTATTTTACATATTGCTGACTATTTTCTTGCCTATTTTTGGGGCTGCAGTTGCGTATGACAAGGCAAACATACCTTCTGTCAAAGGCCGTAAAGCATATAGTCAAGTAGATAACCCCTGTACGTATGAGTATCATAATTCAGATGGCGGTGGTGATAGTGGCGGAGGTTCTGATTAGAACATTATACCCAAACCATTTAACTTATTTTTCTATAATCAGTTAACTGCCTACACCGGCCATTAGGAGGTTTAAAATGAAAAATACTTTTTACAGCTTAATTATCAACTCAAAAGCATTAGTTCCTGAGAAATGGAATATAAAGTTAACAGGAAAAATTCATATAAAACCATAATAAACAACGGTGATCTTGCTATCATCTCAATTATTAATTTTGGTCATACTCAGGTTGCTTACAAAGGAGTGCATCGTGATAAAGAAAATAATTTTTACTCTTATCGTTTTATGTTTCGTTATACATCAAAGTCTATTTTTATATGGTCTACATAATGGAACTGCAGATCACTTTCTGCAAACATGGAAGAGCTTCGGTATTATTCAAACTCAATATTCAGCTTTTTTGTTTGAAAATTTCGTTTGGTTTTGGGCATTTCCTCTTATTTGCACAGGATTTATAGTATTTTCATTGTTCAAATCTAAAAAGCGGTTTTCAATATTTACAGTATGCTTAGCGCTGATACTTGATATAACTATATACTGGTCAGCATATGCTCCTGAACTTTTAATTACCTTGTAGCCAATAAAGGAAGGTACAAGCAAAAACAACCTCCCCTTTTATCATACAAACCACATGTTACTTTTCATAACTCGAGATTATTTTAGTATCGCCAACTGACGATTCAAAGTACTTTTCTTTTACGATTAAATATTCAGTATCCGAGAAAAAACTATCCATCTTATGTCTATCAGGGAAGTTAATGGTAAATACGCGATTGATATCGCCCTCTTCTTCTGCTTTTAAAACTTCCGCCACCCTAAAGTCATAGCCAAAATCGCCACCATACTGCGATAAAATTGGTTTCATGGCATTACGGTAGTTTGAATATTTAACTTCATCAATGACATTCAAACCCACTAATAATTCATACGACATTTAAATTCCTTATATATCATTTATACCCAAGCCACCTCAGATTAACTTTTACTCAATACATCAACAACTTTACTGGTAATGTCTACTGTAGGGTTTACATAAATTAACTCTCTTTTTATTATGCATTTTTTACTAATCGTTTCACACTGAACACGCGGTCGATTTTAGTTTTAATGCTTTTTTTAAGCAGAAAACTCACAACACCACTGAACACCATTAAAGTTCCTAACAAGCTAAAAATTAGTAAAATAGCCACATACAATACGGGCAAGTGTTTACCTGTATGTAAAGGTACCAGCAAGGCATATACTTTTTCCGCTAAAGTAAAATCTTTAAATAAAGTCACAGTGACTAATTGTGAGGAGTTAGGATTGATTTTAACTTTACTGCTGGCCAATCCCAGCCAATTTCCCTGGGCATAAAAGCGAAAATCCAACAATTGTGGCGCATTCTTTTTACGGGATTTACGTGGCATACGTATCTGTTGTAACTGTGATCCGTCAGGCATTGCTGCATAGGCGGCTTTGATCCAGCTTTGCCAGTTATCATCTAGCTGAGCCATTGCCAGCTGCTGCTCAGGCTTAACATTCAATAATTGTTTGGTAAAACTGCGATAAGTTATTGAGGCACCTGTTACTGCTAATAAAAAAATGGCTAATAATACGACAACACCATTGGTAACATGACTGGTGAAAAAATCTTTACGTTTCTTACCTTGTGGCATTATATGCTTTGTCGCAAAGGTTTTTCGCCTTGGCCACCATAACCATAAACCGACCAGGCTGAGTAACAAAGCAATAAGTCCCACCCAGGTAACATAATATTTTCCTTCAATCCCCAGTAATCCTTCTTTACCCAATAAAAAATTACGGTGTAATTGTAATATCGTTCGAAAAACGCCCTGATTTTCTGTTTGATTATATACCACGGCCATCACATCAGAGCTGAGTGCAGGATTAAAATGATCGATTGCATAAGTCCAGCTTTCGCCACGTGCCACCACTCGATAATAGGGATTATTAGGTGTTGGCATTAATATCTGACGTATTGCTGTTTTGCCTTTTAGCATATTTTCTACTGCTATTGCATTTTCTTCCGGTGTTGTGGCGCGCCAAACATAACCGGCATTGTAATTATGATGCTCAACCCTTTGCCACAATTCATCTACAGCAGTTAAACAACCGCTACCAAAGGTGATCATAAACACGATACCAAGGGGAAAACCTAACCAGCGATGTAACAACATAAGATTCTTTTTCATCAACTGTTCACCCTTGCGACCTGAGTAAACTTTCCAGTGACTGGATATTAGCTAACACATCATTTCGCTTAGGATTATCTTGTAAAACAATACGTAATAAACGTAATGCTTCATTATAATTACGGCGATCTATCTCTAATTGTGTTCGCCCGAGTAACGCCCGCTCTTTAAAATTTGGCAGAGCAGTAGCACGGCTATAATACATAACAGCTTGTTCATTTAAGTGCTGTTCACGCAGTAATTTAGCCAAAGTTAATAAAGCCTCACCATTAGCTGGATCAGCTTTAAGGGCCTGGTTCAGGTGCTTTTTAGCAGACTGACGATTTTGGTCGGATAGTTTTGGCTCAGATAAATCTATCTGCGCCTGATAAACCGAGAAGCGAGAACGATAACCTGCAGCCAATTTAACTTTACTTTGCGAAACGCTTTTCATTAATTGCGTGAGTTTCGGCCAGGCTTGTTCAAATGCCAGCCAGTCGGCGATTTGCCCAATCACATCAACTTTATCACTCTTTAGCAGTGTATCAAGATGCTTCACAAGTAACTCAACCGCGCGTCGCGGACTGCCATTTTGAATATGCAACTGCGCCGTCATAGCAATATTCTCGGCGTCGTTAATGCCCAGTTGTAATGCCGTTTCCATACTAGCTATTGCTTGAACGTTACGTTGTTGCTTTAATGCCAGCTGACCTCGCTGTAACCATAAGTCACGATTGCCCGGCTCAGTTTGTATTAATTCTTCAATGAGCGCCTGTGCCTGATCAAAAGCCTGACTTTGGATCAAAGCAAATAGTAACCCCTGACGCCATTGAGCGTTATTTACATCAAGAAATAAAGCATATTGATATCCGGCCACAGCACTGGCCGCTTGTCCCAGTTGTAAATTCACAAAAGCTAACTGACCATAAACCTGTGCATCAGCCACACCTAATTCAATACTACGAGATAAATGCTTTTGTGCCTTGTTATATTGCTTGTCGAACATGTAAACCAAACTTAAGCTACGATGAGCCAGTGCTAAATCAGGCATAGTTTCCAGTGCTGCTAATAATGCACGCTCCGCCTGTGGGTATTGCTTCAAACTCAGTAATACCTGACCTCTGAGAAGTTTCAAAGCTGCACTGTCATTTGCCATATCTCTGGTTTTAAATGCCTGCAATATTCCTTGATGATCTTGCGCAGCCAACATAGGTTGAATAGTACGCGCAAAGTGACTTTCACCTGATGCCAATTGCGCTTGTGAGGCAGCCCAGGGTTGATTCTGTAATAAGAACTCCCAGTTAGGTGCGGCCAATTTAACCTTAATATCAGCCCAACAGGAAGTCATCGGGACTAGGCCTATAATAAAAATCAGTATTTGTATCGGGTTTTTAGCCATCATTTATTTATCTCAAGATTTAATTGCGACGGGCCAGATAAAGCGTGCGCGCACTGGCTGACCTTCTTTTTGGGGTGTGCTAAAACGACTATTACGCACCAATTTTTGTATTTCACTCACTAATTCAGGATGCGCATTTTCAACTATGCTCACCAAAGAAACCTGACCTTGCTCATCGATCACCACATCGAGTTTTACAACTACCTGTTTGATCCCTCTACGACTCAAACTTTTGGGAAAAGTCACACGTAAAGGCGTGAGTAATTTAGGTAAATCATCTAACTGATTTAAATCTAATGTATTCCAGTCTATTGCTAATGATTGCCATTGGCTCGGCTCAGTATTTATCGTTGGCAATTTGGGTCTGATTGGATTAATCCGCTGTTTAACATCAATTTTGGGGAGTGCAGGTCCAGCACCTTTAACTTGTACATTGATTGCCGTTTCCACTACTTTTTGCTGCATTGGTGGAGGCGGAGCTGGCGGTGGTGGCACCATTAATGCCACCTCACGAACTTCTATTGTTTTAGGTAAAGCCGTTGGCAGATTTTGCCCCAACCATAAAGTGATTAAGGCAATAAAAAGTAAAGTTATACTCAATAAACTTGCGTGAACTTGCTGTTTATCTGGCCAGGATCTGATGGCTATTTGTTTAGCGCCTGACACGTCAGAAAGTGATAATTCATCCGTTTTGTTTTTGTTTCTGGTATCCACAATAATATTCTCAGTTATCACAGATCAGGGCGTTAACGCAGCAAGATTGACAGATTGCGCACCGGCTAATTTAGCTTCATCTATCACTTGCAACAGCAATTCAGTCGGCACGGTTTTATCAGCTTGTATTACCACAGGCCTGGGTTCCTTACGCTGCAATTGCTCTATAGTGCCACGTACCCCGGCAATACCGATATTGGCACCGTCGTAAAAAATTTCTCCGGCTTTTGTTATCGCCAGTAAAACCACTGTTTGCTCTAATCTTTGCGCTGAAATAGCCTGGGGTTTATCTACCTTAACGCCCGTTTCTTTGACAAATACTGTGGTGACAATAAAAAATATAAGTAAAATAAACACCACGTCCAGCAAAGGAGACATATCTATGCCTTGCTCTTGCTGCTGCTCCAGTCGTCGTTGTAATCGAGTTGGCATATTTGTTATCCAGCCATAATCAATTCAGCAGGCGCAATACGTTTTCTGGACGCTCGCACCCAAGCTTGTAATAACCAACCCGGAATAGCACAGACCAGGCCTAATTGGGTCGTTAACAAAGCATCACCGATCCCCCCGCTCACCATTTCAGCGCTCGCACCACCTGAAGCCATTCCAGAAAAGCAATCAAGTAACCCTATGATAGTGCCTAACAATCCCATTAAAGGTAATACACCTATCAATACACTACTGAATTCCAATTTCGAACAATTTTCTGTTGCTTTAGTAGATGAAATAATCCCGGTTTGCTTTAACACTTTTAACTGCAGTAAACTCAATAACAGTTGCTGATAACACACCAGAGCTAAAAGTACGATCCCCCAGCAAAGCCAGTTTTGTGTCAATTGCGCTATCATGCGATGGACTCCTGCGTATGATTATCCAGGTTTGAGTGATTAGATTCTAATTTTGCATGCGCTTGTGGCTGTATCGCAATGGCAATATCAGTCTCTTCATTTGCCTTGCTCAATAAAATTGCAAAGCTTTCTAATTCGTTGTAATAATTTTTTGCTCGTCGAGACAACACGGCATTTAAAATTAATGCGGGAATAGCGACAACCAAACCTAATTCTGTTGTTACTAACGCCTGAGCAATGCCACCGGAAACAACTTCAGGATCTCCTGAGCCAAATAAAGTCATCATCTTAAATGTTTCGATCATGCCACTTACAGTGCCTAACAGGCCCAATAATGGTGAAACCGCAGCGGTGATCGCGATCCCCCCTATCCAACGCTCTAACCACTGCTTATCATCTTGTAACTGCATAAATAACTGATCGTCATTTTGTTTAGATGAAGCCTTATTTCTGGCGATATTAAGTAAGGTTTTTTGCATTCCATCAACGTGCGCTGTTAAAGGCGAATTGATATCAGTTAATGCTGTTTTTAATGCGCTGGGGGTGAAACGTAATTGCGTTGGCAGACGCCATAACTGATATGCTTTAAATAAGGCAATGCTTAAAGCAAACAAAGCAAACAACATAATAGGCACTGCCCATAAACCCCCTTTCATTAAATGCTCAAGCAAACTTTCAGCATTTTTCTGCTGTGCTAATGCTCTTGTTAATGTCGGATCAAAAACAATATTGCCTTGTTTTTTTTCGCGTAAATCTTCCAGGGTGTTACTATTATCACCAGTCAGTAAAAACTCACTGTGCAATAAAGCATCAGAATGTTGACTCGCCATTCCCGCACGGTTTAATTCAGCATCCCAATACCAGGTTACAGGCCCAACATTGAGTACTGGCATCACATTGATCTCACCTGAAGGTAAAATAACATCCCCAGACCGCCAGCCCGGCATAAAACTTTGCTGCAATGAGTCAGCCAAAGTGATTACTTGAGTAATTCCGTGAGTGATTACTGAATCACCACTTTGTGAGCTCGCATCACGTAAAACCGGGTCGCCGTATTGCTGTAAAAAGCGGTGTATTAAATTTTGTTGATAAACTTGCTGTTGTCGCCAGCTTTCAAGTCGTTGCTCTAATTTAGACAGGCTCAGCGTTTTTGCATCAGACAATCGCCTGGCAATGGCTGTTTTCTCTCGTAAAGCCAGTACCTCTTTTTCCAATTTATTCAGTTCTGCAGCAAGGTTTTGTCTTTGCTTGCTAATGATGTTCTCTGTGGTTGTTAAACTTTTCTGTGCTTGTGTTATTTTGTTTACCAATGAACTCGTATCACTTGCGTTAACCAATAAAGGCAACACACATAAAATTCGAAGCCAATATAAGACTATACGTATCATAGTGTATCCTCCTTTACAGTAGGCGATGCATTTTCTATAGCTAAACGTATAGGTAAACTTACTAAATCTGCAGCCTGGCGTTTCTCAAAAATGGCTATCGCTTTGCCTATTTCATCAGCATAATCATTATTAGCAAAGTGCCATTGCCAACCTTGAGGACCGGCTTGCCCCCATCCAGAATATTCACCATTTCTACTGGTAAACCACGCAATACTGATCCCTAAATATAATTGTTTCACCAAGATATCGCGGCCATCAGGTGTCGTTACGGTACTTTCGTGCACTGAAACTCGCTGAGTAAAGTCAGCTAACTTAGTTAATTGTGCTAACGCCACTTGTAATTGCATTGACGAGTCTGGTTTTTCATTCAATATTTTCTGTTCATTTTTCCAACCAACAGCAAGCGCTGGCGGTAGTTTCGGTGTGATCTCTGCGGTACGCGATGTTAATGACATTAATAATTGCGCCATTTGTGCTTGTTGTTGCTCTAACTTAGATTGTTCAGACAATAATGCTGTGCGACGTTCATTCACACCATCTTCACTCGTATTGCTGCGCGTTAACATAGCGTGTAGTTGTTGTTTTTCTGCTTTTAATAATGCCAATCTTTGTATTAATACTGGTTGCTGCGCTTTCCAGTCAGATTGCAAATGCGTAACCTGGCGCTCTATTTCCAGCCATTGTCGAACCAGGCTATCAACTTGTTTTGGATCATCAGCCAATGCCTGATATGGCAATAAAAATGCTGATGATATCAAGATAATAAAAAATCCAGTTCGCTGCCTTTTCCTGTTACGGCTTTGGGGTTTCACGATTTTACCTCTATCTGTATACAGCCACCTTATGAAGGTGGCTATTATGCTACATTTAAAACAAACTGTAAATCTAAATGATAATGGTTTGCATTTTAATGTATTCTTGGTATAGTTCGCCACCTTAAAATAACCAGGTGATAACTATCAAACCTGGTTACATACACTTCATAATTTTTGATGAGAGGATTACTGTTATGCAACATAAACAACCTGCACTTGCCGGATTTAGGCGAAATGCCCTGGCTTTGGCGGTCGCTACGACATTACCTGTAGGTACCGTTTGCGCTCAAGAAATAAAAGAGCTGCCTACTGCGCAGGTTTCTGCACACAGTGAAGAAAGTTACAAAGTAGAAGAATCAACCTCAATTAAATACACCCAACCACTATTAGATACAGCAAAAACCATTACAGTGATCCCAGCATCAGTAATGAAAGATCGTAATATTGATAGTTTGCGTGATGCGCTGCGTAACGTGCCTGGCATTTCAATGGCTGCTGGTGAAGGTGGAACCCCCACTGGCGACAGTATGAGTATTCGCGGCTTTAGTGCGCGTAATAATATTATGATTGACGGCGTGCGTGATATTGCCGGTTATAGCCGAGATATTTACAATGTAGAAGCCGTTGAAGTTGCTAAGGGTCCCGGCTCAGCAGTTTACGGCCGTGGCGCAACAGGTGGTAGCATCAATTTAGCCACTAAAACTGCCAAATTAGATGAGTTTAATGATGTTAGTTTGCACCTTGGTAGCGAAAGTGATTATCGTGCAAAACTTGACTCCAATATAAAACTAGGTGAAACAACTGCTCTACGAATTAACTTACTGAGCGATGATGTTGATGTTGCAGGTCGTGATGAAGTCAATAATTCAAAAAATGCACTGGCGCTATCCTTTGCTAATGGTCTGGGAACAGATTCACGCCTGAGCGTTAATGCTGAATATCAAAAACAAAATAACATGCCTGACTACGGTCTGCCTTGGGTATCTAATTATTCCGGTCGTGATGATCGTACAATTCATGCCGATATTGCAGAATTTGAAGGCAAAGCCCCCCCTGTTGATTTCAGTAATTTCTACGGTAATGTACACCGTGATTTCGAAGATGTGACGGCGCAATCTATTACAGCTAAATATGAAAAAGATTTAAATAATACAACTACTTTAAGAGTACTCGGCCGAGTTGGCTCTGTTGAGCGCCTCTCTATCGTCAGTGCACCGCGCTTTAGTTATGAAACAGTCGATGAAATCAGAGTTTACGGTGAAGGAGCACAAATTGGACTCAATGGCGAAAAAACCCGAGATACCAAAGACGCTTTATCTGTATTACAAGTGGATTTATTAGGCCAATATCAAACAGGCAGTATACAACATGATGTGGTTGCCGGCTTTGAAATAGCCAAAGAAAAATTCGATCGCTGGAACTATGAAGATGTCATCGCTGATAACCTGGATACAACCCCTGAATTCACCGATCTTTATAATCCAGATGCCCATGTTGCTTATACGGGCCAATATGCACGCACCAGTAAAGATCAAAAAGCCACAGGCGATACAACAGCTATCTATGTCTTTGATACAATAAAATTAAATACTCAATGGCAGCTATCTGCAGGCGTTCGTTATGATATTTTTGAAACTGAATATTTTTACCAGTTAGATCATGAAGAAGAGCCAGATACAAAGTTAGATGCCAAAGAAAAAGAGTTAAGCTGGAATCTAGGTGTTGTATATAAACCAACAGATAACAGCAGCCTGTATTTTGCAGCGGGTAATTCATTTAGCCCGTCAGCGGAAGATTTAACAGCTTCTTCTCGCGGAAATAACGCCGAGCTTGATCCGGAAGAAACCATGAGCTACGAATTAGGTGCTAAATGGGAGCCGATAGACGGTCGTTTATTTACCAGTGTTGCCATTTTCCGTACAGAGAAAAATCATGCCCGTACAGATGACCCTTATGCTGAAGATGCCCGAGATGATACCTTAGCAGGTGAACAGCGTGTTGATGGTTTAGAGCTCAGCATGGCTGGTCAAATCACAGAACAATTCTCACTCACTGCCGCTTATACTTTCCAGGATAGCGAAGTGATCAATGCTGAAGGTGATGATAAAGTACAGGAAGGCCATGAGTTATCACGTACACCTGAACATTCTTTTAGTGTATGGAGCCGTTATGAGATAAATCAAAAATTCGCATTAGGTATGGGCGCTCAATATGTTGATGAACGTTTCAATAGTTCAGATCCGGGCGGCCGCGAAACGGCTGATGATTACCTGATTTTTGATATGATGGTATCATACCAAATTCACGATAAGTGGAGCGCGCAGCTTAACGTAAACAATTTGACCGACAAAGCCTATATTGATCAAATAGGTGGCGGTCACTTTGTGCCAGGTGCTGGCCGTTACCTCACATTAAGCACTTCATACTCGTTTTAACAAACGCGTGGCATAAGGATGTGCCAACAAAGACACAATTTATTTTTAGCGATAAAGAGAGCAGCAACTTGTTATTAAAAATTCCACAAGTACTTAGTAAAGAACAAGTCCAAAATGCCAAAGAAGTTTTACTCAGTGCTGATTGGGCCGATGGCAATATCACTGCGGGCTATCAAAGTGCCAAAGCTAAAAATAATTTGCAATTACCTGAAAACTCCACCCCGGCAATTGAACTCGGTGATATGATTTTAGCTGCACTGGCAAAAAATAATTTATTTATGTCGGCAGCGTTACCATTAAAAATTTTCCCTCCTTTATTTAACTGTTACCAGGGCGGCGGAAATTTTGGCGTACATGTTGATAACGCCATTCGACAAGTACCGGGCACGCCCGTTAAAGTACGTACTGATATCTCTATGACACTGTTTATTTCTGAGCCTGATGAATATGAAGGCGGCGAACTGATCATTGAGGATAGATATGGTGCGCAGACAGTTAAACTGGCTGCTGGTGATATGGTGATTTACCCCTCCACAAGTTTACACCGAGTCACCCCCGTGACCCGGGGCCGACGACTTGCTTCTTTTTTCTGGTTACAAAGCATGATCAACAGTGATGAAAAACGCGCTTTACTGTTTGATATGGATATGGCCATTCAGTCTTTACGTGAAAAGCTGGATGACTCTCCAGAAATAGTACAACTCACTGGCGTTTATCATAATATGCTTCGTCAATGGGCTCAGACATAAAGTCTAAGTTTAAGCATCCGCTTATTAATATTCTCACCATAGCTATTTGTGCAATTATAAGTGGTTGTGACAATTTCAACGCTATTAAAGAATACGGTAAGTCAAAAATAAAGTGGTTTAGGCGATTTTTGGACCTGAAACATGGTATTCCTAGCCACGATACCTTTAACGATGTTCTCAATCGCCTTAATCCCTTTGCAGTAACTCCTTCATGTTAATAAAATTATCTGGATCAGTTTATTGATATTTATTACAACATTTCATCTCTAAACTAATTCTCTCACGCCGATATAAAGTTCGGTTACTCAAATAATGTCGAATGCTTAGTTTCATTATGTATCAGCTTTCGTATATTCAGGTTATCTATTCAGGGAGGAGCCTTACAATGACAATTCGAATATCGGGTGCAGCAATGGCTGAGGTGACTAACCTGGCTAAGGCTAATTCTGATCCAACTTCCAACACCTTATCTTCTATGCAGAGTCAAAATATTTCTGCTCCTTCTGCTCCTTCTGCTTTTTCTCTAAATCAGCAAAGTGTGGGCAATATATTGATCAATAAACTTAAAGAACTCAGTCCTCAGGAAGTTAACTCCCTTTATGAAACAGCGATTGATGGCCGAGTTAACGTGTATAGCAATGTGCGCGATATTGATAGTGAGCCTTACACAATTTTTATTGATCGGGTTACTAAACGAGTAAATATGGGATTGTCGGAAGGTGAAAGCATTGATGAGATGAATACTCTGTTAGATAAAGTATCACAAGGTGCTGTCAGGGCCCACACAGAGACTCGCGAAATTTTATCTGATGATATTTATGAAAAATACTTCACATTACAAGTCAAAACACGTGAAGGTGATGAAATTGATATCAGAATAAATCAAGGATATAAACTTGATAGTGTAAAAGTCAGTTATGAGGTAAAGGGAAGTCTGTCAGATGATGAGCAAGCAGCACTTAACCAATTAACGGAGGCGATAGGATCGACATCTGACGACCTTTTAGCAGGAAAAGAGTTTACGCAATTAATGGGGTTAAACGCATTTAATGGTGAAGAGTTATCAAGTTTTAATTTAAGGCTACAAGGTAACAATCAAGATATTAAATATAGTTATAAACATAATGGAGAAGATCAGCAATTATCCGGCAGCTGGAAACAGTTTGGCCAAGTAAAAGCGAAGTTTAGTTTTAATTCTGATTTAGGTGGTTTGGCTGACTATGAATCTTTAACGCAATATATTGAACTTATCGAGCAAGCAACAAGAGATAGTACTAAATTTAATGCAGACAAAACTGAAACGTCACAAATTGGCGGATTTTAGTGCGCAATTTATTATGGGCAGAGGAGGGAAAAGTCTAGCGGGTGATAGCCGACCTCAAAATACAGGTTATAAACTTGATTTAAAACAAGAAACAAAAAGTGTGTTAGAAAACTCAACTACAGGTATTATCGAAGCGATTAAACAACAAAAAGATGTTGAACTTGATAGCTCTTTAAGGCATGAACTAAATAAAATCGACAATAATTACAAAGAAAGCTATGAAATTAGTGCCTTTATTGATTATTTGGATATGTCTATGACAGCAATGAAACAAAGTCGTAGTGTAGATGAGGAAATAAAACAAAAATTGTATGCGGGTATGGGTACCTATGTGGTTCAGCAATCGGAAAAACATACAATGGCGCACAATGATTTTCTGATACTCGAGAAAGGTGCCTATGAAAATACGCGTATAACGGGCCAAGAAAAATCTGAAAGAGGCCTAATGGCGGGGGATGTTCTTATTACACCTATGGCTCCAAGTTATACTAATCATAATTTTAATCATTCCCAACTTATTGGCGATCTAAAAGATTTTAGAAATCTGAACGACGTAGCCTTAACCAGTATTTTTCAAATGCAGCTGCTAGATGATATGTTTGATACTCAATAATATTAAGCTTTTCTTATTAGTTTAACTTAGAGTTCCGCTTTAATTGTTTTATAACCCCCAATAGCCATAAATGAGCAGGTTTTTTTGCATTTAATTTATGGATATATAAATTAAGCTGATATTTTGGAATATCAACTGGCGTAGGGTAAATATCAAATTCCAACTGTTGGTTCAGGTGCCTGGCTACAATATTTGGTAATGTCAGTATAAGATCTGAATTTAAAATAATGTGCGGGGCCACTAATACGCTGGTAGCTAAACGCAGATAGACTTAAACAAATCTCATTGGCTGCCATATATACATTTTATTATGCATAAAATGCACTGTTATCATGATTTTTATCACGTTAAGATAATTTTTTACTTGAGTAACGTTTAAGGAATAAAATGCATAAAGTCGCGTTAATCACAGGATCAGGCAGAGGAATAGGTGCGGCAACTGTCAAAAAACTTGCTGCGCAAAATTATCATATCTGTATTAATTACTTAAATAATGAAACTAAAGCACATAAATTGTTAGCCGAGGTTCGGGCATTAGGATGCATGGCGATAGCGGTCAAAGCTGATGTCTCAAAAGAACAGGAAGTGATCAGACTATTTGATATTATTGATTCTGATCTGGGCACAATTACCGCATTAGTTAACAATGTGGGAATTTTATTACCCCAACAAAAGCTTGTTGATATGAATGCTGAACGTATTAATAAAATTATTACCACCAATATCACCAGTTACTTTTTATGTAGTCGTGAAGCGGTTAAACGCATGTCGCAAGAATTTGGTGGTAAAGGGGGAGCAATAGTCAATGTTTCATCTGGCGCTTCACGTACCGGCTCTCCTGGTGAATATACTGATTACGCAGCTTCAAAAGGCGCTATTGATACATTGACGATAGGTTTGTCCGCTGAAGTTGCAAATTATGGAGTTCGGGTCAATTGTGTACGACCAGGTTTTATTGATACAGATATCCATGCCGATGGCGGTGAACCAGACAGATTACAAAGGGTAAAACAGTTCATCCCCATGAAAAGAGGAGGTAAACCTGAAGAAGTCGCATCAGCCATTGCCTGGTTGTTATCAGAAGAAGCCTCATTCACCACAGGTAGCTTTATTGATGTTACCGGAGGAAGGTAATTTTGTCTGAAATCGCTATTGGCAATACGCAAACTCTTTATTACAGATTGATGAGTAAAATATGAAAATTGAATTATTAGATAATCCAGAACCGGAATTGACAGAGTTTTTAGATCAAAAAATAAGTGAATTTAATTGGCAAAACTGGGAAGTGAGTGAACGCAAACCTATCGCCGTTAAGATGGAAAATGAACAAGGTGAAGTGATAGCTGGCGCTGCCGGAAGAACCTTCGGCGATTGGTTTTTATTAAGTACATTATGGGTGGATGCATCTTTACGTGGCAAAAATATAGGTAGTCAGTTATTAACACAAATTGAAACTGCAGCTCAGGCTAGAGGATGCAAAAAAGCCTTACTGGACACTTTAAATTTTCAGGCTATGCCGTTTTATAAAAAGTATGGTTATGAAGTGCAATGGATCCAACAAGGTTATCCAAAAACAGGATGTAAATACTTTATGACAAAAAACTTAGCCGGTGCAGATAATGATCATTCGTAAAGCGACCATAAATGATATAGATATAGGTTAATCGAAAAATGGACACTTTAGTTTTATTCTTACCAGCTTGTTTTGCACTAAACATGATCCCTGGGCCCAATAATTTACTGTCGATGAGCAATGCGCAACGTTTTGGTTTTAAGTGCGCGCTTGGAGCGGGGTTGGGTAGGATCCTTGCTTTTATCGTGATGATATTTTTAACGGCTACTGGATTAGCGACAATTCTTCATACTTCCGAAACACTATTCCTATTAATCAAGACTATAGGGGCTTTTTATTTATTTTGGGTCGCTTTTAAACTCTGGTATTCAAAAGTGGAAGAAGTACAACAAAAAGTTGATAACAAGAGTGCTTTTTTTCAATTAGCCAAGCAAGAGTTTTTGTTAGCAGCGGGAAACCCAAAAGCGATTTTAATATTTACCGCTTTTTTACCCCAATTTATTGATCCTGCCCAAAAAGCCGATTTTCAATTTTTTGTTTTAGGTAGCGTATTTATCGTATTAGAGTTTTTGGCGGTTGCTATTTATGCCTCCTTTGGAAGGTATTTAAAACATTGGTTTTCTAAACCTAAAATGAGAAAAACTTTTAACTGCGTGTGTGCAACATTTATTGGCACAGTAGGGATAGGGATATTATTTGAGCGTAAAATCTAAATACAGAAGTTAAAGTTTAAATTAATAGATAAACAATAGGTGTTTTTTAAAGCCTGTTTAACGATTATATTAGGCAGCATGGGCTGCCTTATTTTAATTTAGGCTTTAAACATTACCCGTTAAACTGTGAAAAGTTCTGTGTTTAGTTAATTTTTTATATTTCTGCCATAACAATTCGACACGTGTTTGTCCGTCTAATTGTGATCTGCACATCTGCACAAACTGCTCTTCAGTCTGATTTGCCGGAGTACATAAATCTTGTTCTAAAAGAAATAGTCGATTACCTAAATTAGTTAATAATTCATCTTCTACAATAGTGAAATCACCAGACTTTCTAAAACCATGTGGAAAATGAGCATCATCATAAAATGGGTCAGTGTGCATAAAACCTTGAATTAAAGTCATATAAACCTCTGTTGACAGTGAATATATTTTAGAGGAGTATGCGACTAAATAAATGGCTTGTACAACAAATAATAATTATCGATTCGATAAGAGATAACATAGTGGATATAGAGTTAATCAAAACTTTTTTAGAAGTTAAAGATTGTCGCCATTTTGGCAAAGCTGCTGAAAACTTATACTTAACCCAGGCGGCAATAAGTACCCGGGTACGTCAATTAGAAAGATACTTTGGTGTAACACTTTTCCATCGAACAAGAAACAATATTCAGCTGACTTTAGCTGGCGAAAGGCTAGTACCACATGCCGAAAGTTTGCTCAATACATTAAGAATGGCAAAACAAGAAGTTGCTTTGACTTCAGAACAAGTGACACAAATTTCAATTGCAGGTACACCGAATACCTGGGATGTTTATATTCATGATGCTATTTCTAAAATATATATAGATCAACCCCACATTAGTTTAATTGCTGAAATTTTATCTCGCGAACAACTTACCAGGCAGCTACTTGAACGTACATTAGATGTTGCCATTTTATTTGATCCTCCTAAAGTTGAGGAATTAAAAATTGAATCATTGCATATGTTTAAATTGATCCCAGTGACAACATTTCAAAATGAGATCACACACCAGTCTGAAGTAAAGCGTTACATCATGATTGATTGGGGCACTAGTTTTATCAATTGGCATGCAAAAGAAGTTACAGGTATTCCTATTCCCGCAATCAGAACAAGCACCGCACGAATTGCACTAGATCTGATGTTGCAATGCGGTGGTAGTGCATATCTACCTGACATGTTAGCAAGACCATTTATTGAACAAGGAAAGTTATTTGAAATTAACACCCTGCCTGTATTTGAACGTGAATTATTCAGCGCATTCCACAAGGAAAATGAAAATGAAGAACGTATTATAGAAATTAAAAATTTACTTCGAAAAGATGAGCCTGAAGCCCCTGCCATTATGACACCCAGCTAATATTCCCCTCAATCTCAGTGAATCACTTGATCAGTAAATATTTTTTATCGTTATCTTAAAAATATTTTGCTTTTCTTGAAAGCCAAAAAATAAGATTATCCGATTTTAACGTACTTATCTTTTGGTGACATAACAATGACAATTGATGCTGATTATGATTTTTCTTCTTCAGATGATTTAGATTTTGGCAGTGATGAGTCTTCCAGTGAATTTGATAGTATTGCTGAGTTTGAACTCGACAGTAACTCGGCAGACGATAGAAAATCTAAACAAAATAATAAACGCAGTTTTCTTGAAAAGAAAAAACGAATTGAACAATTACAAGAAGAACGTCGATTAAAGAAGTTCGACGAAGACTATGATGATTGGGACTGATCACAGTTAAAACTGTATCTGTCGATGATATTTCGACTATGCTTGATACGCGTATTATTGTTAATTAATTTAAAATAAATTTATCCGTATTTTTCAAGGTATCAACGGAATTGTTGGAATTTGAATTTTACATGTTAAAAGGCAAGTTCATGAATATTCTTTTTTTAATGTATCCGTGGGATCAAATAAACCCTGAGACCGACTCTACCTTACGCTTGATCCACGAATGTGTTTCACGCGATCATACAGTTGCCATTGCAACGCCTCACAACTTAACCATGAGAGATTCGGTTTCCAGTGCTTTTTGCCAGGTATTTAAAAAAGGGGCTGCTACGCCCGCAAATATCATGTCATTTTATAAAAAGGCCGAATTTAAAAAGTCCCAATTACCGTTAGCCGGGTTTGATACCATATTTATGCGTGCCAACCCTCCTCTGGATCCAATCACCTTAAACTTTTTGGATTCAGTGCGTGAAGATGTTTTTATCATGAATGATATAGACGGTTTACGCATCGCCAATACTAAACTTTATACAGCCTCTTTTGATGATCCCTCAAACCATTTCATTCCTGTTACCCATGTTTCTAAAACGCCTGAATATCTGGTTGATGTGCTTAAAGAATCTGAAACAGGAAAAATGATCATGAAGCCTTTAGATGGGTATGGGGGTCAGGGAGTCATTTTAGTAGAGAAACATGCACAAAAAAGCTTTCATTCCTTACTTGAGTTTTACATAAATAGCGGAAAAGGGGGTAATTACGTTATTTTACAAGAATACGTTGAAGGAGCCGACGCCGGTGACGTACGTATTATGATGTTAAATGGTGAGCCTATTGGTGCAATGAAACGTGTACCGGCAACACATGAAGTTCGTTCGAATATACATGCCGGCGGTACAGTCGTTAAACATACATTAACAAAAAATGAAAAAGCACTGTGTAAACACATTGGACCTAAGTTAGTACGTGATGGTCTGTATTTTGTTGGTATAGACGTGATAAATGAAAAATTAATTGAAGTAAATGTGCAAAGCCCCGGCGGTATCATGCGTATAAATAAATTAAATAATGTGAAATTGCAAAAGAAAGTGATCGACTTTGTTGAAAGCGTCATAAATGCAAAAGAAGCACTCACGCAACGTAAAAATGAATTTAGAAAGGCGATTGACGATGCTCACGTTATCTGAAAAAGAATGTATTACCCTAATCAAAAAAGGGGAATGTTTTCACGCGGAAGTTGAATCCGGGTCTTTTATCGTCAAAATTGATGAATACACCCCTATCATTTGTGCTGCGATCCATAATGGTCACAAACTGAGGCCAGAGCTGGAAAAGTCATTTTCGTTGTCAGATGATGAACGTCTTTACGAGGAAGACCCGCACACTGATGAGTTAATTTCTTCTTTTCCAATACAATTAATAGGCAATGATTCTCGGTTTGAATACGATCTTAATCGCGCGAAAACTTTGTCTACCTATTTTAAAACTGCGTGGGAAAAGCAAGTTTGGCAAAAACCTTTAAGCCAAGCTCAAAGGGCAAAAAGTCATAATAAACATCAAGCATTTTATAATGTATTAGAAGCCATAATTCAGGTAGTTGAAAAGCAGTTTAATAATGCCATCGTATTTGACATTCATTCATATAACTACAAAAGAATAGAGCAAGATACACCCACATTTAATATTGGTTCCGGACAAATTGATGTTGAGCGCTGGGGCAGTGTCGTTAATCAGTTTGAAAAACAACTCAATCGTATTACCTTACCTAATTTAGATGTAAGAGCAGCAACTGATGAAGTTTTTCATGGTCGAGGTTATTTTATTTCACATGTAAATGCCCACTTTGATAATACCTTAGTACTGCCTACTGAAGTTAAAAAAATATTTATGGATGAGTCATCAGGTGATGTTTACCCTTTAGTTTTAGAAGAATTAAAAGCGGGTTTTAAAAGTGCAATCAGTGAAACCGCTGCTTTTTTTGTACGACGTTATGGAAAAAAGAAAAAAACGCAAAAAGCAGACATGCTGTCCTCAACAATTAGTGCTGAAGTACTGACACTTGATAAAAAGCTTTTTGGACTATGTAAGAGTATTGAAACGCTTAATTTTATTAACCCTATTAATTTGACAGCACAACGCAATAAATTTTTAAAGAAAAGTAACTCAATTGCTCCGAATTTTAATTATAAACAATTAGATATCAATCCTTATAAATTCAGGGAACTATTATATAAGTTACCTGTAGAAGAAGTTTATGATGCTGACATTCAACAACTTTATCGTCATGTTATTGATAACTTAGCAAATAAAATTGATTTATTAGCCACAATTGGAACAGATGATTTCGTTTATAATTCACTTAAGTATTATGGTGAACCGAGTCGAACAGATATTGCCAATGCACGATTTTTACTCCATTTAAATACTGAATTAGACGAACAAGACAGTCAGGTGTTAAATGCCGATGAAGCAATTAATTATTTTAAAGAGCAAGCCAGTAGCTGGGGGCTGAATTGTAAAATTGAGAAGTCGGCACGCATTGTAGCCAAAGCCATGGTTAACAATGAAAAAGCATTATTACTGATCAACAAAGATGCGGTATTTAATCAAAAGGAATTACATGCGTTTGCCTATCATGAGTTAGGCATTCATATGCTAACAACAATAAATGCTAAAAAACATGCGTTAAAAGTATTTAGCTTAGGTTTACCTGGCAATACACATACCCAGGAAGGAGTTGCATTATATAGTGAATATTGCTCTGGAAGTTTAACAATTGAACGGTTAAGAACAATTGCATTACGTGTGATTGCTGTTCAATACATGTTAGAGCATGGAGACTTTGTAAAAACCTACCACACCTTAATGAATGAATTTGAACTTGAAAAAGAATTCGCTTTTACTCTTACTACACGTGTATATCGTGGTGGTGGTTTCACCAAAGATTACCTATATTTGAAAGGGTTTAGAGATGTACTTGCTTTAGCAAAAAATGGGTCAATCGATAATCTTTTAGTGGGTAAAACCGGGTTGTTAGATTTTGACATAACCAATGAAATAGTAGCACGAGGTATGATCACTAAACCTGAACCTTTATTTGATTTAACTTATCAAACTTCTGGTAATCCTGTTTTAGATTTTGTTATCAGCTCAATAAAATAATTGTTAATCTTAAACGCCAGCAAGCATAAGAAATCACACCCGTTAAGTACACACTAATGCAAGCGGGTGTTGTTTATTTCAGTTATTACTCTGGAGGTAAAAACGTATCAATAGCAGCTGTTTCAGCGCTGTTATCTTCAAGCGCTATAATTTTAGCCTTGCTAAATACGTCCGGTAAAACATTGTTTAAATAAAACATGGCAGAGGTAATTTTTCCTTGATAGAAAGCTGGTTTTTGCTTGCTATTTATTGCAGTGTGATCTGAACTTTGCTCGGGCGTGTCGATTAATGCTCGTTTAGCAATAATAGCACTATCCAATAGCAACCAGGATAGCGTGACTTCAGCCATCATTTCTAAAAACCGGGTTGAAACAGCAAAAATTAATTCCATTTTTTTCGCTCTGATCCAGCCACCCATTAAACTATGAGTCGCAACTAATGTATCTAACGCTTGTTTTAATCTGACTCTTTGTACTGAAAAATCAGGGAAGTCATCGACAGATAGTAAGAACTGATTTATTTCATTGGTATATACGGTTAATAACTTCGAATGCCGCCCCATGGCCAACTTGTCACGAAATAAATCAGCCGATTGGACAAAATTGGTTCCTTCCCAAATAGATAGTATTTTAATATCTCGTGCATATTGCTCTACCGGATGGTCGCTGATATAGCCGTGGCCGCCATATACCTGAATTGCAAGTTCAGCGACTTTCCAGGCCTGATCAGACGTATAGGCTTTTACGATTGGGGTTAATAAATTAACTAAGGAAAGGTGGATATATTTTTCTTGTTCGATAACATCATTTTTTTCTAAATTATTATCTTTAGCCCATTCTTTTTGTTGAAACTCTAAGTTAGTAAGCATACTTTGATGAAAACAAAGTTTAACTATCAGAGCACGACACCCTTCAACCTTACTTTTCATTTCGAGCAACATACGTTTTACGTCTATATGCTGAATAATAGCCACACGTTTCGCTTTAGGATTAAAAGCTTGTTTAAAGTCAGTACCTTGAATTCGTTGGCTAGCATATTCGGCGGCATTTAAATACGCACTGGAAGCCATACCTAAAGCATAAATTCCCGTGGCTATACGGGCTAAGTTCATCATGGTCATCAACTGGCGCAAACCAATGTTTTCACGTTCACCTAATAAGTATCCATAACAAGGTGCATCTATACCAAAGCTAAGTTGGGCGGTAGCGCAGCCATGTAACCCCATTTTTTGCTCTAATCGGGTACATCTTACGCCATTATCTGCTTGTGAGTTCTTATTTAATTGAAATCTGGGCACCACAAAACAGGATAACCCAACGGTGCCTGGTTTAGCACCTTCTGCACGAGCAAGTACAATATAAGCAATATTACTGGTTAAATCGTGCATACCAGCAGAAATAAATATCTTTTCGCCTTCAATCAAGTACTGACCATTTTCTTGTTTCGTTGCTTTAGTACGGCAATTGCCCACATCACTTCCGGCATCGGGCTCTGTCATACATAAACAGGCGCCCCATTGATTACTGGCTAAGTTTTCACAAAATAAAGATTTTAATTCCGCAGAGCCAAACTTTTCAATCAGATAAAGTGCAGGGCTGCAAAATCCAGAATAAATCATAAATGCAGGATTAGCCCCCATAAATATTTCATTGATCATTTGCGCCATAATATAAGGCGCTCCGAGACCACCATATTCTTCTGGTGCACCTAATCGTCCCCATTGCGCTGAAGTAAAATCTTGCCATAAAGTATCAAACCCCTGAGGTAAAGTTACTTTTCCCTGCTCTGATAACTGGCAGCCATCCCGGTCGGAAGATTGGTAAAGCGGTCCTAATTTTTTGTAAGCAAATTCACGACCGTGATCTAACAGTTGATTAATAAAAGTTTGATCGAATTCAGGGTATAAGGTTTTGTTTAATAGCGTGTCTTGTATGCGGAACTGTTGCCACAATAAAAATTGATGATCTCTGAGATCAACCCGATAAGCATTGTTAAAATTCATCTTCAGCCCTTTTTTATTTTTATTTTTTAAAATGCCCAATTCAGGACTAAACGTGTGCTGTTGTTATTTGGATTTAATCCGTACTCACACGTATTACAACCATTAAATAACTCAAATTGTAGTCTGCTGGTAAGGTGATCACTCCAGGATTTAAGCACTTCAGCTCTATGTAACTGACTATTATCATCAAGGTTAATTTGTACACTTTGACGGTATTGCCATAGATTTTGCGTTAACTGACTGGAAACCAAAAAGTATAAATAATTTTGTCTGAGCTGCCCGTTTTGTAAACTTGTCAGGGCATGACCCAGATAAGTATAATCAGCGTCTTGTGCCTGTCCTGAATTAATATCTTGGTAGGCTTGCTGGCTGGTCTCTTCGATTGCCTGCCATTGTTGCCGATCAAATCCATGTTGTGATTTTAGGTATTCTAATCTGACACTAAGCCCAGAATCAGTGGTATAAGCACCCCCGAATAAAAATTTTTGCAAAGTGGATGTATCTAAATTTATGTTTAATAGTTCGGTTTGCTGATCTCTTTGGTGTAATCGACTCCACTGCGCCCTGATGGTGATGGCATCATTTATTAAGGTGCTATAACTGGCTGCGACGTCTATACCCTGGTTCGGTAATTTATGAAAAATCACATTGTAGTCACTGCCATCTAAATAACTCAGACGGGCAATTGTTTGTTTTTTACCTGGAGTTGACTCAATATCAGCAATCACAGCGTTATAGTGCCAGTTGCCCGTATGATAACTCAGACTTAGCATGTCCCACCCTTTTTGCTGTTCAGGATCGTCTAAATCAGCATAGGGCCTGTTTTTATAAGGTGTGAGTAAGTTAGTTAAATTCCAGTTAAAACCATTGCCCCAATCTGTTTTAATTCTACCTAGTTGCCATTGCCAGGCATAAGAATCGCTAGTCCAGCTCAAATAAGCTTCTTGTAATAAAGCATCATTTTTATCGTTCTTTTCATCTTCTTTTCTGTAAATCGCGGTTTTTATTCTTCCTTGAAAATTGGCTGACCATTGGGCTTTTGTTTGCCAGTTAAACATTGCCAAACGTTCTGTATCATTAAACTCGGTTAAGCCAGGATTAAAAGCTTGATCTGTATTAATCGAATTGTGCTGATAATACGACTTCAAAGACAACTGATGTTGTAAAACCGATGTATCTGTGGATTGTTCTGCTTTAAACGGATCTTCTGGAATATCTGCCATTACACCAGACGATAACAGGCTTAATATAACAAAACATAGTTGAGATTTTGTCATTATAAATTCACTATTGCTTCTTTACTAAATGCAGCTTGGGGTAGTTGGTTTGCTCTGTAATTATCAAATTTCATCCAGGTATAACTGCCTGAAATGAGCGGATCGGACAATAGCATTTTGTGAATTTTTAATTCGCCATCAAAAGTCTTAAATTCTTTATACTCTGCTATTTTTAATAGTTTGCCTGAACGAGCATAATACTCACTTTTAATAGGTTTATAGGGAGCAGTATCAGATAACCAGTAAATGATTTTGTGATAACTGGTATTTCCTGCTTTAGCCTCAAGTATGAGTTTAATCTGGGCACTTTCTACGTCGTGGGCGGAGATCCTGGCGTTATAATCTGTTTTCAAGTTGCTGCCAGTTACATCTGCATTGCTGGTTTCTCCGAGCAACCTTTGTGCCGGAGAAATGCGGATCACGTTTCGGGTTCCTGGGATATATAACCACATGTCTTTGTCTTGTTTTAATAATACCCGACCTTTTTGTCTTGCAGGGGACTGAAATTTTACAATTGATTTTTGTGCTTTGACATCAACACTTAACTGATTGGTTCTGCTATCTCGACCATCGCGATAACTGATATTGGTAATATCAAAACTAAAGCCGGTTTCACCTAAACCGCGATAATTATCAATAACATTCACTAATTCAATGGCAGTAAATGCGGGTACGACATCTTCTTGTGCTTTTTCTTGTGCTTGTACACTGGCACTTATGTTCAGGAAGAAGAAAAAAATAATGACGTATTTTGTAGTTAAATAATGAGTTAAATTCATTGATTATTTCCTTAAGCTGAACGCATTGCGTGATTGATCAATAAGCGGGAAGCTTTAAATGCCGGATAAATACTGGCGATAATAGCGACCGAAATTCCGGTGGCCGCTGTTTGCCACAGTACAGGCCATTCAATAAAAACACGTATTGGATAGCTTTGACTACTACCTGGAGGCGTGGGCATCATAAACTCTGATAAAGTGATCCCATTCGCCAGTAAAATACCGAACAGTACACCCAGAGCGCTGCCAAAAATACCTAAATAAAGTGCCTCAGTTAAAAATAAAAACATGACTTCTCGTCGCGTCGCACCAAGCGCTCTGATTGAGCCAATTTCAGGCGTGCGTTCCATTACGGCCATCATCATAGTATTAGCAATACTTAAGGCGGCTATAAATAATACGATGACTTTAATAAAGCCAAATACGCCATCAAATAAATTAACGACTTCATGATAGTAATCAGCTAATTCTGACCAGCTTTTTATTTCAAGTGGTAAATTTTCTTGTTGGAATAATATATTAAGCTCATTTATTACGTCATCTGTTTTACTGGTATCTGATAACAACACCACTAAACGACTGACACCTTGTGTAAACTGCAGATCTTGGGCGTGCTTTAAATTAATTCTGACCAAGCGGTTATCGAGATCTTTTACGCCTGAATTAATCGCTCCCACCACCTGAATATCAACAGCATTAACCGCACCATCTGTAGTAGAACCAAGCAAAGTGAGGTAATCACCTATGTTGGCATTAAGTGCATGGTATAAACCTTGACCTAATAAGGCACCCTGAAGATCTTCAGCAAACAAATCTTCACCTTGCGTAATGGTAATTGCCGAACTGAGCAGCGCCTCTTTATCAGCATTTATTCCATTGCCAACGATTGCAACTGATTGACTACCATTGGTTAATAATCCTGAAAAATTAAGTCTCGGCGTAATAAGTTCAACGCCAGCGACGGCTTTAACCAGTTGTGTTATTTTGCTTATTTGTTGTTGCGATAATAAATACTTTTCTGGTTCAATATGACCATATTGATTAAAGCCTTGTTGGTAGATTTGTAAATGGCCTAATTGTGATCGGATCATATTTTCACGCATACCGTCATACATAGACGCAACAAAACCACCAAATAAAATTAGACTGATCACACCAACCTGAATGGCCAATAAAGTGATCACACTGCGGCGTTTATTTCTAAGTACGTTCAATAATGCGATTCTATATCTAAAAGCCACTATGGTGCTCCTTAAGTCTGGCTTGTGCCTTGTTTGTCCAGGCTGAGTTGTTTGTTTTTACAACTTGCTGCCACAGAGCATTCGCTTGTGCTATCTGTTTATTTTTACTGTATGCCATTGCCAGGTGATAATTAATTAACTGATTAAATTCTGGATGATTGGTGGCGTATTGCTTTAACAAAGTTAAGTCTTTAACAGCAAAATTGGCGCGGTTTAAAAATTCCGGCATATTGGCGTAGCTGAGGCCACGTAATAATCTGACACCTAAGTTTTCAGGTGATTTTTTTACTGCCCGATCCATTATCCGCATACCCTTACGGGCTAAAAAGTTCATTTTTCCCAAATCTTTTTGATGAAAAATGGATTGCAAACTCAAGGCACTTCCTAATGCTGCCATGATCTCAAAATCTTCTGGCGTGGCAGTTAACAGCTGCTCTAATTCATTGGTGATTTGCTCTAATTGACTTAAAGATTGTTCACTGGAGCTGGTAAATACCGCTAATTCGATTAATAATTTTTGCCTAAGCTCTTTATTGCTCAATTTTTCTTGCTGTCTGAGCGACCTGAGTAGTGCTTGTTGTTCTTGTATATTTGCACCAATAAAAGTGGCTTGCTGATAATTTTTGTCGGGTGAATGATCAAGCTTAGTATTTGATATTTGAGTTTGCGGCAAAGAAACCTGTGAGGTATCGACCTTATCGCTACAACCTGAAGTGACTAAACCGAGTGTTATTATACAAAGCGCTAATTTCATGCAGCTACTACCTCTTGCAAGTCTGTTACGATCGCACCATCTTTTAGTTCAATAACGCGTGTTGCTTGTTTTAGAACAAATTCATGATGAGTTGCAAATACGAAGGTGATCCCTTGTTGGTTCAGTTTTTTCATTAAATTCATAATAGATTCAGCGGAATCTGAATCTAAATTGGCCGTTGGCTCATCGGCCAGTATAATATCAGGCTCAGTTACCAGAGCGCGGGCGATTGCAACTCTTTGCATTTGCCCGCCCGATAACTGATTAGGTTTATGATGCGCGTAGTCAAATAAGCCGACACGTTTTAGGGCTGTTAAGGCTTTATTTTTAGTGTGTTTATCTCCCCTTAAGGATAAGGGGTATTGCACATTTTCAAGCGCGGTTAATACGGGTAATAAATTAAACGATTGAAAAATAAAGCCTATATGTTCACTTCTTAACTTAGACTTTTGGTTATCACTTAGTTTATTTATTTCTTTACCAGCGATGAATACATCACCTTGGGTGGGTTCATCCATTGCACCAATCAAATTAAGTAATGTACTCTTTCCGCTGCCACTGGCACCTTTTAATACTAAAAACTCACCACCAGAAACGGATAAATTTACGTTTTTTAATGCGGATACCTGACTTTTTCCTAATTGAAAAAATCGGCTGACGTTATGAAGTTTGACTACTTCCATATATGGCCTCTATCTGCTGACGCCAGTTTAATTTCTAACAATTGAAATTGAGCGATATTTTGTGCTGATTTATTTGAAATTTCCTGATAAAGATTTAAGTAATACTGAACTTTTTCGTCACTTAAATTGGTATTTTGCAGTAAGTGTGCCTGTGCCATAGAGATATAGAACTGACCTTTTACTTCCGGAGGTATTGATTGGCTATTTTTGGCGATTAATTGCTGAAACCAAAGTTCATCATCAAATACCAGAGCAAAATCAGGGTTTATTTTTCCTATCGCTGAAAAGGTGGCTAAGCGAATAAGTCGAATATTCAGGTCATCAGGCGCTAACTCCAGTGCCTGGGTAATGCCTGATAAAGATTTGTTCAAGGTATAAAGTTTATAAAGTCCCATAGTAAAATCTAAACTGGCACCTGATAATTTTGCCGCGTTCGCGTGATCCCAGGCCTGGGCGAGTGGATCATCAGGTTTAATATTAATCGCTTTATTGAGATAGGTTTTGGCTAACTCTATTTCGTTATGCATAGAATAAAGCGCACCAAGTTCAATCAACAAGTCAGCGTCTTGTGGATTGTTCTTTAATTCTTTATTTAATTCAGTTAGCGTCTGTTTTTCCTGTGTTGTGTATGGCTGATGTTCAAAGTTTATTGGCCAGGCCCCCATGATCCAGGCAACACCATTGCCGATAATTAAACTAGTAAGAATAAAAATAGCGAATTTTTTCATAATACTTTCCCTTTCACTGTGCTAAATGAACTCTTCTGATGCTTCTAACAACTGACCGTCCATATCTCTTAGTGTGGTGAATTCATCAAACACTAAGGCCTCTGGATCTGTGACATCTGTATATAATTGTTCACAGATCAAAATGACCTCAACAACATTCAAAGAGTCGATCCCTAATTCACCTAATGGTGTATCTGCGTCTATTTCTTCTTTATTAAGCATTTCAGCAACTTGTTTTTGTAATTCTACTAATTGTGATTTATCTGACATAACGTCCTCTACTTCATTGATTTATATTTATTATTCTAATGACCAGTTAAAATGTCTGGCCAAATGATCTAAGGTCAAACTGTGAAAACAAAAGTTTTCGACATGCTTGGCATTGTTGGTGTATTGCTTAAGTAATTTTGCGGATATTGGCGGCACAATATGAAACAACTTATGGGTAACAGGTGCAAACCCATGCAACATCAGGCGCTGCATTGCATCAAAAATATTATTGATACTCGGATCGTTAAAATTAAATATTTTTGCCGTTGTTGACTGGCATGCGGTGTATGTATTTTCTGTGTCGGCACTTAATAAGTGTTGCACCTGTTTACTGTCTGTAAAAACAAAATTAATCGTTTTATTTAATCTTTCTGCTATTAACCTTTGTTGTGACCAAATAGATGGTAATTCAAAACTTAAAGCAAGCCATAAATAAAAGTTAGGTTGATAAATATAAGACCAGTCACACATTTCCTGATGATATTGCGTTAAAAGTGTTTGTTGAGTTTGCTTATTGTCCTTTATCGATTTTTTTAATTTAGGACGTAATATTTTGGTCTTAAATTTAGGAATTGTTTCAATCGAATAAGGCGTTTTTTCCATCAAAGCTAACCAAAAATTCACACCTTCATTACTATTAATATGAGGTTGTTTATTACTTAATAACGAGTGATAAAAAATGAGTTGCCAACTATCTGTGATTGGTGAATTTAGTGTACGACTAATTTCAGGTAGCTGATTAAAAGCAATTTTTGAATTTATTAGATCAGTATAAGAAATTTGTTCATGTTCATTAGTAACGGATATTATATCGGATGAGGCACTTTGTATTTTTTGTAATAAACTCAATTGCTTTGTGGATAATTGAACGGGTTCAGGGCTCAATTGCCACAGCTGGCTCTCACCATTTTGTAATTGCTTCACGTGCTTAAACAATGTTTGCGGTGCAAGCAAAAATTCATTGTCTAATAATTGTGCTATTGCGCGCTGATCGATAATAGCATTATGATTAAATTGAGAAAAATTATTTGAGAAATATAAAGTGACTTCATTTTCCCGATAATACAGATTGTGACTGGAAAAAGCCGATAAACAACAAAACAGTGTATTGGATTTTAACAAAGGTAAAACCAATGAATAATCACCGGCGATATGTTGATTAAGATCATGGCCCCATAATTCGTAAGCAGCATTGAATAAAGCCTGCTCTGTCGTATTGGGTGTCAGGTGTAATTGACTAAGAACAGTCTGTTTATTGGTGATCTCACCACAAAATGAAAAAGATGTTTCACTATTTTTTATCTTTGTCATACCGCTTGCCTCACATCAAGATTATCATCAACAACATCTAAATCAGTTAGCCATTGCGGCAGGACTTTTGCGGCTACAGAAACAATGTTCATGTGGTTAACTTTAGGGACTTCGATAATTTGTTTGTTTATTTGTGGCGATAAATGCCAGTGATATATCGTTTTCAGCAGATCAGGATGTATTACTTCATCTAACTCACCTGCCAAGAGTAAAACGGGCACAGAAATTTGATTAAAAGCTGCCGGATAATTATTGATATCACATGACAACATCAGGTTATAACTATAATTTAAAACACGTTTTTCCAGTTTAGCCATACGTTCATTGGCTGGAAATCGTAAAATTCCCTTATGACGTAAAACAGGTAACGCTTTTGCACAAATAAATGGCCATGCTTTTAAACTGGGTGCATGCTTTAATGCAGCCTCTGGCGCAAGTGCCTGAATTTGCGCTTTTCTGAAATAACTAACTCTATATTGCCATTTAGCCGATTTTTGTTGGTAACGCACTGTTTCTAATGGCCCATTAATAGCGGGTGCGATAAAACTAACCCCACTTATGCCATTACAGCCATATTTAGCTATGTATCGTAGGCAGATCACTGCACCAGCAGAGTGTCCACTGAGTATTAACTTAGTACTATTATGCTTACTGAAATGGGTAATAAAGTCAGCGAGATCATCTTCTAATTGGCCTATATAAGCGACATCTCCGGGTTTTCCCTCAGAGTCACCATGGCCGCGCCAGTCCAGTAAACAGGTATTAATACTGTGATTAAATAGTGACTTGGCCAGGTTTTTATAGCGCAGACTGTTATAAGTGCTGCCATGTAAAAAGATAACTGTTGTCGTCGCATTTTGATGAATAAGTTGTTTATAGGCCAGTCTGGTATTCTCTCTGGCTTTGAAGAAAAGTAGATCCATTAAACGACCTCAGTAGTTAAAACTGGCTGTGTCATAACATCTGCATCAATTTTTCGACAATATTGAAGAAAAACCGGCACCATAGAAGGCATAGCAATATATTCTTGCTTAGCAGACCAAATCATATTGGCTTGTTTTGTTAACGTTTTTATTTGTTCTTCATCATCAGTATCAATCAATTGCACTATTACTTCATTGGTATCAAATGAATCTTTGGATACCTCAACAAGTACGGTATGCTCTGTGATCAGCTGCACTTCTTTTGTCAGCGCCTGACTTAAAGTGGCCAGCAGCTCAGGTAAATGTATGTCATCAAATAATGGGTTTGCTAATATTTGAGGAAAATTAAGGTTTTCCTGTACCAGTTTACGTTCTGAAAAGTCGTTTAAATTAAGTTTACTCGCGGTAATTTTTAAAAATATATCTACCCAAAGCTTGATATGTAAATCAATACGCCAGCCATCTTTGCCTTTTTGCCCCATTTCAAACACAAAGTATTTATAAAGATCGGCTCCTGATTCAAAAGCGCCCTGACAATTATGATCAAAATACCTATTTTGTTGTTTAAGTCTATGACTTGCTGATAAGATTTGCTGGTTGAGTATTTTTTCTAATGTCAGGTAGCCTCGGCGAATGTAATCTTTCTTTTGCCATGCATTAAAATCAGCAAAATGACCAGACATATAATCCCACGCAGAATCAAGAAAATAGATCGCAGTATTGTAAGCGAGCACGGGCGAACATAACTCGGCGCAATCTAATATAGGATTAACATTACCGATATAGGCATATAAACCTTGATAAAACTCATGGGCCTGTTGATTAGCAACAGGCACTGTTCTGGCCAGTTGTTTATCTGCCTGGATTATAGAATCTGTGTGTAGATCCTGGAGTATGGTATTACTGATAGTATCATTAAGCAGCGCAATCATATCACCACCGCCGCTAAATAAAGGATCTAAAAACATGGCAGCAAATCCGGTTGTTGCCCATCTGTGTTCGCTGATATAACGTTCACTTCTATAAGCTAACTGTCCCCAGGCTTCAAAATCTTCAAGTTTTGCATCTGTGAGTAATTCAGATAAACCTTTATGTTGCGCTAAAAAATTGATGAAATCTTGTTGTTTAAGCGGGGGGCTATCCATAACAGATTTATCACAATCGACCCCTATACTGGTAAAACCGCCACTTAAGGGGATCACCCAAATCCAGTACCCAGCACCTGTGAAATGAATTGTCGACAGAAAGCGACCGTTCACTTTTCTTCGCCACTGTGCACTACCTAGTGAATCTATATCTTTAACGTTACTGAATCTTGCCCATGCGGCACAATTCTTTGGTACATCTCGCCTGTGGTGGAGTTTTTGTTTTTTGGCTATCAGGCTGGCTTTACCACTGGCATCAATTAACCAACGGCCTTTAGCCTGATGTTGCTCTTCTTTATATTCATAACTGAGTTGATGTAAGTTATCACCATCAATATTAAAATTTTTTACTTTAGCACCCGTTAATAGTTCGATCCCCTGCTCTGTATTCATCTGTACTAAATCTTCTTCCAATCTGGCTCTGTCTAATTGAAAAGCCGGATGAGGCGGAATGCTGGTGGTGCCATGCTCAGTCATTTGATCTAGGCTTAAATCATGCTGCTCAGAATCAAACAAAAATCTAAGACCATTTTTAGGTAAATGATTACGATATAAATAATTCACTAATCCAAGACGATGAATAAAGTAGTGACCTGTCATTTCGACTGTGGCTTCACCTATTTTTGCACTAAATTGTGTACTAGATTCCAGCTGTAAAATACTGATATCCGGATGAGCCAGTTTTAATTGTCGGGCCAGCGTTAGTCCTGCCCACCCGGCACCTATTATTAACACATCATATTGTGCTATTTCATGAGATTTATGCATCATAGGATTGTTCCAAATTATCTAAAGTATCAGCTGCTTTGGTCCAGCGAAAATAATGATTATTTAGCCCTCTATATTGGGCTTGAGGATATTTCAACGTTGATTTTACAATCTGGTAATAGTCCTGAATTGAACCTTGCTTTAAGCGAATGGCATGATGGTAATCATGCATATCTGTATCAAGAGAGTGTTCACTGCACGTAGCATCAGTGAATTTCTTTATGTCTGTCGGTCCTATTGAAATTCGTAAAGCACCTACTCTGCCGCCGCCACCTAAGGTGAGAATGAGTAAGTTCCCGAGTTGTAAATGAGCTTGATATTGCTGTAGTTCTAACGTGGGTTTTAAACTCAAAAAATGTTGTGTATTGTGTTCAATACTGGGTAACCAGAATTCAGGATTACAACGCTGTGTTAATCTGCTTTTAAGTGCATTTTCTAGCCTTTTACCCCATAAAGATGCGATATTGCAGGAGACTATTTGGCAACTATCTGGCATCTTTTCGATATATTTACTGAGCTGATTAAGTAAAGTCTGAACGCCTGCCACACCTTTTGGTTGGGAAAAAATATTACAGGCTTCTACAATCAATGATTGGGCGTCAGGTATGGCTTTTTTGACCAGACAAAAACCAACGCCGTTTACCACATGCAGACCATCTTGTTTAGCTTCATTACCTATTCCTAAAGCATTTAAACAAGCCTGTTGTAATGATAAATCTAACTCTAGTGTAATGATCAGCGCCTGTTCGCTGTTGCTTTTATTGAAATCCAAAATAGCTGCATGAAAACTGGTACAGGCTGCACTGATAAAATGAACCTGACACTCAGATAAGGCTTCAAGTGATTGACAAAATTGATTGATCAATGGGTTTAATAACGGTTTCACTTCACCGGCACTGACAATTAAAATATCCCCTGATAAAGGAGGTAACTTAGTCAGCTCTGCGGTTAATTCATCGATCCCCTGCGACACGGTATCAACTGTTTTCGCCCAATAGCGTTCAATAATAGTGGCACGTGAGGCAGTTAACTGTTTCATAAATTGTGGATCCCCAGTTCAGCTAATGGCGCTATAAACTGTGAAAAGGTATTACTTTTAGTAATATCTTGTTCAAACAAGGAGATATGAAAACTGTTATCACCTTTTTCTATCTGATAACGTACAAATTGATCTTGGATAACGAGTAATTTATCCGTATTACCCTTTAGCTTTTTTATTTCTGGTGAGGCATCTTGTATTAATAAAACATTATCTAAGAGTAAAGGTGCCGGTAATCGCATTCCGCCTGGCATAGATATTTCTATTAATATAGTCAGTGAATCTGGCCAAAGCGTATTCGCACGGGTCACCAATTGACTTAATATCTCATAGTGCTCAATAAAGTTGATTAATATCGGTGTATTATTAGCGGGTAGTTCACTGAATACAGAGAAATCATTGTCGTTATCCAATGGCATACAGCGCGCTAATGCCGCAGAGGGTTTATGAGGAAAAGGCACTCGCGTTAACTTCCCGTTAAACTGATGGTGATTAAGTTCAGGCATAACCTTGCTCCTGTTGCATGATCAACATAGTGTCGGGTGTCACTTTCACTTCGGCCATAGCAAAATAACCATTTAATGCTAATGAGCATGCCAGGTAATTTGTAGGTTGTTTGATTTTATTTTCTAAACCATGGCATAGAATGGACAGCCAGGGATCTGAACCAAAACAGTGCCCCCAGTCTTGGTGTCTATCTTTTAATCTGGGTTTATTTACCAGTAACTTATTGAACATTTCCTGAATGTTATCTGGGAAAAAAGGCATTGCCAGTTCACAGTTTTCTCTGTGGGTTGCAACACGGCGTACAACAGTGGCAAATTCAGCCATAGAGTTATGAGTGAGGGCGCATTGTGTCACTAATTCATTCGTTAAAGGTGCTGTGATTTCTAACAATACCGTTGTTATTCCAAATCCAGAACTGTGCCAATGTTCGTTATAACGCCAAAACTCCAGATCATAAACATTTGCATCTATTATGCTGACTAGCATAAAGCCTGAATTTGTCCCCTGCTTAATATAATGGCGTAGTGAATAACCCCAAGATGCACATTCATAAGCGTTGATAAAGGTATCTGGTTGATTTTCACCATGCTCCACCAGCATAGCACTAATTTCAGACCAGCTGATATCACCCGTTGTCATTGGTAATTCAATCATGGTAGAACATAAAAAATGCCGACTTATCTGGGCTTTCTCGTGTTCGGTTAAAGGTGCCAAGATTTGATTGGTTTGAGCGGCAATTAATTCACTTAACCAGTTAAAAGCCGATTTTGTCGGTTTTCTTTGTTTAAATAACTGTTGTTTTAATGGCTGGAAAGCAATGCCACGGACAGTGAGGTTACTCATATTCTGATCCTTTTTTGTTTAGCATAGATTTCAAAAAAGCATCGATACGAACTGCCTTCCATTTTTGTAAAACCAAGTAAATCTCTTTGATCGCTTAGTAATGGCAAATGGTTTTGACACACCAGATTGAGTAGTAATTCATTGGAGGCAAACTTTAAAGCGAGTACCTGATCAACTGAATGCATTGAAAAGGTGGTTTTGCTTAAACACAAATCAGCAACTTGATTAATATAGTCAATACTTTCAGTGATCTCAGGATTTAAACTTAAGCGATCCTGACTTGCTAACCAAATTAAGTGATTCATTAAAGATTTTACAAATCTCGGACGTACTAAAGTTAAAAAACGATTAACACTGCCTAAGCCTCCTTTTTTTAACAATTGTGTTCGGGTTACTGCTATTTTTCCTTTTACATTACCCAGTTGCAATGCACCATCGAGATAGGCAGTGCCTACTGTTTCTTGTTGTAGCTGAGCTGTTTGTTCCGGGGATAATAATAAGGTTAAAGGAAAAGGTTTTCCTGGTTGGCTCACAACTATCATTACAAAACCTAAGTCATGGGCTTCTATTCCCCATTTTTTATTGACACTCAATTGCCAATTTTGTGTATCTAATTGGGTTTGCCAATTAGCCAGACTAGCGCCACCGTGATCTGTCATTAGAAAATGACCCGAATATCCTTTATCTAACCAATTATTTACTTGCTCTTGTTGTTCTGTTGTTGCTGTAAGTTCCAACATTATGGAGCCAAACAGGCCGATGATTTGATGGAAGTGAGGTCCAAAACCTTCTTTTTTTACAGCCTGAGTTAATTCATCTATGACAAAAGTTTGTTCAAATTTTTCAAGAGGCTGAGTGACTTTTGCTGTTTTTAATTCAGAGCGGGCAGAAAAGTTATCTTCTATGATGATCTCAGAATCTAATAAACGCACAGCGGCCATATTTAAGACGTTTTGCAAATACTCAGGCATAGGAGTATTTGCTTGAAGGTGATCAGTAATAAAACCACCAAATAAGGAGTGTAAGTCAGACATGATCAGGCCTTATTCAATAATATAAGATTTAGCTTCAGGTAATTTAAGAAAAGGTGACAATGTATAACTTTGGTTGTAGGCACCACAGTTAGCATAAATACAAATGTCACCTTTTTGGGGAGTCGGTTTTGTATCGCCTTGTTTACCAATAACATCATCTTTACTACATGAGCTGCCAACAAAGATACAGGCAGAGGTACTTGCTGTTGGAGTTGTACTCCAGATCTCAGGAGATTTCAGTTTACGAAAACTATTTTCTGTTTGTGCGAGCAAAAAGTTTTGATTTATTCCGCCGTCACATACTGCATATTGTTTGTGCTCTATTTGTTTCACATACCTAACACGAGTAGCAAAATAACCAGCTGAAGCCATCAGGCCTCTGCCAGTCTCATGGGCTAAGACAATATGTTTTGGAAATTTATCTAACAAAGCTCTGTACGCAGCAAAGTCAAAACCTTCTTGTTGCCAGTTTTCTGAAAAGCCCCCCCCTAAGTTCACAAAACTTAATGGACTACCATATCTTTTTGTTAATTCCTGAATGATTTCAAGGGCGGCAGCGGCTGTACTGAAAGCGGCTTTATTGAAGCTATAAGAGCCATTAAATAAATGGAATCCAGCAAGTGCAATATTCTTGTTTAAGCAGATATCAACAGCCTGACATACCGTATCCCAATCCATGCCAAACTGGTCGTCTCTTATTTTGCCATGATCCGATGAAAATCGGTTTAAAACACATGAATTAAGTCTCAGTAAAATAGGTTTTAAGGGGCGCTTGCCGATTAAACCTATTAACAAACTTAATTGTTCTAAGTTATCTACGATTATTGTTGCTTTTGAGGCGAGCGCAGCACGTAGAAATTTTTTGTCGGCGGAAGGATTATTGATGTATTTTTCTGTATCGCCACCAGCAACTAAATTTAATTCACCGATAGATGCTATTTCTATTCCACCAGTGAGGTGATGACTGCAACGCATTAGTAAATCAATATTATTGTTTGCTTTCATTGAATAGATTAATTCTGTGCCTAAAGCTGATTTTAATTGCGTGTAATTTTCAGCGACCTGACTGACGCTATATAAATAACAAGGTGTTGTTATTTGTTTGTGGTTGTCTGTTAATAGTGTTTTTATTTGATCCATTTTATTCTCTTTCTTATTTGATCAAGCAATATCATTACAGACTTGCAATGAGACTTTGTTTATCGACCTTGCTGTTTTCGGTCAGAGCGATTTTTTCGATGAAGCGAATTTCTCGAGGTCGATAACTCGCTTCAACGGCGCCATCGAGCCAATGTTTAAAAGCATTTTGTTTATCCATAGAAGTTTCAACCAGCTGCACGTGTAAACAGGCTATTTCATCGCCAAATTTATCGCTATGAGGCACTATTGCACATAAATGAACATTAAGATGCTGTTCAATAAGAGCTTCAAGTTCAGCCGGATACAAACAAAATCCAGCTTGTTTGATCAGGTCTTTACTACGGCCTTTAAAATAAAAATAACCTTCTTGATCCTGACTAAATAAATCACCAGTCGCCAGCCAGTTATCATCTCGGTATTGGCCATTTAAAATGCTTGCACCTGCATTGCCGTCACCATAATAACCTTGCATTAAAGTGGCACTACGAATGTAGAGTTCGCCTATTTCTCCGGCTGACACCTCTTTATAATGGTTATTGTCATTTTCTTTATGTTGAGTGAATATTTTGGCTTCAAGTCCCGGGATAGGAATTCCTACAGAACCTGGTTTTCTGGCTGTGTCTTCAGGTGGTAAGTAAAGTGCACGCTTACATTCAGTGAGGCCATACATAGCGTAAATCTTGAGTTCAGGTAATAGTGACGTTAATAACTTAATAGTGTCTTCGCCTAAATGCCCACCTGTGTTTGTGAGTTTCACTAAACTTGGTAAGGTTTTTTTGAATACCTGAATGATTTTACTCAGCGAGCTGGCCATGGCCGGTACAACGGGCAACAGCGTAATTTCTTCTGATCCAATGGCATTAATCACTTTAATTGGATGAAATTCTTCTTCATATAAAGTTAAGTGGCAATCAAAACTTAAGCTGAATAACAGTTGGTATAAACCATAATCAAAAGATAAGGGTGACAAGCATAAAATGTGTTCTTGTGAACTGATAGTCAGGTAGTTAGCGATGGAATACATGGCGGTAACCACATTACTATGACTTAACATTATACCTTTAGGTTTTCCCGTACTGCCTGATGTATAAATGATCAGGGCGAGATCTGAGCCGCATACTCTGCGTTTACTATGACAATTGAATTTAACGTCATTACTAGAAACATGATTAAAAACAGTACACTCACCATTGTGAATATAAAATTTAGCATGGCAGTCTTGTGCGATTCTATTTACTGATTCGGTATCTAAGTTATGTCTGACAGGCACAATGACAGCGCCTTGAGACCATAACCAAAGTAGTGTAACAATAGTGTGAGGACTAACTTCATCTGAGACTACAACGCGATCACCAAATTCTACTTTCATAGTTTGCGATAAATGATCGGCGTAAGATTTCATCCAGTTAGTGTCTAGCACTAATTTGCTAGGATAAAAATTGATCTGACCTTGCCATTTTTCATTTGTTATTTTATAAAATAGCTCTGCTAACGTGAACACTACCACTTTGATATCCCCCTCAAAAAACAACTAAAAAGTCGCCTCATATTGTGGGAATCCTTTCCTGTACCCCAGCCTGTTTTACAAACGAACTGTACATAATGGTAACTATGAGGCAGACCAACCACCTAAGGATTAGAGCCTTTGTTCTACTTAAATTACGTACCCAAAGAGGGAAAGTCAAACAATTTGTTTAATTTTTTATTAACGAAAGGT
The DNA here is from genome assembly GCA_965198975.1 of uncultured Pseudoalteromonas sp. Lineage (GTDB taxonomy): Bacteria > Pseudomonadota > Gammaproteobacteria > Enterobacterales > Alteromonadaceae > Pseudoalteromonas. The sequence goes on from OZ240679.1 coordinate 449,154, forward strand.
TTATTCAAAGCTAATTTATTTACATTTATTTCACAAAGTTGGGTTTATTGCACTACACTGAATTTTTCGTTACCCGTTACGGGTACTCTGAATTTTAATTCACTATAAACTAAAGGATTAAGTAATGAAAAAGAAATTTAAGCTTAAATCTATGGCATTAATGTCACTATTTACAGGGTTTTCAGCTTTGACTGCAGCTCATCCACAGATAATACAAGCGCAGCAGGGAATTGAGCAGGAAATGTCCAATACTCAGGTTTATCGGGCTTATTTTCCCAATAAAGATATTGCACGAAAAACAGTAATTAGTTTGCATGCTAATTTATTAGAATCGCACCTTGATAAAGGTTACTTGATTTTAGAGTTAACCACTCAGGAAAAATCGCGACTAAAACCTTTTGGTTATCGATTTGAAAAGGCAGATGCTTTTATAGAGCAAAGAAATAGTCGATTAGCAAAAATACAAAAACAACTAAAAATCGATTTAGCACAAACTTCTGCGACTGATGATGCAATATCGCTACAATCAATTCCTGGTTATAGCTGTTACCAAACAGTGGAAGAAACCTTTTCCGTTATGCAATCTATGGTGGCCGATCATGCTAACTTAGCGAGTTTGATTGATGTGGGAGATTCATGGCAAAAAACCCAAAACTCGGGTGGTTATGATATTCAAGTTTTAAAATTAACGAATTCGGCGACAACTGGGGCTAAACCCATTTTATTCATTAATAGCGCCATTCATGCAAGAGAATATACAACAGCGCCGTTAACAATAGAATTTGCTCGTTGGTTATTAGACGGCTATGGCGTTAATGCTGATGCAACCTGGATATTAGATCACCATGAAGTACATTTAATGTTACATACTAACCCTGATGGCAGAAAACAGGCTGAAACTGGGTTATCATGGCGTAAAAATACCAATCAAAATTATTGTGGCTCGAGTTCAAATAGCCGTGGGGCTGATTTAAACCGAAACTTTAGTTTTACCTGGAATATAACCAATGGTCAGGGTTCAAGTGGCAGTGAATGTAGTGACACATATCGCGGGCCTTTTGCTGCATCTGAGCCGGAAATACAGGCGCTGGAAAACTATGTCAGATCTATTTTTGCTGATAAACGCGGACCTAATGACAGTGATGCCGCACCAGATGATACCAGCGGAATGCATTTAGATATTCATAGCTATAGTGAATTGGTTTTATGGCCATGGGGTGCAACAAACCAAGCTGCACCTAATGGCACGGCGTTACAAACTTTGGGTCGTAAATTTGCTTTCTTTAATGGTTATACACCGCAACAGTCTATAGGGCTGTATCCGACAGATGGCACCAGTGACGCGGTGAGTTATGGTGAATTAGGAGTACCGGCTTTTACTTTTGAGTTAGGCACGAGCTTTTTCCAAAGTTGTTCTGTATTTGAAAATACTATCGTGCCAGATAATTTGCCTGCATTAGTATATGCGGCGAAAGTACTGAGAACACCCTATGTCACACCCGGCGGGCCAGATATAACCAATATCACAATTAATGGCAGTAGTAATGAAGCTTTTGTGGCTCCGGGAGAAAATGCAACATTATTGGCTACGGCAAATGATGCCAGGTTTAATTCAAGTAATGGCAGCGAAGCAACACAGAATATTAGTGCGGTCGAATATTATATTGATACAGCTCCCTGGTCTGGCGGCGCAAGTGCTAATGTGATGGCGGCTGCAGACGGTAACTTTAATAATAAACAAGAGTCTGCAACAGGTACGATAGATACTACAGGCTTAAGCATGGGCAAGCATTTAGTTTATGTGCGCGCTAAAGATACCACTGGTGTTTGGGGCGCTGTGACAGCGATATTTTTGAATATTTCAGATGTTATTCCGCCAGATGATAAAGAGCTTAGTAACGGTGTGACAAAATCAAACTTATCTGGTGATAAAGGTTCAGATACAAGGTTCTTTATGCAAGTACCCGCTAATGCAAGCGGACTTAATTTCCAATTAAGTGGCGGTTCCGGCGATGCTGATTTATATGTACGTTTCGGTAGTGAACCAACATCATCAAGTTATGATTGCAGACCCTTCAAAAATGGTAATTCGGAAACTTGTACAATTAGTAACGTACAGGCTGGAACATATCATGTAATGCTGACAGGTTACGCTGCATATAGTGGCACCAACCTGACAGGTTCTTATCAGATTTCTACCGGTAGTAATTTTGAAAATACCACTGATTATAATATCCCTGATAATAATGCAACAGGAGTTACCAGCGCTATTAATGTGACCCGAAGTGGCGCTTCAAATACTGTGAATGTAGAAGTGGATATTATTCATACCTATATTGGTGATTTAGTGATAGATCTTATTGCACCAGATGGCAGTAGTCATAATTTACAAAGTCGAAGCGGTGGCTCGGCGAATAATATCAGCACAACTTATAGTGTTAACCTGGGTAATGTTGACTCACTAGGAAATTGGCAACTTAAAGTGACTGACAGAGCTGGCGTTGATACAGGCTACATTGATCGCTGGAAATTAAACTTTTAAAGTTTAATAATTTCATTAAAGTAGTTTAAGGCTCGTTTTACGTTTATGTAAAACGGGCCTTATTTTTTCTCTGCTGAAATGAGTGGGAGGTCTTATAATGGTATTTTATTTTTGGGGTTAGCACACGCAATTAGAAATTGGATTGCAGTGTAAAGAATGGGGCTATATTTGGCCCCACTTTTGATACTCAGATACTAAAACGCAACAAAAGGTTTTATGCCAATTGAGCTGAACATGTTTGCAGGTTTAAAAGCTTGCTCGCCTTTAACCACATAGGCTACTTTACGTATCGCACTTATGTTTTTTAAAGGATTGCCATCAATTAAAATTAAATCAGCCACCTGACCAACTTCAATGGTGCCTGTATTATTTTGGCCAGCAATTCGCGCTGAATTGACTGTGGCAATTTTTAAAACATCATCATTCGAAATACCCGCCTCAGCGTAAAGTTCCAGTTCTCTATGTAAGGTAAATCCTGAAATCGCATCTGTGCCAGCAACCAATCTTATTCCTGCATCATGCAGTTTCTTGATCATGGCTAATAACGCTTTGGCAGATGCAGCATATTGTTTCTCGTTACTGGCATTAATTTCTAATTCTGAGCTTAAAAAACCTCTGGCAACATTGGCAGGTAAGTGATCCACAATGGCTTGATAACCGGGATCAATTTCGCCCGCCTTATTTATGTACATACTATGAAAGATAGTCACTGTAGGATCAATGATGGTATCTTTTTCTTTGAGCAGGGCGATAAAATCGTTAACTTCTTTAGAATTCAGGTCTAATTCTGCCGCTTTATCACCTACTAAAGTAAATCTTAACGGTGTACGTGTATCATCGTTTTTGCCAGCAAGGAAATTTAAAAACACCATATTGATATGTTGGATCTCGTCAAAGCCATCTTTAATTGCTTGCTCTGTTGTCATAAATGATGGAATATGTCCGCTTAGTTTCATCCCTTTTTGATGGATCAAATCAGCAATCGGTTTAACCCAGGATGGGGTGATAGAACTATAAATTTTAATTTGTTTATAATCGCGATCTGCATACCAGTTTATATATTCAAGCGCATCATCTAATGATTCTGCTAATTTACCTGTTGGAGCTGAATAAGGGCTTTTTTGATCGATAAAACCAGCGCGGTAAATATGGGGGCCAATGACTGTTCCCTGCTCAAATAAATTTGTTGCCTGCATCAGGTCTTCGTGTTTATTTGCTAAATCTCTAACACTTGTGATGCCATTTGCAATATTCAGTATGCCATTATCAAGTGAAATATGGGTATGCATATCCCATAATCCAGGCATTAATGTCATCCCTTTACCGTCAATGACTTGCGCAGCTTTTAACTCTGTAGCTTTTTTGCCTAATGCTAATATTTTTCCATTTTTTATAGCGATATCCGTATTTTTTAGCATGCCTTTGTTTGTTGCTGTATACAAATTAACATTCGTAAAACGCGTCACCCCCGCTAAATCTATAACGTGCTGTTTGGCTAAGTTTTTATGGTATTCATGTTCAGATTTTTTTTGTAATTTATGTAAGTGATCTAAACTATCAGCCCAACCTTCCGGAGTCATGCCCATCCAGCCATATGCTAAAGCAAATAAACTCTTATCTTGATCAAACCAGGCATATTCTGGATTAAAGCCTAATCCAGTGATCGCATACAAAGTCACTTTTTTAGTAATATCGCCTTTTTTAACTTCAGTTGTGATTAACTTACTATAGGTTGCCTGGCCAGAGGGTAATAACTTTAATGTATTATTTTTAGCTTTATCAATTGCTTTAACTAAAAACTCCAGATCTTGCGGGGAGCCATCAGCCGCTATGTAATAAGCATTGTTATGAAAGGGAATATTTTGTGATTCCTGGGTGTTTTTCCAACTAGCGATATTATTCTGAATAGAAAATTTTTCATCGACCTTGGCCCCCATATATGATTTACCATTTATAAGTAACTTTTTAGGTAAAGCATTTTTATCAAACCAGGCTTGCTGATGTATTTCCGGGCCACGGCCGCGATCAGTAAAGTGAAACTTGATATCTACCTGATTATTATCTTGATAAATAACTATTTGTTCGCCTGTTTTTTTCCCCATAGTTAACCAGTCGTATTTTAAGGTTTTACTGGCATAAACCGATGTCGTCACCAAGCACAATAGCATAAGTAAAAATTTGTTTTTCATTATTATATTTCCTTATAAATTGAGTGTTTTTCAATGTAAAAGAAGATATTAACAATATAGGTACAAAGTTCCACTCATTCTTATACCATTGCTCACATTAAATTTATGACCTAATACATTATACAAACTGTTCAGAGCAATTTTTAATGCACAATTCCCAAATTCAAGATTTTCCATATACAAATAACGCTCGCCTTAAAACTCGGTATCTCGTTATACGGTTGTTTTTAGAAACAAAGAATCGTACCAAAGTTGCTAAGAAAACAGGCGTTAGCCGTCGCTTGGTTAATGAATGGGTTACTGCTTATTTATCTGATGGTCTAAGCTCGCTAAATATCAAAAAGCAACTGGATAACTTCACGATCAAAGCATCCGAAACAGTCGGAAGAACCACAGAAAGCGTTTAAAAAATTTCCTGACGAAAACGAGCATCATTTTCGTTCTGACGTTGAGGCGGTAAAAAGGTTGTTTTCCAGAACATGGACAAATCTGATCACTTAATTAATAGGCTTGGTATAAAAAAGCCCGAACGTTAGTTCTGGCTTTTTTGATAATTCTTTAAGGTTTGAGAGGAGCCTGGCTCAGGTCCGGCACTTTCACCCTACTCACACATGGGTAACCCCACACTACCATCGGCGCTGTTTCATTTCACTACTGAATAGGATTAGTATAAGGAATATATACTACGCTAATACAGTGGCGATACGTCCTGTAGCCTTGTCCGGCTCGAAATCCATTTCTCGCGTTCAAGTGGGCGAAACATGTTTCGCAAGGCCCCACTTTCACCCTACTCACCCATGATAGGATGCAGACTTCGTCAGCGTTTTTAACCTACCCATGTTCGAGTTTTCTGAGAGCACAAAAAAGCCCGAACATTAGTTCGGGCTTTTTTGTTTATTTGGAGCCTGGCGATGTCCTACTCTCACATGGGTAACCCCACACTACCATCGGCGCTGTTTCGTTTCACTACTGAGTTCGGCATGGGATCAGGTGGGTCCAAAACGCTATTGTCACCAAGCAAATTTGGTTGATTTAAGGGCCTAGTTACTAGATGCTAGTTTCTAGAATCCTTCAATCTAAAATTCGGAATGCTGATTTAAAAGTAACTCCTAGACCCTAGATTTCTAGTTCCTAGTGTTTATCTCTACTTTAGTTTTGTCAGAATAAATTCCAACCTACAAACAATAACTTCTGTTTTGCGCTTTAACTATCACACAACAAAACCACTTTGGTGTTGTATGGTTAAGCCTCACGGGTAATTAGTACAAGTTAGCTAAAGGCCTCACAACCCTTACACACCTTGCCTATCAACGTTGTAGTCTCCAACGGCCCTTCAGAGAGCTTATAGCTCTAGTGAGAACTCATCTCGAGGCCTGCTTCGCGCTTAGATGCTTTCAGCGCTTATCAGTTCCGAACGTAGCTACCGGGCAATGCCTTTGGCAAAACAACCCGAACACCAGCGGTTCGTCCACTCCGGTCCTCTCGTACTAGGAGCAGCCCCTCTCAATTCTCAAACGCCCACGGCAGATAGGGACCGAACTGTCTCACGACGTTCTAAACCCAGCTCGCGTACCACTTTAAATGGCGAACAGCCATACCCTTGGGACCGACTTCAGCCCCAGGATGTGATGAGCCGACATCGAGGTGCCAAACACCGCCGTCGATATGAACTCTTGGGCGGTATCAGCCTGTTATCCCCGGAGTACCTTTTATCCGTTGAGCGATGGCCCTTCCATTCAGAACCACCGGATCACTATGACCTACTTTCGTACCTGCTCGACGTGTCTGTCTCGCAGTTAAGCTTGCTTCTACCATTACACTAACCGTACGATGTCCGACCGTACTTAGCAAACCTTCGTGCTCCTCCGTTACTCTTTGGGAGGAGACCGCCCCAGTCAAACTACCCACCAGGCACTGTCCACAATCCCGATAAGGGACCTATGTTAGAACATCAAAACTACAAGGGTGGTATTTCAAGGTTGACTCCAACAAAACTAGCGTCTCATCTTCTAAGTCTCCCACCTATCCTACACATGTAGGTTCAATGTTCAGTGCCAAGCTGTAGTAAAGGTTCACGGGGTCTTTCCGTCTAGCCGCGGGTACACAGCATCTTCACTGCGATTTCAATTTCACTGAGTCTCGGGTGGAGACAGCGTGGCCATGGTTACACCATTCGTGCAGGTCGGAACTTACCCGACAAGGAATTTCGCTACCTTAGGACCGTTATAGTTACGGCCGCCGTTTACCGGGGCTTCGATCAAGAGCTTCTCCGAAGATAACCCCATCAATTAACCTTCCGGCACCGGGCAGGTGTCACACCGTATACGTCATCTTTCGATTTTGCACAGTGCTGTGTTTTTAATAAACAGTCCCAGCCACCTGGTTTCTTAGACCAACTTCAGCTCCACAAGCAAGTCGCTTCACCTAATGTTGGCGTACCTTCTCCCGAAGTTACGGTACTATTTTGCCTAGTTCCTTCACCCGAGTTCTCTCAAGCGCCTTAGTATTCTCTACCTGACCACCTGTGTCGGTTTGGGGTACGATTCATTATGAACTGAAGCTTAGAGGCTTTTCCTGGAAGTATGGCATCAACAACTTCATCACCGTAGTGACTCGTCTCGACTCTCAGCCTTAACAACAACCCGGATTTACCTAAGTCGTCAGCCTACAATCTTTCACATGGACAACCAACGCCATGCTTGCTTAGCCTGCTCCGTCCCCCCTTCGCATTCATAATAAGTACAGGAATATTAACCTGTTTCCCATCGACTACGCCTTTCGGCCTCGCCTTAGGAGTCGACTCACCCTACCCTGATTAACATGGGATAGGAACCCTTGGTCTTCCGGCGTGGGGGTTTTTCACCCCCATTATCGTTACTCATGTCAGCATTCGCACTTCTGATACCTCCAGCAACCCTCCCGGGCCACCTTCAACGGCTTACAGAACGCTCCCCTACCCCGCAAACATAAGTTCGCAGACGCAGCTTCGGTGGTATGTTTAGCCCCGTTACATCTTCCGCGCAGACCGACTCGACCAGTGAGCTATTACGCTTTCTTTAAAGGATGGCTGCTTCTAAGCCAACCTCCTGGCTGTCTGGGCCTTTCCACATCGTTTCCCACTTAACATACACTTTGGGACCTTAGCTGGCGTTCTGGGTTGTTTCCCTCTTCACGATGGACGTTAGCACCCACCGTGTGTCTCCCGGATATTACTTTACGGTATTCGGAGTTTGCATGGGGTTGGTAAGTCGGGATGACCCCCTAGCCCAAACAGTGCTCTACCCCCGTAAGTATTCGTCCGAGGCTCTACCTAAATAGATTTCGGGGAGAACCAGCTATCTCCCGGTTTGATTAGCCTTTCACTCCTAGCCACAAGTCATCCCCTCACTTTTCAACGTAAGTGGGTTCGGTCCTCCAGTTGATGTTACTCAACCTTCAACCTGCCCATGGCTAGATCACCGGGTTTCGGGTCTATACCCTGCAACTATTCGCCCAGTTAAGACTCGGTTTCCCTACGGCTCCCCTATTCGGTTAACCTCGCTACAAAATATAAGTCGCTGACCCATTATACAAAAGGTACGCAGTCACCTAACTAGTAGGCTCCTACTGCTTGTACGTACACGGTTTCAGGTTCTATTTCACTCCCCTCACAGGGGTTCTTTTCGCCTTTCCCTCACGGTACTGGTTCACTATCGGTCAGTTGGGAGTATTTAGCCTTGGAGGATGGTCCCCCCATATTCAGTCAGGATATCACGTGTCCCGACCTACTCGATTTCACTTATTATAGATTTTCATATACGGGACTATCACCCTGTATCGTTGCACTTTCCAGAGCATTCTACTAATCACAAATAAGCTTAAGGGCTGTTTCGATTTCGCTCGCCGCTACTTTCGAAATCTCGGTTGATTTCTTTTCCTACGGGTACTTAGATGTTTCAGTTCTCCGCGTTCGCCTCGTTAACCTATGTATTCAGTTAACGATACCTGTAAAACAGGTGGGTTTCCCCATTCGGAAATCTAAGTCTCAAGTGCTTTTTACTAGCTCGACTTAGCTTATCGCAAGTTAATACGTCCTTCATCGCCTCCAACTGCCAAGGCATCCACCGTGTACGCTTAGTCACTTAACCATACAACCCAAAAAAGTCTTGCTTGGTCTTTTGTATTTATACTGCCTTGCTGTCTTATTTTGCTTGGTCACATAACTCGTTATGCTCCCGGCGACAAAATAATCGGCGGCGTTGTCTAAATTCAAAATCCACATCGCAATACAAATTTAACTTGTATTATCTTATGACAGTTAACTTCGCCAGAAGTTAATGTTTTGAATACTAAAGTAGATACCACTTCATTCCTTCGTAACCTAAGTCACAAAACAATAAACTGGCATAATTACAAATATCTTTCGATATTCGTTTTTACTTTTTAAGAACTCTTTTAAATCTTATTCATAAGAATAAGCTTAAAGAATTTTTATATCAGCTTTCCAAATTTTTAAAGAACTTTTAACTGGGGTCAGGTCTTGCATTTTGCATTAACCTAATCCCGGAACCTGATAATGCACAATGCAAGACCTGACCCCTTGTTAAATATAATCATCTGTGTGGACACTGCGAACAAATCGATTCTAAATCGTATAAGGAGGTGATCCAGCCCCAGGTTCCCCTAGGGCTACCTTGTTACGACTTCACCCCAGTCATGAATCACTCCGTGGTGACCGTCCTCCCTAAGGTTAGACTAGCCACTTCTGGAGCAACCCACTCCCATGGTGTGACGGGCGGTGTGTACAAGGCCCGGGAACGTATTCACCGCGGCATTCTGATCCGCGATTACTAGCGATTCCGACTTCATGGAGTCGAGTTGCAGACTCCAATCCGGACTACGACAGGCTTTAAGTGATTCGCTGACTCTCGCGAGCTCGCAGCACTCTGTACCTGCCATTGTAGCACGTGTGTAGCCCTACACGTAAGGGCCATGATGACTTGACGTCGTCCCCACCTTCCTCCGGTTTATCACCGGCAGTCTCCTTAGAGTTCTCAGCATGACCTGCTAGCAACTAAGGATAGGGGTTGCGCTCGTTGCGGGACTTAACCCAACATCTCACAACACGAGCTGACGACAGCCATGCAGCACCTGTCTCAGAGCTCCCGAAGGCACCAAACCATCTCTGGTAAGTTCTCTGGATGTCAAGTGTAGGTAAGGTTCTTCGCGTTGCATCGAATTAAACCACATGCTCCACCGCTTGTGCGGGCCCCCGTCAATTCATTTGAGTTTTAACCTTGCGGCCGTACTCCCCAGGCGGTCTACTTAATGCGTTAGCTTTGGAAAAGTTGTCCGAAGACCCCAGCTCCTAGTAGACATCGTTTACGGCGTGGACTACCGGGGTATCTAATCCCGTTTGCTCCCCACGCTTTCGTACATGAGCGTCAGTATTGACCCAGGTGGCTGCCTTCGCCATCGGTATTCCTTCAGATCTCTACGCATTTCACCGCTACACCTGAAATTCTACCACCCTCTATCATACTCTAGTCTGCCAGTTCGAAATGCAGTTCCCAGGTTGAGCCCGGGGCTTTCACATCTCGCTTAACAAACCGCCTGCGTACGCTTTACGCCCAGTAATTCCGATTAACGCTTGCACCCCTCGTATTACCGCGGCTGCTGGCACGAAGTTAGCCGGTGCTTCTTCTGCGAGTAACGTCACAGCTATAGCCTATTAAACTATAACCTTTCCTCCTCGCTGAAAGTGCTTTACAACCCTAGGGCCTTCTTCACACACGCGGCATGGCTGCATCAGGCTTGCGCCCATTGTGCAATATTCCCCACTGCTGCCTCCCGTAGGAGTCTGGACCGTGTCTCAGTTCCAGTGTGGCTGATCATCCTCTCAAACCAGCTAGGGATCGTCGCCTTGGTGAGCCTTTACCTCACCAACTAGCTAATCCCACTTGGGCTAATCTATAGGCGTGAGGCCCGAAGGTCCCCCACTTTGATCCGTAGATATTATGCGGTATTAGCAGTCGTTTCCAACTGTTGTCCCCCACCTAAAGGCATATTCCCAAGCATTACTCACCCGTCCGCCGCTCGTCAGCAAATTAGCAAGCTAATTCCTGTTACCGCTCGACTTGCATGTGTTAGGCCTGCCGCCAGCGTTCAATCTGAGCCATGATCAAACTCTTCAATTAAAAGTTTTTTTGAAGCTTGCGCTTCAGCTCAATGAATTCTGTTTTTGATATTAAACCTAATAAATTAGACTTAACGTCGCATATGACTGTGAAGCCACTCAGATTACATTTGAGACTCTAAATTTTTTGTTACCACTCAATTAAGAGTGAAGTAACTGTTAGAATTCAACCTGCAAGAGTGCCCACACAGATGATTACTTATTTTTAAAGAACGATGTTCTTAGCTCATGGCTGAAGAACGTTTCCAGCAACTCGTTACCGATACTTGCTAGGGGTGCGAATAATACACCGTAAAAACTTTGAGTCAACATTTAATTTAAATTTCTTTTTAGCGAATCTAAATTTGATGTTAACCGTAAGAGTAAACTCTTACTGCCAACTCAGTCGTTATCGCTACATCCCTTTGAGAATGTCGCCTGCCGTCTGTGTCGGTGGATGCGCATTATAGGCAGATTAACTTTGGGCGCAAGTGTTTTTTAAATAAAAATGTAAAAAAGTGATCGTTCGTTTAGATATTAAACAAAATGATAAAAAAACAGCCATAATATCCTACTGAAGCTATATGAAGACTCATTTTGTTTCCAAAAATTTCAATGAAAGGTGTTTTACTCCACATATAAATGACGCTAACCTCTAGTTATTCAAGTAAACTGGATTATTAAAATGACATTACGTGCGTATCAAGACATTCTCCCCCAAATAAGTATCAATGCATATGTAGACGAATCAGCTGTGATAGTTGGCGAGGTTTACTTAGGGAAAGACTCCAGTATCTGGCCCTTGGTTGCTGCACGAGGAGATGTTAACTATATAAAAATTGGTGAAAGAACCAATATACAAGATGGAACAGTGTTGCATGTATCCCGAAAATCGGGCGCTACTCCAGACGGATACCCCCTTATTATTGGAGATGATGTAACAGTGGGACATAAAGCCATGTTACATGGCTGCCAATTAGGAAACAGAATACTAGTGGGGATGGGAGCTATAGTAATGGATAATGCGACTGTGGAAGATGATGTAATTATTGGTGGTGGTTCATTAGTTCCGCCAAATAAAACATTGGAGTCCGGTTTTTTATATGTTGGCAGCCCAGTTAAAAAAGCTCGTGCATTGGATCAGCAAGAGCTAGATTTCTTAAAAGAGTCAGCCTTAAATTATGTTGAATTAAAAGATGAATATTTAGCAGAAATTTAAACTAGCTTGTTGGTTATAGCGATGGAAGCCATATTTCACCTTGAGAATTATAATTTTCATTTTCGATTTGCTCTGTCGCCAACTCCTCCAAATCGAACCGATTAACGTTAAAAAAGTTATCGACCTCTATACCATTATGCTGAATAAAACAAGATATGATCAAACCAGATACGATGGCATCAAATTTCAGCGCTTTTCGCTCTGGCATATATTCATATCTATCTACAAACTGAATTGCTTGATTCATATTTCACTTTTCATTTTATTTAACACTAAGTCTACGTCAGGTTTTTCCATTCGCCATAAATAAAAACTTTCAGCGGCTTGCCCCACCAACATGCCTAAACCATCATATATTTTTGATTTGGCGTTATGCTTTTGGATCCAGGCTAAAAAGCTAGTCACTCCTTTACAGTAGAACATATCATATGCAAGCTCACATTTAGCGATATGCGATTCTGTGAGCCCCGGTAGTTCTCCGGTAACACTGGACGAAGTCGAATTTATAATAATTTGATAATCCTCAACGGGTAAATCACTATAACTATAGGACTCTATTTGTATTGACTGATTTGTAATTTCATCTTTAAAAGCTTTTGCCAATACGTTTGCTTTTTCAGCGGTTCGATTAACAATTATGAGTTCTGATGGCTGCTGTTCTATCAAAGGTAAAATAACACCTCTGGCTGCACCTCCAGCACCAAGCAATAATATTTTCTTACCTTTAATGGCAGTGCCATTACGAATTAAATCGGCTACAAGTCCTGCCCCATCAGTATTATCACCAAGGATACTACCATCATCACAACACATTAAAGTATTTACCGCGCCAGCTAACTCTGCTCTTTTGGTTAGTTTATCAGCATAAGTGAACGCAATTTCTTTAAAGGGAAGTGTGATATTAGCGCCTAACCCACCTGCTTTAAAAAATTGATCTAATGAATCGATAATACTGTCTGTTGGTGCTAAAATAGCCTGATACTCTATATCATGCCCAACCGATGCAGCAAACATATGATGTATTTTAGGTGATTTAGAATGTTTAATTGGATTTCCGAATACAGCATATAAATCCATTACGATCCCTTATAAAGTAGTTATTTATGAATATTATTAAGCGTATTTTCACTAAAGAGGCCACACAAAACAAGCCCCAGTCTGATGTTAAACCAGAAAAAACACCCTACCAGGTAATAGGTGGTGAACAAGGAGTTCGTAACCTATCAAATCGATTTTACGATATTATGGAAAAGGACGACTACGCTAAGCCTTTATTTGATTTACATCCAAAGCCTTTAGATAGAATTCGAGCTGTATTTTTCGAATTTTTATCCGGCTGGTTAGGCGGGCCTGATTTATTTACAGAAAAATATGGGCACCCTATGTTACGCGCTCGCCATTTACCCTTTATGATAGATGAAGCATTACGTAATCAATGGATATATTGTATGGATCAAGCATTAGATATTGAAGTCGATAATCCATTATTACGACAAAATCTTAAAAAATCTTTTTTACAATTAGCAACACATATGATCAATCAGGATTAGCGGCCTTTAGCAAAACTCGATATATTAATTAGCTTATATCGAGCTGCAAAATATCCTACTTTAACCACTCTCTTGGTTTTAAATAGTCACGATAAAGAATCGATTCCGCAGAATCAGGATCCGGTGAATAATTATATTCCCAGCGCGCTAATGGCGGCATAGACATTAAAATAGACTCTGTTCGCCCACCCGTTTGCAAACCAAACAAAGTACCTCGATCCCATACTAAATTAAACTCAACATATCTGCCACGGCGGTATAATTGAAAATCTCTTTGCTGTTGTGTAACAGGGATATTCTTTCGCTTTTCAATTATTGGCACATAAGCGTCTAAAAACGCATTACCAACAGAACGCATAAATTCAAAGCTCTGTTCGAAACCCATTTTATTTAGATCGTCAAAAAACAATCCGCCTACTCCACGCGTTTCATTTCGATGTTTTAGATAAAAATATTCGTCACACCACTTTTTATATTTTGCATAAATATTTTCACCAAAGGGATCACAAGCTTGCTTAGCAATAGTATGCCAATGCACAACATCTTCTAGATGCGGATAAAAAGGGGTTAAGTCGAAACCACCTCCAAACCACCAAATGGGTTCTTCACCTTCTTTTTCCGCAATAAAAAACCTGACATTAGCATGGCTCGTTGGAATATGAGGACTTTTAGGGTGTATCACTAAGGATACGCCACAAGCATGAAAACTCCGCCCGGCAAGTTCGGGCCTATGCGCCGTGGCCGAGGCTGGCATTGAATCTCCATATACATAGGAATAATTGACCCCACCTTGCTCTATTACCTCACCATTAGTTAATACACGAGTACGACCTCCACCACCAGCATCTCGTTGCCATGCATCTTCTATAAATTGGCCTTTCCCGTCTGCTTGCTCTAATCCCTGACAGATTTTATCTTGTAATATTAATAGATATTTTTTGACTGCTTCTAAAGATATTTCCTGGTGCATAATATTTCCGTTAACCTCTTAAAACTTTACCTGTTATAGCATCTTTAATTTGACTAGGTCTTTTCTGCGAGCCTAATTCACCTTCAACATAAAAAAGCTCATGCTGCGAAAATACTTCACGCGCAGATGCAATAGAAGGTACCGGATCACTACCTGACAAATTAGCACTTGTAGATACTAGTGGTTTACCAAAATCCAAACATAACTTTTTAACTTGCTGATGCTCGGTCACCCTTACCGCAATAGTATCAAATTGACCCGTTAACCATTTTGGTGTTTGTTTTTTTGCTGGTAATACCCAAGTTATAGCTCCAGGCCAGGCCGAAAAAATTTCAGCTCTACGCGCCATAGGAATTTTGTCATCATCAATATAAGGTAGCAATTGGCTATAATTAGCCGCTATTAAAATTAACCCTTTTTCTACTGGCCGTTGTTTAATTGAAAGTAACGATTCGACCGCTTGCTGATTATCAGGGTCACACCCTAAACCAAATACAGCTTCTGTAGGATAAAGAATAACTTTACCCTCATGTAATGCTGTGAGCACTGTCAATTCATCAGATTGTTTAGCCACACTCTTTTCCTATTTTATTGTTGTTCGGTTTTATAATCACAATTTTTTTGTGGACACTGAATTGACTTACCTGAGGATAAAGACTTTTCAATCAAAACATTCCAACCACAACTTGGACACTTCTGATCAAGCGGCAATTGATTTAAAATATAATTACAATCAGGATACGCGTTACAAGAATAAAATGTTTTACCTGACTTATTACTTCTTTTAACTAACTCACCCTTATGACATTTTGGACATTCGGGCAAAGTCTCTTCAGGCCTATCTTGTTGAACGATATACAGACAATTAGGATAACCAGTACAACCTATAAACATACCATAGCGACCATTTTTTACGGCCAATAATTCAGAACAATCGGGACAAAAGGAGTCATCCAAAACTTTAATTTGTTGAACATCATGATCAATAAGTGATTTAGTATAAGAACATGCTGGATATTTAGTACAACCAATAAAAGGGCCTGACTGGCTATGTCGGATCACTAATTCAGAATTACACTCTGGGCATGTATCCAATTCTTTATCTAAAGCATGTTCATGTGCAGAAAAAAGATCATGATCTATTTTAGACATTTAATTGCTCAATTGAAAAATTACAAGTGCTCCAATTATATCTGAATACTTATACCAGTTGTATTAAATTAGTGATCAAATATCAGTGAGAATAAATTTTCTAGAGCAAGGCGTTTGATTGAGCAATAGCGGGCTATTGGGATTGAAAACAACGCAGTGCTAGAGCGCCATATAGTTTAAAAAGTGCGCACCAGAATCGCTGAAAATGACTCAGGCAAGGCATGTAAGCGAATGGAATAGTTTATCTATTTCGAGCTTACATAACGCAGAATGAGTCATTTTCAGAGATTCCCAAAGGGCGAGTCTAAAATTCCCGCATACTGCGTTAAATTCTTTTGATTTAGAATAACTAAACCTAAAAAAATTTGCCTTGTCTGCGAAAATTTTAGATCTCGCTGGCGTATATTTTTTAAACTATATGGTGCTCTAGTGAAGTTTAAGCCATTGAGAATGATCACATATTTGATGTAATTGGTATTATCACGCTGGAAATATCTAACGTAATAAATAAAAATGCCAGGAGTTAGTTCCTGGCATTTATCATTTAGATGCTATTATTAATGCAAAGGCCCAGTATATTCATGGAAGATAAGATCTTCCATCTGAGCATAAGCCCCCTCTTTGCCTGGTACATTAAACAGCACCATTAAAACAACCCATTTTAAATCATCTAATTGAATAGATTCTTTATCCAAATCAAACAACCTATCGATCACCATTTCCCGTGTTGTACAATCAATGACAGCAGCTTGTTCTAAAAACATCAGGAACCCTCTGCACTGTGTATCAAGCATTTTACATTCAGAATCAGTAAAAATACGTGCCGAATGTTCCGGCGCCCTATTTAAATAAGGGTATTTATCACTATGTTGTAAATCAGCCAAAAGCTCAAGCCAGTTTAATGCTTTATTAATCTCGTCACTGTTAAAGCCTGCTAACTTTAACTCATCTGTCAATTCATTTTCTTCTACAAAAATTTCTGACTCACTATGAATATAATTCTCAAATAAATACATGAGGATATCAAACATATCAGTTCCTCCTCAATTTAATGTAACCTTCCGTGACGCGCTCAACCTTCCCTTCTAATTCAAAATCTAATAAAAGAGGCATGAGTTCTTGTATTGGTATTTTTGTTCGCTCAACTAATAAATCAACTGGTGTCACCTCATAACCCAATTGCTTTAATACCGGATCCTCCTCTTGATGATCAATATTCTCTTTATTAATATATAGACAAGTTTTTGGAAAAATGCTCACTTCTTCCAAAATATCATTTACATTTTCTACTAATTTAGCACCTTGCTTTATTAAATAATGACTACCTTGCGATAAACGATTAAATATAGAACCTGGGATAGCAAATACTTCTCGGTTATGTTCCAAAGCATACCTGGCAGTAATCAATGAACCACTTTTTAGCTCTGCTTCAACTACTAATGTGCCTAACGATAACCCTGAGATAATACGATTTCTACGTGGAAAATTTTTCGCTTGTGGTTTCGTACCAGGTAGGAATTCACTTATGATCAACCCTGTATCTAAAATTTGCTCTGCCAATGCCTGATGCCGTTTAGGATAAACTGTATCGATGCCATTACCTAATACTGCTATCGTTTTCCCTGAACCAGATAAAGCACCTTTATGTGCTGCGCCATCAATTCCTATCGCTAAACCTGAAGTTACTACAATGTCATTTTGAGTTAATTGTTGACTTATATCTTGAGCAATCTTAAGCCCGCAAGGTGTTGCATTTCGACTTCCCACTATCGCTATCTGTGGATGTTTTAATAACTCAACTTGCCCCCTACAAAATAACAAAATTGGCGCTGTGGTTATTTGTTTTAATAATTCAGGATATCCAGGAGTAAAATAACAAAATACATGAACTTGAAACTGTTCAATTTTTTGAATAATGATTTCTATTTGTTGCCAATTTGTGTGAACTAAACTATTGGCAATATTTTGATTTAACCCTAACTCTATTAACTGAGTTGCAGTCAAATGGATTAATTGGTCTAGTGGAATTTGTTGTTGCAACTTAAGTAGAGTGTTAACACCCAGTCCTTTACACAAATAAAAAGCGAGCCAATAAGTTAGCTCGCTTTTTGAAATTTGATTCATGCTCCCTCCTTAGAGCCAAAGTTACCCTATTAATTAAGGATCAACGCTAGCCGAATCTCCAACACGAATTGGTTTAAGTGTTTTCATGATAAGTGCATAACTTACGTTGCCATAGGTTTTAAACACCATAAGCTCGCCTATTTTTTCTGCCGGCATTTTCCATAATTTACTGTCAGCCTCACCTGAACCACTAAAGTTCGCAGCTATTTTATCAAAACGAGATGAATCTTCCAGATACTTTGGCACATCACCATTATCTATAACTGTAGGTGACTGACGACGAATATCCAAAATATTTCCGGCTTTAACTTCATCATTTGTGCCAACATCAAGAACAACAACATCTAAACTACTGAACTCTCTTAACTTCAAGCTTGAAGCTATAATTTTTGCGTCAACCTTTACCGCTGGTCGTGTGATTGAGAAAAATGCAGGTAAAGTCTGGCCATCAATCGCAGGCATTAAAAAATCACCCGCTTTAATTTCTCTTTTTGCATTTTTAACTCTGACAGAAGCCGGAACACCATTTTCAACATCACCCGCTCTAAAAGCCCGGGCGGTACCCACTAAAATAGCTTCATGGGCCATAACTTCTTCTGTTTTGGAGTTGATATAGGGATCGCCTTTACGGTAAATACCGTAATACTTACTACGTTCCAAATTTCCTTTTACATATAAAATATGTCCAGTGACCTGATTTTTAACATTTTCATTTGCGCCTAAAACATAAGGTTTTGAATCCATTACTTCAACGTCTAATGCTTGTTCAAAAGTAAGGTAAGGACGGATCAATTCTAATGGTAATGTAGGAATTGCCCCTTCTTTTTTCATGGTTTTACGGCCGTGGGGCGACATTTTTTTATAATTACCACTGGAGGTCATCTTCACATATTTATCATTTATAACTAAAATAGGCTGACCATCTTCACCATAAACTAAAGACAACATATCACCAGGATAAATTAAATGAGGATTATCTATATGCGGATTTAACTGCCATAATTGTGGCCATAACCAAGGCTCATCTAAGTAAATAGCGGAAATATCCCATAAAGTATCCCCTTTTTTAACAACATATTGTTGCGGGGCATCGGATTTTATCTTCAATACATCGGCTAAAGATGGGAACATCATCGCCAATACAAATGTTGAAGCTATTAATTTTTTAAACATGCTAACTTCCTTGAACCTTATTTCTTTATTATTATTAACCTAAACCTGTAAAAGGTAAGTAGGAATGGCTAAAATAAGAACATAGCATAATCCAACGTTTTACGCACAGCTTTATAAGGTAAATATGGCAATTTTAGAAGTATTAAGCTTTCCTGATGAACGTCTTCGTACGATCGCTAAGAAAGTAACACATGTAGATGATTCCGTTAATAAGATTATTGACGATATGTTTGACACTATGTATGAAGAAAGAGGTGTCGGTTTAGCGGCCACTCAAGTTAATATTCATCAACAAATCGTTGTAATAGATGTTTCAGAAGATAAAACTGAAAAACTTGTCTTAATTAATCCTGAGATTATAAAAAAATCGGGCAGTACAATTAGTGAGGAAGGCTGTTTATCTGTTCCCAATGCACAAGCAAAAGTAGACAGAGCAGAATTTGTTACCGTTAAGGCACTTAATGCACAAGGTGAAGAGTTTGAATTAGATGCTGATGAATTATTAGCAATTTGCATTCAACATGAATTGGATCATTTAGTTGGTAAGTTATTTATAGATTATTTATCGCCGTTAAAGCGCCAAAGGATCCGTAAAAAATTAGAAAAAGAAGCTAAACTCGCGGCTCGCGATTAACCAATAAAAGTAGGAAATTTTAGTGACACAACCTTTACGTATCGTATTTGCTGGTACTCCTGATTTTGCGGCTCGCCATCTCCAATCATTAATAGACTCAGAACATGAGATTATTGCTGTTTACAGTCAACCAGACCGTCCCGCCGGACGTGGTAAGAAACTTAAAGCCAGTGACGTAAAAATGCTGGCACAACAGCATGATATCGATGTATTTCAACCAACGTCCTTAAAAAGCGAAACAGCACAACAAGAGCTATCAGCTTTAAATGCCGATATTATGGTGGTTGTTGCATACGGACTACTTTTACCACAAGTTGTTTTAGACACCCCAAAATTAGGGTGTATTAATGTACACGGATCTATTTTACCTAAATGGCGCGGTGCAGCCCCCATTCAAAGGTCAATCTGGGCAGGAGATAAAGAATCTGGTGTGACTATAATGCAAATGGACATAGGATTAGATACAGGTGATATGTTAAATATTACAAAATGCCCTATAGCAGCAGATGAAACTAGCAGTACTTTATATAATAAATTAGCTGAATTGGGACCCGACGCACTATTAAGTACTTTATCTGATATCGCCGGTGGCAGATCTGTTGCACAACCTCAAGAAGAAGCTTTAGCCACATATGCTCACAAGCTCTCAAAAGAAGAAGCAAACATTGATTGGACACTGGATGCACATCAAATAGAACGAAATATTCGTGCATTTAATCCCTGGCCAGTTTGTTTTACGCAAATGAATGAACAAGCAATAAAAATATGGCAAGCAAAAGTAATTGATGAAACAGGAACACCTGGTGAAGTATTACATGCCGACAAAACCGGGATCACGATTGCAACTGGAAATAAGGCATTACAAATAACACAGCTTCAGCCACAAGGTAAAAAACCTATGTCCAGCCAAGACTTTTTAAATGGCCGTGCTGACTGGGTCAAACCACATTCAATTATTGGTGCAGGTGAAATTAATGAGTAATATACGTGCACATGCCGCAAATGTTGTCTTTCAAGTTGTTGATAAAGGTTTATCACTTACACAGGTATTACCCACTGAAAGTATCAAAGTAGCCGATAAAGACAAAGCATTACTGCAACAAATCAGCTATGGCGTACTGCGTTACCTGCCTAGTTTAGAATATTATTGTAATACGTTACTCAGTAAGCCACTTAAAGGAAAACAGCGCGTCTTTCATTTTTTGTTATGTGTTGGAATTTATCAATTGAAGTTTATGCGCATTCCAGCTCATGCCGCGGTTGATGAAACGGTTAATGCTCTGCAAGATCTCAAAGCACCAGGTTTAAAAGGTTTAATTAACGCTATTTTAAGAAACTTTCAACGCCAGCAAGCTACGCTTGAAGATTCCGCAAATAATATAAATGCATGCAAATATAATCATCCAGGATGGTTCATAAATAAACTAAAAAAAGCCTACCCGGAAAAATGGACAAATATTCTAGAAGCCAATCAATTACAAGCTCCTATGTGGTTAAGAGTTAACCAGAAACAATACTCAACTACTCAATATAGTGAAAAATTAACGGTAAATGGCATTGCACATCAAACATTAGATGAATTTAGCGACGCAATCTTATTAGATAAACCTTGTGATGTTTATAGTTTACCGGAATTTATTGATGGCGCCTGCTCAGTGCAAGATGGTGCCGCGCAAATGGCCGCCAGATTACTCGCACCTCAAGATGGTGATTATATTCTTGATGCATGTGCTGCACCAGGCGGTAAAACCTGCCATATATTAGAATTAGCCGATGTCAAAGTTATGGCGCTGGATGCCGATGCCAAAAGACTCACCCGAGTGCAAGAAAACCTCGATAGAATTACGTTAAAAGCCGAGTTAATTTGCGCTGATGCGTCAGAACCAGACACCTGGTGGGACGGTACACAATTCGATAAAATCTTACTTGATGTTCCTTGCTCAGCCACCGGCGTGATCAGACGTCACCCAGATATAAAATGGTTAAGAAGAGCCGAAGATATTGGCAATTTAGCTAAATTACAGGCTAAAATCCTCAAGAATATCTGGCCATTATTGAAACCAGGCGGTACATTGATTTATGCTACGTGCTCAGTATTACCAGAAGAAAATAGCGAACAGATCACACAGTTTTTAGCAAATACATCTGATGTTAAGCATGTCTCATTAAATGCTACGGATACCGATGAAGATCCTGGATGGCAGTTTTTACCTGAACAAAATGATGGTTTTTACTACGCTAAATTAATAAAAAATCAAGCTGTTAGTTAAAGCTATAGACAGGTAAATCATGAAAATAATAATTTTGGGAGCGGGCCAGGTAGGCGGAACACTTGCTGAAAACTTAGTCGGTGAAAAAAATGAAATTACCGTAATAGATATCAATGGTGATAAATTAAGAGCACTACAAGATAAGTATGATCTACAGGTTGTTACCGGCCATAGTGCCCATCCAGATATCTTACGCAGAGCAGGTGCCGAAGATGCAGATATGATCATTGCCGTCACTAGCTCTGATGAAGTAAACATGGTGGCATGTCAAATCGCTTATAGTATTTTTAATACCCCCACTAAAATAGCACGAATACGCTCTGAGCAATATTTAAGATACAAAGAACAATTATTTCATAATCATGATTTACCTGTAGATCATTATATTGCGCCTGAACAACTTGTCACAAAGTATATTCGCCGATTAATTGATTACCCGGGCGCATTACAAGTATTACAATTTGCAGAAGATAAACTATCCCTTGTGGCAGTAAGAGCTTATTACGGTGGTTTATTAGTAGGTTATGCATTATCAGCATTAAAAGAACATATTCCTAATGTAGAAACTCGTGTTGCTGCCATATATCGTCAGGGCAGGCCCATAAAACCCCTGGGTACCACAGTGATTGAAGCCGACGACGAAATATTTTTTATTGCAGCCACTAAACATATTCGTGCCGTAATGAACGAGCTACAAAAGTTGGAACAATCCTATAAAAAAATAATGATTGCTGGCGGCGGTAATATCGGTGCCGGATTAGCTAAGTCGCTGGAAAAGAATCACAGTGTAAAGCTGATAGAAAGAAATCCTAAAAGAGCAGAACAACTGTCTGGTACTTTAGATAAATCCATCGTTTTTTGCGGTGATGCATCTGATCAAGAGCTATTATCTGAGGAACATATAGAGCAAGTTGATGTGTTTATTGCCGTCACTAATGATGATGAAGCCAATATTATGTCTGCCATGCTGGCAAAGAGAATGGGCGCACAAAAAACCATGGTGCTAATACAACGCAGTGCTTATGTTGATTTAGTACAAAGCGGAGAAATTGATATCGCGATTTCCCCTCAACAAGCCACTATTTCAGCCCTATTAACGCACGTACGCAGAGGCGATATTGTCAATGTATATTCATTACGAAAAGGTGCAGCCGAAGCTATTGAAGCTGTAGCTCATGGTGATGAAAGCACATCAAAAGTTGTAGGAAGGGCAATCAGAGATATTAAACTTCCTGCAGGTACTACAATCGGCGCTATTGTCAGAAATGATGATGTACTTATTGCCCATGATAGTACTGTGATTGAATCAGGCGACCATGTCATCATGTTTCTAATTGATAAGAAACATATCACCATAGTAGAAAAGCTTTTCCAGGTTAGTGCGATTTTTATGTAAATAACTTGTGGGTGACCTTACCCACAAGTTTTTATAAATTAAACTTGAATGTTTAACTGAAACTTAACTAAACCTGCTTCTTAACTGGTCTCGACCATCCATCGATATTACGTTGCTTCGCCCGAGTTACAGCTAATTGTTCGTCACTGACATTAGCCGATACAACAGAGCCAGCACCTATTGTCGCCATTCGCCCTATTTCGACAGGGGCAACCAGTGAGCTGTTAGAACCAATGAATGCGTTATCATTAATAATGGTTTTAGATTTATTCACACCATCATAATTACAAGTAATAGTCCCGGCACCAATATTCACTTTCTCGCCAATTTCGGCATCACCTAAATAAGTAAGGTGATTCGCCTTTGAGCCTTGCCCTAATCGTGATTTTTTCATTTCAACAAAATTACCAATATGGGAGTCCCGATCCATAACAGCACCGGGTCTTAATCTGGCAAAGGGCCCTAAAGTACAAACTTCACCCACGGTTGCATCTTCAATCAAGGTATTTGCTTTAATGATAGCGCCATCACCAATCGTACAATTCTTAAGTACACAATTTGGCCCTATTTGCACATTATTACCAAGCTTCACTTTACCTTCAAAAATAACGTTAACATCTATAGAGATATCTTCTCCAATTAACAACTCACCTCGCACATCGATGCGATTTGGATCTGCAAGAGAAGCGCCATTCAACATTAACTCTTCTGCCTGCCACCCTTGGAACGCACGTTCTAACGCGGCCAGTTGTACTCGATTATTCGCACCTTCCACTTCCATTGGATGCGCAGGTTGTGCAGATGTGATCTCAACACCATCATGTTTTGCCATAGCAACTATATCTGTCAGGTAATACTCACCTTGCGCATTATTATTAGATAAACGACTTAACCATAACTTTAATAGACCACCATTAACTGCCATTATCCCGGTATTAACTTCAGTTATTTTCAGTTGCTCTGATGTGGCATCTTTTTGTTCAACAATACCAACTAACTTACCATTTTCACGGATCATTCTGCCATAACCCATAGGGTTCGCTAAATCGACAGTTAATACAGCTAAACCACGCTCAGGCAATACTTTTAACAAATTTTCTAAAGTCGTTAATTTAGTTAAAGGAACATCACCATACAAAATTAAAACGGTGTCATCATCTTTTATGTAATCTTGGGTAACAGAAACAGCATGACCAGTGCCTAGTTGCTCTCTTTGCAAAACCCAATTTACATTCTCAGATTTTATGGATTGCTTTAATAGCTCCGCGCCATGCCCATATACTAAATTTGTTGTTACCGCACCGAGTGCAATTGCGTTATCTATGACATGTTGTACCATAGGTTTGCCTGCAATAGGATGTAGAACTTTTGGTAAGGCAGAACGCATGCGTGTTCCTTTACCGGCAGCTAAAATAACTGTTGTCAGTGACATTAAAACAATTTCCTTCTTTCTTTGTTTATTCAGGTTCAAAATCAGCTATTTAATATGCTTACTTATACTTTACCCTTTCCTTAGGCATAAAATAACAACAAGATTAAACATCAAATAATGAAATAGTACCGCTATTTTAACGCTAATTGTCTAAACCTTTAAGTAAAAATAAAAATTTTACGTTAAATACAAAGTAAATCTAAGTCACTTCACAATGCAGGGATCAGATGAAATTAGAAACACTATAAGTAAGATGTTGATTGTAAAAACTGTTATTCCTTGCTTTAAAATCAATAACTCCAAATAAAGTGTTTCTATATCTCATCAGTAAAAATTAAAAAAATCTCGGATAACTTAAACTATTGGCGGTTCTGGTGGTTTTGGTATTGTCGGGGCCACTCCACTACCCAAACCGCGATTTTTTACCCTGGTAACTGAAATGCCATCTTTGGTTTTAACATAAGTTGTTGTGCCATTTTCATCTTCAGAGATCCCTTCATTTAACTTCTTAGGATCGGGTGTTGCTGGGGGTGTTGCTGATTTATTAAACATACAATTTCCTTTAAATTAAGTTTTATGCAGCTTTTTTATTATTTACGGGTAATTCAATCATTTCCCCTAAATCGAATTTTAATCTGCGATCAGCCAGATCAAAATATTTATCATCATGCGTTACCGCAATAACTGTTTTTCCTCTCGCCTTTAACCAAGGTAATATTTCTGTATAAAAGACGTGCCTGAAATGTGGATCCTGATCAGCCGCCCATTCATCTAACACATATATTTCTTTATCCTCAGCGATTGCCGAAATTAATGCCAACCTTTTTCGCTGTCCCTGCGAGTAATTAACGGAACTATAGCCCTGATCATTTAACTGTACTTTATCCCGTAATTGAAACGTATCTAATAAATTAGCGATTTTTTCATTTGAAACCTTTACTCCTTGACTATCCAACACACTGTTATACAAATAAAAATCAGGTAAAACCATGGCTATTTTGGAACGATACTCATCGATATTTTGAGTTGTTAACACGTTATCATCAATTAAAACGTTTCCTGTGGTTGGTTGATATAATCCAAGTACTAAGTGTAAAAATGTCGATTTACCGCTGCCATTCCCTCCAACAATAAACACTGTTTCACCTCTATTTATAGATAAATCAATAGGGTTAAGTGAAAAAGCAACCTCATCTGTTTGCTCCTGGTATTTAAAACCAATATTTTTAAACTCCAATTTATCCCATTCTTTTTTAATTGCATTCTCTTGTATAACTGACGGTTCTAACCCATCTTTATATTCTACGATGTTTAATGACTCAATTTTTTGCATCGATACTTTTGCTCGCGCTATGTTTTGCCAAAGATTCATTACATAACCAAAAGGACCTGAAATATAAGTTACTATTAGTATATAACTCATCACTAATTGACCACTTTGAAAAAATTGATTCGCAGTTACAATTGCGCCTAAAATTAAAAAAATCAGCGCCTGGCTTATATTGCGGTTAATATCCCAGGCAAAGCCATATCTGCGCTCGCTTTCTTTTAAGTTTTCTAAAACAGGCTCTAAAGAGTTATTGTAATAATAGGATTTTCTATGACTATTAATAGTTAACTGTTTTGCACCATCCAATAACCCTTTATATCCTTCAAACATCGCATCCTGATGTTCTCGCATAACTTTAGCTTCACGTGTTATTTTATTCATTACTAATTTAGTAAAAATAAAAGAAAGGCATACTGTACTGATCAAAATTAAAAACATAATAGGTGACAAATAAAATAAGTAACCAAAACAAGCAATTAATAAAAACAAGTTATATATGAAAGCAGGCATTTCCGCCAAAGCTCCCGAAATTGCATTGACATCATTAGTTAAAACATTATGTAATTTTGCCCTGCCAGCTGATTCTAACTTACCATAGTCGGTATCTAATATACGTTTAACCAAAGACTTCCTGACGCTATTAACTGTACCTGAACTATAAAAAGATAAGATGCGACTTGCTAGCATTGAACTACACAGTAAAAATAACCAAAGACCAGCGTATACTATGATTTCAAATGGTTTAAACCCACTATCTCCAGACACACCCACCATATGAAATAAACTCAATGATGCGCCAGCCGTGAATAAGCTAACCAGACTAGAAATAAACATAATTTTTTTGAATTTTTTTATACAAAATAAAAGCATTTTCTTTACCTTAACAATCAGATATAAATTTAGGCCTGATCACAGGCCATCATTTAAACTTTTTATACTTCTCTAGGTTCACCCATAGATACAACAACCCTGCGACTACCTTTAAAAGGACTACGGCCATGAGAAATCATCATGTTATCCATTAATAAGATATCCCCTTCTTGCCATAAGAAAGCAACAGTTGCTTGATCATACGCTTTATTAATATGGTCGATCACATCATCAGGGATCACAGAACCATCACCATATAAAGTATTATAAGTTAGTGCATCATCACCAAATTGCGAAACTAACTCTTTACGAATAATCGGACACAAACTAGATTGATGCCAAAATGCAGCATGGTTAAACCAAACAGGTTCACCTGTTTTTAAATGAGGCTGCATTGCAGGCCTTACCTGTCTGGTACGTATTTGTTGCTCATTAATGATTTCCAACTCAACATCAGCTTCTGCACAATAAGCTTTTACTTCTTCAATATTATTCGTGTTAAAAGCCTTCTGCCAGGTTGGACCCAAACCATTGCCATAGTTTCTAACTAACATCCATCCCAATTCTGAAAATTTGTCTCTGATATCTTTATCTATAAATTGGTATACCTTTCTTACATCCGCGATTGGTGTTTCACCTTGCTCATCAGCTGCTACCATGCAGGCAAAGGTAATTTTCATAGGCCACTGTTTGACATAAGACAATTCATTATGCTGTGCAATACTCAGCTCAGGGGGGAATTCTGTTGACGTATAAGCACCTTTACCTAAGTTGGTTCTGGGTGTCGCTCCTTCCATATACTGTGCTAAAGTTGGAATAAACTCGCCAGCAGCAGCTCTGAAATCATCATCATTTTTTAACGCAAAACCACGTAGTAAAATTGCACCATAATCTCGTAAATGCATATCTATCAAGTCTGTATTTTCAGAAATCCAATTTGCGGGATTTACACCTACACCATTAGGTTCGATAACTAGAGGGAATTCAGGCCCTTCAGGTAAAAAGCTTTCTCTCGTTTCAGTCGCGTTTACGTCGATGATTATATTTAAATCTTTTGTATTGATATCTAACATAATTTTATTCCTTAATTTATTTTATATTCTTGTATTTATATTCGTAGCCTTTATTTAACTCGCTACTTTTAACTTCATTTCTGGATAGAAAACCTTTTCAATTATCTTTTGAATTGCAATAACATTAGGTTTTCTAACGATAGTGAAGTGATCCGTATCAGGTAATGAAAGTATTTCTAATTGGGAGATATATTTATCCCAGTTTCTTGCTGCCTGTGCATTTTCGGCTGTAATTAATACACTAGGTCCCAGAGCTTTATTCATCCGATGAGAACTAAATCTTTCCTGGTTTTTACTTATTATCATCCAACGCTTATTTAGTTGTTCGAAGGTAAAATCTGAAGGAAACTTTTCTTGTGCTAATGCCATTTCATGTAATTTATGCAGTAAAGTGACTGTTGTTAATTGACGCAGTTGACTAAAATCTACATCAGATAAGTCTATCTGGATTTCATTTGCCAGCACCATTAATAAGTCAAGATCATTGGGTTGTGTTAAACGCTGATCCGGCACATAAGAGTCCAACATTATCAAAGAAACATTGTCGTCAAACTGGCTAGCAGACAAGCTCTGTAATTCCTGCCCTATCACTCCACCCATTGACCAGCCAATTACATTAATATTACCTGTAGGCCACACAGTTTTAATTTCTTGCTGATATATTTGAGCAAGTTCCGACAATGAGCAATCTGTAACACTAGTACTTTGCAATCCATAAACTGGAATATTTTCATTCAACCCGGCAAATAAATCTGCATAGCACAATGCCATACCGCCAACAGGGTGGATCAGAAAAACAGGAGCAACATTAGAATCCCCCTCTCTCAGCTGAATTAATGTGCTCTGTGTATCTAAAATGTTTACGCCACTTTCAACATGATCTAAATATGCTGATAATTCAATCACATTTTGATATTCAAATATTTTCCGAACAGGAATAGATTTTCCTAATTGTTGCTGTACTTTCTTGATAAGTGACATAGCAATCAGCGAATGGCCACCTAAGTCAAAAAAGTTTGCATTTGTACTCAGTTTAGATTTTTCAATACTCAACAGGTCAGACCAAATTTCAATTAATAACGTTTCTGTTTCAGTTGCAGCAACTTGAAATTTAACTTCATTATTCTTTTGCACCTGTTGAGATAAAGATTTTTTATCAATTTTACCATTCGGTGTTAATGGCCAATTCTCGACAAAAACAAATGAACTGGGGATCATATATTCAGGTAATGTGTTCTTTAATTGTTGCTTAATTTCAGTTGTTAACTTGGCTCCGTCAAAATCCGGACAACCAACTACTTCTGACTTTAAGTACGCAACAAGTTGTTTACTACCATTACCATTTTCTTTCACTAAAACAGTTGCAGATTCAACGACACTATGGTGACTTAATTGATGTGCAACCTCTCCAAGTTCTATTCTAAACCCTCTAATTTTCACCTGATCATCAATTCGACCAATAAAATCAAGATTTCCATCAGCTAAATAACGGACCAGATCCCCCGTTTTATATAACTTTTTATAACTTAATGGTTGCCCAGGTTTATAGTAAGGATTATCAATAAAACTTGATTCTGTTAATTCAGGTTGATTTAGGTACTCTTTAGCCAGTCCTTCGCCCGTTAAATAAAGCTCTCCAGTCACACCATAAGGCACTAAAGTTAAGCTTTCTCTTAAAATTAACCCCTGACTATTTGAGATCACTTTTCCAATAGGAGGAGTTATATTAATCGGTTGATTAAAACGCGTATAAGTTGAATAAGTTGTATCTTCAGAAGGGCCATATAAGTTACAAACGCTCGTAACTTGAGTTTCTTTTAAGATACAATTTACCAGTTGTGCGGCTAAAGGTTCGCCGGCTAAGTTGATTGTTTTTACGCTGTCAGGTACTGCATCGTGTTCTAACAAAGTATTCATTGCAGACGGTACTGTGTTAATTAAAGTCACATCTAGTGCGTTATCAATTAAAGTTAAGGCACTTTTTAC
This sequence comes from uncultured Pseudoalteromonas sp., assembly GCA_965198975.1. Lineage (GTDB taxonomy): Bacteria > Pseudomonadota > Gammaproteobacteria > Enterobacterales > Alteromonadaceae > Pseudoalteromonas. Next base: position 479,218 of record OZ240679.1, read on the forward strand.
TATGATACTTTGATGACCAAAACATAAGGGAACAAATAACTCAAAAATTGATAAATCAAAATTCAATGAAGTACTCGCTAATACTTTTGATAACTCACTTTTTGAAAATGTACTATTTGCCCAATGCAGCATGGCACTTGTATTACTATGCCTGATAGCCACACCTTTAGGCTTACCTGTAGAGCCTGATGTATAAATAATATAAGCCAGATTCTTTGGTGATAGTCCTAGTTTTTTGGTACTGATATTTGAGGAAGGTGAACTTTCGAATTCTTCACTATCGAGTTGAATACGAATTGTTTTTTCTAAATTTACCTGATCAATTAACCATGATTGCGTTAAAATGACTTCCAGTTCAGCATCATTAATAATATGACTGATCCGAGAATCAGGATAAGAAGGGTCAATAGGCACGTAAGCTGCACCTGCTTTCAATACAGCTAAAATACCGATCACCATTTCAATTGACCGTTCAACACAAATACCAATCAAAAAATCAGGTGTAACATTATGTTTATCAAGTAAATAATGAGCTAACTTATTTGCTTTTTGATTTAACTCATCATACGTAATAGACGAATTTTCGAATCGAAGTGCTGTTGCCTGTGAATTAATTTCAACCTGTGATTCAAATAATTCCTGAATACATAAATGTTGAGGAAACTTTTGCTGTGCATTATTAATTTCACTCGTTAAATATTGAGTTTCAGCAGTCGATAATATTGGCAAACCTGTTAGTTTAACGCTATCTCGATCACAGCTGTTACTTAATGCTGTTAACAATCGACACATATGATCATTAAATTGCGCAATATGACTATGTGTGAAAATCGACGTATCAAAAATCCAATTTAAATTCACCCCAGTATCACTTATAGCAATATCGATATTCAAATCAAACTTGGTGGTCACAGAACTTGGTGAAAGAGGCGTGATAGCCACATCGGCCAAGTTAATATTCGCAGTTTCATTACCTATTGAAAAATCAGTATTGGTTGTGAGTGAAATTTGAAATAAAGGTCCATGAGAAGTACTTCTCGGAATATTGAGTCGCTCCACCAGCTGCTCAAAAGGCACATCTTGATTCGATTGCGCATCTAAATGAACCTGACGTACGTGTTCAAAATACGTGTCTATAGTCTCAAAACCAGTGTTCACTCTCAGTACAAGCGTATTAACAAAAAAACCAATCAAAGGCTCTAATTCAGCCTGCAACCTATTAGCAACAGGTGTTCCTATCACTATATCTGTACTATTACTATGTTGTGCTATCACAAGTGAAAGCGCTGCGTGCAATAACATAAAAGGGGTTAACTGATGCTTTTTCGCTAATTTTTGCAAAGATTGAGATACATCAGCTGAAAGCTCGCCAATCAGGCTATCTCCATTATGTCGTTTGCTATCAGGACGCGGGAAATCCAAGGTTAAACCATGTACCGGATCAACGCCCGATAGTTGCGTCTCCCAATATGCTAATTGTTCGTCTAACACTTCCCCCTGTAACCATTGACGCTGCCAGTGGGCATAATCAGCATATTGATTTTTTAAAGGAGTAAATGGTGTGACATCATTATTTACTATCGCATTATAGTTTGCGGTAAATTCCTTCGTTAAAATATCCATAGACCATCCATCAGTTGCAATATGATGAATATTGAAAAGTAAAGCACCGCGCTTTTTCTCTGGTTGATTACTATCATCTAATAAAATGAAACTCGCTCTAACCATTAGATCTTTGCTCAGATCAAATGATTTTTTAACATCTAAATCAATTACCTCTTGTAATTTTAGTTGTTTATCTGTTTCTGAATAGTGTGATAGGTTTAAGACTTTAATCTTAAAAGCAAAATCATCACATATCCGCTGAACAGGACCATTCAGACTTTCTTCATAGGTGGTTCGTAAAACTTCATGACGTGAAATAATATTTGTTATCGATTTTTCTGCGGCATCTAAATTAAAGTCTCCAGTAACATAGTAGGCAGCGGGTAAATTGTATTCTGGACTCCCTGATTGCAGCTGATCAATAAACCATAACCTTTGTTGTGGAAAAGATAAGGGGAATATTTTTTGCTCTCTATCTACACGTTTTAATGTCTTATGAAACTCAAGCTTATTAATCGATTCGATATAAGTTGATAACAGACGTATGGTTGGATGTTCAAAAATAGCTTTAACTGAAACTTCTTTCGCAAAAACGTGTTTTATTTCAGAAATCAATTTCACAGCTAATAATGAATGCCCGCCAATATTAAAGAAATTATCTAATACACCAATTTTATCACTCGTTACATCCAGCAGTCTCGACCAGGCATTAACTAATTTACATTCTGTTTCGGTACTTGGTTTAGTGACTTCAGTTACATCATTAAATACAGGAGATGGTAAAGCGGCTCGGTCTATTTTACCGTTTGCATTTATAGGCATTTTATCAAGTATAATAATTGATTTTGGTAACATATAGTCAGGTAGAATATTAGCTAACAGCCCTTTAATGTCAGATTGGTTAACACCTTTATCACAATCAAGGGTGATATAAGCAGCTAACTGATTATTGCCAGCTGAGCTACCATGTACAATGACAATCGCTTCTGCAATTTCCTTCTGGCCTAATAAAATTTGCTCTATTTCCCCTAACTCTATTCGAAACCCTCTAATCTTAACTTGATGGTCAGTGCGTCCAACAAACTGTAATTGCAGATCATCAGTCCACCGAACCAAGTCTCCTGACTTATACATTCTTATTGAATTTTCAGAATTTAAGCTTATTTTTACAAAGCGCTCATTGGTTAATTGGGTTCTATTTAAATACCCGCGTGTCACCCCCGGGCCAGCCAGATATAATTCACCAACCATGCCTCGACCAACGGGTCGCAGAAAATCATCTAATATAAAACATTGAGTATTAGCAATCCCTTTACCTATCGGGTAGTTTCTCGTTTCAGTTTGATTAATCTCATAACATGTACTAAAAGTTGTATTTTCAGTTGGACCATAACAATTAATTAAACGATTCGGTTTTCCAGCTTTTAAAACCTTATCAACACACTGTTTATCAATAGCTTCACCACCTAATAATAAGTTTTTTAAGGTGGCAAAACCTGACGGCTTAGATAATGCAACTTGATTAAATAACGCTGTTGTCACAAACATAGTGCTGATTTTTTTATCGGCTATTTCCCGAGTAAGTTTTGTCGGTTCTAATACACTTTCATGGGATATATGATGTAAAGATGCTCCATTACAAAGCGCTCCCCAAATCTCAAAAGTCGCGGCATCAAACGAAATATTTGAAATTAGCGCCAACCGGTCATTTGCTGTTATATCAATGTAATCAATATTTTTAACGAGCCGTACTATATTTTGATGTTCAACCATGACTCCTTTTGGCTCACCCGTTGAACCGGAAGTGTATATAACATAAGCCAAATCCGTCGCATTTCCATGCTTGGTATCTGTCAGATTTTCTGTCTTTAACAATGACAACTCTTGTTTTAATTCAAAATTATCTAACACTACCTTTTGACAAGAAAATTGATTAAATCTGTTTTCAAGGGATGTTTGTGTCAATAATAAATCAACCGCCGCATCCTCTAGCATATATTTAATACGCTGATCAGGATAAGCGGGATCTATAGGTACATAGGCCCCTCCAACTTTCAATATTGCCAACATAGCAACTAACATATCTGTTGATTTGTGTACGGCTAAACCAATAAGAGACTCGGACTGCACTCCTTTATTTTTTAGCAAATGCGCAACTTGATTGGCTTGTCGGTTTAATTCACCATAAGTCAGCACAACATTATCGAATGTTGCTGCCAGGCTATCTGGCTTTGCATAAGCAATTGCTTCGACATAACGATTTACTGGTTGAACAGATGAGTTTTGTAACAATCCAGCATTAAAATCACCAACTAATGAGGTTAATTCCAAATCATCTAAAAAAGTGAGTCTATCTATTTGTTCTTCAGGATTTATTAATACTGAGTCACATAAATTCACAAAGTGCTTAACCATTTGATCTATAATGGATTTACTAAATAAATCTTTATTGAATGCAAAGCTTATATCGATATGATCTTCCTGATCTACGACATTGATTTGTAATTCATATTTGGCATTCGATTCAATAGTATCAAATCCAGTTAAAACGGCATCTCCAAGCTTAGGCGCTTCACTTCCATGAATTTGCAATTTATTTTGCACCAACATGATTTGAAACAGCTCTTGATGGCTAGTCGTTCTAGTTGGATTTAATGCTTCAACCAGGTATTCAAAAGGAACGTCCTGATTATCTTGTGCATCCAAGTTTACTTGTTTTACCTGCTGTACTAACTCTTCAAAAGTTGGGTTTCCTGAAGTATCCACCCTTAAAACGATGCTATTGATAAAAAAACCAATTAACCCTTCTAATTCTTTTTGCTTACGGCCGGCAACAGGCGTTCCAACTACAACATCGTGATTATTTGCATAACGACTTAGCAATATAGACACTAATGTATGCATGACAATAAACAATGTAGTATTAAATTTGAGTGCTAATTTATTCAATGCCAAACTGGTTGATTTACTTATGCTAACACTAGAATAATCACCGGCATTCCCTAATTGCTTAGGCCTTACTTTATCTAATGGTAAACTATGCACACCAGGTAAATCTGCGAGCTGATTTTGCCAGTATCCTAATTGATGTTTAAAATCTTGTTGCTCAAACATCTTGTTTTGCCAGCAAGCATAATCTGCATATTGCACTGGAAGTGGCGCTAATTTAAGCGCCAAACCATTAGTTAATGCATTATAAATACTGACAAACTCTTTGTGTATAATGCCTATTGACCACCCATCAGCAGCAATATGATGCATACTAAAAAATAATGCTCCTTTATTATCAGCTTGACGTAAAAAGCCCATTCTAATCATTACATCTTTTGTAAGATCAAAAGGTTTTGTCGCATCTTCAGCTGCTAATCTCATAACAATATCTTCACTATCAGATAAAGATAAATGACTTAAATCTTGATAGCTAAAAATACACGCTTCGCCATTAGATATGATTTGTACTGGTTCGCCATTTACTTGCTTAAAATTAGTACGCAATACTTCATGTCGCGCAACTAACATTTTCATCGCCTGTTGCGCCGTAGAAAGGTTAAATGAACCTTCCAACCAAAATGAACTAGCCATATTATAATGACTACTTTGACCATGAATTTGATCTAATACCCATAGCCTTTTTTGCGAAGATGACAAAGGTAAATCTTTATTGCGATCTGCGACTAAAACTTGCATCTGGCTTTTTTGTTGCTCAATTTGTGTAAATTGGCTTATGTATTCAATTAATTGTTCCTTATTATTTTTTAATAATGAAATTAATTGTGGTGATAATAACCCTTGATTACCATCTACATTCAAACTTTTACCATCAGTTGAAAGCTGGACCCCAAGGTCCAGACATTGCTCAATAATATTTGGAATAATCATATGACCATCCTTTCAGCTACAGCTTGATCGTTATTCGCATTAAGATTACCAGCCAGTACTAATCGCTGTTTTTCATACCAGTCACATTGAGTTGCGATACTCCGTATTGTTGGATTTTCCATTAGCGCTTTAAGCGGTAACTCTATGCCTAATTTTTCACGACATGCACTAGCCAATCGGATCCCTAATAATGAATGCCCACCAATTTCAAAGAAATTATCTTCAACACTGATCTGCTCTAATCCCAGGAGTTCCTGCCAAATATTCTGAATTTGAGTTTCTGTTTCAGTCTGCGGAGCAATATATAAACTTATAGCTTTAGTTAAATCCATCGCTAATAAGGTATTTCGATCTTGTTTGCCATTTCGAGTTAAAGGCATTTCATCAAGTAATTCGAATTGTGAAACAAGCATATAGCTAGGTAATTTACTCTCCATATGCTCAAGTAGTTCATTTGGTGTAACATCGTTAGCCACTAAATAACCAATTAACTGCTCATCTTTAACAAGTACAACAGCTTCACTTACTTTATTATGCTCTAACAATACCTGCTCTATTTCACCTAACTCAATTCGATACCCTCTTAATTTAACCTGGAAATCGCTTCTACCCAGATATTCTAATTGGCCATCATGACGCCATCTGGCTAAATCACCTGTTTTGTATAGTCGGCCACAGCCATTTGTTTCTATAAATCTTGCTTTGGTTAACTCATCATTTTTGTAATAGCCCTGTGCTAAACAATCGCCACCTATATATAACTCGCCCTTCGCTCCAATAGGTAAAATTTGTTGCGCATCATTCATAACATATAGTTTTGTATTAGCCAGGCCTTGACCAATATGAGGCTGCTGTTTTCCTTCGATATCAGAAAAACTAGAATTAACTGTACACTCGGTTGGACCATAAACATTAAGGCCAAATTTTTCATTTTCAGTTAAGTGTTGCCCAAGGTTTGCCCATAATTCAGCACTAATGGCTTCACCACCGATTAATAAATTAGGTAATATCACATTATTTGACTGAGCTTCCTTCAATAACACATCAACTAAAGATGGCGTGCTGTCCATTAAATCTATTTTACAATCATGTAAATAACTTAATAATTGAGCTGGATTTTTTCTGGTATCTTCGGTTAATAAATGTAACTCCGCACCAAATGCTAGTTGAGTTAATGCCTGTACTGATGCATCAAAAATAATGGGAGCACTCCATGCCCATTTATAATGGCCAGATAAGCCTCTGTCAGCCAATATGTCTTTCATACTAAATGCCAGGTTAACAACACTTTTATGAGTAACAGCAACACCTTTAGGCTTACCGGTAGAGCCAGAGGTATATATCAGATAAGCAAGTTCATTCGATCCAACGTTGTTGCTCAGAGACAGACCTTCATACTCATTTAACCAGTTTGATTCACCTGCATTATCTAAAGAAATAAAAGTTTGAGTGATATTGGAAAAGTGACTCTGATAGATATCATGAGCGACGATAATGTTAAGTTCAGTATTTTCAATTATATAAGCCTTACGTTCAACTGGTGCCGCTGGATCTAACGGTACATATGCTCCACCTGCTTTCATAATTCCCAGCTGGGCAATTAACATTTCCACAGAACGGTCTACACATAAACCCACTGGAGTATTATTAATGACACCTTTGGCGATTAAGTTATGAGCTAATCGATTTGCTTTTTCATTTATATCGCGATAACTAACTGATTCATTTTGATAAACAATAGCGATGGCATCAGGCGTTCTCTCAGCTTGCTGTTCAATCAAAGATACTAAACTCGCATTATTAGGGTAATCTTTTAGCGTTACATTGCTCCAAGGTTGTTTGCTATCCGACGCTATCATAGGTAAATGAGTTATAGGACTGGCCGGATTACTTAATGCACTGAGCAATAAGGTTTCATAAGACTGAGTCAATTCTTTAATTGTCGCTTCATCAAATAAATTATTTTGATATTGCCAATGCAACTCTAACTTACCTTCCACTTCAGCCGCACTCAGAGATACATCAAAATTTACAGTGTCTAACTCTGAAGACATTTCATCCGGTACTGACATCTTTAAACCTGGAAGCGTTAATTCACTGCTTTCATGATTTTGTAATACAAACCAAATTTGGAAAAGAGGCTGATGACTACTACTACGCTCTGGGTTTAGATCTTCAACAAGCGCGTCAAAAGGCATATGTTGATGTTCAAATGCTTCTAATAATGTCTTTTTATTATTCTGTAGCAATTCTCTAAAACTAGGGTCACCTGATAAATCAGTACGTAATACTAAGTTATTCAAGAAAAAACCAATTAATGGTTCAACATTCTGATGTACTCGCCCCGCTACTGGCGTTCCCATTACTATGTCTTGCTCTCGACTCCAATTACTTAATACCAAGGCATAAAGTGTTTGCAATGCCATAAATTGCGTAACCCCTTCCGCCTGACAAAAGCCATTTAAATCGGCAAGTACTTTCTCTGGTAACTCACGTTTTATGCTCCCACCGAAAAAACTTTGCACCTGTGGACGAGGTTTATCTAAAGGCAAGCTATGGATTGCCGGTAAATCTTCAAGCTGATCACGCCAATATCCCATTTCATTTTCTAATACATCACCTTGTAACCAATCACGTTGCCAGTGAGCATAATCCGTATACTGAACTTCTAACTCAGGGAGTGGATTCTCCTTTCCAAGCGCAAAAGCACTATATAATTGATGAAACTCTTTAACCAGTACACCAATAGACCAACCATCTGATGCTATATGATGCATATTAAATAATACAAAATATTGTGTTTCAGCCGACTTAATGAGTTGCACCCTCAACATAGTGTCTTGCTCAAGATTAAAAGGTTTTAACGCATCTTGTTCCGCCAGCTCTTTTATTTTCTTAAAAGTATCATCTTGGGCCATACCTGAAATATCTATTTCCTGTACTGCGGTTTCTACCTTGTCACGCACGATTTGTCTGCATTCATTATCTATTTCAGAATAAACCGTTCGTAAGATGTCATGTCTTTCCACGATTGTATTTATTGTTTTAGTAAACGCTTCTTTATTTAAATCCCCTTCAAGCATAAATGCAGACGACATATTATATTGTGCTGTACCTTGCTCAATTCTATCTACAATCCACAATCTTTGTTGTGCAAAGGATAATGGCGCTGGTCCTGTTTTTTCTGACTTCTCAAGTTTTTGTCTTTGTATTGCCTGCTCTTGTGCTGAAAAACTAGCAATAAAGTTAATCAGTTCCGCTTTGTGTGTACGTAACAAAGCAACTATTTCAGTTGTTAAACCATCTTTAGGTGCATCAATTTGTAAATTACCGTTATCTACTGCTAAACGGATGCCTTTATCTAAACAAATGTTGATGATTTCTTGGGTGTTCATATTACTATCCTTTCGTTTTTGTCTAAATTTGCCACATCATTTTCAACATGAGCAAATACGCTTTTATTGTGTAGTGTTTGATTTATTTTTTGAGCTAAAGCACGTATAGATGGGCTAGCCATAAAATCCGTTAACGGTAACTCTGTATTGAAGTGTTCTCGACAGGCACTTGCCAATCGAATTGCTAAAAGTGAATGTCCGCCAATTTCAAAGAAATTAGCTTCAACGCTGATACCCTTGATTGATAACAAGTTTTGCCAGATCAGTTGTAATTTACGTTCAATCTCTGTTTCAGGAGCTACATAAGTTACTGAAGCATCCGTTACTTTTAATGCTAATAAGGCATTTCGATCATGCTTACCATTGAGTGTTAACGGAATTTCTTTCAGTATGAAAACTTTACTTATGACCATATAGGCAGGAAGGTACTTTTTCATATGGGTAATGAGTAAATTTTCAGTACCAGTATCAGCCACAACATAAGCAACTAGTTGACTATCCTTTACTAAAACAACTGATTCAGTAACGCCTTCAAACTTAAGTAATACTTGTTCGATTTCTTCTAACTCAATACGATATCCGTGTAACTTGACTTGAAAATCAGTGCGGCCTAAGTACTCCAATTGCCCATTTTTATTCCAACGCGCTAGATCACCCGTTTTATACAATCGGCCAAAGATATTCGAATGAATAAACCTGTCATTGGTCAATGCTTGATTACGATAATAACCACTAGCGACCCCGGCACCACCAATATATATTTCACCGACCTGCCCGGGAGGTAGTTGTTTTAATTCATCATTCAATAAATGAATATTTGTATTAGGTAACCCACCACCAATATTTGGCGGCTGCGTATGATCTATATCAGCAAAGCTAGCATTAACTGTGCATTCCGTAGGACCATAAAGGTTTAATGCAAATTGATTATGTCTTTTTTGACAATGAGAGATTTTTTCCCATAACAAAGGTTTTATTGCCTCGCCACCGATCAGTAAATGCGGCAGAGCCTGATTATTAACCTCAGCTTCATTGACTATCAACTCCACCAGCGCTGGCGTACTATCCATTACATCAATATTGAATTCATCTAGATAATTCAGGAGTATGGGAGGAGTTTTCCTGCATTTTTCAGATAATAAATGTAATTCAACACCAAACGCTAACTGGGTTAACGCCTGAACAGATGCATCAAACACTAATGGCGCATTCCAGGCCCATTTATAATGATCATCAAGCCCTTTATTAGCTAATATTTCCCGCATAGAAAATGTTAAGTTCAAAAGGTTTTTATGAGAAACCGCGACTCCTTTTGGCTGTCCTGTAGAGCCCGATGTATATAATATATAGGCTAAATTACTGACGTTATTATCAATAACAGGTACTTTATTACTAAACTCATTTAACCAGCTCGGACTATGGGCTTCATCTAAAAAAGTTAGCTGACTTATATGTTCAGGTACCAACATCCGGTTAGATTTCGTTGTCACTATTCTTGCTAACTCGGTATCTGAAACTATATAGGTCAGGCGTTCGGCTGGTAATCCGGGGTCTAACGGAACATAAGCGCCACCTGATTTTAGTATGCCTAATAAACCAATTAACATACCTATAGATCTGTCTACACACAGACCTACCGGGGTATTTGCCTTAACCCCCTGAGCAATTAACCTCAATGCAAGTCTGTTTGCTTTAAGATCAAGTTCTAAATAAGTAATAGATTCATTTTGATACACCATAGCAATGCCATCTGGATTAACTTTGGATTGCTGCGCTATTAACTGAGATAAGTTATACTCTTGGGGATATACGCGATGAACTCCCATCGACTGGCTCGGCTCGTCACTTACCTGACCCTTTATCAAAGGCAGGTTCTGAATTTTTTCTAATGGATTGTTTAAAACTCCAGAAAGTAAAGTTTCAAAGCTATCCGCTAAACGATGTATCGTTTCTGGTAAAAATAAATCTTTACAATATTGCCACTCTAAATGCAATTCACCTGCAATTTCTGTAATAGAAAGTGCTAAATCAAACTTTGCGTGTTGCTCCTTTTGTATTATCTGTTCTACGTTTAAATCCGTTAACTGAAATGCCTGCTGTTCATGATTATGTAAGACAATCCAAATTTGAAATATCGGGTTGTAGCTGGCATTTCTTTCTGGTTGTAATTGTTCAACCAATTGCTCAAATGGGGTATCTTGGTTATCAAAAGCGGTCAATATCATAGCCCGAGATTTAGCCAATATATTAAGAAAATTATCTTTCTTATTAATATCATTGCGTAAGACTATAGAATTGGTAAAACACCCAATTAAAGACTCCACATCAGGATGTTGCCTCCCTGCAACAGGAGTCCCCATCACAATATCCTCTTCACTACTCCATTGTGATAACAGTGCCGCGTAAACAGCCTGAAGTACCATAAAAGGTGTCGCGCGTTGTGCATTTGCAAATCGGCTGACATTTTGACACATATCTTCAGGTAATATTTGCAAAAACTGATCACCGGCAAAACTTTGATTAGCAGGACGAGGATGATCCAGTGCCAACTCGTGTAATTTTGGAATACCTTTAAGTTGATTTTTCCAATAATGTAATTGCTCTTTTAATACGCCTTGCTCTAATCTTTGCTGTTGCCAATGTGCATAATCTTTATATTGCACTTTTAACTCAGGTAATTCTGCAGCAACCCCCGTTAATGCACTTTGATATAAAGCCATTAATTCTTTACTTAATATATTAATAGACCAACCATCAGCAGCAATATGGTGCATTGTTAATAAAAGTATATGATGTTCATCAGACAGCTTAACTAATTTAGCCCTTAGTTTTAGTTCATGTCGCAAGTTAAAGACTTGATTAGCTTCAGTTTCTACTAATAATTGCAATTTCGATTGCTGATCAATTCCTGCATCAGTTAAGTCTTCAATTGGGAGTTCAAATCGGGGGGAATTAATAATCTCCTGTCTGACTTCGTCACCGCACTCAATTAGCATAGTGCGTAATATTTGATGACGTTCGATCAGGTTTTTTAATGCCATTAATAACGCTGGTGGTTGTAATAAGCCAGTTAATGAGAAAACGCCCGGCATATTATATTGGTTTGCACCATTGGATAATTTATCTATAAGCCACATAGATTGTTGTGCTGTAGATAGTGAGTAGTGCTCTTTATTTTTAACTACTTGTATCTGATCGCTATTTAGTTGCTCTTTTTGATCACTATCTAATTCGGTAATATAGGCAGCTAAACTTTGAATATCGCCATAGCTAAAAATAACAGTTAATGGTAAATCTATTTTAAATTCCTGTTTAATTTTTCCAAACATACGCATAGCCATTAACGAATGACCACCTAATTCAAAAAAATTATCCTGTGTACCCACTTTCTTAAAGTTAAATAAATCTTGCCAAATACTAACTAACTTTTCCTCTATTGCTGTTGCAGCAGTAATCACCTTTGCGTTACTTTTAAATTCAGGTAGTGGTAAAGCTTTTTTATCAACTTTATTGTTATGAGTTATAGGGAATTTCTCAAGTTTTACAAAAGCATGAGGTAACATAAAAACAGGCAATTTATGACTTAAATGTGCTCTTAGTCTGGTTGAAACCTGAGATTGTTCAGCTGGAGAATTACTAATAAAGTAAGCGACTATGATTTTTTCTTGATTGAAATTATGTTTCACATCAACAATAACATCATCTATCAAAGGGTGTGATTTAAGCTGATTTTCAATTTCACCCAACTCAATGCGATACCCACGAACTTTAACCTGATGATCTAATCGGCCAATATATTCAATCTTACCACTTGGTAATAATCGAACTAAGTCTCCTGTTTTATAAATGCGTTGTGATGTCTGTTGCGTTTGGTAGTCAACAAATTGCTGGTTCGTTAGTTCAGTTTGATTTAAATACTCAATTGCTAAACCAACACCCGCAATACATAACTCTCCAGAGACTCCAATAGGCGCAACTCTATCGAACTCATCTAATATAAAATGTTGATAGTTTGGCAGTGGATTTGCTAAATGACAGTCATCAGCCTCAGTTACCTGAGAAAATAAAGAATATACACTTGCTTCAGTTGGGCCATATCCATTAAATAACCTGGCACTACGAGATAAAATTTGTGCCGCTAAAGTAGAAGTTAATGCCTCGCCTCCTGAAATAGCAGTTAAACCTGGGTTATTTTTCCACCCTGCATCTAATAACATTTGCCACATGGCCGGAGTACATTGTAATAAATTAGCTTCGGTTGTTGCTAAAATGGCATTAAGCTTCTCACCATGTTGACTCACTTCGCTATCCAACAAAGTGATACGCCCGCCACTGATCAAAGGACCATAAATTTCAACCGTTGCAATATCAAATCCAACTGTTGTCGTTGCAAGCCAGTTACTGGTGTGATCTAAATTTAAAGATGATTTTACTGCGATTAATAAATTAGTTAATCCACTGTGAGGAATAACGACGCCTTTTGGCTGGCCAGTGGAGCCAGAAGTATAAATAATATAAGCAGGCGTTGAATTACTGTCAAATTGAATTGATGACTGTAACTCTGGATCATACTCTTGGATCTGATTAACAAGCGCTTTATTCCAAACAAATTTTTCGGTAGCAGTAAGTCCAAGATTGAAATCTATTTCTTGTCCTATTAGTAATAGTTGGGCGCCACTGTCATCTAACATAAATTGCAGACGTTCAATCGGATATTTATGATCCAACGGAATATACGTCACACCGATTGCCAAACACGCTAACAATGATGTAATTAATTCAACTTCTCTGGGTAAACACAATGCCACTTTATCGTGTGTTTTTAATCCTTTCTCTTGTAAAAAGCGGGCAAATTGTAAGCTTTGATTAAAGATTTCAAGATAAGTATATTTTCTTTCACTGGTTATTAATGCAATTCTTTCAGGATCGGCCATTACCTGATGTGTGAATAAATCAAACACACTATTTGTTGTTAAATCACAATTTCCCAGTTCATTGAGTGTTGCATATACCGAAGTTTCACTTTCTGTTGTTAATACCAATTGATTTAGCTTAACGCTTGGCGTTTGTACTACTTGATTGAGAATATTTATCAAACGATCAAATATTAAGTCAGCTTCCGCAGGCGTGAAATATTGATAATTAGCTTCAACTTGCAATTGAACAGCTTGTTGTTCACCAAATTCACATAAATTAAAAATAAACGGTATTTGTTCATGACCTGGTGGAATAAAGTAAGTCGCGGTATTTAACAGATCATCGGCATAAGAGTAATTCAACTTTTGATAATTAAATTGAATATCAAATAGTCGTGTGATCTCAGGTTGTTTATGTCTTAAATTTTGAAACAAAGTACTTAAAGGGTATTTTTTATGTTTTGACATAGCCTGCATATTTGATTGCATCATCGCCATCAAATCACAAAAATTCATTTCAGAGTGACCCTGCACCATTAACGGACTCACACTGGCAAAACAACCAATACTTTTTTTAGCATCCCCGGTTCTATTATGGAATGGCAAGCCAATTGTAAAGCTCTTATTATCTTGAATAGAGAAGAAGTAACTATACAAGGCCGCTAAAAATAAATGATGTACCCGACATCCTAACTGCTCACTTAGCTGTATAAATATCTGGTATTTATCTTGAGGAATATCTTTAGTAACAACAAAACTTGATTTTTCTCCTTTATAATCAAGATACCTTTGCGTTAATATCGGGTGAAGTTTGTCTACAAAAACATTGTCCCAAAACTCTGTCGACCTTTTAAATCCACCACTACTAAAATACTGAGTTTCTTTCACTGAAGCGTCAAGAAAAGGCGTTAATTGACCTTTAAAAATTGCGTTATCATTTTTAACTAAACTTAAATACCCCCTTAATAAGCTGTCTATCCAATTACTATAACCAAAGCCATCAGTAATTAAATGGTGAGCCACAGGCACGTACCAATATTGGACTTCATTAACTTTCAATAAATAAGCGTGATATAAACCTGGTTGTGTCAGATCAAATGGCTTCTGTAATTGTTGATCAACCCATTCACGCGCAGCCTGTTCGGGATCCTCATTATGCATAAATTCTATGTATGTAAATTTACTTGCTGTAAATTGATACTTTTGTACTATACGATCTTCATTTTGGTAAAAACCTAAATGAAATACATCGTTATTTTCAATTAATTGAGTATGTGCTAATTCGAAAGCCTGAAGGTTAACTTCATTATCAATACGAACGTAGCCCCCAACATTGTAAATAGGTGAATTTGGTTGGAGCGCCTGATCTAAATAAATATCTAATTGCGCGGGTGTCAACGGCAACCCTTCACTCTTGTTTAATATGGTTTTCATTTTTACGGATCCTTACTGAATAACTTGCGGCGTCAAAGTTAATTGGTACTTAGTTTCACCAGGTAAAAAGGGTGATGGTTTACCATCTATCCAATCTTTATGTCCAGCCGCCCAATAGGGAGACAATGGATTTGTCGATTGGCCAACAGGCATATGAAAAACCCCTTGATCTTCTAGCCCAGGACTCACAATCATCCTCATAGATGCACCAAAACTCCCTTCCTGTACTAAGGGCATATTGATATCTCCAGAAGCCTCTCTTTGCGGTAAATCTAATATATTTCCAACATAAGGAAGTGCATTGCTTAACGGATGTTGAATATGAACTTTGTTGTATTGGCCCCAAGTAGCCTCAGACAAAGATCCATGAGTATTTTTAAAATGGGTATCTAAAAAGGTTAAAGCTTCGGCAAAAACACTCTGCCAGCTATCATATTTACTATCTAACAAATGTTTAGGTTGATCATTGACTAAGGTCCATAAAGGCCCTTCCCATTGACTCGTTAAAGAGAAGTAATCATAAACATCGAAATCTTTATGTTTTGCCATTACCGGAGCAAGTAAAGCAGGAAAAATACGTCTGGCTACCTGTGTACGAAAAGCCCTTACAAATAAATATCCATTTGAATCTACAGATGCCTCACCATTCCATTGATCAACTTTGTTTTTATATTCAATAAGTTGTGGGTTTTCTGATAAAAACTGTTCATTCATGATGGAAAGCAATAACTGCTGCCATTGACGAAGAAAAATAGCCCTATTATCCAGTTGTGTATTAAGCATCGATGTTTCATCAGGTTTATACAGAACAAATATATCGTTATAAATTTGTTTTGCTCTTGCGCCTAATGCGTAATTCTCTCTCCCTACCTTTTCTAAATTTTCATCAGATACCACGCGTGCGTTGGCTGTTGATAAATAACCATTTTCTGGATTTACAATTTTAGGGTATTGCTCAGCATCAAGATAACCCTGCCAGGCAAACAGCGGATCTTTATATGAAACAGGTAACCAAACTGATTTTTTCCTATCGGGAATAGCTCCTACAATTGACCAACCTATATTTCCAGCTTGATCACCAACAACAACATTAAGGTGCGTGATCCCTGTTTTATTAAACAAAGGAATAGCCTGCGCTGTTGATTTTGCATTTTCTACCTCTAACAAGCCTAAATTATTACTTTCAGGGTCATGGGCAACCCAGCGTAAAACCATGGCATCGCCATTTTCATCATGTCCCACTATTGGACCAAAAGGAGTTTGTTTTATTACAATTTCTTCACTCTGCCCTCCTTTTACTTCAACCTTCTGAATAACCTCAGTAATTAATTCTGTTAACTCTTCTTTTGGAATGATTAAAATATCAGACCAGTCCCCCATAGAATTAGTAAAACCCCAGGCAATATTGCCATTACTACCAGCCACCATAAAAGGTAATCCTGGTAAGGTAACCCCTTGTATCTGCTTTACACCTGCTTCAGGCGTATATTTCATCGACAAGCGATACCAAATATTAGGTACCGTTAATTGTAAGTGCATATCATTGGCAACCAACGCGTTACCTGAGAGTGTATTCTTCCCGGATATAGCCCAATTATTGCTGCCAGGTACTGCTGTTTCTAATTTAATATCGGTGTTATACGCAAAGTTACCAGATGTATAGTTTCCAGTGTTATATACATTAGGACCAGGAAGTGTATGTGTGATCAGCGCCTCTCCTTCTAAAGGCTGATCCCATTTAGTTCCAAGTGGCACCAAGAATTCCACCAGCTCTTTTGGTAAATGGTTATTTAATTTATAAAAATTTTGCGTGTTTTTATAATCCTGTCCTTGCATTTCCATAAACAATGAATAGGACACTAGAAATGAATCTTCTGCAGTCCATAGCTCTGGGTCTTGATTTAATATTGTGTACTCAAAAGGAGGCTTTTGTAGCGCATACAAGCCTTGATTCACACCTGAAACATATGCATCTAATATATTTTTATGCTGTATAGGTAAATCTTGATAGGCTACTCTGGCATGTTTATGAAATTGATGCAGCCTCGCCTCTTTATCTTGGTTAAGTGCGCTTGCTCCTACTAAAGCACTTAACTTTCCAGCAGAACGTCGTCTCAATAAATCCATTTGAAAAAAGCGTTCCTGACTATGTAAAAATCCTGTTGCTTTTGCGAGATCGATTCGAGAAGATCCAGAAATAGTAGCAACTCCTTGCTTATCTCTTGCTATTTCAACTTTACTTTTCAGGCCATCAACTTCGATTTCACCAGTTAATAAAGGAAGAGAAGCATTTAGCTGATACCAGGCCCAGAAACTTCCAGTTGCTGCCAGTCCTAAAATTCCAACGCTGCTATAAGCAAAGAATTTAACAAGACGTTTTTTATTTATTTTTGTCTTAATCATTTTAATTTATTAACCCATATTCATATCGTAATACACGACATACTCAACGATGTAACTTAACTGGTGAACATAATCACCGTGCTAATGAATAAAGGCAAAACACTACTCATGATTATGTGTTATATTACCCGGTAACGGAACGTCACAAAGATAATAATAAGACCTAACATAATGATTATCGATGAAAAAACATCTAACGATTGGCTGGATGATATAAAAATAAAAGTAGGCGATTTTACGATAGACTTTAAACAAACTCGTCTATATAAAGACGACGAAGTTATTAAGTTAGAACCTTTAACAATGGAACTTCTCTGTTATTTAGTGAAACGTAAAGGTCATTATGTAAGTCAACGAGAATTATTGGAAAACGTTTGGGATGGACGAATAGTTTCAGATAATGCAATTAGGCGTGTAGTTAAAAAATTAAGAGATGCATTAGGCGACGATGTCAAAGCGGCTAGTTATATCAAAACAGTTCCGACTAAAGGTTATCTGTTAATCGCTGAAGTGATACAAACAAAAAATGCGACAGTGCAAAATGATTCAATTGTGCCACAAATTGATAATCAACCCACAGAAATAAGCCAACCAATAACCAATCCTGAAAAAAGTCATAAACTGAAAGGCCCTAAATACAAAATAATTATGATACTCAGTTTGAGTATTTTAATAGGTATAGCTTATTTTTATTTTTCATCTACTTGGCAAAGTAAAAGCGTTATCGTTAAATCGCTTACCGATATGCCAGGAGAAGAGTCCTGGGCTGATTATAATAAAAAAAATAACATTATTGTTTTTTCTCATAGAAAAACAGCATCCGGTTATTACAATTTATATCTAAAAACCATAAATACAAATACTGTTCGACGTATAACATCTGGCTCAGCAAATCACTACGCCGCAAAATGGGATAGCACAGGGAAACAACTCGCATTTCAACGCCAAAGTGGTCAACAAATTGAAATCATGTTAATGACATTTGATGATGATATGAAAATAAAAAATGAAAAATCATTGTTCAAGTACAGTACTTTACAACCTAACTTATTTTGGTCTCCAGATAACAACCTACTCTATTTTACAGATAGACAAAGCATCAACCATCCTAGAACATTATTTTCAATCAATATTAAAACATCAGCATTAAAACAAATTACTTTTCCAGATATCGATGGAGGAGGCGATTATTCGGCTCAAATATCTCCCAATGGTAATTATTTAGGTGTTCTAAGACACATGCAATTTAACCGGGTACATTTGTTTATTTATAATATGCGTACAGGTAAAGTAGAAGACAATAGAAAGATAGGCTTTTCTCCCGTTAGCTTAACCTGGGATGAAAAGAGTAAAGGCATTTATCTTGCCGCTAACGAAACCTTACATTATTATTCGTTAAAAACTCAGAGCTTCACAAAAAATCAGCTTGATAAAGTACAGTTAGGGGCTGTTTTTGGTACCTGTGGTAAAAACTGCTTACTTGCAAACAGCAAAGGTAAAAATACCAGAGACATTGCAGAAGTTGTCAATCCTTTCATTTTGACCGAGCAGACAGAAATGTTTGAATTTCCATTACCAGGAAAAGAGGGGTCGCCTAGTTATACAATAAACCAGGATGAAATAATATTTATAACAAGTAAAAAAAATATATCTCAAATAGTTAAATATTCTACTTCTGGTGAATTAACGCAACTAACTCATTTTACAAATAACCATAAAATTACTGATTTATCCTATAATCCGGTTTCAAACAAAATTCTTGGAGTGTTAGATCAACAAGTATTTATATGGGATATAGAGGCTGCAACATTAAACTTGCTTAGCAATCAAATGGAGAAAGCTGAAAGACCAAACTGGACCGCCAATGGCAAAGAAGTTTATTATTCAAGGAAAGAGCATGACCATCGTTCTTTAATGAAATATAGCTTAATAGATAAAAGTACGCATAAATTAAAAGACAATGTATTAGAAGCAAAAGAAGATGCCAATGGCCACTTTATCTATATGTTATTAGGTTCAGGGGAATTAGTTCAAGTAACGAAAGATGCACTTAACAATTTCAATCATATTGCTGACATTCCCGTAGATTCGAATATTTCCTGGCATTTACACAAGCAGGATTTATATTTTTCCTCACCGTTAGGCACTGACTTTCTACTGAATAAAATATCTTTGGGATCAAAGCAAAAATCATTAAAACTTTGGCTTAAAAATACTTACTACGCCAGATTTGACATGCATTCAAATGGTAATAAATTACTGTTAATGAAAGATACTTTACCAAACTCTGATATTTTACAAATTAATATCAATTAAATACACACAACAACCCCCAATCAAACGCTTTCACTTCAATGCGAAGATGGGGATTGTTTTTTCATAAAAATACACCAGCAAGTTTTTTATTCGACTCAGGTATCTTCACAAAAAGGCAATATTTGACACGTTTCAGGTTCTGCACCTGTTTCATCAGCAAATGCAGTGAAGCTAACAGGTAAACTCATTGTAATAGCTACCAATAGTACAGTAAGTAATTTAGCGAAAATATTATTAGTATTTTTTTTCATTTCGATGTCTCTTCTAGTTATTAATATAAGTTAAATTTAATTTGTAATTCACCTTGTTGGTGTGTTTATAAATTACCTTTAACCTAATCAATATGCATCGCACCTCTTATGACTAGTCGTTATTTTTTCATTTATACAAAATATTCAGACAACATCATTTAAAAATAAAAAACAGTTAAAAGACAACAAAATACATGATAAAAATAAATATAAAGTACTCATAGTCACAAACAATCACAGCATTTTATAAAGAAAAACGGACTCTATTCGCATATTTTTAATAGTTTAATTTATTTAAGTCTAGCGATTTAACTATGTTATTTCAGGACAACAAAAATACTTAACCAGTGTTTTAAGTTGGGAATTAACATACGCTAACACTAAATCTTTTTGACTATTAATAAAAAAATGATGGCCATCAAACTTTTTGCTTTGCACTGTGCCATTTATTAGTTCATGCCATTTTAGAATATCTGCTTCGGGAATATCTTTATCATCTTCACCATACAGCAAACTTGCATTACAGTTTAACCTTTGTGTTCCTGAATAATTAAACGTCTCACTGATTGCAAAATCAGCCTTTAAAACAGGAATAAATAACGCCATTATTTCAGGATTTTTTAGCATTTCTTCAGGTGTTCCACCCAAATGAACTAATTCTTTTATAAAATCATCCTGAGGCAAAGCATGTAATTTTTTGCCTCGGTGAGGCAAGTGAATTGCACGCTTAGCTGAAATAAATTGATATTTTTGTGTATCAATTCCTCTTGATTGCAATAACCGACCTAACTCAAAGCTAATTAACCCTCCATTGCTATGTCCAAAAAAAGCAAAAGGTTTGTCTAAATAAGGACTGATTGCAATTTCTAATTCGGATAACATTTCAGTGATGTTAGTAATAGGCGTTTCAGTAAAACGCATCCCCCTTCCCGGATATTGCACCCCAATAACTTCTATTTCAACAGGTAAATATTTAAACCAATCCTGATAAATATAGGCGCTGCCACCTGCATAGGGAAAACAAAACAACCGCATTAACGGGTTTTTTACTGGTTTACTTACCTG
This sequence comes from uncultured Pseudoalteromonas sp., assembly GCA_965198975.1. Lineage (GTDB taxonomy): Bacteria > Pseudomonadota > Gammaproteobacteria > Enterobacterales > Alteromonadaceae > Pseudoalteromonas. The sequence goes on from OZ240679.1 coordinate 500,482, forward strand.
AAACCACGGATTTTCATTTATATTCATAATATCCTCAATATTAACTCGCCTGTTGGAAGTTTGGTTTTACCAAAGCTTCAATAGTGGTTTCTTCAGAAAGTGTCTGGCTAGATTTACTAAACCAGTGACTCCCCATAATAGCCCCCATTAAAGGCAATGAAAATAAAGCACTAAATGTCATCCCCCCCACAATAACTATGGCTAATCCCCGATAAATTTCTGAACCTACTCCCGGGATCAAAGCTAAAGGCAACATACCAAATATACTGGTTAAGGTACTCATGTAAATAGGCCTGGCCCTTTGTCCTATTGTTTCTTGTAAACAGAGATATGATGTCAAACCTTGACTTTGAGATTGCCTGTATTTACCAATAAACAGAATCGCGTTATTAATAACTAAACCAATCAGTATGATAAACCCCATCATAGAAATAACATCCATAGGCTGAAAAACAAATAGATTTGCGACAGCCAGTGATAACATCCCGCCAAATAAAGCAATAGGCATTGCCATAATAACAGCAGCACCATCCTTGAAAGATTTAAAAAGCCCCGAAACTAACAAATATAAAATGAACATTGCGAAGCAAAATTGAATCGCCATTTCGATCAACAAGTTATTTAATTTACTTGCACTTCCTCTATAAGACACTGTAACTTCAGGTGTAAGAACATTGTTTAATATCGGTTGGATTTCAACTTTTAATTCATCAATAAAAGCGGCTAAAGGCACGTTAGATGGCGGTGTTACATTAACTGACAATGTCCGATATCCATTTAATCGATACAAGCCACTCGGGCCCATATTTACATCAAAGTTAATTAACGCTTTTAAGGGAACCGGCTTTTTCAATTCTGGATAAAAGAATGGGGCGTCTAATACATCATTTAATTGAGACCATTCATTTCCTTTTATATACATAGGTATACTTTTGTTACCATTAGAATACTCACCAATATATAAGCCATCAGTCAAAGAGAGAATTTTGTTAGCCAGGCTCTGATGGTTCTCTTTTAAATCGATTAGTTGAGCATCTTTTGGCGTAAAAATAATTTGCGGGTCATCATTATTCAAAGGCGTATTACTCCAGGGGTTTATCCCAGGCATTTTTTCGTTTAAGTGATCGGTTATTTTCCTGCCTATAGATTGCAATTGCGGTAAATTATTTCCCGTAAAATCAACTGTAACCCTCCGGCTCGTTGATAATCCAAACCCGAGTAATGAATTAATGTAAGAATAAGTATTAAGCTGTGGCATGCCTAAAAATAATGTTTCCTGAGTCCATGTTTTCAACTGTTCCACATCATCAGGGTTTTCGGGGTAAAATAGTAAAGAAACTGACGATGTCCCCGTTACATGTGATAAATATTTTTTTATAAAGGGCGCTTTTCCAGATTCTTGATGTACCTTAACTTTCCGATTTATGGGTTCTAAAACCTCTTTTGCAATAACACTATAATTTAAGTTTTGATCGACATTAACAGACACGCCAACACGCGTACCCTCAACACTAGGTAAAACATCAGCATGTGGAGCAACAATGTAAATTCCTATTAAAGGCACGAAAAGTAATGTAACTATCGCTATCGTACGATATTTTTTTAGCACCATAATATGCGCTAATTTTTTAGCTGCACTTTGCATAAAGGGCTTATCAACCTGGTTTATTTTAACTTTTCTTAACACCACCCTTAAAAGTACAGGTAACAAAAACATAGCGACAACTAAAGAAGCAGCTAGTGCTGACGAAATTGTAATGGCTAAATCATGGAACAACTGTCCTTCAGAACTTTGCATTAAAGCGATCGGTGTAAAAACAATGATACTTGATACCACTGAATTGATTAGGGCACCTGACACTTCTTTTAAACTTAGTTCTATTGACGCTAATATTGCTTTTCCTTGCTGCTTATAACGTACCGTTGTTTCAACTACGACAATTGCCGCATCTAAAATCATACCCGTAGATAAAGCAATCCCAGCCAAAGAAATAATATTAAAACTCCTGCCAAAATATTGCATTGCAACAAAAGTCGCAAATATTGAAATAGGTAAACTAACAAATATAACAATAACTAAAGGAAAGCTTCTTATGAACAAAAACAATATTGCTGTAGATAAAATAACACCGATAATCAAATTCATTAATACCATATTAATTGCCTGATTAATGGTTGTTGAATTATCTTTGGTAATATCGAGTCTCATATCATATGCAGAAAGTACCTCATCATTTAACTGTTCAATGATTTCTTTAAGGGAAGCTAAAGCAAGTAAAGTATTTGAATTTTCAGAAGAAAAAACACTAATATAATATGAAAGCTGATGCTCCCAATATAAAGGACTATCGTCACTTATAAATGAGGTAGTAATTTTTGCGACATCAGATAGCTTAATGACTTTCCCAGCCCGTTTAGCTATGGTTAAATCAATTAAATCTTCTATTTGTCGCCGTCCTTTAAATCTCACAGCAAAAGTTCTGGCTCCTTGCTCTACCGTTCCTGCAGATAAATCAATTGAATTCCCCAATATTTGTGTTAAATCTTCAATTTCAAGTTCATATGCAGCTAATTTGGCAGGAGAAAAAACCACATCAATTCTTTTTTCATTTGAGCCTTTAGGCGTTAATTTACTGATCCCTGGAATTGCTAATAATGTTGATCTTATATGTTTCTCAAATATATCTGAATATTGTGCTCTATCTAACGGAGTGTTGGTATCAGTTGGAGACAAAACAATCCCGGCAATACTGCCTTTATTATCTTTCGATTTATTAATAATTACCGGCTCTAGAGCGGTTCTGGGCCTGTTAGTGAATTGGCCCATGCGATCAATAACTGCGATATAAGTTTCCTGCATTTCTGTACCCGGCTCAAATGTCATATTGATCCAGGCAAAACCACTGCCAATATCTGTTTCATATCGCAATATACCGGGAACTTTAGATAATAACTCCTCGACAGGCTCAACAATTTCACGCTCCATTTCGCTTGGTGAGGCACCAGGCCAAAAGTTACCAACAACAATTCGGTCTTCGCCAATATCAGGCAATAATTGAACAGGAAGTTTCAGAGAAACATAAATACCTAACATGATCACAATAACAAAAAAGCTGATCACATAATGCGGGGACTTCAGGATTTTTGAAATCATTATAATATTCCTTTCTTTACAACAACTTTATCACCTTCACTGATACTCAGACCACCTCTGACTACCACCTTGTCACCTTTGTGGATATCTCCTTTAACAACATACTGATTAAAATGGCCAGCTAAAATTTCAACAGTTACTTTTTTAACTATATCTTGATCATTGATAATATAGACATAACTTGTATTTCCTTGCGGGATCAAAGCATCATTAGGTACTAAAACAGTTTCCAGAGCGGGAAAGTCAATCAATAAATCGGCATTCATACCAATAACAAGTTGATTTGAAAGTATCGGACTTGGTTTGAAAAATACCTGTATAGATTGAGTACCATCAATAACTTCTTTTAATACTCTTTTAATACTTGCCTCACCTGAGTAAATACCCGATTTAACATTAACGGTTGTCACTAAATTTAGTATGTCTATATCTTCTGTCGGGAAATTAGCAACAAGCTCTATATCATCTGAACTAATAAGTCTTGCGATTTTGGCTCCCCTGGCAACATACTCACCCGAAGAAACAAATCTCTCCGCCACTATCCCCGTAATAGGTGCCGCAACTTTGCTTAATGCCAGCCTTTTTTCAACTTCAGTTAATTGATAAAGTTCAATCTCGCTATCTAATTTAGCCTCAGTTAAAGCTTGCCGTGCATCATCAACTTTCGTAATTTGAATACCATCTTTCAACGAAAGCTTTTCTAATCTCGCTAAATCTTTAGTCAGGTATTTAACTAATGCGGTGAGTTTCTCTATCTTTGCTACATGCTTCTTTTTTTCCAAAATGAGAAATTGTGTATCTAACTCTGCAATTATTTGACCTTTTTTGATTTTCGTCCCCGGCTTTAACACAGTTAATACATGCGCATTCAGATAGCTGGCTGCAATATATTCATCAGCAGCTATCACCTTAGCTAAAATATTATTCTGAATACCATGTATATTTTCATCAACATATTCAACACTTACAATATTTTCACCATAAGTAGTACAACTTATAAATACACATACGAGAAAAACTAACCTTTTCTTTAAACCCAGCATATAAAAATTTCTTATCAATAATTCTGTCATTGATAAACCCTACACTGGTTTTATTGATTTTATTTAATGATCAGTTGTGATTTTGTATTGTTATATCCAAGTCACAAATAGTAACAGCCACAATAACTGCTTACTTTAGAGTTAGTTGGTAAAACACAGGTCAATAAATAAAAGGATTGTTGATAAAAACGACTTAGCGGAAATTTTAATATTAAATATATGATCGGACATAAAAAAACCACCCTGAGGTGGTTTTTTTCTTAACCGGAAAGGTTATTTTCGCATGGTTTGCAATACTTTAAGTTGCGCAATCGCATTTGACAATTCTGCCGCAGCTTCTGCATAACTTAAATCACCCGCTGATGAATTCGCTAAATGCTCTTCAGCTTTGCGTTTTGCATCAAGGGCTGTTTGCTCATCTAAGTCTTCAGCTCTTGTCGCAACATCAGCTAACACGGTTACATTTGAAGGTTGAATTTCAAGTGTACCGCCAGCAACATAAATCACTTCTTCGTGACCATGTTGCTTAACTAAGCGTACCATTCCAGGTTTAAGGGCTGTCAGTAATGGAGCATGTCCCGGGTGTATACCCAGCTCACCTTCACTTCCTGTTACTTGGATTGTTTCAACTAATCCTGAGAAGATAACTTCTTCAGCACTTACAACGTCCAAATGTACAGTCATAGCCATTACAACCTCCTAATTACATGTTTTTAGCTTTTTCTATCGCTTCTTCGATAGAACCAACCATGTAGAATGCTTGCTCAGGAAGATCGTCATATTCACCGTTTAAGATGCCGTTGAAGCCGGCAATTGTATCTTTAAGAGATACATATTTACCAGAAGCACCCGTAAATACTTCAGCAACGAAGAAAGGCTGAGAAAGGAACTTCTCAATCTTACGTGCACGCATTACAGTGTTTTTATCTTCATCAGACAATTCATCCATACCTAAGATAGCGATGATGTCTTTAAGCTCTTTATAACGTTGAAGTACTGTTTGAACACCACGTGCAGCATCGTAATGCTCTTGACCAATAACTAAAGGATCAAGTTGACGTGACGTTGAATCAAGTGGATCAACCGCTGGGTAAATACCGAGTGATGCGATATCACGAGATAGTACTACTGTTGCATCTAAGTGAGCAAATGTCGTTGCCGGAGATGGATCTGTTAAATCATCCGCAGGTACGTATACCGCTTGGATTGAAGTGATTGAACCGTTTTTAGTAGAAGCGATACGCTCCTGTAAAACACCCATTTCTTCAGCTAGTGTAGGCTGGTAACCTACTGCTGATGGCATACGACCTAGTAGTGCTGATACTTCAGTACCCGCTAGTGTATAACGATAGATATTATCTACGAAGAAAAGAACGTCACGACCTTCGTCACGGAACTTCTCTGCCATAGTAAGACCTGTTAGTGCTACACGTAAACGGTTTCCTGGAGGCTCATTCATCTGACCGTAAACTAGTGATACTTTATCAAGTACGTTAGATTCGTTCATTTCATGATAGAAATCGTTACCTTCACGAGTACGCTCACCAACACCAGCGAATACAGAGAAACCACTGTGTTCGATAGCGATGTTACGGATAAGTTCCATCATGTTTACAGTTTTACCAACACCGGCACCACCGAACAGACCAACTTTACCACCTTTAGCAAATGGACATACAAGGTCGATAACCTTGATACCAGTTTCTAAAAGTTCAACTGAGCTTGATTGATCTTCATAGCTTGGAGCAGCGCGATGTATAGACATACGCTCTTCTTCACCGATTGGACCCGCTTCATCAATTGGCTCACCAAGTACGTTCATGATACGACCAAGCGTTGCTTGACCTACCGGAACCTGGATGCCTTTACCTGTGTTTTCTACTTCAGCGCTACGACGTAAACCGTCAGTAGTACCTAGTGCGATTGTACGAACCACACCGCCACCTAGCTGTTGCTGGACTTCAAGAGTCAAGCCAACTAAATCGCCATTACTAATTTTTAGTGCGTCATAAACCGCTGGCACGCTATCTTGTGGAAATTCGATATCCACAACGGCGCCGATTATTTGGACGACCTTACCTAAACTCATGTCTATTCCTCTCGTTTAACTTTGCCTAAACAGTTTAAACTGCTGCTGAACCAGCTACAATCTCACTGATTTCTTGTGTGATTGCCGCTTGACGAGCCTTGTTATATACAAGTTGTAACTCGTCCATTAAATCACCTGCGTTATCAGTTGCGGCTTTCATCGCAACCATACGCGAGGCTTGTTCAGAAGCTGCATTTTCAACAACACCTTGATATACCTGAGATTCAATAAAACGAACCATTAAAGTATCCAAAATTGCTTTTGGATCTGGTTCATATATGTAATCCCAGCGGTGTGAAAGCTCCTGGCTTTCTGCTTTTGGCAAAGGCAACAACTGATCGATCTTTGGCTCTTGCTTCATAGTATTCACAAAATTGTTATACACTACGAACAAGCGGTCTAATTTTCCTTCGTTATATGCATCTAGCATAATTTTTACAGGACCAATAATGTCTTGTATAGAAGGTGCATCTCCCAAACCTGAGGCTTGTGCGAGTACTTTATCTTCAAAACGGCTCAAAAAGTTAGCTGCTTTATTACCAATAGCGGCATAATCAACTTCAACATTTTGTGCTTTATAGCTCTGAACATTTTGTACTAATGTTTTGAACATATTTGTGTTCAAACCACCACATAAACCACGATCTGTAGAGATAACAATATAACCAACACGTTTCGCTTCGCGCTCTTCCAAATATGGATGATTGTACTCTAAGCTACCGTGTGCAATGTGACCGATCACTTTGCGTATATTTTCAGCATATGGACGGCTTGAAGCCATACGTTCTTGCGCCTTTTTCATTTTAGACGCTGCAACTTTTTCCATTGCGCTGGTGATCTTCTGAGTATTTTTAATACTCCCGATCTTGCTTTTTATCTCTTTACCGCTGGCCATGGCTCTTCTCCGAATCTTGGTGATATGATAACTTTCGCCACCACATCACCTAACTAAATTACCAAGTTTGAGTCGCTTTGAACTTCTCAAGAAGTTCTTTAAGCTGAGCTTCAATCTCGGCGTTGTAGTTACCAGTTTCGTTGATTTTAGCCACAAGCTCTGCATATGCGCTATTTGCGTAAGAAATAAGGCCGGCTTCAAAATCCAAAATCTTTTCGATTTCGATATCTTGCAAATAACCTTTTTCTGCTGCAAATAAAGACAGAGACATATCAGCAACAGTCATAGGAGCATACTGTTTCTGTTTCATAAGCTCTGTAACACGCTCACCATGCTCAAGCTGAGCACGAGTTGCATCATCAAGATCTGATGCGAACTGAGAGAATGCCGCTAACTCACGGTACTGAGCTAACGCTAGACGGATACCACCACCTAGTTTCTTAACGATTTTAGTTTGCGCTGCACCACCAACACGAGATACCGAAATACCAGCATTTACAGCTGGACGGATACCTGCGTTAAATAAGTCAGTTTCTAAGAAGATCTGACCATCAGTGATTGAAATAACGTTAGTAGGTACGAACGCTGAAACGTCACCACCTTGAGTTTCAATGATAGGTAATGCTGTCAATGAACCTGTTTTACCTTTCACTGCGCCGTTAGTGAATTTTTCAACGTAATCTGCGTTTACACGAGATGCACGTTCAAGAAGACGACTGTGAAGATAGAAAACGTCACCTGGGTACGCTTCACGACCTGGCGGACGCTTAAGTAGTAATGAGATTTGACGATAAGCAACTGCTTGCTTAGATAAATCATCATATACGATTAATGCATCTTCACCGCGGTCACGGAAGTATTCACCCATAGTACAACCAGAGAATGGTGCTAAGAACTGAAGTGCAGCTGATTCAGAAGCTGAAGCAACAACAACAATCGTGTTCTCTAACGCGCCATGCTCTTCTAGCTTGCGTACTACGTTAGCAATTGTAGAAGCCTTTTGGCCTACCGCTACGTATACACATTTAACGCCAGTATTTTTTTGAGCTATGATTGCATCGATTGCTAAAGCAGTTTTACCTGTTTGGCGGTCACCGATCACAAGTTCACGTTGACCACGACCTACCGGGATCATTGCATCGATAGATTTGTAACCAGTTTGAACTGGCTCATCTACTGATTGACGTTCGATAACGCCTGGTGCAATTTTCTCAACAGCTTCGAAGCCATCATTGTCTACCGCGCCTTTACCATCGATCGGAGCACCTAGTGTGTTTACAACACGACCAAGTAAACCAGGACCTACTGGTACTTCAAGGATACGGCCTGTAGATAATACTTTAACGCCTTCTCTAAGGTCGGCGTAAGGGCCCATAACTACTGCACCTACTGAGTCACGCTCAAGGTTTAGTGCGATAGCATAACGGTTACCCGGAAGCTCAATCATCTCACCTTGCATACAGTCAGCAAGACCGTGGATGCGGATGATACCATCTGTAACAGATACAATTGTACCTTCGTTACGAGCTTCACTTACAACTTCGAACTGCTCAATACGTTTTTTGATTAGTTCTGAAATTTCAGTGGAATTAAGTTGCATGCTCTTTCTTCCTAATTACGATTGAAGTGTTGAGGCTAAACGGTCTAACTTACCGCGTATAGAGCCATCGATTACATTGTCACCAGCTTTTACTACAAGGCCACCAACAAGTGTTTCATCAACACGACAATTCAGCTTAATTTTGCGTGAAAAACGTTTTTCTAACGCGCTTACCAATGCTTCTTGCTGACTCGCAGCAAGCTCTGTTGCAGAAGTGATGTCTACATCAATTTCTTTATCATATTCAGCTTTAAATTCAGTGAATAATTCAGCAACAGCTGGTAACGCAACTAAACGTCCGTTTTCGGCTAAAACTTTTATTAAGTTTTGTCCGTATTCGTTGATTTGCTCAGCACATACTGAAATAAATATTTCAGCCTGTTCTTCTGAAGCTTTGCTCGATACAAATGAAAGTACTTGTTCGTTACTTGCTACTTGCGCAGCAAATTCCAACATGTCATTCCAATCAGCAACAGCATTTTTATCAACGGCAAATTCGAAAGCCGCTTTAGCGTAAGGACGAGCGATAGTAGTCAATTCAGACATGCTCAGACCTCCAATTACAGCTCAGCAACAAGTTTTTCAACAATGTCACTGTGTGCAGCTTCGTTAATTTCGCGCCCGATGATCTTCTCAGCACCCACAACGGCTAAAGAGGCAACTTGCTTACGTAAGTCTTCTTTAACACGGTTGCGTTCGGCTTCAATTTCAGAATGACCTTGAGCAATAATGTTTTCACGTTCTTCGTGACCGCGGTGAGTTTCCTCATCAACGATTTGCGTAGCACGCTTTTTAGCTTGTTCGATGATTTCAGCAGCTTGAGACTTAGCATCTTTAAGTTGTGCAGTTGCTTTATCACGCGCAAGTTGCAAATCTTTTTCTGCCTGGTCTGAAGCGGCTAAGCCATCTTCAATTTTTTTCTGACGTTCTTCAATCGCACCGTTAAGTGGTGGCCACACAAACTTCATGCAGAACCATACAAAAACGATAAACGCGATTAATTCGCCTATTAGAGTGGCATTAATGTTCATAACCGCTCCTCCTTTTCATTAAAAAAATAATTAGTATTAAATTCGTTTAGTAAAACGAAAAAAACTATTATAGAGCGAAAAGGATGAATAGACCGATACCAACACCGATCATAGCGATCGCATCGATAAGACCAGCTACGATAAACATTTTTACTTGAAGTGAAGCAGCTAGTTCAGGTTGACGAGCAGCTGACTCTAAGAATTTACCACCTAAGTTACCAAAACCGATAGCAGTACCTAAGGCACCAAAACCGATTAAAAGTGCTACAGCGATAAGTTTTAAACCTTCAAAGATTTCCATTTTTGTCTCCGATTGACATTTTAAAGTTAAAGTTAAAGTTAAAAAATTTTTGTTATATATTTAATTAGTGATCAGTCGACGCTAAGCTTAAATATACAATTGTTAGCATCATAAAGATGAATGCTTGCAATACGATTACCAATATGTGAAAAACAGCCCATACAAAATGTAGCGGTAATTGGAATAAACCAATTGCAGCAATCAAGATGAAGATAAGCTCACCAGCATATAAGTTACCAAATAAACGTAAAGACAAAGAAATAGGTCTGGCTAGAAGCGTGATCGATTCCATCATAAAGTTTACTGGGATAAGCAATGCTTGAACAAAAGGGTTTTTAGCGCTAAACGGGTGTAATGTAAGTTCTTTTACAAACCCCATTATGCCTTTCACACGAATTGAATAGAAAATTATAAGTGCAAAAACACCAATCGCTAATGCAGCAGTCAGATTTAAATCTGTAGTAGGTACCACTTTCATGTATACATCATGAGAGCTTTGTACAGCACCAGAAGCAACACCAATTTGACCTGCTAACCAAGGTAAGAAATCTACCGGGATCAAATCCATTAAGTTCATCAAGAACACCCAAACAAAAATAGTTAAGGCTAATGGTGCGATTAATTTGCTTTTACCGTGAAATGTATCTTTCACATTTTGATCAACAAATTCAACAACCATTTCTATCAGACACTGCCACTTTCCTGGTACGCCAAGTGTTGCTTTATTTGCAGCACTTTTAAATATCCATAAAAATATCAGTCCTAAACCAATGGACCATGCAAGGGTATCTACATTCAGTACCATAAACGAGTTGGTAGGGTCTTCGGTAAGGGCAACCTGTCCATTCGTTAAATGGTGCTTTATGTAACCCTGTAGGGTTTGCTCTTCAGCAGCCATGTTTTATCCTAAAGTTAAAGTTTAAAAGTTAATAAAAAAGTTACATATAAGCTATTGCTTAAAATTTCACTTAAAAAATAGTGGTGCTAACCATTGTGTAAACATAATCAGAATAAAACAGGCAAAAAATGGCAATGCAACAACCTGTACTGACTTAAAAACTAACGCAAATAAAAAAATAGTTAACAAAAACTTTAAACCACTACCTCTTTTAAATGAGGCATATACCTGATTTGCCTGTCGTGCGCCTGCAAACCTAAATGCATACATAGCAAATACTAAGTTGGGAATGATATAAACAAAACCGCCCGCTAATGCTGATAAACTAACGGATGCTCCCCAACCTATAAAAATAATGAGCGCAATCACAATTGCGACCGTAACTTGAAATGCAACTAGCTTAAATGCTGCAACCCTTAATGGTGAGGCTAACTTATTATTCACGTTTTGTTAACCTTTGCAAATTCCATTAAAATTCAAGATACAAAAAAACTGGCGAAATTATACTTATTTCTGCCAGTTTTGCAACTTGTGATGCACAATTAGAGGGCATTTAATTTATTAGATAAAAACCCCTGAAAGCCTGATATTTATTCAGTGAACTGTTCTGAATTTATCTTAGAAATAATGCCGTCCAGTTCATCTAGAGAGGTATAAGAAATGGTTAATTTCCCTTTGCCTTTTTTGTTATAATTAATATCTACTTTTGCCCCTAAATTATTAGCCAATTGCTGCTCTAACTGTTGAACATCAGGGTCTTTTTCCAAAATTACTTTTTCAGGTGCTGGCTCTAATACTGATTTAATTAACTTTTCAGTCTCACGTACAGTTAAGCCCTTAGCCACTACCAACCTGGCATTATCTGATTGTAAAGTCCCTTCTAATGCTAATAAACAACGCGCATGACCCATTTCAAGATCACCATGTTCTAACAAAGTTTTAACATCTTCATTCAATTTGTTTAAGCGCATTAAGTTAGTGACAGTGGTACGAGATTTACCAACTGCATCTGCGACTTGTTGATGTGTTAATTCAAATTCAGACTGTAACAGCTCTAATGCAATCGCTTCTTCCATTGCATTAAGATCTTCACGCTGGATGTTTTCTATTAATGCAATTGCAACGGCTGACTCGTCAGGCACATTTTTAATTAAACAGGGTACATTATCTAATTGCGCTAATTGCGCAGCACGCCAACGACGTTCGCCAGCAATAATTTCAAAGTTATTCGTAGATAATTCTCTTACCACAATAGGCTGAATAACCCCTTGAGCACGAATTGAACTAGCTAAATCTTCAAGCGCTTGTTCTGACATATCTTTTCGAGGTTGATATTTACCAGGTTTAATAAATTCAATTGGGAGTTTTTGTAATTCCCCTTCATCTTGAACAATTTCTGTATTCGTTTGTGAGTTCGGCTTAGTTGATGTGAGTAGGGCATCCAGTCCTCGACCAAGTCCACGCTTTTTTGGTGACATCTAATTATTTACCTTTAAAAATATTATGCTACTTCAGGTTTCTTTTTTGCTTTTCGGCGTAATATTTCACCAGCTAAAGCTAAATATGCTTTAGCTCCCGTTGACGAGCGATCATAATACATCGCAGGTGCACCAAAACTAGGCGCTTCAGCTAAGCGTACATTTCTGGGAATAACCGTTCGATAAACTTTATCACCGAAATGATGTTTTAATTGTTCAGAAACATCATTAGCAAGTCGATTGCGCGGATCGTACATTGTTCTGAGGATCCCTTCAATCTCAAGATCAGGATTAATTAAATCAGCTAACTGACCTATGGTATCCCTTAATGCCGTTAATCCTTCTAGCGCATAATATTCACATTGCATGGGCACTAAAACAGAATCAGCTGCGACCATCGCATTTACAGTCAGCATATTAAGAGAAGGGGGGCAATCTATGAATATATAATCATATTGATCTTTTATTGGTTCTAACGCTTTGCGTAAGCGTAATTCTCGGGCAAATAATTCCATTAGCTTAACTTCAGCAGCGGTTACATCGCCATTTGAAGGAATTAAATGATATTCACCAGATGTTTCTGTCTGCACAATTTTATCAAATGGTGTATCTTCAACCAACAAATCATAGACAGTTAATATATCTTTATATTTATCAACACCACTGCCCATAGTGGCATTTCCCTGAGGATCTAGATCTATCAGTAAAACTTTACGTTTAGTTGCAGCCATAGATGCAGCTAAATTTACGGCAGTTGTTGTTTTTCCAACCCCACCTTTCTGATTTGCAATAACGATGACTTTAGCCACTAAAACCCCTGATGTTTATATTTTTTTTAATCTTTTTTTGTTAAAAAAATCAAATGTCTTTCGGCATTTAATCCAGGAACATTAAGTTCGATATCTTTTTCAAATTGTATGTTTGCAGGTAATGAAGCTAACTCATCATCTGGATACTGCCCTTTGAGAGCAATGAACTTACCTGAATTATCAATTAAATGTCCACACCACTCAAGCATATCTTGAATTGATGCAAATGCGCGACTTAAAACCGCATCTAATTTAACTTCAGGATGATACGCTTCAACCCGAGATTGTACCGGTGTCACGTTTGTTAAATTTAATTCGTGTTTTACCTGAGTTAAAAATCTAACACGTTTACCTAAACTATCAAGTAAAACAAAATTAACATCGGGTAGAGCAATTGCTAAAACAATTCCGGGCAAACCTGGACCAGTACCAACATCAATATAGTTTTTACCATTTAAATGTGGCGAAACCATTAAGCTGTCTAATATATGTTTGATCATCATTTCTTTTGGTTCACGTATAGATGTCAGGTTATAGGCCTTATTCCATTTATGAAGCAATTCAACATATTTCACTAATTTTAACTTTTGATCTTCTGTTAAAATTATATCTGTCTGCTTGAGGAGTTGGTTCAATTGTTCTAACAACACGAGTTACCTTAAATTAAAAAGTTTCAAAAAGATCATTTATCGCTATAAAGCGTTAAGGCTACAAGTTTGCAGCCTTAAGAACAGAAAAACAATTTATTTTGGCTTAAGCAAGCTTTTTAAGTAAGCCCTGTTTTTTCAAATAGACTAATAATAATGAAATAGCAGCAGGCGTGATACCTGAAATTCGTGATGCCTGACCGATAGTTTCAGGTTTTACATCAGTGAGCTTAGCAACAACTTCATTTGATAAGCCAGACACTGCACTATAGTCATAATCCGCGGGTAATATAGTTTGTTCATGACGTAATTGTTTATTTATTTCATCTTGCTGTCTTGCAATATAACCAGCATATTTAATTTGAATTTCAACTTGTTCAAGTGCTTGTTCATTTGTTATTTCAGACGATAAACCATCAATTTTTGTAAGATCTTTATAATTAACTTCTGGACGACGGATCAGATCTTCTAAACTGGCTTCTCTGCTTAAAGGCGTTTTTAACAAATTATTTACCGCATTGATCTGACTATGATCTTTATGGATCCAGGTATCTTTTAATCGTTGGCTTTCTTTTTCGATAGCTTCCATTTTGTTATTAAATGCCTGCCATCTAGCATCATCAACAAGCCCTAACTCCCGACCTTTTTCTGTTAATCTGATGTCAGCATTATCTTCACGTAACAATAATCTATATTCAGCTCGGCTGGTAAACATACGGTAGGGTTCTTTTGTGCCTAATGTCGCTAAATCATCAATTAAAACACCCATATATGCCTGATCACGTCTTGGAGACCAAGCTTCTTTACCTTGTGATTTTAAAGACGCATTTATACCAGCAATTAAACCCTGCGCACCGGCTTCTTCATATCCTGTAGTGCCATTGATCTGGCCCGCAAAAAATAAACCATCAATAAATTTAGTTTCTAAAGATTGTTTTAAATCTCTGGGATCAAAATAATCATATTCAATTGCATAACCAGGTCTGCAAATATGGGCATTTTCAAATCCAATCATAGATTGAACAATTTCAACTTGTACATCAAAAGGTAAACTGGTTGAAATACCGTTAGGGTATAACTCGTGTGTTGTTAATCCTTCTGGTTCAACGAAGATCTGATGTTTATCTTTGTCAGCAAAACGCATTACTTTGTCTTCGATCGACGGGCAGTACCTTGGTCCGATCCCCTCAATCACACCTGCGTACATGGGAGATCTATCTAAATTTTTTCTGATCACATCATGGGTTTTTTCATTCGTATACGTTATATAACAGGGGATCTGAGTTGGATGATCTGACTGTTTACCCATAAATGAAAATACCGGAGTAGGGGTATCACCAGGTTGTTTTTGCATAACAGAAAAATCAACGGTTCTTGCATCTATTCTCGGTGGAGTTCCGGTTTTTAAACGATCAACTCTAAATGGCAGTTCTCTTAAACGTTTAGCTAAAGCAATAGATGATTGATCTCCAGCACGACCGCCTTGGTAATTATCCATACCTATATGGATTTGACCGCCTAAAAATGTACCGACTGTTAATACAACAGTATCTGCAGAGAATCGTAATCCCATTTGGGTTACAACTCCAGTCACTTTACTGCCTTCTACTATGATGTCATCACAAGATTGTTGAAATACTTTTAAGTTTTTTTGATTTTCAATAATATTTTGAATAGCCGCTTTATATAATTTTCTATCAGCCTGAGCGCGTGTTGCTCTGACTGCGGGTCCTTTTGATGAATTTAATGTTCTGAACTGGATCCCGCCGAGATCTATTGCAGTGGCCATTGCACCACCTAAAGCATCAATTTCTTTTACTAAATGGCCTTTACCGATCCCACCGATTGCAGGATTACATGACATTTGTCCTAACGTATCAATATTATGAGTTAACAAAAGGGTATTTCTGCCCATTCGTGCAGCTGCAAGTGCGGCTTCAGTACCTGCATGACCACCACCTACTACTATGACATCAAAATGTTCATGAAAAATCATCTAACGATCCTACCTAAAATAAACCAGCAATTCTTGAGGGGAGCGTATTCTACCTAGAATTGAGCAGAAGTGAAATGGTTAAATTTCATTCAGGATCTAAGTTAAGAGATCTTAATTATATAAAGGATCTTTTAAAAAGATCTTATTTCTATTACTACTATAGGAGCCTTTATCTGTATATAACTGATTTTATATTTTAATATTCAATCGTTTAAGCCAGATCTTATTTGTTAATATGATCGGATCATCTGGTGTAAAAGCTTTGATCAAAAAGCATGGTTATCCACATTGCGATCCGAGCATAAACTTATACAGTGGATAATACATGGTAAAACATCAGGTTGATCAGGGGTTATACACATGGGGATCTAAATATATGCTAAATTGTGCATAACCATTTGATAATGATCATACTTGATCTGATTTTACTTGTTCTAACCAGCTGGGTAGCCATTCAAGGGCCAGATCTTCAGGCATTTCTTCTGATTCAGCATCTATTTTTAAGATCTTACCAATACGTTTGGCTTGTAATGATTGTAATAATAGATCCAGATCGTCAGCGGCTTTATTAAAAGTATCATAATTGCTATCACCTAAGCCTATTACGCCATATTTTAAGTTTTCTAAAGGATCGTTATTACTAAGTTGATCTATAAAGCTTCGTAAATTATCAGGAAATTCACCAGCACCATGGGTAGATGTACATAAAAGCCAAATAGAGTTATTGGTATCTATTTGATTTAAATCTGGGTTTTCGTTTAATTGATTGTCTATTGCTAAATTGTTTAATGCTTCATGTAATTGATCTGCGACATATTCAGCAGATCCCATTTGGCTACCTACAATTATTTGGATCTTTTTCATTTGGATCTAATTATCTTTTTATTAATTTAAAATTTAACTATTTTCGCTGTGTTTTTAATCAATAGTGAATTGATTAAAATAATCAATTGAAAACATTAAGTTTATTTTTTTGTATCTCAGTTGATTGATCTTAACATCTTGTTGATAAATTAGGGGTATGTTTTTGACAAATTGTCATTAACTTGGTGATTAAACTCGATTCTGAGCATTATTTCATGATTTATCGCTCATTCAATTTTTATGGTACTTAATAAAAGTACTTATAATACCGATCTGTGGATAGATCTATTTTTAAATTTTTGATCTGCGTGATTTAATAGATCTAAAAAATATTTTAATAGATCCATTTATTCTAAATAAAATAGAAAATAATTTATTTTTGAGGTGAAAATTAACTAAACAAGACGTAATTAGCCTAAAATTCCGCCTGAGGAAGCCTGTTTATCGGTAATTAAGCCACTCTTAATTTGTATGAATGGCATTTAAATGAGATCTAGTCGTTATATTTATTAGATCATTTGTGATGAATTAAGACATAATGACAATATGTTAAATACATTTTGTGGTTTTGTATGAGTATTATTTTTCATAGGATCAAAGAAGGTGAGTTTATTCGATTGGTTGAAGCGGCAGGGATCCAAGATATTTTTGCTCAAGAATCTCAACAGCAGCCAGATAAGTATCACTTATTAGGGATAAATACACAATCAAAAATTGGTTATGTTGTTCGCCATGGCAGAACAGATGACATGCGTTGCTGGCGATTAGATACTTTAGCTTTACTGGTTAAAAGGCTAGGGATCAGTAGTTTTAACGTAAGAAATCAATCTACTTCGCATCTTGATTAAGGGCGAGTCTAAAATTCCCTCATACTGAGTTAAATTCTTTTGATTTAGAATAACTAAACCTAAAAAAAATTTGCCTTGTCTGCGAAAATTTTAGATCTCGCTGGCGTATATTTTTTAAATTATATGGTGCTCTACGTGGCTAACCTACAATTAACCTGTATGAAAATAAAATATATTTAAATCATTGAATATATTTTATTTTCATTAGATCTTTTTAATAACTCAGCTTTCTCGTAACCCTTCGTTTGGTTCTTGCTTTGTTATTTTATTGGTTGGAATATAGGTGGCTATTAATACCATTATTGTGATGAAACACGGTATTCCTAATATTCCTATAAGATAACTACTATCTGCTATGATGATTGACTGGGTTAGCTGGTTCATAATCCAAATTGATAAGATTATGCCTAATGTTAGACCTAAGATGAGTTGTTTCATTGCCTGACCTAAAAATAGTTTAATGACTTGGCCGTCATTGGCGCCTAATGCGCGGCGTGTTGCGATTTCCTGACTTCTAAGAGTGATACTATTAGCCGCAACGGCATAAATACCGCTAGCAGCAAGAAACAAAGCGACCAAACCAGAGCATAAAAATATTTTATTAACTGCATTTACTAACATCATAGGTTGCGTAATTAAATTATCGTAACTTTGCATATGATGAATGCTGGCGTCAGCATCCATATTATTGATAGTTTGCTGCAATGTTGTTTTTGCCTGAGATAGAGATCCCAAATAATGTATTACAATTTTTACTCGCCAGCCGCGTCTATCTAATAAACCATAACCCGTATGTTGCGCACTATTAGATTGCATTAATGAACCATGAATACTATCTGAAACAATACCAATGATAGTTCGCCACTCTGTTTGAAATCCTTCACCATTTACAGTACGAACACGTTGACCAATGGCATCCCCAAGAGGAAAAAGATCTCTTGCCATGGCTGCATTGATAATGACAGGGGATTCAGAATTAGCGAGATCAATGTTGTCGCTTTGTAGATCCCGAAGATCGAAGCTTCTGCCTTCAATTAATTTCATACCCACAGCGTCCCATGCCCCGCGACTAACAACCTCAAAATTCCAAAGCGGATTTTCGTTAAATACAGCTGCGGCTTTGCCTTGAATTTCAAAATGGGAACTACCGCCTCCGGTACCTGGCAAGCTGCTAAAATAAGCAACACTACGAATAGTTGACTCCAGTTCTAATTCATCCTTTAATCGATAGTAAAAATCATTGCGTTTTTTTCTCGCCTCAGATCCGCCGCCATTCCAGCGATAACTTCCCCAGGCTAAATGTACAGATGCGGTTAGTCGCTTATCAGTTTCGACACCATAATCAGCATTTTGCGCAGAATAACTCGTAGTAAGTAACATAGTGGCAATCACTAAAACCACGCAGGATAAAGTTATTTCAGTGACGACAAGTATTTTATTGGCCTGACCGCTTTTTTTCCCTAAAGCACCACGTGTACCATCTCTTAGCACTGCATTTAAGTCGCCAGAAAGTGCACGGCAGGCAGGAATAAGCCCGGTCATCAAAATCATAAAAACGATAGTAAATAGTAATACTAACTTTGTGTCACTGTCTAAACTAAGTTGCCACCAAAAAGGTCTTTCTCCATTGACAGAAAATATATGTTCAAACACATCATTTGTGATTTGAATGCCAAATTTAGCGATAAAAAATGCTAACACTCCACCTAAGCAACAAATAATGATGCTTTCCCATAGCATTTGTAATATCAGTCTTTTTCTCGGTATACCTAATGCGATACGTATAGAGACTTCTTTAATACGTTCATTTACGCGGGCTAAAAGTAAGTTACCTAGATTAATACAGGTCAATAATAGGATCAGTACTACAACAATGAGCATGGCGATAAAAACTGAATAATGATGATATATTGCATCATGTGTTAATTTATAAGGAAAAGCGCTAATGTATCCACCAAATGAGGTTTTACGCCAGGTAAACTCCTGAGGTAAATCTTGAAAGTGTCGCTTTAAAATAACTTTAATTTCATGTTGAAACTGAGAGAGAGATATTCCTGGTTTTAAACGGCCAACAGCTGTTAGACCATGGTTGTTAGAGAGTTGAGTTGGATTTGTTCTTTCAACAGTCATACTTTGCCATACTTGTGCAACTGCCGGAAATGCAAAACCCTGAGGCATAACACCTATAACACGTTTAGGAATAGCCTCTACCTCAACGATGGTGCCAATAATGTTTTTGTCGCCCAAAAACAGGTTTTTCCATATTTCATAACTTAGTACTATCACAGATTCCGCCCCGATATCTGCATCTTGCGGATTAAAGCCCCTGCCTAATATAGGCTGAACGCCAGCGACTTCGAAAAAATTCCATTCGCTATATGTAAGATGAACTTTTCTGGATCCCACTTCCTTTGTTAAGCCTCTAATTGTTCTTACCTGAGATTGATACATACTCATACCTTGTAACAACTCAGACTCTTTTTTTATTTGATTTAAATGATAAGGATCAGCACTTTGCCCTCTGGCATGTGCTTGATGAAACTCTCCTTCTATAGCGATCAACGGAGTACTTCCATTGAGCGTTAATGGTTTAAAAATCAGTTGATTAAGCAAAGTATAGGTATAAATAGTTAATCCCAGTCCAATAGCAACAATAAGGATTGACGTAGTCGTAAAAAGTGGTTTTTTTAGTAATAGCCTTGCCGCATGTTTTATATCAATGCCATAAGTCATAGTTTTTCCTTACTTATACTGCAATAGCTGAGGTTATTAATGCGGTTGGATCAGCTGTTGATTTATCTGATATAACCTGACCATCAAATATTTCAATGATCCGCTGGCTACGAGCAGCAGAAGCTGGATCGTGGGTAACCATGCAGATTGTTGCACCATCTTGATGTAATTTATCAAGCAATGACATTACAGATTGGGTATTTTTTGAGTCCAGGTTTCCAGTGGGTTCATCTGCCAGGATGATAGCGGGTTTTCCGGCGGTTGCGCGAGCGATCGCAACCCTTTGCTGCTGTCCACCTGAAAGTTGAGAAGGGTAGTGGTTAGCTCTGTGCGCTAAGTCGACAGTTTGAAGAGAAGAAAGTATCATTTCCCGACGTTGGTTTTTACTTAAATCTGTTCTATAGGTCAAAGGCAATTCAATATTTTCTGCCACGGATAGATCACTGATCAAATTAAATGACTGAAAAATAAAACCAATTTCTTTATTCCTTATTCTGGCACGTTCATTTCTATCAATATCGCAGACATTATGGCCAGCTAACTTGTATAAACCTTTTGAGGTTGTATCGAGTAAACCTAACAGAGATAACAAAGTAGACTTTCCACATCCTGAAGGGCCTGTAATAGCAATATATTCCCCTTCGTTTATGGTTAAATTGATATTGTTCAAAGCTTTAGTTTCAACTTCATCACTCACAAAAATTTTATTAAAATTTTTTAATTCAACTAATACAGGACGTTTATCAGAGTTTAAGGCTGCTTCATTATTTATTGTTTTTTTCATATTAGTTCCTTACTGAATATTTATTTTTTGATGTTGTTCCCAGGCTGAGCTGTCAGAAACTATGATGCTGTTGCCTTCAATTAGGCCATGTTCTATTTGAATATACTGGCTGGACATATGACCAAACTTAACTTCGTGTTTACTGGCAAAATGGCCATCATTGTCTATCAAATAAATGTTGGCCAAATTAAAACTATTTGCGAACATTGGGCGTTTCACAAATAAGGTATTAGTAATCGTGGTGATTTCAATAACACCGTCTACGGTAAGTTCGGGGCGAACTTCTTTAGGTAAAGCACCAAGGAGTTCAACATCGACCTGTACTGAGTTGTTAATAACAGTGGGATCAATGCGCTGTACTATGCCTTCTATTTTGTTACTGCGAGTATCTAAAGTCACTTTTTGACCAATGATCACGTCTTTAATTTGTTTTTCTGTGATCCTCAACTCTGCAATAAAATGGTCGGCTCTGGCAAGCATCGCTAAGTTAGTGCCTGCATTTACTTGTTGGCCTAGCTCCATAGGCATAGCTTGAACTATGCTGTCCATTGTGGCTGTTACTTGTAAACTCGCCACTTGCTCTTGAATACGTTGTACACGTTTTTGCATACTATTGAATCGGGCTTCACTCGCTTGATTTTGCGCCTTTTGGTTTTGTTGTCTTTTTTCTAATCGTTTCTGTTCAAGTTGCCACCTTTGTTTATATTGCATTACATCGATTTTTACTTCTTCGTAGTTAATTTTTGATATTGCAACTATGCCTTGATCTAATAGATCATTTTGAGCATCGAGCGTTAACTGGCTTCTTTCATGATTAAGTTTTTCATTGAATACGGCTATTTCTTGATCTAAGAGAGCTGATTCTAAAGATACTTTTCTGGCTAGCATTTCAGCCTCTAATGCCTGGAGTTCCCACTCTGCCTCCGTCAGCTGCTGTTGCAATTGTGGATTACTCAGTTCTAGCAGTAGTTCGCCTTTTTTCACTTTAGCGCCTGCTTTTTTTAATATTCGCTCCACGCGACCTGGCACTGTGGTTGCTATCCAACGAATATCTTTTGGTGCCAATACGCCAGTACCGCGAACAGATATATTGAGATCACCGCGTTGCACTGTGCCAATAAGTAAACTGTCTTTTTTTGTCTGGTATGACGCGTTCGTTTTATTTAGCAGTAATAGTAAAGTTAGGGTTATTACAATTAACAGGCTGATTAATATCTGTATTTTTTTACTTAATTTTTTATTCTTATTTGGTCTGACTATATCCATACTCTACTCGATGCATTAATGTAGAGGACTAATATAGAAATTGACTTAGTGTATAAACAGGCATTTAAAGTAAAAATGTAGGATGTGATATTTTACAAAAGTTTACATTCAATTCCTGCGAAGTCCTGTATCTTGGGATCTGGACATATTTTTTCAGCAGCTTGCGTTATAAAAGGTAATAATTTGAGTATCAAACCTAAACTCCTGATCGTAGAAGACGAGCCTCATATATTAAGAGGTTTAACTGATTTATTTGTATTTCATGGCTATGAGGTTGAAAGTGAAAGTGATGGGAAAGCGGGTTTAACAAAAGGATTAAATAACCAATATGCGTGTATTATTTTAGATGTAATGTTGCCCTCAATAAATGGTTTTGAAATTTGTAACGCGCTCAGACAAGATTCTCGTTCTCAACCTATTATGATGCTTACAGCAAAAAATGCAGAGGAAGATATTATTAATGGCTTGACCTTAGGGGCTGATGATTATGTTGCTAAACCTTTTTCAACCTCTGAATTAGTGCTGCGTGTGAATGCTTTGATCAGACGTTCAGGATGGGAAGGCACAGATCACATGTTAAAACTCAGTAATGAAGTTACTATCAGCACGCAAACATTAACTGGTATTTCATATCGGCAGGAAACTAAATATACGCGTCGTGAAGTCGAAATATTAAGCTATTTACAGCGTCAGAATAAACCCGTATCACGGAGTGAACTGTTAAGAGATGTATGGGGATATAAACAAACAAGTGACATAGATACCCGAACAATTGATATTCATATAGCAAAAATTCGTAAAAAAATAGAAATGGATCCTAAGTCACCTAAACATTTAGTCACCCATCGTGGTGAAGGTTATCAGTTACATGTTAGTTAAGGTTTAGGTATTAGTTGTGTTATTTTCAAATAAGTGTGCACTCAATTACTCCCAACGTTTACGCCGACTGCGTTATTTAGCAATTGGATTTTTGTTGTTTTTATTAATTCCGTTAGGGACCATTTTATATTTAGGTTTTCAGCAAATTGAAAATAATTTACTGAGCGAATATCAAGATGAAGCAAATAACCTAGTGCAGAATATTAATCTAAAGTTAACTAAAAGAAGATTATTAACGAATGCAATACCCGTGGATGCTTTTGATTATTATCAGCAAATATATAACCCGATCACAAAAAAGCCACAACAGGTATTATCACCTCTTTCTCAATTAAACTTTGCATTGCCAAAAATTTCTCAACAAGTAAAAGGATTAGTTGGTTTCTTTCAATTTAACCAACAAGGGCATTTTAATAGTCCGGTTTGGCCCTATTCTTTAAATGCGAATAATTTATCTGGCAATGATCTTAATAAAGTTGACAATAAACACTTAAATTCAGAGTTTATTGAACGAAAAAAAATAGCATATAAAATTCATCAGCTCCTGACGCAATCGGAATCACTACAAAAACTGCTTAAATCGGGATTAGTCAAAGAAAAACAATTATTCGGCACAGTATTTGATATACCTGATTACTTAATCTTTTATCGGATCAGAACGGTTGCCAATCAATTACGGCTACAAGGTTATGTGGTAGAGCGTAACGCCTATTTGTCTCATACATTAAATTATTTGCTATCGCAGAGTCGTTTCGATAATTCAGTATTGATTGAGTTAAAAGACATTAAGTATGCCAATCCGACAGAGTATTTTTTTTATGAACGTTTACCCGACGGCCTGAAAAATGTACATCAATTGTCACAACCTGATAAACGTTTTCAACAAAAAGCCATTTATCAAAATAAACTTCAATGGCCTTTTGATGGATATGTGATTTCACTATCGTCTGGTGCGTTACCTATGACACCAGCTATGATGTACAGCGGTATTTTTATTGTTGTTCTGATCACAGTAATATTATTTTCCTGTTATGGCTTTTATAATTTAGGTGTAAAGCAATTAGCATTGGGAGAACAAAGGCTTAACTTTGTTTCTTCAGTGAGTCATGAGCTAAAAACCCCGCTAACGTCTATACGTATGTATTCTCAAATGCTAAAAGAGGGGACCGTATTATCTGAAACTTATCAAAAAGAGTATTACGAGTTTATTTATGGTGAAAGTGAACGTCTTACCCGGTTAATAAATAATATTTTACAGTTGTCTAAATTGAGCAATCAGCAACAAACGGTAAAGCCTGAATATACCCGTTTGACCATTTTACAAGATATTATTCGTTCTAAAACATCTTCAATCATAGATAAAAATAATTTCAAACAAAATATCATTACCGAAGTTGATGATGCCCAAAATATGTTGGTTTTAGTAGAGCAGGATGCTTTTTCTCAAGTGATCATTAATATCACAGATAATGCGATTAAATTTTTTGATCCGCAACGTATTCAGGATCCTGCAAGGCAACAAGTTGACTTTATATTTCGTCAGCATCCAAAAGATAAGCAGTTTATGCAGTTGGAAATACGAGATTATGGTGAAGGAATAACTCAGGCACAGGAAAGTAAAATTTTTGAGCTTTTCTATCGGGGAGGTAATGAATTAACACGTTCAACTCAAGGAACTGGAATAGGGCTAGCCTTAGTTAATGAATTGGTATTGGCACAACAGGGCCTTATTAAAGTTGAAAGAAGAGCACCTGGCCTTGCTATTTTACTCTCATTTCACGCTAAATATTAAATCCATAAACTCAAATTAAAATTGAGACCATATGAAAACAAAGACTGAAAAATCATTATGCAAATTCCCGATAGGATTAGATACGGGCGTCAAAATAAGTAGGTTATAAACTTAGAGTATATGAAGATTACTATCTTTAGCAGACTTTTTTTAAAGGTTCTAATTGAGTGTTGTCGTTATAGTAAAACCTATGCGTGGCCTTGGCACCACGTTCAGAGGCTCGTCCAACAACTAGATTAAGACATGACTACACCTTGTATATTATGCTGCATTAAATTATGCAAGATGATAATTTTTTATATATTGCATTTTTATTTCTTTTACCAATAGCTAATACATAAATTACAACTTCATTATCAATAACCTCGTATGCTAATCTATAGCCTGCTGTACGTAATTTGATCTTATAAACTGCATCGTAGCCCTTTAATTTGTCTGAAGGGATATGTGGATTTTCAAGTCGTTCTGCTAGCTTGCTCTTAAATTGCTTTTTAAGAGGTTCAGCCAATTTATCCCATTCCTTTTTAGCTGCAGGTAAAAATTTTAATTTATAAGTCATCTAAGTTAACTTCGATCGCTTTTGATAAATCATTACGGCGTTCTTCTACGATTTTCCCTAACTCATAATCATCAACAACATCCATTAACCACTCATAAGTTTCCGCAGGCACTAAGTATGCCGCTGGCTTGTTGTGATTTAATATTGCTATCGCCGAGCCATCCGCTTCATTTAATAAAGCGGTAGGATTTTTTTTTAGTTCAGAAATGCTTGCTGAACAGTCAGCTAAAATTTGTCTCATGTTTGTCACCAATTAAGTATTTAAATAAGTACTTATTTTAGATCTAAATATAGGTCAATACCATAGCTTGTTGTAATAATATTACGGTCCAGCGAGTGTAACTATATTAGGAGTACCAACATATCAAACGACGATTGATTTTTAATTTAAAAGGCATCAATTTTTAAAAATTCAGAACTTGAAAGCGAACAGAGTGTCAATTGTAAGAAAATAACGGTGGGTGTCATTGTTAATTGTCGCGACCCTGAAGGCGCGTAATCCATCTGACGTTAGGGTTTATAGTCTTCGAGGATAGTCGTGTAGTTCCTACACGCGCAGCCCATTATATTGGGCTATTTTTCTTAATAATTGGTGTGCGCTGATTTTCTAGAATTATTCTCATATAAAAAATAGCGAATTCACCAATTTGAATGTTTTATGAATACCACCACTCTAAGTTTCAGCTATTTTTGCGTATGTTAAACGATCATTAGACAATCAGGTGATAGAAAAAATTGACTTTTCAATGTATGATTACACGGTAAACATTAACTGATTTTAAAAAGTACCTATGGCTAGCTCGACTCAAATTAAAGCTTTGATGCAATCTCATATCGACAAAGATGACGACAGGTTTTTATCTGTCGCACTTCAGGTTGCCGCTCATGAAGCTAGAAATGGTCATGGAAAACTTGCGCAAGAGCTCAAAGGGTTAGTTGAGCAGGCAAAAAAGAATAGCGCTAAAAACCTACCTGTTTCGATTGCTAGCAGTGTTAAGGATACTTCAGGTCTATTAGCTACAACCCACCCACAACTACGCTTCTCTGACCTTATTGTCTCAAGTTCTGTTAAGAGTAGGCTTGAAAGGTTGGTTAAAGAGCAAAAACACCTCATCACTTTAAAGAATCATGGTCTTTCCCCCCGTAGAAAGCTGCTACTTGCAGGTAAGCCAGGTACAGGAAAAACCTTTACTGCGTCCGTTTTGGCGGGCGAGCTAAACTTTCCTTTGTTTGAGGTCCGACTTGATGCGGTTATTACAAAGTATCTCGGAGAGTCTTCAGCTAAGTTACGCCAGATTTTTGATGCTATTAGAGAAGTAAGAGGTGTCTACTTTTTTGACGAGTTTGATGCCTTGGGCTCTCATCGTGGCTCAAGTAATGACGTAGGAGAAGCTAGACGTATTCTCAATAGCTTTTTGCAGATGATTGAGCAAGATGACTCCAATAGTGTCATTGTTTGTGCTACAAACCATATTGAAGCATTAGACCACGCTCTTTTCCGCCGTTTTGATGATGTCATTAAGTATCAACTTCCATCAGAAGAGGAAATTATCATGCTCTTCAAAACCCGTTTGCGTTCTTATGTTGCGAAGAACTTCTCTTGGAAGAAGCTTTCAGCAATAGCAGGTGGGTTAAGTAATGCTGAAATTACATTGGCTGCAAATGATGCAATTAAAGAAATGCTTATTCATGACCATAACTCAATTTCCATCACAATGCTTCAGCAGGCAATTGAAGACAGAAAGAGTATTAGCCAACACTTTATGGAGTAAGAAGGAACCTTAATGGCTCGAAACGAATTTGATAAACCCCACTTCTTTTTTAATTCCTCAGCTAGATCTCACGAGTTCACCTCACCGAGTCGAGGTGGTGGCGGACAAGGAATAATCCCCGCCAATGACCGAGCCACTCATAGTGCTCATCTACGCCAAAATATTCAATCTGTTGCGAGCGAATTCACCGAACTGAAACGATCCTTATCTTCTAGTGAACTTAGTATGGGAGTTGGCATTCAGGTTGAGTTTGAAAGCTTCCCTGATGTGGCGATGGCAGTAGAGAGTTTGGCGAATGACCCTCAAGGCATTGTATTGCATAATGTCAAAACTGTGGAGCTGGAAGAAGGGCACAAAACCACAATTGCAACTGCGTTTGTTCCTGAAGGAAAACTGAGCTTTTACCACAAAAAGCTCAATGAGTATGAGGAACGTAGGGTGCTTTCTGGTGGAAAGGCTGGTGATCACCAGAAACTCATTGACTCAATAAAAAATATTAAGCGAGCTACTTTTGCTGCAATATGGGCTGATGATGAAATATTGTTACCTGAGGATAAAGATGAAATAGTGTGGTGGGAGGTGTGGTTAGCTACGCCAAGAAAGGCTCGTAAGACACACAACCACTATCAAGAAATTTTGGCTGATTTTACGCGATTGGCAAATATGGCTGAAATGAGAGTATCAGAGCACAAGCTACGATTCCCTGAGCATACCGTTATTCAGTTGCAAACGAGCCTAAGAAAACTGGAAGAAAACGCCGCTTTATTGTTTCGAGTCGCTGAGATTCGATTCCCTAAAGTTACCGCGGAATTTTTTGCTGCAATGCCGAGTGAGGAGCAGGAGGAGTGGACAGGAGAACTGTTACAGCGTCTTAGTTCTAATACCTCCGATGAGTCACCTTATGTTTGCATTATAGATTCAGGAGTTAATGTCGAGCACCCTTTGCTTGCTCCCTTTTCAAATGTATCTGACCAGAGAACTATTACAGAAGACAGCGACCCTACCGATAGACTGGGTCATGGAACCGAAATGGCTGGCTTAGTTATATGGGGAGATATGACTGAACGATTGAGCTCATCGAGTGTTGAAGTAGTTGGACATCGGCTTGAATCTGTCAAAACTATGAGATTTAATGGTGATAATGCTGATAAACCTCTGGGTATAGTGACAACGAATGCTGTATCTGAAATGGAAATATATAAGCCTGAACGGTCTAGAGTTTTCTCTATGTCGCTTTCGTCAGGTATAGGAACAGATAGAGGACGCCCGTCATCATGGTCTAGTGCAATGGATATGTTAGCAGTGGACTTCTCAGGTGAAGGTCTAACACCACGCTTGTTTACTGTATGTGCAGGGAATGCCAAATTAGATGCAAATGTAGATTACCCTAATACTAATTACTTAAGTAATGTGCATGACCCTGCTCAGGCATGGAATGTCCTTACTGTTGGTGCATTTACAGAAAAAGACCAACTATCCTTCTCAGCAGATTTAGTGCCTTTGGCCTCTTGCGGGGGGTTGTCTCCATACTCGACAACATCTCTCGGCTGGGATAAAAATAATGCTCCATTCAAGCCCGAGGTTGTGTTTGAAGGTGGAAATTTAGCGAGAGCAGAGGATGGGTTTTGTGGTGATGAACCTGACTTGCATCTTTTAACGGTGAATAGTGATTACTCTCAGCGACACTTTACGACAACGCACGCAACTAGCGCTGCTACTGCGTTGGCAGCAAGGTTCTCTGCACAGATTAAAACTCAGTATAATGATATTTGGCCTGAAACTGTCAGAGCTTTAACAGTACATTCAGCAGATTGGACGGATGCAATGTATGCATTAATTTCTGCACAACGCGGCGATACCATAAAGAAGTCAGATATGGTGAAGTTAGTCAGGAAAGTTGGGTTCGGTGTGCCGAATATTGAGAGGGCGATAAAAAGCGCTGATAACTCTCTATCAATTGTGATTCAAGATCAATTGCAACCTTTTGTTAAGCCTCGTTCAAAAGATACAAGAACAAAGGATATGCACTTACATGACTTACCATGGCCGCAAGAGGAGTTATTAAAAATTGGTGAGGCGAATGTTGAGTTGACGATTACACTTTCATACTTTATTGAACCCAATCCTTCAAGTCGAAATGTCCTTGATAAATATAACTACGCAAGTCACCAGTTAAGATTTGATGTCAAACATCATGGTGAATCTGATGCTCAGTTTATGCGTAGAATTAACTCACAGGCAGAAGGGGAGAAACCTGATGCTATTGAGGATAGCAATTGGATCATAGGTAAGCAGCAACGACATAAAGGCTCCATCCATAAAGATGTTTGGCGTGGCAGCGCTGCTGATTTAGCCGCTAGAGGTAAGATTGCAATCTATCCCGCAAAAGGATGGTGGAAAACGCGCAAAGCCCATGAGAGGTATGATTCCAAAGCTAGATACGCGTTAGTAGTGTCATTATCTGTACCTGAGGTAGATGTGGATTTGTACTCAGCACTCAAAACTATCATTGAGGCTGAAGTTGCTACCCCTGCTGTGGTGGAAGTGACTAATTAAGTGTTTAGTAATAAGCCCTAATAAGCTATCTCTTGAACACATTTCTTCAAGAGATTTTGCCACATAATAGCCTTCAAGGATTATTCCTTGGTAAGGTGTTTTGTATTGATATTTGTGCTTATTCGGTGATGAGTAATCATACCTATATTGTGTTGTATGTTGATGAACGAAAAGCAACAAGGCTAAGTGATAAAGCGATCGTTATTCGTTGACATAAATTATTTAAAGGTACAATACTGACTCAACAGTTTCTTCGCGGTGTTCAGTTTGATATAGCAGAAAAAACCACTTTAGCGTGAAGGTCGGCTTACCCGCACCTACATTAAACCTAAATAAATCGTTAGCCTATAACCCAATTTAAATTTGGGAGAACCAGACGAACACTTCAAGATTGGCAAGCTATTATTCAAGCGCAGGTAGCCAGTGGCCTGACTATTGTTAAATTCTGCGAACAAAATCAAATCAATCCAAAAACCTTTAGTCACGCAAAGCAACATTAAAGCAAAGAGATGTCCAGCTCGCTACCTCTGAACAGAATGGTTTTGTTCTAGTTCAAAGTAATATTAAAACCTCCGCTACAATTATGTTCGAAACAGCCCATGGTACGTTGCAGCTATCATCAGACATTTCGCCACAATGGGTTGGTCGTTTTCTTAAGGCTGTATCTCAATGAAGATGTTTTCTGATTTACCTAAAATTTATCTTCATCGTGATGCGATAGATTTTCGCAAGTCGATAAATGGTCTGGTTTGTATCGTGGAATTGCAGATGAAATTATCTCCCTTTGATGATGTGCTGTTTATGTTCTGCAATAAAAATAAGGACAAGTTGAAAATCGTTTTCTGGGATAAAAACCGGTTCAAATGGCCAAGTAAACTAAAGAGCACCAGCTTAATCTTGTCGCCACAGCAGTTTGAGTGGCTGCTTGATGGCTTTGATGTTGTTGGTCATCAGTCATTAATTTACCAGTCGGTTGCCTTATAACAACAGATCATAAAAAACATTTAACGATCACCAGATAATCTAAGTAAAAGCAATGAGTTAGCATGTAAATGCTGTATAATAAGGGCATGAAAAAGAGTCCTCAACAATTACCCTCAGATCCGCAAGCACTTCAAGAAATGGTGCTTGCATTGCAATCCCAAGTAAAAGAGTTGGAAGTAAAGAATCAACATTTACTGGAGCAATTCCGCCTGGCCACAGCAGAAACGGTTTGGTTCTAGCACCCGGCTCAGGATGATTTGTTTGATGAAGCAGAGGCTGAATTTGAAAAAATAGCACCTGAAACGCAAGTGATCAGAGTGTCAATTGTAAGAAAATAACGGTGGGTGTCATCATTTTCCATCTTTTCTCGATTTTCTTTTTATTTGCTCAATTTGGCTACTTAGTTTTTAAACTATATGCCGCTCTAGGTGATGACACTTTGAATTAATTCCCAGCATTTACTAGGATTACTTTGGACAATAAAGTGACCACCTTCAACATCCACAATGTTGATATTCAAACACAAACTCCTAAATGTTCCAATTACTTTATTGCTAACCAGCCAATCACTACTTGCTTTTATATAGGTACAAGGTTGATTGATTACATCTGTTTGCGTTTTAACAAGCGCGATTACATTTAACCTGCTTTTTAAGTTCATATCAGAAACATTGTTAAGGGATTGATAAAATAAATTGACTAAGTCAGAGCTTGTAGGTTTAGCAAAAAATAAAGAGCCTAAAATCGCTGATGGTATAATCTCACTGCGTAGTAAAGAAAAAGGCAATAAACAGCTAAACTTACTTAAAAATGTAGGTCGTTCTAGAAAACAAGCGGCAAAAAATACATGTTTTATTGTTACCGTATTTAATTTACATAATTCGTATGCTATTAATCCTGAATACGACTCTGCAAATATAACAACTTCTTCATTACCTAGCTTTTCAGCAAGCTCTGTGGCTTGAACATTTGGTTTATTGGATTGAAAGCTGGCTAATGGAATAATTTCATACTCGATAAAACTAGGAATTAGTTTTTCCAAAGGCTTAAACAGTATTCCAGTACCATCCATGCCAGGCAAAAGTATTAGTCGAATTTTGAAACCCTCCATTCGCCTTGTAGCGCTTTAGTACTATTACGTCATGTTTTACATTTGTATAGTGTATATGCGCGTTATTATTGGTTGTTTGCGCATAACCATGCGCAAAATTATATTAATGTAACGCTAATAACTTTGTAAATACTCGTTATTTACCAATACAGAATGAGCTGAATATTTCGCCAAGGAGATCATCAGATGTGAATTCGCCTGTGATTTCATTGAGGTATTGTTGTGTTAATCTCAGCTCTTCAGCAAGTAATTCGCCTGCTATATGTAATTCTAACTGATCTTTCCCTGTCTCTAGATGATGAGCTGCGTTATTAAGTGCTTCTAGGTGTCGACGTCTGGCCATAAACCCGCCTTCAGTTGCACCCTGGTAACCCATGATTTGTTTAAGATGATCTTTTACCAAATCGATACCTGATTGGTTTTTAGCGCTTAAGCTAATGACCGTTTGATTTGATATGTTATTAATACCTATGTTTTCATTAGATAGATCAACTTTATTGCGGATCACTGTTATCCCGAGTGATTCTGGTAGTTTATCAATAAATTCTGGCCAAATTTCGTGTGGATCTGTTTCGTCTGTATCGGTCGCATCGAGCATAAACAATACACGATCTGCCTGATTTATTTCTTCCCAGGCACGTTCGATCCCTATTTGTTCAACGATATCAGGACTTTCTCTTAAACCTGCGGTATCTATGATATGTAACGGCATGCC
This sequence comes from uncultured Pseudoalteromonas sp., assembly GCA_965198975.1. GTDB lineage: Bacteria > Pseudomonadota > Gammaproteobacteria > Enterobacterales > Alteromonadaceae > Pseudoalteromonas. Next base: position 533,286 of record OZ240679.1, read on the forward strand.
ATCAATATGAATGTGTTCTCTGAGCACATCTCTGGTTGTACCTGCAATGTCAGTCACTATTGCTGCGTCTCGTCCGGCAAGGGCATTTAACAGGCTTGATTTACCGGCGTTTGGTCTGCCTGCGATAACAACGCGCATTCCCTCACGCATAATGGTTCCCTGTTTGGCTTGCTTAGTTACTTCGGTAAGTTGTGTGATGATGCTATTTAAATCGCCTGATACTTTACCATCAGATAGAAAGTCAATTTCTTCTTCAGGAAAATCTATTGCGGCTTCTACGTACATGCGTAAATGGATCACTTGTTCTACAAGGGTATCAATATGTTTTGAAAATTGTCCCTGCAAAGAGTGAAGCGCACTTTTTGCGGCTTGTTCTGAATTGGCATTGATTAAATCTGCAATCGCTTCGGCTTGGGTTAAATCCATTTTATCGTTTAAAAAGGCACGTTCCGAAAACTCTCCCGGTTGCGCTAATCTGACATCATTTAGCTGGCATATTTCTTTTAAGATCATATCAAGCAGCACAGGGCCACCGTGGCCTTGCAATTCTAATACATCTTCACCGGTAAATGAGTTGGGCCCTTCAAAAAATATTGCAATACCCTGATCTAGTTCTTCGCCAGAGAGCGCTTTAAATGGTAAATATTCTGCGTAACGTGTTTTGGGGCACTTACCTAATATTTTTTCAGCAACTGATCGTGTGAGGGCGCCTGATACTCTAATGATGCCAACACCACCTCTACCTGGGGCTGTTGCTTGTGCTGCGATAGTTTCTTGGTTTTCCATTATTTGATAGTGGTGCTGTATATTTGATTACAATAATGCAATTGTATACTCAAGTCGCCTTAAGATACAGGATCTGTCTATTAATACTAATTACTTCAAATATGTGATCATTCTCACTGATATTTGATCACTAATTTAATACAAATTAGGGGACTGGTTTGTTGATATGACTTATAGAGCAAGAACAAAAAAGACGACCTGAGTCGTCTTTTTACAATTAAAAGCTTTTGTACGCTTTAACTTTTAACTTTTAACTTTTATGCCTTTCTTTTCCATTCCTTTATAGATTATAAGCATCTGAATAATAGAAATGATATTTGAGACTAACCAGTAAAGTACTAAACCAGAAGGGAACCAAAGGAAGAATACCGAGAATATAACTGGCATCCACATCATCATTTTTTGTTGCATTGGATCCGTTGCCGTCATAGGTTGCAATTTTTGCGTGATGAACATACTAAGGCCAAATAATACAGGCAAGATAAAGTAAGGGTCCATTGCTGATAAATCTGTTAGCCATAAGCCAAATTCAGCATGGCGTAATTCAACTGACTCAAGGAAAACATAGAATAGAGCTAAGAAAATAGGCATTTGTAATAATAATGGGAAACAACCGCCCGCAGGATTTACTTTTTCCTTACGGTACATTTCCATCATAGCCTGACCAAATTTTTGCTTATCTTCGCCATGCTTTTCTTTTAATGCAGCAATTTTTGGTTGTAAATTACGCATTTTAGCCATAGATGTATATTGGGCTTTAGTGAGTGGATACAACAAAGTTTTCACGATAACTGTGATAGCGATAATTGCAAAACCCCAGTTACCTAAGATGCTGTAAAGCCATTTTAATAGTGAGAATAAAGGCTGACTGATAAACCATAACCAACCATAGTCTACTGTTAAATCCAGGTCTTCATGTAAGGCTTCTAATGCTTCTGCATCTTTAGGGCCCATATAATAATTAGCCGATAACAGCTGTGTTTGATTTGGTTGAACATTAACTTGCGGACCTTTAATACCGATAATCGTTGCATTACCTGAAATTTTACTGGTATAGATATTATTTTCAACGTTTTGATCCGGTATCCAGGCACTTACAAAGTAATGCTGAATAAAGGCAATATAGCCACCTTGGGTATTTTGCCTTAAATTTTTGTCTTCAATGTCTGAAAAACTATATTTTTCGTAAGGATCTTCGGTTGTGCCGTAAGCTGTGCCGGTATAAGTTTGGTCTGTCATACTGGCTTTTTCGGTAATAGAGCGTTTCACCTGAGTAAATAACTGAACCCCTAACGGCTCACTTGTGTTATTTTTTACGCTGTATTCTAGTTTTACATCATACTGACCTTTTTTGAATATAAAGGTTTTTATAAATGTAACGCCTGCATCATTGGTAAATTCCAATGGTACGCGTAACTCTTCACCATTTAAGACATAGGCGTTTTGCGCACTGGCGTATACAGGACGGCCTTTAGGGCTTGCGTCAGGTCCGTTTTTTCCTATCAAACCACTTTGAGAAAAATATTGATTACCATTCCATTCGCCTAACAGTAGAAATGGTGTATCGCCATTTTGCTCTTCAGCATATTGCAGTAATTTAGTCTCAACGATATCACCGCCTTTAGTGTCAATTTTCACTAAAAATACATCTGTTTCTATGCTTATAACTGAACGAGAAACTTGTGTGATTTGACCGGGTACAGAATTAGTGTCTGATGATGGAATAAAAGTATCACCCGCTTGTTGCTCTGTATTAGTTGTTTGATTTATTGTCTGACTAGTGCCGGTGTTTTTATCAACTTGTTGACTAGGATTATAATCATTATTCCATTCTTGAAATAATAAAAATGATACAAGCAACAAACCGATAAATAAAAACGTGCGTTGAGATTCCATAACTGTTCTTATTTCTCGTATTTATGATTAATGTGATTATCAGGTACGGGATCATTTCCGCCTGAGTGTAAAGGATGACATTTTACTATGCGTTTAACTGATAGCCAACTCCCTTTTGCTGCGCCATGCATATTTATTGCCTGTATTGCATAACTTGAGCAAGTGGGATTAAATCGACAATTTGGTCCAAGTAGGGGACTTAACCATTTTTGATAGCCTTTAATAATTAGCAGTAAACTATATTTAGGTAATTGCTTAATTTTATTCATAACTTTTCTTACGAATTGTAATGAATTAATCACCACAATAATAAATTAAATCACTTGCTAACAGGCATGCTTAAAAGGTGAGCTAAAGATACAGTATATTAGCCTTTAATACCAATAGATCTGTTGTGCATTTCTATTAATGCTCGCTGTGTGGGAAGGATAAACTTATAAGATCAATAAAGTTGCGCGGGTACTGTCTCATATTCCTTAGCTTTTGTTTTTAGCGATCTTTATTTTTTACCACGTTGTGGTTTCTTAGCAGTATGTGAAGTTGTTTTCTTTTTAAAAGGAGGCGGTTTGGGGGCACCAGGTTTACATCTGGTATTTATTTTTAACCAAAGTTTATTCAGTTGTTTCGTGAGTTCTGCGTTATCAGCTTGATCACAACCAGATTTAACCATTAAGACAATATCAATATTATCTAGCTTATGTTGATTTAAGCGAAAACTTTCACGAGCTAAACGTTTTATTCTATTTCTTTGATTTGCCATTTTTACACGTTTTTTTGCGACGGTGAGTCCTAAACGTGGTGAATCAGAATTATTTGGTTTTGCGAGAAGAGTAAAATAATTTGTTGCAGCCCGAACAGGCTCATTAAATATTCTAGAATAATGAGAGGGAGTTAATAAACGTAACTCCCTTCCAAAGCCAAAGCTTTCCACTATTAAGCAGAAAGTACTTTACGGCCTTTAGCACGACGACGGTTGATTAACGCGCGTCCATTTTTTGTTGCCATGCGAGCACGAAATCCGTGACTACGTTTACGCTTTAATACACTTGGTTGAAAAGTTCTTTTCATTTTCTTACTTCCGATCGGTTAATTTAAAAAACATCCTATGCAGGTCGCGATCCTGGCACAGGTGCCATTGCGAGCGCGAGATTCTATATAAGGTATAAGCCAAAGTCAATTAATATACATTTATTATCGAGATTATTTGTCACAATGGTAATAGATCAAAAGTAAAGATCAAAAATGATCTTTACTTTTGATCTATATTATAGGAGTTTTCCACAAAGGATCTAATATGTTATGCAAAAGCTTTGGAAAACTTAATTAGATCTTTATAGACCTGTGGATTATTTATTCAGGTTATAATTATTGACACTGAAATAGGTAAAAAATATAAGAAGTAAAAACATATATTTACAGGTGTTTGGTCGCGTTATATAAAAATTATCACAATTCAATATGTACTTGTGGATAAACTCGATTCATAATACATGGCTTTTCGAAATTTTAAGATTGTTTTTTGGTCATTTTGTGTGATCATTAGTGCCCTGTATCATTTGGAGTTTAATGTGTATCTGTCTGTCTGGCAAAGTTGTTTGTATGTACTTCAAGATGAACTCCCATCTCAACAGTTTAGTATGTGGGTGCGGCCATTACAGGCGCAAAGTACGAATGATGTTTTAACTATTTATGCACCTAATCGTTTTGTTTTAGATTGGGTTAGAGAAAAATATTTAAATAGAATCAATGAGTTATTGGTTGAGATTTGTGGTGATGAAGCACCAGAACTACGCTTTGATGTGGGCAGTAAGCCAAATGGTGATAAGCCTGTACAAAAAGCAGAATCTGAACCTGAGGCATTTTCGCCTAGTAGTAAAAAGCGTTCTGGCGTAGCTAAACCTGCCGTTGTTGAGCCTGCACCTAAATCTCAATATATTTCTAATATTAAAGAAACTTATACTTTTGACAGTTTTGTTGAAGGTAAATCAAATCAGTTGGCTAAAGCTGCTGCTACCCAAGTTGCAGATAATCCTGGTACAGCTTTTAATCCTGTATTTATTTATGGTGGTACAGGGCTTGGTAAAACACATTTACTGCATGCTGTAGGAAATGGCATAAAAGAAAATAAAAAAGATGCAAAAATTATATATATGCACTCAGAGCGTTTTGTGCAAGATATGGTGAGAGCGTTGCAAAATAATGCGATTGAAGAGTTTAAACGTTACTACCGTAGTGTAGATGCATTATTAATTGATGATATACAATTTTTTGCTAATAAAGAAAGATCTCAGGAAGAATTTTTTCATACTTTCAATGCTTTACTTGAGGGTAATCAACAGATTATTTTAACATCTGACCGATATCCAAAAGAAATTGATGGTGTTGAAGACAGGTTAAAGTCTCGTTTTGGCTGGGGTTTGACAATCGCAATAGAACCGCCTGAATTAGAAACGCGCGTCGCAATTTTGATGAAAAAAGCGCAGCAAAGCCAAATTAAATTACCGGAAGAGGTGGCTTTCTTTATCGCAAAACGCTTACGTTCGAATGTAAGAGAGCTTGAAGGCGCACTAAACAGAGTCATAGCTAATGCTAATTTTACCGGCAGACCTATCACGATTGATTTTGTAAAAGAAGCGCTCAGAGATCTGCTCGCACTGCAAGATAAGCTGGTTACCATGGATAATATTCAACGTACTGTTGCTGAATATTATAGGATCAGAGTATCTGATCTCTTATCAAAAAGACGCAGCCGTTCAGTGGCACGACCAAGACAAGTTGCTATGGCGTTATCTAAAGAATTAACCAATCACAGTTTGCCTGAAATCGGCGATGCATTTGGTGGACGAGATCACACCACAGTTTTACATGCATGTAGAAAAATAAAATCCTTACGTGATGAAAGTCATGAAATAAAAGAAGATTATCAAAATTTGATTAGAACATTGTCATCTTAAGGGACTATAAAAAATGAAAATAACCATTAATAGAGACCAGTTTCTTAAGCCGTTAATGCAAGTTTCTGGTGCGATTGAAAGAAAACATACATTACCTATTTTATCTAATGTATTACTTGAAGTAGAAAATAACATTATTTCGATGACCGGGACTGATTTAGAGATTGAATTAGTAGCTAGCGTTGAACTGAATGAAAGCGCTGAAACTTTTAAATTAACGTTACCGGCTAAAAAGTTATTAGATATATGTAAAAGCCTTCCTGATGGTGTTGATATGGCACTTACAGTAAAAGAGTCTAAAGTATTAATAACATCAGGGAAAAGTCGCTTTTCTTTAGCCTCTCTAGCGGCTGAAGATTTTCCAAATTTAGATCAGTGGGATGGTGAAATTGAATTTCAATTAACACGTCTTGAACTGAGGAAATTACTTGAAAGCACGCACTTCTCAATGGCAAATCAAGATGTACGATATTATTTGAATGGTATGTCATTTGAAATTGATAATGCTGAAATTAAAACCGTTGCAACAGATGGCCACAGACTTGCTTTAGCACAAAAACAGCTTGCACAATCTCTTAATACTCAGCGGCAATTAATCATCCCCAGAAAAGGTGTGCAAGAGATTATGCGGTTGATGGCCAGTGACGATACATTAATTACTATCCAATTTGGTCAAAATCATCTTAGAATTTTAGATCCTGAATTTACCTTTTCGAGTAAATTAGTCGATGGACGTTTTCCCGATTACAGACGTGTACTACCTCGGGGCGGTGATAAAATAATGACAGCCAATAGAGAGTGGCTAAGAAATGCTTTTTCCCGTGTTTCTATTTTATCAAATGAGAAGTTCAGAGGGGTGCGTTTAAACTTTTCTGCCGGACATTTAAAAATTAGTGCTAATAATCCAGAGCAAGAACAGGCCGAAGAAGTGGTAGAAGTGATGTATGACGGCCCTGATTTGGAAATAGGTTTTAATGTTTCTTATGTACTTGATGTATTAAATACAATAAAAACTGAAGACGTAAGTTTTACTTTGCTTGATTCAAATAGTAGTGCATTAGTTGAAGGGTGTGGCGAGCCGGAAGCAATGTACGTTGTCATGCCTATGCGATTATAAAGGCATATATTAAAGTATAAAAAGCGAATATGTCTTTAGAACATTTAACGATTAAAAATTTTAGAAATATAGATGAACTGTCATTTTCACCTGTTGATGGAGTCAATATTATTTATGGACCTAATGGCAGTGGTAAAACAAGTTTATTAGAAGCGATTTATTATTTGTCTCATGGTAAGTCTTTTCGAACAAATAAATATAAAAGTGTGATTAAGAGCCAGCAACAGGCATTTTTTGTACACGGGAAAAAGTTAGAAAATAACTTAGTATTGCCTGTTGGTATTTCTAAAAATTTATCGGGAGAAACATCTCTAAAAATTCAAGGAAAGAATTCAAAAAGGATATCAGAGCTAGCTCAGCTTATTCCAGTACAAGTTATTACCCCTGAAAGTTACGATTTGTTTTTTGGTGGTCCAAAAGAAAGAAGAAAGTTTTTGGACTTGGGGTTGTTTCACGTGGAACACGATTTCTTTTATTTGTGGCAATCATTTAATAAATTGCTAAAACAAAGAAATGCATTACTGAAACAAAAACCTACAAACTACCATGATCAAATCAGGTATTGGGATAAAGAATTTGTTAAACTTGCTGTCGCTATAAATAAATTACGTTTATCGTATATAGATAGGTTTAAGAGACATTTTTTTGATAAGATGTGTAAAGAGTTAACGATATTAAAAAATCTTGATATTACGTTTAATACTGGTTGGAAGTCAGAACAAGCGCTATCTGACGTACTCGTTAATAATTTCGAAAGAGATATTAAACTTGGATATACCAGTCAAGGACCACACAAAGCAGACTTTAACTTTAAAATTGAAGGTAGTGCAGTCGAAAATTATTTTTCCCGTGGTCAACTAAAACTACTTTTGTATGCCTTAAAAGTAACACAAAATAGTTTAATAGAATTAGAAACCAATAAGCAATCGATATTGCTAATAGATGACTTACCGTCGGAACTAGGTGCAGATACGAAAGAAATGGTTGGTAATTTACTTGCCCAATGCAATTCTCAAATATTTATATCTGCAATTGAATCCGATAGTATTTCTGCCGTAGTGGAACCAATGAAGCGAAAATTAGAAATGTTCCACGTGAAACATGGCAAATTAATAATAAGTTAAGTGGAAGTGACAATGTCTGAAAATTATGATTCGTCGAGTATAAAAGTACTAAAAGGACTGGATGCAGTAAGAAAGCGTCCAGGCATGTACATAGGGGACACGGATGATGGCACTGGTTTGCATCACATGGTGTTTGAAGTTGTAGATAATTCAATTGATGAGGCGTTAGCGGGTCATTGTGATGATATATATGTCACGATCCATACTGATGGCTCTGTTGCGGTTAGTGATAATGGCCGTGGTATTCCTACTGAAATTCATGAGGAAGAAGGGGTTTCTGCGGCTGAAGTTATTATGACCGTTCTACATGCCGGTGGTAAATTTGATGATAACTCTTATAAAGTTTCTGGTGGCCTACATGGTGTAGGTGTTTCAGTTGTAAATGCACTTTCAGTTAAATTGCAATTAACAATCAGACGTGCTGGAAAAATTTATGAGCAAACTTATACGCATGGTGTTCCTGATGCACCTTTAGCTGAAGTTGGAGAGTCTAGTACAACAGGTACTGAATTACGTTTTTGGCCAAGTGCAGAAACTTTCACCAATATAAATTACCATTTTGATATTTTAGCAAAAAGACTTCGTGAATTATCTTTCTTAAATTCAGGCGTCAGTATCATTCTGACTGATGAAAGAGATGAAAGAAAAGAACACTTTAAATATGAAGGGGGTATTCAAGCCTTTGTTGAATATTTGAATACCAATAAAACGCCGGTTCACAAAGAAGTTTTTCATTTTAATGCTGAGCGTGAAGAAGATGGTATTTCTGTTGAAGTAGCTATGCAATGGAATGATGGCTTCCAGGAAAATATTTATTGTTTTACCAATAATATTCCACAAAGAGATGGTGGTACGCATTTAGCCGGTTTCCGTGGTGCATTAACACGCACGCTTAATAATTACATGGAAAAAGAAGGTTTTAATAAAAAGGCTAAAACAACGAGCAATGCTACAGGTGATGATGCTCGTGAAGGTTTAACTGCTGTTATTTCAGTTAAAGTACCAGATCCTAAATTTTCTTCTCAAACTAAAGATAAACTCGTTTCATCTGAAGTTAAATCTGCTGTTGAGCAGGCTATGGGTGAAAAACTGGCTGAATATTTACTAGAAAATCCAAGCGAAGCCAAAACTGTTGTTATGAAAATTATCGACGCGGCAAGGGCTCGTGAAGCTGCTCGTAAAGCAAGAGAAATGACGCGCCGTAAAGGGGCTATGGATTTAGCTGGTTTACCGGGTAAACTAGCCGATTGTCAGGAAAAAGATCCTGCATTATCTGAACTTTATATAGTGGAAGGAGACTCTGCTGGCGGATCTGCCAAGCAGGGGAGAAATCGTAAAAACCAAGCTATATTACCGTTGAAAGGTAAGATATTAAATGTTGAAAAAGCACGTTTTGATAAAATGCTTTCTTCGCAAGAGGTTGCTACCTTAATTACCGCACTGGGCTGTGGTATTGGCCGTGATGAATATAACCCTGATAAACTCAGGTATCATAATATTATTATCATGACAGATGCCGATGTGGATGGATCTCACATTCGTACTTTACTACTTACTTTCTTCTATCGTCAGATGCCTGAAATAGTTGAACGTGGTTTTATCTATATTGCACAACCTCCTTTATATAAAGTTAAAAAAGGTAAACAAGAAAGATATATTAAAGATGATCCTGCATTAACGGAGTTCTTAACTAACTCAGCGTTAGAAAATGCATCTTTGTATGTGACTGATGGCGCTCCTAGCATCAATGGTGTCGGGCTCGAAGCGCTAGTAAAAGATTATCAAAATACCCAGAAAATAGTTGAGCGCTTAGCTCGAAAATACCCTGAAAATGTGATTCAACGTTTAATATATCAGCCCGCATTATGTGAAGCTGATTTAAAAGACAAAGAAAAAGTGGCTACCTGGGTAACTAATTTTGTTAAAGATTTAGAAACAAATGATGAAGAAGCAACAATTTTTTCTGCACATACCACGGAAGATCCTGAGCGTCATTTGCATTTACCGGTTGTTACTATTCGTCAACATGGAATAGATAAAGACCATACCTTTAATTTTGATTTCTTACATTCTTTGGATTATCAGAATATAAAAGTAACCGGGGAAAATATCGCACACTTAATTGAAGCCGACGGTTATGTGCAACGCGGTGAAAAAACACAAAGCGTGACTAAATTTTCTGATGCATTAGACTGGTTATTATCTGAAGCTAAACGTGGTTTGTATATACAACGTTATAAAGGATTAGGTGAAATGAATCCTGGTCAGCTTTGGGAAACAACGATGGATCCAGAAGGTCGTCGTATGCTGCAAGTAACGATTGAAGATGCAATAGCAGCTGATCAGTTATTTTCAACATTAATGGGTGACCATGTTGAGCCTCGCAGAGAGTTCATTGAAACTAATGCACTGCGTGTGGTCAATCTCGACGTATAAAAATTAGTGTATTACTTCATTTAAATAAAAAGAGACTGAAAAGTCTCTTTTTGTTTTTAGTTTAAATAATTTTAGTGTAGTTACAAATTCAATATAGTTTTTAAAACAGGTATACTTGAAGCAATTATCTACATTAAAATGATCAAAAAATCGAAATTAGCTATGCAAAATATAACGCAAAAATATGATACAAAAACCTTTCAAGGTTTGATCTTAGCACTACAGGATTATTGGGCAGAACAAGGTTGTGTTATTGCACAACCGTTAGATATGGAAGTAGGCGCAGGAACTTTTCATCCGCTGACATTTTTGAAATCAATTGGCCCTGAGCCTATGGCCAGTGCTTACGTGCAACCTTGTCGTCGTCCAACCGATGGCCGTTATGGTGATAATCCAAATCGTCTGCAACAATATTATCAATTTCAGGTTGTCATAAAACCGTCTCCTGAGAATATTCAGGAGCTTTACCTGGGCTCTTTAGCGGCAATGGGGATAGATACATTAACGCATGAAGTAAGGTTTGTGGAAGATAACTGGGAATCACCAACATTAGGTGCTTGGGGACTAGGTTGGGAAGTATGGTTAAATGGCATGGAAATTACTCAGTTCACCTATTTTCAACAAGTTGGCGGACTTGAGTGTTCTCCAATCACAGGCGAAATTACATATGGTTTAGAAAGATTGGCTATGTATATCCAGGAAGTTGATAGCATTTATGATCTTGTATGGACAGATGGTCCGCTTGGTACAGTGACTTATGGTGATATTTTCCATCAAAATGAAGTTGAACAATCGACCTATAATTTTGAACATGCTGATGTAACTGCATTGTTTGCCGAGTTTGATAATTGTGAAAAAGAAAGCCAAAAACTTATCGCAGCAAACCTGCCATTACCTGCTTATGAGCAAGTAATGAAAGCATCACATGCATTTAACTTATTAGATGCTCGCCATGCAATCTCAGTGACTGAACGTCAACGTTATATACTGAGAGTTCGTGCATTATCTAAGGCATGTGCACAAGGGTATTATGCTGCGCGTGAAGAACTTGGTTTTCCACTTTGTAAAAATTTGAAAGGTTAAGGCAGTACCATGACAACAGAAAATCTACTTATAGAAATTGGTACTGAAGAGCTACCACCTAAATCATTACGAAATCTGGCTGAAGCATTTAAAGCTAATATTGAAACAGAGTTAACGTCATTAGAGTTGTCACATTCAGGTGTATCTTGGTATGCATCTCCACGTCGTTTAGGGATCAAAGTAACCGCATTGGCGGCTAATCAACAAGACAAAATAGTTGAAAAACGAGGGCCTGCAATTAAAGCCGCTTTTGACGCTGATGGTAATCCTACTAAGGCTGCTGCCGGATGGGCCAGAGGCTGTGGTATTGATGTTGCTGACGCTGAGCACTATGAAACAGATAAAGGTGCCTGGTTATTGCATAAGGCTAAAGTAACAGGAAAAACTGTAGACGCTTTATTACCAGACGCCATAAATAAAGCATTGTCAAAATTACCAATTCCAAAACCTATGCGTTGGGGCGCAAGCAAAACTCAATTTATTCGCCCTGTACACACTGTAACAGTACTTTTTGGTGAAAAACTAATATCAGGTAATATATTAGGAAAAGACATTTCTAATGAGCTACAGGGCCATAGATTCCATCACCCTGAACGTATTAAAATTGATAATGCGAATAATATAGATGACGTCTTAAAGTCAGCTTACGTTATCGCTGATTACGAAGTTCGTAAAGCCCAAATTCGCCATCAAATTGAAGCGATAGCAAAAGAACACAATGCACAAGTTGCGATGGATGAAGCTTTACTTGAAGAAGTCACTTCACTTGTTGAATGGCCTGTGACTTTATTAGCAACATTTGAAGAGTCATTTTTAGATGTCCCTTCAGAAGCACTGATTTATACCATGAAGGACGATCAAAAGTACTTTCCGTTGTTAGATGAAAAAGGGAACTTATTGAATAAGTTTTTATTTGTTTCAAATATCGAAAGTAAAGATCCGCAACAAGTTATAAAAGGGAATGAAAAAGTTGTTCGTCCTCGATTAGCCGATGCACAGTTCTTTTTTGAAACTGATAAAAAGCACACCTTAGAAAGTCGTTTAGCGTCACTTGAAACTGTTTTATTTCAAAAACAACTCGGGACGTTAAAGGATAAATCAGAACGTATTTCTGAATTGGCTGGTTATATTGCAGAACAACTAAATGCTAATAAAATTGAAGCGGCTCGTGCCGGTTTACTCAGTAAAACAGATTTAATGACCGAAATGGTGATGGAGTTTACTGATGTACAAGGTGTCATGGGCATGCACTATGCACGTTTAGATGGCGAAGCAGAAGCCGTCGCTTTGGCGCAAAACGAGCAGTATATGCCACGCTTTTCAGGAGATAGTTTACCTTCTACTGATATTAGCTGTGCAGTTGCATTGGCTGATAAATTTGATACTTTAGTGGGCATTTTTGGCATAGGCCAGGCGCCTAAAGGTGATAAAGACCCATTTGCATTACGCCGAGCTGCAATTGGTGCCTTACGTATCATGGTCGAGAAAAATTTAGAATTAGATATACTAGATATCATAGCTAAATCTCAAGCTTTATTTACTGACAAATTAACAAACGATACTGTATCGTCTGACGTATTTGATTTTATGTTAGGCCGCTTCAGAGCCTGGTATCAAGATCAAAATATTGCTGTTGATGTTATTCAAGCCGTACTCGCTCGTCGTCCATCTAGACCCGTTGATTTTGACCGTCGTGTTAAAGCGGTAAGTCATTTCCGAAATTTAGATCAGGCACAGGCTTTGGCAGCGGCAAATAAACGTGTTGGTAATATTCTATCTAAAAATGGTATCAAAGATTTAGTTGATATTAATAATGCCTTGTTAATAGAAAGTGCTGAAAAAACATTAGCTGAACAAGTTGTGTATTATCAGGCATCTTTAACTGAGTTATTTGATAAAGGTGACTATAAAACGGCATTAGAAAACCTGGCTGGAATAAGAGAGTCGGTTGATAACTTTTTTGATAATGTCATGGTAATGACTGAAGATGAAGCGGTTAAAAACAACCGTTTAGCCTTGTTAAATCAACTGAGAAGTCTATTTTTAAAGGTTGCAGATATTTCGGTACTACAATCATAAAACTGACATGAATTAGTTCAAATAAATATATAAAAGCCGGTGTTACTACCGGCTTTTATATGCCAATATAAAGCTAGGCTTATTTAATTAGTAACAAATAGTTAACTGAAAAAAGTGTTAGAAAAATAGGCTTAGAATAATAATAAATTGGGGAATTAACATGAGAAAACTAATAATAGCAGCTGCAATCGCAAGTTTAACTGCGTGTTCAAGCACAGAAGAAAATGTCACTCCTAGCGCGGATGTTTCTAATACTATGTATCTAAGGGGAGATTTTAATCTTTGGGAAGCGCAACCAGAATACGAATTAGCTGTTGTTAGTAATGCTATATTGCAAACTAAAGTGAAATTTTTGGAAACGGGCAAAGCATACGAATTTAAAATTTCCGATGAAAAGTGGACTATGGGCCTGAATTGCGGTTATAAAGATGAAGGGCTCGATAAGTTCTTAGAGTTAGGTATTCCTGTTCAGGCAAATTGTAATAGTATCTATAATTACTTTAGTTTTACACCCTATGAAGCGGGTTGGTATCAAGTAAGTATTAACTTCAAATTAAAAGACAAGCCGTTAATTACGATTAATCAGATATTCGAATAATTAGTAATTTAGATAAGTCGCTCTTAAGTCTTTTGCTTTTAGATTTACTTGCCACGCAGTGGCACATCACAAAAATGTGAAGTTCGTTTATTTAGAGGCCTTTTTTTATCAAGTATTGAAATGGGGAGTTTTCTACTTGTTGATCTAACAATGTATGATCCATAAAACGGCAAAAACTGGGAATATCTCGTGCCGTTGATGGATCATCAGCGTTAACGAGTAAGGTTTCTCCTTCTCCCATTTTTCTCACCTTACCACGTATCATCATGACAGGTTCAGGGCAACGCAGTCCTATGGCATCTAAGGTATGATCTGGTGTGGTAGCATTTATTTTCAATTTAGCAAACTCTGAGTAAATATTGGCGGTATTTTAAATTGTTGTGGTGCACATATGAAGCAGAAAAATGACTTAATTGTAAGAAAATAAATAAAACGGTGAACCTGGCAGGCAAGTTCACCAAAAAGAGGGAGCTAGTTAATTTTATTAAACTCTTTCAAAAACAGTTGCAATACCTTGACCTAGTCCGATACACATAGTGGCTAAACCATATTTTGCGTCTTTATCTTCCATTAAATGGATCAAGCTGGTGCTGATACGTGTACCAGAGCAACCTAATGGATGGCCTAATGAAATCGCGCCACCATTCAGATTAACTTTTTCATCAACTACATCTGTTAAACCTAAATCTTTTATGACAGGTAAAGACTGTGCTGCAAATGCTTCATTCAGTTCAACTACATCCATATCATCTATAGATAAACCTGCAGACTTAAGCGCTTTTTTGGTTGCCGGTACAGGACCGTAACCCATTATAGACGCATCACAACCTGCAACAGCCATAGATAATACTTTTGCTCTGATAGGTAAGCCTAGTTCTTCCGCTTTGTCTTCAGACATGATCAACATAGCAGAAGCACCGTCAGACAAAGCTGATGAGGTACCAGCAGTAACTGTGCCGTTTGCTGGATCAAATGCCGGGCGTAATTGTGCTAAACCTTCTACTGTGGTTTCAGGGCGGATCACTTCATCGGTATCAATTGAAATTAATGTGCCATCTTCATCATGGCCCTGAGTTGGTAGAATTTCACGTTTAAATCTGCCTTCAACCGTTGCCGCATGGGCTCTTTGATGTGAGCGCACCGCAAACTCGTCTTGTTGTTGTCGGCTGATGCCGTGTAATTTACCTAAATATTCAGCTGTTAGTCCCATCATACCGGCAGCTTGTGCAACTGAGGTAGACAGTTTAGGGTTAAAGTCAACGCCATGGGTCATAGGGACGTGTCCCATATGTTCAACACCACCAACAATATAAACGTCACCACAGCCAGTCATGATTGCTCTTGAAGCATCATGTAATGCTTGCATTGATGAACCACATAAGCGATTTACTGTAGTTGCAGGTACTGTATTAGGAATACCTGCTAATAATGAAGCATTACGTGCTATATTAAAGCCTTGCTCTAAAGTTTGCTGTACACAACCCCAATAAATATCATCAATATCACTTGGGTTTAATGCCGGGTTTCTTTCAACTAACCCTTTCATTAAATGTGCACTTAAATCTTCAGCGCGTGTATGCTTAAAAATACCATTTCTTGAACGTCCCATCGGGGTACGAATACAATCTACTATTACTGGAGTTTTCATAAAGCAGGGCCCTCAACTTGATAAAATTTGCGGCCTTCTTCAGCCCATTGACGTGTAATATCTGATACTTGATAAATCGCACCTAAGTCAGCGTATTTATCTGCTGTTGCAACAAAGTCAGCCAGACCAATTTGATCCAGGTAACGGAAAGCGCCGCCTCTGAATGGAGGGAAACCTATTCCATAAATTAATGCCATATCAGCTTCTTGTGGTGACGCAATGATGTTTTCTTGTAAACATAGTAAAACTTCATTGAGCATAGGGATCATACAGCGATCTATGATTTCTTGTTTCGAAAATTCTTTCACCGGTGCGCAAATTGAACTCAATAGGGCGACTGACTCCGGATCTGGTTTTTTCTGTAAACGACCTTTTCTATCTGGTACGTATTTATAAAAACCAGCTGAATTCTTCTGACCAAACCGCTCATTTTTAGCGAATAGGGCGACGGGATCTTTTTCCTGAATTGCCATGCGTTGTGGGAAACCCGCAGCCATAACACCAGTACAATGATTCGCAGTATCTAAACCTACCACATCTAGTAAATAAGCAGGTCCCATAGGCCAGCCAAACGTATTTTCCATCACTTTATCTGCTTTGGCAAAATCAGCACCTTCAACGACCAATTGATTAAATCCGGCAAAATAAGGGAACAATACGCGGTTAACAAAGAAACCTGGGCAATCATTTACAACAATAGGGGACTTACCTAATTTAAGGGCGTAATCGACTACTGCACCAATTGTGGCATCAGAAGTCTCTTTACCTCTTATAATTTCTACCAAAGGCATTCTGTGAACAGGATTAAAGAAATGCATACCACAGAAGTTTTCTGGTTTTGTTAAAGCACTGGCAAGTTCATCTATTTGAATAGTCGAAGTATTAGACGTTAATACCGTACCTTCTGGCATATCTTTTTCTAATTGAGCCAAAACAGTTTGCTTAACTTTAGGGTGTTCAACCACTGCTTCTACTACAATATTTGCAGCTTGCATATCAGCATCATTTAAAGTGGGTTTAATTGCTGATAAGGTTTTAACCATTTTATCTAGCTTCATGTGGCCACGTTCAACTTTCTTACCGAGTAGTTTAGACGCTTCACCCATACCAAGATCTAATGCAGCTTGTGCAATATCTTTCATGATAATAGGTGTGCCTTTATAGGCAGATTGATAAGCGATACCACCGCCCATAATGCCGGCACCCACAACCGCAGCTTGTTTTATGTTTGTTTCACTGGTTTTTGCCAGTTTACGAGCTTTACCCTTTAAAAATTGATCTGCAAGGAAAATTCCGACTTGAGCTGCTGCTTCATCGGTTTTTGCAAGCTTTGCAAAATTAACATTTTCAATCGCCATTGCTTCAGCTCTATGTTCATTCGCTGCCGCTTTTATCGTTTTCACAGCCATAACAGGTGAAGGGTAATGACCTTTAGTTTTACCTAATACCATACCTTGTGCGGTGGCAAAACTCATACCTTGTTCAACAGGGTTCATCTGTAAAGGGCTTGTTTTTTGAGCGCGTTTTTCTTGCCAGTTTAGCTTGCCGTCAATTGCTTGTTCTATAATTTTTACACTTGCAGCCAGTAGCTTCTCTTTGGCAACAACACTGTCAACAGCACCAACAGCTAAAGCTTGTTGTGCTCTGTGTTCTTTACCTGTGGTGATCCAGGTCATTGCATTATCAGCCCCAATCAGGCGTGGTAAGCGTACTGTGCCACCAAAACCAGGCATAATGCCTAATTTTACTTCTGGCAGGCCAATTTTGGTATCATCTGCAGCAATTCGATAATCTGTTGCCAATGCCCATTCACAACCACCACCTAAAGTCATTCCTGATATTGCACTTGCAGTTGGAAAAGGTAAATCTTCTACGGCATCAAAAACGTCTGTGGCATTTTTGATCCATTTGGTAAGTTCTGCTTCAGGCAATGAAAAGGTCGGTAAAAATTCAAAAATATCTGCGCCTATAATAAAGTGTTCTTTATTACTGGTGAAAATCATTCCTTTAATATCATCACGGCCGGATAACTCGGCTAATGCTTTGCCGCAGTCTTGAAGAGTTGTCTGAGATAAAGTATTGACTGAGCCAGGTACACAAAATTTAAATTCGGCTATTTGTGTATTATGAATGAAAGCAACCTCAAAGGTATCGCTTTTATATAGCATTAGATGTCTCCCTAGTTTACTTATTATTGACTCATAGTATTTTTTAACTGGTACGATGAGTTTGTTTTATGCAGTTTGGCCGCTTTAACAACAAAATGCAATTAAATTTTAGACTCTAATTTACATCTTGTTAAAAAAATAGCTTTTGAATTGTGTTTTATTTGCTGGATTTATTATTTAATAATGAAAAGCTGATTAACGCTAGAATAATTAGCTTTAAACCCTTATATATAGTTATTCAAACTGGATCCTTATTGATTATGGGTTAAATATAATTAATTACTCTATGTTTGAGATAGAAGCTTTTAAAATTCTCTTATATCTATCGAAATGGATTTAATTTAGGTTGCATGTAATACAGATGAATAATAATTATATTAAAGTACCGGTGTTTTGTTTGCTTATCTTGATAGGTTGCGATTCTCATTGTGTGCAGTCTACAGATAAAGATTTTATCAAAGCGGAAAAAATTGCCTTGTCAGGTAATAAAAGAAATTACTTAAAGGCATTGGCTGCCTTAGATCATCCGCTTAAACCTTATGTGAAAATGGCTTATTTAAAAAAGCATCCATATTTGTCTAATCAAGCTGAAATTGAGAAATTTCTTAAGACTTATCAAGGAACACCACTGGAATGGCCGGTTAGAAAAGCCTGGTTGAAATATTTAATCAAGCGAAATAAAAAAAAGCTTTATGTGAACGCATTTAAAGACACAAAAAATGTTGAACTTACCTGCCATAACTTAAATTTTAAATTGCAACTTGGCGCGCCTGAAAAACAAATCTTTGAGCAAGTCACTGCGTTATGGCTGGTGGATAAATCACAACCTAAAGCTTGTGACGGATTATTTAAAAAATGGCGTAAAAAAGGTTTGATGACCCAAGAGCTAATTTGGCAAAGATTAACCTTAGTTGCACAGCACGGGCAGCACAATTTAATTCCCTATTTAACCAGACAATTACCAAAAAATGAAAGGTACCTTGGCGAGTTGTACCATAAAATGAGACGAGATCCCTCTGCGTCAGCGGGGTTATATCGATTTAAAAAAGCCACACAAAAAGAAGGTGAAATAGCCATTTATGGTATTAAACGCTTAATTTGGCGAGATACTGATTTAGCGTTAAGAGCATGGCAGAAGCTCGAGAAAAAGTTCGATTTTGAAGACCAACAAAAACAAGGTGTTTATTATACATTTGCCATTGCACTCGCTTCAAAAAAACATCCAGAAGCAAAGTTTTGGTTAAACAAGGTGCCTGTACATAAACATGATAAAAAATTAATGCAATGGCAGTTGAGTAACATGCTGCAAGCAAGAGACTGGCCGGGAGTGATCGCTTATTTCACCGGAAAAAGCAATTTATCCCATGGTCAACATTATTGGCTGGCGTACGCACATTTAAAAAAAGGTGAAGGTGAAGCAGCACTAAAGATATGGCAAGAACTGGCGGTAAAGCGTAACTATTATGGCTTTATGTCAGCAGCCAGGCTGGGTTTACCAGTTGGTTTAGAATATCAGGCAATTGAGATAGCAACTGAAACAAAAGAGTTAGTTGAAAATGCACCGGGTTTTGTCAGAGCGAAAGCTTTACATGAATTAAAACGTTTTACTTCAGCAAGGCGAGAGTGGAATTATTTAATTAATACTTCAACACAAGGTGAAAAGTTAGCGGCTGCGGAATTAGCGCATCATTTAGATTGGCACGGAGATGTGATCAGAACTGTGGCTGGCATGGGAGAATATAATTATTTAGATTTACGTTTTCCAAAAGCTTATGAAGCCTTATTTAAAAAATACACTAAAAAAAATAAAATCGATTTGTCGTGGGGGTATGCAATTTCTCGAAGAGAAAGTTCATTTGTTGCCCAGGCGCGTTCAAAGGCTGGCGCTGTTGGTTTAATGCAACTTTTACCAAGCACAGCAAAATATATTGCTAAAAGTCACGTTAACCGCAGAAAGTTGATAGAGCCTAAAACAAATATTAAACTTGGCACAAAATATTTAAGTTATTTAAAACGAAAAAACAATAATAACGAAATACTCGCAACGGCATCCTATAATGCGGGCTACCACAGAGTATTAAAGTGGTTACCTGAAGATCCCATTGAAGTTGAATTATGGATAGAGTCTATCCCTTATAAAGAAACGCGAGATTACGTTAAAAATGTATTTGCTTATAGACAGGTGTATCATACACGAATGGGCAATACCGATAATTTGTTCGATCAATTGCTAGAGATGAAAATTAAAAAATAACTCGTTCAAAATTAATACTAACCCAAACCTTACCAGTAACAGAGCTGGTTATTTGGGTATAAACAAAAGTGAGAATAGATAATGGATAAACTAGCTTCTTTATACGCAGAACATATCGCTATATTACAACAACGTACTAAAGCTGTAATCGAGCGTGAAGGGCTTGAAGGCCTGGTGATACATTCAGGCCAGGCGAAGCGTCAGTTTTTAGATGATATGCATTATCCATTTAAAGTTAATCCTCATTTTAAGGCTTGGTTACCCGTTGTTGATAATCCGCATTGCTGGTTAATTGTTAATGGCTCAGATAAGCCTAAATTGGTATTTTATTTACCGATTGATTTTTGGCATAAAGTACCAGATGAACCCAGTGATTATTGGGCTGAATATTTTGATATTGAAATTTTACAGGTGCCAGATCGCGTAGAAGAACTACTTCCTTACGACAAAGCTAAATATGCTTATATAGGAGAATACCTTGCAGTAGCTGAAGCACTGGGTTTTGAACAATTAAATCCAGAGCCCGTATTAAATTACATTCACTATCACAGAGCCTATAAAACAAATTACGAACAAGTTTGTTTACGCGAAGCTAATCGACTTGGTGTTATTGGACATCAGGCCGCAAGAGATGCTTTTTTTGCAGGCTCTTCTGAATTTGATATCCAACATGCATATTTACTGGCTACGCGACAGGGGGCTAACGAAGTACCTTATGACAATATTATTGCTTTAAATGAAAACTGTGCGATTTTGCATTACACCCATCTTGATCAACTCGCCCCTGAAAAAATGAAATCTTTCTTAATTGATGCAGGTGCCAGCTTTAATGGTTATGCATCTGATATTACAAGAACTTACGATTTTAATAAGTCGGGGGTGTTTCAAGAATTAATCAGTGAATTAAACCAGCACCAGTTACAGCTGTGTGACGGCTTGAAACCAGGTATTAAATATGGCGATTTGCATTTAGATTGCCACCAGCGCATAGCGCAATTACTGGTACAATTTAAATTGGTTAATTTGTCAGTCGAGGCGACCCTTGAAAAAGGGATCACAAAAACATTTTTCCCGCATGGCTTAGGGCATCATCTTGGTTTACAAGTTCATGATATGGGTGGGTTTATGGCTGATGTACGTGGTACACATCAGGCCGCACCAGAAGGGCATCCGTTCTTAAGATGTACACGTACGATAGAAATTGATCAGGTATTCACTATAGAACCGGGTTTGTATTTTATTGATTCATTATTGGCTGACTTAGCAAAAACGGATAACGCTCAATATATTAATTGGCAGCAAGTTGAAGTTTTCAAACCATACGGTGGTATTAGAATCGAAGACAATATTATTGTCCATCGCGACCATAATGAAAATATGACCCGCGACTTAGGCCTGGCTTAAAAGTTTCCTGTCAAAAATAACTCTGTTATGTAAAAACTAACAGAGTTTTATTTTCTCTAAATCAGTAAAATTGATCATGCCTAAAGAATATAAAATTCCCAGCCTGAATGTGTTTTATCAGGAAGAAATAAAAAAAAGTAAATTTATCGTTCATATTGGACACACACCGAATGTTGATGCAGCTAAGGCGTTTATTAAATCGATAGAAGATAAATACCCAGATGCCAGGCATAATTGCTGGGCACATGTTGCGGGTGAACCTGGTGGAAGTCATGTGCTTGGTTTTTCTGATGATGGTGAGCCAAATGGCACGGCTGGAAAACCTATGCTTAATGTATTGATGGGATCGGGCATAGGGGAGATCACCGGCGTGGTTACACGCTATTTTGGTGGTATTAAGCTGGGCACAGGTGGATTAGTAAGAGCATATGGTGGCAGCTTAAATAATGCCATGCTTGAATTGCAAACCACACTAAAAATACCGGAAGCTATCATCAGTGGTATTTCTGAATATAGCCACCAGGGGCTAATAGAAAATATTCTATCCGCCTATACGGTGATCGATATTCAAAAACAATTTACAGCGCAGATCAGTTGGCATATAACCTTGGATAGTCGTGAAGCAAAGATAGTCATTGATGAGATATTTGAAAAAACAAGTAGTCGGGTAGCGTTAACCATAAAAGAATAGTTTAAATAAACCTAAGCAATTTATTAGTACATTTATCTTAATTTGCAGTACCCTATACAGATTAATTATTTCATTTCATTCATACCGAAACCTTAAGATTATCGGTTTGTAGGAATAACTACTCTATGCAGTTTCGTACAATAATAAGAATATTGGGCCTGCTGGTCACATTATTTAGTGTCACTATGATACCCCCCGCATTAGTTTCGTACATATATAAAGATGGTGGTGGTGTTCCTTTTGTTCTGTCTTTTATTTTTACTGTGACTATCGGGTTAATTACCTGGTATCCGAACAGGCATGAAAAAGGCGATTTGAAAGCACGAGAAGGCTTTCTAATTGTTGTACTCTTTTGGTTAGTACTTGGCGCGTTTGCATCTTTACCACTGATATTTTTAGATGCGCCAAAGTTATCATTTGCTGATGCCGTATTTGAATCTTTTTCCGGACTCACTACAACAGGCGCTACGGTACTTACCGGAATTGAATTTCTTCCTAAATCTATTTTATATTATCGTCAGCAATTACAATGGTTTGGCGGCATGGGGATCATTGTTTTAGCGGTTGCGGTATTACCTATGTTAGGTGTCGGTGGCATGCAGCTATATAGAGCTGAAACCCCCGGGCCTGTAAAAGATTCAAAAATGACGCCAAGAATTGCAGATACCGCGAAACATCTCTGGTATATTTATGTTTCACTCACAATTGCCTGTACCTTGGCATACTGGACCGCAGGTATGGGCTGGTTTGATGCCATAAGTCACGCGTTTTCTACCATCGCAATTGGTGGTTTTTCTACTTATGATGCCTCTATGGGACATTTTAACAGCCCGTTAATTAATTTTATTTGTGTATTTTTTCTGTTGATCGCAGCGGTTAATTTTTCTTTGCATTATGCCGTTGTCGCAAGTCGAAGTTTAAGGGCGTATCTCAGAGATCCTGAATTAAAAGTCTTTTTATTTATTCAAACTGTATTAGTGATTATTTGTTTTTCTGTATTGTCTTCAGAGAATGTATTTGGCACCGGGGATGAAACTTTAGATCAGGCATTATTTCAGGCGGTATCAATCAGTACCACGGCGGGTTTTGCAACCGATAACTTTTCTGCCTGGCCTATCTTTTTACCTATGCTGTTAATCTTTTCAAGTTTTATTGGTGGTTGTGCCGGCTCTACGGGTGGTGGAATGAAGGTTGTGCGCGTATTTTTACTTTATTTACAGGGTATTAGAGAACTAAATCGCTTAGTACACCCACGAGCTATTTATGCCATTAAGTTAGGTAGAAAAGCTTTACCAGATAAAGTGGTTGAAGCTGTATGGGGATTTTTTTCGGCTTATGCCTTAGTCTTTGTGATTATTATGCTAATGTTAATGGGCACAGGTATGGATAATATTACTGCGTTTTCTGCAACGGCTGCGTGCCTTAATAATTTGGGCCCAGGTTTAGGTGATGTTGCAGCACATTATGGTGATATTACTGATACCGCTAAATGGGTACTGACGTTAGCTATGGTATTTGGCCGATTAGAAATCTTTACATTATTAGTATTATTTACGCCTACCTTTTGGCGAGGGTGATCTAAAAAGCTAGCAGTTGCATAAATAAGGATAAAAAGTGAAATTAAATAATGTATCAATGGGTATGATTTTATCACTGTCGCTGGTGGCTTGTAGTGATAATGATAATACAGATGAAATTGAATCGAATGTTTTAAATGAAGCTGTAAAATTGCTTGTATCAGAAAAGAATATCACAGCCATTTCCCATCCGGAAAATATTCCTGCCGTAGATTCAAATATTGTACAACTAGGTAAAAAGCTATTTTTTACCAAGGCATTAAGTGGCAATATGGATACAGCTTGCGCCAGTTGTCACCATCCAAATTTAGGAGGGGGTGATGACTTAGCCTTACCGATAGGTGTTGAAGCACTTGCACAAGACTTATTAGGGCCGGGCAGGTTACATGATGCTAATGGCGTGCATCACGATGGTGGCCCGACGGTTCCACGTAATGCGCCAACCACATTTAATTTTGTATTTTATAATAAATCTATTTTTCATGATGGTCGTATTGAAAACAATTCAGATTCACCTAATTTAGGTGGCACAAATGATCCGATAAGAACGCCAGAAGTACCAATTGGTGAAAATGATGCTAGCGCAGGTAATAATTTAGCAGCTGCTCAGGCAAGGTTTCCGGTTACATCGCATGAAGAAATGCGTGGTTTTGAGTTTGAATTTGGCAATGATAATCAGGCGGTCAGGCTTCATTTAGAACAAAGATTTCAGGGAAAAAATAATGAATTAGCGACCAATGACTGGTTAAGTGAATTCAGAACGGGTTTTGACTCCGCCGATGGTTCAATGGAGGAGCTTGTTACTTTCGATAATATTGCTTTCGCTATGGGTGAATATGAACGATCACAAATATTGATAAATAACCCATGGGCAGCATTTCTTAATGGTGAAGATAATGCGGTAACTGACAGCGCAAAACGCGGAGCTTTGTTATTTTATAATGATCAAACACAAGGAGGTTTTAACTGTGTAAGTTGTCATTCCGGTAGTTTCTTTACCGATGAAGAATTTCACGTTATTGCAATACCTCAGGTAGGCAGAGGTAAAGGTGACGGACTCACAGAAGATGACGATTTTGGTCGTTTTCGGGAAACTGGCATAGAAACAGACAAATACGCATTTAGAACACCACATTTGTTAAATGTAACTGATACCGGACCCTGGGGCCACAATGGTGCCTTTGATTCTTTATCTGATATGGTTAAGCATCATTTAAATCCAGTTGAATCAGTTGCTAATTATGATCCGTCAGATTTACAACCAGGTATTCAAACAGATAACTGGCAAGTGAATACAGCTGCTGCTTTGACTCAGCTGGCTGATTTACAGTCAAATGGTGTTTCGACACAAGTACCAGTATTTTTAGTAAACAGTACTTATACCGAAGAAAATATCACTGATTTGTTATCTTTTTTACAGGCATTAGAAGATCCCTGTACGCAAGATACTAGCTGTATGAATAAATGGGTACCCGCGACAGATGAAGCCGATCCTGATGGATTAAGATTAATCGCAGTAAATGAGGCAGGAGATCCGCTTTAATAGGTGTCAACGAATGACATGTTATAAACTAAATAATAAAAAAGATGCGTTTTGCATCTTTTTTAGTTAATTCTATTCCCGATCATTGTTATTTCATCTAAGTTTTGTTTTAATTACTTATCTTTCGAATCGAAACTTAAAATCTATTAATGACTAAAAGAAATACCCAACAAAGACGTCATACTATCCTGAATCAAGTTAACACATTGGGAGAGGTAACGGTTGATGCGTTAGCAATGGACTTTGAAACTTCAGAAGTTACGATTCGAAAGGACTTAACCGCACTGGAAAAAAGCGGTTTGCTACTGCGGCGTTACGGTGGGGCGATTGCCTTGCCAAAAGAAATAGTGGCACAAAGTAACGATGAGCTTGTTTCGCGTCGTAAAATGGCAATTGCGAAAGCGGCGGCGGCACTTATTAAAGATCATAATCGCATTATTATAGATAGTGGCAGAACAACTGCCGCGATGATCCCGGAGCTCAGCGATAAACCTGGTTTAGTGGTGATGACGAATGCTATGAATATAGCTAATCAATTGTTATCTCTAGAGAATGAACCCACTTTATTGATGACCGGAGGCACCTGGGATCCGCAATCTGAATCTTTTCAGGGGCAAATAGCTGAGCAGGCATTACGTGCTTATGATTTTGATCAATTATTTGTGGGTGCTGATGGCATTGATATTGAACGTGGTACAACAACCTTTAACGAATTAATGGGGTTAAGTCAGGTAATGGCTGATTCAGCACGCGAAGTGATTGTGATGGTCGAATCAGACAAAGTCGGACGTAAAATCCCAAATTTAGAATTACCCTGGCATAAAGTCACAACCTTGATCACTGACAACAACCTGGCAAAAAGTACTTGCCAGGCAATAGAGGCGTGTGGCGTAAACTTAATTTGTGCGCAAGTAGATTAATTAACAAGAATTGGAGCAACCTATGTGTGGAATAGTAGGCGCTGTGGCAGAACGCCCGGTAAATAAAATATTGGTAGAAGGACTAAAGCGCCTGGAATATCGTGGATACGACTCAGCTGGTGTCGCACTTCTTAATACTAATAGTGATGGTAAGAGTAATGGCAATAACTTAAATACAGTTAAAGCAGTAGGTAAAGTTGCTAATTTAGCCGCGGCACTGGCAGAAACCAATCATGCTGGCACAACTGGTATTGCACATACTCGTTGGGCCACACATGGTAGCGTAACAGAAACCAATGCGCATCCACATATTTCTAATCAACAAATGGCATTAGTTCATAATGGCATTATAGAAAACCATGAAACGTTGAGAGAAACTTTAAAACAAAAAGGTTATGAGTTTTTATCTGATACAGATACCGAAGTCATGGTGCATTTAGTACATGAAATGCGTAAAACCAGCGACAGCTTATTAGCTGCGGTACAAGCAACAGTTAAACAATTGGAAGGTGCATACGGAACGGTTGTCTTTGATAAAAATAATGATAACGAAATAATAGTAGCACGTTCTGGTAGCCCATTAGTGATAGGCCTGGGGTTAGGGGAGAACTTTATCGCCTCTGATCAGCTTGCATTATTAGCTGTTACCCGTAAATTTATTTTCCTGGAAGAAGGCGATGTAGCTAGAGTAACCAGAGAGTCGGTGGAAATCTTTGATGCACAAGGCAATGCCGTTGAACGTGAAATTCATGAATCAAATGTAACACAAGATAATTCAGGTAAAGGCGAATATCGTCATTACATGCTTAAAGAAACCTATGAACAGCCTGTTGCCGTACGTAATACCTTAGAAGGGCGGCTAACAGATGATGGGGTTTCTGCTGATGCATTTGGTCTTTTTAATGGTCACAATGCCATTGAAATACTAAAAGATGTTAAACATGTACAGATCATTGCCTGTGGTACCAGCTATCATTCAGGCATGGTGGCACGTTATTGGTTAGAGCAGTATGCTGGCGTATCTTGTAATGTCGAGATAGCTTCTGAGTTCAGATATCGTAAATCTTATGTGCATGATAACAGCTTGTTAGTTACTATTTCACAATCTGGCGAAACGGCAGATACTTTAGCAGCATTAAGACTCGCTAAAGAGCAAGGCTACATGGCCTCAATGACAGTTTGTAATGTTGCAGGCTCATCACTGGTACGTGAATCTGATCTGGCTTTTATGACCAAAGCGGGCGTAGAAATAGGTGTTGC
Organism: uncultured Pseudoalteromonas sp.; assembly: GCA_965198975.1. Lineage (GTDB taxonomy): Bacteria > Pseudomonadota > Gammaproteobacteria > Enterobacterales > Alteromonadaceae > Pseudoalteromonas. The sequence goes on from OZ240679.1 coordinate 560,824, forward strand.
ATCTACTAAAGCATTCACAACGCAGCTGGTGGGATTACTCATGCTGGTTGCCGGTATTGCACAAGAAAAAGGTTTAGATCAAACCCATATTGTAAAAGCGATTAAAACACTGCCAAACAAACTAGAAGAAGCGCTCAGTTTAGCATCAGGTATAGAAGACCTGGCTGAAGAATTTGCTGATAAACACAACGCATTATTTTTAGGTCGCGGTGACCAATATCCAATTGCGATGGAAGGGGCACTTAAATTAAAAGAGATTTCTTATATTCATGCTGAAGCATATGCAGCAGGCGAGCTTAAACATGGTCCATTAGCCTTAATTGATGCGGATATGCCCATCATAGTGGTTGCACCTAATAACGAATTGATTGAAAAATTAAAATCAAACGTTGAAGAAGTACGCGCACGTGGCGGTATTATTTATGTATTCGCCGACAAAGCTTCAGCCTTTAAATCAGATGAAACCATGCGTGTTATTAATGTAAATCAGGTTGAAGATATTTTAGCACCAATCGTCTATACCATACCGTTACAGTTATTATCTTATTACGTTGCTGTGATCAAAGGCACTGATGTAGATCAACCGAGAAACTTGGCAAAATCAGTTACGGTAGAGTAACCTTGATTCTCTCCCACATTTTTTGTGTGGGAAAGTAATAAAGTATCATCACATAAAATATAGTATCATCACGTAAAATAAAGTTTCATCATGAGCTTATCTCGGCTATGCTTAAATAATAAGCATGTTCAAGGTGGGCTTTTTAATGACTGGAAGTTTTAAAGGGGAATCTCAGGCTGCGATAGACCGGAAAATAAAAGATGGTCGAGGCCGAGGTATTGGTGTCGACTATAAACCTTTTATCTATACCTACGAGATCTCTTCAACAGGCCGCTCTCACCGGGTATTTGGTTATAAATCCCAAAGATTACATCATTTATTATCAGACCTGGAATTGGCAGTTTTCCTGCTTTTGGATTGGATGCCAGGAGTTAACGATATTCGTGAACAATTTCCATTGCGTGTTGATGATACGGTGAGATTGGCAGCCGAGTCTGGAATTACCCATCGAGTATACAAAAAAGTGCCACAGATCCTTTCATCTGATTTTGTGGTCGATATCAGTGATCAACATCAACCACAAATAGCTATTCAAGCCAAATATGCAGAGCATTTAGACCAACCGGAAACAGTTGCACGATTAGAATTGGAACGGCGTTATTGGGAATGTAAGGAAGTTCCCTGGTACCTGATCACTGAAAAAGAAATATCTAAAGTCATCCTGCAAAACATAAAATGGCTATACCCGGCTCAATATGAAACGCTGTCGAACGAAGACCTTCATCATTATTACTCCCTTTTTAGTTTTGAATTTAACAAACATCCAAATAAAATACTGACTGCGATAGCTCAAAGTTTAGATGTTGCTTATGACATGGAAACAGGCAATGCACTGTATTGGCTGAGACAACTGTTAGCTAGGCGCTATTTTATTTTTGACATCAATAAGCCATACCGGGGCTTAAAACCTACAATGTTGACATCGAACGATCATAATGAGGATGAATACCGTTATGTTTCTGGCTAACCAAGTTTTCCAAGTAAACGAACACAGATATCGATTGCTATGGAGTGATACCCTGCAGGCTTTTTGGATCGATATTGATAGTAAAACAGCCTGGCCAACTAACATTATGTTGGTAGAGCTGGAGCAAATGCTGATTAGTAATGATATAAAACGAATTGATGATCCGTTTACCAATGTAATACTCTGGGAGGTCGAAGAAGGAACGCTTAACTGGGAAAAGCGAGAAAAAGCCTGGAATATGATTAAAGGTATTATTGATGATCCTGAATTGTTTTTCAGTGAAAACCGAGGAAAAGCTGTTCGTGATATAAAAGAACAGTATAAGGTAACTCACCAAACAGTTAACCGCTTTATTCGTCGCTATTGGCAACGGGGGTTATGCCAAAATGCATTATTGCCTGATTACCGGAATTCGGGAGGTAGTGGTATACGGCAAAATGCAACTGGCAAAAAACTTGGAAGACCGAGAACAATTAAAAATGGTATTGGTTGCAATATCACGGAAGATATTGAAAGAATATTTCGTCAAGCGATTGAAACTAAACTGCTAAAAGAAAAATGTACTGTTGTGGCCGATGCACATGCCTGTGCATTAAATGTATTAAAAAGTAAAATAGAAAACCCTTCAGCATATGAGTTACCTACGATAGAGCAATTTCGTTATTTCTTTAAACGGGAATATAGTGTTGTAGATGTTATTGAGAAGCAAACTTCCCCGAATACTTTTGATAAAGATATTAAACCATTGAAAAGTACATCAACGGCAGAAACTTTAGGACCTGGATATCGATACCAAATAGATGCCACCATAGCTGATATCTATTTGGTATCCGAACATGATAAAACAAAAATTGTTGGCAGACCGGTAGTCTATGTTGTGGTTGATGTGTTCAGCCGAATGGTTGTCGGGCTATATATTGGTTTTGAAGGCCCATCCTGGGTGAGTGCAATGATGGCACTGGCCAATACCATTGATGATAAAGTGGCTTACTGTAAAAAATATGGCATTGATATTAGTTATGACGACTGGCCAGTACAGGGATTACCTGATGTGATCCTTGCCGATAAAGGAGAATTTAAAGGCTCTAAAGTAGAAACCTTCTCTGCCGCTTTTGGTGTAACCATTGAAAATGCAGTTGCCAGACGAGGCGATGCAAAAGGTATTGTTGAAAGATATTTCAAAACAGTCCAAGAAAAGTTTAAACCATATTTCGAAGGTATTGTTGAAGGTGTTACCAGTAAAAAACGAGGCGGGAACGACTATCGTCTTGATGCCACTATGGATTTAAATAAATTTACTGAAATGGTTATTTGTTGTGTACTTTGGCATAACAATCACCAGGTATTAAGCAAGTATGACCGCAGTGCTAACATGCCATCAAATATCCCCGCTATTCCGAATAAATTATGGTGTTGGGGCCTTGCAAATTTAACCGGTAAGCTACGTATGGCAAAAATTGATTTGGTAAAAATCAACTTAATGCCTCATAAACATGTAACAGTATCTGAACTGGGTATCTGTCTGTTTGGTAATTATTATACTTGTACTCAAGCAGTGAAATTAAGCTGGTTTCATCGTAAAGTAGGGAAGAGACCCAACAAGGTACTTATTGCATATGATCCGCGCAATGTTGATCAAATATATCTGAGGCCCAGCGATGATCTGAGTGAATACTGGGTATGCGAACTGACAGAACGTAGTCGACGTTTTAAAGGTATGTCTTTTTGGGATATGTGGGCAATTAGCTACAAAGAACGTGTAGCAGATACCAATGCAGGTGTAGAGTCAGCTTTAACCCGTGGTGAATTAATTGAACGTATGGAGTCAATTGCTAAGGAAGCTTCAGCGGAAAAGCCTGATCTTACTGACCAATCTGCCGCCCAAAGAACCAAAGGGATCAAAGATAATAAACAACGGGAAAAACAAATTGAGCGGCAACGTACCGCATTTACAACAAAAAAAGAACCAAACAGCACTGCCGCCGATGTGATCCCACTGCATACAGATGAAGAACCTGATTATAGCTTTCCAGACATGACAGACATTTTGTTTGAGGATAATGATGATGAATGACCTTACCCAAACAAGCAGGATCCCCAATGCTGTTTACGGTGTTCCAGAATTAGAGGAATACAAAAATAACCCTTTAATTTCAGCTTTACCTCCTATTTATAGTGATAAAGTCGTTACCACCAAGTTAAAGCTTCCACCTCACTTCGATAAGGAAGAAATTAATCTTGATGGTCGTATCAGGGTGCATGCTATTTCCCGTCTTATTAATAATTTCTTCCAGCCACTCAACCATCATTTACAGCTGGAATCAAAAATTTCGTTAATGATAAGGCAAGGTTATTTAGGGCGCAATCCAGATAAAACAGATTTTAATAAGCATTTGCAAAACGGTTACGAACGTATAGTTAAAGGTGATATCACTGCTTTTGTATTTGATGATGTAAAATCAACTGCAAATAGCATGTCGTTGTTTGGCTGTTCTGGTTGCGGTAAATCCAAGGCTATGGAGCGTATTTTTGCCATGTACCCTCAGGCTATCATGCATCCAAAATACAATATAACTCAACTTGTTTATTTGAAATTAGACTGCCCTCATGACGGTGATTTGGATGAGCTTTGCTTGAGCTTTTTTACCGAGGTCGATAAGATACTTCATACTCGCTATAATCAAACTCATGGGCGAAAAAAGCTAGGAACGCCACGGCTTATGGCGAATATGTGTCAAATTGCCAATCTTCACGCTCTAGGGTTATTAGTTATCGATGAAGTGCAGAACCTGAGTGAATCCCGCTCCGGTGGTGCAAAAAAAATGCATAATTTTTTTGTTTCCTTGGTAAACACCATAGGTGTGCCAGTTATTCAAATTGGCACCCATAAAGCCAAAAAGTTTTTTCAAGATACATTACGTACGGCCCGCAGGGTATCTGGATTTGGTAGTTTATTATGGGATCGATTACCTAAAGATAAAAACTGGCATGGATTGCTTAAAACATTGTGGCAATATCAATGGTTGCAAAAGCCTGAACCTTTAACTGATGAATTGGAAGACACCATGTATGACTTGTCACAAGGCGTGATGGATATCGTGGTTAAGTTGTTTGTGCTTGCACAAGCCAGAGCTATAGTCGTTAAAACTGAGCGTGTTACCTGTAAATTATTAACTAAGGTATACGAAGATGAATTACAGCCCGTTCATCCTATGTTGGATGCTTTACGTAGTGGCAAAGCAGAACGTATTGCAAGGTTTGATGACTTGGTTATGCCGGAAATAGAGCTCCGTTTACTTTCAATGATGAAATCGATGGATACGGTTGAAGTTAAAAATAAAAAAACAGTTATCAGCGATGATAAAACTAAAAAGTTATTATCATTACTCGACCAAATGGGGATAGAGCAAGATATTGCTATCCCCTTAGTAGACAGTGTTCTGAGTGAATATCCCAAATTATCTATTCCAGCTCTGTTACATAAAGTAACGCAATATACTGAAGATATTGATGTTAAAGCAGAAAAACCAATAAGTATAAAAAGATCAAATTGGTCACAGTTAGCAACTAATGATCTGCGTTATTTATACGCCACGCGAGAAAAGGAGAGCATGTATGACGTGTTTAAAAAACAGGGTTTAGTTTTTAATTTGCAACAGCTTATCGAACATTCAGCCTGATATGCTGGGCCATTTTCCGATACCTTATCAAGACGAGTTATTGTATAGCGTTATTGCGCGTTACCGGGTTCACCTGGGACTGGAAAGCCCAAAGCATTTACTTGATGAACTGTATCAAAGTCGAGGTGTTGTGGCCGTAGTCGACTTGCCCGGGCATTTAAATACGCTAAAAGAATCAATTAACAGATTTTGGAACTTTACTACAAAAGAACTTATTTACCAGAGAACTTTGTTTCCAATATATGCACCTTTTATCCCTGAGGAGCGTAAGCAGTTAATTGTTAACGCTATGGAAAGCAGTAGTGGTGAGGGTATTCATATGCAAGCAGGTGTTGCAGCTTCGATACTTCAAACACCTGAATATTTGCGTTATTGCCCCTTATGTTTTCAGCAAATGAAAGCTGAACACGGGGAATATTGCTGGCAGCGGTTATTCCAGGTAACAGGCGTTGAGTTATGTCCGAAGCATCATTGCCTGCTGTTATCATCGAGTGTGCCTTTCAGGGGAATTCATAGACATGAGTATTCTGCAGCATTACATCATAATTGCGATGTAAATAATATCACTGAACAAAATGAATATAAATTAACCGCTATAGCAAAAAGTATTGAATCAATATTATCACTGGTCCTCACTAAGGAATCACCATCCTACTGGCAATGGACTCACTTTTACCACCAACTGGCGACCGAAAATCAATATACGGCAGGACAAAAAGTTCTCCATAACGAGATCAAAATAAAATTTATGCAGTGCTGGTCTGAAAGCTGGTTGCATAATTACCACCTAGATAACCTTGATCTCGATACATCATGGTTGCGTAGTATTTTTAGGAAGCACCGGAAATCATTTTCTTATCTGCAGCACTTGTTGCTTTGGCACGCATTTCGACCTGAAGATATAACTGTGAATTTAATCGAAGAAGCGTTAAGTTATCCCAAGTCTAAAATATTCGTAGCAAAACCAGTCGTGGTTGAAGTATTGCCAGCGGAAATAGCAAGGTATCGGGCACAATGGATATCAATACTCGATCAATATGGCCACGAAGGCATAAAGCTGTGCAGGCTAAAATATGGTGGTAGTGCTATTTATGCCTGGTTGTATAGACAAGATAAGCAATGGCTGCTTGATACTAACCTGTTATACAACCTATCTAGGGACAATAACAGGATTATCGATTGGAAAAAACGCGATAAAATAATAGTGAAACGATTATTAATAATTAACTATCAGTATAGCGAAGAACTGGGTGTTGTAAGGCATTCCAGGAACTGGTTTTTGAAACAACTCCCCCATTCTTATTCTATAGAACACCAGTTAAATGAATTACCACTTTGTCATGCCTTCTTTGTAAGATATTGTGAATCAATTACTGAATATCAGATCAGACGATGTACATTGCAACTTATCAATGACAAAAAACTGGGATTGATCACCAGGCGCTGGGAGTTAGAACGAAAAGCCGGGTTAGCCAGAGAACGGTTACCTTCATTAACCGAGCTATTTTTACAATGGATTGAGAGCCAATATTTTGAAAAAAATACACTTTAAAAAGATCCCCAAAAACGCCAAATTATTAGGACTAGGTAATCACTTCAGACAAAATAATATTGACTCATTATGGAAAGTGGCAACCCATTTTATTAAAGACGATGATGTCGCTTATTCTAATAACTTTGATATTGAAGCTAATTGTATATTTGCAATAGGTCGGAAATTTGTTCAGGAAGAAGATAATCTATATGACTCAATGACATTTTCGCAGCGTTTTGTATTGCCTTCCGTTGACCTATGGGAAGAAAAACAGCTAAAAGACTGCCCAAGGCTTTCGCGGAAGCTATCTCAAATAAGTGAGGTTGCACATCAACAATGCTTTTATTTTGAAACCGGGGGCATGAAAATCTGGTTGCCTAAATTTGAGTTGGCAAGGAAACTATTTTTCCATGCTGGGTTCATTTCCAGGGCGGCTTATGTGCCGAATGGCTTAGACGTTATCACTCGTGTAGTACAGAATGATGAAGATAAAAATTTTCTGATTGAAGCCATGCCAAAATCGGGCATTGCTGCGCACTATTTCCGTTCAGCGGCGTATCGAGAATTTTTTTCCTGGCTATTACTCAATCGCGAGATAAAAACATCTTTTGAGTCTATTTGGCAATGCATGAACAAAGATCAATATCTGGAGAAAAACTATTGGCGCTGGCTATTTAACTTTATCCCACCAAAGATTTTGGCTGGTGCCGTAATGAACGCCGTAGGCCCCTTTGATCCAGATAATAAAGAATTACTTGTCTGGGAAATAAAAAAGCTAAGCAACTTGGCTTGTGCGGTGATCAACGATGTGGAATTTTCTCATCCCAGTATTCGCAAACCAGTAAAAGGCACAGGTGAAGGGAGTGGGGGCGGAAACAGGTCAATAAATACAGATGGTACAGACGTAGATACTGAGGAGGATACTAAAGACTGTGATGATTTCACCATGCTGGAGTTGCCTTCTGAAGGGATTTCTTACACCAACACACCCCAAACGATCATTAAATACAGTGGCACTAAAGGCTCCAAAGGAAGTACCAAAGACGAGAATAACCCTGAGCCTTCAGAGCCAAAAGCACTAGGAACACAAGAAGGAATAGACGGTGGTAATTTACCACAAGGTGATTTTGAGCAACTTGATCCAGATGAAAGTATTGCTTCACAAGAAAGTAAGTTCAATAATTTTATCAAGCTGATTGATAATATCTCGAATAAAAATGAAATCACTTATTTAGGTAAAAAAATAGGTAAGTTACCCAAAGTAAAAGGTTGCTCGTTACATTGGTCAAATAAAAAGTTAGCCATACCTCGGTTATATTTACTCGCAAAATTCAAAAATAGTGAAGGTAGGGTGCGTTATGTACTTGAGTTGGATAATTCCGATGGCCGATCAATAATAACCAAAGTTTTGGCTTTTAGATGCGGAGTAAATATCGAGGACGCGATTGAGATTATTTTGCAACATGCTGTTAAAAAATCACTTTGTTGGTGTAATGCGGTTATCAAAAATTATTGTGATTTTAATCAAGGGGTGACACATCCTGATTCAAAAAATGGTTTTTATGTTGGTGATTTTATGTCATCGTGGGAGAGACGTATTTTAAAAGTTCTAGTTGGATAATTTGAAGGTATTATAGATTGCCAGCATAAATATGAATTGGACAGAAATTTATTTCTTCTTATTGAAATACTTATTGGGGCCACTTTGCTACCTAATGTTTTGGAAGAGCTGTTTACTATTGCACTCAATGAAGGGAAGGATATCGTTATACAAAGAGCTCTAAATTTTACTTTAGTTTTTATTGTGCTAGTTTTTTCTATTAAGAGGCTTTACTTCTTGGGATTTAGAAGTTGACCGGTTATACTCCAAATTAAAGGTTTCTTACAAATTAACAAATGAATACAGATAAAAATAAAATTAGGGCTATAGATTTATTTGCTGGTGCAGGTGGATTTTCGTTAGCTGCAAAAAGTATTGGAATTGAAGTGCAAGCTGCTGTTGAGTTGGATGTAAATGCAGCAGATACTTATCGTAATAATTTTATTGATTCTAGCAGTAAAGAAATACTCTACAATGAAGATATAACAAAGTTAAAACCTGAAAATATTCTAAATGATTTATCTTTAAAAACAGGTGAACTTGAATTACTTATTGGAGGTCCTCCATGCCAAGGATATTCTAGACACAGATTTAAAGATCAAGGTGTTAATGACCCTAGAAATAAGTTATTGATAACTTATTTTGACTTTGTCTCTGTAATAAAACCAAAGATTTTTTTGGTAGAAAATGTTCCCGGTCTCTTATGGAAAAGACATGAGTTCCATCTTAAAAAGTTTTATTCATTAGCTGATAAAGCTGGATATACTGTATTTGAACCTATAAAAGTAAATGCTAAGGACTATGGTGTTCCTCAAAATAGACAGAGGGTGTTTATTTTAGGCATAAGAAGTGATTTACCTGTTACTGCAATAGAATGGCCTCCTACCCCTACACATTTCCCTATAGGTAAAGGGAAATTACCTGAATGGCAAACAGCATCATCTGTTTTTTCTATTCCTCCAACGGCCGATATTGTAGATAAGATAGAAAAGGTTGTAGGTAAGGAGTCTTATAGAAAACTTAATTTTGGTAATAAGTTACGACCTTCTTCAGTAGATGAAAACTCAGTTCATATGGTTCATAAAGACTATATGATTAAGAGATTTTCAAAAACACCTATTCATGGTTCTAGAGGTGATAGTGGTGAAGTGTTAAAGTGTCACTCTAACGGGTACGTTGGGCATAAGGATGTCTATGGTCGTATATTTCTTAATAAACCAGGACCTACTATGACAACAGGTTGTACTAATCCATCAAAAGGACGTTTTTTACACCCTTGGGAAAATCATGGTATTACAATTCGACACGCTGCAAGATTTCAGACTTTTCCTGATAGCTTTAAATTTTCCGGAGGAGTTACTAGTCAGGCCAAGCAAATTGGTAACGCTGTACCTGTTGAGTTAGGTAAAGTATTACTGGAAAATATAATGAAACTTCTTCAGCAAAATTTAGATGAAGCCGTAAATAAAAAAATAATGTCTTCAATAAAATAAGCAATATAATTTCAGGGATAGTTAATGATACGTTCTACCTCTTTTCAAACACGAGCCCGAGCAATAGATCATTTAGGTCGAGAGCAAATTGCAGATGTTCCTACCGCCATATCTGAATTATGGAAAAATTCATTTGATGCTTACGCTAGAAATGCGGAACTTCACCTTTTTGACGATGGGGGAAACGTAGCTGCATTAGTTGATGATGGTCATGGCATGACAGTTGATGATCTAATTAGCAAATGGTTAGTTATTGGCACTGAATCAAAAGTGGTTAAGCAAGATGATAACGAAGAAGGTAGAGATGGTTTACCTTTAAGGCCAAAACAGGGACAAAAGGGGATTGGTCGTCTTTCTAGTGCTGCGCTTGGCTCTTTATTGTTATTAGTTTCTAAAAAGAAGGATGCTGATTTTGTTGTACTATTAATTGATTGGCGTTTATTTGAAAATCCTTTCTTATTTCTAGATGATATTAAAATACCCCTTGAAGAATTTAAAACTAAAGAGCAATTAGAAAAATTATTACCTGCAATGTTTGAAGAGTTGATGAGCAATGTTTGGGGGAGTGACAATAAAGAGGATGAAGAAGAGAGAGAGCGTTTTGAGCGTTTAGCTCGTAATGGGCGTCTTGAAGCCTCCTGGAAGGATTTTTCTAATTTAGAGCTTGAACAAGGTAAAGAAGAAACTACACAAACGAAAATAGCAGATACTATTATCCATTCAACGTTTGATGAGCGCCATTTTCAACAATGGCCTGTATGGAGTAGTCAGTCCCCAAGAGGAACTGCCTTATTTATTTCCAATATTCATGAAGATCTTGCTGCTCAATATGGCGATGTTAATGATCCATTAGTATTGAAGGCTAAAGAAACTTTTTTCTCTACTCTCATTTCTTTTACTAGTCATATTGTTGAAGATCACTTAGAAGAGTTTAAGTATATTGCTCAATTGCATAGAGGGCTAAACGCAAAAAATATTGTCTCTCCAAGTGAAGAGTTTTCCAAAGAAGACTTTGAAAGTATGGAACATATAGTAAAAGGTTCTATTGATGACAATGCTATTTTTAGAGGTGAAATAATTGCTTTTGGCAAAAACCTCGGTGAAGTTGAAATTCCTTTGCAATATAAAATGCCAACTCATACTAGAAGTCGAGTTGGTATTATTAACTTGCTACTTGGCAGTTTTGAAGCTGATAAAGGTGAGGGTTCGCTTGGCGGAAAGCAAACTTCTATGGAGCCTAGTATATGGTCAAATATTTATGAAAAGATTAATGAATATGGTGGATTAAAAGTATACCGAGATGGTTTAAGGGTTATGCCATATGGTCGACCTGATAATGATTTTTTTGAGATAGAAGCTCGGCGTTCGAAGAATGCGGGTTTATATCATTACTCATTAAGGAATATGGTCGGAGCAATCTCGCTGACAGGAAAGGGTAATAAGAATTTAAGAGATAAAGCAGGTCGAGAAGGCTTTATAGAAAGTAAGGCATCTAAAGCGTTTCGAGAAATAGTAACCCTTTTATTAATTGAGGTCGCTAAACGTTATTTTGGTCGTGATAGTAAATCACTTCGCCATCAATTTTTACCATCACTAAAAGAAAATTATATTGAAAGAAAAGCCCAAGCTGATTTTGAGGCGGCAAAGAAAAAACAAACCAAAGCCTTTAATAAAAATTTAAATAAATATGAGCCAAAAGTTAATGAGTTATTAGATAATACTGAAGAGTTTATTGACGAACTTGAGTCTATTCAGGCATCTATAACTGTAGAGCAAGTGCTAATATATCAACAACAAGCGGATGAGTTACTTGCTACCCTTTCCGATAATAAAATTGTTTACCCACCTCGAAAGTTATCTCTTTCACAGGAACAACGATACAGGCAGTATAAAGATAACTATGGGTTTGTTCACAGTACGTTAAAGTCTTCTATTGACTCTTTAAATAAACATTTGGACAGGCTTCAACCTAAGTCGCCAGAAAATGTAGCTCAGAATCGTGTAAACCGTAATGTGAAATATATAGTTGGTCAACTTAAAAAATGGGAGGGTGAAGCTTCAAATATTCTTAGTTCAGAGAAGCAAAGATTATCAGAAATGGTTGTTTCGAAGCATGAAGAATATAAGGTTGTTGTTGCGTCATATGTAAATGATATAGAAAAAGGACAAATGAGTTTAGGTCATGGTTTAGAATTAATAGATGCAGAAATGGAAAAACACCATGATGCTAACGAAGAAATATTTATTCCCTACATTAATGCGCTGCAAAGTTTACAAGAAAATATAGATCTTGCTGGTTTAGCTGATTTTACTATTGATAGAAGTTCTGAGTTACAAGAAGAAGTTGACCGGTTAAATTCTCTTGCTCAGCTCGGTATTACTGTTGAAGTGATTGGTCATGAGCTGAATCATATGCAGTTTGATACTGAATCAGCGCTATCTAAGGTGAGAGAGCAGTTATCAAACCCTGAAGATTCAGAAAACCTTAAACGAGCCTATACCGCTTTAACTAATAAATTGAAGTTCCTTTCGCCGCTGAAGTTATCTGGCGAAGTTGTACGGGAGTGGATTTCAGGCAAAGAGATAGTTGAATATTGCTGTGAATTTTTTGGTAATAAGTTAACTGCTATTGGTTTTAGCTATTCTGAACAATTTGAAAAATTTCAAGTGTATGAGCAACGGGCGCATATATACCCTGTGTTTATTAACTTGCTTAATAACTCTTTGTATTGGATCAGGCAAAAAGAGCAAACTGAATTTAAAGTTAAGCTTGATATTGTAGATAATAAAGTAGTAATAGCTGATAACGGTGCTGGGGTTTATCCTGATGATATTAAAAGCTTATTTACTATTTTCTTTACTAAAAAAACAAGAGGTGGCCGAGGTGTTGGTTTATACCTTTGCCGACGTAATTTAGCTTCGGGTGGCCATAAAATATATTATGCGACCGATGATGAGTTAAAAGTATTAACTGGAGCAAACTTTGTAATCGAGTTTAAAGGAACTAAACATGCCTGAAGTACAAGAAGACATTAGCTATAAGAATTTAATAAGTAAGGCATATATCGAGCCAATAAAATCAGTTTTAGCGATAGATGACCAATACCAATCATTAGATAATGTATTGGACAATTTACAAAGAGGTACACCGCTAACAGCTAATGCAGAGTTAACAAGGCAAATACAAACGCTTGAAATGGTTAGAGATAATAATTGGCTTGCTGATATGCATAACGGTCAAACAGACTCCGACTCAACTATTTTTGATCGCTTACACCAATGTGATTTGCTATTGCTTGATTATCATTTAGATGAAAATAATCAAGATGATCCTGAAAAAGCTCTTAATATACTTTCTAAGTTGAATCAAAACCATCATTTCAATTTAGTTATTGTTTATACTGCAGCAAGCAACCTTAATAAGGTAAGATCTGAAATATTTGCTAAGTTATCATCGAGTGAAATAGAGTTGTTTAGTAAACCTACTCAAGCTGCAGAGCAATTATTAGAGCAATGGAGTGATGATGGTGAAAGTTATATAGATGATATGTTGGAAAGTATTACTCGAAGTGATTTAGAGACTGTTTTATCAACTCCTTCAATTATTGATGAACAGGGTGAATTTACTGCTATTTTCTCACCTGTTGATCTAATTTTGACTTCAGCAGATGAAAATTTATCTGAAGCTCAAAAACAGCAACTTTACATAAAGTTACTAGAGTTGAAAGTTAAAGAGCTTCAGGGTAGTGGTGATTTTTCTGGTCATTCGGTAGTGAAAGTGAGTAAAAATGAAAGCTCAGTGATTTGGTTAAAAACAGAAAAACTCTTTATTTCGGTTGTCTCTAAGGAAAATGTTGAGCCTCAAAATCTTATCGAAAGTTTGGAGTTGGCTATCGAAGACTGGAATCCTACCTGCCATAGACTTTTACTATCAAAAATTAAAAGTGAACTGGATGACAATGGACAGTCTTTTGAAAATGAGGTTTTAAATTGTAAATATACTAATATCGGTTGGTTGGAACAGTTTTGTAGTAATGATGATGACGGTACTAACACTACGGTTTCAAGGTTAATGGAAGGTCTTACATCTTCACTTAAACAAAACTCAGAGCTGTCATCTTATGCTAATGATCTAAAAGAATATATTCAAACTGAAACATTTGATCAAGTTGTTAAAAAAGAAAGTGATCAATCAATAGTATTTCAAGATGATAAGGAAAAGATTCGAAGTAGCTTGAATACATATATATGTTCGCAGAAACCAACTGGAAAGCATTTAACTCCAGGACATATAATAGAGTGGCGAGAAAATGGTCACGTTAATTATTTTATTTGCTTAACACCTGCTTGTGATTTAGTACCTAGAGTTTCAAAAGGCTGGAAAGAACGTTTAGGGAATGCTTTTCCTGTGAAGCTCTTAAAATTAGAATTACACGAAGATATTTACATAAATAGAAAGCAGAAGAAAAGTTTGTCGGATGATATTAGCTCCAACAACCATTTATTTTTACAAATAGATAATACAATTAAAGGTTTTACTATTACAAGGGATAAGAAGTCAAACCCTCATTGGGAGCAATGCTACGCGGAAAATCAAGGTTTTTTTGAATTCTGTGAAAGCGAATTATTCATTTATTTGGCAAGAACCCAGTATAATCCTGCTTCACAATGCTTAGAAAATCGATTTAAAAAATGCAGAATTGTAAGTCAATTAAGATATGAGTACGCCTTAAATTTTGTAAATAAACTAGGTACTAATTTGACTCGTATTGGTCTAGATTTTGTGGGTTTACAATAGTTGAATGTCAATTTAAGAAAGTCATTAGACTTTGCTTTATTGAAGCTTAATTCTTCGATAGGTAGATGTAAAAAAGCAACTTCTTTATCGTATTGGAGCGATTTTATCCGGTTAAGAGATGAATATAGGTGCGTTGTTTGTAAATCTAATAGTTCATTATCTGCACATCATATTGTTAGAAAGAGTTTTTTGCCAGAAGCTACTTTTCAAACAGGTAATGGTATAACTTTATGCCGAGGATGCCATAAAGATGTGCATAGAGGGTTTAATGGCAAAGCTAACTTTGCATTACCAATGGATGCACAATGCGGTGAAAAGATAGATATATTAACAGAGTTGTTTGATGTACTAGCTAATGATGCAATTGAAAGGGAACGAATAAATGACGACTATTATTTCTTAAGTGACCAAATACTCTCAAAGTTCAAAATATTACAAAGTTTCGATTCATCTATGATTGTTAAGGGTTATAGAATTGAACAAGCATCGTTAATTTGGCATCAAAGTCCTAATGTTATGAGAAAAGCAATTGCTGAGGCTAATGGAATTGATATTCCGAATAATTTAATGATATCTAGAGATGGTATGTTTATTAGGTTTGAGTAATTAGGCCGTTATTAATAGCATGTTAAAGCGAGACAAAATATGAGTTCAGCAAAAATTTCAACGATCAAAAGGCTATTTGCCGTATCTGGTAACGAATGTGCATATACAGGGTGTTTATTACCCCTTGTTGAAAGCTCCGGAACTGTAACAGGCGAGATAGCTCATATTAAAGCTGCTAGTAAACAGGGTCCGAGGTTTGATGGTAATCAGACCGAAGAAGAAAGACATTCCTTTAGTAATTTAATTCTTTTATGTAGCCGGCACCATATTATAATTGACTCTGAAATTGATGAGCACACTGTTGAGGTGTTACAAAGATTAAAAGACAATCATGAACAACAAGGAACTGTAGAAATAACACCAAATACTGCTGCAATATCGAAAACCCTTTTAGAAAATCATCAAAATATTGCGGTTACCAATAATTCCGGACAAGTGGCAATTAATAGCCCTGGGACTGTACAGGCCAATACCGTAAATATCAAAAATTCAAAACAAAAAGTAATAGTTGCTCCTCCACAAGGAGCAATATCTAGCAATCTTGAAATGAGCTCATATATTGAATATTTAATTGGCAAATATAAAGACTTTCAAAATTTGGATACTTCTAAAGAAGGTCGCTATAAGTATATTGCTTTATATAATGCTATTAAACGTGGGTATGGCAGTAAGTGGCAGTTAGTACCTGCATTGAAATTTGATTCTTTAGTGGGCTTTATTCACAAGAAAATAGACAATACAAAAATTGGACGAATTCGAAAAAAAAGAGAGGAAAAAAGTTACCATAGTTTTATTGAGCATATTGATACATATTTTTCGTGAGTTTTTTAGTTTATCGACAGTTGGATACTTGATATAAAAATATTATTAAAGAGAGGTTATGTATCATTTCCATGATGATACTTTATTCACACTAAATGCTAGCTGTCGTCCCTGTTTTAAATTTGTATGATGATACTTTATTGTGATTGTGAATGAATTTAAAACAAAAGAATGCGGCTTAGAAAGCCATTTCATGATGACTCTTTATTATTAACCCACATTTTGTGTGGGAGAGTAATAAAGTTTCATATTGAGTAATAAAGTGTCATACCAAGTCTTAAAGTATCATACTAGTTACTCATTAATTCACGCTTAAACGGAATTCCCTTAAGTTGTTAAGTAACAGTTTTTAAAGGAAAAAATAAGTTTAATAAATGTTTATTAATTTATTTATCGTAAATTTACTGCTATGGGCACCCGCAGTATGAAAAGGCGTTAGCTCCAAATCCTAGCCAAGCAGCAGTGGCAATAGGTTCTTTATTTAAAAGAAAATAATCAACACCTACAGCTATAGCCACACAGTAATTAGAGACTTTAGATCTACTTTCTTTTTTAATGTCACAAATTTTACGACAGATTGTGTTACTTTTACTATCAGCAATAAACTCAACGATTTCTTTTGTCTCTTTCAAGTCATTTTTTTGGTTAAAAATATGGATGATACCATCCATTCTAGCTTGTTCTTGTGCCTTATAGTATTCATAGGTTCATCAGCTAACTTTTGTAAATCAGTATAGCAAACTGGTTTGTTATCATCTTGAGATAATGCACTAAAACAGAAGATTAACAGCAAGAAGGAAAGTGCAATTTTATTTGTATTATTCAATTTTATATTCCTTTTTTAGTTACCTAAGGACATATAAACCAAGTCAAATTAGAAGGCGTGTTATCGGTAATTCTGGTACTAGATCACCAACTGATAAAGAACTGAAACGTATACTCTATTGGGCTAAGGAAGGAGGAAACCCTGAGCGTAATGAACTAATAGTAATGATGCAACTTAACGGATTTAGAATAACTGAAACGGCAAC
Source organism: uncultured Pseudoalteromonas sp. (assembly GCA_965198975.1). Classification (GTDB taxonomy): domain Bacteria; phylum Pseudomonadota; class Gammaproteobacteria; order Enterobacterales; family Alteromonadaceae; genus Pseudoalteromonas. The sequence continues at coordinate 577,974 of OZ240679.1, forward strand.
AATAACCGTTGATTGCGTTATGTGACCTTCAGGAAAATGGCGTGGACTTAAACCTAACTTGCCTTTAATCCTTGCTGAAGGTGGTAAATGTTACAGCCTTAAACGAAAGCCAAGAGTGAATAAAAATGGTGAAACTATTGATTATTGGGCGGCTGATACACTTCAAGAAGCATTTACTAACTGGTGTAAAAATGCTGGCTTAGAAGGTGAATTAAGTAGTCATTCAAACGTAAGGCATTTGGATCACGCTTAGATAAGAACACTAGCCAAGAAAATGTAATTGCCACACTACTTAGGCACAATGAAAACGATACTATTTATCACTATGTTGAGGAGTCTATAGGGACATTAAGAGCATTAGAAAATATGTTTGAAAGTTTATAAACAATCATTTTTGTTACTTGTGACGTATCAGGTGGTAGGTTATAATTTATCCATAAATTGAGCGGAGATAATTTAGTGATTGTTAATTTTAAATCAAATGTATTAGAGCAGTTATGGGTAGAGGGTGATGTAACGTTACTGCCTAATACTTACGTATTTGAAGTGATTGAAATATTAACAATACTTAATGCATCAGAAGCAATTACAGACGTCGAATTATTAGGTGGTTTCACAATAAATGAATACAAAGCTAATAATTGGGCGGTGACAGTAACTGTTAATAATGTTGAGCCTATCGGGAGTGTAACGTGCTTGTACTCTGATGGTAACGCTCATGATGTTGATTTAAATGAATACAATTAGGGGGCGTTATGGCGTTGATCAGAAGTAATAAATTACCCGTAAAACATGCTGGATTAATATTCAATGAAAGAATATTGATCCGTCATAATATTTCACAGACTGAGGCAGCTAAATTTTTGCACATGAGTCGCAAGCAAGTGTCTTTGTTTGCTAATGGTAAAACATCCGTTTCCATAGCGTTATCAAAAAAACTTGAGGCCGCTACAGGTATTAGTGCTGGATTTTGGCTTAACATTCAAAAGTCATACGACTTATATATGGCACGAAATGATATGGTTGAAGCTGAGCCTATGTACGTTTTTGGTTAATTTAAGGGGGAAGTGATGGATTACAATCAAGACTTAAATGAGTTTAACCAGCTAGTGGCTAGTAGCTTGAGCGCGTTTCTTACAGATAATAATATGGAAGCTTTTCAAGATGATTTCGAAACATTGTTTTTTAGTGGTCCTAAACCAAATTCAGAAGGGTTTAGGACGCAAGTTACTGTCATTCTTAATGAGGATGTGAAGGGAGCGTTAGATTCAGCTGAACCAGGTAAGCGTTTAGAGATGATGGAAAACCTTGCTCGTAATTTAGGTACCCAAATAAAGTATGGGTATAACAAAAATTTTATTGGCCGCTACGCTAAAAAATACATAGGTACTATGGCGATTTTGAATGCTTATGATGAATAGCTATTTATTTAAATATTATTACTAAAGGGAAAATTCGAATGGAAAAAATAGTTATATTAATTATTGGTTTATGTTCATTTCATGGTTCTTCGATTGAGGTTCTTCGATGACACCCACCGTTAATTTTCTCGATAGCTTCTAAAACCACAACTAAAACGGTAGTTGTATCTGATGAACATGTTATTTTAATTTGTCGTTATTGTTCATTACTTTAAGCAGATAAAGTTCAACAATTTAAGCAGGAAGCTTTAGTAAGTAATGTTGTCTATGGCAGCTCAAAATCACCCTGTTTAAAGGGTGTTGAGCAGAGCTTAACTGGCGGATAATGGAATTATACTCTCGAGTAAACCGAGTTAGAGATACCACTTTACAGCTCATATTTATTAGCTTAATACGGCATTTAGATGCTTTCTTAAATGAAATAACATCGTCAATCTCAGCATAATCACCATATATATCTTTTGGCATTGGCAAAATAGACTCACCCGTTTCTACATCTGTCTCTAAACGTGTCCGATGCGGTAGGTTGCCCATGTTGGCATCACAAACGCTAAATTGGCTTTTCAAATAATCCAAAAACTCAGCAGACTTCATTACACTAAACCTATGCACATTCATCGTGTTTCATTAAGCCTTCAATCGCCCTGATTTTTCCTAATATTTTAGTATTGTTATCTCTAGCGACATTGTACTGGGGCTGTATTTCATCAACTAATTCTGGAAACTCAGCATAAATTTCTTTATATGCTTCTGTTTCACCAATGTTTAATAACAATTCCGCTTTGTAATGATTTAACTTCGTCGCCAATGTATGCGGTTTAGTGCCTGCAGGAAATGATTTAACCGTAATTTCAGTCTGCATAATTTTAGTTAGTGCGTTAGCGTCAAATAATGCTGTTTTACTAAAACGGGTTAGTCCTTTAATATTTGAAGACTTCTTTTTCAGCCAACCTTTTTTCACCAGCTTTAAAAGTTCTGCATAAAGCTTTTTTCTGAGCTTAACAGGATCTAAAGAATCATCATTTTTTAACGTAATATATGATGATCTGACTTCGCTCGTGGTGAAATTGTCAAAGTTGGGCGCAACAATTATTTGAACAACTAAAACATCAATTTTCAAAAAAACACTCCAACTTAAGGATTAAAATATACAGCTCCGTTAACGGAGCGTTTTTAGGCTTTTTATTTGTAACAATCAAGCTCCGCTATCAGAGCAAGAAAATTTATGAATATTGTTGGAAAGAACGTAAGGACAATTCGTGAGACTAAAGGTTGGACTCAAGAACAGCTTGTAGCTAAGTGCAATCTTATTGATTGGCAAATTAGCAGAAGTACTTTGGCTAAAATAGAAGCTCATGTGAGAAGAGTAACAGATATTGAAGTACAGAAATTGTCTGTAGCACTGAATTTGCCGATTAATGAGTTATTTTAAAATTTAATAGGCTAGTTTGTTATTGAAAGTTTTTCATGGAAAATATTTATCATCAGTGCGGTGCCGCCCAATTACATCTAGCGCAGGCAGTCAATTACACTTAAGTTTATCACCCTAAAAAACTTTAAGTATTTAAAAAATCAGGTCAAATAGGGTCAGCTTTATGATCATAAAGCTGACTTAAAGTTAATAATTCTAAGGCGCTATGGGGCACAAAGCGCCATAGAGTAATTATTGGATTTTTCCAGAAATAGAAAAGCTATCAGTCGAAGTCGAACCAGTTAAACCCAAAGAATAGCAGAGTTAATTAATTAACTGGTTACTTTTGAGGATTACCACTCTTTCAAAACTTTGTAATGAGAAAAACCTTTACCAGCATCCTCACTTGAACTCATATCCATTAGTTTGAAATAATTATTACATTGAGCACAATTAAAAACTTCCCCCCCTGCTGTTATTGCTTCATTTTTTAGTTCGCCAATGGATGATATCCGCGTACTCTATATTATTTTTTTAATCAACTCTCGCTTTATAAATCCAGGTTGTTTGGACAAAAAATCAGTATTCACTTATTCAGCAGCTAAAATCAACTGTTGGTCAGTGATTCTTTGAGACTTGTTGAATAGTGCCCACTTTGTGGTGATAAATTTATTTGCGAGGGAGACCATACAGCTTGTTGCTAACAGCAGGGCACACATTAATATTTTCACTATCTGCTTTCTTTTTATAAAAGACCTAAGAAAAATTACTATACAAGAATAAATACACTTAAATGTTCAATTACCTGCGGTTTTACAAAAGTTTTACATAAGATTTTATATTTGCATGTATGATTCACTACAAATAACTCTGCCAAGTAGAATCTTCATTAACTTTAAAGCAAAGGTAAAGAAAATATTCTATGCTGTTACCCCTTTTATGGCTCAAATGAAGAAAGAACTATATCGTAAAGTATGCTTGAATTAGCCAACTGTGGCTCACGGCTTGCAACAATGTTTTTTAACCAAAAGAATAACTAAAATTGAAGATGAAGGTTTTGTTGATTATTATAAACTAATGAAAAAGCACCTTGAGTAACTAAGTTCAGATCAAACCTTTTGAAGAATAGTAAAAAACCTCAATATGTATACGGACCTTTACCAAAACAGCAGATGATTGTGGGTAGAAAAATTAACTATATTGGAGACCATGAAAAATGGCACATAAACCAAAATTACTTATTGTTGAAGACGAAACCTCAATTTTAACGGGATTAATTGACTTATTTACATCGCAGGGCTTTGATGTACAAAGTGAGCAAGATGGTCGAGAGGGATTGAAAACAGCGTTATCAGGTGATTTTGACTGTATATTACTAGATGTTATGTTGCCATCATTAGATGGCTTTAGTATTTGTAACGAAATCCGAGAATCTTCCAGAGAACAAGCGATCATAATGCTTACAGCTAAGAGTTCAGAGGAAGATATTATCACAGGTCTTACATTAGGAGCTGATGATTACATTGCTAAACCATTTTCAGTAAAAGAGTTACTTTTAAGAGTAAATGCGTTGTTACGACGTAAAGGTATGTTCGAACAAAGCTCAATGTTAACTTTAGGTAGTGATGTGACTATAGATAGCGTTCACCTTTCTGGCACTGCCTATAATAAAAAAATACTACTCACTCGACGTGAAGTCGATATTCTTAATTATTTAAATAAGCATCAACGCCCTGTACCTAGAAGTGAGTTGTTAGAGCAAATATGGGGTTATGCAAAGCCCAGCGAAATAGATACGAGAACTGTTGATATTCATATTGCTAAGTTGAGAAAGAAGATAGAGCTCAAACCTAAGAGTCCTAAACTTCTAGTTACCTTTAGAGGAGAGGGTTATAAGTTATGCCTGCTAGAGTAATTAATCCTCAGCTATGTTTGGTAAATAGGAAATCGAAATAACGTGTTATTTAGAAAAAATTTAAATAATTACCAACAAATAAAACGATTTCGTATTATTGTGGCGATATTTTTTATTTCTTTAGTTATCCCTTTAGCTTTAGCTGTCTATTATGGATTTCAGAAGTTTGAAAATGAAACGTTATTTCAATTTCGCTGGAAATCCTCAGATGCAGTTGTCCAAATTAATAAAATACTTACTAGCCGATTCATAAAGGAACGGGAACGTTCACCTATAGAGTATTACTTTTATCAATACTCGAATGATAATGACTCCCAAACGCTTCTTTCTAGGGCTAATAGATCGCCATTATCAAGAGATATTGAACCTCACTATGCCGAAGATATACATGGCTTGCTTGGTTACTTCAATATAGTAGAAAAGAAGCAGTTTAATTCTCCTTTATTACCTTTTAATTATTTGGCTGACAATAGTGTTAAAAAAGTACCACTAAGCCAAAAAAATATTCAACAAAGGCGCGAGAAAATAAATCAACTCAAAGAAATACTGGTAGCTAATGATTTTCTAGAAAGCCAAGCAGATACTTTGGCTAAAAACAAAATACTTAATGATGACCGAGCTAATATCACTCAAGTAAGTGATTTCAAAATGCTAAAAACCCATAGCCATCAACTTATTTTTTATAGAAATTCTCGTATTAATCAGCAAGATTCTGTTCAAGGTTTTATAGTTGATGAAGATGTTTTCTTATACAATTTACTTAGTGTTTATATTAGAAGAGCAAGGTTTGATAGCAGCATACAGGCACAGCTAATTGACAAGTCTAAACGTGATTTCTCTCACTTTTATACCTACGACATAACTAAGCAAGGAAAAGCATCTGTTACCATATCAAATGAAAATAATAGTTCATTAAATTCTATAGAACTATTTACTGGGGAGCTCGTATCTCCTTTTCAATTTTTAACGTTAAAATTTACTACGGACAATTTACCTTTAAGTTCAGCAACTAATTTTGTGTTGCTTTTTATAGTTGTACTTAGCGCAGTTATTATCATGGGAACCATAGGTTTTTATTGGCTTGGTGTAAAACAAATAGCACTTGCAGAGCAAAGAATGAATTTTGTTTCATCAATTAGTCATGAACTGAAAACTCCTTTAACTTCAATATTAATGTATTCAGAAATGCTTAAGTCAGATCTTGTCAAAAATGATCAAAAGAAATTTGATTATTACCACTTTATTTTTGATGAAAGTGAACGATTATCTCGATTAATTAATAATGTTTTACAATTGTCTAACTTTAGTCAAAATCAAAAAAATGTATCACTTGAATCTATAGGAATTGAAGTTTTAAAGGACACGATACAGTCAAAAGTCTCTACATTAATTATTAAAAACAATTTTAAGCTAAATTTTATTATTGATGACAATATTTCTTCAGGAATGAAAGTTATTGTTGATCTTGATGCTTTCTCTCAAATCGTGATTAACTTAATAGATAACGCGGTTAAATTTTATAACGCAGCTGGAATTAACGACTCTCAACGGCAAGTAATTGATGTTTTGTTTAAACTAGAAATTAAATCGGACACAAAGCTTAATTTCTCAATACGTGATTACGGTCCAGGTATTTCTAATTCTCAACTGGACAATATTTTTGAGCTATTTTATCGCTGTGGAAATGAAATGACACGCACGACTTCTGGTACGGGCATTGGTTTAGCACTTGTGTATCAGTTAGTGAAAGCTCAAGGTGGGGAAATTGCCGTTATTCAACGGTCCCCAGGTGTTTCATTTGATATAACTCTGCCTATTCAAAGCCATTAGTACTTACATAACTAGGTCATAATGGCTTTTACAAAACTTTTACATTCCCCTTCACCTGAACTGATACCTTAGTCTTCAAATTCAATTATCAACTGATACTCAATAAGTGAAAACTTATAAGGTCATTTTATTCAGAATAGGAAGCAAATGAAATCAATTCAACACTCTGCTTATATACCCATCCTGCTCGTATTTACTTTTATGAGTAACTTAGTTTTTGCACAAGAAAGCCATAATTATGTAGGTAAGAAAATAAAGGAGAACTTTTATCTAATTTCAACAGGAACGCCTTCAGAGCAGACACAAGTGGGAGTCATCATTGGAGAGTCTGGAATTTTATTGATAGATAGCTGGGTCGAAGGACAAGGAGAGCACCTTTTAAAAGCGATTAAGAAAATATCTGATAAACCAATTATGTACGTACTAAATACTCACAGTCATTCAGATCATACGGGAGGAAACAAATTTTTTGCCGACCTTGGCGCTACAATTATTTCGCAAGAGAATGCGATGTATACAAATGCGTATGGCCAATTCTATTTTAAAGATTCAATAAACCTAATTATGGGCGAAGAAAAAATACGAGCCTTCCACCTAGTTTCTCATACATTTGATAGTGTCATAATTCATTTATCAAATAGTAATGCTTTATTTATGGGGGATAACTTGGCAACTCATGGATACCTTTCCGTTGGTGAAAGAGGGCTCGCAGGGCAATTGGAAGTTCTTGATTTGGCTATTTCTCTATCCGATGAAGAGACTGTGATTATTCCCTCGCATGCAGCAGCAGATGATCAAGGGAGTACTACCATTGGTAAGAAGAACCTTATTAGCTACAAGAATAAAAATATTGATATTATCGCTCACTTGAAAACATTGCATCAACAAGGAAAGCCATTAAGTGAAATTAAGAGAGATAAAAACATAAAAGAGCTAACTCGCAGGTTTATTGTTGGAAATCCAACGGATAAAGCTGTAGAAAGATCTATTGAATGGTGGCTAGAAAAAGGGATTGAATTGGAGCTTAATTCAAAAAGAAAACTCAACTCAAATGAGTTAAACCTCTACGTTGGTAGCTATCGTAAAGGTGAAGCTGAGTTAGAAATATTTCAACAAGATGGGAAGCTTTTCATTCGATCTTTAGGAAGGTTGATGGCACAAATAGTTAAAATAGGAGAACATCATTTTGATCTTAAAGGGTTCTTTTTTGAGAAAAATACAGAGTCATTAAAGTTTGAGGTTACGGCTTTGGGCACGGTAAAAAACTTAGCATTAGTTTTAGGTGAAAATAGCCACAAAGGAGAGGGGATTAATGTTCTCTATGAAAAGGTTTAATTCAACAAAGTGGATGAATTAGGGAAATGTTCCTTTTTCCGCATTAACTTAGTTAAGAGAGGCCACATGATTAAAAAATTATTTTCATTTGCTATTGTTTTGATTGGGCTGCTTCAGTGGCAAACATTATACGCCAAGCCTGTAGTTGGGGTTTTGGTTTATGCAGATTCTGAGCTGATTGATTTTGCAGGACCAATTGAAGTGTTTGGCGTTGCAGATTACAAAGTTATTACTTTCAGCTATTCAGGAGATAAAATACGAGCATGGCCAGGGATTACGATTGAGCCTGATCATTCGTTAGAAGATTTGCCGACAATAGACATATTAGTTGTCCCTGGTGGACAATCATCAGTTATTGTCAAAAACAAAAAAATTATCGATTGGATTAAGAATCAAAGTGATAAAGTCTCTCATATCATATCCGTATGTACTGGAGCTAATATCTTGGCTGAAACAGGGATCCTTGATGGAAAATCGGCAACAACTTTTATGCCCATTTTAAAAAAGTTCGCTGAACGTTTTCCAAAAATAAATGTCCTGAACAATACTCGATATGTCGATAACGGGAAGATAATAACTTCAGGCGGGTTGTCTTCTGGTATTGATGCGTCGTTACATCTAGTCGCTAAAATTAGTGGTGTAGATAAAGCTAAAGAGGTCGCGCAATATCTAGAGTACAATTTCAAAGAAAATAGCGGTATAACTATTAAGCACCAAGCTAATCAAACTCGTTTGATGCGATAAAAAGGCTATGTTCTATTTTAATGCTGGCTTTCTATTTTTAACATAGTAAAACAAAAATATATTGATAATGGCAAACAAGTGCTCGCTATATATCAAACATGTTCCATAGGATAGGAGTAATAAGTTGCCTGAACCATTTAAAAATGTTTTTAATGCTGAGTTTGTTAAGCAATTGAGTGTTCGCATTGCGTCATGTTACGCAGGCTTTGATGATACAGAGTTTAAGGCAGAAATTTTCGATGAGGGTTGGGAGGCGCTCGAGCTAAAACAGCGTATGCGGCATATCAGTGTCTGCATGCGCAAGCATTTGCCTAGGAACCTCAGTGCTGCGTATGCCATTATTCGGCAGATTGCTATCGATTTTGGCGAAGAAATGGATATCGCCCCGATGGTTTTTCCTGATTTCGTTGAGCACTATGGCTTAGACCACCCTGAATCCTTGGAATTGTTGCAACACCTGACACGTCATTCTAGCAGTGAGTTTGCCGTGAGACCCTTTCTTATTAAGGATCAAGTTAAGGTGATGGAGTTAATGTACGATTGGGCTCGGTCTGATAATTACCACGTGCGTCGCTGTGCCAGTGAGGGGACCCGTCCACGTTTACCGTGGGCAATAGCCTTGCCTGCTTTAAAAGCCGATCCTGCGCCAATTTTGCCTATATTAGAGCGGTTAAAAGACGATCCTGAGTTGTACGTTCGCCGTAGTGTTGCCAACAACCTAAATGATATTGCCAAAGACAATCAAGACATTGTAATCTCTTGCGCAAAATCGTGGTTTGGTCAATCGAAAAATACTGATTGGGTGATTAAACACGGTTGCCGCACCTTGCTCAAGCAAGGGCATCCTGAAGTGTTAGCGTTATTTGGTTTTGCGCCGCCCGATCACCTATCTATATATAAATTGCAACACGAGTCCATTGTATCCATGGGAGAATCATTTGATTTCAGCTTTGATATTGTTGCGGATAACGTTGAGCATTTGGGTAAATTGCGTTTAGAATTTGCCATTGATTTTATGAAAGCTAATGGCAAGAAAGCACGTAAAGTATTCCATATCTCTGAGGTGCAGGTAGATAAAGCACACAAGTCTGTCTCCAAAAGGTTTTCTTTTAAGCCTATTACAACACGCAAGTATTACGCAGGCGATCATGACTTAATTATTTTAGTGAACGGGGTGGATAAGGCGCAAAGCAGCTTTACACTGGAGCTGTGAGTTAGTCAGGTACATGCAGTTGTTCTCACTCGTAGTACAGTGATTCTTTTATCCATGTTTGTTCTGAATGTTCTTGATGCACTCTATACACCTAAACCGATTCAGATAGTTAGGCACTTTTGCCTTGCCTATATTGTTAAAATGGGCCAGCCAAGTTTTTTCAGCGTACAACATTATTATTGAAGCTTTAATATTGCATCTAACGTTTGTTAATTATCAACATTCAAATCTTGCGCAATACCACGATAAGAACGGTTTCCATCAGTACAGAGCATAGAGCCTATGCTTAATGACGGTGTTAGTGCTGTCTATATCATTTAATCATGGGTAATGTTTTATTCAACTACATGCCTTAACTGTTTAAGTTGTGCGTAGTTTACCAACACCTAGATGCAAAATAGTTGAAAAGATGGCATATCAACAAAAAGAAAAAGATTAATTATCAATAAGGTATGCGTAAATCCTGCCGTAGTTAGTTTTACATTAGTTTTACATTGCTTATTACGCAAAGTTGTTACCTTAGTTCAGAATTATTTAGTCCTTCCGAATTAAGGAAAGCTTTTAGATGTGCAAAATAACTAAATCGAATTTTAAATATAATGTTCTTCTCTTCTGTAGTATTTCATGCAGCTTGCTGATAGCTTCCGCTGGTAGTCATGCTAATGAAGCAGATGATAATACACTTGCTCAATCATCTACTTATGACAATATATTCTTTTCTCAGTATTTCCCCCAAAATGCTTTAGATATGATTAATCACTTACCTGGTTTTTCTTTTGACAAAGGTAGGAATGACAGAGGCTTTGGTGGAAATGCAGGTAATGTGCTAATTGATGGTGTTCGCCCAACCTCAAAGACAGGAGGATTAAGTGAAGCACTTTCTCGCATACCTGCCGATCAAGTTCTAAGGATAGAAGTTCTGCGTGGTGGAACTAGTGCAGGTGAGGCGGCTGGACAATCACTCGTTGCCAATGTTATTAGAGCAAAAGGTAGTACAAGTGGTACTTGGGGAGTTACCAGTGAGGGAAATATCGGTTCAGCGCCGCTACCTAGATTTCAGGCATCGTTAACTACCCAACTTGGACAATGGCAGACCTCCTTTAATACTATGGTTGCGGGCTGGCCATCTAATCGCAACGCAGTGATCAGTAATTATGATTCTGATAATGATATCATTTCTAGTGAAATTGAAGGCTATGAAGAGTCGCAAAAGTGGGCTCAGTTAACGGGAGAGGGCTCTAAGGAGTTTTTAGGAGGAAAGCTTAGTCTAAATGGTTACGTCTATAGCCATATTTGGATCAGAGATAGTGAACAAGATATATATATCGGCTATGAACAGCCGTTACCTAATGAGAATCGGAGTTTGGTACAAGACAACAGGAGTAGCACTATTGAGCTGGGGGCTGACTGGGGTAAAACCTACCAAGACTGGAAGCTACGTTTGATTGGGTTGGGGATGTTTCGAGATACTATTGCAGATAATCAATTTACACTTTTTGACCAAGAGAAATCAAATTTCGCTAGTCATGATATTCAAGATAGCAAAAAGTCAGAGTTGCTCTCGCGTATAACATTAGCCAAAGTGAATGGCGCTATTTTCAAGTCTGAATTTGGTTTTGAAATAGCGAATAATAAGCTCAAAAGTTCATTGGTTCAGTACAATAATGGAGTTCAACAAACATTACAAAGTAACGATAATGTTGATGTAGAAGAGATTCGCGGGGAAGTTTTTGCCAATGTCGCTTTTGATGCGAGTGAATTTTTAACGTTAGAAGGTGGGATAACTGCCGAGTACTCTCAAATCGAAGTAAATTCTGTAAATAGCAAAAAGCAAAATTTCTTTTATATCAAGCCTAGAGTTTCATCTATCTATCAAATTAGTAACCAAACACAATTGTCTGTTGCATTGGAGCATAATGTTGGTCAATTGAATTTTGGTGATTTTGCGACAAGCAATGAGGCTTTTGATGGTATAACTAATACAGGAAACTCTGATTTAATGCCGGATCAAACCACCGAGTTAGCTGCTACTTTTGATTGGAGTATTAGTGAACGTGGTAGCCTTAAAATTAAAGCATTCCATCAGTGGCGTAAGGATATATTAGAGCAAGTTATTATTGGTGAAAGTGATAATGGTAACTTAGCCTATGGCGTGGGTAATGCGGGAAGTGCAAAATTTTGGGGGATAAAAACAGATATTAACTTACCACTTGATTTTCTTTTGTCAGATTCCTTGCTTGAAATTTCACATAGTTATCAAGGCTCTGATTTTTATGATTCGATAACGAATGAAAATAGAAATATAAATAATTATGTACCTAATGCTTTAGAAATGCACTTTCGACAAGACTTTATTGAAAATAAATTTGCGTGGGGACTAGATTATATTGCAAATACTTTGCAAAAAAGCTATCGAGTTAATGAGGTACAAACATTGGAGCAAGCAAAGAGATTTGGCTTTTTTATCGAATCAACTCAATTTTTTGGCGTGAAGACTAGCCTATCGATATTCAACAAAAGCGAACAAGTAAGATCACGTTTTTTCCATCAGAATAATCGCAATGACATACTAACTGGTAGCCAAGAAGCTCATCGTGAAAAAAAGCCGAGTATTGTATTGAAATTTTCGGGTACTTTTTAAATGAACAAACTTAAATCTATCTTTATTGTTTGCTACTTGTCTCTTTCTTTCGTTATGTCTTTGGTCAGTGTTTACCAACTCGTAATGGCTAATTTTAGTTTTGTATGGTTAGGGGTATTACTCGTCAACTTACCTATTGCTTTGTTTATAAGCCGAATCATGGTATTCAGCAATGTCGCCAGAACTTCTGCACATTTTCCGTTATTATCATTGATAACTGTATGCGGAATATTATTTGTTATTTATAGCTATAATGAAATCAGTAAAGATAAAAGAACAAGTATGGATACTATTACTCTGATCGTGTCGTTAATAAGTTTTACTTCATACTTTTTATACAATTTTTGGTATTCTAAGTTGGTTAGGGCTAGTAATATTAAATTAGAGCACAATAGCATGCTCCCGTTATTTTACGTTACAAATACTCAAGGTAATAAAGTTACATCTACTGACTATATTGGACATCCAACGATATGGTTATTTTTTCGTGGTAACTGGTGCCCGTTATGTATGGCGCAAATAAAGGAGGTAGTTGCTAACTATCAACAGTTGAATGACTTAGGCGCTAAGGTAGTCCTTATATCTCGCCAGTCGGAAAAGCATTCTCAAGCCTTAGCAGAAAAATTTGACGTTGAACTTGATTTCATGGTTGATAAGAATGGGGAGGCGGCCAAGAACTTAGGTATTGACATGAAAAATGGGTTACCAATTGGAATGGAAATCTTAGGATATGAATCTGATACCACACTGCCAACTGTTATAATATCAGATAAAAAAGGAAAAATAATCTACAGTGATTTGACTGATAACTATCGAGTTCGTCCTGAACCGAAAGAGTTCATCGAAGTGCTATCTACTTTGTAAACACACATAATTGACAAGTTAAAGCAATGATAAGAGAACAATTTAGGCGATTGTCCTTTTATCACTAGGTAGAAGAATTAGCCGGTAATGGGTAATGCGATTCGCCTATTTGTAAATACTACACTTTTACAAAAGTTTTACACTTGACCTTAGCCTAAAGAAATACACTACCCTCACTACGTTATTACGTGTCTCTATTAATAGGTATAACCATGAAAAAACTATCTTCAATCAAATCAATGTTGCTGTTATCCAGTTTCGCTTTATTTATGAGTACTTCTAGTCAAGCTGAAGTATCCGAGCAAACAAAAACTAGCTTTACTGTAAAACATAGCTTCATCTCTAAAAAAAGTGTTTCGCTAGCCAAGCATCAGTTTGGACACGCTGGTTGGTGGTGGACTTCGGAATTTACGCAATCCGGAAAAGGAAATAATATGTTCTTTAATGGCGAGGGGCTTCACGAAAGAATGCCAGATGGCACAACAATCACTCACCTGTCAAAGGTTAAAAGAGGAGAGTGGACTGGCGCACTTGGTAAATTAAGAAATAAAGATGTAGATGCCCGAATGAAAGTCTCTATTAAAGAGGTTCATGGCAGAACCAAAGTATTGATGGAATATACGGTAACAAGTGACCAGCTTTCCAAAAATGACACATGGCCTAGCTATACAGACTCAATGCTTTACGCTCAAATGAATAGCTTGAAAGTATCACTAGATAAGCGATAAACAACGCTTAAGTGCTCGACTTCCTAAAGTAAAACAAAGTTCAAATCATAATCAAATTTAGTGATGTATGTATAATAAAATGCCAATAACTCATAAGTTAACTCTGTCTAGCCTCGTTTTTCTTTTATTAGGTTGTAATGACAACCCAAATAAGTCTATTTCATTAGAAAAAGAGGCTGTTGACTTTATAGAGTTGACTGAAAAAAAATACGCGAAATCAGAAGATAATCTTCAATACGCTTGGCACAACTGGCACAGGTTTTCGACTGTTGATACGAAAAATAATTTCTCCCGTTTCATGGAGGAATTTAGACATGAGGTAACTGAAAGTGTCTACCTATCTTCAGGTTTTATTGATGCTAAATTGAATGATGATATGGCTTTTAGATTTGATCGCATTAGAACGCGCTTGAGTAATCCCGCGCCAAAAAGCGAGATAAAAGCTGCTGAGCTATTTGATCTAACTCAATCTTTGCACGCACAATATAATAAGCCTTGTGGTAGCGAGAAGTCCGATGAAAGCTGTCTGCCACTAGCAGTAATAAACAAAATTATAGCTAGCAGTAATGATGCGACCAAATTACAGCAAGTGTGGCAACAAAGGCGGGAAAATACTGTTTCAATGACGCAAGAGTTTGCGAAAAAAATTGCGTTGTCCAACATAGGAACGCAACGTGTGGGCTTTCAAAATACGGCGGAAATGCGAAGTGCACGATTGTACCAAATGGAACCCAATGAGTTTATTGAACAGTTAGACCGAGTATGGAGTCAAGTTAGTCCTTTGTATAGCTCATTACAGTGTCATGTAAGAGCTAAGTTGGGAGAAAAGTATGGAAATGACATAGTAAAGCCAGATATGCCAATACCAGCGCATTTGCTTAAAGACGTTACTGCCAGTAGCTTCTCCAATTTGTATCAAGACATTATGCCTACAGATGTTATGACTAACAGAGGCTACAATCTCACAGAGAAATTGATTTCTGCTAACTACAGCCAAGTCGACTTAATGCGTACGGCCGATGCCTTTAAAACTTCAATGGGCTTTGAGCCGCTTCAAGCGTCATTCTATAGCGAATCTGTCTTTAAAAAGCCTGCTACATATGATGTTGAGTGTGAAAGCGGACTCTGGTGGTTGCGAGAACATGACCAATCACGTTTAGTGCGTTGCCTTGATATTACAAGTAAAAGTTTTGAAGTCGCTCATACTGAATTGACTCAGCACCTTTATTGGAAAGGCTCAGGAACTCAACCAAGGAAATACAGTGGCTTTCCAACAGGGGTTATTTCTGGTGCTGAAAGTGCTCAACGGCTACTTATCTCACCAAACTACTTAAAAGAAATTGATTTGATCGATAATGTACCTGACAAATCAGCTGATCTAGGTTATCTGATGAAGTTGGCGTTAGATGACGTTAGTTCGCTCCCTTTTTATTTATTAGTTGATAAATGGCGCTGGGCTGCTGCCTCCAATGAAATATCTTCTCAATACTACAATAACTACTGGTGGCAGTTGCGTCAGCATTATCAAGGTATTGAACGTCCTAAGTTGAGTAATAGAGAAAGCATTGATAAAGATTACTTTGATCCTGGCACAGTTGCGGCAGTTATTAACAATCAAGATCTAAGCATTAATGCTGTCACCACCATTTTGAAGTATCAAATACACAAAAATTTGTGTGAAGCTGCTGGCGATAAAAATGTGCCGTCACGTTGTTCAACCTATAACTCTATAGTAGCCGGCAACAAGCTCCGAGCTTTATACAATATGGGGAATAGTATGCCTTGGGCAAAGATTTTAGCCCGATGGTCAGATGAAAAACAACTCGATGGTACCGC
This sequence comes from uncultured Pseudoalteromonas sp., assembly GCA_965198975.1. Classification (GTDB taxonomy): domain Bacteria; phylum Pseudomonadota; class Gammaproteobacteria; order Enterobacterales; family Alteromonadaceae; genus Pseudoalteromonas. The sequence goes on from OZ240679.1 coordinate 593,912, forward strand.
ATTAGTTGAATACTTTGCACCACTTCAAAACTACCTTGATGAGCAAAATAAAGAACGAAGTTGTGGCTGGTGAACTTGATAGAGCTACTGTTTTGATTGTCATTTCTTTGTAGTTATCACGTAAATTTTTACCTGACTTTGATAGAGAAGAAAAATAATTTCCTTTTATATTTACTGAGCCAATTTTTGGGAACATCATGAATAAAACAAACAATCTTTTAAAAGCCACACTTATCGCCTCCAGCCTGCTTTGTGCGAGTCAAACTGTTGCCCAGGATCTAAAAACAATAAACGAAGTCACACCTTTTATTGAAAATGCAGAGCAACAGTTACTCGACGTTGAAGTGAAATTTGCACGGGGGCATTATATTTGGGATACCTATAAGACAAGAGATACAGGACGTTTGCTTGGAGAAGTCTTTCTTAACAGAAATGATACCTATGTAAACTTAGCAGCAGCAGCTAGTAAATTATCTAGTGACAATTTAAATGAAGTCGAGCAACGTAAACTCTTACTACTTAAGTCAGCAGAGACATGGAATACCCCAGTTGATAAAACTAAAAGAGTAGAAAAAAGAGCACTCCAACGAAAAATTATGCAGCTAGCTACAAATAAAGGCAGTTGTGATCAAGAAGGTAATTGCCTTTCCATTTTAGATATAAATGGCTTGATGGAAGAGAGTAAAAGTTTAGATGAATTAAGAGACTTATGGCATCGTGGGCATGAGTTGGCACAGCCCATTCTGCCTCATTATCAAGAATTGTCAGCTATTATCGATGGTAATGCAAAATCTCTTGGTTTTTCAGATTCATTTGATATGTGGTCAACACAGTATCAAGTAAAAAGTTTAAACTTATCCTATGAAATGGAGCGCGTGTGGCAACAGGTAGAGCCTTTATATTCTTCTTTAAAGTGCCATGTTCAAGATAAACTCGCCGAGACTTATGATGAAATAGAAACCTCTAGCAACCAAGCTATACCTGCTCATTTACTCGGTAATTTATCAGCACGAGATTTCACCAAGTTAGCTGGTGTGATGAAGCCAGTTAAAAACCTGGTAGATAAAACAATACCTTTAACCGAGAAAATACAAAAGCAACAGCTAGATGCGTTGGCTATTGTTAAGCAAGCGGAAAAATTCTATACCTCTATGGGGTTTGAAGCACTTCCGGAATCTTTCTATCAGTTTTCACAATTTATTAAACCTCGAGACAGAGAAGTAGAATGTTACGCTAATGGTTGGGTGATGGATTACAAAGACGATATTAGGCTTAGAATGTGTATTGAGCCTAGTGCAAACGATTTTGTAGAGGTCCATAAGCAACTCGCCTATTTGTTAGATGCTCGCGCCCACAATTCACAACCTTTTCTTTTTAATCAGCAACCCAATAGTGCATTTAACGTTGCTATAAAAGAAGCAATGGCTCTGTCTATAACACCAAGTTATTTGGAAACAGCTAAGCTTTCTATAAAAGATAATACCGAACTCAATGACTTAATGACGTTTGCTCTTGAAAAAGTCAGTGCGTTGCCCTTTGATTTAGCACTTGCTCACTGGCAAGAAAGTGTTTTCAGTGGTGATAAATCCGTAAATGACAATGATTATTGGTGGTCATTACGTAAAAAGTACCAAGGCATAGCACCACCTACTGTACGTAATAACAACCACTTTGATGCCGGCTTGCAAGCTGATGTTACGTCTTTCAAACCTGCAGGCGTCACGAATTTTCTAGCCACGATATTGCAATTTCAATATCACGAATCCCTTTGTAAGGTAGCCGGAAATAACAAGCCACTACATCAATGCAGTATATATAACTCAACCAAAGTAGGTGACACATTACGTAGTACCTTTGCTATGGGAAACAGTCGCCCGTGGCCAGAAGTTTTAGCTAAATTGTCAGGTAATCACCAATTAGATGGCTCTAGTTTAGTGAGCTACTTTGCTCCGCTGCAGGCGTATTTAGACGAACAGAATAAAGGTCTTTCTTGTGCATCATAAACGTGTTTCTTGTCTCATTAAAAGTGACTAAAACACTAAGAGAAAATAAACACCAGTGATTGTTTTAAACAATAACTAATAGGTTAGTTAACTTAGGAAATAAATTAATGAAGTCTTACAAGTTCCATTTCATAATCACCCTCATTCTATCTATGTATAGTGGAAACATTCTAGCGAAGGGGGGCAAAGTAAATGACCATGAGAAAGCGAAGTTAGAAATTCAGAAAGTGATAAGCAATTATCAATCATCCATTTTGTTAAAAGATGAGAAAAAGTTTGAGCAATTACTTCATCGAGACTTTATATCATGGCTACAAACCGTGCCTAGTCAGCGCAATGGGAAGTTACCAAGTGAAATGGGGCTAATCACACCTAAGCAAGGATTTTATTTCTATATCTTTGGTACTGAAGATAAGTATGAAGAAAAGATTTCAAATATTAGGATTCAATCAGACGATGATGTTGGCTCTGTATTCTACTCCTATAAACTACTGAAAAATGGAGAGGTAATAAAGAATGGAAGCGCTTCATGGCATTTAGTAAGGAACTTTGAAGGCTGGAAGATAAATTCTATTTTATCATCTAATTTAGAAGGTAAAACGATAAATAAGAAATACGCGTTAGAGTCTCAAAAAGAAATAGATTCAGTGTTTTTAAGTGGTGAAATGGCTTATTCAAATAGAGATGAGGCAACTTATTATAGTCATTTGCTTCATCCTTATGTTGTGTACCTGCCAATTGATGCTTCTAGGCGAAATGGTGAACTTTATACTGAGCAAGGTAACGAAGCTTACGTATCAGTTGCTGCTTGGGGGGCTTGGAACCAAATTGACGTACTTGGGGTAGATTTATTTCCCAATCAAGTCATTACTACAGATGGTGAAATTGCATCTATTTATCACCAGGATCGCGAAGAGTATGACGGTTTAGGTGAAGTGCTAAAAATTACTGGTGATCAAGTTACAGATTATGTACGTACACCAGACGGTTGGAAATTAGTTTCAAAGACATTTTCAGTCATCAAGGTTAATGAATAAAACAGAAGTTTAAAGCTTGAGCCAATTTACAATAAAACGGTAGTTACTCATTTATAGCTACCGTCCTTTCTTCAATTACACAGTATGTATGATGCTTAATGACTTTTACATAAGTTTTACAATGCTGACTCCTTAACTATTTATACTGATACCGCCCTGTAAACTGCTTAGAAGGTCTAACTTCTAGTAATGAACTTATCGTATCGACAGCAGTATATTAATGACTTTTCTTCTCATTTTTTAGCTCAACACTTGGAGAGATAAGTTGTAACTTAGTTTAAAGAGAGTAGTTCTATGAAAATTAAATCTATAGTCGCCTTGTTATGTTTAGCTGTGGGTACATCACATGTACTGACAGGTTGTACTTCGACATTAAAAAATCATGAGCCGACAGCAAACGAGGCGATTGCATTTATACAAACAGCAGAGAAAAAGCGAATCAAAGCAGCTCATACTTTAGAGCTCGCATGGTATATCAGCCAACGATTTTCTAGTACAGATACCATTAATCATCGTAATAATTTGATGAATGAGTACAGGGACGTCTTAGCTAAAGGTGCTTATGATTCGGTTAAATTCAATGGTGTTGAGCTCGATGAAGAAATGACGTTAAGGCTTAATAGAATCAGAACAGGCACTAGAAACCCGACGCCAGAAAAAGCTGAAAAAGCAGAGAGGTTATCCTTATTGTCAAAAACTTTAAATGGGCGGAATTCTAAAGGAATGACCTGTGAGGAAGAGGATACTTCTGGCACCTGTAAGTCACTTGCAGACATGAGCAAAGTAATGGCAACTAGTAAGGACCAAAATGAATTACTCCAAATTTGGCAACAAAGACAAAGTCACACTAAGTTAATGAAGAAAGACGTTCAAGAGAAGATTGAACTTCACAACCTTGGAGCACAGCGTGCGGGCTTTGAAAATATCGCTGAAATGCGTAGTGAACGTAATTTTCAACTGCCAGCAAACCAGGTTAGAGAGCAATTAGATCGCGTATGGGAGCAGGTTTACCCTTTATATGAATCTCTCAAGTGTCATGTTAGTAGCGAGCTTAATGAAAAGTTTGGTGATGATATTACTCTTCAAAATACAATTATCCCTGCTCATTTAACTGGTGATTTAGTCAGCAGTGATTTTAGCCATTTATCTAAAGGAATTATCCCTGAGAATATGCCTGTAGATAGAGGGTATAACTTGACTGAAACACTCACATCGAAAAATTTAACTCAAGAAAATTTAGTTAAAATAGGAGACGCGTTTCATGCCTCGATGGGATTTGAACCATTTGATGAGACGTTTTATAAAGAGTCTTTATTCAAAGCTCCAGAGAATTATGAAGCCTTTTGTAATGGAGGCTACTGGTGGTTATATGACAACAAACAAGCCCGTGTTGTGCAATGCATGAATGTAGACGAAGAAGGCTTTTACGGGCCTCATAATGGTTTAGGGCTTCTACATTACGATAAAGAGTCAGCACTTAATCAACCTGCTCACTTTAGGCGGTTACATCGAGATATTCTTTTTGGCGTAGTGCATGCCATGAACCTTTCAGTGACGCCTAGCTATCTAAAAGAGATTGGCCTTCTTGATAATATGCCAGAAGAACAGGATGATATTGGCTATTTGATGGATTTAGCATTAAAAGAAGTCGCTTCAATTCCCTTTAGTTTATTGGTGGATAAGTGGCGCTTAGCTGTTGCTTCTGGCGAGGTATCACCTGAAGAATATAACCAATACTGGTGGCAGCTTCGTGAAAAATATCAAGGTATTGCACCAGCAGATGGGCTGGTGAGTGATTCTTTTGAACCAGGTGCTGTTGCGGCAATCATTAATAATCAAGATCTTACCCCAAGTGCAACAACGTTTATTTTAAAATATCAAGTTCACAAAAATCTTTGTGAAGCTGCTGGCAATACAGAAAGTCTTGCTCGCTGCTCAATTTATAATTCCAAAGAAGCCGGTGATAAGCTTAAAGAGCTATTTAATATGGCGGGTTCTCGCACATGGTCAGAGACGTTAGCAACTTGGACTAATGAGAAAAAATTAGATGGCAACGCGTTGGTTGAATATTTTGCCCCATTGCAACGTTATCTTGATAAGCAAAACAAAGGCCTTTCTTGCGAAATGTAAGCTTTTAAATGTAGTGGTGGTTATAAATCTATAGTTACCACTATATTTCCAATAATCTGGTTTTTATCTAAGTTACTTTTACAAATGTTTTACAGTTCCGACTCACTAAATTCGCTACATTATCATTCTTATAAATTGCAACAGAGAAACACTGAGATAACAATGAAAACTAATCTAGCTTTTGCTTTCTCATTATTAACAGTCTTCACAACTTATGCTGGAGAAGCAACATCTGACGAGTCGGTAATGATTGAAGTGAAAATGAGTCAAACTTGTTTTCATAACAGCCAGAAGTCAACAAACAGCGGTAAGTTGGTTGGTTGGAAATGTGACGAAAATGATGAGAGTCAAAAATTTAATTTGGTAGACGCCGGCGGTGAATGGTTTCAACTCCAGCATACGAAAAGTGGCCTATGTGCTGAAGTTAAAGGTGCCAGTAGACGCCATCATGTAAGTACAGTACTAAGCAAATGTAATTTGAAGGACCATCAATTATGGAAAATAAACCCAATCGATAACGATTGGTTCACTTTATCAACCAAACACACTCAGGGGTGCTTAGATTTAGATCACGGAGTTAAGCGCAATGGCAATCGTTTTATATGGCAGCGTTGCCTTAAACAGTCAAATAAAGCTTGGTTTGATAAACAAGCCTTTAAAATTATTAAGAGTTAATAAGTTCTTAGTAAGTAAATTGAAATAAATAAACAGAATAGAAAAGGTAGACTCTATGCGAACTATATTTTTAGTAATCGTGACCATCATATTACTTTCTTTTACCAACAGTATATTGGCAAAGGACAATTCATTTAAAAGTGTCAGTAAACCAATACAGTATAACTTTGGTAACCAATATCATATACATTCAAAAATTTTATCAGAAGACCGTAAATTACTAGTATATGTTCCTGAAAAGTACCAAGGTTCGAGCGACAAATTTCCCGTGCTTTATTTGTTGCAAGGGAATGTACATTATAAACATGCAGTCATTTCCGCAGAAAAAATACAAAAGAGCGGTTGGATGCCCGCAAGCATTATTGTAGCAATTACAGATAATGATGGAACAACGACGCGCGATTATCGAAATGAAAGTGATAAGTTTTTGAATTTTATTAACAAGGAAGTGCAGCCATTCATCGCTAATAACTTTCGAGTAAATGGTTTTAAAAGCCTTTTTGGTCACTTAGAGTCCGGGAAGTTTGTATTAGATACATTTCTTAAAGATCCTACACAATTTGATATCTATATCTCGGCAAACGCAAGAATAAGAGAAGATACAATCAAAGAATTTGAAAGTTTTTTAGAGAAAAATAGCAATTTCAACCAAGCATTATATTTCTCAATGGGAACCGTTCTCGATAATGGCTCTTATAATGTAGAACCTGCAAAAAAGCTCGCAGATCTACTTAGCAATAAAGCACCTAAAAGCTTGCAATGGAAGTACCAATACTTACCTCTTCATGGTGCTTATAGCTCGGCAAACGTAACATTGTATGATGCGCTGTCTGAAGCCTTTACTGATTATCAAGGTCCTTTTATTTACAGTTATCAGGACTATATTGATGGAGATAAAATGGAAGGTGTTGAAAAGTATTTTAGAGAACGAGCTGCGAAATACCATATATCTGACGATGTTACGATCGGCTCACTGATGGGAGTAGGTTTTATGCTTCTTGATAGTGGTTATCCTCAAGAATCTGTAAAGATGCTTCTTGAAAATATTAAAAATAGATATCCAGAATCTATACAGCTTTATAGAGTATTAGGCAGGGCGTATTTAAAAATGGAAGAAAATGAATTAGCAATAAAAGCCTATGAAGTAATGGTAAAAAAGGCAGAAGAACAGAATAGTCCTCAGTTAGATCGTTTTAAAGACACGCTTGAGCGAGTGAAAGTTCATATATTGAAGTAAATTTTTCGTAGCGCTTTAGACATGAAAGTCAGTGTTTATCAATAATATGAGTTTGAGGAAATGCCCTTAAGTTAAGGGTGATCTTGGTTGGGTTGTTAAAAATCGATTTTTTACAACCTTAACTAGATCAACTCCGCCATACTTGCAAATATCGCAATTATGAGGCCAATGTAACTTTAAGTTGTATCTCAGAATGGGGGCGTTAGCGCCATAGAGTATATATGCTAATGTCAGCTTTCTTTGAAGATAGCTGACATAATAGAGGGTCCAGTTAGGATAGCTATACCATCAATAAATTAGTAATTGAAATCGATTCAAAATTGTCAGCTAATGGCTAGCTGAAGTCATAAGGCATTCGTGAATGGTGAGGCTTGCAAATTCAGAAAGCCGTCTTTACAACCGACATTCCGCACCCTAATTTATGAATACATTTCTTGATATGTTTTGCCTAAGGCATTTAACACGCTTGAGTGCCTGGGCTCTAAGTTGGCAATTAGGCCGTTTTTCTGCTCAAAATACATAACAGTGATACCGCTAAAGCAATGAAATATCCATCTGGCGGTTGGTTTTTGGCTTGGCTTTTTCTTTTGATCGGGAAAGTGTTGGCCAGTGTCCCGTAGTCCCTTTCTGATCCTGTGCTCAAGGGCGTTGTAAACCATTAAGCATAAAGTCATTATCATCAGTAGCGCTTCTATTCGTTCCGGCTTTTTCAAAAATATCGCGCTGGTAAAAAACTCTGGGCTCTTTAAAAACTTAAAGCCACGCTCAACTCGCTGTTGCCCTTTGTATTGGCTTAACAACTCTGCCATATCGAGGTTATTGATTTCGTTGGTGGCCAGAATAAAGCAGCCGCACTTGGTTTTTATCTGCTCACATTCGGTTAGTGAGCTGGCTAAAATCCCTTCGATGAAGTATTCAAAATAATCGGGTTGGGCGTCTTTTGCCGGCTGGCCTTTGTTTTTATAGCGTGCTTTTTCTCTGATATTAATTGAATTAACTTGCATTATCGGCGAACTTTTCTGCCATTTTGCTAAAGCTTTGCGAGCATCTTGTTCACAGGAAAAGGCTTCTTTGTTCAGTTTTATAAAGGATTTTATCGCCTTATCTGTTTGTTTTTGCAGGCGCTTTCCCAGTGTTTTCATTTCTTTTTCTTTCGCCGCTTCACTTTGAATAAGCAACCATTTCTGTTTGACACCTGCATAACCGCTATCAATCCAGCAGCCCCTGTAACCGTCAGCGAAATCTATGAGTTTATACGCTGTTATTTGGTTTATCAGCTGCTTGGCCTGAGTTAAAACAGCAGGCACGCGACTAATGAATATTCTTTCCTGCTTCGCCAATGCTTGTATCGTTTCTTTAACATATAAGGCACTGTCGCCGATATGATACTTGCTGTCACAAGCGCTTTTTACCGAATCCTTAAACTCTTTAACTAACTGGTAAAACTCGGTTTTATCATTTGCATTGCCATTGGCCGGTGACATATACAGCGGGATCCCGGCTTGTTGCTCAACTAATAAATGCAACACAACCTGCTTTAAGTCTGGTCGGTGATCGCGGCTATAACCATGGGTTAAGGTGACAGCACCCGTATCAGATTCAGTATCGTAATTCCCATCAACATGAAAGCTGGTGATATCTTGATTAACCGTTTCAACTTTTAAGTCGAGTGTTTTAACCGTATTGCTGGCTAAATGCGAAAATAACTCTGTTACCCCAAATTCAAAAAATTTGACCATGGCGCGACCTAAGGCACTGTCATTGAGCTGCTTAGCTTCAATACCGGGCCTTAATAATCGAGGTAAATCTTTATTGGCAAAAAACTCAGGGAACACATGTAATGGCCGACTAGTAAAGCCTAACCCATTGATGATCATGGCAACAAGCAATTCGCCATAAGAAACAAGCTTGTCATCTGGTGAAGGAATGAGTCGATCAACTTGCTCTGCTATTTTTAGTTCTTTACACATTTGAGCGATCAGGCCTAAATGACCAAGGTGTTTGGTGAAAGGTTTAAAAGGTGCTGACATGATAATTTCTTTGCTAAAAAGAAAGTATAAGATCACATTTAAAATAGATCGTCAAATCGATCCTGAAAAATATTTTGATCCTTATAATTAAGCGTATATTTTGAGCAAAAAAGAAACTGTTAAATAGGGTGCTGGATCACGGATATACGACATATTGCGTGGCATCGCTATCGATGTACTACATAAATTTGCAGATACCATACGTGGAGAAGTTAAGGCTGTACACGGGCAGTTAGTAAACTTAGATCCGCAAACTCGGGCTTTACGCTTTAATGAATACTACAAATATTATGAAAAGTTGCTGGGCTCCGGATTAGCTTTACGAGATATTTAATGACTTTCATGATTTATATAGGCGTGTAAAGCAACAACGCAGATTGAATGTTTTTCTCTAAACCAGCCAAGATACAGAGAATATAAGTTCAAAAAAACCTCTCTAACGTCTAATGTGTAACCATAAGTTTTGATGAGTTAAATAATGAATGGCAAACCGTAGTGTCACCAGTTGCATTTCAATATATCAAAGCCTACGCTATAAGAAGTACATTAAGTAAGTATTTCAATAAAATCTAAATTAGCAGGAGGTCGTAAATAATTTATACCTGCTATTTTGGTTATTCAGTATCGGGTAAACTTTCATTTATTAAAGAAACAACTTTTAACTCGTATTCACCATAACTATCTAAGTGCTGTGGATCAACATGCCCTGAATTTAATACAGAATAAGCTATGAGATGTCCTTTACTGTCTTTTCTTTTTTGGTTATAACCAAAAAACTTATTGTATCTTATAGGAGAAACACCTTCAAAATTTTCAAATAATACTTTTCTGTTTGCAGTTCTATTATCAGGATGATATATAGAATCTCCATGTAATTGAGTTGCTAAACTTTTCTCGTAAGGTTCAATATATACAACCCTTTCAATTCCAGATGCTACTATATGCCTTGCACATACATGACATGGATAAGTTGTACAATATAACGTTTTACCTACAGTACTATTATTGGAGCTTCTAGCTAAACTTGTTATAGCATCCATTTCAGCGTGAATGGCCCTAGAATATTCGATTAATGATTTTGCTTTTGATTCATTTAAAATTTCAGAGGCAATATCTACAGCTTTATCAACATTATTTCTCTTTAAAATAGCTTCAATTTCATTTTGTAAAATCTCTTTATGCTTATCATTATGGCAACGTCTTCCATGATTAAAGCATCGTTTATCGACATCGTTTTCAGAATCATATAAACCACCTCCAAATTTAGGTACATCATTACAGCCAGATGATAAAATATTTCCATTATCATCTGTTATGGCTGCACCAACTTGTCTTGAAAGGCATGCAGACCGTAATGATGCCGAATATGCTGCATAAATACCTGTTTCATCTTTTGTTGGAGTAATGTGATTAACACCATGAACAAGCTTTATAAACCTAGTCACTGATTTATTTATCTCTTCAGCTATATCGATATTTCGAATGAAGTAATCAGACTGATGTAATGACTTTTCTACTTGTTGACCATAAGGTTCAGAAGCTTTTCTATCCCGCTCTATGAGTTTGCCAATTTCAGAACCACTCATTTGTTCATCTTTTAAGTTTTCTTTTCGTTCATTTTCAGTACGAAACAATCCAAGTAAATAAAAGTTATTTCTATATGTTTCTTTAAATAATGCTATTTCATCAGGGTGCTTAACTTGATCTATAATATAGGCTACTTTTTTTGTAACTTTTACAACTCCTTCTGGAGCACTTTCATCACCAAAGTTAGCTTCTCTTAATATAGTGATTTTTCTTATTGCTAACTCAGCAAGTACACTATTTCTATATTTTTTGCGTAGGCTGTCACCTAGATTTTGAAGTTGTTCATATCTTTCATATCCAGAAAGGGTTTTAAGGTTATTAGGCTCCTCTTGGGTTGAAATGATAAGATCACTCAACCTAACTTGCTCTACGTGATATCCGTGTTGAACAAGTTGGTTTGATAAGATACTTTTCATACCTTTAATGTCAGAGCCAATAGCACCACATAATCCGATAATAAGCTCTTGTGAACGACGGTTTTTTATCGAATTAATAGGACTTTCTGAGTTTTCTTTAGATGTGTTCAGAGGTGCGAGTTGGCTAATATTAACAGCTGGTTCTGCCATAAAAAAATCCCTTGAATTAATGTTAAGGGATTAATTTTAAAAATATTTTTACTACCAGTTCAAATTATTAGCAGCTTTGTATACTCTTTCTTTTGCTTTAGACTCTTTTTTCTTTTGACTCGCTTCACTAAAGCATTTAACTACTGAGGATTTATCTTTATTTGATTCTGTATTATTAGATTGTTCAAAGGTAACTATTTTTAAGTTATTTTTTATTATCACCTTATACTCCCTAATTAAGTTTACATTGTTTAATTACAGGCGCGGATTCTATATAGGCGCAACTGATATTGCAATGAATTTTGTAATGTATTTATATTTATAGCACATAAAGTATAAATATAAAAACAAGGATTAATTTAAAATCCACCCACTAAACTCCATTTAAACTTATTTCATTAAAAAATAATTAGTTAGCAGTTTTTTTGTGCGACGAATTGGGCAGATCTGTTTCACTTATTTTTAGGGTGCCCTTTAAGTAACTGATACTCCGAACCAGGATTTTCATTAAATTCAATTTGAACTTCACCGCCACGATCTTTAGTACGATAGAAGCTAAAGTGACCTGAAGGGCCAAAGTATACTGGATCTTTAGGATTGAATAACTTTAACTCTTTAATTAATTCTTCAACTGTAATGACTGACATTTATTTACCGGGGTATGCAGCTATGGGTTAAACCATCACCGAAAAAGGTGAAAATCAGTTAGTTCAAGTGCCTCTGAAATTTGCTAAATAACCTAAATTGGAATTTTTAGTATGATACTTTATTACTTGAATTTTAGTTTTGAGAGAAACAGATTTAAAATTAGTATGATACTTTATTTTTTTATATCTAAAATTTGTAACGAAGAAGTAAGGTCTAGGAAGGAGTTTCATACTAAAACCATCAATAAGGCTCTCATTATTTGACGGGTATTAGGTTCTATAGCCTTTGTAGCCACCTTTTAGCAAGTGAAAAATCTGGATCAATTGTCAGTGCTTTTTCGAACATGACCTTAGCACTTTCACGCTGTCCTTGAGCTTTGCGTACAAGACCCATTCCGAGATAAGATTCCTTTCCTTCAGGATACACTTCTAAGGAATATTGAAAGATTTTTTCTGCGGCAATTAAATTCTTACTTCTTGTAGTGACAAAACCAAGGTCAAATATGATCGATATAGGAGTCTGGATTTCATACCCGTATCGTTTTGATAAGCTATCGAAATGTTGTGTCACTTTATCTAACGATTCCAGATTTTCACGGAAATTGAAGGGATTGTAGTCAGGATATAACGCAAAAAGAAACTGTGTGAAATCCATTGCTGGTACATGACCCTGATTCACCAATTCATCCACTTTATAGGTAAAACTCTCTGGTTTATGCTCTGTTAAAACGCGAGTGAATTCAGAAACGTGATTTGTTAATCCTTCATCATCGCTGTAAATGATGTGTAGAAATCTGTTTTCCGAAAGCGTTTTTAACGGACCTGATTTTATTTTTTGTTGAAGCACTTCCGGTATAACCATAAGAGATGGGCTGCTTGCAAAGTAGCTATTAAACAAAAGGGGGTTATTGAGTAGCGTGTAAACAGTAAAAAAGCCACTGTTAGAGCCGCCAAACAGGACTCGAAATGGAGCAGTACGGTATGCATTATCAACGTGCGGTATCAGCTCTGTCTCAAAAAAGTTAATATAATTATCTGGAATTGTTGTATCTTGATTTTTTCTTGTTGGTAACAAAATACTATTTCCTTCGGGTAAATCTATTCCAACAAGTATCATCTCAGGAATTTGTCCTTCGCTCATGTAGTCTAGTGTAGAAGCTAACATGGCGAACCTGGCTCGGTAATCTGAACCCAACATATAGATCACGGGATAGGTTTTCCTTGAACTATCGTAGTTAGCAGGTAAATGGATTGATAGTGGAATAGTTTTGTTTAACACTTTTGAATGAAGTGAAGATATTTCGCCTAAGGTAACTGCTGACTCACTGCGCTCTTTAGATTCCATGCTGGGCGCAGAAACTTCAGGAGTTACCCTATGTGTTTTTTCTGTAGTTAGTGAATCATTGTTTTTTGATACTTGTTTTTCAATAGTGCAGGCATTTAAAAATACGGCGAATACAAGTATTAAAATAAAATGTAGTTTTTGCTGCATTGAGTAGATTTTCATATTGTTTCCTTATTTTGAAATCAATGGATTATTTAACTTCCATATTAAAGTCGCTTGCGATTGGTTTAACGCTTTAATGTGATTGAAGAGTCAATTTAAGCTAACCGATCTTAAAATACCTGACGTCCTTATGACTTTTAGATGATTTTGTTCTGACGGTGAGCCTTTTGTTTTAACTGACTCTTAAACGCCAAAGAAAACGATGACATCCAACCTTTAAAATAGCGATTAACAGTGGGTGTATTTATTATTTTCAATAGATGAAGTTAACAGTAAGTTTATTGTAATATCTGTTTCAAGCTCACTGAGGACATTAGCTTTTCCATAAAATTATTGGCGCTCTTCTACTGAGTTAAACGCATAAATCTGTCAATATTTAGGAAGCATTGTTATAATGCTATTTTTGATTTTAGGTAGACTATGAATAAAGGCAATGATCCGCTACACGGTGTGAAACTTGAACAGATTCTAACCGAACTGGAGAAGGAAATTGGTTGGGCTAAGATGGGTGAGTTACTTAATATTCGTTGTTTCACCAATAAACCGCGTCTTAAATCAAGTTTGAAATTTCTGCGTACAACCCCTTGGGCACGCAGTAGAGTTGAAATTTTATACCTAAAAACATTTTGTAGTAAACATAAAGAAACTGGGAAATTAATCAGAGCGATACTCGCCCAGAATCCAGCCGTAGCAGAAAAGACTTCCTCTAAGCCCGCTCCCTTTGTTTGGCAAACATCGAAAAACAAATAGACTTCTGCCATAAAGAAGACGTTAGTTTTTGAGTTCCTAACGTCAATTGTGAGCCTATGTCAGTCAGTAAACTTTGTAAATTCTTGATGTTATTTGAGATAGTTTTAACCAAAATACTCTGAACGTTTCGGGGCTGTTTTGTTTCTTTAAGCTGACATTCTGGCTACCTCATTTTATGTTAAATATTCACTTTCTTTCCATGGGGTTATACGCCTAATTGTTCGAGTTACAATATTTTAGAGAAATCGAATGTAAACTTTTGTAAAACTTCATACTCCGCATTTTTACATGTCGTGCCTGTTTTAGCATTAAATGGGATGCGATATTAACTCAAATTAATATTCTCCAACTGTAAGGTGTTTGTCGTTATTAGACTCTTAGTACAACAATATTTTTATCTAATATTCACTACTTTTCATTTGGTACGAATTATCTAACTTCAATATAAGTAAGGAATGAGCGATGAAAGTTAAGCTAATACGTTATTCAAGCACATTAGCATTTGCATGTATTACATTATTCACCATAACGATAACATCAGTACAAGCAGGTGAGGCAGAAAAGTTTGTCGATAAGCTCAAAATACACTACCAAAAAACACTGCCAATTAAAGCCTTTTCATTGAGTTATCACTTTTTAAATAAACAGTATCGCGACCAAAACTATTGGGACTATAAAGTGCCAAATAGAGTCATGTCACAAAGAATGATTGAGGTTGACCTGGTAAAAAAGCATTTTGCCGATAGCGATATACTTTACTCTATAGGCGGTCTGGTAAACGACAGGATTCAGTTCCAGAATGATACTCAGAGCTATTATTATGAACCGAACGGCAGCTTTTTAGGTAAGCGTTACTTCAATCAAGGTATGGATAATTTTGATAGAGTGATACCTTTTATTCTTATGAATGTTGACTTTCTGGCGGTAAGACCTCTGCTTAAGGAGAGTAATACTGAGGGCAGCACTACCCTTCAACAGAACAATGAATTGGGAACAAATACCCTCACTCATAAAGTTTCTGATGGTGACGGCGATGAGAGTGTTATCGAATATGAGTTTAGAAATAATCCGTTGCAACTCTTATCGATCAACAATAAGTCAACGTCCGCAAATTATGTCTACGATGATTATCAAACGACCAGAGGCATCACCTTTGCGCGATCTGTACATTCAAACCCTGAAGGGGCATCAGAACCAGCCTACATAAAATTTATCGAGCAATTTGAGGTCATTGATGAGGTTGATCCTGCCAAACTTCAACTGCCACAAGGATACGGCCCTGAAATCCCAAAAAGTGATGGGATTTTAGTATCAAAGGAAATTGCAAAAGACCTTTATCTTGTTACCGACTCTTCAGCGTGGCGCAATAGTTTATTTAAAGTCAGTGGTGATGAAATAATGATCTTTGGTGCAAGTGGCAATCCTGCGTTAGCAGAAAAAACGATTAAACTAATTGGTGAACAGTTTCCAACAAAGAAAATTACTTCAGTCTATGTAACCCATCCACATGGGTATGTAATTGATGGTCTCAACGTCTATGCCGAACAGGGTATCGAAATACTTGCCGATGACTATAGTATTGCTGCGATCAAAGCTTATACAGGATTCGCTGACGACATCAATAAATTCAAATTCCGCACCATTAACCATGAACAAATCATTGATGGCGCACATTTTTATGTCTTAGAAAATATGCATTCAAAGCGACAAAGTTTTGTTCATTTCAAAGACAGCGGGGTTATTTTTCAAGCAGACTTCCTGCACATTGCTTTTGATAATACCATTGCCAAGGTTATACCCAATTACACCAGAACCTTTATTGACTTTGTTCGAAATAAGCAGCTTAAGTTCAACCGTATTGTGGGAAACTACCAAAATAATAATATTACCGTTGAAGTTATGAATAAAACCTATGATGCCTTGATGTGATAGTTGTACATTTTGTGGGAGCAAAGAATAGGGTCAGAGGATATTTGACCCTGAAGGTTTCTTAAACCGTTTCTTCCAGTTTGGTTTGCTGTTTCAAAGTTGCGAGTTGGTTAACCGCATCGGTTAAGTTAACGGATTGAATGTGATCATCTAGTTTATATACACACGACTCAAGCCCTTTGAAATTTAGTTGCTTTAAGTCAAATTCAAATACCTGAGGCGACTGATACATACGAACAGAAAACGTTTTGTTGACTAAATCTGAAACAGTGCCCCATTGGGTATAGTCGTGAATACTTTTCCCTTTAGAATCTCTGCTGGTACCAAGTGGGATATCGACGGTATTGAGAATATGAAAAGCCAGGGTAGTTGCATCGGCTTTTCCGACTTCGATATCTGCTTCTATTGGTACTTGTTCGCTGTATAGTTTTGCATAATCGTTGGCACTTTTCTTAAATGCATTGACTTCGTCTATCTCTTTTTGATTTAACAATTGGAATACTGGAAATGAAAAGTTACTCATTATTGACGCACGAACAAAACGGTCGACAGGTGTAGAACTGCCAGGTAGTCCTGAAAAACCGGTTCCTTGTGCATGAGAAAAGCTTTGAAATTTATAAGCGGCTTGTTTATAAGTCGTTACACTTGGTGTATCTGGTACGCCTAAGTCATTTTGAAAGTTAAATGGCACCAGGTTAACATAATTATTGATAACATTTTCTTGATGCCACCCAATCACTGGGTCGTTTGTTAGTGCGCCTATTGGGTTTAAATCAGTGATCTGCAATTGTCCTTTGACATACTCAAGTACAATGCTATTGCCTTGCGCATCATGAACCGGAAAATGGAAATTCATGGCGCTGGGCACTGAGCTTGGCACAAATGGATTGGCAACTAAGACCTTATGTTTGTTTTCAACCTGACTCTCAACGAGACATGAACCATTAGAGTTAATAGTCAGTGAACCATACTGTAAGCTGTCGATAACATCCTGGCAGGTCGCACAGTTTGATAGGATCCAAGTTGTAATGCTCGGGTAAAAGATAATGCCTTTTGAGGGGATGAGTTTATCATGTTCATCAAATGGATTTTGATATTCAGATTTAGCAAATACCATAGCGCCAGTTGTCAGTCCTTGATCATTCATACCATTTGTTGCGATATCTGAATATAAATCATCTTGATTTTTAGTGATTTTTTTGGCCGAGTCCGGTTGTAGAGCTTTGCTGATTTCTGTGGCAAAACCATTTAGAGCGATAAAATTATACTGACCACTCCAGGTGAGTAGTTTTGGGGTAATTTTATTTATATCAGATCGAACAATGAACTTTGTACTGTCTATGTCTCTTGATAATTTTTCGAGCGAGTGAGCCGCCATTTGGGTGTATTTAAAACCTTCCGCCCTGAAAAAGAGCTCTGACTTTAAATTTGGACCCAGTTCCATTGAGCGTCCAATGACAGGTATGGTTTTATTATCAGGGTCAAGTGTCAATGCTTTAATCGAAAAGTCGGTACACATAATTATAATCCTTTTATATCAATGATATTCCAAGCTAGCGCTCTTTTTAAAGCGCAGCGGATAATTCGTGTTTAAACCTAACGGGTGCACATTAAACTGTCTATTACAGCAATATTACACGTGGCGACTGATATTGTATGAAATGAGTTAAACCCCATGTAAATTTTTGTAAAACTTTTAAGCTGAAGTTTTACATTATCTGCCTGTTTTATTATTAAATAAGTCCTTATATTTTTCTTATAAATATTATGTAGTTGAATAAGGATGTTTATCTTTGATTTTATTGTTCACAATATTTTTTCTTAACTTCACTGTATCTTTGGATATGAGTAACCTAAAAACGATAATTATGAGGAATGACTGATGATAAATAAATGTACACGCTATTTTTACTTTTTAATAATGACTGGCGTCACATTATTTGCAATGTCAAAAGCGTGGTCAATTGAAGTTGATGAGTTTATTGATACCTTAAAGACGCATTATCATGATACGTCTTCAATCACTGCATTTTCGTTAACCTACCATTACTTAGGACAAAGTGATGCTTATCAATCATGGGACTATAACGCACCTGGCAGATATAAGGCGTTTAAGATCACCGAGATAGATCTACAAAAAAAACATTATACGCAAAATGTGGTGCATAATTTTACAGGTGGGCGTTTGGTTGATGAGGTTCATTTTCAAAATGACAAAGAAAGCTTACGCTATGAAATAAATGGCAATTTTTTAGGTAAACGGGTTCATAATCAAAGTATGAATAGTTTTGAGCGTTACAAAAATCTCACGTTAATGAATGTTGACTTTTTTGCAGTTAGACCGCTACTTGAAGCAACTAATGTGAAAGCAAGTATCCAGATCCAACACAATAAACAATTAAACGAAGTAACTCTGATACATAAAACATCCAATGATCAAGTTATGGAGTATGTTTTCAGCAGCAGGCCTTTACGTTTGTTATCGATTAATAATAAATCGCGACGCCGCATTTATGTTTATGATGACTATAAAACGTCTAATGGCATAACTTTCGCTCATTCATTAGTGAAGTATTACAATGGCGACACAATACCAAGTTTTATCACAAAAACAGATTCTTTTTCTATTATAGATAAAATAGAACCAGCTAAACTTCAATTGCCAGGTGGGTATGGTCCGATTATTCCTCAATATAACAAGGGACTGACATCAACCGAAATTGCACCCAATTTATATCTGATTTCTCATGCTTCAGCCAGTATTAATACGCTATTTAAAGTAACTGGCAGTGAAATCAAGGTATTTGGTGCGCCTGTTAATAACAAACGAAGCGAGCAAACTATTGAACTCATTTCGAAACAATTTCCGCAAAAGAAAATAACCTCGGTTTATGTGACTCATCCTTATAGCGATCATATTGCCGGCCTGACTGCTTATGTTAAATTAGGTGCTGTTATATGTGCTGATGCATATACGGTTGAAGCTATCAAAGCTTATCCCAGGTTCAAAAAAGAGGTGGATAATTTTAAATTTAACATTATTGCTGACAATGAATTGATTGATGGTGTACGTTTTTATGTATTAGAAAACGCGCGTGCTAAGCGACAAGGCTTTGCTCATTTCGAAAGCGAAGGGATTATTTATCAGTCAGATTTTATTGAAGTTGCCTTCGATAATACGATACCCAAAATAGTGCCTGGCTATAGTAAAGCGTTTATTGATTTTATACGAAGTAAACAACTTAAAATTGAGCGCGTTGTTGGCCACTACCGCAATAACAATATCTCTTTAAATGTTATAAATCAGATTTATGGTTCTGAAAGTATGTAAATATCACAATCCTATACACTTTTACAGGTAAGTAGTATTATTTAACCGATTAAATTCGACAAACAATAATTAAAACTGAATTGTAAAAGAGATAAATTGATAGGGAACTAGTGATGAAATTAAAGCATCTAACGGCCTTGGCATTAAGTATGAGTTCGTACTCAGTGTTTGCACAAATGCAATGTAGCGATGTAGAGCAAACGACAGAAGCACAATGTGAAAACTTAAAGAGAATTTGGGATCAAACTAATGGCCTTAATTGGAGTGATGCGCAAACTAACAACTGGATGCAAACAAATAACCCTTGTGAATGGGATGGGGTTCATTGTTGGGGGAGCCGTGTTGCCCGACTCTATTTGGGCAATAAAAATCTAGAAGGGCAGTTACCGGATCTAAGCGACTTACCAGAGCTCAGAACGATAAGTGTGCATACTAATAAGTTAACGGGCGATTTACCTGATGTCACACTAAATAAAAAGCTAGAGCAGTTATTTATAATAATGACTTTTCAGGAAATTTACCGAACTTAGCTGCGTTACCTAATTTTAATTCGCTCGTTGTAAAAAATAACGCCATGCTTCAAGGTCCGCTCGTTTTTAATGGAAACGAAAATGCTGACCTTCCTGTTATCTACGGAACTAGCCTTTGTCGCTCTCACAAAATTGATTATAAACATTGGGCAGAAACAGTAGCAAGTTTGCCTGAGTGCCAACAATATGGTGCTACTTATGAACTGAGCTGGTTTGGCATTATGCCAAATGACGGCAAAGATGATTCTCACGGTATCAACAACTTATTAGCTATGCACTATTATGGTACGGGTCCTGACGGAGGCAGCCTGCAATTAAATTTTCAAGCTGGTACCTACGAGTTAGATTCTCCTATCATTATTAAATATATGAATAACGTTACTTTAAATGGTAAGTTGGGTTACGGTGGTTATTCTCCATCTGAACATACTAAGTTAGTTAAAAGTGAAAAGTTTGTGCCTTTATGGGATAAGCAGTTAGGTGCAATGGTTTCAATTTTTGGTAGTCGAGAAACGACAATACAAAACATTTCTTTTGAAGGTGTTACCGAATCTCTTACTGATATCAATGTTAAAGATCATGGCATAACCAATGTTAATAGCTGTCTTACTCAAATTAAAGATAGTAATTTTTCTAACTTTGGTTATTCAGCAATTTCTGATTTTTCAAACGATGAAGATATGATAGGAAAGCCATGCAACGGCCCTGGAATATCGACACTCATTGCTCGTAATAAGTTTAATAATGTTTGTAATGTAAGCACTGGTAGTGACTGGCTTAGTACATATGGACTAAGGATTGAAAACAATCAATTTGAAAATCTAAAGTGTGGCCTTCAATTACATTCGCCACGTGTAATAGCAAAAACGGTGATGCCTAATGATCCGCTATTAACAGTCAGAAACAATACAATAAGTGGTCCTGGTGCTGATTTTAGCGGTTATGCGGTTGGTATTAGTGTTTCCGGATACGATAATGTTTTAATCGAAGGTAATGTTGTAAAAAATGGACCTGACTTTGGTATTGCTGTCTGGGCCTATCAGAATGACTATACCCAGCATGATTTTGATTGGGGTAACATTAATATTTTAAATAATGAGCTCGATAATAATAAGTCAGGTATTTTATTATTTAATCAAGCCAAGCCCAGTGGATTTCAGCCAACTCTAAGCAATGCAAGAATTGAAAATAACAAAATATTAAGCAGCTGGAACTCTATGGTAGGGCCGCATATTCATATTATTGGTTCAGCATTTAATAACGTTTCAATTTCTAATAATGAAATGTATGGCGGCTTACATGGTGTATGGACTCCAGCGGGCGAGTACGGCATATTTGAGCATAACTTCTTCCAGCCAAGCAATACGTTTAACTTGGCAAGTTATCAATTTATCGGGCCTCAATTACTTTCAGACCCTTCAGTAAATAATTCAAATCATTGGTGGGTGCCAAAAACTGAAATATTTTCCGACAACGCAATGAAAATAGTAGAGCCATATGCGCCATTAAAGAATGGCCAACATGACCAGGCATGGTCTGTGGTAAAAGCGCCAGTTGAGACGGGGAAACGTTATCTATTTCATGTTGATATGAAAACTCTAGGTACCGGCGCTGCTAAAGGCGCTGTGATGGTGCAGTTTAGAAAAGCAGATGGTAGCTTTCATAGCAATTCTAATTCAGGGATGTATTACAATGGCGAAATTGGTTTATATGAGCCAGTCGGTGTTAGTTTCGTTGTACCAGAAGGCGCTGCGACAGTTAAAGTGGGTGTATATGTGTATGAGAACGAGCACAGTTCAAGCGTTTACTTTGATAATTTTTCTTTAGTAGAGGTGGCTCCATAAGTTATTCGCTTTGAGTTATTTAGAGTAAGGAAGAGCGTATAGATTTCTGTCTGTACGCTCATTTATTGGGTTACTGAGCCTTTATATCCTAAGCAACGCCATAGGAACTCTATTGGGCCAAATTTAAAGAACTTAAACCAGAGGTTTACAAACACAAATTGCATGAACAAAATGCCTGTACCAAAGAACAGAATAGTATAGAAAGGTACTTTACCCATTAAGCTTAATCCATAGCCATAAAATAACATAACGCAAATACTTGTTTGCATTAGATACACGGAAAGTGCCATACGACCCAGGGTTGCTACACCGGTAAACCCAGACTTGCTTTTCCATATACGGTAAAGTAAAGCTATGTAACCCAATGCCATCGTTGTACAACCAAGATGATAAACAACGCCTTGTAAAAGTCCCAATGCATTGGCAGAGAAAGGGCTACCAGTTATTGCTTTGATATAGGCATATATTAAATTGAGTACACAGCCAATTGCTAAGAGAGCAAAAATTTGTTTGCCAGTTGGAAGTTGAGCTTTGGCCTGAAAATAATAGCGTACTAAATAGATGCCCAGTAAAAATTGACCGAGTACTTGAAATGGCCTACCTGTTTTTAAATAAGACATAGGTCGGGGGATAGCGCTAAAAATATTGCCCCAGAAAGTATCTATCGTGTTTTGCGAGGTGCGCATGGCCATTAAGTTTATATCGTTATAGTTAAGGATATGGCGAATACTTATTACTACATCATTCATGCTGTGCCAAAACGCATGTGATTGGGTTTTTAACAGTATGAGATGAATAACGAGCGGCAAAGTTAATAATATCAGCATCCATTTTAACAGTGCCCGATTATTAACTTTAACGAACAACAATAAACATAGGCCTAACAGGCTGTAGAGGGTTAATATATCGCCGTGCCAAATAAAGTACATATGGCATAGCCCTATGACCATAAGTACAAGCATACGACGTAACCAAAATGGTGTGAAATTTTGATTTTTTTCTTTAAATCTCGCGTATTGTAAAGCGAAGCCTGCACCGAATAAAATGGCGAATACGCTATAAAATTTGCCCTCGATAAAAAAATCTATGGCAAATAACACCCCGCGATCCAGCCAGGAAAGTTGGTGGATTTGCTCAAAAGAGAGAGAGTAGAAACCGGTAAAGCTCACTAAGTTGGCAAAAATGATACCGCATAAGGCAAAACCTCTTATGCTATCCAGTGCAATGATGCGATCTTGTATTGGTTTTATTGTGGTTATCACCTTATTGCTCAGTCACTAATGTTTTTTTAGTTACTTGCTCTTTTTTATTGGTTGTAAATGGTTTTCGTTGCCACGGCATTGCGCACCAATCTAATTGCAATTGCTGCACATCATTGATCATGGTCGGGAAAAGCTTTGATACAGGTTTCGCTAGTTCATGTGTTTGAAACACAGGCTCAAAGTAGCGATGTCCCATATCAGCAGCTATAAAAATACAAGGCTGCTGTTTGTCGAGCATAGGTGCGCACCAGTTGGCTACGGTATAACATGAACCTGCAGATAAACCCGCAAATACCCCATGTTTTTTGAGCAGTTCAATGGCACCATGACGGCTGTAGTCAAATGAAATCCAATGAATATAATCGTAAAATTCAGCCCGCACATTTTTGAATTCAATTGAACTACCAATACCAGCGATGATAATATCTGGATCTTCAACGTGGGTTGAATCAAAAGTTATGCTACCAAAAGGTTGAACACCATGTAAGGCGACCTCTTTTCCCATTTTACGTAAAAATTTTGCTGTGGCACCTGTTGAACAACCAGAGCCAACTCCACCTACGAGTGTGAGTTTGTCCTCAGGGAAGTTGTCTGCGATGGTTTTTGCAAACTCCTGGTATCCCAGGTAATGAATATCATCATGGTATTGTTGCATCCAGTGAATATCGTCGCGCTGTTTAAGAATTTCAGCAATTCGTTTAACTCGGTTTTCTTGATCCATTTTTAGATTTGGTGCGGATTTAGCGGGTTCAACAATGGCACCTAATAGCTCGAGTTGTAATTTAAGCACCGGATCGACAGTTTTAGAAGCAATTATATGGCATTTAAGTCCATATTTATTACAAGCGAGTGCAAGTGCGTAAGCGTAAATACCACTAGAGCTATCGAGTAACGTGTCATTTTTATTGATTAAATCTCGTTCAAGTAGTGACTTTACTGCTGCGAGAGTCGAAAAAACTTTCATAGACTCGAAACGTGCTACATAAAGGTTGTCACCTAAGTGGATAAGGTGTGGTGTTTTGATTGCGTCCGAGATGTGTGAATGGATCATGTGCCTATCTCCGTATATTGACAATAGCCACCCAACTCTTTGTAAAATTGAGCAACATTTTCAAGGATTGTGATATCAGGCTGGCGACAGTAAAGTAAGCCAACAACAGATCCTGTGTGTGCTGTAATAACACCATCTGCGTTAAATTTTTTTTGCGCCAGGAAAATTTGTTCGAAATGTTGTTTTGGTAAAATCTCTTGAGATAACTCCGCACTTTTAGTGGCTACGTTGCAGATTGCGTGTAAATCACGCGCTTGCAGGGCCTGTTCCGCTTGTTGGCTTAAATTGACATAATGGCCGTAGTTTTGCCGGTAAAAATCAAGCAGTAATGTTTTAGTGCCGTCAGTTTCAACTTCATCAGCCTCATGCATATATAGGGCATAGAGCGGCGGGATCTTACAGAATTGGTTGATGATCTGGTGTTTTGAGCTGGAAAAAAGCGCCAGTCTATCTAAAAAAACGCTGTCTGAACGTTCAATTTGTGACAATACAAAAAGGATCTCATTAATAGTAAGCTCCCTTAAAAAATAGCTGGCGGCACATCTTAAGGTAGCGACGATATCCGCTGTAGAGCTTGCCATTCCTCGGGCAACTTGTAAGTCACTATGAAAGTGCCAATGGCCACTTGGCCAAATCAAACCTAGCTTTTTACAATAAATTTCTAAAGCGCGAAACGATTTACTACGTTCAGGGGTCGCTAATGTTTGATCCTTAAGGCTACTAAAGCCGCTTTCACAAGGCGTGAAATAAGCCCAGCTGTATTTTGGTATTAGTGAAGAAACAACAACAATCTCATCTTTGTTATCGGTGGATATTCCCTGGAACAACTCACCTAAAGCGCCGCGACACACTCCAACACATGCCTGCTTACGAGTGCGTTTGGTATATTTTTTTTTCTCTAAATCCATCAGCATTATGCGGAGTTCCTATTGTCTTGCGACTCATAAGTTTGGCCAAAATAAATGTTACATCGCATTTCTTGTTATGTTATAACATTATATTATTGCAGGGTAAACAAAAATTAAATTCTTATTTTAGTGCTATTTATCAATATATTCGGAGAAATACCTAAGCTCGGTATTTTTAAGTTTATCCTCAATAAATTTTTATTGCGCTATATTTTGAGATGTTATAACATCTCTTTAAATTGTACTGGAAATAAACAAAAAAGAATCTAAATTCTTTTAACGCAAGAGGAAGCACAATGGCACATTTACTAATTATTGAGAACTGGGTCGAAGGCACTGGAAGGCTATTTCCTAAAGCAATTCATGAGTTAGGCCATTCTTATACTTTTGTTACTCGCAACCGTAATCACTATTTAGACGAAAAAACTCAAAAGATCCATCCGATCTTCGCATATGCGGACAACGTTTTGACAACTGAAACGAATGATACCCAAGGATTAATCGAATTTTTAAAATCGCAACATGCTGTGCTTAAGTTCGACGGAGTATCAACGGTTTGTGATTACTATGTTGAAACAGTTGCTGATATTGCTAAGGCACTTAATTTGCCACAAGCATTTTCTTCAAATGTAGGAATCGAAAGGCGTAAACATCAAGTACGATTAGCCCTAGACAAAGCAGGCCTGCCTAACCCTAACTTTGCAACTTGCACCAACTGGCAAGATGCTGTAAATGCAGCAAAAGAGATTGGTTTCCCGTTGATTATTAAACCTTCAGATCTCGCATCAAGTGCCTATGTTACTTTGGCGCATGATGAAGATGAATTAAAAGTGGCTTTTGATGAACTTGGTAAGTTTACTCACAATTTCCGCGAACAAACACGTGATGCATTGTGGTTGCTAGAAGAGTTTATGGAAGGGGAGGAGGTGAGTGTTGAAGCAATTACTTTCCAGGGAAAAACGCATGTTATCGGTATTACTGACAAGTCACTTACTGGTTTCCCTTATTTTATTGAAGATGGTCATATGTTTCCGGCTGACTTATCAAGCGAGAAAACGTCAGAAATTGTTGAATTTGTGACTAAAGTTCTAGAGGCGGTAGGCCATGATAATGGCATCAGTCATACAGAAGTTAAACTTACAAAAAGCGGTCCACGCCTTGTTGAAATTAATCCACGTCCGGGTGGCAATTATATTGCAGAGCTTATTAATCAAGTAACTGGTATTGATTTTCTCGATACCCATATCAAATTAGCATTGAACCAGGCGCCTGACTTATCGGGTATTGAAAATGCAACAGGCAGCGCCGCTGTTAAGTTTTTAGTGCCAAAAATCAAAGGAAAACTAGTTGCAATTAAGGGGCAGGAGAAGTTTGCCGATAATCGAAACCTCTTGCGTTGGGATTTAAAGGACGCGCTTAATCAAGATATTTACCCGCCTATTGATAACGCATGTTACCTCGGTTTTGCGATCAGTCGCGATCAGCAAGGAAAGGCTGCGCGTAAATTTGCTGAAGCTGCAATCGCGTCCCTTGAAGTTGAAATTTCAGCGCCTGAGGAAGTGTAAGTTATGACTCAAAAAATTGATAATATTAGTGGCCTGATCACTCAAGTACTACAGGGTCAATATGGTGTTTCACCAAATGAAAATTCAGTGGTCGGTGCATTTGCTGTGCGTCAAAGTACGCGTTTTCCGGGAAGCGAGCAAATATATCGTAATCATTACCTGTTACTGCGTGTTGGTAAAGCATTTGGTGGTTGTTGTGTTGAGCCAAAACAGTTAGACGAAATTGACGCAGAATCCCTTGCGGGTAACAGTCTCGCTGACTTGTTAGAGCATTCATTGTTAGCGGTGCGTATTGCAGCGCTTGATGCGTATTTTGGTATAGCAACACCGCATCGTTCGGCAAAAATGGCGCAGAAATTTGAATTACCTCTGGGGACGCCGCTTGAACGTGCAGTTGCCAGGGATGAAGCTATTGTTAGCCTTTTAAAGGTTCAGCCAAACGAAAAAGTGGGGTTGATTGGTGTGGTAAACCCGATTGTTGATGAAATAGAAAAGCATGGTGGCATTTGTTTACCCTGTGATTTCAATATGAGCCAAACTGCTTCTGGTATTAAAGTTGAGCAAGATATGATCCCGGTTCTACGTCAGGCAGATCGTGTCATTGTTACTGGCATGACCTTAAGTAATGGCTCGTTTGACGAAATATTAGCCATTGTTCGTGAACGCAAAATTCCATTGTTGGTTTATGCACAAACGGGTAGTGCAATCGTGGCGCAATTTTTAGGGCAGGGCGTGACGGCTATTTGTGCAGAACCTTTTCCTTATTCACAGTTTAGTGCCGAACCGACATCGGTTTACTTATATCAAGCGAGCTGAGCATGGCGACTATCCCGCTAAATCCTGATATGTCTGAAAGACAGCGTAAAATTGGACTGAACTCATTACTGGTGTACACATTTTTTATGGTTGCCGGTTTTAGTATGCTTATGCCATTGGTTGCAGTTCATTTTGTTAATAATGTAGGCTTCGCGACCTCATTAGTGGGGGTCGCTTTGGCTGTCAGGCAAACAGCGCAGCAAGGCCTTACTGTCATTGGCGGGATCTTATGTGACAAGTTAGGCGCGAAACCCATGATTTTCTTTGGTGTACTCGTCAGAGCTTTGGGTTTTGCAAGCTTAGCATGGGCTAGTGATCCTGCATGGCTATTTGTAGCCATGATACTCTCGGCCCTTGGGGGGGCGTTATTTGAAGCTCCTTATCAAGCTACAATAGTGGCACTGACCACTGAAGAAGATCGTTCACATTACTATATTGTAAGTAATTGGGTAGGTGGTGTAGCAACTACCGCTGGCCCCTTAATTGGTATTTTTCTATTGCAATTTGATTTTGCTACTGTGTGTTTTGGTGCAGCAGCATGTTTCTTGCTAAACAGTTTTATTTCCTTGTTTTTATTACCATCACTTAAGACTTCAACTGAAAAAGGATCGTCACTAACAAACCTGGGGAGAGTGTGGCAAAACAAACGCTTTGTGTTTTTTACTGCTTTGATGATGGGCTATTGGTTTACATCAGTTCAATTCAATTTAAGTTTTCCTTTGTGGGCTGAAAAACTCAGTGGCTATCAAGAAAGCGTTGGTGTGATGTACGCACTGAGTGCCATTATCACAATCGCTCTGCAATATCATCTTGTAAAGTATTGCGAGCGCTGGTTAGACACCCGTCAAATTTTACTATTGGGTATGCTAATCATGTCCTTAAGCTGCGCAGTCATTGGGTTTGTGCATAGTTTTGAAAGTTTTTTAATGTGTGTGATGTGTTTTAGTTTAGGCGTTATATTGACTCGTCCTACACAACAAGCGATCACGGCTGGCCTGGCTGATCAAAAGGCATTGGGCAGCTTTATGGGCTTTAGCTATTTAGGTTTAGCATTTGGTGGCGGACTAGGTAATTGGTTAGGGGGCCTAATGATAGACTATGCAAATCAACATCAAATGCCTTTACTCCCCTGGTTGGTTTACTGCTTTGTTGGTATTGCTAGCACCTTTGTGCTTTCTCGCATCTTAAAACCCTCAGTTACGAAAGTACAACAAACGGAAATCACGACATAAGGTTATTTTTCTACCTATTAATTTACTAATTCATATAAACAAGCAGGAGGTTCTACAATGCAAAGAAGTAATGGGTTTGCACCGCGTTTCAGTGCGCTGTGTATTGCTATTTCAATGGCGACATTTGGTCAAATGGCTTATGCAAACACTGTTGACAATGACGAAAAAGGTAAAAAAAAGCAAAATATTGAACACCTAATCGTACTTGGCAGCGCTATTGGTACCCTAAGCCTCAATGATGATTCTAATACTGCCAGCAGACTAGGTTTAACTGCTATGGAAACTCCTGCAACAATTGAAATCGTCGACGCAGAACTCATGCGCGCACGTGGTTACACCAAACTATCTGATTCATTGCAGAACTTACCTGGAGTTGTGACAGGTAATCATCCAACTGCGCCATCTACTTTTTCAATGCGAGGCTTCAGTCGTGGTCAAATTACGGTATTACGTGATGGATTGTGGATAGGCCCAAGCACTATGGTTATGCGTCCGCAAAATACCTTTAATTTAGATCGTGTTGAAGTATTACGTGGCCCTGCATCAGTATTGAATGGTGTAGGTTCGGTTGGTGGCACAGTAAATGCGATTACTAAAACTGCGACGCCGGGTATGGAAAATAGTATGAATTTCCAGGTTGGATATGGCAGTTTTGATTCAAGCCATATAGGTATGGGTAGTCAAGGTAGTTTAGATGAAAACCTATGGTACACGGTTGATTTGAGTCGCTATGCCAGTGAAGGCTATGTTGATGATACAAACTCTGATTCAAATAATTTTACCGCGAGTTTATTTTGGCAAGCAACAGATTCTTTAGGGTTTAAGTTTAGCGCAGACTACCTGAAAGATAATGTAGGTAGTTACTTTGGGACACCATTAGTGCCAAAAGCAGACGCAAAAGAGCCGCTTGACGTAATAACGACAGACCGTGATGAAGTGATCGACGGTGCTATGCGAGACAATAACTATAATGTTGAAGATGCCTACGCTAAATCTGAACAACTATTCTTACGTTTAGATGCATTTTGGCAGTTAAGTGACAATGCTCGCCTTGAATACAGTTTATTTAACTTTGACGCAGATCGTGCATGGCAAAATGCAGAAGGTTATGTGTATTGTACTGAAGTCGTTGGTACGTGTACGCAATACGGTGAAGTACAGCGATATTATGGTTATTTCATCTTAGATCATGAACAAGATGTGTTGGGTAACCGTCTGACGTTTAATATTGAAAATGATTTTGGCAGCATGGAAAACCGTTTTGTAGCAGGCCTTGAAGCAATCGATCTTGATTTTGTTCGTACGCGGGGTTTTAGACGCCAAGTAGCACAAGTACCTGGTGATGCTGTTGAACCGTATAACTCAGAGTCAGGATCATACGGTGAACGTGAGCTACGCGGTGTAAGTCCTACAGATATTAAAACCCGCGCTGCATTTTTTGGTGATGCGCTTAAAGTCACACCGAGTCTTACTTTGGTAGCGAATGCACGTTATGAAAAAATGGCACTTAAACGCGAAAACTATAATGCCGAAGGTGTGATGGAAAATAACGGTTTTGAGCGTGATTATGATTGGTTAAGCTGGCGCCTGGGCGGTGTGTATAGTTTAACTGAAGAAGTTATGACATATATGCAATATAGTGACGCAAAAGACCCCATCAACTCGAATATATTATTAGTTAACGCGAATCAAGATTTTGACCTGACCGATGCTACGCAATTTGAATTCGGCATCAAAGGCAGCTGGTTAAATGGTAAAGTTGAGTCTACATTAGCATTTTTTGATATCGAACGTGACGATATTCTTGAACGTTTCTCACTTGATAGCGTTACTAATGTGGGTGGTCGTATATCTCAGGGTTTAGAATTTGCCAGTTCATTTATGGTTACTAATGATTGGCGATTAAGCGCAAACGCTGCATACACTAAAGCTGAATTTAAACGCTCAGCTAACTTCCAGACATTTGCTGAAAACACACCGCCTAATGTACCTGACTTAACCGTTAACCTATTCACAAGTGTAGACAATATTGGTGGCTTGCCAGTTGAGGTTGGTGCGTCAGTTCACTATGTGGACGACAGGTATGGAGATAACGAAAATACGGTAACGTTAGAGTCGTACGCACTGACTAACATATTTGCTGTTTATCGCGCAGAGAACTATCGCATAACATTTAATATCGACAACGTATTTGATGAAGACTATGTCCCCTGGTCTGATGTTTTCTACCTACACCAGGATAACCCAGGGTTTATTTATGCTAATCAATTGCTATTAGGTGCGCCAAGAAGTGCGCGCATCATGATGGATTATCAGTTCTAGCCAGACAAGGAGTGACGATATGTTTGCTGTTAATCAAAACAAAAAACAACTACTGCTTTTGTCTGTTTGTGCTGCTTTGGCTGGCTTACCAATAAAGGCAAATGCACAATCGACAGATGTAAAACAAGCATATGCAGAAATATATGAACCTGCGTTTTTTACGCAATATAGTCCGCAAACGTCGCTTGATATGGTAACTCAGTTACCCGGCTTTAACTTGGTTGAAACCGACGATGATATTCGCGGATTTGCCGCAGGAGCGGGTAATGTTTTGATTGATGGCAGACGGCCTACAACTAAATCTGGTGGAATACGTGAAGCACTATCACGTATTCCAGCTAGCCAGGTTGCCCATGTAGAAGTCATACGAGGCGCTTCTGGCACGTCGGATTCTGCTGGGCAATCGGTTGTTGCGAATGTTATTCAAATCAAAGAACAAACTGCAAAACGCTGGGAGTTAGGGTTTGGAAAAGCGAATGGATCTGATCTGTCGCCTAGTGCAGAGTTGTTATTATCTAAACAAATTAAAGGTTGGGATAGCTCAGTTAAGTTAAATGCGGTGCATGATAATTTGCCGCGTAAAGCGCAGATATCAAGTTACTCAGCAGATAAAACTTTGCAAAGTGAGCAAGTTGAAGATAGACCTAGCACCCTAAATGAAGTGTTTTTGTCTGGTGATGCGGCCAGGAAACTCAGTGTAAATCAGCGATTGAGTATTAATGCACGCCTTGGTTGGAGTCAGTTTTTATCTGATACTAAACGTGATATTTACGATAACCAAACGCCAGATAGTTATTTTAGTAATGACAAAGACAGCCAATATTACACGGGCGAACTGGGAATAGAGTGGCAACAATTAGTTTACCAAAACTGGCAATGGAGGTTACTAAGCGTTAATAATTTCCAAAATTGGTTTGTAGACTCTAATTCCAATACTTATATGGCATCAGATCCATTGGCAAATATCTCTTCTAAGAGGTTTGACGAACATAAATCTGAGCATGTACTGCGTTCTTTAGTGGGTCGCTCTTACGAAAAGCAATGGGGACTTAGCCGCCAGGAGTATGGTGCTGAAATTGCTCTTAATCAACTCGGCAGTTGGTTAAAACTGTGGGATCAAGCAAACCAAAATGGTCTGATACCACAGATACGAAACAGCTTTTCGCGGGCAGAGGAATTACGTAGCGAAGTGTTTGCTAATTTTGGCTGGCAGTTTGGCAAACTGCTTTTAGAAGGGGGGCTTGCTGCTGAGTATTCTAAAATACAAGTTAGCGGAGATAGCAAAAACGAACAATCTTTGACCTTTTTAAAACCATCGCTGGCGGTGATTTATAATGCTAATCAAACTACGCAATATAGATGGGATGTCAGGCGTTCCGTCGGTCAGCTTGATTTTAGTGATTTTGCAGCCAGTGCCGATTTAGTTAATGACCGTGAATTTTCCGGCAATGCAAGCTTAAAACCTGATACAAAAATCCGCTCAGGGTTGGCGATTGATCATCGTTTTTCAGATAAAGGTGCTGCGACAATTGAAGCATACTATGAGTGGCGTCAAGACGTGCTTGAGCACATTATTTTGCCTTCAGGTGATCATGCCCTTGGTAATGCAGGAGACGCTGAAGTAAAAGGCATAAACGCTTCAATAAACTTACCTTTATTTGACTACATGGCTGGTGCACAAATAAGCATAGCTGCCAAATTTACAGATTCTGAATTCGACGATCCTATTACCGGTGAAACACGCGAATTAAGCGATATGAGTGACCCAGACATTAGTATTGATTTCCGTCAGGATTTAACAAGTTCGCACATTTCCTGGGGGATCGGCTATGAGGCTTACAACGAGTATGAATCTTTTTATGTTGATGAATACAGCTACTTTAAAACAGCAGGACGCTGGAGCGCATTTATAGAAGGTTTCGTATTTAACGATTTCAAAATCAGCTTATCAGTTAGTGATTTGGGTGATGAAAAACAGCGTTGGGAACGCACGCTTTATCAAGAAACCCGTAATGACGCTATTGCTGAGTATCAATTTACAGATCGTACACGAGAGCCATTTTTTAGTTTTAAACTTAGTCAGGTTTTTTAAAGAAGGAGAGAGCAGATGTTAAAGATCGTTGATCTCACAAAACAATATCGTGACCACTTAGCGCTTGATAATCTGTCGTTAGAGATTAATGCTGGCGAAGTATACTGTTTATTAGGTAGTAATGGGGCTGGGAAAAGTACCACAATTAATTTGGTACTTGGCTTTCTAAAAGCTGAAAGAGGTGATATTTTTATCGACAATACCCGCCTTTTAATCAATAACAAAGCTGATTTGTTAGCTGCAAGAGAAAAGATTGCTTATATTCCGGAGCAAATGAATCTTTACCTTGAGTTTAACGCCATTGAAAATCTCAGTTACTTAGCCCGGTTAAGTGGATTAAATCCAGATCAAAAAGCGTTTTCTGCAGCGCTCACCCAAACGGGGTTAGCGAGCGATATGTGGCAAAAACCACTCAAACATTACTCCAAGGGAATGCGCCAAAAAGTCGGAATCGCTTTTGCGATTGTGCGAGAAGCAAAACTGTTATTACTTGATGAGCCAACTTCAGGTCTAGATCCCAGCGCGATGGAAGAGTTCGTGGGAATTGTGCAAACGCTGGCGCTTCAAGGTGCTGCTGTGCTGATGGTATCCCATGATTTAGCGTGCGCTGAAAAACTCGGTGATAAATTTTTAATTTTAAATCATGGAAAATCAGTTGCAAGGTTCAGTAAGCAAGAATTACTTCAGCAGTGCTTAGATCAACGTTATCACCAGGCAATCAACCCTAAGTTAGTTAGATTAACGGCTTAAAGTGGAGTCACTATGGGTAATCTACTGTTAATTTTTAACCACGAATGGCAACAAAAGCGCCGTAGTGGTTTATTCATGCTATTGTTTTTTAGTATGCAGGCACTCTTGCTGATAATATTACTAACAGGTTGGAATCAGTTCAATAATACACAAGTACAACAACAAAATGCACAGCAAATAGTGCAAGAACAGTGGTTGGCACAGCCAGACAGGCATCCGCACAGAGTTGCCCATTTTGGTCATTTTACATTTCGCTCGCCAAGCGCTTTGAGTTTTTTTGATAATGGTGTAAATCACTTTGTAGGCAACAGTATTTATATAGAGGCGCATAAGCAAAACAGCGCAATGTTTACCACTAGTCAGCAAAGTGATGTGTTGCTGCGTTTTTCTGACTTGTCAGTTGCCACCATTTTACTACTATGTTGGCCCTTGCTTTTGATAGCCCTGGGCTACAACAGTATTAATAGTGAATATATTGGCGGTACGTTACGCCAGTTGTTTTCAATCAGCTTATCCACGCCTATAATATTAGCTGGTAAAGCATTGACATATTTGTTTATTTCAGTGTTATTCATGTTACCTGTGTTTTTTTCGACAATCGGTTTAGTGGTGTTAAGCGATGTTGTAGTTACAGCTGACACGCTACTGCGTATTGTTAGTTTATTTATGCTTTACTTAATATATTGTGCGATTTGGGTTGGCATTGTATTGCTTATTTCAAGCATAGTGAAATACGGGCCTCATGCACTGTCTTTACTTATTGCCATCTGGTTTATGTTAACCATTGTTAGTCCCAGAGTGTTGGCCGATTTTGCCGCAGAATCATACCCTCAGCCTAGTCGTAATGCATTTAATCATGAGATCAAAAACGCAATTAGCCAAATAGGAGATAGTCATAATCCTGATGATCCTCATTTTAGTGAGTTTAAGAAGCAGCTTCTAGCCAGGTACCGTGTCGATAGCATTGAAAATCTACCCGTTAATTACCGAGCTTTGATTATTCAGGAAGGCGAGCGGATCAGCTCAGAAATTTATACTCAACTATACCGCGATATAATGAACCGACAACAAAAACAATACGAAATGATCAGCAACTGGTATTGGTTAAACCCGTATTTACTTGTGCGAGACCTTTCTATGGCGATTAGCGCCACGGATATTTGGCATTTTTACGATTACGAAAAGCAATCTGAAGCATATAGGTTCGCCAGAGTTAGTCAGTTAAATGAAATTCATGCAGAGCATATAGACGCAAAACACGATCGCCAGTCTAAAGCCAGTGCTCACCACTGGCAAAGATTTAATAACTTTGAATATCAGTCTCGGTCCTTATCGCAGTCGCTGGCACCTTTAAAAACGACATGGATGATTTTATTGGTATTTATAGGTTTCTTTGCCACTTTATTTTTTGTGCCAAGACTTAATCGGAGGCTTCATGAACTGGCTTAAACTCGAGTTAAAGCTCATTTTTTCAAGTAATGCAGCACGATTTAGCCTCTCGGTAGTGTTTATTAGTGCCCTTATCGCGATATATTTGGGTGATAAAAGTTACCAGTCTCTTGTTGAAAAACAGGCTTTTAGTCAGTCTACTTTTGAAAAGCAGTTGAGTGATTATCAAGATCAGGAAGTGCTGCCAAGCGCAGGTCACTTAGGTTATTACCTGTTTGGTGCTACACAGTGGTTAGTAAATCCCTGGAGTGCACTATTTATTGGTCAAACTCATTCTGCTCACAGTGACTTACCTGTGCGTGCACTTGCATTGCAAGGGCAAGTGCATGCACAGGAAATGATTAACCCCTCACAATATAAAGCCGGAAGATTAGATCTTGGTTTTGTGCTTATTTATTTGTTTCCCCTAGTGCTTGGCGTATTAACTGTTACAACCGTCAGTGAAGAGCGTCAGGCTAACCGTTGGCGTATGTTTAGCGCCCTAGCACAAGGAGGTGCTACTTTTATTTGGTACAAGTTTGCGGTATGCATAGGGGTTGTGTTGATATTGGCCACATTGTTGATAACTTTGGCGGTTTTCTGGTTAGGACTAAACTTTGATTACACATATGTATTTATTGTCTTTGCGACATGTGCTTACTTCATTTTTTGGGCGCTAATTTCAGCCTTAATAGTAACGCTCGGAAAAAACTCAGTATTTAATACTCTCTGTTTCATGGCCATTTGGTTGTTTTTTAGTGTGTTAGCGCCTGCTAGCATTCAACTGTATTTAGATAATCGCTTTGATACACAACCTGCATTATCTGCGACATTAGAGCAGCGTATGGTGATGAACCTTGGTTGGGATAAACCACCAAAAGAAGCTTTTACTGAGTTCACTAAAGTGTACCCAGAGTTTAAAAGCTTTGAGTTACCTGATGGAGCTGGCTCCTGGCCTTGGTATTATGCGCAACAGCACGTGAGTGATTTAACCGTTAATAAACACTGGAGAGAGTACAAGATGCAAGCACAACAAAAGCGAGATACTTTGTCAGCTATGAGTTGGGTTTCGCCGAGTTTATTATTGCAATTAAGTTTTAATAACCTTGCAGGTAGCAGCGGTCAGGCACACTTTAACTATGTGCAAGATGTTGCAGGTTATCATCAGGAGATACGAGAGCACTTATATCAACACTTGTATCAATCAAATCCTATGAGTCAGGATAGTTTGGAGAATTTTCCACGTTTTCAATCACAGTCTCGTATGCAGCAAAATAGGCTAGAACTGTTGCCAATGCTGGTGGTTATCTTTGTACTTCTGATGCTTTTTAATCACAGGCGTAAGAAACTTGAACAACCAGATTAATTGGCGAGCCGCTATCGTGGTAATTCTTAAATCGACATTAATCAGACAGCACAAAACAGCTTGAAAAAGGCTGTTTTGTGCTGTGAATTACACTGTTCTACAAATTTTATTGATGCTTATTGTTTCTAACTACCAAACTGAATACGTAAACCAGCATTAACCGTAAAACCATCATTTCTCGACCAAATATCTGTAGTCCATCGACCACTGGGTGCTTGCACGGGTAATACTAAGGAATCTTCTTTAGTTTGTCGTACATTCAGTAGGTTTTCAGCGTTTATAAACCAGCTGGTACTGCCAATGGTAATTTGGCCTAGTAAACCTAAATGCCAATAGGGGTTACTTCTGCTGCGGTAGGGGTTATTCTCCAGGTGTTGTGTACCTGTGTAATAAGCCTCAAACCCCAGCAAATGACTACCGTGCTCTTCCCACATTATGACAGCGCCTGCAGAATGCTTCGGGGTAAGCGCTATAGGCGTGCGGCCGAGACTCAATTCATCTTCTTTAGTGGCATCAGTATATAAATAACTGCCCGTAATTTTTATATCTCGCCAGCGGTAACGCAGCAATAATTCACTGCCTCTTATTTGGCTGGTTCCAGGTGTATTTACCAGGCGAACTTGTGTGCCTGGAGCTTCTGAAATATCATTAATAACTTGTAATTCAGTGACATTTTTTATGTCAGAAGCAAATAAAGTCATACTCGTTTCTACACTACCTAAGGTATAACCTATGTCCAGAGAGGCTGTTGTTGCACTTTCTTCTGTGAGATTTTCTAACGGAGCGAGGCGTGATAAACCGGCTTCTTCAATATCTTCAATAAAGGGGCTAGGTGCAAAGAAACCTTGTCCGTAAGCACCTCGAATTGTCCAGTTTTCTGGGCTGTATAACATTGAAATACGTGGACTTATTTGTGTACCATATTCACTATGCCAATCTGTTCTGGCGCTTAATGACAGGGCAATATCATCATTCACGTTATAGTCTATTTGTGAAAATAAGCCTGGAACCTGGTAAGAGTAGTTAAATTCAGAGTCGGTATCAGAGTCAAATTTTTCAGATTGTAATGCTAAACCAACCACCCAGGCCAATTCATCAAAATAACCAGATAAGCTAGACTCTATTAATTGGCTTTCGTGGTTATCCTCCTCATATTCAGTACCAAACTCATGCTGATGAGCCTGATGCATAGCTGAGCCTCGTACGTTTAAATTCATCATTTCCCCTAAAGGTTGATCATAAATAAAGCCAGCATCAGTTCTCAGAGTATCTTGTGTTTGAAGGAATTGTGTACCATCAGGTACGGTTGCAGTGTCTAATGTACCGCCATTTCTTTGCTCTTTCATAACACCCATAGTAACGTATAGATTAGCCCCATTTTCACCTTGCCAATAAACACGAGGGCGTATGCTACCTCTGTTGTAACCAGCCATGTCTATCCAGCCGTCGTCATCTAAATCTTGCTCTTTTTGGTGGTGAATACCAGCGGTAATCGAAGCACCTGTTGAGTTGGTTAATGGTGTTGCAAAATAGGAGGTAATATCCTGGCCATTTTTAGAGGTGACATTAAACAGGACTTCACCTTCTTTTTTATCGCCAGGGGTGCGTGAAATCAAATTAATCACGCCGCCAAGTGCTGAACCGCCATAAAGCGATGACGCAGATCCTTTAATTATTTCTACATTCGCTAAATCAGTTGGTGGTATTTGCAACAGGCCAATAGATGCTGTTTGACCGCCGTATAATGGCAAGCCATCGCTTAATAGCTGAGTATATCGGCCAAATAGCCCTTGTAGCCTGATGTTGGCACTGCCTAAAGTCGGTGATGTTGTTTGTACTCTAACACCGCCTGTTTCTGCTACGAGCATTGAAATATTACCTGGTCGCATTAAGGCTTTTTCTTGGATTTCTTCGCCGTTAATGATTTCGGTCCGGGTCGCTGATTCCGTAACAATTCGGCCCAGACGTGAAGCGGTTACTTGAATTCTTTCTATTTTTTTATCTTCGTGATCATCATGTTGGTGTTTTTTGTGATGCTCGTTTGCATGTGTAATAGCTGGTATTAGTAGCGTAGCTACTGCTATCGTTAAGTGCTTTTTAAACATTTTTTACCTCGGGTAATGCGTAATAATAACTTAGCACTCGTGTGCTAATGAATCGTGTTTACGGTAATGTTTTACAATTTATGTGAGTACTTGCCTATGAGGTAATAATAGGAGGGCGATAGGGCAAAGAAGTGATTGAATTTGGTTGTTCTGACTGTGGTAAAGGGATCGGTTCATTGAAAGAGACTATTTGATTAGCGCCAATGTCGCTTTTTAAATACATTAAGGTTGTACACGCAGTTGCACTACAGGCGCAGTTTATATCGCAGCACTCAACATCACAGCAATCATCTATCGCTTCGCTATCAGTTTTAGGTTGATCATCTTTGTTTATGTTTTTATTGTTGTCATTAGAAATGTTGAAGTCTGGGAAATCTTTACATGCGTTTTCAAAAGAGGTCAGGGTATTAAAGGTCATGGCTTGCCCAATAAAGGCAATAAGCATAGCTGTTACAAAGAATACTTTTGAAAGTGCTTTAACCATGATTATCTCTAATAATAATTCGCTGACTATTCTATGAGGCTCTTTATGATATGTAAACATGCAAATGTACTTAATTTATTATCAATTTTTGCTAGGTAATGATTTAGTTTTTCTTCCATAA
This sequence comes from uncultured Pseudoalteromonas sp., assembly GCA_965198975.1. Classification (GTDB taxonomy): domain Bacteria; phylum Pseudomonadota; class Gammaproteobacteria; order Enterobacterales; family Alteromonadaceae; genus Pseudoalteromonas. The sequence continues at coordinate 633,217 of OZ240679.1, forward strand.
ATTAACAATTTCATTCATATCGCCATTGTTCTTTATTTTATTCATCGCTTTTTTTATTTTATTAACTAAATCCATGTCAGTATGTTTACTTAATGCAATATATAATCCTTTATTGTCATTTGGCAGATGAGGGCCCCTTTCAATCTGATCGACATCATACCCTAGCTCCTTTACTTCCCATGCCTCATTTAGTTCTCCCCCCAGTATGTAATCAACTCTCTTTTTAAATAACAAGTGAATGGCTTGTGCACGACTGCCCACAGTATAAATATTTGGTTTGAAATTTAATTTTTTTACATAACTCTTATAGTATTCAGCTTTATAATCATCCAATACAACCGCGACTATGGCCTTTTTCATTGTGGTTTTTTTATTTCCCAAAGCGGTGTTTTTTAACCGCCAGATAAATATCTTTTGGCCGTTATAAGTAATGGGGAGTTTGAGCAGCCAATGAAAATTGTGTTCTCGAGAAGGTGTTCTGTTGAGCCCAGTTAATATGATATTTGGTTTCTTCTGAGCTTCTAAATATGCACGAGCCCAATTAATTTCTTGATAGTTAATAATGATATCACTGCCACTGAGTGCGTGCTTTAAAATATCAATCGTAGCACCTGAAATATCATGTTTATTAACAATTACAAAAGGTGGGATTTGTTCTATATAAGCTAAGATTTTATCTTTTGCAGTAACACATAATGGAGAGGAAAAAAGAATAATGCATAAATATGATGTAAAGATAGACTTCATATTAACCACAAATAACTTCTGAGACATATTAATATTAGCACTGTTCTAATAAAAGTATACTTAATATGTGCTAAGTGAGGTGCTAATAAGCATAATTATCTACTAAAAATTTGAACCTAGGTGTCATAACGCTGAAATATCGAATTATATATTTATTTAATAACTTTACCTGGCACAAAAGAATCTCTTTTATGCCTATCAATGGTTATTTGACTTCAATTTTCCCATTTTTTATTTCGATGTTTTCACCGCCTTTTAACTTAACTTTTCCACTATTAGTTTCGACTATGCAGGGCGCGGAACCTTGAATTGTTACTGAGGCTGTGCGGCTTGAACCAAATTCAACTGACTTTTGACTACCACTACATATAGCATTCCATTTGTAGGTATTCGAATCTTTATTGTAATAACGTACTGTAACACCAGCGTTGGCCATGGTGCTTATTGAAAACAGAGTGCCTAGAGCACCATGTAGTTTAAAAAATATACGCCAGCGAGATCTAAAATTTTCGCAGACAAGGCAAATTTTTTTAGGTTTAGTTATTCTAAATCAAAAGAATTTAACGCAGTATGCGGGAATTTTAGACTCGCCCTTTGGGAATCTCTGAAAATGACTCATTCTGCGTTATGTAAGCTCGAAATAGATAAACTATTCCATTCGCTTACATGCCTTGCCTGAGTCATTTTCAGCGATTCTGGTGCGCACTTTTTAAACTATATGGCGCTCTAGAGCAGTTAACATTATAATTTTATTCATTTCATTCACTTTATTTATTGGATTTACATGTAGTAATTTAAACATATTTTTAGCTGCGTTGGGAATTACAAAATACGACGTAAGTATTTAAATTGATATCACGTAAAGTATCAATTACGGGAGCTAAGTTAAAATAAGGCTGCTTTTTTGCAGCCTCTGTCGTTTTATCTGTCACATCAAAATGTGATCATTCTCCTGATACTTATTGCTCTAATTTACTAAAAGTGAGTTTTTCTTTAACTACTTTACCAGTTAATGGATCAGCGACGTGTAAGTGCAACTCATACTCACCGGCTTCAAACCATGCCGGAACGTTAAAATAGTGCTGATATTCATGTTTAAAATCTGAATACGTAAATATATCCATAGGTTGAGTAGCAGGATAAAAATCACCATTTGGTAATTTCAACATAGACCACTGATTTAAAGCTTTAAACATGATATTTGAATCAATATTTTGTACGCTATTCTTAAAACCAAAAAAGCCACCATCAGCTGAAATAGTTGGTTCCTGACCATAAGCTAGATTGATTGAGGTTTGTGTATCAGAAAGCTTTCCTTTGACTTCAAGATTAATTTCGCTGAGTTCAACAAAACCTGTTGCAGCAGTGATGGTAAATTCACTGCCATTTTCTACAAAACTAGTTTTTAATCCATCATTGCACAGACTAAAATCTTTAGGGCCTACAACAACTGGAGGACTGCCTGGTTCTGGAAATTCTAAGTTGTAAGCAAATGGGATGATGTATGGAGGTGGGATATAATCCAAATCACCTATAAGCTCCGCACTGAAGTAAGTCAGTGACACATTATAGGCTGTACTACTTTCAATTTTTGCCTTAATACAAACACTCTCAATTTCATCGAATTGCTGTTGGACGTCTATATATGCAGAATTGGTGATACCGTCTTCAAGTGTGAGGGTCCCGAGTTCAATTGGGTAATTAAAGGTTTCAGCGCATACATTTAAACTAAGACCTGCAATGAATGGCAGTGCAACTGCCTTCTGGATCGATGTGTATCGTGATTTCATAAAATGATTATTTTTCAAAGCTAATTTCCTTTTATAATTAATGATTGAGAATAATATTATCTCTTTGATAAAACTAAAGAAGTGTTATGGTGAAATGACGGGGGATAATATCAAAGAGTTAGCAGCAGTCAAGAGGATAGCCTGTTTCTGAAAAATAGAATGTAAACTTTTGTAAAATATACAGTTTGTATTTTTACATATTATGCCTGTTTTAATTTTGAATGAAGTTCTATATTGGCTGAATTAGGATTATCCGTGCTAGATAAAGTCAGGATTTACCAATGAAAGTTAACTTAACGTATTATTTACACATGTCAGCATTTATTTGTGTGGCATTATTCATTATTACTGCGCCAAAAGCATTGGCAACTGAAACTGAAGAGTTTGTTGCTAAGCTTAAAATACATTATCAAAAAACACTCGCAATTAATGCCTTCTCACTGAGCCATCATTATTTAAATAAGCAATATAGATCTCATGATTATTGGGATCACCTGACACCCAATAGGAGCATGGCACAAAGAACAGTTGAAGTTGACCTGGTTAATAAGCACTTTTACGACAATGATATATATTACACGTCAGGCGGTCGGCTACTCGACAGGGTGCATTTTCAGAGTGATAAGGAGAGCTTTGCCTATGAAAAGAATGGCAGTTCTTTGGGTAAACGTATTATTAATCAAGGTATGGGTAGCTTTTATAGAATGGATTATATTCTTATGGATGTTGATTTTTTGGCGGTGAGGCCTTTGCTTAAAGAAAGCAATATTGAAGAAAAAGTTAGCCTTCAACGGAATAATAAATTAGGGACAAGTACGCTAATACATACAACCTCTGATAATGTTATCAATTATGAATTTAGCAATAACCCATTGCAATTGATCTCATTGAATAACAAATCGAAAGGTGCAGTTTTTGTTTATGATGACTATCAAACGACGAGAGGCATCACCTATGCCCGAACTGTACATCAGTATTATGATGGCGCTACAGAGCCAAATTACATTATCTATAATGATCAATTTGTTATTTTAGAGCAAGTAGAGCCTGCCAAACTTAAAGTGCCACCGGGGTATGGCCCGCAAGTTCCGAAAAGTGATGGGATTTTGGAATCAAAGGAAATAGCAAAAGATCTGTACCTTGTTACTGACTCATCTGCCCGGCGAAATAGTTTATTTAAAGTTGATGGCGATGAAATTATGGTATTTGGTGCAAGTGGATATTCCGCATTAGCCATACGTACAATTAAACTTATTTATAACAAGTTTCCTACAAAAAAAATTACAGCGGTTTATGTAACTCATCCTCACGGACATGAAATTTCAGGTCTTAAAGCTTATGTTGAACAAGGTATTGAGATACTGGCCGACGAATATACGATTGCAGCCATTAAAGCTTACCCAAAGTTTGCAGATGATATTAATAGATTCAAGTTTCGCACTATTGATCATGAACAAGTCACTAATGGTGCGCATTTTTATGTATTGGAGAATATGCACGTCAAAAGGCAAAGCTTTGTATATTTAAAGGATAGTGAGATTATTTTTCAGTCGGATTTTCTTCACATTCCATTTGATAATACCATTGCTAAGGTTATACCAAGTTACAGTAGAACGTTTATTGACTTTATTCGCAGCAAGCAGCTTAAGTTCAACCGCATTGTTGGTAACTATCAAAATAACAATATTTCAGTTGAGGTGGTAAATAAAACCTATGATGCCATTATGTGATCACCTCTATGTGAGGATCAGGGTTTATTTTAATTTTACCATTTTTTATTTCGATGTTTATAAACGAATCAAGTGTTTAAACAGCCACCATAAATATTCATTAAGATGGCTGTTTAACTATAACGCTATTATAAGTTAAACCTGTAAAGGCTTAGGTTTAAAAATTTCCTCGTCAATTTTATATGTATTGAAGTTTGGAAAATCCCTGACAGACGCCATTACTTTAGGGTCTCCGGTGATCATGCGTACTAAATGATTAGTATCACAAATAAAGTAATAAGTGGCTGGTCCTTTACCGTTAGGGCGTTGAAAAAACCACTCATCAACATCATGACCGAGTATTTTTGATGTACCAACATACTCTGCTTTGCATGTTATTAAAACATCTTGCGTGAGTATGAGTTCATGGCAAGGGTCTATTTTATCATCCAGAACAGCGGCTTCAAACTCAGAGGTTTTGTTCATATCCTCACGAGTGTATGAAACTTTAGATTTGAATGACTCGTTCGTACTCGGATACATGATTTCAGACATCCATAATCTGTGTCCTGTTTCTTTTTCCGACCAGGGGTTGAATAATCCATCAATGCGGCAAACATTATTTTTATAATTAAACCAACAGTATCCCGAAGTAATATCTTCATCAGGCTGCATTGGCAGCCAATATGAAATATAGCTACTGCTCCATTGAGCTGGCAATAAAGGGGGCATTTTTGTAATTTTACTAAGCTGCATGGGTTTTCTCTCCACGCGTTAGTGCTTTTTCCAGTGCTTGTCCTAATGCGGGCGGTAGCGGAGGTAATTGGTCTCTGCGAGTCGCAAAACTTTGCGCAAGTTCAGGCGTTGATAAATGCATTCGATCTTCAACACTTTCAAACCATAAACGACTTGTACTTGCATGTTGCGCGAACAATTGCATGATTGGCATAACGCTTTGATTGAAACTCTCAAGGGCTTTGGCAATATTATCACTATGATCATAAACGGATTTAACTAAAATTTGAGCGCCAACTACGGCCATCGTGGTCCCGTGGCCAATAGAAAAATGTCCAGATTGCAATGCATCACCCAATAAAACGATATTATCACTATAAGCTTTTTCATGACTAAGCGTCATAAAGTTTCGCCATTTTAACCCTGCTGGTGATATAACAGGATGGCTATCTAACTCTTCTTTAAATACTGTAGCAATAAAGTTTTCAGCTTCTTTTGTCGACATTTCATCAAGGCCTGAATTCTTGTAAGTTTCTTCACTACATTCAACAACAAAAGTACTCATGTCACTTGAATATTTATAAGAGTGTGCGACAAAAATTCCTGTTGATTGGGTTTTAAAAATCAAATTCATAGCATCGAATTTTTTTGTGGTGCCATACCACATATATCGGTTTTTACCGAATTCAATTGTGGGTTTTAGCGCTTCTTTATAATAAGTAGAGGTATGATTAATACCATTAGATACGACAACTAAATCATATTTATCACATTGTAAATCAATGAGTTCTAATGCAGGGTTTTCATATTCAATCTTAATACCTAAACCGATACATAGCTGACGAAGTTCACGAACCATAGATTTACGTTCAGCACCACATAGTGTTACACCGGTTTGGGTTAAGGCTGATTCATTTTGGTGTGTCAGTTTAAATTGTTCTAAATATTGCGCATCTAGAGTTTCGTAGTTTGATAAATATGAAAGTGGATTTGCCGGATGATGTGGCGCTCTACCTGGTAATACGACTCCCCAGCCAACGCTTTCCTGTTCATTATTTTTTTCTATAATATTGATATTCCAATCAGGGTTTAATTTTTTAATCTGACTAGAAAACATGAGGCCAGCAGGCCCTGCACCGATCACAAGAATATTCATTAGTTTAATCTCCCTAATTTGTACCATACATTTTGTTTTTGTTGAAATTGTCGAATTTTGCTATATTCCATCGATGTAAAATAAAGTTTTTCTGCCATATCTGGTGGGTAAAGTGATGGGAATTTTTGGCCCATATAGCGCAAGTATCGCGCTCTTAAGAAAAATATTGGGTTAGAGCAACTTAATACCTGGTAGTTAGCTCTGGCCATATCTTGCATTGCATCGGCTTCTTTTTTTCTCAATTGAGTAAACTTAGATAAAATTTTCGACGCATCATTTTCAAATTGATCAAATAATAATGATAAAACATAAGCATCTTCAAGGGCCATATTCATCCCTTGACCTAAAAAAGGCGCTGTTGCATGTGCTGAATCACCAATGAGCAAGGCTTTGTTTTTATAATGAAAAGTAGAGGAACGTACGTTTATGAGATCATTACTGGGTTTGACCATAAATTGTGCGAGTAATTCTTTGCGAATATCATCAGAGACCATAGAATAATATCGATCAAAAAATGCTTTCATCGCATTTGTATCTTCAGTGTGCAGGCTGACTTTACCAGTAAAAGGCAAACAAACAGCGAAACTAATGCTGCCATCGGGAATGGTTGCTGCCCGACCGGCAAACTGACCATCAGAGTCCATGCCAAAAAAATGTAATAGATCAGGCCTTAACCCGACTTTCTCCGCGTCTGGAATGACTAACGTTTTATAACCATGTTTAAAAAATGATTGTTCAAATTCAAATCTTCGACAATGAGTTTGCATTGCATCTCGCACACAAGATCGTGCACCGTCAGCACCAATCAGTAAGTCACCACTGTGATCTATATAGTTACCATCCTTGTCTTTAGTGATTAGCTGACATTCATTTAGATTAACCTCAAAACACCGCTGATTATAATGATAAACGACACCTGCTTTTTCAGCATATTTATTGAGTAACAACTGAAAAGCACTGCGACTCAGAGATAAAGGTTTTAAGTTATCTAACGGTGGTAATGCTCTTATTTTATTTTTTCCTGCAACAAATAAAGACATTCCAGATACCTCAATACCACACGCCTGGAGTTCATCTAGTGGAATACCTGCCTGAACAACAGCTTCAATACCGCGTACTGTCATACTGACACCAATTGCCCTGGAACTGACTTGATCTATATAATCCTGTTGATCAAGTAAAGGATTACCGCGTTTTTCAATAACATGTACATCCAGACCTTTTTTAACTAAAAAGAGTGCTGTTAAGCTGCCAGCGAGACCGCCACCAACAACGATTATTTTTTTCATAATTAACCTTCTCTCGATAATTTATTCGTAGCGAGTTCAGTCATTTGTTTTTGATAAAACTCGAGTAATTCTATTTGTGTTTCTGGAGGAGCCACTTTTATTTTTTTAGCTACTTGAGCAAGTACTTTACAGTCTTGCGCCAGGTCAAAGCATCCTTGTTCGTAATTAGGCGTTGCAGTAAATTTAATTGCTCCAGGAAGTGGCGGGCCTGCATTTCGACCTGGAACGCCAGAAGGTAATGTCATCAGATGTACTGACAAAGGTCTTAATATTCCGGTCATTAAATCTATCGCTGCATTCATTAAGCGAGAGCGGCGCATACTCCCTTTTGTTGTTTGTGCGAAGTGTTGCATCATCATTTTAAACATGAGCTCATGACAACCCTGGTATAAAGTCATTAAGGTTTTTGCAGTCGTATTTGTGACGACATTGCAGCCAGCACGTTCACTGACAACAGGGTTTTTTAATACAGGGTAAGCGGGCTCAAAAGGGATATCATTTTCAGTGAGTTTTTTAGATATGCCCCTTAAACGATTAAAATGACTTAATTCGAATTGCGGAGAATCAGCACTCGCACCTTCACCTTGTTCGGTAACAAAGTTGATAGCAAACAATGCTGTTTCTTTATCATAAACTTCAAACTGATAATTGGGGTAAGCCCGATTAATTATTTCGTTTAGAAATAAGTGATGCTCACCACCTTGTTTATTTACTTCTAGCGTATATAAGCCGGGTAATTCTGTGAGCGCTGTACGAATTTCACTGTAAAAATCTGCGATAGATTTTCCTACTGATGGAAAAAAGTGAGGCCATTCAAAGCGAACAAATTTAGCAATAATATGTTCAGAAAAGGGCTCAAATGAAAACTCAGTATCTAGCCCGAATTTATCTTTGGCTGCTTGATAAAAAACGGGTTCTCCGGGATAAAAAGGTTCGCCTAAAGACATTAATATATTATTGATCACCAGATAATGTATCATCTCTTCATGGGCAATCTCTAAAATTGTACCGCGCCAACCACTGTTCATTCGTCTGTCTTTTGAACCATTGACTAATAATAATTGTTCAGGTGTCCAGCGTCCTGATTTAACGTATTGTTCTCCTGCTGCGTAAGTAGGTAAAGAATAACCACAGTAAAGATATTGCAACATGATAGATAACTCTAAATCTACCGCATCACGTAGTTTAGCGATTAATTGTGCTTTATTTTTAATGCTACCTAGTGCCATTGGTTCCGGTTCTAGTGGTGGTAACGCTTTAGGTATTGCAGATTGTTCAACATTACTTAAATACTTTAGGAATAGATGTGACTTTACAGCTGACATTTCTCTGGTACTTGGCATGTAGTAACTTTTATCTCGATTTTTTGGGTCGCACATTTGCCACATTAAACGAGCATAAGTTTCACATTTACATTTATCGGCCATACTGAATACTTTATCTGCCATAAATGGATATAACAGTTCGTAATAGCCCATAACATTATAATAAAGAAAGTCATAATCTACTTTTTCATCTGCCACATCGAGTAAAGCCCAATCATTACTAAGTATGCGTACCTGTACCGGACTGTCATGTTCGCCTAAAAATAACTCGCCACTACCTGGCGCTAAACTTTCAATATTAAGCTTACCTTTTCCATACTGATCAGTTTTAATATAAAGATCACACTGTATGTTGTCAGGCGTTGTTATATAAGGTGTTAATTTATTTACAGATGCAGGTTCACCTCTGAAATAGCTAAATATTTCTATAGATAGTGTACTTTTGTGCGCTGATTGTGGGTTTGAAGATTCAATGGCAATAATGTTTTGTTCAGCTTGTATATGCCAGTCTGTTTCGAACCAATTGTGTTCATTTGAGTGTAAGCTTAAAGACTGTGTATCTGGTTGTGTATCGGTTACGAGTAAAGGCACATCAAATACCCCATCACAGTATTTTGAATCTCGATATAATGATTCAGGTAAAATAGCGAGCGTTACTCCTGAATCAGATTTTAATACTAAATCACCGAGTGAGGATTTATGGGTCAGTTTTGGCGGCATACCATCTTGAACGGGTATATCTTCCTGGTAACTTTGATGCGGAATACTGATTGGCATATTAAAACTGACCCAGTCATTTTTTATATTAACGGCTATTGATGAAAAATTAGCGCTATTATCTGGATGTAAAATCCGGCCTGTCGGGCAGGTTGCCATATCTTGTTTTCGCCACACACTGATAGTGCCATGTAAATCACAAAATACGGGTGTATCCGGTTGTTTGGGTGGTGATAAATTTGAAACACTGTATTGCACTGTTAAACCGAGGACATCAGGGTCTTTTAAAGCAACCTTTAATTGCTCTAAAAAGGGCGAATCAATGTTTAGTTGGTTAAATAAAAAATTTTCGCTGTGTTTGCTTACTGAAAACTGAAATAATCTGGCTTCTGCCATTTCTTCATGCATAAAGTGTGAAGGTTGCTCAACAATGTAGCCGGGGTTAAACCAGCGAACAGCATGTGTGCAATTTATATCTGAAGATAATATATGCGCTGTATTGGCTGAGGCATCACCATCACTAATTGTGAATTGGCCCGCATATATTAAGGCAGAATCTCGACGTGTAGGATCATTGTCAACCCAACGAGCACGATTAAAAGAGGTCCTTAAGTACTCATTATAATGCCCCCATAAAGCAAGTTTACTTCCTACCAGTGGATCATCTGTTAGGTAACTACCGTGCTTTAATTGTACCGACGTAATAAAAGTGTTTTCCCAGGAGAAATGATTATTGCCCATCATGTTATAGCCAGTTACCTGATTAAATAACCCAGCTTCATCTTCTTGACCTTGAGCATTAAATTTAGGCGTAAAAGATTTAAGATATTCATGGCACTTACTTGGGTGCTGATTTAAATCAAATGCAATACCGTTTTTCAAAACGGTATTGTTTGCTATATCGAGTGTATTATTGATATTTCTATTTGCGGTTGGCACGTTAACACGGGCTATTCCTTTAAAATGAACTCGTGGAAAATCGAGAATACTCATTTTATGTAAATTCCTATAATTTATTTTTTCTTACTTTTATTCAGTACAATCGACAAGAGCTTCTTCAGTAGCTTCAATACGCTTTAGAAGTTTAAGGGCTGCACTTTTACCTGCCATAATGCCACCTTCCATCCAGCCACAGTGCGGTGTATAAGCATCAGAAGCGGAAATTATCTGACTCTTTTTATGTACAAAACTAAGTGGGTGGATTGGGCAGCATTCTTTTGAAAACTCTACACCATGTACCCAGTATTTATGGATTTGTTCTATGGGATCTGGTATTTGATCTATCTCGCATCGGATAGCGTCAGCCATTAACTCTTTAACTGTTTTTAAATAATGTTCTTCACCATACTGACTGGTTTCCTGCCAAAAATTAGCGTAGTCACTGTCTGTGTAAAAAAAGATATATCTATTATCTTTGAAGTATAGTTTTCGGATCGGGTTATTGGTGATGATCACATGATCAGTTAATGATAGTTCTTGCCACCAGGGTGTGTCGTAAAAAAGAAAACCTTTAAAAAGAGGAATAGAGCCATAAGTATAATGGGTCCAATCTTGAGGAAAGTTACAGTTAAGCCTACTCATTGCTGTGGGAGGCAATGTTACTATCATATCTCCTTTGGTTATTCTAACAATATTGTCATCACTATTTCTTAGCGTTAAAGCGGGTGTATTTGTATGGGTATCAATGGTAATGAGTTCATAATCAAAGTGAAATTCAACACCCAATGAAACTGCCCGGTCATATAATATTTGAGGTAAAGTGCAAAATCCGGCTTTAAGATTACGCCAGGTGTATCCGGCATTGTCAGAAAACCCCTGAATTTCTGGATGTTTTTCTATTATATCGTATGCAATATTGGGTGTAATAAATGGTAACGATAAAGAGTCATATCCAAGTGCATTTATTATGTCTTTGCTTTTTTCCTCTCCTAAATAGGAGGTTAAAAAATTTAAAAAAGAATCTGTTTTGTGTTCTTCACACAATGGCTTTAAGTTATTTAAAATGTTTTTTAATTCACTATGAAGTTCTTGTGGGCGTGTTAACTGAGTAAAAGGAAAGCTTTCATGTTCTATATTAAAGTGGGCAACTAACTCATTAATATTCTCGTGAAGTTGTGGTGAAAACCGGCCAGCTCCCAAATCAATAAATTGTTCTTGAACTTTAATTGCGTGGGCTCTGCCACCAACACGCTTTTTATGTTCAAAAACTCGAATTGTTTTTTTGCTACCAAGATAGAAATTTGCGAGCGTCAGTGCGCACATAATCCCGGTTACTCCAGCCCCAACAATTGTTATTGTATTTTCTTGATTCGACATGTGCCATATTCCCTAAAAAATAATAAGTGACTACCTGTTTACCCCTATAAAATATATGGACCTTTAATGGGTATGAATGTAAACGAGTGTAAACTATCACATGTACCTCAAATAGGGAATAAGGAAATGCTATTTGTTTTTTTGAAAATGGCAGGGTGTTAATGACTTCGGGTGTGCTGAAAATCTCAACGATTATCTATCATGGTAGACTAATAGATAATCGAGAGAGAGTGTAGCTAAACTTAATTGAGAAATATTAAATTTTTGTTACTAGAGTACCGTGTAGTTTAAAAAATATACGCCACTTTTTAAACTATATGGTGCTCTATAGCTTATTTTAGTAGTTTTTTTAGGTGTAAAAGGGAGAATGAAAGCGCAAATATGCCACCTATTAAGTCTGCTATCGGAAATGCAAACCAAACGCCTTGACCGCCTATTAGTTTTGGTAAAAAGTACATTAGTGGCAACAGTAAAACATACGTTCTTGCGGCATCTAAAAGCGTTGCGGGCAATGCTCTTCCTAAACCTTGAAATAAGCCACTCGATATCATACAGAAACTAGCTGTTATGAAGCCGGCAAAACAAATAGCAGCGATTTCTGTGCCTAGTTCTATGATCTGAAAATTATTTGTAAACATCCTCAGTAACCATTCAGAATGAAAACACAATATAAATGTCACTATTGCTCCCCAGATTGCACTCATAAAAATAGCAACAAGATAAGCTTGCTTAACACGGTGATATTTGCCAGCGCCATAGTTATAGCCAGACAAAGTTTGTAAGGCAACCATCATGCCGATTATAGGTAAAATCAGAAACATATAACATCTGACCAATATCCCGTGAGCAGCGATTAAAGGCTCTGATATATCAACAAAAACGGTTGAAATGGAATATACAGTTGCGGCAAGTATTATTGAAAAACCACCATGAGACAGTAGTACAGGTAAACCCAGGCTAAGAATTTTAAGATGAAATTTAATGGGGCTGAGTAATTTATTAAAGCTAAATTTAACCGAGCTTTCACCCTTTTTTTGTAATTGTATCGCCATCATTAAGCCAAGAGTGATCGCTATGATAGTCGCCCAGGCGGCACCATCTATACCCCATTCAAATACAAAGATAAAAAGTGCATCTAAAATAATATTAAGAATAGAAGCGGTTGAGAGTACTTGCATCATAGCTTTCGGATTACCCGATGCGCGAAATCCTTCGGTTATTTGATTGCTGATAAAGCCAATAACCCAAAATACGATTATTGGCGTAATATAGCTATTAGCGTCAAAACGCATTGCAGCTGGCACTGCCAATAATTCATAAATCGTATCTCGACTCCAATAAAGTAGGCCACAACATATAAATGCACAAATAATAGCTAGTAAAAATGAGGTTGAAAAAACAGTATCAGCATCGTTTTGCCTTTTTGCACCTAAATAGCGAGCGACAAGTGAGGCCATTCCACTACCTAGCATGGTACTAATGGAAATTAAAATCATTTGAATTGGAAATACTGCGGAAACGGCTGCCATAGCTTTTACACCAATTCCCTGAGATATAAATAAAGCATCAACAAAACTATACATGCCATTGATTAGCATGCCTAAAATAGTTGGGATAGCGAGAAAGTTAAATTGTTTTAAAATTGGATTTGTTAATAAAGGTGAGCTTGAATGCTCAGGATCTGTATTAAGCTCGAGGGTATTACTAGTCATTACTCTGTACCTAAAATGGTGTTTTGCAAAAGTGTGCTAGTTTACTGAGAAAAGGTCAATCTTTTAAATATTAAAAAATAAATATCAGCCTTAAGACTAATGAAAAAAGACATGATTCTTGATGACTATCAGCTATACTGGTATAGAGTAGCTGTCATATTACAAGGAGGACATTATGGTTGATGATTCAAGTTTCGGTTACGTTAATGGTTCAAAAAATTTAGTTTCTAGAGGTGTATGGAAAGGTAAAGATGTAGAGGCCTATTTAGAACCAGAGTATGGATTAATAGTCTATTTTACTGAAACTCATAAAGAAGTAGATTGTAATACTCATGAATTAACAGAGTTATTAAATAATTTACTGTTATGAATTTTTAAAGTAAACCACTGTAAATATAGTGATTGTGGCTATCAAAGCATATTTTCGATAGCCATAAATTAAAAACAGAGTAAATATTTTGTTTAAACAGTAAGCTTATGCAAAATAAAACATTACATAGCTATTACACTGAGGGTAATAAAGTTTGCTATATTGTTGTTATTAAAATTACTTATTATTAAATAGTTATGAATCAAAGGTTGAAACAATTCTCAGAAATAGTGGCTAAGGCCAATGATTTATTTGCAGCTAAGTATCAAAACATCGACACTTTAATGGGGATCATGGATAAAGTATTGCGTAAACAGGGAATGGAGGCAGATGCGGTTACACTTGATTGCATTAGCCAAAATAAAAAAATTGTATTTTTGCTTCATGATGTTAAACCTGCTCAAGTTGAATTTGCGCTAGGCAATAAAGATGGAGATATTTTCTCGTCATCCGATATTGATAAAGACCAGCTTACCACCGGGTACATACTGAAAATTATGGAAGAGAACTTTACTCATGCCTCTGCAATGAAAAATGGCGATAAATCATGAGTTTTAAAAAAGTACTTATTCCGCTCGCTACATATGGATGCGATCCATCAGAAGTTGCAATCCCATTAATTCAGATTATTTAATAAATCTTGTTGGAATTGTTTTTTTAGTTTGTTCAGCTCTCCTGATTTTTTCATTGATTTGATAACGGTATCAATTTCAGGAACAAGGTGTTTGTGTTTAATGTGCAAATAATGATAGAGTTTTAACTTATCTAAACTTGATGAATTTGGTTTTATTGAATCCATACCTAATAATTTTATTTGTACCATGCCATTGAAGCGAGAAGAAATTGCAAAGTCAATAAAATCAAGTTGTAACATAGACATCATTTCGCCAACATCACTTAAAATACCTACTTTCTCAACCCCCGCTGCTTTAAGACCAATTTCGGCATATTTCATTCCTCTGACCATAGCAACTTTTTGATCGGGTGTATTATGAATGAGGGCAATTCTTAGAGGAACCGCAATACTTTTTGATGTAAAGAGCAAAAGCAAAGTACTTAAAATATACAGTTTGTTCATACGTCAACTCCGTAAAATTACTTTTCAGAACAATTTAGTGAAATACCATATTGGGAACGATAATTTATGGTAGCCGGATAAATTTAGTCCCCTTAAAAACTATCATTTAGTTTCATTGTAATAGCCAGATAAAGCCATTTTATACTGCGTATAATTTTGGGCTTTTTTTAGCGCGATATCTATTGTTTCGTTACCTTTAATTACTTCAGAAATGAGATTGCCAACATGATTGCCAATTGCAGGAAATTCTGCAATTTCAACAAATTGTATTCCAGAATAAGGTTTAGATTTTTTTTGTGTATCTAATACACTTGCTTGGGTAATTGACTCCAGAATGGCTTTTGAATAGGGTGCAACAGCTAAGTAATGACTATTTGCATAAGTAGATATTCGAGTTCCTTGAGGGATAACTTTCCAACCTTCTTCTTTCGCTACAAGGTTTATATAATCTTTCGATGTTGCCCATGTGATAAATTGCTGAGCAGTGCTTTTATTGTTTGAAGATACTGGGATAGCTAATGACCAGGTCCATAACCAGTTGGCTCCTTCTGCTGTTGTTGCTATTGGTGCTTTTGTTATGCCGACATTAAGGCTAAAAAGTGATTTTTCTGTATTAAATAAGGAGCCAGCAGCAACTGTTGCATCTATCCAAATGCCGCACTTTCCCTTTAGAAATAACGTTAGGTTTTCATTATATCCATTTTTTTCAGGGGCTGGTGGTCCATAGTTTGTAAGCATGCTTTTATATGTTCTTAATGCACTTTTCCAGGCATGACTATTAATCTGAGGTTGCCATTTATTATTAAACCATTGTCCTCCGTAGCTATTTACCATGGTCGTAAAAAAAGCCATGTTCTCACCCCAACCAGCTTTTCCTCTTAAACATAAACCGTATATTCCTGACTCGGGCTTATGAAGGGTTTTTGCATGTTTTAATATTTCGGAATAGGTTGGTTGAGCGCTCATGGTTAATCCCGCTTTGGAAAACAAATCTTTACGGTAATAAGTTACAGAGCTTTCTGCGTAAAATGGCAACGCGTGCAATTCGCCTTGATATGAATGTGAATCCCTGAGAGTTTTAAATACATCAAGCAAATCATACTTTTCTGGCAAGTTCTTTATTGGCGACAGCCAGGCATTTTTTGACCAAAATGGTATCTCTTGCAGTCCAATGGTTAATATATCGAATTGTCCGTCAGAAATTGCTAAATCACTCAATAAACGCTTTCTTAAAGTGTTTTCTTCCATAATTCGCCAGTCAATTTTAATATCGGGATGTGTTTTTTCAAAGATTTTTGATAATCTCCTTAAACGTAACATGTCGTTATTTTTAACTGTTCCGATTGTTAGCCTTTTAAACTCTGTATTTTTTTCTTTAATGGAGTAAAAACCTAACTCTTCACTTATTTTTGCTAAATAACCGTCTTGCGTGATTATTTCCAACCCCTTGTCAAAATCATTTTTGATTCTTAGATGGCTTGGGTTATTTTTGGAAAAGGCAATGTTAAAGGAGTTTGAAGCGTCAGCTGGTTGAATAAAGTCAAACTGGCCAATTAAATGCGGGTTTTCATTTGTTATTATGTTGGCGGCGGAATATTTACCTATGATAATAAAATCCACAATACCTTGATCTAGTTTATTTACATTATGAGTATCATTTGTAGCAAATTCAAAGTGTTCTTTAGGCAAAGCACTAAATAGTTTAGTGATTATACCTCCTTTCACAATGCCAAATTTAGATTGATTAAAATGGTGAAGATATTCAGTCATGGTAACTGAATTACTCAATGTATTAATTAGAGACTTCTTTTTAAGCAGCCCAATTGTGTCACCGGGAAAACGAGAAGATAATAAATATTGGCTAGATCCATTCTTCTTACCTGAGTAAGTGATATAACCATCAACTAATCCTTGTTCTATAAGTCGCTCTCCTCTTGCCTGAGTCATGAATTCTATTTCTACATCATAATTTACTCTTGCAAACGCCTCAGTAATAACTTTTATGGTGTAACTTGTATCAGGCTGTTGTGAATCAATAAATGGTTGCCAATCAGAGGTGGCAATTTTTACTCGTGTCTGGCTGCAAGCATTATTAGTAGAGAAAATAAATGTAATAATTAAAACGCATAATTTTATAATATTCAGCAATGATCGTTTCTCATTATTTAATGTAAGGCATAAAAAGTTTAGCTTACGTTGGGCTACTTTTCAGCGAAAAATAGATTCATTAATGAGACTATTTGTTCTATTATGCCTGCGTTTTTAGTGTTCCCTATCAGAGTTGGAGTTTAAGGTTTATGTTGAGGAAAAAACAAATCGTAGCCGTCGCATCGGCAGCATTCGTATTATTATCAGGTTGTACTGCAACAGAGTCATCTCGCACAATTGAATCGCCAAAAGTAAACGCTTATCAAGTGGCATATACGGGTATAAAAAGTAAGTTATCAATTGGTAAACTACAGAATAGATCAAATTTTCAAAATGGCATTTTTAGTAACGGAACTGACCGACTAGGTTCGCAAGCGAAAACGATCTTGGCTTCTCATTTACAGCAAAGTAATCGTTTTATCATTTTAGATAGAACCAATATGGCAGAAATTAAGCAAGAAGTTGGTTTTTCAGGAGCTGATCAAAAAATTAAAGGTGCCAGCTTTGTAATTACCGGTGATGTTTCTGAGTTTGGTCGTAAAGAAGTTGGCGATCGTCAGTTATTTGGTATTTTGGGTAAAGGCAAGTCACAAATTGCTTATGCTAAAGTGAACCTAAATATTATCGATGTTGAGAGTTCTGCTATTGTTTACTCTACTCAGGGCGCTGGTGAATATAGCTTATCTAACAGAGAAGTTATCGGTTTTGGCGGTACTGCAAGTTATGATTCTACGTTAAATGGTAAAGTGCTGGATCTTGCAATTAGAGAAGCGGTTAATAATTTAGTGAATGGTATTGAATCAGGTCATTGGAAACCGTAATTAGGCTCATTTGAATTAGTTATGATGAAAAAAAATTTAATAATAGCTACTGCTTTGGCCGTTGTTTTACTGTCAGGTTGTAAAACAAACGAGCAAATTTATTACTACGGTACCTATAGTGAAAACCTATATCAGCATTTTAATGCCGATGATACTTCGGTTGGTGAACAAATATCAGAGCTTGAAGAAACAGTGGAAAAAGCGGCCAATAAAAGTTTACCTATCGCGCCGGGAATACTGGCACATTTAGGTTATTTACATTTAAAACAAGGCAATAGAGACTCTGGTTTTGACTACCTTGAAAAAGAGAAATCTTTGTACCCTGAGTCAGAAAAGTATATTAATTTTTTACTTAAAAATGCGACAGGAGCAGTGCAATGAACGTTTTTAAAATAGTCATTACTGCTATTACGCTAATTACCTTAAGTGGTTGCGTATCAAAATCTGCACCGCTTGACTATAGTGCGTTTATACAAAGTAACCCAGGTTCTATATTGGTATTACCGCCTGTGAACAATACCAATGAAGTGATTGCCCCGCATAGCGTATTGTCTAATATCACTAAGCCACTTGCTGAGTCGGGTTATTATGTCTTTCCTGTTTCATTAGTCACTGATACTTTTAATAGTAATGGCTTAACTGTTGCCCATGATATTCATGCTGTTGAGCCACAAAAACTACATGAAATATTTGGTGCGGATACAGCACTTTATATGGATATTACAGAATATGGTACATCTTATTATGTGATATCGAGTGATACAATTGTGCGAGTAAATGCTAAGCTCATTGACCTTAAAACGGGGGTTTTATTATGGCAAGGTACAGCGCGTGCTGCCAGCAGTGAGCAAAGAGGTGATTCAGGTGGAGGACTTGTTGGTGCACTGGTTTCTGCAGCGATCAATCAAGTCATTGAAACTGCAACAGATGAAGGTTTTACCGTTTCTAAAGTAACAGCAAATAGACTGCTTTCTGCTGAAATGAAAAATGGATTATTACATGGCCCGCGATCACCAAAATATGGCCAACCCGTTAAGTTATAATAATCATATACATAATATCTACAAATAAAGCCGACTATGTCGGCTTTATTATTAATTTTACTACGTTAATACTGAGTAAAGTGCTGGTTAGCTTGAGGTGCAAGTACCTTAATATCAACTTTCACATTGGTTAAACCTGCATCTTCAAGTTGCTGCTTTAATTGTGTTTTAGTCGATTCATAACGAGAATAAGTAGCTTCGCTTGGTTTTTGCGTTTCGCGTTTTGTACGACGCTGCGTTGGATGGTATGGTGCTTCATCACCAAAATAAACACTGCCAGCAAACTCACTCTCGGCGTAAAAATGACCTGATAAAGTGGTTTTCTTCGGTCTTAATACATGACTCAGCCAATATTTCATATCATTGAGTCCTGTATTTTCAATCATCCATGACCAGTCCCATTTTTTATTTACACCTGGTATATATCTATGTTCCCATAAATATTCGATATTCTTATCCTCTCCCGCGAAGCGACCAATAACAAAGTCTGATGAGTCATTTGGCCGGTTTTCCGGGTGACTAAGTAAACCATTGCCACTCCAGCGCATAAAGCCTGAATTTTTTAAGGAATATGAAATATCGGCATCAAATTCATATGGATACGAAATTGAAGAGCTGTATAAATCAACTTTGGCGTTTAACTTAGTAAAAGGAGGAATATTAACACGTGCTTGAATTGATACATTATTAGATACTGAACCACCGTTACTACTTCCCCATGCCTGATTAGCAGCAATTGTTACCGAAAGTTCTGTATCTGAGCCCCCGGTTACTGCGGGTGATTTCCAGGTGTTTTTTAATGTAACTGATTCAGACACACTATAATCGTTCGACTTTGACCAGTTTGTACCAAGGTCGTAAGAGATGGTTACCACTGTCATTTGTGCCACAGAAGTATCATTAAAAGCAGGGGCTGTAACAGTTTGAATTAATTCCCGATCTGTAACATCAACATCACCTGTTATACGATATGAATCTGTATCCATGACATATTCAAAGTCAGTTAATGTGATGGCTGTTTTATCACCACAACGATATCCTGAGCAACTGCCACCATTATAACCCTTAAGTTGCCAGCCATCATCTTTACGGGTTACTGCCATATCGTCACCAACATATTGCCCCCGATCCCCGCCCACCCAGGCAAAACCCATATGGTGGGCTAAATAAGATACCGGCTTAATTAAAGCATCATAGTTATTGACCAAGTTCCATTTTATTTGCTCTGAACTACCAGGTGAAACGAATAAAGGGCTTAAAGTGGGAATTTCAGATAATGGGTTTAATGGGTGGCACCAGGTTGAATGGGCTGTTCCGGCTTTTATTTCTCCAGAGTAACCGGAGCCCATGATCACCCAACCATTTGCTAAAGAGGTAATTTGCCATTTGCCCATTTTGTTTACGATTTGATTGCGATATATTTCAGCTTCTTGTTTAGTAATGGCTCGGTTACCGGTAGCACACACTTGTGCTCCTAAATTACTTAAGCTGAGCTGATCTGGGTAAATGACTGAGGTATTAGCAATTGCAATACCGGAATGTGTAATTAAAAATAAAGGTAATAATTTATTCATACTACGATGACTTCCTTTTATGTATTTTGATTATTTGTATTTCACGAAACCTCGCATCTTCAGTGAGGCAGACACCAATCCAGATTAGGTTTGGCTGATTTTTATTCTATGGATGATTCTTTTTTAATCATACAGTCAAAGGTGAAAGTTAAATTTTCAAAAATGAAAGTCAGTTATTAGTTTTTAAATACCCGTTGTTTGAAGTGTTTCTAACTTCAACTGAATTCTGCAGTTTGAAGTAGCTTGGGTATATATTATACGCGAATAGAAGTCAGTTTATCGCTGAGATAGTCAATGAGTAACCGAGTACGAAATGGGATCAGTTTATCTGGCCATAAAAGGCTGACATCACGGGTTACGGGTTGGTAATCTTCTAATATTTTAACCACACGGCCTTGTTCTAATAATTTATTGATGGCAAATTGTGGTCCATAATATATACCTCTGCCATAACTAGTTGCTAAGGCGCACATCTTTAGGTCGTTAGAAATAAAGTTTGAGTGAGGAGAAAAAGCTATGTGGCCATGTACGGAATGTGTAAATTGCCAGGAGGTCATAGTGCTATAAGTAATATGGGGCAGATCAGCAAGATCGACAATAGTGGTAGGGGTTGGATATTGGGCTAATAAACTGGGCGCAGCGGCCAGGATAAAGTTAACTTTTGCAATTGATTTACAGATATTTTGTGAATTCTCAAGTGGACCTATCTTGATTGCTAAATCAAATTCAGATTCTGTTAACGATAGAGACTCGTCTTGTAGTTCTAAATTAATGTTGATATTTGCGTGTTGTAACGAAAATTCTTGTAAGGTTTCATTCATAAAGCAACAACTCGCTAAACTATTAGGTGCCACTACTTTTATCAGATTGCCGTTATCATCTGTGTTGTGTTTAAAGTCACATACAATTCCTTGTAAATTTTCTATATGGGAAATACATTGGGAATACAGTGTTTTACCTGGCTCGGTTAATCTTAGTTTTCCCTTTTCCCGGTAAAATAAAGCGATGGACAAATTTTCTTCTAGTTTTTTTATTCTACGTTGCAATGTAGCAAGTGGAATGTCTAACTGAGTGGCAGCCTCATTAAAAGTTTTGTAGCGGTTTACTTTTACAAATAATTCAAGAATATCCAGCAACATGTAATTCCCCCATACAGAATTAATAACGGCTATTAAAGTGCAGGTTTATGAATGATGAAATGAAATCGAGGACTGAATTTTGCTTCATCATTGGTGGTTTAAAGTGATTTTAAATATATTTCATTTTGTATTTTATATATTAAAGTCTCATTCTTAGGGACTACACTACGATAAGAGTAAAACCTTGGCAATGATAAAATGCAGGGAAATTAAGGAAAAATTAACATTAAAGTGTGAGATACACACTGAGATATTTTGCAAATCAAACCTCAAACTAGGTGAAGTTAATGTGAGTTTAGTTTTTATATGGCGTAATTTATTCTGTAACTTTGGAGCCAGCAAACGAACTGGATCTAAAGTAAGTTAAATCAGCCAAAAATACATCTGAAACAGGCGCCTTGTGTGCGGCTAATGTATACCAGATCACCGCCATGGTTGATCATAACTTGTTTGGAAAGGCTTAACCCTATACCTGAACCTTGCTGTTTAGTGGTAAAAAAGGGCACAAAAATCATTTCAATAACATGTTCAGCTATACCAGCACCGTTATCAGCCACTTCTACATAAAGTTGCTGAGCATCATTTTTTGCTACAGTTAATTTTATTTTTCCTTGACGATCATCATTATTAACTAAATTTTCAGGCTGACTAAAGTAACTTTTTAATGCTTCAATGGCATTTTTAACCAGGTTAATAAGCACTTGCTCTACCTGCCCACTATCTAACATGATCAATTGCTGACTTTGAATATCAAGTTTTAGCTCAATGTTGTTCTCTTTTAGCTGTTGTTGATGAAGTAATTGAATACGCTCTAAAATCGTGGTCACCACAACAGGAGCCAATTGAGGTTGCGGTAAACTGCTGATCTGTCTGAAACTCGCAATAAACTCGCCTAAATACTGAGTACGAGAGGCTAAAGTATGTAATGCAAAGCTTAAATCTTGTTTACTTTCTTCATCATCAAAACATAAATCTTGCGGAATAAATCCTTCACAAGTTTGTGCAATTGAAGCGAGTGGGGTGATGGTATTAGCGACTTCATGAGTTAATACCTGAGTTAAACGCTTGTAGGCTTGCTGTTCTTTGTTGAGTAGCATGTCGTGTATTGATTGCAAGGTGATTATTTTATGCTCTTTTCCCTGGATCTCCGCAATACTCACTTGTAATGTGATGGTGTCTTGTTGTTCACCGTTAAGCCATTGTACTGTACTTCGTAAGTTTTTCTCTGCAGCTAATACCATAGCGCCAATATGGCTTAGTTCATTGAGGTTTCTTACATTTTTTCCTATTAACCTTGCAACAGCCGGATTTGATTGCACAATATTGCCTTGTGCATCACAAACAATAACAGCGAGATCTATGTGAATTAAAAGTGCTTTTAAGAATTCACTTTGATGTTCAGCCTTAAACCTGGCCGATTGCATTTGCATCTTTACTTGATCGTAATACTTGCGCATCGGGTGTTGGGATGAAAAGCCTAAAGTATTATCGCCATTGGCAAGGGAACGAATAACCTGTACTAATTGTTTATTTTGATTTTTAAAGATCGAGAATAATGTGAATGTACTGGTGGTAAATAGTGTTAAAACTAACAGCCAGGCTGGTGATACACCAGCGCTAATATACATAGCGGTTAGCAAAACAATACAGCTAATTAGCAAAGTTAAATTGATAGAAAACAATAACAGGGGTCGATTACTTATATTGCTCATTTTAGCACTTCTTATTTTTTATTTAATACAATATGGCATAAACAAAGCCAAATGTTACAGGCCGTATTTTTCTAATCTACGGTACATGGCCCCTCGGGTAAGGCCAAGGGCCTTTGCTGCCTGAGAAACATTGCCTTGATGATGTTTTAAAGCAGCCCTGACAGCTCTTTGCTCTAAAACTTCTAAGTCAAAGGTATCGTAACTATTGTTGCTTGTTGCTGATGTGTCATTTGCTTGCGTATTCATTTGTTCATTGGCGTTGACGGGTATGACTGAACTAATCTCGATATATTCATCGTCGCCTAAAATGACTGCGCGCTCTATTGCGTGGGCAAGTTCGCGTACGTTGCCAGGCCAGGAATATTGGCACAGAGTTTCTAAGTCATCGTTGGTAATTAATAACTGCCTCTTATATTTTTTGTTGAAATAATTAAGGTAATATTCAACAAGTAATGGAATATCTTCAATGCGTTCTCTTAAAGGGGGTAAGCGAATTTCAATTGTATTAATACGAAAAAGTAAATCCTGCCTGAACTTATTTTCAGCAACGGCTTGTTGTAAATCTTCGTTGGTTGCACAAATTAATCTAATATCCACATCTATGGTTTTAGTACTGCCAACAGGCGTTACCTGACGATTTTGTAACGCAGCCAACAGAGTCATCTGTTGATTGGCAGGTAAATTACCGAGTTCATCTAAAAATAAACTGCCACCATGGGCGAGTTCAAAGCGGCCTGCACGATCATCTTTCGCGTCAGTAAAAGCGCCTTTTTTATGGCCAAATAATTCACTCTCAAACAAACTATGGGCTAAGGAACCCATATCTAAACTAATAAATGCCTGTGAACTTCTGTTACTCGCCAAATGTATTGCATGTGCCGCCAGTTCTTTTCCTGTGCCACTTTCACCTGTTATTAAAATGTTGGCATCTGTTTGTGCGGCTTTTTCGATCGTTTTAAAAACAGTTTGCATTGCACTGCTTTTCCCTAAAAAATCAAACTTTTGATTTGTCAGTTCCTGGTTTAAACCTAGTGTTTTACGGGTGAGATTTTCAACTCTTTGTTTGTCTTTTGCATGAGAAAAAGCCGCTGCTATCACACCTAGTAATTGCTCGTTTTTCCACGGTTTAGCAATAAAGTCGGCAGCACCTGCTTTAATGGCGTCAACTGCAAGTTTAATATCGCTATAAGCCGTCATGAGTACCACAACAACTGCAGGATCTTGTTCGATAATTTTCTTTAACCAGTAGAAACCTTCTTTACCGCTAATAGCATCATGGTTGAAATTCATATCAAGCAAAATAACTTCTATTTGCTGCTCTTTTAATATTTTTTCAATATCGAAGGGGTTGTCCGTCGTTTTTACCGTTTGGTAGTATTGTTTTAGTAGTAGTTTTACTGCGATCAAAATATCGGGATTATCATCTACAACCAGAATGGAACCGGCTTGTTTCATTCATTGTCTCTCTCAGTCGTTTTAACTCAGTCTATCTCATTGTTAATTAAAGTGTCTAGCCTAAGAGCGTCCAAAAATGGACAGTTTATAAATGTCATATGTTCTATTGGTGGACACTTTTATAATTAATGTAAACTTATGTTTGTGTAAGGTATTGTTTTTACTGTTATTTATGTGTTGGCATGGAAGTTGGTTTATTCAAGGGTAAAGGTAGGCGCAATATTTTATGCATGAATTATGAGGAGTTGTCTTAATGGACAAAAAAATAACCCGATCACCAATACAAAAATATGTAAAAAAAGGTTTTTTTGTACTAGGGCTCATGTGCCTGGCTACTATTGCTTATAGTTTTAGCCAATCAGCTACTGGCGGGCGCAGTCATAAACTGGCGTTAAGCAGTATTACGGTGAGTTCAGTCAAACAAGGTTCATTTATCGATGCATTAAGTTTGCGTGGGCAGGTGGTACCAAAAACAACTATTTATCTGGATACCATAGCGGGTGGGCAAGTTGAGCAGCGTTTAGTTGAGCAAGGTGCCTATGTTGAAAAAGGACAGGCCTTAGTGCGTTTAAGTAATACCAACTTACAACTTGATGTGATGGGCCGTGAAGCGCAAGTGACTGAGCAGTTAAACTTTTTACGTAATACGCAAATGAATATGGAAACTAATAAATTAAATTTACGTCGAGATCTGTTAGAAATTAACTTACAAATTAGTCATCTTGAACGCCGCATTAAGCAGTCAAAGCCTTTAGTTGCATCAGGTGCACTGGCAAAAGACAGCCTGGAAGAGCTTAATAGC
Source organism: uncultured Pseudoalteromonas sp. (assembly GCA_965198975.1). Lineage (GTDB taxonomy): Bacteria > Pseudomonadota > Gammaproteobacteria > Enterobacterales > Alteromonadaceae > Pseudoalteromonas. Next base: position 658,855 of record OZ240679.1, read on the forward strand.
GAATTAACTTATTATCAATCAAGAAAAACGCTCACCATTGAACGACAAAACCAGGAAAACAGTATTCGTAAAGTGCAAATTAAACAGTTAGAAGATAGTGCCGAAATGCTAGATAAAAATTTAAAGTTTGCGAGAAAAAATTTAGAAAACTTACTGATCAAAGCCCCTGTTTCTGGCTATTTAAGTGAACTGAATGTGGAAATGGGTGAATCCAAAGCGCGTGGTGCGCGTTTGGGGCAAATTGATATTCCTGATGAATATAAATTGGCAGTTCGTCTGGACGAGTTTTATTTGGATCAGGTACAGCGAGATTCAACAGTTTTGATCAAGTTAGCGACGGGGGATATTCAAGCTAAGGTTAGCAAAATTGATAGCAGAGTTAATCAATCTCAGTTTCAAATTGAAATTGATTTACCCAAAACAGCCGGAAACATAAAACGTGGTCAAAGTATTGATGTCGAGTTAATGCTTGGCGGCAATAAAGACAATGCTTTATTACTCGAGCGAGGCGCATTTTTTAGTAGCAGTGGTGGTAACTGGGTGTATGTGCTTAACCAAAATGGTGATAAAGCAGAGCGCAGAAATATACGTCTAGGTAAAAAAAATCAGCACTATTTTGAAGTGTTATCAGGCTTATCACTGAATGAGCAAGTTGTAACCTCAAGTTATGGCAATTTTGATAACGCGCAGCAATTACAATTAAATTAGGGAAATAATAATGATCACAATATCTAACTTAAACCGCGTATTTCGTACACAAGATTTGGAAACAACAGCGTTAAGCAATATCAATTTTTCAGTGGAAGAAGGGGAGTTCGTTGCAATTATGGGGCCTTCAGGCTGCGGTAAGTCCACGTTACTGTCAATATTAGGTATGTTGGATTCTCCTTCTTCGGGGTGTTTTGAATTTGCCGGCAAAGATATTGCCGGATATAGCGAAAAAAAATTAGCCGAACTGCGTAAAGCGTCCGTGGGTTTTATTTTCCAGAGTTTTAATTTAATTGATGAATTAACTGTATATGAAAATGTTGAGCTGCCATTGCAATATCAAAATATTTCAAAAGCAGAGCGAAAAAATCGCGTCGAGGCCATATTAAAGCGTGTTGCAATTGATCACAGAGCTGAACATTTACCACAGCAACTTTCAGGTGGTCAACAACAACGTGTTGCCGTGGCCCGTGCGTTGGTGATCAACCCAAAATTAATTCTAGCGGATGAACCCACTGGAAACCTGGATTCAAAGAATGGTGATGAAGTCATGACCATGTTACGAGAACTAAATCGTGAAGGGACGACGGTTGTTATGGTTACCCACTCTGAAAAAGAAGGCAACTATGCCGACCGTTTGATCCGTTTGTTTGACGGACAAATCATGATTGATAAAGCTAATAATGTGTCATTACAGACAGAGGTAGCTTGATATGTTTAACAATTATTTGAAAACGGCTTTCAGATCAATAGGTAAAGATAAACAGCATTTCTTTCTTAATCTTATTGGATTTAGTATTGGTATCGCTGCGGCGATATTAATGGCGTTATTTGCTCAACATGAATTGTCTTATGATAAATTTCAGCCTGATAGTGAGCGTGTATATCTGGCACATACTGATTATTCTGCGGTGGGCTTACAGCTAATAGCCAGCAGCGGTTATAAAAATGCTGAAACGTTAAAAAATCATAGTCAGGTTGAAGAGATTTTTAGACTGACAGAAACTGAGCGGCTTTCTGGTGGGCTGAACAATCTGGTTCAGGTGGCTGAGAATTATTATCGACTTAATAATTTTTATGCTGCAACGGATAATATTTTGAACTTTATTCACTTAGACGTTATTGCTGGCGATATCAGCCAGGCCTTAAGTCAGCCAAATCAACTTGTATTAAGCGAAAAGGAAGCTAACAGATTATTTGGTAACGTTCAGGTGGTTGGTCAAACGCTGAATCATGATCAGGGGCAGTATCGTATTGGTGCCGTGTTTAAAAACTTGCCAGAAAATACCCATGTTAAGTTTGATAGTTTGATCCAAATGCCAGCGGAATTTGTTAAAAACGGTTATGGCTTTGCATATTATAAATTAGTAGCAAACACTAATATTGCCGATTTTGAACAACAATTTACCAAAGTATTACATGAATCCAGCGGCGAAAACGGCAACCATGAAATCACTATGAAATTGATCAACATGGAAGACATGCATTTAGAAGGAAAAGGTCCGTTTTTTATGAAAAAGGCGGGTTCTGCCTCTGTGCTACAAATTTGTATGGGATTGAGTCTGATTTTAATCCTGGTGGCAAGCATTAATTTCATCAACCTGAATATTGCACAATCAGCAAAAAGAGCCAAAGAAGTGGGTGTTAGAAAAGCTTTGGGTGCAACCAAAGGGCAAATCGTTGCGCAGTTTTTAACTGAATCACTTTTAGTGGTGGCGTTTGCTAGTTTATTAGCATTTACCCTGGTTGAGTTTGCCTTACCGCATTTTAATCAAATGATGGACAGACAGTTAAGTTTAAATTATGTATCAGATTTTATGTTGTTGACGGGGGTCATCATTTTGTCTGTAGGCTTACTTTCAGGCTTGTATCCCGCTTTATTTATCGCATCTTTTAGTGCTAAGCGAGTATTGAGTGGTGATCTGGTGCGTGGTGGTACCGCTATTTTTGTCAGGAAATTAACCTTATGTTTGCAAGGGGCATTATCTATTGGTTTAATTATTGCCTCAGTTTCTTTATATCAGCAAATTAATTTAATCAATGACTTGCCGGTTGGATATGCAAAATCATCACGTTTGGTAGTAAAAGATTTACCTACCGAAGCGCTATATCAAAAAGATAATAACAGTTTAATAGCAGCCATTAAAAATTTACCAGGCGTTGAACAAGTATCACTTTCAAATACGGATCTGACTAATGATATGGAATATGACTTTAGTTTTACCTGGCCAAATGGTGAAAAGATCGAAGGTTTTCAACCTACTGTAGGTACAGGATATTTCGGCGCTGAAGCATTAGGCTTAACACTACTTGCGGGCAGAGATTTTTCTCCTGAATTTGCCGGCGACTGGTATGTTCGAGATACTGATAACAACAGAACGGCGGGCATTTTAGTGACTAGACGTATGCTCGAATTAGCAGGTTATCAATCACCTGAGTCTGTTATTGGTTTGACATTAATAGAGCCCAGATACCGATTGACCGCTAAAATAGTCGGTGTAGTTGAAAATGTTAAAATTGGCTCAGCCAGACAACAAGCATTACCTGTATCTTTCAACTTAGGGTTTAATAGTAATGCGACCGGGCATATGATTGTTAAGGCGGGTAATACTGATATGGCGCAGTTAAGTAGAGATATTCAGCATATTGTACGTGAAGAACTGCATTTAAGTGATGTGAAAATTAGTTTAGTCTCGCACGATTATGCGAATGTACATCTTAATGAACATAGAGCTTTAGATATGGTATCTATATTCAGTTTACTGGCTATTTTCTTAACTTGTCTGGGAACGTTTGGTCTGGCTTCTTTTGCGACATTACGCAGACAAAAAGAAGTCGCGGTTAGAAAAGTACTCGGCGCATCTCGCTTGAGTATTGTTAACTTGCTAGCTAAAGAGTTTCTGCTATTGGTGGCGATGAGTATTATGATTGCCTTCCCGCTAAGCTATTGGCTAGTAGGTGACTGGCTGGCTAATTTTAATGCGCGTATTGAACAAACGCTTTGGGTATATGCTATGGCTGCAGGTGTGATTGCATTAATAACCTGGTTAACAGTTGCAATCTTAGGCTTTAAATCGGCGAGCTCCCGGCCTTCACTTATCCTTCGTTATGAATAAAAATAACCAAGGTATAATAGCTTAAGTAAAAAAAACAGTTGTTGGCTAAAGGAAGAGCCAACCTGGAAGCTATCTTATTTATGTTTAGTTATACCAATTACATCAAATATGTGATCATTCGCACTGATATTTGATCACTAATTTAATACAACTGGTATAAATAGGTGATGCTGGCCCAACCGGTAAGCCAAAACCAAACACCCAAACATAGAATAATGTGACCCAACCAATAAAGAATACAATACTGTATGGCAACATCGTTGCTACAAGTGTACCTATCCCCAAATCTTTTTTATATTTCGCAGCAACCACTAAAATTAAGCCAAAGTAACTCATCATAGGGGTAATTAAGTTAGTTACTGAGTATCTAAAAAAGCGGTGTGGAGATAACCTCTGAGTTATTATTTGTGAGTAACTATTATATAAGGGGTAATGTAAATTTAATGGCGGTAAAACGATGGTTATAATTGACGAAAATAGAAGGATAAAATCATGAGTTATATAGATGGCTTTGTTTTAGCAGTACCAAAAGAAAATAAAAAAGCATACATTTGCCATGCGGTCGACGCTGCAAAAGTAATTAAAGAATATGGTGCATTAAATCTGGTGGAATGCTGGGGTGATGATGTACCAGATGGCGAAGTCACATCATTTCCAATGGCAGTAAAATGTAAAGAAAACGAGGTCGTCTGTTTTTCCTGGATCACCTGGCCTTCTAAACAAGTTCGAGATGAGGGTATGGCTAAGGCTATGGCAGATCCGAGATTATCACCAGAAGTTAATCCTATGCCTTTTGATGGAAAGCGCATGATATTCGGAGGTTTTGATATAATAGTTAACGAATAAAAGAAAGGGATGACCTTTGCAATAGTTTACAACTCCATCTCGGCAGAATCTGTAAAGCACTAAAGACCTTTTTTCAGTACTAACATACCCTTGGTCTGCTGCTTTTACACCACCTGCTTTGCTGCATGTGAAAATGCAGCAAATTGTAAATGGTGTTCTTTTATTCTTGGCCAATAAATAATTGTTTTTCATTATCTACTATTACTAAATAACTTTTTCCAAATTCAGCAATAGCACATATATCAATATTAATATTTAAGTCGTCATGAGTCAGGTTTGTGGCGCAATTTTGAATATTGAAATGGGTACTTATAGCGCCTTTCTGTATGGCGTCTGTAGGGGTATTTATCATATTTTTCGTGGTTTTTACTAAATCAACGGTAGAAAATATACGAACATTAAACGAACCATCAGTACTAAGAGGGGTCTTTTCGAAGGCTGACAATTGGTATTCATTATGATCTATCCAGGCAATAGCCCAGTAATCCTGTTTATCTTTAAGCTCAATATCCAGAGTAGCCTGATAGGTTAAACTGTTGGTATCAGTAACACCTAATTTGCTATCTTCTTGATTTCCGCCACTCCATTTAAAAGTATAATCTTCTGCTTCACCGTTTAATACACTGTTTACTTGTTGCCTGTTATCAAAAATATCGCGATTCATGCGATTACTTTTAATATAAAAAGTAGCCATTTCTTCTTGTGTATTAACAAACATGAGCTGAGCCTGATGATCTTTATTTTCATGGTCGATCGCCCAGTCTTCAATACTGTTCGCATTGTCTTGTGAACCACAAGCTGATAGCCCCAGAGCGAAAGACAGGGTTAAAGCAAATTTTGCATTGATAAAGTTAGGTTTTGTCATCTTATGTTTCCGTACGTTTAGTTTATAATATGACTTAATATTAAGGATGAATAAGTTTGATGTCTGTGTTGATATAGAGACAAAGTGAGACAGTTTGTGACAAAGATTTCGGCTGGCAATATATACGTTGGATTATAAGGCTAAAGAAGGAGACGTTTATTTTCTATCTTATTGAAATTTAGGCCATTGAGAATAAACTCATCTTTGAGGTAAGTGGAATTATTTAAGGTTTGAAGGCCAGCGAATTTCAAACTTAGCGCCCTTGAGGTTTGATTGGGCTATTGTAACCTGGCCTTTATGCCAGTGAGCAATTTGTTGCACTATGGCTAATCCTAAGCCGTGACCACAAGATGTATCTCGTTGCTGGTTTTCTAACTGAACAAACGGTTGAAAGATTTTTTCCCACTGTACTTTTTCAATGCCAGGACCATCATCTTCAACGGTTAAAATATAATCCTGATGCTCCTTACACAAAGATACCTTGATTTTAGTGTTAGCATATCGACTGGCATTTGATAATAAATTATTAAATGCTCGGATCACCGCTCTTTCATCCACTAAAAATAAAGAGTGGGCTAACTGAGTTTCCAGCTTAAACTCTACCGATAAGGCAGGATTCTCCTGGCAGAAGTGCGCTATTTCTTGTGTCATTGTTTCGGCCAGTTTACAGTGAGTAAAATGGGTAATATCTTTAGCCCTGCTGTAACGGGAAAGTACCAAGGTTTGGCTAATAAGGTGATCCAGATCATTGATGCTATTATTAATGCTGCGGCGATATTTTTGTTTTTCTGCTTTAGTGATATCGTCGTCATCTAACATGTCAAATGCAAAACGTAATCGATATAAGGGGGTTCGTAAATCATGGGCTATGGCATTGGTCAGTTCACGATGACCTGAAATGAGTTTCTCAATGCTATCGGCCATAATATTAAATGACAATCCCAAGCGAGCAATTACCGAATTTTTTGGCAATTTAGCTCTTTGTGCCAGATATCCCTCACCGAAATCGGTTGCTGTGGTGGTCAGCCGATTTAAATCGCGCCATAAAGGGTAAACCCAAAGAAACATGCCGATGGAGACCATTAAAACAAAAATAATACCGAATACAAGGTATATCCATTGTGCATTTGAACTCACCGCGATAGCGCGGGCACGAAGCACTGATTTTTGGTCGGGCAATTGATGATAAAATATTAACTTACCATCAGGTTGAGCGATCCATACTAGTTGGTTTTGGTTTAATTTTTTTGTTTTACCTGGATCTAATCTTAAATCTGACATTATCATAATGTCTAAATCAAAATGAAAGTGTGATTTCAAATAACTTAACACCTCAGGCCACTGAGCGTTTGGTACTTCATTGAACTCTTGTATCATGAGGTAAACGGAACCGCGACTACTTTGACTGATAGCTTCACTCACCGTAACGTCCAGGGCCATAGAGATCACCCATTGACTATCAAATACTCGATGAAGTAATAATTCGGGTTCACCATTACTAAAAGCAAACTCATTCGCTTGTAGCTGATGTTGCAATGTGGGATCTGTTGTTGCTGAATGTAAGGGTAACAAATGTAATTCGTAACCAAATTCTGATGATAATTGCTTTATATGATCTGACCATAATTCCGGTGGTATCGTTTGCAAACGCTTTTCGATTAAATAAAAAGTGCCGGAATAGGTTTGAACAAAAAAAGACTTTAACGCAAAGTTGTTAACTAAAGGCAGCGGACTATAACCATGTGGCATAATTAAAAAGAATATAGGTGTAAACACTACCAGCCAGAGCAGGAAAAATGCCTTGAACATGTTAAAGCCTTTTATATGTGAATTTAGTTAGTATGTTCACAAAGTTGATAACCTTGTCCACGCACCGTTTTTATGAGTTTTGGGTGAAGTTGATCGTCTTGTAATTTCTTACGTAAACGTGAGATCCTGCGATCAATTGATCTATCTAAACCGTCGTATTCATAGCCCCGAATTTGTTGAATTATAGAATCTCGAGAGACGACTTTCCCTGGTGATCTGGCCAGTAAATATAACAATTCGAATTCAGCTGTGGTGAGTGCAATTGTTTCATGATTTAAGGTGACACTTCGGTTGGCGATATTTATTTCAAGCTGATCAACGAGAACTCTATTTAAGTCATTTTTTGTTGCTATATGTTGGGTTTTATCATCGATTTTATGATCAAAACGACGTAATAATGCTTTGATCCGAGACAATAATAATCTAGGTTGCACTTGTTTTATAACATAGTCATCGGCACCTAACTCAAGACCCATCATCTGATCTATATCGTCATCTAATGCTGTTTGCATCAAAATTGCACCTTTATAGTGTGAGCGAACTTGTCGACAAACATCCATTCCCGTTTGTCCTGGTAACATAATATCTAAAATGACGATATCAGGTTGTTCCTTAATTATGCGTTTAGCGGCTTCAAGGCCATCACCTATAATGCTGACATCAAATTCATATTTACCCAGAAAGTCCTTGATCAGGCTTGCTAGTTCATAATCATCTTCAACTAACATCAGGTGCTTACGTTTATCAGTTTGAATTGTGTCACTCATTGTTGATTACCATATATATCCCATGATCTATTGTTAATGCTAGTTTAATCGAACTACCGAACTAAAGTTGTGACAGTTTGGGACACGGGAATACAGATTAATCTTAATTGTTTGTTATATAACACTATCTACCTTCATTTGTCGATTTTCTTTATTCATTGTTAATAAATTAGGTATCTGTGCCATATTTAATAGAGCGATATTTGATTAAATAAAAAATAATTAACTTTTTTTGAACCGAAATACAAAGTTCGATCCTCTTATCTATGAGGGCACAATGTTCTTATACTATTAAAAGAGGCGTTTTATGTTTTATGTTAAAAATTTACCCAGATGGAAACGAATTACTCGCGTGGTTGCGGGAGTTGCAATGATGGCATGTGGATTTATTGGCTTTCAGGGGGTAATGTTGGGTTATTTAATTGGGGGTGTCGGAGTTGTTACCGCTATAACCGGGTTTATTGGGTTTTGCCCTATGTGTTCCTTTGCCGTGAAAAGGGCAAAATAAACATGGTCAAAGAGCTGGGGATCCGCAGTATTGAAGCTCTGGTGTTTGAAAAAGCACGGGTCGGAGATGAACAGGCATTAAACGAGTTGCTGATTGCTTCACAGCCTGATATCAGGCGTTATGCAAGGCGAAACTGCCATTCATCAGATATAGATGATGCCACTCAGGAAGCGCTTTGGGTACTTGCTCGGCGGGTGGGTACAGTTAATATGTTGATTTCTTTACCCGCCTGGTTATTTACTGTGGTAAAAAGAGAGTGTATGCGAATTGCCAAAAAAGCAGTGAAGGGAGATCCGTTACAAGATATCGAACAGTTTGATGATGACATGCAGTTTTCCCATAAACCTAAGCATGAGTTACGTATTGATTTGGTGCATGCGATTCATTCACTCCCAGAGCATTATCGTTATGTCGTATTATTACGTGATATTCAAGGAATGACGATTGAAGAAATTGCAAATAAGCTAAATCAATCCCGTGAAAGTGTTAAAGCTCGGTTATACCGAGCAAGACTATTGATCCGAGAGTTTTTAAATTAAATGGGGGTTACATGACGAAAGAAAGAACAATGTTTGCCAGTAATTCTTTAATAGAGCATGGCGTTAGAGGTGTTTTAGGTGTAGGTTTATTATGGTTTGCTATCTCTATTGCCAGCACTCATCCATTTAGCTCATTAGGGCTAGGTATCGCGACTTTGATTGTGTTTAGAGGCTGTCCGATTTGCTGGACCATAGGCTTATTTGAAACCATTAATATGAGTTATATCCGATTTAAAAAGAAAAGATTAAAAAATTAGGCAGAAAGTGTCTGATTTTTTGAGGCTCATCCGTTGTTTATATGTTGGTAGTTATTTTTAATTACCATTACGACTAAAAATTTATTAAGGAATTAAATTATGAGTAATAAAACGTATTTATGTATTTTACGCAGTGAGTCTGGTAGCTGTGAAAAGCCATCTCCTTCAGATATGGAAGCCATGTATGCAAAATTTCAAGCCTGGCAAACAACATTTACTGATAATATTTTAGATATGGGAGGAAAGTTAGGAGCTGAAGGCAAAGTTGTTAAACATGATGGTCTGCGAGATGGACCTTTTGTTGAGCTAAAAGAAATCATTGGCGGGTATATGATGTTAACTGCGTCAACTATGGATGAAGCGGTAACTGTGATCCGAGAAAGCCCTATGGTTGCAAATCCGGGCACGAGTATTGAAATAAGGGAAATCTTTAAGCCTTGATTTTCCCTTTGGTTAAAAAGCTACTCAAGTGAATTAATAAAATCAGCTATTTCTGATTTTGAACGTAAATGATAAACTGTTTTAGACTTGTTATTTTTAGCTTTTTTTACAAACTTACGGTAACTTGGCGTCAGTTTTCGATGGCATAACCAAAGTACCTGATAGCTAGTTAATGTGGCTTTTAATAACGGTGTATTGTCAGGCCAGCCTTCTGGTGGTGAAAATAACCCTTTAAAGAAACGTTTGGTTACCCAACAAAAGTGAAGATATATGGGCAAGTCTAAATAGACTAAAGTATCAGCGGCTTCTAATCTTTCCCAGGTGGAAGGTAAACACCCATAACCTTCCATGAGCCAATGTGTATCAGCAAGAATTTTAGTGTGCTCAGCAAGATAACTATCATGGGGTATTTCGTCACCACCTGATGCAAATTTCATTTTATCTAGAGCATATAAAGGTAAATTCGTTTTTTCTGCTATTTTTAAGCTGGTGGTTGATTTGCCAGCGCCCGCATTACCAAATACCGCGACTTTTTTCATTCTTATTTCCTATTTTGAAAGCTATCAAAACAGAATTAAAAAACCCGCATTGATAGCGGGTTGTTTATTATCGGCCAGACAGCCTTTATTCCCACCACGTATTAAAAGTGATGTTAATAATTCGCATTGTTAAAAGTGCAGGGCTGTTATTCATTAATCGGCCTAAATTTATAAGTTACATCAAAATACTAACACATTTGCTAACGGTAAAACCAAAAATATTGCCTTGAGCCCAATTCCAATTAACAGGTAGTGCAGACTAACTGTTTTTATATAGGCCAATTCCCATAAAGTTGCACCATCCTGATTAACTTCTGGATTACTGAGATGGCCGATAGAAAAAACTAATTAACAGCAATGTATCCAGCTGAAATAGCATCTTGTTGGTTTTTAAACATGCACATGCCAGTCGTCATTTTACCAAAGCCAAATTCTTCATAATATGGTTCAAGCCCTGGAGTGCAAAATAGCATGATACGTTCGTGAGGTGGTATTTGGGACATTAAATGAGAGGTGATTTTTTTGCCCAACCCTTGGGATTGATAAGCTTTCAATATACTCACATCGCATACAACAGCGCAATCCCCACCATCAGTAAATGCGCGGGCAGCGCCAATCAGTTGATCTTTAATATAAAGGAATGATTGAAATTCACTATTGCCGAATACACGTGCAAGGCGTTCTTCGGTCTTGAGCCCCATACCTGCATCTAAATATAATGCAGATAGTTCAGACCAATTATTATTTTCGAGTTTATTATTAAACTTAATGTCCAAGGTATACTCCTTTACGTATTATGAGTTTAGAATTTATTCGCTATTTTTTGATTCTGGTTTTCAATCTTCCTAGTTCGTGATCTAAGTGAATCGACATGTCGGTAACCTATAAATTAATGTTGTTTTACTTGATCATAGGATATCAAAGCCATTACATTGACATCATAAAGTCTGCCCACTTGTTCTAATGCGGTAAAGCCTTCTCCCACTATTGAGATATGTATCTGGTATAATTTCAATATGGTAGATGTAATCATACTTCATAAATGATTTTTTCACTTTTTTATGGTGTACCGGGCTCTTCCAATAACAGGATGAAGTTGTGGCTGCGCACAACCTACCCATGTTTATTATGCAATATTTAATACCATGATGGTTTCATCAAACTCATCTTGCTCAACAACACTAAAATCAAAGCGCTCAAAGAAGCCTTTCATTACATCATGCCCTTCAACGTAGCATATTGAAATAGCTTTGCAGTCTTCTCGTAACTTGATCTCATTGAGAGCTAACTTAATCGCTTCCGTACCATAACCTTTCCCTTGATGAGGTACATCGATCATAAATTGGTCAATATAAATTTCATTTGGTTTACCGTTTTCATAATTAGGAAAGTATTGGATAAAGCCAACGGGTTCTTCATTATAATAGATTGCTCGATTAACATAGTGCTCGTTAAATTTAGAACCTGCGATTGATTCGGCATTCAATGCTACGAAATCTTCTTGTTCTTTTGTTATTTCTAGTAAGATAATATCTTCCCAATTATCTTTAGTCACTTCTCTCAGGTTAATTGCCATAGTTGAATAATGCTCCTTGTTGTCTAACGCCCAGCTCGCCGCGCGTAGTAGTAATGTTGGTGACTTTACTGCGTATTTTGGCTGGAAAGATGCAAACATTACGGTGTTCGGTAGAGCTGCTTGCTAAATTTTTATCTTTGTAAAAGAAATTTACGTAAATCACGTTCTTGCTGCATAACATGCAAAATATAAACTTTATTGATATCTATTTTATAGAAAATGCGGCAAGGATTAACATTTACTTCACGGTAATTTAAGTTAATTAACTCTTTCGGCCTTTTACCTGATTCAGGATGATTTTTTAATCTCGATATTTTGTCAAAGACTTTTTGAACTAATTTATTAGCTGAGGGGGTATTACTTACTGCAATGTACTCAGCTATCCCATTTAAATCATTAAGAGCTGGTGATGTCCATATTACTTCAGCCATTTGCGCATTTTATCTTTTGCTTCTTGATTTGAGAAAGTATTTCCATTTTTTATTGCCTGCTCACCACGAGCGACACCTTCAAGAGTAGCCATTCGTTGTTGCATGAACTCATAGTCTTCAACATCCACTAAATAAGCAGATGGTTGGCCATGTTCAGTAATTAATACAGGCTCTTTAGATACATGGAGCTCCGCTAATATTTTAGTCGCTTGACGCTTAAGGGTCGTAACAAGTTCAACTCTCATGATAATTCCTAATTAGAATTAAATAATGTGTCACAATAGTATCACATGAACTCGAGGTTACAACTAGCGCTAAAGGAGAGTAAATCAGTTTCAAGGTTGAATATTCTGTACAACTTAAAGTTTGCTGCACAAGATTTTGAGTTATAACGGGCCTGTAGAAATTCTTTTCGAGTTTAATTAAATCGGCTTAGTCCAACAATAGGATTAAGTTGTGGCTGCGCACAAACTATCCTTGTATTATAAATATTTATCGTACGGACTCAATCAATTTAATTAATGCTTTTGATTTCCATACAACCCCTAAATCAGAATCTTTATTTACACGACCGCAATATATTCCTAAGAACCTGCACATCGGTTGACCATTGGCAATCATTGAATTATTTTCTAACCAAACTGTTTCACTTGCAGAGCGATAGGCTAATACGGGTGAACCTGATTGACCTTCACGTGACCTACAATCAATAAGAAATATTGGTGAATTCTCATGATCAATTTCAGGTTCTGTGGCAATGGTACCTGTTGCCCAGACGGCCAATCCATCAGCCGTTTTAATCCCAAATGGAAAGCCAACGACACTTACCTTATCAGTTACTTGATACGCTATTTTTGGATCATTAACCCCTAAGTCATATCCAATAAATTCAACATCACCATGCTGCGTAAGTTTTAAAGCCACAATATCTGCTGATTTACCTAAAGTAGGGTGTTCAAACCAAAGTTTATTATCATTTGCATCAACTAGTGGTTCTATATGCTTTACCCACTGACCAAGATGATCTTTTTTATTATGAAATATAGCCAATTTATTCGGTATTGCGGCATTTCTTGATAGGCATTTATCAGTATTTTGATTTCTCCCAGTCACTACGTGCCTATTAGTAATTAGAAAATGGCCACTATTAGTTGATGTAATAAAGCCAGTTGCATTGCTCAGCTTTTGCCCATTAAACATAGACTCTAGATAAAGTGATTTAACAGATTGTATTTGGATGTTAGCCATATTTAGATTTTTCTTCTATTGAATTCATAACGAGCCTGTAGAATTAATCTAAAAGCTAAAATTTTTAAAAAAGTCTGTTCCTATATCACAACTTAAGTCAATAGCTCAACCTTACTAATGCATTTGGAACCCTATTTCTGGGCTGTAAAATTTAAATTTACAATTATTCTATAACCTCAACGCTCAAATATGGGCTAAAAATAGTTGGTTAAAATAAGCGACGCAATGGCAAAACCAACTGTTTTTTAAGCAACTTTATTATGTGCATTTTTTAGTGGCATTTTAATGACTTTGAATAACGATTTCTGAACAGTTGATCTTGAACAGTAGCCTTTAATAAACTATGTTCATTACCATCTAGAATTTCTTCTATAACTCTCTCTGGTACGAAAACACTATGAGATGCACCTGCCTCAATTGCTCGGGGGCATTCATCATGAATATCGTAATTCGTTAAACTAGAATGAACCCACCTCACAGAATTAGGAAATCTTTTATATTTGATTGCATGCTGAATCTTTTCTATAAGAGAAGCTTTCTCATATTGATACATGATTGATACACAAGCGATGTGGATAGTTTGTGAAGACGGGTTTCGAATAGAAATAAAGTACCCAGATTCACATTTATCACCATCGTCATTTATTCCAAATCCGATACCTACTTTGAACTTTGGAATTGACTTTTGAATGTTCCAAATAAGTGTAAATGTTGAGAGTACAGCTGCATATATAGCCAGTGCTTCCGTGATTTTCATTGCATTCTCCATTCTTACGGGCTGGACTCGACATAGCACATAACATATATCTAAAGTAATGTCCGTCACATAATTTAATAATCGTAAATATCTCATAAGTACATAGCTTTATAAACATTTTAGATAGTTAAAAATAAGATTAGCGGTGTGTTACTATGATAGTTCAGCAACCCTCAAACCTTAAACTTTTTATTGTTTTAATTCAAAGAAAGGAATAAAAGTGAATAATTTAGGTATATATTTTTTACTTCCATTGAGTATTTTAATTGGTGTATCTCTGGCCTCTCAGGCTGGGGTGAACTCTCAATTAAGAACTGCACTCAGTAGCCCTATTCAGGCGGCGTTTATTTCCTTTTTGGTAGGCACTGTTATTTTAGGTACGATTGCTTTTTTTCAGGGAGAGCAATGGTTCAAATCTGGGGCGCTTGCGCAGATCCCCTGGTGGGCTTGGTTAGGGGGTGCATTAGGGGCTTTTAATATTACGTTAAGCATATTTTTAGCGCCTAAGTTGGGTGCTATGGTGTTGGCTATTTCTATTGTTTGCGGGCAAATTATGGCTTCCCTTGTTTTTGATCAAAATGGCTGGTTAGGTTATCCAAAAATTGAAATTACACCCAGCAGAGTAATTGGGGCTGTGTTTGTAGTAATAGGTATGATATTAGTCGCTAAAAAATGACTATAGTTCTGCCTGTGATCCAAATTGAGTGCTATATCAATGAATATCATGTAAGTAATTCTCGCCATTAATTATATCAGGTAATTTCAGCATGCGTAGTTCGTCATATGTTAAAGACTATGACCTTGAGTCTGTTATGTGCAGAAACATTAGATCTAGTTTTCATTGCTATGAAATTTTAAATATTTACACCTGTACCGCATTGCTTTTCTGGAAACCGTTCAAAAGTTGATCTAGGTCAACTTCTACTTTAATTAAAAGCCTAGAATTAACCTCACAATTTATTGAGGGGTAAATGAATCGTGAGTGAACAAATATCTAATGAAAATCAAAAAAAGCATGAACGAAATACATTCATATTCCTAACTGTATTTTTGGCTCCCATCATATCTGTCGTAATCGTAGGTGGTTTAGGATTTATTATTTGGTTTAGCCAAATGTTTTTTGGGCCACCAACGTCTTAGAGGCGCACGATAGGATATGGAAAAGTTAGCAAATCCATCCAGACGAAACTTGTTCAGAGGTAAGGTACATAAACCCACTGTTCCCAGATTACCTTGGGTTATAAGCGACGCTGTATTCACGCAAAATTGTAGTCAATGCATGAAATGTATTGATGTGTGTGAAACACAAGTGATAGTGCGGGACACAGATGGATTTCCTAAAGTGAATTTTGACAAAGGGGAGTGTACTTTTTGTCAAAAATGTATTGAAAGTTGTGATGAACCACTGTTTGATGTGCCATTGGATGAAATGCAAAACAATGCAAAAAAACCTTGGCCATTTGAATTAAAAATCAGTGATAAATGCTTAGCTAAAAACAGTATCTATTGTCAAAGTTGCCGCGATGAATGCGAACCCAGAGCAATAAACTTTTCCTACATTGTAGATGATGTTACATCGGTTATCCCTCAGCCAAATATAAACTTAGTCGATTGCTCTCAGTGCGGTGCATGTGTATCAAGCTGTCCACAGCAGGCTATAGAGTTGAATTTTCACAATGCTAGTGAGGTTAAGCATGGCAAATAAAACCAGCATTAAACAGTCACCCGATTCAGGTGAATATCATGTTGCGAGTTTGGTCGCACATGCAATGACTGAATATCTGCACGAGATACAAACTTTAATAAAAAGTGTTGAAGGTGCAGAAGTGCACGCTGTTAGCGATGAAGGAAAAATTGTTTTTACGATTGAAGGTAATAGCCACAATGCAATTGGTAAAAAAATAGATGCGATAAGAGGTCATGTGGGTCTGTTTAATGTATCGCCTGTTTATCATCAATATGTCAACGGATCAGAAGAAAATACACCATTATTTACTGAATTAAAAGAAACTCAACATGGGGAGGATCGATTATGATAATTGACCGCCGAGAATTTATAAAAACAAATGCGATTGCGGCAGCTGCGGCTGTTGCGGGAGTCTCTGTTCCAGCAGCTGCTTCAAATTTAATTACCAGTTCAGATCTAACAAAAATAAAATGGGATAAGGCTCCTTGTCGTTTTTGTGGTACTGGCTGTAGCGTAAATGTGGGTGTTAAAGATGGCAAAGTTGTTGCTACTCACGGAGATATTAATTCGCCTGTGAATAAAGGTCTCAACTGTGTTAAAGGCTATTTTCTTTCAAAGATCATGTATGGCAAAGACAGGCTAACTACACCTTTATTACGCATGACTAATGGTAAATACGATAAAAATGGTGAGTTTACACCTATTTCATGGGATCAGGCTTTTGATGTTATGGAAGAAAAAGCCAAAGCAACATTAAAAGAAAAAGGCCCTACTGCTGTGGGGATGTTCGGTTCCGGGCAGTGGACTGTACAGGAAGGGTATGCGGCTGTTAAATTAATGAAAGCAGGTTTTAGGTCTAATAATATCGATCCGAATGCGCGTCATTGTATGGCTTCTGCTGTAGGTGGTTTCATGCGTACCTTTGGTATTGATGAGCCTATGGGGTGTTATGATGATTTAGAAGCTGCTGACGCATTTGTATTGTGGGGTTCTAACATGGCAGAAATGCACCCTATTTTATGGACTCGATTAACTGACCGTCGTTTAAGTAACCCGCATGTTAAAGTGGCTGTATTGTCTACTTTTGAACACAGAAGCTTTGATCTGGCTGATAACGGCATGATTTTCACACCACAGACTGATTTAGCGATTCTAAACTATATCGCCAATTATATTATTCAAACAGATCGGGTGAATAAAGATTTTGTCAGTAAACATACTAACTTTAGATTAGGTGAAACCGATATAGGTTATGGTTTACGTCCTGAACATCCGTTAGAGCAAAAAGCTAAGAATAACGGTAAATCTAAAGGCAGTTCAACGGCCATTGATTTTGAACAATATGCAAAATTTGTGAGTACTTACACAGTTGAATATACCTCTAAATTATCTGGCGTACCTGAGCATAAACTAAAAGAACTTGCTGAAATGTATGCTGATCCAAAAGTGAAAGTTACTTCTTTTTGGACTATGGGTTTTAATCAGCATACGCGTGGTGTGTGGGCAAATAACCTGGTTTACAATATCCATTTATTAACAGGTAAAATTTCAACGCCGGGAAATAGCCCCTTCTCTTTAACAGGCCAGCCATCAGCTTGTGGTACAGCGCGTGAGGTAGGAACATTCTCTCATCGTTTACCGGCAGATATGGTAGTTAAAAACCCTAAACATCGTGCTACTGCTGAGAAAATATGGAATTTACCTGATGGCACAATTCCACCAAAACCGGGGTTCCATGCAGTTCTGCAAAACCGTAAATTAAAAGATGGTGAATTAAACTTTTACTGGGTTCAGTGTAATAACAACATGCAGGCAGCCGCTAACATGATGGAAGAAACGCTACCTGGTTATCGTAACCCTAAAAACTTTGTTGTGGTTTCTGATCCCTATCCAACGGTGACAGCACAGGCTGCTGATTTGATTTTACCAACAGCAATGTGGGTAGAAAAAGAGGGGGTATACGGTAATGCAGAGCGCCGTACACAATCATGGTATCAAATGGTATCAGCTCCCGAGGGCGCAAAATCAGATTTATGGCAGCTAGTTGAATTTTCAAAACGTTTTAAAACTGAAGATGTATGGCCCGAAGAGCTACTCGCTAAAAAGCCTGAACACAGAGGTAAATCATTATTTGAAGTGCTTTATAAAAACGATAGTGTTGGCAAATTCTCTTTAAATGAAGTGCCTGAAGATAGACTCAACCATGATGCACGAGACTTTGGTTTTTATATCCAAAAAGGGCTTTTTGAAGAATATGCAAGCTTTGGTCGTGACCATGCTCATGATTTAGCACCTTACGACAGATACCATCAAGAACGCGGCTTACGTTGGCCTGTGGTTAATGGCAAAGAAACTAAATGGCGATTTAAAGAAGGTTCAGATCCGTATGTTAAAGCCGGAAGTGGTTGGGATTTTTACGGTAAGAAAGATGGCAGAGCGATTATTTTTGCCCTGCCGTATGAGCCTGCTGCTGAATCCCCAGATGAAGAATATGACTTATGGTTATCGACAGGACGTGTATTAGAGCATTGGCATTCAGGTTCGATGACGCAACGTGTTCCTGAGTTATATAAAGCGATGCCAGATGCACTGGTATATATGCACCCTGATGACGCAAAGGCACGCAATATGAGACGTGGTGATTTAGTTAAGCTGATTTCTCGCCGTGGTGAAGTGCAAACTCGGGTAGAAACGCGAGGCCGAAATAAGCCGCCTAAGGGCTTAGTATATATGCCTTGGTTTGATGCAAGCAGATTGGTCAATAAAATCACATTAGATGCGACAGATCCATTATCTAAAGAGACTGATTATAAAAAATGTGCGATTAAAGTAGTGAAAGTATAGGAGAGCATTATGTACCAAATAATTAAAAGTAATGTATTCAAAACAATAGTTGCTTCGACTGTTGGGCTTGCTTCTCTGGCATTTTCATTCACTGCGATATCGGTAGAAAATGAAGTAGCCACATTACGAGATCAAACCAAGCTCAATGAACAAAAAGAGCCAAATAGGATCCCTAAGGTAGTTAATAAAGATGTAAAAAAAGCACGTAACTACCCAATGCAACCACCTGTGATACCCCATACAATTCGTGGTTATGAGGTTAATTTATTTAACAATAAATGTATGTCGTGCCATTCACGTGAACGCACTGAAAAATCACAAGCTCCGATGATCAGTGTGACGCATTTCATGGATCGCGATGGAAATTTCTTAGCTGAAATATCCCCGCGTAGATACTTTTGTAATCAATGCCATGTGACGCAAGCTGATGCTAAACCATTAGTGGAAAATACGTTTACTGAAATGCATAGGTTACTTGAAAAAAAATCACAGAAAGGTAATTAATTATGGCCATTAAAGATTTTTTTAAAGTTGGCTGGAAGACACTTAGAAAACCAAGTGCTTATTTTAGCTTAGGGTTTTTAGTTATCGGTGGATTTATTGCCGGAATTATTTTCTGGGGTGGGTTTAATACTGCATTGGAAGTGACTAATACTGAAGAGTTTTGTATTTCATGTCATGAAATGGAAAATAATGTGTATGAAGAGCTTCGCAGTACCATACATTTTTCAAATCGCTCAGGTGTGCGTGCAACTTGTCCTGATTGCCATGTTCCACATAAATGGACTGACAAAATAGCAAGAAAAATGCAGGCATCAAAAGAAGTTTGGGGTAAATTATTTGGCACTATAGATACGCGAGAGAAGTTCTTAGCGCATCGACTTCAACTTGCTAATAATGAATGGACCCGTTTAAAAGCGAATGATTCCTTAGAGTGTCGTAACTGCCACAACTTTGATTATATGGATTTTACTGAGCAAAGCGACAGAGCGTCTTACCAGCATTCAACAGCATTGGCTAGCGGTGAAAAAACCTGTATAGACTGTCATAAAGGGATTGCGCATCAACTTCCTGATATGAAAGGTGTTGAAGGGTGGTAAATCTAATTTTTAAGTGATGTTAAGTGTGCCAGCATAAATTAAGCAACAATTTATGCTGGGCCTTATTTTAAGCCGATTTAAAAACCTTTAATGTCATCTATTGTTAAGCCACCATACTCAGTTAAATGGATTATTCTGGACTTTGCAAAAATAGCGAATACATTCGAATTTACTATACTTGTTTTTATTAATATCTTATGTGATGAGCTGCTGTTGTGAACAAACTAATAATGATGTTTATCACATTATTTATTCATTTTAGTACCATGAGTACAACCAAAGATACCCCACCAGCACCAATCAAAATAATCCTGAATAATTGGAGTAGTCAGCTCGTTCTTTCTCATATCGTAGGTAAAATATTCCAAACACAAGGATATACTGTTGAGTACACTAAACTACCGATTGAAGGTCAGTGGTTTATGCTAAAAGCTAAAAAAGCACATGTTCAAGTTGAAGTTTGGCAGGGCACTATGAGTGAAAAATACCAACAACTTAAATCGAGAGGTTGGTTGGTAGATGCTGGGACGTATGATATTCAAACCAGAGAGGAGTGGTGGTATCCAGATTACGTAGAGCCACTTTGTCCTGGTTTACCTGATTGGCGAGCTTTAAAAAATTGTTACCAACTATTTACCGAACAAGGAAGTAAATCAAAGGGGATATATTATGGTGGTCCCTGGGAAAAACCAGATAAAGCGCGTGTTCGGGCATTAGGTTTACCTTTTATAATAATAACGGTTGATTCAGCCGATGAGCTTTGGTCATTATTAGAGAAAGCTTACCAACAACAAAAGCCGATAATTTTGTTTAATTGGACTCCTAATTGGGTTGGCTCTGTTTACCGGGGAAATTTTGTTGATTTTCCAGAGTTCCATATAGATTGTGAATTAATTCCTGAGTGGGGAATTAATAAAAACTTTTTATATGACTGCGGCAACCCTAAATCAGGCTGGCTAAAAAAGGTTGTTGCTGCAAATTTTCCAGAGACATGGCCTTGCCCAAATGCAATATTAAATAAAATGAACTTTACAAATATTGAATTGGAAAAAATTGCCGCTTTGGTAGATCAGCAAAAAATGACTATAACTGGCGCTGCGGAGCATTGGCTGGAAAATAACCCTGATATTTGGCATTCATGGTTAGTAAAGCCTTGTAAAGGTGATGCAGGAATTTAGTAATAATACCAATTACATCAAATATGTGCTCATTCTCAATGGCCTATTAGGGTTATTGGACAAACTATCAATGCCATTGATTTTATTTGACTATAATTAACCTGGCCTAGTAAATTTATTATTTCGAGACTTATCATGGTTAACAGTGTTCATTTTTTATCTATTTTCATTTTATTTGTATCTTCAATAACAGATGCTGATGAAATTATATTAGCGGTTGAAAATAGTTGGCCCCCCTATGCTGATCAACACGGAAATGGAATTTCAAAAGCAATTATAAAACAAGCGTTTAAATCTGTTGATGTGCCAGTGAAATTTGTGACCGTACCATACGCCAGAGCATTACTAATGGCTGAAAGTGGTGATGTTCATGGCGCTTTTAATGTTACCAGGCAAAAAGATACTGAGTCTAGATTCTTATTTGGTAATGAGGTTTTATTGCAGGCACAGGCATCTCATTTTTATCCAAAAGACAGTAACTTAATTCATAAAACGATTGCCAGCATTCCTTACGGAACGAGTATAGGTTTAATAATTGGCTACGAATACGGCAATGAATATGAGAAATATAGATTCAGATTTAAAGAGGTCAGGGTATCAACACAAAAACAAATTATTGGTTTACTATTAAATAAACGTATTGATATGGCGATTATGTTTGATGAAGTAGCAAGACATATATTACAAAAATTAAAACTAAAGCAAAGTGTTATACAAAAAGGGTCAGTTAATCATATTAGTGATATTTATGTTGCTTTTAGCCGGAAGAAATCTGACATAGAGGTTTTAATAAAACAGTTTGATGAGGGACTGGCAATTGTTAAAGCGAAAAAAGGGGGCATTGAATAAATTACAGATACTTTTTGAGCTGTGGCGCTTTAAAGATCTTTTCCTACATATCTATAAGACTCAGAGTAAATAGCACCATACAGAGCGCGTATTAAGATTTGTGTCTTTTATCTAAATTAGTTTCTCCAACCATGGGATATTTCCTTTTAAACATATATGAACTTGATTCTAAATCATTAGTTTAAGTGCAATATAAGGTACGATGTTAAATAAGATAATAGCTATTTTATAATTGGCCATGTACTTAAAATATAACATTGGCAATTCAGTGGGTGTCAAATTCAGCATAGATTGCAAAATCAGTTTTATTGATTCAGGCGTAATGTAAGGGGGGAGTGGAGTCTAGGTTGAAGTTTTGTGATTAGTTATTAATCCAGTTTTAAAACTCAGATATTTAGGTGAACTCCTAATTCCCTTTACATTTTTGCTATTAATAAAAGTTTGCTGCAAAAATGGCAGGGCAGGATGCCCTAAAAAGGCCTTACTTGTTCATGGATGAATCATTAAGGCCGGTTTTTCGATAAGTAAAATTTTATTGATAGATCAAAAAAATGTCAGGGTCGCCTTTCTTTTGGTTACTTTTCTTTGGCGAAGCAAAGAAAAGTGACATGAGCCCCATGGATGGGGTTTATTATATACAGGGAGGTAAACCTTTAAATTTAACAAATTATACTTCCCTGTATTTTTCGTATGTCATCCGTGCCACATTATTAACTTTATATAATGGGCTTGTATCTTTATGACTTTAACCAAACATCGAGTCTCTCAATATTAAATGCAACATAACGACCTATACAGGTTGCACAATTTGAATCTAAAACTTCACAAGTTAGTTTAACACCACAATCTATTTCCATGGGATCTACAGCGATAATTTCACCATAAGCTCTATAAGACCATCCACCTCTAGATTGTAGCTTTTTTAATTGTTTTGGATTATTAGTTAAAATATCATTATTTGACTCTGTTTCATCTTCTACACCGATAGTAAGTTCAACTTCAATTTCTTCCCCATTCGATACTGAAGTACTATAACCAATGCAATCCATAGCTTCAAAAACAATACCATCAATTTCTATTATAGTTGGCATGCCCTCATCTTTCGCTATTTCAATTATTCTAGATTTCATTATTTTCTGTTTATTGTTTAGCTATATATCTGCAGATATATTTAGTTTATGTATTTTAAATCAAAATGATAGGAAAAATCTTTAGCATGAATTTCATATTTCAGTGCATTAGTACATGAAGGTATAATCTTAACACCTTACATTATGCATATCGTAATCACGTATAACACTGGCTACGCGTATTCTATAATCTTCAAAGATCTCATTTTTTCCTTTTTTCTGGGCTTTTTTATGTAACGTTTGGTTGCGCCATTTTTTTACTGACGCTTCGTCTTGCCAGAAAGATAATGATAGTAGCTTATTTGGCTCGGTTAAACTTTGAAACCTTTCGATTGAGATAAATCCGGGCATAGTTATTAGCGTGTTTTTTAATTCACTGGCGGTTGTTAAATAATCCTCTGTTTTATCTGATTTAGGTAGAACTTCAAATATGACGGTTATCATCATTCCCCCTTGGTTTTTGCTGATAAGTACCAGGCACGATTTCTAAAAAAGTACGTTTTTCTTCAATAATAAATTGTTCAGATTGCGCGAACTTGAAGTTTTCTTTTCCATGTTTATCATTTTTTAATCGTGTACGATATACTTCATAATCGGCAAGACTGTTAAAACTAATTAATCCAAATGCAGTATCGTTAGTGCCTTCATGTGGTAAAAAGTAACCAATTAAGTCTCCACCACAGGCGGGAATGATAGTGCCCCAGTTATCAGCGTATTGTTTAAATTCATCTTTTTTATAGGGATTTATTTTATATTCAATAAAACAGGTTATAGCCATTTTCGTTGCCTCATATAGGAATTTAAGGCAGTCTAACTTACGTGTATAAACCTGCTTCGATGGCCATCGAACTATAGTTATAAGAAACATGTAAAATTTTACTTTTATAGTATTACCATGAGGAAATACAACGAGACATGGAACCTAATATTTCGATAGTAGCCAGTTTAATTGGTGATACCGCGCGTGCCAAAATGCTCACAGCACTGATGGGAGGTAAAGCGTTAACTGCGACTGAATTGGCATTAGAAGCTGATATCATGCCACAAACAGCCAGTAGTCATTTGACAAAGTTAGTGAATGGCAATTTATTGGTCGTCAGAAAACAAGGGCGACACAAATACTTTCAGTTAAAAGGACAGGAAATTGCAGCGCTATTAGAAGCATTACTCAATATCAGTGAAAACATACCAAAATCCAAGCATAAAACAGGCCCTGATGATCATAGATTAAGGCAAGCCCGTGTATGTTATGACCACTTAGCCGGGGAATGGGCTGTAGCACTTTATGATGCACTTGTGTTTACACAAATTATCATAGATTGCGGCGAAGAAACGCAATTAACTGCATTGGGAAATAAATTTTTTAGCGGGCTAGGATGTGATACTGCAGAATTTAAGAAGAGTAAACGACCATTATGTAAATCTTGTTTAGATTGGAGTGAGCGCCGTAATCACTTAGCAGGTCAATTAGGGCAATGGATCTTAAACGACGTTTTTAATAAAGGATGGGCGAAGAAGGATTTAGATTCCAGAGCGATCCAATTCACTTCTAGTGGATTGAAACAATTTAAAAAGCAATATCAGATACACTCACTTAATGCTGAGCTTCAAAATTATTGATCTTCATACTATATCGACACATCGAGAATTGCATCTTGTATAAAAAGGTGGAATGTAACTTATTGGTAAACTTTTTCAGTTAATTGTTTACATAAGTATGCCTAATAAACTTTTCTTTAAGCACATATATTTGACTCATAAACACCTGTGTTCCACTTTAAGTCCTGGAGTCGAAAATGAAAACTTTAACCAAATACGAAAATACTTATTCAAAAAGTCTCATACGCCAGTCGGTATTACTTACTTTTACTTGCATGCTATTGACGTCTATTTCTGGCACTGTAGTTGCGAATAATCTTGAGAAATCGGTAGTTGAACAATCTCAATTAGCGGTTTCACCGAAACAAACGACTTTAATTAAACCTGATACGGTAAGTGGGAAACAAATCATTCGTCGTCCTAAAATTCAGCTAGCCATACTTCTGGATACAAGTGGTAGTATGGATGGATTAATCGATCAAACTCGTAACCAGCTGTGGCAAGTGGTGAACGAATTTTCAAGTGCTAAACAAAATGGAATGACACCGGTTTTAGAAGTGGCGCTGTTTGAATATGGTAACTCTGGAAATTCTCAGGAAATGGGATTCGTTAGAAAATTAAATGGCTTTACCGGTGAGTTAGATAAAGTATCAGAAGGATTGTTTTCACTAACGACTAATGGCGGCAATGAATATTGTGGTTTTGCCATACAAATGGCAGTTAAAAACTTACAGTGGAGCCAATCAGCTCAAGATATTAAAACTATATTTATCGCAGGTAATGAACCTTTTACACAAGGTCCGATCAATTACCTTGATGCCTTAAAGCTTGCTAAGCAACAGGGGATTTCTGTGAACACCATTCATGCTGGTGAACATCAGGTAGGGATACAATCAGGTTGGCAGTCGGGCGCCTTGCTTGCTGGTGGAGATTATATGAGTATTGATACTAATCAAAGAGTTGTGCATATTAAAGCGCCACAAGATAAAAAAATAGTAGAACTCAACGCGAAACTAAATAATACTTATATTCCTTATGGCGTTAAAGGAAAGTCTAGTGCTGAAAGGCAAATTACTCAGGATAAATTAAGCAGTAATATTTCTGCTGGCTTACTTGCCAAAAGAGCGAAATCAAAATCTTCGTCTTTTTATAATAATGCCCAATGGGATTTAGTTGATGCCATGGAGCAGAGGAAAATAGCAGAGTCTGAGTTACAGACTATGGATAGTGCCGCATTACCTGAATCTATGGTTAGCATGTCGGGCAAAGAGCGAAAGGAATATATTGCAAATAAAGCAGAGGAACGTAGAAAAATCAAACAAGAAATTTCACAATTGAGTGCTTCACGAGACCTGTATGTTGCTGAAGAGAAAAGCAAAAGATCTGTTGTGGCACCAAGCATGAGCGACGCACTGAATGAAGCAATAAAAAAACAGGCCAAACAAAAAAGTTTTACTTTTGATGATAAAATAATAAGGGATTGAAAAATGACAGAAGAAATAACGATACCTAAATGGTTCAAAGTGATGGCAATTATTGCCGTGATTTGGAATTTAATGGGAGTAATCGCATTTGCAGGCCATATGATGATGACTCCAGAAATGTTAATGGCGCTGCCACAGGCTGAGCAAGATTTATATAAAAATACACCTCTATGGGCAACGATTGCATTTGCCTGTGCTGTGATTTTTGGTTTTTTGGGATCTATCTTTTTATTATTAAAGAAATCAGTCGCTATGCCCATTCTAATAATTTCTTTAGTGGGTGTATTAGTTCAAATGTACCATTCATTTTTTATAGTTGATTCAATGGCTGTTTATGGGCCAGGGCAAGCAGTTATGCCAGTTATGGTCATTATTATCGCTTTTGCATTAGTGTATATGGCACATAAAGCAAATAGCCAACAATGGTTAAATTAGGGAAGTTTCAATGTCGATATCACTACGCCAGATCACAAAAGAAAACTATGAAGCAGTATGTGAACTGGATGTATTAAAAGAACAAGAAGGTTATGTGGCGTGCAATATGTGGTCATTAGTTGAGGCTAGTTATAATGATGGACATATAACTCGTGCCGTATATAAAGCAGAGGAAGTAGTTGGATTTTTAATGTGGGTATTGGAAAATAATAGAAAAGTATCGATTTGGCGTTTTATGACAGACGCTAAATTCCAACAGCAAGGGATAGGCAGAGAAGCGCTTAACCTGGCATTAGATGAAATTAAATCTATTGTTGGCTTAAGTGAAATTGAAATATGTTACAACCCCCAAAATCCGGTTGCTAAAGGATTCTATTCAAGTTTTGGCTTTAAAGAAGTGGGTATGGATGAAGATGATGAAGACATGTTGGCAGTGATCAATTTGTAAGGGGAGTCAGATTTTAGCGCTGAATTGTTACATTTTGTATTTAACAATGAGATTTATTGAACAGCTTCAACTTGATATTAATATCGTGTGCGATATAATCTCTCAAGATTTTAAGTTGGAGTTATAAATATGAGTGATTTTTATGGTTTATCGGCAATCAGTTTGCAACAGAAAAAAATTGATATGAGCGAATACCAGGGGAAAGTAGTTTTAATAGTAAATACTGCTAGCGAATGTGGTTTAACATATCAATATAAAGGTTTACAGGGGCTTTACGAAAAATATAAAACGCAAGGATTAGTGATATTGGGTTTTCCATGTAATCAATTTAAACATCAAGAACCTGGAGACGCTAAGCAAATAGCTGAAGGCTGCTTAATTAATTATGGTGTGAGTTTTCCTATGTTTGAAAAAATTCAAGTTAATGGTTCAAATACACATCCAATTTTTAAATATTTGAAAACGGCTATGCCTGGATTTTTAGGAGGTTTATTAGGAAATAAAATTAAATGGAATTTTACTAAGTTTTTAATTGGTAAAGATGGTCAGCCAATCAGGCGTTTTGCGCCGGTGACCAAACCTGAATCTTTGGAATCATACATTCAAAATGCCTTAAAGGTAGCTAAGTGAGCGAACATCAAAAACTCGAAAACCAATTATGTTTTCCGCTTTATGCAGCATCCAGGTTAGTCACCCGGTTATATCAGCCTTTACTTACGAAGCATGATTTAACTTATACGCAATATATAGTTTTAATGATTTTGTGGCAGCAAGATGGGGTAAGTATTAAGCAAATAGGTGAAAAAGCTCTGCTCAATACCAATACGCTAACGCCTTTACTTAAACGTATGCAGCAAGCGGGCATAATAGAAAGAAAACGCAGTGAATTAGATGAAAGGTTAGTTGAAATCAAATTAACCGATAAAGGCAGGCAATTAAAGAGTGAACTGGCTTGTGTTCCGGAGCAATTAAGATCTAGCACTGATTATGATGTTGCAAGTGCACAGCAACTTAAATCTTTATTAGAACAAATGATCACGCAGCTAAAATAAGTCATTCATCAAACTTAAACTTTACTATGATAAATTAAGGTTGAAATCTATAAAGCTGACACAAGTGTCAAGTTGTGGTAAGTTCAGCGTCTTAAATAAATTATTAGCTAAGTGGGTATTATGGATCAAAGAAAATCATTAAAAAGCTGGCAAGCATTAGAGAGCCATGCGATCGGTATGAAACAGCGGCATATGAATGAGTTGTTTGATGAAGATCATGCTAGATTTGATAAGTTTTCTATCCAGATGCCTTCTTTGTTGTTGGATTATTCTAAGAACTTAGTTACCAGCGATACACTTGATAAATTGATTGCTTTAGCCAAAGAGTGTGATGTTGGATCCTGGCGGGAAAAAATGTTTAGTGGTGAACGTATTAATACCACTGAAGATAGAGCTGTATTGCATATGGCACTACGAAACCGGAATAAAAAAGCGATCATGTTAGATGGTCAGAATATTACGGATAAGGTTGAACTAGCTCTTGAAAAAATGAAAGGATTTTCAGAACAAGTCAGGCAAGGAAAGTGGAAAGGGTATACCGGGAAACGCATTACTGATGTAGTAAATATAGGTGTCGGTGGTTCTAACTTAGGCCCACAAATGGTAACTGAAGCATTAAAACAATATAGTGATCATAGTGTTAATGTTCATTATGTTTCTAATGTTGATGGGACGCAAATAGCAGAAGTCTTGCGGCCTTTAAATCCTGAAAAAGTTCTATTTATTGTATCTAGTAAAACATTTACCACGACGGAAACCATGACCAATGCAAATACGGCGCTAAAATGGTTAGTTTCATCTTCTTTTGATGCTCAGGCCGTTAGCAAACATTTTGTAGCGGTAAGTGCGAATAAAAAAAATGCAGTTGAATTTGGTATTGCGCCTGAAAATATTTTCGACATGTGGGATTGGGTTGGAGGGCGATTTTCATTGTGGTCAGCAATCGGTTTACCCATTGCGATAGATTTAGGATTTGAGAAATTCCTTGAATTGCTAGAAGGTGCTAATGAAATGGATTTACATTTTCAACAAACACCTTTGGCAGAAAATGCCCCTGTGATCTTAGCTTTACTGAGTGTATGGAATTGTACTTTTTTAGGGTCACAATCTCAGGCCATTTTACCTTACGACCAATCTTTACATATGTTGTCGGCTTATATGCAACAGGCAGAAATGGAAAGTAATGGTAAGTCAGTTAACTGGCATGGTGAAAAAGTGGATTACGCAACAGTTCCATCAATTTGGGGTGAGTTGGGGATTAATGGACAGCATGCGTTTTACCAGTATTTACATCAGAGTAACAATATTGTGCCTGCAGATTTTATAGGCTCAGTAGAAAGTGTGACACCGGTACACGGTCACCACGAGACATTAATGGCAAATTTTTTCGCGCAAACTCAGGCACTCATGACTGGTGTTCAAGAAGAGCAAGTACGCGCAGATTTAAAAGCGAAAGGTCGTAGTCAGGAATATATCGACAAAGTTGCACCGCATAAAGTGCACACAGGAAATAGACCAACCAATACCTTATTGCTGAAACGTATTGAACCTAAGTCTTTGGGGAGCTTAATTGCGCTTTATGAACATAAAATATTTGTTCAAGGTATCATTTTACAGATCTGCTCCTTTGATCAATGGGGTGTTGAATTAGGTAAAGTATTAGCAAATAATATTCAGGATGAGCTAAAAGCAGAAAATAAAGTTGGCCAGCATGATAGCTCAACTTTAGGCCTGATTAATTATTATAAATCAGCGGCTAAAAATTAGATTAATTTGCCAGAAGCGTTAAGTAAAGTGCTTCTGGCATTATGCTAAAACGATTATATTTAGTTTATTGATAGTCCGCCAAGCTGAGATTCTCCTTTTGGCATACTGTAATAATTGAAGGTCTGCTTGTGAGGCTTTTTAAGTATCTGGATAAATTGGGAAAACTTAATGGTGGCTGTTTTAATTCATCAGCCCAAATTGCTAACATTAACAAATAAAAATCACATGCGGTAATATCATCTCCCACTAAAAAACGTTTCTTTGCTAATTCATGATCTAGTAATTTAAATATATCAGTTATGCGTTTATCTTGTATTTCAATAATATTTTCTTTTGCTTGTGTACAATGATTTTCAGGGTAAAAATATATCATCAACTCAGCTTGCAATGTATTCGTTAAGTACATCATCCATTGATAAAATAGAGCTCTTTTTTCATCACCTATTTGAGGGATTAAATTTGAGTTTTCATCACACAGATGCATGCAAATAGCTGAACTTTCAGTGATCACTAGCCCATTATCAATTAATGTTGGAATTTTCCCTAATGGGTTAAGTTCCAAATATTGTGCTGATTTTTGTTCATTGGATTTACGATCAATTAATTGTAATTGATATTCAACACCCAGTTCCTCAAGTAAGAAATGGGGGGCCATACTTGCATTTAGCGGGTAATAATACAGTTGATACAAAGCTTATTCCTAAACGCCGAGTACAAAGATAGTTATTTATATCATGTCCTTTTATTGATACCAAGTATATTAAAAATATAATAAATTACATTGGCATTGATGATCTTAATGACCATCAATCCAGACAAAACACTATTGAAGAGCAATTAGTTTATTTTAATATTTAATTTTTCATCAACCTCTACCCATAAAGAAACTGAGCGTTCAACACCAATTTGCATTGATTTTTTATCGCCCATACGTCTCATGGTTACTCCTAATTGACGTAGGATCCTTTCACATGCAACAGTTGTGACTAGTACGTAGTCTGTTATGTCATTTTCTTTTGCAAAAGTATTCATAGTGATATAACTAGGATTGAATCTATCAAAATTATCAATTTCTAAACCATCTTTAGAGTTAACTTCCCAACCTAGACGTCCTTTAAACGTTTCATCTCTAAGTTTAAACATTTCATTTAAGATATTTTTATTAGCATTGATATTGTTGTTATTGATAAAAGTAATGTTTTGCATTTTATTCAGCCTAAGTAGTTTGTCTGAATAAAACTTTAACTGGATTTTTAACTCTTAATTAGCTGTAAAATGTTTCATCTTGTTGATTTTAAGGTGTTTTTAGGTGTCGTATTTTTTTCGGGAAAGAAAGCTAATAGGTCTTGCAGGTTTTAATACTTCTAGAATAAAGTGATGTTTTTAGCATTTCACAGCTAGTTCGATTTTCGAATACTTTATGTTTAAAGAATATGTACTATAAAAAAGCACTAGTTAATAAATTGTAAATCTAATATATAAGTGTTAGTGTTTTATAATCGGTACATAAATTCCTGTATCAGGTATTTTACTTTATAAGTTTAACTTCCAAACTGGATCGGTAAGTGAAATGAAGAATGAAGAATTTTATAATTTAATAAATGAAATTGGTGAAAGTAACACCCATGAAGAACTTAAATTAATTTGTTATAAATTTAGCGAGTTAGTCGAAGTTCCTTATTTCTTACTTGGGATCATTGGACAAGAATCAGCTTATGCTCCTTCTATTCGGATTTTGTCAAATTATCCGGATGAATGGTTAAAACTATATTTTGAAGAAAGTAAACAGAAAGAAGATCCGGTAGTTAAATATATTCTTGAAAAACAAGTGCCTGTAAGGTGGGATAAACTAGCACTTATTGACGGTTTTTCTTCATCTAAAAATCTAAAAGTGTTCGCAGATGCGGCAAAATATGATTTATCTAATGGCGTAAGTATTCCGCTAAATTCAGTGAGTGATAATATAGCGGTTTTTAGTATTGCGATAAATGATCGCGAAAATGAGAATGAAACTCTTGATAGCGCACTACTTTTTGCTCATACATTCGCAACTAGTTTATTCGAAAGATATTTATTAATAGAAATGAACCAAGCTGAAGATAAAGAAGAAAT
This sequence comes from uncultured Pseudoalteromonas sp., assembly GCA_965198975.1. Classification (GTDB taxonomy): domain Bacteria; phylum Pseudomonadota; class Gammaproteobacteria; order Enterobacterales; family Alteromonadaceae; genus Pseudoalteromonas. Next base: position 690,947 of record OZ240679.1, read on the forward strand.
TAGTTTAACTAAAAGGGAGTTAGAATGTTTATTTTGGGCTACGGAAGGAAAAACAGCCTGGGAAATTGGACAAATTATTAATGTTACCGAAAGAACTGCCATTTTTCATTTGAATAATTCTTCCAATAAATTAGGGGCTACTAATAGACAACATGCTGTAGCACTTGCTATTAGAAAGGGCCTGATAAGGCCCAATGTTTAATGTAGGTTTTGTGTTTGGGATTTGTAGGTTGAAAAACTCAGAGTACTTGATTTTTTTGCACGAAATCGAATCCCTTTATTAAAATGGTTACAATCTTGAATAGTCCAACTGTTATCGAGTTGAATCTTTTCGATATTATTGGTTACTGATGTTTTACAGATGGCCTGATAGTAAATAATTTCATCTAGTAGATTAAGCTTGATGAGCTGAGCAGCTAGTTTAGGTGAAATAATAATAACTAAAGAAGTAATACTGCTTTTATATGCATTATGAATTAAGCATTCAATACTATTGTAGTCATCTAATTCGAAAAAGGTAATATCCTGATTAACATTGTTTTGCAAAGTTTTGATGCATAGAGATGAAAATTGATTTTCAACTGCACATGCTTGGTTTTCTTTGATAATTCTTTGGGTGTGATTTAACACTCCGAATTCACTAATTTGATTATCGAAATCGCTCTTTTTGTTTGATTCAACATCGCTCGTAATGCAAGTTATCCATGGTCGTTTATGTTTAATAAATGTAAAAGCTGTGATATATGGTTGATCTCTAATTATTAGATCAGATAAACGTGTTACTTTTAGTAAATTAGAACTGTGTATTTGAATTGGTTCTAAATATGGGATCATTTCATTTTTTAATTCAGGTAGTACTAAATGTGATACGCCAGCTTTAATTGCAATGCTCGTTAACTCTTGTGCATTGATAAACAGAGGGTTAGGTGGAAATGATAGATATACACTTGCGCCTTTGCCAAAAAGCATGATATCGGAAAAAATATTGGAATCTTCCAAACCCTGAACACTGCCGCTCAGTGCTAATACTTTTCCTGCTTTACAAATCATCCAGCTTATCCCTGAATACTTCGACATATTTTCCGCTTTATCATGTAATAAAGGCAGGAATTTTTGATATTTTGAAGAAGTTATATTATGCATGATGAGTTTCTATATTTTTAGTGATTAAGGTTATTTTACGATTTATAGCTTTAAACTCTTACCTGTCAGATGTTACAGAGTTTAAAAGGGAATGGTTTTTAATAAGTAAAAACCATTTCCACAGAGGCTTACATATTAGCAAGTTGAAACAGAGTTAAGTACGTCTGTTGCACTGCCTACCGCATCAATGATCGAAGGGTCTATTTTATCTGATAAGGACAAAAGTAAATCATTGTTGACTGCGGCTGTTAGATTTTCTACATCTTCAGTCTTAACAATGAAGTAATAGTTAGTCATAGAATAAATATGTACACCGTTGATTTCGTATGTTGTTCCGCTCATGTTATATCTCCTAAAGGGCGGCTTAGCCGCCAAATTTATAAAATTATATTAGCTAAGTGTTGTTGTGTTCGATGCTATGTCAGTCATCGTTGCTGCAGCTTGGTTTGCAGCTTCTAAGATGCTCGGATCGATTTTATCTGATAATGTAGTTAGTACATCGTGATTAACAGCGGCAGTTACTTCACCAACAGCGGCTGCATCGTAAATTAACGCATAGCCAGTAAATGCTACAAAATTTACACCTTGGGTTTCGAATGCTACGTTCATAATAGTTTCCTTTTTATTGTTATAATTAGTTAGCTGATCACAGTGTTAGTTGCGATATCTGTCATAGTAGCTGCAGCCTGGTTTGCAGCCTCTAATACGCTTGGGTCAATTTTGTCTGATAGTGCAGTTAGAACATCGTTGTTTACTGCGGCAGTTACTTCACCAACAGCGGCTGCGTCATAAATTAATGCATAACCAGTAAGTGCGATAAAGTTAACGCCTTGGGTTTCAAATGCTAAGTTCATAATAGTTTCCTTTTTTATTGTTATAATTAGTTAGCTGATCAAAGTGTTAGATGCGATATCAGTCATAGTAGCTGCAGCCTGGTTTGCAGCTTCTAAAACGTTTGGGTCAATTTTGTCTGATAGTGCAGTTAGAACATCGTTGTTTACTGCGGCAGTTACTTCACCAACAGCGGCTGCGTCATAAATTAATGCATAACCAGTAAGAGCGATAAAGTTAACGCCTTGGGTTTCAAATGCTAAGTTCATAATAGTTTCCTTTTTTATTGTTATAATTAGTTAGCTGATCACAGTGTTCGAAGCGATGTCAGTCATCGTTGCTGCAGCTTGGTTTGCAGCTTCTAAGATGCTCGGATCGATTTTATCTGATAATGTAGTTAGTACATCGTGATTAACAGCGGCAGTTACTTCACCAACAGCGGCTGCATCGTAAATTAACGCATAGCCAGTAAATGCTACAAAATTTACACCTTGGGTTTCGAATGCTACGTTCATAATAGTTTCCTTTTTATTGTTATAATTAGTTAGCTGATCACAGTGTTAGTTGCGATATCTGTCATAGTAGCTGCAGCCTGGTTTGCAGCCTCTAATACGCTTGGGTCAATTTTGTCTGATAGTGCAGTTAGAACATCGTTGTTTACTGCAGCTGTTAGCTCACCGACTTCATGTGCATCATAAATTAATGCGTAACCAGTAAGTGCGATAAAGTTAACGCCTTGGGTTTCAAATGCTAAGTTCATAATAGTTTCCTTTTTTATTGTTATAATTAGTTAGCTGATCACAGTGTTAGATGCGATATCAGTCATAGTAGCTGCAGCCTGGTTTGCAGCTTCTAATACGCTTGGGTCAATTTTGTCTGATAGTGCAGTTAGAACATCGTTGTTTACTGCAGCTGTTAGCTCACCGACTTCATGTGCATCATAAATTAATGCGTAACCAGTTAGTGCGATAAAGTTAACGCCTTGAGTTTCAAATGCTAAGTTCATAATAGTTTCCTTTTTTTATTGTTATAATTAGTTAGCTGATCACAGTGTTAGATGCGATATCAGTCATAGTAGCTGCTGCCTGGTTTGCAGCTTCTAATACGCTTGGGTCAATTTTTTCTGACAGTGCAGTTAGTACGTCGTTATTAACAGCGGCAGTTACTTCACCAACAGCGGCTGCGTCATAAATTAATGCATAACCAGTAAGTGCGATAAAGTTAACGCCTTGAGTTTCAAATGCTAAGTTCATAGTGTTTTCCTATTTAAGTTTAAGTTTAAGTTTAAGTTTAAGTTTAAGTTTAAGTTTTAGTCGTAATGTAATTTTCCTAATAGCCTTTTTTAACCGATTCTTGATGTATTTAAGGCTACGTCTGAAAATGTGTTTGCTGCCTGATTAGCTGCTTCTAAAATACTGGGATCTATTTTCTCCGCGAGCATATTTAGCACATCGTTATTCACAGCAGCTGTTGTTTCAGCAAGTACAGGGTAATCATATATAACTAGAAAGTGCGTTAATCCACAAAGGCTGACACCCTGAGCTTCGAATGAAATATTCATAATCTTTCCTTATTTTTTGTTTATTAAACAACCGTTGTCACATTGGTTGAAACTTGATTCATCATAGTTAAAGCTTGCTCTGTAACAGATAGAATGGATGGATCAATTTTATCTGTTAAATTATTAATAACTCCTATATCAGCAGCAGCTGTTAAATCATTTATGGCTTGTATATCTCTAAAGACCATAAAGTTACACACGATGTGAATATCATTGACACTAAAATTTGCATTAGTCATGGTTCTTCCTTAAGTTATTTACTTACTGGTTAAACTGCTATTTTTGTTTCAAATTTTTGCCAATCGATTTGTTTATCAATTGATGAAATAGCGGTTAAAATTTGTTGCTCAAAATTAGGGTTGATAGCTTCTGCTTTATTTTTTTCATCGAGGAAAAAACCTAATTCATTATTTAGCCTTCGCTGTGACTCTATGTAGCTATGTATATTTTCGATTATGTGGAATAATCCAGCGTGTTTTATGTCGTCAAGGTTTTTTTCAATTGAGCTCATTAATGCTAATAAAATTGGTAAATTATATTCTTCAGCAAGCCTTAATGCTTGACCGCATGAGTATAAGGTTGAGCTGTCGATTACAGCATCTTGCTGCAAAATATCATCTAATTGATCGTATAAGATACGAAGTGTCATAGCCGCAACAATCATAGTGTGATAGTGCTGTACCCAGGAATAAAATTTTTCTCCGAATTTATCTGCTACATCAGCACCTATCCGCCCTGTGGGGCCTGGGATGATAGTGTCATCTATAATTGCCTTATCAATTTCGTCTAGGATTAAATCTAAATGCCACTTTTTACAATGTCCTGTTAATGCTAAAGAAGCGAGTATTTCTAAAGATAAGTCTAAATCTTGCTTCGCTACATATTTAAGTAGTAAAGCATTCAAAGTTTTATCTACACCTTGGTCAAAATCTAAATTGACATCGAAAAAATCAGACTGCTTTGTCATACCTGTCAAATAAAATATATTATGTGTTAATGCATAAGCTTGTGATTCATCAGTTAAAACTGGATCAGGTAACCGGCAATAATTTGACATTTTATATAGGGCGTTAACCGGGTAAATATGTTTATCTACTTTATAAATTTGTGCTGCGAAGACATAATCCATCATTCTAAAAGGGAGTAATTCTAACGATTTAGAATGGCTAGAATTTAAGCTCTCTAGAAAGAACTGATTCAATTCGGGAGTTGATTTGTTTAGATTCTGTGCCACTGCAACAGGTAAACCAAACGCCATAAATAAGTCTGTATTACGGTTTGCTTGTTTTAAAAATTTGGTGTTGTGCAAATTCGTGAAAAAATCTTCTTTAACTTGTAGCGAGTTATCCTTTATTGAATGTTGATTACATACATATAAATATAAAGAATATTCACAAAAAGATTTTTTATGTAAAACTGACGTTTCATGGTCTGAAATAATAAATGGATTAAAAAACTCTTTGTTATCATCTAACCAAAGATCAATCTTATTTATTTTTCTTAATAAGTCAGTTTTATAATCATTTTGTTGTTTTGATTGAGTTGTCATTTTCTAATCTCTCGTCTGTAATTTCTGTGACCAATTATTCCGATTTAAAAAATTTTATTTAACTGTTAGAAATGTCAGGGTGAGACAAATTTGTGATAACTCTTAGATTTTTTAATTTTAAAATCCTTCTTTCTTATTGTTTTTTAAGGTTTTTAATTTTGTGGTGGTGAGGTTTTAAATTTTTCCATTAAATAACCTGATATATATAGCAGTATTTTTGGTTTGTTTTTTTACTTATTGTTTTGCTCATACATTATTGGAGGAATTAAGATGAAAACATTAAATTTAAATAACGAAGCGGCAGTATCTGACTATTTATGTACACGTATAAAAACTATTGATTCTTGGTTAGATTCGCATACAAAGTACTTTAATCCATTAGAAACAGATTCCCAGCAAGCGATCGAATTCAAAAGAAAAGCATTTGGTGAAGCTGGCCTATATATATATCAGCAACAAGAAAACCAAGTAGGTAAGGGGATAGAAAATTTAACGGAACATTTTTGGAATACACTTTCTACAGATAGCTTTATGCAGTTGGCGAAGCGTAATTTGAATCATTTCGGTTTATTTACTGCACCAATCGCAGTGGCCAAATCTATGGGGAAAAGTTCAGCACAACATAATGCATATTTTGAAGCTATTTATCAGTCTCAGCATTTATCATCAATTGAATTACCACCATTTCGTTTATTAGATAACTTATTCTTCGGAAAAGTATTTGGTTTACAGGAATTCCCATATCCGATTGAAGAAGTTAACCAATTACTGAATACTCATAGAGTACCTGATTTAATTCATGCTGACGATACGCAAGCCTATGCCTTAACACATAACATTTTTTACCTAACGGGTATGAAAAGGCAAAATGACTTTATGGAGATCGGTACTAAATTCGATCAAAGTCACTTAGAGGCACTTGAAGGCTTATATGTGCGTTATATGGCTCTAAATAATTTAGATCTGGGTCTGGAGCTATTGCTATGTTTGATTTTAACGGGTCAATGTAAACAGTGGCATTTAACTTTTGCGCTTAATTTGGTTAATAAGCTTTTAGTTGATGATGTGATAGTGCCGGGACCTGGTGAACCTAAAGGATTTGATTTAATTGAGGATAAACCTGAAGAGTTTAAAACCTGGGTTAAACATTACCATACAATGCTTGTTGCAGGCATGACATTTAAACTTGCATATCAGCATTTATCTGACATTTGGTTGCAAGGTGCCCCATTAGAAGAGTTTGCCCCATATGGTTGCGGTCAGGTCTTAAGACTACTATCCGATTATAATTTACCATTGGCATTAACTGTTTTAAAAACTCTCGAATTACATACTGACAGTATTAAAAATATGGAATTAACTCATACATTAGATAAAGCACTTGATTTCATAAGTAAGCAGTTACAAAAAGATGGTTCAATCGGTTTCTATGATGATGAATATTCCATTTTAAAAAATGCGGGGCATTCAGAAGAGCAAGCCCATAGAAATATTCAATTACCATTACAAACCATATATAACAAAATAGAATGGTCCGCTTTGAATAATATTTAGGAGTGTAAAAAATGCAATTACCCATAAAGAAATTAAATTTGCTTATCTCCGGCACTATTGTTTTAAGCATACTAGTCCAATGTATTTCATTATTTTTCTTTACTAAAGATACAAATAATTTAGTGCTTTTTAGTTTACTGTGGTTACCTTTATTTGTTTGCTTGTGTCTGGGGGAGGGAGCCCGGACTATGTTAAAGGAAAGTATTACAACCATAGATTTTTCATGGGTAGCAAAAGGCTTTTTAGCTGGCTTTTTATTGTTAGGATTAGAACAAGTAACGCTGATTTTGTGGAAATTAGGAGAGTTTAACGCTGCACAATACACTATATATGCATTAGCGCAGATGATTGAGCCAGAAGGAATCAGGTTGTTATTAGGGAGTCAGCCTCAATCCTATTGGTTTTTTACGATGAACTTGGTGATAACACTCGTATTTAGCGGAGTATTTTTTACCCTAGTCTTTGTTTTAGGTTTTGAATTAGTTTGGCGTGGTATTATTTTGCCAGAATTAATGTCTTTATTTGGAGTGAGGAAATTACCTTTAATTATTGGGGTGATTATGAGTCTATGCTTTATACCATTTAATTTGTCTGGTGGTATGAGTGTTGAGTCTCCATATTTGACGGCTTTCATATTCTTTCCTTTATTATGCATAGGTGCTAATTATATTTTAGTTTATTTATGTTTGAACAGGGTGAGTGTTTGGCCTTCGGCATTTGCGTTAGGTACTTACTTTGTTGGTAGTGAAAGTATGGTGATGTTAGCTACTGACGCAGAATCAAATTTAATTGCCAAAGGTATCTTTTTAGGATTGAGTGTTTTGTGGGTGAGGAGTTTCTTAAATGATTATTCCGAGCAAGAAGACAATATGCAAAAAGAAAAGCTAGAGACAGAGCAACACGCTATTCCCGTTTAATTCGCCAAATATTAATTAGGAAAGATTTAGTGAGACTAACTATACTGAGTATGTTGGTCTTTAAAGGTAATGACTTTGTGCGTTCAGTAATACTGGTTCTATTTATGTTTTGTTGGTCTGTGCCATATGCAGGTGAAAAGTCTAAGCACGATACGATTGTACTACCGCTTAATGATTGGGCGAGTCAAAGAGTGCTTACCAAAGTTGTTGCAAAAAAAATTGAGCAATTAGGGTATAAAGTTGAATTTGTGGAAATTGGCTCGATAAATCAGTGGGGAGCGTTAAGAAAAGGAATTATTCATTTACAGATTGAAGTATGGCAAAGCACACCCGATGGGGCGTTTGCAATTGCAGTGCGAAAAGGGTTTATTGAAGATTTAGGTGAGCACTCAGCTCAGGGCCGGGAAGATTGGTGGTATCCTATTTACGCAGAGAAGAAATGTGCAGGTTTACCTGATTGGCGTGCTTTGAATCGATGTGCCTCTTTGTTTAGTCATTCTTCGAACGGTAAAAAACCAGGTAAAGGAGTATTTTATACAGGTCCATGGAATTATCGTGACGCAGATTTGATCCGAGCATTAAAATTAGATTTTACTATTGAAAGACTAAAAAATGCTGAAGAAATTTGGGAGAAGTTACAGCTGGCAAAAAAAGATAATAGACCCGTTTTATTATTAAACTGGACTCCGAACTGGATTGATGCTCGGATAGAGGGGCGTTTTGTTGAATTTCCTGCATTTACACAGGAGTGTGAAACTGATCCTAGCTGGGGGATCAATAAATCTTTACTCTATGATTGTGCCAACCCAAAAGTGACTTTAATTAAAAAAGCCGCCTGGCCTAATTTAAAAAAACAGTGGCCGTGTATCTATCAGTTAATTAAAAAAATTGATTTTAGTAATGAAATGATTTCTGAAGCGTCAGCTTTGCGTGTTGCAGATGGTTTGAGTGAGGAGCAAGCTGTCGAAGCCTGGCTTAAAAAATACGCTTATCAGAATTTGCAATGGCTAAATTATGAATGTAAAGGGGAAGCTAGCTAAAAAGCTAGCTTGTTAAACTGATTTAAAATCTATAGCGTATTTTTGCAACAAAGTTGTCTGCTGTTCTATCATCCCAGCCTTCACCCAGTGTTTGCCAATTACTTTTATCAGTATGGTCTGTAGAGGCTCCACCACGGCTATAAACTAAATAAATATTAGAAAGAGGAGCTATTTCATAACGATATCGAATTTGAAACCGAGTTGTAGACCGGCTAAAATCGGTTGCAGAAATATCTGTATTTGTTAGGGCCCCGCTCGTGTCTGTATGTGTTATAATGCCATCTTTACCTTGATATGATACCCATTCGAATTTTACTCTTAATTCCTGGTTTTCTGTAATGGTGGCGTCAAAGTCAATTCCGTTATTAATCGTGCTGTAGTTATAACGGTTTAAGCTATCATTTTGCCATATTAACTGTTCATCAGCCAGGGTACCCCAAAAGCTCCAGGAAATTCTGTAATCATCAGTAAAATAATAACTTGGGTGATAATGGAAATCAGCTCCCTGGCCTACATTATCTCGATCGAATAAGCTTAATGCCACGTGATGTCTGAATTTACCTTGATTTCCCCAATTATACTCAGCAAAACTACTTACACCCTGATTTAATTTTACAGTGCCGTTGCCCCGGCTTACGTGATCATCTTTTGCTCGTGAGTGATAGCGTATGTTCCAATACAGAGAGGCGGTTGATTTATAGGTATCTGTACCACTAAGTTTAAATGTTGTGCCTAAATGATCATCATGAGTATTATGTTTACTTTCAACTGTAGCTTCTACTGTACGTTTTAGAAATACTTCACTTTCAGTAAATTGAGTCCATGTTTTTTTATTCTCATATTTTAAACTTATCAAGTCATTACGAGATAAAAAGCCAATATCATTAACTAATAGGTTGTCATCATAATATGTCATCGCTAAGTTTTGCTGCCAGGTATCTGAAAGCTTGTTAGAAAGTGATAACCAGGCTCCTTGTCCTTGCGTATCAGTAGTTTGTGCTTGTACCTTGCTACCTAGTATTTGGCCTGTTAGTTGTAAGGTATCTCCAAAATCAGTCCTAAAGTCGAAGCCATGAACTTGAGAGTGACGCGACTCTTCAGGTTTATCTGCATAAGTAAAAACGTAACCGATTTGCGTATCATTCATACGATGTAAGACACGACCAGTAAAAAATTGACTTCCTTTATCTGAAACGGATTGTTGGTCTTCAAAAACTGTCATAATTCCTATATCCGTGGTTTCACCATTTCGGGTGTACTTTAAAGCGGCATCAATATCACTTTCGGCGCCCATACGTCTTGTATGAATAAGCCGTAAATCATTATTCCCTCGAATATCAAACAGCCCCTGATTTTGCGTAAAAAAAGGTCTGCGTTCAGAAAACAAGGTTTCATAAGGGCTGAAGTTAACGACTATATTGTCTGCTTCTACCTGACCAAAGTCCGGATTAACAGTCGCACTGAGTTGTTGACTGGCATCGGGACGCCAAAACACATCTAAACTCAAATTGGTTTTGTTATTTTCATTGAGCATGTCATTTTTATATGTTGATGATAAATAGAGATCTAATGCTTTGGTTTCAAAGTTATTGAGTGTAACTGGTGAAAATTGACTTATGAACGTAGGTTGTTCTTTTGCTGTGGCAACGTGACTGTAAGTTTTGTTCGCTTTAACGTCATGTCTTTCAACATATAGCGCGACATCACGGGTACTTCCTTCAACAATTTTCATTGGAATAGCATCCCAGGGTATCAAAAATTCTGCATTCCAATGATCTGGAGCTTGTTTCGTTTGCCCAAACCAATCTCCATCCCAATCTTTTACAAATTGGTTTTCATCTCGCCAAATTCCATCTTGCATTGAGCCGCCATTACCTAATGCAAAGCTATACGCATTACTTTGCCCATTATCAAAATCAATAATTACTCGTATAAAATCACTCTCGATATCGGTATCTCGACTTGTCCTAACAGAGGTTTGTTGTTCTGACTTTTGCTGACTTAATACACCGATATACAGGCCATCTGTGGTGCTCAAAATTTTAACGTTTGTGGTTTCATCTGACTTGACCAAAGTAAAAGGGTTTACTGTTTTGTCTAATTCAAAAGAGATTGCATTTTTCCATTCAGGTTCTGATAAATTGCCGTCAATTTCCATGCTATGAGCCCGAGATGAAAGCGTTAAAGCAAAGGCCGTAATTAATGCGAATTTATTGTTATAACAAATCATTTTTCGCTTATTCCTGTATTAAATAACCGTGATATGGCGAGATAATAATGAATCTTAATTATACCGCCAACTAATATGAGGCAAAGATACATAATAAGTCGATGAAAATCTTAAAATTATTCTATTAATATGTAAAGTTCAATAAAATCAACAGTCTAAATTGCTTTTGATAAGTTCTTACACACATGTTTACTTTGAATTGTAAGAATAATTTAGGTTTATATAGAAAATTAATAGATAATTCTCTATGAATTAAATCATAGAGATACCTACTTTGGATAAACGATTGTTTTGATATTTTTTCCATCCTGGAGTCGCTGTACTTTCAATGTAACGTTTATATATTAAGATATTTGTACTGTCACTTTGCTCAGGGTTTATTTCTAATAGCATTAATGCCATATCTAACCCCAGCCAGTCCATCCCTTGTGTTCTGGCAAAATTAAATGCTGTTTGTGCCTGTTCATGCGCCTGGACTAGTTTTCCTTGTGCACTGTATATTTCCGCATAAAGTGCGGCTGCTCGTGCTGGCAGGGTTACATTCTCAGCTAGTTTTATTGCATGTTCAAATTTATTTTGTTTTATATAAATGCTGGTAAGTTGCTTACTCACTTTGAAAAAGACCCACATATTTTTAGGGGTAACGGGTTGTTCTAATACCTTTAAGTAATATTTTTGTTTTTCTTCTTCAGAAGTTGCAAATAATGCGAAATGAAGATAAATCAACATATAATGGGATCCATCTAATTTATAATCAGACAATAACGTTTTTGCTTGCTCCAAATATATATATTTTTCCTTATCTAGACCTAATGTTGCCGCCTCAATTGATAAAAGAGTGTAGGCACGAATTTCTTGTACAGGTCTATTTGCCAATCGAGCCTGACTGGCTGCCTGATAGAGGTAGTCCTGGATTTTTTTAAAGTCTTTATTAATTGAAGGGATATCAGCGAGTGTTTTACTAATTTCACTTTGTAAAGAAAGTAAACCAGTACCAGTCATTAAGTTTCGGGCTTTTTCCAGGGTGTTTTGGGCCATTTCGTATTGTTTGTGATGAAATAGAACTTTTCCTTTTAACCAGGTAGCGTAAGCTGTGTATATTGAATGTTGTTGAGCACCACTCAATTTTAGCATCTGTTCAATTCTGGCACTCGCTTCATCATAATTGCTTTCATATAGTAGCCTTAATGTTAAGTGTTTTAAGATGTCTAGATTGTTTGGGTGTTCGTTGTGTAAAGTCGATAGTTCTGGTGTAGTAAAGGCATCGGTTGATGGAGTGAAAAATTTAGAATTAGCTATTAACTGAGTCTGTTTTATAAGTTTATCTGTCAAAGAGTTGGTACTAGTAGCCACTAAATAACCCTGCCAACTACGATATTCTCCTTGTATCAAATATTCCATTATATAATGGGGCGGTTGACTTGAGTTACGACTTTTAGCCTGATTAATAAAACCAGATATGATGAGTTGATTATTGTTAGTGATTAATTTTTTTCGCATCATGTAAGGTGAATTAAAAAAGTTCCACGCGTCAGTATTTGAGGCATCAATTGTTTTAATTGGTATCTTAAGTACGTTAGAGAAGGTGTGATTATGTTGAGAAATTACCTGGTTAAGCTGCCCATCAAATCGGGTTGAAAAAGGTAACATCGTAATATTTGATATAGCACGATTTTCTTCAATTTTTTTATCAATGGGTTGTGAGGTATAAAAGTGATATAAGCTGAAACAAATCAAAAAAATACATAGTGCCGCACTTGTTATCAGCCATTTAATGCGATTTGTTTTGTTGAAATTGATAGCGTTAGTAATGTTTGTTGTTTGATGAGTATTAACTGGGGATAGTACTTTATCTTTCAGGCTGAGCTGCCATTGATAACCTCTTTTAGGGAAGGTTTTAATCGCTACATCAGAGAATATAGCCCTTAATTGACTAATATTTTGAAATACAACCTGTTCAGATACCACTCTGTCCGACCATACAAGTTTTAATATTTCATCTTTACTAAAAATGTGTTCAGGTTTAGTTAAGAATAATGTCAGTAACTTAGTTTGATTTGGCGTCAGGTCTATTACTTCATTATTTTGATAAAGAATATGTTGTTGAGTGTCGAATTTGAAATTGTCAAAATGAAGCATTAAAGTCGTTATTCAGTTAATTTTCAAAAAATAAATTGTAACTGACGCACTGTAAGTTGTGAACCTGGTAGTCACTTTAAGATCTATCTAATAAATAAACACCTTTATACCAATATATAACCAAATCATAAAGGAGTGTCTAAGTGCGCCATTTAAAACAAACAGATGTTTGTATTGTTAACCAACATATAACCAAATCATAAAGAAGTGACTCAATGCGCCACCTAAAACAAACAGATGCCATATGGCGTGATTAAAAGGGATCTTCTTATTGACATAAAAAATCACACCTGAAGAATAAATCAATCCACCCAGTGCTAATAAAATTAACCCTGTCATATCTAATTGCTGATTGAGCTGTGGCAGGATAGCCAACGCGATAAAGCCCATACCTAAATATGTACATAGTGATAACTTTTTAAATCTATGGCCAAATGTTATTTTGAAGCAGACGCCTAACAAAGCGATGGTCCAAATAATCGCAGTCATAGCATAACCTAGCGGTCCTTTTAGTGTGATCATCATTAAGGGGGTATAAGTACCGGCTATAAGGAGGTAAATAGCGCAATGATCTAATAATTTAAAGAGTTTTTTGGTTTCGCTATTTCGAACTGCATGATAAATGGTTGAAGCAGAAAACAGTAAAAATAAACTGATACCGTAAATAGTGAAGCTAATAATTTTTAAACTATTTTTTTCTGCAATGGCTGTACCTACCAACATCACCAAGGCAATAACAGATAATATTGCACCAATGCCATGGCTTAATGAGTTTGCGATTTCTTCTTTAATACTATAAGCAGCGGGTTGATTCATCATAACCTATGTTAAATTCGGAGTACACTTGTAAGCTGAACTTTAACAAAGGAAAAAACTTAAATAAAGTTAATTTAGCTGCTATTTTGTTAGTTATTGATTTTAAAGTTAATGCTTTTTTCGTTAGGCAAGTAATAAACCGCCATCGATATGAATAAGTTGTCCGGTAATATATTTACTCTTTGTGCTTAGCAAAACTCAGTGAGTTCGCCAGCTTCTTGAGGTAAGCCAAGACGACCAGCAGGAATGCGAGATGTAATTTTTGTCAGCACCTCATTGCTAGGCGGAATATGATCAATACCATCTTTTTTGATGTAACCTGGTACTATCGCGTTACATCTTACTCTTTTTGAAGCATATTGAGAGGCAAAAGAGCGTAATAGGTCTTCAAGACCCGCTTTTTCTGAAGCTGAGGTGGGATTAATATTGTCGTCTACCTTCATTTTATGAGCTAAAAAAGAGCTTATGCCGATATAACTTCCTTGAGTTTGTATTAAGGCATCGGAAAATGCTGACATCAAAATGAAATTTGTTTGTTGCATTATATGAATTGAATTCATAAACCCGTCTATAGGGAGAGTCTCAAAATCGCGCCAATCGGGAAATCCAGCATTAGATACAACACCATTTATTTCGGGTAATATTTTTAGCGTTGTCTCGACTAATTTTTTGGTGACACTTGCATCTGTTAAATTTCCTTGAAATGTGGATACTTTTGCACCTAAATTTCTACAATGTTCAACAGTTAATTCCAGGGCTTGATGATTTGAGCGGGTATGAAGGACAAGGGTTGTTCCGGATCTTGCATTTTTTTGCAGTAGCAGCCCCAATACCACTCGCAGCACACAATGAAAAATATTAATTGTACCAAGTCAGGTTTACAACCTTTGAGATATTTAACATCGTGATTGTTTTTTAAGTAAACAGCACATATGATTGATTTTATTTATTATCATTTATGATTAAACATATGAATAAACCATTTTCTCAAGCCTGTGAAAACAATAAAAAAGCAATATTAGATGTATTGCGTATTGAGTTTATGGATGTAAAAAATGTACTTGAACTAGGCTCAGGCACAGGTCAGCATGCCACTTATATGGCACCATATTTAGATCATTTGAAATGGCAAACAAGTGATTTAATCGTAAACCATAAAGGCATTAATCAATGGATTGATGATTGTCCCGCTGAGAACTTATTGCGTCCTATTGAGGTCGATTTTCATCTAAATTGGCCAGTGACTTTGGTTGACGGTATGTTTAGTGCAAATACATTACATATTGTGAGTTGGGATTTGGTTAAACAATTCTTTCATGGTGTGGCGAAACACCTCAGTGTGCACGGTGTATTATGTATTTATGGCCCTTTTAATTATGACGGTAAGTTTACCAGTGAAAGTAATGCCAACTTTGAATTATGGTTAAAGCAAAGAGATCCTTTTAGTGGGATCAGAGATTATGAAGATATCCTGATTTTGGCTGAAAGCGCCGGACTCGTTCTTAAGCAAGATCATGCCATGCCTGCTAATAATCGCTTATTAGTGTTTAAGAAGATTGCTTAAAAGGAGAGAGTTCTTTAGCCTGTTGATGATAATGTATCATATGCTGTGATTCGGTTTTAAGAAAATGATCGATAGCATGTGAGAATTCAGAATGCATAATTTTATGATTGGAATAGGTAAAAACGGGTTGGAATCCGCGTGCTATTTTATGTTCACCCTGGGCGCCAGAATGAAAACATGCCAGCTTATGTTTAATACAATATTCTATGCCCTGATAATAACATAATTCAAAATGTAGAAAATCACAGGCTTCACTGGCACCCCAATAGCGGCCATATAGCGTATTTGTTGATTTTAAACTTAAGGTGGCAGCAATAACTTGATCTTGTTTTTTAGCTATCATGATCAACAGGTTGTCGGGCATATTCTTTAATAATAAAGCGAAAAATTTTTTGTTTAAATATCCTAAATGCCCAGACCGTTTTAAGTAAGTGGCCTGGTAAAATTCGATAAACAAAGAAATAATTTCATCTGTAATTTGAGCTGCCGTTAACCATTCAACATTTATTCCCCCAGATAATGCCTTAAAGCGTTCCCTTTTTATGTTTTTTCTTTTTCTAGAGTTTAAATGTTGCAAGAAGTCATTGAAGGTTTGGTAGTTATTGTTAAACCATTGAAACTGTACACCTAATCTGGGCATAGTATTGCTAAGTTGAGTAGAATGATTTTGTTTACAAAAATTTATATGCCATCCCGACCAGGATGCCTCTATCGCTTTTTTATCAAGGGTATCTGTAATATAGCTATATAAATCAGCAGTATTCGTGAGTTTAGTCGCGATCCGTATTCCTTCTACTGGAGTGAAAGGGATCGCCGCTATCCATTTCGGATAATAAGCGATATTATGTTTCTCGTATGCCTCCGCCCAGCTCCAGTCAAAGACATATTCACCGTAAGAATGGCTTTTTAAATATCCGGGGACAATCGCAATTAATTTATTATTCTTAAGTATTAATAAATGCTGAGGTTGCCAGCCTGTTTTAGAATTTGCACATTCACTGACTTCGCAAGCATGTAAAAACTCATAGCGGGTAAAAGGGTTATCATCAAATAATTTATTCCATTCAGTGGAAGATATATCTGTAATTCGCGGTATAAATTTGTGACTAAAACTCAAGTTAGTGTCCCAGTTTTATTTTTATATTAACGTGTTTGTATCTTGAGGCAAATTATTATCCATATTTTATCTTTATCTAACTCGTAATTTTTTTGGTTCCTTTGATCTGTGAGAATAAAGGTTTTTTATATTGAGTTAGCACATTACCAGTAAATACGAATGCTAAGCCTAAACTTGAATAAATAGTCCATTGATAATTTTCAAATATACTAGAAACCATTAGTGCAACTATGGGGGTGATAACTAATAAATAAGCTGCGTTATTAGCGCCTATTCGATCAACTAAAACTAAGTAGGCAGTAAAACCAATTACAGAAGCCGGAATAGCTAAATATAATAAACTTCCTAAATATTTGGCATCAGTACTGATTTCAAAACTAAATCCTTTTAATAAAATGATTATTAACAATGCCAGACAGCCATATACCATAGCGTAGCTTGTTGCTGTATAAGGCTGAATTTTATTACGGGTATTTCTTATGCTGATCATATTGCCTATAGAGAAACACCAGGTACCAGCGAGAGCGAATAATAAACCTATGAGTACTTTTTGTGACCAGTTAGTTTGAATTAAATCCGCGGAAAACAATAAAATGATACCACTTAACCCTATTAACATGCCGGGCCAAAAGTTTGTATTGGTAGGCGTCTTATAAAAAAACTTACCATGTAAAGCGTTAAAGATTGGGGCACTTGCCATGACAACTGCGGTTAAACCACTGGCAATATAAGCTGTAGAGCTATAAAAAGCTAAAAAGTTACAGCAAAATAAGCATAATCCTTGTAATGCGAAAAATTTGTGATGGTGCCAGGATGCTTTTTGCAACTTGTTAAATAATTTACCAATGATGAGCATTAATAGGGCTGCGAGAGCAAATCTATAAAAAATAGATACTTCCATGGGGATTGGACCCTGTTGCCATTTAATTGCTATCCAGGAAAACCCCCAGGCTAAGATCATCAATATATATAAAAAGGCGGACATAATAATTCCTGTATCTGTAAATAATCTGAACTCAGATTAACTTAGCGTTATTATCGCTCGTCTGGCCGGTTATGTCTGACATTATCTGATATTAAGTAACACAATATTGCGGTTTTATTTGTGTCTTACTTGAGCCATTAATATATACAGAGTAGGCTTTAACCATGAATAAGAATCATAAAAAGTATATTAGTTTTGAACAATCCAGCAAAATTTTTGTTAGGCAAACATCATTAACTAAAAATTTGCATTGGGCTCATTATCAAAATGATTATGAGCGACTTTCGTATGCCAACAATAAGCAACATACACTCAGTATGTATTTGACTGGAGGTTTTGAAACCCATAGAACCGATATCAAAGCAGATCATGGTGCGCCTGGGAAGTTCTGTTTAATGCCTAAAGGCAGTGAAAGTCAATGGCAGGTGGGTTCTACGCAACAGTTTATGCATTTGTATTTTGATGACCGTTATTTGAAAAAACTGGCATTAAAAACGTTTGATATAGATCCCAGAACTTTAATGTTGCCCGAGTTAACTTTCTTTGAAAATAAAGGGTTGGAGGCGATGTTTCGTTACCAGATGGCTGCATCCGACTGGCAATCATCTAGCAATCATTTAGCGTTAGAGCAAGTAACAGATACAATTTTGGTATCTATGTTACAAAGTTTGGGTAAAAATAAATTTAATCCTCAGATACGGATAGATCAGGTTAAAAACATGTGCAAAAATAAAGAGTTGCCTTTGTTACATATAGCTTTAGCGTGCGGCTTTTCAAATTCAAGTCATATGGGAAGGTATTTTAAAAAGTTAACGGGAATTAGTCCTGGTGAATATCGTAAATATTTATAGTTAACTTTCTACCTGCAATAAACAGCATTATTTAAATTTTCACTGTATAATGCTTATTAACACACCTTATTTACACCTTCATTATCCAGGAAATATAGCGTTATGGCTCAAGAAAAAAAATATGATTATCGATTAGTACAAGATTCAGATACTTGGACTACTGAAATTACTAAAAGAGTCACAGCGCGTAAAACAACAGTGACGAAGCGTAAAAAAGATTTCGAAACGCAAGCTCAGGCAAAAGAATGGGGTGAAACCAAATTAGCTGAATATGTTGAAAGTTTACAACAACATAATAAACGTAAAGCTGAAAAACGTGCTGTACGTAACGAATTAGAAGCTAAAGCCGAAGCTGAACAGGCTGCAAGAGAAGAAAAGTACTTAGCTGCAAAAGCTGCCGCAGAACTTGCGGATGATGAAGACGAGTAACGCTATTGTATTTTCATAAAATAAGAGCTGGAAATGCAGTTCTTATTTTTCTAATGAATAGTGTTTTCATATTTGATGTTAACGCCGAAACGTTTCAATCTAAACTAGATCAGGCGGCAATTGATAGGACCTATAAGCAAGTTCGATACGATGGTCGCTACCTAAAGATGCCATATCCGAATGGTGATGTTCCCAAAGATATTGGAGTTTGCACTGATGTGATCATACGAGCTTATAGAAAAGTAAATATAGATTTACAACAACTGGTTCATCAGGATATTAAAGCCAACTTTAGCGATTATCCTTCTAATAGGATTTGGGGATTGAATCGACCGGACACGAATATAGATCATAGGCGCGTGCCTAATTTACGAAAATTCTTCTCAAGAAATGGACGCACACTGAAAATTACGACAAGTGGCATTGATTATCAACCCGGAGATCTTGTTACTTGGATGCTCCCTGGGAACTTACCACACATCGGCTTAGTAACATCTAAACAGTCGAAAGATGGTAAGCGACCTTTAATCGCACACAATATTGGGTCTGGCCCTCGGCTCGAAGATATGCTTTTTAAATACAAAATTACTGGCCACTATCAATATGGGCCTTAGTGATATCAATTACATCAAATATGTGATTATTCTTACTGATATTTGATCATTAATTTAATACAAATGATATTATTTTAAGTCTTATCATAGCAAGGTGGTTATTTTACGGTTTTGAGTTGATAAATTATTCTGCTATGTATAACTGACTGATGATTAAAATATAAATTATTTATCAATTACTTAGTAAATTCACTTATCATCACATTCAGTTTTATACTATATTTATCATTTAATATAAGCATTTGATTTAAACATATCTTTAATACAGAACATTATTGAGTTAATCTCAATAGTGATTAGAGCTTTTAAACTAAATATGTGATTAATATGCAACTCACCATAAAACAGAAAATTATTTTGGGCTTTAGTGCCATAGGCTTATTGTTGATCGCAGCAAGTAGTTTTTTTTACCACTCTTTAGGCCAGATATACCGGGCAAATAATAATGTAGAAATTATTGCCGTGCCAGTACAAAAGCAAAGTAATGCATTGCAGATTCAATTATTGAAAATGGTAAAACAAGGTGCGTTAGCCTATACCCAAAATAATACACTGAATCTTAAGTCTAGTTTAGCTGAATTTAAAAAGTTACAGCTAAACTATGATGTCGCTTCGAGTGAGTTAAAAAATAAGGTTGCTGATCAACCTCTTATGCAAAGCACTTTAAACAAAGCTAATACCGTATATCAGCAGTATTTAACACATAGTTTAGCAATGTTTGAGGCTAAACTCGCCGAACAAACGTCTTTAATTAATTTTCAGCAGTACTTTAATGAATTTGATCAGATCAGGACTCAGGCAAGTGATGTCATGTTAGATCTTGAGTTAATAGAAGCTCCGGGGCAAGCTCAATTGTTAGATGAAGTAATTGGTTCTGGTACAAGAATTGATGATTTACTATTTACATTAAAAGGTACTATGTCAGATCTTAATAGAATTGCTGATAGTGAAAAGCTAATTAAGCATCAGGAAGATATGACTTTTTTAATTGGTAATATAAAGAATAATTTTGATTATTTAAAACAGCAGGCTGCACCACTAAATGCTGAAGACGCTATGGCGAACTTCAATCTTAAACTGACTGTTTTAGAGCAGCATATTATAAATCCAGGATATTTATATTCATCACAAAAAAAAGTATTAGAACAGAACTTACTGGCTGAACAAAGCTATCTGGATACGGAAGTATATTTTAACACTAATTATTCTGAATTAGACAAGCTAGCAGCATTGGCTGATAAGCGTTTTAACAATTTACAGCAAACTGCAAAAGAAAAAATCAGTACCGGAGAATCACTGTCTATTGTATTAGCTTTGGTATTTATTGTTATGGCTAGTTTTATTTCTGTGGTTACAACGCGGGCTATGCTGGGTCCGTTAGCTGCCGTAAACAAAGCTTTAGCCCGGATTGCAAGTGGTGATTTATCTCGACGTATGGTAAAGCGTAATAATGATGAATTTGGTACTTTAGTTGACAATATTAATAAGTTATCTGATGAACTCACGCAATTATTAAATACTATTAATACTCAGGCTCATTCGTTAGATGAATCGGCAATTAATACCAATAGACAGAGCCAGCGAATTTCACAATCAGTATCACAACAAATTGAACAAGTAGAAAATGCGAAACACCTTGCCGCACAGATGTATACAAGTTCAAATAAAGTAAAAGAAGAAGCTGATAATACGGCAACGCATGTATCTGAGGCATCAAGTCATAGCCATGAAATCAACAAAATATCTTCAGATAATAAAGATCGTATTGGAGATTTATCGACCAGACTAAGTGAGTCAGTTGAGGTTATGACTCGGCTTAGTCAGCATAGTGAAAACATAGGTGGCATATTAACAACTATAGGTAGTATTGCAGATCAAACTAACCTTTTGGCGTTAAATGCAGCGATAGAAGCTGCGAGGGCTGGTGATCATGGTAGGGGTTTTTCAGTTGTTGCGGATGAAGTTCGATCGTTGGCAGCGCGAACACAATCGTCTACTGCAGAAATTCAAGCTATGATCTCTGCATTACAACTAGATACAAATATAGCAGTGAAAGCTATCTCACAAGGTCAAAATCAGGCGACTGAATGTGTCAATCAAAGTGAGGAATTAAGCCGGGCAATTGGACAAATAGAAACAACATTAAATGCAATTAATAATATGAGTGAGAGCATTACCTTTGCAGCTCAAGAGCAATTGGTTTATAGCCAGGATATAGATGTCAGATTAAATGAAACCGCACTTGCAACCAATAAAAATGCAGAAGAAGCACAAACGATGCATGAACGAAGTGATAAGGTTAATAAGCTTGCTCAGTCATTAATGAGCTCTGTTGAAAGATTCAAGTTATAAGCTGATTAAATTCATTGAAGGGGAGTGGCTTACTATATAGAAACCCTTGTACATGAGTACAATGTTGTGTTTTTAAATAAATTGACTGGTCAAGAGTTTCGACACCTTCGGCGACTATTTTTAAGTTAAGGCTCAGTGCCATAGAAATGATTGCTTCTACTAATGCTTTGTCTTCTGTATTTTCTGGTATACCCATGATGAAAGAGCGGTCAATTTTTAATGTAGTGATTGGAAATTTTTTCAGATAACTTAAGGATGAATAACCGGTACCAAAATCATCTATAGACAAAGATACACCGAGTTGCCGTATGGTTTTTAATTGCTCTAACGTATTGTCGTCATCATTAACTAAAAGGCTTTCGGTTATTTCTAAAGTTAGTTTATCCGCTGGTAATCCTGTTTCATTGAGGACTTGAGCAACTAAATCAGGAATGTTTTTGCGTTTAAATTGAAAACTAGATACATTGACTGAAATTGCAGGGGCGGTTGATCCGAATTGTTTCAGCCATTTAGTGGCTACCAAACATGATTCTCTTAGTACCCATTCACCAATAGCAACAATAATGCCCGTATCTTCAGCTAATGGAATAAACTCGTTCGGAGAAATCATACCTTTTTTTGGGTGAGACCATCGAACTAATGCTTCACAGCTGACTATTTTGTCTGTATTTAAATCAATAATTGGCTGGTAATGAATGGAAAATTCATTATTCTCCACTGCTTGATAAAGGGATTTTTCGAGTGTTCTTCTTCTGTGTGCTTCTTTATCCATGGCAGAGGTAAAAAAATGATAATCGTTTCTGCCTTTATGCTTGGCTTTATACATGGCGCTATCAGCATTTCTTAAAAGAGTTTGGGTTGTTTTTCCATCATCAGGAAATAATGTTATGCCAATACTGGCAGAAATAAATGCTTCATTGCCATTTAACCTATAGGGTTCAGCCAGAGACTCTAATAATTTGTTAACTAAATTTTCAATATTATGTAAATCGTTTATTTCCGGCACGATCACAGCAAACTCATCGCCTCCCAACCTGGAAATTGTATCGGATTTTCTTTGGTTTTCTTTGATCCTAGATGACACTTCCTGCAGTAATAGGTCTCCTACTAAATGGCCTAAAGTATCATTTACAGCTTTAAATCGGTCTAAATCTATAAAAAGTAAAGCGACATGATTTTTATTTCTTTCAGCACGTTTTATCGCACTTGAAAAACGGTCTAAAAATAAATTCCGATTGGCGAGCCCGGTTAAAGAATCAAAGTTAGCCTGATGCCAGATTTGCTCCTGGTCTTGTTTTTGCGCGCTGATGTCATTAAATAAACCAACATATCCTTCAAGCACTTGATTGTGATCGTAAATTGCAGATATAACCAACCACTCAGGAAATATTTCGCCATTTTTTCTTTTATTATATATTTCTCCTTCCCATCTGCCATCTGATCCAAGTTTTTGATACATATTTGCATAAAACTCAGCAGTGTGATGTCCTGACTTTAATAATTCTGGAGATAATCCCATAACTTCTTGTGAGCTAAATCCTGTGATTTGACTAAAAGCATCATTGACATTAATAATTTTACTTTCGGCATTGGTTATGATCATGCCTTCACTTGCTGTTTTGAACACTGCAGCAGCTAATCTTAATTCTTGCTCAGCTGTTTGTGCTTTGGTTTTGGCTTTATAGATATAATTTAAAAACATCATTAAAATGACTAACAAAACAATTAAAACAAAAAGAGAGCCACTTAATATATATATGGAAAATTGATTTGCATGAGTGATTTTTCTGGTTTGTAAATCGACCATTTCTTCGAGGCTAGTTTGGTAGTGCCATAAATCATTTTCTAAATCTCGTTTTTTAGAAATATCGTTAATAATAGAATAAAGTAATACCGTGCCATCAAAAGTTAAAGGCACTGAGTATACTTCAACGGTTTTTATAGATTGATCGGCTATTCGGTGTCTGAAAATAAAAAAATTACGACCTTCTTTGACTGCTAACTCTCGCTCGGCTAAAACTTGATCTGGCGTTAAAGTATTAATTTGCTGAATAGTCATGGATTCAAGTTGGGAAATTGTATAGCCGTAAAACTCAGCTGCAGCGGAATTAGCCTGAGAGATCTGCCCTGATTTAGGGTTTATTAATAACATAACTGAGTTATGTTGTTTAAATGCTTCCAGAAAAGTTGGGGTTGCTATGCTTAGACTTGTATAAAAAAAGCATAAACAAAAAAAGATAGCCGCACCGTATTTGTTCAGGCGAGGCTGTATTGAATTTGTTATTTGATATATATTTTTTATATTCACTCAATGATTAAAGCATTACTGACGAATAGATGCCATTAATTTTTAGCGTCGGTTTTTACGTGCTCTTGCTCTGCGTTTTAATTTTTCATCTGCTTTAGCGGCCTCTTTAGCTGCCTTTTTGGCACGAATTTCAGCAACTATGGTTTCTTCGTGCTCTCGCATTTCAGGTGTTTCCATGGTAATTCGGCCTATGATGGCATCACGTAATTCGTTTATTAGAATTTCTGACATTTTATGTGTATCAACTTGATTGCCAGAACGTATGCAGCCACGCTTTTTTCCTGCCATTTCAACAAATTCCCAATCACTTTCGGGTAATTTGTTTATTTTATACCGTGCTTTAAGTAGTTCAGGGTAAGCGGTTAATAAATATTCTGCTGTATAACTGGCGACTTCTTCATAATCATGAGCTGTATCTTTAATTGCTCCCGTGGCAGCTAAACGAAAACCAGAGTTTTCATTCTCTACTTTAGGCCATAACATACCCGGCGTATCGTATAACATTATGCCTTCATCAAGTTTGATGCGCTGCTGGGCTTTTGTCACTGCAGGCTCATTACCTGTTTTAGCGACAATTCTGCCAGCTAAAGTGTTGATCAATGTTGATTTACCAACATTTGGAATGCCCATTATCATAGCTTTGATTTGCTTATCTGCACCTATTTTTAACGGCACCATTTTTTTACATAAATCCGTGATACGTTTAACGTCATTGGCTTTATTGGTATCTAACGCAAGTGTCTTAACACCAGATTCCTGTTCCAAGTAGTGCATCCAGCTTGCTGTTAATTTAGGATCTGCTAAATCGGCTTTATTCATAATTTTGATGACAGGTTTATCACCACGTAACTCTGCTACCATAGGGTTTTCGCTGCTATAAGGTATGCGTGCGTCCAGTACCTCAATGATCACGTCCATTTGGGGCATGATTTCTTTTATTTCATTTCGGGCTTTATTCATATGCCCAGGGAACCACTGGATAGCCATTTATATATCCTCATATTTTAATCAGCATCTATTTTAACTGGCTATAGCATGTGTAGTCACCTTTTTAGGGTATACTTGCCGCAATTTTTTAAGATAATCTATTTTAAAGCGAGCTAAAGTGGCACTTAAAGCAACAATTATTAAAGTTCAATTATCATTAAGTGATATGGATAGACATATTTATCAGGATTATAATTTTACTGTGGCGCAACACCCCTCAGAAACAGAACAAAGGTTAATGGTCCGCATTTTAGCTTTTGCTTTGAATGCATCAGATAGGCTTTGTTTTACTAAAGGGTTGTGTGCTGATGATGAGCCTGAAATTTGGGATGTTAATTATTCCGACGAAATTTTATTATGGGTTGAATTAGGACTACCTGAAGAAAAAAGGCTTAAAAAAGCCTGTAGCCGTTCTGAAAAAGTACGTTTATATGCTTACGGCGAAGGGGCTCAGGATGTTTGGTGGCAAAAGAATCAAAATAAATTGACTAAATTGTCAAATCTTGAGGTATTCAGCTTAGCGTTTGATACTACTCAACAATTAACTCATCTGGCGGCGCGAAATATGCAACTACAAGTTACTATTCAAGATGGACAGATATGGTTTTCGGATGCTGAAAACAGTGTTTTAATTGAGCCAAAATTACTAAAATAAATAACATTCAACTAAGAAAATTTGAATAAAATAGAAATAAATTGTTTTATTCAGTTTCGATTCAGGCCAAATGCGCTTTTATAGTAAGTATCATAAACAGCGGATCAAAATTATGCGCCTATTCATTTTATTTTTAACTTTAGCTCTAACCTTTTCTGTTCAGGCTGAACAGAGTGTCAAATTTAAAGTTCAACAAAACAATAAGTTGCATGATAAAAGCGAGCAGCTAAAAGCTTTAAAAAAACAATCACGTGAAAGCCTGGATGACATAGTATGGTTTTATCAGGTTGAAAGTGAAATATCACAAGACTTAGACCAAGATGGATATTATCAAAACCTTAGTTTAACGATGGACTTGGATACTCAATTTGTATCTCAGGATGTATTTGTTGATATTTTATTATTTAATTCTGTTGGGGAAGTGGAGTTAAGTTATTCTTCTGATATTTTTAATTTAAATGGTGATTCAGAGTTAGATGCGCAAACATTTGATTTTCAATTTTTCGAAAGTTTTCCAACTGACTATTATCAAATCCAAATAGAAGTTTATGATGCATATAACTTAGAGTTAAGGGCGGTTGCCAATGAAACCAATATGGTTGCACTGTTGGATCTACCGCTGGAAGGTAGTACGTTCGATCAAGATAATAGTATTAGCGTATATTCAACAGAATTAGTTTATAAAAAAGATGCCGATAATGATGGCTATTTTGAAAGCTTTGCATTAGAAATAGATGTAGATACTTTATTCGGATCGCAAACTTTAGTTGCAGATATTATCATTGATAATGAAGTTGTATTTTCGAGTGCACCTTTTACCATTCACTCAGATTCAACAGCTGATGAACAGAGGTTTGATATCTATCTGGCTTCAGGGTATGCATCTAATTTATATGATATTGAAGTTGTCATTAAAGATGCCGAATTAGGAATTGAGTTATATGATTTAACTTCTGTTAATTGGATTAATCTGGCGAATATCTCATTAGAATCGGAAGAATATGTTCAAACTTATGATGTTATTGAAGTTGAACATAGTAGTGGTTCACTGGCTTTTCTTCTATTAGGCTTATTTGGTGCGGTGATTTATCGTCGTTGATATACTTTGAAGGTAAGGAAGTTATGCAGCTTCCTTATTGATCATTATTTCCATTAATCACAGATTCAAAATATAAATAACATCGGATCCAATATGGTAAAGCAAATTATAGTATTACATGGTTTATATATGTCTGGATTTGTTATGAAACCTTTATGTCACAGATTAGCGAAATCGGGGGTAAAGATTTTAAACCTGACATATAAAAGTTTACAACCAGACAATCAAAATATCTTTAAGCAAATGGATGATTTCATTAATGATCAAAATACAGTATTTGTTTGCCATTCACTAGGTGGACTAATTGCTCGCTCTTATTTGGAGCACAATTCCCAGCAGTCTCAGAATATTAGTAAAGTGATCACCTTAGGAACACCTCACAAGGGGAGTCAAATAGCCAAGCATATGCAAAATAATGGCTTGGATGGTTTATTAAAATCTAGCGTGGAGTACCTGCTTTCGCCGAATGTTGATTGGCCATTTAATGCTAAATTATACAGCATTGCGGGGGATCTGCCTTTAGGTCTGATGGCTTTTCTAGCCAGAGGGACTGAGTCTGATGGCACTGTTTTATTAGATGAAACTAAACTAAATGGCATGGCAGAGCATAAAGTGTTCCACCTAAATCATACTAGTTTGATTTACTCACGAGAAGTTGTAGCTTACATTAAGCAGTTATTGGCAAAAGAATAATGTTTCAATAAACAAGTATGTGCTAATGATGCTATTATATAGTCGATTATTTTGCATTTACGGAATTTAAACCTTGAGCCAAGTTACTTTTTCATCTGTTAATTTAAAACCAGCCTTAGTAGAAAACCTAGAAACCTTAGGTTATCAATATATGACACAAATTCAGGCTGAAAGTTTACCCCATGTATTGGCAGGTAAAGATGTCATTGCTCAGGGCAAGACGGGTTCAGGGAAAACCGCAGCCTTTGGTTTAGGTTTATTGCAAAAACTAAATGTAAAGCAATTCAGAATTCAGTCATTGGTGTTATGCCCTACCCGAGAATTGGCAGATCAAGTTGCTAAAGAAATCCGTAAGCTTGCCCGCGCTATTCATAATATTAAAGTATTAACCATTTGCGGTGGTATGCCGTTTGGCCCTCAAGTTGGTTCACTTGAACATGGAGCACATATTATAGTTGGGACACCAGGACGTATCGAAGATCATATGCGTAAAGGAACCTTACGCTTAGATAATGTAACAACGCTGGTTTTAGATGAAGCTGATCGTATGATGGATATGGGGTTTCAGTCTGCGATTGATGCTGTTATTGAACAAACGCCTTCAAATAGGCAGACTTTATTATTCAGCGCAACATTTCCTGAAAAAATACAAAATATGACTAAACATATTATGTATAAACCAGAGCGTGTCAAAGTCGAATCGACACATAGCCATAATTCAATTAAACAATATTTTTATCAGATAGATCAGAATAAACATCGCATGACAGCATTGCGTTTATTATTGTTAAAACATAGGCCTGCCAGCTGTGTTGTTTTTTGTAATACTAAAAATGAAACTCATGATGTAGCTGATGAACTCAGTGATTTAGGCTTTAGTGCTTTAGCCTTAAGTGGTGATCTAGAGCAAAGAGAAAGAGATCAAACATTAGTACGCTTTGCCAATAAAAGTATTTCAATTCTGGTGGCAACCGACGTTGCATCCAGGGGTTTAGATATTGATGCTTTAGATGCCGTGATTAATTATCATATTACTCAAGATCCTGAAGTACATGTTCATCGTATAGGCAGAACAGGCAGGGCTGGGAGTAAAGGTGTTGCGCATTCCATATTTGCCGCAAATGAGGCTTACCGTCTTGTTGCTGTAGGTGATTATATGGATAAAGAATTTGAACCCGTCGCATTACCTCCTTATAGCTTATTAGATAAACCAACTTATAAACCAGATATGGTAACCTTGCAAATAGATGGCGGCAAAAAACAAAAAGTGCGCGCTGGAGACATTTTAGGGGCTTTAACAGGTAAAAACGGTATTGCCGGAAAGCAAGTTGGTAAAATTCATTTATTTGACAATTGGGCTTATGTCGCTGTTCATCGTGATGCAGCAAAACCCGCATTAGTAAAATTATCTGAAGGTAAACTTAAAGGGCGCTCCTTTAGGGTCAGGCGTTTAAGATAATAATGATCACATATTTGATGTCATTGGTATAAGCACCTGGTTTTTAAACGATAGAACTTGGTGCTCATATAATCATGTATTTTAGAGACATTTAACTTTGATTTATCTTTCGAAATGACAGCATTCAGGAATTGATTCTTGTTAAACATAATGTACTGGCAGGGCGGTGGTATATTTTAATTCTTCCATCGAAAAGCTTGAACTTATGTCTGAAAAATCGATTTTTTTAATCATTTTTTGATAAAAAGCGTCATAGGCTTTCATATCAGGGACAACGACTTTTAGCAAATAATCTATATTGCCACTCAGTCTGTAAAATTCGACAACTTCTGGAATGTCCTCAGCGAATTTTGCAAATTTCTCTAACCAATCTTGTGTATGTTGATTCGTTTTTACCATAACAAATACAGTTAATTCAACATTAAGCATTTCTGAATTTGCTAACGCAACACGATGTTTAATAATACCTTTCTTTTCTAATGCCTGGATCCGTCGCCAACAAGGTGTATTTGATAATCCAACTTGTTCAGCTATGGCACTCACTGACAATGTACAATCAGATTGAAGTAACTGCAGTATGTGCTTATCAAATTTATCCATAATTAAAACTTACCATGATTCTAGAGATTATTGTTGAATGTCTAACGCTACAAAATATGAACATTAAATCAGTTTAAATTACTTATATACTTTCCGGGTGTAGTGCCCGTATGTTTTTTGAACATCTGAATGAATGCCGGTAATGATTCATACCCCAGGTTTAAAGCAACTTCTGTGACGGCTTGATCTTCATTTAAATATTGTATCGCTTTATGTAACCTGAGCATTTCCCTCCATCGAGTGAAATTTACACCAAGTTTAGCCTTAAACCGCCTGGTGATTGTTTTACTGCAGGCTCCTAGTTCATTAGCCCATAACTCAAGTGTTTTATTTTCCTCAGGGTTTTGCTGCTGCCAAACTAAAATAGGCAATAATAAAGGATCGTTTGATAAAGGCAGGCAAAGCGGCACTTTCTTTAATTGTGCTATTTCATCAGTTAGCACAGCTAGAAAGTTTTTTTGAGCAGATGTTAAATTATGCTCTGTTGATTCAAAATAGGGGAAGGTGCTGGCTTTTTTAATTAACTCCCTTGTTAAATCATTAACTTTTAAAACGCTAATGTTATTGCCTAAAGTCGAAATTAAATCTCGTTTCAGATGAACGCTTCTTAATTGGGCGCCTTGAATGGTCGCAATACTGTGTAGTTGATTCGCAGGTATCCATATTGCCTGTCCGCTTGGTATTAAATAATCTCCTTTTATACTGTTTACTTCTAATAGTCCGTTAACTGCATAAATAAGCTGATCCCAATTATGTTTATGGCCAACCACTTTTCCAAAAGAAGGAAGATCTTTAGCTTTCATGAAAACTAAATAGGGTAACGTTTTGTAAATACTTAATCTAGGCTTGAAAAGTTGCCATGGTTGTCCGTTATTCGACATAGTTAGTCATTTATCAATAAGAAAGACACTGTTATTGAGTATAAGATTATAAAACAATAAAGCAATGATTCTTGAAAAAGGAGATTATTAATGAATGACAATAACAAATTAACTAAATTAATCAAACAGCATCAAATAGTAACAGCGCCTGGCGTATTTGATGGTTTATCAGCACGAATGACAGAAATGGCAGGATTTAATGCGGTTTATGCCAGTGGTGGCGCAATTGCCAGAAGTACCGGAGTACCAGATATAGGTTTATTGTCTTTAACTGAAGTAACAGAAAGAATTACTCAAATTGTGAAATCAACTAATTTACCCGTTATTGCTGATGCAGATACTGGTTTTGGTAATGAACTAAATGTAAAACGCACCGTTGAACTGTTTTATGCTGCGGGAGTGAGTGCGCTTCATCTTGAAGATCAAAGTTTTCCTAAAAGGTGTGGTCATCTAGATGGAAAAAGTTTAGTTAGTATCGATGAAATGTGCAGTAAAATAAAAATAGCGAAAAGATATGCAAAAGACATGTTAATAATAGCACGTACAGATGCTATCGCTGTTAACGGTATTGAAAATGCATTAATAAGAGCTAAAGACTATGTTGAGGCTGGTGCGGACATGATTTTTGTTGAGGCGCCTGAAACTTTAGGGCAAATTGAGTTAATTGCTAAGCATGTGCCAGGACCTAAATTAATCAATATGTTTCATAGTGGTAAAACTCCGTTAATTTCTACCGAACAGCTAAAAGCTATGGGTTACCAATTAGTTATTATTCCGTCTGATGTGCAACGTGCAGCCATGGCCGGAATGAATAAGGTACTAAAAGAAATTAAAGAAAATGGAAATAGTGGTGCAATAGCAAATGAGTTAATGAGCTTTACGGCAAGAGAAGAGGTAGTACAAACTGAACAATTTTTAACTGAAGTGTCAGTTTAATATGTCTGAATTTCTGAATCGTGACATTTATGCAGTTAAAAACAGCGGCTATTGAGTATAAATGGTCACTTTTGGCGCACTTTGTTTGATATCTAAACGAACAATGCCTTTTTTACATTTTTATTAAAAAAACACTTGCGCCAAAAGTTAATCTGCCTATAATGCGCATCCACCGACACAGACAGCAGCGACATGCTAAAGGCAAGAGCCTTAAGGGATGTAGCGATAACGACTGAGTTGGCAGTAAGAGTTTACTCTTACGGTTAACATCAAATTTAGATTCGCTAAAAAGAAATTTAAATTAAATGTTGACTAAAGGTTTTTACGGTGTATTATTCGCACCCCTAGCAAGTATCGGTAACGAGTTGCTGGAAACGTTCTTTAAAAATAAGTAATCATCTGTGTGGGCACTCTTGCAGGTAAGATTCTAACAGTTACTTACTCTTAGTTGAGTTGTAACAAAAAATTTAGAGTCTCATTAAGTTCTGTAATGAAAGTGTTTACACAGTCATATGCGACGTTATGTTTTGTCTCTTTTTATAAAGAGGTTAAATGTAATATCAAAAACAGAATTCATTGAGCTGAAGCGCAAGCTTCAAAAAAACTTTTAATTGAAGAGTTTGATCATGGCTCAGATTGAACGCTGGCGGCAGGCCTAACACATGCAAGTCGAGCGGTAACAGGAATTAGCTTGCTAATTTGCTGACGAGCGGCGGACGGGTGAGTAATGCTTGGGAATATGCCTTTAGGTGGGGGACAACAGTTGGAAACGACTGCTAATACCGCATAATATCTACGGATCAAAGTGGGGGACCTTCGGGCCTCACGCCTATAGATTAGCCCAAGTGGGATTAGCTAGTTGGTGAGGTAAAGGCTCACCAAGGCGACGATCCCTAGCTGGTTTGAGAGGATGATCAGCCACACTGGAACTGAGACACGGTCCAGACTCCTACGGGAGGCAGCAGTGGGGAATATTGCACAATGGGCGCAAGCCTGATGCAGCCATGCCGCGTGTGTGAAGAAGGCCCTAGGGTTGTAAAGCACTTTCAGCGAGGAGGAAAGGTTATAGTTTAATAGGCTATAGCTGTGACGTTACTCGCAGAAGAAGCACCGGCTAACTTCGTGCCAGCAGCCGCGGTAATACGAGGGGTGCAAGCGTTAATCGGAATTACTGGGCGTAAAGCGTACGCAGGCGGTTTGTTAAGCGAGATGTGAAAGCCCCGGGCTCAACCTGGGAACTGCATTTCGAACTGGCAGACTAGAGTATGATAGAGGGTGGTAGAATTTCAGGTGTAGCGGTGAAATGCGTAGAGATCTGAAGGAATACCGATGGCGAAGGCAGCCACCTGGGTCAATACTGACGCTCATGTACGAAAGCGTGGGGAGCAAACGGGATTAGATACCCCGGTAGTCCACGCCGTAAACGATGTCTACTAGGAGCTGGGGTCTTCGGACAACTTTTCCAAAGCTAACGCATTAAGTAGACCGCCTGGGGAGTACGGCCGCAAGGTTAAAACTCAAATGAATTGACGGGGGCCCGCACAAGCGGTGGAGCATGTGGTTTAATTCGATGCAACGCGAAGAACCTTACCTACACTTGACATCCAGAGAACTTACCAGAGATGGTTTGGTGCCTTCGGGAGCTCTGAGACAGGTGCTGCATGGCTGTCGTCAGCTCGTGTTGTGAGATGTTGGGTTAAGTCCCGCAACGAGCGCAACCCCTATCCTTAGTTGCTAGCAGGTCATGCTGAGAACTCTAAGGAGACTGCCGGTGATAAACCGGAGGAAGGTGGGGACGACGTCAAGTCATCATGGCCCTTACGTGTAGGGCTACACACGTGCTACAATGGCAGGTACAGAGTGCTGCGAGCTCGCGAGAGTCAGCGAATCACTTAAAGCCTGTCGTAGTCCGGATTGGAGTCTGCAACTCGACTCCATGAAGTCGGAATCGCTAGTAATCGCGGATCAGAATGCCGCGGTGAATACGTTCCCGGGCCTTGTACACACCGCCCGTCACACCATGGGAGTGGGTTGCTCCAGAAGTGGCTAGTCTAACCTTAGGGAGGACGGTCACCACGGAGTGATTCATGACTGGGGTGAAGTCGTAACAAGGTAGCCCTAGGGGAACCTGGGGCTGGATCACCTCCTTATACGATTTAGAATCGATTTGTTCGCAGTGTCCACACAGATGATTATATTTAACAAGGGGTCAGGTCTTGCATTGTGCATTATCAGGTTCCGGGATTAGGTTAATGCAAAATGCAAGACCTGACCCCAGTTAAAAGTTCTTTAAAAATTTGGAAAGCTGATATAAAAATTCTTTAAGCTTATTCTTATGAATAAGATTTAAAAGAGTTCTTAAAAAGTAAAAACGAATATCGAAAGATATTTGTAATTATGCCAGTTTATTGTTTTGTGACTTAGGTTACGAAGGAATGAAGTGGTATCTACTTTAGTATTCAAAACATTAACTTCTGGCGAAGTTAACTGTCATAAGATAATACAAGTTAAATTTGTATTGCGATGTGGATTTTGAATTTAGACAACGCCGCCGATTATTTTGTCGCCGGGAGCATAACGAGTTATGTGACCAAGCAAAATAAGACAGCAAGGCAGTATAAATACAAAAGACCAAGCAAGACTTTTTTGGGTTGTATGGTTAAGTGACTAAGCGTACACGGTGGATGCCTTGGCAGTTGGAGGCGATGAAGGACGTATTAACTTGCGATAAGCTAAGTCGAGCTAGTAAAAAGCACTTGAGACTTAGATTTCCGAATGGGGAAACCCACCTGTTTTACAGGTATCGTTAACTGAATACATAGGTTAACGAGGCGAACGCGGAGAACTGAAACATCTAAGTACCCGTAGGAAAAGAAATCAACCGAGATTTCGAAAGTAGCGGCGAGCGAAATCGAAACAGCCCTTAAGCTTATTTGTGATTAGTAGAATGCTCTGGAAAGTGCAACGATACAGGGTGATAGTCCCGTATATGAAAATCTATAATAAGTGAAATCGAGTAGGTCGGGACACGTGATATCCTGACTGAATATGGGGGGACCATCCTCCAAGGCTAAATACTCCCAACTGACCGATAGTGAACCAGTACCGTGAGGGAAAGGCGAAAAGAACCCCTGTGAGGGGAGTGAAATAGAACCTGAAACCGTGTACGTACAAGCAGTAGGAGCCTACTAGTTAGGTGACTGCGTACCTTTTGTATAATGGGTCAGCGACTTATATTTTGTAGCGAGGTTAACCGAATAGGGGAGCCGTAGGGAAACCGAGTCTTAACTGGGCGAATAGTTGCAGGGTATAGACCCGAAACCCGGTGATCTAGCCATGGGCAGGTTGAAGGTTGAGTAACATCAACTGGAGGACCGAACCCACTTACGTTGAAAAGTGAGGGGATGACTTGTGGCTAGGAGTGAAAGGCTAATCAAACCGGGAGATAGCTGGTTCTCCCCGAAATCTATTTAGGTAGAGCCTCGGACGAATACTTACGGGGGTAGAGCACTGTTTGGGCTAGGGGGTCATCCCGACTTACCAACCCCATGCAAACTCCGAATACCGTAAAGTAATATCCGGGAGACACACGGTGGGTGCTAACGTCCATCGTGAAGAGGGAAACAACCCAGAACGCCAGCTAAGGTCCCAAAGTGTATGTTAAGTGGGAAACGATGTGGAAAGGCCCAGACAGCCAGGAGGTTGGCTTAGAAGCAGCCATCCTTTAAAGAAAGCGTAATAGCTCACTGGTCGAGTCGGTCTGCGCGGAAGATGTAACGGGGCTAAACATACCACCGAAGCTGCGTCTGCGAACTTATGTTTGCGGGGTAGGGGAGCGTTCTGTAAGCCGTTGAAGGTGGCCCGGGAGGGTTGCTGGAGGTATCAGAAGTGCGAATGCTGACATGAGTAACGATAATGGGGGTGAAAAACCCCCACGCCGGAAGACCAAGGGTTCCTATCCCATGTTAATCAGGGTAGGGTGAGTCGACTCCTAAGGCGAGGCCGAAAGGCGTAGTCGATGGGAAACAGGTTAATATTCCTGTACTTATTATGAATGCGAAGGGGGGACGGAGCAGGCTAAGCAAGCATGGCGTTGGTTGTCCATGTGAAAGATTGTAGGCTGACGACTTAGGTAAATCCGGGTTGTTGTTAAGGCTGAGAGTCGAGACGAGTCACTACGGTGATGAAGTTGTTGATGCCATACTTCCAGGAAAAGCCTCTAAGCTTCAGTTCATAATGAATCGTACCCCAAACCGACACAGGTGGTCAGGTAGAGAATACTAAGGCGCTTGAGAGAACTCGGGTGAAGGAACTAGGCAAAATAGTACCGTAACTTCGGGAGAAGGTACGCCAACATTAGGTGAAGCGACTTGCTTGTGGAGCTGAAGTTGGTCTAAGAAACCAGGTGGCTGGGACTGTTTATTAAAAACACAGCACTGTGCAAAATCGAAAGATGACGTATACGGTGTGACACCTGCCCGGTGCCGGAAGGTTAATTGATGGGGTTATCTTCGGAGAAGCTCTTGATCGAAGCCCCGGTAAACGGCGGCCGTAACTATAACGGTCCTAAGGTAGCGAAATTCCTTGTCGGGTAAGTTCCGACCTGCACGAATGGTGTAACCATGGCCACGCTGTCTCCACCCGAGACTCAGTGAAATTGAAATCGCAGTGAAGATGCTGTGTACCCGCGGCTAGACGGAAAGACCCCGTGAACCTTTACTACAGCTTGGCACTGAACATTGAACCTACATGTGTAGGATAGGTGGGAGACTTAGAAGATGAGACGCTAGTTTTGTTGGAGTCAACCTTGAAATACCACCCTTGTAGTTTTGATGTTCTAACATAGGTCCCTTATCGGGATTGTGGACAGTGCCTGGTGGGTAGTTTGACTGGGGCGGTCTCCTCCCAAAGAGTAACGGAGGAGCACGAAGGTTTGCTAAGTACGGTCGGACATCGTACGGTTAGTGTAATGGTAGAAGCAAGCTTAACTGCGAGACAGACACGTCGAGCAGGTACGAAAGTA
The DNA here is from genome assembly GCA_965198975.1 of uncultured Pseudoalteromonas sp. Classification (GTDB taxonomy): domain Bacteria; phylum Pseudomonadota; class Gammaproteobacteria; order Enterobacterales; family Alteromonadaceae; genus Pseudoalteromonas. Next base: position 727,280 of record OZ240679.1, read on the forward strand.
GGTCATAGTGATCCGGTGGTTCTGAATGGAAGGGCCATCGCTCAACGGATAAAAGGTACTCCGGGGATAACAGGCTGATACCGCCCAAGAGTTCATATCGACGGCGGTGTTTGGCACCTCGATGTCGGCTCATCACATCCTGGGGCTGAAGTCGGTCCCAAGGGTATGGCTGTTCGCCATTTAAAGTGGTACGCGAGCTGGGTTTAGAACGTCGTGAGACAGTTCGGTCCCTATCTGCCGTGGGCGTTTGAGAATTGAGAGGGGCTGCTCCTAGTACGAGAGGACCGGAGTGGACGAACCGCTGGTGTTCGGGTTGTTTTGCCAAAGGCATTGCCCGGTAGCTACGTTCGGAACTGATAAGCGCTGAAAGCATCTAAGCGCGAAGCAGGCCTCGAGATGAGTTCTCACTAGAGCTATAAGCTCTCTGAAGGGCCGTTGGAGACTACAACGTTGATAGGCAAGGTGTGTAAGGGTTGTGAGGCCTTTAGCTAACTTGTACTAATTACCCGTGAGGCTTAACCATACAACACCAAAGTGGTTTTGTTGTGTGATAGTTAAAGCGCAAAACAGAAGTTATTGTTTGTAGGTTGGAATTTATTCTGACAAAACTAAAGTAGAGATAAGTATTAAACACTAGGAACTAGAGACTAGGTTCTAGGGTTTACTTTTTAAATCAGCATTCCGAATTTTAGATTATGTTCCTAGCGTCTAGTTACCTAGGCTCTAGAACCTAATCAACCAAATTTGCTTGGTGACAATAGCGTTTTGGACCCACCTGAACCCATGCCGAACTCAGTAGTGAAACGAAACAGCGCCGATGGTAGTGTGGGGTTACCCATGTGAGAGTAGGACATCGCCAGGCTCCAAATAAACGGAAAAGCCTCAACAGAAATGTCGAGGCTTTTTTGTGTTCTCAAAAAACTCGAACATGGGTAGGTTAAAAGCGCTGACGAAGTCAGCTTCCTATCATGGGTGAGTAGGGTGAAAGTGGGGCCTTGCGAAACATGTTTCGCCCACTTGAACGCGAAAAATGGATTTCGAGCCGGACAAGGTTACAGGACGTATCGCCACTGTATTAGCGTAGTATATATTCCTTATACCAATCCTATTAATTAAGTGATCAGATTTGTCCATGTTCTGGAACACTGCCTTTTTCAGCCCATATTCTTGTGGTTGTATTTTGTTGTCCCCTTTAATTTATGTAAAGGTACATTCATTTTGAAACCAAGCATCTGTTTTATCAAGTCTCACTCAGCCTGGAATTGTGATGCGTCGTAGAAGTGTTTAGGTGTTTCATTTCTGCTATCTTTAATTAGCGAGGCTTTGTAATTTTATAACTATCCATAGGTTAAACCATGAAGTGGCTAATAGGCACTATTTTATTTTTTAGTATGAACGTATTTTCATCAACAACAACGATTACCTTTTGTTTTGAGAATGCTAATTATCCTCCATATTTAAGTAGTGCTACAGATAACCTCGATAATCCAGATGGTTACACTGGTCTTTTAATTGATCTGGTTAATAAGGCTGCAAAAAAGTCTAATGTTAATGCTCAATTTATTGCAATGCCCTGGTTAAGGTGTCAGAACTTAGTTAGAAAAAATAAAGCAAATGCATTGTTCGCGATTATACAAACTGATATTCGTGAAAGATTGTTTCAATTTCCAATTAAAAGAAATAATAAGCAGTTTCATTTGATGAATTCAGAATATTCACTTTTTATTAAAAAAGGCAGTATTTTAGATATGAAAAGTAAAGAATTGGTCAACTCAGAAGGGCTCAATTTAGCTTTTTACAAGCAGCATGCTAAATATGGTCTAGCTGCCCCTCTTGGTTATGTGGTTACTCAATTACTTAGCGATAACAATGTGCTAGCCCCTCATGAAGTGAATGCGGAAGAAGGCCTTCAGCTAGTCGCTAGCGAGCAGCTTGATGGTTATGTTATTGATCGTTTAATAGGTGAAGGCATAATAGATTTGTTAAATTTAACATCATTAGTTAGGTCTACTAAACATCCTGTGTTAACTAAGGTTTGGCATGTGGCTTTTAACAAAAATTTTTATCATAACAATAGGGATTTAGTCGATAGGTTTTGGTTTTATTTAGATCAAAGTCGACAACAATTAAATGAAAAATAATTCATTAGTTTTCACTCAATTAGTTTAACTTATAAACAATTTACTTATACAGAGGGTTATTTTATAAACTACAATTGATGCATGAGTTTAGACTGAGAACAGAGCTTTGCTAAGATTATTGTGCTTATTTTTGTTGTTCATTTATATGGACTCGTTAGCTAGTACACCTGTCATTTCAGATATTAATCAAGCCATGATTAACATCACACCAGATGATGGTTTAAGTCAAGTGACTATAAATTCTTTAGTACAAGATGATTTGGGTTTTATATGGTTAGGTACGCAAGCGGGTTTAAATAGATATGACGGTTTTGAATTCAAAAAATATAAAGCGAAACCTTTAAGTAAAAACCACTTGGCAGGAAATTATATTACGTCTTTATGTTTATCTGGTAAAAATCAGCTTTGGATTGGGACTTCTACCGGGTTAAGTGTATATAACCTTACAACGGGTTTGTTTACGTCTTTTATTCAGTATTTTAACCCTGTAATACCATCAGACAATATCGCGAGTTTGTATTGTACCGAAGATGTTATATATGTTGGTACACAAAATAATGGTTTGTATCAGGTTGATGTAAGAGAGCATCAGGTTTCAACCTTTGATTCTACTATCGGTTTTCAAATAAATGAGATCCAGTTATTAGCCACTGATGTTGTTTTTGCTTCAAAAAAAGGTGTTTTTCGACTAGATCAGCAAACAAAGAATTCTGAATTAATAATTGAAGGTTTTACGAGTAGTTTGCTAATTAAAGAAAATAAGTTATATGTAGGTCGGCCTAATGGTTGGTTACATGCATATATTTTTGAAAGGGGAAATTTCAAAGCGACATGGCAGTTATTAACAACTGAAATGAAAAATAGCCGTGTTAATACACTTGTTATTGAAGGTGAAAGAATATGGGTTGCAACACAAAATGGCGTGTTTGTTGTTGATTTCAATGGCAAGATGTTAGAAACCTTTCAATCACATTTACAAAGCCCAAACTCACTGCAAGATAATATTGTTTTATCTTTGTTAGTAGATAAAAATCAAAACATCTGGCTAGGCACGGAATCACGTGGTATTAATTTTTTAAGTAAACAAATTAAAAAATTCGGTCATATTAATCAATTTAGTTACTCAACAGCGCCAATTGAAAATCATGATATGCGTGGGTTTGCTTTAGATAATAAGCAGCGGCTTTGGTTTGCAACTTCAAGAGGGGCTTTTATATTTTCAGGTGATGGTTTCAGGAGGGTAGAGAATGTCTATCCTATGTTAAAAGCATTTTCGAAATCTTTTATAACGGCGATTAAATTTCAAAATGATAATGTGTGGATCTTAACTCGTGGGGATGGTGCAGCATATTTAAATTTAACATCAAAAAAGATTACTTATTTTAATCCTAAACGTAATAACTCTCCGACATTCGGTTTTGTCACTATTATTCAATATCAAAATGACTGGATTTTTGGTACCAGAGATAAAGGTTTATTGCAGTTTAATAAGGCGTTAAATAAATTAGAGCCGTATTTAAGTCAATTTAGTAATATTCCCACTCATGTATTAGGTTTGTTGGTCAAAGATGATGCACTTTGGTTTGGTTCTTTAGGAAAAGGACTATTTAGATATCAGAATACGAGATTAGAGAATTTGTCTACACAACAGGGCTTGCTGTCAAATATTAGTGCAATGTTAGTGCTGGATAATATGGACCGAGTGTGGGTAGCCAGCGAAGTTGGTATAAATATAATCGATCAAAACTTTAAAATAATAAAAAAAATAAATAAACAAAATGGACTAAATAATGATGCTATTTGGGCGCTAGTTTACGATCAAATAGATAGCATGTGGGTAGGTACAAGTGGTGGTTTATCCAGGGTCAATACTGCAGACTTTAACATCGAAAACTACGGTATTAGCCACGGTGCGCAAGGGTCGGAATATAATTTTGGTGCTGCCTGGCTTTCTCCTGAAGGCAGAGTTTTTATAGGGGGCGCTACTGGATTTAATCAATTTGATCCTAAACAAGTTAATCAAATCTATCAAAAACCTAAAATAGTATTAACGGGCATTACGGTTCTAGGGAAAAAGGTTTTGGTTGCTGATGACGATAGTTTAATTGATATTCTGCCGGAAAAATTGGATACAATTCAATTAGATTACAAACAAGACATCATGTCCTTCAAATATTCATCTTTGTCTTTTAGAGATCAATCTCAAATTAAATTTTATTATCGGGTTAGAGGGTTATCTGATGTATGGTTGCCAATGGAAAAAGGCAGTCGACGAGTTAATTTAATTAAGCTGCCACCAGGAATTTATCAGCTTGAAACTTATGCTCAAAATATTCAAGGGCAGAGATCTGATATTCATCTTTTAAATATCAATTTGCGTCATCCCTGGTGGTGGAGTCCTATTTCTAAAGTGTGTTATAGCTTTTTGCTCATTTTTATTTTGTGGTTTACTTTTAATTGGCGTTACAAAAACTACAAAAGAGTGATCAAAGCTAATAAGACTATGATGGAATTAAAACAGAGGCTTGAATTATCTTTGTGGGCCAGTGGTGATGAGTTGTGGGATTGGGATGTTGTGAATTCATCTATGCGCAGACATGCGGTAAGCCCCAGGTTAGATTATAGTGATGAGCAACAAAAAGTCGGAATTAATGATTTAGGAGCATTTATACATCAGGATGATAGGGCTCAATTTATTGCCGCTATAACAGCGTGTATTAATAGTGATTTAAATCGTTATGAAGTGATTTTTAGGGTTAAAGATTTTTTCGGAAACTGGTGTTGGGTACAAGAAAGAGGAAAGGTGGTTAGCAGAGATGAGTCAGGAACCGCAACGCGCATTTCTGGGTCGATTAAAGATATAGAGCAAATAAAACAACATGAGCAAGTATTACAAGATCTTAACGAGCAATTAGAACAGAAGGTAAGAATAAGAACGGCTGAAATATACAATAAAAACAAAAAATTAGAAATTACAATCGAACAGCTGAAAGATACACAGAATGAATTGATCGAAAGTGAAAAAATGGCATCTTTAGGCGGGTTAGTGGCAGGTATTGCACATGAAATCAATACACCTTTGGGGATCGCAATAACGGCAATTACTTTTAACCAAGATTTATTATCTACTATCAAAAAACAATTGGAAAACAAAACACTGAAACAATCAGATCTTGTTATGTCGATAGGTTCTCAAAATGATGGTTATAAACTAATTTTGAAAAATTTAGACAGGGCTAATAACCTAATTGCGAATTTTAAGCAGGTAGCCGTTGATCAAAGTTCAGAGACTAAACGAGAAATTAATATTACTGAGTATATTCATGAAGTTATTCAATCAGTGAAGCCATTAATTAAAAGCAAAAATATCGACGTTAAAGTAGAAGGTCCAACGGCTCTTATCTTAAATACTTATCCGGGTCCTATTTACCAGATGGTTAGTAATTTCATCAATAATTCAGTATTACATGGTTTTGAAAATAGAGATGAAGGAGAAATAATTATTGCAATCGGCGTGCTGGAAGAGAAAGTTTATTTGAATTACTCTGATAATGGTAAAGGTATAGCTCCAGATATAATAGACCAGGTATTCGAACCTTTTGTGACCAGTAAACGAAACCAGGGAGGCAGTGGTTTAGGTATGCATATAGTGTATAACTTGGTCACTCAAGTGCTGAAAGGGGAAATAAAGTGTGAATCACACTTCGGGCAAGGTGTTGAATTTAAAGTTAACTTTCCTCTTGATGTTAAATAGGAATGCCGTTTTAAGGCATTCAGGCATAAAGTTAAATTTCTTGATTTAGCATATACAGGTGTGCTGCACTCCAGCTAAAGTTAGTCGCTCCTTGTACGGCACCTGTTTCAGGGTTGTAATTCTCTCGTATGGCAGCTTCTTTTGTTAAACCATCAGCATTTAACACCAACTTTTGTAATAATTGCCTGGCCTGATATAAGTAACCATAATTTTTTAATGCTATTAAGCCAAAGTACAGTTGATCAAGCCAGACACGGCCGCGCCAGTATATATCCGCATGATAGGCGGGGTTGGTGAGGGCTGCTGTGCCAAAAGGAACAGCTGTATTAAATTCTGTTTTTGATAACATCACTTTAATAACTCGATCTGCTTGTTTTTTAGTGGCGATATTAGTCCATAAAGGGCTCCAACCTTCTGGTCCTCGTCCTCGTTTTGTAAGTAACTTACCCTGACAGGTATCCGGGGAAGTTGTTTTGGTAATTTGGCGATCATAATAAAAGCCTGTTATGTCATCAAAAAAACATAAATTGATGGTTTGAGATAACTTAGATGCTTGTGTTAAAAATGTATTAGCTTGTTTGGGTTTATCTAATAATTCAGCCATGTTTGCTAACATTCGTTTTTCTTGTGCCAGATAACTATTAAGTTCAACAGATTCCTGATTAATAGAGTAACCAACTAGGTCTCCTTGCTGGTTTTTATTCATAAAAAACCTTACCTGCCAATCTTTGCGTGCCAGTTCAATATTACCTTGATGGTATTGTTTGGCATATCTATGTAGTTGTTCATCCGAAATAAAACCAAATCTTGCCGCATTATCCATGCCTGATTCCCAACCTGCGGCATGCTGTGCACCGATATCCAGTTTATCGTAATGACCGTGCGTTAATACTTTGTTATAGGTTGCCATGCCACTACATTGATATGAAAAATCTTTATCTTTTTTGCACTTTGATAGATTAAGTTCAGAAGGAATTGATTGTAGATATTGCACATTAAAAATAATTTCTGCTTTAGTATTATTGTGTAATGGGTGTTTTGTTGCACCATATTCAACTAAGCCATTATTATTATGATCGCGGTTACGATACCACCAGGCATGATAAGCTAAGAGTTTTGGGTACATCTCCTTTACAAAGTTAATATCTTTAGTTTTTTGATAAACCTGCCAAACAGCCCAGCTAGCCAAAGGGGGTTTTGTATTTCTTTCATTCCAGTTACCCCCGTCTCCACCACGTATTTTCTCTGAATTGTAAAAAATAGCATCCACTACCATGCCTGCATCTTCAGGCCTGATGGGATCAGTTGCTTTTATTTGGTAATCAAACATCGCACGTATATTATCTTTTGCAATATCAGGATTAAAGTTAGCCATGGCATAGGCATGCTTCCAGCTATCCCAGGCCCAGGCTCCATTGAACCATCTGGCTGTAACAGAAGGAGTCACTATATTATGTTTTATTTCACCTGCAGGACTACGCCAATTAGTGATTAGTGTTTCAATCGATTTTACAGTAATTCTATGTGGCTTTATCGTGTGTTTATTGTCGTTATATAGATAACTCAACCAGCGTTGATTGGATTTTTTTATAAAATTTACAGGACTTTGTAATATAGATTTTATTACAGCCTGCTCTTTATCTACTTCATTTTGGTTATGTAAATAACTTTGGGTGGAATATATAGTAAATTCATTATTAGCTGGGATATTAATATTTGCTGTACTGATATAGCGGTTGTTTTTTTGATTTATTTTAGTTTGGGTTTTTAGCGAACGAGAGATTTGGTATTGGGAGTGGCCGCTTGTCATTATGTGCCAGGTTGAACGAATTTTTGGTAGTACAAATTTAATATTGTATGGATCAGCTGACATGTTAACTTGCCAATTAGGCAAAGCTTGTTGAATCGTATTTTTGTCATCCCATTGCTCAAGTAATTTCCCTTGCCAACTTAATTTTAATTTTTCATTACGATCGGTTTTGTTTATTAATTTAGTTGAAATTAATGCGCTTCTGTCAGATGCAAACTGTAATTTAAGTTCTACCAGCAAGTTTTTAAATTCAAATCTTTGTACTAATGAACCAGGTAAAGAGTAAATATTACTTTTAGCGTTTTTAAAATTATAAACTTGCCCGGTTACTGTATTTTTGATTTTGAGTTGTTCTAATTTCTTTGCAATAAATAAACTATATTCTTCAGCAATGATCATCGGACCGGTAAAACTGGCAAAATCATTTTTTAGTTCCGGTAGTAAGAATCCATGCCAGGACCCTAAGTCAAAAAATGGATTAAACCTTTGATTTTTATATTGATCATAATCTTTAAACTGTTTCGGTGTTCCTGTTCGGTCAATAGCATTAGAAAATGATGAAAATAACTTGCTATTGTAAATATCGACCTTAGCTATGTTAGGAAAGGCAAAAAACAATAAGGTAATTAAACTAATGAACTGTATTTTATAGGGAAATTTCTTTTTCATTATTTTTATTTCTCGTATGCAGCACTTTTAATTGATATGGAAACTAAATTACACTTTGTATAATATAGTATTTGTAGTATAAATAAAGCGAGATTAAAAATAAATTGAAATGGCAACGATAATGAATAAACCACATATTTGGTTAAGGGCTGAAACCAAACCTCAAGAACAAAGAACCGCATTAACGCCAGATAATGCGAGGCAATTAATAGACGCTGGGTTTAAAGTAACCATAGAGGTATCACCCCAAAACATATTCAAAGATGAAGAATATAAAAAACTAAATTGTGATATGGCTAAATCAGGTGCTTGGGTGAATGCACCAGTAGATGCAATTATATTAGGATTAAAAGAGCTGCCGGAAGCACAATTTTCCCTTGTTCATAAGCATATTTATTTTGCACATGCATATAAAGAACAGCAAGGTTGGCAAGCATTACTGAGTCGTTTTAAAACAGGTCGTGGTGAATTGTTTGATTTAGAATACTTAGTGGATGAAAATGATCGTCGTATTGCGGCATTTGGTTATTGGGCGGGGTTTGCCGGTGCCGCACTGGGGATTTCAGCCTGGATCACACAGCAAACCGAAAATGCTCCGCCTTTACAAAATATTAAGGCATATAATAATAAGCAGTTTTTAGAGAGTGAATTGTGTGACAAACTAGCGAAAATCATGAAAAAACCCAAAGTAATGGTAATTGGGGCAAAAGGTAGAAGTGGCTCGGGAGCAGTTGATTTAGCCAGAGCACTAAACTTAGATATTGTAGAGTGGGACTTAACTGAAACTCAAGATTGCGGGCCTTTTCCTGAAATTAATCAACAAGATATTTTGGTTAATTGTGTATTCATCAATGAAGATTTACCACCCTTTATTACACCAGAATTATTAGCTCAGACTGATCGCAAACTTTCTGTGATCACTGATATAAGTTGTGACCCTTATGGTAGTTATAATCCGTTACCTATTTATCAACACTGTACCAGTTTTAAAACACCTTGTTTGCATTTAATAAAAGGGGATAATCCTCTAGATTTAATCGCCATCGACCACTTACCTTCTTTATTGCCAAAAGAAAGTAGCGAAGATTATGGTCAACAATTAGTAAAACACTTATTAACTTTAAATGACCAGACTCAGGGTGTATGGCCAAAAGCACTAGATATTTTTCAAGCGAAAACAGCATTAATTTAAGGAATTAGCATGTCATCAACAATTCATTGGCTAGGGGCCGGATTATCTTCAATACCGGGTATCGAAAAGCTAGCGAAAGATAAACGGCAAGTCATAGTTTGGAATAGAAGTTTAGCCAAAGCAAAAGCATCGCTACAACAGATTGCTGATAAAATTGATATTCAGCAACTCGAATGGTCAGAACTAACGAAATCTGTGCAAGCAGGAGATATTCTGGTCTCTATGCTACCAGCGACTATGCATTTACAAGTTGCTGAATTATGTATTGATAAAAAGGCGCATTTTGTTTCAAGTTCATATATTTCTCCTGAAATGAAAGCACTTAATCAACAGGTTACTGAAATGTCATTATGTTTCGTTAATGAGGTTGGTTTAGATCCCGGGCTTGACCATTTACTTGCGCATGCACTAATTGAACAATATCAAAATAGCCTTGAATTTAACAATTCCAACGAGCTTTATTTTCGTTCATATTGCGGTGGTTTTCCTAAAATAGTGAATGACTTTAAATATAAATTTAGCTGGTCACCTTTAGGCGTATTAAAAGCGTTGAAATCACCTGCACAATGGTTAGAACAAGGTGAAGCGAAAACGTCAAAAGCCCCTTGGGAAGCGTTAAGTGATTACACAATTACTTTGCCAGATGGTAATGAAACGTTTCAGGCATATCCAAATCGAGATTCTTTACCATTTCTTCAGCAATATGGTTTTAAAGAAGAGTGGACAGTAAAGCAATTTGTCAGAGGAACTTTGCGTTTAGCTGGTTGGTCTGACGCGTGGCAAAGTTTATTTGATAAAGTTGCTAACTTAACGTCTGGTAAAGTTTCTAATGATGAAGCTGAGTTAGAGTTGAAACGCATTAGTGAAATGCTAGAGCAAAAGTACAGTTATACTGATAATGAACCTGATCGTGTTGTTCTCAATGTTGAATTAGAAGTAAAAAACGAAAATGGCAAGGTTTGGCATAAAAGTTACTTATTAGATACATCTGGTAATCAAAAAGGCCAGGCAATGGCTAGGTTAGTTTCTTTGCCCGTTAGCTTGGCTATTGAGTCAATACTCAATGGCAAGGCTGAATTAGGTGTTACAGCGGCTCCTCATCAAGCTGAACGTGTTAGCGAATGGTTAAATGACTTAACTTTATTAGGTGAAACTATCATTCAAAACGACCATCTAGCTTAATTTATCTCCTTTGGGGTATCTAATAGATACCTCATGACATTTGATTCTATTATGGAAGGAGCAGGATTACTGAAAAATAGTTCTGTCTTTAAATCGTTTTTCTAATAGCGCTGGTTCACAGATCTCTACCACAATCGTCACTTCTGCGTTAAGCCATTCTAATCACTAATACATGGAGTCAATTAGAATTCATTATTATATTTATTATGAGCGATTTATTGTTTTATAAGATATTTTTGATACTCTGGTGACTTAAATATATGCAAATAATGAGAAAAACAATGCGTTTATTATTAAGTTTAGTGCTATTGGTTGTGTTTCCGGCATTAGCTCAGTTCACAGCCATTCACAATGTAGATGGTTACACGCTTAACAGGCAAGGAGAGCTAGTTGAGTTTTCTACTTTAGTTTTTAAAGATGGTAAAGTCGTTCGCACCGGCAATGATGCTTTATTAAAAAATTTCCCTCAGGCAAAAAAGATAGATGGTAAAAATCAGGTATTATTACCTGGTTTAATTGATGCGCATGGTCATATTATTGGCTTAGGTGAGAATTTGTCACAGTTAGATTTAAGGGCTACTAAATCTAAAACAGAGATTGGTGAAAAACTTGCTGAATTCGCCAAAGATAAAACCGGTTGGATCATAGGAAGAGGTTGGAATCAGGAGAATTGGACTGATAATAACTTTCCTTCAGCAAGCGATTTAGATGCATATGTTAAAGATAAACCTGTGATGTTAATACGAATAGATGGTCATGCTGTTTGGGTTAACTCTAAAGCGATGCAGCTAGCTGGTATTACAATCAATACTCAGGCACCGGCTGGTGGTGAAATACTCAGGTTAAAAGATAACTCTGCCAGTGGTATTTTTATCGACAAAGCCGAAAACCTGATAAAGTCAGTTGTACCAACAAGAAATAAAGAAAGTGTTAATCGAGCATTAGATACAGCAGGCGAACATCTATTAAGCTTAGGTATTACTTCAGTGCATGACGCAGGGATAGATCATACAAGTTGGCAAGTGTATAAACAAAGAGCTCAAGATGAGAATTTGCCGATACGTATATTTGCGATGCTGGCTGCAAGTGATCCAGAATTAGAAACTATGCTTAAAGCGGGTACCTATAAAGATAAAAATGATTTATTATCAATCAGAAGTGTGAAAGTCTACGCTGATGGTGCATTGGGTAGCAGAGGTGCTGCTTTAATTGAAGATTATGCCGATAGAGTTGACCATAAAGGGCTTATGCTAGAAACACAGCTTGCGCTTGAAGCTTTTTTTCGTTTAAGTTTTAAGCATGGCTTTAGTGCCAATACACACGCTATAGGAGATCGCGCTAATAAAATAGTGTTAGATGCATACGAAAATGTGTTTAAACAAGCTGGTGGAAAATTATTAAGAAACCGTATTGAACATGCACAAATAGTACACCCGGATGACATTCCTCGTTTCAAATCGCTGAGTATTATACCTTCAATGCAGCCGGTTCATGCTACGTCGGATATGCATATGGCTGAATTACGTTTAGATGATAAACGCTTGCAAGGTGCTTATGCGTGGCAATCATTTATAAAACAAGGATCTCGTCTGGCAGCAGGTTCCGATTTCCCTATTGAGTTAGCGAATGCATTTCATGGTGTATATGCTGCAATTTCTCGCATGGATCATACTCAGCAGCCTAAACAAGGTTGGCGTAATACTGAGGTGTTAACACGTGTTCAGGCATTAAAGGCGTTTACGTTAGATGCTGCATACTCAGCACATCAAGAATTTAAACTTGGGTCGTTAGAAAAAGGAAAATGGGCTGATTTTATTTTAGTTGATAAAGATATTTTTAAGGTGTCGGTTGCTGATATCTATCAAACGAAAGTACAAGAAACCTGGATAGCAGGTGAGAAAAAATATCGGGCACATTAAGTTTAGTTCAAGCTTACATTCGGTTTAGTAATAATTAGGACTAAACCGAATGGTCTATTAAAGTATTGACGAATTTTTTAGTTGTTGTTTGAGCTGTTTGTATAACTCAAAAGGATCAGCAGCCATAAAGTCTGCTACAGAATTGATATTAACTTGGGCCAGGATTTCTTCACTTTTAGGTCCGAAACCTTTTAAATCTCTTAATCGCATAAAGTATATATCCTCTAAAAGTTTGTTAATTTCTGTTTTTTTCTGCTTTAGTGAAGAGTTTAATTATTTCTATTTCCGCTCTTTCAAAAACCGATTGTTATGATCTGGCGTTGGTAATAAGCATTGGTCATATTTACCAAATAAGGTATAGCGATTTAAGGCAATGCGATCATAGAGCCAGTTTCTTAGTTTGGTGGGTATAAACTTAAACAAACTAGTCATTTTCCAGGGATAAGATAAATGTCGCATCACATTTATGAAAGCGTCACTTTTGCTATAACATCGATTACCTTCAACTAATAACATAGTATCGAATTTATCTAATGGATAGTTGAAATATGCAAGCACTTGCTGACCTTCAGCGGATTGCACGCTCGCCAGTTTAAATTTCTTATGTGTGTCCTGGTGAATGATGAACTTACTCCAGCCATTACAGAGTTTACATACGCCATCAAACAAAATAACTTTATCACTAGCGGTAATATTTGGCGGCATTTTAGTGCTTTTTATGGCTGTATTCATGATGTATTACTTTATTAAGTAAGTCGCATATCTTTACTGATTTTATAGGAGTTAAGTTATTAATCAAAACAATTAAATAGCTATTGATTGGAATTAATCTGATCCTCAGCGGTTTTCAATAGGAACTGCCAGTGCTTACTATTTTTTGCTGGATAGCTCAGTTAGTCCTAGTTGAAGTATCTGTAAAAACTTATCCGCATCTTCTTGCTTAAAAGCGAGAGGCGGCTTAATTTTCAAAACGTTATAAAAAGGTCCTTCTGTACTGAGTAAAATGTGATGTTGCTTAAAAAATTCCACTAACCAGGCTGTTTTCTCTGTTGCGGGTATTTTATTTTCTGTGTTTTCTACCAGTTCAACGCCAATGAATAAACCCAGGCCGCGTACATCGCCGATCAGGTTAAAGTTTTTTTGTAACTGCTTTAATTGTTTTAGTAAGTAATTACCCGTTATGAGTGCATGCTGTTGTAGTTTTTCCTCTTGTATTACGTCTAATACTGCTTCACCTATGGCACAAGAAACCGGATTACCGCCAAAGGTATTGAAGTATTCCATACCAGTAACAAATGCATCGGCAATTTCTTGCGTGGTGATCACGGCGGCCATGGGGTGACCATTCCCTATAGGCTTACCTAATGTCACTATATCGGGTATCACATTTTGTGTTTCAAATGCCCACATATGACAACCGACACGGCCAAATCCAACTTGCACTTCATCAGCGATACATACTCCTCCGGCTGTTCTTACTTGTTTATAAACGGCAGATAAATATCCGTTTGGCATGATTATTTGTCCGGCAACACCTTGTAATGATTCACAAATAAATGCGCCTGGTTGTTTTTTTTGTGTTGCTAGTTCTGAAAGTACCTGAGTAACTGAATTGGCGTAAGCGTGGGCTGTTTCTAAGGTATTGCCTTTAAATTCACCTCTGTAGGGATCGGGTAAAGTCACTTTATGAATATGGGGTGCAGCCCCTTCACCACCCGGGCCATCGAATTTATAAGGGCTTGCTTCAATACAGGCACTGGTATTGCCATGATAAGCACCATCAACCACGATAAGTTCTTTTGATTTTGTGAAACTTCTGGCGAGTCGAAATGCAAGTTCATTGGCTTCACTGCCTGAATTAACAAACATACATACTGAGAGTTTATCCGGCATAGTTGCTAATAGTTTTTCAGAAAAGTTAATAATATTATCGTGTAAATAACGGGTATTGGTATTCAGTTTTGCGAGTTGTTCCTGGGCTGCTGTTACAACTTTAGGATGACAGTGACCTACATGGCACACATTGTTTACCATATCTAAATAGGCTGTACCTTGCTCATCATAAAGGTAGGCGCCGTTTCCTTGTACTATTTTTAAGGGGTGCTGATAACTTAAACTTAATGTTTTTCCTAAATGTTTTTTACGATAATTAATAATGTCTGATTTATTTTTTCCTGTATCGACTTTAAGACCACATGCAGAGCGTAGTCGACATAAAACAGCATAGGGGCTGAAATTACGTAACTTATTTAATAATTGCCATGCAGGTTGTGCTGAAATCATTAAATAGTCATTATCCGGTGCTTGTTGTATCGCTGCAGCAGAGTTGCACACACTCATACATAACCTTAATGCGATAAGTGAAAATAACACTTCAAGTTCACAATCAAGCAAGGGTTTATGGCTATGGTAACTGGCAACGATAGTGGTTAATACTTCAAGTGGGTTTGCCTGTTCCATTAAAGCATAAGCTGATGTCACTGCTAACTCATTCACTATATGGCTGTGTACCATATCACCAAAATCGATCAGCCCTGTGATCTGAGTTGGCTGGTTTTTATTATCAACTAATAAATTATAATCATTGGCGTCATTATGTATTATTCCCATGGGGCATTTGGCTAAAACACTTCTGGTTTGATTGTGGTAGATAATTAAAAAGTGATTTACTAATTCACATTGTTTTGGCTCTAAAAGGTCTATTTTGCTCTGGCAAACATGATATCCCTGAGCGAGATCCCAATCTAAAAAACGATAAGCGCCCTTATGATCAAAATCGTTTAAACTATTATCAATTTGTGCCATAAAAGCGCCAAGACTCCGCCACAAAGCATGACTGTGGTTAACTGAATCAGCATAAAAATCACCTGGTAAATAAGTTAAAACCCTAAGAGAAAAGCAAGTTCCTTTATTATCTGTGATCTGTGTAATGTCTTTCGCTTGTTCATTAAGTAACGCATGTGGAATGACCATTTCTTTGGTGGTTAAATGTGCCATAGCTGCATTTTGCATTGCCAGTTCTGACACTTGTTCATTGGGGTTAGCTATTTTTACAATATACTTTTCATCAGTTTGTGTCGTCAGTAATAAATTTTGATCACAATAACCAGGTAAGCATTTTATCGTTCCTGACAATTGAAAATGTTGTTGTAACAAGGGTAATATTTCACAGTCGTCAAAACTCGGTACTATTGCTTGGGTTTCATTTATCATTTTATTTCTCTATGTTTCTAGCAAGTTTAGCCAGATTCTTATCGGTTATAAAAGGCACAAATGTAAAACCATATTGATAATCCTTTGCCTTTAAGGTGTATTGTTCATGTACTAGACGTCCCCATGAGGTATCACCACCTACACCCATTTGCTTGTGATCTATATTCACTGTTACTAAATCTCTCATTAATAATTCAGCGCCATGTTTTGTTGTGACAGGTACTAATCCTGAGGCTGATTCACTTCCATCTTTTCCGGCAATAAAGTCTATGTCTTGCTGTAAGTATGGCCAGGCACTTGCGCTGAGCTTTTTATCGCCTACGGCCATTAATCCATATCCTTGCGCGCTTTTTAATGCAAACCAGCTAACATCTGTTTTATTGGCGTTTTCCTGGGGTCTGGAATAATGATGTATTTGTTCTGAAACTTTAGCTTTATATAAAGAAATCGGCGCAGAAGATTTACGATCGGCATAGGATTCATGTGGGCCTCGACCTAACCAGTTAACGTATTGATACTCGCCAGGCATGATAAACTGCATACCAAACCTGGGTAAGTTAGGAAGCTGTTGATCTTTTAATAAGGCCAAACGTATATCAACATGAATATTCCCTGAAGAATAAAGTGTGTAGTTGACTTTATATTCTCCTGTAAAGGCTGGGCTTTTATAAGTACTTACCACCTTAACATGTGTGTCATTTCGTTCTTGCTTAAAGGACGTTAATATTAGCTTATCTCCGGCTTGTTGCCATATTTTAGCCCAATTTTGCATGTTATTGCCCAGATCATTATCTGTAGGTGCACGCCAGAAATTGGCCTTTAGTGGTGATTTAATGAATTGATTATTAAAATATTCATAGCCAGTTAACCAACCCGTTGTTTGATCAAAAGATATCTTTACGTGATTATTGCTTGCAGTAATAAAATTACCTTGTTCAGTTAATTCTAACGTGTTCTTCAGACTGTTTTGGCGTTTTTTAGCCGGGGATCTAACGGGCAGTTCAAATTGTTCAAATGCTATTTCGTGTCCCTTAGGTAACATGGCTTCAGGCTGGTTAATAATTGCTTTGAGTGTCAGGTAAAAACGTTTATCGCTAGATTGTGGTAGATTGAATGCTAACTTAATTGTGGCTGTTTGTTTTGCTGGTATATCAGGCATTGGCTGGTGGCCTTTATCTACTATTTCACCATCGGCTTCAAGCTGCCAGTGTAAATCATATTTTTTTAAGTTGATGAATGTAAACTTGTTGTTGATTGTAAACTCGCCAGACGCCAGTTTCTTAACAGCAAATTCGACTGGCTGATATACTTTTTTGACTTCAAATAAATGAGGGTGTGGCACTCGGTTAGGATTAACTAAGCCATTATTCAAAAAATTACCATCGCTAGGTAAATCAGGGTGAAAGTCCTTGCCATATGCCCAGTATTTAACGCCATCTTCGTTGGTATATTCTAAAGACTGATCAACCCAATCCCAGATAAATCCGCCTTGCAATACATCATACTTTTCAATTACATCCCAATAATCCTGCAAGTTTCCTACTGAATTTCCCATAGCATGAGCGTATTCAATCATGATCCCCGGGCGTTTAGGTTTTGATTTCGCGTATTTTTCTAATTTTTCAATCGAAGGGTACATAGGAGCAAAAATATCTGTATAGTCTTCTTCCCCAGCGGGCTCATATTGCACTGGTCGGCTATTATCGCGATTTTTTAGCCATTGATATGTTTCTCTGAATATTTTACCTTCACCGGCTTCATTACCCAAAGACCAGATAATAATTGAAGGGTGGTTTTTGTCGCGTTCAAACATACGTCGAGTGCGATCCAGGTGCGCAGGTAACCAACTCATTTCGTTACCTAACTGGGTTTTTTCATCAATCGCTAAAGGGTGGGATTCTATATTGGCTTCGTCTATCACATACAAGCCATATTTATCAGTTAAATCATACCAGTATGGATCATTAGGATAATGACTTGAGCGAACAGCATTAATATTAAATTGTTTCATTAACTTAATATCTAATTCCATAGATTCTTTAGAAACAACATGGCCATGTTTTGGTGAGGTTTCATGACGATCAACACCACGAATATAAATTGCCTTGCCATTGACTGTGAGCTGGCTATTGATTATTTCAATATGACGAAATCCTATCTCATCACGTACAGTTTCAATGACTTCACCATGATTATTTTTTAATATTATCAGCAGTGTATATAGATTAGGCGTTTCTGCATTCCATAACTTTGGCGAGCTTAAATGGCCGGATAGAGTCATCGTTTTTGTTGTATTAGCATCAATAGAAAACGTGTGACTGGCATTTAGTACCATTTTCATATCATTTGATATATCAAGTAGCTGATATTCCACGCTCAGTTGGCCAGATGATTTATTGGCATAATTGTTAATTTGTAGATCTAAGTTTAACTGGCCATTGGAAAAATCATGATTAAGTTCAGGCCTAGCGTGAAAATCGAAGATATGCTGTTTCGGTGTCGCATATAGATAAACATCTCTTTCTATCCCTGAGATCCTGAGCATATCCTGACTTTCCAGATAACTAGCATCGGTCCAGCGTCTAATTTGGAATGCCAGTAAGTTTTTGTCTGATCTGATATAGGGTGTGAGATCAAATTCAGCCGGGGTTTTGGCACCTTGACTAAATCCTACTTTTTTCCCATTCAACCAGACATCTAATGAAGATTTAGCCGCACCGACATGCAAAAAAACCTGTTTATTGACCCAACTTTCAGGTAATTCAAATGGTTTTCTATATGAACCTATGGGGTTATAGTCTTTGGGGACATCAGGCCATTGAGTGGTAAAGGGGAACCTTTCATCCAAATATATAGGATAACCAAATCCTTCTACTTCCCAATTACCAGGGACAGGGATCTGAGACCAGGCAGAGTCATCATAGTCAAATTGTTCAAATCCGATCGGTTTATTTTTCGGGGATTTTTGCCAGTTAAATTGCCACAGGCCATTAAGTAACAAATAGTTGTCACTAATTGCTTTATCATTGTTTAACGCTGTATATGTATTTGAAAAAGGGAATAGTGTCGCATGAGGATCTAATTTATTAATTGCAAATACCTGATGATTTTCCCATGGTTCCCTGTGGTGATCTGTTGCCATAACTGAATTGACTGTCAGGATAATAATCAGGGTAAATAGGTATGTTTTCATCTAAAATATATGCCATTAAATATACGGTATTATTTATAATACAAATATAAATAATTAGTTCAAGCTATTATGTATATTAAATCCAATAATACAATATACATGAGTGAGTGTTTTAGTTAATTTGAGTGTTAATTTATAAGAATAAAAATAAGTTAGTCAGTCGCCATTAATCCGACCAGTTAAGTAGCGTAATTTTCACTAGTGTATTAGTCGTGACTAAATTATTATGTGCCCCAATTTATTAAATAATATGGCTTTGAACGTAAAATGGAAACTGGGCACCGTAATTTAACGCAACAACTTACTCATGAATTGGGTAAAGCTATATTACAGGGGAAGTACAACACTGGCAGCAAATTACCTTCTGAAGCGGACCTTTCTAAAGAGTACGACATAAGCCGTACTGCGACTCGTGAAGCGGTTAAAATGTTAACGGCAAAAGGATTAATTAGTTCTCGTCCTCGCCAGGGGATCAAAGTCTTAGATATAAAATACTGGAATTTATTTGATACAGATGTATTAAGCTGGATTTTAATTGGTCGGCCAGATCTATATATGTTGCGTCATTTTTTACAGTTACGTTTGGCGATAGAAGCGGAAGCTGCGTCTCTGGCGGCTAAATATGCGTCAAAAGAAGACTTAGCGCGTATAGAAACAGCGCTAAATGAAATGAAATTGTGTGAATCGGGTTACAATGATAGTCATGAAGCGGACATTGAATTCCATAAAAGTGTATTATTTGCCAGTAACAACCCCTTTTATATTCAACTGTCGGTATTTATTGAAACGGCTTTAAAAGTGAATTTACGTTTTACCAAACGTGATGATGCAGTCACTATGGTAGAATATGAGGCCCACGCAAAAATATTTGAATTGATCAAATCGGGTCAGTCAGAAGCAGCTTTTACGGAAGCGATGAAAACACAAAGAGCCACTCTTGCTATAGTCGATGAACAAATACGTTTAATGGAAGATGAAAAATAGGAAATAAGGGAAGTTAGATATGGTATTAGCATTTTTAGGGGTTGTGGTCACACTATTAATATTAGTTATGAGGCTTCAGGAGAGCGGTATTGACCTTGGTTGGCTCAATCCGTTTAGTTGGCATCGCCGTAGAAAGTTTCGTAAAGAGCATGATTTAAATCCCGCATTTAAACTGGACTCACCAATGGATGTTGCGGCGTTATTTATGATTGCGGTAGCGAAAGTAGATGGTGAATTAAGTAAAGAGCAAAAAGCACGTATTTTGTCATTGTTTCAGTCTGAATTTAAATTAAATACAAATGAAGCGAGCGCTTTACTTCGCTCAAGTGCGCATTTGTTAGAACTGACAGATGAAGTGTTTGTGAAACCGAATAAAGTGATAGAACGCAGCTTTGATAAATTTGGGCCAGAACAAGTCAAATCGGTTTGTTTTTTAATTGATGAGGTTGCATTAGTAGAAGGGAACGATTCATCGGCTCAAAATACTTTGATCAATAAAATTAAAAAAGCCCTACCTAGCTCTGAAAATGCCAAGTGGTAGATATGAAATACCGGAATTTATTTGATGCAGAGGCATTAAGCTGGATTTAGATATTGCGGCCAGAGCTATATATTGCGTATTAACCTTTTCAGAGGGTAACCACAAAGCTATTTAACTTAACAATAGCAAGAATAAATTCTAGCCTACAAAAAACTTGATTTTAATATTGTGGGTCAGAATTTATTCTGACATTCGAAATTTGATTTAGTAAACCCACTAATAAATTCTTATCTAGAGCACCATATAGTTTAAAAGGTGCGCACCAGAATCGCTGAAAATGACTCAGGCAAGGCATGTAAGCGAATGGAATAGTTTATCTATTTCGAGTTTACATAACGCAGAATGAGCCATTTTCAGAGATTCCCGAAGGGCGAGTCTAAAATTCCCGCATACTGCGTTAAATTCTTTTGATTTAGAATAACTAAAGCTAAAAAAATTTGCCTTGTCTGCGAAAATTTTAGATCTCGCTGGCGTATACTTTTTAAACTATATGGCGCTCTAGGGCTTCAGGCTCATAAAAAGCTTCCATCTAAGTTTCTTAAAACATAATGAAAATTAATTCAGCTCTTTAAACTTTATAATGTATATTGTAGTATAAATGCCACTAGTTGAAGTTGGTACTTATTTTTCGGGATAAAAGAGCGTTTTTAAGCAATGAATATACCATTTTATATCACTAATATATTATTTTAATGAAATAAGGCTAGCTTGTGCGTGAAGATGAAATTTTTGATCCCACCCTACATTCGCATCGGCGTTATAATCCTTTAACTGGGGATTGGGTGTTAGTATCGCCACATAAGGGCCAAATGTCCCAGGCAAGGGCGAGATGAAAACATTAGCCCTTTGCTGTAATATTTTATCAGCCTGATTGCTTTTTATGCCCAGGTAATTCACGGAGTCATTAAGTTGTTATATCAACAAGGCCTGGATTTTCATGGTGTAAATCTGGTTGTATCAGGAAATGTGCCGCAAGGAGCCGGTTTAAGTTCTTCTGCTGCATTAGAGGTTGCTGTAGTATAAGCTTTTAAAAACTGTATTTAACCTTGATATCAGTCAAGAGGATATCAAGGTTGTGGGTCTTAACTGGCCCATTTTATTATATAAAATCATCAAATATTATTTACTTAAGCTATGAGAATTGGGTAAGGTTTACTACAACGAATTGTTAACCGGACGCCTTATGAAACTTTCTCCTTCCACTCGCATTAAACATACAGATTCAGGCTTGGAATTTATCGAAGTAAATTCATTTTTTTGTAGTGCAAAAATATTTTTACAAGGGGCTCAACTTACCGAATTTACGCCAAAAGGCGAAGAGCCTCTAATATGGGTTTCCAAAGACGAAGATTATCAGCTTGGTAAAAGTATTAGGGGCGGTATTCCCATCTGTTGGCCCTGGTTTGGTGTTAATGAAAATGAAGACTGGCCAATACATGGTGTTGCGCGTACAAATTTATGGCGGGCGGAACAAGTAAATGAATTTAACGACCATATAGAAGTGAGTTTATCCTTACCTTTATCTCAGATAAATCCAACGTACTGGCCACATAAATCGTCATTGAAAATCGTGTTTAGCTTATCTGATAAGCTCAAAGTATCTTTAATAAATACTAATTTAGGGGATGTCCCGTTTAGCTTTACTCAGGCTTTACACAGTTATTTTCCTACGCCAGCTATTGAGCAAACCCAGGTAAATGGATTACAAGGCGCGCGTTTTGAAGAATTTGGTAAAGGCCCGTTTGAACAAGATGATCTGGTGAGTTTTAGTCGTGAAACCGATATGGTTTACAACGATGCTGGGGTTAAACAAGAGATTATTACGCCAAAAGGAATAATAGCTGTGTCGAGAGAAAATTCAACATCTTGTATTTTATGGAACCCCTGGATAGAAAAAGCGAAACGACTGAGTAATTTTCGTGATGATGAATTTCACTCTATGTTATGTTTAGAAGCTGCAAATGTCAGAGAGGATGCCGTCACTTTAGCACCGGGAGAAAGTCATACATTAGTGACAACGATATCGTGGAAGTTAGATTAAGTGGGTGTATTAAATATCAATCCTTTAGTATGGTTTTAAACTTGATTTAGATAATTTATTTTACTTTATTAGTGATTAAGTATTAAAATTATCAGTTCGTTCTTTCAATAATTTCAAGTTGATATGAGTATTGGCATGTTTAGCTATAAACAATTTCAATATTGTTATGGCAGTTACGCCTTATGATTGCCGGATTAGCACCAGGTGAGTGGCGTGCTATAGGTACGTTATTTGATAGTACGCTATTAAATAAAGGAGATGAGATCACTGTGTCTTTTTTTGATGAAAAAGGCGCTTTACCTGAGCTTGCTTGCCATTATGAGATATTTAGTGATGAAAGTGGTGCGGAAAAAATTTGGCCTAAACTCGTTGCAGAATATATTAATAAACATTATATCCTGATCAAAGCGGGTTGTTTTTTTGAGGCTTGTGACATTACCCCTGGTTATGGTGAAAATACCTTATATGCGTTAAAGTCTAGTGGTTTGATTTTAGCTGAGGTTGATATTTACCGTAAACAGAAAGAAATCACAGATCAGCATAAACATGAAATTAAACGACCTGCCTATGATTATGTATTTCCTAAAAATCGTACTGATTATCGTGCCGGAGACAGGGTTTTGCATCCGGACTCGGGCAAAATTTACCAGTGTAAACCTTGGCCTTATACTGAGTATTGCAGATTGGGCGATCATATGAATAAACAATATGAACCTGGAATAGGTGAAAACTGGTCTTTAGCCTGGTGTGAAACGAATTAAAATTATCCCCTGTAGTTTGGCCCGTACGGATCGTTAATACGGGCTTTTTTATGGCGTTAGAATAAAAGTTTTTATTCGGAGTTGTTTTAAATTAAGGTAAACTTAGTTTAATTATACAGTTCAGGATCTTCTTTACGTGTCACTTAACTCTTTAGCCCCAATAGCGAAAAAAACATCATATGTCATGAACGAACATGGCCAGAAAAGAATCGATAATTATTATTGGATGCGTGATGATAAGCGTGAAGATACTAAAATATTAGCGCACTTAGCAGCAGAAAATGAATATTGTGATCGTGTATTAGCATCGCAAAAAAAATTAGAAAATCAATTATTTAATGAGCTGAAAGATAGAATAGTGAAAGATGATACCAGTGTACCGGTAAAAGATGGCGCATATTGGTATCACAGTGAAGTTCAGGGTGATGAAGAATATGCCAGGTATTATCGTGCGAAGCAGTTTAATTCACACCCAGAAACAAGCGATAAATTCCTATTACTAGACGTAAACAAATTAGCTGAACAGCATGAATTTTATGATTTAGGTGAGTTATCAATTAGTCCTAATGATGACATGCTGGCTTATTCTGAAGATATTGATAGCCGAAGAATTTATACGCTACGTTTTAAAAACCTCATGACGAATGAATATCTTGAAGATGTTTTAGAGTGCACAGAAGGCCAGGTGGTTTGGGCAAATGATAATCAAACCGTGTTTTATGTAAAAAAAGACTTGCAAACTTTATTAGGTTTTGAGGTTTATCGCCATAAATTAGGTACGAAACAAGCAGAAGATGTCTTAGTTTATGCTGAAAAAGATCCTAGTTTTTATATGGGGCTAGGTAAAAGCAGGGATGATAGTCTGATATTTATTGATTTAGAATCAACGGAAACAAGTGACTGTTGGGTAATAGACGCTAATCAACCAGATACAGAGTTTAAGCCTCTGATAGCACGTGAAGAAAAACACGAGTTTGATGTTAATAAATTAGGCGAAACTTATTATATTATGACAAACTGGCAGGCAAAAAACTTTCGATTAATGACTGCCACTGATAAAACCATCAATGACAAAAACTTATGGCATGAAATGATCCCTCATAGAGAAAATGTACTTTTTGAGGGTGTTGAGCTATTTGAACAATTTTTTGTGGTGACTGAACGAGAATTGGGACAGATCAGGTTTGTAGTATATAAATCAGATGGTACCCAATACCCTTTGCTGTTTAATGATCCCTGTTATGACGCCGGACTTGCAGATAATCCAGAGCCACAAGCAGATAAAGCACGTATTTTTTATTCAAGTATGACCACTCCGGGTTCCTTATATGAGTTTGACCTAAATACGGGTGACAAAACGTTATTAAAACAAAAGCAAGTTTTGGGTGATTTTGACGCAAATAATTATGCATCAGAACGAATTTTTATTGATGCCAGAGATGGTATCAAAGTGCCTGTATCTATTGTTTATCGTAAAAACTTGTTTAAAAAGGACGGGACAAATCCGATATTTCAATATGGTTATGGCGCATATGGTTTTACGATAGACCCCAGCTTTTCCAGCCATAGTTTAAGTTTACTTGACAGAGGATTTGTTTACACAATCGCGCATATTCGAGGCTCTGAAATGTTAGGCAGGCATTGGTATGAGCAAGGAAAAAAGCATCACAAACAGCATACATTTAATGACTTTGTTGATGTTACTAAAGCATTAGTCGCGCAAGGTTATGGTGCCGGCAATAAAGTGTTTGCATCAGGTGGCAGTGCAGGCGGATTATTAATGGGGGCCGTTGTAAATCAAGCCCCTGAACTGTATTTAGGTGTAGGTTGTCATGTGCCATTTTTAGATGTACTAACAACCATGTTAGATGAAACCATTCCACTTACCACCAATGAATATGATGAATGGGGTAATCCTAATGATAAAGGTTATTACGATACCATTTTAGCGTATTCGCCTATAGATAATATAAAACAGCAGGCCTATCCAAATATATTAGTCACAACGGGTTTACATGATTCGCAAGTACAATATTGGGAACCTATGAAGTGGGTTGCTAAAATGCGTGAATATAAAACAGATGATAATATTCTCGTATTTAAAACTGATATGGACGCCGGACATGGCGGTGCATCAGGCCGATTTAAAAGCTTAAAAGAAAAAGCATTGGAAATGGCATTCTTTATTTCATTATTGAAATAAATCTCGGCTATTTAATTAAGGAATCAGAATCAATGAAGCAAATGACCGTTAGTAATATGCAAGTATACCCTATCAAATCGACTCAGGGGATTGCTATGAGTACTGCTTTTGTAGAATCTCGCGGATTGGCTTTTGACCGTCGTTTCGTCTTAATTGATGGACATGGAAAAGCAATAACGGCGCGTACACAGAGTATTTTGACTCAGGTTAAGGTTACTTTAACGGCGGGTGGATTACATTTAATTGCGCCAAAAATGAAAGTGTTAAAAGTGATTTATGCTGAGTTTTCATCAGAATATTTATCCACTCAGGTATGGTCTTCAAATATCAATGGTCAGCATTGCCATTTAGATTATGATGCATGGTTTAGTGAATTATTGGGATTTCAATGCCAATTAGTTTTTTTTGGCGAAGCGTCTTCAAGATTGATTAAAAATAGCACGCAAGAAGTGGGGTTTGCTGATGGTTATCCTTTGTTATTGATCAGCGAAGCATCATTAGCTGATTTAAATAGCAAAAGTGAACATCAGCATGAAATGTCTCAGTTCAGACCTAACTTGGTCGTTAAAAACACAGCTGCATTTGCAGAAGATAGCTGGCAAAAAATTAGAATTGGGGACGTTGAGTTTTTGGTGGATAGCCCGTGTTCGCGCTGTGTATTTACGACAATAAATCCGAAAACAGGTGAAAAAGATAAAAATGGTGAACCTTTGTCTGTATTGCAGCAATATAGAAAAGGCACGGATGGCAATCTTTATTTTGGACAAAACTTGATCCCGTTAAATGAAGGGTTTATTTCTTTAGAGGATGAAGTTGAAGTGTTAGAAACTAAATCACCGGAGCAATATCCTGATTTTTCAGCGGCTAAAACTATGGTTAATCAAGTTAATGATTGCTGGGTAGCCGGCGTTTCTCAAAGGTTAACCTGTATAGGAGTCCAAAGTGAAACAAAAGATGTAAAAACTTTTATTTTTAAGTTACCAGTGGGCATAAAGACCAACTATCTGGCTGGACAATTTCTTACCTTAAATTTAATGATAAACGGTAAACAAGTTAATCGCAGTTATACTTTGTCTTCAAGCCCTTCCAGAGCTGATACTTTATCTATTACAGTTAAAAAAATACTGGGTGGTGAAGTGTCTAATTTCCTTCATCAAACTATGCAGCCAGGTGAAACCGTTATGGCACAAGCTCCAGCGGGGATTTTTCACCATAATTTAATCACGCAAGAGCAAGTGCTTTTATTATCGGCGGGGAGTGGTATAACACCTATGTTGTCGATTTTAAAGTATCTGGCCGATAATCAAATTAACAAAAAAATTACTTTTTTACATAGTGCACACACGCAAAGTGATTTGATTGCAAAACAAGAGATCCAGTTACTTGCTAAACAACAAAAAAATACCCAGGTGATTTATACGCTGACTAAAGAGTCACCTCCTGATTGGCGTGGATACCAAGGCCGTATTACACAAGAAATGTTAGCTAATGTGCCAAATTTAACTGAATGTTCAATTCTGGTTTGTGGACCTGCTGAATTTATGACCACAGCAAAAGCTTTGTTATTAAGTTTAGGTGTCGATGAGGCTAATTATCATCAGGAAAGTTTTGGTTTTGATCTGGCGTTGGCTGTGAAAATACCTGACCGCGAAATGAAAAGTTGCAATATATTATTTGATTCCTGGGATAATTATTACCAGGGAGATAATCAATTAACTGTGTTAGAACAAGCGGAGGCCGCCGGAGTAGATATTCCTTATTCTTGTCGCAGTGGCTTTTGTGGTACCTGTAAAATCAAATTAGAATCGGGTGAGGTTGATATGAAAGAAGACTCTGGGTTATCACCCGATGATAAAGATGCAGGTTATATTTTGTCTTGCAGTTGTGTGCCCTTGAGTGATTTAGTCATCACTCAAGGGTAAACAAGAAGGCGCATCTGCGCCTTTTTATTGCCAATAAAACTCAATATACGGAAAAGGTAAATTAATCGCCTGAATATGGTAAAAGCCATTCTTTTTTTGTTTTGCGTAGTGGTATTCTCGTAAAGTTTTAGTTGTGAAATATAGGTTGTTACGAATATCCTCTAAAAATAATGTTTGATGCTGTTGTAAAAAGGGTTTCAAATCGAAAATATAATAACCATCCTCAATGTTGGACATTGTAATAAAAGTATTTTGATAAATATTATAATCTACAAGGTGCTCTTGTTTTTGTCTGCCTTCGTCACCGTAAGTAACTAAGGTATTTCGCAAAATCATTATATGCAAATAGTTATTTACGGGATCTTTACTATTTAAAGTGAATATATTTGATTTTACTTTGAGATTGATTCGGCTATTTGCAGTTAGTAAAGCGAGCTCATTACTATTTTTCAGGATTGGGCTGGTAACTGAATAGTTAACGCCATTTATTTCAAGTTTGAATAATGAGTCATCAAAAATATGCTGTAAAATTGTGTCTTTTTCTATGATTTCAGCCAGAGAGTTTTCATCCTGGTAAAGTTCCTCTGTGATATATCTGGGTTTAACCGTTTCAATTTCATTGGCTTTAAAGCTCTGGATACTGTTTCTGTATTTATATTTAGCAGCATATTGTTTGATGTATTCATTAGTATAAGCAGGATATTTTTGCGGATTATCTTTATATAGTTCTTTTTGTAATGAGCAAGTGTAACTTTTAGTCAATCTGGTTTCGTCTCGAACGAAAACACACCCCTGATTGCAGTAGGGTAAATAATGGCAAGTGAAACACTCTTCGTCAGCATCTAGCTTGTTTTCCAGTGCTTCTATGGTTTGCCAGCCATTTTTGATGATCTCTGTGATTGGGTTTTTGAAAATATTGCCATAATAAAATTCAGTCGATGACTGGCCTCTTGGGCAGGCATATACATCTCCCTGGCTCTGTAATAAAAAGAACTTATCGCCACAATTAACAGCACTACAACAAAACTCAGGTGTAAACTCTTTAAACCAATGTTGTTTTAAACCCGGCTCTAACTCTGTTCCTGTAAATTCTTGTGATAAGCGTTTGTAAAAGTTAACTTGCTGAGCTTGCGTTAGCATTTCAGTACCGGTAATTTTTTCGCCAAATTTCTCACTATTTTTGTTACTGTCAAAGGCAAACATGACATTAAATTTAGTCATATCTAATCCTAAATCATAATGTATGTATTTTATATCTGCGATGAGTTCATCCATATGTGCTATATGTTCCTGGGTGATCACACACGATATTTTTTTATTATGTGGGTAAGTGGCAAGTAGTTTTAAGTTGCCTGTGATTTTTTCAAGGGTAGAGCGGCCGCGTTTATCAGTACGATATTTTTCATGTAAAAAAAGTGGTAAATCAACACTCCCGCTGACAGATACTCTATATTGGTCAAACAAATCGTATAGTCGATCAAAATTAAATAAATTGGTTTTGATATGTATCGGATTAAGCGGGTAACCAGACTGTTTGATTTTATCGGCGTATTGATGGTAATAGCTTTTAGTAAATTCAAATAGCTCAGCTAACGCTGATCTCGGGATTGATGTTGCTTCCCCGCCATGGAAAGATAAATTAAATGGAATTATATCTTGTTCCAAAAATTGGTCTATCGCATGTTTTAATGTAGAAACAACATTTTTTGTTGAATTCTTTTCGTCTGTCCCTGTACCTAAATAGCAGTACTGACACCCCATATTACAAAAGTTAGTTGGAGCATAAAGTAAGTGAATGAATTTATTATGCATAGATATGAAACCTCTGTTAAAAAGGGGGTTTAGCGATTCGGTATTTCATGATGAATAATATAATAACTGTGATAATGGCGGTCATGCCTAAGTAAAATTCATCTAACCTTTTAGGCAACCAAAACCATAAAGCGGTTATGCTGAATAGTATTACTAACGATAATAACAAAGCACTGCCTGATTTACGCTTTAGTGTATTTGTTAACGTTTTTGCCATACCATGAAATGCCATTGGTGGTTGTTTTTCATTTTTAAAACCAGCCAGTGTGATGCAATTTTTATTTATTGATTCAACGGTACCCCAAAGTGTAATTTGGCTGTTTTCTGCTAACCAGTACTCTTCAATAATGTATTTATTGTATTTAGGTTTAGCAAGTTTTGCTATTTCTTCATTTGGTGGCTTTTTTACGGTAGATTCATTTTTGTTTAAGTTAAAAATTACGTCAACATTATTCATAAAGCCCAATTGCACAGTATGTATTTTATTTGTCACAAGTAAGGGTAAGTCATCAGCATTTTCTTTATATATAACAGGTCGATGTGTTTGCATACCTTTAGCAGGCTTCTTTTTTTTGCTTTGAAACTCTGCTTTAACAATCACGCTCCAATAGCTGCACTTTAACTGCGTAAAGGGCGTATGTGTTTCAGGTAAAGTTAATTTACCTTGAAACTGAACATAATCGCCTTCTTTAACTGAGGATGAAAGTGCCGGAGCTTTAGTTATATAACTAACTAGTTTTTTGTTTTTTAAATAAAAACGAAAATTTGAATATAAAATATATGACATTATTAAGCTGGCAATTACTTTTAAGATAGTGATCCCGTCCATTAATGCTTTCCTCTTATCATCCGTTATTATTGCCGTTATTGTTATTATTATTGTTGTTATTATTATTAGATGAACTAGTTCCCATGGCTGTGCCCGAAGCTAACGCTTTACTGCCAATATAATATTGTGGTGCAATTCGAGAAACTTTAACACCATCAAAAGTATAAATGTTATTGTCTATATCTGGTTGTTGGCAGGGAAAAGTTTTAACTATCAAGTTTTTATTATAAAAATATAAAATAGAGCGCTTTAAAATGATGTGTTTATCAGAGATATCTCCGGTGAAAAAATCAGAAATTGTTAATGGTAGTTCTTTGTTGTCAGATAAGGTCGCGCGTTTTAAAAACAGTTGAATTTGTTGTTCTATTTCACTCATAAATACCATCTTATTTAGTTTATTTAGACATTAAATCTGGTAGAGATATTCAATTTAATATAAAAAGCGGGGTTAAGCTACAAATGTCTGTGGTATTCATTTTTTTCAAGCACGGTAAAACACCGAAAAAATCGGTTGCTCAGTTGTTATTGAAATTACGAGAGTAAAATTAAAAGTAAAAAAAAAGCCAACAGGAGGGGAGGTTGGCTTTTTTGGGCTTTACTAAATAACAACAATACTGTTTTAAGGAACTGCTGCAGTATATATTGTGTTATCTGAATGGGAGCTTAATCATTAATACAAAGATGCGGCTAAATCATGGCCTGGGTATATACTTAAAAAAACAGTATGAGTTGTGGCATGAAATTAAATTTTAGTTTTAATTTGTTTTTTTTATTTATTACTCAATGTGTTCATGCCAGTGAACCTATGCGTTTTGTATTGCCTAACTTTCCGCCCTATACATATCAAGATCAAGAAGAGATAGCAGGTATTGGCGTTGTTAGAGTGAAAAAAATATTAGAAGCTGCAGGCATTGAGTATAACCTGAGTTTAACAACAGATTACGACCGTGCAATTTATGAATTGCGCAAAGGTAACTCAGATGGTTTTTTTCTGGCATCAAAAAACAATGAAAGAGATCAGATTGCTGTATTTACTAAACCAGCTATGCTCAATGCCTGGGTCTGGATATTGCCAGCGACCAGTAAAATGACTCCAGATACGGCTGAGTTTAAGAATAATGCGCTAGTTGGTACTATTTTAAATACTAATACTCATAAATGGTTAATAAAAAATCAATATAAAGTGGGTGGAAAAGTGCTAGAAACAGCCGCACTCATTAAAATGTTAAATAAAGGACGCTTGGACGCTTTATTTCTATCTCAAAGTGTATTTGAGTTGGGTTTAAACGAAAGTGGAGGAGTCGCAACGCAGTATCAGCTTATAGTGCAAAATATTAGACCATTTGGTATTTATATTTCCAAACAATATCTGGCGAAAAACCCTGATGTGGTGAAAAAATTAAATAAAGTAATTGATGAATTGACTGTTAAGTAGCCACCATTATAAGGTGGCTTAATATTTTGTCAGATAAAATTAATCTGCTAATTCAGCGTTATGATAAATTTCTTGTACGTCATCACAATCTTCTAACATATCAAGTAGTTTATTGAAGGCTGTAACATCATCTTCCCCTTCAACCTTAGCTGTTGTTTGTGGTACAAAAGAAATGTCTTCCACATCTAAAGTGACACCTAGCTCTTCTAGTGCAGTTTTTGTTTTGAAAAACTCGGTATGAGCCGCAAACACTGTGATGTTACCGTCTTCATTCTCAACATCTTCTACATCAACATCAGCCATCATTAATGCTTCTAAAATTGCTTCATCATCTTCACCTTTAAATACAAAAATAGCAAAATGATCAAACATATGAGCACAAGTACCCGGGCCACCCAGTTTTGAATCTGTTTTTGTGAAGCAGTTTCTGACATCGGCAAAAGTCCGTTTATTATTATCAGTTAAGCAATCAACAATCACCATGCAACCACCTGGACCAAAACCTTCGTATCGTGCGGTGGTATATTCTTCACCTCCGCCCCCTTTGGCTTTTTCTATTGCGCGCTCTATAACATGGGTAGGAACCTGATCTTTTTTGGCTCTTTCTATTAAGCTACGTAAAGTTAAATTACCGTCAGGGTCTATCCCATTACTTTTAGCGCTAACATAAATTTCTTTTCCGTATTTAGAATAAACTTTAGTTTTTGCCGCCGCGGTTTTTGCCATGGAGTCTTTACGGTTTTGATACGCTCTGCCCATCTGATTATTGCCTCAATTTTAAATTGTTCATTAATTTATTATAAATATGATTTTAACGATTAAAAAATAAAATGGAACCAATAAAAAAAGCCCGTAAGGGCTTTTTGGGGTTCATATCAACCGTCACCGATATGAGCAATGTAGCAAGTGAACTGTTTCAAACAAAAGTTCCGGCATCCATGCCAGTATTCCATCCTTGATAGCACTGAGGGTGGGTAAACTCTGTTGATGGGAATGATTATCAGTTAGATTCGATTGCGTGTCAATCATTTTTTGATAATAATTCTCATTTAGTTTTAAGGATTAGTTGGTTACATAATGAATTGGATACTTTATGATGTAGATTAAAGTTAAAGCTATTTGTTAGTTAAGGTAATGAAAATGAAATTAAGTAGTGCTTTTTTATTATTATTTCTCAGTGGGTTATTTATTGCACCACAGGTATTTGCCAATAAAATTTATAAATGGACAGATAAAGACGGCAACATACATTTTTCGGATAAGGCACGTGACGCTAAAGCTGTGGAGGTTGATATTAAGCCGATGAACCGGGCTGATACGTATGCCGTTCAGGCAGATGGTGCGGTATCCGGGACTGATTTAAATAAAACAAATAATGAAAAATTAAAAAAAGATGATTGTGATTTTATCAGGAATGAAATGAATAAAGTGATGAATGATGGATATACAGCCAGTGTGTCAAAAAAATTTATAGCAGAATATAAAAAAACACTAGAACAAAAAGGTTGTTGATTTAGAATATAAACGCTGTTTTTCCATGCTAATGCTATGGTCATAAAAAATTCATTATTGAGTATCTCATTAAAATCAATACAAAAAATATAGTGAAATTACCCATTTTTAGTACAAATAAAATTGACTACATTCTAAAGCGATATATACTTATTTAAGCTTGAAAGTACGTTTTATATTTATGTAACACCTCTCGATGCCTAGTTTTAGTCGCCGTTCCGTTTTCATAAGTAATAGCAAAAATTTCAGCAAAACAGCCTTAGGGCACAAATTACTATTGAATAAATTAGGAAATATTATGTCTACTACTACTGGTAAAGTTAAATGGTTTAATGAATCAAAAGGTTTTGGTTTTATCGAGCAAGAAAATGGTCCAGATGTTTTTGCTCATTTTAGTGCAATCCAGGGCAATGGTTTTAAAACTTTAGCTGAAGGCCAAAAAGTACAGTTCACTGTAACACAAGGTCAAAAAGGCCCACAAGCTGAAAACATTGAAGCTATTTAATATGCTGTTATAACTTAAAAGAGTTATCAACAATAAGGTAAGCCAAGGCTTACCTTTTTTCATGGCTTTTATCGTAAGTTTAACGGATAACTTGCTCTAACGTCATTTGAGTGTGAGTTGTGACGGGGCCACAAGCATCGGCTATAACGTGAACTTCACTACCTTGTGTTTGATATCCATCATGTTCAACGGTAAGTGCTAATAATCCTATCGAAGTACCTAACTTTATACTATTTTCATTAATACAACTGTTGTCATTATTCTCAAAAACCTCACTCTCACCTGCTGGCAGTTTCCAACTTATTTTGGCATCACAATTAATCTTATTACCAAGGTTATCAAATATGTTTAACTCAAAAGACGGTCGCCATATCGCTAAACATGTGACCGTTGAGTGATTTATGAACCCAGAACTTCTTATGGAATAGCCACCATCAATGACTTGTTGAGATGAATTCACTGAGATCCGCGTTGGAAAACCATAATCAGGATGATATTCCACGATAAGATCGTCTGTTTCACTAAAAAGTTGATTAACTTTTGCAAAAAGCTGTGAAACTGTAAGGTAATGAGGTTGGAACTCATTAGGCGTGATTGTTTTATCATCAGTATAATACATCAACTTTTTTTCTGTCTGGTCTACTAACATGGTAGCCGGCATTGAACTTTCAGGTTGACACTCACAGTCATTGGTTTCTTGTTCTAATTGATATTGTTCTATATTTAATGTTTCCCATTTTGCCTGGTTTTCTAATAATAACTGTTGCGCGTCATGGTGTTGATCATCATCAGAATTACACGCGGTTAAAGTAACGGCTAGCGTACTGATAACAAAGTAGTGTTTTAACATATCATGCCCCTTATTTGTTGTTGATGCTTTCATTGTAGGTTTAATTTAGGCAACTGATTGTTATTAAATGTGATTTGACAGGAGATAATTGTAATTCGTATATCATAAAGAGTGTTTGTTAGTTGTTATTTATTTGGCATAATAAACTGATGAAACAGATTAACTTTAAAATAAAACATATTCATATCAGACTTCATTTTTCAGAATTGGCGGCGATACTTTCCTGGCTAATGGTTTTTATGATCAGTTTAAACTGGTTATCTCATGCGTCAGCTGAATTTCAAGCACATAGTGCTGCAATTGTTTTTTGGTTTTTGGCCTATATAACGTGTTTTATTATGGTCATTAAGCGTGTTTTTATCACCATCACACTTTTTGATGTGCCGATAACGGTATATTTACAGTTAATTTGTGCCTTTGCTCTTTTATGGTTTTTACCTGTTATTTTTATTTCAATTCTGACATTAATTTGGGTCGCAATTTTACCTCACTTTGTATCGATTAAAAAATCGATTTTAATGATGCTGGCCGTGGTGTGTGCCTGGTTTGGTTTGCACTATATTATTTGGCAGCAACAGGGCGTTATTATTTCTGCGATTTTATTTGCATCATTTCATTTATTTGCTTTGTTAATGATGCATCAAACTAAGCTTGCAGAGTACGCAACTCAAAAAAGTGAGCGGCTTAATCAAGAGCTACAATCAGCACAATACTTGTTAACTCAGGCAACTCAACTTAATGAACGTACTCGCATATCGAGAGATTTACATGATTTACTGGGTCATCACCTGACTGCACTTATTATTAATTTACAAGTTGCGGGCCATATTAGTCAGGGCGAAGCTAAAACTAAGGTGGAACAATGTCACTCTTTGGCTAAATTATTGTTGAGTGATGTCAGGGAGGCGGTTTCAACATTACGAGAAAATCAGCAATTAAATTT
Organism: uncultured Pseudoalteromonas sp.; assembly: GCA_965198975.1. Classification (GTDB taxonomy): domain Bacteria; phylum Pseudomonadota; class Gammaproteobacteria; order Enterobacterales; family Alteromonadaceae; genus Pseudoalteromonas. Next base: position 762,691 of record OZ240679.1, read on the forward strand.
TGTAAAAATGATTGAACTAATGATTGCTGATATCCCTAAATTAAAAATTAATCTGGATATAAAAGATGATTTTGTGCTGGAAGATATCGATATTGCTAAACATTTACTAACCATTATTCAGGAAGCGAGTACGAATACGTTGCGCCATAGTGGTGCCTCTGAGTTTTGGATCAGCCTAAGCGATTCAAATGGTATTTTATCATTGATATTATTTGATAATGGCACGATAAATAGGCCTTTTATGCCAGGAAATGGATTAAAAGGCATGCAAGAAAGGGTTGCTTTATGTGGTGGTGTTTTGCTATTTGACGACACGCAGGAGTGTTTAAAAATTAAGATAACGCTATCTCTAAATAATAAGGATAAATATGCCAATTAAAGTACTGCTCGCAGATGATCAAATGTTAGTGCGTGAAGGCATAAAAAGCCTATTGCAGTTATCAGACAAAGTCACGGTTGTGGGGGAGGCAAGTGATGGTAGTCAGGTATTGTCAGCTATTAAACAACATAGTCCTGAAGTGATTTTACTGGATTTGTCTATGCCTGTTATGGACGGCATTGCTACGCTAAAAAACTTGGCTGAGCACAATATTGATATCCCGGTGATTATTTTAACAACATTTGACGATCATAATTTGATTTTACAAGGTATCAAAGCCGGTGCGAAAGGATATTTATTAAAAGATGTATCACTGGAAACACTAATATCTGGTATTGAAACCGTTAATAGCGGCCAACGTATTGCTCAAACTGCAATAACAGAGCGTTTATTAGAAGGTGTGCAAAGACAAACAACGACATTTGAAATGCCAGAGACAATAGCGGAACTTTCAGTTAAAGAAGTTGAAGTATTAGGCTTAATGGCAAATGGCTGTTCGAATAAAGAGATATCAGACTCTTTATTTAAATCTGAAGGAACAATAAAAAATTATGTTTCAAGCATCCTGGCTAAACTTGGGGTAAGAGACCGTACCAGAGCTGTGTTACTGGCAATTGAAAAAGGTATTTTGTAAGTCCGATGAAAATTGTTATTTATGGGGCGGGTGCCGTAGGTTGTTATTTAGGTGCTGCTTTAATACATGGTGGGGCTGATGTAACGTTATTAGGGCGAGCTAAAAATGGCGTTGCAATTGCTAAAGCATCTGGCATCAGGTTAACGGATTATTTAGGTCATGACTATATGATCATGGGCAGTGATTATGCTTTAGATGATGCGGCACTTGCGGATGCTGATATTATTTTTGTCACGCTAAAATGCGGGTTATTAAAACGTGCAGCCAGAATATTAAATAAACACGTTAAACCGGATGCCTTGATTGTTTGTTTGCAAAATGGCATAGGTACAGATGATATAGTAAAACAAACTTGTATTAATAATCAGGTGATTACTGGGATTGTTGCTTTTAATGTAGTGCAAAATGAGCATCATTTTCATCGTACCACAGAAGGAGAATTTATTTTACCTGAGTTGCCTGAATTAAAATTATTAGCAGAATTACATCAAAATCCTTTTTTTGATTATCAGCTGGTTGGCGATATCGAACCTTATAGGTGGGGCAGGTTATTACTTAATCTCAATAATGCGATAAATGCGTTAGCCGATATGCCGTTAAAGCAACAATTAGCACAAAAAAGTTATCGAATGATTTTGGCAGCCTCAATGGAAGAACTGTTAAATTGCTGTCGTAAAAGCGATATTGAACTGGCACAACTCACTTTTGTTAAACCAGATAAATTACCTAAAATTTTACGTTTACCCAATTGGTTATTTACTAAAGTTGCGACACAAATGCTAGCGATAGATCCTTGCTTACGCTCATCTATGTGGGAAGATCTGCAAACAAAGCAAGAGACTGAAATCGATTATTTGAATGGTGCTGTGGTGACACTTGCTAAAAAGTTAGGTTGTTCCTCACCAGTTAATAATCAACTGGTGAGTTTAATAAAACAAAAACAAGCAGGTACCTTGATGTTAACTGAACAGGAACTGCTACAAAACTTGTTAAAACACTGATTGATTTTTACTGTTCAAAAGCACGTGCCATAAAATGAGGTGTGGATAATGCTCCTTGATGAATTCCCGCGTTGTAATACTGGGTTTCAATTGTGTTCTGTTCTAGGTTTTGCGTTCTGAACCCCTTAAAATTACAGGCTTTTCTTGCAAGTGTCACTGACCATAATCCTGATGGATATATAGGCTGGGGGAAAGGTAAAGTTTGTAAATCACTAAAGCCAACGTCTGTCATTGCATTTCTCATTGCTAACATTAATGGCATATGCATTAAAGGCGATTCGCTTTGCTGTACTAAAATGCCTCCTGGTCTTAACGCTTTTAAGCAATTAGCGTAAAAAGCATGGTTAAATAATCCTTCTCCGGGACCTATGGGATCAGTTGAATCTACAATAATAATATCCAAAGACTCAGCTGTTGTATTCGCCATAAATTTAATGCCATCATCAAATAAAACTTGAGCACGAGGATCTGAGTTTGAAGAGCATAATTCAGGAAAATATTTTAGCGACATTTTTGTAACAACTTCATCAATATCGATTTGTTGTGCGGTTTTTACTGTGTGGTGTTTGAGGACTTCTTTTAACGTACCACAATCTCCGCCTCCAATGATCACAATATTTTCAGGGTTATCATGACTAAACAATGCTGGGTGAGTTATCATCTCATGATAAAAAAAGTTTTCTCGACTACTTACCATAGTACAGCCATCAATCACCATTAACTGACCAAAGTCAGTGGTATCAAACATTTCGACTGTTTGAAATGGTGATTGTATCGCTTCTAGTTTTTTATTAATACGCAGAGAAAAAGCACTGCCATCTCGGTCACTTATTTCGGTGAACCACTGTGCTGGTTGTAAGTTATTCATGATGAACCCCTGATCAGACGGGAAAAAATTGGCGTAATTCTGCCAGTGCTTGAGTTTTAGCTCAATCAATTTTAGTACAATTTAGACTTTATTTTTTAATAGCCTGTTTTTTATTAAAAGATTAAAATAGTGCTGATATAAATTACTGAGATATACGCCATGAATTGGGGTTTTGAAAAAGCGAAAACGATATACAATGTTGCGCATTGGAGTGAAGGATATTTTGATGTAAACCCTGATGGAGAATTAGTTGCTTATCCTGACAGAGATACACAAAAACCAGGCATCAAACTCAATGAATTAGTGGAACAATTTAAATTACAGGGATTGACTCTGCCAGTTTTGGTTCGCTTTACTGATATATTGCAAAATCGTGTTGATTCTTTAGTCTCGGCATTTCAGCTCGCTAAGAAGTCGCGTGATTACCAGGGGGTCTACACGTGTGTTTATCCGATAAAGGTAAATCAACAGTACTCAGTAGTTAAAAAGTTGATAGAACACGGCAGCAATAAAGTGGGGTTAGAAGCAGGATCAAAACCTGAACTTATGGCAATATTGGGAGTCACTGAGCGTTCAGTTAAAATAGTGTGTAATGGTTATAAAGATAGCGAATTTATACGCTTAGCATGTATTGGTCAGGCGATGGGGCATCAGGTAAATATTGTTGTTGAGAAACTCTCTGAATTAAAAGCACTTCTGATTGAAATAGATGACTTGAATATTTCGCCCACAATCGGCATTCGTATTAAATTAAATTCCATAGGAAAAGGAAAGTGGCAAAATACAGGTGGTGAAAAAGGAAAGTTTGGTTTAACTGCTGGTCAGGTATTAGCTGCGGTTAACGAGCTAAAAGCAGCAGGTAAACTTGAGTTACTACAATTAGTTCACTTTCATATAGGTTCGCAGATAGCGAATATTCGTGATATTCATCAGGCATTACGTGAGTGTGCGCGCCATTTTGCTGAGTTGTCTATTCTTGGTGTACCAATTAAAACTGTAGATGTAGGCGGTGGTTTAGGGGTTGACTACGAAGGTTCTGGTTCGCGTAATAGCTGCTCTATGAATTATACCATAGAGGAATATGCGCGTAATGTTGTTACTGCTTTTGCAGATATTTGTAATGAACATGATTTAAGTCACCCAGATATTATTACTGAGTCTGGCAGAGCGTTAACAGCTCATCATGCTGTATTGATCACAGATGTTATTGATAGTGAAAAACCACCTCTGGCGCTTGAAACTGATATGCCAGGTGAAGATGCACCGGTCATATTAAAAGAATTGTGGTTTATTTCTGAAAAAGTAAATGCGCGTATGGCAATGGAAACCTACCATGATGCTATGCATTTGTTTAGTGAGGCGCATGAACAATATGTACACGGTTTAGTGTCTATGGAAGATTGGGCGAAAATAGAGTTACTCTATTTTACGATTCTACAACAGGTACGTAATTTATTAGATGTTAATTCTCGCGCTCACCGCGAGGTCTTAGATGATTTAAATGAAAAGCTTGCGGATAAACTTTTTGTGAATTTTTCCTTGTTTCAATCTTTACCCGATGTGTGGGGAATTGAACAATTGTTTCCCATTATGCCGATTGAGCAGTTAGATCAACCTTTAACACAGAGAGTGATAATACAAGATATCACCTGTGATTCTGATGGTCAGATCAAAGAGTATGTTGATGGTGCCGGCGTTGAAAAAAGCTTACCTATGCCACAATATGCTTTAGGTCAGAAGTTTCATATAGGTATGTTTATGATAGGTGCTTACCAGGAGATCCTCGGCGATTTACATAACTTGTTTGGTGATACAGATTCAGTGCATGTGGAACTAACCGATGAGGGATATAAATTGAGTTCGGCAATTAAAGGCGACAGTGTTAAAGATGTATTAAAAATGGTGCACTTTGATGCCAGGCAGCTTATGGATTCTTATACTGCGCAGATCGCTAAGTTAAATGTGAATACAGCGGATAAACAAAAATATATGGCCGAATTGAGTGCCGGATTAGCAGGTTATACCTATTTTGAAAACTAGAGGTACTGTTAGCCAAGTGTTTTTCGCTGTATTATAGTCAAATCACTTTAAAGGCAGATAAAGTGATTTGGCTATTTAGCGATTATTTATATTAGGAAGTTGTAGTTTATGTTCAGACGTATCGCCTCAGTTGGGTTTTATGCCATAAATACTTTATTTTGGGTATTACCTATAATTGCATGTGGATTTTTAAAACTAATACCAATAAAGCCATGGCAGAAAATGGTGAGTTGGCTGGCTAAAATAATGGCCGGGTGTTGGGTGAGCTGTAATTCATTTATTCAAAATCTTCTTACCCCCTTTGAAATGACTGTTACTGGATTGGATTCATTAAAACCAAAAGATTGGTATTTAGTGATCGCGAATCATCAAAGTTGGGTAGATATTTTAATTATGCAACGCTTGTTACATAATAAGATCCCATTTTTAAATTTTTTCCTGAAAAAAGAACTTATTTATGTGCCTTTTTTAGGCCTTGCCTGGTGGGCATTAGATTTCCCATTTATGTCACGAACCAGTAAAGCCCAACTTAAGAAAAACCCTTCTTTACGTGGTAAAGATATAGAAACAACACGTAAAGCATGTGAAAAATTTAAAGAAGTTCCCGTAAGCATAGTCAATTTTGTTGAGGGAACACGTTATACTGATAATAAGCATCAAAGACAAAACAGCCCATTTAATAAACTTTTAAAGCCTAAGGCGGGCGGTGTTGCTTTTGTATTGCAGGCAATGGGAACTGAATTATCTAAGTTGGTTAATATTACCATTCATTACCCTGAGGGAATTCCAACTTTTATGGATTTTGCTAGTGGCAAGGTCAATAAAGTGCAAGTAGATGTTAAGGTTATGCCTATCAGTGAAAACTTGATTGGAGACTATACCAGCGATATTGATTTCAGAGTTAAATTCCAGGGCGAATTGAATCAACTCTGGCAAGAAAAAGAACAAACACTGAGTTCTTTGTCTGAACATTAAAATGGATACCATCAAAGCACTAGATGAATAAGGATTAATAGATGAGCCCGCTACAGCAGATTATTTTACCTTGGTTAAGCGAAATCAACCTGGGTAAAGCAACGCAATTGGAGTTTATTGCAAGCATATGTGCCGTATTGATAGGCATAGGTTTGTTAATTATTGTTTATTTGGTGGTTGGCCGGTTAATTTTACCTAGTATTCAAAAGATCGCATTACATTTTTCACCTGGAAAAATTACCCCTCTGGCTCGTAGGTTAGAAAAATTAGATCATCGTTTAGCCGTTTTATTTAGTTGTATTGTTTTTCTGACTAGTTTTAATTTTATTTATCCACCAAGTGAATTGCTTAATCCGCTGCTTAAAAATGCAGGACAAATACTATTAATGCTGTATGGCGGGTTAATCGTAAGCTCAATTGCCAGTATTGCAGGTGCTATTTATAACCAACTCACTTTCTCAAAAGATGTGCCTATTCAAGGGCTCATCCAAGTTGTAAAACTGAGTACCTTTATTGTTACTACGATTTTGATTTTTAGCATTATGATCGATAAATCACCAACTTATATACTTTCTGGATTTGGTGCACTGGCAGCGGTAATTTTATTAGTGTTTAAAGATACCATTTTGGGATTTGTTGCCAGTATTCAAATCGCAGCAAATAGGTTAGTGACCAATGGTGATTGGATTGAAGTTGAAAGGTTTGGGGCCGACGGTGAAGTAGAAGAACTAGGGCTTAACACAGTTAAAGTGAGAAATTGGGATAAAACGATTACAACGATACCTACTTATGCGTTAATTTCAGAGTCATTTAAGAACTGGCGGGGCATGTCTGAATCGGGTGGTCGCCGTATTAAACGTGCTATTAATATTGATATGTTGTCGATTAAGTTAATCGATAAAACATTGCAAAATAAATTACAAGATTCTGAATTGTTATCAGCCTGTTTGGCAGCAAATAAACCTAAGCTAAATGAAATAACTAACATTAAATTATTTAGAATGTATGCGGGGTATTATTTAAAAAACCACACAAAATTAAATAAATCACTCACGCTGATGGTGAGAGAATTGCAACCGACGACACAAGGTTTACCTATTGAACTTTATTGTTTTAGTGAAAATAAAAGTTGGATCCCTTATGAGCATTTACAGGCGGATATCGTTGATCATCTGATTGCGAGTTTAGAAATCTTCGAATTAAAACCATTTCAGATGTTTAGCCAGAAATATTCTGGCTAGCTTATTAATGTCGTATCGTTATGGCGTGTGCCGTATTGTCATCAACTGTTTTAGGTATAATAAATACGGTTGCTAATTCTGCCGCTTGAACATCTAAATTAATCGTTATTAAAGGGGTTAAAGAGCCAGCTTTGGTGATGGTAATTGCGACTTCATTGATTGCTGAATTAACAAAGTCAGAACCCTGGCCATACGCTAAATCTTTAATGATCAAACTATTATTTTGATAAATATCTAATTTCCCCATTTCTGCGGGGTAAGTATGTAACACCATGAATCGATATTGATCTTGTTTAATATCTTCTTTGTTTAAATAAACAGCGCCAATAGTTGCTTGTTGATCTGTATCATTATTTTCTTTGCCGTAAGCAAAAAGTAAATATGTTTTATCATGGCTTAAGTTAAAACTAGTCTTTGCAACAATATTTTCTAATGAATTGCCGTCAACAGCGGTAAAAGAAAAAGCAGTTCCATCAGTCTCTTTTTGCTTAAGGCGCATTGTTGATGCACTTTGTCCATATGTCAGCGCTGTATCTAAAGTTAATGATATGGGATCTTCGTGGCTGGGATCGTGCCACATAAAATCTAAGTCATTACTCACCAGGTTAACCGATTTCACCTCCACTTCGTTAGTTTTATTATTACAGCCTGTGATTGCTGTACTGATCAGTAAAATTGCTATGATTGCTGCTTTCATAAGTTTGAACTAAGTTTAAATAATCAATGATGATTAAGTTACAGGGTGTGCTCAGTTAAATGTGTTGTTAAATGTAATTTAAATGGGGGATAGTGTAATTGACAAATTAGCGCTCTATCAGTTTTATATAAATAAAAAACCTGGATGTATGAGGACTTTAAAATGTTTTCTGATATTAAAAGCTGTTTTTTTATTGGTGTTAAGTACTTATGTTTATGGAGTGCATGAACATGAAATTACGGTGGCGATATCAGAAACCCCTCCTTATGCCATTATAGATAAGAATAATCAGCCAAAAGGTCTGGTTTTAGACATAATGAATGAACTTTCCACTACTTTAAGCTTTAATGTGTCAGCGGTTGCCTGCCCATTTCCCAGGTGTTTAAAATTACTAAAATCAGGAAAAATAGACGTGATAGGTAATATTATTAAAACACCTGAACGTGAAGTTTATTTGGATTTTATTGAACCTGCCTATATGGAACTGAACTCATCTTTTGTTTTTTATGCATTAGCAAACAGTGATATCAGTGTAAATCGCTATGAAGAACTTCGCCGAAAACGTATAGGTGTGACACGTGGGGCGGTACATTTCAGAAAGTTTGATATCGATCCCAGTTTAATTTTAGTGCCCGTATTAAGCGAAAAACTCACCTTTGAAATGCTATTAAAGAACCGCGTAGATATTGTGATAAGTGTTGAAGAAACTGCTGAATACGTTATTAAAACCCAAGGCTTACCGCGAGAAAAGTTTAAAAAATTAAATTACAGATATTCAGATAAAATTTTAGGGTATACCGCTTTTTCTCGTAAATACAAAGATCAGCAGCTACTTGCCCAAATAAAATTGAAAATGCGTGAATTACAACGTACTGGCAGGCTGACTCAATTAGTTGCGCCTTATAACCTGCCTCCGGTAACGTCGCAGTAGACACCATAAATTAAATGAAAAACTTCAGTGACAGCATAATAAATTTTAACGTAAAATACGGAACAGTATTTTATCCCTTCATCTTGTGTTCAGTTATATTTATTTAAGATAAATCATTATCAAATTTAAGGCGCTATTTTCATGTTGTTAAAAAAATCTCTTTTTCCTGTTATTGCTTTTTCTCTCGTTTTATCTGGCTGTGCCGCAACCAATGCAGAAAAGGGTGCTGCGATAGGTGCTGTCACTGGAGCTATTTTAGGTAAATCTACCAGTAATCATAAAAATAAACGAGCTGTATTTGGTGCTGCAATTGGTGCTATTGCGGGCGCCGCGATTGGTGATTATATGGATAAGCAAGAGGAAGCATTTCGCGATGAATTAAGTGGTTCTGGGATTGAAGTGGTACGCGAAGGTGATAATTTAAGATTGATCATGCCAGCAAACATAACTTTTGCGACCAATCAGTCTTATATTAGTGGTGGATTTCATGCAACTTTAGACGATATAGCCAAAGTATTAGTTAAATACGATAAAACCTTATTAAGTATAGAAGGCCATACGGATAGTTCAGGTAAAGCGGCCTATAATCAGAATTTGTCTGTTGAGCGTGCATCTAGCGTTAAAAGTTATTTATTGAATAAGAATATTTTAGCGGCAAGACTAGACGTTAAAGGTTATGGTGAATCTAAACCTATAGTGAATAATAATACGGCAAGTAATCGTGCACTTAATCGCCGGGTAGAAATTCAAATTGTAGCCAACAAAGCCTAGAGCACCATATAGTTTAAAAAATATACGCCAGCGAGATCTAAAATTTTCGCAGACAAGGCAAATTTTTTTAGGTTTAGTTATTCTAAATCAAAAGAATTTAACGCAGTATGCGGGAATTTTAGACTCGCCCTTTGGGAATCTCTGAAAATGACTCATTCTGCGTTATGTAAGCTCGAAATAGATAAACTATTCCATTCGCTTACATGCCTTGCCTGAGTCATTTTCAGCGATTCTGGTGCGCACTTTTTAAACTATATGGCGCTCTAGTCATTTGATTATAATAGGGGAAGTAAATTTTCCCCTATAATCAGGGTTATACCTTTTCAGCTGCTACAACAGATATTTCAACTAACAAAACATCTCTGGCCATACTTGCCTGTACACAAGCACGGGCAGGGGCAAAACCTTCGTTGAGCCAGTTATCCCAAATGCCATTCATTTTGGCAAAATCAGCCATATCTTTTAAGTAAATCGTTGCAGAAAGTATATGGTTTTTATCACTGCCTGCCTTTTCCAGGGCCGCCTCGACTTTATCTAACATAGTCTGTGTTTGATGCTCAATACCTTGTGTGGCGTCAGCACATACCTGACCACATAAATATATGGTACCGTTATGTTTTACTATTTTACTCATACGTTGTTTTGCATCGATACGGTCGATCGTCATAAGTTACTCGGTTGTTTGTGATAATTTAAAAATCACATCTTAACAAATTTATAAATAAAACGATCTGTATTTCCTCTGACACCTTTAGCAAATACATTGGTATCTAACGTGTCTTTCGGGTTTTTTAAATAAAAAGCTTCTTCAATTAATTTAAAACCAGCTTCGTGCATTTGTTTTTTGACTATGTCTGAATCAATTGAGGATCCATATTTTTCAACTGTGGAGGAAGTGGAGGCCGACATTTGTTCTAATCGCCTTTGGCATCTTGTCTTTGGTTGCGCCGCCATGCCGTAGGTGTTTGTTGATATTTTTTTTTAAATTGACGGATGAAGTTAGTTGTATCTTGCCAGCCGACCAGGAGCCCTATAGCCTCTATATTTTCATCAGTATTGGTCAGTAGTTCCAAAGCTCTTTTTAGACGATACCTGATAATCCACTGACCTACAGAGTACCCTGTTGAGTTTTTAACCTTTGTAGCCAAATAAGCCGGACTTATATGGAGCGCCCCAGCAACGTCTTTTAACGAAATACCTTCGCAGCTTTTCGCTTGAATAAAATGTAAGGCTTTGCTGACCTTCGTTTCTGCACCCATATCTTGCGTTGTTAACCTTGAGGCTTTTCCTGCTTCATTGAGAATGAGGCAAACCAAACTTTCTAAAACTTTAATCGACTTATTTCCTTTCAGCTCTTTTTGAATTTCACTGAATAGTGTTTCAACGTATTTGAATCTACTCTTGGGTAATTTGAAAACAGGCAGGGCTCCATTTCGTATCTGTGAAAAAGGATGCATCAACCTATGGGTTTCATCCATGTGAAGGCTATCGGCTATAAAGCTCAACCAATGGAGTCGTATATCTTTACCTTTAAGTAAAGAGTGCGGTACTCCTGATGGAACCAAAGTAAGCATACCTGGCTTGATGTTTACGGTGCGCCCGCCTTCAAGCGTGACATAGCCCGCCAGCATAAATGTAATAACATACTCTTCGTTTGCATGATGTGCATCACTATGCAGCTCTTCTATGTACGCGATACCCGAGTCAATTGGTAGGTACGAATCCAAAGTTAACAACCAAAAATAAGCCGATTTTAGCCAAAGTTTAGCACTGTAATATGATATACCGCTAGGACAAAATACACAGGTGAAAACGGATCGCAAGAATTCGCTGTTGCAGCTTTTACAATGCATCCTGGACAAACCCTCAAACTAGCTACAACTTTAATAGGAAAGCAGATTATGGAAACTAACAAGAGCATGAAACAGTATGGGTGGTTAATGTCAAAATTCTATTCGATTATGGTTAACTTGTTTTTTAAAGATAGTTACGTGATGGAACAGTTTGAGTCAAGAATAGATTATTCTAAAACAGTATTGGAACTTGGAAGCGGCCCTGGAATTGATTATGAATATCTGAGAAAACACTATGATGTCACGGGAAGTGATTACTCAGATGCTTTTTTGAAAACTTTACGTAAGAAAAATAAACAAGGGAAATTTATTAAGTTAAATGCTCTGGATATGGATCAGGATGAAAAATATGACGTTATTGTGTCAAACAAAGTATTGCAGCACCTTACTGCAGAGCAACTTGTCATCTCATTACATAATCAATATGAATCATTAAATGATGGAGGTGTGATTTTCCATGCTATGTGGCGGGGTTACGGAAATACTCGAACTAATAAATCAATGCCATTTGTCAAATACCAACCGGAAGATATCGAGAAAATGACAAATAAGTTCAAAGTAAAAGAAGTTATCAAGTATAAAGAAATGCAAGATAATGATTCTTTTATTATTATCATGGAAAAGTTAGCGGATAAATAGAGAGAAGAAAAGTTAGCCGGTCTTGTTTCTCCTCTTAAATGATTTAAATTTATGCGTGTTAAGATTGGTTTTTTTATAGGGACGGCCAATGACAAAAAACGTTGAGTTAAAGTTAAATAGTTACCCGGCACATGTTAGAGCCAAAATAGTACATTTGCGACAATTAATTTTAGATACGGCTGCGGGTATGACTGAAGTTGGCCCAATAGAAGAAACGCTAAAATGGGGGGAATTAGCTATTTAATGGATTGCTCATTTCAATTTCAGTTAACTACAGTAATTGCTGTAGTTTCCTTAGTAATTTGTTTGTTAATAGCCTATGATGGATTATTGTAAAAATACTAATGGATACATTGCTATGTTAAAGAATATTATTATTACCTTAATGATCAGTGTTTTATTAATATCATGTGGTGGCTCGAATAATAATGATAACGAGGTTGTGGTGACGCCACCAGTTGTTGATACACCCAATTTAGCGGATGTTGCTGATTTCCAGTTAACTGATACAGCAGAATTATTATCATCTATTTCTACTCAATTAACTGATTTGCCATTAGATGAGTTTTTTGAACAATCGTTTTTACTTACCAGTGAAAGAAATTCAGAAGCTATGATCAGCGATGGACTGTTTGATTCGTTAGATAGTGCAACTGTGCAGTTAAACAATATTTCTGATGATTACTTAATGCAATCGGCAGAAGTTTATGCGCTGATTTTAGAAAAACTACAAAATTATGAACTTGAAGGCTTAACAGCAAGTCAAAAAATCTCAATTGAAATATACCAAGCTGATCTACAAGCAAAAATTGAACGAATAAGTTTTAAAGATTATGAATATCCAGCCACCTACGGTTTTTTTGGCTGGCCAGGCGGAACAGAAACTTTCTTTACACAAGCATTTACTTTTACCAATAAAGAACAGGCTGAGATGTACTTAGCGTTATTAAATCAGCTGGGCAGGAGGTTTACACAAATTGGTGAATTATTAGAGGCGAGAAAGGCCAAAGGCATAATAGAACCTGCAATTACTTTAGGTTATTCCCAAGGTTTAGTTGCCAGTGTGGCAAATACGGCGGCTACTTCCACCAGTTATTATCAGGCATTTGATAGCCAGTTATCAGCCCTCACTAATATTAGTGATGAAGATAAACAAACTTTAAGAGCATTATTGCTATTAACAGTTCAGCAACGGGTTTTACCTGCGTACCAGGCATTATCACAACAAATGACGACTTTAGTTGCTGAGGCACCTACCACAATAGGTTTTGGTCAGTTTCCAGGAGGTGAGGAATTTTACGATTTTACACTGAGATACTTTACGCCTGGCAATTTAACGTCAGATCAAATCCATCAATTAGGTATTGATGAGCTAGCGCGTATTCATCAGGAAATGCGCACTTTGTTTGACCAATTGGGTTACCCGCAAGATGAAACTTTAAATCAGCTTTATACCCGAGTTAATAATGATGCAGAACTTGTTCCTGCTAATCAAACTAAGTCAGTTTATGAGAATTTAATTGCTCAGGCTTATGCTGAGCTACCAAACCTTTTTGAAGTGATCCCACAGCAAGAAGTGATTGTTGTAGGCGGTAGTTCTGGTGGTTATTATATTTCTGGATCAGATGATGGTACGCGTCCAGGGGCTTTTTATGCTAATACAGTACAAGACTCTCCTTATACAACCATGCCTACTTTAGCTTATCATGAAGCTGTACCCGGGCATCATATGCAAATAGCGTTAGCAAGTGAATTAGATCTGCCATTATTTCGTAGAAAAACCAATTTCACCTCATTTATTGAAGGTTGGGGTTTGTATGCAGAGCGTTTAGCGAAAGATTCAGGCTGGTATGAACAAGATATGATTGGTGATCTAGGACGTTTACAGTTTGAAGCCATGCGTGCAGCCAGGTTAGTGATAGATACGGGTATTCATAATAAAGGCTGGAGTTACAATCAGGCCGACCAATATCATATAGATAATGTGGGTTTTGCAGGATCTATAGCGCGTTATAGTGTTTGGCCTGGGCAGGCCACAGCCTATATGACAGGTATGCTGAAAATACTGGAACTTAGGCAATTAGCTAAAGACCAATTAGGTGATTTATATGATATAAAAAAATTCCATTCAGCAGTTATTGGAAATGGCTCTATGCCACTTAATATATTGCAAACTGTTGTTGAGAATTACATAGCAGACACATTAACAAAGGCACAAAAATAACATTTAATTTTAGCTATGGTTTGCTTAGTGTGTGAACCGTAGTCTTCATTTTTATTAATCTTTTCTTCCAGAACATAGTTTCTAGTTTAATTCCCCTCATACCTTGAGTTGAATTATTTCACTAATATTCAATATCTTACTTTTAATGTTGGCTTTCAAATAAGTTCTGTTCCTTACTCGAACGCATGCAACACAATGAAGTATAGATTTGAGTGAAAATTTGTTGCTAGTATTGATGTGGCCAAATTTAGTAACTGTTATTTAGCGATATTCTAATTGGCAGATAATAGCTGATGTCAGGACCGACATTAAATAATAAAAAGAATAATCAAAAGAAGATTAATAGTGATGATTTATAAAAATAAATTAAAGAAGGGCTTAAAAATCCTGATACAAAATGTATCGATTTTGTCGATCGTTTTACTGTCTGTTAGCACATTAAAAGCACTTGAAGTATCCATATTAGAAACCCGAGGCGATAAAAGTATTTTGCTTAAAGAGCAAAATAAACTGACATTTAATGAGGACATAATCAGTCATGCCCAAACTATTGTGATTGATGAATCAAAAAGTTATCAAGCTATAGATGGCTTAGGTTATGCCTTAACCCAGGCAAGTGCGATGGCTATCTCAATGTTATCTGCAGCTAATCAAGCTGAGGCGCTAAATGATTTATTTAATCCCGTTTCGGGCAAAGGTATTTCAATATTGCGTATAACCATAGGTGTTTCGGATCTAAATGATTCTTTATATTCTTATAATGAGTCTAACGTGAGCGATGACAATTTTATTCCTGATACAAGTAAAATTTACTACATAGAACAAGCTGAAAATCATTTTCGCATAGGAGCTAGTGGAGAGAATGAAGCTGTGTTTACGGGGAGTAATACTGCAACGGGTGATGATTTTGAATGGCGTTTTAGTCACTCTGATGATGGTTATTGGTACATAGACAGAGCTGCTGGTGGCAATCTGCCCAGATTAAGAACCGATGATACAAACTTAGCTGATATGAATGAGGCAAGCTCAACAGGTACCTGGGAATCTTTTATTTTTACAGAAAAAGGCACTGTTAACAGTTTTAGTTTAGCTGGCCCGGATCAACAATATTTATTACCGATATAAAAAAATATTGTTGATAAACCCTGAAATTAAAATACTCGCTACACCCTGGACCGCGCTATTATGGATGAAATCAAATAACGCGTGGATTGGCGGTTACCTTAAGCCTGAATATTATCAAGACTTCGCGCAATATTTTGTAAAGTATATTGAATCAATGGCAGCGCAGGGAATTAATATTTGGGGGAGCACGGCGCAAAACGAACCTGAAAATGCTCGCAATGAACCGAGTATGGAAATGACGGCAGAGGAACAATTTGAGTTCATTAACTTTCATTTAGGTCCACAACTGGCAGATAAAGGGTATTTAAATGTTAAAATTCTAGGTTTTGATCACAATGTAGATAACGTTCATTATCCAATACAAGTGGCGCAAAGTGATTATGTCGATGGTTCTGCATTTCATTTATATGCTGGTGATATTAGTACGATGAGCATAGTGAAAAATGCAACGAATAAAGATGTATACCTCACAGAGCAATGGATAGGTTTACCAACAGGTAATAACTCAGAAGATGAACTGATTGAAGCCTTTAACTATGATTTAAGCTGGCATATGGAAAATGTAATGATAGGGTCAATCAGAAATTGGTCTAAAGCAGTACTTGAGTGGAACTTAGTGACGTCACCGGAAATAGCTAAACGTGGTTGTATTACCTGCATGGGCACATTTACTTTAGGTGAAGACACCTTAAAATTGGATAAAAATGTTTCTTATTACAGTATTACGCAACTTTCTAAATATCTTTAAGTAGGTGCTATACGTATAGACTCTGGGGAATTAGAAGGGGATTTACATCATGTTGCTTTTAGAAACCCGGATGCTTCCATTGTTGTACTTGTTTATAATGCATCATGGACTCAGGCATTAAATACCAGTATCAACTGGCAAGAAAAATCCTTTTAATATACCGTCGCCGAGCGAACAGCAGTTACCTTTAAATGGCAACCTACCGCTTCAAGTGTAAAAATTGAAGCGGAAGATTATGCATTAATGAGTGGTATCGCCACTGAAACTAGCCAGGATGTGGATGGTAATGAAAACATTGGTTGGGTAGATGACGCCGACTGGATGAGTTACCAAGTCAATGTACCAACCACGGGAGATTATATTGTGTCTTATTGTATTGCCAGTGAACAAGGTGGCAAATTATCTTTGGAGAAAGCGGGTGGTTCGGTTAATTACGGCACATTAGATATTCCGGCAACTAATGGATGGCAAAATTGGCAAACAATCAGTCATAGGGTGAGTTTAAATACAGGATCGCAGCAAATTGCAATAACGGCACTTACTGGAGGTTGGAATATTAATTGATTTGAATTAACCGCTGCAACGCCATAAATCCGATTGGAAATTTAAAAAGGGAATTGTATCATTCCCTTTTTAATAACATCTCAAAAGTTATCATATGCTTCGCAATTTAGTTGATGCACTTACCTGTGTTTTAAAGCATGATGTCATAAAAAAACATATTAGTTTATTAAGTCGTACCCTATGTAATGATAAAAGCTTGATATATACAGGCCCAGGTTAAACAATGAAAATTCAAATTATTAGCGACTTACACGTTGAATTTCAAGACTATGAATATCAGGAGTGTGATGCAGATGTCGTCGTTCTGGCTGGTGATATTCACATTAAAGACCGTGGTATCGACTGGGCATTAGAGCAAATTAAAGATAAGCCAGTGATTTATGTTCTTGGTAATCATGAGTTTTACGGAAAATCGCACCCTAAATTTATATATGAAGCTAAAGCAAAAGTATCAGGTACTAATATACACTTATTAGAAAATTCATATGTGAATATAGATGGAGTTAATTTTATTGGGTGTACTTTATGGACTGATTTCAGTCTTTTTGGTGATCCCAGAATTACGGGTTACCAATGTCAGCAAGTGATGACCGATTATAAAAAAATCAGAAAATCACCGAAATATTCGAAACTAAGATCCATTGATACCGCTATTATCCATGCTCATTCATTGAATTGGCTTGATAAAACATTAGAAAGTTTAGCTGGAGAAACTAATGTTGTTGTTTCCCATCATGGCCCGAGTATAAAATCATCTCCTGCAGGCAGGAGTGAAGACATAACATCGGCAGCTTACGTTTCAGATTTAGAAGGTTTTATCTCTCAACATCAACCAGATTATTGGTTACACGGACACCTCCATAATAGCTCAGAATATCAAGTTGGAGATTGTACCGTTATATGTAATCCAAAGGGGTATTCTGGAGAGGAGAATTCAGACTTTGATCCGGTGAAATGTATTGAATTAAATGTATAAAACATAAGAATAACCTACATGTTCATGAGAGTATCGAAAACATGAGTAATTTTAACTTTCAGGAGATATTATGCAGATCAAAGAAATAACCAAAAGTGATTTTGAATTATTTTGGCCTGTTTTTAAAGATATAATACAAGCACAAGAAACTTATGCATTTGATCCAGATATGGATTTTGAAACCGCTTATAGTATGTGGTGCGTAAATCCTCAAAAATCTTATGTGGTAATAGAAGATGGCCTGATATTAGGCACTTATTATATTAAAGCGAATGCAGCCGGTCCGAGTGGTCATATATCCAATTGCGGCTATATGGTGAGCCCGAAGAGCAGAGGAAAAGGAGTAGCGCGAAAATTATGCCTACATTCACAGGAAATCGCAATTGAACTTGGTTATAATGCCATGCAATTTAACTCTGTGGTATCTTCTAACGATATAGCTGTTCGATTATGGCTGAAGCTTGGTTATCAGATCATAGGTACTATTCCGAAAGCCTATAAACATAAGCAACTTGGACTTATTGATTCTTTCATTATGCATAAACACTTTAAAGCAGATTAATAACTGGCTGGACGACTATCTTTCATTAATTCATCAAGTTTTCTTTGTGCCTGTTTTGTTTTATTTAGATCTGTAATTTCAATCATTTCACACTCATCCCTGATCATTTCAGCAATCAAGCTTGGGTAATGTCGACAATCTTCAGGTCTATCTAAATAGATACTACAAGTGTATTTCTTTGCAGCTTGCGGATTTGTATTTGATTCTACTTCGAGAAAAGGGCACCTTGTTAACTTAGCGCCAGTCTCTGGGTCGAACCATATTTCGTTATTTTGCACAAATTTATAAATCTCAGGTTGAAATATTTCCCAGAGTTCAATTTCTTCAGTTGTTGCTGACAAAGCGCCATCACCATATTTGATGCAGCATTTACCACATTGATTACAATCTTTCATAGTTTTGGCAACAAAAAGGAGGTTAAAGTAGTAGTGTATCATTAATCTTTGCTGGAGTTGGCGTTATAAGCTGTTACCATAATTGATGGAAATACTGATTCATGTATTGTCAGAAAATTTCAATTATTGTTGTAAATTAATTATATTAAGGAGTGTTGTTTTGAGGTTTGTAGTTGGATTTTCTTTATTGTTACTGGTATTTAATGTTTTTGCACAACCAGAGTTAAAAGGAAGCCCGCAAGAACTACAAAGGTTTTTACAACCAAAAGTTAAAACGATTTCAATATCAGAAAGTGCAGAAGAAATTGCTTTTAAAGATGAAGCGATAATAAGTATGTTAGTGACGACAGAGGATGATAAATTAGCCGTTTCATTAAGTAAAAACGCTAAAATCAGATCTGATATTTCAGTTGTGTTAATAGATAATGATATTCCTTTAAAAAACATAAAAAGTGCCAATTTCTCTACCTCCCCAGATTATGGTTGGTTTGGTGATAAGCCCGACAACTATAAAGTTACTAACACTGTAACTATACGAATTAACAATGAAGCAGGATTGCAAAGTGTAGCTCGCATGGTTGATAAATATGATGAAGTTACTCTATTGAGTACTGTATACGAACACTCTAAAAAAGAAGCTTACCAGAAAAAAGTGAAAGAAAAAGCACTTAAAAAAGTACTGGACCAAAAAGAGTTTTACACTAAGAATTTAGGCATTAAATTAGAAGTGGTTTCTTTTAATGATTTTGATACTTACATTAATAATGAGGTTGAAAGAATTGAAGTTACTGGTAGTAGAATTAAACGTGGCTCAAAATCACATAAAAAAAACAGAATTGAAATACCAACTTCATTTGAAAAAATTATATACAGTGCGAGCGTAACAGTGGATTTTACAGTGCAGTAGCGCCTATAAGCATGTTTTTACGGGGCTAATCGTCTAATACCTAAAGGTTAAGTTTCTTACATTTTGATAAAATTCATATATCACTAACGGCATTATTGAAAAACGACTGTAAATGCGCGATTATACATGATTGTTTTATATTGTATGCAATTAAGAGTGGTTAAAATGGAATTCGTGGAACAGTACATTCAGGGATGGGGAACGTTAGCTTTAATTAATGCTGCATTAGCAAATATTGATAATCGAAGCCCGCTGGCATATTTTATCTGGTCTTTATTGTTTGGTCCGCTAACGACGTTAACGCTCGCGATTACAAAATATGATATTGAGAAAGGCACTGAGTTTATTAACCTTATATATGGCCGTAGTAATCGTCCTGAATCGGTTATCAAATTACCTAATTGGCTGGTAGGTGTTATATTTTTTGGTTTTATTGCTTTGTTTGCTTTTGCATTGTTTAATTGAGTAGCGAAAAATAATATTAAACTTATTTGTTATTAATTGACCTAGATTGGAGCTATAGTGCGGGGACTTAGCAGAAAAAATATTCCATTTTTGTTTATGCTCATTATGTCTTCCTCATGGGCATATTTTTACCAAAGTTCAAATTTGATGAATGACTTTGGCAAGGAAAAGTCTGAATGGTTTTTATTGATAGATGGGTTAATTTTTTTACCTTTTTTATGTTTTTGCTGCATTGAAGATAAGAAAGAAGCAGCGATAAAAGCCTTAGTCTATGCATGCATAATAATTCTGCTTGGTAGTTATGTACTCCCTGAAAATGCTAAGTTTATCTGGCATTATCTTGAGTCGGGTCGTTATGTGGTTTTAGCTGTTTTTATTTTGTTAGAAGTAACGACCATTTTTACTGTACTTTTTGCTATTAAGGCTGCTCTAACCAAAGAAACTGATCCCGATAGGGCAATATCGCAACCAATAGAAAATATAGTTGGTAAAGGGCTGATAAGTTTGCTGCTTTCATTTGAAGCAAGAATATGGACTTACGCACTATTTTCCAAAAAAATTAATCGAAATTACTTTACAGGAGACAAACATTTTAGTTGCCATCGGAAAGATGATACTCAAAGTAATCAGTTAGGTTTTATTTTATTGATCCTGTTTGAGTTACCTCTGACCCATATCGTTATTCATTTTCTGTGGTCAGATGTTGTAGCAAATGTGATTACCATAGTTACGTTATTCGGATTAGCGTTTTTTATTGCTGAATATAAAGCGATAGCGATCCGGCCTATCTCAGTTACTTCACAAAATATATTAGTACGTTACGGGATTTTGAACCCTTTGACCATTCCATTATCAGATATAGTTTCGGTACAATTGAATAACCAATTCATTTATAGAGCAAGTCATATTAAAAGGTTTAATTTATCTGGTTGCCCTAATGTAGAAATTAAATTGAATTCTGGCCAATTAATTTATTTGGGATTAGATGCACCCGAAAAGTTCATTTCAGCGCTTGATTTTAGTGTCAGGAGGAGTGGTGAAAATATTAGCAATTAAGGCGATTGAGTTTTACCAGCGTTTTTTATCTCCCCATAAAGGTTTTCGTTGTGCACATGCAGCACTTCATAATGGTGACTCCTGTTCAACAGCAATAAAAAAGATTGTATTACAATATGGTATTTTTAGTGGTTACACGCTAATTAGAAAAAGGTTCCTTGCATGCAAACACGCATATATTCAACTTCAACATGGCAAAACCAAAAAAAAGAAAAAAAACAAATGTGATGTTTGTGATTGTGACGTTTTCTCTTGTATTCCAGGTAAGAATTGTGACCTGCCGGATTTACCCTGTGATTGTTCTTTTTGAAAAAATGACAAACTCGAAGTTGATATTGAACCATTTGAAGATTATTACTGCGAATTATTATATTTTTTGCAAAAGGCGATTTAGTTCGCCAATATAGCGTTATAAATTAAATTGGGCGTTAATTCACGATTAAACCTAAATGAAGTTTTTAGCTAAAATAAATTTTCTATATATAGAAAGGCCTCCATACGCCTTTCGGTATATTGATGGCTGCTGGCCTAGAATGCAGTACTTAAACTATCCAAGTACAAGTTGCCAGCTTTTTTTTGGGGAGGGGGTGGAAGCTTTTGATGGTGATACAGTTGAAATTGAAGTTTTATTTTTAGATCCCGATAATCACTTAGAACGAGTATACGAAGGCTTAAGCTTTGATTTGGATATTGTGGGTGTAAAAGTCGATACAGGGAACTTCACCAGTATCGAAAAGTAAATAACGTAATTTGACAAGTAATAATCAAACTATTAAAAGGTCAGGCAATCTTGTTGATAGATATAAATGGACCTTACATAAATGATATTTGGAAAAGAAAAACCAGAAGAAAGTATAACTTACGCTGATACTCTCTTATTAAAGGTCCAAAAATCGCAATGTGGTATTAATGTATATGCGGAAGATTAATGCTGAGTGTTATTCCTAACTTGTGCAAAGTGGATAGGCAAAGAAACAAGCCTAACTTATTGAATAGTTATAGCTTCTAATCTATGAGATAGCTCTGAAGATTGAATCTAAATCGCGAATTGTATCGTTATAAGAATTATTAAATTATGAATAAAATTCAGATAGTCAAAACAGACATTACAAAACTTAAAGTTGACATCATTGTAAATGCAGCAAATAAGGCTATGTGCGGAGGAGGAGGCGTTGATGGCGCGATACATAGAGCCGCAGGTCCACAACTGTTTGAAGAGTGTAGAAATTCAGGAGGATGTGAAACTGGGTTTGCTAAAATAACTGGTAGCTACAATTTACCAGCTAACTTCATAATTCATACAGTAGGACCTGTTTGATTTGGCGGTAATAAGAATGAAGAAGCACTGCTGGCATCTTGTTACAAAGAGTCTTTAAAGTTAGCGCTGGAATGCGGGGCTAAATCAATTGCCTTTCCAGCCATAAGCTGCGGAGCGTATAGATTTCCTATTGAAAAAGCTTGTGCTATTGCGATAGAAGAAATTAACAAGTTTATCTCTGAACATAATACTATTGAGCAGGTACTTCTTGTATGTTTTGAGCAAAAGATAGAGCGTCAATATAATAAATTACTAAAGTAGTTTTTTAACTTCGATTACTTTGCTTATACCTAGGTTAGGCACATTGGCAGCATATATAAGCATGCCACCAGTACCTGAATATTATGCGCATAAAAATCATAATAATTACGGTGGTTCTGACTAGAAGGGTTATAGTATAGAAAAAGTACCGGTTATTGCTACCCTAATGTTTACCGCGCTTTTACTGTAAGATATTATTTATGAACCAGCTAAATCTAGATTTTAAATACTTTATTAATTCCAAGTTTTTATTTATGGATAGGAGCGTAAATTACTAAGTTATCTGTATAATATACTCTTTTATTGACAGGGGAATTGAATAATCTGCTGTATTGGAAAATTCAATTCTGAACATCCTAGTATATCGAAGTTTATTCTATTTTTTGTTATATTCCGGCCACTAAAATTAAAAGGGTGTCATGAATAGCCAAGGCACGTACATTATTCAGAGGGCAACAGATGGATAAGTTAAAAATAATAATAGCGATAAATCTTCTTTTATTGTCTGGTTGTAAAACAACTCCAAAACCCTATGTTGAAAAATCTGTCAATATCCTTAAACCTGAAACTTATTCTCATATTAAGGGTGAGCCAGGCGATAGAGGAGGAATGAAAGAAACAATTTCATTCTTTAGAGTGGATAATATTCAGTTAAGTAAGGCATTTATTGCTGCTCCTGAAGAAATTAATGTTTTACCTGGATTGCATAAGCTTTGGTTTGAATATACCTGGTTTACATCTAGGGCCCAAAACTGCATTGAATTAGATGTTAAAGCTGGTGTTAATTATATAGTTAAAAAGAAATTGGAGGGTTATAGTATATTACTCTGGTTAGAAACTGTGGATGGTAAGTCAGTAGGAAACCTTTGTTAATTATACCCGGTAAACATCAATGTTTAATCTGTTTTTGTTTTTTGTTATATTTCGGCCATAAAAATTAAAATTGTGTTGTGAATAACTATAAAACATACAGCACCTAGTAGAGTAATTATGGATAAATTTAGAATAATCATTACGATAACACTTATTTTTTTATCGGGCTGCAATACGACTCCAAAACCCTATTTTCAAAAATCTATCAAAATACTGAAACCGGAAACTTATTCAAAAGTTATTGCCGATTATGGTTTTATCGGAGCTGGTAAAAAAGGGGTAAGAGAGTACATTTCATTTTATAAGATTAATGACAGCATGTTGGAAAGGAACTTCCATAGCCGTTATCCAGAGGAAATTAACATTTCACCTGGAGTGCAAAAACTCTGGATTGAATACGCATGGTTTACTACTAGGGCATTAGGTTGCGTGGAGGTAGATGCAAAAGCGGGCGTAAATTATATTGTCAGAAAAGAATTGAGAGAAAAGGGGGTAATGTTTTGGTTAGAAACAATGGATGGCAAAGTCGTGGGTGCCCTTTGTTCGTAGTTGTATTCAACTCTTTTTTGTAGTTTAAGATAAATTAACCTAGCAAATACCCGTAACAATCAAATTTTAGCTAGATTGATCAAATACCTCTGACCTTACGAGCAGAGGTATTTTTGGCGTTATACATCAGTTTTTAATAAAGTTTATCCAATTTAAATTCCATTGAGCGCCAATGGAATTTAAGCGCAATGTCGTTTTTCCGACAGGTAGCGTCAGCCTGACGGATTGAGTTGCATCTTTACCAATCGCGTTCAAAAACCTTGATGGTTCAATGCTAATCTTAAATAAAACTGGCTATTTCATTTAAGTCCTTTTTCACTAGAGCATGATCTGGGATAGTTGCATCTTCAGCCGGGTATCCGGCAATTAGTAGCATATATGGCCGTTCATTATCAGCGTTACGTTGACATATTTTTGTTAAAAAACTCATAGGTTTTGGGGTGTGGGTTAACGTAACTAAACCACTATGGTGTAGTGCCTGAATCAAAAATCCGGTGGCGATACCGACAGATTCGTGTACATAGTAATTTTGGTTTTTATCTTCAGTATGGATCCCACCTTTCTTTTGACTAAAAATAGCAATTAACCAGGGCGCATGTTCTAAATAAGGTTTACTGGCATCAGTGCCTAAAGGTTTTAAGGCGTCAAGCCATTCTTCACCAGCTCTACCTTCATAAAAGGAACGCTCAAGATTTTCAGCTTCTTCTCTTATTTGTTTTTTAATGTCTTCGCTATGTATAGCGACAAAATGCCAGGGCTGATGATTTGCACCACTTGGTGCTGTGCCAGCTGCTTTTATACAAGTTTCTATCACTTCTTTTGGCACGGGGCGATCTGAAAATGCACGAATGGAATGTCTGCGTTTAATATTTTGATAATTTTCATCCGCTTTTTTGATCATCAATTCGGTGGAGTACTCTTCAAAGTCTGTTAAGGGGATACAGTCATGTTTTTGCATTGTGTCACTCTTGTAATTTTATGTTTCATTATGTTTATACATATTGTACCTAATTAATTGGCATGTCATAGTCAGATCCAATTACAAATATGTAAAAGTAATATTACACATATTTAACAACATTGTGGTTCAAAGCGAAAGAGAGGATATATGTTAAAGATTGATGGATTATCAAAAACCTATGGTAACGGCGTAAAAGCCCTGGATAACGTGAATTTAGAAATACCTAAAGGTATGTTTGGTTTATTAGGTCCCAATGGTGCAGGAAAATCGTCTTTGATGCGAACGATAGCCACATTACAGCAAGCTGACACGGGCTCCATAACTTTTGATGAAATTGATGTATTTAAAGATCCACAAAGTTTAAGACAACGTTTGGGTTATTTGCCACAGGATTTTGGGGTTTATCCAAGGATCAGCGCTTATGAACTGTTAGATCACATGGCGATATTAAAAGGGATCAAAAATAAGGGGGAAAGAAAAGAAGCCGTTGATGGTCTGCTTGCCCATACCAATCTATATCAACATAAAAAGCAAGCCGTTAGTGGATTTTCTGGCGGTATGCGACAGCGATTTGGCATAGCACAAGCGTTATTGGGCGACCCTGATTTACTGATTGTAGATGAACCAACTGCGGGTTTAGATCCAGAAGAACGCAATAGATTTCACAATTTACTGGTGAGTTTAGGTGAGCAAAAAGCCATTATTTTATCGACGCATATTGTAGAGGATGTATCAGAGCTTTGTCCTAATATGGCTGTTTTAGCTTCGGGGAAAATTATCCTGCAAGGTAATCCAATTAGCTTAACCGATACTTTAAATGGTCAGATCTGGCGTAAATCAGTGAGTCAGGCCGAAGCCAATGAAATCGAGCAAAGCTTACCTGTTATTTCAAAGCGCTTATTTGCGGGCCAAACTATTGTACACGTATTAGCTGATCAGGCTCCATCAGGATTTGAATCGGCACCTGCCAATCTGGAAGATGTGTATTTTTCAACATTGCATGCGCATAGAAACGTTAACGATAAAAAAGCAGCTTAAGGAGTCACTGATGTTAGCTAAAATGTTTTTATTCGAATGGCGTTATTTTGTCAGGCAGCCTTCGGTTTATGCCACCAGTTTAATTTTTTTCTTATTAACTTTCTTTGCAACGGTTAGTGAGAATGTACAAATAGGTGGTGGCGGTAACGTGTTGTACAACGGTCCGTTCTCTATTGCTCAAACCTTACTGATCATGGGTATTTTTGCCATGTTCTTAGTGGTGAATTTTGTCGCAAGTACAGCGACCAGAAATGAAACAAGTAAGATGTCTGAATTGCTGTATAGCAAACCTATTAATCCGTTAAGTTATCAACTAGGGCGGTTTTTAGGCTCATTTGCTGTTGTCGCGACGGTATTTTTATTTGTTCCCCTGGGAATTTTATTGGGATGTTTAATTGGCGGGGTTACAGGATGGGTTGATCCGGAAAGATTAGGGGTAACCGATTTAAGCCATTATTTTAGTAGTTATTTTTATCTTTCCTTACCCACACTCTTAGTTCTGTCTTGTTTCTTTTATGCAGTTGCCATCCGCTTTAGATCTATGATGGCGGTGTATCTTGCTGCTGTTGGTTTATTCATTTTATATATTATCGCCGGGCAGTTTGCCTCTGAGCCTGAATATCGTACTTTAGCTGCTCTGTTAGATCCGTTTGCTTCAAATACTTTTAGGGAAGTAACACGTTACTGGACTATGTTTGACAAAAACAATACCGCAATTGATATGTCAGGTGTATTGTTACAAAACAGGTTAACATGGCTAACTGTTGCCGTACTGATCATGGTATTTTTTGGTGGCTTTAGAAATAAGGTTCGGTTACCGAAAACCAGAAGGTCAAAGAAATCAAATAAACCCCGTGAAGAAGATCATAGTGGAATATTAAATAACAACATATTATATAAAAGCTCAGGTATTCAGACTTGGGCGCATTTAATTATGCGTACAAAGTTTGAAATCAATCAAGTTATTTTCAGTGCACCATTTATGGTCCTAAGTGTTTTAACTATCTTTTTATTGATTGCACCTTTAGTGGATCCTCAAGGTATGTTTGGTACGCCTGACTGGCCGTTGACTCAGGCAATGGTAACTTTAATTGTTGAGTCTACAGATTTATTGATCATGATTATTCTGGCTTATTACAGTGCTGAAATTGTCTGGCGAGAACGAAATTCAGGCATGGGTGATATTATTGATGCTATGCCAGTGAATAATTTAACATTCTGGTTTTCTAAAATCATTGCGATTAGTTTGATCATTACCATATTATTTGTTATTTCCACTTTAGTGACCGTGTTGAATCAGGCATTAAATGGTTATGATAATTTTGAGTTATCACAATATATTATTCGCCTCGGCTATATCAATTTATTGCCACTTATTATGATCGCTGTGTTAGCGTTTTTCTTACAGGTGATCAGCCCAAATAAATACATAGGTATGATGCTATTTGTATTGTTTATTATTAGTTCTATTACCCTAAGTAACTTTGGTTTTAGTCACAATATGTTCCAGTTTTCTGGTGCACCCAGGTTATTTTATTCAGATATCAATGCATATGGTCAGTTTTTAACTAGTCATTCCTGGTACATGCTTTATTGGGCTGGATTTACATTAGTATTAGCAGCATTAGGTTATGCGTTGTGGCACAGAGGACCTGTTCAATCACTCAAAGTTCGCATCAAAAGTACTGGGTATTATTTAGGTTTTCCGGGTAAAGCTGCGGTAGCATTCGGTTTGACTCTATTTATTACAACGGGAGCTTATATACATTACAATACACGTATAGTGAATGAGTATATAGTGCAGGATGATAGAGAAACTAAACAGGCTGAATACGAAAAGAAATATGTTCAGCATTTAAATGCCGTGATACCGACTATTACTCAGATCCATGCCAAAGTGGATATTTTTCCAGAGCAAAGAAAAATAAATGGTCTCGCTGAGATATCGGTTAAGAATACTTCAACTCAACCGATTAATCGCTTTTTGGTATCTAAACCTGGTTTTACTAAAGAATGGGAGCTATTGATTGATGGCGGTAAGCTTGGCGCAATTGATAAAAGTTTTAATACAGCCTGGTTTGAATTTGAAACAGCGCTGCAGCCGGGTGAATCACGTACTGGTAAAATGTTGGTTAAACGTGAGCATCATGGTTTTACCGATGGTAATAATGACTTTGCGCTAGTGGAAAATGGTACATTTATTAATAACTTTGAACTCTTTCCTACATTTGGTTATCAACAAAGTGAACAATTAACCGACAGACATAAAAGGCGTAAACATCAACTTGAGCCGTTAAAGCGCGCTAACAAGCTGGAAGATACACATTTTTATAATGAAAGCTTCTTTGGGAATGGTGTTGGTTTTATCGACTTCGAAGCAACTATTTCAACCTCAGCAGATCAATTTGCTATTGCCCCGGGTTATTTACAAAGTGAAAAGTTAGTAAATAACCGCCGGGTTTTCCATTACAAGATGGATGCACCTATGGTAAGTTTTTATTCTGTGATCTCTGCCCGGTTAGAAGTCAAAAAGGAGTTATATAAAGGCATAAATATAGAAGTGTATTACCATAAAGATCATAGTATGAATGTAGATCGCATGATTGAATCGGTGAGAGATTCTGTAGATTATTTCACTGAGAATTTTGGTGAATATCAGCATAAGCAAATGCGAATAATTGAGTTTCCGGGATATCGAAGCTTTGCCCAGAGCTTTGCCAATACAGTTCCTTATTCAGAGCAAATCGGATTTATTACAGATTTAAGAGATCCTGAAAATATCGATCCGGTTTATTACGTCACAGCGCATGAAGTAGCGCATCAATGGTGGGGTCACCAGGTAGGTGCTGCCAATGTGCAGGGCAGTGCGATTATTTCAGAAAGCTTGTCTCAATATAGTGCACTCATGGTAATGGAGAAAAAATATGGTGCTGAAAAAATTCGTAAATTCTTAAAATATGAATTAGATCGATATTTACGTGGTCGCAGTGTCGAGTTTTTGGAAGAAATGCCACTAATGCGCAGTGAAAATCAGCAATATATTCATTATCGGAAAGGCTCTGTGGTGATGATGTCTTTAAAAGACAGATTAGGTGAGAAAAGGCTTAATGATGCGTTGAATGCGTTTTTAGCTGAGTTTAAATATCAAAGTAAACCATACCCAACAACATTAGATTTAATCGCATATATTACAGATAAGGCAACTGAGCAGGAAAAAGCGTTCATAAGTAATTTATTTGAACATATTTCACTTTATGATTTAAAAACAACAACTGTGGATGTGGTCGAGGCTAAAGACGGGTACTTTGATGTATCTCTTATTGTCGACGCTAAACTAAAACATGCCGATGGAAAAGGTAAAGAAACGGATGTAGATTTCTCCGATATGATAGATATAGGGGTATTCAGTGAAGATCCTGAAGACTTATCAGCCAAAGATTTTGTACTTTATTTGAAGAAGCATAAAATAAAAACAGGTATCAACGAAATTAAACTTAGAGTGAAAGGGAAACCTAAATTCGCAGGGGTCGATCCTTTTATTAAACTAGTAGATAGAGATAGCGCAGATAATATTTATAAACTGTAATTGATCTGCCCATGTTTAATTATACAGTAAAATAATCAATGCCACTCATTAGGGTGGCTTTTTTGTTTGCAAGATCAAAATTAAAAGAGTAGTTTTTGTGAATCACCTTGTAATAATAACGCCATAATCGGGGCCCATTAAATAATGAATACCAAATCAGATAGAATTGTTGACCCACTTGTAGCCGGTTTCTGGCGTTTAAATGAATGGGGAATGCGTCCACAAGAGTTGTTAGCATTTATAGAGCAATGCATGGAATTGGGTATCAAAGACATGGATCATGCTGATATTTATGGTATCCATACGTGTGAATCTATTTTTGGCGATGCGTTAAAGTTAAAGCCTGAATTACGCCAGCATATGAATATTATTACAAAATGTGGTATCAAACCCGCGTGGCAAGAAAGAGGCAGAGAAGGAGGCAGAGAAGGAGGCAGAGAAGGACAGGCAAACCACTATGATACCAGTCAATCTCACATTCTAGCCAGTGTTGATGAATCTTTGAAAAATCTAGGAACTGATCATTTAGATGTATTATTAATACATAGGCCTGATTATTTAATGGACGCCGATCAGGTTGCCGAAGCATTCACTAAATTAAAGGTGTCAGGTAAGGTACTTAATTTTGGTGTTTCTAATTTTAGTGTGGCACAAATTGAATTACTACAATCCAGATTACAAGAACCTTTGATCACTAATCAGGTAGAGATGTCTCCTTATAATATGCAGGCACTAGATGATGGTACTTTAGATTATTGTCAAAAATTAAAAATAAACCCTATGTTATGGTCCCCACTGGCTGGTGGAAAGTTATTACATGAAGAGAGTGAAAAAGCGGTTAGGTTACGTGATTGCTTAGTAGAGGTTACCGAGGAAGTAGGCGCAGCAGGAATAGATCAATTGGTTTATGCCTGGTTATTAAAGCTTCCTTCTAAGCCTTCTGTTTTGTTGGGTACAGGGAAGATAGCCAGAGTTGAAACGGCTGTTAAGGCATTGAATATTAAACTGAATGAAGAGCAGTGGTATCGAGTTTGGCAAGCTTCTACTGGCCATAGTGTTCCTTAATCTGCACTTTATAGGGAGAGTTATGTTTAAAATATTTAATTGTGTATTATTAATATGTGCATTCAGTAGCTGTGCACAGAAGTTAAATATTGTTACTGAAAATTGGCCTCCCTATAATTATTTAGATGAGCATGGTGAAATAAAAGGTAAATCTACTCAAGCACTGAAACAGATTTTAGCTATGGCAGAGATAGAATATGAATTAGAAATTAAGCCGTGGGCACGAAGTTTACAAACTGCCATTAAAAATAAAAATACGTTGATTTATTCAATTTATAAAACAGAAGAAAGACAGGATTATTTTCACTGGTTTTGTCCTATTTTAAAACCGGCACCTATGCATTTTTATAAACTGATTGATAATAAAAAGGTGAAGTTTAAAAATTTAGAACAAGCTAAAAAATTTACGATAGGAATAAATCGAGGTGATTGGATCCATACTCATCTACTTAATTTAGGTTTTGAAGAAAATAAGCAACTTGATGTGGCGGCTGAAACAGAAGTTAATTTTAAAAAGTTAATCGCTGGCCGCGTTGATTTATTAATAAATTCAGAAGAAGGCATGAAAAGAAGTTTAAATTCACGGAAGTTGCCTTTGAATTCGGTTGTAAAATTGATGACATTAGATTTGTCGAATAAAGCCGAGATTTGTTTTGCGTTAAATAAAACTAGCTCACCTGAATTAGTGAATAAAATTAAACAGGCGTTTGCTAAGTACCGCAGTATTAAAGGGCGCTAACCCTTTATCGACTAAAGTGAAATATCAACTGAGTAGCTAACATACACTTTTGCATCATCGTTTTTTATGTCTGTGTTCGATACGCCGAAAGTAAATCCATCTTTAGATAAACTTAAGCCGTAATCAATAGAGTCTTCAGCCAGCCAATCACCACTATAAGAGCCTAGATGTATCGTAATATCCGCTTTATTGCTTAATGTAACTGTATAATCGGCATTAGCGTAAATAGCGTCTCCTGCATCGGCACCTGTGGCGGAGGTTAATACAGCAAGGCCTAAGGTTAGTGTATCAAATGTCAGACTGCCATAGATTTCACTGAAATCGGCATCACCGGTTTTTTCATCTGGATAGGCATAATAAATAAAGCCCACGTCATAAGATAATACATCGGTAATAGAACCAGTAAAACCTGTATATAAATCTAATTCGTAGCTCATGCTTTCTGCCCAGTCTGCGTTTGAAACCCAGGCGCCAGCATAATATCCGGAATCATGGCTGTAATCTATACCGCCAGAGATAGCGGCAGCACCGTTTGTTTGTTCTAATCCACGCCATAAGTAGTTGCTTGTAGCAGCAACATTAGCGCTCACTTCAGCGTAGCTATTGATGCTGGTTGCACTAGTAATTATGGCGATTAATGTGAGTGATATATGTTTTATTTTCATGTTATTACCTTCTTTGAGAGTTTTTAGCGCTGATTTTAAAATTCAAAAAAGATAGAAAACGCAAGGCTTATGCCAGTGAAGGAAGGCTAGTTATTTAAAGTTTTAAGGTTCTGTTTTTTAAGTTAATAATATTTATTTGTGGATTTGAACTAAATAGGGAAATTTAGAGTCTGTGCTGAGTTGGTGCAAGAAAAGCATGTTTAATGTGAATTTTAAACATACTGGTGCAACGTATTGATTGCATTGCACCAGAAAATGAGGGGGTTAGCCAAAAATCATGCGCATTAAAGAAATGGTTTCAGCTACGGTTCTGCCTTTTTCTACTTCAGCAATAATCGAATCTCGCTTTTCTTTAATATGCTGCGGGATTTCGTCGTCTGCCAGCGCACGGTCGACTAATATTTCAGCAGACTCTTTGCCCCTGCGAATACGAGGTGCACCATTACTTTTGGCTGCGCGCTTTGGCTTATTTAATAATTTTAAATAATTAGAATTTTCTGCTGCTGATTCATCGAAATAAAAGAATAGCGTTGGCAATAATGCGCGAATTGACCATAAAACCTGCTCTTGTTCCGATTCAGGACGTGAAGTGCGATACCAAGGCATTACTTGCAGATTAAGTACTATGTCTTTCCAGTAAGTAGAGAAATCATTGTTCTTAAGTTTAGGTATACCAAAACCTTGGCATAAAGCATCAATCTTACTATTAACTAATGGCATAAATATATCTGGTCTGCGCATTGCTAATAATCGTGTGGCCGGAGCAAGTGTTGGTTTGGCATCATCTAAAACCACATGAGCTTTCAGGTAATCTATAACAAAATTTTGATAATTCTCTTCTGTTACTTCACCTTCTAGCGGGATATGCGCTAAAGCCTGATCGAGTAATTCAGGGTTTAAAGAAAGTAATTGATGGAATGCTTTTGCACTTTTAGTTGAGGCAAATGATTCAACATCGAACTTATAAATAGCGGGATCTAAATTAGCTGTATGTTTACCGGCAAATGCGAGTTGATCTTCTTCTATCATTTGTGCCAAATTTTGTTCACGAAATGGTGCTAAATATTCAATCAATGCCAGTTTTTCATTGAGTGAGACTCGCTCAGCATTTTGCTCTATAAATCCCATCATAACAGGCCAGGGCGTGATCCTCAGCATTTTGATTTGGCTGATACTAACACCCAAAGTAAGAATTTCTTGTAGTTTTTTAACTGTCGGTAATTGGTGTTGCTCTAGTAATTCAAAATTAATACGATTTGTGCATATATCGATGAGCTCATGACACCAGCCATTAAAGTCTTCAGGTCTGTTTTCAACTTTGACAGCCATTAAATTCAAACTGATCTCAGTGGCTTGTGTTAATGCATTTTGGTAAGTTTGATCTTCAGCTTCTGAAAGAGACATTTGAGCAGGTGATGTTAGCAGTTTTCTCATCGTGTAGAGTGACTCCAGTTAAATAAAACAAAATACCCATTACTATTAAACAGGGAATAGCATTAAGGGCCGTGCATAATACCGAGATCTAAATTTTGTTCAATCTTGACATTGCTATTTTTTAACCTTTTTTTGATTTTAATCATTGTATGATATTTAACCTGGTTAAGAATATCTATACCCAAGCCACTTCAATATGCAGAAACTCGCATCTTGAGGTGGCTTAGATACATATTTAATTTTTGCCACTTGTCTTGAATGCCTATTTTCTAGGATAATAAAAATAGCTAAGAAAACGAGAGATAATTGAGTTTGGTAAAAAATATAAGTGATGAATTTGACCCTGAATTCATTGAAAAGTCGAATGTGTTTGCTGATTTAACGCCGTTTTCATTCCTGCAGTGGCCAAGTGTGGACCAGTTGATGGCGTTATTGCCTGAAGATACTAATAATGCAATGGGAACGAAAATCACTATGCACTCTCAGTATTCAGGTTTACCTGATCCGGAGATGGGATATGAAGAGCGAATTTATAAAACAGGGGTAATAAGTACCAGAGAAAAAAATTGGCATGATCTTTTTAATGCTTACATTTGGTGTTTGTTTCCTATGACTAAAACGCTACTCAATGAATTGCATATGAAAGAGTTAAAGGTGCAATCTGGTAAAAAGCGTACACCCGCGCGTGATGCAATAACGCATTTAGATGAATCAGGCGTTATTGTTGTCAGTACAGATCCTATTTTTTTTCAACAATTAAAAAATCACCAATGGCAAAATATATTTGTTGATAGAAAAAATGAATGGTGGAGTAAAGTGTCTTGTTATGTATTTGGCCATGGTTTATATGAAAAAGCATTAAATCCTTTTATTGGATTTACCGGTAAGGCTTTTTGTATTTTGGTTGAAGCCGGCTTCTTTACATTGAATAAACAAGCGCAATATAAAAAGCTCGACGAATTGTTAGCGTCACAGATCAGAAAAAATAATAGTTTAGCAGATTCAACTCAGTTATCACCATTTCCTGTATTAGGCGTACCTGGTTGGTATGATGATAATAATGAGCCTGAATTTTATGAAAATAAGCGTTATTTTCGACCTAAACGTAAATCTTAATTAAGCTTAAAGTTGGCCCATGCAATTTAATTTTAATTGCATGGCTTTGTTTTGATGATAGAAAACAGATGAAGGTCATGATATTGTTCTTTCCAGTAGCCGTATTCTGTTAACAGACCTTCATGTTTGAAACCAAGCTTTAAAAGTACTTTTTTTGATGCTGAATTACCTTGCATCACATAAGCTTGTATGCGATTAATCTTTTGACTATTTTCAATCTTAAATAAGTAATGGATAACTTGCCGGATCGCTTCAGTTGCATATCCTTTGCCCCAATGTTTGTTGTTAAATTCGTAGCCTAAAGTGACGCTGTGATTTTCTTGATTCCATTTAATACCGACGCTACCAATAAAATTACCATTCTTTTTTATTCTAACTGCCCAGCGTAAATGTGTTTTGGCCAGATACTTTTGTTGATCACGTTCAATTAACTCTTGTGCCTGAGACAGTTTTGAAAACTGATTTAAATCGTAATATTGAACGACATCGGCTGCTGAAAACATTTCGAATAACGCAATAGCATCATCTTTTGCAACTTCATTAAGTAATAATCGGTGAGTGTGTAATATTGGGAAGTTATTGTTCATAGCGATTAAGGTTAAAACCTTCTCTTTGATAGTTATCTACACAGCGCAATCCTATTCTCTCTAATATTTTATTTGACGCTAAATTCTCAACCACTGCTTCAGCCATTACATTGTTTAAACCTAAACTGTGTTTTGCATATTTCAAGGTGGCATTTGCGGCTTCAAAACCGAGACCTTGGCCCCAATATTCAGGGAGCATGCGATAACCAATATCAGGCCTGGCTTCCTCAGGTAAATATTTGATACCACAAAACCCGATTAGTTGATTTGTAATCTTGCTGATTAAGGCATATCTGCCATAGCCATACTTTTTATATTCCGCTTGCCAGACATTTATAATTAAATCCTTTGCATCTTTTTTTGTGTTTATCATTCCGGCATCGCCTGTATATCGCGTTACATCACTATTGATAGAAAAATGATAAACAGCGTCTATATCGTTTAAAGTGAACTGTCGCATTATAAGTCGTGAGGTTTCGATGAGTGTTTTTTGCATTTTTATACTCTCCAATAATTGATTTACTTGAGTACAAGTTTAAATCGATCAAAAATACAAAACAGATGCAATTTCATAGTAAATAATGCAATACAGATTATGGCGACATTTAAATATAAAAAAATTTGTGATGAAATTATTCGCTCAATCGAAAATGGCACGCTTGTTTCTGGAGATAAGCTAGATTCAATTCGATTGCTGGCTCAAAAACGTGGTATCGGAGTCTCAACAGCAACACATGTTTATACCTATTTAGAGCGGTTAGGTTGGATTTATTCAATTGAAAAAACGGGTTTTTTTGTCAATGATAAAAAACAACTAACAACGCATACATATGGGGCAACATTTATAAGTTCAAAGCAGTTAGCAAAACTGCCGGTTGCTAATGCGGTTCTATTTTCTTTCAACGATCCTGAAATATTACCTTTATCTTGTACTGCACCAAGTACAGTCATTGATGCAGAGCAGTTATTATCGAGGTTTCATCGAAAGTCCTTAAGATCAAGGCCTTATAAAATGCTTATGCAAAATCCAATTGATGGTTTGGCAGCATTGAGAGCTGAAATTGCTAAACATTATTTAAAGTCAGGGCAGGTTGTAGATAAAAATGACATATTGATCACAAATGGTAGAAAGGATGGCTTGATGATAGCTATTGAGGCATTTTCGTTAAGACATGAATGTATCGCGATAGAATCTCCGTGTTCATATTTCTTTCAATCTATTTTGTCACAACTAAAACTTCGCACTATAGCAATACCGCAGCAAGTACATTTTCTTGATGAAATTGATTTGTTAGAGCAAGCCTTTCAGGCTGAGCCATTTAAAGCTTACGTGTTTAACCCTAACTTTAATGACCCTACAGGACGTGTGTTATCAATTAAAGAAAAGCAAACCTTAATTCAGTGGGCAGAAGAGAGAAACGTTATATTAATCGAATACGATAGAGGTGATTTACATTTTGGCCATCAAAGGCCGCCTTCTACTGTTAGTCTGTTGGATGCAGGTTCCAGCTGTGAAGTAATGAGTATTAATGATTTTTACGATACAGTTTCACCAACAATCAGCTTGGGGTTTATAGTGTGCAAAAATACACTCGAAGCCAGTATTCACGCTAAACAGATCATCTCTGAAGAGCCGAATATTACTTTGCAGTATATGTTTCTGGAAATGTTTAAAAGTGGAGAGTATTTCAAGTTTTTAAACAAAGTTAGATTACAACTCGCGTTGCAATGTAAAATGATGTTAGCAATCTTAGATAAAGAAATTACAGCAGATATTTATATCAGTGAACCTGCTGGTGGACCGTGTCTCTGGCTTGCATTACCTCAGGGCATGTCCAGTGAGAAATTATGGCAGTATACGATTGAACATAATATAGCGATTGCTCCCGGCTCATTATTTTTAAATGCGAATGTATTTGAGCATTATTTCAGAATCACTTTTGGCTTACCATGGAATACAAAAATGGAGCAAGGCGTTAAAAAATTAGCTAAACTCATAAATCAGTTTTTAAGCAACAATAATCAAATAAAGGATTAAAATGAAGGTACTATTAAAAATTTTGGCATGGTTATTAGGGATTTTAGTTGTTCTGATCATTATCCTTCCTTTTGTTATTCCTACTGATGCAATATTTGACCAGGTTTCGCAACAGGTTGAAACGACAACAGGCAGAAAATTAACCATCGCAGGAGATAAAAGTCTTTCGGTATTCCCAGCCCTAAAACTTGAATTAAATGACGTTAAATTTGCAAATATGAAATCGGGATCTCGCCCTGAGATGGTATCAATGAAGCAACTGGCTGTGCATATTCCCTGGTTGTCTCTTTTGTCCGGCGAGTTTAAGTTGGATAAATTTATCATTATTGAACCTGACATTTTATTAGAAAAAAATAGTCAAGGTGAGATGAATTGGCAGCTTTTAGAGCAAGTTACTAAAAAACCAGCAGAAACAAAGGGGACTAGTGAAGTAGGTGGTTTACCTGAAGGGTTTGATATTCAATTGGGTGAAGTTGGTATTCAGGGAGGGCGACTTACCTATATAGATGAAGCCACTAAAACCTCAAAACAAATAAAAAATTTAGATCTGCTAATTAAATTGCCTTCATTGAAACAAGCATTAAAAATAGCTGGTTCAGTTGAGTATATGAATGAAGTATTTAAATTAGATGTCGCATTAAATACGCCAGAAAAAGTCATAACAGGTGATGACTTTTTGCTTAATCTAATGCTTGATTCACGTTTTGTGGCGTTGAAATATCAAGGAGAGATCCAAAAAGATGGTAAAGAAATAAAAGGTTCTTTAACTGTTGCCGGTAATTCTGTTAAAGAAATAACGCAATGGCAAGGTATTACATTAGATTCAAAAGCTAATGCCTTTAATCAGTTTTCTTTTAATGGTGATATGCATTTCTCAGAACAAAAATTAACATTAACTAAGCTAGTTGCAAAACTAGATAAGTTAGATATTAAAGGTCAGTCTACTTTGAATTTGGCAGATAGGTTAAATATTAAAGCAGATTTTGATTTAGGAATGTTAGATCTCAATCCTTATTTACCTGAACCAGTTAAACAGGAAATCACTCCTGAAGAAGCTGGGCAGGCACAACCAATCGTTTGGGATGATACTAAAATAGATTTGTCTGCCATAGATGCCTTAGATGCGGTTATCAAAATTCGATCCAGTGGATTGAAAGTGAGGGACATTGAGCTAGGTGAAAACGCATTTAGCTTTAAGCTTAAGCAAGGCATTGCCACGATTAAAATGGAAAGGTTTAATGCCTATGAAGGTAAAGGGATTGGTAAAATAATGATAAACGCAAAAGCTAATCCTTATGTTATCGAAACGAACTTTGATCTGGCGGGCATTCAGGCTGAACCTTTACTGATTGCTGCTGCAGGTGTAGATAAACTTTCAGGTAAAGGGGCGATTAATTGGGAATTGACCACCAAAGGGCTAAGTCAGAAAGAATTTGTTTCACACCTGTCTGGTAAGCTAGGTTTCAATTTCTTGGATGGTGCTATAAAAGGGGCTAACCTGGCAGCATTAGTGCGTTCAGCACAAGCAATGTTAAAAGGTGATTTTTCTAAGGCGGGCCTGGAAACAGAATATGACAAAGCTAAAAAGACCGATTTTGCTGAATTAACGGGCACCTTCGATTTTACGAAAGGGATTAGTGAAACGAACAATCTAAAATTACTTAGTCCATTGATCAGAGTAACGGGCAATGGCGCGATTAATTTACCATCAACTAATTTGGATTATGGCTTGATTACTGCCTTGGTAGCCACCATAGAGGGTCAGGGTAGTGATAATAAATCAACGGGATTTAAAGTACCGATTAGAATCAAAGGTCCTTTTCATAAAGTTGATATTAAATTAGACATTAGTGGCTCTAAAAAACAAGAGCTTAAAGACAAAGCGAAAGATAAGCTTAAATCGAAATTTAAGAAATTATTTGGTTAATTAAAAAACAAACTATCACTTATGCGTAATTGCTGGTACAATTGCCGGCCGCCAAAGACAAGATACATATTATCTAGGTGGTTTTGAATATATTATGTCTTGATTTCTAAAGAAATTAAGGTGAGAAAATAACTACACAGGAGCATATAAAATGATCCAAATGCAAACTCAGCTGGACGTTGCTGATAACAGCGGCGCTCGCAAAGTGCAGTGTATTAAAGTTTTAGGTGGTTCGCACCGTCGTTATGCGGCAATTGGCGACATCATTAAGGTTTCTGTAAAAGAAGCTATTCCTCGCGGTAAAGTGAAGAAAGGTGATGTTCTAAATGCTGTAGTAGTGCGTACACGTAAAGGCGTTCGTCGCCAAGACGGTTCTTCGATCCGTTTTGACGGTAACGCGGCTGTAATGTTAAATGCTAACAATCAGCCTATTGGTACTCGTATCTTTGGCCCGGTAACGCGTGAACTACGTAATGAAAAGTTCATGAAAATCGTTTCACTAGCCCCAGAAGTGCTTTAAGGAGTCTATCATGGCAGCTAAAATCCGTCGTGATGACGAGATCATCGTACTAGCAGGTAAAGACAAAGGTAAGCGCGGTAAAGTGCTTTCAGTTGTAACTGAATCTGGTCGAGTATTTGTCGAAGGTATTAATCTTATCAAGAAACATCAAAAGCCGGTTCCACAGTTGAACCAAGCTGGCGGTATTGTTGAGAAAGAAGCATCTTTAGACGCATCAAACGTTGCGATCTTCAACCAGGAAACTGGTAAAGCGGATCGTGTTGGTTTCAAGATTGAAGACGGTAAGAAATTACGTATCTTCAAATCTACTGGAAAAACTATTTAATTAGTTAGTTGGAGTAGACGATGGCGAAACTGCATGAAGTATATAAGACTACAGTAGCTGGCGAACTTCAGAAGAAGTTTGGTTTCAGTTCTGTTATGCAAGTCCCTCGAATAGAAAAAATTACCCTTAATATGGGTGTGGGCGAAGCCCTTACAGATAAGAAAATTCTAGAACATGCAATTAAAGATCTAGAAGCCATATCTGGTCAGAAAGCATTAACAACTAAAGCTCGCAAATCTGTTGCTGGTTTTAAAGTTCGTGAAGGCTATCCGATTGGTTGTAAAGTAACCCTACGTGGCGAGCGTATGTGGGATTTCTTTGAGCGTTTAGTTGTAATCGCTATCCCTCGTATTCGTGATTTCCGTGGTTTAAATGCCAAGTCTTTTGATGGACGTGGTAACTACAGCATGGGCGTACGTGAGCAAATCATTTTCCCAGAAATTGATTTTGATAAAGTAGATCGTATCCGCGGTTTAGATATCACAATCACAACTTCTGCGAAAACTAATGAGGAAGGGCATGCTTTATTAGAAGCATTCGGCTTCCCATTTAAGAAATAAGGGTAGGGTTATGGCAAAGAATTCTATGAAAGCGCGCGAAGATAAACGCGCGAAACTAGTAGCACAGTTCGCTGAAAAGCGCGCAGCATTAAAAGCGATTATCTCAGGTCTTGATACATCTGAAGAAGATCGCTGGGAAGCAGTACTAAAGCTTCAAGCACTGCCGCGTGATTCTAGCCCTTCACGTCAACGTAATCGTTGTAACATTACGGGCCGCCCACATGGTTACCTTCGTAAGTTCGGCATGAGCCGTATCAAAACACGCGAAGCTGCTATGCGCGGTGAAATTCCTGGCCTTAAAAAGGCTAGCTGGTAATAGAATCACGGGAGTAAGACTATGAGCTTGCAAGATCCTATTTCGGATATGTTCACACGTATTCGTAACGGTCAAACAGCGAAGAAGGTATCTGTAACTATGCCTACTTCAAAGCTTAAAGTAGCGCTAGCAAAAGTACTTAAAGATGAAGGTTTCATCACTGAGTACTCTGTAAGTAGCGAAACTAAAGCTGAATTAACAGTAGAACTTAAGTATTTCGAAGGTAAAGCTGTTATCGAAACAATCAAGCGTGTTAGCCGCCCAGGTCTACGCATCTATAAGAAGCGTGGAGACTTACCACAAGTCATGGGTGGTCTAGGTATCGCAATCGTATCAACTTCAAAAGGCTTGATGACCGACCGTGTAGCACGTAGTGCTGGCATTGGTGGTGAAATCATTGGCTTTGTAGCTTAATCGGAGAAAATTTATGTCTCGTGTTGCTAAAGCACCCATAAATGTTCCTGCCGGTGTAGAAGTTACATTAAAAGGTCAGGACATCAAAGTTAAAGGAAAAAGCGGTGAATTAAGCCGTACGATTAACGGCGCTGTTGAAGTTTCTTTCAACGACAATGTTATCACGACTTTACCTGTTGAAGGCGCAGCTAACGGCTGGGCGCAATCAGGTACGGCTCGTGCACTAATCAACAACATGATTGTTGGTGTAACTACTGGTTATGAGAAGAAACTTCAATTAATCGGTGTTGGTTATCGTGCAGCAGTTAAGGGTAAAGTATTAAACTTAACTCTTGGCTTTTCTCACCCAGTGGATTTTGCAATTCCTGAAGGAATTACAATTGAAGCTCCTAGCCAAACTGAATTGCTTGTTAAAGGCGCAGATAAACAGTTAGTAGGTCAAGTATCAGCTAACATTCGCGCATATCGTAAGCCTGAGCCTTATAAAGGTAAAGGTGTTCGTTATGCTGACGAATATGTGCGTCGTAAAGAAGCTAAGAAGAAGTAGGGTAAAACGATGGATAAGAAAACAGCTCGTCTGCGCCGTGCTAAACGCACTCGCAGAAACTATATTGAACAAGGCATTACACGTCTTGTTATCCACCGCACGCCACGTCACATTTACGCTCAGGTAGTTAATGCTGAGGGTACTGTACTGGCTGCAGCTTCTACTGTAGAAAAAGCTCTAAGCGAAACAGTAAAAGGCACTGGTAACATCGAAGCAGCGCAAGCTGTTGGTAAAGCAGTTGCAGAACGTGCATCTGACAAGAATGTTACTAAGATTGCTTTTGATCGCAGTGGCTTTAAATATCACGGCCGTGTGAAGGCGTTGGCAGATGCCGCGCGTGAAGCCGGTTTGCAATTCTAGGAGTAGACTATGGCTAACGTAGAAGCAAAACAAACCGAATTTGCTGAGAAGCTAATTGCGGTAAACCGTGTGTCTAAAGTAGTTAAAGGTGGTCGTATCTTTAGCTTTACAGCACTAACTGTTGTTGGTGATGGCGCAGGTAAAGTAGGATTTGGTTACGGTAAAGCACGTGAAGTTCCTGCTGCTATTCAAAAAGCAATGGAAAAAGCACGTCGTAACATGATTAATGTAGAACTTAACGGTAATACACTACAGCATGCAATCAAAGGTCGTCATTCCGGTTCACAAGTATTCATGAAGCCTGCTTCTGAAGGTACTGGTATTATCGCTGGTGGCGCAATGCGTGCAGTTTTAGAAGTTACGGGTGTACAAAACGTACTTTCTAAATGTTACGGTTCAACTAACCCAATCAACGTTGTTCGCGCAACTGTAAAAGCTTTAGAGAATATGAATTCTCCAGAGTCTATTGCAGCTAAGCGTGGTCTGACTGTTGAACAAATTGTAGGGTAGAACCATGGCTAATAAAACTGTAAAAGTTACACAGGTTAAAAGTGCAATCGGTCGTTTACCTAAACATAAAGCGACATTGCGTGGACTTGGTTTACGTCGTATCAACCACACTGTTGAATTAGAAGATACAGCATGTGTACGTGGTATGATCAATCAAGTTTCTTATATGGTTAAGGTTGAGGGCTAATTCATGTTATTGAATACACTTTCACCTGCTGCTGGTGCGAATAAAGACAGAAAACGTCAGGGCCGTGGTATCGGTTCTGGTATTGGTAAGACTGGTGGCCGTGGTCACAAAGGTCAAAAGTCTCGCTCAGGTGGTAAAGTACGCGTTGGTTTTGAGGGCGGTCAGATGCCTATGCAACGTCGTCTTCCTAAGTTCGGTTTCACATCACGCAAATCATTAGTATCTGCTGAAGTAAACCTTTTCGAAATCGCAAAAGTTGAAGGCGATATCGTAGAACTTAGCACGCTACAAGCTGCA
This sequence comes from uncultured Pseudoalteromonas sp., assembly GCA_965198975.1. Classification (GTDB taxonomy): domain Bacteria; phylum Pseudomonadota; class Gammaproteobacteria; order Enterobacterales; family Alteromonadaceae; genus Pseudoalteromonas. The sequence continues at coordinate 805,935 of OZ240679.1, forward strand.
GGTCTGGTTAAGAAAAACGTATTGTTCGTTAAAGTAGTTAAATCTGGTGAAGTTTCACGCGCTGTGACTGTTAAAGGTCTACGAGTTACCAAAGGTGCTCGCGAAGCGATTGAAGCTGCCGGAGGCAAGATAGAAGAATAAGGGAAGTACCCATGGCTAAACCAGGTAAAGAAACGCAAAGCGCGCAAAGCGGGCTAGCGGAATTGAAGCGTCGATTACTATTTGTACTCGGTGCTATCATAATATACAGACTCGGTTCTTTTGTTCCGATCCCTGGGATTGACGCCGCTGTACTTGCCGATTTCTTCGAGCAACAAAAGGGCACTATCGTTGAGATGTTTAACATGTTCAGTGGTGGTGCGCTTGAGCGAGCTTCTGTATTGGCTCTAGGTATTATGCCTTATATTTCAGCTTCAATTATTATGCAGCTATTAACGCACATACATCCTGCGATGATAGAACTTAAGAAAGAAGGTGAACAGGGGCGTAAGAAAATAAGCCAGTACACACGATATGCTACGCTTGTGCTTGCTACAGTTCAATCTATCGGTATTGCTACCGGTTTACCAAATATGATGCAAGGACTGGTTGTTAATCCAGGCTTTGGTTTCTATTTCACCGCAGTGGTGAGTTTGGTAACAGGAACTATGTTCCTTATGTGGTTGGGCGAACAAATTACAGAACGTGGTATTGGTAACGGTATTTCTGTTCTTATATTTGTTGGTATTGTAGCTAACCTGCCGTCTGCTATTGGATCGACAGCCGAAATGGCGCGCCAAGGTGATTTGAATTTATTAGTACTATTACTGATCGGAGTTATTGTATTTGCCGTAACTTATATGGTGGTGTTCTTTGAACGTGGTCAACGACGTATTGTTGTTAACTATGCCAAGCGTCAGCAAGGCCGTCAGGTTTTTGCAGCGCAAAGTACACATTTACCGCTTAAAGTTAATATGGCAGGTGTAATTCCACCTATCTTTGCTAGTAGTATTATTCTGTTCCCAGGTACGATCGCCAGTTGGTTTGGTCAGGGCGAAGGTGCCTTAGCTGATGTGTTACAAACAATTTCATTATCGTTGTCTCCAGGGCAACCTTTATATGCAATGGTTTTAGCAGCAGCTATCATCTTCTTCTGTTTTTTCTATACAGCGTTGGTATTTAACCCACGTGAAACAGCAGATAACCTGAAAAAATCAGGGGCTTTCATCCCAGGTATTCGTCCAGGCGAGCAGACTTCAAAATATATTGATAAAGTAATGACGCGTTTGACATTAGCAGGTGCATTATACATTACCTTTATCTGTCTGGTGCCCGAGTTCATGACAATGGCGTGGAAAACGCCATTCTACTTCGGCGGTACATCAATCTTGATTATCGTTGTTGTAATTATGGACTTTATGGCACAAGTACAGACTCATTTGATGTCTCATCAATATGATTCAGTGCTGAAAAAAGCAAACCTTAAAGGTTACGGTCAGTAGACTACTTTAAGGAATACTACGGAGATGACTCATGAAAGTACGTGCTTCCGTTAAGAAGATTTGCCGTAACTGTAAAGTTATTAAACGTGCCGGTGTTGTACGTGTAATTTGCAGTGAGCCTAAGCATAAGCAAAGGCAAGGTTAATTTAAAGTCGTGCAAGCCGGTCTAGTAATAGACCGGCTTGTGTTATAAGTATAGTTCGATAATTAGTTGGGTATCCTTACGGGCTTTCCAACAATATAATATTCGAATTTAAATTTGAGGAGATGTGTTAGTGGCCCGTATAGCTGGCATTAACGTTCCTGATCATAAACACGCAGTAGTTGCTATTACTGCCATTTATGGTGTTGGCAAAACTCGCGCTAAAGCTATTTTAGCTGCGACAGGTATCGCTGAATCTACTAAGATTGGCGAATTAAATGAAGAAATTCTTGATCAACTTCGTGAAGAAGTTGGTAAGTACACCGTTGAAGGTGATCTTCGTCGTGAAGTAACACTTAACATCAAGCGTCTTATGGACCTTGGTTGCTACCGTGGTCTTCGTCACCGTCGCTCTTTACCACTTCGTGGTCAAAGAACTAAGACTAATGCGCGTACTCGTAAGGGTCCACGCAAGCCTATTAAGCGATAAGGGGATAGACAATGGCTAAAGCACCAGTTCGTCGTAAGAAGGTTAAAAAGCAAGTTGCTGATGGTATGGCGCATGTTCATGCTTCTTTCAACAACACTATTGTTACTCTAACTGATCGCCAAGGTAATGCTTTATCTTGGGCAACATCAGGTGGTTCAGGTTTTCGTGGTTCACGTAAATCTACGCCGTTCGCTGCACAGGTTGCTGCTGAACGTGCGGGTAATGCTGCAAAAGAGTATGGTTTAAAAAACATAGAAGTTTTCATTAAAGGTCCAGGTCCAGGTCGTGAATCTGCAGTCCGTGCCTTAAACTCTGTGGGTTTTAATGTAACAAACATCACTGACGTGACGCCAATTCCTCATAATGGTTGTCGTCCACCGAAGAAACGTCGCGTATAACAATAGGTTAGGAGAAAGAACATGGCAAGATATTTGGGCCCTAAGCTCAAGCTAAGCCGTCGTGAAGGTACTGACCTGTTCCTTAAAAGCGGCGTTAGAGCAATTGACTCTAAATGTAAGCTTGAAACGGTACCTGGTCAACATGGCGCTCGTAAAGGTCGTTTATCAGATTACGGTTTACAGTTACGTGAAAAGCAAAAAGTACGTCGTATGTACGGTGTATTAGAAAAGCAATTCCGTAATTACTACAAAGACGCAGCGCGTATCAAAGGTAATACAGGTGAAAACTTGTTACAACTTCTTGAGCAACGTCTTGATAATGTTGTATATCGCATGGGTTTTGCAAGTACACGTGCAGAAGCGCGTCAGCTTGTATCTCACAAAGCGATTATGGTTAATGGTCGTGTTGTAAATATTCCTTCTTTCAAAGTAACAGCTGAAGATACAGTGGTTATTCGTGAGAAGTCGAAAAAACAAGCACGTATCACTGCTGCTCTTGAGTTAGCTTCACAACGTGAAAAGCCAACTTGGGTTGAAGTAGACAACAAAGCACTGGAAGGCGTATTTAAACGTTTACCAGAGCGTTCTGACTTGTCTGCAGAAATTAATGAACAGCTAATCGTCGAACTTTACTCTAAGTAAAGTTAAGAGTTAAGAGAGGATAAAGAATGCAGGGTTCAGTAACAGAGTTCCTTAAGCCAAAACTAGTCGAAATCGATTCAGTAAATGCAACCCGTTCTAAAGTTATTTTAGAGCCATTAGAGCGTGGCTTCGGTCATACTTTGGGTAATGCTTTACGTCGTATCTTGTTATCATCCATGCCTGGATGTGCAGTTACAGAAGTTGAGATTGATGGCATATTGCATGAATACAGCGCAAAAGAAGGCGTTCAAGAAGATATCATTGAAATCCTTTTAAATCTAAAAGGCCTGGCGGTCACTTTAGAGGAAAAAGATGAAGTATTCTTAACGTTAACTAAGTCAGGCAAAGGGCCTGTCACTGCTGCTGATATTCAGCATGATGGTACTGTTGAGATTGCAAACCCGGAGCATGTTATTTGTCATTTAACAACAGATAGCAGCGAAATCAACATGCGTATACATGTTGAACGTGGTCGTGGTTATGTACCAGCTTCTAGTCGTTTATCCTCTGAAGACGATGAGCGTCCAATCGGTCGATTGTTGCTTGATGCATCATTTAGCCCGGTTGAGCGTATTGCGTACTCGGTTGAATCAGCTCGTGTAGAGCAACGTACAGATTTAGACAAGTTAATCATTGATATGGAAACCAATGGTACTTTGGATCCTGAAGAAGCGATCCGCCGTGCCTCAACAATACTTGCTGAGCAATTAGATGCATTCGTAGATTTACGTGATGTAACTGAAACAGAAGTTGTTGAAGAAAAACCGGAGTTTGATCCGATTTTACTTCGTCCAGTTGATGATCTTGAATTAACAGTACGTTCAGCGAATTGTCTGAAAGCCGAGCAAATTCAATATATCGGTGATTTAGTTCAATGTACAGAAGTAGCACTTCTGAAAACACCTAATTTAGGTAAGAAATCTTTAACAGAAATTAAAGATGTCTTGGCTTCTCGTGGTTTGTCTCTGGGCATGCGCCTGGAAAACTGGCCACCTGCAAGTTTAGTTGAATAAGCTAAATTACCAGATAAAGTTTAGTTAGAAGGATAGGGTAATGCGCCATCGTAAGAGTGGTCGTCAATTAAATCGTAATAGTAGTCATCGTAAAGCGATGTTTAGCAATATGGCAAGTTCTTTGGTGAAACACGGTATCATCAAAACAACTTTACCAAAAGCTAAAGAACTACGTCGTGTAATTGAACCTTTAATCACACTGGCTAAGACTGACAGTGTAGCAAATCGCCGTTTAGCATTTGCACGCACGCGTGATAAAGAAGTAGTTGGTCTTTTATTTAACGAGCTTGGTCCTCGTTTTGAAAACCGTCCAGGTGGTTACACTCGTATATTAAAGTGTGGCTTCCGTACCGGTGATAAAGCACCAATGGCTTACATTGAATTCGTAGATCGCCCAGTAGCGGTTGAAGAAGTTCAAGAAGACGCACAGTCTGCAGAGTAAGATCTTAACTAGTTTTTAATTAAACTAGATGAAAGATATAAAAACCGAGTTTCTGTATAAGAAACTCGGTTTTTTTATATTTACTAGTATTCAAAAACAAATTCTGCGTGACAGCGGCACTAATATGGTATCTAAATCTGATAAGACACAATGTTAATGGTGCATTTACAGTGATAACGGTCACTTTTGGCGCATTTTGTTTGATATCTAAACGAACAATGCCTTTTTTGCATTTTTATTAAAAAAATACTTGCGCCTAAAGTTAATCTGCCTATAATGCGCATCCACCGACACAGACGGCAAACTACATACTTTAAGGCAAGAGCCTAAAGGGATATAGCGATAAACGCTGAGTTGGCAGTAAGAGTTTACTCTTACGGTTAACATCAAATTTAGATTCGCTAAAAAGAAATTTAAATTAAATGTTGACTCAAGGTTTTTACGGTGTATTATTCGCACCCCTAGCAAGTATCGGTAACGAGTTGCTGGAAACGTTCTTCAGCCATGAGCTAAGAACGTCGTTCTTTAAAAATAAGTAATCATCTGTGTGGGCACTCTTACAGGTAAGATTCTAACAGTCAGCTTAGGTTGGCAAAAAATTTAGAGTCTCATTAAGTTCTGTAATGAAAGTGTTTACACAGTCATATGCGACGTTATGTTTTGTCTCTTTATTATAAAGAGGTTAAATGTAATATCAAAAACAGAATTCATTGAGCTGTGCTTTTACTTCGGTAAGAACGCAAAAAACTTTTAATTGAAGAGTTTGATCATGGCTCAGATTGAACGCTGGCGGCAGGCCTAACACATGCAAGTCGAGCGGTAACATTTCTAGCTTGCTAGAAGATGACGAGCGGCGGACGGGTGAGTAATGCTTGGGAATATGCCTTTAGGTGGGGGACAACAGTTGGAAACGACTGCTAATACCGCATAATGTCTACGGACCAAAGTGGGGGACCTTCGGGCCTCACGCCTATAGATTAGCCCAAGTGGGATTAGCTAGTTGGTGAGGTAAAGGCTCACCAAGGCGACGATCCCTAGCTGGTTTGAGAGGATGATCAGCCACACTGGAACTGAGACACGGTCCAGACTCCTACGGGAGGCAGCAGTGGGGAATATTGCACAATGGGCGCAAGCCTGATGCAGCCATGCCGCGTGTGTGAAGAAGGCCCTAGGGTTGTAAAGCACTTTCAGCGAGGAGGAAAGGTTATAGTTTAATAGGCTATAGCTGTGACGTTACTCGCAGAAGAAGCACCGGCTAACTTCGTGCCAGCAGCCGCGGTAATACGAGGGGTGCAAGCGTTAATCGGAATTACTGGGCGTAAAGCGTACGCAGGCGGTTTGTTAAGCGAGATGTGAAAGCCCCGGGCTCAACCTGGGAACTGCATTTCGAACTGGCAGACTAGAGTATGATAGAGGGTGGTAGAATTTCAGGTGTAGCGGTGAAATGCGTAGAGATCTGAAGGAATACCGATGGCGAAGGCAGCCACCTGGGTCAATACTGACGCTCATGTACGAAAGCGTGGGGAGCAAACGGGATTAGATACCCCGGTAGTCCACGCCGTAAACGATGTCTACTAGGAGCTGGGGTCTTCGGACAACTTTTCCAAAGCTAACGCATTAAGTAGACCGCCTGGGGAGTACGGCCGCAAGGTTAAAACTCAAATGAATTGACGGGGGCCCGCACAAGCGGTGGAGCATGTGGTTTAATTCGATGCAACGCGAAGAACCTTACCTACACTTGACATCCAGAGAACTTACCAGAGATGGTTTGGTGCCTTCGGGAGCTCTGAGACAGGTGCTGCATGGCTGTCGTCAGCTCGTGTTGTGAGATGTTGGGTTAAGTCCCGCAACGAGCGCAACCCCTATCCTTAGTTGCTAGCAGGTCATGCTGAGAACTCTAAGGAGACTGCCGGTGATAAACCGGAGGAAGGTGGGGACGACGTCAAGTCATCATGGCCCTTACGTGTAGGGCTACACACGTGCTACAATGGCAGGTACAGAGTGCTGCGAGCTCGCGAGAGTCAGCGAATCACTTAAAGCCTGTCGTAGTCCGGATTGGAGTCTGCAACTCGACTCCATGAAGTCGGAATCGCTAGTAATCGCGGATCAGAATGCCGCGGTGAATACGTTCCCGGGCCTTGTACACACCGCCCGTCACACCATGGGAGTGGGTTGCTCCAGAAGTGGCTAGTCTAACCTTAGGGAGGACGGTCACCACGGAGTGATTCATGACTGGGGTGAAGTCGTAACAAGGTAGCCCTAGGGGAACCTGGGGCTGGATCACCTCCTTATACGATTTAGAATCGATTTGTTCGCAGTGTCCACACAGATGATTATATTTAACAAGGGGTCAGGTCTTGCATTGTGCATTATCAGGTTCCGGGATTAGGTTAATGCAAAATGCAAGACCTGACCCCAGTTAAAAGTTCTTTAAAAATTTGGAAAGCTGATATAAAAATTCTTTAAGCTTATTCTTATGAATAAGATTTAAAAGAGTTCTTAAAAAGTAAAAACGAATATCGAAAGATATTTGTAATTATGCCAGTTTATTGTTTTGTGACTTAGGTTACGAAGGAATGAAGTGGTATCTACTTTAGTATTCAAAACATTAACTTCTGGCGAAGTTAACTGTCATAAGATAATACAAGTTAAATTTGTATTGCGATGTGGATTTTGAATTTAGACAACGCCGCCGATTATTTTGTCGCCGGGAGCATAACGAGTTATGTGACCAAGCAAAATAAGACAGCAAGGCAGTATAAATACAAAAGACCAAGCAAGACTTTTTTGGGTTGTATGGTTAAGTGACTAAGCGTACACGGTGGATGCCTTGGCAGTTGGAGGCGATGAAGGACGTATTAACTTGCGATAAGCTAAGTCGAGCTAGTAAAAAGCACTTGAGACTTAGATTTCCGAATGGGGAAACCCACCTGTTTTACAGGTATCGTTAACTGAATACATAGGTTAACGAGGCGAACGCGGAGAACTGAAACATCTAAGTACCCGTAGGAAAAGAAATCAACCGAGATTTCGAAAGTAGCGGCGAGCGAAATCGAAACAGCCCTTAAGCTTATTTGTGATTAGTAGAATGCTCTGGAAAGTGCAACGATACAGGGTGATAGTCCCGTATATGAAAATCTATAATAAGTGAAATCGAGTAGGTCGGGACACGTGATATCCTGACTGAATATGGGGGGACCATCCTCCAAGGCTAAATACTCCCAACTGACCGATAGTGAACCAGTACCGTGAGGGAAAGGCGAAAAGAACCCCTGTGAGGGGAGTGAAATAGAACCTGAAACCGTGTACGTACAAGCAGTAGGAGCCTACTAGTTAGGTGACTGCGTACCTTTTGTATAATGGGTCAGCGACTTATATTTTGTAGCGAGGTTAACCGAATAGGGGAGCCGTAGGGAAACCGAGTCTTAACTGGGCGAATAGTTGCAGGGTATAGACCCGAAACCCGGTGATCTAGCCATGGGCAGGTTGAAGGTTGAGTAACATCAACTGGAGGACCGAACCCACTTACGTTGAAAAGTGAGGGGATGACTTGTGGCTAGGAGTGAAAGGCTAATCAAACCGGGAGATAGCTGGTTCTCCCCGAAATCTATTTAGGTAGAGCCTCGGACGAATACTTACGGGGGTAGAGCACTGTTTGGGCTAGGGGGTCATCCCGACTTACCAACCCCATGCAAACTCCGAATACCGTAAAGTAATATCCGGGAGACACACGGTGGGTGCTAACGTCCATCGTGAAGAGGGAAACAACCCAGAACGCCAGCTAAGGTCCCAAAGTGTATGTTAAGTGGGAAACGATGTGGAAAGGCCCAGACAGCCAGGAGGTTGGCTTAGAAGCAGCCATCCTTTAAAGAAAGCGTAATAGCTCACTGGTCGAGTCGGTCTGCGCGGAAGATGTAACGGGGCTAAACATACCACCGAAGCTGCGTCTGCGAACTTATGTTTGCGGGGTAGGGGAGCGTTCTGTAAGCCGTTGAAGGTGGCCCGGGAGGGTTGCTGGAGGTATCAGAAGTGCGAATGCTGACATGAGTAACGATAATGGGGGTGAAAAACCCCCACGCCGGAAGACCAAGGGTTCCTATCCCATGTTAATCAGGGTAGGGTGAGTCGACTCCTAAGGCGAGGCCGAAAGGCGTAGTCGATGGGAAACAGGTTAATATTCCTGTACTTATTATGAATGCGAAGGGGGGACGGAGCAGGCTAAGCAAGCATGGCGTTGGTTGTCCATGTGAAAGATTGTAGGCTGACGACTTAGGTAAATCCGGGTTGTTGTTAAGGCTGAGAGTCGAGACGAGTCACTACGGTGATGAAGTTGTTGATGCCATACTTCCAGGAAAAGCCTCTAAGCTTCAGTTCATAATGAATCGTACCCCAAACCGACACAGGTGGTCAGGTAGAGAATACTAAGGCGCTTGAGAGAACTCGGGTGAAGGAACTAGGCAAAATAGTACCGTAACTTCGGGAGAAGGTACGCCAACATTAGGTGAAGCGACTTGCTTGTGGAGCTGAAGTTGGTCTAAGAAACCAGGTGGCTGGGACTGTTTATTAAAAACACAGCACTGTGCAAAATCGAAAGATGACGTATACGGTGTGACACCTGCCCGGTGCCGGAAGGTTAATTGATGGGGTTATCTTCGGAGAAGCTCTTGATCGAAGCCCCGGTAAACGGCGGCCGTAACTATAACGGTCCTAAGGTAGCGAAATTCCTTGTCGGGTAAGTTCCGACCTGCACGAATGGTGTAACCATGGCCACGCTGTCTCCACCCGAGACTCAGTGAAATTGAAATCGCAGTGAAGATGCTGTGTACCCGCGGCTAGACGGAAAGACCCCGTGAACCTTTACTACAGCTTGGCACTGAACATTGAACCTACATGTGTAGGATAGGTGGGAGACTTAGAAGATGAGACGCTAGTTTTGTTGGAGTCAACCTTGAAATACCACCCTTGTAGTTTTGATGTTCTAACATAGGTCCCTTATCGGGATTGTGGACAGTGCCTGGTGGGTAGTTTGACTGGGGCGGTCTCCTCCCAAAGAGTAACGGAGGAGCACGAAGGTTTGCTAAGTACGGTCGGACATCGTACGGTTAGTGTAATGGTAGAAGCAAGCTTAACTGCGAGACAGACACGTCGAGCAGGTACGAAAGTAGGTCATAGTGATCCGGTGGTTCTGAATGGAAGGGCCATCGCTCAACGGATAAAAGGTACTCCGGGGATAACAGGCTGATACCGCCCAAGAGTTCATATCGACGGCGGTGTTTGGCACCTCGATGTCGGCTCATCACATCCTGGGGCTGAAGTCGGTCCCAAGGGTATGGCTGTTCGCCATTTAAAGTGGTACGCGAGCTGGGTTTAGAACGTCGTGAGACAGTTCGGTCCCTATCTGCCGTGGGCGTTTGAGAATTGAGAGGGGCTGCTCCTAGTACGAGAGGACCGGAGTGGACGAACCGCTGGTGTTCGGGTTGTTTTGCCAAAGGCATTGCCCGGTAGCTACGTTCGGAACTGATAAGCGCTGAAAGCATCTAAGCGCGAAGCAGGCCTCGAGATGAGTTCTCACTAGAGCTATAAGCTCTCTGAAGGGCCGTTGGAGACTACAACGTTGATAGGCAAGGTGTGTAAGGGTTGTGAGGCCTTTAGCTAACTTGTACTAATTACCCGTGAGGCTTAACCATACAACACCAAAGTGGTTTTGTTGTGTGATAGTTAAAGCGCAAAACAGAAGTTATTGTTTGTAGGTTGGAATTTATTCTGACAAAACTAAAGTAGAGATAAGTATTAAACACTAGGAACTAGAGACTAGGTTCTAGGGTTTACTTTTTAAATCAGCATTCCGAATTTTAGATTATGTTCCTAGCGTCTAGTTACCTAGGCTCTAGAACCTAATCAACCAAATTTGCTTGGTGACAATAGCGTTTTGGACCCACCTGAACCCATGCCGAACTCAGTAGTGAAACGAAACAGCGCCGATGGTAGTGTGGGGTTACCCATGTGAGAGTAGGACATCGCCAGGCTCCTAAATTTAAGAACCCCAACAGCTTGCTGCCGGGGTTTTTTAATTTCTGGGATTTGATAATGTTCTATTCTCACATGGGTACCATGTGTGAGTAGGGTGAAAGTGGGGCCTTGCGAAACGTGTTTCGCCCACTTGAACGCCGTAGGGCTTGCCCGTCGGCCGGGCCTGAGCCAGGCTCCAAATAAAACAAAAAAGCCCGAACTAATGTTCGGGCTTTTTTGTGTTCTCAGAAAACTCGAACATGGGTAGGTTAAAAGCATTCGCGCAGCGAATATCCTTTATGTGATAGTAGGGTTATAGCGGAGTCTTTGCGAAATATATTTCGCCCGATATAACGCGAGAAATGGATTTCGATCCGGACGATGCTACAGGATGTATTCCACAATATATATAACTGTACCAGTCACCACACTTGTTCTATCGGGTTTAGTTCTGGCGAATATGGAGGCAAAGGGATTATGGATAGATTCTTATACCCATTCCGATAATTTAATGATCTTCTTTAAATTCCGATAATTATGTGATCTAATAACCAAAGAAAGGAGGGTTATTAATGTCAAAAACTTTATCACAAATAATTTCGTCAACCGCAAACGCTAGACTCCGACTGCGCTTACTGGCCGTTTCCCACTTTATAGATGGTAAAAATCGAACTCAAATTGCGAGTTATTTAAAGGTAAGTAGAACTAGCGTAAATAAATGGATTAAATGCTATTTAAATAATGGTTTAAAGGGACTTGAAGAGAAAGAACGTACAGGACGCCCTAAAGCATTAACTGATAGTCAATTACAGCAAGTTAAGAATTATGTTGTAAGTTCAGCTGTAAAACCTGATGGTGGTCGATTACAAGGTAAAGACGTACAAGCTTATATTTCATCTGAATTTAATGTTAAATATCAAAAAACAAATATTTATCACTTGCTGCATAAACTTAATTTAAGTTGGATCACCACCCGCTCAAAACATCCAAAACAATCGGTTGAAGTACAAGAAGATTTTAAAAAAATTCCAAATAAAAACGATCCTTAAGATCCCAGGATATATTGCGCTTGATTGCGTTGATATTTGGTTTCAAGATGAGGCACGGTTTGGGCAGCAGAATACGACTACACGAGTTTGGGCTGAGACAGGAACGCGACCACGTGTAGTTCAGCAGCAACAATTTACATATGCTTATTTGTTTGGTGCGGTGTGTATGTCAAATGGAAAGACGGAAGCAATTATAGCTCCGGTAAGTAATATGGACGTTATGAGCGCTCATTTGAAATTAATATCAGATGCAACAGAAGCTGGTCGACATGCAGTAGTGATCATGGACGGTGCCAGCTGGCATCAAGAATATCTTGATGAAAGTTTCCCTAACTTAAGCATCATACACCTCCCACCTTATTCACCGGAGTTAAATCCGATAGAACAAGTTTGGTCCTGGTTAAGACAAAATGAAATAGCTAATAGGTCGTTTAAAGATTATGAGGACATTGTTGATAAATGTACAACCGCTTGGAATAACTTTAGAAGTGATGTTGATAGAGTAATGTCCTTATGTACAAGGGATTGGGCAAAAATGGACAGTTAATTATCGGAATTGGTATTAAAAGTCAACCTGAGTAGTTTAAATATAAAGTACTAGTACTTCATCACACAAATTTTGACTAGTTGAGAGAACCATAGGCTCTCACTAGTTTTTCACGTGCCGAATCAACATTAAACATCCAATTTATACTAGCGCCTTCTTTATTTCGGCGCCATTCCCACGCTGCAAGCTCTGTCTTCAACTCTTCCATACTTGCTATGCGCCGATCTAAGCATTGCTTATTCATATTGCCAATTTCTATCTCGACCATATTTAACCAACTCGCATGTTTGGGTGTGTAATGGAACTCTATTTTATTTAAAATACGTCGTGCTTCTTGAGGTGAATATGCTTTATATAGCGCACCTTCAGTATGAGTCGATAAGTTATCTAGTACGACACGAATTTTATTCGCATGTGGGTAGTGTTCATCGACTAAGTCCTTCATACAATGAGCAAAATCAACTTTCGTTTTCCTCTGTGTTGTTTTAACATGCCGCCAACCCCGATGACGGTCAAAAAATACAAATAAGTTAGCCACGCCAACCCGTTTATATTCATAATCTAGGCGTTTTACTTGTCCCTTTTTCATGGGTTGTACTGGCCGTGTATCATCAACGAGTTGCTTCATCGCCTCATCAAAGTTAATGATGGGGTTGAGCTCATCAGCTGGCTCTGCATACAATTGAAGTACATGCTCCATTCTTGCAATATACTCAGCGTCCATTGTCGCGACACACCACATCTTTTTTTGCCATGGTTTTAACGCATTTTCTTTAAGGCGTCTACGGATCGTTTCATACGAAATACTCTTTAAATCCGTCAGTGTAATTAATCGCTCACCAAGCAACGCTAATGTCCATCTGCAATGTCCTGTTGGCGGCTCGGTACATGCTGTTGCTATTAAAGTTGCTTCATCTTTCGCGGAAGTTTTTCTCATAGCACCACTGCGTGCACCTTCATTTAAAGCGGCATCTAAACTCTCTTTGACAAACTGACGCTTTACTCGAAATACAGTTGAAGAACTCACTTGAATCGCCTCACATATTTGCTCTGTTGTGTATTGACAACGGTCAGCTTTTAATAAAATAGCGGCTCGTTTGTACTTTCGAACATTGATCATGCCTTTTTTGCAGTAATTAACTAATTCGTATTTTTCTTTTTCTGATAATTCAACAATATACTTTCGGTTCATAACAATATTAAATGAGTAAATATGAATTAAAGGATCGTCAATTAGGAAAAAAGTTCATTATGAATAGAGAAAAGTTGCCGTCGTTTACTACGAAACAAGGGCAGTATTTAGCATTTATTTATTACTACACAAAAGTGAATGGTATTGCACCTGCTGAAAGTGATTTTGAGCGTTATTTTGGGACTGCATCATCAAGTGTTCATGCCATGATTTTAACGCTTAAAAAGAAAGGACTCATCACTTCAATTGCAGGAAAAAGTCGAACTATAAGGTTATTAATTGGAATAAATCAGTTGCCTGAATTTAAGTAAGGCAACTGATCAAAACTTCTGTGAACGAGTACTAGATCATGAATTGAATGTAAATGGTATCACAACTTTTTAAATAATCATTTTTTATTACTTCAGAAAAATAAATTTTTACACTTCACTATGATGTTAATTGAAGTTATTTAATAAAAATCAGGATTTACTTGATACTTGCTGTTGCCCAAAAACAGTGCTGTTGGTAAAGTTACTAAAATTAAAAATATAATGCGTACAAGGATTAACTAGATCTATGTTTAAGAAACTTCGCGGTCTTTTTTCTAATGATTTATCGATAGATCTGGGAACAGCAAATACTTTGATTTATGTCAAAGAGGAAGGGATCGTATTAAACGAACCTTCAGTGGTTGCAATTCGTCATGATAAGCCTGGCGGCCCTAAAAGTGTGGCGTCAGTTGGTTCTGAAGCTAAACAAATGCTGGGAAGAACACCTGGCAATATAAAAGCGATACGTCCGATGAAAGACGGTGTGATTGCTGATTTTTACGTAACTGAAAAAATGTTACAGCATTTTATAAAGCAAGTTCATAACAATAATTTTTTACGTCCTAGTCCAAGAGTTTTGATTTGTGTCCCTTGTGGTGCAACGCAAGTTGAAAAAAGAGCGATACGTGAATCAGCGATGGGCGCAGGCGCCAGAGAAGTCTATTTAATTGAAGAACCTATGGCCGCCGCGATTGGTGCCGGATTACCTGTTTCTGAAGCAACCGGTTCTATGGTTGTTGATATCGGTGGTGGTACTACTGAGGTTGCGATTATTTCACTGAACGGTATTGTTTATTCTTCATCTGTGCGTATTGGTGGTGATAAGTTCGATGAGGCAATTATTAATTATGTCAGAAGAAATTTTGGTAGTTTGATTGGTGAAGCTACGGCAGAAAGAATTAAGCATGAAATTGGTTCTGCATTCAGAACTGATGAAGCAAAAGAAATAGAAGTAAGAGGACGTAACCTGGCTGAAGGTGTTCCACGTTCCTTTACTTTAAACTCCCATGAAATTTTAGATGCGCTACAAGAACCCTTGCAAGGTATTGTCAGTGCTGTCATGGTAGCATTGGAACAATCACCTCCTGAATTAGCTGCGGATATTTCTGCACATGGTATGGTATTGACTGGTGGTGGGGCGCTGCTAACAGATCTTGATCGTTTATTAATGGAAGAAACGGGGATTCCGGTGGTTATTGCTGATGATCCTTTAACGTGTGTCGCACGTGGAGGTGGTAAAGCACTTGAGATGATAGATATGCATGGTGGTGACGTTTTTAGTTACGATTAATGAACTTAATATTTGGTCGTAATGCATCCTTACAACTGCGGTTAATTATCGCAGTTATTTTAAGCTTGCTGCTAATACTTGGAGATAAGTATACGCAGGGAGCTTCTACAGTTCGCGCCAGTTTAAATACCTTAGTAAGTCCGCTTTTTTATTTGGCAAACCTTCCACATGAAGCATTTGTTTGGGGAGCTGAGAGCTTTACTAGCCGTGAACAGCTTATGGCAGAAAATCAGGCAATGAAAGAGAGTGTGCTGTTACAAAACTCTAAGTTAATGCAATATAATTTTCTGAAATTAGAAAATACAAAATTAAAAGCGTTATTAGGTGCAGTTCCTAAAATATCCAATGAAAAACAAATTGTTCAAGTTTTGTCTATTAACTCAAATCAATATAGCCATCAGGTTCTGATCAATAAAGGCCTGTTAGATAATGTTGTTGAAGGATTACCTGTTATTGACGATCTTGGTATTGTAGGCCAGGTTACGCAGGTTGGTTCTACCACAAGTCGCGTATTATTGATCACTGATTCCATGCATGCTATACCCGTTAGAATATTAAGAAATGATGTACGGTCAGTAGTTGAAGGTATAGGAAAAATTAATAACCTGAAGTTGTCGCATGTTCCCCATAGCATGGATGTTCGAGTGGGTGATATTCTTGTTAGTTCTGGTTTAGGTGGTGTGTTTCCTGAAGGTTTTCCTGTTGCGACAGTCTCTGTTGTAAATCGCAATGAAAGTAAACCGTTTGCTGAAGTGTTTGTTGAACCAATTGCACAAATTGATAGGATCCGCTTATTGGTTTTGCTTTGGCCAGCTGAACAAAAAGAGATAGAAAATGATTAGTCGCTATTTTTGGTTGATTTTTTTATCGATTTTTTTGGCCTTAGTCATGGCGCTGGTCCCTTTACCTATTTCTTTTGAACCATTCAGGCCTGACTGGGTATTATTAGTATTAATGTACTGGTCATTAGCAGTACCACATAGAATTAATATTGGGACTGCCTGGTTAACCGGGCTGTTAATGGATCTGGCAATAGCCGCACCGCTGGGAATACATTCATTAGCCTATTCAATCACTATTTATATTACTGCCAGTAATTATCAAAAAATCCGTAATTTTTCTGTTTGGCAGCAAGCATTAATTATTGGTTTATTTTTAGCGTTTTACCATCTGTTGGAATTTTGGCTCAGCTATTTTTTAATGGATATTTATTTTCTACCGCAATATTTGTGGCCTGTATTTACTGGCTGTTTATGCTGGCCTTGGATTTTTTTACTATTAAGAAAATATCGCCGTCACTTTAGGATCAGGTAATGTTAACTCCCATATATCTCGCATCGGCTTCTCCTCGCCGAAAAATGTTATTGCAGCAATTAAACTTTAAATTTGAACAATTCAGTGTTGATGCTGATGAATCTCTTAATGATTTTCAATCAGCCGAGGAAAATGTGGAACGTTTAGCATGTTTAAAGGCTAAAATGGGAGTTGAGTTAGGTTACTTTGATAGGCCTGTTTTAGCAGCAGATACTATAGTTGTATTAGAGAAAGAAATATTAGGTAAGCCAAAAAGTAAGTCTGATGCAATTCAGATGCTTACTAAGTTATCAGGGAAAACACATCAGGTAATGACTGCAATTGCCGTAGCCAGTCACGATAAAATGATGTCTGATGTTGTGATAACAGATGTGACATTCAAGGCGATAAACATGAATGAGATTGAAAATTATTGGTTAACGGGAGAGCCTTTGGATAAAGCTGGAAGTTATGCAATTCAAGGTATAGCGGGGAGTTTCGTCACCAAAATTAATGGCAGTTATTTTGCGGTTGTTGGTTTGCCTTTATTTGAAACAAAACAATTGTTAGACAGGTTTATGGGCAAGTGTCATGAGTAGTGAATTATTGATCAATATTACACCAAGTGAAAGTCGAGTCGCCTTGGTTGAAAATGGTGTTTTACAAGAAATCCAATTAGAAAGGCAAGGGAATTTAGGGATTGTCGGTAATATCTACTTAGGTAAAATTAGTCGGGTTTTGCCGGGAATGCAGGCTGCATTTGTGGATATCGGACTAGATAAAGCTGCTTTTTTACATGCGTCAGACATAGTTAATAACACAATTTTAGAAGCAAACGTTGATTCTAATCAGTTTAATAAAACCCAAGATATCAGGGAGCTCGTACGTCAGGGGCAATTGATTATGGTGCAGGTTGTTAAAGATCCTTTGGGAACAAAAGGTGCCAGGTTAACGACAGATATTACGATCCCATCGCGCTATTTGGTTTTTATGCCAGATGCCAAACATGTGGGAGTTAGTCAGAGGATTGAAACAGAAGAAGAAAGAGCACGTTTAAAAAATATTGTAAGTGAATATTGTGATGAAGATGGTGGCTTTATTATTCGCACAGCGGCTGAAGGGGCTTGTGAAAATGAATTGGCCCATGATGCTAAATTTTTGAAAAAACTATGGGATACAATTAGCAAAAAAAGAAAGAAAATGCGTAAAGAAGGAATTTTGCATGAAGATCTTATTTTGGCATTCAGAACACTCAGAGATTATGTGGGTGAAGACATGGAGCGCATTCGGGTTGATTCAAAACTCACTTATCAGCAGTTAAAGGCATTCACCGAAGAATTTGTTCCCCAATTATCCTCTCCTCTTGAATACTATCCGGGTGAAAGACCTATTTTTGACTTATTTGAGGTTGAAAATGAAATTCAAAAAGCATTGCAGCGCAAAGTAGAATTAAAATCAGGTGGTCATTTAATTTTTGATCAAACAGAGGCCATGACGACGGTCGATGTGAATACTGGCGCTTTTGTAGGTCATCGTAATTTAGAAGAAACCATATTCAATACCAATATTGAAGCGACGCAAGCAATTGCACGGCAACTCAGGTTGCGTAATTTGGGTGGAATTATCATTATTGATTTTATTGATATGATCACCGACGAGCATAAACGTCGTGTATTACATTCTTTAGATCTGGCATTAGCCAAAGATAAAACTAAAACTAATATTAATGGGTTTTCAGCGCTGGGGTTAGTAGAAATGACCCGCAAGCGCACAAGAGAGAGCCTAGAGCACGTATTGTGTGGCTTTTGCCCTGCTTGTCAGGGTCGAGGTGCGTTAAAAACTGTTGAAACAGTTTGTTACGAAATACTAAGAGAAATAGTACGGGTAAATCGTGCTTATGATGCGAACAAATTTGTAGTTTATGCGTCTAAGGCTGTAAGTGAAGCGTTAGTTAATGATGAATACCATAATTTGGCTGAATTAGAATTGTTTATTGGCAAGCCTGTGAGTATTCAAATTGAAAGTTTATATAACCAAGAGCAATTTGATGTGGTAATGATGTAGTGCAAAACCAGGACGAATGTTCAACGTCAGGTAGGCAAATAGAGAGAATGCTCTTTTTTTGTTTGAGAAAATTATGGCAATTGTTTGCTGTAGGTTTAGTGCTGCTTGCTGTTTTAATTTCTTTGTTAAAATATAGCCTGCCGTATGCTAACCAATATAAATCACATTTTGAAACCCTGATCCAGGATAAGTTTGACGTTGAGCTCAATATTGAAAGTATTTCAGCTGGCTGGCAAGGAAATGGGCCGTCTTTGTTGTTAAAGGGAATTTCTTTTAATGCTAAAGACTTATCTCCCGTTGAATTAAAAATAGAAGAAACACGCTTACATGTAAATATTTGGCAATCTTTATTAAAACAAAAACTTATTTCAAGTTATTTTGTACTTGATGGTGTCACGACAACTGTTGATATGCCCAAATTACTGGCACACTCTGAACAGCAAGACATTGAAAATAAAGTCGCTCAATTGGATTTAGTTGAAGGCTTGTTTTTTGGCCAGATAGGACATTTTGCACTAGAAAATAGCCTCTTGAAAATTAAGATGTTTAATAATACTCAGCGTATAATTCAAATACAGCAATTAAGCTGGCAAAATAAAGGTGAAAAACATCAGGGGCAAGGAGAAATAAGATTACCCGGAATCACTGATAATTCTCTAAATGTGATATTAGACTTATATGGTAGTGAATACGCTCAGGCTTTTGGTGAATTGTACGTTGACGCTGATAATTTAAATATTACGCCCTGGCTTTCATCTTTTATTGCAGAGGATATTACGCAGGTTAATTCGGATGTGAATTTTGAATTATGGGCACGTATTGATCATGGTACTTTTAAAAATATACAACTCAATTGGCAACCGAGTTCGTTTAGTTGGAAATTTGATCAAAATGTAGCTGGGATCAACATAAATTCAGGAGCTTTAAGGTTTCAACCAGACGAAAAAGGCTGGAAATTACAAAGTTCAAATTTGGTATTAGGCGATGATCAGCAATCCTGGCCACCCGTAAAATTTACTGTGTTAAATGAACAAGACAATTATCAGTCGAGGATCCAAGATGTTAACTTATCAATCTTAACTCAGATAAGTTCGTTAATTGAACTACCTGAGCTAGATAAAGTAACCAAAAGAAAACCACAAGGATTAGTAGAAGACTTTTATTTTAATTATTCTTCGCAACAAAAATGGCATTTGTGGGCTGAATTAGAGCACCTTAGCTGGTCTGAATTTGATGATGTTCCCGGGCTGAACAATATGGCATTAGAACTAAATCTGACACCGCAAGTGGGCAACTTAAAAGCGCATTCACAAAATAATTATATTGAAACGGGCAATCTTTTTACTCAACCACTGGCTTATGATCAATTAGATGTAGAACTTGAGCTTTTTAATCGGCAAAAAGGCTGGCAAATAAAAAGTAAACAATTATGGATACATAACGAAGAAATAAGTTTAGCTGCAGAATTAAACCTTGAACTGCTCGCCACTCCTGAAATGAGTTTATATGCTGAATTAAATGGCCCGGCAGCGCTCAATGCTAAAAATTATTATCCAAATGGCTATATGCCTGATGGAACAATTGATTATTTAAACGAAGCGATAATTGGTGGCCAGGTTGAATTAGTTCAATTACTTTGGCAGGGAACCTTTGAAAGCTTTCCATACCAAGATAAAAGTGGCCAGTTTGCGGTTAATGCCAAAGTAATTGACGCTGAATTTAAGTTCCAACCGGATTGGCCAACAATAACAGAATTGGATGTTGAACTTAATTTTGATCGAGAACGTATGGATATTTATAGCCTTTCTGGAAATTTGATCAATTTAGAATTAGGGCAAGACGTCACAGTTAGTATTAATAATTTAATGGTATCTGACTGGCTTAATGTTGATATTAAAAATACTGTATCGGCAGAAAAATTACCCTATTTTTTCTCTAAAACGCCTTTGTCTGACTCTTTGGGGGAAGTATTAAATATTGTAAGAGGTAAAGGAGACGTTTTTGGAGAAACCCATTTAAAAATTAGTCTCGATAGGCCTGAGGTGATAACAACAGGGAGAGTATCACTGAATAATATTCCTGTCCAAATTACACAACCAGGCATTACATTTGAAAATGTAACGGGAACGTTAGAGTTTAAAGACGATCACATTAACTTGAATAATCTAACCGCAAATTGGCAAGGTTTGCCTGTCTCTGCAAATATTAAAGGTGCTTATAATAATGATGAGTATGGTCTTAAAGTTATTGGTAACGCATTGTGGCCTGTAAAAAATGTACTGATGCATGGTAATGGTTTAATGCAAGGTTATCTGGCTGGAGAATTACCTCTTGATTTAGAACTGAATATCGGGTTTCCTGATTCAGGCTTTCATTATGAGGCTAAGGTTAATTCTACATTGAAGGGATTAACCAGTTTTTTACCTCAACCCTATGATAAACAATCAGAACAAGAAAAGTTTTTCTATGTGAAAGTTAAGGGTGATGAAATATCTAACTTGATAACAGCATCCTTTGATGAACAACTGTTTTTTAATGGCATTATAGATAACGAAAAAGGGGGTATGACGAATGCGCATTTGGTTCTGGGAAATAAAGATTTAGGGCTAAATAGTAAAGACCTTGATGTGACGGTAAACTTAGATCAAGTAGATATGGTGCAATGGTCACCATTTATAGATCATCTTGTTACACATAGTGGTAATGCATCTGGGGCAGCTTTATTACCCGATTTAAATAAAATTACCGGCAGAGTGAATAAAGTTGATGTATCAGGGATTTTGTTTAATAAATTAGATTTTGAATTGATCAAATTTAGCCAAAGTACAGAATTAAAACTTGCAGCAAAAGAGTTGAGAGCAGAAATCAGTATACCTACTGTGCTAGCTCAGAGGCCAATTTATATTGAAACCGATTATTTAAGAATAAAATTATCCGATGATACTGGAACAACTGAGAAAACATTAAATTCAGATAACAGTTGGTTTGCAAATATGCCAGCTATCAGGTTTAAATGTGAGGATTGTCGGGTAGATGATTATCAATTAGACCGAGTGACTTTAGACTTAGACCCTGCAGATAGTGGTGTATACATTTCTAATTTGATCATAGATAAAAATAAACATAAGTTATTGGCTAAGGGTCTTTGGCAAAGTCATGGCACACAGTTATCAGGGCAGTTTATAAGTCAGGATATAGGTGAGCTATTTGATGAATATGAAATTTCATCTGCGATTAAAGATTCTAAAGCAGATACGGAATTTACATTTAACTGGCAAGGGTTGCCCTATGAATTTAACCTGGCCACTTTATCTGGTGAAATGCAGTGGCAACTAGGTGAAGGACATTTAACTGAAGTGAGTGATGGTGGTTCTCGGGTGTTTTCATTGTTAAGCTTAGACTCCCTTGTTCGAAAACTTAAATTAGACTTCAGGGATATATTTTCCAAAGGCTTTTTTTATAATAGTATGCAAGGTACGCTAGAGTTAGAAAGTGGAGTGGTGCATACAAATAATACCAAAATGGATGGTGTGCCTGCGGATGTAACTATTAGTGGTTACGCAAATTTAAATACTAAAGAAATCAATTACGATCTGGCTGTATCCCCTGAAGTCACATCGAGTTTACCTGTTATTATAGCCTGGATGACAGCAAATCCAGTGGCAGGTCTGGCTGTTTTAGCATTAGATAAAGTGATCCATTCCGCCAAAGTGATTTCGGAAATTAAATTTAAAATTAACGGGACTTTAGATAAACCCATAGTCACAGAATTAGGTCGAAAAAGTAAAGAAATTGAAATACCTAAAACAGCTAAGCCTGTTGAAAAAACGCCTTCTGATCCCGTTAATCCCGTTAATCCAGTTAAATAATATCGGAGTAGAATATGATTGCCTGTTTGCAAATGTGTTCAGGTCCTAATTATCAGGCTAATTTGGCTAACTTAGAGAAAAGGTTAATTAAGTTGCCTGAAATACGCCCGTTAATGGTGTGTTTACCTGAAAGCTTTGTTTGTTTTGCCAGTGAGGGAACTCAGATATTGAAAATCGCAAAAAGCGATACGGTTAGATTGATAATTGATAAACTGAGTGAATTATGCCGTAAATATAATATTTGGCTAGCGGCTGGCACCATTCCGATTATGGCTGCTGATAATAAATATTATGCCGCTTCTTTAGTGTTTAATGATTTAGGTGAACAAGTTGCTGATTATAATAAAATTCACCTTTTTGATGTTGAAATAAGCGATAATACGGGTTGTTATAAAGAATCAAAATATACACAAAAAGGTAATAAATTAACGGTTGTTGATACACCTTTTGGCAGAATTGGATTAACAGTGTGTTATGACGTCAGATTTGCTGCTATTTATAATCAACTAGCTGAATTAGGTGCTGAAATTATATTAGTACCCAGTGCATTTACAAAAGTGACAGGGGAAGCTCATTGGCAAGTATTGTTACAGGCCAGAGCAATTGAAAACCAATGTTACATTATCGCCGCGGCACAAAGTGGCAAGCATGAAAATGGTCGAGAAACTTATGGCCATAGTTTGATCATAAATCCTTGGGGTAAGGTATTAGCTGAACTCGATAGTGGGGAAGGTATGATCTATAGCACAATTGATTTAAGATATTTAAATGAAGTCCGTCAAAAAATGCCGGTTCTTTCCCATACCAGATTCAAAAATGAGTTAAAAAATGATGATTACTGAAGTAGAGAAAAACTTATTGGGAGATAGCCAGCTCTCTCGTGATGATTTAAGTAAAACCTTGGCTATGATCCATCAAAATCAGGTTGATTATGCAGATTTATACTTTCAGTCTAGTTACCATGAATCCTGGATGTTAGAAGACGGCTTAGTAAAAGAAGGCTCTTATAATATTGAGAGAGGTGTTGGGGTTCGCGCTGTGAATGGAGAGAAAACCGGTTTTTCTTATTCTGATGCCATTAATTTAGAAGCTTTGACACAGGCGGCTCAGGCAGCAAAAAGTATTGCGCAATCTGGAGAAAAGAAAAAAATCCAGGTGTTTGCTGAATCCCCTCACCAGGTTCATTACGCGCCGGTAAAACCTATTAGTAGCTTATCAGACAGCCAAAAAGTTGAATTATTGAGGGAAGTTGAAAACTATATTCGACAAATTGCTCCTGAAGCAAGCCAGGTTGTCAGTTCCATTTCTGCTGTTTATGAAGAAATTTTAGTTGCTGCGAGTGATGGCACATTTGCAACTGATATTCGTCCATTGATCCGAATGAACTGCTCGGTATTATTAGAAAAAAATGGCAAGCGTGAACGCGGAGGTGCGGGTGGAGGTGCCAGGTTAGATTATGGATATTTTATGGAACTGGTGGATAATAAACCCCGCTGGATGGAATATGCAGAAGAAGCCGTACGTCAGGCAAAAGTTAATTTAGAAGCCATTGATGCACCTGCGGGGTCTATGCCTGTCGTACTCGGTTCAGGCTGGCCTGGTGTATTATTGCATGAGGCTGTCGGACACGGTTTAGAAGGAGACTTTAATCGTAAAGGTGCATCGGCGTTTAGTGGCAAGGTAGGCGAGAAAGTGGCTTCTGAGCTGTGTACCGTTGTAGATGATGGCACATTATCGGGTCGACGTGGATCACTTAATATTGATGATGAAGGTACGCCAGCTGGTTACAATGTACTAATAGAAAATGGTATTTTAAAAGGATACATGCAAGATAAATTGAATGCCGGATTAATGGGAGTTGCACCAACGGGAAATGGCCGCCGGGAATCTTATGCACATTTACCTATGCCGAGAATGACTAATACCTATATGCTCGCTGGGAAAAATACCCAGCAAGAAATTATCTCAACAGTTAAAAAAGGTATTTTTGCACCTAATTTTGGTGGCGGGCAAGTTGATATTACATCTGGTAAATTTGTATTTTCTGCATCAGAAGCCTATTTAATTGAAAATGGTAAAATTACCCAACCGATAAAAGGTGCAACGCTGATCGGTAATGGCCCTGAAGCCATGAAATTAATTTCTATGGTCGGCAATGATCTGTCTTTAGATAAAGGTGTTGGAGTGTGTGGCAAAGATGGACAAAGTGTACCAGTCGGAGTTGGTCAACCTAGCTTAAAAATTGATATGTTAACCGTAGGTGGTACAGCTTAAATTTAATCAGGTTGATACTAAGAATAATATAAAAAGCCCGTTTATGTCTTAATAACCGGGCTTTTTAATTTTTGCTATTAAGGTGTCATATCAATAATTATTAAACCATTAGTCTGAACACCGCCTGGACTGGTTATATTGATATTTAAAGTTGAGGTATTAGGTAAATCAGCACTTTCTAAGTTATTTCTTATGGTGAAATTTAATATCGAACCACCAAATCGAGCTCCAGATTGAATAAAGCTTATATTATTATTTAACTCTGTTTGAGATATCGGAGTATTCGTGCCTAAGGTATTACCAACCGTGAAGTTGGTGTTTCCTGCAAGTTCTCCCTGGCTAGCTGAAATTGTAACTGTTGTGCCTGCCGGCATGGTTTGTAGTGCGGTATCACTGAAATAAAGGGTGTAAATTTGCGAGTCATTTTGCTGTATTTCAGAAACATTCCCGGTTGCATTTTCTCCACTATAATTCGATGCTATCGCCGATTGTTGTAAAGACTCATACAAAGACCAATAACTATCAGAAGATGCCATGACCATTCTTAATGCTTTTCGAACATTGATTGTTTTATTTATGTTTTCGCCACATTTTTCCATACTCAAACAGTGAGGGCCATTAAATTTACCATCTTGATTTGTGTAATTATCACTGCCTACATCACTTTCAAAATCAATGAAAAGTTCGCCAGGATCTTTTTCATTATTTTCATTATCGTCACGCCAGGCCTCTGGCATATCAATAAATCCTGAAGGTAAGTATTCTGAACGACCAAATCCACTAGAAACTACATCAATCACAACTGGTTCACCATCTGCATCATCAAATACATTATTGCCATTGCTATCAAAAAAAGTTTCGTGGCCAATGGCTGTTGCAAGAATTGTGATCCTATGGTTATAAACTTTGGGTTCGGCACTTTCCCATTTTACTGTACAAGAGCCATTTTCGGTCTGACATGATGGTTCAATTTGGCCGCCTTCAGTTGTAAAGTTAACTGTGGTGCCATCTGGCACTGGATTGTTAAAGCTGTCAGCTAACCAGGCAATGATATTGACTTCTACGCCATTAATATTGTGAGCTTCAGGGTTTAAGAGCGTGGTTGCTAATGTGATACTGTTTTGATCTGCAAGTCCTGTATTTACGGATAGTAGATCAGATTGTGTTGAAATGAGGGCATTATCACCTGAAATTGCAGATGCAGCTACTCGCACTACAGTCGGTACATTTCCTGAAGTTACTTTGGTGCTTACTTCGCCCTGAGAATTAGTAAATGCAGTTAAAGGGCTTAAGTTTAAACCACCAATATTTGTATCTAATGAAAAATCAACTCTTTGCTGTGCTAGCGGATTTCCTAATCTACCTTTAACTAAAAAGGATAGGGTTGAAATTTCCTGTTTTCCCTGACCGCCAGTTCCTTTTAATACGATGGAATCTGGTGTGGCAGTAATAAACTCAATTGCCCCTATGTCTTCAGGTTGTAAGTTAACAATTTGAGTTAATGTAATATTTTGTTCTGTAGTAGACACAGAGGCAATGATTTGATCTTGATTGCCAGAAGAGCCTGCACAGTTTACGTCTTCGTATGTTGCACTTGCCTCACCATTGATAGTTAATACTTGTTCATCTATATTTGCTTGTTGGTTGGTAGCGCAATTTGAGGTAAATGAAATTGTAGTGGGCGTTAATATGCGTTCATTATTTTCATTTACGAGCGCAACTTTTACGCCTAAGGTACCACCGGCACTTAAATCGACACTATCGTCCATATTTTTTGGTAATGAAATTCCAATTTTATTCTGAATAAAATTGCCTGCATTATCGAAATAACCAGCTTTTATTTCAGGCACGATAGTACTATCGGCATCAATAATTTGATAATTGAATTGCTGGCTGATAGTGGTATTTTGTTCTGTTAACAAGTAAGTAGATGTTAATGTTGTAGCACCGATTGCACTGTCTGTTGCAGCCGATAATACAATATTAGCAACTCCCTGTGCATTGGTTAATGCTGTGGTTGTATTGAGAGAGCCTAGTTCAGCCGTAAAACTGATAATTTGGTTCGTAATTGGTGTACCGTCTGAATTAGTTAAACTAGCTTGAATTTGGGCTGTTTCACCTTGTTTAATACTGTTGCCAGCAATTCCGTCTTTAAACATACTTATAGTTAATGCTGGTAATTCTGATGCTATATCATCATTTTTTATGAACTCATAGCTGGCTGTACTTTGTATGTCTGAAAATGTCGCCGTTACATCGGCAGAACCTAAAGTACCAATTTCACTGTCTAAAAATACTTGTGCAATACCATTTTCATTTGTGAGTTTTGAGCTTTGCCGTAATGTACCTAATGGCGTACTAAAAGTAACACTTAATGCAGGTTGTGGCAGATTATTTTTTGATAAATGAGCTTGAATGCATAATGATGTTCCGGCTATATAGCTGGGCAAAATCTGAGCCTGACAATTATCGTCTAGCACTTTTATGGATAATTCAATCGGAGCATCGGGATCTGGTTTATTGCTGGCTACAAATTCATAATCGATAGTTGCGGTTACATTATTTGAAGATATATTTAAAGTTGATGCACCTATGTCTTCATTCGTACTATGTAACATAGTTTCAACGAGTCCAGTATTATCTGTTAGTTTTGAGTTTGATGCTAAAGTTCCTAAGGATGCGCTAAAGTTAACCACTGTAGCTGATACTGCAGCGTTATTTTTGGTTAATAATGCTTGAATGCAAAAAGTATTGCCACTTTGAATGCTTGGCAGAGCAATAGGTTGGCAATTGTGATCCAATAATTTTATTGATATCACCACGGGAGCATCGGGATCTAAGATCACAGGCGCTTCATTTTCACCTGATGAACCATTACAGGCGGTTAAAAATAATCCAAACCAAAATATGAAAATAATCCGTGTTGATATCATAAAGTATCCTTTATTTTAGAATAAACTGTTTTAAATATTGAAATAGCTCACGATAAGCTTTCGCTGGTTTTTCTTGTGAGACTTCTTTTTTAGCTTGCCTGACCAATTGTCTTACATGTTGTCTGTCTAAATTCTCATAGAGTGCAACTAATTCATTAATTTTTTTGTCTCCTTGTGCTATCACCTGATCGCGCAGCAGCTCTACTTTATGAAACTCGACAGTCGCATTCATTTTTTTATTGTTTACTATATCTAACGCTTTTTTGATTTCATCTAAGTTATCTGCCAGTCTAAGTTGTTTTGCAATAAAGTTTAAGTGTCTGCGGTAGGCTTCTTTTTTCTTATTTAGTTTATCTGCTAACAATACTGCCGCAGTAAGCTCTTCATTTAAAGGTATTTTCTCTCTTTGTTTTGCACCTAATGCGGCAAGTTCCATACCAAGTGAGTGAAGTTCTTGTACTTCTCGTTTTATTTCACTTTTAGATATATAAATAATCTCTTCTTCTTCAAACGCCGGGTCTTTCTTTTTCTTTGCCATGCTAAGCCACTATCAACCAAAAATAAATTACTGTTAGTATACTTGAATCTGCTGTTAACGACAGCCGCTAACTCATTAGAAATATGATATGCTTATTTTTAATTCTTTTTATCAAATTAATTGTATTGGTATTTATTCATGACTGCAGAACACAAAGATCCAATTTATCAAAAAATTACTCAGGTCAAAACGGCGGTAGAGCAAGTATTAGCGCAGGCTAAAAGTCTCGGCGCAACATCAGCTGAAGCTGCTATGTCTAATACTTCTGGTTTGTCTGTTTCTACGCGTTTAGGTGAGGTTGAAACTATAGAATTTAATCAGGATGGTGCCTTAGGGATCAGTGTTTATGTAGGCAATAAAAAAGGAGCGGCATCTACGGCAGATTTAAGTCCCGAAGCATTAAGTTCAGTTGTTAAAAAAGCGATTGAAATCGCAAAATATACATCGGATGATCCCTGTAATGGTATTGCTGATAAAGCTTTATTAGAGTTTGCACCACAAGACTTAGATTTATATCACCCCTGGTCAGTCACACCAGAGCAAGGGATTGAATTTTGTAAGCAGGCTGAGGATGCAGCATTAAATAGTGATGAAAGAATAGTGAATTCAGACGGGGCTAGTTTTTCAAGTCACCAGGGGATCAGGGTGTATGGCAATAGTCACGGTTTAATTACAGGTTTTCCACGCACACGCCACAGTATCAGTTGTATGGTCATAGGTCAGGAAGGAGAGCATATGCAGCGTGATTCTGCCTATACTTTATCTCGTGTTGGTTCGCAATTAAAATCAGCAGGTGAAGTTGGTTTGGAGGCGGCTGCTGAAACATTGGCTAAACTAAACAGCCGGAAAATAAAAACAATGAAAATGCCGGTTATATTCAGGGCTGATATTGCAGGTTCGTTATTTGGACATTTAGTTTCAGCCATAGGCGGTGGATCTTTGTATCGAAAGTCTAGCTTTTTATTGGATAGCCTGGGCACAGAAGTTTTTAGTAAACATGTTAACATCGAAGAAAAACCACATATTTTACAAGGTTTAGCATCTTCACCATTTGATAGTGAAGGTGTTAAAACACAAGATCGTAAAATCATAAATAACGGCAATTTAGAAACTTACCTGCTGGCATCTTACGCCGCTAGAAAATTAAATATGACCGCGACCGGACATGCTGGTGGAATTCATAATTGGCTAGTGCAAAGTACAGATAAAGCCTTGGCACAAATGCTTAAAAAAATGGGAACTGGATTGTTAGTAACTGAGCTAATGGGTCAGGGAGTTAACATTGTTACTGGTGATTATTCTCGTGGTGCAGCTGGTTTTTGGGTGGAAAATGGCGAAATTCAATATCCAGTGAGTGAAATTACCATAGCGGGAAATCTAAAAGATATGTTTAAAGGCATTATGGCAGTTGGCAGTGACATAGATACACGAGGGAGCGTGCAAACTGGGTCTATACTCATAGAACAAATGCAAATATCGGGTGCATAAAAACGTCCCCGTATCGCTTCGCGATGTAATTTTTGTAATATGGTTGGTGAGTGTACTGTTTGGGTTATGAATAAATGAATTTTGTAGTTATGGCCGTAGGCATATTATTATTGCTGATCATATTTATGACGGGTTTTAAAGTGTTCAACATTGGTTCTCGTAACTTTTTAACCAGTTCTTTTATTTGAACTCCCGCCACGAAGTGGCTATTAGAGAGGTGCGCAGCAGCTCTCTTTTTATACTAAAAACCAGGTTGCAGTGCCTAAAAAAGCGAAAATTCCAACAATATCAGTGACAGTTGTAAGTACGACACCGCCAGCCAATGCGGGATCAATATCCATTTTTTTCAATATGATAGGAATTGAGGCGCCGGCCAGACCTGCGGCTAGCAGGTTCATAAACATAGCAAAAGCAATCACCACACCTAAATCAAAGTTCCACTGCCACAATGCAACTACTGTGGCAATTAACAGTGCCCAAATTACGCCATTTAATGCGCCTATAGCCAATTCTTTTGTTATTAACCATTTCTGGTTTGTTGCATTGATGTGACCCACGGCCATACCACGGATCACTAGCGTCAGTGTTTGACTGCCTGCAACTCCGCCCATAGATGGCACAATACCATTTAATACTGCCAGAATAGGTAAAATACCTAATGTTGATTCAAAGAATCCAGCAACAAATGCAGCTGCAAGCGCTGTAATTAAATTCACACCTAACCAGATTGAACGACGTCCGGTACTTTTAACTACGGGGGCAAATGTATCTTCTTCATCGTCTAAACCCGCCATGCTCATCATACTATGCTCAGCATCTTCACGAATGACATCTACGATATCGTCGATTGTGATGCGCCCTAGTAAATGTTTGTTTTCATCTACAACCGGGGCCGAGATCCAATCGTGGCGTTCGAATAATTGTGCTATTTCAGATTCATCCATACTCACGGGGATCGATTCGCAATCAATATCCATTACGGTGCGTACCGTTGAATCAGAACTTGTGGTTAATAAAGATGATAAAGAAACCGCACCAAGGAAGAGATTGCTCTTATCGACCACATACAGTTTGTCTGTGGCGTCAGGCAACTCACCTTTTAAACGTAAGTAACGTAATACCACATCAAGTGTTACGTCTGGTCGAATAGTAACCGTATCCGTATTCATTAATGCGCCGGCTGACTCTTCCGGATATGATAATGCTAAGGTGGCTCGTTCCTGATCTTGAGAATCCATCGAGTTAATAACTTCTTGATAGATAGTATCAGGTAAACTCCTCAATACTTCTGCAAGGTCATCGACATCCATATCTTCGGTAACGGTTGCTATCAGTGCAGGATCCATTTGTGCTATGATGCCGCTTCTTACATCCTCAGATAATTCTTCTAGTATTTCACCTTGAAGATCGATATCGACCAGTTGCCATAATACAGTTCTACTTTTGTAAGGTGACGACTCTAATAAAAGTGCGATATCACAGGCGGCCATATGCGCCAGCATTCTACGAACATGCACAAACATACCGCTACCTAAGGCTTTAGTGACCTCATGAAGTTGCTGTTGGGTATAATCTTGTTCGAGTGCGTCAGGCATCTGTGTTTATTTATTCTTGTTCATGAAATTTATTGGCGATTAATGCACCTATTGCCTCTAAAGCTAATTTGGCATCGGGTCCGTCACAGGTTACTTTTACTTCTTTGCCTTTAGCACCTTCCAATAACATTAAAGCTAAAACACTATCGCCTTCAGCTTCTTTTTCACCTTGTAATAACGTGATTTTGGCATCAAATGAGTCTGCTAATTGTGCTAAAACAGAAGCTGCTCTGGCATGTAAGCCTAATTTATTTTGTATTAAAAAAGTATCTTGATACTGCATATTAATCCGTTTGATTTTCTTGTTCGCGGTGGCGAACTTTGACATTGCTATGACTTTTAGTAAAACTGTCATTTAACATTTGCGCGATATACACAGATCTGTGTTTTCCGCCTGTACAACCTATGGCAATAGTTAGATAACTACGGTTATTGCGTTCTAAATGAGGCAACCAAGTCTGTAAAAAAGTCTGAATTTGCCAGATGAATTTTTGCACAATACTTTGACTTGCCAAATAATCTTTTACAGGTTGATCTAGCCCTGTTAATGGTTTTAATTCAGGTTCCCAGTGCGGGTTAGGTAAAAATCGGGCATCAAATACATAGTCGGCATTTTTAGGCATGCCATATTTAAAACCAAATGATTCAAATGTAATGATCAGTTGTTTATCTTTTTTACCGAGTAATTTTTCTCTGATAGATTCTGCAAGCTGGTGGACACTTAAATCTGTGGTATCAATAATGAAGTTAGCTTGTGTGATCAAAATATCGAGTAATTTTTTTTCTTGGTTAATAGCCAGATCTAATGGTAAATCGTCAGTTGATAGTGGGTGTAAACGACGGGTTTCAGAGAAACGTCTGATCAGAGTCGCATCATCACTGTCTAAAAAAAGTAAGCTAGGTTTAGCAAATTCCGGTAAATAGTCAATAATGTCTAAAAATTCTTGTTTTTCTTTTGGTAAATTACGCACATCAATACTGACGGCTATTTTATCGTAACTTTCCGACACGCTTCTGACGAGCGAGGGAAGTAAATTGACTGGAATATTATCAACGGCATAATAGCCTAAATCTTCAAGGACACGTAAAGCAACTGATTTTCCTGAGCCTGAGCGACCACTAACTATTATTAATTGCACTGAGTATTCTCCTTATGCTTGTGCAATCACCTCAAATAGTAGTTGATCTGATTGCGCATGTCGTAATTGCTTACAAAATTGCTTGTCTTTAAGTTTATCAGCAATTGCAGCTAGCGTCTTTAAATGAGATTGACATTGTTCATCAGGAACAAGTAAAACAAAAAAAATATCGACAGGTTTATTATCTATCGCATCAAATGAGATCGGTTGTGTATTGACCAGTAATAATCCGAGTATGGAGTCAATACCTGTTAATCTGCCATGTGGTATAGCAATTCCTTTACCTATACCTGTGCTTCCTAAACGTTCTCTTTGTAATAATGAATTTAATATTTCCTGCTGAGATAGCTCTGGAAGTTTTTGATGAGCTAGTTGACTAACGAATTCTAAGATTCTTTTTTTGCTCTGAAAAAGGACTGACGCTTTCACGCAGTCCTGAGAAATAAAATCGGCTAACTTCATCTAACTATTTACCTCAATTACTATTTAACTCAATTTTTAAAAGTATGATAATTTATACTTGTAACCTCAGTATTTCAACAAAATATTGAGGGTTAAATAGTAATAAACAGTTTTATTTTTTATTCAGCTAATGACGCGCAAGTTTTTCTTTATGTTTTATTACCTGCCTGTCTAATTTATCTATTAGGCTATCAATTGCAGCATACATATCTTGATGCGCTGAAGTTGCGAACAATTCACCTCCATTTACATGTAAAGTTGCTTCAGCTTTTTGATCAAGTTTTTCAATATCTAAAATGACATGAACATTGTTAATATGATCAAAATGTCGCTCCAATTTTGCAAACTTGTTATTTACATAATCCCTTAAAGGAGTGGTTATTTCCACGTGACGACCTGTTAAATTTAGTTGCATACACATTTTCCTTCTGTTTTACGTCTCAGATTAAACATTTTCTCTGATTTGACGGTGGAATGGACAGTGATTCACGATACTTTGCAATCGTTCGCCTGGCCACTTTAATTCCTTGCTCTGCTAATACATCCGCTATTTTGCTATCACTTAATGGCTTAGCTTGGTTTTCTGCGGCTATTAACTTTTTGATAAGCGCCCTTATTGCTGTTGATGAGCACTCACCTCCATTTTCTGTACTTACATGACTGGAGAAAAAATACTTTAATTCATATATGCCCCTTGGTGTATGCATATATTTTTGTGTTGTCACACGAGATATTGTTGATTCGTGTAATTCAACCATTTCAGCTATATCATTTAAAACCATAGGCTTCATAGCTTCGTCGCCATATTCAAAAAAGGCTTGTTGTTGTCCTACAATACAACTGGCAACTTTTAATAAAGTATCATTTCTACTTTCTAAACTTTTTATAAACCATTTAGCTTCTTGTAAGTGTGAACGAATAAACTGGTTATCGCTAGTCGATTTTACAGTTCGTGCCATTGCTGCATATTCATTGTTCACTCTAATTTTAGGCATATTATCTTGGTTAAGATCGACAACCCAGCGACCTTTAATCTTTTTAACCGTTACATCTGGCACAACGTATTCTGTTTTTTCTTTAATAATACTCGATGCCGGTTTTGGATCTAAGCTATGGATTAATGCCATAACTAATTTGAGCTCTGGCTCTTTAAGCTTAGTCTTTTTCATTAGACTTCGATAATCTCGAGATGCCAAAAGTTCAATATGATCTGTCACTATTTGTTTAGTTTGTGCAAGCCAGGGAGTTTGTTTATCAAACTGATTTAATTGTATCAATAAGCATTCGCCAAAAGTTCTGGCGGCAATTCCAATTGGATCAAATACCTGCACTCTTTTTAGTACAGCTTCAATTTCATCTAATTCCAGTTCCTCTGAATTCATGCTTTCTAAGATTTCTTCGGTACTGATACTTAAATAACCGGCATCGTCAACAGCTTCAACAATGGCTATCGCAATTGCTTCATCTGTTGCGCTACTAAAAGGTGTTAATCGTAGTTGCCACATTAAATAGTCTTGTAAGGACTCGCTGGTGCTTCCCTGATAGCTATAATCATCATCCATCGCAGGTGCATTAGATGATACAGGTGAAGCGCTAACATAATCATCCCAGGAGAGATCCATTGCTAATTCTTCAGTGAGTGTATCTTTATTAAGGGCGTCAGAGGTTTCAATTTCAACTTCTGCAGTGGGGGCGGTGTCTTCTGTATTCGTTTTTGAATCTGACTCGTGGTTTAAATCAGTGTCAGTTCTTTTATCTTGTGCCTCAAACTCCTGCTCTTCAACTTCTAAAAGAGGGTTATTTTCCAATGCTTCTTGAATTTCTTGTTGTAGATCCAATGTGCTTAACTGCAATAGGCGAATTGCCTGTTGCAGTTGTGGAGTCATAGTCAGTTGTTGTCCAAGACGAAGCTGTAGTGATTGCCTCATTAAGCTCTAATAATCCTTCTAAAAATAAATTGACATGTCTCTATTATTTGAGACTTTGAGTATAGCTTATATTTTTCACATTAAGATTGAGATGTCACTATAATTTAAATTGTTCTCCTAAATAAACATCTTTTACTGTCTGATCTGACAATACATGTTCAGGTGTTCCTGCAGCAATAAGTTCTCCATGAGAGACGATATATGCTTTTTCACACACATCTAACGTTTCACGTACATTGTGATCTGTTATGAGTACGCCTATTCCGCGATTTTTTAAATGCTGAATTATATTCTTTATATCTAACACTGAAATAGGATCAACGCCAGCAAAAGGTTCATCTAAAAGAATAAATTTAGGATTGGCTGCCAAAGCGCGTGCAATCTCAACTCTGCGGCGCTCACCACCAGACAGTGCCATTCCCTGACTATTGCGGATATGGTTAATATTAAATTCATCTAACAGGTTATCTAAGATTTCTAATCTTTGTTGTTTATTAATGTCTTTCCTGGTTTCTAAAATGGCCATTAAGTTTTGGAAGACAGTTAATTTTCTGAAAATCGATGATTCCTGAGGTAAATAACCAATTCCCATCCTGGCGCGACTGTGCATTGGTAGTAACGTAATGTCTTCATCATCAATACAGACCTGTCCCTTGTCGCTGGGAACCAGGCCGACAATCATATAAAAAGTGGTTGTTTTTCCTGCACCGTTAGGGCCTAGTAAACCAACGATGCTGCCAGCTTTAACCTCTATGGCAACATCTTTTACAACTTGGCGTCCTTTATAGCTTTTTGCTAAATTCTTTGCTATTAATACACTCATTATTTTTTATCCGTTGGCTGTGTATTATCGGGTGCTGGTTTTTTCTTTTCAGGCGTAAGGATAGTATGTACTCTTTGATTAGAGTTTTTATCTTTTTCAGCTGAAATTAACTTTTTATTTTGATCATAAATAATTGTTTCAGCGTTAATTTGCTGACCTTCCTGAATGATTTTAGCCTGTCCTTTGATGATTAAGGTTTTTGTCGCCAAATCAAACTTTATTTCTTTAGCACTGGCTGAGATAACCCCGCCATTCTCAAGTTTTTCCAGGTAAGTTGCAGGCGTGCCTGAGGCTATCAATAATTCTTTTTTGTCCCCTAACTCAATACGTCTATGTGCTTCTAATAAATCAGCTTTGATTAAAATATTGCCATAAGTAATTTCAACATTATTTTGAAATATCACCACATTTTTTTTAAGTACGGCTTGTTGCTTATCCGCAACGATTGAAACTTCATTGTTGATTTCGGCGGCATTTACCAAATTTAAAATGGCCATACCGGAAAGAGCTAAGGTGTATAAGGTCTTAAAAATAATTGATTTATTGGTCATAATATATTGTCTGTGTATGGTTTATTAACTCTAAGGTTTCTTGAATGAGATCAGCATTAAGTCCCTGACCAACTATGAGCAAATTAGGGCCAGTCATTTTCACTTCATGCTCTGAGCGCATAGTCGACGCCAGAATATTAATTTCAATTTGATCTGCCGCTATTTTTTGAATCATCGCATTAGGGTTTAGATTAACAGCTTCAACATCTTGCTCAAGCAGTAATTTTTTATTTTCGTATAAAATGGCTTCATAAGCTTTTATTTGCCAGGTTTCATCTTCAGAGTAAATAATAAAAGTAGGCTCTGAAAAATGTGTAAACCCAATATCTTGATACGATTCCATTTTTTTTGCTGATACTTTGTGGCTGATCTTACCATTTTCATCAAAAATCGTTTGTTTGAGATCATGTGCGGTATAGTCTGGTGCCATATCTATTTCGTTATTTACATTTGGTTTAGTTTCACCAGTAAATAAATACGGGTACCAAAGCCAAACCATAATAGCGATAAATAAAGAGCTTAATAGTAACCTGGCGAAGTTCATGCACTGGTTCCAGAATGGGTTAACTCTTTATCTTGTGCTAACATAAGCAGGTCGGTTAACTCTCTGACAGCACCATAACCACCGGGTAACATAGTGGTATAATGAGCTAAGCGTTTAATGAGCGGGTGTGCATCGTTAACTGCAACGGCAAAACCGACTAAACTCATAACGGGAGCATCGGGAGAGTCATCGCCGATATAGGCAATTTCACTATCAGCTAACGATAACTTTTCTTTTAATTGTTGATAAGGAATGAGTTTATTATCCTGACCTTGATAAATATGCGCAACATTTAGGTTTTTCATTCTGGTTTCGACGATATTAGACTGCCGACCTGTGATCACTGCAACTTCAATACCTGAATTAATCAGTGCTTTGATACCAAATCCATCTTTTGTATTAAAAGCTTTGAGTTCTTCGCCATTATTACCTAAGTAAATTATACCGTTTGAAAAAACACCATCTATGTCACAGATGAGTAATTTTACTTGTCTGGCTTTATACTCTACCTCAGCAGAGACACTTTGATAGAGATCGTGAAAGTGAATTTTTTCCATCATTTTGCCTTTTGGCATTTAAAGTACACCCGCTTTTAATAAATCTTGCATATTCAAAGCACCTATAGGTTGATTTTCTTTGTTGGTAATAATCAACCCATTTATGCGTTTGTTTTCCATAATATTCAGCGCCTGTGCGGCTAAAGTATCTGCTGTAACGCTCGTTGAATTTTTTGTCATAACCTGGCTGATAGCTGTATTATGAATATCAATTTTTTGTTCTAAAATACGCCTCAGATCACCATCTGTAAATATGCCTAATAATCTTCCGTTGTCATCAACAATCGTTGTCATACCTAGACCTTTAGCTGACATTTCAAGTAAAGCATCTTTTATGATATCGGTACTTTTTACTTTAGGCACTCTGTCGCCACTGTGCATGATATCGTTTAAAGTAAGTAATAACCGCTTGCCTAAACTACCGCCAGGGTGTGATAACGCAAAATCATCGGCGGTAAATCCTCTTGCTTCAAGCAATGCAACTGCAATTGCATCACCCATCACTAAGGTTGCGGTTGTACTTGCTGTGGGTGCCAGGCCTAATGGACAGGCTTCTTGTTCAACTTTAATGCAAATATGAACATCAGATAATACTGCCATTGATGAATTTTTATTACCTGTCATGGTGATCATTTTGGCGCCAATGCGCTTTATAACAGGTATAATACTGATCACTTCACTGGTTTCACCTGAGTTTGAAATAAGCATGACAACATCCTCTGGTGTTATCATTCCCAAGTCTCCGTGACTTGCTTCGCCAGGATGTACAAAAAAAGCGGGTGTACCTGTACTTGCTAAAGTTGCTGCGATCTTATGACCTATATGGCCTGACTTTCCCATGCCAATAACAATGATCCGACCTTTGCAGTTGAGCATTAATTGGCAAGCCTGTTCAAACGTTTTATCAACGTATTGTTCTAGTTGCTCTATGGCTAGTCTTTCAATTTTTAAGACTTCTTTACCTTGCGCTATAAAATCGTACACAAAAATTCCTCTAAGCCACTTGTGAAAAAATATAGTATTGATAACTCATAAAACCAAGCAGTAAAATACTACCTTCAGCTCTATTTATGCGGCGTGAACCTCTGAAATTCAAGGACATGGCTATTAATGCAATCGTAGCAGCTAACATAATCAACATATCACGGGATGCGGCAGCAGGGTCGATGTCAGAAGGGTTGATAATACCGGCTAAAGATAAAACGGCGAGTATATTAAATATATTGGAACCTATGATATTACCCAGGGCTAAATCATCTTCATTTTTTAATACGCCGGCGATACAAGCGGCTAATTCGGGCAGGCTAGTGCCTATCGCTATGATAGTTAAACCTATTACCAGATCACTCAGTCCAAAAAATTTAGCAATATCAACGGCTGATCCTATCAAAAAATGGGAGCTGACTGGCAGCATGATCATACCTATTATCAACCATATAATTGCAATTTTATTACTCACATTGGTCGGTACTTCATCACAAGCCTCGGTGACATAAGGGTCTTCAGACTTATCTTTTTGTCTGAGTGTGATAAAAATCAAACCCAATATAAAGCAAATAAAACCTACGAATAGAGCAACACCTTCGGAAAATGAAAAGTAATTATCTGAAACAACATACCAGGCACCAATAGAAATAAGTAAAACGAGTGGCATTTCTCTTTTTAATGTTGTGGAACTTACCGATAGTGGCCTGAATAATGCTGTGATGCCTAAAACTAATAAAATATTTGTTATATTTGAGCCAATAGCATTTCCTACTGCTGTATCTGTTTTATTTGCAAGCGCAGCCGAAGCGGAAACCATCATTTCTGGCGCAGACGAACCCATAGCGACTATCGTCAGGCCAACGATAATTGTTGGCACACCCAAATTTTTAGCTAATGCGGCAGCACCATATACAAATCTATCCGCACTATAAACTAACGCGGCAAATGCGATAAGAAGAATAATAAAAGATGTAAGCATGTTTAATTCGATTAAAGCCAAATAAGGATAATGTATAGTTGAGAATACTAACAAAATCAGCCTGAAATGTATTATAGAAATATACTTTTAGCGTTAATTTTTCCAATAATTGTGATTTCTTACAAATTTTTACTTTTAATAGAGTTTCAAATTGTGCAAAAAAGATTAAAATAGCGGCCTAATTAGTCCATTGGAGAGCGACTTGTCGCAAAACATAGTTGAAATCAAGGATGTAACTTTTACACGAGGAGTTCGCACTATCTATCAAGATATGTGTTTTAGCATTCCCAGAAGTAAAATTACAGCAATTATGGGTCCCAGTGGGATAGGTAAAACGACTATGCTACGTTTAATTGGTGGCCAGTTGAAACCTGATTCCGGTGATATTTTATTTGAAGGCATGAGCATTCCGACTATGACTCGCAAGGCGTTATATCAGGCTCGCCGTAAAATGAGTATGCTATTTCAAAGTGGTGCATTGTTTACTGATATGTCTGTCTTTGACAATGTTGCTTTTCCAATCAGAGAGCATACCTCATTAAGTGAAGAAATTATTCGGCTTATCGTATTGATGAAATTAGAAGCTGTAGGTTTAAGAGGTGCGAAAAACTTAATGCCTTCAGAATTATCTGGTGGTATGGCCAGAAGAGCGGCTCTTGCTCGTGCGATTGCGCTTGACCCAGAATTAATTATGTATGATGAACCTTTTGCAGGGCAAGATCCTATTTCTATGGGGATTTTAGTTAAATTGATCAAATCTTTGAATCAAGTTTTAAATATCAGCTCTATTGTTGTTACACATGATGTAACGGAAGTTTTAACTATTGCAGATCATGTTGTTTTGGTGGCGGATAAAGGTGTAATTGGTGAGGGGACGCCAGAGCAAATGGCAAATCATAAATCTCCATTAGTTCAGCAATTTTTACAAGGTTTATCTGATGGACCAGTGCCATTTCATTTTGAAGCTCAAGATTATACAAATGAGTTATACGGAGTGGCAAAATGATAGGTTTTTTACAGCAGGTCGGACATAAAACTCTGAATCGATTAGCTTCGATAGGCCGCGCAACTGATATGTTAGTAAAAGCGCTATTTGGTTTACCCAATATTGCTAAGGGTACACCTTTATTGATTAAACAGTTATACATGGTTGGTTTTTTATCACTGATCATCATTGTAATATCTGGATTATTTATAGGTATGGTACTGGCATTGCAAGGATATACCGTGTTGCAAGGTTATGGTGCTGAAGGGAGTTTAGGTCCTCTGGTTGCGTTAAGTCTATTACGTGAATTAGGGCCTGTCGTTGCTGGGTTATTATTTGCTGGTAGAGCGGGAAGTGCGTTAACAGCTGAAATTGGCTTAATGAAAGCGACAGAGCAGTTAAGTAGTTTAGAAATGATGGCTGTTGACCCATTAAAAAGGGTGATAGCACCCAGGTTTTGGGCCGGTATTATTAGCATGCCTTTATTGGCACTGATTTTTTCTGCCGTTGGTATTTTAGGGGCGCATTTAGTTGGTGTTGAGTGGTTAGGTGTTGATTCAGGAAGTTTCTGGTCAATAATGCAAGCTGAAGTTTCCTTCGAGAACGATGTATTAAATGGTGTAATAAAAAGTATCGTATTTGCTTTTATTATCACATGGATAGCTTTATATCGAGGCTATGATTGTATACCGACTTCAGAGGGGATCAGTAAAGCAACAACAAATACTGTTGTGCAATCATCTTTGGCTGTATTAGGTTTTGATTTCATATTAACTGCTATTATGTTTAGTGGGTAAGGGTAAAAAATGGTATCACGGAAAGTAGAAATATTAGTTGGTTTTTTTGTTACATTAGGGATTTTAGCTTTTGTAATGTTAGCGCTGAATGTCGCTAATTCTGGGATTAGTAGTTCAGGCGAAACATATATACTTAATGCTAAATTCGATAACATAGGTTCATTAAAAGTACGCTCACCGATAAAAGTTGGAGGTGTCGTTATTGGCAGGGTTCAGAGCATTAAATTAGACCCTGTAGATTACACTCCAGTGGTTAAAATGGAAATTTCCAGTGAGTTTAACAATTTTTCTGAGACAACCTCGGTCAATATATTAACATCTGGCATATTGGGCGAGCAATACCTAGGGGTGAATCCGGGAGTGTTGACAACAGCAGGGGCAAAAGAAGCCGATGAACTGGATGCGCTCTTTGAGCAGGAAGCAGTAAAGTTACTTAAAAATGGTGACTTCATTATTGATACCAAATCGGCACTTGTGCTTGAAGAGCTAATTGGTCAATTTTTATTTAATCAAGGTGGTTAATTTAAAATGTTTAAAAAAATTATAGGTTTATTAATATTTGTTACAAGTTTTGCGCAAGCTGACGTCTCTTTAGATGAGCCATATATGTTGATCAAACAAGTAGCAGGTAATACCTTTGTACGCTTGGCTAAAGATCAAGCCATCATACAAGGTAATCCAAATCATTTAAAAATCGTGGTTGAAGAAGAATTGATCCCCTATATCGATTATAAATATGCAGCTTATAAAGTATTAGGAAGTCATATTCAAAAAATTCGTAATATTGAAAATGAAGAAGAAAAGAAAAACGAAATTGAAAATGTAAAACGTTTTATTGATGTCTTTAAAAACTATTTAGTGTCGACCTATGCAGGTGTATTTACCCAATATACTGATCAGCAAGTATTATTTGATCCGGAAAAAAACTTAGGGAAAGAAAAGATTGCTGTAGTAGGTACACGAATTGTTGAAGCGGGCAAGCCTGATATTCATATTGACTTTAAATTACGTAAAAATAAAGACGAACAATGGCGTGCCTATGATATGGTTGCTGAAGGGATCAGTTTGTTAGATGCGAAACAAAGTGAATTACACGGAATTTTGCGTACAGAAGGATTAGAGTACGTTATTAACCTACTTGAGAAAAAAAGTAAGCTACCTATACAAATGAAAAGTAAAGTTGTGAAAAGTGATGCTTAAGTTGGTAAAGCATCATGAAGGTGATTTTATTTTAAGTGGTGAATTGACCAGAGAAACAGTAAAAGATATTGATGAATTAAAAAATATTGCAGGTCTTACTAATAATTGTATTAAATTCGACCTGTCAGCTGTTACTAGGGTTGACACCGCAGGCTTAGCTTGGTTAATTCACTTACTAACTAATTTTAAGCAACAAGGGTTGTCCCTTGAATTGCAAAATATACCAGAACAATTGCATAAATTAATGCAGCTAGGTCAGGTAAATCACTTATTTGAGTAAAAAATAATGGAACCAAGTCAAGTCGAATCAATTTTAAAAGAAAATCTGTCTCTTAGTGAAGTGCATGTAAAAGCAAATGGCACGCACTATGAAGTTATTGCTGTTGGCGAATGTTTTTCTGATGTTAGCCGCGTAAAAAAGCAACAATTGGTCTATGCGCCATTAAAAGATCTTATTGCTGATGGTACAATTCATGCTGTTTCTATTCGCGCTTTTACCCCAGCAGATTGGGCCAGAGAGCGTAAATTGATCCTTCCTCAGTAGTCGAGGTATTAAGTATGGATCAGTTTATTATACAAGGTGGCTCGACACTGGCTGGTGAAGTAACTATATCAGGTGCAAAAAATGCAGCTTTACCTATTCTTTTTGCATCATTATTAGCAAATAGCTGCAGTACGTTTTTAAATGTCCCAAAACTTCGTGATATTCAAAGCACTGAAGCGTTATTAGCTGAATTAGGTGCAAAAATTAACTGGTTAGACGATGTATTACAGATCGATGCCAGTTGTGTTAATCAGCTTATTGCACCTTATG
The DNA here is from genome assembly GCA_965198975.1 of uncultured Pseudoalteromonas sp. Lineage (GTDB taxonomy): Bacteria > Pseudomonadota > Gammaproteobacteria > Enterobacterales > Alteromonadaceae > Pseudoalteromonas. The sequence continues at coordinate 848,762 of OZ240679.1, forward strand.
AATTAGTAAAACAAATGCGTGCCTCTGTTTTAGCGTTAGGGCCACTACTTGCTCGTTTTGGTGAAGCTCAAGTTTCTTTACCTGGCGGTTGTGCTATTGGTGCCCGCCCCGTTGATCTTCATATTAAAGGCCTGGTAAAAATGGGAGCTAATATTGAAGTTGAAAACGGCTATATTAATGCAAAAGTGACAGGACGACTGCAAGGCGCGCATATTTTTATGGATGTAGTTAGTGTCGGTGCAACAGAAAATCTCATGATGGCAGCGACATTAGCACAAGGCATAACCGTATTAGAAAATGCGGCAAGAGAACCTGAAATTGTAGATCTTGCGCTTTATCTTTCTAATATGGGCGCTAAGATATCTGGTGCTGGAACAGACCGCATAGAAATAGAAGGTGTTGAACAGCTTGTTGGTTGTGAACATAAAATTTTACCAGATCGTATTGAAACTGGTACTTTCTTAGTTGCCGCTGCTATGAGTGGTGGTGAAGTTTTATGTAAAAATACAGACCATAGTTTAGAGCCTGTAATTGAAAAACTGCGTATGGCTAACGCTTTAGTTGAAGTAAATGATGATACTATTTATCTGGATATGAGAAACAGAACCTTAAAAGCGGTTAATATCAAAACTATGCCTCATCCCGGTTTTCCTACAGATATGCAGGCACAATTTACAGCCTTGAATGTGGTTGCACAAGGAAGCGCTATTATTACAGAAACTATTTTTGAAAATCGTTTTATGCATGTGCCTGAGTTGCAACGTATGGGAGCAAACATCAGTCTGGAAGGCAATACGGCTATTTGCGGTCATACAGAGAGTTTATCTGGTGCTCAGGTAATGGCGACCGATCTCAGAGCGTCTGCAAGCTTAATTTTAACGGGTATCGTGGCGCAAGGTGAAACCTTAGTTGACAGAATTTACCATGTTGATCGTGGATATCAAAAAATTGAAGATAAATTAAGCGCTTTAGGTGCAAATATAAAACGCCGTAGTGTTTAACAAAAATAGGACCTAAACCTCAGGTCCTATTTTATTATAAAACAGGTTCTAATTCAGCAACTTCCACTTGCAATTTGTGTAACTTTCCATCGCGATACAGTTCAAAATCAATTTTATTTCCAGGTGAGGTATTAGCTATTTGCTCTAAAGTGAGTTTTAAATTGGTGACAGGTTTATTATCTATACTAATAACAATATCATTTACTTGTAAGCCATCTCTCCATGCAGGGCCTAGCGGATCAATATAATCTATGCGCATTCCAGAAACCTGAGATAATTGAGTTATTGCATCTTTGCCTTTGTTGTCAACAGGAGAGGCGGTAAAACCCAGATACCCACGTACGACTTGCCCAAACTTGATGAGTTTACTCATCACATCTTTCGCTAAATCATAAGGTACTGCGAAAAAGATCCCTTGTACGTCGATATTTCTTCTGGCTTTAAATTGTGCTGAACTAATACCTACTAATACACCGTTAGAGTTTACTAATGCACCGCCAGAATTACCTACATTAATAGCCGCATCCATTTGTAGTAGATTAGAGTGAGAACTTTGAGAGATATTTTGTTTGCCCGTAGCGCTAATGATCCCTTGTGTAATGGTTTGACCTAAATTTAACGGGTTTCCTATGGCTAGCACAACATCACCCACTTGCGGAATAAAATTGTCATCCATAGGAACAACAGGTAAGTGTTCAGCCTGAATTTTTAACAATGCGAGATCTGTCACAGTATCGAATCCAATTAATTGTACATCGGTAAATTGGCGGCCATCGGTAAGAATAACAATCACTTGGTCGGCATTATTGATCACATGGTAATTTGTTAGAATATAGCCATTTTCAGCCATTATCACACCAGAGCCCAATTCTTGTACTGTATTTTGTCCGCGCATATATCTGGGCTGGTTAGTAAAGCTTTCGGAATAAATAGTGACAACAGCCGAAGAAGCGCGTTTTACTGCGGTTGCAAAACTTAAATGTGACTGATTATAAGGGGTTTCAGTATGTATGTTTGTGGCTAATGGCAGATTAAATTCAGGTTTTAAATATAGCACCAAAAACGCAATGCCCAGTCCGGAAAATATAGGTAATGATATAAATTTTAAGATTCTAAGCACAGTATCATATAATTTGAGAGTTCGAGTAGTTAGTATCATGGCATAAAAAAAGAAACAGCAGCAAGTGCCACTGTTTCTTTTTTATAAATAATGTATATAAAACGGTTTTATTGGATCAATAAGAATAGATGATCATCATCACGTTTCACACCTAACACAATATTTCCTTTGATATCTTCAATCGTTTTAGATAATTCTCTGATGTTGTTTATTTTTCGTCTGTTAACCGATGTGATCACATCGCCTTCTTCAAGCCCGACCCTGGCTGCGGGAGAGCGTTGTTCTACATTGGTAACTTTAATGCCATGTTTACTGGCTTCTAATTCCGCACCTTCTAACATCGGATGTAGTTTCTCAGCTCTGGCCACTTGTTGGCTGGCACTTTCAAGGGTAACTTTTAATGTTTGCTTATCGCCATCACGGATAATACCTAATTTGATTTTTTTACCTTCACCTAAAGTGGCTATTTTACTTCTAAGCTCTAAGAAGCTTTCGATGTCATTACCATCTATAGATACGATAACATCGCCTGTTTTGATACCTGCTTTATCGGCGGCTGAATCCTCTACTACACGCTCAACAATAGCTCCTTGTTTTACTTTTAAATCAAGTGCTTTGGCATAACCTGCGTTGAGGGTACGGCCTTGAATGCCTAATGCGCCACGTCTCACTTCGCCATGTTCAATGATTTGATCAACCAGGTTTTTCATCATGTTGGATGGTATAGCGAAACCTATTCCTACATTTCCACCAGAAGCACCTAATATAGCGGTGTTTATACCAATTAACTCACCATTTAAATTAACCAAAGCACCACCAGAGTTGCCTTGATTAATCGCAGCATCTGTCTGGATGAAATCTTCATAACCTTCAATATTCAGGCCGCTTCGGCCCATAGCGCTGACAATACCAGAAGTAACAGTATGGCTTAAACCAAACGGATTACCGATAGCGACTGTAAAATCACCGACACGTAATTTATCTGAGTTTGCGAGTTTAACTTCTGTTAAATCTGTATTATCAATTTCAAGTAATGCAATGTCTGATTGTTTATCTGCACCAATTAATTTAGCGTCGTATTCACGGCCATCTTTTAATGTAACCACTATTTTCTCTGCATCTTGAATAACGTGGTTATTCGTAACAACAAAGCCTTCGTTTGCATCGATTATAACGCCTGATCCCAATCCGCTAAAAGGTTGTTTTTGACTTGGGCCACGGCGTTGGCGTTGTGGATTGCCAAAAAAGAAATCAAAAGGGTCTACCTGACGTCTGACTTCTTTAGCTCCTGAAACGCGAATACTCACTACTCCAGGAGTAACTTGCTCTAGCATTGGCGCTAAAGTTGGCAATTGCTGTCCGCTGATCGCTATGGGTAATTTTGCATGTGTGATTGTTGGGCTGAGCAAAATACTGGACGATAGAAAAATGGCACTTAAAACTTTTAATTTAGGGTTCATAGTCAATACAACTCTCCAGGAAATTATTTTTAAAAACATAATTGGCATTAATCATATTAAGGGAGAAAATATGATTAATGCTTACAGTTAATAAAGACTATGGGGACAGAAAAAAGTTCATCAAGGGGTAAAATGACGCTTCTGTAAAATGTAAGTAAATATTTTAAACAGTATGCTCAGATGATGTTGTATTTCCTTTATTACCCGCAAAAATTCCTGATTCTCCCTGAGCAAAATCAGAAGGTTGTGAGTCGAGAGTTTTTGGTTTCACTTTTGGCTTTTCAAGTTTATCTAATGATGCCTGTAACTGTTCTGTGGTTTCTTTGGAAAAGAATGGAGTTGATTCTTTTGTATTATCGCTAAGTAATAAATTATTTGTTTGTCTGACATGATCTGAAAGCTGTTCATAATTATCTTTCATTTTAGACACGAGTTTATCTGTGTTTGATAAGTGATCGGCAACATCTTGTTTGTATTGTGCTAAGGTCGCCTTTGCATTTTCAACTTCTTTTTCTAATTCGTCATTTTCATATTGTCTTTTGGTGAAAACAGAACCAACAAAAAAGCTGGCTACAGCAGTCACGATTAAAAAAGAAAGCCAAGAGATTGTTGTCATTGATAACTCCTTGAATGAAAACACCGCTAACTGAAAATGTTTTCGTGGTTAATTGTGAAAGTTAGATTTATGTTTAAATTTATTCCTATGTTAAATATACGCTACCTTGTGCACCGTGTTAATATGATTGCAAGAAATAACGACAAATAAAAATGATTTTCCATGACTCCCTGGCAAAAATATCAAGCAGATTTAAAACGTGCAGACTTTCATTATGATGCGGCTCAAGAAAATGCGGTCAGACAATTGCAGCGTTTATATGATGATTTACAAGCTAAGCCTATAAAGAAAAAAAGTTTTTTTGCAGGTTTGTTTAGTAAAAAAGAAGACGTTACGATAAAAGGTTTGTATTTTTGGGGTGGAGTAGGACGTGGCAAAACTTATTTAGTTGACACATTTTATGAGTCGTTACCAACAAATCGAAAAATGCGTGTTCACTTTCATCGTTTTATGCATCGCGTTCATGATGAATTAAAACTCTTATCAGATACTGCAGATCCACTTGAAAAAGTGGCGGATAAATTTAAAGCTGAAACTGATATCATTTGTTTTGATGAATTCTTTGTTTCAGATATAACCGATGCTATGTTACTAGGCGGGTTAATGCAGGCGTTATTTAAACGGCAAATTATTTTGGTTGCCACATCAAATATCGTGCCCGATGAACTATATAAATATGGATTACAAAGAGCGCGCTTTCTACCAGCGATTGAATTAGTTAAACACAATACTGATATTGTTAATGTTGATTCAGGAGTCGATTATAGATTAAGAACCTTAGAGCAAGCAGAGATTTATCATAGCCCCCTGGATACAGCTGCGGATAAAAATTTATTTATATACTTTACTAAACTGGCACCTGAAGAAGGGAGTCAGAAAAAAATTGAAATTGAAGGGCGTATGCTACAGACAAGAATGGAAGCTGATAGTATTGTCATGTTTGAATTCAGTGAGTTATGTGAAACAGCACGTAGCCAGTTAGATTATATGGAAATAAGTCGAATCTATCATACCGTGTTATTGTCAAACGTTAAACTTATGGGGCAACAAAATGATGATGCCGCCAGGCGGTTTATAGCCCTGGTGGATGAGTTTTATGAACGTCACGTGACGTTAATTATTTCTGCTGAAGTCGCGTTGGTTGATTTATACTCAGGCGGTATATTAAGTTTTGAATTTAAACGTTGTATAAGTCGTTTGCAAGAAATGCAATCATTAGAATATTTAGCCAAAGAGCACTTGGCATAACTTTACTCAAACCTTATCAGGTGAGTAATGAAACGTTTATTTTAGGTCCTTTATTTTTTAAAAGGAGAAAAAATAAACATTTCATTGCTACTGAGTGAAACCATTGCTATACTCCGGCCTCCACCACTTACCGTTCAATTATCTTTATTGGTTTAGTTACTAATTTTAGATAAAATCTTTTGCTCTTTTAGAGTGTAAGTATATGATTGGTAGCATGTTTATTTTTTACTTAAAGTAATAACTGCCTGTGGTTTTAATAACACAATGGATTTTAAAAAATGAAAACTTTTGTAGCTAAACCAGAATCGGTAAAACGCGACTGGTATGTAGTTGACGCAGAGAATAAAACTCTGGGCCGCATCTCGACTGAAATTGCTCACCGTTTACGTGGTAAGCATAAGCCAGAATATACTCCTCACGTAGATACAGGTGATTACATCATCGTTATCAATGCTGAGAAAGTAACTGTAACTGGTAATAAATTTAAAGACAAAATTTACTACGCTCATACTGGTTTCCCAGGTGGCCTTAAATCAATCACTTTTGATAAACTTCAAGCTAAAAAGCCTGAAATGATCATCGAAAAAGCTGTTAAGGGTATGTTGCCAAAAGGACCATTAGGTCGCGCAATGTATCGTAAACTTAAAGTTTACGCTGGTGCTGAGCATAATCATGCTGCACAACAGCCTAAAGTACTGGACATTTAAGGAATACTATCATGGCAAATCAATACTACGGTACAGGTCGTCGTAAAAGTTCAGCAGCTCGCGTATTCTTACGTCCGGGTACTGGCAACATCGTTATCAACAAACGTTCTATCGAAGAGTACTTCGGTCGTGAAACTGCACGTATGGTTGTTCGTCAACCGTTAGATCTAGTTGAAATGAGCGAAAAATTTGACTTACACATCACTGTTTCTGGTGGTGGTATTACAGGTCAGGCTGGCGCAATTCGTCACGGTATTACTCGTGCACTTATGCAATTTGACGAGTCACTTCGTTCTTCTCTACGTAAGGCTGGTTTCGTTACCCGTGATGCACGTAAAGTTGAGCGTAAGAAAGTGGGTCTTCATAAAGCTCGTAAGCGTCCACAGTTCTCAAAACGTTAATATTACGTTCGAAAGAATTTCAAAAACCCAGCATTTGCTGGGTTTTTTGTTTTAGGCTCTGCAAAGAAGATAAAGTTTCATACTTTTATTTTAGGGTGATGCACGTAAAGTTGAGCGTTGAAAGTCGGTATTCATAAAACGCGTAAGCGTCCACACTTCCATCATTGCCAAAACGTTAATATTACGTTCGAAAGAATTTCAAAAAACCAGCATTTGCTGGGTTTTTTATTTTTAGGATCAATAAAGTAAAGGCTTCTATTATTTATTGTTAGTTAAATCAACTTCACTTAATTTTGCATGTAAGTGCTTTTACCAATTACATCAAAGATGTGTGAAAAATCTTAATTACTCATCTTAAGTGAGGTTTTATTTGTTTTTTTCAAAAAATACATAAAAGTCTCAGTCAATTAGCTTTATTTTTGCTACAATTGCAAAACAATTTATAATCAAAAAATATAATTGTAATTAATTCGGGTTCAAGATTAGCAACAACTAATTTAAAATCAAAGTGTTGCTTCTTTTTTGAGCCTGTTTTGTTATATGTTTTTATTTAACTGCTGTAACTAACTTCTCAATGTGGCAAGTATTGAGGAACATCTTGGAGATGAGTGGATGAGCAATGCGCCAGTAGACAATAGCCGACGTCGCTTTTTGACCATAGCTACCTCAGTAGTAGGTGGTGTGGGAGCGGTTGGAGCTTCTGTCCCTTTTATCGCGTCTTGGAGCCCAAGTGAACGAGCCAAATCTGCGGGCGCGCCTGTAGAAGTGGATATTAGTAAACTTGAACCCGGACAATTAATTCGTGTCGAATGGAGAGGAAAACCTGTTTGGGTTGTTTCTCGTACACCTAAAATGCTTGAGCAATTAAAAGCTCATGAAGGTCAGTTACGTGACCCGCAATCAGAAGAAGAACAACAACCTGTGTTTGCGCAAAACGAATTTCGTTCGCAAAAGCCGGAAATTTTCTTAGCTGTTGGTATTTGTACTCACTTAGGCTGTTCTCCTAGTTTCCTTAAAGGTGGCTTTGGTGAATTAGTTGAAGGTACTGATGATGGTTTTTTCTGCCCGTGTCATGGTTCAAAATTTGATTTGGCTGGCAGGGTTTTCCAAAGTGTTCCAGCTCCGCTTAATTTGGAAATTCCTCCATATATGTTCATTGACGACACAACAATTCTTGTTGGTGTTGAAGAAGGGGACGCATAATGGCTATCGGTAAAGTTGTTACAGATACAATTGATTGGATCGATCAACGTATTCCTATGACGCGAGTCTGGAATATGCATTTGGCGCAATATCCAACACCAAAAAACTTTAATTTTTGGTATATTTTTGGTTCGTTAGCCATGTTAGTGCTAGTAAACCAAATATTAACCGGAATTTGGTTAACAATGAATTATGTACCTTCAGCAGAAGGGGCATTTGCATCTGTTGAGTATATCATGCGTGATGTACCTTATGGCTGGCTGCTACGGTATCTCCACTCAACCGGAGCATCCGCTTTTTTCGTTGTAGTATATCTACATATGTTTAGGGGAATGATTTACGGTTCCTATCAAAAACCACGTGAACTGCTTTGGTTGTTTGGTATGGCTATATTGTTAGTTCTTATGGCCGAAGCATTTATGGGTTACTTGTTACCTTGGGGACAGATGTCTTTCTGGGGTGCTCAGGTAATTATCTCTATCTTTGGTGCTATACCTATTGTTGGTGATGAATTGACATTATGGATCCGTGGTGACTATGTTATCTCAGGTGCCACTTTGAATCGTTTCTTTGCTTTGCATGTTATTGCGTTGCCATTTGTATTAGTTATTTTAGTATTCTTGCATATCGTTGCTTTACATGAAGTGGGTTCTAATAACCCTGATGGCATAGAGATTAAACGTAAAAAAGGATCTGTTGATCCAGAAGCTATTTCTAAATTCAAATTTCACGAATATTATTCTGGTAAAAAAGATATCGTAGATGCAGTTCCTTTCTTTCCTTATTTTGTAGTGAAAGATGTTTTATATGTTGTAGGCTTCTTTATATTCTTTTGTGCCGTTGTATTCTTTGCACCTGCAATGAATGGTTTCTTTTTAGAAGCGCCAAATTTTGAACCTGCTAATCCATTAAAAACACCAGAACATATTTTTCCAGTTTGGTATTTCACTCCTTTCTATGCAATTTTACGTGCTATTCCTGATAAATTAATGGGCGTTATTGCTATGGGTGGCGCGATTGGTGCATTAGCATTATTGCCATGGATTGACCGTGGTACTGTCAGATCATTTAGATATCGTTGTGGTTTACATACATGGAATCTGGCGGGTTTTGTTGTAACATTTGTTATCCTTGGATGGATTGGTGCTACACCACAAACTGACTTTAAAACAATTTTATCGCAAATCACCACAGTGACTTATTTTATGTTTTTTGTTTTACTGTTTGTTTACAGTCGAAATGAAAAAACTAAGCCATTGCCTGAGAGGTTAACCAAATGATGAAAAAATTAGTTATAGGTTTATTCGCCCTTTCAGCAAGTGTGGCATCCACGATTGCGGTTGCTGCCGGGCCATCAGTGCCATTAATGGAAGCAAACAATGATTTAAGAGATAATGCGTCATTACAACGTGGTGCTAAATTATTCATGAATTATTGTTTAGGTTGCCATCAGATGGAATATCAGCGGTATGAACGTACTTTCCGTGATATCGGTATTCCAACTGAAATTGGTCAACAACAATTAATTTTTGATGGCTCAAAAGTGGGCAGTCATATAAAAAATGCAATAGACCCTGACGATGCAGCTAAATGGTTTGGCGCAACGCCTCCTGACTTAACATTAGTGGCGCGTGTAAGATCTGCTGACTGGATTTATACTTACCTTAAATCCTTTTATAAAGATGAAACACGTCCCTTTGGTGTAAATAATGTCATATTTCCATCAGTCGGTATGCCGCACGTATTACAAGAGTTGCAAGGTGTACCAACTGCTATCACTAAAACAGTAGATGAAGATGGAAAGCAGGTAACAAAAGTCATTGGTACTGAGTCTGATGGTTCGGGTGAAATGAGTGATGATGAATATGATCAAGTTGCCCGCGATTTAGCTAATTTCTTTGAATATGTGGGTGAACCCTCACGTCTAGAGTCTGTGAAAATAGGAAAATGGGTAATAGGGTTTTTATTTATCTTATTGTTCTTGTCATTCTTATTGAAGAAAGAATATTTCAGAGATGTTCATTAATTTGAATTTTTCTTAAATACATTTTTACAATAGGGGCCTTTGCCCCTATTGTTGTTTATTAAATAACTGGAGGTAGGCATGGCTGTTGCTGCCAATAAACGCCCTGTAATGACCCTTTTTTCTGGTGCTAACTGTATGTATAGTCACCAGGTTCGCATTGTACTTGCGGAAAAAGGTGTAAGCGTTGATATTCATTTAGCTGAACAAGATAATTTACCTGAAGCACTACATGAAATTAACCCTTATGGTACGGTTCCGACATTAATTGATCGTGAGCTAGGTTTGTACCGAGCTAGCATCATAATGGAATATCTTGATGAAAGATTCCCTCATCCGCCACTAATGCCTGTATACCCTGTTATGCGTGGCAGAAGTCGTCTGATGATGCATCGTATTCAAAATGACTGGTACTCACTGGCTTTCAAAGTCTATGAAGGTGGTGCAGATGCAGAGCAAGCTCGTAAAGAACTTACTGAAGGCTTGCTAAGTATCGGACCTATTTTCACTGAGGTTCCATTTTTTATGAGTGAAGAGTTTAGCTTAGTAGATTGTTACTTAGCGCCATTGTTATGGCGTTTACCTGAATTAGGTATTGAGTTAAATGGAGCGGGTAGTAAAGAAGTTAAAGATTATATGAAGCGTTTATTTGAACGTGAATCATTTGAAGCTTCTTTAACTGAAACTGAGCGTGAAATACACCTTTAAAGGTTGAAAAATATGACTTCAAATCGTCCTTATTTGCTTCGTGCATTTTATGATTGGATTGTTGATAATCAGTGTACACCACATTTAGTGGTTAATGCTGAGTATCCGGCGGTTACGATACCGACTCAATTCGTCCAGGATGGACAGATAGTATTGAATGTCAGCCCATCTGCCGTTGCACAATTTTCTATGGATAACCAGGAATTGTGCTTTAATGCCCGTTTCTCTGGTCAACCAATGAGAGTTGTGGTACCTATCGGTGCTGTTCTTGCTATCTACGCCAGAGAAAACGGTGAAGGTACAGTGTTTACTGCTGAGCATGCGGGCGATATGCCAGAATCAGAGAGTAATATTTCTGAAGCTGATACGAATGAACAGCAGGTAAAACCTGAAGCAAAAAAACCATCACACCTCAGAGTGATAAAATAGTTTTTCTGCTAGAACATTAAAAAAGGCTTGAATATTCAAGCCTTTTTTATTTTAAAAATCAAAATCTTTAAAGATATTCGAATACTTTAATCACTTTACTGACACCTGAGATATTTCTCACGATATTAACTACTTTATCACCTTCACCAGTGGCAACCAGGCCCATTAAGAATACTTCGCTATTTTCGGTGATCACTTTAATATGGCTGCTGCTAACAGACTCCTCAGTTAATAACTTTGTTTTAACTTTAGAAGTTAGCCAGGTGTCGTGGGTACGTGTACTGATCCCGGTATTGTTGCCGATACGAATTTGATTGTGTATTTTTTTGATCCCTTTCACATCCTGAAGTGATTTTTGCGCTAACATACGCATTTCTTCGGTTGGTGTTTGGCCTAATAATAAAACCACACCATTTAAACTAACAACATTGACGTTGGCAAACTTTTCTAATTGCGTGATCGCATCGATAGCGTAGGCGGCTTTTATTTCAATATTATTATCATCAATTTGTGCGCCGATCGTGCGTCTGTCATTAGCCGATGATACAGCACCCGCAGTACCTGCGACAATTGCAACAGCACAGCCTTGTAATACTAAAATAACAGATAAAATAGCTAAGTGTTTTAACATTAAATTTCTTCCTGTGGGAAAAGTGTTAGATCAATAAGTTCAGTTAAACAATGTAGGTTAAATAAGTGTGATTCAACAATACGACTAGGGCGTTTTGAAGGCACTCTGATCTCAACATCATTAGGCCCTAGCAAACCAACTAATTCACCACCATCATCTCCTACTAATGCTATGACCGTCATATCTTTAGTTAGTGCCGCTTCCACTGCAGAAATAATAGGTTTTTCATTGCCATTAATGGCTAATATGAGTAATAAATCGCCTTGAACCGCAAAAGCTCTTACCTGGCGTGCAAAAGTATCCTGATCATTTTGTTCTACGTAGCTACTTAAATGACTTAATTCACTCTTCAGTGCAATTGCTGGTAAACAGGGTCTTTCAGTTTCATAAAAACTTACCAGTAAATTTGCCATATGCTCGGCTAGCATGTGACAACTTTGAAAACCGCAACAGATCAACTTATTACCATTAATTAAGCTTTGTGCAATAGTAAAGGCTGCTGATTCTAAAGCGCCAGGTAAAACCTCACCGGCTGCAATTTGTGCCTGTATACTTTCGGTATAAATTTCTTTAACTATTTCTTGCATAAGATGAATTGCTCACAGAACATTTTTAAACCAGTCGAATTGATATGGATTTTGCCCATTTATCGCTACAAAGTCGACTCTTAAAGGTAAATTTTGTAATTGATTTTGTTGTAAGTAGTGATTTATTGCGTTTTTAAGTTTTCGAAGTTTGCTTTGGGTTAATGCTTCAACAGCCCCACCAAAACCTAAATCTTTGCGATATTTTACTTCAATAAATACCAGCGTATCTTGATCTTGCATGATCAAATCAATTTCACCTAATTTACACCAATAATTACGTGTTACAGGTTTTAATCCCTGGTTTACTAAATACTTTTCAGCTTTAGATTCGTAATATGCACCTTTTTCCTTGGTATTTTTCCATACCGCATTGAGCCATTTCATTTATATACTCCTTTATATTTATCAGTAAAAGCATAGGAGTAAGTCGGTTATAATATCAACCTTTCGCCAGGCTTAATTCCTGTATAAATAATGGTGTAGGTTCAGTTTGAATTAAATCCACGGGAACGACTGATTTTTTACGGTATTGTGCCCACTGTAAAGTGCGCTGAACCTCGCCTTGTGTATTCACTGAAAGTTGCCCGCTAAGCCCTTGAATAGTCTTACCTGGCAATACACTTAATTGGCGAATTTGTTGAATTAATTTAACTGAGTCATATCCCATAGCAAATAATCTTTGCTGTAAATCGCCTAAAGATGGCCATAATTTATCAAATTGGGCGCGTAGTTCTGGTTGGGTGTGATTTCTTTGCAGCATCCAGGGCATTTCTGTAAAGTATAAGCCTGCTAAATCACGCTTATCTGTTTTATCTACCTGTAGACTATGGCTTTTAGAGCTCGCATATAGAGGGATCCTTTCTACAAATGTACTGACATTGACATCGAAATAAGGTTTTAACAAGCGGGTTTGCACAGGATCCCCGAGTAGATATATTGCATCTATATCTCTTCTGGAGCGGGTTTCGCTTTTTATTTTAGTTTTAAATAGCGATTTTATTGTATTGATCCGGGCTTTACTTTTATCAACTTCCAATAGCAATTTTATTTGTTTCTGCATGTCTTCTTTATTGGCATAATAGCCAACTTCCGGTGACGTTGTCGCATATTGCTCCCACTGAGCCAAAAAGTAATCTACATGGCGTCTGCCTGAATTATTATCAGGCACTATTAACAGCGGTTTTTGGTAACCTTTCGCTAAAAAGTGATGCACACTCTGGGTAACTTCATGATCAGGCGAAAGTGCAAAGAAATAATGTTCTAATGACTGGCGTTGCTGTTCGCTGGTATTCAAAAAAATGGTCGGATAGTTTGCCAATACATTTTTTTCTTTGAGTTTGGAAATATTTTGACGAAATAACGGGCCAATCACAAAATCAGGGGTGATTTCAGCAAGCTGTTCAGTAATATCATCTGCAGAAAGTTCAGAATTAATAAAGTGTAATTGCGTATCACTGCGAATATCAGATGCAGCAACAATACCATTCATCAATGCAGTCCCTATTTTTTTATTTTTACCACTGGCAGGTAATAATACAACCAATTTACTTACTTCGTAGGGTTTTACTTCCATTAAATTTTGCATCTTTGCTGGTAATGCAAAACTGGCCGGATGGTTAATGTAACGGCGTTGCCAGTTATTCATTGCACTATGTAAGGCTACGGGATCACCTAAATAAAGGTTGGTATATAAAGCTAGATTTACCCAGCCTTGTTGGTTTACTGAGCCTGTTTTTAGTTGTTCTAAGGTAAACGCAGGTAATTTTGTGAGTTCAAGCCACAATAAAGCATTTAATTCTGATACATCAATATCATATTCCTGTGCGGTTTCAGATGCCCTGAAAAAATAGGGCATAGATTCAAAAGTAAGATTTTGTTCTGCATAAATACGCGCAGTGGTATATTGATGCCAATAAAAATGTACAGGAGACGTCAATTTACTTTTAAGCTGATCTAATATGCTGAGTGCTGCAGCATATCTTTGTTGATGAAATTTAGACAGTGCAATATAAAGTTTATTTTGGACATTATCGTCATGCTGAATTGAGATTAAATTTTCACATATTAGCTCTAACAGAGGCCAGTTTTTTTCAGTAAAAGCCAAATCACGTGCTTGTTGTAACTGATTGATTTTGTCTAAACCGCGTTTTAACCTGGCATTTTGATATAAAGTTTCAGCATCTAACGGAATTTCGATTACAGGTTCAATTGGGGCTTGAGTTGTTTTTTTCACACTTACGGTTTTCTCTGTTGTGCTACAGGCAGATAACAGGGAAAATAACAAAATTAAACTGGAGTGTTTGAGCCGCACGGGATTTTCTCAATACAAAATGGCAATACTCTAATATTACTGACTGAAGCAGGAGACCTCAATGCTAAATGAGGATATTTCAAACAAAATGGGCACTCTTTTTGTAGTTGCCACCCCAATTGGTAATTTAGATGACATAAGTCAACGTGCTTTAAGGGTTTTATCTGAGGTTGACTTAGTTGCCGCCGAAGATACTCGACATACAGGAAAGTTGTTAAGCCACTTTGCTATTAAAGCAAAAACTTTCGCTTTACATGACCATAATGAAAAACAAAAAGCACAGCAAATAGTAGATTGGCTTCAAGAAGGTAAAAATGTAGCCTTGGTGTCTGATGCTGGCACACCACTGATTAGTGATCCAGGCTATTCTGTGGTGAATTTATGTCGTGAACAAAACGCGAATGTAACGCCGGTACCTGGTGCGTGCGCCGCGATTGCAGCTGTCAGCTGCTCAGGGTTACCAACTGATAAATTTCAATTTTTAGGATTTACACCCGCTAAAAGTAAAGCCAGACAAGACTTTTATCTTGCGGCGGTAGCGACTGGGATCACCAGTATTCTTTATGAGAGTACGCATAGAATAATGGCAAGCCTTGATGATGCCGAAGAGGTATTGGGTAGTGAACAACAAATCGTACTAGCTAAAGAAATCACAAAAACTTATGAGACATTTTTTAGCGGTAGCATCCCTGAACTTAAGGCTTTTTTAACGCAAGACCGGGCCCGACAAAAAGGTGAATTTGTATTAATGTTGCCAGGTAAAATCACAGATGCTGATGCATTAGATCCTGATGTTGTACGTATGTTAGATTTATTAAAATCGGAAATGCCGCTAAAAAAAGCCTGTGGCATAGTAGCTGACTATTTCGGTTTGAAAAAAAATGCGCTTTATAAATCAGCAATAGCACAAGACAATAGCCAGTAAAATAAATAAAAATAGAATTTGCGAGAATACGTTTCCTCTAGCAAGATAAACCCGTATAATGCGCCCCGAGTCAGCCAGATGATCGCTGCTTTATCGTGGTATTTTTTGTTTCGGCATTAGATATACGGGTAAAGGGGAGGAAAGTCCGGGCTCCACAGGACAGGGTGCCAGCTAACGGCTGGGGGGCGCGAGCCTACGACAAGTGCAGCAGAGAGAAGACCGCCGATGGCAATTTTCTTTATTTATAAAGAAGGTTGAACAGGTAAGGCTGAAAGGGTGCGGTAAGAGCGCACCGGACCTCTGGTAACAGTTGGTTGCAGGGTAAACTCCACTCGGAGCAAGACCAAATAGGGTTCTAATACTTTAAATAGTATAGGCGTGGTCCACGTCAGAACCGGGTAGGTTGCTTGAGCCTTAGAGCGATTTAAGGCCTAGACGAATGATTATCCTTTTTTTCGAAAAAGAACAGAACCCGGCTTATACGGTTGACTCACATAATTTAGAAAAGCCTCTTCAGAAATGAAGGGGTTTTTGTTGTCTGTTTTTATGGACGTGGCTTTAAATTCTGCCAGGATAAAGTTATACACTACCTATTAACTCAACTTCTTTGGTTTATCTAACTGAGCACCGCAGTATGGGCAAAAGCAAACTGTTATTTCAATTTGCTCTATAATGTCACCTATTATTGCTAGATGGTGGTTATTCTCTAAGTCATCTTCGGTCGCTAGTTTTAATATTCTTAAGATCCAAGGCTCATCATCTTCTTTAATGATCAAAGTTGAATCATGTTCAATGCCTAAAAATGCACATGTATGTTGTTTATACATTAATGATATTTTTACCTAATTGCGTTAAGTAATATTTTTGCTTAGGACTTTTTGGTGAATCTGGCTCTGTCATTTCGATGTAATCAGCGTCTAATGCTGGAGATAAGTAATTCTTTTTAAAGGTTGGGCGATGTTTTAATGTTAAACCTGCCATAATTACGGATTGTTTTTGTGGCTCTTTATTATTTAACCAGTGTAGCAGTCGTTTTACTTGATCGCTTACATGGACGTTTACTTGATCGCTTGCTTGTTCACTTGAACTACTTTGTACTTCTTTGATTGATGATAATAAAGCTTTGAGCATAAATAAGACAAAGAATGTAGAGTCGCAAGCTTTATCAGATAAAGATAATGCCTGATAATATTCATTTTGCTGATCTTTGATTACAGTTTCGACTGGAAGGTAGGCAAACATTGGTTGCCACTGGCTGAGATATAAGGTTTGCCATAACCGTCCCATTCTGCCATTTCCATCTGAAAATGGATGTATAAATTCAAACTCATAATGAAAAATATAGCTAGCAATTAAAGGGTGATAATCGGTAGTACTTAACCAATTATGCAAATCTCCCATTAAAATAGGCACTCTGTTTGCTGGTTGGGCCATATGAATGAGTTGTTTTTCTCTATATATACCAACCCCTTGGTTTCTATATTGCCCAGCATCATCGACTAAGCCATACATCAAAAGTTTATGAGCAGATAATAAATGTTCAGGGTTTGATGCTTGCCAATATGGTAAATTATCGTAAGCATTAAAAGCATTTCTCACCTCTTGAATCTCATGAGGGAGTCCTAATACTTTTTTACCCGCTAATACGGCGGTAACTTGTTCTATTGATACATACTAATATAAAGAAATATATGTTCAAGAACAAAGAAGCAGTTATACTTACAACACTAACTCCCTAAAAGATCTGCAAAATTTCTGTGTGCGGAATACAATAATTATTCATTACTTGAAAAAGGTTCCAAAACGCCAATTCTTCCGAAGGTTAGTTCATTACATTTTAGCTCTCCTTGCTTAAATGTAATGATTTAATTTATCAAAATTCGTCGAGAAATCCATGTGCTCAGAGCAAGCGAAATGACTGTGTATTTCACAAACTCATTAGCTGTTTAAAGTTATTAGTTTGCCTTCTAGATACATTAAGCTCTTGCCCACAAGAAAGGGTTAGTTTTAACCCGCCCGTGATCCATGGTTCAATAGAGGTAACATAATGTAAGTTCACTAACTGCTGGCGATTTATCCTAAAAAATTGTTGTGGATTGAGTCTTTTTTCTATTTTTTGCAATGAACTATAGTGCATAGGGGAGTGAGTTGAAAAATAGATACGGCTGTAATTACCTATAGCTTCTATATAGCGGACATCGTTGATTTTTATTAGCCAGCAATGTTCACCATCTTTTATAAAAAATTGACTTTCACCTGATAAAGCATACTCGGTACTGCTCGTATTTCCAATATTATCGTCTTTGTTTATTTTTTTGATTTCAAGTTTGTTTAATGCTTTTGCCAAACGTTCCTTTTTAATCGGTTTTAATAAATAGTCAAGGGTATTAAATTCAAAGGCATCAAGAGCAAATTTATCAAAAGCGGTAGTAAAAATAATAGGCGGCACTATCTCTAGTTGGGTTAAAATATCAAAAGCATTTCCTCCAGGAAGATCTATATCCATAAAAACTAGATCTGGAGATGTTGCAGTGATGATTTCTATCGCTGAACTTACATCTTCAGCTTCCCCAATAATGTTAATTTCAGTATGAATCTGCAGTAAGTTCTTTAATTCTAATCGGGCAAGCTCTGAATCTTCGATTATAATGGCATTTATCATTGTATATAGTTAATAGTTAAATCGTATTTTACATTCAACTATCCCACTTCTCTCAGTCAATGTCAGTCTATAATTGTTTTCAAAACTTAATTTTAATCTTTCTTCCAAATTCCTTAAACCTATTCCACTATCCGTCTTATTGTTTTTACGGATGGTGCCACTGTTCATCACAGAGATAAACCAAGATTGTGGGTATTGCTCACTTGCATCATTATTTATTACTATTTTAAGTATCGCAGGAGCAGCGGAGTGACTAAAACCATGTTTAATGGCGTTTTCAACGAGCAACTGTAATGCCATTTTGGGGATAAAGTTATTCAATAGCTCAGGCTCAATATTTTGAGTAAATTGAAGACGATTGCCCAACTGTAAGCGATGAAGTTCAATGTACTCAAGAACAAAGATGAGTTCATCCTCTAGCTTTACTAAAGCATCAATATTGCTATTTATTTGATAGCGCATTATATCTGCAAAGCTAGCTAACATATCACGTGCTTGTTCGGCGTCTTTTAATATTAGTGCTCGAATGTTATTGATAGTATTAAACATAAAGTGTGGATTTAACTGTTCAAGCAAACTTTTAATTTTGCTTTCTTTAACTAGTAATTCTAATTTTTGTTGTTTTATCAAAGAAGTATTTAATTTTTCTTGTTTTGATAATGCTAAGTACAGACTGCCCCAAAATATATAAGTTAGCCATAAAAAACCAGTAATAACTGTAAAGGGCTGATTTTGATAAATTACAGAGAACTGATTGAATTTCAGGGATACAATAAACCACAGACTGTTATGGAATACATCAACAATAAAGGCGATAGGTAAACTGGTAAAAATAATCACTAAAATCCATAAAGCACTCCTATTTACTTTATGATTAATAAAATTAAAGAACCGTCTTAATTGTAAACTGCCTAAAATGGCTAAAAAGGTGACTGAAGACGCGTAAATCAAAGTTGAGAGACTTAGCCAATTATCTTCACCAAAAATAGGGAGTTGTATTAAATAAAAAGGTAACCAACCACAAAACTGAAATAACCAAAAACGAAGCTTGTTATGGTTGCTTAGTTCATTTGCATTTAATTGAGAATTTTCTATCATAGTGATTAAATACTACTTTTATTAAGTTATACCAAACAAAATTATAAAAATTTATTTGGTCGTTGTAATGAGCAAATAATGAGTTGCTACTTGTTTTGTGCTTTATATAGCTAAATCAGCTTTGGCTAAGTTAGCTTTAAAGCCTTTTAGAGCCTTGTGCGTTTTGTTTTTTTGCACTATTAATTTAATTGCTTTTAGAAACTGTATTTTTGCTTGTTCTGGTTTGTTAAGTGCTAATAATGCTTCACCATAACTGTCAAAGGCATTGGCTGATTCTGGCGTGTTTATTGTATTGTATTCTAAAATAATAGCAGCTAAGACTCTATTTTGATTTTCTGAATTTTTAGCCGATAGATATTGATAGCCAAGCGTATTTATTTTTTCTGATTCAAGAGATGATTTTTTAAGGGCGGTAAAAACAGTATCTTCTGCTTGCTTAAGTTCAGCTTGAGCAATAAGTTTTGATGCCGCTTTCAAAGCCTTTGCGATTTGTTTCTTTTGTGAAATTTTATCCGCTTGATTTATCACTGTTTCGATCGATTCTATGACAAGCTCAGGTTCTTGTAAGGCTATATTGTGCCCACTATTTTTTGTAGATATATGTCTAGCGTTAGAAAATTGATTAAATAGCTTACCATGTAGCTCTCGCCATATTTTTTTACCCTCCATTGAATGAATAATGAACTGTGGGTGCTCTTGCACCATCGAAGTAATGATTGCAGCAGGGACATCAGGTAAGGCGCCAAAATCAGGTAGACTTCCTTTTTTATCTATTGCCATTAGAATTTCGCTTTCTGCTTTTAGTTTTTTAGGCACCATTTTTTTATAAACCGTTAAAAATTCTTCAGTTTTCTTTTTATCTAATTCTTTAAGTCGAACAAAAAACTCTTCATTAGCAGGGTCAATAAATACGAGACCAGAAACATCATTAGGGTGTTGAGCGGCGTATGTGCGAATAATATGGGTACCATAAGAATGACCGACGAAAATAAAAGGCGGTTTTAGGTCAGTTTCTTTAATGAATGCTTCTAATTCGTTCGTGGTTTCAGTTAAAGTACGAACTTCACTTATAGGGGTTGATTTGCCATATCCAGCGCGAGAATAAACCACTACTTTTGCTTTTTTACTAATCGCAGGTGCAACTTTTCGCCAATGAGATAAATCACTACCAAAACCAGATTCAAATATTACGGTAAATTCACCATCTCCTAAGCTCATAGTGTGCAAGGCATGGTCTTCTATCGTGACCATCTTATCTTTAGGTGCACTATTTTCGGCAAAAACTGGATAATTAAAAGACAAAACACTGCACGTTGAAATTGCGCATATTGTTATTGCTTTTTTAATTCCTTTTCTGTGTTTATGTATATTGCTTTGAAGTTGACCATGCTTGTTAAGTTGTTTAAATATTCTCATCACTTTATTCTCAATTGTTGCCCAAAGATAGTTATCTAAATCAACTGCAGTTAAACCCTCTACGCAGTTGCTCGATATTCACACTATAAAAGTTTTTAAATTTTAGTGGTGTGATTTATGGTGAAAGGTTTAATGCTATGTTTAGTGGTTTTGTCTTTTTAAAAAGCGATCATTAATCTGAATTTGCCGTTTAAATAACTCTGTGACCGTTAATCATAATTATTGCCGTTTTTCTTATTTTTACTGCTTAATAGCCTCATGGCTTAAATGCAATGACTGTTAAAAGAGGCAGAGGCAATTATGATCTATTTCCAAAATGAAAACTCAAGTCAACTTAAAACGAGCAGTCCAATCAAACTATTTTTAAATGTAATTTGTGTAGTTATCGGGGTTTGGACTATAAGCTCCCTGGCAGATGAGCAGAAAGAAGTTGATGGGCATAATAATCAGTCAACATCAGAAATTAACGGGCTTGAGAGCAACAAATATAATGGGAAATATTCACAACTATTAACTGAAATAAGAGAGCACTACGAACTCCCGTCGATTTCCATCGCCATCAACATAGGGGGAAAGGTTGTTTGGGCTGAGGCACAGGGAATGGCTGATATTAGTAATAACATCCAAGCGACTATTAACACTCAGTACGCAGTTGGTAGTATAGCAAAACCTATGACGACCCTTGCTATGGCAAGATTACACGATAAAGGTAAGTTAGCTTTAACTGCACCTATTGAAACCTATGGCGTTTACAAAAGTAATTTGACTAAATTAACACCGTATCAACTGGCTTCTCATACTGCAGGGATTGTCCATCATAATAAATTAAGACAAATTCGAGAGTTTAATGAGGTATCTGATCATTTTGATACGGCACAGTCACTTGATGTATTCGAGACCGAGAAACTTCTTTTCACAGCTGGCACAGATTTTCACTATAGTTCAAATGGCTATATTTTGTTGTCAGATGTTATTGGTCAGGCGGCAAAAGAAAATTACATAGAGGTGATGAAAGAAGAAGTTTTTAATCTGTTAGGAATGCCATTAACTGAACATGATACCTCACTTGCTGGCGGAAATAATGAAGCGATATATTATAAAAACCAAATAAATAGTAATTACCTACCTTCAGTAGTAAAAAGAGATCGTAGCTTCCTGTTCGGCGGCGGAGGGTATATATCCACACCAAGCGATTTAGTTAATATGGCTTGGGGCTTACAACAAGATACTTATCTTTCTTCTGAAACTAAAGAGCAATTATTTACACCTGTTAAGTTATCCTCAGGAAAGGTTAATAAACAAAATTATGCTTTAGGCTGGCGAGTACATGAAATACCGATTGAGAAACTTATAGGAGGAACAGAAGGTTACTCTTCAGATCAATTGACTGAGAAACAAACATTGCTAAGAGGTATTCATCATGGTGGGACAGTTGATGGCGCTGCAAGTGCATATTTATTGTTTTTCCCAGAATCATCTTCAAGTATTGCTTTCACGACAAATACTATCCCTAAAAATGAGTCTAAGAACAGAAATATCAGACAAGAAATGTGGAAAATATTGTTTAATTACCAGAAAGGTCATTCTTCTAATCACTAAGTGAATAAGGCAAGAATTGTTGACTGTTAACAATCAACAATAACCACTGTAGTCATACCGAAATCACTAAAAATCAAGAGGTCGTAATGAAAGCTATTTTTCAAGAAAAATATGGGAAAAGTGATGTTTTAATTATTGGTGAGCAGCCCCCCCCTAGTGTTAAGGATAACCAATTGCTGATTAAAAACCATTGCACGAGTGTTAACCCCAGAGATTGGTTAATTCGAAGTGGTCGGTATCAACTTCAATTCTTGGTACCAAAATTCCCACTTATTTTAGGTAGTGACTTTTCAGGGGAAGTTGTTGCTGTCGGAAGAAAAGTTAAAGATTACCAAATCGGAGATAAGGTATACGGCATGAAAAATCCAACTCAAGGACTTGCAACTTATGCTGAACTTGTTGCTGCTAATGAGAAATCAGTTGCCCTAATTCCTGCAAATATAACGTTTCAACAAGCTGCTGGTGTTCCATTGTGTGCTTTAACTGCGTGGCAAGCATTAACAATTAATGGTGAATCTTTATCAACTAAAAAAGTTCTTATTATTGGTGCATCAGGTGGTGTGGGGAGTTACGCTGTACAAATTGCAAAAGCGTTAGGTGCCAATGTAACCGGTGTTTGCAGTTCAAGTAATGCTGAATTAGTAAAAAGCCTGAGAGTGGATCATCAGATTTATTATGATAAAGAAGATTTTTTAGATGCTCATGATCAGTTCGACATTATTTTTGACACTATTGGCAAACACTGCCTAAGCATATGTAGTAATAATTTGGTCTCTGACGGCCTCTTTGTTTCGACAGTTCCGCATCCGAAGAACATCGTTGAACTTGTTTTAACTAAGGTCAAAAGAACCATTAGAACAAAGGTACAGCAGTCTAAATTGGTGATGGTAAAGCCTGATGGCAAGAAATTAGAGTTAATATCGGCACTTATTCAACAAGGTAAGTTATCTCCATTAATCGACAGCGTTTTTCCTATTGCTGAAGTCAAGGAAGCTCATGATTATAGCCGAAGTCTGCGAGCTAAGGGGAAAATCATATTGAACCTAAATTGAATAATGGAAAATTCAGTGATTATTAAACCTAAAGAGTCTTTACAAACAAAGATGTGGCGCTGGGGTGCTAACTTGTTCCCTGCATATCGCCGAAGTGGCGCTAGAGTTACCTATATAGCGAGTGATTTTAAAGAAGTACAAATCAGGTTGGATAACAGTTGGAAAACTCGAAATCATCTGGGAATTACATGGGGGGGCTCAATATATGCAGCCATAGATCCAATTTATGGAGTTATGCTATATCAGCTATTAAAACGTAAATGGCTTGTAGTCGACAAAGAAGCAAATATTAATTTCATACGCCCTTCTAAGTGTAGTCTTTTCTCTACATTCTCAATATCAAGTCAGCAACTAGCTGAAATTGAAAATGTATTAAAAGAAAATAGAAAAATGGATATTTCTTTTAGTGGAGAATTGGTTTGTTCCTTGGGGGAGGTCTATGCAACTTTTGATAAGCTAATAGCAATCCGTCCCTATTGAAGGGGTTATCTGACTTGCCTCTTTTTACAATCAAACTTTAGTTGCTGAACATATTTAATTAGTGCTCGATAATTACTATGTAAAGGGGAGGATGCAACAATGATTATGGTTGTAAATGCAAAAACCTTATCGTCGTAGAGTGGATACCATTTATTGAAATTAATGAGAATGGAAGCAAGTCCCAATGCTGGTAGAGTTCTCTTTCACTTTGTTTAACATTCTAGCAAACTGTTACTTGTCCCCTAACGGGGCAGATGTGCTTCATGCACACTTTAAATATAAACCTTAGAGTAAAAGGCATAACTATGAAAAAATTAATATTAATCTTGTCTATTTGTATTTCTACTTTTGTTTCGGCTAATCAATCTAATGCCTCAATTGCAGCTGAAAACTGGCTAAAAATTGTTGACGCTGGTAATTACGCTGAAAGTTGGAATAAATCTGATTCATTCTTTAAGTCTCAAATTACCGAAGTAGATTGGGATAATGCGCTGAAAGGTGTTCGCGCTCCATTAGGTAAAATTAAATCGCGTTCAGAATTAGGCACTAAGGAATATTCAACACTTCCAGGTGTTCCTAATGGAGAATATCTTGTTATTCAATTTGAAACAGAATTTCAAAATAAAATGTCAGCCATTGAAACATTAACACTCAGTAAAAATAGTGGAAATTGGCTTCCAGTCGGTTATCTCATCAAATAAGCTTGGGTTTATTATCCATGCAAGCCAATTAATAAGGGACTATGTGGTTAGTACTTCTATACTCCTTGGAAAATATATGAATTTTAAAAGTGTCGGTTTAATAATACTTCTTGCGGTCAGTGCTTTAGTCATTGCTAAAGAAAAAATGGATCTCTCATCTAATAAGTCTCTGACTTTTATAGAAATTCAATCACAGTGTTATATGAAAGGTCAACTTAATGATGAAAAGAAGTGGCTGATTTCGGAAACATCTGAAGATTATTACACTCAAAAATTTACAAATGAAAGCTATCACGAAGCATGTGTTGATAGTTTCAAGATATCAAAATATGAAGTGACCTTAGATCTATACCAACAATATGCCAGCGAGAATAAAAATATTACAATTGGTGCAAAAGGTTGTTATGTGGTCGGTGAGAAAGGATGGGAAAACAATCCAAATGCAGATTGGAAAAATCCGACATTTAAACAAGAAAATACTCATCCAGCCGTATGCATTAGCTATTATGAAGCTAAAAAGTTTATTACTTGGCTTAACAATAAACTTAGACCAAATCATAGGTTTAGGTTACCCACTGAAGTGGAGTGGGAATTAGCAGCTAGAGGTTCTGAAAAGCAAAGGATTTATTGGCGTTACTGGGGCAATGATATAGGGGCTTCTGAAGCTTGTAAGTATGGCAATGTTTCAGATTTATCACTTAACGAATACAAGCAACAAGATTATTTTTTTAAGTGTCATGATGGGGCTATTCAAACGACTGATGTGCATTCTTATGAGCCTAATGACTACAATCTTTATAATATGCTAGGAAACGCACAAGAGTTTACCTGTTCAGGTTTTAGTGAGGCTCCTTTAGAAACTGAAAACTCATGTGAGACCGAAGAGAGAATGGAAAATATTACTGTTAAAGGGGCTTCTTGGTATTACCCTCCAATTTATAATCGGGCGGCATTTCGTGGAGGCTTGCCTAGGAATCTAAGATTCTATGGAGTGGGATTTAGGTTAGCTCAGGATGTTGAGTAACCACATTACAAGCTATTTAACAGGGACAAAAAATAGCGGGCTGATTTAGCTGTGAATTTGCACCACTTTGGTAGGCAGTAATTTAACTTATTGTAACTAATGCATATTCCCATGCATCGCGATCACCTAATAACATCGATGGCGATCAGCCAATAACACGCATCGCGATCACTCAATAACATCGATGGCGATCACTTTTAGCAAAAATGTTATTTAGCGATCGACTTGATGTTATTCACTTAAAAGTCATTATTTCATTCGTATTGTAGGTTTATTTACCCGTTATCCTTTCATCTTTAACTTTGATAGGGATAACTATGCCAACGGCTACAATATCTATGCGAAAACTAAAAGAAATACTCAGATTAAAATATGCTGCAAAGCTAACTCATCGCCAAATAGCAAGCAGCTTATCTATATCACCCTCATCAGTGTCAAACTATGCAAACCGAGCTGCTCAGCTTGGTATTACACAATGGCCACTGCCTGATGATTTTGATGATACAAAACTTAAACGTGAATTTTTTAATACCAACGTAAAACCCAAGCAGTATGCACTGCCTGATTGGCTCACCGTTAAAGAAGAGTTAACCTGTAAAACCATGACGCTATTACTGCTCTGGCAAGAGTATGTCGAGCAACACCCTGATGGACACTACAGTTACAATCACTTTTGTCGTCAATATAAATCATGGCTTGGCACACAAAGGTTATCCATGCGTCAACAACATAAGGCCGGTGAAAAACTCTTTGTTGATTACTGTGGCCCAACAATGGCGATTATTAACCCTGTCACAGGAGAATTTAAAACCGCTCAAGTTTTTGTTGCTGTTATGGGCGCCTCAATTTCACTTATGCAGAAGCAACATGGTCACAAGGGCTTGAAGACTGGATAATGAGTCATGTTCGTTGCTTCAAATTCTTAGGTGGCGTGCCTGAGTTAGTGATACCAGACAACCTTAAAAGTGCCGTCACTAAAGCTTGTCGTTACGAGCCTGATTTGAGTCCAACTTATCAGCAGCTAGCTGAGGTTTACTGAATCTCGCTAAAAAATACACACCTGAGCGATTAAATGCAGCCTGTACCCGCGCGTTAGCAACAAACGTCACCACGCTAAAATCCATCACGAATATGTTAGACAAAGGGTTAGATAAGCAACCATTACCTAACGCTAAAATTGATTTATTAAATGAAATAGAGCACGACAATATACGTGGCCAAGACTATTAACGCTAAGGAATTATCATGAATGTATTAACACAACAACTAAACGCACTGAAACTGAGTGGTGTTAAAATCGCTTTAGCGCAACAAACTGAACAAGCCAGCCTTTACTTCTTTGGCCTGTAGTGATTGAATAAATAAAAAGGACAATACTTGTACTAAAAGCAGAATATATTTCATATGGTTATAAGTTCCAAAGATGTTGAGTAACTACCCACTGATTGGTAATTATCTGTTCAATTATTATTTGAAAAGGACTAATAGTTTAGTCCCTTAGCCTATACGGCTTGAGTAAGCCGTTCAGCATATTCCTCTAAATAAAACATAACACTACTAACTTCGATAAGCACTTAAGTATATTTGCACGTCTGTATTGCATTTTTGCACAGGTATTACCAGGGGGTATTTGATAAAGTTCGCCTTAAAGTATTCGTTCAGTTGTTTAGTAATTAATGATTTTCATTGTATAAGTATGTATAGCAGATTGAGAAACTGTATTTTTTACTCATCTAACTTTAATGGGTTACAAGTTGAGCCTAATAACAGGAAAAGGCTGGTTTCATCGCTTTGATGTATTAATAAGTTGCAGGGGAATATGAATTGGTAATTTGCAGTTTTTTCTTAGGTATATTGTGTACATAATATTTTTGGTAGTCGCTAAATATGAAAACTAGTCATTTCTTGGTGGCCTTGAGTGTCATTTGTTTATGGGGTGCAAACTTTTCATTCATTAAAATGGGGTTGTCTCAAATAGATCCTTTTATTTTAACGGGTATTAGGTTTTTACTGGCAGCGGTGCCTGCTGTATTTTTTATCCCTCGCCCTCAGGTCAGTTTAACAGTCATTGCTCTATATGGTTTGGTTTTTGGTGTTGGATTATGGGGAATGCTTACACTTGGTATCCAAGTTGGTGTTTCAGCTGGTATGGCAAGTTTATTATTACAATCGAGTGCATTCATTAGCGTGATTATTGGCATACTATTTTTAAAAGAAAAAATTGGCATGATTAAACTATTCGGCTTGCTTATCGCGGTATGTGGCTTGTTGATGATACTGACTGTGCAAGATGGTTCTATTACCTTGTGGGGTATAACTTTTGTCTTGATTGCCGCCAGTGCGATGAGCGCTTCTTTCTTAA
Organism: uncultured Pseudoalteromonas sp.; assembly: GCA_965198975.1. GTDB lineage: Bacteria > Pseudomonadota > Gammaproteobacteria > Enterobacterales > Alteromonadaceae > Pseudoalteromonas. Next base: position 876,526 of record OZ240679.1, read on the forward strand.
TAGTAAAGTGGGCGAACATCAAACAAATGTTTGCTTTTGTTGTGTGGTCATGTTTGTTCGCTCCGATTCCTTTATTCCTGCTGTCTTTAGCTTCGTCTGGTACACAAGGATTTATTGATTTAGCTAATGGTCTTGGGCCTATAGGAGTGTTCTCTGTGCTTGTACAGGCTTATCCAGTTACCTTGTTTGGCTATTGGGTGTGGAATCGTTTAATCATTATTTATCCTATTTCGACTATGGCACCTCTAACTTTGTTGATACCTGTCTTTGGTTTTCTTTTTTCTATGTATTTTTATGGTGAAACTTTTGCTGGTGATAAGGCTATAGCTTGTTTGCTAATAGTGCTTGGTATCACTCTCAATATGCTTGAACCTGCAATGAAACAATGGATAGTAGGCAAGAGGGCATTCAATCGCTGGAATAGTTCCACTGATAGCTGAATATGATGCTGTTTACTTTGTTCTAGTTGTTTTGGCGAATCAAATTGTACAAAAAATGAGTTTTTAATATTCAAGGGAAACTCAAAGAACATATTACAGAATTAAAAGTAGAAAACATTAATAATTGGAGTATTTTTATGAAAAAAGAAATAGAAGAGTCGCTGCTAAGAAAAGCATTTGATATAGCTAAGCGCTCAAAATTAAATGGTAATTTAGCTTATGGCTGTTTGCTAGTCGATGAAAATCATAAAGTAATACTAGAAGGGGAAAACTCGGTGCTAACCGAAAAAGATGCCCTGGGCCATGCAGAGATTAACCTTATTAGAGAAGCGTCTAAATTATATAGTGCTGAATTTTTGAGCGCTTGCACTATCTATACAAGTGATGAACCTTGTCCAATGTGTTCATCGGCAATTTTTTGGGGCGGAATTGGCAAGCTGGTATTTGGTTTAAGTAAAGCCCGTTTTTATCGAGAATTTGGTAATGAAAACCCAGCAATCGATTTTGATATATCCAGTCGAAAAGTTTTATCGGCGGGTGGCAGAAAAGTTAAAATTTCAGGCCCATTTTTAGAAGATGAAGCCTTGTTAATTCATAAATAAAGAGAGGAAAAAAGATGCTCTTGTCAGACGAATACAAAAATGCGCAATACTCGCAGACTGTCGAGAAAATTTGTCACATTTTAGCGTCAAAAAGTTGTCCACAATTGCGTGAGTTATATTTATCACAAGGATAGGTTATGAATCAAAGAATAATCTTGTTATCCATAATTTCACTTTTATCAGCTTGCCAGTCAACACCTATTGAGGCTGTTTACACAGAAGTGGATCCAAATCCTTGGACTATTGGTTATCAAAAAGATTTTGGTGCGGGTAAAGGTTATATTCGTGAGTGGGTTGCAAAAGGTGAAAATATAAACAGTTGGACAAAGTTGTTTTCTATAGAATTTTTAGAAAACGAGAAAACACCTATTCACCAATATTCAGATGATTTTCTAAAACAAAGGCAGGTACAGTGTCCAGGTACAACTTTCAACATTATTAAACAAACTGAGTTTAGTAGAACTTACTTGGTTAATTTCCCTTCCTGCGTTGGGCATGAAATGCAATCTGAAATAACAAGGTTGTTTCAAGGAAACGATGGTTTGCACCGTCTCTCCTATTCTGAAAAATCATCAAGGTTATCAGAGCACACAATTAAAAAATGGAACCAAGAGTTTCGAAACTCATACGTAGTTAGAGGCCCAAATAAAATACCAATAAGGTAAACATGATAAATAAGGGGCGATATCGCGCAGCCGAAATATTATCTGGGTGTTGAACAAATCCACCGATCTTACTTGTAGTGAATTGTGTTTTTTTATGTTCAGTATGTTGCGTTATTTTTAGTCACAGAATAGGTGTGTTGTAATGCTTTGGATATTACAGCCGCTGTAGAACTACGCGGATTTTAAAGTTTAGAGAAAACATTAGAGATAAAAGTTGATAAAAATAGCTTGCTCGCAAGAAATCGCTACATAATTCACGTAATAACGCGACTTTAGCTTTAATATACAACAATTTTTGAGTCTGCTTTTTTTGAGAGAAAAATTCTACAGTACGTTATGTAGTAAAGGAATTTTATGTTTAGTCACGTGACAGTCGGTTGTAATGATCTTGAAGTATCAGTTGCTTTCTATCAGGCAATACTGAGTCCACTAGGATTGAAGCAACGCACAGTAATAGCTGATGGAGGGCCACCTTCAGCTTGTTGGGTTCGTCTTTCTGAACAGTTACCACGATTTTATGTCTATAAGCCGTTTGACGGTAAACCATCGAGTGCAGGTAATGGAAGTATGGTTGCTTTTTTAGCGCCTTCTATTTCATCGGTTGATGAAGCTTATGCTGCGGGTCTTTCTTCAAATGGCGTCGGTGAAGGATCACCAGGCCAACGTCCTCAATATGGGGATGGTTACTACGGCGCATATTTAAGAGATCCAGATGGAAACAAGGTACATATAGTCTTTCGTGGAGACCTTACAAATTGTACCTAACAAGCCAAGTGAATCGAATTCCACCAGTTGTCGTGCTTAGGTTGTTATGCAGCCATAAATTATCAAGGCTTTATGCCTAAGAAAGGAAATCAAATGTTATTAAGTAACCTTATTATATTGCTTGGGGCTATGCTATTGCTCGCTATAGTTCCTGGACCAGCGGTTTTTGCCGTTATTGCACGTTCTTTCTCTTCTGGCTTTCTACGCGGTCTATATATGACGATGGGGATCGTTGTAGGTGATTATATTTTTATTGTGTTGGCGCTATTTGGTCTTTCTACTTTGGCTGAAGCCATGGGAACAACATTTTTTATCATTAAATACATCAGTGCGGCATATCTTGTGTGGCTTGGTTACAAATTACTGTGCTCGCAAGCTAGCTCAATAGACATTGAAGAATCAAAAGACTCATCGTTATTTTCTAATTTTATGGCGGGGTTATTAATCACACTGGGCAATCCTAAGGCGATTCTATTTTATGTTGGTTTTTTTCCTGCTTTTATCAATGTAAGTGAAGTTACTCTATACGATACAGGTTTAATAATGTTGGCGGCAACATTGGCGTTTGGCAGTGTAAATATTTGCTATGCTCTGCTAGCGATTAAAGCGAAGAAGGTATTTAAATCTCCTAATGCATCATCAATCATCAATAAAACAGCGGGCACGATAATGGTTTCTACGGGGATAATAATCACCGCTCGGGGGTAGGCCACTCTATAGTTTTAAGTGTTTGACTTACCGATGGGCAGACAATCGAGTCTTGTTCACCTTACTATAGACTCTCAAAAAACATCAAACTTTAGGAGGCTTAATTTTATGCGTGCTAACAAACAAAAAGAGCGAATTGAGCACTTCTACAATATACATGATCAATCCAGCGATAATAGCATATGTCGAGTCCACCGAAGAGAGAACTTCAACTGTGATTTAGAGCTCACGTCCCAACGATGGGATTTTTACAAAATTTCTCTGGTAGTTAAAGGTAGTGGGCTATTGCTCTATAGAGATCAATGCTTACAGATCAGACCTAATTGCTTGCTCTTTTTAAACCCCAATATACCTTACGCTTGGTATGGCGAAACAAAAGAGCAAACGGGTTATTTTTTGATATTTGATGCCGAGTTATTAACAAATAATAGACAAAAAAGCCTCTTGAACTCAGATCCATTTAAAAGTAATACTAGCCCTGTTTATTCATATTCTCCTGAAGACCATACCTTGCTTACATTCCTTTTTGAGCAACTACTATTAGAACAAGGTAAGGAACAAACTCATAACTTCATTGCTATGCAAAATTATGTTGAACTTATCATTTGTCAAGGACTAAAAGCGACACCTGGTTTGACAATGGGAGGGGCAGAAACAGATAAATATTCTTCATCAACAATAATATCCGCCAAGTTTCTAGAGCTGTTAGAACAACAATTCAATGGAGATAACAACAGCTTTTCACCACAATATTATGCCAATAAGTTATCAGTACATGTTAATCATTTAAACCGTTTGTTGAAAATAGTTACCGGAAAAACAACGCAACAACATGTTATAGAAAGAAGAATGCTAGAGGCCAAAACGCAATTGCGTCAATCTAATAAAAGGATATCAGAAATCGCCTATGATTTAGGGTTCAACCATCCTAGTAGTTTTAATCATTTCTTTAACAAACATCAGAGTATCAGTCCTAAATTATTTCGCCGTATCCATACTTGATTATCACAATTTATTGTTTACAAAGCACAATTAAACCGCCATTTCTTTAGTGATATTTTCGATACAATTTGTCTTGTTATCAGTGCTACATAAATAATCGGAGAAGCAAAATAAATGATAAATGTTAAAAATAAAGTCGTTCTAATCACGGGTGGTTCAACAGGGATTGGTTACGCCGCAGCCAAAATATTCTTAGAGAATGGCTCTAAGGTAGTGATAGCTGGCAGAAGTGAAAAATCAGGTTACCATGCTCTGTCGAGCTTGCGAGAAATAAGTGAAAATGTTGAGTTTATCTCTGCTGATGTTTCAAATCCCAACAATGTAAAAGCATTAGTCAAGCGTACCGTTGAACTATTTGGCAAGCTTGATATTGCCTTCAATAATGCGGGTATTGACGGCACTTTCGCTTCAATCACCGAAATAGATGATGAAGATATGGATGAAGTCATTGATATTAATCTTAAAGGTGTCTGGTTATGCTGTAAATATCAAATAAAGCAATTTAAATCGCAGCAATCAGGTGGTGTTATTGTTAATACTTCCTCTTGGCTAGCAAAAGGTGCATTTGCAGGTTCTAGTATATACTCGGCCAGTAAAGCGGCACTTGACGGTATGACTCGAACATTGGCGGTAGAATCAGGCCATGACGGTATTCGCATTAATAATGTTAATCCTGGCTATATTAAAACGCCTATGCTGTCACGATTCTTTGATCCGGAAAGTAAAGAAGCGCAACCATTTAAATCTCATGCACCGATACCAAGATTCGGTGAGCCTGAAGATATAGCAAATTCAGTGGTATGGTTGAGTAGTGATGCTGCGTCATTTATTACAGGAGAAACCTTATTAATTGATGGCGGCCTGTCAATTGGCGGGCAACGTTAGTCTTTGCATAAATATTGCCTGTTAGCAAAAATTATTCTCGAAAATCTGCTATCTGCTGCAATCATAATAAACCAGTTTGATGAGCGCAGTATGCCTTCTTTAGCAATTGTATTTAAATGATTACAATTGCTGTAGGCGTCTTTTACCTCTTAACTGAGTTTGATATCAAAGGCAATATCGCAGCTAAGTTGTCAGGGCTGCCAGCTGATCGAGGCATATATTTGAATAAAGCGATTATTTAAATGGTCTTATTTATCTAGATTGAGACAGAAAAAGTAAATAGTGCTAATTGAGCAGGCCGATCTCTCGGCCCTATCAGTAAATTCTTATATACTGATCACCATTTTTCCCATTTGTTGATTAGATTCCATATGTTTATGCGCTTTTGAATTTGCAAGCTAGAAAATGAACAAACAAAAATTAGTTGGCTTTTGAGTCCTTAAGGTTAATAAACTTTAAATGCATCATAGGTGATAATTCAAATACGTTTGTTTAAATGCTTTTGATAAAAGTAAGTCTCGCTATATTTAATAAAAGGTATTCAGATGATAAATATGAACTTCGAGCGAAGAGTTGTTATAGATACAAATGTGGAAGAATGGTTAGCGAGTCCTCTATCTGGAGTATGGCGTAAACCACTCGCTAGAGAAGACGCTGAAAGAGGGCATGCAACAAGTCTTGTTCGATATGACGCTGGAGCAAGTTTTTCGTTTCATGAGCATCCTCTTGGTGAAGAGATTTTAGTATTATCTGGCACTTTTTCTGACGAAACAGGTGATTACCCTGCGGGCAGTTACTTTCGAAACCCCGAAGGTTTTAGTCATGCGCCGTTCAGTACTTATGGCTGTGTTTTATTGGTCAAATTACATCAATTTAAACCCGGAGATGATCAGCATATTTGTATTGATACTAATTCTGCCCAGTGGTCACCAGGTATAGGCGGCCTGCAAATTATGCCACTTCACAGTTTCGAAGGTGAGTCTACGGCGTTAGTGCGCTGGCCTGCGGGTGAGAAATTTCAACCTCATCGACATTGGGGCGGAGAAGAAATCTATGTAATAAAAGGAGAGTTTATTGATGAGCATGGTCGATATCCGCAAGGAAGCTGGATCAGAAGTCCTCATTTAAGCTTACATGCACCCTATGTTGAGCAAGAGACTATTATTTTAGTTAAAACAGGGCATCTATTATAAAGGCAAGCATATAATGTAAATTCGAAAGTCAACACATTAAACAGGTTTATCAACTTCACAAATAATGTGATGGGCAAGGGCTTGTGGATATTGGACGACAAAGAGAATCTGGTTGATTCTACACGGATTATCAGTGACTTTACAGGCAAAGCAATTGTCTTTGACAAACCGTAAGTCTAAGTTGTTATACAGTGTGCTTTATTAAAAATATTGATTTACTAACTTTAGGTGATTAAAAAAGATGACAAATTGGGATGATATACGCTATTTTTTATCTGTGGCTCGTTGCGGTAATTTAAGTACTGCTGCTAAAGAATTAGGGGTAAACCATTCAACCGTTTCCAGACGCATCCAGGCACTGGAAGAACGGTGTGGTGTTCGTCTATTCGAACGGCTACCGAGTGGCTATGAAATGAATACTGCTGCTAGCTCTATCTATGAATTAGCGTTAGAGCTTGAAGTTAAAAATCAAAAAGTTATTCGTCACTTATTCGGTCAAGATAATCGTTTGCAGGGAGAACTAAACCTGACAATGCCACACGATATTTTTGATTATTGTTTATCTAAAGATTTAGCTGAGTTTAAACAACTTCAACCGGATATACTGCCAAATTTATATGTGACTAAGGGGGTTAAAAATCTTGCAGCACGAGAAGCTGATATCGCGATAAGATTAACCGCTAAACCACCCGAATATTTGATAGGAAAAAAAGTAGCTAACCTGCAACATGGCATTTACGCCCCTTCAAATATGGATCTTTCAAAGCAAGTTTCTATTATTTCGTGGGGTAATGAATCTACTTTACCTACGTGGGCAAAAGAGCATTATCCTCAAGCAAAAATTGCCATGCGTGTTGATGATTTATACTCAATGTATGCTGCGGTCAAAGCAGGTGTTGGCATTGCAAGAATGCCTTGTTATTTACCTGATATAGTAGGTAATGACTCAGTTAAAAGAGTCCCAATTGAATTGCCACTCTCTCAGTGGGGGGTATGGGTCTTAAGCCATGTAGATCTTCGAAATACTGCGAAGGTTCGGTGTTGCCGAACATTTTTAACTGAACGATTAGAGCAACGAAAATCACTCTTTGAAGGCAAACAATCCCTGTACAAAAACTGAAATATTAACTCAGGAGAATCATATTTCAGCGATCAATTCTTGAGTAATAGCCTCAACGCCAGCTTTTATAAAAGTGACTAATTGATATTCAGGGTAGTTAGCTATCAAAATTTCCTCGAACGTAGCTTTTTGTTGAACACTCAAAAATTCGTTACCGTTAATCATAGCTGAAAGGGTGGTTCTATAGTAAACAATGTAGTCAATTTGTGCTTGAACTAGCTCAGACGTTTTACCTGGAATACCATGACCCGTGTACAGTTGCTTTACATCGGCGATATCTATTAACAGCTGCGCTAAAACTTGTAACCATTGTTTAGTATTACCATCGTTCATGAATCCGTGCATTTTATTAAAAACAACGTCACCGACGAAAACAACTGACCTCTTTTTCCCTAAAATAAAATACAAGTCGCTACTAGACTCTGCTGCGCCTAGATCTTTGAAACTATAGTTCAGGCCATCTAAAGATAATACATCACCATCTTTAACTAGTTGGTTTGGCAGTAATCTACTGTCAGGCCATTCCTCACCAAAATAAGGTTTCCACTTTATTTCCTTTGTATCAACAGTGTTTTTGATGCAATCACTTACTCCTTTTGTGCTGATAATGGGGATTTCACCAAAATCAGAGGCAACAATAGGGTTGCCATTGTAATGATCAGGGTGCCCGTGGGTAATAATAATGGCAATTAAAGGTTTGCTAATATCGTCAACTTTTTGTCGCAACAATGCTGCATCAGAATTGATCATCATAGTATCGACAACAACAAGCGCATTTCTTGTTTCTATGATATAGGCATTAGTAAAAAAGGTACGCTCGGATGATGTCAACATATGAATGACATACCCTTCGTCTTCATAAGAGTAACTGCTGTATTTTAGCTTGTTTGCTATTCGAATGTTGGTCATTTTGTCTTTCCATTAATCATGCTTGTTTAAGTAATGTTCAGTAACGAGTACTTGCAACGGTGTGTTTATATGATAATACGTCTAAAGCACTTAATTCATTTCTCGTAAACTCTACGGAAGCATGAATTTAGTTAATAAATACTCTCTTTAGCCTCTAATAATTTGGCATCAGGCATAAACTGGTCACAAATTGTCAAAATTGAATAAATATTGTTTTGTAATTTATCTATTCTTAATTCGCCAGGAGTAAGAGTGGTTTGCAGTAAATGTAGCGCCATGTCTGCCAATAAAATTCTTTGTTTTTCCAACCAATCATCATCGCCTTTAACAGCAGAATTAGATAAGTAATCTTGTTCCACTAGATTGTGAGCTAGCCAGCTATTGGCAATAATTTGTTTTCTATCTAATTCAGTCATATTTATTCCTTTATAATTGGAAAGCCCCGCGAATTGGATAATCATTTGCTTTTATCCACTCTAAACCTGATACCAATGTACACAATTGAGGGCGTGAAAAAGGGTTATTGGAAATATCAACGAGTTGAACCTGACCAGATTGATTAATTACAAATAGTCCTGGTTCGGCAAAAGCATGATCGGTTTCTTGTTTTGAACGAGGCCTTGAAATATAAAGTCCAAGTTCATTCATCTGCTCAAGACTTAGGCCATAATAAACAGGCAAAGTAACCTCAAGCTGAGACAGATGCTCGGTAAGCTGCGCTTTACTATCAGCAGAAACAAGGGCAATGTCAATTCGCATTTCTCTTAATTTACTCTGGTATCTTTCAAGTTCATTCAGAAATACCGAACATAAAGGACAGTGTTTACCACGATAAACTACAATCATTTTCCAATCGAAGTCTGTAGCAATTTGACTGATATTTAGTGTTTCATTTTTCAGGTTATTGACTAACAGTTCAGGAAAAACTGAGCCAGCAATAAGTTTTTGAGATATCATCAGTATTCCTTAATAAAGTTAACCATGTTTTTAAAGTGATGAACGATGGCCATTAAAAGGTCAATAAGCCTTAATACCTAGAGCCTGTGATCACATATTTTTTTGACAACTGATTAAGGTACTTCAGTTCTTGTTCAGATAGTTTGATCTGCTGAGATAGCCAATTTTGCTCTAAATAGTTAATTTGTTTTGTGCCAGGGATAATACTGATGTCTTCACCTTGTGATAATAACCAGGCGAGTGAAATTTGAGCCGTACTATATCCACTGCTTATAGCAATATTATTGATCGCATCGACCAATACTTGATTTTTCACCAAGGCAGTTTGCTCAAAACGAGGGTTGTCAAGTCGCCAATCATCAGTTTCTAAATCACTACGTTTAGTAATACCGCCGCTTAGAAAGCCTCGCCCGATTGGACTGTATGCCACAAAACCTATACCTAGCTCTCTGATGGTTGGCAATATGCTATCTTCAACATCTCGGCTCCATAGCGAGTATTCTGTTTGGAGTGCAGAGATAGGGTGTATCCCATGCGCGCGTCTTAATTGTTCAGGATTTGCTTCTGATAAACCTAGATATCGTACTTTACCCTCTTTCACCAGTTCAGCCATAGCACCAACTGTTTCTTCAATCGGAACCTTAGGATCAATACGATGCTGATAATAAACATCGATATAGTCAGTATTTAAACGTTTGAGGGATGCTTCACAACTGGCTTTGACATAATCAGGATGACCACTTACGCCTAACCAATCACCTTGCTGGTTGCGACGGATACCAAATTTAGTTGCTAAGGTAACTTTATCTCGTTGACCGGCTAATGCCTTGCTTAATAGCTCTTCATTAGCAAAGGGTCCATACATGTCTGCTGTGTCCCAAAATGTACAGCCTAATTCAAGGGCATGACTGAGCACGGTTAAGTTGTCTTTTTGATTATGCTCACCATAAAATTCGGACATGCCCATGCAACCTAAGCCTACTGCAGGCACAGTTAAGCCTTGTTCACCTAATGTAATTTTTTTCATCTGCTTAGCCTCAACTAAATTTACTGATAAGTAGAGATATTCACACTTGTCGCTTCCCGTCTGATGGGAACAATGGCTTGATATAAATCACTATTGAGTGCTTCATTGAGCATATCAAAATTGGGAAATTGCATCACAACCGCAAAATCATGATCCTTTTCATCCGGTTTATCCGTTTGTAGTTCACCTTTGCTCACTAACTCTCCACCAAAGAAGCGAAAATAGGCATTGCTTTGCTTGAATAATCCTGAAGCTTTTCGCCATCTTTAACTTTTATACGTGCGATATAAAATGCTGACATTTTTACTCTCTTAGAGTTTTTTATTGCGCCATTTGGCTGACCGAAAAATATCACAGATATTGACGTTATATCTGTTTTTGATATTAACAGTAATGAAGTTAATGGCTTGTTATGCAGTGGCCATAGTCGGATAGTCGGTATAACCTTTTGCCTCTGACGTGTAGAAAGTCGTGTTATCTGGCTCAGTTAGTGCCGCATCGATATAAAATCTTTCGACTAGATCTGGATTGGCAATGAATGGAGTACCAAAAACGATGGCTTCCGCTTCATTATTGGCCAACGCGTCATTTGCCGTTTGCTTGTTAAAGCCACCATTAATAATTAGGTTACCCTGATAGTTCTTGCGTAATACCGGGGTTAAGTAGTCAGATACTGCCATGGCGTGACCTGAATCAGGCTTAGGCTCTAGAATATGCACATAAGCTAGATTAAATTCATTTAATAGAGTGACCGCACGGGAAAAGGTTGCTTTAGGGTTAGAATCCTTAATGCCCCATACTTTATTGCTAGGAGAAAGTCTGATACCTACTTTGCCTGAGCCAATTTCAGCACAAACGGCTGTAACAACTTCCATCATAAAACGAAGGCGGTTATCGGTAGAACCGCCATATTCATCTTCGCGCTGGTTAATTCCATCACGGGTAAACTGGTCAACTAAAAAGCCGTTTGCGCCATGTATTTCAACCCCATCAAGGCCTGAATCTATTGCGCGGCTGGCAGCATCAACAAATTGTTGCACCACTGTCGTTATTTGCGGCTTCGTTAACGGTTGAGGTACTGCAAATTCACGATCACGACCTTTTGGTGTAGTTAATGAACCTTGTTGTTTTACCGCAGAGGAAGAAACAGGCAGCTCACCATTAAGGAAATCAGGATGAACAATACTGCCCATGTGCCATAGTTGAACGAAAATACGACCGTCTTTTTCATGCACTGCATCGGCAATGTTTTTCCAGCCTGCCTGTTGTTCATCGTTGTATATGCCCGGTGCATTCATCCAGCCTAAACCATTTTTAGCTATAGCAGTTGCCTCAGCAATAATAAGACCGGCACTGGCACGTTGGCTATAATACTTGGCCATCATGGCATTTGGTACACCATCTTCAACTGCGCGACCGCGAGTAAGAGGTGCCATAAAAATTCTGTTACTTAATTGATAATCACCTAAGGTAATCGAGCTGAAAATATTATTCATAAAATATCCTACGATGAGTGTGTAATACTCATACATATTGAATTTTCACTGATGACAGCAAGTAAATAAAAACCTAAATGCTTACTGCCTGCTTAATATTAAATGTTGTTTTACTTAAGTTAACGGATTAAGAAAGTTCAGTTTTGTAGACATCACCAATGACTGGGTGGTCTAACAAACGTTGTAGGTAGTTAGCAACATGAGTGTATTTTTCTGTCAAGGAGTCTTTCATGATCATTTGCCAGTGGATAGCCACACCTAGGTATAAATCTGCAATACTGAGTGTAGAACCGGAAAGGTAATCATTATCAGCAAGTCGCTCGTTAATAATAGCGAACAAATCATGTAATGAATTTTCTGCTTTCTCTTTAACATCAGCTTCATCATTACCGTAGCGAGCAGGCACAAAAGCACGAGCAAAATGAGGATGTACATTAGAGTAAACAAACATCATCCATTTTAACGCTTGAGCGCGTTCCGTAGTAGCAAACGCAGGTAGCAAATTAGCGCTAGGTGCTACTTCACTGATATATTGTAAAATAGCTGCACCTTCAGTGATGATTTCGCCATCTACAATAAGCGCAGGAACTTTGCTTAGTGGATTAATTTTAACGAATTCTGGGGCAAACTGTTCACCAGCTTGAGCGTTAACAATCTTAGTTTCGTACTCTAGACCTGTAAGGGCTAAGGCAGCTTTTACAGCCAAAGAACAAGAACCTGGTGCATGGTATAAAGTAATCATAAGTATTTCCTCATGTGTTTGAATTGAGGTAATCTTAGAGGAATAATTTACTTGTGAATATTCGCAATATTTACACATTGGCTGTGCGTAATTGCATACTTGAAGATCGTGCTTATGTTGATAACATAATAAATGACAAAACTAGGTTTATTGATAATTAGAAAAGCTTGATTTTTTAGCCAAGTATCATCAGTTATTTATTGGGTCGTTATGCTCTTCAGGTATAGTGATTCCTATGAAAGAGTAGTGTTTTTCTGTTTCAGCAAAAAGGTTTTAGTAGTTTAAGACAAAACGTAAGGTATGGCTCACCAAGTCATAAAGAAAAAGAGCTTGGAGTATTTTGTTTATCACACATATCAAAACGTTAAAGTCGGACAATGGATTTAAAACACAAGGAATATTGTGAACTTACGGCGAGATAGCGTGACTTTATCAATCAACAGATTAATATCTTCCAGGCACAGCTAGACCTAGGCTGTTAGCCCAAGTCTGTCTGTTTTTTATCTTAGCTATTTAGTTTTCTTTATTGTTGAGGTAGTTCCAGGGCAAGTAATTTTCTGGGTTGGCTTTAACTTGCTTGCTGTTTCGCTGCAATGTGGTGAAGTAATCGAAGACATTAATCCCTGACTCACTTGCTGTCGCAATCACTGACGTGACAACATCCCCAATCGTCGCGCCGAGCAGTGTTTTGTGGAACATCGCATTTTTCCTATCGCGCACCACGATTTTCAACATCGCTTCAATTTGATTATTATCGATTTTGGCCCCTTCAACTTGGCAGAAATAGATAAGCCCATCATAGTGTTTTATGAAGTATTTAACGGCGTGACCTAAGCTGCTATTTTCTTCTATATCACCTTTATCTAAACGCTGCTCGCCCCAATTTTTTATTTCTTCCATGATAGGTTGAGAGTGCGCTTGATGATAAAGCAAGCGCTCAACTGGCGTGAATGCCTCATCCTTAGTATGTTGGTCGTTAACCCAGATTTGACTGTAGCGGTTGAGTATATGCTCAACTTCATCGGGGAAATGGGAGATAACATCAACAAACTGTCGCCTGGCGTGGCTATTACACAGGGTGACTATCTACCTAGAAAAATAGCATTGGCTAGCGGGTGTTTATGTTAAGACTAAATATAGAGGAAATAATATTTCAACAACTCTGTTGAATGCCCTCTATAAAATAGCTACCAATCTTGGAGTAATACCAATTACATCTACAAACTGAACATATTTAAATGGTGGTTTATACTCTCATTTAGATTGGCAGCCTGAAGAGATTGTTAACCGCCGAAGTATTGATGTTAGGTTATGTCAAAAGCATTAGTTAAATAGCTCCATAAGTCGTTTAAAAGGACAAAAAATAGCTGGCTTTTGCTACTTCGTTGCTAATTGTTAGCCAACAATTTTTTGCTTCTTAACAAGGCGTTGCTGACTCCTTCCCCATTTCTCCACGTCACCAACTCATAACAATACGTCCGCGTCGCCCTTTTTCTTGTAAGCGAGACAGGGCATTAATATAGTCAGTAAAATGAAATTCTTTATCGATCACCGCTTTCAGCACTCCTTCTGATATCCAGTTAGCAATATGGGTAAGCTTTTCATAATCTCCTTGCATTACCATCAAATAAACTACCTGTGGATCTTCCGATTCTCCACCATTTTCAGCATTTGGCTCAGCAGGAATAAAGACACCATTGGGCGTCAGAATTTTTTTCATATCTTCGAGCTTTTTTTGATTGGTTAAATCCAAAATGACATCAAAAGTATCTACAATATTTTCAATGTTAATATGGTTGTAGTCATACACAACATCAGCGCCTAATGATTGTAAAAATTCAGTTTGAGAGCTTCCTGCAATAACGCTAACATGAGCACCTAACAATTTCGCAATTTGAGTGCCTTGTATACCTAATCCCCCTGCGGCGCCGTTGATTAATACTTTCATACCACTTTGAAGTTGTCCTAAATCCTGTAATGCAACCAAGGTTGTCAAAGCCCCCAAAGGAATCGATGCGGCCTGAGGAAATGTTAAATTCTGCGGCATCAGAGCGATTGTATCTTCGCTGGTGGCAATGAATTCGGCGTGACTTTTCCAACCTGTAATCATGTTGACATAACCAAATACTTTATCGCCTCGTTTAAAACGAGTGCCATTGGATTCCACGATGCCCGAGAACTCTAAACCTGATTGAACTTCCTTATCCACACCATATTCTGCAAAGTACACATCAAAGCGTCCTTCGGCACTTTCTGCATCGTACGGATTAACAGATGCGCTATAAACCTTTACCAATACTTCATCTTGCGCAGGAATAGGGTGAGTTAAATTTTCTTTAAGAAAAAAATTCTTATCTTTATCTACAACTAAGCCTTTCATATATCACTCCAGAATAAATTAGGTCAATAGACCTAATTCAGGGTAGGTCAATTGACCTAAGTAGTCAAGAGCTATATAGTGCTTTTATTGAGAAGAACACAAGAACGAGAAAGCATGAGCCTGAAAGTTGAACACATATTGAGTTGTGCAATGAACATCTTGAAAGAGTCTGGTAATCAAGGTCTAAGCATGAGAAAAGTTGCCGAAGCTGCAGATATGCGACTCAGTAATGTTCAGTACTACTTCAAAACCAAAGAGTTATTGTTGGCAGCGTTGCTAGAAGGTTTTTTACTGGAATACGCAGAATCAATGCGAGTTCTCACATTGCCTGAACAGCTTAGTGTAGAAAAAAAATTAAGTCGTTTAACGCTGGGTATTTTAAATGATATTGAAAAGTGCGATTGTGCTGTTGTCTTCAAAGAGATCTGGGCCATTGCAGAACGAAACAGTGCTGTGAAGAAAGCGGTTAACGAATATTATGGGCAGTTACATACTATGCTTTTTGATGAACTGAAGAAAGTCGCCCCAGAAGACTGTAAAAAATCTACGTTGAACAATGCAGTTGCCATTTTACTGCCCTTTATTGAAGGTTACTGCATTACATCATCTAATCTTAAGGTATCTGCAAGCAAACTTTCTGAGCAGTTAGCAATGGTGCTATATAAGTTGTTGTATTGATTTATATTATTATATGAAGGTCGAGAGGTTTGGTTAACTACCAATGTAGACTGGCTTGTAGAGCGAGACCTAAAATGGAGTAGCCTGAAAAGTTGAGGATAAGTTGCATTGGCAATTTGATGTCAGTTTTAATGAAGATCAGAATAGGCTCCGCAGTGATTTTTCGGCTCAAAATATAGTACTAATCAATAAAATAGCGCTTAACTTGTTGAAGAATGAAAAGAGTGTGAAAGTAGGAATAAAAAGCAAACAGTTGAAGGCTGGATGGGGTAATGCATATCTGATGAAGGTGTTAACTGTAGGGACTACCGCTGTATGAATTTAACCCGTTTTCCCTACCATATTACTTTGAATAAAGTTTTAATCAAAAAATTTTGACATCTAAAAATGCACATGTATGTTGTTTATACATGAATGATATTTTTACCTAATTGCGTTAAGTAGTATTTTTGTTTAGGACTTTTTGGTGAATCTGGCTCTGTCATTTCGATGTAATCAGCGTCTAATGCTGGAGATAAGTAATTCTTTTTAAAGGTTGGGCGATGTTTTAATGTTAAACCTGCCATAATTACGGATTGTTTTTGTGGCTCTTTATTATTTAACCAGTGTAGCAGTCGTTTTACTTGATCGCTTACATGGACGTTTACTTGATCGCTTGCTTGTTCACTTGAGCTACTTTGTACTTCTTTGGTTGATGATAATAAAGCTTTGAGCATAAATAAGACAAAAGGTGTAGAGTCACAAGCTTTATCAGATATAGATAATGCCTGATAATATTCATTTTGCTGATCTTTGATTACAGTTTCAACTGGAAGATAGGCAAACATTGGTTGCCACTGGCTGAGATATAAGGTTTGCCATAACCGTCCCATTCTGCCATTTCCATCTGAAAATGGATGTATAAATTCAAACTCATAATGAAAAATACAGCTGGCAATTAAAGGGTGATAATCGGTAGTGCTTAACCAATTATGCAAATCTCCCATTAAGATAGGCACTCTGTTTGCTGGTGGGGCCATGTGAATGAGTTTTTTTTCTCTATATATACCAATCCCTTGGTTTCTATATTGCCCAGCATCATCGACTAAGCCATACATCAAAAGTTTATGAGCAGATAATAAATGTTCAGGGTTTGATGCTTGCCAATATGGTAAATTATCGTAAGCATTAAAAGCATTTCTAACCTCTTGAATCTCATGAGGGAGTCCTAATACTTTTTTACCCGCTAATACGGCGGTAACTTGTTCTATTGATAAAGTGTTATTTTCTATTGCTAAAGAAGCTTGAATGGTTCGTAGTCTATTACTACGCCTAAGTTTAGGTGAAAGTTGACTGGTATTTGTTGCAGTCCAATTACCTATTAACATACTAATATTTGCAACAATATTTAAGATTTCATTGGTAAGCTGAAAAGGTGGATTGTAGGACATTTTAAGTTACTTCGATTAGTGAGTAGAGTTTATAAACTTTGTTATTTTAATTTATCATATCGAACAATCATATTAGTAGGGCTATTTTGAATCTATTCGATATTCTTGAACAGTAGGAAGCTTAGAATTAAGAAATTAATGGTACAAAATGATACAAAAAGTGTGACATTTTTTACTGTGCTTAAATTACATAATAGCTAAGTATTTAATTTTTTTTACAATAAATGAGATAAAAGTATTTTTAGAGTTAGCTTATGCGGCTGACTCACTACATTCTTTGTTAAAAGCAGAAACTGCTTGGCTTTTTATTTCTTGCAAGAAGGAAAGGGTCAAGCAGTTAACTAAATTCATATTTACCACAATTGATTTATGACAATGAAATGGCACAAAATATGGTAAAAAATTGTCAAAGTGAATGCAGCACTTATCGAGAATTAACTTTCATTCATAGGTTGGGCATTAAGAGATAATTGGATTCAAACCGCATTTTACTCACAGTGACAGATAATATGTCATCTGCCACAAAACTATCTTTCCAGACACGTTCAAAAATCTGGCCTTTAGTGACCTCTTCTCTACTATGGTGAATTAAAAACAACAGCACTTGCATGCTTTTATTGTCGATAGCGTGTGTGTCAGCTTTATTCGTTAATGTGTAGCTCTTGTTTAGGCCGCGATTTAAGAAGATTTAAGAAGTTTTAAGTTGTTTAAAATCCCTCTTCGCTGTAGCTTTTTCACAACATTAACAAACACATAGTTTTTTCTAATACCGATAGGAAATAAAATGGTCATCAGTTTAAAATTAAAAAATTTAATCTCCGTTGCTATTTTAACAGGAGTGGTTAGTTTTAATAGTTTTGCAGCACAAAATGTTCCACATGCTCCAGAAGTTCAGAATTTGCCTAGCAAGGGTGAATTCCATGTCATTGAAAGCGCAATTCCTGAACTTAAAAAAGCCTTTATTGATCCAACGCCCGAAGACAAAAAAGACGGCATACCCGTGGGTGAGTTAGGCGCTGATGGCGGCAACAAAGACATGATCCTTAAATTAGCACGGGAGGTGGCTGAGGGTGAACACGACCTTTATGACAGCATACTCATCTCCTATAAAGGCAAGCTTGTGTTTGAATCCTATTACTCGAAAGGTCGCATTAATCTGCCTCATTTCCAACGTTCTGCAACTAAATCTTACACAGCAATGGCCATTGGCCGAGCAATGCAGTTGGGATACCTGACTATGGCTGATTTAAACAAACCTGTGGTCAGTTTTCTAAAAGGTTTGAATCCAGAAAAATTTGTCGATGGTGCAGAGAATATCACCCTTGAACAAGTGATGAGTATGCGCTCTGGTCTTCGTATCAGTGGAAATACAATAAGAGAAATCGCAAACACGTCAGGACTGAATCAGGTTCAGGCATTTCTAGAGCAAAGTATCGCTATTACGCCGGTATCTCATACGTTCAGTTATCAGGGGATCGACGCAAATATTGCCATGCATGTACTTGATGCTGTTGTTCCGGGGTCTGCCAAAGACTTCATCAAAAATGAAGTACTCGGAAAAATGGGCATTACAGTCTATGGCTGGCCAATTGACGTCAATGGTCTCCCCTACGGTTATGGTGGAGACGGATCCAATCAAAGATCACGAGATATGCTCAAGTGGGGTATGCTGATCATGAACAAAGGAAAATTGAATGGTAAGCAATTCATCCCCGCAGCGTTTATTGCCAAAGCGACTAGCAGAGTAGCCGAACCTAACGTTAATTGGGTGCCTGACGACGCAGAGGTATCTGGTTTATCTTATGGTTATTTTATGTGGCGAGCTGATATGAAAGTCGGTGACAAGTTGTATGATAATAAATTTGTCTGGGGCGGCGGCGGGCAATATATTATGACTATCGAAGAACTCGATTTGGTTATAGTTTTCACCGCACATGGTAGAGACGAAATAACTTTAGCCTTGGTTCCCAAAAGAGTTCTACCCGCATTTATAAAATAGAGGTAAATTATGAAGACTATTTGTATTTCAATTGTTCTGCTGTTTTCTATGCTAGCTTTTAGTAGCAATAGTTATGGTCAAAATGAGTTTCCAGTTTTGGAAGGTCCCTACCTTGGGCAAAAGCCACCCGGTTTAATCCCAGAAATTTTTGCTCCTGGTATTGTTTCGACAGAGCATCATGAATGGGGCCCTGTCTTCTCACCCGACATGAACGAATTCTACTTTAGTAGGAGAAACAACAAAAGTGGAAAAGATTCGCATTTTGTTCTTAAATTCGAGAATAATCGATGGCACGAGTCAGAAGTGGAACCTGGGGTGGGTGCGTCTATCTCTCCCGATGGTAAAACTATGTTTTTTAAAAATCAATATAAAGAGCGAACCGATGAGGGATGGTCAGAGTTTAAAAGTCTTGGCCCTGCGTTTGAAGACATCGACATCATGCGTCTTACGACTTCATCCAAAGGTACTTATGTTTTTGATGAATATCCTAAAGATGGAAATTTTGTGCTTCGATATTCTCGACTAATAAATGGTAAACGTGAAGCCCCAAAGCTACTTAGTAAAGAGATAAATACCGGAAAACAGAACGTCCACCCCTTCATTGCACCTGATGAGTCCTATATTTTATGGGATAGTACAAGAGATAATGGCTATGGTGGTAGTGATATCTACGTTAGTTTTCGACAGGAAGACGGCTCTTGGGGAGTTGCCATTAACTTAGGTGATAAGGTAAACACAAGTACCTCACAGCGTGGAGGATACGTAATGCCAGATGGAAAATATCTTTTCTTTTTTGCCCCTGCAAGCACAGGAAAAGGAGATGTATTCTGGGTGGATGCGCAAATTATTGAGACACTTAGGCCTAAATGATGGTTCATATAACAATCGCAGCAAAAAATAATTAAAGACACCTAAAGAATCAGAGCAAACGGGTTAAATTCATATAGCGATGCTCCTTACAGTTAACACCTTCATCATATTACCTTCAACCGTTTGCCTTTTACTCCTACTTTCACACTCTATGCAGGCAAATTAAATGACATCTAAAAATGTGCATGTATGTTGTTTATACATTGATGGTATCTTTACCTAATTGGGTTAAATAATATTTTTGTTTAGGACTTTTGGGGGATCAGGTTCGTCATTTCAATGTAATTAGCGTCTAATGCTGGAGATAAGTAATTCTTTTTAAAGGGGGCGCCATATGAATGAGTTGTTTTTCTCTATATACCCACTCCTTGGTTTCTATATTGCCCAGCGTTATCGACTAAGCCATACATCAAAAGCTTATGAGCAGATAATAAATGTTCAAGGTTTGATGATTGCCTTGAGCACTCTTTTTACTATTATAAAAGAGTGCTTTTTCAAGGTTAGGGTATGAATTATCCTATTTCAGGTATGACTCCAAACATTTGTAAACATTGAGCACTAATGATTAATACGCCAAATAAAGTAGCCAATGCTAAAGCTGGTATACCACCTCTTACCTGATAATCACCATCGGAATGAGTTCTGTTCTTACGCTGCACCCATACCATAGATACCGGAAGAAATACGGCTAATATTACAAGTGCAATTGCGGCATATCCAAGTGCCATGATAAACCCTTGAGGATAAAAAAGTGCAAAACCTAAGGGTGGTGTAAATGTGACTAATGCAGTTATTAACCTGTCTTTTTTAGAGTTTGATTTTTTTAATGTGTCGCTAAAAAAATCAAACAATCCTAGACTAACACCTAAAAATGAGGTGGCTAATGCTAAATCTGCGAATATGGTAATGGCGCTGCTAATTGTCGGACTTTGCATCATAGATGCAATGCTGGCAATAAATCCAGATAACCCGTCGCTTTGCATTAAACCAGATTGGCTCATTACACCCTGACTAACCACTTGCCAGAATAAATATATGCATAAAGGCAAAGCTGCGCCCATTACCATAATTTTGCGTAAGGATTTTATATCTATTCCTATGTATTTTACGATTGACGGGATTGAACCGTGAAACCCAAATGAGGTAAATACCACGGGAATAGCGGATAAAATAAGACCTTGTTCAATGGGCATTTCAAGTAAATGCTGTCCTTGTACAAAGGGAGTGAGCATATAAAATATACTGGCCAAAGTAATAATCTTAATGAAAAATAGACCACGGTTTATTTTATCTACGGTACCTGTGCCTAACGTAATGATGGCACCAAAAACAACTGCAAATATTACTGAACCTGTTTGAACCGGTAACTCTAAATTCGTGAATTGACCAATTTTAGTTTGCAGTTGCGAACCGCCACCTGCTATATAGGCGGCACATAAGGCGTAAAACAAAAAAATCATGGAAAAATTGGCAATGATCTGGCCTTTTTTTCCTAAAATATTTTTGGCTAAGGAATTTAATGTGGATTCTACGTCAGCATATTGATGTACTTCTAACATCAAAAGGGCAGTGTAGGTCATCAGTGCCCAGGCGCCAATTAATAACATGGTTGCAGTGGAAAATCCGAGACCCGCTGATGCAATGGGTAATGCTAACATACCAGCCCCGATCGTCGTGCCAGCTATGATTAACATACTGCCTAAAGTTTTACCCTGGATCATAAATTGATCTCACCTTTATTCTTTTAATTTTCAGATCAGATTAATGGTGAGTAATATAAATGCAAAGTGATTAACTAAAGAAAAAATTTTGACTGTAGCATTAATTTTACAAAAGAAACCAGAAGTACAGTTTAAATCGTGGGTTATTTTATCGTAATTATTTGATTAATAAAGAATGAATCAACTGTAAAGTTTGTTAATAAATAGCTCAATGTAATGCCCTACATTGAGCAAGGTTATACCCGTTTGGTTAAATCTGGGGAAACACCAAATAGGTATAATTCGTTAAATATGTTTCCCGCGCGTCCAGCTTGTTTCGGATAATAAACGTTCACCGGCATCAACTGCACCTGTTTCCATTTGTGTTCCCATAGAATCATTCCAGCGATTTAAATAGCCAAATAAAGAAATCACACCTAAGATCTCGACGACTTCGCCATCATCCCAATATTCATGTATGTTTGCTGTTATTTCATCATTCACTGCGTTAGGTACACTTGAGGCTGCCAATGCCAGTTCAAAGGCTGCCTTTTCGGCATTGGTGTATAAGTCACTTTCTCGGAAAGACCATATATTTGCTAAACGTTCTTCAGTACCGCCATAACGTTCGGCGGCCAAAATAGTATGGGCTTCGCAGTATCTACAACCTGTATTGGCACTGGTGATATAACCTATTAAACGCTTTTGCTCAGCGGTTACACGGCCTTCATTGGCCATGACTGCCATATTTAAGTTAATAAATGCTTTTGCAATAGCGGGTCTGCGCTGCATAGTTAATACACTATTAGGGCAAAACCCTAATGTTTCGTTAAAAAACTTAGCAAGCTCTACAACTTCTTCATTAGCATCAGATGCAAGTGGGTTAACTAATGCCATGCACTTCTCCGTTTTATTATTTTCATTTAAGTAAAATAACAATAAATTAATTTAGTTGCATATGCAATAACTTTATTGTTGCATATGCAACTAAGTTTAAGAGTGGTTTTTAATTAAATTGATAAAATGCTAAAGTTAGCTCAGTTTAGTAGCGCTAAAGGTAATTAATATCAGTAAGTCAGCTCGCAGTCAGGCCTTTACCCTGAGTCAACATATCGACAATCCATTGGATTTAATGTCACATTTACCTTATAGAGTTGCTGTCGTAAGTAATCTATTGGCTCTGAACAGAGATTGGAAGATTCGAAATTTAACTGACTTAGATCCCAGAGAGATGCGAGTTTTACTCAATATTGGCTCTTATATGCCGATAAAATCTGCGGATATTGCCTATCAGTCGAGATTGGATTCTTATACTGTGAGTCGAGCTGTGAAAAAACTTTTATCTTTAGAATTAATTGAAGCAGATCAGGATAAGGTTAAAAAAAATGTAAAAAACCTCTCTTTGAATGACAATGGCAAAGATTTATACCAAAAGCTAACAACAGCTTTGGAGGCCAGAGCCAAATTATTAGAGGGTGTATTGTCAGATGAAGAGCAAACGCAGTTTTTTAACATGTTAGAGCGTATTGAAAATAAAACAGAAGCTATTTTGGCTGAACAGGCAAATGAATTAATTAAGCAAGGGCTAGATGCACCCGCAGATCAAAAAGAACTAATTCGCTGGCACAAAAAAACTAACTCAGCATAATAAATAATATTTTTTGAACAAGCCGTTAGTATCGGTTCTAATGGCGTTAAATTGGACTCCTATTTTGTCAATCAATTTATCCTACCTTGATGTATTTGATTTTTTCTTCAGATTTGCTGCAATCGGGCAGCTTATATTACTGGCAATATATACGTTAAATAAAACACATAACTTTAAGTCCTTGCTAATTTTAATACTGATTATGTGTACTTCGTCCTACTTACTTTTAACGTTACAAATTCCTAACCATCATTATGGTTATTTCAGAGGCGTTTTATTATTTTTTACCGATTTAATCCCATATGTTTTGTGGTTTTATACGCTTGCTTTATTAAAAGATGATTTTCATCCGAAGAATTGGCCCATTTTTATTAAATTGACTCTTTTTATTGCTCTGTGTTGGCTAATCTACTTTTTCATTTATTTACAGGGAAAAGGTCTGTTTCATCAAGTTAATCATGCTATAGAAGTGTGCGTCTGTATTCATACTCTTTATTTGGTGCTCAGAGATTTAAATGATGATTTGGTAAATCATCGTCGAAAAATTCGCTTGTTTATTGTATTAGCTATTAGTTTTTATGTGTTTATTTTAGCTGGGTTAGAATTGTTAAAAATCACTATGGTACACACCTCGTTGTTCAGTTTAATAAATTCAACTTTGATATTTATTGTCACGAATATTTTTTGCTTTTTTCTATTTAGAAAACATTTTACTGGAGAGATTGAAAGCATATCAGAAATAGTGAGTACCAACATAGAGTCAGTGCCACAAGGAAAAACAATACAGGCAGCCTATCAAACTAACTTGATAAAACTAAACCAGTTTACCCAACGAGGTAAGTTTAAAAGCAGTAACTTAACGATTAAAGTTCTTGCTCAAGAATTAAGTATTCCTGAACATCAATTGCGAGAGCTGATCAATCAGCAATTAGGGTTTAAAAACTTTTCATCATTTCTTAATAGTTTTCGAATTCCCGCTGCATGCACTGAATTTAAAAATATTAATAATGCCCGTAAACCGATTTTAACGATTGCTTTGGAATTAGGTTATGGATCTATAGGGCCCTTTAATCGCGCTTTTAAAGAAAGCACTGGGAAAACACCAACAGAATATCGTCAATCATGTGATCAATAACGATGGAATAGTTTAATTGATACGCTTTCTTATTCTTATACCTGCTTTATTATGGTTGTAATTACCTCTGAGTTGGATCCAATGCTGAAATAATGAAACGACTCGTTTTTTTAAATTAGACAATCGATTAAATCCTTATCAAAATTGAAATACTCTGCTTATTTTCAAAATTGGCGCGCTTTTTTTGAAATCAGTAAGACCCCAAACATAATTTACTGACATGCTTCATTCCAGATATAACAAAATATAAAGTAAAAACTAACTGGAGATAAAATTGAAGCGACTACTTAAACTCATTATTCTGAATCTAACAGTATTACTATTTATCAATCCAATAAAACCTGTTTATGGCGAAATAATCACGCCCGAAAACGATGTGCCAATCAAGATTAATTTTGGCTCAGGTAACTTTTTTATTGCTGGTGGTAAAGGGCATGAAAATCATTTGTTAAAAGTGTTTTATCATAGGCCCGAAAATTTCAATAATACATCAGAGGTATTAATTGTTATTCCAGGTGCAGGTAGAAATGCGGATGATTACCGTGATTCATGGATAGCAGCGGCGGAGCAATATAACCTTTTAATATTATCTCCTTCATATAGAAAAAAAGATTATGATTTTGCCAACTATCATTTAGGCGGCATGATCACGAACTTTGAGTTTGTTAAAAAGCCACGCAAGGACAAGTATAATCAACGTTATGTACTTAAAATTGATGATGCAGACATTAGCTTTGATATCAATACTGATAGCGAGACATTGATTTATCACGATTTTGACAGGTTATTTGATATTGTTAAAAAGGTTTTAGGCGCTAAGCAAGCATCATATGATATTTTTGGTCATTCTGCTGGTGGCCAGATTGCACACAGATCTGTCATTTTTAACCCTAAATCAAAAGTTAGGCGAATTTTGGCATCAAATTCAGGGTTTTATACTTTGCCTGATTTTAATACAACCATACCTTTTGGTTTAAAAAATTCTACTTTATCTGATGAAGATCTTAAAATCGCTTTTAATAAAAAGTTAACTTTATTTATTGGCGAGCTAGATAATGAAAATGAAACCGGTGGTACCTTGTTACACTCACCTATGGTTAATCAGCAAGGGTTACATAGGTTAGCCAGAAGTCATTATTTCTATAAAGTGGCAAAACAGCAGGCTAAAGCGCTTAATACTGAACTTAACTGGCAGTTAAAGATAATCCCTGATATAGGTCACAATTATCGTTTAATGGGTAAAGAGGCGGCTAAATTTCTTTATGAATTTGAATAATTGATTAATAAAAAATAAATGATGTGGAAACAGCTTTGTGCTGGCTTATATTTGAGGTTTTTGTATGTTTAAAGTGTTTGTAGTCTTTTTTAGCTTAGCAGTAGTGGCAGCTAGTTTTGCTAGTGAAATGAATCATAAAAAAGAAATAGAGCAGGCGTTACACACTATTAAAACGTCGCATAATATACCAGCCTTAGCGGTTGCCATTATAGAAAATGGAAAAGAGGTGTTTGTAGGTGGGTATGGCGTAGATAATAATGGTTCGCCAATTACCAAAAATAGTTTATTTCGCGTTGCTTCAATCACTAAGCTTTTCACTGCCCAGGCTAGAATGCAATTGATTGAACAAGGAAAAATAGCTTTAAACGATCCTGTAAACAAATACTTAACGCTCACGCCGGACGATATAACCATAATTGATTTATTAACTCACACATCGGGTCTTAAGGATGTAATTAAACCTGTTGACGACTATCGTATTTTTGAAACCTATTTAAATGACAGCATGGCAAAAAATAAGGAGGGAAAAAATCAAGATTTTAAATATGCAGACTTAAATTTCAACCTGTTAGGTAAAGTGATAGAAGTGGCTTCAGGTATTAAATATTTTGATTATATTCAGCAGAATATTCTTAATAAAACAGATATGCGACAAAGTGGTTTCAACTATAAAGGTAGTAGGGTTAAGGCAGATGTATCCGGTAATTATAATTATGGTTTAGTGATCAACTCTCCTATCAGGCCTTATGAAAGCAATTATGCACCCAGTGAAGGTCTCATTACTTCAGTATCTGATCTTTCTATCTGGGTTCAGCATGTTTTATCGCAAGATAATAAATTACTAAATAAAACCTCCTATCAAGATATGTTAACTCCCAGAGCGAAAACATCATGGGGGGATATAAAAATCGGACTCGCCTGGCAATTGTATCAGCTTGATGACGAACCAGTGGCACAACATGCGGGGTCGATGACAGGTTTTAAATCCCTATTGATGACCTTACCAGAAAAAAAGCGCGCTATTATCATACTCGGAAATGCTGAAAACCTACCCAGATGGCAAATAGCTAAAGTGATCAACAATATTTTAGATAATAAAGAATATGCTCTGCCAACTTCTAAGCAACAAAGGTATAAGGTATATATTATTACTTTCGGTGTACTTTTATTCTTTATAATTTTTGTCTTTATACGTGTTTTCCGTACTAAAAAGTAGTCATACGCATTTATGCCTGGTAGTTGAAATACCAGGCTTACTTTCTCTGTTTTATTTCTTGAAAAATCTCCTAACAATGCATTCATTTTTTGAATCAAAAAAGCAAAATATTAAAATTATTTTTATTGATGAAAACAATATAAAGTGAAATTAATAATAAGAAATTAGCCTATTTATTAAAGTAAGGCAGAAGAATGTCAGAAATTCACATACTTAAATCATATGTAGATGGTCAGTTTGTTGATAGTAATGAATATTTCGATAACATAAACCCGGTTGACGGCAGTGTTATAGCCAAAATATCAGAAGCCAATGAGCAGATAATAACTGAGGCCGTTGTTAGCGCTAAAAATGCACTCACTTCTGAGTGGGGGAAAATGTCGGTCAATGAACGTAGCGCACTTTTACATAAAGTAGCAGATCGCATGGCTGAGCGAGAAGATGAATTTATTGCTGCTGAAATAGCCGATACCGGTAAATCATTATTTCAAGTTAAAACCATAGATATTCCCAGAGGGACTGCTAATTTTCGCTTTTTTGCCGATCAAGTTAAATATCAGGGCGGGGAAACCTTTGTTACCAACATGCCTAATGGTGATAAAGCACTTAATTATACGGTAAATAAACCGTTAGGCGTGGTGGCGGTGATTTCCCCGTGGAATCTGCCGTTATTATTAGCGACATGGAAAATTGCACCAGCAATGGCCTGTGGTAATAGTGTTATTTTAAAACCTTCAGAAGAAACTTCCTCAACAGCCTTTTTATTAGCAGAAGTGATGCATGAAGTAGGTGTGCCTAAAGGGGCATTTAATCTGATATTGGGCAGAGGAAAAGCGGTAGGAGATCAGTTAACCAGTGCTGAAGGAGTTGATGCCGTGACTTTCACTGGAGCGTCAACAACGGGAAAACAGATCATGAAATCTGTGGCCCAAAGCGTTAAACCTATTTCTTTTGAATTGGGCGGCAAAAATTCCGCCGTTGTTTTTGCTGATGCTGATTTAGATAAAGCTATTCAGGGAGTTGCCCGCTCGAGTTTTACCAACTGTGGGCAAGTGTGTTTATGCACTGAGAAAGTATTTGTACATCGCTCTGTATTTGAACCTTTTGTTGCCGGACTTAAGCAGGCTGCAGAGGATATTAAAATTGGTTACCCCATGGAAAAAAATGTTTTTATGGGTCCTCTGGTATCTAAGGTTCATCAGGAAAAAGTACTTTCTTATTATCAATTAGCGAAAGACGAAGGTGCGACGGTTGTTAGTGGAGGCGGAATTCCTCGCTTTGATGATGATCGTAGTAATGGTTGCTTTGTAGAACCGACGGTGATAACCGGACTTGCAGACACAGCGCGTACTAATCAAGAAGAAATATTTGGCCCTATATGCCATGTATCTGTTTTTGATGATGAAGATGAGGTTATCACGCGGGTAAACAGTACTGAATATGGTTTAGCTGCCTCAATCTGGACCGAAAACCTCTCTCGGGCCCATCGGGTATCGCCAAAAATTGATGTAGGTTTAGTTTGGGTTAATACCTGGTTTTTAAGAGATTTAAGAACGCCATTTGGCGGAGTGAAATTATCAGGCATTGGTCGTGAAGGCGGACAACATTCTTTAGGTTTTTATAGTGAGCCTTCTAATATTTGTATCAAAATTGATGAGTAACAGACTATGCGTACAGAAAGTAAAGTAGTAGCGGGTAAGGCGAAACCCAGAGGGGCATTTCCCCATGTAAAGCGCGCGGGTGATTTTATTTTTATCTCAGGAACTAGCTCGCGATTACCTGATAATAGCTTTGCAGGTGTGAGTGTAGATGAAATGGGCACTACTAATCTGGATATCAAAGCACAAACTAAAGCCGTAATAGAAAATATGCGCGATATTTTGCATTCGGTAGATGCTGAATTATCGGATATTGTGGAGATCAGTAGTTTTCTGGTCAATATGAATGATTTTGGCGGTTACAACCAGGTTTATGCTGAATTCTTTGATGAAACAGGACCAACTCGCACTACCGTTGCGGTTCATCAGTTACCACATCCTCACCTGTTAATTGAATGTAAGGCTGTGGCTTATAAACCACAAACTTCAGAGACTAAATAATTTAGGAAGCCAGAAAAATGAGCAAATTAGCCGCATTTAATTTTCATAACTGGATTGAAGAACACAAACACTTACTTAAGCCGCCCGTTGGTAATGTACAAATTTGGGAAAACACAGACATGATGGTGACTGTGGTGGGCGGGCCTAATCAAAGAACCGACTTTCATGATGATCCCGTAGAAGAGTTTTTCTATCAAATAAAAGGTGACATGGTACTTAAAGTGATAGAAGACGGTGAGTGCCGTGATGTTTTTATTCGCGAAGGTGATATTTTCTTTTTACCGCCGCATGTTCGCCACTCTCCACAGCGACCCATGGAAGGGAGTATCGGGTTAGTAATAGAACCCAAACGTCCGGCTGGTGAAAAAGATGCATTTGAATGGTATTGCTTTAATTGTAACGGGCTAGTACATCGCACTGAAGTTATTCTTAAATCTATTGTGCGTGATTTACCGCCTGTATATCAGGCTTTCTACCAAGATGAACAAGCCCGAACTTGTCCTGATTGCGGTGAATTACATCCCGGAAAGTTACCACCAGAAGGTTGGGTTACTTTAGAGGATAAATCATGAAAGTGCTCGATATTCATTCCCATTTCTTTCCAAAAAATTGGGAAAACTTAGCTAAACGCTTTGGCGGTAATGACTGGCCCTGGCTCAGACATAGTGAAAATGGCAAAGCTATGCTGATGAAAGGCGATCAGGAATTCAGACCCATCTATGATGCTTGTTGGGATCCTGAAGTACGCTTAGCTGAAATGGATCGAGATGGGGTATCACAACAAATTATTTCGGCGACCCCGATTTTATTTGCTTATGAACGTCCGGTAGAGCAAGCCTTGTATTGTGCACAACTTTTTAACGACGCCGCCCTTGAAATTTGCGAACGTGGGCAAGGTCGTTTATTTGCGATGGCACAGGTGCCATTACAAGATGTTGATGCATCGTGCGCAGAAGTAAGCCGGGCAAAAGAAACTGGCCATGTGGGTGTACAGATTGGTAACCATGTTGGTTTAAAAAACATGGACGATGACGGCGTATTAACTTTTTTACAGCACTGTGCAGACATAGACATGCCTGTATTTGTGCATCCGTGGGACATGATGGCAGTAGATCGTACTAAAGATTACATGATGGGTTGGACAGTTGGTATGCCAGCAGAAACCCAGTTATCTATCGTTTCTATGATTTTAGGGGGGGGGTTTGATCGTGTTAGCGACAAATTAAAAATTTGTTTTGCCCATGGTGGTGGCTCATTCGCATTTTTATTAGGGCGGTTAGAAAACGCCTGGCACCACAGGGATATCGCAAGAGGGAAATCGCAGTTTCCACCTAGTCATTACTTAAATCGTTTTTATTTAGATACGGCTGTATTTGATCCCGATGCTTTACAACTCTTAGTGAAAAAGATGGGGGATACCCGATTGATGTTTGGCACTGATTATCCGTTTCCGCTGGGAGAGCAGCAAATGGGTGAACTAATAAAAACAACACCGGGACTATCGGATACCACCAGACAAAACTTATTGGCTGGCAATGCTCAGCGATTTTTTAATATTGCTTGATAGCAATAGCACTATTAAATACAGGAAAGAACTATGTTAAATGAAATAGCAAATAAACTAGATGACGCCGCAAAAAATGCACAAAGCATAGAGCAAATATCAACGACAACTGAGTTATCTCTAAAAGACGCCTACCAGGTACAAAAGTTAAGTATTGATCAGCGTTTAGCGCGTGGTGAGAAATTATCTGGCTATAAAATGGGTTTTACCAGCAGAGCCAAAATGCTACAGATGGGGGTTGATGATTTAATTTGGGGCCGTTTAACGGATGCCATGATCATTGAAGACAGCGCCAGTATAGATTTAACTAACTATGTTCATCCAAGAGCTGAGCCAGAAATTGCATTTAAATTAAAATCACCGTTAAAAGGCATAGTCACAAAAGAAGAAGCACTTGCAGCCGTCGAAGCAATTGCACCAGCCATTGAAGTGATTGATTCTCGCTATCGTAATTTCAAATTTTCTTTGAGTGATGTTATTGCGGATAACTGTTCGAGTACCGGGTTTGTTATTGGTGACTGGTGTGACCCGAAAATTGATATTAGCGATTTAGCGATGAATTTACTTGTTAATGATGAGCAAGTTGATAGTGGAGTGAGCTCTGCAATATTAGATCATCCTCTGAATTCCTTAATTGAAGCGGCCAGATGTATTGCTGAATCGGGTGAGCAATTAGAAGCAGGGCAAATCGTATTAGCAGGTGCGGCTACTGCCGCTGTGGCGTTAGCGCCAGGACAAAAAATTTCAGTGGATGTTGCCAGCCTAGGTAGCTGTAGCTTTAATACAAAAGGTTAAGAAACGATGACATATCAAAATACATTAGCTTTTGCTCAGCAACAAGATCAGATAGACCCTTTAGCGCAATATCGAGATAAATTTCATCATCCTGTGATTGCAGGTCAGCAAGTACTTTATTTCACTGGTAATTCATTAGGTTTACAGCCTAAAACCGCAAAAGAATATGTCAATAAAGAATTGGATGAATGGGCAAAATGGGGTGTTGAAGGCCATTTTCATGCTGAAAACCCCTGGGTGAGTTATCATGAGATTTTAACACCTGCGTCAGCGCATATTGTCGGTGCGAATGAGTCAGAAGTTGTCTGTATGAATTCTCTTACGACTAATTTGCATTTGCTGTTTGTCTCTTTTTATCAGCCTACTGCAAAACGATTTAAGATTATCAGTGAAGCTAAAATGTTTCCATCAGATCGCTATTTGCTAGAAACTCAGGTGCGCCATCATGGTTTTGATCCAGATGAAGCCATTATTGAAGTTGCCCCGCGTGAGGGTGAGCACCTCATTCGTGAAGAAGATATTATCGCGACAATCGAAGCCAATGCTGATGAAGTGGCACTCGTATTTTTTGGTGGTGTGAATTATTTTACCGGCCAGTTGTTTGATATGAAAAAACTAACTGATGCTGCCCACAAAGTAGGGGCATTAGCTGGATTTGATTTAGCCCATGCAGCAGGTAATGTGCCACTGCAATTACATGATTGGAATGTGGATTTTGCAGCCTGGTGTACATATAAATATATTAATTCCAGCGCCGGTAATGTTGCAGGTATATTTGTTCATGACCGCCATGGAGATAATACTGAAATTAATCGTTTTGGCGGCTGGTGGGGTCATAATAAAGAGCGCCGTTTCCTGATGGAAAATCATTTTGAACCTATGACAGGTGCCGAAGGTTGGCAGATAAGTAATGCGCCTGTTATGGGCATGTCAGTATTAAAAGCGTCATTGGATATTTTCCTGGAAGTGGGCATGGATAAACTACGTGCGAAGAGCTTATTACTGACTGGATATTTAGAGTTCATTTTTAATGATATTGTTTCTCAGCAGCCTCATATTGATATAGAAATTATTACACCAACTGAAGCCGATAAGCGCGGTTGTCAGCTATCTATTAAGTTAATTGGTACAGATAAAGCTTTTTTCAAAGCATTAACTGAATCGGGGGTGATTGCTGATTTTCGTGAGCCTGATGTGATCCGATTGGCACCTGCACCTTTATACAACAGCTTTGAAGATGTATATCGGTTTGGGGAAAAATTAAAAGCATTGTTATCCGGGTGGAAATAATATGACCACAAAAAATATTTCAATTGCCGGCGCAGGTCCGGTCGGTTCTTTATTGGCAGTGATGCTGGCAAAGAAAGGTTATAAAGTTGATTTGTTTGAATCGCGCCCTGATTCACGTTTAAATAATGCCTATCAGGGTAAATCTATTAACCTGGCGTTGTCTGACCGAGGTTGGCAGGCATTAGATGCGGTAGGTATAGCGCAAGAGATCCGCAAAAACGCAATTCCTATGTATCGCAGAGTAATGCACGACATTAATGGTGAATTAACTCAGCAAGCCTATGGCAAAGAAGGTCAGGCGATCTGGTCTGTTTCTCGAGGTGGGATCAATGAACAATTGATTTCTATGGCTGAAAAGGAAGATACCGTTACGGTTCATTTTGATCATCATCTAACGGAAGTTGATTTTAATTCGGCAACCAGTCATTACCAGATCAACAAAGAAACTTTAAAACAACAAAACAGTGATCTGCTTTTTGGTGCTGATGGTACGTTTTCCAAAGTAAGACGTTTAGCACAAGAAATACCGAAACAGCGAATGAGCTATAGCCTGGACTATATGCCACAAAGTTATATCGAATTAAGCATAGGGGCAAATGCTGACGGCAGCCATAAAATGGATAAAAATGCGTTACATATCTGGCCGCGTAAAGACTTTATGCTGATTGCTTTACCTAACCCTGATGGTTCATTCACCTGTACACTATTTATGGATCATCAAGGTGAAGTGTCATTTTCAGCATTAAAAGATGAACAAAGTGTGAGTGCATTTTTTTATGAGTATTTTATTGATGCTTTACCTTTATTAGAAGATCCGGTTCAAACGTTTTTGAGTAAATCGGCTTCTGATCTATGTTTGGTGCATGTTTACCCCTGGATCATCAATAATAAGGTGGCGTTAATTGGTGATGCTGCGCATGCCATGGTGCCATTTTACGGCCAGGGAATGAATTGTGGTTTTGAAGACTGCCGTATATTAAGTGAATTAGTCGACCTGCATGAACATGATTGGGATAAAATCTTGCCAGCTTACCAGGAAGAACGTAAACCTAACGGTGATGCCATTATTGAACTGGCAAAACGTAACTTTGTAGAAATGAGTGACTTAGCTGGCGACGCAAATTTTTTATTACGTAAAAAAATAGAAGCCAAATTTCATCAGATGTACCCTGAACTATGGGTACCTTTATATTCTATGGTCACGTTTTCTCCTGACATTTCTTATGCTGATGCGCTGGCTACAGGTGATAAACAAAGAGAGATCATGGATGAAATCATGCAACTCGGTGGTATTCATGAAAATTGGCAGCAAGATAGTGTTTATGTACACTTACACAAATTAGCAGTAGAAAAATTGGAGCAGTGATCATGGCTTGTCCATATAGTAATAACTATCGTTCGATGGAAGAGTCTATTCATACTGACTTTAAAGAGGATATGTCCTACGGGGACTACCTGAATTTAGAGCAAATATTAACAGCACAAAACCCTTTATCTGATCAACATGATGAAATGTTATTTATTGTTATTCATCAGGCGAGTGAGTTGTGGCTTAAATTAGCCGGGCATGAATTAACAACGGCAGTTAAGAATATTCAGGATGCAGATTTTGGTCACGCATTTAAAGTGATCTCCAGAGTGAAACAAATATTAAATCAGTTAACTCAAAGCTGGAATATTTTATCTACGCTGACACCTGTTGATTATCTTAAATTTCGTGATGCATTAGGTCATTCCTCAGGATTTCAGTCATATGGGTATCGTAAAATAGAATTCTTGTTGGGAAATAAAAATGCGTCTTTACTTTCGGTGCATGAAAATAATCCGATAGTATACAATGAATTAAAACAGATCCTAGATCAACCTAGCTTGTATGACGAAGTACTTAAGGTATTACATAAATCAGGATTAGCCATTGACGATACAATATTAAATCGTGACTTCAGTGAACCTTATAAAAGCAATGAGTCAGTATTAAAAGCCTGGCTGAATGTTTATCAAGACGTAGATAGCCACTTTGAACTTTACGAGTTGGCTGAAAAGCTGATTGATATTGAAGATAGCTTTCAACAATGGCGTTTTAAACATATGTATACGGTACAGCGTATTATAGGTAATAAAATGGGCACGGGTGGCTCTTCTGGCGTTGGCTTTTTGAAAAAAGCACTGGATATTAGCTTCTTTCCTGAGTTATTTGAATTACGTACGCATTTGTAAGGCTGTGTAATATTAACAACTAGCCAATAGGATGTGGTTAGTTGTTTATAATCAATTCATTATGATGTTTCTTATTATTAATAATGCCATATCTTTTTTAATTCATCTTGGATTAATGATAATACTTACTAATTAGTGTTAGCAGAAATGTAATTGGCATAAGTTTTTATGCACTAAAGTTGATTATGAAAATAATTCAATCTGGTTTACCCAAAGACTTTGGTATATCGTTCGCACCAACTCGAAGTTGCTTCAATGTTTGCCATTGTGACTGATCTTCTAGTTTACATTTCATTGTGCCTCGTAAACGTCCCATAATATGCCACCCTAGAGCACTATATAGATTAAAAAGTGCGCGGTTCAGGCTTTTCGAGTAGTTAGGGGTATTAAGATTCTATTTAAAGGTTTATTCTTCTCAAAAATAAGGCGAGCTTGAAATTAGTCACTATATAATGTTTTATAGTGAGTTGTAGAGCCCCTGAAGATGAAATTAATGGGGCAGGTTTATTTTCGAGGCTGCAATTCGTTACATAATCCGAATCGAATACTTAAGAAAATATGAAGTATGGCTAATCAAAAGGGAGTCACCTCTATGGGGTTAATAAGTGGAAATAACTAATGAATAATAGAGATAGTGAAACCGTGCTCTTGATTGGTTCTAGTCCTATGATGATGATCAAAGCTTTGAGTCTTGCCAATGAAGGTAAGTCAGTTTTATTACTTGAAAAGAAAGGTCATATAGGTGGTGCTTGGCATACAAAACCTTTGTTTGGGTATGAAGATGTAGAGTTAGGATTTCATATTATTGAAAATAGAAAGTCAGTGTACGATTTTCTTGAAAACAAATGCAATATAGAACTAAGTTGTGAAGCTTCTAGTTCTTATGCCGTTTATAAGAAACTTCCGATAAAATTTAGTTATAGTCTTAGCCAGTTTTATAGTTATTTGAGAAGATTTATAAAGTCCTTTTTTAAAGGGGATTGGAAATCTATTTCTTTTAATTATGATAAAGTCAATATGGCTGCAAAATCTTTATCCCAAAGTTATAAATATCCTAAGGATGGCTCTAGAGGCCTTTGTAATAGTCTTTATGGGATGTTAAAAGAAAATAATATCCCCGTTTTACTTGGTCATAATGTTGAGCAATTAATGGTAAGTAAAAAAGAGAATAAAGTTTACTGTCAAACATCTCAAGGGACTTTGGAATTTGATAAGGTAATTTTTGGTTCGAGGGCAAGTAGCGAAATCAAAATGGATGGAAATAATTATTTTTTTAATAAGCAGAATAGGGAGAGTTTAGGTCTTGTTTTAAACATAAAAGGACGAAAATTAAAAAATTTCACATGTGTCAGAATGTGGAAGGATGAAATTATGATTAGGGTAAGGGATGTTGGTTGCTTTTCGACGCCTATACTGAGAGATAATGAATTACTTATTTGTGTCCAAGTCAGAAAGTTAGTTAAAGGTTCTGTATTTATGGATAAAGTTTTGGACAAACTAAAATATTATGGCCTGATAGAACTTGATTCAATGCTATTAGGTTATTCTGTCGAAACCTATCAGAGTGAGTCTATTCCTGATTGGGAGGTTGATACTTTAAATAAAGCACTTATGCCATCAATTTATTGCATGAAAACGACAGATCTAGGTCACGAACTAAACTCTATTCTGTCTGCAAAATTATAGGATGGAATATGATATAGGTTGAATTTTTAGTATTATTTAAATAACTATTAATTTATTAGGGCTAAATTTAGTAGTGCGATTAAAGAACAATAAATTTTAAAGTGTATATTTATACTTATGGGAAATTTATTATCAATAGATGGGAACGGATTCACAAGTAGACATTTTGTACTATGTTTTTGGCAATAAATCACAATACTAGATTTATCATCAGAACTAGGGTTAATTTGGGGTGTTAATAATGGAACCTCTTATGATAATAATGACGCTATTGATATAATTAGCATAAATACCTTATATTTTGAATCATAAGAGACTAAATTTGAAAAAAGTACTGATAATAAATGAATATGCCACACTTCCTACCAACGGCTA
This sequence comes from uncultured Pseudoalteromonas sp., assembly GCA_965198975.1. Taxonomy (GTDB): domain Bacteria; phylum Pseudomonadota; class Gammaproteobacteria; order Enterobacterales; family Alteromonadaceae; genus Pseudoalteromonas. Next base: position 913,395 of record OZ240679.1, read on the forward strand.
TGGCGGACGAAGCTATTATTTAGCAAAGTATTTATCCAAACTAGGGATAAACGCTAGTTTGGTTTTTGCATCTCATCATCATATGACAAGTAACGCGAGCAAACAAAATAAATCTATCAATGTATTCAAACATAAAGATATGAATATTTACAGCGTGAAAACTAAATCATTTGCATCGACTAAGAGTTTTCAGCGGGTTTTAAATTGGTTCGTTTTTATGTTGAGACTGTTATCTCTGCCATTTTCTTTAAATGATAAACCAGATGTAATTATATATTCCTCTCCATCATTGCCGGGTTTTTTATCTGCTTATTTATTGAAACTTTATTTTAACTCAACACTGATTTTAGATGTAAGAGATATTTGGCCGTTAACTTTAATTAAGGTAGGAGGAATCTATAAATACCATCCATTAATATTGGTTATGAGATTGATTGAATGTATTTCATATAAATTAGCTGATAAAGTCATTTCTACTCTTCCAAATACCAACCTCCATATTAAAGTTAAATCTGATAAATTTAAATGGATACCTAATGGGGTGGATATTGAAGAATGTAACTCTTCAACTCAAGTAAACCCATCTTATTTGAAAAACATAGATAAAAAAATGTTTTCTGTAGGTTATATTGGAGCTTTAGGCTATGTGAATTCTATTGATACGTTATTAGAAGCTGCTCTTCATTTAAAAGAAAAACCAATTCAGTTTTACATAATCGGAGAGGGTAAACTACAGAGTGAGTTTGAATCTTTTGCAAGAAAACATGAATTGGTTAATGTACATTTTTTAAAAAAAGTCCCTAAATCTCAAGTTCAAGGTTTACTCTCAAATTTTGATTGTTTATACCTAGGTTGGCGAGATTCTGACTTATATAAGTTTGGTGCTGCACCTAACAAGTTACCTGAATATTTTTATGCCAAAAAACCTGTTATACATTCATATAGCGGAGCGGTGGATTTAGTTAATATAGCAAATGCAGGTATATCTGTTCCAGCAGAAAACGTACCATTATTGTCTAATGCTATATTGGATATTGCGAATATGAGCTTTACTGAAAGAGAGGCTATGGCACTGGGAGGTTTTAATTATACAGTTAATAAATTAAATTATGAAGAGATAGCAAAAGAGTTATTATTATTTATTGATGAACCACTTTAATTCAAGGGCATTACTGTTAAGGAATGAGCCTTATCGAAGCGCAAGTACTTTACATGATGTTTACAATGAAATAATAGTAAATACCCTAAATGAAAGTGGATATAAGAGTAGGGATATGCCAAAAAGGCTATTTTTGGGACCCTCTACTCAATTGACTTCATTCAGGGTCATATCGAATGGTGCAAAAACAGTCATTAAATTTGAATAATATCGATGACTTTATCTAACTCAGTAGAGGAGAGGTATGGGTGCATTGGCAAACTAAATACTTGTTTTGCTAAACCTTCAGCTATAGGAAAATCCCCTTTTTTATAATTCAAATGTTTAAAGGCTGTTTGTTGATGCATACAAGTTTTATAAAATATCATAGATGGAATTTTTTCTGCCTTCAATTTTGTCATTAAAGAACTGCGATTGGAATCGACTATTGTATATTCAGCCCAAGAACTTAAATAGCCATCAGGAATAGAGGGTGTAACAAAGTTATTTTTTAAAAGTGTTGTATATTGTTCAGCAATTTGATTTCTTTTTATTAATTCTGTTGGGAATGCCTCTATTTTTTCTAACAAAATTGCAGCTTGAATTGTATCCAGCCGACTATTCATGCCAATTCGGATATTGTCGTACTTATCTGAACCTTTACCGTGAACACTATAAGAGCGAAGCAGTTCTGCGTAATCATCATTATCAGTGAATATAGCACCACCGTCTCCATAACAACCTAAGGGCTTTGCGGGAAAAAAGCTTGTCGCTGCCATATCTCCAAAACTTCCTGCACGCTTTCCATTAATTTCTCCCCCAAACCCTTGTGCAGCATCCTCAATAATTTTTAAATTATTCTGTGCTGAAATACGTTTTAATTCCGGGTAGTTAGCCGGTAGGCCAAACAAATCTACAGCTATAATTGCTTTAGGCTTTATTTCTCCTATTTCTTTTATATTTAAAATCTGTTTTTCTAAATCAAGAGGGCAAATATTAAATGTTCTTAAGTCAGAATCGACAAATACAGGGGTAGCCCCAGTTGCTGAAATAGCTTCAGCCGTAGCAAAATAAGTGAAGGTTGGGCAAAAAACAGCATCACCGGCCTTAATGCCTAATGTCATCATGCATAGTGTTAAGGCATCTGTACAATTTGCACATGAAATAACATGTTTAACACCAACATAATCGGCCAGTTTGGCTTCCAGTTCTTGCACTTCTGGTCCCATAATATATTTTCCATGATCGAGGACTGTCTTAATTCTATTATCTATAGCTGGTTTTAAATGCTTGTATTGCATATGAAGATCGATAAATTGCATTATATTCCCTATTTTTATAAAAATGCTTACTTTATTGTTAAGTGACTACTATTTACTAGTGCATTGCTACCCTATAGGTTGAGTAATTGGATGCTTAGCATCAAAACTAATTCTATATTAGGTGTAGAATCATAAAAAGGTATTGGATATACTCCAGTAAATGCGAAGAGGGTGTAGCATCAACTATTAGGTGGTGTGATTCTTGTTCACGTCATCACTTTTGAGTTGTTGACTATAAAATCTACAACAGTTTCAACTTCTGCATCCGTCATGTGTGGGCATATAGGTAGGCTGACACTTTGATTTCTATATCTTTCACTGACTTTAAATATGGTTTCACAGGAAAATATAGGCTCATCTGTTATTAGACGAGCGTAATGTTTTGCTAGTTGTACACCATTATTATTTGCTTTATTAATCAACTCATCCGCATTGTCGATACGAATTACATACTTGTGCCAATTGTGCTCACCTTGTCGAGGTGGTAGAAAACAAAATGATTTTAATTGAGAGTCGTAATACTTTGATATCGCAGTTCTGCGGTTCTGCCATTGAGCTCTATATTTTAGTCCTACAATTAACTGGGCAGCTTCTCCACTACTCATCATGCTATTGATTCCCAAGTTATAAGTTAGATCGATATTTTTTGTCTTACCGTGGAGTCTTCCTAATCTACAAAGCGTTGCTAAATTTTCATTATCAGTCATTATTGCACCGCCGCTACCAAGTACAGGGCACGGTTTTGTTGGACTAAAGCTCATAGCACTTGCAATACCAACCGAGCCGCTGGATTTACCATTACTGCTACCAAGGCTTTGTGCTGAATCTTCAATTAAATCGATGCCATAATGGTCACAAAATTTCTCGTATTTTTCGTAATCTGCTGGGTTACCGAATAGACTTACCAGTAGCATAGCTTTAATATCTGATGTAACAACTACCTTTTCTAGATCCAAGTGATAGTTTTCATTCACGTCCACAAATACAGGGGTTAGCCCTGCTATAATAATTGGTGTAGCGGTGGCAATAAAGCTGTAGCACGGTACTAATATTTTGGAGCCTTTAGGGTAATTCATGCTGCGCAGAATTATTGTCATTGCATCTGTGCAATTACTCGTAGTTATTGCAAATTTACGTCCCGTTAGTTTACATAATTCAGACTCAACATCTTGACTTTCTTGGGCTATACCTCGAGAAAAGGCTTTGTCTATATTCAATAAAGCTTCCTGTCGCACTTGGCACCACAGCCGATCTAAATTAAATTGCTTGATCATAATTTTGTATGTCCTTAGGGTTTAGCTGTTTTAAGTGGTTAACTTTGTGATTCATATTTGTGTAGTTCAACAGATTTTCATAAAGTTCTGTCACAACAGGCTACAATTATCTAATATAGAGATTGTTTTTTGTTCTCTTGGCATGTTCCCAAGATTCCACATACCATTCACAGTATTTTTTATAGCCGATATCTAACGCCCATTCAGGTTTGAATCCCAAAATAGATTGAGCGCGTTCTATTGATAGGGTGCCTCGAATAGGTTTGTCCACAGCTCGTGGATAATTTTCAATAATAACATTGGGTACGATAGATTGAATGATATCAGCCAAATCCCTAATTGAGCGCGCATTACCATAGGTAATGTTAAAAGTGTTTGAGTCTGCAGGACTATCATGTAAAGCAAGGGCGCGTACCAGTCCTTGAACTAGGTCAATAATATAGGTGAAATCAAGCTTTCCATCGCCTCCGCCTTCAAGTCGAAGAGATTTCCCTGTTAATGCATTTTCAAGGAATATTTGGCTTACGCGCCTACTAATACATCTTTCACCATATAGAGCGCTAGGTCGAATAATCGTAGTACCTAAGCCATATTGGGTATTATAGGTCCTAATTAAATGTTCTCCCATTAATTTGGCATTTGCATAGATGCCTTCTGGGCGTGGTCGTGTGGTTTCATCTACAATATCACCTTCGAAATCACCATAGATGGTACTTGAAGACATGAACATTATTTGGTTGATACTATTATGATACTTACGCATAAGTTCCAAAGAATTTCGCAGTGTAAGCATTTGCAAATCAAAACATAAGCCTGGTTCTGCTTTTGCATCGACAGCACTAGCAATAGCTGAAAGGTGGACGACTTTAGTGGGTTGAAACTCTTCAAATACCCGGTTTAAATCGTTTAGGTTACGTGCGTCGCAATTACGAAGCGCAACTCCAACATCTTTTAGTAATGAGAACCGACTCAATAAAAAGTTTTGATAAGCCCTGTGTTGCACGGTTCTTTGATTTGCTTTAAATACATTTTCGATCAAACTATTGTTCATCAGATTATCAGCAATCATCACTTTTGCGCCCATATCAGCGAGCTCAAGTGCTAGGTTATGACCGATAAATCCAGCACCACCGATAAGTAATATACGTTGCGATTTTAATTTATTACGAAGATTTTCATAAGGTATGTTTTCCATCGTAAGTCGTTCCTTTGATTGTTTGTTTAGTACGTGATATTGGTTAATTTTTTCCACTCGAAAATTCATTGTGGTTTATGAGTTATGAAGCTATTCTTGGTGCTGATAATTTTGTATTTAAAATATTCGAAGAACGATAATTATTCATATTAAAGCTCTATTATAACAATGTCGTTGATAAACATATTATTAAGTTAGTTAATCATATCTTTGAACTATATAATAAGTCGTAATCTAGGATGGTATCATTATATATTACTGTTTAGTAACCTCATTTTGTAAAAGTTTAATGAAATTTTCAGTGGCCTACAATGGTTTAAAGCCGTCAGTGACTTGAGGGGGGGAATAGAGCTGGGCCCATAAACTGGATGCGACCTAAAGTGATTAATCTGTTTTAATAACCCGCTGCTAAAGGAAATAAGGTGCTATCTGAATAAGCGCAACAATTTAATCTACATACGAATCAAATTACAACCTAGAAGCCAGAGTTACTAAAAGCGTTTCTGCTATTTTTGTATCTAAATCCCTAACAATAAAATAAGATCGAGGTGATGTTGATAAGCTTCATGTGAAAATTGGTTAACTAAAAAAGAAAAATTATTTTTTTGTAAAAGTGCTATAGCGTTAAATCTAACCCAACGAAAGGATGAACTCTTAGATAAAACTGACCAAATTATCAATAACAAAACAATGTAAGTTGCTCAATATAGCCCGATCAACGGCTTATTATTGTCCAATCGATATTTTAGATGAAGAGCTTGAGTTACGGAGAATAAAAGATGAGATTCATCTTGAATATCCTTTCATAGGTAGTCGGCGCATTCGTACTGAGTTAGCGAATTGCGGTAAAGTGAACAATCGAAAGCGGATCATGAGACTTATGCCGGTCATGGAGAGCGGAACCGTCTACCCAAAGCCGAAAACGACAATAGCGGATAAATTACATAAGGTTTATCCATATTTGCTTCGAAGGCTTGATGTATGCTATACAAGTCAAGTTTGGGCGATTGATGCTACTATTATTCCCATGAAAAAAGGATCTCTTTATCTGGTTGCAATCATTGACGGGTATAGCCGAAAAATACTCGCTTGTCGTTTATCTGGTACAATGGTGAAGTGGTCAAATAAAATTGGTCACGATTCTGTAGTTTAAGTTGTATCTTTTTTCAGATTTATTTAGGGTTATTCATCACCCAAAGAAGTAGAACTTGAAATTGGAATCTATATTGTGTTTTATAATGAGCCCTAGATCAGGTTTATTCTGCAAAGCAACTGTTCGCTGCATAACTATGATGGATAACTTAAGAAGTATGTCCACTCACATGGATCCATTTTATGTTTTTGTAACTCATGTTATCTATACATTAATTTATGTGATTTGGTGAATTGAACATATTTTTTGTCGCGCCAACTAAATACTCAATATAAAAATTAGAATCTCATGAATGCTTATAAGTTAGGTAATACAGGTTTAAATATTTCTCCAGTAGGGCTCGGAATTGGAGGTATTCTCGGTGAAAAAATTTTTAATGAGGGCAAATCTTTAAATATTGTTCAAACGGCTATTGATAATGGAATCAACTTTTTTGATACTGGAAGTTCATATTCCTATGGAAATGCTGAGCTTAGGTTAGGAAAAGTATTGAGCGGTAATTGTTTAGATAATTTAACAATTGCGACTAAAGGAGGTACGGTTTTAACCAATAGAAATAAATGGATTAAAAATTACTCCAAAACGTCTTTAACGGCAAGTTTAGATCTTTCGTTGAGGAAATTAGGTATTGAAAGAGTAGATTTATTTCAATTACATAGCCCATCCTTAAATGATATTAATGATGAAGTTCTGAATACATTAAATGGATTTAGAAAACAAGGTAAAATCAAACATATTGGAGTATCTTGTGATGGTGTAGTATTAGATAAAGCAATTGATACTGAGCTTTTTGATACTGTTATGCTAACTTACAATTGCATAGAGCAACAAGCAGAAAAGCAGATTGTTGAAGCGAAAAAAAAAGGAAAAGGGGTATTAATAAAGAGCCCTATGGCGCATTCACTATATAGTAGTAATATTTTTAAAATAGCAACTCTTGCAGATGTATGGTATCTCTTAAGAGTATTAAAGAATTATAGACCAGAATTATATGAAGGCTTTAAATATAGGTTTATGAATAAGATAGATGGCTGGACTGGGGCCGAAATTGCATTGAAGTTTGTAGTCGAAAATAAGCATGTTGACTGTGCTTTGATAGGAACAACTAGAGTTGAGAATTTAATGTCTAATATTAATGTAATAGATAGAGAATTAGATCAGATAATCTATCAGAAAATAAAAAGCAGCTATAGAAAATAATTATAGACACTTCAACTTCAAATTGATGACGTATATTCCAGAGTTGAGCCTAGGAGGAATGATTGGCTCTAAACTCAGAAAATAAATTTCCGTTATGCCTAAAGGTAAATGGGAGATTGTATGAATATATTTACTACTGGGGGTGTACTTACCTCAAAGAGTTGAAACCGAAACACTATTATTGGTGTCAACCGCAATGGGTATTGTTGCGCAACATGTGTCATACGTAAAGTGATTCAGTTATAAAACATTTCAGAGTCAAAATAAATGCTTGAAACTAAGGCTAGTTTATTTCAAATCTGTGCCACCATAAAAGTTGTAATATTATGGCGGGCTCAAATTATTTTAATACACTAAGATTGTATTTTTGCCAGGTTTAACGCGACATCTTCAATCATATCTTCCTGGCCGCCAACAGTTTTCATACGGCCAAGCTCCATTAGTATTTTTTCAGATGGTACACCATATTTTTTAGCTGCGCGTTTTGCATGTAATAAAAATGAAGAATAAACGCCGGCATAACCTAATACTAATGAATCGCGATCAACGCGAATTGGTTGTTCCATCATAGGTACTACAATTTCTTCAGCTGCAGCCATTAATTTAAAAATATCAACACCTGTTTGGGCTCCCATTCTGGTGGCAACTGCATTAAATACTTCTAGCGGGGCATTACCTGCACCGGCACCTAATCCGGCGGCTGAACCATCTATACGATCGGCGCCAGCTTCAACGGCCGATAATGAATTTGCTACACCTAGCGCTAAATTGTGGTGACCATGAAAACCGATTTCAGTTTCAGGCTTTAAACCCTCGCGTAAAGTTGCTATGCGCTGATATACATCATCTTGTAACATATAGCCCGCAGAATCAGTACAGTAGATACAGTTGGCACCGTAACTTTCCATAAGTTTTGCTTGTGCTAATAAAGCTTCTGGTTCTAGCATATGGGCCATCATTAAAAACCCTACAGTGTCCAGGTCCAGTTTACGTGACAGCGCAATATGTTGCTCTGTTACATCTGCTTCGGTGCATTGTGCGGCAACTCTTATGGTATTTACGCCTAATTCATGGGCCATATGTAAATGATCGACAGTGCCTATACCTGGTAACAATAATGCTGAAATTTTTGCCTGCTTCATTAAAGGGATCACAGTTGATAAGTATTCCTCATCTGTATGAGCAGGAAAACCATAATTAACAGACGCACCGCCTAAACCATCGCCATGTGTCACTTCAATTAAGGGAACGCCCGCATCGTCAAGTGCTGTGGATAGCGCAACCATTTCTTTTAAGCTTATTTGATGCCTTTTAGCGTGCATACCATCACGCAAGCACATGTCATGTAAGGTTATTTTTTTTCCGTTAAGATTCATTTTATTATCCTTACTTGTTTAATTGTGTCGCCAGCATTTCACCGGTACGTAATGCAGCTGCGGTCATTATGTCCAGGTTGCCTGCATATTCTGGTAAATAATCTCCCAAACCAGCTACTTCAAGAAATACGGAAACACGATTTCCGTCAAAAACAGGACCATTTTTTAATTTATATCCAGGAACATATTTTTGCACTTCTTCAACCATAGCTAATACAGATCCGGTAATGGCTTGTTGGTCAGGTTCACTTTGTGTCAGGCAATGCACTGTATCACGCATCATTAACGGTGGCTCTGCAGGGTTCATAACTATAATAGCTTTTCCTGATTTAGCGCCACCGATTTGTTCAATTGCATGGGCTGTGGTTCTGGTAAATTCATCAATATTTTTTCTTGTGCCAGGTCCTGCTGATTTAGAGGCGATAGTTGCAACTATCTCACCATAATCAACTGCTTGAATCTTACTGATTGCCGCTATAATCGGGATGGTTGCCTGACCACCGCATGTCACCATATTGAGATTCGTTTCTCTGGCATTCACATGTTGTGATAAATTTACCGGCGGAATACAATAAGGCCCGATGGCAGCTGGGGTTAAATCTATGACTTTTACGCCTTTGCTTTGTAATTTTTCATTATTTTCTTTGTGTACATAAGCTGAAGTTGCATCAAATGCAATTTTAATATTGTCAGATTCAATATGCGCCAGTAATCCATCTACGCCTAAGTGGGTGGTTTTCAGGCCAGCATCTCTGGCCTTTTGTAAGCCGTCTGAATTCTCGTCTATGCCGACCATCCATACCGGATTAATAACGTCACTGCGTAAGGCTTTGATCATCAGATCTGTACCTATGTTGCCTGAACCAATCAGAGCAACATTAATTTTTGGGTTATTTGTCATTTTTTGTTGCCATCTTTATTAAACGAATTTAAAAGACGCACTGCCAACGCCTTCGATTTCCATAGTCATATCATCGCCTGACTGACAAGGGATCATAGCTGCAAGAGAACCAGATAAAATAATATCTCCCGCTTTTAATGGGATATTATATTGCCCCAGTGCGTTAGCCAGCCATGCGACACAATTGAGCGGTGAACCTAAAGCGGCTGCACCGGTTCCGGTGGCAATCACTTCATTGTTATTTTTTATTACCATCTGGCAATTTTCAAAGTCGACGGTTTTTGGATCTATACGTTCTTTTCCCATTACTACCATGCCGCATGAGGCGTTATCGGCTATGGTGTCTTGAATTTTTATCTGCCAGTTTGCAATGCGGGAATCTACAATTTCAAAGCAGGCGGCAACGCTTTGTGTTGCATTAAGTACATCTTGGGCTGTGACATCAGGACCGACTAAGTCATGTTTCAAAATAAACGCGATTTCGCCTTCTGATTTGGCTTGTATTAATTCAGCTTTAAAGGGAATTTCAGCGCCAGAATCGTACATCATTTTGTCTGTTAAAAAGCCAAAATCCGGTTGGTGTACGCCTAACATATCCTGCACAACCTTACTGGTTAAACCTATTTTTTTGCCAACCTGACGTTCACCATCTTTAATTCTGTAACCTAGCATAGTCTGTGAGATTTGATATGCATCATCTATGCTGATCTCAGGATCGCTCTCGGTTATAGGTTTTACCATCTGACGATTCTTCTTTGCCTGATAAAGCGCCGTAGCGATTTCTTCTATTCTTGCTTGGTTCATTAAATGGGGTCCTTTTTACTGTCAGTCGGCCACTAATTTTAAAGTTTGATGCAGTGATCTAAAGAATAATAGTGCTTGATAATGTCACTTTACTTGATTATGTTAGATAACAATAATTGAATTAATTTAGCCAAATAATTCAAATTTTGAATGAATTGAATATGAATATAACAAAAAGCCAATTAAATATAAGTCATCTGAAGATGATATGCACGATAGAGCAATCTGCGACAGTAAAAGAAGCGGCAGAAGCATTATTTATAACTCAACCAGCTTTAACCAATCGAATTAGAGAGGCTGAACGGCGATTAAATACTAATCTATTTATTCGTCGTGGCCGAAAATTAATAATTTCGGCTGCGGGTAAACGTTTGCTGTATTCAGCACAAAAAATTTTAGAAGAATTAGAAAGAGCTGAATACGATATATCTATGCTCTGCGAAGGGGTTGAGCAAGTATTAAGAATAGGTTTACCTCATTACGCATCATTTAAATGGCTACCTGAAGTTGTCAGTTATTTTCGCAAGGAAATGCCGCATATGGAGCTTGAAATATCCGCGAATGCCACACAACAACCTATGACTGCGTTGTTTCATGGTGATGTAGATATTGCTATGATCTCAAGCTCTCAAAAGCAGTTACAATTAGATGATAAAGCCTATGGTTCAAGCTTTATTTTACAAGATGAATTATTGGCTTGTTTATCGGTTGAGCATAAGAAATCACACTTAAAATACTTAACTGCTGATGACTTTTCCGATGAAATCTATATTACCAACTCGACTGTGCCTGAAAAAGACAGAGAATATGATTTGTTTTTTAAACCCGAAAAAGTCTTGCCCAGAAAAGTATTACAGGTAGGTTTTAATGAAGCCATAGTAGAATTAGTTAAAGCTAATATGGGGGTCTCTATTATGTCTAAAAGATTAATTGAACCTTATTTGGTGGATAATGACCTCAAAACAGTTAAGCTTTCAAAATCTGGCTTAAAAATATATTGGCATTTAGTTTACTTAAAGCAACCGAAGATCACACAACCTGCAAAATTATTGATTAATATACTGAAACATAAAGTAGAAACTAAGTAATCGTTAAGTGTAGTTTCTACGCCATAACTTGTAAAAGTTATGGCGTAATATTCATTTGACGAAATACTTGTAAACTGAGCCAGCTATTTGGGTCTTTTAGATCTAAAATCACATCAAAATGATTACGTTTACTGATCTCGTTACATGAAATCTCTGCACCTGTGAGTGTTAATTGCATTGCCATTTCACTAGTTTGACGCTTGAACTCCCGAGTTTCCTGTTCTCCAAACGCTAATATCACCGGGCATTTATTAACTAATACTTTATCTATTGGGCTATTCTGCTGGATCTCCAATGGCGTGAGTTGTAATGGCTCATTGATATAGGTCCGGGCTATCGGGGTGAGATCATAAACGCCACTTACGGCACAGATCCCTTTTATTATTTGGTTTTCTGCCAATTTAGGGATGTAATCACGCCACATGGTTTGTAGCATCATCATGGCAAGGTGTCCGCCTGCTGAGCTTCCTGATAAATAAATTTCATTTGCATCAAACCCGAGTAATTCAGCATTTGTATATAACCAGGCAATTGCCCGCCTGTTTTGTTCAACAATTTCACTGACACTGGCATCAGGTGCAAGACTATAGTTTATAACAGCAAAATAACAGCCATGTTGTTGAAAATTGGTGGCGGCAAAAGAGGATTCAGCTTTAGATAGTTCTTGCCAGTATCCGCCGTGAATATACACCTGTAATTTTTTATTATTACCTTGGGTTGGTAAATAGAGGTCAAGTAATTCATCGTTGCTTTCACCATAACTTAAATCAGTCATAACGGAATGTTCAGATAGTGCTTTTTTAGTTGCTTCTGCGCTGAAGTTAATATACTGATTAATAAAAACAGTAATATCATCAATACAACTACTTGGTGAGTACTCTTGTTCTAGTTGTTCCAAATCGAAATTTTTATACATTTTTTTATACATAAGGGACCTAGAGTATTCGCTTGTTTATTGACCCTTAAAACTATATCCCGATTAATTAAAGTAAAATAATTGAATTTGCTTAGCCAATTGATACAAAAAATGAATGTATTGAATAAAGAGATTTGCTCTCTATACTATTTAAGTTAGTATTTTTTATGATAGAAGAATAAAAATAATCATGGTGGAAGATATATGCTCAATAATCTCAGGTTTACAACAAAAGTTACCGCAGCGGCTTCTTTGGTTTTAGTATTAGTTTTAGGTCTGTTCACCATCAATAACTTTATTTCTATGCGGGCACAAACAGAGCAGCAACTTGAGCAAGTGTTACAGGAAATATCTCAATCAGTATCTAATAATATCGCTAACTGGTTAAACGAGAAATTGCAAATTGTAAGATCGATCAGTGACGCTTACGTTATTGAAAATTCAAATGAGCAAACTATTTCTCAGTTAAAACAAGTTAATATCGCGGGAAAATTCAAAAATAGCTATATAGGGACAGTGCAAGGGCAATTTATTTTAGATGATCCGACAATTCAATTACCCGCAGATTTTGATGCTACGCAAAGGCCCTGGTATAAATTGGTAGAAAACCAAAAGAATACGGCTTTTACTGCACCTTACATAGATGTAACAACCAATGATCTCATTATATCTGCGGTAGTACCTATATATAAGCAAGGTCGTTTTTCAGGTGTTGCCGGTGGCGATATTTTATTAGGGAAAATCACTGAAATAGTGAACGCCATTGATTTTTTAGGTTATGGCTATGCATTTTTGGTCAATCAAGATAATAAAATTTTGATCCATCCACAAACTAAATATAACGATAAAACCTTATCTCAATTATTTGGCAAAAACGTACCGTTACAAAGTCAATTTGCAGAATATGAGGTAGCAAATGAGAATAAACTCGTGTCTTTTATTAAGATTCAAGGAATTGAAAATGTAAACTGGTATTTAGGTGTTGTGATAGATAAAGATATAGCATATTCGTCAGTTGACTCTTTTCGTAATATGGCTGCGTTATATTTGTTCATTGGCGTGATCGCGATAGTGGTGTTAATGCAATATTTATTACGTTATTTGATGAAGCCTATGCATGATGTCACTCGCGCTATTAAAGATATTGCCCAGGGGGAAGGTGATTTAACGTTAAGGTTGCCAGTTAAAACTCAAGATGAATTTGGTGAGTTATCACGTTATTTTAATTTGTTCATAGAAAAAATACAGGCCTCAATTGTTCAGGTTAGAGATACAACGATCGAACTTGAAAATTTAGTTGAAAGCTTGATCAGATCTACAGAGTCAACTTTAAACATGTACTGTGAACAAAGTAAAAGAACAACCAGCGTGGCAACCGCGATTGATGAATTGTCATCAAGTGCTGTGGGTATTTCTAATAGTGCAAAAAATGCTTCTCAATTAGCGTCTGGTGCAAATACAGAATCAGAGGAAAGCCAGATCACGTTAAACTCTAATATTCAGTCAATAGAGAAGCTATCAGAAAAAATGCTGACGGCTAGGGCTTCTATTACCAGTTTAGATCAGCACACCGCTAATATTGGCCAAATCTTAGAAGTTATCAAAGGTGTGAGTGAACAAACCAATTTATTAGCACTTAATGCGGCTATTGAAGCTGCTCGTGCTGGCGATGCCGGGCGGGGTTTTGCTGTGGTGGCCGATGAAGTTAGGCAATTAGCCAAGAGAACCCAAGAATCAACATTAGAAATTGAAACAACCATAGTACAACTACAACAAGGATCGGGGGCAGCGGTATCTGCGATGTCAGACAGTGAAAATGATTCAAATAAAAGTGTTACCTCAGCACAGGAAGCGGGGAAACAAATGCAAAAAGTGACATCGGCGATTGTGGAAATAGATAAAGTGAATCATTTTGTGGCGGATGCCATAGTGCAACAAAATGATGTGATTAACTCATTAGATGCTGATATTCATCATATTAGTGAGTTAAATAGTCAAGGGCAGGGTAATTTGAACGATACTTTGGCTGAGTGTACCAAATTAAAGCAACAGTTTGATGAACTCGAAAACATGGTGTTGAAATTTAAAGTTTAATCGAGAAAACGAATTATTAATTAAAGTTACAGCCTGGAATTTCATCGAGATTAAATTCATCAATTTGTGTGGGTTCTAAAAAGGCGTTAGCGAATTCAAGATAGACTTTTTGCTGAATGAATACATCAAATAGATCGGGATCTAAATGATTATCTAATCTCATTTTTCCCATAATAGTTAAGGTTTCAGCGAGTGTTTTAGGTTGTTTGTAAGGCCGGTCTTTTGCGGTTAATGCTTCAAAAACATCAGCTATGGCCATCATTCTTGCGGGAATCGACATTTGGTCTCGGGTTAAGCCTTTAGGATAACCTGTGCCATCCATTTTTTCATGGTGACCACAAGCATATTCCGGGACATGCTGTAAATGTTTAGGGAAGGGCAAAGATTCAAGCATTTCTACGGTGACATCCATATGGCCATTAAGAATTTTTCGTTCTTTCGGGTTGATAGTGCCACGTTTAATGATCAGGTTATAAATTTCATCTTCATTTAAAATAGCCTGTGTCACCCCTGAAATTGAAACCTGGTAACGTTTTGCAATCGCGTAAACACGATTAATGTCTTTATCTTCAAAAACCTCACCTCCTATATTGGCATTACAAATAAAGTTTTTGTCTTGTTCTAATTCTTTTAGAAGTTGGGCTTTGTCATAGTCAGATGTTTTCTTTGAGTGGTATATATCTCTGGCTGCGATTTCAAATCGCGCTATTACCAGCTCTATTCTATCAAAAATGGTTGCGAGTTTAGTTGTTTTATCCATAACATATTCAGGTGTAGCGACTTTGCCACAATCATGCAACCAGGCTGCCATATTAAGTTCATGAAAGTCTTCTTTTTCCATCGTGAAAGTTTGTAAAGGTCCGCTTTCAATATAATGACAAGCCTTGGCAAGCATCATAGTGATAACGGGGACGCGTCGGCAATGCTCACCTGTATAAGGAGATTTCTTGTCAATAGCAGAAGCAATCAGTTTAGAAAATGAGCTGAATAAATTTTCCATTTCACATATAAGTTGTTTATTTGTGATAATGATTGCGGCGAATGAGGTGAGTGCATGTATTATACGCTGTTTTTCTTCACTAAAAGGGATCACCTGGCCATTTTCATCACAGGCATTGATCAGTTGTATCACGCCATTGAGTTCTTGTTGATGGTTTTTCATGGGCAAAGTAAGCACTGACTTGGTACGATACCCTGTTATTTTATCCATATCTTTTGCAGCACTAAAATCATAATCACTACACGTATAAGCATCTTCTATATTAATGATGTTTCCTGAAGCAGCTGCGACTGCAACCATGGCATTTTTATTAATTTCGCCAAATTTGAATACGGGAATAGTGGGGTATTCGATAGGTTTTCCTGTAGTGCCGCCTAAGTGATAATTTAAGGTATTGTTTACTAAGGTTTCAAATACAAGCTTTTTTTCATTAGAAATAGAGTAAATGGTCCCAGCGTCAGCATTGGCGAGTGTCATGGCACTTTTTAATATTTTTTCTAATAAAACATGATGATTTTTTTCAGATGATAAGGTAATACCAATATCAATAAAGTGTTCCAGGCTACCCATTACACCCTCTTTTTAAACGTAAAATCCGTTCAATAAATATAGTTGAGTTTAGGAGTGGTATCTATTTTTAGTTTATTTGGTTTGTTCCTGAATTAACTATTTTATTTTTATAGTCTGAGTTTGCTATTTGTGTTTTGTTGCATATATTTAAGTGTGGGAATGTTATTTTTGTTCAAAAAAAACAACGTAATGGACTTAAAGTTATTGATAAGGTTTTAGCGATTTACATGACTAAGATAATAAAAATAATACTACTTGTAGGGGGATTGTGCTGTGCTGTTAAACTATGTCTAGCGCAAGATACGCACTCACAGGTATTCAGTGAATTACAAACTTTATTAAATCAGCAGGCATATCAGGCAGCATGGGATCTGGCAACAAAGAATGAAGATGAATATTTAGGGGAGCCCGACTTTGATTATTATTATGGCCTGGCCGCACTGCAAGTAGGGGAAATGCAAAGGGCTGTATTTGCTTTTGAACGTGTGATAATTAACGTACCACATTGGCATGAGGTGCGGTATATGTTAGCTCAGACTTATTTTCGTGTTCATAATTTTCAGGCTGCAAAAAAAGAAACTGAATTTTTGTTATTGCAAACCTTAGCTGACGAAAACTTGCTACAGGCAAGTGAGCAGTTAAATTTATTGGCCGTGACTAAGTTAAATAAACAGCAATTATATATACAGCAATTCATTTCTGTGGCTATGGGGGTTGATTCAAATGTTAATGCAGGCACTGAAGAAGACAGTATTTTTATTCCTGCAGTAGGTGATGTATTACTTTCAGATACAAGTAAAGCCAGCGATGATAACTTTGTTACTTTAAATTATTTTTCAAATATCAATAAACCGCTGAACCAAAAAAGTAAATTACATTTCTCTTTGGCTGGAATTGCAACTCAATTTCAATCTATTTCACAATACAACCGCGCTTTAGGGCAGTTACGTGGAGAGTATCATTATGATTTTGATACATTCCGTGTGCATAGCGGGCTGCAAATAGCGCCATTATGGTTAGATCAGTCTCTATATCGTTTTGACACTGCAGTTTTAACCGGCTTAGGTTTTGACTATGCAGATTGGCAATTAAACACTCAATTCCACTTTGGAAAAATTGATAATAAAGCTGATGATAATTTAGATAATAAATATCATGCACTGAGTTTGTCTGGGAGTTACCAGCAAAAAAAACTCAGGCATCATCTGGGTTATAACTACAGAACTGAAAAAAGTGATTTAAGTCAAGCCCACCATAATAGTAAAAACGTTCATGCGACGCATTATCGTGCTTTATTTTTAGTGAATGATAAGTGGTTAACTTTGGGCAGTATCGGATTTCAAAGTTCAGACTATAAAGATGTACATCCTATGTTTTTGACCATGCGCAAAGATAATATGTTTACCTTAAATGCCAGTATTCAATATTTGGCGTCAGCTAAAATTTCTTACCGGTTAAATCTTAGTCATCAAGATAAAAGTAGTAATTTGAATATATTTAGTTATAAGCGCAACGAGGTTAAATTTACTGCGAGTTATAGCTTTTAAAGGGAAATAGCATGAAATTTATTGTTTTTAGTGGTTTTTTATTTCTGACTTCGAGCTTTTTCACTAATGCGGCTTTAGTCAGTGCGGGTAAAACAATTTTAACGAAAGGCAGTGTTACAGCACAAAATAGCCAGACTAAAGAGCAAAGAAAATTAAAGCGTCGTTCACCTGTTTATCAGGTTGACCGTATTGTTACAGGCGTGGATAGTAAATTGCAGTTAAGTATGGTGGATGGGGGGCTATTAACCATAAAAGAAGAAAGTGTGTTGATTGTTGCTGATTATCAGTTTTATGAAAAAAACCAAACAGGCTCCGCCACTATTGAGTTGATAAAAGGAGGGTTACGCTCTATCAGTGGAAAAATTAAAAAATCAGGTGGCGGCTACGAAGTAAAAACCCCTGTTGGCAGTATTGGCATCAGAGGGACACATTATGAGATACAAGTTGCCGGGAATGATGTATTTCTCGCCGTATGGCAAGGAAATATAGATTTAACCTTGAATAATCAACAAACTTTGTCTTTGGGGACGGAAGAAGATTTCTCTTTTGCACAAATTAATACTTCAGGGCTGATACGAACCATGACTCAGGTTCCGAACATTTTCGCTCAGGGATTTAGTGACAAAGCAATTAAATCAAATGAAGGTAAAGCACCTCAGACACCTGAAAAAATCAAACTTGTACAACAAAATACAGATGCTCAAACTCCAGACAATAAGGTTGAAACTGATGATGGATTGGTAGACTTAAGTGTATATAACGAAGTCGTTTGGCAAGGTGTGAGTGATGTATCTATTGCGGATTTAATAGCTCAAAGAACGGGAACAGTAACCTATAACACACTAGCTGACAGCCAGGTTTTTTCTTCAGCAGGTAATGTCAGTAATTTTGAGATGGAAATGGCGATCGATTTTGATCGGGGTACAGTCCCCGGCGGGTTTATAAGCTTTGACGATAACCAAGGTAACTGGTATGCCACCTACTCAGGATTAATCAACATTGAGCAACTGCAATTGGGTATAACCTTTGGTTCCCATGGTAATAACAGAGCGAGTGGTGATATTTCTGCTGCATTTAATGGTGGATTAGAGCAGGTTATTGGTAACTTTAATCTATTTGAATTAAATAATCCAAATATAAATGCGAACGGTTCTTTCACCTTGATACCTTGAAGTCAAAGATTAATTCAGGAATTATTATGAGCAAAAAAGTTCGGTTTGGCTTGTTATCTGTTTTTATTTTAGTATGGATATCAGCCTGTGGTCAGGGAGGGGATACAGAGAATAATACAACAGTAACTCCTCCAGAAAAACCACCAATAACATCTCAGTTAAACTTAACCGGTGTGGTTGCCAGTAGTACAAACTCGGTATTATCAGTTAATGGCTCAATGCAGACTTCACGAGCTGTTATTGCTGATTCAGTAGCAAATGGTGAAGGTAAAATAAACTTTCCATATGCAAATAATCAGGTAGAAGGCAATATTACTTTATCTGTTACTGCCACAGATCCCGACGGGATAAATAAATTAGAATTAGTACTTGTTAACATAAATCAAGCTTTTGTTTTATGTGAACAAAATTGTCAAACTCCATTTGAGCAAAGCATTATTGGAATAAACCCTTATTTATCGGGTATTTCGCCAGGTGAATTTAGGCTTGAGCTTTGGTTAACTGATAATGTTAATAACGCTATGATGCTAGATGCTATTAATATAAATTGGCAGCCCTATGTTATTTCGGGAGTTAGTGCGAGTAAAGAGCAAGATACAATTTTGATTTCCTGGTTACCTAATAATGCATTATTTCGTTATAACTTGTATGGCGCAACAGAGCAGAATTTAACGCCGTTAAATGTATTGAGTCTCGAAAATGGCGTGCAATTTCTTAGTTTACCCAGTACTAGCCAGAGCTTTACCACACAAGTTGCCGATCGTGATTATCATATGCTGATCACAGGTATTGATGGTGGCGGCGAAAGCGGTTTTTCATCACAATTTATTGTGCCAGCGACGGGCGATGATGTGAACTTTTTACCTCAGGCCGTTGCTGATGCATATAACTTACCCGAAGATACAATTTTTAATGGTAATGTTTTAGATAATGACTTTGATGAAGCTGGTGATGTATTACTACTGGATGTCAATCCGGTTGTTTATCCACAAAATGGGACTTTAACTTTAACCGCTGACGGGGGTTTTAGTTATCAGCCTGTCGCCAATTTTTTTGGTATTGATAATTTTGTTTATCAAATTTCAGATCCGCAAGGAGCGAGTGCACAAGCATATGTTACTTTAGTTGTGAGCAGCGTTAATGATGCACCTTTTGCCGGAAATGACACCTTTTTGATTTCAGATCTTGAGCCGTTAAATGTCGCTGCGCCAGGCATATTAACTAATGATAGTGATATTGATAACGATAACCTAACTGTAGACACACAATTGGTTCAATTACCTCAAAAAGGTCAGGTAACTATTGCGTCTGATGGCAGTTTTATTTATCAGGCTACGGAAATATTTTCAGATAGTGATAGTTTTGTGTACCAGATAAGTGATGGCAATGGTGGAACAGCGCAAGGAATCGTTACGATCACAGGTGCAGTGCAAAATCAGCCACCAGTAGCAGTAAACGACAGTTATCAGATAAATGAAGATACTTCCTTAATTATTAATTCAATTTCGGGTGGTATTTTAGCCAACGATTCAGATCCAGATTCAGATCCTATTACGTTAAGTGAACAGTTACTCATTGCTCCAATGCACGGTCAGCTGATTTTAGCCACAGATGGTACTTTTAGTTATATCCCAGATGCAAATTTTTTTGGTAATGATCAATTTCAATATCAGATCAGCGACCCCGGTGGTTTAACGAGTTCTGCTTTTGTGAATATCGAGGTTTTAGCACAAATTGATGCTCCGATTGCATTAACTGATCATTATAACCTGCAAGAAGATAGTGTATTAACGATCGCGGCTTTTGAAGGCGTATTAAGTAATGATACAGATCCTGATTTATCTGATATTACACTCAATCTTGATTTAATCTCTGAGCCAAGTAAAGGTGTAATTTCGTTGTTATCAACAGGTGCATTTAGTTATCAACCTGAGACTGATTTTAATGGCGTCGATACTTTTATCTATCAAATAACAAATACACAGGGACTGACTAGTTCCGCGCAAGTTAATTTACAAGTAGAAGGCACAAATGATCTCCCCCTTGCGTC
Organism: uncultured Pseudoalteromonas sp.; assembly: GCA_965198975.1. Taxonomy (GTDB): domain Bacteria; phylum Pseudomonadota; class Gammaproteobacteria; order Enterobacterales; family Alteromonadaceae; genus Pseudoalteromonas. The sequence continues at coordinate 934,195 of OZ240679.1, forward strand.
AGATGATAGTTATCAGATTGGAGAAGATGACGTTTTAGCAGTAACAAATTTAAGCCTGGGGCTGTTGGCGAATGATACAGATATTGATGGTGATATCCTTGAAGTGAATGTATTACCTGTTGTAGCCCCTCAGCATGGCATAGTAGAGTTAAATGCTAACGGGTTATTTATTTACACACCTGAGATTAATTTTTCGGGTGTTGATCAATTTGTGTATCAGATCACAGATGGTCAGGGAGGAAGTGCATCTGCGTTAGTGTTAATTGATGTCATTGCTGCAACAGATGCGCCGATCGCATTGGCCGATCAGTATACCTTACCAGAAGATAAATTGTTTAATGTGTCAGCTGCAGAAGGCTTACTCGTAAATGATGTTGATCCGGATGGTTTGCAATTAATCGTTAATACTATACCTCACAGAGCACCAGAGCATGGCGTGGTAAATATTGCAGCAGACGGAAGTTTTAGCTATCAACCTGATGGTAATTTTAATGGCAGTGACACATTCGCTTACCAGGTTAGCAATGCTATAGGTTTAACAAGTATTGGTGAAGTGAGTTTAACGATTGTCGGGCAGAATGATGCTCCGATAGCGGTTGATGATCATGGGACTATAGATGAAGATTTGTCCGCTGTATTTGATGTATTAGCGAATGATACAGATGCAGATAATAATAGTTTAAGCCTGGTATCAGCCACAGCAAGCACAGGCTCTGTGGATATCGAAGATAATCAGCTGACTTATGTGCCAGATAATAACTTTAATGGTATCGCTATAGTTAATTATCATATTTCTGATGGTTTTGGTGGTAATGACAGTGCGCTTCTAACCATAGAAATTCAACCTGTTAATGATGCCCCCGACGTACTTAACGATGAAACTATTATGGCAATAAATTCAACCTTATTAATAGATGTGTTAGCCAATGATGAAGATGTTGATGGCGACACATTAAGTTTGATATCAGTTACAGCAACAAGTGGTGACGCACAAATAAGTGACAATAAATTAGCATATACATCAGCATCCGGTTTTATAGGTGTTACAAATGTGAGTTATCAGGTAAGTGATGGTCATGGTGCAACTGCACAAGGCAATGCCAATATTACAGTAAGTGATGCGTTAACGTCACCTATTGCTAATTCAGATACTTATCATATGGATGAAGACACTATATTGGAAATGGACGTTTTGCAAAATGATGTGGCAGCTTTTGGGGAATTATCGATCCTAAATGCATCTGCAGCGTTGGGGACTGTTGAAATAATTAATAATAAATTACAATTTCAGCCACAGGCAGATCACTTTGGAACCATAAACTTAAGCTATGACATAACTGATGGCTCAGGTGTGTTAGCCACAGGTGGAGTCACAGTTATTATTAAACCTGTTAATGACATGCCTATAGCCTTAGATGATACGGCACAAACAAATGAAGATACTGAAATAACTCTGAATGTATTAGTTAACGATACCGATGTGGATAATGACAGTTTAACAATTGTTGATGCCAGTTCAGGATCCGGAGATGTAAGTGTATTAGCTAATCAACTTGTGTTTACACCGATAGATAATTTTAATGGTTTAGCTGCTATTAGTTATCAGATATTGGATGGTAAAGGTGGCTCTGCGGCAGCGAATGTAAATGTCACTGTATTACCAGTTAATGACGCACCTGTAGCAAACATTGATAGTGTGACAATAAATGAAGGTTCCCAAGTCACTATCAATGCACTAACTAATGATACTGATGTAGATAACGATCAATTAATAATAACATCAGTCACAGTAACTGAAGGTATTGCTGAGATCATAGGTAATGAAATTTTTTATACCGCCATTTCGAATAGCAGTGCTCAGGTAATTATAAATTATAGTATTTCAGATGGTAACGGCGCCTCAGATAGTAGTCATGTTACCGTGAATATAACTCAAGTGAATGATGCGCCTATTGCGAATCCTGACTTCATCACAATTGATGAAGATACAAATGTAATAATTGATGTAGTGAGCAACGACACAGATCCCGATGAAGATTCATTAACCCTTATAAATGCTTCTGTTGTGGTTGGCTCTGTATCGATATTAAGTAATAAAATTAATTACCAGCCGTTAGCTAATTACTTTGGTAATGTCACGATTGACTATGAGATTTCAGATGGAAATGGTGCTAAATCATCAAGCACAGTACTCATTGAAATTACCGGTATCAACGACAACCCGATAGCAAATCCTGATATTGTTTCTACAGCTGAAGAGACACAAGTCATCATAGATGTAATAAATAATGATACAGATATTGATGGGGACGTATTAACTATTACTGATGCAACGGCTTCTTCGGGTATTCTTTTACTGGTTAATAATCAGCTGCAGTTCACACCAGAAGCAAATACCAGTGGGTCGGTTACCATTCATTACACTATTAGCGATGGTAATGGAGGTGCTGATTCTAGTGTGGTTACGGTAAATATTATAGGAATGAATGATTTACCGATTGCCTTACCCGATATAGTAACGACTAATGAAGATACGGCCATAATGATCAATGCACTGGCCAATGATAGCGATGATGATGGTGATGTACTAACGATCGTATCTGCGGTAGCAAGTTCCGGGGGTACTAGCCTGATTGGCAATCAAATTCAATATACACCAGCGGCTAATGTTAATGGTGTTGTCGTCATAGATTATCTGATTACCGATGGAAATTCAGGTAATGCAACCAGTCAGATCACTGTAAATATAAATAGCGTTAATGATTTACCAATAGCTAACCCTGATAATGTCACTACAGCCGAAGATACTGCGATTTCTATTAATGCACTCGCTAATGATTCTGATGTTGACGGAGATACTTTAACTATCATTTCTGTTACTGCAAGCTCAGGTTCGGCGTCTATAGAAAATGGTATGATCCTTTATTTGCCACCAGCAGATGTAACGGGTGTACAGGTAATTAATTATAGTATTAGTGATGGCAATGGTGGCTCAGCGGTTAGTACAATTACCATAAATGTAGGTGGCGTAAATGATGCTCCGGTGGCAAATGCGGATAGCGTCACTATGGTTGAAGATAGTGAAGTGAATATTAATGCCATAGCCAATGATACGGATAGTGATGGTGATACGTTAATTATTTCTAGTGTGAATGTAAGCAGTGGTAGCGTTAATATTATTAATAACAAGGTCAATTATATACCAGAGGCTAATTTTAACGGTAGTGTAACAATTAACTATAGTATATCCGATGGCAGTGGTGGTACGGCATCAAGTACGATACAGGTGACTGTTACTGCAATTAATGATGCTCCGATAGCGAATCCAGATACAGTCACGATTACCGAAGATACCTTAGTAACCATTAATGTAGTGGCGAATGATCAAGATGTTGAAAACGATCTATTAGTTATTATTCAGGCAACTGCGTCCAGTGGCGTTGTTAATATAGTAAATGATCAACTTTCATTTATGCCTGCTTCTGATATGAATGGCACTGTGAATATTAACTATACGGTCAGTGACGGCAATGGTGGTTCGGCGAACGCTCAGGTAACTGTTACGGTAACAGCGGTTAATGATACACCGGAGGCAATTAATGATATTTACACTATAAATGAAGATGAACAAGCCAGTTTTAACGTATTAGGTAACGATGTGGATGTGGATGGCGATGTTTTAACGATTACTTCAGTGTCAACATTAAGCGGCACAGCCACAATACAAAGCAATCAAATTAATTACCAACCAGCATTGGATATTAATGGTAGTCATAAAATAGACTATATGATTTCAGATCCCAATGGATCAACAGCTAATGGCGTAGTTACAGTGACAATTGTTCCTGTAAATGATAACCCGATAGCTGTTAATGATACGGTTACGGTTAATGAAGATACTTTAATAACCATTGATGTATTAGCTAATGATACCGATGTAGATAATGACCCTTTGACACTTATAAACGTCAGTACAGATCTCGGCTCTGTAGTCATTAATAATAACAAACTGGAATATACCGGGCCGGTAAATGGTTTTGGTACTGCATCAATAACGTATAGCATTAATGATGGCAATGGTGGTGTAGATTCTGCTTTAGTCACTGTGATAATTAACGCTGTGAATGATGTACCTATAGCAAATAATGATAGCCTGATGATAAATGAAGATGCTGCTACCACAATAATAGATGTATTACTTAATGATACGGATATTGATAATGACAGCTTAACCTTAGCTGGGGCAACAGTAAATGTCGGTACTGTCGCTATTGTGGATAATAAAATTAATTATTCAGTACTGGCAGATCATTTTGGCACAGCCATAGTTAATTATGATATTAACGATGGTAACGGAGGAACGGCATCTGCTGTATTAACCATTATAATTACCGCAGTGAATGACGCACCTATAGCAGTGAATGATATCATTACCATTAATGAAGACGTATTCACAACTATTGATGCATTGGCTAACGATACTGATAGTGAAAATGATAATTTAATTATCACTGGTGCCAGTGCAGATAAAGGTGTTGTTTCCATCGTTAGTAACAAATTAGATTATACCCCGGCTGTGAATGATAATGGTATTGCAACTATTAGTTATAGTATCAGTGATGGTAATGGCGGAGCTGATTCAGCCTCGGTTATCATCACCATCACGCCGGTGAATGATGTACCTATAGCAAATAATGATAGCCTGACGATAAATGAAGACGCAGCAACGATAGCGATAGATGTATTACTCAATGATACGGATAGTGATAATGACTTATTAAATTTGGTCGGTGCAACAGCAGATAAAGGTACATTGATAATTACCAATAATAAAATTAACTACACGGTGCAGCCGAATTATTTTGGCACGGCCATAGTTAATTATGATATTAACGATGGTAATGGGGGGACAGCCTCGGGTGTGCTAACACTCACGATCAATGCAGTGAATGATAATCCTGTAGCAGTAAATGATGTTTATAATCTGGATGAAGATAATGTATTGAATGCAACAATCAGTGTGCTTGCTAATGACTCTGATATTGAAGGTGATACATTAACGGTTAATACCACACCAACTTCAGGACCCGCAAATGGTTTATTAGTATTACTAGCAGGTGGTACTTTTACGTATACACCTAATCTGTTTTTTAATGGCGTCGATAGTTTTAATTATCAAATATCAGATGGTCAAGGAGGCGTTGCCGAGGCTACCGTAACATTAAATATCGGTGCTATTAACAATAACCCGGTTGCAGTGAATGATACGTATATTATTAATGAAGATGGCACGTTAATTATTATTTCCAATGATCCTAATAAATTAACGAGTAATGATTCAGATGTAGAAGGCGATAATTTAACGGTAAATACAACAGCCGTTAATGATGTAGATAATGGTGTATTAAGTTTGAATAATGATGGATCCTTTACCTATACCCCAGATGCAAACTTTAACGGCAGTGATAGCTTTATATATCAAATCACAGATGGCAATGGCGGTAGTGCACAGGCAACGGCGAATATTACCATTAATGCAGTGAATGACGCACCGACTTTCAATGCACAGAGTTTCAGCATTGGCGAAGATGCCACCAATGGCAATGTGGTGGGCACGCTCGCCGCATCCGATATAGAAAGCGATACACTCACTTACACCATAGTAGGCGGTGATACAGGCTTATTTAACCTAAATAGTAGTACAGCGCAGTTAACGGTTAACGGGACAAGCCCCTTTAATTATGAAGTCGATAATCAACATACTGTCAATGTAGATGTTACTGATAATGGTAGCCCTAATCAGTCTACCTCGGCCACGATTACTGTTAATTTAAATAATGTTGTAGAGCCTGAAATTCCGGTAGAAACCAGTGGTTTTGGTAGAACTACAGAGGGCCATATAGAGTTAGGAGGAGTGAAAATAAAGGGTAAACTGTTAGATTCTCATCGAGATGGCGGAAATATCTATTTTGTGGGTTATGCGGAAAATATAGATAAAGATATTTATATGACAGCTTATGACAATGATGATGGAGAGTTGATTTCAGGCTTTGGCAGCTCAGGTGAATTAATAATAGATATGGGCGCCGATGAAACCGTTACAGCGATCAGCGAAAAAGGCGGTAAATATTATATTGCTTATGATAGTTATAACGGAGTCCATACGGAAGTTTGTTTTATTAAAATTGATACCTCAGGTGTGGTTGATAGCGCCACTAATGGAGGGGCAGGTGTTAACTGCACCAGTGCTGCCAGTGATTATTCTATCAAGGATATGATTTATGATGGTACAAACTTCTGGGCCGTAGGGCGTAAACGCTCAGGTGGTGAAGACGACCTGTTAACCATTAAAATGGATGATGATTTAATTTTTGCTGCTGGTTATCCGTTGGTGGAAGATGTAAGTGGCGCTAATCGTAATGATGAAGGTACGGCAATTTATGAAATTGATGGCGACAAAATCTTACTGACGGGCAGTGTAGTCTCAGCAAGTGGTGATAAAGATATTTTTGTAAAACATTTTGATAAAGACGGTGTGGTTATTAGCGGTTTTAATAGTGGTAATACACTCATACTCGATATTGCCGGTACCGATGATGTTATCACATCAATTGGCGGTAAAACAGAGTTGAGCTATACCGCTTATTTAGCGGGTTATACCCTGGTTAGTGGTAAGAAAGAGTCCTTAATAGTGGCACTTGATAATACGGGTACTTTAGTGACGGCATTTGATAACGACGGTAAAGCTACATACGATATTGATGCAGGGGCAGGATACTCTGAATTTACCGGTGTGGAATATGATGGTACTAATATTGTCACTTCGGGCAGTTTTAATGATGGTTCTGAGAATTTAATGTTTAGCGCCCGAGTGAGTTTACCTAGCGGTGCTCTTGATACTACAAATTATAATAGTGCGATTGGTTATCGAAAAATTGATTTTTCTGGCACTGATTCATCTTATGGCTTGTCATTGTCTCTAGATGGAGGTGATACCGCCTGGGTGTCTGGTTACAGAGATGTGAGTGGTGATACTAAATTGGCCATTGCCGCAGTCAATTCAAGCGGTGGCTATTACACTGACTTTTCATCAAATGGTAAAAAAACCATAACTTATACCAGCTCAGTAACAGAAGATGATGTAGCAGAAATAATTAAGCTTAAAGTATCTCCAAATGTGGGGAAATATATGGTAGCCGGGATAGCAAATGATAGTTCAAACGATCACTTAATTGTTGGGCGGTTAACATCTGCAGGAGTTTTAGATACCAGCTTTAGTGGTGATGGTAAACAGCAAATTAAGGCGGCAACCAGTACTCTGGTATCAGGCGTATTAGAACAAAACGATGGAAAAATTATTGTTTATGGCACTATGACGCAAGCATCAGTAAAAGACGGTTTTATTGCCAGGCTTAATACTGATGGCAGTTTAGATGCTAACTATGCAACCAATGGCATGTACAAGACTACTGGCATAGCAGCAGATCATATCAGTTTAACGAAAGCGGCATTCGATAACTCAGGGAATGTTGTCGCTGTGGGAACTTTAGATAATGGTGTGAGTAATAGCTTTTTAATGCGAGTTAACATTGATGGTGACTTAGATGCAGCCAGCTTTAATGCATCCCTGGGTTACGTAACAGGTACTGGCGGAGATAATTACAATGACCTTGTGATTGACTCAGGCAATAATATTTATGTTGCGGGTGAGCGCTTGCTTACTAATCGTGATTTCTTAGTGCAAAAATACGATGGCTCAGGAGCTTTAGTAACTGGGTTCAATTCTACGGGAACTAAAGTTGTCGATATTAATGGCTCGGTGAGTGAAACTTTAACTAATATACTCAAAGATGCAGCCGGCAACTTGTATTTAGTGGGTAATGAACCTACCACACCAAATCAGATTGCTGTAGTAAAAATGTCAACTGCGGGTGTATTAGATACAAGTTTTTCTGGCGATGGCATTACCAGCTTAGTAATGGCACCTTCAAGTAATAATGCTATGGTATATGATGCAAAATTAGATAGTACGGGGCGTATTGTAATTGCGGGTTATAGCATAGTTTCCGGTACTAAACAGGCTATGTTTGGCAGAATAAAAACCGATGGAAGTCTGGATACTGGTTTTGGCACAGCCGCAGGCGCCGGGCATTATCAGGCGACGACGTGTACTTTGGATGAACAGTTTAATTCTATGGTATTAATAGACGATATCACTGCGATTGTTGCGGGCAAATGTAATACTGCAACTGAGCTCAATAATATTGGATTTTCGAAATATGGTTTCTGGGAAGATGGTATAGCTCAATAATATCTTATATGAACATTAGACTAAAACTAATATTCAAAATAAGGAGATACATATGGGATCTGCGTTTTATCGCAACTTAATTTTGGGCTTTTGCTTAACAGGTGCGATGATTCGTTTACAATTTTATCCCGGTGAAACAGCGGCCAGATTTTTAGATCGTTTCGAAGGGATTATTTATGACTTTAGGCTTAATGCCAGTTTGCCGGACACTCCCAGAAAGTTTAATGAAGAAGTGGTGATCATCGATATTGATGATAAAAGCATTCGCGAGCAAGGGCAATTTCCCTGGAGTCGTGCAAAAATGGCGTTGCTAGTGAATAAATTGATGGATGCGGGGGTCGTTGTAGCTACGTTTGATATTTATTTTTCTGAACCAGAAGAGAATCCGGTTGACCTTATTTTTGCTAATACAAAGGCAATAAACACAACAACAAAAAAACGTTTACTGGCAATAAAAAATCAAATAGATGGCGATGATATTTTCGCTAAAACACTGGCTAATTCGGAAGTGGTGTTAGGGTTTTTATTTCATCAGGACCTTGAAAGCTCAATAGGCGGGAAACCTGCAACGACTATTAATTGGCAGCCGCCAGAGAGCGGTCAGGATGTTTTGGAACATTATCAGGCCTACAGTAGTAATATTAACAAGCTGCAAACAGCAGCCTCGGGCGAAGGTTATATCAATGCACAATCTGATGATGATGGCATTATCAGAGAGGCTTCTTTAGTAATACGCCACCAGGATAAATTATACCCCTCTTTAGCACTGGAAACTGCCCGCATTTATAGCTTAATCGAATCCATAGAGATACGTTCCGGCGATTTAGATGGGCTTCAGGTGTTACAGCAAGTGCTGCTTAAAGATCACTGGATAGATACCGATGACGCAGGACGTATTTTGATCCCCTATAAAGGACCAAAAAGAAGCTTTCCTTATTATTCGGCGACAGATGTATTAAATGGTGTAATAGGTGAAAAAGAGCTAGAAGGCAGCGTTGCTTTTATCGGTACCTCCACAGTGGGGTTAGCTGATTTGAGGTCGACACCTGTGGGTGCTCAGTATCCTGGAGTAGAAGTGCATGCAAATGTATTTGAAGGTTTATTACACCCTGAAATATTAGCATCACAGCCGAATTGGAGTTATGGCGCATTATTTACTTTATTACTGGTAAGTGGTGTATTTATGTCTATTGTTTTCCCGGGGCGGGGACCGGGATTTATCGTAGGTCTTACAGTTTTTATTTTGGCTATACATATCGCATTGAACTGGTATTTATGGATAGCATTAAGAGTGAGTTTACCTTTGTATCTAATATTGTGTTTAGTGGCTTTTTTAGGCGCGTATTATGTGGTTTTGGGCTTTTTTGTAGAAACTACAAAACGAAAAGCGATTAAAGATATGTTTAATCAGTACGTGCCACCACAACATATAGATACTTTAATTAAGCTTGGCAAAAATGCAGAAGTTGAAACGCAAAGAAGGGAGATGTCGGTATTATTTGCTGATATCAGGAATTTTACCAGCTTATCTGAAAACCTCTCTCCACAGGAGCTTAGTGAATTTTTAAATGCTTATTTATCAAAAGCGACGGAAATTATTTTTGATAATCATGGCACTATAGATAAATATGTGGGTGATATGGTCATGGCATTTTGGAATGCGCCTTTAGATGATGCAAATCACGCAACCAATGCGATTAAAACTGCGTTAGATATCTTGGTTCAGGTTGAACAAATGAATCTTAAGTTTCACGAACAGGGTTGGCCAAGAATAAATATTGGTGTTGGGATCAGCACAGGTGTGATGAATGTAGGAGATATGGGGTCTAAATATCGAAAAGCTTATACTGTATTGGGGGATGCAGTAAATTTAGGTTCCCGACTTGAAAGCCTGACTAAATTTTATGGTATTGAAATATTAGTAGGTTATCAGGCTATGAGTCATGCTAAAGGCATTATTTTTCGATATGTTGATACCGTAAAAGTGGTAGGTAAAAACATCGCGACAGCTATTTATGAGCCTTTAACATTAGAGTTGCGTATGACAGAGGAACATAAAACAGTACTTAAATTACATGATAGAGCGATGAAAGCCTATAAAAATCAGAAGTGGCGTTTATGTCGGGAGTTATTAGAGGAGCTGATGTTACAGGATATAGTCACTACGCATTTATATGGCGTGTATTTAGCCCGCGTTGATAAATTAGAAACTCAGGAGCTGGCACCAGATTGGGATGGTGTGATGATCCACGCACGTAAATAACCATGTTATATCAAAACAATATGGTTATTTACGGATTAATACTTTAGTTAATGGTTATGATTTTTACTGTGGTGATGACTTTTATTTGTTTGGGTGATCCCTTTGTATATCTGGATAGTCATTTTTTCTGTGGTGATAAAGCCCCAATTCCATTTATCATGGTACTTAGCCAGTGGGTTTAGTTTAACGACTTCATCTTGTGTTTTTCCAGCTTTAATTAACTGCCTGATAATTGCTTTTGAATCTTCTAACATAGTAATTGAAGCTTGCAAGTCTTGTTTAGTGGCGAGCTTTCCATGGCCTGGAATGATTTTTGTTTGATCATTTGTCAGGCTTAAAGTTTTCTTTTGTGCTGCGATATAGCCATTTAAACTCCCACCACTACTAAAATCAATATAGGGGAACATGCCATTAAATAGGGTATCACCCGTATGGATCACATTGGTATTTTTAAAGTGGATCACAGCGTCACCATCTGTATGTGCTTTCTCTACATGAAAAATATGCGCATCATTGCCGTTTAAATGGAAATTCATTGAGTGAGAAAAAGTGATCACAGGAAGTGCGGCTTTAGGTGCGGGTTCCATACCATTTTTGCCGCGAATGCCTTTGCTTAACAAGTGGCTTCTTAAGTTTTCATGGGCAACGATACGGGTGCCTTCTTTACCTAAGGCTTCGTTATTGCCAGTATGATCGCCATGCACATGGGTATTAATTAAAAAATCTACGGGTTTATCAGTAACACTTTTAATTGCTGTTTTCATTATATCTAACATAGGAGGCATAGAGTCATCTATCATAACGACCCCATCTTCGCCAATTGACAAGCCAATATTTCCACCAGTAAAACCACCAACACCCATAAACATGTATAAGCCAGGTGCTACTTCAGTGGTGGAAAATTTAACATCAGTTTGTGCATGAACTGTCAATGAGGTCGCCAATAGTGTTGTAATAAAGCCGGTTTTTCTTATTATTTTCATTGTTATTGTCTCTTGTTTTTATCCTAGCTTACAAGTTGTTCAATTGTTTATCAATTCAGTTGGAGTTAGTATATTTTAAACAAGACATTGTAGAGAATAGATACTCTCCTTTTAAATAAAAATTACGTTGTGAAGGTAAAATGTGATTTAGGCAATGGGCTAATCTCTTAATTTTATATCTGGCTCAGAGTTGACCTCTCCAGATTCATCTATAGTCATAACACTATTGTCTAACTTTATAACAGCTAAATTGCCACAGTCTGCTTTTCTAACAAAGGCGAGTTCATAACCATAGTTTTGCAAATCATGCAGGCTACATTCTTGTGCTAAAGACAGTTCACGTAGCAGTGCCTGTAACTTGGCTTCTAATTTTCTTCTTTCTGGCATATTAAATCCCTCCTTTGTAAAATAAACATAGGAATAAAAGTGTATTTTGTCGAGGTATTGTACTTTAAATACTAAGTTGTTTAGCTTAGGTTCTTTGCGAAACTGTTTTTATCGCGTAATATGCGATGTGTAATTAATCCATAAGTATAATGGGGAACCTATTTTGAACAAACCAGTGCTACCACCGCCATTAGTGAAAACTTGGTATGACTTACTAATGCAAAATAATGATCTTGATGCAAAAGAGCGTGGCAAAGAAATGTTGTTAGGCGCTTTTGGTGATATGAAATCAGCTGCTGAATTTTTGAAAAAACATAAAATAGTAAATTAAATTTGCAGTAAGAACATTACTCTTGTGAAATATAAGAATAATAAGTAGAGCACAAGACTAGTCCTTTTTAGATTGTTTTTATAATTAACAATTTAAAAAGGACTAGAGCGCCATATTTTTTAAACTATATGGTGCTCTAATAGTATTTTCACTTTTGTGATTAATAATTATGACTTAAATCAGTCAATAGCGTTAGTCTTTAGTTTTAACTAAAGTAACTAATGAGCCCGTTAAGTTATTTAGCGTTGTTTCTTGTTTATTTTTAAAAGCGATAGCTTGGTTTTCAGTCCAATCATAATCATGGCCTTTATATAATTCACCATCAATATATTCATCAACTCTGAAATTTTCTTTATCCCTATTTTTTTCAACTTTAAACTCTATATTTAATGTGTCCATCTTATCCCATCCATTACTTAGAGTGTTAAACAATATTCCCCTTATTTGTTATAAAAAACAAGTAGTACATAAGTACCAATTATTTCCATTATCATTTTGAGAGGATTGGCCAAATGCAATGAAAGCGATAAAATTCGATTTTTATTATTACTTGGTCGCGAAAATGAATACAGTTAAATTAGATGGCGTAAATGTAATACCTAATAAGCTAGTCTGTATCGGTAGAAATTATGTTGAACATATTGCTGAGCTAGGTAATGAAGTCCCTGATGAAATGGTGATATTTCTAAAACCAAACTCAGCTATTACAACAGAGTTGGTTGCTTTTGATCAGGAGCAACTTCATTATGAAGCTGAAATATGTTTTCTTTATCAAAATGGAAAGTTTAGCGCTGTTGGATTTGGATTAGACTTAACAAAGAGGCAATTACAAACTAAGTTAAAAGGCAAAGGCCTGCCTTGGGAAAGAGCTAAATCATTTAATGGCTCAGCGTTATTTAGCGAGTTTATTGCAATAAGGGACAGTGATCAGTCATTTAGTTTAGATCTAAAAATTGATTCGCACTTAGTGCAAACAGGGGGAGTTGATCTGATGATGTATAAACCAGAAAAGATTTTAGCAGAGATACAAACTTTTATGTCATTAGAGGAGGGAGATATAGTGATGACAGGAACGCCTAAAGGTGTTGGTGCCGTTCATAAAAGTGCATTATTTGAAGGTACAATCAAGATAAATCAAGATGTATTAGTAGAGGCCTCCTGGATAGCAAAATAGCTTGCTACCCTATTTTATATTTTTTATTTGCCGAATGAATGAAAAACTCACCGTTAATCTCTTGCGCTAAATCAGCCCATTGATAATAAACATTTCTACTTATCTTAGCTGTAAGCCCATGATGTAAACATAAATAAGGTAAGTTAAGGTTGTTCACCTGTTTAAGTGATAAAGGGTGTTTGTCGTTTAAAAGATGCTTTCTATCAAGATTATCAATACAGGACATAACCTGCCCTGTGTCAGCTCCTAAAAGTTGCCAACTGGTAATCATAAAAGGGGCATCTTCGACTTTAATACGGACTTTTTCTACGGGGGTTTTTAAGAAATAATCAGCACCTTCTTTGATCAATACAGTTGCAAAGAGCTTTACCAGTGAAAGTCTGGTTATTTCACTGTCCATATAATACCAACGGCCATCTTTTTTGATTTCAATAGGCATATCTCCACAAAAAGGCGGATCCCAAGAATCTAGAGGTGGAATTTTGCCTTCTAAATGAAGGCTTAATTGATTTAAATCCATGACTAAATTAGTGTTTTTCTAGTGTCAGTACAAAAGAAACGGGTACAGAGTGGGTAATAGAAGGCAATTTGGCAAGTTGTTGTAATTTTTCAATGCCTGCAGTCAAAGCAAAGTCTTTCGGGTTAATAATAATAGGCATCATAGAGCTGACAACCAGATCACCTGTTACTTTATGTGTAACTAATACCTGGCTAGAAATTAACTTTTTCATGCCATGGAGGTTTAATTCAGCCTGAGTATTTATGATTTTTGTTTGTCCTTTTCCAACGGTTGCTAATGATTTTTTTAAATCAGCGTTTAGCTTAAGTTTTGGAAACTTATTGGTTACAAAAAGAAACTGCTGCATTCTTTCATTGCGTATGGGGATATCGGTTTCTACACTAGATAAATCGATTTCTAATTGTAGTTTTCCTTCATCATTTAACTCTCCATTTACTTGCTTAAAATAATGAGCTTCACCCAATGTATTATTTTTTACTGAAACAAAATTTACCCGACTGAGATCATTGTCTATTTGCCAGTGAGCGAATACTGAAGTGCTTAATAAGCAAAGTGTAGAGATAAGAGTTTGATTGGCAATTTTTTTAAGCATATGATGCACCTGAGCAATTTAGTAAAACTAAATAGTAGCAGTTTATCGCATAATGCAAAATTAATTTGTGGCTCTGTCGTCATTAAAAAATTGAAATTTATTATTTTTATCTGCGACAATATTTGAATTACTATTTAGCCTGAGTATCTTTAAATAAGTAGTTGTGGAAATTTAATCAGGGGAAATGGGGCGACTGACGGGACTTGAACCCGCGACAACCGGAATCACAATCCAGGGCTCTACCAACTGAGCTACAGCCGCCACTACATAAACACCAATTTGGTGTGGCGCGCATAATACATAAAATAATGCTTTATGGGAAGCATTAAATTATGTTTTAATTTAAAAATATTAATTAATAAGGATTTTAGGTGATAAAACGCGCTTTATGGTTAACGTGTGGTTTAATTAGCCTCATTATTGGGATTGTTGGGGTCTTCCTGCCTTTATTGCCTACAACTCCTTTTGTTTTATTATCTGCGGTTTGTTTTTCACGTTCTTCTAAACGGTTACATCACTGGCTACTTACTCATAAAGTTTTTGGTGGTTTAATTTCTGATTGGGAAAAACACGGGGTAATACGTACTAAAACCAAAATTATTGCGACAGCTAGTATGGTAATTTTAATTTCTTATCCATTATTTTTTATGGGTTTTGCAGTTTGGATCAAGTTAATGGTGATTTTTTTTATGAGTCTGGTTATGGCGTTTATTTGGAGCCGCCCCGGGCAAGCTAAATGTTAATAATGTATGCCTTTAGTTGATAAATATAAGCTATAATTCGCATCAATATGTATTTACAAGGAAAAAAAATGGAAGAAATATATAATTGGCTAGTAAGTAATTCAGATCTTGTTACACATTACGGTATAAATATCATATTTGCGATTATTATCTTTATATTAGGTAATAAAGTTGCAAAATATTGCGCCAAATTTGTTGAGAAAGCATTTAAAAAGAAAAAAATAGATAAGGCCGTAGCTGGGTTTGTTTCGAGTATTGTTTATACATTAGTACTTGCTGCCGCGGTATTAATGGCATTATCGCAAATTGGTATTGAGACAACATCGTTTATTGCCATTTTAGGAGCTGCTGGTTTAGCAATCGGGTTGGCGTTGCAGGGATCACTATCTAATTTTGCTTCTGGTGTATTGATTATAATATTAAAACCTTTTAGAGCAGGAGATTATATTGAAGCTGGTGGTCAATCTGGCAGTGTAGCGAAAATTGAAATCTTTGCTACCGAATTAAAAACGCCTGATAACAAAATAGTTATTATTCCTAACTCTTCAATTATGTCTGGTGCAATTATCAATTATTCAAGAGAAGTAACTAGACGTATTGATTTGGTGATAGGTGTTAGTTATGACGCTGACTTAAAAGAAACCAAACGTGTATTAACCTCTGTTTTAGAATCCAATGATAAAATTTTAACAGAGCCCGGTTATACTATCGCTGTTTCTGAGTTGGCTGATTCCAGTGTGAACTTTGTGGTGCGTCCATGGGTGAATACAGCTGATTATTGGCCTGTTTATTTTGACTTGTTAGAAACAATTAAAATCTCACTCGATGACGCAAATATCAATATCCCATATCCACAAATGGATATACATCTACAAAAAGAGCATTAATTTAACTTAAAGGTTTTTGGAAATATGAATAAATTATCTTTATTGGTAGCAGCTATTCTTGCTACTAATATTTCAGCTGAAGAAGTGAAGAAAAAGGATTGGCAAGTAGCAAGTGAGCTCGGTGTTATTATCACATCTGGTAATACAGAAACTACCACCTTTAAAGGAGGCATTGCTGCTAAACATAAAATGGATAACTGGAAAAATGAATATAAATTTAATGCCTTATATAAAGAAGATGAAATAACACAAGATGATGGTACTAAAGAAAGTGAACGTAGTAACGAAAAATACGCTCTTTCAGCGCAAGGTAATTACATATTAAAAAATAAGCATGCGCATTTGTTTGTATATGGTTCATATGTATCTGATTATTTTGGTGCATTTAGAAATGAAGCTGTTGTATCTTTGGGTTATGGTAAGCGTTTTTATGATAGTTCATCGATGTCTTTTGATGCAGAAGTTGGTCCTGGTTATAAGTATTTTGAGTATGCAAAAGGCACTAAAAATGCTGATGGTATACTAATTGGCGGTGACACAGATGGTGAGCCAATTGCACTTGGTAAGCTGGATTTTAATTGGGATATCACTGATTATGCAAAATTCAGCCAGCTGGCTATTTTTGAGTATGGTGAATCTAATACAAAATCACAGTTCGAAACTGCATTATTAACCAAAATTAATGGTTCAATGCAAATGAAAGTGGGTTTTAAAATAACTAATAACTCAGATGTTGCCCCTGAAAAAGAAAAAACTGATACAGAAACTGTTTTAACCTTAGTTTACAATTTTTAGTTAATGTAAATTGCAGGAAGGTCTCATTCCCTTCCTGCAATTGTCGTTTTTAGAATGTTTTTATTTTAGTGCTTTTTGGAGTACGCGTTCGAATTTTTCAAATAATTTATCTCTTGAAAACTCCCCGTGGCTGAGTTCTACACAGGCATTGACTGCTAACTCGTATTTTTCTTTGTTATTCAAAAAGGCTTTTAAATCCTTAGCAGATTGTGTGAAATCGTCTGTTAAAACAACTCCACACTTGGTTTTTTCTATCAGGTCTTTTTGCCAGCCGCCATAATTAATACCTATGGGAGTGCGCGCAGCTAAAGAGTCAAAAATTTTGTTCGCTGAATTATGCCATGTTTCTTTTATCGGCCCAACCAAGCTCAAGCATAAATCAGATGCGCTGCAAAGTTTTACAACTTCATTTTTTGGTATTGCATCTAATATAAATAGGTTGTCCTGATAGACTCTCAACTCTTTCGCTTTTGTAATAACCTGTTCTTTGTACATACCATTACCTATAGCTATAAAACAAACATTTGAATTGATGTTTTTAGCGGCATAAGCGAGATCTGCTATATAAGACACTCCATTAATTAAGCCAAATGTACCGGCATAAACTACTAATTTTCTTGAACCGACAAAAGGGAGTTTTTCATTTTTATAATTTACACCTATCTCTTTTGGAATATCAAAAATCTCATTATCACAGCTATTTGGAATAATATGTGTTTGATTAATGTTGTAACCATATCTCAAAACGCCATCTCTCATACCTGATGAAAGCGCAATTACTTGTGATGAATTACGATACACAATTTTTTCAAAATATCTAAGTGCTTTAATGATAAATTTGTTTTTGATGGCGCCAATCGCGATAGGTACTTCAGGCCACAGATCTCGAACTTCAAACACCATAGGTTTACGTTTTATTTTTTTGTAAACTAACGCTGGAATTGCAATCGTAAGTGGGGTGCTAGTCGCGAAAATTAAATCGCACTCAAGCGAAAAAACTTTTTTTGTTGATACGGTGGCAAATTTTATAAATTTTAATATACGTGAGGAGAAACTATCGTTATTTGAGTAAGGTAAATGATAAGCATGGATAATAATTCCATCGATTGATAACTCGTTCCAACCTTCGTTTAGATTATAAGCATGTTCTAAAAATGCAGAGCTGGTTACGAAAGTTACTTGGTGGCCCTGCTGCGTCAGACGTTTTGCCATTTCGTAAGAGCGGGTGCCACCATTACACAAAGGCGTAGCGAAATATTGGTGTAAATAGGTAATTTTCATAAAATATGGCGTAACTCTATGGTTAAAGTTTCAATTTAACTACAAAATTAGGTAGAATGCGCACTCTGATTTTTACTACCCTTATCTCAAAGGAGTTAGACTTGAAACAAATGTTCTTAATCGTGATGTCAATTTTCGCATTTTCGCTTAGTATGCCTACCTTTGCAATATCACAACAGCAATTAGCTGCGTTTCAAAAATTACCAAAATCACAGCAAATGGCTTTGGCAAAAAAAATGGGGGTTGACTTAAATTCAGCTAATAACTCCATTAAAAATACGAATGAAACTTTAACTGATTATTCATCACAATATAGTGACACAGATCAAACGCTATTGTCTCAAGAAGAATTGATAGAAAAACAATATAAACCGGAGAGTACGGAACTTAAAGTATTTGGTGTAGATTTATTTAATAATGCCAATATGAATAATTTTAAAGAAAGTAGTTCTTCATCTCCTGTCGATCATCAGTTAGTTCCTGGTGATCAATTAGTTATTTCTTTGATAGGAAAGGACAATGAAAATTATGAACTTATTATTGATCAAAGTGGTCGTTTATTTATACCAGGATTGTCTCCAGTCTCAGTTTTAGGTCTGACTTTATTAGAAGTTAAAGAAGTGCTTAAAATGAAAGTTAAAAAAGAAAAGATAGGTGTCGATATCTATGTTTCTATAGGGAATCTGCAGCCAATCAGAGTTTTTGTCGCTGGAGAAGTTGAAAAACCAGGCTCATACATAGTACCACCTCTTTCTACCATTACCACTGCGATTTTATATAGTGGGGGCATTACAGATATTTCTTCGCTCAGAAACATACAATTAAAAAGAAATAACTCTTTATTTTCTACATTTGATTTATATGATTTATTATTGTCAGGTAACAATATTAATAATAGCACGTTGAAAAATGGTGACGTTCTATTTGTACCTTCCATTTCGAAACAAGTCACATTGAAAGGGGCTGTTAAACGGCCTGCAAAATATGAGTTATTACCAACGGATAATCTTAATAATGTTCTTAAATATGCCGGTGGTCTGGCTGCTAACGCATATACTGAAACTGTTAGAATAGATAGTTTTGGGCAATTAGATTCTAAAATCATTAAGGATATTAATATCATAGAGTCTGGTAATACTAGTTTAAAAGATGGTGATATAGTTACAGTGCACAGCAAAGGTCAAAACTTTTCAAATTCTATAACACTCATTGGGGCTGTATCCAGACCAGGCTTATACCAATGGCACGAAGGATTGAAAGTGTCGGAATTTTTCCCTGTAAATTCTAACGCTCTTTTAGAGATTGCTGATAAAAACTATGCTTTATTGATGCGTAAAAATAATAAAACAGACTTAACATCAATTTTTCAAATAGAGCCTAATTTCGAGTATTTAATAAATAATGATATAGAGTTAAAACCAAACGATAAAATTGTAGTCTTTAGTCGTTTTGAAACTGTAGAAGCAGAAAGTAAAACAATGTCTTCTTATGCATTTACGAAACAAAAATATAATGAATTACAAAAACAATTATCTTGGGGTAAGTATAAAAAACAAGCTTTTGAAAACTTTGTAGATGATACTAAATTTGAAGGTGGAGTAATAGATAAGAAAATAGCTGCGGAGCGATTTTCGGTAACAGTTGAACACCCTATTCAACTATATAAGTTGAAAGGTGAAATACAAGAAGTTGAATTATCCCTATTTAGCCGTTCTAAATTATTACCTGTTATTTTATCTGAACTAGAAAAACAAGCGGCAATGGGTAAGCCTGCCCAAATAGTTGAAATTTCAGGGTTGGTTAAGTACCCAGGATTGTACCCAATCACTATGGATTCTAAAGTTACTGACGTAATTAAGGCCGCAGGAGGATTGCTTGAAGGTGCTTATATGGAACAAGCTGAAATTACACGAATTTTCTCAAATGAAAATATTGGAGTAAATAACCTAAGGTTTAGCTTAAGTAGCGCTTTAGATAATGATCCTGAACATAATTTAAGCTTAGTTGGTAGAGATTATGTTAATATTTTTAAAACTCCGAACTGGCATAATAATCAGACTGTTACGCTAAATGGAGAAGTTCAGTTACCAGGGAAGTATACAATTCAGAGAGGTGAATCGTTAAAGAGTTTAATTGTTCGAGCTGGTGGTTTTACTGAATTTGCAGATAAAAATGCTGCGGTTTTCACCCGAAGCTCTTTAAAGGCTAAAGAAAAAAAACAGATAGCCGATATGGCTGCTTCACTAAAGAAAGATCTTATTACTAATAACTTAAATTCAAAAAATAACTTTGGTGGTGCTACTGGAAGTAATGAAATAGATAAATTAATAGATAAATTATCAGATACTGATGCGGTTGGTCGATTGGTAATAGACTTTAATAAAATTATGGATGAATCTATTGTTGTAAGTTTGGAAAGTAAAGATGAGTTATATATTCCGTCTAAACGTCAATCTGTAAATGTAATTGGTGAAGTGTTTGTTGCAACATCACATATTTATGATTCAGATTTAGATATTCAGGACTATATAAACCTCAGTGGAGGTATGAAAGATAAAGCGGCGACAAGTAAAGTTTTTATTATTAGAGCTAGTGGTAAAGTGGAAGTGCCAGATAAATCGTCTTGGTTTAGTGTTCAAAATAATACCAAATCTCTTCAAGCTGGCGATACTATTGTCGTGCCATTAGACAGTGAATACACTGATAATTTAACGCTCTGGTCACAAGCTACTCAAATTGTTTATCAATTAGCAGTGGCAGTGGCAGCGATCGGAAGTTTATAACTAAGAATGAAATTTATGAGTCAAGAAAATTATAAGCAGGACGAAATTAATATTTCAGAATTGATTGCAGCTTTGTGGCGAGAGAGGTTGATTGTAGGCGTAATAACCGTGTTATTTGTTATTGGCTCTGTATTTTATGCACTCTCGTTGGCAAATATATATAGGTCTTCGGTTCTGGCTTCTCCAGCTGGAATGGAGCAAGGAGGTGGGCTCTCTTCTCTCGCCAGTCAGTTTAGTGGTATAGCCTCGATGGCCGGGGTTAACCTTGGTGGTGCAGGTGAAAACAAAATACTAGTTACATTAGAGGTGTTAAAAAGTAGAGATTTCTTAATGGCTTTTATTCAGAAGTATGACTTGGCAGTTGAATTAATGGGTGTAAAAGGCTGGAACTATAAATCTAAGTTATATGATTTTGATAACGAAATTTATGATGCCTCGTCAAAAACCTGGGTAAGAGAGGCGCAATTTCCAAAACAACCAAAGCCAAGTTTGCAAGAACTCTATGATGTTTTTAAATCGGACTATTTTTCTGTCAGTCATGATCCAAAAAACAATATGGTAAAAATGAGTTTTATGCATTACTCACCTTATTTTGCTAAAAAAGTTCTTGATAATTTGATGTATGAAATTAATCTTAAAATGAAAAAACAGGATATCCTGGAAGCTGAAAAAAGTATTAAATATCTTAGAGAGACCATTAACGAAACAAATATTAAAGGTTTACAAAATGTATTTTTTAACTTAATTGAACAACAAGAACAAAAGAAAATGTTAGCAAATATTAGAGATGAATATGCACTTAAGGTGATAGATTCAGCTATTGTTTCAGAAGAAAGAGCTAAACCTAAACGCAGTATGATTGTTCTTTTGGGGGGAATATTAGGTGTCATATTTGGGTGTATGATTGCATTGATTTATGTGAAAATAAAAGAAAAACGAATAAATGTTAATAACTTGAAATCATAGCTAACTAAATTGAATAATTGTAAATTTCAAAATATCGTTTTGGCTTTAATGTACTTTGCGGCTTTAGGTGCTACACAATATTTTTATGTAGGTGAACTATTTGGATATTTTCAATTTAGTTCGGAATTTAACATGGTTGAAACACTTATTAGTATATGTACGATTATTATATTTTATTCATTGTTTAAACCTAAAGGTTTGGTCTTAGCTTATAATCATTTAATATTTGCTTTACTATTAATTCCATCGCTTGTGATATTTAGTTTTGGTGGTGGGAGTTACCTGTATTTTCTTGTTACAACTTTATGCTGTTTTGTCGTTCTGGTTATATCTTGTTTATTTACACCTAGGGTCTTTGTTACTAAACAATTAGAAACAACGATTATGCTAAAAATTCTTCTAGCAATAACGCTATGTTACCTGATAGGTATCATAGCTCAAGGTGGTATGTCATATCTTAATTTTGACATATCAAAGGTGTATGATTTTAGAGAAATGGCAAGTGATAACTTACACCCTGCATTTGGATATTTATCGCCGATCGTTGGTAAAATTTGTGTACCTTTAGTTATTGTAATGGCGGCTATCCAGAAAAAGTATGTCTATTTACTTATAGGTGTTGTATGTTCGGTATTTATATTTGGTTTTACATCTCATAAATCTCCTTTAATTTATCCCTTTGTTATTTTGTTTTTATATTATGCTCCTTGGAAGAATTTACCTAAGTTAATTTTAATTGCGTGTTTATCCATTTCAATAGTTTCTTGCTTGGACTTTTATATGATGGTTAATACTGACAATCCATTTTATGGATGGTTTGGTTCACTGCTGGGGCGTAGAGCTCTTTTAGTTCCAGCAAACTTAAATTTTTTGTTTATAGAGTTTTTTAATCAAAACCCTTTATATTATTGGGCTGAGAGTAAGTTTTCTTTTGGTTTGATTGACATGCCATACGATGTTAAAGCCCCATTGTTAATTGGAAGAGAAATATTTGGAAGGCCTGATATGGCTGCAAATACTGGATGGATCGGTGCCGGCTTTAATAATTTACATATTGTTGGGAGTCTATTTTACTCTGTATTATTAGGGTTATTACTTGCGTACTTTTCATCTTTAGGAAGCCGAATTGGTGAAAAATTTGTATATGGAGCTTCGTTTATAGTTGTGATAACTATAATATTATCAGCTGATTTTTCAACAGTATTATTAACACATGGATTAATCGCTTTATTATTTACCTTAATGTTTTTTCAGCGTGACTCGATGAAATAATAAATGGAATTCATATTTATTAAAGAACGCGTTGTGGGGGAATATAAAAAGAGTATAATTAGTGAATATTTTTGAGAAAATCAACTCACTGCTCATTTTGTTAATTTAAGGTTAAAACTGGACAATATTAATGGATATTAAATCTAAACTGATCACTAAGTTTAATGATAAAAAGGCTGTCATTGGTATCGTGGGCTTAGGTTATGTAGGTCTTCCTTTGCTGCTAAGGTACACAGCAATAGGATATAAAGTTTTAGGGATCGATATTGATGATATAAAGGTCAATAAACTTAATGATGGTCAGAGTTATATAGAGCATATCTCAGCTGATAAAATAGGTGATGCAGTTTCAAATGGTTTTGAAGCAACAACTGATTTTTCTCGCGCTTCTGAATGTGATGCACTCATTTTATGTGTACCAACACCTTTAAATAAATATCGTGAACCAGATTTAAGTTTTGTTATTAATACTACTGAAGGACTTGTGCCGCATTTACGTGAAGGTCAAGTGTTATCATTGGAAAGTACAACTTACCCAGGGACAACAGAAGAAGAGTTATTACCTAGAATCGAATCTCAAGGGTTTACTGTAGGTGATAATTATTTCTTAATTTATTCTCCAGAGAGAGAAGACCCAGGCAATCCTGATTTTGAAACTAATACAATACCTAAAGTTGTCGGAGGGCATACAAAAAACTGTGCTCAGGTTGGGGTTGCATTATACCAGCATGCTATTAATCAGCTTGTACCTGTTAGTAGTACTAAAGCTGCTGAAATGACAAAACTGCTAGAGAACATTCATAGAGCTGTAAATATAGGCCTTGTGAATGAAATGAAAATAGTTGCTGATAAAATGGGCATAGATATTTTTGAAGTTGTAGATGCTGCTGCAACTAAACCTTTTGGATTTACACCTTATTACCCTGGGCCTGGATTAGGTGGTCATTGTATTCCTATAGATCCCTTCTATTTAACATGGAAAGCACGTGAATATGGTTTGCATACACGATTTATTGAATTATCAGGTGAAGTGAATACGGCTATGCCTCTGTACGTGGTAAATAAGCTTATGGATGGTTTGAATGATAAGGGAAAATCATTAAAAAATAGTCGTATTTTAGTGCTTGGTATTGCATATAAAAAGAATGTTGATGATATGAGAGAATCACCTTCAGTTGAAATAATGGAATTACTAGAAGATAAAGGGGCCTTAGTATCCTATAGTGACCCACATGTACCTATATTTCCTAAAATGCGAGAGCATAATTTTGAATTAAATTCTGAACCGTTAACCCCCGAAAATATAACGACGTTTGATGCTGTTGTGTTAGCAACTGATCATACTGGTTTTGATTATGATCTAATTAAGAAATATGCAAATTTAATTGTTGATACTCGTGGTAAATTTCGAGAGCCAGCTGAACATATAATCAAAGCATAAACAAGATACAATAGGAATATAAAGTTAAGTATGAAAAATTTTGCGTTAATAGGTGCTTCTGGTTACATTGCACCACGTCATATGAAAGCAATTAAAGAAACAAGCAATCATTTAAGTGTATGTTACGACATTAATGATTCGGTGGGTATTATTGATAGTATTTCTCCATCAAGTGAGTTTTATACCGAATTTGAAAGGTTTTACGATTATGCATATGCAGTTAAGAGAAATAACGAGACAAGATTAGATTATGTTTCAATATGTTCACCAAATTACTTGCACCATGCACATATAACTTCAGCTCTACGTTTGGGTTGTGATGTAATATGTGAGAAACCATTAGTACCAACGATAGAACAATTAAATGATCTTGCGTTAGTCGAAAAGGAAACTGGAAAGCGCGTATTTAATATTCTTCAATTGCGCCATCACCAAGCTATTTTGGATCTAAAAGAAAAAGTGGCAAGGGAGCAAAGTAATGAAAAGCATGAAGTTGAATTAACCTATATTACCTCTCGTGGAAAATGGTATATGGAAAGTTGGAAGGGCGATCCGCGCAAATCATTTGGTGTTGCTACTAATATTGGAGTTCATTTTTTTGATATGTTGCACTTTATCTTTGGTGATTTAATACGAAATGAAGTTCACTTTATGAATGAAGACAAAGCGAGTGGCTATTTAGAATATGAAAAAGCAAAAGTACGCTGGTTTTTATCTATAGATGCTACTGATTTACCTGACTCTGTAAAAGGCAAGCAACCGACCTATCGTTCTATCACGGTAGATGGTGACGAAATCGAATTTTCTGGAGGTTTTACTGATTTACATACAGTGAGTTATCGAGAAATACTTGCGGGTAGAGGTTATGGAATTGAAGATGCACGTCATTGCGTTGAAACCGTCAATGCAATACGCGGAGCGAGACCGGTAAATGGTTCTGAGTCAGAACAACACCCTTTTGTTAATAGGGTTTTATAATTATGGATTATCAAGTACATGACAGTGCCATAGTTGATGATGGTGCAAAAATAGGAGCGGGTAGTCGGGTATGGCACTTTGTTCATGTTTGTGGCGGAGCACAAATAGGTGAAGGCTGCTCATTAGGGCAAAATGTATTTGTTGGTAATAATGTTAAGATTGGTAACAAATGCAAGATCCAAAATAATGTATCTGTGTATGATAATGTTTTTTTAGAAGATGAAGTATTTTGTGGGCCAAGCATGGTTTTTACTAATGTATATAACCCTAGATCAGGTATTGAGCGAAAAAATGAATATCAAGATACTCTTATAAAAAAAGGCGCTTCCTTAGGAGCCAATTGTACTATTGTATGCGGTGTAACAGTCGGTCAGTATGCGTTTATAGGCGCAGGCGCTGTTATAAATAAAAATGTACCTGACTTTGCACTTATGGTGGGCGTGCCTGCAAAACAAATCGGCTGGATGAGTGAATTTGGAGAGCAGCTTTCTTTACCTCTAATTGGTAACGCAGAAGCTATATGTACGCATTCGGGAGCTATTTATAAGTTGAATAATGGCGAATTGACGAAGCAAGGAGCATAAAATGCAGTTCATTGATTTAAAAACACAGTACAATAGCTTAAAGGCGAGTATAGATGCTCGCATTAAAACAGTGCTAGAGCATGGTAAATATATATCTGGTCCTGAAGTGAAGGAACTAGAAGTTCAATTAGCTGAATATGTTGGCGTAAAGCACGCAATAACATGTGCAAATGGTACTGATGCACTTCAACTTTGTATGATGGCACTCGACATAAAGCAAGGGGATGCTGTTTTTTGTCCTACGTTCACCTTTTTTGCTTCTGCTGAGTCTATCGCATTTAGTCAAGCGACACCTATATTTGTTGATTCAGATGAAAATACATTTAACATTGATAGCGACAAGCTAGAGGAAGCTATAATAAAAACTCTGGCTGAAGGGAGGTTAATACCTAAAGCTATTATGTCGGTAGACTTATTTGGGTTACCGGCAGATTATATTAAACTTGAGCGATTAGCTAACAAGTACAATTTAAAATTGATTGAAGATGCTGCTCAAGGATTTGGTGGTTCTATTGATGGCAAAAAAGCGGGGAGTTTTGGCGATATAGCGACTACTAGTTTCTTTCCTGCAAAGCCTTTAGGGTGTTATGGAGATGGAGGGGCTATTTTCACAAATAATGATGAATATGCTGCATTAATTCGTTCATTGTGTGTCCATGGAAAAGGTTCTGATAAGTACGATAATATACGTATAGGTATGAATAGTCGATTAGATACAATTCAGGCGGCCGTTTTATTGGAGAAGTTGGCTGCTTTTCCGCAGGAATTGATAGATCGTAATCGTCATGCTGAACGCTATAAAAAACGATTAACAGAAAAGGTGGCTATACCTTATGTACCAAAGGGTTATACAAGCTCTTGGGCACAGTTTACATTGATGAGCAATAACCGTGACCATCTCATGGATAAATTGAAAAAAGCAAATATACCAAGTGTTGTATATTACGGTACATGCATGCATCAGCAAACTGCATTTAGAGAACTTGGTTATAAAAAAGGTGACTTCCCTGTTGCTGAACGTATGGCACAGCAAGTTTTTAGTTTACCAATGCACCCTTATCTTCTAAATCAAGATATTGATAAAATCACCGATACTTTATAAGTGCTGGTAGTAATTCAATAACCTTATTGATACTCGTGTTTTTATCTACAGACATTGATAATGTATAAACATATCTTTGTTATTGAATAGGTTATTTTAGTTTAAGGTTATTTAATGTTAGAAAACTTCAAAAATGTACTAGTTTTAGCTCCTCATACAGATGATGGGGAACTAGGGGCTGGTGCAACAATTGCAAAGTTAATTGAAATAGGTGCAAAAGTAACATACGCTGCTTTTTCTACTGCTGCAGAGTCCATACCTGCTGGATTTCCAAAGGATATATTAAAAACAGAGGTTAAAGAAGCGACATCTAAACTTGGAATTAGATCTGAAAACTTAATTGTATATGATTTCCAAGTTAGAAAACTAAATTACTCAAGACAAGAAATATTAGAAGATTTAATTAAATTAAGAAATAGCAATAATTTTGATTTAATTTTAACCCCTTCATTAAAAGATATTCATCAAGATCATTCTACGATTGCTCAAGAGTCTGTTCGTGCCTTTAAAAATACGACAATTTTAGGTTATGAATTGATATGGAATAACTTATCTTTTGATACAAAATGTTTTGTGAAATTAGAGAAAAGGCATGTAGAAGCTAAATATAATGCGTTATGTCAATATGAATCACAAGGAAAACGTAATTATCTTTCAAAAGAATTTACATTTTCCTTAGTGACAACTAGGGGGGTTCAGGCTGGTTGTGAATATGCAGAATGTTTTGAAGTTATTAGACTATACCTTTAACATAGTAATAATGAACAATTATATGCCATCCATAATGATATTATAGAATAGGGTACAAAATGTTTGACTTGAAAGTTGCAGTTAAAGCTACAAAATTAGCTGAGTTATTAAATTTAGATTATCATGGAAGTGAAAATTTTGAATTTTCTAATGTTTCACCATTAAATAATATGAGTAAGAACACTCTCACGTTTTCTAATATGGCGTTATGTGATGAAAGTGATGAAGTTGTGTATTTTAGTTCGGAAATATCGAAAGCAAATAATGTAATAGTGACTGAGAATCCAAGAACTTCTTTTATTAAAGCGCTTGAGTTATTAGATAAAATAATAGGTTTTAAAAAACGCACAGAAAAAGCAATTATACATCCTTCGGTGATCATTGGTCAAAATGTAGTAATTGAAAGTGATGTAACTATTGGGGAAGGAACGGTAATTGAACCGAATGTTACCATATTTTCTGGTACGCATATTGGCAAAAATTGTATTATCCGTAGCAATAGTAGTATCGGGAGTAGTGGTTTTGGCTTTGAGCGTGAACCTTGTGGGAAAGCAATCAAGTTTATCCACCTTGGGGGCGTTAGCATTGGTGATGATGTAGAGGTAGGTTCCTGCACTTGCATAGCCAAAGGTACACTCGGAAATACAATAATTGAAGACGGTGTAAAGATAGATAATCTAGTTCATGTTGCTCATAATTGTATTATTCGAAAAAATGCCTTTTTGATTGCCTGTTCAGAGATCAGTGGTGGAGTAACTATTGGGGAGAGTGCCTGGATAGCTCCAAACGCCAGTATTACACAAAAAGTATCCGTAGGGGATGGTGCCTTAGTGGGCTTGGGAGCTGTTATTACTAAAGATGTTCCTGAGCGAGTTGTTGTGGCTGGAAATCCAGGGAAGCAGTTGAGGAAATTATAAAGTCAGTCTGATAAGGTGAGTCTAGAGTGTTATTTTTTACCAGATAAAAACTGATTTTAAGATTTTTATCCGCAACGACAAGTTGGTTTTATATAAAAGATATTAATCTTAAGAAAACTTGATGCCTAGCAAAACTAAAGAAAGCCGCATTTAAAGCTATATCAAAAAATGCGGTTATCAAGAAATTCGATCTGTGTAATCGTAAATATGCCCTTCTGGCCAATTAGTTTTATTGCACCTGTTCCATAATTCTTCATTTAAATTTGTATCGATTGACCATTTAGAATACTTGGGATACAATTACTGGCTGCCTTACCTCTTTAAAGTGTCTATGGCATAAAATTATATCAATATAAAAAGACCTAAATAAATTTCATTAAATAATTAAGCTCCTTATGTCTAAAATCTGGTACATTCATCCATACTCAGGTAACCCTAAAAAAGGTATGTCCTTTAGACCTTACTTTCTGTCTAAAAATTTTAATAAACTTGGTTACGATACGACTGTGATTTCCTCTCAGTACCATCATCTATCGAATTTATCTGAATCGAGTGTTGGGTATAAAAAGGTTGAAGATATTGATTATTACTTTGTGCCAACGAATGTTTATAGTGGAAATGGAATCTCACGAGTACGTAATATGTTAACATTTGGCTTTAATTTATTTGGTAAAAAGTTTAGACTTTTTGCGAAAAAAAATAAACCTGAGGTAATCGTAGCGTCGTCCGCCCACCCTTTTCATATATTTGCAGCTAAATATTACGCCAATAAATACCGCGCAAAGTTGATTTTAGAAGTCAGGGATTTATGGCCGCTTAGTCTTGAACAGTTAGTCGGTCTTTCCAGATTTCACCCTTTGTCGATATTGATCAATATCGCTCAGAAATTTGCTTATAAGAATTGCGATGAATGTGTTTCATTATTACCTAATGCCAAGGAGTATATGGTAAATAGAGGTCTGGAAGAAAGAAAGTTTAATGTTATCCCAAATGGCATTGAATTCGATGATCAAAATGAACCTCAGGACGCTAGAACAGACATTAGTTTATTAGCCGATACATTGAAAGCATACAAATTAGTTATAGGTTATACTGGAGCACATGGTATACCTAACAATCTCATGCCGCTTATCCAAGGAATCAAAGAGTGTGGTAGCACTGATGTCGCATGTGTTTTAGTTGGTGAAGGAAGTGAAAGGCGTAAGTTAATAGAATATGCAAAAGTGAACAATCTGAACAATATATATTTTTTAGATCAAATGCCTAAACATGCGATACCACAAGTTATAGAGCAGTGTGATTATATGTTCATTAATGCAATTCCAAAAGAAATCTATAAATATGGCATATCGCCAAATAAGGTATTTGACTATTTATCTTGTAATAAACCAATAATAAATGGTATAGACTCCCCAGGAAATCCTATTGAAATGGCAAATGCAGAAATTAAGTTCACGGGTGACTCTGTTAGCTCTTTAGTTGAAGTTATTAATGGATTACTGGAACAAGATGATGTTCCTAAATTTGATACGGAAGATTTTGTGAAATTAAACTATTCCTATTCAACTCTGGCTGCTAGATATATTAGTATTTTTAAAAGGTAATATAGTTAATGAATTATATTGTAATTATTTTTAGTTTTATTTCCACTTTTTTGTCTACAAGATACCTTATTTCTTACTCAATTAAAAAAGGTGTACTTGATATACCCAACGATCGAAGTTCTCACACAGTGCCAACACCAAGGGGAGGAGGGATAGGTATTGTACTAGGATATTTATTTTCGCTTGCAGGTCTTAGTTTTTTAGTAATTGATGTGAATGTTTATTTGGCTTTATGTATCAGTGGTATAATAGTTGCGCTTATAGGCTATATTGACGATCATAAACATGTTGATGCAAAAATAAGGATCGCTTTTCATTTTATAGCTGCAGTCATTATTGTATCTTTCATTGGGGGGATCCCTAAATTGGAAGTTCTTAACTATGAAATAAATTTTAATATCTTTAGCCATATTATAGCTGTATTGCTATGTGTCTGGTTACTAAACTTATATAATTTTATGGATGGGATTGATGGATTGGCTGGCTCGGAAGGCACTGTATCAACTTTAGTTATGGGTTTATTGATAATTATAGTATTTCAGGATTTTGAATTGGCAATTTTGCATTTTGCATTGGCTCTATCATGTCTAGGATTCTTACTTTGGAATTACCCACCAGCAAAAATTTTTATGGGTGATGCAGGTAGTGGTTTTTTGGGTTTAATGTTAGCTGGTTTAATGTTATATAGTGGTAACAAGGATGAGGCACTGTTTTGGGCGTGGCTTATTATGTTAGGTGTATTTATTGTTGACGCGACCTACACATTGATCCGCAGAGTTATGCGCGGTGAGAAGCCACATGAGGCTCATAGAAGTCATGCATACCAGTACGCATCAAGAAAGTTTAAAAGTCATAAAAAAGTGACTAACGCTGTTATTTTTATTAATCTTTTTTGGTTGGCCCCACTAGCGACTTTAACTGTGCTGAAGGTTTTACCTGGTTTTATGGCATTAATATTGGCTTATAGTCTTTTGGTAATGCTGACTGTGAAGTATCGTGCTGGTGAAAAAGAGCTCTGAGAATGTGGTAATTCTTAAACTGGATGAGCTTTAGAAACACTGTGATATTAATATTAGCATTTTCGTGATTTTTAAGTGAAAGTTACAAGGTTTTTCGTCAAACTACAAGCTATTCCTATGCTGCAATTTGTTGAGCTAATAAATTGATATCTAAAACCAAAATAGTAGTAAGTTAAAAGAAGATCGATACCTAATTAAAATGTCAATTACAATGAAATTCAAATTACCTCCTTTTATCATGAATGTGCTGACTCTAGTTAGTGGCACAGTGCTTGCTCATATCATTACTTTAGTTGTATTACCTATACTTTCCAGGATATATAATCAACAGCAGTTTGGTGAACTTGCGGTCTTAATGAGTAGTAGCGCTATTTTATCTATTTTCATGTCTTTGAAATTGGAAATGGCTGTATTTAATCACAATACGCTAGACAAAAGATCAAAGTTAGTTATTACGTGTTTGTTTATTACGTGTGTGAATTTATCTGTGTGCTATTTAACTTTATGGTTTTTTGAAAGCAAGATAGTCAGTTTGTTTGACACGGAATCAATTAAAGATGTGATTCATTATGTTCCTTTAGCGGCCTTACTATTAGCCTGGTTCAACTTATTTACCAATTTCGCCATTGCGGAAAAAAGTTATAAGGCTGTAGCTGCAACTAAAGTAGTACGATCTGCAGCTCTCGCTGGTTTTCAATTATTTTTTTCATTTTTTACATTAGGGTTGATATTAGGAGAAGTGATAAGTCGATTCTTTGGGATATATAGTTTAAGTAAAAAAACGTTATTTTCAAAATCGGTAAAACTGAAAGGGAGTCCTCTATTATTTTGTAAAACACTGAAAGAAAACAAAAAATTCATTCAATTTTCAACGCCAGCCGGCATGATGAATATGGGATCATTGCAACTACCAACACTAATCATCGCAAGTTCTTTTAGTGTTGTGGCAGCCGGTTTATATTTAATGACGCAAAGGATTATTGCAGTTCCTTTGGTATTACTGGGGCAGTCATTGGCGCAAGTATATTCAAGTGAATTTGCAACATTAAATAGTGATAAGCCAAAAAGGCTGAAGTTATTTCATGATGTCAGTATAAAAAGTGGTTTGATCGCCATTGGTTTTTTTTGTGTTTTAGCATTAATAGCACCTTATATTATTGATATCGCGTTAGGAAGTGAATGGCACAAGGTGGCTGATTATATCGTATTACTTTGCCCAATGTTTGCTTTGCAATTAGCCGTGGCTCCGATATCTAATACGTTAAATATGTTAAATAAACAGCAGTATATGATGTTGTGGGATACCATTAGACTAGGCTGTTTAGTGATTTTACTTGTGCTTACACAAAGTTTAAGTTTTGATATCGAGGCATTTTTATTATTTTATAGCTTTATTATGGCGGGCTGTTACTTATTACTTTACTTTATTTCACTTTATTTTGTAAAAAAAAATATTTAATGCAGACCTTTCTTTACCCGACATTCCGCAGCACTTTTAGGAATAAATTTTTTGATAGATGCTGCCCATACAATTAATAATAGTATTGTTTTTCTCTTCCGCATTGAGGACCAATTGTTTATCACTACTTATTGTTAACTCATGAATTCACTGAAAAAAAAGAATATTCAGCGTGCGGTTGGATTTTGGCATGGTTTGAATTTCAGGTCGGGAAAATAGGCGGACTGCGCTTTTAATTCTCTCTGGTTTTTTCAAGTAAAGTGATGAGGTTAAAAAGTCAGGGCTCTTTAGAAACCTAAATCCTTTTTCTACACTTTGTTGTGATTTATAAAGGCTCAGCATTTTCTCCATGGTTAGATTCTCATCTAAGTCATTGGTGGCTAAGACGAAAATTCCTTTTTCCTGCAATCGTTGCGCGCGACTTTCTAGGACCAATACAGTTGACCTGTTATTTGGTATTCATAGCTATCGGGTTGCTGATTGAGTTTAGTCCGACTACTTTGCTTAAATATTTCCTGCTCACTGATAGTAAGTTCATTATGAGATTTTAACCAGACTTTTAATGCCTTATCTGAATCTAATTCACAAGAAAAGCGTTGACGACTCAGTTTTTTAAACGATTTCAGCACTTCGTTTGATGTTTTTGCCATGCGCTTATCTAGTGTATGCTGTTCCCGTTTTTCGCTTGTTCACTTTCTATTAATAACCAACACAGCTTTACGTTAGCATAGTCTGAGCTGAGCCATGCACCGCGGTAGCCATTCTCAAGTAACTCAAATTTTGACGTTTGTTACGCTGCGATAGCTGCTTTCAAACTGCTAATGTGGTGTTTAATAATGTTTTTAAATCCT
This sequence comes from uncultured Pseudoalteromonas sp., assembly GCA_965198975.1. Lineage (GTDB taxonomy): Bacteria > Pseudomonadota > Gammaproteobacteria > Enterobacterales > Alteromonadaceae > Pseudoalteromonas. The sequence continues at coordinate 968,188 of OZ240679.1, forward strand.
TCATTATATTACCGCTGGCTGCTCAGGAAATACGTTATCAATGGTTTGGAAATCTCAAGCTCTTTGTTCATACCTGCAACTAGGCTCAAATGATCAATACTTTTTGTTGAATACGACGCCATTACTTTTCCATCACTTAAAGATAAGTAATAGATCAAATATGAAGATCTACGTCAAGTGTTTTTTTATTAAAATTTTAGGTGCGGAAACACAACTTTACAGAATATCTCTCAAATTGAGGATTCTAGATATAGAAGCATGAATGGTTTAACGCCAAATGTCATTGGTAGTCTTGTGGCTTATTCTCTGAAAGGAAATTAGCCACAATTGAATATTACAGATGTTGAGATGAATCAAATTTTAGTAGCTTAAGTTGATCTCAGGTTAGTAGATTGAGTTACACTGGTTTTTTATGAACTGTAATTTATTAATAGTGGGGGGGTTCTATTCTCCCCCAACTTTTCTGCTAGGCCAGAATCATAATTTACAGTTAATAATGCCATCGTTATCTGTGTCATGATCTATTTTCCCATCATGATCGTCATCAAAAGAAAGGAAATTATTAACCATATTCGTATAAGCAAGGTTAGGCTCTCCATACTTAAGGTTTTTTACTATAAAGCTTTCAGAAGCCTCAATTGGTAAAAGTCCAAAACCTGACCCTAAAGAGGCACCATGTAGTAACTGTGAGCAATTAGATAGTAAAATATACGTCGGATCAATCGTATAGAGCTCACTATCTGGGTATCGACCATCTCCAATAATTAAAAAATCTTGAACATGATTTTCAAACGGCATAACGTGGCCATGTCGGCTATCGCTAGTTCGAGTGTCTGTTTCAATAAATCCATAGTTATTAATTAAAATAGGGTAATCTGCTTTACTTGTGTTTGTTTCAGAATAAAAAAAGTTGCTATCACCTTTAATAAGTTGACTCGTTGGATCTATTTTGATTGGTTTTAAAGCCCCACTTGCTCCGCCAACATATCTAGAGCCGAAAAACTCTGTTTCAGGGAGGTTAAGGTCATTACCATACCAAGTTCGTTTCGTGCTAGTCGGTCGACAGTAAATAAAATCATCAGAATATTCATTATATTGAGTTCCACAATCGTCTCCTTTGAGTATTTGCTCAAATCGAGTGTTTGCTGCTGCAATAGATAGCCATTTTTTCCCCTGTTTTTCACTTAGTACACTGATGCTTTCCCTCATTTGGTCTGTGTGGTATTCACTGTGCCCTACATCAACAATTGTTGAATAATTAAAGTCAAAAATATTTCGTATAAGTTGTTTATCTTGTTCCCAATCAGATATATAGGAAACATCAAAATTATTCTTTTCCAGGTTTGCGATCACAGGTAAGTGGGATAGAAGAACATACTTTAATGAATCTTTCGTTTGAGGTCGAAAAAAGCCTAGCGTATGATTTACTTGGCCTGTGAATTCAGGTGTTTTTGAAATGCCATTATGATCATATGCGCGATAAAAACTTGAGCCTATTGATGCGTCATTGACTCCCATATTATAAGCCCCTGCTTCCGTTAACGACCCTGAAATAAGTAAAATATCCGAATGTTCCCATTGTAACTTATCTCTTTCTGGTGACGCACCTTGAACTATAAAAGTTTGCCAACTTTTATAGTTAGTCTCTCTATTGGTAACTTTTAGCATGTACATACCACTTAACCAGTGCTCTGGTATTTTAATTTCCAAAGACTTAGACCAGTCACATCGATTATAATATGAATTGCTAAAGGGTCTAACACATTTTATTTGTGGTGAAACAGTAAGGGAATTACGGTATTTCAAGCTCGCTAGTTTACCTCCGTAATATCCAAAACGAAATATTTCAACATCGGAGGTTCCATAAGTGCTTGAAATATATACATTGATGGTGTCATCTAGATTAAACCAAGGCTTATTAACAAAAGCCAGCATTTTAACTTTAGTAGGGGCAGACGCCATAGAGGCCAACCCTTCAATCTGCCATTCTTCAGTTCCTAGGTAGGATTGTTCTAATTTTAATAGTTCAGCATGTGTTTTCGTTTGGTCAAAGGGTTTTGAGTTTGGATCATGAGGAGAAAATTGAAAAAGTTTTTCCCAGGAGTCAGAATAACCGTCATTATCTGTATCTGGTCCATCCCCAACAGAGCGGTTGGTTATATTTATGTTTATCTCAGCCGAAGCCGAAGCTGCTTCATTATCTACTACTGAGAGCTTAAAGGTTAATTTCTCGGTGGGATTATTAATATTCGGAGATATAAAGTGAAGTGAATTTTCGTCAGGGGTAAGTTCTCTGGCTGGAAGTCCAAGAATTTGTTCCCACTGATAACTGGTGATTACACCATCTTCGTCGTTAACCACAGTATCTAATATGATTTGAGTGTTCTCTTCAAAAGACAAGGGATTGCTAAACTCTATTGTAGGGGGTTGATTAACAGGAGTTATATTAATTTGAACAGAATCTGTAGATGTTTTGTTTTCGGCATCAGTTGCAGATAGTCGGAAACTTAATGTTTCTGCTTGAGTTATTGTTGGTGCAATGAAGTTTGCTGAATTTGAATTTGCGTTATTTAGAGTAACTGCAATACCACTCGTTTGTATCCATTGAATATTTGCTATTGTGCCATCAGGATCAGAGGTAGCACCCGCCAAATTGACAAATACCTGTTCATTTACTGTTTGGTCATCTCCAGCATTTACTTGTGGGGGGGAATTAACAGGAGTTATATTAATTTGAACAGAGTCTGTGAATGTTTTGTTTTCGGCATTAGTTGCAGATAGTCGGAAACTTAATGTTTCTGTTTGTGTTATCGTTGGTGCAATGAAGTTTGCTGAATTTGAATTTTCGTTATTTAGAGTAACTGTAATACCACTCGTTTGTATCCATTGAATATTTGTTATAGTGCCATCAGGATCAGAGGTAGTACCCGTCAAATTGACTAATACCTGTTCATTTACTGTTTGGTCATCTCCAGCATTTACTACTGGTGCCTGGTTTTTTGTATTTTTTTATCACCATCACTACAGGCACTCAATAAGAGTAATACAAATACAGTTAATGCTTTTTGAAAATTCATCTTAACGTCCTAATTAATCAATTTTGTTATTTATTTTTAGTTCAATAGTCATAAAGTAATAGCTCAGCCTTTTATTATAATCATTGATCCTTAAATTTCGATCTCCTATGATACAGCTTTTAATGTAATTAATCAGCCAAAGGCAAAAATGAAAACAAGAATTACTCATTTGACATCTGCACACCCACGCTTTGATACCAGAATTTTCATCAAGCAATGCAGTTCATTAGCAAAAGTACAGGATTATGAAGTAAACCTAATAGTTGCAGATAGTTTGGCTGATGAATTAAAAAATAATGTAAATATTTACGGTGTTGAAAAATTAAAAGGTAGAGTGAATCGTATATTAAAAACAACAAAAGCAGTTTTTAACAAAGCTAAGGCGCTCGATAGTGATATTTATCATTTACATGATCCTGAGCTTATTCCTATAGGTTTGAAGCTTAAGAAATTAGGAAAAAAGGTAATCTTTGATTCACATGAAGATGTTCCTAAGCAGTTATTGGGGAAGCCTTACCTTAATAAATTTATTCTAAAGGTAATTTCAAGGTTATTTGGTTCTTATGAAAATATGGCATGTAAAAAGTTCGACTATATTGTAAGCGCGACACCTTTCATAAGAGATAAGTTCTTAAAGGTTAATCCTAATTCCATTGATATTAACAACTATCCTATATTAGACGAATTATCAAATGATGTGACGTGGAGTCAGAAAAAAAATGAAGTGTGTTATGTTGGCGGGATAGCTAAGATAAGGGGAATAAGAGAAATAGTAAAATCATTAGATCATTGTACTAATGTAAAAATGAATCTTGCAGGAAGCTTTAGTGAAGTCGATGTAGAAAAAGAAGTTAAAAATTATCAAAGTTGGGATAAAGTAAAAGAGTTGGGATACCTTAATCGTGATGAAATAGCAAAAGTTATGGCTAATTCTAAAGCTGGATTGGTAACATTGCACCCTATTATCAACTACCTAGATGCCTTACCTGTTAAAATGTTTGAATATATGGCTGCAGGCTTACCTGTCATCTCATCAAATATTCCATTATGGAAGGAGATAATTGAAGGAAATAATTGTGGAATATGTGTCAACCCATTTGATCCTGAAGATATTGCAGGGGCGATAAACTATATAAATAAGAACCCTATTGAAGCTGAAAAAATGGGGGGAAATGGACGAAATGCTATAATGAAAAAATATAATTGGGGGATTGAAGAAAGTAAATTGTTTACAGTTTATCAATCATTATCGGAATGAATACAATTATAGAGGATTAAAGGCAAACTTAAGTTAACCAATTGGGATTTGAGTTATATTAAATTAGCAGCATATAGCACAAATCTAATAGTTTGCCTTTACTCTTACCATTGTTTAAAGTTGTTTATCCATTAACAAAGGCTCGGCTTCGATTTGATCAACGTATTTTAGAATAACTGAACTTTATGATTAATCAATAAAGTGTTTTCAGTCTATTCACCGACTTTATTAATTGATAAACTATCGAGTGTAAAAAAAGCAAAATGATGATTATCAGCTCCGCAAGCAGTTGCTGAATAATCAATTGAAAAACTGGTATTTTCTGTTTGTGGTGTTTGCTGTGAAGAGTCTATTTGCATATAAGGTTCTCCATCTAATAGGAGCATTGATATCTCTCCAACAGAAATTAATGACAAAATTCTATTGGTTAATTCTGGTAACTCAACATGAATATGTTCGCTGTTCCCAATTCTAAACGATATAGTGTGGTTTGCTTCAGCTGAACGACCACTGTTAATTATACTTAAATCGACTTGATAATCAGATATTATGGTATTTGCAATTTCAGTAAAGTTCCATTGACTAGTTTCGCAACCTATATCTTGCGTCGTAGTTATTGACAATGAACCATTTGGTTGGTCATCAAAGTTTTCAGTTATTAATTCATTTCTAGTATTAAGAATAACATTAATAGAGTCTGTTGTGGTTGCTCCTTCATTATCAACAACTGTTGCCTGTATTGTAATTGTTTCGGCTTCTATAAAATCAGCAATAAAACTAGGCGTCAAAGTAGTGTCATTTTCTAATACAACATTCATTCCATTAGTCTGTGACCAGTTAATAGATTCAATTGCACCATCGCTATCTGATATAATTGCATTCAATTGAATTTGTTTCCCACTAATTGAATGAATATCTTCGTCAAGATTAATTGTGGGGGGGTTATTAACGGGGTTCACATATACAATTACCGTATCGGTGGCTGTTTCACCACTATCATCAGTAACTGTTAAAGTAAAGCTGAGCTGATCTGTAGTAGTTGTTGTTGGCGAGGTAAAAGTTGTTAAAGCCAATGATCTATCATTAATAACAACAGTATCACCGCTGTTTTGTTCCCATTGATAGCTTATTATATCACCGTCACGATCAGATGCTGTACCCGACAGGATTACGAGTGTTTGTTCATTTACTGTTAAGTCGATTCCTGCATTAACGATCGGGGAAAGGTTTACTAATTCATTATTTGAGTTGCCACCGCAAGCACTTAAAAATGCTAAACATATAAATGGAGCTATGATTTTATTTATCATTTTTAAGTGTCCTGTCAAATTATTTGAAGTCAAATAAAGCAAAGAAATGAATAGTCGTTTTTCTAATAGCTATTTTAAAATCTTAAAAAATACAAGTCAAAGTTAGATATTGCAAATCAAGAGATACTAGCTTATTTTTTATTAAGTTGTTTAATGCTTTGATATTAGCTATAGCTTTGAATTTATCATTAAAGTATTCTATACGCCATACTGTTTTCGTTTGTTCTTCAATTAATGAGTTGTTGTATGTTTACTACTACAAGAATAAAACATGTACTTCTATACATGGTAATCATCTTTTTATCAGCTTGTTCTGATGATGATACTAATTGGAATGAAAAACCACAGCATTCGGATAGTTTCGAATATCAGTGGTTAGATATCATTGATAGTGTTTTGGCTGATCCTCTATGGCTGAACGATTATGCATATGATACGTCGACTAGTTTAATGTTACCTATGCATTATGCTTTTAAAAATCCAGATAGATTTGAGCGAGACCCCCGTATTGTATTTGATATATTTTTTAGCAACTTATCAGATAGTTTTGACCCGAATAATATTCAAAGCTTTACTGCAAAAAGTCAATTTTTATATTTTATAACTCAGTATGTTAAACTTAAATCTCAACAGGGGAGTATTGAGAATTTAATACCACTTGTTAATGTACTAGAAGAAGAGTTAGTAGATGTATGGTTATATAGGCCCGCAGTACATTGGGATAAGTCATTAAATTTCGTGGGCTTGAAACAACGGTTAAACTGGAATCTAACGGATCCTGATACACAATATTCTTACTATCGTGCAGTAATAGATCAAGATTGGTTTACTATAGCCGCATTAAGTGACTTAGCTGTGATCCAGCACCATTTGGGACACAAAACCTTATTTAATGAAGGAGACCTAAAAACAATTATTCAAGGAGTTTTAAATCGATTTGGTGAATTTCACGGTGAAAACTGGTATTTTCAAAAAGGGGTTTGGTGGGACCATCCCGATTATATTTATGTAGGTAATCAAGAGATAGAGCCAGAAATAACCTCCGATCCAATTCCAGATATTGCAATAGATTCATCTCATAGCCATAGAATGCCATTATGGCTAAATTCTTTTGCCGATTTTGATGAAGCAGGAGCTGATTATTATAAAAATATAATAGTCGAAATGCGTAATACTTTTGAAAAAAATGTATTTGTGCCTGTTAATGAGTCAGGTTATCAATATTTATTAATGAATAATTATATGGATGGGAATAATGGCTTGTATCGGTTTAATTATGTAACCCAAGGGGAAGGAAATGGCTTCCAGGCATATCAATTATCTGGGAGTTTATTTGTAGGGTATTATAGTTTTTTAGATTCTGCAGTTTATCGAGATTCACTTAGAAATATGTCCACTTCGTTTCCTTTAAAGCAACATGTTCTAGATTATTATGTTGGACCAAATACGTCTCGAAATAAGCACCCAAAATTTGTTTGGCCTGCATATTTTCAAAACGGATTTGCTGAGTTGTTTTCAAAAATAGCTGGGTGTTATGGTAGTACCATTGAAATTTGTGATCCTTAAGCGATGAAAGTCTTTTTTGTAGAAGTTGTAACTTATTATTGAATATAATGTGAAAAAACTTTTTGATCTTTGTTTAGCGATTTTTGCAATATTATTACTAAGTCCGATTTGGTTTAGCGTGACTTGTTTTGTGGCAATTAAGCTAGGCAGACCTGTTTTATTTACTCAAGTCCGACCTGGATTGAATGGTAAACTTTTTAAGATGTATAAGTTCCGCTCTATGACTAATGCAAGGGATGACAATGGAACTTTATTAGCAGATGAAAAAAGATTAACTTCTTTCGGTAAAGCACTACGCGCAACTTCTTTAGATGAATTACCAGGATTTATTAATATAATAAAAGGCGAAATGAGTTTCGTTGGCCCTAGACCACTTTTGGTCGAATACTTGCCACTTTATAATACTGAACAAGCAAAAAGGCATAATGTATTGCCAGGCATAACTGGCTGGGCACAAGTAAATGGTCGGAATAATATTTCCTGGCAGAAGAAGTTTGAGCTGGATGTATGGTATGTCGAAAATCAGAGTTTTTGGTTAGACCTTAAGATATTATTTTTAACCTTTTATAAGGTTGTTAAACGATCAGATATAAACCATACAAAGAGTGTCACGATGGAAAAGTTTAAAGGTAACGAATGAAGAAACTTTATGTTTTGGGCGCTGGAGGTCATGGTAAGGTTTGTGCTGAAATAGCCGAGTTAAATGGCTATAGGGTTGCATTTTTAGATGACAGATATCCTAAATTAACCCAAGTTGAACATTGGCCAGTGACTGATAAATTGAGTCGTTTTATTGACATGGAAGGATCAAATAGTGAATTCTTTGTTGCAATTGGTGATAATGCAATAAGAAGTAAATGGTTAGAAGTTTTGTTAAACAAAAAATGTAAATTACCTACCCTGGTACACCCGTCTGCTGTTATAAGTAAGTATGCTCAATTAGCTGCAGGTAGTTTGATTGTAGCTAACGCCAGTATTAACGCGTTTTGTACCCTTGGCTCGGGAGTAATTATCAATACAGCTGCGGTTATAGAGCACGATGTAATTATTGGAGATTATGTTCATATAGCGCCAAATGCAACAATTTTAGGTGCTGCGAATATTGGATACAATGCTTTAGTAGGTGCTGGTTCTGTGGTATTCCCTGGCATTTCACTTGGAAGCTCCTCGATATTAGGCGCTGGAAGTGTATTAAAACAAGATATCCCAAAAGACACTATATATGCAGGGGTCGTTGCAAAAAAGATAAGAGCGAAAAGATACTAAATTAGATATAATACCAATACCATTTTAAATCGTATATTATTCAATCTATTAAGTGTAATGTTACGAACGTAATTATTAACGGACTAAGTTTGGAATGATAAATATACTAGATTACAACAATGCTCAATACCATTACATGTTATTAATAAATCTTATCTAATAAACAAACTGGTTATATTTAGCATATGCTTTATTTAGTTATTTAACAGTCCGAAAAGTTTTGCAGATACCCTAGAGTTGGCAGGCGATATCATACTCACCGAAGCCGATTATGATGAAGATAGTCACCCAAGAAATTTTATAATATATGAAAATAAACTTTATTTTACCGCCAGCGCTAAGGATACCGGTGAGGAGTCGTATCAATACGATAGTGATACTAACATCAGTACTTGTAGCAGATGGCTGACCGGGTAAAACCAGTAGTCAGATATCCGACTTAACTGTTTATGCTAATAAATTATTTTTCAGTGCGTATAACGATACAGTGGGGACCGAGTAGTTTTCTTATGATTGTACTACAGGGCAAGTTAAGCTAGAAAGCTTTGATATTGATGTAGCTGATATAAATGTGGTACCTGATACAGAGGTTGAACAAGGTATTGTATATAGTTTTACTCCTTTAGCAATCGATGCCGATGTAGGTATTTATTCAGGCATTGAAATTTCAGTTACTGATGGTAATGCAATCGCGACATTGTCCGCATTTTCAATAGAAGTAAAACGACCAAAAATAGTAGAACCATCAGAAAAAAGAAAAGTCTTCAGGTGGCACATTTGGGTTTTTGCTATTGATAATATCGATTGTGATTATGAAACGATGTAATCAAAGGTAATTCAGACAACTTCAAGAAGTTAATACGAGAATTTTACTCTTGTCGTACGACTTTTTATCCCTCGGTAGTTCAAAATATGCATATTCTCAAAAGCTAGTCTTAATAAATCCACTTATTGTTGGCAAATATTCGGTCGTATTAGGCTTCGGGCTTTATCTGATTTTTTAAAACAGGTATAGTGATGCATTATTTTAGTTCCAATATTTTTATAAATCGATTTTAAGTAATTAAAGCGCAGTATCTAAAGGATTCAATTATGAATAAAGTAAGAGTTCAAAGTGGTTTTTCGTTGGTTGAACTACTTATTGTTATGATCATTATAGGGCTGTTAGCCTCGATTGTCGGGCCTGCTATGTTTGGCAAAGCGGATGGCGCTAAAGTTGATACTGCAAAAGCACAAATGCAACTTTTAGGAACAGCAATAGACACTTACAGGTTAGATGTTGGTGATTTTCCTGAAACTCTTGATGGACTAACTAAGTCAACAGGTAGGCATTGGGATGGTCCATATATGCCAAGAAGTGTTCCTTTAGATCCATGGGAAAATCCATACTTTTATCAACGTACCGGGAAGACATATACACTGCAAAGTCTTGGTAGGGATGGAAAAGTAGGTGGTACAGATTTAGATTTGGATATCGTCTATCAATGAGTGAGATATTAAATTTCATCAATTCCAAAAGAACTGAAGAAAAAAAAATAACCCAAGAAGATCTTAATGATTACTTAACTGGGCATGATTCTGATTTACAAAGTGCATTAGTATCACTGTCTGGATTAACCGAAGATGAATTTCTAGTTTTATATGCGGATATAACTAAGCAGCAATTAATTGATTATAGTAATTCAGCTGAATTCATAAATGAATTAGATGTCAATGAAGCTTACCAACTAGATATTAATTGGAGTTATCTGGAATTATTTTCATGGTACCCTTTATCTGTTAAAGATGGTAAATTGATATTGGCAACAAATAAACCAATGTCAATGGAAGCGCGAAATTATTTACAACATAGCCAGCAAAACTATGAAATATATTTAGCATCAGAATCTCTTTTGCAAAGAATAATGAGTGTTGTTGAGCAAACGCAACAATTAGAAACTTCGGGGCTTATGGAGGTTGAAAGATTACGGGCGTTAGCATCCGAAGCGCCAGTTATCAATTTAGTTAATTCGTTAATGTACAGATCACTAGATGCCGGTGCATCTGATATGCATGTTGAGCCAATGGAAGGTGGTGGTCGCGTCAGGATCCGAATTGATGGAATTTTACAAAAACTTGACGATATCCCTAACTCTTTAGTTATGCCCGTTATCTCTCGTATAAAAATTTTGGCGGATATGGATATTGCCGAGAAACGCAGGCCGCAAGATGGAAAAATCGCTTTACATCACAGAAATATAGACGTTCGAGCTTCAATATTACCGCTTAATAATGGTGAGAGTGTAGTGCTAAGGTTTTTAGCTAAGGGCTCGCTCAAGTTTGAGATGGCTGAGTTAGGGTTTGAGCCAGATACTATTGAACGTATTGATGCTGATTTAAAACGAACAGCTGGGGTAATATTAATGACTGGACCAACTGGTTCAGGAAAAACCACAACGCTGTATTCATTTTTACAGCAATTAAACAGTAGTCATGAAAAAATAATCACGCTAGAAGATCCGGTTGAGTATGAGTTAGAAGGTGTAAATCAAATTCAAATTAATACGGAGATAGGATTCAATTTTGCTGCTGGATTAAGAAGTATAGTAAGACAAGATCCTGATGTTATCATGGTGGGTGAGATCCGAGATGCAGAAACTGCACGTATTGCGATGCAATCATCGTTAACTGGTCACCTGGTTTTTAGTACAGTTCATACCAACGATACTCCTGGTGCATATGTGCGCTTAATTGATCTAGGGGTTGATGAATTTTTGTTAAATGCTGCTGTAATTTCAATTATTGCACAGCGATTGGTTCGTAAATTATGCTCACATTGTGCAGTTGAAGATACATCACAGCAATCTGCAATTGAAAAATTTAACTTACATGATGTATGTAGTGTTAATAATTTAGATTCATTAAGATTAATGAAGTCAGTTGGATGTGAAAAATGCAGCTTTACAGGTTTTAGCGGGCGATTGGCTTTAATCGAATACTTACCAAATAATGATGATGTAAAAGGGATGAATAAAGACTCACAATTTACTCTTAAAGCCGAAAAATACATGAAACAACAAGGATTCAGAAATTTGTTTGATGATGGTTTAGTTAAGGTTGTTAAAGGCCAAACAACAATTGAAGAAGTAGTGCGAGTCGCTGGATAATGAAAAAATATCAAATTTCTTATGTTGATGCCAGTGGTATAAAAGGTGAAAAAGAATTTCATGCAACGGATGAACAGGACGCTTATAAACAATTAAAAGATGCTAAATTAACACCTATATTAATAAAGGAAGCAAAACAAGGTTTAATAGAAGGTTTACAAGGTAGTAGAGTTACCAGCAGAATGATTGAAACCTTTATTACAAATCTTGCAAGCTTACTTTCAAGTGGTATTAATTTAGATCGAGCACTTACATTGGTTGCTAGATCAGCTGAGAGTAATTACCTGCAAGAATTAATTATAGATTTGCAAAAAGATGTCAGAGCTGGTCAGTCTTTTGCAAATACTTTAGCAGAATATCCTGAATATTTTGACGAACTGGTGGTCAACCTAGTAAAAATAGGTGAAAGTACAGGTGAGTTAGATAATGTATTACTTGATTTAAGCGAGCAATTAAAATTTCAAGATAAAGTAAACTCACAAATTAAACAAGCTTCTATATATCCATTGATAATAGTCGCGGTCTGTGTGATGTCAGTCATGTTTATATTGTTTAGTGTAGTACCACAATTGTCGGTTATGCTAGAACAGGCTAAAAGTCTGCCATGGTATACGGTAGCACTAATGTCAGCATCGGACTTTGTAATAAGTGATATTGGAAAAATAGCCTTGTTTAGCTCGATAATTGTTGTCATTTATGTGTTTAAATCGCAATCAGAATCAAGCAAGAACTTTAGAGTTACTTTATGGCGATGGTGTAAAACTTTACCTCTGATAAAAGGTATGCATACATTAACGCAGCAATTAAGGTTTGCCGCGGCGATGAAAGTTACATTAAATGCAGGAGTCTCTATTACTGACGCACTTGAGCTATCACGAAATACGATAGTTGATCAAGATGTACAAAGTAAAATTAAAGATGTAAAAATTAAAATTCAGTCGGGTATAGCGTTAAAAGATGCGATGGAAGAAACCAACTTGTTTGCATCTATGGAATTAGGTTTTATTGAAGTCGGTGAAGAAACTGGTAACTTAGATCGGGCCTTTAGTGAAATCCAAGAGAGAAAATCATTTGAATTTGATACTAAATTAGCGGCTTTGTTAAAAATGTTAGAGCCTTTATTGATTTTAGTGATGGGTGTTATTGTAGGTGGTGTTGTGATAATTATGATGTTGAGTATATTAAGTGCACAAGATGTTGGGTTATAGGTTGAGAAGTGTAAATTATCAGAAATACGAGTTTTTCGTTAGGTTCATTGGAATAAATATTTTATGTTAAATACCCCATTTAGCCCATGGCCAAGTTTTACTCAAAAAGAAGCAGATAAAATTCACTCCATATTGTTATCAAATAGAGTAAATTCAAAAACTGGTACTGAATGTCAACTTTTTGAACAGGAATTTTCTCAGTTTTCTGATACAAAATACGCAATAGCGGTGTCAAATGGTACAACTGCTATTGATTTGGCGTTAAGAGCAATTGAAATATCTCCAGGAGATGAAGTGATTGTTCCTGCGAGGACCTTTTTTGCGACAGCGAGTAGTGTTGCTCTATTAGGTGGTATTCCTATATTTGCTGATGTTGACCGTCAAAGTGGTAATATTTGCCCTGAATCTGTTAGAACAAAAATCACTAATAAGACAAAAGCAATAATGTGTGTACATCTGGCTGGTTGGCCATGTGATATGGACGCGTTATTAGCGATAGCTAATGAATTTGGGTTAAAGATAATTGAAGATTGTGCACAAGCTCATGGTGCTAAATATAATGGAAAATCTGTGGGGAGTTTTGGTGATATAGGTTGTTGGTCATTTTGTCAGGACAAAATAATGACTACAGGTGGTGAAGGTGGTTTAGTTTCAACAAATAATTATGACTTATGGTATAAAATGTGGTCTTTTAAAGATCACGGCAAAGATTATAATACGGTGAATAATCAGCAGAAAACGTCTGGCTTTAAATGGTTGCATCATAGTTTTGGCAGTAACTACAGGATGACTGAGTTACAAGCTGCCATTGGTAGAATTCAGTTAACGTATATGGCTGACTGGATTCGATTACGGAATCGTAATGCAAGCCTGTTAGCCCGTGCTTTTGAAAGTTTTGATGTTGCTTCAACCTTTGAAGTTCCTTCTGGCATTACGCATGGGCAATATAAATTTTATGCATATGTTAATTTGGATAAATTGGCTGAAAATTGGACCCGAGATCGTATTATAGAAATAATTAATTCTTTAGGTGTACCTTGTTATCAAGGAGCTTGTCCTGAAGTTTATCTTGAAAAGGCATTTGATGATCTGAGTTATAGACCTACGACCAGATTGCCTATAGCAAAACAGCTAGGTGAAACAAGCATTGTCTTCTTAGTTCATCCAACGTTAACCGATACTGAAATTGATAAAACAGTTGAGGTTATTAAAGAAGTATTACTACAGGCTCAGCAAGGTTAATTTTTGAAGTTTTCAAAAAACGAAATAGGTATGACATTACCAGAAGTTCTGGTTGTTTTACTAATTTTGACTTCAACTTTCGTATTGGTTGCACCATTGAGTATAGATCGAGTTGAAAAATCTCAGTTAAAATTTGAAATAACTGAATTAAGGAGCTTACTAAAGGCTAAACTAAGGCAAGCTGATTGGGCTAATCAGGACTTTCTGGTTGAATTTAGAGATAACAGCGCAATTTTTAGTCAAAATAAAAAGCCGGTATTAATTAAAAAGTTTAAAAAATTAACATTTAAGAAACAAAAGTTGGTACTTTCTAAAACTGGACTTGCATCTCAATGTGAAATTACATTAGCAATTCCTAATGAAAAAATTAAAGGTTTTAACAATCTATGCATAGAACAAAGAGGTCAGGATTTACATTAGTTGAGTTACTGATATCAATTGTGATAATCACCATCACTATTTCTTTAGCAAATTTAGTTTATGCAAATTATGTTCGTATGGATGAGAAATTTACAAATAAATCAAAATATTATGCCGAACTCCCAGAAATGACAGATCAAATTAGGCTTGAAGTTAAACAATCAAAGGACGCTGGCGAACTAAAAATTGATTTACTAAATTGTAATTGGAATGTATCGAACAAAATTGAAGATTCAGCCAAATCTTTTGATTTAAACATTGGTCGTGAGGTAAAAGGGGATATTACTTATATTTTAAATACAGTCGATATAAATTGTAGTATTAAAGAAAGTGTATTTACACCTTATCAAATCAAAGTTTTAACACTCGAACACGCATCGAAAGTATTCATAGGATAATTGATGTGAATAAAATGTTAAAACAAAAAGGCTTTACGTTAATAGAAGCATTAATATCGGTTACTGTATTAGCGTTTGTATTAGCTATTACTTACCAGTCTCTTTCAATATTTCTAAATGTTGCAAATAAATCAAGAGGAAATTTCAGTACTGTAGAACAAGAGATTATGATGCGGCTTAAATTGAGGGCATCAATTAGATCAATGTTTGATTATTATGTAACTTCTTCAGATGATTCAAAATCAATTAAGCACTATTTACTTAGTACGCAAACTTACATTCGTTATATTTCTTTAACACCAATCTATTTGAATCACGAAAATGAAGTAGCGGTGTATTTATCAATTACTGAAAATGAGAGAGGGCAGCAGTTGCGTATTGAAGAATGTCCATTATCAGATATTTTACCATATACAATCACTGAACGATGGCAAACAACTGAAAATTGTCAAATTACCTTAATGCCAACTTATTATGATAATATTACGATCGAATTAGAAAATATAATTGCACAAACAGAAGCCACTGCTCATTTAAATTCCTCAATTATTAATAAAGAAGTTGAGTTAAGGCATTTACTACCCGTTTCTATTACATTTTCATTTATTTCGGGTGAAAATATTTATAGGTGGAAGTTTATTCCATCAATTGAAAATCTTTCCAAGTATTTATCCATTCAAAATGGTGATATCCATGTATAAATCTAATCAAGGTATAGCCTTAATATCTGTACTTATGGCTGCTTCGATTCTTGCATGGGTAATTAGCTTTTTCCTATTAGAATCAAAAAATCAATTAAATTTAATGCAATTAATACAAAATAGAGTAACTGCAGAAATTCATGCTGATTCCATGGTTGACGAAATAATTTTTTTTCACTTTAGTAAACGTTACTTACAAGAAGATGAGTTAAAGGATTGGAATTATTCCGGCAGAGAGTTTAATTATAATGATATGTCAAAAATTTCCTTACAAGATGCAGACGGGAAAATATCCATATCATCTATGAACCCTAGATTTTTGGGTAAGTTTTTAAATGTATCTGGCATGTCGCCATTTGATACATCGGTATTTTTGGATTGTCTAGCGGATTGGCAAGATGCAGATTCTTTAAGTAGATTAAATGGAGGAGAGGCATATGATTATGAATTGTTACAAAAAAAAGTACCTAGAAATAATAAAATCCAATCCCTTAGTGAATTATCATTGCTATGCGGTTTCCCTAATGAACTTAGTGACGTTTTTTTCGAAAATATATTGCTTCAGGGGGGGCTTGAATTTAATCCTCGGTATGCAAGTGAAAACCTTATTAGAGCTAGTAATTTACCTAAAGACAGGCAAGATATTTTAATCAAAACCCGTAAAAAAAAGAATATAAAGAAAGTATTTGAAACGAATGAAAGTGGGGTCAACATTTTATCATTTAACTTGTCAAATACGATAGAATTAGATTTAACTACAAAAGTAGGTGAAGCAATTTCGCGAAGACATATTGTGTTTAATTACAACTTAAGGTATAAACCCAGACCTGTTATACAGTATTGGCATTGGTCAGAATAAGCGGTCACATCTTTAATGGTTAAATTATCTACTTTCCTAAAACAACAGCTACAAGATAGGTTGAACTTTTACCGAGATGGTAAAGTTGAATCTTGTATTAAAACAGAACCATTAAAGTTAATGAAAGGCTTTCAATGTGTTGTTGTATCAGCTAAACATACACTTGAGCTTAAGCAATATTTTGCGATTACACGAAATAAAGAGTTAAACCAAGCGATACGGATATTTGCAAATCAAAATTCGCCAATTCCAAATAGCAAATCCTGGTTTGACATTAAAAAATCAAAAAATGGTGCATTTGTTACAATCAGCTACATATCTTCAGAGATATACGACGACATATGTGAATGCTTACCGCAAGGTGGGGTAATAATTCCGGAAACAACATTAGTAAAAAGCATGCTAGAAGCTAATGCAGGCATAAAAATTGGAAACGAAAGCTTATATGTTCCAGATGTGAATTATGGTTATAGTTATATTGGTAATCCAGAAGCAGATACTTTCTTGTTTGTTGACTCGTCAAATTTAGTTCAGTTCGACAAAACTCAATTTGTAGAATGGTTAAGAAGTAAATTTCATATTAAATATTTACTACCTTTTTTAACTCAAATACATTTAGGTAAGAAACAAGCTTTTAGTTTTACATTTAAGCAAGCGACCTATCTTTTGGGTATAACTATTGCCTATTTAGGTTTAACGTCTGGTTACATTATTTATCAAAATACAATCACTTTGTCTGAGTTTAACTCTAATAAAACTCAGATTTCTGCTCTTAAAAAAATTGAATCTGATTACGAAAAATCAAAAAATGAACTGATAACATTAAACAAACCATATATAGAACATACTTTCAGGTATTTATCTTTGAAAATACTTTCTGATATTGAAAGTGATTTTGAACTTTTAAGCTTAGTAGTACTCAACGATAAAACAAGTATTGGTGGCTATACCGATAATGCAACAAAACTATTTAAACTATTATCAGAACATCCATTAGTTGTTAATATTCAGTTTATAATGCCTGTTCGAAAGACCAGAGGCAAAGAACAGTTTAGTATTCGCTTTGAGATAAAAAACAATGTTTAGACAAGATATATTTCAATGGTTAACTAAATATAACCTAACAATAAAGCAAGCTAGGTTGATAGTGGCCTGTGTAATATTGCTATTAATTAAATTTATCATAATGCCAATAATAGATTGGCAAAATGAAATTAAAGAGCAAACTGACTTTTATAAAATTCAATTGAGAGATCCTGCAATAGTTGAAAAATTATCTCAGAAATTATCTATAGAAAAGGTTCGACTAAATAAAGAACTAGGGAGTATAAAAAGCCAGTACTTAGTAGACACACCTACCGAAAAATTACAAGTTCAATTTATAGAGAAATTAGAGACTAAGGTGAACTCCTTAAATTTAGAATTAACTTCAAGAAGCGCACAAGTTTTATTAAGTGATGGGAATATTACGACTATTGAATATGTAATAGAAGTAAAGGGATATGTAAAACCTTTAGCAGATTTAATATTTTGGCTGGAAACCCAAGAGCCTCAAGTGTTGATTCATCATGTTGATGCACGCTCAGTACGGAGTTCTGCCATGACAAAATTAAGGCTTCGAGGACAGCAGTTTATGATTGTAGGTGCTAAATGATTCGCTATTTAATATTTATTATCATAGCTTTTTTACTTTTTATTGATTTTCATAATCGTATCTTAAATACAAATGAAAAGAAAAAAGATTTAGAAATGGAAATTATCCAAATACATGCATACAAGCAAGAGAAGCCTGCAGACATAGATTTTAAAGAACACCTTTTTGGTCAGGTAATTAAAGAGAAGACAATAATAGATGAACCAGTGAAGAAAAAACCGAAAGCTATATTCAAACCTAGATTAAGGGCTATTTACTTAAAACCAGAACCTTACATATTGGTTGATAATTTTAAAAAAGGCGAAAGTTTAAAAAAAATGACTATTAACGATGACATTAAAGAATTTAAATTAATCAATATTTCATTAAATGAAGCAACCTTTGAAAAACAAGGTGAAAAATATAAATTTCGAGTTTTTAAAAGGTAAATTATTCATGAATAAAGTATTCAGTATCACAATAAATTTGAGTTTAATGTTACTCGTTGGTTGCAATACTACAGGGCCTTATAGAGTTGAACCATCTTCGATATCTAAAAAGGAGATAAGTAAGGAAGTTGTTACTAACTCAATTAAAGATCAAAGTAATATCGGTGAAACTAATTTAAGAGAATTATCTTCAGTTGGTGATGTTGGTATAACACCACCGAAAACAGAGCAAGGACAAACCCCTCAGTTTGATAAAAAAACAGTTTCGATTAATGCCTCTAACTTACCGGTATCTGATTTTATTGATATGATCTTTAATCAATTGTTAGAGTTGGATTATGTTTTGGATGGGAGTGTTAGAACTAGTAAGGTAAAAGCAACTTTAAGTTTGTCGAAACCAACCTCCAAAACAAAATTATTCGAGTTATCTAAAAACATATTACTGCAGAATAATATTTCTCTTACCGTAAAAAATGATGTTTATTTTTTCAAAACTCAATCAAGAAATGATAAACAGAGTTTTAATTTAGGAGTGGGGCGGTTAGCTGAAGATGTACCTGAAGTATCAGGACAAATATTACATATAGCACCTCTGTATTATGCGGATTGGAAGTCTATGTCTCGAGTAGCTCTTTCATTGACATCTGCAAAGTTTCAATATTTAAAGGAACGAAATGCTGTACTTATAACTGGTAATCGTCGAGATGTATTACAAGTTATAAAAATCCTCAATGCGTTTGATAGACCTTCTGCAAAAGGGAGGCATATTGGTATTGTCGAATTAGTATACTTGACGCCAGAAGAGTTTAGAGAGCAAATAGAAGAGATATTTACGATTGAAGGAATTGCATTAAGTAAAAATGGTAATGAAGGTATCATTTCTATAACTCCAATGAGTCGTATGCGAGCGGCGTTAATTCATTCCGCATCAGAAACGGTTTATCAAAGAGTTATGTATTGGGCTAAGAAATTAGACATCCCCAGTTCATCCGATGGTAGAAAATATTTTACATATTTTCCTCAGAATGTAAGTGCACTTGATATGGGTGCTAGTTTAAGTCAATTATTTTCATTAGCAAGTGACTCAACACAAAAAAAATCTACTTCAAGTAATTCAAAAAGTGGTGAAAAGAGTGGTGCAAGTGCTGTAACTTCGAAAGTTAAAGATTTGGCCATGACTGTAGATGAGATACAAAATGCTTTAGTATTTTATGCTACTCCTTCAAAGTACCATGAAACGCTTTCTTTAATTGAGCAATTAGATGTATTACCGGGTCAAATTTTAATTGAAGCTGCTGTTGTTGAAGTAACGCTCGAGGGAGGTTTTTCAAGAGGGGTTGATTGGTCATTAAGTAACGGCTTTGAAGCTAAAGATAAGCAATCGTCTTTATCGATGAGTGGTGGATTAAGTTATGTCCTCCAAGGGGTGGATTTTGGCGCTACGATTAGTTTTTTAGAATCTAATAGTAAAGTTAATATAGTGTCACGACCCAGAATACTGGTAAGAGATGGCAGATCTGCAAGTATGAATGTGGGAACTCAAGTACCAATTATTACTCAAACAGTAGGTGATACTGCAAATAATAACAATCAAGTATTGCAAACTGTGCAATATCAAAGTACCGGAGTTTCTTTGAGTGTTACACCGACTATAAATGCTAAAGGAGTTGTATCTCTGACGCTAAATCAAACTGTTTCTGAGGCCGGAGTAAATAAATTGTCAGATATTTCATCCCCAATCATTCTTAACAGATCGTTTAATACTGAGTTATTAGCACTCGATGGAAAAACGATAATACTAGGGGGACTTATTAGTGAAAATAATTCTGATGGGGGCTCAAATGTTCCATTACTTGGGTCAATACCTATAATCGGTAACTTGTTTAGTACAGAAAACCGAAGTAATAGCCGGGTTGAACTAGTGGTAATGATTACACCTCGAATTATCAGCAGTGAGCAAGATATCGATGATACAATAGATGCATTTAGTCGTGAATTTCAGAATTTAAATATTGACTTTTAAACTTATTTTATCGGATATATGCATTTATTGTAGCTAATATGCAAAATATCGACTATTAACTCTAATTGAAAGAGTATAAATAGAGCAGTATTTTTAATAATATGTAAATATTACTTAGTATTTTGTTGAATTACACTGGTTTTTTTGTTGTAATATCGACAGTTGTGCTTGATCTTTTAGTCGATTATCTATATAAATAGAACCGCCTATATTGTCAGGCAAATAAAATAGAATTAAAACAGGTCGTAGTTGGCAATATATAATTGACATCTTTCTAGCCTGTGCTTTAATACAACCTTTAATTGGTATACCAAAAATCAAGTTCAAAAGGAGAACTTAATGAACTATAAAAAAGGTCTGGTAGCGCTAGCAATCACAGGTGCGCTAGCTACTCCTATCGCTGCAAATGCGGCTCAACTAGTCACTTACGGTGGTAAAATGCTGTCAGGACAAGCTGATGATGGTTCTACAACCACTGCTAACGGCCCTCAAGCGTCAACTCAAAGTACTGTTACAGCACTTCTGGGTATTAACGCTGATGGTGTTGACGTGAAAAACGATGATCTTACTGTTGATAAAGTTTACCTTAATGGGTCAAATTTTGTTGTAGATCTAGATGCAGATACAGGAACTGGCGTTGGTCAAAACGATAATGACGCTTTCCCTGGTTCAAATCGTACAGATGTATCTATCGGATACTCTTCGGTTGTTTCTGTACCAAATGAGGCTACATTTGAAATTACTTTGACTGGTCAAGGTGGTTTGAATGCTGCTGAAGCTGCTTCTTTAGTGTTTGTAGCTCAAATAGGTTCAGTTGATCCTGCATCAAACATTGTTGGTACAGTACCTGGTCAAATGATCGCAGTTGGTTCTGTAATCGATTTTACAGTAGAAGCTGATGGCACTGTTCGTAATATTGTTATTCAGATCGATACGAATCTAGAAAGTGTTCGTGGTGTTGGTTTCGTTCTAGCTGGAAATGATAATACAGACTCCATCACTGAACCAAATGTTACGGGTACTACTTTTGTACTTGATGCAGAAAGACCAGATGGTACTAAGCAAGTAATGCCATTGAACGAAAGCACGTTAATCGGTAACTTCTTACCGGCTGAATCTTTACCTGCTGATATTCAATTATTCTTGGCTAGTCCAAGTGAAACCATTCCTGGTGACTATAACCCAGTAACGATGGAAATAGCTTCAACAGCGACAGTTGGTGATACTATCGATATGACTGTTACTACAGTTACTAATACTGCAGGTCTAGTTCTAAATGCACTAGCTACAGGTACAAGTAACGTAATTACAATTACTGATGGTTTCCAAGTAAATATAATTGATCAAGCTACAACTACAATTGATGTTGAAACAGACAGTACTACATTCATCGATTGTGTATCTGGCGTTAATTCAGATGATGAAGTTGAAGTTGTTGGTAATGTAAATGCACCATTAGTACATACTTGTGATGCTGGCGTACCTTTAGTTTCTCGTGCAGTATTACAACTTGATAATGCAGCAGATTACGGTGTTGAACTACTAGGTACTGAAACAACATCTGTTTCTTTCTCTCGTTTACACGGAGAAGGTGATTCTGGAGTTGCATCTGTAGCATTAGGTGGTAGTACATTTACACAATCTGCTGGTGATGTATACACTACAACTGCAACAGTTGCTACTTTAGGTTTATCTGGTCCTTCAAATACTTTCCCACTTACAAGTTTTGATATCACTGCTAACGGTGTAGATCCACTTATTCAAAATGATACATCAGGTATGGGTGAAGATTGGACTATCAGTTCTTTTGTAATTAATTCAGCTACAGGTGCATTAAATGTACCTGTTAAATATGATGAATTAACTACTCATATGGATGATAAATCTGTTGCTGTTGATGCTGTAACACACGTATGGGATATTAATGGTTCTCAGTTCAAGATCCCTTATGTTTACTCAATCGCTGGTACTAGCCCAATCGCTGGTAGCACAACTACAAATTCAACAATTAAAATTGTAAATGAGTTTGTAAATGATGCTGCAGTACACGTAGATGTAGTTGTTGCTTCTGCTGGTATTGATTCAGAAGTTGATGCAACTGGTAATGGTGTCAAAGGTCGTGGTTATGTAGATAATACATTCCAACACGTGTACTTAGGTACAGTACCTGGTGAAGGTCATTTAACAATGACTGGTTTCCAAATTGCTGAAAAACTAGGTCTAGATACGTCAATGAACTGGCATTTAGAACTAACTTATTTAGTTAGTGCTCCTCAAAACTTCGTTCACGCAGCTGCACAAAATGTTAGTGCAACTGGTCGTGCCGATACGCCAGTACTTTACAAAACTAATAATGCTTCAGATGGCCGTCAATGGCAGTAAGTAGCACTTTAAGTTTTTAATAGAGCGCCTTTGGCGCTCTTTTTTTGTCACAACAAAATCTACTCAATATTTCTTCTTGTAATAAAATTAAACTTACCTTACTCTATATGTATATATATTTAATTTTAATTACTAGCATTTTAGTATTGATTATCTAGTGCTAGTATTTATTTTCCTTTTAATTGCAGTAAAAAAGGATGAGTTACATGAATAAACTCCCCATCTATCTATTATTATTATTATTTTCTACCTTTCACGCCAGTGGTGCTATAAATAAGCAATGGTCGAGTATAGCCTCTGGACACGGACATTCAATTGCCATAAAACAAGATGGTACTATGTGGGGGTGGGGGTTTAATTTTGCAGGGCAAGTAGGCGATTCAACTTTAATTAATAAAGATTTCCCTGTACAAATATTTGCTCAAAACCAAAACATAATTTGGAGCAAGGTATTCACCGGTACATACCATAGCTTTGCTATAACAAATGATGGTGATCTATATGCTTGGGGTGAAAATGAATCAGGGCAACTTGGGTTTGGTGATAATGTTGATAGATTAATACCAACTAAAGTCGGTGACAAAAAATGGATAACTGTTACCGGAGGCTTTAACTTTTCAGCAGGGATTGCTTTTGCTGATGATACTTCGGTTGGTGATATTAATAGTTGGGATTCTACAAAAGGAGATTTATATACATGGGGGGCAAATACATCTGGACAGCTAGGGAATGGAAATAACCTTGCCTCTCTTACATTAATTCAAATAGATGCCAGTAAAGAGTGGCAAACGGTATCAGCTGGAGAATCGTTTGTTGCTGCTACAACGAAGGACTCAAATTTATATACATGGGGTTATAATGACAGAGGACAATTAGGGATAGGAAGTCAGGTAGCACAAAATACCCCTCAATTGGTTTCTAGTGGTTGGAAAACGATTACGACAGGAAAAAAACATGTACTGGGTTTAAAAAATTCAGATAATAGTTTGTGGTCCTGGGGGACTAATTCGTTTGGTGAAGTTGGCGATGCTACAAATGTATCTAAATTCTCTCCCGTTGAAATTTGTGCAACTAATAACAACAATTGTGCTATAAATAACTTTGTCTCAATTAGTGCTGGCGATAATCATAGTAGTGCAATAGGAACTGACGGTATTGTATATGTGTGGGGAGCAAATCATTCTGGTCAATTAGGGTCTACTGATGATGTCTTTAAAAATATACCGCAAAAGCTAAATAATACGCCATGGCTATTTATCTCAAATTCTGGATTAAGTACTTTAGCTATTCATAATGATGGTACATTATGGGGGTGGGGTAAAAATAACTATGGTCAATTAGGTATGCAAGCGCCTATAAATACGCCAAATACGGATGTTATTAGACCTACAAAGGGCGTCTACTGGGAGCAAGTGGTTGCAGCCAAAAATCATACTTTAGCTATCAGAGATGATGGCGTGTTGTGGGGGTGGGGTGATAATTCAAGTGGACAATTTGGTAATGGAACATCGAATAATATTAGTTCAGATAAAATGCCCTTACCGATTGTTACAGATATTGGCTGTTCTTCTGATTCTATAACATGGAATTTTGTTAGTTCCTATGAAAACCATAATTTGGCTATAGCAAAAGCTGGTAAGTTAGCTAACTGTACTGAGAACGCCAACAATACGCTTTGGGCATGGGGGAGTAACAATGCTGGTCAATTAGGGGATGGTACTAAAAATAGTCAATTATCACCGGTTGAAATTGAAGTTTATTATTCAGATAATACCCCCAATGACAATTCAGATGATGTTAAAGTTTTATGGGAATTTATATCTACTGGAAAATCACATACGCTTGCTATCGATACAAATGGTAATCTATGGGCGTGGGGCGATAATTTAAATGGTAAGTTAGGTGACGGCACTAATGTAGAAAAACTTACTCCTACTAAAATTGGAGTTAAATCTGATTGGAAAAAAGTGTCAGCAGGTACATTTCACTCCCTTGGAATAGATGATAGTGACCTAAGGTACTCTTGGGGTTATAACGGAAAAGGAAACCTAGGAAATAATTCTTTAATTCAATTGAGAGATCCAACTCTAATTGAAGGAAGTGAAAATTGGATTGATATCTTTTCTGGCGATAACAATAGTTATGCAATTGAAAAAATCACAAATAATCAAATTGATAGCTTTAAACTAATGGCTTGGGGATTAAATACGGATTATACAGTACCAGAAACACCTGCTAACCATCTTGTACCGGTAGAAATTCCTAGTTCAGAAAATAAAGTTTGGACAAAAATTGATGGTTATTCTTCACATCAAATATCCCTTACTAACGGTGTTTTATGGGCTTGGGGTAGTAATAATGAAGGACAATTGGGTAATGGCTTATTAACTTCTAGTACATCTCCAGTTATGATAGGAACAGATACTGATTGGCAAAACATAACTGCTGGTTCTTCACATAGTGCAGCACTTAAAATAAACGGTAGAATATGGGCCTGGGGAAATAATTCTAATAACCAACTCGGCTATGATACAGTTTCCGCAACTCGGTCATTAATACCGAAAACCCTTGTGTTTTCGGATGTTGATGGAGATGGTGTTGTTGACCATCTTGATGCTTTTCCACATGATCCGGATAGTGCTTTTGATACCGATGGTGATGGAGTTGGTGATGGAACTGATTTAGATGATGACAACGATGGCTTATCTGATATTTATGAAACTTTTAAAGGTTTAAATCCTTTAAATGCTGCGGATGCAAATATAGATTACGATAACGATGGTATTTTAATTAAAGATGAATTTGATTTAGGTACTTGTGAAGTTATTAACACTGCAACACCTAAATGTTTTACTAGTACTTCGAATGTACCTGATTCTTTTAATATAAGTTATATACAAGATAAAATATTTGGAAAATCTTTTGATCCAAATATTGCAATTGGCGGAAATAACACTCCTGCAAGTTCAAGTGCAGTTAATATTGCTTATTATTCTTTTGAATCTAATGCTGAATATTTACAAACTGAATTTAGTCACAATCCAATTCCAAATCCTAATGAGCTTTCTATTAATTCAAGTGAATTCTATTCTGGAGCTAAGAGTCTTTTATTAGAAAATAATTCACCGTCATCACCAAAACAAATTATCTATTCTAAAAATCTTCAACAAGTATTTAAGTCTGGCATGATTAGTTTTGCTTTTAAGATGGATGTAGATGCAAGCGACGAGTTCAAATTAATAGTAACGAATGATTCTGGTAATGTAATTTTAGAACAAATTATAACACCTGTAGTGGGAACAAATATTTATGCCGCTAATAAAGCTGATTGGTTTATATTCAAAACGCAATTAAATTCAGGGAATTCGGTTTATAAAGTGACGTGGCAACTATTTAATGGTGCAACATCAACTTCAGCAAATAGTATCTGGATCGATTCTGTTATAGTCCCCTTAATTGATGATTATGAAAATGCACTATCAGGGGATGGCATGCCTAATAGATGGGAACTTGCTAATGGTCTTAAAACTGGTACCGACGACACTCAGGATGAAAGTGATTCAGATGGTTTGGTAAATATTCTAGAATATTATTATCAAACTAATCCACAAAGTAATGACTCTGATCTTGATAATCTCTCCGACTCTTTTGAAGTAATGTCTAATAACACTGATAATCTTTATGTAACAGATCCAAATATGATAGATACTGATTTAGATGGTCTTAACGACGATTTTGAAATTACATCAAATAATACCGATAATCTATACTTATCGAATCCAACTATTGCTGACACTGATGGTGATGGGCTAAATGATGGATTTGAAATGACAACTAATAACACCGACAATTTATTTGTTACAAATCCGAATTTAACGGATACAGATACTGATGGTCTATCAGATCAGTTTGAAATTACGACTAATAATACGGACAATCTTTATCTGACAGATCCTACAAAAGATGATACGGATAATGATGGTTTATCAGATCAATTTGAAATAACGACAAATAATACAGACAATTTATTCCTGACTAACCCACTAATTTTAGATACAGATGGAGATGGTTTATCTGATGGTTTTGAAGTTACAACAAATGGTACAGATAATCTATATCTAACTGATCCACTTGATAAAGATACTGATAATGATGGATTAGAGGATAAAGTTGAAATTGATAACAGCTTAGATCCAACAGTTATAACACCTGCTGACTTGGATAATGATGGGTTAACAACATTAGAAGAAATTGCAATTGGAACCGACCCTCTTAATGATGATACAGATGGTGATGGAATAAAAGATGGTCTTGAAGTTAACACATATAATACAGATCCAACCTTGGCTGATAGTGATGGTGATGGTTTACCTGATGGCTTTGAAATAGCCAATGGATATGATGCTACTGCTGCAACCGGAAATAATGGTGATGCTGTCAAAGATTATGATGGTGATGGAATAATTCTAAGAGAAGAATTTGAATATGGGAGCTGTGAAGAAAACCCTCCGCTGGTTTGTTCTGGTGTGACTACTTCAGTGCCTAACAGTATTGATCTTGATTACCTACAAAACCACATCTTTTCGAGTACTATAACTTCTCCTAGTGATATAACTAATACATCAGTTATGCAAAATTCAAACGCAATAAATTTTGCATATTATACTTTTGAAGGAGCGACGCCAGAATATTTGGATAGCAAGTTTTTTTCATTAAACTCCTATACAAATATTAATTACGCTTACAATGGTTCAAAAAGTGTTGGAGTTGAAAATGTTGAAGTAGGCAGCTCAAAACAATTCTATTTTTCAGCAGATTATTCACAAAGTTTTACAACGGGAAGAGTAAGTTTTGCATATAAAACTGAGCATATGGATATAAATGATCAGTTAACTTTAACACTGATACCTCAAGTCTCGATCTATCAAGTTAAAACGGTTAATTTGCCAGTTTCAAACTCTCAAACTAGAATTCATCGTTATGATTTTGAGCCCGATAATACAAATTATCGATTAGTATGGCGTTTGGAAAAAGATGTCATAACACCGAGTGATTCTCAAGCGGCAAGCTTTTTATTAGATGCATTAGTATTGCCTGTGAATGACGATGTTGATGGTGACAATATTCCAGATAAATATGAAACGTTAGAGTGGACGAAAGCTGATAATAGCACTATTACAGGAACGTTAAATGACTTTAATAGTGATTTAACTTCTGATTATGATAATGATGGGTTAACTGACCTTCAAGAGTATTATTATCAAACTTCGCCGCTTTTAAGTGACACGGATCATGATGGATTAGATGATCTATTTGAAGTAACTATAAATAACACTGATAATTTGTATCGCACAAACCCTTTACTAGCAGATAGCGATAATGATGGGATGCTAGATGGTTGGGAAGTAAATAATGATAATCAATTAGATCCATTAGTTAACGATGCTGCGTTAGATAAAGATGCGGATGGTTTAAATAACCTAGCAGAACAAGCTGCTGGTACAAAAGCTAATAATGCCGACAGTGATGATGATGGCCTAAATGATTTATTCGAATTGACTACAGGTATTAATAATATATGTATAACAAACCCTACTTCAAAACATTCTGACTCTGATAGTCTTGAAGATGGAGCTGAAGTAAATACTCATGGTACAAACCCTTGCTTAGCTGATACTGATGTAGATGGTATTCCAGATGACTGGGAAGTACAAAATGGATTAGATCCCAATGTTCTTAATAGTCCAACAGCGGATGCTGATTCAGATGGACTAACAGATTACAATGAATATCTAGCATCAACAAATCCGAATGATCCCGATTCTGACGGCGACGGCATGAGTGATGGTTTTGAAATTACTTACAGTCTTGACCCAACTAGTAACTTAGATGCAAGTATTGATAGTGACAATGATGGACTGTCAAATCTGGCCGAGTTTATAGCAGGGACTTCACCATTAAATAATGACTCTGATGGAGATGGTAAATTAGACAGCGTAGATACAGCACCTACATTTGCAACTACGACATTGAGTGATTTTAATAAAGATGGCATTGCCGATATTGTATGGAGAAATAAAAATACTGGCGAAAATGAACTTTGGTTACTTAATGGATCCTCTACACCTTCAGTTGTAGCTATGCCTTTAAGTGCGGGCACAGATTGGCGAGTTGTCGGTAATGGTGATTTTAACAATGACTATTTAAGTGACATTGTTTTCCATAACATTTCTACTGGAGGAGTTATGGTATGGCTTGCTCAATCAAGTAATAGCTTTTTAAGTACCGGCGTTTTAGCTGACTCAATGACTTTGAACTGGGAAATTGCAAGTGTGGGGGATTTTAATGGTGACGCAGAAAGTGATCTCCTGTGGCGAAATAAAGTGACAGGACAGAATCATATTTGGCTTATGGATGATGGCTCCACTGTTGCATCTAAAATTGATTTGACCGCGCTTACTGATACTAATTGGACTGTTGCCGGTGTTGGGGATGTTGATGGCCGTAATAATTCTGATGTAAGTACAGATGATATATTATGGCGGCATGCCTCTTCAGGACAAAATTTATTGTGGATTATGGAAAATGGAAGTAGATCAAGTGCACATAGCTTAGTTACAGTGGCTGATTTGAGTGACACAATAGTGGGGCTTTATGATATGAACAGGGATAACAAAGCTGATATCTTATGGCGAAATAAAGCTACTGGTAGCAATAGTTATTGGCAAATGGATGGCGCGACGCGTATTGCAGTTAAAGGGCTTCAGGAACAGACGGATTTTAGTTGGAAATTGAAGCTTGTTGGTGATTTAAATGGTGATGGTAACAATGATTTACTGTGGCAGCACAGCTTAACTCATGTAAATCAAGCTTGGATATTTGAAGGACAAACCAGAACTGGATTGTTTGATATTAATGTAACTAAAGATACTGGAATATGGACTATTGCCAATATGGGGCAACCATATAGTAACGAAAAAGTTAAACATGATTACAACGGTGATGGTAAGGCGGATATTTTATGGCGCGATACTGTCACGGGTAAAAACCAGATGTGGTTAATGAATAAAGATGTAAAACTTTCAAATAGTTCGTTGGTAACCATGTCTGATGTTGACTGGAAAGTTGTTGGGAATAGCGATTTTGATTTGGATGGGAATAGTGATATTTTATGGCATCATCAAACTAATGGCAAAGTTAGTTTGTGGCTAATGGATGGGTCAACAAGATTAAGTACTACATCGTTAGTTACGCAAACAAATTTAAATTATAAAGTGGCTGGAATCGGTGATTTTAATAATGATGGTAAAGCTGATATTTTTTGGCGTGACGAAGTGTCAGGTAAAAATATCATTTGGATAATGGATGGTTCAACAAGACAGAGTGTAATCGGTCAAACTATGCTTACAGATGTTAATTGGAAAGTTGTAGGTATAAGTGATCTTAATGCTGATGGAACTGATGATGTTGTTTGGAGGCATCAAGTTAATGGAAAAAATACTCTGTGGTTAATGAAAAATGGTAGCAGAGAGTTTGTTCATAGTTTGAGTACACAGCCTGATATGAATAATCAGATTGCAGGTGTTGATGATATTGATGGTGACGGTAAAGGCGATATTTTATGGAGAAATGAAACATTACAAAAAACTCTATATTGGAAAATGGATGGGGCAACTAGAAGCGCTGTTATTGGATTATTACCAGAACCAACAAGTTCAAAAATCAATCAATTGCTTGATTTAAATTGTGATGGTATTAGTGATATATTATGGCGTGACGGTACAGCTGGTGATCTCAAGGTGTGGTTGATGGCTGGTGATGCATCTTTTATCGAACTTAATTTAGGTAATATACATACGACTCCTGCGAACTGGTTGATAGTTCACTAGACTTTAAGATGTATTAGTGTAGCCAAATAAGTGATGAATGTAATGAAGACCAGTAGTTTTTGCTTCTGGTCTTTTTTGTTTATCCTGAAAACTGGGAGCCCGTCATTTAAAGGAGCTTGGGGTCATCTTGACTAAACAGAAGATAATTTAAATGGAAAGGGTGTTGTAGACTAACGATAAGATCTGGAGGAGCAATAGGAAATTAAAATGTTTTGGACGTTTTGATTTCTTACTCATATTTACTTCTAAGAGATATTGTATTTTTTGGTCATTAAAGGTAATCGGCGGTTTCAAAGCATTCCATAAAAGGCGGTTAAACATATGTACTGCTATTGAATAATACTATTTGTATTAAATTAGTGATCAAATATCAGTGAGGATAAATTTTCTACAACAAGGCGTTTGATTGAGTAATAGCAGGCTATTGGGACTGAAAGCAACGCAGTTTTAGTGAAATTTTGGCAATTGAGAATGATCACATATTTGATGTAATTGGTATAAGCATGGACAAAAACTTAATGTGACAAATAATAAATTCAGCTAAGGATGATAAAGTTGATGGTAGGTGATATGAAACATTAATCTATTTGAAAAGTGACGAGGCATTGATACATTTCTTAATTTTTAACGGGTAATAAGTCACTTCTGGCATCGTGGACAATCCCAAAAAGTCTTAGACGAATTAAAAAATTCAAAATAGCATTGATAGTAATCTCTGGATATTGTTAGTATATGGTTTCAAGATTGAAGTGGTTTGAATAACAAAATACAAATTCCAATATCTGGGCGGAAAAGTGAGTCGCACGCAGCTTGTAAAATAGAAACAATTTATAAGTGTTTATATTGGTTTCCTTCCGTAAAGAAAGTATTCAGTATAATTATATTATTTAGTTCTCAATTTCTCTTTTTGACAAACTTTCCAAATAATTCGTTTGCTTTTTTATGATTAGGTTTAATCTTTAACAATTTCACTAACTCTCCTCTGGCTTTATTGTATTGCTTTTTCTCTAAAAATACGATTGCTAACGCATAATGAGCATCAGGTTCGTATTTACTTTGTTGCAAGGATTTCTTAAAATAATCTTCAGCTATATCTAGATTTTTATTCCTCAGATTTAAAACGCCAATATTTAAATATATTTGTGATCGCATTTTAGATTTAGTTATTGATGGTAAAATTTTGTCTGCGATAATTTGTGCATTGGTGTAATCTCCAGAGTCTATCGCCATAGCAAGATAATTATTAGCGACATCTTCACGCATATTGTTCCCAGATAATGCAATCGCTTTATTTAAATATTTGAACCCTTCATGTTTATTACCAGAATCTAAATATGATTTTGCTAAATTACCAGCGATTCTTAAGTTGTTCGGATCAAGCTGATATTCATTCTTATAGAAAGCAATACGGTCTTGCCATTGCATATTTCTGTATATTGCTGATGTAGATAAGCCAATTAAGATGATAGAGGAAATGGTTATTATTTGTAAGTTAGATAATTTCCACCTTTTGATTAAATATATCGTAGCCCATAATAGACTTATAATTAGACCTATATTTGGTAAATATGCTCTATGTTCAAAAGCTAAATCTCTAATAGGTATAATACTAGATTCAACTAAATGTGCTATATAATAAAAAAAGATGCCGAAGCTAAACGCTATATGAGTTTTTCTTAGTTTATACGATAGATAGATTAACAGAAAATGTGCTATTCCAGCTAGTACTGAAAATAATGTGGGGAATGAATTAATCGTGTACCCATACTCCAATCTCAAATTAAAAGGTACAATAAATTTTGCGAAATAAATCCAGATAATATTTAATTGAGCAGTAAAGTAGTTAAAGCGGCTAATAGCTAATGTTTCTCGTGAAGCAGCGTCCAGACTTTCTAAAAGTTCAAAAAAACTAGTGGGAATAAATAACCAATAGATTGCTAAAAAAATAACTAGTAACGAATTTATAAATAATATCTTTTTAATTTTTAGGCTATTAAATAAAAGCAATTCAACAAGTAAAAATATTAACGGTAGACTTGCTGCATTTTGTTTACTAAACCAGGCGGACATAGCGAAAATAATAGTAAGACTAACAAAAATAATTTTGACTGGAATTGATTTACTTAATCTAAATAAAAGATAACAACAAATAGATGAAATATAAAACAGCGTCGCTAAAAGAGTAAACCTTTGAATTAAATATGTAACAGCTTGAGTATGTAAAGGATGGATAATAAATAGTAAAGCCGCAAAAAAAGTTATGAATTTTATATAATTTCCAAATTCACTTTTTTTAACGTTCGGGGTTTTGGATAATAAATATACAAAACAATAAACTAGAAATCCGTTTAGAGTGTGAATTAAAGTATTTGTGAAATGAAGTTGCTCTATAGTACTAAAGTTTAATTTATAGTTATAAAAAAAAGTTAAAAATCCAATAAAACGCGGTTCACCAATGAAGTGATCAACGGTATTTTTTCGAAGGTCCAAATTATCTTGAATTAAATTAAAGTCATCAAGGTAAAATGGGGCTGAAAAACTAAAGCTATACACAATGAAAGAAGTTAAAATCAGTAAAGAAAACACAAAGTATTTGTTATCCAAAATGTTGTTTATCACTATGATTTCCTTATTTCAACCATAGTGCAGCACTCTAGCATATTTATATAGTAAATAGTATAAAGAAACAAAATCGTGCGTTGATAATTGAAGAAAGTTTGCATTAACTTTAAATCGAGCTGACAGTTCCCTTTTTATATGAGTTCCTACCAGTTCGATTCGATTAAAATTTTTAGAAACTATTCATTAAGGTAACTTATTTTCGAAAGGCCTTCCTTAGCTAAGGATTGATTTTTTATTTCGATTTACTTAGTTTGATATTTTAAGACAGTAAATTCACTTAAACTAAGGAAATGTGCTATCATCCACCAATTATGACAATTTCGTTAAACTTAATCCAATTTGAGGGGTTATTAATTCTATGGATTTAATTCATCCACTGTTAAATCTTCCTCGCACCTACAAAAGAATTATTACTTTATTAGTAGATTCCTGTTTCATATTTGTTGCTTTTTGGTGTGCATTACTTGTTCGTTTAGACTCTTTCTTAGTTTTTTATGATATGAGTAAATGGGTATTGTTCTTTTTAGTATTACCTACTAGCCTTGTTGTATTCATTCGTTTGGGGTTATATCGTGCGGTAATTCGCTATATGAGTTCGCAAGCACTAGGAGCTGTATTAATAGGTGCCTCTATTTCCACACTTAGTCTTGTTTTATTTTCGTTTTCTTTCGAAGTGGCAATCCCAAGAACAGTGCCATTAATTTATGCATGTTTTACATTGCTGTTAATTGGGGGATCTCGAGTAACTGTAAGAGCTTTTGTTGGGAAAGCTCAAATTAGATTGAAGGAGCCTGTCATAATATATGGGGCGGGTTCTGCAGGTAGACAACTAGCTGTTGCATTACATAATAGTGGTGAATATCAGGCTGTTGCTTTTATAGATGACAATATTAAAAAGCGCGGTGAATTTTTGTCTGGTATAGAAGTATTCCACAGTAAAGATGTCAATTATGTAATTAATTTAAAGTCTGTTAATAAAATATTACTGGCAATTCCTAGTTTAACAAGATCTAGAAGGAAGGAGATCTTGCTAAAGTTAGAGGCATTACCAATTAGAGTAATGAGTATTCCCTGTGTGTCAGATTTAGTAAATGGAAAACAACACATTGATGAAATAAAAGAAGTAGATATTGTTGATTTGTTAGGTCGTGAGTCGGTGACCCCGAATCCTAAATTATTAAAATCAGATATTATTGATAAAATAGTAATGGTTACCGGTGCTGGAGGTTCGATTGGTTCTGAGCTGTGTCGTCAAATAATAAAGCAAAAGCCCTCAAAATTAATTTTATTTGAACTTTCTGAATTTGGATTGTACAAAATTGAAAAAGAACTAAATCAATTGCTATCTGAATTAGGGCTTAATATTGAGTTAATTCCTTTATTAGGCTCTGTACAAAGGAAGAATAGATTAACAGCTGTATTCAATGCATTTAAAGTTCAAACACTATACCATGCTGCTGCTTATAAACATGTGCCTTTAGTTGAGCACAATGTAGTGGAAGGAGTGAGGAATAATGTATTTGGGACGCTATTTACCGCACAAGCAGCAATTGAAGCAGATGTTGAAACATTTGTTTTAATATCTACTGATAAAGCTGTTCGTCCTACTAATGTTATGGGGGCGAGTAAAAGAATGGCTGAACTTGTTTTACAAGCTTTAGCTAATCAACAGCATAATACTCGGTTTTGTATGGTTCGCTTTGGTAACGTCTTAGGTTCTTCAGGTTCAGTTGTCCCTCTTTTCAGAAAGCAAATAGAAAAAGGAGGGCCCGTAACTCTAACTCATCAAGAAATAACCCGTTATTTTATGACAATACCTGAAGCCGCACAATTGGTAATACAGGCCGGAGCTATGGGAAAGGGAGGAGATGTGTTTGTATTAGATATGGGGCAGCCTGTAAAAATAAGAGATCTTGCAGTTAAAATGATTCATTTATCAGGATTGGAAGTAAAGAGTGAACATAATTTACATGGTGATATTGAAATAAAATGTACTGGTTTAAGGCCGGGCGAAAAATTGTACGAAGAATTGTTGGTTGGTGATAATGTCAGTGGTACAAAGCATGAACGGATAATGACAGCAAGTGAAAGTTTTTTACCTTGGTCAAAATTAAACGAGCTGATTAGCGTGTTAGATACTGCTTGTCATAATTTCGATCATAAAGTGATACGAGAAACTTTATTGGCTGCTCCAACAGCATTCAGCCCAAAAGACGGGATATGCGATCTCGTGTGGCATGAATTAAATAAAGCACCAAAAATTTTGAAACTTAAACTGAAAACTGTTATTTAAAAAGTAATAATGATAATGGACCATTTCAGGATAACAAAAATTGCTTTTCCTGATTTGGGTACTATAATGGCTTGGTTAAATTATACCGTAATTTAAAGTGGTTCTAGATTTTGATAACTACTATGTCTTTTCCGTTACTTACATATGTAATATTGTCAAATATTTAAATTAATGTAATATACATTAGGTTGTTTTTTTAGGGACTGTAAACAGCTTCCCATTAAGTGAATTAAGTATGAAAAATGTATTTCCTGTAATCTTGTCCGGTGGTTCTGGTACGCGTCTTTGGCCACTGTCTCGTAAGCACTATCCAAAACAATTTTTAAAATTAACTAGTAATTATAGTATGTTGCAAGAAACGGCTTTACGGGTAGCTGGATTGAATAACCCAATTGCAGTGTGTAACGAAAATCACAGATTTATTTTAGCTGAACAGTTACAAGAAATTGGTCAGTCACCTATTTCTATTATATTAGAGCCTGTTGCTCGCAATACAGCTCCTGCAATTGCGCTTGCTGCATATAGAGCTTTAGAAGAGAATCCTAATGCAGTTATTGTTGTTTTAGCAGCAGATCACGTAATTGAAGATATACAAGGCTTTCAATCCGCTATTGAAAAAGCTGTTTCTGTTGCGGAAAATGACTCATTAGTTACATTTGGCATAGTCCCCACCGGCCCTGAAACTGGTTTTGGTTATATTCAAGGCCGCGCAATTGATCGTAGTGAGCAGAAGGGCTCTCATATCTGTCAAATAGAAAAATTTGTTGAAAAGCCTGATTTAGAAACAGCGAATGCTTATCTGGAAAGCGGTGATTTCTATTGGAATAGTGGTATGTTTGTATTTAAAGCACGTACATATTTGGATGAATTAAAAAAATATAATCCTAAAATGTATCAAACATCCTGTGCTGCTTTTCATAATGCGCATGTTGATTTAGATTTCGTAAGAGTTAATAAATGCGATTTTGAAGAATGTCCAGATGACTCGATAGACTATGCGGTTATGGAGCATACGAATAAAGGCGTGGTTTTACCAATAGATGTTGGGTGGAATGATGTAGGATCTTTTTCTGCGTTATGGCAAATTTTAGAGAAAGATAAAGAAGGAAACGTCAACTTAGGAGATGTTAAAAATATAGATTCAAAGAATTGCCTGATTCAATCCGAAAATCAATTCATAGCAACAATAGGACTTGAAAATTTAGTTATTATAGGAACTAAAGACTCGATTTTAGTCGCTGACAAAAACAGAGTGCAGGATGTTAAAAGTATAGTATCACATCTAAATCAGACTCACCGAACGGAACATTTATTACATCGAGAAGTTCACCGACCTTGGGGCAAGTATGATTCCGTCGACAAAGGGAATCGGTATCAAGTAAAGCATATAACGGTAAAGCAAGGAGCTTCTCTTTCAAAACAAATGCACCACCATAGGGCAGAGCATTGGATTATCGTTTCTGGAACCGCGATTGTAGAAATCAATGATGAAGAATCACTGTTAAGTGAGAATCAATCAATTTATATCCCATTAGGGTCGGTACATCGCCTTACTAATCCAGGGAAAGTTCCTCTAGAGTTGATTGAAGTTCAAAGTGGTAGTTATTTGGGTGAAGATGACATTATTCGTTTCGAAGATATATATCAAAGAAAGGGTAGCTAGATAATGCTTGCGCATTTTAAATTTTTAGAATTGGTTGTTCTTAAAGTTTTGTTAAACCTGAAAGCGGAAGCAAAAAAGAGTTATTTAAGTTATTTTTGGTGGGTTTTAGAGCCCATATTTTTTGTGGCGGTTATGTATATCGTGTTCGGAGTTTTTTTAGCTCGTGGCGGGGAAGGCTTTGTTGCTTTTTTAGTGTGTGGTAATATTCCTTTTTTATGGTTTTCAAAAAGTATTTCTAATTCTTGCAACTCTATTTCGCAAGGCCGAGGCTTAATTAGTCAAGTTAAGATCAATAAGGCGTTTTTTCCTATTGTTGTCATTGGACAAGATTTAGTTAAGCAAATTATTGTGTTTGCAATGTTACTTACATTTCTTGCTGCAATTGGTATACAACCAGGAAGTCATTGGTTTTACGTAATTCTGATCATTGTCGTACAAATAACTTTTGTTATCTCTTGCTCTTTGTTAGTGGCAGCTATCATTCCTATATTTCCTGATTTTCGATATTTAGTTATAACAGGACTGCAATTACTTATGTTTGGATCAGGGATTTTTTATAGTTATGAGGAAGTACTGGTTGAAGAGCATAGATCATTATTTTTGTTAAATCCAATGGCAAACATTATTAATAATTTTAGGTTAGTATTATTGCAACAAGAGCCACCTAATTTTATGGGACTATTCTCTATTTTTATTTGTTGTACCATTTTAACTTTATTACTTTTAATGTTCTTCAAAAAATATAATTCGATGTACTCCAAATTGGTGATCGAATGAAAAATATGAAAGAAAGTTCTGTTTTATTGCATGCTAAAGAAGTATCTCTTTCTTACAGAAAAAGAAAAAGTTTTTTTAGGCATGATATTTATAAGGTTTTGGAACCTATTACCTTTTCAATCTATAAAGGTGAAACACTGGGAATTATTGGTCGGAATGGTTGTGGTAAATCCTCTTTGCTAAAGCTTCTCGCTGGTATTTACTCCCCCAACTCAGGAAAAGTGTACGATGATAACATTTCGGTTTCATTATTGAGCTTATCACTAGGTTTTGACGGAGAATTGACTGGCTGGGATAACGCATTGTTAAGTGGGATGTTGCTCGGTTTTTCTAAAAGGCACGTTCTTAGTGTCTTGAATGATGTAGTCGACTTCTCTGAATTAAGAAGTTTTATTCAAGAACCAATAAAAACTTACTCTTCGGGTATGAGAATGCGCCTGGGGTTTTCATTAGCACTTTATTTGAAGCCTGACGTTTTACTTATTGATGAAGTTTTGGGTGTGGGTGATGCACATTTTCGTAAAAAAGCTGAATTGGCGATGAAGGAGAAAATTAATTCAGATGCCACTGTTGTTTTAGTATCACATTCAGCAAAACAAGTTACCTCTCTTTGTGACAGGGTGATATGGCTGGAAAATGGCGCTATAAAACTTGCAGGCGAGCCTGAATATGTTGTATCTGAATATGAACTTTTCCTTAATGAAATTAATGGTGTAGGAAATATTGAAGTTATTTCAGGGAAAAAACCGGAGGCAACATCAGCTTGAGTTTATCAAAAAAAATTTTTGAAAAGTGTTGCACTTATATTTTCAATCGGTTTCACCAATACGGTAATTATTTTTTTGAATTACTGCTTAAGAATGAAAGTTTTGTAGTTACATTTTTAAGTACAATTGCTGCCAATAAAACGCTTATTGATTCTCTTGTAATCAAACAGGAAGTTATGTCTGCGTCTAAGCAAAATGATCAGGTAATATTAAAACTGCTAGGTTCTAAGGAGTTTAAATCTGAAATATCAAAGCATAGAGAAATATTGGAAGAGCTACACGAACAAGACTATTTCCAAGAAGTTCTTTTGCAAAATTCTGAGTTACTATTACAGCTAACAGATACTTCGGCATTTAAAGCTTCGATTCTAAAGAATAAAATGTTGATCGGTACGTTGTTGAAAGATAGGGGGTTTAAGGAGTGCCAATTAAATGATGAATCCTTATTAACAGAGTTGGTTAAAGATAAACGCGTTCATAGGGGGTTGGTCAATACAAAATCAGCCTTGAAGAAGTTTATTTCAGACTCTGATATCTCAACTGAAATTATTGACAATAGTAGTTTACTAAACAAAATATTAGCAAATAATGAAACACTTAATACGTTAGCGCAGCAAAGTGAGCTTGTAAGTCATTTATTAAAGGATGACCGTTTCTTCAATTCAATCATTTCTGACGTGAAATTACTATCTACCCTGCTTAAAACTCCAGAATTAAATCACGCTATTCTTGGAGATAATGAATTAATTAAATCCTTAAGTTGTGAAGAAAAGATTTTAAATTTTCAGCTGGATGATGAGCGCTTACTAACTGAATTTGTAAAAGATAAGCGTGTTCATAGAAGTTTAGCTAATACAAAAACATCTTTGAAGAAGTTTATTTCAGGTTTTGATATTTCAAATGAAATCATAGCCAATCATAGTTTGCTAAAACGTATATTAAAAAATGATGTCACACTTGATACATTTGTGGAGCAAAGTAATTTAATCGGTCCTTTATTAAAGGATGAACGTTTTTTAAATTTAATCAAATTGGACGTATATCTACTATCTAATTTGCTAAAAACTCCTGAATTAATAAACGCTATTCTTGAAGATGATGAGTTAATTAAATTATTAAGCAGTGAAGAAAAGCTTTTGAGCATGCAGTTGAATGATGAATCTTTGTTAACCTTATTAGTACAAGATAAACGCGTTCATAGGAGTTTGGTTAATACCACATCGGCCTTAAAAGAATTTATTTTAGATTCTGAAATTTCGGCTGAAATCATAGCCAATCGCAGTTTGTTAAAACTTATATTAGCGAGTGATGAAACACTGATTACGCTAGCGCAGCAAAGTGATTTAGTGGGTCATTTATTAAAGGATGAACATTTCTTCAATTCAATCATAGCGGACGTGTCATTATTATCTAGGCTGCTTGAAACTCCTGAATTAAATTGTGCTATTGTTGAAAATAATGAATTAATTAAATCATTGAGCAGCGAAGACAAACTATTAAATATTCAGTTGGAAGACCAACGTATATTAGCAAAATTTGTAAAAGATAAGCGTTTCTTCAATGCAATCATAGCGGACGTGCCATTACTATCTAAGCTACTTAAAACTCCTGAATTAATTTGTGCTATTGTTGGAAGTAATGAGTTAATTAAATCATTGAGTTGTGAAGAAAAGCTCTTAAATATTCAGTTGGAAGACCAGCGTATATTAACAAAATTTGTAAAAGATAAGCGTTTCTTTAATTTAATCAAATCGAACGTATATTTACTGTCTAGTTTATTTGAAACTCCTGAAGTATTTAAAGGTATTTTATCTAATGGGAATTTAATAAAGTTATTGGGTAAAGAGCCTAAAGTCCTGAATAGTCAATTAAACGATGATGCCATTCTACTCTCACTAATAAACGATAGTAGGGTTCGAAATAAACTGAGAGAGACAGCTGAGGTTTTAAAGAAATTCATAGCACAATCTGAACTAGCAGAAGAAATAATTGTTAACGGAAAATTATTAAATGAGATCTTGACTAAAGAAAAAACACTTAATACTTTACTATCTCAAGATGAGCTTATAAAGCAACTTTTGCATGACAGTCGTTTATTTAAAGCTATTCTGACAGATAATAAGTTAATGTCTAAATTAGTTCAGGACCAAAAATTAAAAGACGCTATATTAGATAATGGGAATTTAGTTAAATCTTTAGGGAAAGAAAAAAAAATATACAATTGCCAGTTGGATAGTGATGAGTTATTAACCACTTTTATCACGGACAGCAGAATTCAGAAGAAGTTAATAAACTCACCTGTTCTAGCTAAAATAATTACACAGTTTGATCTTACCGATACCTTTATTGAAAATGGCCCTTTACTAAAATCTATTTTAACCAAAGATAAAACATTTAATACTTTAGCTGATAATCAAGAGCTTATTTGTCAGTTATTGGAGGATAGCCGTATTTACGGGGTTATTGTAAATCATAACGCATTACTAACTAAGTTAATGCAGGAAGATAAATTAAAGTCGGTGATATTAAATAATGGAAAGTTGGTTAAAATTCTAGGTAAAGAAAAGAAGTTATATAATTGCCAACTGGACGATGAGAGTTTATTAATATCTTTTATATCTGACAGTCGAATTCAAAATGAATTCTCTCGCACAAGTGAAGCGATCAATAAACTATTAACTAAACGGGAAGTTATTAATACAATTTTGAATGATGAAGAATTTTTAAAAAAAGTTATAGGAGAAGAAAAAACAAAAAAATTGATCTTTTCTCATAATGATT
Organism: uncultured Pseudoalteromonas sp.; assembly: GCA_965198975.1. GTDB lineage: Bacteria > Pseudomonadota > Gammaproteobacteria > Enterobacterales > Alteromonadaceae > Pseudoalteromonas. Next base: position 1,009,918 of record OZ240679.1, read on the forward strand.
TGATTCTTGAGTTTTTAACAAAAGATCATTTGTATAAAAGAATAAAAAGGGAACCGAAATTAATCTCTTCAATGGTCAATGAACAGGGGGCTGCGTCTTCGTTATTAGCCCTGGCTATTTTGAATAAATAGATTTCCGGTATTAAACCAATAGTTGATTTTTTAATTATTATTAGAGTTAATTGTTAATTTGGCACTAAAAGAAATTTAGGATATAAAAATGAAAATAAAAAAAGGACTTAAAGCTAGTATATATGTTTCTAATCCTAAAGGGATCTACTCAGGAGGAAGATATTACGCATTAATGCTAACAGAAGCTCTTGCTGAATTAGGTATTGAGACATATTATGTGACAAATCTATTGCCGATATTTTGGCAAGATATGGAGTCATTTCCTCATCATAACGACATCAATATTGTACTTGGCTTCGACAAAGCACAAGATGAATTGCCCCAAGATGTGGATTTTTCATTCATAGTTCCAGGAACTAGTGACCCGTTGTTTTATGATAATGCAATTGAATGTTCAATGTCCCGTAATTCCAAAATCTCATTAGTAAATTTTGAATCACATAATTGGTTTAATACCTATGCGGAAGAGAAAAAGCCTGAAGAATTTTGGAGCGAATGGCAAAAAGTCGCAGCAGCGTCTAGTCTAATATTGTCAATATCGAAAGAGGGGAGCAAATTTGCAAAGCCTTTTTATAAATCCACACCAGCAACAACACACTATGATCACTGTTATCCACCAATCAATTCTCATATAGCAGATACAATACCTAAGCAAGAAAGACAGAATAGAATATTATTATTCGCACGCTTTCAAGGCGCTGCACATAAAGGCGGTGAGAGAATTGTTCAAATTATTAATGAACATTATTCAGGTTGGAAATTAACAATTGTTGTTGGTACCGGAGTAGTACCAGAGCCTGTAAAAAAAGCATTTGAAAATAAAGCAAAAATAAATAATGTGGAATTAGAATGGCTCTATAAAATATCAGATGAAGAAAAATTTGTACTTTATAAATCATCAAGGATTTTGTTATTTCCCTCCTACTTTGAAGGGTTTGGTTACCCTCCTATCGAAGCTAGGTACTGTGGTTGTAAAGTGATTGCATTTCAACTTCCTGTTTTGGAGGAAACATGTGGTTCAGATATTGTATTTGCGGAACATGGCAATTGGGGGGATTTTAGTGATAAAGTGACTTCAGTATTAAAGTCTCAAGAGTTTTCTGTTTCAGGCGAGCGCCTAGACGATGTTGCTCCTTTTTCATCTATGGTAATGCAATTAGAATCTGTTATTAATATACTGAACGAAACACCCAGGGATTACAGTAATTATTTAACAAGCCATCAGCGAGATAAAAAAAATAATTGGCGTAAAAAATTATTCAATAAATGTGAAAGAGCTTTAATTTATCTAGCAAAAAAAGTTAGGAAAAAACTTGCTGTAAATAGAGGTGAAATTAGTTACTTCCCGAAGTTTAGCTCACAAGAGAGCCTTAATAATCACTACTATCGTGCTGCATGGTACTTTCCGTTTAAACAAGATTTGATTAATAAAGTGAGTCTGTACTTAACAAAAGGAGTTAAGCTTGGCGACTGCCCTGAACATATGGCAAACCCAAATAAAAATACAAACCACATTAAATTAAAGACAGGCCGAGTTTCTTATTTACTTACTTTGCTTACCAGTGACGTGGTTTTATTATGGGAAGGGCAGTGTAATTCGTGGTGGCTGAGGCTTTTAGCTTTGAGTGGTGTCACAATTATAAATGTAGATACTACGGATCTTACATCTAAAGAATATGGTACTTACCCAGGTATTATTTGGCGTAATCTTTTGAGTAACCAAGAGCGTAAAAATATTATAGATTCCAGCTATCAAAAGTTTTGTGATGTAGCGGTAGAGTTAAAACTATCGGGCAAGAAAAAAGCTGCTGTTTTTGGTACTGCACCTTCACTAGAGAGTGCCGTAGATTATGATTTTAGCAATTGTGTTGGTATTATTTGTAATTCAACGGTACAAAACAAAGCGCTTTTAGAGCATATTTCGCCAACATTTGTAACCGCAGGGGATGCCGTGAGTCACTTCGGGGTTTCGGTTTATGCTGATGTATTTCGTAAAGATCTATGCAAAGCACTAAAAGAGAACGATCTCTATTATTTTGGTACCGCAACATTTGGGTACTTTTTAACATTACATTACCCTGAATTGGCAGATAAACTCATATTCATTGAACAAAAAACAGATGGTCCTAACTTCAATCTTTTGGAAAGCTTTTCTGCCCCGAAACTTGACAGTACTATGAATATTCATATGCTTCCATTAGCTGCAACTTTTGCTAAAGATATTTTTATATTGGGTTGTGATGGTAAAGATCCTGATGAAAAGAAAAATGAAGATTTTTGGGCCCATGCCACATCGGCTCAATACCATTCTTTGGTAGATAGTGGCCATAAATGTCATCCTACTTTTGATGTGCACAGAAAAATATCGACTTATTCTGGTTATATTAATTCAGTTGTCAAAACATTAAATACTGGTAACTTTGGTTTTGGGATCAGATATACGTCTTTAAAGAAATCTTATGTTCCGGGGTTCAGCGACAGGCATCTAACAGAAGACTGGTATGAAAAACAAAATATTAAGTATCCAGTCTCGATAGATAAAATCAGCGATATTTTGCCTGAAATCATCGGAGATGAGGGAGATTATTATTGTGATAGTGCTTTAGAAAATAAATTAGCTGTATCGAAATGTTCTGTGACTGATTCAGAAATATTGATTAAAGGATGGTTTTTAACTCCGCATAGGCGTGCCGAACTTAAAGTAAGTATAGGAGATAAAACTAGCTTTATCTTTAATAGGGTTAAGCGTCCGGATCTTGCTGCTAAGTTTCCAGAATATAAGCAGGAAAATGTAGGATTCGAGTTTAGTCATAAAATTAAAGATTTATTGGTGCCTGATCAAATTGAAGTTAAATTAGTGAATGAAGCTGAATTATTGCTGTTAAAACGAAGTGTTGTAGAAAAGGTAGAAATTTAATGATTAATATAGGTTGTATCGGCTACGGTAAAATGGGTCGTATTAGAGCAGAAGCTTTAACAGACACTGGGTATGTAAGAATAGCTAAAGTATTTGAACCAGAAAAAATTGATAAATGTGACTATATTCAAAGTCAGTCAGCTGAAGAAATTATAGAAGATAAGTCCATCGATGCCATTTGTATCAGTGTTCCTAATTATTTGAATTATCAATTTACATTAGCGGCGTTAAAAGATGGCAAGCACGTGTTTTGTGAAAAACCACCTGCTTTTACGTCCGAACAGGTTAAAGAAATCCGAGCTGCTGAAATTCAGTCAGGAAAGAAATTAATGTATGGATTTAATCACCGTCACCATGATGCTGTAGTCAAAATGAAGTCTCTAATTGAGTCTGGGACCTACGGAAAAGTACTTTGGATGCGTGGGAGATATGGTAAAAGTGTAGATGAAACATATTTTGATACCTGGAGAGCCAAAAAAGAGCTAGCGGGCGGCGGTATTCTATTTGATCAGGGCATACATATGTTAGATCTTTTCCTTCATATGGGAGGAAGCTTCGATCAAACCCATGCTTTTGTTTCAAGTTTGTATTGGAAAATGGAAGGCATGGAAGATAATGTATTTGCGATCATGAAAAACTCTAAAACGGGCATGGCTGCATCCTTACACTCCACAATGACACAGTGGCGTCATTTATTTTCACTAGAGGTTTTTTTGGAATCGGGTTATATGGTGCTAAATGGGCTTAAAACATCATCAGGCACTTATGGTGATGAAGAGTTAACAGTTGCACGAAATCGTTCAACAGCACCCGCTGCTACTTGGGATGACGAGGAAAGGTTTCACTTTGAAACTGATAATTCTTGGAAATATGAAGCTGAACACTTTGTAAATTCAATTAAAAATGATACCCCTATTTCAGTTGGCACCTCAAGTGATGCCTTAAATGTAATGGAGTTAATAGAGGCTATTTATGAAAATGAACATCATGAATCCGAATCCCTCAACATAAAACTAAAAACGGCACAAAGTCACCAATAAAATTAACAATGTTAAACTATTAAATATAGATCATAGGAAATGAGATGAACGACAATACTTTTTTAAATGAATATTTTGATGAGTACAAAAAGTTAGCTTTTCAAGATAGCACTTACACAAATTTAATTGCTTTTAAAGAATTGGCTTTAGAAGTAAAATCTAGTGGTAGAAAAATGATGTTTACCGGTAATGGTGCTAGTGCGGCAATTTCAGCACATGGCGCAGTAGACTTCACGAAACAAGGTGGTGTTAGAGGTATCACTTTTAATGAGGCTGATCTTATTACATGTTTTGCCAATGATTATGGTTATGACCAATGGATGGCAAAAGCAATTGAATTTTATGGTGACGAGGGCGATGTAGTAGTTTTAACAAGCGTGAGTGGCACAAGCCCTAGCGTTGTTGAAGCTGCTAAATATGCCAAATCGCGCGGTATGAAAGTTGTAACATTTACTGGAAAAACGGCTGATAATGAATTGCGACAGTTAGGTGATATTAATTTTTGGGTCGATAGCCGAGCGTATAACATTGTTGAAGGTATACATATGATGTGGCTCACAACTGTTGTTGATATGGTGATAGGTAAAGCTGAATATTCAGTTTAACCAATTTTTAATTAGTAGTTTTTAATGATTGAATGTTGTATCCAGGTGTTGGGCGTTTAGTAATTTTATAGCTGCAGAATTTGAAAGTTAATATGAATAACTTGGAAAGAGACCCATTAAAATGGACCCAAATTTAAATAGTCAAAAGCAAGTATTGATCACCGGAGCGACACGCGGTATTGGCAAGGCGATAGCGGAACAATTTTCCAATATGGGATATAGACTCATTTTAACAGGGACAAATACAGAACAAATTGATTTATTAAACGAAAGTGCGGCAGAAAATATTGTTTATGTCGCGGTTGATTTCTCTGATGATTTATCCTCAGGTCGTTTTTTTGAATACTTAGAGGCTATTCCTCAACTGGATATATGTATCAACTGTGCAGGGATTAACATTATTAAACCAATAGAAAATGTAACCGACAGTGAATTACAGCGGATCATCGCTATTAATTATACATCTGTATATCGAACTTGCCGAGCGGTGAGTAAAAAAATGAAACTTCAAGGAGGAGGAAATATTGTTAATATCGCATCAATCTGGAGCGTTATTTCAAAAGCTCAACGTACTTTATATAGTGGTACCAAAACTGCCCTGGTAGGCTTGACTCGTGCGCTTGCTGCAGAGTTAGGTCCTGATAAAATATTGGTTAATTGCTTGTCACCTGGCTTTGTTATGACAGATCTTACACGTAAATCATTAACTCCAGAAGAGTTAAGTAAACTTGAGATGCAAGTGCCTTTGCAGCGCTGCGCGCAGCCTGAAGAAATAGCGAAGGCAGTCGCTTTTTTGAGTAGTTCCGAAAACACATATTTAACCGGACAAAATATTGTCATCGATGGAGGATTTTCTATTGTCTAACAAGCTATCTGAAGGAATGAAAATCTGTTCCTATCGCCATGATTATGAAATGGTATTTGTAAATGATTATTTGGAAACTTTAACGGAGAACTATCAAGACCGGGATTACATTGTTGTTGACAAAACTGTTTGTGATCTTTACCCAGAATTGGCAATGTTTGTAAAAGATCGTCGACACATAATGATTGAAGCAAATGAGTTAACAAAAAGTTTTGCCAAATTGGAAGAGTGTATAGAGATATTAATAGAAAATAATTTTACCCGAAGCAATCGGCTTATTGCTATCGGTGGTGGTGTTACGCAAGATATCACTTCATTTATTTCATCTATTTTATATCGTGGTACAAATTGGCTATTTTTCCCTACAACTTTGCTGACTCAGTGTGATAGCTGTATCGGAAGTAAAACTTCAATTAACTTTGGTAAGTACAAAAACCAGCTTGGTAGCTTTTTCCCACCGAAATCGATATTTATAGATACCAACTTTTTAAAAACTTTACCTGAAAGTGAAAAACGTTCTGGGTTGGGAGAAATGCTGCATTATTACCTTGTTACCAGTGAAGAAGATTTAAAGCTAGTTGAAGAATTAGGTGATAAAGCCTTAGTGGACGATGATATTTTACGTACGTTTATAGCTCGAAGTTTAGAAATTAAAAAAGCCATGATTGAAATTGATGAATTTGATCAAGGGCCCCGAGCCGTGTTTAATTACGGACATTCATTTGGACATGCAATAGAAGCTGCAACCCAAAATCAGGTGCCTCACGGTATCGCAGTAGCCTACGGTATGGATTTGGCTAATCTGATATCTGTTGAATTAGGTTTGATCCCTAAAGATTTACGAAACAGAATTAGAAAAAGTCTGGCTAAGGCCTTCACTGGTACTGAGTTACCTGAAATTGATGTGGACTTGATATTTGCAGCATTACGGAAAGATAAAAAGAATCAAGGTAAAGATATTAAAGTAATTTTGACTCGTGGCATAGGGGATATGTATAAAACGACTTTGCAAACAAATGAGAAAATAACAAATTGTATTAACCGTTTTTTTAAAGATAAAAGTTACAAGAGTGATTTATGAGAAATTTAGGTAAGGTTTGTGTTCAAATTCCGGCAAGAGCAGGCAGCAAACGTGTAAAAGCAAAAAATCTACGCTTTTTAAATGGTAAGCCATTAATTAGTTACGCTATTGAATGTGCTTTGGCAGCTAATATATTTGACGAAATATATGTAAATACAGATTCTCAAGATATAGCTGCTCTAGGTCGGTCGCATGGTGTTTTAGTGCATGATAGGGATCCTATTAATGCAAGTGATACTGCTACTGGCGATGATTTCACTGAAGAATTTATTCGTAAAGTTCAGCCAGATACTCTGGTGATGATCAGTCCAGTTTGTCCTTTGTTAACACCTAAAGACATCAAAAATGCGATTGAACAATTTAAGAACTCTGATTGTGACACTTTGATCACGTGTGAAAAAACACAAATGCAGACTTTTTGTAATGATGAATCTATAAATATTGATAGTAGTCAGCCTTTGGCACCAACTCAACAAAACCCAGAAGTTAAAATATTGAATTGGGCGGTAACTATATGGGATGCAAAGGCTTTTATGGCTAATTATGCTAAAAATAAGAGTGGATATCTAGGTATAAACAGAAAGTTGATGCCGATAAATCCCGCACATGCATTAAAAATTAGCAATGAAGAAGATTTTCAAATGGTCGAGTTATTACTAAAAGCCAGTGAAACTTCTTTAGAAAATAAAGAGCCTACATATTGGAAACAGAATGTGCTGGTTTAGTTACATTATTTTAAGGGGTTGTTTTGATTATTTTTACTAGAGTATAGGTAGAGCAATCCCTTATGATTTTTAGTTTTGAAGGCCTTCGCGGTATTTGCGCTTTAATTATCGCCTTATCTCATTTTGGTGCTGTGGTCTTAAATGCACATCTCTTTAGCCGTCCGGCATTAGCGGTGGAAGTTTTCTTTTTGATCAGTGGATTTGTATTAGCTAAGGTTTATTCGGCTAATATTTCAAAAAATAGTTGTTCGTTTAAATCCTTTTTGTCCAGGCGTTTTTTTCGATTGTACCCACTGCATTTATTCTGTTTAATTACATTATTATTATTTTATACATTATCAACGTTACATTTTAACGTTTCAGAATATGGTGTATGGTGTTTAGATGGTTTTCCAATAATTAATGATAACCGGAACTATGCTGATGGGTATTTATTTACTTTTTTAATTAATTTGTTTTTCTTACAGGGAACGGGCCTAAACGCGACCGATGCTACCTGGGTTTATCCAAGCTGGAGTGTCAGTGCTGAGTTTTTTGTTTGTCTCTTAATGTATCCGCTCTATCGATATTGCACAAATAAAGTCAGGCTTTTTTTTATTATATTCCTTATCGTCTTTGCTTACTTAAATTTAATAACTCACGTAGCGGATTTGGGAAGGCATAGTTTTAATTTTTATGGTTTTTTAAGCATTGGTTTGCTCAGGGTACTCGGTGGTTTTTTTCTCGGAGTGCTTATTTTTGAGCTTAGTTTAGTTATAAAAATTGATACAAAAAAATTATCTATAAAAGTAATAGAGTCCCTGCTGGTTATCGGAATAATTTATATAATATTCTTTCTAAAAGTTAAGTATATTGATTATTTTGCATTATTTTTGATAGTGCCTATGGTATTAATATTTTCGTCTGACCTCAGTATATATGCAACTTATTTAAGTAATAAATTAATGGTTAAACTGGGGACCTTTTCTTACTCTATTTACCTTAATCATGTTTTAGTGATTGGATTGTTTCAATATTTTGAATTGAAAATCATGTTAGTTAACGTTCTTGGAAATACTGCCGGGTTCACATTATGTATATTACTTTTTGTTTTCGTAGTATTAATTTTATCTTTTCTAACTAACAAGTTAATAGAAAAGCCATCCAGAGAAAAGTTATATAAATTAGATACATCTTAGAAAAATACAAATAAAAAGTAAATATCATCAATTTAAGGGGATTTTTAACCTCTAGATAAACTTGATATGAGCCTTAAGTTAAAGCTCTTAAGGACAACGGATATATTGTGGTGAGGTTAAAATTGATGTTAGGAACTGAGTTGGGTGTATATAGTGTTTAGAGTGCTAATCAGTTTAATGAGACTTATCTTGACTGAGACCTACTTAAGATTGATAATTTTATAGCCTCAGGTTAATGATATGATGTGGATTCAGGCAATGTCTAATTTTGGAAATACCTATGGCACTAGAAGTTGTAGATTTATCAACCCAGATATAAATGGGAAATTTATGTATTAATATTGAATTTATTGTTTGTTAAAGAGTATGTGTTTGAGTTGAATTGTTTAGTTAATTACTGTTTTAACATGTAAGGCAATCTATCAATATAAGATCACACAAGAACTATATACAGTAAAAATATTTGGAATAAAATGAATACAAAAGATAAAATAGGCGTGTGCTCAAGGTCTTTTTCGAGAAATCCGCTATTAAGACGAGAATTACTCAAAAAATTTGAAAATGTTAAATTTAATGATGCGGGAATATCCCTTAACGGCGATAGTCTAGTTGAATTTTTATCTGATTGTACCGGAGCTGTGATAGCACTTGAATATATCGATAGCGATATTCTTGCCCGATTACCTAATTTAAAGTTTATCGGGAAATACGGTGTAGGCTTGGATAAGCTAGACTTCAATGCATTAGATGATTACGACGTGAAACTAGGTTGGACCCCTGGCGTTAATGCAAATTCGGTCGCAGAGCTTACAATAAACATGGCATTAAACATAGTTCGCAATACGCCTGAATCTAATAGGTATGCTGAAAAACTACATTGGAAACAAATAACAGGTAAACAACTTTCGTCGTTAACTTTTGGTGTAATAGGTTTTGGTCATGTAGGTAGTAAAGTGGCACATTTAGCTCAGGCTTTTGGTTGTAAAGTTAAAGTTTTTGATAAAGTTGATAAATCAAAACAGTGTGCTGAAGCAGGTGTTGATTTTGTTAGTTTCACTGAGTTATTAGAACAATCCGACATAATTAGTATACACGTTCCGGGCAACAATGAAACTTACCATATGCTAGGAAAATCCGAATTCTCTCAGATGAAATCTGATTCATATCTAATCAATACTGCGCGTGGCGGCATTATTAATGAAGAGGATTTATTGGTTGCATTAAATCAAGGAAAAATAGCTGCAGCGGGTGTAGATGTATTAGAGGTGGAGCCGCCAAAAAAACTTGATTTTATTTCTCATCCAAAAACATTCGTGACTACTCATATCGGTGGTAGCTCTGAAGAAGCAATAATCGCAATGGGACTGGCTGCCATTGACGGGTTAACAAATTATACACTTGCCAGTAAGTTCGAAATATATAAGTGATAAAATGAACAAAAAATCATTTGAAAATAAAGTAAATTATTTTACCAAATTAAGAACCAATAAACATTCTGCTGCTAATTTTAACATGGAGTTTATGCCCGTTAATTTAGCAGAAGCCTATGCCATTCAAAAGGCCGTTATTGAAGCATTAGGTAAGAAAGTTTTAGGTTGGAAATTAGGTGGAACCAACCTTAAAACACAAACGAATTTTAACTGTAGTAGTGGCTACTTAGGTCCTATTTTTTCGGTGTCAAATCAAGCTCCTGCTTATCTGGATAATAGTAATCCCAGAGGAGAAGCTGAATTAACTTTTAGAATAAGTGATGAAATTAGCTTATTGGATCTGAAAGGTATAGAAGCGGATCCTTTGATGTATTTTGACGCAGTTTATGCATCTCTTGAATTACCTTATAGCCAAATAGATAACTTCCATGAAGTTGGTATGTTACCTCTAATTGCAGATCTTTGTGGTACGGGACATTTAGCTATCGGGGAAGCTAAAAATATCAATTTATTGAATGACAAAAACGCAGTTAATATACAAATTGAACAAGGTGAAACTGAGTTAGCAATTGGAACGTCTGATAACTTGATTGGCGGTTATAGAACAGCCTTAATTGATTTTTTAAAGTTAGTTTTAGAATATTCTATTGATATTGAAGCCGGACAACTAGTTGCTACAGGAGGTATTACTGATTGTATTTATTTACCAACTAACCAGAATGTTGAAGTAAATTTTAATGAACTTGGTAGGTTTGGTGTATTTTATCCATAAATACAAATAATGATTATATAGAAGCATTGTGTTTATAAGATTGGTATTTAATTTTATAAATAAATTGACTGTATGATTAATAACATACAGTCAACTTTAATCTTTTTCTCTTTGTTAATCGGGCTTAAAACTTTGTTTATAGCGCCAAATTGTAAGTTGATCCTGCTCTTGAAGCTTTAACAAATATGGGCCTATTGCCAGATAATCTAACTCGGTATTTATAAAGCACTTAAATGCATCTTCTGGCGTACAGACAATTGGCTCTCCTCTTACATTAAAGCTTGTATTAACAAGTAAAGGGCAGCCCGTTATTTTAAAGAAGCTATTAATAAGTTCGTGATAAAGAGGGTTTGTTACAGCATCTACTGTTTGAACTCTGGCTGAATTATCTACATGCGTAACTGCAGGGATCAAAGAATGTTTTTGTGCTGAAAAAATGTCACTAAGGTTGAGTCCTTGGTGCTGAATGAGTTTGTCATTTGATACCTTATCAACAAATAACATATATGGACTTTCTAAGTTAAGTTCAAACCAATTTTTGTATTCTTCAACTAACACGGAGGGAGCAAATGGTCTGAATGATTCACGTTTCTTTACTTTTAAGTTTAACTTTTTTTGCATTTCCGGATTTCTGGGGTCTGCAAGAATAGAGCGGCAACCTAACGCTCTAGGCCCATACTCCATTCGTCCCTGAAACCATGCAACAGTATTACCGTTAGCTATTAATTTAGAAACTTGTTCTGCAATTTTTTCCAGGCCAATAAATTGATATTCTGCTCCTAATTTATCCAGAGCATTTTTGACTTCCGTTGAGTTATATTCAGGGCCAAGTAATGCGCCTTGCATTTGATCATTACTCTTAGGTATATATCTTTTATTCTGTTTTATCTGGTAATGATAATAATAGGCGGCTCCTAGAGCTCCTCCTGCGTCACCTGCTGCGGGTTGTATCCAGAATCCATCTAAATTACATTCTTTCGCAACTTTTCCATTTGCAACTGAATTCAATGCAACCCCTCCCGCAAAACAAATATTGTTGCAGCCCGTCTCTCTCTTTAGCATTTTAATTGTTTTGATTAATACTTCTTCAATAACAAGCTGGATAGAAGCTGCGACATCAGCATATACAGGTTGCATAACATCAGAGTCTTTTCTACGGGGTACTCCTAATGCTTCGTCAAACTTTTCATTTATGATCACATCTTTAGAAAAGTAATTAAAATACTCCTGGTTGATGAGAAATGAGCCGTCATCCTTTATATCAATAAAATTATTTTTTATTTGATCAACATATACAGGCTTCCCATAAGGGGCTAACCCCATCATTTTATATTCGCCTGAATTGACTTTAAACCCAGTGTGATAGGTAAAAGCTGAATATAATAAGCCGAGGGAATTAGGGAAATGCATTTCTTTTGTTAATTGAATCTTATTCTGTTTAGCTGTTCCCATAGAGGCAGTTGAAAGCTCTCCTACACCATCAAGCGTGAGTATCGCTGCATTTTCAAATGGTGAAGGGAAAAAAGCACTGGCGGCATGTGCGGCATGATGTTCTATAAAATATAGATTGTTTTCAATATCAAAATCGGGTAATAAAGTAAGAATTTTATCTGATAATTCATTTACTTGATATAAATGACCTCCAAGCCATTTATTCATTGTTTTTTCGAATTCCTTTTTACCGCTTTTTCCTAATTGAACAGAACTTCTAACAAGTCTTTCAAATTTAATTAGTGGGTTTTCATAAAAAACAATAGCGTCCAAAGTTTCGTCTTGTTTGTTTAATTCCTCAAGGCAGTATTTAACTGATAAAGAAGGAAAGCTTTTATCATGGCGAACTCGGGTAAACCTCTCTTCCTGTACAGCGGATATAATCTCTCCCGCATCATTTAAACAAACAGCTGCTGAATCATGATAAAAACAAGATATTCCTATTACTGCCATAGATTATTCACTTTAATTGTTATTTTAATATAAAGGGTAATTATACCCAGCTAAAGTTTCTTTTTCTAATTGTTGTTGAAACAAGAGTTCATCATTTGATGACTGTTCCGTACATGCAGCTAGAAATTTTGACGCCAGAATTAAGTTATTTTCAGCCATAATAGATATGGCATCGTTGATTTCTTTTGGCATGTCTTTTCCCTGCTTTACAATAGAATGCGTATGAACTCTTGCAACCCAATAGGTATTTTCCTTATCGTCTTTAGAATTATTAAAAGATTTCATTTCATCCGTAAAGCTATGGTTTGATAGTGGGAGTAAGGCATTTACAAAGCACTTATCTATAGTATTCATATTGTATTCTCTGGCATTTTTAGGTGATTATATTAACTTTCGTAATTTCAAATGTTCGAAAATGCGATTCGCGAGTATTTTATCACCCTTATTATTTTGATGTCTATAATCGTTAAACAACAAGCTTTTTCCTTCAAAAGCGTGCGTTAAATCTATTATGTGACTATAGGACTTTGGGTTCAATTTAATTTCATTTCGAACATTGTCATAAAAAAACTCAACTTCTTGTATATATGTCTTGCCAGTATTTAATGTTCTGTAGGCGATTGGGTCTATCAAACTGAGTTCACTCTCTTCTGGTTTATAGTTCCCGTAAACCATAGTGGGTTGAAGACATGTTATTAATGGAATATTTTCTTCTTGTGCGATGGCATTCATTTGCCTTATATTTCTTAACCAAATGTCGCTGGAGGAATCAGTGTATGGCAACCCTGTATTCCATTGGGAAAAAGCGTCGTTATTATCGACTAAAAAATCAGCAATATATGCCTGGTACCTATGAATGAGAGGGTGTTCGTGTACACAATGCAGTTTACCGAGGTCATTGATACCTGATAGCGAAATGATTATATCTGGTTTAATGGCTGGAATATCTCTGATCAGCTTGAGTAATTCGTGACTAGATGTATACCCTTCATTTCCACCATTAAAAATAATTACATTTGTATCCATACTTACTATTTTTTGTCCTAACTCCTTACTCCAACACCCAAGTGGCCAGGTGCTGGTTGACCCACCTAAAACCATGATTTTTAAAACGGAATCATTAAGTTTTGCATTATCTGGCCATAGGTCATAACCTGGTATATCTGTTTCTTTAGAAAAACCCAATAGAGGATCATAAACGGAACGTCTTGGGGGGGATTTTAAATTAGTTTGAGTATCTTGGCTCATCTGAGTAATGACCTATTTTTTCATTTTGTTTATAGAGATTAAGAGTAAAGTGGAGCCATATTTAAAGTGGCGTGCGTTGCAATTCTTATTTAAGAAAATGTAGAACTGCTTTGATAATCCATTACCTAACCCTATCTGAATTTTATTTTTAAGCTCTTAAATTTGTTGCAACAGATTTGTTACATAAATAATTGATATATCAAATTACAACAAGTTTGAAGGTGTATCTTAAATCTTTTTATGTACCATAGACTATTCGTAATAATAACGTTTTACAAGGTAGTTATTATTACTTTGTTTAAAATTGAAGAGTTACTCGTATTTACCTTTTTTAGCGATGAGGCAATGTATCTTGATAAACTATAAAAAGTACCGTTATGATATCTATTTTTTTAATCTGAGTTAATTAATTCTATTAATAAGTGTTAGACTCACATCCATGAATTTTCTTTGAGTTATATATGTATGAAAACAATATTAATATCAGCTGCTTTGGGTGGAAATGCAAATACTCATAAAGTTAAGTATCTTGAGATGTTGGAAGAGTGCCTTCTAAAAAATGATACAAGTTTGTTGTTGGTTAATTACTCGCCTGAACCGTTAAGTACTCATTTAAGATATATCGATGTGCCTAAATATATTCTGGATAATAGTATCTCATCAGAATGCAAACAAAATCAGCTGCTCACAAAGTCTGGTCAAATAGCAGCTGCGATTGATTCAGAGTATTACCAAAGGGATTTGCTGACGTCGTCAATATTATTACAAAAATATGCGGCTTACATGGAGCAAATTATAAAAGAAGAAGTTCCCTCATTAGTTATAATGTGGTGTCAGTTTATACCTAGGCACATCATATTAAAGGGGATTTGTGATGATAAGGGGGTTCCGTGTATGTATACTCATTTAGGTTTACTTCCTGGAACTATCGAATTTGAAACCGGTGGACAAGTCGCTGAAAGCTTAGTTGCTACAAATGCTACAGAGTTCGAAAAACTGCATATTAATGAAGATGATTTATTAAAAACGCAGAATTACATTGAAAGTGTAAAGCTTGAGGAGAAAACGCGTAAGGCTCAAATCGCCCAGAGGAGTTTGTCTGAAATAGAGGCGTTATGTCGCCGTGAAAATCGGAAAATTGTATTTTTTGCCGGAAATAATGATTATTACTCTGGGTTTTGGCCAAGTTGGATCCCTAACTCCAAAATACATTCACCTCTTTTTTTAAATACCTTAGATGCTTTATCATATCTGGAAGAATTAGCAGTAAAACATAACTGGCAGATTATTTTTAAACCACATCCAAATATAGAAAAAAGACACCAAAAATTTGAACTTATTACGGGCGAAAGGGTTTACTTTGCAACTGGAGCTAATATATTTGAATGTATAAAAGTTTCAGATTTGGTGTCTACAATCTCATCAACTGTCAGCTACCTAACGGTTATGTGTGAAAAACCTTTATTGATGCTTGGTAATAATCAACTTACCCAAAAAGGCATAGCCTATGAAGGTGAAACACGTGATGAAATAGAAAGCAATGCCGTTATTGCGATTAATGAAAAAGTGAATAATGAAATGTTACTCAACGGAAAAAATCATATAGCTCGATTACTTAAGTATTATGTATTTTCTTTTGACGATGAAACTAAAGGTTTAGTGGGTAGAGACATTGAAACATGTGCAGACTTTCTTGTATCTCATGTTTAATATCTTTATATTAACAGTTTATACTGCAAATATAGGCTGAGTTATTTATACCGCTCACTGGTGTAAATAGATAATACCGACATAAAATTGTTTTTTCATGAAATAAGTAAATCTTAAGTGTATGGAAATTACCAATAGTGTTGAATCTGAAGTTTCAATTTCTCAAATTTAGAATGGAATTAACAAATATAACATGTTAGATGAATTACTCGAAAACAAAGAGTTCAGTGAAAAATTATTGACCGAACTTAGTAATAATGAAACGTTTAAGGCATTATTTGCTAATGATGAGCGCTTTCAAAAGTTACTTTTAAGTCATGAAAAGTTTTGTCATAAAATTTTTTCCGATCAGAAATTAGTTTCTATGTTATTAAATAATGAAAAATTTCAGAATAATATTCTTTCTAATTCTTTGTTTCAGGAAAAAGCGGCTATAGATAGCCGAATTCAGAATTTAGCATTAAAAAACCAGCAAATGTTAAATAGAGCTATGGCCAATAAAGAATTTTTAAATCAGGTTAAACCTATTTTAGCTAAAGATGGGCTGTTTCATGAAATGATATTAGAAGATGATAAATTCTTTAATGCCATTGTTGAGTCACCAACTTACATGGCAAAATTAAAAGCCAACCAGCATTTAGCTTCAAAATTTGGTTTTGTGCAGTCATGGGATAAAATTCAAAACTTACCTTATGAATTACCAACTTATGTAGTTGGTTATCCCCGTTCAGGGACTAACTTTATTCAATCTGTTATGCAAGGATCAACGGGTATTAAGTGTCAATCTATGTATGCAGACAAAATAGATAATTCTCAAGATATATTATCATTGAAGTCGCATGCCTTTTCAAAAAGTGCATTGTATGATGAGATTGAAAGACTAATTCCAGACATATCGTTAAATGGTCAGCAAAAAAATAAAAAAATTATTAGTATTTTTAGAGATCCCAGAGATGTAATGCCTTCATTTTATGAATTTGTAGCTTGGAGAAAAAAAGTAAAGATCCCACAAAGTGATTTTTTAAAAACATGCTATTTTTACGCAACTTACCAAGATCGTCATAAAATGTTGGATCGAAATAGTGAAGTTCAGTCTGTTAATATTGAACAAGCATATAAAAAACACGTTGCAAATTGGTTTAATCATAAGAATGATAAAATGGATATATATAGTGTCAGGTATGAAGATTTATTAATGGAACCAGAAATGACCTTTAAAGGGATTTTTGATTTTTTGGAAATGGAATCTAGTATTGACCTTTCTATGTTAAAACATCGAGTTGCTGAATTTTCTCAGACCAGTAGAAGTCGAGGTGTTGCATTTGGTTGGAAGAAAAAGCAGTCGCAATATGGTGAATTGATCGAAAAAGTTTCTGATAAATTAAAAAATCAAATTAAAACTTTGGGTTATGATGTTTGAATAAAATAGCGCACTTTTTTGATTATGTTTTTATTGCTCGTACCATTCAACTTAATTATAATCCGCGCCTCATATTTTAAGTATCGGTAGTTTAATGAATAAATTTGTTATAATGATTTTATGTTTAGTAAGTGTATTTTGGATTAAAAATGCTTTTTCATCTAATGCTTTTTCATCTAGTTATTTGCAGAGTGGTTTAACGATAGAGAAAATAAGTCTTTATGGCCATACTTATGAGCGCAAAAGGGAGATTGCAGGGGTTCTAGAGGCTAGTATAACGAGAGGTGACTTTGCTGTAATTACACTAACTTCTGAAGCTGCTAACCCTAATGGTTGTACCGGAACAAAAAATGGCAAAAGTGCTGGTTATTATTTTTTAATTCGAGACACTGAATCTAAATTATTCGATAGTTTAGAAAAAGCATATAGAAATTCTGAGTCAATTACAGTTGGTTTGATAGGACAATGTGTGGCTTGGGGTGCTGAAATGACAATACCTCAAATTTATCGCTTAGACATTTAACTGAAATATATAAATCTATTTTTCCATTATTTAGTGAAAAAGGTAGAGCTAATATTAATTCTGTCTTTTTTCACACTCTCCTTATTGTTTCCTTATCTTTTTGATTGAGCTATCTAGTAAAGTTATTCCCGCATTTTATTGTAGAATTATTACTCTATCTTTAGTTTTCAGTGTATACTATCGCGTTTTTTGCAATAGGATTCTACTAAATGTCTATAGGGTATAAAGCTTGGTTAAGTGTTATTTTATTCACTTTTTCATGTGCTGTATTAGGGGCTGATGTCACTAAGGTTAATTTGAAACCTGATGGTACAGAAGTTAGTCGCGTTAAAGAAATTGGCAATATGTCAGCTGATCAGAAGTGGGTTGTATATACATCAACAGAAAGTTATAGCTCAAACCAACAAAATAATAGTCCTTTAGTGTATTTGCGAAATAAAGATAATAATACTACCTTTCATTTAAGTAAAAATGCCAAAAACATAGAAGTAAACTGTTGTGATAATACAATTGTGTCACCGTTTATTACTGCGGATGCCAGCCGGGTCTTATATTTAAGTAAGGCGAATAATTTAGTTGTAGATGATACGAATAGCAGTACTGATTTATATATTTACGACATAAATCTAAACCCAATAAACACTAAGAATATATATATAACGGCAAATTTAAATGGAAATGAAGTAATACCAACAAATGTCTTTTCACCTTATAACTCATATAGCTATAATCACAAAGTTAATATAGAAATATTCGATAATTTAGGACAATCACGTTTACTAGATTTATTTTTTAGAAAAAATGCTGAAAATTCATGGGATGTATTTGCAACGATAGATGAAATTAAACTGATTGATACCGAGAGTGCGTTAATTTCACAAAGACTTATGTTTGAAATTGATGGAACTATAAGTAATAACGTCCCATTTGTTTTATCTAAGGACTTTATAAATTTAATATTAGGGAAAACAAGTTTTAATTCGGATATCAATATTCATTTTCAAGATGAGAATGGTGGTGAACATATAACTCAGCTTTCTTCAGCATTTCTTTCTCGTGTTTTAAAGAATGACGGACAATCAATTGGGCAATTGTCACGATTAAAAAATGCGAGTGGTGTTGAATTCGATTCTGGTATTGATAATTATTGGCTAATAGGGGAAACCAATGATTTCTTTTTTACGTCGAATTCAAGTAATGTCACAAATGAAGTCTCTACGGCCGGTACTCGTTTGTATAAATATGTTGAACAAACGCAAACGATTACTTTAATAAAAGACCAATTTTCAAATATCACCGTAGTAGGTACGGCCGAAAATAAATTATTACTTAAGACAACACAAGCGTTAACAGGAATGAGTAGTAATTATTTTGAGCTATATTTTCTTGATCTAACAACGAATGAATACACTCATATACAACGCCCTAGATTTATAAGTAAAAGCATTAAAATTCAAGATGTTATTTTGGATAATGCGGCTGCCAGTCTTTTAGTGCAATATGCATCATATCCAAATTATTCCAATTCTAAATATGCATTTTATGATCTAAAAACTAATGCTATTAAAGATTTAACTGAAGAATTTAATCAATACTACAAATTTAATAGCCTAATTGGATTTTCACAACAAGGGGATCAACTTTTAGCTTATTCTGGAACATCATCAAGTCCAACAGTTTGGTTATATAATTTACAATTAAATGAAGGGTTTAAAATAGGCTTAAATAATAATGAGATAATATCTGGTTTTGGTATATTAAACCCTTTTAGTGAGCATGTGTTATTTAAGAACTCTTATTGTTATTACCAATGTAACTTGAATGTAATTGATATAAGAAGCATAACTGAGTCATTACCTGGTACACCAAGTTATGGTAATGCTTCTCAATCAGAACTTGGGAAAATTAGTATAAATTTTGAAGATGTAGAGGCCGCAATATATCAAATATACCGACATCCAACGTTAGAGCCTGAACAAAAAGTTTATTTGGGTGCTAGTTATTCTAATAATTATATTGATAAACTTTCTGATTTACAAATAGACACTGAATATACTTATCTTATCAAACCTTGTAACCGATTGTTTCAATGTAATGCGACATACTCGATTACCGGAGGTTTTGTTGTTTCACCAGAAAAAGTTTCGAATCTTCAACTCCAGTCTAATGAATCCAGTAATCAAGGAGTAATTACATGGAATAGTCAAGAAAATACAACATACCTAATAGAAATGAAAAGTGGAAATGATCTAATCACGCGAAGTAGTCATCAATCTACTTGGTCTTTTCATCGAGATTACAACCAAGCATATCAGGTAACAGTAAAAGCTTGTGTGCTTAATATTTGTGGTTTAAATTCTGACCCTTTGAATATCGATGCGATTTATCAATCTGAACGGCCAAATCGATTCAGATATTTTACTTCTGAAGATATGAATGTATTGATTTTAAAATGGCAATCTATTCCTGATATTAAATTTTATAAGGTTTATGGTGCCAGAAATGGCAGTGCGAAGATTTTTAGGAAGAAAGTTTATAGTGCTGAATTTACTGAGAACGTAATTCAACTGGGCGACACGCTACACTATTATATAAGTGCTTGTAAATCTGAAACTAACTGTGGTGTACAGGTTTCGACAAACTTTAACTTTGTTAAATCAGCATTTACATTAACGAAACCGAATTTAACGGTATTAAATAGTAATTCAAATGTAAATATTACAATAAAATCTGGTTATACAGGTTCTGGTTATGATTATGTACGTTTATATCGACGTGAAAACCGCTTTACTCAAGCAGAATTGGTGGATGAATACGAATATGGATATACATTCGGATCTAATTCATTAAGTATTATTGACGAGAATATTGAACCGGATACAACATATTTTTATTATGTTGAAGGTTGTGTTGCCCTGCAATGTCAGTATTCCGATGATTTAATGTTACGAAGTAATGGTCAATATTTATCAGAAATCGCTAGAATTGATGATTTAGTTGCAACAAAGAGAGCCCATCAAGATCATATTGCTTTGCAATGGAGTGTGCCTTTAGGAACTACCAAGCAGAGTCTTTATCGTCGGCCTCATGGACAGTCGTATTTTAGCCATATTAAAACATTGAATCCAACTGATACAAGTTATCAAGATTTTAGCATCATTCCTGGGCGTAAATACGAATACTATATTAAGTCAGAAAATGGTCAGGTAAACAACGTGCAATCAAATTATGCTATAGGCGATACTTTTTATGGTATGGGTGATGTTGTGACTCCTGATAAGCCCAAATTGACAACTACACTTTACCGGTATTTTGATAAAATAACTTTGACATGGTCTGCTCAATCTAATGTGGACACGATAGAAATTTATTTTTCTGATCATCTTGATGGTGAATATAACAAACTAGGATCTCAATCACATCATGGTAATTATTATACTCTCAATTATTTAGCACCTGAAACAACACTGTATTTTAAAGCAAAAGCTTGTACAAAGTACCAATGTAGTGACTTCAGTTTACCTGTTAAGGGGGGAACTTCGAATGCACAAACAGCACCATTAATCGCAAATGCTCCTCAATTAGAGCTAACGGCAGAAAATGATGTGAAACTTACGATTGGGGCAGTGGCGAATGCTGCTTTTTATGAAATAAAGAGATTTACAAACTTATATTCAAATCCTGTAAAAGTTTATACAACAGAGTCTTTAACTTATATTGATAATGTAAATGATAATAGTCTTTATTATTATCGTGTAAATGCCTGTAATGCTTATGATTGTTCGGCTATGGGTGAATATGCCAGTATTAACACGGGAGTTACACCCCAACCACCTGTAATCGCTAATAAAAAATATTTTTATTTATATTCAGTTTCACACAATGATGAGAATACAATTAATCTTTCTTTAAATTATAATAATTATTCTGGCGTTTCTCCTAAACACATAAATATCTATGTATCACAAAGTGTTAATGGCGAGAAATCACTAGTAGAAAAACAAGAAATTAATATCGGGAGTAGTCTTAATTTTGCATCAGCAGCTGTAGGAGTTAAATATTATTTTTGGATAGAGAATTGTTTTGCTGATAACGTTTGTGAGTTAAATCCACATTATAAAGTGGGTGAACTGAAGGCAATAGAAGAATACACGATACCAGTACCTGAGAATTTATCAGCGTCACAAGGTGATAGAGTAAACCAAATCAGAATCAGTTGGTCTCAACGAACTATTAATGGTACTTCTGTACAGGTATACGATGAAGATGCAGCAGGAGACAAGCGGTTTATTGGAAGTTCAAACTCGACTTCTAAAAATATCAACCAGCAAAGTGAAATGTACACTATTGAATCAAAAAAATACTGGGCGAAAACTTGTTTTGAACAAATTTGTTCAGATTATACTGAATTTGTATTGGGGTGGCCTGCAGCCCTACATGGCACTCATATTTCAGGGCCTGAAAACAGTCATTTATGGTATACCAGAAGCGTTAAGGAATTGAATGGTAGGCTTGGATATGCTGCAGAATATCCAGTAATATCAAATCAATATATGTACCATCAAAATGGATATAATCTAAAGCTATCATCCTATTTATCTGATAGTACCCACATTAATGGCTGTAGTACCGAAATGAAAGCTGGTTGGGTCGATAGTGATAATTATGGACGAATCAAATTTCAGGAATCAATTTTTACCATAGTGAAAGTTAGAAATGGATGCCAGAATGAATTTTTAACGGATATAGGTAGTTATTATTTAGTATTTAATAATGACTATAGTAATTCAGTCAAAGTTGAAGTTCCCGAAAAACAGTGGTTTGATATTTCAATAGTGATAAATGTAAATAATCAAATTACAGTGAAGTTACCAAATGAACAGTCGATTGTTCGACAACTCAATGTAAATCAATTATTTCCTAAGTTCGCTAAGTTAGCGTTCACATCTGATGGGAGTAACTATATTGGTGATATTAATTTTGAATCAAAAACGAATTTCAATTCTAATATACCATCGAGAAACCGTTCTGTTTCGGCATACCAGAACCATACTGACAGCCATTTGGTAAATGTTAGTGCAGGTGGTAATGCTTCAGAAAATATGGGAAAAATAACTTCCGAATTAAATCTAATTAAAAAATTACCTGGTTCTAATTATGAACTTATGGCGAGTTATAAAGTAGATGCATTATTATTTAGTATGCAAGGAATTAGTTTACCTGAGGTACCTGCTGATTATATTGCAGCTACACGAAGCTGTAATGAAAATGGCTGCTCGGCATATAAATTTGGTGAGTTTAGTGCAAGAGAAAGTACTCATTATTTATCTAGACCTAATGTGGAAGTTAATCACGATGTAGCGATAGGTAATTTGGGGATTAAATGGCAGGTTGTGAATGATGCAACACATTATCAAGTTTTTATTAGCCGAAATACCTCTTCAAGTTTGTCCTCATTTGTAGTTGAAACTACAGGTTTATCTTATATTCTAGAAAGTCTAGATGACGCTCAGTGGTTTATTTGGGTTAAGGCATGCAATGAATTAAATCAATGTAGTGATTACTCGTATCGAGTCAGTGGTTACCCAGCTAAAGATAGTGATAATGATGGTTTAACTGATACAAAAGAAATTGAATTGGGAACCGATCCGTATGATAAGGATACTGACGATGATGGTATTGAAGATAATATTGAGATAAATACGGGAACAAATCCTACATTGATTGATACTGATGGTGACGGTATTTCTGATGGTTCAGATCTGAATCCATTGTTAGCGGAATTAACCAGCGGTGATTTTAATCGAGACGGTAAGTCTGATCTATTATGGTTTAATGCCAAAACAGGTTTTATAGAATTATGGTTAATGGCTGAAAATAACTTCGATTCAAAATTTATTCTACCGGCAATTGATAATCAAAATTGGAGCATTGTTGGTACGGGAGACTTTGACGGTGATTTCGATACGGATATATTATTGTATAATAAAGCTGATGGTAAAGTGAATCTTTGGATTATGGATGGAAGTGAAAGAGAGAGTGTCCACTCACTTACTACAATGACAGATCTTGACTGGAACATAGTCGGAACAGGAGATGTTAATAATGACGATAAATCGGATATTGTTTGGCATCATAGTAAAACAGGTCAAAGTTTAGTGTGGTTAATGGATGGTAGCACAAGAAACTCTGTAGTAGGTTTACCAATTCAAAATGATACTTCATGGCGTTTAGTTGGTATTGGAGATACAAATAATGATGGCCACGATGATATGTTTTGGCGCCATATGAGTAATGGTAAAAATCAATTATGGCTAATAAATAATGGTAACGTAGTTAATAAGCAATTTATGGTGACAATTAATGCTCTGGAAAATGAAGTTGTAGGCTTATTTGATATGAATAATGATAATAAAGCGGATGTTCTATGGCGAAACAAATTAACCGGAGCTAATAAATACTGGCAACTTGATGGTGAAATACGTACCGCTGTAAAAGGGTTGCCTGAACAAAGTAATTTGAATCTGGAAATAAGCCTGGTTGGAGATGTTAACAATGATGGTTTTAAAGATTTTATATGGCGCGATAAAACTTCAACTAATACTATATTATGGTTAATGGAAGGACAGAAGTTAATCTCAAATATAAATGTTGATACACAAAATGAAATCAATTGGAAAGTAGCTAATAATGGA
Source organism: uncultured Pseudoalteromonas sp. (assembly GCA_965198975.1). GTDB lineage: Bacteria > Pseudomonadota > Gammaproteobacteria > Enterobacterales > Alteromonadaceae > Pseudoalteromonas. The sequence goes on from OZ240679.1 coordinate 1,034,202, forward strand.
GCTCAATGGAATACAAGCGAAGTAAGCCACGACTTTAACGGAGATGGTTACGCAGATATTTTGTGGAGAGATGGCGTTACGGGTGAAAACCAGCTGTGGTTGATGAAAGGTGGAGTACGCGAAACAGTGGGTTCACTGGTTACATTAGCGGATACAGGCTGGCAGGTTGCAGGTGTAGGAGATTTTGACCTTGATGGCAAGAGTGATGTTTTATGGCATCATCAAGGAAATGGGAAGGTGATGCTTTGGTTGATGGATGGCAGTAGCAGACGAAGTACGACGTCTTTAGTCACGATGACAGACTTAAATTATCAAGGTGCGGGCGTGGGAGATTTCAACGGAGATGGCAAAGCGGATATTTTGTGGCGCAATGAAGCAAATGGTAAAAACCTGGTCTGGCAGATGGATGGTGTAACAAGAAGTTCGGTAATAGGACAAACGAGGCTGACGGATACACAATGGCAGGTAGCGGGTATCAATGACCTGGATGGTGATGGCACAGATGATATAGTGTGGCGTCATGCAGGTGACGGCAGGAATAGCTTGTGGTTAATGGGTAATGGCAGTCGTCAGTCAGTACATAGTTTAAGTACGCAATCGGACATGGATTATCGGATAGCGGGCGTAGATGATTTAGACAGGGATGGTAAAGCAGATATTTTGTGGCGTCATCAGAGTAATGGAAAGAATATCTACTGGAAGATGGATGGTGCGATACGAGGGGCGGTAACTGGTCTGACTTTGGAAGAAAATATTAACTGGCAGATAAAGCAGTTATTGGACCTCAATGGAGATGGTATTGCAGATATATTGTGGCGCAGTAATGCGGGTAATAACCGGATTTGGTTAATGAGTGCAGATGGAAAACGTCAACAGGTTAGTGTCGCAGGGAGCACAGCGGATTGGCAGGTTATGCATTAAAAAATGGTGCTTAATCACCTTAATTAAAATGTAAAAAGAGGCTAGAGCAAACCTAATGCCAGTCAGTTAAGCTGACTGGCATTTTTATTTATATTAGAAATAATACTATTTAGTCATTTGCTGTTTATTGTCAAGCGTTTTATGTAAATACCAAGTTAAGTATATTGTATATTTTATATTGTTATGATATAAAGTATTAACTTTTTTATTTACTAAAAGTAAATAATTAGTTGACAAAACTTACGCAATGAAGAAATTTGGAATTAAAATGAAAAGACAAAGCATAATATTAACTAGTTTTTTGCTTAATTCAGGGGTAGCAATGGCGGATAGCCAAAACGCTGGAATTGAATTAGAGCCAACAAACTTAAAAAACTTTAGTGAAGTGTCAAAATTTCAACATAGGATAAAATCGAATAATAAAAATGTACCAAAACCTCCCCGGTTGGTACCTCCTAATGAATACAAGAGAATACAAATGAAAATGGCAGCTGACAGAGATTCTGTAGTACAAGCCAATACAATTTTTGATTCTACTTATACAAAAAGAGTTGATAATTTTGTGAAGCAAAGTAACTCCATCAGCTCTGGTTCAGGATGTGCCGCAACCAGTGAATTGTTGAATTTGACTGGTAATGATTTGGTATCTGCAATCACAGGTGGGAGTTTAACAGGTTGTTTATACGGCTTATATAATGAAAGTTATGCTGGAAGTGACGTTTTTTCAGATGCAAATTTGTTAACAGTGGTTCAGGCAATTTCTACCATTTTAGTTGATTATACGGGCACGAATGAGACAGGAGCTGTTGAACTTGAAAAACTAATCACCTACTTACGCGCAATGCATTGGGCTGAAAGTAGTACGTCGCGCGTGTTTCAAAGTAACTATAAATCTGAACTTAATTCTGTATTGAATACTTATTTTAATGGCGCACACTTTATTAACTTTGACGGGTCAGTATCCCGTAATTTCATGATACGCTTTGAAATGCTTATTTTAGTCAATAGCTCAAAAACAGACCGACAACAATTTTTGATGCGCTTTAGTGAAGCTTTGTTAGGTTATGCTAATTCAGTGTCTAGAACAGACGATTGGGGATTGTATTATGAAGAGCAGGGTTTTACCAATATATTGGTACAGTTCTTTAATGCCAATACTTATGAAGAGCAAGCATTACAATCTACATTAACAAGTACCCCTGAAATTATCGATAATTTGATTAAATTCGTCACGACAGATGGAAGTTGGTTAATAGATCATACCCGAGAATATCAATGGTCAGATACGATTTCAGAGTTGGGTCGTTTACTTAAATTTAATGGTACGATAGCTGATAAAGTTAGGCCTACAATGATCAGTATTTTATCTACATATGCTTTTGGTGCCACGGGTAGTAATGGTTGGGTTAATGCTCAAAGTATGGTGAAGTTTCATGATTCTGACAATTGTGATTTGTATGGTGACGCTTGCAATTTTAATTTAGAAGCTGTTGTGCTATCAGGCAATCATCAGTGTAGTGAAAATGTAAAAATTAGATATCAAGGGACGATAACAGAGGAAAACCTTACTCAAACCTGTGACACTTTGGCGTCAGGTCAGCAGAAGTTTCATCATGTTTTTGGCACTAACCCAGGTACTCCGGTAGCCAATGATGCAAATGATGTTTTAGAAGTCATTGTTTTTAGTGAAGATGCTGAATACAAAAACTATGCTGGTGATTTCTTTGGGATTAATACTGATAATGGTGGAATGTATTTAGAAGATGACCCTTTCAGTGATAGTTCTCAGGCGCGTTTCATTGCTTTTCAGGCTACTTGGTTACCGGGATTTTCTATCTGGAATTTGGAACATGAACAATACCATTACCTGGATGGCCGCTTTAATCAATGGGGCGGATTCAACGATCAGGCTGCTAACTCGGTTTGGTGGGGGGAAGGTATTGCTGAATATTTGGCTCAACCAGCTGATAATGAGGCAGCGTTAGCTTTGGCTCCAAATAAAACATATCAGTTGAGTGAATTATTCCAAACTACTTATGCAAATAGTAATTCAGACCGTACTTATAGATGGGGTTTTTTAGCTGCTCGTTTTATGATGGAAGAACATCGTAATGAAATAGATACAGAGTTATTACCTTCAATGAGGGCCGCAAAATATGCAATAACAGATGATTCGGCTTGTACTATAGACTGGGGGTGGCAATTAAAAGATGATGCAATTGCGAATTCATGGAAATGGCAATATGATGACAGCGAAAATGGCAGTGGGGCCTGGGTGTGGACTTGCGGTGCACCAGATTCGGGACAAGAACCTCCTTTGCCAGCATTTACACCTTATGCTGATGTTATAGCTGCTTGGGGCACGAATTATGATGCTGAGTTTAATGAATGGTTAGAATGTATAGTTGAAAATGATGGGAATTGCCCAGGTCCTGTGGCATTAGATACTGACCAAGACGGGTTAACTGATGATTATGAAATTGCTAATGGTTTAGATCCGAATGACCCTGATGATGCAATAATAGATTCGGACAATGATGGTTTATCAAATCTTCAGGAGTTTTTAGCTGGTACTAATCTGAATGTTAACGACACAGACGGTGATGGGGTTTTAGATGGTGAAGACATTGAACCACTTAATCCGTTAGTGGGCGCAATGATAGTAGGCAGTGATTTTAATGGTGATGGCAAGGCTGATATATTGTGGCGTAATATGGACAGCGGTGTAAATGAGTTGTGGCTGATGGATGGAAAAACCCGTAGCAGCGTAACGGGATTACCAACTTTAAGTGATAAAGCCTGGACCGTTGCAGGAACGGGGGATTTTAACAATGATAACAGTACAGATATCTTGTTCCACCATAGTGATGATGGCCGTGTCATGTTATGGCTGATGAATAATGATAGCCGCAGCAGCACACACTCATTAACAACCATGACAGATATGCAATGGCAGGTAGCTGGTTTAGGTGATTTTAACAATGATGGCAATAGTGATATTTTATGGCGTCATCAGGTTAATGGAGAAAATCAGATTTGGCTGATGAATGGTGCAACACGAGAATCAGTGGTAAGCCAGGTGAGTTTAGCTGATACTCAGTGGCAGGTTGCAGGAGTTGGCGATACCGATAATGATGGCACAGATGACATTTTATGGCGTCATAATGATACGGGAAAAAATACACTGTGGTTAATGGATTCAGGGAGTAGATTAAGTAGTCATAGTTTAGTGACGGTAGGTGATGTTAATGAAACGGTGGTCGGTTTAGTTGACATGAACAAAGACCAAAAAGCAGATGTTTTATGGCGAAATACAGTGAACGGTAGTAATAAATACTGGCAATTAGATGGTAGTAGTCGAACGGCAGTGAAAGGGTTACCGGAGCAAACAGACCTGAATTTTGAGTTGGCCTTAGTGGCAGATACGAATGCAGATGGTTATCAGGATATGGTATGGCGTCATAATTTAACGGGAGTGAATCAGGTCTGGTTATTAGGTGGTCAAGTTTTAAGTGATAGCGGTGTTCTGGCAAGTAAAGTTGAAAATGACTGGCACATTGTCAATCATGGATATCAACACAATACAAGCGAAGTAAGCCACGACTTTAACGGAGATGGTTACGCAGATATTTTGTGGAGAGATGGCGTTACGGGTGAAAACCAGCTGTGGTTGATGAAAGGTGGAGTACGCGAAACAGTGGGTTCACTGGTTACATTAGCGGATACAGGCTGGCAGGTTGCAGGTGTAGGAGATTTTGACCTTGATGGCAAGAGTGATGTTTTATGGCATCATCAAGGAAATGGGAAGGTGATGCTTTGGTTGATGGATGGCAGTAGCAGACGAAGTACGACGTCTTTAGTCACGATGACAGACTTAAATTATCAAGTTGCGGGCGTGGGAGATTTCAACGGAGATGGCAAAGCGGATATTTTGTGGCGCAATGAAGCAAATGGTAAAAACCTGGTCTGGCAGATGGATGGTGTAACAAGAAGTTCGGTAATAGGACAAACGAGGCTGACGGATACACAATGGCAGGTAGCGGGTATCAATGACCTGGATGGTGATGGCACAGATGATATAGTGTGGCGTCATGCAGGTGACGGCAGGAATAGCTTGTGGTTAATGGGTAATGGCAGTCGTCAGTCAGTACATAGTTTAAGTACGCAATCGGGCATGGATTATCGGATAGCGGGCGTAGATGATTTAGACAGGGATGGTAAAGCAGATATTTTGTGGCGTCATCAGAGTAATGGAAAGAATATCTACTGGAAGATGGATGGTGCGATACGAGGAGCGGTAACTGGTCTGACTTTGGAAGAAAATATTAACTGGCAGATAAAGCAGTTATTGGACCTCAATGGAGATGGTATTGCAGATATATTGTGGCGCAGTAATGCGGGTAATAACCGGATTTGGTTAATGAGTGCAGATGGAAAACGTCAACAGGTTAGTGTCGCAGGGAGCACAGTGGATTGGCAGGTTATGCATTAAAAAATGGTGCTTAATCACCTTAATTAAAATGTAAAAAGAGGCTAGAGTAAGCCTCTTTTTACCAATTTAGGTTCATAGTAGTCGTTACAGAGGTTAAATTAAACTTGCTTCTAAGGCTGTGGAATCCCTTCCCGCATACACGAGACATAACTTATTCTTAGCTAAGAATAAACCTGATCACGGAATAAAAATTCTCTCAATAACGCTATTTTAAAGGCTTTTATTATTTTATATGCTACTAAAAGTTGAACGGTGTTTTCTTTTCATAATCGTATAAATTAATTTGGCAGTTTAGGTGTGGGCTTAAACGTGTACTATAATTATTATAATGTCCCACTTTTACATGATTAGGAATTAATTATGTATTTTCATTTAGTAAAATACTTGTATTGTGTAACTATAAGCCTTGTAATTATTAATTTTCATTTTAGTGCGATAGCTTCAGTGCCTGTTTCACCGGATCCTATTATATTAAAGCAGCCATCTGGATTTGAATTTACAGCCTATGCAAAGGGAAATGTTTATATTAATTGGCTTGAAACTGAGAGTAACCACACTATTATAAAGAAAAATAATACTTGGTACTATGCGACAAAAAATAAACAAGGACAATTATCGGCCTCAAAATTTCAAGTGGGTAGAATCAACAAATCAGAATTGAATCTATTACCCAAAAATATAAAACCAGATTCCGCACTAAAAAAACTTAATCAAAAAAAAAATAATCAGACGAGTGGGAAGTTAACTAACAGTGAGGCATTACAAGAAGAAATACTTGAACTTCCGTATCAATTTAACAAAAATATTAACAACCTTAACTTATTTAGCAGCTCAAATGTGCCATTGTCATCAGTTTCTTCGGTTGATCAAGACGTACTGGTAATTCTGGTTGCCTTTGCTGATACTAGTTTTACTCATTCGGTTACTAGCTTCGAATCTTTAATGTTTGGTGCAACGGCTAGCGTTAAAGACTACTTCCTTGAAAATTCTTATAGTAATTTTACATTAATAAAAGCTGTTGAAACTGATAACTCTAACAGTGGCGCGATTAATGATGGCATTATAAGTGTTACCTTAGGGAGTAACCACCCAAATTCAGGAAGTGATTTTGATGCAATAGATTCATCGTTAGTGGCTGCTGTTACTGCTGCAAATACTGCGATAGACTTTAGTAGTTATGATGATGACCTTGATGGTGCGATATCTGCCAAAGAGTTATCAATTGTCTTGATTTATGCCGGATACGAAAATTCGTTTGGTGGTGCTTCAGCGCTAACTCCTAGGATTTGGGGACATAAGTCAAGTATGCCAACAACGACATTAGATTCGGTTGATATAGCTCCCTATACCGCATTTGGTGAACAGCACGCAACTTCAGTACCAGCAGCAAGGCAAGCAACAATAGGTATCATGGCCCATGAATTAGGGCATTTAATGCTAGGGTTACCTGACCTTTACGATGTAAATGGCGGTTCAGAAGGAATAGGTGATTGGGGCTTAATGGGTGGGGGGAGTTGGAATTCTGTAACAAATTCGGGAGACTCACCTGCACATCTGACAGGTTGGAGTAAAAGTCAATCAGGATTGATTGAACCGACGAATGTAACTGCGAGTCTCACTGCTGATACTCTGCTTCAGATTGACATTAGCAGCGACTATTTAAGAATATGGTTAGATAAGTATCAAATTGGAGAACATTTTTTTTTAGAAAACCGCCAGCAAAGTAATTTTGATTCAGGTTTGAGCGGGGAAGGACTGTTAATTACTCATATTGACCCTTCAAATACAACTAATAGTGATGAAAACAATAAATTAGTTGATGTTGAAGAAGCGGATGGTTTTCTGCATTTAGATAATGAAACAAATCAGGGAGATACTGGTGATTTATTTCCGGGAATTACTAATAATACATCTTTTGGAGATGCAACAAATCCAAATTCAGACCTTGCAGATTCAACTTCAAGCGGTGTAACTGTCTCCAGCATAACAGAGAATGGAGCAAATATATTAGTCGATGTTGTACCCGGTAATGTGGGTTCTGGAAGCAATATTCGTTATGATTTAGGTGGTGTCTCAGGTTTTGGTGTAGGGTATGGTTCAACGGTTATCTGGACAGCGGTAAGGTTTACCAATGATACCTCAAACCTGGAAATTGAAGGATTTGAAGTGACCCTGAGTGATACTGCTGTTGTCGATGCTTATTTTTATGATTCGATACCAGGTGGTACACCTACCACGCTCCTTGATAGTGAATTAAGCTTTGCTGGTGTGAGTGGTACGAATAGGTATATTTTAACAGATAGTATTTCGCTTGCAGCCAGTGATGATATCGTTTTGGTATTAAAAATAACGAATAGTTCAAATACTTTTCCAGCCCGATTTGATAATAGCGTTACAGGAACTCGAAGTTGGACAGATAGTAACGGTACTGGCTCTTTTACTTTATTTTCAAGCGGAGAGTTAAATCAGCACCTCCTTATGGGAACTGATACGAATGGTGATGGTGTATCTGATGCGCAAGACGATGATGATGATGGGGATGGAATAACAGATGTCTTTGAAATCGCGAATGGCTTAGATCCACTAGATGACACAGATGCAACTATTGATACGGATGCTGACGGTTTAAGTAATTTAGCTGAGTTTATAGCAGGTACGGATCCAAATGATAATGATTCAGATAATGATGGTGTGCTAGATGGTGCAGATAGTGATCCTCTCGATATTAATGTGGGAGCGATACTTAATAATTTAAATGATTTCAATGGTGATGGTGATGACGATATCTTATGGCGAAATTTAGATACGGGCGGTAATGAGTTGTGGTTAATGGACGGTTCAACCAGAGATTCAGTTGCATCATTACCCACGATATCAGATCCTGAATGGTATATAGCCGGAAGTGGTGATTTTAATGCAGATGGCTCTCCAGATATTTTATTTCATCATGACTCTAATGGTCAGGTAATGTTGTGGTTAATGAATGGGTCAGTTCGTTCATCCACAACTTCTCTAACAACTATGACTAATATAAATTGGAAAGTTGCTGGTTTAGGAGATTTTAATGGTGACAACAAAGTTGATATTTTTTGGAGAAATAAAAGTAACGGTCAGAATTTAGTCTGGATAATGGACGGAACAACTAGAAACTCTGTAATTGGGCAAGTGACACTAAGTGATGTTAAATGGAAATTAAGAGGTATTGGAGATAGTGATAATGATGGAACAGACGATATATTGTGGCGGCACTCGTCTAATGGTAAAAATACCCTTTGGTTAATGGATAATGGTAGTAGATCAAGTTCTCATAGCCTTGTAACTATCAGTGATCTTGATGAGAATATTATTCATTTAGAAGACATGGATTTAGATGGAAAAGCAGATATTGTATGGCGCAATATGGCGACTGGTTCGAATAAGTTTTGGAAAATGAATGGTGCAACAAGAGACGCTATAATCAATTTGCCAACATACTCAGGTCAGGAAAAAAAGCCAGCTTTAATTGCTGATTATGACGGTGATGGTGATTCTGATTTTGTTTGGCGAGATAAATTCACTGGAGAAAATATCGTTTGGATGATGAGCGGTCAGTCAGCGAGTAGTAGTACTAATATCACTACTAAAACAGATAGTTGGCGAGTAGTAAACGACGGATACAGAAGCTCAGCATTTATTGTTGATAGTGATTTCAATAAGGATCAAGCAGCTGATGTTTTATGGAGAAATAATAACAATGGACAAAATCAACTTTGGCTGATGAGTGGAGCTACTCGCGATAGCGCAAACTCGTTAGTTACGTTGGCGGATACCGACTGGACGGTAGGGGGAGTTGGTGATTTTGATGGTGATGATAAGTCAGATATCCTTTGGCACCATAAAACAAATGGGAAAGTAAGTTTATGGTTAATGAACGGTGCTACCAGGCTTAGCACTACTTCCCTCACTACAATGACAGATATTAATTATGGCGTAGCGGGAGTTGGGGATTTTAATGGTGATGGTAACAATGATGTGTTCTGGCGCAATGAATCTGATGGTAAGAATATAGTATGGTTAATGAATGGTACGGTTCGATCTAGTGTTGTGGCCCAGGTAAGGCTCAGTGATACCGATTGGCAGGTGGTTGGAATTAATGATAGTGATGGTGATGGCACCGATGATGTGTTATGGCGGCATATGGGGAGTGGTAAAAATACACTTTGGCTCATGTCGGGTGGTAGTCGCAATAGCACCACCAGTTTAGTAACAATATCTGATTTAAATGAAAAAATAGTGGGTTTTTACGATATGAATAAAGATGGTAATTCAGATATTGTGTGGCGAAATCCAACTAATGGAAAAAATACAATTTGGCGAATGGACGGTGGAACACGTGTTGCAGTTACAGGTATACCTTCGGAACATGACTCAGATTGGGGAGTTGTACAAGTACTAGACTTAAATGGTGATAGTGTAGGGGATTTTGTCTGGCGAAATAGTGTAAACGGAAATAATCGAGTATGGATAATGACAGCTTCGGGTAGTAGGGTTCAAACTAACATAAGTACCAGAGTTACAGATTGGCAAGTAGTGCATTAACATCATATATTCTAATTTTTAGAATGCTCATTAACCATAATTAGTGAGTGTAAGTGACAATCGGATTGAACTTAAATAATTGCTATAAAGGTGTTGAAGTGTAACGAACTTAAAGAAATTGAGTGCTACATTATCAACTCGTGTAAAATAGTTTGTCTGAGTTGATTCTTTATATGCCTGACTTGTTTTGTTATGTTATGATTATTTCCTCACAATATGGGTAGATGGATTTAATGAGGTAGTGAATAATCTAATTGTCGTATATGAAAGTATGTAACTATTTCAAATGAACTTTATTTTTTTAATGATTTTATGCACTAAATTTATCATTGGTTTTTTATTATGCGTCAAACATATTCAGTATAAACCGATACAGTATTACAAACAATTTAATCCCGGACTAAAGCCGCATGAACTATGAATTTATACCTTCTGTAACGGTAGAGGAAGGTATTTCCCTTATTGCTACTCAATTAGTTGAATATATCAATTCAGAACTGGAAAAAAATAAAACGGTTAATATTCTGATGAGTGGAGGAAATACACCAAAACTTTTGTATTCTGAAATTCTAAATAATCATCTAGGTTCAGTTGATTGGTCTAATTGTCGACTAATTATTTTAGATGAGCGTTTTGTGTCATTCGATTCTGAACGCAGTAATGCCGGTGAATGCTTTCGGTATTTTGCATCTATTGTTAGCTTAAAAGAGTTTATATATCCTGATACCACCAAATCAATTGACAAGTGTGTAGAATCATATTCAGACATTTTGAATTTATTAGGTACAGAAGGAATAAAATTATCTATACTAGGGACGGCTGATGATGGGCATTTGGCGTCTATATTTCCAGAAATGAAAATTATTACCGAAGCAAAGAATTGTTTTGCCTGTGAGATAGAGGGGACAAATGAAAAAAGAGTCTCTTTAACTTTAGAGTTCATAAATCGAAGTGAAAATATTTGGATGATGGCTTTAGGAAGGCATAAAGGTAAGATTATAAATATGGCTAAATCGATGGAATATAGTGAACTCCCAGCCTTGAGTTTAAATTCTGAAAATACGCCAAAGTGGTTTATAAGTGAATAGTTTTTTATTGAAAAATAAGCTTGTTGGCTTAATGTTGGAATCTGGGTTACCTATTAAAAAGTGGCAAAGAAAAGTGCTTTCATATAAGAATAAGCACAAAGGGAAAAAGTGTATTCTTATTGGTAATGGACCAAGTGTTAGTTTGGATGATTTGAAAATAATTAACGATTTGGATTGTATTACTTTTGTATTCAACCGATTTCATAAGGCTTACGAGCAAGTTGATTTTAATCCCGATTATACTATTTCTATTGATCCAATTTTCATAAATGATTTTTTCGATGAATTGTTATTAAACCACAGAGGTGAATTGTTTATTGGACACCATAAAGAGATTGAAAGCTCGTTTGAATATACTTGGTTTAAAGTTAAATCTAACGAGCAATTTAATTTTTCTAGCAGTCCTGTAAAATATATTGAACCTGGTGGAAATGTGGTGATTGCAGCCTTGCAATTAGCTTACTTTATGGGCATTAGTGAGTTTTACTTATATGGTATAGATCATGATTTTTCGTTCTCGGTTAGTAATACGGCAGACAATAAGTTGGTGAAAGGTGAAGGAAATCACTTTATACGGGATTACCGAAGCAATAAAGCTTGGTGCCCACCCCATTTTGATATGATGGAAAACGCTTTTACTAAAAGTAAAGAATTTATCGAATTAAATGATAGAAAAATATTCAATATTTCAAGATTCTCAAAATTGAATATTTTACCTAAGCTCGACTTTGACTGTTTTATAAAACAGTTAGGATAATTTATAGATTGAATATAGAATTGTTAATAGAAGGTATAAATTTTGAATGATGTAGGAACAAAAAAAGCAGTTATTACAGGGATTACTGGACAAGATGCTGCTTATTTAGCTGAACTATTGTTAAATAAAGGCTATAAAGTTTATGGAACTTACAGGCGTACTAGCTCTGTTAATTTTTGGCGAATTGAAGAATTAGGGATTAAAAACCACCCAAACTTAGAACTATTAGAATATGATTTAACTGATTTGTCTGCAAGTATTCGATTATTGCAGCACACAGAGGCTGATGAAGTTTATAATTTAGCAGCTCAAAGTTTTGTTGGTGTATCATTTGAACAACCGATTACAACTGCTGAAATAACGGGGATTGGTCCTGTTAATTTACTAGAGGCAATTAGGATTGTAAACCACAAGATAAAATTTTATCAGGCATCTACTTCTGAAATGTTTGGTAAAGTTCAGGAGATCCCTCAAAAAGAGACTACCCCATTGTACCCTCGTAGTCCTTATGGTGTTGCTAAGCTGTATGCCCATTGGATGGTAATTAATTACCGCGAATCTTATGATATGTTCGCCACAAGTGGCATATTATTCAATCATGAATCTCCCTTACGTGGTCAAGAGTTTGTTACCCGTAAGATCACGGATAGTGTGGCTAAAATCAAACTTGGAAAACAAGACTGTTTAGAGCTAGGCAATATGAATGCAAAAAGAGATTGGGGTTTTGCAAAGGATTATGTTGATGGAATGTGGCGAATTTTACAGGCCGATGAGCCAGATACATTTGTTTTAGCAACAAACAGAACTGAGACAGTTCGTGATTTTGTTACTATGGCATTTAAAGCTGTAGATATTCAACTTGAATGGAAAGGTAGTGAAGAAAATGAAATAGCTATCGATGTCACAACTGGTAAAACTTTGGTTAAGGTTAACCCTAAATTTTACCGACCGGCTGAAGTAGAGCTATTGATCGGCGATCCTGAAAAAGCAAAGTCCGTTTTAGGTTGGGAGCCAAAAACAACTCTTGAAGAGTTATGTTCTATGATGGTGAAAGCAGATTTGCGTCGCAATAAAATAGGTGCATCCTTTTAATATGTCAAAAAAAATATTGTTAACTGGTGCATCCGGTTTTACCGGTCGGCATTTTATAAATTTGGCTAATGAATTAGGCTATGAATGCATTGCACTTTGTCATCAAGAGACTAGTCATATTAATGGGTGTTCAACGTGCATAATAGCGGACCTAACAGATAAAGCAAAGTTAAAAGCGAAAATTGGAGAAATCAAGCCAGATTACGTTGTACATTTAGCTGCAATTTCATTTGTTGAACATGGTGATAGTGCCGAAATATATAAAACCAATTTACAAGGTACAATAAATTTACTAGATGTATTAATTGAATTAAATATTAAAGTAAAAAAGGTCTTAATAGCTAGTAGTGGTAATGTTTATGGTAATTCAACTGAATTACCTATATCGGAATCAACCTGTTTGTCGCCTGTAAATGACTATGCGGTATCAAAAGTTTCGATGGAGTTAGCTGCCAAACTTCGTTCAGACAAGTTACCAATAATAATTGTTAGACCATTCAATTATACTGGAGTCGGTCAGGCCAAACATTTTTTAATTCCAAAAATAGTTAATGCATTTAAAAATAAAAAAGAAGATATTGAATTGGGAAACTTGGATGTTTCTCGTGATTTTTCAGATGTGAGAGATGTAGTAAATGCATATATGTGTTTGTTAAAATCAACAACAAAAACAGGCGTTTTTAATATATCTTCAGGAAAGTCTATTTCTCTTTTGGATATTATTGAATTGCTGAATAACCTGTCAGGTTATAATATAAAAGTTACTGTAAATCCTGACTTTGTACGTAATAACGAGATTAAAGAGCTCTTTGGTTCTAATAAGCAGTTAGTTCAAGAAATAGGTGACTTTCAAAATTATTCTCTAATCGATACTTTAAGTTGGATGATGGAGTCAGAAACTTAAAGTTTCTCAATTTATCATTGGAGTAAATTAATGAAAGTTATATTAGGATGTGATCCTCTGTTAATGCCGTTAACTGGTATTGGGCATTATACAAATCAAATTGGTCATGGATTAAAATCAAATCAAAGTATTGAATCTTTAGAGTTTTTTGCCCATGGGAAGTTTTACCATGATAATATCTTAAAAACTAATGAAAGTTTGAATGATTCTCATACGGGAAAGGAGTCTGTTGTAAATTTTAGACAATTAATGGCCTCATCAGATCTGATAGTTAAATGTTACTCTAAATTGTTACCATTGCTAACCAAGTTTACGCTTCGTAATCATGCTGAATATATCTACCATTCACCAAATTTTGTTTTACCAAATTTTGAAGGAAAAAAAATAACAACAATTCATGATTTATCTACCATTCGGTATCCTCAATACCACCCATCGGCAAGGGTTTCTTTTGTAAATAAAGCGATAGATGATGCTTTGACATATGCAGACCACATAATAACAGATAGTGAATTTGTCAAACGAGAATTGATCCAGTTGTTCGGAGGGAATAAAAATAAAATTACAGCTATACCGCTGGGTGCCGATCAATCTTACAGAGTGAGAGGCGCTGGTGAATGCCAAAATGTACTGGCACTATATAAATTAAAATATAAAGAGTATTTCCTGTTTGTTTCTACAATAGAACCAAGGAAAAATCTAATACGACTATTGCAAGCTTATAAAATATATAGAGAAAAATCGCCAAATGGTTATCCTTTAATACTAGTTGGTGGAAAAGGTTGGAATAATCAAGCTGTATTTGACGAAATAAATATAATGCAAGATAAAGGCTGGGTAAAATATTTAGGTTATATAAACCAAACTCATGTTCCTACTTTATATTCAGCTGCTAGAGCATTGTTATTTCCTTCTGTATACGAAGGGTTCGGTTTGCCTGTACTCGAAGCTATGCAGTCTGGTACACCTGTATTAACTTGTAAGGATTCATCTATGAGTGAAATAACAGGGAGCAGTGCTGTATTAATAGAAGTAAACGATGTGGAAATGATGGCAAAGCAGATAAAACGTTTATCAGAAGATGAGTTGTTGTGTAAGAAATTATCAAAATCAGGTGTTACCCAAACATTGAATTTTTCTTGGGAACAGTGTGTATTAGAAACAATAAATGTATATCAATCATTTAGATAGTAATCATAAGCTGGTTCATAAAAAATAAATAAAATATTAAATAAAATAGTGAAAGTGCTTAACGATTCTAAAATTAATAATATCAATAAAAAATATGTTTTTGTACCCGTAAATGTATTATAAAACCTTTGAAATTAGTCATGTTACGAGGAATTGCTTTAGGTGATAAATTAATGATGCTGTTGTAGCTAGTTGTTGTCTATACTTAAAAATGAGACTAACTTATTGAAGGTAATAGTAATGAATACAAAATAATTTGTAGGTAAGCCTAACCAGATAACTAAGACTCTTTTCTTTATGACACCCGCAAAAAGAGAAATAGTTCACTAGCCTATTCAAGCATGCGATACTGAAATCAGTATTGATGAGTTTTTTCAACCACTTTTTGATTTATCATCTCATGCTCTCATTGCCATTGCAGCCATTTAAATAAATGGGGGAAGTCAGGTGCAATACAAAGGTACCGCTGTAAATATTGCAAAAAACCTTTAATAATAAGACTAACACTCCTTTAACTAAACTCCATAAGAGTCATTTATGGGAAGAATATGCCCGCTGTATGATGCTGAAGTTAACTTAAAGAGAAGTGGCAGACATTTTCGGCATTAATCTTAAAACGTAAGCGTTAATTTAACCCCACATTCCAATTTAATACCAATTACATCAAATATGTGATCATTATCAATGGCCTAAATTTCACTAAAACTGCGTTGTTTTCAATCCCAATAGCCTGCTATTGCTCAATCAAACGCCTTGTTGTAGAAAATTTATCCTCACTGATATTTGATCACTAATTTAATACAAATGGTATAAATCAGCTTTAAGCAAAATTATCTCACTTAATTTATTGGAGATAATTATGAAAGATCAACAAAAAATAAGCACCATTGGCAATCCCTCTTCATCCAACAGAAAAACAGTGGCCTTTCTATTAGCGATTTCTGTCAGCAGCATAAAATGGCGACTTCTACATTTTATGCACGGAAAAAACGTATCACTCAAATTGATGGCAGCAATAAGTCCACAACACCTAAAAAGCAGCATCTTATTCCTTTGTTTACTGAAGATGTTCCTGAACAGCTGACTTCTTTACTCACATTAACAACTCCTGCGGGGTATCGATTGGAGTTCAGTGACTGCTTACCTCATCAAAAACTTAATGATTGTGAGGATACTTTAATGATCAATCCGCAACAGGTCTATCTTGTAACGGGCTTCACTGACATGCGTAAATCCATAAATGGTTTATCGATCATCATTGCTGAGCAACTTGAATTAGATCCGCTCAATCAGGCTTGGTATATTTTTTGTGATAAATAGCGCAATAAACTAAAAATTTTATTTTGGGATACTAATGGCTTTTGGCTCTACTATCGTCGTTTAGAGCAAGGTCGATTTCAATGGCCTAAATGGTGTGTAAACCACAAAGCGATGGGGATTGAATAACGCCAATTACAGTGGTTACTCTCTGGTTTACCTGTGAGCAGTCCATCTCAGCATCACACATTATCAGGCCTACCGGTTATGTGATCTTGACGATCATTTTGTAGGGCTTGAACTATCTTTTCAACAAGATAAACAGGCATTAAAAGAAGATATGGTTGAAATGCAAGCTAGTATTGACCATCTTCTTGCTGAATTAAAGCTCAGTAAATCGTTAAAGTACGGTAAAAAAGTGAAAAATCACCGCGCCAAAGCCAAAATAACCTATCCCAGGTTGCATAGCCAGCCCTGAAACACTTGCGGCTGTTGTGATGTCTAAATATTGTGATGCGTTGCCGCTGTATCGTCAAGTTAAAATATTTAAACGTGGTGGGCTCACGCTCTCAAGAGGCACACTGGCAAATTGGTGCATTAAAGCAGGCGCAATCATTAAACCCGTGATCCAGCACCCTATTTAACAGTTTCTTTTTTGCTCAAAATATACGCTTAATTATAAGGATCAAAATATTTTTCAGGATCGATTTGACGATCTATTTTAAATGTGATCTTATACTTTCTTTTTAGCAAAGAAATTATCATGTCAGCACCTTTTAAACCTTTCACCAAACACCTTGGTCATTTAGGCCTGATCGCTCAAATGTGTAAAGAACTAAAAATAGCAGAGTAAGTTGATCGACTCATTCCTTCACCGGATGACAAGCTTGTTTCTTATGGCGAATTGCTTGTTGCCATGATCATCAATGGGTTAGGCTTTACTAGTCGGCCATTACATGTGTTCCCTGAGTTTTTTGCCAATAAAGATTTACCTCGATTATTAAGGCCCGGTATTGAAGCTAAGCAGCTCAATGACAGTGCCTTAGGTCGCGCCATGGACAAATTTTTTGAATTTGGGGTAACAGAGTTATTTTCGCATTTAGCCAGCAATACGGTTAAAACACTCGACTTAAAAGTTGAAACGGTTAATCAAGATATCACCAGCTTTCATGTTGATGGGAATTACGATACTGAATCTGATACGGGTGCTGTCACCTTAACCCATGGCTATAGCCGCGATCACCGACCAGACTTAAAGCAGGTTGTGTTGCATTTATTAGTTGAGCAACAAGCCGGGATCCCGCTGTATATGTCACCGGCCAATGGCAATGCAAATGATAAAACCGAGTTTTACCAGTTAGTTAAAGAGTTTAAGGATCCGGTAAAAAGCGCTTGTGACAGCAAGTATCATATCGGCGACAGTGCCTTATATGTTAAAGCAACGATACAAGCATTGGCGAAGCAGGAAAGAATATTCATTAGTCGCGTGCCTGCTGTTTTAACTCAGGCCAAGCAGCTGATAAACCAAATAACAGCGTATAAACTCATAGATTTCGCTGACGGTTACAGGGGTTGCTGGATTGATAGCGGTTATGCAGGTGTCAAACAGAAATGGTTGCTTATTCAAAGTGAAGCGGCGAAAGAAAAAGAAATGAAAACACTGGGAAAGCGCCTGCAAAAACAAACAGATAAGGCGATAAAATCCTTTATAAAACTGAACAAAGAAGCCTTTTCCTGTGAACAAGATGCTCGCAAGGCTTTAGCAAAATGGCAGAAAAGTTCGCCGATAATGCAAGTTAATTCAATTAATATCAGAGAAAAAGCACGCTATAAAAACAAAGGCCAGCCGGCAAAAGACGCCCAACCCGATTATTTTGAATACTTCATCGAAGGGATTTTAGCCAGCTCACTAACCGAATGTGAGCGGATAAAAACCAAGTGCGGCTGCTTTATTCTGGCCACCAACGAAATCAATAACCTCGACATGGCAGAGTTGTTAAGCCAATACAAAGGGCAACAGCGAGTTGAGCGTGGCTTTAAGTTTTTAAAGAGCCCAGAGTTTTTTACCAGCGCGATATTTTTGAAAAAGCCGGAACGAATAGAAGCGCTACTGATGATAATGACTTTATGCTTAATGGTTTACAACGCCCTTGAGCACAGGATCAGAAAGGGACTACGGGACACTGGCCAACACTTTCCCGATCAAAAGAAAAAGCCAAGCCAAAAACCAACCGCCAGATGGATATTTCATTGCTTTAGCGGTATCACTGTTATGTATTTTGAGCAGAAAAACGGCCTAATTGCCAACTTAGAGCCCAGGCACTCAAGCGTGTTAAATGCCTTAGGCAAAACATATCAAGAAATGTATTCATAAATTAGGGTGCGGAATGTCGGTTAAACCTTTAGTGGTCGCCATGAGAGCCCACTTGCTTGCTGAGCATAGTTTATGTGCCGACGAAACTCGGGTTCAGGTGTTAGATGAACCAGATAAAAAGGCCACAAGCCAATCTTATATGTGGGTTTATCGTAGCAATGAAATGAGCAAACAACCTGTGGTGATTTATGATTACCAGGCGGGGAGAAGTCGGGCGTGTTTAAAAGAATTTCTAGAGGATTATCTAGGGTACTTACAGTGTGATGGGTACCCAGTTTATGGCAATCTTAACAATATCATGCCTGTTGGGCACATGCCAGGCGTAAATATGATGATGCACTGAGGGCTGAGTCTAAAAATAAAGTCAGGGCTCATAAAGCCCGCAGCTTCATCAGCAAGCTTTATAAATTAGAAACGCAGGCAAAAAATAAAAAACTCAGTGCCCAGAAACGCTATCAATTACGACAAGAAAAAGCCAAACCTATATTGGCCGCATTTAAAATATGGTTAGATGAAGCAAAAACAAAAGTACTTAAAGAGAGCCATATTGGCAAAGCCATCAACTACACGCTTAATCAATGGGATAAATTAAATCACTATATAGAAGATAGTGAATTAGGGCTCGACAATAATATAACAGAGTGGGATATCAGACCCTTTACCACAGGACGGAAAAATTGGATGTTCTCGCAATCAGTAAATGGCGCAGAGGCAAGTGCGATACTTTATAGTATAGTGGTGACATGTAGGGCAAATGACATCAACCCATATTACTACTTCCAACATTTATTTAAAGAAATGCCAAATCGAGATGACAGTTCAGACTTAACAGATTTAATGCCATGGCATGTGCAACTAGACTTTGCTCCTAACTAGGCGCACTGCTTAGTTGCGCGTTTACGGACTAAAATATTGTGATTATGTAATCTAAATTTACTCACTGAGATCAACATAAGTAAAACACAAATAATTCTAAATAATAACCTTCAAAAAAGTTATTTATTTAGCTTGCGTAAAAATTTGACTAATAAGGGAATAATAAATATATGTCAATTTATACTTAAGAAGTCATCAACTCATAATATAAACTACAATTTTGTTGTTGTTTGCACTTTAAATTGACGTAAAGTACCAACTCGGCCGAATATTTAAGATTGCTGTGATAGTGCTATCAAATAGCCCTGGTTGTTTGACCTGGGCTATTATTTTTATTTTTATTTTTCTATCGAGTTAACTTTTTCTTCCAATTCGGATATCATTTTTTGTTGCTCCTGAACAACTTTTGTAAGTACACTTACTATATCTATAGGTCTAATAGTTTTTCTACTTTTTGTTGAAACAAGGTCTGGAACATCTTCAGCGATAAAGCCAACTTGTTGTTCGCTGTTATTTTTATAATGGAAAGTAACGGGGTTCAATTGGTTTATTGCTTTCAAAGCATCTTCTGTGCTTAAATCAAAAATCTTTTCCTTTAAAGAGCGACTAGAACCGACATCCCATGTTCCGGTTGATGCAGTGTACTGACCACCAGTTCCAGCACCTGTAGCACCATACCCCATAATCATATCACCGTCGGTTTCCAATGTGACTTTAACGTCACCTCCACTACCAGCACCGTTTCCTGCCACAAGTTTTAAATTATGATCTGATTGGGCGCCTATGTTAACAGCACTATTAGCTCCTGTAATCGTCGCTATTCCTGCTCCAACACGTTCCATCAATAATTGAGCATTACTACCATTTCTAACTACATGCATTGGAGTACTAGGTGAGGATGTACCGATACCAATATCACCTGTATCTTCTATGTAAATACTATCTTGTGGGGCTGAAGGCTCTATTCTAAATGATAATTTACTACCATTACTCGCATCTCGAATAAAGAAATTAGCTTCGTTTCCTGCAACATCCCAAATTTGTGCGCCAAAGCCTGAACTACCATCTTGTTCCAGGCGAAGAGTTGGTGTGTTACCTGATTTCACATGTATATCAACTACTGGAGTTGAAGTTCCGACACCAATATCACCTTGGGCGTCAACATATAACGCACTAGCTGGCGCACCAGCATCTACTCTAAATACTTGTCGTGCAGAGTTAGAATCTTCAACTGCAAAGTAGTTTGCGCCACCATTTGAGGAATCGTTAAAAACTAGTCGCCAATCATTAGATGGAAATGAGGCACTGGTACTTGTGTCTTGAGCATGAATTCGTAGATTATTCTCTTTTATTCGCATGGTATCGAAACCAAAACTTTCTCCATTGACACAGTCGTTGCCAATACATGCACTAAAGGTAATAATTACGTCGTCTAAATGTTGAATATCAGCCGATGAATTAAAGGATGTCATTAATGCTAATGTGAGCGCACTTAGTTTTGCGCCGTTTTTTATGTTAATCATTAGTGATCACCTCTTTTGTTCAATTTATTAGTCTTGGGGAATTTGTTTGCTATTACTTCTTTTTTATCTTTTACAACAACAATTTCATTGTATTCAGTTGCAAACTGGCCCGCTGTAACATCAATAACACTGATCTTTCCTCTGGCATCGGCAGAGCGCCCATTGTTCATTGTATCTTTGACTTCGGCTACATGTTTTATTGCTTTAACTTCGTAATTATACGATCCATCATAAGGAAGATTTAATTCATCAATACTTAATGTTGGTATATCAGATTCAAACTGATGGTTATATCCGCCATCTCCAGATATAGAAATAATGTATTTGTCATAGTTCTTAACCGCAGTGAAATCTATATGTTTAGATGATTTTGTGGTAACAATTTTAGTTGCTTTAACCTGTTTTAACTCGTATAAGTTCTCTTGTGCAATTGCATTATTTGCAACACCAGTAATAGCGCATGTTGCGAATGCTGCAATAGTGACGATACGACGCATAGTCCTAACTCCTCGTTAGTGTTGTTTTACTTAACAGGCAATTTGCTACAATAGGCTATTGAGTTAATTTGTTAAGTTTCCTAATAATATTGTAACAAAAGATACTGGGAATGAAAGCGTAAAAGTGTCTGTTATTGGTCTGATGAGTCTAATGATTTTGTATTAATTCATTCAAAAAGCAAAGCAGGATTGGCATCTGCTGTTTTTTAAGGGAGAATAGAAAGATAAAATATCCTGAGGAATATAAAATTGTACCAGATCCGAAGCCCTATTTTCATCTTTATTATTGTTACTTTTTGTTTTATTTTTTCAGCGAATAGTAATGCAAATGATAACTCATTAAACGATATTTTAAATGCAATTAATGGCTTAGAAAAAGGGTCTGAGCCTAAATGTTATGCAACAGCATCGCGTTTAGAGGATTTTATGTATGGTACTCCGTTTGAAGATCAGGCTAGATTCGCTAAAAATATCTTACAAAAAGAGTTTATTAGAAATACTTGGCTTCAAGCATCATTAATTGCTGTTGCTGAAAATGAAGAAGTGGTTTTAAAGTCTCATATAGATTCTGTGGTAAATAAGTTATTTACCACAGAGAAAGACAAAAATGACCACTGGACATTGTTATTTAATAATTCAAAGCAAAATTTAACGATTCATAAAGACGATAAGCGTCAATATGCAAGTATTGCTTATTCGCTAAGGGCTGTATTGGCTGTACAGCAAGATGCGTTAATGGATGTTGAACATGTATTTTTGCCTCTATCTGATAACGCGCTTAATCAACTTAAAAACAAGCTTGATCTCTATACCCTGGCGGTACTTAAAGTTGCTGATAATAAAGCTAAAAAGCTTAATGAAAAGTTGATCACGGTATCAAATATAAATCATATTTGGCATACGTTAAGTAAGCCTGTTTTTTTAGTAAATCAAGCTGAAAGTGAAAACGTTCAAAGCAAAATAAATGAATATAAAATCGTAGAGCCTGTGTTATTAAAACAAATAGCAGAGAAAAAACTAACTGCATATGCAGCATATAATAAGGTGAGTAACCAGTTATTCATCAGAAACTTACAAGTATACTTTGCGCGTGTTAGCTGGCCCGAGAATGAAAAAGAATCGAAGGAGATTATATCTCTTTTTTCTAGCTTGTTAATTGAATTTTCTGCTGGTTTATATGATGGTGCACAAAAATTAGCAATGGAAAAAGAGTTAAGCGTTATTTCAGAGCAGTCAGTATATGATTTTGCAAAAGTGTTTATCCCGCATAAAGTGAATGAGTATGAAGATGTATTGTTTTTTCCAAATTTCGATAAAAATAAACAAATATATTTAGAATCGTATGATATGGATGCTTTTCGCGATGCTGGAGTGCATTGGCAGTATTTAACTCAGGCTGTTTTTTCTAAAGAATTCAAAGTGTATTTAGAACCGGATCCTTTTTCTGCGGAATTATTAGTGGAGAACATAGCACAATACGGGGTGTTATTGTTACGCGTTGCTGGAAATATCGCGAAACTGAATCATGATGAACGATTAAAACCAGACCACTTAATTAAGGCTACTGCCCAACTAACAAACAAGGTTGCATTACATGCAACATTAAAATCAAAACAAAAAAGTCATACTAATATAGCGTCTGCTAATTCTTCGACGCAAGAAGTAAAGCAAGGATTCTCTAATGTAACGTCTGAATCGGGGCTTTTATTTGAACATAAATCATCAGATTGGTTAAATCGGCAATTAAGAACTTTTATTAAAAAAGACAGTTCAACTGGCATTATTACTATTCCACCTGCATTTGGTGGTTCTGGGGTCGCGGCAGAAGATGTTAATAATGATGGTTTTATTGATATTCTACTTTTGGGCGGAAGAGGTAATAAATTATATATAAACGATGGAAATGGTACATATAAAGACCGAACAACTGAATACAACCTAGATTGGTTACGAGAGCAAGATTCTCATCCTGGTGAAGTTCGCCAACCTTTAATCGCAGATATAAATAATGATGGCTGGCAAGATATTATCATTACTTATGTGAATGATGAACATAGAGTTTATAAAAATATTGAGGGTAAAAAGTTTGAGGATGTAACACACATTGCTAAATTAGGAGGGAAAGGTAATGTGGGTGGCCCTGCGACACTTTTTGATTATGATAATGATGGTGATCTAGATTTATACATCACTTATTTTGGTAATTATATTAAAGGTGATTTACCCACTTTAAAACGCAGAAATAGTAATGGGCAGCCAAATCAATTTTTTGAAAATTTGGGGGCGTTTAAATTTGAAAACCGTTCTGTCGATTCAGGTTTAGATCATACTGGTTGGGCGCAGGCTGTTGCGCATACGGATATAAATAATGATGGTTGGCAAGATGTGATTGTTGGCAATGATTTTGGTGTAAACGCTTATTTTATCAATAACAGAAATGGCAAGTTTGAGGAAGTATCAGAAAAGCTGGGAACAGATAAACCTTCATATACCATGGGGATTGGTATTAGTGATTTAAATGCGGACTTGATACCTGATATTTATATTTCAAATATAGTCACTATGAATAAAGATGAATCTTATATACTGCCTAATGAAGATACAAAACTAAAATTTAATGCTGAAAAATTAAGCAGTATGAAAGTGATAGAAGCAAATGACTTGTTTATTTCAAACCATAATGGGGAAGATTTACATTACTTGCTGAGCGAAAATATAGGTCGCGGTTATTCTTCAACGGGCTGGTCTTGGGATGCAGACTTTTTTGATTACGATTTAGATGGTGATGATGATCTGTATGTATTAAACGGTATGAATGAGTTTAACTTATATAGTAGTAAAAACCCTTATTATCGAGACCCTCTCACGAATGAAGTTAAGCAGTCGCTTATGCCTGTGAGTGCGCAAGAAAGAAATATATTTTTTGAAAATAACAAAGGGAAATTAAATAATCAAAGTGAGGAGTCCGGATTAGCGCTGCTGGGGAATTCACGTAGTGCAAGCTATTTTGACCGTGATAACGACGGTGACTTAGATATTATTATTAATAACTATCACGAGCCTGCTGTGTTGTTTAATAATAATGCAGATACTGTTATGCATCATTGGCTAAAAGTAAAGTTAATAGGAAATCCCGAAAAAAGTGTTTCCTTAGATGCGATTGGTGCAAAAATTATCGTTACTTTACCTGATGGTAAAACTATTTGGCGAGAGATTCGTAGCACAGATGGCTATATGTCGGTTCATCCTAAAGAACAACATTTTGGTGTTGGTAAGGCTAAGCAAGTTGACTTGAAAATAATTTGGCCTAATGGTGATACTAAGGATTTTAAACAGATTAAAGTTGATCAAAAATTAAAGATTGCATTGTAGTAGCACAGAAAGGTGTATTTTTATAATTATTTGAATTGGAAACTATTTTGCGTATTTTAATCTTTTTATTCATATTATGTGGATATTTATTGTGTCAGGCTAAAGCGGCGGTTGCTCCTCCCATTGGTATGTTTATTAATGAAGCTGAATTTGCGAGTTGGCAAAAGGAGTTTGAAAACCGTAAACTAGTATTAGAGCAATTAATGAAAGATGCTGGTCTCAAGTACTCTCATTCAAATTACTTAAACCGGCTGATCTTTGAGGCTTCTCCTTACTTATTACGTCATGCAACTAATCCGATAGATTGGCAATCTTGGCAAGATAGCGTATTAGGCCAGGCAGAAAAAGATAATAAACTCATATTTTTATCTATCGGTTACTCTACATGTCATTGGTGCCATGTGATGGAGAAAGAGAGTTTTATTGATTTAGAAGTCGCGAAGGTTCTCAATACGTCTTTTACTTCAATAAAAATAGATAGGGAGCTAAAGCCTGATATTGATCAGTATTTCACTAATGCTTTAGAATTAATCACCGGAAGTGCTGGATGGCCAATAACAGCTATTTTAACACCTGAGGGTAAACCTGTTTGGTTAGGATCATATATTGAAAAAAATAAGCTTATTAAAATTCTTAACAGGCTAAATACGGTTTGGCAAAAGAGTCCAGATAGAATTAATCAAGTAGCTAAAAATATTGCATTACAGTTAAATGTAGAATCAGTTGACAATGCCGTTAAGTGGCGTAAAGACCTTCCTGACAATTTAGTCTTAAAACAAATAAATGAGTTAGATAATGAACATGGCGGCTTACCCGGAGCGCCTAAGTTTCCTAATGCAACTTTATTGCAATTATTAATATATCAATACCAATTATCACCAGAACAATCATTAAAGCAGCAAATAACTTTGAATTTGAATAATGTGCTTAAAAAAGGGTTAAGAGATCATCTTAACGGTGGCTTTTATCGTTATTCAATCTATGATACCTGGATGCAGCCTCACTTTGAAAAAATGTTATATAATCAGGCGTTACTAATTTCCGTATATTCTAAGGCTTATAGTGTTTTTAAAAATGAAAACTATAAAAATGCGGCTATTGATACGATCAATTTTGTTGAAAACTCATTAAAGGATAGTCAAGGTGGTTTTCATAGTGCAATAGACGCTGATTATAACGGTAAAGAAGGGCGGTATTATGTATTCTCTGAAACCGAACTGGCGGCAGTATCTCCTGCTGTTATCGCACATTATGACTGGTATCAATATAAAGGTTCTAATTTGAAAGTGCCTTATAACCCAAAAGGTGACTGGGTAGCTGCTAAAAGTGAATTGTTGCAAGTTAAATCAGATCTCGTAAAACCTCATATTGATAAGAAAGTGATCACAGCATGGAATGCTTTGATGGTTACGGCCTATATTGATGCCTATGTTAATCTAGATGAAAGAAAGTTTTTGCATTCGGCAATACAATTAGCAAATTACTTGGTTAATAATCACCATCTTGAAGTTGGAGGGTTAAGCCGAGCCCGTTTTGGCGGTAAATTTTCAGGTAAGGCTACTTTAAATGATTATGCCTATATATCATCGGCACTTTTAGATCTTTATCTGGTTACTTCGGATAAATTATGGTTAAAGGCGTCAGTTAATTATTATCGTGAGGGTAGTACTTTATACGCTAAAGACTACAAAGGGGAAGAGATCACACTTAATACACAAATCAATGATGGTGAATTAATTTCTGGTCATGTGATTTTAGTTGCGACAGGTGCTCGAT
The DNA here is from genome assembly GCA_965198975.1 of uncultured Pseudoalteromonas sp. Classification (GTDB taxonomy): domain Bacteria; phylum Pseudomonadota; class Gammaproteobacteria; order Enterobacterales; family Alteromonadaceae; genus Pseudoalteromonas. The sequence goes on from OZ240679.1 coordinate 1,060,900, forward strand.
TAAATGAACTAGGAGAAAAAGTATATCAGCAATTGAAACCTCAATTAAATAAATTAAAAACAGCAATCAGTGAACCCTCAAGTAATAGTTTTTCAGCAATCGAATTTTTGTTAAAACAAAATCACGGCGACTTCAAAATCATCAAACATTTTGCGAAAGGAAAAGGTAAAGTTAGCTACAAATTAGTTAATGATGAAATTATTTTAAATATCCACATGGATGAAGGTTGGCATATTAATTCTGATAAACCAAATCAGAAATTTTTGATATCAACAGCGTTAAAATCGAGAACAGGTGTATTGTTAAATATCAGTTATCCTCCTGCTGTTGAAAAAAAATTAGGTTTCAATCAATCAATATTAAGTTTATTTGAGGGTAGCTTTAAAATTAAGTCAAAGTTAGGAGAAAGGTCTGTATTTGGCGAAACGTTTGAGCTTAGGCTACAAGCATGTAGTGATAAAGTTTGTTTATTGCCAGAAACCCTTAAATTTCATATAGCAGGAAAATGATTTTTGGCTGGGAAAAATGAAGTAAGCTTACTAAGGGGTGTAACTTACTTCATAATTATTGTATAGAGATCTTAGAAATAGTTTTATTTAAATTTAAAATGTTGTATTAAGTTATCAACGTTTGTTTTGAATGTTTTCTTATCTTTTTTCTCTGATTGACTTTGTACCAACAAAAACTTTTCTTTTTGATAAGAAAGTATTTGATAAATAAAAACAGGTTCTTCCTTTAATTGTGCGTAAGCAGTAGTTGCAAGTGCAGGAATATTATTAATTTTTATCATTTCATTTTTTAAAATTTCAACATTTTTGTAATGCTTACTGTTTTTAATAAAATGATCGGATAAAGTTTTAATTTCCTCGATGGGCTCTTTAGTTTTTCCGTGGCTCACAACAACCGATTCAACCTCACTTTTATTTTCTATGGGTAATAAAACTATCGAGTTGGCATATCTTTGTTTTAATTTGAAACTTGGCGTATCACTAAACTCAAATGGTAAACCTGTATATACTCGTAAGTTATCTTGGGTAGCAACGGAAAGTGATAGCAAACTCTCTTTAATAGCAAGTTTATGTTGCTTACTAGCGCCTTCAGGATAGCTGGCTTCGAGCTGTATACTTGATAATTTATCACCCGCTATTAGCCATAGTTTTTCGAAATAAGTACCAGCAATATTTTGCCTTAACGTCATAAGCGTGCAAAGTGCACCACCTACTTCAATTTGTTCTTTATTGATAAGCTTAAGTTTATTTTTTAACAAATTTTCTTTAGTTAAACTTGTTATATATCCGGTAAAGGGGGCTTCGACTTCAGAAATACGGATTCGGGAAAAACTTTCAGGTTGTGAAAATCCATAATGTTCTTGCGTTATTCTAAACCCTGAAGGGGCAATTAAACCCACTTCGATACCTTCGCTAATACGAAACAATTGCGGTGAATTATTTTCTTTTATCTCATCGGATGTGCTTGAACAGGCACATAAAAAGAGCATAGAACTGGCCAGAGCCAGCGAGTTTAGGCGTTTAATCATATTACTCAGCAAACATTTTAATATTATTTCAAAGAGTAACAAATTTTTAAGCATGTTAATAGATTGTGTTTGTTGGCTGTGATGTACTAAAATGTACTTTGTGCGTCAATTCAGTAACTTTATGCCTAAAAATAACAAAGAGATGAATATGGAAACCTCAAAAACGTTCAAAGTTTTTAACCAAAATAGATGGAAAAAACCAACTTTTAGATGGATGTTGTTTTTTATTGGTGCTCTTTTTAGCTTGGGAGTACAAGCAGCGCCAACTTTTTCAACAGCCTTTTCTCCTACTACAATTGGTCCTGGTAATGTATCTACATTAACCTATACCATAGATAATACGGCAGAAAGTGTTGGTGCTTCATCTCTTTCATTTACCAATAACTTGCCAGCAGGCATAGTATTGGCGACACCTGTTAATTCATCTACAACCTGTCTGGATGGCAATTTCACCGCTGCTGATGGTGGTACATCTGTTGTATTTACAGACTACCGCCTTGGAGCTGGACAGTCTTGTACTTTAAGTGTGGATGTTATCGGCAATACAGTCGGTGCAAATACAAACCCAGCAATTACGTTGAGCTCAAGCTCGGGTAATGACGACAGTACAGCTCATGATTTAACCGTGGATTCTGGCAAAGTTGGTGTTACTTTAACTGTAGATAAAACTTCTGTTTCAGTAGGTGAAAATGTAAGGTTAACATTAACATTTGATAATTCATTAAATGGGGCTGGGGTCGCTACTTTAGATGCTAACTTTACTTTGCCTTCGGGCTTAGAAGTATCAGATTTTGCTAATGTTGTGACAGATTGTGGCTCAGTCGCGTTAGGGCGTGATATTACGTCAACACAAGGTAGTACCTCGTTATCTTATGATATTGATGGTAGTGCTTTTGGTGGTAATCATGCGCTAGCCGCAGGGGCTACTTGTACAGCCGCATTAAATCTAAAACCAACTACGGCGGGCGTAAAAAATATTATCTCCGGAGATGTATTGGGTGACTTTACAAGTGCAGGCGGAGCAAATACAACGGTAACTTCTTCTTTACCATTTCTAAATATGTCGGTTGATGCCGCTGTAGCAGCTGGAGCGACAGGTAAACTTAATTTTACCATCAACAATTTTGATCGTAGTTTCTCGGCGACAGCTATGTCTTTTACATTGGATTTAGATACGCCATTGTCAGGTTTAACCTGGAATAACTCTACGTTATCTGGGCAATGTGGTTCAGGTATTTTAATAGGAAGCGGTACAGGTAGCCTATCTTTTTCAGGCGGAAGCTTAGCAGCTGAAGGTTCATGTGCTTTTAGTGTCGATTTAATAGTACCTGCAGGTGTTACAGCTGGGGCTAAAACTTTAACTGCCTCACCTATTTCGGTCACTCAAAATGGCACAACAGCAGACAAAAATACAGCAACCGCTGATTTAATTATTACAGGCGCACCATCTGTCGCATTAACTTTTGTTGATGACACAGTTGTTGCAGGAGAAACAGCAACACTTAGAGTTACTATCACTGATACGGCTTCAGAAAATGTGACTGACAGTGAATTATTATTGACTTTAAATCCACCTTTACCATTTCCAACAACGGTTACTTTACCACCTACACCGGATCCACCATGTGGAGTTGGTTCATCTTTGACAAAGGTATTTATTAATACTGATATTGAGGGGTTAAATTTAACCGGCGGTAACTTTTTAGCGGATAACTCTTGTACATTTGATGTGGATATACTTATTCCTACAGATGTAGCCAGTGGAGATTTGACTTTCACATTAACGAGTGCTTCGTCAACAGTCAGTGCAACAACAGTTCATTCCCCTCTTGTCTCTACAATTCTTGGTGTGTCTGGTAGTCCAACTGCGACAGTGGAGTTTTCTGAAGGACTAAAACCTGGTAGTACAGGTACTGCAACCTTTACAATTAACCAAGATGAATTTAATACTGCCTCCAATATTGGATTTACCTATAATTTAGATACTTTACTTTCTGGACTCACATTTACAATTACAGACAGCAATGATGTATGTGGTTCTGGCAGTGTATTTTCAGGCACTAGTACTATTACTTTAACTGGTGGTAATTTGAGTGCTAGTGAAACTTGTGTATTTACCGCTCAGGTTAATGTACCTGGTGGAGCTGCCTCAGGCAGTTATAGCCAAGATCTTACATTAAACTCAGAAATTAATACGGTTGCGACAAGCAGTACAGCAAGTGTTGTTTTACCTGTAGTGATAACCGACTTTTCAATGGTTTTTGCTGAAGCTACAGGGTTCCCACTTGTGCCGGGAGGCAAAACAGAATTAACATTTACCATAGATAATACTGCCTCCGCAGTTGATCAATCGATCACCTTTTTTACTTTGAGCCTAAGCACGTTTGTTAGTGGTGTCACCTCTCCTGATACTGGCACGACAGTCGATACATGTGGAGGAACTTTATCAGGAACTACATTCTTAACTTATGTTGGAGGAAATGTAACTGCCGGAACCAGTTGTGTAATTTCTGTAGTGCTCGATATTGCTCCTAGCGTGGATTTTGGTAATTATCAATTTTTAACTTCATCTTTAAGTTTGGGCGGCGGGACGAGTGATCCCGCGGTTAGTGCTTTATCTATTGTTAATCCACTATCAGTGACTAAAGCATTTCAGTCAGATGTCGCTTATGGTAATGGTAGTATAGATTTGGTTTATACATTTGATAACACGAGTAGTTCTAGTATATCGGCATTAAGTTTTACCGATGATTTAGACTCTTTACTTTCTGGTATGGCACTGACTGGCACGAATAGTGATACATGTAGTTTGGCACCCACAGGTACTGGAACTTTGAGTGTAACGAGTGGTACAGTTCCGGCAAGCGGTAGTTGTACTTTAAATGTTACTTTTAGTATACCTAATACGATATCAGGACAGGTTCCTATAACAAGTTCCTCATCTGCATTTACTGCTACGGTTTCAGGGATTGCACTTGATCATGTTGCAGCCTCTGATGACTTCGTAGCGGCAGCATCAGCTCAGGAAATAGTTATAACGTTTGATTCACCATCAGCTGATGCGACGTTCATTGGAAATGGACCAATAACGATAGGCGTTAATTTTGCCAATACAACGGGTGTACTACTTACTGACAGTAAAGTCTCTTTAGTTGGTTCGGCAAGTGCAGATATTAGTGTATCAGATGGAACAACAACAACACCTGTTGTTACCCTGAATAATTTTACTGGCTCAGGTACGGTTGCTATTTCTATCGATGCCGACGCTGCAAATAATGATGCAGGGTCATCAAGTGCGAGTATTAGTAATAGTGCAGCCATCAACATTGCTACTGAACCAGGATTTAGTAAAAGTTTTTCATCAGATCCTATCTTTTCAGACGAAGCGTCAACGCTCACTTTTACAATTAACAATACCGCTAATGCTTTTGCGTTAAGTGATTTAGATTTTACAGATAATTTACCTAGCGGTTTAACAGTTGCCTCTCCAAGTAATGCTTCAACCACCTGTACAGGTGGGACACTAACTTCTACATCAGGAGTTAGTGTTGTAAGTTATACCGGCGGTGGTTTAGCGGCTTCATCAACTTGTACCGTAACAGTGGATATAACATCAGATATAGCAGGAGATTACACAAACACAACCGGAGATTTAACTTCTAAAATCGATACGTCTGCGTCTGTTGGTAATTCAGGTACTGCGACAGATACTATAAGAGTTAATCCGCAACCTTTATTTTCGGCTTCATTTGCTGCTGATCCTATCTTCGAGGGAGAAACCTCAACATTAACGTTTACGGTAGATAATTCAGGTAGTACAGTAAGTGTTTCAGCGTTAGATTTTACTGATACTTTACCGACAGGTCTACTTGTAGGTACAACGCCAAATGCATCAACAACTTGTACTGGTGGCACACTTACCGCTACTGCAAATACTAGTTCTGTAAATTATACCGGAGGAAGTGTTTCTGCCGGGGCGACTTGTACTATTAGTGTCGATGTTTTGGGAAATACAGAAGGAGATTATACAAACTCAACAGGTAGTTTAACTAGTAGTGCGGGTAATTCTGATAGTGCTTCTGATACAATTAGAGTTAATGCTGCACCTTTATTTAGTAAATCATTTGTCACGGATCCAATTTTTGTTGGTAATGCAACTTCGCTCACTTTCACTATCGATAACTCATCAAGTACAGTTGATGCAAATAGTTTAGCTTTTACAGATGCTTTACCCGCAGGGCTGGAAGTTGCTTCTCCTGCAAATGCATCGACAACTTGTTCAGGTGGTACCTTAACCGCAGTGGCAAATGCAGGAACTGTTAGTTATAGCGGAGGTAGCGTATCCACTGGTTCGTCTTGCACCCTGAGTGTTGATATTACAAGCAGTACATTTGGTGATTACGTAAATACAACGGGTGATTTAACCAGTTCCGCCGGTAACTCCGGAACTGCTTCGGATACACTCAGAGTTAATCCTGTGCCTACATTTGATATGTCATTCTCGCAAGATCCTATTTTTTCCGGACAAACCTCAACACTTACGTTTACCGTCGATAATACAAATAGCACAGTTGATGTCAGCGCTTTAGATTTCACCAATAATATACCAGCTGGTTTATTATTAGCGACAACGCCAAATGCTACAACATCTTGTACAGGTGGTACGTTAACAGCTGCGGGCAGTACAAGTGTTGTAAATTATACTGGAGGCACTGTAAGTGCGGCATCGAGTTGTATCGTCAGTGTAGATATTACTGGTGTAGCAGGGGGGAGTCATACTAATACCACAGGAAACTTAACAAGTATTGCTGGAAATTCAGGTACGGCTACAGATACGATTGTAGTGAATGATGCTCCAATATTTAGCAAAGATTTTGCACAAGATCCTATCTTTATAAATGATGTGAGTACTTTAACTTTTACTATTGATAATTCAGCAGGAACGGTTGATGTATCTACGTTAGATTTTACTGATAATTTACCTGTAGGTCTGGAAGTGGCAACAACCGCTAACGCGTCTACCACTTGTACAGGAGGTACGATTACAGCTACAGCTAATTCAACTAGCATTTCTTATTCTGGAGGTAGCGTAAATTCAGGGTCAACATGTACAGTTCAGGTCGACATATTGGGAACCACGGAAGGAGATTATACTAATACTTCAGGTGATCTAACGAGTTCAGCTGGTAATTCTGGTTCAGCTACGGATACTATAAGTGTTTGGTTACCGTTATCGTTGACCTCCAACGTGACATCTCCAGTTATAGGGTTTGGTAACAATACCAGGTTAACATTTGAGATTATGAACCCGCGTATTGCCGATGTAACAGGGTTAAGCCAAACTACAACTTTGCCTTTAGGCCTAGAGTTAGCTTCAACTTCAATAATTGAAAATACATGTGGAATTGACTCTACATTGACAGCAGTTAGCGGTAGCCAGGTGATTACTTTCTCCGATGCTTTAATTTCAGCTAATCAAACTTGTAGTTATACGGTACTGGTCACTTCAAATACTATTGGTAATTATGCATTTAATTCAGGAGTGTTAACATCATCTGATGGTGATAATGTAAGTGATGGTTTTGCTCTGACAGTGAATACAACTCCAACTAATCCGACAGTGCAAATTACTTCTACTGTTACAAGAACGAATGATACATTTGAAGCAGCTATTAACTTTAGCAGTGCTGTAAGTGGATTTGATATTAACGATATTACAGTTGTTAATGGTAGTTTGGCTAATTTGGTAACAAATGATAATGTAATGTTTACAGTTGATGTAACGCCAGTGAATGAAGGTAATACAACAATTGATGTTTTAGCTAATATGAGCCTAGATGCTGAGCTTAACCCTAATTTAGCGTCAAATACCTTAGCTATAGAAATTGATCTAACAGCACCAGTAGTGGTTATAACGAGCTCTGACACTGGTTTGATTAACGGGCAATTTGTTACTTATTTCACTTTTAATGAGGATGTTTCTAGTTTTTCTGTAGATGATCTTGTAGTACAAAATGCAACAGTAATTAATTTCTTCAGTCACAATGCGCGTGAGTATTCTGCGACTGTTATACCTGGCGTTGATGGGGCGATAAATATTAGTTTGCCTGCGGGTGTTTCTTTTGACTATGCTGGGAATGGTAATGATGTTTCAAATACTTTTAGTATTGAATTTGACGGAACGAAACCTACGGTTGTGGTTACTTCAGATATAAATGTAGCAGGTGCTAGCTTTGTTGCTTCAATAACTTTTGATGAAATAGTAACAGGGTTTTCTATTGAGGATATTGTTTCTAACAACGCTATGTTAAGTAATTTGACTGAAACTAGTTCATCGGTATTAAAATCTAAAGATATATTGGTTAATAATGCTGGTTCTTCCTATACAGTAGTTGTTACACCTATTACTGACGGTCTGGTCACTTTAGATATCGCGGCTGATGTAGCAGAGGATGCTGCAAGTAATGGTAATACGGCGGCATCACAATTTAGTGTTAATTATGATGCAACGAATCCGACCGTTAATATTACTGGTGCTTCAGGCGTGATAAGCACAGCCTTTACAGCAACGATTACATTTAGTGAAGATGTAACGGGATTTGTACAAGGTGATATTACAGTTAGTAATGCAACATTAAGTGGATTCTCAGCAACAAATGCACAGGTTTATACTGCTTTGGTTACGCCAAGTGATGATGGTCAAGTAACCTTGAATGTTGCTAGCAATGTTGCGGCAGATCCTGCGAATAATGGCAATATGCCAGCATCACAATTTAGTGTTAATTATGATGCAACAAACCCCACCGTAAATATCACAGGGGCAAGTGGCACAGTTAATGCTGCATTTACAGCAACGATTACATTTAGTGAAGATGTAACGGGATTTGTACAAGGTGATATTACAGTTAGTAATGCAACATTAAGTGGATTCTCAGCAACAAGTGCACAGGTTTATACTGCTTTGGTTACACCAAGTGGTGATGGACAAGTTACATTAGATGTCGCTAATAATGTTGCTGAAGACGCTGCGAACAACGGTAATATGGCAGCAGCACAATTTAGTGTGAATTTTGATGGTGTAAACCCGCTGGTTGTCATTTCAAGTACATCAGGTGCTGTTAATGCGGCCTTTACTGCAACAATTACTTTTACTGAAGATGTGACTGGCTTTGTAATTACTGATGTTATTGCGGTAAACGCTAGTTTAAGTAATTTTAATACAATTGACGCTAAAACTTACACTGTATTAGTCACTCCTCAAGCACAAGGTAATGTCACATTAGATGTTCCTGCAAGTGTTGCATTAGATAGCTCAAATAATGGTAATTTAGCGGCAGTACAACATACGGTTGTATTTGATAATACCAGCCCGCAACTTATGATTTCAGGACCATCTGATCCTGTTAGTGCTGAGTTTACTGCAACTTTGACATTTAATGAGAATGTAACAGGTTTAACCTTGTCTGATATAACTGTAACTAATGGTGTCGTATCAAATCTAAATTCACAATCTGGCAATCTTTATACCGTAACAGTAACTCCAACAGCAAACGGTGCAGTTACTTTGTTTGTTGCAGCTAATTTAGTCGCAGATAGTGCGGGCAATGGTAATTCGGCTTCAAATACCTTGTCTGTGACGTTTGATAATTTAATTCTATCGTTAGTTTCATCAACACCTGAAAATGGTGCTGATAATATTGCTACTTCTGTTATGGCTAGTTTTACTTTCAATAAATCTATTCAGGCAGTTGCGGGTAATAACAAATTAATTAGCTTATTTAAACAAGGCGAAACGACGCCGGTGCAGTCTTTTGTTGCTTTAAGTAGTGATGTTCAAGTGATAGGTGCGACAGTGAGCTTATCATCAAGTTTATCTTTAGAAGCAGGTGCTACTTATACTTTAACTATTACATCAGGTTCGTTTATTGATAACTTAGCTAATGGAAATGATGAGATAAATATTACCTTTGAAGTTGGCAATACAGCACCGGTTGCAAATGATGATAGCGCAACTGTAAATGAAGGTGCTTCAATAGAAATAGATATCTTAGCAAACGACACTGATGCTGATAATGCGATAGATCCTGCCAGCGTAAATGTTGTAACCACGCCAGAAAATGGAACAGTCACAATAGATAATGTATCTGGAAAAGTTACTTACTCTCCAAATACTGATTTTGCTGGCGCTGATTCATTTATGTATACGGTTCAAGATATTACTGGTGTTGTTTCAAATGCAGCACTTGTAACTATCACTGTAACTAATTTAAATGATGGCCCTGTCGCTGTGGATGATTTAGCTGAAACAGACGAAGATACTGCGGTTATTATTAATGTATTGGCAAATGATACAGATCCAGATGGTGCCAGTGATATCGATGCGAGCTCAATTGTTATTACCACTAACGTGGTAAATGGCTCAACAGTTATTTCAAATGGTCAAGTGACTTACACACCAAATGAAAACTATTTCGGTAGTGACTCATTTAGTTATACTGTAAATGACATATCCGGATTAACCTCTAATGTTGCTAACGTGTCTATTAGTGTTATTAGTGTTAATGATGCTCCTGAATTTACATCAACGGCTCTAATAACGGCTAATCCAGCTGAAGCTTACAGTTATCAATTTGTTGTTACTGATGTTGATGGTGATACAGTGAGTGTGAGTACGTCACAGTTACCTACGTGGTTAACCTTCGATGGGGTTGATACTATTAGTGGCACACCTTTGGTTGATGATATTGGTAAAGTGTTTAACGTTATTTTAAATGCGACCGATGAAATTATTACGCAACCTGTAATTCAAGAATTTGATATCACGATTAACGAACCAGGCGAAGCTTTATTGGAGTTATCTCAAGTATCAAGCGCTAATCCGGTATTGGTTGGTTCAGATATTGAGGTTACCTATTCGATTAAAAATACAGGTCCTGAAGTTGCGTTATTGGATTCTTTGGTTATTGAACTTTCTGGTACGACAGGGTTAACTAATTTACCGCAAAATTGTGCAGTTGAAGTTATTAACAATCAAGATATCGTTACTTGTACTTTACCAAATGAATTAGGGCTTGATGAGACAACACAAATTACCTTAACTTTACCAACAGTAACTGGTAATGATGAAGTTGTGAGTAAAATGACGGTTTCTAAACAAGGCTCTGATGCTATGGTTTCGAACAGTTTAATTGTTGTTATCGCTGAAACTTTAATTGATCAAAATGGTGATTTATTAACACCGTCGAGCACAGTTTCCAGTGCTTTTGGAGATCTTAATAATGATGGCTTAGCTGATTTAGTTATCGTTAATCGTAATGCTGAAACGAATAAAGTACTCTTCAATATTGGTGCTGGTTTGTTTGAAGAAAATCAAACCTTTGGTGCAGGTAGTGATAGCAGGGCTGTTAAATTAGCTGACTTTAATAACGATGGCTTCCTGGATATTGTTGTGGCAAATACAGGACAGACCGCAAGTGGTTATTATATTAATGATGGCGCTGGTAGTTTTGGGACTATTATTGAATTGGGTCAAATGAGAAGTACGTCTGTTGCTGTTGGTGATTTTAACGCTGATGATTTAATCGATATTGTATTTGGTAATGGCAAAGACGTTGGGAACAAAGTCTTTATCCAACCATTCAATGTTTCTATTGCACAAGAAATAAATAGTTCGGTAGATTCAGATGTTGTAGAACAAACTGCAAATACCACTGCAGTTATTTCAGGTGATTTTAATGGCGATGGTAATATTGATATCGTATTTGGTTATGATACCTCGGCATTAGAAATTATGTATAACGATGGAGCGGGTATTTTTAATAGTGAATTTGTTGATGGTGTACAGGAAGTTAATGTATTAAAAGCTGCAGATATTAATGAAGATGGCATTGATGATATATTTATCAGCCACGCTATGGGGAATGGTGTTATTTATGGTGGCACTGAGCTTAGTGACATAATATCGATTTCAGTTAATCCGGCAGAAGATCTTGAGGTTGGCGATGTTAATTCAGATGGAAAATTGGATATTCTAATCTTAAATAACCCAGGTGGTATTAGCTTATTTAACTTAACTGATGATAATCAATTCATCAGATCGAGTGCGGTTATCAGCACTTTACAAAGTAATGGCATAGAAATTGCCGATATCGATGGTGATGATGATCTGGATATTATAATTACCAGTGAAAATTCAACTGTTTCTGATGAAATCAGGTTTAATCAGGGTGGTGGTATGTTTGGTGAGCAAACAGTTGACTTATCTGTTTCATTGTCGACAATTGCAACTGCGGTATTTGAGGATACCTATCAAGTTACATTAACGGTTGTAAATGATGGTTTTGCGAATGCAAGCAATCCGATTATAAACTATGAAATCACCAGCGGTATTGTTACTTCAATTGGTGAAACAAGTTTGAATTGTGAACTGGTTTCTTCAACTAGTATCACATGTAATACTGCTGTTTTAGCACCAGGAGAATCAGCAAGTGTGGCACTCTCTGCGAGTGCAAGTATTGTGGCTACCGCAAATCATACAGTAAGCGTTATAAGTGAAAGTACAGACGATAATAGCGCTAATGATTCAGATTCAAGTAACGTTATTGTTACCGAACCTGCAAAACAAAAGAGTGGCAGTGGTTCAATTCATTACTTTGTTTTTTTAATGTTAACTTGCTTATTGATGTTGAGAAGGAAATCATTAGGTTAATGTAAATTATTTATAAGTTGTAGATTTAAGGCACTGAGTAATATCAGTGCCTTTTTGTTTGATATTTAGTATTTATCACTTTATTATTTCGTTTTCAGCTAAATAAAATTGTTATGCATAAAGTTTTACATATAGGAAAGTACTATTCTCCATTTCATGGCGGGATAGAAAATTACACTAAAGATTTAGTTGAAAGTAAAGCATATCAAGATAACGTAGTTCCAACTTTGCTAGTACATCAGCATATTAATAGCATGCCAACTATTTCCGAAAAAGTTGATTCTGTAGAGGTTATCAGAGTTAAAAAATGGTTTACCTTATTATACTCGCCGATTTCACCATCCTTTATAACACAACTAAATCACGCAATAGATAAACACAAACCCGATTTATTACATATTCATATGCCAAATTTGTCAGCATTTGCCTGTATTCTCAGTGTCAAAGCGAAAAAAATACCTTGGGTGATACATTGGCATTCTGATGTAATAGGTGCAGTACCAGACTGGCGTATTAAGTTTGCATATAAAGGCTATAAAATTTTAGAGAATTTATTACTTAAAAAAAGCAAAGCTGTGATTGCCACAACACCTCATTATTTAAGTGCCAGTAAACCATTGTCTGAGTTTATAAATAAATCTTATGTTGTGCCATTAGGTGTTAAAAATGATGTACCTAATTTTCCTGAAAAGTGTAATGAAATAACAAATAAATTGTCATTATTAATTATTGGCAGGCTAACCTATTACAAAGGGCATAAATATTTATTGGAAGCTGTTGCGCAATGTCAGAATGTTGAGCTGATAATCATAGGAGTTGGCGAGCTTGAGTCAGATTTAAAACAACAAGTTAAGAAATTAAATATAAATAATAGGGTTAAATTCTTAGGGAATGTGGATAAGAAACTCTTAAATGACAGTATCTCGAAATGTGATTTATTATGTTTGCCGTCTATAGAGAAAACCGAAGCGTTTGGTTTGGTTTTGCTTGAAGCGGCACGTTTGTCTACGCCTGCCTTAGTGACAAATGTATACGGTAGTGGCATGTCCTGGGTTGTTCAGGATAAAACAACGGGTTTGGTTGTAGAGCCAAGCTCTGTCGGCAGTTTGATCACAGCAATTGACTATGCTAATAAGAATAGATCTCAACTGATTGATTATGGTCATTCGGCACACAAAAGGTTTGAAGCAGAGTTTAATATTGAACGAGTAGCCAAAAAGACCTTGGATGTGTACAATCAACTACTTAATTTATAAAAATAACTTCGTATGGACTCTTTGCTCGTAATTATTCCCGCACATAATGAATCTGATACTATTTCAGCAGTTATTGATGATTTAATATCACATGGTTTCAATGATTTACTTGTTATTGATGATGCAAGTTCAGATAATACCAAACATTTAGCTGAAAAAGCTGGCGCTAAGGTAATGAGTTTACCTTACAATATGGGGGCGTGGAAGGCTACACAATCAGGGATTCGCTATGCGTATGAAAATCAATATGAACATGTAGTAACTTTTGATGCTGACGGTCAGCACTTAGCTGGATCCTTATCAACTTTAATTGAAAAATACCACCAAACGCGTTCCGATATAGTCATAGGATCATGTCCCTCCAGAGGAACTATTGCCCGGCATGTTGCATGGAAGATTTTTCGTAAATTATCCGGGGTGGGGATCCAGGATCTTACTTCAGGTCTCAGACTTTATAATTCTTCAGCTATGTCTGTGCTCAGTGAAAAAGAGGCAACTTTGCTTGAGTATCAAGATGTAGGTGTATTGTTAATGCTAAAAACATTTAATTTAGTGAAAGTTGAAGTTGATGTGTTAATGAAAGAAAGGGTTTTTGGTATATCCAGGATCTTTTATTCTTGGGCTGCGGTAGCTTATTATATGACCTATACAACTATGTTATGTATTAGTAAGCTATCAAAAAATAATAGCGTTAAATATCAGAAAATAATAAATAGAGATTAATTGTGCAACATTATCAAATTTTTACTGCCTTTATAGCTGTTGTTTTTTTTATAATTGTTTTTACTTTAATTAGAAGAGACTCCATTTTGATGGGCGCTGCTTTTCGATGGTTTGCCATTGCAATAGGAACATTAATATTAGGTATTTACCCGCAATTATCTGATTTAGCTGCGGGTTTCCTTGGTGTTTCTTATCCGCCGATTTTGCCTGTTACAATTGCTTGTTTATTGCTAATGGTTAAAGTTTTACTTGGTGATATTGAAAGAGCTAAAACCCAGGTTAAATTAGATAGATTAGCCCAGCGTCTGGCGATGATAGAACTAGATATAAAACAAAAACGTAAATAATACCAATAGTAGAAATTACATTCACTAAGTGAAAGTTATTCTTAAATTCTAAGTCATGATTTCGCGATTGCTCCAACTGAACTCTGCACCTTATAGTGGCTTGGGTATATATTGTTCACTCATTTTTAAATTAAATATTTTCAATTTTCCAATTATCCGACATTCCGCAGCACTTTTAGGAATAAATTTTTTGATAGATGCTGTCCATGCAATCAATAATAGTATTGTTTCTCTCTTCCACATTGAGGACTAATTGTTGTTCACTACTTATTGTTAACTCATGAATTCCCTGAAAACAAAAGAATACCCAGCGTGCGGTTGGTGGATTTTGGCATGGTTTGAACTTCAAGTCGGGAAAATAGGCCGACTGCGCTTTTAATTCTCTTCTGATTTTATGCTCCAATGCGGCATAAACCATTAAACAACAGGTCATTACCATCAAGAGTGCTTTAATTCTCTCTGGTTTTTTCAAATAAAGTGATGAAGTTAAAAAGTCTGGGCTCTTTAGAAATCTAAACCCTTTTTCTACACTTTGTTGTGATTTATAAAGGCTTAGCATTTTCTCCATGGTTAAACTCTCATCTAAATCATTGGTGGCTAAGACGAACATTTCTTTTTCCTGCAATCGTTGCGCGCGACTTTCTAGCGACGAATACAGTTGACCTGTTATTTGGTATTCATAGCTATCGGGTTGCTGATTGAGTTTAGGCCGACCACTTTGCTTAAATATGCCATGCTTAACGATTTCCTGCTCACTGATAGCAAGTTCATTATGTGATTTTAACCAGACTTCTAATGCCTTATCTGCATCTAATTCACAAGAAAAACGTTGGCGACTCAGTTTTTTAAACGATTTTAGTGCTTCGTTTGATGCTTTTGCCATGCGCTTATTTAGTGTGTGCTGTTCCCGTTTTTTCGCTTGTTCACTTTCTATTAATAACCAACGCTGCTTTACGTTAGCATAGTCTGAGCTGAGCCAGGCACCGCGGTAGCCATTATCAAGTAACTCAAATTTTAACGTTTGTTGCGCTGCTATAGCCGCTTTTACTTGTTTTAATTTTTGTGGTGCACGCGAGATGAAAAGTTGTTTTTGTTCTTCAAGTGATTGCAGTGTTTCTGTGGTGTAAAGCGCTGCATCAGCAATAAAGTACTGGCTATCTTGAGCCGCTTTCAAACTGCTAATGTGGTGTTTAATAATGTTTTTAAATCCTTCATTATCATTAATATTACCACTGGCTGCTTGCATGTATACAGGGATACCCGCCTTGTTTTCCGTGATCAAATTAAGCACTGCTTGATTCAATTCTGGCCGATGATCGAGGCTATATCCTCGTACTAACTTAATCGCTTGGCTATTTTCATCATGTTCATAATTACCATCAACATGAATACTGGTTGAATCTAAATTAATGTCTTCACATGGTAGTTCTAATTGCTCAACAACACTTGCTGAAAGTGTTTGATAGATATCTGATACACCTTTTTCGTAAAGTTTATCCAGGCAACGACCTAAAGCATCGTCATTTATATATTCTGCCTTGATCCCTTTGCCTAAAAGGCGCTCAACAGGACGTTCTTTAAAGTATTGTGGTGCGGCCAACAAAACCTAAGCCATTAAGGATCATAGCCTCAACGAGTTGACCGTAAGAAATAAGCTTATCGTCAGCCTGCTCAGGAAATGCGTTATCAATGAGTTTGGCAATCCCAAGCTCTTTGTTCATGCCAGCAACTAAACCTAAATGATCAATACTTTTTGTTGAATACGACGCCATTACTTTTCCATCACTTAAAGATAAGTAATAGATCAAATATGAAGATCTACGTCAAGTATTTTTTATTAAAATTTTAGGTGCGGAAACACAGTTAAATATCAAAAGAACAAATATTTATCACTTGCTGCATAAACTTAATTTAAGTTGGATCACCACCCGCTCAAAACATCCAAAACAATCGGTTGAGCACAAGAAGATTTTAAAAAAATTCCAAATAAAAACGATCCTTAAGAGCCCAGGATATATTGCGCTTGATTGCGTTGATATTTGGTTTCAAGATGAGGCACGGTTTGGACAGCAGAATACGATTACACGAGTTTGGGCTGAGATAGGAACGCGACCACGTGTAGTTCAGCAGCAACAATTTACATATGCTTATTTGTTTGGTGCGGTATGTATGTCAAATGGGAAGACGGAAGCAATTATAGCTCCGGTAAGTAATATGGACGTTATGAGTGCTCATTTGAAATTAATATCAGATGCAACAGAAGCTGGTCGACATGCGGTAGTGATCATGGACGGTGCAAGCTGGCATCAAGAATATCTTGATGAAACCTTCCCTAACTTAAGCATCATACACATCCCACCTTATTCATCGGAGTTAAATCCGATAGAACAAGTTTGGTCCTGGTTAAGACAAAATGAAATAGCAAATAGGTCGTTTAAAGATTATGAGGACATTGTTGATAAATGTACAACCGCTTGGAATAACTTTAGAAGTGATGTTGATAGAGTAATGTCCTTATGTACAAGGGGTTGGGCAAAAATGGACAGTTAATTATCAGAATTGGTATCATTACATGAAATAGCGATTTTTTTACTACTGTTTAATAGGTTAGCGTAAGTTTTTGCTATGTAAGAGTATAAAGTGGGTTATCAATTAAACTTCCCACATGACTGCATAACAAATATGTTTCATTGTAATTTACCAGGTTTGATTTAGCTTTTTCTATATAAGTGTCGCCTTACGCGAAATTAAATCCGCTACTTGAGCAAAATTAAGTATATTGAGCGCGATATTCTCTGGGTGTCATATTGACATATTTTTTGAATAATCGATTAAAAGTAGACGAAGATTTTATTCCTGAATCGTAAGCTATGCCTTCAAGTTTTAGTGTTTTGTTATCGGGCTGGCGTAAGATATTTTTGATAGATTCGATACGGTGTCGATTAACATACTCATAAAAAGAGTGTCCTGTTCCCGTATTGATTACGTGTGACAACAATTTGGCATTTAAATTGAGTTGTTCCGCTAATGTATTTAAGCTGAGTGTCGGATCAACATAGGGCTTATTGGTTTTCATATGCTCTTCTAAATTTCGACAGTGTGCAGATAGTTCAGTTTCTGGCATTATTTGCTTGATATCTTTATCTTCGATAATAGAAAAAGTTAAAATTTCAGGGTGTAATAAGCTATAAACACCAATCCAATAGACTAAAATCGACATAGCTAACCAGAAAAATTCAAGTAATGTTTCTGATGGCTTGATACCTAAAATTTTTATGTCTGCGCCAAATATACTCGTCCAAATAATGAATAGTAAAAGCATACTTGTCAGTAAATATCCTAACCAGTTTAATTTTAATGTATCGACTGTTGAGCATTGTCCCTGTATCCATTTATGATAGTGACCTATGGTTCGAATGGCAGCAATAATATAACTTATAAGCTGAATAGCGACCGCTAATTGGATAATGATCGCCACAATTAATAGCCATGGGTATTGTTTAATATCCCCATCTGATTTCACATCAAACATCAATGCAATACTCAATATAACAAAGTACATCAAGGCTGGTAGGAAATGTAAATACAGAGACTGCAAAGTATAGGTTTTATTATGGCTCAAAGTTCTGGCATATAGAAAAATTGCAGGTCCAAGCAGTGGAATGAGCGCATTAGATAACATACTTATAGCAGCTAGGTTTATTAACAAATCTTGTGCTTCAAGGATATTACGAATGATTAATAATGAGTAACTTAAAAGAAATATACTTAAAAAATTATTAGCTAAATTATGATATCGGTCGGCGAAATATAAAATACTGGTGAGGCCAATACCGAGAATACCAGCAAATAATATGAGTGCTTCTAATAAGTTTAAATGCATAAATTATTGAAATCTGAATTAATTATTATGATTAAAATAACAGCTTGTTTTGAGGGTGTAAAGTATACGGAAAGTCATTTCATCTATAAATCACTGAAATATAAAAACCATTATATTCAATGGTTTGTTTTTATTTTATTGCCCATTACCGGAGTTGGGCAATGATTAATATTGTTAGATCTAACATTTTGGATAAACTCAGTGAGAATTCAATCGCTCAAGGAAAAGTACTATGTATACATTACAAAACAATAACAATTGTCAGTACATCAAAATTTTTTTATTTAGCATATTATTTTTACTATCAGCCTGTGGCAGCAATGATGAACCATATGATTGTCAGGCGGTAACTTGCACTGAAGTGAAGCCGACTTTAAAGCAAACAATTGATACTTATATTAATGCTAATCAATCAGAGTTTGATGCCGGGTTAGGGGTTTTGGTAAAGCATAATGGTTTTTCAGTATATAAATCGTCAAAGGGCATGGCTAATGCAATAACTAATACGAAACTTAATGATGACACAGGATATCGGCTGGCTTCAATTAGTAAAACTTTTACTGCTTTAGCGATTATGCAACAAGTTGAATTAGGGACGATATCATTAAATGATTCCATCTTATTGTACATACCTGAGCTGCCAGGTTCCTGGCGTGATATAAGTATTCATTTTTTATTAAGTCACCAATCGGGTATTCCTGATTTTCAAAATGATTGGTGGGATACCCAATGGCTTGAAGGATTAACCAATCAAGGCTTAATTGATTACTTTTCTGAGCATGCTGCATTGGAGTTTAATCCAGGTGATAGTACGCAATACAGTAATAGTGGTTTTACTATGCTAGCTGAAATTATTAGTCGGATAACAGGTATGAGTTTTTCAGCATACATGCAACTTAATATATTTTCCCCGACAGGCATGTTAGATAGTTATGTACTGAATGAACATAACGGCTTAAAAGATAAAGATGCTATTAACTTTGCGACCAAGGTAACGATTTACGGTTTGAATTTATATACTAATGGCTCTATGGGACAAGTAAGCTCTCTGAATGATTTTGAACGTTTTTTTACGGCATTAAAAGCGGGAGATATCGTTCAGCCAGAAACATTAAATTTAATGACTCAGACTCATGGGACAACATCAGGCGGACAGCATTTTGGCTATGGAATTGATTTAGGTTACGATAATAATAATATATTTAGTGGCAATACATATGGCCATACAGGTAAATGGGATAGTTTTACGTCATTATTTGCTGTAGCACCTGACATTGATACACAATTAGTGATTTTAACCAACGGTGGTGATGTAACAAATACCCACAGAAACAATATAACAGAGCTAGTTAAAGCGTTTTACAAGCAGTAATATATCCAGAATCAAATAGTAGAGAATATCATCATATTCTCAGCACTTTTTTTAATGGGTCTAAATGTTGTTCGAAGTGTCGCCATTGCTCGGTGGCATTTTTGTAAATGGGTTGTCGCACTTGTTCTGAGCTGGGGGTTTTTATATTGCGTTTTGTTTTATGAAAATTGAGACATGCAGGTTCAAACTCTAAGCCACAAAAATCAAGCATTCTTCGAACTTGAGTTTCTAAATCATCAACCACATCTTCATGGTTTACGGTTAATACAAATTCAGGGAGTACTTTTTCCCAATGGGTCATGAGTTTGAGATAAGCTTGATAATAACGGCCGATATCTTCAAGGTGATAACTAAAATCTTGTCCTTCAGCAAAAAGCTGTTTAAAGCCACTAAAACAACATGCCATAGGCGCGCGTCTGGCATCAATAATCTTGGCATTGGGCAATATGAGGCGGATCAAACCCAGGTGGAGAAAATTGTTGGGCATTTTATCAATAAAAAATGGTGCCTGTTCTCTATAAACTCGAGTTTCATCAATAAATTGTTGTCCGAATTTTTGAAAGTACTCAGGTTTTATTTCGGTTAAATTTTTGGGGTATTGGTTTTCTTTATGATTATGATTTCGGCCTCTAAGTCGAGATGCTAATCCTAAAACGTTATGTAACTCCATCGTGCCATCAATTTGGCTGTGGGAGGCTAATATTTGTTCTAGCAAGGTTGAGCCCGCCCTGGGTAAACCAACAATAAAAATAGGATCTGGATTGTTGGCGCCTAAATGTCCTCTTTGTTCAAATAACTCACTTGTGCAATATTTTATTTGTTCTGCTACTTGCTGTTCAATTTTATTGATATCAAATCGATTGTGTTCATGTTGTAATGCATTTCCCTGTTGATAAGCGTGAAAAGCTTTATCGTATTCTTGTCTGTCTTCAAATGCTTTCCCAGTGGCAAAGTATAATTGAACCTTATCTGTTATCGGTAAGTCTTTTTGTGTTTGTTGCGTATGCATATGTGCTATTTCAACATCAGTGAAACTGTAGGTTTTGGTATTTGCTAAACTCCAGAATGCATCACCATAATTGGGTTTTAACTGACAGGCGTGTTGGTAAGCGGCAACGGCGCTTGTGATATCACCTTTGGCTTTGAGTGCATGACCTAGTTGTAAATGATAACCCGCAACCTGTGCATCCTGTGTTATCACTTGTTCAAATAGCAAGATGGCCGCTTCTATTTTTCCTAATCCAGTTAATGCATTCGCTTTCGCCATTTTAAAGCTTAGATTATTTGGTTGTATCTGCAATAACCTCAATGCTTGTTGTTCAGCAATTTTATATTTGCCTAATTTTAATAATAAATTAAGGTATTGTGAACGCGCATAAATATGCTCAGGTGCCAACTCTAAAGCACTGGCAAGCAAAAACTCAGCGTCATCATAAATTTTTAATGTGATGCCTATTTCAGCCAGTAAGCACATTCCTTGAATATGACGTTTGTTATTTTGTAGAAAGTGTCGGCAAATTTGTTCTGCCTTTAACAATTTACCCTGGTGCATTAGTTCTGTTACAGCAAGTAAAGGTGGTGGTAAGCTTTTTAATTTGGCTAATTGATTAGCTGCATTTTGCACTTGATCTTGTTGTTTGTTGTTTTGATATAAATGTATCAGTTCTTGCCAGCTGGCAATTAAACTTGGATTGAGTTTGACTGCATTTTCAAATGAATTTTTAGCTTTATCCGGTTTTTCTAAAGCAAGATAAAGGTACCCTAACTCCTGATTTGCGCGGCTATGAGTTTCAGTCTGTTGCAGTAATGCCTTAATGCAGGATTGAGCTTTTACATATTCTTTTGCATAACGTAGCGCCACAGCTTTTAAATACAATATTTCACTATTATGAGAATGTTCATCAGTATATTCCTGTAATTGTTCACATTGTTTAATCGCATCATCAAATTTTGCTGATTGGATCAATTGCTGAATGGATTTTAATTGTGATTCAATTGAAAGGGGGGCTGTTTTGTCCAATGATCTGGCTCCGAGGATAATAGCGAATAAAAACGTGACTACTTTATCAATAAAAAGCCGCTTGATATACCTTTCAAACGGCCTGTTTAGTTTTAATTTACTTAGGGGTTAATAATAATCATAAGAAAATCTAAAGCCTATGGTACGGGGTCTGTTGGTAACAACTTTTGGCGTAAACTGCTGTGTATCTATGTATAGCGTTGCTCTTTCGTCAGTTAAGTTGTCAATAAATAGTTCTGCTTTCCATTCATCGTTTGTGATACCAAAACTTAAATTTGCTAATACATAGCTATCTTGTACATAGCGGCCCCCGGCAAATGTTTCTCCATTACTATCCTGGTAATTGACTCCTGAATAAACATCCGCTTCTTTTTCAATACTTAAACCTGAACCTGTACCGTAAATTAGGTTAGTCGCATCTTCAAGCACATAGGCATCCATTGTCATACTGGCTAGTCTTTCACCTGTGTAACTGATGGAGCCGTTAATATAGCCAGTCATGTCTTTAGCGATGTGATAATAATACTCGGCTTGTAAATTTCCTGAAAACTCTGCTGAATAGGGGAGTTTACTGCCTACGGAAGGTGCAATACCTGCAAGTTCATCATTAATTGAGGTTAATTCGGTATCAATATAACTGAAAGCACCATTTATCACCAGATTATCAGTGGCGACCCAACTAAAATCTCCATCTATGCCTTTGATTTCAGCATCACCTACATTGTCGGTAAAAACTAAAAAACTGATGTTAGTTGGATCAAACCGTGATGTTTGCAGGTCTGATATTTTTGAGTAATAAGCCGTTGCATTAAATCGTAACGTTTGATCAAATAAAGTCGATTTAAATCCAAGTTCAATATTATCTAAACTATCAGTTGTGGAGTATACGGGGATTCGAAAGCCATCAAAGGCACCGTCTTGATTTTTCGCTAAACCACCACCAACCCGGTTTGTGACCGGAGGTCTGAATCCTTCCGAATAGGAAGTAAATATCATCAGATCTTTTGATACCTGCCAATCAAGTGATGTTTTTATAATAGTATCATCAACAGTAAGTGTACCATTACTGTCTAGTAAGCTAGTATCTAACTGCCCACTGGCAATAGCAGCTTGAATGGCAGCAGCCTCTTCAGCACCAAAAAATTCAGTTAAGGCTTCATCACTACCATCACCAAAGGCACGTAATCTGCCACTGACATCAACGGTTGTAGTCGCACCTTTAAAGGTATCATCAATTTGATACCAACGTGCGCCAAAACTCGCAGTAACGGTCTCGGTTAGATCAAACTCCAGCTGACCAAAAACGGCTATTTGATCTATGGTATGAGTAATATCATTCACAAAACTTATTTCAGAAGAGAAAGGTCCGCCATGACTATTGATTCCTTCATTACCGGCAAGTGTTCTTTGTAGATCAGTAAAGTAAGGTAGATCAGTATTGCCTAACTGAAATTGACCAACGGTTGATAACTCTTGCGAGTCGTAAAAAATACCACTTGTAATACGCCAGCGATTTTTAGCTGAAGTATTTACACGAAACTCATGGGTGATACGAGAAGTACTGGTTTGTTCTTTATAAAATTTAGTTGGATCAACACATTCTTGTGATTCAGGTGTACCTGCATAATTACAGGCGTAATAGGCCGCAAATGAACCTCCGTTAGTATAACCTGTATAATCTATGGTTGAATTAATATCTCTGTCTAGGTATCCACCGGTGTAAACAACATCAAGATGTTCAAGTCGACCTTCAAGTGTCCAGGTGGTTAAACCAAAGTCGTCATTATTATCTTCAGGTACAAAGCGGTTCGTTGATGTTTCGCCCTCAAGATTTGGATCATAAGCAAATACACCTTCTGTATCGAGAGATTGTTGGGTATGTTGTACTAAAAGATCCCATTCATTATTGATCAAATAAGATACGCCAAAGCGGGCGCCAGCGTAATTTGCTGTATTGAAGTTATCTTCAACTAAGGCATCATTTTTTGGCGCGGTGACCGGCACATTGTCAGGGTTTGTTAATGCACCACCTGATACTCTGCTAATCACCACAGCGCTGCCGTTATAACCCCCTTCACCGGGCACATTTAATATGTTATCTATCCAGCCACCCTGATGATCGTTGAAAGTGGCAACGCGCACAGCCAGTGAATCAGTTAAAGGCATATTAAAATAGGCTTCCACTGAGTTACTCATATCACCACCTGATGTGGTGCTGGTACTGGTATCAAAGCCTGCAGAAAAACCATCATGATTAGGTTTATTTGTGATCAGTCGCACAGTACCTGATTGAGAGCTTGCGCCAAAAAGCGTGCCTTGTGGACCGGGTAATACTTCGATACGTTCAACATCTGTCGCGTAAATATCAAGATTGCGACCTTGCATTGATACGGGTTGTTCATCTAAGTAAAAAGCGACTGAGGGCTGTAACGCCTGAACAGATGATACCGCAATGCTAGTTTGTGTTGTAGCCGCACCTCGAATATATATTTCGTTTTGTCCGGGTCCTGTTCCCTGAAAAACAACATTTGGTAGAAACTCAACATATTGGTCAAAATTAGCAACTCCAAGTTTTTCTAAACTATCACCCGTTAGGGCATTGACCGTGATAGGAACCTCTTGAATAGACTCTGTTCGCTTTGTCGCAGTGACTTCAATGACTTCTAATTTTGCTTTATCTTCCTTTGTTGCTTCCTCGGCGTAGAGAGAGCCCGATGCCGCGATGGCTGATAATACAGCACAATGCAGCTTAGTGAGTTTCATGATTAATACCCCTGATTTTAAATGTTATTAAATTAATATTGTTTGAGTTCTAACTAAAATATTATGGGTAATAGCTTAACAATAATAATTATTTTATTCAAAAAGATACTATGTTTATCCTTGTGTTTTTCTGGTTCCAGGTGTTGGATTCTTTACAGTCAGGTTTAAGCAGATATAATATCAATACAAATTAAATTTAGGGGAATGATTTGCCTTTAACCGTTAATAGTCATTTAAATAAAAAGGTATTTGTAACTGCCTCATTTATTATTATCGCACTGCTACTTTATACAACAGTATTACCCAATCAGGCGCAAAGTTTTTTTACCATAATTCAAGCAAGTATTATTGATAATGGCGGATGGTTTTATGTACTGACAGTGGCATTTATATTGTTTTTTGTCATGTTTTTAGGGCTTTCTCGTTATGGAGAAATCCGATTAGGCCCCGATCATGCCACACCTGATTATTCGCTGTTGTCCTGGCTGTCTATGTTATTTGCCGCAGGTATGGGAATTGGTTTAATGTTTTTTGGTGTAGCAGAACCATTAATGCATTATTTGTCACCCCCTACAGCTGAAGTTGGTTCGATTGCTGCGGTGAAAGAAGCGATGAAGATGACTTTTTTTCATTGGGGATTACATGCCTGGGCTATATATGCGGTTGTGGCACTTGTTTTAGCTTACTTTAGTTACCGACATAACTTACCACTAACACTACGTTCTGCACTATACCCTTTGATTGGCGAGCGAATTTATAAGTGGCCCGGACATTTGGTTGATATATTTGCTGTTGTCAGTACTGTTTTTGGTGTTGCTACCTCCCTTGGTTTAGGTGCGTCGCAAGTTAATGCGGGCTTTAGTTATTTATTCGGTATTGAGGTTTCTAGCACTAATCAAATCATTATCATGGGTGCAATAACGGCCCTTGCGGTTACTTCCGTAGCAACAGGTTTAGATAAAGGAATTAAAAGATTATCTGAATTAAATATGGTTTTAGCTGTTCTTTTATTGGTTCTGATTTTTGTATTAGGTCCAACTGTATTCTTATTACAAGCATATTTACAAAATATTGGTGACTATTTAGCTGACATAGTACACAACACATTTAACTTGTTTGCTTATAAAAAAACCAACTGGATAGGTGGTTGGACTATATTTTATTGGGGCTGGTGGTTAGCATGGGCGCCATTTGTTGGTGTATTTATTGCCAGAATTTCTCGTGGCCGCAGTATTAGGGAGTTTATTTTAGGCGTGATGCTGCTACCGACGGTATTTACTTTATTATGGATGACTATTTTTGGTAATAGTGCGATTGATTTAGTTCATAATCAGGGCGTTACAGCGTTAGGTGATATGGTCAGCAAAGATTCTGCGGTTGCGTTATTTGTATTTCTCGAAAATTTCCCGTTAACGTCAGTACTGTCATTTTTCAGTGTATTAATGATTATTATTTTCTTTGTTACATCCTGTGATTCTGGTGCTATGGTTGTTGATATGCTGTGTTCACATGGCCGAAATGATACGCCATTATGGCAACGTATTTATTGGGCGGTAGGCATTGGTATCGTAGCGGCAATATTACTCTTAGTTGGTGGGCTTAATGCCTTGCAAACAATGACAATCGCCAGTGCCTTGCCATTTGCAATTGTATTATTACTTGCAATTATTGGTTTAATTAAGGCGCTCAGAGTTGAGGCCGTTAAGCAGGAAAGTCAATTGATCACGACTATTCCGCAGTCAGGTAATGAAAATAATGACAGTTGGCAATTACGATTAAAAAACATTGTTGATTTTCCTAACAAGAGCAATGTTAATAAGTTCATTAATCAAACCGTTCAACCTGCATTTGAATTGGTCGCTAACGAGTTACTACAAAATCAAATCAACGTCGAGGTTTCACATGAAGGAGGCTTATGTCTCATTGTTAATCATGGTGAAGAACACGAATTTGTTTATCGTGTGGTTGCTTGTAAGCATTCACAACCTGATTTTATTAATGAAACTGATGACGATGATCAAAGCTATTATCGTGCTGAAGTTCATCTGGCTGATGGCGGGCAGGATTATGATATTATGGGGTGGTCTAAAAATGCAGTGATAAATAACATCATAGATCAATATCACAAACATCTGCATTTTTTACATTTATTACGTTAATTAGTCGGAGCGTCAGTTTTATTAATACTGCTGGCGCTCATAGGATCTAACTCTAATAATGGTGCTGCATCAATTTCATTGGCATTCATCATTTCAGCCAGTCGCTCCATTGATGAAAGTAATTGTGACTGCTCCCACTGCGCCAAATTTGTAAAATTATCGATGAAATCTTCTTGTAGTGCCTGAGGGGCTTTAAGTAAAATATTTTTGCCACTTTCAGTTAAATAAAGTCCAATTTTACGTTTATCTTGTGTATCCCGCACTCTAGAAATAAGTTTTTTATTTTCTAATCTATCAAGAATGTTTGTCACTGTAGCGGCACTTAGGTTAACACTTTTTGCCACTTGACTTGAATTCACGCCAGAAACTTTATCTATTTCTAACATTATTAATAATTGTGGGCTGGTTAACCCTGAAGTTTTACTTAAATGTTTTGAATGTAAATCTATTGCGCGGATAACTTTTCTTAATGCGATTAATAATGCCTGATGTTTTTCCATAGCCAGATACTTATACCAAATTGATACCCGTAGTTTAAGTAAATTTTAAGGCTGTGCCTAGTTAAATTATTGTACCAATTATGCGGGTTATAGCGCTGTTAATGTGTTTATTTTAAATATTAGGCTTAAATCTTTGGCACAAATCTTGTTTAATATTTAACGACTGACAAAAATTTGAACAACGATGGAGGCATCATGCAAATAAATAGCGAATTAATGACAAATATCAGCGCAAGTCAGGAAACAAATCAGCAAATAGTCGAAATGTTGGGAATGGAGCATGATGGCGATATTCAATATCATGTTTATCATACCCAGGCTGATGATAAAGAAGTATATTGTTGCTTATCTGGTGGTTTAGTAGAGAACAATGAAATTGTTTTCACACCAATAGGTTTAGCGGCTTTTGAAGCTTTGTCTCAGGTAAGTGAACAAGAAGATAACTTTTATGCTGAAGAACTAAAAATTGAAAATGGTTCAATTAAATCTCAGGTAGAAGCTGTGCTTAAAAAAGTACCTTCATTTGCTAAAGTCTGTTTTATTGGTGATATGACCGGCGATTTAAAAGAATCTATTGCTGAAATTTTTCCTTTAGCATTAAATTAGACTATGTAAAGAAGATCACTTAAAAGTTATTATTTGTTAGCCTTATATAGCCAGTACTTTTGTGATCTTTTTTATTTTCGTCCAGTTATTTATTCCTGTGTGATCGACATAAAAATACAATATTCTTTTGTATTCAGTTTCTATTAAGTTTATATCTTGTATATTAGAGCCATACGATAATGTGTTCTCTGGAGATAATACGATGAAAGTCATAAATAAAATTGCATTTACAATTTTGTTCTCTATGCCTCTACTGGCAAGTGCAGGTGAAGCCAAAATTACTTGGGATGATTTTAATAATTATACCGATGTCAGACCAGGGAATAATGGTGCCAGAGGGGTTTTCCATAAACATGTGGCAAAGGCTTTTGAAAAGCATTTTGATAAATTAGCGAAGCAATTACCTGAAGGCTATAAGTTAGGGGTTAAAGTTGATGCTCTTGATTTAGCTGGCGATACACGTATGAGTGGTGTTAATGATTACCGTATTATTAAGCCTATTTACTTTCCAAAAATCGATTTTAGTTATGTTGTGACAGATAAAGCAGGGCGTTTGATCACTAAAGGTGATGCTAAGCTTAAAGATATGGGATTTATGGATAAAATAAAAATAGGTCGCGACGATGAGTTTTCTTACGATAAAAGGTTAATAACAGACTGGTTTAGAAAAGATCTACTTAAAAAAATAACTTAATTGCAATTTAAAACTGTGAGCGCGTTAACTTCATAATAGTGACGCTATCTTATTATATAGCTTTGTAGCTTGTTGCTGATTTAGGTTTCCCGACGAACGAGCTTGCCCTATGCTGCTGCTCACTCGAACAACTTCATTGGCTATTTTTTCAATATCTCGTGATGCTTCAATGGCGGTTTCTTTTTGTTGTTGCTCTAGCCCCAAACGAGAAATATTTACTATATCATTAGCAAACTCACCAAATCTTGATTGTGATTTAGTGTCTGCGGTATTTTGATTTATCACTTTACTACTGGTGGCTCGCTGTATGTCGCTACCCGCAGTGAGTGGGTTAGATATAGACATAATACTCCTCAAAATTAAGTATAGCTCAATTTTGAGGTTTGATTAATAAATATACAGTCGGCGGAAGGTAGCTTATTTATTTTTGAATGTTGCTAACAGCTGGTGGATTTGCTGTAGCTTCAAAACGACGTTTTTTAGTTGAGTTTCATCAAGCAATTCATTTTTGCTCAAGGCTTCCACATCTGCTGCAACATCAAGTACATAAGGTTTAAAACGCTTAGCTTCAAAATTAAAAGCCGACTCTTTGGTAAAGAGTGCGCTGAATTTACCGTGCCCTTGTTTTTGCAATTGATCTAGCTGGATATCGGCATCTAAGGCCTGGCGATAAACTAATTTTAAGTTGTTATTTAACTCTTCAATAACTGAATTCATTTTATCTCTAAAGTTTTTTTCATCTTGGTCGCTATAATACTCGTTCAACTCTAAAAAGTCAGCGATTATGAATATTTCAGGTAATAGTTTAGCACCCATTGATACGTCAGAAGGGGCACAAAGTTACACTGCGGCACTTTCTAAGTCTCAGCAAAAACTTGAAGGCCAGGCTGCATTAGCCCTGATCCAGGCTGCAAGTACAGTGACGCCAGCGGCTAACTCAACTTCACCATTATCATCACCAAATTTAGGTGCGCATATAGATGTGTGGGTTTAATTAATTGAACATATTGGTAAACTTATTGGTGAATTTAAATCTATAGGCGTTTTACTTTTTTCACCTCCAATTTCCCTTACCAGTTTAGGGACTAAAAACCCTGGTAATTCAGCAAGTAAGTCTTGCATTAACGTAACCCCTTTTTCTTCTGAAACGTCAAAATGTGATGCGCCTTCTACTTTATCTAATAAATGTAAGTAATAAGGAAGTATGCCGACAGAGAATAAAGACTCGCTTAGTTCTATAAGACTCTGACTATGATCATTAATTTTATTTAATAATACAGCTTGATTGAGCAAGGTGACGCCTGCAGCGGTTAAGTTTTGTAAATAGTCAGCCAGTTCCTGATTTATTTCATTGGCGTGATTTATATGTGTTACCAGAATAATATTAAGTGGTGATGCTTTAAATCGATTACATAAATCAACTGTAATTCTACTGGGGATCACTATCGGTAACCTGGTATGGATCCTTAATCGCGTAATGTGAGGAATTTTTTCAAGTTCAGTCATAAACCAGTCTATCGCCTCATCTTTTGCCATTAAAGGGTCGCCTCCGCTTAAAATCACTTCATTGATATTTTTATCATTTAAAATATATTCAAGAGAGGTTTTTAGCGCAGGCTTGTTTAAATGATTATCCTGATAGGGAAAATGCCTGCGAAAGCAATAGCGGCAATTTATTGCACAGCCCGTTTTAAAAATAATTAAAACGCGAGACTTATATTTGTGTAATAAACCTGGCGTATCATTATTTTGTTCGTGTAATGGATCTTGATTAAACCCTGATTTAGCTAAAAATTCTTGTCTAAGTGGTAAGACCTGAAGTAATAAAGGATCTTCAGAGTCACCATATTGCATTTTTTTTATAAAAGGCAGGGGAACTCTCATCGCAAATAACCGTCTTGCAGCTATATCTTCAGAAAAATTTTTAATGTCCAAACCAAGCATATTTAATAGCTTTTCGGGCTCAGTAATTGCCGAAGATAATTCTTTTTGCCAGTTAGTCTGCAAATTTGCTTCATTTCTTTGTATCATAGGGGAATAAATTACTCGAATTAATAAATAGAGGGCACGATGGCTAATTTTAGCACGAATGAATTCAAAGCTGGCCTTAAGATAATGCTTGATGGCGAACCTTGCAACATTCTTGAGAACGAAATGGTAAAACCAGGTAAAGGACAAGCCTTTAACCGTGTAAAAATACGCAAACTAATATCTGGTAAAGTGCTGGAGAAAACCTTCAAATCAGGAGAGTCGGTTGAAGGTGCTGATGTGATGGATACTGAACTAGCCTATTTATATACTGATGGTGAGTTTTGGCATTTTATGAATAACGATACTTTTGAGCAAATTGCTGCTGATGAAAAAGCAGTTGGTGAAACTGTAAAGTGGTTAGTAGAGAATGACGTATGTACTATTACCTTATTTAATGGTGCACCTATTGCTGTTTCAGCGCCTAATTTTGTTGAATTAGAGATCACTGAAACTGATCCAGGCCTAAAAGGTGATACGGCTGGTACGGGTGGTAAGCCTGCGACATTAAGCACAGGTGCCGTAGTACGTGTGCCATTGTTTGTACAACTTGGTGAAGTTATCCGTGTTGATACCCGAAGTTCTGAATATGTAAGCCGTGTTAAATAATCAATAACGCTAATTTAAGACTTTAATGATCCCGACACATGTCGGGATTTTTAATATTCAGGAATTAAAAAATGAATACTCATTGTTGGCAACCAAGTGCAGATATTGCAAGCTTAAAACAACGTGGTGCATTGATAAGGAAAATTCGTGATTTTTTTTATCAAAGAGATGTTTTAGAAGTTGAAACGCCAAACTTATCACAAGCAAGTGTATCTGATATGCACCTTGCCAGCTTTTCTACTCAGTTTATTGGTCCGGGATACGGCCAGGGATTGCCACTTTATTTACAAACATCGCCAGAATATGCCATGAAAAGGCTATTAGCTGCGGGCAGTGGGGCTATTTTTCAGATTGCTAAGGCATTTAGAAATGAAGAGTCCGGTCGTTATCATAATCCTGAATTTACTATGCTTGAGTGGTATCGCCCTGGTTTTACACATTTTGAATTAATGGACGAAATTGATGAGTTAATGCAGCTAATTTTAAATTGTGCGCCAGCAAATAAATTAACTTATCAAATGGCCTTTCAGCAAGTTTTAGGGTTAGATCCGCTAACTGCAACTTTAGCTGATTTAAAACAACTGTGTAACAAGCATGGTTTTGAGCATATAGCCCAATATGAGCAAGATCCAGATACATTATTACAATTGTTATTTAGTATGAAAGTAGAACCTGAAATAGGCCAGAATGAACCTTGTTTTATATATGATTTTCCAGCCTCTCAAGCTGCTTTAGCTAAAATAAGTGACATTGATAATAAGGTTGCGCTGCGATTTGAGCTTTATTATAAAAATATGGAGCTTGCAAATGGGTTTAATGAATTAACTGATGCCTCTGAACAAAAATTACGTTTTAATAAAGATAATGAAAAACGACATGCGCTGGGTCTACCTCAGGTAAGTATAGATGAAAACTTTATTGCAGCGATAGAAAGTGGACTGCCTGCCTGTTCAGGTGTGGCTTTAGGTATAGACAGGCTTATGATGCTGGCACTTGATAAAAACAATATTCAGGATGTTTTAAGCTTTGATGTATCGCGTTGTTAGATAATCTTAGAGAGCGATTCGTTTCAAATGATTTATTTTTTTAATATTTGCTGTAATGCGACTTTAGTATTTGCTGGATAATTAGTAAAAATTCCGTCAATGCCAATGTGTTGCATTTCTTCAATATCTTGAAACTTATCTACTGTATACGCGTAAATTTTTAGACCTCTAAGATGTGCATCCTTAACAAAATCACGGTTCACAAAGCTTTTATCAACATGAACACTATACGCATTTAATTGACTGGCAAACTTGGCATAATCTAAAGGAATACTGGCTGTTAGCGCGCCAATTTTTAACCAGGGGAAATAGTGTTTTATCCACTTTAGTTGATGGTGATCAAAAGAGGAAACTAATAGGTTATGTTCACTTATTATTCCTTTCGCTAAATTACTTTCTAACAATTTAGCAAAGTCAGATAGATTTTTTGTGTTTTTTAATTCAAGATTGATAATTGTTTTATCGTTAACCCAAGTTAAAAGTTGCTGCAAACTTGGGACGTATTCACCGTTTCCGGCATCTAATAACTGAATTTCAGATAAAGGAAAGTTGCTTACTTTACCTTGCCCTGTTGTTGTTCGGTCAAGCCAGACATCATGAATAATCGCATAATCATCTGAGGTGCTTTGCACATCCACTTCAATGCCATCAACGCCAATCTCAATCGCTGCTTTTATTGCACTGTGTGTATTTTCAGGATAGGTGCCACTGGCACCTCTATGGGCGAATATTTTCATTTTCGACTCTTACTAATAGACCAGGTTTCAAAAAATGCTGTGCTGATCACTAAGGCTCCACCTAATAATGTTAAAGGTTCAGGTCTTTCATTTAATAATATAACAGCAAAAATACAACCATACAAAGGTTGTAAGCAAGCAATTAAACCAGCAGTTGTAGCAGATAACTTTTGCAAACTCGCTGCAAACAGCGAATGGGGGACTGCCGTGAATACAATAGCGACCAGTAAAATTAGTAGCCAGTCAGAGTGTGAAACTTGAGTTGGTGGAACTTCGACAAATAAGCAGAACATTAAGCAAGCAACTAATGTTTGATACAACATAGTATGAGGGCCTGAATATTGAGAGAATTTCTTTTTATGTAAAATATTTCGTAATGCGAAAAAAAGGGCCGATATTACCCCGGTTATAATTCCAAGCGTAATATCATTACCTAAATTTGCTTCTGGCACTAATAAATATATGCCTAAAGTAACAAGTAAAGCGCTTACCATGTCTTTTGCTTTTGGTTTGGTTTTATAAAATAAAGGTTCCAAAAAAACTGTGAGTACAGGATAAGTGAAAAAAGCGATGATACCCACAGTCACGCCAGCCATTTGCATCCCGGCAAAATAAGTGAACCAGTGCATACCCACAAGTACTCCCAATAAAACTGCAATACCATAATCTTTATAGTTATTTAATTTTATAGGTGATTTTTTGATGAATAATAAAATTAAGAGGGCTAAGGCAGCCCAGGCAGTGCGATATACGGTGATATCTAAAGCGGGTAGGCCAATAAGCTTAGAAAATAATGCTGTACCACCAAATAAAAGTACTGCCAAATGTAAGTAAATTAAGCTCTGCTGTTGTGATTGCATAAAATATTCTGAAAATGTTTTTTACAATAATATCACTAGTTATACCATTTGTATTAAATTAGTGATCAAATATCAGTGAGGATAAATTTTCTACAACAAGGCGTTTGATTGAGCAATAGCAGGCTATTGGGATTGAAAACAACGCAGTTTTAGTGAAATTTAGGCCATTGAGAATGATCACATATTTGGTGTAATTGGTATTAAACTAAAGATATGTTGAAAAATACTCTATCAGTGTTTTATTAATTAAAATGAAGATTATAAATGATACAAAGCAGGAGTTAACTTAGAAAATGGAAAGTGGTGGAGCTAAGCAGGATCGAACTGCTGACCTCCTGCGTGCAAGGCAGGCGCTCTCCCAGCTGAGCTATAGCCCCACATTCCATCGTCCTGAATGATCTCAAGACGCTGCGAACTTTAAGTTTTTTTTGTACTAGCGTCAAGTTGTTTTTTAATAAACCTACAACGTGTTCAAAATGACTCAACTGGAGTAGAATCAATGCAGCTTAATGGCATTATTAAAATTTGAACATTCAGTATTTAGCTATAGTGTTTAAATTTATATTTGATAAAGGAAGTATTATGGGTAAGTTTTTTATTATGTTGTGTGTGGTTTTGTTATCAGCGTGTGTAAGTAAAAATACGGGACCAAGTTACGAAATACAAAATCAAAAATTTGCATCTAAAGCTGCTGATAATGGTGATGCTCTGTTTTCCTTTATTGTATCTGTTAAGCCGATGCGCCAACCTAATTTAAAGGCAAATAAAAAAATGACATCGAGTCAATATAGAAAAATGATTGAAACAGAATATTTTTCTGATTCAGGAAAATTAAAATTAGAACTCGAAGACAAAGCAGCTGAAATGTTAAAGCAAGAACTTAAACAGCGTGCTTATTGCGAAGAAGGTTACACAGTAGATGATGTATTGTGGCGGGATTATAGTGTCAGATTAAGTGGTAAATGCTTAAAGTAAGTAAACTGAGCATATTTAATTTTTACATATTTACCACTTTTAATTTATCTTAAGGATAATTAAAATAAGGTATATCCTTTATTTAAAGAGCATTGAGTTATGGGTTCTCTACAAGATCAATTATTAAAATCTGGATTAACGTCAGAGCATAAAATGAAAGTGGCAAAAACCACTAAACGTAAACAACAGAAAAAGCAAAAAAAAGGGGCCAGTAGTAATCCATCTGACTTGCAAAAGCATATTGAAAAAAATAAAGCTGAACAAAAACTTAAAGCTGAAAAGCTGAATCAGGCAACACTTGCAGAACAGAAACAAAAAGAACAAGTTGCCAGAGTAAAGCAAATTTTAGAGCATCATAACCAGTCTGAAATCAAAGGTGATCTGACCTTTAACTTTAGTTATCAAAATAAAATTAAAGAATTAGATGTCAATGAAAATACCCAGAAAGCTTTATCAAAAGGGCGTTTGGCAATATGTGTATTAGAAGGTATTTTTTATGTATTAGACGACGAACCTGCTAGAAAAATAGCAGAAGTTGATGAAAAATACATAGTGTTACATGCGTTACCAGAAGTGAAAGAAAAAGATCTTGATGATCCCTATGCTGATTTTGAAATACCAGATGATCTCAATTGGTAAATTTTTGTCACTGTTTTTTATTTGAGCATTGCCGACCATAGTTGTTTTGGTCTACACTAATAATCCGTCAAAAATAATTATAAGTGAATGAGAAATAAAATGAAAAAAACGATAAAAGTACTCACTGGCTTGTCTTTCTCTGTTGCAAGTTTATTTTCCTTAACTGTATCGGCTGCCGATGGTGCCGCACTTTATACGGCGAAATTCTGTCAAACATGTCATGGTGCAGAAGGTAAAGCGCCAATTATGCCTTTGTATCCCAAAATTGCTGGGCAAAATAAAGAATATCTATCAGCTCAAATGAAAGATATTAAATCAGGCAAACGCGCAAATGGTATGTCTGGTGCCATGAAAGCTATGGTTGCCACTGTTTCTGATGCTGAAATAGATGCCATTGCTGAATATTTATCAAAGGTTAAATGATTTTACATTTAAAAGCCGCTGAAAAGCGGCTTTTTGTTTTTTGTAGTTTAACAGACTTTAATTGTATCAATTCTATCGATTTACCTTCTTTTCCTGGTTGAAACTGTTGATATCTTAATTTAGACTTCTAAACATCCGCCTATTTAAGTATAAAAATATATGCTTACACTTCCTAAAATTGATTTGAAAGACAAAGTATCTGAACAAGAATGGCAATTAAGAGTTGATTTAGCTGCATGTTATCGGTTAGTTGAGGACTTAGGTTGGGGTGATCTGATCTATACGCATATCTCAGTTTGCTTGCCTAATTCGGAGCATTATCTGGTGAATGCTTTTGGCCTCAGTTTTGATGAAGTGACAGCGTCAAATTTAGTCAAAGTAGATCTTGATGGAAATGTCATAGATGACAGTCCTTTTGAAATAAATCCGGCTGGTTTTACAATTCACAGTGCTGTTCATGAAGCCAGAGACGACGCTCATTGCGTTATTCACTTGCATACTAATGAAACAATCGCTGTTGCATCAACCAAATGCGGCTTATTGCCATTAAGTCAGTATTCCATGTTTTCATTATCTTCTCTTGGCTATCATGAATATGAAGGATTAGCTGTAGATGCCGATGAAAAAATTCGTCTGCAACAAGATTTGGCTGATAATAAGCATTTATTGTTAGTTAATCATGGTGCTTTAACATTAGGCCCGACAATCGGTGATGCCTTTATGAGTATGTATGACTTGCAAAGGGCGTGTGAAATTCAACTTAAAATTCAGGCATCCGGACAGGAATATACACAAGTACCTCAACCTATTTTAGATAATATTTTTAAACAGGCTAAGGTTGTACATAGTGGTACTACGGGAGGCCAAAAGTCCTGGCCCGCCATGTTACGTAAGGCTTACAGGTTAGACCCCAATTTTGCTCAATAATTAATAGTTAGGAATTATAATGAAAGTTAATCGTGTTGAGGTTTTCGATATTCACTGCCCGGATCGTCCCGCATGGACACCTGTTTTTGTGAGAATTCATACAGATGAAGGTATTTCTGGTGTAGGAGAAGCGGGTCTTGCATATGACTTAGGTCATAGTGCGGCAGCAAGTATGATCAAAGAAATGGCTGATGCATTCTTAATAGGGCATGACCCTTTTCAAACAGAAAAACTTTGGTCACGTATGTTAAGAGAGAGTTTCTGGGGGTTAGGCGGTGGTCCGGTTGTATATGCTGCAATGAGTGCGATAGATACTGCATTATGGGATATAAAAGGTAAAGCATTAGGCCTACCTGTTTATCAGCTTTTAGGTGGTAAGGTTAATGACAAATTAAGAACATATGCCTCACAATTACAATTTGACTGGGATGCGGAATTTAAAGCATTAGCAGCGCCTGAGGAATATGCAACAGCTGCGCTTAAAGCAATTGCAGAAGGTTATGATGCAGTTAAAGTTGACCCTATTATGTATGATAAGAATGGTAATACTTATTATGAGCGCACTAAAATAATTTCTCGTGCTGAAATGAAACTTTATCGCGGGCGTATGCAAGCGATCAGAGAAGCCGTTGGCGATGAAGTTGATATTATCTTTGAGTGCCATAGTTTACCAGGCGCGACCACTGCGATTCAGTTAGGTGAAATAGCAGAAGAGTTTGATTGCATGTTTTACGAAGAGCCTGTGAATTATCTCAATCATTCATTACATGCCAAAGTAGCTGATAAGGTTAATGTGCCTATTGCTGGTGGTGAGCGTTTATACCATAGATGGGATGTCAGGCCTTATTTTGAAGATCAAAGTATTGATGTATTACAACCTGATTTAGGGTTATGCGGTGGTTTTACTGAAACTAAAAAGGTATGTGATTACGCAGATATTTTTGATGTTAGAATACAAGCACATGTCTGTGGCGGACCCGTTGCTACGGCTGCTTCTTTGCATTTAGAAACGGCAATACCTAACTTTTTGATCCATGAACATCACACTTATGCAATTAAAAAATGGAACCGGGAATTGTGCATTCAGGATCCTCAACCTAAAAATGGCTTCTTTGAAGTATCAGAAGATCCGGGTATAGGTATTGAGCTAAATGATGAAGTTGTAATGCGTTCACAAAGAGTTGAAATTAAATAGCGGGGTTTAATTTCAACTTATAAATTACCATTAAAATAAATACGATTGGCAGTGACAAAGCTGAGTTTATGCCAATCGTCAGGTTTAAGATCGAGTGCTAAATAATCGCGCCAGATTGTTTCGTAGCTTTTGCTCAATAGACATAAAGGAAAATTACTTGCGAACATTAACCTGTTACTACCCAGTTTTTCGATAAGTACAGTGATAACGTGTTTAACCCAAGTTTGAGAATAATCTCTATTGACCATCTCCCAACCGGAACATTTCATATTTATATTTTTATGCGGTTCAATTAAGTTCACAGCCTCGAGCCACAGTTGGTCATTTTGTTCTGTAACTAAACCAGCATGATTGATCACTATGGTTAGCTCAGGGAGCGCACTGGCTAATTGTACTAATCTTTGGCTTGCAGCTAAATTACTTATTTCAAATTGTGCCTCAAAAATAAGATTATGCTTTGCTAGTATCCTCAAGTTATTAGCAATATTGCTAGAAAACAATAAGTTTATATCTTCTCCTTCAGTAATATGGCGGATCCCTGCTAAATTTTTTTCACTGAGTAGTATTGCTAGCTGTTTTTCAAAGTTAGCGGTTGCAGATGTGATATCTATATAGGCGACAGCTCGGTAAATTTTATGTTTTAGTTGTTGCTCTAAGAATTTTAGCTCTAATGCTGGCTGCTGATTATTGAACCCAGCTTCAATATGGGAAACCGCCATTAATCTAAAGTCCTTTGCCAAAGTTAAATCTGAATAAGTAAAGTCTTTTTGAATTAAATGCTTATCAGGCCAATGTTGGCCGCCATCACTTCTTAACCAGTGATATTCACCTTCATTGAGCGCAAAAAGGTGAAGATGGGGATCTATGATTAAATTAGTTTCAGGTATCATGGTTATTTTCTTTTTATTGTGTGGTGTAGCCGCCATCAATTACTTGTAAACTCCCGGTAATAAATTGTGATTCATCACCTGCCAAAAATGCAACTAAGTTCGCAACTTCTTCTGGTTGTCCTAAACGGCCTAACGGTTGTAGTGCTGCTTCTTCATTATGAATGCTTTGCTTATCTGCACCTGATTTTAGACAGTAATTATTGATAGCATTGTGATAAAGCGGGGTTTCTATTGTGCCCGGACACACAGCATTAGCCCGAATATTAAAAGCGGCATAATCAAGTGCAGTGGTTTTTGCAAGTGAAGCGAGTGCCGTTTTTGAGAGGTTATAAGCAAATGAGTTTCTTTTTGCTACCAAAGCTTGATCTGATGAAATAATAATGATTGAACCTGACATTTGTTTTTTCATACAAGGTAAGCAACTTTTTATTGCCGCATAAGCACCTTTTACATTTAAATTAAAAACTTTATCAAGATCGTCGGCTGAAGTATCTTCGATGTTGGCTGAAAAGTGGATACCAGCATTAGAAACTAATACATCAATTCGACCTGTTAAGTTTATTATCTGATTGATCGCTGTTTCTACATGTGAAACCTGACTCATATCACATTTGATAAAATGACCTTGCGTACTTTCATTGATATCCAGATTAAAGACCTGATAATTTTGTTTTATTAATTTATTTATTACAGCAAGTCCAATGCCTGCAGATCCACCGGTAACAATCGCAACTTTTTTCATATTATTTTCTAATAGCAATAAAGAAAGTTTATTTTAACATAAAATCAAAGATACCCAAGCCACCTCAATATACTGAAACTTGTTTGAGCTGCATAGGTTAAGGTTTATTTGCAGTGGTAGAATCTAAATTTAAACTGTGAGTTAAATTATTCAGCAGGCTGCGGCTTACCTTATTTTCAGTTACTATTTTTGGCTTATCTATTTTGTCCAGCCAGATAGTGAGCAGTTTACCGGGTTTTAATACACTATTTATATTGAGTTTATTCCAGATAGCAATTTCCTTAAAAGGAACTTTATAATGCTGACTTATATCCCATAAAGTATCTCCTGGTTTAATCGTATATTTTTTACTGATTTTTTCTTTTTTTACCGCTTTTTCACGTTGTATATAAGGGCTAATAGGGTAGTCAATCGTTAGTTTAATGGGTTTATATCCAGGTAATTTAAGTACTTGTTTTATTTTTATCAGGCTTGATTTCAACTTATTAAGTTGTTTTAATTTATCGATACTCGTATTAAATCTTTTCGATATTTTATATAGAGAATCACCTTTCACAACCTGATAATGTCCGTGGCTGATTACGCCATTAACGAGCTGATCATGGGCATCAAATAAATAAGCTTTTTCTATTGGCACTAACAATTTATGTGGCCCGTTTGACGAACTTGAGCTACCTGAATATCCCGGGTTTAACATAT
Organism: uncultured Pseudoalteromonas sp.; assembly: GCA_965198975.1. GTDB lineage: Bacteria > Pseudomonadota > Gammaproteobacteria > Enterobacterales > Alteromonadaceae > Pseudoalteromonas. Next base: position 1,101,238 of record OZ240679.1, read on the forward strand.
ACAAAGTTTTCATACTTGTTTGTGATATTTTTGCCGCCACTAACATATCAAATTGTCGTCCTAAATCAATTTGGATAGTTGTAGCGCGATTTTCAAAATCAGGCCAATTGCCAAAATACTTTTTTAATTTAAGATGCGCAGATATGGCTAATAATCTCGGCACATAATCTTTAGTTTCTTTTGGTAAGGAGAGTGACCAAAAATCTGTTTTTTTGCCTAATTTTCTATTTGCTCTAATTGCATTGACAACTCGGCCTTCGCCACTGTTATATGCTGCGACAGCTAACAGCCAGTCTTTATTAAACTTTTTATGTAAAAAAGCAAGGTAATCTAATGCCGCAGAGGTTGCTGCGATGATATCATACCGACCATCATACCAAGTATCTCTTTGAATATTATAATGTCTTGCAATATCAGGCATTAATTGCCAAATGCCAGCCGCACCTTTCGACGAGTATGCCTTGGTATCAAAATCACTCTCTATGATAGGGAGTAAGGCTAATTCTAGCGGCATATTTCTTTTTTCAATTTCTAAAATGATATGTTGCATAAAAGGTTTCGCACGTCGGGTAATTTTATACATGTAATCTGGGTGTGTTTTATACCAATTTAATCTTTGCTTTATTGTTTCCTGGTTTTTAGGGATTGGTAACTTAGTTTGCATATTGATACGAGACCACATATTCAATACATTATTTCTGGTAATGACAGACTTGGTTTGTTGCGTTTTTCGCGGTGTTTTAGTTGGTTTTTTTGCGGTTTTAGTGTTTGCTTGATTAACTTCAGGCACAGGGAGAGTCATTTTTTCAGGAGTAACATTAGTACTATTACAACCTGCTAAAACTATCACTATGAATATCCTGAAAATCCGCATTTGGCAGCACTATTTTGCTTTCATAATGATTTTAGTTTAGCTCATTTTGCCATTTATCGAGCTATTTAATTGAGCAACTCTAAAATTACATATGGAGATTTTGCAATAATTAAGGGTAAGAAAATAAAAATTATAGCCATCAATAAATAAATTAATGAATGAATATAATGTATTTTTTTTAGCTGAATTAAAGATGTACCAGCCAGCAGGCCACCAAAAACAACACATACACCCCAAAGCTGTAAACTTAAAGTTTCTATTGAGTGATTAAGTTGGAGTAAACTTGCAAAAACTTTAGCGTCCGCAATAAGTACGGTGAGTAAAGTTAAACTGATAATTATTAATTTAATGCCAAGGATTCGACTTGTCGCGACCATACTCAGGCTCAGTTATTATTATTTGTTATATTAATAAGCGATTTAGGTAAATATTTCTAGTCTTTTGGGGTGAACGGTATGCATTTCAACTTAACAATTAGGTGTTTATTGTCTCAGTTAACCTTGTGATCATGTTCAAAATACGTTGTTCATCCTGAGTTGATCCTTGTGTTAATTGCAATAATTCATGACTTAAATTTAATGCTGTCATTAATAAAACCCGTTCGTTATTACGAATACCACTTTGCTGTTTTACTTCAAGGAACTTTTTATCTAAATATGTGGCTGCAGATTGTAAAGCATCTTCCTGACCTTGGGGACAAGCAATTTGATGTTGCTGCCCCATTATATTTACCTTAATACCTTCAGGCTTATTTGGACTCACTTATTAGGCCTGTTGAGTATTTTGAAGTTTAGTGAGTAGCTTTTCTAATGTGCTAGCCGCATTTTTTTGATTTTCTTCGTTATCTAACGCTTCAAGTTGTAACGTTTCATTTTCATCAAGTAATTTTTTACTTTCACTTTTTAAATCGTTAACTTCTTGTTTTAAGGTGTTATTTTGTTCAATTAATTGAGTTACCAGTTGTTCTAATTTAGGGAGAGTAGTTTCTAACATAATGCGCTCTTAAATACAGGGAAAATTGAATCAGCAAATTTAATCTAATTATCGTGTTATTGCTACTTTTTGTTAATGATTTTAATTAATTTTTTTATAAATCAATTTTATTTTTAGGATTATTGCTATTGACTGGGGCATATGTTTCACTTCGGCTATTAAGACTCATCGAGACTATATAATGCTAAGTTATCGCCATTCATTCCATGCAGGAAATCCTGCGGATGTAATTAAACATTTGGTTTTATCAGAAGTGTTAGATTATCTAACGCAGAAAGACAAACCGCTAGAATACATAGATACTCATTCAGGGGCTGGTATGTATACTCTGGCGTCGAAAGAGTCACAAAAAACCCAAGAATATGAACAAGGTATTGCAAAGCTGTGGAATTACCAGGGGGATAATCAAATGATCCTGGATTATAAATTATTGATCCAGAGTTTTAACCAAGACAAGCTGGCGTTTTATCCAGGATCGCCTGAAGTGGCCAGAAAAAAACTAAGAGTGCAGGATAAGTCCTGGTTATTTGAACTTCACCCGCAAGATTGTAAATTATTAGAAAACAATTTTAAGCATTCAAAAAAAGCACAAGTACGATTCGAAGATGGCTTTAAAGGCTTAATAGGCTTGTTACCGCCCGTTTCAAGACGTGCCTGTATTTTAATTGATCCACCTTATGAAATAAAATCTGATTATGATTTGGTGATCAAAACGCTGATAAAAGCTTATAAGCGTTTTTCTTCAGGGACATATATGATTTGGTATCCAGTGGTAGATCGAGATCGGATCAATAAAATGGAGCAAGATCTGATCTCATCAGGTATAAAAAACATTTGTTTATTTGAATTAGCAACCTCAGCGGATACACCAGAACATGGTATGACGTCGTCTGGCATGATAGTGATAAACCCACCCTGGAAATTAAAATCAGCCATGGAACAGGTTTTACCTGAATTAGTGAGTTTATTGGCGCCGGATAGTGGCTTTTTCAGAGTTGAAGAGCTTGTTGGTGAATAACTTTATATAAATTTTCTTCTAGAAAAACCTTATTGCACTATTGACTATTACGAATAGTTTCGTATATTAACATACGAAACAGTTCGTAATAGGCTGGTGAGCTTAAATAAGGAGTATGGAATGAAAAACTTTAGTGTCGTAATTGCCGAGAAAAGTAGTATTAGATGTAAAGCAATACAGCAATTACTTAAATTACAAAATGATTTTGATCCCATCGCTTTGACTTTTAATGCTGATGAAGTCATTGATATATGTAAAAAGGTGCAAGCTGATGTTTTGTTTATACATCACGATCTTACCTTAGACGACGAAAGTAATAATATTCTTGAATTGCTACCAATACATACGCAAGTGATTTATATTGCAAATGATAATGTACAAGCGGCATACGCTTTTGAATTGGATGTAATAGATTATTTAGTTGCTCCTATTTCCGCAACTCGGTTTCAAAAATGTATTAATAAGTTAGTCAGAACTTTATCCCAAGATCTTTCTCCTCCATTGATTCAAGTTCAGGCTATGTTACGCCAATTACAAATAACAAATGTACCAAATGAACCTCTTGTGGTGAAAGACTCAGGCCGTATCCGGGTGATCGATCCTGAAAATATATTATGGGTTGGAGGTGCTGGAAATTATGTGGAGTTACATTTAACCAATGAAGAAAGGCCTATTTTACATCGTGAAACTTTAAACGTAATGTTATCTAAATTGGCGAATTTGGGGTTTGTCAGGATCCACAGATCAGCTTTAGTTAAAAAACGCAGTATTACGGAGTTAAAACCTACAGACAATGGTGACTATTTAGTTACTTTACAAAATGGTGACTTATTAAATTTATCTCGGCGCTATAAAGCGAGCATGGCAGGGATATTAAGTTGATTAAAAATGCAAAACATAATAGTGTATTAATTTTATTTCTATATCAGGTGTAATATGGGTAAGTCAAAGATAGTTCCAACAAGTACTGAATTAAATTTACTTAATATTCTTTGGCGTATTCAACCCGCTACGGTCAGGCAAGTGCATGAACATTTAAATGAAACGCAAAAATCAGGGTATACAACAATTTTAAAAATGCTACAAATTATGCATGAGAAAGGCTTGGTTAAGCGTGATGAATCGAATCGTGCGCATGTGTACTGTACTTCGTATTCTGAAACTCAAACACAAAGTTCAATTGTTGCTGATTTAGTATCAAAAGCTTTTGGCGGATCTAAATTTGATCTGGTTGTTCGTGCATTAGGTGAAACCACTAGCAATGACGAAATTAAAGATATTCGCAATTTATTAAATTCGCTCGAACTAAATAATAAAAAATAAAAGGGTGAAATTACATGGAAATGTTTGATTTCGTTATTAATAATCCAGTATTGGATGCACTTTCAATTACTTTGCTACATTTCTTATGGCAAGGTGCTGCTTTAGCATTTAGCTTGTTTATTATTTTAAAGCTGATCAGTAATAAACATTCAAATACTCGCTATTTGATTTCTTTGTCTGCAATGGGATTGAATATTCTCATTCCTGTGATTACTTTTTTTATAATTTATCAGCCAGAACAAGTGAGCAGTGATTTACTCACAACTTTAGATTCAAAAATAAATTTTTTAGCTAACTCAGATTTAACGGGGAGTTCATTTAGCTTATTAGCCTATACCCCTTTATTATCGATTATCTGGATGATAGGCGTGGGATATTTAAGCATTCATTTAGTGTATGAAATGTTTAATGCCTATCAGTTACCCAGAAAAAATGTAGTGCAAGCTTCTGATGAACTACAAAATGTATTTTATCGCTTATCTCAACAGCTCAAAGTGAATAAGTATACGCGATTATTAGTCTCTATGACGGTAGAAGTGCCTATGGTTATCGGTTGGTTACGACCTGCTGTGCTGTTACCCGCGTCAATGGCATCAGGGTTAACCGTCTCTCAACTAGAAATGTTACTGGCTCATGAGTTAGCACATGTTAAACGATTTGATTATTTGGTTAACTTACTGCAGACCTTAGTTGAGTTATTATTATTCTTCCACCCATGTGTTAAGTGGATTTCTAATCAAGTTAAAGCTGAGCGTGAATATTGTTGTGACGATATTGCGGTAAATTGCTGTGGTAATGCGGTGGCTTATGCAACAACATTGGCAGATGCCGAAATGTTAAGACCACACAATATACCTCAGTTAGCGATGGCGGCCACAGGCGGAGATCTTAAAAAGCGTGTGTTTCGAATCGTGGGGCAGCATAGCTGTGCACCCAAATATGCGGGTCAGTGGCTTATTGGTTGTTTTAGTTTAGTTTTTGTTGGTAGCTTATTCATGACAAATGAAGTTATTGGCATGACGCAGTCTGTTGATTCAAAAAGCGATCCAAATCACTTAAATGATAATTTAGTTGTGATGATAGAGCCTGAATCGACAGATAATAATGTGGTGGAAAAACCAGTTATAAATACTAAATCAACAGAAAAACCAAAGGTTAAGGTTACTGATAAATTAGTAAAAACGACAGCTGATATAACAGAGAATAGCGCCAAACCAATATTAGTTACTCAGAAACAAATAGTGGAAAAGAAAGTTGAGAAACTCATTGAAAAACCAAAGTTAGATACTGTTAAAGTAGCAACAAAAACGAGAAAAAAACCGGTAAAACCTGTCGATAGCAAACCGGTAACTCAAATTATTACTGCTAAATCAATCACTAAACCTATTGCCACAAAAACAGAATTACAACATAAGTCCCTTGTCGTAACAGGTGATATCAAAACTACAAAAGTAATTAAAACAATTGAAAGTAATAAAGCGAAAAAGCTTGAAATTAAAGCTGCTTCTTTGGCGTCTGCTGATATCAAGCGTGACTCACATATAGAAAATACAGTAATCAACTTAGAACAGGTGATTGAAAAAAATATTAAAGTGTCACCTAAGTTAGTAAGAATAATTAAACCGGATTATCCTAAAATAGCCATGGATAATCAGGATGAGCAGGATATAAGAGTATCATTTGTAGTTAAAACAAATGGTTATGTTTCAAAAATAAAGTTTGAAGATGGTGTTAAGTCAAGCTTTAAAAGGTCTATCAAAAAAGCACTAAAAAAATGGCGTTTTGAACCTGGTAAGCTAAATGGTAAAAAAACGGCAATGAAAGTAACAAAAATCTTTAACTTTTCAGAGCCTAAAGATGTCATTTATGCGGTTACCGGCTCTAGATTGTCGAAATTAAAATAATAGCAATCACTTTAAAATAATAGCAATCACTTTATAATAAAGGGAGTTACGCTCCCTTTATTGAAAGTGGTCAAAAGTGATATCAAAAATATACTGCTTTAAATTCCGCAACCTCTTGGTTTTCACTATTAAATACCTTCATATGACTGTCAATAACTTTATATCGCTCAGTCTCATTGAGTATTGTTAAGAATTTTTGCTCTTGTTTAGTATGTTGTACACACATTTTGCGCGTACTGGCAATGTTACTAAAGGCAAGGTTATTCTTATTTTGTTGATACGTGCCACTGAATTGATTACATCCGGTGAATCCTTTCACTTGGTCATTATTTTTAAGTTGCAGGTGGGGCTCTTTTTCTCCTTCAGGCACTACCACTAGTTTATTTTCAAGTGTGATAAGTTTCCAATAAGTGTTGAGCAGTGGCACATTAGAATGAGCGGTACTTTGACAGGCCTGAATGGATAAAGCTGAAATTAAACTAAAAGATAATGCACTTAATTTAAGTGATTTAGGCATAGAATCAATTTCCAAATAAGAAGTGATTAATATATGGATATTTAGCCTAACAGGTTCTAAACATTCAAACCACTTCAAAATATGGGATTTGTATTTTGACTTAGGTATTATTTAACAATATAAGATTTTAATCTATTCCGTTACTTTTTAACGAATTTAGTTAAGATAACAATTCGTTGACCATCAACACGACCTTCTATGTGTTCAGGGTTATTGGTTAAACCAATATTTCGAACTGCTGTACCGCGCTTAGCTGTAAAGTTACCGCCTTTTACATCAAGATCTTTAATTAATACAACGGTATCGCCAGCTTTAAGTACAACACCGTTACTATCTAAATGCTGTATATCATCATCTTCAGCCAGTGCTTGCTCAGCCCATTTTTTAGTCTCGTCTTCCAGATAGATCATATCTAACAAATCTTTTGCCCAGCCTTCACTTGATAAACGCGTTAACATGCGATAGGCCATTACCTGGACTGCCGGTACCTGGCTCCACATACTATCGTTTAAACAATGCCAGTGATTTACTTCAATATCCGTATTATTTTCGATCTGATCTTTACAAATTTGACAGCTTAAAATGCACTTATCTGAGTGTGCTTCACCTGTTGGGGGCACTTCATAAACACTTAAGTTTTCAGTTGCGCTACAAAGCTCACATTTGTTATCGCTTCTGTCTTTTAAAGTTTGTTCAATACTCATGATTAAGGACTCCTGAAAATTTAAAGTCGCATTATACCTAATCATATGTAGATTGGGGAGCTGCTGAGCTTGATAATTTAATTAAGATATAAAACTAATTACTCACGCAATTTAACTGCGCTCAACTACACTCAGAAGTACCTAAAGCTAATTTATTCAATTGAGAATGTCACAAAACAATAAGATAAAAAAAACCGAAAACCAGTTTGTTGCTAGGCAACCATTGTTTAATAGGGAAAAAGAAGTGTTTGCATACGAACTCTTATACCGAGATTCTGAAACTAACGCTTTTCCTGGCCATTTAACCGATCAGCAGGCAACGGGCCGGATGTTTTTTGAAACGCTGCTATTCCATAGCCTGGATAAACTCGCAGATCATAAAATTGCATTTATCAATTTGTGCACCACCGGGATGATCCGAGAGCTCCCCAATTTAATTGCACCTGATAATATCGTTATTGAAATATTAGAACGTGTGGATCAAATAGATACGATAAATAATTTTATCATAGATATGAAAAAAAAAGGGTATCACTTTGCTTTAGATGATTATGATGGCAATGAAAAATGGTCTTTATTGTTGGAAAAGGTCGGTATTATTAAGTTGGAGGTTCAAACGCCGTTGATCAGAACTATTTTGCTGGCAAAAAAATTACGGCGTAATTATCCTAAAATCAAATTATTAGTAGAAAGGATTGAAGATTATGATACCTTTTTTAAGTTGAAAGAAGCAGGTATCGACTATTTTCAGGGCTACTTTTTTTCGAAACCTGAGATGTTAAATTTAACAAATATTAATCCAACAAAAACCGTCATATTAGAGTTGTTAAACTTATCAACACAGCCCAATATCGATTTTAAACGGGTGCAAAATAAAGTCGCCAAAGATCTTAGTTTAACCACGCGCGTATTAAAAATGGCCAATATCAACTGTCGAACATCTTCAGCAGGGATAGGATCGCTTACACAGGCTATTTCTTATTTAGGTGAAGATAAATTACGCCAATTTATCAGTGTATTAGCTATGAGTGAGTTGGGCCAGGATAAACCTTCAGAATTAATGAAACTAGGTTTGGTCAGAGCACAATATTTAAAGCTAATGTTAGCGAATGAGCACCAGGATAAAGCCGATACAGGTTACTTAGTCGGTTTATTGTCAGTATTAGATGCTGTACTTGATAATGAACTGTCAAATATTATCTCTGAATTTAAACTTAATCAGGAATGTGAACAGGCATTGTTAGCGTGTAAGGGAGTAATAGGTCAGTTATTGCAAATATGCTTCACCATAGAGCAAGATGAATTACATAATTTAACAATTGAAGATATCAGTACGGTCGATTCAGCCGAGGCTTATATCCAGGCATTATTTTATGCAGATAATACCTTGGCGGAAATAACTTAAATTAATTCAACCTATCTTAAATTTTTGACTAAACTTTAGTTTATATTAACTTAGGGTGTAAATGCGCTTATGAATATTGCAACCAAAATTATCATTTCATCAGTGGTACTATCTGCAGCGGGCATTATCACAGCGGGGTTAATTGTTGGCTGGCAGGCGTCATCGATTGCATCAGAGGCGTTAGAAAAAAGAGCTTTTGAACAATTAACCGCCATTAGAGAAGTTCAAAAGAATCAGGTAGAAAGTTATTTTAAATCAATACATCATGAAATCATCAATTTATCGAGTAATTTAATGGTTATAGATATGATGAAAACCATGCCTGAACCGTTTTTCAAATTTGACAGTCAAACAACAATTAAAGATAACGATAAGCTAAAACAATATTATTTAAATGAATTTAATCCCACCTATAAAAGCAAAAATCCATCAACCAATAATAACTCTGTTGATAAGTTTAATGCGTTAAATCAAAACACTAAATCAATACAACACGCCTATATCAGTGCAAATCAACACCCTTTAGGCAGTAAAAATCAATTAGAGCAATCTAATGATAATACCGATTACAGTAAATTACATAAGAAGTTTCATTCACACTTAAATCAATATTTAGAATCATTTGGCTATTATGATATTTTCCTGGTGGAAGAAAGTAGCGGAACAGTTATTTATAGTGTTTTTAAAGAGTTAGATTTTGCCACTTCACTTATGTCGGGGCCATATAAAAACTCTGGATTGGCAAAAGCATTTGAAAAAGCTCATAGCAGTAACGAAAGAAATGCGAGTTTTTTAATAGATTTTGAACCTTATTACCCCTCATATCAGGCGCCTGCGGCCTTTATGTCATCCCCCATTTTTTCTGATGAAGGAGAAAAGTTAGGGGTTTTAATTTTCCAAATGCCCATAGATAAAATTAACCAACTGATGACCTACGACTCAAAATGGAGAGATGTTGGTTTAGGTGATAGTGGGGAGACTTACTTAATTGGTGATGATTATTTATTACGTAGCCAAAGCCGCTTTCTACTGGAAGATAAAAGTAATTACAAACAAGCTTTGTTAAGCGCATCGGTAGATAAAGAACTTGTTGATAAAATAATTGCGAGTGAATCTGCCATAGGGTTACAAAGTGTGACCAGTGAAGGTGCTAAATTAGCTATCGCAGGCAAGTCTGGTATTAAAAAGATCAAAGATTATCGCGGTGTTGAAGTGCTGTCTGCTTATAAACCTTTAGACATACAAGATGTTAATTGGGCGGTATTAAGTGAAATAGACGTTGCTGAGGCAATGAAAGATAAAGATGAAATGCTAAGTCGTACTTGGTTTTTGATGGCCGTGATCATTTTTACTTTAATTCCAATCACGTTATTCGCTGGTTTTAAAATTGGCAGAGGGATTTCTGATCCGATCAAGAACTTTATTTCACAGGTTAATCACATTTCAAATGACAAGGATTTAACTGCAAGAGTTGAATATCAGGGCAATGATGAATTGTTTTCTTTAGCTAGTTCGTTTAACCATCTACTAAATGAATTGCAGGAAATTTTACACAGCGTTGAAAACTTATCTACGACCTTATTGACCTCAACAGAAAAAATGATATCCAATATGGATGAAACCACTAATCAAACGTTAACCCAATCTGATAATGCAGATAGTGTTGCGGTGGCAACCAATCAATTATTAGCCACCATCCAGGAAGTGGCCAGAAATGCAAATACAGCGGCAGATACGGTCAAATCTACAGATGATAAATGTGAGGAAAGCTCTGATTGTGCACAAAAACTTGAAACTGATATGAATGATCTAAATATTCAAATGGGATCAGCATCAACGTCTATTGAAAAGCTGGCGGTAGAAAGTGAATCTATTGGTTCTGTACTAGATGTAATTCAATCAATTGCAGAGCAAACGAATTTACTTGCACTTAATGCAGCGATAGAGGCGGCCAGAGCGGGCGAACAAGGTCGAGGTTTTGCTGTGGTGGCTGACGAAGTAAGAACCCTTGCCAGCAGAACACAAAAATCAACGGAAGATATTCGAGCTAAAATAAACTCATTACAACAAGAAACTCAAACAACGGTCAAAATGGTAAATTCTTCCAGCAAAATGGCCAATGCCAGCATAGATGCGTGCGAAGAAAGCAAAAAGCTTATGTCTGATGTGGTTGGGCTGGTTCAGCAATTAAATGATATGAATTTACAAATAGCCACAGCTGCTGAAGAGCAAAGTGCAGTGGTGAATGATATTAATCAAAACGTGACAAAAATAGCGGATACGTCGCATAACATTTCTGACAGAGCGAATATCAGTAAAGACGATGTACAGCGTTTAAGTCAATTGGTGAGTGACTTAAGAACACAAATGAAAGAGTTTGTACTATAAGCGGGTAAATAAAAAAATAGTTAGCGGGTAAATAAAAAAATAGCTAGCAGATAAATAAAAAATAGCATCAAATTTTGATGCTATTTTTGTTATATCTTTAATCAGAATAACGATTAAAAATTTATTTCATGAGTGTAAGAGATTGCAACACTGTAATCATCATCTATGGCGTCTTCACTTACACGGCTGATCATAAAACTAAAACCAGCTTTACTTAAATTAATATTATAATCTTGATAGTCATTACCATTTTGATAGTCGTAACTACCTAAATGTACCCCTAACTCTACATCTTTAAATACTTCAAAAGCCAGGTTTAACTCGAAATAAGTGTCATCACCAAAATCAGATTCCCAATCACTATGAGCTGTAGTTGAAATACCGATTGAAATCATTTTCCAAGATGCTGATGCCATTACTTCTGAAAAATCAACATCTGTACCATCTGGATAGCCGTAAAATATATAACCTACATCGTAAGAAAAATCGCCAACACTGTTGCTAAATCCGGCATATAAGTCGACTTCTGTACTGGTATCATCGCCAAAATCTACATTAGACGCCCAGGTACCGGCATAGAATCCAGACCCATGAGAGTAATCTAATCCACCCGATACCGCGGGCTTTTTATCTGTTTGTGTTACTCCCCGCCATATATAATTATTTGTAACACCAATGTTTCCAGTGACTCCTCCTTCAGCTTGAACATGAAACCCACTTACACCAACTAATAAACTGACCGCAGAAATTAAAAATTTATAATTTTTCATTTTTCTTCCTATGCAATTTAAATAATGAATTAAATAGTGAATTAACAACATATTAATCATCACCATAATTAACAATTTTAGTCTAATTCCTAAGTTAGGCTAATTTTTAACCTTGATTTGTTTGGGTATTGCATTTAAGGCTATACCCAAGTCAATATGGTGTGTAATTTGACTTAGGTATGTAAATTTAGAAAGGATATAAAAGACTATCGCATAGTAACAAATTCTTCAGAACCCGTAGGGTGAATTGCTACAACTGAATCGAAATCGGCTTTTGTTGCACCCATTTTCATTGCGACTGCAAAACCCTGGATCATTTCATCGACCGCGAAACCTATACCGTGTAACCCGACTACTTTTTCCTCTGGTCCGGCGCAGATCAGCTTCATTTTACAAGGCTGTCTGTGTTGCGTTACCGCGGTATACATAGCTGTGAAACCAGAGCTGTATATAGTGATGTTGTCAGCGCCAAACTCTGCAATCGCTTGTTGTTCTGTCAGCCCGATAGTGCCAATTGGAGGGTGGCTGAATACCACTGTGGGGATCAAGCTATAATCCATTTTTGCATCTGGCATTTTTGGATTAAAGAGCCTTTCAGCTAATAATCGACCTGCTTTAACAGCAACAGGTGTTAATTCAACGCCGTTTTCTATGATATCACCTACAGCATAGATATTTTTAGCTGTGGTATTTTGATATTCATCAACTTTAATATATCGGCGCGCATTCAATTTAACACCAGTTGCTTCAATATTAATTTTATCTGTGGCAGGCTCTCTGCCGATAGCCCAAATCACCTCATCAACGTTGTAAGTTTCTCCATTTTCTAAATGCAGAGTTTTACTACCATCTGTTTCCTGCGTGATTTTGCTCGGTGTAGAATGGGTGTGAAGCTCAGGTCCTTCATCTTGCATTATTTGTGTCAGTGTTTCTACGATTAAAGGATCAAAATTTCTAAGAGGCGCATGTTTTCTGACAAATAAATCTGTTTTAGTGCCTAAACTATGTAAAACACCAGCGAGTTCAACCGCAATATAACCAGCGCCAATAACGGCAACACGCTCTGGTTGTGCTGCTAATTCAAAAAAACCGTTTGAATCAATACCAAGCTCTGCACCAGGTATATTTGGAATTGAAGGTCTTCCTCCTACTGCTATAACAAAATGATCGGCCGTTATTTGTTCGCCATCAACCTCTATGGTTTTATCATCTACAAATTTAGCAAATCCATTTATTACAGTAACACCGTTTGATGCCAGGTTTTTGTCATATCCCTGGTGTATTCTGTCGATATAAGCTTCGCGACTTTCAACTAATTTTGCCCAGTTAAAATTTTTCAAATCAAGATCAAAACCATAATCAGGGGCGTAAAGTTTGATAGCTTCAGCCACTTGTGCACCATGCCACATTACTTTTTTAGGTACGCAGCCAACATTTACACAAGTGCCTCCCATATGTTTTGCTTCAATTAGAGCTACTTTAGCACCACGCATTGCGGCTCGATTTGCTGATGCGATCCCACCACTACCGCCTCCGATAGCTACGTAGTCAAAATGTCTGGCCATGATTATCCCTTAAAATGAAATTACTAATGAATATTAGATAGGGGTATTGTGGATTATCTTTCAGGACAATAGCAATAATTTGCTTGCAATTTTATTAGATTGCCCCAATCTATTTTCTTAATCAGAGACAATTTATAAGAATAAATATGACTAATAACCCGTTAATTGGCCTTGAAGGGCTTCCGCCATTTTCACAGATTAAGCCTGATCATATTGTACCTGCATTAAAACAAGGTATAACAAATTGTAAAAATAGAATCGATGATGTACTAAAAAACAGCCCGGTAACCTGGCAGAATTTTATAGCACCATTAGAAGAAGTGGATGATCAATTGTCTCGGTTATGGTCTCCTGTATCTCATATGCATTCAGTGGTAAATTCCGAAGAATTACGGGTTGCTTATGATGAATGTTTGCCATTGATCTCCGAATATTCAACTTATGTTGGCCAGCATCAAGGTTTATATTTAGCGTATCAGGCAATTCATGATAGTGATGAATTTAAGTCGTTAACGGTCGCACAACAAAAAGTGATCACCAATGCGTTACGTGATTTTAAATTGTCGGGTATTTCACTGGAAAAAGAAAAACAACAAAGATATGCAGAAATTACCACGCGCTTATCTGAATTGTCGGCAAAGTTTGGTAATAACGTGATGGATGCCACGCAATCGTGGAATAAACATATTACCGACGAATCACAATTGAGTGGATTACCTGAATCAGCTATTGGCTTAGCGGCACAAATGGCTGCGAATAAAGAATTGGAAGGTTGGCTATTCACATTAGATATACCTTCATATCTCCCTGTAATGACTTATGCAGATAATCAACAACTACGTGAAGAAATGTATACTGCATTTGTTACCAGAGCTTCTGAGTTAGGCCCTGATGCCGGTAAGTTTGATAATTCGGAAATAATGAACGAATTGTTATCACTACGCCATGAACTGGCATTATTACTTGATTTTAAAAATTACGGCGAACATTCATTAGCCACTAAAATGGCCGAAACACCCCAACAAGTGTTTGATTTTTTAAATGATCTAGCCAGGTTGTCAAAACCACAGGCCGAGCAGGAATTGGCCGAAGTGAAGCAGTTTGCCGCGAAAAAATTTGAAGTTAATGAATTATCGGCCTGGGATCTGGCTTACTATGGCGAAAAATTAAAGCAGGAAAAGTATGCGATTTCAGATGAAATATTAAGGCCTTATTTTCCGGAAAATCGTGTATTAAGCGGGTTATTTGAAACGGTCAATCGTTTATATGGTATTTCTGTAGTTGAAGTTGAAAATATTGATACCTGGCATAAAGATGTCAGGTTTTTTGAAATATCAGATAAACAAGGCCAAAAACGAGGATCATTTTATTTAGATCTATATGCACGTGAGAATAAACGTGGTGGCGCCTGGATGGATGATTGTATGGGAAGAAAAACACGTCTTAATGGTGAATTACAGCTTCCTGTTGCGTATCTGGTGTGTAATTTTAATCAACCTGTTGGTGACAAACCGGCCTTATTTACACATAACGAAGTAACCACATTATTTCACGAGTTTGGCCATGGTTTACATCATATGTTAACGCAAGTTGATGCAGGTGCAGTCGCTGGTATTAATGGTGTGGCCTGGGATGCTGTTGAATTGCCTAGCCAATTTTTAGAAAACTGGTGTTATGAAGAAGAAGCACTTGCATTTATTTCTGGCCATTATGAAACCCATGAAACTTTGCCAAAAGATTTATTAGATAAATTGTTAGCCGCCAAAAACTATCATTCTGCGATGCAGATGTTACGTCAGCTTGAGTTTTCACTGTTTGATTTTCATATTCATGCTGATTTTGACCCTGCGAAAGGTGGCCAAATACAGCAAACATTAGATTCAGTGCGTAAGCAAACCGCAGTGGTCAAAGCGGTTGATTTTAACCGTTTCCAACATGGTTTTAGCCATATTTTTGCTGGTGGTTATTGTGCTGGTTATTATTCATATAAATGGGCTGAGGTGTTATCTGCAGATGCTTTTTCCAGATTTGAAGAGGAAGGAATTTTTAATCCTGAAACTGGCGAATCTTTTATGAAAAATATTTTAGAAATGGGAGGTTCGAAAGAACCTATGGCGTTATTTACTGAATTCAGGGGCCGAGAGCCCAAAATTGATGCATTATTAAAACATAGCGGCATTAATTAACGATAACTCCAACTACCGAACAATGCTTATCTGGCATTGTTCGGTGATCCTCAAGCTTCCTCTGCACTTAAAAAAATTAGCAATCCCACTTTTTCATACTATGCTTTTTTATACTCAAACTTAGTTATTGGTATTAAGTAAAGGATCTGATTTATGCCAAAAATGATCTTAGCGATTGATGATGATAATTTGGTTCATCACATTATCAATGCAACTCTAAAAGAAGTTTGCCAGGTAATGAGCGCAAAAAACGCAGAGCAAGGGTTTAAAGTTGCCATTGAAAATAACCCGGATATTATTTTACTCGATGTAGAAATGCCTGGTATGAATGGGTATGAAGTGTGCGAATTATTAAAAAAAGATGATTCAACTAAAGATATTCCAATTATGTTTTTATCGGGAAAAAGCACCTTATCTGAAAGAGTGAAAGGTTATAACTCGGGAGGTAATGACTACATTATAAAACCCTTTGAACCAGAAGAGCTATTAGCTAAAGTCAAAGTACTCTACGAATATAGAAATGAATCTAAAAATCTCAAAAATGATGTAGTTGAAGCGCAAAACACCGCTGAAATTGCGATGAGTGATTCAGGTGATATGGGCAGGGTAATGCGCTATGTGGGCCAGACTTATCATGCACATAATATGGAGTCATTAACCGATTATTTTTTTGAATTTTTTAATCCTCTGAATTTACAGGTTGTTGTAGCCTATTGGCATAAAAATGCAAATTACTTTTATAGTAATACAGGTAATGTCTGTCCGTTAGAGCAAGAGTTATTAGAAAATTGCAAACAAGGCGAACGTTTTGTTGATTTTAGTGCCAGAACAATTGTGAATTACCCCCATGTCTCTCTTTTAATAAAAAATATGCCTTTGGCAGATATTGCGTTATACGGCCGATATAAAGATTTATTTCCACACATACTTGAAGCAACAAATGCAAAAGTACAGGCAATGGAAGTCAATGATTTAGTGATAGAGCAGGCAAATGAAATAACGCAAACTTTTTCCTTGCTTGATGAAACACTAAAAGTACAGATCAAGAATTTATACAATCATGGTCAAGAGTCGGTAAACTTAGTGAATGCGCTATCTAAAAGTATGAATCATCATGTTGCGGAGTTTGGTTTAACATCGGGCCAGGAAGCCAGTATTCTACTTTTAATCGATAAAACAGTGAGGGAGCTTACAATCCACTTGAATATCAATGATAGTATCAGATCAGCTTTTGATGATGCATTAAAATATATGGAGCATATCATGGTGCAAAGAGAGACGTTACTAGAGCAAATTCAGCAAGAGGAAAACACAGCAAATGAAATCACCTCACAAACAGATATAGAATTGTTTTAAATACTAGTTAAATTGATATAATCTGGGGATAACTAGCTAAGAGCGATTTCCCCTTGATAATTCAAAACAAAATATTACCCTCCAGTGAACTTAGCTATTTGAAAACAATAGAAAATAAGTTTGAATTATCGCAGTGGCAACAAACAAATCGTATTTTCTCTCTTGTGTATGACCAGGATGGTTTGTCTTTACATAAAATAGATGAAAAAAAACTCGGTGCAATTCGCGTTGACTTTGTAACGGGAGCGGCTGCCCACAGAAGAAAATTTGGCGGTGGTAAAGGACAGGCGATAGCAAAAGCCATAGGTTTAAATAAGGGCGTAACCCCGCATGTATTAGATGCTACAGCGGGTTTAGGCCGAGATGCTTTTGTTTTAGCTGCTTTAGGTTGTAAAGTATCGCTATTTGAGCGCCACCCTGTGGTTGCCGCTTTATTATATGATGGTTTACAAAGAGCCTACCTTGATGCTGAAATTGGCCCTTGGATGGAACAAAATATGACCATCACTTTTGGTTCCAGTCATAGCTTATTACCCGATACAAATCTCACTCCCGATGTGGTGTATTTAGATCCTATGTTTCCCCACAGAGAAAAATCAGCGCAGGTAAAAAAAGAAATGCGGGTATTTCAATCTTTAGTTGGACAAGACTTAGATGCAGATAATTTATTACCTGATGCACTTAAATTAGCGAGCAAAAGGGTGGTGGTTAAACGTCCTGATTATGCGCCTGATTTAAATGGTGTTGCGCCTTCTATGAGTATAAAAACTAAAAAAAATAGATTCGATGTGTATGTAAAAGCGGCAATGAAATGATTGTCATATTATTGTCATGTAAATCGCTTCAGGTTGTCATAAAACAGTAATATTTTAGGCTCGCCTATCCTAAGGAGCGAGAGCCATGCGAGTTTCATCATTTACCCGTTTGTTAGCGGTTGTACTGTCTGTTGTAAGTGTTTTTTTAGCCATAACCTTGCTCTGGTCCGGGCAGGTTTTTTCTGGTTTAGAGAGTCAAAGCAAAGATAATCGAAAATTAAAAAACCAAATATTTATTAACTTATCAAATAATATTGAAAAATACCTGTCAAATGGTGATAACAATGAATTGATCAATGCGAAAAATATCATTCAGGAACTCCTTAAAAATAACCTTAATAGTCTGCCAGAAATTCAAAAAAAAGCCTTAACTCAACAATTAAAATCTTTAGATTCAGGTATAACTGAGAAGTATTTATCTTTAGGTAAATTATCGGCGAATCAAAGCATTCTATTGGAAAATGCGCTAAAGGAAATGCGCGATAACGCAGAGTTATTAAGCGGCTATGTTAAAAAATCTCAAACTGAAAATAATGCTGTTGCGAAAGAGTATTTAACTTTAGCAATTGAATATATGGCTTATGTGCAAATTTTATCTCAACATACCTATGACTTACAAAACAATAAGCAAGGCAGCGATAATAAAATACAAACGGATCTTAAAAAGTTAAGAGAATTGGCTGCGATGATCAATCGACTACCTGTACTCGGGGTTTATCAGGAACAAGATGAAGATGATTTACTTTTTGCCGATGATGAACCCGAAGATTTAGTTGAAGAAATTAAATCTGAGCTAATTAGTTTACCTAAACGGTATCCCCACGAACTGAAAAATACGCAGCGAAATACAGAACAAAGGGCCTCAGGCCTATTAGCGCTGAGTAATGAAATAGAAAACTTAACCAATACTGTATTAGCTGCAGAGTTGAGCTTAGAGCAAGTACAAAATAAAACTAAAAATGAAGTGTTTATCGTATTCAGTATTGCGATAGGTGCTTTGGTTTTATTGGCCTGTATTGTGTATCTAACGCAAAGAAAACAAATATTAAAACCCTTGCAGCAGTTAAGAAATGCTTTTGCGAGTTTAATCGATAGCAATGAACTTAAAGCGATAGATGATTTAAATAAACACACTGAAATAGGCGAAATCGCAAATTACTTTAATACCTTAATTGAGCGCCAGAAAACACAAACGCAATCCAGAGATAAAATGCTGATTGTGATCAACGAGTTTATGCAAGATATGAGTCAAAATTTAGAAAGTATTACGGCACGTTCAAATCAAACTACGTTTCAGGTAGATCAAAATGAAGAATTACTCCATGAAGTGAAAAAAATAGGTGAACACATGAGCGTAGTAAATGTACAGGTAGAAGATAATGCAAGAAATACCTATACCGCTATGGATCAAAGTGTGAGTTACTCACTGTCTATGCTTGATGCAAGTGCTATTACACAAAAAAGAGTGGAGCAAGGGCTTTCAAGTTTAAATAGCTTATTAAAAGGTGTTGCGGATGTTTATCAGGTTGTTGATGTGATCCAAAACATCGCCGAACAAACAAATCTGTTAGCATTAAATGCAGCCATTGAATCAGCAAGGGCGGGGGAGCACGGCCGGGGCTTTGCTGTTGTGGCCGATGAAGTGAGGAAGCTGGCACAACAAACCCAGCATTCACTGAGCGATATAAAAATTCAGTTAGATTTACTTACAGCCAGTTCAGATCAGGTTTCACAACAAATAGTGTCTTTAACATCAGACTCGCAAACACAAACTGAAAATGCGCAAGAACTGAAACGAAATTCAGAGCAAGTTGCTTTAAGTGCACAAGATGCCAGTAAAGTCGCTGAAGATGCCCGAGGATTTGCGGAGCAGCAACACGGTTTATTAGAAAATTTTTCTGCCTCTATGGCCAAAATGAAACAACAGGTGAGTGAATCGGATGCTTTGGTTGGCAATATTTATCAAAGTTTACAAGAACAAATGCAAAATGTTCGTAATAGCCTGGGAGTATGTTAGGGTCATAGCTAATTAATATTGATGAGGAATAGAAATGATCAAAACAGGTGATAGTTTACCAAATCATACTTTTAGTTATTTAACTGCTGAAGGTATGGAGCAACTCACAACCGACGACTTATTTGCCAATAAAAAAGTGGTATTATTTGCTGTACCAGGGGCATTTACGCCAACCTGTTCGGCATCACATTTACCTGGCTTTATTGTTAATGCCGATGAATTTAAACAAAAAGGTGTCGATAATATTATTTGTTTATCAGTTAACGATGCGTTTGTTATGAAAGCCTGGGGTGACAGCCAAAATGCTGAACATATTATTATGCTTGCAGACGGTGATGCAGGTTTTACACAAGCTTTAGGCTTAGACAAAGAAACCGGCGCTTTTGGTGGTGTACGCTCTACACGTTATGCAATGATAGTAGATAATGGTGTTGTAACTCAGCTTAATGTGGAAGCAGAAAAGAGCTTTGAAGTCAGTAAAGCTGAAGTGATGCTGTCGTTACTTTAACAGCCAAACCTCAGCGCCAGCGTCTTAAATTGGTTTGGCTATAAAGTTGTTTGGTTATAAGGAAAAATGGTATGCTTTGCGCCTTATATCCTTATTCTTTTCTTTTTAGTGATGGAGCGTTAAATGCTAACACCGACTATGGTTGAAAAACTCAACGAACAAATTAATTTAGAGTTTTATTCTTCAAACTTATATTTACAAATGAGTGCCTGGTGTGAAGACAAAGGTTTTGAAGGCGCAGCCATTTTCTTGCGTAAACATGCGACAGAAGAAATGGAGCATATGAACCGTTTATTTACTTATGTAAGTGAAACTGGCGCTATGCCGATACTGGGATCTATTGATTCACCACCGCATAATTTTGAAACTTTAGGTGAAGTATTTAATGCAACCTATGAGCATGAATGTTTGATCACACAAAAGATCAATGAATTAACCCATGTTGCATTTACCACCCATGATTATTCTACTTTTAATTTCTTACAATGGTATGTGGCTGAACAACATGAAGAAGAAAAATTATTTAAAGGTATTATAGATAAAATTCAACTGGTTGGTGAAGACGGAAAAGCATTATTCTGGATTGATAAAGATCTTGCAGAAATGGCAAAGAACGAATCAACCTCTATTATGGATACCAATGCACAATAGCTTACGCTAAAATAACGTATTCAGAATGAATATACCCAAGCTACCCCAAGATGCTGAAACTCGCATCTTGAGGTGGCTTGGGTATAGACTTAATAAAAGGATGCAATCGCATCCTTTATTTTTTGGCGGTAAAGAGTTGGCGATAAATAAATGGCGGAATAGAAATGCAAAATTTTGATGTGGTAATAATCGGTGCAGGTGCAGCTGGCTTAATGTGTGCCGCAACAGCAGGGTACCGAGGTCGCAAAGTGGCTGTATTAGACATGGGTAAAAAACCAGGTCGTAAAATACTGATCAGTGGCGGTGGTCGTTCAAACTTTACCAATCAAAATGCCGCCCCAGAAAATTACTTATGCGAAAATCCACACTTTGTAAAATCAGCCCTGAGTCGTTATACCCAATATGATTTTATTGATTTAATGGACCGCCATGGCCTTGAATATCATCATAAAACCTTAGGTCAGCTATTTTGTGATAATAGCGCACAAGACTTGGTAGATATTTTATTAACAGAATGTGAGTGGGCAGGCGTTGATATTCAATTGCGCCAGGACGTACTCACAATAACTAAAACAGAGCAAGGGTATAACATCACCACTTCTGATAGTAGTTACACATGTGATTCATTAGTTGTTGCTTCAGGTGGTTTAACTATGCCAAAGCTTGGGGCCACACCAATAGGCTATAAAATAGCGGAACAATTTAACTTAAATGTACTACCAACCACAGCGGCATTGGTACCATTTACCTTACATGATCACGACAAACAAAAATTTGATGGTTTATCGGGAATAAGTGTAGATAGTTTAGTGACCGCAGAAGACGGCACACAATTTAGAGAAAACATTTTATTCACCCACCGTGGCTTATCAGGCCCGGCAATTTTACAAATATCTTCCTTTTGGCGCGCAGGTCAAGCGGTTACTATTAATTTATTACCTGAACTAGACTTAGCTGAATTTATTCACCAGCAAAGAGAGAGTAGCGGACAAAAGTCGCTTAAAAACACCTTGGCTAATTTGTTGCCTAAACGTTTAATTGAAATTATGGTTAAACATCAGGAAATACCCGATAAAGCCTTAAATCAGCTTGGCCATCAAGAAATTGAACAGCTCAGTAATTATATTCATCACTGGATCATCAAACCCAACGGCACCGAAGGCTACCGTACCGCCGAGGTAACATTAGGCGGCGTAGATACCAACGAACTCTCATCCAAAACCATGGAAGTTAAATCAGTACCCGGTTTGTATTTCATTGGCGAAGTCATGGACGTCACCGGCTGGCTAGGCGGCTACAACTTCCAATGGGCCTGGAGCTGCGGCTTTGCCGCAGGACAGGCGGTTTAGTTGTAGTAGCTCAGAATGAAAACAGATACTTTCAGATCTAAATAGAGACTATTAAGTAATTCTCAAGAACGTAAACAGAGACAAATTACGGCAACTTACCGATGGCTGTCGCATATTATTACGTATCTAATTAAGCTGAATCGAATTTGAGATAAATAGCTAAAAGTCTTACCAGATGGTTGATTCGAAGATAATTATTCTATTTTTTTCAAAAATAGCATCTGAATTAATCAAACTATACACTTTTGTATATATACTTATTCACTTGAAATGATAGGAATTTGAAACGACATTAAATAGGCACACTAATGGTGCATAAAGTGTTTATTTAATAAATAAACTATCAAGACCTAGCTTTGAGGCAAAGTTTTTGTTTCTACGGTGTGCTCTTTCATGAATAGATGAAAGTTTTATTATTTCCATTCTTATACTCGCTATTCTCTCCCTGTTACCACCTGCTTTTTTGACAGGAATAGAGTCTCTAAACCAATCGCCAGTAACTGATTCTTCATATTCATCTAAATCAGCTTCGGGGGATATTTTTTCACCTATCAAATAACAATAGAAATTTTTAATTTCAATTCGTGAGTAATTAGCTAATAATTTACAGTATTGCGGCATCTGATGTAGGTAATGTGAAAGGTTTGTTCCAGGTTCTTTTAATTCAACAAGAACACATTTTCCCTCCCCTGCAAATAAAAAAATGTCTGGTCTCTTGTTAGTATTGAATCCAAATCCTTCTAATTCAGCTTTAAATTTTTCACTTACTAATTTTTCACCAGTGGGAAGAAGTATATCCTCAAGTCTCTTTTCAGAGAAACCATCGAAATGTACGAATTCTTCATTAAGTATCCAAAGGTCATTAGGTCCTATAGACTGTTTTCTTTTAAAGATTAAGTCGTGAATAATTCCTTCTCGATCTCTATTTTTTCGTCCTTCCAATAGTTTATTTTGTGCATGAAGTTCCACATTTAATATTTTTCCAAGCAACGTTGCGACCATTTCTCGTCTAACAATGTATTTTGATAGTTCTTCCTTGTTTTGCTCATCTATTAGTAAGGAAAGTTTTTCAGATTTTTGGCTAAGAGTATCGTGGTAGCTTTCTGAAGTCGGATCTAGTTGATTTAAAGAATCTATTATTTTTCTCGCTTTATTGCTTTTATCTGCAAGAAAAGCGGCCTCTTCTTCATACAACTTAGTAGTTATTGTGTCATCATTGTCTAATAGGCTAATTTTAGCTTGAACCTTTTTAGCAAAACTAATTGATATTCCCAATGACTTTGCAATTTTGAGCACATCTTTTTCTAAAGCTTCTTGAGCATTGGCAACTTCTTCATAAATATGTGCTAACTTTAATTTTGCTTCTTTTTGAATATCGTCTAAATAAACATAACCATCAATAGCAAATAAGTCCTTTGTAAGGTCAGTAACCTTAACACTGTCACGATCTTGAATTCTAAATGAGTCAACTGCATCACTTACATTTGTCGGTATATCTAAATAGTCGCCATAAAAAACAGTTAGTTTTTTCTTACCTTTATAGCTAGTTTTTTTCCGCAGTACTGGATTCTTTATCTCTTTAACTGGAACATCTTTACTACAAAGGAATGCTCCATGAGCTTCTATATCATCCTCGTCAAACTCAAAAACAGCCCACTGAAAAGATTCTGGTGGAGTTTCTTGATCTTTATTCCATTGAATTTTACTGTCTTTTCCCAATCGAGGAATAATGTAATCTACTGCAAAGCTCCCTTTAGATTGAGGAACTGGAAAATCTTCTGGTTTAATTACTGTTTGTTGTACTAACTTCTCTACTTGATACTTAAATTTAAGAGTCAATGTAGGCATCACACTCCCTTTTGCTCCTTCAAGGTATGCTCTAAGTGCAAATTGTGCGCGTATTAAGGCAGTAAATTTCTCGAAAGTTAACTTACTAAAAAATTCATTATCTCCTTTTTGTGCACAAAAACCGTACATACTAATATGAGTCAAATGAGCCTTTACATTTGATGGCTTAGCAATTTCACTACCATATATAAAATGTTGCTTATTGCATTTAAAGTTTCTACTTTGCCATTCATTATTTTCAACATAATTACTATCAATAGATATTTCTTCAAACCTATGAAAAAATTGAAGTCTGCCTGTACCTCTATTATTGTGTCCTTTGCTAGAGTCTAATATCTCTTTAAACCTTGATAGCGCAACATCGTTAAAGCCAGCTCCGTTATCTTCGATACTAACCTTTTCAATAAGTAGATGATCTTTATCTTGATCATTAAAGTGTAAACAAATCTCAATTTTGCTATCTTCGCTATTCGAAAGTGTTGCTATTGATTCTATCGAGTTAGTGATGGCTTCAAAAATAGGTGTTAATTGAAATTTAGATGCTGGGATGATTTTCATTAAACCTGAAAGATTTGCTGAGGGAGTTATTTGCACCTGATGCTCCTACTTACTTTTATTGAGAATAGTTTTATTAGATTACCTACATAATGAAGATTGAGCAATTAAAGCTAAAGCTTGATATGTAAAAATCGTAATTATTATGTTTTATTTAAGTGTTCACATCTAATGTTATGATATGATTGGTTTTTTATTAAATTTAATAATTGGTTATATAATAAAATGGGCATTAAATCAGTTAGAATTAAAAACCTATTATCATTCGATGATGTCTTCATTAAAGATATCAAAGATATAAATTGCATCATAGGTCAAAACAATACTGGTAAGTCAAACTTATTAAATCTATTACAATATTTCTATAATCAGTTATCTGGTGTTCAAGCTATTCCCCCAAAGCATAACTCCTCATATTCCCCTATAGGTAGTATATCAATAACCTATGATACAACTAGAATCAAAAGGATCGTCACTAGTAAAGGAAATAGTCCTTATCAGAAACATATTTATAATACATTATTTAGAAACCCATTCAAAAAAACAGGTGATGCTTTTCTTAATTTTATTTTATCAACAGTTACGGTTGATAGTAATTTAGAGAGAGGCAACTCTACTTTTGAACTCAAGCTACTAATAAACAGAAATGGGTCAACAAGTTGGTCAACAAAAAATAAGGACGTTAGGGATATAATTAATAGGATTTATCCTTTCTTTTCTATTGATACACGTAGAATAGATTTATACGACTGGGGGAAACTGTGGGATCTTGTTAGTCATTTGAAGTTCATCAATACTAACTCTTTAAAGAGAGATGAATTAGTCAATTTCATTGATGAAAATGTTTCAAAGAAAAGTGGCTCATATCGAGATTATGTTAATAAAATAGAAAAAATCACGAGCACATCTTCTTATTCTTACCAAGAAAAAGTTCTAAATTATGTCAAAGTGGGCCTAGAAGGGCACACATTTAATATTGAAGGAAATGAATTACATTCGCAATCTGATGGGACTAACTCCCATAAATATATAGAATTATTTTTAAATTTATTAATCGCTTTAACTAGAAGAGAATTCATTACGCCTACAGTATACATTGACGAACCAGAAATAGGATTGCACCCTAAAAGAAGTGAAGAGTTAATTTACCGTCTTAATGAGATTTATAGGTCTTTTCAAAAGACCAAAGACGAAAAAGAAATCGGCAGATATAAGACACCTTATCCCAAAATAATACTAGCAACACACTCACCCAATATAGTTAAGTCAATTGTTAAATATTTCAGAAAAGAGAATGAACACCAGGTTTTACATTTTTCTAAAGAAAAGAGTCACTCAACAAATATCCGGGTAATGAAATCGCATTTCGATGATAGGCGTTTTTTAAATGTATTTAGCGATAATGAAGCTAGGCTCTTTTTTAGTAGTTTTATTCTTTTTGTTGAAGGTGAAACTGAACTTGAACTTTTCGGGAACATAAAGTTAGCTAACAATTTCCCCAAACTTAGGAAGATAGATACTTATAAAGCTAACGATTTAACAATGAAGCCTATCAATCCTTCTTTTTCTAATCTGGCCATTCCTTACCTTAAACTCTTTGATGCGGATTTGTTAATTGAAACTAACCTAAGCGATGGTACGTTCAAATTTCAGGATAAAAAATTAGATCTGAAAGCATTATATAAAAAATATCAATGCTCTTATTACGGCTCAAAGTCTTATAAAATAAGGTCAAATATTAAGTCTGCTTTAAGGCATGAAGATCTAGCTAAAACTCTAACCCCAAACAATCTGAATTTTGATAAATTTAAATATGAAGAATTTATTCGTTGGCTTAATAATAATATATTGATTAAAGATAGGACATTAATCGCTAGTACAACGATAGAGGGGAGCTTAATAAATGATAATAGTATAACTATATTATTTCATTGGCTGATAAATGAATTTATCGAAAATATTCAAATAGGTGGGAAAGGCGATGTAAAATCTAGAATTAATAACATTGCTGCTAACTACCCCGTTGATAAAAGTGTTGGTAAACACTTCTCCAAAGTATTTGCACATCCTCCCTCTCAAGATAAATTTACAGGGAAACAATTAAAAATTGCAAAGTTAGTAAAACTGAACTTTTTAAATAATATTAAAGCAGACCTTAAGAGTAAGGGACTTTCAGAGAAAGAGTTAGTTATAGTTTTTCGCCTAGTTTTTGGGGGTAAAACTAATACACTAATAAAATTATCTAAAAGTACTAAAACTGTCCCAAAAGATATAGTTGAGTTGGTTTTTAAAATTAGAGAAATATACTTGAGAATGCTCCCATATAAAGTTGCTAAAGCAAGTGGATGGGTTACGAGTTTTATGAATTTTAGTATTGATTATATTACGCAGGTTAGGTGCAAAGAAAATGGCACCTCTTTTAACACTGAATTTGAAAAGATATTCCCAGAGCTTTATGATATTATTGACAAAGCTTCTTTTTGGATAGAGTAAGGGACTTACGCTTGCGTAAGTGAATGCTAGACATTCCTAGCCTATAACGACTAGCTTGTAATCATCGTATTATCGGCAGCTTTTAGTCCACGGACGTGAAAAGATGTTCAAAGTATCCAAAAGAAGCACTTAATGAAAAAAATTGATAAAAAACAATTTATTAATCAAATACTTTCAGGGAAGGAGGATAATCCCCTTCCAAAGAAAGTATTGCCTATTAAAAATGACAGTATTAAAGAGTTTAAAGTTAAAAGAAAGTTTATTTACTGTGTTAACGGTAATGAAAATTTGGTTGATATTCACAATAGATTGCTGAATAACTTTTTAAACCAAATACCCCTAAGTAAACCTGCCATCGCTTTCAGAAAAAACCTTTCTTATTTAGATTTATTTGAACCTCATAAAAATAATTATTATTTTATGAGGCTCGATATAAAAGATTTTTTTCATTCGATAACTGAAGAATTAATATCTGATAGATTTGAAACATACTTTGAAAATGAATTTTTTGATGAAGTAAAAACACAAAGATTATTACAGAGCTTCATTAATCTGGTTACCTATACTATTCCAACGTCATCAGAAAATGAAAAGCACAAAGGAAAAAAGGTTCTTCCTATCGGCTTCAAAACCTCTCCTTCAATATCTAATATAGTATTTCGAAAACTAGATATTATTATTACAAAATACTGTAGTGATAAAAATATTACCTATACAAGATATGCGGATGATATGCTTTTTTCATCTAATTCGTTATCAACCTATCTTCATTCTGATCATTTTTTTAATGAAATAAAGTACCTACTAAGTATGGATGGATTTAAGTTAAACGATAATAAAACTTTAAAATCAACCCATAGTATTTCGCTAAATGGCTACCTTATAGAAAGTAATAAAGAATTAGGTGAACCTGGGAATATTAGAATTTCAAATAAAAAAACCATTAAAATAGAAAAAATATTATACGAATTAAAAAAAGGTAAGAGCAAGCAAGAGGTTATGACTAAGTTTTTTGGCTTTACAATATCTCCTGATAACTTTAAGTACTTCCCTCCAAAGCAGTCATTCATAGAACGATATTGCCACGATCAATTATTAAACAAGTTACTTGGTTTTCGATCTTATTTAATTTCCATAATTCGCTTCAATGAAAAATTCGACTGCGTTAACAATCAGGCTATTAAAAAATATACAAATATCATATCTGAATTAAATGAATACACTGATTCAATACAAGAATAGGTGGGTTTAGGACACCATAAAAGTGAATTTAAGTTAAACGAAACTGCACTTACCAAGGGAGGCAGGTAGTAACTATGAACTTATCTTGTATAACTGAAAAGCCAGCCGTCATTTATGTGAACGCTGGCTTTTTACTAAGTTTAGATAGTAAGCAGTCTGTAAGCTTTTGTTGCTTGGCCAATTCCTTCCGGATCAAGTCTGAATCAATTTGCTCATATGCTTCTTCTATACTTTTCACATAACTAGAAACAGTAAGAACTCTGGGGTCAGATCTTGAATCGTGCACAAGTTTAAAGATTAGCTATGATTAATGATATCTAAAAGGATTTGGAGAGAATTATGGCTAGGCCACTTCGTATTGAATTTGATGGCGCTTTTTATCATGTAACATCAAGAGGTAATGCTAGGCAAAATATATATCACAAATCGTCAGATTATCTTTTGTTTTTAGATACTTTAGGTGAAGTGTGTAATCGTTATAACTGGCTGGTCCATTGTTACTGTTTAATGACCAATCATTATCATCTTGTAATAGAAACACCTGAAGGAAATCTGTCATCAGGGATGAGGCAGTTAAATAGCGTATTCACACAAAGGTTTAACCGCCAACGTGGCAGTAGTGGTCATGTATTACAAGGTAGGTATAAGAGCATATTGGTAAATAGTGAAGTGTATTATAAAACTCTGATAAGATATGTTTTGCAAAATCCTGTTCGCGCTAAAATGGTATTAAACGCAGGTGATTATCATTGGAGTAGTTACAATGCATTTTTGGGTAAATTTAATTTAGGGGAGTGGTTACAAACAGATGTTGTACTGAGCCACTTTCATGAAAATAAACAAATAGCATTAGTTTTATTTCAAGAATATATAGATGAAGTCGTTGATCATAAAATATGGGATAACCTCTCTCATCAAGTATTTTTAGGGGATGAAGCTTTTGCGGCTAAATTTCAACGTGATTTACCTACTAGCTTAGCTCTATCAGAAGTACCTAATTCTCAAAAACGTAGAAACGCTAAACCATTAGCTTATTACAAAGACAAATATGAAGTTAGATCAGAAGCCATTGCAGAAGCTTTTATGAGTGGGAGCTATACAATGGCAAAGATTGCAGATTATTTTGGTGTCCACTATTCAACTGTGAGCAGAATAATTGCACGATTCAAGATCTGACCCCGTCGCTATAATAGGAAAAAACTACCAGTGGAAAACATAGAGATTTTTAACCAACATTTAGATGACAAAACGTTTTTTGGTAAAGCCATATCAAAATTTATAGCAGTTGAATGTGAGTTTATTAATTGTAGGTTTGAAAATTTAAAAATTAAAGACATTTGTTTTGGTGCTGGGACTAAGAAAACGCGTTATATAAATTGTAGTTTTGATAATTCAACATTTTCTTCAAGTGTTGCTGGTATGGCTAGATTTGAAAATTGTAGCTTTAAAAACGTAAAAATTAAAAAGCTTTTTTGTGTTGATATTGAAATGGTTAATTGTATATTCTCAGGCGAACTTAAGAAAGGAAACTTTCTTGGAGTCCATCATGACATAAATGGCAATGAATTTATTAATGAATTCCATAACAACGACTTTACCGATCTCGTATTAGGGGATGTTGGTTTTAATAATATAGATCTTTTATTACAGAAATTACCAAATGAACCAAGATTTTCGGTTATTTATGATGTTAATAACTTTATTTTAAGAGCTAAGTCGGAGTTGGAAAAAGTTAAAGGTACTGAAGTTTTTGATTCAATCGCCAGTGTAATCAATATTTTGGAGTTAGAAAGTGAAGGTGGAAATAACCATTTATTTGTAGATAAAAACAGCTTCCCGAAAAAGCTACTTGAAGGCGCAGAAATAGTTTTATCATATAGGAAGGAGTAAAAGGGGACTGTCGACGTAATGACAATTATAAATCATATAGAACACTATCTTGGGCAGTTAACTCGGAGTTGGAAAGATAATAACTCTAAAGCTAATGTTCAGAACTCTGGGGTCAGATCTTGAATCGTGCACAAGTTTAAAGATTAGCTATGATTAATGATATCTAAAAGGATTTGGAGAGAATTATGGCTAGGCCACTTCGTATTGGTAACTCCGGGGTCAGATCTTGAATCGTGCAATTTGGAATAACCTACTTCATCAAGCTTTTTAGGTGATGAAGCTTTTTAGGCAAAATTTCACATGAATTCCCGGGTCGGTTAGCTCTATCGGAAGTTGAGAGTTATCAGAAACGTATTATAAATAAAAGTAGCAGATTATTTTGGTGCATATTATTTAACTGTGATCCGAATTATTGCACGATTCCGGTGGGTGTCATTGTTTCTTAATTGTTTCTTTCTTATAGAGAATATTTAGTCTATTAATTAAACAAAGGAGCTGCTATGAATATTACTAATTTTTTAGTTACCATACTTTTGAACTCCAGGGTCAGATCTTGAATCGTGCAATATGGAATAACTCGTGTCATTAAGTTTTACTAGTCGATGAAACTTTTTGGCCAAATTTCATATGAATTACAGGGTCGATTAGCGCTATCTGAGGTTTAGAGCTATCAGAAACGTGTTATTAAAAAAATAGCAGATTATTTCGGTGTCCATTACTCAATTGTGATCAGAGTAACTGCACGGTTCAATAATTGTTCCTATCCCTCCATTTATTTACTAAAGATCAAAATTATTTCAGCAAGAATAAATTCTAGCCCACAAATGGGTTAGAAGTGTAGGTAGGAATTCATTCTTAAAAAGATATTAAATATGATTTTTATAAACCCATAGAGGCCATATGAATTTTAGATTTAAATTTAAGCGAAGCCGTACTTACACAAATCTTATAATGCTGTTTATTGTTTTTTAGTTTTCTGAGTAATATTCCTCGGATTGACTTCGAAACGTAAGTGATAGGGGCTTGCCCTGCGGGCATAGGTCTTGGAACATAATCCATTAAATCTGAGCATTTTCTGGATTCATGTAGCATTTTATACGTGTGGTTGAATACAGAAATGTTTATATCCCAATTATTAACTTGATTACCGTATAAGGTTGATAAAAATGCACGTAAATCTTGCTGTTCTGTTGCACTTAAACTCATTACTTAATTCCTTTTTTTAATGTTACTAACGATATGTTCATGGTTACTGTTTGTACCTAAAACATCAAGTTTATGAATGATGTTTTCTTCTAAAATAAATATAGTTCCTTGTTTGTTATCTGAACTATATGTCTCGTATAAAGTAGCACTTCCTATGTTGATTTTTCTGAAGTTTTCTTTTTTAGATATTAATGAGTCAGATAAATCTAAGGACAGTGTTTTTAACCAATTAGGCAATGTTTTTCGTTTTCCTGGTTCAAAAACACTACCAATGAAAATGTGCTCAAACCCAGTTAGGTCAATTGAAGGTATAAAATTATCAGGTTTAACTATTTCATGAGTAAAGGACCAGTCATTATATTTAAAAATGACCAGATCATTTGTATGAGCTATTTGATTTGAATCAGAATGATTTATCTTCAAGGCGCTTGATAAAACGAACTCACTCGCTGTCAATGGAAAGGTAAATGAAAGTAAAGTTAAGATTAGAATAAAATTTTTTTTCATATATATCCCTATTAATGAAGTCAAAAAGGGTACGTTAAAGGTAATTGTTTTTAATGTCAATGGTATAGCTAAAGATATTGAAAGTTATTATAAATTGTTTTTGGAGACGCTTTAGTCGTATAAAGTTACGGGGTCAGACCTGACCCCATTGCTCAAATAATGATTGTCGCAGCTGTTTTTTCATAACTCTTTTTCATGTGTTTCATCAAAAAAAACCTTATAATTTTATCTAAGAAGTTATTATTCAAGCTTTCCTGTCAAATCGTAATAGTGAGTTTGCACCATAAAATCTGTAGAAATAAATGCCCAACTCCATTCTGTAGTAAATTCTTTCAAAGGATTCCGAGCGATTATTTCCTTTAAAGATAGCCCTTGTTGAACTAACTCATAAATAATCTTCTGAGATTTTTTCAGCATATTAAGTGAGTTTTTTATATCCTGAATTGAAGAAGTCGGGCCGTGTCCAGCAATTATTTTTGTTTCCTGGGTCGTTAAATTTAATATCATTTTCAGTCCTTCGATATACCCTTGTACGCTACCTCCATTATCGATATCAATAAAAGGGAAACGACCTGAAAAGAGTAAGTCCCCAGCATGAATAACATTTGCTTCCTTAAAGCGTATAAAAATATCACCATCTGTATGGGCACTTGGTGGGAACTCTGGGGTCAGATCTGGAACTCTGGGGTCAGATCTTGAATCGTGCAATATGGAATAACTCGTCTCATTAAGTTTTACTAGTCGATGTAACACCGGGGTCACTAACACCGGGGTCAGATCTTGAATCGTGCACAAGTTTAAAGATTAGCTATGATTAATGATATCTAAAAGGATTTGGAGGGAATTATGGCTAGGCCACTTCGTATTGAATTTGATGGCGCTTTTTATCATGTAACATCAAGAGGTAATGCTAGGCAAAATATATATCACAAACCGTCAGATTATCTTTTGTTTTTAGATACTTTAGGTGAAGTGTGCAATCGTTATAACTGGCTGGTCCATTGTTACTGTTTAATGACAAATCATGAACTCCGGGGTCAGATCTTGAATCGTGCACAAGTTTAAAGATTAGCTATGATTAATGATATCTAAAAGGATTTGGAGAGAATTATGGCTAGGCCACTTCGTATTGAATTTGATGGCGCTTTTTATCATGTAACATCAAGAGGTAATGCTAGGCAAAATATATATCACAAACCGTCAGATTATCTTTTGTTTTTAGATACTTTAGGTGAAGTGTGCAATCGTTATAACTGGCTGGTCCATTGTTACTGTTTAATGACAAATCATTATCATCTTGTAATAGAAACACCTGAAGGAAATCTGTCATCAGGGATGAGGCAGTTAAATAGCGTATTCACACAAAGGTTTAACCGACAACGTGGCAGTAGTGGTCATGTACTACAAGGTAGGTATAAGAGCATATTGGTAAATAGTGAAGTATATTATAAAACTCTGATAAGATATGTTTTGCAAAATCCTGTTCGCGCTAAAATGGTATTAAACGCAGGTGATTATCATTGGAGTAGTTACAATGCATTTTTGGGTAAGTTTAATTTAGGGGAGTGGTTACAAACAGATGTTGTACTGAGCCACTTTCATGAAAATAAACAAATAGCATTAGTTTTATTTCAAGAATATATAGATGAAGTCGTTGATCATAAAATATGGGATAACCTCTCTCATCAAGTATTTTTAGGGGATGAAACTTTTGCGGCTAAATTTCAACGTGATTTACCTACTAGCTTAGCGCTATCAGAAGTACCTAATTCTCAAAAACGTAGAAACGCTAAACCATTAGCTTATTACAAAGACAAATATGAAGTTAGATCAGAAGCCATTGCAGAAGCTTTTATGAGTGGGAGCTATACAATGGCAAAGATTGCAGATTATTTTGGTGTCCACTATTCAACTGTGAGCAGAATAATTGCACGATTCAAGATCTGACCCCGTCGCTTATGACCCCGTCGCTTTAAATTTGTTACGCCACAAGAGCGACATACAGGAAAAGATAATGAGATATTAGCGAATAGAAAGCGAGTGTATAAAAAAGCTAAATTAGAAAACCCTAGTCGATGGTCTGGTGAAATTAAGAACTGGGATCGTATTAAAGAAGTTTATCTCAACCCTGAAAAGGCTAAATCTGAGATAAAGGTAAAGAGGCGGCTTAAATTTAAACTTTAGGCGACAACTAGCTTGAAAAACGCCGAAAGCGGACGTTTAAATAACTCAATCCTGCCCAAAAGGATTAATTTGATTTATACATCTTCACTTTATAAATCAAAATTCCTCTCCGTATGATTCATAAAAAATATACTTTTAAATCAAAATTCGATATAAAGTGACTTATAATGAACAAAGGTTTAAATCACATGTATCATTGGCAACAAAAAAATTGGCCTCAATTTGAATATGATGTGACACGCTTTGAAGCAAGTGTCAGCGAGTATTCAAAAAAAGCCTACAGCATTGAAGGGGCATTATCGCAAATACCGTCAAATGACCATAACGATGCATTTGTCCACTTACTGGTGGAAGAAGCATTAAGCACCAGTGCCATTGAAGGTGAAAAACTTAACCGTGTAGAGGTTCGCTCATCGGTTGTTCGTTTCCTAGGGTTAAAAGAGCCTGAGCGTGGTGGTTACTTCCCTAAAGAAAAAGGCATTGCGGCGATGCTTGTTGATGTGCGCAAAAGCATTAAAAGCGCTATGTCTAAAACCTTACTTTGTCATTGGCACACGCTGCTATTACACGGTAGTGAAGATTATTATGTAAACCCTATTACTAAAGGCGATTATCGAGACTCGCCCATTGATGTAATAAGAGAAGACTTATACGGCGACAGTGCAATTATCTACAAAGCACCAGGTAATAATCGCACTGAGGTTGAACATGAAATGGATGCTTTTATACAGTGGTATAACAGCGCCAATTGTTCAGGCCCTATAAAAGCAGCAGTTGCTCATTTATGGTTTGTCGCTATTCATCCGTTTCAAGATGGTAATGGCCGTGTTGGTAGAGCCATAGCCGAGCATGCGTTATTTCAAGACTTTTCGAGACCTCCGCTTTTTAGTATGTCGAGCATGATTAATACTAATCGAATGGAGTATTATCAACAACTTAGAAATACTAATGCTGGCTTACAAATTAATGAGTGGATAGCGTGGTTTGTTGAGCTGGTTAGAACTTCGCAAGATAAATCGCTTGAGTCCGTTGAATTTGTATTGCAAAGATCAAAATTTTGGGCTGAATATGGAGAGGTCAAACTCAACCAACGCCAAGAGAAGGTGATGAAAAAAATCTTCACTGTAGGCGCTGATGGCTTTGTACGTGATGGTTTAACCAATGAGAAATATCGAGCGATTACTGGTGCGCCACCGGCAACCGCTACAAGGGATTTAAAATCATTAGTTGATAATGGCTTACTATACCTATCAGGTGAAGGTAAGCGTGGCTTACGTTACTTTGTTAACTTCCCGCAAGAGAAAAACCTATTTGCTGACAAAGAAGATGTTTCACTGGTTAATGATGTTAGCCTAATTAAGATCTTGAAGAAAATAGAGCGTAATATTGAATATTTTCGTGGTGAAAAAAATTCAGGCTTAGCAAGGCTTATTGATGAATATAAGGCTCTATCATTAGATGATAAAGTATCGGAGAAAAAGTTAGAAAAGCTTTTAGGACGAAACAGGTAAATATAGTTTTAAGTTACCGGTATCTGAGCACACTATAATCTATTGGCTCCTGATGCAGGGTGTCGCCCTCAGTAACTGGCAAAAATCAGCTATTCACTGCCAGATTTGATTCAACTCTAAAAATCAAATCTGGCAGTTCAAGTCGAGACTTATTCATATAAGATCGGAAGGTTTTACTGAAAAAAGACACTTGAACTACTGTGTGCCATCAAATCGAAGTTATTATCTTGATTAAACAATCTATCTCTCAACTCATCACAATGACTTGATAGCTCGCCCAACCTATCATGAACAGCTCTATCTCCGTTTGCCATAACACTTATGGTTGACTTAAAAGCATTGAAAAAGTCACCTTCAGTAATTAGATATGAACTATAAATTGCGCCAAAAGTTGCTGCACTCCAAGATGTAATAATTCTTTTCGGGTTTGATTAAAACGGGGAAGGAGTACCCCATATTCCTAGAGCACCATATAGTTTAAAAAATATTCTGGTGCGCACTTTTTAATCTATATGGTGCTTAGAGTTCATGCTAAAACATCCAAGCTGGTAAATAAAAAAGAACTTGAAGATCTGTGTTATGACTGGATCGATCTTTTACAAAATACTTCCATATATTTTACTGAGGCCAGCCTTCGGCTATTCAACAATTAATCTCGTTAATTTTGTCTTGGTTCGTTCTTTTGGCCGCTTTCCTTCATCAAAAGTAAAAAATGAATGAGTGAGTGTGGTATGGATGCCATACGAAAAAACAGGGAGATTAGCTTAGAGGTTTACATTCTTGTATATAATAAACTTTATGCTCTTTAACTTTGCCACAAAAGAGTAAATTTACCGGGTCTATTTTCGTCAAATTTCAGGTTGTTAATTTTTACTTCCCTCGTTGTATAAAAGGCACTACACTGAGATTTTCTCATTGTTGCCGGGCAAGATATCCTGTTGTATAAATACCCTTTTTTAATTATCGCACACATTCTCTTTTGGGGGATTTATGCGGTTTTTGAACATGTTAGCCACTTAATTTATGGCGAAAACCACTGGCAAGGGAGTGTGTTTGCATCGCTTTTTATTATGGTATCGACCGCTTTACTTGCGGTGATTTTTAAGTGTGTAGAGAATAAAAAAGCAGCTTTTAAATATCCTTTACTGTTTTTTATGGGGTTCTTAATACTCGTTGTCTGGCATAATTTAACGAGTCTTTTGCACACACATATTACATTTGATGAATTGCTGCAAGCGCCGTTTTTAGATTGGTTTTTAGGTAGCTCCTACCGTTTATTATTGCTTGTTTCTTGGGCCGGACTATTTGTTAGTGGCTACATATATTTAGAAAAAAAAGCCCAGCAGGATGAAATAACAAAAGCAAAAAGTGCAATGAAAGAAGCACAATTGCAACAACTTATGGCTCAGCTTAATCCACATTTTTTGTTTAATGTATTGAATTCAGTTGATGTTGCTATTTTAGAAAAAGACACTGAGACTGCACATCAAATGGTGGTAAAGTTGAGCCAATTATTGCGCAGTACGCTAGAGCACAAGTTCACTCATAAAGTTCAATTAGAACAAGAGATTGCATTGCTTAATTATTTTATTGAGATCGAGCAGCAGCGCTTTAAGCAGAATATTCAGTTTACTTACCAGATACAACCAGAAGCACTTTTAGCCTTTTTACCACCTTTGATATTGCAACCTTTAATGGAAAATGCCATTAAATTTAGTTGGCATTTAGCGGCCGATTGTAATATCGACTTAGTTGCACGCATTAATAATAGACAACTTAACATACAGATCAGTAATCAGTTCAACGAAGCGCAGTTATTAAATAATGAGGGGACAAACACAGGACTTGAAAATGTAAAAAGTCGATTGCAGTTACTCTATGGCGATGAAGCAACCCTAACTACGCGTAAGGAAAAAGATTGCTTTACGGTAACACTGTTTATTCCACTAGAGGCTGCGGCATGACAATAAAATGCTGGATTATCGATGACGAACCCGCTGCTCATAAAGGTATTGAGATTGCGCTTAAGGAGCATACCGACTTTGAGGTGGTTTATCATGGCTATAGTGTCGATAAAAACGCACTTGAGCAATTAGCAAAACCTGATGTGGTATTTTTAGATATCGAAATGCCCAGTAAAAACGGCTTTGAATTGCTTAAACTGTGGCCGGAGTTCTTGCCGCACATCGTATTTATTACTGCCTATAACCAATATGCAGTTACTGCATTTAATAATAATGCACTGGATTACCTATTAAAACCTATTGAAAAACCCCGCTTTGATGCTATGACAAGCAAAGTGCGGCAGCGCATTAAAGAGCAAACGGTCATGTTAAAACACAGTGTTATTGAGGATTTTTACAATCAAGTTAAGCAACATGAGTCGCTGTTAGGGTTAAGTATTAAAACGAGTGATGGCTTATTCCAGATCAATCAAAAAGATATCATTTTCATTGAGTCTGTTAGTGGTCATCTTGCTTTTCATTACGCCGATAAAACTTTGTTGTCTCGAGACTCTTTTAAGCGCCTGATATTAGAACTTGACCCAAAATTTTTCTTTCGTATCCATAAATCCTATATGGTTAACTCGGCTCATATTATTAAGATTGAAAAGGGACGTTTTGGTGACGGCATATTAGAAATGAGTAATCGACATCAAGTAAAAATAAGCCGACGTTATAAAAATGTGTTGCAGCAGTTGAACGAAAAATAGCAGATATGTTGCCGCTTATTTTAAATTTATAGCCGCTTACTTTATTTGAATACCTTATCTGATTAGGCTATGACACTCTGGTCTCACTTTTAATTTGAGGCTAGCGTGTCATGTATACATATCCCCTAAAAACCATAAAAACACAGCTTAAAAAGCAAATAACGATATCACTTAGATCATGTTGTTTAAGTATAACCAGCTTAATTTGCTTGGTTATTTTTAGCGCTGCATCACATGCATTTACAAAAACAGCAAAGGAAGACGTGATTGCTAAGGTTGCAGCCGCTTATGGTGCAAAAGAGCTCATAGATATTAAAGCCATTACTTTGGTTGATTATCGTAAAAATGTATTTTCTGATCAAAGCTCGCCAGCAGCTGCCCCAGAAATGTGGCGTTTTAATGAAGAACTCACAATCGACTTTGCTAATAAAAAAAAGGCATTGGTGTCTTGGCGTGTTAATCATACCAATAAAGATTTAGAAAAATATATTGCTGATGAAAAGTCGGGTCGTGTTTACGATATGCTACATGGTAAATATAGCGACGACGATTGGTATAACTTTGCTAATACGGGAGGGGCGGTTGAGCGCAGTAGTGATACGTTAATCGCTAAAAAATTACTGTCGGCGAACAGTGAATTCCGATTAATTGACGAAGTACAATACCAAGGTCATGCGCATTATCAGATTGCATTTATTATATCGGGTCAAAATGAATCAGATATCTATATCCATAAACAATCGGGTTTGATTAATAAAGTTTCTCGTACTCACCCGAAGCTAGGCACATTGGCTTATTTATTCTCAAATCATCGTAAAGTTGGCAATATTGCTTTTGCACAAGATATGGACTTTTCAGTTGGTGATAATCCACGAACAATTTCGACTTACCGCAATATAGAACTCAAGCCAAATTTAAGTGAAAAATTTTCAATACCGCAAGGCTTTTCTAGCTGGGGTGCGCCACTAGAGGTCGCTACTATGCAATTCAATAAACTCGAAAACAATGTTTACCATGTGGGTAAAGGTTTTTCGCGTACTTTATTCATTGATGCTGGAAAATATTTTATTTCTGCTGGTGGGAATGGCGCTTTAAAGGATAATTTCACTAGTTTACAACATCATTTGAATATTAAAAAGCCACTTAAATTTGTGGTATTAACTCACCATCATCGATTACAGCTTAATATGCTCGAACCTGCATTCGAACTGGGGGCAAAGATAATAACTGTTGCGAGTAACTTGCCTGCAATTAACAAAAAGTTGGCTCGAG
Source organism: uncultured Pseudoalteromonas sp. (assembly GCA_965198975.1). GTDB lineage: Bacteria > Pseudomonadota > Gammaproteobacteria > Enterobacterales > Alteromonadaceae > Pseudoalteromonas. The sequence goes on from OZ240679.1 coordinate 1,141,002, forward strand.
AACTAGATACAAATAACTTTGTGTTAGTAAATAAGTCTAAAGAATTGCTAGGTGGTGATCTTAAAATATTTGATGTAGCGACCGCACATGCAGATCACAACCTTGTTGTGTACTTAGACAAAGAACACATCCTTTTCGCCGAAGATCACTATGAAACCCTTTATAAAAAGGGTAACCCTCGCGCTTTCAAAAATATGCTGATCTTTGCCAATAAAATAGAAAAATTAGGACTTGATGTTCGTACTTTAATTGATGGTTCAAGCCCAAGAGTATTATCTATTGATGAGTTTAAAAACACCGTTGATGCTTATACTCTCCCGACGTGCCCGAAAGGCTATCAAGTTTGCCAGGGAGGGTAACGGTGAATCTGTTAAACAGTGAGGTAGGGAATTAAGTTTTCTCTCATTAAATACACGAAAAACTGAGCTTATTTAAGGAAAACAAATGAAATATAAGAAGAAAACAGCTGTGTTTTTTATATGGCTAAGTGTTTTTACTCAAACATCGCTAGCCTCCGAGTTATTACTTGAATATACAGCGAATGCAGGAGTTAAAATAACTTCTGGTCAGAAAACTGTATTAATTGATAGTTTATTTGGACCGCATGATTTTTTTAATGCGCTTAATGAAAGCGAATTTAATACATTAGTGTCACAAGGGGCTGATGTGGCACTCGCAACGCATGCGCATTCAGACCACTTTAGCGGGAAACGTACAGCTCAATTTTTGAAAGAAAATCAACACGCGCTTTTTATTGGTACGCCGGAAATGTCAGTGCCATTGGGGAGTAACATCGCCAGTGAGCAATTGGAAACAGTGTCGCTAACTGGCTATCAATCTAAACGTTTTAGCCATCACGGTATTCAGATCACCGCGTTTAACTTTCCGCATATGGCATTGGCTGATCATAAAATTGAAAATTTTGGCTATTTGGTTGAGATTGATGGCTGGAAAGTTTTCCATGTTGGGGATGGGGATATTAGTGCCAACATTATTGAAGGATTAAAGCTTGCTGAAAAAAATATTGATATTATTTTGATACATGATTTATTCCCGGTGAGAAAAACCAATCATCTTGAATTAATCAAAAAAATGAATGTAAATAAAGTCGCTTTTGTTCATATGACTGACGAAAAAGCAAAGAAACTGTCAACGTGGTTGAAACAGAATATACCAAACGCTAGCTTATTAGCGACAGATTATGGGCGTATTGTTTTACATAAATAAACCCATGTTAGCGACTTTTAGCAATGAATGTTGTAGTTGTAGTAAGGTTGTTATCTGGCGAGGAAAGTCGATGTTTAAAAGTACTATTAAAAGCTTTTCTATTGGTTTTTTAGCCAGTTTAAGATCGGTTAGTAACAGGAGAACTAAATGATAGATCTATTTTCTTTATTAAGTATAGGCTTCGCTTTTTTTGTGATTGCCGTTTCACCAGGACCCGCAAATATCTCAAATGCGACGATAGCAATGAGTAAAGGGAGAAGAACTAGTTTGATCTATGGGGCTGGACTGTCTACAGGATTGGTATTCTGGGGACTTATCGCTGCAAGCGGTATAGGTGCTGTTCTTCAAAGCTCAATTTATTTATTAATGGCGCTCAAGGTTTGTGGTGGCATATATCTAATCAGATTGGCTTACCTTGCTGGTAGAGATGCAATAAATCCAGAGATAGTTAACACTGAAATTATTGAGAGAGGTATTTCAGGCAAGAGTTGGTTTCTTCGTGGTTTTATAATGAATATATCAAATCCTAAAACAGTGATCGCATGGATGGCTGCATTGTCTGTCGGTTTGGGTGAAAATGATGGTGTTCTTTCTCTTTTTCTTGGTGTGGTTGTTTGTATGGTGGTTGGCTTTGCTACCAATGCAATGTATTCAATATGTTTCTCATTTGGTGGCGTTATGAATTGTTACCAGCGTGCAAACCGGTGGATTAATGGGGTTAGCGCATGCATATTTTCTATTGCAGGCATAGGATTAATTCGTTCAGCTTTTAATCGAAGTTCCGAGTCCCAATAAAACTTACGAAGGAATTGTTTTTGTGGGAAATGATAATAACAGCTAAGTGCTCCGGAATCAGATCTTGAATCGTGTAATATGGAAAGATCTGATCCCATAGCTCAAGTTTCATTACTCTTTGGTTTTACTTATATTTGTAACCCATGGTTCTAAGCGGTTTCCCCAGCTGATATCAACAGCGTAACGAGGTGGTTTATTATCTCGTCTATCAGGTTTTTTTAAATGAGACAGAGCTTTAGCATATTCTAAGGGAACCAAGATTTTTCTTATGGATAAGTGCTTTAATCGTAGACTGTGCGTTTTGTCACTGCTGTTGTAATAAGGTTTAGCTAAACCTTTAATAATAATTATATTTTTTTGATCTGCGAATTTGGCGGCTATCGATTCATAATCGGCAGATGCTTCAATAAAAAACAAACGACTGTTAGTTGTTTTTTCTCTTTCTAAGTTTTTATTATATTCATTTTTCTTACGACCATGGGTGTCGTTTGGCTGGTCTTCATATGCCAATAGAGCCGTTTGATATTTCTCTTTCGCTTTTACAATTTCTGCTTTATGGAGCGTGCCGTCAAACTCGAAGGCCCAATACAGTTCTTTTGACTCCGCCCTGTAATTGTTTTTAACGTCAGTTTGAGCAAAACCCAGGGCTAATAACTCTTCCTTGGTTATCTCGATACTTCTTGAGTTATAAGGATAATAGGTCTCATTATTTCCACTAGGCGTTCGCCAGTCAATCGAAAGAGACATGCCAGAGTTCTCTTTTTGAACACGATTATTGTATGGGAGTGAAAGCTCTCTTTCTGTGAGTGTTAATTGCGCTGTTTTTTCGCCCATACGGTTATAAGCAACACCACTCAAAGCGGCTAAATTAGTGCCTATAAGAATCGTTAAACCAATGAATAAGTAGTTTTTCATGGCGCGACTCCTTTGCTTAAATTACTCAGACGAATGCGTTTAAACACCATTAAGGCAAGTAGTGCAGATAAACCTAAAGCGAAGAAGAAGATATATTTGGGCATCCAATCCCACCACCAATCGAAGAATTTTGTATAAAGGAATAAAATAAAAAATACATTACCTGTATTGGTTACTTCACCCCAATGGCGCTTGATACCTAGCCATATTGCTGATGCCGACAATACAAAACCAATAAGTTGGTAAAAGCCTTCAATTGTATTGGCAGACCAGCTTAAATAACTTATTTTCCCCCAATTAGAGAGTATCAAGATTGGCAGGAATATCATTATCATCGCCAGCACTCGATAGATTACTTCAAATCCAGTAAAACGTTTATGATTAACCACTTGGGGGAGAATGAAAATAAGTAGGCCTGAGATGAAAAAGTTTTCTGGCCTTTCGCCAAAGCTGATCCAATACATACCGCTCCAAGTGCCAATTTTCATAGCAATAAAGCTACTCACACTCACTATGCCAAAAAATAATAACAGTCGAGCATTGCAGGCGTATGCGAGTAAGAAAGCAAAAGCTGCCCATATAGCAAAAGCGTTGGGAGATGGGGTAATATTAAAAATTTGCCCTAACATGGAAATATTCAATACAAAGCATGACAAACTTACCAAAGCTGCGATTTTAGAGTAGTAAGCACTTTTCTCTTTTTGAGCAAGGTGTAATGACAACAAAAACAATGTAATGGGTACAATAATTAAAATGCTCACTTGAATTGGTGTACTTATGTATCCCCAAAACTGATAGAATAAAAAGAAGATACTTATCGCCATGGCTAACGCACCAAACAGTGACGCTATTTTCATACCTAGCGTTAATTGTTTGGATTGAATACTGATGTCAACATCATAAGTGGAAGATAGCTTTTGGAGTAGCTGACTATGATAGCGCTGAACCTTGCTTGCCTGATCAGTTGGAATAACCAATACACCGTCATTTTCTAGTGTAACTATTTCTTGCTGAAATGCATAAATTTGGTCAACGCGATATTGTGCATCAGTTTGAGAAAACTGCTTTTCTTCCATGTGGATACTCTCCTTAATAGAATTCCATTCTGCTGCATTTAATTGTAAAAACCGAATAAAGTTTAACAATTCGCATTATCTAAATAAAGTGATGATATACACAAGTTAGCTCAAAATGCAAAAACTCGTATCTGAGGTGATTTGGTTATAAGTGTATAGTTAACACGGGATGAAAAATTTGCAGTGATCCCTGATTATAAGAATAATACGCTCGATATTATTGATGTAAAAAATAAAAAGAAATTACATCAAATAGATTTTGGTTGGAGAACAGTTCCTAATGGTGTGGTTTATCATTCAGATGATCGTACTTTGTTTATGTCTGCCTACGGTAAAGATAAGATCCTTGTTATTGATATACCGTCAGGTAAAGTATTATTTGAACTCCCTGCTGGCGATGGACCTGATGGAATAGGGTATTCATCATTGGTATTACAATAGCCGCTTTTTCATAGCAATGACTGCAAAAGAGGAGGGCAGATAGCTGAAATTTAAGAATTAGAAAACGTCAGCTAAGGAGAATTTGATGCAAATGAGGTTTATGCATCAGTACTTCGTTAATTAAAAATCATATTTGCAGCCATTACGAATAATAACACTGCAAAGATTTTCTTAATTGTAGAAACCGGTAAATAATTTGTCGCTTTGGCTCCTAAGGGCGCTGTAAACCAAGACGTGCAAACTATACCTAATAAAGCGGGTAAATATACAAATCCTGCAAATCCATCTTTTAAAGCAAAATGAGTACTACCTGAACTAATATAGCCAATCGAACCAAATAATGCGATGACGATGCCGCATGCAGAGGCACATCCTATGGCCTTTTTCATATCGAGTGAGAAAAACGTCAATAAAGGCACCAAGACTGCACCTCCACCTATCCCTATCATGGCAGACAAGCCGCCAGTAATCGTGGTAAATATAGTTAACACGCCTTTATCTGGCATTTTACGCTCAGTAGGTGTGTCACTTTTGGTACTGCTGAACAACATCTTTAATCCAATGAGTACTACACTCACTGCAAATACTGACCGTACAAGGTGTTCTGGTAATAGTGCTGCCATAAAACCACTGAGCAGCGCACCAAGAGCAACGCCTGTCATTATCCAGGGCGCAAGATTCCATGGCACATTCCCATTTTTATGATGAGCGATTGCTGAAGAGGTGGATGTGAATAATATCGAAGCCAATGACGTTGCGATTGCCACTAAGACTACCTGATCTGGTGGTAAAACTTCGAGGTGAAGTAAAATAATACTGAGTATTGGCACTATTACTAATCCTCCGCCAATACCCAACAGTCCAGCTAAGAATCCTACGCCACAACCTAACAACGCGCAGTATAAAACTAACAACAGCAATTCATTCATTCAATTCACCTCTTATTTAAATCAAGGGATATTATATCCATATAACAGATGCATTTGATTGCTATAAGCGGTGAATATTCCTCATGTTTTACATGAAATAAAAACATATTTATTCAAATGAGAAAACTGAACAGGGTCTTTCCGATACCTTTTTAGCTGAATCTTCAAAAAGGAGGGGTTGACTTTAAGCCTTTTTTTCAATTTTTCTCATGTTTTATGTGAAATTTAAACGTTTTTATTCATCCATAAATCCACGTATAAATCACTCTGAGCTCTTAATACTAGACAACAAAATTGTAGATCTTCTGGGTAATAAATTGCGAAGACTACAAACTGACAAAATCAGAAAAGTAAATTGGAAAGTCTAGCAAGAGCAAAAACAAATTTAGGTTTTAACTCAGCATATAGGATATCAGATCACAATGAATACAGACTTTACATTTACTATTCAGCGCATTTGTCTTGATGAGAATTATCATCCCTCAGACAATACGCGTATCACTACTAATTTTGCTAATCTGGCTAGAGGAAATAGCCGTCAGGAGAACTTACGCAATGCCTTAAAGATGATTGACAATAGCTTTAATGCCCTGGCACATTGGGATAACCCAACAGGGGAGCGTTATTCTGTTGAACTTGAAATTATCTCTGTTGATATGGATATTGAAGGCAGCGGCCATACCTTCCCATCAATTGAAATATTAAAGACGACTATTGTTGATCATAAAACTAACAAACGTATTGAAGGTATTGTAGGTAATAACTTTTCCTCTTATGTGAGGGATTATGACTTTAGCGTATTGCTGTTAGAGCATAATAAAGATCAAGCTAAATTTAGCATTCCGGATAATTTTGGCGATTTGCATGGGAAACTATTTAAATATTTTGTTAACTCTAACATTTACAAGCAAAATTTTAATAAGGCACCAGTAATATGTCTGAGTGTTTCAGATAATAAAAATTATCAGAGAACTGAAAATCAGCACCCAGTTTTAGGTGTTGAATATCTACCAAATGAATCTTCTTTAACTGAGCAATACTTCAAAAAAATGGGCTTACAAGTTCGTTACTTTATGCCTGCAAATAGTGTTGCCCCTTTGGCGTTTTATTTCTTTGGTGATTTACTTAATGATTACTCGAGTCTTGAACTTATTAGTACTATCAGCACTATGGGGACTTTTCAAAAAATCTACCGACCTGAGATTTATAATGCGAATGCGGCGGCAGGAAAGTCTTATCAACCAAATTTGAAGAACCAGGATCATTCGCTAACACAAATTGTTTACGACCGAGAAGAGCGTAGCCAACTAGCTAATGAGCAGGGAAAATTTGCAGAGGAGCATTTTATCAAACCATATCAAACTGTACTTGAGCAATGGTCAGCGACTTACGCTTAATAGATTAAAAAACTAACCCAATATACGGCATCATTTATTATGAAAATACTCTTACCAACCTCAACGGCAGGCAGTTTACCTAAACCTTTGTGGCTCGCACAACCCGAAACTCTTTGGTCACCCTGGAAATTGCAAGATGAGGAGCTAATTGAAGGCAAGCAAGATGCATTACGTTTGTCATTACAAGATCAGCAACTGGCTGGTATCGATATTGTGAGTGATGGTGAACAAACACGACAACATTTTGTTACTACGTTTATTGAGCATCTCAACGGAGTTGATTTTGAAAAACGTAAAACCGTTAAAATTCGTGACCGTTATGATGCGAGTGTTCCTACGGTTGTTGGCCCCGTTTCACGGCAAAAACCCGTTTTTGTTGAAGATGCTAAGTTTTTACGAGCACAAACCAGGCAACCAATCAAATGGGCGCTGCCAGGTCCTATGACCATGATAGATACGCTTTATGATGCTCATTATAAAAGTCGAGAAAAACTAGCCTGGGAATTTGCTAAAATTCTCAATCAAGAGGCTAAAGAATTAGAAGCCGCAGGTGTTGATATTATCCAGTTTGATGAGCCTGCATTTAACGTGTTTTTTGATGAGTTAAATGATTGGGGGATTAGGGCGTTAGAAAGAGCAATTAAAGGACTTAAATGTGAAACAGCCGTACATATTTGTTATGGCTATGGTATTAAAGCCAATACAGACTGGAAAAAGACTTTGGGATCAGAATGGCGACAATATGAAAAAGCGTTTCCGCAATTGCAAAAATCTAATATCGATATTATCTCGTTAGAATGCCACAATTCTCGTGTTCCACTCGAGTTACTTGAATTGATCCGAGGTAAAAAAGTGATGGTAGGGGCTATTGATGTTGCAACTGATGCCATAGAGACGCCAGAAGAAGTGGCAGAGACCTTACGACATGCACTTAAGTTTGTAGATGCCGACAAACTCTATCCTTGCACTAACTGTGGCATGGCTCCATTGTCCCATAAAGTGGCCAGAGGCAAGCTAAATGCCCTAAGCGCAGGGGCAGATATAGTCCGAAGAGAGCTGTCGGCCTGACCCGTATCAAAAGTGAAGCTGGTGGAGTTGAACCGGCCATTATTTTATTTTCAAGTGGAAGTACATTAGACCACTACAATAATGGCTAATGTGGGATTGGAAAGTTAGATATCCTGAGCAGAACGATTCGCCTTCTGTATTGCATCTTCAATTCTACTTAGCTGACTTAAATACTGTTGCTCTTTTGAACTCAATTCTTTAAGTCCTCGCCAAAATTGTAAAAGTAACGCATTAGCGTTGCCAATATATTCAAACATTTTTTCTTTTCTTCGTTGAAGGCTTGCACCATTTTCATCAACGTAAAAAATTTCAATTTTGATAGAATTTTTAATTGGTTTAAAAATCATTTGATAATAATAAGGTTCAAGAGAAAACCATGCTTCAGATTCAGTTTGATATAAAAAAGCACCTTCAACAGCTTTAATTAATTCCAGTACAGGATCGATCGGAACATCAGATGCATCGATATAAATTTCAGTTTCGTTTGTAGTAAATGTAATTGGAAACCACCCATGTTTAACGGCTCCAAATTTTAATTTAAACTTTGGTTTCATTATGTGAGCCAGGTATGGTTATGTGCTTTACTGCTTAGCATATGTAGTTTTCATGATCTGGCATTTTTTTCGTATTCTTCCCAAGGTTCAGATATATCATTCGCATAAGCTCCGTTTAGTGTATAACTACAGTGGCCGAGCGCGTACTGACGTGCTTATTAAGTCTCGGCTGTGTGGCTATATTATGCTTTTATTTTTAAAGTTAACCTTCTTAGTCCAATTAAAAGGCCGCCAAATGAAATAGGGAAGAGTATTAATACAAATATTAAGGTATCTGTATTGGATATATCCATACCTGGGCTGCCTATAACAGCAAGTGTATTTATTAGCAGCAAGATTAAACTTGATTGCAAAAAGCCTTTATAACCAATAAAGCCTGCGAATAATAACATAAGAAATGATCCGCCTATCGCAGGAGTAAAAGGAGCAGCCGCTAGTAACATGCAAATAAATGAAAAAATAATAGAAAACCCGATGACTACTTTGAACATTGGCACCTCCGTGATTAATTACTTACTTCTAGTTATATCGACAATTAGAGTTTTTGGGATTTGAATGTATGGTCTTTTAATTTTTGCGACAAGACAAAGGTCCCTATTTTTCAAGCATAACCTCAAGCCGTAATGAGCCATTAGATTCATTTGAGTAAGGTTCAATTTCCATTATTTTGTGTACGCCCGCCTACTTAAAGTTGAAATAATACTTTTACGTTGCTTCGAGTTAAAAATCAATAAATCTATAGTTAGTTTTCTAGCTTTGCCGTAGATCGTTAAATTGTTTTTGATTATTCCTGATATTTCATATTTTTTATATTCTGACCAAGTGATAGTGTCTTTTTTTGTCATGTGTAGATAGTTAATTCCTTCGTCAGAGAACTCGACAGCATATTCATCGATTCTAAAAGAGCCTGAGTTAAATACGAAAAGCCAAACTGTTACTACAATTGGTAGAATAATGAGTCCTGAGATATAGAGTTCTATAAATGCAATTGATGGTTTAAGTCCAAAAACAGCCCCAACTGCAATGGCTATACCGAAACTGACAATACTTAAAATCGTATTCTTAGAACGATAAATAATGCTCTGTGCCTTTCCTTGGGTATATTTCAAATTTCAAGTTCCTTTACGGTGTTAACGCTTTCTTAATCTGCAGGCGAGTAAATATTGTTTCTATGCGCACATGATATCTATGCGCAATTTAATACCTTGCTGACTATACAAACTTTATTTTTTGTATACAAGGCATAGTGCCTTTTTAGTTATGGGGGAAGCTTTAGGTCTTTGAACATGTATATAAACAGTGAACTACATGACTGTTATGGTTATGTAAATCTTGTTGTTCTGTTGCACTTTAGCTCATTATTTAATTCATTTTTCGGAAGTTTTCACGAAAAAATATTAATTGTTATATATTTCAGTTGGTTATATTTTAATAAGATAAACATACCATACATTAAATTCACGCAACTTATTTTAATTTATGATCCCCTATGGCTAGTGTAAATACTGGAACAGTCAATTAATTGGTGAAATTCACGTTTTGTCACTATGGTATTTTCCTTTGCATTTGTTTCATTATGTTTGCAATTTCAAAAGCAAACAGGAAAGCATATGAAAAACTTTACCAAGTCTCAATTTATTATCGTTAGCACAGGGATCAGTTGTGCATTATTGAGTCCTTACTCGTTGGCTGATAATGAACATAGTTTAAGTGCTAGTTTAAACGCTAATATAAATGCGATGGCAAGGTTGAAAGTGAATTGTCACGATTCTCCTCATGCGTTAAAGCATGCATTAAAGTATAAATCTCATAAAGCACTTAAATTAATTATATCAGGTACCTGCGAAGGGCCTATTGTGATTAATCGCGCTCACCAAACCGTATTACAGAATAAAAAAGGTGAACCCGCGATTATAACTGTGGTAAACACTGACGATCACCAGGCAGTAAATAGTGCAATCAAGATAACAAACAGTAAGGTTATACTTGAAGGTCTGCACTTTAACTTGGCTGATAGTATTAAAATGCTCGATGTTGAGCACAATGCAGTGGTAAACATAAATAGTCTGAGTAGTGATTATCATTTGGGTAATTCATCGAAGAAACCTCACATTGAAGTATTAGGAAATAGTAGTGTGATTGTGACTAATCAACAGGCAGCTGATTTTCGGATCAGAGGTAGTTCTTATGCGCAGTTTGATCAGGGTAATCAACAACTCGACCTTATCATTAGCGATACATCTTCAGTATTGGCAAAAGCGGCCAGTGAATTTACAAAAATTGATCTTTGGGGCAATGCGCATTTAGAAACCAATGATGATGTTTCAATTAACGCGTTGTCTTTATTTGGTAAATCGTCAGCCGAGATATTATCTAGCCAGGTTTCAACTTTAACTATGGGAGGGCGCACTATGTTTGCAGCGTATGAACATTCTACAGTAAATGGTCCGTATGCTTTTTATACTGACAATTATATTTTTGAGCTAATAGATTCAAGTTTAAATAATTGGACTCGTCAGGCTCACGATAATGCACTGACTGTCGGCTTTAATGCAATCGTAAATGGCCATACTTATTCTGGTTGGAGTTGGTCTGGTCAGGATGGTAAAAACCAGTGAGGATATTTTTGTTTTAATGGTTCGAGAAAACTGCCGCCAATGGGTAGGATATTTTTGGCTACTGTGATGAAAAATTTACCATCAGAATGCTCTTTGATATGTTCTACTTTTTTCACATTAACTAAGTAAGATCTATGAGTTTGAATTAAAAAATCATCGTCATAATATTGTTTAAGTTGTTTCAATCGACTGTAAATATATTCAGGCTGACTTTGATTATACAGATATAAACCTGTGTAACCTTTTTCGGCCTGAACGTACAAAAGTTTATTCCTATTGCTGCTGATTTTGTGTAATTCAGACAATAAGCTAGGATCATTGCTTAATTGTTGAATAAGTTTACTAAGATAATCCATCATTTGTTGAAGTTGAGCTGAGAGAGGTTGGTTTTGTGAACTAAGCCTGTATTTTTGTTGTTTACTCACTAGCTGCTGTTGCAATTCAGCTAATTCTGTTTCTGAAATCATTGTCAGTCGTTCCAGTTTTTGCTTTAAAACAAGGAGTTCTTGTGTCATTTCAGTTTGTATTTGTTGGTTTTTTTGTTTCTTTTGGCGATAAAAAAAGCCAGTAAAAGCTAGCAATACGCTAAATATAATAAAAGTAATTAATATTATATGGTTAGTGTATGGAGTAGATACAGACGAAAGGGTTTTTTGCTGAGTAAATAAATAGGCTGACTGTTCAACGAGACTGACATCAGCGTCTAAGTTTTGTACGCTGATACCAGCTAGATCATTGTGTTTAATATAGTTTATTTTAGCTTTCAGGGAGCGGGAACTTTCAAAGGTAACAAAATGTCCTGTTTGATCATTAAATAAATATGATGCTTGCGCCTGTTCATCCCAATAAGACTGATAATGTTCGGTAAAAAATAACCTATGAATACTTTGCTGGCGATACAATCCTTTATTGGCCTGGCCTGCAATAACATAGTCTCCTGGCGTCACTGATAACGAAGACTGAAATAAACCGTGGTTTTGCGTGTCTACGCCCGTCCAGCCATGACCAAAAGCCGGAATACTGATAATGAGTTTATTGGTGGGCACATTCTGTTTTATTAAATAAGATATTGATTCATGTACACTGCCGGTGAATATCGATGGGTTATTTAATGGCGTGTATAAAGGAGAAGCATGGCCTGTGTGATTTTGCCAATGGCCAGCTAAGTCTAACGACAAAACCTCAATAAAATCGACATATTGACTAAGCTCAAAAACAGGTAAGTACGCCAAATCGTCAGTTAACACAGAGGTGGTGATGAACAGCGGCATGTCTGGATATGTTTGCCGGATTTGTTTTAGCAGGCTTACCAGATATTTTCCGTCGTGGCTGCGTTGTCCTACGGTACTTTGGCGGCTGATCCCAGGATAACGCCAATCGATACTAATGCCATCAAAACCATATTTAGCAATAAACTGGCCTATGTTTTCTGTAAGCTGGTATGACAACGATTTGTCAGCTACCACTTTAGGGTAATTTTTAGATAAGGCCCAGCCGCCAATACTGGCCATTAATTTTAATTCAGGCTGCTGCTTTTTAAGTTTTCTTAATGCAATTAAATGTGGCTTTGCCAACTGTTGGTGGTTTATTTCAATGTTGGCGTTTGCCGTTAAATTAAAATGGTTATACACCAAGTGTGTTAAATGCTCGGTTTGCACATGATTTAGCTGACCATTCCATTCAAAAAAATGACCGATAAGTTGTTTTTCAGCCGCCATTATTTGCACACTGATCGCGAGTAGTAAGCTGCTATAGAGTAATTTCATCTTGTTATTATTTGCAAGTATAATCAAAAGTTTCACTTTGGCGTTTATATCATGGAAGACTCACTCTTTATCATGAACATATAGCGATAATTCACTACATCTGAAAAAGTCTAGGGTGTGAAAAATCTTATATGAAGATTGATCTGTGTTCAATAAGCATGTCTGAAAATGAAATTATTCCATTTTTACCTCTTTAAGTTCAGTAATAATAAATTATTTGTACGATTTTCTGCATTTTAACCATTAGATATTTACATAATTATCACATTAAAAAACTTCTTAAGTGATTGTTGTAAAAAACGATTGTTTGTTTGGTGAACATACTTGGTATAAAAATCGATCAAAAAGTTGTTGACAGTGTCAGGTTACCCAAATAAGGTACTTAGCATGTTACCTGAAAAAGGTACTTGTACTTTCTGTTGTATGGAGTGATTTTCACACAAACACAGATGGGTAATTTGAATCGAAAAATTCTTTCAATTCATTAAACGGTTTGGAATTAAAAATTTACTTGAGGAATTTTGCGTAATGGTAAGATTGAAAAAGACATTATTTGTGATTGTGTCAGTCATATTGTCCGGAGCCGTGAGTGCAGCTGAGCGGCTATCAACGGATGAACTACAAGAACGTTTTTCTAAGCAGAAAAGCGTAAAAGATTTACCTGAACTGGCGTTAACAAACGATGCAAAGTGGCAGTTAAAGTTACTTAAAAGCGAACAAGAAAGCGAACTTACTTATCATACTTATCAGCAGTTTTATCATGGTATTCCGGTTTGGAATAAACAGGTTATTGTTGCAGCTTCAAAAAATGGCAACTTTAAACAAAGTTATGGTGAAATGTTTAAAGGGATGGCTGCAGACTTAAAAAAATCAATTCAGTATGAGCAAAGATCAGCCGATACTGCAAAGCAGTTATTTTTGAACTCCATACAAAGTAATAACAAGGAATTCGTTAAATCATCAGCGGAAAAAGTTATCTTTATGGATGAAAATGATCGCGCTCATTTTGCCTACAAAATTCAATGGATGACAGTGCAAAATAATGGCAAAACAAAGATTGAAAAAACACTGACGATTGTTGATCAAAATTTATCTGTGCTTGCTACCTATGATGCTTTACAACATGCGACTCTTGAAGGTGGCAGTGGGCCATCAGGTAACAACAAAATGCCAAGAGAGGATCACCTTCAGGAAGGATATCAAGCTTATCCACCAACAACGTTTGTGGTCGCACAGACTGATAACGGGCAGGGAATGAGTACGTGCCAATTTGATGCACTTGATGTTGATACGCGTAATGCCAAACACGATATCCAAACTCCGGCAGAAACATATAGTTATGATTGTACCGAATCAACATTTAATGATTTTAAAGCTTACAATACGGCGAAATCCCCGTTGAACGATGCGCACCATTATGCACAGGCAACACAGCTTATGTTTCAAGATTACCTTGATCTAAAAGCATTTAATAACGAAAAAATCATACAAAATGTTCATTTTGGCCAAAACATGGATCAGGCTTTTTATGAAGATGGCCAGGTTTATTATGGTGATGGCGATATTTTATTTTACCCTATGGTGGCATTAGATGTTGTTGCCCATGAAATTGCCCATGGATTCACTGAAGAGTTTGGTACTAATAGTAAAAAACAAATGCTAACCGGGCAGGCCAGGGCTATTAATGAAGCTTTTTCAGATATAGCCGGTGAAGCGGTAGAATATTTTTTACGCGGTGAAAATGATTGGCGTGCAAATTATGATGCTTATCAATTTGAAGGGGCATTACGTTATTTTGCACAGCCCACCCAGGACGGGGCTTCAATTGATCACGTTAAAGATTATGACAGTACGGTAAGCGCACATCATGGTGCGGGCATTTTTAATAAGGCTTTTTATCAGTTATTAACGCAATCTGTTGATAGTGTTGAAAGTAATCCCTGGACGCCTAAAACTGGTTTTGTGGTTTTTGCTAAAGCAAATCGACATTGTTGGACTGCAACTTCGACCTTTCAAGAGGCTGCACAATGTGTACTAAACCAAGCTTCATCAGCGGCTAATAGTATGGCGGCAGATCAGATTTTGAAGTCTGATGATCAGGCCTGGCAAAGTGTTGAATTAAAAAACCATATACGCAAAGCATTCGCACAAGTAGGAATAAATCTTGTTGTTGGTGCCGGTATTGAAAGTGATTTTTCTATATCTCAGTCATTTTTATCTGCTCAGTTTAATAACATCACCAGAAAAGGTGGCCAGCAAATTACCTCTGCAGATAACGATTGGCAGTGGTTATGGTCATTTGGTGAACTGAATGCGCAAGGTGGCGAGATCACAAGTACGCAGTTTAGTCCAAGTCATACTTATAAAGCAGCGGGAAATTATCCGGTTAGTTTGATTGCTACTGCACCGAATGGCAACCAGGATACTTATCAAATAGTGCTCAATACCTGGAGTGATTATTGTGCTGTTTCTGGTGGTAATGAAGATAGGTATTTTATAGATGCCGTGACGATTAATAATCAAACTAACCCCAGTGGTAGTAGTACCTATTCAAACTATACTGCTGAACCGATAGACGTGATCAGTGGTGGTTTATTCAATCTTGAAATCAAAGCGGGATATCACGAAAGTACCATGGATAAGTCTAAAAACTTTTATGTGTGGATAGACAGTAACCGTGATGGCATTTTCCATTCAAGCGATGAACTGGCTTACGCAGGTTCGTCAATTGATAAAGTTAATACGTCTTTGTCTGTTGCTGGTGACGTTGGTGATATTATACGAGTAAGAGTGATAACGTCGTTTGGTTTACTGACCGAAGCATGTGGCAATTTTACCTGGGGAGAAGCAGAAGATTACAGCCTGAAAATATCCAGCGTTGATACGCCACCAACTTTAGATATTCAGATAAAACAAGAGGTTAATCAAGTTTCTTTTGATAACAAAACACTTGATGGAAGAATTCACAGCTGGCAATGGAATTTCGACGACGGTAGTGCAGTGAATACTGATGTTTCGCCAACACACTGGTATCAGGCATCTGGTGATTATCATATTGTCGCTAAGGCAATTGATACTAATAACAAGATTTTGGCTACCTGGGAAAAAGACATATCTTATACCACCACTACCACAGCGTTATTTGAGCCAGGTATTAGCAACCGTACCGTATCGTTAAATGTTGAACAAAGTATTATGCCCGCTGGTACCAAGGTTCATTGGGATTTTGGCGACAATGACACATCTGAAGAACCTACAATTAACCATCAGTATCAACAAGATGGCACCTATACAATCACACTCACTTTGACTAATTCAGATAATCCACAAGGTGTTAGTTTAAGTAAAGATGTTGTTGTTTCTGAAGGCCAGTATCAACCTGTATTTCAGGCGAGTTATGTGGAAAACAAAGACGGTAGTTTCACCGTGACTTTTAATAACAACAGTGAAATGCCAGAGGATGCCAATTGGCGTCACAAGTATAACCTCATTGATGCAATGTTAGTGTGGGGCTTTGACGATGATACCAGTGAAATACTGAATACCACAGATTTTGGTAAAGATAATACGCATATTTATTTAATCGAGGGTAATTATACCGTTAAGTTAAGTATTACTTATCGTAATACCAATAATGAGTCAGTTACTGCAAGCTCTGAAGTAAATATCGAATTAAAAAGTAGTCAGGCAGTTGAGTATTGCCAGGCAACAGGATTAACCGATTATGAACATATTGCAGAATTTGTGATTGATGGCAGTGATCCTTTTATAAATGGTACAGCTGGTGGCATTGTTAATGCTGAAACTCCAATCCAGTTACAGGCTGGGGTTGAGATAGATTACAGTCTTATAGCCGGATACAGTGGTGCCGATAAGTACGCAGAAAACTATCATATCTGGATCGACCTGAATGGCGATGGCCTCTTTGGTGATGGTGACTGGCGTAATGATAAAAATGAGCGTCTGGTGGCCGAGTTTGATCAGGTTTCTGGTGAAACGGGAACAGGACAAATAACGGGAAGCTTTACCATTCCTGCCCATCTTGTCAGTTCCGATCAGCTAACAACAAGAATGCGTATTATGCAGTATTACGACCTGACTAGAGTCAACTCAATAGATCCATGTTCGGATTATTCAAACAGTTCAACCAGTGGTAGTGGCGAGATTGAAGACTACCTGATCGTTATCAGTAAATAAGCACAAAACAACCAAAAGAGACTAAATGATATGAAACACTCAAAGACCTTATTATGTCTACCACTTACTGTGGCAGCTGCTGTTAGCTTAGCGTTGACAGCAAATGCAAGCGAGAGAGATATATCTCAAACACGTTTGCAAAGTCAAATGCAACAAGTAAAAAATGTTACGGTTGAACGCGATGAGAATGGCGTTCGAAACTTAGATTTGACCAATATAAGCCATTATAACCTGGCGAAATCTAGATTACTGAAAGCGGGTAAATCAGAAAAAAGATTTCCCCAATTACACAATAGTCTGAATGAAATACGTCAGCAGCAATTGTTACAGAAAAAATCGCCAAAAAGTATGCAAATTAAAAGCGCAGAGCCAGTGCCTACTCAGGTAGATATTATTGAAAATGCGCATTTTTTCTTAGATATGAATGTCGCTGTTTCAGGTGACAATAATGAAGCATATTTAATGATCCGCGCTAAAAGCTCAGTATATGGTGGAACGCAATCTACTTATATTGATTTACTGATAGAAGATGAAAACGGTGGTCAATTAGCCCCAATGGGAAGCACGTTAAATGTACTTGATGGCAAAAATACGATTGTTTCTTCAGTGGTTTCTTTAAAAACATTGAAGCAACAATTTCCAAATCTTGAAAGCATTTTTGCAAGTTCCTATGTTGAAACTGAAAACGATGATGGCAGTTATACCTCGACTCTGAAATATACTGAATATCCTTTTTCATGGGAGCATATTGACAGCGTGTACGGTGATTTATTAGCTAATAATCATGCGAGTGGTTTAGATGCTCAGACAAATCAGATGGAAGTTATGAACAATGATGGTCGCCCTGTTTATACAGCTCTTGATCCGGTAGATAAAAATAACGATGCGGTTATTAAAGTGTGCTTGAATCGAAACCATACAGACTGTGATTATGCCGCAGATCAATACCTGGATCCAAACGAAATCACAGATGTAAATATACCTTTTCGTGGACAAATTCGCGTAGGTCACGAAGTGACAGATATCTATGCAACTGATTTAGCAGTTGAAGACCGACCTAATGGTGTAGATGAAATAACCAATATTTATTTGCAGGAAGGAAACTATGGCGGCGCAACCAAACAAAGTTATTTAGGACTGGACAACAGTGTTAAGAACTTTTCTGATTATTTGCAGTTTGACGTAGATACGGTTGCAAAAGAAACACTTATTAGCTGGGATATTCCAAGAGAAGAAGGGCGTTTTGGTAATGCTAAGCTGTTTTCTAATATTGCAGAGGCTAACTGGTATATCACGTTTGCAGTAAAAGGCTATCCGTACTTTATAAAACGTGGACGCGGCGCAACAGCCAGAGCGTTTCAAATCTCAATCACTTCTGAAGAAGCAGCACGCTTTGGCAATTATTACAGCACCATCTTGCCTAAAATTAAGTTAGGTTATAGCTGTCTGGCTAAAGGCACATTAATCACTATGGCTGACGGTAGCCAAATGGCAATTGAAAGTATAGGCGCTGGCGATCATGTTACTGGCGCATTAGCTATGAATCCATCAGTTAACGAAGCAATGGAAGTGGTTGATGTATCTGTAGGTGTTGAAGCAATTGAAATGTATCGTCTTCATTTAGCGGATGGCAACTCAATTCTCATGACAGAAACGCATCCAATTTCTACCTCTAATAAAGGCATAGTGTGGGCTAAAGAACTTGAAGCCGGAGATAGAGTGCTTAATCTTTCTGAATCTGTATTGATCACCAAAATTAGTAAAGAATCGTACAAAGATAAGATCTACAACTTGAAATTGAAACCTCTGGAAGGATCAAAGATCTCACCTGATGCTGATTTAGGTATGTTCGCCAATGATTTATTAGTGGGTGATTTGTCTGCACAAGATAAATTTAACTATAAAGATCAAAAAAATACGCTCTCAAAAGACGAAATTCTTAAACGGCTTCCTAAAAAATGGAAAACCGATTACCTCAACAGCCTTTAGTTTTTAGGATAACGCGAGGGCGTTACCCACAGTTTTGAAGGAAATAGATATGAAAATTAAACCGATATTGATAGGGATTGCGATGGCTCAGTGCCCTTTAGCCATGGCCGATGTATCCACAATGCAAAACAAGCAACATGCAGAAAGTAAACGCTCTGAAATTAGTGGTGAAGGTATAGACACGCTTACCTTAGGCACCGCATATCATAGTGAAAAAGATGGCTTTTATTCATTTCACAGTGTGACCGGAACTGAAAGTGAAGAGTACGGTAATACAGAGCTCGACTTCACTGTGGGTGTGGATATGAGCTATAACCAATTATCAAATATGCTCGATGGCAATTTAGGTGCGCAATTAGATGTGCCGGCAGTTAAAGTTGGCATAGGGGCAAGTTATGCAAAAGAAAATGCAGCGGACGAATATACAGGTACTTATACTCTTTATTTGTCGGTAAAACCAAAGAAAAAAATACTTATTCCACCCGATGATAGTGGCTTAAGGCCTACTCAGGCTGCCATTGATTTAGTAAACGCCGCACCTGGTGATAAGTTTGACAATGTCGGAAATGAATTTGTCTCGGCTATTGAATATGGCTCACAGGTAATGGTTAATCTGAAATTTGAATATAAGAATGATGAAGACAAAGTGAAATGGGGCGGTCAGCTGGATGTTGACTGGGTCGGAAAAGTAAGCCTCAGTGGGGCATTGGAAAAAGTTGATGATGCGACCAAGCGTGACATTAAAGTAACTGTGTCGGCAATTCAGTTTGGTGGAGATACCAATGCTTTATTAACCGTTATTCCCGATCAGTTAGTTAACTGTACTATGTCAGATCCAACCCCCTGTTTCCAAATCTTTGAAAATACCATTAATTACATTAAAGGCAATTATATCAATCAGTTTACTAGCCTTGATAAATATAATGTAGCGAAAGTTTACACTAATACGTATACCCGTTCTGGCCCTGGACTTAATCAGTTAGTACCCGATGATCCCTACCCAAGTAGAAATGTATTGACCAAAATGGCCACTAAAAACCTGAGTGAATCTTGGGTAAATGCAATTTTGGATAATCGCAGAGCTGAAAACCTGCTTAATTTCTATACCAATGAATTAAGTTCAGAGCATAAAGTTGCACTTGAAAACATTCGTGATGATGCCCTGTTTAATTCGTTTTTATTGGCTGATGCCGTGTCTTATTGCAACAGTAATCCAATTGGCAGTTATTGCAGGACGCGAGAATTAGAAAGTAACAGTAGAGTTATTAGCTATAACTCCGAATGGCTGGAATTATAAGGATTGATGATGATGAAACATAAAACTAAATTTTTATTTGCTACTACAGTCATACTGTTTAGCAGCTTAAGCCAGGCCCAGGTAAGCGTATTTGAATCAAAAGATATTTTAACTAAAGAGCAGGCGCTTGGCAGATATCAATGGTTACAGCAATGCTATTCAGATGTATTAATTTCGATAGCAGACCAAATACTTGATCCAACCATTCCGAGGACAGGAGAGCAAAAACAAGCAGAGTTAAAAGACGTATTACTATACAAAAACGGGCAATTAAAAGATGACGCTAAATACGTTACTTTTGGTGATGATACGGGACAAAATCCGAAGCGTTGGTATGCGGGAAAAAGTGCTTCAGATACCTGCACACAAATACCATCAGACTATTCTATTAGCGCGTTAATGTTAGCAAGTTCTTTACCTGCTTATTGCCCGGCGCAATCACGGGAAAAGGGTTACGAATATATTAAAAATGTGAAGTTTTCAGAAATGGAAAACAACTCAGATGCTGCTTTTTATTCAAATTTTGTGGGTCAGGCTGCGCGTATTTATAAAGATAGAAGTTACCAGTTAACGCTAACACCAGGATTTACAGATAGTGATAGTTATCCCGAAAGCTGGCATGTATTTGTTGACTGGAATCGAGATGGTGATTTTCTAGATACAGGTGAATCACAATTTGCAGGTGTGTCACAAGAGGCGGTTTCACTACAGCTTACACCACCAGCCGGCACGCAGTCAGGCCTGACTAAAATGCGTATTTCAATGGATTATTTAGGCGGAAGTTTAAATGCATGCAGCGAAATTGATTCGGGCGAAATTGAAGATTATCTTCTTTATATTAAATAGTTAGGAGGCAATATGAAAACTCTAATATGTCTTGGGGTGGCGATGGCCTCAAGTGCTGTGCTGGCAAAAAGCACGCAAGATCAGAATATTGTAAAAATGGCGATGTCGAGTGCAAGTACCAGTGAGTTTCAATCTTATATTCCGGGTCTGATCAACGATCATGTCATATTGGGTACCGCATATAACAGTGATACCAATGAATTTTTAAATGTACAGCCAGTTGCCGGCTCGGTAGTGGAAAATTTAGGTAATACTCAGGTGCAGTTTGAACTGGTTAATAACGCCTCATATGAAGATGTGCTTAGCCAACTCAATGGTAATGTAGATGTCGACGTTGCTTTTCCCGTTGTAAGAGTGAATGCTGGTGGTCACTTAGCAAAAGAAGCTGCATCTACTGAGTTCTCTAATACTTATACGTTTCAGGCGTCATTAACACCAAAAAAGAAAGTATTACAACCATTAGATATTAATCAAGGGTTTAGTCTGTCTGCTGTTGGTAATGAACTTGCTACCAATTATCAAAGTAAATTAATGAATTTGGCGGGTGATTCATTTATCACCGAGATTGAGTATGGGGCGCAATTATTCATTAATATGAAAATAGAATACTTGAGCGAACAGCACAAAAGCGAGATTGGCGGTTATCTGGGAGTGAGTTATGGTGCTGGTAATATTGGCATTAATGTAGATGGTAAGCTTAATTACATTGATGAAGAATTGAAAAAAAGTGTACGAATTACGGTAAGAGCTTTACAAAAAGGCGGAGAGCCTACGGCCTTGTTGAAAGTAATACCGAACAATATTATTTCATGTTCTTTAGATAATTACGCTCCTTGCTTTAACTTATTTGAGCAAGCTGTTAACTATGCAAAAAATGACTTTGGTGATCAGTTTAATGCACTATCTGACTATAACGTGGTGCGTTACAAAGCTGTGCCTTACAAATATAGTTCTTTAGAGGTAAAAAAATTAGCCGCAGAAGAACAAGAGATCCGCTTTGAAACTCGTTATCGCACATTGTGGTTAGAGGAGCAGTTCAAGAAATCTGTGAATCATGAACATCGTGCGCGATCTGTATTAGCAAAATACGCGTCCTGGATGACCCAAGAGCAGAGAAATACAGTACAGACTATTAAAGACGGTGCGTATAACAATGCCTGGATTTACCATGAGTATGCGACTCATTGCCGCGATAACCCCTATGGAACGGCGTGTTCTGATAATTGGACTGATTATCAAAATAGTTGTAGCAATAGCGAATTACCGTGTATTGCCAGTTATAACCTGGGTGATCTTAATATACCGGCTGAATCTTTATCTACTTTCTTCAAGTGTGAAAATGCACGTGAAGCGACAGCCAATTTTGGTGTAGAAGATAACGATACTTCTTTGGGATTCCGTAATCTTGGCTGGGCACCTGCTTTTGTTGATCCGGAAGATCCTGAAACTGGTGTTATGGTCTGGATGTCTTGTAAGCAAGCGTTAGATACCTATGGTTCGGCGTTTGCCGATTAAAGGCTACTTGAAGTGGAGCGCTATACAGTTTGAAAACGCGATATAGCGCTTTTTTGGTTCCCTATTAAATCTAGTCAGCAAAAAGGAAGGCATCATGAAACTAACCTTAACAGCGTTACTGCTGTTTTTGTCTGGTGACGCACTCAGTACAACTTATTATGCACTGGGATCTGAAAATGAAACATTGGGTCGAGGCTTTTCAACGAGTTTAAGTATGCCCCTTTCAAACTGCCTCACAGGAGATAAGGTGTTTCATGGTGGTAATAAGGGAGAATTAATTTATCATCAATCGATGGACAGTAATGAATTAATGAGCTCAATGACAGGCAGCGTAAAAGGCAGCGTGAATTTAGTTTTATTTGGTGGCTCCGCGAAATTTTCGATGCGAAAAAAAGTAACTGAAAATACCAACTCTGTTAGTTCGGTTTTGCAATTAGGTTATGTGAGCGGCACCCATTCTTTTGAAAACCGTCAACTAAATGAATTGGCAAAAAGTGAATTACAATCACAACCTGGCGCGATAGAAAATATTTGCGGAGATGGATTTATCAGCAGTATAACAACTGGTTCTAATTTGTACGTAACAGCAAAACTTTACTTTAGAGATAAAACTGAATATGAGTGGTTCCAAACTAAGATAAAAATTCGGGTATTATTTTTTAGTAAAACCATCACCAAAACCAAAGAATTCTCAAATGCTATTAAAAATGCGGTATATAGTGTGCAGGTACATACGGATGGTGGCTTAACCCCCTATTTAAATACACTTGGAACCGAACGTTTTTGCCGTGGTACAGACGTGACCGCATGCATGGATTATGCTGATACGTTATTTAAATATTTATTAGATGGTGGAGATTACCGTAATGATATTCAACCTGAACAGTTAAAAACCATAAAATATACAGTTGAACCTTATGAAAATTCAGGACATATGCAATTGATCCCACCCTCTTCATCTAATATGCCAGCAGCTTATATTGCAATATCAGGGCGGTTAAGGGGTTATCAGGATCTGGTAAATGATGAACTGGAAAGGTTAGGGGCTTTTATTGCTGTTGCAACAGAAGGTGAGCTACCAGGTTTACAAAATGAATATGATTTGCGTCAAACTGAAATTTCTACTTTAAATGCAGCCAGTGATTATTGCGCAGGACTCCCAGGTGTGAGTTTGTGTGAGCAACAAGTTGAAAGCGCTATCAGTGAAGTACATTAGTGGTTACTGTAGGCAAGCTTACGGGAGACTTCTTGTCGTAATTTGCTTAGGTTTTCCTGGTGTTTTTCCAGCAATAACTTGAATTCAGGTTCTTCAAATAAAGGCTGTAACAGGTGATTATTTTGTAAGGACCACCATTCTCTATTGTTAGACTCGATCCAGCCCATTTCTAACGCGGTTGCCAAGTGGTGTAATGCTTGCGGTGTGTTATTTAACTGTGCATTTATTTCTGCCAAGGTAAATACAGCCTGAATTTTATCAAATACCTTATTTTGTTTGAGGAATGTTTGCAGGTTATACAATAAAGTTTCAGCTAGCTGGTTTTCACCTAAATGAGATAAAATAACAGCGTACAATACCAAGGGTATATAATTATCTGCGTTTATATTATCTTTCCCTGTGGATGGCAAGTTACGCCACT
Source organism: uncultured Pseudoalteromonas sp. (assembly GCA_965198975.1). Taxonomy (GTDB): domain Bacteria; phylum Pseudomonadota; class Gammaproteobacteria; order Enterobacterales; family Alteromonadaceae; genus Pseudoalteromonas. The sequence goes on from OZ240679.1 coordinate 1,165,269, forward strand.
CTGGATAGAGTTTAAGTAAGGTGGTTTTAGCCTGTATAAATTCTTCTGTTCGAAACTGTGCAACGGCTAAATCGAATACAGCGCTGTGATTATCAGGTCGATATAATGCTAAGCGTTCATTCATCGATAATATTTTTTGATCCTCTTGTTTTAAACTAAAGTTAATCAGATCTAAAGAGTTTAAAAAATGACCGTGTTTTGGTCCCATTCTAGCTAAAACGTTATTGGCGGCTTCGTTTGCGCCAATGTTTAAATAGGCTAACACAAGCTGTTCGCAATACTCATCGCTAGAACAGTTGGTGAAAAGCTCTGAATTTTCAGATTGCCATTGTGCCATGGCAATAATTGATTTTTGGGTGTGTCGGAACACATGCGTTGATGTAATTACGTGTGAGAAATGGTCTGGTTCAAGAATTAATGCACGTTGATACATTCTTTGTGCTGAATCAGGCTTCCCTATTGATCTCAGATAAATACTGAAAGAACGCTTTAGGGAAGCTGATAAGGGGTTAAGCTCAATTGCTTTATTCATATGTTGAATTACCAGTGATTCCTTACCTAATCGTTTTAATAACTTGCTATACCAACGGTGAGTAGTGGCATTATCATCTAACTCCAGGGATCGTAAAAAAGCCTGTTGTGCCTGTTGAATTAAAGGTGAATCGATTGAAAAAAAACTGCTTTCGTAGTGTGCTTTGAGTGTTAGGATCATGCCTTTAGCTGCGAGCGCTGTTGGTGAGTTGGGTTTTAATTCCAGCGCTTGTTCTATTTGGGGGAGTGCTTTGTCTATTGCCTTTTTTTCGCTCCAATTTGCATAATGGTGAAGATTTGCATAGGTGATTGCTAACCCGATATGCGCGTCAGCGTAATCAGGCTCTAGTTCAAGGCTGTGTTTAAAGTAAGTTACCGCTTTAGCGAGAGATGTAGGATTTCTTTGGCGCCAGTGATATTGCCCCATTAAATACCACTCATAAGCCTGTGCGTCGATAGTTTTAGTCGGCCTTAAATTGGAATTTCGATCATTAGGGACATAATTCGGTTGGATTATTTCTTGTATAGTGGCACTGATATTGTCTTGTAGTGTAAATATATTCTGATTTTCACTATCAAAGGTTTTAGACCAGAGTTGCTGACCATCGTTTGTACTAAATATTCTGACATTAATACGAACTTGCTCACCGATTTTTTGCACACTGCCATCAAGCAAAGCCTCTACTTGCAATGCTTGACCAATTTCTGATGCCTTATATTTTCCCCGATAGGTGAAAGAAGAATAACGGGAAATGACTTTTAACGAACTAGTTTGAGAAAGTTGATTGATAATGGCATCAGACAAACCATCCGTAAAATGCTGATTATCTTGAGTTGAACTTAAGTCATCAAATGGCAGTACTGCAATCGAGTTGATATTAATTCGATTATCAGCTGAGCCTTCATTAGTAATGATGAAATACATCACCAGACATGTTATCAATAATAAAATCAGAGTAGTGAGTTTGACGCTTAGAGACTTAAACTTATCACTATTTATCGGTTTGGTGCTATCAATTTTAGTGACCTTAGCAATTAATAGATAGCCTTCACCTGGTAGGGTTTTGATATACGATGGGCTGCGTGCATTATCGCCTAGCGCTTTTCGAATTTTGCTGACCGCGACTGATAAAATGTCATCAGTTACAAACCGACCTTTCCAAACATGTTCAATAATTTGCTCTTTAGTGACCTTCTTGCCTGAATGTTGAATTAGAAACAACAATACTTGCATGCTTTTATTGTCAATGGAGTGAATGTCAGCTTTATTTTTTATGGTATTGGTCTGAGTACAGATTATCCACGAACCAAGTTGATATTGCTGATTATGTTCCAAAAATGAATCCAAAGAGTAATTATGATTTTATCGTGGGCAGATTATACCCTATCTATAAATACATACTTTGTTTTTAACTTGCAGGCTTGTCGTTGGTCGTATTGTTGCAATTAGACTGAACTATTTTACTGCAGATATTTGTATTTGTTTAGGCTCAAAAATAGAGTTATTCAATATATCTTGTTATACCTTCACTTAAATAGGTCATATTAATGGCAGACACGTGATTAAGCTCGATTTTATATTTAAAATATTGATTTTTTTAGGTTTTATTTTTATTTTTCTGGGCCTGGTTAGCATTGTTAAACCCAAATTTAAGAAGATTTAAGAAGCTTTAAGTTGTTTTATCTACCTCATCACCGTACTTTTTTACTGCTTTAGCAAATGCATGGAGAGTTTAATTGAATTGGGTTTAGAGACAGGTGGTCGCGATAAAGTGGCCTCACAATATAAATCGAATTTAATCATAAAACACCTACTTTGTTTGTTATGCAAAACAAAAATAATCGGTGGAGCAGGAAGCCTATTTTGGCTACCAATACAAATAAATATGCAGAACGCTTTCACCCGAGTGTGTCACAAATGAAAGCCATTGACGTTTTCAAAGACATGCCCATTGTGGGCTTTACGGTCTCAGCTAAAGGAACTTATTATTTTTATGTTTTAAATTTCGAAGACGGCAGTGACCATATGAGTTATTCACGCCTTATAAATGGCGAATATGAAAAGCTAAAAAAATGAGCACTGCGATTAAAACAGGTAAATATATTGCCCACCCTTTCATTGCGCCAGATGAATCCTATTTGATGTGGGATGCAGAGAAAGAAAATGAAGATACACCCGATGGGAAATATTTGTTTTTTTGGAGAGGCGACGTAGCGCATAGGGAAGATGGAAGTCAGTATATTAAAGGAAACCCTTACTGGGTGGATGCATAATTTATTGAAACACTTAGACCCAAGTCATCATCATAAACTAGCCCAAGTAGAGGCACTTTAAATCAAAGGTATACACAATGATCATCCATTTTAAGTTCAAAAATTTACTCGCTATCGCACTACTAATTAGTGCTAATAGTTTTGCAGAAAAAAATAATAACAGTGAACCTCTGGCTACTGCTGACGAAGCCAAAACATCATTCTGGGATTTACCATACCTCAAGCAAGGTTATATTAATACAACACCTGTAGCTCGAAAAGATGGTCTGGCAGTTGGTGAATTGGGGGTTAATGGTGATAATAAAGATATGATCGTCAAGCTGGCGCGAGAGGTTGCCGACCAAAAGCATGGTAAATACGATAGCTTATTGATCGCTCACCAAGACAAGATAATTTTTGAATCTTATTTATTACGCGGTCGCATAAACCTACCTCACTTCCAAGCGTCAGCAACTAAAGGCTATACAGGCTTGGTGCTCGGACGTGCTATCCAGTTGGGTTATCTGACCATGGCTGATCTGGACAAACCCCTGGTTAGCTTTATGAAAGGTTTAGATCCAACAAAATTTGTTGATGGTGTAGAAAAAATAACCCTCCACAAAGCCATGACTATGAGTTCGGGACTACGTTTCAGTGATGAACAGCTTACTAAATTTAGGACAAATCCAGAACAGTTTAAAGGCTTAGATCAAGTTCAGGCTTTTCTTGAATTAAGTGAGCCAGTTTCCTCTAAGTCTCAGAGCTATAAATATCAAGGTACAGACCCTATCATGGTCATGCAAGTACTTGATGCTGTAGTACCAGGATCCGCTAAAGATTTTATTAAAAAAGAATTCCTCGATAAGCTAGAGATCAATAATTACAACTGGCGTAATGACGCTAGCGGCCTGCCAGTAGGGGATAGTGGCGTAAGCCTGACGTCTCGCGATATGATAAAATTTGGGATCTTGGTTAGCAACAAAGGCCAATGGCATGGTGAGCAATTACTTTCAGCTGAGTACCTGGCTAAGGCCACCAGTGCAATTACCCGACCTACCGAAGATTGGCAACCTGACACTTTCAATTATGGCTACTTATGGTATCAAACTGACGTAACTGTTGGAGATAAAAATTATGATGTCAAAATTGCCTGGGGTGCTGGTGGAAATCGCGTTATAGCGATTGAAGCGCTTGACTTGATTGTTGTGATCACTGGCCATGATAGGGAAGATACGATATTCACTCAGATTGTAACAAGGATCATACCGGCATTTGTTAAATAGGAAATAGTAAAAATTTAATGAGTTTTTATGATGTAGGTCAGAACTTACTCAGCGAGTTAAGAATGAATTCTAGCCTACAAAAAACGCTAAACACGGCACTGCGTGAAGTCTCTATGATTATGATTGCCAAAGTAAACGGTCAGTTCAGACTTTTATAACTCAATCAAATCTGACAGTTATCGATTTTTCCCATTAACTAATTCTCAGAGAAGTTTTTATATGCCAAATTGTATTATTCTTGTTTGGCCTTCATTACCTGATTTTTTGATAGGAACTCATATTTCCTAATATTTTCATCTTATTCTTCCCGTTATGATTTAGGTCTTAGGGTTTCGATAATTTGTGCGTCAACCCAGTAGATATCTATATTTCCCTTATCATCTATGCCTCTATTAAAAAGTATGTACTTGCCATCAGGGGTGACGCTTGCATAGGCATCCCACTTTTTCGAATTAATCTTATCGCCCATGTTTATAGCAGGACCCCAGGAGTTATCCTTTTGTCGAAAGCTGATATAAAGATCTGAATCACCGTAACCGCCATCACGTTCGCTGTCCCAAATCAGATAGCTTTCGTCGGGAGCGATAAAAGGATGGGCTGTCCATTTTCCTGTGTTGATCTCTTTGCCGAGTAGTGTCGGATCCTGACGCTTTCCGTCCTTGATACTTGATATACGGATCACGTCATTGCTTTTGGCATCGTCAAAAACATAGGTACCTTTAGCGGATGCTGATAAGCGCATAATCCTCCAGTCTTTTCGATCAAACATAGGGCCCAGGCTTTTGTCTTCTGACCAGCCATCTTTGATGCGATCTTTATACCCTTTAGCCAGATGCATTCTATTGCCGTCAGGTGAGAAAGTAGTTTCGCCAGTCCGTGGGAATTGGGTGTACTTCTTCCAGACATTGTTTATTTGCCGATAGCCAATGATCACCGACGGTGTATTTTTCCCATGTTTTGTTGTGTAATAAAATTCTTTCATTCCTGGCGCGAATACGCCTTCTAGTTCCCAACCATCTTTGGAGATAATGCCAGGTGCAAAGGGTTCCGCTACCAAGCCTGGCGTTTTCTGGCCCATATAGGGGCCTTTCAATATAGGCAATTCATCCTGGCCGTAGCTTTTGCTAGTGATCATCAGAGCAGGCGCTAGAATAAGTAACGCAGGTAAAAGAGATCTCATGGTTTATTCCTTATTTGAGGCAATAGATAGTGTGTTCTTGGCTTGTGATTTAACTCTAAGCGTTTCAATAATCTGTGCATCGACCCAATAGATATCGGAATCTTCTTCACTTATTTTTCTATTAAAGAAAAAATATTTTCCGTCTGGCGATACAACTCCGCCACTATCTGGACCTACTGTATTTATCTTATCCCCGAAGTTTATGGCGTCACCATATGAACCATCTTGCTGTTTGAAACTGATATACAAATCAACCCCCCCATATCCACCCTTTCTTTCACTATCCCAAATAATGTAAGACTCATCTGCAGCAATAAAAGGATGTGCGGTCCATTTACCCGAGTTTATCTTTTTACTAAAAGGTTTAGGAGCTTCACGTTTACCGTTTACCAGTCGTGAATATCGAATAGTGCCAATCTCTTCTCGTACATCAAAAACATAGGTCTCATTTTTTGAAGCTGTCAAGCGCATGATAGGAAATTTTTCAAATAGTGGACCCAGACTTTTTAACTCTGACCAACCATCATAGGTTCGCTCCCTATATTGTTTGCCTGAATGCATGGTCTTACCGTCAGGCGAGATAGTCCCCCCCAGCTGTTGTGTCAATGCTGACTCGTGCCACCGATTATTTTCGTATTTGAAAAGTACTTTGGTACTTTTGCCACTATTTTTATTGTATCTGCCAAAGTAGTACTCTTTCATGTCGGGTGTGAAGAAACCGGTCCAATCTCGATGTTCTTTTGAAATAATACCGGGGGCGAAAACTTCAGGTGTTAAGCCCGGTGGGTTTTGCCCAAAATAAGGACCTTCAAGAACAGGTGATTGAACATGTGCATAACTGTTATTAGTCAAAGTTAGAAGAGAAAGCAGCAGAGCCATGAGTATATAAACCGATTTCATTATTTTTCTCCTGCTTGTATTTTTGGTAATGTTAAATAACTTGTTTCTGTCGCCTCGACTAATAAAAGAGGCTGTAAGAATAGGAGAATTAACATTAAGAATTTGTTTATGTCCATTTAATTACTCACTTGTATATTGTTCAATTGAATGTATTTTTAACAAGAGTTTGAATGTATACGAGTTAAAGCCTAAAGACCTGACTTGCGACGGAATTTATGCTGACTTATTACTGACTAAAAAGTATCTTTTAATTATCAGGTTGTTACAAAGTTAGGTTTAGTTATGTTCAGAACTTATGCTAAGATAATTTCGCTCGTTTATGTTCTACTTTGAGCTCCAACTTTCATTCTGGTAAGAGGTTTTATGGCTGTACAATATTGGGTAGGTGATTTTTTTGTTGATTTATCCAGAAATCAAGTCACTCAAAAAGAACAATCACAAACGATTGCCCCGAAAGCTTTGGCTGTTTTGACTTACCTGGCTGAAAATCAGGGCAAAGTGGTGAGTTATGACGAATTATTTTCTAATGTGTGGCCTGACACTATTGTAACCCCTAATACTTTACAAAAAAGTATCGCCCAATTAAGAAAGGTATTAGGTCAAAACAGTCAATTTCAATCTTATATTAAGACACATGCTAAACAAGGATATAGCTTAGAATGCGAAGTTCGATGGCAAGGTAAAGTTGATGCCTCCTCGCTAGTTGAAACACCTTCATCAAGTAGCGATACTTGCAATACAACAGATGTAATGAATTCAGTGATAACAAGTGAACAACAAACTCCACAAACTGAAAATTCTAATATAAAAATGGCATCCCGTTTTGCTTTAAGCCCGGCTACTTTCCTTAGCGTAATTATTATAGGCGTGATTGTTATCGGTATTCTGGGTATTAAATACTTCTCGTCGACCCAGGATTTTAAATTCTCTTTTGGTGAATTAAGTTCTTTAACGGCCACCGATAACAAAGAGTTTGGTGCTATTTATTCACCTGACGGAGAATATATCGTTTTTAATCGCTATTCAGAAAAATTATGTCTGGTTAGTCATATTTGGGCAAAAAATATCAAAACTCAGCAAGAAACTCAGCTTACGCAAAACATGGAAGTCTACGGCTCACATAGCTTTTCAAAAGATGGCAAGGAACTGGTATTTATTAAAACTGAAAACTGTGAAAATCCTGTCACCCAAAAAAAATGCTATAAGTTAATGAAATTGGATTTTGAAAAAGCGCTTGCAGCGCCCCAATCTCCAGATAGCTTAATGGAGTGTAAAAATAGCAGAATAAGAAAGCCTACTTGGTTAAACAATAATAACATTGCTTTGTTTCAGGAGTTTACTAATCGTTGGCAATTAGCGAGTTATTCCATTGAGGACAACAAAAGCAAAATAATATACTCGTTAGAAGAAGGGAATTTTATTGATTACGACTATTCAGTGAAAGATGACCTTATCGCATTAATGAGTGTTCATAATGACGGCCAGAATAATATTACAATACTTAAATCGAATGGCCAGATTGTATCTAGTCATCCGATTGAATATCCGCCCGAAATAATTAATGGCAGGTTTATTTACCCAAATTTTACACCTGAAAGTGAATTACTCATTTTTAGTACAGGCCGACAACTTTTTACCTTATCTTTTGAAGGTAAAATAACAAATATTAGTTTGCCCCTTGATGAACCTATGGGCACGCCAGTATTCCATCCTGACGGTACAAGAATGTTGGTGATAAAGGGTAATTGGGATAGTGATATCGCGAAGTTAGCCTTTTCGCAGACTGGACAAACTCAGGGAAAAGACAGTCCTAATTACACTATAATAGACAGATCAACACTTAGTGAGGACGATGCTATTTACCAACCTCATGGTGAATTAATAGCTTTTAAATCGAAACGTTCTGGAGAGGACCAAATTTGGATAACCTATGCTGATGGTAATAGTCCACAACAACTGACTAACTTTCCTACTGATAGTTATATTAAAGGTCAGGACTGGGCCGCTGATGGAAAAAGTATATTAGTGAATGTTAATAATATGCTTACTCAGGTGATGTTGGATTCAAGTGAGCGTTCTTTTCCATTTAGTCACCGTGTGGAGCAACTATTCCAATGGAATAGTGAAGACAATATAGCCTTATTACTTGCACGTATTAACGGGGTTTTAACCTTTGTTGAAGTCAACTTGAATAACTCAGAGTTTAATGTGATCACTGAGAAAAAAGTGAATTGGGCGCTTAAAGCTGATGATGGTCGTTTAGTCTATACAGATCAGTTAGACCGATTTTGGCAACCCGGCCCAGGCGAATATCAATTGATTGAGCCTCTAATAAGTCAAGGCAGTGAAAAACGATTTATAACAAAAGATAATGTACTTTATGGGATCAATGAAGAAAATCAGCTGTGGTCTTATGATCTCAATGAAGAGTTATTTAAGATCCTGAGCAATACACCTGAAGGTATCGATTATATAACAGATGTAAATCAGACGGACATACTATTTTCTATTCGTATTACGGCTAAAAAAGAAGTGGCAGAACTCACTTTAAAAGAATGATTTAAGAACCCATTGTAAGAATAAATTCTTACCTACAAATAAGTAAAAGACCCAGTAAGAATTAATTCTTACTGCTACTTCAGAAGTACAATATCATGGTTGATGGCAATAAACTGACTCAGTAATAACTGATTGCCTCTTAATCCTGAGACTTTCCAGGCTGTGGCTTTTAAAGGCATAACAGGTTTGATGAATTCCCCTTGTAAAGTATATTTATTAAGTACATGACTGCTCTGATCTACACTATAAATAAATTCTTGATGGATAAATAAAGCATTGCCATTTAACTCGGGAAGTTGTTTGGATTCTGTGTTTTTTATATCTAAAGAGCGGGTATATACTTCGCCATTATCCTTAGCGTATAACAGCTGGTTCTGATGAACCCAGGCTGCTCCCACCTGATTAACCCCAAAAGGACTTAGCTTATTTTTTTTGAGGTCTAAGTGATATAAACCTTTGGGTGCCGGATCGTTCAGGGTGACTAGCAATTGGTTTTCTGCATACCAGGCCAGAACTGAAAAGAGAGGTTTTTCTGTGTCGAAGGTTTTTATTTTGCCATTTAAATCAGTAATGGCTAACTTGTCATCAGTTACCGAGGCCAGTTGCTTACCATCGGGTGACCAGCTGAAATTGTGTATATTGGTTTGAGTTGATACAAAACTTAATTGAGAAGCTTGTTCTTTATGCCAAAGCCAAATCTGATCCCGCCCGCTACGATCAGAAACAAAAGCAATGTGGTCGCCAAATGGTTGATATTGTGCGTTTCGTTCCTGCCCAGCAGAACGTGAAAAGCTGGTAAAGGGGAGTTTTTGACTATTTAGCGCTAAACTGGGCCGCGTTAATTTTTGATCACCAAGTGTAATCTTAGCAATATCGATATCTTTTTGACCTGTAACGGCCAGTAAATTATTATTTTTAGGGTGTTTGACCACAGATATTAAATTATTTTCTGGGGTTTTTATGGCTTGTATCTGACCATTAAAGTTTATTTTGTATAGCCTGTTATTACTGATCGCCAGTAAATATTTTCCTTGTGGCTCGAAATTAGCCGAAAAATACAGGTTTTTATTCATTCCCTGAAGTAGTCGGATCCTTTCACTACTTATTATCTGACCTGCTTCATCTAAAATTACCAGTACATTATTAAAGTGTTTGTCTCGGGTCATAATAGCAAAACGTTTATGCAGAGGATCATAGTCAAAATGATAGATATATAGGTCTTCTGAAGCATAGAAAGAAGTCAATTTCTTACCTAAATCATCATACTTCATTAACTGATAGCGCTCGTTATCATATTGTAAAAAAGCATATTGGTGATTAGGTAATGCTTTTGGATTCTCTATTCTTTCAGCCTGACATTGATGTCTGAATACCGGACTTTTTGGCGCCGATAAAGCCTGAGAAAAGTCCAAAGTAGCTATGTTCCAGCACAATTGTTCTTTGGCTCGTTCTATTAGTTTGTCATGAGATAAATCACAATACTTTTTCGCAGCAAACACAACTTCTCTGCCGTCAGTGGTAAAGCTCATGGCACCATAATAACCAGGAGTGGAAGTCAGCTGGCTTTCTTTACCATTAAGCAAATGTTTTGCCCATAAGTGGCTTTTGCAAGCACCAGCATAACGATTAAACACCACATATTCAGCATTGGGACTAAACAGTGCATGAGATTCATGGGAATCAGTCTGAGTAAGCTGATTAATTTGCGTATAGTGCTTTGACTGGAAAGTAGGCCAAAATGCGGCAATCGCTGTGATAAATATCAGGATTGTTAAGGTGATTATGGGTTTAGTTGCATACTTTTTGCTGGTTTTCACTATTTGGTTATTTTCTACAGCGGATGGTTCAATACCCTTTGGTTGTTCGGATAAAGATCGCCAGCTCACTTCTGCAAGTAAACGGTAGCCAATTCTGGGATGGGTAGCGATTATAGTCGGCGATTTTGCATTATCATTAAGTACCTTACGTAAAATAGCGATACAACGTTGTAATGCGTTGGGTACTACTTCAGTGCCTTGCCAGACGTGATCCATAATCTCCTTATGGGTCACAACTTCATTTTGGTGCTTAGCTAATAAATAAAGTACCTGTAAAACCTTAGGTTCAACCTGAGTCTCATGTTCGCCTTGTATTACTACAGAGCGTGACAAATCAATTTGAAAATCAGTAATAAAAAATATGTTCTGCTTTGTCATTTTGACTCAAGGTTAATTTGCTGAAGACCAGAATTTTAAGATTAGTTGGCTTGGCTGTCGAGTGCCACTCCATAAAAATGCGTTGAATGGTATGATTTATAAGGCATCAGTAATTCATCAGTGTTTCATCAGCGTGCCTTTGTTGCCTCCACTCCTTTTATTTTCGTTAAATATCAGCCAATGAATATTGCAGCCTTAAGGTAAATTAAATGGATTATAAAAAAACAATTTTCCAACAATTAAAACTGGCAACTTCTACTTTGTTGTTATTGAGTTTCAGCTCGGGTCTGTTGGCTGGTGAAAAAGAAAATCGCGTAATAAATAAAGCAATTCAGGCTTATGGAGGCGAAAAATTAATTCAATTGAAGGCTGTAAAGTATACCGATAACATACAACATTTTTTTAAGATGCAAAGTGGCCATTCAGCGCAAGGTCCCATGACTATGCATATGAATAAAAAGCAGCTTGAGGTGACGCTAGATCTTACTAACAAGCATAAAACCTTTAAACAGACCACAACCAGACTCGTTGGCAATCATGGTCATGAAAATTTAACGACAATTCACAGAACTGTTTTTGAAGGAAAAAGTTATGTTATCGATCACGCTTTAAAACAATATCAAATAGCGAAAAGCATAAACTACCAAAATGCAGACTTTGGGTTTAGCCAGTTGCTAGATCCATTAATAATTAAGCAGTTGGATAAAGACAGAGATAACACTCGTTGGATTGATATCGCCATTATTCAAGGTAAGCCCCACGATGTATTAATAGTAAACAAAGATACTGAAACAGAATATTCACTTTATCTCAATCAAGAAAATGGCTATTTAACCCGAATGGTGAAAAAGCAAGGGCAGCAAATTCGTAGTTATGATTTCTTAAACCACAAACAAGTACAAGGCATTACATGGGCGAATGAATTATTTGTTAGTACAAACGAACAGGCTGTTTATCATACTGATTCTCGAGTTCTCAGTTTTGATTTAGTTAAAGGTGATGATTTTAGCATTCCTTCTGGTTATGAATTACGTAAAAACCTTAAAGCAGTCGATGTATCAGAATTCACTATCAGAGAATTAGCTAAAAATGTCTATTTTGTCGGGCAAGGGTGGGGGTACTCGTTATTTATCGATGTTGGTGAATACTATATTTCCGCCGGTGCCTGGCATTATGAAAATAACTCAGATGTATGGAAAAAGAGTTTAGAGCTACTCAAAAAAACAACAAGTATAGATAAACCAGTAACGCAGCATATTGTAACCCATCACCATACAGATCATATGTCAGGGTTAAGAGATGTTGTTAAGCAAGGTGTTGATCTGGTTATTCATCCACTTAATATTAAAGCAGTAAATGAACACTTAGCACAAACATTAGATAATAATCGTTTTGTGCCGATAAAAGAGTCTGGTTTTTTAGCCGATGATAAAGTAATGTTATTTGATGTACCGACCAGTCATGCCAGCCATAATCTGGTGATTTATCTGCCAGAGCACAAATTGTTGTTCACGGAAGATATGTTTGGTAGTAGCTATCAAACTGAATTTGATTCTCCCAATGGCTGGCCAAATTTAGATACTTATCAAAGACTCAGTAAGTTAACAGACAAAATAAATCATCTGGGTTTAGAGGTAAATCAATATGTATCTTCCCACCATGGCAGGATATTAAATCAGGCTGAGATAGATCAAGCCTTGATGTTAAACCGCCCGGGCAAAGATGAACTGATAAAGCGATTATTTAGTGACTGAGTTTTAGTAATATGTCAGGTTTATTGAAAGCTCCTTAGGAGCTTTATTTTTATATGTTACCAATTACATCTATAGTGACTTGAGATCAAATATATACGCTGAGCCTGAGTTCTCTTCCTGATCGTCGTCTCGGTTTGCAGAGATCAATGCGGTATTGTTGAATAGCGCAAGATCCCAGCCGAATACATCTCCTTTAGCGCCATCTTTGGCGATTAACTGGGTTTGTAGCTGCCAGGTATTACCAATTCGTTTATATACATAGGCAGATCCTGAGTTTTCGCCTTGATGATCTTGAAACATAGCGCCAATTAAAGCTGTATTGCCATCTAAAGCAACACTTCGGCCGAATCTGTCATCGGCTGCACCATCAGGGGCGGTAAGTTTCATTTGTTGCGTCCATTTGGTTCCGCTACGTGTAAAAATATAGGCTGACCCGGCATCGACTCCCATAACGTCATCGTCGTCTCTGCGAGCAGAGATCAGGGCCGTATCATCGGATAAGGCTACTCTGACACCAAATATATCACTTTGGGCACCATCATCTGCTGTGAGTTTTGCCTGTTGCACCCAGCTGTTATCGTTGCGAGTAAATACATAGGCGGCGCCGGCGTTAAACCCTTTTTCTTCATTCAGATCGGCACCTATTAATAACGTATTACCAGATATGGCGATACTAATGCCAAATACATCACCTTCAGTTCCATCCTTTGCGGTGAGTTTAGCCTCCTGTTGCCAATGATTTCCTATGCGTTTGAAAATATAAACTGAGCCTGAATCCGTGCCTTTGTCGTCATCTTTTGGCGCACCGATTGCTGCGATATCGCCAGAGACTGCAATACTCCAACCAAATGAATCGCCTTGTGCCGCATCTTTGGCGGTCAGTTTGGCTTGTTGATACCATTTACTTCCTGTACGAGAGAATATGTAGGCCGAACCTGTATTTTCTCCTTTAACTGCATCATCAGTTCGCATCGCACCGACTATAATCGTATCGCCAGAAATGGCGACTTTGCCGCCAAAGGTATCTTCAGCCTTGCCATCAAGAGGGGTTAATTTGGCCTGTTGTCGCCATGTATTTTGAGATCTGGTGAAAACATAGGCAGCTCCAACATCTTTACCTTGCACTTTATGATCTGCTTTGAATGCGCCTATTACCGCAGTACTTTCAGATAGCGCCACATTGTAGCCGAAAAAGTCATGGGCCTTGCCGTCGTTGGCCAGCAGTTTTTTATGTGTTAGATCTGATAGTGCTGAAACTGGCATGGAGAGTAAATACAGCATTCCCATAAAGCCGGTTACTAAGGTTTTTCTGACGATGGCAATATTTATATAAGTTTTCATATATATTCTCTTCATTTAGCTGTTTTGATTACCCTATAAAAATGACAGCATAAAAAATAATTTTATAATGATATAATATTCATATTAAAAAGTGATGATTAGGTGCTGAATGATAACGCATTCATGTGATACTCATTAGAACTTCACAATCAGGATTTCGGCTATGCGTCCCCATGAACTTAAATTATTGATTATTTTTGATGTCATTATGACCGAAAATTCAATTACCCGGGCAGCAGAGCAATTATCTATGACACAGCCTGCGGTTTCAAACGCCGTGTCTCGAATGCGCGTGCTTTGGAAAGACGAATTGTTTGTTGCTGATGGTCGTAATATTCAGGCAACCAGTTATGCCAGAAACCTTTGGATGAAAACACGAGATCAGATTTACAGTTTGAATCAAGCGCTTACTCCCGATGAATTTGATCCGAAAACAGCTAAGCGTACATTCAGAATTGCATTACCGGATATTGTGCTGGATACACTCTGGACAGATATGCGACTGTTATTTGAACTAGAAGCACCACAGCTTAATTTATATGCATTACCTTATACCATAGGCGCAACCAGCCAGCTTCTGGATGACGCTGAGGTAGATCTTGTAATAGGGCAAAGTAATCGCTCATTAAAAAATATTTGTTCTGAACACTTATTTGATACCAGTTATGTGTGTGCTATGCGTAAAGGTCATCCTTTATCAAACTCAGCGTTAAGTATTGAAGCGTTCGCCGCAGCTGAGCATTTATTAATTTCTCTTTCAGGCGATGCGAGCAGCCCTGTTGATCACGTGCTTCATCAATCTGGGCTGAGCCGTAGAATTGCTTTTACGGTAAATCATTTTGCATCTGCTGTGCCTGTGATCAAGCGCACAGATTTAATTGCGATACTGCCGACTGATCTGGTGCACAGGTATCTGGAATACGATGAACTTTCGATTATTCAGCCCCCTTTGGACGTGCCTCATACCTCTATTTCAATGTTATGGCATAAGCGTCAAAGCGCAGATGAGGGATTAATTTGGTTATGTAAGCATATAAAAAAAATATTGGTCGAAAGTAGAGCCCGGCAGGTAAACGCTGTGAATCAGTTTTACAATTTATAAAACAAACCTCAAATATAGTTATTAACAGTGGGTGTTACTGTTATTTTTTTTCTTACTTATTGGGGTTTTGACAAGTTTCAGCAAGAATCAATTTTAGCCTGCAAAAATTACACTTTTCTACAATTTGTTAGTCTTTAAAATAAAGTAAAAGCTCTATACTGTGTCGCTTATTTAATAAGGAGCTTTAAATGAATAAACACTTACCTTTTTCTAAAATTCTCATGATCAGTTCTATTGTTTTTCTTAATGCTTGTGGCGGTAGTGGTGATACTAAACCCCCAAGTCCCGAAATTACCAATAATTATACACTAGAAGTATTTTCAACAGGACAAATTGAGAATTTATCAATCAGCTGGATGGGAAACACACAAAACCTGAGCTCATCGGCACTTTTTTTAACTGCACAAGGGTCAAAATTTCAAAACCCTGAGCTTAGTGAAATACCTGAAATCCTCAATTGTACTAATCAGCTGACTAAAAAAACCGATACACGTTATCAGTATTCCGTTGATTGCCAAATAAAAACAAAACAACTTGTTATTAAAACTGAGGAAGTTTTAAGTTATCCGGTTACTTTAAAGCTTGGCGATACAAGTAAGCAGATATCTGAAGGTGAAGTGAAATTTGAAGTAAAAGTGGATAACAATGCTGTACTATCTATAGAAAAAACTGGTGGCCCGCAGACTTGTTCATTAAACCAAATAAATGAAGTTCACACCTTAAGCTGTAATCCATTTACTTTAGCCTATGGTATAAAATCGGGAAAAAGAGGTGTTTATAAGATCACAGATCAACACTCTGAATTACTTTGGCAAGGGTTGCTAGAAGGTTTACCGAAAGAAAATTTTAGCTATTTAAATGAACAGTTCTGGTTTAGCGTTGAGGATAATATTAAAGATCGCTTATATTATGCCCGCATAGAAAACGGTCAGCTAACGGCCCCTCAGGCAAGCCAAATATATCCTGAGAACATAATCGTTCATCAAGATACTTTATTTGCTAATACTATTTCTTTGGATGGACAAGGATATACTATACACACTTATCAAGATGGTGAATGGCAAGAGGCACCAACCAAAAGGAATGGGTTATTACCAATCAGTGATTTTATGCAATCAAATGGTGATTTATATTGGTACGCTGAAAAAATTGATAGTCCGGGTAATTATGTATTGGAAAGCACTAGGAATACTTTTATTAAGCCTGTATCTCTTTTTACTGGAAAAATAGATAAAACAATTTCATTGCCACAATTCAGATATGATGAATATAACTTTATTGCCGGGTTTAATGCAGATCAGGAACTTATTGTTAATATGGTATCTACCTATGACAAAGAAGCGGCAGTATGGCACTTTGCCAATGTCAAATCAGCGAGTTTATGGCAAGGGAAAGATCAAAATCAATACCTATTTTATACTGAAGATCAAGAAATAAAACAATTAAGTTTTAAGGTTGAGGGAGTGGAAACATCAAAGGCATTTGATTTTACAAGACTGTCTGAAATCAATGCCGATTGGATCGGAGGTGATTTATCTCTGTTACTTGCAGGAAATACCCTCTTTACAGATAATGACGAGTTTTTATTAACTTATATGAAATCTCATGATGCCGAGTTAAATGAGGATGAGATCAAGGAATTGATTGGCACATCTGAAGATGTCAGAATAAAAGCAACAGTAAAGGAGCTATCAGAGTACCTTAAAGCGCAATCTCCAACACCAGTTGTCTCAAATTCTGGATATTTACTGGTATTCACGGGTGATAAATCGTCGGGCAGTGTTTACTTAATCAATGCCAGTAAAGCATATAAAGTACAAGATGGTATTAGTTGGGATACTTATTTAAACGAGTTTACAATTACATCGGTATCAAATCACCATATTAGTGTATTAGGAGAAAATATGAACTTGTATACTTTCAACCGATAACTAACCAAGCCACCTCAAGATGCAGAAACTCGCATCTTGAGTATATACACGCACCCAGAGGGCGAAATATAAAGAATTGAAATGATTTTTCAACCTGGCGGCGCATTGGTAATCATTTCAGCAAGAATAAATTCTAGCCTACAAATAAATTGAAATTGTAGGTAAGAATTCATTTTTACTGTAAGCCGTTAATTGAAATTAGAATTCAATATATTGGTTTTTGGAATGAAAAGATGAAGCCTGTTTAAATGTTAAATTTGATTAATTCGCATTTTTGGTATGGATTTACACTCTAAAGTGACCACTAAAAGGCCATAAATTAGGGAAAACCCAAAAATACGACAATTGATAAATAAGGGTATTATTTTTGGTGAATAGCTAAGTTGGTCAGAATATATATATTTTGCACGCTTTTTGGCTGTTTTTTGGATTTTTAAAAACGAAGGAATGCGGGCTACAGAGGTGAAAAACACCTCTCGTGACACAAAACTTAAGCCGTTCTTGGTCACTTTGGGGTATTTTGCACGGATTGTATTTATAATTTTTTGATGTTAATTCAAATTAGATTTTTAATGTTAACGCTGAACCAAGATTTATGGTGTGGAAGCTAGATACCTCCGGCCACCCGATTATGTAGCATTAGTTAGCACCGGGATAAATTCAAAGCCTTTTAATTTGTTTTTGGTAACGATATCAACAAATGCCTGATTTACAAATTCACCATTTCTTGGTGCAGATTTTAGCTTGAAAATAAAATTGTTTGAATAATCTAGGTTCTTTAATACTGGTTGGCGCACTTCTAAAATTTTGCCTTCAAAGTAATTGATTTCGGATGAATTTTCATCGAGTGCATCAACTTTGTCCAGAATATTGAGAAGAACGAAATCCTCTTCTTCTCCAGTACAATAGAAAAACTGACAACTTCCTTTAAGATGTGGATACAATAACTCGAATGCGTGTGAACTTAAGACTGGAACAGTACCACTAAGGCAAGGAAAGTCTGACTTTTCTCTAGTGTCATCACCGTCTTCTAGTGCCCATTCGACAGGTAAACAGTTTTCACGTTCACTGGCTTTGACACCCGGTGTAATAAAATCATGAAATAAGTCAAAGTCTTCTTCTTTTGTCCATAACAAAGTAAGAAATCCTACGTCATGTTTGATTTCATATATCTGACTCAAACTTATGCTCCGTACATGCTACATAACGAGCCTGTAGAATTTATCTAAAGGCAAATAATTGTAAAAGAGTGAGTTCCTGTATCGCACTGTAATCTAATAACTAGACTTAACTAATGCATTTGGACCCCTGTTTTTTGGCTGGAAAATGAAATTTCTATAAATTCTACAGCCTCAACGCCCTAATAATGGGCAAAAAATTGTTGGCTAAAATGTTGAGGGACGAAAACAGCCAACTGTTTTTTGTCCTTATTTATTAGCTTGTTAGAACGCCTCTGCAAAATTGTGTTTTTTATCTGTTCCAAACAAGCAATACAAATTACTTTAATATCGGCATGAGCTTCTGATACGTCATTCCAATCCCCCTCTCGGATTAAAACGTCATCACAAGAGTCACACCAAATATTTTCTACACTTGATCTATCAGGATCACTATCATCATCTGCAACATAGTATGTTACTGGTTCAGCATTCTCCGCTTGGTTTGCTAAATGAGTACAAACCAATGCGTAATTCATTTCACTGTGCGTGCAACACTGAACTTTTTGATTGGTGCTCATATATCTCCGTGGCGATCTAACGCCGCCATATGGGGTATTGTTTATGGAGTGGTGCTTTGGTGTAAAGTGGCGTAGCCACACCAAAGCGCCGCGGAGTAAACAATGTCCCTATGATGGCTTCGTTATATTCCATTTTCTTTGTGCTGGCTAAATTTCTCAAACCAACCATCCTCAGTAAAAATTTCACCGTTAAGGCCGTCAGAATCTTGGGCAATATTCCGGCCGTTTATTTGCACAGATACACCCTCTCTTTTTTCTTCGATGGCTACTAGGAAATCGTGAATACCACTATCAACACAATTGGTAATTAAACTACGTATGACTTTTCTTTGCTCATCTGAGAATTCGGATAACTGAGTAGAAAGTTCTTTACAGATAGGTGAACCAATAAACCCAGATTCGATGTCAAGATAGTGATTTAGAGTACTGTCTCTAAGGTCTTCAGATATGATTTTTCCGAATTTATCTAGATTATCCATCGAACCCTCTTGGAAATATAACATTTGTATAATGCGCATGCTCGTTTATCAGGTTAGACCTCTTAGTAAAATAGAGATTTTAAAATCAATAAATCAAATGCTTAAATAAAATTATTGTAATAAAAGCATCTGGAAAAACGTGCATGCGCGTTATTTAATTAATTTACTTCCGGTTATATACTTTTCGTTAAATAGAAAGCCAGAATTTTAGGGTGTTGATTATATGACCTTTTAAATTTTTCGACAAGACAAAGCGTGCACAGGGAATGTAAAGAGCTGAGCTGATTTCATCTGAAAGGTATATATTAATTTAATTTATTCTCAGTTTTGCACGTTTTTAGCGTGCAGACTCCGCTATTTTGTTTCAAAAAAAGCGTTGGAGCACTCACTTTGCGCTATTCTGACCACCTAGATTAAATAGCTAAACGTAGTTTTGTTCGTATGTTGCTAAATATAGCCCTTTTTGATGGTCAATTTAAATGTACTTTAAAGACACTTTAAACTTCCTCATGATTTACGAAAAGATAGTAAGTCAAAGTAAAACAATAACAGCGGTAAATTTAAAATAACTTCTATTTTAGAGTGATATTTAAGCAAATTAAATAATTCTAAAATCCATTGTAATTAAATCTAACACCATTCAGCGCCTTACACTTACAAGGGAATTTGTAATCATTTCAGCAAGAATAAATTCTAGCCTACAAATAAATTGAAATTGTAGGTAAGAATTCATTCTTACAACAGGAAGTATCAATTAAATTAATAAGTACCAGAGTTATACATTTGACTCCATGCACATTGGTAACCGTTGCTATTTAACTTACTAAAATAAAAACGATTACAGCTATTGTCATAATTATAGTTGCCTACATTCACTTTAAATTCACCAAAATTAGCTCCTTGCAAGGACATGTAACGGCCATTTTTTAATAATGAAAAATGTAAATGCGGGCCTGTTGAGCTGCCTCCCTGGCATAACGCTGTATTGCGATTACTGGCGTAAACACCTAACTTAGTATTAGCATCAACATATTGGCCATTATTTACTTGGATCGCATCTAAATGATAGTAATTAGTCGCCCAGCCGTTTGCATTTGTCACCCTAATTTGGCAACGAGACAATACATTAACCTGACCACTATGAGCTGCGGTGACACTGTAAGTATTCCTGCCCCAGTTAGGCCAATCATAAGAAACATCAATAGAGGAATATGGGTAGCCACTTCCTGTGTGGGAATGTGCCCCGTTAGATCGCCACGAATAGCCAATACGCCAAGGTAATTGCATCATATTTATTGGCGGCGTATTTCCATTTAATGATTGTACTGATTTTTCAGTGTTATTTAATAAATTTATATTTTTACTCATTAATTCCTGATTAAACAGAGAATTAAATAACTCACTAAATTCTGTTGAAAAATAGTCACTTGATTTATTACTCATTGAATTTAGGTTTTTTTCAGGCCCCTTTACCGTTAACGAATTTAAAGCAGCTGTTGCCGCAAATAAGGCTCCCGTGCTACTCACTTGTTGTTGAGTTTTATGGTTTAATTGTTGTAGTTGTGAGAGTTCATATTGATAAAAACTATGAGAGAGTTGAAACAATACTGCTTGTAACTGCTCCGAAAATCCAGATTTTGCCGATAAGTTACCAAATGGATTTAATAACTTTTTCTTCTCAGGCTCTGAAATAATTGCAGAATAGGATTCCATTAACGCTAAGACGATTTTAGGGTTAATACTATAAAAACCGGCCCAATTAGAAATTGTTTCTTGATAATCGAGTAATATAGGAGCATTACTTGATAAATATGCTTCAAGATCGAATTCGCTAGCATCTTGTCCGTAGAGAAAAAGCGCATTATCAATCGGTAGCCTGACTAAATTAGGCGTCGTACTTTGTAATTCAGTGGTATTTTTTAAGTGTATATCATCTAATGGAGCTGCTTGTATTGGTAATGACCATGCTATTGAACTCACTAACAATGTAAGGTTCAATGATAGTTTTGATTTTGTTAAGTTTAGGTATTTTCGGTTAGATACTTTATTAGACAGCGTTGTCATCTTTTATCTTCCTTTAAAATCTGAACAGAGCTAAAACCAATTGTTTTTAACATAAGGATCTGGTCTTTGCTCATGTAAGCGTATTGTCTTTGCTGGTAAAACAACAACAAGCACTAAAGTACTCGTTAATTACGCATATAAAGACGGCGTAATGTTTAACAACCAGTAAAATGATTATTTTAAAAGGCGTAATATTTGTATCCTTTCAATCCTTCCAAATAATAACCTTTGTCCATAAAAATACACTGTAAACAAAGTTAGCTTAATGTGAGTTTTATTTTTAATCAATTACATTTGTACCTTAATTTGAAACTTAATGCTGAGTGGCTTGTCAAAAATATATAAGTTATTGTTTTTAAATGTATGGGGAACCTGAACTGGTGGATACTTAAGATTAACGCATTTTACAAGTATGACTTAGTTTTTCGTGGTGAAGTTCAAAGCATTGGGTCAAGCTGGATATGGGAGAAGGGGTTTTGGCTGCCAAATAGTTTGATAACATATAAATAAAGTTTAGAACAAACCTCAAATAGAGCTATTATCGGTGGGTGTCTTTGTTATTTATTTTGTTCTGAACTCCAGTTTCCGTTTTAATCAAACCCGAAAAGAACTGTTTGATGAATAATACGAGATAGGATATTGAGTAAGTCATGCTTAGGCAGGGATGCCTTATCATGGCGTTTATATTCACATCAAATGGTTATTTGAGGATAAGTTTGATTTTTACGGTCGCCTTTCTTTTGGTTACTTTGCTTTGGCGAAGCAAAGAAAAGTGACATGAGCTCCATGGATGGGGTTTATTATATGCAGGGAGGTAAATTTTTAAATTTAACTGTTATCTTGAGATCTAGGATGGTCATTTTGATTAGCATATGAACTGAGTGCATAGGAGAACGATTGAATTAACGAAATTAACGAAGAATTAACTATGATATAAAATTGAAACTCTGATCACGTTCAATCAGAATCACTTGCTTTTCAGGATAAATTTGACTTAGTTATTAAGCCTAATTTAGTTTCTTTTGCAGTTACAAATTTTGGTATGCATGTCCCTGATTATTCTTATGAGGCAGGTAAATATGCTTATATGGTATTTATCATGCTCTTAAAGAGCTCAACTCTCAATTATTGCTCACATTAGGATAAAGGCTGGAGAGTTACCCAGCCTAAACTTGTTCAAAATGAATTAAATTTAAGCTATTTCTGTACCAATTTCTTCATTGGTCATAGCAATACCATTAAAATTCCATGATCCATCTACAGTATGAATAACATTTGAGTAAATATTTTCTGCTGGCTGTTTTCCTCCTGATAAGTCTCTGATGATCTGGGTAGCTTCTGCAAAATGAGCCAATTGAATTTCTCTTGAGGAAAAAGCAAATGCAGGAACTTTCCATTCCATCCAAACCCCAGAAAATTCTTCTCCACCTGAAAAAGTTGAACTTTTAGGTAGTACTGAAACATGTGCGGTTACATTTGGCGTCATAACTGTATTACCTAACAGGTTATGATGTTTCAGCATCGAATGAGTGATTTTTTTTACGGCTTCTTTTTCTGAGCCAGATGGAATGACGCCTTCAGTAAGAGTTAATGTTAATGGCATAAGTATTCTCCAATGATTTTTAAGTTATACCATTGCACATTAAAACTATCCGGTATCTGTTGAAATTGCTGAGTATGGTATTGATTTTAGTGTCAATTCTCAGCTATTTTCTCTATGCAAAATGACGGATATCCTAACGTAAAATGGTATTAATGGTTATTCGAAACTGTTCTTAGGCAGCTCCATAGTTAATAAATATAGTGATCGTTATATTTATTGTTTTATCGTATATAGTGATCGTTATATTGTCAAATTAAAATATAACGATTACTATATTATGATGATGGATGTCGTTATAATGTTGGTGCTGAACTTGAGAATAATTAGAAACTAAAATGACAAAAATGAACAAAAAGCAGGAAACAAGAAAACGTATCATTGATGCGGCAAGTCGAAGTTTTAGAAGTAATGGTTACGCTGGCATAGGTGTTGATGGTATAGCAAAAGAAGCAGGTGTTACTTCAGGTGCTTTTTATGCCCACTTGGGCTCAAAAGATGGTGCATTTGAGGAGGCACTAAAGCTAGGCTTAGATGAAGTTGTTGCTGCAATACCTAACTTTCAATTAGAACATGGTAAGCAATGGATTGTTGCATTTTCTGAGTATTATCTGGGGAAAACACATCGTAACAATCTTTCATGTGGCTGTGCAATGACAACGCTTTCACCTGAAGTTGTGCGTACTAAACCTGAACTGCAGAGGATTTATGAAGATAAAATGCTTGAAATTGTTACACTTATGGCTAATGGACTTAGTGGTGATTCTGAAGAAGAGTGTTTATCCAGAGCCTGGGCAATGCTAGGCATTTTAATTGGCGGGCTTACGATGGCCAGAGCGGTCACGAGTAAAGAGTTAGTGGAGAAAATAGCAATTTCTATTATTAAAAGTGCGATCAGTGTTGCTGGCCCAACAAAATAATGCCGTGGGTTTAAAGGGGATCGTTAGGCTTTCGCCGGACGTTAATTCACTATATAATTTTTGATATAAAACTAAATTTAATTAGCCTCTGCGAGGTGAATTTCATCGGGCTAAAGTGTGAAAATAGATCGAAACAAACTTAATACCTTGTTACGTAGTGGTTTGAACCCTGAGATCAAAACCCGTAAACACCTGGCTGCACATTTAAATTTAGATCCAACAACATTAACCAGGTGGTTTGCGAATAGAGATCGATTGGGCAATCCAAGATACCCTGTAGTCCCAGATCGACATGTTACAAAAATTCTTCAGTTATTTAATTTATCGCCTGAAAAATTGAATTTAAATGATGAAGCGTTTCGTCATTACTGTTTTGAAAATGCCTTGTCGCACACTAATCAGAAAAATGACTTAGAGCAGAAAAACAGAGTCAGGTTAGAAAATGCTTCACAAAGACAATTAAACATAAACGACTACCCAATAAACCGAGGTAAGCGGCCATTCTTGGTTTTTTCTTCCACTATTCTATTATTAATAGCAGGCGTAACTATTTTCAATCAGTTTTATTTTAGTGAATTGAAATCAGTTGAAACTGAAATGGTAGAAAACGATATTAAGTGCTGGACCGGTTATTCCTCGTCACTTGGTGATTTTGATAAGGAAGATAAGGCTGATCCCTGTCATTATGGAAAGCTGTTTCATAAAGCACTCATGCAATTAAAATCAGACAATAACAGCCTGGAATTATCAATACCTCTTAACGAAGACTCAGCCCATCAAGATTATATCACTTTCCTTTTTCAGCAATTAGAGCATAGAAGAGTGATGGATAATATTAGGCTTAATATTGAACTGGGCAAAAGAGAGTTGCACCGCTCAAACTATCAGCAAGCCCAGTCATATTTTAGTAATGCAAGTGATATGTTAAGGTCCTTGCCTGAACCAAAGCCAAAAATGTTGGCAGAAATATCAACTTATACAGCAAAAATTGCCCGTAAATTAAATTAATTTGTTATTGCCACCTGATTTGCATGAAATTCTTTTTATAACAAAGGGTTACTTTTTATGTGTTGAATGTTAAATAAACTAAATTGACACATAATTGGCCTTTTTTAACTGAATTTAATTAAAAATTGACACACATTGGGCCTTTGAACACTCACTTTTCTTGTTTAATTTAGATATCAAACCAAATCTAAAAACATGAATTTTATTGAGTGAGCTTTTATGCATATTCCAGAAAAAAACTCAAAACGAATTATCACATTTAACAAAGTGTTTGCAGTGATAAGTGTTATAACAATATTAATTCTGGTATGGGGGCGACTGCATGCGATGAGTAACAATACTGTGGTATCACATGATGAATTTATTATCGCAACTGTCGAAAACGGTGACTTGATCAGGGAAGTAAGAGCGCCGGGGGTTTTATTACCTATAGAGTTAAATTTTTTATCTGCAACTTCTCATGGTCGGGTTAAAGAGATATTGCTTGAAGCGAGCGATGAGGTTGAAATTGGTACTGTGGTAATGGTGCTTGATAATCCTGAATTGAGTCAGCGAGTTGATGAAGCTAAATTAGAAGTTGAAGTATTACAAGCTGCACATCACTCACTTCAACAGCGTTGGCGACAATCGATATTGAAGCAACGTATTGCTGTGGCTGATTTCAAATCCCGTTATGACATGACCAAATTAAGAAGGGAAGCAAATCAAAGGTTGTTAAATACGGGATCGGTATCGAATATTGATTATAACGAATTAATTTTATTAGAGCGGCAACTCAAGTTTCAGCATGAATTAGAAGTTGAATTATTAGAAAGCCTGCCAAACATACAGCGAGCGGAATTGTCACTGCAAGAAAAGCTTGCTGAAGATCTATATGTGAAAGCAACCACTAAAGGCGTGCTGCAAGAGGTTAGTTTACAAGTTGGGGAACCTTTCAAAGTTGGCACTGTGTTAGCGCGTATCGCGCAGCAAGGTAACTTAAAAGCAGAATTGCGAGTGCAAGAAAGCCAGGTTAAAAATGTTAAAATAGGTCAGGGCGTTATGTTATCTATTGGCGGTAAAATGGCGCAAGGAGTTGTAAATCGTATCGACCCGACAGTACAACAGGGAGTGGTTAAGGTGGACGTGTTCTTTACTGATCACGCACTAAATGGTGCCCGGCCTGACCTGCGTATAGACGGTGTGATCCAATTAGAGCATTTAAAGAATGTTTTAAAGTTAAAACGGCCTGTATTCACACAACCTAACTCTTCAAACAAGCTTTTTGTACTTAATAGATCACAAACCAATGCGATACGAAGAAGCATTGAGTTTGGTCGCAGTTCGGTGGATGAAATTGAAGTTCTTTCTGCACTAAAAGTTGGTGATCAGGTGATAGTTTCTTCAACCAATAAATACGATGAGTTAACCGAAATAAGCTTACGTTAGTTATTTACACATATACATTTACAATAAGGAAAATGCTTTAATGCAAACGCTAATAGAAGATTTGCAATTTGCTTTTCGGAGTTTCTTAAAAACGCCGGCAATTTGCGCCCTCATAGTGCTCACCTTAGCGCTGGGGATCGGTGCCAATACAGCCATTTTTAGCATGGTTTATAACGTATTGATGGCGCCTTTACCTTTTAGTGAGGGTGAACGTTTAGTTAAAATCAATACTAACAATCCAAAAATAAACCGTAATGATATACAAGTTTCAGTGCCAACCATGGTTGATTACCGTGAGAAAAATAAACATTTATCTCATTTAGTTGAATATCACCAAATGAGTTTTACTTTGCTTGGCCATGGTGACCCAATCAGTTTGAAAACGGGCACTATTAGTTGGGATTACTTTGAGATGCTAAAAGTGAAACCTATCTTAGGCAGAACATTTTTGCCAGGAGAAGATGAGCCGGGTGCGAAACCTTTGATTGTATTGTCTTATCATTTCTGGCGTGAAATGTTCGGTAGTGATCCTGATGTGATTGGAACGAGTTTACAAATGAATAATAAAGCGCATCAGGTGATAGGTGTTTTGCCCCCAATGGCTGCTTATCCGGTTAAAAATGATATATGGGTCACGGCATCTGCATGCCCGGCTAGGGGGAGTAGTAGTGCGATAAATGACAGAAACCGTACTATGTTGACCTTGTATGGCAAGCTTAAGGTTAATTCGAATTTAGAAACAGCGAGTTTGGATATAAATAACATCTCGAGCAATTTAATAACTGAATACCCAGAGAACTATCCGATCAACCAAGGTTTAAGCAATACACTCATACCATTAAAAACGGAAATGGCTGGTGATTCTGGCCCCACATTCTATTTACTTATGGCTTTAACTTCATTAGTGCTACTTATTGCATGTGCGAATGTTGCAAATCTTAATTTAGCGCGTACCGCCAATCGAAAACAAGAGTTTGCTATCCGTGAGGCATTAGGAGCTGATCCCAGAAGGATCGCACGGCAAGTACTGACTGAGAGTATCATTCTTTCTTTATTAGGGGGCATATTCGGGTTAGTCATTGCTTATTTTAGTATTGATTTACTATCTGATTTTGCGACACATTATACGGCTTTGGGCAGTGAAGTTAAAATAAACTGGCGTGTACTGAGTTTTAGTTTATTTGTTTCTGTGTTAACCGGAATTTTAAGTGGGGCATCAGCCGCGTTTCAAAAACGTCATATTAATGAATCATTAAAAGAAGGCAGTGGCAATATTACGGCGAGCAGCGCAAGTAATCGTGTTCGTAAAGCATTACTTATTATTCAATTCAGTTTGGCATTCATTGTGATTACGAGTGCGACACTTGTTAGCTTAAGTTTATATCGTTTAAATAATATAGATACGGGGATTGAAAGCGACAATATCGTCACCCTGCAAATGGCGCCGGGAGCATCAAGTCAAACATTGGATCAATGGCATGATTTCGCAAGAGAAGTTACGCATAAATTAGAAAATAAAGTGGAAATAAATCAAGTCGCTTTTTCAACCACTTTTCCCATGAGTGAAGGACGTCGACAATTAAGCTTTTTCCAAATTGAAGGCCGTCCTCCCATAGATAGCAGTGAGCGCCCCGATGCATTAAGGGCGGTAGTATCAGCAAATTATCATCAAGTGCTTTCAATCCCTTTATTAAAAGGTCGATACCTGAAAGAAAGTGACGATGAAAATAACCCGGGGGCAATCTTAATTAATAAGCAGTTCGCTGATGTGTTCTTTGCTAATGAAAAGCCGATTGATAAGCGCATTTCGGTAGATAAAGGTAAGAGTTGGTTAAGCATTCGTGGTGTTGTTGCAGATACGAGAGAGATGGGTGTTGATATTGCGCCTGTGCCCACATTTTACAGCCCTTTTATGGAGCATAAACGTTGGAGTTGGATCAAAATGTTGATCAGAACGAAAGTGCCATTAAAGGTCATTCGCTCAAGCGTAACAGACACTATCCATGATATAAATCCTGATCAGTCAATCAGGAGTATAACAACTCTCAACTTACTGAAAGAAGATTCTTTAACATCAGATAACCTGGTTGGTCGGTTAATTACTATGTTTGCTTTATTGGCGTTTGCAATTGCGCTTAGTGGTGTTGTCGGAATAGTTGCTTACAGCGTTAGTCAACGTAGAAAAGAGATCGGCATCCGAGTGGCATTAGGCGCGAACCCAAAACGTATTACCGCCTTTTTTGCGATACAAAGTATGTCTCTTTGCGCTATTGGTATAGGCATTGGCGCGATTATTATGGCGTTTATCTCACCTATTTTAGGTTTAATTCTTTTTGAAACTCAACCTCTTAATTTACCGCTGTATTTTATTACTGCAATTGTGGTTGCTTTATTTACTGCACTGGCGATTTTACTACCGGTGAAACAGGCGACGGAAATACAACCAAATCAGGCTTTAAGAGAACAATAAATACAAATATTAAATGAGAACTGATCGTTCTCTTAAACAAATTTAAGGGCTTTTTTAAGGCACTTTTGAGGAAATAATAATGAAAAATGAGACTTTAATTAAATTATTGAAACTGACAAAAGACTTTACCAGTGATGCGGGTGTGATGAGTGCGATTAAGGGGGTGGATTTAACGGTTAATGCTGGTGAGTATTTGAGTATTGCCGGTCCTTCAGGTTGCGGTAAATCTACCTTGCTATCTATTTTGGGATTACTTGAAACTTCCTCCAGCGGGCAGTATTTGTTAAACGGGCATAAAGTACACGATTTAGATGTTTATCAACGAGCTGAGATTCGTAATAAAGAAATAGGTTTTATTTTTCAATCGTTTAATTTAATAGGTGATTTAACCGTGTTAGAAAACGTCGCCTTACCTTTGTCTTATCGGAAAATGAAAAAGAAAGAGCGCTATGAGATTGCAATGAATTCCCTGGAAAAAGTGAATATGGCGGATCGTGCTAAATACTATCCCGCACAATTGTCAGGAGGTCAGCAGCAACGTATTGCAGTTGCAAGAAGCTTAGTGGTGAACCCGTCAATTTTGTTGGCTGATGAACCCACAGGTAATCTCGATTCTGAAAATGGTGGTGCCATTATGGATTTATTTGATGAGCTTCATGATGAAGGACGAACTATTTGCATGGTAACGCATGATGCAAGATTTGCGCAGCGCAGCAAGCGAGTTGTTCACTTAGCAGATGGTGTATTGCGTTAAGTATTCTTTGCGCGAATATACGATTCAAATCTAATTCATATAGGAGACTATTATGTTGATTTTTCATATTATAGCGGGAAGTATTGTTTTATTTTTTGGCAATATGGCGCTGTTAACCGCTAAAGGTTTAAGTGTGCATAAGTTTGCGGGCAATGTTTTTTTTGTTGCAATGATTATTTTATCTGTCAGTGCTGCTTATCTGGAGATTATGTTAGGTGAACTGCCTATTATGGGGGTTTTGACGTTATATTTTGTATCTACTTCCTGGGCAGCTGTTAAGCGTCAAGCTGGGAAAATTGGACTATTTGAATATGCTGCTTTTTTCTGCATTAGTATCGTGGCTGTGACATTCTATAAATGGGGCTGGGATATCATGTATAACGGGAAAGAGCTCGAAGGAACACTGCCGCTAGAAGGGTATTTTATTTTAGGTAGTGTTGCTGCTTTTGCGGCAATATTAGATCTCGCTATGATAATACGAGGCGGCGTTACAGGATCTCACCGTATAGCTCGCCATCTTTGGCGTATGTGTATCACATTATTAATGGCAACTATGTCATTTCTTGATCAAGATATATTCCCAGATGTTATTTTAAATACTGGTTTACTCTGGTCTCCGATTATTTTACTTTTTATGATGATGCTTTATTGGTTATGTCGTTTACCCATAAACCATTGGAGAAAGAGACGTGCTGCTAATGTGATAAACTAATCACAACTTATGGATTAATAAGATTATTTGGGGTTTTAAAAGGCGATTTAACTCATATAAAATAACGCTTTAATTCAAAGGATTAATAAATCAATGACACTAGCTTTTAATCACTTGCAGCAAACACTTAACGCTTATCATTGTTTGTCAGATATGGCCTGGCAAGCTTATGCAGCGTGTTGTCGCTCTAAAAAAATGGAAAAAGGTGAGATCCTTTATCCACTGGACTGCCAGCCAGAGACCTTCGCTTTTGTCCATACAGGTTTGTTACGCACTTATGCAATTGATGAAAATGGTAAAGAATACAATAAAAACTTCTTTGCCGAGGGGCGATTTCCTGGTTGTATGAGTGCATTACTTAATCAACAACCTAGCGAGTTTGAAGTACAGGCTTTAGAAGCATGTGACATCATAGAAATAAACCATGTTAAATTTCGTGATGTATTATTTCAGCATACTGATTTAATGAAATTTCAAATTAAATATTTAGAAACGCATTGGTTGATAGAAAAAGAGCCCAAAGAAATTAGCTATCTGCAGTATGAAGCAAAGGCGCGGTATTTAAAGTTTTTAGTCGATTTTAATGCTATTTTACCACGCTTAACTCAGTACCATATTGCAAGTTATTTAGGGATCACGCCTACTCAATTAAGCCGTATCAAAAAAGAAATCCAAGAAAATTAACTTTATCAACATATGTAAAGGCATCTTAAAAAGGTTTTACTTAAACTGATGGCATAGAAACAAGGAGATAATACTATGTCACTGATTGATGCCTTAAATTGGCGCTATGCCGTCAAAAAGTTTGGTCAAAATATACTAAACCAGGAACAACTTGATGGTTTAATTGAAGGTGTACGTTTAGCACCTTCCGCTTATGGGATCCAACCGTATCAGCTCATTGTGGTAACAAATCCTGAATGTAAGCGGGCTTGTGTATCACATAGTTACGGGCAATCTAAAGTTGCTGAATGTTCTCATTTGTTAGTCTTGGCGCATAAAACATCTCTGACACAGCATGATATTACTGCCTTTATTGAGCAACTGGCAATAAAACAGGGAAAGTCAGTAAAGGATCTCGCGCAATATCAAAAGCAAATCGAGGATGATTTATTAGCACGAACACCTGAACAGTTAAGCAATTGGGCGAAGCAACAAACTTATATCGCACTGGGGGTTTTATTATCGCATGCAGCAGTCAATCGTATTGATGCATGCCCTATGACAGGTTTTAACATAGGTGGTATTAATCAGATTTTAGGTTTGAATGATAAATCTTTAAGCGCAGTCGCTTTATGTCCTGTCGGTGTGCGAGCTGAAGATGATCATGCTGCATTTCGTTCCAAATTCCGGATAAGCAAAGAACAGCTGGTAATAGCTATATCCTAACGATTTCTATATGCAGAATTAAGTTGGAGTTAGAAGCTCTTTAGGCAAGATATTGATTGTAGAGATAGATATATGATTATATTCATCGGATTAGCTTTTATCGCAGGTGCCTGTATTGCAGTACAGGCGGCGATGAACGCACAACTTGGAACACTGTTTAATAATAGTTTGCTAGCAACAAGTTATGCATTTTTTACGAGTTTTTTACTGGTCGCAAGTATCTGTTTGTGTTTTATTTTAAATAAATCGATCGGAGCAGAACAAACAAAACTTGCTTTATCTTTTGCTGAACGTATTGAACAGGTACCCTGGTACTTATGGGCTTCATGTGTCTTTAGTGTTATCGGGGTCGGAAGTTTTTACTTTTTGATCCCCAAAATGGGCGTTGGTAATATGATGAGTTATGCCTTGACTGGGCAAATAATTGTTGCCATGGTGATCAGTCACTTTGGTCTTTTTGATAGCCCAACAAAAATGCTTTCAATCACCAAGCTTGTTGGTACAGCGCTACTGATCTCTGGCATCGTCATTATTAATAAGGAGTAACTTATGGAATTAGCGCTTAATAAAAATTTAAATAACCTTAACTTGTTTTGGCAGGCATTAAATGCAAATTTTGTGAAAAATGTATTTACTCATGCTAGTTGGCCAAATAAAAAATGGTACGCAGATTTTACCAAACCAATAGATTTTTCAAATTTGGCTTTACCGATAAATAAAACTTTTAGCACGATAGCTGATCTCAATAACTCAGAGTTAACGGATCTTGTTATTAAAAACCAACTTATTGTAATGTATCTGCCACTTGAAGGGGACGGAAATCAACAACGACTAGCAGGGGATATACATCCAAACATTGTAAAACTGGATAATGAAAGTGATGCAACTTTGTGGGCTAAAGCATGTGGCCTGGCTTTTGGTTATGAAATAGATGCACACGTTATATATGGTTTATTAAAAAACCCTAATGCAAGTGTATTTGCCTATATGCAAGATAAGCAGATTGCTGGAACTGCAATTAGTTTTCGAAGTGGAGATACCTTAGGTATTCATCAGTTAGGAACTGTACCAGGTTATAGAAAAATGGGTATTGCTGCATCTATTATGCAGCACTTAATCGCTCAGGCCTATGGTGAAAAGAAAAAACTTATTAGTTTACAAGCATCGCAAGCAGGACTGCCATTATATGAAAGCTTAGGCTTTAAAATTCAGGGTAAGTTAACAAGTTTGATGGCAGCAGTTTAAAAATAGGCGCCAAGTACGACTTTATTTAATTATTTCCTTACTTTTTGCTCCTGTTGCCATGTCCAGGTTGGTGAGTTCATCAAGTTATTGGAATAAAAAAGTAAAACCCAAAAATGCTAACTATGAAAAAAGTCATCCATTAGGTTCTGCAAGCTTTTTACAAGAAGATATTTTTATTTGTGAACAATTGCAAAAGTCACTTTACAGTCCTTTCTTTGAATACGGCCCCAGCGCCAATTTAGGTGAAAGTCCTGTCAGAGAGCATCAAAATTTGATATGGCGGTTAATAAAACCTTATTGGAATAAATGATTTTCCTAATGAAATCAGATTATTGCAAAGGGGTGTTGTTTTGTGTTTAAAATTGTAGGTAAGAATTCATTCTTACAGGAGCATGTTTGTAGGAAAGTAGCACTGTTATTAGTCAAGTAGAGCTTTAATGTTGATTAACCACTGTTTTTGTTCAAAATATATTTTAAAAAGTGGATAATACATGACTAAAATGTAACAAATCGCATTTAGTTTAATCTGCAATTACTGTGAAGTCGTTGTTCAGCAAGAATTGATTCGATTAAACAATCTAAACATAAGGAAATATTAACAGGTTAATTATGAAATTAGTTCAATCATTATACATCATAACAGTCATATTCTTATCCCAATTTTTACACGCAAATTCTACTATAACGCCATCCATCGCAGGACAAAAACCAGCTAATAATTCTATTTGGAAAACTCAGGGTTATGGTTATATTTTAAAGGTCATTGATAAAGATATTCGTTTCTATGACATTACTGATAAATATTGTTTGATAAATCACACAGAAACAGGTGAATATCCGAGTAACAATATCGCAATAACTACAGATGGCGCCGAGCTTGAGTGGGGAGCTTTACATCCTGTAAAGTTAACTCAATTAAAACAACTGCCTGAATTATGTCGACAAGACTTAATACAGAGTATTTATGATCCTCAATATGAGTTTTCTGCCTATCAGGTCTTTGATGTTTTGTGGTATACCTTTGCGGAGCATTTTGCATTTAATAAGGAGCTAAATTGGGATTGGAATGCCAAATATCCTAGTTGGCGAAAAAAAATAACAACTCAGACAAATGAAGCTAGCCTTACAGCCATTTTTAGTCAATTGCTTAAAGAGCTAGGAGATGCCCATGCGTATATTGAGTCTAAAGAAGGTGAGCTAATAGCCGGGCATAATATAAAATGGGAACACTTTAAAAAACATAAAATTGAGATTCCTTTCACAAAGCAAAAAGAGTTGTTAACCCCTTACGAATATCATATTAAGTTAGAAAAAGAACTATCAGAAATAATCTCTAGTTACTTCATTAAAGATGTTAAATCACAGAGATTAAGTCGAAGTTTTTTATTTGGAGAACTGCCGAATAAATTAAGCTATTTGAGTATTGATGATATGAGTGATTTCACCGAAATAGAATCCGTATCAGCAGATTTAGCTGCTACGGATAAAGTCATGAGTCATATTTTGCCTGTATTGCGTAATTCAAAAGGTTTAATTATTGATTTAAGGTGGAACTCAGGCGGGTACGATGTCGTATCCAATAAAATACTATCCTATTTGATTGATAATTCACTTAACATTGGTAGTAAATCAACAAAATTGAAAGATGGATTTAGCCAGCCTAAAGAAATAGTCGTTCAACCTGCTATAGGTAAGCGCTATAATGGCCCAATAGTTGTTTTAACAAGTGGTTTAACAATGAGTGCAGGTGAAATATTTGTATTAGGGTTAGCTGCCAGGGAACAAGTAACCATTATTGGCGAAGCAACAAATGGTGGATTAAGTGACACTTTACCAAAACAGTTGCCCAATGGTTGGACATTTACGTTATCGAATGAGCGTTATTTAGATTTTAATAAAATTAACCATGAATATTCTGGGTATCCTGTCGCACAGAAATTTGAATATCTAAATCCACAAGATCTTAAAGAATATAAAAACTCTGCATTAGAGGAAGCCATAAAGTTATTGAATTAAATGATTTTTATAATTAGCACCATAACCTTGTAAGGATTCATTCTTACAAGGTTATGGTTGAAGGGGGGGATGTTTAGCAAACATAAATACTTGCCTTCAGATGCTCTATAACCTAATTAGCGGTATTTTTAATTGTAGGTAAGCATTCATTCTTACAAAGAAAGGGGTATTGCTTTTAGCAACAATAACCCCAAATCACATATGAGCAGTTTCTGTTTGTCAGGTTTAATAAAGGGGAATTATAAGATTTAATATTGATCTCATTATTTTATTCTTTTTTTTAGCTGATTTTGTAGTTCTTTATCTGTAGTTTCTTGGGCAAGGATTTTGTATAACTGCATTGCTTTCGATTTATCCCCTAGAGCTTCTGTTACATTAGCATATCTATACTTAGCCCAGTCTTTAGGTGGCATAGAGGATGTTATAACGGCTTCATTGAGATATTTGGCAAGCGCTTTTTTACCTTCGGATAAATTATTTTCGCTTTGAACAGTTGCACGACCAATTTGAAATAATGCTGAGTATTTCGCATTTCGTTGTTTATTACTGGTAATAACCATAGTTGCAGCTTTACGGTAATAAATGAGCGCTTCGTCATAGTTTTCCTGTTTTTGATGATAATTACCAAGCTGAAGATATAATTCAGGTTCATTTGGAAAATCTAACATTGCGCTATTCGTTAATTCTTTTAGTCTCTCCAGGTCTTCCAGTTGTCCATAAATTTGAATTAAGGCAATAGCGCCAGATAACGGATCTAATTGCTTTAAATTTTGTGCATGTTTTAAGGCTTCATTAATATCACCGCCGGCCAAACCGGGAGCGTTTATGTGAAACTGGATCAGTGCGTGGCGGTATTCAATATTCTGTGGATCGAGTTCTACTGCAGTAGTAAATGCCATTTTTACTTTTTTGATATAACTAAATACACTGAAAATACTCGCTGAATCAGCTTGTTTTGCCATGATTTCGGCATAGATAACATGTGCGTGAGCTTGCTTTTGGTTGAGTTTAAGTGCTCGCTCTATATGGTTCTCTGCATTATCTAAATTACCGTTTGCTAAGGCTATTTGGGCAAGGTGTAAATATTTTTGATAACTTTCTTCGCGTGTCTGTAACAAGAGCTCTTTGGCTAATTGCAGCTCCCCCTTGTTAAATGCTGTTACACCTTGCTCAATGTTCGCGTGGGCTGGCGAAATTATCAGGTAAGTTAATAGGATTAATAAAGTTAATTTTTTCATTTTATTTTCTTCTAAGTTATCATCAAAAGGGTCGGTAATTTACTTCTTCAATTAAGGAGGTGTAGCTAAAAACTGCCGTATTTAAATATCAAGGTTATTGGTTTATCGCTTTCCATCTGATTGCTATCCAGATTATGTAAAGCATTGCTAAAACTTCGACACTGGCCAGAAATAAGAAAAAAGGGTCAGTTTCTAAGCCTCCTAACACGAATAGAATAGTGACCAGACTTGCTATGATATTTGCCCATCTATTTAATTGATGTTTTAACAACCTGGAAAGAAAAATCATTATGATAGGGATCTCTATTAACACTGCGGCAACTAATAATAGAGGTTGCGATAACTTTACGTCACCGGAATAACCTTGCATTAGTTGTTCTATTGCACCAGGAGTGATGAATGCGGAGATAAAAGCAAGAATATCTGCATAGGCCATATTCAGCATAACGATAACCCAAAGTAGTGATAGTTTTACTGTTATATCCAATGTTGGTTTGTCTTTTTTTACGTCTATGATTTGTGTCTCTGTCATTTTTAGGATCCTGATATCTGTTCGTTTAAAAATTACGTTTTAATTTAGTCTGGGTATGAATTTTTGGTTATATTAGGTTTTATAAGAGGTTATGTCGTCCGAGACTAAAAGCACGGACACTTTTTTCTATAGTCATGGCAGACATTAGCGTAGAATTAAGTGCTTAAGTAAATAAAAAAGGAACTGAATTTGATTGACCCTGTTGTAATGGCGCTGAGCATGATTATTATCGGACAAATTTGTTTAAGTGTTCCGTTGTTATTAATTCGAGCTAAAAAATATAAAGAATGTTCTTCATTAGCATTATTCCTGGTTGCTAATGGCCTCATTCTTATGGTGCCAACCGTTAATAAATTGTTCCCTGAATGGTATCAATTTTATACTGCATTATCTTTTCCAGCTCTTTTTATGCTGTGTCCTTCGTTGTGGTTTTATGTGAAAGGGATCACCGCAGAACAAGCATGGAAACCAGAACGTAAACAAGCCTTTCATTATGCATTGCTAATTCCAGGGGTTATGATTTCAGTGATGATACTTTTTTTACCTGAAAATTCATATAAGGCTATATTTATCGAAAATGCTGACGTTATGGATCCATTCGCGATAGTGTTAGTAGTGAGTATTTTAATTATGATGCTGCTTTGGCTAGGACAATGTGCTTATACATTTTTTCGCATTATTCATCGATTGGTAGCCTTTAGAAAGCAATTAAAAAACTGGTTTTCTAATAATCGAGATAAGCAATTAACTTGGATTAACTGGCTGTTATTTATAGCTATGTGTACCTGGGTATTTTCTTTAATGATGGTTTTATCTTCAAACTTATTTGATGACTTTTTATTTAGTATAAGAATTGAAGCTCTGTTTTCATTGTTTTTAATATGGTGTCTGGCGCATTTTGGTTTACAGCAAAAACCAATTTTTACTAGCCAAGATGATAATGAAATGCTCCCACAAGTGTTAAATAAAGATGAGGCAAATAATGAAGGTGTTAAACCTCTTGGTACAGCCAAAAAATATCAACGTTCAGCACTTGGTACTGACCAGGCTGAGCGAATAGCCAACAAAATCACTGAATCAATGAAAAAAGATAAACTGTATTTAGATGCAAATCTTTCACTACAAAAGTTAGCAAAACATGTCGCTATTTCTCCTAATTATATATCACAAACTTTGAATGAAACGTTAAATGTTAATTTCTTTGATTTTGTAAATCGTTGGCGTATTGAGGCAGCTAAACCACAAATAGTTGCAAATCAAGATACCGTATTGAATATCGCATTTGAGGTTGGGTTTAATGCCAGATCATCCTTTTATAAGGCCTTTAAATTAGAAACAGGCAAAACGCCAAGTGAATTTCGTAAAAATAATAATTAAAGTGAATCATTATTAAGATGTAGGTTGTACGTCATAATTTATTTTTACAGGGCTGGTAGCATTTTTTGAGGAGAGGGGCTCTTAGCAAGAATAAATTCTTGCCCACAAATGCCCTAAAGCCTAATTGATGATGTTATTTAATGTAGGTAAGAATTCATTCTTACGGGTTATATTTATATGAGGATAGGTGTTGTTTTGCACGAATAAATTATTGCCCACAAATACCCTAAAGCCTAATTGGTGATGTTTAAAATGTGGGTCAGAATTCATTCTTACAAGGTATATCAATACTGTTTTCGCATAACAACATGTACTGTGCTGGTGGCCCTTTCTAAAAATGCCCCTTCACAATAACCTAAATAATACAGCCAAAGCCTTTTGAAGTTTTCATCATAGCCAAATTGGGTTAATTCATGCCATGAGTCTAAAAAGTTTGTTCGCCAATGTGCCAGTGTCTGAGCGTAATCAAGTCCAATATCATGCATAGATTCAATCACCATATTGGTATGTTTTGTCGTACGTTGTGATATTTCAGTTATCGAAGGTAAGAAACCACCTGGAAAAATATACCTTTGAATAAAATCAACATTTTTACGGTAATAGTCGAATCTCTGATCTGCAATGGTAATTGATTGTAGTAACATTTTACCATCAGGTTTCAGTAGCGCATTACACTGACTAAAAAAGCTTGGTAAGAATTCATATCCGACAGCTTCAATCATTTCTATTGATACTAACTTGTCGTATTGACCCGTTAAATCCCGATAGTCTTTTTTGAGTAATGTAATTTTATCCGACAAGCCTAAGTCATTTACTCTTTTTTTAGCATACTGGTATTGCTCTTCAGAAATAGTGGTTGTTGTTACCTTACATCCATAATTTTTTGCAGCATAAATGGCTAAGCCACCCCAGCCAGTTCCGATTTCAAGTAAATGATCCGTTGACTGTAATTTGAGTCTTTGGCAAATAGTGTCTAATTTATGAATTTGCGCTTCGTTGAGACTTGCTGAATCGTGTGGAAAAATAGCTGATGAATACATCATTTCAGGATCAAGAAAACGTGTATAAAGCTCATTTCCTAAATCGTAATGTGCAGAAATATTGTTTTTAGAACCTTTTACTGTATTGCGGTTAGCTCTGTGTATTAACGTGTTTTTAAGTCGTCCAAACCAGCCTTGTTTACTTTCTAACTGATCTGTAATTTGTTGTGCTTTAGCAAATATTCGAATAACACTTGTCAGATCTGGTGAAGACCATTTACCATTAATGTATGCTTCTGCTGCACCAATACTGCCTTTTAGTACCAGATCTTTGTATAAACTCATATCAAGTACAATAAGCTTACCGCTTAGATGCGTCTCTGAATTAATGTGTTGTTCATTAATTTCTTTACCAAAATGATATTTAGTATTGTGTTCAATCACTTCCAGTGAGCCATAAGTTATTTTATCGAGTGCTTTAAAAACAATGCTTCTAAATTTTTTTTCAAGCCAACTGATTTCATTAAGTACACTAATTTTGTTTACTTCTTCCACGAGTTTATCTCCCAGTTTACTTAATTTGATTTTTGATATGACACAAAAGGAATTCTTTTAGCAAAAAGTTTAAGTGCCTGCCAATATATTCCCGTCACAATTTTAAATGTCATAAAGGGCATTGAAGCCCATAACATCATTAAGTTTTTTGATGTTATTTGATCTTTCTTCAACGCAAGTGTTACGTCAAACAGCCTTTTGTTTTCAGTACAGTCCATTCGGTTAGAAATATTATCAATATGTATCAATAGTTTTGATTTACTTTTTTTAGGAGGTTTTATTTTCCAGTGGTAACTCATTGCTAAATCCATAAAGGGTGATACATGAAATCTCTTATCTGTAATTTTTTCTGCTAATGTATCCATATTAACCAAGTAGTAATGCCTTTCATTCCAGGGCGTATTGCTAACCTCTACCAGCACGCTATGGCATTCACCTTCCTGGTCATAACAGAAATAAAAATTAGCAGGGCTAAAATAGAAACCGAAACACCTGACTTGCACTAGCATGATCACTTTTTCAATGTTTTTCATGTTACCTAGTGCGTTCACTTTATTGGTTATACGGTCTTTCAAAGATAAAAGATCACTTTTTATATAATCTTTTTCACAAAAACGCATTGGGTAATACCAGGCATAACCAAAAGGCCCTTGCGGTTTAAGTTTTGAACCGATTTCATCGATATCCAGGGCTAACATATGTAATTGATAATTAAAGTTATGCTTAGACGGTTTGAATCTACGGTGTCGTATTTGCCCACGGTAAATACAGCTGTTTAAATCAGGCGTATTTTTTTCAATTTGAACATTTGATAGGATACTCATATTAATCAAGCTCATGGGCTTTTAAAAAACAACGAAATCGTTTGGCAACATCAATGGCGCTTCGTACGCCATCTTCATGGAAGCCGTTATACCAGTATGCCCCAGCAAAATGGGTATGGTTTTTGCCACAAATGCTATCTCTTTGTTGTTGGGCTTTAAGTGAAGTGACAGTATAAACTGGGTGATGGTATAGAAACTCTCTTAATATCTTAGTCTTATCAATTAGTTGTGTTTGATTTAAAGTTACGCAAAAGGTATGTTCACTGCTGATCCCTTGCAGTATGTTCATATTGTAAGTCACACAAGCGGGTTTGCTATCGTCTTGCGTTAATTGATAATTCCAACTTGCCCATGCTTTTTTTCTTTTTGGTAATAATGACTTATCTGTGTGTAAAACAACGTGGTTTGCACTGTATGTCATTTCACTTAAAATGCGATTTTCTTGTTCAGTAATATCTTTTAGTAAAGCCTTACTTTGATCTGAATGACATGCAAGTATTACCTCATCGAATTCTTGTTCTGTACCATCAGAGAAGATGAGTTGAGCACGATCATTTTTTCGTGTGATGTATTCAATATTACTATTTAAATGAATATTTTCAGCAAATGATTGAGTTAATGGTGTTAAGTAACTGCGTGAACCATTAGGTATCACATACCATTGGGGTCTGTTTGCTACATTTAATAAGCCGTGATTATGAAAAAACCGAATGAAAAACTGTAGTGGAAATAAGGCCATGCTTGCTAATGAACTAGACCAAATTGCAGCCCCCATAGGTAAAATATAATGCTGAGAAAAATAAGCCGAAAAATTATTTAATGCGAGAAACTCGCCAAGTGTGTATCCGTTTGGATAATCATTCTTTTCGTAATTTGTTTTACATAATTTATTAAATCGTAAGATTTCTTTGATTAAATGCCAAAATCTGGGATTAATAATGTTACGTTTTTGAGCAAAAAGTGTACTTAAATTATGCCCGTTATATTCAAGCCCTGTTGCAGGGTTTTTTACCGAGAAACTCATTTCTGTTTTTTGTTTTTCTATTCCAATTTCATCTAGTAATGCAATAAAATTTGGATAGGTACGATCATTGAACACTATGAATCCCGTATCTATCGCATAGCTTTTTTGCTTTATTTCTACATCAACCGTTGCTGTATGACCGCCAATGGCATCTGATTTTTCGAAAACATGTACTGTGTGTTTTTTCGATAACAGAAATGCCGCTGTTAAACCTGAAATACCGCTACCGACAATTGCAATCTTTTTCATTTTGTCATACTCCTTTTTGTAAGCC
This sequence comes from uncultured Pseudoalteromonas sp., assembly GCA_965198975.1. Taxonomy (GTDB): domain Bacteria; phylum Pseudomonadota; class Gammaproteobacteria; order Enterobacterales; family Alteromonadaceae; genus Pseudoalteromonas. Next base: position 1,206,925 of record OZ240679.1, read on the forward strand.
ACAGCCAAAGTATGTCAGGCAAAAAAGCTAACGTTTTTAAAATATAAGTTAAGCGTTTAGGAAATTGCAGGTAGCTTTGTCGTTTACTAACGGCCTTAAAAATTGATTCAGCAGCTTGTGTGCTGGTGATCATAAAGGGCATATCAAAAGTATTTTTATTGGTTAGAGGTGTTTTTACAAAACCAGGGTGAACTAGTGTGACATCTATATTATGTGGTGCGAGATCAAGTCGTAAACTTTTTGCCAGATAATCCAGGCCAGCTTTAGATGCACCGTATGCTTGCGCCCTTGAAAAAGGTAATATTGTGGCGCTTGAGCTAATAAAAACAATTTGCCCATGAACAGTTAATTTAGGCAAAAAATATTGTAATAAATAACCAACAGAGATCAGGTTCGTTTTTATTATGTTAGAAAATTTATCACCATCGAAAGATTTAACATCATCTATATAAGCACAATCACCCGCATTTAATATCAAAATATCGATTGAAGAAACTTTTTGTGCCGCCGCTGCAATTTGGTTTTTGTCCGTAATATCAAACTCAAGCGTATCGATATTCTTTTCGCTATTATTCAACCTTGTTAGTTTGGATTTATTGCGTCCGCATGCAGTGACTTTGTCACCATTGTTTTGGTATTTTTCCAGTAGTGCCTCACCAATTCCTGATGTGGCACCAGTTATTAATACTTTTTTCATGCTGATACCCGCATTCTTATCCAGCTGATAATACGTCCTAACAGTGGAATGTGTTCGTATAGCATTTGCCCTAAGTCTATATAATCACGATGATAAATAACTTTTCCTGCTTCTGACGTGATAAAAGAATGGCCTTCAACTAAAATTGGATTTCCTGAATTTAAATGTTTATGTGAATAAGACATATTCCAATATATTGCTGCCTGATTGTCTTTATATATCACGTTGTTTATCTCGAATTTGCATTCGATTACATTTTGGTAAAGGGATTCAAAATAGGTTGTCAGATTATTGAAACCTTCAATAGCATGCATAGGATCTTTAAATATAATCTGCTGGTGGTATATTTTTGCCAGTTCACTGAGGTTATCTTTATTCAGTGATTGATATATTTTTACAAAGTTTTCTATCCAAAGAGGGAGTATATTCAACTCTTTTTGGCATTCAAAAAAATGGCTCTCAGTAGCTACTTTCAAAACTGTTCCCCTGACGCTATGCGTTCTTGAAATAATCCAATGCCCTTTGACGTGCAAATTTATGTTCTATCATTGCTGGCCAATAGCATTCGATTTTTTGTTGTTCAATGTATTTATGAGGAAAATGGATCTCTTTATCAGGAATATCATTTAACTCTAATAAGTACTTACGAATGAAATCTCCTTTTGGATCAAATTTTTCGCTTTGCCTGATAGGATTAAAGATCCTAAAGTAAGGTTGTGCATCGCACCCGGTACTTGCAGCCCATTGCCACCCACCATTATTTGCTGCTAAATCTCCGTCTATCAGCTTGCTCATAAAGTATTGTTCGCCCCAACGCCAATCAATGAGTAAGTGCTTGGTTAAAAAACTAGCGACTAGCATACGTAAACGATTGTGCATCCAACCGGTTTGATTTAGTTGGCGCATGGCTGCATCTATTATCGGGTAACCTGTTTTACCTTCACACCAGGATTTGAAATGTACGTTATTGTTTAGCCAATTCAGTGAATCGTATTTTTGATTGAAATTACTATTTTTTGATAGACGCGGGGAGTGATGCATGAGATGTCGATAAAATTCACGCCATATAAGTTCATTTAACCAGGTAAAAGATTTTGTATCACTGGCTGTTAAGATATCTGGATTATTATTAAGTAATAACCATAATAGATATCTGGGGCTTAACGCACCAATAGCCAGGTAAGGTGAAAAACCAGAAGTACCTTTTATAGCCGGGAAGTCTCTGCTGTCTGCGTAGTTAATTAACTTTTCTTGCAAAAAATTTGGAATGACAAAAGATTCTAACTCTTCAATGAGAGGCCATGCTTCAGAACTATTTGTGGTATTTGTCAATTGTAGTGAATTTGTATTATCTACTGGCTTTTTTTCAAACTGCGCTAACTGGTCTTTTGAAATATAATCGAACCCGTTTTGCCTGACGTGATTTATCCAGGCTTTTTTAAATGGGGTAAAAACTTTGAACATGTGGTTTTGTTTATTCAGTACCTGGCCTTTAGGTACTATTACATCGGCTTCAAAAAACTTTAGATCAATGCCAGCATCAACTAATTGACTATCTCTTTGTTGTTCATCAAATTCAAGTTGTTTATTAGCAACTATTTGACTGTTAGGGTTATTTTGTTTATAGGTTTTTAAATATTTAATCTGATCTTTAAAGGTGTCACACTCAACAACCTTAAGTGTTATACCATAAGCCATTAATTGCTCAGCTAATAAATTAATATGCCTTAGTATTAAATCTATTTTTATTTCTGCAACATTATGTAATTGCCATTGCTTTTTACTGATAAAAAAAAGCGCTTCAACTTTTGTGTTGTCAAAGCGCTGTTTATTTAATACATACATGAGTGCCGGGTTATCATGTACCCGTAAATCATTCCTAAACCATAACAACATGATTTTATTCCTGTAAATTAATTTAAAATTTAATATCCGTATCTGAGTTTTAGCTGTTGTGGATAAGGGTTCAGGTATACCTGTTGTTGAATATACTGTTGCGGGTAGTTCATTAGATAATGTTTTATTAAAGTCAGGGGAACCATGAGGGGGACCATGCCTGTTCTGTAATCATCTATTTGTTGGCATAGCTCTTTGCGTTCACTAGCTGTGAGCTGTTTTTTAAAATAACCTTGAATATGTTGTAAGGTATTTGCATGTTTTTTTCTTGTGGCTTTAACTTTTAATGCAGTCATCAGACCATGTATATATTGTTCTGCAAGTTCTTCAATGTCTAAAGTATTAGAAGCAATTAAACGTCCTAAATATTTATAGGCACTAAGGTCGTGACTCATAACCATATATTTATATTGGCTATGGAATTGTATCAGTTTATGTTTAGTGATCTTCTTCTCTGTTAGAAGTTGCCAATTTTTATAAACAAAGACACGCGCAACGAAGTTTTCCCGAATAATAGGATCATTTAAGCGTCCATTTTCTTCACAAGGAAGTAACGGGTTTGCTTTCATTATTTCTCTGGCAAAAATACCAATGCCTGTAGCAGGTAAAGCGTCACCTTTTTCATTGTAAATTTTAACGCGCTCCATACCACAGGTTGGGCTTTTGGCGCAAAAAACATAACCACTAAAACTTTGAGCAAGTTTTGCTATTCTTTTACCATATTCTTTAAGTGCATCAGTGACGTCACCACTACCATCAGGTTTAGCAACATGGATCAGGTTTTCTTTATTGATTTGCCTGATTGTAGGTCTTGGAACCGGTAAACCTATGGCAACTTCAGGGCAAAAAGCTTTATAACTTACATGCTGACCAAGTTCAGAAACACAAAATCTAGACGTTTTACTACCTGCGTCATATCTTACTTTTTCACCAACAAGGCATGCACTAATACCAATAATGATTTCTTCTGACATCTTTATACCCCTTATTAATATATGAAAGCCCCGATAGGGTTTAGCAATCTATTGATACCTTGAGTAAAGTGCAAAGCATCATTAACGACCGTAAAGCATAGGCATCCTTGTTCTGAATAAGGTTGATGGGTCACGCTTGAATCAAGCATAATGAAATCGCCAGGAACATAATCTCCTAACTCATCACTAAAACTTCCTTCTAGTAATAAGGTTAATTCATATCCTTTATGTGTATGTTCAGGAACACCACCACCTGGTTTTATATGCAAAAGACTTGAATGTATTTCACCTTCATCTAACTGAAAACGCGCCCTGGAAAGTTTTCCTAATTGTGTGAATTTTCCCAGTTCAATATTCTGAATTGCTTGTGGTAAAGTAAAGGTTTTGTCCGCAATATTGACTTGTTTTTCAATGAAAACTGTAGGTTTAGCTAATGTGTCGTTAGCAACTATAGCGTCAACCATCTGATCAATATTAAACATGTCTAATTCATTATTTTGTGCGGTATCATTATCGAATTCATGTTGGTCAAAACTTTTATTCGCTAAATCATCAGTCATTTGGGTTATTTTGTTTTTGCACTTCGGACACATATCAGCATGTATGGAAATTGCACAGGAAAGTGACGCAGGGAGTTCACCACGAGCAAATACAGCTAATAATTCATCTTTAGGATGATATTTAATCATTATATTCTCCTAGTTTTAGCTTTAATTTTGCTAATGCTAAACGTAATCTGGATTTTATAGTTCCTAGCGGAAGGTCCAGATGTTTTGCCAGTTGCTCTTGTGACATTTCTAAAAAGTAGAAACCTTTAACAACTTGTTGTTGATTTTCAGATAGAGAGTCAAGGCAAGATAGAATATTGTTTTTTGCTAAATGATCCTCAAAAACGTCGTCTTTAATGTTAGGTTTTTCAGCCATAGGCCAAATATCGTCACTCAGGTTATCTTCTTTATTTGATTTTACTTTACGCAGCATATCAAAAATAACATTACGCATTATGGTATAAACCCAAGTGCTAGCCTGACCTTTTTCGCTGCTAAATAAATGGGATTTTCTCCAAACGTTACTCATAGTTTCCTGAACAACCTCGTTTGCCTGATCTGTATTGGAGAACTTGCTTGCTGCGATGCGTTGTATTTTAGGTGCAAAAAAGCGAAACAAAACGGTAAAAGATTGCTTATCTCTTGTTAAGGCAACATTAATAAGCAGTTGACTTAATTCTGTATTATCTATTTCTAAAGGCATAGGTATAGATGTAATACATCCTTTATGCTTTTGCAATGTTTGATTAACTATCATGATCAACAAATCTCATTAAATCGCTTATATCACCAATACGCAATGAATTTAGAATTGGATCACAATTAACTTTTATTTTTTTGAAAGTAGTAATTCAGTTAATAGATCATGAGCCTGACTATAAGTATCAGGTAATAGGAAGTGTGCTTTATAAATATTATCTATTGGCAAGGCTTCTAACCATCTGGCTATTATCCAATTAGGCTGGTTAACGAGTGTTTTATCGTAAAGGTCGAATAACTCAGTATTTTTAACAAAAAATAGCCTTAATAATTCAGTGAATTCCAGTGTGAAGTCATCATGTTTTTGAACGTCCCAGTGTTTTACATTTTTTATATTGGCCCACATGAGGTTGTTTTCATCTGACGTTATCGCGCTAAGTTCAATAAGAGATTTACATTTTACATCGATCTGTAATAAACCTTCATCAGATGTATCAAAGTTGATAATATCGACCCAACTCGCTATTTTAGCGTCAAGGTTATCGTCGCATGCCAGCAAAATAGCAAATCCATCGCCTTTACTGGCAATTTTAACCATATTTAAGTATCTCTGCTCAAAAATCCTAAGCCGGGTGATACCGTCAGGCAGTAAAAAAACAGGTAATGGAAAAATGGGTATATTCATAATTTAAGCGGCTTTTTTTGTTCATATAAGTAGTAATACCAACTAAGATAAATTAAACCTTACTCAGTTAGTTATGAGTTCGTGTTCAGAACATTGCCTTAAAGGCACTTCTTTATCGAAAAATAGCGTTATATCTGCAACGGTAATTCCCAGTTTTTTCATTTCTGTTCGATGGGAGATTTCACCACCCGATGACAGGCCCATTAAAATAGCTTTTAATATCAAGTGTGGGTGTAGATCCTTGATATTGCTTAATATTTGTTGAGCAACTTGTAGTAATTGATAGAATTAAAATTAAGGTGAATATAATTAATGTACGTTGAATTAGCTTCATGGTGTGCCTCCTATTAACTTTGCTCTAAAGTCAGGATCTGTTGTGTTTGGTGCTAACCAAATCCCTAAAAAAATGGTCGCAAACTGTTTATTGTCTATTGATCCTAAATATTCATTATTAAAGTAAAAATCACTGCCATTTTCTTCTACTTTCAATGCTAATTTGTCTCCGCTGGAAATGTCAGGCCATAAATTTTTTAATGTGGGTATATAGCTTTTATATTCTGTTTCAGATATTTTCATTTTTTGCCACTGTTCACGCGTTCTATCAATTAATTCTTGTTTTGAGATCTCTTTTTGATAAGTAATTTCAAATATTAATGAAGGTGATATTTGTTCGAACTTTCCTGATTTTGTATATAACCGGCTTTTATAAATATCCCAAAAAAGGACTTTAAACTGTGCCTCACCAACAAGTTTAACGTTATGCTTATTTAAGGTCAGATTATCTGAACTAGTTATATTCGCGAATAAAGGCAATGTAAAAAACAGATAAAAAAATGTGCTTATACTAATGTATATTTTTTGTCGTTTCATGAGCGAATTCACCTTTCATCAATTGATTAATATAAAAGAATAATGGCAGTAACCCAGCCCATAACAGACTGAGTAATATAAAGGTTTCTTGCGAAGAGTAACCGAAGTTTACAGCCCCTAACTTACTACCAGCGAAGTAACTTAACGGTGGGAACAGTGCACCAATAATGCATTGAAGATATTTAGAGTGATTTAAAACTCTTAAGTAGCCATTAATGGTCATCGCAAATGCAAGCCAAATAATGACTAACCAAAAAGGGATTACCTGTTTATATCCTGTAAATTCAAACACACCCAGATGCATTAAACTAGTGTCTATCGTAATTCCGATTAGTGTTATGAAGGAAATGAGTGTGAGTTCTGTTTTTAAGGCGTGACTATACAGTAAATGAATTATTAACCAGAAAAAAACAGCATAGCCAAAATCATTGCCTAATAAAACACATCCGAACCAGGTTAAATTAAATAGAATCGAATTTATTAACATCTTTTAAAACCCATAATCATAAACGTTCCTCAACCATTATTAGATGATTTACGTATTTAAGGGGTATTACGATGTAAGTAGTGTGAAGGTTCACTTTATTTGAAAAATAATTTCTGCACGAATAAATTCGTGCCCACAAAGCTCAGGTACACCTTGTTGGTAAGAATTCATTCTTACAAGGTTGTTTTTGGCGTATTGGTTGTAGTTGTTCATATTTTATCTGGCACTTCTGTTTGATAAGGTCAGACTTGAACTGACTGGTAGTTATTGTCGTTCAGGTCAAGTTGAATAATGGTACAATGGTGATTGTTGTTTGAAAGAGTCTGTTTATGAAAACTATCGGAAAGCTAGCAAAAGATTTGGAAGTTAGTGTTGAAACAATCCGTTTCTATGAGCGTAAAGGGTTAATTGAGCAGCCGCTAAAACCAGAGAGTGGTTATCGCCTATACAGCAATACCCTTGCCGATCAACTTAAGTTTATTTTAAAAGCTAAAGCATTGGGCTTTACGCTCAATGAAATCTCTTCGCTTATCTCACTTAGTGGAAACTGCGCTGATGTCGAGTCTATGGGGTTGAAAAAGCTTAGACTAATCCGTGATAAAATTGCTGATTTACAGAGGTTAGAAAAGGTTATTCAAGATATGACAAATTCTTGCAAAGCCAACCAAGACCCTAATTTCTGCCCAATTATAAATTCACTTAAGTAGCTATTGACCCCGTACCTAAGTACGGAGTTTATACTGCCTTAAAAACAGAGGTAGTTAATTATGATCAATAAAGCACTAGATAAAGTAAGCTCTGGTGGCGTTTGGCTAGCCGCACTTAGCTGCACAGCATGTTTCCCAGCTCTTGGTTCATTAGCATCAGCTCTAGGGCTTGGCTTCTTATCACCTTTTGAAGGAATAGCAGTTAATACCTTATTACCAGTATTTGCTGTACTGGCCTTATTGGTTAATTTGTATAACTGGTATAAACATAAACATCTGGTAAGAGGCATATTAAGTGTGATTGGACCTGTTGCTGTGTTGTTGGCACTTTACCCGTTGTGGCAATATAGCTGGAGCAGCTACTTATTCTATTTTGGGATCATATGGATGGGAGTAATGTCAGTATTGGATGTTGTTAAACCAGTTAAGGGATCTGTATGCAAAGTATAGAACTACAATCAAAGATCACTTGTCCTGAATGCGGGTTTAGTAAAGTAGAGACCATGCCAACAAATGCATGCCAGTGGTACTACGAATGTGAGGGATGTAAAATATTGCTCAAGCCATTAAAAGGTGATTGTTGCGTTTATTGTTCTTATGGCACTGTTAAGTGCCCACCAATTCAAGAAGGGAGTAATTGCTGCAATAAGTCTTAAGGTTTCAAGGTCTGTTTTTGGCACACAGAAGGCTGGCAGGTTTGATTAAGTTGTAAAAGTCAAATCTGATAGATCTAGTCGAGACTAATACATATTGGTGTTATTTAGCTGGATAACCCGTATTGCTACGGGTATTTTTAATTGAGTATTTCAAGAAATAACTGGTTTAATTCTTCAAAATCAACATTTCTACCTTTGGATTTTGCTGCATAATTTTCGTGTCGAGCCAATTCTGAACTGATGAATTCATTAATAATCGGGATTGCTGGTGCATACTCCTTTTCCAGCACGAACAGCCCCTTTTCTGGTGACATAACAATCTTTACCAAAATGGTGCTCTCGAGAAATATAATTGTGATGGCAATTAACCGCTAACTCAGCAGTTGAAAACGCTACCGGGATCTGATTTTTTAACGCTTTGATAGCATTGAACATCATGATTTCTCGATTTTTTGCCGCAAAATCTTGTGCCCACTCAACAGCCTCAACGTAATCATCAAAGTAATCAGACCCTTCTTCAAGATAAGCTAAATCCATATCCGGTAAATTGATTTCACGATAACAGATGTACATGAAGAAATTACACGTCTTAAAAGCGACTGGTTTTCAACAAACAGTGAGATACCGGAGACTCTGTTACTTAAGTATCTTAAAAAAGATCAAATTGATGCATTAGATAAATTTGATCTTAATCAATTGAGTTACGTACTTAAATCATGTGAACAACATAATAGTATGGCCGCAGCTGGCAGAGTATTGTTTGATGTAAGCCGAACCTTAAAAACCAAAGCCAATGATTCTAGTCGTTTACAAAAGTATCTAGCTAAATTTAATTTAAAGTGGGCAGATATTACAGCCTGCCGCTAACCGTTGTGCGCAGGCTTATTGATCCTTACTATAATTTCAGATAATCGAGACCAGCCTTGTAAGGTGATAGGTAATACTAATGCTGCACTAATAAATTCCCATGAATAACTGACAATAGAGAAAATAGTACCGGCAGTGATGTTAATTTGTAATGTTGCATACCATAAATTAAAAACAACAAAGGTGAGTAGCACAATGAAAATACTGCCATATAGGATTGACTCTTTGTCTGATAGTTTAATTTCCACCGATTTTAATCTGTTAAAATGATGCATAAGAGAAGCACGAGACTGGGTTTCCAGTACACTCACTTGTTTTTCTGATTGTTGATTATGTATGCTATTTAAAGTGTAAAACCCCTGGTGAAACAGACTATAGATCAACAGCATAATAAAGGCTGAAATTAGACCGGCTGCGGCTAACATTGGGTTTAAAAAGTATAATACGATCAGTGCTATAGCTAACTGGACAACGGCATTAAATATCTCGGGTACTTCCTGCTCCAGAAAATCGACTAATTCTCTGCCCATCTGTAGTCTTGCATTTAGCTTGGAAATTGGCATTTTTTTGGCTCGTAGTGCAATCGTATCAGTTACAGATACCCTTATATGGCCATACGCACGAGTATCATATAAACGCCTGGCGACACTGATGATTATTAACAAAGCAAAAATACTTACCAACTGAAATAGTTCTGTATTAGATGAATTTAATAACCCATCGATAGCAAAGCCTATAAATAAAGGGATCAGAGCCGTTAATGCTGTTTCAAAGAGTGTAAGAGTAAAGTTTATACTTATTGCTTTTGAAAAATGTGTAGCAATTGTGCGTATAGAAATAGGTTGGTTGGTTAACATGATTGTACTAATCCCGTTTGTTCAACAGACGACTTATTAGGTTTTTTGTATTTACCTAAACTAAGTAAAATAGGAATAAGTATTAACGTGATTGGTGTAGCGAATAGTTCACCAAATACTAAAGACACTGCAGCAGGTTTGAGGTATTGCGCCTGCTCTGAAGTTTCACTTAACAGGGGCAATAAACCACAAACCGTTGTTACTGTCGTTAAGAATATGGCGCGTAATCGACTCTTACCGGCTTCAAGTAAAGCGTCTTTTACTGATAATCCGGCTTTGTACAATTGATTAAAACGAGTCATTAAAACTAAAGAATCATTAATCACCACCCCTGTCATAGCCATCATGCCAAATAGTGATAAAATACTTACCGACAAGCCCATTAAACCGTGGCCGTATATAGCACCAGCAAAGCCAAAAGGGATCACAGACATAATAATAAAGGGTTGCCAATATGATTTTAATGGAATTGCTAATAAAACATAGATTAATAACAAAGTCAGTAACATGGCTTTTTTGAATCCAGTTTGCACATCTGATATTTCGTCAAATTCCCCCGCTGTTGCGATGCTCACTCCAGGATATTGCTTGTGAAGTTTAGTCACTAAAGTTTCATTTAATTGTTGCCAGGTCTCTTGAGGAGAAGCTATATTTCGATCTTGTCGCCAATAAACACTGACAACCAGGTCTCTATTGCGTCTATGCAATACATCGGCTTGCCTGCTATAGGTGAAATCTGCGATTTCACCTATGCTGACATATTGATTATCACCAACTAATACAGGGGTTTCTTTAAGTTGTTGTATTGTTTTACGATCTTGCTCAGGAAGGTGTAACACCACCAGAGACTCTTCTCCTTGATCTAACAACCTGTGAATTTCGACTTTACCAAAGGCACCTCCCACTAAATTCGCTAAACGTCGCTGATTTAACCCCAATTGGATGCCATTTTGATTTAAAGTGACCTGAAGTTGACGTTTTCCGGACTGACTATCATCGGTAACATCATGTACTCCGGGGAGTTTATTCAATGCAGCTTTCAGATCTGTAGCAGCATGTTTTGCGAGATCTCTGGATTGAGCACTAATAGTGATCAGCGTTCCTCCAGCTGGTTCTTCCGAAAATGAATATTTTTGAGCATAACTGCCTTCAATATTACCAGTGTGTTTTTGCCAAAGCGTAAGAAACTTAGCGCTGGGCACCTTACTTAACGCCTCTGTTGTGAGTTCAGCTGTTACTTCAATATTCTTTGCTCCATCCACAGAGATGAGATATTTGGCAATTGGTTTATGAATTAACTGATAATTCTGCGCTAAAGTTTGATTGGTTGATTCTAATGCTTGCTCAATTTTGTCGATATTGAGCCTAGTGAGTTTTAAGGCCGCATCTTGATCCATAGTGATATTGAGTGAGGCATAACGGCCAGGTATTTCAGGGAAAAAAACCGTTTTAATCGTACCTTTAAATAGTGCACCATAAGCACCTAAAATCAGTATTAAAAAGAGAGTTAAACTTGCACCTTTATGCTGCAGAGCGGTTTTCAGTGCAGGTTGGTATATAGTATCTGATACCCACTGTAAGGTATTACTGCATTTTTCTCTGATTTTTTTTAAGATCTGATCCGCTTTATTGGTGTGTGTATTTTGGTTATTTTTGAGTACCAGATGAGTAGGTAAGATAAATTTGCTCTCAATTAACGAGAAAATTAGAGCAAATATCACCACAGCTGAAAAACCGGCAAGTACCTGAGCTAACTCGTTTTCGATCCATAACATTGGGGAGAAAGCAGCGATGGTTGTGAGTACACCAAAAATAGTGGCTACGGCAACAGATTCAACTCCGCGCAATGCCGCTTCTTTTGGATCTTTTATTTTTGTTCTGGCATCGTGAATACTTTCTCCAACAACGACGGCATCATCAACTAATATGCCTAAAACTAAAATCATGCCAAACAAAGTGATATCGTTAATACTGTAATCAAATGCAGGTAACCCCATAAGCCAGACCGCTCCGGCGATAGAAATAGGAATGCCCATAGCTACCCATAATGCCAGCCTGACTTCGAGAAATAACGCCAATAGAATAATAACAATGACTAAACCTTGCAAAGCATTGGAACCCAATAAATCGAGTTGTTCATTTATATAAGGTGCCATGTCAGCCATTATTTCTGTTTCTATTCCTTCAGGTAACTGAGTTTGTAGTTGTTCTAAAACTTGTTGTGTGGCCTCACTGACGTTTAATAAGTTGTCTTTTTGGCTTGTAGAAATCATTAACGCAATGGCTGCTTTCCCCTTAAAGCGTACTAAACTATCTGTTTTGGCATAATCTCGTCTGACGGATGCGACATCCTCTAAATAGACTACGCCAGAAGGGCCATAAATGACGGGGATTTTTGCTAATGCAGGTAAATTATCAGCGTAGTTATCGGCTTTTAAAGTGATTCTTCCACCAGCCGAGTTTAATTCTCCACTTCGATAATTTAACGACCATTGATGTATAATATTGGTAAGTTGTTCGTGATCTAATCCATACTGTTTTAGAGCTACAGTATTGGGCTCTATGACAAGTTCTCTTTGTCTTTTTCCTAAGTTAGTGACTTTCGAGATAGCCGCATGTTTTTTTAATGTATTTTGTACTAATGTTGATATTTCTTGTAGTGTTTTGTCATTTTCACCGCCATAGACCATAACAAAAGACGCTAAATTACCAAATTCATCACGATAAATTTTTGGACGTTCAGCGCTTTCAGGAAATCCGACTATGCTATCTACCTGATTGCGAACATTCTCAAGTAGTTTATCTAAACTGACCCCGGTACTCTTCTTTACCCTGATAGAAGCATATCCGGAATATGAAGTACTAATGATGCTTTTAATACCTGCCACACCGCTAATGGCATCTTCTATGCGCTGTGTGATCCCTTCATCAACTTGTTTAGCCGTGCCTCCAGGATAAGTTACGTCAATTACAAGTTGTGAAGCGGGAATTTGTGGAAAACTTTCGATGCGTAAACTATTAAATGATAATAGACCTGCTATTAAAATAAAAACCATTAACAGATTTGCGGCGACGGGGTTATCTAAGAACCATTTTGTGACTAAGCTCATAATGATTGCTCCAGCTCATATTCTGTTGCTGTTGCAGATTGCCCGACTAACAGAGTGCTAAGGGGAAATAATACTAACTGTCTGGATTTTGCTGACTCAGATAAGAAACTAAATAATATTTGATTTGGTTGTTCGTCTATCATCTTTATTTTTTCAAGGGCAAGCTTTCCGTCTTTGATTGTCCAAACACGATTATCTTTGGTTAATACCGAAGCAGGGGCTTTAATTACATCGTTTAATTTTTTTCCGGTAAATAAAATATTTACATGCTGCTGAGGCAATAATGTAAGAGGAGGGATAAAAGGTTTTTCAACACTTAATACAAGACTTTGTTGCCTGGTTTGCTGTTCTAATACCGGATTTATATACCTTAGTTTTGCTTGCCATGATTTTCCTGATGGATCTGTTACTGTAATAATTGACTGGTTATTTAGCACAGTTAATTGATCCCATTGTGATCTGGATAATGGCACTGTAATGTCGAGTGCTTCAGATGATGCAAGTGTAAATAGTGTGTCTCCATTATTTATCTGCATACCAGGTGTCACATGTTTACTCAGCACAATTGCGTTAAAAGGCGATTTAACTTGTGTTTCATTTAGGCGTTTTAAAGCTGCCAGGTGGGCAGACTTAGCTGCTAACATTTCTGCATTAGCAGCGTCTATATGAGGTTTAAACTGGCCGAACTCAGATACTTTATTATTCTTATTTACGCGTTTCGCAACTGTTTGTTCATGTTGATAGCGAGCCAGATTGAGTGCCGCCTGGGAAATTCGTGCTTGTCCGCTAGCTACCTCAGAGCGATATTCAACATCATCTATTTTGGATAATAATTGATGTTTACTAACAAAGCTGCCAGGTAAAAACGTTTCGTTGTGAACACTTACTTTTCCAGAAACGTTTGAAATTAGATTTGTAGGCCATCTAGACTGGGTAATACCTGTGGCTTTTACTTGTACAGTTTCTGATTTTGGTGTGACCTTGATCACAGAAACCGTAAAAGTCGATTTGTTAATATCATTTTCATTGGTGTGTGTCTGAGTATCATCAAACAACCAGAGTAAGAGTAAAATGACAAAGAAACCTAAACTACCTTTCACAACTTTAGCATTCACTATAATTCTCCACTGTTGCTATGTTATACTTATGAGACAATGATGTTTCATATGTGTGCATCATACATGGATTAATTAAATGATACAATAGTGTCTCATAAATGAGGGTGGTTATGGTTCAGAATGTAGATGCCAGAATTAAGAAATCAAGCTTGGCTTTAGTGCTTGCTGGATTGAAACTAATTAATAAGAATAAAGAAATTTCTCTTAGGGATATAGCAACGGAAGCAGGTGTCGGCAGGGCTACTTTATATCGTTTATTTGCGAATAAAGAAGAGTTGATACAAGCCATCGCAATTCATTGCTTAAACGTGTATGAAGAGGTCACTAAACCTATTGAAACTAATGCAACCTCAGCATTACATGCTTTTGAATTATTATTTGATTTAGCGATGCCATTAACTGAAGAGTTTCAATTTTTAGTTAATCTGGATTATTTCGCCAATGAGATCCCTGAGGTAAAAGCGATTATCGAAAAGCAAGAAGCTGAAATGTTAGAATTAATTAAAATAGCAAAAGAAGCCGGGAGTTTAGATAAAAAGCTACCTGACTCCTGGGTCAGTAATTTTATTGAAGGCTTGTTTTATACTGGCTGGATACAACAAAAAGAACATCACAGACCCGCAGCAGAAAGCGCCAAATTCGCATTCCAGTGTTTCAAAAAAGCCGTAAAACCGGGGTTATTTGGTTGATCTGTATTTACTTAGTAGCTCCAGTTCTGGGCGGCTTGGTAAATCATCAGGTAAAACAATATTCCAGGCTAAATTAAGTCTTTTTAGTAACAATAATACTAACCAGCCTAAATCCGTTTGACCTGGGTTTATGCCTAATTTTGCTGAGCCTGGAAATGCATGATGATTGTTGTGCCAGCTTTCTCCCATGGTTAATATTGCTGCGAATCGCACATTATGGCCTTGAATATGTGTACCTTTTACATGCCAGTGTCGTTCTCCCTGATTATGGGCAAAGTAGCCAATAAACCAATGACCAAGCACAGATACACTCACTCTCATACAAATTCCCCAAATGACCCAGGGAAGTCCGCCAATTAAGAAAAACAAAATAGCCCAGGGTAATTGTTGTAACATCCAGGTATTTTCCATAAAGTTATAAACCTTGTCTGACTTTATCGTTTTTTCCAAGCTTATTTTTGGCGGATTATCTAATTTAAGATCGCAAAATAATTGCCAATAAGCATCAATCATCATAGGTTGTTGATGGCCAAAATAATCATGACATTTTTGCTGACGCTGTGCCCAGTCACGCATATCGTGGGTTTTTATCATACCAAAAGGACCCGCTAAACCAACGATAACCCCTAAATGGACAAGGAAATACTCTAACCATAAAGGGCATTGATAACTTTGATGGATCAATTTACGGTGCATACCTAAAGAATGACCTAAACATAAAGAAACACCGGTAGAAATAATAAAAACACATAAGGCTGTTAAAGAAAAAGTTAAAACGCCGCCAACAACCGAGATCAGTAACATACTGCCTAGCCAGGCTAATTTGCTTTTTGATAACATGACGCGGCCATTCAATGCGTTACTATTATTGGTATCGTCTATACGGGCGTTATGATATTTGGCTGAAGTCAGGTTATTACTCATGAGCTTTCTCCACTTTTAACAGGCGTTAT
The DNA here is from genome assembly GCA_965198975.1 of uncultured Pseudoalteromonas sp. Taxonomy (GTDB): domain Bacteria; phylum Pseudomonadota; class Gammaproteobacteria; order Enterobacterales; family Alteromonadaceae; genus Pseudoalteromonas. Next base: position 1,222,738 of record OZ240679.1, read on the forward strand.
TACTTCATCTAACAGAAAGTTCGCTGATTCACCTACAGCATATTCTTGTAAGGGTCCAAAATACCAAACAGGGTCTAAAAAGCGGTGGTATTTTATTTTTAAAGAGACTTTGGTCTGGTTATTTTCCATGGGTATTAACTTGATTTCAGTGCCGTGTAATTTAAGGTAATTAGAAATGTAACTTGTATCTTCAATAAAACGGGTGCGAATGGCGTAGTCGTCCACTTCACTGATTTCCAGTTTCATGTGTCCTTCATGGGTATTTGTGACAAACCACCTATGGTAACGAAAATTAATGGTGTGAATGTCTCCGGCTTTCAGGCTTTGTGCCGCGATATCATAAGGCATGGGGAATAGCGTTAATAACCAGTGACGGGACTTGTTAAGTTCAATCGGCTGGATCAATTGCTGTTTGATATCTTCAATATTTGCTGAGATCACTTTTTCGCGCGTAACTTCATATTCACGTTCAAAACTTAATTCAGGAACGATACCTTCAGTAGCACTCACCAGGATTAAAGCAGGTAAAATATGAACATAATGTTTACTATGATTTTTGCCGTTGCAATATCTTCTAAATGCTTCTAATAAAAACATTAAAAATACAATAAAGAAATAAATCGGCATAAACATGACAACACAGACAAAACCTTCAAATAGTATGATGGAGCTGCCTAGCATGACTATTAATGAACGTATTATGATACGAAGATATCGCCTTTTCCAATTATCAGAAAAATCGGGTGTTTCTATAAAAAGTAAGGCGATGGCAACTAAAAATGGTATCCCCACATATAGCAAGGCAGAGCGATCAAAGTCGTACTCTATGAGTAAACGAATAAGTAAAGATACAACGCCTATGATCACTAATAAAACGATATTTCTATTTCTTATTTGCTTAAAGTTAAACTGGCTCATAGTATTTTCCCTTTAGATCACTTATTCTTTAACTATGTATAAATTAGTTAATTAACTATTTAGTTAAATATATAATTATGAGTAATGTATTTCAAGCGTTATCTTCTTCTGTGCGAAGAAAAATATTGGCTTATTTGTCTGAAGCCAGCCTGACGGCAGGAGAAATAGCTGAACGATTTGATATCAGTAAACCTGCACTTTCTAAACATTTAAATATTTTGTTGAATGCAGGTGTTATAGCAGCAGAAAAAAAAGGTCAGTATGTGCATTACAGTTTAGTTAAAGAAAATTTGTTCGCTTCTATGAATGACTTTTTAGTGGATTTTTGTCCTGAAGGCAGGCCTTTAAAGCAAGAAAGTGTAAGGCTTGCTAAAAAGCAGAGTGATGAAGAATAAAGTGATGACAACTATCTTGAAAAACATCGTACTCATACACATGGATAATCAGTTTCCTCGATTAAAGTACTTTTTGTCATGCTACTATCACCAAGATTGGGTGCTAGATGCAGGTTTAATAAATGAAAAGGACTTGTGGGAGTTTTATTATGCTCATGAGAAGATCAAACAAGATAAAGATCTTGAGTATGACATTCTTCAGTTATTGCAATGAAATAGTGAGATAGTTTTATTTAGTTTATGAGACATTAGCGATTATTAAATTTAAATTATGTGGCGGACATTACTGAGACGCCTACATAATATATGTTATGTGAATTATGGATAATCGAGCTTTTACGAAATTAATCGAATACTTGGAAAAAATACCTGCAATTACTGGTTCTATCGGATCTGGGTCAGACGAAACTTGTTGGTGGGTTAAATTTACTATTGATACAGGTCACCAATTTGCTTGGCATACAGTTCAAGAATTGGGGCATGTGTTGAACTACTTATCAGTTGATGAGCGTCTCCCTACTTCATTCTACCCCGTTTCTCCACCACCATATATGAATGGTGGACCAGAGGACTTTTTGGCTTGGGTAATTGAATGTGAAAACATGGAGTTCAAACCGGGTACATGCGCTGAATGGCTTTCAGGAAGATTGCCTCGACCTGTAGACGACCTAGCTGGGTGGAATACTGAATAAATTAACGTAATAAACACAATCAGCGGAACGGTTTTAAGCTGCTTTAGCTTCGCTAGATCAACTTAAAACACGTCCTGTTGCTGGCGTTAGAGGTTGTATAATTTATGATTATTTAATTTTACAGCCTAAAAATAGGGTTCCAAATGCATTAATAATAGTGATTTATATGCTTATAGTGCGATACTGGGGCTCACTTTTTATCAATTTTAGCCTTTAGATAAACTCTACAGGCTGGCTAGAAATACAAAAAAGGCTCTGAGAGTGTTTCAAAAATCAATTAATCATAATATTTTTTTTAAAAGTAAAGAACTGCTATTTGTCTTGATTTTTGTTTCATTTTTTATTTTTATTCAACACATGATGAAAAATCAGGCTTATGATTTATCATTTGAGAAAATTATAAATCATTATCAGGTTATTGAATATTTAGGTACTCCAATTGAAGCTGGCTATTTTGTGACTGGCGAAGCTGGAAGTAATGAAACAGAGATAAATTACTCAATTTTTGGACCGTTAAATTCTGCTGATGTTTATGTATATGCAGAATTAATTAATGGTTCTTGGGTGATTCAAGATTTAGAAGTGACAATCGATAACACTCACAAAAGAATTGATGCTTTAAGTATGTAGAGACGTATGCCAAGCAAGACTATGGCGGCAATGGTTAATTTTACAATTAAAGTAATAATAACATGCGTTTATGAGGTGCCTTTATTCAATGAGATATTAATAAAAGGGATGTTACTAAGACTGTATAGTAACACATCGTCAATCCTGTCTTTAGATATCTAAAATTTTTTAATATTTTGATTTTATGCGATATTGCGATTGTTAAATTTAAATTATGTGGCGGACAATACTGAGACGTCTATATAATATCCTTATATATTAAGCATCCTTATGAATGAAATTATCGAGTTACAAAGCTGGTATCACTCTCAATGCAATGATGATTGAGAATATGCGTATGGTATTAAAATTGAAACTCTCGATAACCCTGGTTGGTGTATCGCGATCCAAATTTCGGAGACTTACTTGAAAGGTGTTGTGTGTGAAAAGTTCTCTTATGGCGTTGGGGGAGATGCAGAAAACAATGGGGGGGAGTGGGTTGTGACCATGGTTGAGTCTAATGTTTTTAAAGGCTATGGTGGCCCACATAAGCTTGGCGAAATAATCCGAATATTTTTAGCATGGGCGCAGTCCAATGCTTATCAAGCACCAGCAAGGAACATATGACTAAGTCTGCTCAAATATTCCTAGTTATTTTTGCATTGTTCTTTATTAGTGCGGGATTAATTAATCTGGGTGATAAAGAAAAATCAAGTTTTACTGTTTTAGAGGGAAGTATTACTCAAATTGAGTGTCCTCGAAAATACAGTCCAATGATAGAGTTAAGTACAACTGATGAAAGGTATTATCTCGCTGATAAATTTAAAGCAGTGACAGGGTGTCGTGAACCAGCTAAGGCTGAGAAGTTGATTGGTGAATTCGTCTATATAACTGTAACTGAAAATGGTGATGTGACATCCTTAAAATTAAACAACAAAGAGATATACTCTTTTGATGACGTGCAGAGTGAATCAACTCAAAGCGGAGTCGTTAGTTTACTAATTGGCCTAGCGTTTGTTTTACTTCTGTTATTCAAACGAAATTCAGCATAATAAGAGGCTAAGGCGTCAATAGTTAATTTTCTAATTGATTTAAATATAACATAAATTAATGAGTGTTTAGATTGGCTTAATGTGACTTGGAACGACTTTCTTTATTAATAGGCTGTTCAGGGGGGGTGTAGTCCCGCAGTTTTTAGAAAGTAAAAATGTATGACCGAATTATTAATGTTTAAATTGTTTATAAAACTTAGAGTTTATGTGATATTAACGATTATTAAAATTGAATTATGTGTCGGACATTACCGAGACGTCTACATAATATGCTGTTATGTGAATAGAGAGAGTTCGATGATTCCGCCAGTGTTGAAAACCGAAAACTTCGTCATTAGAGCATTTGAAAGAAAAGATTTAGAAACGTTTGCTCAATACCGTTCACAAGAAACTGTAGCAAAATATCAGAGTTGGACAAACTACACATATCAAGATGCGGTTGATCTTTTTGAAAGTATGGATTATTCAACTTTTGGTAGCGAAGGTAACTGGTATCAACTTGCAATATCAGCAATTGATTCAGATGAGTTGGTTGGAGATTTAGCTGTGCACTTTATAGATCAAGAACAAATTGAGGTAGGATTTACTATATGCCCTGAACAACAAGGTAAAGGGGTTGCAACAGAAGCCGTATCAAGGTTTTTACGTTATGTATTTGAAGAACTTAATAAACACCGAATTGTAGCTATTACAGATGCAGAGAATACGGCTTCATACCGGCTTCTTGAAAAATTAGGATTTCGCAGAGAAGGTCACTTTATTCAAAATATCTTTTTTAAAGGTGCTTGGGGAGATGAATATCAGTATGCTTTACTGCGTTCAGAGTAAAATTCACATAATAAACAAATAAATAAGGGCGTTAAGCGTAATATGAAATCATTTAATCCTTATTATATAGCAAGCATATTCGTAGTCACGCTATTGCTATATATATTAGGCGTTTATACTTTCTACAGCCCTCATTTCCAGGCTTTTACGGGTATGTATATAGTGCTGCCTCAAATGTTAGGGGTATTTATCGCAATACCAATTGGCATCGTTTTTTGCTTGTTCGGCGCATTAAGAAAAACGTTAGAGAATAAGTCTAGGAAACGATTTATTGTCGCAGGGGTTATAATCCTTATATTACAGATCTGTTATTTTGTCATCGTGTGTGGTGGATATTATCTTACGGTCTAAATTTTTATGAGAAAGTTAAAGTGTCTGGCCGTTAGTGGCTATTTGAGAACACAACACTTAGCACATATGAGCCTTAACTCCGTCCGTCGAAACGGCTGATAAGTCGATCGATTATAGTTTCATATATTCAGTTATTTTATTTACGGGCTAAGTTTAGGTGTAAGCTACTTTGCTAATTGTTATAAAGGCAATAAAAGGTGGCACATCCACTTTATATTGTCTTTATGGCTGTTTTTAAGCTTCGCGAATAATATAGTCGAAAGCTGATAATGACGCTTTGGCACCTTCGCCCATTGCAATAACTATTTGTTTATAAGGTACTGTGGTGACGTCGCCACAAGCAAAGATCCCTGGTTCTGAAGTCTGGCCTTTTTCATCAATTATGATCTCACCATATTGTGTGGTATTGATCGCATCTTTAACAAAACTGCTGTTGGGCACTAAACCTATTTGTACAAACACCCCAGACAAGGCAATTTGATGCTGTATTTCTGACTCTCTGTCCATGTAATCCAATGCGACTACCTTGCCACCATCAGCGACAACTTCTTTTGTCATTGCATTTTTTATGATGGTAATTTTGTCGTTAGCCAGTGCTTTTTCAACTAATATTTTGTCAGCTTTTAATTCAGGTAAAAACTCAAACACAGTGACTTTATTAACCATTCCCGCTAAATCAAGCGCTGCTTCTATTCCTGAATTACCGCCACCTATTACAGCAACATCTTTACCTTTAAAAAAAGGGCCATCACAGTGTGGGCAATAAGCAACACCACTGCCTATATTTTCTTTTTCTCCCGGTACGCCTAACTCTCGCCATTTAGCGCCTGTGGCAATTATAACGGTTTTAGTTGTTATGACTTCACCTGTAGATAAATGAATATTTTTAACAGGTCCTTTTTCTATGTGATCAACGCGTACATGTTCTTTTATCGTTACCTGATAATCAGCTAAATGTGCCTGCATGTTACCCGTTAGTTCAGCGCCTGTTGTTTTGGAAACTGAAATTAAATTCTCTATGCCTACAGTATCTTTCACCTGACCACCTAACTTGTCAGCGATCATGGTTACATTTAGCCCTTTTCGCGCACTGTATATGGCTGCAGCGATCCCCGCTGGGCCGCCACCAATCACAGTGACATCCTGTTGAGGCAAGGCTTCTTGTTGTTGATTATTAGCGAGTTCCGGGTAGAGCTGTAATAGCTTATCTATCAGTTTACCTGTGTCGATTTGGCCATTGGCAAATACTTTTCCATTTAAATAGACACTGGGTACGCCCTGAATATTTCGATCTGAGATTAATTCGGGGAACAATCCACCATCTATCATCTCAGTACTAATATGTGGGTTTAGCAGGGCAAATTGATTCAATGACTGCACAACATCAGGACAGTTATGGCAGCTTAAACTGACAAACACTTCAAATTTTAACGGTTGATCAACTGCTTTGATCAAGTTTTGCAATGTTTTATCGAGTTTTAATTCAGTACCCGATGAATGTAAGATAGCTAAAATTAAAGAGTTAAATTCATGTCCGCCTGGGATCCCAGAGAAAAATACGCCATTAAATTCACCGTTTACTTCCAAACCAAAACTAATAGGGCTTTTAAGTGTGGAGTCGCTTCTTTCTATAAGGTGTAATTTGTCAGATACACTGCTTATTTGAGATAAAAAATCTTTTAATTCATTACGTTTAGCGTGCTCACCAGTTTGCAATACGAATGTCACTGAATGTTTCATTTTAGCGGTATAAGTGGTCAGAGCGTTTAAAATATCTTGAGTTAGCATAAGTATTCCTTAAAACTGGTGGAGAAGTAAGGCATTTAGGTTTAAATGCCTATCTAGAATTGAGAAGCTTAAATTTTACCGACGAGATCTAAGCTTGGTGTTAATGTGGCTTCACCTTGTTCCCAGGCAGCCGGGCAAACTTCGCCGTCATTGTCACGTACATATTGCGCCGCTTTTACTTTGCGTAACATGTCCTTTGCTGAACGGCCAATACCACCAGCGTGAATTTCCGCTACTTGAATAACACCATCTGGATCCGCTAAGAAAGTGCCGCGATGTGCCATATGATCTTCTTCAATCATGACATCAAAACCGCGAGTGATGTGACCTGTTTGATCTCCTAACATAGGGAATTTAATTTTACCTATTGCATCACTTGAGTCGTGCCATGCTTTATGTGAAAAGTGGGTATCAGTAGAGACTGAATACACTTCAACATCTAAACCTTGTAGCTCTTCATATTGGTTTGCCATATCTTCAAGTTCTGTAGGGCATATAAAAGTAAAATCAGCCGGATAGAATAAAAAGATTGACCATTTACCTTTCACTGTTTCGGAAGTTACCGGAACAAACTCACCATTATGAAACGCTGTTGCTGTGAATTCTGGAATTGTTTTGCCTATTTGTGTCATGGGAATATCCTTTAAATATCATTTAATGTTTATTGAAAGAGTGTGTTAACTCAGTTCGTTTTCGTTGGAATAGATATTAGAGGTTTGCTGTGGTTATTTAAAATTGATTAAATTGAATTTTATGTTCTGTTTTTTAGAATCATGACTATCGAGATTTTTGTTATTGGCTTATTATTTTGTAAACCAATAATTTTGTAGAATGATATGATTTCTTTAAAACAAATGAGTTATGCACTTGCAGTAGAGAAAACCCTTCACTTTAAAAAGGCTGCTGAGCTTTGTAATGTATCTCAATCGGCACTCAGTACCGCAATTACAGAACTAGAGAAGCAATTGGGTATATTGATTTTTGAACGCAACAATAAAAAGGTACTTGTGACGACTGAAGGCGCTTTGTTTTTAACAAAAGCCAAAAATATTAAACTAGAGGTCGATGAGTTATATCAACTGGCCACTATGGGAAGCGAGGTATTATCAACCAGAATGAAACTTGGCGTGATCCCAACGATAGGTCCTTATTTATTGCCTAAAGTATTACCCGAAATACGTAAACAATATCCAGATTTTAAATTAGAAATAGTTGAAGAGCAGTCTCATGTTTTAACTGATATGGTGCGTAACGGTGATTTAGACACGGCTATTTTAGCTATGCCATTCGAAATAGAGGGCTTAATGGCATTTGAATTTTGGCAAGAAGATTTTTATTGGGTGAATCATAAAGATGAATGCCCGAGTCAATTAAAAGAAATTACCAGTCATGAATTAGAGCTTGATAAATTAATGCTGCTAAAAGATGGCCATTGTTTAAAAGATCACGCTTTAGCCGCTTGTAGTTTGCAGTCAAAAATTTCAGAGGCATCATTAAATTCTACGAGTTTACATACTTTGATCCAAATGGTTGCTGGTAAACTCGGTACTACACTCGTGCCGCAAATGGCCTTAGATCAACTTATTCACAATGAATCTGAATTGCACGCGGTACACTTAAATGAGCCCGGACCTCACCGCAGACTCGCCTTTATTATCAGGCCTAATTACGTAAGAACAAAAGATATAGACGTTTTGCTTAAAGTTTTTCGCGAACAGCTTAAATTAAAGCTCTGTATGAAAGCTAATTTCTAAAGTTCGAGGAGAGGCAATGGCCACTTGATTAGAATAGAAAATATCTGCCCAGGTGGCGTAATCTTGTTGTGTACTATTGCGTAAATTGAGAGACACTCTGGATTTATCGAATGTAAAAGCGGCAAATAAATTAACGGTTACATATTTTTGAAGGATCACAGTATTTTGAAAGTTAGTAAAACGGTCGCTAACATAACGTACACCACCACCAATTTCTATAGGTAAATCCAATAGTTGAGATTGACTGATCCAGGCGTTTGCAACGTAGTCGGGCACATTAGGTGGCGTATTATCGCTGGCATTAATGCCAAAATCAGGATCGATAAAGTCTTTATATTTTGCATGGTTATAGGCTAAATTCCCTCCTAAGAGTAATGTTTCAGTGGGTTTTATTGAGATTGCTAATTCAGCCCCTTGCGACACTTGTAAACCTTTATTACCAACAGTATCGTGAGTTTCTAAAAGTAATATGTTGTCACGTTTTATATTAAAATAGGCTAATGTCAGTTCCGTATTACCTTGATTAAAAATTGATTTATAGCCAATTTCTAATTGTTGAATATCAGTAAAGTTAAAATTTTCATTGGCGTTTACTAAAAATAAGTTAGAACCAACAGGATCATGGGCCGTACTCCAGTGCGCATAAATTGCTTGATGCTCATTTAGTTGGTAATGGCTGTTCAGGTGATAAGAGAAAGGGGTAAAACTTCTGTTAAAACTATCTTCTTCAATAAAACTGGTATCAGTATCAAAATTTTCACGCACAAGTTTGGTTTTATCGAACCTTATACCTGCAAATAACCGCCAGTTTTGAGATAGTTTTAAATGATCTTCTATGTTTAACGAGTAATTTCTGATCAAAGTTGGGCTGATATGCGTTAACATGGGGCCAAACATACCCGATTCTGGATTTATTCTGGTTACAGTATCACCATCGGGAAAGCCCCGGCTACGGGTAAAATCGGTTTTGTTATAGTCTAATGTGATTGAAATATCGTTACTCATAGATTTAATCATATGAGCAAAGTTAAAATTAAACTGGTTACCATAATATTTATGGTCATGAAAAACAAAGAATCGATCGCGTTCGATAGCATCAATATCAGCTTGAAATACATAGCTCTCTGCATTTTTCCAGGCACGATCTGCACTAAAGTAATAAAGTGTATTGTTAATTTTAATATCTTTATTAAGCTGCCAGTTAGTGACAAATCGACTCCATAAATGACTTGAATCAGAGCGGTTATCAGCCACATTATAATTGGTAAATCGCATCGCGTTTTCTAATACGCGATTATCATCGGTTTGTATTACATCATTAAGTGGATTACTTGAAAACTCCTCTGAAATTAAGGGAGTACCCCAATAGGCAGGCAAGTCATCTTTTAGATGATCTAAACTGAATAAAAAATTAATATCTGAATGTGGTTGCCATAATAGTGATGCCGTAATATTAATTGATTCAGAGTTAGTTTGATTTACCCAGCCATCAGATGTAGCCTGATTAATATCAAATCTGTAAGCACTGGTATTGTTTATATCACCACTTAAACCTAAACCCCATTCATTGGTATTATATTTTGCCTTAGAGGCGAAAAGTTCTGCTGTATTTTTTTCGTTCAGAATGGGTTTTCGGGTGATCATATTGATAAACCCTGAAGCTGAACCATGACCGTATTGTAAAGAAGCCGGACCTTTCACTATTTCAATGTGGTTTAAATTAAATGTATTATGTGGGCGCATCGTCATAGACGCGGGTCCTAATTTAATTCCATCACGCAAAACAGTGATAGAATCTCGAATAAAACCACGCATTGAAAAACTTGATGGCTCTGCCGGAGATTCGCCAGATATTACACCCACTAAATTATCTGCTGCTTCGGTGACACTTTTAAGCCCTCTGGCACGCATGGTATTCCTATCTATTACATCGATAGAAAAGGGGAGTTCAAAAGCACTTAAAGAGAATGGATTGGCTGTGACAGGCACATTTGTTAGTGCGAGCTTTCGAACGGCTGCACCTGTTAAGTTGAGTTCTAATAGCTCTTCAATCTCCAATGAAAAAAGATCATCATTTTCTGTGGATGAATTCGCATTAACCCACAGTGGTGATATCAAAATTAATGTGTAAATGAGATTAGATGAGTGAGTCATGTTAAGTGAACAGTATTTTTATTATAGATAAATTATAATTAATCATAGCCAATAATTGATACATTTCAAAAGCTTCTCTTCTTTTCGGTTATTGCGTTATTTCATCCGCACATTTTACAAATTATCTATATCTAAATTGAGTTAAATTGCCACAAACGGTGCCCTGACACAGAAAATAGTGGTTAACACTTTTATACAATTTTGTACATTTTGATCAGTTTTAGTTTTTCATTAAATGGTAAAGTTAAATACATTACACTTTACCTAAATTAGGTGCTAGATAATAGCCACGGTATTAATTAAATTTAAAGGAATGATGATGAAACTTTTCAAAATAGCCAGTTTAACACTTGCATTAATGGCTGTAACAGCCTGTTCAACGGAAGAAACTGAATCTGAATATATTAAAACAGAAGGTATTTGGGCCGATATTAAAATAGAATCTGATGGTACCCGCTCTCGCGTAGTAACAGAGCTTAATGTTGGGGGATCAAATGGCACAAATGTATCTCTAAGTAATGAAGATAAGTTAGTGGCTACAGCTAATGGACAGTCAAAAACCTTACAAAGAGATACTGACTTTCTGGATATTGATTATCAGGAATATTTCGATATTACGAGTGATAACAGTGTGTTTAAAATATCATTAAATCGAAAAAAAGAAACCGATGCATCTGACTCTCATGTTGAGTTGCCGTTAAATTTTGATATTCATACGCCATCAAACAGCGATAACTTCGGCGTAAATCAAATTATTACCCTACACTGGGATAGCTTAAGTGCTGATAAATCAATCGAGTTAAATTTACATAGTGATTGCACTGCAAATGACGGCACTACCATTAGTGCATATGAAACTTTAGATACTCCAGATGATGGCTTATATGCAATTAATTTAAGTGTTTTAAATATGTTTAAAAATAATAGTTTAGATAAATCAAAAAATTGTGATTTGGATTTAAAGTTAACACGTAAAAATCATGGAGAAATCGATGCCAGATTCCATAATGGCAGTAGGATCACAGCATCACAGATCAGAAAGGTGAAAGATCTCAATATAAATATTTAGGCGCTTGTTTAAAAGCCAAGTAAAATAAAAGCAAAAATAATTAGTGAAAATCGCTTTTCTATTATTGAAAAGCGATAACTTCTTCAGGGTTATAAGGCTAAGTTATCAATCGTTTCTAACATATCAAAGGGCTGTTGTATCTCATTGATCTTACTATATGATTTTCGAATATTGGCGGGAATTTTTAAATAGTCTACTTTTGCCTGCTCAAGAGAAATAGGTATATTCATCATAAGGTAGTTCATTTTGTATAATGCTTCTTTATTACTTTTATCCTGAGTCCATAACTTTGTTGCAGCTGTTGAATAGATGTTTAATTCAGTTGCTAAGCAAGTGTGTAGGGTTTGAAAATAGTAATAATTAACCATAGTCAAAAGCGTTTTTTTATCCTTTAAATTTACAGTGGTTAAATCTTTAACCTGCAAGCCTGGATGTCCGCTTTCACACTGTAGTGATTTATCATTGAATTCACTAATTGATTTATTATATTCAACTTTAATGGTTTCATAAATTTCATCTTCATTTGCTATAGTGGTAAAAGAAGTGATAGCAATACAAGCTGATATATATAGTTTATTCATGACTTAATGATCCCCTTCCTGTTGGATATTTTTTCAGTTTTGAATGTTACCATTTTGTCCCTAAAATAAAAGGTAGACGATGCATTAATAAGGTAAAGTTATCTCTTGAATTAAAGTATGTGTTCTGAGCGTATTAAAGTTTTTTAATTAAGTACTTTCCTATACCCTGCTTGACGGAATTAAACAGGGCATAAGGAAGCAAGTTTTAGGATCTAGAGCACCATATAGATTAAAAAGTGCGCACCAGAATCGCTGAAAATGACTCAGGCAAGGCATGTAAGCGAATGGAATAGTTTATCTATTTCGAGTTTACATAACGCAGAATGAGTCATTTTCAGAGATTCCCGAAGGGCGAGTCTAAAATTCCCGCATACTGCGTTAAATTCTTTTGATTTAGAATAACTAAACCTAAAAAAAATTTGCCTTGTCTTCGAAAATTTTAGATCTCGCTGGCGTATATTTTTTAAACTATATGGTGCTCTAGGCTAAGCGTTCTAATACCCCATCAACGACTTTAAATTGATATTTAGTGATCATGGCAAGGTAGGACTCAGCGTCCTGGTAAAAACTTTGTTTTACTGTATCTACACCATTAACTTCTGGCGCTATATTGTGAAAGTCTATACGCATTTCGTTTGCGTCAACTTCAACTATTGCAATGCCATGTTCATTCATACGTGAAAATATCAGATCGTCGGCGATATCGTCGCGTTTAGTGGCAGTTTTGACCAATACATCAAAAAACTGTGGTAGTTGTTCGATTTCTGGTGGAATATCTCCAAGCTGTGACATAATCATGTTCATACCATTCGTTAGGAATGAACCGAAAGTCCCCGACGAAACAGATGATGTAGTGAAGTTAAAGGATTTCTTACCTGATATAGGGCTTGTCATATGTTCCGTAATATAGGCACTGTGTACATCGCCACCTAAGGTAATAACGCCAAACTGACTTAAAACATTTTCAACAAAATTTGCTTTATATTGTGGAAAGCCATCCCATTGATCAGCTTCAAGGTAAAAACGTTGTTTTAATGCCGCGGGAACGCTGGAAGAGCCTAATACATATTCTAGTGGCGTATAACCTGAATCAGGTCGATTTGCTGAAAAGTCGAAAATCAGCGGTGAAAAGGATACTGAACTACCTAGCATTTTCCATGTACTTGTTGAGGTAGCGAAAGTTTGCGCAAGCCAGTTCGTTTGTTGTTCATCAAACCCTGACTGTGCAGATGTACCTTGTAACTGTGCTAAATACTCCTTGTAACCTGCGTATATGTCGTAGGTTTCTTTTATTACCATATAACGGCTGCCGAGGTAATTAAATAATGAGGTTTTCCCCATTGTATAAAAAGCCAGGCCTTGCTCTACACCTGTTTCAGGTAGCGCAGGTAATTGTTGTAGTGGATGTTCTGCTGGCAGACTTGTTTGCGCACCTTGTAAAACCTGATTTAAATAGCTGGTTGCTAAATTGCCTTGAATAGCTGTAACTGCTCTTTGTTGGGCTTTTGCTAAGGCATCATTGGGAGCCAATTCAATTCTGGCCATGAGTTCTTCAGCGTATAATCCGGTAAATATTTCTAAGAAAGCTGTTTTATAAGGGGCAAACATAGCAGCGTCAATATTAATATACGGCGACATTTGGCTGATCACACCTTGGGTGTGTGCTTCAGGCATATTGTTTGCGGTTAAAAATCCCGTTAATGTTGTTTGATCTATGGCGACGGTTGCCGGAAACGCATCTTCAGGCAAAATATGATCTGGCCTGTTGGTACGAAAATCTGTCATAGCTAAATGCAAATGTTGACCAAATTTGAAATCACGATAAATACGGGTATTAGGAAATAAATGGCTATCATCTATTGTTAAAGTACCTGCTGGTAAGTCATCAAATTCATGGGGTTGTTGATGGTCTATTGGCATATATTCAAAGTAAGCGATTTCTGAATTTTTCTTACGTTGAGTTTGTTGTTCGTTATCGACTCCATCCAGATAGGTCGCGCTGTCGCCCCAGCTATCATCTGAAAATTCGTGATCGTCCCATATTGCTATCATAGGAAAGCGTTCATGTACTTTTTGTAATAATTCATCACCACGATAGGTTTTGTATAGCTGACGGTAATTGTCGAGTGAGTTGGCTGCCTGGCTGGCATTTTCGCCGACGCCTATAATTAATGCGTTTTCAGTATCGGTAAATTCAATGGTACGCTCACCTTGTGCTGACTGAAAAAGTTTATCACCTGTCGTTTCATAAATGTAATCACCTAAATGCACGACAAAATCAATATCATCGTTATCAAGTAGTGATAAATAGCTGTTGTAATAGCGGCCAATGTAATCCTGACAAGAAACATAAGCAAATTTTACCTTTGTATCGCTGTCTGTAGTCGGTGCTGTTTTAGTACGTCCAATTTTACTGCTGTAGTCATTACCCTCTTTTTGATAAATAAAACGATAATAATAGTGTTGTCCAGGGTTTAATTCTGTAACACGTATTTTTAAACAGTGATCTGAGTCAGCCAAGGCAATGAGTTCTTGCTCTACGACAAGCTCTGTAAAGGCTTCGTTATTAGCTACTTGTAAAATAACATGGGTGTCGGCAGCTGATAAATCATCTATTCTGGTCCATAAAATAACTGAGTCAGGTTTAGGATCACCAGAAACAACTGATTGTGGAAAGTACTGAGTACCATCTAATATGCCGGGGTTGGTTGGTTCGGGTTCCGATGTGGTAACGTCATCTGAGCTACCACAACCTACTAAACTGGTTACCAATAAAGAGCTGGCTGTTACAACTAAAGTTTTTATAAACTTACGACGGTTATGTTGCATTAATCACTTCCTCAATTTTGTTATATTTTTTATATTCTGAGTATTCGATTAATTTCTATAAACAATCGATTTCAGTATTTATCTGTTTATTCATCACACATTATGATAAAACGGGCATTGGACAGATGAAATGTCCTAAAAAGACAGTCAAGGTGTCATTTAGCGACAAGGTTCAACAGAGAATAAATAATTATGAGTTATGATAAAGAGCTGGGGAAAGCATCAATCGCTGCAGTTAATCAGTATTTGCAACTGGCTAATGAGTTAAACCTGAATATTAAAAGTATTTTAAATAACGCTGGGATCTGTGAAGAGAAAATTAAAGACAATAGCCAACATATAGCCGGCGTACAGTTTCAGCGGTTAATTGAATTATTGGTTATTGAATCAAAAGATGAATTGTTTGGGCTGCATACAGCTAAATTTGTTCAACCTGGTTCTTATAGTGTTTTAGGTTATATTTCTATGAATTGCGATACCTTAGGTCAGGTAATTTCAAAAATTCAACCTTTTGAAAAGCTTGTTGGTGATATGGGTAAAACAAAAATAACTCAGCTGGATGATTTTTTAAAAGTTAGCTGGTACTGTCAATTTCCGAATATGGCAGTACGCAGACATATGGTCGATAATTGTTTGGCTTCCTGGGTGAATTTCGCCAAGTATTTAATCGATTATAAAAAGAGTCCCGATAGAATATTATTAATGCGACCTGAACCGGATCTGGAACAGCGAACTCAGTATCAACAAATATTTTCTTGTCCCGTTTTATATAACCAATCGGAAAATGCCATTCTATTTGATAGTGAGTTTTTAACTTTGCCGTTAAACAAAGGTGATCAACAGCTATTATCTACATTAGAGTCACATGCACAGTCACTTATCGAAAGCTTATCCGCTGAAGTGAGTTTAATTGAACAAGTTGCACAACATATCAAAAATAGTTTAAAAAATGGTGAATTTCGACAGCAAGATGTGGCAGGGAATTTAGGCATAAGTAGTAAAACCTTACAAAGGAAATTAGCTAAAGAAAATTATACTTTTCAACAAATTCTTGATGATACGCGATTTGAGCAGGCTAAAATTTTATTATCTCAAACATCTAAAAATATAGAGCAAGTAAGTCAGGAATTAGGTTTCTTAGAACCCAGATCTTTTTATCGATGGTTTAATAAATTGTCGGGCTATACACCTGGGCAATATCGAGAATTACAATGAAATACTTTAAATCAATCAAAGTAGAATTTGACCAATAATTAAGGTTTGACATTATTATTCATTGTTCTAATGTGGTCTGATGAGTTTATTTACTTAAGGCGAGATTATGACGACATTTGATTTTATTATCATAGGTGCTGGCTCTGCAGGATGTGTGTTGGCAGAGCGTTTATCAGCGTGTGGTAATTTTCAAGTGTGCCTGCTTGAGGCGGGCCCAAAAGATAGCGCTAAAACAATTCATTTACCTTTGGGCGTGATCAGTTTAATGAGAAGTAAAAGTTTAAACTGGCAATATAACTCGGACTCAGAACCAAGCCAAAATGACAGAAAAATATTTAATCCAAGAGGAAAAACGCTTGGTGGTAGTAGCTCTGTTAATGCAATGTTGTATATCAGAGGGCAAAAACAAGACTATGATCATTGGGCTGCTTTAGGTAATGGTGATTGGAGTTTTGATAAGGTATTACCATATTTTAAAAATACACAACATCAGGAAAGGGGAGAAAGTGAGTTTCATGGCATAAACGGCGCGCTAAATGTTGCTGACTCACGTTCTAAACCGCCAGTATTTGAAGATTTTATTGATGCAGCAATTAATGCTGGGTTTAATCGAAATGATGATTTTAATGCTGAGGTGCAAGAAGGGGTTGGTTACTATCAAATGACGCAAAAGGCGGGGTTAAGGTGCAGTGCTGCCAAAGCATTTCTAACACCAAATCTAGCGCGAGAAAACCTAACCGTACTGACAGATGTTTCAGTTACTAAACTCGTTATTGAAAACAAAGCTATTACGTCTGTACATTACCAGGATAAAAATATCATAAAACAGCTGGTGGCAAAAAAAGAGGTTTTATTAAGTGCCGGCGCATTTAATTCACCACAGATATTAATGTTATCAGGCATAGGCGATACAGAAGAGCTCAATAAGCATGGTATACAAGTAGTACATGAATTGGCTGGTGTTGGCAAAAACTTGCAAGATCACGTAGATGCTATGGTGGTAACTCAGCACAAAAGAAGTGATTTATTAGCAATCAGACCCAAAGCCATAGCTTGGGCGATAAAAGATGCAATACGTTTTACTGCTCAAAGGAGTGGTATATTAACTTCTGCGATAGCCGAAGCGGGCGGGTTTATTAAGTCAGATCTTGAGGTAGACAGGCCAGATCTGCAACTACATTTTATTCCAGCAGGTATGGACGACCATGGTCGAAACAATCGTATGCTAATGAATTATGCGGTTTCTTTGCATGTATGTATACTCAGGCCTAAAAGTAGAGGGTGTGTAACTTTATATGATGATAAATTTAGTTCTTCGCCAAAAATCCATTTGAATATGTTGGCTGACGAAGAAGATCAAAAAGTAATGATCAAAGGGATCAAACGAGTCAGAGACATTTTGGCCAGCGAACCATTAAGTCATAACAATGGTGAGGAAATATTACCAGGGAAATCATGTGAAAGTGATGAGCAAATACTTGAATTTTTAAAGCAAAAAGCCAATACAATTTACCATCCTGTTGGTACGTGTAAAATGGGGAATGATGAAATGGCGGTTGTTGATCAAACTTTAAAAGTACATGGCATCAATAAATTAAGGGTTATTGATGCCTCCATCATGCCAACGCTGATCAGTGGCAATACGAACGCACCAACTATCATGATAGCTGCAAAAGCTGCAGATATGATATTACAGGAATATATAGTGAATTAATTATCACTGAATAATATACTCATATAAATAGATTTAGGAGTTAATAATGATCACAGCGGGACGTTATCAGCATTTTAAAGGTAACTTTTATCAGGTTTTACATATTGCAAAACATAGTGAAACTGAAGAATTATTAGTGGTATATCAACCAGAATATGGTGAACGCGCTATTTGGGTGCGCCCTTTGTCTATGTTTGATGAAACAATCGAGCGCGGTGGTAAATCTTTTAAAAGGTTTACAAAAGTACAAGACTGACTTTAATTTTTTTTATTCGCTATATACTTAAATTGCGTTCAAAATTAACAATATTGAAGTCTGGTTTTATTTTATAAAGTTGTGCAAGCCGGCCGCCAGACTTGATTTTTTCATCTAATGCTTCAAACATATCTGAAGATTCAATCCTCCTGATCAAACTTTTTCTTTGAATTGTCTTACCTATAATGGTTTCGGTAACTGATTTAAGTTGTCCAACTGTAAAGTGTTCAGGTAAGCAATAAACAGGGATCATAGAGTAAAGGGCTTTTTGCTGTAATCTTGTTTTCGCCTGATGAATGATAAATTCGTGATCAAAAGCAATTTTTAACTGAGATAATTGTTTGATATCTACCCACTTAACATCTTCAACAGTTTCAATATGTGATGAAACAGCCTGTTCTGCAATTAATGCGAAATAAACTAAGGTTACACTAAAACCCCTGGGATCTCGGTCTTTTCCTGAGAAGGTTTCAAGTTGTTCCAAATATAGGGGCTCGATATTGGTTTTTTCTTTTAATTTTCTTAAAGCCGTTTGTTTGGTGGTGTGATCTGAATCAATATCCACAAAACCACCAGGTAAACCCCATAAGTTAAGGTAAGGTTTATTAGCGCGTTTTACCATCAGTACTTTTAAAGCTGAGTCTTTTACTGTGAATAAAACATTATCTACAGTAAATAATGGGTTTTTAAATTGGTTAATATTGTAATTTACTGGCATTGTTGATTTATTACTTATATTTCTTATCTTTATGACACGATAATGAATGTGAATTAATAATTCAATATTTATTTGTGTCTCAGTGACACAAATAAAGCTTGCTTGTTCGTAAATGATTTGCTAAATTTAATTGTGTCTTAGGGACACAATTAAATTGGAGAAGAAAAAATGAAAATATTCAGCCTGGATCCCGAAGGGAAAAAATTGCCGATAACATTCGAGTACTTTACTTTTTCGGGTGGTGAGGAACATATTCGATTTAACCCTAGCGACTTTATAAATTCAGAAAAAATAGAGATCTGTGAGCGATTAACAACATCAGCAAAGTTAATTCGATTAATGCTTACTGTAGATGCATTAAGAAGATCTATAAATCAGAGCATACCAATCGAGCTGGTCATTCCATATTTTCCATACGCTCGCCAAGACAGAGTGTGTGTCGATGGTGAAGCGCTTGGTGTTGCAGTGATGGCTAATTTTATTAATAGTTTAAAATTTTCTAAAGTGACTATTTGGGATGCGCATAGTGATGTGACACCAGCTTTGTTAAATAACGTAATTAATGTTGATCAAATTAGCTTATTAGCCAATTTTAAACAACTCAGTGAGCGTTTAGCAACGGGTGAGTTAACCTTATTATCACCTGATGCCGGAGCAAGTAAAAAAACAATCAAAATAGCTGAGAAATTCAATGGTGAACCAGAAGTTATCCAGGCACAAAAAATGAGAAACCTTAAGACTGGTGAGATCCTTAAAACTGAAATTATGGGAGAAGTAAAAGGTAAAAAAATATTAATCGCAGATGATATTTGTGATGGTGGCAGAACCTTTATTGAATTGGCTAAAGTACTGAAAGAAAAAGGCGCAGAAGAAATATCTTTGTTTGTAACTCATGGTATTTTTTCTAAAGGACTCAATGTATTTGAAGGTTTAATTGATACCATTTATACAACAGACTCTTTTAGAGATGCGAATGAATTTATAAGTAACGATAAAATTAAATTACACATTATTGAGATGTAAGGGGAATATCATGACTATTACAGCTGCAAGTATGCAAAAAGACGTTTATAAAGAATTTCATAGCCGCGCTTATCATCCGGATGTTACTGAAGTCTATGCAAATTTCACATCCAGAAGTGGAAAGTTAAGTAATGTAGCAAGTAGCAATAAAGTTGCCTTTGTTGGTTTACAGTACTTCATAAAAAGTTATCTTGAAGATGAATGGAGTGAGTTTTTTAAAGCGGATAAAGCATCGGCTGTGGCTAACCATAAGCGTATCATGAGTGCCATGCTAGGGTATTCAGTCAATGTTAAGTATTTAGAAGACTTACATGATCTTGGTTATTTACCTTTAAAAATAAAAGCGCTTCCTGAAGGTACCTTAGTACCTTACCTGGTTCCGCCTATGACAATTGTTAATACCAAAGAAGGTTTTCAATGGTTAACTAATATGATTGAAACGGTATTAAGTTGTGAAAATTGGCCAATACAAACCAGTGCCACTACCTCAGTAGCTTATTTAAAAGTTTTTAAAGAGTTTGCTAAGAAAACAGGCTTACCTATGGATTTTGTCCCTTTTCAGGGCCATGATTTTAGTTTCAGAGGCATGTTTGGTAAGCATGCAGCTGCTATGAGTGGATTTGGACATCTAGCTTCGGGCTTAGTGGGAACAGATACGATCCCTGCTGTTCTATTTGCTGAAAAGTATTATGGTGCAAATGTAGACAATGAACTAGTTGGTTGCTCTGTAGATGCAACTGAACATTCAGTGACATGTTCATGGATCATGGAAGGTGAAATAGAGTTTTTTAAATATTTAATGAAAGAACAATCACCTACAGGAATTTTAAGTGTTGTTTCTGATACCTGGGACTTCTGGACTTTAGTGACAGATTATTTGCCACAGCTCAAAGAAGAAATTATGGCGCGTGATGGCACTTTGGTTATTCGTCCTGATTCAGGTGAACCGGTTAAGATCTTGACGGGTTATAAAGCATCACCCGTTGCAGATTATTCGAAACAGTTCGATACACAAAAACAAGCTGAGTCTGATGCAAAAAGTAAGGGTTATGAGGCTTATTGCTGGAAAAATGAGTATTTCGCAATTGAAACACATGATTCGGGGGATGATATATCTCTTTCATTAATGGCATGTGAAGTTAAAGGCTTGATAGAGTGTTTATGGGACACCTTTGGCGGCACAATGACAGATAAAGGCTTTAAATTATTAGATGAGCATATTGGCGCTATTTATGGTGATGCAATTACATTAGAGCGTCAGCAACAAATATTACAAAGATTAATGGATAAAGGTTTTGCTTCAAAAGTTGTATTGGGAATAGGTTCTTATAGTTATCAATATGTTACACGGGATACGCATGGTTCAGCAGTTAAGGCTACCAGTGTGGTTAAAAATAATGAACGTGTCGCTATTTTTAAAGATCCTAAAACTGATACCAAGAAAAAATCAGCAAAAGGTTTGTTAAAGATAGAGCGTATTAATGGTGAATTAACTTTATTTGATAACGTAACAGAGGAAGAGGAGTCTCAGGGATTATTAGAAGTTGTATTTGAAGATGGTAAATTAGTTAAAGAAACGAGTTTGAATCAGATAAGAGCAATCATAAACGAACAAATTTAATATCATTATGAAAAAGAGCGCTATCTAAATAATGGCGCTCTTTTTATTTTTCTGCATCTAGAGCATCATGTAGATTAAAAAGTGATTCCCAAAGCGCGAGTCTAAAATTCCCGCATACTGCGTTAAATTCTTTTGATTTAGAATAACTAAACCTAAAAAAATTTGCCTTGTCTGCGAAAATTTTAGATCTCGCTGGCGTATATTTTTTAAACTATATGGTGCTCTAGAGGTGGCTTGGGTATATACCTGTTTAAATTCGCTCAGTAATAAAGTTAAAAACTTGAATTTAATCATAGTGTCAATTTATTATTTATTAGTATGTTATAAATAGTTATCAGATTAAATCTAATTAATAACCAAGTTGAAACGCCTAAGCTTATGCAATAGAGTGGTAATTATGGTATAACGTAGTTGTTTTTGGGGTTATTGAAGTTTGTAGGATATTACTCTTGTATCAAAATATTAAAAAATGATACATAGCGAGAGGAAGATCTCATTTTAATATTCAAATTTGCAGGCAATACATCTTATAATAAGACGTTGATACAAAAAACTACGGTACTAAAGTCAATATTGGTGTTAAAATAGCCGATTAAATACCTGAAAGTCCATAAAATAGAATGAATACCAGAGAATATTGTTAATGAAGCACTGGCAATATAAAATGCAATTTTAGAATAGGAAAGATACAGTAGTGCATTTACAGCTTACAGACATTTACAATTTTGAGTTTCAACATATTGAATTAAACCGCTCAGAAACAGATAATTTTTATTACATACTTTGTTGTCGCAATGATCAGGAAGATGTTGCTCTGGATGATACAAAAGGATTAATAAAAAGATTTAAAAGCGTTGATACAGCAATAAAAGTTATTGAAAAAATATTTGATAATAATGTTGTATTGGACTCATTTATCAGAGTTAAAGTAAAAACAACCGAATAGAAAGCTTACACAGTTGGCATAATCTCCTATATTTAAATGATTCAATAGAAACGAAAGCGTTGTGTTTAAAATGTTAAGCTTCAAGTGGTAAAACTCATGAAGCAAGATGAATAGCATTATTAACAACCGCGAAGACAATGATTATTTAAAGGGAACCTTATGTTAGATAAATATCGGAATAATGAATTTAGAATTGAATTAAATCAAAGTTATCCGGATAAAGACGTTAGTGTATTTTTAATACAAAATGATGCCTGTGTAGGCTGGGTTACTAACGAAATTAACGGAAAGTGGTCGGTTATAATTAGCCATTATCCTCGAAATATAAAAGATGTAAGTAACGCAGACTGTACGACATTTGGCCAAAACGACTCAAAAGAAAAATCGATTGAAGCGCTTTGGGAAGTGAAATCTGTTGTATATACAATGTAGGCATATTTTATATATAAAATATATTTCATGGTCTACAGAAACCCAAAAGTTATCTAACTTATTGCCGTATCACTCGTTGTTTGAATTGGTTTAAATGGGATAATACAATTTTACCTGGTAAGCCTGCTGCATCAAGCAATACAATATTGTGATGATTTTTACTTTCGGCAAAACCTGTTATATGAAAATCCATTGAGTTCATCTGTTTATTTGCTTGTCCGGCGTTAAGAGCAAAGTTAAAATGCGCCTGAATATCATGATTGCCCAAAACGACTTCTGTTTTTTTTAGTTCAACAGGATCGCCATTTAACCAGATCTTTGTATTGGCAATTAAATAGCTAGTAAGCCATTGTTGTTTTTCTGATTTTATTTTAGTTTGGTATTCTCCCTCTGTTATTTGATTCTTCATGGTATTTGTCACATTTGATGCCGCTAATACCACATTTAAACTCCACTGATCTTGCTCTTGTTTTATTTTGTAAAAAGACATAAATGCACTATGTGACCAAGCCTGGTTGCTAAAGCTTGTAATGAGAACAATTAATAAATAGCTTGTTAATTTTTTCGTGATTTTCATTGTAATTTATTTTCCTGTTTATTGCTTTTCTGGTTTTCTACAGACTCTAAAACGTTTAGTTTGTTCCATTTTTAGTATGAAAATTAATCTTGAACTATTTTTTATCGTTGTCGTCATAGTGTTTTTAATCTATTAGAAATCAATTTGTTCTGTGATTTTAGCGCGACGATAAATAGAAATTGGATTTTACCTAAAATAAATAAACTATCTGGAGTTAATATGAAATCTCTTACTTTGTGGCCTGTTACAGCATCACTGCTAGGTGTCTGTGTTTTTCCTCTGAGTGCTGAACTTATGCGACCGAATGAGCTTAATTTAATGCCATTACATTATATGACGGAAAATTTGTTAAGCCCCATCACAATTGTGTCTTGCAAATTAGCTGACGGTACTTTAAGTCAGTGTGCGAAAATAACAGTCAACAGCACACCATTTGAAGATGGTCCTTATTGCCCTGAACACATTTCAGATGCTGCGGGCATATATCTCTATGATGGCGCTACAAACCCGGGACTTAGAGCGATTAATTATGATCTGTTTATGGATATGGAAAAAGATGGCTACGATATTGTAAATGATGATGGAACGGTTAATACCACCATTGCAGATCTAAGCCAGCCACCACCGGTATTAGACCCAACTAAAGCGTATTGTATCGATGCACCAGTTGATCGCAGCCTTACCTTAACTTACTTTATTCCTGTTAACCCACAATGGGCACAAGCCCCTCTTGATATGGATGATGCATCAAAGATCGTAGGATTATCATTATTTGGTATTCCAATTAACGGTGCACCTCCCTCTGTGAGTGAACCTATTCCCGGACCTACAGGACCTGGTAGTTTTCCGGCTCTGGATCCTTGTGGTGGTCATAGAAATGAAAATTTTTATCACTCTCATATTTTTGGTGAAACCATTAACATGACTTTTAAACGAAAAGCTATTTATGATGTTCGTTGTGACAATATTCCACAATTACCCGATATTGGATTAATAGGATACGCGATGGATGGATATCCAATTTATGCAAAAAATGAGTTTCTTTGGTTCCCAGCTACCGGCCTTGATCAGTGTAACGGCCATATTTCAAGAACTCTGGACTTTCCATTTGGAATATATCACTATCATGCTGATGGTCACAGCGACCTGAATATACCTGCATGCCTTAATGGTAAAGTAGCAGAGCAGCAGTTACTTATTGAATAAAAGTGAATGCTATGTCCTACTGGATATGCCAGTTATAATATCCTTCATAACTTGTGCCGCTGGTTTTTGATAATAGGTTGCGATCAACATAATACGTTGTAATTCATTGGTTATGGGGACTTTTTGACTGTTACAGTGTTTTTTTACTGCCTTGATCACGCCTGTATAGTTAACTGGCATAATTGCTTGTTGCATCGTTTCAATTTCTATCAAAGCTAACAGAGCGGTAAACTCATGGGCCGGCAGTGACGTTAAATCACCGTTTACTTGCAAATAGACCTCTACGGGAGTCAGGTTTTTACAGTCTCTTTGTAATAACGCATTGCTAAGTTTTTCGTTACTTTCAAATAACATCATAGATCGTAAATAGTTAAAAGGTACTTGGTTTTTGGCCTCTTTTTGTTGATGGTTACCAGCTAGTAAATAATGTAAGCAGTTTCTTTGTTGTTGGTTGGTTTTAGTAAAATTATCATCTAGCTTTAGTGCAGGAGTAAAAAAGCTCAAGGCATCACTTTGATTTATTTGATTAATAAGTAATTCTGGTAAACCTTTGCTTTCAATGAATTTAGTGGCTATTTGTTGATAAAATTCAAATACAGCAGAAGATTTTTGTCCTTGTTGATAAACAAAAGCAAGCTGGCTGATATTATCATCCTCACTTGATAGCATGTAATGCTGTAATAAACCTTTAAAATCTTTTTTTGTTAATAATGAAACTAAAGTTCGTATATTTTCATTCATTGAGAATTAATCACATTGTTATTGTGTCAATATTCTAAACTTAATATCGGATAAATAAACCATAATAATT
This sequence comes from uncultured Pseudoalteromonas sp., assembly GCA_965198975.1. Taxonomy (GTDB): domain Bacteria; phylum Pseudomonadota; class Gammaproteobacteria; order Enterobacterales; family Alteromonadaceae; genus Pseudoalteromonas. Next base: position 1,248,277 of record OZ240679.1, read on the forward strand.
AAGGCTATGAAAGTAATTGGAAGTATTGTTGATAGTTCCAGCGTAAATCATGTTGTACAAAAAATAACAATGACGAATAATGAGAATAATCAATTAATTGATTTAGTTGATGATTAACGTAAGGATAAGAGCGGTATAAATAGTTAACGAATATATACAAGTTTTGTAGTTCAAAGATTAACGGAACAATAACTAAAGAGTATTTTTTATGCCTCAAAAAATGTACCGAAATGCGTCAACTCCAGCTGAATATCTCGAAGCTTTTATGGCTAATATGCATATACGAAATCCAAATGAACCTGAGTTTCTTCAAGCTGTAAAGGAGGTTGCAGAAAGTATCGTCCCTTTTATGTTTGAACATAAAAAATATTTTGATAACCGTATTCTTGATCGTATGACAGAACCAGACAGAACGATTATTTTTAGAGTTTGCTGGGAAAATGATAAAGGTGAAGTGTTTATTAATCGAGGGTATCGAGTGCAGTTTAATAATGCTATCGGGCCCTATAAGGGCGGATTGAGGTTCCATCCTTCTGTTAATTTGAGTGTACTGAAGTTTTTGGGGTTTGAACAAACCTTCAAAAATAGTTTAACAACTTTACCTATGGGTGCCGGAAAAGGCGGATCTGATTTTGATCCAAAAGGAAAGTCAGATCGGGAGATCATGCGTTTTTGTCAGGCTTATATGACTGAACTATCAAAACATATTGGTGAAAATATGGATGTTCCAGCTGGTGATATAGGTGTGGGTGCACGAGAAATTAGCTTTATGTATGGTCAATATAAACGTATCAATGATAATTTTGTCGGTGTATTAACAGGTAAAGGCCTGTCATTTGGTGGTAGTCTGATCAGAACTGAAGCAACTGGTTTTGGTACTGTGTATTTTACTGAATATATGCTAAATCATAGAGGGGATACACTTAAAGGAAAAAGGTGTGTTGTGTCTGGATCTGGTAATGTCGCTCAATATGCTGCTAAAAAAATAAATCAATTAGGTGGTACAGTTGTAGCCATGAGTGATTCCAGTGGTTTTGTATATGATCCTGATGGCATCAAAGCTGAAAAACTAGATTATATGATAGATCTGAAAGCGAATAGATATGGACGGATCAGTGAATATGCCGAAAATTTTGGTGTGGAATTTATTGAAGGGAAAAAACCATGGCAAATAAAGTGTGACTTTGCATTTCCTTGTGCAACACAGAATGAGTTAGATTTAGAAGATGTAAAAACCTTAGTGAATAATGGTGTGCTGGGGGTTTCTGAAGGTGCGAATATGCCAACGACCATAGATGCTGTGCATTATTTGCAAAAAAATAAGGTGCTTTTTGCCCCGGCAAAAGCTGCTAATGCTGGTGGTGTAGCTATTTCTGGTTTAGAAATGTCACAAAATAGTATGCGAATATCCTGGACTAGCGAAGAAGTTGATCAACGATTGCAAGATATCATGAAATCTATCCATGATCAGTGTTTAAAATATGGCGCTGAAGAAGGAGAAGTTAATTATCTAAAAGGTGCTAATATTGCGGGCTTTGTTAAAGTAGCTGATGCCATGCTATCGTATGGTGTTATTTAATAATGGGAGGAGCCAATGTTAAGTCCGGCTACTTTTATATTCTATGAAAACCCAGGGAGTTTAATAACAATTTGAATCAAAGAAAATCGAATAAATTACAAGGTGTTATTTTTGATCTAGACGGCACTTTAGCCGATACTCATTTAGATTTTGCACAAATGTGTAAAGACGCTAATTTACCTGTGGGTACGCCTATTTTGGAACATTTAGAAAGTATTCAGGATGCTGTTCAAGTTTCGCAAATTTTATCTATTGTGGAAAAACACGAACTTGCAGGCGCTTTAAAGGCTAAATGGATACTTGATGCAGAAAGCACTTTGAATCGCCTCTGTGAAGCTGCAATTCCAATGGCTATTGTGACGCGAAATATGCGCGAAGCAGCTAAACTCACCGTTGATAAATTAAATATTCCTATTGAAGTAATAATAACCAGAGAAGATTGTAAACCTAAACCTGATCCAGAAGGGTTATTAATGGTAGCAAAGAATTGGGATATAATACCTGAAAATTTAATTTATATTGGAGATTATAAATTTGATTTAATGGCTGCGAACAAGGCTGGCATGATGTCTTGTTTATTATCTAATGATAAAAACAGTGATTTTAGGGTTTTGGCTGATAAAGTCATAGATAGCTTTAAACAACTTGAACCACTATTTTTTCCTGATCATGTGGAAGTAAATAAAAAACAGCAGTGATCCAAAATAAGATACAATGAAATTCACCTCATTTAAAAATAAAATAGAGAATAATATGTCACATTTATGTATTTATCATAAGGATTGCGCCGATGGTTTTGGTGCAGCATTAGCTGTTAAACATTACTGTGATTTAAATGATTTTCATTGTGACTTCCTACCCGCTAATCATGGTGATATTGCCCCTGATGTGAGTAATAAGCAGGTTCTTATTGTCGACTTTACTTATCCGCGTGATGTCATTGTTAAAATGAATCAAGGTGCTGACTCTTTGCTGATCATAGATCATCATAAAACGGCACAAGAAGCGTTAGAAGGCTTGGACTTTTGTGTATTTGATATGAGCAAATCTGGGGCTGTACTGAGCTGGGAGCATTTAATGCCGGATCTTGAAGTGCCTGCATTATTAAAATATATACAAGACAGAGATCTCTGGCATTGGCAGTTACCAAATAGTAAAGAGATTTCAGCTGCTCTGCAGACTATGCCTAAAGAGTTTGAACTTTGGCAGCCATATCTTAATGAAGCTAATTTATTTGAATTGGTCAATAAAGGAACGGCAATAGTTGAATATCAAAATCAGCAAATACAAAAAGTTGTGCAGGCTAAAGATATTCCCATAGTAGAAATCGCTGGATACAAGGTACCTTGTATTAATACCACACAATTAGCGAGTGAAATTGGTAATGCATTAGCGAAAGGTTACCCATTTGCCGCTTTATATGCTGATACCGCAACTCAAAGAGTTTTCTCTTTAAGATCTGATGAAAATGGAATAGATGTATCAAAAATAGCACGCTTATTTGGTGGCGGTGGGCATTTTCATGCGGCAGGATTTGCAGTTGATAAGCCTGAAGTCGCGCTAACGATCAAAAATTAAAATAGGAGTATTTCGTCGCAAATTAGTTTAAAACACTTTTGTTGTTATGAGGTTTACAGTAACTTGTAAGATTCAAATCGAATAATAATAAGTGATATTTAAATGAACAAACTTCTACCTGCATTATTTCTGAGTAGCATTGCCTGTGTCAGTAGTCTGTCACTGGCCTCTACTCCAACAGCTGACATTAACAAAGATTATCAACAGCATCTTGCGTCTTTATGGGATCATTTCCATCAAAATCCTGAATTATCATTAATGGAATTCAAAACGGCACAGCGACTGGCAAAAGAAATTCGCTCGGTGGGTTTTGACGTAACAGAAAATGTTGGAGGAACAGGTATTGTTGCTATTTTGAAAAATGGTCCCGGACCTATGGTGATGGTACGTGCCGATATGGATGGCTTGCCAGTAAAGGAAATGTCGGGATTAAAAAATGCCTCTAAAGTCATTATGAAAAACTGGGAGGGCAAACCTGTTTCAGTTATGCACGCCTGTGGCCATGATGTGCATATTACCAGCTTAGTTGGTACGGCAAGATATATGGCTGAGAATAAAAATAAATGGTCGGGTACTTTAATGTTAATAGGCCAGCCGGCTGAAGAAAAAGGCCCGGGTGCGACTGCAATGATGGATGATAATTTATGGCAAAGGTTTGGTACTCCTGATTATGCACTCGCATTTCATGTAGATGCAAGCGCTGAAGCCGGTAAAATCACTGTAGATGAAGGCTCTCCCTATGCTGGTGCTGACACGGTAGATATAATCGTACATGGTGTTGGTGCTCATGGTGCACACCCTCATAAAGGAAAAGATCCGATTGTAATAGGTGCGCAAATTGTAAATAATTTACAAACCGTTGTAAGTCGAGAATTAGCTCCCAGAGATTCAGGGGTTATTACAGTTGGTGCATTTCATGCGGGTACTAAACATAATATTATTTCTGATAAAGCACATTTACAGTTAACAGTGAGAAGTTTAACGCCAGAAGTCAGAGCGCAGTTACTGGCTGCAATTAAACGTATTGCACAGGGAACAGCACGTACGGCTGGAGTGCCTGAAGATCTGCTGCCAGAAGTGATAGTCGATAAATTTTCATTTCCACCAACAAAAAATGATAAAGCACTAGCGCAACGCATAAAAGCAAAATTGATAGAAAAAATGGGCGGTGACGCTATCATTGCACCCGATAAATCAGGTATGGGCGCGGAAGATTTTGGCTTTTTCACAACAGATCCTTATATACCCAGTGTCTATTTCTCAGTGGGCGGAACGCCTAAATCAGATATAGAGGTGGCAAAGGCTGGTGGAAAACCAGTGCCAAGTCATCATAGTCCGTTATTTAAAATATCACCTGAGCCTGCAATAAAATCAGGGGTAGCTGCAACCGTACATGCCTTGATGGATTTATTGCCAAAGAATTAATTCTTTAATTAATCGTAAGGATTTAATCATTAACTCTGGTCATAAAAGTTTATGGCTCGAGTTTTTTCAAAGTTAAAAACCTATCATTAATATGTAATTTTATGTTTACCCTTGTTATTTAAATTAACTATGCATTTATCAAATGTTAATGGTTAATTAATTCATTAATCTAGATCAAAGTAAATATAAAAACCCATTGATTTGTCATTCTTCCTGTATATAATTCAGCCAACTTTAAGCGGTAGGTATCGTTTATTTAAACTTCAGAGGTCTTTATGAACAAATTATTATTAACACTGTGTGGCTCGTTTTTTATATTGAATGCGAATGCTGCGCAACAAAGTTATGAATTAGAGGCTGTTGAAAAGGATCTTGACTCAAAAATATGCATAACAGGTGCACAACAAGGTATTAAGGCTGCTAAAAGCTTAGCTAAAGAAAGTGGTATTTATATCGCATTGAATGGTAATAATTTTTATTGTAATAACCAAACATTAGGTAAATTTGTTAATAAGTATGGGGCTAAAACTTCAACTGAAAAAGCACTATCTACGCCTGTGACACAGCTTTTTGCTGCAAGTGATAACACTGCAACTGATATCTGTTTAAAAGCGGCTGAAAATGGTTATCAAGCGACAAAAGCTGAGCATAAAAACTTAAACAGTATAAGTTGTAATGGCCAGTCAGTTAAGAAGTTTGCGAAGAAATACTCAGTGAAATCTGCGATTTAGGTTTATTTTTCAATCAAAAAAGCAGTTTAATAGCTGCTTTTTAGTTTTTTATTGGCCAGGATATGATTACTTTTGCTCCATTTTTTTGTTGATTGACCACTTTTAACTGCCCGTCATGGTTTCTGGCAATCCCCGCACATAAAGACAAACCAATTCCCGAACCAGTCGATTTAGTTGTATAAAATGGGGTAAGTACATTATCCAGGTTAGCAAAACCAGGGCCATTATCGGCGATTTCTATCGTTTGTTCATTTTGATTGTAAAATATTTTGATATTAATTTTACACTGTGTTTCAAGGCAGGCCTCCTGTGCATTCTTAAATAAGTTTATTAATATTTGCGATACTTGGCCTTCATCGCCAAAGCATTGATTACTGCCCTGAAAATCAAATTGACAATCTTTGGTGATCATACTTTTTGCTTCTGTATAGATTTCAGTGAAATCGAACCATTTTGATTTAGCTGGTGGTAGGTGTGTGAGCTGACTATATTGATTAATAAAATCTAAAAGTCGATTACTTCGTTTTCTTATTCTGTCTAGTACCAGTCGAGTTTGGGCTTCATCCAGATTATCATTATTTAATAAAGTATCTGCCATAGATGCCATAGGTGTCAGGGAGTTCCTCAGTTCATGTCCCAGTACCCGTATTAAGTTTTGTTGGGTGGTATTTTGATTTTGATGTAGTAATTTTGAAATATCTAAAGCTGAAAATAGCCAATGTTTTTCATTGTTATACAGATAACTAATACTTTGGCATTGCCAGTTATCATCAAATAAAACATGGGAAAAGTTACTATTATCGAGTTTAAAACCTAAATCTGATGATGTGGTTCCTGATAACATAGGTTGCTGCAATTGCTCATTCATTGCAGCATTACGATAAGTCAATTTTAAATTGTGATCAAATAAACAAACCGGCACAGGCCAGGAATCTAATATTCGACTTAGTAAGGTTTCTACGGTTAGATCCTGCATATTCTTGTTTTGGTTGTTTTTTGCCAGTGCAGATATCTCCTGTTGTAAACCTAATAATAAATTGTTTTGGTGTTGCTTTTTATATCTTAAATTATACTCACCTTCTTTGAGTATTTGGGTATAAGTGGTGAGCTGCATGATAGCATCGTGCCAAAATTGATTGCATCGCCAGGCTAACCAGATCAGAGGATATAAAAGAACAAAGATCAGTGAACTGATCTGAAGCAGATCCCAGCCTATACTCCAGGTTAACGCACTCACTAAACCTAAAATTAAGACAATAATTAAGGTTAATCCTGATTTTAGCCAATTCTCATGACTCATATTTTAACCCAAACTTTTCTAACCGCCGATAAAGTGCATTACGGGATATATCTAATAATTTAGCGGCTTCAATTACCTGCCCCGATGTTACTGACATTGCTTTTTCTATTAATTGACGTTCTGATTCTTCGAGTGGTTGTAACACCACATTGGTAGTTGTATTGTCTATGGTATCAAGTAAGAGTTGTTGAGCTGTTATTTCATTACCTGGGCACAATAATACCGCGCGTTCTATGGCATGACTTAATTCCCTTATATTCCCGGGCCAACGATGCTGTTTTAATTTGGTAATTGCTTCTGCTGTTAACTTTAATTGAGGTTTATTATATTTAGCTGTAAATAAATTAATGAAGTTATCAGCTAAAGCGGGAATATCTTCCAGTCGCTCTCTTAAAGGAGGAAGAGTGATCACTAAAGTATTCAGGCGATATAATAAATCTTGACGAAACTCTCCGTCTGTTACCATTTGGTTTAAATCCGCATTTGTGGCGCTGATCAGTCTGATCTGAGTTGTTTGAGTTTGGCTTGAACCTAAAATTTCATATTGACCGGTTTCTAATACTCTGAGTAATTTAGGTTGTAATGTGACAGGTAAAGAGCCAATTTCATCAAAAAATAAACTGCCCTTATCGGCTAATTGAAAACGACCTACGCGATTTTGTTTCGCATCAGTAAACGCCCCTTTTTGATGGCCAAATAATTCACTTTCAAATAAATTATCGGGGATCGCCGCCATATTAACTGCAATAAATGGTGCGTCTTGTCTGGATGAATATTGGTGAACTCGCTCAGCAAGTTGTGATTTTCCTGTGCCATTTTCACCTAATATAAGTACATTAGCATCAGTTGGTGCAATTTGTTGAACTAAGGCTTCAATGTCTAACATCGCCTTAGATTGACAAACCCATTGTTTAGCGCCTGATTTTTGCGAAATTGGGCTGCTCAAAAGTTGCCGATAACCTTGATGTTCCTGTTGTATTTTAGAAAAATTAAGTTGCTGACTAATGCTTGTTAAAAGCTTTTCCTTTTTCCACGGCTTTTCAATAAAGTCACTTGCGCCTTGCTGTAAGCCGTTTACTGCAAGTTCTATACTACCCCAGGCTGTCATTAAAATTACCGGAATATTGGTTTCTTTTAACTGACTTAAGATATCCAGACCTTCCTGACCGCTGGTTGTATCTCGGCTGAAATTCATATCAAGTAATATTAGTGCCGGTTTTTGTCGGTCGGTTTGTGTGATCACTTCTTTGGCATTGCAGGCTTCTATGGTTTTGTAACCTTCAGCCATTAATAATAAGGCAAGTGCCAGGCGAATATCTTCATCATCATCTGCAATTAATATAGTTGCATTATTGTGTATCATTATTGGCTCTATGTCTTTGTATAAAAAGGGCTGCTCTAGCCCTAGAGTATCATGTAATTTTGATTAATTTTACTATTCTTGTCTGAGTGCTTGCATAGGGTCGCCACTTATTACCCGCCACGCCGGCATAAATACAGATAACAGCACAACACCAATCAGGCCGATATCTAATACCGACATCGCAATCCAGTTAAATTCAGGCAGAATATCTAGATGTTGCGTTAGTTGTAAATAAATGAATACTGACATTATAAACCCTAAACCTAAGCCTATGAGTAGCATCCAAACTGCATCTTTTAAAATAAAATTTAATAAACGGATTTGTTTTGCACCTGTGGCCATTCTAACCGCGAGCTCATATTTTCTGTGGTTTGTAGTCATTTGAGTTAATCCGGCAACGCCTATCGCAGCTAATAATAAGGTTAATCCTGTCATCGTTATTACAATCCATAAGCTCACTCTTTGATTTAATGTTTGTGTTTGCCATATTTCATCTAACGACGTGACTTGTAAATTAGTGAACCTTGGAAATTGTGCTTTTAGTTGAGTGTCTATCATTTCTGCAGTCATGGATTCACCTTCAGGTAATGCAACACTGAACTGAAACCCGGTGCCATTTACATCGATTCTATGAGAATAGACTGCAGGCAAACCAAGCGAGCCAGTGATACCCGTACGGCTTTGAGTATTAGCGACAATACCGTTCACGATAGAGGGAGGTCGTTCATTATCGCTACTAAATTGTATTGTTTTGCCGATAATTTCATCATTGGACAAATTAGGATAAATGGCTTTAGCCATGTTTTCATCTATAACTATTCGGTCTTCATTATTATCAATCTGTGTTTGTGTTAAGTTTGTTCCGGCAAGCATTTGGATATTAAAGTAATTAAAGAATTCAGCACTTAGATTTTTAACCTGATAAACCACACGCTGATTGTTATTTTCTTTAGCTCTGGACACTGACACTCGGATTGAGTCAGATAAGGGAGCAATTGCGGGTATTACAACTCGACTATTTGCTACATGCCTCTCAATTAATTCACTCACATCTTCTAACAGTGGTTTTATTTCACCAGTTTGATAATCATTGTGATCTCTTAATTCTTTAATCCATTCTTCATCAGAGATATTCATAGAGACATTAAATGTATTGCCTAATTCGTATCCTAAATCCTGGTAAACTGCCTTATAACTTTGCATTGTGAGCATGACAGATGCCGTTAACAATATCGATGCAATTGAGAGTTGAATAACCATTAAAGTACGACTCAAAAACTGATTGCTTTGCGCTTGTAAGCCTTTACCACTACTGTTTAAATTATTACTCAATGCATTTTTATCTATATCGATCAAAGCAAGTGAACTAAATAAGACACTTAATAACAGAATAATTGCAATTGAAGAAATAATAGTGGTTAAATTTATGCCGATAGAATCTATCATAGGCAAACTATCACCAGCGATTAAAGGTAAGCTTTTTAATGCCCAACCGGTAACAAGTAAGCCAGCAATACTTGCAAGCAGAAAGCTTGGTAAGTTTTCAAGTAGGACTAAAAGTCGCATTTTTAATAAACTTGAGCCTAAGCTTAGCTGAATGGAAAACTCTTTAGTGCGACTTTGATAATGCGCGATAAACAAGTTTAATAAATTGAGTGTTGCCATTAATAGCAAGCCAATAACAGCGGCAAATAAAGCAATAATTAAATTCTCAGTATCGCCTAACATGTTACTGCGATATGTTTTTCCTATAACCGCTTTGTCGGTATTGCTGAGAAAATCCGTTAAAGCTTGAATTTCCTCACCGTTGGCATGTCTTTGTACATAGCTGTCTAACCATGAATTTGTTTGCTCAAGAGTTGGAATAATTGCCTGATTATTCGGGCTTTTAAGTAATAAGGCTTCAATTTCATTATTAATACTGGCCATATCACCCGGTTGAGTAATAGCCGTTGTTAAATCGGTAATAAACCAGATTTGTTGATTTAAAATAGCGTTATTGCTATTGACTGCCATCACATCCTCTATTACGCCTGCAATAATATATATCTCTTTATTAACAGTAAGTTGTTTTCCTATTACTGACTTAGCACCTGAAAATGCCTGTTGCCATAGAGACTCAGAGATCCAAACATCTTTTTCAGGAGATAATTTGGTTACACTATCACCCAAAATTAATTTAGCACCTAGTACATCAAGAATATTATTTGATGCGTTATAGTTAGTAACAGGGTAAGCCGTATTGTTTATCACTATATCTTGCTCTGACGTGCCGATCCCAGCCCATTGACCTAAATCAGAGAAGTATTCACTAATATCGGCTAACCTTTGCATATTCCAATAAGATATTTTTAAAGTCTCTGACATCTTGAATCTATATTCAAAAGTCTGTAACGAGGCTTCATTAGGCACACCTTTTAATGGCTGATATAACAATGTTGATGAAATAGAAATAACGCTTAATACAGCACCTAATGTTAAACCTAAGGTTAAAATAAGTGGGACACTCAGGCGAGGTATTGAAAAAATTCGTCCGATCCCTTGTATGAATGCTTTGCTATATAAACTCATGCTACCCCCTTAACTTCTTGTAATATTTGTTGTTCAGTTACTATTTTTCCATCAAGTAACTGAATTTGACGGCTGGCACAACGTGAATATCGACTATCATGAGTCACCATGACTATGGTTGAACCTTTTTTATTTAGTTCAGCAAGTAGCGCCATGACCTGATCGCCATTTTTACTATCTAAATTTCCCGTAGGTTCATCCACTAAAATCAAATCCGGGTTACCCACTAAAGCACGGGCGATTGCGATCCTTTGTTGTTGGCCTCCAGATAGTTGATTGGGTTTATAGTTTTGTCTATGCAGCATGTCAACTTGCGACAGGACTTCTTCAACTCTGGACTTAATTTCTGATTTTTGTACATTTCTATGTTGTAAGGGAAGGGCAACATTTTCAAATACGGTTAAGTTATCAATTAAGTTGAATGATTGAAATACATACCCTATATGCTCATTTCTGATTTGTGTGCGCTGATCAACTTTAAGCCCTGATGTATTGATATTTGCGAGTTGATAAGCACCTTCACTTGCACTATCCATTAATCCCATAATAGATAATAATGTTGATTTACCGCAGCCTGAAGGTCCTGTGATTGCGACGAATTCGCCTTGTGTAATTTCTAATGAAACGCCCTGAAGAGCATGAGTTTCAATTTGTTGACCATCATAACGTTTATGGATATTGTTCATTTCAACGATTTTCTTCATTATCTTTTCCTTTATTCAATTCTGTATTTGATTATTTTTATTAATGTTGTAACGCTAATTGTGAAAATTTACTGTATTGACTAACATCACTAATCACAACGGTATCACCCGCTGAAAGACCTGCTAAAATCATAATTTTTCCTTGTGAAAGTTCACCAAAAGTTACCGTTTTTTGTTCTAATAACTCGTTATTTTTTTGCACAAAGAGAGATTGTTTACTACCAGGGCGAAGCCCTGAAATTTGCGGAATGTATATTGCGTTTTTTTGATTTTTTACAAAAACATGGGCCGAAACCGTTAATGAAGGCCTGGCATTTGAAGTTAAATTGCCATCTAAAACAGCTTCAGCGAGCACGGTGCCATTGGTAACCACAGTTTCAATTCTTGAAATATGTGCTTTTATCATCCCTTTTTGAGTATCTATCAATACATTCGCATTAATATCTATTTGATCAGCCTGATATTGTGGCAATCTAAGACGCGCTATAAGTTCCTTATCGCTTCCCACTTTTGCAATAGATTCACCTAGTTGTACACTTTGTCCAAGTTCAACTTCTAAAGTTTGTAATGATCCAGTGATCCCTGCTTTTACTTGCATGTCATTTAATTGTTTCTCTAACAATGATACCTGGGATTTTTGTTGATTAATTGTGATATCTCTTTGAGTGAGTTGATAACTTTGCATTTCAACAAATTGCTGGTATTTTTCTTTTTCAAAAGCTAAGCGCTTGTTTTGTTGTTTTACAGCTAATTGTGCTCTTTGTAAGTCAATTTTTGAAGCAACACCTAAACTTAACAAGTTCTCATTCACAGAAAGTTCAAGCTGTGCTTTTTCGATTTCAGCTTCAATATCTGCGATACGGCTTTGATAATTTAATCTTTCATTTTGTTGTTCATATTTAAAAGCTTCTCTTTGTGCTTGCTGTTGCGCCAATAATCCTTGTGCTGCACTGACCTCTTGATCTAATTTAGGGTTGAACAATTTTAGAATAACGGTTTCAGGGGTAACTTGTGTACCAGGCCTGACTAAAATCTCAGAAACTTTACCTAAGGCTGGAGCCGTTAATAACCTTTCTCTTGCAGAAGCAAATTCACCGTAGGCCTTGGTATATACATCAAGCTCTCCTGTTTGTACTGTTTGAAAACTCAAAGCTTCAGCGGAAATTGATTTTATAGATTTACTACTGACTGCGTATGCGGTATAGCCAATCAGGCTGATGAATAAACCTAATGCAGCCCATTTTTTCCATGGTTTGTTTTGTGATAACTCTATATTCATACTGGTATTCTTATTGATGCAATTTGAGTTATATAATGAAAAGACTGTGCCATAAATTTAATTTAAATAAAAACAATGTGTTATGTTTTTATGTGTGATTTTAACTATGAATAATGTTCGGTTTTAAACTTGAGTTGTTCGAAAATAACAAGTAGAACAGCTGATAACTCATTGGTTAAATAATTATTTTTTAATCGATTCTTTTACGTTAGAATACTTTGGTAATTTTAAGTGATAATAAAAATAAACTAAGGGATATGGAGAGTATTGTGATTACATTTCGCTATATGGAAATGGAAGATATAGAAGCGGTTGTTGATTTTATTAATGAACATGATGAAGATGACGGGGAAGAGGCGCATAGAGACTACATTGAAAATGGTGTAGGTGGTCAATATGTTATGTTACTTGATGATGTTGTAATAGGTGTTACAGGCGCTAAAGAGCTAGATGATTGTATTGGCAGCTTAAAACTATCCTGGACCTATGTGGCAAAAAAATATCGTAATTTAGGTTATGGTAAACAACTACTGCAACATATCCTTAGTGAACTTAAAGAATATAATGCACGTAAAGTGTTTGTGTATGTCAGTGATTATAAAGATGACTCTGGCAATAATATATACGCTGGGGCTTTGCATTTATATCAATCACTGGGATTTGAAGTTGAGCTACAGATCAAAGATTATTATGATGAAGATGAATCTTTAACTGTTTTAGGTTTGGTATTACAAGATAAACCTGAAAATACCTTACCGATCAAACCCGAATCTCCTAAACTAAAATTTAATAATCTTATTCATATCGCTGAAACAGAATCAGCCTTTAATTTTGGCTGGCAACCCAAAATATTTGGTAAGCATTTTAGTGTTCACGATCTGGAAACCGGGCTTGATGCCGCGCGTAATAATGATGCAAGTGTTGTATTAGTTAGCTTTCCATCAAATTATCAAAATGTAAAAGAATTAATGCTTGATGTCGGGTTTAAACAAGCCGGGCAATTAAAAGATTATTATGAAATAGGCGTAAGTGAAGATCATTACGTTTATTATCTATAAAAAATAAATAACTTAAAGGGACTCCTCATGAATAAATTTAAATTGTCGTCATTATCATTGTTGTTAGCGGGAACTACGCTATTAACAGCCTGTTCTAACCCGCCTGAATCTGTTGATTTAGACCGTGTACTTGATGTTACTGCTGCAAGCTTAGATCGTTTTGAAAATGGTACAGAAAAAACCAGTGATGCAGCAGCAATGGATCGTTTTGCTAAAACATTACAAACAGATATGAATCAGGCAAATCCAAAAATCCACTCTCAGCCAATTGGTATAGCATTAAAAGAAGATGGTTCAATTCAAGGTTATAATGATGAAAATGCAAATTCGATAAAAGACAGCGGAGAAATCGAATTATTTAAAGTTGAAATTGATTCTGAAAAAAATCGTTTATTAGCTTCATCTGGTGAAGATGTGAGAGATCATCGTTTTAGTGGTACAAGCTTAATGGCCGGTTTACTGATAGGTCATTTATTAAGTCGTCAACGTGGTGCTGGTGTTAACCCTAAATCTTTAAGTAATAAGCAAGCTATGAGTAAAACATCTTATAGTAATGCAAGATCTCGTTCTGGTTCTGGTAGCCACTCAAGCGGGAAATAAGACACATCATATGAAAATCTCTGTATCACAGGGTTTTTAGATAGCAGATCAGAATTTAAGCCTTATTGTGTAGACTCGTTACATAATAAGGCTTCTTTATTTTTTTATTCCATTTTCTTCGGTAACTTATGACAGCAAAATCAGTAATAAATCCCTCACCTGAACTGGGTAAACAGCAAAGTGTAATATTACTCATTTCAATTATGATAGTGGCTTTATGTGGTATTACTTATGAGCTAATTATTGGTACGGTATCTTCTTATTTGTTAGGTAATAGCGTTTATCAGTTTTCTTTAACCATAGGCTTCTTTATGTTTGCTATGGGGATAGGGTCTTATTTATCTAAGCTACTTGATGACCAGTTATTACGGAACTTTATTGTTATTGAAATTTTTATTGCATTAATTGGAGGTGCTGCCAGCTTATTGTTATTTATGGCATTCCCTTTAGTGAATGCACTTTATAGTTTAGTGATGTATTCATTAATTTTGGTGATAGGTGCGTTAGTTGGTATGGAAATTCCTATATTAACGACTTTATTATCAAAACGAGTCAGTACTAAAGACTCTATTGCGAATGTACTTTCGATAGATTATATCGGCGCGTTAATCGGCTCAGTGGCATTTCCGCTATTACTATTGCCTCAACTTGGTTTAATTCGCTCATCTTTTGCCATAGGTTTAATAAATATACTGACAGCGATAGTGAATATTTACTTTTTTAGAAAGCATTTGAAACATCCTAAGTTGTTATTTGCATTTTCAGGCGCAATTTTATTTATGTTAACTTCGTTCTTGTTTATTGGCAGTTATTTAACCAGTTTTGCAGAGCAACACTTATATTTTGATCAAATTGTTTATACCAAACAAACACCTTATCAAAGAATTGTTGTCACTGAATCTCATCGCACTAAAGAACAAAGATTGTATATTGATGGTCACATACAATTTTCAGCTAAAGATGAATATCGTTATCATGAATCTCTGGTGCACCCGGTCATGGCGCAAAGTAATAAACGAAGTAATATATTAATTCTTGGCGGCGGAGATGGTTTAGCTGTGAGAGAGTTATTAAAATATGATGATATTGAACGTATTCATTTAGTCGATATTGATCCTGAAATGACACGCATATCACGTGAGTTTCCGCTATTAAAAAAACTAAATAAAAATAGTTTGAATAACGAAAAAGTCACGGTTTTTAACCAAGATGCTTTTACCTATATTAATCAGCCTGGAATTAAATATGATAGGGTGATCATAGATATGCCAGATCCCCACAATGAAGCGATTAATAAACTATATTCACGTGAATTTTATACTATGATCAAACGTAGAATGGCTGATGATGCCTTTCTAATTAGCCAAAGTTCTTCACCGTTTTTCACTCGAAGAACATTCTGGTGCATTGAGGAGACACTTGACCATGTATTTGATCAAACGGCCAGTTTTCAACTCACTGTACCTGCATTTGGCTTATGGGGTTTTAATATGGCGAGTATGGAAGGCGGTTTTGTTGAAGAATATGTATTTACTATTCCTACACGTTATTTGAATGCTGAAACCATGCAGGCTGCAACCGTTTTTAGTGAAGATACTAAGAAAATACCTTCACCGGTCAATAGTATTATGGAGCCTAAGTTATACCAGTTATATATTAAAGATTTAGAAAGTTAACGGAATTTCTTTGTCAGAATTTAATAGTATGAAATCAAGTTTAGCTAGCTAAACTTGAGTACCTCTAAATTTTCTAACTGCAAAATAACCCACGAGCATTCCGATAATCAACCCACTTAAATGGCTATAAAAAGAAAATTTTCCTAAAAGCTCTGTGGCTGATATAGCTAAAAATGCAAAAATACCTATGCTTAACTGCTTACTGACATATAAAGGTCCATTTGGTTTTATAAAATGGAATAGAAACATAAATCCAAACAGAGCAAAGTTAACGCCAGATAATCCGCCAAAAAACTCATCTAACAGCATAAATTCAGCGGAATTACTTAGCAGTGCTGAAGAAAAAAATAAGCCATAAAAAATCTTTCTATTTAGCCAAAATATCGGGGTTGAAAATATCCAAAATACGAGCAGGTTAGTAAGTAAATGTATGATATCAAAATGAATGAAAATAGGGGTGATAATACGCCAATATTGTCCTGAATCGAATAAAGTTTGCCATGATTGGGAATATCTTAATAGTATTTCATTATTATAAATCGACAAGGTTTCGAGCGTAAATTGCAGGCAACATAATAAAATAATCAAACAAATAAATATATTGGACTTAATTGTTGTGATGAGTTGTTGTACAGCTAACTTGTTCGGGAATAGCAAAGACTTATTCTCATTAGAGCGCAAAATGATAAACTAACATAATAAAATGATTATTGGCATTTAACCAACAAGGTAAAGCAGAATGAGCCAAAAAATATCTGATGAAGTGCAGGCTGAAGCATTGAGCATTGCAAAAGGCACGCAAAAAAAAGGTCAGACCAAGGAACAAACTAAATTAATTGCCAAGGGTATAGAGAAAGGCATTGCTGAATATAAAAAGCAACAAAAAGTGAAATCAAGAGAAAGAGATAAGCACAAAAAACAGCTGTTAAAAAATAAAAGCGAGGCTATCAATACTGAGGATACAGAGCAAACTAAAGACAAAGTGAGTCACGTTATTCCTTGGATTTTATTAGGCCTTAGCTGGTTGGGGTTTTCTATTTTCATCCTGCTATAGGTTTTTGCCTAAATCTTTTAAGTTTCTTTGAATGCTAAAATATCTCCAGGCTGGCAGTTCAAATATTGACAAATGCTGGCTAGTGTTTCAAAGCGCACACCTTTTACTTTTCCTCTTTTTAGCAGTGAAAGGTTTGCCTCGGTGATGCCTATTTCCCTGGCTAATTCCTTAGAGCTCACCTTTCGAATAGCCATCATGACATCTAAATTAACTATTATTTCCATAACGTAGACCTTTTTAGGCTAGATAAACTCTTTATTTTCAGCTTCGATTTCTCTGGCTGCTTTTAATAAGTAGACTATAAGTAACATCATTAATATTGTGGTGATGTTGCCTATATCAAGGTCTAAGGATATTCGTGTATGTTCGAAATATTGACTGTGATATATCGCAGTGACTAGCTCCTGGGCAATTTTTAACAGCATATCTGCTACTTTTAACCAGAGTAACCAGAGATAGCAACGCATCGCCTCATTACCAAAGAAGTGACCTAACTGAAAATGACCAAGTAAACGTTGTAGCCAATAAAGTCCAATAAAAAGTGTGAACAATCTGGGAAGTTGAAGCGCAAGTAGTATACCTCGGTCGGCATTGTCCGTATCCCACAGTTCATAAAAGTATGCGCTAGAGGCACGTCGTAATTCATCATTTACAATGTATTCATAAGCGAGGAAAAAGAACATGGCTGTAGCGCCTATTATTACCAACCCGCGAAAAAGACCGCTGATCTTCGTCAATTTTTGCATATTTTCATTCATTGTAAAAATTGTCTTCCGTTAATATTTTAAAAGATTATATCAGACACCTTGTTATTATCAATTTAAAATATTTAATTATCGTTTTACAATAATTAATGTTTGTATTATTATAATTTCAATGAAAGTGAAGAACAAATTATGCACAGCTTCCCAGAGATGATTTTTGAACAAAAAAATTTAATGAAGTGTAAATAAATTGATATCAGGTTATCTGAGCCAAAGGAGTTAATATGAAAAATAAATTATTTTTAGTGGCGCTACTGTTATGTATTTTTGGAAGTTGGTCACCATCAACAAATGCAAGTTTGGCAGATCCGACTGCGCTTTTGCCTGAATCATTAGAGCAAAAGAAATGGGATCATGGATCTGCTGATTGTGAAACCAATGAGGAACCGGCACTTGAGGTTTATCAATATGACCAATCAAGCTATATATTACGCCAAAATAAATGCACAACTTATGAAGCACCTTTTATTTATGTTTTATTTGGTGCTGAAAAAGTACTGGTTTTAGATACCGGAGCGACTGAGAACCCTGCAGATTTTCCGTTATATGACACAGTGAAAGCGTTAATTGATCAACAGGCGGTATACGGAGGCAATAACAATATAGAAATACTGGTGCTTCACTCACATGGTCATAGCGATCATTATACTGGTGATATTCAGTTTGAAGGCAAAGAAAATGTTACTGTAGTAGCGCCAAATCGTACTAGCTTAGATCAATACTTTGGTTTTGATAAAAAACCCGAAAGTCACGCTTATATTGAGTTAGGTGATCGTAAAGTTACAGTGATCCCTACGCCTGGCCACCAGGAAGAAGCTATTTCAATTTATGATCCGAGCACTAAATGGCTACTTACCGGTGATACTGTTTACCCTGGGGCGATATTTGTAAAGGACTGGGGAGATTATAAAGATAGCATCGCACGGCTGGCGACTTTTACTTATTATCATGACGTGAGTTTTATTTTAGGGGCGCATATAGAAATGACAAATAAACCGGGAGAATACTATGCAATTGGCACATCATATCAGCCTAATGAAGCATCTTTAGTATTAATGCCCAAAGATTTAACCGCGTTACATTTAGCCTTGGAAAAATCGATTGAAGAAAAAATGATTGTTTTAGATGCATTGGTTGTTGAACCAATGGGATCACTGCAAAAATTAATTAGTAATATAGCCAGGTGGCTCACTCAGTAATTATATAATTCTACTAATAAATGCTTTAATTGCTGCAATGCCATAGCGGCTAATTCACCATCAGGTTCAATCCAGATACTTTCACTGTAGTCATCGAAGTTTAGGTTGAACCTATGATTTTGGTGAGTAAAACGCATTAGATGGCGATCCGCGCCAGGTTCAAATTCGAATTGACTGATGTGCTGATGATGTAAGAATACTTTGGCCCAAAGTTCAAACTCATCGCTTGCGGGAAAAATTTCAGGAATTACTTTAATAAAATTATCGTCTTTATTTAAGGTGATTTTTGTCATGATAACTATTTCAATGTAGGGTATTAAAGCAGAAAGACCGTATGTTACTTTAAATATACCACATATCACAAGTTATAAGCCTGAGAGGTTAATATGTACACAAAAATTTTGATATTTTGTTTGTTATCACTTATGTCTGCATCTTTATGGGCAGCGGATATTATAGCTGGCAAAGCTAAATCAGTTTCTTGTATCGGATGTCATGGTGTTGCCGGAGTCAGTACTATCGACAATTATCCCAATTTGGCAGGACAAAAAGCGAAATATTTAGTGAAACAACTAAAGGATTTCAGGCGAGGTAGTCGCAGAGATAAGTTAATGAGCCCGATGGCTAAAATGCTTAAAGATCAGGATATTGAAAATATAGCTGCTTATTTTGCAAGTTTAGGTACAAGACGCAGCGATTAACTATTGGCCAAATAGTCTCTGATTGCATGTAAGAAGTCTGCGCCATATTTATTAAGTTTAGTGAAACCAACACCTGAAATATTCAAAAAGTCTTTATCTGAAGTTGGTAAGTGCTGCGCCATTTCAGCTAAAGTCGCATCATTAAATACCACATAGGGGGGCATATTTTCAGCATCTGCAATGGTCTTTCTTAAGGCTCTTAATTTCGCAAACAGCTTTTTATCATAATTAAATCGCGCAAGCTTATCTTTATAAACATGTTTTGCTGTTAACCTAGGTTCGGCAAGCTGTAAAGGGTATTCACCTTTCAATACTGGCCTGGCTGCTTCTGTTAAACGTAAAATTGATCCTAAGGTAATATCCTGACGTAATAACCCCTGGTGTACTAATTGTCTTAAAATGCTGAGCCAATATTCCGGAGATTGATCTTTACCTATAGCAAAAGTACTTAGTTGATGGTGATTATTATCTCTGATCCTGGCGGTATTGGCGCCTCTTAATAGTTCAACGATATAACCCATCCCAAATTTTTGTTCAGAACGATAAACGCTTGATAAGGCCTTTTGAGCAACCACAGTTGCATCAAATTGTTTTGGCGGATCTAAACAAATATCACAATTCCCACAAGGCTCCCGTTTATATTCTGAAAAATAATTTAATAATATTTGTCTGCGACAAGTGGGCGCCTGAGCAAAGCTGGCCATGGCATTAAACCTTTGTTCTTCAACTCTTTTACGTTGCTCATCTTCAATGTCTTCAAAAAAACGTTTTACTCTTGGGATATCAGCGGGATCAAAATATAAAATGGCTTCAGCGGCTAAACCATCACGCCCGGCACGACCTGTTTCCTGATAATAGGATTCGATGTTTTTTGGAATATCGTAATGGATCACAAAGCGCACATTAGGTTTATTGATCCCCATACCAAAAGCAACAGTAGCGACGACAATTTGTATATCGTCGCGGGAAAATGCTGTTTGTACAAATTCTCTTTGGCTGTTTTCTAATCCAGCGTGGTATGCAGCTGCATTGTAACCGGCATCAACTAGCTTTTCGGCAATATCATCAACGCGCTTTCTGCTAGTGCAGTAGATAATGCCACACTGCCCTGATTGTTGTTTTAGATAGCGCATTAATTGGGATAAAGGTTTAAACTTTTCTTCTAAAGTGTAGCGTATGTTAGGACGGTCGAAACTGCCAGTATGGATCAATGGAGAGTTTAAACTTAATTGGGTCACGATATCCTGTCGAGTTGCCACATCAGCGGTTGCCGTGAGCGCCATCATAGGAATATCAGGGAAGTGCTGTTTTAATTGCTGTAATCGAAAATAATGTGGTCTGAAATCATGACCCCAGTGAGAAACACAGTGGGCTTCATCTATGGCGAATAACGCGATATTCAAATACCCTAAGCGTTCTAAAAATTCGTATTGTAACGCTCTTTCTGGCGCAACATATAATAGCTTGATCTCATTATTATGTAGTTGCTGATAGATTGCTTGTTGCTCTTCTCTTGTTTGACTTTGATTGATGCACTCAGCATTGACACCAAAGCCTTTTAACTGTGCAACTTGATCTTGCATTAAAGAAATCAGTGGGGAAATTACAATTGTCAGGCCTTCTAATACTAAAGCCGGAATTTGGTAACAAAGAGATTTTCCACCGCCGGTAGGCATAAGTACTAAGGAATCTGTACCTTGTAGCGTTGCCGAAATAACGTCTTCTTGTCCCGGTCTGAAATTATCATAACCGAAAATTTGTTTTAGTATGTTTTTTGCTGCAGACAAGTTAATCAATATCGGTTTTATATGAACGTGGCATGCATTTTAGAGTGTTTTATCCGCAATTACATTAATTAAATTTGAATAATAATTTTCCTATCTATCGTGTGGTTATCCAATGTAAAATAGCAGCTCTTTTTTTATCCGGAATATTTATGTCTGTCAGTCAGGAACAAAAGCAAGGTGTTTTTTATGCGGTTGCTGCTTTTGTGATGTGGGGCTTTGCACCCGTATATTTTAAATCATTAGATAATATAGATTCATTGGAGATATTGTTTCACCGAGTTATCTGGTCTTGTGCTTTTTTACTTGCAATTTTATTAATCAAAGGTCAATGGTATAAAGTTCAGCATGTTATAAAGCAACCAAAGTTACTTGGCATGCTGGTGATCACGTCATTATTTTTAGGTGTTAATTGGGGCCTGTTTATTTGGGCTGTTAATAACGATCATATGTTAGATGCCAGCCTGGGATATTATATAAATCCTTTATTTAATGTATTGCTAGGCATGGTTTTTTTAGGTGAGAGGTTAAGGTTATTTCAAGGTATTGCTGTTGGACTTGCGACAACGGGGGTTTTAATACAGGTTATTAGTTTTGGTTCTTTTCCTTATATCGCATTTAGCCTGGCGGGCACGTTTGCTATATACGGGTTATTAAGAAAAAAACTGGCGGTTGAATCATTACCGGGTCTTTTATTAGAGTCGCTGGTTTTATTGCCTCTGGCATTATATTACGGGTATTTTCATCTTGGTACCGAGATGACGAATTTTGGTGAAACTAACTGGACACAAACTATTTTGTTAATATCTGCAGGTATAGTGACAACCGCGCCTTTATTATGCTTTACAGCAGCTGCTAAAAGGTTGAAATATTCAACGCTTGGGTTCTTCCAATATATAGGACCTAGTTTAATGTTTATATTAGCTGTAGGGCTCTATGGTGAATCAGTTGGTCTTGACAGGCTGGTGACTTTTATCTTTATCTGGACTGCACTTACGATATATAGCTGGGATGCTTTTCGCGCGAGCAAACAAAGAAAATAACTGTTATTCAGGGTCTGAAATAACTAAATTACGGCCAAAACCTTTGGCCGTATATAAATGCTCGTCGGCAATTTTCAAAACTTTATCTATATTGTTACTTTCTCTACATGCTAATCCGATAGAAATGGTAAAAGATATTCCCTGGATGGGAGTGTCGGAAATGGCAACTCTAAATTCTTCTAACATCTTTTTTGCGTCGATTAAGTTAGTATTTTGAAAATAAATTGCAAACTCTTCACCACCAAGGCGTGCAATTAATTGAGTTGAAAAATGCTGCTTAAATAAATTAGCAAAGCCTTTTAAAATTTCATCGCCAATATCATGACCGTAATTATCATTGATAGACTTAAAATGATCTATATCTAACATGGCGAGTGTGACTTTTGATTTGTGTTTCTTTAGCTTTAATTTACACGCTTCAAAAAAATAACGACGATTAAATAATTCAGTTAAATAGTCTGTATTTGCTTGTTTTTTTATTGTGGCAATATTGTTAAGCATTTCAATGTTTTGGCTTAACCGGCAGTAAAACTCTTCAGAATTAAACGGTTTTGTCAGATAATCATTAGCCCCATTTTTCAAAAATTTTGCTGATATTTGTTTGTTTTTAGTGCTTGAAATGCCAATTATAATTATTTCATCCTGGGAGTATTTTTGTCTGATCTCTAAAGTTAATTGAACTCCCGTCATCACTGGCATTTGATTGTCAGTGATAATTACGGTTATTTCAGGATGTTCAGCGAGTGTTTTTAGCGCCTGAGCGCCATTAATTGCATATGAAACCTGATATTTTTGTCTTGTTAATAAGCCTTTTATATAGTTTCTGGTAGCCAGGGAATCGTCGACAACCAAAATATGAACACCGGTGTTTTTAGGTAATCGACATAGTTGAGTTTCTAAATATTTATAGGATTGTTTATTTTCTTTGGTTATGTAATCAACTACGGGATGCTTTAGCACTATGTCTCTTGTTTTTTTATCTATTTTTCCTGTCATAACTATGGTGGCAATACCTGCACCAACGGTGAATGCAATTGATTCGCCATTAGGAGCGTCAGGGATGACAAAATCAACGACGGCACAAAAATAAGAGTGTTTTTCAAAAAGTGCAATTGCTTGTTTGAGAGAGTGGGCGATATCTACATCATATCCGGCTTTTATTCCAATATGCTTTTGTAATTTAGCAATAGAAGGGCTGTCTTCTATGATCAGTAATCTATTTCTCACTAATTGTTCCGTTAATTTTTTAATGTATACATATGAGTTGGATATAGCGTAATTATAGATGAAATATACAAAGTCATTAAAAATAAAGCTAAGGTTGGTGATATTCCTATAAAATTGACTTTATGTGGTTTACTACTAATCTTGGTATTTATATTTATTGCATATTTGAAGTGAGTTTTTGATTTTAAGTTGGATTATTGCTAATTAAATTTTAAATGTAACTTTAAATCTAGCAAATGGCTGGGGATTATTTTTTTTATGGGTGTTGTCGTAAATTTGACATGAAATTATACAGTTAATGTCATTAAAGCGTCATAAAAAATACTTTTTGTCATAAAAGTGTCATTTAGTGGTGGTAAATTTTGCGCCATTGAAATATCACTTGAATACCTTTAAGGAAATCAAAATGAAAATGACTAAAACTGTATTATTAACATCTATTTTAAGTGCGTTGGCATTCCAGGCATCAGCTGGTGAAATTGTTAACATTTATGGTAAAGCGAATGTGACGCTACAATCTTCAGATGATGGTGATGGTCGTTTCAGTGAAATTAAAAGTAATGCTTCACGTTTTGGTGTGAAAGGTGATTATAAAGCCAATGATGACATTACGGTTGTTTATAAAATGGAATGGCAAATTGATATTTCCGATGAATCAGGTGCAGATAATGTTAAATCACGTAATCAATATGTTGGTTTAAAAGGTGCGTTTGGTGAAGTTGTTGTTGGTCGTAACGATACTGCGACTAAGCAGTCTCAAGGTAAAATTGATTTATTTAATGACTTAGAAGCCGATATCAAAGCGTTATGGAAAAGTGGTGGAAATGGTGAAAATCGTGTGAGTGACTCTGTTACTTACAAATCACCAAAATTTGGCGGTTTTCAAGCTGTAGGAACTTTCATTGCTGAAGATAGTAAAGCAGGTGAGAATGGTTATTCGGCAGCACTAATGTATGGTGACAGTAAACTTAAAAAGTCTCCTGTTTTTGCTTCTGTTGCGGTAGATAGTGAAGTTGCTGGATATGATGTTGTACGTGCAACTGTACAAGGCAAAGTGGCAGGTATCAAGCTTGGTGCCATGTATCAAAATTCAGAAGAGGTGGTGACGAAGACTGATATGGATGGTTTTGTTGTTAACGCGGCATATGGATTTGGTAAAACAACCCTTAAGGCGCAATACCAATCAGCCGATTTTGAAAATAACTTAGATACCAATGTGATTTCAGCAGGAGTTGATTATAAGCTTGCTAAAAATACCAAGATTTTTGCATTTTATTCAAGTTTCGATAATGACACTGTTAAAGCAGATACAGATTATTTAGGTGTAGGCTTAGAATTTAAGTTTTAATGAGAGAAACTAGGGACTAGGGAAGAGGACATAGGGACTAGGGAAGAGGACGTAGGGGCTAGGAACTAGTACTTCATCACACAAATTTTGACTAGTTGAGAAAACCATAGGCTCTCACTAGTTTTTCACGTGCTGAATCAACATTAAACATCCAATTTATACTAGCGCCTTCTTTATTTCGGCGCCATTCCCACGCTGCAAGCTCTGTCTTCAACTCTTCCATACTTGCTATGCGCCGATCTAAGCATTGCTTATTCATATTGCCAATTTCTATCTCGACCATATTTAACCAACTCGCATGTTTGGGTGTGTAATGGAACTCTATTTTATTTAAAATACGTCGTGCTTCTTGAGGTGAATATGCTTTATATAGCGCACCTTCAGTATGAGTCGATAAGTTATCTAGTACGACACGAATTTTATTCGCATGTGGGTAGTGTTCATCGACTAAGTCCTTCATACAATGAGCAAAATCAACTTTCGTTTTCCTCTGTGTTGTTTTAACATGCCGCCAACCCCGATGACGGTCAAAAAATACAAATAAGTTAGCCACGCCAACCCGTTTATATTCATAATCTAGGCGTTTTACTTGTCCCTTTTTCATGGGTTGTACTGGCCGTGTATCATCAACGAGTTGCTTCATCGCCTCATCAAAGTTAATGATGGGGTTGAGCTCATCAGCTGGCTCTGCATACAATTGAAGTACATGCTCCATTCTTGCAATATACTCAGCGTCCATTGTCGCTACACACCACATCTTTTTTTGCCATGGTTTTAACGCATTTTCTTTAAGGCGTCTACGGATCGTTTCATACGAAATACTCTTTAAATCCGTCAGTGTAATTAATCGCTCACCAAGCAACGCTAATGTCCATCTGCAATGTCCTGTTGGCGGCTCGGTACATGCTGTTGCTATTAAAGTTGCTTCATCTTTCGCGGAAGTTTTTCTCATAGCACCACTGCGTGCACCTTCATTTAAAGCGGCATCTAAACTCTCTTTGACAAACTGACGCTTTACTCGAAATACAGTTGAAGAACTCACTTGAATCGCCTCACATATTTGCTCTGTTGTGTATTGACAACGGTCAGCTTTTAATAAAATAGCGGCTCGTTTGTACTTTCGAACATTGATCATGCCTTTTTTGCAGTAATTAACTAATTCGTATTTTTCTTTTTCTGATAATTCAACAATATACTTTCGGTTCATAACAATATTAAATGAGTAAATATGAATTAAAGGATCGTCAATTAGGAAAAAAGTTCATTATGAATAGAGAAAAGTTGCCGTCATTTACTACGAAACAAGGGCAGTATTTAGCATTTATTTATTACTACACAAAAGTGAATGGTATTGCACCTGCTGAAAGTGATTTTGAGCGTTATTTTGGGACTGCATCATCAAGTGTTCATGCCATGATTTTAACGCTTAAAAAGAAAGGACTCATCACTTCAATTGCAGGAAAAAGCCGAACTATAAGGTTATTAATTGGAATAAATCAGTTGCCTGAATTTAAGTAAGGCAACTGATCAAAACTTCTGTGAACGAGTACTAGAACCTAACATCTATACCCTAGAACCTAGAATCCTAGAACCTAACATCTATACCCTAGAACCTAGAATCCTAGAACCTAATACCCATTCCGATAATTTAATGATCTTCTTTAAATTCCGATAATTATGTGATCTAATAACCAAAGAAAGGAGGGTTATTAATGTCAAAAACTTTATCACAAATAATTTCGTCAACCGCAAACGCTAGACTCCGACTGCGCTTACTGGCCGTTTCCCACTTTATAGATGGTAAAAATCGAACTCAAATTGCGAGTTATTTAAAGGTAAGTAGAACTAGCGTAAATAAATGGATTAAATGCTATTTAAATAATGGTTTAAAGGGACTTGAAGAGAAAGAACGTACAGGACGCCCTAAAGCATTAACTGATAGTCAATTACAGCAAGTTAAGAATTATGTTGTAAGTTCAGCTGTAAAACCTGATGGTGGTCGATTACAAGGTAAAGACGTACAAGCTTATATTTCATCTGAATTTAATGTTAAATATCAAAAAACAAATATTTATCACTTGCTGCATAAACTTAATTTAAGTTGGATCACCACCCGCTCAAAACATCCAAAACAATCGGTTGAAGTACAAGAAGATTTTAAAAAAATTCCAAATAAAAACGATCCTTAAGATCCCAGGATATATTGCGCTTGATTGCGTTGATATTTGGTTTCAAGATGAGGCACGGTTTGGGCAGCAGAATACGACTACACGAGTTTGGGCTGAGACAGGAACGCGACCACGTGTAGTTCAGCAGCAACAATTTACATATGCTTATTTGTTTGGTGCGGTGTGTATGTCAAATGGAAAGACGGAAGCAATTATAGCTCCGGTAAGTAATATGGACGTTATGAGCGCTCATTTGAAATTAATATCAGATGCAACAGAAGCTGGTCGACATGCAGTAGTGATCATGGACGGTGCCAGCTGGCATCAAGAATATCTTGATGAAAGTTTCCCTAACTTAAGCATCATACACCTCCCACCTTATTCACCGGAGTTAAATCCGATAGAACAAGTTTGGTCCTGGTTAAGACAAAATGAAATAGCTAATAGGTCGTTTAAAGATTATGAGGACATTGTTGATAAATGTACAACCGCTTGGAATAACTTTAGAAGTGATGTTGATAGAGTAATGTCCTTATGTACAAGGGATTGGGCAAAAATGGACAGTTAATTATCGGAATTGGTATAACATCTATACCCTAGAACCTAGAATCCTAGAATCCTAGAATCCTAGAACCTAACATCTATACCCTGATATTTGATTTTATGCCTGGGCATATTGTTCTCTTTCTGGCATCCATCGGTTGATAAGTTTATCTACTTGTTGTGGCTGATGGATTAAAATTTGTTTCGCGATAGGACGGATCTGCTTAACTAATGCGGCATCTCTGACTAAGTCGGCAATTTTAAATTCGGCTAACCCTGTTTGTTTTGTGCCTAAGACTTCACCTGGGCCTCTGATCTCTAAGTCTTTCTCGGCGATCACAAAACCATCGCTACTTTCTCTTAAGACTGCGAGTCTTTTTTGTGCCGTGAATGATAAAGGAGCGTGATAAAGTAATACGCAATGTGATGCGATTGCACCTCTGCCAACCCGCCCCCTTAATTGGTGAAGTTGTGCAAGACCTAATCGTTCCGGGTTTTCTATAATGATCAAACTTGCGTTAGGTACATCTACTCCCACTTCAATAACCGTTGTCGCCACGAGCAAATGGATTTCACCCTTTTTAAATTGTTCCATAATATTTTGTTTTTCTGCTGGTTTCATTCTGCCATGCACTAAACCGATTGTTAATTCAGGTAATTGCTTTTGTAATGAAACCGCTGCGTCTTCAGCAGCCTGACACTGAAGTGTTTCAGATTCATCAATTAAGGTGCATACCCAATAAACTTGCCTATTTTGCTCTGTGCAAGCACTTCTGACTCTTTCAATAATTTCTGCTCTTCTGCTATCTGCAATGGCAACTGTCGTAATGGGCGTACGCCCGGGGGGCAATTCATCTATTATAGAGGTTTCTAAATCGGCATAGGCGGTCATAGCTAAGGTACGTGGAATAGGGGTTGCTGTCATAACAAGCTGGTGGGGATAACATAAGGTATTAGCGTCAACTTCAAATTTCCCTTTTTCTCTGAGCTCCAGCCTTTGATGAACACCAAATCTATGCTGCTCATCTATAATTATGAGTGCTAAATTATTAAAAGCGACCTGGTTTTGAAATAATGCATGGGTACCAACTATCATTTGAGCCTGGCCACTTGAAATAGCTTCTAAGGTGGACTCTCTTAATTTGCCTTTTGTTTTGCCAGCAAGCCAGGCGACTTTAATATTTAGTTGTTCGAACCAGGTTGTAAAACTAGTGGCATGTTGTTCTGCTAAAATTTCAGTGGGGGCCATTAATGCAACCTGATAACCTTGGGCGATTGCCGTTAATGCACTGAGTGCAGCCACTAAGGTCTTACCTGAGCCTACATCTCCCTGCACAAGGCGCATCATAGGGTAGTTTTTAGCTAAATCATCTTTTATTTCTGTAGTCACCCTTTGCTGTGCAGAAGTTGGACTAAATGGCAGAGATTGTAAAAATTTAGCTTCTAGATGATGTTCTTTGGCTAAAGCGACTGCCTGATGATTTTGTCCTTTGGTTCTGAGCTTTAATAAGCTGAGGTTTTGTGCTAAAAGCTCTTCCATGGCTAATCTTTGTTGCGCCGGATGTGTTCCTAATTCTAATAAAGATTGATCGATATCTGGCGATGGGCGGTGCAGTAATAATAACGCTTGTTTTAAGCTTAAACCGGAAAATTGATACTCAAGTGGTAAAAGTTCTTCAATATCGTATTTACTTAGCAGCACCACGGCCTGTTCTGATAAATTTCTGATCTGAAGTTGTTTTAGTCCCTCAGTAGTTGGGTATACAGGTGTTAATGTTTGATCTGATGCTAAGTAATTTTCATTATCAGAGATGATTTTATATTCGGGGTGTGCCATTTCAAAGCCATTACGGGTACTGCGTACTTCACCAAAACAGCGTAATGTTTTCCCCTGAACCAGACTATTTTGTTGTGCTGCGGTAAAATTAAAAAACCTGAGAGTTAAGCTGCCAGTGCCATCATTGATGTGGCATATTAACATGCGTCGCTTACCAAAATTGATTTGCGTACTTTCAATTTGAGCCTGCACACTCATATGTGCATGATTTTTTAATTGATAAATAGGGTATATACGTGTTCTGTCTTCATACCTGTGTGGTAAATGAAACAATAAATCCTGCACGGTGAATATGCGTAATTTATGTAATCGCTCAGCCATTTTAGGACCAACACCTTTTAATTCAGTAATTGGATATTGATTCAAAGGCGGACTACTCATTGGACATTTCCTTGTATAAATTACGTATTAATTAGTTAACTTGCTTCATATCTTAAGGTATTCCAGAATGCTTCAGTAGCTATAATTTCTCCCTGATCATCTAATAATGGGTATGCCAGGTTTTTAGCGCGACATTGTTTGGCGATGATCGGATGGCAGCCTTCGAACAGCATAGTGTGTTTAACTTTGTCACATAAATCCGTTTGTTGGTACATATTTGCTATTTTTCTTTGTCGTTGCGCTTCAAACAGTATCAATGCAGCAGCGACAGATACATTGAGTGATTGCACCATGCCTTCCATCGGGATCACGATATGTTGATCGGCCAGCTGCAGTGCTTCATCGGAAATTCCGGTACGCTCCTGACCCACAATAATTGCTGTTGGTTTTGTATAATCAACTTCTCGAAAGTCTATCGCGGTAGGTGATAAATTGGTTGCTAATATTTGAATTTGAGGTGATCTATGTTTAATCTCGGTAATAGCGTGTGAAATATTATCGTGTAAATGGGTTTCCACCCAGTTTTTGCTACCGCCAGAGGTATTATTTGTCAGTCTTCTTTGATTTTTTGGCCAAACAGCATGAATGTGATGAATGCCAACGGCATCTGCGCTGCGTACGATAGCTGAGAGATTATGATGCTTATGAACTTCATCTAAACAAACTGTTAAATCGGTTTGTCTTTTATCTAAAACGGTTTTTACTCTTTTATAGCGATTATTTTGCATTAACTGGCTCACGACTGATTTTCAGCTTCAGATTATAATACATAGCAAACAAGTTGGAAATATTGCTCAATTCCCTTAGTCATCATTTAACTTAGGTAAGATGTCACGTTTAATGGGGTTTTGTAAGGAAATCAGAGTTTCCGTTGATTGAATTGCATCGATTGCTTGTACTTTGGTTATTAGCACTCTTTGCAAGTGATCAATAGAGCGCGTCATTAATTTAATAAAAATGCTGTAATTACCGGTTGTATAATAAGCTTCAACAACTTCTTCAAGTGCCTCTAACTTTTTTAAGGTATCTGGATAATCTTTCGCATTCTTTAAGTTTATTCCGATAAAACAACAAACATCATAACCTAATTTTTTTGCATTAATTGATACTTTTGTCCCTTCAATGATCCCTGCTTGTTTCATTTTTTCCACTCTGACATGAATTGTCCCTGCACTTACGCCACATGTTTTAGCTAATTCTGCATACGGTTGCCGGGCATTGTGATTTAAAGCGTGAAGTATGGTTTTATCCAAATTATCGATTTCATAATTTTGTATCATGGTTATACCTGTTAATTATTGAATCATTAAATATACTCTTATTTTATTGTTGATTACAATTATGTAAAGCTATATTTATTGGTGTATGTTGAATAAATTTAAGGTTTAAGTAAGTATGTTCTCAAGCCGTAATTTTGTTATTCATGTGAGATGAATAAAAACACTTAAAATATGTAATGAGAGAACACCTATTATGAGCAGTGAATATATCCAAAGCCAACAACAAATAAGTAAAGCAAAACAAATCTTTTCAGCACAATTAGAAGCTCAATTGGGCTTAATTGAAGTGCAAGCACCAATATTGGCGAAAGTAGGTGATGGTATCCAAGATAACCTAAGTGGATATGAAAATGCAGTGGCAGTTAATGTCAAAACTTTACCGCAAGCCAGTTATGAAGTTGTGCATTCACTAGCTAAATGGAAACGTAAAACCTTAGGTGATCATGGTTTTAAGATAGATCAGGGGATCTATACTAATATGAAAGCCTTACGCCCTGATGAAGATAAATTAACTCCAGTACATTCTGTGTATGTTGATCAGTGGGACTGGGAAAAAGTTATATGTTCTGATACGCAAAGATCATTAGACTTTTTAAAGCAAACAGTAGAAACCTTATATTCAGCTATAAAAACAACGGAACTAGAATTAGATAAGTTGTATCAATTAACGCCATTTTTACCCGACAGTATTACCTTTATTCATTCAGAGCAGTTAGTTGAGCTTTATCCTGACTTATCTTCAAAAGACAGAGAAAGGGCGATAGCCAAAAAGCATGGCGCCGTATTTTTAATGGGAATTGGCGGTGTTTTATCTGATGGTGCTATTCATGATGTCCGTGCGCCTGACTATGACGATTGGTCTAGTCAAACATGTGATAAATACGCAGGTTTGAATGGTGATATCTTAGTATGGAATCCGATATTGGAAGATGTGTTTGAAATATCTTCGATGGGGATCCGGGTCGATCCCAGCACGTTGGAAAAACAGCTGGCGATTACTGATGATAATGACAGATTAGCATTAGACTGGCATCAGCAGTTAATGAAAAACGCTTTACCACAAACAATTGGTGGGGGCATAGGTCAGTCACGGCTTGCTATGTTGTTACTTCAAAAACAGCATATAGGACAGGTTCAGGTGGGAGTGTGGTGTGATAAAACACAACAAGAGGTCGCGGATCTTTTATAACATTTATTGAGAGTTTCTGGTTAAGTGGGGCGATCTGCTTAATCAGATAATGTTATGTTTTAAATTCGATTTTTATTTTATCTTCAACCAAATGTATTTCACAAGGAGGATAGTTTCTTTTTACTTGTAATACTTTGTCAAATATATGCAATTCAATACCAGAATGGAGTATTTTATATATTTTTATAGCTGCACTATCTAATAATTCATGCAAATGATTATCATATTGCATGAGCTCTTTTTGATATTGCTCAGCCTGTTCCATCCAATGTGTATGGTTATGTGAAATTTTTTCCAAATAGGCTTTTTTCTTGCCAAGATCTTTAATACATTCTATTTTTTCCAATGCTTGCTGTAGCTCCTCTAATTGTTTATCAGTTTTAGTTATTTGTTTTAAGATTTCATCACTTTTAGAGCTTAAATTAAAAGCTTTTTGAATAAGGGAGAGTTCTATTTTTGCATCAGAGTCACACCCTAATTCACCGACTTGTAATTGTAGAGCATCTATTACCTTCCCACCCATTAATTTACCAAGTGGTTTATCCCCTGTGCCTATTTTAATTAAATTATCTGCTTTTAAATTGCAGTGATTGGCTTGTTTAGCAATGTAAATATTTTTTGCATTTATATAAGCATACTGGCAATGGCTGATTTTAATATCGCCTTTTGAAATTAACTGACAACTCAATGTTTCATGATCATGATTTAAGTGACCGATAACGGCTTGATTTACCGTAATATCGCCTTCGGCTTCTAATATCGCAGAGTCAACCGTACCCATAACGATAATATTGCCATTGGCGGTTACTTTCATCCCGGGATCGATATTATGGGTGATTAATACGCTGCCATTAAATTGAATATGCCCTGTTTTTACCGAAACATCCTTAATAGTAAAAATATTATCTACTCGCATACCATTATTTATTTCAATTGGTACGCCAGCTCGTGTTGAAACGAGTGCTTTTGGGTTTGTTGGTGAAATTTCTGTACCATCACCCGGCGTCATTTTTAACGGTTTACCTTCTTGTGGCGTTAATGTTTCTCCTGTGACTGTATAACCAGGTATACCGGGAACTGGTTCGATTAACTCCATTACCGTAACCCCAGGTTCGACACTAGCGAGTTTTCCAAAATCTCGCATATCAACTCTTCCACCTTCTAACTCTTTGGGTTTAGCTAAGCGTTCAGATAATGTAGGTACTTTTTTTACTAATACAGCGTTACTCCCGGGAACCGGGGCTTTTCCTTTGGCTAATGTCACTTCAACCTCACAACCAGAAGGTTTTTCTAATTGCTGTTGCAATAAATTTTCTAATAATGATTGTTTATATCCCCGACTAACACCTGCTTTTACTAAAATAGTTTTTGCCGTAGCTAAATCAATTAACTCACCTCCTTGAGCTGTGGTTATTTTTCCTATAGCGTGCATTTTATCATCAGAAATAGTAACTTCTAATTGGGCATTGACTTTATTGGCGATCACAGTTTGTGCAGGCGTGTCTTTGGTAGAAAAAAGCTGTTTTATTTGACTGTGCTGAATTTTAAATTCTGCATAAACAGAGTTGCTCAGTGCTTTTAGTAAAAAATCAGCACTTGGGGGCTTAGGTGTTTGTGGATCAATCAGTAGTAAGAGTTCACCATTTTCATTGAGTTTAAACACTGAGTATGTCCATATATTATTGTTTATTTAACTTTATGCCAGAGAAAAGCTTTTTGCTAGTCATATCTGGTTAAAAAACAACAATTAAATGATATAAATCATGATTTTTATGAACAATAATAAAAGTCAGGTATTGTTTCCTGACTTTTGTTTATTTGTAGTTAGTTTGTTGAAGGGACTTCCATAATGCCGTCAATCTCGATTTGAACGCCTTTTGGCAAAGCACTAATTTGCACTGCGGCACGAGCAGGGTAAGGTGTTTTGAAGTATTGGCTCATTACTTCATTAACTGTTGCAAAGTTAGACAGATCAGTTAAAAATATATTAACTTTAACCATATCTTGAATTTCTCCACCAGCAGCCTGACAAACGGCAACTAAATTTTTAAAAACCTGATGTGTTTGTTCTGTAAAGTCTTCTGAAATAACTTCCATGGTTTCTGGTATCAATGGGATTTGACCCGAAAGATATACCGTTGAACCAACTTTAACTGCCTGACTATAAGTTCCGATAGCTGCAGGCGCTGAATCTGTATTTATGATAACTTTTGCCATTATATTTCCTTTATTAATACTTCGCTTTTTTTGCGTAAACAGCGAAGCCAAATTTTCAGGAGTACCCCATTGGATACTCTATTTTTTTCTTGATACTTTTTGTACGTCAGGCATTACTCTGATCCGGCGCATAATATTAGCAACATGAACACGATCTTTCACTGTGATCGATAGATCGATTACATATAAGTTACTTTCTTTTTCTTCACCTGCAATTTGCACTATGTTGGCCTGAGTACTCGCTATCAGGTTCGTAAGTTTAGCCATGACGCCTTGATGGTTTATGATCACAACTCTAAATGCTGCAATATATTCCTTTTCAGGAGCATCTTCCCATTTTACAACGAAGTATTTAGATTTATCTTTTTCCCACCCTCGAATATTTGTGCATTCATGTCTATGCACAGCAAGGCCTTTACCTTGGCTAACATGAGCAACTATGTCGTCACCGGGAACTGGACGGCAACATTTAGAGTAGGTAACCAGCATATCTTCAGTACCGATAATAGCGGCTTTTGTATCTTTTTTTACATCGTTTAAGGTTTCATCGTCTGTCTGGAGCAATCGTTTTGCTACCAGCATACTCATCAAGTTACCCATACCCACTTCTACCAGTAACTCTAATAATGAAGAAACTTGATTATCTTCTAAAACACGGTTGATATTCTCTTCGGGGATATCTTTTAGTGCTATATCTCCCAGTGCGGATTCTAATAAACGTCTGCCTAAATTTAAGGCTTCTTCGTGTTGTTGGGTTTTGAGGTAATTTCGGATCCCTTGTCTGGCTTTTCCAGTTACAACAAAGTTTAGCCAGGTTGCATTTGGATGGGCACCAGAACTCGTTATAACTTCAACGGTTTGACCTGTATCTAATGCTTGATTTAATGGGTAAGGTTTTCTGTTTACACGTACACCAACGCAAGTTTTTCCAACATCAGTATGAACAGCATAGGCAAAATCAACTGCTGTTGCGCCCATAGGGAGTTCTACGATACGGCCATCAGGTGAAAAGACATAAATTTCTTCAGGAAAAAGTTCAGTTTTTACATTTTCAATAAATTCAAATGAAGATCCTGCACTTTGCTGTAGATCAAGTAAACTCTGCATCCATTGGCGAGCACGTTGCTGGGCTGTATTTCCTGTTTTTTCACCTGACTTTTTATACATCCAGTGTGCAGCGACACCCATATCGGCCATTTGATCCATTTCTTTGGTGCGGATCTGAATTTCAACCGGAATACCATGAGGACCAACTAATGAGGTGTGCAGGGATTGATAACCATTACTTTTTGGTACCGCAATATAATCTTTAAAGCGAGTTTCAATAGGTTTAAATAAATTATGGGTGACCCCCAGGACGCGATAGCAAGTATCCAAAGAATCAACGACAACTCTGAATGCATAAATATCCATCACTTCATTAAACATCAGTTCTTTGTTTAACATTTTTCGATAAATACTATAGATGTGCTTTTCACGGCCTGATACTTCAGCATTAATACCAGACTCTTTTAATCGCGTTATTATATCATTTTGAATATTGTTAATGATTTCTTTACGATTACCGCGCGCTTTTGCAACTTCCGATTTTAAAGCCCTGTGACGCATTGGGTATAACGCCTGAAAACCTAAATCTTCCAACTCATTTTTGATATCGTGAATACCTAAACGATTGGCTATTGGCGCAAAAATTTCCAGGGTTTCTCTGGCGATCCTACGGCGTTTTTCAGGGCGTAAAGCCCCTAATGTGCGCATGTTATGTGTGCGATCAGCGAGTTTTATCAGGATGACACGAATATCTTGTGTCATTGCCATAATCATTTTACGATAGTTTTCAGCTTGAAATTCTTTTTTAGTTTTAAACTTGAGTTTGTCTAACTTACTCATGCCCTCTACTAATTCGGCAACGGTTTCACCAAAAATTTCAGCTAAATCTTGTTGGCTAAAGTCTGTATCTTCGATCACATCATGCATTAATGCTGCCATTAAAGTTTCATGATCTAACTTCATCTTAGCTAAAATTTGTGTTACTTCAACAGGATGTGTTATATAAGGTTCACCACTTGAGCGGGTTTGACCTTCATGAGCTTCACGGGCTACGACATAGGCTTTTTGTATTAATTCTACCTGTTCTGGTGGCAGGTATTGTGAAACATTATTTTTTAAACCTTCAAAAAGATACATTCACTCTCCAATGCTCTTGTAAGGCGGGATTAATAGGCGGATTAACTATATCAATTTTAAACATAGGATGAAAAGAAAGGATTGCCAACGACGCTAAAAAAAATCGTTGGCAAGTCACTTATACAAGTGAGCTAACAAATCAGATTACTGATTACCACCTACAATTGCAGCAACAGCAGCAAGCTCAGATGCTTCTTGGTCTTGCTGTTCTTCAACTTCAACCGTATCCATAGAATGGTTTGTTACTAAGCCAGCTTCAATTTCACGAAGAGCGATAACTGTAGGTTTATCATTCTCTTCATCAACCATAGGATCTTTACCACCAGTGGCAATTTGGCGGGCACGTCGTGCCGCAACCAAGATCAAATCAAAGCGGTTGCCAATTTTATCTACAGCATCTTCAACAGTTACACGAGCCATCAGGCACTCCCAAATTAAAAAATCAATTTACGCAAAAGAGTAGTTTACTTTAAGCGTGAGATTTAGCCAAACTATTTTTGGTTATCATTGGATAAAAGGTCATTCAATAAAGCTGGGTATTTTAAAGCTTGATTAAATTGTTTTAGTCTTTGGCCAAAAACGATGGTTTCTAATTGATATAAAGCGGTATCAAAATCATCATTTACGATCAAATATTCAAATTCATTATAATGAGACATTTCAGATTGGGCTTTTTTCATTCTGGAGGCAATCACGTCTGCTGAGTCTTGTCCTCGTAACTTGAGTCGGTTTTCCAGTTCCATTTTAGAAGGGGGTAAAATAAAGATAGTTTGTACTTGAGGTAAAATTTTTCTTATTTGCTGGGCACCTTGCCAATCGATATCCAAAAATACATCAATACCCTGGCTTAATTGCGACTCAATACTCTGTTTTGAAGTGCCGTAATAATTATCAAAAACCTGCGCCCATTCTAAAAAGTCATTTTTTTCTATCAATGCTTTAAATTCATCTACAGTGACAAAGTTGTAGTGCACTGCATTTTCTTCACCAGGGCGACTTTTACGGGTGGTATGCGAGACTGATACTTTCATATCTGAATGACGCTGCAATAGCGCCTTAATTAAACTAGATTTACCGGCACCTGAAGGCGCTGATAAAATAAATAAATTTCCGCGAGTGTGTGACATCAATTTTCTCTGTTAGTTAAATCGAGCAATTTAGCCTGATACTAAATGATTGGATCTTTAATAGCTGGGTATTTTAAAGGCATTTTTGTTGATTTTCATTATTTATTCCTGCTTTAGTTTAAATTCAGTTCAGAATAGTATGGGTTTTGGTAATTTTTAATGGTGATGTATACTGCCGCTTTTAAAAATTCATTATTTATTTGCCTCCCATTTAATCCTGTTTTTGAGTGGTTTAAATTTCAATTTAGTGAATAATAACAAGGAAAGAATATGCCCGAATTATCTAAATTAATTCCGTCTAAGACGGGAATTGTTAAAATAGTTACCATCGCTTTTGGTCTGTTGATTTTTGCAATCATATTATCAAAATCATTTTTTTATGCCGAACCGGGTTATATTTACCATGTTCGTACTGTGTTAGGTGATGAAGACGTAGTGACAGAAGTAGGATATAAATTCTACCCTTTTGGTCGTTATAACTCATGGAAAAGGGCGATGACAGTACAAGCACTTAAAGGTTCTTCCGGCAATATGGTAAGGGCTGAAAATGATACCGATAATTCATCTGCAAGTTTGCCGCCAATGAGCATTATGTTTTTAGATCAAGTTGATGCCCATGCTGAAGCCACGGTGCGTTTTGCTATTCCAGCTGATCATGAATCATTTCTAAACTTAGCGCATGAATATCGTTCTCCGGAAAACCTATTAAGAACGGCATTAATGCCAGCGTTTAAAGAAACTTTACAAGCAAATGCATCATTAATGTCTGCTGAAGAATATTATGCTGGCGGTAGAACAGAATTTAACTCTGAATTTGAAAAACAAATGAGTAATGGTATTTTTCTAGTTAAACGTGAAGAAATTCAAGTTAAATCAAACAGAAAAACTAAGTCTTCTGCAAACGCGGCTTTAGGTACTGAACAAGATCAATATGGTGAAGATATAAAAACAGTTTTTGTAGTTAAAAAGGTGTTAGATGAAAATGGTTTACCAAAGCGAAAAGCGCAAAGATTTAATGACTTTGGGATAACCGTAGTTTCAGCTTTAGTAACGGAAATGCGACCAAATACGAAATTTGTAGAAAGAATGCAACTAAAACAAAAAGCGTCAGCAGACCGCGCAATTGCTCGTGAACAAAGAGTACAGGAAGAAGAGCAACGTTTATTGGCGATTGCCAGAGGTGAGCGTGAAGTCGCTGAACGTCAGGCAACAGCAAAAGTAGATCAAATTCAAAAAACGACTGAAGCAGAAACAGAAAAACAATTGGCAATAACTAGCGCTAGAAAAGTAAAAGCACAAGCTGAAATTGCAAAAGAAACTGCTGAAATATTGTATGAGAAAGCCAAAATTGAAGCTGATACTAAACGCACTTTAGCCGAAGCAGAAGCTTATCAAAAGAAAGTTATTTTAGCTGCGGATAACGCGTTAGCTCAAAAACTGGAAGCAGAAATTCAAATTCAAAAATTATGGGCACAAGCCTTTGCTCAACGTAAAGTGCCTACAACGGTATTTGGTAGTGGTCAATCTGGAGCGCCAGTTGGCAGTGATAGCGAAGTTAAAGCTTTTATGCAAATGCTGACACTTGATGCGGCTAAACGTTTAAACTATGAACGTGAAGTCACGAAAAAATAATTTAATATTCATCGGTGTATGTTTTACATTTTAAAAATATACACCTTCGATAATGCCACATTTAATAAATTGGGTGAGAGGAAATTCTCACTCGACTTTCAAAATAATAAGTCTAAATCCCTTTTTTCAAACTATCAGTATATAATCTTGAAAAACACTTTCAAAAGATAATCCATGAACGAAATATCTTCCACTGCACTTATTGAGCTTGCATTAGATTTAGCGCAAAGTTTAAGTAATAAAGACAGGTTTGGTCGATTACTTGATACAGTAAGAAAAACTATTTCTTGTGATGCCGTCGCTTTGTTATCGTTTCACGGTGATATGCTTAAACCTATTGCTTTACAAGGTTTAACCAGAGATATTTTAGGTCGTCGGTTTTATGTTGCTGAACATCCCAGATTTGAAGTGTTATGTGAAGCTACGGCGCCGGTAAGGTTTTCTTCCACAAGTACATTGCCCGATCCCTATGATGGGTTACTTCTTGATAGGGATGGTGATTTACCTGTGCACGCTTGTATGGGGTTACCACTATTTTTTGACGATAAGTTATTAGGTTTATTAACCGTAGATAGCTTAACACCTAATGTTTTTGACAAAATACCGAATCGTACACTTGAAGTAATATCTGCAATCGCTGCTGCAACACTGAATACGGCATTAATATTAGATAAATTAGAAGAGCAGGCCCATCATTCCAGACAAGTTGTGGCTGAATTGACGCAGGAAGCTATGATGCGAGATGGTGGAGAGCTCGTGGGTGAAAGCGCTGTAATGCAAAAGTTGAAGCAAGAGTTAGATGTAGTTGCAGCGTCTGAATTTAATATTTTAATATATGGTGAGACCGGGGTGGGCAAAGAGCTGGTTGCCAGAACTTTACATCAAAAGTCATTAAGAAGAGCAGGGCCGCTTGTTTATGTTAACTGCGCTGCACTACCT
The DNA here is from genome assembly GCA_965198975.1 of uncultured Pseudoalteromonas sp. GTDB lineage: Bacteria > Pseudomonadota > Gammaproteobacteria > Enterobacterales > Alteromonadaceae > Pseudoalteromonas. The sequence goes on from OZ240679.1 coordinate 1,288,758, forward strand.
GAAAATTTAATTGAAAGCGAGTTGTTTGGGCATGTAAAAGGTGCATTTACCGGAGCGCAGAGTGCTCGGGCTGGCAAGTTTTTAATTGCAGATGGTGGGACTTTATTTTTGGACGAAATAGGGGAATTACCTTTGGCCGCCCAAAGTAAAATTTTACGTGCTTTACAAAATAATGAAATTCAGCCTGTAGGTCAGGATAAAATTGAGACAGTTGATGTCAGAATATTAGCTGCAACTAATCGGGATTTATCCTTAGAAGTGAAGTCAGGTCGGTTTCGAGCAGATTTATATCATAGATTAAGTGTTTATCCGATCACTGTGCCTGCATTGCGATTACGTAATGGTGATGTGCAAATTTTGACTGGGTATTTTGTAGAAAACACGCGTAGAAAGCTGGGGATCAGACAACTTAAAATTGCAACAGATGCAATGTCTTATTTGAGTCAGTATGATTGGCCCGGGAATGTCAGAGAATTAGAGCATGTTATAAGTCGGGCAACATTAAAAGCCAAAGCCAGGCAAATACCAAAAGAAATAATCACCATTGAAATTGAAGATTTAGGGGTGCTAACAACCGCAATACCTTCAAATAATGCATTGCAAACAGAAGTGCTGAAAGAAAATGAAAACGAGACTGTAAACCTGAGAGCTGCAACGGAAGAGTTTCAACGTAAGTTGATCACTGATACTTTAGTTCAGCAGCAGGGAAATTGGGCTGCAACAGCCAGAAAATTACAAACAGACAGAGCAAATTTAAACCGAGTAGCAAAACGATTAGGGGTTAAGGTATTGAAAACAATAGCTAATGAGGTTTAGGGGCTAGGAGATAGGAACTAGAATCTAGAACCTAACATCTATACCCTAGCATCCTAGAACCTATACCCTCTATAACTTAAATTGATTCACGCTGGCATTAAGAGAAGTTGCAAGGCTGTTCAAGTCTTTAGCTTCAACGGCTAATTCTCTGGCGTGCTCTGAAGTATTATTTACCAATTGATGTATCGAATTTAAATTGTTATTAATATCCTCAGCAACCAGGGTTTGTTCTTCAGTTGCTGTTGCAATTTGATGGCTTTGATCTTGTACTACATTCACAGATTCTGATATAGCTTTTAATGAATTAAGTACATCTTGTGTTTGTGTTACTGAGCTTTCTGCTTGTTCTTTGCCTTGTTGCATCATAACGGATGCTTGTTGTGCTATTTGCTGCAACCTTGAAATCATATTTCTAATGTCGTCGGTTGATTCTTGAGTTCTGCTGGCAAGTGATCTGACTTCATCCGCAACAACAGCAAACCCGCGTCCTTGTTCACCTGCTCTGGCGGCTTCTATTGCTGCATTTAAAGCTAGCAAGTTAGTTTGTTCAGCAATACTATTGATCACATCCACAACAGCACCAATATTGCCCGACTCTTTTTCTAAGCCGGAAACGACCTGTGAGGCTTCATCTATATGTGTAGCCAATGAAGTCATTACACTTTGTGCATCATTTGATATGTTAGTGCCAACTTTGGTGAGTTGCTGTACTTCTTCCGCTGCTGTGTTTGTTTCCTGCGCGTTGCGCGAAATTTCCAGTACGGTTGCAGCCATTTCTGTTACTGCGGTGGTTACGCTGTCAACTTGTTGTTTTTCTTGTTGGATCTCTTCGTTAGTTTCTGCAGAAACTTTACTTAATTGCTCACTAGCATGACCTAGTTGTTTTGCCTGCCCCGCTGTTGAGCTGAGTAATGTATGTAATTTAGCAATAAAGGTGTTTACATGTGTAGCAAGCTGTCCAACTTCATCTTTACTTTCTACACTAATTCTTTTTGTAAGATCTCCTTCACCTGACGCGACATCCTGCATAATATTTGTTAATTCTATGATAGGTTTACTGATCAGTTGCGTAGCCCAAATGATCACACCACCTAGAATAATTAAAATCAGACCTACGAACATTATCGTTGTGAATACGGCATTATCTACTGGTTCTTCAATCATTTCAGTTGGGATCAATAAACCTAAATACCAGTCAAGTACCGGTTTATCTAGCTGTAATCGGTTATAAACAACATAGTATTCCTCTCCTTTGAGAGTAACGATTTCATTACCAGCTAAATTATTTTTCATTTGTCTATTCAGGTTGCTGAATCCAGAAGTATCATTAAACTCTTTTTCTAATGCATCTAGTCCTTGTTTACCTTTTGGATCTTCATCCGTGATAGAGAGTTTATGGCCGGTTTTTTTAGAAAAGTGAACAACTTTTTGTTCATTATCTAATAAAAATCCATGGCCTTTACCATTAAAGTTAATCGCCTCTATCATGTCGGCAATTTTATTTAACTGTAAATCTATGCCACCAATACCAATTAATTTATTTTCATCATTGTATACAGGTTGCTGCAATGCTGAGGATACGGTTCCTTCGGAGAAATCAACAGACAAAGAGCCTACATATAATTTATTATATTCAAGCGCTTCATTCCACCAGGGGCGTTTATAAGTGTAATAAGGTTCTCCTTTTGCTTCTGATGTACGTTGATTTTCCTTAAAATAAACACCTGTATTAGCAGAGCCAAAAAATGCAGATAATATATTTTCATCATTACTACTAATGCGAATAAAGTCCTGGTTGACTTCTTTAAAACCCATTGAAGTATTGAGGTCAATGTCACGACTATTATAGTTTTCAAACCATTTCATAAAATGTGGGTTGGTCACAAAGGTTTCAACCAGTCTGCCGTACTGTGTGAAATAAGATTCGATAGATAATTTTTCTGATTGTAAGTAATGTTTGGTATTTTGTTCGATAGAGGAGCGAGATAAATCGGCGATATTGTTAACAAAATAACTGGAAGCTAGAATTAATAAAACAGAAATAGTGCCACCAATAAAAAAGAGTATTTTTTTTCTTAGAGATAAATCTTGTATCATCATATAATTACCACTTTATTTGTTTACTTTTACCCATTTCACCTCGTTGCTAACTGTGAACTGCATTTTGAGGCAACTAGGGTATATAATCACATATAAATTTTTTTCGCTACTTTGTATTCAATTATGGGAAAGGGGTATGCCAGCAAAATTACCAAATATTGTTATTTTAGGGGCCGGTTGGTTAGGGGCTGAATTAGCAGAAAAACTCAAGGTAAAAGGCCATAGTGTACAGGCAACGCACAAACAGCAATCAAGTTCTGTAAAACAAACTGATCACTACTTGTCGTTACAAGGACGTGACTTAATTCATAACTTAACACTAAAAAATGCTTATTGGATCTGTTGCATTCCCCCTAAAACGCCTGAGTATTTAATACTGTTAAAACTAATATTAGAACTAGCTTCACAACTTAAATACACTGGTTTTTTGTTGTGTTCTTCTACAGGGGTATACCCTGATGAAAGTAATATTTATGATGAAACAAGTGTATTAACTTTAGCAACGAGTAAAAAACATTTACTACATGATGCAGAAATATCAGTATTAAAAAGAGAAAAATTGGGTAAAGTGGTGCGTCTGGCTGGATTAATGGGGCCAAAGCGTCATCCTGGTAAGTTTGTTGCGGGTAAAGAGCTAAAATCAAGTGCATTAACAAGCGTTAATATGCTGCATCAAATCGATGCCGTAGCCGGAATAATATATTTAATTGAAAACTGGCAAATTTCAGAGCAGATTTATAATTTAGTTACGCCTGATCATCCAACTAAAGGTGATTTTTACAAACAGGCGTGTTTATTGTTAAATTCAGAACCCCCCAAATTTTTAGCACAAAATACAGAGCAGCGTATTGTTTTGGGTGATAAAATTACCGAATTAGGATTTAATTATCAATTAAGAACATTGAAGCAGGCACTTAGCTTGTGTTAGTAAGTGTTTGATGTAATTGATTGTTATTTCTTAAAAGTTAAATGTCCGCCTAAACGGTATTTATTGCCAGGGGAAACTAACCGGGCAAAACTTACTACGCCGTTAGTTGACCAAGTACGCCTGATAACTTGCAAACATGGTTGCTCATTATATAAAGATAGCCATTGACAGATATCTTTACTTGGCGTGATGGCTTCAACTGTGTGTCTGGCTTCAGTTAAAGGTGCTGCTTTACATAAATATTCATGAGGTGTGAACAATTCAAAGTTTTGTTGTAAATACTCAGGTGCAAGCGCTGGATTCACAAACCTTTCTTCAACTTGTAATGGCATTTCATTTTCAAAATGTACGAGTACTGTTCTAAATACAATGGAGTCGACTTCGACAGCAAGTGCGATTGCAATAGGCGCAATCGCAGCTATTGATTCTACGATAAGCGGGCTACATGCATACTGACCACCGCGCTCTTTTACTTCATCAGCGATATTTCTTATTTCTAATAATGATGATTGTGATTTAAAACTGGCAACAAAGGTGCCTAATCCTTGAGAGCGGGTTAAAATACCAGACTCGGTTAGCTCTGTTAATGCACGTCTGGCTGTCATACGGCTAACAAAAAACTGTTTCGTTAATTCATTTTCAGAAGGTATTCGACTATGCTCAGGCCATTCGCCTGATTTTATTTTATCGATAATAAAGCGTTTAATTTGAGCAAATTTTGGTTCGTTCACGTTTTATCTCCTTATGTTAGTGTATATAAAGTGATATAACCATCTTGTATATACAAGTACTGATGTTAGACTAATTAAAAAATTATTGAAAGTGAAAAGCGATGAATAAATTTGATGAAATCATTATTGATGTGCATGTTGCAAGTATGGATCCTGATATAACTGGATCTTACGGTGCAATAAAAAATGCGGCGGTTGCTATTAAAGATGGTGTAATTGCCTGGGTTGGTGAACAACAGGATTTACCTGAATGCGATGTTTTAACTATTCCTGTGACTTCAGCACAAGGTAAATGGCTTACGCCGGGCTTAATCGATTGTCATACGCATTTAATATTTGGTGGTTCAAGAGCCACTGAATTTGAAATGCGTTTAGAGGGTGTATCGTATCAAGAAATCGCAGCTCAGGGGGGAGGTATTGTTTCTACTGTTAAAGCAACACGAGAAGCAAGCGAAGAAGATTTGTTTGTAGCCGCAAATAAAAGATTAAATACTTTGTGGAAGGAAGGGGTTACAACTGTAGAAATTAAATCGGGTTATGGTTTAGATACAGAAAATGAAATCAAAATGTTAAAAGTTGCTAGGTTGCTTGGTGAACATCATAAGGTAGATATAAAAACAACTTTTTTAGGTGCGCATGCTTTGCCTCCTGAATATAAAGATAAAGGGGCGGACGCATATATTGATCTTGTCTGTAATGATATGTTACCTAAAGTCGCTGAGTTAGGTTTAGCTGATGCCGTTGACGCATTTTGTGAAGGGGTTGGGTTTTCAAATGCGCAAACCAGGAAAGTGTTTGAAAAAGCCAAAGAATTAAATTTACCGGTAAAATTACATGCAGAGCAATTATCTAACTTAAAGGGTGCTCAACTGGTTGCTGAGTTTAATGGTTTGTCTGCCGATCATATTGAATTTTTGGATGAAGCGGGTGTTAAAGCTATGAGTGCTGCGGGCACTGTTGCCGTTTTATTGCCCGGTGCCTTTTATATTTTAAAAGAAACTCAACTACCGCCAATGGAATTATTAAATCAATATCAGGTGCCTATTGCTATTTCAACGGATTTTAATCCAGGTACTTCACCTATATGTTCTTTAAAATTGATGATGAATATGGCGTGTACATTTTTTAGGATGACACCTGAACAAGTGTTGGCAGGTGTCACAATTAATGCTGCTAAAGCACTGGGTTTATATGACAGGGGGATGGTGCGAAAAGGTCAACGTGCCGATCTGGTATTGTGGGATATAGATCATCCTGCTGAATTAGCATATCAATTTGGCGTTAACCCACTTGCAAAACAATGGATAGCAGGGGAAAATATCCAGCATAATGCTTAGTTATGTTGATTTTCTAGATAACTACTAGGTCAAAAGTGCTACATAATATCAATTTTAAGGACAAGCTGATGCTTAAATTAGTGTATTTTTTTTGTATTTTGTGCGTAATTTATACGCCATATACAAAGGCATCAGCGAACGATCTGGGAATAAATCTCTCTGGTATTGTTGCTGGTATTGTAATTTTTTTTATCGGGATATTAATTTATAAATTATTTTCAAAAAGTAATAATTTTAACCTGGATGATTATTTAACAAATAATAATGACAATATAAATAGTATTAAACAACCCATAGCCTTACTGCCAGATCGTGCTCAATTTCGCCAAGCTTTCGAATCAGACTGGTGTGAGAATAAAGCTGATACCGTATTAGTGCTGTTAAAATTTGATGGATTATCGGAAATTAATCAACATTTAGGTCATGAGTTAGGTGATGTACTGTTAACTCAAACAGCATTAAAAATTAAAAAATTATTATCAGAGCAAGCACCCTTACTGGCATTAACAGATTCTCAGCGGGATATCGTAAAGTTGGCACATTTATCAAGTGTTGATTTTGTTTTTGCTGTTGATATCGCAAAACAAAAGTATTTACATGAAGTTTTAATTCAAAGTATTCAGCAATTAACTGAAATTCCAGTGACAATTAAAGGTTGTACTTTAAAAAGTCGGTTGCAGACAGCTTATGCGATAAATTCAGATAAAGTCTCATTTGATGAACTAATTTCTCGAACATATCTGGCAATGGATTTACATCATTTTAATTACTCTAATGTGATCCAGTATCAACCTGAAATGTTAGTTAATAGAAATAATGAACTCACTATGATCAGTGAATTAACAAAATTGAACTTTGATGAAGACTTTGAACTTTATTTTCATCCAGTGATAGAGCTTAAAACACATAAAATTGAATTTATTGAATTGTTATTACGCTGGAAGCATCCTGAAAAAGGCTTGTTAGCAGCTCAGGATTTTATCAAAGAAATTGTATTATCGGGTTTAGCTTATCAAGTAACTATCTGGGTACTGGAAAAAGCAGCTGAACTTGCTATGGTATTAAATTGTCAGGGGTGTAGTACACCTGTGAGTGTTAATTTATTTGGCTCTGAATTGCTTCAGGATGAGTTAGTTGAACATATTGACTCACTTATGTTTGAACATAAATTAAGTCGCGGCGCATTAATTATTGAATGCCCCGCTGATTTACTTATAGAGTTAGATGACTATGGCGCCTCTATGATCAAAAGGTTAAAAAATATAGGTTTACCTGTTTGTTTAGATGATTTAGGTGCAAGTCCTCTGATGCTGTCTTATTTACCGCAATTAGCATTTGACTATATAAAGATTGATGGCGAGTTGATCCATGAGTTTAGTAATGATATCAATGCACGAACGCTATTGGGCGGTATTATAGATATGGGTAAAAATTTAAATTCTAAAGTAATATGCGAAGGTGTTGAATCTGAACAATTACTTGAGTTTATTTCGTCATTAAAATGTTTTGCTGGTCAAGGTTATGTTTTTTCTCAACCACTGAGTATTTTAGGGGCATCAAGTTGGCTGGTACAGTGGGATAAAAAAAGAGAAAATAAACAAATACCTTATCAGGTTTAGTTGTGATTTATTGAACTTTCCGCATCAGTTTAATTGTGTTTTCGCACCTAAAGTTTTAATAAAGATACTTGACGTAGATCTTCATGTTTGATCTATTATTTATCTTTAAGTGATGAAAAAGTCATGGCGGTGTTGGTTATTAATAGAAAGTGAATAAGCGAAAAAACGAGAGCAGCAACCCGATAGCTATGAATACCAAATAACAGGTCAACTGTATTGGTCGCTGAAAGTCGCGCACAACAATTAGTCCGGAGGAACAATATGATTATTGATCGTATGGGCAGCATCTATTTTTTAAACTATATGGCGCTCTAGCGAAACAATTCACTATGCGAGCCGATTCTAGCTAATTTAACTATCTTTTTGAAGTCCTTCTTGAACTGGTTCGAATATTCTAACTTATACATTTACGCTTTATTAACTCCCAATTCTTGAAATAGTTGATTTACATCGTCAGCTGTATTTCCGTTGCCATTATCAAGCTCTTGAATTGCATCAAGTGTTTTAGCGTTTGGTGTTATAGATCGTAATTCAAATGGTATACCGCCATAATTTATAACAGCTTTAGCAAATAATTTTATTGCCTGCGATGGACTTAAACCCACTTCGTCACAAACATGGGTAAAAGCTAATTTTGTATCATGATCAATGCGCGTACTTAGCATTTCAGTTTTCATAAAGTCACCTTTTGTTTTACATAGTAATACAGTGATAGCAATTAGCACCTAATAAGTCACTTAAAATGAAAGGCTTTGACGAATAGTATGTCTAGCCTTGCCAATAATTTGGTGTTTAATCAGACTCTTTGGCATATAAATATGTCAAAATGAGTGTACTTATCACTTGTCCCGCTTCGTTTAGTCCCTGTTTGATCCCCGCTGGATGGTGCTCTGGTGCCGCTTCACATAAATGTAGGTATTTCGCATTTTTTGCAAATATATGTACAAATCGTTCAGCATCATTAATTGTAAAACCACAATTTGTAAACGCACTTACAGGCATATTAGAAATGCAGTCTAAATCTATTTCAACACCTAAAGGGTTTGTCGATTTTGCCATCAGTGCATTTACATTCTCACATGCTTGATTTAATGTAATTTCTTGCCTGATTTTTATTTTCTGATAGGAATCATAATTAAAATTAGCAGCAGCTAAAGCGTTATATATCGCTTCATTATTTTTGTATTCGTGTAGTCCTATGATGTGATAATGTGCTAAGTAATTATTTTTATATGCATAGTGAAAGCCATTGCCACTATGGCGTCCTTCAATATCTCGAAAATCTGCATGTGGGTCTAAGTTTACTGCATTGACTGCTGATTGCTTGCTTTTTGCAAGAGCACTAATAATGGGAAAACAGTTATTATGGCCACCACCAATCACCAGAGGTTCTAAACCAGCGTCAAAAATTGCTTGTATGACTGGCTCAACGATTTTATCTAGTTGAGCACATAATTCTCTGAGTTTAGATAATTGCGTTGCATTCGATGTGTCTAAGGCTTCAGCTTCTTGCATTAACTTGCCGGTATTTATTTCACCTAATAACAAAACTTTGTCACCTGGAAAATATCGATTTGCCTGCAAATTTAAAAATCGAGATAAAAAAGCCTGCCAGCCAAGTTCAGCACCACCACGGCCTAAATTTGCTCTGGGGCCCAGACCCTCAGGGATCCCTATCAAGACATATTTTTTACCAAAATCAGCAGCATCTTTTAATGCCTGACTATATTCAACATTTGTATCTAAGAAAGATAATGATTGCCAAATACGGGTTTCATTAGCACGTGTTTCGCAGTATTTTTTTATTGAATCATTGCAATATATATTTAAATCTAAATTCACGCTGTTTCTGTATCCTCTACTTCCTGCATATCTGAAAGCGTTAACTCTTCCGGGGATAAAATAATTCCTGTGGTATCTGCATATAAATAGTCATCTTCATAAAAAGATACGCCAGCAAAATTGACCGGGACGCCAGACTCTCCATGGCCTGTACTATCAGCGGCAACCGGAATTGATGCAATAGCCTGTAATCCGATATCTAATTCTTCTATTTCATCTACATGGCGAATACTGCCGTAGACTAAAATTCCTTCCCAATTGTTCTCAAGAGCGAGCTCTGCTATTTCTATATCGACAAGTGCACGTCGGGTAGAGCCGCCTCCATCTATTAAAAGCACTTTTCCTGTACCGTCATCTTCAACTACTTTTTTTATCAATTCATTGTTTTCAAAACACTTAATGGTTTTTATCTGGCCACCAAATGATGACAAACCACCAAAATTAATAAATAATGGTTCAAGAACATCGACCAGTTCGGCATGTTGGTCACATAAATCTGAAGTATTGTATTGCATGCTTGATCCTTAGAAGAATAGAAAAGCTGATTCACCCTTAGTATACATAGCCTAAGAAGCAAGACAATAGCTTTCTTTATGAGCATGTTAGCTAATTTTTCAGTATATTTTTATAATGTATCTATACTTAGCTATTAGAAATAAAAAATAGGAAGAAACTATGGAGTTTTTACAACGTTATTCAATCAAATTCAGGCTACAGTTAAATGCAATTGTAGTTGGTTTGGCTATGGCTATCTTGTTATTTGTTATTATGTTTCAGTCGCAAACAATGCAAAAACTCAATTCGATTACGCGGTTAACGGGAGAGTTACATGCGATTGAATTAGAAATGCGTAAAGATGAAAAAGATTTCTTATCTTATAAAGACTTAACTTCAGTAGAAAAATTTAATAAAAAAGCACAATCGATTGAAAAAAATATAGATTTAGAACGTCATTTGTATGATGAATTAGGACTTGATTTGGATTTACTGTCTAAATTTGAAAGGCTAAATAAACTGTATCAGAAAGATTTTGCACGCGTAGTGAGTTTGCAAAAGAAAATAGGCTTGCACGCCAAAGATAGTTTATATGGTGAATTAAGGGATGCGGTACATCAAGTAGAAGAGCTGCTTAAGCAAGAAAATAACAATATGTTACTGGTTAATATGCTGCAATTGAGGCGTAATGAAAAAGACTTTATGTTAAGAAAAGATTTAAAGTATTTGGATAAATTTAATAAGAATATGGCGAAATTTGTAGACTCCCTTGCTTCTTCTGAATTGGCGCAAGATTATACGGCAAAAGTTAAATCACAATTGTCTGTTTATAAAGAAAAGTTTACAACTTTGGTGAAAGTAAATGAAGAACTGGGTTTAAGTTTAGACTCAGGTGCATTAGGAAAAATGCGTCAATCAGTGAAAAATAATGAAGCGGTTTTTAATGATATGTTAGTTGAGGCCAGGGAGTTGACAGAGAAAGCGTCTATGTCAGCTAAAATAACCGCCTTTACTGTATTTGGTGTTGCAGTCACCTTAGTTATGATTTTAGTTTTACTTACAAGTCGGTCTATTATAGTGCCCATAAATAAAGTGTGTAAAACGATCACAATGATCAGGAAAAATAATGATTTAACTATAAATATTGATGATTCCGGGAATGATGAAATTTCAAAAATGACCCATGATTTTAATGGACTTGTGACTGATTTTAAAACCTTGATTTTTGAAGTTAATACGGCACTTTCGACCTTAAATATTGCAACTGCAAATTTGGCTGAAACCACATCAGCAACCAGTGATGGCATGCAAGAACAGTTACATGAAGCTGATATGGTTGCAACAGCTGCGACAGAAATGCAGGCAACCATTCAAGATATTGCACAAAATACTGAAGCAGCAGCGCATAAAGCTGAATCAACAAATTTAAGTGCGATTGAAGGGAGAAATGAAGTTGAATCTACCGTGGCTAAAATATCTGAGTTGTCAAAGTCTTTAGCGGGCGCATCAGATGTGGTGTCTTTATTAGAAAAAGATGGAGAAACAATAGGATCGGTTTTAGATGTGATCAGAGGGATAGCAGAGCAAACGAACCTGTTAGCATTGAATGCTGCAATTGAAGCAGCGCGCGCCGGGGAGCAAGGGCGCGGATTTGCTGTTGTGGCTGATGAAGTGAGATCATTGGCAAAACGAACGCAGGAGTCGACTCAGGAAATTGAAAATATTATCACAACATTACAGCAACGTACGCAACAGGTTGTTTCTTTAATGGAGGCGTGTAGAAATCAAGGCGTTGAGAGTTCAAATCAAGCTACTACGGCTGGTGAGCTTTTACTTTCAATCACTAACAACGTACAAAATATTATGGAGATGAGTACACATATCGCCAGTGCCATCGATGAGCAAAACATTGTTGCCTCAGAAGTGAATAAAAATGTCGTGAAAATTCGTGATTTAGCAGGTCTTGCTTCAGATAATTCAGCCAAAAATGCGCATACGAGTGAAGAAGTCTCTGAACAGGCACATGTACTTCACGATGCTGTTGCTAAATTTAAAGTTTAATTAACCTTAATGGGGATTATGGCTTCTCGCCCGGCATTGTGTTTTGATAGCTGAGCGAGATATTTCTCCCAGAGAGCGATTTTGTTTATTGATAATTCATATAGGTATTGCCAGCTGAACAATCCTGAGTTATGGCCGTCATCAAAGGTGAGTTTAATTGCATAGTGGCCTATAGCTGTTATATCAGATATTTGAACTTGCTTTTTGTTTGTGACTAATTTGGCTTGTTTTGCGCTGTGCCCCTGAACTTCGGCTGAAGGTGAGTGAGTACGTAGTAATTCAGCGCTTAAATGGGCTATTTCGCCATTACTAAAATAGATATCAAGTAATTTTTGTTGTTGATGATAATGAAGTTTGGTGACATGTATAGTCAAGATATCTCTCCAATGGTTACTAGAGCACCATATAGTTTTTAATTTATATGGTGCTCTAGACGGATTACGCCGTCTAATTTTTTTAGAACCTAAACTTCGTTCTGGTTTATTAGAGTATGAAGCGACTTAAATCTTCATTTTGTACTAAGCTGCCAAGATATTTTTCAACATATTCAGCATCTATATTGACTTTAGTTCCTGCATTTTCTGACGCATCATAGGACATTTCTTCCATTAATTTTTCCATCACAGTATGCAGGCGACGGGCACCAATATTTTCCGTTTTTTCGTTAACACTCCAGGCCGCTTCAGCAATTTTAACAATTGCATCGTCTGAAAATGTCACTTCAACACCTTCGGTATTCATTAATGCATGATATTGCTCAGTTAAGGAAGCATTTGGCTCAGTTAATATACGTTCAAAATCATTTGCAGTTAGTGCTTCTAATTCGACACGTATTGGTAAGCGGCCTTGCAATTCAGGAATAAGATCCGAAGGTTTTGACATTTGAAATGCACCTGAAGCGATAAATAGCATGTGATCAGTTTTAACCATGCCATGTTTGGTGCTAACTGTTGAACCTTCAACTAAAGGTAGCAGATCGCGTTGTACACCCTCGCGACTTACATCAGGACCTGAACTTTCACCACGCTTACAGATCTTGTCTATTTCATCAATAAATACGATGCCATTTTGCTCTACTGCATGAATGGCTTTTTCTTTTAAATCTTCCGCGTTTACTAACTTACTGGCTTCTTCTTCGCATAATAGTTTGAAGGCTTCTTTTATTTTTAATTTACGATTAGAGCGTTTGTCCCCGGACATATTTTGGAACATGCTTTGTAATTGATTTGTCATGTCTTCCATGCCAGGAGGTGCCATGATCTCAACCCCAACCTGTGGCTGCGCAATATCAATTTCTATTTCTTTTTCATCTAGCTGGCCTTCGCGTAATTTCTTACGAAATATTTGGCGCGTAGATGAATTATCAGCTTGTTGTACATCTCCAAATGTATCTTTTGGATTAGGTAATAAAGCATCTAAAATTCTTTCTTCGGCTGCTTCTTCCGCACGATGTTTTACTTTTTTGGTTTCTTGCTCTCGAGTCATTTTTACAGCGATATCGGCAAGGTCTCGAATAATAGTTTCAACTTCTTTGCCTACATAACCCACTTCAGTAAATTTAGTGGCCTCTACTTTGATAAAAGGAGCATGGGCTAATTTGGCTAATCTTCTGGCTATTTCAGTTTTACCAACACCGGTTGGACCTATCATTAAAATGTTTTTTGGCGTTACTTCAGCACGTAATTCTTCGGGTAATTGCATTCTGCGCCAGCGATTTCTCAATGCAATTGCAACGGCTTTTTTGGCATTCTTCTGGCCAATGATGTGTAGGTCGAGTTCGTGAACAATTTCTCTTGGGGTCATAGATGACATAGTTTTACCTATTATAATTCTTCGATAGTGTGGCACTGATTAGTAAATACACAGATATTGCCGGCAATGGTTAAGCTTTTTTCGGCTATTTCTCTGGCTGATAACTCAGTGTTTTCCAATAATGCTGTTGCAGCTGATTGAGCAAATGCACCACCACTGCCAATTGCAATTAAATCATTTTCAGGTTGGATCACATCTCCATTACCTGTGATGATCAGCGATGCTGTTTCGTCGGCTACAGCAAGCAATGCTTCTAATTTGCGTAACATTTTGTCAGTTCGCCAATCTTTGGCCATTTCAACAGCGGCTTTTGTCAGGTGTCCCTGATGCATTTCAAGTTTGCTTTCAAATCGTTCAAATAGTGTAAAAGCATCGGCGGTTCCACCGGCAAAACCTGCAATAACCTTATCGTTATATAAGCGACGAACTTTACGGGCATTACCTTTCATTACCGTATTGCCGAGTGAGACCTGGCCATCACCACCAATCACGACTTTGCCTTCACGGCGTACAGAAACTATCGTAGTCATGTTTTTCCTTAAAAGCGAACAGCCATTTGTGGCTGCTCGTTATAAATTATGTTTTCAATGAAATGGGGGTGGTTTAATTAAATTCAAGTCCATTTTAAAATACTGCAACCCATGATTTTTTGTCTTTTTAAGCTGTTTTTAGCACTTTCGGCCAGACGCTTTGTTTCAAAAGGGCCTAAACGAACGCGATACCAGATCCCATTTTTACCCTCTGTCCGACTTATGTCTGATAATAAACCAGCAAATGCAATTTTAGCTTTTAGTTTATCTGCTTGTGCATGGGTTTTAAAGGAGCCGCATTGCATCACGTACGGACCTTCAGTTTCGATTTCTTTAATATCAACTTCTACTTTGTGGTTCTTTATATCTTCTAAAAAGATCGGGGGCTTGGGTTTAGCAAGCGATTCTTTTTTATTTTGCTCTGTTTTAGTCGTTGTCGGCTTATCTTCAATATTTGATTGTGTTTTTATAAACCATAGTCCATAGGCAAATAATGACACTAATATAAAGGCGGAAATTAGAAGAAAAACAGGCAAAGGTTTTTTTTGATTTTTGTTGTTGTTTTTAGTTTTAGTCGGCTTTTTTTTGTTAATAAAATCATGTTGTGCCATAGGAAATTTAAACTCAATTTTTAATGAATGTAGTGTTAAGCCATGTCAATGGGATCTATATCCAGACTCCATCTGACTTTTGCTGCTAGTTTGTTTTTTGAAATATATTCAACCAATTGAGATAAGTAACTATGTAAATTAGTACGGTTTTCAGATTGAATGTGTAATTGGTAACGATATTTACCTGCTATTTTTTCTAAAGGTGCAACAATTGGCCCTAATAATTGTATACCAGCAACACTGTGTTCTGGAACCAGTGAATGCAAAAAATTTAAGACTAAAGTTGGATTGTGGGATTCCGCTCTTATTATTGCAAGTGTTGAATAAGGCGGAAGTTGCGTCACTTCTCTTTCTGTTAAGGCATAACGCGCAAAATCTTGATACCCATTATTTAATAAATCTTGTAATAAAGGGTGTTCAGGAAAGTGAGTTTGAAGCATTACCTGACCAGCTTCACCGCTTCGACCAGCCCTGCCTGAAACCTGAATTATTAATTGTGCTAAATGTTCAGTAGCACGAAAATCACATGAATATAGAGCTGAATCAACATCGAGTATTATTACTAAAGAAACATCAGGGAAATGATGTCCTTTAGCCAACATTTGAGTACCCACAAGAATACGCGCACCTTTTGTATTTATTTCAGATAAAGCTTGCTCCAGGCTCCCTTTTTTACGCGTTGATTCTCTGTCAATTCGATTAATAGGTATATTTGGAAATTGGGAGATCAAAAACTCTTCTATTTGTTCTGTTCCTTTCCCCGCAGGAATAATTTGTGTACTACCACAATCTGGACATTGGTGAGGCGGGGGTTTTGATTCACCACAATGGTGACAGATCAAACTTTTTATTCCTTTATGAAATGTTGCATTTGTACTGCACCGATCACATTGACTTAACCAACCACATTCATGACAAATAAGTGTTGGCGAAAAACCGCGACGATTTAAAAATAGCATAACTTGTTTTTGGTTATTTAAATGCTGGGATATCGTCTCTAAACTTGCTTTGGCGATACCTGCCTGTTCGGGCTGGCCTTTCATATCTAGTAATAAATATTTATTATCCTGGCTTGTTTGTGCGCGCTTAGATAGGGTGAGTAAAGTATATTTGCCAGTGAGCGCTTTATGTATAGTTTCTAAAGCGGGAGTGGCAGTACCCAAAATGAGTGGTATTTTATTTTGATGTGCCCTATAAACTGCTAAGTCGCGTGCATGATATCTTAAGGTATCTTGTTGTTTAAAAGAGGCATCATGTTCTTCGTCTACGATTATCATACCTAATTCTGCAAAAGGCATAAAAATAGCGGAACGCGTACCAATTACAATGGCGCAGCTTCCTTTTTCACAAAAGCGCCAGGTTTGTAGCCTTTCATTGTCAGTTAAGCCTGAATGCCACAACATAATAGGAGTTTCAGGGAATCGTCTTCTGAAGCGATTAACCGTTTGTGGAGTCAAACCTATTTCAGGCACGAGGACAAGTGCTTGTTTACCTTGTTTTAATACAACTTCTAATGTTTGTAAATACACTTCAGTTTTACCACTGCCAGTTACGCCTTCAAGTACAAAGGTTTGATAACCCTGGACTTGATTTATTGCAGTACAGACAATGGATTGTTCGGTATTGAGTGACAGCTTATTGTGCGTAACTAGTTTTTGATGTTTCCAGTTATCGTCATGTGCAATAAATTCTTCAAGTAAATTATTTGATATTAAAGATTTTACAGTCTGACTAGCAAAACCAAGTGTTTTCAACTCTGTTTTTGGACATTTCCCTGAGCTTTTTAAGTGTGCGAGCAAAGCAGTTTGTTTTTTGCCTTTTAGGTTAGGGGCGTTGATACCTAGTTGTGTTAGTCTGACGTAGGTGATACTTGACTTATCAGGACATTTACCTTGTCTTAACAGAGCAGGTAAAGCTATTTGTAACGTTTCACCTAATGGATAGCAATAATATTTTGATGTAAATTCTAGTAACTTTAATAGTTTAGCTTGAATGATAGGCGATTTATCTAGCACTTGTTCAATATTTTTTAACTTATTGATATTGAAATCTGAATGCTCTTTCAGAGCGATAACGATGCCGATTTTATGCTGTTTACCAAATGGCACACTCACTCTCATACCAGGCATTAATTGAATGTTTTGCGTGTCGGATAAAATATAATCAAATGTATTATGTAAAGGTACTTTAAGTGCAACTTCGACTATTTTCATTCGCCACAAAATTTTAGAAATTAATATAATACTGCTAATTTACTAAAAGCAGCCGTGGAATCATATCAAAGAGTGAAATTTATTTAGCTGATATGCGCTTTTTTAATTTATACCGGTAATAAAACTTGAAGACCTCGTATGAGTTGGCTAGAATATGCGCCCTAACTTATACCAATTGGTATATATTTTTAACTGCGTATGGTGCCAAACTTCGGGTTTGGAGAGCGATGCGGCCTTATATAGAGGTTTCCAAATGAAAGACGGTATTCATCCTAAGTATGAAGTAATTAATGCAACTTGTTCTTGTGGTAATAAATTCGAAACAAGTTCAACTTTGTGTAAAGATATTCATTTAGATATATGTTCTAAATGTCATCCTTTCTACACAGGTACTCAACGTGTTATTGATACAGGTGGTCGTGTTGATCGCTTTAATAAGCGTTTTGGTAATCTTAGCAGCAAGTAGTATTTGTTGTTTTAAGCTAAAAAAGCACCTGAGGGTGCTTTTTTTGTATCTGCTATTTAATTTTATTCCTTTTGATCTCGTAATTGTAGCATCCTATTTAGTTTGGATGATTTATGAACTAAATATATATAACAGCGGGTTTATCTGGTATGACCATTTTAAAAGTAAAGGCTATATTACAGGCTAAACAGGCCCTGAATTTGAGTGGCTCTTGGTATTTTACTTTTATCCACTGTCATATCATAAATGGAAAGCGTCACAGTTATTTTAACCCCTTAAGTTTATAAAGTTTGCAGATAAATTCAATTTCGCTGAAGATTTATGCTTATATTTAATTTTGGTTTGATTATGATTTCTTCAGAAGTTTATTTAAATATAGCAATATTGATGCTATTTTCCGTTATCTTGCACGTTTTTGTCGTTTAAAATATATTGCCAGGTTTTAGCCGCATTATTTAGAAAAAATATATTTATTTTACTTAAACGTACTGTTATTGCGTGTTTTATAGACTAATTAAATCATTTCTTTTGAATGATTTTTATTTATTTGTAGTTAAAGTCAGTGAAAAGTTCGATAAATTCAGCGAAATTCATACTAGCGTAGTTTTATCCATATGAATTTTTTTGACTTGAATTTATAAGAAATAAAGGTATTGTAGAGTTAACAAGCGAATTTTATCTCTCTCTCAACTAACTTTAGCAGGAAAAAATCGCGTCATGTCTGATTTTAGAGAACAAGCATTACAATACCACGCCGAACCCGTTCCCGGAAAAATAAGTATTGCACTTACTAAACCGGCAGAAACCGTTAATGATTTAGCTTTAGCCTATAGTCCGGGTGTTGCCGAACCTGTACGTGAAATTGCAGCAGATCCTAATAATGCCTATAAATATACCGCAAAAGGCAATATGGTTGCGGTGATCACTAATGGCACCGCTATTTTAGGACTGGGTAATTTAGGACCTTTAGCGTCTAAACCCGTAATGGAAGGCAAATCCTTATTATTTAAACGGTTTGCTGATCTCGATTCTATCGACATAGAAGTAAAACATCGCACTACTGCCGATTTTATTAATACAGTTGAAAATATTGCTGATACTTTTGGTGGCATTAATTTAGAAGATATTAAAGCGCCTGAATGTTTTGAAATTGAAAAAGCGTTAATAGAGCGCTGTAGTATTCCTGTATTTCATGATGATCAACATGGCACGGCAATTGTTACTGCTGCCGGTATGTTAAACGCATTAGAAGTACAAGGTAAGAAATTAGAAGATGCTCTAATTGTGTGTTTAGGGGCAGGTGCAGCAGCTGTTGCTTGTATGGAATTATTAATAAAATGTGGAGCACAACGCGAACATATTTATATGTTAGATCGTAAAGGTGTAATTCATACGCGCCGTGATGATTTAAATGAATACAAGCAATTGTTTGCGAATAATACTGATAAGCGCACTTTACAAGATGTAATTACAGGCGCTGATGTATTTGTTGGTGTATCAGGGCCTAATTTATTAGCACCTGAAGATCTAAAGTTAATGGCAGATAAACCCGTTGTGTTTGCTTGTTCAAATCCAGATCCTGAAATTAAACCTGAGTTAGCTCATCAGGCGAGGAAGGATTTAATTATGGCTACTGGCCGTTCAGATTATCCTAATCAAGTTAATAACGTGTTGTGCTTCCCGTTTATTTTTAGAGGTGCGTTAGATGTGCGTGCAACAGCAATTAACGACGAAATGAAAATAGCGGCAGTTTATGCCATTAAAGATATAGTAAAAGAAGCTGTACCTAAAGATGTATTAGTCGCATCCGGTGTTGAAAGTCTTGAGTTTGGTGCCGATTATATTATTCCTAAGCCTATGGACCCCAGACTATTACCCAGAGTGGCTAAGGCTGTGGCTATGGCTGCTATTGAATCTGGCGTAGCGCAAATTGAATTGCCTGAAAACTATATGCAAGAGTAATAAATAATTTAGATGTTAAAAAAAGCCTTAATTATTAAGGCTTTTTTTATTTTTTAGCAATAAATAAATGACTTCAGTCTTGATCTAATTCGGGTAAAGCTAATCCCATTTCAAGCATAATGTCTTTCACTTTTGATGGAATGTGTTCAGGATTATCTTTTTTCAGATCATTGTCATCAGGTAGAGGCTGACCTGTAAATGCATGTAAAAACGCTTCACACAGTAATTCACTATTAGTCGCATGTCGCAGGTTATTTACTTGTCTACGTGTTCTTTCATCAGTTAGTACTTTTAATACATTTAACGGTATTGAAACAGTTATTTTTTTTACTTGTTCTGATTTTTTACCGTGAACTGCATATGGATGAACATATTCACCATTCCATTTTGTAGCCATATATATATATTGCCCTTATCTCTAAACTTTAATAGCGATCTACGTAATTTATCCGGATTTAACCGAGTGAGGAACTATCTGATAGGCAAATTTTATCTATTTAATATAGATAGTCAAATTTCTATTGAGATCTGTATAAATGTTTTGACATCATCCAAGCATTAAATTAACCTTTTAGCCATCTAAACATCCATTGTTTTTAGTTCAATATAAGACTAGGTGATCAAATGAATAAAGCAAATAAATCTACAATCGCTGTTAGAAAGGGTATAGATGCTGATAAACATCACGGTGCAGTTGTGCCGCCATTATTTTTATCAACCACTTATTCATTTGCAGATTTCGATAAAAAGCGTGCATATGATTATGGTCGAAGTGGTAATCCTAACCGCGATATTTTGGCAGAAACGTTAGCTGAATTAGAAGGGGGTAGTAGGGGCATTATTACCTCTACCGGCATGTCGGCTATTCATTTGATCACTCAATTGCTGTCTAGCAATGACTTGTTGGTAATACCCCACGATTGTTACGGGGGCAGTTATCGATTATTTACCAGTTTAGAGAAGCGTGGCTTATTAAAGCTTAAGGTGCTAAACCTGACCTTAGACGCAAGCTTTAATGAAATTGCACGGCTTAAACCTAAGTTAATTTGGATTGAAACACCTAGTAATCCATTATTACGGTTAACTGATATTTCAAAAGTGGTTGCAGTCGCTGAAAAGTGTAATGCGATCGTTGCCGCAGATAATACATTTTTATCACCTGCATTACAGAATCCTATTGCGTTAGGTGTCGATATTGTTGTGCATTCAACAACTAAATATATAAATGGTCATTCTGATGTTGTGGGAGGAGCTGTCATTGCTAAAACCGCTGAGTTGGGTGAAGAGTTGGCCTGGTGGGCTAATAATATAGGGATCACAGG
Source organism: uncultured Pseudoalteromonas sp. (assembly GCA_965198975.1). Taxonomy (GTDB): domain Bacteria; phylum Pseudomonadota; class Gammaproteobacteria; order Enterobacterales; family Alteromonadaceae; genus Pseudoalteromonas. The sequence goes on from OZ240679.1 coordinate 1,309,603, forward strand.
TGCGCCTTTTGATAGTTTTTTAACTTTGCGAGGATTGCGCACGCTAAATATCAGAATAAAACAACATGAAGAAAATGCCATCGCCGTAGCCCAATATTTGGCCGAATGTCCTTATGTTGAGCGGGTTTATTATCCAGGTTTAAAAAATCATCCGCATCATGAATTAGCAAAAAAACAACAAAGTGGTTTTGGCGGTATGGTGAGTTTTGACATCAAAGGAAGTATTAAGGACTCCGCAAACTTTTTAACTTCGGTACAGCAATTTACTTTGGCTGAATCTTTAGGTGGAGTAGAAAGTTTAATATGTCATCCTGCTACTATGACACATGCCGGAATGGAAGAGGGTGCTCGCTTAGCAGCTGGCGTAGGTGATACATTGATCCGAGTTTCTGTTGGAATTGAAGATGTTGCTGATTTAATTTCTGATTTGGCACAAGCCTTTGATAAAACAAAACCAGGAAACACTGATTAACGGCGTTTTTTGAATTAATATTAAAGCCATACCTTTTGGCATGCATCGAGTAGTGGAATAAAAAATGAATAGATCTGTACATAAATTTGGTGGTTCTAGTTTAAGTAGTGCTGCCCGCTATCATGCAGTTGCGAATATTGTTGTTAATCAATGCCAGCTAGGTGATGTTGTCGTTGTATCTGCAGCTGGAAAAACAACAGATACGTTAGTAAAACTCTGGGATTGCTACCAAAACGATGATGATAAAGGTGTAAATGACGTTATTAATTTAATCAAAAATCATCAGTTTGAACTGCTTGATGAATTGTTATCAGAGGAATATTTATCTGCAACAAAAGCTATTTTTAGTAAAGAAATAGCAGATATACAAGAATTATCAAACAGTAAAACATTATTTGAAACAGCTCTGTTGGCGCACGGAGAAATCTGGTCAGCTCGACTGTTAGCACAATATATTAATCAGTTAGGTTTTAAATCAAAAGATTATGATGCCAGGTACTTATTAACGCTAAATGAGAGCGGGTTAGATCACGACAAAAATCAAATCAATTGTGCGATATTAAAAAGTAATGAATATAATGTTGTAACAGGATTTATTGCCTCTGATGATCAGGGGAATACTGTAACCTTAGGACGAAATGGCAGTGATTATAGCGCGACTTTAATTGCGCGTTATTTAAATGCTGAAAGTGTTTCTATCTGGACGGATACGCAGGGGGTATTTAGTACAGATCCCAGAAAAGTTAAAAGTGCGATTAAATATGCGAAAGTATGTCGTGATCAAGCAAATTTGTTAGCACGATTAGGTAATCCCGTCCTGCATGCAAAAACACTCACTCCTTTGAAAGATACAGATATTAAGCTTGTTGTCAGGAGTAGTTTTGATAGCCAAAGCGATGCAACGGAAATTGTAAAAAAAGGCACGGCGAAACAAAAAAGGTTTCTTACTTCTTTTGAAAATTATGACTTGATCAAAACGGAGCGTTTAGAAAGTGGTGAGATTGGAGAGTTAAGTCAACTAATTCAACATGCTTTACATCATTTCATTGATAATAATGCGCACTTTTTGATTGTTCCTGCATTTTATAGCCATATAGTATTAAATCGATTAGCGCATAAGGCGAATTTAATTGAATCTAATTTATTTGGTTTAGGAATAGTCTGTCAAAAAGAACAAGCTGATTTATTAACCGAAACAGCAAAAGCCCTATTGTTACAAAATAATGTCAATATTCGCTTTAAACATACGAACAGTGACTATGGGTTGCTATTATGCGAGCAACAGTTAGATACCGATTTATTAACTCTGTTGCATAATGAATTAATCGGTGCTTATCAGGAACTTGCAATTGTAGTTGCTGGTTTGGGTAATGTAGGCGCTGTTTTTCTTGAGCAATTAGAACGGCAGTTTCAGCGTTTAAATCAATTTTTGCCGGTTAAATTGGTGGGTTTAATTCGTAGTAAAGAGATGTTATTTGATGATTTGGGTATTGATCCGTTAGATTGGCAGGAACAATGGAGAAAAAAAGCTGTCCCTTATGAAAAGGATCAATTGCTGACTCAATTATCTGCGTTAGATTACGATCATAAAGTTGTAATTGATATCACAGCAAGTGAAGAGTTTAGTTTATTATATCCTGATTTCGCAAAACATAATGCGCATTTAATTAGCGCAAATAAATATGCAGGTACAGCTAATACACGTTGGTATAACGAGCTCAAAAACACCTTGCAGGAAAGAGGCTTAAAGTGGCGATATAATACCAGTGTTGGCGCTGGTCTGCCGATCAATTTTGCACTTAATGATATGCAATTCTCAGGTGATAAAATCACTTTATTGCAAGGCGTTTTTTCTGGCACACTTTCCTGGTTATGTTGTAAATATGATAATAGCATGGCATTTTCTGAGTTATTACTACAGGCAAAAGAGTTAGGTTTTACTGAACCCGATCCTAGAGAGGATTTATCTGGTAGGGATGTTCAGCGAAAATTGCTGATATTAGCCAGAGAGATAGGTTTATCTCTTGACCTGGAAAATATATCACTGTCTCCAATGATGCCTGAAGAATTAGCCTCAGGAGATTGGCAGGATTTTTTACAACGAAAACCTTTGCTTGATGAATTTATGTCAGAGCAGTTTCTTAAAGCAAAAGAAAATAACCAGGTACTACGTTATGCCGCTAAGCTGTCCGTAGAAAATGATAAGGTTAAAGCAGAGGTAGGTTTACTTTTTGTTGATCAAGAGCAGGCGTTAGCGAACTTAATGCCAGGTGATAATATTTTTGTGGTTAATAGCCTTTGGTATCAGGATAATGCTTTGGTAATACAAGGCCCAGGTGCTGGTAAAGAGGTGACTGCTGCGGGTATACATTCAGATCTTTACTGGTTAGTTAACTCAATTATTTAGGTGCATTTGTAAGGCTAAGTAACAGGCTTAGCCTTACAACTCTTCAAAACAACTCTTCTTCTTCAACTACTTTGCCTTCACCATCATAATCAAAAATAACCGGCTCATTCTCTTGTGCATACTCTTTAGGTTCTGAACCTTTCACAAAATATTCAAATCGTGTGGTGTATCCCGTTACTTTACTTAATAATCCTGTTTTCAAATCAACCCTGACAGATATTAAATCTTCAGGTTGCTCAATAACAGCTAAAGGTTTGTCTTTTAAAGCATAGCGCATAAACTCAATCCAGGCTGGTAATGCTGTTTTAGCGCCTGATTCACTATTAAATGTTTGGTTTTTTCCTAAATTGTTGTTGTAACTGGTGCGGCCTAAAGGTTTCCCTGGCTGGTCAAACCCCACCCAGGTAGTGGTAAGTAAATCCCTGTTAAAACCAGTAAACCAGGTATCGATAGCATCGTTAGTTGTGCCTGTTTTTCCCGATAAATCTCTTCTTTTTAAGTTTTGAGCACGCCAGCCCGTCCCATTCCAACCTGTTTTGTTCGCCCAGCTTCCGCCTCCCCAAACTGTACTTGTCATCGCGTTCGCGATTAAAAAAGCGTTTTGTTTACTGATCACTCTAGGGGCATATTCAAAACTATCTTTAAGTTCTTGTTCTGTGCAATTTGTACAGGCTTTTAAAGGCGCTGCTGTAAAAACTTCATTACCTAATGCATCGTCAATTTTATCAATAAAGTAAGGTTCGATTAAATGACCGCCATTGGCAAATGTAGACATACCTGTTGCTAGTTGCAATGGTGTTAATGCGGAGCTTCCAAGGGCTAATGTTTCATTTCTATGAATGTCCTCAGGTTGAAAGCCAAAATTTATCAAATGATCAGCGGTTTTATTTAGACCTACACCTCTTAATAAGCGCACTGAAATTACGTTTTTTGATTGGGCTAATGCACGGCGGACTCTGATCTGACCATCATATACCGCAGGACTGTTCTGTGGGCGCCATGCAACTCCCTGGCTCTTATCCCATTGATTTATTGGAGCATCATTAATCAAACTGGCTAAAGTAAAGCCATTTTCAAGAGCCGCTGAATAAACAAATGGTTTAATGTTCGATCCGACTTGTCTTTTTGCTTGTGTTGCCCGGTTATATTGACTCATTTCAAAACTATATCCGCCAACTATGGCTTGAACTCGACCGTCAGAAGGTGCTAGTGAAACTAGTGCACCTGATACCTCAGGTATTTGGCTGAGCGTAAACTCATTCGCCTGAGATTCTTTTAACCAAATTTGTGCGCCTGGATGTAGAATATCACTGGCTAGTTTTGGCGGTTTTCCTTGTCTGACATTATTGATATAAGGCCTGGCCCATTTTAAGCCATGCCAATAAACTTGTACGAATAATCCACTTTTCAACAAAACTTCTATATCTTGGTCGTTAACTTTGGTAACGACCCCAACTTTTAAATCATTTATTTCTTTAATTGTTTTTAAGTGTTCGAGTATATCGCCTGGTTCCCATGTTGATTCATTTTCAGAATCCCACAAATAATATTTAGGTTTGCGATAACCATGTCTTTGGTCATATGCTTCTATATTATGTATTACTGCATTTTGTGCGGCATGCTGAATATCTGAGCTTATTGTTGTATAGACACGAAAACCTTTATTATATGCATCTTCTAACCCGTAGCGTTTTACCATTTCAGCTCTGACCATTTCTGATATATAAGGCGCGGAGACTTCGATTTCTGCTCCGTGAAACTTGGCTGTTATTGGTTGTTTTATTGCGTGTTTATATTCTTTTTCAGTAATATATTCTTCCGTAAATAATCGACCCAATACCACATTTCTTCTGGATTTTGCTCGTTGCGGGTTTCTGATTGGATTAAGGGCTGAGGGGGCTTTTGGTAATCCGGCAAGCATTGCCATCTCTGGTAAAGTTAATTCAGACAGTTGCTTTCCATAATAAACTTGTGCGGCCGCACCTATACCAAAAGATCGATTGCCCAGGGATATTTTATTCAGGTATAAGGCAAGTATTTCATCTTTTGTAAGTAAACTTTCTATGTGTAAAGCAATAAATATTTCTTTAACTTTGCGAATATAGGCCTTTTCCCGGGTTAAAAAGAAATTTCGTGCTAATTGCATCGTAATAGTACTGGCACCTTGTTTTTTTTCTCCAGTTGAAATAAGTACGATTGCAGAACGAATAATGCCGATAGGATCAATACCAAAATGATCATAAAAACGATTGTCTTCTGTTGCAATAAATGCGTTTAAAAGAGTTTGAGGAACTTCATCCAATGAAACTGGAATTCGCCTTTTTTCACCAAATTGGTTAATTAACTTACCATCTTGGGTAAAAACCAGCATCGGAGTTTGTAGTTTTACATCTTTTAATATTGCAACGCTGGGAATATCTGAGCGTACGTAATAGTACAGCCCAGCAAGGGTTGCAGCGCCTAAAATGGTGCAAATAATTATGAAGCGTATAATATTTTTGTATAAAGTCACTTAAAATTCCTCAAATTGACTCCCTTTTTTTCACTAAGACTGCTAGTATATCTTGAATATGCAATGAATAAAATTTTTTCGCTCGAATTTATAACTCTATTATAATTATAAAAAAAGGATTGGCGTTGGATATATGTTAGGTCAATTATTTAGTAAACCAGTAACCTGGATGGTCGGGATCGATATAGGTTCTCATTCTATAAAAGCTGTTCTGTTAAGCAAAAAAGATGAGCATTATCGACTTGAATCAATAGCAGTTGAACCTATGCCTAAAGGGGCTATGGTTGAGCGTTCTATACAAGATATAGAAGCTGTAAGTCGTGTTATTTCTAAAATTCGTAAACAAATGCCTAAAAGTGTACTTCAGGCTGCTGTTGCGGTTTCAGGACAAACAGTTATAACTAAAGTCATCTTTATGGATGTCGCACTTTCAGAAAGCGATCTTGAATCTCAAATTGAAATTGAAGCTGATAGTTTAATCCCTTATCCATTGGATGAGGTGAGTTTAGATTTTGAAAAGCTCGATATTAATGAAACAGATCCTTCTAAAGTTAATGTTTTATTATCAGCAGCCAGAACTGAAAGTGTTGAGGCACGTGCAACGGCGGTTGATAGTGGAGGGTTTGAACCAAAAGTTGTTGATGTAGAGTCGTATGCATTAAGCAGAACTGTTGAGTTGTGTTATCACGCCTTGCCAGAAGATGCCGTGAATAAAAATATCGCGTTTATAGATATTGGTGCGTCGATGACTTTATTTAGTGTGGTACAAAACGGTAAAACGATTTACACCCGTGATCAGGTTTTTGGTGGTGAACAATATACTAAAACAATCGTTTCTTATTATAATAAAAGTTTTGACGAAGCTGAAACGGCTAAGATTACAGGCGACTTACCACCAAACTATACGTTTGAAGTATTGGCTCCTTTTCAAACGGCTTTTTTACAGCAAGTTCGCCGAGCAGTACAGATGTTCTTAACAACGAGCGGTAAAGATCAATTGGATTACATTGTATTATCCGGAGGTACTTCATTGATTCAAGGTATCGATAGGTTATTAATTGATGAGTTAGGGATCCATACTGTTGTTATTAATCCATTTGAAAACATGGAAATGGCACCAAAGCTAGACAGAGACCTATTAGAAAAGCATAAACCTCAACTCGCAGTTGCGACAGGTTTAGCGTTAAGGAGCTTTTCATCATGCCACATATAAATCTTCTCTCCTGGCGCGAAGCATCGCGTCAGGAGGCGCAAAAACAATTTTTATCTTTAATCTTCCTGGTTTCTTTATTATCGTTTGGTTCGGTTTTTTCTGTAAGCTTAATTTATGGTGCTATGGAAGACGGACAAAATGTAAAAAATAATTTCTTAACCTCTGAAATTAGTATCTTAGATGAAAGGATCTCTGAAATTAAGGAATTGGATAAAAAGAAAGAAAACTTAAAACAGCGAATGGGACTAATCGAAGAGCTGAGAAGTAACCGGAATTTGGGTACTCAAATCATGGATGAAGTGGGTAATATCATATCTTCCGGAGTTTATTTAACTAAATTAGAACGCCATGATAATGCAATTCAAATTATTGGAAAAAGTGAATCTAATAACCGTTTATCATCGATGTTAAGACAACTGGAAAATTCTTATTTATTTAAAGAGCCTAGTTTGCAAGATATTATTGCAGGTCAACAACAATCAAGGTTGTTAAGTGATTTTAATATGCAATTCACTGTAAAACCATACGAAGAAATCGGTAAGGTTGATGAGGTGCAGCAATGAATATAGATTTAAAAGCACTCAATGAAATCGATTTAAACGAATTAGATTTTGAAAATATTGGCTCTTGGCCGATCGCTGCGAAGATCATTGCTGCAATTTTTATTTCAGCGGTCATAGGGCTTTTAACTTATAACTTATTTGTTTCAGGTGAAATAGATGCTTATGAGAGTTCGGTAAATAAAGAAAGTGAGCTGAGAACGAGTTTTAAAACAAAATATGCCGTTGCTTCTAATTTGGATGCTTACAAGCAACAAATGATAGAAATGGAAGATAAATTTTCACTCTTATTAAAAAGTTTACCTACATCGAGTGAAATACCAGGAACTTTAGATGATTTATCCTATGTTGGTACGACGAGTGGCTTAACATTTAACAAAGTAGGTTGGTTGCCTGAAATTGAAAAAGAATTCTATACTGAGTTGCCTATCAAAATTGAAGTTGTAGGGACATACCATGAATTTGGAGAGTTTGTAAGCAGAGTGGCAAATCTTCCGAGGATTGTAAGTTTGCACGATTTCAGTATTGAATCAAATGGTGATGAACGATTAATGTTCAGTGTAGTTGCTAAAACTTACAGATATAAAGAGGTGCAATAGTGAAAAAATTAGCTTATATTGCATTACCTTTTGTATTAACTGCGTGCTTTGATGATATATCAGAACAACAAGAGTTTATTAATCAGGTCAGAGCAAGTACTCAGGTGAAAGTTGAGCCAATTCCGGAAATCAAAAATTTCGAGCATTTCCCATATAGCGCATCAAATTTAAGAAGTCCTTTTGTGGCACCTAAACCTGAAGTGATACAGGAAAAGTTATTACAAATACAAAATTGTCTACATCCTGATCCAAGAAGAAAAAAAGAACCTTTAGAGAAATATCCTTTGGATAATATCATAATGAAAGGGACTCTGGGTGCCGGTGAGCAAACTTGGGCATTAATCAAAGCGTCAGATGATACCTTACATAGGGTAACTCGAGGTAATTATATGGGGTTATATCATGGGAAAGTATTACAAGTTCGTAATAGTTTTATAGAGTTACTGGAATTAATTCCTGATGGCGCTGGTTGTTGGAAAGAACGCCTGACTAACGTTGAAATCGTGGAGGCGGGCGATGCATCTGAATAATAATAAAAGGTTTGAACACATGTACAAAGGAGTATTTATGCACACTCGAAGTTTGTTTGCATTTATCGGGCTGCTAGCCGTAATGTTTATAGCACCGGCGAATGCAGTGCCTTTGTTATACGACGTAAGGTATAACCCTTTATTGGAAGGCGAAACTGAAATCGAATTCGTATTTGATGAAGAAATTTACATTGAACCTAAAATTCAGGTATTCAGTGAACCTGCCAGAATTGAATTGTTTTTTGATGAGTCAGATTATGAAGAAAACCTGACAGAGGTACTGATTAACAAAGCGGGTGTTAAAAAAGTAACAAGTGAGTTTAAAAATGATGGTTTTAAAGTAACTGTTTATTTAGACCATTTGAAAATTTACCAAACACGTACAGACAAAAACTTATTCTATTTACATGTATCAGATAATCCAACACAAGATGAAGCTGAATCATCAATAGTTGATGATGCTCAAACATATATTAATAAAATTCAAGCTGTAGATTTTAGACGTGGTGAAAAAGGTGAAGCACGTGTTCTGATCTTTATGCAAGAAAATATGGCTGCTATCGATGTGAGCGAAAAAGCAGGGAAAGTGGTTGTTGAATTTCATAATACCGATATTCTGGATGATTTACTTTATCAATTAGATGTACTTGATTATGGTACTGTGGTTAATACAATTGAAACATTTAAAGATGGCGCAAATAGCCGTATTGTTATCGATACAACAGGATCTTTTGATTATAACTACCAACAGCTCGATAATATATTTACCCTGACTGTTGAAAAAGATGTGAGTAAGAAGAGCTTCCTGGGTGATGGTAAAGATTACCAGGGTAAGCCTATGTCTTTGAATTTTCAGGATATCTCTATACGTTCAGTGTTGCAGATTATTGCTGATTATAATGGTTTTAATTTGGTAACAAGTGATTCAGTAGGTGGAAATATTACACTCAGATTAGATGGTGTTCCTTGGGATCAGGCGTTAGATATAGTACTTAAAGTGAAAGGTTTAGGTAAGCGTATGGATGGTAGCATTCTGATGGTTGCACCAACAGAAGAACTAGCAGCCAGAGAAGCTAAAGAACTTAAAGCACAACAGCAAGTAGCTGATCTAGAACCTTTGTATAGTGAATATATTCAACTTAATTATGCTAAAGCTGAAAATTTTTCTTCTTTGCTAAAAACTGAAGCCAATAGTATTTTATCTGCAAGAGGTACAGTTGCTGTAGATCAACGTACAAATACACTTTTACTGAAAGATACGGCAAAAAGTATTGAGAGCGTACGTAGATTAATCGAAACTTTAGATGTGCCGGTTAAACAAGTCTTGATTGAGTCAAGAATGCTAACTGTTAAAGATAATGTAAAAGAAGATTTAGGAATACGCTGGGGCTTTAGCGACCAACAAAATTCGAATGGTATTGCTGGTAACTTAACAGGCGCGCAAGCAATTTCAGGTGGACAAATACCTTCATTAGTGGACCGTCTGAATGTTAATTTACCCGTTAGTTCACCAGCAGGTAGTATAGGCATGCATGTTGCTAAATTAGCTGACGGAACGTTAATTGATTTAGAGCTTTCGGCTTTAGAGCAAGAGAATAAAGCTGAAATCATTGCCAGCCCAAGATTAACAACGGCTAATCAAAAGAAAGCAAGAATTGAGCAAGGTACCGAGATACCTTATGTACAAGCTTCGTCTAGTGGTGCAACAACAGTAACCTTTAAAAAAGCGGTATTAAGTTTAGAGGTAACACCACATATTACACCAGATAATCGTGTGATATTAGATTTAGTGATTACTCAGGACACTCGTGGTGATACTGTACAGACACCAACTGGACCGGCAGTAGCGATTGATACGCAAAGAATTGAAACTCAAGTTCTGGTTAATAATGGTCAAACAGTTGTGCTTGGTGGTATTTATCAACAACAAGTTATCAATGCGACAACTAAGGTACCATTATTAGGTGACATCCCTTATTTAGGGGCAATGTTTAGAACAACGAGTGAATTTAACGAGAAAAAAGAGTTACTGATATTTGTGACTCCTAAAATTGTAAATGAATCATTATAAAAACTCATATAAATAAAGGTAGATAAATTTCGATTTACCAATATTTTCATTAAAAGGGGCTCTAAAGAGCCTTTTTTATTTTTTTCACTTGAAATGACCAAGCAATTGCTGAGATAATCCCTTCCTTAATTTTTGGGGCCGGGTCGCAGGACGGGGTTATTTTTCATATTTAGAGTTCGTTTGTATTAAAAGATATGGCTGAAAAACGTAATATATTTCTAGTGGGCCCCATGGGGGCTGGTAAAAGCACAATTGGGCGTCATTTAGCGGACCAGTTACACCTTGAGTTTTTTGATTCTGATCAGGAAATCGAACGCAGAACTGGTGCTGAGATAGCATGGGTTTTCGATATCGAAGGTGAAGATGGGTTCCGTCGACGTGAAGAAGGTGTTATTTCTGATTTAACAGAAATGCAAGGCATCGTTTTGGCTACTGGCGGTGGATCCGTGATCAGTAAAGATGTTCGAAATAAACTATCTGCGCGTGGCATAGTTGTTTATCTTGAAACGCCAATTGAAAAGCAAGTAGCAAGAACGCAACGTGATAAAAAGCGTCCTTTATTGCAAACAAAAGAAGATCCTAAAGAGGTTTTGGAAAGGTTAGCAGAAGAACGTAATCCATTATACGAAGAGGTTTCTGATTTTGTAGTGCGAACTGATGAGCAAAGCGCCAAAGTTGTTGCAAATCAAATCATTTCTAAAATAGACTTTTGATTTTACAAATCTTAAAATCATTTAAATATTTTTTATATTTACATATTTAAAATATCTAGTTTAAAAATCGGTAACTTAGTTTTTTGTTACTGATTTTTAAACAAACAACTACATATCAATTTTATTTCAATATCTATCATTAGACTGATCCTAAAGTCTAACAGGGAGTAGGTGAATGCTTGAGTTAAATGTAAGTTTAGATGAAAGAAGTTACCCTATTTATATTTCTTCACAAGCAATTAAGTCTGCAGAGCTTCTCTACAGGCATATAGGGAATAACAAACCTGTTATTATTACCAATGAAACTGTTGCCCCTCTTTATTTAGATACCCTTTTACATGAAATTAAAGAGTTATCCCCTTTACATTATTCTTTACCTGATGGTGAGCAGTACAAAACATTAGATTCCTTTGAAAAAGTGAATGGTTTTTTGTTAGAGCATAATTGTGGCAGAGATACTTGTTTAATTGCATTAGGTGGCGGTGTTATTGGCGATTTAACCGGGTTTGTCGCTGCTTGTTATCAAAGGGGTATACCGTTTATTCAAATCCCAACGACTGTTTTATCTCAGGTTGATTCATCAGTGGGAGGAAAAACAGCTGTTAATCACCCTTTAGGTAAAAATATGATAGGTGCATTTTATCAGCCTAAAGCTGTTTTTATTGATAGTTCAACACTTCATACTTTACCTAAACGTGAATTTTCTGCGGGTATGGCTGAAGTTATCAAATACGGTTTAATCTATGATACTAACTTGTTTGAATATATAGAAAATCATATATCTGAAATTAAAGGGTTAGACCAAACTGCAATTCACCATATAATAAATCGTTGCTGTGAAATTAAAGCTGATATTGTCGCTCTAGATGAGAAAGAAAATGGTTTAAGAGCTTTATTAAACCTTGGGCATACATTTGGTCATGCGATTGAAGCGCATATGGGTTATGGTACCTGGTTACACGGAGAAGCTGTTTCTGCAGGTATGGTTATGGCTTGTAAATTAGCGTATAACCGGAATAAGTTAACGGACAGTGAACTTCGCCGCGTGACACAGATATTAAATCATTTTGATTTGCCATTACTGCCGCCGAAAGAGATGTCATGCGACGATTTTATTGGTCATATGCAAAAAGATAAAAAAAATATAAAAGGTACTATTCGATTTATCATACCTAAAGAGTTTGGTTTATGTGAATTGGTTTCTGATGTAACAGAGCAAGAAATATTTGAGCTATTATAAACTATGCAAGTTCGGATTTTACCTAGTCGTCAGGCGTTGGTAGATCGTATTGAATTACAGTATGAATACGGTCAATCAATTATTTGTTTAAACGGTCCGGCAGGGCTGGGTAAAAGTTATATTCTTGAAACCTTTGTAACCGATAAATATCCTGAATTTAATAAAGTTTATATTCAATTATTTCCCAAATTTACAGAAAAACAATTTATATCTCAGCTGCTTGAACAGTGCTTTAATACGCCACTTATTGATTACACTTTAAGTTTAAGTGAAAATTATGATAATTTATGTATGCAGCAAGGTGCTTCTGATCTCGTTCTTGTAATAGATAACGCAAATTATTTATCACTTGAAATAGAGAAAGAAATAGAAAGCATAATTGCGCAAACGAAATGTCAATTTTATGTATTAACAGCATCATCCAATAAGCCTAAGTTTTCTCATTGTACGCATCTTCATTTTGAACCTTTGTCCGCCCATGAAAGTTTGCAACTTATGCAAATGTATTTTACAACATTACCTGATATTGACGAACCTGTATTTAAAAGCTTTATTGCAAGTGCAAAAGGAAATCCGGCTTTATTGCTAGGCTATAAAAAAGAAACCGTTAAGGTAAGTAAAAATAAATTACAATACTCTATGTTAATGATTTTAAGTGTTCTATTTATCGTTGTCCTCACATTTGTTCTTGCATTGATATTTAGAAAAGAAATAACAGATGAAATTTTTACACAGCAAGTAGTGGAGAGTGATCCTGCGATTGTGAATACAGTGATCCAATCTAAGGATATCATCCAAAATAAACAGTCGGTACCAGTGGATGAAATCAAGGAAATTGAAACGCAAAGTAAGGAGAAACCAAAAGTCTCAATTGAAAACATTTCTGCAGCTTACAATGATATAAATAAAAAGGTACTAAGTTCTGACTTGGACGGTGTAGATGCTAAGGTAAGTAAAAGTGAGATCGTAGAGAAAGTCAAATTAGTACAAGAAAGTGCGAAAAGTGATACAGATAATAGTCAGCCAATAAAACAGGCAGAGAACGCGGTTCATGTTGAAAAAAGGGATATAGCTAAAGTTAACACTGAATATGACAATTCCTGGTTTTTAGCTCAAGATGATTCGCATTTAGTGATACAATTGATGGGAGTCAGTACTAAGACGTTATTAAATAACTTTATTAATAATCATCAGCAGCATGAGCTGAAAGTCTACCAGAGTCGACGTCAAGGTCAACTGTGGTGGGTTATTGCTGTAGGGCCGTATAATTCAATAAAGCAAGCGCAGAATGCAAAACAGGCACTCAGTGAAGAGTTAAGGGCATTGCAACCTTTTACTAAGTCTATCGCAAAAATAAAACAAGAAATAAATCCATCAAACTAATATTAATGAGTCATAAATTAAATGAATAAAAAAACTCGGGCTTTTTTGAAATGGGCCGGTGGTAAATATAGCCTGACAGAAGAGATTACGACACGGTTACCTGAGGCTGATATTCTTGTTGAACCTTTTTTAGGAGCTGGATCGGTATTTCTAAATTCGGATTTTTCTCATTATATTTTAAACGATATTAATGCAGATCTAATTAATTTGTACAATGAACTAAAGACTTCCCCTGATGAATTTATCTTAGACGCAAAAAAGCTTTTTGTGGAATTGAATAATAACGCTGATGCGTATTATGAATATCGTAAGCAGTTTAATCAATGTAGCGATATATATGAAAGAGCGATACTATTTTTGTATATGAATCGTCATGGATACAATGGTTTGTGTCGGTACAATTTAAAAGGCATCTTTAATGTACCTTTTGGTAAGTATAAAAAGCCCTATTTCCCCGAGCATGAATTAATGATGTTTGCTGAAAAATCGCAAAAAGCAACATTTACTTGTCAAAGTTATACCGATGTTTTTAAAAATATACCTGACAAGGCTGTTGTTTATTGTGATCCACCCTATGTTCCGTTAAGTAAAACCGCATCTTTTACTTCATATGCGAAAGGGGGGTTTAATTTAGATGATCAAGCTCAACTGGCCAATCTCGCTGAAATCAGTGCGTTCGAAAAGAGTACACCGGTATTGATCTCTAACCATGAAACGATTTTAACACGTAAAATTTATGAAAAAGCAAAATTGGATATTATCAAAGTTAAGCGGACAATTAGCCCAAAAGCAAATACCAGAAAGAAAGTGAATGAAATTTTAGCTTTGTATCAGTCGGAGTAATATTTAGGAGGAAATTAGTGCTAGTGTGCTGGAATAACTAAAGAAACAACAAATATAACACAAAGAATAAATAGTATTAAACTGGCAATTCCCAATAATATAAGCTTTACGGGGGAGCTATTTTTGAAATCTTGTTCCCTTTTATATTCGCTTTGAACACCAAAAGCGGCAGCAAGAATACTTTGCATACTGCTTAAAAAGTGTTTCATTTAAAATTGCCCGTGTATCGATCTTTCACTTTGATTATTATCAGAACCGCTTAATAATTCTAATAAGTCTAAATAATGGAATTGTGCACTTCTGCTATCACCTTTTAACCAGGCGAACCAGCTTTTGTTTGATTCAGGTTGGCATTGAGCAACATTACTAATTTGAGCTTGATAATAGTTGTTTGGGCAACTGCAAATTGAATTTGCTGAATTAGTATAAGATAAAAACGAAAAAGTAGATGCAGAAAAAACAATCATAGAGGACGCTATGAGTATCCTTTTAGAACCTTTTATTTTTGATAAATTGCTTTTCATAATAAATCCCTCTCGATGCTTGCATAAAGCTTAACCAATATGAAGGGAGATTACAATGGTATTTAGTCGCATAAATACACCTACTCATCTCTTAATATATATTAAATGTTAATTATATGTAAAGGTGAAATTTAAACAAAAATAGGTTACATTGCACTTAGTGATATTGAATCTAACTAAATAAGGTAATCATGAATAACTTCTTAATTGCTCCCTCTATTTTATCTGCAAATTTTGCGTGTTTAGGTGAAGACGTAAAAAATGTATTAGCAGCCGGAGCTGACATAGTACATTTTGATGTAATGGATAATCATTATGTACCAAACCTGACTATTGGTCCTATGGTATGTCAGGCATTAAGGGATTATGGGATCACCGCACCTATTGATGTTCACTTAATGGTGAAACCAGTTGACAGTTTAATTCCTTTATTTGCTAAAGCAGGTGCGAGTATTATTACTTTTCATCCGGAAAGTAGTGAGCATGTCGACAGGAGTTTACAATTAATAAAAGAACATGGCTGTCAGGCGGGTTTGGTATTAAACCCGGCAACACCTCTAACCTGCTTAGAATATGTGATGGATAAATTAGATGTGATTTTATTAATGTCTGTGAATCCGGGATTTGGAGGGCAGTCATTTATTCCGGCTACATTAGAAAAACTTAAAAAAGTACGCAAATTAATCGATGCGTCAGGCAGGGATATTCGCTTAGAAGTTGATGGCGGCGTTAAAGTTGATAATATAAAAGAAATTGCAGCGGCTGGAGCTGATATGTTTGTCGCTGGTTCTGCAATTTTTAATCATGATAACTATAAATCTGTTATAGATGAAATGCGTAGTGAATTAAGTCAAATTAATCAATATTGATCTGGCTTGGGTATATTAATATAGGATTAATTTTTAATTGGGTCCTTATGAGTCATTTTTCTTGCTTCAAGCCATGAAGTAATTAAAATTGGCTATCAAATAATAAATGATTTTGAAGAGTGAAGATTTAGCATGAGTAAACCCGTAGTTTTAAGTGGTATTCAGCCAACTGGTGGTATGACAATAGGCAACTATATAGGGGCAATTAACCAGTGGTTAAAGCTACAGCAAGGAAGTGATTGTTTCTTTATGTTAGTTGATTTACATGCTATCACTACGCGTCAGGATCCTGCTCTTTTAAAAGAAAGGGTTTTAGATGGTATCGCTCTATATACTGCTTGTGGTATAGATCCTGAGAAATCTTCATTATTTGTTCAATCACAAGTGCCAGAGCATGCGCAATTAAGCTGGGTTTTAAATTGTTATGCGCAAATGGGTGAATTGAATCGAATGACGCAATTCAAAGACAAATCGGCGAAGAATGCGAATAATATTAATGTTGGATTATTTAGCTACCCGGTTTTACAAGCTGCAGATATCTTGTTGTACCAGACTACTCAGGTTCCAGTGGGTGAAGATCAAAAACAGCATTTAGAATTAACACGCGATATTGCGACCAGATTTAATAATTTGTATGGCAATGTTTTGACCGTTCCTGAACCTTATATACCTGAATTTGGTGCCAGAGTGATGAGCTTACAAGAACCAACGAAAAAAATGTCAAAATCAGATGACAATCCAAATGGCTATATAATGTTGTTGGATGAGCCTAAAAAAATAGAAAAGAAACTAAAAAAGGCCGTGACTGATTCAGACGAGCAAGCGCGTATTTATTTTGATACAAAAGAAAAACCTGGAGTTTCTAATTTATTAACTTTAATGTCAGTTGCGACTAAGAGATCTATTGAAGATTTAGTGCCAGAATACGAAGATAAAATGTACGGCCATTTGAAAAAAGATACGGCTGCCGCTGTGATTTCTATGTTAGAACCTATACAAAGTCGCTTTAAAGAGATCCGTGCCGATCATAACTTATTAAATCAAATAATGCATAGTGGGGCAGAAAAAGCCAGTGCAAGAGCTGAAAAAACCCTAAAAGCAGTTTATGATGCTGTAGGGTTTATTCCCAGACCTTAGTCCTTTATTGATGAGGGGGAAACTATCCCCCTCACTATTTAGCATGTAATTTTTATTAGGTTTTCTGATGTTATTGATGATCGATAATTATGACTCATTTACTTTTAATTTGGTGCAGTATTTTCAAAGTTTAGATCAGGATGTTTTAGTAAAAAGAAATGATCAAATCAGCTGTAACGAGATCAAGCAGTTAAATCCCGAAAAAATAGTCATTTCCCCTGGTCCTTGTACGCCAAATGAAGCTGGGATCTCACTTGAACTAGTCAATCAATTCAAAGGAAAAGTGCCAATATTAGGTATTTGTTTGGGGATGCAAACAATTGCCCAGGCCTTTGGAGCAAATATTATCAGGGCAAAAGAGGTAATGCATGGAAAAACCTCTGATATCCAACATAATGGCACTGGTGTTTTTCATGGACTTGTTCAGCCATTAACTGTGTGTCGTTACCATTCACTGGTTGTTGAAAAGAAAAGTTTGCCTCAAGATTTCACTGTGACAGCCTGGACCTCGGCAACAGCAGAACGTACAAGTGAAATTATGGCAATTAAGCATAGAGAGTTGGCTTTAGAGGGGGTGCAATTTCACCCTGAAGCCATACTAACAGATTCAGGGCTGGCCTTATTAAATAATTTTTTGATGCAAAATAACAAACCTTAATATCCTTTTTATAGAAGTTAAGCTAATTTGGCTTTGTTATTATCTAAAATCTGTATTTTATTTTCGACTATTCATTCACCCACGCTAAATAATTAAATGTTCATAACAAGCTGACTATCACCTGCTTGCTATAGGTATATTACTTTTAATCTATAGATAGTTATTCATATACTATGCAATTATATCACACTCCCTTTAATATCAAGGCTTTCAGAGGATTCAAAGCGAGACAAATAACACGGATTTTGCAATAATATCCAACCTGTTCAACATAAATACAGCTTAAATTTAGTACTAGAATAGACAGTGTACTGCTATCTTTATGAAGAATAGTAATTAAAAATTAGCGTAATGTAAGCGCATTAAACTTACTTACCTACTAAAACGAGGAAAAGAAATGACTGTAAATCGCGAACTATTTGATGATGTAATGGTACCTAATTATGCTCCTTCAGCTGTGATCCCTGTAAAAGGAGAAGGCTCAAGAGTATGGGATCAGCAAGGTAAAGAGTATATCGATTTTGCTGGTGGTATCGCTGTTAACTGTTTAGGTCATTGTCATCCAGCCTTAGTAGGGGCATTAAAAGAACAAGGTGAAAAAATTTGGCATCTGTCTAATGTAATGGCTAATGAGCCAGCATTAAGACTTGCTAAAAAACTAGTTGATGCGACCTTTGCCGAAAAAGTCTATTTTGCAAACTCAGGTGCAGAAGCCAATGAAGCAGCATTGAAATTGGCAAGACGTTGGGCATTGGAAGTACATGGTGAAAGTAAGTCTGAAATTATTGCATTTAATAAAGGTTTCCATGGTCGTACTTTCTTTACTGTGACTGTTGGTGGTCAGGCTGCTTACTCTGATGGTTTTGGTCCTAAACCTGGTGGGATAGTACATGCCGATTATAATGATTTGGAAAGCTTTAAAGCACTGATCAGTGATAAAACCTGTGCTGTTATGATAGAGCCATTGCAAGGCGAGGGTGGTATTGTTTCACCAACAGATGAATTTATTAAAGGTGTACGTGAACTGTGTAATGAACATAATGCGTTACTTATTTTTGATGAAGTTCAAACCGGCGTAGGCCGTACCGGTGAGCTTTATGCCTACCAAGGTTTAAATGTGACACCTGATATTTTAACGACTGCAAAGGCATTAGGCGGTGGATTTCCTATCGGCGCTATGATCACAACAACAGAAATTGCTAAATATTTAAAAGTAGGCACACATGGTTCTACTTACGGTGGTAACCCGTTAGCATGTGCAGTTGCAGAAGCTGCTTTTGATACGGTAAATACCCCAGAAGTGTTAAACGGCGTGAAAGAAAAAGAAGCGTTATTTAAAGACTTACTAAATAAGATTAATGATAAATACCAAGTGTTTTCAGAAATTCGTGGCAAAGGATTATTAATCGGTGCCGTTGTTTCTGAAAAATACAAAGGTAGAGCGAAAGAATTTTTAGTTGCATCTGTCGCTAATGGTCTTTTATCTTTAGTTGCTGGCGCGGATGTTGTTCGCTTTACTCCATCTTTAGTAATACCTGAGGCAGACATTCGTGAAGGAATGGCCAGATTTGAAAAAGCAGTAGCTGACGTGGTTAACGCTTAAGCATAATGATTGTGATGATGGAGCGTGCATGTTTCATCATCAACTATTTCAATTGACATAACAGAAGGGAGTAAGCGATATCATGATGGTTATTCGCCCAATCCGAAAAAATGACTTAACAGCCTTATTAAAGATAGCAACAGAGTCCGGCCACGGTTTTACTTCTTTGCCTAATAATGAAGAGTTGCTGACAAAAAAAATTGCTCGTTCAGAAGCGTCATTCGCGAAACAAGTAGGATGTCCAAATGATGAGGGTTATTTGTTTGTATTGGAAGATACAACAACAGGTGAAGTCGTTGGTACGTCAGGTATTGAAGCTGCTGTTGGATTAGATGATGCTTTTTATCATTACCATTTAAGTAAGGTAATACATTCGTCTCGCACTCTTAATGTTTACAACCCAGTTGATATATTAACGCTATGTAATGACTATACTGGCGCTACAGAGCTCTGTACTTTATTTTTGCGTAATGAATATCGCAAGAATAATAATGGCAGACTATTATCTAAAATGCGTTTTATGTTTATGAAGCAACATCAAAATCGCTTTGCTCAAACTGTCATTGCAGAAATGCGTGGTGTTTCAGATGAAAATGGTAGTAGCCCATTTTGGAAGTGGTTAGAAGATCACTTTTTCTCAATGGACTTTCCAACTGCTGATTATCTTACTGGTATAGGCCAAAAAGTATTTATAGCGGAACTTATGCCTAAATACCCTATTTACGTTAATTTATTGTCGGAAGATGCACAAGCAGTCGTTGGTAAAGTGCATGAGAATACTAAACCTGCAATAAAACTATTAGAAAACGAAGGTTTTACTTTTAATGGTTACGTGGATATTTTTGATGCTGGGCCAACAGTTGAAGCTAAAATAGATAATATTTGTACTGTGAGAGAGTCAAAAAATAAAACTGTGAAAATAGGTGAGTGCACAGGAAGCACTGCAGTTATGTTGACTAATTGTGAAATTCAGAACTTTAGGGCATTACTTGCAGATATACAATATGAAGAAAATAATGACCATATTGTTATTTCCCCTGAATTAGCCTCAGCCCTATTAGTAGCCGAAGGTGATACACTTCGCATTGCAACGCTATAAGCGATAAATTAAGGATTTATTGAGATGACACATTTAGCTCAGTTTATAAATGGCCAATGGGCCGCAGGTGAAGGAACTGAATTTAGTTCTGTTAATCCAGCAAATAATGACGTGATTTGGAGTGCATTAAGTGCTTCAGAAAACCAGGTAGATACCGCAGTAAAATCAGCCCGAGAAGCATTTTATCTTTGGAGTGATAGCAGTTTTGAACAAAGATTAACTGTCATAGAAAAATTTGCAGAATTACTTGGTGAAAATAAAGAATCCATTGCTGATGCAATAGCCAGAGAAACAGGTAAGCCTATTTGGGAAACTCGCACTGAAGTTGGTGCTATGGTCGGAAAGGTTGCTATTTCGGTAAAAGCTTATCATGAACGAACGGGAACGGTAGAAAATAATATGCCTGTTGGTAAGGCTGTTATTCGTCATAAAGCACATGGTGTTGTGGCTGTTTTTGGACCATACAATTTTCCTGGTCACCTACCAAATGGCCATATAGTGCCTGCATTATTAGCGGGTAATACTGTGGTATTTAAACCGTCAGAATTAACGCCTATGGTTGCAGAATTGACTTTAAAGCTATGGCAGCAAGCTGGATTACCGGCAGGCGTTATTAATCTAGTGCAAGGTGAAGTTGAAACTGGTAAGGCTTTGGCTTCGCATAGAGGAATTGATGGTTTATTTTTCACGGGCTCATCACGTACCGGGCATTTTATTCATGAACAATTTGCGGGCCAGCCCGGTAAAATTCTGGCAATTGAAATGGGTGGAAATAACCCATTAATAGTAAAAGATGTGGCTGACACTAAAGCTGCTGTACATGATATTATTCAATCAGCTTTCATTTCTAGCGGTCAGCGTTGTACATGTGCGAGAAAGCTTTTCTTAGCAGAGGGTGAGCAAGGTGATGCTATTCTTGATTTATTGATCAAAGAAACTCAGGCTATAAAAGTTGGCTTTTATGATGAACAGGAACAACCGTTTATGGGATCTATGATCTCAGAAGCAGCGGCTAAATCTATGGTTGCAGCACAAAGCCAGTTAATCGAACTTGGTGGCACTAGCTTAGTCGAATTAGTTCACACTGCAGGTACAGGTTTTGTTACGCCAGGCATAATTGAATGTACGAATATTACAGACTTTCCTGATGACGAGCATTTTGGACCATTACTTAAAGTATTTCGTTATACAGATTTCGACCAAGCCATTGAGCTAGGTAATGACACTAGCTATGGTTTATCAGCTGGTTTGCTAAGTGATAATGCAGACGACTATACGCATTTTTTACGTCGTATCAGGGCAGGAATTGTTAATTGGAACAGACCTATTACCGGTGCTTCAAGTGCAGCACCTTTTGGTGGTATTGGAGCATCTGGTAACCATAGAGCAAGCGCTTATTATGCTGCTGATTATTGTGCTTATCCTGTAGCATCTGTAGAGCTTGAAAAAGTTGTATTACCAGGTGCGATCAGTCCAGGTTTATCACTTAAATAAAGTAAATACAGCTCTAAAAATATTTAAAACCTCATTTTTAAATGGGGTTTTTGTTTTTTTGCTATTTAATTAAAAACTTTGGGCTATCACTTCAGTTACTAGTAATTCTTGTTACTTTCTGCTTAAATCTATTTTAGAGTCAAAATAACAAAAAGTGATTTTTATGGTAATTGATAAGCAAGGCTATGATGAACTGATTATGTATCTGGCACAAAATTTATCCATCTTTGAAAAACCAGGTGAAGTCGCTGCCAACGCACCTAAGGTTTTAAACCTGATAGAAGATGATATTGCCGAACAAATTATGGCATTGTGTCAGCAACACACTGAGTTGGATACAGAACAGCGTAGTATGATAGTTCGTGAAGTTGATGGTATCGTCTATGATTTACAAGAAGTGTTATCCGGTGTGATCAATCAGCCTGTTACGATAGAGCAAAATCAATTTATTGATGAGTTTGCGACTCTGGTAAAAAATTTATTTGATTCCGCAATCGCTAATATGACCACCAAGTAATAAATTAACAGCTGACAGTTAATGTCTTTTATTCGCCAATAACGTTACAACCTAATAGTCAAAACTAAAGTAAAGTTACGTTTTTAATGTCAGGCTTCGTGTTTTTCCTTGGCTCCCGATGTACAATTAATGTCTTAAAAACAATCATAATTTTCAGGAGTAGTAAATGAACGCAAATGTAAAATGGGTTGAAGGCGATACTTTTCTTGGTACGTCAGCGTCGGGTCATAATGTGGTTTTTGATGCAAGTGCAGATGGAGCAGCGCCATCACCAATGGAAACTGTATTAATGTCTTTAGGTTGTTGTTCTTCAGTGGACGTTGTCAGTATTTTACAAAAATCAAAACAAGATGTAAGTGATGTGCAAGTCAAGTTAACCAGTGAACGAGCGGAAACCGCGCCAAGATTTTTTAAGAAAATAAATTTACACTTTGTGGTTACAGGTAAAGAAATATCAGAAAAACACCTTGCCAGAGCTGTTAAATTATCAGCGGAAAAATACTGCTCAGTTGCTTTGATGCTTGAAAAGTCAGTGGAAATTACTCATAGCCATGAAATAGTTGTCCAGCCTTAAAAATAATACTTTTTTGTGATGTGAAACTCAGATAGAATTCGCAAAATTTATATTATTTTAGAAAAAGGGTGGTTTTATTATGCATAGACCATTTGATAAATTAAAGTTACACGGTTTTAATAATTTAACCAAAAGTTTGAGTTTTAGTATTTATGACATTTGTTATGCTAAAACTCCCAAACAAAGAGATGAATATATCGCTTATATTCATGAACAATATAATGCAGACAGATTAACGGATATTCTGGGAGAAGTCGTTGAAATCATAGGCGCTAATATTTTGAATATTGCTCGTCAGGATTACGATCCGCAAGGGGCAAGTGTTACTATACTTATTTCCGAAGAACCTATGGCTGATGGTTCAGATCAGGAAGCAAAACCAGGTCCTCTACCTGATTATGTTGTAGCGCATTTAGATAAGAGTCATATTTGTGTACACACTTATCCTGAAGCTCACCCAGATGAAGGTATATGTACTTTTAGAGTCGATATTGAAGTCTCTACCTGTGGTGTTATCTCACCATTAAAAGCACTTAATTTTTTAATCCACTCACTAGAGTCTGACGTGGTTACCCTTGATTATCGTGTCAGAGGCTTTACCCGCGATGAAAAAGGTCAGAAACATTATATTGATCACGCAATAAACTCAATCCAAAACTTTATGACGCAAGATACTTTAGATATATATGAAATGGTTGATGTAAATGTATATCAGGAAAATTTGTTTCATACCAAAATGAAGCTTAAACAGTTTGACTTAAGTACTTATTTATTTGGCACAGATACCGATCAATTATCCCAAGCAGAACAAAAAGAAATTACTTGCAAGCTTAAGACTGAAATGCAGGAGATTTTTTACGGCCGCAATATTTAAGCGTACTTAAGCTCACATTTAATTGAGTATGCTATTGATGGACCGCGCGCTTCTTTAAAATAATATCTTTGATCAACGGGCGTAAAATGAGTTCCATTGCCAACCCCATTTTACCGCCTGGTACAACTAAAGTATTCATTCTGGACATAAAGCTTCCCTGTATCATTTGTAAATAATAGGGAAAGTTAACATCTTCAATACCACGGAAACGGATCACAACAAAACTCTCATCTAACGAGGGGATATCTTTTGCGCTAAATGGATTTGATGTATCTACAGTTGGTACGCGTTGGAAATTTATATGGGTACGAGAAAACTGGGGGGTGATATGGTTGATATAATCGTCCATACTTCTGACAATAGAAGACATTACAGCCTCTCTTGAATGCCCTCTTTCATCAGTATCTCTGATCAGCTTTTGGATCCATTCTAAATTAATAATTGGCACCATGCCTATCAGTAAGTCTACATGTTTCGCAACATCATGTTCTTCATCAACAACACCACCATGTAAACCTTCATAAAAAAGAATATCTGTATCGGGCTCTAAGTCTTTCCAGGGCGTAAAAGTCCCAGGTAATTGATTGTAAGGTACTGCTTCGTCAAATGTATGAAGGTACTGGCGCGTTTTGCCAAGACCATTTTTTCCATAATTTAAAAACAAATCTTCAAGAGCTTTAAAATCATTGGCCTCAGTACCAAAATAGCTTATATGTTGACCATTTTGTTGTGCATCTCTGATTTTCTTATCCATTTCTGGACGGGTGTAGCGATGAAAACTATCACCTTCAACGTTAGCAGCTTCAACATTCAAGCTTCTGAATATATGATTGATTGCATTAGTCGTGCTTGTGGTTCCGGCACCAGAAGAACCTGTAATAGCTATTATTGGGTGTTTAACTGACATGCATATCCTTATTTACGACTCTAAACTTAATTAAAATTTAACAAAGGTGCTAGGTGATTAAGTCAAGTTTATGTTAAAAGTAAACATATATTTAGTTATTTTAATGCTAACTGACACCAGTATATTGCAGTGGCTTGCGTATATCTAGCGAAAAATTTACTGTTACAGATTTGCTAGAGCACCATATAGTTTAAAAAATATACGCCAGCGAGATCTAAAATTTTCGCAGACAAGGCAAATTTTTTTAGGTTTAGTTATTCTAAATCAAAAGAATTTAACGCAGTATGCGGGAATTTTAGACTCGCCCTTCGGGAATCTCTGAAAATGGCTCATTCTGCGTTATGTAAACTCGAAATAGATAAACTATTCCATTCGCTTACATGCCTTGCCTGAGTCATTTTCAGCGATTCTGGTGCGCACTTTTTAAACTATATGGCGCTCTAGAGCACAAAAATTTAAGGAGAGAGATAAATGAAAAAAAGGGTATCTATCATTGCTTTATGCGCGGTTGGTCAAAGTATGGCTTCAGATCTGCCAAAAACAGATATTTTATTAGTCGAGTTACAACAAAAAAAAATCATGTCGGTAAAAAATATCACACCAAGAGCAGGTTATGATAACCAGCCTTTCTTTTTACCCGATAATTCGGGATTGTTTTATACCGCTGAAATTACAGATAATAAAACAGTGCAAACAGATAGTATTTTTTATGACTTTGAAACACAAGAGTTAAGAAATATAACAAACTCAATCGAGAGTGAATATTCACCTACCTTAATGCCTTCAGGTAATAGTTTATCGGCAATTGTTGAAGCTGATGGCAAACAATTATTATGGCAATTCCCATTAGATAAGAAACAAACACCGAGTTTAATTTTTAACAATATTGAGCCTGTTGGCTATCATGCCTGGGGCGCTGAAGAAGATTTAGTGATGTTTGTTTTAGGCGAACCGCATACATTGCAATATACTAAAGTGGGCTCAGATAAAACCAAAGTTGTTGCAAAAAATATCGGCAGAACATTAAGGTATAAAAATAAAGAGAATGTTTATTCATTCAGCCAGACTGATCAAGAAGGGCATTGGTTAGTGGAATACTCAGCTAAAAATGAAAAAATAAATCGTAAATTTCAATTCCCACAAGGTGTGGAATATTACACTTGGCGTGAAGATAATCAGTTAATATTTGCTAAAAATAATCAGTTATTTATGTGGGAACAAGGTGAGACGGCAAAAAAATGGTTAGATTTAACTCCCTATTGTTCAACTAAAATAAGCAGACTGAATTTTAATGCACAATACACTAAACTGGCTGTTGTATGTGATGAAAAGTAATTACCCTAACTATCTATTGAACCAACTATAACTGGATTTTGAAATGACTTAGTTATAGATGCCAGCATATTAGATGCTGGCATCAAGTCTAATTGCTTTATAGTTGATTTAAATAATTATTAACAGATGCAAACTCACGCTGTTTTAACCGAATACAATCATTTACGCTTTCTTCAAGTTTGTTTAAAGTGCGACCAAATGCTGGTGTCTGTTCAAGTTGTTTAGTGAAGAAGCTTTTTGTTTGTGTTAAATCATTTAAATTACAACCTGCTCCGGTGTAACTAGGTAAATGTGGTAAAGCAAAAGGAGGAAGCTTTTTACTTAATGCCGGATAGTTTTGATATACCCAATTCTGGAAACGTGACTTACGCGCATGCTTGAAAGTATGGCCACTCATAATATAACGCATATCAGACGCGGTGATTTTATCCGTTAACATATAGGCTAATGTATCAAGCTGTAGTGTTTTGTCATTAAAGTAGGATAATGCCATTAATAAATTAGTACGAGCCTGTGGATCTAAAGTGGTTTCAAACGCTGATTTAAGCTCTTGTAACTGCTTTTTATCACCGTAATATGCGGCAACTTTTAAATAAGTACTTGCTAAATAAGGGTCTACCTGATGGCTATTTGCTAAATATATTTTAGTTTGTTGCTGAGATTGTTTGATGATCTCCTGGTTTTTACCTTCAAAAGCTAATAACTTGATCAATTGAGGTCGAAGTTTACTAATTGCAGGGTCTTCGCCTTTATTTGCAACTAAACCATATTTATCTATGGCAGTTTGTGCTTTAGCAACGATAAATTTAGCCCACTGAGTTTCATTGCTTTCATCAATAAAAGTCTTTTTTTGATCTTCTAAATAACCTAAAGCCATAGAAACAACTCTTGGATGTCCATCTGTAATAAACTGGCCTAAAGTTTTTAATAAGTCACCGCCAGATAATAAACCGGCATTTAATAATGCTTCACTGCCAGAAACAAGGGCACGTCGTTCTCTGGGGGTTAATACATTTTCTGCATTTACGAGTAAATTATTGAGCTGCGCATCTTCTAATACCCACCTGTAATAACCCATGGCATTGGCATCCGGATAAATCCAATCGGGTGCAAATTCCAATTCCACATTTGCGGAATCTTGAGTTAATAATACTTTGGCTGTTTTTACTGTTTCCCCCTTACCATATTTAATTGTGACAGGTACAGACCATAATTGTGCTTTTGCATCAACTCCGGCGTTGGCAAATCTAGATTGTGTTAAATTCAGGGTTTTGCCATTTTGTTTTACTGAAATGAGTGGAAAAGAAGATTGTTCAATAAAAGACTTTAAGACACTAGGTACATCTTTGCCTGAAGATTTTGCTAAGGCGTCCCACAGATCAGAGGCCTGTGCATTTTTAAAGGAAAAGGTTTTCATATACTGGCGAATGCCTTGTTTAAAGGCATCTTCACCAATCCAATTTTCAACCATAGCCAGTACAGCGCTTCCTTTGTTGTACGCTAATCCTAATCCATCCATAATATCGTCTTCGGTTTTGATTGGTTTACGGATCGGTTTAGTCGATAAACGCGCATCAACAGACATGACATAATTTTGCGGTAAAGTTAAATTTGATTGAAATTCAGGATGTAATTGATGGGTGATTTTTGCAGCCATCCAGCTTGCAAAAGCTTCATTTAGCCAAAGATCATTCCACCATTTCATCGTCACTAAGTTACCATACCATTGATGTGCTAATTCATGGGCAACAACGGAAACCGACGTTTGCTTTGCGTTCTGACTTGCATTGTTTTCATCGATTAATAAAATATCTTCTCTGTAAGTTACTAATCCTGAGTTTTCCATTGCGCCAAAAGGAAATTCAGGAACACCCACAGAATCTAGTTTTTTATAAGGGTATTTAATACCAAAGTACTGTTCTAATGCGCTTAATATGGCAGGCATTTCTTTGGCGGCATAAGCCGATAGTGCATGTTTCCCTTTGGTTGTGATGATACGACCTGGAATATCCATGCCTTTAACATCGTATTCTGCAAAAGGACCGACTGTTAAAGCGACTAGATATGAAGGAATAGGTAAGGTTTTATCAAATTCATGAGTCACCATGCCCTTAGATTCAGTAGTTTTTAATACAGGTGTATTTGTATATACTTTTTGATCTAGGGGGGCGGTGATAGATAGCTGAAACGGTATTTTATAGCTAGGTTCATCAAAAACGGGAAAAGCGCGTCTGGCATCGCTCATTTCAAACTGGGTAAATAATAAGTTCTCGCCTTTATCAACTGTTTTATATAAGCCAACTGATTGCTTATTATAAGGAGCTGAAAAATCTATTTTTAGTTGGTATTTCCCTGGAGAAATTACATGTTCACAATGTAAGCTGACTTTACCTGTATCCAGCATTTTTGCTGACATTTCACAGTTTTTATCGCCAATTAATTTAACAAATTGAGTCGTATAATCTCTGCCACTGAGTTCGATGATTTTTGTTTCTTTCAATACTTCAATATCAATACTGGTGACACCAGTAAAGTCTTGCTTTGCAGGATCTAAATTGAGATGGATTTTTTGAAAAGTCGGCTGTGCAAGTTTTTTTATTTGATATTCATTGGCGAAACCTGGTGCTGAAATAGCGAGGCAGACACTCAAAGCTAAATAACTTTTTAATGTGGTTTTCATGGTTATCCCTGATTTTAATATTGTTTAAACTTTATCATGTTAACAAAATCTAGATTAAGGTGGATCCGTTATTTTAGTAATAAAATGTACATCATTACCAAATACGTCATATTAAACTTATCTTAAGCTCGGTGTACAAATCTATGCCAGGTTATTTGCGGGGACAAGGGCCTTAGTTTTTCTATTACCTGAGATAAATATTTTGTATCAGCATATGTTTGTTGAGTGTATTTATTAAAACCTAATAAATAGAGAAAAGCGTCGTGGTTTTGTAGTTTATCTGTATTGAAACGAATTTGCTGTTCAAAGTTCAATCTTAAAGAGCTGATGGCTAATTTCTTTCCTTCATTATCTACGTTGAGTAGGTCACATTTTTGTAAATAACCTAACCTTTTGCCTTCACCGGAAAACCAAATTCGAACTTTCTCACTATAACGACCTGATTTTTTTGGTAAATCAAACATTAAACGACAATGTGAATGTTTTTTCACGTACTCAATAAAATCTAAAAATCCAGCGCTTACCAGTGTGGTGTGAATGGGAATATATCTGCTTTTGATCTTATCGTTGGTATGAAAATAAAAGCAATCAATGCCTTGAAGTGTAACAATATCGCTTAACGTTAAATTGCCAATTTCATCACTGTAAGCACCTGTATAGTAAGATAAAAGTGGTAACCAAAAATGCCAGTGTTTTGCTTGTTCACGTGGCACTTTATTGTCGGTATAAATATAGCCGGTAAACAGGCTATGTATTTCCATTGTTGTAAAAGCCCTGCGGCCTAAGTGTGATTTCACCTTATAGAATCGCTATATCACATTAAAAATATTTATCTTTTAGCCAACCATATTGATAATACGCGGCTTGGCCGAAACGACGAAACTGAGCCAAAGGAAATTTAGGCAGTTCATTTTGGTATAAAGGTAAGTCAGGGACCCGATCTTTGGCAATATGCTGAGCTAATCTAAAACCAGCCTGTGCGCTAAATGACACACCGGCACCGCAATATCCTAAACTATAAGCCATATTTCCTTTACTAAATACATGGGGCATATCATCTAATGCAGCGGCTATCCAACCACTCCAAAAGTAATCGACATTGATCGCCGACAGGGTTGGAAAACATTGCTGTAATGCGTCTAATAATCTGGCTTTATAAATCGGATTGTCTTGGTTTTTCCCCTGGACAGCGCCACGACCACCGAAAAGGATCCTATTATCAGGTAATAATCGATAATAATATTTTAATGTGCGGGTATCCATAGTAACCTGATGAGTTCTTAAACCTGTTTGTTCTAATTCACTCGAAGTTAAGGGGCGCGTAACTAAGATATTACTGAGTATGGGTAAATAACGACCTTCAATCGCTTTATTATTAATTTTATTATTATAAGCATTTCCTGCGCATACAACTTGTTTTGCAGTTACAGTCCCATTGGGACATTCTAATATATGTTGGTTTGCATTTTGTTGCCAATTTATAACCGGGCTTTTTTCAAATATTGTGACATTTTGAGTTGTAACGAGATCTCGGTAACCTAGCACTAATTTTAATGGATTAATGCCAAAACCATCATCTAGACGTAAAGCACCATAGGCTTCATGATTATTCATATAATCAGATTTTAATTTTTCCTGTGATATAAACTCTGATTTTCCACCTATATTTTTGGAAATAAACTCACTGTGGGCTTGTAGTGATTTTAAAGCTTGCTTATTGTGCGCTATTTTCAAATAACCATATTCTTGTTTATCACAATCAATATTATGTTCACTGATCAATGACTCAACACGGTTGACTGCTTCGCTAAACTCCTTATAAATATCTTTAGCGGTATCCAGGCCCCATTTTTTAGCCATTTGGCTATAACTTAATCTGCCTGATCCTTTCAAAACAAAACCTGCATTTCTGCCACTGGCACCAAACCCGACTTGATTTGCTTCTAGAATACAGCAATCGATATTGTAATTTTTACTTAAATAATAAGCAGTTAAAAGTCCAGTAAAGCCCCCACCAATAATAGCGACATCTACCTGATGATTTTGAGTGATAGGTTTATTCGCTGGTGGATACGCTATGGTATTGGCCCAATACGATTGTGGTAATGCCAGATTGGCACAATTGGGGGAAATTAGGGGATCATAAGTCATTTAATTTGTCAGCTTAAACGCTGCCTGCTTGTACTAATTGAAAGAAAGTAACATTTCTGCTGCTTCACAGTGACAACGGTCGCCACAAAGCGTGCATACATAACCGTGTTCTATTGAATCTTGTAACCAACGATCGGGATGTTTTTTGATAAGTATACCGCCAGCTTTTGAAAAATACTTAAAAGCTGAGTTCCCCGGGCTTTGCAACCAGATATGGCTAATACCAGCGAGTGCACCTTGTTTTTTACTTGCAGCAACTGAAGCCTGGAGTAACTGGCTTCCTATTCCTTTCCCTCTGGCGGCTTCGGCGACTGTATTGCATTTAAAGTAGCATACCTGAGTTTTATTAACTGGCCATTTCTCATAGCTGCACCAGTTATCTATTTTCCAATTGCCTGGCGCATAGGTTAGGCGAAATCCCAGCAACTCTTTATTATCAAGTGCAATAAAATGGGCATTTACGCCATTTTTAATTCCTTTATGATAAATTTCTGTCAGTGAATTTTTATCCAGGTAATTATCTCCATGTACTAAGTTACCTAAAGCAATGACTTGAGTAAAATACTCGGGAGTTAAAGGAATAATCTTCATGATCTTGGATCGTTGAGTTTAACACTGTCACGTGTTTGATGTAATTGCCAAAATTGTATCAGTGCAGGGAAGGGTGATAAATCCGTTAGTTCTCTAAACTGGATCCAGTCAATCAAACAGTAAAGGCAAATCTCAGGATAATCAAAAGAATTAAATTCTTTATTTGCAACTTGTTGATTTAATACGGCAAGTGTTTCAGTTACTCGCTCATTTTGTAAGTTGAAAAACAAATTGTCTGCTTTTGTGTCTAGATCTGAGCGACTGCAAATGAGTAACTCGACTAAGGAATCGTTACATGCATTAATCACTGTGATTTGATTTTCCTGATGCCAGTTTAAAGCTGCCAGTTCATGGCAATGTTGTAAGTATCTTTGGATCACACCTGAATCGTAAACAATTTGCTCGCCGTCTTTCAGCATCGGGATTTTTCGTGTGGGATTTAATTTAACCAGTTGCGCTCTGTCAGCTTCATCAAAAATATTTAAGTTTATAAATTCGTGTTTAATATTGATTTCTTGACACCAAACTCTGATACGTCTGACGTAAGGGGAGGTTGTTGAACCATATAATTCCATAATATGCTCTTTAAATTGCAAAGTCTTAAATGAGTATTTAAGACTTTTTAGTTGTCAGAAATTAATCTTCGCGACTTGTCACTTCTAATAAATGGTAACCAAACTGGGTTTGAACAGGCCCTTGTACTGTATTAACAGGCGCTGAAAAAACCACTTTATCGAATTCAGGGACCATCATTCCCGGACCAAATTCACCTAATGCTCCACCGTCTTGTCCAGATGGGCAACTAGAGTGTTGTTTCGCTAAATCTGCAAAATCTGCACCGGCTTCAATTTGTGATTTTAAATCAGCACATAAAGATTCATCATCAACCAATATATGTCTAGCACTTGCTAACGCCATTTTTATTTCCTTTAGTTTTGTTAACTCACAATTTAATAAAGCAAGTTTATGTTAAAAGAATAAAAAATGCTAACGGCGATTATTTTATAATCGCACCTTGTTGGGGCTCTTTGAGAATCGACATTTTAGGGGGTTGCATCGCAATCACAATATCACCATCTATGGGAGGCTCGTTACTGTCTTGTACGAATGGCCTGATTCCATCCTCTGAACTAATTATAAATAATGGCACGGCTTCTTTATTAACGGCTAAATAGTCGTCCCAGGTAAAGGCTTCCCCAAGGCGTGTTGCACTGACCTTACCGCCTTTAGCCATTAGATTACTTAATTTGGCGTAAGTAGCGCAATTATTGGGGTTACCATCAAAATTGCCGCCAAATAAAATCTGACGCGATAAAAAAGTGGCG
Organism: uncultured Pseudoalteromonas sp.; assembly: GCA_965198975.1. GTDB lineage: Bacteria > Pseudomonadota > Gammaproteobacteria > Enterobacterales > Alteromonadaceae > Pseudoalteromonas. The sequence continues at coordinate 1,342,484 of OZ240679.1, forward strand.
CTGTCTTTATTTGCTTTAGCGTGCGCGTCTGATGATTTGATAGAATACACATTTTGTTTATCTAATAAATGAGAGAAGTATTGTACGCCTAATGCATTATGATGCCGATTGGGTGATAAGGCTAATACGGTTTTAATATCTGTCATAGGCAAAAATCGCTCAGCATGCTCTGATTGCGGATTGCCGTAATAACATGGTAGCCCATCCATTCTGGCCATTTTGCAGTTTTCCCAGGCAGGATCAGATAAATAAACTTCAATATTCTGTTCTTTAAGGCCAGTCGCAATGGCTCTGGCAACGTGATTGGCACCGATTATTAAAATAGTGGAAGGTTCTGGCTGGCGCATTTTTAATAAATTAGCCAGGGGGGTTGCGGTTAAACTTTGCAATACCACAGTGACAATGATCACTGTAAATATTAAAGGTACAATTTTATCGGCGCCAGGTATGCCGACTTCATCCATACTTATGGCAAATACCGAACCGACCGCCGCGGCCACAATACCGCGTGGTGCAATCCAGGATAAAATAATTTTTGCCTTAAAAGTAAGATCTGAACCTATTGTTGAGACAAAAATACTTAATGGCCTGGCGACAAAGAGTACAACCAACAAAAATATGATCACTTTAGGCCCTAAAATCATTAATTCATTGAGTTGTAATCTGGCTGCCAATAAGATGAATAAACCTGAAATTAAGATCATTGACAGGTCTTCTTTAAATTGCAGAATAGAATCCATTTCTAAATCATCTTGATTCGCAAGCCATATGCCAAAAACGGTTACAGCTAATAATCCTGATTCATGACTTAAATAATTAGATAAACTAAATGTAAATAATACTAAAGCCAGTACCGTAAATTTGTGTAATTCATAAGGGACCCATTCACGTCTGATCAAAGTAGAAGTAAACCAACCAGCAAAAACCCCTAAAGTTAACCCAGCCCCTAATGTTGTTAAAAGTGCGAGCAGAGTATGACTTAATACATCTGACTGGCCTGCAAGTTTTACAGCTTCAAATATGAGTACTGCAAACAAAGCTCCAATAGGGTCTATTACTATGCCTTCCCATCTAAGTACTTTATCTACCTCAGGGCTGGGCCGCATTGAGTTTAATAAAGGGGCAATAACTGTAGGCCCTGTTACCACTAATACAGCGCCCAGCACGGCTGAAATTCGCCAGTCTAAATTAAGTATAAAATAGCAACTAAAGCCAATTACAATAAAGGTTGTTAACATGCCGATTGAACAGAGGTTTCTGACAACTCTTCCTATGCCTTTCAGTTCTCTGAAGTGTAAAGTTAATGAGCCTTCAAACAAAATAATAGCAACACAGAGTGACACAATAGGAAAAAATAAATCACCGAGAATTTGGTCAGGATCTAAAATAGAAAAAACAGGTCCAAGTAATAAACCTGTGATCAGTAAAAATAATATAGCGGGCACTTTGAACGTCCAGGCTAACCATTGCGCTAATACAGAAAATAAAGCCACTCCGGCGAGGTACATAGCAGACATTCATATTGCCTTGTTTTAAATTAAAATGCAGTTTTGAGTATAGAGCAGAAGTATGAATTATTTGAGATACTCGGAATAAAATTATAATTAGTTGATTTTGCATGTAGACAAAACGATTAAACTCAAAATTTATAATACGCTATTATGGTATGATCATAAACTGTAATGTATTAAATTCAGGGGGATTATCAATGTATTATATAGGATTAATGTCAGGTACCAGTATGGACGGGTTAGATATTGCCTTGGTAGATATAACCAGCATTAATCAGCTCTCTCTGGTAGTGAGTTTTAATTATGCATTACCTGAAAGCTTATATAATTTATTACATTCTTTGTGCCGAAAAACCGACAATGAACTTGAGTTAAGTGCCCAGGCCAGCATTTTATTTGCAAAAGCAGCAGCCAGCGCAGTTGAACTTTTACTAGAACAACAGCATCTTCTTAGCACAGATATCATTGCGATTGGTAATCATGGCCAGACGGTGAGGCACTGTGTTGACCGCTCTGAACCTTTTTCAATTCAATTGTGCGACCACCAATTGTTAGCCTGCCTGACAAATATTAAAGTAATTGGCGATTTCAGACAAAAAGATATTGTTTTAGGTGGGCAAGGTGCACCGTTAGTCCCTGCATTTCATCAGCAAATATTCACAGCATTACAAAATGATGTTGTTATATTGAATTTAGGCGGGATCAGTAATATCACATACTTACCTCAAGACCAATCCAAAAATGTATTAGGATTTGATACAGGACCGGCGAATACGTTAATTGATTTATGGTGCCAGACACATTTAAACGTACCATTTGATAAAGATGGAGCCTGGGGAAGGGGAGGTACAATTATTCCAGAGTTATTGCATAATATGCTGCAAGATCCATATTTTTCAAAGGGTCACCCAAAAAGTACTGGCCGGGAATTGTTTAATTTGCACTGGTTATCTCAATTTAATATTGCAAAATTTCAACCTGAAGATGTACAAGCCACCTTAACGCAATTGACGGTACAAAGTATTACTGAGGCAATTCAAAAACATACTTTAAGCGGTGATATTTATTTGTGTGGCGGGGGAGTTCATAATCATTATTTAATTCAGCGATTAAAACAGGCATTAAGTCATTTCAATCTTATTACCACATCGGAAAAAGGCATAGATGCTGATAGTTTAGAAGCGATGGCGTTTGCCTGGTTGGCATACTGTTATGAAAGTGGCTTTAATAGTAATTTACCTGCGGTGACAGGTGCTAAAAAAGCCACTTGTTTAGGGGTTGGTTATTATCCTTAGAATGAATATTTCATGCCGATAGAAAATGAACGGCCAGCTTCAGCCAGACGTGACTGGTCTTCGCCTTCGGCATGTCCGGCAACCGCGTTATATAATACATATTCTTTATCAAAGATATTATTGGCGACTAAATTAACTTTTAGATCATTACTAACCCGGTAATTAACCATCCAGTCTACCGCACCAAAGCCTGAAATTTCAGCTTTGTTTTCGTTAACCTTGTTCATTTTATCGGCCCAGTTCAATACGAGATCCGTTGATATATTACCCATGTGCTCTATATTAAATTCATAATTCAAACCTAATACACCGGAAAACGGGCTGATACTGGTAATGTACTCATCGGTGGTATCATCTTTACCATTTTGATAAGCTGCGTTTGCGAATAAATACATGGCATCAGTTGCATAATAAGTTACTCCAAATTCAGCTCCCTTAATCGTTACACTATCAATATTTTGATATTGATATGTATCGTGAATATGAGAAAACTGTCCATTTTCATCAATGACTGTTTCACGGCTTTTTAGTTCAGTATCTAAAAAATTATCGTATTGGTTGTAATAAAATGCAGAGGTGAATGCCAAGTCACCTATTTGTCCGCGTATACCTAGTTCATAACTGTCACTTTGCTCGGGTGATAGGTTTTCACTCGGGATCACTTGATAAATATATTCAGCACTAGGTTGATTGTAATGCTCTATATAGGCTAAATCATAGTCTGGTACTTTAAAACCCTGACCGTATTGTGCGAATAAGGATATCTCATCATTAAGTTTGTAGAGTGCGCCTAAGTTAACAGATAAATGTTCTTTGTCTGATTTTTCAAACTTTTCGCCATTGGTTTGTAATGCGCCATTAGGATCCATTTTATATATATCTAATCTGATCCCAGGTGTAATGATCAATTGTTCTGATAATAACTTTATTTCATCATTTATAAATAAACCTGCCCTTAAAGTATCGGTTTCAGGAAATTTATTGGTGATTAGATCTTTGGTTGGCGCACCTGCTACTTCTCGGTATTCATGTACTGTTCTGGTACTGTTTGTTGATTCTATATCTAAACCAAAACCTAAGGTATTAAAATTATTAAGCTCTTTTGTCGCATTTGATAAGAAGCCTAATGTCTGTTGTTGATATGACGCTTTTTTCCACATATCACGTTTTTCTATCACCCCAAACATAGGCGCGTTGATGTCGAGCAATGCATATTCATCATCAGCCTGTTCATTGCTATTATGATAGATATTAATATTTAAATTATCGTATACATAAGTCTGATTTTCACTGTGATAAGATAATTTAAATGCTTGAGCGTCTTTGTCTGACTGCGAATTTTCAGTTGTTATATGGTATCCGTATTGTGCTAAATCTCTGAAATACGCTAATAAACCATTCGCGCTTTGACCTAAAGTTTTTTGTTGCCAAATATCAGCTGAAAAGTTGATATATGCTTGTTCATTTAAATTGTATTTCGCTTTATACAAGATGCTTTGGGATTCAATATCAAATGGGCTTTGTGTTTTATGGTAGTTTTTCTCTTCTTTTCCATCTCGTAAGCTTACATTGATCAGCTGCTCAAACTCACCAGTTCTTAGTGCCAGATTGAGAGCGACATGCGTTTGTTTTGTTAAATTGGTATAGCCTGTTTTAAGGTTTGCCGCAAAAGTTTCATCTTGTGCTAAATAATCACTGGCATCTTTAGTGGTAAAAACCACAATACCCGCTAATGCATCAGAGCCGTAAAGTGAAGAGGCTGCTCCTTTGGCTATTTCTACTTGCTTTAAGGTATCGGTTTCAATAAATCCTCTGCCTACGATGTCATTTAAACCATTGGCACCATAACCTTCATTCATGCGCATACCGTCTTTGATCATTAAAACGCGATCACTGCCCATTCCCCTGACAATAATGTTTTGAGCGCCTCCAGACTGTCCTGTGACCTGAACACTCGGATCATATTTAAACAGTTGGTTCATATCTGAAACAGATTGATTTTCAATATCTTCAGATGTGATCACTGAAATACTGCCGGCCACATCTTTGAGTGGTTTTTCCGTGCGGGTAGCGCTTACAACTATGGTTTCCAATTCTTCTCGAATGTCATTTTCCTGCTGTTGCTGTGCAAAGGAGTGAGATGAAGGAAATAAACAAGCAGAAATACTGATAGCTAGGATTGTTGGCTTGAACATTTTTTTGTCCTGTAAAAAGTTGGATGGCAAGATCTGCTGAGTATAATACGGTTATCTTTATTAATGTCAATCTAAATGGTAATGATTCGTATTTATTGTAATCAAGATGATTTTAAGGTAAATTGCGCGGCAACTAAAAATGCAAGAAGAGTAACCAAGTGAATATCCAAATAATTGAATCTATGATGGCCAATGTATCAGAACTGCTTATGATGCCTGTATTGATCACTATCCTTGTGCTGTTTATTTATTCTATATATGCTTTGGGGCGATTTATTTCGCACTATTTAATACGGAAAAAAAATCACCTACCTTATTTTAAACTGATTGAAAGTAAACAATCACAGTGGATGGCTGGATTTCCTATTCACAATTACTTTATTAAAAATCCGACTGCTTCCAATGATGAACTTGAAGTTTTCGCTGTTAAAAAATTAGAAACCTTAAGATTAGTCACAAGAATAGCTCCTATGTTAGGGCTTATTGCCACTATGATCCCTATGGGACCTGCATTAAAAGCACTGGGAGATGGCAATATACAGGGGATCAGTGAAAACCTGATTGTTGCGTTTGCTGCTGTAATATGGGGTTTAGTCATTTCAACACTTACTTTTTGGCCAGCTTCAATAAAGAAACGTTGGTTTGCCAGTGAATTGATCAATATTCGCAAATTAAAAGGTGAGATCTGATGCGTTTTTTAGATGAAGATGAAGAATTAAATCCGATACTCAGTGCTGTAAATTTAATCGATGTTTTTTTAGTGATCATTGCAGCTTTGTTAATTGCGATAGCACAAAACCCATTAAATGTATTTTCTGCTGACAATGTCACTGTTGTAAAGAATGCCGGTAAACCGAATATGGAAGTGATAGTAAAAGAAGGTAAAGAAATCAAGCAATATAAGTCGAGCGGAGACATAGGTTCTGGCGAAGGAATGCGCGCAGGTATTGCTTATAAGATGGCTGATGGCAGTTTTGTTTATGTCCCTGAATCTGATAAAAAACCAACTGATAATAAAGGGAGTTTGTAATGCGTTTTTTAATGGGATCATTTTTGATCTTGATGCATTCTCTGGCTTTTGCTGCTGAAAAGCCTGATGTATTGTTGATGATGTCGGGGCATGGTTCAAAAGCTAAAGGTGAACTATTGCTTGAGTTAGCAAACAATCAAGCTTTTAATTTTATCGTATTTAGTACTAAGGGAAAGTCAGAGGAAGAGATCAAAGTAAGCTGGGCACAAGCAGATCTGATTTTATTGGATGGTATAAACCCGGCGTTATCAAAATACATGTTTGAAAAATACCTTGGTTACCTAACATTATTTCCCGATGTGCCTGTTGTTTCTCTGGGCGATCTTAATAATCAATCTATGAATCAAGGGTTAGATGACGCACAAAAGCAACAACTGGCGGAATATTACAACAATGCAGGAAGAGGTAATTATTCTAATATGATGGTGTATTTGGCAAATGAAATTTTTCAAGTGACAGATGCTCCTTTTATCGCGCCGGTTAAAGTACCTGATGTCGGGCTTTATCATCCTAAATTTAATGTAAATAACAAGTCACAATTAACCGCTGATGAGCATGAGTTTTATACCTGGTTAAAACCAAAGCAAAACCAGCCAGTGATCGCAATCGCCATGCACAGATCAGTTGTTGATTATGAACAACAACAAATTGTAGATGAAATTATTATTAAATTAGAGCTTAAGGGGGCGAAAGCATTTGGCTTCTTTTTTGAAGGAAATGACGAGGCACTTGCTTATCCTGAGTTATTATTAGATGAGGCGCAAGCGGCTCGTATCGATCTGATGATTAATTATAGGTCTTTACACTATGTTGAAAAACGTAAGGCTGAATTCACAAAAATCGGTGTCCCGGTGATCCATGCAATGAATTATAATAATGGCAATGAACAGGATTTTGAACAAGATCATGCCGGCATTTCCGCATCCTTAACGCCTTTTTTCCTAGTGATGCCAGAAGATACCGGCAGTACAGATCCAATAGTGATAGCGGCGACAGATAAAGGTGTTAAAAAATCTATATCGGCGCAGCTTAATGCGCTGGTGGAACGTAGTTATAACCATGCGACATTAGCACATATTAACAATAACAATAAAAAAATCGCTACTTTTATTTGGAATTATCCGCCAGGAGAAAAAAATATTGGCGCTGCGTTTTTAGATGTGCCCAATTCGATTGCTGAAATAGCGCAAGCAATGAAAATGCAAGGTTATAAAGTAGCGACTAAAAATGCTGAGTTTTTAATTAAAAGCGCCGGTAAATTATTGAGGCCTTATTATCGAAATGAAGATACACAAGGATTGATCGCGGAAGATCTTGCCGATTATTTACCTCTGGATACTTATTTAAATTGGTTTAATGCTTTACCGGCAGAAGTGAGTAAGCCTATTATTGAACGTTGGGGGAAACCTGAAAATAATGGCATGATAGTGATGCATAATGAACTGCCCGCTTTTGTGATCCCTCGGATGAATTTGGGTAATATGATAGTACTGCCGCAAGGTGTCAGAGGGCAAGACGCGAAAGAGCATTCATCTTTATATCACAGCACAAAAACACCGATAAATCATAGTTATTTAGCTATATATTTGTATGCCAGAAAAACATTTGGTGCTAATGCAATTATACACTTAGGAACTCATGGTTCTCAGGAGTGGTTAACGGGTAAAGAGCGGGGACTGTCGGTTTTTGATGCACCTAGTTTAGCAATAGGGAATATTCCGGTATTTTATCCGTATATCATTGATAATGTAGGTGAAGCTATGCAGGCAAAGCGCCGGGGAAGAGCGACCATGATAAGTCACTTAACGCCAGGATTTGCAAAAGCAGGCTTGTATGCCGAAATTGCTAAATTAAATGACTTGATAAGTGGTTATGTCATGTTAGAGCAAGGGCAAACTAAAGAAAATACTAAAATCAATATTATTCAAATAGCACAAGAGTTAAATGTATTAAAAGACCTGGAAATTACAGATTTAGATATTAAAAGTAATTTCACTGATAATTTAAGTAAAATACAAGATCATTTGCATCAACTTGCTCAACAAAGCCAGCCTTTGGGTGTACATACTTTTGGCTTATTACCCGAAGAAGCTCATTTATTGAGTACTATTTTACAAATATTAGGTGAGGAATTTACTAAGCCTGCATCTGTTTATGAAAAGAAACATGGTTTAGCTTTAGCGGTTAAAAAAGATGATAGAAATGTGGTTAAGTTAGCTGCACTTGAAGGGTTTCAGTTATTAAAAACCTATATTGAATTCGGAGAAACCCAACTCCCTGATTTGCCTGAAATATTATTAACGCATTTAGGTGATGCTAAAAAACACTGGGATAATTTTCAACAAATAGCTGAAATAAAAGGCTTACTGCAGGCATTAAATGGAAAGTATATTCCTGTCAGTTATGGTGGAGATCCTATCCGTAATCCACAAGCGGCACCCACAGGTAGAAATTTAATTGGTTTTAATCCGGCTAAAGTACCGGCACAAGAAGCCTACCAAGCTGGTGTTAAATTAATGGATCAAACCATTGCTGATTATGTGAGTAAACATGGCCGTTATCCTGAAAAATTAGCATTTTCTTTGTGGTCATTAGAAACAATGAGACATCAAGGGGCACTGGAAGCGCAAATACTGCATGCACTAGGTTTAAAGCCTAAATGGGATCGCATGGGAAATGTCAAAGGAACTGAAGTTATTCCTATTTCCGAGTTAAAACGTCCACGTATTGATGTGGTGATATCTGCGACAGGTTTGTATCGAGACGCTTTTCCTAATGTGATGTTATGGCTTGCAGCAGCCATAGATAAAGTCGCAAAAATGAAAGAAGATAATAACTTTGTTTATCGACATAGTCATAAACTTAAACAGACTTTATTAAATCAAGGCAAATCAGCAGATGAAGCTGAATACTTATCTTCAATTCGTATTTTTTCTAATGAAACTGGGAATTATGGCACCGGATTAGCGGGGGCGAGTTTAGCGTCAGATACATGGGAAGACGATAGTAAATTAGCAGGATTATATTTAGATCGCATGGGTTTTGCGTTTGGCAAGGATGAAAAACGTTGGAGTGATAATGTAGGGGTAAGTAAATTATATTCGCAGGTGTTATCTGGCACTGACGGCGTTGTTTTTTCACGTTCAACAAACTTATATGCGTTAATGACCAATGATGATCCATTTCAATATTTTGGTGGAATAGGGCTGGCGGTAAGGCATTTAGATGGGAAAACGCCTGAAATGTACGTTTCTAATTTACGAAGAAAAGATGATGTGAAAGTACAGACTATGCAACAGTTCTTAAATCAGGAAATGCGCAGTCGTTATTTTCATCCTCGCTGGATAGCTGCTATGCAGGCATCTGGGTATGCCGGGGCAACGGCAATACTTGATCGTATGAACAATATGTGGGGCTGGGAAGTTATGACCCCAGATGCTGTCAGAGATGATCACTGGCAAGAATTTTATGAAGTATATGTGGAGGATAAGTATCAAATGGATATGAGAAAATTCTTTGAACAACACAATGCAGAAGCATTAGCGCAAATCATCGAGCGTATGCTGGAATCGGTTCGAAAAGGCTATTGGCAGGCAGATGCAGATACGATAAAAAATATGTTAGAAACTTATACACAAATAGCGAATGAATTTGATGTTGTTACTGATAATCAGAAATTTACAGATTATGTGGCTGAACAGGCACTTGGTTTTGGTCTGGCACCGCTTATAAATTCGGCAAACTCGCAAAATGTAGCACCTTCAAAACCTAATATGCAACAACAGCTAAAAGAACAAGTAACTGGGCAAAAATTAGAACAAGTAAATCAGGATGTTACTCAAACTGATACCGATTATAGTTTATGGTTTATCATTGCTTTTATTTTTTCATTGGGCTTTTTTAGCATTGGTTTTGAAAGGAGGCCTTTGCAGCCGATATAGCCAGCTAAGTCATTTTAACAGAGCGTAGCGAAAATCTAGGGGGCTTGCCCCCGTGCTGGATAGTGTAGACTGAGCTTGCCTCAGTCTGTAGTATCCACCACATGGAACTTCAAAGAAATTCACATCACGTTTTTAGATTAATGTACCACTTTGTGTGGATACCAAAGTATCGCCGTAAAATTTTTTCGGAGCCTTATCGTGGGGCAATGAAAACAATAATCAAAAAAATAGGTTACGATTACGACATTGATATAGTTGAACTGGAAATACCAGAAGATCATATTCATATGGTCGTAAGAAGCGAACCAAAAATGTCACCAAGCCAGATTATGCAGGTGATAAAAAGTATTTCAGCCAGAGAATTTTTCAAGTTATATCCAGATATTAAAAGACGTTATTTCTGGGGAGGGAAACTTTGGACTCAGAGTTATTTTGTTGAAACAATAGGAAATGCGACAGAAGATACAATTCGTAAATATGTGCAAAACCAATTGATTGAATTGGATAAAAAAGAAGCTCACGGAAGTCAGTTAGGACTCTTTTGAAACTCGGTCGCTTGCGGCCGATTCTTTTATAACACTAAAATAAACATTCCTGGTAAAAATTAAACGGGTTATTGTACACAAGTGCCTAAATATAGAGCACTTGTGTCAATGTATTTATTAAAAGTATTCAATTGTGTTTGGACGCTATGCTAGGATCCCTCTTTTTTTTATTTATGGATAATAATGTTTAAAAAAGTAATGAGTACAATCGTATTAATGTTGGCTTTAGTTGGATGTAAGTCTACATTGATGGAAGTAGATCCACAGCAAAAGTTAGCAACACCTGAGCCGGGTAAAACGCAGGTTGTATTTATGAGGTGGGCCACTTTCGGTGGGGCTAATCCGGCTTATATATATGACGTTTCATCAGGTAAACCCGAGTTTATAGGTGTTGTGGCAAATAGAACAAAGCTGGTATATGAAACGGAACCTGGGCAGCATATGTTTATGGTTATTGGTGAATCAGCTGATTTCTTAAAAGCTGAATTAGCAGAAAATGAAAACTACTATTCAATTGTAGAACCCAGAACTGGTATTTTTTCTGCCCGATTCTCTTTAAAGCCAGTTCGTGCTGAAGGAAGCACTAAAGATACTACGTATGGCTCTAAGCAATTTAATAGGATTAACAAATTAACAGAGTTTGTTTTAACTGGTGAAAAAGCTCAAAAATGGGCTAGAAAAAAAGCAAAATACATTAATAAACAATATAATGAGTACCTACCTAAATGGAAAGGTAAAGATACTGTTCAACAAGCTGAGGCAACTATTTTAGTAAATGACCATTTATAAAGACTAAAATTGTAGATCAGTTCTTCACATATGTTGCTCGTGCAATATGTGTGAAGCGCATTCTTTATACTTCTTTTATTTTACGTTTTACTGTTTCTATATGTTCGTTATCAAATAATTCAGACGCAGGTACAGGTCGGGAATAATAAAAACCTTGTAAATTAACACAGCCGTGCTGATTTAAAAATTTAATTTGCGCTTTGGTTTCAACCCCTTCAGCAACACAATAAATATTTAGATTTTTTGCCAGGGTAAGAATTGTTTTAATAATGGACTCATTTACGGGATTTTGTCCTATGGCATTAACAAAACTTTGATCGATTTTAATGACATCTATTTTAAATTGATTTAAGTAGGTTAATGATGAATAACCAGTACCAAAATCATCTAAAAACAATTTAAACCCTGCGGTTTTTAGCGCCTGTAACTGTTTTATTGCTTTGGTTTTATCTTCCATCAAAATGCCTTCAGTTATTTCCAGGCGAATTTGATTAGTCGGTATTTTATACTGTTCTAAAATATTAAGCAGACTGAGTGTTAAATTTGAGCTGAGAATATGAATGGCTGATAAATTAATAGATAGATAGAAATTTTGATTATTACTAAAATGACTTGTTAGTTCTTTTAATGCTCTGTGAATTGCTTGCTCTGTAATATCTATAATTAGCCCTATTTCCTCAGCAATAGGGATGAATATACCGGGGGATATCATAGTATTACTTTTAGGCCACCTAAGCAGGAGTTCTACGCCACAGATGATTTTTTTTTGTGTATTTACAATTGGCTGATAATAATTGACTAACTGTTCTTCTTTGAAAGCAATTTGAAGGTCGGTTTCTAATAATAGTCTTTCCTTAGCCCGGGCATTCATGGCTTCAGTAAAAAATCTGAAGTTATTTCTTCCCGCTTGTTTAGCCTGGATCATCGCGATATCGGCATTACAAATTAAATCCTCTGAATTTTGTGCGTCAAACGGATAAACTGCAATACCTATACTGGCTGAAATATTAATCATACGGCCTGAAATTGTAATGGTTTCTGTTAATACTTGATTGATTTTAAGTGCTAGATGGGTCAAATCTTCCGGGGAATGTTCTTCTTCAATTAAAATTAAAAATTCATCACCACTTTGTCGTCCTACACTATTATTTTCGCTAATTAAATCAGTTAGTTTATTAGTTATAATACATAAAAGCTTATCGCCAATATTGTGTCCAAATAAATCGTTAACTTGCTTGAATTTGTCTAAATCTATAAAAAACAAGCTGACAGAGTATGTCTGACTGTGAGCCTGATGTATGGCGTGATCAATACGGTCTCGCATTAAAGCGCGATTAGGTAATTTAGTTAAATGATCAAAATTTGCGAGTTTTTTTAGTTTTTCTTCAGATTTTTTTTGTTCTGTTAAATCAGAGAGCACTATAACAAAATACCTTTCTTTATTATTGATACTGGCAATTGCGTTAATACTGATAAGAAATGGATGCTTATGCTGTGTTTTACTTGTAATTATCGCTTCGCCTTGCCATTTTTCTCCAGGTTTTAGGTCATTTAAAATATCATAATATGCGGTCTTTTCATTTTTTGATAATGCGTCTAAAAAGGGCTTTATCATAATTTTATTTTTATTTTTTTTGATATTAAAGCTATCTAAAAAAGCTTTATTTGCTGTAATCGGGTATTTTTTTTCATCTAAAATTAACAAACAATCATTGATTTGACTAAAGGCATCACCATAAATTTTGGCTTGTAACTCATTCGCTTTAGTCTCTGTAATATTGGTATAAGTACCAGAAAAATAAGTTGGTTTATTATTATCATCAAAAGACACGACTTTGCCATTGTCACTGTACCAGAGCCATTGATTTTGTGCGTTCTTCATTCTATAAGTGACTTCCCAAAACTCGATTTCACCTGACATAAATTTTTTCCAAAGTGGAATTAATTTCTTTTTATCTTCAGGATGAATGAGTCCCAAATGGGTTTCTGAACTATGGGAGTTTTTGAATGTTTTATAGCCTAACTCTTCTGAAACGCGTGTATCATAAACTAAATCAAGATCTCGCTGATAACTCCAGATCCCACTTTTACTGCATTTTAATGCTAAGCTGGTTTGTTGTTGGCTTTTAAGTACGGTTTCATGGGCTTTTTGTAATATTTTCTGTTGCTTATGACGACGAGAGTATATAAAACTAAAGCTTGATATTGCTAATATGATATAAAAGACTTTCGCAGGGTGAGAAGACCACCAGGCATGGTGAATAACGATATCCAGATGTGTTGTTTTACTTTTTATGCCTGATTTTGGGTCGATTGCATTAACAGATAAAGTATAGGCTCCCGCTTCTAACTTGGAAAATGAAATTTTATTGGTCTTTAGATTATTAAATGACATTTTTTGTTTGCCATTAAGTTCAACCTGATAATGAACCTTATTAATATATTTATAATTAAATGAAGAGAAAGATATCTCTAAACCATAATCATCATGGTTTAATTCAAGTGGAGATTGCTTAAATAAAGCCGGGGTATAATTTAGGGATTTAGATATTAAGGAGACATTTGTTATATCTACACCTAAATTAGTATGGGACGAAGAAGTCATTTCGAAGTCATCAGGATCAAATAAAGTGATACCTCGGGTAGAACCGTATGCTAATCGACCATCAATTAATTTTAATACGGCATAGCCATTAAATTCATTGGCTGACACTCCATCTTTTACTGAAAACATTTCGAAATGATGGTTATCAAGGTTTAGACTATATAGACCACTTTGAGAGCTCAGCCAAAGTTTATTATTGTCAGCAATTACTGAATAAATATCATTAGTTAATAAGCCATTTGCATTGCTAAATCGATACTTTTCTTTGTAAGTTGTATCATCTAATCCGATCAGTCCTTCGCCCGAAACCGTCAGCCATAATATGCCATGATTATCTCGTGCCCAATTATCTACATAGTGGTAAATCTGTTTTTGATAGTTTTTAACTTTATAAATTAATTTAACTTTTTGTGTTTCTAAATTGTATTGATATAAATGACCGGATACAGATAACAATAAAGTATTTTGTTGTAATGGTTTTATAAAAGCAGATGCTAGTTCAGGTGCTGTGTATTGCAGTAGGTTTGGTATTGGATTGATTTGTCCTGTTTGGGCATCATATATGTAATAGTTATACATGCCAAAAAATGCGAATACATCAGGTTTAATAAGGAATATGCCATAAGTTTTTTCTTTGGCCAATAACGACTTTGCCGCCTGATCATAATAAGGCAAGGAAGTTGTACCTTTTGTTATATCAAATTTTCTCAAACCATTTGCTGTTACCAGCCATAAAAAGCCAGGCTCGGCTTTGAAAATAGTAAAGATAGAGTGAGATCCTGAAATTGCTTTAGGATCAGGGTTAAATAAATAAACCTCGTTATCATCGGTTTTTAAATTAACTTTATTTAGGCCGTTCTCAGTGCCTACCCATAAATAACCTGTTTCGTCTTGATAAAATGACCAGATCAAATCGTGACTTAGTTTAGGTTTATCAAAAGCCGTAATACGTTCAAATAACATGGTGCTTTTCGACCAGGTAAATACGCCTTGTACTCGGGATGCAAGCCAGAGTAAACCACTGCGATCTTCAAAAATATCAAGAATGGAATCTTCGGTGACATCAAAACGGGATTGACTGAATTTTAATAAATATTCGAGCGTACGCTGTTGCTTATTATACTGAAACAAGCCCTGCTCCGTTGCAACAAAATAACCTTGCTCATTTGCGTGTAAATCCCAGATATTTAATTTTTGAATCAGTTCTTGATTGTTTTCAATTTGATTACTGCCATCATTCTCTATCGATATAGAAAAAAGCCCTTCGACAGTACCTACTAAAAGTTGTTGTTTATTGCCTTTGAATAATCGCTTAACGTTGTTGTTTAATTCATTTATTTTTATATGGATAGGTCTATGTTCAATATGATTAACTTCATTTGTAAATGTATTTAATCGGTATAAACCTTCCGAGGTGGCAATATATAACCAGTGTTTGTCTAGCAATAAGTCTCTGACTATTTGCTCATCACTATTGAGTGTAAAGTAAGTTTTTAATTTGCCAGACTGAATGTTTAATTTAACCAAATGTTTACCAACACCTAGCCACATATCTCCTTGTTTTGAATTTAGTAATGTATTTACAGTATCAAAATAACTATTTTCAGGGTGTAGTTTACCTGTATATACATGTGTAACGGCTAACGTTTCAGGGTTAATCTTAAATAACCCTGAAAATAGCGTGCTTACCCAGAGATTCTGCTGTTGATCAATAAATAACTTAGTTATAGATTCTGTGTTGAAAATGCCATCTGGACCAGGGAATAGGGAAATAGTGTGGCCATCTGAACGATTCAACCCAAGCGAAGTTCCAATCCAGATATAACCTAAATGATCTTGTATGGTTTGTGATACAGAGCTTTGTGACAAACCTTCATCTGGAGATAGACGTTGTAATTGCTTACTGTGATCGGCTGCCATTAAATAAGATGCAAATAGACAACATGCTATAAAAAATATTACTTTTTGACTCATTTAGTAACCATTTAAATGTCAGCGTTAAATAGTAAAATGTTAACAAAAGTATAAGAGAGATTTTCAATATACCCAAACCCATCTAATAACACACAACCAGCTCTTCAATTATAGGTTATGCATAAAATCATCCCAGGGAACTGAAGATAAAATACGGGTTGATACATAGCATAAATTAATTTATCAAACTTACTTTGCTGTTGATCAGTCTGTCAATTTGACGCTGTTCTACTTGGATTTGGCTATGGTACTTTTCTGTAACGGCTGTCATTTGTTTTGCCAGTGATTTTTGCCAATTGGCGCCTTCAAGGGATTTACTCGCTGAATTGAATTGTTGGCGTAAGGTGATTAATTCACTTTCCATACGATCTTTGAAGTGAATAACTTTTCCCTGGTGGTTTTTTATATTGGTATTGATTTCCCGTAATTGAATATAGTTTTCTGTAGTGCTGGTATTGGCTGATAAGTTGTCTATAACTTGGTTATGCTGACGTAACTTTCTAAGGCGTTCATTTTGTAATGTGATTCTATCTATTTTACTTTCTTCTATAGCAATGAGCACATTTGACTTGGCTGTAATACTTTTACTTTGTTCTACTATCGCTTCAGCATGTGTTGCAGCATACAAAGTGTTGGCCGTTTGATGGTTTAATGGTTCTAGTTTCTTGATCTCATTAAACATATTAGTTTGATAAGTTTTAATCAATTGTTTACTGACGGATATCTTTTTTTGGTTTAGGCGTAATTTAATAAAAGTATCTATGTCATTTATATCTTCTTTGGTAGATAGTTTGAGCTCTGAAGACTTATTTTCAGGTGCTGTCTTAATAATTATTTTCTCGGCATTATCAGAACATGGGAGTTGACTAAAAGTAGCAACGTTATTAATTTCACACTTATAAACTTCGCTGTAAGTAATAGTTGATATAAAACAAAAAATGAGTGAGATGAGTTTATTCATGATTTAAATATCCTTTTCAAATGATTTGCTTATTGGGAAAGTTACGAGAGTGCGTTTTTCATTCATATTGAAAATATATTTTAATATGAGTAAAAATTCAATCTATTGATTTTTTCTTTTATTATTTATCAATTGACACATGAGGTTGAATAACTAAATACTGGGCGAATTATACTATAACAACATCATTTGTATTGTTAAAATCTATGACATATATCTCAGTGCTTATGTTAAACAGATTAATTTAATAACTGTACTAAATTAAAAAGTAAGGAAATAAGATGAAATTGGCATTTATTGGTTTAGGCGTCATGGGGTTTCCTATGGCTGGACATTTACAAAAAGCCGGGCACCAGGTATGTGTATTTAACCGTACAGTAGAAAAAGCAGAAGCCTGGGCGCGCGATTTTAAAGGTGATTGGGCTAAAACCCCCGCTTTGGCTGCAAAAAATGCTGATATGGTGTTTGTATGTGTCGGAAATGACAATGACGTGCGCAGTGTGGTTTATGGTGATAATGGTGTTTTGTCTGGCATGTCAGAAAATAGTATTTTAGTTGATCACACCACCACATCGGCTGAATTAGCAATAGAGTTAGCAAGTAAAGCGCTAGAATATAAAGTGGGTTTTTTAGATGCTCCCGTTTCTGGTGGTCAGGCTGGTGCTGAAAATGGCGCTTTAACCATTATGGTTGGTGGAGAAAAAGATATATTTAATAAAGCTGAGCCGCTCATGAATGTTTACGGTAAAAAAGTGGCCTTGTTAGGTGCTGCCGGGGCGGGTCAGAAATGTAAAATGGTCAATCAAATTTGTATTGCAGGTATAGTACAAGGTTTATCTGAAGGTATTCGTTTTGCGCAACATGCGGGCCTGGATATTGAACAGGTTAAAGACGTTCTTAAAAATGGCGCAGCGCAGTCCTGGCAGTTAGAAAATAGAGCTTTAACTATGGCTGAAAATAAATTCGATTTTGGTTTTGCAATTGATTGGATGCGTAAAGATTTAGGAATTTGTTTTGATGAAGCTAATAAAATCGGTGCAGAATTACCAGTGGCCAAATTGGTTGATGAATATTACGCTCAGTTACAACAAAAAGGAGAAAATCGTTCTGATACGTCAGTATTAATTAAGCGATTGAAGTAAGGCAACTTTAATATAGCCATTTTTATTAATATAAAAATGGCGCTCCCGGCAGGAATCGAACCTGCAACTTAGCTTCCGGAGAGCCACGTGAGATCCATTTCACCACGGGAGCATATTTTTAACCTACTTTAAAATAGTAAAATTAAATAATATGCTGGCAATAATAAATGTATCCAAGACTAAATACTAGTGTGTAAAACTTAGATGGCGATTTAATCATCTAATATTATCATTTTTTATTTAGTTATCCTAAACTACAGCTAGATTTTTTGCTGATTTAAGCTTTACTTAGATCAGTCTATTTATAGTTATTAAGATACGAGGATTTTTATATGGCTTTAATGTCGATAGAACAAGTAGCTGAATTTTTAGGTGTGAAGGAAGAAAGAGTAAAACGATTAGAAAGAGAGCATCTATTAATTGCTAAAGAAAATGATGAAGGTGGAAAACCTTTGTTTGATGATGGTGATGTACAAAGATATAAAGAATTGGCTGAACGTATTGGTGGCCTTTAAATTAAGAAAAGAACTGAACTTAGATGAAGCAAAACAATTAAGAAATGGTTTGAACTCTTTGCAACTTATTTACTGATTACCTGCAAAGGTTTTTGTAATATGTAAGAGTATCGTATTTTAATCAACGATTATTACATTTTTTTCAGTTTCTGATGAGCCCCATTAATTGAGTTCAGTTTTTATTTTTGTTAATAACCTCTTATTTTTAATATTTATTTTAACTTTTTTGAGTGAATTTTCAGCTAGAATGATGAGTTGACGTTCACTGTACCAAAAATAGCACAGTAGATCATAAAGCAAACAGTAAATTTTTAACTTTTTAGGTGCGTATTCAGGTATTGTTGAGTTTTCACTGAGTTGAAAATACAGTGCTAATAAATGTTTTTTTTGTTTTGAATTTAAATTATAGCTACTGGCAACAGCCGCAAGGTCAAAAAAAACATCATTCATTTTTGCATATTCAAAATCTATTAACATAATAGAATCAATGGTTTTTAATATATTATTTTGAACTAAATCGTTATGGCAAAATCCCGCTAATATTGGAAGTTTAGCCAGTTGAATTAAATTTGAGTTTATTTCTTGTTTAAATAAATTATAGTGCTGGTGGTTTTTATATTCTTTAAAATGCTCACTAATAGAGAATAAATCATTAAAACTTAAACTTTTATGTAATTTTACTAATACAGGCACTAAGGCTAAAGGAAAATAATTCTCTGCTATATCTGCTTCTATAAACAGGTTAATACACGTTGAGTCTGATTTATTGTATGCCAGAGTTGGCGCGCAAATGCCTTTGTTAGCAAGCTCATTTTGTATTTCCAGTTGGTTTAGCGGTAAGGGTCTGGTATAACATTTGAGCAAATATGTATTGTTTAGCGTGGTAACTTGATAGTTATTATTACTTAAACCGGCAGGTAAAAATTTAATCTCTAATATTTTTTCATTAGGTAGTAGTCGACTAAATAATAATTTCGCTGTTTTAATTTGCATTTTAAACCAGAGTTAACTGTAGTCTTGTATACAATTAAATTTGTTTTTATTTTCATATTCGAGGTACCAGGTTTTAAATCCCCAGGCAGCCATCATAGTGTAAAAAATGAAAAGTGCGGCGGTGGGTAAATAGCCTTTTTCAACATAAAGATAAATGGATGCAGCATCTATAATGATCCAATAGAGCCAATTTTCGAGTATCTTTTTTGCGACCAGATAGGTTGCAACAACGGCAAAACAACTGGTAAAGCTATCTAAATAGGCAAAATCGGCATGGGTATAATTATCCATTACATATCCGATGCCTGTTGAAATAATGGCGGTACTGACAATTAAAATTCCGTGTACAGGCGCGGTGAGTGAGCTGATTTCAAGTGGCGGGGTATCTAGATTAATATCTGTTTTCTTTGAATTTTTCCAGCTATACCAGCCATATACAGCCATTGCCATATAATAGATGTGTAAGATAGACTCCATAAGTAAAGCGCCATTATAAAATAGCAAGGTATAAACTAAAGTACTTAAAAATGCGAATGGCCAACACCATAAGCTCTGTTTTATGGCTAATAATAGATAACTAACTGAAAAGGCAACTGCAATATATTCCCAATAAGACATGGCAATAAAGCCTGATAGGACCTCAATAAAAAAATCATTCATTGGGAGATAAATCGCCATTTATAAATTTACAAACAAAAATGACTTTACCAAAGCATTCAAAAGATTTTTTGAATTCTTGATTCAGAACTTGCATAACAAGGTCATACTCCCCAAATATTTGGGTAGACATAGTATTGGTTAATACTTTTAAATCAGGGTATTGATTTAGCCTGTCGATAAAATCTTTGATAAAAGGAATATAATCCTGATTTAACGGATATTTACTTATTTCAACCGATAATTCCATATCGCTTTCCTTGTTATTGCTAAGGTGGGCCTGGCCCACCTTTATTGTTATAGTTCGTAATTAAAGCTAATGCCTGCGACTCTGGGCTCGCCATATTGTACATAAGTATGTGTAGCAAAGGAGTCTCTGGGATCATTACCAAATTCAAAACCACGAACTGTTTGATCTTCATCAAATAGGTTACGTGCCCAGGCATTGAGTGACCAGTTCTCATTAGTATAGCCTATGTTAAAGTTGACAAGGTTTACATTTTCAGATTGAGAATCGTGGCTGTCTGAATAAAAATACTGGTCTTTACCTTCAAAAGTAAAGTTTAAATGTATATTGTCGGTAGCATCAAAACGCATTGATGCTGAATAATTATATTTAGGAGCCTGGGCCTGATCTCTGCCTGATTGATCCTTACCATCAGCCGTAAAAAAACCATCTATTTCGGTTCTTAAATATCCTATATTTGCAGCTATGCTGAGCTTATCAGTTAACAAATACTGGCTATCAATTTCTAAACCATAATTTTTCCCTTTTGAGGCATTGTCATAATAACCGGTAAAGTTCTGGTTTTCAGTTTTCCAGGCTTTTAACTGCATATTATCTCTGTGCATATAAAAAGCCGTGATCCGCAAGCGTAACTTGTCGTCACTGGAAGCGCCTTTCACACCAAATTCTGCATTCCATAAATACTCAGGTTCAAATGTTGTAAAGTTTTCAAAGAATGTATTATCAGTGAACCCCGCATCTTTGGCTTTGGCCAAAGCTTCTGCATTGATACCGCCGGCTTTATAGCCTCTGGTTAAACTGGTATAAATCATAGTACGCGGCACAACCTGATATTCAAGTGCCAGTTTACCGCCTAGCATAGTATCGGATGTAGATTGTGAAATTGGATAACTATCTTCATAGTCACCACTATTATGCTCTAACCTTAAGCCACTTATTAAAGTTGTTTTATCATTCAGGGAGGTTTCTATTTGTCCAAACCAGGCGATGTTCTGAGTGTCATAAGTTGATGTAAAAGTAGCTTGCTCACCTATATTCCAATCAAAAAAGCTCCTTGTTAAATCGACATTACGTGTTTGAAAGTAAAGCCCTGTAACCCAATTGTGATTTTTGTCAGAAAATTGTAATTCAGCACTTCTGTCTTGTCTGTCTCTTTGATAAGCATCTGTTGTACTATAACCCCAATCATGTAGCCCAGCTTCACATAATTGTGCTTGGGTGGCATCATTACATACCCAATCTTCATCATAACTGTAAAGTAAATCAGAGTTAATCGCTGTCAGATTCAGTGTGATATCGGCAAAATCGAATCCAGAATAGACATTTTTTGATCCTATGGCTAAGTTTTTCTGTTTATCTTTGCCTGGTTCATCAGCGACACTGGTGCGACTATTATCTAAGGTAAAGCCATCATAACCATTATCTATATCTATATAGTGGAAAGTTAACTGGCTTTCTAAAGCTGCTGTGAGTTGGCTGTTTATTTTAAATCGGCCTGCTGTTTCATCTCTGCCAGCGGTATCTTCACGATTTAAATAAGCGTTTTTTACATAACCATCAGATTGAGATTGATATATGCTAGCTCTGAAATTGGTATTGTCACTTAATGCATTGCCAACTGCTAAGCCTGCATCTTTACTATTGTAATTACCGGCGCCTAATTTGAATTTTAAACTAGGTTCTGAATTCGCTGCACCTGTTTCAACTCTCACCATTCCAGCCATCGCATCGGCACCAAAGCGCGTACCTTGTGGCCCCCGGTATATTTCTACCTGAGAGGCGTCAAATAAAATGGCTGCTCCACCCAGGCCTGAGTAGTTAATACCATCAATAACTAAACCAACTGAGGGTGCTATCGGGTCAACAAATTGAGAGCGTAAACCAACGCCGCGTATCTGTAAAAAACGACCACGAGATGCGCCTGCGGTAAAGTTTATGTTGGCAGCGCCTGTTAATATTTCATCTAATGCGACTGCACCACGTATGTTGATATCTTGTTCAGAAAAAAGTGAGACACTGGCACTTAATGTTTGAATGCTTTCATGTTTAAAATCACCAATCACGGTAATTTTTTCAATTTCAGCCTCTTTAGTAAGGTCGGTATTATTTTCAGTTGCAAAAACAGGAACTGAAAATGCCTGACTAACAGCAATCGCGATAACAGATATACGTAATTTCATTATTAACTTTATTCCATTTATATTGGAAATAGGAGAGAGGGGTATTTTATTAAAAAATTAACGACTTATAAAGTAATAAAATGTAAGTTATTTATGTTTTGTTAAAAAAATAATTATTATTTCAAGACAGTTTAAACCTTTTAAGTATTACTGAACGTCTAATACAGTAATACTTAATTAATCGCCTTAAAAAATGTGAGTTGGATTTAGTGGATGAAAATGAATGCTGATTGAAGCAAAGGAAAGATTTGCCGTAGAGCAAGAAGCGAATTTAATATCTCAGGTAAAATCGGGAGACAGGCGTGCATTTGAGCAAATGTATCGGCTTTATGCTAATCGCGTGTTTGCTTTATGTTTACGTTTAACGGCTGATCACTCAAGTGCGGAAGAAGCGTCACAAGAAGTGTTTGTACAATTGTGGCAAAAAATACATAACTTTGACGGTAAATCTAAATTTTCAACCTGGTTGCATAGTGTTACCGCAAATATAACCATCAGTTATATCAGAAAGCATAAAAGTTGGTTACAAAAAGTTGTGAGTATTGAAACAGAAGGTTTGGATGAACAATCGATAGAAGATATTCATGATATAGGCGGGTTAGATAAACTCATTTTACGTTTACCTGAACGTGCCCGAATGGTGTTTGTATTGCATGCTGTTGAAGGTTATCGTCATGAGGAAATTGGCAGTATGTTAAATATGGCAATTGGGTCAAGTAAAGCACAATATCATAGAGCTAGAAATTTATTAAAGGGGTGGTATGAAAATGAATCATAAAACTCAAAAACAAAAATCATTCGAACATTTTTTAACGGACTCTTTGCAAAGCTTGCCAAAAGAGATTGAACAAAATAAAGATTTATGGCCGGGAATAGATAGGGCGATAAACTATATGCCAGAAACGACTGCTGCTCGTAAGAGTAATAAATTTGCATTAGTGGCAGCATGTTTTGCCGGTGCATTATTTAGCTTTATTTTTATACCTGACTATTTACAGCCTCAAACCAATACGATGCAAGCTATGAGTCAATTATTTGAAAATGAAAAATCAGCATTGTTAGTTCAGTACCAAGGGAGTGCACCAGTTACATCAGATTGGCAAAACCAGTTAAAAGACTTAGAACAAGCTGAAAATGCAATTAAAAAAGCATTAGAAAATGATCCGCAAAGTTCCGCGTTATTGGGGATGTTATCGCAAGTATATCGACAGCAACTGGAATTAATCAACAAAGTACATAAGCCGCAATGGCAGCAAATTTAGCTTTTATATTGCAAGGAAAAACCATGAAAATACAATTATTCGCAATCGCATTATTTCCGCTATTGAGTTGGGCGGGTGAAAAAATAGATGAAACATTAGCGATCCCGACTGATGGTAAAGTGATCATAGAAAATCAAAGGGGTGAAGTCATCATAAAGGGGTGGGAGCAGTCAAGTTTTAAGGTAACAGGTGAGCTTGATGATAAGGCTGAAGGATATAAGTTAAAAAGCTCAGGTAATCGCACTATTTTTAAAGTAGATATGCCGAATCGAATTAGTAGCTGGAATTCTGGTGATGGTTCTGATCTGGTGATATACATGCCACTGAACAGTGAATTAAATTTTAATGGTGTAAACGTTAATGTAGATATTGAAGATATAAAAGGCGGAGCTGATATTGAAACCGTAAATGGCAAAATAACGGCAAAGGAATTAACAGGTAAAATAAACTTAGAAACCGTAAATGGTGATATAAAATCAACTAATTTAACAGGCAAAATTCAGTTTAATACGGTAAATGGTGATATTGATGATACAGGCTCTTCCGGACAACTCAGGTTTACCGCTGTTAATGGCAAAATAGCTTCAGTCACCCAAGCCGAGCGAATTAATATAGAAAATGTGAATGGTGAAATAAGTTTAGATATTGCCAAGCTACAGAATTTGGACATAAGTACGGTAAACGGGGAAATTGAATTAAAAATTAAATCATTATTAGATTTAGCCAGAATTGATCTGGAATCAGTAAGTGGCCGTGCAGAACTTATATTGCCAAAAGATGTTTCTGCAAAATTTGAAATAGAGTCTCATGCTGGTGGTAGAATCAAAAATAAATTAACAAATGATACTGTAAATAAAGCGAAATATGGTCCGTCAAGTCGCCTTGAATTTGAAACTAATGGCGGTAATGCCGATATAGAAATAGACACTATTAGTGGGCGCATCACAATAAAACATGATTAGATGTATCGCGTTTAGGGCAATGAAACAACTCATCGCTCTAAATATTTATCATTAAATTGTATTCAGTCGTGCATAGACTCGTTAGAATAGGGATATTGTAAATTCTAAGTATGGCTGTATGGCAAAGTTCGATAAGCAAGTTGAAAGTTTAAAAATCCCGCCGCATTCAATTGAAGCTGAACAATCCGTTTTGGGTGGTTTAATGTTAGATAATGAAGCCTGGGACAGGGTTGCAGAACGAGTAGTTGCACAAGATTTTTATACACGTACGCATAGATTTATTTTCGAAGCGATGGAAAATCTAGTTGATCAACATAATCCGATTGATTTGATCACGATATCTGAAAATTTAGAAAAAAATAACAAATTAGAAAGCGTTGGTGGTTTTGCCTATTTAGGCGAAATAGCAAAAAATACACCCAGTGCGGCAAATATCACGGCTTATGCTGAAATAGTCAGAGAAAGAGCGGTTGTACGTGAAATGATCACCGCGGCAAATGAAATTGCCGAAAATGGCTTTAATCCTGAAGGTCGTGATAGTCATGAACTACTAGATTTAGCTGAGAGTAAAGTTTTTAAAATTGCAGAGCAAAGAACAAAAAGTTCAGATGGCCCACAAAGTATTCATACTATCTTAGAAAAAACAGTTGATAAAATTGAAGCCTTATATCAATCACCACAAGACGGGGTGACAGGCGTTAGTTCAGGATATTCAGATTTAGATAAAATGACCTGTGGTTTACAGCCCTCAGATTTAATTATTGTAGCGGCACGTCCATCTATGGGTAAAACCACTTTTGCGATGAACCTCGCCGAACATGCTGCTATGACTCAGGAAAAACCGGTAATTATCTTTTCTTTGGAAATGCCTTCAGACCAAATAATGATGCGTATGTTGGCGTCTTTGGGACGCATTAATCAGACAAAAGTCAGGACGGGTCAATTGGATGATGATGATTGGGCGCGTTTATCTTCTACTATGGGATTATTAATAGATAAAGGTAAGATGTTTATTGACGATTCATCAGGAATAACACCTACAGAACTACGTTCAAGAGCAAGGCGTATTGCCCGTGATAATGATGGAGTAAGCATGATCATGGTGGATTATTTGCAGCTAATGCGTGTACCTAGTTTATCTGAAAACCGTACATTAGAAATCGCTGAAATATCTCGTTCACTCAAAGCCCTGGCAAAAGAATTAGAATGTCCTGTTATCGCTTTATCTCAGCTTAACCGTACCTTGGAGCAAAGAGCAGATAAACGTCCGATTAATTCAGATTTACGTGAATCAGGTTCAATAGAGCAAGATGCAGATTTAATTATGTTTATTTATCGTGATGAAGTTTATAACGAAGATTCAGCTGAAAAAGGTATAGCGGAAATTATCATAGGTAAACAACGTAACGGACCAATAGGTCGCGTTCGCTTAACATTCCAGGGTCAATTCTCCAGATTTGATAATTATGCCGGACCTGCTTTTGATGATGAGTAATGTAAATTCTATTTTATTAAAAAGCCTTTTCTGATAATGAGATTAGCGACAGCAGAAATTAATTTAGCGGCACTTGAGCATAATTTAACTCAGGTTAGAAATTTTGCGCCTAACAGTAAGGTCATGGCGGTATTAAAAGCCAATGCTTATGGTCACGGGTTAGTTAAAATAGCACAAAGTTTGAGTCAGGCTGATGCCTTTGCTGTGGCAAGAATAGATGAAGCCTTAGCATTAAGAACAGGTGGCCTGGTTAAACCTATCGTATTATTAGAAGGTTTTTTTGATCCCCAAGATCTCCCCATAATGTTAGCCAATAATTTTCAAACGATTATCCATTCACAATCACAATTAGCTGATTTGGAAAATACACAGTTGAATGGAAAATTAACTACCTGGCTTAAAATAGATACCGGGATGCACCGGCTGGGAATTTCTCCCGATAATTTTGATGATTATTTTCAGCGTTTGAAAGCATGCGACAATGTAGAACAGGGAATACGGTTAATGACCCATTTCTCATGCGCAGACGACTTGATGAATAACACCACTTTAGTTCAACAAGATTTTTTTAACCGAATTGTTTCAAATAAAACGGAGCAAAAGTGCCTTGCTAACTCAGCTGGGATAATAGGCTGGCCAAAAAGTCACTGTGATTGGATCCGGCCTGGGATCATGTTGTATGGTGTATCTCCTATGTTAAATAAAACAGGAGCCGATCATGAATTAGTGCCTGTTATGTCATTAAAATCACGATTAATTTCCATAAAGAAAATTAAAAAAGGAGATTATGTAGGGTATGGTGCCAATTGGAAATGTGATGCCGACAGCTATATAGGTGTAGTTGCTATGGGTTATGGGGATGGTTATCCAAGGCATGCACCGACAGGGACACCTGTATTAGTTAATGGCAGAAAGGTGCCTTTAGTGGGTAAAGTCTCGATGGATATGATCACAGTTAATTTAGGTGTTGAGCCACTTGCGAGCGTGGGAGATGATGTTGTTCTTTGGGGAGAGGATCTGCCTGTTGAAGTGATTGCTGAATATTCAGGTACCATAGCGTATGAACTTTTATGTAATATTACCCCCAGAGTTGATTATCAGTATATTTGATAAACAGAGATCACTCTCCCTGTAATGTAATTAATAAAGTACGTCCCGATGCTGAATTCCTATGCTCGCCTAAATATATCCCCTGCCATGTACCCAAGTTAAAACTCCCATTAGTAATAGGGAGCGTCACGGATGTACTTAATATACTGGCTTTGAGATGGGCTGGCATATCATCATCACCTTCATAATCATGCAAGTAATAACTTTGTCGTTCAGGAACAAAATGATTAAAGTGGCTTTCAAAATCTGCGCGAACCGTTGGATCGGCATTTTCATTTATGGTTAAACTAGCAGACGTATGTTGAATGAAAATGTTTGCGATACCAATTTTGATGGTATTTAACTCAGTTAGCTTTTGTTCTATTTCTGAGGTGATCAAATGAAAACCTCGTTTTTGAGGTTTTAACCGGATCTTTTTTTGTTGCCAAATCATATGTTATCAAAACACACTTCTATATGGGCACTGCCGCACTCAGAAGTAAATGGCATTAAAATTTTTGGGCCATCACATTTATGCGTAATGGTATGGTTTTTACCTGATACTACAACAGGTGTCGCCATTTCAAACTCATAACCTTTATCACCTAATAAGTTTTTTGCACCTCCGGTAACCATATTGGTGATTTCACCGACCATATCTGTTACTTCTTCATTTATTGAATCAGGACGTTCACCTAACATACGTTCCATGATGGTAAGGGCTAAATCTTCTTCAAAGGTTATTGAAAATGAGCCCTTTGTTTGAGCTCCAACCATACCTATTAAACCCGACACATCACCTTTAGCCACTTCACCTTTTTTCATTTGTGGCTTTCCTGGTTTCAGTTCTGTTTGTGCCATAGTAACAAGTACATTCATTAACGAGGTTAAAAAAGGGTTGATGAACTCTACATTCATAAGTTAATCCAAGTAAGTTTATAAAAATTATATTGCTATAATACTAATTCAAGTGCTTTTGCCGCTGAATTGCAAACTATTTATGACTTTATTTTATTCTAAGGTACAGCTTTTACAGGTGCCATGGGCTTCTATTGTCTGATCCGATATATTAAATCCATGCTCTGCAGCCTGGTTATTTAATTCATGTGAAATAACATCACTATGCAGTTCTTTTACTAATCCGCACTGATCACAAATTAACAATTGAACAGAATGTAAATGATCAAAGTGGTGACACAACATAAATGAATTGGTACTTTCGATTTTGTGAATAAAGCCCATTTCAGCTAAAAAATCTAATGCGCGATATATAGTCGCTGGTTTTGCATTTGCTTCGGTTTTTTTGAGTTGTTCTAATAAATCATAAGCACCAACACCAATTTCAGTATCAGCGAGCAAGCAAAAGACTTTCTCCCTGATTGGTGTGAAGCGGGCTCCTTTATTTTTACAAATTTCAGTGGCTTTTCTTACTAATTCAGATTGTTCAGCCTTGAGCGTATTTGTCATTATTTATTACAATCCTTCAACTAAAATTTTTATATCCGGCAACACTCTAACATGTTAATGAGAGATATTGTTTATCTGGATTGTTATTTTTAATAAAAAATTGAGTATATGAGATATTAACGTCAATTAAACTATATGCAGGGCATTACTTAAGCGTCTACGTATTATTTAATTAGAAGCCTTTTGGCCTCGCATAAAATCTCACTGTATTATCGCGGCTGCTGAACCCGATAATTAGATGAGGATCAGCTATGGACAATCATAGAGATAAAGCCTGGAGGCAGGCAAAAAGAAAATGCAAAAAGCTTAAAGCACAAAAGTATATTGAAAAGTTATATATTCCAGAGAAAAACTGGAAACTGATGTACATTCGCTCTAATAAGTTGCAACGGGCTAAACAATTAGGAATTGATTACCCGGCAAAAACATTGAGACAGAAATTAGACGATGAAATGCCAATTGAGAATAATGATTTGAAAAATATCCTTTTTATATGTAGTAGAAACCAATGGCGAAGTCCGACAGGTGAACAGGTTTGGAAGCATCACCCTGAACTTAATGCTAGATCTGCAGGAACTAGCCCTCGCGCTAAAAAAACGGTAAACACGAAAGATATTCAATGGGCAGATGTGATTTTTGTGATGGAAGAAAAACATAAAAGTCGTCTTAAAGCTGAATTCACACGGTTACTTAAATATAAAGATATTCAAGTATTAGATATTCCAGATGAATATCAATACATGGATACTGAGTTAGTGGAAATAATGCAGCAAACCGTGGGGAGTTATTTAGGTGTATCCTAAATAACTATATGGTGCTCTAGGGTTATGTTTTCTCTTCAATCAAGGTGATTTATTGGAAGCCCAGAATCATCTTTTTTGTTTAAAGTGATGATAAGTATTGGGATTTCGTTTGTTTATGTATCCTGATATCGTTTGCAAAGCTTAGCGTCTATAAGATGCTAACGATTAATAAACTAAATTATGTGACGGACATCTATCCTGATACTGAGGGTTATTGAGACGTCTACATAATTTATTGATATAGGAAAAGTAATGGAAAAAACGGAACTATTTAAAGATATTGATAAGGGAAATTACAAAAATATATTCAAACATTTAAAAAATGGTATTGACCCGAACTTAACTCATGAATATGGTTTTGGTGTTTTTGAATATGCAGTAAGTAACCTTGATAGTTATAACCGTGACCCAGAAGAAAATAGAGAGATTGGTGAGTTACTTCTAGAGTTTATTAAAAATAAAGTAAAAATTAACGCTACATTACTTACAGAAACGATGTTTGATGGTCGCTTTCCTATTGATATAGTTGAAGATGCATTTAAATTAAGTAAAAAGAAAATCGCTAAAAAATTTAAGCCTTACTTTATTGTTCATATGAGCAGTAGAGCTTTAAAGGTTGGCGCCAATTATGCGATTTCATTATTAGAATTATATGAAAAGTTAAGTAACCCCCTAAATGCTGAAGAGCTTGGTATATTGTTAGCTGATTCATTGTTTGATACTCAATCAGGAATTGGCTCGTGTAGCGCAGGGAAGAAGCAAGCAAAAAATCATATACCACTCATTGAATATTTGTTGAATAGAAAGGCTGATGTCAATGTAAAATCTCTTTCGGGACATACGCCTTTGATGAGGGCTGCAATGAACGAGTTACCTGAAGCATGTGAGTTACTAATCCAACATGGCGCAGATGTAAACTTGATCAGCGATAAAGGTTTTACTGCTTTAATGTTTGTGTCTGGTAAAATTTATAGCACTCACCTATGGGAACCTAGAGAAGAGCAGTTACAAGTTGCAAAAATCCTTTTGAAAAGTAAGGCTAATATAAATATCAAAGCAAATAATAAAAGAACTGCACTTTCATATGCTAAAGCCTCAAAAAATGAATGTATATTAACATTACTAGAAAGCTAGAACAGTGTTAAGTAACTGCTAACAAAAGCTAAAAAATGACTTTATACGCTTGGCTAGCACTCATTCTTCGATGATTATAGCCAAGCCTTATCCGCAATTTATACGGGCCGTTGGTAATGTAAATTTATGAATGTTTAGATTGGACCTACTTCCTTTATTAATGGGCTTTTCAGGGGGCGTGTAGTTTTGTTGGAGTCCCGCCGTTTTTAGAAAGTAAAAATGTATGACGCAAATCATCCACATGTATGACCGAATTATTAATGTTTAAATCGTTTATAAAACTTTTGGTTTATGAGACATTAGCTATTATAAAATTTAAATTATGTGACGAACATTACCGTGACGTCTACATGATATACTGTTAAGTGCTTATGATAATTGAGATATTGCTTGTTGTTCTGGTAGCCACACCAATTATGTTTTTGGCAATGGTTCTCTATACATCGAGTTTATTGTTAATAGCCAAATCATTTTCAGGCATCGTTAAAGCTACATTAGGTATGCTTATTTACTTGGCTTTCAGCGTCGTAGTTATATCGCCACTTTTCTTCATTCTCAGCCAGTACCAAGGTGCTATTAAAGATTCGATACAAAACTTGGCTATCGTGTTATTCTCATATGCCATTATCATGGTTCCAAGCATCTGGTACCTGTTTAAATACAAAATAAAGGCTTTGCAAGGTGCAGGTTATTTTCTACCACGCAAGTAAGCTGCACTTAATTCATATGAGCCGGATCACAGTCAAGGCGCTGTTGCCGGACTGATTTACGCTTCGCTCCAAACCAGCCTCAAAGTTTGTTGTTAGTGCTGTGTATGTATACAGGTATAATGGGATCTCCTGAATAAATCAAGAAATAGTCATATCGACAAGTGGTCAGATGTCATGATGGCAAACCAAAGGGAAGCCTCCAGACCCATTGATTACTGAGTTGAAGCTAAAATCACGTCGTGTATAGTTGACCATGATGCGTCAAATACACACGACGTCATATTGCTAGTTATAGTTTTTCAAAATTATAGTTAGGTTATTGCGCTACGCACATTGATAATATTGAGAAAACTGGATAATATTTACCAAATTTTTATAGTTTGTCTGTCAGTCTATTTCGCCGGCAAACCATTAATTGTTAGGCTTAAAAAATATGAACTGGCAAGAATTGATCAAATACTCTAGCGTTCAGCTACGAAAGCATGATGAAAATGATGTGCCCACTAGTTTTGGCTCTGGTTGCCTTTTTGATTTTAAAGGTAATCGCTATTTATTTACGGTATTTCATGTTGCTGAAAAGTCATCTAAATGGTCTGCCCAGATAAAGTTTAACGATAATGTCCAGAAGATTGAGGTTCTTTTTCTAAATCAATTTTGTTTTTTAGCAGACTATTCTGAAGATAAAAAATCAATAAAGGACGTAGAGTTTTCTTTTCACCCTGTTCGCCATGACTTCAAAAGCTACTTTCACAATAGAACATGGAAAGGTGAAACTTTAGAAATAAAAGAAAGGCCGGTATTTACAGTAAATGACATTGGCGAGCCAACCAAAAAAACTTTATATGGTTTTTCTGGCGACATACATCCAACATCACTCCCTGATCTAAATGCTTTGGAAACTACGCAACTCATATATCATGGGTTAAAATATGACAGATTAGAAAATGATATGCACTATTTTAAATTACCTGAAAAACATCCAGGCCACAAAATGTTTCAAGGTTGTAGCGGAGCACCAATTATCGGAGAAGACGGTAAGGTAGTAAGTCTTGTAAGTGGTGGCTGTGTAGAAAAAAATGAAATATATGGTTGCAATCTACAGAAATGCATTAGAACCCTAGATTACTTTTTAGAATGAAAAGCCTAACAAGCAGCTCCACCGGACAAATTTTACTGTCACCGTTTTTGCGCTGCGCGGCAAAACCGCCGCCAGAAAAATTCGCGCGGTGAGTTGAGCGTTGAGGCTGTAAATTATTAGGTTCTTAAATTAAGCGTAATAGCCTGTAATATCCTTTCTGTTGATTTTCAGATAACCTCATCAGCTTTATTTTTATATTCCCAGCATTAGAAATTTTATGCTTGTTGAGCGTTTTTGGGTCGTTTGATTGAACTACTCAAAACCTGGCTTAACATCATCTGTGTTCATTTATTCTTTTTTACTGAAAGTTTTAGATTCTCAGTGTATAATTTTGCAGATTTTTTAAGCGCGGAGTAAGGTACAGAGTAAAGAGGTAGCTTATGTCGCCAGTTATTTATTGTTTTTTTCAATAGTAAAACAAGCCTTAAAAGTTCCATTTTATTAAATCGTCCTACTCAAAATGTATGACTATATACGAAAACAGAACGAAACAACAGGCACTCAGAGGCACTAAAGATAAAATGAACACATACTAGATAAAGGCTCTAAGCCAGTAGTACCAACGAATACAAGCTTTAGACGCTTCTCTATTGCATCTATGTTATACTAATTCCGATAATTTAATGATCTTCTTTAAATTCCGATAATTATGTGATCTAATAGCCAAAGAAAGGAGGGTTATTAATGTCAAAAACTTTATCACAAATAATTTCGTCAACCGCAAACGCTAGACTCCGACTGCGCTTACTGGCCGTTTCCCACTTTATAGATGGTAAAAATCGAACTCAAATTGCGAGTTATTTAAAGGTAAGTAGAACTAGCGTAAATAAATGGATTAAATGCTATTTAAATAATGGTTTAAAGGGACTTGAAGAGAAAGAACGTACAGGACGCCCTAAAGCATTAACTGATAGTCAATTACAGCAAGTTAAGAATTATGTTGTAAGTTCAGCTGTAAAACCTGATGGTGGTCGATTACAAGGTAAAGACGTACAAGCTTATATTTCATCTGAATTTAATGTTAAATATCAAAAAACAAATATTTATCACTTGCTGCATAAACTTAATTTAAGTTGGATCACCACCCGCTCAAAACATCCAAAACAATCGGTTGAAGTACAAGAAGATTTTAAAAAAATTCCAAATAAAAACGATCCTTAAGATCCCAGGATATATTGCGCTTGATTGCGTTGATATTTGGTTTCAAGATGAGGCACGGTTTGGGCAGCAGAATACGACTACACGAGTTTGGGCTGAGACAGGAACGCGACCACGTGTAGTTCAGCAGCAACAATTTACATATGCTTATTTGTTTGGTGCGGTGTGTATGTCAAATGGAAAGACGGAAGCAATTATAGCTCCGGTAAGTAATATGGACGTTATGAGCGCTCATTTGAAATTAATATCAGATGCAACAGAAGCTGGTCGACATGCAGTAGTGATCATGGACGGTGCCAGCTGGCATCAAGAATATCTTGATGAAAGTTTCCCTAACTTAAGCATCATACACCTCCCACCTTATTCACCGGAGTTAAATCCGATAGAACAAGTTTGGTCCTGGTTAAGACAAAATGAAATAGCTAATAGGTCGTTTAAAGATTATGAGGACATTGTTGATAAATGTACAACCGCTTGGAATAACTTTAGAAGTGATGTTGATAGAGTAATGTCCTTATGTACAAGGGATTGGGCAAAAATGGACAGTTAATTATCGGAATTGGTATCAGTTGCATCAGAAAAATGTTGGCGCATAACGTCTTTATTCAGACAAGGGGCTACAATTGCTTCTGTTTTGGACATACTGCACCATAGATATGTGCAGATTCAAATTGTTGTTGCCTGACAACTCTGGCCTGGAATTGTGATGCTCGTTTTCGTCAGGAAATTTTTTAAACGCTTTCTGTGTTTCTTCCGACTGTTTCGGATGCTTTGATCGTGAAGTTATCCGGTTGCTTTTTGATATCTAGCGAGCTTAGACCATCAGATAAATAAGCAGTAACCCATTCATTAACCAAGCGACGGCTAACGCCTGTTTTCTTAGCAACTTTGGTACGATTCTTTGCTTCTAAAAACAATCGTATAACGAGATACCGAGTTTTAAGGCGAGCGTTATTTGTATATGGAAAATCTTGAATTTGGGAATTGTGCATTAAAAATTGCTCTGAACAGTTTGTATATTGTATTAGATCATGAGTTTAATGGGAATGGGCTAATTAAACCGTAAAACTGATTGTAGCTATAGCACCTTTTTTATCATTTCGATTAGTTAGTGTAAGTTCACCGCCTTGATTTCGAATAAATTCCCGGCTTAAGATCAGGCCTATACCTGTGCCTTTTTCTTTCGTGGTATAAAAAGGTACGAATAAGTTGTCGGGATTGGCTATTCCGGGACCATTATCAATTATTTCTAATGTAATTTGTTGATTATTTAAGCTCCAGTTTAGTGTGACTTTAGACGTTGATTTACTGGCTTCTATCGCATTTTTTATTACGTTAATTAAGGCTTGTTCTAGTTGCCCCGGATCAAGGTTTAATTTATATGGAGTGTGATTGGCTATTATAAGATCTGGAAATATGGCCTGTATCCGTTTATTTATATCTTCAGATGATGTTAACTCTAATTTTGCAGGGGCTAACTTGCTAAATGCACTATAGTTTTCAACAAAGTCTAATAATTGTAACGAGCGTTTTTCAATAACTTCCAGAATATTTTTTTCTACATTTTGTTGTTCTGAATTTAAAGGCCCCGACATTTTCATTTCTTGTAATGATTGGGTCATGGAATAAATTGGCGTTAGCGAGTTTCTTACTTCATGATTAAGTACTCTTATTAATCTTTGCCAAACTTGTTTTTCATTATCTCTTAGTTGCTGTTCTACTGAAAACAACATAAGCAATTGATAGTTTCGTCCACTTCTTTTTAATATATGGTGATTTATTTCATATCTGTGATTTAAATTAGAGTTTGAAACTTGTTGCCATTTATTATCATGATACTGAATACCTAAGCTTTTAATTTTTTTGCCATATAAATCGGATTCCGGAAGTTTAAATAAGGTATTAAAGGTGTGATTTGTTGCGTAGATTTGCTGGTGATGATCTAGTACTAAAATAGGAAAAGACAGATCTTTTATAAACTCAAACAAAAAAGATTCATTATGCATATATTCTTGTCTTTTTGAGGCTAGTTTTTGTTCTAGCTTTAAAAAGTCATGTTTTAGCGCTTTAATACGACCGCCGGTAAAGCCAGCCAAATGCCAGCTGTTATATTCTTCGTTCCCTAGCGAATCTAACTGTAGGCCGACTCTTTCTAATACATCTGTAATGTATTTAAAGCTACGATAAAACACGAAACTAGCGGGCAGAAAAAATAATATGACTAAGGTGAAACCCTCAAGAAAATCAAGTTGCTGCGTAGAGATAATGTATATA
This sequence comes from uncultured Pseudoalteromonas sp., assembly GCA_965198975.1. Taxonomy (GTDB): domain Bacteria; phylum Pseudomonadota; class Gammaproteobacteria; order Enterobacterales; family Alteromonadaceae; genus Pseudoalteromonas. The sequence continues at coordinate 1,378,556 of OZ240679.1, forward strand.
CATGGCAAGATTAATAATATTATTAAAGAACTAAACAATAATATAAGCCTGATTTCCAAAGAAGCTTTTCTAAACACTTGGCTGCTCCAGATTTTGCGGGTCAATATTAAATTTTTCTAAACGACGGTAAATTGCTGATTTACTGAGGCCCAGGTATTCACCAGCTGTAATTACATTGCCATCATAATGTTTAATTGCGCGCATAATTGTTTTCTTTTCAGTTTCATCTAATGTCATCAATGGCCAGTTGCTATTATCGTTAAAGGTTCGATTTAATAAGCCTAAAGATAGGGTATCCAGCTCTTTGTTATCTGACATGATCACAGCACGTTCTATACTATGGCTAAGCTCTCTAATATTGCCTATCCAAGGGTGTTTTAAAATGTCACTTTGCGCTTGTGTCGACAAATAAACATCGGGGCGGTTATATTTTTTAGCATGTTTATTTAGCAAGTATTCAGCTAATATTAAAATATCTTCGGGCCTTTCCCTAAGTGGTGGAATATGAAGCTCTATGGTATTTAATCTAAATAATAAATCGCGACGAAATTCCTTAGATTCAATTAATAAATCCAATTCTGCATTGGTTGCAGAAATAATTCTTGCATTGGTTTTATTGGTCTCACTAGAACCAACAATTTCGTATTCGCCGGTTTCTAGTACTCTTAGCATTTTAGCTTGTAAGTTATGTGGTAATGTACCTACTTCATCTAAAAATAAAGTGCCATTAGATGCAATATCAAAGCGACCTAATCTATTTTCTTTAGCATCGGTAAATGCCCCTTTTTTATGGCCAAACAGTTCACTTTCAAATAGTGAGTCAGGTATCGCGCCCATGTTAACACTTACAAACCTGCCTTGTGCACGAGTCGAGTGCTGATGAATATATTCTGCTAGTAAGGTTTTTCCTGTGCCGTTTTCTCCTGTAATTAAAATATTAGCGTCTGTTAATGCTGCGCGTTTTGCTTTGTTGAGAAGTGAAATCATTTGCGAGGATTTGACAATATAGCCATGCGTTGTTGTTTTATTCAGTGCGGTAAAACGTTCATTTTCCTGACTTAGATATGCAGAGTTAATTTGCTGTTTAGCAATTGAGACTAAACGTGAATTTTTCCATGGCTTTTCAATAAAATCTTTTGCGCCAAGTTGCATCGCCTGTACAGCAATATCCACACTCGCCCAACCTGTCATCACAATAACGGGAGTTTGGATTTCGTTACTTTTTAAGGTCTTTAAAAACGATAACCCTTCTGCTCCTGACGTTGTATCAAAACTAAAATTCATATCCAATAAAATTAAGTCAATGGAATGGGATTTAAGCATTTCCAATGCCTGAATAGGGGACTCTGCTTCCAGGCATTGGAAGCCATGATTATTTAGGGCAATAGATGCGGACATACGAACATCCATCTGATCATCTACAATAAGAATTTGTTTCATAATAAATCTTAAATATTTAGCTGCATTAATGCAGCTTTAGTTAAACTAGTCGTTTCTCAATGCTTTCATTGGAGACGATTTTATAATTTTATGCATAGGTCTAAAACTTGCGGCGAATGCTATGATTAGTGTTAGCAACAATGCTGGTATCGCCAATTTCACATCAAACGTCAACCAAGGGCTTAGCACAGCTTGATATTGGCTATAAATCACAGATGTTAATACGATTGCAATACAAATCCCTATAATTAAAGGCATAATGGCATCTTTGATTAATAATTTATATAACTTAGCTTTTTTAGCTCCGAGTGCCATACGTATTCCAAACTCAAATCGTCTGAGACCAAGGTTATAGCTCAATACACCATAAATACCTACACTTGCAAGTAATAAAGTGAAGGCGGTTAAAATGTAACTTAAATATAATGTGATGATATCCATATAAAGAATTTTATTATGTTCTGCTTCAAGTGATCTGAACTCCCAAATATTAAATCGGGGATCTTCCTGGCGCAAAGTTAATAAGATCTTTTCTTGTGTTAATGCGTAGCCAGCCTGAGTTTCGATAATCAAGTTATAGCTAAATGGTCTGTTAGGCCACCAGATCATTTTCCCTTGATCTACACTATAATGATTTGGATGATTAAAGTCTTCGGTAATACCGACAACTTCATTTTTTGGTTGATGACCATCATATATTTTTCCTAATACATTGCCACTAGGATCTAATTGAAAAGCTAAACTTTGACTTATTATCACTTCATTCTTTTCGCCTCTGAGTGCTTCATCACTGAAAGTTCTGCCTTGAATTATTTTAAGCTCTGTATGGTCAAAATAATCAGCACCGACCCAACTTTGTGGTATAAATGGTGTTTGTTCGCCTTGCATGTCAGTCAGATTAGACTTAGTAACTTGTAGTGACACAGGGCTACGGCCACTGGATATTTTTTTAATTTCAGGAAGTTGTTCAAAAATTGCTTTTATTTTTTTGTTTTTATCAAAACGTTCGGTCATTGATAGTTCATCGTTTTCACCACGTATAAAAGCAGTCACAGAGTAAAGGTTGTTAACTTTACTACCCATAGGTCGATTAAGTGTTTCATGTGTTTTAGTCAGGGCCAGACAGGCAAAAATAATGAGTAAAGATGCTAAAGTCATTTGAGCACCTACTAAAATACGTACAGTTCGACCAGAAACTTGATTAACACCTCCTTTTCCGCTTGATTGTAATTGTGCTTTCAACGCATTGTAATTGACTAATCGGGAAGTAATAAAAGCAAATAAATAAGCGAGTAAAATACATAAACTTATGGCAACAATTAATAAATTCATATCTATATTAATAGATTGTACTAAAGGCAGTTTACCCATCGCCAAATGTTTGAATAATTTGATCCCCCAAGCCGACATAAATAAGGCAATCAATACAGCTGAAGTCATTATGATTAATGTTTGAGATAATATTGAAGAGAATAAGAGTCGGCGTTTTGCACCTAGTACAGCTTGTAAGGCTAAAGTTTTATGTTGTGCTAAAGCTCGTGAGAAAAATAAGTTACAAACATTCACGATTGCTATTAACAATAATCCTAAGGTGCCGGCCAGTAAAAATAGGCTTAAGTGTCCTTTATCACCGAGTTCGGCTATTCTGTATGGGGTTATTAGCGGCCTGAAGTCAGTGGCAGTTTCATACCCTTCTATCCATTGTGTTCTAATATCTTCGATGCGATCATCAAGATCTTGAAATAATGTGTGTTGAGTTAAACCTGACTTTAATGATCCGACCAATTTTAAAGACTTATAAGTATTGTCCCACGGGTTATCCCATTCGCCATTATTGAAAAAACGTCTATCTGAACCAAAATGTAACCAAATATCAGATACGCCATTATAAAACATATAAGGAGCTTCAAATTCTTTTGCAACAACACCTGCAATCTTAAATGAATTCTCGCCATCGTTTAATGTTTTTCCGAGTACATCAGGGTCGCGATCATAATATTTCTGCCAAAAGCTTTCTGAAATCAATACATTATCTGAGGCTTGCTCTAGTGGTAGCTCTGTTGAAAATTTTTGGCCTAATATGATGGGGACTTTAAATAAGTCAAAGTAGTCCGGCGTCGCGTAGGTTGCAATAATTTTTGGTTCGCCAGGTAAATTAGTCACAATGACATTACCTGGGCTGACTGCGGCCACTTTATCCAGACTGGTTTGCGTTTTGAACCAATGTACTATGGATTTATAACTTTGATAACCTGAGTGAGTGCCTGCTGGTGTATCTACCTCTTGTTCGATAACAAATAGTTTGTCTTCATTATATACATTGAGTGGTTTAAAAAAATATGTATTAACTAAAGAAACAATGACAAAAAGTGTCGCTAAAGTTAAAGACATAGTGATAAGTACAGAGGCGACAAATCCAGGTGCATTTTTCAGTGAATTAAACGCCAGTTTAAATTGTGCTTTTGATTTTGTTAATGTTTTCATTGCTACACCATCTCCCGCTGCACTGCTTTAACTGTGTCTTTTGAATTTGGCTGATCATTATCCGGTAATATTTTCCCATCTAATAGTTGTATTCGCTTTAATGCATGCCCTGCATATCGTGGATCATGAGTAACCATGCATATAGTGGTGCCTTGTTTATTGAGTTCACCCAATAAATCCATAACAGCATCACCATTTTTGGAATCTAAGTTTCCTGTTGGTTCATCTACGAGTAAAATCGAGGGAGTTCCAGCTAAAGCGCGGGCGATAGCTATGCGTTGTTGTTGTCCGCCTGATAATTGATTGGGTTTGTGATCTTTTCTATGTTCCATTTCGACTTGTGTAAGTGCATGGGTGACAAGCTTGTCAATTTCATTTTTGCTTAATGTTTCTTCTCTGTAAGTGAGGGGTAATGCGACATTATCAAATACAGTTAGTTCATCAATTAGATTAAACGACTGAAATACAAACCCAATATGAAGATTCCTAAGCTCAGCCTGTTGATCCATGGTTAATGCGTTTGTATCAACTCCTTCAATTAAGTAATCACCTGTGGATGGAGAGTCTAACAAGCCAAGAATAGATAATAATGTCGATTTTCCGCACCCTGAAGGGCCGCTGATCGACAAGTAATCACCTTTATTTATTTCTAGATTAATATTCGTTAATGCCTGAATTTCAATATCAGATGTTGTATAAATTTTAGATAGATTTTTTAATGAAATTATTGTGTTATTAGTTTCCATTGTATTGCCTTTAATATGGGTTAATCGTTAAGTAAAACTTTGCTAGTTTTATTCCACTGAGTTGTATCTGAAATAATGATTTTGTCGCCGCGACTAACACCGTTAATAACTTCAATCTGATCACCTGAAAGTGTACCAAATTCAACGGGGAGTAGCCTGGCTGTTTGTTTATCTTTAGAAAGTCTATAAATATCTCGGTTATTAAAACTTGCAACATCAAATGGTTTCTCTACAAATAACGTATCTTTAATGTGTTTGATTTTAATTAAACCTTCGACTGTTAAGTCGGGCCGGGCATTTGATGGCAAAGGGCCCGTCAAATCTAATTCAATGACAACTCTGCCATCTGTCACTATGGGATCTATACGAATTACTTGCGCCATAACTGTCTGACCGAAAGTATTGATTTCAGCAGACATGCCAATACTGATCTGATCGGCCTGATTATGCTGTACTTTTAGTTGGGCGATGAGTTGTTGATCTGAACCTACCGTTGCCAATTGTGTTCCTGGCAATACGCTTTGGCCAATTTCTACAGGTAAAGTCTGTAATACACCATCAAGTCCTGCACGAACTTGTAATCTTCCAAAGCGGTGTTGGATTGTTTTAAAATTGAGCTCAACCTGGGTGATCAGATCTTTACTGATTTTGATGCGCTGTACTTGCATTTCTTTTAATTGAGCTTGTCTGGCGTGCTCAATTTCTAATCTTTGTGTTAATTGTCTTACATTTAACTGAGTTCGTTTATAATCAAGCATACTGACAATGCCTTTATCTATCAGTTTTTGCTCAGCTTGTGCTCTTAGTTGTGTATTTTCTAATTCACTTTTTAATAAAGCAATTTGTGAATCGCGCTCTAATAATTGACTTTTATGTGAAATTATTTGTTCGCTGAATTCCGCTTTCTGCCGCGCTAAAGCAAGTTTTGCATTGACAACCTCTTGTTCCAGTAAAGGGTCTGATAAAGTTAAAATAACTGAGTTTTTGGTTACCTTGGCACCAGGATATAATTTGATTTCCTGTACAATAGCCTGGCTCTGACTGGTTAAAATTCGTTGGTATTTTGCTTTTAATCGTCCGTACCCATTAACATCAACGTTAAATTCACCTTGTTTTATTTCTGCAATACGCAGTTCGCTTAACGATATTCTTTGCTGAGTTGTGATTGAAGAAAAGCCCCATAATGACATTAAGCTGATAAAGATTATTGCTATAGTCAGGAACCATTTTTTATCTATTTTCGTTTGTTTTTTATGTAATGTGGTAGAGATATCCATCTAAAACCTGATCAATTAATGTTTATATAAATTGATAGTAGCGAATGTTGTGCCAAAACTTTGTGCTTTGATTTTAAAAGGTTTTATTTTATTTTATGAAAAGGGATTCCCTCTGTAGGGAAAGAGAAATTAAAAATGGGAAAAGATATAACTCGCTTCAGTTATATCTTAGCGTATTATTTATTTAGTCTGAACTTATGTATCTCTGCCAGTAACCAGATTTGACTTTTTTCTGGTTTTTCGTTGTTGCAGTGAATTTTATAATGCTTGCCGGACATTTTACTTTTGGTTGCGGAGAGTCTGATAAAATCTTCGGTGGTTTTTATGTCATCTTTGTAATAATCATATTTCTTTTTAATATGCTTTACCGCTTCAGATCCTGTATGCATAGTGCCATTACGTTCGTACTGGCACTTTGTATTAGCCACAAAATTAAGTAAATGCTCAATTTCATTTGTAGCGGCTGATGCTGTGAAACTGCCAGTTAAAACGAGTACTAAGGTTAGTTTTATTAATTTCATCAATTATTGTTCCCAATATCCTTGTGCCAAACTATCTTCTCTTTCTGGTAATCCGCGATTTAATCGAGGAGAATGCTGAACCAGTACTTCATAACTGACACGATTGGCATATTTACTTATTTGTGCCAGTGAAGAGTAACTGAGTGCTTTTTGTCTGTGTTTACTGGATGAAGGTACATTCAATTGATGATAAACGTTAGAACTTATATCATGTAACACCGCTGCCAATGCGCCATCACCTGCACCATTGGTATTTTTAATGGCGTCTGGCCCACCCATATAGGGTGCTGTATGTGTAAATGCTTTTATAGGGTTTGCGCAATCTTGAAATCTGACTGAACGAGAATATTCATAGCGGTTAAAATCAGCAATGGCACCGGGTAATAAAGGGTGTTCAGTTTGACGTTTCCAGGTTTCATCGGTAAAACCTGCTAAAAACATGCCTTTTGCGCCAGCTGTACAAATAACTAAATCTACCCAATCGAGTGCTTTGTCAGAGGCCAGCAGCGGGTCTTCAATCCCAGTTATCGCTAACGCTTCTTCTTCATTCATCGCCAGGATATCAACATGATTTTTTACAAAATTTTGCCACCAGACAGGGTCTTGCTCGATTAAGAATTTTGTGCCTAAAGTCAAAACAACGGGGACGTTTGCTTTATTTGCATATTCGACGGCTTTGATAGTTGCTTCTGTCATGGTGTCTTCGCCTTCGGTTCTCATTAAATATGAGCTGATCACTAAGGCAGAAGAGTTAGCTATCAATTCTTGGTCAATAGACTCAGGTCTCAGGCGGTTCATAAGTCCCGGACTGATAGCAAATGTGCGCTCTCCTGTTTCATCGATTAAAGTAAAACATCTGCCGATAGGTCCATCAACACCTTGTAAATATTCCAAATCAACTCGACTAGAGGTATTACTCAGATAACGATATGCGTAACTACCTATTTTAATGTTTTCACTCATGACACCTAATAAAACAGATCTATCATCAGCTAAAACTGAGTAGTTGTGCATCGTATTACCTATCGTGCCGCCAGCAAATTCAAAATCAACCATATTATGATCTTTTAAACGTTGATAAAGTTTTTGCGTGATGTCATCACTAATTACCTGGGACATGCCACGCTGTAAACCAAATTCTTGTAAAAATTCAGAATCAATCTTAGCTTCGATATCAACAACAACTTGATCTATTCCCACTATATAACTTCGTTTTAAACTTAAAGAGTTGGTAAGTTGCTGAGTAAGGGGATCTTTATCTTCAACAGGGAAGTAATGCTTCTGCCTACGGCGACCAGGAAATTTCATGACTAACTTAAATAAATATCAACAAAGCCGAACATTATACCCAAGCTACCTAAAAATGCGAGTTTCAACAGGCGGTGCGATTTAAGTGTGGGGTACATTTTTCATTTCCTTAATCAAAGAGCATAGCTTAAAGGCTAAATAATAAATATAATACAAACAAACTAAAGGGGCGTTATTATCGAAAAAAATACTGATGAATATTGGATGACCCAGGCATTACTACTGGCTGACAGGGCTGAAGAAGAAGGTGAAATTCCCGTAGGTGCGCTTATTGTTAAAGATGGCAAAGTAATAGCAAAAGGCTGGAATCGTTCAATTTGTTCCCACGATCCATCTGCCCACGCTGAAATGTTAGCGGTAAGAGCGGCGGGTAAAGTACTGAATAATTATCGTTTGCCAGGGTGTACTTTATATGTCACGTTAGAGCCTTGTCCTATGTGTGCCGGGTTATTAGTTCATAGCAGAATTGGACGTTTAGTTTTTGGTGCAAGTGATGCTAAAACAGGTGCTGTTGGCTCGATTTTAAATTTAGTTGAACATGAGAAGTTGAATCACCAGGTGGATGTCACGCGTGATGTTTTAGCACAGCAATGCGGTCAAAAATTATCTGACTTCTTTAAACGCAGAAGAAAAGAAATCAAAGCACAAAAAAAGATCAGCCGTGAAGGTTAATCTTTTTCAGTTGCAACGTCAGTTTCTGCCTGGGACTGGATCATAAATAAATTACGGCGTAATGTAATTTTTCTTGCTATTTTTTTTAGCATTATTCGACGACGAAGTGTTGAGTTATTAACTGATTTTGTTTTTGAGCTATAAAGTTTTCGTCTTTTTAACATGTAATTCTCCTATTATAATGTGAGAGTTGTGTGGAGAAATCAGAATATCGGATGAAACCTAGAAAGATGCTACCGTGCATCCATGACAGTTTTATGATGAGAATGATTTTCTTTATTTATTACTTTTATTTAAACTCGTATTATCAACAAGCCAGCTCAGAGTATCATAGTATCTGCGAATATTGTCAACATAAGTAACAGCTACGTCACCACGGGCATAGCCATATTTAGTTTTTCTGTAGTGAATTTTTTTACGTAGTAAAGGTAAGTATTTTTTCACATCGACCCAGGTATTTGGGTTTGAACCTGCATTTTTGGCTAAAATACGTGCATCATTCACATGACCCCAGCCTAAATTATATGATGCTAAAGCAAACCAGGTTCTGTCTGGGGCTGCTATTTCTTTTGGTATACGGCCTAATAATTTTGTTAAATATTTGGCGCCCCCTCTGATATTTTGCTCTGGTTCAAGGCGATTTGTCACACCCACTTGTTTTGCTGTATTTTGCGTGATCATCATAATACCTCGCACACCCGTTGGCGATTTTGCACGTGGATCCCACATGGATTCCTGGTAACTTAATGCCGCAAGTAAGCGCCAATCTAAGTCTAATGCGTATTGTTCAAACCAAGGTTGGTATTTAGGTAAAGTTGATTTTATTGATTGAATAAAAGATAGCGTATTGATGTAGTTAAAATGCCTGACATGGCCAAAATATTTTTCTTCTAATGCTTGCAGTTGGCCATTCTTTTTCATTTTGCCAAAAAATTCGATAAGAAGGGCATATAAAGAGTCATCGTTATTATTTGCTAACATCCAGGCGATAGGTTCACCTCTGGTGACTGAAAACCCGATACTCAATTCAGGATGTAATCGCCTGAAAACAGCCAGCGTGTGCGAATCTGCGATTGTGTAGTCTATTTTCTCATCTATTATTGCTTGTAATAACTCAGATTCGTCCATGTCACTGGTTTCATGCCAGCTGAGCTCGGGATATTCCTGCTTAGCGATATTCAGGCTGTCGGAATGACTACTTTTTTCCAGTACAGTTAAATTGCCAGATAACTGTGAAAAATTCCTGGGTCGAATATTGCCTTGTTTAAAAACTAATTTTTGACTAATAGTGCGGTATTCAGGTGAGAATCTAAAGTTTTTTAAGCGCATTTCATTCATGCTTAGCCCTGAGGCTATGAGATCTATGTTTCCGGTATTTAATCGTGGGAAGAGTTCGCTTAAGTTAAAAAATGGCACAATTTCAAGTTCAACTTCTAAAAAATCGGCGAAAGATTTGGCTAATTCGTATTCAAAGCCTAATTCCGAATCGCTACCCTGATAAAAGGTACTGGCGCCGACTAAAGTGCCAATTCTTATTTTATTTTTTTCTGTGATTTTTTTTATATGTGATTCAGCGATTGGTTCAGAACATGCTGAAACCAATAAAATACTGAAAATAAGTATAAAAAACCGCAAAATAAATTATTCTCTTGTTGTTAACTAAATTAATAATGCTATTTATAACAGATGATAGCATCAGGGTCACGATAGGATTTTAATTGACTGATCCATTTTATCGCTATTTATTTAATCAAATTTCTATTTAACTATTAAATCCTCATGAAAATTAAACTATAATAAGCGCCCTAAAATATCGTTCAATTCCTAACCCCGGATGAAAATACCTATGTTGATCTTACGTGGTGCACCTGCACTGTCTGATTTTAGAGTTCAAAAAATCCTAAAAACTTGCGCAGACGCAAATCTACCTGTAACTGGCGTTTATGCTGAGTTTATGCATTTTGCTGATTTAACCGCTGAGTTAAACAATGCAGAAAGTGAGAAGTTGCAAAAGTTATTAACTTATGGACCGACAGTCGCTGAACATGAGCCCGCGGGCTCACTTGTGTTAGTTACACCGCGTCCTGGTACTATTTCACCCTGGGCTTCAAAAGCTACTAATATTGTAAATAACTGTGGTTTAAACCAGGTTCATCGTGTGGAACGTGGTACAGCATATTATGTTGAGGGTGATTTAACTGCGGTGCAGTTAGCACAAGTAACAGCTTTATTACATGACCGTATGACAGAGGCAACACATACTAAGCTAGAAGATGCAGCGCAGTTATTTACCACTGCAGAGCCGGCCCCTATGTCTTCGGTAGACATTTTATCTGGTGGTCGTGAAGCTTTGGTTGCAGCAAATATAGAACAAGGTTTTGCATTAGCTGATGATGAGATTGATTACTTAGTTGAAAACTTCATTAAACTTGGTCGTAATCCAAACGATATCGAATTATTTATGTTTGCTCAGGCAAACTCAGAGCATTGCCGCCATAAAATCTTTAATTCAGATTGGACTATCGATGGTATTGAACAGCCTAAATCGCTGTTTAAAATGATTAAAAATACGTTTGAGAAAAATCCTGAAAATGTTTTATCCGCATATAAAGACAACGCAGCTGTAATGACAGGATCAATTGCAGGGCGTTTTTTCCCAAATAGTGAAAACGAATACAGCTATCATCAGGAAGGTATTGAAATCTTGATGAAAGTTGAAACACATAATCACCCAACTGCAATCGCTCCTTTCTCTGGTGCATCGACTGGTTCAGGTGGTGAAATTCGTGATGAAGGCGCAACAGGCCGTGGTTCTAAACCAAAAGCGGGTTTAGTTGCCTTTACAGTATCTAACTTACGAATTCCTGGTTTTGAACAGCCCTGGGAAACTGACTTTGGAAAACCAGGTCGCATTGTAAATGCATTAGATATTATGACTGAAGGCCCGCTAGGTGGCGCTGCATTTAATAATGAATTTGGTCGCCCTAACTTATTGGGCTACTTCCGTACATATGAAGAAAAAGTAAATAGCCATAATGGTATAGAGGTACGAGGTTATCATAAGCCAATTATGCTTGCTGGTGGTTTAGGTAATATTCGTACTGATCACGTGCAAAAAGGTGACATTCCTGTAGGCGCCAAATTAATTGCATTAGGTGGCCCAGCGATGAATATAGGCTTGGGTGGTGGTGCAGCTTCTTCAATGGCATCAGGTCAATCAAGTGAAAACTTAGATTTTGCTTCAGTACAACGTGAAAATCCAGAAATGGAGCGTCGTTGCCAGGAAGTGATTGATAAGTGCTGGCAGTTAGGTGATGAAAATCCTATTGCATTTATTCATGATGTTGGCGCAGGTGGTTTATCAAATGCATTCCCTGAATTAGTTGATGATGGTGGCCGTGGTGGTGTATTCCAATTACGTGACGTACCAAATGATGAACCGGGTATGGCACCACATGAAATTTGGTGTAATGAATCTCAAGAACGTTATGTAATGGCGGTAGCACCTGAAAATTTAGCTAAATTTGAAGAAATTTGTCAACGTGAAAGAGCTGAATATGCGGTAATAGGTGAAGCAACAGAAGAGCGCCACTTAACGGTTGCTGATAGCCATTTTGATAATAACCCTGTTGACTTACCTTTAGAGGTTTTATTAGGTAAAGCGCCTAAAATGCATCGCGATGTTAAAACACAAACAGCACAAGGTGAAGCATTGAATTTTGATGCAGTAACGCCTGCTGATGCCGCTGCACGTTTATTGCGTTTACCTGCCATTGCAGAAAAAACGTTCTTAATCACCATAGGTGATCGCTCGGTAACAGGTTTAGTAGCGCGTGACCAAATGGTCGGTCCCTGGCAAGTACCTGTCGCTGATTGTGCAGTAACAGCGGCCGCATTTGATACTTATCACGGTGAAGCTATGTCACTAGGTGAGCGTACACCTGCGGCATTACTTAACTATGGCGCATCTGCACGTTTGGCCGTTGCTGAATCATTAACTAATATTGCTGGTACTAATATTGGCGGTTTAGAAAACGTTAAGTTATCAGCTAACTGGATGGCTGCAGCAGGTCACCCTGGTGAAGATGCTGGTTTATACGAGGCAGTTAAAGCGGTAGGAGAAGAATTATGTCCTGCGCTAGGTTTAACTATCCCAGTGGGTAAAGATTCAATGTCTATGAAGACTCAATGGGATGAATCAGGTGAAGAGAAGTCAGTAACATCGCCTTTATCTTTAATCATCACTGCATTTGGTCGTGTTGAAGACGTACGTAAAACAGTAACACCAGAACTGCGTTCAGATAAAGGTGCGTCATCACTTATTTTAGTTGATTTAGGTGCTGGTAAAAATCGATTAGGTGCTTCTTCATTGGCGCAAGTTTATAAGCAGTTAGGCGATGTAACGCCAGATGTTGACAGCCCTGCTGTGTTAAAAGGCTTCTATGAGGCAATGCAAGCATTAGTTGCTGATGAAAAATTATTAGCTTATCACGATATTTCAGATGGTGGTTTATTCACTACTGTGACTGAAATGGCGTTTGCTGGGCATACTGGTGTATCTATTAATTTAGATCCATTAACAGGCTCTGATATCGAAGTATTGTTCCACGAAGAGTTAGGTGGTGTGATCCAGGTTCGTGATACGGATAAAGCAGCAGTACTTGAAGTATTGGCGTCACATGGCTTAGCACCGATGAGTCACGAAATTGGCTCTTTAAACGATTCTGATACAATCAGCTTTGCGCGAAATGGTGAAATTGTTTTAGAAAATACACGTACACAATACCGTACTATGTGGGCTGAAACGACTTATCAAATGCAATCACTACGTGATAACCCTGATTGTGCTAAACAAGAACATGAAGCAAAAGCTGATGCGAAAGATCCAGGACTAAATACTAAGCTTTCATTTGATTTAAATGAAGATGTTGCTGCACCATTTATCCTTAAGGGTGCTGCACCTAAAATGGCCATTTTACGTGAGCAAGGTGTTAACTCTCATGTTGAAATGGCAGCAGCATTTAACCGTGCAGGTTTTGCGGCTGTAGATGTGCATATGAGTGATATCTTAGAGGGTCGTTTATCGCTTGAAGAGTTTAAAGGCTTAGTGGCTTGTGGTGGTTTCTCTTACGGTGACGTATTAGGTGCTGGCGAAGGTTGGGCTAAATCAATCTTATTCAATGACCGCGCACGTGGTGAATTTGAAACCTTCTTTAATCGTGAAGATACACTTTCTCTTGGTGTATGTAATGGTTGTCAGATGCTATCAACATTAAAAGAGTTGATCCCAGGCACAGAACACTGGCCTCGTTTTGTTACCAATAAGTCTGAGCGTTTTGAAGCGCGTTTCAGCTTAGTTGAAATTCAAGACAATCCATCGGCATTCTTCTCTGGTATGGCTGGCTCTCGCATGCCAATCGCCGTATCACATGGTGAAGGACATGCTGAGTTTGCTAATGATGCTGCAGTTAAAGCAGCATTAGCAAGCGGTACAGTGGCGGCACAATATGTTGATAACTACGGTCAGCCGACTATGCAATATCCTAATAATCCAAATGGTTCACCTGAGGGGATCACAGCTATTACCAGCACTGATGGTCGTTCAACTGTTATGATGCCACATCCTGAGCGTGTATTTCGCACTGTTGCTAACTCTTGGCACCCAGATGAATGGAAAGAAGATAGCCCTTGGATGCGTATGTTCCGTAATGCACGTAAACATATAGGTTAAACTTCGCATAAATCAATGAATGTAAAAAGCCGCTTAATTGCGGTTTTTTTATAGGCGAATAATACCAATTACATCAAATATGTGATCATTCTCAATGGTCTAAATTTCACTAAAACTGCGTTGTTTTCAATCCCAATAGCCTGCTATTGCTCAATCAAACGCCTTGTTGTAGAAAACTTATCCTCACTGATATTTGATCACTAATTTAATACAAATGGTATAACTTAAATAACAAACGGCTATTAAAAGTATGTTATTTAGTTAATATTGTTATTTCACTTTGCTCTAAAAATAAACAATAGTATTTATTTAGAATTACTCACTGTGCTTTGGTTTTTATAATAATAAAAAGGAAAGATCATGGAAAAAACAGGAAAACAAGCCGTTGTTGCTTTGTTAGTTTTGGTAATTGCTGCTTTGGCATTTATTCTACGTTAGATTACTTCTTATCATTTCAGCCCTGACTTATTGTTAAGCAGGGCTTTATATCTATTTAATACAAATTATAGCATAACCGTAATTGGCATTTTTTAATTTAAGAGCTGGTGGGAATAACTCTGCCATAATTATTTTGGTTCAAATCAAAAATTAAACAGCTTTAATATTAAGTTTTTTATATTTTTATAATCTAAACTAATTTTATTTTAGATTAAATGGTTATATTGTTTTTTGTTACGTTTATTTTACATTGTTAACGAAATCATTAAGATTTATCTTTATTTCATCTATTATTTAAAAAAGTAAATTCAAAATCAATTGGTTAATTAACGCTCATCTTTGTAAGTTATTTAGTACATTAAGTAAAGTTTTTTTGAAATTGGCATAAATAACACACAATTTGTTGAGTTTAATCAAATTACCTAAATTTGACACAGGCATAAAAAACCTATTTATTAGTTAACGTCGAGTTAACATTTATGTTCGGTGATTATGCGTGTTGCAAAAATGTGCATGCAAATTAAAAATATAATAAAGGGACACTAGAAAAATGAATAGAAAAACTAAAATAAGTTTAGCGACAGGTTTTGCCTTATCTTTAATTACATCAGGTATTCAAGCTAGTACAAAGTTGGATTTAGAATCTACAAATAAAGCACAGCGTTTTATTGTTCACTTAAGTGACAGCGCTGTCTTTAGGGCGCAATCAGAGGCTAAATCAGCTTTGAACCTGCAAGCTGCCAAGCTTTCTCTGTTAAAATCAACGGCAAAGAGTGTAAATGCAAAGTTAGTACACACTCTGGCTGATATCAATGCGATTGCAGTTGAGCTGAATGCTGAGCAAAAAAATACTTTATTAAAAGATCATAATGTCAGCTTGGTTGAAGTTGATCCTAAACGTTATCTTCTTTCTGAATCTACACCTTATGGTATTTCTATGGTGCAGGCACAGCAATTATCAGATGCACAAAGCAGTAATATAAAAGTATGTATCATGGATACTGGTTATACGCTAAATCACCCTGATCTCCCTAACACAGGTATTACAGGTGATGATGGTCACGGCAGTAATGATACTGGAAATTGGTATAACGATGGCAATGGTCATGGAACTCATGTTGCAGGAACCATAGCTGCAATTGGTGGAAATAATCAAGGCGTTGTAGGTGTAAATCCTTCAGGCCAATTAGGTTTACATATTGTAAAAGTATTTAATGATGCGGGACGCTGGGCTTATGGCTCTGATTTAATCGCAGCGATTAATCAATGTGAAGTAGCTGGCGCTAATATCACCAGTATGAGCTTAGGTGGTGGTGCATCATCTAACGCTGAAATACAAGCATTTGAGAATAGTTATAACAGAGGTATGCTACATATAGCTGCCGCAGGTAATGATGCTAATTCTAACATGTCTTACCCAGCGTCTTATGATTCAGTTGTATCGGTTGCCGCAGTTGATAGCTCTGGTAACAAAGCTTCTTTCTCTCAGTATAATTCACAAGTAGAAATTGCAGCACCAGGCGTTAAAGTTAATTCGACCTGGAATGATAATGCGTATAAATCAATTAGTGGTACTTCTATGGCCACACCACATGTATCAGGTGTGGCTGCACTTGTGTGGTCGAATAATTTAGAATGTTCTAATCAAGATATTAGAAATGCATTAAATGCTACGGCTCAAGATAAAGGCGCGTCAGGCAGAGATACATCTTATGGCTACGGTATTGTGAAAGCCAAAGATGCGAGTGATTATTTAGCAAACTCTGATTGTGGTACTACAACAGATAAAAAACCTATTGCCAATTTCAGTCAGATCATTGATGGAAAGTCAGTGACATTTACTGATAGTTCAACTGATGATAACGGCATAGATAGTTACTTTTGGAGTTTTGGCGACGGAGCGACTTCAGATACAAAAAGTCCAACACACACTTACACTGCTGATGGCGAGTATAACGTTACTTTAACTGTGACAGACACTAAAAATCAAACTGGTAGTAAAACAAATCAAGTGATCATAGATACTGATCCTAATACATGTGCTGGCTATGAGAAATGGGATGCAGCAACCAGCTATAAAGCAGGAGATAAAGCCTCATATAATAACCGTAAATATGATGCGACTTGGTGGTCTACGGGCGCTAAACCAAATGTTTTCACTAATGTATGGCAAGATAAAGGCGAATGTAAACCTGGTGGAAACCAAGCTCCAGTTGCAAGATTTAATGTCTCTACAGCACAATTAACGGCCAGCTTTACAGATTCTTCAACTGATGATGTGGCAGTAACATCATATTCATGGAACTTTGGTGATGGTAATACATCTTCAATTCAGAACCCTAATCATACATATGCCACAAGTGGTACTTATCAAGTATCATTAACTGTTTCTGACTCTGAAAACAAAACTGATATTTATTCAAAAGATGTGACTGTTTCTGAGATAATTGGATGCTCAGGTTTAGAAACCTGGTCAGTAAGCACCGTTTATCAATCAGGAACTGAAGTTGCATTAAATGGCACTAAATATAAAAATAACTGGTGGAGCAAAGGTGAAAACCCAGAACAAAATTCTGGCCAATGGCAGGTTTGGAGCAATTTAGGTTCTTGCCAATAAAATATATCCAGAATTGAGGGGGGAAGTAATACTCTGAATTCTGGTTTAAAGTAGGATCAAATCGTAGTGCATGTCAGATCTTAACTGACATGCATTAGCCTTAATTATTTAATGCTAAGGCCTAAAATCATATTTATAGTTGTGATCGTGGCCGCAAGTTGATGGTGCAGTTATTGCGTGTTATCACTATTTATCTGTCGGCTTACTTAAACCATATCGTGTCATCAATTTAGTGATAAATGTGGTTTTTTTTAAATTATTCATTTTCGTATCAAAGATATGAATCATCTTTGTCACTTTACCACTCTTTTTGATAGAGGGCGTAAACGCAAGGTATATATTAGCTTGCGATACACAGCCTGCATTGCGGTATTTTATCCATTCATTTAATTTTGATAATTCATAAATCGTTGAGTTTTTGGTAAATAAAAAAGTATCTATTCTCTTTTTATCTAGCTTATGGGCATTCTGGATTATGTATCTTTCGTGATATGGCTGATACTGAAATTGTTCTGGATGAGCCAATACGTAGGGGTTGAGTTCTTCAATTGATGTATCTTGCGCTATGCCTACCTGCAGTCCGTTTAATGATTCAACCCCAGTATAGCGCCATTTTGATGTGTTTTTAGTGAAGAAACACATGGTTTGTTTTCCGACTTCATTCTCAGGATAAATTAAATCGGGTGCTTCTTTTTTTGCAGGCGCAAGTAAAGCATCTGCTTTACCTGATGTGACCATGCTGATGGCTCTGGACCAGGGATAGTATTTTATGTCTAATTTATAATTTGTATTTCTGTATATTTTCTCAACCAAATCAACTGTATAACCTTTTTTTATTGCATCTGGACAAATTTGAGGGCACCAGTCAATAGCTGCAATACTTAACGTTTTACCGTAGCCAGATATGCAAGTAGTTGAAATAAATAAAATAAATATTCGAAGTGCCATTTAATATTACATTATGCGTTAATCCATATTTAATTAAGCTTATGTGTATGTGAGCATACTGTCCATTTTGCTTAAGCTAGAAAACAATATGAGTCATTCATTTAATCATTCTGACAGTTTTATTCTCACTTAAGATGATTTTTTATGTGAGAGATCTCTCAAGAAATCGTAAGAAACTGATATTAAAGTCGTAGTTTTTGTTCTGTAAAATATAAAGTATTTGTTTAAGTTATTGTTTTAAATCTATTTTGTTTTTTTATTGATTCTTCGGTACGCAAAATAAAATAAAATGAATATCGATTGTTCAATTTATTGCATTAAAATATTACCAACACAATTAAGGGAAAAGCAGATGGACTTGTTAATGTTAGAGCAGGATGAAAACACTGAAACTTGTATATGCACTTTGAAATTGAATTTATATCAGGCTTGTCTGGCTGAATTTGAACAGCTTAAATATAATGACCCTTATTTAGATGAGATCCGAAATGAATTGGATGAAATTAAAGGAAGTTTTGAATGTTAACAAGATCACCCTGTGATCTTGTATATACCGCTAAATTGACTCACATAAAAATATAACCTCTCTTCTTTGCAAGTTTTTTATGCCCTAAGCATTGTAAGTCACAGCTTATATGTCGCTTTTTACATAAGGAGTTTATTGCATGCCTGTGATTTGTTATAATCCGGCGCCTGTTAATAAAGAGTCGCAGAGATCCTAATGTTTAAGTTCATTGTCAAGTTACATCCCGAAATTTCAATTAAGAGTAAATCAGTACGAAAACGTTTTACAAAATTACTTGAAAATAATATTAGGATCATTTTATTACGTATTGATGAGAATATCTCAGTGCGTAATAACTGGGATAATATTTCGGTGACTTCTAAACTTGAAGACTCCCAGATCAGAACTGATATTATTGATTCATTAAAAAGGATCCCGGGTATAGTTCACTTTATTGAAGTGCAGGAAACACCGTTCGAAACAATTGATGATATTTTTAAAGAGGCACTTGTTTTACATCGCCTGGTACTGGAAAATAAAACTTTTTGTGTACGTTGTAAGCGTACCGGTAATCATGACTTTAGTTCAAGTGACGTGGAGAGGTATGTCGGCGGTGGATTAAATCAGTCGATTGCAACTGCTAAAGTTAAATTATCTCGCCCGGATGTAATCGTTAAAATAGAGATAAAGCAAGATCTGGCTTATATAATTAAAGAGACTCATTTTGGCATTGCAGGATTCCCTTTACCTACCCAGGAAGATGTTTTATCGCTTGTTTCTGGTGGTTTTGATTCTGGTGTTGCCAGTTATCAAATGATACGTAAAGGTGCACGAACTCATTATTTATTTTTTAATTTAGGCGGTGCAGCCCATGAAATCGGGGTTAAGCAAGCAAGTTATTATTTATGGAAACAATTCAGTTCTACCCATAGAGTTAAATTTATCTCTGTTGATTTTGATCCTGTTGTCGCTGAAATATTAGAAAATGTCGAAAATAGCCAGATGGGCGTTGTTTTAAAACGTATGATGATGCGGGCAGGCAGTATTGTTGCGGAAAAATTGGGGATTGATGCTTTAGTCACTGGCGAAAGTTTAGGGCAGGTATCTAGCCAGACTTTAGCCAATTTAAGCGTGATTGACAGAGTAACAGAGACGTTGATTTTACGACCTTTAATCCAGCATGATAAACAAGAAATTATTGATATAGCACGTGAAATTGGTACTGCGGAAATGGCTGAAACTATGCCTGAATATTGTGGTGTTATTTCTAAAAAACCAACAGTAAAAGCAAAACTTGCAAAAATAATCGAAGAAGAAAGCAAATTTGATTTTGATATTCTGACAACGGTTGTCGAAAATGCACGTGTAATGGATATAAAAGAAATTGAGAAAGAAGCCAGAGATGAGGTGAAAGAAGCTGAATCAGTATCTGATTTACCAAAAGGTGCGGTGGTTGTTGATATTCGTTCACCAGAAGAAGAAGACGAAAACCCCTTAATTATTGATGGTATAGAAGTGACGCATTTACCATTCTTTCGTTTAGCGAGTAAATTCGGTGATTTGCCAAAAGATAAAGAATACTATTTGTATTGCGCTAAAGGTGTTATGAGTCAGCTACAAGCTTTAATACTACATGATAGTGGCTTTAAAAATGTTAAAGTTTATCGTCCTGAGTAACGTGATCTGAGTGTGAAATTTTTCTTATGACTGCTTGATTATACGGTGTTTTTACACCGTAAACCTTCCCTAATTTTACTATGTAACCACAAATAGCGTCTATTTCAGTCGGTTTATTTAGTGTAATATCTCTATTCATCGAAGAATAATTTTTTGCGGTCGCTGACATTACTTGATATGCAGATGTGAGAACTTCTGATAATTTAAACTTTAAACCATGACAATGTGCAATTCGGATTGCTTCGTCAACTAAATTGAATATTTCCAGTGCATATTTGGGGTTGAGTAATTCGCCATTTTTAACACGATATAGTGCGGATAATGGGTTAATTGCGATATTAATGAGTAATTTCTTCCATAATAAATAGTTAATATCTGATTCGAATATAAGTTGGGGGATTGAGAGTGCTAATTTTTGATAAGTAACTTTTTGGTTTTTTTCGGCTGTGTGATTAACGGCGCCCAAATAACTAAAACCTTTACCTGTATGGATCACTTTATATGCATCGCTTTTATACGCCCCCATGCTGGTGGTTAAAAAAAACAGGCTTTGCGTTGGTTTGATTAATGGCAGTATTTGTTCCACAGTCCCCATGCCATTATGACATAATACGATCGTAGCATTATTCGTAAGTCGAGGCTTTATGGTGTTAAATGCAGTTAGTACACTATATGATTTTGTCGGGATGATCAGATAATTGATAGGTAGAGTGCTTGTGATGTCCTCTTGATTAAGATCAAAAGGCGCCGTTATATTTTCATGTTGATAAAAAAATGTCGCAGTTTGAGTTTTTTCTCTTAAACATAAGCATACAGATTGTTTATTTAATTTTAAATGATATGCCAATAATAAGCCAATTGCACCTTTGCCTATTATATAAATATTTTTCATTTTATTTATTACGCTTCAGTTTAAACCAATAAAGACTAAAATAACAGATTGCACCAGCACTATCGGCAATTACATCTGCAATAGAGGCTTGTCTATGTGGTAGGTATTGTTGCATTATTTCTATGGCTACACCATATCCAGTAAGTAATAATATATGTAGCCAAATAGGGGCTTTAAAAGCATGATTCATTATACCTGCGAGTACAAAGAAAATTGTAAAATGCACCACCTTGTCAATATGGGGGATAAATTTGTTGATGTGACCATTGAATTGTTTAGCGAATAAAATGGTAAAACCAATGACTACAATTAAAAGTATTATTTGATACAGACGACGGTTCACTCACTACGACCTTATTAATATGTTTGTTAAAGATTATATCAAACAAATAGTTTGGAGAATGTTTTTATCCTTAAATTGGTATTATAATCCGGCTATTAAAATAATATATGTAATAAATTGTAATTTTAGGAGAGAAAAATGCCATCATTTGACATTGTATCGGAAGTTGAAATGACAGAAGCACAAAACTCTGTCGATAATGCTAATCGTGAACTTGATACGCGTTTCGATTTTAGAGGCGTTGATGCGACTTTTGAATTAAGTAAAGAAGTTATTATTATGAAGGCGGACGCAGATTTTCAACTAAACCAAATGTTTGAGATTTTAGCTAATAAAGCGGTAAAACGTGGATTAGATGTTAAAAGCTTTGAAGTTAAAGATGTTGTACATACAGGTAAAACATATAGTCAGCAAGTCACTATTAAACAAGGTATTGAAAAAGATATAGCAAAAAAAATTGTTAAAACAATTAAAGACGCTAAATTAAAGGTTCAATCAGCTATTCAAGGTGAAGAAGTGCGCGTAACAGGAAAAAAGAGGGATGACCTACAACAAGTAATGCAACTTATAAAAGGTGCCGATTTAGGTCAGCCTTTTCAGTATAAAAACTTTAGAGATTAACTCCTGGATCCCATTGCGGGATCCATTATTTGTTTTTATATAAAATAGACGTCTAGATGTTTGTTGACTTTCCCCCCCTGTAACCTCACAATACGCGCCGTATTTCTACTTCTATTCTTAGAATTAAACTTAAGGTGCTCATTATTTACTTACTCATTCATTTTAATGCATGTATTAAGTTAAATAATAAGATAATCGGGAAGTTGGTGAAAACCTCAGGTTTAAATCCAACACTGCCCCCGCAACGGTGATATTAAGATATGTACTGTATTTTAATTAAGTCCGGAGACCGGCCTTGTTTTATTCAAATGATTCACTTTTTTTGTGCGGTGGGCACAAAGGGGCAAATATGTTTTATAAATCACAAGCTGGTGTAGCTGTTGCTATCGCACTTTTTTCAACATCGTTTTCGTCATATTCATTAGAGTCGGGCCAAGAGGTGAATGATCTGGAGCGAATTGTTGTGACGGCAAATCGTTTTGAACAATCGATAGAAAATACATTGGCAACAGTCAATGTCATTACGCGGCAGGATATCGAAAACTCAAACTCACGGGATTTCCCCGCTTTATTGCAAAGTTTAGGCGGTGTCGATGTTATTCGAAAAGGTGGTCAGGGTCAGCAAGCCAGCCTGTTTATACGTGGCGCTGCATCTGCCCATTCATTGATATTAATTGACGGTGTGCGAGTTGGTAGCGCTTCATTGGGCTATAAAGCAATTTCAACGATCCCGTTAAATTCTATTGAGCGTATTGAAGTCGTTAAGGGCTCTCGCGCAGCCTGGTATGGCTCAGATGCTTTGGCTGGCGTAATTAATATTACTACTCGTAGTGGTGGAGCGTCATCAGTGGCTATTCAGGCGGGAAGTGATGAATATAAAAACGTACAAACATCATTAGTTTTATCAGGTGAAAAATATGACATTTCATTTAATGCGGGTTATGAAAAAACCCATGGCTATGATGTTACAACAACAATCAATAAAGATGATGATGGCTATGAAAACAAAAATATAGGCCTGAATGTCAGATACAATGCAGGAGAATTTGGCGAATTAAAATTTATAGCACAAAATAGTATCGGCGAAGTTGAATATGATAGTTCAGGTGATGATTTACAAGAATTTAAAAAACATCATGTCTTAGTAGGTTGGAATAAAGTGAATGGTTCCTTATCACATAATGCACAGATAAGTGTTGGCAAAGATAAAGAACACACAACAAAAGAGCAGCCGACTGAGGGCCACAAGCCGAGCAATTATCAAACTAATCGAAAAGAAGCGAATTATCAATTAGCTTATGAATATGATCAGAGCTTTTCTTTGTCGGCTGGTTTTGATTGGAATGATGAGGATGTAAGTGATTCAATTAATGCCTGGGCATCTGAGGATCAACCAGCCTCGGGCTTTACAGATGAAAGCCGCCATAATTTAGGCACTTATCTGGGGGGTTACTATGATCATGAAGATATAATCGTAAATGCTGTGATCCGCCGTGATGATAATTCTGATTTTGATATAAATAATACTTACAATTTATCTATTGGTGTACCCGTTGCCGGTTTTGGTGTATTTCGATTATCTCAAGGATCAGGCTTTAAAGCACCGTCTTTTAATGATGCGAGCTCTATTTGGGGAACAAATCCTGATTTAAAACCAGAAGAATCTGTTAATCGAGAAATTGGTTTTGCTTTAAATTTAGATAACGCACATGTGGATATAGCTGTATTCAAAAATGATATTAAGAATTTGATTGATTGGGGAAATTATATTCCTGAAAATATTGCTAATGCCGAGTTTGAAGGGCTTGAAATAAATTCTGAATTTAGCCTGTTAGGGTTAACTAATCATTTAAATTTTACTTATTTAAAAGCGCAAGATGGCAATACACACGAGCAATTAGTTTTACGTCCTAAACAAAGTATAAACTGGGTTCTCTCAAAGCAATTAGATACTTTCTATCTTGGAGCTGAAATGCAATACCGTTCAGATAGAGTGAGTTTGTATAAAACACCTATTAGCTCTTATACTTTATTTAATATTAATGCTAATTATCAGGTATTGGAAAACTTAAAACTCCATGCCCGTATCGATAATTTGTTGGATAAAAATTATTATAATGGCGTTGCTGCGACCGACTGGACGACAGGCGAAGTGATCTCTGATTACCTAGGCGCAGAGCGAAAGTTTTATGCCGGTATTAATTACAATTTTTAGAATTATGTAAATTAAAAGCAAGGTACGCCTTGCTTTTTACAACGCTCTGTTATGCTGAAAACCTTTTAAAATTATATTTCTAGTCTCTTACATACCTATATTGTGAACTGATTAAAACATAGTTAATTCATTTTAGGATCTAATATCAATGAAAAAATCAAAGTGTTCTTATTGTCTGAAAATGCGTCGGATCTTAATTTGGGCATGTTTTATGGCATTTATTTGCTTTTTCTTTGTTTTTTAGGAGATAAAATAAGAAATCTTTGCTTAACTTAATAGATTAGAGTGTGAAACAATTATATTGATTTTGTTTTAAACGATTAATATAGTATGAACAAGGTTTCATAGTTTGAATGCGATAGATAAAAATCTTCATAAACCAAAACTTTACACCATAGGTTGGTTTTGAGTTTAAGTATACTTATCTAAGTTTAGGAAAGTTTAACAATGAGTAGTGATAAAGCATTTATTACCAGTGGTAGAAATACCGTTATTCACAAAGAAAAAAAGTTAGATTTGGTTGTCGTTAATGGTGAAGATGACCCTATGATAAAAGTAACTAAACACGGTCTTGAGCCATTTAAAGAAAAGTTACCTAAAAATAGACGCGAAGCTAAAGAGCGGTATTTAGAAATGGTATATATTTCAGCGCAAGATGTTTTTAGTGAAACACGTAGACTGATTTTTATTCAAGCACTCGACGGACGTGAGTATAAAGTTGATTATAGTAAAGTTGGTACGAAATTATTTGTTCGTATTCATCAAGATAGTTATTTGTAATCGCTTGTAGTTATTTTTAACCATATCAGTTCTTTGAAAGATCCAGCTTGTACTTTCATCTACACTTATTTGTTTAACTATTAATCCCGCCTTATATATCCTACCGTTAATTTGAACATACAAGTGATGTAGAGGTTTGCTAAGAATTCACTGTTTTCTGGTTGTGATTAAGGATAAATTGGTCTTTAATTTGCATATAAATTTAAAGATGGTTTTATAATTAAGGGAATTGTCATGAGTGAATTAGTCAGAATAATAATCAGTTTATTGATGACTATGGCTGTTTTGTGTTTATTTGGATGTGGAGGCGGCGGTTCTTCTGAGGTAACTCCTGATCCTGTCAGTGTCAATGCAGGGACAGATCAGGCATTAGATGAAAAAACTTCTTTTACACTTAAAGGGGTGGCAACACCTGAAGGAGGTGTTTTTACCTGGTCACAGATTGGTGGCCCATTGTTAACTGGGTTTCCAGTAGAAGGTGCTGAACATATTATTACCGCTCCAGAAGTAAAACTAGATACAACTTTAATTTTTAGATTAGAATATAGAACATCAAATAGCACTACAATTACAGATACAGTAAATATACTTGTCCGTTCTAATAATCAGTTACCCATAGTTGCTATTGAGCAAACTGCACCTACCACTTTACCTTCTAATTATGGTGATACTATTACACTCAGTAGTGCTAAATCTTCAGATCCAGATCCTGATGGTGAGTTGGTCACTTACTTGTGGACACAAACCTTAGGGCAAACACTCGCCATCACTGATTTTACACAAGCTGAATTGAGTTTTACTCATCCTTTATTAGAAGTTGATCAGCTTGTCCAATTTTCATTAACTATAACTGATGATGAAGGTGGTAGTCAGACGAATACCTTTGATTTAGTCTTAACTAAAACAAGTCAATTGATAGCTGTGAATGCAGGTGCAACTCAAACAGCCAATGAGTTTTCTACAGTTACCTTAGATGCAACTAATAGCCAGGTTTTGACTGATAGTTTTACCTGTCAATGGCTGCAAACCTCAGGCACTAATATGAGTTTAACTGCAGGAACGCAATGCATCACCAATTTTACTATCCCGGATATAGATGTTGCTGAACAATTAGTGTTTCAAGTAACAGTCACTGACGAATTAAATCGATCAGAAACGGGTACAACAAGGGTTAATATAAAGCCTTTATCTTTTGGTTTATTAAATGACACAGGTGTTGCCAAATGTTTTGATGATTCAAGTGAAACTGATTGTAAAAATGATAATTTTCCTGGACAAGATGCTGAGTTAGGCAGGGATACAATCGCTGAGCATTTAGATAAAGTGGGCGATGGCTCGTTAGCATTTGATTTTACTAAACTTGATGAATTTGCCGATGAATTACCAGATAGTGCAACGGAGTTTTCATGTGTCAGAGATAATTTGACCGGTTTAATATGGGAAGTAAAACAGGCTAGTACGGGGACTTTGCCGTCAACAGCTCTCAGAGAAGGACAAAATCATTACACTTGGTTCTATACCGGAGATGGCAATGGTGGGGTTGAAGGGATTGCTGGAGACGCTAATTCTAGTTGTCCAAGTGATACTGATTGTGGCTTAGAAACTTATATTGCAGAGGTAAACGCGACGAGTTTTTGTGGTGGAAGTAATTGGCGAATGCCAACATACAATGAATTAATGGGATTATTAGATTTTAATCTGCAAACAAGCACACACTTATTAAGTAGCGAGTTTTTTCCAAATACACCAGATCCGAGTCAGTTGGGTCATTTAAGGTATTGGACAATTGAAACAAGTGCTGAAGGTATCGGACTTGATTTTGCCTGGGCACTTGAATTTCAATCGGGAAATGATATTGCATACCCCAAGTCAAGCACCGCTTTTATTCGTTTAGTACGCACACCTTAGCAGGTATTTTATGATGATAAATATGAAAAAGATATTTCTTAGTAAGTTGTTTTTGATGATGAGTGCATCGGCATTAGCGCAAACTTGTTATGAGGCAAATTTAACAGCGACGACTCCAACAGCCAGATTTACAATTCATCAAAATGGGATGGTTGAAGATACTATGAGTGGATTAATGTGGTTACGCTGTAGTTTAGGTCAAACGTGGGAAGAGTCAACGTCTTCCTGCACAGGTAATGCAGAGCAGGTAACTTGGCAGCAAGCTTTGTTGGCGGCAAAATCTGCAACAGATGGTAGCTTTAGTGATTGGCATTTACCTAACATTAAAGAGATGGCGACATTAGTTGAGCGCCAATGTGTTGATCCTGCTATTAACCCAACATTATTTCCACAAGCGCTATCAGAAAACTATTGGACTAATACATCTGATGAAAACCAACCTGAGCATGCATGGGCTTTTGCATTTTATAGTGGTAAAAATAATTTAAAGAATAAACAAGCAGATGTATTTGTGCGTTTTGTACGTTATGCAAAATAGCGCTAACTTGTTTGAAAGCCCGTCTGTGGTTTGTTACTCTTTAAAGTACTATATTTAACTGAGTTTAGCGCTTTGAAACTTTTTTTTGCCTTACTTATATTATTGTTCTGCCCGTTAAGTTATGCATTAGAGCAATGTAATGTTCAACTTGGATATGGCATGATCATCACGGATGATATGATACGTATTGTTGAAGGTACACAAACTCGAGTACAAATAAATAATGATAAACAAATATTTATTGAAGGGCGGTGGATAAGGTTAAATGAACAAGACACCTTAATATTAAAAGAGTTTAGTTTAGGGTTGCGGGATACTGTACCTGAGTTAGTAAATTTGGCGACAGATGGGGTGAACCTGGGTTTAACGGCCATTGAGCAAGTGGTTGAAAGTTTCTCAGATAAAGAGCCCGAAGTATTAAAAAATCAATTAAAATATGTTGAACAAGCATTAATGGAAAAGTTTAAGCGTGGTGATGATTTTTATTATATTGCGCCGCAGTCTCTTTCTAAATTAGATGAGTTTTTTGAAAAAGAAATTTCAGGTAAAATTCATTCTGCTGTACATGGCTCTTTAGGCGCGATTTTAGTAGCCCTTGGGGAGGCATTTGATTCTGATGAAGGTAATATAGAAGAGCGGATCTCTGATATGAATCAAAGAATGGATATTATTTCCACTGAAATTGATAAATCATTAGAGAAAAAAGCTGTTTCGCTTGAGGCTAAAGCAATTGAGTATTGTGGTTGTCTACAAAAATTAGATGAAACCGAAACGCAATTGCAAAAGCTTATTCCTGAATTAGTTAAATTCGATCTGGTTCAAATAAAAATATAATGACGCAGATGAAAAGTAAATCTAAATGCAGTTTATTTCAGCTAAACTTAAAGCCCTGTACTCACCTGAATTTAATTCCGTTTCGAGTTTTATCTCTGAGATTTGCGCTCGGTGTAAAGAGACAACTTTGTTACCAACCGCAGCTAACATGCGTTTAACTTGGTGATATTTGCCTTCATTAATTGAGAGTTTTAAGCTAAAACTAGCCAGTTTTTCAACTTTAGCGGGTAAGGTTGGTGCTTTTTCACCATGTAGTTGTACGCCAGTTTCCAAAGCTGCTATTGCTTCGTCTGTGATAGGTTCAGCAGTTTCAATTAAATAAGTTTTGAATTTCTTATGTTTTGGTGAAGTGGCTTTATGAGACCATTCGCCATCATTAGTAATTAAAACTAATCCCGTTGTATCTATATCTAATCTGCCAGCTATGTGTAATTCAGACATCAAAGGTTCATCTATTAATTCAAATACAGTCGGATGTAACTCATCACTATTTGCACAGACATAACCCTCAGGTTTATTTAGCATGAAGTATCGTTTTCCGATAAACTTTAAAGTTTGATCTTGCCAGGTTATTACGTCATCTTCTTTGACTTGATAGTCAAAACTTCTAATGATTTCTCCATTCACTTTTGCGAGCTTCTTTTTGATCCCCGCTTTGGCTTTTGTTCTGGGTGTTTCCGCTAAATGGCTAATGAATTTATCTAAACGACATGGAAATTTCATGGAGCTTGTTACCTGGGTTATCTAATAGCGCGAGTATAACGGATCCAAACTCATAGTTAAATATTGTTTCAATAGTAAGGGATCACGCAGGATATAAAGTGTAAATATAAATAAGCCCTACCGCGATACAATGGGGTAACGATAGGGTTATTTAATTAGAAGCGGTAATTTATACCTGCACTTAACTGAGTTTGATTTAATAAATCGCCGTCAAAATGCCATAGACATTTATCATCTGCAGGTTCAGCAGTGGTATCACAAGTGATGTCACTTTTGTTATTAACGACACTTGCTAACCAGCGAGCTTCAGCTGTCAGATGTAATGCGTCGGTTAACTGGTATTCAAGACCACCATATAAACCAGAGGCAAAATAAGTACCTGACTCAGTCCATTCAGGCTTAACTTGACTTAAACCGACTTGCGCGCCTAAATAGCCTGTGATGCCATGGCTCATCGGAAATTCGACTGCGCTTTGAAATAATAAATAACTGATATCAATGGTTTTATTATCTTGTTCTTCTAAATCACTTGATGTTTGAGCGTAAAACAGGCCATATCTGGCGTCGGGTAGGGTCGTTTCTACACTGAGTGCAAAATGATTGCCGTCTTCTATTTCAATTTGTTGAGATTCAGCTGTTTCTATCGTCCGGCTGAGACTTTTTCCTATTTGTGCGCCTACAATGATTTTTGCAGATGCCAGGCCAGAGAATCCGATTAATAGCGTTGCAACTATTGCCTTTTTCATTTTTATATTTCCTATTGACACAATAGATCTAAGTTGACGGTATTGAAGCATATTAAACAGAAGTTTAAAACAATTTGGTCTATTTACTTTTATTCTAGGCGCTTGTTTATTATGCTGGTGCACATAATTTAAAGTTGCGGATACTTTATGACACTCAATAATATTGGATTAGGTTTATTTTTGGTGATACTTACTGCTTGCTCAGATGATGCTGGTAAAGTAAGTTTGGGTTTATTTACAACAAAAGATGTGGTGATAAAAGCTAAACATGATCCAAAGTTACCCGGCGTAACTTGTCATATCAGTCATGTAGAAGCTGATTTAGATTTTTCAGACCCGTCGGATATGTCAATTGCCTGTCGTCAAACCGGGCCTATATTAGCTGATCAAGTTAAAACGATTGATTTTTCTAAAAATGGAGAAATTGTTTTTAAGCAGTCAAAGAGTATTTTATTTAAAAGCTTAAAAGTAAGACGAATTTATGATGAAGATACTAAAACGCTGATGTATTTATCATATTCCACTAAAGAAACCAGTGGAAGTCATCATCATGCTTTATCGACAGTCCCTTTGTATAATACTCAGGCCTGGGAATGGGCTTTGAATAAAGAAAAAAACTAGTATTAATTTTTATAAATAGAAGAATAGATATGTTATCCCTTTTTAAATCAAAACCTTTATTAGACGAACAAGCACAAAATTGGATTGTAGATACTTTGGTATGGGCGATAGAAAGGTTTGATACTGCATTTTTCATCGAGCACACACAGATTATTTTACCCACGAATAAGTATTTCCCTGATCAGGTGCAAAGTATCGAGGCGATGTCTCAAAGTGTTTTTAAGCATGTCATTAAATATGCGGGTATGCAAAACTGGCCAATAAAATTAATGCAACCAGCTGAATTTAAACAAAGTCCCTTTCCTGAATTTGGTTTTGCAGATTATTCTCGTGGCGAAAAAGCATCTGTTTTAATGAAAAGTGCGCCAGGCAGTATGATACATATGTCTTATAATCCGCAGCAAATTAATCAACCTCAAGATTTGGTTGCTTCTTTTGCCCAAACACTGGCAATGATCTTAATTCATCAGGGGCGAGAATTGCCTCCTGGCGGTGAGGCGTTTCTACCACAAGCGTCAGAAGTTGTGGCAAGTTTTTTGGGTTTTGGTGTAATGATCAGCAATACGGCATATCAATTTAAGGGCGGTTGTGGCACTTGTTACAACGCTCATGCAAACAGGCAATCAGCATTACCTGAAATTGAAGTTATTTTTAGTTTAGCTTTAGTGGCTAAGTTGCAAGGTTGTAAAAAGAGTTTAATTTTGTCTCATCTAAAACCGCATCTAAAGAGTATTTATAATAAAGCCGATAAAGAAATTACCAATATGCTAAAAGAAACCGCTAGTCCGGTTTTACTTGCATTAACGGATAAAAAACAAAAGTCTACATTAATACAGGGTGTGTAATGCTGCCATATCTCGATGAGTTCATGTTAATTGCTTTAGCCCATTTTTTTGCTGTAGCAAGTCCTGGACCTGATTTTGCGATTGTTTTAAAGCAAAGTATCAGTCATGGTCGTAAAAACGCTCTGTATACCAGTGCGGGAGTTGGTACAGCTATTCTCTTACATGTGACCTATTGCTTACTCGGCGTGGCTTTGATCATTTCTCAGTCCGAACAACTATTTACTGGTATGAAATATATCGCGGCATTATACCTGACTTATATGGGTGTGCAGGCACTCAGAGCAAAACCTGCGGCAACCGCAGAGCAGGCAAGATTGGAAAAAACTAAGCATTCAAATATAAAAGCTTTTTACATTGGTTTTTTAACCAATGCTTTAAATCCTAAAGCAACATTATTTTTTTTATCTTTGTTTACTTTAGTTATCGATCTAGATACACCTATTTTTATCCAGGCAAGCTATGGTTTATATATGGCTTTGGCAACCTGGATTTGGTTTTCAATTTTATCACTCATTCTAAGTCGACAGAATGTCAGGTTGTTCTTTATTCGCACCGGTTATTGGTTTGATCGGGGAATTGGTGTGATTTTATTAGTATTGGCGATACGGGTGATTTGGTCATGAGTTATGCTTATAATTTTGCTTATGGATCAAATATGTCCGAGGTACGTTTAAGAGCTCGATTACCAAATGTAAAGCGGATCTGTGTTGCAACTCTTACAGGCTTTAAGTTAACTTTTAATAAACAAGGGGCTGATAATTCAGGAAAGTGTGATGCCTTTTTTACCAATGATCATAGAGATACCATTTATGGTGTGATCTACCAATTAACAGAAGCTGAAAAAACCAAGTTAGATCAGATCGAAGGTCCACATTATGGACAGAAATCTGCGAGGGCTGTGTCGTTAATGGGTGAGGAAATTTCAGTTTATTGTTATGTTGCTAACTTAACTGACGAAGTTTTATTACCCTATGACTGGTATAAACAACATGTTTTACATGGCGCAATCCAGGCCCAGTTACCAGAATTTTATCTTAATAAAATCGCGAGTCAGGCAAGCAAAACTGATCTGGATGCGCAAAGAGCGCGTCGAGAGTTTGCACTTTATAAACAAAAATAAAAATGAATCAAAAGGAAAGGTAATGAAACCGCTTAATCAGTTTATTGCTGGTGCTATGCTGGCTAGTGTTAGTTGTTTTAGTTTGGCTAAATTAACTACAACGAACATAAACCAGGCTGTAGAAACCTCTATGGCGAAGTTTAATGTTCCCGGTATGGCGATAGCTGTAGTGGAAAATGATCAGGTAATTATGGCGAAAGGCTTTGGTGTCAGGCATTTAACCACAGGTGAGAAAGTTAATCAGCATACTTTATTTGGCATAGCGTCTAATAGTAAAGCTTTTACTGTTGCAGCAATTGCTATGCTGGTGGATGAAGGAAAATTAAATTGGGATGATAAAGTAATAGATCATATTCCTGAATTTAGATTATATGACCCTTATGTCACTCGAGAAGTAAATATCAGAGATTTATTAAGTCACAGATCGGGTTTAGGTTTGGGCGCCGGAGATTTAATGATTTGGCCTGATACAGATAAAACCATGGAAGATATTCTTGATAGTTTGCAATACTTAAAACCGGTTTCCAGCTTTCGCTCTGAATATGCTTATAATAATTTAATGTTTGTCACTGCGGGAGAGGTGGTGGCCCGAGTATCTGGAATGAGTTGGCAAGATTTTATTGAGCAAAAAATGATGCAGCCACTTAATATGACAAACTCACGAGCTGGTTTTTCTCGTATAGATAAAAATAATGAAAATTGGTCTACGGGACATATTCCATTTGAAGGTAAACTCCATCCATTTTTTGTTAACTACTTAGAAGATTTTCGAGGTGCAGGCGCTATTGCGTCCAGTGCTGACGATATGAGTAAATGGTTACTTACACAATTAGCACATGGAAAAATGCCCAACGGTAAAACTTTATTTACAGAAAAACAGCAAAAAGAAATGTGGCATCCTCATATAACTCGAAAAGTATCGGATAAAGCATTTAAAAGTTATCGACAGCAATTTAGAGGGTATGGCTTAGGGTGGAGTGTTGAAGATTATCATGGTTATAAAAAACTGGGCCATGGTGGTGGTATATTAGGCATGGTATCTCAGGTGACGTTAATACCCGAAAAAAAACTTGGTATTGTTATTCTATCCAATCAGCAAGCGTTTAGTGCATTGTCTGCTATTACACATGAAATACTCGAAAATGCGTTGGAACTTGAAGACAAAAATTGGGTCGCTGAGTTAGCTGAAAAACATTTTGAAGGAAAAGAAAAAGCGTATAAAGACGCGAAACTCAAAAAGGTGAGTGATTTCCAACCTGCGTTACCACTGAGTAATTATGCCGGTGATTATCAGGATGCCTGGTATGGCGATGTAAATATTATTTTAAAAGAAAACACCTTGAATATAGATTTTACTCATACAGCTGCGCTTAAAGGGACGTTAGAGCATTATACGGGTAATACCTTTATTGTGCGTTGGCAAGATAAGTTGTTAGAAGCTGATGCATTTATTACTTTTGATTTTTCAACTGGCAATGAAGTCGAGCATATCAAGTTAAAATGGGCAACGCCCAGTATTACCGATTTTAGTTTTGATTTTCATAATCTGAATTTAAAACCTAAATTATAAAAATGAAACATTAGGGTTACAACTGTAACCCTAGATTAATCTTGAGTGTTTAAATTTCTACTTCGATTTCATAAGATGTGAATTTTCTGATATTGATAACACCAGTGTCAAAGATCAGATACTGTCCTTTGATACCTTGTAATACACCAGTTACTTCTGGGTTTTTATCAAAATTAAAGGAGCTAATTTTAGTTGGATAGTCAGTAACAGGAAAAGTTAAGTCAATTACGTCTTCATTAAGTATTTCAATGGCGTTAGTGCCAAAAATTTCTGTTAATTCATCCAATTTAGTTTGGATCAAAGGGATCAGTTCTTGTGCTTTCTCTTTTAAATCAATATTTTCATTGCTGCCTTTTAGCATATTGCGCCAATTAGTTTTATCTGCAATATATTCAGCTAGGGCAATTTCCACTAAGCCTGACTGATGACGGGTTTGAACTCTAAAAATAGGTAAAGCTTGCGTAGCACCCTGATCGACCCAACGTGTAGGTACCTGGCGAGTTATTCCCACCTTTAATCCTGAGGTATTAGCCAAATATACAGTGTGAGGGATCATACAGTTTTGTTCACCCCATTGTGGTTCGCGACAAGTTCCCTGATCATAGTGGCAGGTTTCGGGTTTCATCATACACATATCACAGCTGGCAAGTTTACGCATACATACAAAACAGTGGCCTTGGGAATAACTTTTTTTGGTTTTTTTGCTGCAATGAGAACAAAAAATATTACCGGTGAATGTGAGTGTTAATTGTTTGCCTATTAACGGGTTTAAATCCAGAAGTTGCTCGCCAATTGGTAATTGATATTGAATTGGCTGACTGAGTGACGATTTGAGTTTACTGATAGTGCCTTTCATTGAGTTTCTTTTATTTCAGTTGCTATTATAACTATGCTAACACAGGTTAAACTTTTACTTTTTGTTTTTCTAACCAGATTTGGTACAGGTCAAAAGGGAGGGGTTTACTATAGAAGTAACCTTGGCCAATATCACAGTCTATTTCAATGAGTTGATTTTCTACTTCTGCTGTTTCTATGCCTTCTGCAATTAAATTTAGCTGTAGGCTTTTTGCCATATCTATTGTGGTTTTTACAATTGAAATATTACGTTTTGATTGATCTAAATTTAAAATAAAGCTCTTATCTATTTTTAAAGTATTAAAGGGTAGTTGGGATAGATAGGCTAAGGAAGAATAACCCGTGCCGTAATCATCAATAGAAACTTGTATGCCAACTTGTGACAACTTACTCATTAGAGTTGATAATATAGAAAAGTCTTTTACTAATACAGATTCGGTTAGTTCGAGTGTCAGTAAATGTTTAGGAATATTGTAATGATTTAAACAGTCGATAATTTTTTGAAAAAAACCTCTCATTGAAATATCCTTACTACTGATATTGATTGAGAGTTTATGTTCTGAATAACCAAGTTTAAGTAATCTCTGTAATTGAGCACAACCTTGGTCTAATACCCAGAGTGTTAACTCATTGATCAAGCCGGTATCTTCGGCTATGGCAATAAACATTTCGGGTGAGATAAAACCATGTTTAGGGTGATCCCAGCGTAATAACACTTCGCTACCACAAATCTTTCCTGTAGATAGTTGTATTTGTGGTTGATGATATAATTGTAATTTATTGTTGTGTATAGCTTGTTGCAACTCAGTTGCCAGAGTCAGACGCTGGGCAACGTTAAACGTATCACTTTGTTGATAAGTGCTAATAGCGTTATTTTCAAGTTTGCTTTTTTCCAGTGCCTGAAAGGCCATTTTTAACAATAAGCTTGCGTTAACTTTATTTTCTGGTGTTGAACAAACACCTATTTTTGTTTCTAAATTAATCAAAAAACCACTCAGTTCTATATCTTTAGACAGGGAATCTTGTATTTTTCTTAATTGATTTAATAATTCATTTTCGTTAATAAAGCGGGCTGCAATAATGGCAAAAATACCTTCTTTAACTTTTGCTATTTTTATTATTTCATCGTCGAAACTTTCTATATATAAATAATGACCATCTGAGATTATTTTGTTGTGGATCTCATCGATTAACAGATTTAGAAGCGCCTGACTTTCTTTATTGCTTATGTAAGGCAATATTTTCTGATAATTCGATATTTCAATTAAACAGACAGAAAACAGCCTGTTATCATCAATCAAATTTTGCAATACACTTTCAAACATATTGCTGTTTGGTAAACCACTATCCAAATCATGGGTGGCATTATACAAAGCTTTTTCTTTTTGAAAGCGCATGCGTTCAGCCAAAGCCATAGCCATTAAAACTATTTCAAATAACACACCTATCATAAAAGAATGGCGAGTTAAAAATGAATACTCAATAACACCTGTCAGCATCATAGGTTGAATTGTGGCGCCTGTGATCAAAGGTAGCCATGAAATCGCATAGAATTTAGCCCAAAAATAAGAGTGAACTAGTTTATTAAAAATAAGTATGCTGCTTAACAGATACAACCCGCCCATAATGACAAAAAATATTTGCGCTGCAATATATTCTGGTAACCAGAATGACAGAAACATAAGTGCTAACATGCAATATATGTAACCTAAGCTTAAGTGGTACAGGCGGCCTTTAGTTTTATGGTATCTTAAAAAATAAACGGCGAATAATAAGGTGAAAATGGCCGTTAGAAAGTTAATTGGTACTACATATATTTGAAATTGATTTTGTATTATTTGCGGCCATAAGTAATAGCCAAACCCTAAAACAACGCCCATTAAAATGAGTATGGTGAGGGTATAAGCAACATAAATTAAATAAAGCGTATCTTTAATACTAAAAAATAAAACCAAATTGTAAAGTGCAATCATGATCAATATACCCACAAATAAACCCCATACTAAATGGATCGCTTGTGTCAGTTCCCGATACTCTTGATTGTCATAAATATAGATTGGCGTTTTCGGTAAACCAGTTGATTTTAGTCGTATTAATAACTGTGTTTCTTTATTAGCCTGAATTTCAAATTTAAAGTTCAGAATAGTTTTTTCAGATAAGTTTAAATCGGTAAATAGATCCCCTAGCTGTTTTGTTTTGATAACTTTTTGTTGCTGATTGAGTTGATATACGCGTAAATCATCAAGCATAGGATTGTCAAAATGGGCAAATAATTGATATTTTTTAGGTGTTTTGTTTTTTAACTTTATGCTTAACCAATAACTTTGCTGGGTAAAATCCCAGGGAATATCAGATAAAGGGGCTGAAACCATGTTTTCTGGTTGTGAAATAACGTCAGCTATGGTTAATTTATTACTAGGATCTAATAAGTATTGGGTTTCACTATAAATGGCGCGGGTTTTATCGATAGAGTGGGCCGTAGGATCGGCAATATTAGTAATAAGCAATGCAATCAGCATGACTAAAATTGTAAACAATAGTAGAGCAATTGATTTTTTTGGCGTTTTATTTTTACCAGTAACTATCACAAATGACATCAATATAAGTGAAACCTATTATGATGTTAGCACTTACGGCAAGGTTTTTCTGACTAAATTACTTAAATATAGAGATATAATAAGTGGTTGTTAACGACCACTTATTATATTTTAGACTAGATTAACTTTGTTGTTCGCGTTCTATGGCCCTATAAGCAATATCTGTACGGAATTCAACACCAGGCCAGCTAATTTCAGTGACTAACTCATAGGCTTTTTGCTGTGCCTGAGTCACTGTTTCACCTAGTGCGGTAGCACATAATACTCGACCACCGGCAGTGACTATATCGCCATTTTGTTCTTTTGTACCGGCATGGAATACTTTCGTACCAGCAGGATATGATACTTTTAAACCTGTGATCACATCCCCTTTAGGGTATGATGCAGGATAGCCCTGTGCGGCAAGTACAACGCCTACGGCTGCTCTTGGGTCAAATTGAATTTCAGCCTGATCTAACTCAACACGTTCTGCTGCAAGAAGTAATTCAATCAGATCTGATTGTAAGCGTAACATAATAGGCTGAGTTTCTGGATCACCAAATCGACAATTATACTCAATCACTTTAGGTGTTCCGTCAGCGGCAATCATTAACCCTGCGTATAGAAAACCTGTATATGGATGACCTTCTTCGTACATTCCTTTTACTGTAGGAATAATAACTTCGTCCATAATACGCTGATGAATTTCAGGTGTTACAACAGGCGCTGGTGAATATGCCCCCATACCGCCCGTATTTGGACCTTTATCTTCATTGTAGGCACGTTTATGGTCTTGACTGGTAGCAAATGGCAGAACATTTTTACCATCAACCATAACAATAAATGACGCTTCCTCACCTTCTAAGAATTCTTCGATTACAACTCGGCTGCCAGCTTCACCAAAGGCATTACCCGCTAACATATCACGGATAGCGTCTTCAGCTTCAGCTTCTGTCATTGCAACGATCACACCTTTACCAGCCGCTAAACCATCGGCTTTAACAACGATAGGTGCACCATTTTCCCTGACATAAGCTATAGCCGGGTCTATTTCTTCAAATGTTTGATAGTAACCTGTCGGGATATCATGTCTTGCCAGAAAGTCTTTGGTAAAGGATTTTGAGCCTTCAAGTTGTGCTGCGGCCTGAGTAGGACCAAATATCGCTAACCCTTGCTCTCTAAACTTATCAACGATACCGAGTACCAGCGGCGCTTCGGGACCAACTATAGTAAAGTCTACGTTATTTTCTTTTACAAAATTAACTAAAGCATCAATGTCTTCTACACCAATGGCAATATTTTTTAATTTAGGTTCCTGAGCCGTCCCGGCATTACCCGGGGCTACAAAAACGGTAGTAACATTTTTTGATTGTGCAGCTTTAAATGCCAACGCATGCTCACGTCCACCACTACCGATCACAAGTACATTCATGTTAATTCCTATAAATTAATAGATCTGTTATGCATCTTTTTGAGGCCACTATGTGGCACTATAAAAGTTATATATTAGGGTTTTACAAATTTGAGTGTCATACGATCACTCTCACCAATATTTTGATATTTTTTACTTTCTTTCTCGCCTAATGCTAAGCGCGGAGGCAAAGTCCAGACACCTTTTTCATAATCGGCAGTATCTTTAGCATTTGCGTTAATCTCACTTTTTTCAGCTAATTTAAAACCCGCTTTTTCGGCTAGTTCGATTATCCAACTTTCTTTAACATAGCCTGAACGTTTTGCTTTTGCGCTGTGCCTGTTTTCTGGTAAACGATGATCTACTATACCTAAAATACCACCAGGTTTTAACGCATCAAAAAAAGCCATAAATGCATTTTCGACACCTTCAATGTCTTTTTGCATATACCAGTTATGCGCATTCCTGAATGTCAGTACCATATCTACTGTACCCTGGGGGGCTATCGAATGATGACTGCCCGGATAGAATTCAGTGATATTCACTTTGTTATAAACTTTACTTTCACTGAGTTTATCTTTAAAGCTTTGTAATGATCTTTGGTAATATTTTACTTGTGAATCTGCCGGAAAGTGAGCGGCGTAGTAATGACCATTATCTTTTAGGATCGGTGCTAATATTTCGCTATACCAGCCCGTACCAGGCCAAATTTCAACGACGGTCATATTTGCCTGTAAGCCAAAGAAATCAAGAGTTTGCTTTGGATGGCGATATTGATCTCTATACGCATGTTCAATACTACGCTGTTTACCTGCTAATGATTGTTGTATTAAGGTATTAGTATCGGTACTGGCACAGGCACTTAATGTGAGTGCAATCGCAGGTATCAATATTTTTTTCATATAAGTATTCATTGTTTTACCAGCTAATTGTAAAAGCTGAGTGATTTTAGCTCAGCTTTACATTCGTCATGTTAGTGGCGGAAATGGCGCATACCCGTAAATACCATTGCCATACCAGCTTCGTCTGCTGCTTTGATCACTTCTTCATCACGCATAGAACCACCAGGTTGAATAACCGCAGTGATCCCGGCAGCAGCTGCTGCGTCGATACCATCTCTGAATGGGAAGAAAGCATCTGATGCCATGACAGATCCCGGAACTTCAAGATTTTCATCTGCAGCTTTTATTCCCGCTACTTTTGCTGAATAGACGCGGCTCATTTGACCTGCACCGACACCGATTGTCATGCCATCTTTAACATAAACAATTGCGTTAGATTTTACAAATTTAGCAACTTTCCAACTGAACATTAAATCTTTTAATTCTTGCTCAGTTGGCTGGCGTTTAGAAACAACGGTTAAATCGTCCATATTAACCATGCCAAGATCTCTGTCCTGGATTAAAACACCACCATTAACACGTTTAATATCAACACCCGTTGTATTACCCGTCCATTGACCACATTCTAACAAACGAACATTTTGCTTCGCTGATACAATTTGTGCGGCAGCTTCTGATACTTTTGGCGCTATGATAACTTCAACAAATTGACGCGAAACGATAGCCTCTGCGGTATCAGCATCTAACTCCTGATTGAATGCAATGATGCCACCAAATGCAGATGTCGGGTCGGTTTTAAAAGCACGTTCATATGCTTCTAGAATGTTATCACCAATAGAAACACCACATGGGTTAGCATGTTTTACAATAACACAAGCTGGTGTATCGAACTCTTTTACACACTCAAGTGCGGCGTCAGTATCAGCTATATTATTGAAAGAAAGCGCCTTCCCCTGTATTTGCTTTGCTGTTGCAACTGATGCTTCCTGTAAATTATTTTCTACATAAAAAGCGGCATCTTGATGTGAGTTTTCACCGTAACGCATATCTTGTTTTTTAGTAAATTGAAAATTGATAGTGCGTGGGAATTTTGAATCTGCTTTATTTTCTTCTGCGTAAGAGGGGACTTTAGTGCCAAAATAGTTGGCTATCATACCATCGTATTGTGCTGTATGTTCGAATGCTGCGATTGCTAAATCAAATCTAGTTTCTAATGTCGTTGAACCTTGATTCGCATCCATCTCAGTTATAACACGATCGTAATCCTTTGCATTAACTACGATAGTCACATCTTTATTATTCTTGGCTGCTGCACGAACCATAGTCGGGCCGCCAATATCAATATTTTCAATTGCATCTTCTAAAGAGCAATTTTCATTTGCAACAGTTTGTGCAAATGGGTATAAATTTACCACTACGAGGTCTATCGCACTGATGTCGTTTTCAGTCATTACAGCTTCATCTTGGCCACGTCGTGCTAAAATACCACC
Organism: uncultured Pseudoalteromonas sp.; assembly: GCA_965198975.1. GTDB lineage: Bacteria > Pseudomonadota > Gammaproteobacteria > Enterobacterales > Alteromonadaceae > Pseudoalteromonas. The sequence goes on from OZ240679.1 coordinate 1,419,850, forward strand.
ATGTATTTTTGGATGAAGCGTTTTTACACGGCCATCCATAATTTCCGGATGTCCGGTATGGTTTGATACTTCAGTAACAGCGATGCCATTATCAGCCAAAAGCTTACAGGTACCGCCAGTTGATAAAAGTGCAACACCTTTACTAGAAAGGGCACGCGCAAATTCAACAATACCTGTTTTATCTGAAACACTTAATAGTGCGCGACGAATTGGACGAAGAGTATCCATTGTAGTTTTATAACCTCATTTTATTAGTGGTTTGCGTTAATACCAATTACATCAAATACGTGATCATTCTCAATGGTCTAAATTTCACTAAAACTGCGTTATTTTCAATCCCAATAGCCTGCTATTGCTCAATCAAACGCCTTGTTGTAGAAAATTTATCCTCACTGATATTTGATCGCTAATTTAATACAAATGGTATAAGCCATAATACAAAAAAGCACCCAAGGGTGCTTTTTAAACTGTTAACAGTTGATTAGTTCATACCGTATTTTTTAAGCTTCTTACGAAGTGTGCCACGGTTTATGCCTAATAAGATAGATGCGCGTGTTTGGTTACCACGTGTATAAGTCATTACTTCTTCTAACAAGGGCGCTTCTAACTCAGAAAGAACAAGGTCATAAACATCTTGTACATCTTGGCCATTAAGTTGTTTTAAGTAGTGATGAACAGCCTTTTTAACTGCATCGCGTAATGGTTGCGGTTTTTCTTGTGACTGTACATGAGCGTTAGTAATAAATGGAGAAGTCACATTTTGTTCAAACATCATCGTTTCTCTTTCTTAGATTGCTATAAAATATTGTTCTAATGCCGAAACCTGCTCTTTGGCTGTTTCTAAGACATTAAATTCTCGTCTAAATAATCCATTTTTGTCATGGGTTTGCAAATACCATGTCACATGCTTTCGAGCGATTTTGGGGCCCATTATTTCGCCATAAAATTGATGGAGGTTTGCTAAATGTTCCATCAAAATATTTCTAACCTCAGTTATTTCTGGCTCAGGTAGAAACTGACCGGTTGCTAAATAATGCGCTATTTCCCTAAAAATCCAAGGCCTGCCTTGTGCTGCTCGTCCAATCATGACTGCATCAGCTCCCGTGTAGTCTAATACCTGTTTCGCTTTTTCTGGTGATGTAATATCGCCATTAGCAACGACAGGAATAGACACTGAACGTTTGATATCCCTTATCGTCTGATATTCAGCATCACCTTTATACATGCAGGCACGAGTCCTGCCATGTACTGCCAGTGAAGCAATACCATTTTGTTCAGCTATTCTTGCGATTTCTAGACCATTTCGGTTGTCGGTATCCCAACCAGTACGGATTTTTAATGTAACAGGTACATCAACGGCTTTTACAACGGCCTTGATTATCTGTTCCACTAAATCCGGGCGTTGTAATAAAGCTGAACCCGCAAGTTTTTTATTCACCTTTTTGGCCGGGCATCCCATATTGATATCGACAATTTGAGCCCCGTTAGCCACATTTAATTGCGCAGCCTGAGCGAGTAGTTCAGGTTCTGCTCCTGCAATTTGAACTGAACGTATGCCTGTTTCTCCACTGTGATCCATGCGATGCATAGATTTTTCGGTTTTCCATACTTTAGGGTTTGATGACAGCATTTCAGAAACAGCCAAACCAGCGCCTAAGCGACGGCATAGTTGTCTAAAAGGTCTGTCAGTTATTCCGGCCATAGGCGCGACGATAACATTATTATCTAAAAGGTATTGCCCGATTTTCACAGTTTACTTGGCTCGCCATTCAAGGGGCGCTAATTCTACTTTTTTTTTACCAAAAATCAAAGGTTATATTTTGAACAAAAATGTTTTTTTTTGAACTTTATCTATTGACTTTTTATAAGGCTCAGGAAATCTTTTCTTTTTGGCCGCTAACGCGCACCCACTCACCGTCAATTTCTATTGGATCAAGTTTACAGTATTTACTGTAAACATCAGCGACACTTTGTCCTTGCTCTTCTAAAATGCCCGATAGGGCTATGAGACCATGTGGTTTTAACAAACCTAAAATGACTTGATGTAGTTCGCGTAACGGCGCGGCTAATATATTGGCGACCATTATATCCGCCTTAAATTCAGGCTGATTTTGTGGTAAATAAACTTCAAGTTGGTCGGCAACACCATTGCGTTGGGCGTTATCTAAACTCGCTTCAAGAGCTTGAGGGTCTATATCAATACCTATGACACGTTCAGCGCCGAGCTTTATCGCGGCAATACCTAAAATACCTGAACCACAGCCAAAATCGATTACTGTTTTTCCGCTTAGGTCGATACTTTCCAGCCATTTTAAACACAGAGCCGTGGTTGAGTGAGTTCCTGTGCCAAATGCTAAACCTGGATCCAGTAATACATTTACTGCATCGGGATCGGGAATATCCCGCCAGCTGGGACAGATCCACAAGCGTTCACCAAATTTGATTGGATGAAAGTTATCCATCCATTCTCGCTCCCAATCTTTATCTTCTAATTGCTCTATTTTATAGCTTATATCTTGTTCAAATTCGCGTTGCGCTTTTAAGTAGTCAATAACAGATTGCATGTCATGGCTGGCATCATATAAGCCTATGACTGTGGTTTCAGACCAATATTTTACTTGTCCGGGTTTAGGTTCAAAAATAGGGGTATCTTTAGTATCTATAAAAGTTACAGATGCACTACCTGTTGCCATTAAGTGGTTGCTGATACTTTCAGCGGAACCTTTAGTCGCATTAATTTTAATTTGGATCCAAGCCATGGGAATGCCTTTTAAATTCATTGATAACGTGTATTAAAAAAGGTCGCTATTGCGACCTTAATATTTTACACCATAGAGGTGATTGTCATTGAAATGCTTTGCATTTCGATTATTTCACGTCAAGGAAGCTTTTTAACAGATCGGAGCGTGAAGGGTGGCGCAATTTGCGTAAAGCTTTTGCTTCAATTTGACGAATACGTTCACGTGTTACGTCAAACTGTTTGCCTACTTCTTCTAAAGTATGATCTGTGTTCATATCAATACCAAAGCGCATACGTAATACTTTCGCTTCACGCGCAGTGAGACCGGCTAATACTTCAAGTGTTGCACCTTTTAAGCTTTCCATCGTGGCTGCATCAATTGGAGACTCAATGGTTGAATCTTCAATAAAGTCACCTAAATGAGAATCTTCATCATCACCAATTGGTGTTTCCATTGAAATTGGTTCTTTTGCAATTTTTAATACCTTACGAACTTTATCTTCAGGCATTAACATACGTTCAGCAAGCTCTTCAGGATTAGGTTCACGACCCATTTCTTGTAGCATCTGACGAGATATACGATTTAATTTGTTAATCGTTTCTATCATATGTACCGGAATACGAATTGTTCTTGCCTGATCGGCAATTGAACGTGTAATAGCCTGACGGATCCACCAAGTTGCATAGGTAGAAAACTTATAACCACGTCGATATTCAAATTTATCAACGGCTTTCATAAGTCCAATATTACCTTCCTGAATCAGATCCAAGAATTGTAAACCACGGTTTGTGTATTTTTTCGCAATTGAGATAACAAGACGTAAGTTTGCTTCAACCATTTCTTTTTTAGCACGGCGCGCTTTCGCTTCACCTATACTCATACGACGGTTGATATCTTTTATATTTGAAATTGATAGCGCGGCATTTTTTTCAATTAATTGCAGTTTTAAAATGCAACGTTCAATATCGCCCTGACAATCAACAAGTTTTTCAGCATGTTTTTCGCCAGATGCTAATTCAGTGGTAAGCCAGGACATATCCGTTTCGTTATTTACATAATGTTTAACGAATGTTTTCTTAGGCATTTTAGCATATTGAACAGCGTGTTTCATGATAAGACGTTCTTGCACACGTACTTTATCCATGGTATCACGCATATTATTCACTAAACGGTCGAATTGTTTAGGAATAATTTTGAATGTCTGGAATAACTCAGCAATATCAGCAATCGCAGTTTTTGCATCAGCATGTTCGCGGCCTTTAGTGTCAAAGATTTTCCAAGCTTTAGTATGAAGTTCCCTGAGATGTTCGAAGTTTTCACGTGCAAGTTCAGGATCTGGCCCTGTATCTAATTCTTCTTCATCTTCGTCATCTTCACCGTCTTCATCTTTTAGTTGTTCGTCAGTAAGTTCAGAGCCTATATGGGTTGCATTAACGGCAATTTCATCTTCATTTGGATCAACAAAGCCACTGATAATATCACTTAAGCGAATTTCTTCTGCTTCAAACTTGTCCCATTGTTCTAACAGGTAAGTGATGGTTTCCGGATATTCAGCAACTGAGATCTGTACTGTACTGATACCTTCTTCAATGCGCTTAGCGATTACGATTTCGCCTTCACGAGTCAGTAATTCTACCGTGCCCATTTCACGCATATACATACGTACGGGATCAGTAGTACGACCAATTTCTTTATCAACAGTGGCAAGTGCAGCGGCAGCAGCTTCAGCTGCGTCTTCATCCATTGTTGTTTCCTGCATCATCAAATCATCGGCATCAGGAGCGTTTTCGCTTACCGTGATACCCATATCATTGATCATGCTTATGATGTCTTCGATTTGGTCTGAATCAATGATATCTTGTGGAAGATGATCGTTAACTTGTGAAAACGTTAAATAGCCTTGTTCTTTACCTTTTTGAATTAGGAGTTTTAGCTGAGACTGAGGAGTTGGCTCCATAGAGATTTTCTCTTCCACTTAGATTAGTTAATATGACAGGCGCCAGAAATCATTAAGGCGCGGGTGAATAGAATAGTATAACATAGAGATTTCGTTCCTGCCATAGTAAAAAGCAGAGAAAATATCAATTCTAAGGGGAAACAATGTGAATTTATTTATCTTTGTTCTTCTGTTCAGCCAGTGCTAATAACAAAAGTTGATATTCACTTTTTTCGTCTCTCGTTAAACCTTCCGTTTTATCTTTAATAAGTAAGGTCTCAGCTCGGTGATTTAAACACTGATCTTCAATAAATTTGAAAGTTTGTTGAAAATAAGTGGCTAATGTCTCATCATCAGCTCTATGTTGCCAGCTAGCAAGCATAGATAGTGCCTTATATTCAGGTGTATCCCTAAAAAGTTCTAATATTTGTCCAGTAGAAATTTTTTCTTGTTGTAGGCAGGTGATCTGTATTTGTTGAAATAACGCCAGACCTGGTAATCCTAGCTCCGTTAATTCCGGTAGATGCGGAATTGTTTTAGCAAGCTCAGGATGTTGTATTAATAAAGCGATAGCAATACGCATAGGCGTCATTTTAAATTTTTTCTTCAATGTTTCCTGTTGTCTGGCATTATTGAGTTTATTGCCAAGCTGTTCTCGGGTTCTGCCTACAAAACGTGCTAATTGTTCCAGTAAGTTTTCCTGATAAAAATCACTTCGAACCTTTTCTATTAAAGGAAGTGCCAACGAGAGTAATTTAGCTTTTCCTGCATCAGAGGTGAGATCTAATTCATTTGCAAGGCGTTCAAAAAAGACCTTACTGAAATCGGGAGCCTGTGTTAATCGTTGTTCAAAATCTTGTTTCCCTTCTTTTTGTACTAAGGAGTCAGGGTCTTCTCCGTCGGGTAAAAATGCGAATTTTAGTGATTTACCATCTGATAAATGGGGAAGGGCATTCTCTAACGCACGCCATGCTGCATCTCTGCCCGCACGGTCACCATCGTAACAACAAATGACTTTGTCTGTGGTTCTGAATAACGTTTGCATATGTTCACTGGTTGTTGCAGTGCCCAATGAAGCCACTGCATATTCTATTTTTTGCTCAGATAAAGCCACAACATCCATATAACCTTCAACAACCAGTATTTGTTCTAGCTTTTTGAAGGCTTGTTTGGCTTCATATAAGCCGTATAGCTCAAACCCTTTATGGAATATACGTGTCTCGGGCGAGTTTAAATACTTAGGGCCTTTATTATCTTCTTGAGATGTATCGGGCATGATACGACCGCCAAAACCAATAACTCGGCCTCGTTTATCTTTGATCGGGAACATCAATCGATCGCGAAAAAAATCAAATGCGCGACCTGCTGATTTTTCAGTGGCTAATTTCAGATCAACGAGTTGCTGTTTTTGTTCTTTTGTTCGTGAAAAAGTTTTACATAAGCCATCCCATTCAGGCGGCGCGTAACCTATCAGATACTTTTTTACCGTTTCACCACTTAAACCACGACCTTTTACGTATTCAATTACTTTTTTTGAGTTGTTGTGATGTTTTAATTGGTGGCCATAAAAGCGTGCCGCCTGGAGCATTAATTCGTGATCAGAGCGTTTTTGTTCAACGGTAACTTGAGGCCCTTTATTATAACCCTGACCTTGTTCTCTGGGCACTTCCATATGAAGCATAGATGCGAGTTCTTCTATCGCATCTACAAATTCTAGTTTTTCATATTCCATCATAAATGAAATTGCGTTACCGTGAACGCCACAACCAAAACAATGATAAAATTGTTTATCTTGAGATACGGTAAAAGACGGTGATTTTTCATTGTGAAACGGGCAGCAGGCCTGATAATCTTTACCCGTTTTTTTCAATCCAACAGCGTTATCAATTAGTTCCACTATGTCGGTACGTGCTAATAAATCATCTATAAAACTGCGAGGGATTTTTCCGGCCATGGTGATTCGAATCTATTTCATAAAAGTCAGGGATGAATGTAAAGGATAACTAAAAACAGCACGGGGATCTATAGCCAAGGGACCTCTTAAGTTGCGTTAAGTGGAGCTAGTTTAGTAGATAGCCTGATAGCTATCGCTTAGGTCGTGATGAATTCAACTTGATTTATAAAGATACAATCAATAGACTTGGCGCGATTTTTAATCTACTGGACCCTAAATTTATGCGTGTTGCTGATTTTAGCTTTGACTTACCTGATGAATTAATTGCTCGTTTTCCGAAAGAAGATCGCACAAGCAGTCGCTTGTTAAAACTCAATGGTGAAACGGGTGAGTTATCTCATCATGTTTTTAGTGACATATTAGATTTCATTCAAGCAGATGATTTATTGGTATTTAATAATACTAAAGTGATCCCTGCCAGAATGTTTGGCCAAAAAGAGTCTGGTGGTAAAATAGAAGTTTTAGTCGAGCGGGTATTAGATGAACATAGTGTATTAGCGCATATACGTGCCAGTAAATCACCAAAACCAGGTTCAAAACTGATTCTTGAAGGCATAGCGCATGCCACTATGGTGCAACGTCAGGGACAATTATTTGAGTTGAAGTTTTCTGGTGATAAATCTGTGTTAGATATTTTAGATGAAATAGGTCATATGCCATTACCACCTTATATCGACCGCCCGGATAATGCATCTGATAGGTTAAGGTATCAAACCGTTTATGGCGAAAGGCCCGGTGCGGTAGCAGCTCCAACTGCCGGATTGCACTTTGACGAAAAGTTAATGACTGCAATTAATGATAAAGGTATTAATACGGCATTTGTTACTTTACACGTTGGAGCGGGGACATTTCAGCCGGTCAAAGTTGATACGATTGCAGAGCATGTTATGCATTCAGAATATATTGAAGTGCCACAGTCTGTTGTAGATGCAATCAAGGCTACAAAAGCAAAGGGTGGACGAGTAATTGCTGTGGGGACAACGTCGGTCAGATCATTAGAATCTGCTGCTAAATTCGCTAAAATGAATGATCCTGAAGCTGAAATAGCCAGTTATTTTGGCGATACGGATATTTTTATAACGCCAGGGTATGAATTTCAGGTGATAGATGCAATGACCACAAATTTTCATTTATCTGAGTCAACGCTTTTAATGTTGGTGAGTGCCTTCGCTGGTTTTGACAATATAATGCAAGCGTACCAGGTTGCGATAAAAGAAAAATATAGGTTCTTTTCTTATGGCGATGCGATGTTTTTAGAAGCCAAAAAATCTTTTTAGAGATTTACTTTATTATTCCAAATCTGAAGCAAGTTAGCCCTTAACTTGCTTTTCTCGTTTAAGTACCCATATCTTTTTTACTAAAATCTAAACCCTGAAGAAAAAAGCATGGATTTAATCTGATTGGTTTTAACCAAACGCTAAACCATGTAGAATCGGTCGATTATTTTTTTATTTATTTTTATTGATTCGAAAAATAAATAAATGTTGGACTGTTTTTCCGGCTGTTGAGGCAAGAATGAAATTTGAATTAGATCGTAATGATGGCAAGGCGCGTCGTGGCCGCCTGATTTTTGACCGTGGTGTAGTAGAAACTCCGGCATTTATGCCTGTAGGTACATATGGCACAGTAAAAGGTATGACTCCTGAAGAAGTCAAACAAACGGGAGCACACATATGTTTGGGTAATACCTTTCATTTAATGCTCAGACCCGGCACTGAAATCATTAAACAACACGGTGATTTGCATGATTTTATGGCTTGGGATAAGCCTATATTAACTGACTCTGGTGGTTTTCAGGTATTTAGCTTAGGAAAAATGAGCAAGATCACCGAAGAAGGCGTACTGTTTAGTTCACCTGTAAATGGTGAGAAGATCATGTTAACCCCTGAAAAATCAATGCAGGTGCAAAGAGATCTTGGTGCTGACGTTGTAATGATTTTTGATGAATGTACTCCTTATCCTGCGACAGAAAAAGAAACTAAAGATTCTATGGAGTTATCACTACGCTGGGCAAAACGCTCTAAAGAAGGGCACAGTGATAACCCAGCAGCCTTATTTGGTATTATTCAGGGAGGTATGTTTCCTGAATTGCGTGCTAAATCTCAGGCGGGATTAGAGGAAATTGGTTTTGACGGATATGCTTTAGGTGGCTTATCTGTCGGTGAGCCAAAAGAGGATATGATAAATATTCTTGATAACTGTGCTTATAAAATGCCAGAAAATAAACCGCGTTATTTAATGGGCGTAGGCAAACCAGAAGATTTAGTTGAAGCGGTTCGTCGTGGTATTGATATGTTTGATTGTGTTATGCCAACGCGTAATGCACGAAATGGTCATTTATTTATTACGGGTGGTATAGTTAAAATCCGTAATGCAGTACATAAAACAGATACGGGCCCGTTAGATCCTGAATGTGATTGCCATACCTGTCAAAACTTCTCTCGTGCCTATTTACATCATTTAGATAAATGTAATGAAATTTTAGGTGCGCGATTAAATACTATTCACAATTTACGTTATTATCAAAGGCTTATGGAAGGAATGAGAACAGCCATAGGTGAAGGTAAATTTGATGAGTTTGTTACTGAATTTTATGCCCGGCGTGATATTGCTGTGCCTGAATTAAAGAACGTTTAAAAATTTAAAAATATATAAAAATAAGGTGTTATTAATTATGAGTTTATTTATGTCAAATGCTTATGCTGCAGATGCTCCGGCGGCGCAGGGTGGTGGTTATGAAATGCTGATCATGTTGGCCATTTTTGGTTTAGTGTTTTTCTTTTTAATTTATCGCCCGCAAGCTAAGCGTGTAAAAGAGCATAAAAACTTAATGGGTGCATTAAGTAAAGGCGATGAAGTGCTTACGCAAGGTGGTTTAGTGGGTAAAATTTCTAAAGTGGCAGAAGACAAAGATTTTGTTGTGATTGCCCTGAATGACCAAACTCAGGTAACTGTACAAAAGTCAGCTGTTTCAGCTGTGTTACCTAAAGGCACTATGAAGTCGCTTTAATCGGCTTTATATCCGATTAAATAACAAAAGGATGCAAACAAGTGTTAAATAAGTACCCAGCGTGGAAGTACTTGATGGTGATTGCGGTAATAATTATTGGATTATTATACGCATCCCCTAACCTTTACGGCCGAGATCCGGCTATTCAGGTATCAGGTGTGCGCGGCGCAAGCGCCGATCTAACTGTGTTAGATAAAATAAACTCAGCCCTGGAAAAAGGGAAAATAGAAATAAAATCAAGTGTTTTAGAAAACGACCAAATTTTAGTTAGGTTTAAAGATGTTGAATCTCAACTTTTAGCCCAAGGTTTGTTAAAAGATACGCTAGGTGATGGTTATATTTCGGCAATTAATATGGCTCCTGCGACTCCCGCCTGGTTAAAAGCTTTTGGTGGTATGCCAATGAAGCTAGGCCTGGATTTAAGTGGTGGAGTACATTTCACCATGGAAGTAGATATGGCGACCGCTGTTAATAAAGCCATGGAACAAATGGAGCAGGATTTTCGTAGTGATCTACGTGAAGAAAAAATTCGTTATCGTACGATCCGCCGTGTTAAAGGCCAGGATGCCGTTCAGGTTGTAATGCGAAGTGCCGAATTAAAATCTCAGGCAGAACGTTTTTTACAAAAGCAATATCGAGGTTATCTATTTAAAGATGACCAGAAGAATGAATTAGCTTTTGTTGTTAGTTTGTCAGATGTTAAATTAAAAGAAATTCGTGATTATGCGATTAAACAAAATGAAACCATTATTCGTAATCGTATTAACCAATTGGGTGTTGCTGAACCAATAGTGCAACGCCAGGGTGCTGAGCGTATTATCGTTCAGTTACCAGGTGTTCAGGATACGGCGCGTGCGAAGGAAATCTTAGGCGCAACGGCGACCTTAGAGTTTCGCTTAGTTGATGATAAAGCAGATGTGCGTGATGCGGCATCTGGTCGTGTGCCACCGGGCTCTGAAATTATCTTACATAAAAAAGGTTATCCGGTACTGCTTAAAAAGCGCGTCATTCTGGAAGGTAGTCATATTACAGGTGCTCAGTCTGGTAATGATGAATATCAGCGACCTCAGGTGAATATTTCACTTGATAGTAAAGGTGGTTCTAAAATGTCTGCGTTTACTAAAACGGCGCAAGGCAAGTCTATGGCCACGGTATTTATTGAATACAAACCGTCTGGCAAAACAGATAAAAATGGTAAAGCGTTACCCCCAATTAAAGTGGAAGAAGTTATCAATGTGGCTACCATTCAGGCGAGATTAGGTCGTTCATTCCGAATTACTGGTATAGATAATCCGGCTGAAGCACATACTTTAAGTTTATTATTACGTGCCGGTGCGCTGGTTGCCCCTATTCAAATTGTTGAAGAACGCACGGTCGGGCCAAGCCTGGGTAAAGAGAATATTAAAAAAGGTATGGCGTCGGTCGTTATTGGATTCCTTCTTGTTTTAGTATTTATGAGTATTTACTATAAAGCGTTTGGTTTGGTTGCTAATTTTGCCTTGGCCGCTAACTTAGTCTTGATTGTTGGTGTTATGTCTTTAATACCAGGTGCAACTTTAACTTTACCTGGTATTGCCGGTATTGTTTTAACTGTAGGTATGGCTGTAGATGCTAATGTATTGATTTTTGAGCGTATTCGAGAAGAACTTGCCGAAGGACGTAGTCCGCAACAGGCAATACATGAAGGTTATGATAGTGCTTTTAGTACGATTATGGACGCTAATATTACAACGCTTATTGCTGCCGTTATTTTGTTTGCTGTTGGTACCGGACCTATTGCTGGTTTTGCTATTACTTTAGCGATTGGTATTTTAACATCGATGTTCACTGCGATAATCGGTACTCGCGCTATTGTTAATTTTTTCTTGGGCGGTAAGCGCCTGGATAAACTATCTATCTAGGAGAGAATAAATGCAGATTTTAAAAGTAAGAGAAACAATCGCTTTTATGTCAGTGCGCAAAATTGCCATGGTGATATCAGCATTGTTAATTATTACTTCGATTGCTTCAATCGCAACACGTGGAATTAACTTTGGCTTAGATTTTACCAGTGGTACAGCCGTTGAAATTGGCTTTTCACAAGCCGCAGACTTAGAGAAAGTGCGCTCGGTATTATCAACCAATGGGTTTAAAGATGCTTCAGTGCAATTATTTGGTACTAGTCAGGATGTATTAATACGGCTACCTTTATCAGGGGAAGGCGTAAAAGCAACTGAAATTGGTAATGACGTAATGACGGCGCTTAAAACCATAGATGAAAATGCAAAAATGCGCCGTATCGAGTTTGTAGGGCCGAGTGTCGGGGAAGACTTAAAAGAGCAAGGTGGCTTAGCTATGCTTACCGCGCTTATTTGTATTCTGATCTATGTGGCATTGCGTTTTGAATGGCGTTTTGCATTAGGTGCTGTGGCCGCATTAGGGCACGATGTTATTATCACTTTGGGTATGTTCTCTGTTTTAGGTTTAGAGTTTGATCTTACGGTTTTAGCGGCAATCCTTGCGGTAATAGGTTATTCACTCAATGATACTATCGTTGTATCCGACCGTATTCGTGAAAACTTTCGAAAAGTGCGTATTGATGACACCATAGAGATCATTAATATTTCGTTGACTCAAACTTTAAATCGTACATTAGTTACGTCAATTACCACTTTGTTGGTATTAGTTGCGTTATTTGTATGGGGTGGACAAATTATTCATGGTTTTGCAACCGCATTATTGTTTGGTGTATTTATTGGTACTTACTCGTCGGTATATGTTGCCAGTGCTGTTGCGATTTCTTTAGGGATCAGTAAAGAAGATTTGATCCCGGTAGAAGTTGAAAAAGAAGGCGCAGAGTTTGATGAAATGCCGTAAGGTATTAATAAACTAAAGCTTTACATAAAAAACCACTCGCATGAGTGGTTTTTTATTCTTCAATTAATAAAAACTCTATTTTATTTTCAACGCCGTCCCAGATTTTTGCATCTGCTGGCGGGGCTTTTACTTCAGTGATCCTAGGCCAGATCTCTGCTAATTCGGCATTGAGTTGGATAAACTCTTTTTGATCTTCTGGTACTTCGTCTTCCTGATAAATAGCACCTGCAGGGCACTCTACCGGACATAAATCGCAATCAATGCAATCTTTAGGGCTTATAGCCAGGAAATTCGGCCCTTCATAAAACGCATCGGCAGGGCAAACTGCAACACAATCTGTGTATTTGCACTTAATACAGTTATCGGTTACTACAAAGGCCATCACTACTCTTAATATTAACGGGTGAATATTTGGCTGGCAATCATACCTAGCCTTAAGATAAATTCAATCTCTTGTTTATGATAGTTCAAATTTTAGCTGGGTTTTGTCAATTATTAAAAGAGTCTGATATCTGGTTCCTCATTTCTTTTGTTTTTTTACTTAAGTACATAAGGTAAAATACGCCAGTTATTTTCCACTGGAACTCTCATCATGCTGCGTTTAACCGATATAAAATTAGATCTGAATCATCAAGAAGATGAATTAAGGCAATCTGTGCTGAATAAATTAAAACTCACCGATGAGCAGTTAATTGATTTTACAGTATTTAAACGGGGCTATGACGCACGTAAAAAAAATGTGATCACGCTGATTTACACTTTAGATGTGCAGACCTCGAATGAAGCTGAGTTATTGGCCTTGTTTGCGGAAGATAAAAATGTAAAAGAGTCGCCTGATATGTCATATAAATTTGTCGCCGAGGCGCCAGAAAATATGACACAGAGACCTGTGGTAATAGGTATGGGTCCCTGTGGTTTATTTGCGGGTTTAGTTTTGGCGCAAATGGGATTTAAGCCAATTATTTTGGAACGGGGCCAAGAAGTGCGTCAGCGAACCAAAGACACTTTTGGTTTTTGGCGTAAAAAGATATTAAACACGGAATCTAATGTGCAGTTTGGTGAAGGTGGAGCAGGTACATTTTCAGATGGTAAATTATATAGCCAGGTAAAAGATCCGAAACATTATAGTCGAAAAGTATTAAATGAATTTGTTGAAGCTGGTGCTCCGGCAGAAATTTTATATGTTAGTAAACCACATATAGGAACTTTTAAGTTAGTCACTATGGTTGAACAAATGCGTGCAACGATAACTAAATTAGGTGGCGAAATTAGATTTGACCAAAGAGTGGATGATATTCACATTTCCACTACTAATGATAAAAAACAGGTCACAGGTTTAACACTGGCAAGTGGCGAAAAAATAGAGACTAACTTCATTGCAATCGCAATTGGACACAGTGCACGTGATACCTTTGAAATGTTACATAACAAAGAAGTATTCATTAAGCCTAAACCATTTTCTATTGGTTTTAGAATTGAGCATGAACAATCTGTAATAGATGACGCCAGGTTTGGTATTCATGCAGGTCATGAAATACTAGGTTCAGCCGATTATAAATTAGTACATCATTGTAGTAATGGCCGTTCTGTATATAGCTTTTGTATGTGTCCGGGCGGTACAGTTGTTGCTGCCGCTTCAGAAGAAGGTCGACTGGTAACCAATGGCATGAGCCAATATTCGCGCCATGAACGTAATGCAAATAGTGCGATAGTTGTCGGGATCTCGCCAGAAGACTTCCCATCGACAGACGTGCTGGCTGGCATAGAATTACAGCGTAAACTCGAAGAAACGGCATTTAAGCTTGGCGGTGAAAGTTATGATGCACCAACTCAATTAGTTGGAGATTTCCTGGCTGGGAGAGCAAGTGGCGAGCATGGGGATGTGATCCCGTCATACAAACCGGGTGTTAAATATTGCGACTTAAGCGAAACCTTACCTGATTATGCCATTGAAGCGATCCGAGAAGCACTTCCTGCCTTTGAAAAGAAAATTAAAGGCTTTTCAATGCATGATGCAACCTTAACCGCTGTTGAAACGCGCACATCTTCACCGATACAGATCACACGAGATAGAGAGTCTTTAGAAAGTATCAATACAAAGGGTTTATATCCAGCCGGAGAAGGTGCAGGCTATGCGGGTGGAATTTTATCTGCTGGGATTGATGGTATTAAAATCGCTGAAGCGATGGCATTAGCTATGGTGGATCAGGAAGTATAATTGAATGTAGAGGCTAAGTGACCACTTAGCCTCTAAGTTTAATCTATTTGAATATTATCTATTAACCTTACCTTGTCTAAATAAGCTGCCGTTAAAATAACAAACTCTTTGGTATTTTCTGTTGCTGGCGCTAAAGTGCTGCGTTCACAAATATTGAAGTAATCAGGCTTTAATCCCGCTGCCAGTATTTGTTTTTTAGCATTTTCAGCTAATGTTATAAAATTACGCTCTCCAGCACAGATGGCTTGTTTAGCATTTTCCAGACTGATATATAAAGCTTTTGCAGTCTCTTTTTGTTCAGCGCTAAGATAGCCATTACGAGAACTTTTTGCCAGACCTGACGCCTCTCTTTTGGTTGCAACGCCAATAATTTCAATGGGTAAAGACAGATCTTCGACCATAGTCTTGATCACTTGAAGCTGCTGAAAGTCTTTTTCACCAAAACAAGCTATATCAGGTTGTACTAAATTAAATAACTTACAGACTACGGTAGAAACACCACGAAAATGATCGGGCCGCGTACCAGCACAGTGACCGGTTGATACGCCAGGTACTTCAACATATGTTTGAGCAGCCAGACCTTTAGGGTAAATAATATCAGGTGTCGGGGTAAATAATAAATCCGTGTCTAACGCGATTAAACCTTGTTGATCGTCAGTCAAAGTTCTTGGATAGCTCTCTAAGTCTTCACCTGCACCAAATTGCATTGGATTGATAAAGATACTTACTACCACTTTATCGGCTAACGTTTTGGCTTTTTCCACTAAAGAAAAATGACCTGAATGTAAGTTTCCCATTGTTGGCACAAAAGCAACCGTGAAACCCGACTTTTTCCAGGCACTAATTTGCTCTCTTAAGGCCTGAATGTTAGATAGTGTTTGCATACTCTTTCTTTATTATTTGTTTATGAGAATTCATGTTCTTTGGCTGGAAATTCGCCGCTGGCAACATCTGCCATGTACTTTTTAACGGCACCAGGCATATTACCGGCTTCTAATAAAAAGTTTTTAGAAAACTTAGGAATATAACCTGCTGAAATACCTACTAAATCATGCATAACGAGTATTTGCCCGTCAGTTTGATTACCTGCACCTATACCGATAGTAGGAATTGAGACTGCACCAGTAATACGCTTTGCCAGTTCAGATGGAATACATTCTAATACCAGTAATTTAACGCCTGCCTGTTCTAATGATTTTGCATCTTGCACCATTTTATCAGCTTGTTCTTGCTCACGGCCCTGAATTTTAAAGCCACCAAAAACGTGAACAGACTGAGGTGTTAAGCCTAAATGCCCACAAACAGGAATACCTTGCTGGGTTAATAAAGTAATTGCATCATATAACCACTCTCCGCCTTCAAGTTTTACCATATTTGCACCGGCTCGCATTAATTCAGCTGCGTTATTACAGGCATCTACCGGATTTGAATAAGTCATGAAAGGCATATCGGCAATGACAAAGGTATCAGCGGCACCCGCTCTGACACAACGTGTATGATAAGCGATATCTTGATTGGTTACGCCGAGCGTATCTTGCTTGCCTTGTAAAACCATTCCCATGGAATCACCCACTAAGATAACGTGAACGCCGTTATCTTGAAACAAGCTTGAAAAACTTGCATCGTAAGCGGTTAAAGCGCCAATTTTTTCACCTTGATTTTTCATTTTTTGTAGTGTTGAAACTGTTATTTTAGACATGTCGCCCCCAATTTTGCGATCTGTACTTAATAATTTAACTGATCTTTGTCAGACCATTTAAAGGAACTTTTTTTAATAAATCTGTGATATGTGTGCCGTCTGGTAAGCTTAAGTCGGGTGCTATCTCAAATAAGGGATAAAGGACAAACTCTCTTAATTTCATACCATAGTGTGGTACTGTCAGTTGCTCGTTATCGATTATATTATCGGCGAACAATAGAATATCTATATCTAATGTTCTAGGACCCCAACGGGCTTTTTTTCTAACCCTGCCTAACGCTAATTCAATTTTTTGTGTTTGCGCCAATAAGCATAAAGGCGATAAGCTGGTATTTATTGCTACTACAGCGTTGACATAGTCTGGCTGGTCTTGTGGCCCCATAGGTTTGCTGCTGTAAAACCCTGAGCTTTTTACAAGAGTGCAGCCAGCTAAATTCTCCAGAGCAACTAAGGCTTGATTTAGTTGCTCAATGGGTTGGTTTAGATTTGCACCTAAACCTAAATAAACTTGATCCATATTACTCTTCAGGCTTACTTTCTGATTTTTTACGTTTTGGTTTTCGGCGTTTTTTAGGTCCCTGGTTACTATTTAGTTCAGACACCATTTTTTTCTGTCCTTGTATATCCTGATTTATATAGTCTGTCCACCAGGTGGCCAATTGAACTAATTCACCGGCAAAAATTTCAGCTCTTAATAATAAGAAGTCATATGATGCTCTAAATCGTGGTTGTTGACTTAATCTATATGCACGTTGTCCGGCTCTTCTTGGCATACGTTGCTGAATATGCCAAATATCCCTGGCGCCTAAGGTAAAGCGTTTTGGCACGGCAATAAATTTAGCATTTTCAGATAAAATTTGATTAATGGCTAAATTAAAAATTTCGTGTTCAGGTGCTTGTTGCTGTGCCATTAATTGATCAACTCTAAGTTGTAAAGGGCGCCATAATAATGCAGCAAATATAAATGCAGGTGTCACTTTTTTGTCGGCGTTAATACGTTTATCTGTATTGGCAAACATTTGTTCTATAAATTTAAGTTCTTTACCTTGAGGATCGTTTTCAAGTATGTCATCTACGGTTGGAAACAGTTGTTTAAAAAGACCGTATTGTCTCATTAATGAAAAGTTTTGCTCTGCTTTACCATTTAAAAATAATTTCAGGCATTCTTCAAATAAACGGGCTGAAGGAATATTACTAAGTAAAGATGACAGCGCATAGATAGGTTTTTCTGTGGCTGGTGCTATTGTCATATCCAACTTAGTTGCAAATCGAATTGCACGTAACATACGAACAGGGTCTTCTCTGTAGCGCGTTTCAGGATCGCCAATCAATTCAATTCTTCGATTTTTAATTGCTTCCATGCCACCGGCAAAATCACGAATACTGAAATCGTTTACTGAATAATAAAGTGCATTGATTGAAAAATCTCGGCGCTCGGCATCTTCTTCTATGCTACCGTATACGTTATCTCTTAATAATTGGCCTTGCTCACTGGATTGACTGACTTGGTTTTTGTCTTCAGGTGCATCATGATGGCCGCGCATTGTTGCGACTTCAATAATCTCACGGCCAAATACAATATGCGCCAAACGGAAACGGCGTCCGATCAATCGGCAATTCCTGAATTGCTTTTTAATTTGTTCTGGCGTTGCATTGGTAACAACGTCAAAATCTTTAGGTTGTACGCCTAATAATGCATCTCTGATACAACCACCTACTAAATAAGCTTCATAACCACCATCTTTCAGACGATATAGAACTTTTAAAGCATTTGGACTAAAGCTTTTTCTCGAAACTTCATGATCTTTTCTTGCAATAACAAGAGGAAAGTCGGAATTTTTAGTTTCCCTGGCCTGTTTACCTGTAACTTTTCGACAAAAATTAAATAGTTTGGAAATAATAACGGCTCTCCTACAGCATGATTTTAATGGCGTACAAATTTGAAGGGCTATGATATAACACTCTGCTATCTAATTAAACAATCACTTTACGTTAGCCATTTTGTCGTGGACTCAGATCAAGTACTAATATCTTTACTCTAATAACTTAAATTGGCAAAGGTCGCCATTTTGAGGTTTGATAATCTGAATTTCATCATTTTTTGGTACCTTATTTAAACGCCAGTTTATCGTAGCCCAAGATAAAATATCGCTTACACTTGTCGCGATTAATTCTGTTGGTGGTGATAACCCAAGGAACCTTAAGGCATCAATTAGCGTGCTTCTTGGATTTTTAATATCAATTGCGGGTGAATAATTTTGTTTAGATAGTTTCAATCCGGGCTTAGCAACTGCCATAGGTAAATGGGCGAATGCAGGAGCATGGTGTTTTAGTATTTGGAATAAACTGAGTTGTCTCACTGTGAGTGATAATAAATCGGCGCCGCGTATTATATGGCTGATATTTTGCGCGATATCGTCGAGTACGACAACTAATTGATAAGTGAATATACCGTCTCGCCTTTTAACAATAAAATCTTCTGCAGCAAAAATAGGATCTACTTCAATAGGGCCTTTTATGAGATCGTTAAAGTGATTCAGGGGGGAAGTTAGTTTTATTCTTATACTATGTGGCGCTTGGGGGAAAGTGAGGCTTCGACATTTATTATTGTAAATACCGCCAGCTGCTTTAATTTGTTTTCTGGTACATAAGCAGGGATATAGTTGTTCATTATTCTGTAGTGAAATTAAGGTATCATTATAAAAATCAAGTCTTTGACTTTGGTAAGTAATGTTTTCGTCCCAATGCAAGCCATAAGCATCCAATGCATTCAAGATTAAATCAGTGCTACCTTTAACTATTCTGGGGGTATCGATATCTTCAATGCGTACTAACCATGTCCCATGATTGGCTTTCGCATCAAGAAAACTTCCTAATGCCGCAATTAAAGAACCAAAATGTAATGGTCCGGAAGGAGACGGGGCAAATCGGCCACGGTAATTTTTTTTTGTCGGGGTGTTTGTCATAGATGGCTGTTATTTTTAATTAATATAAAATAACAGTGCACTTTATAAATCAAAGTGCACTTTTGAAAGATAAACTATGTGTTTATCCTTTTCCTGCTTGTTTTTCTTTTATTTCTGATAGTGTTTTACAATCAACACATTGATCAGCTGTAGGACGCGCTTCTAATCGGCGAACACCAATTTCTATACCACAAGAATCACAGAAACCAAAATCATCTTCTTCGATTAGTCTTAGTGTTTTTTCTATTTTTTTAATAAGCTTACGCTCACGATCTCGGGTACGTAATTCTAATGCAAACTCTTCTTCTTGTGCAGCTCTGTCAACAGGATCCGGGAAGTTTGCTGCTTCATCCTGCATATGAGATTTTGTGCGATCAACTTCTTCACGTAACTGGCTACGCCACGCTTCAAGTATAGCTTTAAAATGAGCGCGTTGTGGTTCACCCATATATTCTTCGTCTGGCTTCTCTTGGTACGGCTCAACGCCCGCCTGAGCCAATAGACTTGATTTGTTTTGCTCTGGCATATTTAACTCCTAGTTATTGCACTCTTTCCAAAATACCTATCCATAATAAAATGTGAGCACACAGTATTATGGATAGGTATTATTTCGGCGGCTATAAATAGCAAATAATATGAGATGAAGCAAATGTTTTTTGCAATTTATCCCGATTGAGTACCATTTTATACGCTAATTAAGCTTAATTGTTATTTAACCGAAAGCAATTTTATTATTTTTGGCTATTAAATTGGGATAAAAGGTATATTTCGTTTTATGGTGATTTTATTGGTAGTGATCTCTGTGTTGTAACATAAAATTTCGACACCAGCCTCAATGGCTAAGTTGATACCATCGGCATAGTGTTTATCTATGTGACGTGCAGGTGATAATTGCCGGATCCCCTGATGTTGAACCAGAAAAAATAGAATGGCTCTGTATCCCTGCTGTTTCATGTTTATAAGCTCGCGGATATGTTTCAACCCTCTGGTTGTGACCGCATCAGGGAAATATCCCAGACCATTTTCAGTGAGTAAAGTCGCCGTTTTAATCTCAATATAACAATCAGATTTATCAGCTCCACTTAACAATAAATCAATTCGGCTATTTTCTTCACCATATTTAACTTCTTGTTGAATTGTCTGGTAATCATTTAGTTCGGTAATTTGTTTATTGCTGATAGCCTCTGACAAAATATTATTGGCTAAATGTGTATTGACACAAATCATATCCCCGGAAAAGTTTTGACACAGTTCTAAACTATTTGGATATTTACGTTTTAAATTGTTACTGGTGGAATAAAAAATATTAAATCCAGGCTCGGCACAGCCTGTCATAGCGCCAGTATTTGCACAGTGTATGGTACGAATTTCTCCATCAGGTAATTCAATATCAGCTAAAAAACGCTTATATCGTTTGATTAATTTGGCGGGTTGTAAGGTGTTAGTGAATTCCATAATTTGTTTTATCTCAAGCTTTCGTCTTAAAAATTGGGCGTAACGCAAGGTATATAGTAGACTTGCTGCAAGAAACTTATGCAAGAGAAATTAGAAATGAATGAAAAAATGATTGTACGTTTATCTGAGCAGCCTGCAGCAGGGCATTGGGGCAATAAAGCGAACTTATCTTTTGATGAGCAAGGTGCTTTTATTCATTTAAATGAACAAGAAACATTAAAAAATATTCAAAAAGCAGCTCGCAGTCTGGCATCTCAAGGTACTTCAGAGGTGAAATTAGCAGGTGATAACTGGTGTACCGAAAGTCAGTGGGCTTTTTATCAGGGATTTGTCAGCCCCAAAGTACAAGAAGGTGTTACTTTTGTTGAAAATGCACAATCCGATTTAAATGAATTAATGGCGTTAAAAACCTCTGCTAAATTTTTACGTGGTTTAGTAAACGGCACGCCTGATGATATTTATCCTGAGAGTCTGGCGGAAAAAGCGGCTGAATTTATTCAATCTTTAGCACCTGAGCACGTAAGTTATCAAATTATTAAAGGTGATGCTTTATTAGAAGCTAAATGGAACGGGATCCATGCCGTTGGCAGAGGAAGTGATCGGCCCCCTGTTTTATTAGAATTAGACTATAATCCCTCAGGAGATGAAAATACACCAGTAGCTGCTGCATTAGTAGGTAAAGGTATCACGTTTGATTCTGGTGGTTACTCTTTGAAGCCAAGTGAAGGTATGTCTACCATGAAATGTGACATGGGTGGCGCTGCAACTGTTACTGCGGGTTTAGCTTTAGCGATTAATCGCAATATTAATAAAAGAGTTAAACTGTTTTTATGTTGTGCGGAGAACTTAATTTCGGGCAATGCCTACAAATTAGGTGATATTTTAACTTATAAAAATGGTACTACTGTTGAAATATTAAATACAGATGCTGAAGGCCGTTTAGTACTGGCTGATGGATTAATGGCGGCAGGCGAGACTGGAGCCCCCTTAATTATAGATGCTGCAACTTTAACTGGTGCGGCATTAGTGGCGTTAGGAACTGAATATAATGCGCTATTTGGCTTAGATAAAGCGCTGGTTCGTGAAGTGGAATCATTTGCGAGTGAAGAATTTGAAGCTGCATGGCCATTACCTCTGGAAGCATGGCATAAAAATCAATGTCCATCTCCTTATGCTGATACAGCTAATAGCAGAGCGCAAAAAGGTGGTGGCTTTGGTGGTGCGTCTAACGCAGCTGGTTTCTTATCTCGTTTTGTACCTAATGAAGGACAGGGCTGGGTACATATAGATTTAGCTGCATGTTTTCAAAATAGTGCGGGTAGTCAGCATTCGGCGGGCGCGACGACACTAGGAATGAGAACGGTTGCACGTACATTATTAGAAAAAGCGTAAGGTATAGAATAATGTCTGATAAAACTTTTATAACGGCACAGCAATTATTACAAGATTCTTTTAAAGTCGCAGCAAAAGTATACGAAGATGGATTTCGACCTGATTTCATTGTAGGGATCTGGCGAGGTGGCGCACCTATCGGTATTGCGGTTCAGGAATATTATGATTTTAAAGGTGTTAATACGGATCACATCGCTGTACGTACTTCGTCTTATTATGGGATCAATAAGCAATCAAAAGATATTAAAGTACACGGTTTACATTATATTATTGAAAACGCCAATGCCAGCGATTCAGTATTGATAGTAGATGATGTATTTGATTCTGGAAGAAGTATTTTTGCGTTAAAAGAAGAATTGCAAAAATTAATGCGTTTAAATATGCCTAAAGACGTGCGTGTTGCTTGCCCGTATTACAAGCCTGAAAATAGAAAAGTCCCTCTAAAACCAGATTATTATATTCATGACTCTAATGAGTGGTTAGTTTTCCCACATGAGTTATCAGGTTTAACACCTGATGAAATCATTGAAGGTAAAACTGATTTAACTGAGATCCATGATCTGCTTGTTTAAAGCTTAATAACTGGCGCGAAGGCGCCAGTTATATTCATTTATTTTTGATGAAAATGATCGATGAAAAGAGATAGTTTGGTTTCATCTTGGGGTTTTAATCCTTTATCGGTTCTCTGCACTAAGCCTTGCTCAACTAAGTCGGATACAACTCTACGATATGCTCGCTCAGTCGTGGCAAACCTTTCTGCTTCTGCACATACAGTGGCGTAAGGTCTTAATAAGGTGGGGCTGGCATTGAGAAAACGGGATAAACAATCTTTAGCTATGTTATAACTTAAAGGTAAAAGGAGTTTATCTAAGTTAATTTGTTGATTTTCTATGAATTTAGCAGCTACAGACTGGGCAGTATAAATACTGAGTTTTGGATTATCTAATAATAATTGGTGCCAATGCTTAATATCAATCAGGTGATAATTAACATCGCTTAAGCAAGTCACAGTGTAAATGCAGGTTTGATCATTGAGTGCTTCTACCTCTCCAATTAAAGTATGATCGCAATCAAGCTGGCCTAAAAGTAGTCGTCTGCCATTACCTACATCATAACTAAATGACACTGTACCTGACGTGATCAACAGTAATTTTGTTAGGGGCTGACCCTGATACAATAATTGTTTATTCTTTTTTAACGTTAAGTTCTTACCCGCAAATTCAAGCAAATGCTCAGCCAAATTAAAGGAGAAATGATACTGGATCATGTTAAAGCACCTGAAGTTTTAGGACAATTGTCCTTCAATAAACAGGCCCTGACAGCGTAATCTAGTAGAAATATACTTTTAGGAGAAACATATGACTTGGGAATATTTAGGTTACTTTTCATCTATTTTACTTGTTATTTCACTTATGATGTCAGATGTTGTTAAATTACGCTGGTTCAATTTAACCGGTTGTTTTGCATTTGCCTGTTATGGCGTAGCTATTCAGGCATGGCCTGTTGCTTTTACGAATGCTTTACTTGCATTGGTTAATATATACCACTTACTTAAACTTTCAAAACAAACAGATAATCTAGTTTTACAAAGTTAAAACCGTTCAGGGATCTGAGTGAGTTTGTTTTCTATTGCTTTTTTTAATGGTGGAAAGTGGTTAGACAATCTTAACATAGCTTTACGTGCAAATTTTGCTGGTTCTGATTCGCTGGTAAATAACTTTACGATACCATTAGTACCATAGTACATAATTCGCGTTTCGTTAATGTGTTTTTGCTGATATTTCATCAGTTGTGATTTACTTGAGAAATCAATTCCTATATTTTCAGCCGATAGAATAACATCAGCTAGTTTTTTTGCACCACTTAAGCCTAAATTAAAGCCATGGGCAGTAACAGGGTGCATACCGACGGATGCATCACCTAATAAAGCAAAGTTATCTTTTACAAATTGCTTTGCATGCACACCGACTAAAGGATAATGATAGCGTTGAGAGCTTAAGCGCATACTTCCAAGCTGTTGTTGAAACTTATCCATCACAAACTGGCAGTAGGCTTGATCGTCAAGTTCAAGTAATTGCTCAGCAAAATCACTGTTAGCTGTAATGACGACTGAACATTCATGTTCCGATAAAGGCAATATGGCTAATGTATGGCCATAATGAAAACATTCAAATGCAGTATTTGAATGGCTTTTTTCTATGGTCATTCTGCTAACGATAGCTGTACGGGCAAAGTCATTGATGTCGGCTGCTATGCCGGCTTGCCTTCTGGTCACTGAAAAACGGGAATCCGCCGCAATTAATAGCTTAGTTTCTATATGTTGGCCATCTGCCAAAAAGACACTATAGCCAGTTTCAGTTTTCAGCACCTGAGAAACTTTAGTATTAAAAATAATATCAAGGTTTTGTTGGTTTTCTACTGCTTGGTATAGTGCCCGGCGCAAATCATGATTTGAAACTAAAAACCCTAAGGCATCTACTTTTTCATTATTTTGAGTTAAAAAATTTAAACTATAAGGTGAGTTTCCATCAAGAACCTGCGCTTGTTTTATTGGGTATATGCCTTTTTCTTTTAGGAGCTGCCAAATATTAAACTGTTTAAACAGTGCTCTTGAACTATGTGTTAACGCAATATCTCGGCCATCATATTGCGGGTTTTCAACACTTATTTTATCGTTTTGTTCAATTAAAGTGATATTAAGAGATGAATCTTGCATTGTTTTTGCAAAACTTAGTGCTGCCGGACCTGCGCCAACGACCAAAATATCTTTTTTCATAATTTACTCATTTTTTCTTAGAAAGTGCACTTAACTTGAATCTTTTAAACTCAGCAGAGAGTATAAATCAAACTTTCTTTTGAGTCTTGTAATTGCGAAATTGAATTTAAATAGATATCCTAAAGTAACTTATAACAATTAAATACGGATTGACTATGTCTGGGTCTTTATCAAAAAATATTTATCAGCATTTTTTGGGCTCTACTTCTGAATGGTATAAATTAACGATTATCGCATTTCTAATTTTAAATCCCATCTTATTCATGATTTCCCCATACCTTGCTGGTTGGGCCTTAGTATTAGAATTTATTTTTACTTTAGCGATGGCATTAAAATGTTACCCCTTGCAGCCTGGTGGTTTGTTAGCGATAGAGGCTGTCGCTATAGGGATGACGAGTCCCGGGCATATTGAACATGAAATTGCGGCCAATTTGGAAGTGGTGTTATTATTAATCTTTATGGTGGCTGGTATTTACTTTATCAGAAACTTACTCTTATTTGTTTTTACTCAATTACTCACTAAAGTTCGTTCAAAAGTCGTTTTATCCTTATTATTTTGTGCCGCCTGTGCCTTTTTATCTGCATTTTTAGATGCATTAACTGTGATGGCGGTAATTATTAGTGTCGCAATAGGTTTTTACTCTGTTTATCATAAGGTTGCATCGGGTAAGAGCTTTTTAAATAAGCATGACCACTCTACAGATCAAGAATTAAAAGAGCATCATCATGAGGACTTAGCACAGTTTCGTGCTTTTTTGCGTAATATAATGATGCACGCTGGGATAGGTACTGCGCTTGGTGGTGTGATGACTTTGGTTGGTGAGCCACAAAACTTAATTATAGGAAATAAAGCCGGATGGGAATTTATTGAATTTGCAATCCGTATGTCACCGGTCACAATTCCTGTATTTTTTGCTGGCTTGCTTACTTGTTATACCGTTGAAAAACTTAAAATATTTAATTACGGGGTTCAATTACCTGAAAATGTAAGAACTGTGCTGGTTGAGTTTGCCGAACATGAATCTGATAGTCGCACTTATAAAGATAAAGTTGAATTGATGATCCAAGGTGTGATTGCCATATGGTTAATTGTTGGTCTGGCATTGCAACTTGCACCAGTTGGTTTAATTGGTTTAAGTGTGATAATTTTAGCAACCGCTTTAACTGGCGTAATTACTGAAGACGCTTTAGGAAAAGCATTTGAAGAAGCCTTACCATTTACTGCATTGTTAGCTGTTTTCTTTGCTGTTGTTGCTGTTATTGTCGATCAGCAGTTATTTTCGCCGGTGATCCAGTGGGTATTAACCTTTGATAATGATCTCCAACCTGTTATGTTCTATATAGCAAATGGCTTGTTATCTATGGTCAGTGATAATGTTTTTGTTGGCACTGTATATATTAATGAAATCGCAGCTGCTATGCAGTCAGGGCAAATTACGCGTGAGCAATTTGACATGTTAGCGGTAGCAATTAATACGGGTACAAACTTACCGAGTGTCGCGACACCTAATGGTCAGGCTGCTTTTCTATTTTTATTGACCTCTGGGTTGGCACCATTAATTCGTTTATCATATGGCAGAATGGTTGTTGCTGCATTGCCTTATACCATAGTTCTTTCTTTGGTAGGATTTATTATGATTTATTCAGGTACTTTGCAATCAGCCACGCAATATATGTATGATAATCATATAATCGAACAGCAGACTGCGGCACCGCAAACTGTTGAAAAAGGGCATTAAAATTAATTTATAATCGTTCAGCCCCAACTTGCTCTCTCATGTTTATTATTGTGAAGTGAGTTGGGGATTGTATGGTCTGTTATTTTAATTTTTAAAATTCATGAAATTATCAACTAAAGCTGTCATTTATTCCGCCGTAATATTTCCTGGGGCAGGTTATTTTCTGCTCAACCACTTTAAACGTGGGATTTTAGCCTTGTCTGTCATTATGGCTTGTTTTTGTGTATTGATGTTTGAGTCGTTTTATAAGGCACAATTAATCGTTGAAAAAATGAAATTAAGCGGTAATTTTACACTTAATATCGAAGAAATTTTACATCAGTTAACCACTATTCAAGGTAAATTACCTGAATTGTGGGTAAGTACAATAAGCTGGACTTTGTTCATTGTTTGGCTCATAAGTCTGATAGACGTGTACAGATTAGGTCGAAAATTACAAAATTGATGGATCTAATCAAATTTTCTATGCCAATCTTAAAAGTTATTAGATACACTGAAAGAAACTCATATTTTGTAACTTTATGATCAGATTAAGCAAAAAAGCCTGGAATAACGTATTGATATTTTCAATGTTGTTAATGATTTTTTTATTTAATGGCTTACATCATAAATTAATTGATTCAGACGAAGAAGTCAGAACACAACATTTGTTGCCACAACAGAGTTATATACTTAAATTAGCTTATCCCGATGTTACTATTGAGCGTATTGGTACAGGTTGGCGTAGCTCTGCAGCAGTATCCGAGTCTGAACTTATTGCTTTAGTTCAGCGTTGGAAACAAACACTGGGCATGACTTTTCCAGATACCACTACAGCCGAAAAGCTGACAGCGGGTAAATCACCCGAGAAATTAATCTCAATCTGGCTTGCGGGTGAAACTAAACCTCTGACTTTGGCTTTTTTTGCTCAAGATGAGTACTTCTTAGTTTATAGTCAACTGACAAGTGTATGGCTTAAAGTAACAGCAGAAGACCTTGTAAAGTTGTTTAATTTTAATTAATAGAGAATAAAAATGCCTGAATTACCAGAGGTTGAAGTAAGCCGAATGGGGATCACGCCCTATTTGCAAGGCGAAGTCATTAAAGAAATTCATGTTTATCAACCGAGTTTACGTTGGCCTGTACCTGAAGAAGTACATTTAACGCAAGGTTTAGTGATAGATAATATAATTCGCAGAGCGAAATACTTACTGTTAGAAACCAAAATGGGCAGTTTAATTTTACATTTAGGTATGTCAGGCAATTTACGCGTCCTCGATAAAACTGTGCCTTTGATCAAACATGATCATATTGAAATTGAAATGCAAACAGGAAAAGTCTTGCGATTAAATGATCCCAGAAGATTTGGTGCATTTTTGTTTCAACCACCTGGTGAAACCCATAAATTACTTACTAAATTAGGGCCTGAACCTTTAACATTAGCGTTTAATGTAAAAGACATTTATGACAAATCCAGAGGCAAAAAAACGGCGATTAAACAATTTCTTATGAATAATGCCACTGTGGTTGGTGTTGGTAATATTTATGCTAATGAAGCGTTATTTAAAGCGGGTATTCATCCAACTGCTGAAGCAGGGAAAATATCAAGAAAACGTTACGAGAAATTAGTTGAATTAGTAAAAGAAACTTTGGCTATGGCGATTCAACAAGGTGGGACAACTTTAAAAGACTTTGCACAAACCGATGGCAAGCCTGGTTATTTTGCACAAGAATTATTAGTTTATGGTCGGGCAGGGCAGGCATGTGTCAATTGTACTAAACCTTTAACTGAAATACGTTTAGGCCAACGAAGTACTGTTTTTTGTGATCAATGTCAGAATTAAGTTATAAGAATTTAAGGCATGAGTGAAAACATGCCTTTAACTATTAGATATTTAAGCGAATACAGCTTGTAATGGTGGTACTACTTGCTTTTTACGGCTTAATACGCCATCTAACCATACTTTATTGTTGGTTGTAGTGGCAAAAGCAGCTTCTATCTTTGCTAAATCATCACTGACAACTAATAACTCTGAGCCTTCTTGCATTATGTCTGTGAGTAATAGTAAAACGCTATGCTGTCCTTCTTCTTGTTTTAACTTTGCAATCTCAGCTTCTAAATCGGGCTTCATTTCATCAAAAATAGCTAAATCAATCACCTCTAGTTGACCAATTCCTATTTTGATACCGTTCATTTCGAAATTTTTAAAATCACGCATCACTAAATCACGCATAGGTGTGTTTAAAACTGCTGATTTAACTTTAAACATTTCCATGCCCAGTTCTTTATAGTCTGTTATACCTGCAATCTCAGCCAGGACTTCTACACAACGGATATCAGCAGTCGTACAAGTCGGTGATTTAAATATGACTGTGTCGCTTAATATTGCACACATCATCATTCCTGCAATATCTTTTGGAATTTCAACATTGTGGAAATCATACATCATTTTGATTACTGTATTGCTACAGCCAACAGGGCGGATCCAGCATTCTAATGGGGTTGAAGACGTTAAATCGCCTAATTTATGGTGATCTACAATACCAAGAATAGTCGCTTCTGCGATATCGTCAGGTGCTAAAGCAATATCTGAGTGGTCAACTATGTACAGGCTTTCTCCAGCATAACTCATTTTTAATTCTGGTGCGTCAAAACCAAATTTATCTAATATAAATTGTGTTTCAGGAGAAGGTTCGCCTAAGCGAGCAGGAATGGCCTCTTCACCAATTTGATTTTTTAAGTAAGCAAGAGCAATCGCTCCGACAATGGAATCAGAATCGGGAACCTTGTGTCCCACAACATAAGCTGGCATAAATAAATCTCCTAAAAATTTGCGGTGTATTCTAACAAAAATTCATTACTTTGTAATACTCGTCTTATATCGATTAGATCCATAAACTATTATTTCTGTTTTTTAATCAGCTTTTAGTGTGTGAGATCTATATAATAGGTCTTTTTGTATATTGTAAAGGGGAATTGATTGCCCTTTAATCTATGCTGATTTAAAATACGGCGCTAAAATTTCCATTAGCTAAACTTCCTTTCGGAGAGACAATGAGCACTTATAAAGTTTTAGATGTTAATGATGATTTACCTATTCGTACACAAGGTGATGTTCACAGTGGTAAAGTCCGTTCAGTTTATTGGTTAACACCCGAAGATAGTGCCCGTTTAATTGAAGAAAAATCCTACAATATTCCGACAGATACACCACTTGCCATTATGATTATTTCAGATCGAATTTCAGCATTTGATTGTATCTGGCAAGGCGAAAATGGTCTCAATGGTGTGCCAGGAAAAGGTATTGCACTTAATAGCGTTGCTGCACATTGGTTCAAAATGTTTGATAAGGCGGGACTTGCTGGTAATCATATTGTTGATATTCCACATCCTTACATTTGGATAGTACGCAAAGCTAAGCCTGTTATGGTGGAAGCAATTGCTCGCCAGTATATTACGGGAAGTATGTGGCGTGACTATTCTAAAGGTGTCAGAGATTTTTGTGGTAATCATTTAGCTGAAGGTTTGCAATCTAATCAAAAACTTGATGAAGTACTTATTACACCTTCTACTAAAGGTATTATTACAGATGTGCCAGAAATACCTGAAGTTGATGATGTTAATATTACACGCACGAACATTGAGAATAATTTAGCTGTATTTAATTTTAAGTCTTTAGATGATGTAGCTAAATATGAAAAACTATTAACCGAAGGATTTTATTTAATTACTGCAGAATTGGCTAAAATAGATCAAATCTTTGTAGATACGAAATTTGAATTTGGCTATGTCACTGAAACAGATGGTACTGAGCAACTTATCTATATAGATGAAGTAGGTACTCCTGATTCTTCAAGAATATGGGATGGTCCGGCATATCGTGATGGTAAAGTGATTGAAAATTCAAAAGAAGGATTCCGTCAATTATTAATAAACAACGTACCTGATAGCGATGTATTATTAAACAAAGATCGTATGGACGAACGCGAAGCGTTGGCACGCGGATATAAACTGCCTGAATCAGTTATGATGAGTGTCTCAGATACTTACACCGGAATAGCTGCTAAAATAATAGGTAAGGATATTGTGATACCAACAGATCCTCGTGCGGAAGTGATTGAATTATTAGATAAAGAATATGGTTTAATTGAAAAATAATTATTATATAATTAAAAAAAGGGGCTAAAATATTTAGCCCCTTTTTTTATACTATATCTATCAAATTAATGATTAAATCTCAGTGGAAATGGTCACACTAGTAACCTCTGATCCTGTGGCGATACGCAAGAAGCGGTTTGTTCAACTCTTTCACCTGGCTGTGATGCTCGCTAAGTACTGCAATGGCAGTATTGTAATCTTGTAATAATTTTTGACGGTTGATTTGTTTTGATAATTGTTCAATCAAAATGATTCGTTTTTGTAACTTCCTATAGTTTTTAGCATCATTACCAAAATAATCTTGTAATCCGTTGGCTGGCCACAGCATACTTTTTGAAATATTGATTTGTTCTTTCATTAATGATCTGAGTTGCTTCTCATATTCTGAAGCTGAACTGAGATCTTGATGATTAATATAATATTTTAATGACTTAGCTGATGCAGCTTCAATTCCTAGTTTTAATTGATTGGATTTTTTAGTAAATCTTTTTTCCCAGTTGCTGCCTGCGGATGCCATGTTAGCGGCACCTTTAAATTCCGATACTAACTTTCTTTGTGCTGCTAATGTATCTGTCATTGCTGGTTTTAAGTGAGACCAGCTAAGATCGAGTCGTAAGATATTAGCTAAACTATTAATTTGTTCAAAGGCTGAATATAATTTAGGGGATTTTTCTTTATCTAATGTATTAAGTACATTATTTACACTGTTAAATTCTTCTAACATTTGCTTTTTATCTGTATTGTCAGTATCTACAAGTAAAGACGATAAGCTATTTTTAGGCAGATATAAGCGACTATAGAAAGTGTTTTCCCAGGCGGGGATTTTAACTTTAGATTTGGATATTTGAACTTTATTGGTAGAAATCCATGGAGATAATGCAGTAATAGTTGTGAGTTCAGGTAATAAAATATCACCTGATGCTTTTAATAACTCTTTCGAGGCTTTATTAGGCCGCAAATTATTCGCTTTATGGGCTAACAAAAATGCTTCACGGTATTTTTTATTCATATGTAGAAATTTAACATCTGAATTGTATTTTAGTACTTTTTCAACTAAAGCAAACTCTTCATAATATTCTTGTTTTTCCTGCAATTTAAGTCTTTGTAAAGCCTGATATTGGGCAAATAAATCGCCTTTTTCTTTTGCTATTTTTAAGTCTTCAACTGCAGCAGGCTGACAAGCTGTAAGTAAATAGCAACATATTACAATTACCAATGTTAATAGTTTACGCTGCATAAGTGATACCTAAATAATGTTATGAATATGTTAGAATATCATGATAAGAGGAAATAGAAAAATATAACTAAATGGGGGAGATTATTTAGTTATCATAATGTTTATTTATTTCTGTATTCATTCATTTTTAACTAACGCTAACTTTTTAAACTTGTTAAGTCCCGACTTGAAATTCAAACTATGACAAAATCTAACTGCGCGTTGGGGATTTTCTGTTTTCAGGGAATTCATGAGTTAACAATAAGGACAACACTTAGTCTTCAATATGGATGCACCGATAACTGTTAATAATTGTTCGGATCAAAAACCTTTCGTTTAGTTCAAAAAAAATCCCCGTTAATTTCTTAATGGGGATCTATGTATAAGAGATAGCACGTTGCCAATTCTCTGGAGAATTTGTTTTGGCGTGTTTGCAGAGTAGCTCAAAGCTTTGCTGAATGTTAACTGGAATTTCAATGGATTCGGTGATGCTGTCTTCATTGACAAAACGTGCATTACAACGAGTTTTGTGCTCTTGGCCATTTCTAGAATTGTCATAGCTAAGTTGGATCTCAGCGTTTAACCAAGGCTTCTTGATATTTTGATATAGGTATTGACCTAGAGTTTTGATTAAATATTTCTGTTCTGACATATCAATTCCTTATAAGAGGCAATAAGGTAATTTAAAATCTAATTACTTTTTGATGAAGTTATAATCACTCACTATTTAATTGCTCAATTTCATCTGCTAACTCTTGATCCCATTCAAATTCTATATTGAAATCCCCTGTACTTTCTAGTGTAAATTTAGCGCGATTCCACTTGTTATCAGAATCTTCAGTAGTTATCTTGTGGAGCTCTTGAAAATCTGAAATTATTCTTCTGTCAAAATTACGAAACTTAAAAGAAGTAAATTGACCTTTATATTGACTACCACCTTTTAATTCAACAGCACCATCGTAAACGTTGGCAATGACTTCTGAATTTTCCCAAAGATTATCAGTACTATCTAGAATATTCTGTCCAATACTAGTATATATATCATCTACATTTTTCATTATTTTCCTTTAGCTTTATTAACTAGTGAAATAAACTCTTCCTGCCCATCTATCTCATAAAAAACATCAAAGCTGGAGGGTCTTTTACTATCACCATCATAAATAGCTTTTATTTCAACTTCTACTTTTTTCGGTGGGTCGCCTTTTAATGCTTTAGCCCACTTGTTTTCCATGCGTTTCCATGCGCCCTTATTTAGATTTCCATTCATAGCGGCATAGTTGATTTGTTCTCCTGGGCCATCAAATATCGAAGCAATTAGATGTCCGCCTTCATCCTCTTTGAGCCCATCTTTAATTCCTTGTTCTTTACCTGCTTTTCCTTGTTGATATGTGTTTCTATCTCTTTTAGTTAAATCTAGTTTACCGGAAACGTTTTTAACCCTGCCAAATTCATCTGTTTTATATGTATAGTTACCGACTTTATAATTTGTATTAGGCCCTAATTTACCACTTAATAATTTATTCCAAGAGCCTTTTTTTCCTGGCGATAGTTCTATAGTGTTTTCTGAATTAATTCTCTTAGGTCCCGACTCTAACTTAGGCGTTTTTCTAACTGCGATATCGCGTTTGGGTGGATTTAATTCCAGAACGGGTCGTTTTTGTACTCTGTTTAAACGTTTACGTTTAACAATTTTAGCTATGCCTTGCAGGGCTTTATTGGCTTTAACTAAATGTTTTGATTTTGAGGCTGCACTTAGTGCGGTGCCAACGCCTGCGGTGAGTACGGCCAGTAATACTTCAAAAGCTATCATGCCCGTAAAGCGTTCTTTCTCAACATGAGAATGGGCATCAATATAGTCATAGGGAAATTTGCCAATGGCAAGGGCGGTATCGGCATCATCTAAAACGGTAACAAGTAATTCAAAGGCTTGCTGGAATTCACCAAGTTGCTTATTGGTGGTTTCTGCGTGCGTTAATTAAATAGCGTTTCTAATCACGTTTTATCGCTGCTGTATTAGCCTGTTGCGTACTAAATAAAAGTTATTTTCAATTGTGAATTTTACGATCCTTAATCTAAATTTCGAATCAAAACTTAAAAACGCTAATTTTGCGATAATTTCTCTCTAACTTCTTGTGGGGATAGAGGCGGGAACTCAACTCCTTTTTCAATAAGCAATGCTTTAGTTTTTATAACCCATTCATAAGATGGAAGTTCTGAATTAAGCAGCTTTTTTTCGGTGTCATGGTGCAGGTTCCAGGCTATGGTAGTTCCGGTAGTATCAGGCTCTGAAAATTTCCCTCCTTTTAGAATGCTATTATAAACGAATTCATACTTATTTAAATAAGATGCGTACAACAATGAGTTTTTATTACTTTTATCTTTTTTATCTAGGTTTACATTATATTTAAATAATAAACTCTGCTGTATTTTATTATTGTGGCCAACAGCTGTAAATAACACAGGTTGACCGTGTTTATTAGTCGAATCAGGAGATGCTTTGTATTTTAACAACAGTTCAAAAATATCATTATTACCACTTCCGGCAACGGCAGCTAAGGGAAACTCGGGTTTCGGACCTGATCTGTCAAATTCAACCATGGCAGAGTAATTTGGATCTGCACCTAAAGTTAACGCCAGTTCAATGGCTGCAAGGTTTTCTTTCATTATCAGCCAAAACAAAGGGGTAATTCCATGTTCACCACGAAGATTTAATGTGCGCTGATTTGCAAGTAATCTTCTGGCTTTAACTTCATCTAATTTTTGAATTACAGTAATAATTTCGGCTGTTTCTTTAGTAAAATACTCTTCAAGTTTCATATTTGTTCCATTGTCACATGCAGAGGTGACCGTTAATATTAATAGTCCGATAAAGCGTGATACTTTGGTTTTTAGGTTTTTAATTGTATCTCTAATTGCCATAATATTTGTGCTTATAATCGTTTAATATTTGAATATCCTCGGATTTTTGTTCTTCAATACCATCTATTACCTGATCCATGCCATGTCTTGCTACGGGGTTACCGCCATTAACGCTCGGTATCATACGCATTTCTCCTATTGCCTGAGGGACATCATCGGTTAGTAATTCTTTAGCCAAAACTCCTGCTATCGCTCCCAATGGACCGCCAGCTAAAAATCCTGCGCCACCGGAAATTCCCGTTAATGTTTTATCTCCATGCTTTTGTGCTCCAGTGAGTACTTCACCATCAACATGTTGCGAAATGATAAGTTTAGCTGTTTGGTCGTTAGATAAACCTTTCATTTCTTTCGCTGTATCTGGATGTAACCCTGCAGAATTGAAGGTGAAACCATTCACACCTGTTACTGCGACGCCTGAAGATGCCAATCCGCCACCTAAAGAATGACCTACAATGGATATATCTCCATTTACAGAGGAGTTAACTTCTTTAGCAAGTATCATAGCCTGATTATATTGCTCAGTTTCTTTACCAACTCCTTGTTTAAGATTTGTAGTCCAATCTTTTTTACCTGTAACACCATTATTTGTGCCCCGAAATACTAACATGGTTTCACCTGATATTTCGGATTTAAATAGCGAAGCGCCAAACCCGGTATCTGTATCTGTGAAAACAGAGTTTTCCAGGCCAGGCACATCTTTAGGATCTATAAGTTTTAAACCAATTGGCGACTCGGGTAATTTATCAATATGTTGTCTATTATACTCATCCACCCTATATACATATTGAGCGGCTTCGGCTCGAATAATACTATTATTGTTAAATAGTAATCGGGTATAGGCATCAGTCATTTCTGGTATATTTTTGGTCAGGTCAAGTAGTTCAATACGTTTAGCATATCTTTCTAACCTGTCGCTCAATGCATTAATTTTTACATGGGCCTTTGAACCCTTCAAAGGTGGAAGTTCTGGCGCGAACTTTATAGGCGCTTTGATTGTAGCGTGTGTTCCAACGATGCCATGATGCGGATAAGCTTCCTGGTATAAAGCGAGGGATTCAGTGGTGCGTTTTTCGAATACTTTTATACCACGTTCGATACCTTTTTCCAGAATATCGGCTAGATTTTGCAGTTTTTCCGGGTATACATCGTTAATTTTTTCTATGCAATGGGGCCCGAGTTTTTGTTGCATTGTTTCATTTTCTAAAATCGCGAAACAGGCATAATATAAGTGTTTAGCAATGACTCTGGGTGAAATTGTGGCCGGCTTAAAATCGGCATACACTAAATTACTGATAAACCCGACAGGATCGCCATATCTTAATCGTCTCAGCGCACTTAATGCTGCTGAAAACCTGTCAGCAGACACATAAGTTAAGGTAGCACCAAAGGCTTTAATTGGCTCTGCGCTGATAAATAAAAATAATTTAAGCCAGTCATTATCGTTATTGTCATTAGGATTTTCAGCCAAATACATAATATGTGCGGTGACATCTCGGGCGATAATAGCTGATTCTGTTGTGAAACCCGGATCGGCAATAGCGGCAATTAATACATTTTCAACAGACACTTCAGAGTTAAAATCTTGTTGTAAAATACCAAAACTCCAACTTCCAGCTTTGGCTGCGCCATGATAATGGGCTTTTAAAGATTCAGTATCATTATTGGCAAGTTTACTGACAATACCACGACAATTCTGTTTTATCATCGCATTACTAGGCATAGTTCCTGTTGGATATATCCCAGAATCGGAATATTCACGGGTATCTTCACCTAAAACTAATTTATACTGGCCAACGGGCATATTAGGAATTTCTACAAATCCACCAATATTCAGGCCACCTTCAATGACAGTGCCATCATCGAGCGTGATTTTATAAGACGCATACTGCATCGGCCCTTGTACATCATTGATATAATTTATTGTGATTGTTTGTAAATCAAGCGCAGCAACGCCTTCACCTGAAATATCTAATGTTGGACTACGGGTAATATTTTCAGGGCTGAGAGCTGGAGGTTCGCTGGCGGTATCCGGGCCTTCATTTTTGTATTCAACAGGCCCGTCAAATGTGGTCATAGCACCATTTAAGGTTAATACGTCTTTACCTATTAATTCAATATTGCCACTGGCATCGATTTTAATTTCGCCGCCCGCATTGTGAATGCGAATATCACCCGAACCGTTACCTGTAATTGCAATATTATTATCTGTTTGAATAAAGCTAGAGCCGCCAGGTAACTGCATACTTAAGTTGGCATTATCGGTTTTTAGTTGGATCTCACTTTGCGCTGAGGTTCTGAATGTACGCCCGCTCAGTAAAGACACCTCTTGCTGTGCCTGAATATTTAAATTATCAGCTGTTGATGAAAGATCACCGGCGGCCTGATACGTGATTGCCTGAGACTGACTGGTAACAGTTAAATTGCCATTTACATCAAAGAGTTGATCTTGTTTTAAAACAAAGCTGATATTTTCTGGCTCAACATTGCCTATAGATAAATCTTTTCCGGAATAAAAATTAATCGCACCGTAGTGGGATATCCACTTTACAAAGTGCCTGCCGGGGAATGGTCCGTATAATTCAACATAATGTTCACTGCCAAGGGTTTGTAAAATAACTTTGGCTTTTCTTGGTGTATCATCAAGAATTAATTCTGTGCCGGCTGAGGTTAAAAGTCGGTTATGGTATTGATTATGTGACGTGACCACAGATTTTTGATCATCATCCATCGCAAATCCTAAAATATAACTGTTATTAGGATCGTTATTAATACAGCCAATCAAGACTTTTGCACCTTTGATTAACGGAAAGTGCCAACCCGTTGCCTGTGGTTGTTTAGCACAGGCATACAAGGCAAGTTTTTTTAACGCTTTACTGGCCGAAGTAACAGGGCGGGCGGTTTTATCAAAGGCAAAACGTGAGTGATATTCGCCGCTGTTATTGAGTTGTGCTTTTTCATTTAAAGATTCTACCGTGGCAGAAAACACCATAGGCTTAGGCTGGTGTTGTGGCGCGGTGAGTTTAAATGGCGTGCCACGTGGGATAAATGTGGCTGTACAATAATACTTATTGCTGCCATTGTGCAGACTTTCGTTGTTAATTTGCGTTAAATGGTGGGTAACGTGCGTGCATAGATAATCACCACTGCCAAATAAGTGTGTTTGATCATCTAACGAAATTGAACAGCCGGCAAAGAGATCTGGGGTATTGCCTGTGAGCACGATTTCTTTAGCATTGCGTAAATTTGCCTGAGATTGAGATTGTGAAAATACACTTTGCTGGCCCGTATTATCGCTGGTTGGTTCAAAAAATTGTTGCTCGCATTTTTGCTCATTAGCACTGGGCGGATAACAAGTTACATGACTTGAAGCCACACCAAAATCGTTGTTAAATTTAACTTTTACACCACTAAAACCAACAAAACTGGCTAAATATTCACGATTTAGTCCATCAGGACTAATTGCTTCCAGCAGACCTCTGGCTAAATAGGGACTATGTAAGTTGTTGTCTGTAATGATTATTTCTTCAGTTTGATTACCGGATTCTGTCCAGTAAATTAAACCATATTGTGCTAATAATCGTTGAAAAACTTGAAAGTGACTTTCTTGTGCCTGTACAAATTGCGCCAGATCCGGTAACTGTGCGCTTAAGCGCCAGACAACCTGACCTTCACTGTAGCCTGCCAAAGCCATTAAATTATTGATCACATCTTGTACGTTGGTATCAATAATAATTCGGCTATGTTGTTGGTTTTTTAATATATTAACTCTTGGACCTAAGGTGAGTTGATAGCGTCGATATTCTGAAAATTGCCCGAGATCTGTCATGGCAAATAGGGTTGCGGCCTGATTTCTTTTAAAACCATCAGAGGCAATAAATTCAATATTTACTGCCTGGCCAACTTCACTGACAAGAGGAGAAAAAGTCGGGGTTTCAACCGTAGCAAAAAATTCAAAAGCTTCACATAACAGGTCGCTACCAGTAAATTTGATCACTTCAAATGAAGTGTTGTTGCAGACAATGTTTATGATGTTTTTAGACATGTCCCTGTCACCACGAAGTGATTTATTTTGACGGTATTCTACACAAATTCAAAATAGGAACAAGTCAATCTGACATGAAAAGCTAATACTGTACTAAAGAAAATGACTAAGGGGTTCTTTTTCTTCAATAAAAATAACCGAATTATAGAGTTCTTTTACTTTAAGAAGCTTTTTTAATCGGAAAGTTCAATCTGAATTGAACCCCTTGTTTATCTGCTAAGTTTTCTGCTGCTATAGTAGCGTTATGATGATCTGCAATCAGCCTGACTATGTATAAACCTAAGCCTAAATGAGGTTGTTTTTGTAGCGACTGACTCCTGACTGAGACCATAGAGTCAAATATATGTTCACCAATATCTTCTGGTAATAGCGGCCCTAAATTGCTGACAGTTAAACAGGCTATTTGATTGTGAACAGAGAGTGAAACTGTAATATCAGTACCTTGAGTGGAAAATTCGACGGCATTGGCAATGAGTTTATCTAATAACTGAGCGATAAATTCAGGCACACCCGACAAAATTACATTTTCAGAGCAGATATCGAGTTTAAATGCATTGTTACTATAAGCTATTTGATAACCTTGCATGCAGCCAGAAATGACTTTAGTTAAGTTAAATGTTTCTGACTCAGCACTTTGAATACTTTGTTCTAAACGTGTTGCTTCACTCATAGTGGTTATAATATTACTTAATCGGTTCACGCCTTCTGTTGCTCTGTCTATATATTTTTGCGTTTCAGTATCTAAAGTATGTAGTTGCAGGCTTTCTAATGATGAACGTACTACGGCAACGGGTGTCCTTAGTTCATGTGACAGTCTGGATGACATGTTTTCAAGGTAATGAGTATATCCGCCTAAACGACCAACGATATTGGCAAAACTGCGTGATAAATCACCTATTTCGTCTCGTGCTTTTGAGGTTTCAATGTTTCCCAATATTCTCCCCTGATGATCGATAGCGCTTTCTGCTGCATCTCTGAGTTTTCTGATCCGACTAGAAATACGAGAAGCAAAAAAGAATAGGGTTATGGTGCCAATTAGCATTACAGCTAAAATCACACTAAATAGTTTTTCTAATGCTTTATTACGTAGAGTTCGTACACCATTTGTGGTTTCTTCTGCTATAACGGCACCCATTACTTTATCGTCAATCCATATTGGATAAGCCGCCGATAATATCAGCGCTTTTTTATCTGGTGTTAAACGCCAGTTAGATTCAGATTTTCCTTTTAGCGCAGAATCTATATGAGTACCTTGCAGTGATGACACATCAAAATATGTATCTAAAAAATCAGCAGGAGGTTTTGTTAGTATTTTATAATAGACAGGATGAAGATATTTTTTTTCAAATTGTGACCACCAGCCGAGATTATTCGAATTTTCATCTAAGCTGCTGGCCCAGACACCATCCGCATTTTGTATGGTACCTGACTGCGCTAAAACTCTTTTATGGTTGTCAACTACACGAATTCGACTGCCAGAATGGGCCATACCTTTTACAATACGTTCAATTTCAGGTGAAGGAAGTAATACA
This sequence comes from uncultured Pseudoalteromonas sp., assembly GCA_965198975.1. Lineage (GTDB taxonomy): Bacteria > Pseudomonadota > Gammaproteobacteria > Enterobacterales > Alteromonadaceae > Pseudoalteromonas. The sequence goes on from OZ240679.1 coordinate 1,460,439, forward strand.
GATCCTAAGCCGGATAAATCTTGCAAGTTTGATGTAGCCATGACTTTAACTGTCTGAGTTCCAATATCTTTATCTACAATAGCAAAACCTAGCTTATTTCCTATCATATTAAGGGGGATCCTTAATTCTATGTTATAGCCGGAATTTGTTGCTGCAAAGTGACCTTGAATTTTTGGTGTGGGTATTAAGTTTGTTTGTTCAAAAGCGGTTACCCAACCATCTTGTTTTGTGGCTATCACATAACTTTCTAATAATCCGTCTGGATTTTTTATTGCTATTTCTAGGTAGTCATTATTAGTGACTTTCAAGCTGTTTTCTTTACGGTAAATTAAATTTTGATCTAAGACCTGAAAAACGGCATATAGGTGATTGCCATATTTACCCACCATATGAGAAAAAGACAAATCACTATCTTGATGGTTTATTGCCTCATTTTTTAAATATTTCGCGTCATAATGCCAAAATAGCGGCTGATAGTGATGCCAGTCATTTAATTTACCATCTAAATTAATTGGGTTAACTAAGTTATAAGCGTATAGATCCCGTCCTTTTACAACTTGTTGTAAAAAACTAGCTTGTTTATCGAATAATTTGGGTCTTTCATGTAATGCGGTGGCAAGTGCCCGAGTTGTGCCTACTAAGGTTTTTTCCTGGCCTTTTCTCAGATATTTTTCCATTTCGCCGACATATTCGTAACCCAACCAAGGCAGTAAAAACAAAAAGCAAGACAATAAAATAAACTGAGTACGTAAGCCAAATCGCATTAAACTTGCTCCCAGCGATAGCCCATGCCATATACCGTATCTATACAGTCAAATTCAGCATCTAGTTTTATGAATTTTTTACGGATCCTTTTTACATGTGAAGTGATGGTGCTGTCATCGACATAAATTTTTGCATCATTCATTAATTCATTGCGGCTTTTGACATGTCCCGGGCGTTTAGATAAAGCATGTACCATCCAAAACTCTGTTACAGTGAGATCTAATTGCTGATCTTGCCAAAATACCAGCATACGTTTGTTATCTATTTTTAGTTTGCCATGATTGATGATATTTTCTTCCAGAGCCGGGCTATTTAATGCTTCCATTCTTCTGAATAATGCGGCAATACGCGCCGCTAAGTGCGGTAAGCTAATATCTTTAGTTAAATAATCGTCAGCTCCCATACGTAATCCACATACGGTATCTATTTCACTATCACGTGCAGTTAAAAAAATAATTGGCAGTGTTTTAGATAGACTTCTTAATGTTTGGCATAAAGAGAAGCCAGCATCAATTTCATCACCTAGACCTATGTCAATAATCGCAAGATCAGGTAAAGCTTGTTTAAATGCGGTTTCTGCCGCGATACGGCTTTCATAACCATTAACTTGATACCCTTGTTTTGTGAGCATTTCACTATAGTTTTCACGGATCGCAGTTTCATCTTCTACTATGGCTATTTTTTTCATTTTGTATCTCATGTCTTTTGCTTAAGTGCACTATACCTAAAAATAAATTATTTATAATAGTAAAAATGTAATTGCCTTTTTTTCGCCATATTTGATCTTTGAATTGCCCTTTTTCATCCCATTTCATGCCATAAGCAAGTGTTTTAATTCATTCCAGACAAAGAGCACAATCAACCAAACAATTATTTAGGAATATAAAAATGAAAAAATTACTTATTACTTCAGCAATCGCATTAGCACTTTCGACTTCACTCATAGCAACACCTGTTATGGCTGCATCAGATACCAATAAAGAAGAAGCAATTGGAGTTGGGACCGGCGTTGTAATAGGTGCTATCGTTGCAGGTCCTGTCGGTGCTTTTATAGGGGCATTAACGGGCGGGTTGATCGGGCAGGCTGAAGGAGATAAAAAAGAAATTGCGCTTCAAGACAGACAATTAACGGCTCAGCACAGTAAATTGGTTGCATTAAGAGAGAAAACGGCTAATTACGACAATATGCTGGCACAAAATGAACAATTAGGTGCACGCTTAGCTGAAATTGAAGTTGAAAAACTGGCACTGCAAAAACAGAGGATTAATAACTTAATGGCAATGACAGTACAATTTCGCACTGGGTCTTCTGAGATTGAACCCCACTTTGCTCAGCAATTGACTGAATTAGCGTCTGTATTAAAACAAAACCCTGAATTACAGCTAGATCTAAATGGTTTTGCGGATCAACGAGGAAATGAAAAAGATAATCTTGCGCTGTCAAAATCACGTGTTGTTAATGTGCAATCTTACTTAATAAAACAAGGTGTTAAACATAACAGACTTAATAGTCATGCCTTTGGTGAAACTCAGTCAATTGCTAAAAATAAAGATTTTGAAGGAGATTTTTTCGACCGCCGTGTGACAGTAAAAGCACGTAGTGCTAAAGATCAATCTCAAACAGCGAGTAATCAATATTAATTTCTTTGACGGGGCTGCGCTGAAACAAAATATTCAGTGCAGCTTGACTGGTAGAAATTATAATAATGCGAGAATCGGACTTTTTTCTGTGTTAAAATCCAGCAAAATTTTTTGGAGTAGGCATTATGAAGTTAGTTCGTTGGTTATTAGGTCGTATTATTTTGTTAATTGATTTTATTTTCACGCCTCGAAGTGTAAAAAGAGAGCACAATGTACAGGCTGAATTAGATCAAAAAACCAAAAGTTTAGCTTTATATCAATTTCAAGCCTGCCCATTTTGCGTAAAGGTTCGAAGGTCTATTAAACGTAATGGATTAAATATTGAATTACGTGATGCAAAGCGTGATCCTATTCACAATCAAACTTTATTAGAGCAAGGTGGTAAAGTAAAAGTGCCCTGTTTAAGAATTGAACAACAAGATAAAGTGATATGGCTTTATGAATCAAATGATATTGTAAATTATTTAGAACAGGAAGTTGCCTGACCTTTGTATTAAATAATTAAAAATATTTCACTTCATCATCGACAAATAAATACTCTTTTCCTACTATTAAACTGTAGGAGGGAATTATGAAAGACAGAAGGCAAGTTGAGGAAGAGCTACAAGCTCTGTTAAAAAAACTAACTTTGGCGCAAGAGTGCTCTTTGAGTGATGTGAGTCATTTTGGTTATGAGCTTGCTTTTGTTAGAAAAACCCCAGAAGGAAGTTTAGCAATCGTTCAAGTTGATAATCAATTTATTACCATAGATGATGCCGGTGAAGTTGATTATCATCCTGAAATTAAAATACGTCCATAAATTCCAATCGAATAATCCTTTTTTTCAATCAATTACTATATAAAGTGCTAAGTAATTTCATGTATGCTTTGATCTAAATAGATTATTTTTCTAAATAGAGGAATATATGGCTGTGATATTAGAAGTATTAGATCTAAAGTGTTCTTTTTCAGATATTAAAGCTGTTGATGGGGTAAGTTTTTCTGTCGAAGCTGGCAGTTGTTTTGGTTTACTTGGCCCCAATGGTGCAGGAAAAACAACGACAATTGAAATGCTTGAAGGCATAGTCAAACCTGATTCCGGTCAAATTTTATATCAAGGGCAAGATATAGATGAAAAAATATATCATCAACTAGGCATACAATTTCAGCACACAGCGTTGCAAGATTATTTAACCGTAAAAGAAACACTTGTTATGTTTGCTGCATTTTATGAGCAAACAATCCCCATTAATGAACTTATTAAATTATGCCAATTGGATGATTTTGTTGATAAAGATCACAGAAAATTATCAGGCGGTCAAAAACAACGTTTATTATTAGCATTAGCCTTGATCAATGATCCTAAACTGATATTTCTTGATGAGCCAACGACAGGATTAGATCCCCATAGCCGAAGATTATTTTGGGACTTAATTAATAAAATAAAATCGACGGGTAAAACTATATTATTAACAACGCATTATATGGATGAAGCTGAATATCTTTGCGATAAAATAGCCATTATGGATCAGGGAAAAATAATCGCCATGGATACGCCTAATATACTATTACAACAGCACTTTAATGGTGCTCTTATTAAATTGCCCATAGAGCACTTTAATTTAGCGCACGGTGATGATTTTAAAATTCAAATTGCACAACAAAGTGTATTGATCCAAAGTAAAAATGTACAGAAAACCTTAGTTAGCTTGATTGAAAGAGGCATTTCTTTAGATGGTTTACAGGTTAAATCAGCCAATTTAGACGATTTATTTTTGAAACTAACCGGGCATGCACTTGCTGCAAAGGAAAATTATGTTTAAACGTTTTTTGGCTGTTTTTACTGCGCGCAATTACGAATTTTTTAGAGATAGATCTGCTTTAGGCTGGAATATTATATTTCCTGTATTGTTAGTTGTAGGTTTTGCTTTTATATTTTCTGGTGATGGAAAAACCTTATATAAAATTGGTTTGATCACTGCTGATAATAGTTTGCCAGCGACGCAAAATAGTTTTACCAAATTGAAATATATTGAGTTTGTAAATTATGATGATACCGATACTGCGCAATTAAAATTAAGACAACATAAAATTGATTTGTTGGTGGATTTTTCTGAGAAGAATTATTGGCTTAATCAATCTTCTAGTACTGGATATATTGCTGAAAAATTACTGCTGGCACACACTCAGGGATTTGTAAAAGAAGCGATATCGGGCAAAGAAGTGAGGTATTTAGATTGGGTTGTGCCTGGTATTTTAGGCATGAATATGATGTTTTCATGCTTGTTTGGTGTTGGCTACGTTATTGTCAGGTATCGAAAAAACTCGGTATTAAAAAGGTTGAAAGCAACGCCCTTAAAATCGATTGAATTTTTAACGGCACAAGTTTGTTCAAGGCTATTGATTGTTATACTTCTTAGCTCAGGTATTTTTTTAGCTTGTCATTGGCTATTTGATTTTTATATTTTAGGTCGTCTGTTTGACTTGTTTCTTGTTGCTGTTCTTGGAACCATTTCACTTATTTCGCTTGGTTTATTGATTTCGTGTCGCTCTGAATCGGAAGAATTTACTGGCGGTATGTTAAATTTGGTTTCATGGCCTATGATGATGCTGTCTGGCGTTTGGTTTTCATTGGAAGGAAGCCCTCCCTTCATTCAATATATAGCGCAAGTTTTTCCGTTAACTCATATGTTAGAAGCTGCAAGAGCAATCATGTTAGACGGTGTATCTTTATGGCAAGTTAAAAATCATTTATTCGCTTTGATTATTATGACTGTGGTATTTCTGGTTACTGGCGCTTATTTTTTCCGGTGGCAAGGTACGGCGAGATAAATAGCAGAGCGTGCTGCTCTGCATCTAAAGGTCATCAAATTTGTTGGTGAATATTATTTTTTATTTTAAAACAGCAAATTTATAGACAAAACAAATTAATTAGAATTAAGCTGGTTGCGATATAGACTGCGAATTCAATACTTGCAATGCCTATGTTATCCTGATGATCAATTTCTGCTTCAACATTTATTTTGGGTAAAGCAAGTTTGATGAAACTCACACTAATCAACATTTGTAACACCACTAAAGCCGCAGCTTGTAGCGAAATTGAAATTAAATTTTCTACGAGAGCGCCGGGAAAATAAGATGTGCTGCAAATACCTGCACATAAAGCCAAACTAAATCCAAGTGTTTGTCCGCCATAACGTAACCCCAGTGATGTGTTTTCAAATTTAAATTGATGTTGTAAAGAATCACCTTGATTGGTTTTTGCAAACAAATATTCAAGCCAGCGACTGTGTAACATCATAAAGCCCTGCATTAATATAAAACATACAGATAAAATAAGGAGTCCATCTAAGCTCTGTGTATTAGACCATTTATATAAAGCGATAACGATAGCGCCATTGGATATAATAACAGCAGCATCAATAAATGCTGCGCATATGTTTTTTTCTTTTATCGCTTTTTCTTCATTGAAATGGCTCAGTATTATGTTGTCATGTATATTTTTACCAATATGAATGAATATAAAGGCAATGCAAACTAAAGCTATGCCATACAATATATCGGCTTTAACATCAGTGAAACTAAATGTATTTAGTAAAAAAGCGGTGATCACGATTAAGGTAAAAATAATAGCTGCATAGCTAATGCCTAAGGCAAAATTATCTTTTTGCGCTAACTCGGTTCGCAAATTATATTCGCTTTTTACTTGTATCATGGCACGAACAATAAAAATAAGAATTAAGGTGAAAATAAATGTACATGCCAGTGCAATAAGTGTTTGTGGTGCCAATGTAAAATAGGTCATAGTTTTTATATGTTGTTGTAAAATGCCCAGACATTTTATTCTGTCTAGGTATAATTACAATGGAAAATAACTAATTGTAAATAATTGGAGAAATTTAATGGCGCTATTTCCTGAACAGTTGCAAAAACTCGGCCATTCCAGGCTGCTAGAAATTTATCCGACACAAGATCTGGCGCCCCACAAAGATAATAATTTACTCCAATTGTTAGCTTTAAGTGATTTTGCATACGATATATTGGCAAAAGAACCTACGCTAGGTTTATGGTTAGTTGAAGAAGAAACGGAAAATTGCAGGGAAATCCCTTCTCCTTTGGTATTGTCTGAATTGGGCTCTTTGTCGCAATCGGACTGTTTTTCACAATTACGACAATATCGAAATCGCTATTGGTTGAAAGTCGCTTATCTTGATTTGGTTATCAAAAATCCTATCGAAGACAGTATCGCGTATATTTCAAAATTGTCTGATACATTAATTCATTCCGCTTATTTATGGGCATATGAACAAGTCTCTTTAATTAATGGCAAGCCGTTGAATAAACAAGCAGTCCCTATGCCTATGTTAATACTAGGTATGGGAAAGTTAGGGGGTTTTGAACTCAATTACTCATCGGATATCGATTTAATTTTTACTTATCCTAAACATTGTGAAACTCAAGGCGGAAGAAAAAGTATAGAAGCGCAAGTTTTTTTTAATAAGGTCGCCCAAAAACTGATTGCCGCATTAAATCAGGTTACGCCACAAGGGCAGGTTTTTAGAGTTGATATGCGATTACGGCCTTTTGGAGACAGTGGCCCATTAGTGATGAGTTTTAATGCCATGGAAGAGTATTATCAGGAACAAGGGCGTGACTGGGAGCGATATGCCATGCTTAAATCGCGCTTAATTGGAGAGTCATCGGTTTATACAGATAAATTTACAGCTTTACTTAAGCCTTTCGTATACCGCAGATATATTGATTTTTCAGTGATTGAATCACTGAGAAAGATGAAATTTATGATTGCTCAGGAAGTCAGACGTAATGGATTATTATGGAATATTAAATTAGGTGCGGGTGGGATCAGAGAGGTTGAGTTTGTAGTGCAGGCTTTTCAAATGATCCGAGGAGGGCGAGATCCGGTTTTGCAAACTCAATCATTGCTGCAGGCCTTAATCGCCTTAGAGAAATTAGGTGTTTTAGACCCAACAACGATTGCTCAGTTAAAATCAGGTTATTTATATTTAAGAAAAATAGAACAGTACTTGCAAATCTTTAATAACGAACAAACACAAAGTTTACCAATAGATACATTAAATCAGCTTAGATTAAGTTGGTTGTTAAATAAAAATAACTTTGCAGCGGTACAAAGTGAAATATCACATACTATGGCTCAGGTGCATAATGAGTTTAATTTAATGATAGGCACTGAAAAAGAACCCGAAGATAATGAAGCGGCAGAATATATTACGGCCTGGGAACAGTCAGATATAACGGTTTTGCAAGAAATTAATGGATCCGAAACGCAAAAAAAATTATGGCAAAGTGAATTAGATAATTTTCATGCTAAATTAAATAAAATTAAAATCGGGGCCAGGGGCAGAGATATATTAGATAAATTGATGCCACAAATATTACAGCAACTTGTTTTAAGCAAATGCACCGAAAGAGTGTTCCATTTAGTTTCAGATATAATAATCAAAGTTGCATCACGAACGGCTTATCTGGAGTTATTGTTTGAGAATTTAGGTGCGTTAAAACAACTGGTTAAACTTTGTCAGCATAGCCAGTGGATCGGTGAACACTTAGCCAGATATCCGATTTTACTTGATGAACTTATTGATCCCGCTCAGCTTTATAAACCTCCGTCATTATCTGCCTACACAGATGAAATACGTCATTTTTTTCTGCGAATTGATGATCAGGATCTAGAGCGACAAATGGAAGCTTTACGTCAGTTTAAACAAACTCATCAATTGAGAATTGCAGCAGCAGATGCAACGGGTGTATTAGCTATAACTAAAGTTAGTGAGCATCTAACTGCATTAAGTGAAGCGATTGTGATGCAAAGTATTGAAATTGCATGGCGGCATATGGTGGATAAATTTGGTTATCCCCATGATGCGTCAGAACAAGAAAAAGGCTTTGCAGTGATAGCTTACGGTAAAGCCGGAGGAATTGAGCTGGGTTATGATTCTGATTTAGATCTTGTGTTTGTACACAATAGTAACAATATGCAAATGACAAGTGGCGCTAGAGAAATTGATTCTCGTCAATTTTATCTGAAACTGGCGCAAAGATTAATGCATTTATTTAATACCAGAACCGCATCAGGCATATTATATGAACTTGATACCAGATTAAGGCCGGAAGGTGCATCAGGTTTACTCGCCATTAATATTGAAACCTTTCTTGAGTATCAAATTAATGAAGCATGGACATGGGAACATCAGGCGTTAGTACGAGCCAGAATGATTTATGGTCAGGAAAATATGCGACTCAGATTTAATGACATCAGAGCACAAGTATTAAGTTTATCAAGGGATAAGGTTAAGTTAAAACAAGAAGTCTGTGACATGCGGGCAAAAATGCGCACTCATTTAGCCAAAGGAAACGAAGTATTATTTGACTTAAAACAAGATAAAGGTGCAATGGCCGATATTGAATTTATAGCACAATATATTGTGCTGGCGAATAGTAATGAAAGCCCCCAGATTATGACGTTTTCAGATAACATTCGAATTTTTCATTCAGCTGCAAAATTAAATATTATTTCAATTCAACAAAGTGAACAGTTAATACAGGCATATTGTGATTATAGACAACAATACCATGTTTTAAGTTTACGTAATGAAGCCAGATTGGTTGAAAATCAATTAATTGCGCAGCATAAGTTACATGTATGTAATACCTGGGATGCTATTTTTGGTTTATAAAGTCGCTTTAATGCAGTTATCTCTGACATATTCAGATGGATTCTCGGTGATCACTGCTGTGCGTTCTTTATAACAAAAGAAGGTTTTCACATCAAATTCAAAGTCAGTATCTATGGCTTTGCCGACCTGATATAAAGTAGAAACAAAGTTATCATCTACACGAAAATTTTCTTTTACACGGTAGTCTTTATCTAAATACCAAAAAAACTCAATCCCTTCGTCTTTAGCATATTTGCTCATGATGGATTTTAACGTTTCTCCAGCTTTGAAACGACGGCTTGTATTTTTGCCTTTCCATTTTGCTGAAGAGGGCTTTACGATACTGGCGCGTTCTTTTAGCGCAGTGGTTAAGTTTGTTTCAGGGGGAGTTAATTGAAGTACAAAATCGGATGACATTTTATTCATATCTGTTCTGATTGACTCGTAAAAGCTGGATAACCCGGCAGCCGCTGAATTCGTCGTTGATTCAACTTTTTTAGACGGAGTATAAACCGGGCCATCAGATAATAAAAAATAAGCCGCTGCTGCAATTAAAACGATTGCCAATGATAAATGTTTGATCCAAAACCACATAGTACTTCACCCCTTAGGTATCAATAATACCAATTTGATAAAGATATCTGCTGTAGAGCTGGTCAGGTATAAAGCTTACTCAAACTGGTATTGTTATACTAAACAGTTTTAATTAATTTATCTATACTGTTTTAAATCATTGGTTTGAATTTTTAGTGTTCAGTTTAGTTATTCATACACTGAAGGCGCATCTTTATCAGGGCGTGTTTTGAACCTGCGATGCAACCACATATATTGTTCTGGCGCATTTAAAACTGCATCCTCTATGTGTTGATTGACTTTGCAAAGGTCATTTTTTACATTGTCTGAAGGAAAGTCAGACAATTGAGGAGTAATTTCAAGGTCATATTTACCCTCTGCAGTTCTTTTACTTTTAAAACCGACAGTTTCACAATGTTTACTTGAGGCAAATAGCGTTGTACCTGTGGTAGTGGCTGTTTCGGTCATCGCAAAAAAAGGTACAAATTCACTGCGGTTTCTGCCGTAATCTTGATCTGGTAAATAGTAACAAAGTTTTTGTTTACTCAGCGCTTTTAATAATCCTTTGACATCTTTTTTGCCAATTAAGTATTCATTAGAACGTAAACGACCTTTAGTCATAAAATATTCAATTAACGGGTTATTGTGAGGACGATAGAAACCAACGCCATTTTGTGCCACCCCCATTATTCTACCGGCCATTTCAAGATGCAACATATGTGGCACTAACATTAATACGCCTTTACCTGATTTTTGCAAAGATTCAATATGCTCAAAACCTTTTATTGAACCTAAGTGTCGTTTTACTCGCCACTCTGGCCACCACCAGGCCATACCAGATTCAAATATAGCAATACCTGTATTTTCCATGTTTTTTAATACTAACTGGGCTTGTTCATTTTCAGGCATTTCTGGAAAGCACAATTGCACATTTCGTTCGGCAATTTTGCGTCTTTTTTTAAAGTATTTATGTAGCAGTCTGCCAATAAATGCGCCTGATGCTATTTGCCAGCTAAATGGTAGCCAGGAAATCAGATATAAAATTCCGGTGCCAAGCCAAGTTAACCAAAATGTTGGTTTGATAAAGGATATTTTAAATTTAGGATCTTTAACCACTAGGCTGCTCAACATACAGATAAATAAATTTGGCAAGGAGTATAAACCAAGAAAGGAGTAGGTTCTAGGATCTCACGCTTAACAGGAGAGTATGCTGATACTCCCCTGTAGGCTATTTTTTAATTTAAGCCTTGATTGATGGCTTCAATGTCTGATTTATTTAAAGTACCGGCAGCCTGTTTTAACGCTAATGTTGACACAACATAACGATAACGTACCGCAGACAAATTACGTTTAGCATCATAAAGGTTGCGAGTACTGAGTAATACATCAACTATGGTACGGGTACCTACTTCAAAACCAGCTTCTGTGGCGTGTAAAGCGCTTTGTGCAGACACTACGGCTTGCTCTAGTGCCTGATAAGTTGCGATATCTGATACCACCTGGTTATAGGTAGTTCGTACATTTTTAGTAACAGCTCGATGTGTTGCTTCCATATCTTCGCTACTTGCTACGTAATAAGCTCTTGCCTGCTCAGTTGCCGCTGTTGTCGCGCCACCGGAATAAATAGGTGCAAGGAAAGTCAGTCCGACTTTTCGTTGATCTGAACGAGGATCGGTTGTGATGTCTAAACTATCATCATAGGAGGCATTTAAAGTCAGTGTTGGGTAATGACCTGCCTGCGCACGATCAATTTGTTGTTTTGCAATATCTAAAGTGACTTTAGCGAGCTGTAATTCTAAGTTTTTATCTTCTGCGGTTTTAATAAATTCAGCACTAGACTGACTAGGTGAAACCGTTGAAAATTTAGTGGTATCAAGTGGATTTAACTTTTCATGATATTTACCAGTGATTTCACGCAGGTTCTCACGGGCCGTTTCAACATCATTCTTTGCGACTATTTCACGTGCTACTGAGTTATCAAACTGGGCCTGAGACTCATGGACATCTGTGATAGCAGTTAAACCCACGGCATATCTTTGTTTGGTTTGTTCTAACTGGCGTTCAATCGCACGTTTTTCGGCCTGTACAAACTCTAAATCATCTAATTTAGAAAGTACGTCAAAGTAGCTGTTTGACACTCTGACAATTAAAGATTGTTGGGTAACATCATAACTGGCTTGAGATTGCAGAGCTTGTTTTTGTGCTATTTCTAAACTTCTCCAGGAATTTAAATTAAACAAAGATTGTTGTAATGAAAAACCTCGAGTAAAGCCTTCTCTGTCTATTTTGTCTGGTATGCCGCTGCCTGGAAATGTAAATCCATCTCCTTTCGTCCTGGAATAACCCATATTAAAACCAAGTTCCGGTAATAAGGCTGCCATCGCCGTATCAATTTTATAGCTTTCAGCTTCAGCGTTGGCCTTTGCTTTTAAAACAACAGGATCATTTGCCATCGCAATTTGGTATACTTGTAATAAGTCATCAGCATAGCTAGCTGACGTTGCGAATGTACAACTTAGGCCTATAAGCGCAGCGAGTAATTTCTTTTTCATTGAGATATTCGTCCTTAGACTTTTATTCTTTAATTGCATTGATGGTAAACTGTTTTTTGTTCAAGCTAAAAACCTTTTACGTAAAAGTATTTATTCAAATGTAACAGAATATATAAATTGACCAAGGGTAAAGTTGCCAGTTTAGGTATATCAATATTAGTAGGGTTAATATATGAACGATTTTATTAAATTCAATAGTAAAGATGTTGAATTAATAAATAAAACTGAAATTTTTAATGGTTTTTTCAAAATTGAACAGTATGCCTTTCGTCATAAATTGTTTTGTGGTGGTCACTCTCAGGTAATTTATCGGGAAATTCTGGAACGTGGTCATGCCGTTGCTGTTTTACCTTATGACCCTAATACAGACAAAGTTTTACTCATTGAACAAATTCGTATCGGCGCATTAGACTCGGCTCTGCCGGATAAATCCCCCTGGTTATTAGAATGCATAGCGGGTATGGCTGAAGGATCAAAAGATTATCAACAAGTTGCTATCCGTGAGGCTGAAGAAGAGGCTGGGCTTATATTATCGGATTTAGAGTTTATGTTATCCTATCTGTCGAGTCCCGGAGGGTCTTCAGAACGACTGTATTTATATTTAGCTAAAACAGATTTATCACAGGCGGGGGGCGTTTATGGCCTGGAAACCGAAAATGAAGATATAAAAGTTCATACCATAGCCCGCGAAAAAGCCTTGTTATTGTTAGAACAAGGTATAATAGACAATGCAGCTACGGTAATTTGTTTGCAATGGCTCGCTTTAAATTTAGTAAGACTAAAAAATAAGTGGAAAAATGAAGAATTCATCTAATCGAAAACAGTATATTCCTGACTTGCCTGCATTTATGACTTTGTGCGAGCAAAATTATTTTCGGGTGATGAAATTAATGCCTAAACAAGAGCTTGTGGGTAAAATATGTACTATTGACGTCGATAAGTTTAGTTATACACTGGAGATCACAGCCACGGCCCGATTTACCTCAGATATTACCTTTAAACAGATCAGTCAGAACATTATCGGCTTTATTAACCCTGAGCTATCCGTACGCATTTATCATGATGCAAGAATGGCTGAGGTGATAAGCCCTGATTATTTAAAGAGAATTAAGCCAACTAATCAATATCCTAATCCCAATATGCATCATAAAGACGAAAAATATCAGGTTAATGCATTTCTATTAGACTGGTTGGATCATTGTATTAGCCATGGTCGCTCGCGTTGTTTATGGGATGTAAATCATGGATTGGTTTAACCCCTGTTTTAAACTGCATAAATCAGCTTTAAAGATAGCGCACTTTACCGATTGTCATTTATTTGCAAATAAAAATGGTGAGTATTTTAAGGTCAATACCTATGATGGGTTAAAGAAAACGTTGCAAAATATTAAGGAGCAACAGGTTGATTTAGCTATTTTTGGCGGCGATTTAACACAAGATCATACATTAGGCTCTTATCAAAATTTTGCACAATTAATCGCTGACTCAGGCTTGACGTGTCCGGTATTTTGGTTGCCTGGCAATCATGATGAGCTCGCATTATTTGAGGCTGCATTTAAAAATAGCCAAATTAATACAGAGAAATGTATAGACACGCATAAAGTTCAGATTTTATTATTGAATACAAAAAGTAATACCCCGTCTGGTGAAATAACTCAAACTGAATTAAGTGAAATAGCGTTACAATTAACAAAGACTAATAAGCCAACTATTGTTTTTTGTCATCATCATCCAATTAAAGTGAATGGATATATAGATAAGCATATTTTAACTAATGGCGAACAATTGTTAGCAGTATTAACACAAAATAACAAAGTGCCCTTGTTGGTCCATGGGCATGTGCATAATGATTATTCCTATCAATATAGTGAAAACAACGGCCAATTAGCAATTAAAGCAACGCCAGCTACCTCAATCCAGTTTACAAAGAACAGTACTAGCTGGCAGCAACAAGATTTGGGACCGGGTTATCGTATTATTGAAGTGTCACAACAAGGTGAAATTTCAACTCAGGTTATATGGATAAACCCGCAGTAAGTAGAGTGATTAATGTATAAAAAAAAGGTTATTTATATTCATGGATTTAATAGTTCCCCAGAGTCGTATAAAGCGGTAAAGTTTGGCCAGTATTTAGCGCAAAGATATCATAATGAAATTGAATATCTGGTGCCCTGTTTAAAGCATGAACCTATCGCCAGTTTGATCCAGTTAGAAAACTTAATCGATGCTAATACGGTGCTTTTAGGCAGCTCTCTGGGCGGTTTTTACGCAACTTATTTATCGCAAAAATACCAGATAAAAGCGGTATTAATTAATCCGGCAGTGACGCCTTTTAATTTAATGGCTGATTATTTAGGTGAACAATTTAACCCGTATCAAAATTATCGTTATCATGTAACGCAAAGTCATATAGAACAGCTTAAGTGGTGTTATTTAAAAACACTGTTGAAACCTGAATTATTATTGCTATTACAACAAACTGGTGATGAAGTCTTAAATTATCAGGAAGCGGTAAAGTATTATTCGCAGTGCCATCAACAGATAGAATTTGGTGGAGATCATAGTTTTATTGGTTTTCATAATCACTTTGATGGTATTGTAGATTTCCTTAACATTTAATAAAACGTTTAAAAAAATAAGAATGCAGCGATCATGAGTGAACAAAATTATAATGCAGAAGCTATTGAAGTATTAAATGGCTTAGATCCCGTTAAACGCAGACCAGGTATGTATACAGATACCACAAGGCCAAACCATTTGGGCCAGGAGGTTATTGATAATAGTGTTGATGAAGCGCTTGCGGGACATGCCAGTAAAATAGATGTCATTTTGCATGAAGATAATTCTTTAGAAGTAATAGATGATGGTCGGGGCATGCCCACAGATATTCATCCAGAAGAAGGGATCCCTGGCGTCGAACTTATTTTTGTAAAATTGCACGCAGGTGGTAAATTTTCAAATAAAAATTATCAGTTTTCTGGTGGTTTACATGGTGTTGGTATCTCTGTTGTAAATGCATTATCAACACGTGTAGAAGTCATGGTTAAGCGTGACGGTAATCAATATCAAATGGCTTTTGAAAATGGAGATAAAGTTGAAGATCTCACTGTAACGGGCACTGTAGGAAAAAGAAATTCAGGCACCAGCGTGCATTTTTGGCCAGATCCCAGTTATTTTGATTCAGCTAACTTTTCAGTGACTAAACTTGCACATTTGTTAAAAGCCAAAGCAGTACTATGCCCGGGTTTACGCATTCGATTTATTAATAAACAAGCAAAAGAAACAACTGAATGGCAATATGATGCCGGATTACAAGATTATTTAAAGGAAGCTGTTAAAGGGTATGAATGTTTACCTGAGCAGCCTTTTACCGGTGAATTTGCAGGGCAAACCGAAGGTGCCGACTGGGCTATTTTATGGTTACCTGAAGGCGGTGAGGGCATAGCAGAAAGTTATGTGAATTTGATCCCAACCGCGCTTGGTGGTACACATGTTAACGGGCTTCGCCAGGGATTACTGGAAGCCATGCGTGAATTTTGTGAATTCAGAAATTTATTACCCAGAGGCGTAAAACTAACGGCCGATGATATTTGGGATAAATGTAGTTATATACTCTCTGTCAAAATGCAAGATCCGCAATTCGCAGGTCAAACTAAAGAAAAACTCTCTTCACGTTCATGTTCCGCTTTTGTTTCTGGTGTAGTAAAAGATGCCTTTAGTTTATGGTTAAATGAACATACAGATAAAGCAGATTTACTGGCTGAGTTATGTATCAATAACGCGCAAAAAAGAATGCGGGCAGCTAAAAAAGTTGTGCGTAAAAAAATTACTTCAGGACCTGCACTACCAGGAAAATTAACCGACTGTGCGTCAAGTGATGTAGAACAAACAGAACTATTTTTAGTGGAAGGTGACTCAGCTGGTGGCTCAGCGAAACAGGCAAGAGATAGAGAGTTTCAGGCAATAATGCCATTAAGAGGAAAAATATTAAATACCTGGGAAGTAGAATCAGGCCAAATACTGGCTTCTCAGGAAGTACATGATATTTCAGTTGCAATAGGTATGGATCCAGATTCAACGGATTTATCTCAACTCAGGTACGGAAAGATTTGTATCTTGGCAGATGCTGATTCCGATGGTTTACATATTGCCACTTTGCTTTGTGCGCTATTTATGCAACATTTCAGAATATTGGTGGAATTGGGGCATATCTATGTCGCTATGCCACCTTTGTATCGTATTGATGTAGGTAAAGATGTTTATTACGCATTAGATGAAGATGAAAAAACGGGCATTTTAGACAGGATCAGCGCTGAAAAGAAACGTGGTAAAGTTAATGTACAAAGGTTCAAAGGTCTGGGCGAAATGAACCCGTTACAGTTACGTGAAACGACTATGGATCCAAATACTCGTCGTTTAGTGCAATTAACTTTAGAAGAGCCAGAAGTCACCATTGAAATCATGGATATGTTACTTGCTAAAAAACGCTCTGGTGACAGAAAAACCTGGTTAGAACAAAGCGGCGACCAGGCACAAGTTTAATGTTTGACAATGAAATAACGGGATAACAAGCGCAATTACAAAACTGGTTTTCACAAAAATCTGCTATGGGATTGGAATGAGGTAGACGCTTATTTCAATCTTAGCGATGAAATAAAGAATTAATTGCTGTGACATATCAATCTAGTTATTTTAAATAACTCAACTTAAGGATATTTACAGTAATTGGGCTTAAACTAAGTAGATGATTAAATTGATACTGGTGTTGGGCATTTAATGTTTAATACAAAATTTCATTGGTTGATAATTATTATTTCTTCACCTTTTTTTGTATTTGCACATAATATACACCCAGAATGGTTAGCAAAAGAGTTTGCTTATATAGATAAATTGGACATTCAGGACCCCCATCAAGCGTTAGCATATACACAAAAATTAAGTAATAAAAAAAACCTGAGTTTAACCTATTATGATCTTGCCGCGATTCAGGCTCGAATAGCAAAATATGCATTTTATATTGGTAAAAATGATTTATCAAAACACGCAAATGAACAGGCTAAATCTTTATACGCTGATGAAAAGGGAGTTGTAGGGTTTGATATTTTGGCTAACAATGCCAATTTAATGAGTATGGTAGGGCAAAACACCTTAGCCAGAAAACTGATCAGCAAAGCAATAAAAATCGCTTTGCAAGAAAAAAATAATGAGCTATTGAGTAAAGGTTATACGATTATTGCCACTTTTTATTCGTCAGATGAATTAGAAACTTTAGCGATTAAATATTATCAGCGAGCTTATGAAATCATTCAAAAAAAAGGAGATGAATTTGAAATTGCTAATCTGCATGCAAATATGGCAATTTCTTATACCAATATAAAGGACTACCCCAAAGCCATTGAATTTTTAGAATTGGCAATCGGTTATTATTCAAAACATGGCTTGTTATTTGACGAACAAATTGCGAGATATAATATTGCTGATATTTATTTGAAAATGCGTGATTTTGCTCAAGCTGAAAGCAACTATAAAAAAATATTAGTTTCAGCTGCCAAATCAAAAGATGTACGAAACCAATATTTTGCTTACACAGGGCTGGCGAAAGTTTATTTAGCACAGGATGAACTTAATTTGGCTGAGCGTTATATCGCTTTGGCTGAACCATTGTTAGCTGATATACAAAGCGCAATTTATAAAATGTCATTTTTTTATACACAATTACGTATTCATTTAAAGCAAAATAAGTTAAATAAGGCGAAAGAAGGGTTAGATTATATAACTCAATTAACAGATGAGATGCATAAAACGAGCTACCAGTTAAATCGGGTTACTTTATTGAGCTTGTCTGCAGAATATTATGCCTTGTCAGGTGATTATCAAAAGGCTTACGATTTATTAATAGAAAAAACGACCTTGTTGGATGAAATTAAAGATAGAGACAGAGAAGAAGTTAGATCTAAATATAAAATTCAGTTTGATACACAACAATCTGAATTGAAAAATGAATTGTTACTTAAAGATATTCAGATCAAGCAATTAGCGCTTGAAAAGTCGGCGAAAGAAACTAAATTTCAAAACTTAGTGATAGGTATTTTTGCAATATTGGCTTTGTTATTACTCTACCTGTTGATTAAGCAATTTCAGGTGAAAAAACGCCTGCATTTAATGGCAAATACCGATTCTCTGACTCAGTTACATAATAGACGATATTTATTTTTTCAAATTGATAAGCTTTTTAATAAGGCAAAAAAGCAACAAAGTAATTTAGCTGTTATTGCATTTGATATAGATCATTTTAAAAAAATAAATGATAACTACGGGCATGCTGTGGGCGACCTAGTCTTAGTTGAAATATCAAGGATAAGCCAAGATTGTTTGCGAGATATCGATATTCTTGCGCGTATCGGTGGTGAAGAATTCTTGGCAGTATTAGTTGATCTTGATATTAAAAAGGCGATTCAAATTGCACAAAGATTAAGGTCGGCCATCGAAAAGTTAGATATCATACATGAAGAATCAATAATAAAAGTAACAGCAAGTTTTGGGGTGGCTAAGCTAAATCCGTCAACTGAAAAATTTGCTGATTTATTACAAAATGCAGATGATAGCCTTTACGCGGCAAAAAGTGCTGGCAGAAACAGAGTTAAGGTATTTAAATCTTAGAATTTATAAAAATATGATAATTTATTTTACATTTTGTTTTTCTTCTCTATTAAACACTGTAAAGTGTGAGCTATAAAAACGATAAAACTTCCCCCTTTAAATAATAAAAATATGATTCAGGTATATAGATGTCAGACTTAGAGGCCATGTCTTTACAAGGTATTGAACAACTTCCTTTAAAACGTTTTACCGAAGATGCTTATCTTAACTATTCCATGTATGTGATCATGGATCGTGCTTTACCTCATATAGGCGATGGCTTAAAACCCGTTCAAAGGCGTATTATTTATGCAATGAGTGAGCTAGGGTTATCTGCTGCGGCTAAATATAAAAAGTCAGCCAGAACCGTTGGTGATGTATTAGGTAAATTCCACCCCCATGGTGACAGTGCCTGTTACGAAGCTATGGTGTTAATGGCGCAACCTTTTTCATATCGTTATCCATTAGTAGATGGCCAGGGAAACTGGGGAGCCGCGGATGATCCTAAATCATTTGCTGCAATGCGTTATACCGAAGCCAGACTTTCTAAATTTTCGGAAGTTTTGCTAAAAGAATTAGGTCAGGGCACGGTTGACTGGACGCCAAACTTTGATGGTACGATGAAAGAGCCGAAAGTTTTGCCTGCGCGTTTACCGCATATCTTATTAAATGGTATTACCGGAATTGCAGTGGGGATGGCAACAGATATTCCACCGCATAATGTACATGAGTTAGCTGAGGCATGTTGTTTATTATTGGATAAACCTAAAACTGAACTCGAACAAATTTTAGATATAGTACAAGCTCCCGATTATCCCACTGATGCAGAAATCGTTACACCGAAAGCAGATATCAAAAAGATTTACCAAACAGGAAAAGGCTCGATTAGAATGCGAGCGGTTTATATAGAAGAGCAGGGTGATATTGTGATCACAGCCCTGCCACATCAATGTTCTGGTGGTAAAGTTTTAGAACAAATAGCAGCGCAAATGCAAGCTAAAAAATTACCTATGGTTGCTGATTTAAGGGATGAATCTGATCACGAGAACCCGACTCGAATTGTTATTATTCCACGTTCAAACCGAGTGAAAGCTGAGCCATTAATGGCGCATTTATTTGCCACGACAGATCTAGAAAAAAGCTATCGTGTGAACTTGAATATGCTGGGATTAAATGGCAGACCTAAAGTTAAAGACTTACGCACGATTTTATCTGAATGGTTAGTATTCAGACGAGAGGTTGTCAGGCGTAAATTACAATACAGACTCGATACCATACTTGCGCGATTACATAAACTAGAAGGTTTGTTAACTGCATTTTTAAATATCGATGAAGTTATTGAAATAATCAGAACTGAAGATGAGCCAAAACCTGTGTTAATGTCTCGATTTGCGTTAACTGATATTCAGGCTGAAGCAATATTAGAGCTAAAGTTAAGACATCTAGCTAAATTAGAAGAGTTTAAAATCAGAAGTGAACAAGATGAACTCGCTAAAGAAAGAGACAAACTAGAACTGACTTTAGGCTCAGATCGTCGTATGTCAACTTTACTGAAAAAAGAAATTCAAGAAGCCTCTGAGTTATACGGTAATGCAAGACGTTCACCAGTTGTTGAACGTGAAGAGGCCAAAGCGTTAAGTGAAAATGATTTGATCCCATCAGAAGCGGTCACCGTTGTATTATCTGATAAAGGATGGGCAAGGCTTGCTAAGGGACATGATATTGATGTTAAGGGCCTTAGTTATCGAGCTGGAGATAATTATAAAGCGTCGGCGAAGGGCCGAAGTAATCAAACGACTGTTTTTCTGGATTCAAGTGGCCGCGCCTTTTCTTTGGATGCCCATAGCTTACCTTCAGCGAGGAGCCAGGGAGAACCTATGTCGGGCAGGTTTAATATTGCACCGGGGGAGAATTTCGAGCATGTGATCATGGAAGAAAAGAATCACTTGTTATTAATGGCATCAGATGCAGGTTATGGTTTTATTACTAATTCATCAGATTTAGTCAGTAAAAATAAAAGTGGTAAGGCGCTGGTGAGTTTACCCGAGGCTGCATTATTACTTGCGCCAATAAAAGTATTAAATATCGAAACAGACAGTTGTTTAGCAATATCTAATGAAGGTCGGATGCTATTATTCCCGCTACGAGACTTGCCTAAATTAGGTAAAGGGAAGGGAAATAAAATTATTTCTATTCCTGTAGCGAGAGTTAAAAGTCGTGAAGAATTTGTTAAAGTGCTGGCTGTAGTCCCTGAAAACACCCCTGTCACGCTACATGCCGGAAAACGTAAGTTGACCTTAAAACAATCGGATCTTGAACATTATTATGGTGAAAGAGGGCGAAGAGGAAATAAATTACCTCGAGGTTTGCAACGTGTTGATAAAATAGAAATTGAAACTTCTCTTAGTGCTGAAGATGTAACTAATATAGAAAGCGAAGAGAAATAGCAAACTGCAAAGCTCATATTATTTTGGCGTACACTTGTACGCTAATTGTATTTATTGATGTATAATCCAGCCAAATTTATTTTGGGAGCATGCATTTGCTGGCTATTGTTCGTTTAATTTTAATTGCCTTATTTATATTATTTGCAGGTATATTTGGTTTATTATTGTGTATCTTCATTCCATTTCATCCTAATCATGTGCATAGATTTGCTGTCTGGTATAGCAAAGTCAGCATATTATTAGGTGTGAAAATTCAATTGGTAAACCCTCCTTTGAGCGATAAACCCGTTGTTTATGTTGCTAACCATCAAAACAGTTATGATATATTTACGATAACTAAAGCGGTACCTGAACGTACTGTGAGCATAGGTAAAAAGCAGCTAAAGTGGATCCCTTTTTTTGGTCAGCTGTATTGGCTGTCAGGTAATATTTTAATAGACAGGAAAAATAGTGCTAAAGCAGCGGGAACTATCAGCCGTGCTGCAGATAAAATAAAAAGTAAAAATATATCTGTATGGATGTTTCCGGAAGGTACGCGTAGTTATGGCCAAGGTGTACTTCCTTTTAAAACAGGGGCGTTTCATACCGCATTGCAAGCAAATGTACCTGTGGTTCCTGTTTGTATGAGTACCACTCATGAAAAAATAAAACTCAATCGTTGGGATAATGGTACTATTTATATAGAATATTTACCTGAAATTGCTTTATCAAATGATATCAGTGTTCGTACACAAGCTAATAACGTTCATGATATGATGGAAGCAAAGATCAAACAGCTGGATATTAAACTGGCTGAAGAAGAGAGATAAAATGGAAAATTGGCGCGAAATAAGTGAAGATATTGTAACTTCATTACTTGAAGATGGCTCAAACCCTGAAGTGTTGTATGAAGTAGAGCATCATTTTGTATGTGAAGACTTTAAGCAATTAGAAGATGCTGCTGTGGCTGTTTTTAAATTAGGCTTTGATGTTGAAGACCCGGCACAACTTGAATTGGACGATGGTGGTACTATCTGGGGGTTTGATGTTGTTATTGAGGCTGAACTTAATGTTGATGCTATTATGGAAGATGTAGAAAAATTAACTGTGATAGCAAATGAATACAAAGTTGAATACGATGGTTGGGGAACTTATTTTCAAGAATAACCTTATTCACAGATAGTTGCTTACCTTAAGCAGCTATCTTATTTATTGTTTGATAACCTCCTTCAGTACTAAACCTAAATGATTAATCAATGGATCTATTTTAATTGCTGTAATTATGAGCTAAAAGATGAAATTAAACCAGTTAGCCTTAGATCAAGGCTCGGGTTTGTAAATTTATTGGTCTAGCGATATTATAATGCTCGATTTTTGTAAAACACAGATAAAAATAAATAGGAATATTCCATGGAAAACAATCCGTACTCAGCACCTGAAGGCGATTTAACGTCACAAACTCCAACCAATCAACCTGTAATACATGAACCAAGAGCTGTGCCTGTAGGTAATGCTATGAGTTGGATTGGTAATGGATTTAAACACTTTTCAAAAGATTCAGGTACCTGGATGGGAGCCTGTGTTGTTGGTTTTATCATTATGATGACTATTAATATCATTCCATTTTTAAATATTTTGGCAAATCTTACTGCCTATATTTGGACTGCTGGCCTTCTTCTTGGGTGTAAAGCTCAGGATGATGGTGAAAAATTTAAAGTAGAGTATTTATTTGAAGCTTTTAAAACACATTTTGGTAAATTGTTTTTAGCTAATCTGGCGACTAGCCTAATTGCTTTTGTAGTTATGGGGATCGCACTGGGATCGATGTTTTTTGATGTTATGATGGGAACGGGGTTCCAATCTGAAGATCCTCAAGAATTGGCGAATAACGTTTCAAAAATATTAGTACCTATGGGGATTGCGATGTTATTTCTGATCCCTGTTGGCATGATGTCATTTTTTGCTCCAGCTTTAATCGTTTTTCACGATCTGGATATTATTGAAGCCTTTAAAATGAGCTTCAAAGCATGCTTGAAAAACATAGTTGCCTTTGTTATTTATGGTGTTGTATTAATGTTTTTAGTCATTTTGGGTTCAATACCATTAATGCTTGGATTATTGGTTGTTATGCCTATGATTTATGGTTCTATGTATCAATCTTATAAAGATATTTTTATTGATTAAGGAGCTTACTACTTTAATTACTAGCTCTAGTTAAATATCGTGTTAGGGCTAGAACCAATCAGGCGTTTTTATTTGATTTGTCAGTTTGATTCAATTGATAAACAAGTAAAAACATAAAAACAATATTTATAAATATGCTGCCAATAGACCAGGCCAGGACATTGGGAGAAATTATAATGATTTTTGCTGTTTGAACTGTGTTATCTATAAAGAAGTGCGTTGCGGCCATACCTGTATAATGCATTGCCGCTATGGTACTGCCCATAGTGACTGCTGAAAATAATAAACGCCAGTCGAATTTAAATAATACGAACGATCTTTTTGCTGTCCAGATTTTTAATTTTAATGTTATAAAAGAAAGTGTTACAGCAACAATAATTGATAAGAAAAAGAGTGGGAAACTATATTGCATAGTCACAGCACCATGCATTGCTGCCATGCCGATATAATGCATTAAACCTATTCCTGCACCCATAATAAATGCATTTTTTAGCAGTATTAATACTGCTGCATTTTGTTCTCTGGGTGAATGAAGGAATATAAAACTAGCACAAATAGCGGGGAGAACTGAAAACATTGTTTTTTGCAGGTCATAAGATATGGGAACGTTTAAATCGAATGCTAACATGGCGATAAAGTGCATAGCCCATACACCAAAACCTAGCATAACAGAGCCGATGAATAACCAGCCTTTACCTGAAAACATTTTATCTTTAGTGTCTATATTATCAGCGATAAAAAAAGCGGCGTAAGAAGCAAATGAAGCGACAAATAAGGATAATAAAACAAGTTTGAAGTCATAGGTACCTTCAATTGCATTTGATAATTGAGTAAGCTCATTTATAAACTGAAAATGTTTCATTTACTTCTGTGATTATCAGTGTCTAAATATATAACTTTAGATATGACTAGTAGATTTAGCTAGTTTATTTAATTAAACAGACTCTTCCATATTAACAATCTTGATCTGTGCGTTTTCAACTATCACCTTATAAATAGCCCATACTCGTGTTTTTAGTTCTTTTGAATAATAAATGAATTTAAACTCACCACTGTTATCTGAAAGTACTTTAATATCATAGAAGTCCATATCTACTGGTTTTGACATTTGATCTATTGATTTCTCTATGACAGCTAAAAATTCAGACTTATTATAATTTATAGTAAGTCCTTGATATCCTGTGCCTACTTTTATTTTAACCAACAAATCTTCAGATAAAATTTGTTGATACTCTTCTACGGTTTTTAGCTGCTTCACTTGCTCAGTAAAGGCTGTAAGCGTGTCTTTGGTCACTATGGCTGAAAAAGTTTGAAAGCTACAAACTAATAGGGTGATTGATAAAATAAACTTTAACAAAGTTATTACCTGTATAATATTGAAATCGCGAGTGAAAAAGTCAGAGTGCTTGAACTGAAAGTTCCCTTTAGAGGTCCGCATTTTATGGCTAAAGGCTTATTGATACAAGTGAAAACAGTGATATTTTTAATAAATTAAACAAACTCAGTATTAAGTACTAAGGCATTTTCATTGGAGACCTTAATGCAGCATTATATAGTATTTTTAATGGTGGTAATTATATCTGGTTGTACAACAAACTCGGTGCCAAACCATCCTTTATACACGGCCTCAAAAAATCAATTAAAGATCACGGGGCAGAGTTTTACAGCATATCAAGATCAAACTATCAAATGGTTGAGAGAAAACAGAGTTTTTCTGACTGCGGATATAGATAAAGAAATAAAATATAACGCGCCTTTTGAATTACAGCCACATAATAAACCATTAAAAATGAAAGGTATAATTCTGGTGCACGGACTGGGTGATTCGCCTTATTATTTCAGTGATATTGCTGAGGAGTTAAGTCAGCGAGGGTTTTTAGTCAGAACCTTATTATTACCGGGACACGGTTCCAGGCCAGCTGATTTACTGCATATTTCAGCGGATTCCTGGAAAGTTTTGTTGAAAAATCAAATTCAAATTCTGAAAGCGGATGTCGATGAAGTTTATCTCGGCGGTTTTTCTACAGGTGCTAATTTAGTGACTTCAGCTGCAATGAAAGACAGAGATATTACGGGGTTGGTTTTATTTTCACCGGCTTTTAGTGCCAAATCTAATTTAGCACCATTAAGCCCTTTGTACGCTTTATATGAGCCTTGGTTTTGGGTGCGTTCGCCATCTAGAATTAAAAATATTACACGGTATTCGCCAGTACCGAGCAATGCATTTGCTCAGTACTATTATACCAGTCGTGATGTTAAACATGCGCTGACAGAGCGCACTTTTGATAAACCTGTTTTCATGGTATTAAGTGAAAGTGACTCAGTTGTTGATGTAGATAAAGTAGCGCATTTATTCAGTACACGATTCACTCATAGTCGTTCTCGTTTGATTTGGTTTGGTAACAGAGCTAAGTTTAAAGATCACAGAGTTTTAGTGTGGGATCCTAAAGTGCCTGAATTTAATGTAAGTAATTACTCTCATATGGGGCTACTATTTAAAGTAGATAATGCTTATTACGGATATAAAAGTGGTTTTAGAATTTGCGGTAATGGTCAGTCCGATGAAAATTATTTAAAATGCATTAAAGGCGAGGAAATCTGGTTTTCAGCCTGGGGTTATCAGGACTCAACAAAACCTCACGCAAGGCTAACATTCAACCCTAAGTTTGAAAATATGATGCAAATATTTGATCACGTATTTTTACATTAATAAAGCGAGCTAAATCGGGGGTGTAATAAAAACGTCATAAAAATTTGTTAAATTTGCAAAAAAATTATGAGGATGTTTAGTTATGCCTTCAGTGTCTGGTTATTCACTTTTTTCCCGCGTGCTAATGCAATCCGAAATCACCACTGTATTTCAACCTATCTTTAATTTAATGACTGAAGAGATATTAGGTTATGAAGCTTTGAGTCGAGGACCAAAGGGGAGTGAATTGGAATCGCCAGAGAGTTTATTTGCTTTGGCGCTGGCTGTGGGTAAGATTTCTGAATTAGAGTTGTTATGTCGTAAAATGGCAATTAAAAACTTTTCTGAGCAAGGCCTGTCCGGAAAGCTATTTTTAAATGTTAGCCCCAAAGTATTGTTGGATGTTAATCATCCAAAAGGTGAAACCTTATATTTATTAAAACAGTATGAGTTAGATCCAAATCGCATTGTTATTGAGGTAACTGAGCAAGAAAAAATTCATGATAGCGAACTATTTAAAAAAACGATTAAACATTATCGAAAACTTGGGTTTACTATTGCGATTGATGATTTGGGGGTTGGCTATTCAGGATTGAAACAATGGTCTGAACTAGAGCCTGATATTGTAAAAATAGATAGGTATTTTATTGAAAATTGTCATTCAAATATCGTAAAAAGAATATTTTTAAACTCTATTGTTGAACTGGCAAAAGCAACAAATACAAAAGTTATAGCTGAGGGGATTGAACAAATAGAAGAATTGAATTTACTCACTTCAATTGGCATAAATTTAGTTCAGGGGTATTTATTAGCCAAACCCACACAACAACCTGTTAAGCTATATCAATTACCAGTAAATTATTCAATTGCGAATTATGAGAAAGAATTAAAAAAGGAGGCCTAAACCTCCTTTTCATTGACTGCGATACCGCTATTTAGCGTAATAAGCTGTCAGTTAGATGTGGACGTATTTCTTTTACTATGCCTTGACAAAGCTTTGGAAAAGCACATACCAGATTGCCACTTTTATCGTAATTATTACCACCGGCAAAGTCCATTATCAGGCCGCCTGCTTCTTTAATTAATAATTGACCACCGATCGTACTCCACGGAGATAAATTGATTGCAAATAAACCGTCTACTCGTCCGGCTGCTACATAAGCTAAGTCTAATGCCGGGCAACCTGTACTTCTCATATCACTGGTATGTATAAATAAGGCTTTAGATGCGTCTGTATAAGCATCTAAATGTTCTTTATTTCTACTAGGGAATGCGGTGGCAAGGATAGAGCCTGATAATTCGTTCGCTTTGTTTACACGTAAACGTTTGCTATTTAATTGTGCGCCCTGACCACGACTGGCTGTAAATAATTCACCGCGAATGGGATCATAAATAACAGCTTGATCACTACGTCCTTTTACTTTTAACGTAATAGAAACAGCGAAATGAGGAATATTCTTGATGAAGTTTGTTGCGCCGTCAAGCGGATTAATAACCCATTGGTAATCTTTATCTGCGCCAACATGTTCCCCAAATTCTTTACCTATAATTGAATGCTTAGGGTAAGATTTTAAAATCGAATCTCGGATCACAGCTTCTGCATCTTTTTCGATATTTGTAACAAAATCATTGTTACCTTTTTGCTGAACTTCGATTTTATTTGGTTCCTCGAAAGCACGAACAATAATTTTTCCAGCATTACGCGCAGCGCGGATCGCAATGTTTAACATCGGATGCATAGTATTACCTTTGGGTTATAAAAGAACATTTAATGACAAATCTATGATGAATTATTTCATGCTAAGACATGTCGATTTAGCCGCGCTATTGTAGCGATTTTTTTATTAAAGTAAACATCAAAATTACAAAATTAAAGGGTATTTTATTCGTTTGAAATTTAATCAATAAGTTATAGTAATAAAAAATGATTGAAAACTAGGGGAGAGGGGATAGGAACTAGGAACTACACTAGACCCTATAACCTATAACCTATAACCTATAACCTATAACCTATAACCTATAACCTATAACCTATAACCTATAACCTATAACCTATAACCTATAACCTATAACCTATAACCTATAACCTATAACCTATAACCTATAACCTAGAACCTATCACCATATAATGTTAGAATTCGCGGCGAAATTTTCTTATTCACATTGAAAAGCGAAAAACTAAATCATGTTATTAAATGAAATCAGGGTTGTACTTGTTAATACTTCTCATAATGGCAACATAGGTTCAGCGGCACGTGCCATGAAAACAATGGGCTTATCGAAATTATATTTAGTTGATCCGGTTAATGATATAGACAGTCACGCCAGTGCTTTGGCCGCTGGTGCAACGGATGTTTTAGGTGATGCGGTTATTGTTGATAATTTAAAAGATGCCATTGCTGATTGTTCATTAGTAATAGGAACAAGCGCCAGATCGCGAACTTTATCCTGGCCTATGGTTGAGCCTAAAGAATGCGGGGAAAAACTCGTGTCGGAGGCGGTTAATGGTCCGGTTGCTTTAGTTTTTGGACGTGAAAACAGTGGTTTATCTAATGAGGAATTACAACTTTGTAATTACCATGTTTGTATTCCGGCAAATCCAGAATACAGCTCACTTAATTTGGCAATGGCAGTTCAAACTTTATGTTATGAAGTAAGAATGTCGTTTCTTGAAACGCAAAGCTCAGAAAAAAAAGCAGTAAAAGAAGATGACACGCTATATCCAAGCTCTAAGCAAATGGAGCTATTCTACGAACATTTAGAGCAAACCCTTAATAAAACAGACTTTATTGTTAAACGCCATCCCGGGCAAGTAATGACTAAACTTAAACGATTATTTAATCGTGCAAGACCTGAAGAGGTTGAGTTAAATATCTTACGCGGCATATTATCGTCAATTGATAAATCTGTGGATAATAAAGACTAGATAATACTTGACTAAAATGCTCAGGTAATTAAAATTAACTTAATACTTGAGTAAATTACTAGGTTATTAGCTTTTTATAGCTTTTTATAGCTTTTTAGTCCCTTATACTTGAGTTGTCTAGCTAATTACCAAATAGTTTTAGTGTAATACTTGACTATATTGGTCAGGTAATTAAAATTCGCACTGCATTTATAATCGGAGTTGGTATGAAGTTAACATCTAAAGGCAGATATGCTGTTACAGCTATGTTAGATGTCGCACTACATACAAATGTAGGACCTGTGTGTCTTGCTGATATCTCCGTAAGACAAGAAATTTCTCTCTCATATTTAGAACAATTATTTGCACGTCTTAGAAAACAAGGTTTAGTGCAATCCGTTAGAGGACCTGGCGGTGGTTATCTGCTAGGCAAAGAAGCTAATGAGATCTCAATCGGTGATGTTATTACCGCTGTAAATGAATCTGTTGATGCTACGAGATGTAGTGGTAAAGGTGGCTGTCAAAATGGCGTACGCTGTTTAACGCATACACTGTGGATGGATTTAAGCCATAGGATTGAAGATTTTTTGCAAAGCATCACATTAGCCGAATTAGTAAGTAAAAATGAAATCCAACAAATTGCATCGCGTCAAGATGATGTACTTAAGGATATCATTCACAAAATAGATAAGATTCAAGTTAACTGTTAGCAAGTTACGATACGTAAAACTGGAGCCAGGAAAGAATGAAGTTACCAATTTATTTAGATTATGCAGCAACAACCCCGGTTGATCCGCGTGTTGCTGAAGAAATTATTCAATGTCTGACAATGGACGGTAACTTTGGTAATCCGGCGTCACGTTCACATCGTTTTGGCTGGCAGGCAGAAGAGTCTGTTGATCAGGCTCGTCATCATATTGCTGATCTGATTAATGCCGATCCGCGTGAGATTGTGTTCACTTCTGGTGCAACAGAATCAAATAATCTGGCAATTAAAGGTGCAGCCAATTTTTACAGTAAAAAAGGTAAGCACGTAATCACTGTAAAAACAGAACATAAAGCGGTTTTAGATACTTGCAGAGAATTAGAACGCCAGGGTTTTGAAGTCACCTATATGGACGTTGAAGAAAATGGTTTATTAGATCTTCAAAAATTATCTGATGCGATGCGTGATGACACAGTATTAGTCAGTGTTATGCATGTAAATAATGAATTAGGCGTTATTCAAGATATCGCAACAATTGGTGATATGTGTCGTGAACGTAAAATTATGTTTCATGTTGATGGCGCACAAAGCGCAGGTAAAGTAAAAATTGATTTAAAAGAGTTGAAAGTTGATTTTATGTCTTTCTCAGCTCACAAAATATATGGCCCGAAAGGTATCGGTGCATTATACGTCAGGCGTAAACCTCGTGCTCGTTTAGAAGCGCAAATGCATGGTGGTGGTCATGAACGCGGCATGCGATCTGGCACTTTAGCAACACATCAAATTGTAGGCATGGGTGAAGCTTTCAGACTGGCGAAATTAGATTTTGATCAAGATCACGCACATATTACTGCGCTTCGTAAACGTTTAATTGATGGTATGTTAAGTGAACTGGAAGAAGTTTACTTTAATGGCACACCAGATCAATCTGTACCTGGAATAGTTAATATCAGTTTTAACTATGTTGAAGGTGAATCACTATTAATGGCGGTTAAAGATATTGCTGTTTCTTCTGGTTCTGCCTGTACATCAGCAAGTTTAGAGCCTTCTTACGTATTACGTGCATTAGGTCGAAACGACGAGTTAGCGCACAGTTCAATTCGTTTTAGCATCGGTCGCTTTACGACGATTGAAGAAATAGATTACACAGTAAAATTATTAAACAGCTCAATTGGCAAATTACGTGATATGTCGCCTTTATGGGAAATGTTTAAAGATGGCATAGATTTAGACACCGTTGAATGGGCTGCTCACTAGTTTAGTAGTCTACACCGTCAATTAAGCGCATATAGCACTTAATAGTTTTAAAGAATTGAGGTACAGAGCAATGGCTTATAGTGAAAAAGTAATAGACCACGTAGAAAACCCAAGAAACGTAGGTGCATTTGATAAAAATGATCCTAATGTGGCAACGGGTATGGTAGGAGCACCAGCGTGTGGTGATGTGATGAAATTGCAACTTAAAATTTCAGATGCAGGCATAATCGAAGATGCTAAATTCAAAACCTACGGGTGTGGCAGTGCGATTGCATCATCATCTTTGGTGACTGAATGGGTGAAAGGTAAATCCTTAGATGAAGCGGCTGAAATCAAAAATACAGATATTAGTGCTGAACTAGAGTTACCTCCGGTGAAAATTCACTGTTCTATCTTAGCTGAAGATGCGATTAAAGCCGCAATCACAGACTATAAAACCAAGCACCAACAATAAAGTTTGATGGCAGGTCAGACTGCCTGTTTTTGATGAGCAAATGCTCACCTGATGTAAAGGTAATCTTGTACAATGGCAATCACTATGACAGACGCAGCAGTCGCTCGCGTTAAATCATTTATGGATAATCGCGGTAAAGGAATTGGTCTTCGAGTAGGTATTAAAACCACTGGCTGTTCAGGCTTAGCATATGTTCTCGAATTCGTAGATGAGTTAGCTGAAGGTGATGAAACCTTTGAGCACGGAGGCGTAACCGTGATTGTTGATGCAAAAAGTTTAGTATATATAGATGGCACTGAACTTGATTTTGTGAAAGAAGGCTTAAACGAAGGTTTCAAATTTAACAACCCGAATCAAAGTGGTGAATGTGGTTGTGGTGAAAGTTTTACCGTGTAGCATGAGTTTATTTTGCTATTATGACTACTGTATAACATTTATAAGATTATGCATTTATTATTTGTTAGTTAATGTTTTAATTTTTAAAATTCGGTAGTGAAAGCCTCATTTTATCGTGGGGCTTTGCGCTTTTTATCTGTTTCGTTTTCTGTTGTTTAGGGATTGTTATGCGGTACTTTGAACTTTTTTCATTACCAGTTGATTATCATGTAGACTTAGCTTTATTAAATAGTACTTATTTACAATTGCAAAAAGCGGTTCATCCTGACAAATTTGCCCACGGCACAGATAAAGAGAAGTTGTTAGCGATTCAAAAGTCAGCTGAAATCAATGATGCATTGCAGGTACTTAAACATCCACTCAAAAGAGCTGAATATATGCTAGCTGAGCGCGGCATAGATATACGCGCAGAGCAACAAACCTTGCAAGATCCGATGTTTTTAATGCAACAATTAGAGTTGCGTGAAGCACTCGAAGATATAAAGTTAGCCGATGATCCTGACACTGCAATTGAACATTTTGAAACGGAAATCAAAACACTTAATAATGAATATCATCAAGCGTTAAATACTGTGATAAATCAATTGGATTTATCTGATTTAGCAAAAGCTGCTGATATAGTACGAAAACTTAAATTTGTTTATAAATTATCTGATGAACTAGAAAGAATTGAAGACACATTAGATTAATCGATCTGCAAAGTATTTATCTTTATTTAATTATGGCATAAAAAACAATGGCATTATTGCAAATTGCTGAGCCGGGGCAGAGCGCGGCACCTCACCAACATAAACTTGCGATTGGGATTGATCTCGGGACTACAAACTCTTTAGTTGCAACGGTTCAAAGTGGTGAAGCTAAAACCTTAGCCGATCTTAGCGGTAAAGTTATGTTACCTTCAGTTGTTCGATATGCGGAGCAAGGTATCGAAGTCGGAGAGGTTGCTCAAACAAAAGCGGCTGAAGATGCTACTAATACTTTGATTTCAGTTAAGCGTTTTTTAGGCCAGTCAGTGGCTGATATTAAAAAACACTACGCACAGTTGCCTTATGAATTTACTGAAGAAAGTGGTGTTTTAGCGATTAAAACACGCCAGGGCTTAATTAATCCAATTCAGGCTTCAAGTGAAATTTTAAAATCATTAAAACAACGAGCCGAAGCCTCTTTTGGTGGTGATGAAATAAGTGGTGCGGTGATCACAGTACCAGCACACTTTGATGATGCACAGCGTCAGGGCACAAAAGATGCAGCAGAACTTGCCGGATTAGAGGTTTTACGTTTATTAAATGAGCCTACGGCCGCAGCTGTGGCTTATGGTTTAGACTCAGGAAAAGAAGGCGTGATCGCCGTTTATGATCTCGGTGGCGGTACTTTTGATATTTCAATTTTACGCCTACATCAGGGAGTATTCGAAGTACTTGCAACAGGTGGAGATGCCAGTCTTGGGGGCGACGATTTTGATGGATTATTGGTTGAATATTTTAAACAACAAACAAACCAAACTGAATTAGATGCTAAAACATTAAGATTATTTTATAACAAAGCGCGTGCGTGTAAAGAAGCATTAACCGGATATAAATCAGTTAATGTTGGTTTAGAAGTTGGCGGATCACTCCAAACTGTGGTTGTGACTCAGGAGCTGTTTTATACATTAGCGACACCTTTGATGAAACAAACATTAAAAGCGTGTAAGCGCACGGTCAAAGATGCGGGTGTTAGTTTAGATGAAATACTCGAAGTTGTGATGGTTGGCGGTTCAACGCGTATGCCAATTGCCAGAGAAAAAGTGGCTGAATTTTTTGAAAAAGAACCTTTAACGTCTATCGACCCTGATCAGGTTGTCGCTATAGGGGCAGCTATTCAGGCTGATATATTAATCGGTAATAAACCTGATTCAGAGTTATTACTGTTAGATGTATTACCTTTATCATTAGGTCTTGAGACCATGGGTGGACTTGTTGAAAAAATAATCCCGAGAAATACCACAATTCCGGTAGCTAGAGCGCAAGAGTTCACGACCTTTAAAGATGGTCAAACAGCAATGTCTGTTCATGTATTGCAAGGTGAAAGAGAGATGATCAGTGATTGTCGTTCACTTGCTAAGTTCAGTTTAAAAGGGATCCCACCAATGACTGCAGGAGCTGCTCATATACGAGTAACTTTTAAAGTTGATGCGGATGGGTTATTAAGTGTCACTGCGATGGAGAAATCGACTGGTGTTCAAGCTGAAATTCAGGTTAAACCAGCGTATGGTCTGTCTGATGATCAAGTCACTCAAATGCTTAAAGATTCTATGAGTAATGCAAAGCAAGATATGCAAGCGAGAATGTTAGCTGAGCAACAAGTTGAAGCATTAAGGGTGATTGAAGCGCTTAATGCAGCAATTTCACAGCAAGGTGAATTGTTAACTGAAACAGAACATCAAGTATTAGAAAATCAAATAAATGATTTGATCCATATAAGAGAACAAGCGGTAGAACCTGATGAAATAAAAAATGCAATTTCAGCACTTGATAAAGCAAGTAGTGATTTTGCTGCAAAAAGAATGGATGCGTCAATCAAAAAAGCACTGACGGGTCACTCAGTAGATGAAATTTAGTTTGATGGTGGATACATCACAAATTATAGTTTTACCAAATGCCGCTTTATACCATAGGTATAAAGTCGTTGAAATCGTAGAAAAGAGTTAGTAAACATGCCACAAATTATATTTTTACCACATGAAGAATTATGTCCCGAAGGTGCCGCAATTGAAGCACCACAAGGTGAAACCATATTAAATGTTGCTTTAAAAAATGGCATTTCTATTCCACATGCCTGTGAAAAATCCTGTGCCTGTACCACCTGTCACTTAATTGTTCGTGAAGGCTTTGATTCACTTGAAGAAAGTGATGAACTAGAAGATGACATGCTAGATAAAGCATGGGGACTAGAACCAGAATCACGTTTAGGTTGTCAGGCCTTAGTTGCTGATGAAGATCTGGTTGTTGAAATCCCTAAATACAATTTGAATATCGTTAACGAAGATCATTAATTCTAGAATGCTAAAAAGTAAAAAGCCAATAGCGATTAAGTTATTGGCTTTTGCTATATTTATCTTCTTCGTTATTTGCGTATAGCCAAACGTCTTCTGGCTGCCATGACTAATAAAGCAATAAGCCATAAGCCGGTTGAGCTGCTACTTTTGTTATTGTTTGTTGGTGGTTCAACAACAACCGGTCCCGGTGAATCTAAATTAGTGGTGTATAGAGTCATTGCCTGGCTACTTTCATCCAGATAGGCCACATAGTCTATAATGTCATCTTCATTGATATCTGCGGGTATGATAGTACTTGACGCTGCAACGATAACAGTACCATCCTGGCTATATTCTGTGGCTGTGGATTTATTAAAGGTTTTAATTGTTCCGTCCGGTGCTGTGACTTGCATATCTATTTGCCCATCCTGATCTGAATCTGCAATTTTGATATTATGTGCTTGTTCATTGTGAATAACCGTAACGCTATCTTCATTACCCACATGAACTTTACCGCTAATATGCGCCCCTTGCTCAAATTTAATTATATTGGGTCCAGAACCTAAGTTTATAGCACCATTTATGGCAGCACCTTTAGCAATTGTCAGTACATCAGCGCCTGTTGAACCTTTGATGGCGACACTGCCAGTACCTTCAGTGAGTATAGTACCTTGAATTAAAACTTCTGAAGGTGTATTTATCGATATTCCTGCGCTGTTACGGCCGTGCATTTCTAATAATGCATTTGTCTCTAACGTGAAGTTTGTGGAATCTAATACAACGGCGCTAAGATCATGACCATAGGAGCTTAGAGCTGGGACTACATGAGTAACTGCTTCACAAGTTTGCGCACCCATGTCATTCGTGGTGCAGTTATTGAAATCATAGCCTCCGGTTGTTTTGTCTGATGCTGTGATACTAAACATAGGTACGGATATGTTAAGAGGGGTGGTACGTACATTAGCACCAGTACATTGAACACCACTGGCATCAATATCTTCGGAACAATTTCCATCTACATTGAGTGCTAACGAAACTTGGCGATCTAAGTTCCATAAGTAATTAACGGCACTTTCATCATTGATAACCGGCGTTTGAGTAACATCAATAACATAATATACATTTAGCGCAGGGCTATGAAAGATAGAGCTGGTGTAACCATATATTGAACCTGAGTGACCCACCATAACCGAGCCATTTAAAGCGGATTCAAAATCATAAATTGCTAATCCATAATTAGCAGGTAAACCACCAACTGAACCTGGCACAGTATCATGTAATCGTTGTGCTTGTATTTCCGGGGTGAGTAATCCATTTATGTTACTCGATAATTGGCGGATCCATTGAATTTGATCGGGCACATTAGAGATAATAGCGCCCGCTGAATTTGGCACATCAGGGTTTACATGTGTAAAATAGGTTTGATAAGTGTTGTCGATACTGGGTGTTAAAGAAGAAGTCCCTGTTATTGGTCCGTCATCAACGACTGTTACATAACCCTCAGCATATGGTCGATTAAATTCGGTATTAGTTGGAAAAAGAGTATCGGTAAGCCCCATGGTATCCATAATGCGTGCGGTGATCACTTCGCCAATCGTTGTAGTACAGTCTGGTTGTTCTGAACAGCTTATTCTGCGCGCAATTTCTCCAAGTAATACAAAGTTACTATTTGAGTAACTCATACCCACTGTTCTGGGCATACTATTTGTTTGTGTTATTAATTGTTGTGCTGTTGCGACCGTCAGACCATGTTCGATAGCCCATTGATCAAGTACTAACCGACCTTCAACACCATCAAGTGCTGGTGCAACTAAATAATCTGGTATACCACTGGTCATTTGTAATAAATTCTTGATTGTGACTTCATTGGCATTAGGAACACCAAAATCAGGTAACCATTGTTCTAATGTATCATCGAGATTTAACTTACCTTCCTGAACCATTTGTAAAATGACAGTACCCGTAAATGTTTTTGTTTCACTGCCAATTCGCACCTGATCATCGACTAACATAGTTGAATTAGGGCAAGCCATTCCTGATGTATTAAAGAGCGGATCGCAATTGGCAACCCCCTTCCAAATTATATTGTCTACGGTCACAACCGCGGCAGAAACAGCCGGAATGGTTGAGGTGTCTTGCTCAACTTCCATGCTGACCTGACTGATCACTGAAATATCAGCTTGTCCAGACGCATAAACAGCTGATGAAATGGCTAAACCACTTATGATTGCTGCCGTTTTTTTTAACGTTCGCTTACCCTTTTTTAGTCGCATTTTAGATCCTTGTTAGTGCAA
Organism: uncultured Pseudoalteromonas sp.; assembly: GCA_965198975.1. Taxonomy (GTDB): domain Bacteria; phylum Pseudomonadota; class Gammaproteobacteria; order Enterobacterales; family Alteromonadaceae; genus Pseudoalteromonas. The sequence continues at coordinate 1,497,610 of OZ240679.1, forward strand.
TATTTATATTAAATTTTAGGTGTGATGAGTACAAGAAAAATCAATTTGTTCCTCAACTGAGTACAGATGTTGGTGGCCTAATCGTAGACCATATTGACGGATATTCAAGCTAAAAATAAAAAATATATATTACCTTTAATAGGTAAAAACATAGTGACATGTCATTTTTCTGTGTTATATTTCATCAACGTTTATAGGGACATGGAAGCAAAAAGTAGTGAGTAAAACCGATTTTCAGACCGAACTTAACAAGCAAAATATTGAAAATGTCTTACCCCTCACGTCATTACAAACAGGCATGCTTTATCATGATTTAGTTGAAAGAGGGCAAGGTCAAAGTGGTAAATCGTATAATCAACAGCTGAGTTTTCGTATCAGTGGCCCTTTAAATAAAGTCGCTTTTGAAAAAAGCTGGCAAGCGTTAATTAACCGCCATGCAGCACTGAGAACAGTATACAAACATGATAAAGCAGCAGAGCCTGTTCAAATTGTATTGAAACAACGTAACTTTAAGCTTTATTACAATGATTTTACTGCATATGGCAACATCGAAAAGTCACAAAAATTACAAGATATAATAATAAAAGACCGTAGTACCGGGTTTGATTTAGAAAGCGAATTATTGCTGCGATTAACTTTAGTAAAAACAAATGATTTAGAGCATTGGCTAGTATGGTCATTTCATCATATTGTTTTAGATGGTTGGTGTATCACGCCTTTACAACAAGAATTATTTAATTTATACAAAGGTTTTTTACACTATGAGTCAGTAAAACTACCGCCTGCACCTGACTATAGTGATTACGTACAATGGATAAAACGTCAAGATTTACATCAAGGTTTCTGGCATCAACAACTAAAAGGTTTTAATGACGTTACATCAGCTCCTTTAGCAATAGCACAATGTTCTTTAGCGCAAGAAAAAGATGTTGAGCAAGGTTATAGTTTAGTTACAGCAACAATTAAAAATAATGATTTTCAGAATTTAGTATCAATTGGCGAAAAATGTGGTGCAACGTTAAGCACTTTAGTCCATACCTTGTGGGGCATATACTTAGCTAAAGTGAATGCGACTAATGATGTGGTTTTTGGCAGCGTTCAATCAACACGACCTATGGCCAGAGGTATGTTTGATGACTTAATTGGTTTATGTATTAATACAATTGCATGTCGGATCCAATTAACCGACGAAATTAGTTTTTCAGAACTGGCAAAACAGACACAGCACAATTTTTTAGCTTATATTGAACATGGTACAACGCCCTTAAGTGAGATTAAGGCACAGTGCCCAACTTCTAAAGTTTTGTTTGATCATTATATTGCTTTTGAAAATTACCCGGCAAGTCCCGTAGATGAACAAGGCAGAGAGCAATTAACGCAAGAATTGTATGCCGATGAAATGACTGCATTTATGCCAACATCTTATCCCTTTCATCTGTCAATATTTCCAAAAAGTGACGAACTTGAAATTGCTTTTAAATATCAACCAAATAAAGTTGAAGTTGCCAATATAAATTCAATTGCTGAAAGTTTTATTCAACTGGCAATCCGCTTGATTGACAACTCAGAACAGACGATAAAGCAAATACCTCTCCTTAATAAGTACCAGCATGAAATAGTTAAGCAGCAGTGCAAAGGTGAAAAACGGACATTTAAACATCAAAATATCATGGCACTTTATCAAGATAACGCTCGAGATGTGAAAGAAAATATTGCCTTAATCGAAGGTGAGCTGAATGTGACCCATCAGCAACTCGACCGGGCCGCTAACATTCTGGCAAAACAGATTTTAGATACTGGTAATACAAATGCAGTGGCCCTGTTTGGTTATGCTGGTGTTGATATGATTATTGCTATGTTTGCCTGCCTTAAGCTAGGAGTTCCTTATATTCCGCTTGATCCAACTAATCCGATTAAACGTAACAAAGCTATTTTAACCGCTGCAAATGCGCATTTAATTTTATGTAATTGTAATGAAATAAAGGCTTGTGAGCAGTTGTCTTTAACAACAATTTCAGTAAATCTTGATGTATTACTGTCACATGAAAAAACCGTAGCTCATAATGATTTGATGATAAATCCGCAGCCAGAATCTATCGCCTATATTATTTTTACCTCAGGCTCAACCGGTGTACCAAAAGGGGTTCCGGTTTCGCAACAGGCACTATTGAATTACGTTATGTGGAGTCAGGAAAAGTTCTCATTAAATTGCACTACTCAGAGTATATTAATAACGTCGTTTTATTTTGATTTAGGTTATACCGCATTATTTGGTAGTTTATTAAATGGCGGTACATTACATATAGCCAATGAACAACAACGTAGAGATCCTTTATGGCTAAACGATTATTTAAATAAAACCGATATTAATCTGATAAAACTGACCCCGTCTTATTTACACATGTTATTAAAATCTCTTCCAGAACAAACGCTTTTTACAGAAAGTAATTTGAAAACCTTGATCTTAGGAGGTGAGGAGTTAAATTTTTCTGATTTAAGATATATCACAAAAGACTGCCCAAAACTTGATATCTATAATCATTATGGCCCCAGTGAAAATACCATAGGTTGCTGTGCATACAGATTAACGGCTGAGGATTTGATTAAACAGTATCAGCTGATTGGCAAACCTGCATTTAATGTTGAAAATTATGTGTGTGCGCCTGATATGACGTTATTGCCTGCCTATGTAGAAGGTGACTTGTATTTAACAGGGGAGCAGTTAATTCATTCATATTTAGATCCCGAAAATAATAGTGAACGTTTGATTTTAAATCCTGCACTATCTAATAAAGTATTATATAAAAGTGGCGACAGAGCTTACATTGATCATGAAGGTCAGTTAATTTTTTCTGGCAGAGAAGCACAAAGTTGTAAGGTTGATGGTTATAGAATTGATTTACAGTCAATTCAGCAAGTATTAATCGAACATAGCCAAATTAAAGATGCTTTAGTTACACATTTTAAAGATGAAACAGCACAGAGCAAAATTATCGCGTTATTAATACCTGAAACTGGCTATACGATAACGCCTGAGTCTTTACGAAGTTGGTTAGCTGGATCACTACCCGTCTATATGTTGCCCGCAGAGTTTATTCTGGTATCACGGTTTCCTATTAATGCCAATGGTAAACTGGACCGTAAACAATTAGTGGAATTTTGGCAGCATAGCTTGCAATCTAAAGTTGAAAAATCTACCGGTAAACCGGTGAATCATACTGAATTTGTCTTACTTAAAATTTGGCAAAAAGTACTCTTTCGAGATCAAATAAGTGTTGATGATGATTTTTTTGCATTAGGTGGTCATTCAATCAAAGCTATTTTATGTTTAGGCGAAATAAGAAAACAATTAGATACAGAATTACCCATACAAAGTATTTTTAATAACCCCACTATCAGTAAATTAGCTAAGTATATTAATCAAACTCATTTTGAGTCAGGTGTCGTTATTGCAGGTGAACAACATGATTTGCTACCCGTTGATACCAGGTGCAAAGATGCCAAACAAATCGTGTATTGTTTACCTCCCGCTATAGGCACGTCAACAATTTATAAAGAATTATTTATGGCACTAGGGTTACCGCTTCATGCATATGGATTTCAATGTGGTGGTTTTATGCCCGGTGATTCAGAAACGCTGTCGCTAGATGAACTTGCTGATGTGGCTGTGACGCAAATTTATGAGCATTATCAAAGCAGAGCTTCTCATATTAAAGGCGTCTTAATGGGTTATTCTTTTGGTGCTATTTTAGCTTTGGCCGTTGGTAAAAAGTTAGAAGCTAAAGGGATCTGCTTACCAATGCTCTTAATTGATTCATCATTGAGTCATGATCAGGGCTTGATTGAATATTCATTATCAGCTTTAAGAGAAAATAACTACTGGCGCGGTGTCATAGGCATTCTTGAAGAGCATTGCAGCGAAGCGCAATTTAATCTGATCACAACAGGATCAATTAATAATCAACAACGACTTATTAATTACCTGGCAACAAATGATACTACATTACTTAACTCAGCTATCGTTTGTCTTGAAGCAAGCGCTAATTTGGAGCCTGCAAATATGTTTGAGTTTGCAGAAAAAACGTCTCAGGCTGTTCGAGTATTAAAAACTCCTGGCGATCACTTCAGTATTTTCCAACCGCCCAATGTTGAAGTTTTGTTAGATAATTTAAGGGGATCTTTAAATGATTTATCAAAAGAAAGTCGTTCGGAGGTGACCTGATGACCTATTAATAAATGATAGCTACAGACTGTTTACAATATTCAAATAGTTGAAATATTTATAGTCTATATTGAATATAAATACTTAATTTTGATGATTATAGAAAGGATACGATCATGACAAAAGTTACACCTGAAGAAACAAAGAAAACGGCAACAAAGAAAGAAACAGCAAAAAAAGCACAAGAGCAACATGAAACTGCGACAGAAACTCTTGCTGAAACGCCAATCGCCGTTGATAAAGCAATCCCACAGGCAATTATTGAGAAATATAGTAAGTGGTCGTTTGGTGCGGGGCTGATCCCATTACCTGCAATCGACTTAGTTGCACTCACTGCAATACAACTCAAAATGGTTGCTGAAATAGCGGAAGCTTATGGCGAATCCTTTAGTGAAAATAAAGTGAAATCTATTGTTACTGCTTTATTGGGGGGCGCATTACCACAAACTTTAACTACAGGGGGAATTAGTTCAACCTTAAAAGCGATCCCTATTTTTGGTTCCGTGGTAGGCATGGCGACAATGCCGCTGATATCCGCTGCTGTTACTTATGCTATTGGAGCGACTTTCATCAATCATTTTGAAAGTGGCGGAACTTTACTTGATGTAAATTTGAGTGAAATGACCAAAAGTGTGAAAGAAAATATCGTGAAATATAAAAATAAGAATAAAGAGTTGGTAGAAACAGCTGAAACTGAAGATTTAGCTGAAGAAAAGAAAGTAACCGAAAGCGCCTGATCTCGGTAAGAGTATTCATTTGAAACCGGCAGTAGGTTTATAGCTGAAACCGGTTTTGTTAAATACTGACTAAACTGGAAAATTTTTGATGATGTATTTAGTGGTTTTTTTCTATATCGCATTGTGTATTTTTGCCGGTTATGCCGGACGAAGCAGTACGATTGGTCCTGTAGGATATTTTCTTTTAGCTTTTTTGCTGAGCCCGATATTGGTGCTTATATTTCTGGTGATTTGTCAGACAGGTGCGACTAAGCAACAAAGTGATTGAGCAGCTAATAAGCCGAACGATTAATAATAATAACAATTTTAAACTGAGTTACCTTTTACATGAATGTTTTTGAACTTGTAAATCGGGAGTTAAGAATTGATAAAAAGAAATTCCTGACTCTTGCTTGTATTTCCGGATTTGCTAATGCCGCAGTATTAGCTGTAATTAACACATCAGCCCAACATGTTTCAGATAAGGAAGATACTTTATATTATCTGGCGATATTTATCATTATTGTTGCTATTTATGTGGTGGCGCAAAAACAACTAATGTTTGCTGCAACAGCCCATGTAGAGCAAGCAATCAATAATTTACGTTTGAAGTTAGTTGAGGACATCAGACGAAGTGAACTCAGTACTATTGAAGAGATAGGTAAAGAAGAAATATATACAATTATCAGTAAAGAGCTGCAAACCATGTCTCAGGCATCAACACTTTTTGTGATTGTCGGACAAGCAGGCGTATTGATATTCTTTACCATGATTTATATTGCCTGGTTATCGCCAGCTGCTTTTTTCCTGACTATATTTTTTGTGACTGTGGGTGCTAGCTTACATTTATTACGTTCCAGAGAAGTCAGAGCTTATCTAAAAAAATCATTCGATAAAGAAAACGCCTTAGTGTCCCGTTTATCTGATTTATTAGATGGATTTAAAGAAGTTAAGTTAAGTAGTAAACGTGCTGATGATTTAGAAAAACAGATTTTTAAACTGTCAGATGAAGTAGCTGATACTAAAATAAAAACGCAAAGTATTTATTCCAGTGATTTTGTTATGTCACAAACAACATTTTTTATATTAACCGGCTCCATGGTATTTGTTGTGCCTGCACTGTCTTCTGTTTATCCAGACGTTGTAATGAAAGTAACCACAACGTCCTTATTTTTAATTGGTCCTATTTCTAATATTGTCAGTGGGTTGCCAATTTTTGCCAATGCAAATGCTGCCATTCGTAATGTTATTGAATTAGAAGAAAAGTTGAAATCAAATATTCCTTGTCATCAAGAAAATGCCCAAGGTCAGCTACCGCAATCATTTACAACAATCTGCTTAAGTAAATTACATTTTACCCATACAGATAAAGGCAGTGGAGGAGAGAAATCTTTTGCTGTGGGTCCGGTTGATTTTACAATTAACAAAGGTGAAACCATATTTATCACAGGTGGCAATGGCAGTGGTAAAACCAGTTTTATTCGATTATTAACTGGCTTATACCCAGCTGATGGCGGCACCATCACGGTAGATCGCCACCCTGTCAATGACAATAATTTAGAAAGTTACCGCAATATGTTTTCTGCCGTGTTTGCTGATTTTCATTTATTTCAACATTTTTATGGCATTGAAAATATTGATTTAGAAGATGCCAACGGCTGGTTAGATTATCTTGAAATGTCACATAAGGTGCATATCAAAGATGCGGCCTTTAGCACGACAAGACTATCAACAGGGCAACGTAAGCGGTTGGCCTTATTGTCTAGTGCACTTGAAAATAGACCTATTTGTATTTTTGACGAGTGGGCAGCGGATCAAGATCCCGGCTTTAGAGATAAATTTTACAACGAAATATTACCGCGACTCAAAGCGCGGGGACAAACGATAATAGCCATTACCCATGATGACAAATATTTTCATTTGGCCGACAAACACATGAAAATGCTTGATGGTATGTTACTGCCTACAAATAGCCTGAGTGAGACCTAAATTTTATGCAAATTAATCTTATGCCAGGCTTAGTGCCACTTATTATATTGATATTAGGTTTGCTCGGCTGGTTGCTTTTTTATTGGACCAGACATTACCCCGAGCGTTATGCCATTACCCGATTTATCCATAGAAATAAAATTCAACTTGTATTGAGCTTTTTGTGTTTTAGTTTGTTAACTATATTACTCATACCTGTGATCTTCATTCCAGTGCCATATGGTCATTCAGCTGTGATCTGGAAACGATTTCAAGGGGGGACTCAAATGGGGCTTAATTTGGATGAAGGTACTTTACTTGTTATGCCTTGGGACAAAGCCTACATCTACTCCACACAATACAAAATACTCGAGCATGAATTTGAAGCAGCCACCATTAATGGTTTAACCATAAAAATTAATACAGTGATCCGTTATCGAGTTAAGCATGATTCTCTATCTCATTTACACGTTAATGTTGGTGAAGATTATATTAACCGTTTATTGCTGCCAGAAGTTGGCTCGCGGGCCAGAATTGAGATTGCCAAACATACAGCTGAAGAAGTTTATGCAAAACAACGCTTAGAAGTACAAAACAGCATATGGGAAACATTACAGGGTGATGTACAGATCCATGAAGGTCGAAAAGAATGTACACATATAGGTATCAGTGTAGATGCTAATTGTTCGTCAGCAGATTATATCGAGCTGCAAGAATTTTTGATCCGTCAAATTGTACTGCCTGAAGGTATTCATGAAGCGATAGTCCGAAAAATTGAGAAAGTATATTTGGAAGAGGAATATAAAACTCGGGTAAAGATCGCCAGAAAAGAAGCTGAACGTAAGCTTGAAGAAGCTAAAGGGATCGCTAATTTTCAAAAAACAGTGACCGGAGGAATTTCAGATACATATTTACGCTGGCGAGGAATAGAAGCAACACTTGAACTGGCGAAGTCAAATAATGCAAAAGTAGTGGTGATTGGTGGTGGCAAAGATGGATTACCTATCATTCTTAATACTGAAAGTGGTGTACAGGCAGATCCGGCTGGAACAAATAAGATATTGAATAATCAGCATAAAACGCAAGTGTTAATCGATAAATTAAATAGCAACCTTAGTGATCAAAAGCCAAAAAATATAGAACAAGTTGATCCGGCAAAAAAGCAAGCCGTAATTGAGTTAGACGACAATAAGAAATATTTTAATTGATAAGGGATTCTATGATAATGCAGCATAAAATGGTGACTGAGGCAAATAACTTGATGATGGCTTTGTCACATCATTACGACTCAGAAAAGGAAATTGAATTTATATTGTCGACGAAAAAAAGTCAGAATATGAATTTTCGTCTATTTTATCGTCATGTACTATGTGTGCAGCAGCAACTACTGAATGCGGGTTTGCAAAAAGGCGATGAACTGGTTTTGGTTACCGATGATGTTGCACATTTCACCTTACTGTTTTGGGGCGCATTAAGTGCGGGGATAATACCTGTCCCTTTGGCTTTTCCTGCCACAGAAACTGCAATTGAAAAACTATTTTCAGTATGGGGATTGTTAACATCGCCCTGGATAGTGTCGGATAAACCTTTGGATGAAGTATTAAAGCGTTACCAGGAAAAATTTGGCGTTAATATTTCAAACCGTAATCTGACTCAGATTGAACTATATCAAGATAATGACCCGATAAAGACTACTTTTAATGCTGCTTCATCCGACGATGTGGCATTTATTCAGTTCAGTTCAGGCTCAACCGGCGCACCAAAAGGCGTGATGGTTACGCATAAAATGTTACTGGCAGATTGTTCAGCCATAGTGGCCGCTAATGATATAGAAAAAGAAGATAAATTTTTTAGCTGGCTACCTTTAAGTCATGATTTTGGCATTATCTATTATATGATTTTGCCTGTTATTTATGGCCTTTCTTTCAGTTTAATGCCAACACGATTATTCGCCAGATATCCGGTCATGTGGTTAGATAAAATGGATCGATCTCGGGCAACTGTTAGTGGGGCACCGAATTATGCTTTTGAACATGTCATGAAAATGTTTAAAGCTGAGTCTGGGGAAAATTGGGATCTAAGCTGTATTAAATTGATCCTCAATGGCGCAGAGCCTATTGATTTAAAGATTTGTCAGCGGTTTAACCAGGTTTTTACTGATTATGGTTTAGCGACAAACGCAATTACTCCAGCCTATGGATTGGCTGAAGGCACCTTAGTGGTTACATCAGCACCCGTTAAAGAGCTGGTCAGGGGTTATTGTTTTGATAGAAACCAGTTAAAAATTGGTGACTTAGTTCAAGAAGATCCAAAGGGAAGTTATTTTGCAGATAATGGTTATCCGCTTGAGTGTGTTGAGATCAGGATCACTGATGATAGCTTAACTGCTTTTGCTGACAATATGGTTGGTAAGATCCAGATCAAAGGTCATAGTGTCACAAAGGGTTATTACCAGGATCCCGATAAAATACAACAATACCAGACAACCGATGGTTGGATGGAAACAGGTGATCTAGGTTTTTTACGCCATGGCCGTCTTATTGTGACCGGAAGGATCAAAGATCTGATAATTGTTAATGGCATAAATTATTATCCTCAAGATATTGAAAGTATTTGTGCCACTTTACCGACATTAGGGCTGAATAAAGTTGTCGCGTGCTCTGTGTATTCTGATAACAGCGGAGACAGCGAGAAATTCGCCGTATTTTTATTGTTTCGCCAATCAATATCTGAATTCATTGCTTTAGCAAAAGACGTTGAAGAATTATTGATCCGGGAATTAGGGATCAAACCAGATTTTTGTTTACCAATTCGTAAAATTCCGAAAACAACCAGTGGCAAGTTACAGCGTTTCGACCTGGTTCGACAGTTTAGTGAAAATGTTTTTAATGATGTGATAAACCAAATAAATAATATGAAACGAGTTTCAGGTTTTCATCCGTTAAAACGCGCGTTATTTAGCGGCGATGAACATGAGGCTCTGGATGCTTTGTGTGAATTAATACAACCTTTATCGCCCCAGCTTGATTTACAAATTGATCAACCTTTAATGGAGCAAGGTTTTAAGTCATTACATATTACAGAAGTAATGCACAGGATAAATGATGCAGTGCAAAAAAACTGGCCAGTTAATTTATTGTTTGATTTTGCGACGATAAAACAAATTGCCAACGGGCTGATAAAAATAGTAGCACAAGAACACGCATCAGAGAAAATGACTGTTGAGAAACAATTAAAGAACAAAGATGAGGTGAATGAAGCGGCTGCAATCATAGGGATAGGTTGTGACTTTCCTGGCAATGCCAATAGTGCCACTAAATTTTGGCAGGTATTACAACAACAAACAGATCTCGTTAGCGAAGTACCTAAAACCCGATGGCAAAATGATGAGTCAGCTCAGTTGCGTCATCCAGGGCTTAATAAGGGATATTTCATTAACGATCCCTGGGTATTTGATCACAGGTTTTTTAATATCACGCCAGCGGAAGCCAGCGCGATGGATCCACAACAACGTTTATTATTGCAATGCAGTTGGCAGGCGTTTGAGGACGCTGGGATCGATCCGATAAAGTACAAAGGAAAAAAAGTCGGGGTTTTTCTTGGTTTGAGTAATATTGATTTTGATAAAATCAACCAGAAAAAACCAGACCCTGATACCATGAATGGTTATGCAATAACGGGGAGTGCAGCTAGTATTGCAGCGGGAAGAATTGCTTATTTTTATGGTTTTAACGGCCCCGTTCTGACATTAGATACAGCCTGCTCTTCTTCATTAGTTGCCGTACATCAGGCCTTACAATCATTACGTTCAGGCGAATGTGATCTGGCATTGGCTGGTGGTGCTAATTTAATGTTAGATGGTACAACTACAGCTGCTTTGATCAGTATGAGAGCTTTATCACCAACAGGTCAAAGTAAAGCGTTTTCAAAACAGGCTGATGGATATGGCCGTGGTGAAGGCTGTGGTATGGTATTACTTAAACGCGTATCAGATGCTGAATTAAATAATGATAAAATTTGGGCGCAGATCAATGGCAGTGCAATCAATCATGATGGCGCTAGCAACGGATTGACTGCCCCCAGTGGCCAGGCTCAGCAAAGTTTACTTCGTTCTGCGTTAGCTAATGCATCATGTACGGCGCAACAGATTGATTTTATTGAAACACATGGAACAGGAACGCCATTAGGTGATCCGATAGAAGTTGCCGCGTTAAATAACGTATATCAAAATCGTGATAATGCGTTATTACTGGGCTCTGTTAAATCAAACATAGGGCATCTTGAAGCCGCAGCAGGAATAGCAGGGTTAATCAAATCAGCTTTGGCTTTGTATTATCGTCGATTGCCAGCCAGTCTGCTGGCTGAACAATTAAATGAACAGGTCGATTGGAATTCAACCGAATTAAAAGTCGCAGTAAAAACACATCCGCTGTCTGAGGGCCCTTGTTATGCAGGTGTCAGTGCTTTTGGACTCAGTGGTACAAACTGCCATGTTATTTTAAGTAGCGCCCCCGTTCTGAAAAAGACAATTCGAAATGAAGCAATTAAATTACCTCATCATTACCTTACAGTAAGTGCTCAGGATCAAGACGCTTTACATGCGTTAATAAAGTCCTGGCACAATAAAGTCACAGATCAGGATGAAAACTTATTGCCAGAGTTATGTCAGTCAGCTGCCTTACAGCGTAGTCACTTACATTATCGAAAACGCCTGTTAGCAGATGATAAAGCCAGTTTGCTTGATAATTTAAAAAATCTGGAAAAAAGTGAGTTTAAAGTCATCAACTCGGATAACAGAGTCGTCTTTATTTTTGCTGGTCAGGGATTTCAATACCCGGCAATGGCAAAAGAATTATATGATAACGTGCCATTTTTCAAATCCACACTAGATCAGATGGCGGAAATATTAGTCAATGACTTACCGGTTGATTTAGTTACATTATTAACAACACAACAATCACAATTAATATTAGATGATACCGCTGTTACCCAGCCTTTATTGGTTGCATTTGAGGTGGCGCTGGCTAAATTATGGCAATATTGGGGAGTTGAACCTGTAGCCTGTATTGGTCATTCAATCGGTGAATTGGCTGCGGCTGTAATATGCGAAAGTATAACCCTTGAAGAGGGATTATTGTTAGCCGTTGCCAGAGGGCGGATCACTGCAGCTTTGCCGAAAGGTGGTGCTATGGCAGCAATAATGAGTGATGTGGCAACAGTGCAATCTTATATTGATTTGGTTGACAATGGCGAAGCCTTAACCATAGCCGCACATAACGGTCCGAACAGTGTCACTATCTCGGGGTGTGAAAATAAACTTTCACTGTGCTTAGCGAAATTAACTAAAGCTGACATAAAGAGCCGCCGTTTATTGGTATCACATGCTTTTCATAGTCCGCTAATGGCTGCTGCTAAAACTGAGTTTTCTCAGGCATTAAGTCAGGTTGAGTTCAGGCAACCGAAATATCAAGTTATCTCAACTCTAAGTGGTAAAAAGCTATTGCCGGAGCAATGGTTAGAGAATAATTATTGGCTTAGACAACTCACTCAGCCAGTATTGTTCCATGAGGCAGTAAAAGAATTAAATGCCGATGAACGTTATCAGTGCATTGAAATATCTTCAAAACCCACTTTGATTTCATCTGGCCGTCAATGTTGTGATAAAGCAAATTGGTTAACAAGTGGCTCAGTGCAAAAATTCTTGTTATCACTCAATAATACCCTTAGCACATTATATGGTGCTGGTGTCGATATTGATTGGCAGAATTATTTTTCAGGCCATCAGATAGCGCGTCTTAATTTGCCTTTTTATCCGTTTCAGCCTCATCGCCATGAACCAGAAGTATCGGAACATCAACAAATAAAAAAACAAGGATATACGGAACAACCCGTAATAAGCGAGGAACAGCCAGCTTCAATGACGGATAACGGGCAATTAAAAATTCAATTACGTGACTTAATTGGCGGGATCAGTGGTTTGTCGTCTGACAGATTAGATGACAATGCGAATTGGTTTTCATTAGGTCTGGACTCTTTAGTGGTTGTTCAAATTCAGCAAGCAATCCTTAAACGATTTTCGATTGATATACCTTATACTATGTTACTTGATGAATTGGATACACTTAATAAATTATACTCGCAATTGCGCGAGTCATTGCCTGAAATTGCGGTACCAGTACCTAGTAGCCCTTCGGGCAGTCACGCTACATCATTAGAGAACTCCTCGATTACTCACAGTCAACCTGCTCATACTGAGTCGTGGAAATCATTATTTGAGCAACAAATAGCAACCATGTCGGCGCTTTTTGATAAACAATTAAATGTCATAGCAGGAAAAGAATCAACTTTTGATGGAGCTTCGAAAGATGAACCAGTTTCCACAAATATCAGTCATGCTGTTCAGAAAAAGCCCGTAACCGAAATTAAAGGATTATTTCAGTCAATCAAAACTGAAAAAAGCGAAGCTTTGGCTCCGAGCCAAAAATACCATCTTGCGTTGTTAACTGAGCAATATACCGCCCAAACAAAAAAATCTAAGCAATATGTCGCAGAGCATAGGCAACATTACGCCAATAGTCGCAGTATTATTGGTTTTAAACCAGAAACCAAAGAATTAACTTATCCAGTTCATGTTACCAAGGCGCAAGGGGTTCATTTATGGGATCTTGATGGTAATCAATATATTGATATTACTATGGGCTTTGGCGCTGTTTTATTTGGCCATAATCCCGCGTTTATTCGTGATGCAATCACAGCTGAATTAAATACAGGCGCAGCGCTCGGGCCGCAATCTCAGCTACCGGCCCGAGTTGCTAAAAAGCTCTGTGCCATGACCCGTACCGATAGAGCTGCTTTTTTTACAACTGGTACTGAGGCTGTGATGGTGGCAGTACGTATTGCCAGAATGGTGACTGAACGTAAAAAAATAGTCATTTTTCAAGGTGCCTTTCATGGTAGTTTTGATAGTGTTTTAGCCGCAGGCTGGGTTGAAAATGGCGGCCCGGTGACAGTACCTCTGACTGATGGCACCACTCAGGGCATGATAGACGATACGATAGTATTAAAATATGGTGATCCGCGTTCTTTAACTCTTATCACACAGTATGCAGATGAGATAGCGGCTGTATTAATTGAGCCGGTGCAAAGTCGAGATCCAGCATTGCAACCTGTTGAGTTTGTCAAATCATTACGTCAATTAACAACTGAACAAGGAATTGCACTGATTTGTGACGATATGATTATTGGTTTTCGTTTTGCACAGGATGGCTGCCAAAGCTGGTTAGGAATTGAACCTGATTTATTGACCTATGGCAAAGTGATAGGAGGGGGCCAGCCAATCGGCGTACTTGCTGGCAAAAAGCGTTTTATGGATGCCGTTGATGGGGGGGATTGGCAATACGGAGATGACTCTGTACCTGGCAGTCGAGCTGCTTTTGTTGCCGGAACCTATAATAATCATTCAGTTGCGATGGCTGCAGCAGAAGCCGTATTAGATAAACTATCTGAAGCCGGTCCACAATTACAACATAGGTTAAATCAACGCACTGAAGGTATGTGTTTGCAACTAAATGAATGGTTTAACCAATATCAGCTGCCTTTTTCTATGGTTTGGTTTGGTTCTTTATTTAGATTTGAGTTTGGTGATAAAGCTGAGTTACTAAGCTTTCATTTACTTAAAAATGGTTTATATGTATGGGAAGGGCGTAATTGTTTCTTGGGTACAGCCCATACAGATAACGATATTCAAAATATCGTGGCCATTATTAAACGTAGTATCTGGGAAATGATCAGTGGTGGCTGGCTGGAAAATTCATCATGTGACAATCAGTTAACTGATATCCCGTTAAGTCAGGGGCAAAAAGCAATGCGTTTCACTTTGCTTGCCAAACCTGAATGTTCAGCCGCTTATAGTGAAATGATGGTATTTCAGTTTGAACATAAAATAGATCTTGAGTTGTTAATACAAGCCTGGGCTATTTTATTACAAAGACATGAAATTTTACGTGTTATTCGTTTTAATGAAGAAAAGCAAATCGTCGCCGCATCAATTAATGCTGTGATTGATCACGCCATTCTCAAAGATGATGTTGAATATGAAAATACAAAATTAAAAATGTTAAATCAGGCGTTCAATTTGGAGTCAGGTCCATTTTGGCGTTTGCAATTAGTAGAAACAAGGAACAGTAGTCAGCTGTTAATGTGTTTTAGCCATATGATAGTTGATGGTTGGTCTATGGGGCTGTTAGCAATGGAACTGTCGCAAGTTTATCAGTGTTTATTGCAAGATGTTCCTGTGGAATTACCACCAGCAATTTCCTATCGTCAATATGTTGCAAAACAATGTTGGCAAGGGACGACAGGGCAAGCAATCAACGGCCCTGAAATGATTGAAAGTTTTCCTTTGTATATTGCTGGCGACCAGTCAGTATATGCACCGCGTAGTGATACAGGGTACAGGTTACAACATAAATCCTGGCGTGCAATTTATGACAAAGTAAAAGATGTCGGGCAAATACAAAGCGTATCGCCAGCTGCCATATTATTAAGTGCCTGGGCTCTGTTACTAAATCGTTTAAGCCAAAGAGATGATATCGTTGTGGGTTTGCCCACCGCCGGACACAGTCAAATGGGGGCTGGTCACTTAGTTGGGTATGCATCGACAGTTAGTCCATTACTAATCGACATAGAGCGTGATCAAACTGTTGCTAGTTTATTAAAACAAACTGCTCAGGCTTTACTTAAAGTTCAAACGGATCCAGAACATTTTGGCAATTTACCAATAAGTAATTTATTCAATATCGATAGAGGAATGGAGCTTGATTTTGGCCAGTTACCGCGATGGGGGAAGGTACCGGTAAATACCGTTAAACAAGATTTATTTCTGAATATACTTGAGTTGAATGGTGAAGCGATAATTGATTTTGATATTAAATCAGATCTTGCTAGTCCGCAGTTGGCCAGTAACTGGCTTGAAAGATACTTAGATATAGTCGCTGCGATTTGTACAAACCCAGATCAAACACCTGATCAGTTATTTAAAATATTTGCAGTTGTACCTCATGTGGTTGACGGCCAGGGTTTGCCTTTACTTGCTGGTGCAATAGGGCAAAGTGTGGAGCAACAAAAGTTAGGTTTAATTGATGGCCAAGGTAAGTGGCAGCGACTGGGAGACATACAGGAAACAATTTACTGGCAACAGCATCAAGTCTGTACGGCAGCACTGACTCACCTATTGCAGTGTGAAAATAATACTGATGTGTCATTTACTTCACATCAAGGTTGCTTGATGTTGAAAGTTAATAACAAAGAACATGATTTAGCTAAGTTAGATAACGCTCATTTAGTTATAAAGCTGAATAAGGCGATTGCAGCTCAATGGCAACCAGATTACATACAGCTTGAAGGTGACACTGAATGTCGCTTAATAAAAGAAAAAAGACCCGCTGAAAATCCTCAGGAAAAGGCGCTGGCAAAGCTTTGGTCAAGAGAGCTTGCTATTGAATTGCCGGATATCGATCAATCTTTTATTTGTTTGGGTGGCACTAGCCTAAAAGCATTATCTGTTATTCAATGTATGCAAAGTGAACTTGGTATGCAGGTGAGTGTGAGTGATTTCTTGCGTCATGATAGCATAAGCCAGTTAGTTGAATTTATTAATCGTAATGAAAACATTGATAATGTAAGCCATCAATTGATCCAACAAAGACCAGATAAGTCATCCTTATTAATTTCAAATAATCAACAAAGACTTTTGATTTTACAAGCTTTAGAACCAAATTGTGCGGCCTATAATATTGGTTTTAGTATTAACCTCAATTATTGTGTTGCATGTGAAAGTTTACTGAATGCGATTGAAATATTGGTTTTACGCCATCAAAGTCTGGCTTGCCATTTTAAAGATTATCAAGATTGTGTTGTTGCACCTTTGGATGTGAAAACCCTTATATCCGAAGTGGAGATACAGAGTGTTGAACAGGCTCAGCAAGACGAAATTAAACAAGTCGGGCAGGCGTTTAAACTAAATGAACAACCAGCGTGGCGAGTAAGATTACAAGAATTTTCTAAAAATAGTCGGCTGGTGATCACTATGCATCATGTGATCAGTGATGTGTGGTCTGTGGAGGTATTAACGCAAGAGTTATTAAGCTTATTACATGCGCATCGTTTTGGTTATCGAACTGAATTACCACCTTTATCTATTCAGTATTCAGATTATGTTGCAGCGTTACAGCAACATCAAGCAACACCGTCATTTACATCAGAACTGAATGATTATGTTGATAGCTTGCAACCTCTGCCAGAATCAATAGATTTAGCTCCTGATAAACCAAGAGCAGCCGTACGAAGTTTGGCAGGCGCAAGCCAGTATAAATTACTAAACCCAGATCTTAGTGCGCATTTATATCAATTATCAGCAGAGCAAGGAAAAAGTTTATATGTGATCATGATGGCGGCACTGGGATTGTTAGTTAACAGACAAACCGGTGCCAATGACATGATCCTGGGAACTGTGAGTGCACAAAGAGATAATGCTCAGTTAAATCATCAAATTGGTTTTTACGTTAATACTTTAGCTGTAAAACTAAAAGTGAAACCAAATACAGCGAAAGCGACATATTTAAATCATTGCGCTGAGCAGATCAATTTTGCTTTGTCACATGCTGATTTACCTATAGATAAAATTTTAACGCAGTTAGCATTACCACGTAGTGATGCCCGACAACATTTATTAGATGTTGTACTGGTTATGGATGAGCGCCAATCACTCAATCACATTGCGACTAGCTTAGATGCGAAGGTTGAAGAAATACCGGTGGCAACAAATCAATTTGATTTCACCCTCTATGTAAGTGTTGATCCTAAAGGTATCAGATTACATGCCTTGTATAACTGTGATTTGTATTCATCAGTTAAAGTTGATTGCTTGTTAAGTGAACTAACCGATATTTTACAGGAATTCACTGATCATTCGATACCACAAGTTGCTGAACAGACCCATTATCCATTAACCGCGCAGCAAAAAAGACTGTGGTTTGTGGATGCTTTTGAAGCCGGGTATTTATATGAAGCAGGGCCTGTTTATTACAATATGCCATTGCAATTGTCATTTAATATTCATCCTGATCTGGCGTTGTTGCAATGCGCATTAGATACTTTGGTAAGACAACAAACATTATTACAATCAAAAGTCGTTACTGACGAAAATGGTGATGCAGAATTATATTGGCAATCGAATGACACCAATAGCGTCATTCCTATTCACCATATAAATAATAACTGTGAAGCACCATTAAAAGCGTTATCAGAGTACAACTTAAAACCTTTCTCTTTTACTGACGATTATTTAATGCGAATAGCATTAGCAAGTTTTCCTGATGGAAAGGCAATACTGCAACTTACAGCGCATCATATGGTGGCCGATAAATCTGCATTAAGACGATTCACGAAAAAATTATTAGCTATTTATCAGCAGCTTAAAGAGCAAGGCACAAGTGAGCTATATCAAACTGAATTTGCTCAAACCCCGCCAGAGATATTTTTTGGTCAGTTGAAAGTTACTACTTTGCATGATGACGATTATGCTATGCAAGTCAAGTTTTGGCGTAACAAGCTCGCTGGGTTTAGCGCATTGCAATTACCAGAAGATAAACGGCGTCAAGCGGTACATATTTATGCAGGAGAAACCTTAAATCATACGTTAGCTGGCATTGCTTTACTGGCAAAAAATTTATCTTGTGATGAAAAATCCCTGACTTTGGCATTATTTCAGTATTTGCTAAGTCGTTATAGCAGACAGGAAGACATAGTAACGGGTGTGGTAAATCCATACAAAGGAACGGATTTTGGTTTGGTGGCACTGGATAACCTTGTCGTGCTTAGAAGTCATATTCTTGATGATATGAGTTTGAAAGACGTTGTTAAGGACGTTACAAGTAATTTAAATCTTGCAATGGAAAATAGTGATGTACCTTTTGATGATATTGTACTGGCGATAAATCCAGATAATGATATGAGTCGTACCGCATTATTTGATGTACTGTACATTTATGATGAAGATTGTATCTCGGAAAACGATGATAATTTAGTTTACCATGAAGTATTTGATTCACTAGGGTGGGGTAAATATGATTTAGTGCTGGCTGTAGATAAAAGCCGCAATGGTAAAAATGCAGTGTCACTGTGTTTTAACAATACTATTTATAACTTAGCCAGTATGCAGCAGTTATTGACTAACTTTCAGGTTGTTATTAATAGTGCAACCGATGAGTTTATTAATGGTAATACGCCTGATTGTGGGGAATTAGTATTATCTACCAGACAACAAAGACAAGTAATACACGACAATATCGTTAATTTAGCAAGTTATCCTAAAGAAGAGTCTGTTGTTAGTGCTTTTACTAAAGTTGTTAAAAATGATTTACATACGATTGCATTAAGCGATCAAAATGAAGCGTTATCGTATCAACAATTAGATTTATACAGTGATGTCCTGGCAAAACAATTAATTGCGGCCGGAGTTGGCAAAGAGACTGTGATTGCTTTGCATATGGATAAAAATATTATTCAGCCCTTGTGTATATTAGCGGTTTTAAAATCTGGCTCGGCTTATCTGGTATTAGATAAAAAACAACCTTTAAATCGATTGCAGCACGTGATCCAGGATGCCGCCGTTAATTATTTATTAACTGATGACTTAGAGGCTAATTCAAGTTTAGACATCACACATAAATTATTAATAGGCTCACCTTTAAAAAATATCACTTATGGTTCTGAATTATGGCAAGACTTACCTGACATAATATTACCTGACATTGCACCTGAACAATTGGCTTATATGATTTATACATCAGGGTCGACGGGTGTGCCAAAAGGTGTACAAATTGAACATAAAAATATTATTCAATTGATTAAAAATCAGCAATTACCTTTTGATTTTAAAACAACGGATTGTTGGACATTATTTCATTCATGTGCATTTGATTTCTCCGTTTGGGAGATCTTTGCAGCCTGGTTAACGGGCGCACGCGTACATACAGTGCCCGAATGTACAGCTGTAGATAGCGGTGTCTTTTTAGATTTATTGTTAACGCAACACGTCACCATATTAAATCAAACACCAGGGGCTTTTTATGCTTTATTAGAACAGCTGGAATACAGAAACTGGCCTGATTTACCTTTACGTATGGTTATTTTTGGTGGTGAAGCATTACAACCAGTCAGATTACGTCAATTTATCGAACGTTACCCAAATATTAAATTGATAAATATGTATGGCATCACTGAAACAACGGTACATGTAACCTATAAAGAAATTACTTTAGCAGATTGCGAAATTGGCCATAGCACAATTGGTAAACCTCTTGAAACGTATCAGGTTGTATTAGTTGATGACAATTTAAAACCTACGGCACCAGGGATCCCAGGGGAAATGCTTATTTTAGGTCATGGTGTAAGCCGTGGTTATCATAATCGACCAGAACTCAATGAACAGGTCTTTCTTAATATCGCAGGGGTAGGAAAAGCATTTCGTAGTGGAGATCTCGCAAGATCTACACCTACAGGTGAATTGATTTATATGGGACGTAAAGATCAGCAGGTACAACTGAGAGGATTTAGAATTGAATTAGGGGAAATCGAACAAGTCATACGAAACCACCCCCACATTAAAGATGTAGCAATAAAACTAGAGCACAATGCCAAAAGTAGTCATGATCATTTAGTGGCTTGGTTAGTGCCTGAAAATAATCAGCAACCACTCGTCTATGAGCAGTTATTATCCTATTTAGGGGAGCGTTTGCCCGAATATATGATCCCAAAATCGTATTTTTTACTAGATAAAATACCACTGAATAGTAATGGCAAAATAGATCGAAAATCTTTACAAAAAACAGCAATAACCAGTTTGCAAAGTAAACATCAAAAAGATCCTGAAAACAAAGAATATAGCGGATCTTTTTCTCAGCTAGAGCAACAATTAGCAAGTATATGGCAAGATGTATTAGAAATAGATCAGGTATCACCAGGTGATAACTTTTTTGAAGTGGGTGGGCATAGTTTATCTGCGAATGCGGTTTTACTGCGAATTAAAAAGCAGTTATGTCCGGCTATGACATTAAAAGATTTTTTCAGTACGCCTCATTTATCTGTACAAGCCATGTTGATCTCGACTCTGACTGAACAAGTAGAGAGTGTGGATAATACCTGGCCAGAGGTAACTAAATTAACAGACAATCAACTATTGCGACCTTCATTTGCTCAACAAAGATTATGGTTGATCCAACAACAGAACAGGTTAGATACTTCCTATAATGTAGTGGGTTTATTTGATATTAAATCATTTGCCTCAACCACCGGAAAAATTGCTGAGTTTGCAAATATTCATGCCGGGTTAACGTATGCCTTTAAACAAGTTATTAACCGCCATGATGCACTTAGAACCAATTTCGAACTTAAATCGGGTGAATTACAACTGCGAATTCATCAACAGAGTGAAGATTTTGTCTTAATCCAGGAGTTAGATTCCGATACCTGTGTTGCAGAGCGACTGCAGCAAGCTCTGAAGCATCAGTTTGACCTTGAAAATGAACCGTTAATTAAAGCATGTTTGATCAAAACTTCTGGTGATAACAATGCTAATGACGTTGCTAAGTTACTGATAAATATGCATCACATCATTAGTGATGGCGCATCGGTTACTATAATGATGAAGGAACTTGCGCATTTTTATGAGCAATATACTAACCCGTTAACAGAAGAAACATTAGCGCCCTTACAAATTCAATATCAGGATTATGCCCATTGGCAGCAAGATTTACATCGCAGTGGTGCGCTTGATCAGCAAATGCAATATTGGCAAACGTTATTTGCCGATGGTGTGCCGATATTAAACTTACCTGTGGATGGTGTCAGAGAAGAGAATATAGATCATACCGGTGCTATAAAAATCAACTATTTGGGTGAACAATTATCTACTGAACTCAGGCTATTAAGTAAAGAACTTGGGATCACGCTCTTTATGTTATTGAGTTGTGTAACGCAGTTTATGTTATGTCGCCGTAGTGGACAAACTGATTTTGTTATCGGAACACCAGTAGCAGGGCGTGATGATTTGACTTTGGAACCTTTAATTGGCTTATTTCTTAATGTATTGCCACTCAGGTTTACCTTGCGACCAGATACAAAGTTAAAACAGCAAATACTGCAAAATAGTCAACTCATAACAGATGCATTTAATAATCAACATTTAGCATTTGATCAAATTTTAGAACTTTTAAACTATCAAAAACCAGCAGGACATCATGCGATGTTCGATGTACAACTGATTTTACAAAATAATGCTGCAATCCCCAGTGAGTTTGGTGATATCAGTTTAGAGTTGCAGCCGGAGCAAAGTGTCAGTGCAAAATTTGATTTAAATATCATGTTTAGTAATGACAAGAATATTGAACTACAGCTGGAATATGCCACAGCATTATTTAATGCGGATACTGCTGCTTCTATGGCTGAGGAATTGATCTCAATAGCAAGACAACTTTGTGAGCATAAAGAAAAGCTTGAAACTATATCGATTGATCAGTTAATTCATTATGAGGTGCCAGCGTCAAAGAGTCAAAGTACCCAGAATAAATTAAAGCATAACCCAGAAATAAACACGGATTTTGACGATAATCTTATCGAAGATGAGGAGTGGTAAAATGTGTGGGATTGCAGGAATATTTCAACCCGATCGCCTGGCTGTAAATACGGGTCTTGAACCAAATATTAATCTTGATACATTGCGTAATATGGCTGACAGCATAGTGCATCGTGGGCCTGATGATGATGGCTATTATAATGAAGAAGGCATAGGGCTTGCTTTTCGTCGTTTGGCTATTGTAGATATTGCGCAAGGCCAACAACCAATTTATAGCCAAGATCAGCGTATAATTGCCATTTGTAATGGAGAGATTTATAACCATCAGGAATTAAGGCAACATCTCATTGCCAGTGGTAAACAGCCACCAAATCATTCAGATGTTGCCGTGATCCCTCATCTGTATCAGATGTATGGCCAGGATTTTGTTAAGCATCTGCAAGGACAATTTGCGATAGCCTTATACGACAGGGATTTACATAAACTTATATTAGTGAGGGATCCTGTTGGTATCGCACCACTTTACTGGACGCAAATTGGTGAACAATTTGCTTTTGGTTCTGAAATTAGAACCCTTTTAACTTTACCGGGTTTTAAAAAAAGCGTTAATTGTCAGGCATTAGATCAATTATTAACTTTTCCAGGCATAGTTAGCCCGACAACGTTTTTTTCTGGGGTATTTAGTTTAAAACCAGGTCATATGTTAGTGATCGAAAATAATCCTGATCCTGAATTACAAACAACACTTATCCAATATTGGGAATTAGATTATCCGTTGGCCGAGCCCACTGAAAAACCATTTAACCAGCAAGACTTAACCGCCAGCATAGATCAATTAGATTTACATTTACAAGATGCGGTGCAAAGACGATTACAAGGGGATGTACCTATTGCGGCCTATCTTTCCGGTGGATTAGATAGTTCATTAATTGCGGCATTGTTAACTCAGGTTTCACCAGGCGCGGTTAAAGATAGTTTCTCTATTACCTTTCCATCAAGAAGTATAGATGAAAGTCAATATCAAAAGATGATGGCACAGCACTTGGGCACAAAACACCATAGTTTTGAAGTAGCAGATCAGGATATTGCAGATCACCTGCAGTGCATTGTAAATCGAGCTGAAACGCCATTACGTGAGTCTTATAACGCCTGTTCACTTATTTTGTCTTCTATGGTAGCTAAAGAGGGTATCAAAGCGGTGGTAAGTGGAGAAGGGGCCGATGAATTATTTGCCGGTTATGTTGGATATAGATTAAACGAGCACAGGGATATGATGTGTGGCGATTTAGAAGAAATGCTGGAACAGGAAATGCGACAAAAACTGTGGGGGGATCCACACCTGTTTTATGAAAAAGCGTATCAGGCGCACAGAGAACAAAAAGTTTATCTTTATAGTGAAGCCGTTCGACAACAACATATGAAGTTTGATTGTCTTGAAAGGGAACTCATAGATAGACGTTTTGTCGAAGGTCGTCATCCGATACATCAACGCTCATATTTAGATTTTAAATTACGCATGGCTGATCACTTACTCGCGGATCATGGTGATCGCGTAGGATTTGCTAATTCAGTTGAGTGTCGTTTTCCTTTTCTTGATCATAACCTGATTGAATTTGTGCGCAAATTACCACCACAATGGTTATTACATAATGGTGAAGAGAAATATTTATTAAAACAATTAGCTAAGCGTTATTTACCGGACGCTATTACCGAACGGCAAAAATTTAGTTTTGTCGCTCCTTCCAGCGCTATTTTATTACGTCATCACCAGGAATTCGTTGGCGATATGTTAGCGCCTGAACGTATTCAACGTCAGGGATATTTTGATCCCGAGACTGTAGAGCATTTACGGCAAAGTTACTTACAACCCGAACATGAATTGAACCAAACTTTTGAAGATGATTTGCTCATGATAGTCCTCACTTTTGGGATCTGGTTAGATGAATTTAATATGCCAAATTACGCTATAAACAATTAATTATAAAATAAGGTATTAAAGCCATGGAACGTCATGCTTATTTTGAAAAATTTGAAGATTGTGCACTAAAAACACCGGATAAAGCTGCGCTGATCAGTCAGGCTATTAACACTAATACCCAGACATTAGTTGATAGTTATCAAGATTTAAATCGATGGAGCAATGCGCTTGCCAAAGAGTTATTAAACACCCACACAGGTGAGTATATCGGCATTTACATTGATTCTCAGGCGGCTTATATTGCTGCATTACTGGCATGTGGCAAAGCTGCCAAATGTTTTGTGCCACTTGATGTAAATTTACCAGCAAAACGATTAACTCAATTAATAACTCAGGCACAAATTACGACGGTTATTACTAATACACAGTGGCAATCGTCGCTAGCGAGTAAATTGTCTGACGAAATGCGTAAAACCGTACTTTTCAGTGAGCGTGATGAAGCTGTATTAGCGGATCCGAATAACGATGAAAATCCAGCTTTGCAAGTTAAAGCGAATAGCTCGTCTTATATCATGTTTACATCTGGCTCAAGTGGTGTACCAAAAGCTGTGGTCGGGCAACATAAAGGGTTAGTACACTTTCTTAACTGGGAATCTCAATGTTTTGATGTAACAGAAAAAGAAGTCGTTTCTTGGTTAGCGCCTACAACATTTGATGTGAGTTTACGGGATATTTTATTACCTTTGATCAATGGGGCGACCTTAGCCATACCGCAAGAAAATACTAAAATGAATATTCAGCAATTGCTGAAATGGACAGAGACGCAAGCTGTTACGCATATGCATTGTGTCCCCTCTATTTTTCGTTTATTAACCGATGCTTTAGGTGATATGCCAAATGCAACAATCAAATTGCCTCATTTACGGCGTATTTTACTGGCAGGAGAGCCCCTGCATTATGCTGATGTGAATGCCTGGCGCGCTGCGGGCGGTGGCCATGTTGAACTGGTTAATCTGTACGGTCCATCTGAAACAACTTTAGCTAAATTATTTCATCGAATAGAGCCAAATGAAAATCAACAGGGTATGGTGCCTATTGGTAAAGTACTGCCTAAAACGCAGGTGCTGATTATTCAAGGTGGCAGAGCTTGTAATCAGGGCGAAATTGGTGAGATTTACATTAAAACACCTTATCGTAGTTTAGGTTATCTTAACGATCCTCAGCAGACCTCAGCAGTATTTATTCAAAACCCTTTACAATCAGAACAAACAGATATTGTCTATAAAACCGGTGACTTAGGACGCTTTTCTGATAATGGCGAAGTGATTTGTCTAGGTCGCCTTGATAATCAGGTGAAAATAAATGGTTTGAGAATTGAATTAGGCGAAATAGAGGCTGCCTGTAGAAAAGTCAAAGACGTAGCTGAGGTTGTAGTACAAGCGGTTGTTAATAAAGATAGTAGCAAATTATTATGCTGCTATTACGTACGTCAGGACAAATCAAAAACACCACTGGCAGTTAATAAATTAAGAACCGTGCTCAGCGAATATTTACCGGAAACTATGATACCGGGCGTGTATGTTTGTTTGAGTAAATTACCTAAATTATTAAATGGTAAGGTGAACCGAAAAGCTTTACCTGCACCGGAAGAAGTGCTTTATGCAAATATGTCATATGTTGCGCCTGCATCGGCCACAGAGGAAAAGTTATGTGAAATATGGGCTGAATGCTTATGTTTAAATAAAGTCTGTACGGCCACAGAGTTTTATAGTCTGGGCGGTGACTCTTTTAAAATGATTAGAGTCTTATCTGCAATTTTTAAAACCTTTGGTAAAGAAATCAGCCTTAAGCAATGGTTATTACAACCGACGATCCAGGCGATTGCTTTGCTGCTTGATAAAACAAATGAAAACACTTCGACTAAAGACATTCCATGTAGTCAGGCAGCCGATTATTATCCCGTAAGTACGGCGCAAAAAAGGTTATGGACCTTATATAAAATGGGCGTTGCACCGGTTAGTTATAATTTACCAGAAGCTTATTTTATCTCAGGTCATGTGGATAAAGCCGCTTTACAATCAGCCTGGCAAGCACTTGTTAACAGACATGAGTCATTACGTACTGTTTTTTTCGAACAAGAACAAGCTGTTTTTCAGCGTATTTTGCCTGAAGTAAACTTTGAAATGCAATATCAGGAATTACCTTTGATTGATGATGACATTTTGGCATCGTTAATTGATGATAATCAAAATCATGCTTTTGACTTGCAATCTGGGCCATTAATGCGGGTTAAGCTGATAAAATATCCGCATGATGATCAGTTTATTTTATTGTTTAATATCCATCATATTATTTGTGATGCCTGGTCTCTTAATATTTTAGTGCAAGAATTAGCTGACAATTATCAGGCGAGCCTACAAGATAAAACAGCCAATCATCCAGAACTAAAATTACACTTTAAGGACTTTGTTGGCTGGCAAAAACAACAATTAAATGAAGCACAGGGACAAGCCAGTAAAAAATGGTGGCTGAAACAATTAGCGGCACCTTTACCTGTGCTGGACTTACCGTGTGATTATACAAGACCTCCAGTACAAAGCTTTAATGGTAATACCCATCAACAAATTATTCCTATGCCTATTTTTAATAAAGCAAAAGAATTGGCTGATAAGCAAGGTGTAAGCTTGTTTGTATTGCTTAATCTGGCAGTAAAAATATTGTTATATCGTTATACAGGCCAATCGGAATTAGTTGTTGGTTCTCCGGTTGTTGGTAGAGCGCATCCTGATTTGGACGGGCAAATAGGATATTACGCAAATACGTTGCCTTTACGAGACCACTTAGATCCGACATTGAGTATTAATCTGAGTTTACATCAGCTTAATGAGTCGATAAATATGGCCTTAGCACATCAGCAATTTCCATTTGATGAGCTGATTGAAGATTTGGAGATCCCAAGAGACATGGGACACTCACCATTATTTGATGTTATGTTAGTTTTACAGAATATGGATCTGGCAATGCCTGAATTAGCGGGCACTCAGTTTAAAGCTATCAGTAAAGAGCAAGGCTGGAATTTCAGTCGTTATGATTTGGTATTTCATTTTCAGCCCGATGAACAAGGCCTGTTAATGGATATTAACTATAACAGCGATATTTTTAAATCATCACGTATTGCTAATTATGCACAGCATTTAACTGTACTACTCGAAAGCATGGCAGAACAACCTGAGCAAAATTTAGATTGTATTGAGATATTGCCTGAAGCTGAAAAAGCACTTTTAAAGACGTTTAGCCAGGGAAAAAAATGCGCAGTCGTTGATAATAGCATGTCAGGTTTATTTTTTGAGGTTGCAAAACGTTACCCAACGGAACTGGCTTTAATTGCCAATAAGACACGGTTAGATTATCAAACTCTGGCCAGTGAAGTGATTATATTAGCTAAAGGTTTAATTAGTCAGGGGGTTAAACCTGGCGATGTTGTCGCGGTATTAACTGATCGCAGTGCAGACAGTATATTATCTTTGTTAGCAATTATTGCTTCGGGGGGGATTTATTTACCTGTTGATAGTGAACAGCCAGAATCACGTTTAATAACTATATTAGAGAATAGTGAATGTAAATTAATCTTGCAGCCTGAATTAGCGGATTATGCACCAGCACAGAATTCACCAGCACCTGTATTTAGACTAAATGAAATAAAATCTCAGGGAATGGATAATGATTCCCCCTTACCTCAATTAGATCCGCAAGCTCCTGCATATATGATTTATACCTCAGGCTCTACAGGGAAACCAAAAGGAGTTGTGCTGAAACATACGGGTTTTGTTAATATGTCTTTAGCGCAAATTGCTGAATTTAACATAGAAAAAAATGATAACGTGTTGCAGTTTGCATCCTTGTCTTTTGATGCCTCACTGGCGAATATTTTTATGGCGCTTTATAGCGGAGCGACATTAGTATTAATAGATAAAGTAACGATTGAACAGCCACAAAGGTTTTTATCATTTTTAGATAACCATCAGATAAGTGTTGCAACTTTACCACCAGCTTATTTACGTGCATTAAACAGACCTTCATTAGCAACACTCAAAGTATTGATCACGGCAGGTGAAGCTGCAAATATCGAAGACGCTGCATATTATAGTCAAAAATTGAGTTATTTTAATGCTTATGGACCAACAGAAGCGTCAGTATGTGCCAGTATAGAAAAAGTATCGGATACGAGCTTTTATAATAATCACGTTACAATCGGTAAACCTTTAGCCAATACCGATATTTTGGTTCTGGGTAACGGCAGTTTAGCACCTGTGGGTGTACCGGGTGAACTCTGTATTCTGGGGGAAAATCTGGCACTGGGGTATCGTAATGAGCAATTACAAACTCAGCGGGCTTTTGTTGATATCCCCGCTCATTTAACTGACTGTACTCACTATACCCGTATGTATAAAACTGGCGACATGGTGGTATGGAATGAATTAGGTCATTTAACTTTTATTGGCCGTAACGACAAGCAGGTAAAAATCAATGCATTTCGCGTGGATACTGGCGAAGTAGAAAACGCCTTATTAGGCTTGAATGAAGTTGAAGCTGCTTACGTTGATACTGTTGATATACAAGGGGATAGTAAACTATCAGCCTGGGTTGTGGCACAAAGAAAGCCTGAAATCTGGCCTTCGGTGGCAGAATTTTATGTTTATGATGACGTTTTGTATGGCAGTATGGCACGAGATTTTTCTCGAAATGACGTCTACTTTTCGAGTTTTAAAAAATATCTTAAAGATAAGATAGTCCTTGAAATTGGTCCAGGCCCTGAAGTGGTATTGTCTCAGTTAGCTATCGCTGCCGGAGCAAAAAAAGTATATGCAGTGGAATTATTACCAGAAACCTACCGTAAGGCATGTGAAAAAGTAGAAGCTTTAGGTTTATCCGAAAAAATTATCGTGATCAATAGTGATGTGCAAAACGTCATTTTACCTGAAAAAGCAGACTGGTGTATTTCAGAAATTGTTGGCTCTATAGGTGGATCGGAAGGCGCGGCAAAAATTATCAATAATAGCCGGCATTTATTACATGAACCTGCGAATATGTTACCGCAACGTTCGTTAACCGCCATGGCTGCTGTGTGTTTACCTCATGAGGATTTTTATCAGGGTTTTACACCTATAGCGGCACATTATGTTAATGAAATATTTGAACGCCAGGGCCATGGGTTCGATTTACGTTTATGTATTAAAAACTTGCCTAAAAATGCAGTGATAAGTGAGCACGGGGTATTAGAAGATCTTGACTACACTCAGGAGATCCCCCTTGAAGCAGAGCACCATACATTTTTGAAAATTAATCGTCATGCTAAAATGAGCGGCTTGATCTTTTGGTTGCAGCTTTATGTGGATAACGAAAACTATGTTGACTCTCTTTATGCTGAGAAAAGTTGGTTACCCATTTATTTACCGCTGTTTGATGACGAAACTGTGGATGTTGCACCTGGCGATCAGCTTGAATTAACTGTCACCCGGTCATTGTGTCAAAATGGCCTTAATCCTGATTTTGAAATAAACGGTTATTTAGAGAATAATGCGGGTGAACGCAGACAGATCCATGGTCATAGTGCGCATTATGGCAAAGGTTTTAATCAAACGCCTTTTTATCAAAACGTATTTCAGTTGCCTGAAAACAACGGCACCGATTTACCTCTCTCTTTGCCAACACAAGACATATTACAAGTTAACGAAATACGCAATTTACTGGCGCAGCATTTGCCCAACTATGCGATTCCGCAATTTATTAGTTTAGTCGATCAATTTCCGTTGACGCTTAATGGCAAAGTGGATCGTCAGCAATTACCTAAACCTCTGGAACAAATAACTACAGCGTTTGTTGAAAGTAGTACACCCACAGAATCGGCTATTTGTCGTATTTGGCAAGAAGTATTGTCTGTGGAACAAGTCGGTATTACTGATAACTTTTTTTCTTTAGGCGGGGATTCTATCAGTGCGATCCAGATAGTGGCTAAAATGTCAGCAGAGAATATGGCGATTGATACCCGAGATATTTTTCAAAATCCAGTGGTATCTCAATTGGCGCTGACAGTGAAAGATGCTAATTCAATTGCTGAACAAGGCTTAGTTACTGGTTTATATCCTCTTACACCTATTCAGCAATGGGCGTTTGAAAATTTTGCCGACAAACTCTATTGGTTTAATCAGGCTTGTATGTTGCATCTGCCAACTCGTATTGATGAAACTCATGTTACTCAGATTGTTACCCGACTGATCTCGCATCACGATATGCTACGCGCTACTTTTGTAAATATAGATGGAGAAATAAAACAACAGCTCATAGAACGTATTGCACCTGTTATTGAATGTCAGCAATGGTCTGAATATGAAACCGTTGATGAGATTTCAGCATTAGATTGCGATCTTTGGCATCAAGATTTTTCATTGGATAAAAACTTATTTAAGGTCATTGTATTAAAACTTAAATCGCGTGATGTGGTATTACTCGTGGCGAATCATTTACTGATAGACACAGTATCCTGGCGAATAGTCATAGAGGATATGCAAACTCTGATCACAGATATGACGCAGGTATTACCCAATAAAACCGATGATTTTGGTTTGTGGTCTGAACATTTGCAAAGTTTGGCTAAATTAAATAGTGGTCAGTTGAACGAACCTTATTGGCAGATGCTGATAGAAGAGCAGGGAACATTACAAACTGCAAATCACAAACCAATACCAGAAAAGCGTATTAAACGTACTTTAGGAAATAGTCAAAATGAGACATTTTTAATTGAACGCGAAATTTCCGATGGCCTGATAGATAAAATAAAATCCACTAATTTCACCTTAGAGCAGCTATTTTTAACTGCACTAGGTCATGGTTTACAGGCTTTGACCGGAAATAGCTATAACCTGGTCACTATGGAAAATCACGGCCGTAATAGTATTTCAGGCGTGCGCTCTAATGTTAATGTGAGTCGAACATTGGGCTGGTTTACGTCTTATTATCCTATGCCTTTAAGTGTTTTTGATCATGTCGGTGAAACCTTAACCAGAACGCAGATTGTCAAAGATAAGCTGCCAGATAACGGTATGGCTTACTTATTGTTACGCTGGTTGAGGAGTAATGGAGATAAATATGATTTAAAACCTCAGGTAAGTTTTAATTATTTGGGGGAGTTCAACGCTTTGGCTACTGACTCTGATGAGCAAGCTGTACGTTTTGATTTCGACGTGCCCGGGCGCCATCAGCACCCTGATATACCTTGTGAGCATAATCTTGATTGGTTAATGATGTTTGAGCAGGGGAGATTATCTGTCACAGTGAGCTATGGTATTTATGATTATAGTGAACAGGATATAACTAATTTGAAAAGTGAGTTTATAGCTAGTCTGGCCAATTTAAACGATTACTTATCGATTTATAGTGAACAACGCTCTGAGACAGGTCAGTTTACCGTTGAAGGTTTAACAGATACAGAGTTTGATAACTTATTTTAAGGAGAGAAATGTGACAGATTTAACAGTAAAACCAATCACAGAGCTTGATGGTATGGAAATATTACTTGAAGTTACAGAGCCTGTGATAAATACCTTAAAATGGGCCGAAAACGCCAAAGATAAGATAGAAGAGTTATTAAAAGAAAAAGGCCTGTTGTTGATCAGAGGGCTAAGTATTAAAGATAATGCAGAGTTTGCTGGATTATTAAAAACATTATTTGGTGAAGAGTTGGCTGAATATGGCTATCGTTCAACTCCGAGAACGGCTGTGGGCCGTAATGTATATACAGCGACAGAGTATCATGCAGATGAAACCATTCCGCAACACAATGAATGTGCTTATGCTAATAAGTGGGCGATGAAACTCGGCTTCTGGTGTCAATTACCGGCAACAGAAGGGGGGGCGACACCTTTAGCTGATAGTCGTGAAATATATAAGCGTATTCCAGAATCAATCAGAGATAAGTTTGAACAGAAAAAAATTATGTATATACGTAATTATGGCATAGTCGATTTGCCCTGGCAGGAAGTTTTTCAGACAGAAGATAAAACTCAGGTGGAACAGTACTGTGCACAAAATAATATTGATTGTGAATGGAAATCCGACGGTAGCCTGACAACGAAACAGATTAATCCCGCGGTAGCCGAACATCCATTGAGTGGAGAAAAAGTTTGGTTTAATCAGGCACACTTGTTTCATGTTTCTAACTTAGAGGAAAACTTACGCGAGAGTTTATTGGGCATTTTTGATCAATATTCATTACCCAGAAACGCGTTTTTTGGCGATGGTTCAGCCTTAGATGATGATGAATTGGCAATCATACGTGATATTTATAAAACACAAACTTTTCACTTTATGTGGCAAAGTGATGATATTTTATTGCTTGATAATATGTTGTATACCCATGGAAGGCAGCCTTTTAAAGGTGAAAGAAAAGTACTTGTAGGGATGGCGCAAGGTCACGGTCATATTTGATGTAAATGGTATAAGTTATTCAGCGATTAGATTAAAACACTTGATCGCTGAAAATTTGTTAATTGTCAGGGGGGAATCGTGTTCGATTATAAATATGTTTTATTAACTCTCATATTTTCAATTAGTTGTTATAGTAATGACCTTAACTATGACTATCTTAAACGTGTTGATATAGACCTATATCAGCAATTAATGAAAATCGAAAACTGTCGCCAGACTAAAAAGTCGGTTGCTGAATGCCAGCAACTTTTAAATCTGAATGCGAGTTCAAAAACTAGCGCTGTGGGGGAAACCGCTAAAAGTAGTTCAAAACAAAATACAAAAGCAACAAAATGGTGGTTGAGTAGTTCGTATGAACAAAAAGAGCAATCAGGAAAGTGGCAAAATGCAGTGCTAACTTCATTGTCATTAGATGAAATGAGAGGGAATATTGCAGGCTCTCAATATAGTATGAACTTAGACTATTATTCTCGTTATGATAATTGGACCAATTTAATCTCACTGGCCTATGCTAAGGAATATCTAAAGCAATCAGGTACTTTAGCTCTTAACACGAAAAACCAGTTATTGAGTTATAATGGACGGTTGGATTTGGATAAATCATGGTTCACGCAATTAGGCTATGCATGGGAAAGAGATACCAGTTTAGCATTAGATAAGAATAAAACGTATTACCTGGGAATAGGTAACCATCTGTTAAATACAGACACATTAATATTAACCGGGTTTACTGCGTTAGGCGATAAAACTGAATTTTTTTCAACAGAAAATAGTATAGCAACCGGACTTGATAAATTTAACTATGATCTTGCTTATGCTTTTCAAAGATTAAAATGGAAACTCTCAAAAGAGTTAACATTGAGTCAATCTATTGAAGTGTATTACAGTTTAGATGAATTAGCTGATTTTGATTATGCCCAGATATCAGACGAAATAAATCCAGCTTGTATCGATACTTTGGTAACTGATGCCAGTTACTGCATCGTAAAATATGAAAATAGAAACAAGATTGAATTTATTTTGGGCTTAGAATATAAACTTAATCAATATTTTTCATTGGCGTATGAACTCAATTATGAAAAAGAATCAGCCCCTTTTATTACCGATAGCGCTCATAATTCAACACATAGTTTGAGCATAACCGCACAATTTCAATAACCCTGAAATAAGCCTATGTTTATAGTTTTTAATAAATAAAACAGGCTATTTCACTGCCCACTGGATGCAATGGGCAGTGATTTGTCTGTCATTGATAGTATTTCTTAGCATAATCAAGCAAGTAAAATTTTAATTATGTCAGGAGATGTCATGCGTCACACTTTAAAAATATCTTTCTATGTTTTATATACTTTAATGCTAACAGCTTGCGGTGGGGGAAATGATAAGGAACCAGATGTTCCGCCGCCACCTCCGCCATTAACGGCCGCTGAAATATTAACCAATAAACTCACTAATGTTTCTTTAACGGAATTTTATCAAATAGCTTATAAAGAATTAGCATTAAGAGATCCTGAAGCTGTAGTCGCATCTGGATTAGATATTGAATATCAAATCAGTAATGATAGTTTGACTGATATAAGTGATGCTTATACTCAGGAAACATTTGCATTACATGCAGTCGTACATGATTTATTGTTGCAATATGATCCCGCAGATTTATCAGTTACACAAAGAGTGTCTTACGATGTATATCTATGGTATCTGGCTCAGGTAGGTGCTCGGGCACAATCTATTAACTTTAATTTTCCTGAATCTTCTTATGGTTATTTAGGTGGACTCAGGTATTTTTTTATGGGGGAACACCCGCTAAATAATGAACGTGATGCTAATAACTATATTGCCCGCTTAAATGCTTTACCAAATAAAATAAAACAATTGATAGCAGTGTTAAAAACAAGAGAATCAGCGAATATCTTGTTACCTAAAATCTTCTTTCAGGATATGTTAGGAATGACACATTATTTTGCGACTGATAACGCTGCTGAGCATCCTTTTTATCAATACTTTGAGGCAAACATAAATCAATTAACTCAAATTTCTAACAGTGATAAAAATGAATTACTAAGTAAAGCACAAGTTGCAATTGAAACTGTGGTAAGTACGCACTTTTCGCAATTAGCCACGTTTATGAATACGTTATATGATAAAGCACCAGAACAAATTGGCATGAGTCAATACGCTGGTGGCGATGCGTATTATCAACAGATATTAAATTACCACACGACGACGAATATGACCCCAGAGGAAGTACATCAATTGGGATTCGAACAATTAGAACGGGTGCGTGCAGAAATGCGCACTCTGGTTGGAAATTTAGGTTATTCAACTGATTTGTCTTTGGAAGAATTATACGCTCAGTTTGCGGTTGATGGTGGGGTTGTCGAAGCTTCTGATGTTAAAAGTGTATATGAAAATTTAATTATGGCAGCGACTCAAAATGTACAAAACTATTTTCAAGGTATGCCAGAAACTGAACTGGAAGTGGTTCAGGGGGTGGGAGAAGGGTATTATCCAGCACCTTTTGATAGTCAGGAACCAGCTCAATTTACTGCGGATTTAACTGAAGATCATGCTTATTTTGAAATGCCCACTTTGGCTTATCATGAAAGTATTCCGGGCCATCATTATCAATTTTCTCTTGCGCGAGAGGCTAATTTACCGCGTTTTCATCAAGAATTATATATTACTGCATTTAGCGAAGGCTGGGGCTTGTATAGTGAGCAACTTGCGGCAGAGTTGGGTTGGTATGCTCATGATGATTTTGGTAATTTGGGAAGGTTAAAATGGGAAGCTATCAGGGCCGCGAGACTCATTGTTGATACAGGTATTCATTACAAAGGGTGGAGTTTTGATTATGCGTTAGAGTTTTATAATTCTGCGACAGGTGTCAGCATGGAGCGCGGGCGCGGACATATTACGCGTTATAGTCAATATGTTGGCCAGGCTACATCCTATATGACGGGAATGTTGAAAATTCAAGCAATACGTCAACAGGTGATGGATGCTTTAGGCGATGATTTTGATTATTCTGAATTTCATCAGCTTGTATTAGGCAATGGCCCTATGCCTATGCTTGTATTAGAAAATACGGCGATGAATTATATCAATACTAAGTTAGCGGGTTTAAAGATGACTGAGGCGAGTCACCAATAAATAATGCTAATAATATACAGCTAAAGCATGTCAGGTTGAATATCTACTAAGCTTATTTCCGTTTGAAATAGGTTATGTAATAACGCTATATCTTGTTGATCATGGGAAATACTAAATTGGCTGCAATTTATTTCAGAACCATTTTTCGCTAATACTAATTGGGATTTTGCGTTAATGAAATCCCAATAACGTATCGATGAATCATTATTAGCAAAACTATGGTAATAAATACCATTTTTAAATACTTTCCAGCTAACATGAGCAAATTGAGAGTAATCGGGTATTAATAAGCTTTCTGTATTAGCCAAAGTTATAGCGGGTGAAGCATCA
Organism: uncultured Pseudoalteromonas sp.; assembly: GCA_965198975.1. Classification (GTDB taxonomy): domain Bacteria; phylum Pseudomonadota; class Gammaproteobacteria; order Enterobacterales; family Alteromonadaceae; genus Pseudoalteromonas. Next base: position 1,534,035 of record OZ240679.1, read on the forward strand.
AGTGTTTTTTGCCATAAGCCATCAAGATTATGTTTAGCAAAATAGAGTGTTTTGCCATCGTGAGATTCACGGGCATTGGCACCAGAGTCTTTGGTGATTTGTTGCAAGTCCTGACCTTTACGAGTCATTCGCCAGATCTGCCAGCGTCCGCTCATGTCGGATGAAAAATAGATATGTTGCCCATCAACGGACCAGCTGGGCTTAGTCACATTATATGATTTATCTGTTACTCGCGTGATTATGCCTGAGTTTAAAGTTAAAACATAAAGTCCATTATTCGCTGAAAACATGATCTGAGTATCGTCCTTAGACCAGTGTAATTGGGTTGACATAAAGTTGTAGTGTGTTTTATGTGTTAGCTGATGTTCTTTGCCTTGTTCGTCTAATAGCATTATTTCCGAATTATGGTCTCGATTTGAAACAAATGCCAAACGTTTGCTGTTGTTAGCATATGCAGGGAATATATTATTGATGGTTTTATCATAATTATTATCAGGATTAATTGTTAAGCTTATAGCTTTTTTATTTTCAACAAGATCAGGAAGCTGAATAGGGTTATTGTGTTGCCATAAGTTTGCTTCACTATTGATGGTTGTGATCAGTAACTTATCTTTTTGTTGGGTATATGAAGCATCAAGTGTATACTTGTTTTGATAGTGTGGACTTATATTACTTAAGTCACCGTCAAATAATAATGTTTTAGGGCCCGCGTTTGTCGCAAGTATTAGCTTATCACTATTTGGGTGCCAGTTAATGGCATGAATTTGCAAACCAGTTTCAAGTATTAAATGATGTTCTTCTGTCGCTATATTATATAAATGAATTTGCCATTTTAGTTGGTCATTATTTCTAATATAACTCAACCACTTGCCATCTGGTGAGGCACTTAATTTACTGTCATTCTCTGTAAGTTTAGTGATGTCTGATAACCGGATCACATTCTTAGTTTTCAGGTTTAGCTGGTATAAACTAAATCCTGAGGTGGTATCTGGTAATAAAGCATCAGAATTAATCGGTTTTTTTGCAGTAAAATATAACAAATTATCGTTATGAGCCCAGGCTAAATCGTGCATTTCAATTTCTGAGCAGTCTAATAACTTAAGTTCGTTTTTTATAAAGTGGTGCTCTGGATCATGTTCCGTAACCCTTGCACTGAAAATATTACACAAGTTATCGTTTTCGCGAATATAGGCAATACGGTTTTTATCTGGTGACCAACTTATTAAATGATAGTTAAAACCATTGTCAGGCAATAGTAATTTCGTTTCAATTTTGGAATTATTTTTGGGTTTATCATTGATATTTATAGCTAGTGTATTGATGATACTTGGTTGATAGCGGTTGGAGGATTTATATTTTTCGCTAAAAATTAAATATTCACCACCGTCAGATAACTGCGCTCGTCCTAGCTGATTCGTACTTTTATATAAAATTGTACTTTTAACTGAAATATCATTATCAATATCGTTAACCAGTTGTATCGCTAATGGGCTTAATAACTTGAGGATAACCAAGATACTGACCACTAAAGCTAAATGGGGGTAATGCAAAACTCTCAGCATTAATGAGGGCTTATGTGGCGTCATAATGTGTTTTAGCGCTGGCATTTGGCTTGTTATTTCACTTTTGAAAAGTGTGTTTTGTTTATCATACGGAGCAAACAACAGAACAACAACTACTAGTTTTATGTCTGCCTATTCTGTAGTATCAAATTAAAACAATTTACTTATCATTAAGATGCATATTAATCTGGTTGATTTTTTTCTGGTTTTCACTGCTTTGATCGTTTTGGGGATCAGCATATTATTATTTGCCAGAAAAAATAAGTATGTAACGCAAATAACTTTTGCTAGTTTCTTATTCTTAATAGCCCTCAGTGCAATATTTAACTATGTGTATCAAAGCGATACCTTTAACGCTTTACTTGTATTGCAAGGCATTAAATACACTTGGGCACCTTTGCTTTATCTGTATTGCATTACCTTTATCAATAACACCCCACGATTATCAATTAAACAATATTTGCATTTTCTACCTGCTGTAATGATTTCAATTACTTTGTTTATTATTGGCGTTGTTTATCAAGGAGTTGAGGAAACCTGGTTTTTATCACTAAGTTGGGGCGTTTACTGGTTTAGCGCAATTGATGTATTTTTAAATTGTCAATTCGCTATCTATCTGGGTTTAACGATTGATAGTTTACGGCGGTATAAATTCTGGCTCGAAGATAATTATTCCAACATTGAAGTGCTGGGTTTACTTTGGTTGAACCGTTTCGTATTTGGTATTTTTATCATGTTTATGACACACTTTTTACTGTATGGCTTAGATATAAACTGGTTTAGTGAGCAAGTTCCCTCATTGGTTGACAAAGGGTTTTATCTGGCAGGTTTAGCTATGCTAACCTGGGCTGGTCTTTATTGTTTATTAAACCCAAGAGTATTTAATTGCCAAATGAATTTTATACCAGAAACTTCACCACTAAATAAGCAAAAGTCATTCGTTAATCAGTCTGATAGAGCTAATGATAAGATATCAAACGTAGATAAAACAGACCTGCCAGAAACAGATTTAACCTCTGAGGAGTTAATACGATTAAACACCTTAATGTGTGATAAAAAACCATACTTAGACGCTAACATGGGGCTAACAGACTTAGCAGAAAAAACGGGGTTAACGCAGAAAAAACTATCAGCATTGTTAAATCAATCACTAAATGAAAGCTTTTATACTTATGTGAATAATTTTCGGATTGAAGAAGTTAAATTACGATTGTCTGACATAAAAAATCGTCATGCTAAGCTTGAAGTGATCGCAATTGAGTCGGGTTTTCGCTCTACTTCAACGTTCAATCGTTTATTCAAACAACATACACAAATGACGCCTCAACAATATAGAGAACAGCAATTAAAAACCTCTGAACTGACTGATTAATAATGCCCATAAGTGACATGCTAATGTTAAATTTAAGGTGTTTACACAGGATAGTAGGTAGTATAAATATATTTTTGTTAGACGGGGGCTTGGTATTTCAAAAAAAGTAAACTCAAAAACTCCGTGTTTAAATATAGCTGTTATGTGCCGTAATGATATTGGAGCTGTGCAATTAGAATTGTGTTATGTTGATGCTTATAAACGATGCGATGTTCATCGTTTATTCGTCGAGACCAATATCCAGATAACCCATATTTATTGCAAAACCGCAATAAATTCGCCAATATAGCTTCACAATTCAATTTGGGCATTAGCCAAGGATAAGTAAAGTAAATATGGGAGCTTGGGGAGAAAAACCATACGAGAACGATTCGGCTTATGATTGGATCAGTGAACTAGAAGACAGCAAAGATGACGCGTTTCTATACGATACATTAATAAAAGGAACATCATCTGAAATTCTTGACTCTCCGGAGTGTGAAGAAATCGTTGCAGCGGCGGCTTTAGTTAACTCAGCTTCGTTTGAGAAACTAAAAGGGGTTCCCAAAGAGGCCAAAGATTGGATTAAAAAAACGGGTTTTGTGCCAAATAAAAAACTTATCGATATTGCGATTAAGTCGTTGGCTGTGGTGTTAGAAGACTCTGAACTTTTAAATCTCTATCAGGAATCTAAGAGAGATAAGCAGTGGATAAAACAAACAAAGTTAATTTTAGAATCTTTAGCGTTAATTGATGTTCAACTCCTTCCTGATCGAAAACCAAGGCCGGTTCCAATGCCACGCGTCTTAAATAAACTTGTTGTGCGCAAGGATCTATTTTCAAATCCAGAAATAAGAGAACGAATAAAATCTCGACTTAATAAATTGGAAAATATAGATCAGGCTATAAATGAAACTGATAATTTACCTCCTGTCGCTTTGTTAGCAAAATCCGGCTTGTTCGAGGAAGTATTATTGTTAGTTGATAAAGGAGCAAAATTAAAAGAAGTGCCTGATCTCTTAACCTACGCATGTGGAACAGATAGTCTCGAATTGGTGCAATTGGTTTTGGATTCTGGGGCTGCAATTACAAAATGTTATACGCTTGTTTCAACTCCTGACGTTTTTGAAATATCCCCCGGATTGATGAATGCGGCTAAAGCTGGTACACCTGAAATCATAGATGCATTAGTGTCAGCAGGGGCTGATATATTTCAGGTGGATAATAATGGTGAGGGTGTGCTGCACTATGCAACGAGATACAGTAATCACCGGGTTATTCAACATCTTCTAGATTTAGGTGTAGATGTAAATTTAATGAAGCATGGTTCCAATGAAACACCTGCTCATTTTAGCCTTAAAAATTACGATTCACTCAAACTTCTGTTAGAGAATGGGGCAAATCCAAACATGGAAGATAAATGGGAAGGCACGCTGCTTGATGTTGCTTTAATTCGTAATGCCAGTGATGAAACGATATACTTGCTAAAGAAATATGGCGCTAACAAAACCAAGGACTGGATCTAAGATGAAGGTGCCTAAAACTCATTTTATAAATTTTAATCTTGAGATAAACATTAGATATGCTACGGCGATAGGTGTATATGAATAATTCGGGTAACAATATTAATACAGTGATAGGAGCCTCACTTTTAGCGATAGGAATTGCTACTGCGGGATTTTTTATAAGTGAAACGCTTTATAAATCAAGAGTTGCACTAAATACCGCTGTAGTTAAAGGGCTCGCTGAGCGTAAAGTACAAGCAGATAAGGCTTTTTGGTCTATTGAATATACTGTAACAGGTAATAAACAAAGTGATATTGCAAAACTTTATAAAGACTCTGAATCAGATCAGGAAAAAATTATAGCCTTATTGAACCAAAGTGGATTTTCTTCGAAAGAAATTAAGCCTGGCGTAATTAACTATTTTAAAAGAGAATTTAGAGATGAAAATCAAAAATTAGTTGATGAAAAGTTCTTTTTAGTCGGAGAAATTGAAGTTCAGACATCTAAAGTTCAACTTGTATCAGAAGGACGCGCTAAATTAAACACTTTAATTGCGCAAGGATTAGATTTAAAAAATAATGCGCCTACTTATCACTTTACAAAATTAAATGATATAAAACCTGCAATGCTTAAAGAGGCCACAACGAATGCTAGATTAGCCGCAAATGAATTTGCTACTAATGCAGGAGTCAAAGTTGGAGGTATTCGTAGTGCAATTCAAGGTGGTTTTGTTATACGTGATGTAGGGCAAAACTATGGCGATACAAAGAAAATTGAAAAAAATGTTCGTGTTGTTACAAACGTAACATTTCTATTAACTGATTAGAGTGCGTCATGAAAAGTAAGAGCTAGATTATCTGGGTAACTGAGTTATAGCTTATTTATTTTCATGGGACCAATGTGGCCCCATTTATGGAAGCTCTAAATTAAAATGTTGTAAAAGTTAATATACTTCTTCCAATGCAAAATTTAGTTTATTAAATGATTTTATAAACTCATTTTTGAATCCCAGCAATCCGATTTTACATCTAAATGATTATTCGTAGTCCCATACGCTTTTATAACATCTACATTCGTTAAAGAAAATCCACATCGTATATAGTTGACAGTACTACTCTTTCTTAAGAAAACCTTAGGTGCAGGAGAAGATAGCCACACAGCATTCACAATCATATTGTCAGTACCCAACCAATCCAACGTATAAGCTGCATTTGTATCTGCAAAGGTCGGCTGGATCCATGTATTATTATTTGGTATAGAGCCACCCCCATCACTATCCCTTAAAGAAATATGGGATGTATCTGTAACTCCAATTACATCGCTATCATTGTGTGAATACGTTCCTTTTACAAAAGTATTTTGGTTAACCCAACCTCCTTCCCAAGCTAAGAATATTAAATTTCTTTTGTTATTATCAAAGTGACCATTTATAAATGTATTATAAGACGTACCATATGAACTAGCAGTCGATAACAGTAACATACCAGTATGAAATCCATTAATACGATTTAGTTCTATTTTTGAATTTTGTAAATTCGAAATACGTACACCAAAACCAGTTGTTAAAGGACCTGGAGATTCTTCTGTCCAATGTTGCCCAACGTTAACCACATTTGGTAACTTAATATCAACATCGCTTAATATTTTATTATCTTTAGATTTAACTTGTACGCCCTTTTGTTTTGGGTTATGAATATTTATAGTTGCACTAGATGCATCGATACTGCAATCGATTATCACACTGCCATACAAATCCCAAGTTCCAGTTAATGTTGGTTTGCTCATCGTAGTGCAAATTGTATCTATGGTATTTTGAGATAATGTTTGTGCTTGTAACTGCAAAGAAGAACACGCTAGTATTATACTGCTAAAAGCTAATTGATTTTTATTCATTTTAATTTCCTTATAGTTATTTTTATTGACAAGTTACTGTTAGGTCACTAGCACCAGAAATTAATTTAGACTCTATATCAGTCCAATAACGACCACACACTACTTTGTTATTATTACCGACAGCCTTAAAACCCCCAATATCTTGGAGTGGGTAACCATTATTAGCTAATTTAGAAGCTCCCTCCCAACGAACATTAAGAAAGTAATTATCATCTCCTATTATATCCAATGGGAAGTCACTAGCTCCATTTGTTTCTAATGAAGAGCCAACCCAAGAGTTACTATTTGCATATCTTATTTGTACATGCTTAGTTACATATGTTTTATCAATATCATTAGATAAGCTCCAATGAGAGTATCGTCCTCCTATAAACTTATTACCGGTTATACCACGACCATAGATATTATCTAACGAAAGGTTTATTTGATTATTTTGTAAATGTCTAATGTAAAATACTTTATTCATTATGCTATTTGCATAAGAATTTAGACTTAACCCAACATTGAAGTTTGTAATTGTTCCAATTTCAATCTTCGCACTTTTTAATCCAATAATTTTAATGCCTATCCCCTTAAAACGACCTTTATTAAATTGAAATGGATTTCGAACATTCGGTAACTTTAAAACTCCACTAGATGTATTCTGATCTACAACTACCATCACTGATGAATTGTTTAGGTCTCCTAATGCCTCAATTGAAACTCCTGATGCATCTAACGAACACGTTATATTTACAGTATTTGATATGGTATAAACCCCATCTGAATCATTCTCTAATACTTGATTTCCCAAGCAAGCAGAATTGATAAGGGTTTGTAGTTTTTGAGAGTCATCTGTAGCTGCGCTTGAAGCCGTAGAATAACCTAGTCCCATAGCCATAATTAAAGCTATTTTTTTCATTTACTTCTCCATTTTTATATATATTTAATACTTAAATAAGTACTAAAAAAGATGTTGATTTTAATAAATCGACGGCTCTAACTTACCTTTTTTTACGATCCTTTCCATTATACCGCAGTAATCATTTTATGTTGTTTATTAGGCACTTTAACTTTTATCTACCTCGATAATGTTGTAGAATTTAAATAATAAAATATTTAATCGAGAGGAAATATGTAATGTTTAACTTACAAAAAGCATTGGATGACCGATTAGCTATATTAAAGAACAATAAAAACTCTCCTAATAAGCAATCAATACAATATTCATATAATTCTAATGAGTGTATAGAAAAATCCCTAAAACAGGCCGGTATACTTGATAAAAATGGAAAAATGATTAAAAGGGTTGCGGCCTAGGTGTATGTTTCACCTGGAGTAGTTGTAGGTTTTCATGGTTGTGATAGAGCCGTTTTTGATTCAGTAATCAAAAATGGCTCTTCTATTTCAAATAGCGAAAATAATTATGACTGGTTAGGTCATGGTGTTTATTTTTGGGAAGGTAGCTACCAAAGAGCTTTAATTTGGGCTAAGAAAAGCTCAAGTATTAAAAATCCTGCTGTAATAGGTGCTTTTATAAAGCTAGGTAATTGTATTGATCTGTTAGATACAATACATCTTGAAAAAGTTAAATCTACCTATGAGATTTATAAAATAGAATGTGAGAAATTAGGTGTTGAACTACCTAAAAATAAAGTCATGGTTGATGATATTAGTTTTGTGAGGGAGTTAGATTGTCAGGTTATACAAAGGCTTCAGCAACTGAATAATGAGTTAATTACTCAAGATTTAGACCTCCCTAATATGTCTGGACAAAATAAAAGAAAAGTTCAAACCCATCCTGCATTTATAGATTCTGTTCGAGGAATGTTTCCTGAAGGAGACGAACTATATAAAGGTGCTGGTTTTCGAGATAAAAATCATATACAGCTCTGTATAGTTAATCCAAATTGTATAATGGGTTTTTTTGATCCAATCCATAAAAACAGTTGGTATAAATCACTTTAAATACCTCAAAATTAAGAACCTTAATAAATAAAATTAGGTTGTGCGCAGCCACAACTGTTGTTGGGCGAGCTTTCAACTGTAGATTACTAAGGAAACTTATCAATAACCGATAGGGATGTTTTAATTTAACTCGGCTGAGTTGGTTCAGCTGTTTTGTTATCATCATATTGAAATTATTAGTTTAATTGTTTAGGAGTGTTCAGTGTATATTTCAGAAGTTTCAAAACGAACTGGGTTATCGATTTATACCTTGAGATTTTACGAAAAAGAAGGATTGCTAACTAACATCTCAAGAAATGGATCGGGAAAAAGAGTTTATGCTGAAACTGATCTAATTTGGCTAACTTGGATACAAAGGTTGAAATCAACTGGTATGAGCCTTGGAAATATCAAGCGATTTTCAGTTTTGAGATCACTGGGTGATTCGAGTATATCTGATAGAAAGGAAATGCTTATAGAACACGCTAAGAAACTAAAATCTGATATCCAGCGACTCCAGGATGAACTCGATATTGTTGAATTTAAAGTACAGGCATATCAAGAAAAGGAAAAAGCGCTTGACCTAGAGTGAACTCTAGCTTGTAAGATATTTTCTTCATGAAAATTAAAGGAGTGTTAGATATGTTCGAAAAAGGTTATTTTATTACGGCTGAGTTAAAAGTAAAAAATAAAGAGATGATTTGCAAAGCGAAATCAGCTTTAAAAATATTGTGTGAGAAAACATTAAAAGAGCCGGGCTGTAATTTGTTTACTTTACATCACTGTTCCGATAAAGAAGACCGTTTCATTTTATGGGAAAGGTTTGAAGATGAGGATGCTTTCAAGCAACATTTCATAGAACAACATACTAAAGATTATGTTGATTTAGAGCTTACTGAAGTTGTGCGATACTTCCAGACAGATGTAGTGAGCGTTTAGGTCAACATATTTGGTTAATTAATGATGTGGTTCAGACTTGATCTGGCAGTTCCCCCTTTTTAGTAGATACCTCCTCGTTACACTGAGGAGGTATTAATTTTAAGATATGCCCTTGGCTACTTAGGGCATAATTATATTACCAGAACTAGATTACTCTAAATCAACTTGCAGCGTTAAACCGTCGTTATGTCCAGCTAAAGTGATGTAGTGCCATCCTTTTGCCGGATCATTGATAATAACAGACTCTTTATTGGTTTCGGCTGTTGTTGAACTATGTTCAAAGTTATCGCTATCAGCCCATGTTGATGAATGAGTGTAAATACTCACATCTCCATCACCAAAGTTAGTTTGTATTGTCATTTTGCTGGTCGCTTCTGGAATGTATATATACATATATGCGGTGCCAGAGCTGATACAAGTTGCAATGGCATTTTTAACTTCACCGTAAGATGTTCCACTCTCACCATTTGCACAGGCATTTGGGATCTTTGATTCTTCCCAGCTTACTTCAACTGTGACATTAGCAAAAGGCGCATTTTTGTATGGGGCTAGCATAAAGTGCCAGTCACCAGCGGCTGGTGCTGCAACCTCGACAGTTTCGTTATTACCATTTCTCCAGGGGCGGAAGTCCCAATTGTCTAAGCTTGCTTCACTATTATGTTTCACATACAGATCGGCATCACCTGTACCGCCTTGGATGGTAAAGGTTAGATTAGCCGCATCAGCCGGTACAGTTGTGATAAATGCCGGTTGAGTATTGCCATCTGAATTGGCGATTGCGGTATCTCCATTTTCCATAACTTGTGTTGCGTCGGCTTCTTTACTTTGCACGACCGCTAGCCATTCATTAAATTCGCTATCATAACGGGTACCAATCTCAGTTAATAACTCATCATATCCTTTAAAATCATCTCCTCTGAGTAAGGCTAAAATACTATCGATATCTGCGTGATGTTTTTCAAACATAAAGCGTACAGCAAGGTATCCCCAGGTATAAATTTGCTCTGAATCATGATCGTTATAGTTAGTTCTAAACAGCTCACTTAAATTGTGAATGTTTTTTCTGGCTTCTGCTACTGCGTGATCATTAAGATCTTGTTTGGCTATATATTCAGCTAAACCTTCACTCCACCAGACGGTATCCCAGGCATTACCATGTTGAAAATCACCATATAAATTGAATCTGCCGTCCAGATAATGAGTGTATTCATGATTTAGGTTCCATACTACAAACTCAGGTTTTTCCCATTCAGCTTCATAGGCAAAAAATCTAGGGATGTTACCTTCAACAGATGGATCTCCTTCTAAATAGATCCCGCCGTTATCTGTGCTATTGCCAAAAATAATTCCTGAGTACTTTTTGTATTCACTACTTGAATCATAAATAACTAATTCTAATGCGCTGTTATTATCATCTGCGACAGGTTTATTATTTGTTTTTAACTTTTGATGGAAGTAGGTTTCTTCAGCCGCCAGACTTTGGCAGATCTCACCTAGCTCAGCGTTTGTTAAGGCTTGGGCTCTTACTTTTAAAGTGGTACTACACTCATGATTTATTGGTAAAATTTGCGCTTCTAATTGTTTCTCGAAGTCACAGGTACCGTAATAACTACAATTATCTCCATCAAACCAATTGGCATTTTGAGCAGCATTGATCCATGCGCCAGAGCCTGCACCTGTCATAGAGTAAGTGTCTAAAATGTTTTTGGTGTGTGGTTTAACTTTTTCTAAAACACTGCCCCCGTATCCTAACATTCTGGTTAATTCTAAGGTTGTATCATTAAACTGGAATTCATTGTTGTGGCCAATTAAATCAGCATTATTCGTCAAGAAATTTGCCATAGCATCGACTAACGCCGGATCATTAGCAACTGCGAGTTTAAAGTTATTATCAAAACTGCCTCTAAAAATAACCGTAAGTATGCCTGTAAAAGATGCTTGCATAGCATAACCCCAGTCTTTGTTGTAACGACCAAGCCAATTTGTAGCAACATCTATATAGCGCACACTGTAATCATTACCACCCATTAAAGTGATAACTTCACGTAAAATATCGCCGTGGGTTTCATCGGTATTATAAAAATGAGTACCGGCCGAATAAGCATCTAGAAATGCAAAAACAGCCGTATTTAATTCTGCTGTATATGGCCCGATAATGTCTTCTTTACCCCACTGTGCCCAGCGACCGACGCGTAAATACAAAATGAAATTTGCCAGACCATTATTGTTGGTACCATCATAACTGGCGACTAAATTTTTGGCTTCATTAGCAATATCTATCATGTCGGCTTGATTAAACAGTCCCTGTAATAAGTCATCACCTGTTTTCCATAGACTATTTTCCAGACATTTAAAGTCAGTAGTCGCTTTTAAATGTGCGATCCGAGCAGCACCATCAAGTTCGGCTAAGCTTTCGGCTGTTGCACAGTTGGCTAATGCACTCGGCGCAGAATTGGATTTTTGCAGAGAAAAAGCCGGTTTTATCTTTTTACTATTTTTATGGGGGTTAACGAGGTTGAGTTTACCTAGTTCTGGTGATGACTGTAGTTGTTTGTTTTGTTGGTATAGCTGACTCATTCCTTGATTGATAACTTGATGTTCAGGCGAGTGATTGTGTACGTGATCTGCTGCATAAGCGGATGTAGCCATGATAGCGAGAGAAAGTGTACTAAGGCTTAATTTTTTTATCATTATTTTACCTAATTGTTTATTGTTGCAAAAAATGTAAATAACATATGTCGGCAATTTACTGATTAATGTTATTTTGTATACAATATAAAGTAACCTAATGTAAGTTGAGTATCTAGCTGTTTTGTAAATGGTTGTAAACAAATTTATGAATGTAATGTAAGTTTTATTTGTTTGATTTTTATAGAGTAATTACTCTTTTTTATTGTGGGGTTATAGAAAATCTTTTAATTTTCAAAGGTTAATAAGAGTGCAGTTCGTTTGTTTTTCATACTTTATTGCCTCGTAATTTCGCTTTTAAAACCATAAATACTTTTTAAATAAAAATGACACAGCTTATTTTTACCACTGTTTTTTATAATAAATGTTATAAAGTTTTTATTTTGTTGTTATTTGCGCAGTAAGCGGGTGATGAGAGAATTAGTTTACAAATTAAAATGATAAAGGAAATTCAATGTTAAATATGTACCTTGTGTCATGGTAATAGTCTGATTAGAAGTGAAATTTTGAACATCCGCATTGGTAATGTCTTTATCTAAGAGGTTTTTTATATTTGCAGAAATTTGAAATTGATCGAATTTATACTGATAAGATGCGCTCCAATCTAAATAGGCATTAGATTCAGCTCGTTTGGAAACATAATGTAATCCAGTCCCTATATTGTGCTTAGAAGATAATTTGTATTTAAATCCTGTTGACGCTAAGTATTTAGGCACCACAAAAGCTGACATGTCTTGATCTGGTTTGTTTCCTTGTAAAACCACACTTAAATTAGTGAATAAGGTCCAGTTATTTTTTGCAAGTTGGTAATCTATTTCGAGACCAGAGCGTTTGTTCTCACCTGTATTGTTAAAAATGACCTGGCCAGATGACACATCCCTTTGTACTAAATTTTTTGCTTTAGTATAAAATAAGTTGGTAACAAATAATTGGTTATCAGCTGAATAAGTATATGCGAAATCAAAAGTTTTAATTATTTCAGCTTCCAGATTTGGATTACCTTGCAGTGCATTTCCAAGGTTGATCCCTTGTTGTACAAAATTGGGTGAGTTAAAACCTTCGGAATATAGTAATTTTAATGATTGTGGATCTTTGAATTGATAAACAAAAGATAACTGTGGTGATAAATGAGTGCCACTTTGTTTGTTATCTACATATCGACCACCTACTAAAACACGCCAATCGTTATATTGATGATTTGATTGCAAATAAAATGCTTGTTCATTGTTTTTTCCGGCCTGCATGATAGGAAATAAACTATTATCGGTTATTTGGTCAAACACTTGATATTCAGATGTTTGTCTATGTTCATATTCATAACCATATAATAAAGACCAATTATCACTAAAGGTACTATTTGCACTGATACCTGCACGCCAACGATAGTTGTTTTTACCATCTTCAAATTTAAATCCGCCATCTCCCTGAGAGCCAAGCGCGGTCAATATATGTTTAATGGGGAAGCGTAATTCAAATTGGTTAAAATCGGTAAAAACTTTCATATTTGTATGGTAAAAATCATATTGGTAATCTAAATGGTAAAGTTGGCCTTGATAAGTTAAACCATTTGTAACTGAGAATGGAATATCGTTATTATGCCCGCTAAAAATAGACTCAAAACTGTGGGCTGAAAAACTTAAACCTTTATATCCCAGCCTGAATAATAAAGATTTATGCTCTTCTGAAATTAAAAAAGAACCATTATCTAATAAACCTAACGAAGGTTGCAGGTTTTGTATGTTGCTTGCCATGCCCTTATCTTGTTTTTTTTCCAGCGATAAACTAGTCCATAATTCATCATTATGGTAGTTGAAAATTGCACTGGCTTGTTTTATATCTGATGATTTTGTCAAACTGATGCGATTATCAGACTCTTTGTGTGTTATGACATTAATTACAGCAGCGGAAGCGTTGGTACCATAATACACAGCAGCAGGTCCTCTAATGACTTCTATATGGCTAATTGATTCAAATGGGATCCCGTTTAATGGAATTGCAGAGTGACTGGGGGCCCAATATGGCACCCCATCTAATAAAAAGAGTATTTTCTGATTAAAACTCTCAACTAATCCCCTGCTCATAATGGCCAAATTTCCAGATTGAGTGTTCTGTAATAAAATACCTGGTACGAACTGTAACATGCTTGCTAGTGAATCAGCTCCCATAGCAACTAAATCACTTCGTTCATATCTTGATACGATTAAGGGCGCTTTGGCAATTTGTTGAGGAGAAACTGAAGCGATATTTATTTCAACATTTAAAAGTTCTTCTACTGACATTTCAAGCATATCACCTAATGCTTCATTTTCATGATGTGCATATCCCTGAGTGCAAAACAATAGCAGTGAAGAGAAACTTAACAAGCCAAAATTAAATTTATTGATCATATACAGATTGTTAGCGTTATTATCGTTACAAAAAAGTATAGAAGGCAACTATTAGAATGATAGTTTTTATGAGGTTAAAGCTATTTTTTCGGTAGTGTATTCTTTAAGTTTGTATGTAAGTATTTTACATACAATTGAATGACACTTCATTTCTATAGTATGTAGATTTAATTATTCATACTGATGCTACTTAAATGAAGTAGAGAGATTTATGAAGGTTTTATTCCCGGTAGTATTATCATTGGCTGTGGTTCTTATGTTACAAGCTTGTGGTAACGATTCTAAAAAAAATCAACTACACCTACAACACCAACGCAACCTGTTGCAGTGCATCATATTCAACCAGAAGCCGTGGCTGAATATATTGAGAATTTTATCATTCAGCAAAGTGAAATTGAATTTCAACTTGATGGTGTAAAATACGATATTAAACCTATCGATATTTTGATGAGTGACAAGATATCATTTTTGAACCCTACTATCGCTTAAATGATTCAGATAATAAAGCCGGATTTGGACTTGGGTTAGTCATGTAAAGGAAATTGTTTTACTTCATAAAGGCGATATATGTGTTTCAAACAGCCTGTATGGCGGAGCAAAATTTACTTTAACGTTTCGATGTGAATCGAAAATATTGCATTGGATAATTTCTCCACTCAGTGTTCATTTGAATACCTATTTCACTTGTTTAGGATCCACCTTTAATATTAGTCCGAATTTAAGTTTACTCATTTATCCTGATTAAGATTGTCGAATAGTTTAGAAACTGACGAATTAAACTAAATAAGATAGCAAGAAATATCAAAAAAACGATTCCCATATTCCCTATAGTATCTCCAGCGCAACGAATCGCGTATCTAAAGAACTTTCGATAAGAAGGTTAAATCAACTGAGGAAGCCAAAATGAGAATTACTAAAAAGATTGTTATTAATAAGCCTATTGACCAAGTTTGGAATTTAATCGCCCATGATTTTGATAAAGCGCATTTATGGATGGGGCCTGTGCCACATTCTTATGCATTGGGTGATGGCGTAACAAGTAATGGTGCTCCGATGGAAGGTCGCATTTGTCATTTAAGTGATAAACCTGATGGGGCACAAGCAAAAGAGATTATTACAGATTTTGATGAAACTGCTAAAAGCCTGACCTTTGAAGTGACTTCTATTAATGTCCCAGCAATAGTGCCAATTAAGAAAAATATCGTTTCTATGTCTTTGAGACAATTAGGAGCTGGTAAAACTGAAGTTACATGGGTTTCCAGACCGCAACTTAAATTATTCGCATTTCCTCTGTATCCACTGCTCAGAGTGGGTGCCTCGGCTGCTTTTGGCAGTATTCTGAGAGGCTTAAAAGACTATGCTGAAAATACTCAACTTAGTGCAGCTAAAGCTGTCTAATCGATTAAACTTATTTATGACACAATTGGCGTACCAGATGACTTTACCCGTTTTTTTATTAATAGAAGCAACCCAGAACCCTGAACAAAAAGAAGCACTACAAAGTTATCTGTCGAAAGCACCGGCGATAACAAAGAGTCATGGTGCAGTACCTGTCGCTAGCTACGATGTTGAAAGTGTATTAGATCAAGGTGATAAACCTGGATTATTTGCGGTGATTTCATTCCCAAACCGAGATGCAATCACTGCCTTATTTGACGACCCTGCATATAAAGCACTCATACCAGAGCGTGATTTAGGTTTTAACAGTATTCGCTATTTTATTACCAATGAACGAGTTTAGCCTGTTGAAAATATTCATATATTTAATGGGTCGTATTATAATTTACTGATAAGTTAATGGGAGTAGTGTGATGGAAAGGTTTTTTAAAAGTATCGATTTTGTTGAACAGCATCTATATGACAAAATTTCAGTTCACGAAATTGCAGCTGCGTCACATTATTCTACATATCACTTTAGTCGGATATTTAAAGCACTTGTGGGGGATACACCTAAAGAATATTTGCGAAAACGTCGTTTAACTGTGGCGGCAAAACAACTTTTAACACAAGATATAGGCATTCTAGACTTGGCATTAGATTGTCAATTTGATTCACAAGAAGCTTTTACCAGAGCATTTAAAGCCCTATTTAATGTGACGCCAGCGCAATACCGAAAGCAGAATGACCCGTTTCGCTTATTATACAAAGATCAATTCAGTCCCCATATGTTGCACTATTTACAAAATGAAATTTCGATGGAGCCTGACATTATAGTGCAACCTGCGACTAAACTTTTGGGAATTGCAACAGAATATGACAGTGCCGACTTAGATTTAGTACGATTATGGACTGCATTCAGGCCCTATAGAGGCAATATTCCTAATCAAACGGAAGAAAAATCATTTGGCATTTATGAATCCTATGAAGAGGTTGATGATGAAGTCAGTTTTACTTATGTATGCTGCGTACCTGTATCTAACTTTGATGATATCCCCGAAGGTATGACACCCAGAGAGTTGCCCGAACAAATGTACGCCAGGTTTACTCACCGGGGGCCCGTTGCTAATTTAGAGCAAACTCTAAAACATATATGGGGAAGTTGGCTACCTAAATCGAACTATGATTATGTTGAAAAACCTGATTTTGAACTGTACCTGCCTGGATTTAATAACGCAGATCCAAATACTGAACTGTTTTTACATATACCGATTAGACCAAAAAGAATATCTAAGGTGCCTTAATGCAAGGGATCACAAAAAACGCTGAGTTAACATGTCCTCAATGAGGTCATAAAAAAATGATTGAAATGCCGACTAATTAATGTCAATGGTTTTATGAATGTACTGCTTGCACAAGGCGCGATTAAATTTAAAAATTAAATAATGGATGATCAAAGCGAGTAAATGAATTGCTCGCGAATTTTTTATTACATATTCTTTTTAACGTTACGGTAGCCAAATAAATATAAAAAGCCGGTTAATAACCAAACAACACCAACATAAAAGACAAGATCACTGACTTTTTCAGGATGACGTAACCATAACTGTAATGGTAAAACACCCCTGATAATACATAGCGAAGCTATGGTGTATAAGCCAATATTTAATAATGGTAATTTGCGAATAAATTGTGCACCCGACAGGGCATATAAACCTAAAACAACAAAAATGGATGAAATAAATATAGTTCCCAAAGGCGCTAATAAAGTACCATTTTTAGCTGATTCAACGATTTGAGGAGGTGCCATTTGTGTGGCGTAACATTCAGGACCGAGAAATATACAAGACATATGCGCTAAGGCTGTACCTATGGCTATCATAGCTGCAATAACAAGAAAAATTACACCATACTTCATTTTTAACTCCATTTTATTAAGTTGAAATCTAAGCTGTTTTAATCATTTAAAATAACAAAAGTTACGTTATGTCTCTGGGAATATCGATTAAAGGTGTAGCCTGAATATTTCCTTCGCTTGCTGTGATCTCAGCCATGATCTGGTAATGATACTGGTCAATCGGATGTTTTAATTGCATAGAAACTTCAAAAACGCGTTTTATAGATTTAGCGCGTAAATACCAAAGTAAGTATTTTTGACCGTTTATTTCTAGCTTAAACCAGGATTCAATCTGCACTTCTTCATCTTGTAAGGTGGCGGCTGCTTCATCAAGTCGAGAGGCTATGGTGGTTTTCCATTGTTCAACTTTATCATCACTACCGGGTTTTAATTTTATTAATCCTGATGCGTATTCCATATTAACTCCTGAATTTGGCATATAGGGTGTTAGAAATCACTTAATATAAATTCTGCTAATTCAAATATTGTGTCTAAATTATCGGATTTTTTATTTGAGGAACTGGGTTTATTCAAACTCATATTGTTACGATTAAAGGGCGAATTATTTGCCATTTGTGCGCTTAATAGCGCCCGCTCTTTTACAGTTAAGTGATTGTCGTGGATTTTTTTTAATTCACCTGTATCTAACCAAATCCCTGCACATCCGGGGCATTCATCTATCTCTATAATTTTTAACGGACTAAAAAAGCGTCTCATCATTACAATATTCGTGCATTTAGGACATTTTATACGTTCGTTTTCATTGATCAATGGCGTAGCGAACTGTGTTAAATGTTTAACTAACACTTTACCCCTTAAATCAGCGGGATCTTTAAATTTTTCGAGCGTCGAATTATCAAAAAACACCCCGCCACAGGCTTCAGATATTCTAACTGGTATAGTGCCAACATTGACCGTTTTTAATGGTGTTCCTGTACGAGGGCATAACATGTTAATAGCTCCAATCCAATTAATACACTTAAAAAATGAGTTGGAATTTTAATTCAGGGCAAGATCATAGTCATCATTTTTGTTTATTTATCTTTATAAACCTAAAATTGAAGCTAAATAGGGTTTCGTCACTATCACACTCTTAATTTGTTATTGTTCTGAGAATGAGTGGCAACGTTTAATTTCGTCAATGAGCGCATTTGCCAAAGGAGAGGCGGAATTGTTTTTAGAGGAAATTAATACCACGGGGATCTGATAGGAATACTTTTCAGGCAGAATGGGTTTAAATAACCCCTTATCAACCCAAAAGCGGGCATAATGCTCAGGCAAATAGCCTATAAACTCGCCCGATAGTATTAAATGCGCTATGCCTTCGTCATGATAGGCGGTAGCACTGTTTTGATAGTTTAAGCCATCATTTCTGGTTTCTTTGTCTCGCATATAATTACTGGTGATGACTTCTGCGTTTGATAGAATTTTGTTGATTTGTGAAGGCTTACAATTGAATAGAGGATGATCAATACCGCAGTATAAATAATTGGTTTCATTATATAATGGCGTATAGTCTAATCCTCGCAGATGATGCCTGCTAACGCCTATGCCAACTAAAGAGCGACCATTTACAACCGAGGTTTCAACCTCCCTTGCTTCGCACACATTTATATCAAATTGAATGTTATCACTTTTTATTTTTAACGCCCGAATAGTACGCGCAACTCCGCAGCGTGGATCGCTCACCATAGTATCAATGGTGGCTATGGTTACCCGGCCAGATAATTCATTTTTAGAGCTTGCGACTGTAGTTGTAAATGCTTCACATTGTTGTAGTAATTCCAATGAGGCCTGATAAGTGATCCTGCCTGGCTCTGTGATCTCAAAACCACTTCTGCCGCGTTTACACAACTTTATTCCTAAACGTACTTCTAAATCAGATAAATGGGAACTGATAGTTGATCGGCCTATGTTCAAGCGAGATTCTGCTGCAGACAAACCACCGCATTCAACTATGGCAACGAATATCCTGAGTAAACGTAAATCAACATCATGAACTTGCATATGTTAGTGTCCTATTTATTAGTTCGATAAAATCGGAATGAATTACGATTATTATGCATTTGTGAAACATCATGAGCAAGCTAAAATAATGACATTGAAGCACTTTAATGTGCAGAGTAAATGAATACAACATAGGAGAATAAGATGACTTTTAAATACGGTGTTGATCGTCTCAATCTTGATATTGTAAATGGTATTGCTGATGGTAGTATGAAAGCTGAGCTGAGTCAGCAAGCGCTGGATAAAATTAATACCAGTCGCCAAAGAGTTGAAAAAATGGCTGCTTCAGATAAAGCTGTATACGGTATTAATACAGGTTTTGGCCCACTATGTGATACACAAATCTCACCTGAAGATACTAATTTATTACAAAAAAATCTGCTTATTACCCATGCTGTAGGTGTTGGTGAGCCAATCGCTAAATCTATTTCTAAATTAATGCTGATAACTAAAGTTCATGCATTAAGCCAGGGTTTTTCTGGCATCCGTTTAGAAACTGTTGAAAGAATGTTGGCATTTATCGAACTTGATTTAATTCCAGTGGTGCCAGAGCAAGGCTCTGTGGGTGCATCGGGTGATTTAGCGCCTTTGTCGCACTTATTCTTACCATTATTAGGTGAAGGTGAGTTCTGGGCAAATGAACAGGGGCAAGAAGGTAAAACAGTACCTGCTGCTCAGTTATTAAAAGAAAATAATTTAGAACCTATGGAGCTCCATGCGAAAGAAGGTTTAGCGTTAATTAACGGTACTCAGTTTATTTTATCCCATGGTATTACTGCGTTAACTAAAATGCGTTACTTATTAGATCTTGCT
Source organism: uncultured Pseudoalteromonas sp. (assembly GCA_965198975.1). Lineage (GTDB taxonomy): Bacteria > Pseudomonadota > Gammaproteobacteria > Enterobacterales > Alteromonadaceae > Pseudoalteromonas. Next base: position 1,554,381 of record OZ240679.1, read on the forward strand.
GATATGACAGGTGCAATGAGCATTGAAGGTATGCAGGGAAGTGAGTCACCATTTAGAGATGAGTTACATCAAACTCGTGCGTTTAAAGGCAATCTTGAAGTTGCGGCACGTATGCGTCAATTTTTTAAAGATTCACAAAATATGGCTGATCATGAAGAATGTGACCGTGTTCAGGATCCGTACTCATTAAGATGTATTCCTCAGGTACATGGAGCATCGCGTAATGCGTATTATCATTTAGCAGAGTTAGTTGAAATTGAAATGAACTCTGTCACTGATAACCCGATTGTTATTAGCAGTGAAGAGGCAATTTCTGGTGGTAGTTTCCACGGTCAACCTTTAGCTATGGTACTTGATTATGCATCAATTGCAGCTGCTGAATTAGGTAATATCTCAGACAGGCGTTGTTACTTATTATTAGAAGGTTTGCACGGTTTACCAAGGTTATTAACGACGGCAGGTGGTTTAAACTCAGGTATGATGATCCCACAATATGCAACTGCTGCACTTGTAACAGAAAATAAATCGCTGTGTTTCCCACCATCAGCTGATAGTGTACCTACATCTATGGGTCAGGAAGATCATGTTTCTATGGGCAGTATTTCTGGTCGTAAATTGAATCAGATTCTAGGGAACTTAGAAAAAATTCTGGCGATTGAATTAATGTATGCAGCTCAAGCAATTGAATTTAGACGCCCTAATAAGTGTTCTGATATTATCGAACACAATTTCCAGGTTATTCGCGCTAAAGTTGCTAAGTTAGAAGAAGATCGATTATTAAAACCAGATATTGATGCCATGATTGCACTTGTAAAATCACAAGCATTCACTGTAAGTCTAGAACAATAATTAGGGGAGCTTTTAACAATGAGTATAACAATGAATTTTCAACAAGAAATTAAGCAAGGGATCCCAAACGAATTGCCGCAAGCTAAACCTTACCCGGCAGATGCTAATCGTGCGCCTAAACGTAAAGATATTTTATCTGCTGATGAAAAACAATTAGCAGTAAGAAACGCATTACGTTACTTCCCAAAAGAGTGGCATCAGGAATTAGCCGTTGAGTTTGCACAAGAGTTAAAAGATTTCGGTCGTATTTATATGTACCGTTTTAAGCCTAGCTACGACTTAAAAGCACGTTCTGTTTCTGACTATCCGGCAAAATGCGAGCAAGCGGCTGCCATCATGTTGATGGTTGATAACAACCTGGATCCGGCAGTTGCGCAACACCCTGAAGAGCTAATTACTTACGGTGGTAATGGTGCTGTATTCCAAAATTGGGCGCAATACTTATTAGCGATGAAGTACCTAAGTGAAATGGAAAGTGACCAAACGCTGCATATTTATTCTGGTCATCCTATGGGATTATTTCCCTCTTCAAAAGATGCACCGCGTGTTGTTGTTACTAATGGCATGATGATCCCTAATTACTCTAAGCCAGATGATTGGGAAAAGTTTAATGCACTAGGCGTGACACAATACGGTCAAATGACTGCGGGTTCTTTTATGTACATTGGACCACAAGGCATAGTTCACGGTACGACAATTACGGTAATGAATGCATTTCGTAAAGTCCTCAATAAAGGCGAGTCGTCTAAAGGGAAGATATTTCTAACTGCTGGACTTGGCGGCATGAGTGGCGCGCAACCTAAAGCGGGTAATATTGCAAATTGTATTACTGTTTGTGCTGAAGTGAATGCACATGCTGCGACTAAGCGTCATCAGCAAGGTTGGGTTGATGAGTTAATTGATAACATGGATGAGCTAATCGCACGTGTTGCTAAAGCCCAGGCTGCTGAGGAAGTGGTATCGATTGCTTACATAGGTAATATAGTGGATGTTTGGGAAGCTTTCTATGAAAAAGAAATCTTTATTCATCTTGGTTCTGATCAAACATCATTACATAACCCTTGGTCAGGCGGTTATTATCCGGTAGATATTAGCTATGAAGAGTCTAACCGTTTAATTCGTGAAGAGCCTGAGTTATTTAAAGTTAAAGTACAAGAAACACTTAAACGTCATGCTGATGCAGTTAATAAACACACAGCTAAAGGGACTTATTTCTTTGACTACGGTAATGCATTCTTACTTGAAGCGTCACGTGCTGGTGGTGATGTGATGGCTGAAAATGGCATAGACTTTAAGTATCCATCTTATGTTCAGGATATTTTAGGCCCTATGTGTTTTGACTATGGTTTTGGCCCATTTCGCTGGGTGTGTGCATCGGGTAAATCTGAAGATTTAGATAAAACTGATGCCATTGCAGCACGTGTTCTTAAGAAGATCATGGCCGATTCGCCTGAAGAAATTCAACAGCAAATGCAAGATAACATAACCTGGATTGAAGACGCGAAGCAAAACAAATTAGTGGTTGGTTCACAAGCACGTATTTTATACGCAGATGCCCAAGGCAGAATGGAAATTGCTAAAGCCTTTAATGATGCAATCAATAGCGGCGAAATTGGTCCTGTCGTATTAGGTCGTGATCACCATGATGTGAGTGGTACTGATTCACCATTTCGCGAAACATCAAACATTTATGATGGTAGCCGCTTTACAGCAGATATGGCGATTCATAATGTAATTGGTGATAGTTTCCGTGGCGCTACTTGGGTGTCTATCCATAATGGTGGCGGAGTAGGCTGGGGTGAAGTAACCAACGGTGGCTTTGGTATGTTGCTTGACGGTACTGATGATGCAGAACGTAGACTTAAATCTATGTTATTGTTTGATGTAAACAACGGTATAGCTCGTCGTAGCTGGGCACGCAATGAAGAAGCTAACTTTGCGATAAAACGTGAAATGGCAAGAACACCTAAACTTAAAGTAACATTAGCTAATAATGTAGATGATGAGATTTTAAATAACTTATCGCTGTAATTAGCTAAATAAGTTGAGCTATTTCATTTGGTTTGAAATAGCTCAGTATAACTAGAATCGCATAAATGATGCAAATTTAGCAGTAATGAAGATTATAAAGATGGCTGGAAGATTGCCTCTTTGGCTTTATTAAACGATGCTAATACGTTTTTATCTGTATCTGTAATATCTAAAAGCAAGCTATTAATACTTTCTGCTGCGTGCTGATCAAGCAATTCTTTTTGCTGTAATAGTAGTTCTGCATTGCTTCCATCAAGGGTCATGTTTGCAAACTGGTAAAACTCATTTGCCGCTTTGAACATGTCCAGGTTCGACTCGCGAATAGCTAGTCTTGAGTTTTCTTCATGAACCGCTGAATTTTCAAGTTTCAGGCGGTTATTTGATTCTATTTGCAAACCTATGGTTCTGGCTATGTCTAATTTACTTTCTTGTATGGCTTCTTCAGCGGAAAAACGAATACTAAAAAACATACCATATTGCTGAATAAAATCATTTTTAAAGAATTCTTTTCTTGAATAAACAGAAACCTCCATACCAAAGAATAGGTGCAGGCCAAAACCTAGAGGCTGGTTGCGGATAATACGCTGAGATTGTACAGAGTTTACTTCTTTAAATGACTGCATCATACCACCGATCAGTGATACGACTGTTTGTTCAATATTACCTATTCTTCCTTTAATTGCAGGCTGTTCGTCTTGTATCGCCTTCACTGTTGCTTCATCTGGTGTTGTTTCGTTGCCACTTGGTAAGTCTGCCCCCGAAACACCGGATATAGCATCGCCTATTTTTTTTACGATTGCAATCACGTTATCCAAACTCCAGGTTGACGTTGTTTGCCAGTCGTTAAAGCGATACGCCATTACAGCATTGTTATCCCAGTCGTTTTCTTCATAAAAATTTGCTTGCTGAGTTAAAACATTGTCTTGCAGCTCTGATGTTAACCTTTCCATATTTGCTTGTTGCTCAGAGAGAAATTCGTTAAATTCGCGGTTTTTTTCTGCTTCTTGCTTAATCGTATTTGACTTGCCCATGAGGTTCTCCTTATTTAGGCAGTTAAAGAGTCGGTAAAACTATGGGCTATAGTTAGCTGAATTTCTATTACACTTTATTACGGATCTAGTTGTGTGGTTTGTATGTTAAGTCGAAATATAATAAAGCGTACGATCACGTTAGATCATAAACCAACCACCGGGAGCTCGAAGTTCTGTTATTGGATCTGGCGGCAGGGGAGTTGAAAAGTGGTACATAAATTTTTAAAATTCAACTTCGCTACCAAAGCCTAAATAACGGGTGGAAACTATAGTTTATAAGGATGAGAACGAAAACATATCACTGTTTTTTGTCCTTATTTATTCGCTTAAAAAGTTGGTTAGGAAAGAATTATAGAAATATGCATTAAATAAAAAGCCAGCTATCTGATCAGGAAGTAGTAGCTGGCTTAGCAGGGAACTGGTGGTTGTGTTAATTGCTTGGGATCAAATTTGAATTAGTTTATGTATCTGTTATAGCCTCCTGGGATTAAATTCCTGTATTAAATGACTCAAGCTCTTTTTGGCTTAAACCACCGTCATTATTTACATCTATCTCATCAAAACGCGCTAACAATATTTTATTTTTACTGGTGATAACTTCAGCTTTGCTTAATAAGCCATTTTTATCATTATCGAATTTATTTAATAATTGTGTCAGGTCTATTTCGTTTACTTCAGCGGCACTGACATAGAAAGCTGCGACCAATGAACTAACAACAACTAAGGCTATTTTTTTAAAATTAAACATGTTTATTTTCCTTTATATTTACGATTATCGGATGGGATTTTAATTATATAATTCGAAGGTGTTTAGCTCTGCCAAGCTCAAGCCACCGTCATTATTTGTATCAATATTTTTGAAGTTATCTAATAATATTTTATGCTTACTTGCCGCAACTTCTGGTTTACTTAATAAGCCATCAGTGTCTTTATCGTATTGCGTTAATAATTGTGTAAAATCGACTTTATTATCTTCAATTGAAATATTTTTAGGATCATTAGCGCTAACATAGAAAGTAATTATTAAAGAACTAACAACAACTAAAGTTACTTTTTTTAAACTGAACATATTTTTCTTCCTTTATATTAGTATGGTTAACGGAGTAAGTTTCTATACTGTCGCAGCTTGTTTAGCAGAGAACGTGCCAAGTTTTAAGTTGTTGAAATTTAATGTTTTTATTGTTTCTGGTTTAAGTTGGGTGTTGCTAATAAGCAACAGTTAAACTTTTTTCATTTTAATCTTTTGTGCTTTAAATAAGCATTTAAAAAAATAAACTATAAAAAACAAATGTTAAGCGGGGTTTTCTGCTTGATAAAGGGGTGTCGTCAATTAGAGACGATATTGTTTATAGTTGAGAAACAGGGTTAAATTAACCCAATGAATACTGATTTTAAACAGAGAAATAGTTTATTTAATGCAAAACTGGATTAAAAAGTTATCACTTTTTCAGACGTCGATAAAAACTCTGACATTAATGGGCTTTGGCTTAGTCGCTTTACCTTTGGTTTTTGCTTTGCTTTATAGTGCAAACCAAGTTAATCAACTGTCTAAACAAGGAACAACTGCTATTTTTAATGTTGCTGAACTTGTTGAAAGTAATAGAAAAGTAAGTCAAATATTAACCCGATTTGAACGATTTGCCAGTCAATATGTTGTTTTGCAAGAGCAAGAATTATTATCTCTTTACACAGCTCAAAAAAAACAACTTAAAGATGTTTTAGCACAAGAGTTTAGCCATTATGATGATGAGCAGTTTTCAACAATAATTCAGCAATACTTAACACAGATTGATGAAGTAGCCCCTGATTCGGTTAGTTTAGAGCAGTTACAGAGTCAATTTAAAACACTCGCCCGGAGCAATCAGCAATTATCACAGTATTCCAATCAAGTAATTAGTCAACAGGCCAATAATATGGAGTTATCTGCTAATCATGTAAAAAAAACCATGCTTTTTAGTTTACTGATAATTCCAATTACCTTATTAATTGCCGGATTTTTTATTGTACTGATCACGCAACCTCTTAAAGTGTTACTGAGCAAAATTAATTTATTAGAGCAGGGCGATTTTCAAAGATCTATTGCTGTTGAGGGCTCTGTTGAAATAGAAGAAATTGCAGATGCACTTGAATTAATGCGAAGTCGTTTGCATGCATTAGAGTTACAAAAATCAAGTTTTATTCGTCATATTTCCCACGAGCTTAAAACTCCACTTGCTGCAATAAGGGAGGGAACCGAGTTACTTTATGATAATAGTGTTGGCAATTTAAATCGTGATCAACAAGAAATTACTAATATTATTCGAACCAGTGTTACGCGTTTACAAAAACTGATAGAAGATCTGCTTGATTTTAATATTGTGCTCGATTCAACCAGTTTACAAGATGGCGAAGTGATTATTTTAAAAAAAGAAATTGAAAGTGCATTAGCGTTACGCGTGTTAGATTTAAAAAGAAAACAGCTAAAGGTTACACAGGAAGTTGCGCATATCTCATTGCAGTGTAACCAAAAGCAATTAAGCGTTATATTTGATAATTTATTATCAAATGCAATTAAGTTTTCACCTGATAAAAGTACCATATTGATAAAAGCATGGAGTGAACAACAAACATTATACTTAACTGTTACGGATCAAGGCGAGGGGATTAAATCCACTTTATATAACACAATATTTGACGCTTTCTATCAAGGAACAACAGCACATAATAGCTTGGTGAAAGGCAGTGGGTTAGGGCTTACCATAGTTAAGGAGCTACTTATGCGGCTAAATGGCACGATTTCTATTGAAAGTAGCACTACTTCGCCAAGTTATACAACTTTTAAGATGCAATTGCCAAAAGCACGATTGATCAGCTCAACAGATTCGCCGCTTCAGGAAAAAACTTAATTATGATCACGTTAATTACTCACACTAGTATGATGAGGAGCTTATTGCTACTGACTGTTCTTACTCTATTATCAGCTTGTAAATCAACAACTGAAAATACTGAGGAATATTCATATTATGGCAATTATTACTTATGGATAAAGGGCCTGAATACCCATGAATTACTAAAAGAAATTGAGCTTCAAAAACTTAAAGAGTCGCAAGGAAATCAAGATGCTGAGTACTATTTGTTATTACTAAATAGTTTGCCAAACTCACCAATTCATAATCCTTATATTGCGAAATCAAGATTAAATCAGCAAGCCTTAACTCAGGAGGCATATACCCGATTTAATGTTGGCAATCTTGCTTTTATCATTATGTTGCGAGACCAACTCAATCAACAACTATTAATTCTTAATAAACTGATTGATAAAGAAAAAACACAAAAAGAAAACCAAAAGCAATTAAATGAGCAACTGCAATCAATAGAAAAACTAGAGCAAAACTCGCAAAAGTTACAGCAACAGATCATTCAACTAAAAAAAATTGAAAGCTCAATTAATGAACATGGAAAATCATTATGAAAATAGCCAATGTGGACGCGCATCAAGCAATAAATATGAAAGAGAAAGTACTTATTGTTGATGATGATCCCAGTTTGTTACGTTTACTTGGTATTCGCCTTAATGCTGCGAACTATGATGTTGAATCTGCAAAAAGTGCGAAGCAGGCTTTAGGTGTACTGAAGAGTTTTCAACCTCAGCTGGTGATCAGCGATTTACGAATGGAAGGCATGGATGGTATGGCATTATTTGAAAAAATACGCCAGCAATATCCAAGTTTACCTGTGATCATCATGACGGCGCATGGCACTATTCCTGATGCCATTAACGCCACTAAACAAGGTGTATTTAGTTTTTTGACTAAACCATTTGAAAGCCAGGAGTTGTTAGAAACGGTAAAACAAGCCATTCGATTACAGCCACTTTCTAATCAAAATCATAATGATAAAGCACAGCACTTATGGCGAGATAAAATTATTTCACGTAGCGCCGTCATGGAAACCTTGTTACAACAAACCTTTCAGGTTGCTAAAAGTGATTTTAGTTTATTAATTCATAGTCAAAGTGGTACGGGTAAAGAATTATTAGCGCAAGCGATCCACCAAGCCAGTGAACGTAATACTCAACCTTTTACCGCAATTAACTGTGCAGCAATTCCTGAACAATTACTGGAATCAGAGCTTTTTGGCCATAAAAAAGGTGCGTTTACCGGGGCAGATCAAAATCATATTGGTTTATTTGAGGCTAGTAATGGCGGGACCTTGTTTTTAGATGAAATTGGCGATATGCCAATGAGTTTTCAAGTAAAATTATTACGTGCATTACAAGAAAAAGAAGTTCGCCCTGTGGGGAGTACCCGTTCAATAAAAGTCAATGTACGCATTATAGCCGCTACCCATAAAAACCTGCAAAAAGCGATAAAAGAGCATACTTTCAGAGAAGACTTGTATTACAGACTTAATGTTGTTGAATTAATATTGCCACAGTTATCAGCACGCAGGGAAGACATCCCCTTGCTCGCTCAGCATTTTTTAAGCCAAACATCAGGCCGAACAATCAACCAGGTGAATGGATTTTCTCAGGCAGCAATGGAGTTACTTATTTCAGCACCTTGGCCGGGCAACATTCGACAATTACAAAATGTCATTGAACAAAGTGTTGCTCTATCTACGGAATCGTTAATTAGTGAAACGTTAGTTCGAAATGCATTACGAGAAGCACCTTCTCAACATCCTTCTTTTCAAGAAGCCCGCGACCAATTTGAGCGAGACTATTTAGCGAGTATATTAAAAACCACTGCTGGTAATGTATCGCAAGCAGCTAAAATTGCGAAAAGAAATCGCACTGAATTTTATAAGTTATTGAATAAACACCACTTGAATGCAGAAGCGTTTCGAGAATGATAGGTAGCTTTGTCAGTTTATTATGAGTCGATTAAGCTATTAATCAACTCATTTTAGTTTGCTAGAATATGTCGATGGTTGTGTCAGTAAATTGGATCTTTTCTATAGATTGTAAGGTGTTTTTTCCATCTCTGTTGTCGCGCATATCTTCAATGATAGTGTGGTTATTTTTTTGTGTAATGTCATATTCTGACGAGGGTCCTGACATCACCACTGTATTGATCCCTTGATTACCTGTTATATGGTTATCCATTTGATTGAGTATTACGTTACTATTATTAGTGCCTGTGAGTGTGATGTCTTTTAGATATTGAGCATGATAAGTATAAGGTAAGTCAACATTAAAAATAAGACTAAAATCACCAGTGAAGCTGTCATCTATACGGGCGTTGTAAGTTAAATATGGATGGAAGAATTTGTTATCTAACAAAGTGGCGCCATATGGATCTTTAATCGAGATATCTTCTCTTACTTTACTAACATATAATCCGTGCATTCCATGTGTGTTTGATTCTGTGTCAGCTCCCCATAAGCCATAATAGACATCGATTATGGCGGCTAAATATTCCTGACTCAAACTATTTTCAGTTGTTAATTCTGCAATCCACTCTGTTGCACCAGTTCCCCATAAATTATCAGCTGACGCATTGATTTGAGCAGCCCGTATTTCATCTTGAAAGTTAGGGAGTGCCCCGTAGAAAATCTCATTTTGATCTACGCCAATACCATAGTCGTGCACTAAGTGTAATATTTCTTCAAAAGCAGCGTCTCTATGATTGTAATCTTGTTGTATATACCAGTTATGTCCTTCGACTTGAATCTCACCAAAATATAACGGTTGTCCGTCTAATTCAGATGCAGGATTTGTACCGTCATCGACTCCATTTAAGAGTAACAATTTTGCATTATTGTCAGCCATTTTATTTGCTACGGCACTTTTATCTTCACCGTATTCAGATCCTGGTAGATCCGTTAAAAAATGTTCTAATATAGAACGTGCGCGTACGATTTGATTATCTGATATTTCATCTTGTGCAAGAATATGAATAGCTCTGCCATTGGGTGTGTTCACCTTGGTATATCGATCGAACTTTAATGCTGACGTAAATATGGCGCTTAAGTCATTGGGGATTGCATTTATGCCTAACGCGCGTGTTGCTGCAGATAAACCCATCGTATTTTGATTTGCATTGTTGTTTGCTGAGGTTGTGTCATTAGAACTTGAATCACAACCAGTAAAAGTAACTGCTAAAGTCATTAAGCTAATGGTATAAAAGGTATGTTTTTTCATAATGTAGTCCTCAATAAATAGGGTTTTAGACTAACTGAATTTAATTATTAATAGGGTAAGCGTATGTAAGCAGTAAGCTGTTTTGTAAGGGAGTGTAAGGAAAGAAATCAAACTGAGCTATTTGAATTATAATTAGTAAAACTTAAAGGGGTAGATCACTTTGTCAAAAACACATATCTTAATTATTGAAGATGATGATGAAATAGCGCGTCTTACTGCTATGTATCTGCAAAGTGAAAATTACAGCTGCACCATTATAGAACATGGCTCTAAGGCTGTTGATGCAATTAAAATCCATAAACCCGATCTGGTGTTACTCGATCTTATGTTACCGGGAGTTGCTGGACATGAAATTTGTCAGCAATCCAGGCAATTCTATTTTGGTCCTATATTAATATTAACAGCGTGTGACGATGATATTACCGAGGTGAGTTTATTAAAATTTGGTGCAGACGATTACCTGAACAAACCGATAAAACCGCATATTTTGCTTGCCAGAATAGAGGCGCTCTTAAGACGATGTCAATTGAATGCCACATCGCCTGAGATTCACAATAAACGCTTAATTATCGATTTTGAAAAACAGCAAGTGTTTTATGTGAATGAGTTAGTTGATTTAACGAATGCAGAATTTGATACCTTAAGTATTTTAGCTAAAAATATAGGAGAAATTGTGTCAAGAGAAGCGTGCTGTAAATATTTACGGGGTATAGAACATGATTTCTCTGATCGATCCATTGATATGCGTATTTCAGGTTTAAGAAAAAAACTGAATGATGAAAAGCCACCCTATCAATTAATTAAAACTATTCGTAATAAAGGGTATATGCTAGTTAATGCGTAATATCATTCCTCATTTTTTTATGCGTTTGTATTCAGGGATCTTTCTAGCCTTGTGCGCGAGTATTTTCTTAACTGCCATTTTTATGGAAAGTTTAATTGAAGATGATGCAATATCAGACTTTGTTAATGATGTTCTGTCAATTAAACATCAACTGGAAAAAGCCCGAATTCAGCAAGAGTTATCAGTAGAGTTGTTTTATAAGCAGTTAAATAAAGATCTATTACCATTTGATATTCATTGGTATGAGGACTTTAGTGCACTGGAACCTTGTGAATACTGTGAATATGTTAAAAAATTTAAGGGTGTTGATATTTATGAACAGGCAAGTGGTGGCTTGTTATCGGTTCATAGGTTTGATGATATACAAGATAAAGTTATTATTAGTGACCGGCCAGAAATCCCTGAAATGATAACAAGGCAAAATTCAGATATCGAAGATACTTTACCCTTAGTGTTTTTTATTCTTGTGCTGATTGTCATTGCTATTGCATTATATTGGCCAATTAGGAAATTACAGTTACAGATTAATTACCTGAATGATATTAATCAAAAATTTGGTAAAGGTGACTTACAACTGAGAATTGATAAAACACTAGATGAGCCTTTGAAGGAATTTGCCAGGAGTTTTAATAATATGGCTATGTCATTGTCTGAAATGCTCAATGAAAATCAAATTTTTGCTCAGTCAGTACCTCATGAATTAAGAACGCCCTTAAGCCGCATTCAGTTAGCGACAGGGATTTTAAGGAAGCAAAGTAAATCACCTGATGATCAGGCGTTATTCGATAACATAGATCAATATATTCAGGATATCGATGAATTATGTTCTCAAGTGATCACTTTTTCAAAATTAAATTCGGCTGTATCACCAGAAAATACAGAAACACTATTCTTAAAAGACTTTATATCAAAAAGAATTTTGCAGCTTAAACATTCTCCCGATATTTCACTAGATCTAGATATTAAAAATGATATTAAAATGAGTTGTGATCCCGCATATTTAAGGTTAATAATGGATAATTTAATTAAAAATGCCTTAAGTCATGCGGAACATCAGATTTTAGTAAAATTTGAAATATTAGACGATCGCTATCAAATCGCTGTTCACGATGATGGTATAGGTTTAGAGGAAATCAATTATGAAAAAATATTTATTCCCTATTCTAGGCTAGATGTAAGTCGTTCTAGAAAAACCGGTGGTACAGGCTTAGGCCTGGCAATAGCCAAAAGTGCAGCTAAACGGTTAAACGCTAATATTTGGGTCTCTAAGTCTAAACTAGGAGGGGCAGTGTTTAATGTATTGTTTAATAAATAACATCAGTGCGTAATACGTATTTTATGCCGCTGTTTAGTTTAGACTCTTGATGCATGAGTTTATGAGGAAAAATCAAAGCTGAACCTGCCCTTGGTTTCACCGTAAAACCTTTCGGTATCTTTTTGCCTTTGTTAACTGTTAAAATTGCCTGATGATAGATGAACTGTTAAAAATAATTCTCTTACTCAGTGTTGGTCAGGGCTTGACCCTTTCTTTATTACTGGTATTTAAGAAAAAAGGTGACAGGTCCGCTAATGTGATTTTAGCGGCCTTTATTTTTTTAGTGATCATTCCCTTATGGAATGAATATGTGTCTTTTTTGCCTGAAACGCTTCATTTTTTGATTTTTCATCCGACCATGTTTTATCTGCAATTTTTATACGGGCCATTACTCTATTTGTATACTGTGCATTATACAAAGTCAGACAAGCTACCTGTTTACACTTACCTTTTATTGCTAAGCGGACCTGTCTTTGGCTCATTATTTAAAGCGTCACATTTTTATTTTTTTGAAGGCGGATTGAGTCGCAATACCTGGTATCTCTTTTTTATATTGGTGAATGCGCAAATAGGTGCTTGCTTATTTGCATCATGGTTGAGACTAAAGCAACATAATCGAGATATTAAGCAGAATCTATCCAATTTAGATAAATCTAAATTAGACTGGTTAAAAATATTGCTGTACAGCTATGCACTGTTGCTGGTTATCGATTATATGCTGATCAGTTCTAAAATTATGGGGTTACCTGAATTAGAATTAGTCCGGCTTGCCGTTACCTTATCTGAATGCCTATTTATATTTTTTATTGGTTTTTGGGGAATAAGCAAACCCGAAGTACACTTTGAACAAGTGCTGGTTAAGGCTAACCGTAAATATGATAACTCAACTTTGTCGGAACAAAATGCGGTTGAATTAATCAGTCGTTTAAAAGGTTTAATGCAAAGTGAAGCGTTATTTCTTGATAATGAAATTTCCTTACTGGCCTTAGCTGAACGATTGACAGTATCACCACATCATTTATCACAAGCACTTAATGAGCAATTAAAACAAAATTTCTATGATTTTATTAATTCAGCCAGGATCAATAAAGCGAAAGATATGCTGGAGGATCCTGGATTTAAAAAGTTAGCGATTATAGATATTGCCTATCAGGTGGGGTTCAACAACAAAACGTCGTTTAATAACGCATTTAAAAAATACACTCAGAATACTCCCAGTCAATATAGGGCAAATTTCACCACCCAATAACTGAAAATCCCCTCTTTTATAAAAATAATTTATTTGTTTAAATATCAAGTGGTTAAGTTTTTTTAATTTTTAAGTAAAGTTTATTTAGGCCAATCCGATAGAGGTTAACGCGTCACTTATTTAATTTGTTAAGTTTTACAGACTAACAACATTTTATTTAAATATGGAGTTTCTCTCAGCATGAAATTTAGACACTACGCGGTAATAATAAGCATAATATTTACAATCTTTATGAGCAATAATTTACAAGCCACAACGGCTAAGCCAGATAAATCTACAAATATCATTTCTACTGCAATGGGCTCAGTGACACATGACTATACAAAAATAGTTATGCAATCAGCTATTTTGGGCGAAGAGCGCGAGTTACTGATCCATCTACCAAAAGGTTATAACAAGGGCAAAAAACATTATCCGGTTGTTTTTTTATTAGATGGTAAAAGGCATTTACCTCATGCAATTGCTGCCAGCAACATATTGCAAGCAGAGTCATTAATGCCACATAGTATTATTGTAGGGATCTCAAATATGAGAGGGACCCGACGTAGAGATTTATCTGATGGCAGAGATAATTTTATTGGTTTTATTAAAGATGAAGTGTTTAGCCTAGTTACTGAGCAATATAGAGTAACAGAGCATAAAACATTGTTTGGCCATTCTATGGCGGGGGCTTTTACAATGTACTTACTTGCTACTCAATCAAATATGTTTGATAACTACATAGCGGCCAGCCCCGTTATGCAAATAAATGATGCGGAGGTAATAACTAAATATAAAGTTTTAGATTCATTAAAAGTAGAAAAACCTTTGTATTTTACATTTGGTAACCCGGTTGCAGAAGGAAAAAATCGTGCTGATGCACTTAATCAATTTGTAGCATTAATGCAGCAAAAAACACCCAAAAATTTATCCTGGCAGTATGACGCATTACCAAATCAAGTACATATGACTACGCCTTATTTAACATTATATGCCGGTTTAACTTATGTCTTTGCTGATTATCAAACCCCTGTTTATAGCAGCCTGAAAGATTATGAGCAACGCGGAAAATTACAAGGTTTGAAGGACTACTATGTAAAACGCGCTGATAAATATTCTGCATCAGCAGATATACCAGAAAATGCTCTTAGAAACTTAGGTTTTGCTATTTTCGACGATGGCTATAGTGACCAAGGGTTAGAAATTTTAAAGCTAAATGTGCAGCAATACCCTAACTCAATACGTGCATTGAATGCACTCGCACAAACATACGAAGATGTTTTAAAGCCTGCTCATGCTTTAGAAATATATAAGCAGGCAGTTAATGTGGCTAAAAAGCAATCGTCACGCAATCTGGCTCATTTTGAAAGGCAAGTTGACAGACTCGAAGGGTATACTGATTAGGTAATTTATTTTCCTAATATAAGGGGGAGATTTTTAAATCGCCCCCTTTTATTTCTCACTCGTAATGTAAGGCGTTTACCGGTTTTTCTGTTGCAGCTTTAAAAGCTATGCTAAACACTGTGATGTAGGCAATCAATACACTAACTAAAACGGAAATTATAAAAGCACTATACGGCATATCAATTCGGTAGATAAAGCCGTTTAACCAGTCTTGTAATAAAAAGTAGGCTAAGGGTAGTGCGAGTAAATTAGCTAAGATAACTAAAACAGAAAATTGATTGACCAGCATAAAGCATAGTTGAGCTGTATGAGCGCCAAGTATTTTTCGTATTGCTATTTCTTTTATTCGACGTTGGGTGTTAAATGCAGCTAATCCAAACAATCCTATTGCAGTCACTAAAATAGCCAGCGCACTAAAAACATTTAATAAATGAGTTTGTTGTGATTCATTTCGATATGACGTATCAAATAAATCAGCAGTCCAGTCATATTTGAATGCTAAATCGCCATCTAATTCTAACCAGATTGACTCAATGTCTTTGAGAGTTTTATTTGTGATCCCTGGCTTGAACCTGACTGATGTCCACCGTAAAGACAGTGCTTGAGGCATTTCAGATAATACGTAGATCATAGGTTTCATGGCATTTTTTACGTTGATGTAATGGGTATCTTCTGTCACAGCGATAATTTGATGTGAATGTAAGCCGTCAGTGCCACTCCCTAATGTCACCATTTTCCCAATAGCTTCATTTACCTGCCAGCCTAAACTTCTTGCCAGAGTTTCGTTAATAATGATTTTACCGCGTGAATTCGGCCAGTTTTCCTCATCTTCAAAATAGGCATCATTGGTATAATCGATAGAGAAATCTCTGCCCGCAAGTATTTGAATGCCATAAGTTTTAAAGAAATCATAACTAACTGGGTTATTACCTACCAAAACTTCATTTTCGAGATCGTTTTGTGGCCTGACTATTGCTGATGTTCGAGTTGCTTTTGTTGGTACTGTATGTGACATAGTGACTGCACTAACATTCGGGTTACGCAGAATACGTGTTTTGAAGGTATCATAAATAGCATCACCGCGATTGATGACTATCACACTATCTCTGTTGAAACCTTGTGGCATATCTTTAATAAATTGCATTTGCCAATTAACGACCAGGCTTGAAACCAATAACACTGCAGCGATAGCAAATTGTAATACAATCAAAGTTTGGCGAAAGATCACGCCAGATCTACTGGTATTGACTAAGCCTTTTAATACATATGCGGCTGATAAGTGGCTGAGATAAAATGCAGGATAACTCCCCGCTATCACACCAACCAATAAACTTAAGGTGCCAAGTTGAAGCAAGGAAGAAACAGTAAATTCGAAGCTCATTTGAACATTCATCAACTGGTTAAAATAGGGTAATAATAAATTGACTATAATGACTGCAATAGCAGTTGCCATCCCCGATTGTAATAATGCCTCAAACAGGTATTGTGCGATGAGCTGTAATTTACTGGCTCCTAAAGCTTTTCTAACACCAACATCTTTGCCTCTGCGCATAGCTGCAGCAGTAGAAAGGTTTGTGAAGTTCACGCAAGCCAAAATAAGGATCATAATTGAGATCACAGTAAATGCAATCACCATTACGGCACTGCCAGGTGGGGTTAGCGTTCTTGAGGTATCAGTATGTAGATGTATATCTAATAAAGATTCTATATTAATACGGTAACTATTATATGAAGATAACCCAGCCGTTCTTTGTTGGTAATAATCGCTAATATTTGTTGTGAGAGTTTCTATTAATGTATTTTCTTTAAGTTTCACAAAGGTAACCGTTGCATTAAAATTCCATGATTCAACCCATGCCGGATCGGCAAGTACTTCATAAAACCTGGGGTTCAATACAAGCAGTTGCACTGGCATAGTATTAGGCATATCGCTTTTTTTTATGACGCCCGTAACCTGGTGTTCCTGTCCATTGATTGTTAAGCGTTTTCCTATTATGCCAATTTCGCTGGCAAAATATTTTTTAGCCAGATCTTGATGTATTACTAAACTATTAGGAATATTAAGGGCGGTTTCTATGTCTCCTTCTAGTAATTCAAAGTCAAAAAATTCAAAGTAATTAGCGTCAACAAAGTGCGTTTTTTCTGAATAAACACTTTGCTGATGTTTAATAGATACCCGGCTGGTAGATACCCGAGTTGAATCTTGAACTGGCGTAAAATTTTGTTTTAATTCTCTGGCTAACCTTAAAGGCGTGAGTGCCTGAGGTTTATTTTCATCTCGGATCAAGTCGATACGATAGATATCATTTGCCGCAGTAAACATTGTATTATAATTTTTCTGATGGTTAACATAGAGTTGTATTAATACAAAACAACTTATGCCGATAATTAATCCCATGATTTGTATAAAGCTGGTTAGTCGTTCACGGTAAAGGTTACGCCAGGCAACAATAAAAAATAGCTTAAGCATAAGCCACCTCAACTGAATCTTGTGTTACTTCATTATTTTTAATGATCTTGCCATCTAACAACTCTATAACACGATTACCAAAACTAACATGTTCAGGAGCGTGGGTGACCATAACGATTGTTGCACCTTCTTGATTTAATTGTTGTAATAATTCCATAACCTGCGCTGAGTTTTTTGAATCCAGGTTGCCGGTTGGCTCATCGGCTAATATTAAATCTGGCTGAGTAACAATTGCTCGAGCAATAGCCACGCGTTGTTGTTGCCCGCCAGATAATTTGGCTGGTAAATGTTTGCGTCGGTGGGCGATATCAACTCTTTGCAATACCTGTTCGACACGTTTTTTACGTTCTGGTTTAGCTATTTTATGGTAATAAAGCGGTAATTCGATATTTTGCTCTACGCTAAGTTCATCAATCAGGTTGAAATTTTGAAAAATAAATCCTAAGTGTAACTTCCTGAGCTGTGATCTCTTAGCTTCAGATAAAGTGGTTACGTGTTTATCTAAAAAATTAAACTCACCACAGTCTACTGTATCTAGCATGCCTAAAACATTTAATAAGGTTGATTTACCGCATCCTGACGGACCTAAGATAGATAAAAAATCACCTTTATTTATTGTCAAATCCATTTCATTTATTGCGACAGTTTCTACATCGTCACCAATAAATGAACGGCATATTTTTTTTAATTCAATCATATTTATTCCTTGTTTAATTTTAGTTTTTCAGCATCAGCAAAGCTGGCATAAGAAGAGGTGATCACACGGTCGCCTGGTTTTAAGCCCGACAATACTTCTATACTTTGGGGGTTCCTTCGGCCTAAGTTAACTTCACGTTTTGTGGCCTGCTGGTTTTGTGAGTCGAGAATAAATACCCAGCTTCCTGCTGTGGTTTGAACAAAACCGCCATTGGCTATTTGTAATTTATTTTCACTACTGGAGAGGTTAAATTTAAGTTGTAAGCTTTGCCCTAATCTCAGCTTTTTTGCACTCAGACTATCTGAAAAGGCAAAGTCCACTTTAAAACGACCATTATCAATGCCAGGATAAACTTTATTAATTTTAAGCTGGTGGGTCTGGCCATCCAGATTAAATTCAGCAATTTGATTTTTACTAACACGATTAGCGTAAAATTCATCGATTTGTGCTGTCACTTTGTATTCTTCTATTAAATCAACTTGGCCTAATCGCTGACCATCTCTTTTAGATTCGCCAACTTGGGCATCCAGAAAGGTTAATTGGCCCGCTGCTGGCGCACGAATGACTAATTTATCTAAACTCAGTCGGGATATTTCTAGATTTGTTTCAAGGGTTTTAATACTTTGTGCCAGTTGCTCTAATTGTTGTGTTTGCAATAAAGCTTCTTTTTGCTGACTTTCTCTCACTGTTTCACGATATTTAATTTGAAAAGCGAGTTCGTCTTTTACCGTTTCATAAGCTTGTTCGGAAATAAGTTTTTTTTTCATTAATGTCTGACTACGCTTAAAGCGTTTTTCTAACTTAAGTACCTCAAAATCTAATTCAATAACATCACGCTTCAAACTCAGCTGATTTTGTTCTAAAGCCAGACGGGTATTACGCATATTATTTATTTGTTCAGACACTTCAGCTTCTCTTGCCAATACATTTAACTGTAAGTTGGTATTGCTCAGCTTTAATATAGGCTGTTCCGGCTGGACAATTGCGCCTTCTTCAATGTAAACCTGTTCAACCCGACCCCCATCGATAGCATCTATAAAAATGGTCTTTTCTGGTTCAACTATCCCGCGAAGTGGTAAATATTCAGAAAACTCAGCTTGTTTTACGGTACTAATGACTAAGTTTTCATAAGCTAAATTGTATGCTTTGCCTGCTGCACTGGTAGATTTAGTAAAACTGAAAAATCCGATAAAGAATAAAATTGCCAGGGAAAAAGCAAATATCTTTACTATTAAAGCGGTGCTGCGTCTTTTTTTTGCAATTGGTTTATCCATTACTTAACTCCTGAATTATCTTGTTGCTCAGTGTTAAATAAATTTTTAATAAAGGCTGGAACAAACAGGGAAAAGTCAGGATTTATAGGTGACTAAAGTGTGACTAGTTTTATGTTCACATTTATAATTGTTTTATTTCAGTTGGTTATGTTTTTTAGATGTGAAGGTGACAAAGTCACCTTGTGTAGGAAAAGTTAAAACCGCTAATTTAATTTATTATGTCTGTCAGCACCATTCAGGGAGATCTGGTTGGTTTTTTGGCATTGCAGAGACAAATAATTCAACAAATACTTGAGCATGATCGTATTCGACATCATCTTTTTTGACAGAGTATTTTTCATCTAGTTCAAAAACCCCAAAACTAGTATCAACATCATCGAACATATCACCCGCTATTTGTTCTAATGCCATGAAAACACGATAGATAGCATCAACTTGAGCTTCTCGCATTACGGTTACAATTTCTTTAGGATCAATTTTATTATTTAGCCATCTTTCAATTATTGGAATTCTTGCAGGTCGAAATTCATTTATTTTATTATAAGTTTTTTGTTCACTATCAAGAAAATCAGATGCATTTTCAGGGTTTGGCATTGACAACCATAAACACCACAATATAGAAAAAGTTAAGACTTCTTTTCTATCGTACTTTTTATTTATCCATTGCTCTGGGTGTTTTACATCTAGTTTTAGTAATAGGTTATGAAATTCATCATTGTTTTGTGGAAACTTTGGTTTTACTAGTTTCATATACAAGGTCCTTTTGCAGTAGGTGTGACTACTTTATTGTTGCTCATTAGGCATATTTTTCACTTTAACAATAGACTAAAGTCATGGAAATAAAAAATAATTGAAAAAATACGTGTGAATAGGCCCATTTAAACGACAACATGCCTAAATTAGGGCATTTTTCATATCAAAACTTATTACTTTAAAAAGGAATGTTATGGCTAACACAGCATCTAATATAAAAAACAGTTATACCAGGATTGCCGGAATAACCTATGTGCTCATTATTGTCTTATCGTTGATCCCGAGCGCCATTTTTGATCTGGGTTCATTATTAAAAGCAAAAAACGCTGCCGATAACATTATTGGCCAGGAAGGGATTATCAGAGTGGGTCTCGCGATCGAATTTTTAATGTTTATCTTGGTTATGGTGCTTTCTTGGGCACTTTACATTATTTTGAAACCGGTAAATAAAAGTATTGCCTTGTTCGGCTTGATTTTCAGATTCTCGGAAGCTGTTTTAGGCTGCGTGGTTATTATGTTCTATTTAGCGATACTTATGTTATTAAGCGGCGCTGATTATTTACAAGCATTTCAGCCGGAGCAGCTACAGGCATTAGCGAGGTTTTTTGGAAAATTGGGGGGCGTTGGTTATTACATTTTATTGTTCACTATGGGTGTTGGTGCTATTGCTTATTGTTACTTGTTTTATGTTTCCGGTTTTATTCCTAAAGCGTTAGCTATTTGGGGTATTATTACCTATTCAACCATGGTTCTGTATGGCTTCATTAATATAATTGTACATAATCCTCCCGCAGAATTGGCTTATGCAATGGCTCCCGGGGCATTGTTTGAGGTAACAATAGGTCTTTGGTTAACATTTAAAGGTATATCTGTAAACCAAACTGCCCATTAACCTTATATCAAAGCTATTTAGTTAGCTTCATCAGAGATTTATAATGAATACAACAACCGAAAGAAACCTTCAATGTTTATACGCGAGAATAGCTGGCTTTTCCTATATTCTTTTTACTGTTGCTGGCTTAGTTAATAATTTTTTATTGAATACTGGTATGTCGGATATCAAGGCGGTTCAAATAACCAGCTTATTTGAAAATGAAATGCACTTTCGCATAGGCATTGCCGCAGAAACCATCATGTTTATTGGTGTTGTAATGGCCTCAGTGTCTTTTTATGTTGTATTAAAGTCAGTTAATAAGCAATTGGCACAAATTGCTTTGTGTTTTAGATTAGTTGAGATAATTATTGGCGGTATCGCTGTGGTGATCAGTATGGCAATGTTAGCATTGTCGAGTAAAACTTACCTGGTAGAGATGTTTGATTTAGAGCAGTTACATGCCCTTATTGTCATCGCTTCGAGTTTTAGAATGCCAGCCTATGAATATAGTTGGATATTTATGGGGTTTGCGGGCGTCATTACCTTTTATTTGTTTTTTAAAACACGTTATATTCCAATAGCTTGGTCTATATGGGGAATGTTTACTTACTCGAGCTTGATCTTTTACCCTTTAGCAAAGTTACTTATACCAGATTTACCGCGTGAGGTTATGTTTATTATGTTTCCCGGTGCTCTTTTTGAATTGCTCGTGGGAGTTTGGCTTTTGGTTATGGGGATAAACATTCCAAATGATAATGATATAACGGCGCGATAGCTCTGTTAATTGGCATTATCTATTCAGGTCATAGGTAGATTTAGGTGATATTTAATTTTATAATTACTGGGAATTATAAGTGTGTTTATTCTTGGTAATAAAATGGTCGACCTTTTTCCTACAATTATTTACTCCTGCATGATAGGAATGACAATTTTTGCTTTATTAGAGGTTTTTAAAAAGCCAAATGAAAAGCAAAATAGGTTCCTTAAAGGACTGTTGTTATTATTACTGATACATTTGGCGGGTGAACTATTTATTTATTCAGGTGCTTATGTTTATGCGCCAGCTTTGGCCGGCGCGCAACTTCCGTTTAGAGTATTGCTGGGTCCGGCTCTTTATTTCTATGCTCATGCAACTATGTCTCCAAACAAAGCAATCGGCAAGCCGTTGTGGTTATTGGCATTATCCGGACCTATTATAGTTTTAATGGCAATGCTCCCTTTTATTTTTATGATAAGTCCTGCAGAAAAACTTGCTCTGGCTAGTCCATCAACAAGAGATCCGGAACTTTGGCAAATAGCCGTATTTACTTGTTTATTCACGACCTTTGTATTTATCATATTTACGGTTTTATTCTTGGTGATGGCCTTAAAACTCCATCACTCTCATTGTCAACAACTTATGGAACGCTTTTCTGCAATTGAGCAGGGCTCATTAGCTTGGTTTCGAACGGTGTTGATAATTTGGGGAGCTGCATGGATAATGTATGCAGTAGAATTTTCTTTAGGTGCCTTGGGGTGGTTTTGGTTTGGATCTGGGGTCGTGCTGCCAAGTCTTGAAGTGTTAGTGTTGAGTATTTTTATACAGCAGGCATTAAGTCAAAAAGTACTTAAAGAATCAGAGAAAGGCTTGCCTCGCTCTGCTCAAGCCAGACCAGCCTTACTAAGCTCTGAAAAAATGCAATTGATTGCCTCAAAATTAGAATATGCGATGAAAGAAGATAAATTATTTTTGCAGGATAACTTGTCTCTCAATAAGTTATCTGAAGCTATCTCAGAAACTGAAAATCATATTTCAGAAACACTCTCTCAATTTTTAAATACGAAGTTTTTCCAATTTGTGAATGGCTTTCGAGTTGAGGAAGCAAAACAAGCGTTAAAGGATAGAGACAAGTTGATCACTAATATTGCCTTTGACGTTGGTTTTAGTTCTAAATCGACATTCAATACAGCCTTTAAGAAAATAGTAGGTGATAGCCCATCAGCATACCGAAATTCACTACAGGAAAACAAACAATAAATTTTGTGGGCACCAACATACCAATTTACGATTGAATAAGATGAATTGTGAAAAGTAACGGTAGATGGTATTTTGGAGCTTTGGTTACCTATAACTGTGCAATGCGCCACAGGGACAGTTGTATCTTTCAATAATCATTTTAGGCGCAAGACTCAAGAAGGTATTTTGTTGATTGAACAATCAATATCACCAAAAACGAGTAATCCTACAGGCTAGTTATGGATCCTTAATTTCTGCACTTGCCTTCTATACGTTACTTGCGTACACTTTGCGACATGAAAAGTATTTTTATTGAATCATCAATTTTTGAAAAATGCAGAGGTGATTATCTTTCTGAAGAAGAATTCCGACTTTTTCAATCTGAGCTCATGTTAAACCCGAAAGCTGGTGACGTAATCCAAGGCACTGGTGGTTTACGAAAAATACGGATCGCTAATAAAGGCAAAGGAAAGCGAGGTGGTGCCAGAGTTATCTATTATTTTTTAGAAGACAAACACCGCTTCTATCTTTTAACTATTTATGCAAAAAATGAAGTATCTGATTTATCTTCAGATGAAAAGAAACAACTTAAATCTTTTATGGAGGCATGGCGCAATGAGCAATCGTAGTTTATTTAATGAATTAAGCTCTGCATTAGTTGAAGCTAAAGAGCACTCAAATGGAAAGTTGACTTTAAAAACTCATGAAGTTAATGATCTAAGTGACTTAAATATTTCACCAGATGAAATAACTCACATTCGAGAGAGATTTAATATGTCTAGAGGTGTTTTTGCCAATTTACTTCACACGTCCTCTAGAACATTAGAAAATTGGGAGCAAGGACGAAGTACACCTAATGGGCAAGCTGTAACACTTTTAAAATTAGTTCAGCGTTATCCTGAAACTTTAGCTCATATTGCCGAGCTATAATAAATATGAATAAGTAGTGCACAGCCATAACCTGATCTAGTGCGAGTGTAAAGTTCATTTTGTCTCCTAAATTTTATATCCGGTGATTATTGATGCCGTAGCATCGGGCTCACGATGTTCGTTATTTGTAATATTTGAAAATCCAGAGTCGTTAAGTAAATTGACGATTCCATCTCTCGTTTTAAGGTAGTGTTTACATGGAAAAATTTCGTTATGCGCTATTTGTTCATCAGCATATTCATTTGACTCTTCCCAAAGGTCATCAATAGAAACAAATCGGCCAGATGGCTTTAATATTCTCAATACTTCATTTAAGCCTTCGTTAACATTCATCCAATGATGAAGCGTATTTACGGCTAACACTAAGTCACAACTTTCACTTTTAACCGGAATTTTCTCTGCGCCAGCAAGTAGAAATGTTATCTGCTGGTTATCCTTGTTTTCTTCTGTGAGTTTTGAGGCGAATTCAAGCATTTTGGGGGTTGGATCTATGCCTGTAACTTGCCCGGTTGAGAGTTTGCTGGCAATAGCTCTAACAGCTGCACCGCTACCACAACCAATATCTAACACTCGCTCTGATGGTAACAAATTACAAAATTCAGGGATTTTTTTATGGAGTAGGAGTTCTCCCCATTGGTTAACGTAATCTACAGCGTGCTTATCATTCCATACGCTAATATTTCGGTCATTTTGGTTGTCATTCATAATTGTCATATTTTTCATATTCCCACTAATTATTGTTAGGTTGTCTAACTATTATTGTTATTAAGGTTAGTTTGTCAAACTAAATTTTATGTGGCGTTGTATGTAGTGCAAAAATATGAGCTACTACCCATCAATACAGATCTTAAAACGTCTTTTAAATAAAATAGTTAGCACTTGAGATGAAGAAATGTTATTTTGTTAGTTATTCTAACTAAATGGTTTTGGTTTATATATGAACTTAGAAGGTGGGCTTGTTAATCTGCAGCGAATGATTTCTAGAGCTTGGGATCTTCAAGTGTATGATAGTAAAGAAAATAGCTTAAGTTATAGTGAGTTTGAATATATGTTATGTGTTCATACTGCCGAACATGCTGAATTTGATCCTGAAAATACAGAGCATGACGATAGTACGCATTTATCGGCATTGGCTGCAGAAATGCAAGTACAAAAGTCATCTGCAAGTCTAATGGTCAACAAGCTTGAAAAACGAGAATTAATTTATCGCGCTACGTGTAAATATGATGCGAGAGCACAACATATATTGTTAACAGATAAAGGTCGCAAATTGTTTTTGAGTATTCAAAGTTCTGTTTACAATAATTTGGCTAAGTCGTTTAAAGAAATTTTAGGCAATGAAGAGTATGACAATTTTGAAAAAATATTATTTAAGCTTTGTTCAGCAAATAGTAAAGATCAATTGTAAAGAAGATCCAAATCAACCAGGCTGAACAACGTGTATTATAAATTTATATGCCTTTGTCATTACATGTGTATTGATCGGGCTTTAGTTGCAGAGAAAATAGCAACACAGTCCCACGTGCAGTTGTTATTATAGTACCTTGCTTATTAAAACTGGTTTGCTGAGAATTAGGTGTTATGGGAGCGATCGCTGTCGTAAAGTGCTTAGTTGATGAACTAAGCTTGTTGAATTGGCTGATTACATGAGATGTTTTATAGGGATCTAATTTTTTAAACTTTTCTATTTTAACTCCTTGAGCTTTAAGTTGATTATTTTTTTTAGTATGAATTTCCTCTGAATTCTTTTCTTTAATATTTAACTTTTGGGTTTTATTTAGTCTATTCTCATTTAATTTAGCGTCTTCATTTTGGTTTTTAATTTTGGGTGTTACAACGTCATTTGTTTTAAAAATGTCTTGTTCAATCGATTTTCTTTCTTGAGCTAAATATTTTTTCTGTATCGCAGATGAAACAACATAGGTTTTTAACGACTGTACTTTAGGTTCGGTTTGCTTAATTGTGAACGCGGTATTAATAAAAACTATCAATAGCAATCCATGCAATAGAATAGAGAAAGTTATTGCTGATCCCCATTTTTTTATTTCCATGTTTCGACTTTGTTTTTTGATTTTTATAGTGAGTTGAAAGCGTTAGATTAGAATATTGAGTAAAAGTTCAGTTAATAAAAATATAGGGAGATTTGAATATATCTGTCTATTCTTATAGTTATATTAATTATGAGGAGTAGGGCATGGTTGCAGTATTAATTAAATTTAAAGTCGTTGTTTTTAACAGTTTGGTTATCTGGTTATTACTAGTTGCTAATTCAGTGCAAAGCACAGAAATAAATCAGGGCGACATTACAAAAGCATTGGATTCGGCGAAAAAGTCTTTAGAGGCAAAAGATTATAATCAAATGTGGCAGGAAATGGACAAAATCACTCGTTGGCTGGAAAAGCAATCACCGCGTTCAGGGCTTGCATGGGATCAGGCCGAGAAAATGATCCGAGCCTGGGTTAAAAAGAATTGGCGTAAAGATGTATTAGAAATTAAAGCTGTTAATGAAGGTGGAATGGAAACAACGACGCAAAGACATCAGGGGAGTTTTTATGGTTGGGTTTGGGATACAGGTGAAAAAACAGTAACGAAAGATTTTGTTTTTGAAGCAAAATTAAAAGCGGTTAATGCAAAAGGTAAGATTTTTAATCATAGAGTTCGCTTTCATTTTGATAAAGGGCACACTGGCTGGTTTATTCAGCGTGCAGGAGTGATGTAATCTCTTCGGTACGTACATAGGATTATTGTTTAAAGTGGTTGCATATAACTTTATAAAACAGTTACTTATACTTTAACTATTAAGTTAATGATTACCTGCGTTAATTTATAGCTGAATGAGTGAAAATTTTGCTTTTCAGTAGAAGAGGCATTGTTGTATTTATCTATGTTTAACAGTCAAACATAGATAAATTTTAGCGTTAAACTAATATCAATTACATCAAATATATAACCATTTTCTAAGATCTAAAACTGCATTATTTTCACTGCCAATAGCCAGCTATTACGCTATTAATCGACTTGTCGTAGAAAATTTATCCTCACTGATATTTGATCTTCCATTTAATACATTTGGTATAAACATAAAAAAAGGTTGTATGTAGTTGGCCTAAGAGTAACAGTTTGGTACTCGAAACATTTAATTAGAACTTGATATTTTAGTTTAAAACTTAAAAATCAATACCTTAAATTTAAAAGAAAATAAGAGGGAAACCAAATTTAACTCGTTTTGGTAG
Source organism: uncultured Pseudoalteromonas sp. (assembly GCA_965198975.1). GTDB lineage: Bacteria > Pseudomonadota > Gammaproteobacteria > Enterobacterales > Alteromonadaceae > Pseudoalteromonas. Next base: position 1,581,434 of record OZ240679.1, read on the forward strand.
CGTCTTACACGCCAGTTAAATTGACACATTCAGAGCTATAAACTTTAATTATATAATCTTAATATCAGGATCGACCATCATGAATAAACACATCTTGGTTATTTCGGACATTGAAGATGGAGACTTCCTTTCGTTAGAAAAGGCTCGTGATATTGTTACTGATATTACAGCAAGTTTAGAAATAATTAAATTCACCCAATATACTAAGGATTTGGAAATTACCTTAGTTGAACATATAGCCAAAGTTGAGCAAGTGCTTGACTCTATGATCCAGCGCGTTTTTGACAATGAGCTTGAAATTACCAGTAAAGTCGTAGTGAGTGATGAAATTGACAATTGGATTGTTGATAGGTGTCAAGGCGACAAAACGCCCATTGACTTAGTGATAAAAGGCGGGCACAGAACTGAATCACTGTTTCACACGCCAACAGATTGGAAATTGATTCGTCACTTACCATGCCCAATTTTAATTGCGACTCATACTAAATGGAAAAGCAAAGCAAATATCTTATTGACTCTAGACTTATCTAGTGAAGATAAGAAACATAAACAACTAAATACTTTAGCGCTGGAGTGGGGCAATACCTGGGCTACAGCAACACACACAGAAATGCATGCTATGTATAGTATCCCCATTTCGAAACCTTTGTTAGAGCTGGAGATAGTTGACAAAGACGAAGTTCTGGAAAAAAAAGCGCCTGCAGCAAGAGAAAAAATAAAAGCATTGTTAAGTTTGCATGAGATGAATACGGTTACCTGTCACACCCCAGCAGGGCCCCCGGATAAAACTATTCCTCGTTTAGCTGGCAAATTAAATAGTGATCTGGTGATTATGGGTTGTTTAGGTCGTGAAGGGGTAAGTGGGTTTTTATTAGGTAATACGGCTGAAAAGGTGTTACATCACATTCGAACCGATTGTTTAATAATTAAACTTCCAGATGATTAAATGGTGGAACCTCAGAATTTAACTAAGGCTTCTGAAAAGCATTTATCAACAATAACTTACGATTAGAAGTAAGTTGTCTGTGAAATAAATAACAAAGTTAAATCAACTGATTAATTAATTCATAAGGTTAATTATGCGTTATCCCTTAGGCTTGTTTTTATTATTGAGTGTATTTTGGCTAATGATTTCGGCTAATGATAGCGGGCAATTGCTATTTTTAGGTTTTTTGTCTGTACTATTAGTAATGCTAATAACTCACAGGATGAAATTGGTGGACAAGGAGTCTTTACCTATGCATCTCATTACCCGAATAGGACCGCTTTATTATTGGCTGATAAAAGAAATTATTTCAGGCAGTATCTATGTCCTTAAGAAAATCATACTGCGTGACAAGGCATATACTCCCAAAATAGTAACGATAGACTTGGATTTTAAACATGAGTTGAGTGAGGTTATTTTTGCTAATTCACTTACCCTGACACCTGGAACTTTGAGTTTACGATTTAATCATAAGTCGATACATGTTCATGCGCTAACAGAAGAATTAGCTGATGAACTGACTGGTGGCGAATTGATTCGCAAAATAAAAAGGCTGGAAAGCTGATGTTATTGGCTTCGTTGCTCGCTATTTTGATTGTGATGTTACTGGCTTTGTTACGCGCTTTTACAGGCCCCAAATTATACGATCGAATTCTCGCTGTTAATTTGTTTGGTACTAAAACAGTATTGTTTATTGCCATTTTAGCTTTTTTAGCTGGTAAACCTTATTTGCTAGATATTGCTATGGTGTATGCATTGCTTAATTTTATCAGTATGGTCGGTGTATTACGCTTTTTTGAACATAAAGAAGCGCGGCGTGAAAATAAGGATAGCCCATGATTGAACTGCTATATGCTCTGGGTATTATGTGCCTTTTTCTTGGCAGTTTTTGCAATATTATTGCTGGTATTGGCATTTTTTATTTTCGAGATTTATATAGCAGAATGCATGCAACAGGAATTACTGACAGCCTGGGTACCGGACTTATTTTAACCGGCTTGATGTTACTAAATGGCTGGGGCAGTGTTTCAGGTAAGTTATTTCTTATATTGCTTTTCACCCTAATTACCAGTCCGACGGTAAGTTATATCCTGGCAAATACCGCGATGAAAAATAATTCTAAAAATAACATTGATGGAGGAATTGCAAGTAAAAAGGTAGGGAGGGTAGACCTATCGAATCGTTAATTCATGTTGTTATTCTGTGTTTTTTACTGATGACAGTGTTCGCTATTATACGAATGCGAGATCTGTTTGCCATTATCATGTTAATGAACATATATGGTTTGCTAAGCGCTAGCTTTTTTGTGCTGATGGATGCTGTCGACGTTGCTTTAACAGAAGCGGCGGTGGGAGTTGGTATATCGACTTTGTTATTACTATCAACATTGTCTTTTACGGGGCGATATGAAAAGAAGACAAGACATAAACCGTTATTAGCGCTAGTTGTTGTCGTGTTTACAGGCTCCTTGCTGATTTACGGCACATTGGAAATGCCGCCATTTGGTTCGGCTGAGGCGCCGGTTCATCAGCACGTAGCTGCGCACTATATTAAAGAATCTTATTCTGAGACGGGTGTTGCAAACCTGGTCAGCAGTGTGTTGGCCAGTTACCGTGGATACGACACTTTAGGTGAGTTGTTTGTCATTTTTGCATCTGGTGTCGGCGTATTGGCTTTGTTACCCATAAAGTCTTTATTTGAAAAACACATAGCATCAGCTCAAGGTGCTCCAGAGGCGATGAAAAGTCATCATATTTTACGAATAGTTTCAAAAATGCTTATTCCATTTATTTTATTATTTGCTCTGTATATACAGTTTCACGGTGATTTTGGACCTGGGGGGGGGTTTCAGGCTGGTGTTATTTTCGCATCAGCTTTCATTTTGTATACCATGATCTTTGGTATGCAGGCGACATTAAAGGTGAGCAGTATTGCCTGGTTGCAGTTTTTTGCTGCTGCAGGTGTATTACTTTATGGCAGTGTCGGACTGATCTCACTGTTTTATGGGGAGAATTTTCTCAATTATAGTGTATTAGCAAAAGAGCCTCTGGCTGCACAACATTTGGGGATACTTGTGGTAGAGCTGGGAGTGGGTATTACCGTAGCTGCTGTTATTACATTGTTCTTTATATCCTTTTGTTGTCAAGAATTGGGAAGTAAAAGATGAATATAGCTGAGTCTTTTAATTATTGGGTGGTTATTGTACTCATGATGTGTGGTTTGTATATTCTTATCGCCCATGGGAATTTGATTAAGAAAGTTATTGGCTTAATTATTTTTCAGACCTCAGTTTTTATTTTTTATATTAGTATGGCAAAGGTGGAAGGTGCAAGTCCTCCAATAATTGATACCACAGTCGAACAAGGCAGTATCCTGTATTCTAATCCACTACCTCATGTATTGATTTTGACTGCTATTGTTGTTGGCATTTCAACAACGGCGCTTGCACTTGCCCTGGTGATACGGATCAAACAAAGTTATGGCACTATCGAAGAAGATGAAATACATGCTAAGGATCAGCAGTCATGAGCGGGCAATTAGCTATTTTACATGTGATTATACCGCTATTTGCCGCGCCGGTTTGTTTCGTCATTGGTCGTGCTACATTTGTGTGGTTTTTTACTTTGGTTGTGAGTACTGTTTGTTTTGGGATCAGTGTCGTTTTATTAAATGAGGTAATACAAAATGGCACCTTGATATACACCTTTGGTGGCTGGGATGCACCTATCGGAATTGAATATCGAATTGATACGCTTAGTGCGTATTTATTGTTGATCGTATCAGCTTTGAGCAGTGTTATTTTACTGGCAGCTAAAACGAGTTTAGCTGCTGAGTTGAGCGAAAAAAGGCAAAGTATATTTTACGTTTTATTCTTATTATGCTTGGCTGGTATGTTAGGTATTATTGCTACAGGAGACGTATTTAATGTTTTTATCTTCCTGGAAATAGCTGCTCTGTCATCTTATACATTGATCGCAATGGGTAAAGATCGGCGAGCATTAACTGCTGCTTTTAATTATTTGTTAGTAGGTACCTTAGGGGCCACTTTTATTTTGATTGGCATAGGTTTAATGTACATGGTAACTGGTACATTAAATATGCATGATCTGTCTGATAGGTTGGCTAATTTACCTGATTCTCGCAGTTTGTTTGCGGCATTTTCGTTCTTTACTGTGGGTGTATGTTTAAAACTGGCCTTGTTTCCCCTGCATTGGTGGTTGCCAAACGCTTATGCTTACGCACCATCAATCGTTAGTGCATTTTTAGCGGCAACAGCGACTAAGGTCGCAATTTACATTTTACTGCGATTTGTTTTTACTATCTATGGTGCTGACTTTTCATTCTCGGCTTTACCACTACAAAAAATCCTGTTAGCGCTCGGGCTGGCCGGTATTTTGACTGCGTCAACTATGGCTATTTACCAGCAAAATGTAAAACAACTATTAGCTTACTCTAGTGTTGCCCAAGTGGCGTATATGATGTTATCGCTCGGTATGAATAATACCAATGGACTGATTGCTACGTTATTGCATTTGTTCAATCATGCCTTAATGAAAGGCGCGCTTTTTTTAGCACTTGCGGCTGTTATGTTTCGTATTGGTAGTGTGCAATTGAAGCATTTTGCAGGATTGGGAAAACAAATGCCATGGACCATGGCTGCGATAGTTATAGGTGGTTTAAGCTTAATAGGTATTCCGTTGACCGTTGGGTTCATTAGTAAATGGTATATGCTCAGTGCCAGTCTTGAAAATGGTTGGTGGCCTGTGGCTGTTGTGATTTTGCTAGGCTCATTATTAGCGGGGGTTTATGTTTGGCGTATTGTAGAGTCAGCTTATTTCAGGCCCGTTCCAACATCTATGAATCATATAAAAGAGGCTCCGTTGACTCTGTTGATCCCGACTTGGATCCTGACATTAGCAAATCTGTATTTTGGCATAGATTCACGTTTCACCGTGGCTGTTTCACAATTAGCAGCACAGTCTTTACTCGGTGCGACGCCATGATCACTTTTAGCAGCGAACTACATTTAACAATGGCAATTTTATTGCCATTAATTGGCGCTATAGCGATTGGCATTTTGAGAAAAATACCTCATGCTCGAGAGGTCATTTCAGTACTCGCAAGTGCCAGCCTGACGGTAATTAGTTTTGGTCTTTACACCGAATTTACTCCAGGTTCAACTACAAATGTAATTTGGCTTGAGTTATTGCCAACATTAACCTTGAGTTTTGCTATCGAGCCTTTAGGGTTGCTGTTTGCATTAATGAGCAGTTTTCTGTGGTTAGTTACTTCTGTATATAGCATAGGGTATATGCACAAGCATAAGGAAAAAAATCAGACTCGATTTTACCTGTTTTTTGCTGTCACTATGTTTACCGTGATGGGGATCGCTTTTGCCGAAAATTTATTAACTTTATATATTTTTTATGAGTTGTTAACACTTTCCACTTACCCTCTGGTCGTTCATGCTGGTGACCGAAAAGCAAGTGAAGGCGGGCGAACGTATTTAATGATATTGTTCTTTACCTCTATATTATTTTTCTTATTGGCTATCATAAATACCTGGTTGGTTACAGGCTCTTTAAGTTTTACGCCGGGTGGTTTGTTTGATCAGCAGGCTAATACTTCAATTGCAAGCGCGCTATTGTTACCTCTTTTTATTTTTGGAATAGGAAAAGCGGCCATTTTTCCATTTCACCTCTGGTTACCTGCCGCTATGGTTGCGCCCACACCTGTCAGCGCACTGCTACACGCGGTTGCAGTGGTTAAAGGGGGGGTATTTACAATATTAAAAGTGTGTGTCTATATCTTTGGTGTAGATATGATCCAGAGTTTACCATCAACGCAATTTTTGCTCTATTTGGCTGGTGGTTCAGTCCTTTTTGCATCACTGGTCGCTTTACGTCAGGATAATTTGAAAAAGCGATTGGCTTATTCAACAGTCAGCCAGCTGGGTTATATTACCAGCGGTGCTTTGTTGGCTAATAATACGGGTATTATAGGCAGTGCCATGCATATGGTCATTCATGGTTTTGGTAAAATCACTCTGTTTTTTTGTGCTGGTGCGATTTTAGTAATGACACACAAATCTAATATAAGTGAAATGAAAGGGCTTGGTCGGCAAATGCCTATCACTATGGTCGCATTTTTTATTGCCAGTTTGACTATTATTGGCTTACCGCCAACGGCAGGCAGTTGGAGCAAATGGTTTTTGTTACAAGGAACACTTGAGGCAGAGCAATGGATATTGATGATCACATTGGCTCTGAGTTCGTTAATGAATATATTCTATTTGCTGACAATTCCATTAAACGCGTTTTTCTTTAATACGAAAAACAGTGATATTCCAAGAGGATCTTTAGAGGCTCCATTACCAATACTTTGTGCGATTGTTATTTGTACTGTAGCCTGTTTTGTTTTGTTTTTATTTCCTCAACCACTTTATGAATTGGCGGCTGCTTTAGTATTGGTGTCTGATCCATAGACTAAGAAAATAGGGAGTTTATAAAATGAAAAAGCAACATCTGTTTGATGAACCTAAAAATGTAAGTCGGCTTATTCGTATATTGTTGGCTATTTGTTTTGTTTTATTTGCTCTGGATTTTATTCTACACCGACATAGTTATCACCCATTAGAAAGCATTCCCGGATTCTATCCAATTTATGGTTTTATTGGTTGTGTATTACTTGTCGTAATTGCTAAATGGTTACGTACTTTATTAATGCGACCGGAAGATTACTATTGTCAAAAAGACCTTTCTCATCAGAAATATAACAAGCAACACTTAGATGGCAGGGATTCAAATGTGGATCTTTGAACTTCCTCCATTTGTACCTTTTTTATTAGTCTCATTTATTGTGTTATTTACGCGTGGCTGGTTATCTGGCGGGCTAATGTTGCTGGCTCCCATTTGGGGAGCGTTTAATTTATGGCAAATTGATCCTCAAACGACGTGGCAAATCACCTTGTTTGAACTTGAATTAGTACCTTTACGTATCGATAAATTGAGTTTGATATTTGGTTATATTTTTCATATAGCTGCATTTTTTTCGATTATTTATAGTCTACATGTAGGCGACAGAATACAGCAGATTGCCAGTATGATTTATACTTCAGCAGCTTTGGGTGCTGTGTTTTCTGGTGACTTATTAACTCTATTTGTGTTTTGGGAGTTAATGGCGATTTCCTCAGTATTTCTGGTTTGGGCTCGGCGCAGTGAAACTTCGTTAGCTAGCGGTTTTCGGTATTTCGTTTATCAATTTATTTCTGGTTTATTATTGTTAATTGGTACGCTCTTTTATTGGCATCAATATGGCAGTCTGGAATTTACTGACATGAAATTACAGGATATAGGCACTATTTTGATTTTTATTGCCTTTGGAATTAAATGTGCCTTTCCTATGATGCACACTTGGTTGACGGATGCCTACCCTGAAGCGACACCTGGCGGAGCTGTTTTTTTGAGTGCGTTAACGACAAAGGTGGCGGTTTATGCTTTGGCCAGAGGATTTGCCGGCAATGAAGTATTAATTTATATCGGTGTGATCATGACTTGTTTTCCTATTTTCTACGCTGTGATCGAAAATGATTTACGTAGGGTTTTGGCTTTCAGTTTGATAAATCAGTTAGGTTTTATGGTTGTGGGTATAGGAATTGGTACTAAATTAGCGCTTAATGGCGCTGTTGCACATGCTTTTAACGATGTGCTTTTTAAAGGGCTGCTTTTTATGTCTATGGGGGCTGTATTGCAAATGACAGGCCGCATTAATGGTTCTGATTTAGGTGGTTTGTATAAAACGATGCCAAAAACCACAGTGCTGTGTATTATCGGTGCTGCGTCGATTTCAGCTTTTCCGTTATTTAACGGTTTTGTCAGTAAATCAATGGTTATGAGCGCAGCACTCAAAGAAGGGTATAATGGTATTTGGCTGGCACTCTTATTTGCCTCGGCTGGTGTATTTCATCATGCGGGTATTAAAATCCCTTACTTTGCCTTTTTTGGTCATGATTCAGGCCTTCGCGCTAAAGATCCACCTGCGAATATGCTGATTGCTATGGGGATTGCAGCGTGTTTATGTCTGGCGATTGGGATTTACCCTAATTTCTTATATCAATTTCTTCCGTATAATCAGGATTACAGCCCCTATGATTTAACTCATGTATTGGCGCAAACCCAGCTATTGTTTTTTTCCGCACTCGCATTTGTATGGTTGAATGTCAAAGGTTTCTATCCGCCAGAATTAAGGTCGACTAACTTGGATGTAGATTGGATTTATCGACGATATTTACCAGATGCCTGGTACTCAATAATGAACCGACTTTTTGCGATTGTTCAGTACGTAAGGTTAGTCGCTGACAATACTGTGCGTCAGATCCTGATTGTTGTGAAAAAATTTAATCGACCTAAAGGAAGCCTGGCCCAGGCACAAACAGTAAGTAGTATGACATTATGGATTGCTATTTTACTTGCGTGTTATTTGACTTTGAGTTTTGTATATAATTGACGCTTTACGTGTTCTTTAGAGCCAGTTCAGTAATTTCAGTATAAAGGTGTATAGCTTTCATGAAAATACCCGCATATTTGGGGTTTCCAATTACTTTAGGTAGTATTTCGTGAGTTGATTTGAATACTTGTTCTAAAAAGTCTAGCTCCCATTGATTTAGTTGCTCCCCATTTTCTACTTTATCTTTGAGTATTAAAAGCCTTGGAATATGATATTTATTGAGGCGCTGCAGGAGTATGATGAAAATACGTTCTTCATTTGATAGCGACATAGAGTTTTCTTAACAACAAACGCGGACGATCTTTAAACTATAAAAGTTATAATAGGAATGTCAAACGCTGAAGAGATTCCTATTTCACGTATTAATTGAACCGTAAGCTGCAAGATAAAATTAAACGACGAGTACATAATGATCAAAGACGGTTACTTTTTTATAACCAAGTTGGCGATACAGTGCCTGAGCGTGATGATTGTCGGTAGCTGTACATAATTTTAGGGAATGTGACTGTGTATTGATGGCGTGTTCTTTAGCTGCATTCATTAACTGTGTGCCAACTTTTAGCTGGCGAAACTCTGGATTGACATACAGATCATTTAGTATCCACATCTTTTGCATTGATGTAGATGAAAATGCCGGATATAACTGAACAAATCCAGCTGGTTTTTTATCTTTAGTCGCTAACAGTATTACGGAATCATTGCTTTGCAGGCGATCTTTGATGAAGTGAGTCGCGCCTTGTGGATCTGCTGGTTTTTGGTAGAACGCTCTGTATTGCTCAAACAAAGTGGCAACTTTGTTGAGTTCTGCGGTAGTAGCTTGTTGAATTTTGAACATAGTTTTCATCTATTTTTGGGTTAGGTTTCAAGTATTAACTATGTTTGATTTGATTTATATAACCAGAAATAAGAAGTTTACTAGACCAGACTGAAACATGGTGAATTATATTTTAAGGAAATGGTTTAGTCAGTAAAATTAATCAACATGTGTATCACCTAATGGTCTTTTCTTTACAACTAAAGTGCCAGCCATCATGTCGTGAAATGCTCGTTTTTTCTTAGAAATAAACATTGGTATAATAAACATCACGTTTAACGAAACAACAAACATAAACAACAAACTCCTGATTAAATATTGCCATGTTTATCGTAAATTCTCTTTAATGATATTTGCACACAGGTCTCGAAGCCATTTCTGTGCTGGATCATTGTGAACTGTAGGCGGCCAGACTAAAAAGTAATTGAAATCATCGTGGGCAAAGGGTAAAGGTTTAGCACATAAAGAAAAATGATTAGCAAAGCGGTTTGGTACATTCTGGCTGGAAGTAAATAGCATGTTTGTACGACTTAAAACTTCCAACGCACCTAAGAAATGAGGGACACGTAGTCCAACTTGCCTAACTTTACCTAACTTAGATAGGCTAGTTTCTATCGGAATACTCGGACCGCCACCTAAAGTAACCAGAATATGCGGGTAATCTACGTAATTTTCTAATGTTAAAGTTTCATTTTTAAGAGGGTGTTTGTCAGACATAAAACAATGCATTGATTCTTTGCCTACGGGAAATTGATGAAAATATTCAGGTATTTGCATGGCATGACTACACACTGCAAGATCTATATTTTGTGCACTTTGATTTATTAAAGATTTTTCTTTGAGATCGATAATTTCTAATTGTGCATGAGGTGCCGCATTATAAAAGGCTTCGGCGATACCTGGAAGATGAGCCTGGGTAATATAACTTGTCATATGTAGCCTAAAATTGCGCTCACATAGTTCAGGTGAAAATGTTTTATTAGATAATAATTCGGCTAATTGATTGAGGCTCGTATTCAGACCTTGCTCTAAGGATAATGCTCTTGTGGTTGGCTCCATACCTGCTGCGGTTCTGACAAAGAGTGGATCATTAAATAGCATTCTTAATTTTGCCAAAGTGCGACTCATCGCGGGTTGACTCATATTCATTTCGTCAGCAGCGATACTGACATTTTGATATTTAAGTAAACAACTTAAACATTGTAATAATTTATAATCGACCTGTGATAAAGACATCACTATTCACTTTTTGAATAACCTATACCTGTATTATGCATTGGATTGTATAAATGTCATAGGCCACAATATTAAGATTAAATATTCTATATTAAGCGCTTCAGGCACTCACTTATCTGTGACTGAAGCAGTTTGTTGCAAGGTATATATCATTGAACTATAAAAACTTTAGAATTGGACTTTTTTTTATTTCAACCGCAGTGTTTTTTTGGGGAATACTGCCAATTGCATTGAAGCTTTCAACTCGCTTTATCGATCCTATCTCTTTAACCTGGTTTAGGTTTTTTATCGCTTTAATTTTTAGTTTTGCGCTGCAATTTTATGGTGGAAAATTAGTGCAATTTAAAAATCTACTGTTAAATGATTGGTTTAAGCTGATTGTATGCGCTATTTTCTCTATGTTTAATTATGTCTCTTTTGTATATTGTCTGGAGTATTTAACTCCTGGTCAGGCACAACTTAATTTTCAAACAGCCCCTTTCTTTTTAGCTTTTGGTGGTATTTTGTTTTTTAAAGATAGATTATCCTCAATTCAGATGATGTGTTTTGCTACGTTAGCATTAGGCATGATGTTATTTTTTCATCCTTATCTTGATTTTTCTGAGGTTGAACATAAAAATGTTTGGTTGGGAATACTTATTGTACAGTTTTCAGCTTTATCATGGACTTGTTATGCATTAATACAAAAGTCTCTGATCACTAAATTATCACCTAATAATATTTTATTATTTATTTACGGTTTCGGCACTATCGCTATGGCACCTTTGAGTGACTTTGAACATTTTACGCTGATGAATAAAAGTGATTGGTTTATTGCGATATTTTGTGCTTTGAATACGTTAATTGCGTATGGATGTTTTGCGCAATCAATGAAATATTGGTCTACATCAGAGGTGGGTCCTATGGTCGCCTTGACACCTATTTTGAGTTTTATGAGCACTGAAATGGTGGTTATTTTTGGTTGGTGGCCTGATGTATTTTCAAGTAATCAATTAAACGTTTTAAGTATCACAGGAATTGCATTGATCGTCATGTCTGTTGCTGGCATACAGTTATTACCCACCTTATTAGCTAAAAAGCATAAAAGACATAAAATAACTGCGTAGTTAACTCCATTTTGATGATATTAATTGAACAAGTTTTACGAACTAGTGATTTTAAGAAAACCTTTATTAGATTGAAGTTTGATCTAACACAAATTTCAGACAATTAACCATGTAGTCTAAATTGAACATTAACTATATATTGTGTTTATAAAATAAAAAAACGCAATATATGGTGTTTATGTTTAACTGTTATCACCCCCAAGTTGTATTCCAGGAAGTTCCCAATGAAATCTCATTGGCCTTTTTAATTACAGGCTGTCCATTTGCTTGTAAAGGTTGTCATAGTGAAGATAGCTGGCAAGCAACTGCTGGTTTCGAACTTAGCCTACAAACTTTTCGAAATTACCTTAATCAATATCAACATTTAATAACATGTATCGTATTTTTTGGAGGTGATTGGCAGCAGGCACAGCTCATTAAACTATTACAATACGCACAAAGTTCGGGCTTAAAAACCTGCTTATATTCTGGTGCAGAGAAAGTCAGCGATAAGATCACTCAACACTTAAACTTTCTAAAAACAGGGTGTTGGCAAGCTGAACTGGGTGGATTAAGCAGTAAAAAAACAAATCAAAGATTTATCGATGTAAAAACCCAGATCTTACTTAATTATCAATTTTTAGGAAATTAATATGGCTTTACTTAATGACTTACAAATAACAAAGAAACTGTCATTTATTGATCAATATATACATGCCAGTAATGCCGCAGACGGATCAAAGTTAGATGCGAATGCTAATGTATCACATAAAAATATTGCGACCTTAGAAGCTGAAATTACGAAAGATTGCTTGCTCGATATAAATCGTGCTTTGGTTAAACAAAAAATATTAACGTTATTTGATGCTGAGTTAGCCGAAGAATATGAACGACAAATAACATGCCATGAAATATATGTGCATGATGAAACAAGCTTAAAACCCTATTGTACTTCAATTACTATGTATCCGTTTTTATTAGATGGGTTAACTAAATTAGGCGGGGAATCAAAAGCGCCACAGCATTTAGAGTCGTTTTGTGGATCATTTGTTAATTTGGTTTTTGCTATTAGTTCGCAATTTGCCGGTGCTATCGCAACTGTTGAATTTTTAACGTATTTTGATCATTTTGCAAAAAGAGAGTACGGTGAAAACTACTTAAATACACACAAAAAACAAATTTCAAACCACTTACAACATGTGGTTTATGCGATAAATCAACCTGCCGCTGCACGCGGTTATCAAAGTGTATTTTGGAATATTTCTTTATATGATCAGTATTATTTTGATGCGATTTTTGCTCATTTTATATTTCCAGATGGAACAGGTGCTGATTTTAAGTCTGTTGATTTATTGCAAAGATACTTTATGGACTGGTTTGCATCAGAGCGAGAAAAGGCTGTATTAACTTTTCCAGTTGTAACAGCGGCGATGTTAAGTGAGAACGGTCAGGTAAAAGATCCACAGTTTAAAAGTTTTTGTGCGCAGCAATTAGCGCAAGGACACACTTTTTTTATTTATCAATCAGATAATGCTGATTCTTTGGCATCATGCTGTCGATTGCGCAATGAGATGTCTGATAATACATTTTCCTACACTTTAGGTGCTGGTGGCGTGGCGACAGGATCGGTTAACGTGATCACGATTAATATGAATCGTTTACAACAAGATGGCCGCGACCTTACTGCTGAAATTGATAAAATCCACAAATATCAGGTGGCGTACCGCAGTATAATGCAAGACTATTTAGATCAAGGCATGCTCACTATTTATGACGCAGGATTTATTAATCTAGATAAGCAGTTTTTAACCATAGGTATTAATGGGATGTGTGAAGCGGCTGAATATATGGGGATTACAGTGGGTAATAATGCAGCGTATAAAACTTATGTTTCAAAGCAGTTAAAACAAATTTTTGATGCCAATAAACGTGCTTATAAACAATATGGCTACCGGTTTAATACTGAGTTTGTACCAGCCGAAAATTTAGGTGTGAAAAATGCAAAATGGGATCGTAAAGCGGGTTATCAGGTAAATCGTGATTGTTATAACTCCTATTTTTATATTGTAGAAGATGACACTATTAATCATTTAGATAAATTTATCTTGCATGGCAAGGAGATGATTGAATTTTTAGATGGTGGTTCAGCCCTACATCTAAATTTGGAAGAATCGCCTACATTATCAAATTATGAAAAGCTACTCGATATTGCAGCAAGTACAGGCTGTAATTATTTTTGTATAAATGTGAAGTGTACCATTTGTAATCAGTGCGAACATATAGATAAACGGACTAACGCTAATTGTAGTGCGTGTGGTTCAAATGATATTGATTACGGTACGCGCGTTATTGGCTATTTAAAGCGAATTTCAGCTTTTAGCCATGGACGTCGTCAGGAGCATGACCGCAGACATTATCATATAAGTTAATCTAAATTCAATGCATAGACTCCATCAATCTGCGGTTGCAGAGCGAAGGAGTCAATACATAATATTCAGATTACTTTTGCGTTTTCTCATTATTAGATGTAAATAGAAGGACAAACACGCCCAACATAATAGCGATGTCGGCGACATTAAAAATGCCTGTTCTGATGGAGCCAAAACCAAGGTTGAGGAAATCAATCACAGCACCATTATTAACCACGCGATCGTAAAAATTACTGATACCGCCGGCAAAAACAAAAGACAAGGCAATTAAAGAGGCAAACGATTGTTTTGTATTTATAATAAGGTAAGCCAATAATCCTAATAAAAATGCACCAACTAATACGACAAAAATCCAAAACCGGGTCTCTTCAGATAGATTATTACCTAACCCTAAAAAAGCGCCCCTATTTTCGGCATAACCCACTCTGAGCATATCATTTAAATAACTGGTCATTTGATATTTAGGCAAGTGCTCTGCGGCCAATAGCTTTGTACCTTGATCAAAAGTGACACAAGACATTGTAATTAATAAAATAACAGATAACCTTTTCCAAATACTCATGTTTACTACAAACCTTTTATAAAAATTCTTCATTTCAACTGGGCTGCTATAGTGGCGTTTTTTTCATGGTTTTGCAAAGTTATGAGTACAATGAGATTTAATTTAAGATGCTTAAACTATTTATGTTCAAGACATACGGTTTCTATATTTTTTGCATGTTTGCACTTTCAAAATAGCAAAATGCTAATTGAATGGAGAGTCCATATAAGTTGTTTTATGTTTTAGGAGTTCAGCGTTGTCTAAAGTTGTATTACAAGGGTTTATAGTCGTACCCGATTCAGATCTTGAAATTGTGAATAAAGAATTGGTTATTCATAGAAGGCTAACTTTAGAAGAAGCAGGGTGCTTAATTTTTACTGTTATGCCTGACGCGGAAGATATTCATAAATTCCATGTTTATGAAGAGTTTATTAACCAAGAGGCTTTTGTTAAGCACCAATCAAGAGTTAAATCGTCTAACTGGGGTAAAGTAACTAAAAACGTCGAAAGAAACTACCAAATTAGTAAAGGCGAATAAACGTATCAAATAATTGATAAGTGTCGCGTAGCCCTCATTTTATCTGGGTGTTTAACCAGCTTAAGCTTTAGTTGTATGACATATTAATAGAAAAAAGTTAGCTTGTTCATTTTTTATTGTGATACTTTTATTTTTTCCATTAGATTATTCAACCAGCCATAGGCGAGTGTTGGTTTGTAGATAACACCTATTTCTTCTTGGTTAGATAAATGGTGTCCAGCAACTGCTAAGCTTGTTAAATTATGTTGTGATAAAAGGTAGTCGGGTAAATAGGCGATAGCTAGTCCTTGCTGAACAAGTGATATTAAAGTAGAAAAGTCATCGGTTCGTGTTGTGACTGTTCGGGGAATTTTGTTGTCTGGCCAGCCATCAGAGCCTGATCCTCTTTTTAAACCGCAAAAAGGTGAAACACGGGGGCAGACAAAACCATAATTTAATAAATCCTTAGATGTGATATCCCCATCAATGTGTTTTTGTAGTGCAATATGGCTTTTAGCTAAAGTGAGTTTAAAAACTGTTTTGCTCAATGGAATATATTCTAACCCTTGATCAAGTAAGTTTTCTGACTGTATCGCTTCTTTAGTGACAAAACCAATATGGGCCTGGCCTGATATGACTTGTTTTACGGCCTCACCTTCGTACATAGTATTAATTTTGTAACTGAATTTCCCGTTAAAGGGAAGTCCGATAATAAGTGGAAACCAGTAATTTACTATAATTGATGGACCGCAAATATTCAGTGTTTTAAGATCTTTTGAATTTGTAAATATGTCCGTAAGTTGTTCAAATTCATGTATTAATGTATTGGCATAAGACACAAAGCGTTTGCCATCATCATTTATTTTTATGTTTCTTCCACTGCGTTCGAATAACTGTGTATTAAGCTTAACTTCAACTTTTTTGATTGTTTTGGATAAAGCACCCGCTGTGATATTCAGCGTTTTAGCACTGAGTTGTAAGTTCTCTGTCTGGGCAATATTTACAATTTTCTTTAAATCTTCTATATCCATTTTGGAATTGATAGTTAACTAATTATCGATATATAGGAAATATATTACTTGCTAGTATTTTATCATTCAAGTGATTGTATGACGAGTTTGTATTTTTGGAGAGTTTAAATTGAAAGTGTATATACCATTTATTGTTTTGATATTGTCTTTTATTTATTGGCCTGCATTAGCAAGTGTCGAACATAATACACATAAAGGTTATGTTGGCGAACATGGTATGGTACTGCTAGCGGGGCCTGAACAGGAAATGATCGCCAGTCATATGCCTTTATATCATGCTCCCCATGATTATCAAATTGTATACCGTGTTGAATCAAATGATGAAAGATTAAAGTTATTAAATGACGATCAGTTAATTACAATTCTGCCAGAGGCTTTTGATTTAACTAAGTTGATTAAAGCTAACAAAATCACGTTAAAAACGAAAGTGTATCGCGGACACTTTGAGCGAGGAGGTGAATTTTTATTTGATAGTGAATTGTCGTTTAAAGAGTTGTTATATGTTCGAAAAATAGAAACGATTAAATCATTAAAAAGCGATTTATTACTTGAAATTAATCAATTCGAAATAATACCTGTATCAGAAAAAATTGCATTATTAATACATAAAATAGGGAATTCGCCATCTTTTGACAGTATTTCCTGGTTATTGAACAGGGATAAAAACAAAGAAATAAAATGTAAAAGTAAACCCTTTAAGAATCATGGTTCATTGTTAGTTTATATTGAGAAATGCACGGGCGCTAAAACCCAGTACTTTGAATTCAGAGACTTTTCATTATAAAATAAATGCTAATAATATGTCTAAATCTATAAAGTAGTGCTTTAGATATTTAAGGAGAAAATATACATGTCTTCAGCAAGTCTTATTGGGTTGTTTTTTGCTATGTTACTGCTCGCAATTGTGCCTGGTCCAGCAGTATTTGCAATTATAGCGCGCTCATTTTCATCGGGTTTTTCTCGTGGTTTATATATGACAATGGGGATCATATTGGGTGATTACATATTCATTATTTTGGCTTTATTCGGATTATCAGCCTTAGCTGAAATTATGGGCACAGCTTTTTTTATCATAAAGTATATCAGCGCAGCTTATCTTATTTGGCTGGGATATAAGCTTTTAAAAACAAAAGTTAGCTCAGTTGATATTGAAGCATCTGAAAATTCATCTTTGTTTTCAAATTTTATGGCTGGTTTATTAATTACTTTAGGGAATCCAAAAGCGATATTGTTTTATGTTGGGTTTTTCCCTGCTTTTATACAAGTTGGTGATGTATCAAGTTATGATGTTTTATTAATCATGGTAACCGCAACACTTGCTTTTGGTAGCGTAAACTTGTGTTATTCTTTTTTGGCAGTCAAAGCAAAAAGTATATTCAAATCGCCTGGTGCATCCACAGTTATAAATAAAACAGCGGGCACGATTATGGTATCTACCGGTGCATTAGTTGCAATCAAAGCATAATAATTTAACCATGAAGATAATGGGCCCGAATAATATTGACAAATGAAAGTGCAGATTGAGATAAAGGATATCTTCTTCTGGTGACAATGCCAACGCGCCTGCTTATTGTGGGTTGAGTCAGTTTTATACAACTCAGGCCTAAGGCTTCCATTTGTGGTCGATATAAAGAAGGTAAAGCACTCACTCCTAAGTTAGTTGCAATCATTTGTGCTATGGTTGCCAACTGATTGGTTTCAAATTCAATATTTAATGTGAGTTGCTGTTCTTTCAATGTATTATCTATCAACTCTCTGATACTTGATGGTTTTTGTAAGGCAATAAAAGGGAACTCTGCGAGTTTTTTCCATTCTAGCTTTTTATATTGTGCGAGTTTGTGTTGGGCAGAGAGTGCACAAATAAACTCATCACAAAAAAGTGGCTCAAAAGTGAGATCGTCACTGATCCCCGGATCAAAACTAATAGCGAATTCAACTTTACCTTCACGTACCATAGATACGGTTTCTTCATTGATCACGTCATGGATTTTTATATTAATATTAGGAAATTCATCTCTGAATGCCTGGATATGCATAGGTAGATCTGTACTGGCAAAGGAGGGCATAGTCGCTATGGCTAAATTACCTCTTTTTAATGAAAAGAGGTTATGTAAATCATTTAATGCGCCATCCCATTCAGCTAAAAGCCTTTTTGCAACAGGTAAAAACTCGCCGCCTTCAGGGGTGAGTGCTAAAGTTCTGGTTGAACGAATTAATAATTGGCCTCCTACAATTTGTTCTAAGTTTTTTATTGCAATACTCAATGCCGGTTGTGATAGGTGCACAAGTTCACATGCTTCAGCGAAGCTTTGTGCCTGAGCAACAGCAATAAAAGCGCGAATTTGTTTAATGGTTATATTCATTATTACCAACTTTAAATTTAAATAATTTATTAATTGATGAATTTAATTAATTTGATAAATATCAAATCATGTAGGATGCTTAAACGCAACTTATATTTACCTAAGGAACAACTAATGTCTGGATTTAACAAGGTAGTCACTAGCTATGAAGATGCAATGGCTGGGTTAACTGATGATATGACACTGCTAGCGGGCGGTTTTGGATTGTGTGGCATTCCTGAAAACCTGATAAAACAAATAAAAAAAATGAAAACGAAAGGGTTAACCGTTGTATCTAACAATTGTGGCATAGATGGCTTCGGCTTAGGTATTTTGTTAGAAGACAGACAAATCAAGAAAATGGTGGCCTCGTATGTAGGTGAAAATAAGCTATTTGAAGATCAACTGTTATCTGGTGATTTAGAAGTTGAGTTAACGCCGCAGGGTACTTTAGCCGAAAAATTAAGAGCGGGCGGTGCAGGTATACCTGGTTTTTATACCGCAACAGGTTACGGTACTTTAGTGGGTGAAGGTAAAGAAGTCAGAGAATTTAATAATCGCAAATATATCTTAGAAGAGTCTATTACTGGAGATTTTGCCATAGTTAAAGCCTGGAAAGCCGATAAATTCGGTAATTTAGTATTTAGACATACAGCACAAAACTTTAATCCTTTAGCTGCTACAGCTGGAAAAATCACTGTCGTAGAAGTTGAAGAAATAGTAGAGCCTGGTGAATTAGAGCCGAGTCAAATCCATACACCGGGTATTTATGTTGATAGAGTTATATTAGGTACTTTCGAAAAACGTATTGAACAACGCACTGTGCGTACAGCCTAAGGAGATCAATCATGGCATTAACAAGAGAACAATTAGCACAGCGTGTAGCACAAGAGTTAAAAGATGGTTACTACGTTAATTTAGGGATAGGTATTCCAACTTTAGTTGCCAATTATGTACCCGATGATATAGAAGTAATGTTGCAGTCGGAAAATGGTTTATTAGGCATGGGACCTTTTCCAACTGAAGATGAAATTGATGCAGATATGATCAATGCAGGTAAACAAACGGTAACAACAGTTGAAGGTGCATCGATTTTTTCATCGGCAGAATCTTTTGCAATGATCAGAGGTGGCCACGTTGATTTAACTGTATTAGGCGCATTTGAAGTAGATGTAAATGGTAATATCGCTTCGTGGATGATCCCTAAAAAGTTGATCAAGGGTATGGGCGGTGCAATGGATTTAGTGGCTGGCGCTGACAACATTATAGTGACTATGACGCATGCCAGTAAAAGTGGTGAATCTAAATTATTGGCTAATTGTAATCTACCACTTACAGGCGCTGGCTGTATAAAAAAGGTAGTGACTGATCTGGCTTATATTGAAATTGCAGATGGCAAGTTCTGGTTAAAAGAACGAGCGCCAGGTGTGAGTGTTGAAGAAATTATCAGATTAACAGCTGGCGAATTAGTGGTACCGGAAATTGTACCAGAAATGCAATTTTAGGAGAGCAGAATGAGTAAACGTGAAGTTGTTGTATTAAGTGCTGTAAGAACTGCAATTGGTGAATTTGGTGGTAGTTTAAAAGATTATGCGCCTACTGAATTAGCTGGGTTGGTAATAAAAGAAGCGGTTAAGCGTGCTGATGTTCAGGCTGAAAACATAGGTCATTGTGTGATTGGTAATGTAACCCATTCTGATCGCAAAGATATGTATATGAGCCGTGCAGCGGCATTAAATGGTGGCTTAACTGAATCGACCCCAGCGGTTACTGTTAATCGATTATGTGGTTCTGGATTACAGTCAATTGTATCTGCGGCGCAAATGATTTTATTAGGCGATTGTGATGCTGCTGTGGCAGGTGGTGCTGAGTCTATGAGCAGAGTACCATACTGGTTGCCTAAAGCTCGCTTTGGGGCGCGTATGGGTGATGCCACTATGGTCGATCCTATGACTGGTGCATTAACTTGCCCGGTTGGTGATACACATATGGGGATCACTGCGGAAAATATTGCTGAAAAATGGCAAATAAGCCGCGAACAACAAGATGAACTCGCCGTAGAAAGCCATAACAGAGCAGAGCGCGCAATCAATGAAAATCGTTTTGCCGATCAAATTTTGCCTGTTGAATTAAAAACGCGTAAAGGCACAACAATATTTGAGCAAGATGAACATGTTCGTTTTGGTGCTGATATTGAAAGTTTTGCCAAACTGCGTCCTGTATTTAAAAAAGATGGTTCAGTCACTGCGGGTAATGCATCGGGAATAAACGATGCGGCAGCTGCTATTGTTATGATGGAAAAGTCTGAAGCAGAATCTAAAGGCTTAACACCTATGGCTAAATTGGTTAATTATGCTTTTGCCGGTGTTGAACCAAAATACATGGGAATAGGTCCGGTTCCAGCTGTTAAAACATTACTCGAGAAATCGAATTTAACCGTTGATGATATCGATGTCTGGGAAGTAAACGAAGCTTTTGCTGCCCAGGCTTTAGCTGTTTCGCAAGATTTAAACTTACCAGCAGAAAAAGTAAACCCTAATGGTTCAGGTATTTCTTTAGGTCACCCAATTGGAGCGACAGGCTCAGTCATTACGGTTAAAGCACTTTATGAATTACAACGTATTCAAGGTCGATACGCGGTAGTAACTATGTGCATTGGTGGTGGTCAGGGAATAGCTGCATTATTTGAAAGGTTATAATTCATTCGATAAAATTTCACCATTCAAGTATCTTGCTTGAATGGTGTTTAATTATTATTTATGCGGCAGAAATTTAGAGATCAAAGCTGCTATTCCAATAAATACAGTTGAGATCCATAAGCACATAGTTAAACCGTAAACTTGATATACCCAACCAGATAAAACCGTCCCTATAAGTCTTCCCATAGCGTTTGCCATATAATAAAAACCAACATCCAGAGATACGCCTTCATCTGAAGCATAGTTAACGATCAAAAAGCTATGTAATGCTGAGTTAATAGCAAACAAGCCAGCGAAAACCATGAGGCCTATTAATAAACTATATTGTGGATAGAAATCTAAATTAATAAAAATAGCGATAATAGCCGGGATTGACGTCAGTGCCAGAGCCCAACGAAATGCCTGAATACCTCCCGGAGCCAGCTCTTTGTTTTCTGTATTCGTACCAGTAATTAAAGGTGCCAAAGATTGAATTGCGCCATAACCTATGATCCACAGGGCAATAAAACTTCCTACGGTTTGGTGCTGCCAATTAAATTGACTACTTAAATAAAGTGGTAATGCGATAACAAACCAAACATCACGTGCACCAAACAGAAATAATCGGGCTGCAGATAGTAGGTTTATGGTAGAACTCTTGGAAAATATATCTTTAAACTTAGGTTTATTCTTTGCCTTTCCAAGATCTTTTTTCAAAGTAAATATGCTAAATATCCACACACAGGCGAGTGTTATAGCCATTGAAGCAATGGCTGTAGTAAAACCAAATGCAGATAATAGCGCACCACCTAAAAAGAAACCCGCGCCTTTAAGTGTATTTTTTGAGCCTGTTAATATAGCAATCCATTTGTAAAGTTTAGTATCTTGATCTCCAGAAACTAATAATTTGATGCTGCTTTTAGCACTCATTTTATTCAAATCTTTTGCAATGCCAGAGAGTGCCTGAGCTGCCATCACTAAAGGGATTGTCAGCATTGAAGCCGGAACAAGTAACATACTTAATGCGACAATTTGCAGGCCTAACCCTATATTCATGGTTTTATTCAGACCTATTTTAGCGCCTAACCAGCCACCAACCAGGTTAGTAACTACACCAAAAAACTCATAAAATAGAAATAATAGGGCAATATTAAGTGGGCTATAGCCTAACCCATGAAAATATAAAACGACCAACATGCGCAAGGCACCGTCGGTTAAAGTAAAGGCCCAGTAATTACCAGTAACTAGCAAGTATTGTCGGATCTGAGGTGTTAGTGTTGCTAAAAAAGCCATAATAAACCTGTTTCATAAATTAAGAAAAGCCCAGTTCAATAACGGGCTTGTACTATTTTTTAGGCTTGTTTATCCATAGAGCCAACCATACGCATTAATTCAGCTGTACGGTTTGCATAACCCCATTCGTTGTCATACCAAACATATAATTTAACCTGAGTCCCATTGATCACCATAGTTGAAGGTGCATCGATGATACAAGAACGAGGATCTGTTTTATAATCGATAGACACTAATGGGCGCTGTTCAAATCCCAGTATATCTTTTAACTCATTTTCGGCTGCATCTTTTAAGATTTCATTCACTTTTTCTTCTGTGGTGGCTTCATTTAGTTCAAAAACACAATCAGTTAAAGAAGCGTTAGCCAGCGGCACACGCACTGCATGGCCATTTAATTTTCCTTTAAGTTCAGGGAAAATATGGGTGATAGCTGTTGCAGATCCGGTTGTTGTTGGTATTAAACTCATACCGCAGGCTCTGGCACGGCGTAAATCTTTATGAGGCGCATCTAAAATTGTTTGCGTATTGGTAATATCGTGAATGGTTGTCATTGAACCATGTTTTATACCTAGTTTCTCGTGTAAAACTTTCACCACAGGCGCTAAACAATTTGTGGTACAAGACGCTGCGGTAACAATTTGATGTTGCTCTTTATCATAATCTTGGTGATTTACACCCATAACAACATTTAATACGCCGTCTTCTTTCACTGGTGCGGTGACAACTACACGTTTAACCCCTTGTTTTAGATATTCTTCTAATAATGCTTTTGATTTCATCACACCAGATGCTTCAATAACCAGATCACAGGCTGACCAATCGGTTTGTGAAATTGATTTATTTTGAGTACATTTAATGTGCTTGTTATTTATTACTATGTTATCACCATCGCTGATAGCGTCGTTTTGCCAGCGACCATGTACAGAATCAAACGTCAGTAAATGTGCAAGTGTTGCTGCGTCACCCGCAGGATCGTTTATTTGAACAAATTCGACATCTTGCCATTGCCAGGCTGCACGCATTGCTAATCTGCCCATACGGCCGAAGCCGTTTATTCCTACTTTAATAGTCATTATTTATTCCAAATTTTGTGGTAAAGATAAAATTTATTAAGATGTTAAACATGTTTAATTACAGCATTGTTTTACGCGTTCAGGTCTGTCACCCATATTGATTAGTTTTGTGTGATTTAGGTGCAAAAATTCTTGATTATTATCGGTCGATTGTTGAATAAGCTTTGAGGCCCACAAGGGGAGGGCTGGGTTAAGTTTGTAATACACCCATTGGCTATGCTTGGTATCAGTTAGTAATTTGTGTTTTCTTAGTAAAGCAAGATGCCGTGATATTTTTGGCTGACTTTCATCTAAAGCAGCCATTAATTCACAGACGCATAGTTCTTGCTCAAGGGTTACAAGCATTAAAATTTTTAATCTGGTTTCGTCAGCCAGACATTTGAAAAATTGAACGGGATCCATAGTATATTTGAATAATCATATATATGAAAAATAATATATAATAAAAGGAGAAATATCAAGCATCAAAATGATGGTGTTAAATTAAATGAGGAGCAGCTTATTTTTTATGGCAGGGGTTATTAATATAAAAGTGAAAGATGCGACTATTTCATAACAGGTTAAAGTTGTGATATGCGCATCTTGCATATTATAAAGTAAAGCTTACTTAGTTAAATCGTCCAATAATGAGATCAATTGCTCACTTGCTTGTTCCATTTTATTTAAATGGCCAATCGCTTCATCTTTTTCTCCAGCCAATATAAGTGTCAATGCTTCAACACCACTTCTGTGTACCGCTTTATGGGGCTCATCTAATCGATTAAATGCTGAAGTGCTGCCATATAATTCTCGTCCTTCATTTTTGTACCATTGGCCTAATCGACAAGAGCTATGATCTGCAAAATCATTAATAGATTTATGACTATTGCCTGTTGCAACAGCATAAACATCACCCTTAAAAACAAAGTGGTCTAATTTAACCGTTTGTATAAAGGTTTGTAATGACGCTTGCCCTAAAGTGCTTTTCATTGCCATTGACGTATCTACGATAGAGCTAAAGTTTTCATTTAGTTTTTCAATACCTTCAGACATAGTACTGTTGCTGGCTTGAATATCATTAACCGATGTTACAGTTTCAGAAGTTGACTTAATAATTTCAGTTACTAACTCGGCAACTTCATTCGCTGAAGTATTAGTATTATTAGCCAGGGCTCTGACTTCATCAGCAACTACACTGAACCCGCGACCAGCTTCACCGGCACGTGCGGCTTCGATTGCAGCATTTAATGCCAGTAAGTTTGTCTGATCTGAAATTTTAGAGATGGTAGATACAAAGGTATTGATCCTATCTGCTTTTTCAGAAAGGCCAGTAATATTATCTGTCATGCTACCCATTTCATTGGCCAGTCCTTCCATACCTGATACTATTTTGCCAAGTGCGGTAGAGGATGTTTCAAATAGTTCACTTATGTGACCTGTTGATTGATTTTGCTGATCAATATTTTGAAATGAGCCATAATTACTAGATCTAACTGATTCTATTTGGTCAATGCAGTCTAACGTGCATTTGATCAATAACTGTTCAAAACTTCCGCTGTCAGTTTTAGATGTTTGATTTAATTGAACTGATAATTCATTATTTTGCGCTTCTAAGCTTTCAAGTTGAGATCTCAGTTCGTTAACTTCCTGGTTAAGCTGATGGTTGTTTTGTATTGCCTGATCATACTTTGACTGTAGCACGAACATAGAAAACCTCTTTTAATATAATATGATAGAAATATTTTTTTAAATAATTACAAGTTATTGTCAGATACACAAGTAATTTGAGAGTTAAATAACAATTAGTTAGAATAATTGTAGAAGAAATTTTAAGACTTGCTGGAAAATAAAAGATTTTTTTAATAAAAAGCTCAGATTTTCAATTTCCGAGCTTCAGAGTTGATAGTTTTTACTTTAAGAGATTTGTTTTTCGGCCAGATTTAGCTCCATGGTCGCTTTTAATAAACGATACAAATTAATAGATGCATCAATTTCTTCTTTACGATTTGTTAAGCTTTCAATATTAAGTCCTAAAGGGACTTCTAAATGTGCGCAACTTTGCAAAATCTGATTCAAATTGTCACGACAGATCCTGATAGATTCATTTAATGAATCTTTAGCATCAAGTATGCGCCATTTTGTTGCTTCAGGAACCGATATACCTAACCATTTCATGAAATCTAAGGTTTTTTCACCACCACATGGTGTAAAAGTTAAAATGATTCTATTTGGCGTGATCCCTTTATGCCGACAGTTTCTGGCATAACTAGTGATCAGATCTATAGTTTCTTGTGCGTTGTAAACAGCTTGAGAAATAAAAAATTTACAGCCTTGTTCATTTTTTTCGATTAATCTTTCGTGTTCATTGCGTTTACTGGCGTGGCGTTCAGCAATTGTAACGCCGCCTAAATGAAAATGTGTATCATGATTCTTTAGCGTTTCATATGCATCAGGCAGGCTCAGCTTTATATCCCCACCAGATGAAGGACTCCCTACTAAAACTAAATTATTTAACTCAAAGGTATTTTTAGTTTCATCTAACCAGGATTTAAATTCTTCAACACCACGTTGTGCCACACTTTTATAGGTAATAACGTCTAAGTTTGAAAGCTGACGCAATAATTTACTATAAACTCGCGGGTCTACTGTTTGCTTAAAGGGGAAAGGACGAGGTGCGCTTATTCTGCTACTTTCATCTTGTATATCATAGATGACCACGCCGTCGTATTCTATTTCATGTAATCGGTTTAAAAGTTTGTTGGCAATCACTTCCAGTTGTGTATTATCAGTTCCCATTTTAGGTGGTGTTGTGCCTATCAGGTAAACACCTTGGTTAGGATCTTGTATTTTTTGTTGAAGTGATAATGCCATCGTTTTCCACCTTAAAGTAATCAGGAATTAAATATAACAGCCATTTGGACGTCTAGATAGCTTTTTGTTCGTGAAGCTTTTTCAATTTAGTTGAATTTTTTTCATATTGAAAAAAGATGTTAGTCAGTATGAAAGTTGATTTTGATATAAATGCTTGTTTACATTCTGTTACTGCTTAAATGCTACTTAAACTCGATATACCGTAATATGTTTTGCATAATAGCTAACTCATAAAAATATTCGGGGAAAGTGAATGAATTTTAAATTGTTGGCAAGTGCGGCTGCTGTATCGGCTGTTTTAACTGGTTGTGTTTTTCATATTGATGCAACAGATGTGAAAACCCACAGTCATCAGCCAAATCAAAACACTCATAATCTAACTAAGACTGCTAAACATCAAAGCCCAAAAGTGTTTGCACAAAACTATACTTTGGAAGAGCTGGAAAATGGTTTAAAAGTTATGGTTGTTAGAACCGATTATCCTGATGTTGTATCGCTACAAATTCCAGTTTCTGTTGGATCCCGTGATGAAGTAGAACCAGGGAAAACGGGGTTTGCCCATTTTTTTGAACATATGATGTTTAAAGGATCTAAAAAATATCCGCAGGACGTTTATGCCGATATTTTAAAAAATTCTGGGGTTGATAATCGTGCGTATACAACAAATGATTATACTAATTATTACTTAAATTTTTCAAAGGAACACTTAGCTAACGTTTTGGAAATTGAAGCTGATATTTTCCAAAACCTGACTTATAGTGAAGAGCAATTTAGAACAGAAGCACAAACTGTTAAAGGCGAATATTTAAAGAATAATGCAAACCCTGTTCGTAAAATGCTAACTGCTGCCAGGGAAAAGGCATTTGATACGCATACCTATAAGCATACTACCATGGGCTTTTTTGAAGATATCCAGGCAATGCCAGATCAAATGGATTATGGTCAAAAGTTTTTTGAAAACTTTTATGTGCCGGAAAATGTATCATTGGTAATCGTGGGTGATGTGGATCCAAAGGCGACAATAGCATTAGTAAGGCAATATTGGGGAAATTGGCAAGCAAAAGGAAAACCAGCGAATGTACCCACAGAAGCTAAACAACAAGCGCCAAGATACACGCATATTAAAAATGATGGCCTACCTGGGCATTGGTTATTAGTATCATATAAAGGTACAGCGTGGGAGCCTAAGAAAAAAGACCGGGCTGCGTTAGATTTAATATCGGAACTCTATTTTGCAGATAACTCAGAATTGTATCAGGAATTGGTTGTAGATAAACAAATTGCCAGCCGCATGTTTACGTATAATCCAGAAACAAAAGATACGGGGCTATTACATGTATTTGTTAAAGTTGATAAAGAACAAGATTTGGCTGTAGTGAGAGATGCGATTAATCGCACTTACTTAAAAGCCAGAACACAACTTGTTGATGAAGATGAACTCAAAAACTTAAAATCAAACTTAAAGTATAACTTTATTAATAACTTAGATTCATCACAATCAATAGCGTCGACTTTAGCATCTTACATGCATTTTGAACGAGATCCTGAGGTTATTAATCAGCTATATCAAAGTGCTGATTCAATATCGGCGGAAGATATAAAGGCTGTCGCAAATCAGTATTTCACAGATGCGAGTCGTACTACTTTAACTATGTCTGATCTGGCTGAAATTGAAGGCTTTTCACAAGAGGTTAAATTAGATGAGTTAGTGGCTAAGCATAATCAACCTGTTACTGAATATGGTTTTAATATACTAGATAAAACCAATGATTCACCGTTAGTCGATGTAAATTTTTTATTTTACACCGGCGCAGCAGCCGATCCTAAAAATAAAAAAGGGTTAGCAGCGTTAACTGCCAATATGATAGCGCAAGGAGGATCTCAGTCTCGTAGCTATAAAGATATCAATAAGGCAATGTATCCGATAGCGGGAAGTTTTGGCGTGCAACTTGATAAAGAAATGATTTCGTTTACAGGGCGAGTGCATAAAGATAACGCTTCAACCTGGTATAATTTGATAAGTGATCAGTTACTGACTCCCGGCTGGCATGAAGATGATTTTAAACGCGTTAAAAAAGAGCTTGTTGATAGTATAAAATCGGGTCTAAAAGCGTCTAATGATGAAGAGTTAGGAAAAGAGGTACTTTATTCTAAGTTATACCCAGATCATGTGTATGAAAGTTATAATTATGGTGATTTATCTGATATTGAAAATATTACGTTAGCGGATTTAAAAGCGTTTTATACATCTGAATTCACACAGGCTAAATTGAATGTCGGCATAACGGGAGCTTTGCCTGATAAACTTAAAACGAAGATGTTTGCTGATTTAACACGTTTACCACAAGGCACTGACACCCGATTGAAAGTAGCTGATGCACCTAAGTTATCTGGGCATCATGCTACGATTGTAGAAAAATC
Source organism: uncultured Pseudoalteromonas sp. (assembly GCA_965198975.1). Lineage (GTDB taxonomy): Bacteria > Pseudomonadota > Gammaproteobacteria > Enterobacterales > Alteromonadaceae > Pseudoalteromonas. Next base: position 1,610,235 of record OZ240679.1, read on the forward strand.
CGCTAAATCTACGGCGGTATCTTTCGGTTTCCCTATCGATACTATACGTAGCGATAAAGATTGGGCTGCACTGTGGTTAGTGCGATCTTATTTTGGTGAGCACCGCAGTTCAAATAGTTTTTTATATCAGAGAATACGCCAGACGCGAGGCATGAATTACGGTGATTATTCATATATTGAATACTTTCCACGTGGCATGTTTCAGACTAAACCTGATGCAAATTTAGGTCGTTCAGAGCAAATATTCCAAATTTGGTTACGCCCGCTACGCTCGAATAACGATGCTCATTTTGCTACGCGTACTGCATTATTTGAGCTAGATAATCTGATCAAAAATGGCATGACACAAGAAAGTTTTGAAGCAACACGTAATTTTATAAAGAATTTTGTGCCGCAAATGGTTGCAAGTCAGGATAGACAGTTAGGCTATGCATTAGATAGTCAATTTTATAATACCGAAGATTTTGTTAATTATGTTCGTAAACAATTAGCGACGCTTACTTTAGCTGATATTAATCGTGTGATACGTGATAATTTACAAACTCAAGATATTCATTATGTCTTTATAACTGCTGATGCGAAAGATATGAAACACAGGCTGGCAAGTGAGTTAAGTTCACCTCTTACATATAATACTGAAAAGCCAGTTGAATTATTATCACAAGACAAAGTGATTCAAGATTATCGTTTAAGTATTCCACAAGAGAATATTGAAGTGATGGATATTGAAAACGTATTTAAATAATAGATACATCTCCATAAGTTTGGGCTTCAGCATTTATAGGCTGTGGCCCATTCTTTTAACCTCTTTAGTATGAAAGTGATAATAAATGAGACTAAAAAATACCAGTGATAAAGGAGCCAGAGAAAATAAGTTAAGTGTTTGCCAGCCTATGTAGGCTTCCAACCAGCCTGCACTTAATGAAGATAAAGTGACCATACTAAATACCAGAAATTCATTTGCAGCCTGCGTTTTAGCTTTTTCAGAATCCCGATAAGTTGTACTGACCATTTGTGTTGCGCTGATATACATAAAGTTCCAGCCCACACCTAATAAAAATAACGCGAGTAAAAAATGCCAGTGGGTTAAACCCATAAGATTAATAACGATACAGGCAACAATTAAAAGTGTTCCAGTAAAAATAAGCTTTTCAGTACCAAACCTTTCAATTAATCGACCGGTAAAAAATGAAGGTAAAAACATACCTAAAACATGCCATTCTATCACTAATGCAGACTCGTCAAAGTTAAAGCCGTGACGATGCATAGCAAGAGGCGTTGCTGTCATTAACAAATTCATTAACGTAAAACCTATCATCGCGGCACAAACAGCAATGATAAATTTAGGTTGTATTAATATTTGATTAAGAGCTCTGGCGGGCTCAGTGCATTGTGTTACATGGGATTGTTTAAAAGAAACAAATTGCAGTAGTATGATGGCCAGAGTATATAACACCGCTAAAGCTAAAAATGTATTGCTAAAGTTGAGGGAAGGGAGTGATTGCTCGACCCAAATCGCAAGATTAGGGCCTAAAACAGCAGCAAGAATACCGCTTGCCATGATAAAGGAAATTGCTTTAGCGGGATTCTCAGGATTGGCTTCAATTGCAGCAAAACGATATAAAGTGGCAAAACCTATTGCAACGCCGATTAATCCGGTTGCAAAACAAAACAACCAAAACATGCTATGGGCTAAGGCATAATAAGCACATAAAGTACCTAAAATTCCTATAATATTTCCTAAAGTAAATCCTTGTTTTCGACCAATCTTTGCCATGATCAAAGAAGCCGGAATAGTGGCTAGCAATAAACCTAAACCTTGTGTTGCCACTGGCAAAGTTATTAAACCACTGCCAGGACTGAGTTGTTGGCCAATAAGAGCCGTGACAGTCACTAGCATGATGTTACCAGTCGTGATCAACCCCTGACACAGGGTCAAAAGTAATACATTTTTATTCATTATGATTTAAATCGATAGCAGGGATGATAACTGATATGAAAATACTCGGTATTAATCATAATTACAATGAAATAAATAAAACTAAACACCTTTCTACTAATATATGCTGAAAAGCAGTTAATAACTGACTAAACTTGTTATTATCTATGCAGTTTTTCATCGTATGTTAAAGTGTATCGGTAGATATGATAAAACTTCTGGTTATGTCTTATTCTTTTATTTCATGTACTAACAAGATTTGACTAACCACTTTACTGAGTAATTCAGTTAAACTTAAGCACTGACCACGCTTTGCAATAATTTAAATTAAGAGTTAACTACTATGCGTCATAAGATTTGGAAACAATTAAGAGTTGAAGCAACTGCTTTAGTGCAAAAAGAACCTTTATTAGCAAGTCATGTATATTCTTGCGTATTAAATCATGATTGTTTAGGGTCTGCTTTAAGTTTTATTGTTGCAAATAAGTTGTCAGATGCAGTGGTATCTGCTTTCACTTTCAGAGAGTTATTTGATCAGGCTTTTGTTGATTGCGATCGTATGCTGAATTTTGTTGCCTCAGATATTAAAGCCGTCACAGATCGCGATCCGGCGGCAGATAGTTATTTAACCGTATTGTTAAACCTTAAAGGATTTCAAGCGATTCAAGTGCATAGGTTAGCGCATTGCCTATGGCGTCAGGACCGTAAAGAACTTGCCTGTTTTATTCAAAGTAGAAACTCAGAAGTTTTTGGCGTTGACATTCATCCTGCTTGCCAGGTAGGGAAAGGGATCATGTTTGATCACGCAACAGGCATTGTTATTGGTGAAACGGCAGTGATTGAAGACAATGTGTCGATTTTACAGTCTGTCACTTTAGGCGGTACCGGAAATGAAAAAGGGGATCGTCATCCTAAGATACGTGCTGGCGTTATGATAGGCGCGGGAGCTAAAGTTTTAGGTAATATAGAGGTTGGTGAAGGCGCCAAAATAGGTTCAGGCTCGGTTGTTTTAAATCCGGTAAGTGCACATACAACCGTAGCAGGTGTACCAGCTAAAGTCGTTGGTAAACCTGCGTGTGAATGTCCGGCCAAAACGATGGACCAAAATATATTTGAAGATAACTCATTAACCAGCTCATTATTGTAAAACTGAGATGGCATGTTTAATATGAAGCGTAAATAACCTTAATTTGAAATCAAAAAAACGAAACAAAATACCAGATATGCGGTGCGAGAAAAATCGCTGGCCATAATATGGGTTTAATCGGCAGGCGCTTTATATTAAATGAGATTTCACCCTCATCATTTATCTGGGGTTTACCTGCTAAATCATCAACTAAAGTTGCTTTAGCGGGTTCTTTCGGATTGTAAAATAACCTTTCAAGTTCATCGTCTTCCAAATGTGCCGTTTGATGGCTTTTTATCACAAAATTCATTTTTTTATTTTCTAACGTAAAATATTCAAATGTAAGTTTATACACAGGTTGAGAGTTTATAATTGTACCAGTAGGGGATTTATTTTTTAGTTTAGCATTAACAAGGCGTCCTACTTTTAATAATTGATAGTCTTGTAATCCTCGTCTAATTCCAGTGTAAACCATAATAAGGGCTGCGGCAGGCAATAAAAACATTAATAACATCCAGCTGGAAAACTCCGCAGAACGTAAACCTGGTATGCGACCATATTGTGCTGCATTTACTGGATATTCGACATTAACCTCAGCCCCGACTCTTTTTGAATAACCGGTCGTAAATGCATCTCGTAAATACTCAGTACCATATTCATCTTCATATTGATAAATATTGGCCCAGACTGAACGTTCATTTATTTCCATATTGGTTTCAACAACTTCGGTAATAACGCCCTTTGTATGTTTTGTGTCGCCCATGAAATGTATAAAACTACGGTCTGCATTTCCGCCAAATGCCCAGGCAAAAATCATTAAAAAAGAGAATAATCCCCAGCCCCATAAGGTGCTACTGCGACCGAAAACTATGGGGATAGCAGCAGAAACAGGAATATTACGATTAGTCATTATTATTTTCCTTTATTTAGTTTTTACCCTAAGGTTAAATAACTATCAGTTATTTTATTTAAACGTTTTCTCTCACTCGGTGAAATGAAACTCGCTTCAATGGCGTTAAAAGTGAATTGGGCTAATTCATTCTTATCTAATTTATGGGCTTGTGCAACTGCTAAAAAGTTATCTGTCATATAGCCGCCAAAATAAGCAGGGTCATCAGAGTTAATTGTGACACAGACTCCTTTTCTGAGTAAAAAGACAATATTATGCTGTGTCATATTATCAAAAACACATAATTTAATATTTGATAAGGGACATACGGTGAGCGGGATACGTTGCCTAATTAATTTTTCTAACAATGCTGAGCTATCAACACACCTGACTCCGTGATCAACTCTGGAAACTTTGAGTAATGTTAAAGCGTTTTCTATATAACTTGCAGGGCCTTCTTCTCCGGCATGTGCAACCGTTAAAAACCCTAGTTCAAGCGCTTCGGCAAAAACTTTTTGAAATTTTTCTGGTGGATTCCCTTTTTCAGATGAATCAAGCCCGACCGCGACGATTTTATCTTTATGGGGTAATGCAAGTGTTAATGTTTTAAAGGCTGAGTCTTCATCTAGATGGCGTAAAAAACTCATAATCAGTTTACTGGTGATCCCAAGTTCCTTTTCACCTTGTAATAATGCATTATGAATACCCATTATTACAGTATCAAAATTAATTCCCCTTTGTGTATGTGTTTGTGGATCAAAGAAAATTTCTGTATGTATGACATTATCCTGTTTACACCTCAGTAAGTACTCCCAGGTAAGATCATAAAAATCCTGTTGCTGAATAAGTACATTTGCGCCTTGATAATAAATGTCTAAAAAAGATTGCAAATCTGAAAACTGATAAGCATTAGCAACTTCTTGCGGTGAATTAAATGGGATATTTATTTTATTCCGTTTTGCTAATTTGAACATTAAATCAGGCTCAAGGGTGCCTTCAATATGTAAATGAAGTTCGACTTTAGGTAATTTTTCAATAAATTTTTTCATAATATGCGCTTAATTAATAATAAGTTAAAGTGAAAAAGAACGAATTAAAAACTATCAGTCTTTGCAGGGAAATTTTCATACAAAGAATTCAGCCATTATTCAGACTTTATTCTTCGTAATCAGGATTTATCGGACCCTGGTAGAGACCCCCAAACCATATTATTGGGGTTATACGCAGATACATGCTTTAAAATGAATAGTTTAAAACATTTTATATTTATAGTGTGGCATAGAAATCAGAAATTATATAGCTGACTGATAATGATTGGCATTATAATGTATTCACGAATTTTTCGTATTTCAACATTTCAGCTTTACCGGCTAACATATTGTTGTGATCTGCGTCTTTGGCTATGATCAACTGCTTGTTTGTTGATCTGCTTGCAGCATACAATAAATGAGATAATTCAACGGGTACTTGCTGGTCATTTTCACCGCCAATGATAAGTAAAGGTTTGTGGTATTGTTCAGCCACTACTTTTTTATTATCAACAGTCTTAAATATATCTTCAATTTCTACAGTGACAAACAATTTACTATACCAGGGCATTTTATGGCTTATCCATTCTTCAACATTAGTTGCGGATCCCTGTAATATAAGTGCATCAAGCGCGACATTTTTTGCTAGTTGCGCAGCAATAAAGCTACCTAAAGAATAGCCATGAACGATTAATTTTTCAGGCTTTAAACTGTTTTGTATGAAGTGATATTGTGCAACTGCGTCACTAATTAAATTATCTATTGTTGCGTGACCTGAGCTGGCACCTAATCCTCGACGATCGAATATTACAATATCTTTATTAACTATCGACAGATTTTCCAAAGCCTTAATTCCAGCTGGTGATACTCGCATCCCATTGCCTTGAATAAAATAGATAATGTCGTGTGATTCTGGATGATCGATAAGAATACCTTTAAGTACTGCAGGTGAATTATGTGTTTTCAGTGACAGTGGTTTAAGTGTGTGATTGGGAAATTGCGTTTGCCATCGGGTTAAGTCGATTGCTGAATACTCAGTAATATGTGTATCTTGAGCGATAAAACTTGTTTCCCTTAAATGTGCTGTGCAGCCAGAGATCAGCAAAAGTAGCAATATTAAACTCGTATTTTTTATCATCATTAATATATCCATTATTTTAAGGGGTTAAGTCATTGTCAAATTAGATAACTTATAAAATAGAAGGTTATCTAATTAATATCTGCATCGTTATTATCTTGATAAGTTAAAATATCTCCAGGAGAGCATTTTAAGTGCTGACAAATGGCGTCTAAAGTGGAAAATCGAATCGCTTTTGCTCTGCCGCTTTTTAAAACTGATAAGTTTTGAGGTGTAATATTTACAGCTACGGCTAAATCATTTAACTTCATTTTTCTTTTCGCTAACATGACATCTAACTCAATAATAATCGCCATTAGATCACCAAAGCTTGTTCTTGTTTTAGCTTGATAGCTTCATTCATAATCCAGGCAATAACATAAATAATTAATCCTGAAACCAAGTAAGTTAATTCATAAGAACCAAAGCTAAAGTAAAAATTAATGTTATTAGATATCCCTGATAATTTAAGCACTGTACTTACCAACAAAGGATAAATTAAATTCAATAACATCCAGCAAATTAATGTGAAACCAATGTTTTTGATATACTGAATATTTTGTTCGGTAAAAAATAAGGCGTTTTGATAAAGGCTAAATAATCGAATAAGAAAATAATAAATAAATATATAAGGTATTAACTCTGCGGCGCCAAGGATAAATAAACTATTGAGTTCATTTTGCTCTAATGCGATAGCCAGATTTTTCCATGCTCCGTTATATTCCACATTAAAAAAGGTATAAAAAAAGCCTAAATCTATTTTTGCCTGATAAGCACCATTATGGCTTTCACCCATAAATATCATTAAAAAATATCCAGATACCTGAATAAACATGATTAAAAGAATAAGTACTTTAACGGCTTTACTTACTGTATTTATTTTATTCAAAGAAGTTATCATAATTAATTTTTAAATAAGCTTGTATGCCAATTAAGGTAACATAATAAAAACATTTAACAATAAAAATTTATCGTTTATCGATATGTTGTTACACCAAAAAGCCATTTTTATGGTTTATTTTGAAGTTAGCTTGTTGAATGAGGTTTGCTCTATTACTCTTTGAATAAGAAGAATTTTATTCATATCCTTTAGGAAACTTTATGACAGTACCCGACAATCTGGCCAATAAACCTTTATTGTTACCACCCAATGTGACATGTTTTTCTCACTCTGAGCATGCAATAAATAGTGAACGACACCAATATTTGCAACAACTCAGAGATCGTGATTTACCTTATCAGGGGTTCAGAAAAGTGGCTAATAAGCTATTTAAGTTAATCGCAGAAGAGAAAGTACGAGATCTCAGTGATCATGAAGTCATTTTAACACCTATTTTTCGTGCTGGTTTAAGCCTGTTACCCGTATTTATGGATAATCTTGAAAATTCAAAACTGTGTTCTATTGGTGTTAAACGAAATGAAAAAACTGCAGAGCCTGAACCTTATTTATTTAAAGTTCCCCCTGAAATTTCACCCGATGCTAAGTTTGTTATTTTAGAACCTATGATAGCGACTGCCGGCACTATGTGTTACAGCTTAGATATGCTGAAACAGCATGGATATGATTTAAATAAGGTTCAAATTGTTGCTATTTTTTCGGCGTTAGAAGCCGTTGAAAGGTTACATAGAGAATTTCCACAAGTACATATTTATACAGAGGTTGTGGATCCCATCTTAGATGAACATAAATATATTGTTCCTGGTTGTGGTGACTTCGGTGACAGGTATTTTGGTACTTAAGCATATTAAGTAAGGAAGTTAAATGACGGAATATAAAAAATCAGCGCATGTAATTTTAACCTCGCATTCGAATCAGGCATTTAAGGAGTCGGCTCCGGTAAATTGGGGGGCTAAGGATCCAAATGAAAGAGGGCCTGTTATCGCGACTATTTCAACCAAAGAAAACCGTAATGCAATTGGTTCTCATAGTGGTAGTTATACTGTTTATCGGGCCCTTTCAATCGCTGCAGGTACATTTGCACAAGATCATATTCCTGATCTTACGAATACGAGCCCGACAGTGGCTATTTCAGCAAAAGATCCCTGGTTTGATGCCGAAAAAATCATTTCATTAGATCCATGGGGAGCAAGTATTGATGATGTCTTTAGTGCTAATTTAAGCCAAGGTTATAATATTCAACCTTCCATTGCGATCACGCAGGCGCACTTAACATTACCTGAAATTTATGATGCGGTGGAAAAAGGCCGTTTAAAACCAGATGGCATTGTTTTAAAAGAAAATAAAGATGTATTTGTGACAAAAGTTGCAATTGAACCCGTATGGTACTTACCAGGAATTGCAAAACGATTTGGGATTGAAGAGGGTGAGTTAAGAAAGATCTTGTTTCAGGAAACCGGTGGTATGTTTCCTGAGTTGGTGACGCGTCCAGACCTTAAAATTTTATTACCACCAATAGGTAGCACAACGGCATATATATTTGGTGACATCAACGATTTAGCTGATGAAAATAAACAATTAACTTGCAGAGTACATGATGAATGTAATGGATCTGATGTGTTTGGATCGGATATTTGTACTTGCAGGCCTTATTTAATGCACGGCATAGAAGAAGCTGTCAGGACCGCACAAAATGGCGGCGTAGGGCTCATTGTATATTTTAGAAAAGAAGGCCGTGCATTAGGCGAAGTTACAAAGCTGCTTGTTTACAATGCCCGAAAAAGACAAAAAGGCGGTGACAGTGCCGCTACTTATTTTGCCCGAACTGAATGTGTGGCTGGTATACAAGATGCGCGTTTTCAAGAGTTTATGCCAGATGTATTACATTGGTTTGGTATTAAAAAAATCGACCATCTGGTATCTATGAGTAATATGAAATATAACGCTATTGTTAAATCTGGTATTAAAGTGGTTAATCGGGTTTCTATTCCCGATGAGTTGATCCCAGAAGATGCACAAGTTGAGATTGAAGCGAAAAAAGCTGCCGGATATTTCACCGATGATGAAGCATTAACTGATGAGGAATTAAATTGCATTAAAGGTCGGGATTTATCATGAATAAAACAGCAAACTGCGAGATTGAATATATTCAAAGTGTAAAAGCTATCAGAGAACGCGCACAACAAATTTATGAATTGAGCTTAGCCGGTCAGGGCAGTTTTATCGTCAATTTAGAACAATTGGCAGCGGTATCTGATTATGTATTGGCTGAAATGAAACATAATTACCCTGATTTTAAAATACCTTTTCACTCTCGTTGGGGACATTTTAAGGTCGGTGGTATTGACAGAGTAAAAGATTTAAATACGCGACTAGCCGGAATGTCTGAATTAGAAAAAGCCAGAGCTAAACTGGATTTGGTACTTGTATCTGTGTTGCTAGATGCAGGAGCAGGAGAACAATGGCGATATAAAGAGCAAACTACAGGTGAGATTTATACACGCTCAGAAGGATTAGCCATTGCAAGTTTAGAGATGTTTTTAGCCGGAGGGTTTTCGAGTAGCGACAACCCCTATCAAGTTGATAGTAAAGCACTGTGTGCATTTGATGAAAGTAAACTGGTACAAGGTTTTCAGATTTCAGATGGAAATACATTGACTGGTATTTCAGGAAGAGTTGCCTTATTGCAAAAGCTTGGAAAAGTATTGAATAATAGTGAGTTTTTTAAGGAGAATAGGCCGGGAAATATAATTGATGTATTAATACATCGTCATGGCAAGGCGGTGAGGGCTGAAAATATTCTTCAGCTGGTTTTAAATGGGTTTGGTGATATTTGGCCGGGGAGGGTTGTTATCAATGATGTTAACCTTGGTGATGTTTGGCATTATTCTTTATTAAAATCAGCGGATCCACTTTCTTCTTTGGTTCCATTTCATAAACTTTCTCAGTGGCTAACCTATTCTTTAATCGAACCTATTATGGAAGCGGGTATTCATGTATCAGCAGTGGAAAATTTGACGGGTCTGGCGGAGTATCGTAATGGCGGTTTATTAATCGATAAACAATTAATATCGCTGAAAGATAAAGAGAATGTGAAAATAGCGCATTTAGCTAATAGTGATTTGATCATTGAATGGCGAGCATTGACTATTGTGTTACTTGATAAAATTGCAGAGCAGATCCGAATTAAAACAAAGATGTCAGCAGCTGAATTACCTTTGGCTAAAGTACTTGAAGGTGGCACCTGGTGGGCGGGAAGAAGAGCCGCTAAAGAAAAGAGAATGGATGGTTCTCCACCATTAAAATTGGCAAGTGATGGCACTGTATTTTAAAACTATTTTATCAGGAGTGAGTTTTAGATGGATAAATTAACAATAATTAATCATCCCGTTTTACAACATAAATTAACATTACTCAGAAGTATCGAAACAAAATCAGGTGAATTTAGAAGATTACTAAATGAAATAAGTGGGCTACTTGCTTACGAAAGTACTCAACATCTGGCACTTAAAATTATAGAAATAGAAACACCTTTAGAAAAAATGCAAGGTCAGGAAGTTGCAGATCCTCCTATCATAGTGTCTATTATGAGAGCGGGTAATGGCATGTTAGATGGTTTATTAAACATGTTACCTTTTGCATCTGCCGGGCATATTGGTATTTATCGAGATAAATTCATTAATAATACGGTTGAATATTATTTTAGATTACCAAAAAATTCAGAAGGTAAACAAGTTATCTTAGCTGATCCTTTGGTTGCTACCGGGGATACGGCGATTGCATGTATCGAAAGACTAAAACAATATGGTGTAAGTCAAATTACGATGATCTGTATTTTAGTCTCAGAGCAGGGGGTGAAAAAAATTAATCATTTTCATCCTGACGTAAATATAATTGCGATTAGTAAAGAGCGGGAGTTAAATCAAAATGGTCATCTACTTCCAGGGTTAGGTGACGCTGGTGACAGGTTATACAAAACAATATAACCGTCGAATATGCAGTAAATTTGTTTAAGTCTCGTATCTAAGACAATATCAGATCGATTTATTTAGGTATAATATATACAATGATTGCATTGTAAATAATTATAGAGAATAAATTGGTATGAGTACAAATAATAAATACGCCAATAATGACTTGAAAGACGTAAAACAGTTAAGTTTATGGGCCTCCCTATTTAGTTTAGGTTACATTTTCTGGTTAGTAGGCGGAATGGAGATTGTTGAGCGTATTGCTTATTACGGTGTGAAAACCAGCGCGAGTTTATATGCTACTGCTGCCGAGTCGAAAGGTGGATTGGGCTTAACGATGAGTGATTATGGCACCATCATGTTTATTTTTGCCTTAACACAAACTTTTATTCCTATTTTATTAGGCGGGACTGCCGACAGGATAGGATATAAAGAAACCATTGCCGCCTCAACAGTAATAAAAATATGTGCTTATTTAACAATGGCTTTATTTCCAAGCTTTTTAGGCTTCACTTTAGGTGCCATGTTACTTGCCTTTGGTACAGGTATTTTTAAACCTGGTATTCAAGGCACTATGGTCAAGTCGGTAAAACGTGAAAACAGCACTATGGCCTGGGGTGTTTTTTATCAATTGGTAAATATAGGTGGATGGCTGGGACCATTAATCGCGGTACAGCTTCGCCAGTTAAGCTGGAATTCACTATTTTATACTTGTGCAGCAATTATCTCATTAAATTTTATCTTATTATTCTTATATAAAGAGCCAGGAAGAGAGGACAGATTAAAACGTAAAGCTGAAGTGAAAGCGGGAAAAATGCAGCAGAAACCTTTATGGCGAGAATCTTTACAAGAAGCGACTAAACCTTTAGTTGTCGGTTATATGTTCGCATTTTCAGGTTTTTGGTTTATGTTTAATGCCATGTTTGATGTCTTGCCGAAACATATTGAAGACTGGGTCAATACCAGCACAATTGTTACTGATATTTTTGGCACGTCAGGTACACAAAATCCATTTTGGATTGGTTTGTTAGGATTAAATCATGCGGGTACTAAGGTAATGCCTGAGTATCTGATGAGTGTTAATTTTTTAATGATAGCAACAACCTGTTTCTTAGTTGCGGGATTCACCGCTAAATATCGTATTTTAAGTAGCATGTTAGTCGGTTGTGTATTTTGCTGTATTGCTATGGTATTGGTTGGGTTTACACCTATGGCCTGGGCTATGTTAGTTGCCATCGCAGTGTTTAGTTTAGGTGAAATGTTACTAAGCCCTAAAAAGGGAGAGTTTATGGGAAATATTGCACCAAACGATAAAAAAGCCATGTATTTAGGGTTTGTCATGTTGCCGCAGGGAATAGGATGGACTTTAGAGGGGAAATTGGGTCCTTGGTTATATGATTTATATGCTTCAAAAGACTTATTATCTCGCGACTATTTACTGCAATTAGGTATGGCACCAGAAAAAGTTTCACACATTAAAAATGGCGAGGCTTTTGATGCTTTAGTGGCGCATAGTGGTAATTCTGCACAGGCTATGACTGATGTATTATATCAGGCGAATAATATAGGTATGGCCTGGTACATTATTGCAACTGTGGGTGCTATTTCGGGGGTTGGTATTTATTTGTATGCTAAATGGGTCTACCGTCTGCAAAAATCTATTTCGTCAACCGATGCACAACCAGCCTAACTTTATTACGGATTTTTAATAATGAATGAATTTGATTTAAAGCGCGATTATCACTCTTATGCGAATACTGATCAGGTTAAAGTAACGCATTTGGAGTTGGCATTAAGTATTAACTTTGAGAAACGTCAGCTATGTGGTCATGTTTTATTAAGCTTAAAACAGCAAACTGCAACGTTTGCAAAACAGGTGATATTAGATACCCGTAATTTATACATTGAAAAAATTGAAGATGACAAAGGTTGCGACTTGGATTATGTGTTGGCAACACCTGAGGCCAGTTTAGGCAGTAAGTTGATCATTGAGACACCTGAACTCATACAGCAAATTAAAATTACCTATCATACCAGTTCAGAGGCTGAGGGGTTACAGTGGCTAACACCATTACAAACTCATGGTAAAGTTTTGCCTTATTTATTTAGTCAGTCTCAACCAATTAATGCAAGAAGTTGGATCCCTTTGCAAGACAGCCCTAAAGCGAGAGTCACTTTTAATGCAAAAATCACCGCGCCACAGGGGATGCGTGTGGTGATGAGCGCGGATAATAATGTTTTAAGCAAACTGGACGGTGAATTTAAATTTACAATGCCAGAAGCCATACCAACACATTTGATGGCAATTGCATGCGGAGATTTAGCATTTCAGTCATTAGGGAGCTCAACGGGTGTGTATACAGAGCCTGCTATGTTGAAGTCAGCCGCCAGGGAATTTGAAGATACACAGAAAATGGTTGAGATCGCTGAAAGTTTATTGGGTCCATATAGGTGGGGCCGATACGATATGATTGTTTTACCACCAAGTTTTCCTTTTGGTGGCATGGAGAACCCGCGTTTAGCTTTTATGACACCGACCTTAATTGCGGGTGATAAAAGTTTAGTTTCTACGGTTGCTCATGAGCTGGCCCACTCCTGGACCGGAAATTTAGTTAGTAATGCGACATGGCGTGATTTATGGTTAAATGAAGGGTTTACGACCTATTTCACTAATCGAATCGTGGAAGCTGTTTATGGTAAAGAAATGGCTGAATTGGAGCTTGTGCTAGAGTATGGCAGGTTAAAACACGCCATGCAGACAACAGCGCTTTCACAGCAAACAGTGACTGCAAATGTACAAAATGAAGATCCCAATCATGCTTTTAATCGATTTACTTATGACAAAGCCTCTATGTTTGTACATGATCTTGAACATAGATTAGGTCGTGATGAGTTTGATAAATTCTTATTTATGTATATTGAAGAATTTGCATTTAAAGCGATCACGACAGAAGATTTTGTTGAATATGCTAATCGAACTTTACTAAGTCAGCATGAAGACAAAATATCAAAAACTGAATTTTTAGAGTGGATATACGGTACTGGAATGCCAGCCTGGTTTGTTGCACCTCAGTCATCTAGTTTAGATAAAGTGATAAGTTCACAATCAAAGTGGCTTAAAGACGGAGACTGTACTCGTTTTGATGTGACAAGCTGGAATGTGCACCATTGGTTGTATTTTATAACAACTTTACCAGATGAGTTGAGCCAGTCGCAATTACATGAGTTAGATCAATGTTTTAATTTTACTCAATCACTAAATGCAGAAATTGCCTGTGCCTGGTTTCTTGTTGCTATTCGAAATGACTATCAAGTTGCTATGCCTGCAATTGAAAACTACTTAAAATATATTGGCCGAGGAAAATTTGTCAAGCCTTTATATTCAATGTTGATTGCTCAAGGCTATCAAAAACTCGCTTCTGATATTTACGAACAGGCAAAACCAGGTTATCACCCATCCATTGTTAGTCAGTTAGATTCAATACTAACTTAACTTCTTTTAAATAAACGGTAGCTCACCTGGCCTGCCGTTTTTTCTTTAATTAATTGCCAATTTTTTGGTGGATTGAAGTGAATTAGTTCGGCCTCAACCTCTACATAAATAAGAGCTTCAGCAGACAGCCAGTTTTTACTTTCTAATAGTTCACAGGTTTTACCGGCCAAATCAGATCTGAAAGGGGGATCGACAAAAACTAAATCACATTGATGTGACTCTTGGTTGAGTAATATAAGAGTATCGCCGATCCTTATTTCTGCATTATCGGTTTTTAATGTACCAATATTGCTTTTCAATTGCTGCGCAGCTGTTTTGTCAAGTTCCATAAAGGTAATGGAATGAGCAAAACGAGATAAAGCTTCAAAACCTAACCCGCCAGAACCTGAATAACAATCTAATACTCTTGCCCCGCGAATATCATGCATAAGCCAATTAAATACGGTTTCTTTTACGCGATCAGTTGTTGGTCTAAGTCCTGTTACATTTTTAACTGGCAGCTTACGTCCACGGTACTGACCACTGATGATCCTAATAAAGCCATCTTTAGTCTCATGGGATTTGTGTGATTTTACTGTCTTTTTTTTCATCTTTTATGCAAGTCTTCTTCGAAAGTGTTAACATTGCCGATTCAGCGAAGCAGATTTTAACAGATTTATTTGAGTGGTTATTAGTTAGTATGGCAAAAAAAAGTAGATTTCTTTCTTGGATGGGCTTTGGTAATAAAGATAAGCCTGAAGAAATAGTTGAAGGATCACAAAAAATTCAAAGTGATCAAACACAAACTCCATTAGTTGATGAACTGACAGATACGACGCGTTTGGCACAAGAAAAAGCGGAAGCTGAGCGTTTAGCACAAGAAGCGTTATTAAAAGAGCAACAAGCGGCGGAACAAGCAGAAGCTGAGCGTTTAGCACAAGAAGCGTTATTACAAAAGCAGCAAGCGGCGGAACAAGCGGAAGCTGAGCGTTTAGCACAAGAAGCGTTATTACAAAAGCAGCAAGCGGCGGAACAAGCGGAAGCTGAGCGTTTAGCACAAGAAGCGTTATTACAAGAGCAGCAAGCGGCGGAACAAGCGGAAGCTGAGCGTTTAGCACAAGAAGCGTTATTACAAGAGCAGCAAGCGGCGGAACAAGCGGAAGCTGAGCGTTTAGCACAAGAAGCGTTATTACAAGAGCAGCAAGCGGCGGAACGTTTAGCACAAGAAAAACCTGAAAAGAAAGACGGCTTTTTTAGTCGTTTAAAAAAAGGCTTGCTTAAAACCAAACAAAATCTAGGTTCTGGATTTTCGAGCATATTTTCAGGCAAAAAAATTGATGATGAGCTTTTTGAGGAATTAGAAACCCAATTACTCACTGCCGACTTAGGTGTTGATACGACAGTTAAATTAATTGATGGCTTAACGAAAGCGGCTGATCGTAAGCAGTTAAAAGATGGTGATGCGCTATACGAAATATTGAAGCAAGATATGGCGAAAATGTTGGAACAGGCAGAAAAGCCACTGGAATTTCCTGCTGAAAAGAAACCCTTTGTAATTTTGATGGTGGGTGTAAATGGCGTTGGTAAAACCACAACCATAGGAAAGCTTGCAAAGCAATTTCAAAGCGAAGGAAAATCTGTGATGCTGGCAGCTGGTGATACTTTCCGCGCGGCGGCCGTTGAACAATTACAGGTTTGGGGGGAAAGAAATGAAATACCCGTGATCGCTCAACATACCGGAGCCGACAGTGCATCAGTTGTTTTTGATGCTCTTCAAGCTGCTAAAGCAAGAAATGTGGATATATTAATCGCAGATACTGCTGGTAGATTGCAGAATAAAGCACATTTAATGACTGAACTCGAAAAAATTGGTCGAGTGATGAAAAAGCTCGACGTTGATGCGCCTCATGAGGTGATGCTTACGATTGATGCCGGAACGGGACAAAATGCCATAAGTCAGGTTGATTTATTTAATCAGGCTATGGGCCTAACAGGCATTACACTGACTAAACTTGATGGTACGGCTAAAGGTGGAGTCATTTTTGCTGTAGCTGATAAATTTAATATTCCAATAAGATATATTGGTGTGGGTGAAGGTATTGATGATTTGCGCACCTTTAATAGCGGTGAATTTATTGATGCGTTATTTACACAAGAGTAACGAATTCTTTTAAACTAAATTTTGTTTTAATTACGAAATGATTATTAAATAATAAGAATAAACATGATTGATTTTCAAGAAGTAAGCAAAACCTACCCGGGCGGACATACCGCCCTTGAAAAAGTAAGTTTTCACCTTAAGCCTGGAGAGCTGGCTTTTTTAACGGGTCACAGTGGAGCCGGGAAAAGTACTTTGCTTAAACTTATTAGTTTGATGGAACGCCCTTCAGCAGGCAAAGTTAAAATTAATGGTGTTGATTTAAACTCTATTACGCAAAAACAGATCCCTTTTGTTCGACGTGATATAGGCATGATTTTTCAAAACCACAGATTATTAAATCGTTATACTGTTTTTGATAATGTGGCTTTTCCACTTGTAATTGAAGGTATGCACAGAAAAAATATAGAAAATAGAGTACATGCAGCACTCGATAAAGTTGGATTATTAAGTAAAGTGAAATGTTACCCAGATACTTTATCTGGCGGTGAACAACAAAGGGTGGGCATTGCAAGAGCTGTCGTAAATAATCCTCCTTTATTATTAGCCGATGAGCCCACTGGAAATTTAGATCCTGAGTTATCCTGGGAGATCCTCAAATTGTTTGAAGAGTTCAACCATCATGGCACATCAGTGTTAATTGCAACTCATGATCTTGGTTTAATTGCTCAGATGAAATACCACAGCTTAACTTTAAATAACGGTAAGTTAATGCAAGATTTGTTATCTGAGGATGTGTAAATGAGTTTATTATTTAAAGGACGCTCTACACAAGCATACAGTACTGAGAAATCATTCTTTTTGAATTGGTATTTTATTCTTCTCAATACGATACGCCAGGGTATTCATAGTTTAGGTGGGCTATGGAGGCGGACGACAATAGCTAACCATTCATGGCTAATTTCTGCTATTAGGATGTGTATATGAGTTTATTATTTAAAGGACGCTCAACACAAGCATACAGTACTGAGAAATCATTCTTTTTGAATTGGTATTTTATTCTTCTCAATACGATACGCCAGGGTGTTTATAGTTTAGGGGGGCTGTGGAGGCGGACGACAATAGCTAGCCATTCATGGTTAATTTCTGCTATGAGGATGTGTAAATGAGTTTATTATTTAAAGGACGCTCAACACAAGCATACAGTACTGAGAAATCATTCTTTTTGAATTGGTATTTTATTCTTCTCAATACGATACGCCAGGGTGTTTATAGTTTAGGGGGGCTGTGGAGGCGGACGACAACAATAGCTAACCACTCATGGTTAATTTCTGCTATTAGGATGTGTAAATGAGTTTATTATTTAAAGGACGCTCAACACAAGCATACAGTACTGAGAAATCATTCTTTTTGAATTGGTATTTTATTCTTCTCAATACGATACGCCAGGGTATTCATAGTTTAGGTGAAATGTGGCGTACGACTACGGCGTCTATGATGACTATTGCTGTATTAGGTGTAAGTTTAACCTTACCGAGTACACTATATTTGGTCGTTAAGAATGTACAACAAGTGAGTAGTGGTTTTGATAATGCCAGTGAAATATCTTTGTTTGTAAAAGAAAATTTGTCGGATAAAAAAACACAAAGCTTAGTTAAGCGCTTAAACTTATACCCAGAGATTGCTAAGGTTACTTTCATTTCTAAAACCGATGCGATAGAAGAATTTAAAAATGCCTCTGGATTTGGACAAGCATTAGACTACTTAGATGAAAACCCGCTTCCTAATGTTGTATTAGTCACCCCCACTAAACGTTTTTCTAAACCTGATACTGCCAGACAGCTACTTTTAAAACTGGAGCAAGAAAGGGAAATTGATTTTGGTAAACTAGATATAGAATGGTTAGACAGGTTAAATGCGTTATTAAGTTTATTAAGGGAAAGTGTGATCACCATAGCTTTCTTATTGCTTACTTCGGTGATCTTGATTATAGGTAATACGATACGTTTATCTATTATGGATAAAAAAGAAGAGATACAAGTGATGAAATTAGTGGGCGCAACGAATCAATTTATTCAGGCACCATTTTTATGGACTGGTATTTGGTATGGTTTGATTGGCGGGCTATTTGCTTTTATATGTATTCAAATCATGATGTGGTGGCTTGGTTCCGCAGTCGCTGAAGTTGCAGGAGTATATCAGACAAACTTTTTATTACTTGGATTATCATTTTTTGAGTTCTTAAGTTTAGTTGCTCTGGCAGTAATATTAGGCCTTGCTGGTTCTTATTTATCGGTGAAACGATATATTGACGCAATTGAACCTGATAAAATATAAATATACTTCTTTGTAACCCCCAGATTTAGCACTCTATTTAGTAAGAGTGCTAAAAATTTCTATAATTTATATTAAATGTAACACTTGAACTTTAGAGCACCATATAGTTTAAAAAGTACGCACCAGAATCGCTGAAAATGACTCAGGCAAGGCATGTAAGCGAATGGAATAGTTTATCTATTTCGAGTTTACATAACGCAGAATGAGCCATTTTCAGAGATTCCCGAAGGGCGAGTCTAAAATTCCCGCATACTGCGTTAAATTCTTTTGATTTAGAATAACTAAACCTAAAAAAATTTGCCTTGTCTGCGAAAATTTTAGATCTCGCTGGCGTATATTTTTTAAACTATAAGGTGCTCTAGTATTTATCTGATAAAGCTTCTAATCTCATTGTCAAAATATATATTTACTGTGTAATAAAAAAACAGTTAAAAAGTTGAAATAAAAGTTAGCACTCTTTTAAAGAGAGTGCTAAGATAATTCAAAAGATGGATTTCAAAGGTGAATTATGAGCAAAGATTTATATGCATCAGCGTTAACTCTTCCACTACAAAGTGCGAGCCATGAAGGTTATCTGCAATCGGTAAGTAGTATTCCAATGTTAACTGCTGAACAAGAAAAAGCATTAGCTGAAAAACTTCAGCAAGATGGTGATTTAAGCGCAGCAAAAGAACTGATTGTTTCTCACTTACGTTTTGTAGCTCATATTGCCAAAGGTTATAATGGTTACGGTTTATCTCAGGCTGATTTGATTCAGGAAGGCAATATAGGCCTTATGAAAGCAGTTAAACGTTTTGATCCTTCAATAGGGGTGCGTTTGGTATCTTTTGCTGTTCATTGGATCAAAGCCGAAATACATGAATTTGTTCTGAAAAATTGGCGTATTGTTAAAGTTGCAACAACAAAAGCGCAACGAAAGTTATTTTTTAATTTGCGCAAGAATAAAAAACGTTTAGGTTGGTTTAGTGACGCTGAAGTAGGCACTGTGGCTGATGCATTAGGTGTTAGTAAAAAAGAAGTGGTAGAGATGGAATCTCGTATGAGTGGCCAGGATATGGCATTTGATATGGGTAATGATGAAGATGATTCTGATTCTGCGGTAGCCTATTCTCCAGTTCAATATTTAACTGATGGTCGCCCTGAGCTTGCTGAAACAATTGAGCAAGAACAACATGAGCAACAAGCCCATGCTCGTCTGTTTTCTGCTGTAAACACTCTTGATGAACGTGCTCAGGATATTGTTCGTTCTCGTTGGTTAGTTGAAGAAAAAGCAACATTACAAGAATTAGCTGCGAAATATCAGGTATCAGCTGAACGTATTCGTCAACTAGAAAAATCAGCAATGAAAAAGTTACAAGCCGTTATGGTTGCTTAAAAATACAAATACTTTGACATTATAAAATGCCACTTTTAGTGGCATTTTTTGATCTTAAAGAAATCAAATACAATATTGACACTGTTTTTATATACAGTAAACTTATTGGTATGAAAAAATTTATTCATATTGATATGGACTGTTTTTATGCAGCTGTTGAAATGAGAGATAACCCTGATTTAATTCATGTTCCTTTGGCTATAGGTGGAAATAGCCGAAGAGGGGTGCTTTCTACGGCTAATTATGTTGCGCGCAAATATGGCGTGCGTTCTGCTATGTCAAATTATAAAGCTAAGCAGCTATGCCCGGAATTAGTGATTATTCCTGGGCGTATGTCTGTTTATAAAGAAGTATCTCAACAAATTCGTGCTGTTTTTTCGCGCTTTACGGATTTAATTGAACCCTTATCATTAGATGAAGCATACCTGGATGTGACAGACTGTAAGTTATGTCATGGCAGTGCGACATTAATGGCACAAGAAATCAGAAGACAAATTTTTGAAGATACTGGCTTAACAGCATCAGCTGGTGTTGCGCCGATTAAATTTATTGCAAAAATTGCCAGCGACGAAAATAAACCAAATGGTCAGTGTGTCATTACTCCTGATAAAGTCGGAGAGTTTTTAGCGCAGTTACCTTTGGGTAAAATATCAGGGGTAGGAAAAGTTACACTTGAAAGGTTAAATGTATTACAGCTATTTAAAGGCCAAGACGTGTTAGATAAAGGGCAAGATTGGATGATCAGCCGTTTAGGTAACTTTGGTCATGATTTATATCAAAAATGTGCTGGCCTGCATATAGGAAAAATATGTACTGATCATGTTCGAAAATCATTGAGTGTTGAACACACTTATGAATATGACCTAAAGTCTATTAAAGCATGCTGCGATCAAATTCCAAATTTATTAGCTGAATTAACTAAAAGGTTAGAAAGACAGAGTTTATCCCAACGCATAAGTAAATTAACCGTAAAAGTTAAATTTGAAGACTTTACTTCAACAACTGCCGATCAAACCAATCCAGAACTTTCAACAGAACTATTTACTGAATTATTAAAAAAGGCCTATGCCAGAGGCGGAAATAAAGGTGTTCGATTATTAGGTTTAGGTGTCGGAATTAAAGCAGAAGAAAAACAACAGGCACAATTGAGTTTGATTGGTTAATGCCTGCCATTATTATAAGGAATACGTGATGGATGTCGAAAAAATCATAGTAAACTGTTTTTCTTTGTATACAAGGGAAGAGTTGAGGTTAACTCCGGATTTTATAAAATTATTTACCGTTAAAAACTATAAAAAAGGTCAACTGTTTATTCGTAGTAATACTCCATGGTTGCAGTTTTCAATTGTTCACCAGGGAATGTTTCGTCTTTTCTATTTATCACAAGATGGTAAAGAGCATACAAAAGGTTTTTTTTTAGAAAATCAAATTTTAGCACCTCATGCTCCATCAGCTATTAATAAAGTGGTGAATTTTGCAATTGAAAGCTCAGAAGATAGTCAAATTTTGACTGCAAATTATCAGAGTGTAAGAATATATTTAGAATCTAAAAAATGGGGTAAATCAATTATAATCAATATGCTGGAGTCAATGCTCAATGAGAAAGTTGAGCGTGAGTATAGCTGGTTAAATTTGGATGCAGAATCTCGTTATATTAATTTTAAACAGCAGAATAAAATGTTAACTGATCGATTGCCACTGTACATTATTGCGAGTTATTTAGGTATGACAGATGTTACGCTATCTCGTATTAGGAAAAAACTAAATACTTAACATAAGTAAAGGTAACTGAGTATTTTGTATTTTAAAATCGCTGTCTATTTTTATTATTAGGAGTGATTATGAACTTACCAAGCGGTTGTTTAACCGAAAAGTCAGCAGTTGTATTTATTGAATTTCAAAATGAATGGGTGTGTGAAACAGGGATACTTAGAAAAAAATTCATCAAACCAGATATAAACATCAATACTAGAATTGATAATGCTAAGTCTTTATTAACTCAATCACGCTTATCTAATGCGTTAATTTGTCATGTTACAATGCAGCCAGATCCACAGTATAAAACTTTTGGCTTAGCTACATATGGTTTACGTGCTGCTATTCCTAAAGCCAAAACCTGGCAAGGTAAATTTAAACAAATTCATGAAATGTTTAAGCCATTAACTAATGAAGTGACTATCTATGAAAGAACAGGAGCAAGCGCGTTTTCAGGTAGTATGCTAGATAGCGTATTGCGTAATAATAAAATAGAGACTTTATACCTTGCAGGGTTTGCAACTCATGTATGTGTTGAATCTACCCTAAGAGACGCTCATGATAAGGGTTATACCTGTTATGTGGTAAATGACGCAACTGCTGCATTTAATTTAACACAGCAAAATTATTTCGAAACGAATATCGTTCATCATTTTGGTCACTGTATATTAAGTCGTGATGTTTATTAATACCAATTACATCAAATATGTGATCATTCTCAATGGCCTAAATTTCACTAAAACTGCGTTGTTTTCAATCCCAATAGCCTGCTATTGCTCAATCAAACGCCTTGTTGTAGAAAATTTATCCTCACTGATATTTGATCACTAATTTAATACAAATGGTATAAGTATTGAGTGTGGTGTATAACTGAGGTGATCCATTAAGTGTATGGATGCAGGGATTACAGATCCATTTTGATATTATTTTTTCTGTTGTTTTACTTAAATTTACCAATAGTTAGGCTGCAGATTTAGATATGTTCAGTCAAATTAAATAAGAAAGAGGTTATCAGTGAGTCGAGGTGAATATACTGTCCTGTTCGAATGCCCATCAGCACAAGAGTTTTCAGATTTAAGGGCTAAAGTAGGTTGGGGTGAAACATGTCTGGAAATGGGAGCGAAAAGTTTAGCCCAGTCGTTATTTCATGTTGTGATCAGAGAGGGTAATAAATTAATTGCTATGGGGCGCATTGTGGGTGATGGTGTAATGTATTTTTATGTACAAGATGTGGTGGTAGATCCTGATTATCAAAAACTAGGACTAGGGGCTGTATTAATGACACATATAGAAGACTATTTAGCCAAAACTGCGCAGCCGGGTTCAACAATTGGTTTGTTAGCAGCGCAGGGAAAAGAGGCCTTTTATCAGCGTTATGGGTATCTGTTAAGGCCTGGTAATTCATTCGGTCATGGCATGTGCAAGTTTATTTCCTCAAAGAGTAAGGTCACTTAAACGCTCGATCGAAGAAGTTTGTGATTGTTTGATGTAAGTGCGTTTGTACTTTTTTCCCTCGAAGACTATGTTTTGAACCGGGATAGGTCATCATTTCAAATGCAAGCGCATTGTCTTGCAGTTCTTTAAAGACTTTAGTTGCATGGGTAAATAAAACATTATCATCAGCCATTCCATGATAAATAAGTAGTGAACCTTTTAATCCATTGATATAAGGGAATACATTACTGGCTTTGTAACCATCAGCATTGGTTTTTGGATGTGATAAATATCTTTCTGTGTAATGGGTGTCGTATAAGTTCCAGTCTGTCACCGGTGCACCAGAAACACCAGCCTGAAAGTACTCACTCGCTTTAAACATGGTCATAAGCGCCATATAGCCACCATAACTATGGCCATAAATACCGATCCGTTTGGCATCAACGTAATTTAAAGTTCTTAAATACTCAACACCGGTTATTTGGTCTGTGACTTCTACATCACCTAAATTTTTATATATAGGTGATTCAAACGCTACACCCCGGTTAAATGAGCCGCGATTATCTAATTGAAATACAATATATCCTTGTTGCACCATATATTGAAAATATAAATTTTTAGAACGCCAGCTATTAGCGACACGTTGTGCATGAGGTCCACCATACACGTTCACAATAACAGGATATTTTTTACCTGCTTTGAGGTTAACAGGTTTAAATATTCGATAGTTAAGTAATTGTCCGTCTTGTGCTTTTAAAGTACCGTATTCAGGAATGGCAAGATCTTTTACATATTCAGTTAGTGGGTGGGATTGGTTTAATTCATTTCTTTCCAACCAGGTAATAAATTCGCCTTGTTCATTACGTAATGCAACAGAGCTGGGACTATTTACAGAAGAATAGTTATCGATAAATGATTTGTGATCTTTTGCCATCACCACTTTATGGTAACTACCAGTTTCAGTTAACCGCTTAATGTTTCCTTTATTGAATAAAGGTGCAGAATAGAGGTGGCTTTCTAATACGGTATCGGCTCTGCCGGCAAAATATATCAGGTTTTTATCTTCATCAATTCCCTTTAAACTATCAACTACCCAGTGTCCTTTTGTGAGTTGGCGCACTAATTGACCGTTAATATTATAGAGGTAAAGATGCTTAAAACCATCGCGCTCAGACGCCCATATAAAATGTTTTTTATCATCTAAGAAATACAGGTCTTCATGTAAATTTATCCAGGTATCACTGGTTTCAGTCAGACTGACATGTTGTTTTTTGTTATCGCTGTTATAAAACCTTAACTCTAATTTTTGTTGCGAACGATTTTGCCATTGATAAGATAGGGTCATGTTATCTTTATGCCACTTAGCGCGAGGGATATAAATATCTTTTTCTTTACCTAAATCTATCCAGTTTATTTCTTTATTATTAAGTGTTACAACTGCAAGCTGAATATCAACATTGTTAGTGCCTGTAAAAGGGTATCTTTGATTGAATAGTTTAACTTCTTCGGCGTATATTTCATTACGAATGGCAACTTCTACCTGAGTTTCATCTACACGGGTAAAGGCAATTTTCGAATCATCACCAGCCCACCAGTAACCTGTCATTCGGCCCATTTCTTCTTGCGCTACAAACTCAGCCATGCCATTTTTAATATTGTCGCCACCATCAAATGTTAATTGGGTTTCCAATTCACTTTTCAGGTCTAGTACATAAATATTTTGAGAACGAATAAAAGAAATATAATTTCCTTTTGGTGAAAATCTGGCATCGGTTTCAAATTCGGGCGTATTGGTCAATTTTTTACTCTTGGCTGTTGCCAAATTATAATAATATAAATCTCCATTCAGTGGGAACAATAACGCATCACCTGACTCTGACCAGGTATACTCTAAAATACCTTTACCAAATATACGTTGCCTCTCTCGCCTGGCTTTTTCTTCATCAGATAAACTTTCTGGACCAGAAAATAAATTTTTAGAATCAACGAGTAGTCTATTCGTTTGATCTTTTATATTATATTCCCAAAGATCATAGCGGTTGTAATCTTCGGACTTCCCTTGTAAATAAGTTACTCGGGTGCCATCAGGTGAAAACTTTAATTGCACCGGAGATTTACCTGATAAACTAGGATCTGAAAAAATTCTTTCTAAAGTGAGCGGTTTAGCTTGTGAAAATGTGCATGAAAATGCCAAAATTAAACTTAATAAGCCGATTTTTTTATCCATGTTGATCTCTTGCTAGAATTAATATGCCGATAATCTAAAAGAATAAAATATGATATGCAACAAATTGAGATGATCAAACAGGAACAATATATGACGTACGTTGATAAGTTAAAAGTTGGAGAAGTACATGGGAGGTAAGTTACTCGGCACTATATTTGGGTTTATGTTTGGTAATTTTTTTGGTGCGGTATTAGGGTTTTATCTCGGCCATATGTTTGATAAAAGTCTAAAGTCTGACTTTGATAAAGCTGGTGGATTTCAGGGGTTTTTCTCTAAAGAAGATATTAGTGAACGACAGGCTTTGTTTTTTTATACCTGCTTTTCGGTTATGGGCCATATTGCTAAATCAAATGGTCGTGTTAGTGAGGTTCATATTAAAGCCGCTTCATTGTTTATGGATGAAATGGCACTAACAGGTGAAAATCGTCAAGAAGCACAAGATGCGTTTAAAAGCGGTAAAGAGGCTGACTTTCCTTTAAAACAAACTTTAGACGATTTTAAGACGAGGTTTAGTGGTCGATTCGATTTATTGCAATTATTTTTAGAGATTCAAATTCAAATGGCTTTCAGTGATGGACATGTGTCTGTGGAAGAAAAGTCACTTTTAGAGTTTGTAAGTAAACATTTAGGAATTTCTAAAACGCATTTTATTTTTATTCTTAAACGTTATCAGGCTGAATTTAATTTTAGAAAAAAACAGTATGGCTCACAACAAGGTCAATCTAGCAGTCAATCAGGCATGGATAAAAAGCAAGCTTTAGATGTGCTTGGTTTACAATCAAGTGTCAACGATAAAGAAATTAAAAAAGCTTATCGAAAACTTATGTCACAACATCATCCAGATAAACTGGTATCGCAGGGATTACCTGAACATTTAATGGAAGTAGCAAAGAAAAAAAGCCAAGACATTCAAGCTGCTTATGAATATTTAAAAAAATAAACTTTACCAATGTCCACGCAGTAAATTTTTCGGTGGCGTAAAAAATATAACATACAAGGAAAGGTTGTGCACAGCCATAACTTAACCCTGTTGTTCAACGGTACACTATTAAGGAAAGAGTAAATATTAGAAGGGATGATGCTTATCATTAAATAAAATAAATCCTTTAATTCAATACAGATAAACTTTTTCGGTTTGCAAGCTATATCTTCTAGTTCGTAATTCGCTTCTAATAGATTCCAAAAATGGTGATTGAGTCATGCAATTCAATGTTTGTAGTTTTTCAAACATATTGCGCGGTATGTAAAATACAATTTTGCGCGATTAAGTAAAACGTAAATTCTAGTTGTTTGTTTTTATTTAACAAAATAGTGAATTTAAATTGCATACCGCGTAAAATAATTCTCGATTATCTAAATTCTCGCTTTCATTTAATACGAAGAATCTTTATCTAAAAAAAATAAAATGGTAAACTGCTAAAATTATTAAATAATATCTAGAAATTTGGGATTAGCTTTTGAAATTTGAAAAATTACATACCAAGAATACCTGGTATTAAGCTGTTAGGTAACTTTCATGGTCGAGCATGTATCAGATTTTTAAAATTATTGTATACATAACTGTAATTCCACCATTATTGTTTGTCGCATTTGTTTTTATAGCAGCATTTATTCCATCTGATCCTGAACCTTTGGAAGTTGTATTTAAAGAGTCATGTGGTGTTGAGTTACCCTATGGTTATGTAGTTATAGAGCGGGAGCCTTCTCGGGGTTTTGCTCCTCAAGGAGTGTCTTACTCTGAAAAAGGAGTAGTACAGGTTCACCTTAAAGATGCATCAGCTATCCTAAGTTCTTTAGAAATTAATACGGATTACAAATTACAGGAAGGTGCATTTGAGAATTTTAAAGTAGGTAAAAAGCTTGGTATATGCCAAGTATCGAAACTTTCTGGGTATATAAATTATCAATATGCTGTGTGGTAATGTTACCTAACAAATAAGGATAGGTGTCGCGCAGCCGACACCTTATCTGGGTGTTGAACAAGCCCGAGCTTAAGTCGTTTAACTTATTTATAGTAAATAGTGGTGATCGTGTTTTTTATTTGCAGCGACTATTATTTATTTTAGCCGAGTCAATGCGCTTCTTGTGTTCAGAAGTTAAAATATTTTACCTTATCAATTAGTTAGTTTTTTATACTTTATCTCCTCTTATTCATTTAAGCCATTATCCTTATTTTATAAGCCTTTCGGCTAGTTCGTTCGTGCTAAATTGATGATCACTCCCATACATAACATTTCATGTTTGCAACAAGGACAAATACGGATTGTTTTTGGTTGTGGTTGTTTCTCAGATATTATCCAGTCTTTGGTATTCATAAGTAGTGTCTGAATACGTTGACGTAATTTACCTGCATTACCACGTAAATAACCACAATCTCTGACACGTTGTAGTCCTTTAGGAAGAACATGTTGTAATATCAACCATAAAAATTTGAGTATAGGTAATGTACGTGTTGCTG
This sequence comes from uncultured Pseudoalteromonas sp., assembly GCA_965198975.1. GTDB lineage: Bacteria > Pseudomonadota > Gammaproteobacteria > Enterobacterales > Alteromonadaceae > Pseudoalteromonas. Next base: position 1,638,359 of record OZ240679.1, read on the forward strand.
TTTTTTTGGTTTGTCCGTCTTGGTATTTAAAGGTGGCAGTGTTGTTATCATAAGCAATGATGGCTTTATCAGCTAATACACCACGATATAAATAGCGTGAGAGATATTGGTAAGCCTTTTCACCAAACCCCACTTTACGACAATCTACGACCCATTTCTTTGGATATTTTGCGGGTAAGTTAATTTGAGCGTGTTTATTAATCGCATCGAGTATTTGAGCACGCCATACTTTGGCTAAAGCAAATTCATTAAATAGAAATTGCTTATTTCCTTTATGCCACTGGTTTTTATCAGCATCATAATATCCACATGGTAAAATGACATGAATATGGGGATGTAAATCACGACGACGGTTGTGGGTATGTAATACCATAGTGAAACCTATGTCTGCTTTAAATTGTCGCTTGGCAAACCCCTTGAGTACATTACTCACCACTTTAAACATGGTTTGATATAGCGCTTTTGGCTGATATCGGGCTAATGTTCTAAACTCAAAAGGCAAGGTGAATGTCACCATAAAATAATGACAAGGCAGTAACTTTTGCTGTTGTCGTTGTATCCATTGCATGGTGGTTTTATGTTGGCATTGTGGGCAGTGTCGATGCCCACATGAGAGCGGGTGTTGTGCTTGATGGTGACAGTGAGCGCAGCACCAACTCATTTTACGTTGCTCGGATGTTTTGCAACTGAGCAAGGCATTGATGGCATGACGTGTATTATGATTAAGTTGATTATCATAATGGTGCAAAAATTCATGTTGATGCTGACGTAATAACTCAATAAAACAACTCATAAAGCCTCCCACATACGCATAACGTTATTAGTTAATTGATTAACCAGGCGCTTGGTATCATATTGTTTTATTTGAGTTAACTGAGTATATTTTGAAGTGGTATTGAGGCTGCCATGACCGAGCAATAACTGCAAAGAGCGTAAATCTAATCCTTGCTCTAATAAGTGTGTTGCAAAGCAGTGCCTGAGCGAGTGTGGGCTGATATGTTTTTCAATTTTGCAGTGCTTTAATACCGCTTTCATTGCTTTTTGTACACCACCTTTATCCATAGGAGAATTTGCACCTTGTCCTTTACCTGGGAAGATAAGTTGTTCATGGTGATGCGTTTTCCAATATAAACGCAATTCATCAAGTGTTTTACTCGGTAAAGGTACGAGTCTATCTTTCCCACCTTTGCCATCACGAATATGAACTTGCATGGTTTTACTATCAATATCAGCCACAGTCAGGTTTAGAGCTTCACTTAAACGTAATCCCATAGTGTATAAAGTTAAGAAGAAGACTTGATAGCGTTGTTGTTTGGTTTGATTAATCATAAAAGCAATTTGTGCAGGAGTTAAAATATCAGGAATACGCTTTACCTGCGGGGGCTTAACGATATCAAGCCACTGCCAATGGCGCTCAAGGGTGTACTTATAAAAGAATTGTAAACCGTTACGGTCTAATTTGACGGTACTCCAAGAATGCGTTTGGATCAGGTTATTAAAGTATTGCTTTAAATCTTGGGTACTTAAGGTATCAGGAGTTCGGTCAAAATAGGCGGTAATACGACGAACGGCACGAGAATAGGCATCAATAGTCGCAGGTCGTTTACCTTGTAACTTTAAGTTGGTAAGATGTTGAAGGTAAAGGAAGTCGAAATGTTTTTGTTCAAGATTATTCATAGTATTTACTCCAGAATGACACTGCCAATACGACAGTGCTACTGAGTTAAAGTATGAATGATGTTTTTCTGCCGCTTAGCGGCTTCGTTCAACAAGCTGCTCAAAACGGACTGCTAACAGTTGGCTGCGCTTCTGTAGCGCGCTAAATTACCATCGTACTTTTTACCAAATTATTCATCATACCCATAGTCTAAAAAATAAGCGTATTACCACTTTATTATCATAACCAAAATCTTTTTTACCACTTTATTATCGTACTTTTTACCAAATTGCGTTATAAGATTTCCCAAACTACCATCGTATTTTCAAAGATCGCTTATATTTCCGGTTACTTTAATTTCGTAATATTTATCAAAGGATTGCCGATTTTCTAACTTGTTACCTATGATTAAAACGAAAAAACCGACTCAATTGAGTCGGTTTTTTTATGATACTGTTAGCTATTTAGATCTCAGTATCATGCTGTGTTTTAATAATCACGAGGAAAGGACAGGCTAAAATATTTGATTGGTTTTTGTTCTATTTGATGGTTTTGAACTATGCTTAATTAATAAACGATTAATTAGGTGTAGGTCATGACCAGAGCGCGAGAGTCTTTAATTGATTTAGAATCAACCCCTTATTACCATTGCATTAATAGATGTGTCAGAAGAGCTTTTTTAAATGGTGATGACCCGTATACAGGGAAAAATTTTGACCATAGGCGACAGTGGTTAGTTGACCGTATAAAACGGCTCTCAGAAATTTTTGCTATAGATGTCGCAGCGTATAGTATTATGTCGAATCACTATCACTTAGTAGTAAAAGTTGATAGGGAGCGTGTACTGAGCTGGAGTGACGATGAAGTAATTAGTCGTTGGCATCAATTGTATAATGGTAACGTACTAATAAATAGATATTTAGCAGGAGAAACCCTTGATAAAGGGTGTTTATTTGCAATTAAAGAGATAGTAAATAAATGGCGAACAAGGTTGTTTGATATTAGTTGGTTTATGAAAAGTTTGAATGAAAACATTTCCAGGAAAGCTAATAAAGAGGATGGCTGTACAGGTAAGTTCTGGGAAGGCCGTTTCAAATCCCAGGCCTTGCTAGATGAAAAAGCAATATTAAGTTGCATGATGTATGTAGATTTAAATCCTATTCGAGCCAAAATGGCTCGTACTCTAGGGGAAAGTGATTTTACTTCAATTCAAGAACGTATTAATCAATATAAATCTCATAAAAAACCATTGAAATCCAAGAGTAAAAAGCAAGGTTTTAAAGTGGCAGAGCAACCGAATAAACTACTGAAATTTGGGTCAAACCAGGATGAAAATACAATTCCATTTAGTTTATTAGATTACCTGGAACTAGCAGATTGGAGTGGACGGCATATAGACCCGAATAAAAGTGGATATATTTCAACAGATGTTCCACGAATATTAAATGAATTAGATATTGAAAAAGAAACATGGTTAGAATCGATAAAAAATTTCAGGCGACAATATGCCAATTTTGCAGGGAGTAGAACAGCATTATTGGCTTGTGCACACCAACACCATCATAGTTGGTATAAAGGTGCATCTTAGTTATAGAAGTTTATAAAGTTATTTCGATCTATATCAGTTTAAACCTCTAAAAATTGACGATTTTTATCATCATAAATTTTAACAATGATAGTAAAATCTTTATTCAGGATATTCCACCCGAAAGAAAGCACTCAGATCCCATTAAATTATAAAAAATAAGCGATCTAGTATTTAAAATTTAGTAATTAGCTGTATGGTATTAAGAAGAAAAGTTAGCCTGTCCATTTTTTTGTTTGATTTTTTTGTGTGTCCATTTTTTTGTAAGCTATAAACCTCTACAGTTTCATTAGACCACTTCACACTTAAACGTAATCCCATAGTGTATAAAGTTAAGAAGAAGACTTGATAGCGTTGTTGTTTGGTTTGATCCGTGATCCAGCACCCTATTTAACAGTTTCTTTTTTGCTCAAAATATACGCTTAATTATAAGGATCAAAATATTTTTCAGGATCGATTTGACGATCTATTTTAAATGTGATCTTATACTTTCTTTTTAGCAAAGAAATTATTATGTCAGCACCTTTTAAACCTTTCACCAAACACCTTGGTCATTTAGGCCTGATCGCTCAAATGTGTAAAGAACTAAAAATAGCAGAGCAAGTTGATCGACTCATTCCTTCACCGGATGACAAGCTTGTTTCTTATGGCGAATTGCTTGTTGCCATGATCATCAATGGGTTAGGCTTTACTAGTCGGCCATTACATTTATTCCCTGAGTTTTTTGCCAATAAAGATTTACCTCGATTATTAAGGCCCGGTATTGAAGCTAAGCAGCTCAATGACAGTGCCTTAGGTCGCGCCATGGACAAATTTTTTGAATTTGGGGTAACAGAGTTATTTTCGCATTTAGCCAGCAATACGGTTAAAACACTCGACTTAAAAGTTGAAACGGTTAATCAAGATATCACCAGCTTTCATGTTGATGGGAATTACGATACTGAATCTGATACGGGTGCTGTCACCTTAACCCATGGCTATAGCCGCGATCACCGACCAGACTTAAAGCAGGTTGTGTTGCATTTATTAGTTGAGCAACAAGCCGGGATCCCGCTGTATATGTCACCGGCCAATGGCAATGCAAATGATAAAACCGAGTTTTACCAGTTAGTTAAAGAGTTTAAGGATTCGGTAAAAAGCGCTTGTGACAGCAAGTATCATATCGGCGACAGTGCCTTATATGTTAAAGAAACGATACAAGCATTGGCGAAGCAGGAAAGAATATTCATTAGTCGCGTGCCTGCTGTTTTAACTCAGGCCAAGCAGCTGATAAACCAAATAACAGCGTATAAACTCATAGATTTCGCTGACGGTTACAGGGGCTGCTGGATTGATAGCGGTTATGCAGGTGTCAAACAGAAATGGTTGCTTATTCAAAGTGAAGCGGCGAAAGAAAAAGAAATGAAAACACTGGGAAAGCGTCTGCAAAAACAAACAGATAAGGCGATAAAATCCTTTATAAAACTGAACAAAGAAGCCTTTTCCTGTGAACAAGATGCTCGCAAAGCTTTAGCAAAATGGCAGAAAAGTTCGCCGATAATGCAAGTTAATTCAATTAATATCAGAGAAAAAGCACGCTATAAAAACAAAGGCCAGCCGGCAAAAGACGCCCAACCCGATTATTTTGAATACTTCATCGAAGGGATTTTAGCCAGCTCACTAACCGAATGTGAGCGGATAAAAACCAAGTGCGGCTGCTTTATTCTGGCCACCAACGAAATCAATAACCTCGATATGGCAGAGTTGTTAAGCCAATACAAAGGGCAACAGCGAGTTGAGCGTGGCTTTAAGTTTTTAAAGAGCCCAGAGTTTTTTACCAGCGCGATATTTTTGAAAAAGCCGGAACGAATAGAAGCGCTACTGATGATAATGACTTTATGCTTAATGGTTTACAACGCCCTTGAGCACAGGATCAGAAAGGGACTACGGGACACTGGCCAACACTTTCCCGATCAAAAGAAAAAGCCAAGCCAAAAACCAACCGCCAGATGGATATTTCATTGCTTTAGCGGTATCACTGTTATGTATTTTGAGCAGAAAAACGGCCTAATTGCCAACTTAGAGCCCAGGCACTCAAGCGTGTTAAATGCCTTAGGCAAAACATATCAAGAAATGTATTCATAAACTAGGGTGCGGAATGTCGGTTTGATTAATCATAAAAGCAATTTTTGCAGGAGTTAAAATATCAGGAATACGCTTTACCTGCGGGGGCTTAACGATATCAAGCCACTGCCAATGGCGCTCAAGGGTGTACTTATAAAAGAATTGTAAACCGTTACGGTCTAATTTGACGGTACTCCAAGAATGCGTTTGGATCAGGTCATTAAAGTATTGCTTTAAATCTTGGGTACTTAAGGTATCAGGAGTTCGGTCAAAATAGGCGGTAATACGACGAACGGCACGAGAATAGGCGTCAATAGTCGCAGGTCGTTTACCTTGTAACTTTAAGTTGGTAAGATGTTGAAGGCAAAGGAAGTCGAAATGTTTTTGTTCAAGATTATTCATAGTATTTACTCCAGAATGACACTGCCAATACGACAGTGCTACTGAGTTAAAGTATGAATGATGTTTTTTGCCGCAAAGCGGCTTCGTTCAACAAGGCGCTGCTACGGAAAATTTACTCGCTGGCGCTCCTAAATTTCCGCAGAGCGCGGCGTTATGTGCCTGTTTTTAATATCAAAGGGGTTCTCATGAAAGTAAGCAGTACATTTCCGACCATCCGTTATCAGCGTGATAAAAATGAAGGAAAAGTTGAAGTTCAATTTGCACTTAAGCGTGAAAATGGAAACTCTAGTGCGGGTGAAAAATTTGGTTTTGAAGAGGAATCAGTTCGTCTAGCTTGGTGGAATAAAGAAGGTTCTTTTGACCCTATTTCATCTGGCGAGTTACCTAAGTGGGGCATGATGGATTTAATTGAACTTTGTGCTGAGAATGATTTTTTCGATAAGAAAGAATTATACACAATTATAGGCTTATTAAACGAGTCACTTGAACGCCAAAAAAGCACATAATAAACATGGATAGGTCGCGCGCAGCCGCGACTTAATCCGGTTGTTGGACAAGTCCGTGCTACTATAGTAAATAAATAGAATTGACTTTCAGGTGAGATATCACACAGCCAAATAAATCATTTTTTAGCCGAGTGGGACTAACTATTACGGCAATTATTTTTTACATTCCCTTAAAAATATATACGCAATACCGTAATAACCCATTGTTCTTTATTAATTTTTTATCTTATAAACACACTCCTAAGCGAGCATTTCTTTGGGTGAAAGCACATCTTGCAGGGGATAAACTTTAGGGGGTTTAACTATTTCTATCCACTGCCATTGATAATGAAGCACATGACGATACAAAAATTGAATGGCATTACGTGCAATTTTAACGGCACTCCACGATTTATTGTGAACAAGATAGAGTAAAAAGCACTTAAGTTCGTAGGTAGACAGATTGTCAGGACAGCGATCAAAAAAGGTACTTAATTGTCTGATATAACGGCTATACATATCAATGGTTTTAGGTGCTTTCCCTTGTAAAGTAAGTTCATTAAGGTAAGATTGGTATAGTTTTTCAAAGCGAGTTTGTTCGATGGTATTCATAATCAGCTCCAGCTTTAACACCGCTGAGATTAGCGGGTAATAACTTGGACACCGGGACTTCAATTTTTGCCGCAAAGCGGCTTCGTTCAACAAGTCGTTAAAGCAGGACAAATAACAGTTGGTTTTTGCTCCTTCTTCGCTTATTTTAACCAACTATTTTTTGCCTTTTAATAGGTTATGTGTACAAGGGAATGTGTGAAAGCTAAAAAGGTGAGTCTCTTTGTTTTTGTTCTGTTGAGCATATACATTATTCTGCTTAACGTTGATTATTTTGCATTTTCACTTAAGTTGTGGAAGTTTTCATTATACGAAATATTTTTCTTTCTAAACCTTGCCGTTTTGTTATGCATCTCAATTAATGGGCTTATTTCAAAACGTAAAAAAGACTTTAGGTTTGTGTTGGTGATTCTGCTTTTATTATTTTTAACAACCCTGCTTACTCCGAAGCTTATAAGTTAAAATGTAGTGTAGAGTACACCTAACACATATGAGCCCTAACTCAGTTAATAGGTAATAGCGTTTTTTTCGGCCACTTTAGTGGTCGATTTTAAAGTCAATTAACAAATTCGTCTACTTCGTCTGTCAGAATGGCTGGCAAGTCTACCGCTTATAGTTAAATAAAGATAAATCAGTCGCTTACAAAAGGCACATATAGAGGCTCCCTTATATTTCTTTTTAGTTCACGTTATGCGAATTTACGCCTAAATAGCGATTTAAAATTGCTCTATAATCTTTATTGTTATGAATACCTTCGAGTACCTGATTAAACTTATTTCTAAGCTCAATATTGTGAAACCCGACGCTCGCAGGGACTTGCGGTATTAAATTGTGTTCAGTAAAAATAGAGGTATCTCGGGTTTTATTATTGATTCGATAAAAGTAATAAAATACATATTTATCTAATATGGCGTATTCAAATCTATTTTTAACTAAAAGTTCAGCAATAACACTCATGTCTTTTAATTCCTGATATCCCGGCTCTTTAGATAAAGCGATAAAGTCATTATTAAAATATCCGGTTGCCCCCTGAAAAGTAACGATGGAGTGAGAACTTAAATCTGAAAGGCGACCAGGGTTTAGCTTATTCTTCGTCAGTGAAAAAACGGTAGGTTTGTAATTAATAAAAGGAGTTGAAGCATAAAATCCAGCAGAGTCTTGTTGCCAGAATATAGGCGCCATAGCATCAATTCTTCCCGCTTCAACTTCTATTTTTGCTCTGGCTAAGCCCATAAACTGAAATTCAACCTGATAACCTAATTTATTCAGGATTAGTTTTGTGATATCTAAATCAATACCATGAAATTCGCCATTGATTGTATGGGGAGGCGCTTCACTACTGCCTATAATTAAGGTTTTAGCGGCGCAATCAATATAAAACGAAAATAGATTAAGTGTGAGGAGTAAATAAAAAAAAACTTTATTCATAAGAGCAAACTACTATCATCAGTAATATAAAGAAAAAACGTGATTAAAGATTAGTGGCTATTGCTCGCTAAATCAAAAATCACATACCTACTTTAGTTAAAAAACCGTAAATTTCTTTGAGTAATCTGGGCTGTTGTTGTTTTGCATTGAAGTTGTCAAAGAGTTGCCTTTGTCTATAATCCATTTTGTGGTACTTAATGCTGGCTCTTTTTCGATTGTTTAATTCTTTAAGTAAAAAGCGATTATCATGGCTATGGTATAGATCTAATATGGGGATCGGTGTTTGACCTATTTTAATGCTAAACTCTTGGTTTAATTTAGTATCAGGAATATAACTGCTTAATAATATGATTGCATCTAACATTTCTTCGGGCATTTCATCGTCTGGTTTCGAAAAGTAATCTACTAAAATTGCGGCTGTGGTACCTTGTGCAATAACAATAACAAACCCGGGATGCTCTAATGCTGATTTATAAACAGATTTAAATCGATTCAATAAAAGTTGTTGATAATCTTTGTAAGCTTCATCTGTAATTTGTTGTTGAATGGGGGCGTGAAATAGTTTTGGGTTATCGGCAATGTTGTGGCTATTGAGTTCTACAGGGGGCGGAACATTCAGTGCATAGGTGATCCAGCCATAATCATTGAGTTGTAATCTTAAATAATTTAAACCTTTCTGATTATTTGCAGGTAAATCCCAATCAGGTAATAAGATGGCTACACCTCTGGATTGTGCAGCGCTATGATCGCGATACAAAGATGCGAATTCTAATTCACCCGATAAAATCATTTTTATTTCATCACCTTTCAGGTAGTGATATAAATCATCCTGATAGATGCTTTCCAGAGAAGGTGGTGCGGCCACTTTAGGTGCTTCCACAGCCAAGACATTCATAGGCAGAACAGCTAAATATAACAGTGTAACTATAAACCGCTGATACAATTTCAAAACGATCCTTTAATAAGTAGATTATATGGTTATCGACTAATTAAATGGAAAGTTTAGCATTAAAACGTACAAGGCGCGGTAAACTCTAATACTTTTTCAGTAACCGGGTGTTGCAATGATAAATATTCTGCGTGTAATTGTAATCGGTCGGCAGCGGCTAATGCTTTTGGGTGAGCATATAGTCTGTCCCCCAGGATCACATGCTGTAACGATAGCATGTGAACTCTTAATTGATGAGAGCGGCCTGTTATAGGGGTGAGTGCAACTCGGGTGGCAAATTCGTTATCTGGTAAAGATTCGTAGTTGAGTACTTGCCAAAACGTTTGTGATGGCTTACCGCGTTCAAAATCGACCATCTGTTTTGGTCTATTTGGCCAGTCACAAATTAAAGGTAAATTAACTTCACCTTGTTGTTGCTTTAATTTTCCCCACACCCTTGCGATATAACGTTTTTTTGTTTTTCTGTCTTGAAACTGACGACTAATATGGCGATGTGCAGGTTTGTTAAGTGCCATGCAAAGTATGCCTGAGGTTGCCATATCTAATCGATGTACTATGGTTGCCGTTGGCAAGACTTTTTGCACTCGTCGTTCTAATGAGTCAGCATGTATTGGATTTTTACCTGGAACAGATAACAATTTACTGGGCTTATTTAATACAATGATATCATCATCTTGATAAACCACTTCAAGATACGGAGACATAGGTGGATCATAGTTGACTAACATATAGCGCTCTTTTTATCTCGCTGATAAACCAGATATTCTGATGGAATATCTGGCTTCGTTTATGACTTAATGAGAAACAACAATTAATCGAATGGCATCCAATTTTAATTGTGCTTTTTCTATATATTGCACTAGTTCACTTGTCTGTTTGGTGAAAAATTGAATTTCTTCATCACGAATATTTGGATTGAGTTTCTTTAAAGCTGTTAGTCTTTCAACTTCATCTTGCATAACAAGCTGCATTTTTTGTGTTGCCTGTTGTTTTAGCACTGTGAGTTGTTGCTCTGCAGTGGCCGTTGCTGTTTTAATTAAAGGATGGATCTGACTTTGTAATGCACCAGCTAATTTACTGCCCGTTTGTCTGCCAACAGCTGAAAGTTGATTGTTAAATTGTTCGAATCCCACATTTGGTGCTAAATCGTTACCACTTTTATCGAGTAAAACCCGGATAGGGGTCGGGGGTAAAAAACGTCCCATTTGCAAAGATTTTGGTGCACTTGCTTCACCTATAAAGATAAGTTCAACAAAATAATTACCTGCGGGTAGTTGTTTGTTTTTAAGTAAAGCAACAGAACTTGAACCAAAGTCGTCGTTGCAAACAAGGTCCATCGCTCCTTGAACCATAGGGTGATCCCAGCTGATGAAATGCAAATCTTCTTGCGACAATGCGGTATTTCTATCAAAGGTGACGGTCATACCATCATCTTTTAACATAGGAAATGACGGTACTAACATATGTTCAGTTGGTTTTAATATTATTGAGTTTTCACCCTTATCTTCTTGGTTGACGCCAAACATATCAAACATTCTGATCATATAAATAACCAGATCTGTTTCATCATCCTTGTTTTCTATGATCTCAACCAACTCTTTAGCTCGGCCCTGACCACTAGAATGTAATTCAAGTAAGCGATCGCGGCCTTGTTCCATTTGCTTTTTCAGTTTCAGGTTTTGTGCCGATACTTGCTCAAGTAAAGGGTCTAACTCTTCTTCATCACAGTTATGTGCAGCAATAAGCGATAAAATCTCTTCATTAAACTCTTGATATAATAATTGTCCTGTTGAAGACGTTTGCTCGAAGGCATTTAAGCCTTCATCATACCAACGTAATAAAACTTCTTGCGCTGTATTGGCAAAATAAGGAACATGGATTTGAACGTCGTGTTCCTGACCAATGCGATCAAGGCGTCCAATTCGTTGTTCTAATAAGTCAGGGTTGAGTGGTAAATCAAATAAAATAACATTATGTGAAAATTGGAAATTACGTCCTTCGGAGCCTATTTCAGAACACAGCAGTACTTGCGCTGCACTCATTGAATCTTCGGCAAAATATACTGCTGCTCTGTCTCTTTCTATGATGCTCATGCCTTCATGGAATACAGCACTGCGGATACCTTCACGTTCACGCAGCTCTTGTTCTAATGCCAGTGCTGTTTCAGCCTGAGCACAGATCACTAATACTTTTTCACGTTTTAGTTCTATTAATTTTTCTGATAACCAATTCACTCTGGGATCAAATTTGGTCCAGGATGCACTGCTACCTTCAAAGTCCTGATATATTTTTTCAGGAAAAAGAGCGCGTAAAGCTTGGCTTTCAGGACTTGTTGCAGTGCCAAAGTTACCCATTACCGACATAGCTGTACTATATTGTTTTGGCATATCGACCGGGTATTGATGTAATGTACGGCCAGGAAAACCTTCAATGCCACTGCGACTATTTCTAAATAAAATACGACCTGTTCCGTGGCGATCTAGTAACATATTTAATATTTCGTTACGCGCATTTGCTTCATTGTTATCTGCTTGCTGTATTAAAGATTGAATATCAGTTTCTTGTAATAAGTTAACTAATGTATCTTTCGCCTCAGATGTGAGTGATTGGTCACTTAATAATTGATTAGCGGCTTCTGCAACTTCTTTGTAATGACTTTCTTCATCAACGAATTTTTCGTAATCATAAAATCTGTCTGGATCTAATAATTTTAAGCGCGCAAAGTGACTTTCATGGCCAAGTTGATCAGGTGTTGCAGTGAGTAATATTAAACCGTTAATATCCTGACTTAGGGTTTCAATGCGGGTGTATTCAGTACTTGGTTTGTTTTTATCCCAAATAAGGTGGTGCGCTTCATCAACAATTAATAAATCCCAATCAGCTAGGGCTGCTTTTTCAAACCAACGCTTTTTCTTAGTTAAAAACTCTAAACTTGTTAGTACTAATTGTGCTGTTTCAAATGGATTTTCGCTATCGGCATAAGCTTCTGTACAGCGTTCATCATCGAATATTGAAAAACTTAAATTAAAACGGCGCAACATTTCTACCAGCCATTGATGTTGCAAATTTTCTGGGACAACAATAAGCACTCTGCTTGCCAGGCCACTTATAATTTGTTGATGAATGATCATGCCTGCTTCTATGGTTTTTCCTAATCCCACTTCGTCAGAAAGTAAAACGCGAGGCGCAAAACGTTTACCCACTTCCTCAGCTATATATAGCTGATGTGGGATCAGGCTGGCTCTGGGCCCTGTTAAACCTTTTAATTCAGATTGCTGACTTTTGTGCTGAAATTTCCAGGTATCATAACGTAAAGTATAACGATCGAACCGGTCGATTTGACCTGCAAATAACCTATCTTGTGGATGGTTAAATTTAATAAAATGATCTAAAAAAGTTTCTTTAAGCGTTGTATTTTCTTCTGTATCGCAGCGCGTGCCCTGATATGTAATTATGCCGTTACTTTCACTGAGTGACTCAACTATCATTTCCCATTCATCGGTAGCGCGAATTTTATCTCCGGGGTTAAAGGCAACTCGGGTAATAGGTGCTTCTTGTACTGAATATTGGCGACTATCGCCAGTGGCTGGGAATAATAGAGAGATATGGCGGCCTTCAATAGCCACAACAGTACCTAACCCGAGATCTGATTCAGTATCACTTATCCAACGTTGTCCTAAGGAAAAATTCATTTATTTAGTTTACTCCGATGCAGGCTGTTTAATACAAGCATATTATGAATATAAAAAAGGGCGCTATGTTAACCATAAATCACCCTATATCCAAGTCACTTATGTTGAATATCACTAAAAATTAGGTTTAATTTTCAGAAAAAAATGTCATAAATAAGTAACCTTATAAAAATAGACTAAACTTTACAGGAAAGCATAATAATTATAGAGAGATAAAAGGAAGTCATTTATGGGAAAAGTACTCACTGTAGAACACAAAATGTATGTTTTAGACACCAATGTATTACTTCACGAACCCCTCGCTTTTTTATCATTTCAAGAACATGACGTTATAATACCCATGACAGTTTTAGAAGAATTAGATCATATAAAGGACAGAAAAAAAGACGTAAGCCGTGATGCCAGAATTGCAATACGCGCTTTAGATGATGTACTACGTGATGCATCGCCCGAACAGATGTTACAAGGTGTTGAGTTGCCCTCGGTATCTAATGATGAAAATCGCGCCTTAGGGAAGTTGACTATAGTTAACGATCATTTATATGAAGATACCGTATCTGGATTACCGGGTAACGAAAATGATCACAGGATCATTAATTGCGCCGTATATTTACAAAATAAATATGCTGATGAAAAAGTGGTTTTGGTCACTAAAGATATTAATATGAGGTTAAAAGCTAAGGGCGCGGGTCTTAGTTTTGTTGAGGATTACCGAACTGATCAGTTAATCGACGATATTAGCCTGTTAAGTTCAGGCTATAAAAGATTAACAGGTGACTTTTGGCAACAAGTTGGTGAATGTGAAACAGAACAAGAAGGACGCAATGTTCATCATCTGATCCCTAAATCTATGGTTGATGATGTATTTATAAATGAATATTTGTTAGATGATACTGATACGTTTGCAGCCAGAGTTGAAAGCTTTGATGATGATCATGTGAAATTACTTGATTTAGGGGTTGAGCGTCTCATGTCACGTATGGCATGGGGTGTAAAACCAAAAAATATCTATCAGGCAATGGCATTAGAGGCTTTGCTTGACCCTAATATAGAGTTAGTTATTTTAACGGGGCCGGCGGGTTGTGGTAAAACCTTATTAGCATTAGCGTGTGCATTGGAATTAGTGATAGAGCAAGGCCTGTATGATAAGGTGATAGTGACAAGAAACACGCCTGAAATTGCAGAGTCTATTGGTTTTTTACCCGGTACAGAAGAAGAGAAAATGGCACCCTGGTTGGCGGCTATAACCGATTCATTAGAGGTTTTGCATAAAGGAGATGAAAATCCGATTTCCAGCCGTAATTACATTATGGAAAAGGCGAATATTCAATTTAAGTCTATTAACTTTATGCGCGGGCGAAGTATTCAAAACGCAATCGTGATTTTGGATGAAAGCCAAAACTTAACGGCATCTCAACTTAAGACAATTATTACCCGTTGTGGTGAAGGGACTAAATTAATTTGTTCTGGCAATCTGGCGCAAATCGATAGTAATTATTTAACTGCTGTCACATCTGGATTAACTTATTTAGTTGAAAGATTTAAAGATTTTGAAGGTAGCGCTACCGTGAATTTAAATGGCGTGGTACGTAGCAGGCTAGCATCATTTGCGGAAGAAAATTTGTAGTTAATTAAACTTAATATAGTGTAAAAATTTTAATATCAACAATCACTTTACTCAATTATGAACCTATCTTGATAATTCTTCAGATAGGTTTTTATAACACTTCATGAAAATAACCATTTGAATTGACAAACCCCTGGCTACTTGGCGTAATTTCAGATAAAGGCATTAACGCGGGACCGACGGGTTCGGCAAGTATATATAAGTGCCCATTAATTTCAGTTGTGATATCACTTTTTAATGTAGGTAGTTGAAAACCCATTAATGCATGGTTTGGCATATAAATTAAACTGATGTTTAATCTGGGATAAATATTTTTAATAATCGAGGCAACTAACGTTACTTTGCTATCACAATCTCCTATGTTTTGTGTTAATACACGGATGGGCGGGTTATAACCTGCACCACTTGATTCGGTTCTATTTTCTAAATCCGAGTAAGGAATTGATTGCACCCAGCTTAATACAAAATCGATGACTTTTCTGGGCTGTCTGATGGATGTTTTTTTTAAGATGGCTTTTGCTATGGGGGCTAAATAATCAGCCCCTTCTTTAGCAAAAGTAATGTGATCCGGTTTTATCCCTAAGCCTGCCCAGGGGCTATGGAACTTCATATAATGACTTTTCTTTAAATAATCATTAAACGCAGTTTCATATTTTTTTTCTAATTCTTGTTTTACTTTATTGAGTTGTTCAGTATCTTTTCCTTTGAGCAGATAATTTAATTGCTTATTTTTGTTATTGAACTTTATTTGAATTTCTCTGGGGTTATAGTTTTTAGCTTGTTTAAGCAAGGCTTTATAAATGGCATTTTTAGCTTGTGCGCTATTATACTTTTTGAACCTGCGATACTGATTATTAATTAGTATGTTATCTAAAAAAAACGAAAGTTTTTGTGTTTTATTACTATGATCTTGCCATGTATAACTAAATTTAGTTTTAGTTAACAAATCTTTTTTACTAAATTTGTACGCCCAGGCGTTATTACCGAACAAATAAATGCAAATAATTAAGATGTATAATCTGTGTTTGTAACGCAAATTAATTGTCCTTTTTAAATTTGCACATAACCAGGAATTTCAGCCTCAATAACATTATCTATTTGTTTTTCTGATAGAAATTCTTTGGCATATGTGAGATATACTTTCTGATTAATAAATACGTTAAATAAATCAGGATCGATATGTTGCCCTAAAGACATTTTTCCCATGATATCTAAGCTTTCACTTAGCTTTTTAGGCTCTTTGTATGGACGGTCGCTGGCTGTTAAAGCTTCAAATATATCTGCTATTGCCATCATTCTGGCTGGGAGTGACATTTCATCACGGGTTAAGCCTTTAGGAAAACCTGTTCCATCCATTTTTTCATGATGGCCACCAGCATATTCAACAACATGTTCTAAATGTTTAGGGAAAGGTAAGGATTCTAATAACAAAATCGTGATATCCATATGCTTGTTGATGATCTGGCGTTCAGCGGTGGTTAAAGTACCTCTTTGTATTTGCAGGCACTCTAACTCATTGTCAGTTAAAACAGCTTGTTTTTGGCCATTAATGGTAATTTGATATGACGCTGCGATCAGTTGAATACGTTCAACATCTGCCTGTGGTAAAAATTCCCCCCCTTTATTTACATGCTTAATAAACTCTCGGTCTTTTTGTAATTGTAGTTGTTTAAGTGAGATTTCCGCGGTCAGTTCAGGGTGTTTTAACTGGTTTATTTCAAGCTCTTTATTTGCAATTTCAAGTTTTGCATCCACAAACTCTATTCTGTCAAAAATGGTTTCAAGCTTAGTTGATTTATCCATTACATATTCAGGTGTCGCTATTTTCCCGCAATCATGTAACCAACCTGCGACATTGAGCGTATCTTTTTCATTTTTTGTAAGTGTAAAGTCCGCTAATGGCCCGGATGTTTCTGCTTCAACGGCTTCGGCAATCATCATAGTTAATTCAGGCACTCTTCTGCAGTGTCCGCCTGTATAGGGAGATTTTTCATCAATTGCTCTGGCAATTAATTTAGCTAATGACTCAAATAAAAGCTCCATATCACTGATCAATTGTTTATTGGTTAAAGCAACGGCCGCAAGTGACGCCATAGATAAAACCAAATCAACATTTTGTTGATCAAATGCAATGATTTCACCATTTTCCTGAGCATTAATTAATTGTAAAACACCATTAATTTCTCCTTCATGGTTTTCCATGGGAATTGTTAATACTGACTTCGTTCTATAGCCTGTTTTTTGATCCATTTCCCTGGCTGAATTTGTATTATGCTCAGTTGCTTCATATGCATCTTCAATATTTATTGTATGATGGTGTGCCGCAGCCAAGGCTACCAGGGCATTTTTGTTTGGTTGACCATCGATGAAAATAGGAATGTGATCAAAGTTAATCGCGGTATTTGAGGTGCCTCCCATATATAAATTTAATGTATCATTAAAGAGGGTTTCAAATTTTAATTTGTTGTCTTTGGTGATTGAATATATCGTGCCGCCATCTGCATGAGTGAGTGCTTTTGCCGCCATTAAAATGTCTTCTAGTAATTTAGTGGTGTTTTTTTCAATGGACATCCGATAACTTAATTTTAAAAGTTTTTTTAATGCATCGGCATTGTTAATTGCAGACATACTAGCCTCCGGCTTTATTGAGCTTAAACTTCTATTGTTTTACCTTCACGGGCAGCTGATAACTTGATTTTACCCATCCTGACTTTAATTGATTTAACCACAGCGTCTAAATCCTTATCAGTTCGTTCAGGGGCGTGACTATAAAGTACTAAGTGCTTAACTTTGGCTGCAATAGCAAGCTCAACTGCCTGATCAATTGATGAATGTCCCCAACCAAGTTTGGAAGGCATTTCAGTATCCGTATATTGCGCGTCATGGATCAGCAAATCGACTTCATTAACAAACTCTATCCATTGTTCAAAGGACGTATTGAGATTATCACTGGAGTGAATTTCATTATCTGTTATATAAGCGATTTGTTTTCCTGCATATTGTATTTTGTACGCTAACCCGCCATTTGGATGGTTAATTGTGCTGGAACTGATATTAAAACCATTAATAAAAACCGGAAATTTTGGATTCGGAAAATGATGAAGTTCAATTTTAGCGAGTAATTTAGTATATTCGACAGGAAATGTGCTCATGCTCATTTGTGTTAATATGGCATGATAATTAACAGGATCTGTGGGAGCACTATAAATGGTTATTTCTCTGTCTTTTTGGTAGGCAGGAATAAAAAATGGAAATCCTTGTATATGATCCCAGTGATTATGACTGAGAATAAGCGTGATAGGATCTGAGTTTTTCGCCAGTTTCTCTCCCAAAGAGACTAAACCTGTACCAGCGTCTAATATCAGTTTAGAATTACCTGCTTCAACAAATACACACGCAGTATTACCACCATATTTTACTGTGTCTGGACCTGGTGTAGGGATGGACCCTCGAACTCCGTAAAAAGTGACTTTCATTAAACACCAATTAAAAGAATTAACGGCTACCTTTTTATATAGCGGTTAGTATTTTATTTGTCCATTGATTGTAGAGCATTTTTAGGAATTATCCCATGAATTGGCAGCAAGCTTTTTTAAATAGACATGAATTACCTGAAGCATATTTGAATTGTGCTAATCAAATAACGAAAAAAATTGTTAAAGCAAACGCTAGATACAGTCATAAACCGTATATTTTGGGGATTAATGGCGGCCAGGGAACAGGAAAATCGACCTTAGCTGAATATATTAAATTATTTTTAACTTTTGAATATGGCTTGAATTGCGCTCAGGTGTCCTTAGATGATTATTATTATTCAAAAAGACAAAGGGCATTACAAGCGCAGCAAAAACATAACTTATTTGCAACTCGAGGTGTGCCTGGCACCCACGATATTGATGCTGCTGTTAAAGATCTATTAAAGATAAAACAAGGTTTAAACCTGATATTACCGAGATTTGATAAGTCTATTGATGAACCGAGTTCAAGATCAGACTGGGTAAAAATCGATAGCCGCCTTGATGTTTTTATCTTTGAAGGTTGGTGCCTGGGAACACCTGCACAAAGCAAAGAAGACTTGATCAAACCTATCAATCAATTTGAACAACAGAGGGATACTGATGGTACCTTTCGTGAAATGGTGAATAATTATTTAGCATTTGAATACCAACAACTTTTTACTTTGATTGATGATTTAATTTATCTGCAAATTGATGACTTTTCTTTGGTAAAAAAATGGCGATGGCAACAAGAGCAACAATTAGTCATAAAAAAACACACTGGCATGACGCAAGATGAAATCAATAACTTTATTCAATATTTTGAGCGACTTACTATGTGGGGACGAAAAGTATTACCCAAAAAAGCACAGTGGGTAATACAAATAGATGAACAACACACTATGACTCGTATTTGGTGCGGATCAGCGACGTACGAGTAACATATCGCAAGGAACATCATCCAATAAAGCGGTTGTTGTACTGCCAACCCACATTTGTTCGATGAAATTCCTGGCGACTAAACCTATGATCATAATATCCACCTTGTTTTTTTTGATATAGGTTTCTAATGCTTCTTCTGGCTGTCCTTCTATTAAACATATATGCGATTTGTCTATTTTCATTCTTTTCGCAAAATCATTAAACTCATCTTTGTGCATTTCTAAAATTCTTTTTTCATACTCATAAAGCACTGATGCAATAAAACAGCTATGGATCACTGTCCACCTGGCCTTGCTTTGTGTGGCTATCTCCTTTAATAATTCAGCTATGTGTTCATCTATATTTTCTGGCCTTGCATTTTCATGTAGCGGGTCTACGGCAGCAATCATATTAAGTGGTGTTGACCATGGTTTATCGGTTAAAACTAAAGTAGAGGCATTGATCAGATGTAGCGACTGAAAAATAGCGTGTTTTTTATCGTCATTTTGATGCTCTATCATCACCAGGCTATTGTCATCATCAAGTACTTGATTTAATGAAGTTAAATGATCTGTTTTTTCAACCCCAGATATGGTTGTCTGAATACCTCTTTGGGAGAAGTTTTTAGTTAATGTTTCTTTTAGTTGATTAAACTTAGCTTCACTGTCATTCATTAAGGTATTATCTGGGTCTAACTGAGGCCAGTACCAACGCTCAAATGCTTTTACTCTTTTATCAATAAGTACATGTATTTCAGAGCCATATAGAGTCGCTAAATAAGCAACTTTATTAAATGATGTTTTTTTATAATTAACTCTTGAGTCAATAAACCAGACCAATTTCGTTATCGTCATAGGAAATTTCTTGTTGAATGCCATTTTTATTATAGTTATTTAAACATGGCCTGAATTCAAGTTATATCTGATGTTTGCGGATATTTAAAAACGATAACTAAATCCAAGCATAGCCTGTCGGCCCCTGGCTGGATATTGCTGCACATTATTACCTTGTTGATCAATACCTAAAGTAATATACGAAGAGGTCATATATTGCTCATCTAACAAGTTTAAAATGGTAAAAGTGGCTTTTACTGAGTCTGAAAATTTATATATAAGATTGGTATTTAATAACCAAAGAGCGTCATCATTGAGCACTTTTACTTTATTGCGCCAGGTACCATTTAAATTTAAAGACCAATCCGCATAAAAATATTGTAGTGTAAAATTGGCGTATCTTTTAGGTGAAATTGCTTCAGATAATGGAAGTCCCGTTACCATATCCGTACGGGTATTATTTTTCCAGATATCTGTATATGAAATCTTAGCCTGAAACGCATTAGAGGCCTGCCATATGGTTTCTACCTCTAGCCCTTTAGCATTATTGGCTGCTACATTATCTAAAAAAGCATTATTATCATCGCCAACCCTAAAACCAATCATATTTTTTTGTTGATTTGAAAATAACGTAAAAGTGCTCGTTAATTTTTCAAAATTTTTGATATAAACTGCTTCGATAGTTTCTATTTCACTGGCTTTTAGGTTTTGATTTCCTATGGTTAAGCCACTTTCTTCATCATATAAATCACCCAATGACGGAGCTCTATATGCTTGTCCATACAGTAATTTAAAGGTTTGATCATCTAAATGGTAAATAATTGCTGCGCGGGGGGTTATTGAATTGTCTACATCATTATAACCATCATAGCGAAAACCTAAGGTAAAAATTGTATCTTTGTTTAAATTGAGTTTTGATTGCAGGTAAGCACTGCTTATTGTTCTGCGTTTATTTAAAATGATCCGTTGATCATCGTCCTTAAATGTTGTGACTTTATCTAATTGTTCAAACTCTCCAAATAGTGCAAAATTACTTTTAATATAACCACCAGGTACCTGACTTTGTGAGTATGAAACACCTGAATTTAATGTGAATCTAGGGTTAAAAGTGTATTTATGGTTTAGTGCTAAACCATAAGAACGGTAATTGAAGCTTTCACCGAATAAAAAGTCAGCATTTTCAAAAGGAGGCTCGCCTTGTGGAACTAATGCGGTTAACGATTCCCTTTGTGCATATTGATAAGAGCCTGAAAAATCTAACTTTTGTTTTTCATCATTAAAAACTGTGTGGTTTATACCTGCAATATAATGCTTTAACTGTATTTCAGTTATATTATCTCTGAGTCTGCGAAAAAGATAATAATCATCGCGTTTTGAAGTTAAGTATTGTGCAAATAACTGGCTGTTTTTATTTTCTATTGCCGCCCGTAGTTGTTTTACTTGTCTGGGATCTTGGGTACTGGTCTGGATATTGTTACGATCAAATATCTGATGGAATTGATCTCCGTTATCGTCTGAATATGACATACTTGCGCCGATGGTGCCAAAACTCATTTCTTTAGCAAAACTTGCCGTTAAACTTTTAGCATTAAACTCACCTAATGCAAACTCGATATTATTCTCATTTTTGGTGACAATATTTATCACACCATTAAAAGCATTCGAACCATAGAGTGCCGATCCCGGACCTCTAATTACCTCAACTCTGCTTACTAGTGCAAGATTCATATAGCGGATCAAATAATTTATTCCTCCGGTGTAATCATCATTTAATCTATGGCCATTAATTAAGACTAATAAGGTGTTAGCGTATTTTTGGGCATGTCCGCGCATGATCACATGGGATTGATTACCTTCAACAGGGTTCATCATAGTGTAAAACCCAGGGATCAAATTTAATAACTGGGTCCAATTTGTTAATCCTAATTGTTCGATTTCATTTTGCGTGAAAATTGTCACCGAAGAAGGGCTATTTCGAATGTTTTCTTCATTTTTAGAAGATATTGTGATTTCGATTTTCATTAAATCTTCTATGGATAATGTAAATAAAGTATCTGGCACTTCTGATTGACGGGCGTATAAGCTGGGAGAGAAATAACATATCAATAACAGCGCAAGATTTTGCATTAATTTCACAGCAACTCCTTAAGCGAGGTAAATAATATAGTATAAACTTTACTATAGAACACTTTTTGCGAATCGCCTTTAGCTTACAAGGTCATATCCGTAGTTAATTGGTGTGTTAAATGGTAATTAACTGCTAAGCTTTTAATTACAGTTAAATTAATAAGAAAATTTGCAATTTAATTAAACCTTAATGAAAGGAGTCATTTTCCTTTTATGTTATAAGGTTTTGATATGGTAAGTGAAAATAAATTAAAAATTCAGGGCTTGGGGATCCGCAGTAAAGTTGCTGTTGTTTTACTCAGCACGACTTTATTGGCAATCATAATTACCGGTGCTGTTTACCATGCGCGAAGTCAAAACGAGTTAATAAATTTAATTAATAATCACTTTATATCGGTTGCTAAATTACAAGCCCATCAACTTGAGCAAACTTTAACAAATAATTATGAACGACTAGCCTTAATCACCAGTCGTACCCAGCTCAGGTTATCTTTTGCAGCATGGTTAGCATTAAAAGACCAGCGTCAATTAGCCAAAACACATCACATTAGCAAAATGGAAAAAATCCTTATCGATGCAAAAACCGCTGTGCCAGGTATCATAAAGTTAACTGTGGCCGATTTAAATGGCTTGATAGTGGCATCGACTAACAACTTTAAGCCTGGAGACAGTGTTGCTAAAAAATACCTGGTAAATAATACCAGGATCAACTCCCCGCTGGCTTTTTTTGAAAAGGCAACTAATACAACCAATAAAATCGTATTACAACAAGCGTTATCCATTGAAGATAATGTTTTAGGAATTCTGATCATGGAGAGTGATTTATCTGAGATAAAAGAGTTATTACGTACTCATAAAGGACTTGGGATCACAGAAGAAACGTTTTTAGTATTTAAAGATAGCAATCAGGAATTACGTAATTTAAACCCTTCCAAATTAGCGGAATCTTCAATAGTCAAAGTTAGTATTAATCCATTTTTAGCGCAATCCGACAGCGAGCAAGTTCAATCTTATATTGATTATCGTGGAGTTGAAGTTTTTGCTATGACAAAGGTTTTCTCTGATATAAATGTGGGCATGGTATTTAAAATAGATAAAGCAGAAGCTTTACAGGTTATAAATGAACAAAGCGATTATTTGTATATTTCACTTTTAGTTGCAGCAGTTGTTGTACTCATTATTGCTTTTATTTTAGGTCAGTCGATCACCCGGCCTGTTATTGATTTAGTGTCTGTGGCAACCATGATAGCACAAGGCGATTTAACTAAACGTATAGAAACCCTGTCTAAAGATGAGCTGGGTTTACTTGCCGTATCATTTAATCAAATGGCTGACCAATTAATAGATGCAAACAAACACCTGGAGCAAAAAATTAAAGAAAAAACCGAAGAGTTAATATTAACTAATGAGCATTTATTGTTATTAACCGATGATTTACAACGCATGACACTAAAAGATGGGTTAACAGATATCGCTAACAGACGTGCCTTTGATCAGCAGTTTGAAATTGAATGGAAACGTAGTCAGCGAGAACACTCTTATCTTGCACTTATTTTAATAGATATAGATTGTTTTAAGCAATATAACGATACCTTAGGTCATACGGCCGGTGATGAATGTTTGATTAAAGTTGCACAGGTAATTGAAAAACAAAGTCAGCGAGAGGGGGATTTGGTTGCGCGTTATGGGGGGGAAGAATTTGTTGTTTTATTACCCAATACTCAGGGTGACGATAGTTTAATTATTGCAAATCGAATTAAAGATGCCATAGAAAAATGTGCTATTCCTCATCCTGCTTCTAAGGTTGGCTCCGTTGTTACTGTAAGTATGGGAGTTGGCGCGACCACAGTGTCATTAAACCAAAAAGCGATCACTATGGTTGAAAAAGTAGATAACGCTTTATATAAAGCAAAAGAAAGTGGACGTAATCAAATTATTTTTACCGAAATTAATGCCGATAATGCTTAAAGTGAACCTACTACAGTTGCTTTGTTTTTTCCTGATTTTTTTGATTGATACATAGCAATATCCGCTTGCTTTAATTGTGCATCAAAATCAAATTTGTCTGTTGCTGCGCACCATTTTATCCCTAAACTAGCCGTAATTGATAAGGAAAGTTCTGAAGATACAGTGATGTTCAGTTTACGGATCCCCTGTAATAATCGGTTTGATAAACTGTCAAGTTCACTTTCTTTTTCAATGGCAACTGCAAACGCAAATTCTTCCCCGCCATATCGGCAAAATGCATCATCACTTCGAAAGAATTGATTTAAAAAACTTGCTAATTCAATTAATACAAGATCGCCAACATCATGGCCATATGTATCATTTAGCGATTTGAAGTTATCGATGTCGAGCAGTCCAATTGCAATCATCAGCTGTCTTCGATTACAAAATTTAACGAGTTTGTTTGCCTGATCGATAAAGTAACGTCGATTTGGAACATTAGTCAAAGGGTCTAGAAAGGCTAATTGCTCTAATTTGGCTTTGGCTTTTTGTAGCTCTAAAGTTCTTTTTTCTACTATATTTTCGAGTTCTCTTTTAAATACTTTTAAATCTTGATTTCTTTTTTCCAATTGTGCTTGATTGAATTTACGTTCTGATACGTCACGCTCAATGGCGGCAAAGTGAGTCACATCGCCATACTTGTTTTTTAACGGAATTATATTCATTTCAACCCAATAAGGTCTGCCGTTAATATCGTAATTCATTAATGTTTCACTCACTGCAAGATGATTTGTTAAGGCTGTGTGGATCCGGCTTTTTGCTAAATCATCTGTAAGTGAGCCTTGTAATATTCTGGGAGTTTCGCCTAAAATATCTTCTTTCTTATAACCTGTAAATTTTTCAAAAGCATGATTTACATAAACTATTTTTGGTCCAATAGGGTATTCAATATTTTCGGCTTCTGTGACAATCACCATATCTTGTGTATTTTCAACTATGTCTTTAAATGAAAATAATTGCTTTATATTTGAAATATCGTGAAAAGTAATAACGATAAAGCTGCTTTCATTGCCTGACTCTCCTTCGATATAGGCATTGATCATAAACCAGCTTATTTCATCTTTGGTATTATCTATTACACCTAATACTTCATTAGATAATCGGCCTTGCTCTCGTTTTACTTTATTTACCGGATAATCTTCAACCAGTAACTTTTTCCCTGCATCATTTAAAAAACTCCAGCTTGGATCAAAGGAATCTTTGCCAATAATTTGTTTATAAGTCAGTCGTAACAGGCTTAACGCTGTAGGGTTAGCGTAAACAATTGAAGTATCCCATTTATGGATAACAACACCTATATGTGCATGTTCGAGTAGCTTTTTTAAGGTTAACTCTGAAATATCTGACATTAAAATAAACAGCTTATTCATTACAACTTAGCTATAGCTTAGTCGATCGTATAAATAATTAATAATAAGGGGCTGTCTATTGTTATTTGTCAGATTTAGAGTCTTTTTTATTCTTTGATGTATGTTTAGGGCGTATTTCTTCAAATTTGCCATATTTAAATGCGAGCCAGTTAATCCAGCCAAAAGTGAGTGAAATCCCCCAAATTAAGTAATCAATTGCTTTAAGTTGATTTCTTTCTATACCAATTTGACGTATTAATTTACACCAGTTGAAAAACCCGTAATTTTTCTTGAATTTAAAAAGCTTGTCATCTTGTATGGCCCATAAATAATTGTACTTAAAGCAAAACTCGTGGATGATTAAAGGAATTATTAATATGCCTGTTGTTGAGAAAAAGAGCCAAATAACCCTGGGGTATGAACTACCGTCAAAGGTAAATCCTGCAGGAATTATAATTAACCGCTTATTTGGTAACCGATATTGCCAGTCTTCAATGACTTGCCATTGACGCTTACTAACAATTAATTTCCATATTTTCACCAATAAATTATATTTTTGCGTCATAATTGGTAAAGGTTGTAACTTAGGCATCAACATAAGTGTTTCATCTATTATTTCGATTTTTATATTATATGTTTTTTCAAACACGCTTTAAAAACGAATTATTTTGTACTAACCAGCAAAATTTTTGATTAAACAATTATCTGATTTTTTAACAGTTTAAATTTATAATGCTCGATTGTAAGTTATAGAATTAAAAGGAATATTTATGTCAATAGATTTAGTACCCAACTACATAGATAAAATCAATTCATCTATAGACAATGAAATTGAATTAGCTGCAGTGATAAAAGATGTTGAAAAAAGTCTTTTACGTGAGCAAATCGCCATTTTAATTGAGTCATTCCCTTTAAATACAAGAAAAATCATTTGGTTAGCATTTTCAAGTGAAATTCAACAAAGCAGTTTTATGGTGATGAAAAATGAATCCCGGCAATTGCTTTTAAAGACCTTAGATGATGAGCAGTGTTTTCCTTTATTTGATAAATTAGATGCAACACAGCTATTAGAGTTAGCGCAAAACCTAAACGATCGCTTTATTGATTATGCTGTTGCAAATATGACAGCAAAACAACGTAGTTTATTTAAGAAAGCTCAGGATTTTTCTGTGGAAGAGGTGGGGCATTGGCAAAATTATCAAGATATTCAGCTACCTTGCCATTTAAAGTTATCATCAGCAAAAAAAGTATGTAGCAAGACTTTGCCGCCGTTAACTGATGTTGTTTATATTGTGGATGAATTTTCCAGGTTTTTAGGTGAAATTTCTATTAATAAATTACTCGGGGCTGAAACAGAAAAGTCTTTATTAGATTTAATAGAAAAAGATGCCTTAACAGTGTCTACTTCTGGAAACATAAATGATGCGGCTGAAAAAATCATTTTGTCAGGAAAATCGGCTATCGCAGTGATCGACGAAGAAGGCCGATTAACCGGACGTTTGGATTTACATGTCGCTTATAAACATAAAGGGCAAGTCACCGAAAATCTGATCATACAAACAGCAGGTTTAACGGAAGAAGAAGATTTGTTTGCAAATGTGTGGTTAAGCAGTAAAAACCGTGCGATTTGGCTTGGCATCAATTTGATGACCGCCTTTTTAGCCTCTTGGTTCATTGGCTTATTTGAAGCGACGATTCAGCAAGTTGTTGCGTTGGCTGTATTGATGCCCGTTGTTGCTTCAATGGGAGGAATTTCAGGGAGCCAGACAATTACGCTGATCATTCGAGGTTTGGCATTAGGGCAAATTACGGAAGTGAATAGGCAAGATATTGTTAGTAAAGAATTGAAAGTGGGGGCGATTAACGGAGTTTTGTGGGCAAGTGTAATAGCGGCCATAACTTATTTTTGGTTTGACTCGATTTTGCTTTCAGTAACAATTTTCATTGCTATTTTGGGGAATATTTTAATCGCTTCATTATCAGGTGTATGGGTTCCCTGGATGCTCAATAAGTTTAAAATTGATCCGGCATTATCTGGGGCGGTTATTTTAACAACAGTTACTGATGTATTTGGTTTTATTGCTTTTTTAGGTATAGGTTCAATACTTTTACTTTAATATAAATAGATAGATTCAAGGAAAATTAATGGATAATTCGGGCTTAGTTTACGGTTATTATTTTAACCAGGACGGTACTCATGCTAAGGTTGAGACCGGAACCGATACAAAAGTAGATCCTTTAAGGCCTTATTGGTTACATTTTGATTATACAGTAGACGCTACACGTGAATGGCTTGAAAATGAAAGTGAACTTAACCCAACGGTGATCAGTGCTTTATTAAATGAAGAAACACGTCCCAGGGCTACTATGGTTAATGAAGGGTTACTGATATCTTTACGCGGTGTAAATTTAGCACCTAATAGTGATCCGGAAGATATGGTTTCTATTCGATTATGGGTGGATTCAAAGCGTATTATTAGCACCCGTCGTCGAACTTTATTATCAGTGACAGATATTGTTGAAAATATTGAAAAGGGCGCAGGACCAGGCTCACCGGCTAAATTGGTTACTTTTTTAACTGAACGATTAATGGCCAGAATGACTGACACTATTAATGAGATAGAAGATAAAGTATTAAATATAGAAGAGTATATATTAACGACTAATACCTACACTTTACGTAATGACATTGCAGACTTACGCAGACAAATTATTTCTCTAAGGCGTTATTTATCACCGCAAAGAGATGCAATGTTACAGTTATTAAGTGAAAGAACCACTTTGTTCTATATGGAAGATAAGCTGGTATTAAGAGAAACCACAGATCATTTGATCCGTTATATTGAAGATCTTGATTCGATTAAAGACAGAGCCGCAGTAACGCAGGAAGAGTTACATAATCGATTAGCTGAGCAAATGAATAGCAGAATGTATGTATTATCCATTGTAGCGGCGATATTTCTTCCTTTAGGGTTTTTAACTGGATTACTTGGGATCAATGTAGGCGGTATTCCTGGGTCTAGTAACAATAGTGCGTTTGGTTTGTTTATTGTATTTTTAGTGATAGTGGTTGTTTTTCAGGTTTGGTTATTCAAAAAAAATAAATGGTTTTAAACTGCGAACTTATCTTCAATAGGGAATAACTTATTCCCTAAATTGAATATGTTTTTAAAAGCTGCAACTTCCCTTCCTGCATTTTTATATTTTGTTTCGTTTTCTAATCAAAAATTTTTATCAGAAATCCGAAAATATTTCGCTTTCCAAAACGCGTTTTTCGTCACATTATCTTAACCAGATTCAATAGTGAATTTTATAGAGGAAAGGTAATGAATATTGCTGAATATGATGACAATGATTTAGTTGATGATTCGTATTTTGATACTGGAATTGCTGGATTTGAAATCGCTTATACTTCAGAAAGTAAAACGGCTATTAAGAAAACGGCTAAAAATAAACTTTACGTGAAAAGAAAGCTAGATATGTTGCAGGAAAAGCGACAACTGGCTAAAGCAACTGATATGTTTTATGACGAATGGCAACATTAACACTTTTAGGAATATAAAATGAAAACAATATTGATAAGTACTTTATTAACCGTTGCGGCTTTTAGTGTATTTGCAAATGACGACGACAGTCATTTAGAAGAAGCATCAGTGGGTTATGTGTCGCAAGTATTGGCAACATGTAAAGAATATGCCGTAGAAGATGAAGTTGCAGCAAAAGATTTGAATAGTTATTTACTTGAATGCGTAAATGATGATTTAGATGCTAACGGCTATAAAAAAATTACATCATTACCAAGTCAGTAAATGTAATCAAGTTAGTAACTCATATTATTTAGCTCGTTTTCTTAAGCGGCCTGTTTAATATGAGTTCATTCATTTTTATACCTTAATAAACGGGAATAATTGGATTGCTTGTTCGATAATATCAATTTTCTGGCTTTTAACTAAATAATTAGCATAAATATCACGAGAATAAACTGGCGCATTTTCAACAATATATAATTTATTCTTGCGCAGGTGCTCAAATGTCATTTGCTTGGGTAAATAAGCACTTCCTCCTGCATCCAATATGAAATTTAAGGCTATAATTGGCTGACTCATAAAATGTTTTGCTGTCGGTGTATCTTGAAATTCACGCATATACTGGGTATTTACTGCTTCACCGTAATCCACCATGACAAAATTATCTAATTTATCTACACCGTTAATATCTGATGGCTCTGTTGATACTAAATGTAACGGTACCGTTGCGACTTTTTCTGTTACTAAATCTTCTACAAAAGAAGGTTCAAATAAAAAAGCGATATCAATTACTCTGTTTAATAAACTTTTTCGCAATTCGTTTGGGCTATAGGTTGTAGTAAGTAAACTACAGTCATCCATATTACGATGAATTTTTTGCAACCAGTCCTGTAAAGCAATATCCCAAATAGACATTAAAGATCCGATAACTAATTGCATTGCATTATTTTCGGCGATCCCGACATCTTGTTTGGTTTTTTGCCACATGAATATCATCTCATTAGCATGCTTAATAAGTCGGTGGCCTTCCGGTGTTAATTTTAGATGTTTTTGACTGCGGTCAAATAACAAAACACCTAAATCATCTTCCAGAAGTTTTATTCTGGCACTAACCGCAGACTGGGTAATAAATAAAGCTTCAGAGGCAAGTCTAAAGTGTAATGTTCTGCTCACTTCTAAAAATGTATTTAAGAGTTCTATTTTCATTTATGAGTGCCCAATGCTATTTAAGCAAAATATTTGATTAAACAGTATAAAATAAAAGGTTTTATTGTCCAGTTAATCTTGTATAGTCTATAAAAATCAACAAGGATTAACTGAAACTGATTTCAGTAGTCTATACTTTTTAATTTTGGTGACATGACATATGAAAATAGCAATTTTATCTAGAAACTCTAAATTATATTCGACAAGAAGACTTAAAGAGGCCGGAGAAGCTATGGGCCATGAGGTTGATGTAATTGATACCTTACATTGTTACATGGATATAACAAGTAGCCGCTCAACGGTACGTTATAAAGGTAAAGAATTACCAAAATACGATGCAATCATTCCTCGTATTGGTGCTTCTGTTACTTTTTATGGTACGGCCGTTGCCAGACAGTTTGAAATGATGGGCACTTTTAATATTAATGAATCAGTTGCTATCAGTCGCTCACGTGACAAGCTACGTTCTTTACAGTTGTTATCAAGAAAAGGTATTGGCTTACCACGTACCGGATTTGCTAGTAAACCTGATAATGTGAAAGATTTAATTAAAAACGTGGGCGGGGCGCCGGTTGTTATTAAATTATTAGAAGGAACACAAGGTATTGGTGTGGTACTGGCTGATACAGCAAAAGCGGCTGAAAGTATTATTGAGGCCTTTATGGGTCTTAAAGCGAATATCTTAGTGCAGGAATTTGTTAAAGAGGCCGGTGGTGCAGATATACGCTGTTTAGTTATTGGTGGAAAAGTTGTTGCTGCAATGAAAAGACAAGGCGCAGAAGGTGAATTTAGATCTAATTTACATCGAGGCGGTACTGCTGAAGTGGTTAAATTAACTAAACAAGAAAGAGAAACTGCAATTAACGCAGCCAAAGTCATGGGATTAAATTTATGTGGCGTAGATTTATTACGTTCTCAAAATGGCCCTATGGTAATGGAAGTGAATTCATCTCCGGGTTTAGAGGGAATTGAAACTGCAACTGGCAAAAATGTAGCGGGTATGGTGTTTGAGTTTTTAGAAAAAAATGCTAAACCAAATAAAACTAAAACACGCGGTAAAGGGTAAATCAGGAATTTTCATGGATAAATTAACGATAGGCGAGTTTGATATTTTACCCGGTGAGCAACGTAAAATAGAGTTACCGGTTGCGAAACTGTATACAGATGCAAATGTATCATTACCTGTGCATATTATCAGAGGTAAAAAACCAGGCCCGACCATTTTTATTAGTGCAGCGGTACATGGTGATGAGCTTAATGGTATTGAAATTATTCGCAGACTCATCAATGAAAAAAAGTTTAAAATTTCAAAAGGAACTGTGATTGCTGTGCCTATGGTTAATGTCTATGGGGTTGTAAACCAGAGTCGTTATATGCCTGACAGGCGAGATTTGAATCGTTGTTTTCCTGGTTCTGCGAAAGGGTCTTTAGCGGCCCGTGTTGCTTATATATTTCTTAATGAAATTGTAAAACACTGTGATTATGGCATTGATTTACACACAGGGGCGATTCATCGTTCAAATTTGCCGCAAATTAGAGCCGATATGTCGGATCCTGAAACGAAAGAATTGGCAAATATTTTTGGTGTACCGGTTATATTAAATTCTAATCTGGTTGATGGTTCACTCAGAGAGTCAGCAGTTAAGAGTGAAACTAAAATATTACTGTATGAAGCGGGTGAAGCTTTACGTTTTGATGAGTTTTCAATACGTGCTGGTATGAAAGGAATATTAAATATTTTAAAGCATTTAGGTATGACCAGAAAATCTGCTTTAACTAAAAGGAAAAAGCAAACGCCTTTCATTGCCAATGGCAGTCAGTGGGCCAGAGCGAATGCCAGCGGGATAGTCCATAATTTAGTGCAATTAGGCGATCAAATTACGAAAGGGCAAGTATTGGCTGAAATAGGAAGTCCATACGGGGAGGTGATTGATTCGGTTAAAGCGTCACGTTCAGGCATATTAATAGGTAAACAAAATATACCATTAGTGCAAGAAGGTGAAGCTATGTTTCATATCGCTTATTTTTCAGAAAATGATGAAGATATTGCTGAGCATATTGGCACAGTACAAGATTTATTATTGCCTGATAACGAATTTGAAAATTAACGGGGAAATATAACGGATATGAGTACTAAATTAATTGTCGGTAAATTAGAGTCAATCGCTTTACCAAACTTTGCTATTAATGAGTTGAATGTAAGAGTTGATACGGGAGCAAAAACCTCATCATTACATGCAGATAATATTAAAAAATATCTCAATAAGGGGAAGCCTTCGGTAAAATTCGATATACATCCTGATATTCATAATGTGAGTCATTTGGTATCATGCAATGCGCCTATTTATGATATCAGAACAATAAAATCATCAAATGGCGGCTCTGAGGAGCGTTATGTGATTAAAACCCCCATTACGTTAGGCGAACAAACCTGGCCGATTGAAATCACTTTAACAGATCGCTCTGATATGAGCTATTTAATGTTATTAGGCAGAGAGGCACTGGGCGATAATTTTCTGGTAGATCCTTCTCAGGTATTTTTACAAAACTTATCAAATAGTGAATAATAGTTTAGATAAATTATAAGAGGTTAGTGGTAATTCTGAATGACATTAAATCAACTTAAAGAGCTGTTCAATACTAAAGTTGTCACTGTGCTTGAACAGCCTGTAACGCTGGGAGATATTTTAATAGTTCCTATTTGGATAATTATAGGATTATGGTTAACAAAATTAATCGCTAAGTATATATCGCTTAAATTAACGACGCGAAATACTGATCCTAATATTATTCATTTATTACAGCGATTATTTTATGTAATTGCGATTTCGATTTTAGTGATCACTACTTTAGATTTAATTAATGTGCCCATTACTGCATTTGCGTTTCTTTCAGGCGCCATTGCTATTGGTTTTGGTTTTGGTGCACAGAATATCATTAATAATTTTATCAGTGGTTGGATATTAATGTGGGAAAAGCCGATACGTATTGGTGATTTCCTAGAAGTGGAGGATGCAAAAGGTATCGTTGAAGTTATTAATACCCGCTCTACCAGAATTAGACGTGTAGATGGGGTTCATTTGCTGATCCCAAATAGTAAATTACTCGAAAATACAGTTGTAAATTGGACGTTAGTCGATAATCAAGTCAGAACATCAGTCAGAATTGGCGTGGCTTATGGCTCTCCTGCAAAAAAAGTTTCGCAATTGATATTACAAGCAACTAATGATCAAAGTGAAGTATTAAAAAATCCACAGCCAATTGTTATTTTTGATGATTTTGGTGATAACTCGTTAATTTTTGAAGTCACTTTCTGGATCAACTCAAATGTTGAAGGTGGCCTGAGGATTATGCGTAGTAATATTCGCTATCGTATTGATGAGTTATTTGCAGAGCATGGTATTGTTATATCATTCCCTCAACGTGATGTGCATATAGACGGTTCAATCTTGCTGAAAAATGCAGAAACTACAAACCTGGTGAGTAAATAATATGTGTCGATTTCTAGCCTATACGGGTGACGCCACTTTGATGGAAAACCTCATTTTTGGTGCCAGTAATTCACTTGTCAATCAAAGTAAAAAAGCGACAATGCGGGTAAATCCGCTTAACGGAGACGGCTTTGGCGTTGGCTGGTATCCGGAACATGATGATAATATCCCAGGTACATTTGTTAGTATTGAACCAGCATGGAGTAATCGAAATTTAAGTCAAATAGCGACTAAAATCAAAACAAAAACGTTTTTTGCCCATGTTCGCGATGCGTCTAAAGGTATGCCTGTATCACAGAGTAATTGTCATCCCTTTCAGTTTGGTCCTTATCTATGGATGCACAACGGACGTTTAGATCAATTTAGTCGCTTCAGGCGTGCCATCATGGCTGATCTATCAAATCAAGCCTTTGACTTTATTAAAGGAAATACAGATTCAGAATGTGCTTTTGCGATGTTCCTGGATGAGATCAATTTTGATGTCAATGCCAGCGAACAAACTTTGAAAGAGGCGATGCGTACAACTATCTATAAGATTGCTCAGTATCGTAAAGAAGTTAAAGCCCAGACTAATGCCTTTATTAATTTTGCCTTAACAAACGGCCATACTAGCTTATTTACGCGACTCTCAACATTAACCGATGTCAGGCCTGCGTCATTATTTTATCAAGAATTAGCACATGCCACGATAGTGGCTTCTGAGCCACTAGATGACAATGAAACGCAATGGACTAAAATTGAACCAGATTCCTTGTTATGTGTTTCAAATCAAAAAGTTTTCATAGAGAAAATTAATGTGTAACCGTCAAAAAATTAATTTATTTTTGGCTGTATCTTAGTGGAACAATAATTAAATGGTTAAGAAAAATTTGCACTTAATTATTATTAGTGAAGATAGTGATTTTTTTAATTGGATCGCATCTACCGTCAAGATGTCAAATATCATTATTAAAAATATGATACATCATGATGCTAAGTCTATTTCTACGATTCAAACTTTTAATAATGCAGAACAATTGATTATCATTGAAGGTCAGGTTTATGCTAAGTACCTTAAAAATATTAGCCAATTGTTTGCTATTACCAATAATGAATTACCCCTATTAGTGGTGACAGAAACTTATACAGAAATTACAAATAAAACCAATAACCTCAGCATTATAGATACAATTGTGAAACCAAGTTTATCTATTGACTCACTTGAACATGCGATTTTATCTTTGCTAAAAGACTATAAATTAACACAAAAACTCAAAAAATTAGCACATTTTGATGCCTTAACCGGTGCCGCTAATAGATACCTTTTTGAAGATAGGATTGTAGAAAATTTAAAAAGATCAAAGCGCTATAAAGAACCTTTCTCATTGTTATATTTTGATCTAAATGGTTTTAAATCGGTTAATGATCAACACGGTCATGTTGTGGGGGATTTATTACTTAAACAATTTGTAAAGCAACTTAATAAAGTAAAACGGGAAACAGATACCATAGCCAGGTTAGGTGGGGATGAATTTTGTATGTTGTTTCCAAATACCAATGTTACAAATATTGAAAAATTAACTGCAAAAATCATAAATGCTTTATCATCGCCTTTTATTTTATCGGGAATTGAACTGATGATAAAAACAGCTATCGGCGGTATAAATATTCAAGATCATAGTACGAATCCAATGATTGCAAAAGATATTTTAAAGCGTGCAGATAAATGTGTTTATAAAGCTAAAAAGTTCAAAGAAACCCACGTTATTCTCGAGGTTATATAAAGGGATCACATAACTTGATTATGTCTATATGTTTGAATATTTATCGCTATTTGATCAACGAGTCTTTGTATTGATTCCTGGGTTGCCCAGGCGATATGTGGTGTAATAATTAAATTGTCACCTTGGTATTGGATCAGAGGGTTGTTATCAAGTGCGGGCTCTGTGGTGAGTACATCGGTTGCAGCTGCAAAAATAGCGTTATTTTTTAAAGCATTAATTAAAGCGTGTTCATCAATTATGCCTCCTCTTGCTGTATTGATCACCACTGCAGAGGGTTTCATAATGCCAAATTCAGCATCCGAAATTAGATTTTTTGTTTCGTCAGTGAGAGGACAGTGTAACGATATGATATCTGCCTGTTCAATGGCTGTATGGAAATTTGTGCGGCCTGATCTGATGTTCAGCGCATTTTTACGTTCTGCCAGCAGTACTTTCATGCCAAAAGCTTCAGCTAATCTGGCGACTGCTTGACCCAATTCGCCATAGCCTATAATTGTCAGAGTTTTACCGTGTATTTCTGTAATAGAATGATCTAAATTACAGAAAATTTTACTTTGTTGCCAAACCGCATTTTTGCTGTCTTGTATGTATCGAAAGCAATTTCCCATTAAGTTGGTTAACAATGCGAAGGTATGTTGTACTACGGAGTGAGTGGAATATCCGGTGACGTTTGTTACTTTTATTTTTAATTCTTTTGCCGCATTTAAATCTATATTGTTAGTCCCGGTCGCTGCGATACAAATTAACTTTAGCTTTGTTAATTTAGTCAGGATAAATTTATCTAATACTACTTTATTGGTAATAATGACATCTGCATCAGAACATCTATCAATAATTTCATGCTTTTGAGTAGTCGAATATAAATTCAGTTTATCATTTTCTTGTGTTAATCCTGATAAGTCTGCGCCTTTTAAGGTTGCTGCGTCTAATATCACGATATTTAAATTATTTTTGATGTTTGGTATTCCGATTTGAGTCATTTTTTATATTGTATAACTATATAGTGCGACTATTTTGACAATTAATTTAATGTTTAACAAGCTTGACCTTAGAGTTTACTCTAAGCTTTAAACTAAGGATATTATCAAAAAGGAGTCGGGTATGTATAAAATTGGTGAATTGGCAACTAAAGCATCCGTATCTACGGATACACTCAGATATTATGAAAAACATGGTTTATTAAAACCTGCTGGCAGAAGTGGGTCTGGATATCGCATATATTCACACAGTGATTTAATACGAATGAGGTTTATAATTCGAGCGAAGAAAGTTGGTTTTAGTTTAAGTGAAATAAAAGAATTACTCTCTATTGAAGTTGATAAACAAAGTCATAGTTGTGCTGATGTAAAAACACTTACGCTAAATAAATTGACTCTAGTTCAAATAAAAATAGCTGAGCTTAAGCGATTTGAACAATCACTGCAGTTTTTGGCTGATGCCTGTTGTGGTACAGAAGAATTGGCGACGCAATGTTCTATTTTAACAGCCTTGGAGCAAGATGATGATATATCTACACGCAATGGTTAGTAATTTTTGGCAGCTATTTGTGATCTCAGCGCCTTGGTTATTATTAGGCTTAGTGATTGCTGGTTTGATCCATGTTTATTTACCAAAAGATTTTCTGGTTCGTCATTTAGGCAAAGAAGGTTTTTTAGCAACAGTGAAAGCTGCAATAATTGGTGCGCCTATGCCTTTATGTTCATGTGGTGTGATCCCCGCAGCGCTGGGATTAAGGCGAGCAGGTGCCTCTAAAAGTGCAACTACAGCATTTTTAGTGTCTACGCCAGAAACCGGAGTTGATTCTATTTCTGTGTCTTATGTTTTACTTGGGCCTTTTATGGCCATAATCAGACCCATAGCTGCTATTTCAAGTGCATTAGTAGCAGGTGTATTGGTTGGTAAGGAAGTTAGTATAAAAGATAAAAACGTGATGCCGCAGGAAGATAAACCTAAATCTTGCTGTGCGACTAAAGAAAAAACCAATATGTCACCAGAGCCACAAACTGCAATGCAAAAAATTTATACTGCTTTACAGTTTAGCGTCACCAAATTACTACAAGATACCGCTAAGTGGCTAATGTTAGGTTTGTTTTTTGCTGCAATTATTCAAACATTTGTGCCTGCAGACTTTTTTACGCAATGGGGGCAAGGTATTTTTGCTATGCTGGTGGTTATTTTAGTTAGTATTCCTATGTACATTTGTGCGACGGCTTCAACGCCTATCGCTGCGGGGTTATTATTATCAGGCGTTTCTCCTGGTGCCGTTTTAGTTTTTATGCTGGCAGGCCCAGCAACCAATATTGCAACTTTAGGCATAGTTTCAACTGAACTGGGTAAACGCGCGCTTTTTGCTTATTTAGCGGGTGTCATTGGTGTTGCTATTTTGTTTGGTTTTGCTACTGATTATTTAGTTCAAACCTATGATATTAATGTGGCCCCTATGTTAGGTGAAGAGCATCATGTTCTACCTCACTGGTTAATGCAGATGATGGCTTTTATTTTGATTGGCTTGTTGCTGCGCTTGGTATTCATAAAATACAAAAATTCACAACTTAAATTAACGTCAGACTCATAACGTTTTCTGCTAAATGCATTTAAACAAACCAAGGTAGTTTGCCTTGGTTTTTTTATGGGTTATATTTTAATCTAAATAAAAGTAATTCTCATTCTTGATCTGTTTACTGTTTCCCTATAGAATGCTGCGCAAATAAAATTAATTATCATTTAGATTCTTAAGGGAAAACAATGAAACTTCTTCGTAACTTTGCGTTATCACTTGCATGTATTTCAGTATTGGCCGCTTGTGGTGGTGATGGTAAAGATGGTGAGCAAGGCGCTGCCGGACAAAATGGTGTGAGTGTATTAGTTACGTCAAATGACGTTGTTGTTACAAATTCACAACATGCTTATGCTGTGTACGCAGATTCTTTGTTAGCAGCAAAAGCATTGAAAGAACAATTAGCGATATTTGTTGCAGCTCCTTCAGAAGAAAATTTCACAAAGGCAAAAGAAGCCTGGTTAGATTCTCGCGAATCATATGGGCAATCAGAGGTATTTCGTTTTCGTGAAGGCCCAATCGATAATTTAACTCAAGATGGAAATGGTAACTGGGTTTTAGAGCCAGAAGCGGGTCCGGAAGGCGCAATTAATGCGTGGCCTTTAGCTGAAGCATTTATCGATTACACTATCGATATGGCTGGTTTACAAAATCCTGAAAACGTTTCAAGTTTACCGACAGGTGGTAATATTATTGCTGATCGTGAAACTTACCCGACAATTAATAAAACCGTATTGAAAATGGCTTTTGGTGGGGTAAATGACGCACAAGACGAAGCGAATGTTACTTCCGGTTATCATGCGATTGAATTTTTATTATGGGGTCAGGATCTAAATGAAGATGGCACTTACACTGAGGCGCGTGATTATTCGGCTGGTTATCGTAAAGCATCTGATTATTACACTGTAGCTAATGATTTTGAAGGTAAAGTTGGTCAATGTACTTCAGGTGAAGCCGGAGCTGATGATCTGGATTGTGTACGTCGTGGTCAGTTTCTGTTAGCGGCAGCTGATTTATTAATTGATGATCTACAAGGGGTTGTTAATGCATGGGCTCCTGGCTCTGGTTTTCATTACAATGAGTTCACTAAAGCAGAAAATGTTAAACAGTCTTTAGCCAAAATTTTAGAGGGCATGGGACGTTTAAGTTACGGAGAGCTGGCGGGTGAGCGTATGAGTATTGCTTTACGTACTGACTCTCAAGAAGATGAGCATTCTTGTTTTTCTGATAATACCCACAGAGATATTTATTTGAATGCAAAAGGTATTCAAAATGCATTTACAGGGAGTTATACCAGAGATACTGGTGAAGTTTTAGAGGGCGCAAGCATTTATGATTTACTTGTTGTTGAAGGTCATGCTGAACTGGCAAACAAAATGCGAGCAGCGCTTGAACTCACTATGGCTAAGGCTTCAGTGATTGATACAAATGCCAAAATGGGCACATCATTTGATAAGCAAATTCAATTATCAGCATTTAAACCTGCCATTGATGAAACCATTGCCGCTTTAAAATCACAAACAGATGTGATCAAAGAAGTCATAGAAGCACTTGAAGTGACAACAAGTGATCTTAAACAAGATACCGATGAATTTGGTGGTTAGTTTAGTCAAAAACAATAAGGATGTTGTTAAATAAAAGTCTGCCCATTTGGGCGGACTTTTCTTGTTTTAAGGCAGTTAATAATCTTTTTAGATTAAAATAAATTTTAGCATTTTGCAGTGGGTGGAAAATGAAAAAACAATATTTACTTATGAGTGTAATTAGTCTGATATTTATCAGTGCTTGCGGTGGCTCAGGTTCTGAAACAATACCTGATAATGGGAATACAGGAGGCGACACTGGTGTTATTGATTTACCGGGTCAACCTGATGATGGTTTAG
The DNA here is from genome assembly GCA_965198975.1 of uncultured Pseudoalteromonas sp. Classification (GTDB taxonomy): domain Bacteria; phylum Pseudomonadota; class Gammaproteobacteria; order Enterobacterales; family Alteromonadaceae; genus Pseudoalteromonas. The sequence continues at coordinate 1,678,057 of OZ240679.1, forward strand.
CGGCGCTTTCTGTAGATATCCCGGATCTAAAAGAGTACTTAGCTGGAGGCGAAGCAACAACAAATGTATTTAATGAAAATGCATTTAGTCAGTCAGCACCAGCCATCAAAAGTGATTTTGATTTAGATGGTGTCTTCAAATCAGGTGATCACCTATTTAGAGGAGTTCATAAAGGACAAGGCCCTTTATTTAATAATGCAACTTGTCAGGGGTGTCATGTTAAAGATGGCCGAGGTGTGGTGCCTGAAAATCCAGCTATGGCAATGACCAGCATGTTTTTGCGGATCAGTGATGATAAAGGTGTGCCGGATGCGATTTATGGCGCGCAATTACAAACATTTGGCACAGTTACTGGGCATACCTCAGGCGCTTTGCCAAAACATAATGGTGCATTGGAGGAAGGTTTAGCATACGGTGAAGCCTATGCATTTGTTGAATATAATACAGTTACCGGACAATACGCCGATGGGGAAACTTATCAATTAAGGCAACCTGTTTATAAGGTTAAAGATTTATCATATGGCGATTTTAATGATAATGTCAGATTATCGCCTAGAGTATCGCCTTCAGTATTTGGTGCCGGGTTACTACAGGCTATTCCTGAGGCATATATCACTGCTTATGCCGATCCGGATGATAAGGATAATAATGGCATTTCTGGTCGTGCTGTTTATGTAACTGAGCCTTTATCTGAAAAAATGAAATTAGCTCGCTTTGGCTATAAAGCGGTTACCGCATCGGTATTACAGCAAATATCCGGAGCATATCGTGGTGATATGGGCATTACAAATATCATTGCAATTGACGAGTCTTGTACTGCATTGCAAACGGCATGTATTTCACAATCTCAAACAGAGCAAGACTCTGAATTAGAAGGATTAGATTTAAGTAATTTATCTTTAGCTCAGGTGGAATTCTATAATCGGGTCTTAGCAGTACCAAAGCGAAGGGGTTACGACGCACAAACACAATCCTGGGAACCTGATGTTTTAGCTGGTCGTAAATTGTTTTATCAGGCCAGTTGTAGCGGTTGTCATGTGCCAAGGCATAAAACAGGGGAAGCAGAAGGTAGTTTATTAGGGGATGCTGGTTTACTGGATATCGCTGATACGTCAACACCTATTTCAGCTTTAAGCGAGCAAGTCATTTATCCGTATACTGATTTATTACTTCATGATATGGGAGGCCAATGTGCTGCGATCAGCAGAGAAACGGATTCAGGTGCAGTATGTGATTCTGGCGCGGAATGTTACTGGGTGCAACGTTGTGACGGATTAGCTGATGACAGACCAGAAGGAAGTGCAACTGGTACTGAGTGGAAAACACCTGCCTTATGGGGTCTAGGTCTAGTACAAACGGTAAATCCTAAAGCGACTTTCCTTCATGATGGTCGGGCTCGCACTATCACAGAAGCGATTCTTTGGCATGATGGTGAAGCAAAATCAGCTCAGCAAAACTTCATTGCCTTATCTAAAAGTGAGCGTGGGCAGCTGCTGGCATTTCTAGAGTCTCTTTAATGAAGTATATAGTAAGTTTTGTATTAACTTTGGCTGTTCTTTTGGGCTGCCAGCCGTTAACCTCTGATAAAGAAAGTAAAATACCTCAATTTAGTGCAAGTGAATTTAAACCTGGTGGTTCTGCAACTTTAAAAAGGATCAATACCCGTACTTTTATTCATCCTTCTGGTAATTTATCCATAGATGATGAATTAGATTTTTGGGATGGTTTTTCATTTTTTAGAGATCCCTGGATTGCAGCACCTGCTGCAACCACAGACAGAGATGGTTTAGGGCCTTTATTTAATGCTCGCTCTTGTAAAGCTTGTCATGCCAGAGGAGGGCGTGGCAAAGAAGCTGTTGAAGGAGTCAGTAAACCTATGGCTTTGTTGATCCGATTAGGTGATAAACAAAATGGCTCACGAGTTGATAAAAATTATGGGGGTCAATTACAACCATTTTCAATTGCCTTATCCCATCATAAGATTACTAAAAAGATAAAGCCAGAAGCCGAAGTTAAGTTAAGTTATCAATATATTGAAGGAAGTTATAGTGATGGTGAAACTTATCAGTTACGTAAGCCAAACTATGAATTAGTCAATTTAAATTATGGGGCACTTGAAGATAATACTGTGTTATCACCAAGATACGCTCCGGCGATTTATGGTATGGGGTTATTAGATGCGATTTCAGAATCTGATTTATTATCTTTAGAAGATATTAATGATGAAAATAAAGATGGGATCAGTGCTAAATATAACCGTGTGCCTAATGTTATTACTAATAAGTTAGCATTGGGTCGATTTGGTTTTAAGTCATTACATCCCAATTTATCGCAGCAAATAGCCGGTGCTTTTGTTAATGATATAGGCATTACTAACCCTTTTTTTCAAAAAGACATGTGTACCGCAGTGCAAAAATCTTGTTTACAAGGCAGTCAAATTGGCGGGCATGATACGCACTTAGAGATCCCCGGTAAATTACATAAACTTGTTGAATACATGGGAAGACATATGGCTGTTCAGCCAACTCGTTCACTCAAAAGTAAAGTAGCTCAGCAAGGTCGCTCTGTTTTTTATCAATTAAATTGCCAGTCTTGTCATCAGCCTAGTTTTACAACAGACGCAAACTACCCAGGAACAGAATTAGCGGATCAAATCATATGGCCTTATACAGATTTGGCTTTGCATGATATGGGACCTGATCTAGCTGATGGCAAAGCTGAATTTCTTGCAAACGGGAATGAATGGCGAACCGCACCTTTATGGGGTATTGGTTTACAGCAAAGAATTCAGGGTTATCAGGCATTTTTACATGATGGTCGTGCAAGAACAATAGAAGAAGCGATATTGTGGCACGGTGGTGAAGCACTCGCGGCTAAACAAGCTTTTACGAACATAGATAAAACGCAACGAGATGCGCTTATCTTTTTCTTAAAACAAATTTAAAAGGTAACAATAATAATGAAAAATCTTATATTAACTTTATGTATTAGTGGATTAATAGCTGGCTGTGGCGGTTCCTCGGAGCCTTTGACACCCGTAGTGATAGATGAAAATACAGGTAGTGTTGAGACTAAAACTAAAGAGCAAGGGATCAATGCTGTTTTAACATCATGGGCAGATAATTATATTTTGCCTTCATACCAGGACCTATCGCTAAAGTCTGAAGAGTTTGAACAGGCTGCCATGTTATTTTGTTCAGAGCCTAGCGCTTTAGATAGCCATTTAGGTGAGTTAAAAAATGCCTGGCAGAACTTAAGTGCTAGTTGGCAATATACTAAAGCAATTCGTTTAGGTCCGGGTTATAAAAACTTTAAACATTTCAGATTACAAATTTGGCCTGATGGTAATGCTGCAATACCTCGCGGCGTCGCTACTTTACTAGCGTCTGAAACAGCACTCATAGATGAATTACTGGTATCGCAAACTCAAGATGGTGCACAAGGGATCCCTGCTTTAGAGTACTTAATATATCAGACGCAACCAGAGTTTAGTTTATTAACGGCACCAGATAAAGAAAAGCGGTGTTTAACTGTGATGGCGATAGCTGCGAATGTAAAAACAATCGTGACGGAAATAGATGCTAAGTGGCAACAAAGTGTACGTGACGAATACATCAATGGCACAGGGGAATTTTTTATTACTGCCCAAGGTGCGCTTGAAAAACAATTAACCAACTGGTTTGAGTTAATGGAAATTATTGTTGATGATAAAATCAATAAAGTAATGAAAGAGGCGGCTCCGGGCAAAGTTGAAAATGCAGAAAATTACTTAAGTCTGACTTCCCTTGAAAATATAAAGCAAAATATTTTGGCGTTAGAAACGATTTATTTAGGCGCGGATGGATATGGCTTAAATGATTATTTGCTTGAAGTTAATCAGGCCGAAGCTTTGGATAATACAATCAAAAATGCCTTTAGTAATGTATTTACTTCTTTAGATAAAATAGAGACAAGTTTAGAGCTGGCAATTACAAATAATGAGTCACGCTTGTTATTAACTGAGCTTATCAGCAAACTCACTGCATTACGAAGTGTGATGGCAAGTGATTTTGTGCAAACAACACAATTGAATCCAGGGGTAAACTCTACCGATGGAGATTAATCGTCGTCAATTCTGTAAATCATTAGTGGCGTTTGCCGGCGCCACCACTTTACCCGGCTGTACGTCGGTTAAACAATCCTATGCCAGCGCGTGTATCAGTTTAGATAATAAATATTTCATTGCCAAATTAGATGAAAATGGACACTTGATAACTCAAGTTGAAATTCCGATCCGAGGCCATGATATAGCACAAGTGCCTGGTTATAAAAATAGAGTATTAGCATTTTCCAGACGACCGGGAACGAAAATTTTTAATATTGATTTAGCAACAGGTCAACTTATTAATACAATAAATGCAGCACCAGGAAGACACTTTTATGGTCATGGTATTTATTCAACCGATGGAAAATATTTATATACACCTGAAAATGATTTTGCACAGCAATTAGGTAAAATTGTTGTCAGGGATGGAAAAACATTATCAGTACTCGCTGAATATGATTCCGGTGGAATAGGACCTCATCAATGTGCCATGTTGTCGGATGGTAAAACCTTAGTGATTGCCAATGGAGGTATTGCAACACATCCTGATACAGCACGAAAAAAATTAAACTTGTCGACAATGGCCCCTAACCTGACATATTTAGATGTAGACACAGGGGAAATTATGGATAAGTTTTTGCCACCAAATGCTAAATTAAGTATTCGCCATTTAGCGGTTAGTAACCAAGATCAGGTTGTGATAGGTATGCAATATCAGGGAGAAAAGCAGGATAAAATCCCTCTGATATATTCTCAGCAAGGCAATCAAGCATTAAAGGCATTTAAATGTAAACCGGATATATGGGCTAAAATGGCGCAATATACTGCCAGTGTCTGTATTGATAATGGATTGAATATTGCTGCGGTAACGGCGCCAAAAGGTGATTTTGTCAGTTATTGGGATTTAACTAACCACCAATATATAGGTGATTATGCCAGCAGTGATTGTGCCGGTATTTCACTTGCTGATGATGGTTTTATGCTGTCAAATGGTAAGGGTGCTTTAGAGCGCATTGCTGCTTTGGCTCAGTATCCAATTGAAAAACAAAATATCGCAGGATTACGATGGGATAATCATATGATACGTTTGAAATAATAGGTATCGGCCAAAATAATTTTTATAGATTTTATACCTTTACCTTGGCTAAGCTCGGTTAGTCAAGGTAGAATAGTGGTCATTTTGTTAAATTAATATTTGAATCGTGATGGATCAAGCTAGAATAAACGAACAAAAAGATCAATTTGCTGACATACGTCCTTATAATGATAATGAGATGAAGGCCTCACTGGACAGATTAATAAACGATGATGATTTTATTAATTTAATCGCAAAACATAATATACCCCAATGGTTATCAGCATTTTCTTTTATTTTAAAGCCATTAATAAAATCTAAATTTAAAAAAAAGGTCAACAAATATAATACGATAGATGAGTTGCAAACTGAAGTTGCCAGATACTTAGGTATGGTGATCAAAAAAACCACTTCACAGGTCACATTTTCTGGCCTGGATAAATTAGATAAAAATAAGTCTTATTTATTTATTTCAAATCATAGAGATATTGCACTCGATCCAGCTCTGATCAATTGGGGCTTGTTTTCTCATAAAATGAGTACAGTGAGGATCGCAATTGGTGATAACTTGTTGCAAATTCCTTATGTTACTGAATTAATGAAGCTAAATAAAAGTTTTGTGGTGCAACGATCTATTAAAGCGCCTAAATTGTTACTGAAAGCTTTATCACAGTTATCTGCTTATATTTATGATTCCTTATCATCAGGCAATTCTGTATGGATAGCACAAAAAGAAGGAAGAGCTAAAAATGGCGACGATTTCACTGATCCTGCATTACTCAAAATGATCCAACTGCAAGGGCGTAAACAAAAAATTGAATTTGCTGATTATGTGCGAAAACTTAATATTGTCCCTGTATCAATTTCATATCAGTTTGAACCCTGTGGTATCGCAAAAGCGAAAGAGCAATATCATAAAGAACAACATGGTGAATATGAAAAACAAGCCGGTGAGGATATGGATAGCATTATGGAAGGCTTTAGATCTGATAAAGGCCATGTACATTTATCATTTGGCCAACCTATCACAGAGGGAGCAAATACACCTGAAGAGTTAGCACAAACCATAGATCAACAAATATTATCGTCATTTTATTTGCATCCAGGTAATTACCTCGCTGCTGAATATGAAGTTGAAAATATTTCAGACAAAGATAAGGCTGAGTTTTTGCAAAAAATGGATGCTGTACCAGACGAGCTAAAACCGCTGGTGATGGAAATTTATGCTAAGCCGTTAAAAAAACAATTAGAACAAATATAAAACCGCATTAAGCGGTTTTTTTAGCGCTATAATTTAAGTGAATGTAAAAAATTAATGAAGGGGAGGGAAATGCAACAGATTGAAATATTTGAAATTCCTAGTCCTTGCATTGATGTATGTCAAACGAATAGCAGAGGTTATTGTCTGGGGTGTTACCGAAGCCGGGAGGAAAGGTTTAACTGGTTAAAAATGCCGGATAGTGAAAAAAAACACGTTATTGAATTATGTATGCAAAGAAAGAAACGACATCAACAAAGAATATTAGCGGCAAAAAAATCAGCAACAGAAGAAAATACCCAAGACGGGTTTGATTTTTAAGGTTTATCCACGGAATGCTTTAATCTTAATGCTTGTACAATACCATCTTTTTCCAAATCCATTAACGTTTGTGTCAGTTGTGGGATCATCTGTTGGTGTTTCTCGTGAATAAAATGATAGCTGATCTTTTTCTCTGCAACCCGAATATCAAAGTTTTCTGATTGAAAATTAGGAAAATCCTGTTTTAGTTGAAAATCCAGTACCAAAATAGCATCAACTTTGTTTTGAATTAATAAGGATAACTGAGTTTGAATGCTTTTCACTGGCACTCTGTCCCCTGTATATTTGATAGAGTCTAAATAAGCATTTGCTACAGGGTAACCGGCACGATAGCTTAATGAGTGTAAATCATTAATATCACAGTTTTTACAGGTATTTTTGTTGCTGATCAGCAGTAAATCGAAACTAAATAACGCAAAAGGGATTTTGTGTAAACTTGGGTATTTGTTGCTGATATTCGCAATTCTGCCAAGTTGACCATCAAACTCACCATTTGCAGCAGCCATAAGTGCATTTTTAACTGAATATTCTTTAAGTTTTAGTTCTAATCCCATTTGGAGATAGGCACGACTCATTAATTCAATCACATAGCGTGATTGTGGTGTATCAACGGGTTTGTTAAAAATCATATTTTCATGTGCTACAGCATTGACCGATGGGCCCAATAAATAACACATGATAAAAATTCTTAATATCAAGGATGGTGGAGATATTTTCATATTTATCTAGTTTATTTGTATTCTTGTGGAATTTAATTTTGGCTATAGTAAACTGCATTATACTGAAATTTGTGCTAGAGCGTTAGATAAATTAATTATGAACTACAACCTATGCTTACTGCCAAAAGATGAGAAGTATAAAATTCAATTGGATTATGAAGCTTCTCATTGGGCTTATCAAATTAAAAAAGGGCAAAAAACCAGAGATAAAATTTATGCTGCTATTTTGGCTCGGCCTATGTCAGAACAAGATTATTTAAAACAGCAGTTTGAACGATTTTTAAGCATAATGTAAGCTGTGACAGCGTTAGCAATTTCAATTGAGTTATTACCTAAAATAAAAACTCCGCTGGCAAATAAATTTTTTGATCTGCATTCAGCCAGGGGTCGGGCTAATAAACAAGATGATATATGGGTTGTACGCCACCAAAGCATAATTATTGCGGCTTGTCGGATCCAATATTTAATGGGTGAACATCATTCTGTGTTATTTTTATCCACAGTGATGGTTTCTCCTGAATATCGAAAAAAAGGCATTGCCAGAAAATTACTTTGTTTTTTGCTTAAATCCTATCATCACAAGATCATTACATTTGCCTATCAAGATTTAACCGCATTTTATTTGTCTGTAGGATTTAAACTTACTGATGATCTGAATAAAGTTATGCAACAAAAATTTATCCATTATTGTAAACAAGGCCGAAAACTCATCCCTATGGAGTACTGATATAAATTTCAAATCGGTTTATAATTAACCAAAAATTTAAAGTGTAGGTTCCCCTTTGATCCAAAACCGTTTATTTCAATTTATTGCACTTGTTTTACTGATTTCATTGAGTCTTTATACTCAAGCAAAAGTAAAACGTTTATCGCCAGATGAAGGTTTATCACAAAGTTATGTTAATAATTTAATTGTAGATAAAAAAGGTTACCTTTGGTTAGCAACTCATGGTGGGTTAAATAAATATGATGGTTATCAGGTTATTAAAGTAAGGGGTCCTGATGATGTCTTGGTTGACGCCAATATTGATAGTATCTATCAAGATCAAAAAGGATATATTTGGATTGCTTCATACTTATTAGGGTTATTTCGTTATGACCCTGATACCGCCGAGTTTAAACAGTTTATAAGTCGTCCTGTCACCACTGAACAAGCTGAACTACAAGCTGTTTTTAGTATGTTATATGATAATGAGTCTGATTTACTTTGGATAGGCAGAAGTAAAGATTTGGCTGTATTGGACTTAAAAACAGGTGAAATTAAATCTGTATTTAATATCCCCCATGTTGGCGAACTGAGTGCGGTACGTAAAATATTTAAATATAAAGGCGTTCTGTATATAGGCACAACAGATGGGGCATTTGTTTATAATATTAAAACAGGTCAGTGGAGATTACTTAACCATCTTTCAGATAAAATTCGTAATACAGAACAAAATAATGTTAAATCATTTGCTTTAGATGGCACAGATCATATCTGGGTTGGCGCTGTAAGAGGCTTGTACCGTGTTGATATTTCAAATGTAAATGCTTTGTTTGAAACTCCTGAATTAGCATTTTCTTCAGAAGAGACAATCAATGACCTTAATATTTGGAAAATTCATAATAAACAAGGTTTATTGAAAATTGCGACGGATAAAGGCTTATTCGATTTTTATCCAAAAACCAACCATTTAGAAAAACATCAGCAATTAAGTGATAGTGGTTTTATTATGCCAGATACCAGTATTGTTGATATGTTAGAAGACCAACATGGTTCAATGTGGGTCGCAACAAAAACAGATGGTGCCTTTTTTATTCCCAATGAAAATTATCGATTTTATAATTATCATAATCAGAATACATCGGGAGATGGGTTTTCTCACTATAATGTATGGGCAATAGATCAAGATGATCAGACTTTATGGATAGGTACGGATAATGGTCTGACAAAATTTAATTTACAAAATTATACTTCTAAAGTTTATTTACAAAACTTTGACAAAACCCGATACGATCCTGATTTTAGAATTCACCAACATTTTTTATTTAATAATAAATTATGGATGATCACATCTAAAGGATTATATGAATTTGATCCTAAAACAGAACAAGCGAAAAAAGCCTATACAAATGAAAATACACATTTTCTTCAAGGGTGGTTGCAAACAGGATACATGACTGCTGATGGTTTGTTATTTATGGTGCATCAAGATCACGGCATGTTTACCATAGATTTAACGACGTCTGTGGTTACGCCATTCACCGGAGATTTTAAAAAAATAGATCCCTTTCTAGCCTCAAATTTTTTACCTCCATTACCTGATAAACCTAATTCTCCCTTATTTTTCACTAATGGTAAGTTGTATCAGGTAAATGCCAGACAAGAAATTAACACTATTTTTGAGCTGGATAATAATGTAAATAATCATTCAATTTTACTTAACGCATACATAATAGACAAAAACAATGTGTTATGGCTTTCATTTAATAACTTAGGGCTAATTGGTTTAAACGCAGATACCTATGAAATCCTCTATGAACTCGATGGGAAAAAAGAGCTGACAGGGTCATTATTATACGATATGTATGCGGATGATTTTGGCATGATCTGGATGAGTAGTCATAAAGGTATTTGGCGTTTTAATCCGAATAATCAACATTTTCAGCAATACTCAGTAGATGATGGTTTAGCAACCAATGAATTTAATGCCGGTGCGTCTGTTAAATTAGACGATGGCAGGATCGTATATGGTTCAGTTAAAGGTATAACCATCTTTTCACCGGAAATGAACAGACCGAATAATATGCTGATCAATCAGGTTAACATAACTTCAGTAGAGCTCATGTCGCGTCAATTAAATTTACCGGAAATGTCTTCGGTAAATAGCATAGAACTAGCGCATGATGATATAGGTTTGGAAGTCACTTTTTCAGCAATGGCTTTTAAGTATCAGCAAAGAATTAAATACGAATATCAACTTTCTGATGAAAAAAAGGTTGCTGTGGGTAATACTAATCGGGTTATTTTTCCAAGATTAAGTCCTGGAAATTACAAACTAACAGTACGAGCTCAAGACCCACTTACTGGTGTTTTTACTCCAGCACAAAGTTTAGCGATTAAAGTTAATTATGCGCCTTGGAAATCACCGTTAATGTTAACTGTTTATGGCTTTTTACTCTTGAGCATTATTTGTATCTGGTTGATAAGACGAGCACAAATGCAGCATAAACTCTTGTTGGCGCATAAAGAAACCAGTGATAGTGAAGCCAGACTTAAGCTTGCTTTAGATGGCAGCCATTCGGGTGTATGGGACTGGCAAAATGATTCACCTTATATTTATCAACCCAGATTAATTCAGGAATTAGGTTATGAAAAAGATAAAATTAGTTTTGACGATTATTTAAAAATTATACACCCACAAGATAAGGCTAAATTTAGAATAGAATGGTTAGAGTTTATTTCTACCGATAAAGGCTATTTTGATTGTACTTACCGATTAAGGCATAAAACAGGTCCATGGCGCTGGTATAAAGATCTCGGGAAAGTGATGGGATGGCACAATGAGCAAGCAATTAAAGTTGCTGGTACATACACTAATATGACCAGAGAATTAGTTTTTGAGCAAAGTGCACGATTGTTTGGTGCTGCTTTTGAGCATACCTCAGATTGGGTGGTGATTTTTGATACTAAATTTAGGATCCGTGCTACTAATCAATCTCTTAGGGATGCTTTTGATTTTTCTAAAGAAGTTATCTCGAGCAGAAAATTAAATTTGGGGCTAAATAAAGATACCAGGCTTAATTATTTAAGAATTGCAGCAAAACTTAAAGCTGGTGAGCATTTCCAATTTAATGAAGTGATCACAAGTCACGACGGTATTAGTCATCCTGTAATAGTCAAAGTGTCCGCAATTGCGGATAAAAATCAGCAAATTGAAAATTATATTGTTGTATTTACCGATATTAGTGAGCAAAAAGAAGCTGAAAAAGAAATGGGTATGTTAGCGCGTTACGACGAACTCACAAAATTACCTAATCGATCTTTGCTTTTAGACCGTATTAAACACGCCACAGATTTAAGTCACGAACATAATAACAAAATGGCATTGTTGTTTATTAATATAAATCGCTTTAAAAAAATAAACGCGTCATATGGTCATGATTTTGGTGATAAATTATTAGTTGAAGTCGCGTTAAGGCTACAACAGCCGCTAAAAGTACAAGATACATTAGGGCGTTTAAGTGGTGATGAATTTGTAATTTTACTGGAAGACTTAACATTAGGTGATCAGGCATTACCTATCTGCCATAGTTTGATGTTAGCCATGCAGGCACCAATAAGTTGTGGATCCGAAGTGGTGCCATTGAGTGTGAGTATCGGAGTTGCTATTTTTCCAGATGATGCGCAGCAGCCGACAGAATTATTAAAAGCTGCTGATATGGCGATGTTTCACGCTAAAAAGCAAGGAAAGGGAAGTTTTCAATTTTTCCATCAGGAAATGAATCATAAAATTCAACGCACAATTCAATTAGAAACCGCCTTAGTTAATGCGATAAAGCATGGTGAGCTGCAAAATTATTATCAACCAATTGTATGTGCAAAAAATAATAATGTTGTTGGTTTTGAAGTTTTGATCCGGTGGACAAATAATGGCAAAAAGATCGATCCCGTTGATTTTATTCCTATGGCTGAAAAGTGCGGTGTGATCACGCAATTAACGTTTTTAATTTTACAGCGCGCCTTAGTTGATTTAACTCAGTGGCTTAAAATATTTCCAGAATGTTACCTGTCGATTAATTTGTCTGCCCATGACTTCGAACAAGATAACCTTGCAGAGGAAGTGTCTGCATTAATAATGCAATCAGGTATCAATGCTAAACATATTGCATTTGAATTAACTGAATCAGCTATGATGCATGATTCAAGTAAACCGTTTGAAATTATGTCTCAACTGAAATCTTTAGGCTGTCGTTTATACCTGGATGATTTTGGTACCGGGTATTCATCTTTATCTTATTTAAAACGTTATCCTATTGATGTATTGAAAATCGACCGCAGTTTTGTTAAAGAAATTGGGATAGATAATAATGACGAAGCGATTGTAAAGTCAACTTTAGCATTAGCCCATAGTTTAGGTAAGAAATGTATAGCTGAAGGGGTTGAAACCTCCGAACAATTGGCTTTTTTACAGGCAATTGATTGTGATTTATTGCAAGGCACTTTGTTTTCACGGCCTGTACCTGCTAATAAAGTTGCCGGTTTATTAACTGGTCCTTCCATTGCTGAAGAAATACCAATAACATAAAATATCTGAACATTAATTTAATACAAATAAATGGCATGTTATTTAGCTTAAGCAGTTTTATATTTCATGCTGCTAATTGGACTTATAATTTAGTACCGCAGTTAGGGCAATAGCTTTTTACCGAAGTAGCAACGTTTTTATTCTTTATAATGCGTTTAGCCTCTTGTTTACTTAACCCTAACTTGATCCTGAGACGTTCTAGTTGTTGTTTTTCAGTTTTCTCGAGCAATCCGTCTTTTAAATACATATTTACCTGAGTTGAAAACTCTAACCGACGTTTCCTTAATTGCTCTGAAAAACTTGAGGCGAGTAATCCGGTCGGAATTGCAACCATACCCATGCTGATTATAGTGATGATACCGCCAAAAAATCGACCTAAAGCTGTAATTGGCACTGCGTCTCCGTATCCTACGGTTGTGAGTGTTGCCATCGCCCACCACATAGATTGTGGTATAGACCCAAATTTATCTGGCTGTACATCATGTTCAATTAAATAAATGCCGCAAGAGGCAATAATTAAAGCCATTGTCATAATAAAAAATGCCGCGCTTAATGGTCCGGCTTCTTGTCTAAATGCCTGAAATAATAATTGCATCGCACGCGAATATCGAGTGAGTTTAAATATACGCATTAACCTGATCACTCTTAAAAATCTGAGGTCAATACTGATAAAAAACATTAAATAAAAGGGCAATATAGCGATTAAATCTATGAGTGCTAATGGACTTAATAGATATTTAAGTCGCATTTTAAAATGGCTGTCTCCACTATTTTTATATTTTTCTTTATCAACGCAGGCCCATAATCGAACAAGAAACTCTACAGTGAAAATAAGTACGGAAACAATTTCTATCCACATAAAAATTGTTTTATATTCGATTGCGATTGATTGGACTGATTCAACGACAATAGCTATTACGTTAATTAAAATAATAACAACTAACATCGAGTCTAACCACCTGCCTTTTTTTATATTTTTACCAGAACTTTCTAATATTTGTGCAAAATTTTGTCTTAAAGGTCGCATATATTTTGTCTTAGCAATAAGTGGTTTTTAATCATATTAATCAGTATTAAATCGTTTGTATACTCGGTACAAATTTCAATATACACCTAAGTTGTTAATTGTTATGGTAAGTACAGATTATAATTTAGCAAGTTATTATGTTTCATATTACTAATGGTGACAGCGCGAATGCGTATTTAAAACGAATTGGAGTGAAGGGGATTTTTATTGCCTGGCAGGATGTACTTCATGATGGCCCTTTGACTGATGAAACTAACATACAGAAAATATCTGATCACCGAAGCGTGTTTTTAGCAGAATATTTTTGTTTATCGTTACAATTAGTTCGAAAAAAATTTGCTCACAGAGATAATCTTCTGAGTGCGCTAGATGATGAAAATAAAGTAGTATTATGGTTAACGCCAGAGTTATTTGATAGTTTAATTGGTTTACAGTTTTTAGCCTGGTATCAGGCTGAAAATCATAAACGACAAAACTTGTCGATAGTTATGTTACCTGATCATCTCCCTCCCAGAGAGCTCAACCGGGCTCAAATAATGACATATTTCCAAACCCGGTTTACTCCAGAAAAGCAATTTTTTGACTTGGTAAATCGTGTTTGGTTAGCTGTGACTCACAGTAACCTTATGCTTGAACAGACGTTACAAGATGATTTTAAATATTGGCCAAATTTAAAAGCTACTATGCAAAGGTACTTAGAAGAAAAGCCACTTAATGGTGGGTTAAGTCGTACACAGTGGCAGATCTTAGAGGCTTTAGATAATAACCGATTATCTTTAGCACAGCTATTTGGTGCTAATCAAAATCAAGAAGAATTTCCATTTATGGGAGATTTGAGTTTTTGGAGTATTTTAGAACAAATGAGGGATTTAATTGATATTGATACTCAAGCTTGCATTTTGCATCAAGAACGAGAGTTTTATCACAGGCATTATTGCCAGTTAAATGATAAAGGTGCAGGCTTGTTATGAATTATTATAATCTGGCGACATTAGCTCCGCGTACTTGAATGTATTGCGGCCAGATTTTTTAGCCTGATATAAGCAATGATCTGCATTTTCCAATAACATTTGATAGTGATTGTCGGCATGAACCCGGGTTAAACATATGCCAATACTGAGAGTCAGCAGTGGAGAAATACTACTGGCGTCATGGTGTATTTCTAAAGCTAATATAGCTTGTTGAATACGCTCACAGATAGCAATAATATTAGCTTTATCAATTTCAGGTAAGACAATAACAAACTCTTCACCGCCATATCTTGCTGTTAAATCCTTTGCTCTGTAAGCACATTTGGAAATTGCATTTGCTACTTTAATTAAGGCATCATCTCCAGCAGGGTGGCCATATAGATCATTGAAATTCTTAAAGTAATCTATATCCAAAATGATAATACCTAAAGTATGTTTGTATCTACAAGCATTTCGCCATTCTCTTTCTAAATAACTATTAAATTCTCGTTTATTAAATAATCCTGTTAGTCCATCGTGACTGGCGTGATCTGACAGTATGTCTACCTGATGCTTATTACGTATATGCACCTTTAATCTATATACAAACGTATTTGCCTGAGTTGAGAGATTTATAAAATCTGAGGCACCTGAATAAAAGGCGTGTAATTCATTTTCAGCACGAACGGTATTGGTAAAAAAAACAATAGGTATATAACTATATGAATTTGTATTATGTTTTATGATATTACACACATTAAAACTTGATTGATTACTTTGTTCTAATAAAATGGCGTCTGGCTTTTTATTTGGTATATCTGCTAATAGCTGTTCTGGCTCCTGATAAAACCATAAGGTGATATTTTCATTTTTTACTAATTGATTTAATTTTGCCAGCTCTTCATCAGAGCATATGACCAGAAGGGTATAGTTGGATATAAATTTACAAATAGCTTCTTGCTCGGTTATATCCACTTCCTTATGTGTTACAAATGATTCTAATGTACGCTTGTTTTGCAGTCCTAAAGCGATTTCATTGCCATTGCGGATCATGGCTGGTATACGACAATCAAAGTCACCATATTGCCATTTTAATTGCCATTCAGGACTTAATTCAAAATTATTGTCAAAATTTTTGATCTGTAATTGTTGTAATATTTTATCTAATACGGCTTTACTTTGTATATTTAACCCTTGTAACCAAAGTGCGCGATACACTAATGTGCGAAACTCAATGAGCTTATGAGGATGGTTTATTGCAATTACATGGCAATAGCGATTACTTAGTTCGGTATTTGGCACAAACCCCGGGTTGAGTATTTTGATATCAGATGCACGTTTTATAACTAACCTGAATTCTTCATTAAGCTGTTCTAATTGAATTGGATCTTGATTATTTTCATCTGCGGTAGGTGCATGTTGGATTGATCGCCAGTTGACTAAATCCAGTAGTTTTAAGGCTATTAACCTTTCATGTAAAGAAAAGCAAAACGGACAATTAAAATCAGCATAAACATCAATTGCTTTTTTGCTTTGTATTGACATAAAACCAAAATCTTTAATTAATTATGAAATATTAAGTATAGAAGAAGATTTTAGTTCAAGCAGAGAAAAAGAGCCCTAAGGCTCTTTTAAATTAACAATTTAAGCTTTGCTTGCTATCCAGTCGTTAACAAATTGCTCCAAAACGTTCAGTGGCACAGCACCGTTTTTAAGGATCACGTCATGAAATTGGCGAATATCAAATTTATCACCAAGCTGCTTTTTAGCGTGTTGGCGTAATTCAAGTATTTTTAACATACCTATTTTGTAAGCGGTTGCCTGTGAAGGCATTACTATGTGACGTTCAACCATTTTTATGCCATCTGAGGTCGCATTCGGTGTATTGTTTACATAATAATCAATACCTTGAGCGCGAGTCCACTTCATAGCATGAATACCTGTATCTACAACAAGTCTACATGCGCGCCATAGTTCCATAGATAAACGACCAAAATCTGAATACGGGTCTTGATACAGTCCCATTTCTTTTGGCAGTAATTCAGAATATAATCCCCAACCTTCAACGTATGCAGTATATCCACCAAATTTACGGAATTTAGGCACACCTTCAAGCTCCTGAGCAATCGCTATTTGCATATGATGGCCAGGAATACCTTCATGGTAGGCTAATGCTTCCAATTGGTAGGTTGGCATAGCTGTCATGTCATACAAGTTTGCGTAATAATTCCCAGGACGAGAACCATCAGGAGCTGGTTGTTGGTAAAATGCTTTTCCAGCCGCTTTCTCTCTAAATGCTTCTACACGTTTAACCACTAGATCAGCTTTTGGTTTAACTATAAATAATTCATCCAGACGAGATTTCATTGTATCAATAACAGAAACAGCTTCATCTAAATATTGCTTACGTCCTTCATCGGTATCAGGAAAATAAAATTGCTGATCTTTTTTCATGTATAACATGAATTCACTTAAATCCCATTTGAAGCCGACTTTATTTTTGATTTCACGCATTTCATCATGAATTCGCGCCACTTCACTCAAGCCAATTGCATGGATCTCTTTTGCAGTAAGATCTGTTGTCGTTGTACGGGCCAACGCATTATTGTAATAAGCTTCACCATCAGGGAACTTCCAGGCACCTACTTTCTCATCTGCTTGTTCAGATAATTGTTCAATGTAAGTAATGAGTTGTGAATAAGCTGGTTTAACCGACAGGATCAAGCTATCTGCTGCATTAGATATTAAAATCTCTTTTTCTTTAGAGTCTATTTCCAAAGCATTTACTTTGCGTTTGAAATCAGCAAGTAAAGTTGAATCCTCTGTCATATCAAATGGCGCACCTTTAATGATATTTTTGCTTGATTCGATAACATGAGGAAATACAAATTTGGGTGCGATAATGCCTTTTTCAGCACGAATTTTTAAATCAGTTATAAGTTGTTGAAATACTTTGGGAATACCATTTAACCTGGCAATATAGGCTTTGGCGTCTGAAACATCACTAATTTGATGTTGATTAATTAAGAATGCAGGTACCATAGAATGGGTACCATACATTTGATTAACAGGGTAATTATGGAAACGCCATTTAAAATCTTCAATCTCATTTTCAAGATTTTGCTTCATTAGATCGTAACTCACCTGAGTATTTTCATCTAATTGAGCACGATTAATCGTAAGTAAGGTTGCTAAATCCTGTTTAGTTAACGCTAAATCTTCAAGTGCACGCGCTTCTGAATCATCGTCCCATTTATCATAGTCTTTTTTGATCCCCATATAGGTTTGGTAAACAGGGCTACGCATAACGTTGCGTGTGAAACTTTCTTCAAAAAATGCATTTGCTTTGCTCACTTCGCTTTGTGAAACAACAACAACGTCTTGTGATGTATGGTTCGAGGCTTGTTGACAGCCTGTTAATAAAAGGGTACCAACTGCTGCTGCAATCAGGGTTAACTTTCGCATGTTATATTCCTATAAAGTGATTTTTAATTTCAAACAAATAATTCTAACAAATCATTTAAAAAACGGTGGCCTTTTGCACTAACCTGCCATTGTGTTTTATTTTCTTTTAATAAGCCTTGTTCAACTGCTTGTTTCAAGGCTAATTCTATATTTTTACTGGCTATCCCAGTTCGTGCGCTAAATTCTGATTTATCACATGATTCGAACAACCTCAAGCGGTTCATAAAAAATTCAAAAGGTTTTTCTTCATTTTTAACTTGCCAATTTTTAAATAGATAGCTTTTATTGGCATCTTCCAATATTGTTGCCATGTATCCTTTTGGGTGTTTTATTTTTTCTGTACGGATAATTTCATTTTTGTCAGCCAAAGTGATTTTTCCATGGGCACCACATCCTATGCCTAAGTAATCACCAAAGCGCCAGTAATTTAAATTATGCTGGCATTGATATTGGTTACGCTTGTTAGTTTGCAAGGCGTATCCTGAAATTTCATATTGCTTATAACCAGCGGCTAATAATAATTGGTGGCCTTGTTCTTGAATATCCCACAAAGCGTCATCTTCAGGCAATTTTGGCGGTTTAGAATGAAATTGCGTATTTGGTTCAATAGTGAGTTGATACCAGGAAATATGCTGTGGCTTTAATGCGATGATCTGGCTGAGATCGCCTAATGCGTCTTGTAATGTCTGACCAGGCAATCCATGCATAAGATCTAAATTAAAACTCTTTAATCCGCTATTATTGTTAACTAATTCTTGTGCTTGCTTTGCCGCTGCTATGGCTTCATTTGCACTATGGATCCGACCTAGTGCCTGTAGTTTTTCTTTTTGTAAACTCTGAACACCAATAGAAATACGATTGATGCCAGCTGTGACAAATTCGGAAAACTTACCAGCTTCTATTGTGCCCGGGTTTGCTTCTAAAGTGATTTCTATGTCATTTTTAAAAGGTATTATCGCTTTAACGCCATTTAGTAATGTTTTTATAGCTGAGCCCGATAATAGACTAGGTGTACCGCCACCTATAAATATTGAATGCAGTGGTCTGCCTTGCGCATATGTTAAGTCATGGGCTAAATCATTTAACAGATGCTGAATATAATCTTCTTCAGGGATCTTGCCTTTTTGACCATGGCTATTGAAGTCACAATAAGGACATTTTTGTACACACCAGGGAATATGAATATATAAACTAAGCGGTGGTAAAATCACTTTAAATCCTCAGTTAATAAGGTTAATAATTGCTTTAATGCTTTGCCTCTGTGACTGAGCGAGTTTTTAGTGTGTTTATCTAACTGAGCTGAAGATACGTTTTTTTCTGGTACATAAAAAATAGGATCATATCCGAAACCATTTTCACCACTGGGTTCCATCATAATAGAACCTTGCCAAAACCCTTGACAAATAATAGGTGTAGGATCAAATTCGTGACGTATATAAACTAGCACACAGCAAAAGCGTGCCTGACGTTGGTCTATACCCGCTAAATCAGCGAGTAATTTATTTATATTTTCTTTATCACTCGCACCGTCTTTGGCATAGCGGGCTGAATAGATCCCGGGCGCGCTTTTTAAGCTGCTAACTTCTAATCCTGAATCATCGGCAATGGCTGGTGATCCTGTTAATTTGGCAGCATGGCGGGCTTTAATAATGGCGTTTTCAACAAAAGTCGTGCCCGTTTCAGCAATATCCGGGACATTAAAGTCACTTTGTGGCATAACTTTGATATTAAGCGGCGATAACATATCACTTAATTCTTTTACTTTACCCGGATTTCCCGTTGCTAATACCACTTGTTTCATTGCTTATACCTTAAAAACTTAATTGAAGGAGATCATACTTATTGCCCCGCAAAAAGCCAGCCTTGAGGTTATTTTTACATAATCATTTTAATAAATCAGATGTTGTTAATATTTAGTAACAATCATCTTGTGTTAGAAGGTAAACTTGACCGTAAGTTGGATCCCATAATCTTTCATTTTATTATGATTGAGTGCTAAGTCATAAAAAGGCAGATATGCTTGTTGTTGGTAATAGCCTGTAGAAAAAGAGAATTTTTTTGTTAAATTATAATTTAATTTAATACCCTCCAATTTATCAATGTCATGGAAGTCACTCATAGGATTTGTCAGAATTAAATCTGATTTTTTATAAGCGTTAAAATGCCATTTAGTATAATGAGGTATTTGCCAATCAATTTTATAATCGGATATCAGTTTATTTTCATTGGTTAGAATTAAATGGCTTTCAATAGAAATTTTTCCCACTTTATTGATTGAATTGAGTATTTTCTTTGGCCAATATGGGTGATCTAAAAGTTGCCATTTCTGATCAAAAATGAAAGTGTTAATTGAGGGAGCAGGTTTGATAGGAGCCAATAACGAAGCCATCATTTCAAATGTTGTCATTGCAGATGACGAGGTGAAGGTAGGATTTTTTCGTTTTTTATATGCCAGTGTTTTGCTATCTTGTGCTATGACACAAAATGGCAATACTGAGAGTATTAATATGATAAAAGCAACAATACTTTTCATTTTGGGCTCTGAACAACATTTACTTAAAACCACCTTAAATATGGCAGCTAGTGAGCCCTTGAGCAAATAAAGCTGTGAGAAAGTTTATTTAAAATAACTCATTTTTTCTTGTAAACTAGCCGCCATGGCCGTTAATTTTTCAGTCGATTGTTGAGTTGTTTGTGCTGAAATCAAAGTATGTTGTGCCAGCTCGTTGATTTCTTCTGAGTGTCTTAATGCTTGTTCTGTGGAGCGGGTTTGATTAGTAGATAAACTGGAAATCGCTTTGCCGTTTGTATCGATATCCTGCATACCTTTCTCAGCCAGAGATAGCACATTTCGGGTTTCGTTTGCAGCTGTGACTCCCTGATCCATTTTTTCCACACTCGTTAACATTTTCGCTTGGGTATCACTGGACGCTTTTTGTAAAGAATTAATAATTGAATGTATTTCTTCGGTCTGTTGTTGAGTACGTTTTGCTAAGGTACGCACTTCATCTGCAACAACGGCAAAACCACGGCCTTGTTCGCCTGCCCGAGCTGCTTCAATTGCAGCATTGAGCGCTAATAAATTAGTTTGATCGGCTATATCGCTAATAGCTGAGCTTACTTTACTGATATTTTGGCTATCTTCGGCCAGTTTATCCAGCGCAATGCGACTTTGTTCAAATTCAGTTTGCAGATCAGCCATATGTGTGGCGAGTGATATGGTATTTAATGTGCCTTTTTCTACATTTCCTCCTGCATTATGGGCAAATGAAACAGCTTCCAAAGCTTTGTTTTCCACTTCATGGGCTGAAGATGTCATTTCACTTAATAGTTCACTTATGTCAGTGATTTTTAGTTGTTGCTGACTCACATCCTGGCGTGTTTCTTCGCTAATTTTTATTAAGCTTGTTGTCGCATGGCCAAGCTCTGTCGCAGTATTCTTAGCTTGTTCTACGAGTCCTGAAAATCGTTGTAACATAGTGTTAAATAAGCCGACCATTTCCGAAATTTCATCTTGTCCATGTTGTTTGCTTTGTATTTTTAAATCACCGTTTGCCGCTTGATTTACACTCATTGAAAAATCTTTAATTGCGTCTACAACAGAAAAGTAAAATCCTAAGATCAAATAGGCGGCTAAGGCTAAGCTTAATACTGATGCGAATAAAACTAAACGATAAATCCATTGCTCTGATGATAGTTTATCTTCTAATTGGCTATTAAGCAGTGGAATAATTTTTGATGTCAGCTGTTTGATACTTTGTAATGTTTCATTGTTGATGTCGTCAAACTCATTTGCTGACATCTCTATTTTTTCTGGTTGTAATATTTTTGTATCTATTTGATTTTTAAAATCTAAAAGGGCATCTTCTATCGTTTCAATATGTGACTGTAATTGAGTTTGTGTCTGATCATGGTACCGCATTGCCACGGCAAGTTTTTGTGTTAACTGTTCAGAAAACAAAGGAAGTGACTTGTTTAAATTAGATAATGCAATATAGCTATCAGGTGTAAATTCGCCAGCGGCTATCACTATGCTTGCTTGTTTAGCGGTGAGCTTAGTTTGATTAATTAATTTAGGCAATGAATCCACAATGGCTCGATTAAGATAAGAGCTGGAAAGTTGATTATCTACAGCTAAATAAGATTGAATAGAAACTTGCTCGAGTACTTCACTGGCTTGTTGTTGGCTGATTTTAAAACCTGCTTTTTGAGCTATGGTTTTAGCTTGCTCGCCTTCAGAATCAATCATACTTGAAATAATTTTGCTGTAAGTACTTAAGCCTTGTATCTCTTTTTCATCAATATCAATAGAAGTCGCTAGTTTTGCATTTAGGAAAAACAAACTTAAGCTTAATGGCATAAGTAAAATCCCAAAAACCAAAGATATTTTCTTAGAATATTTTAATTGTGCCATCAATTTAGTGGCTGGGTATGATAATTTCCTTAAGCCCGCCATAATTTGCCTATAAAGTCATTTTTAAAGTAAGAACGTTTATTTAACAATATTAGTTCATACTTGTTGTTTATTTATTCTAATTACAATAAATATATAGGCTTGGGGTTTATTTATGGCAAAACCACTTTAATTATTAATTAAAGTGGTTTTATTTCTGATTTACAATTGAGCAAAAGCGCGTTTGGCTGCTGCTATTGTTGCTGTGATTTCATCATCGCCATGAGCGGTAGATACAAACCCGGTTTCATAGGCTGATGGGGCGAGATAAATACCTTCTTCCAGCATGAGGTGAAAGAACTTTTTAAAGCGTTCGGTGTCGCACTGTGTAGCTTGTTGGTATGTGTTTACTTGTGTTTCATCAGTAAAGAAAAAACCAAACATGCCACCAGCATAATTTGTTGTTAACGCAATACCGGCCTGACTGGCGGCATCTTTAAATCCTTCACATAAACGTATGCTTTTAGCTTCTAGTTCTTCATGTAATCCAGGCTTTGAAATCAATTCTAAAGATTTTAAACCTGCGGCCATGGCAATTGGATTACCTGATAGGGTGCCGGCTTGATAGACAGGGCCAACAGGTGCAATATAGTCCATAATTTCTTTTTTTCCGCCAAATGCTCCCACTGGCATACCCCCGCCAATCACTTTTCCTAATGTTGTTAAATCGGGTGTAATACCGTAGTAAGCTTGTGCGCCGCCTAAGGAAACTCTAAAGCCTGTCATTACTTCATCAAAGATCAAGACAGATTTGTATTCATCACAAATATCACGTAAACCTTGTAAAAAACCGGGGACAGGTGGAATACAATTCATATTACCAGCAACGGGTTCAACAATAATACAGGCTATTTCATTGGCGTATTTTTTAAAGATTTCTTTTACTTCATCTAACTTATTAAAAGACACTGTTAATGTATGTTTGGCAAAATCAGCAGGAATACCCGGAGAGTTTGGTACTCCCATGGTTAAAGCGCCAGAACCGGCTTTAACGAGTAAGGAGTCAGCATGGCCATGGTAACAGCCTTCAAATTTTAAAATTTTATCTTTGCCTGTATAACCACGGGCGAGTCGTATTGCACTCATGGTGGCTTCGGTGCCAGAATTAACCATACGAACTTTATCTATGGCTGGCACTAATTCTTTTACTTTTTCAGCCATTAAAATTTCACTGTGTGTCGGTGCGCCATAACTTAAGCCATTTTCCACTGCGGCCATTACTGCTTGTTTAATTTCTGGGTGGTTGTGTCCTAAAATCATGGGTCCCCAGGAGCCAACATAATCAATATATTTTTTACCATCTGCATCAGTAAAATAGGCACCTTCGGCATCTTTAATAAATAGCGGTGTACCGCCAACACCATTAAAAGCACGAACAGGAGAGTTAACGCCGCCGGGTATCGACTTTTGGGCGCGATCAAATAATTCTTGACTGATTGTCATAAAAACCTACTTATAATTTGTTATTAATTTTGCTAATGAACCGGTTGCTAACTTGTTTTTTTTGCACTGTACCAAGGCACTTGTGTTTCGTACTTATCAACAATATTTTCTATCCCTAAGGTGAGAGCAAATAGTGCCATTCTTGCCAAAACACCATTTTGTACCTGTCGAAAGATGGCTAAATTGTCATTATCATTAAGATCGTTATCAAGTTCATTGGCTTCTGTACGACTATCGCGTGGTAGCGGGTGCATCAGCACAGAGTTTTTATTGCAATGTGCATCGTAAATGGCCTGACTAATTTTAAAACCACCACGATACTTGTTTGCTTCTTCCTGTGAGGGAAAGCGTTCTTCTTGTATTCGAGTCTGGTAAACAATATCGGCTGCCAAATTCCCTTCCATTTTATTAACTAATTTAATTTCGTGGCCTGAATTGGTTACGGCATCTAAAATAGAATCTGGCATTTGCAACCCTTCAGGTGCAACCATAGAGAATTTAACATTTTTATAATGACATAATAATTTAGATAAGGAATGAACCGTACGGCCATACTTTAAATCACCGACTAAGGCGATATGCATACC
This sequence comes from uncultured Pseudoalteromonas sp., assembly GCA_965198975.1. GTDB lineage: Bacteria > Pseudomonadota > Gammaproteobacteria > Enterobacterales > Alteromonadaceae > Pseudoalteromonas. The sequence goes on from OZ240679.1 coordinate 1,702,727, forward strand.
GTCTATGTGGCGATCAAATCGATTAAGTTCTTTTTCTATGGTTAATAAGTCTAATAATGCCTGAGTTGGATGCTCGTTTGGACCGTCACCACCATTGATCACTGGGACTGTTGAACCTCTGGCAAATTCAGCGACAGAATGGGCATCTGGGTGTCTCATCGCGACGGCATCTGCATAGGATGAAATTACTCTGGCTGTATCATATAAGGATTCGCCCTTTGCTAATGCTGAACTTTGCATGCCAACGGTTTCTCGGACCAAACCACCCAGTAAATTAAAAGCGGTGCCAAAACTGACTCTGGTGCGGGTACTTGGTTCAAAGAACAAATTGGCTAACACGGCACCTTCAAGCACCATAGTGCGTTTTTGTTTTTTCGCATAGGGCTCCATTTTTTTTGCAACAGCAAAAATAGTTTCAATACTATCTCTATTTAATTGATTTACTGAAAGAATGTGTTCGCCTTGAAAGTTCAGCATAAGGTCAATCCTACAAAATTTTAAAGTACTTTAGTTGATACTAAAGGTCGTAAAAGTGGTGTGTATTCTAGCAAATAAACATGACTATCGAGTAGTTAAATTACCAAATAGGTTTCATTATGGCTAAAAAAATAATGAATAATAAAACAATGACAGGTAACTCATTAAAAATACGATAAAACTTATCTGTTCTGGTATTTCTGTCATATTTAAAATCAGCGAGTAATTTAAAACAATAGCCGTGATAAATGACTAACATGATCACAAAAATCAGTTTTATGTGGAGCCAGCTACTGGCTCGAAACCAGGCTGCACCATATTCGTTAATTAACAGCGCACCAAAGATTATGGTTAGAATTGCAAATGGCGAGATGAAAAATAATAGTTTCCTCTGCATTACTTTTAACATATTTTGACTGTTAGTATCCGTACTCATTGCGTGATATACAAACAAGCGGGGTAAATAAAAAATACCTGCAAACCAGGCAATCATAAAAAATATATGGAGTGATTTATAAACTAAAACTAATGTCATGGTATTGTTCTTATTAAGTAAAATATAAATGTACGTTCATTAAATTAAGCTATCACGAATTGTTAAAACATTATGGATTTGTGTCCAATTTATTAATCCCATAATTTGCTTATTATCTAACATATTGTAAATGTAAACTGAGCTCTCTCGATTGTCGTTTAAAATGTTAAAGACATCAGCTAAGGTGCATTGACTGCTTATGCCTTCTAGTTTGGTATAATTTATCGGTGTATTATTATTAAAGGTTAAAGTTTTGTCATATTCTGCAAGTCTGTAACCATTTACTTCGTCATGAATGATGAGTAAAGTATCAGTTGTACTTGATTGCATAACGGCATCTAAAGTACTGTTTATCTGAGTGGTATCATCGCTATAGAGTAATTTAAAATCTTCATTCATTTCGGCCATCACACCTATTTTTTGTAATGCTTCTATAGCTGGTGTTACCTGATACGATAATTGCTGAAAATCAAGCTGTTGCAGGAATATAGAACGGTTACCTAAAAATTGAACCGCAGTCACGTAGGCCGATGTGATCACAACCATGGCTGGTACTATAATTTCTGGGCTTGAAGATAATTCCATCACTGCAACTAGCGCGGCAAGAGGCGCATGTAATGTTGCAGCTAATAACCCCGCCAGACCGAGTAAAGCATAGGTTCCGTATACGTTAGCTTCATTGGTTATCATCATAGGGAAATAGGCCATGAGTGTGCCCAATAAAACACCTAAGCCAATAACAGGTCCAATCAGGCCTCCCGGGATCCCTAAGCCTAAGACAAATAAAGTTGCTAATAATTTGGCGATTAATATGGTGGCTATCAGGCTGAAATTGTCAGGGGAGCTGACAGAAATTCCAATGGCACTCATGCCTGATCCTAACGCTTCAGGCGTTGCAAAAGCGATAAACCCCATAATAGCGCCAGCTAATAATAATCTTGGTAGCATAGAAAGAGGTTTAAAAAGGCGTATTATTAACATCAAATTATAGTTAAATGCATAGGCTATAACGCCTAAAGTCATACCGCAAATAACAAGGTATGGAAAATGCCATCCGGATAAGGATTGTACCTGGATCAATGCGAGTTCATAACCATCACCAAATACAGACTGTGTAATTAAGGCACCTGTAACTGCTGCTAAAATAATAGGCACAAAAACATGGATTTTATATTCCCTGAGGACCACTTCCATTACAAAAATAACCGCAGCTAGGGGCGTATTAAAGGTAGCTGAAATACCGGCCGCGACACCACATCCTGATAAAGTTCGCATGGCGTTATAGGGTAAGTGTAACCAACTACCCAATAAACTGGCACCTGCAGCACCAATATGCACCGAAGGTCCTTCACGACCGACAGAAAATCCAAAAATTAAAGCCAGTGCACCGCCAACAAATTGATTAACGCTGCTTACCAGAGGGATATGGCCATAATTTTGTTTTATTCGATGAATGACAAAGGGAACTCCTAATCGATAATGTTTATATTTTGATAAGTAGGCAAAGATTACAATAAGAATTGCACCAATTGCAGGCAAAATAAGTCGATGAAAACCAGATAGTTCACTGAAGTCATCGGTGGCTGGTAAAAACAAAGCATGGGATGCGATAATTAACAGTCGAAAGAGAATAATCAAAATTGCAGCAATTACACCTGCAGTAACACCTAATAGACACAATTGAAACGACGTTTTAGGCTCTGCCATTTTACGTCTAAAGGTATTAAGTGATATTTTGATCATCAAAAGCTTAAACTCAGAGAAATAACAAAGAATTAAGTGTAGCAAATTGCTGATTTTATGTCTTTTCTAATTTAAGTTTAGATAAAGTATTTAGGGGCTTTCATTTTAGGATTTAAAAGTGAAATACTTGATTAAAATACTCGGGTATTGGATAATTGCGCCTAAATCACATCCCGAAGTCGATAACCGAGTATATTATGTCAGATCAATTGCCCATTAATTTCACCGATAACGCAGCTAATAAAGTTAAGCAACTTATTGAAGAAGAAGAAAATCCAGAATTAAAATTGCGAGTTTATGTGACAGGCGGTGGTTGTTCAGGATTTCAATATGGTTTTACTTTTGATGAAAAAAGTAATCCAGGTGATTTGATAATAGAGAAGAATGGGGTGACTTTGGTAGTTGATCAAATGAGTATTCAGTATTTAGTTGATGGAACCGTCGACTATACAGAAGGACTTGAAGGCTCTCGTTTTTTTGTTAGTAATCCAAATGCAACATCTACTTGTGGTTGTGGTGCGTCTTTTAGCGTTTAATTGTAATTGATAACAGGTGGCTGTGCTCTCGGCCACTTTCTAAACTCCTATACTATCTATGTAAGATTTAATTACAATATTTTACCCAAGCAATTAAGAAAACCTCAGTGTATTGTGATATAAATATCCTTTAAGTTTCTATTGTTTGGGAGAAAAAGGATGAAAACCTTAAAACGCATTCATAGGTTAATAGACGAAAAACCCTATATTTTGGCTGTTACTATTTCCTTATTAATATTGTTATGGATGCTTTCAGGGAGCTCCCAGGCAGACGAAAACAAAATAAAAGAAAATAATATAGCTTTACCTAAAGTTAAAGTTGAATATTTATCTGCCAAACAAGTGCATAAAACTTTAATGTTATACGGTAAGTCTGAACCAGACAAAATGGCCACAATAAGTGCGCGTGAGCCTGGAGAAGTAAATACAATTCTTGTTGCTGAAGGTCAATTTGTACAACAAGGTGCAATTATCTTAACGTTAGATGAATCCGATCTTAATCAACAAATTCAATCAACTAAATCACTCGTAATGCAACGCGAACTTGAGTACCAAGGATCCGTTAAACTCAAACAAAAAGGATTGCAAGATGAAGTGCAACTTGCTCGAAATAAAGCACAACTAGATCAGGCAAATGCGCAATTAGCGGGTTTATTGTTGAATCTGGAACGCACTAAAATTAAGGCGCCGTTTAGTGGTGTCATCAACAAACAACTCGTGGAAGTTGGTGATTATGTAGGAAGAGGAGATGCTATTTTAGAATTAGCTGACTTAGATCCATTAATCGTAAGAGCTGATGTGACACAGGCTGAAATACTGGGGCTGGAATTAGAACAACCAGTATCTGTTACTTTAATTGATAAAAATACATATGCTGGAAAAATTAGGTATATCGCTTCGGTTGCTGATGGTAGTACCAATACCTTTAGAATAGAAGCTGCCTTTGATAATCCAGGTATGAAGTTTAAAGCTGGGTTTTCTACTCAGTTGGATATTAATGTGAATGCAGTAAATGCCATACATTTAAGTCCTGCGTTTATGGCGTTGGATGATCAGGGGAGTATCGGTGTTAAAACATTAAATGAAAAAAATGAAGTGATATTTACCCCTATACAAATTGTGAAGTCTCAGGCCGATGGTATTTGGATGTCAGGGTTAGGCGATAAAGCGAAAGTGATCACTTTGGGGCAAGGGTTTGTCAGAGCGGGCGATGTTGTAGAGCCTGTTTTTTCTACTGAGCAAGTTTCACTTAATGATAATTCATCAGAACTTAATTAATAATAGGAAATTAAATGAAAACTATTATTGATGCTTCGTTAAATAGAACCAGAACTGTTTTATCTGTATTTATATTATTATTGATATCCGGTTGGGTAACCTATCAAACAATCCCAAAAGAAGCGAATCCTGATGTAAATATTCCTTTTATTTATGTCTCTATTGTACACGATGGCATTTCCCCAGAAGATGCTGAGCGTTTACTGATCAGGCCAATGGAAATTGAATTACGCTCTGTAGAGGGCGTAAAAGAAATGAAAGCCACGGCCAGTGAAGGCCATGCTTCAGTAACCTTAGAGTTTTTGGCCGGGTTTGATGCCAAACAAGCTTTAGCTGACGTTCGCGATAAAGTATCTTTAGCGAAAGCTAAATTACCTTCAGAATCAGAAGAACCAGAAGTACATGAAGTATTGATGGAAGATCAACAACCTACTATTACTTTGATGTTATCAGGTAATCTGCCTGAACGGGGACTACTTACTTTAGCTCGTAATTTAAAAGATGAAATAGAATCGATTTCAAGTGTGATGGAAGTTGAAATTGGTGGTGAACGTGAGGATATGGTTGAAATTGTTGTCGATCCTTTGCTTATGGTGTCTTATGGATTAGATCAAACAGATATATTTAACCTGATCAGAAATAATAATCGTTTGGTGGCTGCGGGTACTTTAGATACAGGAAAAGGTCGTTTTGCGATAAAAATCCCATCCGTTTATGAAAATATTCAAGATGTTATGCAGCAGCCCGTAAAAGTAGTGGGTGATAAAGTTGTCAGATTTATGGATGTTGCACAAATTCGCCGTGCATATAAAGATCCGCTTTCAATTGCACGTATTAATGCTGAAGCTGCCGTGTCACTGGAAGTTAAAAAACGTGTTGGTGAAAACATAATTGATACCGTTGCACAAGTAAAACAAACAGTAATAGAAACGCAAAAGCTCTGGCCAGAGCACATCAAAGTGAATTATACCGGCGACATGTCTCAAGATGTGAAAGATATGTTATCTGATTTACAAAACAATGTACTGTCAGCGGTATTACTTGTTGTAATCGTGATCATAGCAATATTAGGTACTCGTTCGGCGTTTTTAGTTGGTGTGGCGATCCCTGGCTCCTTTCTTACCGGAATTTTAGTATTAGCTATAGTAGGCTTTACCGTTAATATCGTTGTGTTATTTGCATTAATTATGGCTGTGGGCATGTTGGTAGATGGTGCTATTGTGGTCTCTGAGTTTGCTGATCGCATGATGAGTGAAGGAATGCACAGAAAACAAGCCTATGCCACAGCTGCGAAACGTATGGCCTGGCCAATTATCGCTTCAACAGCAACAACGTTGGCAGCCTTTGCTCCTTTGATTTTTTGGCCGGGAATGATGGGCGAATTTATGAAATATCTGCCTATCACTTTAATTGCAACACTCTCTGCCTCTTTAGTGATGGCCCTCATTTTTGTGCCAACAATTGGTAGTTTAATTGGTAAAGTAAGACCTATTTCTACAGAGCAAAAAGCGGCACTGATTGCAGCCGAAGAGGGCGATATTAAGCAATTAACCGGGTTCAGTGGTAAATATGTTAATCTCTTAGATAAGGCGATTTCAAAGCCTAAAACTGTGATTGCCGGTGCCTTAGTATTTTCAGTTTTAGTATTTTTTAGTTATGGACTATCTGAACTCGGTGTGGAATTTTTTCCTGATGTAGAGCCAAACGGTATTAACCTGAAAGTACGGTCTTTTGGTGATTTATCTATTTATGAAAAAGATGCCATTATGAAAGACGTAGAAAGCCGTATTTTATCAATTGAAGGTTTTAAAACCTTATACTCTCGAACTGGCGGAAAAGATCTGGTAGGCACAATACGGATGAACCTGGCTGATTGGGATACACGTGCGCCTGCCGATGAGATTATTTCCCAGGTAATAGAGCGTACTAAAAATATTGCTGGAGTCGAAGTTGAATTACGAAAAGATGAAAACGGACCTGGTGGTGGTAAAGATTTGTCTTTAGAGCTGAGTTCTAAATTTCCTGACATTTTAAATCAAGAAACAAGACGAATTCGAAAAGCACTCGAAGCCGACGGTGATTTTATTAATATTGATGATACAGGGCCAAAGCCGGGTATTGAGTGGCAATTAAAGCTAAATCGTGCTGATGCGGCACGGTTTGGTGCCGATGCAACTATGCTGGGTGCAAATGTACAAATGATCACGAACGGGCTTAAATTAGGCGAATACAGACCTGATGATGTCGATGATGAAATCGATATTCGCGTACGTTTTCCTTATAACAAAAGAGATTTAGGAAAAATTGAAAGCTTAAGAGTGAAAACCATGCATGGTCAGATACCGATCACCCATTTTGTTACTTATAAAGCGGTGCAAAAAGTAGATACGATTCATCGCGTTGATAGCCGAAGAGTGGTCACTGTGAATGCTGATATGCTGGCTGGAAAATTGTTGAGTCAGGCACTTCCCAGATTGCAAGAACAACTAAAGGAGCAAGGTTTAGATCCCAGAGTTAAATTAAAAGTCAGAGGTGAAAATGAACAACAGGGGGAATCAGAAGCTTTTCTTACAAATGCATTCTTAGTGGCATTATTTGTCATGGGGATCATACTTGTTACTCAGTTTAATAGTTTTTATCAGGCTTTTTTGATTTTAAGTGCCGTGGTATTTTCTACCGTCGGTGTGTTCTTAGGTTTGTTAATATTACAACAGCCTTTTGGTATTGTGATGTCTGGAATAGGTGTTATTGCACTTGCCGGGATAGTGGTAAACAATAATATTGTTTTAATAGATACTTATAACGTACTCAGGCATCAGGGTATGTCGGCGAAAGAGTCAATATTACGTACTGGTGCACAAAGGTTAAGGCCTGTATTACTCACAACTGTGACAACGATACTGGGTTTAATGCCTATGGTATTGCAGGTAAATATAGATTTGTTTAACAGGCATGTATCTGTGGGCGCCCCATCTACACAATGGTGGGTTCAATTATCAACTGCAATTGCTGGTGGTTTAACCTTTGCCACTGTTTTAACTTTAGTATTAACGCCATGTTTATTAATGTTACGGGCAAAAAGACAAGACCACAGGCGTAAACTGCCAAGTCAAATATAGCGTTCAACCTATGTTAAAAGGATCCATAATATTCGCCATTAAATGGTTGAATATTATGGGTTTTTAATTTTTAGTCTTTAGTTATTTGGATCATCAAAGTGAAAAAACCTAAAATAAACCCACTAAATGCGAGAATATAAAGAAATCCATTCTTACCTTGTTTAATATCTATTTCATTTTGTTTTAAGAAAAAATACCAGCCAAGGCAAAGTACTATAGGTAATAAAAATATTAATCTGATCATATTGTTGCAATATTTATTATTTGAATTATTTTTAATAGAGTATAGCAGGCGATATGCGAAAGTCTCTAAATTGCCCCTGTATTAGAAAATATTTATGTATATTTTTTGTATATTATGCTTTAATACATTTAATAGTATGGCGGGCATTCCATACTGATAAATAATTTAGAAAGAATTTCATCAAGTAGGAGATGTACAAAATGATGGGTAAAACAGTTTCTTCTGAAGATAATGTAAAATTAACTTCTTGGTTAAAAGAAAAAAGAAAAGAAAAAGGTCTCACTATGCGTAGCTTAGCTCAGATCTTAAAAACACCACATTCTTTTGTTGGTAAAATTGAAAATCAAGAACGCCGCTTAGATGTTGTTGAGTTTGTCCGCTATTGTAATGCACTTGAAGTTAATCCTACTGAAGGTTTAGCTTTATTAGCAAGCGAATAAAAAACACGAATTCAACTGTAATAATCAGAATTTATTACAGTTGAATGTTTATATCAATTACAGCAAATATGTGATCATTACTGATATTTGAACACTAATTTAATACAAATGGTATTATTGCGTTTTGTGATACTGTGTTTCTAATTGATATAATTTATCTTTAATTAACCATAAAAACAGTAATGACGGAATAACCATAAGTGCCGTGATAACAAAAAATAATGCCCAATTGCCTCCCAGCCAATCATCAACAACGATACCACTGTAACTCGATACCATAGTCCTTCCCAGGTTACCTAAAGATGCAAGTAAAGCATAATGTGTTGCTGTAAAAGCGCGATCGCATAACATAGAAATAAACGCCACCATAGCAACTAAAGACCATGCTTGTGTAAAGCCGTCAATGACAATGGCAATTGCATACAAGTATTCCTTTGGGCCTTGTACTGCAATCACTGAAAACATAAGGTTGGAGGCGGCCATTGCTATACCACTTATCAATAAGCCTTTTACTATGCCATATTTATGGTTAAAAATACTGCCAAAAAATGCGAATATGATAGTGATGAGCCCAGTACCTAACTTTGAATAATTGGCTATTTGCGTATTACTAAACCCGATTTCTTTATAAAATACAATGGACATTCTGGCCAGAAAAGCTTCACCGATTTTAAATAGAAAAATAAAGGCTAATAAAGCGAGAGCTGTTTTTACTCCATTTTTGGTGAAAAAGGATTTAAAGGGTTCGATCACAGTGACCAGTAGCCAGGCAATAGGACGTTTAGTCCATTTCATTTTTGGGTCGATATCATTTAACATGAGCTGATAACTTTGCTCAAGTTCAGCTTGAATATAATCTCTATTTGATTCAGGCTCTTTGGCCCAAAAAACACATAAACTTAATAAAGCGATTATACCCGCTAATAAATAGTAGACTTCAGACCACTGCCAGCCTGGCATATCGGCCAGATAAAACGGGATTGCACCTAGCAATGCATAGCCTGACCACCAGCCTGATGTTGCCATTGCTGCTGCTGCAGTTGCTTTATGACTTTCATTTTCGGCTAAGGTGTCAATCCTAAATGCATCAATTGAAATATCTTGTGTTGCTGAAGAGACCGCTATAATCAAGCATAGGAGAGCTATCAGGTATAACTGGCTTTTTATATCTGTACTCGCCAGTAGTATGCTTGCCGTAAATATAAAAAATTGTGTAAATAAAATCCAGCTTCTTCTTTGTCCTAACCATGAATGTAAAAGTGGAAGTTTGATCCTGTCTATAAGAGGTGACCAAAGAAAGTTAATACTATAAGCACCAAAAACCAGGCCAAATAAACCTATGGTACTGCGACTTAAGCCTTCATCTTTTAGCCATGCAGTCATTACTGAACCAATAAGCACCCAGGGAAAGCCACTTGCCATGCCAAAAATAAATATATTTATTAATCTTTTATCTTTGAAATAAGAGAAATACTGCTTAATGGAAATATCTTTTTTCATTAGAGTTTATCTGTCTCTAATTTTTCTTCTTCGAGAACTTGTATGTTAAATATGATGACGGGAGTTTCAGGCACAAAAGAGTAACCTATTTTCTCATTATAAGTTGTTTTTACCTGCATTATTTTATCTAACGTTTCATAACCTTCTGACACATTACCGAACACTGAAAATCCCCAGTCACTGCCTGGATCTAAGTGTTTATTATCATCCATATTGAAAAAAAACTGTCGAGTTGCAGAGTGGGGTTTATTAGCCTGATAGGCCATGGCAACTGAATACATCTCATTTTTCATGCCACTACCACTTTCATTAAAAATAGGGGGATTTTCATGTAACCCGTCATACTTTTTATCGTAGCCACCTCCCTGGATCACAAAATCCTCATCTTGGTCGTTTTTTTCTACCCGATGAAAAACTGAACCTTTATAGCTACCATCTACTACATAACTTAAAAAGTTGTTAACTGTGATCGGTGCACGGGAACGATCTAACTCAAGTGTAATACTCCCCAAAGAGGTTGTTATCTTTACTTTTGGGAACAAATTACTTTTTTGCACAAACTTACCATCTTTTGCTGCTAATGCAGAGAAACTAATAGCGAGTGTAATTAAACCGATAACTATTTTTTTCATATCTAAACCCTAAAAATTTTTAACTTTTAATAAACTCGTGTAATTCATTGTCATTTACAATGCGATTGATCAGCTGTTCTAATAATGTATTTATCTGACTCTCAATTTTAGCCTTATCGTGGAATAAAGGTCCTTCACTATTTTGATTACCATTGTAATATTTACTAAAATTGCGATTGCCTTGTGATATTTTAACTTCAAGCTCAACAATACCTTCGCTACGATATTTAAAGGTTTGTTGTTGTACTATTACTTCAAGTTGGTGAATATCAATTTGCATTTGAGTCGCGGCATAAGGGTCTAAATTTACTCCATTGTTTGTTAGTGCATTTGATAAGGTTTTGGCTAATGCTTGTTCTAAATTGTTACTGGGTATTTTGACTGTTTTATCTGTTTCAATAACACGTAAAGCAGTCGCATTTTGCCTGATATCCTGAACGGTTAACGCCATATTGTCGATGAATGCATTACTTGATGGATAAGTATAATTAGGTTGAATAATTATCTTGTTTGGTGCATTTTGACATGCAGTTAACAGAACTGTCACTAGTAATAAGGCTAACTTTTTCATTTTACGTACCTTTCTTATGCTTCTTTAATGGAACTTAATACAACAAATTTTTTGTTTGAACCTAACAGCTTACAGTTTCCAAAAATTCGTTCAAGTTTTCCGTGATAATCTAAATGTCGATTTCCTATAATTCTCAATTCACCACCTGTTTTTAACACGCGTCTGGCATCAACAAACATTTGCCAGGCAATATGATCTGTGACAGCTTGTTCTTGATGAAATGGGGGGTTTGACAGTACGATATCCTGACTATTGGCGGTAAAATTGGTTAAGCAGTCATTTTGCATAAAAGTGCATTGGGAAAGTTTACTTGATAGGTTTTGTTGAATATTTAAATTGGCAGACTGAACCGCCATATGGGATTCATCAACAAAAGTAAGTTGTGCATTTGGACACTTTGCTAAAACCATTAAGCCAATTACGCCATTTCCGCAACCTAAATCAATAATATGTTTAACTTTTTTTGATTGCGGTAAAAAGTTCATGAAAAAACGTGCGCCTATATCCAGTGAATCACGAGAAAATACGCTGGCATGATTGCTGATTGTAAAATTATATTGCTGGCTTTCTTTATTATCTAGTGGCCAACTAATTGGGTAGGGACTGGCACTTGGTTTTTTTTCTAAACGAGAAATCACGAGTCTGGACTTTTTAATGGCTAAGGATGTTTTTGTCGGTCCAATCACTTTTTCAAAGGCTGCAGAAGTAGAATTATGGATATCTTTGGTTTTTCCTGCTGCAATAATAGGAGTTCCGGGAGATACAGCCTGACTTAATAATGCCAGCTGGTGTGTTAATAGTCCGGTATTTTTTGGCACTTTTAGAATAACCAAATCAGTTTCTTTAGGGATCTGGCTTAAACAATCACTTTGATTTACTTGACCGTCAACTAAGTTGTTTTTTTCAAGGTTATATAATGTTGCCTGATGGGCAATATAAGAATCGCTGACTGAGCTTAGTACTTTATTATGAAAATAGCAGTTAAGTGCGCCAAAACTGTCATTATAAATAACAATATTTTTTGCTTCTGGAAATTCTTGTTCAACATAAGTTGTTAAATATTCATCGGCTGAATCCCATGCTTGTAAACTGCGGGTTTTTTGTCCTAATGGGAAACGTGCTAATAAAAATGATTTATTTCCCAGAGTTGCTTGTGTCATTATGTTTGTATTCCGATTGGCTTAAATCCAAAGTTGGCAAATTTTATCATGCCTTTGTTCCCACAGATACTTAATTTACCTGAGTGTTTTTCTTATCATGAAAACTGCATCAGTGTGCATAAATCCCGTAGCCTCTATCAATATTTAGTCGACAATTTGAAATGGCAACAACCGGAAATGTCTATGTTTGGTAAAGTGGTACGAATTCCCAGAAAACAGGTTTATATGGCAGAGCCGAGGTTTGCTTATGCTTATTCGGGACTAACTATGACTCCGGCTCCCTGGGTGCCTGTATTAATGAATATCAGAAATACGTTAAATAAACGATGTAATGTAACGTTTAACGCTGTTTTAATAAACTGGTATCAAGATGGAAATGACTCTGTTAGCTGGCATGCCGATGATGAAGTGGAACTGGGAACCCGGCCTGTTATCGCCTCTATTTCTCTAGGTGAAACACGAAAAATGAAAATTAGACATAAGATATCAAAAGATGTATTTGATATCATGCTTGAGGATGGTAGTTGTTTGATTATGCAAGGAGAAAGTCAATCTGTATATGAGCATTGCATTCCAAAAATAGCAGGTAAAGTAGCCGGAAGAATTAACCTGACATTTAGAACTATCAATAATTAATAGTATTAATCACTTTGCTTATTTTGTTATAATTGGCATAGTTTAATCAACAAAATAATCTATCTCATTGACTCAATCACTTAGCTCATTCTGAACTTTTTTTAACAGCAATTAAATTTTTTGCGGCTAAAATTGTATGTGTCAATACTTTCAGGAATAACAAAATGCAGATGCAAATTAGAATTGAAGAAAAATTATTGGCAAGGATTGCATGTCAACATTTAGAAGTGATCAATGAAAGCCATATGCATAGTGCAGGGCGAGATTCTCATTTTAAAGTGATCATTGTCAGTGAGGAATTCAACGATAAACGTTTATTACAGCGCCATAGAATGATAAATAAGATTTTGGCCGACGAATTGGCTAATCATATTCATGCTTTGGCTTTACATACCTATACAGAACATGAGTGGGTTGATTTATACCAACAAGCACCTTTATCGCCAAACTGCATGGGTGGCTCAAAAATAGCTGGGTAAACTATCAAGCATACTTATTAACTTTTATAGTTCTGAATAGCGGGTACTTGTTGAGCAGAGCTATAAAAATCATTCCAGATGATTTTTTATATCAGCAGTCCCTGCTTCTACCTCTTCGAGGCCAGCCTTTGGCTGTTAAAAATCATTCCAGATGATTTTTTAGTTTATAAGGGTTGAATAAAATGTTAAATTTCCGCCACTAATCAATACTGATTGCGTAAAAACTCTTAGAATAATAAAAATAGCGGGAAATATGTCTCAGTCATCAACTCATACAATATTCAGTTATTGCGACTTTCTCAGTCAAAAAATAGATGCGTTAACCGAACATTTAGGACGATTTACATCCTGGCTGACCTTTATTATGGTCATTCTGATGGTCAGCGTTGTTTTACTAAGGTACGGGTTCAATATTGGATGGATAGCAATGCAGGAATCTATTGTATATTTGCATGCCTGTGTATTTATGTTGGGTTGCTCTTACACTCTGAAACATAATGGTCACGTGAGAGTTGATATATTTTATCGCAATTTCACCAAACAAAAACAAGCTATTATAAATATGCTTGGCTGTCTCACTCTTTTGCTTCCTGTCGCTATTTTTATTTTTATTGTGAGTTTTGATTATGTTAAGAATTCCTGGGAGTTGTTAGAAGGTTCTCGGGAAGCTGGCGGGTTGCCAGGTGTCTATTTATTAAAGTCATTGATATTGCTGTTGTCTTTTACTTTGATTATTCAGGGGATTTCCGAAATCTTTAAATCTATCGTTATATTGTTTGGTCCTAAACAAGACCACACAGATAACACAGTAAATTGATTAGGAGTTAGAACCATGGATTTTATGGCATTGTATTTATTTTTGGCTGTGTGTTTTGTTTTATTACTCGGTTTTCCAGTTGCATTCTCACTTGCAGGTACCGCTTTAATTTTTGCCGGTGTTGGTATATTAACCGGGCAATTTGATTCATCTTTTCTGCACGCTTTACCCAATCGATTGTATGGGATCCTCTCTAATACAACATTAATGGCTGTGCCTTTGTTTATTTTTATGGGGGTGATGCTGGAAAAGTCAAAAGTAGCAGAGAATTTGCTGGATGCCATGGCATTACTTATGGGTAAAACCAAAGCCGGAATGGGAATAGCGGTCACTATTGTGGGTATGTTGTTAGCTGCAAGTACGGGAATAGTGGGGGCTACGGTAGTTACTATGGGGCTATTAGCGTTACCGACTATGTTAAAAAGAGGCTATAGCCCACAATATAGTTCAGGTATTATTGCTGCAACAGGAACGCTTGGCCAGATAATTCCACCATCAATAGCGCTGGTTTTATTAGGTGATGTCTTATCAAGTAGTTATCAGCAAGCACAATTAAATATGGGGATTTTCTCACCAGAAACCGTTTCTGTTGGAGATTTATTTGCCGGTGCGGTGATCCCAGGTTTGATCTTGGTTTTTCTTTATATTTTATATTCTGTATTTTTATCATTTATTCGACCAGAACAGGTGCCTTGTTTATTAGAGGAAGATATAGAATTTATAAAGAGCAGAAAAACCGTTAGTGTATTTTCAGCATTAGTGCCCCCGCTTATTCTTATATTTTTAGTTTTGGGATCTATCTTGTTTGGTTTTGCTACGCCAACTGAAGCGTCCGGTGTTGGCGCCTTTGGCGCGATATGTTTGGCTATGTGGCAGAAACAATTTAATTTAACCAATTTACAAGATGTTATGCGCCATACATTAAAAATTACTTCAATGGTGTTTATGATTTTAATAGGAGCTTCTATTTTTTCTCTGGTCTTTAGAGGCTTTGGTGGTGAAGAATTAATTGCAGAATTTTTTGAAATATTACCGGGAGGTCGGTTCTCGGCAATTTTAGTTGTTATGTTAGTTATGTTTTTATTAGGCTTTATTCTTGATTTTATTGAAATTACATTTGTTGTGGTGCCTATTGTAGCGCCTGTTTTATTAATGATGGGGGTAGACCCTGTTTGGCTTGGCGTTATGATAGCTGTGAACTTACAAACTTCTTTCTTAACTCCACCATTTGGATTTGCTCTTTTCTACTTAAGAGGTGTGGCTGATAAGCAGGTTCTGACATCTCAAATATATAAAGGCGTTATTCCATTTATCGGGATCCAACTTTTGTTATTGATTTTAATGGCAGTTTATCCCAAAGTAGTGACCTGGTTACCTGAGACCCTATACGGATAATAAAAAGGATCCAAAATGAAAAAAATAAAATTGCTTGTTGTTGCAGGCTTAGCAAGTTTAGTTTTGAGTGCTTGCGGAGAAAAAACTGCTAATACACCTAGCGCAGATCAAGTGAGTAATCAACAAAAATTTAAGTGGAAATTAGTTACCAGTTGGCCAAAAAACTATCCTGGTTTAGGAACTGCGCCAGAACGTTTTGCAAAAAATGTAGAGCTAATGAGTAATGGTCGCTTAAAGGTTAAAGTTTTTGGTGCAGGTGAATTAGTACCTGGTTTTGAAGTTTTCGATACGGTTTCAGCGGGAACCGCAGAGATGGGGCATAGTGCGGCTTATTATTGGAAAGGTAAAATACCTGCTGCACAGTTTTTTACTGCAATTCCTTTTGGTATGAATGCGCAGGAAGTGAATGGTTGGATGCATCATGGCGGTGGCATGAAATTATGGAAGGAATTATATGCACCTTATAATTTGATCCCGGCAGCAGGTGGCAATACGGGAGTTCAGCTTGCTGGTTGGTTCAAAAAAGAAATTAATTCTGTTGAGGATTTACAGGGCCTGAAAATGCGCATTCCAGGTTTAGGCGGAGAGGTGCTTAAAAAGCTAGGTGGGTTACCGGTTTCTTTGACAGGAGGCGAACTATTCACTTCTTTGCAGACTGGTGCTATTGATGCAACGGAATGGGTAGGCCCATACAATGATTTAGCTTTCGGTTTACATAAAGCTGCCGAGTTTTATTATTATTCAGGTTGGCATGAACCAGGAGCAAATTTAGAGTTTTTAATTAACAAAGATGCTTATGCTGCATTGCCAAAAGATTTACAAGCAATTGTGGATGCAGCTATGCGGGTTGCCAATACTGATATGCTTGATGAATATACTGCCAGAAATAACGACGCCTTAGAGCAATTGAAAAATAAACATAATGTTAAATTACGTAAGTTTTCTCCTGAAATTATGGCTGCGCTTAAAGCGGCTATGTCAGATGTAATGAAAGAGCAAACAGCAGCTGATCCGGCAATGGCAAAAGTTTGGCAGTCTTATGATAAATTTTACCAGCAGGTTAAGGCTTATCATGATATATCTGAGAAAGAATATTATTTAAATAGATAGACGGTCATAGGGACTGAAAATGCTAGGTGCTAGAAGGATGATGAATCAATATTTTGAAAACCCTAGACCCTAGACCCTAGACCCTAGACCCTAGACCCTAGACCCTAGACCCTAGAAACTAGAAACTAGAAACTAGAAACTAGAAACTAGAAACTAGAAACTAGAAACTAGAAACAGATCAGACCTGTTTAATCATTAATAGTATTAAACTAGCTGGCATTAAAATAGAACAAATATGGAATAACACATGGTCATTAAGCCTAAAATTCGTGGATTTATCTGTACTAACGCTCATCCGGTAGGATGTGCAGAGCATGTTAAAGAACAAATTGAATATGTGAAGTCAAAAGGGGTTGTTGCTAATGGCCCTAAAAATGTTTTAGTTATCGGTGCGTCAACGGGTTATGGTTTGGCATCCAGGATCACCGCAACTTTCGGTTCAGGCGCTAAAACCTTAGGTGTCTTTTTTGAAAAAGAAGGTACTGAAAAACGTACAGGATCTGCTGGCTGGTATAATTCAGCCGCATTTCATGATGCTGCTAGCGAAGCTGGCGTATGGGCTAAGAGTATCAATGGCGATGCTTTTTCTGATGAGATTAAAGCAAAAACTGTTGCAGCGATTCAAGCTGAAATGGGTAAAATAGATTTAGTGATTTATTCGTTAGCGTCTCCACGTCGTACAGATCCTAAAACAGGAGAGGTACATTCATCTACCTTAAAGCCAATTGGTCAAGAAATCACAACAAAAAACCTAAATACTTCAAAGCGTATTATTGATGAAATGACTGTTGAAGCGGCTAATGAAGATGAAATCGCCAATACAGTTAAAGTAATGGGTGGAGAAGATTGGGAATTGTGGTTGGAAGCGTTAAAGCAAGCTGATGTATTGGCTGAGAACTTTAAAACCACAGCCTATACTTATATCGGGAAAGAACTGACCTGGCCAATTTATGGTCATGCAACGATAGGTAAGGCGAAGGAGGATTTAGACCGTGCTGTTACTGCTATTAAAGCATCTACCGCAGATTTAAATGGAGAAGCTTATGTTTCCTCATTAAATGCTGTTGTAACTCAGGCGAGCTCGGCAATTCCTATTATGCCACTTTATATTTCAGCCTTGTTTAAGGTTATGAAAGCCGACGGAACATATGAAGGTACCATAGAGCAAATCGATAGCCTGTTTAGAGAAAACTTATATGGCGATAACCCGCGCTTCGACGAAGGGGGGCATTTATTCCAGAATTATAAAGAACTAGAAGATGATGTACAAAACCGTGTTCAGGCAATATGGGATACCGTTGATACAGATACCATAGATGAACTGACCGATTATGTTGGCTATCATGGTGAGTTTTTACGTTTGTTTGGTTTTGGTATTGATAGTGTTGATTATGATGCAGACGTTGACTCAGTCGCTAATATAAGCCAGATGATTTAAGTTATATTTAAAAGCATTTTTGAAAAAGCCGTTTATCTATTTAAGGTAAACGGCTTTTTTATGATTCAAACTAATATATTCTATGCTAAATATTTGTCGAGTGCTTCAGAATCACCTATATGTTTACCGGCAATAAAAATTTGTGGCACAGTTTCGCTGCCTGATATGGCTTTTAAGCTTGTAATTGACGCATCTTTGCCAAGGACTATTTCTTCAAAGCTGATCCCTTTTTCTTTTAATAGTGCTTTTGATTTTATACAGAACGGACAGCCTGGCTTAGTAATAATTGATACGGCTTCAACTGGTTTTTGATTGGGATTAATATAATTAAGCATAGTATCCGCGTCAGACACTTCGAACGGGTCGCCCGGTACATCTGCTTCAATAAACATTTTTTCTATTACGCCATCTTTTACTAACATAGAATAACGCCAGCTACGTTTGCCAAAACCAATTTCAGTTTTATCCACCAGCATTCCCATACCTTGTGAAAACTCACCATTTCCATCTGGTAGTAACTGAATATTTTCAGCTTCCTGATCAGCAGCCCAGGCATTCATTACAAAAGTATCGTTTACAGAAATACATACAATTTCATCAACCCCATTTTGTTTAAATGTGGCGGCCAGTTCATTAAACCTGGGTAAATGACTAGATGAACAGGTGGGGGTAAACGCACCGGGTAAAGAAAATACGACAACAGTTTTATTTTTGAATATGCCATCTGTAGTCAAGGTTTTCCACTCATTATTTATGCGAGTCGGGAAATTCGTATTTGGTACTTTTTGTCCTTCAATATTCTTTAGCATGTTGAAACCTTATATTTAATATTTATCAATTTATTTGTCCACAGTATTGCGGTATTTTTGTTATTTGTATAATTGATTGTTTAAATCAAACTCATCTAAAAAACAAAACATACAGGCCCGACCACTCTAACCCTGCAACTTATTTTAGGGATTAGTATTAGCTTTTTTATACTTTAGACTATGCTTAACGGTTTAATATATACTGCTGGTTAAAAAACAAGCTGCAATTTAATAATTTGTAAGCATTAATTTCGTAATACCCTCGCAAAGCTCAGGGTAATTATGCTAAAATCCGGCGCATAATTTTGGGTTCGCTCTATAACTTTAATATCAAATGATAGTCGCTATTATTTGATATCGCTTAGTTACAGGTTTTTAATAGTGAATTTTATATTAAAAATAAAGTTATATTAATCGTAATCCATGCCATTAAGCATTGGCTCTAAGGAATGTGAGCATAACAACGCATAATGGTATTAACCGTTTTTTTCCTTTATATAGTAATGCAAGTGTCTATGATCAATATAAAAAAAGGTCTGGATCTTCCAATAGAAGGTGCACCACAGCAAGTAATTCACGATGGCTCTGCCGTTAAAAGAGTTGCTGTGCTTGGTGAGGAATTTATTGGAATGCGTCCGTCCATGCAAGTGCGTGTGGGTGACCAAGTCAAAAAAGGCCAGGTTCTTTTTGCAGATAAAAAGACCCCAGGTGTCAAGCATACTGCTCCAGCTGCTGGTGTAGTAAAAGAAATCAACCGCGGTGCAAAGCGTGTTTTGCAATCCATTGTTATCGAAGTCGATGGCAATGAGCAAATCACTTTTGACATTTTCAAAGCCAAGGAACTTTCTAACCTTGAACGCGAAAAAGTTAAAAATGTACTGGTAGAGTCAGGTCAGTGGACAGCAATGCGCACCAGACCTTTCTCTAAAGTACCTGCTTTAGATGTTGTACCACATTCAATTTTTGTAACAGCTATGGACACTAATCCACTGGCAGCCGATCCGGTTGTTGTGATCAGTGAAAATAGTGATGCATTTGAAGCAGGTCTAGCTGTTGTGTCTCGTTTGACCGATGGTAAAGTATTTGTTTGTAAAAAAGCGGGAACTGTGGTTCCTAGCTCATCTGTTGCAACCGTTGAAACACATGAATTTTCTGGTGTTCATCCTGCAGGTTTAGTGGGTACACATATCCATAATTTAGATGCGGCCTCTGCAAGCAAGCAAGTATGGCATTTAGGTTATCAGGATGTGATTGCTTACGGTAAGCTTTTTCTGACTGGTGAAATCTCAAATGAACGTGTTATTTCTTTGGCTGGTCCTGCAGTTAAAAATCCGCGTTTAGTGAAAACACAACTCGGTGTTTGTTTGACTGAACTGACAAATGGTGAATTAGAAGACGGTGAAAATCGTGTTATATCTGGTTCAGTATTGTCGGGTACAACCGCTATGGGCGTGCATGCATATTTAGGCCGTTATCATAATCAGGTTTCGATTCTTGCTGAAGGGCGTGAAAAAGAATTGTTTGGTTGGATAGCGCCAGGTGCTAAAAAGTTCTCGTTAACACGCACTTTCCTGTCTCATTTGTCTCCTAAACGTTTATTTAATATGACAACCTCAACAGGTGGGTCTGATCGTTCTATGGTGCCAATCGGTAGTTACGAACGTATTATGCCGTTAGATATTCTGCCTACTCATTTACTTCGTGACCTTATTGTGACTGATTGTGACAGTGCTGTATCACTAGGTGCTTTAGAGTTAGATGAAGAAGATTTAGCATTATGTACCTTCGTTTGTCCTGGTAAATACGAATATGGAGTTCTCCTTCGTGAATGCCTAGATATCATTGAGAAGGAAGGTTAAACAATGAGCTTGAAAAATTATTTAGAGAAAATTGAACATAACTTTGAGCCAGGTGGCAAACTTGAAAAATGGTTTGTATTGTATGAAGTTGTAGCGACTATTTTATATACACCTGGACTCGTGACTAAAAATGGTTCTCACGTACGTGATAATATTGACCTTAAACGTATTATGATCTTGGTTTGGATGGCAACATTCCCAGCTATGTTCTTTGGTATGTTTAATATTGGTCACCAGGCGGTAGCTGCTATGTCAAATGGCTTTGCTTTAGCTGATACCTGGCAGGTTGCTTTATTCCAAATGGTAGGCGGTGAATTAACTGTCAGTTCCGGCTGGGGCGCCAAGATGTTTTATGGTGCTTTTTGGTTCTTACCTATTTATGCTACTACTTTTATTGTGGGTGGTTTATGGGAAGTGCTTTTTGCTGGTATTCGTAAACATGAAGTGAATGAAGGATTCTTTGTAACTTCAATCTTGTTTGCATTAATATTACCAGCAACCATTCCGTTATGGCAGGTAGCATTAGGTATTACTTTCGGTGTTGTAATCGCTAAAGAAGTATTTGGTGGCACAGGTCGTAACTTCTTGAATCCTGCATTAGCGGGTCGTGCCTTCTTATTCTTCGCTTATCCGGCTCAAATCTCTGGTGATGTGGTCTGGACTGCTGTAGATAGTTTCTCTGGTGCGACTATGTTAGGTCAGGCTGTGAGTGGTGGCATTAATTTCGATGATATGGCGCTATGGTTAAACTCATTTTATGGCTTTATGCAAGGTTCTGTTGGTGAAACATCTACATTAGCACTTGCTATTGGTGGCTTATTCTTAATTTATGTGCGTATTGCTTCTTGGCGAATTGTGCTGGGTGTTATGATAGGCATGATTGCAACATCACTTCTGCTAAATACCATAGGTTCTGAAACGAATCAAATGTTTGCGATGCCATGGCATTGGCATTTAGTATTAGGTGGTTTTGCATTTGGTATGTTCTTTATGGCTACGGATCCTGTTTCGGCGTCATTTACAGACACAGCAAAATGGTATTACGGTGGTTTAATTGGTTTCATGGTCGTGATGATCCGAGTGGTAAACCCGGCTTTCCCTGAGGGCATGATGTTAGCTATTTTATTTGCTAATTTGTTTGCACCTTTATTTGATCACTTTGTGGTTCAGGCGAATATTAAGCGGAGGTTAGCACGCAATGTCTAGTAATCAAGAATCAATTGGTAAAACACTTGGAGTTGTAATTTCATTGTGTTTAGTATGTGCGATTTTAGTATCTACTGCTGCCGTACAGCTTCGCCCTTTACAGCAAGCGAATAAAGAGCTTGATATTCAAACTAATATCTTAGCAGCCGCAGGTATTAAAACTGGAGAGGGTGCTGATATTTCAAAGATTTTTGCTGATAACATAGAAGCAAGAGTTGTTAATATCAAAACAGGGAAATTTGTTGATACGGATCCTAACAGCTTTGATTTTGAGAAAAGTAAATTTGATCAAAAAATCAGTGTGAAATTGGATAAGAAAACAGATATCGCAGGCATTCAGAGGATGACCAATGAGTCGCCAGTTTACCTTGCTAAGGTTAATGGTAAAGTATCGACAATCATCTTACCTGTACAGGGTTATGGTTTATGGGCAATGATGTTTGGTTTTATCGCGTTAGATATTGATACAACAACTATCAAAGCGATTAACTTTTATAAACATACAGAAACTCCAGGACTTGGTGGCGAAATTCAAAATCCTAAATGGGTTGCTACCTGGACTGGAAAAAAATTACCTGTTGATGTGTTAAAAGGTTATTCGGGTAATGATGTACATAAGTTAGACGGCCTTTCAGGTGCAACTTTAACATCTAACGGTGTAGACAATACGTTTAAGTTCTGGACAGGTGAAAATGGCTTCGGTCCTTTCCTTGCAGAAGTTCGTAAAGGAGCATTGAACTAATGGCTGATTCAAAAGAAATCAAACAGGCGCTACTTGGTCCTGTATTTGCTAATAACCCGATTGCATTACAAGTATTAGGTATTTGTTCTGCATTAGCGGTAACTTCAAGCTTAAAAAATGCATTGATCATGTCACTTGCTGTGACATTAGTAACTGCATTTTCAAGTATGTTTATCTCAATGATCCGTAACTTTATACCGTCAAGTGTTCGCATCATAGTACAGATGACGATTATTGCTTCAGTGGTAATTATTGTTGATCAGGTATTGCAGGCTTATTCTTACGCAACAGCAAAAGAACTAACTGTTTTTGTTGGTTTGATCATTACAAACTGTATCGTAATGGGTCGTGCTGAAGCCTATGCGATGAAAACTGGCCCTATGATGTCATTTATTGATGGTATCGGTAATGGTTTAGGTTACGGTGTTGTTTTATTGACTGTTGGTTTTATTCGTGAATTATTTGGTAAAGGTACATTATTTGATGTATCGATTATTCCATTAGTTGCGGATGGCGGTTTTTATCAACCTATGGGTTTATTGCTGTTACCACCTAGTTCTTTCTTTATTATTGGTTTATTTATTTGGGTACTTCGTACCTTTAAAAAAGACCAAGTAGAAAAGGCTTAAGGGGAGAATAATGGAACATTATATTAGTTTATTTGTAAAAGCGGTTTTCATAGAAAATCTGGCATTATCTTTCTTTTTAGGTATGTGTACTTTCTTAGCTGTGTCTAAAAAGGTTACTACAGCACTCGGTTTAGGTGTTGCGGTTATCTTTGTATTAGGTATTGCTGTACCAGTGAATAATTTAGTTTATCACGCGGTATTAGCTCCGGGTTCTTTAGAATGGCTAGGTTACGCAGAAGCTGATTTAAGCTTTTTACGTTACCTTACATTTATCGGTGTAATAGCAGCACTAGTTCAAATTCTTGAAATGGCACTGGATAATTTCTTCCCTGCTCTTTATAACGCGTTAGGTATTTTCTTACCACTTATCACAGTTAACTGTGCGATATTTGGTGCTGTATCTTTCATGGTAGAACGTAACTATAACTTCGGCGAGTCAGTGGTTTATGGCGTTGGTGCTGGTTTTGGTTGGGCAATAGCAATTGCACTTTTAGCGGGTATTCGTGAAAAGATGAAATACTCTGATATTCCGCATGGTTTACGTGGTTTAGGAATTACATTCCTAACTGTTGGTTTAATGGGTCTTGGCTTTATGTCATTCTCAGGTATCTCACTTTAAGGGGCGATAGATAGATGGATGTAATTCTAGGCGTAGGCATGTTCACCGCTATCGTGGTACTACTAGTTGCTGTTATTTTAATGGCAAAAGCTAAGTTAGTACCTTCTGGTGACATATTAATTGGCATTAATGAAGATGCTGATAAAGGTATTAAAACAACTGCTGGCAGTAAGTTATTAGGCGCATTAGCCGATAATGGTATTTTTGTATCGTCTGCTTGTGGTGGCGGTGGTTCTTGTGGCCAGTGTCGTGTAAATATTAAATCTGGTGGTGGTGATATTCTGCCTACAGAGCTTGATCATATAACTAAAGGCGAAGCGCGTGAAGGTTGTCGATTAGCCTGTCAGGTTAATGTTAAGCGTGACATGGAAATAGAACTTGAAGATGAAATCTTCGGTGTTAAAAAATGGGAATGTACTGTTGTTTCAAATGACAACAAAGCAACTTTCATCAAAGAGCTTAAATTAGCGATTCCTGATGGTGAGTCAGTTCCATTTAGAGCCGGTGGTTATATTCAAATAGAAGCGCCAGCTCATCATGTTAAATATGCTGATTTTGATATTGAAGAGCAGTATCGTGGTGATTGGGAGCGTTTTGGTTTCTTCAATTTAGAGTCTAAAGTTGATGATGAAACTATTCGTGCGTATTCAATGGCTAATTACCCGGAAGAAGCGGGTATTATCATGCTTAACGTACGTATCGCGTCACCGCCACCGAATAACCTGACTTTACCTTGTGGTAAAATGTCTTCTTACATCTTCAGCCTTAAAGCTGGCGATAAAGTGACTATCTCAGGACCATTTGGTGAGTTCTTTGCGAAAGATACTCAAAACGAAATGGTATTTGTTGGTGGTGGTGCAGGTATGGCACCTATGCGTTCTCATATTTTCGATCAGCTTAAACGTTTAAATACAGATCGTAAAATGAGCTTCTGGTATGGTGCGCGTTCATCACGTGAAATGTTCTATGTAGAAGATTTTGATGGCTTAGCTGCTGAAAACGAAAACTTCGAATGGCATTGTGCACTGTCTGATCCGCAACCGGAAGATAACTGGACTGGCTATACTGGCTTTATTCATAATGTTCTTTTAGAAAATTATCTGAAAGACCATGAAGCACCAGAAGATTGTGAGTACTACATGTGTGGTCCTCCGATGATGAATGCTGCTGTTATCGATATGCTTAAAAATCTAGGTGTTGAAGATGAAAACATCTTACTAGATGACTTCGGTGGGTAATTAGAAACCGAAGCGCAGCTTCGCAGTTCTAATTAGTGAGTTCATGGATGAACGAAGGGCGATAGCTTCAAGGACGAATTATTTGCACCAGCTCTAGTAGAAACCGAAGCGCAGCTTCGCAGTTCTAATTAGTGCGTACAAGGATGAGAAGCTAAGTCATTTTAATAGCTAGATTTATATAAAAAAGCTCGTTACTGGTTTATACTAGTAACGAGCTTTTTTTTGCAAATTTTAAATAAACGGAAGGTAAAGATGAAGACCCAATTGTTGAAATCTAAATGGTTTACAGCACTCATGTTAACTATGGTGGTTTTATTTCTTCAAGCTTGTGATAATAATGCTAAAAAAGAAGGGTATCAGGAAGTTTTACTTAAAGGTAAAACTATGGGTACTACGTATACTGTAAAGGTTTTTGTGCCTTTAAGTCATGTACGTTCGTTAAATTTATACTCTGAAATAGAATCTGAATTAGAGAAAGTCAATCAATCAATGTCAACCTATATTACAGATTCAGAAATCAGTCAATTTAATAGACTAACAGCTGACCAAATTTTTCCCATCTCAAAAGATTTTAGAACAGTCATAAAAGAAGCAATACGTTTAGGTCAAAGTACAAAAACCTTAGATGTTACTATGGGGCCATTAATTAATTTATGGGGTTTTGGCCCAGATAAAAAACCGAATAAAGTGCCCAGTGAACAGATGTTAACTGATGTAAAACAAAAAATGGGCTTAAATAAGTTAAACCTAAAACAATCAGGATTAACTAAATCAATTGATGAGCTTCAGTTAAGTTTTTCGGCCATAGCAAAAGGGTATGGTGTTGATAAAGTGGCAGAATTATTAGAAAGTAAAGATTATAATAATTATATGGTTGAAATTGGGGGGGAATTACGGCTAAGTGGCCAAAAACCTGATGGCAATAAATGGGCTATTGCGATTGAGCAACCAGATCCTAATTTAACGGAAAGGAAAATTCATAAAGCCCTAAAATTAACTGATATTAGTATTGCCACGTCAGGTGATTATCGTATCTTCTATGAATTAGAAGGAACAACTTACAGTCATTTAATTAGCCCTGTAACAGGCAAACCTATAGTGCAAGACCTTGTTTCGGTTACTGTATTAAATAAATCTTCAATGACAGCGGACGCTTTAGCAACCGCATTGACTGTGATGGGAACCGAAAAAGCAAAGCAGTATGCAGAGCAAAACCATTTGGCGGTCTATTTAATAAGCAAAACAGGTTCAGGACTTCAAACTTATGCGAGTCCAGAATTTATTCCTTATTTATAAAACACTGGTTAGGCGTGTTTTTGCTATTGTTTAGAATTTATCCTTAATCGCGGTTATTTTGTTTTTTATCTGTTATAATCGCCGCGATTTTTGCACAGCTTAGTGGGTAAGTTAATGTCTATTTATATTCTTAGTTTTATTTTGTTAGTTATTATAGCGGCTGCGATGGCAGTTGGTATGATAGTAAAAAACAAGTCTATGGCAAGCAGTTGTGGCGGCTTAGGCGCTATGGGCATAGATAAGGTTTGTGATTGCGACGATCCTTGTGACAAACGCAGGCGTCGTATGGCCAAAGAAAAAGTCTGGAAAGATAACCAAATTCTGTAAATTCTCTAAGTTTTCATCAATAACGATGTGAACCTCTTTTATAAAAAGCTTATATTATGAATACAAAACTTATTTTACCTATGATGGTAGCCAGTTTATTAATGGCAAATACGGGTTGTTCTTTTTCAGAGCAAACTCCAAGCAAGCAACAGCAAGTGGTAGTAACTGAAAATGAAAAACTTGAAAATTTAGTCGAAACTTATTTTGATGAAGCACTTGTTTTTAGTCCTATATCGGCGACATTTGTTGGCCAACCTCAATATAATAATAAATTCTCGCCCGCTTTAAACAAGCAGAATAAACAAAAAGAACTTAATTTTACTCGTAAGTATATAAAAGAAATCTCTCGAATCGATAGTTCAAAATTGACGGGGCAGTCTTTATTAACCTATGAAATTTTTAAGCGGGACCTGGAGCTTGAAATAGAAGGTGAACTGTATCCAGATCATCTATTACCGATAGATCAGATGTCTGGTGACCACAATACTTTCGCTGGTTTAGGTTCAGGACAAAGTGCGCAGCCTTTTAATACGGTTAATGATTACCAGGATTTTATTGGTCGATCTCACGGCTTTGTAACCTGGTTAAACAGTGTTGAAACTATGATGCGTCAAGGTCTTGCTGAAGGTGTTGTGTTACCTAAAGCTTTAGCGGTTAAATTAGTTCCACAATTTCAAGCTCATGTGGTCAGCGATCATATTAAATCCGTATTTTGGATGCCGATAGCGAATTTGCCGGAAACTTTTACTGAAAGTGAAAAACAGTCGTTGCAAAATGACTATAAAAAACTAATTTTGAACACATTAGTGCCTGCCTATCAACAAATGGTTAATTTCCTGGAAAAGGAATACCTGCCACAAAGCCGAGCGAGTTATGGTTATAGTGAATTACCTAATGGTAAAGCCTGGTATGAATATCAAATTAAAACCAATACAACATTAAATTTAAATGCTGATGAAATTCACGAAATTGGTTTACAGGAAGTATCTCGCATTTTATCTGAAATGAAAAAGGTAAAAGAGCAAGTCGATTTTAAAGGTGATTTACCTGCATTTTTTGTTCATCTGCGCGAAAGTGAGCAATTTTATTATGAAAAGCCAGAGCAATTGATCGCAGCTTATGAAGCTGTAAAACAAAAAATAGATGCCCGTTTACCCTTATTGTTTGATATAGCACCAAAAGCTGATTATGAAGTGAAAGCTGTTGAAGATTTCAGGGCAGCATCTGCTGCTGGCGCATCTTATCAAGGACCTGCGCCTGATGGTTCGAGACCTGGTATTTTTTATATCAATACACATAACCTTAAAGCACAACCTAAATTTTTGCTTGAAACGCTATCAATTCACGAAGCAGCGCCAGGGCACCACTTTCAAATTGCGTTACAACAGGAAGTTGATAGCTTACCCAGGATCCGAAAATTTGGTGGTTATACTGTTTTTGCCGAAGGCTGGGCACTGTATGCAGAAAGTTTAGGTAAAGAGCTTGGTTTATTTACAGACCCATATATGTGGTATGGACGCCTGGTTGATGAGCAGTTACGTGCTATGCGCTTAGTCTTAGATACTGGCATACATGCCAAAGGCTGGACTCGTGAGCAGGGGATTCAATATATGCTCGATAATTCATCTATGGCTCGCAGTGATGTTGAATCTGAAGTTGAACGCTATATCGCGTGGCCTGGCCAAGCGTTATCCTATAAATTAGGTCAGTTTAAAATCAGAGAATTAAGAAAGTATAGTGCCAAAGAGTTAGGTTCTAAATTTGATGTGAAAAAATTCCATACGCAAATCTTAATTGATGGTGCTTTACCTATGCCTATTTTGGAACGTAAGATTAAACGTTGGGTTGAGACTCAAAAATCTTGATTTGTTTTAAAAAGCCGCGATGCGGCTTTTTTTGTTTGCCCAGCGAAGCTGGCAAACCCGATAGGCTGAAAGAAGCCTTATCACCCTGACTAAGGGGAAGATAATCCGAATGGCAAGGGCGTTACTGGCTAACGGTGAGGTCTGAAGGAAGCCATAGGAAGTTAGAGGTACACAACTAACCGTAACCTGTTTCGGCGGTATTGGTGGGTAAGCGTCCAAAATAGCGCGACGCCCTATACTTGGTCAGACCAATACTGTGTTTGAGGGTGGAATTTCTAACAGGGAGCGAGTGCAGTAACTGGGGAAGCCTGGCATCTAAACTTAATTTTAGTAAGTGGCATAAACTCAAGAGGATACTCAAGGTTTATTGTCGATGTGAGGTGGCAGATGAACCCGTAGTAGTGAGTAAGGCTAGGCCTGTGAAAGCCAGTAATGGTGTGGAGGATAAAACCAAGCCGACTATCAGCATGGTGTTTGATAGAGTCAATTTAAGTCAAAAGCTTTAATTGATTGCGAAGGGGGGAAGTAATTTATAAATCACTAAAAAGTAGTGGAATTTATATCGGGTTCACAAGTTGCCTAACAAGGTGAGGTCTCCTTGATTGGCTAAGGATAAAACTAAGGCTGAGAATGGAACCGAGCACGGGGAGTAATTATTTCTCTTTACTAGAGATAAAATAAAGCAGTTAAGTACATTGCAATAATAGAGAAACAAATTTCTCTCGCTAGAAGGCTTAACGCGATAATGAAATAAACCTAACTGATACAGAGAAAGCGATTATAAGGTGATGCAAGACAACAATTTGAGGGTTCATTTTAGTCTTTATGGGCGCATGTTATCATTACAAGCGCTCTATATGGCTTACAAACAAGTGAAAAAGAATCGAGGCGCTGCCGGCATTGATGGGCGGAGCGTGGATGATTTTACGCTAAATTTGACACAAGAACTTAAACAATTATTGCTTGAACTGAAGGAAAAACGCTATCAAGCGCAACCAGTAAAACGAGTTGAAATCGACAAAGACGATGGAGGAAAACGATTACTGGGTATCCCAACGGTTCGAGACCGGATTGTTCAGCAATGTCTATCAAATATCATGTCACCGATTTTTGACCCGCAGTTTCATCCATCGAGTTATGGGTATCGGGTAGGTCGAAGCTGTCATCAAGCTATCAGCAAAGCAACGCTTTCTATACGCAGGTATGACAAGCAACATGTTGTTGATATGGATCTGTCAAAATGTTTTGATATGCTAAATCATGACTTGCTTATCAAGTTTGTGAGAAAGCGGATCACAGACGGTAGTATCCTAAATCTGATAAAACAGTTTCTTAAAAGTGGTGTTATGATAGGCGGTACTTGGCAGGAAAGTGAATTGGGTAGTCCCCAAGGTGGGGTGATCAGTCCATTACTTGCTAATATTTACTTAGATGAGTTCGATCAAGAAATGATGAAGCGAGAGCACAGGATAGTGCGTTATGCAGATGATATCTTGATATTCTGCACCTCAAAATCAGGCGCAGAGAACGCATTAAAAGTAGCGAGCCATATTTTAGAAGAGACACTAAAGTTAAAAGTTAACGAGCGAAAAACTCATATTGCACATAGCAATACGGGGATAAAGTTCTTGGGTGTAGTGATTTACACAAATCATACAAGCATCGAAGAAAAGAAGCTTAAAGCATTTAAAATGAAAGTGAAGCAAATGACCAAACGTAATGGGGGAGTAAATTTAGCTAAGGTGCTAAAGAAGCTAAATCCAGCACTAAGGGGGTTTGTCAACTACTTCAAGATAGCGAATATAAACACAAAATTGAAAGAACTAGCAGGTTGGATCAGGCGAAGATTAAGGGCGATACAGTTGAAATTGTGGAAAAAGCCAATAAGGTTACATAGGCGATTAAAGCAGTTAAAGTATAAACCGCCCTTTAAACTGATAAAAATGACATCATGGTGCAATAGTGGAAGTCCATTGGCGCACTATGCGATGCCGAACAGCTGGTTCCAAGAAATAGGTTTATATCAGATAGATGATGTAAAAACAGGTGTTCTTGCTTCTAATACCAATTCCGATAATTAACTGTCCATTTTTGCCCAATCCCTTGTACATAAGGACATTACTCTATCAACATCACTTCTAAAGTTATTCCAAGCGGTTGTACATTTATCAACAATGTCCTCATAATCTTTAAACGACCTATTAGCTATTTCATTTTGTCTTAACCAGGACCAAACTTGTTCTATCGGATTTAACTCCGGTGAATAAGGTGGGAGGTGTATGATGCTTAAGTTAGGGAAACTTTCATCAAGATATTCTTGATGCCAGCTGGCACCGTCCATGATCACTACTGCATGTCGACCAGCTTCTGTTGCATCTGATATTAATTTCAAATGAGCGCTCATAACGTCCATATTACTTACCGGAGCTATAATTGCTTCCGTCTTTCCATTTGACATACACACCGCACCAAACAAATAAGCATATGTAAATTGTTGCTGCTGAACTACACGTGGTCGCGTTCCTGTCTCAGCCCAAACTCGTGTAGTCGTATTCTGCTGCCCAAACCGTGCCTCATCTTGAAACCAAATATCAACGCAATCAAGCGCAATATATCCTGGGATCTTAAGGATCGTTTTTATTTGGAATTTTTTTAAAATCTTCTTGTACTTCAACCGATTGTTTTGGATGTTTTGAGCGGGTGGTGATCCAACTTAAATTAAGTTTATGCAGCAAGTGATAAATATTTGTTTTTTGATATTTAACATTAAATTCAGATGAAATATAAGCTTGTACGTCTTTACCTTGTAATCGACCACCATCAGGTTTTACAGCTGAACTTACAACATAATTCTTAACTTGCTGTAATTGACTATCAGTTAATGCTTTAGGGCGTCCTGTACGTTCTTTCTCTTCAAGTCCCTTTAAACCATTATTTAAATAGCATTTAATCCATTTATTTACGCTAGTTCTACTTACCTTTAAATAACTCGCAATTTGAGTTCGATTTTTACCATCTATAAAGTGGGAAACGGCCAGTAAGCGCAGTCGGAGTCTAGCGTTTGCGGTTGACGAAATTATTTGTGATAAAGTTTTTGACATTAATAACCCTCCTTTCTTTGGTTATTAGATCACATAATTATCGGAATTTAAAGAAGATCATTAAATTATCGGAATGGGTATAACTATTAAATAAAAGTAGTAAGAAATAGTAAATTGCATGAGCCGTATACGAGGTCCGTACGTACGGTTCTGTGAGAGGGATGAGGCATGAGCCTCACCCTACTCGATAAATCAACAACTCACTTTCTTAATTGATAGCTCCAGATTTGACATGTATTGTATTCAACTGGTTGATAAAAAATCCATAAATGCTCCGAACCTCTTTCATTTTTCAGGGGATTACTCACTATAAAGACTGGTAAATGATCGGTTGTCTCTTGGAATATAGTAATTGTCATAATCAAGAGAGAACGCGACCGCTAATGCTTTACCTTTAAGTTCGTGTCTGGGTACAAAGCCATATACACGTGAATCAGCACTATTTCTGCGGTTATCGCCTAAGACCAAATAATGATCTTCAGGCACAGTAACAGTATTAAAATTACTTAATTCATTACTTTCGTTTTTATCTATACGCACTTTATGTTTTATATCGAATAAGGATTCATCTGCAATGAGTTGTGATCCTGTTTCTTCACTGATTTTATAACTGAGTGCCTTACCGTTGATAAAAAGCACTTCATCTTTCATACTAATTTTATCTCCAGGCAGGCCTATCACGCGCTTAATTAATCTGTTTTGGGCTTCTGCTGATTCAAATACGACAATTTCGCCACGTTTTGGATCGTCCAAATTTATCAGTGAAGTTTGCGTAAAAGGTACTCTTAGATCATAAGCCATTTTATTTACGACTATGCGATCGCCTTCTTTTATCGTTGGCTGCATAGAAGCTGTTGGTACTGTATACCAATCAGCAACCGCACTTCTGAAAACCGACATTAAAATAATAAATACAACAAACTGTCTGTTATTTTGCCAAAATTCTTTAATTCTCGTCATTAAGTTGTAACTCCATTTTATTTGTTAAAAGGTAAGGCAATTTTTAAAATGAAAAGTTCACTTAAATACATATATGGTTACAATGTTGGTTAAGTTTATTTTTTGTGTTGGATCAAATTGCTGCCTGTTCAAGATGTTTACTCAGATTTAGTTGAAACTATTAATAATAATGACATGGTTTTATTACAGGCACCGCCGGGTGCTGGAAAATCAACCTGGTTACCTTTGCAGTTAGTCAGAGAAAACCATTTTAAGCATATAATTATGTTAGAACCCAGACGTATAGCTGCACGTAATATTGCAAACCATCTGGCCAGTTGCCAGCAAGAAAAAGTGGGGCAAAGTATTGGCTTACGTATCCGTCAGGAAAAACTAGTTAGCCAGGACACAAAGCTGGAAATAGTTACTGAGGGTATGCTAACTCGGATGTTGCAAAATGATCCTGAATTAACAGGTATCGATTTGGTCATTTTTGATGAATTCCATGAAAGGTCAATTGCCGCGGATACGGCATTAGCGTTTTGTTTGGAAACACAAGCCGCACTAAGAGACGATCTTAAAATATTACTCATGTCGGCAACTTTAGATTCAGAACGTATTCAAAATAAGTTTAAATGCCCTGTGATAAGTAGTGAAGGCAGGGGGTTTCCTATAGAAGAGGTTTATCAACCGTTAAAAGATGAAAGCCGCTGGCTGGAAGCAATACCTGAATTAATCAAAAAATCATTATCAGAGCATGCAGGCTGTGTTTTGGTTTTTTTACCTGGGCAAAAAGAAATTAATTTTGTGGCTAGAAACCTAGTCGGTTTGGATGATAAAACACAGGTACATACTTTATTTGGTGAACAGGATAAATCAGCTCAGCAAGCAGCCATAGCGATTTCACCTAAAGGAATGCGTAAAGTTGTACTTACTACGAATGTGGCTGAAACAAGTTTAACTATATCCGGTATTCGCATCGTAATAGATAGCGGAAAAAGGCGAGCGGCAAAATTTAACTTAAAAACAGGTGTGACAGAATTAGACACTGTGAGTATTTCACAAGCATCAGCGATACAAAGGGCTGGGCGAGCCGGGCGTCTTGAAGCTGGTGTTGTATATAGACTGGGTTCAAAGCAAACTTTTGAAAGACGTAATAAACATGATCTACCGGAAATACTCAGTGCTGATATCAGTGCCTTCTTATTAGATGCGAAACAATGGGGGACTAATATTGATGAGCTCATATTATTAGATATGCCATCCTTAGGGCAATTAAAACAAGCAAAAAACTTACTTATTATGCTCGAAGCACTGGATAATAATGAAAAGTTAACTGCTTTAGGTAAAGAAATTTCACAATATGGTGCAGATATACGCTTAGCCCACATGTTGATCAAAGCAAGAAGGTTGGAAGATAATTTTGCGGGGATCACTATTTTAGCTGTGTATTTAATTGCTTTGATTGAAAGCCGTGTTAAAACCAGCGCTGACATTAGCCTGGCGTTAAATAGTTTATTACATAAACCACACCCTGTGTTTAAAAAACAATTAACTTTTTGGTTAAGAAAATTAAAGCTCCAACCAGCGAACGAACTTGAACTTAATTATTTGGATATTTTATTGGCCCTGGCCTATCCAGATAGAATTGCCAGAAGGAGAGGCAAAGGATATCTTTTGGCCAATGGTGCTGGTGCAGATTTAAGAGATGACTTTTGGTTTGATGATGAGTTTATTGCAATATCTCAATTAGGTGGTGTAAAAGGTGGGCGTATTTTCAGTGCCGTACCTTGTAATTTAACTCAATTAGAAGAAGCGTTGCCTTATTTGTTTAGTGATATTGAAGTATGTGAGTTCAATGAAAAAACGGGGCATTTTATTCATGAAAATCGGACTATGCTGGGTAAAATTAGTGTTAAGGTGGGCAATAATGACAAAGGAGTAGATCAAAATTTACGAACCAGAGCCTGGCTTAATTTATTAAAGAAATATGGCTTTGATTTATTCTTTGAACATAAAGAAGCTGAGCAGTTATTAGTAAGAATGGCATTAGCGGGCCAATATTTTCCTGAAAAGTTTAATTTTAACAAAGGACTTGTGATTTCGCAGCCCAATTTAATTGAAACGAGTGATATTTGGTTAGCACCATTTTTAACTGAGATTAAAAAATTAGAACAACTTAAAAAGTTTAATTACTATGATGCGTTAAAAAACTGTTTTGACTGGAATAAACAAAATGAGTTAGACGAATTATTACCGATAAGACTTAAAGTGCCTAGTGGGTCTAATATACGTATTCATTATCAGTTAGATGGGCCGGCAAAGCTATCGGTTCGTATGCAGGAAGTATTTGGTTTAGCTACTACTCCCGCTTTAGCACAAGGGAAACTACCATTATTAATGGAATTATTATCGCCAGCTAAACGACCACTTCAGCTCACACAAGATTTGGCAACTTTCTGGCATGGAAGTTATAAAGAAATACAAAAAGAAATGAAAGGGAGATACCCTAAGCATTTTTGGCCTGATGATCCGTCAACGGCGCAGGCAACGAATAAAGTAAAAAGCAAAATGTAATGGGATTTTAAGTGGAAATCAGAAAATTAAATACACTGCGTGGACTGGCCGCGTTTATTGTGCTTATTGCGCACTTTAGCGATGCAACTAAGTGGTTAGACGGCGATCTGGGAGGAAGAGCTGGGCAATACGGTGTCATGTTATTTTTTATGCTGAGTGGTTTTTTAATATCGTATTTATACTTAGGTACTGAATTTAATAAAAATAATGTAAAGCAATATGTGCTAGCGAGAATTGCCAGAGTATTGCCTTTGTTTATTTTGATTGTTTTAGTGTCTTATATCAGCCAAGTTTTAGGGTATGATTTTTTATTTGATATTACAAATCATCAAATCTTATCAGCACATTTTTTATTTACCTATGGCGAAGGTGTTCTTTGGTCTATCGCACCAGAAATACATTTTTATATTATTTTCATTGGTATTTGGTATTTATCTTCATGTAAGTCGGGATATGTATATGTAATTACCGTTGCCACCTTGATCACGCTTTTTTTTACTAATTTTCCTCGCCCTCATGGTCACTTTTTAGATATCCCTTATGATTTTCATATTTTTAGGAGTTTACCTTACTTCTTCGTAGGTGTGATTTTTGGTCGCTGTTATGTTTCTTTTGTTGTGCCCGAATATTTAAAAAGTAATTGGTATGTATTTACCCTTTTGTTGATCCCATTAATGTATCCTGAGTTTTCACCTGTTACATCGGGCGCAACGTATCGTATGTGGCTTAGTTTTGAAGTACTTTTTGTATTCTCTGCGATGTTTTTTAGTATCGTATATCTGGTGCCTGATGATAATGTTTTATTATCAAATAAGCTGGGTGATTTTGTAGGAAAGGTTTCTTACTCTCTGTATTTATTACATATGCCTGTTTTATGGCAAATAAATAAGCTAGAAATAAATATCGAATTTAAATTTTTACTGTTTATTGTGCTGAGTTTATTACTCGCCTATATTTCTTACAAAAGCATAGAGTTACCACTTTCTAAAATCATAAGACGCAAAGTTTTAAAAGGGAATGTGAAATTGAACGTTACGACAGGAGTTGCTTCTTAATGAGGTGTAAAAATTGCTGCTCAAACTGCGTCATTTTAATATGACGTTTAGATGTTTGATGCGCTATTTTATCTTGCTCTGTCATAAAAGGACCAACACGACATAGTGGGCAGTATAATTTTTCATTCGTTAAATAAGGAGCAAGTTCAAGCTTATTGCTGAGATCTGTGTTTTCTTTTTTACTCCAGACATATGTGATCCCTAGTGTATCTTTTACATGTTTATTTCTGTCCACATTTCTAATTTGGTAACCAGGGAAAAGTGTGATGTTGAATTTCATAGACCCTAAATAATTGATATCAGTATCGTATGTTAGTGAACTTTCAATAGCCCATTCGCGATATGGTTTTACATCTTTAGAGGTTATATAACAGAGCTGCGCGCCATGAGGGTCTAAAAAATATTGAAAAGAATTTAATAAAAATTGACGTAATAATTGCCGGTTTAACGTATTGACGCTGATCCCTTTGTCTAAACAATTTTGTTTAAAGTCTTGTATTGACTCAAATGCCGGAACAAGAGGAAATTGAAAAATAATAAGATCAAACTGATTTTTTTTAAGACTTTGCCACGTGGTAGAATTAGTTACGTCAAAATTAGTTAACACCTCAGAGCCCAGCTGTTTTATCGTGAGATAGTGTTCATCGCTATATTTATGACATAAATTTTTAAGCTCATCGTAAATAGTTGCTGTTAGTAACTTAGGTTTATGATGTTTTAATAATGAGGATGAAAAGGACAGATCACCATCCCCAATTGTTAATATTCGCCAATTAGAATTAATATACATTTAATATCAAAGCTGGAAGTGAGTCGCAGTATTTTAAAGTAATTGTACTAAATAGGCGACAAAAGTTCGCGAATTTAAAGGAGGTTAGCTATATTTAAACTTGTATGTATTTTATACACACATTAAATCGGCGAAAAGGAATTCAGCTTATGATTTATGTAGATGATCTCATTTTGAATGAGGTAACCAATGGATTTCATATTCCCACGAAACCTGAAATATTAACTGATTTTCAGAAATTCATGTTAGATACCGAAACGAATTTAGCTGGTGAAACTGCGATTATTGGTCAAGATCCAACCTTGTCAGCTGCTATTTTAAAAGCCGTGAACTCTCCTTATTTTGGTTTTACCCGTAAATTTAATAATATCCGGCAGGCGGCATGTTTTCTCGGATTAGACGGGATCAATTATCTTGCTACTGCCTTATTATTAAAAAAATCGCTGGCAAGTAAAAGCTTTTGTTTTTCATTTGAACGTTTTTGGTATGATGCAACGGATTTTGCGAATGCTATGATGTTTATTGGCACCAATCGTTGCTGCGTAGTACCAATTGAAAGCTTATATACTGTCGGTTTATTACGTGATTGCGGTATTGTCGCTTTAGCGTTGAGATATCCGGATTATCGATTATTATTAGGCGAAAGGGTTGAGTTTGCTTTTAATTCTTTAGCTAAAGAAAATAAAAGTTTTGGTATGAATCACGCCATTATTGGTTACTTTATCGCTGCTTCATGGCATCTGCCTAAGGCAATTTGTAATATCATATTACAGCATCATGAATTAGATTTTTTAGTAAATGTTACAAATTCTGCCGAACAACGTATTTATGCAACATTAAAAGTCGCTGAAAATATCAGGGAACGCAAATTGAAGTTTCGTCAGTCCCCTGATTGGCAGTTTATTGGTAAAGATGTGTTAAACGTATTGAATATGAGCAAAGGGGAGTATCTTGATCTTGAAAACGGTTATTGTGCGGTCAATGCTAAGTGTAACGCCATTGCTGTGAAGCAATCGCATTAAATGAATTTACTTTAGAAAAAATCACACCTATATTCATTATTCAGTATATTTAATTGAGTGGCAGATGTGCAAACGCTATTTATTTTTACTTTTGTTGGTGATCCCTTTTTATGCTCCGGGTAAGAAAATTAACTGGGTTATCTTTGATTTCCCCCCTTATTATATTATTGATGATCAGGGACAGGGCTCTGGTCGAGATGAAAGTATCATTAGGTTATTAGCTCAAATTTTACCTCAGTATGAATTTACTTATACTGTATTTCCCGGCAGCAGGGCTTTGCACGAAATATCTAATGTTAAAAATAATTATTGTACTTTATCTTTATATAAAACAGCTGAGAGATCACAAAAAATTCGTTTTACAGATAATGTATCGACGATAGGTTTACCTATCACAATTGTGATGAGAAGTAGTGAGGCTAAAATGTTAAATATATCCGAAAACAAAATGATATCTTTAACTAAGCTCTTAAAAAATAATGATTTTACTATAGGGGTTTCAAAAGGAAGGTCTTATGGCAATGCCGTTGACAAAGTTATTGCGCAAACTAAACCTGAAAAAATTTTTATTCGTTCAGGAGAAAACGTATTATTTAGTTTGACTGAAATGCTGGTAAAAGGTCGTATAGATGTTGTAATGGGTTACCCTGATGAAATTGAATATGTTGCCAGAAAAACAGCCGTTACCAGCCAAATAACTACCTTAAAAATACAAGAAACCCCCACTCACAGTGAAGGTTATATTGGCTGCACAAAAAATCAGGTTGGCTATGAAAATATTAAAGTACTTAATAATGCATTAGGTGTTTTATATCAACACTCAGAATTTTATCAGGTATTAACTCACTGGTTACCAAAAAAATATCACCAAGATGTAAAGTCCCTCTTAGAAAAAAATGATATTCACTAGCGCCATCGCTAATGTTAGCATAAATAAACCTTCACTTATTAAGTACTAATTTTGAATTTTATTAATAAACAAGTATTACTTTTTGATCTTGATGGCACCTTAGTAGATAGTGTGCCGGACTTAGCAATTGCAGTTAACCATACTTTAACTGAGCTTGGTTTAAATAATTTTTCACAGACTCAGATCCGAGGTTGGGTTGGTAACGGGGCTCTGGCATTAATACAGCGTGCCTTATCTGGTGGAACTGAAATCTCAAAATCTCTCGATGTAGAGTTAACTGAAAAAGCATTAAAGATTTTTTTTACAGCCTATACTGAAAACGTATGTCGCGAAACAACAGCTTATGATGGCGTTCTGGAAACTTTACAGTCATTAAAGGGGTTAGGTTATAGACTTGCGATTATTACTAACAAACCTGCACGTTTTGTTGAACCTATTTTGACTGATCTGGGCCTGCAAGATTTGTTTGAATTGATTTTAGGTGGAGATTCACTTAAATATAAAAAACCGCATCCTTTACCTTTAACGTACGCATGTGAACAACTGGGCGTCACTATAGAAAATAGTATTATGATTGGCGATTCTAAAAATGATATTTTAGCCGCAAAAGAGGCTGGCATGCACAGCATAGGATTAACTTATGGCTATAATTACGGTGAGCATATCGCAGAATATCAGCCTGAATTAGTTTTAGCGCATTTTTCAGACCTATTACCAGTTTTTAAAGTTTAAAATTAACTTGTCATTTTTGCGAGTTCAGCCGGGTACTGTCGTTGTTTTGCCAGGCTGAGTGCTTTTTCATTAATTAGCTGATCATTAAAAGATAAGGTGACAGGGAAATACTGGTCGGATAATTCCTCGGCGGAATATTTATGCTTATTTATAAAATCATTTGTGACAAACATTTGAATAATTGCGTTTGCGGCATCAAGTGCTGAAGATGCTTTTACAATTTCAGAGCGCGCATAATTTTTATTTGCAAATGATACATCTGCAGCCCTGAGCTCAGGATCATCCCCTGGTATTTGTTGTGCACCAAATAATGGTTTACCGCCTTCAGTTGCACTACCAAATGCAGGCATAAACTGTGCTACATGGGCAATTGATTTATGTGTTCTGGCTGTAATTTGTTCAGGGAGCCAATTTTGTTCAATTTTCTTTATAAAATACTCAGGTAATTGAGGCTGTGAGCTGTGATCGCTGGAAGTAACTAATCCATCTTTGAATAGTGTAATATCTTCTGTCATGCCATGTAGCTGGAAGTAACCATCGGCATAAGGCGTTAATTGAGCCATACCTTGGGGTGTACCACGTTCACCGTAAAATACGACTTCTGGCCAGTGACCTTTTGCCTGTTTCCAGTGTGTGACATAGGCCGCTTTAAATTCAACCATACGAGAACGTTTTATCGCTAACATGTCATCTATTTCACCTGTTTTAAATCCACAGGCATTAATTAAATAATCTACAGTCACTTCTGCTGTTTTACCACAGGTGTTCTGTGTTGAAATTTGCCATTGTTCATCAGTTATAGCTTCAAGGTGAGTGACTTTAGTGTCTGTTAGTACCTGACAACTCGTTAGTTTTTCTGCTGCTAAATTGGCGATGGCTGCCAATCTGAAAACATTCAATCCATATTCTTGTACTAATATCACAGGGAATTTAATTTGATTCAAGTCTAAGGTTTTTGCCACGGGGATCAGCCAGTCGTCTAATGTTTGGGCTTGTTCAGGCAGCGATTTTTTTGACAACGCAATGATTTCTTCTTTACTAAATAATTTATAATAATCTTCAACTTTGCCTAAAACCTGGTTTTTTATATTTTCTGAGACTAAACGGGCATACTCGGTTTTAAGTTTATCTAATCTAGGAATGAGTTCTTTAACAGTCCCTTTATCTTTTTTGGGGATTGCAATCACTGTGGGTCTGATATTTGCACTTTGATGAAAAACCTTTAATGTATCAATTGATTGGCGTAACAAAGTGAGGCACTGCTGATCAGATATTTCGCGGTAAAGATTGCCACCAGCATGTAAATGACAAATAGGCGGACCATTCACTAAGCTGGGGCCTTTTTCAATTAACGTGACAGGGATATTTAGTTCAGCTAACCTGAGTGCTATGGCCGCACCGGCGATACCACCGCCTATGATCCCAACTTTAAAATCATTGGATGCATCACTTAACTGTTTTATATTTGGCTTTGGCATAACAACTGTTTTGATTATCATTCGTAAATAAACGAGCGCATTTTACGTGGGTATTGTTTTAATTAACAGAAATAAAAGTATGTAAGGCTTAAAATTTACATACTTCTCTAATATTTCGTTAAGGTGCAAGCTTTAACATAGACTAACCCTGCATCTTAAAATATTTCTTGCTAGAAAGGCATAGGGTACTGTTTTAATACCTGAGAGATATCTTTTAATACATCTTCAGATAAAGGGTTTTTGAAAGCATCAATATTTTGCTCTAGCTGAGTCATGTTAGTGGCACCTATAATTGTTGACGTAACACCATCAACCTGATCGCACCAACCTAAAGCGACTTGTGCGGGTGTTAAATTATGTTTTGCGGCAAGTGATACATATTCAGCAACCGCTTTATGTGATTGTTCCGTATCTCTAAACAAACCATTTCGCTGCATAAATGTCCAGCGACTCCCCTCGGGGCGGGCGCCATTGGCATATTTACCTGTTAACAGCCCGGTAGCTAAAGGTGACCAGGGAAGGTAGGCAATATCTTCATGTACGCAATTTTCAATTAAATAAGGCCAGTCTTTACTATGTAATAAGCTAAACTCATTTTGAATAGAGACCATTCTGGGTAGATTATGTTGTTCGCTTAAGCGTAAAAATTGATTTATGCCCCAGGGGGTTTCATCAGAAAGTCCGCAAAAACGTATTTTTCCAGCTTTTACACATTTTTCTAAGCCTTGTAAAATATCTAACATTTGTTCCGTTTGAGCTATGGCATTCACGTCGGTATAGTGAATATCATTTGGCCATTGTGCACCGAAATGCGGAGAGTTTCTGTTAGGCCAGTGTATTTGATACAAATCGATATAATCAGTTTGTAATCGTTTTAGCGATCCATCTAATGCTTGTATAACCGAGTTACCGGTCACTGCTTTACCATCTCTGATATAAGAAAAACCTGGGCCGGCAATTTTAGTTGCTAATACAATTTCTTTTCTACGAGATGGGTTGGCACCAAGCCAGTTTCCTATAATTTTTTCTGTTTTACCATAAGTTTCAGCTGAAGGGGGTACTGCATACATTTCTGCTGTATCAATAAAGTTAATGCCTTGCGTTTGCGCATAATCGATTTGAGCGTTCGCATCGGCCTGGTTATTTTGTAATCCCCAGGTCATGCTGCCT
This sequence comes from uncultured Pseudoalteromonas sp., assembly GCA_965198975.1. Lineage (GTDB taxonomy): Bacteria > Pseudomonadota > Gammaproteobacteria > Enterobacterales > Alteromonadaceae > Pseudoalteromonas. The sequence continues at coordinate 1,745,201 of OZ240679.1, forward strand.
AAACAAATATGAGACACTTCTAATCCACTGCTGCCTAATCGGACGTATTTCATGTTAAATCCTTAATGCGTGATAGTTGAACATTTAACTGATAAATTCATATAAAATAGTGTGAGTTTGCTACATTGCTGTATTCTATACTCAAGCCACCTCAAAATGCGAATTCTTAAATTTTTAGGTAGTTTGAATATTTACTTAAATTTAGTGATAGTACTTTTATTCTCACTATTAAAACAAAATTTACTACAAAAGACGTAAAACTAAATAAATGGTAACAAAAAAAACACATACAAAAAAAACGGTCAAGAAGAAATCGGCCGTTAAAAAAACTGCAAAGTCTAAAAATGCGCCTGAGCTTAACAAAAAACAGAGGTTTTTATCTTGGTTATTTAGTGTGTCCTGGAAAATTTTTCTGGTTTTAAGTTTGTGTTTAACTTTTTATTTAGTGTACTTAGATGCCAAAATTACGAAAAGGTTTGAAGGTAATAAATGGCGACTCCCGGCACAGGTTTATGCCAGAGCGATGACATTTTATCCGGGTCAGTATTTGTCTGCCGATGAGGTTATTTGGGAGTTGAACAGACTTAACTATTCCCAGGTTAATCATATCAGTAATACGGGTCAGTATGCTGTAATGGCGGATAACCGAATCAAAATTCACCGTAGGGCATTCGAGTTTTATTTAAGTCCTGAACCGGATATGGAAATTGAGCTGATTTTTGGCGGTAAAAAGCTGATCGCGATAAAAGATAATCGCGGCCGAAATCTTGCTGGAGCGAAACTCGAACCCGTTCAGATAGCCCGTTTAAAAAATACAACAGGGCAAGATAGAGAATTTGTGGGTTTACAACGTATGCCCAGTTTATTAACCGAGACATTATTAGCAGTAGAAGATAAAGATTTTTACCATCACCATGGTGTATCACCTTTTTCAATATTACGTGCCTTATACACAAATATTAAAGCCGGTCGCACAGTACAAGGCGGTAGTACAATAACGCAGCAATTAGCTAAAAATTTCTATTTAACACGTGAACGTGCCATAAGTCGGAAAATCAATGAAGCGTTTATTGCGCTAATTTTAGATTACAGATATAGCAAAGATCAGATTTTAGAGGCTTATTTAAATGAGGTCTATTTAGGACAGGCATATAATCAAGGAGTTCACGGTATGGGACTTGCAAGTGAATTTTATTATGCAAAACCTGTTGACGAGCTTGAATTTGATCAAATAGCTATGCTGATAGCTATGGTGAAAGGACCTTCTTACTTTAATCCCAGAAGATATCCTGAACGTGCGATGCAACGACGAGATCTAGTGCTTAGGATCATGAAACAAAATAACTTAATTTCCTTACGAGAATATAAACTTGCACTAAATCGAGGGTTAAATATTGAACCTTTAGGCAAAAGTGCACGGCTGGCACATCCTGCTTATCTGGACTTAGTAAGCAGAGAGTTAAAAGAACTATTACCAGACAAAAATGTGATTGATGCGGGGGTGAGAATATTCACCTATTTTGATTTACAAAAACAAAGCGCAATGGATCATGCTGTAGCATCTGGTTTGCCTTACCTGGAAAAGCAGTTTTCTAATGATAATAAAACCGTTGCCAATCTTCAGACGGCTATGATATCGGTGAATTTACAATATGCAGGTGTATCCGCTTTAGTTGGAGATAGAAATACACGTTTCTCTGGGTTTAATCGGGTATTAGATGCAAAACGTAATATAGGTTCACTGGTTAAACCTGCTGTGTATTTAACTGCATTATCAAAGCCAGAATATCATTTGGGTACTTTATTAAAAGATGAACCGCTTACCTTAAAAGATGAAGGGGGAAATAGTTGGCAGCCAGATAATTTTGATCATAAATATACAGGAAAAATTCCACTCTATTTAGCTTTTAGCAAAAGTATAAACTTACCTGCGGTTAACCTGGGAATTGATTTAGGGATAGACAGTGTGGCACAGACATTAAATAAATTAGGGATTGATAAAGAAATACAAGTCTATCCTTCTTTGTTGTTAGGGGCTTTAGAGTTATCTAGTTTTGAGGTTGCGCAAATGTATACTACTTTAGGGTTATCTGGTTATTATCAAAAATTAACATCAATTGCAGCAATTACCAATGCAACAGGTGAAATTTTATACCAACATCAGGGGCAGGCCGAGAAACGTTTTAGTCAAGATTCAAGTTATTTTACACGTTATGCAATGAAAAAAGTCACCCGTGATGGCACGGCTAAAAGGCTTAAAGCGAAATTCCCTACAGTGCAATTAGCCGGTAAAACGGGAACAACTAATAATTTAAGAGATAGCTGGTTTGCCGGGTTTGACCAAAATACAGCAACTGTTGCCTGGCTTGGTAGAGACGACAATAAATCAGCTGGGCTAACAGGGAGTCAGGGAGCCTTAGATTTGTATATACGTTATTTAACACAACTGAATCCAGAATCAATTGCAGATATTCGTCCCAGTTCAATAAAGTGGGCTTTTGTATCAGAAGAAACGGGCGAACAGGCTCGCCCAGGTTGTGGGAAAGTAGTGCAATTACCCGTTAGAAAATCAGAATTTATCGCAGAACCAAAATGCCAGTAAATAGGGAGTCTAAGAACTATGATTGAATCAATTTTTAAAATAAAGGCGCAAGGCTCAACGGTAAAGCGAGAGACAATAGCAGGATTAACCACGTTTATTACTATGGTTTATATTGTTTTTGTTAATCCCGCTATGTTAGCGCAAGCTGGGGTAGATCAAGGGGCTGCTTTTGTAGCAACTTGTATCGCAGCTGCAATTGGCTGTTTTATAATGGGGTTTTGGGCTAATTATCCATTGGCTTTAGCGCCTGGTATGGGCTTAAATGCATTTTTTACCTATGGTGTTGTTTTAGGTATGGGCCATAGTTGGCAAGCTGCACTGGGAGCTGTTTTTATTTCCGGTTGTTTATTTTTGTTACTGAGTTTATTTAAAATCAGAGAATGGATAATTAATGCGATCCCCTTGATACTAAAGCAAGCAATCGCCACAGGGATTGGCGCATTCCTGGCATTAATCGCGTTGAAAAATGCGGGGATTATTGTTTCAAATCCAGCGACTTTTGTGCAACTAGGGGATTTGACAGCAAGCGGACCTTTGTTGGCTTGTTTTAGTTTTTTTGTGATTATAGGTTTGTTATACCGAGACATTAAAAGTGGCGTATTGATCAGCATTTTTTTAGTAACTGCGATTGCTTTGGTTTCAGGTTTAGTGCCATTTCAGGGGGTGGTATCTGCACCGCCTTCATTGGCTCCGACTTTAATGCAGTTAGATTTAGCCGCCGCTTTTGATTTGTCCATGATGAGTGTGATTTTCGCATTTTTATTTGTGGATTTATTTGATACCTCAGGTACTTTAGTTGCAGTATCACAAAAAGCGGGGATTGCTGATAAACAAGGTAATATACCAAGACTTGGCAGAGCACTTAGCGCTGATAGTACAGCGACAATAGCAGGCTCTATGATGGGCACGTCAACCACAACTTCCTATATTGAATCTGTTGCAGGCGTATCCGTTGGTGGTAAAACAGGATTAACAGCCGTTGTAGTAGGCTGTTGTTTTTTATTAATGATGTTTTTTTCGCCTTTGGTGGCTATGGTGCCAGCTTATGCAACCGCAGGGGCTATTTTATATGTTTCGGTTTTAATGTTGGCCAACTTGAAGTTAGTGAATTGGGATGATATGACAGAAGCAGTGCCTGTATGTGTTGTATTACTTATGACACCACTTACATTTTCAATTGCAAATGGTATCGCTTTAGGGTTTATCGCTTACACTATAACCAAAGTAGTATGCGGAAAAATCCAGGATGTAACTATAAGTGTTTGGTGTTTAAGTATTTTGTTTGTATTTAAATTTGCATTTCTCGATGGTTAAATAACTGTCTTCAGCGTGTGTGAATTAATTAGGGAATAAAGTTAATTCATACTATTTCCAGCAAATCTTTCTAAATGTACATATACTCAATAAGTTAACTTTTATATGGGCATAAAATGTATATATCAAAGAAAGTCATGCAGTTACTATCAGTATTCATTGGCCTCATATGTTACTGCACGAGTGCACGTGAAATGCCACCAGCCAATGTTAATGTTATTGAAGCTAAAATTAGAACGTTACAGCCTGTAATATGGGTGACGGGAACCGTTGTAAGCAGAAATAACGCTAACCTGTCTGCTGAAGTTTCAGGTCGGATAATTTATCTAACGCCTTTGGGGACAGAACTAAAAAAGGGAGACGTAATTGCAAAAATAGATGTTAAAACCCTTAAAATACAGCAACAGCAAGAAAAATCCAAAGTCAGTAATGCCAAAGTGAAGTTAAGGTTTTTAGCCTCAGAAGTAAAACGCATAAAAGAGTTAGTAAGTAAAAAGTTATCTGCTGAAACTGAGCTTGATAAAATCGAGACTGATCATGAAATAGCGGGTGGTAATTTAATCGCTGCGCAGGCTCAACTTGCTAACATAGAACAACAATTAAGTTTTAGTGAGCTTCAAGCGCCTTTTGATGGCATAGTGGCTGAACGTTTAAGTAATTTGGGTGAGTATGTAGAAAACGGTACTGATATTGTTCGGTTTGTAGAAACCGAATATATTGAAGCGTCAATTTTTGCACCTATTGCTGCTTTTCAATTTGTATCGAAGTCTGAGCCGATTTCTATTAAATCTGTTTTCGGGGAAAGTCAGGTTTCAATCAAATCTATTGTGCCCGTAGCAGATATGCGCTCTCATTTAATTGAATTAAGGCTGGATATGTCTTCTCTAAATTGGCCTATAGGCGCAAGCATTAAAGCGGGCGTTTCAAACGGAGGGGCAAAAGAAGCGTTGACTGTGCCTAGAGATGCAATGGTATTACGTCGTCAAGGTGCCTATATCATAAGGATTAATAAGGATAACGTTGCAGAAAAAGTAAATGTAGACATAGGGTTAGCGGTTGGTGATTTTGTTGAGTTGCTCACTCAGGGTGAAGTTCAGCTCAAAGAAGGAGATAAAATCGTGATCCGGGGTGCTGAACGGATCCAACCAGGGCAAAAAGTAGCAATAAAGTCAAATAATGATGCTCTGATCTCAAGTAATCATTCTGAAAAAGAATCTACAGCACAGCAAGGGATTAAATAATTATGGTGCTGACAAAAGCCTCTCTTAAAAACCCAACTGCGGTGGTTGTGGCTATTTTACTCGTGGCCTTATTTGGTGCTATTAGTTTATTTAAGTTACCGATCCAGCTGACTCCAGATATTAGTCAACCTATGATCACCATTTCAACAAATTGGCGTGGGGCTGCGCCTGAGGAAATGGAAGCTGAAATTATTGAACGGCAGGAAGATGTTTTAAAAGGGCTACAGGGGTTAGATTCATTGATCTCTAATTCAAGTCAGGGTAACGGGGATATTACACTTAGATATAAAACAGGTATTAATTTAGAACGTGCGTTAATTGATGTGATGAATGCACTTAATCAAGTACCTAGTTACCCGCCAGATGCAACAGAGCCTGTGATTGCCGTGGCTGGAAATAGTCGCTTTAATGCAATCGCCTGGTTCGCAGTAAAACCACTAGCTGATAATAAAAAAGATATCGCAGGTTATCAGGATTATGTGGAAGAAGTGGTGCAGACAAGATTTGAACGTGTAGAAGGAATTTCACAAACAAATGCTTTTGGTGGCCTGACAAGTGAATTGAGGATCACTTTTGATCCTTATAAGGTCGCTGCATTAGGTATAAATATTCCGGCGCTTACCACGAGACTTAATAAGAATACTGATGTATCGGCTGGATTTAATGAAATTGGGAGACGTAAATATACTTTAAGATTTTCAGGTAAATACGGTGTAACTCAGTTACAGGAAATGGTACTGGATTGGCGTAATGGTCAGCCTATTTTATTAAGAGATGTAGCAAAGGTTGAAATGACCTTACAAGACCGAACGGGCATTTTAACACTAGATGGCGAACCCGCAATCGCTATGAATGCTCAGGCAGAGCAAGGCGTCAATGTTATTAAAGTGATGACTGGCTTAAAAGCCGCAATGAAAGAATTGAATGAAGGACCATTAAAACGCGCTGGCTTAAAAATGATCCAGATGTACGATGAAACTATTTATATCGAAAGATCGATGAGTTTAGTTAAGAATAATTTATTACTTGGGATCTTACTTGCAATCGCAGTATTATGGTGGTTTTTAAGAAAATTCAAAGCGACTTTAATTGTCGCTTTATCTATTCCAATTTCGCTGATTGTGACTTTAATTGTAATGCATGCAACTGGCAGAACATTGAATATTATTTCTATGGCTGGACTTGCGTTTGCGGTAGGTATGGTATTGGATGCAGCAATCGTTGTGCTTGAAAATATTGTACGTTTAAGAGAGAAAGGGGAGCATTCGGAACAAGCATCACTTAAAGGTGCTTCGCAAGTATGGGGGGCTTTATTAGCTTCGACTGTAACAACTGTGGCGATATTTTTACCCATCGCTTTTTTAGAAGAAGTGTCAGGTCAGTTATTTGCTGATTTAGCGATAACAATAGCGGTTGCGGTAGTGACTTCTTTACTTATTGCGATAACAGTTTTACCCACTGCCGCACGTAAATTATTAGATCAAGTTTCAGAGCAAGATCCACATACGCATTGGTGGCAAAGTATAACAAAAGGGATCATGAAAATAACGGGTACACCAACCAGGCGATATATTTGGGTATTTGGTTTAATTTTTATTTCTTTTTTTGGTAGCTGGTTACTGTTTCCTAAAATAGATTATTTGCCTAAAGGCAATCAGAATCAATTTCAGGCTTTTATTTTACCTCCTCCTGGTTTGAGTTATCCGGCGGCCAGGTATGAAATGAGTGATGAAGTCAATCGACGCTTAATGCCATATTTAACTGGAGAAAAACAACCTAAAATTGATCATACATGGATGGGCTTTTTTGGCACTTTTGGTTTTATGGGTGGCAGAGCTGAGAATGCAGATCATATTAAAGAGATAGTTCAGGTTGTAAATCAAGTATTGTTATCTGGTTTTCCAGATACAATGGCATTTGCCTCACAATCCCAGTTATTTAGAAGTTTAGGTGGCGGTAGACGAATTGATATAGATATACAGGGAAATCAGGTTGACGAAATATTAAGAGCTGCACAAGCGGGGTATGGTGCAGTATCAGCAGCTTTGCCCGGAGCGCAAATTCAACCAACACCAGGATTAACTCTGGCTGAACCTGAATTAAGAATGCAACCAAAAGAACGGCCAATTGCTGAAGCTGGTTGGACGCGTCAGCAGGTCTCTGCAATTTCGCAAACCTTAGGTACAGGCTTATATATCGGAGATTTTTTTAACGGGCAAAGACGTTTAAATATTTTCTTACGATCGACAGACTGGTCATCACCAGAAGATTTAGCCGCGATCCCATTATCAACACCGAATGCCGGAGTTCAGCCTTTAGGTGAATTAGTGGATATAAGTCGCACTGCAGGACCTAGCTCCATTCGTCGGGTTGATAGAAAGCGTACTATTACTTTACAGGTAACTCCGCCTGCTGATTTAAGTTTGGAAGAAGCGATAGCACAAATAAAACTAAAAGCAGAGCCGACAATACTCGCTTTGTTATCAGAAAATGGCAGCATCAAATATCGAGGTTCAGCAGAAGCATTAACAGAAGCCTTAACCAATATGAGCCAGAGTTTTATGCTCGCTTTAATCATTTTATATTTGTTGATGTCAGCATTGTTTCGCTCATTTAAAGATAGTTTATTAGTTGTATTAACGATTCCATTGGCAACGATTGGCGGAATAGGGTTTTTACAACTAACTAACCTGATCATTTTTCAGCCGCTAGATTTATTAACTATGATAGGTTTTATTATCTTATTAGGTTTGGTGGTTAATAATGCAATCTTATTAGTTTACCAGACACGGTTAGGTGAAGCTGAAGGGCTCACTCGTCACGATGCCGTAGAACAAGCTGTCAGGCTCAGGCTCAGGCCGATTCTAATGAGTACCTTAACCAGCATTTGTGGCATGTTGCCATTATTATTAATTCCTGGTGCGGGTGCTGAGTTGTATCGCGGAATAGCGGCTGTGATTGTTGGTGGCATGAGTATTAGTACTGTATTTACTTTGATATTTTTACCTAGCCTATTACAGTTTGGTAAACAATCTATACAGTTAAGAGATGTAAAAGTCTAATGTATGATATTAACGCTATATAAATCTTAGTGTGTTTATTTTGGGGACAGGTCGATTTCGACCTGTTCTTCAAATAAGAATGGATTAATATTGAGTTATTCTTAGCCTGATCATCGAACAGGCCTCTTAATTAACTTGATTTTAACCTTAGGGCTAATAACCTGACAGGTTTTTTATATATGAAACGTACCATTGAACAACTTAAAAGGCATGAAGGATTTAGTCCTACTCCATATTACAATAGCGCAAAAGAGCTTTGCATTGGCTATAACCATAAATTAGATAATAAAGGTATAACTGAAGAAGAAGCTGAAATATTTTTAGCAAATGATCTCATTTCTTTACAACAAAAAATAAAACAAACCTATTTGGTTAAGCACTGTAACTCACCACGTTTAGCTGCTTTGGTGCATTTTTCTTATTATATTGGTATTTCAGGGTTAGGAAATTTTAAGCAAATGTTACATGCTATAGAAGTTGGAGAGTTTGGCTGCGATTTAGAAGAAATACTACATAGCCATTGGGCTAGAAAATCACCATCACGAGCAATTGAGTTAGTTATGCAATTAGAAACGGGTCATTGGCAATAAAAGCTGACCTTATTTTGTCATATTTGAAAAGTAAATTGCCATTTTTATTCTTAATAAAAACATAATAATAAGCTTAAATAATATTCTCAAAACATCTCAATAATTTGATTGAAATTTTTTATTGGAGAAAAAATGAATTTATATGACACAAAATCAATTGAAAATATTACCTATGAAAAAACTAACTCAGAAAGTCGCCTAAATACTGATTTAAAAGATAAAACTTATGCAAGTTTGAGTGATATTCTAAAAACGAAAGGAAATGTAGTAACCTGGGATATTTATTTGGAACTTAACAGCTTAGAATAATTAGAGATTTTAATTGGCTCATTTTTCAAAGAAGCAACAGCTGAAACTAGATTATATACCCAGTCACCTCAATATACGAGTTTCAGGACTCCTGAGCACGTCATGATTTAGGCGCATCTTCATATTATTGGTTATTTCCTTAAAAGAAGAGGCACCGGCAATATGCTCTTGCATTGTTATAGTACCGACATCCGTGTCGGCACCGGCAATATGCTCTTGCATTGTTATAGTACCGACATCCGTGTCGGCACCGGCAATGTGCTCCTGCATTGCTCTAGTACCGACATCCGTGTCGGCAACAACAAGTATGGTTTGCTCAGAAGTCCCTAAAGGTTGGTTTAGAAGCACTTTATACTGCGTTATTGATTTTTAAAAGTGAATATCTTTTCTGTAATCAATGCCTTGCTTAAAGTGTCTCTAACTCCAACTGAATTTTTCATCTTGAGGTATCTTGGGTATTTTAGGTCGAGAATGACCTGTACCATGCCATAAAATAGTTTATGATATGGCTATTCTAAACTAGATCTTTACCTATCCATACGACTTTACCTATGATTTCTAATTGTCCTAATTCATCTGGTTTTAGCAATTGGTCTATGTATTCTTTATTATCACTTATTAACATGACAGAGCCATCAACATATTGCTGTAGTCGTTTAGCATAAAGTTCTTCTCCAATCCGTACGACGTAAATCAAACCTTCACTTAATTTTTTATCTGATAAATCGACCAAAATCGTATTATTATTGTGGATTGTAGGCTCCATTGAATCGCCTTTAGCGAAAACAACGGCTAACTCACAGCTAGTTAATTGTTTGTAATCAAGCCATTTTCGTCTAAACGCTAAATGTCTTGTAATTTTAGAGTTGCCATTAAATGCACCATGTCCTGTGCTAACAGAGATATGATATCCGGGGATCAAGGCAAACTCTTCATTAAACTCATCTAGTTCAACTGTTGCACAAGCACATTGAATTGGTGCGTCAGTTAATTGGGGATCCGTTGACTTTGGCTCAATACCTTTAATAAGCCACAGAAAGTCAACATTTGCCTGATCAGCTATTTTTTCAATAACACTCAGCTTAGGATCTTCACCTTTTAATATTCTACGCAGTGTGCCTTCTGAAATATTAATTTTTGACGCAAAAGAACGAATACTATCGGGTTTTATCGATTTTTCTACTCTGTTGGCAAGAGAATCTAAAGTACTATTGTCAGCTTCATCGAGTTGATTTTCGTTTGACCTTAGAACTGTTGGTTCTATTTTTTTATTTAAATCAGCCATATAAGCTAGTCCTCTTGGTTTTAAAGAACCACAATCTGTTGGATCTCATAACAAAATTTATAATATAAAATTAAATTCAATATTTTACGCATTTAAGTAATTTCGCCGCGTAAAAAATGTTGCCATGCGTAACAACTGAATGTATAATAATTCAAAAGTTACGCGGCAAATCAATTTAGGTACACTTTTTTGTTTAACTTTGTACGCAATGCGTATGTAAGTAAACATTATACACAAGTTTTAATATATGAGCATATAAAAGACAAAGGTATGCTCTTTTTTGATAAAAGGAATGAGATGAATCAATTATCAAATGAGGCTTCAAATAGCCAGCGAGCTCCCCGAGGATCAGATATTCTGAAATATGGAAGAAAATATAGAGGCTACACTCAGGCTGAATCTGCAGCATGTTATGGGATTGAAGAGCGCACTTTACGCCGTTGGGAAAATGATGAGTTTAACCCGAAATGGAATGATGTAATTGGTCTAATAGAAGATGTTTATTCACTTAAAATAATTAACGTACTAGAGGGATTAGCGCATGGAACAACATGTAACGATTAAGGCACTGCGTAAAAATTTGAGAAGCTGGGGCAAGTTTTGGCGCAATAAAGAATCTATTCAGGGGTTTTCCAGCAGGTCTATTAGTGAACATTCAGATCAGAGTTTTAGTTCTCGGGATCTGTCTGATAATATGTATGTTCCACAACAGATAGAAAAATTAACCGAAAGTATTACAAAACTCAGGCCTGAATGTATTCGTGCTATCAGAGCAAAGTATATTTGTGAATTAGAAATGCCTGTTGCAGCAATCAGGTTAGGCTTTGATTCTAAACGTTCAGCTGAATTCTGGCTGGTCAGGGCCGAGCGTGAATTATTGACTTTAATATAAATTAACTTTATGCCGGCTCTTATCTAATAGAGCCTGATTTTAAAAACCTTATAACTTGGAGAATAAGTATTTTATACCATAAAAAATCATCAAATTGGATCCTACAGCTATCTTTTTAAACATCTTTCTTGTCAAAAAACAATTAATAACTTTGTCACATTAATCTAAATTTTCTTACTTTTCGTATTGAAAATAAGTTTTGAATCTGTATTTAATTTAAAAAAGGATTAGATAATGAATCACTTAACGTCGACCATAAACCAAACTGCTGATTTTTGTACACCTAAAGGTGCCGAACTGTTGAAGTTTGCACGTAAGTATCGTGGTTATACACAAGCTGAATCGGCCGCAAATTATGGCATTGAAGAACGTACTTTAAGACGATGGGAAAATGAAGAATTTAACCCCAGATGGAATGATGTGATAGGCCTTATTGAAGATGTTTACGCCCTTGAAATCATCAAAGTTATGAAATCAATTAATGAACAGGTATGTCAGTAATGACTTGATCTAATATATTGAAATATAAAAATAAAATTAATTTTAAATTGTTTATTCAGGACAGGATTGTCCTGTTCTTATCCGTTAGAAACTATATAATTAGTTTATTCTTAATACATTACTTAATTTTATGGCAGCCCATCAGCTAATAACTGCATGGGCTTTTTTTATGTCTATTCAAAATACAGTTGAACAAGTTAAAAAACACGAAGGTTTCAGACGTCATCCTTATTATTGCACAGCAAATAAGTTAACGATTGGTTATGGCCGAAACTTAGATGATATGGGGATCACACAAGAGGAAGCTGACATGTTGTTAGAAAACGATCTTAAAGCGCGTAAATCAGCAATCAAACGTGAAATTGATACGCGTTATTGTAATTCAGCCCGGTTTGCTGTGCTTTTAAATATGGCCTACAACCTGGGGATCGAAGGTTTACTTGCATTTAAAAAAAGCCTTGCTTTTGTTGAAGCCGGATCTTTTGAAGAAGCGGCAAATGAAATGTTAGATAGTTACTGGGCCCGACAAGTACCAAACCGTGCACGTGAGTTGGCTACACAAATGAGAACAGGGGAGTGGTAATCACAATGAATTGGTTAGAACGCATATTTTCAGTTGAAATTACTGAACCTATACAAGCTGTTGGTGGAATTTTGGATGAAATATTTACCAGTGAAGAAGAGCAGCTTAACCTAATGTTAATTAAGCAAAGGTTAGAACAGAACCCGGTGTTAGTTCAGGCTAATATTAATAAAGTGCAGGCTAAGCATAGAAGTATATTTGTCGCTGGAGCCAGGCCATTTTTAATGTGGGTATGTGGCTTCGGTTTTATGTTCGCTTTTATTGTTAATCCAATATTGCAATGGCTGTTTCCTCACGTAGGGGCACCAGATTTGCCATTGACAATTATGATGGAGCTCACTTTAGGCATGTTGGGATTAGCAGGTTTAAGAACGATAGAAAAACTTAAAGGGGTGAGTAAGTGATGCAGAATGACAAAGTGGAAACCAATGTAAATCAGTGGCATATGAAAAAAGAGTTAAATTTGGCGCATTTTATTACAACCGTTATGTTATTAGTTTCAGGTATTCTTTATCTTGGTGATTTGGATAAACGAATTAATACTAATTCTCAGGAAATCATACATTTAAAACAAATACGTAATGAGGATCAAAAACGTATCGAAAAACGTCTCGATTCTATTGATAAAAAGCTTGATACGTTTACTAAGTAATCGAGCTAGATTTGGGACCAAAACGACACACTAACATTCACTTAAAAGAGTCCTGATTATGAATACAGCAATAGATCTCTCTCACTTTCAGCACCAAATATATTAGAACCGCTTGATTACGAAAACGATACTGAGTGAAATGCATACGGCTTTATTAAATAAGATCGAAGATTACATTATAGTCGAGTCGGATCCTGCTTATAAAATTCTAGAAGTTGCAGCATACCGTGAACTATTATTAAGACAAAGAGTTAATGATGCATCAAAACTTTATTATTGGCCTAATGCAAAAGGCTCTGATTTAGATCATTTAGCTGCGTTATTTTGGCGTAAAACGTCAAACGATCATCGCTGCGGATCACACTCGCAACCCACCCGTGGCTGAGATAATGGAGTCTGATGACAGGTTTCGAATGCGTATACCTTTATCCTTAGAAGGACACAGTACCGCAGGTCCTGTTGGGGCTTACAAATTTCATACATTTTCAGTATCAGCAGCAGTAAAAGATGTTGCTGTATTAAGTCCGGCTCCGGGACAAGTGGACGTTATCGTATTAACAGCATCAGAAAATGGGCAACCAGGATGATTTGCTGATGAAAAATGTTAAGGATAAGTTAAATGATGATGATATTCGACCTTTAACCGACTTGGTTACTGTGAAGGCAGCTGACATTATTGAATACCATATTAAAGCTGATATTACTTTAAACTCTGGACCTGGTAAATCTCAAATTATTGAGAATGTCTATAAAAATGTGAAAGAGTTTGTAGAAGGTGAACATCAATTAGGGAATGAAATAACAATTTCGGGAATTTACGCTGCAATGCATCAGGTAGGTGTAAAAAAAGTGACTTTATTGAGTCCTGAAAATGATATACAGGTTACAAGTTCTCAAGCTGCTTATTGCCACCCTGATAATATATTAATCAATTCAATTACAGGCTTATCATCATGAGTCCATTTTCTGAAAATGCGAGTTTATTGGCACCAAATGTGAGTCAGTTTGAATTGGATCTTGAAGCCAGTAGCCATCGACATAATATTCCTGTTGATATTGCTAAGCAATGGGATCCGGATACATGCCCTGATCTTTTACTTCCCTGGCTAGCCTGGGCACTTTCAGTGGATGAGTGGGATGAGCAGTGGAGTGACCAATCTAAGCGTATCATGTTAAAACAATCGGTTGCGATACATAAACATAAAGGAACTGTGGGGGCTGTTAAACGTGCGTTAAAAGCACTGAATGTTGAGTTTGATTTCTTAGAATGGTTTGACGAAATAGAAGATGTGGTACTCGCCCCTATCCACAGCAATAATCCACATACTTTTGTATTTATTGCCTGGGCTAATGAGAATCCCTATACCAGTAATCAGTTTTTCTTAAATCCAGAACTATACAATGTAGTGAAAAGAGTGGTTGATCGAGTCAAACCTGCACGTTCACATTTTGACTTTTTAATTGGTGCAAAAATCCATTCAGACATACAGATAGCCTCAGCTTCTGCAGGCTGGTGTCAGGTTAGGCGACTTAGTAATGAAACTAAAGCGGTGCAAATATCAGACACTAATGTGCAATTAAATGCTGCAATGAGTACGAGTAAACGAAGTTTGCAATCTTCCCGTATTTCTCAGCAAACACAGGCTGTTCAATTAGGTGGTTTAGCTGGTGAACTTGATACTCAGTTACATTTAAACAATCGTCGCTATTGTGTAGGGCGTTTTTATTTATCATAAGATAAAAATTCCAACCCATCTAAATCTTAACCCTCTAAAAAATAAAGAACTCTACCGCAGAGTTACTTTGAAACATGTGTTTCTAATATTTAGATATTCTAACCAAAAAAGGAGTAAAACCGTGAGCACGATTTTAAAGCCGACGATAACCACAGTCGGACTGCAAGCTATTTTTAATGCCGATAGTAATGGCTTGCAGGCAAAAATTACCTCAATCGGTCTGGGTGATCAAGGTTATGCACCAGATCAAAATCGCACAGCACTGAGCTCAGAGAAGAATCGAATAAATATAGCCAGTGGCAGACTTGTTAGTCCAACACAAATTCATATGAGTATTGTTGATGACTCTAATAAAACCTTCTGGGTGCGTGAAGTTGGTTTTTACCTGGAAGACGGAACCTTATTTGCCGTTTATTCAGAAGCTGATAAAGCGCTGGCATTTAAATCACCTGAAGTTGATCTTTTGTTGGCATTTGATCTTGCCCTAAGTGGTGTACCAGCAGATTCAGTCAATATTATTGATCAAGGTGTAGATCTAAATATTTTAATTGCACCTGAGTTAGCCAAAATGGCAACGGCTCAAATTAGCAATATGTACCGTCATATTAAACAAAAATTTGCGCTGTTAGATGCAGGCATTATTTAAATTATTTAAATTATTTTAATTAAGGAGAACAAAATGGCTTTAGAGCAAGACATTGCAGAGTTAGTTACCGCATCAAATAACTTGACTGAAATTGTCGATGATAAAATACAACAGATAAATCAAGTCACAGAACAAACCCAGGCGGAATTAAAAGCAAAAATTGATAGCTTTATTGCAGCATCAAGAGATAAACAATCTCATTTTAGATTAACTAGAAATCAGGTGCTTACTCCTAATACAGCCAGTACTATGCCTGAATTTTGGTCAGGTGGATTTGTTAAAACTGCAAAATTGATTGAAACGGTGACAACAGACGTTGTTGCAAACCAAAGAACGCCTTTAGCACGAGAATTCTTACAAGCTATTAATAGTGACAGACAATACTTTGCCGGAAGTTTTAATATTTGGGAGCTAGAATATTATCCGAATCAAAGAGGTGATGACATTAATAGTAATGCATATATTATGTATCAATATTTTCGTTCAAGTAATTATTATACTGTTGGCGCAATTGTAAAACATATTAAAGGAATAGTGCCTAACAGCTTTTGGTGTCACGGTTTGGAAGCTAACAAACCTGCAAAGTTATGCGGATATAATGCGTCATTGGGAGGTCGAAATTTTTATAGTCTATGTCACCCATATGTGCCGGGTGGAGGCAGACCTGAAACTGAAACTGGGATTATTCAAGTGGCATTACCTGCGGTTGTCACCGGCGACGTAGATTTAAGCAACGGAGATTGGGGACAATTTGCTTATCTTGGTAGCGCTGATGCGCCGGCTATTGACTAACTAGAGGATATTAATATGGCATATTTAATTGTAAATAATAAAACGGTCGATTTTCATTTTGATACATCGATTCCTATGGCGGCAGTTCAGGAGTTAGTGACTCATTTATATGGTGAGAATATTCGATTTAGTATCGAATTATCAGATTCTGAAAAACATGCTCAAAAAAGAAAAGAAATTAGAGAACAGATCACTCAATCAGGTGAAGATACACAAAGTTTGCTTGGTACTACGACGGATGCAGTACATTTATTATTGTATCACTTCGCAAAATTCAATATTGCTGTAAATAAAGCGTCTAATTTGGAGGATATTAAACTGGCAACTGCAAGCTTTAATGAATTAGCTCACTCATTTGTAAATAATGTTGATAATGGCATTACGAAAATGCCTTTTCAAACTAAAACTGAAAAGCAAGTAATTTCAGATATTGGATCAAGAGCCAGCATCATAAATAACGCTATTTCTAGCGATCAAAGTTAATTACTTACAGGGCAGACTTGTCCTGTTCTAATCCCTTGAAACTATTATAATTTAACTATAATAAACACCATTTTATCTCCTAAGCCCATTAATTTCATGTTAATGGGCTTTTTTAATTTCAAATTTAATTGTCAGCAGGCTTCGTTGATTTTTAATTTAACCATGTCTTGTTACGTAAATACTGAATATAAGGGTCATTAAATGAGTAAAAGCCAAATCGATTTTAGTGTTTTGCCTGCGGCAGATATTATAGAGCCGATAGATTTTGAACAAATTTACCAGGAAAGAAAACAACGGTTTATTTCAATAGCACCTGAATATACAGAAGCGCTCGCATTAGAAAGCGACCCTCTATCCATCGTAATGCAAGTTGAAAGTTATCGTGAAATGCTAATGCGTCAGCGTATAAATGAAGCGGTTTACGCTAATTTACTGGCTACGGCGCAAGCGGGTGATCTCGATCATTTAGGCGCTTTTTACGGTATTAAACGTTCAGGGTCTGAATTGGACTCCGCATATCGTTTACGTATCAGAGACAGAACGATTGCCTCTAGTACTGCTGGTAGTAGAGCACATTATCGTAGCCGGGCAATTGAAGTTAATCCTTTAGCCATCAGAGATGTAGAAGTTGACAGCCCACAACCTGGTTTAGTGAGGGTATCAGTATTGGTGCGTTCGGGGTTTGATATTTCACAGATTGTAAAACAAGTAAGAGATCATGTTACTTCTGATGAAGTGAAAATGTTAACCGATACTGTTGAAGTTGTTGAGGCACAACTCATACCCATTGCGGTTACTGCGGATATTTATTTACAACCGGGAGTTTCTGAATTGATCTTTGATAATTTACGAGACGCATTGCTTGAGGAATGGGAAAAAGCTGCTGATTTAGGGTGGGATATAACCCCCAGCTGGCTTGATGCCAGATTACATCGCGATGGTATCCATAATGTTGAATTATTATCTCCCAGTCAGTTGATCCCTGTGGCTGCTAATCAGGCGGTTATTCCAGGTGAAATAAATTTACGACTTAAAAGCCGAGGTTATTAATGAGTCTGTTACCAGGTAATGCCACACATCTTAAACAAAAATTAGAAGAGCATAATAGTTTTGACATTAAATTAAATAATGCTATCGATATTATTCCGGCGATTAAAACAGAGCCTCCTGATCATCTATTGCATTGGCTGGTGTGGGAGTATGGTTTAGAAGAAGTACTTCCTTATAGTAGTGAATTACGCCAAGTTATCAAAGAAGGGCTCCTGTGGCAAAGGCATAGGGGGACACCTGCCAGTTTGAGGATGGCGTTACAATGGATTGGTTTGGAAGACGTTGAAATTGAAGCTGAGCCTCCAGGCCAACATTTTTTCGAGTATCAACTAGACGCAAAGAAACTACCTGGTGACAGCAATATTGCCCGAATGATCAAACTTGCTGATTTATCAGCGCCAGAACGGGCCAGATTATCGCGTATTTATCATCAATATGATATTCGCAAACTTGAATTATCCGCGGGAAGTTTTGGTCAATTTTTATCTGATTACTCTGGTGTGTTAGGTAATTTTAACAACAATAAAAGTACGCATACTAAACTTTCTTTTGGTCGAAACCACTATAGCAATGTAAGTCGAGATCAATTTTTTTGTCAGGTTGGACATAGTAAAAATTATCAACAACAGGCCCGGTACTTAGAACGACCTGTGCTAAGTCATATGATTTTAGGTGCTAATAATCATATTGGTTTGAAACTTCAATCGAGTACTAAACACAGTCGTACCTCAGATATAACCATTTCAGGATTAAATTGGATGGGATCCTGGGATCAAAAAAGCTGGGTAACAACGGATTATTTACTTATCGCAAGTAAACATAGTTCAATTTAATTTTCTATAAAAAAGGAGTGCTAATCTTGGCTATTTTAACAAAGTCAGGCCGTACCGCTTTGGCAACATCTGTTGCAAATCAGTCTGTTTTTATGGGCTGGGGCCGTGGAGAAAGTCATTGGGGTGAACCGCCACCAGCAGAATCAATAAGCAGTAACCAACTGATTGATGCAATTGGATATCGAAAAGCGACAACGGTCGCTTTTTGTCAATTAGATGAAGCTGGTGATATAGAGCTACCGACAGGTCGATTCAGCTTGTCAGATCAGGCTACAAATCATTTATATTTGAAATTCAATTTCGATTTTGAAGATGGTTTAGGAGAAACATTTAAAGAAATCGCTATACAAGTTGGTGCGGAGCCTGTGGATCTATTACCAATTGGGCAAAAATATTTTACCCCTGAACAGCTTAAATCAACTGGCACTTTGCTGTTAATCGAACATAGACGTCCGGAATTCAGAGATCAAGGGGTTCGAGAAACTTTTGAGTTTGTTGTGACATTTTGATCAAATTTATTCGTTTGTCTTTCAATTTACGGAGTTATTATGCTTAAAAATTATTATAACCGGTTCGATCCTAAAAAAGGATATGAACAGTTATTGTTTCGTTCAGGA
Source organism: uncultured Pseudoalteromonas sp. (assembly GCA_965198975.1). GTDB lineage: Bacteria > Pseudomonadota > Gammaproteobacteria > Enterobacterales > Alteromonadaceae > Pseudoalteromonas. The sequence goes on from OZ240679.1 coordinate 1,764,389, forward strand.
TCAGGTTTACAAAGTGCAGAATTAAACGATTTACAAAGTCAGCTGCAACATCAGATCAAAGGTGTGGCTGACGCAATTCTAAAAGATGGTGATTTGGTCAGTGAAGGTGATATACAAATCGATCAGGATACTGGCAAAGTCACATTAAATACGTGTTCAATATATTTAAGAGGTCAAATCAGAGAAGTATTATCTGCTGAATTACAGATCCCATTAAACGAACAGTTATATTTGGGAGTCTGGCTCGCAGAATTTGTAGTGAGTGAAGTGGATGATGCTGAGCTAAGAGATCCCGCAATCGGCGCGCATAATTATGATGAACCAGGCGCAGGACGGTTAAAAGTGACGTGTCAATGGGGGTTAGCTGCAGATAATCGAGTGGGAAATTTTTACCCTGTACATCGAATTGATAATGGTGTTTTAGTGGTAAGGCAGCCACCACCACAACTTGATGCCGTTACGGTTGCGTTAGCGCGTTATGACAGAGAAGCCAACGGCGGAAGTTATGTGGTAGATGGCATGAAAGTAACTTATCGTGGTTTGGATGAATCACAACAAGTTTATAGTCTGGAGGAAGGTAAAGCGCATATACAGGGATTTGAGGTCGCGTTTCCGGTATCACTTAGAAAGTTATTTAACGAAGATCCTGACTTACAAATTGTATTAGAAGAACCCCATAGATTTACGCCTGATGCTGACGGAAATATGCGTTTGGATCTGTCTTTTACACCTTTAGATTCAGTGCAAAGAGTGGATGCAACGTTAGAAACTACTGAAAATTTAACACATGGAGGTTATATCGGAGTAAAAGATCCTTTACCTCATCAGGCGGTGTTAGAAATAATATCCATCAATCAGGGCGATACATTATTTGAACAAGGACGTGACTTTCAATTAATTCAAAATCAGATTGACTGGAGTTTAAATGGTACAGAGCCAGCACCAGGTAGTACTTACAGCGTTATTTACCGATATAGAGATCAACTTAATGTAGCCGCAGATGAAACTGGGTTTAATGTCTCAGGCGTAGTGCCCGGCAGTCTCATCATGGTTGATTATCAATGGAAAATGCCTCGGATAGATTTATTATCGCTAGATAATCATGGACAAGTCAGGCGTATTAAAGGAGTGCCTAATACATATCGACCCCTAGCGCCTAAAGCACCCGATAATCAGCTTACATTGGCACAAATCACTCAGAACTGGTTTGCTGCAATTGCGCCTGAAATTAAGAACATGGCAGTACGTTCAGTACCTATGTCGGCATTAGGAGAAATGCAGCAACAAATCGGTGATTTGTATGAGTTACTTGCAATTGAACGGTTAAAAAATGATGCCAATGCGTCTGAGCCGGCAACTAAACTCGGTGTATTTGTTGACCCTTTTATTGATGATGATATGCGTGATCCCGGATTAGCACAAAACGCGGCAATCATTGAAGGTGAGTTATTGTTACCTGTAACAGTCGAAGTAAGTGAATTAACTTTACCTGAAAATAATCAGTCACTGACATTGGATTATCAATTGGAAGCTATTTTAGAACAAACAATGAAAACCGGTGTTATGAAAGTGAATCCTTATCAGGCTTTTGAGCCTATGCCGGCCCAGGTAACATTAAATCCGGCTGTTGATCACTGGACGACTACAACACGGCAATGGAGCAGTCCAATCACACGTAGGATCACTCGAGGTTGGAATTGGCAAAGAAACAGACTGCGATGGATAAGCGGTATTGAAACATTAGCGGTAACTTCGACAGAGGCTGAGTTTTTACGTACCCGACAGGTAAATTTTGCGTTAACTGGATTTGGACCCGGCGAGGTGTTAAATGAAGTGACTTTTGATGGCGTTGTAATTAATGCAGGAGAGCTGGCATGATAAAAGCAAACAGTCAGGGAGAAGTACAAGGCACATTTACTGTACCTGCCAATATCCCATCAGGCACTAAGTTAGTACGCTTTCTTGGCAAAGGCGGTTCTATGGGGGAAGCAACTTATACGGGAAGCGGTCAAATACGTGTTGAAACAGTCCGCCGTGTAAACACGTTAATTGCGCAACGAATAGACCCATTAGCACAAACATTTACGTTAGAGCAAAATCGCCATATTGCAGCAATTGATTTATGGTTTACTGCAAAGGGAAGTTCACCCGTTAGGTTACAGATAAGAGAAACTACAACTGGATTACCTGATCAGCAAATCTTGGTTGAAGTCAGTAAAGAAAGCGATGCAATTTTGCTTGATGGTGCAACTACGCGTTTTGAATTCCCACCCGTTTTCTTAAATGCTGATCAAGAATATGCCATTGTGGTATTAACCGATGATGCAGAACATGAGTTAGCCATTGCAGAGCTTGGAAAGTTTGATCCAAATAATGGTTGGGTAGTAAGTCAGCCTTATCAGGTGGGGGTTTTATTATCATCCAGTAACGCCAGTAGTTGGACGCCTCATCAAAATATGGATATGGCTTTTCGATTATATGCTGCGAAATTTAATGAAACGACAAGAGTTGTCCCATTAGGGGAGGTTAATGCAGATAATATTTCTGATTGGTTACCTTTAGCTGTGGTTGAGCGCCCGGGAAGTGAAACGGATTTACGTTTTCGATTTAAACTGGCTGAACAGTCTGGCCCATATTATACCTCACAAGAATGGGAGCCACTCAATTTATCAGAAAATCTAACGGGTCAGTTGGCAATTGAAGCAGTATTAACGGGTTCAGACACCTTAAGTCCGGTGCTTTACCCTGGCGTACAAGCTGCACTAGGACAGGTTCAACAAACTGCGGATTATATTACCCGTGAAATTGCCTGTAACAGCATTACAAATAGTGAAACTAAACTTAGTGTTGTGTTTGAAGCCAACTTACCAGGTCAATCATCTGTTGAGATATTTGCAGAAATTAATGACAGCTGGATTGCTGTTCCTTTTGATTCGGGTAGCGAAGTGGGTGATGGCTGGGAAAGTCGTAAATTTGTTTTAGCTGGTATTGAAAGTACACAGCTTAGAGTCAAGCTCGTATTAAAAGGTAATGCCAAAGATCGTCCTCGAGTCAGAGCCCTCAGAATTTTAACCACCTAAAAATAGCATTTCACTAATATTTTAAAACTAATATGGAGGTGTTATGAATAACTTTCATACACCAAACAAGCACTATCCATTGCCTCATCCAGATAATTTATTGCAACAAGATGTCATCAGAATTAGCGATGCAATATCACAAATAGATGAAAACATCTGGCAACAGGAACAATCAAACTTATCGCAACAAGAAAAATTAGCAGAGCAACTTCGACGCTTGAAAATGAATACCTTGTTGGGTGAATCGCTTTTACAAGTTTAAAAATTTAAGAGAGTAATATGGCTACAATTACAAATACAGTACAAACTCTGATCAATAAAATCAATGAGAATCAAGCCGGGGCAACTTCTTTGTCTGCTGAGGAAACCCTATTATTAACTAAAGCCGTACAAGCCTTAGGTGAAAACCAAGATTTTGAGCAAGCACTGATAGCGGTTGCTGAGCAGCATTTAACTACATCTGAAACCAGTATGACCAATGCCACTACGCAGATGACACAAAATATTGCCAGTGCAACCTCAGAAATAAACTCATCAAAACAAGCATTAGACGCAGCGAAATCGACGTTAGATGACACTGCAACTGAATTAACCACAGAAATGAAAATTGTTTCTATGGTTAATAATGTACTTAAAAGTATCCGGCGCCAGGAAAGTGGCCAGATAGGGAATACTGATCTGTTAACTTATCTTGACGGTGACTCAGAAATTATTCAGGAAGCAACCGCAGTTACACAATCTGTTCATTCGATTTTCAGTGATGATGGTCAAGTGAATATATGCTCCCGTTCACATGTCATAACAAGTGGCACAACCGCAGCAGTTTTAAATTGCAATAATTGGTATGAATTAAGCGCTGGCAGTGATTTTATGAAAGGCGTTTTTACCCGTAAAAATTACGTCACAGACTCTAATAACAGTGTGAGGTCGTTACATTCCCAGCGCTATGGTTATTACAATGTGACTGGTGAATACCCGTTAGCAAAATCTACCGACCCAGATGATGTTAAATTTACTATGTTAATAGCCGATTATGCGGCGGCTTCGCAGTCAACGGCAAACTTTCGCGGGATCGGCATATATTTTGATGTTGACTATGGTGTTGCTGTGGGGCATTGGAATACTGAATTATTACACGATCAATATGGTCGCTGGGCAACACAAACCACCAATCGTACCGGACATCTGGCAGTAACAGCCTTTTATAACAATGTGAAAAATTGTTTAGTGGTGGTACAAGATCGAAAAGTTTGGGAACTGTACAGTGATGGTTGGAAAGACCCTAATATAGCGACTTTTGCAACCGTTGCAGATGCACAGTCCTGGGTTGATGCCCAGGAGGATATGTTTTTAGTGGCCTTATGTAAAGGTGCGCAAGATGGTTTGTTTCGTCCCTGGCACTACAACTCTTATTTCGATAAATCTCAGGCTAATCATGATTATAATATGTATGATCAAGCCCCGACTTTAGCACAGTTAGGAAGTACAACTTCATCAAATAGTGATCCTAGTAGTTATCAACAATATGGTGGAGTTGATTTTCACACTACACATTGTGGTACAGACAAGCGAGTAAACCAAGGTTTAACCTGGGCAAATAGCCAATCATTTTTATGGGAAACAACCAATAAAAAATTAGTACCGCTATTTAATGAGTGTTTAGTAGATATTGTGGCCGGGGTTGGTCTTGGCTCTAATACTAGCGCAGGCTCTGCTGAGTGGCAAAAATTCAAAATACATGTGAAATGTATTCGTATGGATACCAAAGCAATTATTGGTGAATGCACCCATGTAGTAAATGCTAAATCTGGTTCATATAGTGGTATACGTTATTACGATATTCCGCAATATAACCCTTATGCCAACGCCTGGTTATTCAGCCATTGTACCTTTAGAAACAACATTAGTTATTACAAACTTGCCAGACTCGGTTATATAACCGACGACAGTGGTGTGAAAGGAGAATATAAATAATGATCAATCCATATTATGATAAAACGAGTAATAGCGTGTTTTTGCGCGGCGCATTGAATCCGATTAATCCGACAACAAATGAAGCCTGGGTTAACGAACAGGAAGCATTGGAATTTATAGAAAATCTACCGATTGAAGTGAAGCGAGAAGTCCCCTGTGTTGTTGTAAAAAATGTCGCAGGCGATAAGGTGGTTTTCGAAAATAATACGATAGATGTTGATGCCGGTGAATTAATTACTGTTGAGCTTGAAATACAGCAAAATGGTGCGCCTCTAAAAGGGCTTAACCAAAGATTCCGAGTGCCGGTTGATCGTGACGGCCAGCAAGGAGTCAAAGTATTAACATTGGATATTCAAGATGGCATCGGAAAATTTACAACGAAATTTGAAACAGGAGAGTTTTTCATTGATGAACAAACCATTAATCGACGATTAAAACCAACTGAATTTATTGCTATGCCAGAAGCGATATCTATCGTTGTTGCTGAAACAAGTGATTTAAATTAATAAGTAACAACTTAAGCTAAAAACGGGAGTATAAGACTTTATTCCACCTTATGCTCTCATATAATGCTGCTGATTTTATTCTGATAAATAATGTCCTTCATAAATTTGAAACGGTCAGAATTGACCTGTTCCTTTGAGCTGGAAAGCTTATAATTTATCTATACTAAACAAAGTATTAATTAACCTCACTACATATTATTACACCGGAATAAAATACCATGACAATAGAACAAGACCTGACTCAGTTGCAACTGACCAATGCCCAGTTGCATCAAGGAATAAATAGTTTAACACACGAAGTCACAGGGAAAATGGGCGAAATTGATGACAAAATTTCAGCGGCTGAAAATGATTTTCTAAATTGGAAATCCTCAGTTGATAGCCCGGTTCATCCTGATGGCCGTCAATCTATATTTATCGATGCATATAACGGTAATGATTTAGATATTGGTACGGCTGCAGGGCCATTTAAAACTTTTAAGAGAGCAATTGAAGCATTTACGCATAACGGTCTAAACGATGTGTACTTTTTATCAGATCTCGTAATTGATGAATACTCATCTATTTGGCGCTCCCCTGGTCAAGTTCGTTTTTTTGGTTGGAATAGTTCAGAAAGTAAAGCTGCAAAACGTAAACTGACCGTTAAAAATGCGGATACAACACACCCTGGAGGGATTTTTACGCGAGGTGGATTTGGGTTTTATTCTTCAAATATCGATTATCATCTTGATGCTACAACAGGATATGGGCTATTTAATATTTATTCATCGGCAAGTGCAGTGAGAATACATAATGGGACAATATCGGCAAGTGAACTGAGTAAAATTGATTTATTTTATTTAGCTGACGCTTCATTTGGTAATTTTATTCTATCCGATGTGATTATTGAACCGTCGGCTAATGGGCATATATTTAATTCGGTAGGTGCCGGAGAAGATCCTAATACTATCCAAGGCTTAACATCAAATATCACTTCTGCCTAATAGTTTCTTTTATAAAATACTAACTCTTAGCCAAATATCAAAAATTTACATAGGCAGTCTCATGACAAAAATTAATTTTAGTCCCATTAATCTGAATAAATTGCCTGCGCCCAATGTCATTGAATCTTTAGATTATGAATCTATCAGAACACAAATGTTAGATGATTATTTAATACGTTTTCCAGAGGCAAACAATGAATTACTGTCAGATCCCGTTGTAAAGCTGATTGAAACTTTTGCTTATCGGGAGTTACTACTGAGGCAAAGAGTGAATGATGGGGCGCACGCGGTATTACTGGCAACAGCGTCAGGAAGTGAATTGGATCACTTAGGTGACAGGTTTAATGTTCAACGCCAATTGATCAGAGAAGGTGATCTTAATGCAAACCCGATAATTAAAGCTGAGTATGAATCAGACTCCAGGTACCGGGAGCGAATTCAGTTATCGTTGGAAGGTTTTTCAACGGCAGGACCTATAGGAGCGTATGTTTTTCACGCATTAAAGGCGAGTCCGCATGTGAAAGACGTGACCGTCGATGCACCTGAATTTACTTATGCCAATTTATCCCCCGAATTGATAGCGCAATTACCTGAGGATGTTTTGGTTTTAAAATGTACATATGATGCTGGTTTAACGGCTCCGCAACCAGGTGACGTATCTATTACCACTTTGAGTACACAAGGAAGTGGTGCAGATCCTGAACTTGCAGAAACTGTGATCGCAGCATTAAGTGCTGACGATATCAGGCCACTCACAGATCATGTACGAAATCGCGAAGTAGATATTATTGAATATACGTTGAACGCGAATTTGTTTTTTCATCAGGGAACAGATGAACAAAAAACACAACAAGATGCAATAGACGCTGTATCAAATTATATTCACCAGCATCATAAATTGGGAGTGGCCGTCACCCAGTCAGGATTATTTAGCGCTTTACATCAACCTGGTGTAGAGCGAGTTGAGTTAATCACACCCACGAAAGATATTTTTCCTGAGAGCTTCCAAGCAGCATTTTGTACGCAAATTAGCGTAACGATAGGTAACTCATATGACAATAAATAGTTTATTACCTGTCAATGCGTCAGAACTGGAAAGAGAATTGGAGCAAGTAAGCTTAGGTATTAGTCAATTCTCAGTACCTATTAAACATTTATGGGATCCAAAAAAGTGTCCAAAAGAACTTTTAGTCTGGCTTGCCTGGTCTTTATCTGTTGATGAATGGGATGCTAATTGGCCCGAGGAAATACAGCGTAAGGTCATAGCAGACAGTATTCCAGTACACAGACAAAAAGGAACTGTGTCCGGGGTTCGTAAAGCACTGGCGTCACTTGATGCAAATATTGAATTGACGGAGTGGTGGCAAAATAATGGGATCCCGCATACTGCAGAGCTAACTGCTTTGGCACGCAATAATTTAACTTCAACTGGCGATACATTATTGACAGCCAAATTACAGGCGCAATTATGGCGAACTATTGCTGCGACTAAGCCGGTAAGAAGCAATATTAATTTTAGCTTAGGTGTGCAGCAAGATGCCGTATTGAATATGGCAAGTGCAGCAATGAGTCATAATCTGAGTCGGCAATACATGCCTGTTGAGTTTAACAATGATTTAACTGCCAGTGCGATAAACTTTAGTTCTGCGTCGAAGGTGCAGAATGTTTCCAGAGCGCAATTAGCAGCTGAACCGGATCCTCATTTAACCAGCCATATGAATTTAATTAGCCACGCAAATCGGGCTATCTATATTAATAGAGCCAATATGATGTGCCAATAAAACTGATTTGTTGTGTATCTAAATAAAATAAAAGGAAAATGAACTTATGAGTAATTATACCCCACTTATCACCCAGGCCGGATTAAATGCTGCGGTGAATGCCAGTGAGGCTGGTATAAAAATAGAAATTAGTCATATTGCAGTTGGCGATTCAGGTTATGTTCCTGACCGTAATCAAACTAATTTAAAAAGTGAGCGAGACAGAGTGAGCGTGGCTGGTGGAAGTAATGCAGGGCCTGGGCAATGGCATATAACGGCGTTGTTTCAAAAAGAAGCCAACTTTGCAGTTAAAGAGGTCGGGTTTTATTTATCTGACGGTACTTTATTTGCTGTTTGGTCCCACCCGGTAAATACACTTTTTTATCAAACCCCGATGGCAAAAGTAGTTCAGGGGTTTGATTTAGTATTGTCTGGCGTTCCTATTGAAACTATCACAGTGAATACGACTGGTGATCTCAATTTATATTATGGTGAAGAGTTTCTAACTTTAGCTTTGGCTCAAACTAAACACCTGGTTGCACAAGTACAAACTTTACACAGACAAATTCAATTTAATGCCAGACTATTAAAAGCAGGAGTTTAATATGACGATAGAGCAAAGTTTAAATCAATTACAGCAGGAAAATTCACAGTTACATCTTGGCGTTAATGCATTAACCCAGGAAGTTAGCGCTAAAATGGGTCAGATAGATGCAAAAGTCGTTGAAGCCAGTGATAAAATTGATCAGTTTAAGCTGGATTTTTTTAACACTGAAGAAGCTAAAAATCATATTTCAACTGGTAGTTACAATAAGATAGATTTGCTGCATTTAAATAAGGATTTATTTTATCCTGTTAGACTAATTGCTCAAGCTAGTTATTTAAATGAATTTACTATTTCACGCCATTATCATCAAAGCTTACCAGCAGGAAGCGAATTGGGGGCATTATTTCTTAAGTTTAGTTTCACTGGAGCTACCTGGGGCGGCAACCCAATTACTATGTTAATTAATCAAAGTGAACAAACTTATCAGTTGATGTGTGGTGCACTCGGAATTCAAAATTATTATCATCCTGTCGTCTATTTACGCGGTGGTTACGACTATAATTTACGTAGTAACAATGTGAATCAACAATTTGTTGTTTATGAGCAGAAGTCTAAATACTATCAGCAATATACTAATGGTGACCCTAGTGAATATGATAGTTGGTGTGGTCCTGTGGATGAAGCGAAGGCAGCCTTATCTCCAGGAGCTTTGCCAATGGAGCTAGTCGATAATAAACGTCATATCATTCATATTCCAGATTTAGGAGCCTAATAATGTATATAAAAGAACTTACATTCAATGGTATAAATTATAAAAACGTTCCAGCAATAGCTGGATGCTTGGTTGAACTTGGTGTGAGTGAGAGAGATATTCCCGAACTCATGGAAAAAGCGCAATATGACTTTGACTTAACACAAGCAATAGAGCAAAGAAAACGTGCTTATCGAACAAACTCAGATCCATTATTTATTGAATGGCAATATGACCAAACCTCAGGCTCAGAGCAAATATGGCGTGACAAAGTAGCTGCAATAAAAGCGCAATTTCCTTTACCAAACCGATAAAAACACTATTCGAAAAATCACTCTCAAAACAGCAGTTAAAACTAAGGTAGCAGGGCAAGCTTGTCCTGTTTAGTTAGGCTGAAAAGCGTATAATTTAGTTATTCTGAAATAAGTTAAAAACAGTTTTAAACCAAAGTTCATTTATGCGGTTTAATCATTTTAATAGTAATAGTTCTCTTGGTATACCTGAACCGCTTTCGAGCGGTTTTTTTTATGTCTGAGGCAAGTAGTCTTAACTTTCAAAAGGGTCAGATTTGACCTGTTTAGTTAGGCTGAAAAGCGTATAATTTAGTTATTCTGAAATAACTTATTAATTTTAAATTCAAATGGTTATGAAGCAGGAATAGATTATGACAATTAATCGAAGTGCCATGTTACAGCAAATTCAATCACAGTTACAATCAAAACTAAATGATAAAGCTGATGTATTGTTAATAAACGCAGGAAACATTGCTATTCAACAAAATAAGCCACAAGTTACGATCAAGCTAATAAAAGAAGACGTCCTGTTTTCTGAGCAGAATAGTGACCAAAAGTTTGGTCAAAAAAACAATCAAATATTGATCCCTTATTCTAATCAACATGATCAAAGGGCAATGCATATTGTTTTACACACAACAGCTCAAGCTGATAGTGCTGCAGAGTTACTCACTTTGTTAGATGAAGTTGCACAGAGTAATGAATTAGGGCTACAAAATCCTGAGCAACTTGTATTGTGGCAAAAGGCTCAGCCGCAAAACACCGAGTTTACCTTCGTCACAGAAGAAAATGTGTTTAAAGGCATTATGACTCAATTGTTTAAATTTTATTATTTTGTTGTTCAGGAAGACGAAACTCCCCAAGCACCTATTACACAAGTTTATTTAGGTCAGGAAGGTGAAGATTATCATCTTATTGCCACTTTAAACGCGGGTGAAGCTGTGAACATCCCCAAGATCTCATAAAGAAAAGGTGTTTTATATATGAATATGACACAAGCATTTTCAGACATAACTCAAGCAGATATGCAGCACAGATTAGCCAAAATGATCATGATAGGCACGGTGAGTGAAGTAGATTATGAAACAGCCAGAGTTAAAGTTAAAGTCGGTGATTGGATAACAACCTGGTTACCCTGGCTTACGGGTAGAGCAAGTAATAATCTTGATTGGCAAGCATTAGAAATTGATGAGCAGGTTATGGTGTTTTCCCCTGGTGGAGATACGGCGCAAGGAGTAGTGTTAGGGAGTATTTACCAACAACAACAACAGCAATTAGTCAATGATATAGCTGTTGACTCCCGACAACATATACATCGTATTAAATATCAAGACGGAACAATATTAGAATACGACAGAGAGCAACATAAATTAAAGGCTGACGTACAAGGAGATGTTGAAATTAATGTAAATGGTTTTGATGGTTCTGATGCCAAAGGGAATTTGAAAGTCACAGTAAAGGAAAATGCTCAAATACAGGTCGGAAAGGATTTAACGGCTTTAGTTGAAGGTAATGCAACTTTGAATATAAGTAAAAACGCTACTATGACAGTCGGTGAAAACATGGATGTGAAAGCAAAGTCAATATCACTTGAAGCCAGTGAAGGGATCGCAATAAAGGCGGGTGCTACCTTGAAATTAAATGGTCAGCATATTAGTGCACAAGAATAGAAGGGTTGATCATGCCACAAGTCTCACTAGATGGGCATATTACAGATGTGCATAATAATTTCTTACCTGGAACGGCTGCAGCAAGTCTGACTAATTTTACAATTACAGGTAAAGCAGTATTAAGAAAAGACGATTTGGTTTCTACCCATGTTTTGTCTACTGATCCGAAAGTAACTCATGTTTTACCGAGTATTTCTTCCGGTGCAAATAATTTTACAGTCGCAGGTAAACCGATTGTAAGAATTGGTGATGATGTAAGCTGCGGTGGAAAAATGGCTTTGGGGATCAGTAGTTTTACAGTTGGTTAAAAACTAAGGAATCTAAATGATAGGTATGAACGCAAAAACTGGGCAAAGTTTGTCTGGATTAGCGCATTTAAAACAAAGTATCGAAGATATTTTAACAACACCAAAAGGCAGTCGGGTAATGCGCAGAGATTATGGTTGTGCTTTATTTGAATTGGTTGATAAGCCTTATTCATCTGTACTGGTTGGTGATATTACGATGGAAATTTCTCAGGCACTCGCTTTATGGGAACCTAGGTTTGCATTAGAGAGAGTTGTAGTTAATCGAATTGGATCCGGAAAATTGAGCATTGAAGTGATCGGTAAGTATTTACTGAATGGTGAAGCCGTTCATTTAGAAGGTATTGTTTTTTAATATCTTTATATAAAGTCGTTTAAACAAGATGTCTAATATCATATTAGACATATTACATTTTTACACTAATAGGATCCTCCTGTTGGTTTCAATTTAACTATTTATTTTGCCTTGATTGACTCGCCAACAAGTTCTTGTCGGCTGGTTAATTTTGGCTTTTTTTAACTGGCACACTTTCAAAGGAGAAAAATATGTCAGATTTTTTACATGGGGTTGAAGTAATCGAGCTTGATCAGGGAACACGTCCGATTAAAACGGTAAAAAGTTCAGTAATAGGTGTTATTGGTACTGCACCATTCGCTGATCCTGAACAATTTCCATTGAATACACCCGTTATGATTGCTGGTCGTCGTAAAGAAGCGGCTGCCCTTGATAATTCTGAAGTTCTTAAAACTAAAACAGTAGCGGATGCTAAAAAAATTGCAAAAGAGGCTGCATTAGATGCTGGCAAAACAGAAAGTGAAGCTGAAACTGAGGCTGAAACTGCAGGTCAGGCGGCATTAACAGCTTTATTAGCAACAGATAAATTTGTCAAAGGTACTCACGGAACACTTCCAGGCGCTTTAGATGGCGTATTAGACCAGGCAGGTGCTGTTGTCGTTGTGGTTCGTGTTGAAGAAGTATTAGGCGCAAGTGCACCAGATGAAAGTGCAACAATGACAAAAGTGATTGGCGGTGTATCAGCTTCCGGTGATTATGAAGGTGTTCAGGCATTTCTTGCTGCTGAGTCTGTTCTGGGTGTATCACCTCGAATCTTAGTTGCACCAGGCTTTACACATCAACGTCCGGGTGACAATAAAAACCCAGTTGCGGCAGAAATGGTAGGCATTGCAGAGCGTTTGCGTGCTGTGATCATTGCAGATGGTCCTAATACTAATGACGCAGATGCAAAAACTTATCGTGGTGATTTTGGTTCTCGTCGTGTATATGTTGTAGATCCTCAGGTTAAAGTCTTCAAAGAAGGCGAAGTTGTTGTTGAGCCTGCAAGTGCACGTGTTGCTGGCATGATCGCAAAATCTGATAATGACCGTGGTTTCTGGTGGAGCCCAAGTAATACGCTAATGAATGGAATTGTTGGTACAGCCAGAGCAATTGATTTTCAGTTAGGTGATAGTAACGCACGAGCAAACTTGCTAAATGAATCTGAAGTTTCAACCATAATTCGTCAAGATGGTTTCAGATTATGGGGCAATCGCACTTGTTCTGCTGATCCTAAATGGGCATTTTTATCTGTCGTGCGAACTGCCGATATGATCAATGACTCTTTATTACGTGCTCATATGTGGGCAGTTGACCGTAATATCACAAAAACTTATATCGAAGACGTTACTAATAGCGTGCAATCTTACCTTGATAGCTTAAAAGCACAAGGTGCGATTTTGGGTGGAAAAATTTGGCCTGAAGATGAATTAAATACACCTGAAAATATTGCCGCAGGTAAAATTTATTTCAGCTTTGATTTCACACCACCAACTCCTGCTGAACATATTGTATTTCGCAGCATCTTAACAAATAACTACTTAGAGGAACTTGTATAATGGCTAAATCTCCTAAAATACTTAAAAAATTCAAATTATCTGTTGATGGTAATGGTTACCTTGGCATTGCTGACGAAATTACCCTACCTAAAATTACCGTTAAAACTCGTGAAGTAACTTCTGGTTTTCAGGCTCCGATTGAATTAGATGTGGGTCAATTAGAAAAGCTGGAAGGCACGATCACTATGCTTGAATATAACGCTGAACTAATGAAATTGTTGGGTGGTTGGGGTGATAAAGCAGTTACCATGACAGCCCGTGGTGCTATCCAGGCACAAGGTGAAGCGCCTGTTCCGGTTATTGTTACTTTAGAAGGTTTCTTTAAAGAAATTGATATGGGTAACTGGAAAGATGGGGAAGAAGCAAAGTTAACTATGCAATATGCAGTTCAAAAGTACAAATTGAAAATAGGTCAGGATGACATTTATGAAATTGATCTTTATAACGATACACGAAAAATCAATGGTGTAGATCAGATGGCAGCACTACGTGCTGCAATAGGGGCGTAATAAATGAAAGAAACCATTAAGTTAAAATTTCCAATTACAGTAGAGGCTCATGAATATACTGAACTTACTATGCGCCGACCTAAAGTCAGAGATCGTTTGTTAGTTGATCGTAATGATTTACACGAGTCTGAAAGTGAAGTGCATTATTTTTCACATTTGTGTGAAGTTTCTCCAGATATTATCGAAGAACTCGATTGGAGTGATTTTGTGCAATTAAGAGAAAAACTGCAGCTTTTTCTCGGATCCCGCCCAAACGCTTAAAGTCTATGGTGATTGCCCTGGCTAAATATACCGGGTGGGGTATGCAAGAGCTAATCAATCTCACAGAGCAAGAATTAACTATGTGGTTTGAATCTGCTCTGGATTATAAGCAAGCAACAGAAGTGGCTTAACGCCGCTTATAACCTACTAAAGCGGGAGTACTCTCCCGCTTTTTATTTAAATTCCCTTCTACTTTATAACGACAATAACCGTTGTCGACCTTATTCATATTTTTTTGGATGTTGCAATGAAAGATAAAAAAATTAAGGCTAAAAAGGGCCTGAAACAAGGAAAGAAAAGCCCAACGTCACTGAATTCTGAAACTTTAGAACAAGGCCAGCCTAATGCGAAAAGTTCAGTGGTTAATTTACCTGTAATTAAAACGTTGTCTGACAAATTTGTTAATGATCCACAAGCGTTAACACAAGCCAAATTAGGTTCAGTGATTTCACAAATTAGTAAACAAGGTTTCCAAAAAAAGTCGCCTAATTTGATTAAGGCCATACATGGATTGTCAAAACTCAGTCTAAAAAAATTAGAAACAGATGAACTGACAAGTTTAGTTAATGGATTACCTGAAATTTTTGACTCGTTAAACCTCAACCAGGTAACGGCGCCGATAGTTGCAAGTCTAAATGCGATTAATTCTGTTGATTTAGATGAATTATCACAAGGCGACTTTTCAACTCTCACACAAGTGGGTCCTGAGTTATTAAAGCGTTTAAATTTTCATGATGCAGCTAACGCATTGCAACAAAATATGGGGTTGATTGAACAAATAAATGTAAAAGAAATCATAGATGGTGACTTAAGTTCTTTTTCATCAGCCAGTACAGAATTATTACGGCAATTAGAATTTACCGAAGCTGCAAATGTGCTTGAACAGGGAATAGACTTAGTTGATAAAGTTGATGTTAATCAAATCATTAATGGTGATTTAACATCAATAGCGAACGCAGGACCTGAATTACTTCGCCAGTTAAATTTTACCGAAGCTGCTTCAGCTTTAGATAACGGCATGGCATTAATTGAAAAAGTTAATGTTAAGCAAATTACAAATGGAGATCTGTCTTCATTTATTCAGGCAGGACCAGAAATTTTACGTCGTTTAGATTTTAAGGACGCTGCTAATGTCCTTGATCAGGGAATGAGTTTAGTTGATAAAATTGACGTTAAACAAATTAGTCAGGGAGATTTTGACTCGCTGATCCAACCTGCAACTCAGTTATTACAAAGTTTGGATTTAACCGATGTTGCAGATTCTTTTGCCAATACATTACCTGAATTAAAAAAATTAGATGTTAAAGGAATTTTGGCTGGAGATTTAAACGCTTTAACAAAAGCTGCACCACAATTACTGCGTAGTTTTAAACTGAATGAAGCAGCGAATAGCTTTGAAAAAGTGATACCTGGCCTCGAAAAACTCGATGTAAAAGGTATTCTTAATGGCGATTTAAAATCATTAACCGGCGCTATGCCTGAATTATTATCAGGATTTGGTTTAGATAATGCGTCTGAAGCTTTTGATAAAGCCTTACCTGGGCTAGAAAAACTCGATGTAAAAGGTATTCTTAATGGTGATTTAAAATCATTAACCGGCGCTATGCCTGAATTATTATCAGGATTTGGTTTAGATAATGCGTCTGAAGCTTTTGATAAAGTCTTACCTGGGCTAGAAAAACTCGATGTAAAAGGTATTCTTAATGGCGATTTAAAATCATTAACCGGCGCTATGCCTGAATTAATTAATGGCTTAGGCTTTAAAGGCGCGGCAGATGTGATGAGCGCCGCAAATCAAATTGATGTACAGCAAATTCTTGATGGAGACCTAAAGTCATTACATAAGGCTGGGCCACAACTTTTACGTAGTTTTAAATTAAATGAAGCGGCTGATGTATTCGAAAATATATTGCCTGAAATAGAAAAGTTAGATGTCAAGGCTATGCTTGATGGTGATTTTAAGTCAGTCTTAGATTCGGCACCTGGTTTGATAAAAAGTTTAGGTTTTGATGGTGCCGCAGATACTTTAACTAATGCGATGCCTGCTATCGAACAGCTCGATTTTAAAGGCATATTAGCGGGAGATTTAAATTCTTTAACTGATGCTGCGCCTGATCTTCTCAGAGGTTTTGGTTTAGATGGTGCTGCTGATGCATTTGAATCAATGGATGGATTAACTGAAAACTTGTTTGCAGAAGATAGCCTTGATATAGAAGCTGATGATGTAGAAGAAAAAAAACGTAAAACCAAAAAATCTAAAAAGAAAAGGAAACGTAATAAAAAAGGACGAAAAAAATCCCCTAAAAAGTCACAAAAGCAATTAATCGACAATTCTGAGCAAAAATTGGCGGAATCAAACTCTGACAAAAAAAGTGGAAATAGGCAAAGTAAACTCGGAAATTCTTTTTCTAAACCTAAGGGTGGATTTGTTAAAAATTTAATGAAAAATCCTGCTGCAAAAGTGATTGGCAAACTAGGCGCGCCAATTACAGCTCTGATGGGGGCCATCAGTATTGGCGAAACGCTAAATGATGACTCCTTAAGTTCAGCTGAAAAATCTAAAGGCGTTGGACAGGCCGCTGGTGGAGTTGGTGGTGCGTTAGCTGGTGCGGCAGCTGGTGCAGCAATAGGCTCTATTATTCCTGTTTTTGGCACGGCCATAGGTGGATTAATAGGGGGGGCATTAGGTGCTTTTGGTGGTGAAAGTATTGGCGAAAGTATCGGTGGTTTTGTTGGAGATACGTTTTTTTCAGATAATGATACTGAGACCCCACAGAAGCATTCCGCAGATACCGAAATTGCAAACCAAAATCAAGGCTCTGAACTGATATCAGAACAACATACTGCACAGTTAAATCAATCACAAGGTACGACTGCAGTTACAACTGGTAATGGTGCTTCATCACCTGCTTTAGCTGCAAGTGTTACCGTTAATGCAGAAATTAATGTGAATGCCACTGCAGATTTGGACAAAGGCGCTGTGGCTGAAGAAATTAAACAAGCTCTGCAAGACAGAGAGCGTGAAGCTTTAAGAGATTTACGATTACGTTACATTGATGAGGTCGCTTAAATATGTCAATTGATCATACTAAATACCAAATGAAGTTGGGCAATTTCCAGTTTGCTGTGAGTGCTGCAAGTTTCAATAAATTGAATTATGAATCTAACTATCGCTGGGAGGCAAAGTCTGCACCGACACAGGATGTAAGTCCTATTTTACAATATATAGGTCCGGGAGAAAGAACCTTAAGCATAGAGGGGATCATATATCCTCAAATGGTGAAAAATGGACTAAAGCAAGTGGAAATGATGCGAGCAGAGGCGCTTAAAGGAGAGCCTTTAGCTCTTTGTTACATTGAAACAGGTTCAAATGCCAATAGCGGTGTGGGTCGGATCTTAGGTCGTTGGTGTATTAGCAAAATCAGTGAACAAAGAAGTATTTTTTTGGCTGATGGTAATCCTAGAATGATCACCTTTAATATGGCGCTAAAGGCTTTCGAAAACAAAATATAACGCAGGGGAATGTTAAATGAGTAATGTGAATTATCGCACCAGAGACGGAGATTGCCTGGATTATATTTGCTGGAAACATTATGGGCATCAATCGGGTGTCGTCGAAAAAGTATTGGAACATAATCCTGGTCTTGCTGAGCTTGGAGAACGTTATCCTGAAAACATTGTAATAGTTTTACCCAATATTTCAGTGCCTAAAGTAAGTAAAGTCGTAAATATATGGGACTAAAGGTGATTTATGTATAAGGATCCTAAATTTGTACTCAGTGCAAATGGTAAAGATATCGGCAAAAAATTAATGGATCGCATCGTATCTGTTCAAGTTTCGCAAAAAACAGGGCTTGTAAGTGATAGCTGTATAATTGTATTGGATGATCATAGACAAAGCCCGATTCAATTACCGGGAAACGACGATTCGATTGGAATTTCTTTGGGTTATGGTCAGGAAAAAGAGGATGATAATAGTCAATTAATAGATTTCGGAACATTTGAAGTTGCTGAATTTAGTCTGAGTGGCACCAGAGATACGATGACGATTTTTGGTGATAAATCTATCTGGAAAAAAGGCATTCAGATCCCTGTGAAATTTAGTTGGCAATCTACACAGGAGCAGCCGTTATTATTACAGTCATTAATTGATACAGTTGCCGGTAAATATGGTTTACAAGCTAAGTTATCTTCTCAGTTAAGTGATATAACACTCCCAGCTATCGAACAGAGCGAAAGCGATATGCAATTGTTAACGCGACTGGCAAGTTATTTTGATGCAATAGTTAAAATCGTAGAGGGTTTTTTAATTTTTATGCCCAGGGGCACGGGTAAAACGGCCAGTAATAAATTATTACCGGAAATTACAATACGCAGAGAACAATTATTAAGTTGGTCTTCTTTGAGTACGCAGTATCCAGGATATAAATCTTGTCGTGCCTGGTATTATGATTTTATTGAAGCCAAGAAAAAAATGGTTGAAATAGGGTCTGGAGATCCTTGTTTTGACTTGAATTTTTCTTATGCTAATGAAGAAACCGCACAACTAGCGGCGCAGTCAAGATTAAATCATGCCAGACGAATGGCAAAAGCTATTGATTTGAAATTTATTGGCGAACCTAATGTCATGGCTGGTGGCATTATTAAGCTAGAAGGTGTGCGTGATGGGATCAATGGCCGATGGTTTGTTTCACAGGTAGACCATTTGATCAACGACAAAGGATTTGTTAGTAAAGCACGATGCGAATTAATAACAAATTGATCTACTAACTACTTAGCAGTAAAAATAACAATGCGGGCATTGCGCCCCTCGTTATTTGAATTTGCAGTATCACACTCTCCCTTGCTCACTGTTTTTACATTAATGTTTGCGGCTGCAAACAGCGCTTATTTACTACGGTAAACTTTTGGTGTCACACCTGTCCAAATTTTAAAAGCGCGGGTAAATGCTGCGGGTTCAGAATATCCTAATAATCGGGATATTTGAGATACAGGAATACGTTGTTGACTTAAATAATGAATTGCTGCGTCGCGTCTGACATTATCTTTTAATTCTTGAAAACTGGTGTTTTCTTCGGTTAATTTTCGTCTTAATGTCCGGGTGGTTAAATGCAAATGCCTTGCGACCTCATCCATATTACATAATGCCAGTTGTTCACTATTCTCTATATAATTAACCACTCTTTGGGTGAAAACCTGATAATAAGCCTGCCTCATAAACCAATCTAAGGGTGCTCTTCGTAAATAACCTCTAAGTGATTGTGCTGTTTGTACTTTTTCTGCTTTTAAATATTTAACATCAAACACTAAACTATTTGTTGTATGGTTAAATATCGCAGGACAAGGGTACATTAGTCTGTATTCAGCAACATGCTCTGGCTCAGGGTAATCTAATAAAATACGCTTTAACGGAACACGTTGACCAATTAGCCAGCTTGGAAAGCGGTGCCATACCAACATTAAAAATTCGCGCAATGAATTATCTGGATCTTGATTGTTATCTGCTAGTTGCATCGAGAAATGGACATCATTACCGATTATTTTAAACTCTAAATTAAAAGCGTTAGTAACCAAATTATAAAAATGACTCATATGGCGATATACACTTCTTAGATCCGGGCAGTTGGCTGCCTGTTTGCCATTAAAGTAAATACTCCATGGCGAGATCTTTCATTGGCTAACCCTAAAAACTCATCATCACCCATTTTCCACATTTCTCTCATGAATCGACTAAACTGATCCGGTGTGATCCTAAGTTGTGTATTTTTGAGCATGTTTTCAGTCATATCCGCTTTTTGTAATAAGAGTTTGTAATTTAACCCTTTTATTTTTGCTGCTTTAATTAATGTAACAACAAAGTGAATAGAAATTGAATGGTGCTCAAGGTTCATAGTGTTCTAATGTAATAAAAATGTCCGTGTTTAACATATTTAAACAATAAAAAGGTGAAGTGTACATTATTTTTAAACTGTAATGTCCGATAATGTCTATTATAGGGCTTAATTGGCTATTGAGTATCTTAGGAATGCAAGCTTAAATACTCATAATTAAAAGTTTCAGTGAAAGGGATCGATTATGAACGACTACAAACACCCGTATAAAGATGTTGATTTTGTTATTAAAGAAATAGTTGAATTTGATAAGTTTTGCGAAGACGCAAATTTGGAAGATATAAATAGCGAATTTGCATCCGTTATTTTAACAGAAGCTGCAAAGTTAGGTA
This sequence comes from uncultured Pseudoalteromonas sp., assembly GCA_965198975.1. Taxonomy (GTDB): domain Bacteria; phylum Pseudomonadota; class Gammaproteobacteria; order Enterobacterales; family Alteromonadaceae; genus Pseudoalteromonas. Next base: position 1,785,144 of record OZ240679.1, read on the forward strand.
GTGAAGTTATTTCTCCTTTAAATGTTTCAGGAGATAATCAAGGTGCTGTGATTGGAGAAAATGGTGTACAGGAATCTGACGGTTTTGCTGATGCTTATAATCAATATATGGAAAATGGCTGGTCTTCATTAACTGCTGAGGAAGAATTTGGCGGTCAAAATTTACCTAATTTGTTTGGTACTGCAATAAATGAAATATGGCAAAGCGCCAATCTCGCTTTTTCTTTGTGCCCTATGCTTACACAAGGTGCTATTTCAGCGATTAAACACCATGGTTCAGATGAATTAAAACAAACCTGGTTACCTAATATGATCAGTGGTAAATGGAGCGGATCCATGAACTTAACTGAATCTGATGCGGGTACAGATTTGGCCGCAATTAAAACTAAAGCACAAGCCAACGGTGACCATTACTTAATTTCAGGTCAAAAAATATTTATTACCTGGGGCGATCATCAAATGACCGAGAATATCGTGCATTTGGTACTTGCGCGGTTACCCGATGCGCCTGCGGGTGTTAAAGGTATTTCCTTATTTGTTGTGCCAAAATTTTTATTAGATGAAAATGGTCATACAACAACTGAGCTAAATGATGTGACATGTACAGCGCTAGAACATAAATTAGGAATTCATGCCAGTCCGACATGCGCAATGAGCTTTGGTGATAAAGAGGGCGCTGTGGGTTATCTGGTTGGCGAAGCGCATAAAGGTTTATCCTATATGTTCACTATGATGAATCATGCAAGACAAGATGTTGGTTTACAAGGTTTAGCAATTGCTGAGCGCTCATATCAACAAGCTGTAGAGTACGCTAAAGAACGTTTACAAGGCACCAATAAAGACGGCAGTCGATTTGCCATTATTAAATTTCCAGATGTTCGTCGCATGTTAATGCAAATGAAAGCAAGTATTGAAGCAATGCGCGCACTTGCTTATGTTGCCAGTAGTGAAACTGATAAAGTTCGTTATGCGAACAGTGACAAAGATAAAGCCAGACATTTTGCCCGTGTAGAATTATATACACCGATAGTAAAAGGCTGGTTAACTGAAATGGCGCAGGAAATCACTTATTTAGGCACGCAAATTCATGGCGGTATGGGGTTTATTGAAGAAACCGGCTCAGCTCAGCATTATAGAGATGCGCGGATCCTGACGATTTATGAAGGTACTACGGGCATACAGGCATTAGATTTGGTTGGTCGTAAGACTTTATTTGATAAAGGTGAGCAATTATCTGAATTACTTAATGATGTAGAACAAACTCTAGGTATACTAACAGATTATAATACACTTGGTAATTTAGCGGTTAAATTAAAAACAGCCTTAGAAATTGGTCGAGAAGCCAGATTACTGCTGTTAGAAAATGCAGTAAATGATAAAGCATTTGCGCCTAGTATCAGCGTAAACTTTATGATGATGTTTGGTTACATATCAGGTGCCTGGTTGATGGCAAAAAGTGCGATAAAAGCACGTGAATTATTAGATAATAATCAAGGTGAAACTGAATTTTTAGAAGCTAAATTAATTACCACACAATTTTACTTTGACCATTTATTACCGCGTATTCATACAAATTTAGCGAGTATTAAAAGTGGCAGCGACAGTATTATGTCGTTGACCGAAGATTTATTTTAATAAAATTATTTATAAGAGAAAATAATGAAAATATTAGTCGCGGTAAAACGCGTTATTGATTACAACGTAAAAGTACGTGTAAAAGCAGACAACACTGATGTGGATTTGGCAAATACCAAAATGGCACTTAATCCATTTTGTGAAATAGCCGTTGAAGAAGCTATTCGCTTAAAGGAATCTGGCTCTGCGACGGAAGTTGTTGTGGTTTCTATCGGGCCAAAAGCATGTCAGGAGCAACTACGTACTGCGTTGGCATTGGGTGCTGACAGAGCAATTCAAATTGATACGGAAGATTTTCCAGAATCATTGAATGTGGCAAAATTACTGGCAAAAGTAGCCCAGCAGGAAGAGCCGGGACTGATTATTATGGGTAAGCAAGCCATAGACAGTGATAACAACCAAACAGGTCAAATGTTAGCTGCGCTATTAGATATGCCACAAGGTACCTTTGCTTCTAAAGTTGAAATAATTAACGATAAAGTTGCGGTAACCCGTGAAGTTGATGGTGGATTACAAACTGTATCCCTTAATATGCCAGCAATTGTGACAACAGATTTAAGACTTAATGAACCACGTTATGCATCTTTGCCAAATATAATGAAAGCAAAACGTAAACCTTTAGCTGTACAAACTCCTGCAGATTTAGGTGTTGAATTAAAAAACCATACTCGCACTATACAAGTTGCAGCACCCACAGAGCGTCAGGCGGGTATTAAAGTTGCGAGTATTGATGAATTAATTGAAAAACTAAAAAATGAAGCGAAGGTGATCTAATGGCTATTTTAATTATTGCTGAACATGATAATAATGTTTTAAAAGCGGCAACGTTAAATACAATCACAGGCGCAAGCCAAATGGGCGATGATCTTCATTTGTTAATTGCAGGTGATAACTGTCAAAGTGTTGCAGAACAAGCGGCGAAAGTACAAGGTATTAACAAAGTATTAGTGGCTGATAATGGGGTGTACCAATATCAATTAGCTGAAAATATTAGCAAATTAGTGACTGAGCTGGCACCTGGCTATAGTCATATTGTTTCTGCAGCAACGACAACAGGTAAAAACTTTATGCCGCGTGTTGCTGCTTTATTAGATGTTGCACAAATCTCTGATATCATAAAGGTTGAGTCGCCTTCAGTGTTTCAACGCCCTATTTATGCCGGAAATGCAATTGCGACCGTTGAGTCTTTAGATGAAACGAAAGTGATCACCGTACGCGGTACTGCATTTGATGAAGCTGGTGCAGAAGGTGGAAATGCGGTTATTGAATCTTTGGCTGTGGTTCATGATGCGGGCCTATCTTCATATGTCAGTGAAGAAACGGCTGAATCTGAACGTCCGGAATTAACGGCTGCTAAAGTAATAGTGTCTGGTGGTCGAGGCATGGGCAATGGAGAGAATTTTGCTATTTTAGAATCATTAGCTGATAAACTGGGTGCAGCAGTTGGCGCATCTCGTGCTGCTGTTGATGCCGGCTTTGTACCTAATGATATGCAAGTTGGCCAAACTGGTAAAATTGTTGCGCCAGATCTGTATATTGCAGTAGGTATATCAGGTGCAATTCAGCATTTAGCGGGCATGAAAGACTCCAAAGTCATTGTGGCAATAAATAAAGATGAAGATGCGCCTATTTTTCAGGTTGCAGACTATGGTTTAGTGGCCGATCTTTTTGATGTGATCCCTGAATTAGAACAAAAATTATAAAATAGAAAACTTAGAGGTAAAATATGCGTGAATCAATGGAGTTCGATGTTGTTATTGTGGGAGCCGGACCATCTGGTTTATCAGCTGCTTGTAAATTAATGCAGCAGGCAAAAGCGGCAGAACGTGAACTAACTGTTTGTGTAGTTGAAAAAGGCTCAGAAGTGGGCGCGCATATTTTATCTGGAGCTATTGTTGAAACAAGAGCCATGGATGAACTCTTTCCTGACTGGCAATCTATGGCAGCGCCGTTAAATACGCCTGTTACTGAAGATCAGGTATTCCTGCTTAATAACGAAGAAAAATCCACTTTATTGCCAAACTTTGTAGTGCCAAAAACGATGCACAATGATGGTAATTATATTGCTAGCCTGGGTAACGTTTGTCGTTGGTTGGCAGAGCAGGCTGAAAGTTTAGGTGTTGAAATCTTTCCGGGGTTTGCAGCAGCAGAAATCTTATATCATGAAAACGGCGCGGTGAAAGGTATCGCAACGGGTGATATGGGGGTAAGTGAAGCGGGCGAGCAAAAAGATGGTTATATGGAAGGCATGGAGTTACATGCCAAGTATACGTTATTTGCAGAAGGGTGCCGTGGCCATTTAGGGAAGGAGCTGTACACCAAATTTAACTTAGACGCCGATGCCGATGCACAGCATTATGCACTAGGTTTAAAAGAATTGTGGGATATAGACCCTGAAAAACATAAACCGGGATTAGTGATCCATGGTTCAGGCTGGCCACTGACAAAAGACGTTGGCGGTGGTTTCTTTTTATATCACACAGAAAATAACCAGGTCACTTTGGGTTTAATCATAGATCTTAATTACGAAAACCCTTATTTGAGCCCGTTTGATGAGTTACAAAGACTAAAGCATCATCCTGTATTTAAACAATATCTGGAAGGGGCTAAACGCGTTTCATACGGTGCAAGAGCCATTACTAAAGGCGGTTTTAACGCCTTACCCAAAATGACATTTGCGGGTGGTTTATTAATTGGCTGTAATGCCGGAACATTAAATTTCGCTAAAATAAAAGGCACACACACGGCAATGAAATCAGGCATGTTAGCGGCTGAGGAAGTTTTTGCTGCTATTGAGGCTGGTTGTGAAGGGGCTAAAGAGTTAACAGGATTTGCACAAAGGATGAAAGACTCATGGTTATACAATGAGTTACATAGTAGCCGCAACTTTGGCCCTGCAATGCATAAATTTGGTGCCATATTAGGCGGCGCTTTTAACTTTGTTGATCAGAACCTGTTTGCCGGTAAATTGCCATTTACCTTACATGATGATAAACCTGATTATAATCAAATGAAACTGGCAGCTAATTATACGCCGATTGATTACCCTAAACCTGATGGTAAACTTAGTTTTGATAAGTTATCTTCGGTTTTTTTATCAAATACTAATCATGAAGAAGATCAACCTTGCCATTTAAAATTAAAAGATGCGGAAATACCTATCTCTCAAAATTTACCTCAATTCGCAGAGCCGGCACAAAGATATTGCCCTGCGGGAGTTTATGAAATAATTGAAGATGAAGATACAAAACGTTTTCAAATAAACTCACAAAACTGTGTACACTGTAAAACTTGTGATATTAAAGATCCGGCACAGAATATAACCTGGGTGACGCCAGAGGGCGGTGGCGGACCTAATTACCCAAATATGTAATGACTAAAATGAAAAGAGTAAAACCCCCGAAATAATCGGGGGTTTTTAGTTAGGGTACGTTAATGCTGGCTAACACTGAGTTCGAAACCCATTTTTACTCTATACTAAATTGATGACGTATTTATCTGACACATATGAATATGAAATCAATTTTTACACTCTGTATTGCCTTAACGTATCTCGCTGCCTTAACTTTCTCTGCCCCTATTAATTCTGCAATGACCAATCAGCCTCAGAATATCGTATTGCCATTAAATAACTGGTCCAGTCAACGGGTTTTATCAAAAGTGTTAGGGAAGTTAATTGATTCGCTTGATGTTCCTGTTGAGTTTTTGGATATTTCGGTAGAAAATCAGTGGGGTGCACTTAGTAAAGGTGTAATACATATTCAACTTGAAATCTGGCAACCATCTATGGCACCCGCATATCTCAAAATGCGAGATCAGCGTCATATTATTGAATTAGGCACTCATGACGCAATTGTCAGAGAAGAGTGGTGGTATCCTGAATATGTTGAAAAATTATGTCCTGAACTGCCTGATTGGCGAGCTTTAAATACATGTTGGCAGTTATTTACAAATTCAAAGTCTGAAACTAAGGGAATTTATTACACTGGTCCCTGGGTTTATGGTGATGGTGATCTGATCAGAGCATTAAAACTTAATTACCGCATTCAAAGAATGCCCGATGATATTGCATTGTGGGCGCTATTAAAAAATTCACTGCTCAACAAAAAACCAATATTGTTGCTGAACTGGACACCAAATTGGATTGATACCCGAATTAAAGGGAGGTTTATAGAATTCCCCGAGCATAAGGTTGAATGTGATTTAAACCCTGAATGGGGGCTCAATAAAATGCTTGTGAAAGATTGCGGTAACCCCAAAAAAGCTTGGTTAAAAAAAGCGGGCTGGCCAAAATTACAACAAGTTTGGCCGTGTGTATACGAATTGGTAAAAAAGGTAAATTTTGATAACCAAATGATTGCGGAGGCTGCAGCATTTGTATTATATGATGGATTAACAGAGGAGCAGGCTGTTGTAGCCTGGATGGATAAATATAAAAATCATGTAGAACTATGGTCTGATATAAAGTGCCATAGTTCATAAAAGTGATTAATTTAGTTGAATTAAGTTATTGCAGTGAGTTCATACTATGTGTATTAAATTAGTAATCATTACTTTGCGCTATCTTGCCCAAGTTAAAATAGGGCTATTTAAATACCACAGTTTTATTACCGTCGACAAAAACTCTGTGTTCAGATGCTAATTGTATCGCTTTACAAAATACGGTTTTCTCTACATCCCGGCCCTGACGGGCAAGGGCTGTGGCGTCATCATTGTGAGTGACATGGATCACATCTTGCTGAATAATAGGACCTTCGTCTAATTCATCAGTAACAAAATGAGCCGTTGCACCAATAATTTTAACACCTCTTTCATAGGCTTGTTGATAGGGTTTAGCACCTATAAATGCAGGTAAAAACGAGTGATGTATATTGATAATTTTCCCTGAAAATTTTTGTACAAACTCAGGTGTTAAGATACGCATATATTTGGCTAAACCAATCAGGTCTGGCTGGTATTCTTCAATTTTAGTTGCTATGGCTTCATCATGTTCTATGCGAGTTAAACCTTGGTGGGATATAAAATGAAACGGGACTTTAAAACCCATAGCTAGCGGTTCTAAATCCTGGTAGTTAGAAATCACGGCAACTACTTCTATATTAAGCGCATTTTCAAAATATTTTAATAATACACCACCCAGGCAGTGAGCTTCCTTAGTGGCTAACAATACAACGCGCATCCTTTCCTGGCCGACTAAGTTCAAATTTGAATCTGATGGCAATTTAGCTTTTATTTCAGTTAATAAATCTATTTTGTCGAAATCACCTTCAAGTTCGGTACGCATAAAAAATCTTTGATTGATGTTATCCACAAACTCATCATTTTTAATTATATTTAATTTGTGTTCATAACAAAGCCCGGTTATTTTTGCAATTAATCCAGGTTGGTCTGGACAATCGGTTAATAATACTTTTTTCATTTCATTCCCCAATAATAAACCACTATTATTTGATATATTTGACACAAATAACAGGTTTTTTTACGCGTCTCAGTTAATTTCTTATATGGGTTAATAAAGCTTTAAGTTTTGCTGGCTTAATTGGTTTTTTAAGGAAATGAATATGATTTTCTTTCGCCTCCGCTTTTACTTTATCATCATTTACCGCTGTGACTAATATCGCCGGTATCGTTTGCTGCCAAATTTCTCTTAATTTATCAATAAGCATAATACCATTGAGTGTTTGATTTAGCTGATAATCCATGAGTATGACGTCAGGCGCTGGCTGGCTGGTGGCATAAGTGAGTATCTGTTTCACTTTATTAAAGCTATGATAGTTACACTGCCATTTATCTAACAGGCCAGCCATAGCATCAAGGTTTTTTTGTTCATCATCAAACATCAGTATTTGAAGGTTTTTTGTGGGATCTAACTGGTAAGTATTGTTAATTTTGTATTGTATACGTGAAACATCGCCAAGAGGTACTTCCACGCTAAAACAGCTTCCCTGATTTTTAATTGAGTTAACCGACAACTTGATTGCTAACATTCTTGCCATTCGTTCGACAACCCCTAATCCCAATCCTATGCCTTGATTATCTGAAGGTGTTACTCTGTAGAAATCTGAAAAAATTTTGTTTTGTTCTAATTGAGATATTCCATCGCCGGTATCCCACACTTCAATTCTGAGATGAGTTCCACGTTTTCTGCAGCCAACTAATATTTTACCTTGCTGTGTATATTTTACGGCATTTGATATCAGGTTTTGAATGATACGACGTAAGTAAGTTGTATCGCTGTAGAGGGTTTGTTCACATGGCCTGATCTTAAGAGAAAGTCCTTTATCTTTACATAAAATTGCATATTCACTATTAAGTGGAATTAAAATATCCCTGATATTGAAATGACGTAAAACGGGTTGCATAGCGCCTTGATCTAATTGCGCAATTTCTAATAATGAGGACATTAAATGCACGGATGAATCCAGACTATCACCTAGTTTTGTTAATTTTACCGAATTTTCAGTGCACAGAGTGTGCTCATTAACAGACGCTAAATATAAGCGTGCTGCATTGAGTGGTTGCAAAATATCATGACTTGCTAAGGCTAAAAACTGAGTTTTATTGTGGTTTGCATTCTCAGCTTGTTTTTTCGCTTTCTTAAGTGCGTTTTCAGTGTTTTTTCTCGCGACTATTTCTGATTTTAATTCACGATTAATTTCACTGATTTCTTTAGTTCGGGCAATAATGCGACTTTCCAATTGTTGATTTGCTTCGGTGAGTAAATTTTGAGTGGTTATATGTGTCGTAATGTCTGAGTAACTGGTCACAAACCCACCATCAGGTAAAGGTGTGCCCGTCATTTCAATTACCTGACCATTTTTTCTATGTCTGATAAAATGGTGTGGCGAACCATTTCTCAAATGTTGCAGGCGTTTATTGATCTCACCTTCGCCCATGTTTTCACCACATTCACCCTGATCTAAATTAAACTGAATTACTTCTTCAATTGGTTGACCTATTGATAAAAAATTTTCTGGGTATTGATATAGTTCGGCATAACGTTTATTCCAGGCGATTAATTTCAAGTTTTTGTCTACAACAGAAATACCATGACTTAAATTTTCTAATGAGGTGTACAGTAAATTTTGATTAAATTGTAAAGCCTGTGTTGTTTGGTCAAAAAACGTCACAACTTCCTCAAAAGCAAGTTGCTTGCCTGTTAACACGGCGCTAATTAAGGCTTGGGCAGATGATGCACCTAATACACCAGTTAACATGCGCTCACAGTAATCGATAAATTCATCATCTGGAATACTGGTATCAGGCGTCATAGGGTGTTTAAGTTGGTAGAGATTTAATAGTTGATCGCAGCGCTCTGTCCCTAAAAATGTTTGCAATAATATTTTTAAATCATAGTTTGTTGCATTTATCGCGTTATTTTGACGTTTATTAATTTGAATATGTGCTTTAGGAGTCACAAAGGCCGCGGCTTGAATTTTATCAACTAAGCTTTCCCGAGCACCAATAGAAAAGCTGACATAACAAAGGACATTTACAAACAATGCGATAAATGTGCCCTGGGTAATAATTGTTTGCTGAGTGCCATAGTCTATCGTGTCATTTAATAATGGGTACATTAAAAAAAGCATCCAGCTAACAAAGCCCGCGATGACTCCGGCATAAACACCGTAGGCATGACCTTTACGCCAATATAAGCCACCAATAATAGCTGGGAGTAATTGAATAACTAATGAAAAAGCAATAAGTCCCATACTTGCAAGCGCTGCATTATCACCCACTCTTTGTTGATATACTAAAGCTAATGCTAATACACAAGTAATTGATATTCTTCTGATCATCAGTATTTTACGTTTGAAATTTGCTGGAGCTGAATGAGGTCTGAATTTATGCTTTAGCAGTAGTGGTAAAATGACGTCATTGGAGATCATTGTACTTAAAGTCAGTGTTGCGACTATGATCATTGCCGTCGCCGCTGATAAGCCGCCAATAAAAACCAAACTCGTTATTAAAGTATTCCCTTCGTTAAGTGGCAGGGCTAAAACAAAGCTATCAGGGGGAATACCTGCGCCAATATGTGCATGAATAGCAGCCGTGGCAATAGGTATTATAACAATGGCTGTTAGCAGTAAATATAGCGGGAAAGCCCATCTTGCTGTTTTTAAATGTTTGGTATCTAAATTCTCAACCACAGTGACATGAAATTGTCGTGGTAAACATAGTATGGCAACGGCTGCCATAATTGATTGGCCTATAAAATTGAAGCTAAGAAAGTCAGTATTTTTCCACTTATTCAACACCGACTGCTCTGTGATGATATTAAACATACCTGGTTGATAAATCAGCAAAATATAGCAGGCTAATGCTGCAACAACAATCAAAGCAATGAGTTTTACTAAAGATTCAAATGCCATGGCTAGCATAAGTCCTGAGCGGTATTCCGTTAAATCAACTTTTCGTGTACCAAAAAAAATGGCAAACAACGCCATTAATAAAGTGGTAGAGAATGCAACTATATTACCGGAAATTTGTAGATCAGTGTGCAGTAATACAAAGCTATTACTCAGAGCTTTAAGCTGCAAAGCAATATAGGGAATAGTCGCAAGTAAGGCGATAAGGGTAACGAGAATAGCGGTTAAGTGACGTTTTCCATATCTGGCTGATATAAAGTCTGCAATGGTGGTGATATTTTGCTTTTTACTGACAATCACCAATTTACGTAACAATCTTTGACCAAATATAAATAATAATGCAGGTCCAAGTAATATAGGCAGATAGTTCCACGTTGCATTTGCGGCTGTGCCAACCGCACCATAATAAGTCCAGGAAGTGCAATAAACACCTAAGGCAAGAGAGTATACAAAGGGATGATGGCTGATTTTTTTTGCCAGTGGGTAAGGTTTATCTCCCCACCTTGCTAACCAAAACAGTAATGCCATATAACTTATTGTAAATATAAGCAGCACAGGAGCCATGATTTTTTATATGAAATAATGATAATTTTCATACCTTAACATGAAGTTAAGAGAATTCCATTGCAAATATTCAGCGAGTTTCAGCTAAATTTCAGCTTAGATTCAAGGAAACCGATTTATTGATTGTTATTTTTACATTTTATTTACAAAGTAAGGTGGAGAATAACAATAATGAAAATACTTATATCTATACTTTTTAGTCTGGCAACAATGACTAGTTTTGCCGCAGAATTGAAAATACATGCAATCAATGTTGGATGGGGTCAGTCTGTATTGATTGAAGGGGTCAATGGCAAAACTATTTTATTTGATACCGGATTAAGTAGTAAACGCCAGGTGGTTATTGATTATTTACATGAAAATAATATACAGCAATTGGATTATTTTATGTTAAGCCATAATCATTCAGATCATGGTGGTGCGGCACAATATATCGTACGTGAATTTAAACCTAAATTGAGTTATTACTCTGGCTCAGAGGAGAATACCCAGCGTGTATTTATGCAAAACTGGTTTAGTTCGTATCAGGCTGTGGGTGTTCCTGCACCCATAGGAGTTCCGTTAGGTCATGTTATTGATTTAGGTGATGGCGCAACCGCGACAACCATAGCGGTAAATGGAAAAGTAGTAAATAAAGATGCTGTGATCACTGAATTACAAAAGTCAGATCCAACATATCAATATCCTGTTGCGAGTCATATTAATGATTATTCAATTGTTTTATTAATTAAGTATAAAGGATTTGATTATTTGGTTTCGGGTGATTTAGGTGGACATGCGCATAATGGGCAAAAAGATTTTGAAACGCCCGTGATCATGTCAGCGCTTATTAGTGGTAATGGAAATATTAAAACACCCAATGGCGGAATAGACATATTACATATAGGTCATCATGGGTCTAAAACCAGCACAAATAAACAGTACCTGGATTTAGCAAAACCTGAAATTGCCATTGTTTCTGTGGGTCCAAATCAATCACATGGTTTACCTAATTCAGAAGCCATTGATGATATATTGATTAAAAATGGCATTAAAGTATTACAGACTGATGAAGGAAGGCTAAGTGATGCACGTACCAGTACCAGTGGTTATGTGGTGGGGCATATTAAAATAACAACAGATGGCAATACGTATGTGATCACGTCAGATGAATCAAGCATAGATACCAGTAAAGCGTCGCAACAAAATGTAACTGGAGAAGGGAGCATAGCAGGACTGCCGTTAACATTATCCGTTGATAATAGCGCAGGTGAAATTCCCGATGAAGATTTAGTGCCTGTGATAGATTTATCACTTGATGTATTAGACGAAATCATGCTGAATGCTAAATTGAGTGACGATAAAAATTTAACCGGTGCCGATATTTTAATTGATAATAAAATTGTTAAATCCTTTGTATATACAGATCAGGTCAATGCAAATATCACATATCAAATTGATAAATCTCAATATACAGTAGGTACACATATAATATCTATAACAGCACGTGATTCAGGTAATCATTTGGTCTCTTCAAAGCAGCTTAGCTTTGAGATTAACTCAGTTGAAAATCCAAACGATAGATTGTTTACTGAAACTGAAGACAACAATAATATTGTATTAGCAAACCCTGTTGCTGCTAATGTGACTCAGATCAATGGTTATTTTCCTTATACCAATGATGATGAAGATTGGTACCAGATAAGTCTTAAGGCGGGTGACACGCTTAGTTTGGCGATGACAGGCCCCACCGATTATGAACAAGACTATGATCTGTATTTGTATAGTGAAGGCGGAACCCTGTTAAAGTACTCAGAAAAAACTGGCAGTAGTGAATTACTGTCTTTTTATAATCCGAATGTAACTAAAACAAAAATACTCTATCTGTTAGTGTCTCGTTATGACGGTTATAGCCGACATACACCCTATAAAATAATGCTGTCACGCAATTAAAAACAATAAAAATAAGCCTGCTTCAATCGAAGCAGGTAAATAAACATAAGTCTTGTCTCAATAGCTGTTCCTAATAAATCTTTATTCATGTTCCGATATGCTCTAATATTGGCGACAAATAAGCAAAAAATAACGCCATTAATTCCTATGCAGCCAGATATGCCATTTTTCCAGTTGGGTGACTGGTTAATTGATTGTGAACAACAGAGGATCCAAAAAGATTCTATCTGGATTGATGTTCCTTCTTTAAGTTTTAAACTATTACTCGCGCTAGTCGAAAACGCAGGAGTGGTGGTGTCTAATGATCAGCTTATAAATACTGTTTGGGGAGAAAAGCAGGTTGTTTCTGATGAAAATTTACAACAACGTATCAGAATTTTACGTAAAATTTTGGGTGATACACAAAATGCCAGCTATATAGGGACAGTTCGCGGTAAAGGCTACAGGCTCTTAATACTCCCTGAAATACCAGACAAAAAGCAAACCTCTGCTGAGATAATTCAGGGGAATACTCAGGCTCAAAGTGATAAAAAAATTATTGTGCTCATTGGCTGTGTATTATTCATATTTTTTATTGTTAGCTGGTGCGGTTATCAGCTTTTAGTTGACAAAAAAACAATTGAATTAAAGCCACTACAAACCAAACACAGAATCGCTGTGCTCCCATTTTCACAAAGCCAGCCGCTGGTGGGATTTGAAGACTTAAATCAAGGTTTAACGGAACAAGTTATTTCGGGGATATCTAACTTTACAGACACTCAGGTGATCTCCTATAAATCGGTTCAGGGCTACTCTAAAAAGTTAACAAGTATTGATACGATAGCAGAGCAACTACAAGTAGATACCGTATTGACAGGTCAACTCAGACACCAAAATGAAAAGATATACTTTAAATTTAACGTGATTGACGCAATTGATGGTCAGTATTTATTAAGTGATGAATTGATCATTCAAAGAAGTAATATTGCATCTTTGTCAAATCGTATCTTATCCAGATTATCATCATTTTATAGCAATAAAATGGTCAATACACGCTCAGCACAAGGTGCGTACCAGCAAGCCTATCGTTTTTATCTCACAGGGCGAAAACATTATTTACGGTATAATCGGTTAGATAATGACATTGCTATCAACTTCTTTCGTAAGAGTTTAGCTAATTCACCCGTATTTACCTTAGCCTTGTGCGGTTTGTCAGATGCTTTATCGCAGCAAGTATATCAATATGGGGCAGATAAACAGATTGCGAATGAAGCGTTACGGCTTGCGGAGGCGGCAGTAAATCTAGATCCAGATTTAGCCGAGGCATATAAAGCCAAAGGGTTTGCGTTAGATATTGCGGGTAGATATCCGGAGGCTATCCTTGCCTATCAGGCGGCGATTTCACTTGATCCCAACTACGCAGATGCCATTTTGAATAAAGCGGTATTGCACTGGGAAGCGAACGATTATTCACAGGCTTACACTTTGATCAATCAGGTGATTGCTTTAGACCCATTAGAAGTATTTGGTTATTTACTTAAAGCTGAAATACTTGCCGGCGCAGGCGATTTTGAACGCGCAGCACCTATATTTGAAAAATTGTCTCACCATCACCCGGATAATATTATGGTCGCGCAAGGTTTAGCGCAATTTTATTTTGATAATGGAGAATACGAAAAAGCGGCTATTCGGGCAAAAGAGTTGATGCAACTGGCACCAAGTATTAAATCTGTACAAGTTTTATTAGCAGATAGCCTGTTATTCTCAGGCCAATGGCAACAAGCGAAAAGCCATTATGAAAAGCTGGCTTTATTAGAACCTTCATGGGAAGTGATTTATGCGCGGTTAAGGTTGAAAATAATGCATGGTGAGCAATCCGCTGTGCATATGCAGGCACAATTTGATAAAGAAATTAATGACAATGGTAAAGAAGCCAATGTGAATTTACTATTGTTAAGTCAATACCTTAATACGAATGCTAAATATTCAACATTGAATATATTTGAACAACTGATTGAAAAAGACCGCATATCTATTAATTGGGTGATTAACGATCCTCATTTAAAACGACTCAGGGATAACGAGCAATATGCTTATTTAAAAAATAAACTCAAAAAATTAAAACAACAACGACAGGCACTTTTACAATCGATAGATAAAGCGCAAAGCCTTTAATTCAGCGAGTTTCAGTAAATATTCAGCTTATTTTCAAGTATCTGTAGATTGATTTTCTTATAGTCCGGCATCCACAAGAAGTTGAGAGTATAAGTTTGATGAAAAAAGAAAAAGCTGGACAATTAATTAATTTAGGCATGCTAGCGCTATCTGGTTTTTTAGCCAGTGCCACAGCACAAGTCTCACCACTATTGCAAACGAGTTGGGGTCAAAGTGATGTCTGGCAGGAAAAAATGCCAAGAATAAATGGCAGTGCAACTTATCCTGGCTGTACAACGATTTCTACGGCGCAAATCCTGTTTTATTATCAGCATCAAAACTCAGCTCAATCTGAAGTGTCATATGTATTAGATGATGCTCGTGTTGAAGGAAACGATATTGCGGATACGCGACTGACATTAGATTTAACCCAGTATCAATATACCTGGTCTGATATGGCACTGACAGATAAAGATAGTGAAAATAAATTAAGTTATGCTTCAGACTTTATTTATCATGTTGGTGTTAGTTTGAATGCACAATTCGGAGGCGATCAGGGAACATCTGCCACTGGAAAGCAAATAGAAAATGCTTTTCGTTATCAGTGGGGATTTAATAATAAATCACGGCGTAGCATGTCAATTATTTCCAAAGATGCATTTTTATATTCAGATCAGCAATGGGCACAAGTGATACGAGCAGAATTAGACGCCGGACGGCCTGTTTTATACAACGCTTTACAACAAAATGAGGATGCGGGACATTCATTTGTTATTGATGGTTACAGGGGCGATGGCAAAGTTCACGTGAATTGGGGCTGGGGCGGTTACGCCAATGGCTATTATGATGTAAATCAATTAAAAGACCCATCAGGCCGTTCTTGGAATCGACAAGCTATGATCTTTATTGGGTTAGAGCCTGTACTTGGTCGTGGTGCTGAAATCAAACAGGGCCGTACTGTAATAGAACCGTTAACCTGGGCGGGAAATGGGTCTTTGATCAGTAAGTCAACGGGAGATTTGACTGGGTATGGTATTACTCAGGATGAATTATTTTTTCCAGCCCATGAAGCCCCTGTTGTGAGTCTAGTGCAATGGGAAGTCGATGAAAAAGATGGCACAAGTGTCATGCTAACGGCGGAAGGTGATCCTAAATTAACAATTCAATATGGTAAATGGAATGACAGAACTCAGGATCGGGTTTATAAAAATATTCAACTGCCATTTATATTAAATCCAGCTGCCGATGGATACAAAAATTATGATGGTGAATATTTTGTTATTGCTGTGACAGATAATGAAAAGCGTAATCAAAGTCAAACTGTTGAAATTAATACGACTCATAATGCCTCAGCAGACATAAGCAGTGAAGTTGCTGAAAAACTGATGATTGACGGTGCAAGCTGGCAAGGAAATGCGTCACTGATAAGTTTCACTTCGGCAGAGAAAACGGGTTATGGTATGACTCAAGACGAGCTCTTTATTTCTGACACTTTAACTAAGGGAGTTTCTTTCATACAGTGGGAAGTGGATGCAAAAGATGGCAATCGCTTGCAAATTGAAGGTGTAAATCAAATGGCGACAATCAGTTACGGCGTATGGAATGATCGCAGTCAGGATATATCACATCGTGTACAGTTACCTTATATATTAGATCCTGTTAAAGATGGTCAAACCATAAAAAATGGAGATTACCTGGTGATCAAAATTATATTAGATAATGCCGTCGAAACAGGCTCTACTATTACAGCAAAAATAATTCACTAACTTACTTATTTTTTAATTACTCAATGAAACCTCGCTTAATTTTATTAACCGGGGTTTTTTGGTATACCTTCCGTGTTAATTATATGTTAAGACTAAGGTCTTACTTTTAGCAGAAACGAATACTGATAGACTAAGGTTGGCAACATTTACCTAAGCCAGCACAAGGTGCGAGTTTTTGGTGGTTTCACTTTAAAATAACATAGGGATAAAAAATGGCGTTCGAAAATGAAGTGCAGGCTAAAGCATATTGGGCAGAAAATTTGTCTTTGATGTTTAAGTTATTGCTTGTTTGGTTTGTAGTATCTTTTGGTTTTGGCATTTTGTTGGTTGATGTTCTCAATGAGGTGCGTTTTTTTGGTTTTAAATTGGGGTTTTGGTTTTCTCAGCAAGGATCCATTTATACTTTTGTTGTTTTGATTTTTATCTACGTATTTAAAATGAACGCGCTTGATCAAAAGTATGGCGTAGACGAATAGGAAATAAGTGATGGATGTTCAAATATTAACGTTTTTAATTGTTGGTGCAAGTTTCGCTTTATATATCTTTATTGCTTTTTGGGCTAAAGCTAATTCAACTAAAGAATTTTATGTTGCTGGTGGCGGTGTACATCCATTTGCTAACGGTATGGCTACCGCCGCTGACTGGATGAGTGCGGCCTCATTTATCTCTATGGCCGGTATCATTTCTTTTGCGGGTTATGATGGTGGTGTGTATTTAATGGGCTGGACCGGAGGTTATGTTCTATTGGCATTATGTTTAGCACCTTATCTACGTAAGTTCGGTAAATTTACCGTCCCTGATTTTATCGGCGACAGATATTATTCTCAAACAGCACGTACTGTGGCAGTTATTTGCGCTATTTTTATTTGTTTCACATATATTGCAGGGCAAATGCGCGGTGTTGGCGTGGTATTTTCACGATTTTTAGAGGTTGAAATCGAAACTGGCGTTTATATTGGCATGGTAATCGTATTTTTTTATGCTGTCTTAGGTGGTATGAAAGGCATTACTTATACTCAGGTTGCACAGTATTGTATTTTGGTTTTTGCCTATTTAGTACCTGCTGTATTTTTGTCTTTAATGATGACAGGCCACGTATTTCCGCAAACAGGCTTTGGCGCCACGCTGACCGATGGTTCAGGAACTTACTTATTAGATAAGCTTGATGGGCTAAGTGCTGAACTTGGCTTTTCACAATATACTGAAGGTTCAAAAAGCATGATAGATGTCTTTGCGATAACCGCAGCTTTAATGGTTGGCACCGCAGGTTTACCTCATGTAATAGTGCGTTTTTTCACTGTGCCAAAAGTGAAAGATACGCGAATTTCAGCAGCCTGGACTTTGGTATTTATTGCCATAGTATATACCACAGCGCCTGCGCTTGCGTCTTTTGCCAGAGTTAATATGATAGATACCATTAATGGTGAAGACGGTAAAGGAACTGCTTATAGTGAAGCACCAAGCTGGATCAAAAACTGGGAAAAAACCGGGCTTATCACTTACAAAGATAAAAATAACGATGGCAAAATGTTTTATTCAGCCGGTAAAATTACCGATGAAACCAGTACAAATGAAATTAAAATAGATAGGGATATTATTGTGCTGGCAACGCCTGAAATTGCAAATTTACCAGCCTGGGTGATAGCTTTGGTGGCTGCAGGCGGGATCGCAGCAGCATTGTCTACAACAGCGGGCTTGTTATTGGTTATTTCAACCTCAGTGTCACATGATTTGTTAAAACGTACTTTTATGCCAGATATTAATGACAAACAAGAATTAAGGGCAGCAAGAATAGCTGCTATCGTTGCAATTAGTATTTCAGCTTATTTTGGAATTAATCCGCCTGGATTTGTAGCATCAGTTGTGGCGTTTGCTTTTGGTCTAGCCGCTTCTAGTTTTTTTCCTGCTATTATTATGGGAATTTTTTCTAAATCTATGAATAAACAAGGTGCGATTGCAGGTATGGTATCTGGGATCCTCTTTACTTTAGCTTATATCATTTATTTTAAATTTATTAATCCCGATTTAAATTCGGCAAAATATTGGTTGTTTGGTATTTCACCGGAAGGTATTGGTAGTATAGGTATGCTGATTAACTTCGTTGTGGCAATCATTGTCTGTAAAGTAACAGCAAATACGCCTGGTGAAGTACAACTTATGGTTGAGTCTATACGCAGTCCAAAGAACTCGGCTGAAGCAACAGTCCACTAAAAAATTATGTTATAAATCAAGCTCGATAATATTCGGGCTTTTTTTTGTGCAAAAATTGTGTAAATTATAAGTAATGGAGTTGTGAACGGGCACAAAAATGACAGTTGAACAAAACGATTTGCATCAATTTTTAATTACACATGTACCTTTTAATGAATTAGAAACCGCCGCGACAGATTTTTTGATGAAAAGTATTCAAGTTATTTATTTAACTAAAGAAAACTCAAATAAGTTATTCACCCCAGATAAACCTTGTTTGTATTTAGTACGAACAGGGGCATTTGATTTAATGTCAGTGAAGGGGGATGTAATTACAGATTTAAACTCTGGGGATTATTTCGGATATACGGCATTGCTAACAAAAGAAGCATCGTTAACACACGTACATGTTAAAGAAGAGGGGCTTGTTTATGTGATTTCTGAAAGCAGCTTTGAATTTTTGCGTAATAAATACCAGGCTTTTGAACAATACTTTTTGCGGGCACATGCAAATAGACTTTTATCTGAAAGTTACAAGAGTATGCAAAAGAATTGGTCTGAACGTAAAGTATCTGAATTAATGACCTTTGGTGTTGTAACTTTGTCGCCAGAAGCGAGTATTCGCCAGACAGCGAAAAAAATGAGTGCGCACTGTGTATCATCTATTATGATCACGTTAAATAAAAAATTAGTGGGTGTTGTTACAGATAGAGATTTAAGAAATCGTGTATTGGCGGCAGAGGTATCGCCAACTCAATCTGTCGATCACATTATGAGCGCCAATCCAAAATTTATCTTTGAAAATAATCGTGTATTCACTGCGTTGAATATTATGTTGCGACATAATATCCATCATTTGCCTGTATTAGATAAAAACCATCAACCTTTAGGTATGCTTACGAGCCGGGATTTGTTAAAGCAACAAAAATCGGATCCCATTCAGCTTATCGCACGAATTTACCAAACAAACACAGTTAAAGACTTAAATCGCTGCGCTAAAGATATTCCCGATTTATTAGAAGGCTATTCATATAAAGGTGAAGATATTAGTTTAATGGGCAAGTTATTGGCTGGGCTCAGTGATGCATTGACATGCAGGCTAATTTATTTGTTTCAGGAAATGAAAGGTGCTGCAACGACACCATTTGCCTGGATATGTTTTGCAGAGCAAGCCAGAGAAGAACAAACTTTATACTCGTCTCAAGGTAGTGGATTGATTTTAAGTGATAATTTAGATACCAAACAGCAACTATATTTTAAAAATATGGCAAACTTTGTTTGTGAAAATTTGGCTGTTTGTGGTTTAAATTATTGTTCTGACAATGTGATGGCATCAGATGAAAATCACCGTCAGGAGATTTCGAATTGGCTTTCAAATATATCACAATGGGTGAATGATCCAATAAACCTTAAACAAATCGCAAAATGTTCGGACTTACGCTTTATAGATGGTTCAACTGAATTATATGAACTTTTTGTACAAGAAAATCTAAAAATAAAAAATAATACTGATTTTTTGGCAAAAATGGCATTGGATATCAATTCTAATTTAGTACCTTTGGGTTTATTTAATCATTTTAAATTAGAAAAAACATATGAAAACAACAAATACATAGATTTAAAAGCAAAAGGCGTAGATATCATTACCGATCTGGCACGTTTGTATTCACTTAAGTATGGTATTTCTAGTGCAAATACATTGGAAAGGTTGACTCAACTCGCTAAGTTACCAGAATTAAATAATCAAGATATGTATGACTTAAAAGATTGTTGGCGTTATTTAACACAATTGAGTTTACGTACACATAGGCGTGGGTTAAATGTACCTGCTAACTATATAAACCCTGAAAACTTTAGCCAGATAAAAAATCAGCAACTTAAAGAGGCATTTAATTTATTAAAACAGGCACAACAAGTCGCGGTTAATAAATTTCCAAGTATAGCGGATTAAGGCAATAAAAATTATATATTAAATTCATTTGGCCGTCTAAACATCTAGAGCTTGAAATTTCCAGATATCTGGTCATAATGATGGCAAGTATCACTGTTTGGAGTTTTTTATGCCTATTACGGTAAAAGATAAATTGCCTGCTATTGAAGCACTCAGAAATGAAAATGTATTCGTAATGCCTCAAAGCCGTGCTAAAACGCAGGAAATCAGACCTATGCGTTTGGCAATTTTGAATTTAATGCCGAATAAGGTGGAAACGGAAGTACAATTTATTCGTTTATTGGCCAATAGCCCATTACAAATAAATGTAGACTTACTGCGTTTAGACACACATAGAAGTAAAAATACCTCTGAACAACATTTAGATACTTTTTATCGTTATTTTTCAGAAGTAAAAGAGCATAACTACGATGCATTAATTGTAACCGGTGCGCCGATAGCCCATTTAGAATATGCCGATGTTGCATATTGGGATGAATTGAAAGTTATTCTGGATTGGGCCGAACAGCATGTCACGTCGACTTTATTCTCATGTTGGGCTGCACACGCTGCTTTGTTTTATCATTATGGACTAAAAAGAGAATTAAAAACCACTAAACTATGTGGTGTATTTAAACACACCCGGTTTTCACAACATGGGGCATTAACGCGAGGTTTTGATGATGAGTTTCTGGTGCCTCATTCTCGTTATGGTCATATCGATTTAGAACGGGCCAGAGCAATTAAAGAGCTTGAAGTATTGGCTGGCTCATCAAAAGTGGGCGCTTATTTAATGCGAAATACTTCCGGGAGCCAGGTATTTATTACTGGTCATCCAGAATATGATGCACATACCCTGGCGGGAGAGTATGCCAGGGATTTAGAAAAAGGACCCAATGCGCCGGTACCAGAAAACTACTTTTCTAAAGATGCACATGAAGTTGAACCGTCAAAAACCTGGCAAAGCCATGCTTTTTTATTATTTTCGAATTGGCTTAATTATTATGTATACCAAACAACACCTTACGATATTAATCTGATCAGTAAAGCTGTTCGAACTAATAATTATGCCGAATAATCACATTAAGGAACAACCAATGCCTAATAAGTTGGAAAAATTAAAGTCGAGCTTGAATGAGCGAATTTTGATCTTAGATGGAGCAATGGGGACCATGATCCAGGAATATAAACTGGAAGAAGCAGATTATCGTGGAGAACGTTTTGCTGACTGGCATATATTGATCAAAGGTAATAATGATCTGTTATCTATCACTCAGCCTCAGATCATAGAGAATATTCATAGAGAATATTTAGCGGCAGGCGCTGACATTATTGAGACAAATACCTTTAATGCGACAACTATTTCAATGGAAGATTATGAAATGGCTAAATTTAGCCGGGAAATTAATTTTGAGTCAGCAAAATTAGCACGTAAAGTATGTGATGAATTTGAGCAACAAGACCCTTCAAAACCTAGATATGTTGCAGGCGTGTTAGGTCCGACATCTAAAACATGCTCTTTATCACCAGATGTGAACGATCCTGCATTTAGAAATGTAACATTTGATGCATTGGTTGAAGCCTATGTTGAATCAACTTTAGCATTAATGGAAGGTGGTGCCGATATTATATTAATTGAAACTATTTTTGACACCCTAAATTCAAAAGCCGCATCTTTTGCTGTGGAGGAAGCCTTCGAGCAAGCAGGCAAAAGTTTACCTGTTATGATTTCAGGTACTATTACAGATGCATCAGGCAGAACCTTGTCGGGGCAAACAACAGAAGCATTCTATAATTCAATTCGCCATATTAAACCTTTATCTATTGGTCTTAATTGCGCGCTTGGTCCAGACTTATTACGTCAATATGTAGAAGAGTTATCCCGCGTATGCGAGACATATACATCGGTTCATCCTAATGCGGGTTTACCTAACGAGTTTGGTGAATATGACTTAGAAGCGCCAGAGATGGCAGCTGAGATGATCGATTGGGCTAAATGTGGTTTTACTAATATTATAGGTGGATGTTGCGGCACGACACCTGAACATATTAAAGCTTTTGCACAAGGCGTGTCAGGTATTAAACCAAGGGAGCTGCCTGAATTAGAAATCAGAATGAGATTGTCAGGTTTAGAGGCCTGTAATTTGAATTAACTCATCGCATTTTGAACGTTCGGCAATGAAACAAATATTTATCAGGTGATCCTGAGTTAAGATCCGACAAGAATACGGAATAAATAATGACACAACAACTGGCAGTTTTTACCAATGTAGGTGAAAGAACTAACGTGACAGGATCAGCACGTTTTAAACGCTTGATCATGGAAGAAGATTATGAAGAAGCACTCAGTGTAGCAAGAGAGCAAGTAGAAAACGGGGCTCAGGTAATAGATATTAACATGGATGAAGCCATGTTAGATTCTAAAGCCGCTATGGTGAAGTTTTTAAACCTGATAGCCTCTGAGCCTGATATTTGTAAAGTGCCTATCATGGTGGATTCTTCGAAATGGGATGTCATTGAAGCGGGATTAAAATGTATTCAGGGCAAGGCTATTGTTAATTCTATTTCTCTAAAAGAAGGTATTGAACCATTTACCCATCAGGCTAAACTGATCAAAAGATATGGCGCTGCAGCCGTTGTAATGGCCTTCGACGAAACAGGACAGGCTGAAACACAAGACCGTAAATTTGAGATTTGTAAACGTGCTTATGATATCTTAGTTGATGATATAGGTTTTCCACCTGAAGACATTATTTTTGATCCGAATATATTTGCTGTTGCAACAGGCATTGAAGAGCATGATAACTATGCGGTAGAGTTTATAGAAGGGACGCGTCGAATAAAGCAAAACTTACCTCATTGTAAGGTCTCTG
Organism: uncultured Pseudoalteromonas sp.; assembly: GCA_965198975.1. Classification (GTDB taxonomy): domain Bacteria; phylum Pseudomonadota; class Gammaproteobacteria; order Enterobacterales; family Alteromonadaceae; genus Pseudoalteromonas. The sequence continues at coordinate 1,808,535 of OZ240679.1, forward strand.
GTGGCGTATCTAATGTATCTTTTTCATTTCGCGGTAATAACCCGGTTCGTGAGGCGATACATTCAGTATTTCTTTATCATGCTATTAAAGCGGGTATGGATATGGGGATTGTTAATGCAGGTCAATTGGCAGTGTATGATGATATCCCACAAGAGCTTAGAGATGCCGTAGAGGATGTTGTACTAAATAAGGATCCTCAAGCGGGAGAAAGGCTTGTTGAAATTGCCCCTAAATTTTCCGGACAGTCAGTTGAAGCTAAAAAGGAGGATTTACAATGGCGTTCCTGGTCAGTTGAAAAGCGGTTAGAGCATGCCTTAGTTAAAGGTATAACTGAGTTTATAGAAGAAGATACTGAAGCCTGTCGTTTAACCGTTGATTTACCAATCCAGGTGATTGAAGGGCCACTTATGGATGGCATGAATGTGGTTGGTGATTTATTTGGTGCCGGTAAAATGTTTTTACCTCAAGTTGTTAAGTCAGCGCGTGTTATGAAACGTGCCGTTGCTTATTTAGACCCCTTTATCGAAGCAACAAAGGTGAAAGGGTCATCCAATGGTAAAATAGTGATGGCCACAGTAAAAGGCGATGTGCACGATATAGGCAAAAATATAGTCGGTGTGGTATTACAATGTAATAACTATGAAGTTATCGACCTTGGGGTTATGGTACCTTGTGAAACAATATTGCGTACAGCAAGGGAAGAAAAAGCTGATATTATTGGCTTATCGGGTTTGATCACACCATCTTTAGATGAAATGGTACATGTTGCTAAAGAAATGACACGACAAGGGTTTGATTTACCTTTATTAATTGGTGGGGCGACAACGTCAAAAGCACATACCGCGGTTAAAATAGAACCTCAATATGATAAAGGCGTGATCTATGTTAATAATGCCAGTCGTGCTGTAGGTGTGGTATCTAATTTATTGAGTGCGGATAACAAACCTGCGTTTATTCAAAAAACAGCAGCCGAATATGTCAAAGTAAGAGATCAGCAAGCGCGAAAACGCCCACGTTCTAAACCTGTGAGTCTTGCCAGAGCGAGAGCAAATGCAGCAAAACTAGATTGGGATAACTATACACCGCCCGTACCAAAAAAATTAGGTATTACTGAGTTTAAAGATGTTTCAATAAAAACACTCAGAAACTATATTGATTGGACTCCCTATTTTATGACCTGGTCAATCGCAGGTAAATATCCACGTATATTAACAGATGACGTGGTGGGAGAGCAGGCGCAGAGTCTATTTAAAGATGCTAATGAAATGCTTGATGAATTAGAGCTGTCAGGTAAATTACAACCTTTAGGGGTTATAGGTTTATTTCCGGCTAATCGTGTTGAAGATGATATTGAAATATATTCAGACGAATCAAGAACTGAAGTATTAGTTAAATCTTGTCAGTTACGCCAGCAAACAGAAAAAACCGATTTTGCGAATTACTGTTTAACGGATTATATTGGTAAAAAAGGTATAAAAGATTATTTTGGCGCATTTGCTGTGACTGGCGGATTAGCTGAAGATGAAATAGCTGACGCTTTTGATGCAAAACAAGACGATTATAATAAAATTATGATCAAAGCGATTGCAGACAGGCTAGCCGAAGCATTTGCTGAGTATTTACATGAACAAGTACGTAAAGTTCATTGGGGATATTCACCGGATGAAACATTAAATAATGATGAACTAATTCGAGAAAACTATCAGGGTATTCGTCCGGCTCCGGGTTATCCTGCTTGTCCGGAACATACAGAAAAGAAAAAAATCTGGCAATTACTTGATGTGGAAAACCGCATCGGCATGAAACTCACCAGTTCTTATGCTATGTGGCCTGGAGCGGCTGTTTCTGGCTGGTATTTTTCTCATCCTGAATCTAAGTATTATGCAGTAGCTGCAATACAAAAAGATCAGGTAGAAGATTATGCTAAACGCACAGATATGAGTTTAGCAGAGGCTGAAAGGTGGCTTGGGCCTAATTTAGGGTATTAATTTAGATAATAAAATTTAATGTAAAAAAGCAGCCGAGGCTGCTTTTTTTATGAGTAAATGTTAAAGTTATCGATTATTTTTAATTAAGAGAATTGACATGTTAAGTAGGGCAGTGGTTTATGTTTTCCTGGTTGGATTACTAGGTATAAACTTCGATAGTGTGGCTAAAAATTGGGAACAATTGTTCGATCATTCAGAATATCAAAATGCGAAAATCTCCCCTGATGGAAAGTTAATCGCGGTTTCGGTATTAATGGATAATAAAATGGCTTTGGCGGTATTAAACCGTACAACGTTAAAAGCCGTTGGTGGCGCAAAGCTACCTGGTAGTTTTGAAGTTGGTAACTTCTATTGGGTTAATAATGAAAGAGTGGTTATTGAAGTTAATAAGCGAAATCCATGGCAAGAACAACCAGTATTTTATGGTGAATTATTTGCTGTGAATTTTGATGGTTCAAAAAGTGAAATGATCTATGGTTATCAAGCAGGTGAGATGCAAACCGGTAGCCATATTAAAAAGAAGAAATCTACTCGTGGACGGGCTGAGATTATTGATATTCTTCAAGAAGATGATAAACATATTTTGATTAGTTCTAAACTTTGGTCTAGAACTGGAGAAAGGTTACCAATAGCGCATAAACTTAATGTGTACACTGGGGTAATGAAATCGTTAATGACTTCACCAATCCCTCATGCGCGTTTTTTAACTGATACCCAAGGTAAAATAAAAGCGGTGGTAGGCACAGATAAAAATAATTATGAACAACTTTATTTAAGAAAAGATGGCGATTGGCATCTAGTGCCTAAAAGTATTGTTGGTGACTTTAATTACCCGTTATCTATTAGTGGATCAGGTAAATATTTATATGCCATTGATGATTTTCAACAAGATATAAAAGGAATTTTTAAACTTAATTTAGAAGATCATAGCTATAAAAATATTTATACCGATAAAGCCGTTGATATCACAAATGTTGAAATGACAGCGGATGGTCGTTCTGCATTTGCTATTCGTGTAGATGAATCATACCCTTCTTATTTAATATTAAATAAGAAACTACGTGAAGCGAAAGCATTTAAAACGTTACTTAAATCATTCCCCTATAGCAAAGTAAGAATAACCAGTGTAACTGACAAGGGTGACTTGTATATAGTATCAGTTTCTTCAGATATCGACCCTGGTTCATTATATCTCTTTGATAATGAAACGAATAAATTACAATTGCTATTTAAGTATAAAACTAAGTTTAAGGGTTCCGATTTTGCACAAATGGAACCAATAAAATTTAAATCATCTGATGGTCAAATCATACGTGGATATTTTACGCCAGCTAAATCAAAGGATAAAAATGCAATTGCACCTGTTGTTGTACTAGTACATGGCGGACCAGCTTCAAGAGATTTTTGGTCGTTTTCTTCACAAGTACAATATCTGGCACTTAATGGCTATTCGGTATTGCAAGTTAATTATAGAGGGTCAACCGGATATGGCGCCTCACATGAGTTTGCTGGTCATAAAGCCTGGGGAACAACAATTCAACAAGATATTTTTGAAGCTTATCAATGGTTAATATCGCAAAATAAAGCCTTACCTGGTAAAGCTTGTATCATGGGGGCAAGTTTTGGTGCTTATTCAGCAATTCAAAGTGCTGCTATTTATCCGGACACATACAAGTGTGCAATTGGTAATGCGGGTGTTTATGATTTGGAGTTAATATTAGAAGAAAATGGTAGTCAGGCGACTAAGAGTTATTTTAAAACGGTATTAGGGACAGATGAAAAACAGCTTAAATCTATGTCACCTGTGAACTACGCTGAAAAAATAAAAATACCTTTATTACTGGCGCATGGTGAAAAGGATGAAATAGCCCCGATTGAGCATATAGAAAGCTTAAGAGAGGCGTTAGATGACGCTAACAAACCTTATGAATGGTTTGTGGTAGATAAAGAAGGTCATGGTTTTTATAACCCTGAAAATCAAAAAAACTATATGAAAAAAGTAGTTTCATTTTTAGATAAAAATTTAATGTAATGATCAAATACTCAGTTTTTGTTTTAAATTTTATTTTGAATAAAAGCTGAGTTTTTTATGCCGTAATTAATATAAATAATGAGAGGTTTAGATATAAAAAGTTACAATTTATTGATGATAATTAGAGTTTTTATTGCGGGTTCTTCAATAATATAATGTTAAGGTAATTACAATTTTTAAGGATATGATTAGGAATAAAACATGATTAAAAGGATTGTTTTTTGTTGTTTATTTATGAGTACACTTGTAATCAATTCGCATACTCAGGCCAAAGGTTGGGAAGCCCTATTTGAACACGCTGAATACCAAGAAGCTAAAATTTCACCCGATGGAAAATATTTAGCGGTATCAGTATTTACAGATAATAAAATGGCGCTGGCGTTTTTAGATAGAAAGTCTTTAGCTACAATAGGTTCGGCTAAATTTCCAGGAACAATTGAAGTTGGTAATTTTCACTGGGTTAATAATGAACGTGTCGTTATCGAAATAAACAAACAAAATCCCTGGCAGGAAAAGCCGATGTTTACAGGTGAGTTATTCGCTGTGAACTTTGATGGTACCAGAAACGAAATGATTTATGGTTTTAAAGCCGGTGAAATGCAAACGGGGAGCCATGTTAAAAAGAAAGAGTCCATCTATGGATGGGCTAAAATAATTGATACTTTGCCTGAAGATGATAAACATATATTAATAAGTTCAACACCAATAAAAAGAACCCGAGTTGCTGCCGCTCACAAATTATCAGGCGAAAAACTATCAACGGTGTTTAAACTTAATGTATATACGGGCGTGATCAAAAAGGATTTAGGCCGTGCACCAATTCGATATTCTCAATTTTTGACTGATACAAAAGGCGACTTAAAGGTTGTAATTGGGACTGATAAAAATAATAAACAACAACTTTATATTAGAAAAGATGAACAATGGCAGTTAGTACCTGAGAGTGCAGTCGGTCCTATGATGAAACCTCTTTCTATCAGTCATTCAGGTGAGCATTTATATACGATTGATAACTACCAACAAGACTTAAAGGGTGTATTTAAACTCAATCTTGAAAATTTTGCTTATAAAAATGTATATACAGATAAAACTGTGGATATTACAGATGTTGAAATGACCACAGATGGGCGCTCAGCTTATGCTATCAGAGTTGATGAATCATACCCAAGTTATTTGATTTTAAATAAAAAACTAGAGGAAGCAAAAGTAACAAAGACCTTACTTAAATCTTTTCCTTATAGTGAAATAAAGATTACAAGCAGAACCAAAAATGGTGATTTTTATGTGGTTTCAGTTACTTCCGATGTGGATCCTGGGGCATTATACCTATTTGATAAAAAAGCAAACCGTATGGAGCAATTATTTAAATTCAAACCTGAATTCAAAAGTAATGATTTTATACAGGTAGAACCTATTAAATTAGCTGCTTCTGATGGGAAAACAATTCATGGCTTTTTTACCCCAGCGAAAGAATCATCTAAAGGTAAGATAGCTCCTTTAGTTGTTTTAGTGCATCCAAACCCAAATGAAGGCAGGGATTATTGGTCATTTTCGTCTCAGGTTCAGTATTTGGTGCTTAATGGTTACTCTGTTTTACAAGTCAATTACCGAGGATCAATAGGATACGGTAGTCAATATCAGGCTGCGGGTTATGGTGCCTGGGGAGATAAAATTCAGCAAGATATTTTAGAGTCTTATCAATGGCTGGTAAAACAAAATAAAGCGTTACCTGGTAAAGCTTGTATTATGGGCGCTAATTTTGGCGCATATTCTGCTGTACAAAGTGTTGCTATATATCCAGGCGCATATCAATGTGCTATCGCCAATGCTGGAATATATGATTTAGAAATGCAACTTGATAGAGAAAACAGCAAGAATACCGGAGCTGGAAAAAATGATTTGGCGATGGTTTTAGGGACTGACAAAAAAGCATTGAATGCCATTTCTCCGGTCAATTATGTTGAAAATATTAAGGTCCCAATATTATTGACACATAATGTAAATGATGAAAAATCTGAAATTGAGCAAACAGAACGCTTAAAAAATGCATTGGACAAAGTGAATACACCCTATCTGTGGCATGTTGTCGATAAAAAGGAAAATGGTTTTTATAACCCTGAAAATCAAAAAGCGTATATGAAAAAAGTGGTATCGTTTTTAGATAAAAACTTACTATAAGTCGTTTTTATTATTAAATAATTTAATGGGGCTTGGCAGTAATGTTAAGCCTTTTTTATTTCAAGTATTAATCTGGGTGAACAAGAACATCTAACTCACGATTTAATAATGCATCATCTCCGACATTGAGTTCAATCAGGCGTTTTAAATGTGTCGCACTTTCTATGTCGATTTGTTCACATAATAAGCCTAAATGATCTGATTTTTCATGAATTATCTGAGTTGCCATTTTTAACTCTATGTCGCTACCAGCCAGTGAAAAGGTAACGTTTAACGAAGAAACCTTGTTATCTTGCCAGTTTTCAGGCTTCTGTACTAATGCGCCTTTTAATGATAAATCAATTAATGATGACTGCCATTGGGTTTCTCCCGAAGGTAAGGATAATTTTACCGGATTAGAAAATACTATTCGGGTAAAATAACGTCTGTCTTCCATTATTATTTCTTATAAGTTGCATATGATTAATTAAATAATAGTCTGTTTTGATGATACTGGATAGGGTCTAAGATGAAAAAAGGCGATAGTTTATCGCCTTTTAAATTTTGTTAAAACTTAATAAAGTTAACCAATTTTTTTGTACTTCATACGTTTAGGTTGTGCAGCTTCTGCACCCAATGTTTTTTTCAACCAAGCTTCATATTCGGTGTAATTACCTTCATAGAAGTTGATTTCACCTTCATCACGATAATCAAGAATATGAGTGGCTATACGGTCTAAGAACCAACGGTCATGTGAAATACACATGATACAACCAGGAAACTCTAAAATTGCATTCTCTAGGGCGCGGAGTGTTTCTATATCTAAGTCATTGGTAGGTTCATCCAGTAGGATGAAGTTACCGCCAGCTTTAAGTAATTTGGCTAAATGCAAACGGTTACGCTCACCACCTGATAAATCTTTTACAAATTTTTGCTGATCGTTACCTTTAAAATTAAAACGACTGACATAAGCCCGGCTGGCAATTTCAAAATTACCAATTTTTAAAATATCCTGGCCATCAGATAATTCCTGAAATACTGTTTTACTGCCATCAAGATCATCTCTAAATTGATCTACGGTTGCTAATTGCACTGTTTCACCAACAACAATATCGCCAGAGTCGGCTTGCTCATCTTGATTTAACATTCTGAATAAAGTGGATTTACCCGCACCATTAGCACCGATTATGCCAACAATAGCCCCTTTTGGTACAGTAAAACTTAGATCATCGATTAATAAACGTTCGCCATAGCTTTTTCTTAAATTAGATACTTCAAGTACTTTATCACCTAAACGTGGACCAGCGGGAATAAATAGTTCATTGGTTTCATTACGCTTTTGGTAATCTGATTGCTGCATTTCAGTAAAGTTAGCCATACGTGCTTTAGACTTTGACTGACGACCCTTTGCATTTGAACGCACCCATTCTAGCTCTTGAGCAATAGACTTTTGTCGTGCCTTTTCTGATTTAGCTTCTTGTTGTAAACGAGCATCTTTTTGTTCAAGCCAGGAAGAATAGTTTCCTTCCCACGGAATGCCTTCACCACGGTCAAGCTCTAAGATCCAGCCTGCAACATTATCTAAGAAATATCTATCATGGGTAATAGCAACGACTGTGCCTTCATAATCATGAAGGAATTTTTCTAACCAGGCTACCGATTCTGCATCAAGGTGGTTTGTTGGTTCATCAAGTAATAACATGTCTGGTTTTTCTAATAATAACCGACAAATAGCAACACGACGACGTTCACCACCTGATAAAACTGCTATTTTCGCATCCCATTCAGGTAAACGTAATGCATCGGCAGCACGCTCTAACGCATTATCTAAATTATGACCGTCGCCAGCTTGAATAATTGCTTCTAATTCACCTTGTTCTTTGGCCAAAGCGTCAAAATCTGCACCTTCCGCTGCATATTCATTATAAACTTCATCTAAGCGCGTTAATGCATTTTTAACTTTAGCAACAGCTTCTTCTACAACTTCACGAACTGTTTTAGTTTCGTCAAGTACGGGCTCTTGCGGTAAGTAACCAATATTCGTACCTGAAAGTGCATTCGCTTCACCTTCAAATTCAGTATCAACACCGGCCATAATGCGTAAAAGTGTTGACTTACCAGCACCATTTAAACCTAATACGCCAATTTTAGCGCCAGGGAAAAATGACAATGAGATATCTTTTAAAATTGTACGCTTGGGCGGCACCACTTTACTTACGCGGTGCATTGAATAAATAAACTTATCAGGCAATGCCATGGAGAACCTTTTGATTTTAGAAAATAATGTTGCCAGTATTTTAGGGGAAGTTAAGGGTTTTAAGCAAATAGATCTCGCTTTTATGGTTATTTATTTCACAAGATAAGCAGCTCCTGTGTTTGATTAATTTCTAATATTAATAATTATTATAAAAGCCACTGTTATATTTATATATTTAATGTATCTAATAAAAAAACATCATATCAATAGTACTGTGAATTTTTTTCAATCCCTGTTTAAATATGTTCATTACGACAATATAGGCAAACGCTATAAATATGCGTACAATACGCCTCACTCACTTTTCGTTTAGATTTAACATTTAAAGCCCTAGGAGACACCATGTTAGAGCGTAACATGAACATTGCTGATTTTGATTCTGAGTTATTTGACGCCATTCAAAAAGAAACTGCTCGTCAGGAAGAACATATTGAATTAATTGCATCTGAAAACTACTGCAGCCCGCGCGTTCTAGAGGCACAAGGTTCTCAATTAACTAACAAATATGCTGAGGGTTACCCTGGCAAACGTTATTATGGTGGTTGTGAGCATGTAGATGTTGTAGAGCAGCTGGCAATTGACCGTGCAAATGAATTATTTGGTACTGATTACGCAAATGTACAACCTCATGCTGGTTCACAAGCTAATGCGGCTGTTTTCCTTGCTTTATTAGAAGCTGGCGATACTGTGTTGGGAATGAGTTTAGCTCATGGTGGCCACTTAACACATGGCTCTCATGTAAGTTTCTCTGGTAAGCTTTACAATGCAATCCAGTACGGATTAAACGAAGAAACGGGCGAAATTGATTATGCACAAGTTGAAGCGTTAGCACTTGAGCATAAACCTAAAATGATTATTGGTGGTTTCTCTGCTTATTCAGGTATTGTTGATTGGGCTAAATTCCGTGAAATCGCCGATAAAGTAGGTGCCTATTTATTTGTTGATATGGCTCATGTAGCAGGCTTAATTGCTGCAGGTGTTTATCCAAGTCCTGTTAAACATGCACATGTAGTAACAACAACGACTCATAAAACTTTAGCGGGTCCTCGTGGTGGTTTAATCGTATCGGCTTGTGGTGATGAAGCTATCTATAAAAAGTTAAACAGTGCCGTATTCCCAGGTGGTCAAGGTGGTCCTTTATGTCACATCATTGCTGCTAAAGCGGTGGCATTTAAAGAAGCATTACAACCTGAATTTAAGACATATCAAGAGCAAGTAGTTAAAAATGCTCAAGCTATGGTTGCTGTGTTACAGGAACGTGGTTACAAAGTGGTATCAGGTAAAACCGAAAATCATTTATTTTTATTAGATTTAATTGATAAAGATATTACAGGTAAAGATGCTGATGCGGCATTGGGTAATGCAAATATTACTGTAAACAAAAACTCTGTACCTAATGATCCTCGTTCACCATTTGTTACGTCTGGTTTACGTATTGGTTCACCTGCTATTACTCGTCGTGGTTTTAAAGAAGCTGAGTCAAAAGAGCTAGCTGGTTGGATCTGTGATGTATTAGACAATATCGAAGATGTCACTGTACAGGCTAATGTTAAAGAGAAAGTAAAAGCAATTTGTACTAAATTGCCTGTTTACGCATAAAAGACTAACATAATAAATTGATACCTATTTGTTGTCGGAATCTCCGCGCCAATATAGGTGAGCAATTAATATGACAAAGCCGCATTAATGCGGCTTTTTAATTATTTTAAAGGATTAAAATAATATGACAGATAAGTTTATTTATAATGTGGAATTTGATCACAGAGAAAAATCTGCAGAACTACTTGGTTATTTATCAGAACAGGATAATGTGAACCTGATAAGAAAAACACTAAGATTAGGTGATTATTTACTTGATGATGGCATTTTAATCGAACGCAAGTCAGTGAATGATTTTATTGATTCTTTATGTAGTGGTCGATTATTTTCACAAATGTATCGATTATCACAGTCTGAATATAAAACAGCTTTATTACTTGAAGGAAAAAATTCAGATATTCAAAACTGCAATGTGAGTCGGGAAGCTATTTTGGGGGCAATTTCTAGTATTTCCCTTATATTAGATATTCCTATTCTTCGTACCTCAACGCAAATTGAGAGCGCAAAAATCATTATGTATTGTGCTGCACAAAAAAGAGCTAACGTTGCCCTGTTAACGCGTGTGGGGAGAAAGCCTAAAAGATTCAAAACACAACAACTACATCTAATACAAGCTTTACCAAATGTAGGCCCTAAACTGGCTAAACGGTTACTTGAATATTTTGGATCTTTAGAAGGCATTTTTAATGCACAATGTGATCAGTTAGTTTGTGTTGAAGGTATTGGTATAAAAACAGCAACGCATATTAGGCACCTGATCACAAAAAAAGCGAACTCTTAAACATCATTCTGTAAAACTATCGCCGTGATTTATTAAATAACTTACAAAAATACAGTTTTTAAACGGGTATTTTTGTTATAATCGGCGCGATTTTTATTCGAGTCGGTTTCATTTTTACTTTTCACAAGTTGGTCGTATTATACCATTTGTATTAAATTAGTGATCAAATATCAGTGAGGATAAATTTTCTACAACAAGGCGTTTGATTGAGCAATAGCAGGCTATTGGGATTGAAAACAACGCAGTTTTAGTGAAATTTAGGCCATTGAGAATGATCACATATTTGATGTAATTGGTATTACGACGACTTTTAACTTTTCGTGTGTTTAAGCGGAGAATGTTTTATATGTATTGTCCTTTTTGTTCTGCAAAAGATACCAAAGTCATTGACTCCAGATTAGTCAGTGCAGGTCATCAGGTACGTCGAAGACGTGAATGTAATGAATGCCATGAAAGGTACACGACTTTCGAAACCGCTGAGTTAGTGATGCCCAGAGTGATCAAGCAAGATGGTAGCCGAGAACCTTTTAATGAAGATAAATTATTAAATGGATTACACCGAGCTTTGGAAAAACGCCCTGTTAGCATAGAGCAGGTTGAAGAAGTTGTGCATCAAATAAATTCCAAGTTGCGCGCCACCGGAGAAAGAGAAGTTTCGAGTCATTTGGTGGGTGAATATATTATGGATGCGTTAAAGAAACTAGATAAAGTAGCTTATGTCCGGTTTGCTTCGGTTTATCGTTCTTTTGAAGACATTAAAGAGTTTGGTGAAGAAATTGCGCGTTTAGGTGAATATAATGATGTTTAGTCAAAACGATCATCTTTATATGAAACATGCAATTGAACTTGCTAAAAAAGGTCGTTATACCACATCACCTAATCCTAACGTAGGGTGTGTACTGGTAAAAAATGGTGAAATAGTTGGTGAAGGCTTTCATCAAACGGCAGGGAAAGAACATGCTGAGGTGAATGCGCTTTTAATGGCTGGCGCTTTGGCAAAAGGTGCTACCGCATATGTGACCTTAGAGCCATGTAGCCATTTTGGTCGAACTCCACCGTGTGCAGCAGGCTTGATTAAAGCGGGGGTCGTAAAAGTGATTGCTGCGATGGAAGATCCAAATCCAAAAGTAAGTGGTAGAGGACTTAATTTATTGAGAAATGCGGGCATTGACGTTTTTTCAGGTTTGTTAGAAAGTGAAGCAAAATCCCTTAATGTGGGCTTTATTAAACGCATGCAAACAAACTTACCTTGGGTAACGTGTAAATTAGCGACTAGTCTGGATGGTAAAACAGCGTTAAAAAATGGTGAAAGTAAGTGGATCACTGGAACTGAAGCCAGAGCAGATGTACAAAACTACCGGGCACAAAGTTGTGCGATCATAACGGGAGCAGATACAGTACTTATTGATAATGCTAAGATGAATGTGCGTTATGAAGAAATGAATGTTTCTGAGATAAATGAAACTGAATTACGCCAACCAATACGTATTGTGATTGACTCGCAAAACAGGTTAACGCCTGACTTAGCATTTTTTCAAATTGCGAGTCCAATTATTATTTTAACGACTAAACTTGAAAAACAGCATCACTGGCCACATTTTGTTACTCATATAGAGATACCTGAAGTTTCGGGTAAAGTTGACCTAATAGCTGCATTAAAGTTATTAGCTGACAAAGAAATTAATCAAATATGGTTAGAAGCAGGGCATACTTTAGCTGGTAAATTCGCTGAATTAGATTTAATTGATTCTTATGTTTTTTATATTGCGCCTAAATTAATGGGTGATAGTGCAAAGTCAGCAATTAAATTACCAGAATTTACGCAAATGTCTCAAGCATTGGCATTAGAGATTACGGATGTTACTTTGCTTGGCAGAGACATTCGGGTTTTAGCAAAAAAATCAAAAAATATAACAGAGGTTGATACCTCTAATGAAGGGGTTTAATGTTTACTGGTATTGTTGAAGCAACAGGTGTAATTACAGTATTACAATATAATGAGGGTGATTTAACTATCACAGTTAATACTCAAACACTCGATTTTAGTGATGTGAAATTAGGTGATAGTATTGCAACAAATGGTGTTTGTCTGACTGTGGTTGCTTTAGGTAATAATAGTTTTAGTGCCGATGTTTCAAAAGAAACGATAGAGTTAACTGGTTTTTCTTATTATCAGGTTGGCCAGAAAGTGAACCTTGAAAAAGCCCTTACACCGAGTTCACGGCTTGGCGGCCATTTGGTTTCAGGTCATATTGATGGCATAGCCAAAATAGTATCATTAACAAAAAATGCCAGAGCAATAGATTATTGGTTAAGTGCACCACCTGATTTGATTAAATATATACCGTATAAAGGTTCAGTATGTATAGATGGTATTAGCTTAACGGTAAATGGTATTGAAGAGGACAGGTTTAAACTAACCATAGTGCCACACACAGCTGAGCAAACAACGATTGTCGACTTTTCGCTTAATACCAAAGTTAATTTAGAAGTGGATCAGTTAGCCAGGTATCTGGAAAGACTGATCACAGCACCATCAGCGACAGAAAATATAAAAACCGATAATGTAACCTTAGATCTGCTAGCGAAGGCAGGCTTTGTTAAATAGAGAATATTAGAATTAATTAGTGAGTTTAAAATGAATCTTAATAGCGCAGAAGAAATAATTGAAGATATTCGTTTAGGTAAAATGGTTATCTTAATGGATGATGAAGATCGTGAAAATGAAGGCGATTTGATCATGGCGTCTGAGCATATCAGTGCGGATGCAATTAATTTCATGGCGACTCATGGTCGAGGGTTGATCTGTTTAACATTAACACAAGAACGTTGTGAGCAATTAAAGTTACCTTTAATGGTAAGTCAAAATGGTGCGCAATTTTCTACTAATTTCACTATGTCTATTGAAGCGGCTAAAGGAGTGACGACAGGAATATCTGCAGCAGATCGTGCTCGCACTGTGCAGGCCGCAGTGGCCAAAGGCGCATTACCTGAAGATATTGTACAGCCAGGACATATTTTCCCAATTATGGCACAACCAGGTGGAGTGCTTACTCGCGCGGGTCATACTGAGGCCGGATGTGATATCGCAAGGCTTGCGGGCTGTGAGCCGTCTTCTGTGATTGTGGAAATCTTAAATGAAGATGGCACTATGGCACGGCGTCCTGATTTAGAGATTGTAGCTAAAGAACACGGAATTAAAATCGGCACTATTGCAGATTTAATTGAATACAGAAATTTGAATGAAGCAACGATAGAGCGCGTCGCTACATGTAAACTGCCTACTGAGCATGGTGATTTTGAATTAGTTACATACAAAGATACCATAGATAATCAACTGCATTATGCTTTGATAAATGGTGAAATAAAACCCGATAATGCCACCTTAGTCAGAGTGCATTTGCAAAGTACCTTTAATGATATATTACAATCTGATCGCGCTTCTGATCGCAGTTGGACATTAAATTCCGCGATGCAATATATAGGCGCAGAAGGCGGCGCGTTAGTAATACTAGGTCGTCGGGAAACCACTGAAGAATTAAGTGCAATCGTTAAGTCATTTGAAGCAGTTGACAAAGGTGAAACGAGTAATCTACAAAAATTCCAGGGAACGTCACGCACTGTGGGTGTCGGTTCACAAATTTTAGCCGATTTAGGTATTCATAAAATGCGTTTAATGAGTTTACCTAAAAAGTACCACGCTATTTCCGGCTTTGGTCTCGAAGTTGTTGACTACGTTTCACCACAAAGTTAAAGGATATTAATTACGGCTTATCAGTCTTTTTCGCTGTTGGGCAAATACAAAATTTATGCTATGATGCGCGCCAATTTATCGTATCAAAGTTATACATTTATTAAGGTACAATATGAATATTATTGAAGGCAAAATGCAGGCTAAAGGCAAAAAGTTTGCCATTGTTATTTCTCGTTTTAATGACTTTATCGGTAGCAGTTTATTACAAGGTGCGGTAGATGTATTAAAACGTACCGGTGATGTAAATGATGACGATATTACAGTTGTTTATGTGCCTGGAGCAGTAGAACTTCCTTTAATTGCTAAACGTGTTGCGGCTAAAAAAGAATTTGATGCCATTATTGCTTTAGGTGTTGTGATCCGTGGGGGTACACCACATTTTGATTTAGTTGCAGGTGAGTCAAATAAAGGACTTGCACAAGTTTCACTTGAATACGATATTCCAGTTGCTTTTGGTGTATTAACTACCGAAAGCATTGAACAAGCTATAGAAAGAGCTGGAACTAAAATGGGTAATAAGGGTGGAGAAGCCGCGCTTAGTGCTTTAGAAATGGTTAATGTATTAGATTTAATCTAAGGAAATAATGTGAAACCAGCAGCAAGACGTAAAGCGCGCATATTAGCGCTTCAGGCAATTTATTCCTGGCAATTAAGTGGTAATGCAATTAGTGATATCACACAACAAATGTTGTTAGAAAATGATATATCAAAAGTTGATGTTGAATATTTTAATGATTTGGCCAGTGGTGTTTCTGTACAGCATAAAATATTAGATAAAATTATTGCACCACACTTAGCGCGTCCTTTTGATGATATTGACTTTGTTGAAAAAGCAATTTTACGTTTATCTGGATATGAGCTTAAGTTTAGAGATGATGTACCTTATAAAGTAGCAATTAATGAAGGTATTGAATTAGCTAAGTTATTTGGTGCTGAGGATAGCCATAAATTTGTAAACGGCGTGCTAGATAAAGCATTGAAAGAACTGCGAAGTAAGTAATCAAAAGAGGGAGCCGGCCAGAGCCGGCTTTTTTGTGTATGCAAGAGTTCGAAACGATAGACAAATTTTTTAAAAGTAATGGTGTAACTCGTAAAGATGTTAATTTAGGCATAGGGGATGATGCCGCCATCGTAACCGTACCTGATAATTATCAGTTGGCAATTACAACTGATACATTAGTGTCAGGAGTACATTTTTTTGCAGATATGGATCCCCGTGCTTTAGGACATAGAGTTGTCGCTGTTAATCTAAGTGATTTAGCCGCCATGGGGGCTGAACCTGCCTGGATTTCGCTGGCACTTACGATGCCAGAAGTTGATGAAAATTGGCTCGCTGAATTTAGTTCTGGTATGCATGAAATTGCAGAGTATTTTAATGTACAGATTATAGGTGGTGATACCACGCAAGGACCCTTAACAATTTCTATTTGCGCTAAAGGATTTGTCCCAAATGATAAAGCACTCACGCGATCTGGCGCTAAAAATGGAGACTGGATTTATGTTTCCGGTCAGTTGGGTGATTCTGGCGTGGCAATTGATGCCCATAAAGGTAAGTTAACATTAACTTCAAGACATTTAGCGAGTGTGACTAAAAGGTTTCATTTTCCAAGTCCACGTGTTGCTGCGGGACAGGTATTAAGAGGTATGGCTTCCGCCGCGATAGATATTTCAGATGGTTTATTATCTGATTTAGGTCATGTATTAAAGCAGTCTGGGGTTGGGGCACATATTAATATTGATAAAATACCGGTTTCAGACGCATTAATGGAGTCTCTGAATTTTGAACAACGAGTACCATATATGCTAGCTTATGGTGATGATTATGAGCTTTTATTTACGGTACCGGAAGATAAAAAAGGTATGTTAGATATTAACTTGAGTCAATATGGTGTTAAAGCGGTTTGTATTGGTCAGGTTAAAGGTAATGCTGGTGAGATAGCACTGTTCAATGAGGGTGCTCCTTATACCTTTGAAGGTAATGGTTTTGAACATTTTAGTGAGAAAAGTGAGTGAGTGACCAAAATACATTCAATTTGAAAAAGCCCCATCAATTTCTAGCATTAGGTTTTGGTTTGGGTTTGGCACCAAAAGCACCTGGTACTTTTGGTACATTAGCTGCCTTACCTTTTATTTTTGCTACAGCTAGCTTAGGTTTGATGGTTCAAGTTATCGCTGCGTTAGTGATCAGTATAATTGGAATTTGGTTATGTGGAAAAACAGCTGAAGATGCGGGAGTTCATGATCATCCTGCAATCGTTTGGGATGAAGTCGCCGGTTATTATATTACTATGATAGGGGCTGTACTTAGTTGGCAAACGTTATTAGTTGGATTTTTACTGTTTAGATTTTTTGATATATTAAAACCAGGTCCAATAAGACTCTTAGATAAACATGTGGGTGGTGGTTTAGGGATCATGGCTGATGATATTCTGGCGGGTATATGCTCATTAATTTGCTTACAGTCTTTAATTAAAGTAGGTTACTTGTAGTCGTTTTAAAACCAATATAAAGAAGAAACAACTTGATAAAGTTTTCTCTAAAGAAGCTGCTAAAATTTTATTTTGTATTTATTTGTGCATTTTTATCTGTGCAAAGTATAGCTGCATTAAATGATTATGTTGTAAAACAGTGGAGTACGCTGGATGGACTTTCTTCGCAATCGTTAAATAGTGTGGTGCAAGATCAACAAGGTTATATGTGGATTGGCACACAATTTGGTTTAAGTCGTTTTGATGGTAAAAATTTTACTAATTTTAATACTTCAAATTCAGATTTTCTAACCAGTAACAGTATTAACCACTTACTTGTTGATAATGAAGGCATGCTGTGGATAGGCACTAAAAAAAGCCTGATCAGATTAGACCCAAAACTACTCACTTTTACCCGATTTAATGTAAAAGGGGCTGTACGAGATATTCTTCAGGACGAAGATAATAGAATATGGATCTCTGCAAATGGTTTATATCTTTTTTATAACAATGAATTGAGCTCTATAAATCAGCTTTTAAATACAAGAAATCTAAATATACAAAACCAAGGTCTATATTCATCTCCTCGAAGTCAACAAAAAGTAATTAGTCAGCTGATCGGTTCTGTAAATAAAATGGCGGTATCTCCTGAAGGGATCTGGCTTGTTACAAATCGATATTTGTTGCGGCTTACAAATCTTTCTGCCGATCCTGGTTCTACATTAAGGCTCGAACTTACGGCCAAAATTTCATTACCAAATAGACTTGCTCAGTCAGTCATTTATGATCTTGCCTGGTTAGAAGGTGAGTTATACCTGGCGTCTGAACAAGGCGCTTATTTTTTAGATAAAGGGGCTTATTTCT
Source organism: uncultured Pseudoalteromonas sp. (assembly GCA_965198975.1). Taxonomy (GTDB): domain Bacteria; phylum Pseudomonadota; class Gammaproteobacteria; order Enterobacterales; family Alteromonadaceae; genus Pseudoalteromonas. The sequence goes on from OZ240679.1 coordinate 1,826,435, forward strand.
CCGATATTGAAGAAGATGATGCGCTTAGACCCTTTGAATTACCTAATGGTAATAATGCCGCAGTATTTAAATTTATGAGTGATGCCGATGGTGCGTTATGGGTATCGACTTATGGTCGTTTATTATACAAAGATATTTCTTCCACCGAATGGCAATGGATAGATCAACGCAATTTAGATCAAAGTATTTGGTTTTCAGATATTTATAGAGATAAACAAAATAATATCTGGCTAGCAAGTAAAAGTGAAGGATTATGGAAAGTTAATACCGGAAATATTAAGCGCCATACAACCTTTGAAAATAAGTTAGAAGGAATCATGGCAGTGACAATAGCACCCAATGGTATCTTATGGGCTGCAACGCGCACTGGTGTTGGTTATTTTGACGAAGATAACAGGTTTATCAATAAAATTTCAGTGAGTTCAATGAATAGGGCTGCTGTGCATGACATGTTTTTTCAGGGAGAAAAGCTCTATCTTGCAACAGAAAAAGGTGTGCTTTATTTTGAAAATGAAAAAGTGCATACAGTGGCTGGCGCAGCGCTTCGCTTTAACGCCGTTTTTTCTATGGTACCGGCGAGTCGAGGTGGTTTATGGCTAGGTACTAAACGAGGTCTCTATCGCTTAGCTTATAATGGTTTAAAACCATTTGTTTACAATGCATTCTTAGATAGTAAATTTGTCACTTATGTTCTAGATAAAGGTGCGTATGGCTGGGTAGGTACCAGTAAAGGTGCTTACTACTTTACCGATCGAGGTATTGAACGTATTGGTATGTCTACAGCATTAAATGGCGCCTATGTTACAAGTCTTTTAGAGATTGATGCAATAGGAACTTTTATTGGTACGTTAAATGAAGGTTTGTTTTTTAAAGGGAAAGATAAACAATGGCATCAGTTTGATATTTCTAATGGATTACCATACGGGCCGATTTTCAGTTTACATTTTGATAAAAAACAACAACGACTATGGGTAAGCACGCTAAAAGGCTTATACCGTATGCCTATAACTCAGTTTGATAATGACTCAGGTAGTCTGCAAGTTGAACAAGTGATCACATCATTGGATAAACAACTTAATGGTAAGGCAAGTCAATGTTGTGCCGGGTTAGGCAATGATGCAGTTGTTGAAAAAGGTAATTCACTCTGGTATCCGAGTTTACAAGGCCTAGTTGAAGTACCAAAAGAAATTAATTTATTTGGCTCTAACGAATTGCTCCCGCATATAGAAAGCTTAAATTCTGATGTCCGTAATATACCTTATTCTGGTCAGGGTCAGTTGGAGCTTGATGTAGATGAAAGAAATATAGCCATAAAATATACGGCTATAGACTTTTATGCTCCGGCAGGTATTGAATTTAGATATAAGCTATCAGGTTTAGATAGCGGATGGCGCTATGCTAAAAATAGAAGAGAAGCCATATACACTAATTTGCCACCTGGAAGTTTTAACTTCGACCTTGAAGTTAAAAGGCACGGTGATGTCTGGGAGAATGCTAAAAGTACAGAATTTTCATTTCTATTACCAAAAAGGTTTGATGAAACTATTTATTTTAGATTATTAATTACTATTACTTTTATCGTATTGTTATATCTCATTTTTTTAGTTTATCGTAATCAGGTAAATCGTACACAATTAGCATTAGCAAAACAGGTTGAGGCAAGAACTCAGGAATTGAAAGCGTCAAATGATAAACTTAATGAGGTGAATTCACAGTTGAAGCAAGTGAGTCATAATGATGAGTTAACCGGGCTAAGAAGCAGAAGATTTCTATTTGATCAGCTACCAAAAGATATTGAACATTACCAACGCAATAGGGATAGTCTTGAAAAGCAAGGTAAAGCACTTGCTCTGGTAATCATCAACCTTGATAATTTCAGTAGTATTAATGATGCTCACGATCCCATGTCTGGGGATAGCTGTTTACGTCAAATGGCAGCTTTATTAAATAGTAAAACACAAGGTTCTGATTATATCGTTCGTTGGAGTGGTGATGAATTTCTGTTATTACTTAGAGATATGAAAAAAGATTCAATTTTAAATTATATTGAAGGCTTGAGCCGAGCTATATCTAACCATGCATTTAAATTACCAAGTGGACGAAATATAAGGATCACTAGCTCTATCGGGTGGGCATTCTATCCTTTACCTCTTTTAGGGGGCCAAATTATCGGATGGGAAACCTCTATTAATCTGGCTGATCTGGCGTTACATAAAGTAAAAGAACAGGGAAAAAATGGATTCGCCAATTATAGCTTTGATGAGCAGTTAGATGCTTTTGAATTTGAAGAAAGTGAAAATATTGAAAATCAAATAGATAGTTTTATTCTTAATGATTTGGCTAAGTTAGATATTTGGTTACAAGGCAAGAAAAGTATTGCTTAAAAAGGTCAAAGTAAATGACTTACTTTGACCTTTTTGTTTAATTAGCTCTGCTTTTTATTTTTTCTGTGATACCTGCAGTATCTAATCCCATTTCGGTATGCATTTCGCTTTGTGTGCCATGCTTAATAAAATTATCAGGTATACCTAAGTTCAGTAATTGTACTTGGAGGTTATTTGCTAAAACATATTCATTTACGGCAGAGCCTGCTCCACCCATAATTGCATTATCTTCTAAGGTGACAAACAAATCATGCTCTAATGCTAAAGTATTTAATAAATTTGTATCTAAAGGTTTGATAAAGCGCATATCAATTAAAGTAGCATCAAGTTCATCAGCTACAGGTTTAGCGTTTTCAAGTAATGTACCAAAAGATAAAATAGCAATTTTTTTACCTTGACGTAAAGTATTGGCTTTACCAATTTCATATTGATCCATATTGTGATCAATTTCTGTATTTGCTGCGTTTCCTCTGGGATAACGTACGATACAGGGTTTATCTAATTGATAACCCGTGAATAGCATATGACGGCATTCATTAGTATTGCTTGGGGCCATGATCACTAAATTAGGGATGCAGCGTAAAAAACTTAAATCGAATGCTCCCTGGTGAGTCTCTCCATCGGCACCGACTATACCTGCGCGATCTACAGCAAATAAGACAGGTAAATTTTGCAGTGCTACATCATGGATCAATTGATCATATGCACGCTGTAAAAAACTAGAATAAATAGCCACAATGGGTTTTTGGCCTTCACAAGCAAACCCTGCTGCAAGCGTTACAGCATGTTGTTCTGCGATGGCCACATCTATATATTGTTCAGGGTATTCTTTAGAGAATCGAACCATGCCAGAACCCTCTCTCATCGCTGGCGTGATGGCGACTAATTTATCATCTTGCGCTGCCATGTCGCATAACCAGTCACCAAAAGCTTTAGAGAAAGTAGGTGCGGTGGGTTTGGATGCCGGTAAACTTGTTTGGTTAGGGTCAAATTTTGGTACACCGTGGTAACCAATTGGATCGGCTTCTGCTGGTTTATATCCTTTGCCTTTTTTAGTTCTTACGTGAAGTAATTGTGGCCCTTTTAAATTACGCATATTCCGTAAAGTATCGGTTAGCATAGTTACATCGTGTCCATCGATTGGACCGATATAATTAAATCCAAGCTCTTCAAAAAATGTGCCAGGAATTACCATGCCTTTTATATGTTCTTCCATCCTACTGGCAAGTTCTTTAACTGGTGGCATTCCTGATAATAATTTCTTACTGCCTTCCCGGATATTAGTGTAAAAGCTACCGGATAAAATTCTGGCAAAGTGGTTATTAAGCGCACCTACTGGTTCTGATATAGACATTTCGTTATCATTTAAAATAACTAACATATCGGAATCTAAGTTGCCGGCATGATTCATAGCTTCAAAAGCCATGCCTGCTGTGATCGCGCCATCACCAATAACTGCAACGACTTTACGATCTTTTCCTTCTTTTTCTGCTGCCAGTGACATACCTAATGCGGCTGAAATTGAGGTGCTTGAATGGCCGACACTAAATGTATCATAAAGGCTTTCTCCTCTATAAGGGAAAGGATGAAGTCCTTCTTTTTGTCGAATAGTGTGCATTTGATCTTTACGGCCAGTTAAAATTTTATGTGGATAAGCCTGATGGCCAACATCCCAAATTAATCTATCAAATGGGGTATTAAAAACATAATGAAGTGCAACGGTTAGTTCAACTGTGCCTAACCCGGAAGCCAGATGTCCGCTACTTTGAGAAACTGAGTTAAGTAAATATTCACGAAGCTCATTACTAAAAGAGACCAATTTATCTTGTGGTAAATTTCTAAGTTGTTCGGGAATGTCTACTAAGCCCAACAAAGGGTATTTATTGTTATCAATTGTCATTATGTTTATTAACTATCCTAGTGATCTCTTTCAATTATATATGCTGCTAGGGCTTGAAGTCGACTGGTATCTGCAGGGATTTTCTCTAAAGCGAAAATCGCTTCTTGATATAACTTTTTTGCTTTGTCTTTTGCGCCTGATAATCCGAGCAATGCCGGATAAGTGGCTTTATTTGCAGCCAGATCAGAACCTTGTGGTTTACCAAGTACTTGGGTATCGCCTTCTATATCTAAGATATCATCTTGTACTTGAAATGCTAAACCGATTGCCGTTGAGAAAATCGCAAGTTGAGAGAGGATTTCATCGGTACATTCTTTTGAGCATAAAGCGCCCATTTGAACAGAAGCAGATAACAAGGCGCCCGTTTTTAATTGATGGATTCTTTCTAACTCATCAAGGGTAACCTGTGTACTAGTTGCTGCGATATCAAGTGCCTGACCACCACACATTCCCTGAAGACCAGAGGCCTTTGCCAAACAAGCTATGAGTGAAACTTGCTGAGTAGGACCTATTTTATTAAAACTTTGAGAAGCTAATAGTTCAAATGCTAATGTTTGCAGGGCATCACCCGCTAAAATGGCCGTCGCCTCATCATAAGCAATATGGCAAGTTGGGTTGCCTCTTCTTAATGCGTCATCATCCATGGCTGGTAAATCATCATGAATTAAAGAATAGCTATGAATACACTCTATGGCAGCGGCTATAATGTTTAAGTCATCGAGATCTGCATTTAACATTTCGCCTGTAAGATACACCAAAAAAGGTCTTAAGCGTTTACCACCATTAAGTAGGCTATAAGAGGTTGCTGCAATTAACTTTTCATCTGTATTTGATTGCGTTGCTAAAATTGTTTTTAATTGCTGTTCAACGCGAGATTGCGCCGTTTGTAATGCTAATTTTATATCCACTGAGTTATTCCGAACCTGAATCGAAATCTATTAATGTATCTTTTTGAGTATCGCTCATTAATATTTGAACTTTTTGTTCGGCTTGTTCTAACTTTCCAGAAGAGGCATTAGCTAATTGTACTCCGCGTTCAAAATGTTTTAGAGATTGTTCTAAACTCAAATCACCTTGTTCCATTTCTGATACAATTTGGCTTAGTTCAGACATAGCTTGTTCAAAGCTTAGGTTTTCGGGTTTTTTCACTGCCATAGCTAATTCTCTTTATTCTTGTTTAATGGGGCACAATTTTATGGTGGATTATTAACTAATACAAACTAGAATTGAGCCTTAACTGAGTTTTTTCTGATTTAAGTTAACTTTTTGCTTGCCGATACTTTAAACTAAATTAATATAAACAGTAAGTAACATTCTGAAGTTTCCCTGGAGGGTGTGTGGATTTAGCAACCGTAATTGGTATTTTGGGAGCCATAGGCTTTATCGTGATGGCGATGATACTGGGTGGCGATTTGGGTATGTTTGTTGATATTCCATCAGTTTTAATCGTTTTTTGTGGTTCACTATTTGTGGTTTTATCAAATTTTACTATGGGACAGTTTTTTGGCATAGGTAAGGTTGCCGGAAAAGCATTTATGTTTAAAATTGAATCACCTGAAGAATTAATTGAAAAATCCGTTGAACTGGCTGATTCTGCGCGTAAAGGTGGATTTTTAGCTTTGGAAGAAGCCGAAATCGCAAATGACTTTATGCAAAAAGGTGTCAATATGTTGGTTGATGGTCATGATGCTGATGTGGTGCGTGCAACATTACAAAAAGACATCACTTTAACTTCTAATCGACATGATCAAGGCGCTGATTTATTTAAAGCTTTAGGAGATGTGGCTCCTGCTATGGGTATGATAGGTACTTTAATTGGCTTAGTCGCAATGTTATCTAACATGGATGATCCCAAAGCGATAGGGCCTGCAATGGCAGTCGCATTGTTAACCACTTTATATGGTGCTTTTTTAGCGAATGTTGTGGCAATACCAATACAATCTAAATTAGAAAATCGTAAAGCCGAGGAAGAACTCAATCAAAAATTAATTTTGGATGCTATTTTAGGGATACAGGATGGACAAAATCCAAAAGTGATTGAAGGTATATTACAAAATTATATTGCGGAATCTAAACGTGAATCAGAGTCTGAATGATGACTTATTTTTTATCTATAGCTGCTTTAAGGGGATAATTGAATGTCTGAAGAATCAGAAGAGTGTAAATGCCCGCCGCCTGGACTCCCAGCCTGGATGGGAACTTTTGCTGATTTAATGTCGTTATTGATGTGCTTTTTTGTACTTCTGTTAGCGATGTCAGAAATGGATGTACTGAAATTTAAACAAATTGCAGGTTCAATGAAGTTTGCTTTTGGTGTACAAAATAAACTCGAAGTGAAAGATATTCCAAAAGGAACAAGTGTTATCGCACAGGAATTTACACCCGGAAAACCTGAACCAACACCCATAGAAACAATACAACAACAAACGGTAGAAATGACGCAGCAGATGTTAGAGTTTCAAGCGGGTGATGAAGCCTCCGCTGGGGGAAGGCAAGAACAAAGAGGTGAAAAGCGAGGCGGAGAATCAGCCAGCACTGCAAAAAGTACAGATTCTCAGGCGCAAAGTCAGGCTGATCAGGAACGCACAAATGAACTTGTTAAGAAAATAGCACAACAGCTAGAAGAGCAAATTATGGATGGCGCAATTGAATTAGAGTCACTAGGCCAGCAAATTATTATTCGTATCAGAGAAAATGGTTCTTTCCCATCTGGCAGTGCATTTTTGCAACCTCAGTTTAAACCTATTATTCGAAAAATAGCCGGATTATTGAAAGATGTTCCCGGAGAAATTGAGGTTTCTGGACATACCGATGACTACCAGGTAAGCAACGAACTGTATTTTAATAATTGGGATTTATCAGCGAAACGTGCAGTTGCTGTTGCCAGTGAAATGCAAAAAGTAACTGGATTTGATAAAAATCGTATGATGGTTATTGGGCATGCTGAAACCCGACCGCTAGTACCCAATGAAGACACTGAAGCACGTAAAAAAAATAGAAGAGTTGAAATTTCTATTATGCAAGGTAAAGCAAAAGAGTCAGATCCGATTGATATAGAAAAATAATCAGGCGTTTATTTGATTTGGAGTTGGCTTTTCACTTTTATTCCAGTATGTTTGGTCTAGCGATTTTGTATTATGCAAATAACTGTTTAATAATTTTTATAAGGGAAGATAAAATGAAAAAAATTGATATGAGTACTTATATGCCGGGCAATGGTGGTGGAAATGATGACAATAACCCTCCTAAATAAATCGCCAATTTTATATGTCCGTTGATTTAGTATTTATATTAGATTTACTCTATAACAGCTCGACAGTTTTTGTTGGTGTTTCTGCTGTTTTGTTATACCTATTGAAAGATACACAAGGGTTTAATTTTGCCATAGTTACATTGTTGTTTTTTGTTTTTGGCGCTGTTTTAGATTGGCCTTTAAAAGAGCTTGATAAAGAAACTTATGTTTATAGATATATATTTTGGGCTTTAAGTGATATCGCATGGATGGCGACAATTGCCTATTTTGGCATAAAGGACAAAGTTTATCTTTGGCAATCTTCTATTGGACAGCTCATTGTTGTTGCGGCACCTTTGTTACAATTATTAAGGTTAGTTGATAGGCATATATTTAGCTTATCTATTAATGAAGGCAGTTATTCATACATAGCGTATTTATATAAAACTATTTTACCACTGATTAACTTTGCTGTGGTTATTCTTTGTTTTGTACCTCTATACCACTTACTTAGAGCACGAAAAAAACTTATTGTGAGTAAAATTTAATTGGATTTAAACTTTCCAATTTCGTATTCTTTATTTTTCCATATTTCTTACCTATATTTAAGATGGCTCGTATTTTGTCTTCGGGCTTAATAGTCATTATGGAAAAGGAGAAAGGATATGTTAACACGTGATAAATATTGTTTTATGCCCGGCGGCGGCGGTGGCGATGATGATCCACCTAAACCCAAATAATGGAATAAACGAAACAAAAGGAGCTTAAAATAGCTCCTTTTTGTATTTAATATGAGCATTACTGAGTTACTTCATTTTATACTTAATTGGCAGATGATAATTATATGCTGCGTTTGTGTGTATTTCTTTTTACGCAAAGACACCCCTGCCTTGTTGTTTTCTCTTGTTACGTTAGTTTCATTTTTATTAAGTTATATATTTACACCCATCGTATTTGAATTAGATCCAAACTATGTTTATCGTTATATATTTTGGGTTTTTAACGATATTTTATGGATGGCTGTGATAGCATTTTTGGCTATTAAAGACAAAATAAACGTGAGTATAAGTGTTATGGCACAAATCGCGGTGATCCCCGCAATTCTAATGCAATTATTCCGTATTGTAGATATTCATATTTTGGAAATTAGTTTTATATCAATGTTATATAAAAGTATTATCCCTCTATCTAATTCGATCATAGTTTTACTGTGCATCTTTCCTTTATTAAGTTATATCGTTGGCAGTATCAAGCTTTTTGTTTATAAAATGGCAGATGCTAGTTAATTAAAACTGGATAATTTTATTTTAGCTATTACAATGACTGTATATTTAAACAGTTGTTGTGATAAGAAGTAGCTATGAAACTTTATATTGCGGAAAAACCATCGCTTGGCCGTGCAATAGCTGATGCATTGCCTAAACCTCATAAAAAGTGTGATGGTTATATTGAAGTTGCAGGAGGTGACATTGTCACATGGTGTATAGGGCATTTATTGGAGCAGGCTGAACCAGATAGCTATGACGATAAATATAAAAAGTGGCATGCCGCCGATTTACCAATTGTCCCTGATACCTGGCAATTAAAACCTAAAACACAAACTCGCAAACAACTCACTGTTTTAAAAAAGCTCATTAAACAGGCTGATGCATTAGTGAATGCGGGAGATCCCGATCGAGAAGGACAGCTCTTAGTAGATGAAGTAATAGATCATGCTAAACCCGGAAAAATCAAAAAACAAAGTGCTCAACGTCTTTTAATTAGTGACTTAAATGTAACAGCGGTAAAAAAAGCTTTATTAAACTTGAAACCAAATAGTGAATTTATTCCACTCAGTGTATCTGCTTTAGCACGTTCACGTGCCGATTGGCTTTATGGTATGAATTTAACGCGAGCTTATACTTTAGCGGGCCAAAAATCAGGGTTTAAAGGAGTATTGTCTGTTGGTCGCGTACAATTTTCCTTTTAACCTTAATGTGTCAATTTTATTTTATTTTATAAATATCAAATAGATAGTTTGATTTATGGTTTCTAAGTAGATTGACATATGTCAATTTGTTTTTTAAGTATATTGAGGTTTAAATGATAAGTTTAGTTAAGTTGCGGGATTATCAATCTCCAAATGTGATAGATGATAACTTAAAAGTATCTTTCCGTGGTTTTGTAGGTATGGATACTGGTCTAGAAGAGTTAAGAATTAAGAATATCATTTTTATTTTAGAGATCTTTTTAGATTGTCACGACAAGCGTTTAAGTTACTTAGATTTTAATCGAAACTTAAATAGTATGTTTTCTGACTTTGCCGCCTTTCTTTACACCGAGTTCAATTTCTCACTTTCATACAAATACTCAGTTATTCATTATTTGAAAAAAATACTATGTTTATTCTGTGAAATTGAAGGTTTCAATGGACCTCACATTGTAACTTGTGAAAGCCAAAATATTTCAAAAGGCATTGTTGATTCGGTTAATAACTATAGCCCTAAGACTCAAAATAAATCTACATTAAAGTATTACCACGGATGGTTTGCATTAAGTTCTGATGGAAAAAATGTAAAGCTATATCTTCAAAACTTCTATTTGAAATTTGGCACTGATCTAACAAATAAAGTATCAAAAGCAATGGAAAATGTTTTTATTAGATACCCTTATTCAACAGCTAAATATAAGTCAAAAGTTTTTAGTCAAGTTTTGAGTGTTTTCACAAAAACATTAGATAATTCAAATGAGTTTTACTCAGTAGGTGAAAGTCTTCGTGTCAATAAGTATGTTGAAAATATATTTTTAATATTAAAAGTTAATTGTAAAATAAATAATGGAAACTTGCCTTATTTTTACAAACAGTGGCAATCAACAGTAAAGTTAATACAAGATATTTTTATCCATTCGAAATTATGGGGGCGGCCGTTATACGAGCTGTTTTCTCCAGATTTTAAGCAATCTGACTCTAATTTTAAAACTCATAGAAAACTTATAAATGGTCAGCTAACAACAAATAAATTAATCACAAATATACCTCTTCACATTTCAGATTCTAAAGCCATAGCTATATTAATTAAAAATATAAATGATGATGTAGATTATGTTGTTAAAAGCTGTGAGCAAGTAGTCGATTCTATAATGAAAAAGTTTAGGCTAAGAGTTGATTTAGCTAACAATGGTATGGCTAGAGGTTTTAACTTAAATAGCCAAAACACTAGTGAATATATAGATATGTCTATGCCTGAGAATCAGTGTAGTACATGGAATAAGTGGGGTTATGAAATATCGGATAGTAAAAAAAAATATAAACAGTTCTTATATATAGGAGTTACAGCCAGAGACTTTGTTCATAAGTATTCAATAGTCCAATCAGGGATGTTATATCCATTCTTATATTTAATAGTAAATGAACATCCAGAAATTACAAATTCTTGGTTAGAAAATTTTCAACTGTATGACAAAAACGGCAATAAAAGCGGTTTTATAGAAAGCGCTAATTCATCTATAGCTGTAGGTTATAAGCTTAGAAAGGGTTATAGAAATGCAGAACAGAAAATAGTATTAACAAATAAGTCAAAGTATATATTTGAATGTCTTGAGCTATTGACGCGTCAGGCAAGGGAATATATGAGAACAAATAATGATAAAGACTATAGGTATTTACTTTTATCATCTCATCAAATAGGCAAGCCAAAAAGATTGAAAAACATACTTACTCAATCCGTTCTTGCATCTTCTGAACTTAATAAACTTTTAGAGTTAAATCGTTCACTTTTAAATAATCGCGACATTTTAAATAATTTATCTGTTACGAAATTTCGTGCTAGTCGAGCTATATTAATATATATAAAAACTAACAGCTTACTAGCAGTTTCTGAGGCTTTAGGGCACACGAGGCCTTGTCCCAAATTACTAAGTAGATATTTACCAACTCCAATATTGAAGTATCTCCAAGATCGGTGGATTAGAGTTTTTCAATACGCAATAATATTTGAGGCAATGAAAGATAGCACTTACTTGGCTGATATTATTAATTTTAGTAAGAATGATTTAGATGAGTTCTTATCAAATCATAAATTAAAGTTTTTTTCGAAACACGCAGTTGATGGAAATTTTGCTAACTTAGATATACATGACGTGCATGGTGAAAATATCAATGAGAAATATAAATTGATAATTCCAATGTCTACCACGTTGTATTCCATTCTGAACTGTATTATTGATTTAGTTGAATCCGAAGAAAAAGAAACTAGAAAACCTTCTGATACTACTATTGAGTGGTATGAAACTGCCAAGTTTGTAGTAAAAACATTAGATGAGAGTTTAAAAAGAACAGCAGATCCAGAGATTCTTAGCATCATTAATTATACTTACAATAAAGAGCTTGTTTTAAAAAGATTAAAAGAGGTGATTTATGAGGTCTAAAAGTAATGCTTGTGATAATAATTTAGCTACTAGTGACTTCATTTATTTTGAAAAAATGTTATTAACTATTGCCGATAACCAAAAAAAGTTGTTTTCTGAATACTTATCATTAGAAGACTTTGAGGAAGATATTTATAACCCAAAGTGGCTTCTATCTCAATACGAATCACATATATGGGAGTGTGATTTCAAGGCGAAGAATAATTTTGTTTTGAACTTTAATATTAAATTAGAAGACGGCAGTCTATTGTCAGATCTCAATAATAGTAAATTGCTAAATGGGATTAAATATTTTCTATGTGCTTTATCATCAAAAAGGTACAACGGAGGAAAAGTTTTAAAACATACAACTTTTAAAACCAAATTCAATACGGCTTTGATAATAATTGATGGAATAATTTCAAGAGTGAAAATATACAAATTAGCCGAAAATAGAATGAGCCTATTTTCTCGAAATGATGCTATTGAGTTACTTTATGATATTTATAGTAAAGGAGGTTCTTCAGGTGCTTACGATATTATAAGCAGGGTTTCATCTTATTTATGTGGCAAGTCAAAATTGATAACGGATGAACAGCTTTTACTATCCACTTCCTCTTACCCCACCATTTTATGGAAGGCTGAAAATACTGTCCTCACAATGTCTAATGAAGAGCTGAGTAAATCAAGATTATGGCTTGCGGAAAATAATTTTTATCGTGGAGCTAATAGCTCAAAAGGTCATGATTCGTTAATTACAACAAAACTATATAAAAATGTGTTTGGGAATAATCTGAGGTTACCAGTAAAAACGACTTCTTTTGATGAACTAAGATTAACTCCTAATAATAATAGTTTTGATACTGAGTTTAAAGCTATCTCTGTAGCTATCCATGAGCGTGGCTCTGAGGGATTATCAATATCAAGCATTTCTCACTATATTAATGTTTTTAAGTTGCTTTCAGTTAGTTCTTCTGAAAACCTTTTAAATATAATTGATAGCTCAGTTTTTGATGTTGATGTTAACGATATTGTACTTATCAAAAGTCAGGTTACATCGGTAGGAAGGTATAGAACTCTACCATTTACACTTGTTTTTAATTCAATTAACAACGCCTTAGAGTTTTATGTCAAGTACTCAAAAGATATCTTTGAGATTTTCGAATCAATAGCTTATGAAAGAAAAGAGTTGTCTTGCTTTAGTACAACATCTTCAGAATTTAGTTTGTTTATTTTAAATAATGCTCCCGTAAATTTAATCGAGATAGGTCTATCTTGCTATACAATTTCAAAGACTAGTAATAAAAAAAGTATAAATAACAATTACTTTGATAAGTTAAGGTCTAACTATGGATTAGTTGAGCTTTATGAAACTCTTATCGGTTCTGTTCTTGTTATTATTGGAGCCATAACAGCTAGGAGGCAAGGGGAGATACTAGATTTAAACGTTAATTGCCTTTCTCCAAATGTAGAACCTAATATGGAAATTGGCGGGTTTGATGAATACTCATTAATTTTTGATAATAGAAAGTCTGGAGATGATGTTGATAGGGAAAGAATATCGAGACCTATCCCCAAAATTATAGCAAAAATTATTTGGGATTTTGTAGTGTTTAAGAATAACCTAACTGCAAATGGTTTTGATTTTAAAAGCAATAGCTTATTATTTTCCTTCGCAAAATTCTCAGTGAGTGAAAAGCAAGTTGATGTGGCTAAAGCTAATTTTTGCCTCAATGTTTTTTGTGATTATTTTGAAACTACAACAGTTAAAACAGACAATGGTATTAAACGTTTTTATATTCGGCAGCATCAACTTAGACGCTTTTTTGCAATGGCATACTTTTGGGGATCGGGTTTTGATGGTTTAGGTACATTAAGTTACTTTTTAGGCCATACAGATCCTAGACATATTTATCATTATATAACTGAGAATATACCGGGTGAAGTTTTAAAAGGTGTACAAGCACAAAGAATATTATACGGTTTTAGCTCTAATGATATTGATAACTTGGAACATTTAAAGTCAATTTTGAAAAATCGTTTTGGAGTGTTAGATATTGAAATTAGGACAATTGCTGAGGTTATTGATTATTTAGAAGATGAAGTGAAAGATGGTCATATAACGACTACGCCTAACATTATTGATTTAAAAGAAAAAATCGAATCTAACATATACCAGCTTTTAGAAGAGGGAGCGATTGAGTTACATCCTCGATATATACAGGTTAAAGATAAATTAGGTAATTCTATAAATGAAGTTCACTTATCACTAATTGTTAAGAAAGAGCCTTCATAATGAAAATTTCAGAAAAGAAAAAAGCCTCAATCAAGGCGTTAGAAAAACTATTAACCAACTTTAATGAATCAACAGAATTCAATAATAAAGAGGAAATTAACTTGCTTGTAGATCTATTGAGCTCACAAAGAAAGTTAGCTACTTATAAAAATAAAGAGCTTGGCATACTTTCATCGTCATTAAACACCTTAAAGTCCCATGCTGATCTATTTCTACCTGATGGTTACCATGGATTAAACTTACTAAGGATTACTGCTTTAAATAAGCAGCAACATTTAAAAATTAAGCCGGCTGAAAATAACAAAACGACTAAAAAAGGTATCTTACTCAAGCTACGTGAAAGTGAGTCTGATGTAGAAAAGTTGCGTCAGCAGAATATGCAGTTAGTCCTTGTATTGCAGGAGTTGAAAAGAATGTCTATTAACTACGCTTCAAAAGCTAGCTCTGAAACCCTAAATTTATGTAAAAAAGAAATTAAAATCATAAATTCAAAACTTTTTTTTATTGATAGTAATGAATAATAAACAGTTATTAAAAATCATGCCGGAGTCTACACAACTCCCTTATTATGTAGATAGGGCCTCTGAGAGAGTTATAACTAGAGAAGCTAGTAATTTACCTTTCGTATATTGGCCGAATGGTCTGCCATGCGTAGAAGCTAATGCTTATATGCTGAAGCTTTGGTCAATGCATCTAAGTCGACGTACTCGAGGAGGTACGATCGCAGAATATGCAAAAAACATTTCATCGATAATTAGGTTTTGTTTTAATAATAAAATCAACTTCACTGAGCTTACAGATAATAGGTTTAAGCAGTTTATTAATAGCCTTAGTGTTAGAACTACTGTTGGTGATTCAATTCGAACTACAAACTCAATTTTGGCAATAGGGCGAAGAACAATAGATTTTTTAGTCTTTATTGAAGAATATCATTTTATTGATAATTTAATTGGTTCTCAAGGTTGCTCTATCGTAATAGAGAGTAAGTCATTTAGTTTCTATACCAAATCAGGTCAAAACAAAAAATTATATTGGCATCACTCATCATTTCCTCAACCTAGCCCTATAAAATCAAAAAGCCCTATAAGCCTTGATGTTGTTAAAAAGCTAAAATTAAGTGCTCTAAAAACCTCAGATAAACATTTAAGGTTAAGACGTAAGGTAATGCTATTTACCTACGAAATAACTGGGGGTAGAAGAGTTGAAATAGTCAATCTAAAAGTAAAGGATATTGTTGAAGCACTAAATACCAATGACAGTTCACCTTTACTTTCGATGTTTACTGCAAAGAAAGGGAAGATAAGAAAAGTACCTGTACCTAGAGGGTTTCTGCAGGACTGTATGTTTTACATTGACATGTCTAGGAAGAGAATAATAAGAAATACTGTTGGCGTGAAGAATGATCATGGGTATTTATTTATTAATCATAGAACAGGAAAACAATTAAAGGCTGAAACGTTAACTGGTGAAATGAATCGCCTATGCCAGGTTTCAAACATTGATACGAGTCTTGGCCATGGCCACTTATTTAGGCATGGGTTCATCACACGAATAATGGTTGATTTAATTAGTAGGCATAACATAAATAACAAAGATGAGTTTCGGCGAGCGCTAATCAACTCTGAAGCTTTGAAGCTAGAGTTACAGCAATATACAGGTCACAATAATTCTACTTCCTTGGATACATATATAGATTTAGCTTTTAACGAAATTACTAACTATAAAGAAACCATGAGTACAGTTATGCTTATACGCTCAACAGAATTAATGTTTGAAAAACTCATACTGGAAACAGAAGAAGCAACTTTTCACAACACAATTACTAGTGATGTTATTGATAAAATGCAAACCATTATTCATCAATTTCGTGAATTAGTTTTGATGGATAATAATGAAGATTAAATACTCCCAAAATATACTATTGATTTACTTAGACTTAAAGGTTGTAGTTAAATGCGTATGAGATTGTTTATTGCAGAAAAACCAAGCCTCGGCAGGGCACTAATAGATGTATTACCTAAACCGCATAAAAAAAGTGATGGTTTTATTACGGCTGGTAATGGCGATGTTGTTACTTGGTGCATAGGTCATTTATTAGAGCAAGCTGAGCCAGAAGCATATAATCCTGATTATAAAAAATGGGCTATTGAGCATTTACCTATTGTTCCTAATGAATGGAAGCTTGTCGTTAAAAGTAAAACAAGAAAGCAATTTACAATAGTAAAAACATTAATAAAAAAAGCAGATACGCTAGTTAATATGGGCGATCCAGATCGAGTTGGGCAAATCCTAATTGATGAAGTTATCAATCACTGCGGTTTATCCAAAGCAAGAAAAGCAGAGGTTTTAAGGTGTTTAATTAGTGACTTGAACCCAGCAGCAGTAAAGAAAGCACTAAATAACTTACGTAAAAATACAGACTTCATCCCTCTTGCTACATCTGCATTAGCACGAGCTAGAGCTGATTGGTTATATGGTATCAACATGACTCGTTTATGTACGCTACAAGGGCGTCAATCTGGTTATAGCGGAGTTTTATCAATTGGCAGGGTACAGACACCAGTCTTGGGTTTAATAGTTCACAGAGATCTTGAGATTGCGAATTTTGTGTCAAAACCATTCTATGAGGTTATCTGCACTTTTCTTACCTCAAAAGGCGAATCGTATCTGGCTAAGTGGCGTCCAAGCAAAGCGTGCGAACCTTATATGGATGAAGATAATCGTGTGCTATCTAAAGCATTAGCGTTAAACGTTATCTCGAAGGTACAAAATAAAGCAGGTCAAATTGTCAATGTAACTCAAGCAAAAAAAGGGACGCCCCCACCATTACCTTATAGTTTGTCTGCACTGCAAATAGATGCCGCAAAGCGATTTGGAATGAGCGCGCAATCTGTACTTGATACATGTCAGCAATTGTATGAGCGACATAAGCTAATCACTTATCCTCGTTCTGATTGTAGATATCTACCTAAAGAGCACTTAAATGATGTTAATCAGGTAGTCGGGGCTATTCGTAACTCATGCTCAGCATTAAGTAATGCTGCAAATAACGCTAACCTTTGCCTAAAAAGTAAAGCTTGGAATGATTCTAAAGTAAGTGCCCATCACGCTATTATACCAACATCTAAGTCGACCGATTTAAGCCGGTTATCAACCGCAGAAAATAATATCTATGAGCTAGTTGCTAGGCAGTACCTTATTCAGTTTTATCCTCCATTTGAATATGTAGATAAACAAATTGATACTGAAGTATCAGGTGGTTTATTTATTGCAAAACAAAAAGATGTTGTGTCACAAGGTTGGAAGAGTTTATTTCCTTCAAAGCAAAGCTCACAAGGGGAAAGTGAATTTTCAGCGCAGAACCTTCCTAATGTTTCAAAGGGTGACGAGGTGCACTGCCAAAAAGCTGATTTGAAAGAAAAGCAAACCACACCACCCAAGTACTTTACTGATGCAACATTATTATCAGCAATGACAGGCATTGCACGCTACGTGACAGATGCTTCAATCAAAAAAGTTTTACGTGATACTGATGGTCTAGGAACAGAAGCAACAAGAGCAGGGATCATTGAGCTTTTGTTTAAGCGTCAATTTCTTACTCGAAAAGGAAAAGATATTAGAGCTACTGACGTTGGAACACAGTTAATATGTTCACTACCTGAACGTATGACAATTCCTGATATGACTGCTCACTGGGAATCACAGTTAGAAGCCATTAGCCAAAAAGAGATAAAGTACGGACATTTTATGGAGCCAATTACTCAAAGCATAGATGTTTTAATCAATGAAGTGAAAAAGGTTACTTTTAGTGGATTAAAAGGAAAAGGTACACCATATAAGGCGAAGAGAGCTTTTAAGCCTAAGGCAAAGAGGACAAGAAAAGCTAAAGGTTAGGATTGTAATATTCATGTCATCAAAACTAAAAATGCATTTTAAATATTGATTAGTGCCGTGAATTTATCATTTAATTAGAATTACTTAATAATTTTTTTGGCTATATATTACTAAGTATGTGTTATATATGATCACAATATATTAAAAGTAAAAGATATTATTTAGCTAAGCTGTCGACATTTACTTAAGTAATCTGAAAGCAACAATAAAAAGACTTGGTTCAGCCAAAATCAAACGAGTAAATCGTTAATTATTTTCTCGTTGATTTCTTTACTATCCTATTTAGCTCAAATAAATTACTTTTATACGATGTTAATTTATTTGTTGGTATATTGTTTTTCATTGCGAATAAAGCTGAAAATACTATAAAATGGTCACGTAATGAACTAAAACTCAAACTCAAACTCAAGCTTAAACTCAAACTAAATTGAAAAGTATAATTTGATACTCTTTGTTTTATGTTATTTCTTAAATGATTTTTTTCATAAATACTTAAATCATTCATGGATACTAAATAACAAATATCATCAAATGAATTACGCAATAGTTTTGGTTTATCTGTGTCACCATAACTAGTTAATATCAAAGCGGCTTTAAAAATTAGGGTTTTATCTTTCTTCACATGAAGGTATAAATATGAAATAACTTCATCAGGAAAACACTGCAAAGTGCTAACTTTAAAAGTTGAAATAATAAAAGATCCTAATTTTCTATTTTTTTCATTTAATAACTCTTGATTAATAGATATTTCTTCCTGATTATCAAGTAAATAACTAATCCAGTCGTTATTTAAGTAATCAAATTTGTATAGCAAAACTTTGAGTATCTCTTCCTTAGAAACGTTACTAATAGTTTGGTCACACGGTGAAAATTCATTTATAGGGATATATTTAGTTAATTTTTCAATTCTAATAATATTTTCAAATAAGTCTTGAGAATTATGACAATTATCCCAAAAGTATTTTTCAGAAATTATTTCGGGTTTGTAGATATCAATGTCCTGATAGACACTTCGATTGTATAATTCAGTTACAACTTCGATTGAAAGTTCATTAATATGGTTAACTGATATACTTCTTGCATGCTCTGTATTTGACTCTAAAATTTTAGTTAAAAACTTTGGATCTATTTTAAGTAATAAGTTACCTATTTCATTCAAAGTTTCATCTGATATATCGTCATTAGTTATTATTAATATATATGTTGAAAGAAAATAAGCTACAGACTTTGAAATGTCATTTGGTGTTAGTATTTTGGATATATCTTTGACCAAACTTATTGGAGTTTTTTTCCATTTTAAAATGAACATGCTTAAGTCATCAAACTGTTTTCTTTTTAATAAACTCCAGCAAGTCAATAATGAATGTACATTTTTTTTATTATTATCTAATGATGCGCCATGCTTCCACATAAAGTTATTTACATCAGAATTATCAACGCTAAAGATAGCTTCAGCCCAATTATCAGATTGGATTTCGTCATAAATATAATCATTAAGTAATAAGCTATATTTATGATAATAGGGTCTACTGCTAGACATTTTAGGCGACCATGTTTTGAAACTAAAAGATCTCCTAAGTTTAGGCCACAAGCTACTCCACATAATTATAATATCAGACACTGAAATTAAATTTTGAGGTATAAAGACCTGCTTTTCCGTTGAGAAAATATGACTAAATACCAGTGATAGCTCCTTAGTGTTATCACTGGTATGTGTGGTGTATGAGCTATTAATGTTAAATTGTATAGGTTCTAAATTTACACTTAAGTTATACATACCTTCTTTTTTTATGAAATTATCAAATGGGTTAAAATGTTTTAATAAGTCTTTGTGAGCTAAAAGAGAAAATGGCACCAAAATACTATGGGTCCAGACACAGCCTGGTCGTTCTATTTCTGTTGCTACCCATGTTTTAGACAGGACATAATATCCATATTCCACTATGGGGTATCCTGTGTAACATACATTATCTTTATGGTGAAACTCTTGCCCAGGAGAATCCGATTCACTAAGAAGGATATTCTTGATTTTACTGTCAAGATCAATACTAGATGCTAATAACTTGTGCCCATTAGAGTACCCATGGAAAGTTTGGTGTATTAGGTTTGTATTACTCATTAACTACCCACGATAATATTTGAGTGAGATCTTCTGAGTATACCGTTCCATTTTTGGTGATTTTTATTCTTTTACTTGGCTCATCTATATCGAGTAAAATCCCCTTTTCTTTCTTCTCATCTAAGTTACCACCCTGAGCACTGACACCAAAAATATCAACGTATTCATAATCGAACTTACAATCCAAATACTGAAATAACAACGGTAATTCTTTTTCAATAAAGCCTATAGGTGAGGAGCCATCAGTAATGGTATCCCATGCGGAAAGTACAATTGCTAGTTTTTTGTTGCAGCCTTCTAACTGTGATGATATTTTTTTTAGAAGATCAACTACAATAGACTGAGTGGGCGTATGTTCTGTAGGATTCCACTTTTCAAATTTTAAATTATCTGTGTTACAACTTAGCTCTTGTTGGGCTATAGAACTTTCATCACAGATAGACATAGGTGCGACTAATTTATCAGCATGTATAAAGAAAACAATCCCACTGGTTTCATTTAAAAATGATATAAGTTTTGTATCAAGTTCATGTTCAGCCCAAAGTTCACTCCAAGTTTCACCTGATAAATCAGGCATTTCAATGAGAAATAATTGGTCATTTTTTTTAAGAGTCATTTCTATTTTTTCGGAGCTAGATACTTTTGTTCTCAGCATAGGTTCACAGCAAACCCATTGTTCAGCAAGTTCGTTAAAAAAATACCTTTCTGTTGGTAAACCGACTAACTCGAGTTCTTTATCTACTTCATTGTTCTCAGCTAAATAGCTTAAAGCACCCAAAAAGGTTGTTTTTCCAGAGGAAGGTAACCCACAAAAAAGGATCTTATTTTCTTGCTTCTTAATTGTCATAAGTCAATTCCAAATTGTGAAAGCTGCGATTCGTCTTAAATTTATGTAGTTTAATTTTCTTCTTTGGGCGTTGTAATAATTCTAACTTTTCCCATAGGGCTTTAAAAAACTCTGGAGTCTCATGCACTTCATTATTAGGGCGAGCAGATAATGGAAATATATCTATACATGTATCTAAGTAGTTTTGTACATCATTAACAATCCGATCTGCTTCTGACATACAAAGAATCTCTTGATCTGTTCCCGCAACTAAGTCGAACTTTGTTAGAACGAGAGCGCAATTAGTATTTTTTGGCAAAATTTGGGACTCAAAGAGAGACTGTATAAGTTTCTTGGTTGTTCGCCGTGTTTTGTGTCTTTCACTTTTACTGCCCAAGAGTGATGAATCAACCATAAATAGTAACAGGTCGCTCCTCAGCAGTTCATTGAAGTTATTACCTAGTGATATATTGTTAACCATTTCAGAATAACTTTCGCCAGAGCGATCAGCTAAAAAAAATTCCTGACGTTGTTCCTGACTATCACGTATGGAAAGGTGATAAAAGCGAACTCCTTCAGTAGATGAAGTTCTAGGGGTTGATACCGAAGAACCACGAGAAGTAACTCGTGCGTGATGACATAAATTTTCGAAGGCATAAAGAGTATCAGAGCCACCAAATGTTACAGGAATTTCACTCTGCTTACTAAAAATATCATATAAGCTAGATATTAGAGTCGTTTTACCTACACCGATAGGGCCTATAAATGATATCACTTTGCCTACATGATCTTTTAACTTAGTTTGAGTTTCATCTATAGATAATGGCGTTTGCCCACAAAAAGGTACCTTTGATATTTCAATAGAAGGTTGTTGTTTAACTGAA
This sequence comes from uncultured Pseudoalteromonas sp., assembly GCA_965198975.1. Lineage (GTDB taxonomy): Bacteria > Pseudomonadota > Gammaproteobacteria > Enterobacterales > Alteromonadaceae > Pseudoalteromonas. The sequence continues at coordinate 1,848,356 of OZ240679.1, forward strand.
TCACCAGCTCTTTCCGAAGAGCCTCTTTCGGTTATTGAGTCAGGGGACACAAATTCTAGTTGAGAAAAGTCGACTAAGTTTGGGCAGTTTTTTTCAGATAACCCATCTATACAAACGCTATCTGTGGCATAGTTACAATCTGAATTATTGCATTTCATTTATCATTGCCACCCTATAACCAGCTGCTCTCTATAAATTTGTTGTGTAAGTTCTAATGAGTCAATTTCAAAGTTACTTTCTAAGCCAATGTGTTCTTTCCATTTATTGAACCAATTGCCTTGCTTTGCTAATTTAATAGCATAAAGGCATGGTGTTAATTCTGAAATTTCATCTTCATACTCATCGATAGCAATGGTGTATTCTTGTAATACACCGGCAACCCATTCTCTAAATTTTATTTTTTGTGGCTCTATACCAACTTTATTAGATAGAGCTTTTACAGATGGTAGTTCAACATTGAGATGAGTTCGTGAACTTAAGTCACTTGCAAATTCAAATATTCTTATAAATACTGATAAATTCGTATAGTTAGTATCAAACTTATCGCTCCAGCATAGATTGACAAACCAAAGGATCTCCTGCTCCTCCGCAATTTTCTTGTTTTCAGTATTTACTTTCGCTACATAATTCTTCATGTGCCTAGTGGCGGCTGATAACTGACGACTGAGTTCACTAGCAACTGTCAAAATAGCTGTTTTATTATATTCCATATTACTATCATTCTCGTTATCAAGCATCTTTAGAGCACTGGTAGTATTTGATTCGAATTGGAAGGAAAGTCCTGGTGCTTCAATACTTGACCTATCCCTTATCGTGCGAGTATATTTAAACGAGTTGTTTTTCGCCAAGTTAACTAAATCTATGCCACCTTTGTATGATTTGATCCCATTTAATGAGGCTGATAAAATCTTGGTTACATTTTGGGAGCAGGAAAGGTCAGTATATAAGTCGTTATCAATTAAAAGACGTAAACAATAAGATGAGAGTACCTTTAACTCTTCATCTCTAGAGCCTTGGGTATTAGGAAACATGACGTCATCTATACGCATTTTACTTCTGAGGGTATCTAGAGCTTCAGGTCTTAAATCCATATGCCCTAGTGATGATATTATCAAATGATCAATAAACTCATTATTTATCTCGTCTCTTTCTTGGTCAATAAAAATTCTATGTATTGTTTTCCATCTCAACTGGAACTCATCCCTACTTAAAGATATATCTGTAGGTGTTACCCAATCAACAAAGTCAGGGTAAATATCAATAGTTTCTTGTTCATCGGCGGCTGTTAATTCAGACATTAAATTTTTCCTTTTCCATTATTGCATCATGTAATTGTTGCAGTGAGCAGTTGTCTTTTGCTCGATTAAAAGCAGTCTTCTGTCTTTCTACTTCAGAAAGCTCCCATTCTTTGTCAGAAAGAAGATTGAGAGTGTTGATTATTTCTCTTTTTTCACTTCCTTTTAATTGATAGAAGCTGTAAGAAAGATCTTTTATATTGATAGGTGTAGCTTCAGGCTTGACCGTGGGTATTTCTATATCTTTTTTTATTTCAGCTACACTTTTTGAACTCAAAGCTTCTTCTACTTTTTGTAATGGCTCAATATGCGAGGCTAGAGGATTAAAAGGTTTATCTACTTCAAAAGTTTTTAATATGAAATCATTGTTTTTAAAGCGTTTTGCAGTGAATGTCATGGGGTTGAACTGTAAAATACGGACACTGACTTTTGCATCTATTTGTGCCTTATCATCCTTATCAAGAGAACTTTGGCTAAGATCAATTATATTGTATCCTGGTTCATAGCCTGACTCACCTCTATCGGGGTGTAAGGAAATTGAACTAATTCTTATATAGTTATCTCCTGAATCCCAACGCGCGCGATGCTTGTGTCCAAACAACTGAATTTGTATATGATTATCTAATTGATCTTTAACATCGTCACTATCCATAAGCCAATCGCAAGGGTGATGCATCATTGTTAGGTAAATTTGTCCCGCCTCTTGACGGAATGATGTCTGACGTTGGTCTATAATTAGTTTACCTACATCGTCTTTACTACAGGATAAAAGCGTTGTGGTGATACCTCGCAAATTTAGGTCAATATTTTCTGATATTTTTATTTTTTGATTCCAATGGGCACTTTCTGCGTTTATGCCACAATTATATTTAGATGCAAAGTTATTGTAATTCTGCATCGGGTGAAGAAGAGCATGCCCTGCTGTTGTATCCGAAAGAAGCTTAGAAAAGGCTTTATCTCGTTCAGTTTTATTTTTAAGAACTGAGATTTGTTCTCGTAATGCATTAACAACAACACCATTTGCCAGACCACGATCAACATCATGATTTCCGGGAACGACATATACATCTTGCTTTCTGCAATGAGTTTGTTCACATAGTTCATCAATCCAAGCTGATGCAACTTCGTATTCTTCTTTCTTTCCTGCAAACGCAATGTCACCAGTAATTAATATTGCATCTACATTTTTACCATCTTTCATGCAATGCTGCTGTATATCCAAGATAAGTTTATCTCGAATTGATGTGTTCGGATCTGTTTCTAAGTCACAACATTCGGGGGATTTAAAGTGAATATCAGAAAAGTGAAGTAATCGAATCAAAAGAGCCTCGTTAAATATTAATAATAGAAATTAATATTGCCTTTTATTTTAGGTGCTTACAATAGTAAATGGATGTTAGCTTGGTATTTATTAATTACTTTACTATTTAAATTTAGACAAAAAGTAAATTCATTTAATTAGCTGCTCGATCAACTTTTGCTTTTCTTCTCTTGATAGATTATTAATTAAGCAAGCAAGTTCTGCTGATTCACTACTATCACAAAAGAAATAATTCAAAGGAACGCCTAACTCATCGGCCATACGCTGTAGCGTTTGAACGTCAGGTGTATGCCTATCTTTTTCGTAGTGATTCATTCTACTGCTTGCTGAGCTAGGATCTAAACCAATACGTATACCTAATTCTTTTTGAGTCATATTCGCTCGCTTACGAGCGTCTTTAAGCCTGACAGGGATAGGATTTGGTTTAACCACTTAATTTTCATCTGTATACCTAGAATAACTTAGATTGTCTAAGTTTTACTTATATTAGTATACTTAGTAATCCTAAGTTTTATTTTTGGTAGCTCTATATGACTAAAGCCATTGAACTCAATGAATATATTTATTACCTTTTAATTGAAAAGGATCTGAACTACTTTACCATTACAACATTGCGGGACATGTTGTTAACACTTGCCAATGTTTACAAGACACCTGTTGACGCCAGAGTGTTTGCTTATCGCCAAGTTATTCGTTTAGTTAAAAAAGATTTGTTAGTTAGAGATAAAAATCCAAGTCCGAAACGGGCTAAATATATCAAGACGCCACTTTTTAAAGCTTCAGATTTTGTTAAATTTCAGAAATGCCGAACAACTGAACTTTTACCATCAAAGATAAATGATAATGCTAAGTGTTTTGAAATCGAACTTGCTAAAGCTAAAGAAGCGCACGAAACAGATATATTAATTGTAGAAAGTGAAATGGAAGAATATCAACGTATCATGGATAAATTCCCTCAAAATAAAGAATCTATTTTGCCGTTTCACGATAAAGGGAGAATAAGATTACTATCACTGAAAGGTAAATTAGCCGCATTAAAAAATGTTCAACACACTAAATAGTTATTATATAGAATCTGATTATCAAATATTAAAGAAGGCGAGTATTAATATGAAAAAGAAACAGATGAATAATATCAAGGACACAAAGGATCAAGTACCTACTTTTTTAACTGATAGTTACAAAAATGAAACTGAGGAAAATTTTTCATATCCTTCTGATCTTCCTGTTTTTTATACAACATCAGAGCAAAGAGAAGTAATGAACAAAGTAGGGGGTTTACGGCCATCCCCCGATTCGGTTCAATTTGGACTATCATCCAAACGATCGTTTGAATGATAACTACTTTTACACTCGTAACCGCAAATTATGTGTAACTAAAGCTGTCAATAAATCAATGTACCATTAACGGTGACTCATATTTTGTAATTGACCGTAAAAACGGTCGATATCGAGGCAAGGGAAAAAATAGTCAAAATCGATATCAGCAATAAATCACGTAATTTGTTATTGGGTTAATCTCAGAGCAACACAAAGAAACAGCGTTACAATTTAAGCAACTACCTTGAAAAACACCGACGGTAAAAACAAGGTATAATCATTTTTACGATGTAGATGTAGTCCAATTTTTAAGTTGGTTGGATTATTCTCTAGGATAATTCATTGGAGATACGCTTGAAAACGGATTTACTGCTTCCATTCGCTAAAGAAATAAAAACCGGCAACTTAGCTTTTGTTGATGAAGTTCCCAGTGGCTTAGCTTGCAATTGTGTATGTGTGCATTGTGAAATGCCGGTTGTGGCTTTTTACTATACAGATAGACGCTCTCACTTTAAGCACGCTCCTCGTGTGACGTCTGATGAGGTTCCTTGTGTAGCTAATATTGAAAGAGCGGTCTTCTGGTTGTGTCGTTCTATTTTGGAATCGAATAATGAAATTAAATTACCTAAATATACTACCAAATATAAACTTGATAACGCGAGTTATACTAAAAAATGTACCGTAACAGAATGCCAAATTTACGCATATAGAGATGTTAAATTTAGACCCGCATATGAAAGCGGAAATACAGAGCTCGCGACAATTAAAACTGAAAACATGAATATAGCTTTGGCGTTATCATATGACCCTTTAGAAACCACATGTTATTTCACAAATATACAAAGTGATACTGCTAGGGTAGAGATATGTATCAGTTCTTTGGCTGAATATATAAGTAACATTAGCTCGGATTTTAGGGAACAGGTGAGAAATAAACTTTTATATGATGTTACCCTGAGAACATGGCATTATCACCCTCATGAAAATATGGCAATTAGAGAACATATTCAATTAGACAAACTAAGAGATAAAGAACTATACAACAGTCAATTTAAACAAGAACAACATAGGTCAATGCAAGCAAATACAGCTAATGTATACGATAGATTATTTTCAGAATTTACTCCTACAAAGAAAACTAAAGAAGTTAAACAATACGAGAACAGAACGATCAGGTGCCCAAAATGTACGTATATTTGGTCTGACTCAGTAATCAATTTACCCTATTCACAAAAGTTGGTAGATTGTCCAAATTGTTATTATGGTGTTTTCCTTTAAGGGGGGGCCCAAAACCTTAAGTAGTGTAAGAGTCAGATGACAATAAAAATTAATTAAAGCGAAACTTAAAATTATAAAATAAACCAATTATAATAAACTTTATAGTTAATTAATTGCTATAAGACTACCGTCACACCATACATAATTACTTAAGGTATAGTTTGCGTGAATATGTTTAATTGACACAATTTTGAATGTTCTGGCTAAGAAAGGAAAAGTGCAAACACCTATATTAGGTTTAGTTGTTAGAAGAGATCTTGAAATTTTAAATTTTGAGTCTCATGCATTCTATGATGTATATGCTCATTTAAATCCTGATTTAGATAATAAAACTAACGCCATTTTTAAAGCGAAATGGCAGCCAAGTGAAGCGTGCGAACCTTATATGGATGATGAAGGCCGTGTTTTACATAAAGGTCTAGCGCAAAATGTGGTATCTCGTATTACTAATCAATCAGGCACTGTTTTAAATATTGATAAAAAACAAAAAAAACAAAATGCGCCTTTACCTTATAATTTATCGGCATTGCAAATAGATGCAGCTAAAGCATTTGGCATGGCAGCACAACAAGTATTAGATACATGTCAAAATTTATATGAAAAACATAAGCTGATCACTTATCCAAGGTCGGATAATCGTTATTTACCAAAAGAACACCATAAAGAAGCAGCTCAAGTATTAGTAGCGATAAAAAATAACCAAGGACAAGATATCGATAAAGTTGATGCGGCCAATTCGAATTTAAAATCGAAATGTTGGAATGACAAAAAGGTGGAAGCACACCACGCAATTATCCCAACCTCTAAAAAACTACAAGCTATCACTTTAACGAGAGATGAAAAGAATATATATCAACTCATTTCTCGACATTATTTAGCGCAATTTTATCCCGAATATATATTTAACGAAACACAAGTCGAGATAGAAATAGCAAAAGGCAGGTTTAAAACCAAGGCAAAACAAGAAATACAGTTAGGTTTTAAAGAGTTAATGGGAAAAAGCGAACTTGATAATGAAGATAAACTGCCTGTGCTAGTAAAAGGTCAAAAATTATTATGCGTACAAGGCGAATTAATTGAAAAATATACACAGCCGCCGGCTCATTTTACTGATGCGACATTGTTAGCGGCAATGACTGGGATAGCCAGGTTTGTAAAAGATCCTGAGGTTAAAAAAGTATTAAAGGAAACAGATGGCTTGGGTACTGAAGCAACCAGAGCTGGGATTATAGAGTTATTATTTAGGCGTAATTTTTTAAAGCGTCAAGGTAAACAGATTTTGGCAACTGAAGCTGGTATTGCTTTAATTCAAGTTTTACCAGAGCAAGTATCAAAGCCTGACTTAACCGCTGTATGGGAGTCAAGTTTAGGTTCGATAGCGCAAAAAGAATTAAGCTATCAGCATTTTATGCAGCCGTTATTAAAACAGTTGAATGAAATAATCGCTCTATCAAAAACCTGCGATAGCTCAGTGTTTAAAACTTTGCCTGAACAAAAAAGTACTAAAAAATTTAGGCGAAAACGTAAAACTTATAAAAAAGCATCGTGATAATACTTGTATTTTAGTTTTTACGCTTTGACTATTATTGATTAAATAAATCCATTGCACTTGCCGTCATCGCTCTCACCCCAGTTGTTATGGCTATTGGATAATCTGGTGCAAATTTACTTGAATGTAAGGAAGGTAAGCTGGTGTTATTTTTAATAGACAATTCATAATCTTTAACAGATACGCCACCAAGCCAAAAGATAGTGCTCGGTATATTTTCATCAGTTTTAGTATATAAACCAAAATCTTCACCAGCCATTACGGGCTCTGCTTTGAGCACATTTTGCAAACCTAGCTCTTTTGTGATGCTGCTTGTGATCTGTTTCGTTAAAATCGGATTATTATAAGTTGAGGGGATTTTTTCCTCTTCATGTACGTAAACTGCTGGATAATTGGATTCGTTTAACCCAGCGCTTATCGCAATTCCTTTGGTTAATCTTTTGATTGCGTTAATTTGTTGCTCTCTTACCGCAGGATCATAAGAGCGCAAAGTAAGCTGTAGTTTAACTTCGTTCGAAATAATATTGTGTTTTGAACCTCCATGTATAGAACCAACAGTGATCACTGAAGGTTTCAAAGGAGAGATCTCTCTACTATTAATAGTTTGAAGTGCTAAAACAATACGTGATGCAAGAACAATAGGATCAATTGTTAAATGTGGGTAAGCGCCATGACCACTCTTACCTTTTACCGTTATATCAACAGAGTCAACGTTGGCTAGTGCATAACCAGGGGCAATAGTAATTTTTCCCACAGGAACTGAAGCACTTACATGAAGACCTAAAATATGATCCGGTTTTGCATATTTAGAGTAAAGACCTTCCTTTAGCATAGCTTTTGCACCAGCTCCAACTTCTTCAGCTGGTTGAGCAACCATCATTAATGTGCCTTGCCAGTTAGACTTGTTCTTAATTAACTGTTGTGCCGTTCCAATAAAGCTAGTCATGTGTATATCATGTCCGCATCCATGCATCACACCCACGGTGTTATTATTTTTATCTCTTGTTGTTATTTTTGACGCATAGCTTTTGCCTGTTTTCTCTGTTATAGGAAGGCCATCGGTGTCCGTTCTGATCATTATTGTTGGGCCATTGCCGTTTTTATACAAACCAACAACACCAAAACCACCTACGTTATCTATTACTGAAAAACCTAACTTTGTTAAACTCTGGGCAATTGTTTTACCGGTTTCTTTTTCTTGGTAAGAAAGTTCAGGGTTCTGATGTAAGTGTAAATACAGTTTTTCTAATTCAGGTAGATCGGCGTTAATAGAACTCGTTAATTCAGATGCTGCAATTTGACTTGCTGTAATTAAGGCTATCGAAGATAAAAGTAAGTTTTTCATATTATTATCTATTGTTTATTTTTAAACGTTTAAATTATCACATTAAACTAATTAATCAAATTTTAGGAACATTACTTGTAAATATAGAATAAGCCCCAAAATAAAAACTAATTATATATTTATTAGGACTCATATGAGCCATATCTTAAATTTAACATCTGAGAATTTTCAACAATTGTTAACTGAAGGATCTCAAGATAAATTATTCATTATTGAGTTCTATTCTCCTCAGAGTCCTGAATGCATACAGCAAGCTCCAGTTTTGGAAAATATAGCGTCTCAGTATGAAGAACAGTTATTAATTGGGAAATTAGATTGTGACTTAGAACAAGCTCTGGCTTCTCAGCTGGCGCAGCAACTGAATATTCAGGCAATACCAACTTTAGTGATAATAAAAAATGGTGCGCCAGTAGATATGTTACCTGGACCGCAGAGTGAATCGCAATTAATAGAGGCTTTATCTAAACATTTACCTTCACAAGAAGATATGATGCTAGAAAAAGCGAAACAAGCTTTACTTGCTGGTGAGATGGAACAAGCATATAGCTATGCAAAGAAAGCAATGGCAATAAGTCCTGATAATATAAGAGTTAAACTAGTTTTTGCAGATATTTGTTTAAATATAAAAAAATTAGATGATGCGAAAGCGTTATTGGATGCAGTACCTTTAGAAGAACAAGATGCATATTATACAAATCTACAAACTAAACTAAAATCGGCATTAGAGGCTCAGGATTCACCAGAGATAAAACAATTACAACAGCAAGTTAAAAATGAGCCCGATAATTTAGAATTAAAAATTGATTTAGCTATGCAGTATGATCAAGTTGGGCGTAAAGAAGAAGCACTTATTTATCTATTCTCTGTACTTCAAAAAGATCTTGCGTTTGCTAATGCAAGAAAATCATTTTTAGATGTTATCGCAACTTTACCAGAGGGTGATAGTTTGGCTAGTAAGTACAGAAGGAAACTATATAGTATTTTGTATTAGAGAAATAAATGCATAAATTTAATGACTTAAAACATATTACCTAATTTTGTAATAATCTGACTTGCAAAAATGACTTTTTGAATAATACTTAAATTCCGCTTTTACATAAGTAAAAGTGGAATATGTAGTCATATAGAGAAAGTTATTAGTGGGTTTTAGTAGTTTAGAGTCAAAAAATGAGCTAAATACTGTTTTTTACATTTTTATTAAAAAAACACTTGCGCCAAAAGTTAATCTGCCTATAATGCGCATCCACCGACACAGACAGCAGCGACATGCTAAAGGCAAGAGCCTTAAGGGATGTAGCGATAAGCGCTGAGTTGGCAGTAAGAGTTTACTCTTACGGTTAACATCAAATTTAGATTTGCTAAAAAGAAATTTAAATTAAATGTTGACTCAAAGTTTTTACGGTGTATTATTCGCACCCCTAGCAAGTGTCGGTAACGAGTTGCTGGAAACGTTCTTCAGCCATGAGCTAAGAACATCGTTCTTTAAAAATAAGTAATCATCTGTGTGGGCACTCTTACAGGTAAGATTCTAACAGTTACTTCACTCTTAATTGAGTGGTAACAAAAAATTTAGAGTCTCATTAAGTTCTGTAATGAAAGTGTTTACACAGTCATATGCGACGTTATGTTTCGTCTCTTTTTATAAAGAGGTTAAATGTAATATCAAAAACAGAATTCATTGAGCTGAAGCGCAAGCTTCAAAAAAACTTTTAATTGAAGAGTTTGATCATGGCTCAGATTGAACGCTGGCGGCAGGCCTAACACATGCAAGTCGAGCGGTAACATTTCTAGCTTGCTAGAAGATGACGAGCGGCGGACGGGTGAGTAATGCTTGGGAATATGCCTTTAGGTGGGGGACAACAGTTGGAAACGACTGCTAATACCGCATAATATCTACGGATCAAAGTGGGGGACCTTCGGGCCTCACGCCTATAGATTAGCCCAAGTGGGATTAGCTAGTTGGTGAGGTAAGGGCTCACCAAGGCGACGATCCCTAGCTGGTTTGAGAGGATGATCAGCCACACTGGAACTGAGACACGGTCCAGACTCCTACGGGAGGCAGCAGTGGGGAATATTGCACAATGGGCGCAAGCCTGATGCAGCCATGCCGCGTGTGTGAAGAAGGCCCTAGGGTTGTAAAGCACTTTCAGCGAGGAGGAAAGGTTATAGTTTAATAGGCTATAGCTGTGACGTTACTCGCAGAAGAAGCACCGGCTAACTTCGTGCCAGCAGCCGCGGTAATACGAGGGGTGCAAGCGTTAATCGGAATTACTGGGCGTAAAGCGTACGCAGGCGGTTTGTTAAGCGAGATGTGAAAGCCCCGGGCTCAACCTGGGAACTGCATTTCGAACTGGCAGACTAGAGTATGATAGAGGGTGGTAGAATTTCAGGTGTAGCGGTGAAATGCGTAGAGATCTGAAGGAATACCGATGGCGAAGGCAGCCACCTGGGTCAATACTGACGCTCATGTACGAAAGCGTGGGGAGCAAACGGGATTAGATACCCCGGTAGTCCACGCCGTAAACGATGTCTACTAGGAGCTGGGGTCTTCGGACAACTTTTCCAAAGCTAACGCATTAAGTAGACCGCCTGGGGAGTACGGCCGCAAGGTTAAAACTCAAATGAATTGACGGGGGCCCGCACAAGCGGTGGAGCATGTGGTTTAATTCGATGCAACGCGAAGAACCTTACCTACACTTGACATCCAGAGAACTTACCAGAGATGGTTTGGTGCCTTCGGGAGCTCTGAGACAGGTGCTGCATGGCTGTCGTCAGCTCGTGTTGTGAGATGTTGGGTTAAGTCCCGCAACGAGCGCAACCCCTATCCTTAGTTGCTAGCAGGTCATGCTGAGAACTCTAAGGAGACTGCCGGTGATAAACCGGAGGAAGGTGGGGACGACGTCAAGTCATCATGGCCCTTACGTGTAGGGCTACACACGTGCTACAATGGCAGGTACAGAGTGCTGCGAGCTCGCGAGAGTCAGCGAATCACTTAAAGCCTGTCGTAGTCCGGATTGGAGTCTGCAACTCGACTCCATGAAGTCGGAATCGCTAGTAATCGCGGATCAGAATGCCGCGGTGAATACGTTCCCGGGCCTTGTACACACCGCCCGTCACACCATGGGAGTGGGTTGCTCCAGAAGTGGCTAGTCTAACCTTAGGGAGGACGGTCACCACGGAGTGATTCATGACTGGGGTGAAGTCGTAACAAGGTAGCCCTAGGGGAACCTGGGGCTGGATCACCTCCTTATACGATTTAGAATCGATTTGTTCGCAGTGTCCACACAGATGATTATATTTAACAAGGGGTCAGGTCTTGCATTGTGCATTATCAGGTTCCGGGATTAGGTTAATGCAAAATGCAAGACCTGACCCCAGTTAAAAGTTCTTTAAAAATTTGGAAAGCTGATATAAAAATTCTTTAAACTTATTCTTAGGAATAAGATTTAAAAGAGTTCTTAAAAAGTAAAAACGAATATCGAAAGATATTTGTAATTATGCCAGTTTATTGTTTTGCAACTTAGGTTGTAGAGGAATGAAGTGGTATCTACTTTAGTATTCAAAACATTAACTTCTGGCGAAGTTAACTGTCATAAGATAATACAAGTTAAATTTGTATTGCGATGTGGATTTTGAATTTAGACAACGCCGCCGATTATTTTGTCGCCGGGAGCATAACGAGTTATGTGACCAAGCAAAATAAGACAGCAAGGCAGTATAAATACAAAAGACCAAGCAAGACTTTTTTGGGTTGTATGGTTAAGTGACTAAGCGTACACGGTGGATGCCTTGGCAGTTGGAGGCGATGAAGGACGTATTAACTTGCGATAAGCTAAGTCGAGCTAGTAAAAAGCACTTGAGACTTAGATTTCCGAATGGGGAAACCCACCTGTTTTACAGGTATCGTTAACTGAATACATAGGTTAACGAGGCGAACGCGGAGAACTGAAACATCTAAGTACCCGTAGGAAAAGAAATCAACCGAGATTTCGAAAGTAGCGGCGAGCGAAATCGAAACAGCCCTTAAGCTTATTTGTGATTAGTAGAATGCTCTGGAAAGTGCAACGATACAGGGTGATAGTCCCGTATATGAAAATCTATAATAAGTGAAATCGAGTAGGTCGGGACACGTGATATCCTGACTGAATATGGGGGGACCATCCTCCAAGGCTAAATACTCCCAACTGACCGATAGTGAACCAGTACCGTGAGGGAAAGGCGAAAAGAACCCCTGTGAGGGGAGTGAAATAGAACCTGAAACCGTGTACGTACAAGCAGTAGGAGCCTACTAGTTAGGTGACTGCGTACCTTTTGTATAATGGGTCAGCGACTTATATTTTGTAGCGAGGTTAACCGAATAGGGGAGCCGTAGGGAAACCGAGTCTTAACTGGGCGAATAGTTGCAGGGTATAGACCCGAAACCCGGTGATCTAGCCATGGGCAGGTTGAAGGTTGAGTAACATCAACTGGAGGACCGAACCCACTTACGTTGAAAAGTGAGGGGATGACTTGTGGCTAGGAGTGAAAGGCTAATCAAACCGGGAGATAGCTGGTTCTCCCCGAAATCTATTTAGGTAGAGCCTCGGACGAATACTTACGGGGGTAGAGCACTGTTTGGGCTAGGGGGTCATCCCGACTTACCAACCCCATGCAAACTCCGAATACCGTAAAGTAATATCCGGGAGACACACGGTGGGTGCTAACGTCCATCGTGAAGAGGGAAACAACCCAGAACGCCAGCTAAGGTCCCAAAGTGTATGTTAAGTGGGAAACGATGTGGAAAGGCCCAGACAGCCAGGAGGTTGGCTTAGAAGCAGCCATCCTTTAAAGAAAGCGTAATAGCTCACTGGTCGAGTCGGTCTGCGCGGAAGATGTAACGGGGCTAAACATACCACCGAAGCTGCGTCTGCGAACTTATGTTTGCGGGGTAGGGGAGCGTTCTGTAAGCCGTTGAAGGTGGCCCGGGAGGGTTGCTGGAGGTATCAGAAGTGCGAATGCTGACATGAGTAACGATAATGGGGGTGAAAAACCCCCACGCCGGAAGACCAAGGGTTCCTATCCCATGTTAATCAGGGTAGGGTGAGTCGACTCCTAAGGCGAGGCCGAAAGGCGTAGTCGATGGGAAACAGGTTAATATTCCTGTACTTATTATGAATGCGAAGGGGGGACGGAGCAGGCTAAGCAAGCATGGCGTTGGTTGTCCATGTGAAAGATTGTAGGCTGACGACTTAGGTAAATCCGGGTTGTTGTTAAGGCTGAGAGTCGAGACGAGTCACTACGGTGATGAAGTTGTTGATGCCATACTTCCAGGAAAAGCCTCTAAGCTTCAGTTCATAATGAATCGTACCCCAAACCGACACAGGTGGTCAGGTAGAGAATACTAAGGCGCTTGAGAGAACTCGGGTGAAGGAACTAGGCAAAATAGTACCGTAACTTCGGGAGAAGGTACGCCAACATTAGGTGAAGCGACTTGCTTGTGGAGCTGAAGTTGGTCTAAGAAACCAGGTGGCTGGGACTGTTTATTAAAAACACAGCACTGTGCAAAATCGAAAGATGACGTATACGGTGTGACACCTGCCCGGTGCCGGAAGGTTAATTGATGGGGTTATCTTCGGAGAAGCTCTTGATCGAAGCCCCGGTAAACGGCGGCCGTAACTATAACGGTCCTAAGGTAGCGAAATTCCTTGTCGGGTAAGTTCCGACCTGCACGAATGGTGTAACCATGGCCACGCTGTCTCCACCCGAGACTCAGTGAAATTGAAATCGCAGTGAAGATGCTGTGTACCCGCGGCTAGACGGAAAGACCCCGTGAACCTTTACTACAGCTTGGCACTGAACATTGAACCTACATGTGTAGGATAGGTGGGAGACTTAGAAGATGAGACGCTAGTTTTGTTGGAGTCAACCTTGAAATACCACCCTTGTAGTTTTGATGTTCTAACATAGGTCCCTTATCGGGATTGTGGACAGTGCCTGGTGGGTAGTTTGACTGGGGCGGTCTCCTCCCAAAGAGTAACGGAGGAGCACGAAGGTTTGCTAAGTACGGTCGGACATCGTACGGTTAGTGTAATGGTAGAAGCAAGCTTAACTGCGAGACAGACACGTCGAGCAGGTACGAAAGTAGGTCATAGTGATCCGGTGGTTCTGAATGGAAGGGCCATCGCTCAACGGATAAAAGGTACTCCGGGGATAACAGGCTGATACCGCCCAAGAGTTCATATCGACGGCGGTGTTTGGCACCTCGATGTCGGCTCATCACATCCTGGGGCTGAAGTCGGTCCCAAGGGTATGGCTGTTCGCCATTTAAAGTGGTACGCGAGCTGGGTTTAGAACGTCGTGAGACAGTTCGGTCCCTATCTGCCGTGGGCGTTTGAGAATTGAGAGGGGCTGCTCCTAGTACGAGAGGACCGGAGTGGACGAACCGCTGGTGTTCGGGTTGTTTTGCCAAAGGCATTGCCCGGTAGCTACGTTCGGAACTGATAAGCGCTGAAAGCATCTAAGCGCGAAGCAGGCCTCGAGATGAGTTCTCACTAGAGCTATAAGCTCTCTGAAGGGCCGTTGGAGACTACAACGTTGATAGGCAAGGTGTGTAAGGGTTGTGAGGCCTTTAGCTAACTTGTACTAATTACCCGTGAGGCTTAACCATACAACACCAAAGTGGTTTTGTTGTGTGATAGTTAAAGCGCAAAACAGAAGTTATTGTTTGTAGGTTGGAATTTATTCTGACAAAACTAAAGTAGAGATAAGTATTAAACACTAGGAACTAGAGACTAGGTTCTAGGGTTTACTTTTTAAATCAGCATTCCGAATTTTAGATTATGTTCCTAGCGTCTAGTTACCTAGGCTCTAGAACCTAATCAACCAAATTTGCTTGGTGACAATAGCGTTTTGGACCCACCTGAACCCATGCCGAACTCAGTAGTGAAACGAAACAGCGCCGATGGTAGTGTGGGGTTACCCATGTGAGAGTAGGACATCGCCAGGCTCCTAAATTTAAGAACCCCAACAGCTTGCTGCCGGGGTTTTTTAATTTCTGGGATTTGATAATGTTCTATTCTCACATGGGTACCATGTGTGAGTAGGGTGAAAGTGGGGCCTTGCGAAACGTGTTTCGCCCACTTGAACGCCGTAGGGCTTGCCCGTCGGCCGGGCCTGAGCCAGGCTCCAAATAAAACAAAAAAGCCCGAACTAATGTTCGGGCTTTTTTGTGTTCTCAGAAAACTCGAACATGGGTAGGTTAAAAGCATTCGCGCAGCGAATATCCTTTATGTGATAGTAGGGTTATAGCGGAGTCTTTGCGAAATATATTTCGCCCGATATAACGCGAGAAATGGATTTCGATCCGGACGATGCTACAGGATGTATTCCACAATATATAACCGTACCAGTCTCCACAATCTATATTCACAAAAACCCCGACAGCTTGCTGCCGGGTTTTTTAATTTCTGGGATTTGATAATGTGCTATTCTCACATGGGTACCATGTGTGAGTAGGGTGAAGTGGGGGCTTTGCGAAACGTGTTTCGCCCACTTGAACGCCGTAGGGCTTGCCCGTCGGCCGGACCTGAGCCTGGCTCTTCTCAAACCTTAATTAATAGTATTGGTATAACCCAGTTCTACAGACGAACTAAAAAGTGATCTCCATGAATGTTATTGTGCGATCTTCTTCATGTTAATACGCACCCCTTCTAAAGTGATACCAATTCCGATAATTAACTGTCCATTTTTGCCCAATCCCTTGTACATAAGGACATTACTCTATCAACATCACTTCTAAAGTTATTCCAAGCGGTTGTACATTTATCAACAATGTCCTCATAATCTTTAAACGACCTATTAGCTATTTCATTTTGTCTTAACCAGGACCAAACTTGTTCTATCGGATTTAACTCCGGTGAATAAGGTGGGAGGTGTATGATGCTTAAGTTAGGGAAACTTTCATCAAGATATTCTTGATGCCAGCTGGCACCGTCCATGATCACTACTGCATGTCGACCAGCTTCTGTTGCATCTGATATTAATTTCAAATGAGCGCTCATAACGTCCATATTACTTACCGGAGCTATAATTGCTTCCGTCTTTCCATTTGACATACACACCGCACCAAACAAATAAGCATATGTAAATTGTTGCTGCTGAACTACACGTGGTCGCGTTCCTGTCTCAGCCCAAACTCGTGTAGTCGTATTCTGCTGCCCAAACCGTGCCTCATCTTGAAACCAAATATCAACGCAATCAAGCGCAATATATCCTGGGATCTTAAGGATCGTTTTTATTTGGAATTTTTTTAAAATCTTCTTGTACTTCAACCGATTGTTTTGGATGTTTTGAGCGGGTGGTGATCCAACTTAAATTAAGTTTATGCAGCAAGTGATAAATATTTGTTTTTTGATATTTAACATTAAATTCAGATGAAATATAAGCTTGTACGTCTTTACCTTGTAATCGACCACCATCAGGTTTTACAGCTGAACTTACAACATAATTCTTAACTTGCTGTAATTGACTATCAGTTAATGCTTTAGGGCGTCCTGTACGTTCTTTCTCTTCAAGTCCCTTTAAACCATTATTTAAATAGCATTTAATCCATTTATTTACGCTAGTTCTACTTACCTTTAAATAACTCGCAATTTGAGTTCGATTTTTACCATCTATAAAGTGGGAAACGGCCAGTAAGCGCAGTCGGAGTCTAGCGTTTGCGGTTGACGAAATTATTTGTGATAAAGTTTTTGACATTAATAACCCTCCTTTCTTTGGCTATTAGATCACATAATTATCGGAATTTAAAGAAGATCATTAAATTATCGGAATTGGTATGACCACCAAAACAGCTTATTTTTGCCCGAACATAAAATGCTATAATTGATAAATAAGGGTTTTATTTTAGCCAAATTGGTGAAGTGGTCAGAATATATATGTTTTGCACGCTTTTTTGGTGTTTTTCGGAATTTCTGAAACGAAGAAATGCGGCCTGTAGAGGTGCAAAACACCTCTCGTGACACAAAACTTAAGCCACTCAGACACACTTTGGGGTATTTTGTATCACGATCAATTTAGCTGTAAAACGCATCATCTTTCCCAGTATTCTTGAGCGACTTTCACATGATGCCCCATAAAACTATCAAGTGCGTATGATGCATTTGTGAGTAACAGGTATGAATTAAATATTATGTCTTGTGCGTCTTTTAACATATCCCCAGCATCATCGTATCGTAAACCAATACTATCACCATTAAAATATTGCCTCTCACCGTTAACGGTGCCTATTTCTTTATGAGCGTATATTTTACTTCTAGCAACCTTTACTCGTGATGCGAGTTCTGAATTTTCTAAGTTTTTGTATCCTTCTATAACTTCTGACAATAATTCATGAAATCTGACTTTTAGCTTTCTAACATCATCTTCTTTTAGTCGTTCATCAAGATATTTTCGTTCTTCTTCAGTGTGTTCTGTAACGAGAATAGTCTCACAAGGTTGGCAAAATCTTTTCTCAATTTCCTTAATTAAATGGCTATCCTCAAAGCCTAAAATTACGTTTTTCAAACTGCCTGACTGTTTATCTCTATCAAACAAAATGGCATATAAATCAGTAATAATATTCGCATACAAGGACATACGGATGACTTTAACCCCATCGACACCAACCGAATTATCCCATCGAGAATAAATATTGCGGTCTTTTAATAGCGGAGCGAGCATCTGCCAATATTGATCGGCAACAAAGTAGGAGCTGATCACACCTTTATTGATGAATGTAAGTTTATCGATACGCTTTGAAATAGTCATATTACCAATCAATATTAAATGCAGTTTTAAAGTGATACCTCTATATCACATTAATGAATCATACGAGAAACAAAATTATTAAGATAAGTGCACACATTCCGCTAATGTGACCAAAAAATCACCTGTGCGCTCTTTCTTAGATTTGATTTAGTGCGCTAAATCTAGGCACCAATTTGATTATCTACGTATGCATCAAAGTACTTTCTCATTAAATAATTACGGAATAAGATCGCAAGGCCTAAAAAGAATAAAAAGATATTCATTATGTAGTGCATAATCACATGGGCGGGACTATTTTTAGCTTTTTCTTTTAGTTCTGCATATTCCTCAGGAGTTAAATCCTCCGTAAAATATAGAAGATTAGCATTTTGTCCAGGGGAGGGGGCGGAGAATAGAGCCCCGTGAAAGCCTGACACTAAAAGTCCTAAGCCAACAAAGAAAAACAAAACTGATTTAACTCTCGGTTTTATTGTTGTGTCGAATAACATTAATTTATCCTTGATTCTATTACGCTAATTTAGATGGAGATAATCCATCGCCATTGTCAGCTAACAAAGGGGGCTCAGTACCTGCACCATTGTCTGCTATATATAATAGTGGAACTGCACCGTCTCCGTTTTCAGCAATATGTAAAATTGGTGGTGTAACTCCGCCACCTCCTCCAGAGCCTTTTGTATTCATAACTGGAGGCTCTATACCATCACCACCGCCTGTAGTTTTTGGAGGCTCATAACCGCCACCATTGCCTACTAAATTAAACTGTGGCGGCTCAGAACCACCTCCACCACCAGAGTTTTTTGGTGTTTCAGCGCCACCTCCTCCAGAGCCTTTACTAGAAGGGAAGGTTATTCTTGATGGTTTGATAATCAAGCCGCCAGAACTGGTTAATAGTGTTTTCGGCGGTTCCATTCCGTCTCCACCTCCGATGCCTTTATTATTTATGATAATGTCGCCCCTTGAACTATTAGATTTAAGCTCTAGGTTTTCATTAATAATTATTACTCCGTCCCCTGAACTGGCAGACGCAAACATTGGAAGAGACAACAAAGAGGCTAAAATAACTTTTTTCATAAAAATCCTTCTTAAATAAATATCGAATTAAAACGAGATTATCATAATAGATCGTGGCGCGGTGTATTTTTTTCACCATTGGATCTGACAAAGTAAAGTCAGATCCAGATCGAAAATGAGTGTTAATTTCATTGTTAATTAAATGATCACAGATCATTAAATCACGCAACATTTCGCGACGCATTCCAGACGCGTTTTTAGTCTAGGTCTATTTATAACTGAGAGTAACAAGTTGATTGTAAGTGACTGTTTAATGGCTATTAAAGCGAGAAAGGATGCTCCCCAGATGCGTGGTTTCGAGTATAAGCCCTTGAACCCAATGGCTCAAGGCGGAGCGCAGATACTCACCGTAGGCTTCTCGGTACATGCCAAGCTTGCACAATAGTTAGTAAACTGAATTCCTGGTAAAAAGTTTATCGGCTCAGGGACGTAACCCGTACACCTACACTCTAGGGAACAGCTTAAGTATATCTCAGTTAATCAAAAGCTCACTAGTTATTTTTCAAATTTATCGTTTAACCGCTATTTTATTCTACAATATGTTGATTATGTGCCCATTATTTTTCAATTTATTGGCATTGAATTTATGCCAATGATAGCATTCATTTATAATCAGCGTTAATAACCAGGAAATTTTTCATGAGCGAACTTAAAGACTATCAACAAGCACAGTTATTACTGGAAAAATATGATATTCATATTATGCCTGCTGAAGTTCATGGTGTGATCAGTGGCTTATTAGCATGTGGATTAGATATATTAAGTGATGAATACCTAACAATTTTGAGTGATGTGTTCAATGAAGGGCAGGCATTTCCTCATGAGCTGAAAAATTATCTCGCTGGTGTTTATAAAGAAGTGGTTAATAGTTTTGGCCAAGATGATTTATCGTTTAGTTTATATCTACCTGATGAAGATGAAACATTAGCAGATCAGGCTAACGCCATTGTCGCCTGGGTGGCCGGGTTTTTGTTAGGATTTGGTTTAAAACAAAAAAATTATGGTCAGTTATCGCCTGATGTTAAAGAAGTTGTTGCTGACTTTACTGAAATTAGTAAATTAGATACTCATTTTGACGAAACAGAAGAGGATGAACAAGCACTTTATGAAATTATTGAGTATGTTCGGATCTCTACCTTATTATGCTTTTCAGAATTAGGAAGTAAAAAAAGTTCTCTTGCACCAGAGAGTAAAACAATTCATTAACTTACTTATTTTTGTATATATAATTTTGTTAAGCAATAAAATCGATGCGATGAATGAGATTTAATACAAAAACCAAGCTAATATCTACTTTACTTCAACTAGTTTGTTGAGGTTTCCAATACTCACTAAACAAAGACGACGGATCAATTAATGCATGTAGCAGAATTTAAAAATCGCCGTGATAATTTATTAAAACAACTACCAGAAAATAGTATTGCTATTATTCCTGCTGGTGTTGAGTTAACCCGAAGTAGGGATACAGAATTTCCATTTCGTCAAGATAGCGATTTTTTGTATTTAACTGGCTTCAATGAGCCGGAAGCGGTTTTAGTTTTAGCGCCTGATGATGAATTTAAATCTATTTTATTCTGCCGTAATAAAGATCAGATGGCTGAGATTTGGTGTGGTCGAAGAGTGGGACCTGAACGCGCTAAAACAGACTATGCATTTGATCAGACCTTTCCTTTATCAACACTAGACGAGCAATTATTAGCATTAGTAAATGGCAAAACAACTTTATGTTATGGTCAGGGAGAATATGCTGACTTTGATAACAGAATCTGGCAGATGTTAAGTATACTGCGAGGTGCGCCAAAAAAAGGCTATAAAGCACCTGCGGTGATCAAAGATATTAGACAGAACTTACATGAAATGCGCTTATTTAAATCTGAATATGAAATTCAATTAATGAAAAAAGCATGTGAAATAAGTTGCCACGCACATATTCGGGCAATGAAATTTGCTAAAGAAGGCGCAACAGAATATCAATTAGAAGCTGAATTACATCATCATTATGCCATGAACGGCGCCAGACACCCTGCTTACGGTACTATTGTAGGTTCAGGTGATAACGCCAATATACTGCACTACACAGAAAATTCAGATGTACTAAATACAGGCAACTTAGTTTTAATCGATTCTGGATGTGAGTTGTCGGGTTATGCGGCTGACATTACGCGAACTTTTCCTGTTAGTGGCAAATTCTCAGAGCCGCAAAAACAATTATATCAATTGGTTTTAGAGGCGCAAGCTGCAGCTTTATCTCTTTATAAGCCTGGAAGCACATTAAAACAGGCCGCTGATGAAGCGATCAGGGTATTAACAACAGGTATGATTTCACTTGGTTTATTAGTCGGTGAACTAAATGAACTAATAGAAAGCGAAGCATACAAAGCGTTTTATATGCATGGATTAGGGCATTGGCTTGGGTTAGATGTACACGATGTAGGTGATTACAAACAAAACGAAAAAGACAGAGTTT
The DNA here is from genome assembly GCA_965198975.1 of uncultured Pseudoalteromonas sp. Lineage (GTDB taxonomy): Bacteria > Pseudomonadota > Gammaproteobacteria > Enterobacterales > Alteromonadaceae > Pseudoalteromonas. The sequence goes on from OZ240679.1 coordinate 1,869,788, forward strand.
TTGAGCCCGGCATGGTATTAACCTGCGAACCGGGAGTTTATGTGGCTAAAGATGCAGCAGTACCCGAACAATATAAAGGAATTGGCATACGTATCGAAGATGATATATTGATCACGCAAGATGGGCATGAAAACTTGACTGTGTTGGCGCCAAAATCCATTGATGCAATAGAAGAGTTAATGCAAGGTAGTCAGAATTAAAGATGAAACAAACACAAGTATGTATTGTTGGTGCGGGATGTATAGGTTTAACTTTAGCATTGGGCCTGGCCAAAACGGGCATTGAGGTTGTGGTATTAGATAACTCTGATGATGAAGTGAATGTTTCAGAGGAGTTTGGGCTCAGAGTGAGCGCCTTGAATTTAGCCAGTCAGAATTTATTTGAAGAACTCGGTGTTTGGCAGGAAATAAGTGCATTAAGAGCGCAGGAATACGTGGCAATGCAGGTTTCTGATAAAGACTCTTTTGGTCAGATTTCTTTTAATGCCAGTGAATTTGACGTACCTGAGCTTGGCCACATTGTTGAAAATGATGTGATCAGACAAGTATTAATAAATGAACTCAAAAGTTATGATAAAGCAACTTTATTATTTGATACTGCCTATCAGGATATTCATCAGTCAGATAACGACGTTTTTATAACTTTGGTATCTGGTGCGCCAATTATCGCCAAGTTATTGGTTGCCTGCGACGGTGCTAAATCGCATATTCGTCAACAATTAAAAATTGACCTGACAAGCTGGGATTATAACCATCATGCACTAGTTGCCACCATTAAAACCCAATTTCCACATCAAAAAACGGCCAGACAAGTTTTTTTGCCTGACGGGCCATTAGCCTTTTTGCCATTAGCTGAAGAAAACACCCAGTCGATAGTGTGGTCTACATCGCCAGAACGCGTAAAATCTTTACTTGCATTAAGTGGTGATGAGTTTAATAAAGTACTGATGGCAGAGTTTGATGGGATGTGTGGTTTATGCCAAGTCGTGAGCCAAAGAGCGGCTTTTCCTTTAAGTATGCGGTATGCCAAAAAGTGGCTCGATAATCGTATCGTTTTAATGGGTGATGCTGCACACACTATTCATCCATTAGCTGGTTTGGGCATGAATTTAGGTCTAAAAGATGTGGCTAAATTTGTTGATTTATTAAAAGATGAAAGTGAAAATTCAGAAAAAGAGTTTGCTTCTTATAAACTGTTACGCACATACGAGCGAGCAAGAAAGGCAGATACACAAGAACATATTGTTATGATGCAAGGTTTAAAAGAATTATTTGAAGGCTCTAACCCAATCAAAAAATTGATCAGAGGCGTTGGGCTAAACTTAGTAGATAACCTATCACCAATAAAACAATTATTTGGTAAACATGCATTGGGTAAATAGATTATTTGTATATTACAATTTATTTTTGCGTAATTTATATAGGCCTGACTTTAGTCTGGTGGGTAAATATGCATTATCTCCTATGTGCTTATTTTAAAGCATATTTTAGCCATAATGCCTAATGTTAGAATTAACTCTACTTTTTATTATGTATAGTGTTGATCGTCACGTAGTGACTCTAAACAGAGCTGCAAAGCAGATCTGTTATTTCAACCTTAACTCTATAAATTCGGCGAGTTTATCAACTGCAGGATCTTCTTGTAACGAAGGCTTAATTAAACTAATGCCAACAGCACCTAAAGCGGGTAACAGGCTAGTCGACTTTTGATAATTAAGTTCTTCAGGCACAGTTTTCTTTGCTAATACAGTGATCCCCAATCCACCTTTAATGGCAGCGGTTAATCCGGTTAAATCTGCATTAGTGTATACAATGCGCCATTTTAAACCTGCTTTTTCTAATGCTGAAATCGCTCTTTTTCGATATATACAGCCTTCAGGTGCAACGACTAGGGTAATAATGTCATCATCATTTTTAGTTAATTCTCCAACCCATACCAGCTCGTCTTGCATAAAATTAGGGTATTCTTGTTGGTCTAATTCTTCATTTAATGTTAATACCAGATCAAACTTATCTCGATTGCTGATATGCATTAACTGTTTACTTAATTCAGATTTTATTTCTAAAGAGACTTCAGGATATAAAGAAACAAAGTCACCTATGATAGCTGGCAAAATACTGGCGGCAAATTCACTCGGAATACCTAAGTGAATTTTACCTGTTAACAATTCAGAGTTAAACTTTTGTAAAATACTATCGTTAATTTGTAGTATCTGTTTTGCTAATGGTAAAAGTAGCTCGCCCTGATGGTTTAATATCTGACGCTGACCATGCTTTTTGAAAAGCTTTTTCCCTAATAACTCTTCTAACCTTTTGATCTGCAGGCTAACCGCAGGTTGAGATAAACACAATAGTTCACCGGCTTTTGCAAAACCGCCAACTTCTACAACCGTAACAAGTGCGCGTAAAGCATCGGTTGGAATGTTTCTCATATAAAAATTCTCAATTTATTGGACGTTAGATATAAGCATTATTTATCAATTGATTTAAAATTACAATTTGTTGTTCAGCCTTGCCAGCAATATAATTTTTAGATTAAATCTATAAGGGCATTGTCATGACACTAAATACTACTATGTTTGCAAGTCATACGGTTAATTCTGATACTAAAATAAGCAATAGTATGGCGTATCGCCGTCAAAAGCAGGTTTTTGATATTGGTGGTAGTGAGTCGATGCCTTTTTTACGCCATATTTTATCTTCTGATGTTGCAAAGTTAACAGCACCTGGCATGGGATTTCAATGTAATTTGAATGCCCAAAATTTAGATTTTGACGCGAAATTAGATGTTTACTATTTTTCAGAGGTTGCTTTTCGTATTATCGTTGATACAGCGCAACCGGATTTATTTTATAGCTGGTTATGTCAGTTTGAAGAAAGTTTTGATATTGATGTGATAAATAGAACCGATCTCAGAGTAATGTTAGTCTCAGGAGAAGATGCGTTTGAAACTTTAGTTCATCAATTTAAGTTTACACCTGGTATACGTTTATCTGATAACGCACAAAGGTTTGGTGCACAAAGTGGCTCTGTATTTGTGACTTCTGTCTGCACCGGTGTTTATGAATTGTTAGCAAATAATAGTGAACTAGAAAACTGGCAAGAACAGTTTACTAAACTAGGGTTCACTATTAATTAAATGTGGATGGTTCAATTACATATTTTATGTATAATCGCCGCCCATGTTATTCCCCTCATTCATGAGAAACTAGCCTATAAAGGCTTTAATAAAAGTGCAGGAATATTATGACAAATAAAACAGTTTTACATGCAAAACACCTTGAAGCGGGTGCTAAATTAGTTGATTTTCACGGTTGGGAAATGCCTATCAACTATGGTTCTCAAATTGAAGAGCACCACGCAGTTCGTCAAGATGCAGGTATGTTCGATGTTTCTCATATGACTATTGTTGATGTTAAAGGTACTGACGCCCAAGCATTTTTACGTATCTTAGTTGCTAACGATGTTGCAAAATTAACAGTTCCAGGAAAAGCTTTATATACTGGTATGTTAAATCACGAAGGCGGCGTAATTGATGATTTGATTATTTATTTCTTCAGCGAAACCGAATATCGTTTAGTTGTAAACTCAGCAACTCGTGAAAAAGACTTAGCCTGGATAGCACAGGTTGCTAAAGATTTCAGTGTTGAAGTAACAGAAAGACCTGAATTTGCCATGATTGCGGTACAAGGTCCTAATGCAAAAGCCAAAACTGCGGCTATTCTAAATGATGAACAAAAAAGTGCTGTCGAAGGAATGAAACCTTTCTTTGGCGTGCAAGCTGGTAATTTATTTATTGCAACAACAGGTTATACTGGTGAAACTGGTTATGAAATTGTTGTACATAATGATGATGCAGCCGATTTATGGCAACAATTATTAGATGCCGGTGTTGCACCTGCTGGTTTAGGCGCTCGCGACACATTACGTTTAGAAGCGGGTATGAATCTATATGGTTTAGATATGGATGAAACTGTATCGCCACTTGCTGCTAATATGGGTTGGACAATAGCCTGGGAACCAGAAGGTCGTAACTTTATTGGCCGTGAAGCGTTAGTTAAACAAAAAGCAGATGGTGTCGATAAACTTGTTGGTTTAGTATTGGAAGCGAAAGGTGTATTACGTGCTGGCTCTAAAGTAGTTGTAGATGGTGGTGAAGGTGTTATTACTTCAGGTACTTTCTCGCCAACTTTAGGACACAGTGTTGCGCTTGCCCGTGTACCAAAATCAGTTGGTGATACGGCACAGGTAGAAATGCGTAAAAAATTAGTTGACGTTAAAGTAGTAAAACCTAGTTTTGTTCGTAACGGTAAATCAATAATTTAATAGATTTTATATCTATTTTGGCCACTGCGTGGCGGAATTTAAAATAAATTTATACCTGATTTTAGAGTTGTATCTGAAATTTAGCGGTTATACCGCGGGTGAAAAAATTAACTAAGGAAATAAAAAAATGAGCAATATCCCTAGCGAATTAAAATATGCATCTTCACACGAATGGGTTCGTAACGAAGGAGATGGCACTTTCACTGTTGGTATCAGTGAACATGCGCAAGAACTTCTTGGAGATATGGTTTTTGTTGATTTACCAGATGTTGGTGATGAAGTAGACGCTGGTGAAGATTGTGCGGTAGCTGAGTCTGTAAAAGCAGCATCAGATATTTATGCTCCGATCACAGGTGAAATTGTTGCAATCAACGAAGAATTAGAAGATGCTCCAGAGCAAGTAAACGCAGATGCATACGGTGATGGTTGGTTATTTCGCATAAAAGCGGCTGATGAATCAGAACTTGAAAACCTACTCGATGCTGAAGGTTATCAAAATACAATCGACGAAGATTAATTTTTTCGTATGATTAAAGCCCCATATAGGGGCTTTTGTATATTAAAAATAAGTTAAATTACATCCGTATTACTTTTTAATCGATAAAAATAATAGGTATGTAATTTTATTCGTTCAAAATTATTTGTTATTAACATAGCGGTAACTGAGTTTATTGGTTACTAATATGTATTTATTTAATCATAGGAATCTGGACTAATGTCAAACGCCAACTCTCTTGAGCAGTTAGAGCAAAAGCAAGACTTTATTCGCCGCCATATAGGCCCTGATGCAGCACAAACTCAAGCCATGTTAAATGACATTGGGGTTGAATCGGTTGATGCATTGATCAATGAAATCGTCCCTGCGGATATTCGTTTAGCAGATCTTCCGGCAATTGAAGAAAGCAAAACTGAAGTACAAGCATTAAAAGACTTAAAAGCAGTTGCCAGTTTAAATAAAGTAAATGACACTTATATTGGCTTAGGCTATTTTGGTACACTTACACCAAATGTCATTCTACGTAATGTATTAGAAAATCCAGGCTGGTACACAGCTTATACGCCATATCAACCTGAAATCGCACAAGGTCGTTTACAGTCGTTATTAAACTACCAACAAATGTGTATCGATTTAACTGGTTTAGATTTAGCGTCAGCTTCCTTATTAGATGAAGGCACAGCAGCTGCAGAAGCGATGGCTTTAGCAAAACGTGTATCTAAAAATAAAAAATCAAACTTATTCTTTATTGCTGATGACGTCTATCCACAAACTATCGACCTGGTAAAACAACGTGCAGAAATGTTTGGTTTTGACCTTGTGATTGCAGCAGCCGCTGACGTAGTTAATCATGATATTTTTGGTGCTTTATTACAGTACCCGGGTGCGACGGGTGAAGTGACTAATATCGCAGGATTAATTAAAGACGTGCAAGCCAAAAAAGGTGTTGTAGCTGTTGCTGCTGATATCATGAGCTTAGTGATGTTAAAATCACCCGGCGAACTTGGTGCTGATGCCGTAATTGGTTCTACCCAGCGTTTTGGTGTACCTATGGGTTACGGCGGCCCTCACGCAGCATTCTTTACCACAAGTGATAAGCATAAACGTTCATTACCTGGTCGTATTATTGGCGTATCTAAAGATACACGTGGTAATGCGGCACTTCGCATGGCGATGCAAACGCGTGAGCAACATATCCGTCGTGAAAAAGCGAACTCAAATATCTGTACAGCTCAGGTATTATTAGCAAATATGGCAGCATTTTATGCTGTTTACCATGGTCCGGAAGGCCTAAAGGTAATTGCTAACCGTATTCACCGTTTAGCTGATATTTTAGCAGCTGGTACAACTGAAAAAGGTTTAACGCCTGCGAATAAAACATTCTTTGATACATTAACATTTAATGTTGCTAACAAAGATGAAGTTGTTGCACGAGCACTTGCAAACAACGCTAACTTACGAACAGACGTAGACGGTCAGGTTGCAGTTTCATTAGATGAAACCACAACCCGTGATGACGTTAATACTTTATTTAATATCTTATTAGGTGAAGATCATGGTTTAGATGTTGCTGCACTTGATGCACAAATTGTTGCAAATGGTAGCACATCTATCCCAGCTGAATTAGTACGTGAATCAGAGTTCTTAACGCACCCTGTATTTAACTCGTACCATAGCGAAACAGAAATGTTACGCTACATCAAAAGTTTAGAAAATAAAGATTTAGCACTTAACCATTCAATGATTTCATTAGGTTCTTGTACTATGAAATTGAATGCAACTGCGCAAATGATCCCGGTATCTTGGCCTGAATTTGCAAACATGCACCCGTTTGCACCAGTAGATCAGGCTGTTGGTTACAAAAAAATGATTGATGAATTAGGTGACTGGTTAGTGGAACTAACAGGTTACGATAACATCTCAATGCAACCAAATTCTGGTGCACAAGGTGAATATGCAGGTCTTATCGCAATTCATAAATACCATGAAAGTCGTGGTGACAGTCATCGTAACATTTGTTTAATTCCATCTTCTGCTCACGGTACAAACCCTGCGTCAGCGCAAATGGTTGGTATGAAAGTTGTGGTAGTAGATTGTGATAAGCAAGGTAACGTTGATATGGACGATTTACGTACCAAAGCAACGGAAATGGCTGATAACTTATCATGTATTATGATCACTTACCCGTCTACTCACGGTGTATATGAAACAACAATTGCAGAAATTTGTAATATAATTCACGACAATGGTGGTCAGGTTTATCTTGATGGCGCAAACATGAATGCACAGGTTGGATTAACTTCACCAGGTCATATTGGTGCTGATGTATCGCATCTTAATTTACATAAAACGTTTGCTATCCCACATGGTGGTGGTGGCCCAGGTATGGGTCCGATAGGAGTTAAGTCTCATTTAGCACCTTTCTTACCAGATCATGCGTTAATTAATGTTGATGAATCAACTAAAGGTAATGGCGCAGTATCTGCCGCTCCTTGGGGGAGTGCGGGAATATTATGTATCTCATATCTATACGTTGCTTTACTCGGTAAAAAAGGCGTTACAGATGCAACTAAATATGCAATCACAAATGCCAATTATTTAGCACATAAACTAGGTCAGCATTATCCAATTTTATATTCTGGTGCTAACGGCCGTGTTGCACATGAGTGTATTATTGATTTACGCCCACTTAAAGCTGCATCTGGTATCACAGAAGTAGATATGGCAAAACGTTTAATGGATTACGGTTTCCACGCGCCAACTATGTCGTTCCCGGTAGCGGGTACTTTCATGATTGAACCGACTGAATCAGAATCTAAAGTAGAACTAGACAGATTCATCGAAGCTATGGTTTCTATTCGTAAAGAAGTGACCAAAGTTGAGTCAGGTGAATGGGCAGCAGATAACAACCCACTTTATAATGCGCCACATACTTTAGCCGATATTACAGACACCTGGGATCGTGGTTACACAATCGCAGAAGCGGTATTCCCGGTTCCTGCAGCCGCAGCCAATAAATTCTGGCCAACAGTTAACCGTATCGATGACGTATACGGTGACCGTAACCTGATTTGTTCATGTCCGGCGGTTGAGACATATAAAGATTAATTGTTGTTGATGAGGATCATTAATTAAGTTGGTTAATTAACTATATCCAACATTAATTTTCAAAAGGCGAATCAGAAATGGTTCGCCTTTTAATTTTCCCCTTTATATTTTGCTAGCTCGAACATTTATTCAAATTGTATGTAGTAGCTCATATTTCATTAAAGTAACTCAGTGTCATGCTTGTATGCATACTACTCAGTTGTATACGTATGTAAGTCTCAAAATACTCCTAAAGCTACTCATGCATCTACAAAAGGCGTTAGTGGATTGTTCTAAATTGCAGGGAAGTTTAGTAAACCTGTAGCGACTGTAATGATCAAGTAAAACTGGGTTGAAGAAAAACTGTTATTCCTTGGTAAAGTGTTTTGTATTGATATTTGTGCCTATTCGGTGATGAGTAACCATACTCATATTGTGTTGTATGTTGATGAAAGAAAGGTAATAAGGCTAAGTGATAAAGCGATAGTCATTCGTTGGCATAAATTATTTAAAGGTACAATGCTGACTCAGCAGTTTGTTCGGGGAGCTCAGTTTGATACAGCAGAAAAAATCATTTTAGCACACACAATTAGTACATATAGAGCGCGTTTAAAAGACATCAGTTGGTTTATGCGCGTGTTGAACGAAGATATCGCCAGGCGAGCTAACAGAGAAGACAAGTGTCGCGGTCGATTCTGGGAAGGGCGTTTTAAATCTCAGGCACTTTTAGATGAAGCTGCATTGGCAGCCTGCATGGCTTATGTAGATTTAAACCCCATCAGAGCAAAAATGGCCAGTACGCCTGAAAGTTCAGACTACACGAGTATTCAACAACGTATTAAATATGCTTTAACTGGTAAACAGCCAAAATCATTATCAAAATTTGTAGGCAGTCCAAGAAAACATATGCCAAAAGGCTTACCTTTTGAGTTAGCGTCATACTTAGAATTGGTGGAATTAACAGGCCGTTACATACGAGAAGATAAAAGAGGGTATATAAATCAACAGACTTTACCCATTTTAGCGCGTTTAGATATTACACCAGACAATTGGATAAAACTCACCAGTCGATTTACTAAACTATTTCATGGCGCTGTAGGTAAAGGACCTGCTCTTAATGAATTTTGTGAGCACCAACATATCAAGCGACGATTGAATAAAACGAATTGTGAAAAAATACTTGCTTAAATAGTTTTACTCCAAACAACAGATTACAGCAATCACCCTCATTATTTTATTGAGGCAATTAAGTGTGAGGTTATTTTTATCTCTCACAATTTACACTCAACAAAACACCTGTGATGATTGATTTTTAATTCAAAAGACATCAACTTTTCAAAAACTCCGAAATTGAAAGCGATCAGAGTGTCAATTTTAGGAAAATAACGGTGGGTGTCTTCGTTTTTTTCAGTGGGTGTCTTCGTTTTTTTTTTTCGTTTTTTTTCGTCTAACGGCTATACATATCAATGGTTTTAGGTGCTTTCCCTTGTAAAGTAAGTTCATTAAGGTAAGATTGGTACAGTTTTTCAAAGCGAGTTTGTTCGATGGTATTCATAATCAGCTCCAGCTTTAACACCGCTGAGATTAGCGGGTAATAACTTGGACACTGGGATTTCGGTTTTTGCCGCAAAGCGGCTTCGTTCAACAAGAAAATAAAGCGGGACTGCTAACAGTTTGCTCGGTTTCGCTCCGCTTCACATTTTAGCAAACTATTAATCAGCCCCTTATTTGGGCGTTGAGGCTGGAGAATTTATAGAAATTTCATTTTCTAGCCAAAAAACAGGGATCCAAATGCATTAGTTAAGTCTAGTTATTAGATTACAGTGCGATACAGGAGCTCACTTTTTTACAATTATTTGCCTTTAGATAAATTCGACAGGCTCGTTAGCAATACAAGGAGTCTGAATTGAGTTCAGTCAAAAAATATTCTATGTTTATTCGTATAATTTGTGGTGTTCTAGGTGTATCAACCATCGCAGCTACAATTTTTAACGCTCTTAATTCAGACCAATTTGTCTTTGAGTTCAGAATTGTTGCAATTGCTTTTGCCGCATTCATATTTATCTTTGCTGCTATTACAGGTACAAATCCTCTGGCGCGTATCAATGGTGACAAGCAGTTATAGTATAGCTAATAAACATGGATAGGTCGCGCGCAGCCGCGACTTAATCCGGTTGTTGGACAAGTCCGTGCTACTATAGTAAATAAATAGAATTGACTTTCAGGTGAGATATCACGCAGCCAAATAAGTCATTTTTTAGCCGAGTGGGACTAACTACTACGGCAATTATTTTTTACATTCCCTTAAAATTATATACGCAATACCGTAATAATCCGTTGTTCTTTACTAATTTATTATCTTATAAACACACTCCTACATCAATTTCACTTGCGGCTGTTGCAAATCATTTGCGCATGGCACATCCTTGTTTTATATCGTCGACCCAAAAACTATTTTACGACCTAAGCGCCTTTGCCTACTTGTTCACAGTCAACACGCCATTTTGAGGGCGTTTCTGGCGGTAAATAATAACCATCACCATATAAACGTTTACAAAATTCAGCTCTAAATACTTTTGCTAAATTAAAGGCATTAAACAGATACTTTCCTTTTTTCTGCAACCGACAGTTACGTTGTTTATTTACACTACAGTTTGGCACTATCACATGAATATGCGGGTGAAACTCAAGCTTTCGTGAATGGGTGGTGTAATACAGAAGTAAAGCCACATAATTCACCGTGTTGATGATCGTGTTTAAAGAAGGATTTCAAGGTCGTTGTGCTGGCTTCGAATAAAGTTTGGTATGCCCATTTCTGATGGTGATATATAAATCGTCGTAACTGACAAGGGACAGTAAAGGTGATGAGATAATAGTCAACAGGAAAAAGAAAAGTTAGCCTGTCCATTTTATTTTTTCATTTTATTTTTATTTTTTGTCGTTTAGCAAATCCTTTGAGTGGCAGGAAAAGTTATAACTGGAGTAGTTTTAAGAAGATGTTAGAATACTTTCCTTTGATATAAAAGAATTGAACGATTAAGGGTCAGTAAACGACATGTTTATGTCAATTGGTTCTGAAACGTTAAACAGGGTCGTGTTTTACACGAGCAAATATATAACTGAAGAGCCGGATGCGATAGTTTCGCACGGCCGGATCTGTGTGGGGTCGGCTCAGTAATGGGTCGCTCTACCACTATAATGGCAAGAAAAATGTCAGAAATAGAATTCAAAGAGATTAAAAATTCTGAAAGCTCTCTTTTAAAAGCCGCTTTCGAATACATTGCGCAGTCGAAATCGGACGGCTCTTTTGATGAGGCAAAATTGACAGCGGTCATGGGTGATAAAGTGAATAGTCACTTTGTTAATCCTACAAAGAAAGAAGCAGATGAGATGTTGGCAAAATGGAAGTCGAACAACATCGAATTGCCATGGGATTTTGGCTCTTGGTTCGATGCATTGGAATCGGTAGAGCTAGAGTTTAAAACAATAGAAATAGACGCAGACGGTAGAGGTAAAATAGTATTTGAGCAGCTCGCATGGCCAAGTGGTGGTATTGATGCAACTACTGAGCTTGTAAAAGTATTTAACGGCGTGGTCGTATCAAACAATGCCATTTAACAAATAAGGATAGGTGTCGCGCAGCCGACACCTTATCTGGGTGTTGAACAAGCCCGAGCTTAAGTCGTTTAACTTATTTATAGTAAATAGTGGTGATCGTGTTTTTTATTTGCAGCGGCTATTATTTATTTTAGCCGAGTGAACACGCTGCTTGTTTCTCAGCTATTGTTCAGCCTTTGATATTCATGAGTAATACCTGAATACGTTGGCGTAATTTCCCTGCATTTCCACGTAAATAACCACAATCTCTGACACGTTGCAGTCCTTTGGGTAAGACATGTTGTAATATCAGTCATAAAAATTTGAATACGGGTAATTTACGTGTTACTGATTTTTTGGTTGTCTTGGTATTTAAACGCGGCTTTAATTAAGATTGCTTTGACAAATTTTGTTTTTTCACTTTTTTTAAAGCCATTTTTTTCTTTAATGGAGAAAGGTAATCAATAAATAATTTTCCTTTTAAATGATCTATTTCATGTTGCAATACAATAGCAAGAAAATCATCACTTTCTACTGTGATTTTCTTACCGGTCCGATCTAACCCTATTACTTTTATTTTGGTGAAGCGCTCAACATCGGCATAATAACCAGGCACTGATAAACAACCTTCCTGTCCTTTTTCTGTGCATTCCCCAGCGATTATTTCAGGGTTAATGAGAATTAACGGCGAGTTTCTATGTTCAGAAATATCAATAATGATAATCGCTTTACTTTCTCCTACTTGAGGTGCTGCCAGTCCTATACCATCTGATGTAGCGTATAAGGTGTCTAGCATATCATCAATTAGCGTTTGCACTGAATTGATATCAGCAACTTGAGCTGCATGTTTTTTAAGTATCTCATTAGGAATGCTTAGTATGTTTAAAACTGCCATTTTTATCTTAATCAATTATTTTCGGCAAAGTATAAAACTATTTCGGTTAATAGATCGACTAATTTAATACTTTACTTTCATGGTATAAGGATAAAAGATGAAAAACTACTTATTGTGTTTGTTGTTACTCACTAGTTTTATGGCGCTTAGTCATAAAAACATATTAGAAGCAGACTTAGCAGACAAAATAAAAACCATAGATGCGCAAATTCAGCAGCATTATCCTAAAGAAGGGGCTGGGGTTGCTGTTCTTGTATTAAAAGGAGATGACGTGCTCTACAAAAAGGCGCATGGTCAGGCAGTTATTGAGTTTCAATTACCAATGCGAGCGGATACGCCTTTTAATGTAGGGTCTATTACAAAGCAATTTACTGCTGTATCTATTCTCATGTTACAAGAGGCTGGGAAGCTTAATTTGACAGATAATATCAATCGTTATATTCCTGAATATAAACAGTCAAATAAAAATAATATAACGATAAAAAATCTACTCACACATACAGCTGGGGTGCCGAATTATGACGGAAAAAATGGCTACACTCATCATGGTACTGATGGTGACTCTTTTGATTTTTTGTTAAATGCTTTTAATGATTTACCGTTAGAGTTTACACCAGGGACAGATGTAAACTATTCCAATTCAGGTTATATATTGCTGGGTAGGATCATAGAGAAAGTAAGCAATTTGTCTTATATCGATTTTGTAAAACAACATATTTTTAAAAAGTTACAGATGGTTGACTCTCGTTTTTATGATTACTACGACATTGTTCCTGGTTTATCTAAAGGGTACGAAATCAACGATAAACCACCCTTTAATATTATTCATGGCAAAGCCGTGAAACCGAGTTACCTGGGTGATGGTGGAATTGTTTCGACCCTTGATGATTTGACTAAATGGTACAAGGCACTCAGAAAAAACACTTTGATCAGCCAAGATAGTCAAAAATTGGCTTTTTCAAGCTTTACACTCTCAGATGGTCGTGACTCAAAAATGGCATTAGGATGGAAAGCTGCCAAATTAGGTAAGTTCGATACTATTGAGCATGGCGGTAATAATCATAATTTTGAGAATTACGTTATGTTAATACCAGAGGAGGAGCTTATTATTATGGTGTTTAGCAATCTTAATAAAAGCTATCCGGGAGAGCTGGCGGAGAAGTTGGCAAGTACTTTATTAGATTTGCCGCAGGCACAGAAAAAACCAATTATGCTGACCAATAAACAGCTTACACAGTTTGTGGGCACTTACCAATATGCAGATGGTGATAAACGTTCGATAAATAAGATAGGTAACAAATTATATTCTGTACGTAACAATGGTGAAAAATCTCGCATTATTCCTTTTAGCTCCAATAAATTTTATTTTGAAGCAGCACCTGTTTATTGGTTAAGATTTGAAACAGATAAAAAAACAGGCAAAAATATCATGTATTCTGAAAGCCGTGTAACACCATATATAATGGCAAAACAAGTTTTATAGCTGGTATTAGCGTAATTTACATGAAGGGAGTTACGCTAATTTATGACTTAAATAAGGTCCTGTATCCAAGCCAGACTGTTAAATAAAGAGATATTAACCTATTTTATCTCTGTGATCGTTATGCCAGGCTGTTGCATCAGTAAAGCCTGGCATATCTTTAATTTTATTTTTAGTAAACTCGATTAACTCTTCATCGGTTTTTGTTATATCAACTGAAAATTTACAAGGTTGATTGACATACCAGGGTGTGTCGCAGAAGATTTCAAAACGATTATTCTCCGGATCTCTGAAATAAATAGACCAGGCTGTACCATGAGATACAGCCTGTATTTTTATTTCAGAATTTAATTGTAAGCTTGCATTTAATTTTCTTAAATCAGAGATGTTACTGACTCTAAAAGCAATATGGTCAATCGGGCTTTCAATGGTACGATGTGATTTTCCTGGATTTAATACAATCTGATGATGTTCCTCGGGGCTGCGGCTCAAAAATACCATACCCTGATTTCCTTCACCTCTGTCTGTTACCAACATGCTTAAATTTTGCGTATAAAACTGTTCCATTTTAGCGAGATCTTGCACATACAGCTCAATATGGCTGAGTGACATACTAGGTAAATTATTGTTGGGCATAATTAATCCTTATTTGTTTTTTTTATTGCACTTCTTTCTGGTGCATCATCAAAAGGAATATTCCTAAAGATTTTTCTGACAAAGAAATTAACAACCGGGACCCGGTGGCGAGCCCAAACATAAGTATCTACAGGCAGGGCACCTAAATTAGCTTTAGGCTCAAGTGCAGAGCGTCCAAAATGTACTTTAGTACACTTCATTTCAATTGCAGCATCAATCACTAATTGTAAAAGTCTAAAATAAAGAGGAGATTTTTCGTTTTCTTGATAATTAAAACCTACATAATAGGCAATGGCACTGTCGCGATCTTTGATAACAGAAATAAAGCCTAAAATTTCTTTGCCATTCAGGATCCCATAACATGCAAAGTTATCACCTAAATTGTCCGAAAGTCCTCGAAAGTAACCTTTTGGCAATGTGGCTAATCGAGTTTTAGACCTTTGTTCAACTTGCAGGTATAGCTCATGGATTTTTTGATCTGTTGCTTCATCTACTATAAGTTTTTCACAGGTAAATCCGGATTGCTCTATGGTTTTTTTTATTTTTTTTATGCGGCTGCGGTATTTTGAATTAAGTAATGTTAAGTAATCATCAAAACTTGATACGCCTTCGCCTAAATCTAACACCATATCAGGGTCGGTTTGAATTTTCCGATAACTAAACCTTTCTACAGCTTTGGAAGCATCAAGTTGTTTACCTTTTAAATCTTTGATCATAGCAAAGTTAATTTTGCCAGATATTTTTTCTGCACGACGAATTTTATAAAGGATCTCTACGACTATTCGCCAGCCCGTTTCTTCATCTATTTGCTCGGAAAATGCGACGCCATGTAAGCCGCTGGAAACTAAGTTACCACATACTAACAGACGTTCTTTATAATTACTGGTGAGCTTTTTAGTAATACCTTCCTCAGGCTTGGTTAAGCGTTCTCCGGTAATATCTGCCAATTGGCAAGCAAGTATCAGCACCGGAATACCTTTAGAATAGGCTATGGCATATCGCTGACTGGTATTTTCAGGTGAAAATTCTTCTATGGTTTTTAAATAATCGCGACTTAGAAATAGGGTTTCTTTTTCGCAAATCGTATCCCAATGGTCGGCATTTATAAAATCGACGGAATCAGCAAAAGCATATTGATAATCAAGTATACTATGCCTTTCATTGTGGCGTTGTACCTTGTCCCTGGCTTTATTTATTATATTCATTTTATTTATTCTCTGGTCTCTTAAAACACCTAAACTCAACGTAAATCAAAATATGAATGTGAACGCTGTACGGCTTCACTGCCTGGTTGTGAAAAGCAAAAAATCGTTGTTTTTAGTTTGTGTGTCACGGGACTAATTGTTCAAATTCAACCAAGCGTAATTGAACAAGTCAGTCAGATCAATTGTTTAAATGTTAATAAATGTTGATATAAAAAATCGTTAGAAGTTTTAATCCACACAACTTATTCAGGTTAATAAGTATTTATATCTAAATCAGACAACTAATTTCTTTTGAAAAAACTAAATATCCCTTTCGGCAACTTTTGTTCCAATTTAGACCATACCTGATATTTATCTCCGACACGGATTGATATAGAAATATTATATGCGCCAAAAAAACTACTTAAACAACCCAACATAGCAATACGATATATTGCTATGTCCATCAATGAAGTGACAAGCCATACACAGCCTAAAATAATCCCCATAATAAGGAAAAATATTTCAGTTTTTTTAAATTCTTTACGAGATGCACTAAACCATCCACTCCCTAAATAAAACCTCAACCAAAACGGATAATCTTGATATTCTTTAATTACTTTATCCATTGAATATAATTCTTGTTCAAGTTCGTCAACATTTAATTCAAGTACAGTTGCCAGTGCACGTAAAGATGCGTAACTCACCCTATGGCCACTTTCAACACGTTGGATTGTACGTAGACTTAAGTGGCTCATTTGTGCAAGGCTTTCCTGGGATAGGTGTTTTTTTTGTCTTAGATTTTTAATAAACATAATTACCTCTTTAGGCATTATAGTAATCTAAATTATGCGTGTCGGTGACGTCAATTTACCGTCTTTTTAACGTCAAAAGTGTTTTTTAGTAAAATTAATGTTTTTATTATTATTCTAAAGGTCGAAAATGAAAAATAATGGCGGCTGTCAGATAAGCTTTGTCACTCTTTATCGATGTAGCATAAATGGCCCTACAATGTATTTTATAATATCAAATTAATTCATTGTGCAGCGCTTTGTTATAATTAAAATTCTTTAGTAATCGCATTTTCTTTGATCACTTGTTTAATAGCTTGTTCTATTTTAGGTAGTAAGTTTTTATGTTTTTTATGTAATAAGTGATAACCCAACTTAGTGCCGATTAAATATTTATTGTTAAATGAATTTTTAGCGGGTATATCTTTAGAATCAAAAACCATAATCATATAGTCTAATTTATTTTGATTAAACATTTGTGTTAATGTCGCAAAGCTACTGAGTTCGACTATTTTAATGTCAGCGATAAGTAATAACTTTTGATAAAACATCATGGCACCAATAACACCTAAAACTTTTCTAGGGTTTTCAAGTG
Organism: uncultured Pseudoalteromonas sp.; assembly: GCA_965198975.1. GTDB lineage: Bacteria > Pseudomonadota > Gammaproteobacteria > Enterobacterales > Alteromonadaceae > Pseudoalteromonas. Next base: position 1,886,874 of record OZ240679.1, read on the forward strand.
CTTTTAAATTACAGGTTAATTCAACCTGGCAAATTAACATTATTTCAATTTTGCTTATAGGGGTAGGGATTTTGAGAATGTTAGTATGATCTTTAAGGGCTTCATCGGTTTTTGCTGTTTCAGCATCAATTAGCCCTTTGTTAAGTAATTTAAGGGCTCTTTGATCGTTGACCATGATAAATTCTGGTGAAATACCAATTTTTTTATAGGCAGCTTTTAACAAAGGAACATAATAACTTATGATGGAGTCATGCTCTACGTAGCTGATTATAAACTTTTTATCATCAGTTAGCTCATCAGCATTAGAAGAAAATATAATCAGAAGGGCAGAGACAATAAAAATGAATAACCTTAGTATCACCTTCATTTACGCTTAACTACCTTTACAAAAGTTTTATATCAATTTTTAACTTTAGTTCGATCTGATGGATTTTTCCATGCATATGGTAATGTGAAGTAACGGTAATATCATTTTACCCTCACGCAGCATTTTAATTTGAGGATAAAAATGATTTTAAAATAATAGAGTTAAATAGATGGCTTTTCTGGCCAGATCACTTTATCTGGATCTTCAAATGTTTGCGGTATATCTCTTAATGCTTGGCGATAGGCTTTGAACTCATCAGATAAAGGCTGACCAAGTTCATGACTCTTAACAACTAACCAATCCGTTGCTTGCAGGTTGGCATCTCGAATAGCCGTTACTGTTGACCATTTTCCTTGGGTGATTAATTGCTCTATCGGCATTTGCGATTCTTGCTCAGGACTATTATTCATTTTATTGCTCCCATGTTGGTTTATCTTGCGAAATTCGGTTTATTGCAGGTTGCCCCTGTTCAGAAGTATAACTAGTGTCAACACTGATTGCCCGGGTAGAACCACAATGATATCTGGTATCAATCTTTAGCGTGATCCGTGCTTTTCCCTGATCATATCCTTGTCCAATTGTACGAAATGACACTGGGACAGTTGTGCCTTCAAGTGCATTGGTTAGCGGGATTTCTTTTTCAATAGTGGCGGGTTCAGATGTAAATATACTGAGGACGCCATCTTGTGCTATTTTTTTTATTTCTAGTTGACCCGCAACAGAATCCTGGTACGAAGTACCCGTAAATACCAGGTGATCTGTGTAGCCTTCAGATGCAAACATGCCCCTATGACACATAATAAATTCAATTTTAAAAAAGTCACCAGCATTGCCAAAAGTCATCGAATTTCCGGTTGAATTAAACTCAAGCAAATTGACATAATAGGGGGGCTGTGGATTTGCGCATGAAGGGAAGTCAATATCTGGACCACCGCCTCCGTGCTTGTAGCCGCCAGATGATAAAAATTGTTTGAATAAAAAACGTTTTAGATTTCCCTGTTTATGTACATTAAGACCATTTATGTTTTGTACTAGGGAATTTTTCCAGCTATCAAAGCTATTCTTCGCTGATTGGACTGTATTATCAACATCTTGTGATTTATTGGTCAATGTTGTATTAATTATTCCAACCTGCTCTTGTACAGTTTGTGTTAACTTATCCGCAGCAATTGCGACATCAGTGAGTCGTTGACTCATTGGTTTTTCTTGAGTTGACATACTGTCTCCTTAATAATGATTGGTATTAGGCTTGTTCTAATGCAGTTAAGCGTATCTCTTGCTCTATTTGACGTTGCATAGTATTGAGTTGCACTAAGGTCATATCAGCCAGCTCTTTATCGAGAATCAGGTTTAAATTATCGACGCCAATCTTGACTTCGACACTGCTAGTAGGCAATTGTGCTAACGACAAAGTTAACCATTGCAGTACTTTAACGTCGGGTGTACGATAGCCTAATGTTGTATTTGGCTTCGAATATACACCAAGCAATATTAGCTCTGGATTTTCCTCATTTTGAGGGGTAGGTGATTCAATAAATACGCCTATTTCTCGAATGGCGTATTCTAATGGTGCCTCAAACTTACCTGCTATTTTTAAACTGCTACTTTCGCCGTTTGTATAGTCCGAATCTGCAATTGCGACCCGTTCTTTTTCTCCTTGCAACGCCGTTTGGTTTTGGCTGGGCGTATAGGCTGCATCACCAAATGCCATATGACTAATTTTTCCCTTAAATCCCTGTGCGTTGGCAGATAACAGGGCAGCTAAACCCGCTTGTGTAAATTGTAAAGTCAATGCTGACATTAAATGGCTCCTTGTAAGTTAAAAGAATTAAGTTGAACATGATTGAACACTGCAAAAATGCTGTGATCTAAAATGCTTTGTTCGGGTCTGATACCTATGGCCACGGTAAGGTTATTATTTATAGCTAAACCCGTTTTACCGACAAGTTGGGTACTAAGTTCAATCTTTGCAGCCTCAGGCGTGATGCCATGGCAATGGGTGCTATGTTCGAGTGCGCCAATACCACTTTTTGTTGTGAAAAAAGCATTGAGTTTGGCATATCCTAAGTCAGGTTTTACACCATTAAATTGACCTTCATTAGCACACAACCCGATTCCAGCCGGAGCATTTAATCCCATACCAATTTGTTCTTCGAGTGCAATACCTAACTGTACTTCGACATGAATCGAAGCGCGTTTAACAGTTTCTACGATACGCTTGATCTGCGTTAACATCTTCTTAGTTAACAAACCTTCTTCCTGAGCATCCAAATTTTCATTTACTAACGCATTCACTATAACTGTGCCTCTTTGTGCGTCTGCTGTGTGCCACCATTCTTGAATATCAGTGCGAATATTTAGACTATCAAGTGCTTTCTTAAGTGCATAAGGCGTGGCTTTGTATCTATGAACCTCAAATGCATCATTTAAAACCTGTCGTTTGGTGTGTTCGGTCCAGGCATCATTCCAGTTGTCCACTGACAACGACCAGGCTAACCAAGGTAATAGTGCAGAAGGGCATTTATTTGGTTGCCAAATATCATGTAATAATTGCGTGTTGTCAGGGTAAGTAAGTAATTCCGTTAATGCAGTTATTAATTGACTGGCATTAGCTGGTAATAACGCTGGTAAATTATTAAAGCTATTCATTATTCACCCGTCACAATTGATGTATAAATAGTAATCCCCTGACATAAAGCAACTTCATTTCCTTGCACCTGTATATTTGTGCCAGGACTAATAATTTTTCCTGATTCAACGCCGGGCTGATTAATTGCACTAAATAGCCCCATGTGACTAATCTCTTTACCTAGTAAAAACTGTTGCTTGATGTATTGTTCTAGTGATTTTTTTACTGTAGTTTCGACTACTGAGGCTGCAGGTCCGGGAGCGATATTGATTTCGACTTCTATTTCGAATGGTTTCACCTGTGGACTGGATATATTTACTCTGTCTCCCAGAGGCCGCACTCGTGAGCTTTTTTCGCTAGGTCCACTACCATCAGGTAGTAGTCCAAAGAAGTGATTGAGTTTTGTTAATAAATCTTCTGATGGTATGCCGCTTTTTTCATGACTTAAAACGGTGATTTGAATATCACATGGTGCCGGACTTGTTATGTAAACATCTTTTACTCTTCTATCTGCCGATAACGTATGATATTGGTAAGCTTGCTTACTACCCGCTGTGTTTAATCCTTCAAATACCATTTGGATACGTCGACGAAATTGATCATCGTTTTCTTTAAATCCGTTCCCTTCATTGATTGGTTGACGGGCTAAATTATAACGTGCAGCAATCGCATCTAAGTCCTTACCAGTTGCGGTTGCCAGCATATTATTTTTGATGGCATCATTCAGCTTACCATCGAATAACAGAGCTTGATATGACATCATTTCAAGCATCACAGCTAAAGGTTCTGATTCTAAAGTTAATGCATCAGCATATTGAGGATACTTGGTTAAAAGACGTTGTTTCAGTTCAGTGTATTTTTGTTCATAGTCCAATTCAGTTATGCTATCTGGTAAAGGGACTTTAGACATATCTAATAAATTGAAGACTTGCATGCTCGGCACCTGTAAAAATTTCAAACACAAAAAAGCCTGCAAAATTGCAGGCTATTTGTATGTCTATGGGAACTATGATTAGCGCGTTATTATTTAACTAGCTTAGGTATATTTTACTGGTTTTTAGCGTTGAAAACAGGTCAATCCTGACCGCTAGCTAAGTAAAACTGATTTTCTATTTTTGAATTAATTTCTGTCTTCCTCCCATATCGGTAAATCAAACTGTACTATTAATCCACCTTGTTTACGGTTGGCGAGTTTGAGTTGTCCATGGTGGGCCGAAATTACTTCATTGCATAAACTTAGCCCTAATCCAGTGCCACGTTCTTTGGTGCTGAAAAAGGGGAGCAGGGCTTGTTGAAGTTGGTTTGTTTCCATTCCGGGCCCTCTGTCTACTATGGCAAAGATCAAACGTTGGTTTTCTAATACAACTTTTATTGTGATTTCTTCGCTAGCAGAACCAGATTCGTGGGCATTTTTTAATAAATTAATAAATACTTGTTCAATTTGAGAATCATCGAAGTAACCACTTACATGCGGAATTTCACCTTGCAAGTTATATGGATATAAATTGTTTACAGTATTTAACAGGGCATTTATATCTTGTTTGGCTTTAGTTGGTTTTGGTAAGCGGGCAAATTTAGCATATTGTTCTAAGAAAGTTTTTAGATTGTCAGCGCGTCGATTTACTGTGGTCAGTATATCTGGCAGCATATCTAAATGCGCCGGTTTCTCTAAAATCTTTAACGCTGAGTTGGTTAATGAAGTAATTGGTGCCAATGAATTGTTTAACTCATGGGAAATTAACCTGATTGCATTTTTCCATAGGTTAATTTCTTCTTTAGATATTTCAGTGGTGAGATTTTTAAATAAATAGAGCTGGTGGCTGCGTAAATTTAACTGAAAATCCTGACATGACACATAGTAGGTTGATTTTTCTTCATTTTGAGTCAGTGTCACTAGCCCTGTTTCTTTTTTATTGCAACTTATTGCCAGTTCTTCTGGGAGTTTTTTAATTAATTCTGAAAACTTTAAACCTTCTAGTTTTGTTGTTAAGTTAAAAATCTTTTGTGCATTCAGATTAGAATACACAACCTGCTCATTATCATTGGTTAATACAATCGAAACAGGAGTACTTTGCATTATGGTGTCTAATAGTAATTCTCTTTGAAACAGGCTCATTCGCTCATTTTTCATAGTTTTAGCCAAATCATTATACGCCGTTACTAAATCACCTAATTCGCCGCTAAATTCATTATGTATTTGTACGCTGAAATCGTTATCTTGAAAGCTTTTTACACCTGAGGTTAAAGCGCTTATGAGATCTGCACTGGGTTTTAATAAGCAATTAATACCAATAAATACCAAGATGATACAAGATAAAGAGGCAAGTGTTAGTGCGAGTGTAAAAGGAAAATTTATTGATTGCATAAAAGCAATTAAACCTGCCTGGAGCAAAAGCGCAAGCGTAAATAAAGTTAATAACTTACCATGAGTTGAAATACGTTTTAGCATATTGCGCTGTTTATCTTTTACTTATTTGAATCGAAAACTTCTCAATTCTGCGATATAAAGCTTGCCTGCTAAGATCGAGTGATTTTGCGGCTTGCGCTATCACACCATTGGCCTGACTTAACGCCTGTTCGATATCTTGTTTCGTATATTCCTGTTGGTTTGCATTTGATTTTTTGTCTATTTTTATACCTAAAAATTGTGCCTGTATTTCATCTTCCGGGCTTAATAAACAAGCACGTTGAATCGCATTTTGTAACTCTCTGACATTACCTGGCCAGGAATATTGCTGAATAAGAGATTCAGCGTCTTTAGATAAATATTTCTCAGGATTGATAAAGCGGGTTATTAACTCACTAATATCTTCTTTTCTTTGATTAAGAGGGGGTAAAGCGAGTTCAATGACGTTTAATCTATAATAGAGATCTTCTCTGAATTCCCCATTTTTAATCGCCTCATCCAGATTTTCATTAGTTGCACTGATCACTCGCACATTTACTTTTATCGTTTTAGAACTGCCTAAGCGTTCAAATTCTCCAGTTTGTAGCACTCTGAGTAATTTCTTTTGGCCTTCAATAGATAAATTTCCGATTTCATCTAAAAACAAAGTACCACCATCTGCGGCTTCAAATCGGCCTATTCTTTGTTTTCCTGCTCCGGTAAATGCGCCTGACTCAGCACCAAATAATTCAGCTTCTAGCAAGTCGGCAGGCAGCGCACCCACATTAACTTTAATAAAGGCTTTATCTTTTAACAGACTATTGGCTTGCAGTACTTCTGCTATTTTTTCTTTACCTGCGCCGTTTGGGCCTGTAATTAATACTGGAATATCTGCAGCCGCCACCTGAGTCGCCATTTCAAGTAAAGACAGCATAGATTCTGATGCAAAAGCCATATTACATAAATCAAACTTGTGTTTTAACTTATCTGTTCGGGTATTGAGTTTAAGTCGACGATTAGCGTTTTGCTCCTGCAATTGAGATAGTTCTATCATATTTCTGACTGAAGCTAATAGTTTATCGTCATCCCAGGGTTTAGATAAATAATCGGCAGCACCTTGTTTAACAAGCTCTACGGCAGTTTCCAGATTGGCCCAACCGGTTAATAAAATAACCGGTAAATCTAAAAATAACTGCCGAATTTGACCAAACAGTACTTTACCTTCAGCACCTGATGTCGTGTCCTGGGTAAAGTTCATATCCTGGATCACTAAATCAACTTTTTGCTCGGTTAATGATCTTAATCCTTCAGCGGGCGAAAGTGCACTAATACAATCAATATCATTTAATATAAATAACACTTTTAATGCTTTTATAACGTCTGGATTATCATCTATTACTAATACAGTGGGATTCATATTTATTGATCTTTATGATTTGCGATCAGCGCCTGAGATAGCTGATCAATTAATTGGTTAAAATCTGTTTTACCTGCCAGGTATTGTGGAATATAATTTTCCATTGGTGCCAGGTATTTGTGCCAACGGCCGTCAAACAATTTATGCTCGATGGCATAGGCTTTATATTCAATCCCTTCGCTTGCTAAATGCTCGGAAACAAGGTTACCGACAATATAAAATTGAATCGGATGCCAAACATCAGCGTGCTTTTCTAGTTTCTCTTTTTTTAATATTGTTGTTAGTTTTTGTTCAAAAGGATCCATTGCAATTGAATGACTGATTTCATGAAAAATCATTTCAAAAGCGGCCCAGCCTTTATATTCTTCTAGTTTTGAGGTGATCACTGTATGAGGTGGGCTTGATAAAGTATAAGCGCCATTTCTGCTGCCTGGCTCATAAACGATATCGATTCTTTGTTTATCTTTAATTAATTGTGAATTAAAGCTTTTTTCCAGCTTCTGAGTAATGGGGCCGCCATGTTTGTCTAACTTTATTTTTAATGCATAATACCAGGCTTGATTCTTTTTATGATGAGCAGGCCATAACGTAGTTTTATAAATTGGCAGCAGTGTTGTTAAGTGCTGGTTTAAGTCATTCGGTATGGATAAAGGTTTTGCTGGCTGATGTCGGGTTAATTCAGTTTTAATCTCTCTGAGTGATTTATCAAAAATCAGGCTTTTTTTAGTACTGATGTAATTTAAATTATAAAAGGCGATCGCATTATTAAATTTATCTAAGGTGGCTTGATCTAATTGATTGGCAAAGCTTTGGTAACTCGTCTCATCTTTAGCAAACTGGAATAATAAATGGTGTAAATTGATCAGTGGATCACTGTAAAAATCAACTTTTTGCCATTGACCTATTTTTTCAGCTTGAACAACTGTGTTAAAAACCAAACAAGTGGTAAATAAAATACCAATAAAAAGCTTCATTATTATCCTTTAAAAAGGGGGCGTGCCCCCTAAGTCATTAATATAAAAATTTAAGTTAATCCTCGCGTTACAATTGCAGGTGCAATGTTGGCTGCTTTTTTAGCCGGGAAATAAACCGCTAATAAACAAATACACCAGATAAACATTGCTACAGCAAAACACGAATTAAACTGGATCAGACCACCATTATTAAAGCGATCTACCAGGATATAGTTCAAGTACATGGACAATAACACACCCAGCGCCATACCAATAAAAGTTAATATGCTATTTTCTATTAAAAAATAACGAATAACCTGATATTTGGTCGCACCGAGTGCACGTTTAGTCCCTATCTCTTTTTTGCGTAATGATACCGAAAAAGTAACTAAACCAACAATACCCAAGGCTGTAATACATAAACCGATGACACTGATCCCCAGCATAGTAAAGGCAAAGCTACTACGACCATCCCACAAACGCTTTTTAGAACGCGCTGCAAATTCCACCGTTTGTACATACCTTCCTGATTGTTCATATAGTTTTTCTTCTATGGTTTGTAAAATTTCGTCACTCATGCCTGGATCAATTCTGACCATATAATTAACGTGGTCGGCATAGCCGTATCTCACTTGCGGTCTGATCACACTGTGATATTGAACACCTCTGTATACTGCCATTTCGCCTAGCATGATGTTTTTATAAATGCCGACAATCTTTGCTGCTTCTCTTTTATTATTGATATAAAAAGTACTCCCCAGCGCGTTGCCGTCAGGAAATAAATCTTTTGCGATAGCTTCACTGACAATGACATTAGGTGCACTTTGCGTAAGTTCCTCAAAGTGGCCAGTGACTAAGTCAGCAGGTTGCAGGTTTCTACCAGACGTTATTTCGATACCCAGAATGGCGGGGCCATTTAGGTTGGTATCAAATATTCCCACATCAAGCGCTTTGGCTTCAGCATCAAAAGAATTAAAAACTTCATTAAAGTAGGCATTTCTTTCTAATACATGTTCAGTGGTGGTGGTTGCTAATTGAACTCCTGGGATAGATTCAAGCCGTTTTAAATCGTCTTCGATGATTTGACGCTGATCTAAGTTATCATCATGTACGATTGTCCAGATATTGATGATTTCACGCTCGTCCAAATATGATTCAATTAACCAATTTTCTAATACCGCGCTGGTAATAAATACAGAGTTGCTGACAATCGCTAAAGTGATTGCAACCTGTAAAATAATTAAAATAGCAATGGCTTTACTGCGTTTTAATATCTTTAAGATATGTAAAATTTCCATATTAAGAACCTCTTAATTGGCTGGCAGGTGCCAGGCTGCTGATCCGCCAGATTGGATATAAACCTGCGGCTAGAACACTAGAGATAGTTATTAATGTTGCTTTTGCGACCATGTACCAGTCTAATGCGTATAATTTTCTATGTTGTTCAATATCCCCCATGTAGTCTGTTTGATATCGGGCTATTTCAAACATAATATGCAAACCAAATTTGGCGAGGAGCAAACCAGCTATAATTCCGGCAATAGAAACAAGCAAAACTTCGATTAAATGTAGTCTGACGATATAAGCTTTTGTTGCACCTAAAGCACGGTACAGACTCACTAATTTGGATTTAGACTGAAATTTGGCGAGCATGATCCCTGAGGTATTGATAATACAGACACCAAATAATAAGTAAGACATCATAACTAACGTTTGAGTCCAAAAATTATCACCGTATACAATTGATAGTTTGTTTATGTTAGGCAAATAAACAATCTTATCTTGTGAAAATCGTCCTGTTTCTTTTTGTTTACTGGCATAGTTTTCTAACCAGTTTTGAAAATTATCGGCTTGCGTTTTATTGCTGAATTCAACCCATAGGTTTTCAAAACCACATTCTGAGGTTTTTAAGCCAGAAACATCTTGTGTTCGAAATTGTGTGCGTTTTGACAATTCACTCGTTGGGCATGATAGATTAACCTGTCGCAGAAAATTATTTGCTAAAGCATAGGTATATGGCACATAAGCCTGATCATTTCGAATTGAATTATAACTTCTATCCTGAAACCGCTTTGGATGCACTGACATATCCATAACACCCACTATGGTCATAGGCTTTTTATCGATTAATATCTGTTTTCCTACAGAGTTTTCTCCGGCAAATAATTTATCGTTCACAACTTTGTCAATGACAATAACTGCCTGGGTATTTTCTTCTGCTTGCAGGCTCCAGGCTGCGCCATAGATAAAAGGTATGTCTAAAAAGTTAAACACCTGATGATTGGTAGCACTCGCTGTGAGACGCATAGGTCTGGCTGATAAGCTTTCTGGCTCGGCAATAAAGTTAGTATTCCAAAATCTGACTAATGATTTTGTGGCTAAATTGGCTTTAAATATGTTTTCTACATCTTTATAAGTAGTACGTGGCATTCTGTAAAATTCGACTTGCTCTGCACCAGCTTCTCTGTTGTCTAATAATACTAAATTAACCTGGTCGCTTTTATATGCCAGTGGGATTTTAGATTCCTGATAGGCAATAGTCATCATAGTTGTCATAAGTGCGATACCGATGGAGATTGTCACTAACATGAGTATGTTCAGGCTTTTTTTATGCCTAAGGCTATGCAATACCTGTTTGAATATTTCGTTCATCAAAAACTTCCTTATACGGCCATATCAGTGAGTTGAGATTTGAAAATATCACTTACCTGACCATCTAATATTTGAATATTTCTATTTGCACGACGCGCTAATTCGGTATCATGGGTAACCATAATAATGGTGGTGCCTTTTTGATTAATATCTTGCAGTAAATCCATGACTTGTCTTGCCATTAATGAGTCTAAATTACCTGTTGGTTCATCCGCTAACAAAAATCTTGGCTTACCAGCCAATGCTCTGGCAATGGCAACTCTTTGCTGTTGACCGCCACTAAGTTGATTGGGCAGGTGATGCATGCGAGAGGCTAATCCAACAACTTCTAATGCTTCTTCTATACGTTTTTTTCTTTCTGCTCTGTTAAGCCCTCTAAAAATAAGGGGGACTTCTACATTGTCATAGAGACTTAAATCTGAAATCAGATTAAAACCTTGAAAAATAAAACCTATTTTTTCATTTCTTAATCGAGATAATTGGTTGTCAGTTAAACCTTTTACATTTTCACCATCTAAAAAATAGTCACCTTGCTCAAATGTTTCTAACATACCTGCTAAGTTTAAAAATGTTGTTTTTCCTGAACCCGATGGGCCAGTAACAGATACAAATTCTCCTTCAGCCACTTCAAGGTTTACATTACTGAGTGCATGGGTTTCTATTAAATCTGTACGATATATTTTGCTGACATTCTTCATTGATAACATTTTGAATTCCTTTAATTAGTTATTGAGTAATAAGTACTTGTAGTTGTTCTCTAAAAGGCGTCAGGCTTGAAATAACGACGGTATCTCCTTCGGATAATCCAGAAACGACTTCCACTTTGCCTGTACTTCTGGCGCCTAGTTTAATATTGACTAGTTCAGCTGTATCATTAATTACTTTATAAGCTTGTTTTCCTGAACCTGAAGCTACGAAAGCGCCTCTTTGCAGTGTTAGCACATTTTGTTTTTTAGCTATAATTATTTGTGCCGATATTCTTTGGTTTTGGCGCATACCCGGGATTTGCGTTGTTAGTTTAATACGACCAGCTACCTGACCATTGATCACTTCGGGTGAAATAGCGGTTAAGATCCCTGAATGATATTCTCCGTTTAACAATATATTAGCTTCTAAACCTAAGCCTAATTCATCTGCATAATTTTCTGGTATTTTGGCTTCAACTTCAAAGACTGTTAAATCAACCAGAGATAATAGCGGGGTATTTCTAAGGACAGCCTGTTTTTGCTGAATATTAATATTGCCCACTATGCCATCTAATGGGGAAAGTATATTTAGTTGTGTTACTTTTCGTTCTAACTCCTGGCTGACATGTCGTTGGCGTTGTAACTGTAATTCTAGGGCTTTGAGTTCGAATTCTAATTGTTCCTTTTGTAATTTTAAACTTTCAATTGCATGGGAACTAGTTAATTTTGCATGTTTCAATCTGACTACAACTTGGTCGTATTCCAGGGTAGAAATAAGTGATTTCTCTATACTCGCTTTTGAGCGCGCCATTTCGCTTTGTGCAGCGGCTAAATTAATGGCAGCAATTTCCATTGTTTGTTGGTTGTTGAGTATTTCACGTCGGGTTTGAATTTTTTGACGTTCAACTTCCAGGCTCAATTCATCAAGTCGAGCTTGTTCTTGTATATGTTGGCTTTTAAGTTCAGGGCTATCTATTACTGCTAAAAGCTGATTTTTGATCACTGTATCGCCTGGTTTTACTTTTAAAAATACTGTGCCTTCGGCCATTGAATATAAAGTTGGGTTTATTGCTGCGATTGTTTTTCCTTCTACTTTGATATCTTCAATAAATAAGCCTTTTTCCACTGTGGCTAATCTTAGTTCACGCATTGAGATCGTTGAATCAGCGCTGAGTAAAGATGCAAATACAGGATAACTAAGCCAGGCGGTTGTTATTATCACAATTAAAAATACTGATGAGATAATACCTGAGCGAACAGGCTTCTTAGTGGGTTGTACTGTTTTATCTTGCTTTGACGTGTCTTTGATCATTATATTGTCCGTCCGTACTGGTGACTGTCTAAATTTATTGATTATGTTTGTATATTACAACTAGCGTGCCAATTGTTAAGTTGTTGATGTTTAATGCTATTTGTATTTTTGTGTTCGACTTATTTTAAAGCGGACGGACAGCGGACAGTTCGCGGACAGGTGTACGGGCAACAATATCGTGTGGTATATATCTTAATTCGACATTACTTGTATAAACATAATGCGTTACTTCAAGGTGCTGCGTCTGTTGGTTATGTAACTGGCTTTTTGAAGTAGCAAGGATATAATAGCGTCTTTTTTATCCTGATGGTTTAATGAATGCGCCTGCTTAAGTCTGTTACACATCCTGAATTTGACTCAAATAAGCACCTGGTATTTAAGCGAGTCGCAGCACGGGCGATAATACTAAAAGGTGAAGATATCCTTATGCTTTATACCCAAAGATATCATGATTATACCTTGCCTGGTGGCGGAGTAGATGAGGGCGAAGATATTGTCACTGGTTTAAAACGCGAATTAACAGAAGAAACAGGTGCTAAGAACATTCAAAATATTTATGAATTTGGCTTATATGAAGAGTTCCGCCCCTGGTATAAAAATGATTATGATTTCGTTCAGATGTTCTCTTATTGTTATACCTGCACCATAGATGAAGAACTAGGCCAAACGACACTTGAAGATTATGAAATTAAAAATGGTATGAAACCTGTTTGGATCAATATTTTTGATGCGATTAAACATAATGAAGATACATTAAACAATAGTGATAAAAAAGGGCTGTCGATTGAGCGAGAGACATTTTTATTAAAACGTATTGTTGAGGAGAAAGTCGAAGCATTAAAAAAAGCCGTATAAACGGCTTCTTCTAATTTTACCTTGTGTTTTTATACTTAGATTTTAAGCGGTTGCAGTTGCATTAATATCATTGATATTAGGCTTAGAATGAAAGTTGGCTTTTAATACGCCCTTACGATGGGATAAAGCTGATTCGAGTTTTTTAGCTGCGCTTGCTATAGCAGGATATAATGCTTTGTCCTCTGCATGTACTGAAATACTCATTCCTTCGTAATTTGTTGATACTTCTATTTTTTGTTGATTTCTTTCAACTGTTATAATGGCCTTTGCTGAGATAATGTCTGGATAATGCTGTGAAACTTTTGCAAGTTTTTGCTTTACTGATTCTTTAATTGCTTCTGTGATTTCAACGTGGTGGCCGGAAATATCTATTTTCATATTGTTATCCTTTTTCGTAATCTTCAATATTATAATCTGCCTTGTTTAGTGAAAAAACAAGGGTAAAAATTAAAAAAAATAAATATATTTTTATTTATGAAAAATAGATTGATCGACATCAATTTATTTTGTTATAAAGGTGAGTGTACTTCGGTTCTATTCATTCAAATATACAGCTATTTTTAGCATTCAAAGTCAGTTTTATAGTCAAAGTTATTTTGCTGGAACGTTCGGTTTTATACGTTTAAATTGAAATTACACCTGAATAAACTGCAAGTTGCTAACTTGCCTCGTAGAGTTCTAATGGTAATCCGTCAGGATCACTGAAGAAGGTATATTTTTTCTGTGTATATTCATCTATCCTAATTGGCTCTACGCTTATACCTTGAGATAAAAGGTGGTCTTTCACATCTGCAATGGAGTCAACACTAAAAGCCAAATGCCTTAAGCCTAACGCTTCAGGGTAACTTGGCCTTTCAGGTGGATCGGGAAAAGAGAATAATTCTATTTGGCCACCGTCTGGCAGTTTCAAATCTAATTTAAATGAATTGCGTGCTTGTCGGTAATTTTCAGCTATTACTTTTAAACCGAGAATTGATACGTAAAAATGTTTCGATTTTTCATAATCAGAACAAATAATAGCGGCGTGATGAATTGATTTTAGCACCAAGTTTCCTTGATAAATAACAAGAGCATTGAATTTAGCATTTAGATTTAACAGGCACAATGATCACTGTGATTATCAACAACTGCATTATTGCTCAGTATAATGAAAAAGCACTATACGATGCTTTATTCCAATCAATGTGGCAAACCCTAAGTAAATTTTCGCTCAACCGGAAATCATTACAAGGACAGCTGGGTGTCACAGCAGTATTGCATACCTGGGGCCAAACGCTAACACAGCATATAGCACAAGATAAAGAAAAACAGATGCAATGTTGTTGGCGCTGTCCGAAATGTCATCATGGAATATTGCAGTTAAGCGGGTTGATGTTACCAGGAGCAGATAAATGCGACATAGAATATGACAAAGTAGTATTTCGACTGACGGGATCATAGGAAGCGGAATTTAAATGGCATAATGAGCTTTTTCATTGAAGTAACTAAAATATGTTTAAAATTAAGTAAATGATTAAAAATAGTGAATATAAGATGAGACAGGAAGCCGAATTGGATGAATGAGAGCTGTGAAATAGGGTTAAAAATTAGATTGGTGATAAAAAGATTTTAAGAGAAACATTCGTTGAAAAACAAATTCCTATAGCATAAAGTGTACCAAATAAGATGGATGATGCATCAGCTAAGTCCAACAATTGATTATTACGTCGAAAACATGACGTAATAATACTAAAGCGTTATATTGCAAAACCAACCTCGGAGTTAGCCTATTAAAAGCAAAAAAGAAGTCAGTTATGAATTTTTTTATTTAATATTTGCCATCGTATTCATATATTTTATTTTTAAAATTTCTATTATTTATACAATAGTAGCTGGCCGTGGTAGTTGCTTTTATCCAATATGGCAGTCCGATATAAATACTTTTATTAATCCGTATAATCTGTTTTTAAGTATTGCAATAATGTTATTTGGTTGGTTTTGTTTTCAATCTAAAAAGATCTTATCAAAATCAAATAAAAGTAACTGGTTATTGGTTGGTGTAGGCGCTGTATTGTTTTATTTCTGGTTTAAAGGTTTTTATGGCTTTTGGTGGTTTCTTGAAGTTGAGCGACAAAATATCTCGCCAAATACTTATTATCAAAAAACAGGTGGGTTACCTGAAAGAATGGCCTTTAATATAGATATCAAAAACCATAAATATCAGTGCGAATTGCAAAATAACAAGTTAAATAATAAGGAAATGTTACACCTGGCCGTTCCGGCCAAAACACTGTAACATTCCTATTTTAAAGCGTTATGAGCCAAAGATGAAAAAGAGCGAGGAAAAAAGAGGAAAGGACAGGCAAAAGAGGAACAAAAGAGGAAAGGACAGGCTAAAATATTTGATTGATTTTTGTTCTATTTGATGGTTTTAAACTATACTTAATTAATAAACGATTAATTAGGTGTAGGTCATGACCAGAGCGCGAGAGTCTTTAATTGATTTAGAATCAACCCCTTATTACCATTGCATTAATAGATGTGTCAGAAGAGCTTTTTTAAATGGTGATGACCCGTACACAGGGAAAAATTTTGACCATAGGCGACAGTGGTTAGTTGACCGTATAAAACGGCTCTCAGAAATTTTTGCAATAGATGTCGCAGTGTATAGTATTATGTCGAATCACTATCACTTAGTACTCAAAGTTGATAGGGAGCGTGTACTGAGCTGGAGTGACGATGAAGTAATTAGTCGTTGGCATCAATTGTATAATGGTAACGTACTAATAAATAGATATTTAGCAGGAGAAACCAGGGCGAACGGGTAAAAAGCAAGCAATCAGTTTTGATCATTTGACAGATCAGAATGATCATGGTTTATAGTAGGCTTTACGCGTTATTAACATGAAAGAAACTACTATCAGCCAAGCATTTAGTCAATTATCTGAACCTAGAAACTCAACCAGTGTTAAGCATCCGCTTATTAATATTCTCACCATCGCTATTTGTGCGATTATAAGTGGTTGTGACAATTTCAACGCTATTGAAGAATACGGTAAGTCAAAAATAAAGTGGTTTAGGCGATTTTTGGACCTGAAACATGGTATTCCTAGCCACGATACCTTTAACGATGTACTCAATCGCCTTAATCCCATTGAATTTAATGCAGCATTTACTAAGTG
This sequence comes from uncultured Pseudoalteromonas sp., assembly GCA_965198975.1. Lineage (GTDB taxonomy): Bacteria > Pseudomonadota > Gammaproteobacteria > Enterobacterales > Alteromonadaceae > Pseudoalteromonas. The sequence continues at coordinate 1,903,292 of OZ240679.1, forward strand.
GGTTAATGAAATAAGCAAGAATAAGGAAGGTGTTATCGCGCTAGATGGCAAAGTAATGCGTCGAACTCTCGATAAAGTCTCTGGTATGTCTGCAACTCATTTAGTAAGTGCCTGGTCGGTAGAGAATAATTTTTGTTTAGGCCAAGTAAAGGTCGCTGATAAATCGAATGAAATCACGGCAATTCCTATTTTACTGGAGCTAATAGATATAAAAGAAGCTACGGTAACAACTGATGCTATGGGATGCCAATACAAAATTGGCGCTCAAATTGTAGAAAAAAAAGGTAACTATGTTTTAGGGTTAAAAGGAAATCAAGGAGAATTCTTTAATGATGTTAAGCTCTATATAGATACCCAATTAAAGACCAAGTTTAAAACAGTTCATCATAGTGTCCATAGCTCAGTTAATGGTGACCATGGGCGAATTGAAGGTCGAGAGGTTTGGTTAACTACCAATGTAGACTGGCTTGTAGAGCGACATCCCAGGTGGAGTAGCCTGAAAAGCATTGCCGTTATCTGCTCAACGCGGGAAGTAAATGGTCAAATTTCATATGAACAACGCTATTATATTAGTAGTCATAAAGATAAAGATGCAGAGTTTATAGCAGAGGCAATTCGTACTCATTGGCATGTTGAGAATAAGTTACATTGGCAACTTGATGTCAGTTTTAATGAAGATCAGAATAGGCTCCGCAGTGGTTTTTCGGCTCAAAATATAGCACTAATCAATAAAATAGCGCTTAACTTGTTGAAGAATGAAAAGAGTGTAAAAGTAGGAATAAAAAGCAAGCGGTTAAAGGCAGGATGGGACAATGCCTATATGATGAAGGTGTTAACAGTAGGGACTACCGCTGTATGAATTTAACCCGTTTGCCCTGCAGGAGAAACCCTTGATAAAGGGTGTTTATTTGCAATTAAAGAGATAGTAAATAAATGGCGAAAAAGGTTGTTTGATATTAGTTGGTTTATGAAAAGTTTGAATGAAAATATTTCCAGGAAAGCTAATAAAGAGGATGACTGTACAGGTAAGTTCTGGGAAGGCCGTTTCAAGTCCCAGGCCCTGCTAGATGAAAAAGCAATATTAAGTTGCATGATGTATGTAGATTTAAATCCTATTCGAGCCAAAATGGCTCGTACTCTAGGGGAAAGTGATTTTACTTCAATTCAAGAACGTATTAACCAATATAAATCTCATAAAAAACCATTGAAATCCAAGAGTACAAAGCAAGGTTTTAAAGTGGCAGAGCAACCGAATAAACTACTGAAATTTGGGTCAAACCAGGATGAAAATACAATTCCATTTAGTTTATTAGATTACCTGGAACTAGCAGATTGGAGTGGACGGCATATAGACCCGAATAAAAGTGGATATATTTCAACTGATGTTCCACGAATATTAAATGAATTAGATATTGAAAAAGAAACATGGTTAGAATCGATAAAAAATTTCAGGCGACAATATGCCAATTTTGCAGGGAGTAGAACAGCATTATTGGCTTGTGCACACCAACACCATCATAGTTGGTATAAAGGCGCATCTTAGTTATAGAAGTTTATAAAGTTATTTCGATCTATATCAATTTAAACCTCTAAAAATTGACGATTTTTATCATCATAAATTTTAACTATGATAGTAAAACCTTTATTCAGGGTGTTCCACCAGAAAGAAAGCACTCAGATCCCATTAAATTATAAAAAATAAGCGATCTAGTACTCGTTCACAGAAGTTTTGATCAGTTGCCTTACTTAAATTCGGGCAACTGATTTATTCCAATTAATAACCTTATAGTTCGGCTTTTTCCTGCAATTGAAGTGATGAGTCCTTTCTTTTTAAGCGTTAAAATCATGGCATGAACACTTGATGATGCAGTCCCAAAATAACGCTCAAAATCACTTTCAGCAGGTGCAATACCATTCACTTTTGTGTAGTAATAAATAAATGCTAAATACTGCCCTTGTTTCGTAGTAAACGACGGCAACTTTTCTCTATTCATAATGAACTTTTTTCCTAATTGACGATCCTTTAATTCATATTTACTCATTTAATATTGTTATGAACCGAAAGTATATTGTTGAATTATCAGAAAAAGAAAAATACGAATTAGTTAATTACTGCAAAAAAGGCATGATCAATGTTCGAAAGTACAAACGAGCCGCTATTTTATTAAAAGCTGACCGTTGTCAATACACAACAGAGCAAATATGTGAGGCGATTCAAGTGAGTTCTTCAACTGTATTTCGAGTAAAGCGTCAGTTTGTCAAAGAGAGTTTAGATGCCGCTTTAAATGAAGGTGCACGCAGTGGTGCTATGAGAAAAACTTCCGCGAAAGATGAAGCAACTTTAATAGCAACAGCATGTACCGAGCCGCCAACAGGACATTGCAGATGGACATTAGCGTTGCTTGGTGAGCGATTAATTACACTGACGGATTTAAAGAGTATTTCGTATGAAACGATCCGTAGACGCCTTAAAGAAAATGCGTTAAAACCATGGCAAAAAAAGATGTGGTGTGTAGCGACAATGGACGCTGAGTATATTGCAAGAATGGAGCATGTACCATATCTTCCGCACAATTTCGGCTCCACCTGAGTGATTTATTTTTGCACAGTTGTGTGCGAAATAGATCACACCACTACGCGACGGTAGATCAAAGTACATCACAGCAATAGATCACTTACAGCAAGAACCATCCCAGCCATAATACCAACACTCTTAGCCTTTTGTATGCGCTACCCTGATGACGGACTTAAAACAAATCTCCATCCATTCCATAGATCACCTGGGTGTGGTTTCAGCTTTGCTGAAAAAATACCGGGTTGCCGAGCGCATTGACTCTCTTGTTCCCATTGCAAAAGACGACCGCACTAATACCACTTATGGTCAGCGTGTCTGCGCTATGATCCTTAATGGTCTGGGTTTTACCAACAGCACACTTTACATGTCACCCGAATTTTTCCAGGACAAACCCGTTGAGCTTTTGATTGGCGAAGGGATCTGTGCTGAGGACTTAAATGAGAACGCCTTAGGTCGGGGGTTGGATGCCTTGCATGAATACGGCACGACCAGCTTATTTAGCCGGTTGGCCTTCGACATTGTTCAGGAGCAGGGGCTGCTCGGAAGATATAACCACCTGGATACAACCAGTCTGGCACTGTTTGGTCAGTATGATTCTGACGAGTGGGATAATGCGCCAATCCCCTCATACGGCCACTCCAAAGACCATCGGCCAGATCTCAAACAGATTGTGGTAACACTCATCACCAATGGACCGGCGGGTGTCCCCTTATTTTATGACGCGCATGACGGCAACGCCTCAGATAAAACAACGTTTCATGAGAGCATTGCATTGATGAGCGCGTTCTTCCAGAAGCAGGCCTCCAGCGGCGACTTCCTGTGGGTGGCGGATTCAGCTTTGTACAATGAGGAAAAGCTTCAAAAGGCCAATGTCTTATGGTTAACCCGCGTCCCCGCGACAGTCAAAGCCGTGAAAACCTATGTTGCACAATCGGGCTGCACCTATGAATGGGAAGAACTGGGCAATGGCTACCAGTGCACATCAGTCGAAGGGCCTGAGGGTGAATATTGGATGTTATACAGTTCAGCCAAAGGTAAGGCCAGCCAGTTAAAGACCCTGGCTAAGAAAATAGAAAAAGAGCGCATTGCTCAGGAGCAAGCGTTCAAAAAAGCCACAGGTACGCTTTATGGCTGTGAGTGTGATGCACGAAAAGCCGTACAGGTTCTAAGTAAAAAGCTGAAGTACCACCGCGTCGTGGAGCGAGACATGGTGGCAGTGATGGGGTGCGATAAACCGGGTCGGCCAAAAGCCGGGGATAAAAAAATTAAAGGTTACCGGATTAAAGTCGAATTGATTGAAGATAATGAAGCCATCGCCACAGCCAAAGAGCCGCTGGGTAGGTTCATTCTGTCGACGAATAAAAAAGGGATGTCTGGAGCTCAGGTGCTGCAAGACTATAAAGGGCAGTCACAAGTCGAAAATGGCTTTCGGTTCCTCAAAGACAAATCGTTTCAAAACAACCGGATCTTCCTTCAAAATCCACAGAGGATAGATGCCTTGATGATGATCATGACGTTGTCATTACTGGTATATAACTTAGGCCAGTATCAGTTAAGAGAGCGGCTCAAAGCGGAGGATGAAAGTGTGCCAGATCAAAAGGGCAAGCCAACAAAATCACCGACACTGCGCTGGGTATTTCAAATGCTTAGCGGAATAAGCAGCGCAAGCATAGCAGGGCAGGAAATGGTGATTGCTAATATAGGAGAAAGAGAAGCCAAGGTGATCCGCCTACTGGGTGAGGAGACCATGGCGATTTATAAAATCAGCTAATCGACATATTCAGGATAAAAGACACTGCTGTGCGGTGGAGTCCATCGTGCCTGAAATTTACCCATCACAGCTAGGGTTGAAGCTCAATTTTTAAAAAATTATTTCAACCCAGCCCAATTTCTTACGAGCAGTAAAAATTGTGCCGACAGTCTGATGTACTTCAATTGTATGCAGAGCCAGCTGATGAGCTCAACCCCATCATTAACTTTGATGAGGCGATAAAGCAACTCGTTGATGATACACGGCCAGTACAACCCATGAAAAAGGGACAAGTAAAACGCCTAGATTATGAATATAAACGGGTTGGCGTGGCTAACTTATTTGTATTTTTTGACCGTCATCGGGGTTGGCGGCATGTTAAAACAACACAGAGGAAAACGAAAGTTGATTTTGCTCATTGTATGAAGGACTTAGTCGATGAACACTACCCACATGCGAATAAAATTCGTGTCGTACTAGATAACTTATCGACTCATACTGAAGGTGCGCTATATAAAGCATATTCACCTCAAGAAGCACGACGTATTTTAAATAAAATAGAGTTCCATTACACACCCAAGCATGCGAGTTGGTTAAATATGGTCGAGATAGAAATTGGCAATATGAATAAGCAATGCTTAGATCGGCGCATAGCAAGTATGGAAGAGTTGAAGACAGAGCTTGCAGCGTGGGAATGGCGCCGAAATAAAGAAGGCGCTAGTATAAATTGGATGTTTAATGTTGATTCGGCACGTGAAAAACTAGTGAGAGCCTATGGTTCTCTCAACTAGTCAAAATTTGTGTGATGAAGTACTAGTATTCAAAATTTAGTAATTAGCTGTATGACATTAAGAAGAAAAGTTAGCCTGTCCATTTTTTTTCCATGTTAATAACGCGTAAAGCCTACTATAAACCATGATCATTGTGATCTGTCAAATGATCAAAACTGATTGCTTACTTTTCACCCGTTCGCCCTGAATTGTCTGATATAACGGCTATACATATCAATGGTTTTAGGTGCTTTCTCTTGTAAAGTAAGTTCATTAAGGTAAGATTGGTATAGTTTTTCAAAGCGAGTTTGTTCGATGGTATTCATAATCAGCTCCAGCTTTACACCGCTGAGATTAGCGGGTAATAACTTGGACACCGGGATTTCGATTTTTGCCGCAAAGCGGCTTCGTTCAACAAGGCGTTAAACTCGGAAGCGTAAACGGCTGCCATCGTTTTTGCAGAAGGGCAAAAGCGCAAAAACAATATCAACCAACGCTCCGGTTAACACGGCGTTGAGGCTGTAGAATTTATAGAAATTTCATTTTCCAGCCAAAAAACAGGGGTCCAAATGCATTAGTTAAGTCTAGTTATTAGATTACAGTGGGATACAGGAACTCACTTTTTTACAATTATTTGCTTTTAGATAAATTCTACAGGCTCGTTATATTTTTACGTAAACTGCCGAGTGTAATTAAATGGAATTAGAATTTACAAACAATAAATACACTATCTATTACGATGAATCGAACAATATGAGAAAGTTACTTCTCGCGGGTGATGAGTACAATATTGATAATGATCCAAACCAAGATGCATCTCCTATTTTTGTACTAGCTGGAATAGCGTTTGCTAATTCCAGTAAGCAAATAGATTTTGATCTCCTGAAAAAACAGATGCATCTACAGAAAGAGTGTACAGAGCTTAAATTCTCGCAGATGGTTAAAATTAGAGCCAAATACATGCCAATAGAAGCTTTTAAGTATGCACTAGGAAGTAAGCGCTTTAAAACTCTTTTTGAGTGCCTGAACTCAAGTAAAGTATTTATTCATTATAAAATGATAAATACAGTCTATTGGTCATTTCTAGATATCATCGAAGATCTTGTCCTGTGCACTAATGCTCAAGAAGACTGGATGAACCAGTTCTTTTATAAAGATTGTTTATATAGGTTGATAAAACTGGATAAAGAAAACTTTCTGTCACTCATGACAGATTTCAACTATCCGAATATAACAAAAGAGAACTCTCTAAAGTTCTTAGAAAGACTAAATGATCTAATAATGAAGAATGTGGCTGTAAAGTTCAGCGAGGGCAGTAACGACCATGATTCTGAAATGTTAGTGAAACTAGGTTTTCTAGTTTATAAATGTATCAAGTTATTTGGTGAAGAGCTTAACTTTGAGTTGGTGTTTGATCACGACAAAGACATTCTCATAGAAGATTTCTCAATCTTTTATATGAATAGACTAAAGACATTCCCCAATTCACAGCACATCCTAGATAACGAATGTGAAATAGAAGAAAAAATAAACAATATCAGAATGCATGATCCTGAATTAGATGCTGTGAATTTTTCTTTTGTCGAATCTAAAGAGGCACAGAACTTCCTTGTCCAAATTTCAGACGTAACAGCTGGCTTCATTCGACTATATTTCAATTTTCTTGAGTATGCATCTATTGAAGAGGTTAATTCATTCATGGGTTCACTAAACCCTACACAAAAACAAACAATGTCATTATTTAAAGAGTTACTTGATAAGTCTGTTGAGGAATGCCATATATTGCTCCATAGAATTGTAGTACCTATGGATGAGCATAAAGCTTCGATATTACTTAATTAACAAAATATAATAAACATGGATAGGCCGCAAGCTCACGTTTTTATTAAAATTTTAGGGCGGAAATACAGAGCCATAAAAGTTGAATTTATTGTATGTTTTTTTATTTTATAAATATTTATTGATGTTAGTAGCTTGACATAGTCGGTGCGGATAATGTAAATTCCTTTTGAATCATATACTTAATTTTAAAAGGTGTGTGTGATTTTTGAATGTCTTATTTAAAATATAGCTTTTATAATTAAAAGTTATTTATGACCAAAAAAACAAAAAGGAATTATTTTGAAATTATCTTTATCAACGCTCGCTATCGCTGCTTTATTCTCGGCTAACGCTATGGCTGATGTAAAAACTTTTCCGGCTGCTAATTATTGTTCTGAAGATGCTGAACTACGTTCCACTGCTGTTACAGATCTTATTGAAAAAGAAGGTATATATACAGCATTCATGCTAGTAAATAGCGAAGTTGTAGGCCCTACTAGTGATGGTTTTTTTACTTATAACCCACTTTTTGCAAGAACAGAGCGAAAATTTAATTGTAGCATACCATTAGATTCTGATATGGGGAATATTGAAGTCGCAACTCATGGTAAGAGCTCTAATTTATCAGGTATGGCTGGTGGTTGTGATTTCTCTTTAATGCGTAGAATATCTGATGGCGGTGAGTGGAAGTGGATCAGATATGGACAACCAGGTGGGTTTAATTGGGCTTATCAACCTGATTCATTTACTTATGTTACAAACATTGATAATAAAAATGAAGCTGAATCAAGTTTATTGTTAAGATGTCGTACCGTTTGGGATAAAGGCACTGTTGCATTAGGTAATATCACTTTAACATATTGATAAGTTAGTATATTTAAAGATTAAATGTAGCAACTAATTGCTTAATGAGTGTCAGTTAAGAACTGACATTCATTTTTGATTTAATTGGTATCAAAGCATTAAATTAAAAATGAGCGGTTAAAACGAAACATATATGAACGCTGCCCTTTTTGTAGCATGAGCTGTTTTTATCTTTGCCTGGCCTATTTTTTACTCTTCTCTGATTTATAAACGACTTGTATGTGCTCTAAAAATTCGTTCATTATGGAAAAAGCATCCTTGCTTATTCCTTTCCCATTAATACGAATTTTCTTTGTCTGTGTAATCCAGACCTTTTTTACCGGCTTGTGCTTTTAAGGTTGTTAACATTTTATCATCTAAGCTTGCTGGTGCGCTTTTAGACTTTGCTAATTCAGCTTTGATATATTGATCTCTTTTCTCTGATAGTACCTTCAATTTTCTTCTGGCGTCTTTTCTTTGTTTTGTCTTAACCTGAACATAAGTAGCACGCTCAGCAGCTTCCATGTTTTGCATTTCAATCGGCAGGCTTTCAACTTTTAATTCAGAAAGTGATATTTCATCTTTTTCTATTGCCTGTATCATTTCGTTTTTATTGGCAAAATTACTTTCACCACTTTTGCTACTATTATATTTAGCCCTGCGAGCAAGTGATCCGGCAGAAGAATTCGCATAGATTTTTTGGACTTTAGCTTCACTGATTTTTTGTTTGGCTTTTTCTTCTTTATTGCCAAAAAATAACCTGGTTGATTCGAATTCCTTAGATGCGGTCGCAATTGCGTCGTCAAAAGGAGTTGAAATAGCCACAGCATTCCCTTCCTGTCCAACCTGGAAAGTTTTTCCTTTGCCAAGTGAGGCGATTATCTGCCAGGATTTTTTCATTTGCTGATTTATACCTGCTTGAATTGTATTAACAATAATGCCTTTTTTTGCTGCGACTGCTAAGGATGTTTCAAAGGGGACATCATTTTGATAATCATCGTGCCCGGGGGCATCGCCAACTAAAAATATGACTTTATAGCTATCAGGATCCTGACTCCAACTCATATTATTTACCGCTTCAAAAATGGCTTCATTCACACTTTCTGGCGTATCGCCTTCACCCTGGGCCTTAAAATCTAGCAGCGCTGCATAGATAGAATCAAGATCTTTTGATAAATCAATTTTTTTGGTGATATAGGCATCACCACGATCACGAAACCCCACAATACCGATAGAAATCTCAGGTGCAGGATTTGCAGAGGCCATTGTTGATGCAATCGACCATATTTTTTCCTTTGCAGCTTTGATCAAACCACTCATGCTGCTAGTGGTATCTAATACAAATACAAGCTCTACTTTTGGCGGTGCGTTTTTTTGAGCGACAGGTAATTTAGGCTTTATTATATGAGTATCTGACTGTGATAAAGACATCGCTGTTACTGTGATTGCAGTGATAGAAAATATAAAAGCAAGCAGTGTTTGAGTTTTCATCTTCTTTCTCCACTATTAAGTTAGTTTATTAATGGCATTTTGGGCTGTTTTATATGCACGCAAAAAGTCATCATTTTGATTTAGTAAAGCTTGATCGTGAATTTTAGTATTTGTGATATTTGGCAAAAAAATACTTAATGACTGGATCAGAAAGAAACACCAAAAACACATAAACCAGCTATGGGTTTGAGATAAAACCCAAACGGCAACGGTATATGCCAACAAAGTCAGGAGCAAATCGCAAAAACTCGCTAATGCACCAGGATAATAATAAATACACCGAATAAGACTCAGACCAACTAAGAATATTGGGATGGTCAAGGAGTGGTTATTAGGTATTAAAATCGTTAATCCAGTGGATAATATTAACCCGCAAAGCAAGGTGAATATTTTCCCAGTTTTTGATGGTGAGTTAAATAAAAAATATCCTAAGTACAGGTTACTTATTAAAATAATACTGATATTTAAACTTAAATTCTCATGAAAAAATATATTACCAATATAAATACTTATTGCACCTAATATACTCAGCAATAAACTCATGAACATAACTTTATTTAACGGCGGTTTCATAACGTTCCCCTTTTTTTTAATTCATGAAGAAAAGCAACTTCTACGTCATCCTGACTGATCTCATTGATGGTTTGATTTACCTCTGGCATGGTTTCTATTTTTTGCTCAAGCACAAGTGCAGATTCTTGTTGCTGCATATCTTCGAACATAGCTTGATTTGATTCTAAGGTGTTTTGAGATTGACTGATTGCTTCAGCATTATTGGCTATTTTTTCATTAATAATGACTTGTTGCTTTTCCAGGTAAAGCCTTTTTTTAATTAGCTTTTTAGCTAGATCTTGATTGTCAGATTCAAAGCAGACGTCTAAGTTGGCGGTTATTTTTTCTAATTCTTGCTGTTTTAGGTTTTGTTGTTTTGATAGCTTATCTTTATTTGAAATCAGAATCGCTAAAGCATGGCTTTGCTGTTTAAGTTGTTCTTCCATATCTCTGAGAGATTGTTTTAATAAAGCATGGGAGTCTTCCATTAAATCAAGTACTGCATGGGCATCTGCAGTGAATAAATTACGAAACCTTTTGAGTAATAACATAGTTTTGTCCTCTGTGCTCATTCGTTAATTGCGATTGATTGTATTAATTCGGTTTAAAACATAATTTGTGGAACTGAATTCAGTTTATGCTCGCGCTGAACAAACAAATAGGCACAAAAAGGTAAACAATTTATCGAGAAAGTTTACTTAAATGTTACTTTTCAAAAAGAGTTTAAGTGGTACAGTTAAGCAAAGTTCAATTAATAGCGAAGTACTATGATGCAAGGCAATTCAATATTAGTCGTTGAAGATGAAGAAGCAATCCGCATAGGATTAGTGGATGTATTAATTTATCGTGGATTTAAAGTTGAATATGCCGTGGATGGTGCTACAGGGTTAAAAATGGCACTTAGCGGTAAATATGATTTGATACTACTTGATGTCATGTTACCTGAGATGGACGGATTTAGCGTTTGTGAAAAGATCAGAGAACAAGATAAAGATCAGGCTATTATCATGCTTACGGCAAAAACAGCAGATGCAGATATTATCAATGGATTAACCTTAGGTGCAGATGACTACGTGGCTAAACCCTTTTCTATTGCACAATTATTATTAAGAATTAATGCAGTACTAAGGCGTACCACGTCAATTAAAGCCCGTGTTGCAAAAATTAAACTAGATGATAGCCGGATCATAGATTTAGAAAATTTGTGTATTACAACAGACTCACAAAATACTGGCTTTACCCGTAAAGAAATACAAGTGATAGAGTATCTTTATCAACATAATACCCGGCCAGTAAATAGGGAGGAATTACTTGCAGAAATATGGGGATATAAAGAAGATATGGATATTGAAACACGTACCGTTGATATACATATCGCCAGGATCCGCCGCAAAATAGAAGTTGACCATAAAACGCCACAATATCTGGTGACCGTGCGAGGTGCCGGATACAAGTTAGTGACCATATCATGAAAGGTTTGTCTCAAATAAAACTCAGGTTATTATTTAGCGCTTTCTTTTTGTTGTTGGCAATTCCGTCTGCGGTATTAAGTTATAAAGCGTATGAAAAAATAAAATGGGAAGCTTTGTACCAATATCAACAATTAGCGCAAGACTTAGTGGTGCAAATCAATAATTCTCTTAATGATATGATTAATAAAGAAGAAGCTCATTCAGATACAGATTATGCTTTTTTAGTTGTTAAAGGCGATCCGAGTGCCGGTTATTTGCAACCTTCGCCATTATCTTCTTATCCTGTTGAATCTAATCTTCCCGGGGTTTTAGGCTACTTTCAGGTTGATGCTGAAGGACAATTTAGTACGCCTTTGTTACCAAATAACATCAAACAAATCGCTAAATATGGTATTACAGATAAAGATACTGAACTCAGGCAAGAGTTGGCGCTTCAATTGCGGGACGTTCTATTCGAAAACCAATTGGTTGAAGTGAAAAATACAGTTACACAACAAGATGATATAACCCAGAATGAGCTTGAGCAAGTTGTCAGTACTTTTTCGGATGAACAAGACGCAGGTATTGAATCAACCAGGCTCAAATATGAAAATGCAGAGGCAGCAAGTGAAGTACAAGTAAACAAAGGTAATACTGGTTTTGTTCAATTACAGACTCCCGAACAACAACGTAAAATTGTATCTGATTTGGGATTAACAAAAGAAATCGCACAAGCAGCTATTCCGCTTAAAGAAAAATTAATATCTAAAAAAGAATTACGAAAAACCAGTAAAAATAAAAAACGCAGTACACGTGTCGAAAGTAATTATCAACCCCAAGTAAAGGCAGATAGCTTTGAACAGGAGTTACAGGGGGCGACCGCATCCGCTCAAATAAACTTGTTTAAAAGTAAAATAGCACCTTTTAGGTTTAGTTTGTTACAAAGTGGCCATTTAGTGGTTTATCGTCAGGTATGGAGAAATCAAAAACAATTGATCCAAGGTGCTATTATACAGGCCAAGCCATTTTTTAAAGTAGCGATGGAAAAGCTATATCGACAGTCAAGCCTTGCTCAAAGCACAAATCTGAATTTGACTTATGGTGATAGCATACTGACTACATACTTTTCAGATCCTGGTACTTCTTATCTCAGAGAAAAAAACGGTGCAGGAGAAATAATATTAAATACTACATTAGTTGAACCATTTAATCACTTGTCAGTTGTTTTTGAAGTAACAAATATTTCAACGGGTGAAAGTGCCAGAACTATTATGATCATCGCTATCTTTTTAATTATTGCCTTGGTTTTTGGCACATATGCTTTATATCGTTTAACTTATAAACAAACTCAGTTAGCACAACAACATCAAGATTTTATTTCATCTGTTAGCCACGAACTTAAAACACCTTTAACAGCCATAAAACTCTATGGTGACATACTACAAGAAGGTTGGATGGAAGATGCCAAAAAAACGCAATATTATACGTTTATTTCAAGTGAAGCGGATAGGCTAACGCGATTAATTTCGAACATCTTACAGATTTCAAAAATAAATCATAATGCACTAGATTTAAATTTAAGAGTTGTAAAAACTACTGAATTAATTAGTTTAATTGAGTCAAAAATTGATTCACAAATTAAGCAGGCTGGATTTACATTAAATCTGACTGTTTCACCCGAGTGTGATAATGCCTCTGTTGAATTAGATACTGATGCGTTTATACAAATCATAATTAATTTGGTTGATAATGGGGTCAAATATTCAGCGAAATCGAAATTAAAACAAATTGATGTGGGCTTTAAGATCAGTAAGCAAAATACTTTAGATATTTCGGTTAGAGATCACGGGCCCGGGATCCCTAAAAAACAAGCGAAAAAAGTCTTTGAACTGTTTTACCGCATAGGTAATGAGTTAACCAGAGAGTCAAAAGGGACGGGGATAGGTTTAGCACTGGTAAAAGAGTTAGTGCAGTCATTAGGTGGAAAAATAACACTTATCACCCATGAAAAGGGGGCTGAGTTTGTGATAAAATTGCCACTTCGTTCTGACTGATAACTAAGCTAAGTACACTTTATTTTATGGCAGTAAAGAAAAATCGTATTAGAAAAGACTTTTACAGGCGAGGGCCTGATCACCGAACTGGTTTGGATGTCACTTTTACAGAAATTCGTAAAGAGTTTGGTTTTGTCACTATTATTATAGGACGTTGGGTAACAAAAGCGGAGAATCAGCTCGCAGCAAACCTTATTTATGATGCTTTACATGATTTAGCCTATTTACTAAAAGTTCCCGCGAATATGTTGGGCCTGAGAAATACATTAAATTTAGCTTTTGGTACGGGTGGTATGCCTGGAGCACAAGCGCATTATAATCCCATGACTAAAACGCTTCATTTAGCTAAAAACGCTGGAGCTGGCGCATTAGCCCACGAATTTTGGCATGCCTTTGACCATTTTATTGCACAAAAGATGTATCCGGGATCACCTAACAGCGCATTTGCATCTAAACTGTGGTTAAAATCAGGTGATTATATCAAGCACCCGCTTAATGATTTACTAAGTCAGTTTTTTTGCAAATCCTTATTATCCCCATGCCAGACCAAACCAAGCCCCTTATTGCAAAGAGCAATAGAAATTGATGGGGCAATGAAACGGGTTTATTTTAGTCAACCAGAAGAAATGACGGCCCGAATATTCGAGAGTTGGATCCAAAGCCGAAATGAATTAAAGAATTCCTATTTAGTACAAGGTACGCAACAATCAAGTACCGCTCAACTTGGCGTTTACCCTGAACTGAGTGAATTGCCTGAGCTGATCACTGAATTAGCTTTGTATTTTGAATATTTGGGTTACGCATTAAAAAATAGATCTTAATCAAAGCTTTAAATACATAAGAACCTGAAGATAGTAATTCATATTTTAATACAGAGTAACTTCTTTTATTTATCAGACTGTCGGCACAATTTTTACTGCTCGTAAGAAATTGGGCTGGATTGAAATAATTTTTTAAAAATTGAGCTTCAACCCTAGCTGTGATGGGTAAATTTCAGGCACGATGGACTCCACCGCACAGCAGTGTCTTTTATCCTGAATATGTCGATTAGCTGATTTTATAAATCGCCATGGTCTCCTCACCCAGTAGGCGGATCACCTTGGCTTCTCTTTCTCCTATATTAGCAATCACCATTTCCTGCCCTGCTATGCTTGCGCTGCTTATTCCGCTAAGCATTTGAAATACCCAGCGCAGTGTCGGTGATTTTGTTGGCTTGCCCTTTTGATCTGGCACACTTTCATCCTCCGCTTTGAGCCGCTCTCTTAACTGATACTGGCCTAAGTTATATACCAGTAATGACAACGTCATGATCATCATCAAGGCATCTATCCTCTGTGGATTTTGAAGGAAGATCCGGTTGTTTTGAAACGATTTGTCTTTGAGGAACCGAAAGCCATTTTCGACTTGTGACTGCCCTTTATAGTCTTGCAGCACCTGAGCTCCAGACATCCCTTTTTTATTCGTCGACAGAATGAACCTACCCAGCGGCTCTTTGGCTGTGGCGATGGCTTCATTATCTTCAATCAATTCGACTTTAATCCGGTAACCTTTAATTTTTTTATCCCCGGCTTTTGGCCGACCCGGTTTATCGCACCCCATCACTGCCACCATGTCTCGCTCCACGACGCGGTGGTACTTCAGCTTTTTACTTAGAACCTGTACGGCTTTTCGTGCATCACACTCACAGCCATAAAGCGTACCTGTGGCTTTTTTGAACGCTTGCTCCTGAGCAATGCGCTCTTTTTCTATTTTCTTAGCCAGGGTCTTTAACTGGCTGGCCTTACCTTTGGCTGAACTGTATAACATCCAATATTCACCCTCAGGCCCTTCGACTGATGTGCACTGGTAGCCATTGCCCAGTTCTTCCCATTTATAGGTGCTGCCCGATTGTGCAACATAGGTTTTCACGGCTTTGACTGTCGCGGGGACGCGGGTTAACCATAAGACATTGGCCTTTTGAAGCTTTTCCTCATTGTACAAAGCTGAATCCGCCACCCACAGGAAGTCGCCGCTGGAGGCCTGCTCCTGGAAGAACGCGCTCATCAATGCAATGCTCTCATGAAACGTTGTTTTATCTGAGGCGTTGCCGTCATGCGCGTCATAAAATAAGGGGACACCCGCCGGTCCATTGGTGATGAGTGTTACCACAATCTGTTTGAGATCTGGCCGATGGTCTTTGGAGTGGCCGTATAAGGGGATTGGCGCATTATCCCACTCGTCAGAATCATACTGACCAAACAGTGCCAGACTGGTTGTATCCAGGTGGTTATATCTTCCGAGCAGCCCCTGCTCCTGAACAATGTCGAAGGCCAACCGGCTAAATAAGCTGGTCGTGCCGTATTCATGCAAGGCATCCAACCCCCGACCTAAGGCGTTCTCATTTAAGTCCTCAGCACAGATCCCTTCGCCAATCAAAAGCTCAACGGGTTTGTCCTGGAAAAATTCGGGTGACATGTAAAGTGTGCTGTTGGTAAAACCCAGACCATTAAGGATCATAGCGCAGACACGCTGACCATAAGTGGTATTAGTGCGGTCGTCTTTTGCAATGGGAACAAGAGAGTCAATGCGCTCGGCAACCCGGTATTTTTTCAGCAAAGCTGAAACCACACCCAGGTGATCTATGGAATGGATGGAGATTTGTTTTAAGTCCGTCATCAGGGTAGCGCATGCAAAAGGCTAAGAGTGTTGGTATTATGGCTGGGATGGTTCTTGCTGTAAGTGATCTATTGCTGTGATGTACTTTGATCTACCGTCGCGTAGTGGTGTGATCTATTTCGCACACAACTGTGCAAAAATAAATCACTCAGGTGGAGCCGAAATTGTGCGGAAGATATGATTTATTGTGGCTCATCAGGCTTTAAAATTTTGCGAATGTGCATTTCTCCTACTATCTTTTTCATCATTAGTAATAATTTAAATTGATTTTGGAAATAACAGTCATCAATTGAGAGGGATTTGCAACATGTATCGAATTATTCATAAATTAATCGGGCTCATTCTAATTTTACTTGTAACAGCTTGTGGCAGCAGTGGCGATGATGATCCTGTAACTCCTGCCAATGTCGCTCCCACAGCGTTAGCAGGAGTTGACCAAACTGTATTGGAACAATCTAGTGTCACGCTGTCAGGATCTGGTACGGATTCGGATGGTACGATTGCAAGTTACAGTTGGGCCCAGACAGCGGGCACCACTGTAACTCTATCTGCTAACAATACACAAAGTGTCACTTTTAGTGCACCTGATATTACGGAGGATGAAACACTTACTTTTCAGTTAACGGTTACAGATGATTTTGGAGATGTTGGTACAGATAGTGTTGATTTAATCGTTATAGCAAATAATCCTCCAACAGCGGATGCTGGAGAAAATCAGACCGTTGTTGAGCAATCAGAAGTGGCTTTGTCTGGTACTGGTAGTGATACTGATGGCACCATTGAAAGTTACAGTTGGATCCAGATTGCCGGCACTAATGTAACTTTATCTGCAAATAATATACAGAGTGTCACCTTTAATGCGCCTGATGTTACAGAGGATGAAACGCTTACTTTTCAGTTAACCGTAACAGATAATTTTGGAGATGTTGGTACAGATAGTGTTGATTTAATCGTTATAGCAAATAATCCTCCAACAGCGGATGCGGGAGAAAATCAGACCGTTGTTGAGCAATCAGAAGTGGCTTTGTCTGGTACTGGTAGTGATACTGATGGCACCATTGAAAGTTACAGTTGGATCCAGATTGCCGGCACTAATGTAACTTTATCTGCAAATAATACACAGAATGTAATCTTTAATGCACCTGATATTACGGTGGATGAAACGCTTACTTTTCAGTTAACTGTAACTGATAATATGGGTGATAGCGCATCAGATTCCATAGATATTAATGTTGTTTTGACATCAAATGAGGCGCCAGTTGTTAGTGCTGGTGAAGATCAGTCTGTTAACTCTGCTACAGAAGTTACTTTGGCAGGCACAGCCTCTGATAGTGATGGCACGATAGCATCGACTAATTGGACTCAAACTTCTGGTACTGACGTTACATTATCAGCGAGTGATACATTAACAGCAACTTTTTCAGCTCCCAGTGTCACTAATGTCGAGATGTTAGGGTTTAAACTAACTGTAACAGATAATGAAGGTGCGGTATCTGAAGATACAGTTGAAATCACGGTTAATCCTGTATCTCAAACGAATAGCATTGCTATTATCGGCTTAGGCGAAAGTATATTAGTCACAAACAGTGAAACTGTGACCGTGAGTGGTATTGCGGGATCTGACATTGATATAAACAAAGTCAGTTATCAAAATTTAACCAATGATACCGGTGCGGATGCAACAGGCACAGAAGAGTGGAGTGCCGAAGTTCTGCTTGCTGAAGGTGATAATCTATTACGTTTCTCTTTGGTTACAGCAGATAATAAAGTTACTTCAATTGATACAACCATCACTTTCTATCAGGCATTAGATTTTACAACCCAATTGAGTTTAGATCAGGAGCTACTTTTCATTGGTGAACAAAATGTTCAGGTGATTGCTTTAATTGGAACAAATAATGTCAGTAACCCGCAGATGTCCTTTGTTCGACTTGATGAAACTCAGCAAACTCCTGTCATTGATTCACTAAAAGATGACGGTGTATTGCCTGATGAAATTCAGGGTGATGGGATATATACAGGTGCATTTACTTTTAGTCGAACAGAAGCAGGTAATTATTGTTATCGCGTGAATGTGGTTGACGATTTGCAAAATAGTTATAGTTCTGAACAAAGCTGTTTATTACTCACTGAGCATTATACTAATGACGAACTTGACGATTCAGTTGGCGTGGCGGATCAATCCGCAACAAAATACCAGGAGTTAATAGATTCAGGTGCGACTAATCAAGAAGCTGCAATTGAAGTTAAAGCGCAGTTAGATCAAGATAGTAGAGTTGGAGTAGCTGGCGCGACGGAAGATGGTGGTGTTTGGTGGGTTAATAACACAGGGATACTTGGTTTATATCATCCTCTGTTAGATGGCAAAAAAGGTTATTCAGGGAAAAGAAATAAGAAAACAGCAGTATACGCGCCTACACCTGTAAAGTCGGCGCCTGCAGGTTATGATTTTTATCCGGCGTCTTATCTTAATGATAGAAGTGCGCATGTTCCTGCATATAGAAATCGAGGCCACAAAAGTTCAGCCAGCGCTTCTGCTGCGCTAAATGTGAATTTGGTACAAAGTACTGATGCAGCTATTATCAGCCCGTTTATCAATAATCCAAATGTATCGGCAAATAATAACTTTGGTAATACAGATGATTACTTCTCTGTTTGGCAAACAATTACTGATAGCGAAAGCTGCGCTTTATTCCCTGAAAAGGAAGCGATTAATAATGGCACCGTTGGGGTGAGTCTGGATGATTTTAAAGGTTGGGGGACTTACGGTTACATTCACATGTCTACTCATGGAGATAACTTCTTTAAGGGGTTACAAAGTGTTTGGAATGAATTATGGGGGGGAAGCTTATTTCTGTCTGGAAATCTAAGTTTAGTCGGGGTTTATACAGGCATTGTATTACCACAAGATACAGATGGTAATTGGATTTTGACAGGCTATGAAGAAGATATTCAGTCTAAGCGACTGGCTATTAGTGAAGGAGGTTTTTTGGTTATTTTGCCAAAATTCTTTACCAAATATCTGGATAAATTGCCTAATAGCCTAATTGCTGTGTCAGCATGTCGTTCTGGTTATAATAATTCCTTGATCAATGCATTACTTTCGAAAGGCGCGGGTGCCGTGGTGGGTTTTGATGATTATGTATTATCTACTTACGCACAAAGTACCACTAATAACATAGTTGATCGCATGCTAAATCATGGTGCCACTTTCGGTGAAGCGATTTCTCATACTATTACAGCTTTAGGCGCAAGTGACGGGCAGGGAGCCGATTTAATCTCTGCTGGTAATAATGAGCTCAAATTATCTTCGGGACAACTTGCCAATGGTGATTTTGAATCTGGTACCTTAACACCCTGGCTTAAAAACGGCGATGGTCGCATAGTGCAACAACTGGGGGCAACTTTACCTACGGGTGGTAGTTATATGGGTATTATTTCTACCGGACTTGGATTTACAACTGATTCAGGGCAAATATCGCAACCTGCGTGTTTGGCTTCTAGTGCAAAAACACTGAAATTTAATTGGAATTTATTTTCAGAAGAATTCTTAGAGTTTTGTAATAGCTCATTTGATGATGCGTTCAAAGTTGCACTGTGTGACAGTAGTGAAGATGATTCTTGTGAAACCGTATTTGAAACGAGTATTAACTTATTATGCGAAAATCAAGATGCATTAAGTGAGTCTGATATTTCTTTTGATAGGGGTGGTGTCTATGATACAGGTTGGCAAAATCAAGAGGTAAACATTGAAAGCTTTTCTGGTAAACGTCAACATCTCAGATTTTTCTCTACGGATGTCGGTGATAGCATTTATGATACGGCAATCTTAATTGATGATATTACGATTGAATAAAAATCTTATCGGGAAGGCGTTAGCCTTCCTTATTTTATTGGCTTTAGTAATTATGTTCTATTTTAATGGCTCATCCGCCAAGTTGATCAGTGAGCAAGATGGACTGAAAATTTTTTCTAAAGGTCAGGAAAACATCGCAGCTTGCGTAGAGGTGCTTAATAAATTAGTTTTTGCACAAAAGCAAAATCAATTGCCGCCAATGCGTGTAATGCTGCATAAAAACCATACTTTAGTAAAAACACTGATGCGTGACGCTGAATTTAGACTAGAGGAAGCCGAGTCTGTTTTTTACGTAGTGTACTCTCGTAAAATGATGTTGCTGAAACACAAAAATGAATATTCCGCGTTTGAAATTCCTGCTAAGTATTTACCTGAAAAAGATTGTGATTTTTGAGCCAATACATATGATTTAAGTGGTCAAACTCACAGACTCCGACATCTAACGCCGTGCTTTACTGACAACAACTAATTAGATTAAGTAGAACTTATACATATGAACGGCCGGGTGTACGATTATAACCTGGACTGGTTTATGAGCGTGGATCTCCAGGTGATTAACGTGTGCTCTTTAGTACATGCTTTAATGATATTGATAATCTTTTTAAACTGTATATTTTAACTCTGCCAGATCATTTGATTCTGGTGTAATATTGCTTTAATTATTTTGGATATTAAAAAAGGGAATCATGTCTCATTTACACCGCATTATAGCTATTGACAATTTGAGCCGTGGGCAGTTTGTTGTTATCAACACCAATGGCCATACTAATTTTGACGGTAGAAACAAAGCTGGTGAAACCAACATTGGATGGGACACATAAATATCTTTAACACCCTGGCTTAAAAACGGCGATGGCCGCATAGTGCAACAACTGGGGGCAACTGTACCAGCGGGTGGCAGTTATATGGGTATTATTTCTACCTGACTTGGATTTACAACTGATTCAGGCCAAATATCTCAACCTGCGTGTTTGGCTTCTAGTGCAAAAACACTGAAATTTAATTGGAATTTATTTTCAGAAGAATTCTTAGAGTTTTGTAATAGCTCGTTTGATGATGCGTTCAAAGTTGCACTGTGTGACAGTAGTGAAGATGACTCTTGTGAAACCGTATTTGAAACGAGTATTAACTTATTTTATTGGCTTTAGTAATTATGTTCTATTTTAATGGCTCATCCGCTAAGTTGATCAGTGAACAAGGTGGACTGAAAATTTTTTCTAAAGGTCAGGAAAACATCGCAGCTTGCGTAGAGGAGCTTAATAAATTAGTTTTTGCACAAAAGCAAAACCAATTGCCGCCAATGCGTGTTATGTTGCATTAAAACCATACTTTAGTAAAAACACTGATGCGTGACGCTGAATTTAGACTAGAGGAAGCCGAGTCTGTTTTTTACGTTGTGTACTCTCGTAAAATGATGTTGTTGAAACACAAAAATGAATATTCCGCGTTTGAAATTCCAGCTAAGTATTTACCTGAAAAAGATTGTGATTTTTGAGCCAATACATATGATTTAAGTGGTCAAACTCACTGACTCCGACATCCAACGCCGTGCTTTACTGACAACAACTAATTAGATTAAGTAGAACTTATTCATATGAACGGTCGGGTGTACGATTATAACCTGGGCAGGTTTATGAGTGTTGATCCGGTTATTCAGGAGCCTGGAAATTCGCAGAGTTTGAATCCTTACTCGTATATTATGAATAATCCGCTGGCGGGGACTGATCCGACGGGGTATGAGGGGAAAGAAGTTGAAAAGACGGTTACGGTAAGTACTAAAACAACAGGTTCCCACCTTAGGAAAACGAAAGTGACAATATCAGCTTCCAGTGAAGGGATATCGATTTCAGGTGGCAATGGCGCGGCCAGAAGTCAGGTAGCGGGTATGCTAAAAGCTGCTGTTGGTAAGTTGTCTTCTGGATCATCAAGTGGTGCTGTGACAGCAGATCTTGGATCACAAGCTAATTTGAATGAAAAGGATGTGAAAGATGATGCTGGGGGGGGAGGTAATAATAAGTCGGATCCTCTTACTAATAATATAAATCAATATGCCAAAGAGAATGAGTATTTAGCTAAAAGTAAAGATAGTTACTCTACATTACCAATAGATAAAACAAACTTGGATGAGAATGTGAAACCTTATGACAAAATAACTCTTCATCATACTGGAGGAGCAAATACGGCAAAAGAAGTTGAAGATATGCATAGAGCTAACGAAGGGATAATAACAACAATGCGCCAAGCAGGATCTATGGTTAAGTTAACTCAATACTATAATAATGCAGATGTTGGATATCATTTTATGATTTCTGAAGATGGCACTATCTATGACGGTCGATCACTTAAATATTCAGGTGCACATGTAAAAGGAAATAACCAAGGAAATATAGGGATAGCATTTTTAGGGGACTATACAAAAAAACCTATATCACAAAGGCAGTTTGGTGCTGCTAAGCAATTAATAGGAAACTTACGTAATAGATATAAGTTGTCTGGTCAGTTCATTAAGACTCATGGTCAATTTAACCCAGATAAACATCAAGAATTACAAGGTGCAAAACATCAAGTCGATATGTTAAGGAATGAATTTAAATGATTAAGAAAATAATAATAATTACATTGGTTATTGCAATCGCAGTGTTTTTTGTTCATCTAAACCAAAAGGCATACAGTACGTTTGTTGATTTATTACCTTCAAAAATAAGGTCTAATTATATCGAGTATATACTGGATGATAAAGTTGGCTCTGATCATTTAAAGGTCTTATTATTACGAACTTTAGAGCGAAAGGAATATGAATTTAATATACGGTTGCTTTTTCCTCTTTGTAGTAGAACCAATGGTTTATATGAAGAACCTGTCCCACAATTAGCAGTGAAAGTGATATATAAAAATAAACCATCAATTACAGGTGCGCTAATAGAATATTATAAGGGGGATAAAGTCACGCAAATAGTAATAGAAAAGCAGCTAGATAAAATAATTGGAGAAAAAACCCATAAATCAACATAGTAAACCAACATGGGACACACATAAATATCTTATTGATTTTAAGTCCTTTGTTGTTTTATATGATGTGAAATCTGAATTTTAGTCTTGAATTAAGCCTAATTTAAATCGTTAAATAGCCTTGCTGTTGCAGGGCTTTTTTCTGGAAAATATTTGACTGTTTTTGGGCAATTTCGCCAGCCGCCTGGGCAGTGTTTTCCGGTAGAAGTGGGCAGAGGTTAACAGCAGCTAGGGCATTTTGTTGCAGCGCCAGTAAGTGGCTGAACTGGTTAAATTGAACAGTTCTACTGGTTTTTACTGCTCACCTATTCTTAAACAACGTGCCCACTATGCTGGGTATTATGCGCAGTTAAATAATATTCAAAAAGTAAATTTGATTTTGTTTGCTGGTTTTCGATCTGAATTGATATTCTTGATTAATTTATTGAGCCCTGATTGGTTTTCTTCTTGATCCCATTTACGGTTATTAGCTCTGTAGATTAATTCTTTAAGGTGGCTTTCATAATTCCCTTGATATAACCAATAGTAAAATTGACTGATTTCATCAGAGCAAGTGACTAACCGAAGAGTAATAGCTGATTTAATCGCATTGGAATCTATATAAAGTATTTGAGATAATTGTTCTTCAGACTCCTGAAATCTTTCAGGTTTAAATAACCATGACCTGTCTTTCCTAATAATATGTTTTTTAAAATATAGCCAAATTTCCATATAAAAATGATTAAAATAAGAAAGTTGAAGATTTAAAAGTAGTAAGTTGTAAACTGCATGTTCTAAGCGATCATAAATGTAAAGTTGATCATTTAGATCCGCTTCTCTTAATAAAGCGATAAGACAAGCTAATGCAACTTGATTCCCTTGTTTTTGAATTTTCTTGATCTTAATCTCAGTGATTTTTACCCTTTTAGTTGAATTAGTATCATTCTTAAGGTCAAAAATAATGACTTTAAGACTCATAGGTAATGATGTGTAAAAGCTTTCCCAGTAACTTGTTGTTTGGCTACCTGATACTAAAACGGTCCATAAAGGAGAGTTAAATAACTCTTTTGTCCCTTGGCATTTATTTTCTATTTCTTGGAGCGTTTTGTTGGAAGGAGGCCTTAATCCATTTACATAATTTCTAAATTTTCCGTTTCTATAGCCTTTTTCTTTATATACCCAAGGCATAAAAAAATCTTCCATTGCACTGGGATTAAATGGGATACCAGCCACTTTGCAAACATGAAATGCATAAGTTTTTATTCTTAATTCAATAATCGCATTATTTTTATTTTGCATTTATTTGGCATTTTAAATGACGAAACTTAATTTCATTAGTAATTTCGGCTATTGGTCATTAAAAGACACAAAAACCACATATATTGCATGGATCTTTTAGGATCCTTTTTAATCAACAATCCTTGGTGTCATTTAAATATAGTCACTAAAATTAAAAGTACATGTTTAAACGTAACCCCACGGTAGCAATATGACTGAACAAATTATGATGGGATCAGTTTTAGAATTAGCTAAAGAACTGGAAAAGGATTTATTAGCGCTTTACGGTCCAACCATGTTCGGAAAAGATTTATATAAAGCACTCGGTTACGGTAGTGGTGATGCATTTAGACAATCAGTTAGCAGAAAAATGGTGCCGATCCCAGTATTTCCTATTGAGAAAAGACGAGGAAAATTTGCACTTACAAAAGATGTCGCTTATTGGTTGGCAAAACAAAGGCTTGAAAAATGTTTAATTTGATTTTGTACAGGAGTGTGCCTATGACTTAATTTTACTGAGAATTATTCGTCAAGGCAAAAATGAAAACCCCAGAGCGGCAACTCTGAGGTCTTAAAGTAATTGTCTAAATGTACTCTAGACCCTTCAAGTATAGTTTTCATTGCCATTTTTATCTAGGTTAGTTATCTAAACTTTGACTATGAATTTGGCTGTGCCTTGAATTTGTTAAATCGCGCTATCTTAAAAAAGGATTTTATTGATAGTGCCATATTTTCATAGGGGCACTAATAATGAAAAAATATCGTTTAGATGAACTCATTAGACTGATTTTAACTACTTCATATTCTAATCGACATATTGCCAGGTTGTTGATTATTTCGGCAAATACGGTTAAAAAGCGTAGAGATGACCTAAAGCAAACGTCATATGACTGGCCATATTTCAGAGCTTTACCTGAAGATAAATTGATTGAATTTTTTAAGCAAAATAAAAACGAGATTGGAACATACCGTTGCCCAGACTGGCACTATACAACGAAATTATTACAGGCTAGGCATCAGACATTAATGCAAGCGTGGCATGAGTATAGAGCAATAAAAACCAACATGGGACACACATAAATATCTTATTGATTTTAAGTCCTTTGTTGTTTTATAAGATGTGAAATCTGAGTTTTGGTCTTGAATTAAGCCTAATTTTAATCATTAGATAGCCTTGCTGTTGGAGGGCTTTTTTTATGGAAAATATTTGATTAATTTTAGGCAGTTTCGCCAGCCGCCTGGGCAGTCTTTACCGGTAGAAGTGGGCAGAGGTTAACAGCAGCTAGGGCATTTTGTTGCAGCGCCAGTAGTCAATGGCAGGCCGGTTGTAAATAAGAAAAAACCCACCTTTAATAAAAGTGGGTTGTGCTTAACGGACGTTTTTGTAAAGCGGTTAGGTCATTTGTGATTGAATATAGTTTTGAAGCCCAATTTTATCAATCAAACCTATTTGTTGTTCTAACCAATAGATATGATCCATTTCAGTGTCATTGAGTAAGTCTTCTAATAATTCACGTGTGACATAATCTTTTTCTTGTTCACATACACTGATAATATTTGTCAGGCTTGCTGCAACAACGAGTTCTGCTTTTAAGTCATTTTCAAGCATTTCTTTAACATTGGCACCTATCATTAACGCTTCTCTGGAAGCTGTATCAGCCGTACCTTCTAAAAAGAAGATCCTTTCAGCAAGGCGTTTAGCATGGTCTAGCTCTTCTTCGTGCTCATGCAAAGAATGTTCATGTAATTTTTTTATTCCCCAATCTTCATACATTTTACCGTGCGCTAAATATTGATCCATTGAGGTCAATTCAAGTGTGAGTTGTTTGTTTAGAAGGTCTATTACCTTTTTATTGCCTTGCATGTTATTCCTCCATCATAGATTGTTGGTAATTTTCAATACCTGTGTTGTCTATTAAGAATTGTTGAGACTCGATCCAGTCAAGATGTTCTTCTTCATATTCGAGTATTTCTTCTAGTAACTCTCTGCTCACGTAATCTGCTTCATTTTCACATAGTGTAATTGCTTCGCGGAGTTTTGAAATTTGCATCAATTGAAACTCTAAATCACATTGCAACATTTCATCGGTATGTTCACCAATATTGATTTTTTCAAGATGCTGTAAATTTGGTAACCCCTCTAAAAATAAAATGCGTTCTATAAGTTGATCGGCCTGCTTCATATCTTTTATTGATTTTTTATAGTTTTTCTCATTAAGTTCTTCTAACCCCCAATTTTTAAATATTCTTGCATGTAAAAAATATTGATTAATGGATGTAAGCTCTAACGTTAACATTTGGTTTAACGAGCTTATGATATTGTTTTTGCCTTTCATTCCTTCAAGTCCCAAAAAGTAGTCGACGCCAGTTAAGTATAGTTAGAATGATTTATCAAATTAGACCAATTACTCATAACAGACTTTTATATATACTCTTTAAAAATAAGCAACTTACAATGCAAATTAGTGTGATTATCATTTGAGATGAATAGGGAGCAGTTTAAAAACAAGGTTGCCAGAAATGCCGGAGTTTCACCGGCGATTTTTCATATTTAATAGCGATTTCTGAGTTCAGGTAGATCAGAGTTGTACTGCACAAACTCAACTTCGTAGCCATCGGGATCTAAAAAGTAAACATTTTGCCTGTATTTATCAGGCATGCCATCTTTGGCTATGGCAAATCCTGCTTGCGCTAAACGATTTATAACACCATTAATATCATTCGTCACAAAGGCGAAATGTGCTAATCCAACTTGATGACCGCTAAGGACTCTATTTGTGCCTTCCCCGTTATCATTCAGGGCCAAATATTGATAATCATCACCAAAGTGAAGCCAATTTCTTGGCTTACCGTACCATTCTCCTTTATCTGTGCCTCGTACTTTCCAGTGGGGAAAGGCTGCCTGGTAAAACTTTAAAGCTCGTTGAATATCGGTTACGACTAAATTGATATGTTCTAAATGTATCATGATAATTTTCCTTCTTGTGATATTGAGACATGCCAGGGTAGGTTTAATCTATTCCTTCCGGCTTTGTATAATTTAATTTTGTTTCCTGAGGGATCGGTTTAAGTTCATATTTATCTCCTACATGCCGTAGTTATATTCTTGTTGTTTTGGATATGTTTCTCCAAGATGTGCTGATCTGATTTCTTTTAACGCGACACTATATTGATGCAGCATATGTAGGCTGTAATCTATGCGGTCTCTTAAGTTTTTTTCTCTTTGGGTCAGGGTTTGAGTTTGATTTAAAACTTGTTCTACATTTCGTATGATCAAGTGATCGGGTACTGCTACCAATTTATTATTCTTAAGTGCATTCATTCTTAATTCGGATATAGGGTAAGCGCCACTGATCCCGTTCACGACAGAAACTAATAAAGCAGGCTTATGCGCAGTTTCCTGGGGATCACACATTAATAAAAAGTTTTTTAATATCGGTGTTGCCATGCCACCCCATTCAGGTGTGATCAAAATTAACGCATCTGCCTTTTGTACTTTTTTACTGATCATAGGCCAGGCACTGCCTGGTTCAGATTTTGTTGATGCGTCGCCATCCCAGTAGGGCAAATTATAACGACATAAATCAATATGATTTACTTCAGAAAATTGACTAGATGCTGAAGCTAAATAAGTTGCAACTTTAGCGCTCTGAGAATGAAGCCTTTGACTGCCACTGACGATAAGCAAATTCATATTAAGTAAACCTTTTTGTTTATAAATTATTTTATAAAGTAAACCCTTTACTTTAGTTTGTAAATAGAGAAATGAAAATAAAGTAAATAAAAAAGTTTACTTAATATTCTAAACCGTAATAATATGCCAATTAGAAGTTAATTTAGCTCAAGGTATCTCAGTGAAAACAAGCGACAAAATTATTCAACAATTAAAGGTTCAAGGCCCGTTAACGGCTAAAGTATTGGCTGAAGAATTGAATTTAACGACTATGGGTGTAAGACAGCATTTGCAATCGCTGGAAGATGACGGAGCTATCATTTTTGAAGATAAAAAAGCGGCAAGAGGCCGGCCAACCCGGTATTGGTCATTGACTGCAAAAAGTAATAGCCGATTTGCCGACAGACATGAAGAACTGACTGTTCAACTCATAGATTCAGTGCAAACTATTTTTGGTGATCAAGGCTTAGAACAACTAATTAGTCATAGAGAGCAAACAACTTTTGAGTTATATCAAGCTGTGATTGAACAACAAAAAACACTAAAGAATAAACTAGAATCTTTGGCGAAACTGAGAACTGATGAAGGTTATATGGCAACAACATCGGTAGATGAAAATGGCGTTTTTTGGCTATTAGAGAACCATTGTCCAATTTGTGCAGCTGCCAGTAAGTGTTTAAATTTCTGCCGTTCGGAGCTAAATTTATTTCAATCATTGTTTAAAGGTATCGCACATATCACAAGAGAAGAGCATATCATTGAAGGCGCTAGACGGTGTGCTTATAAAGTTGAGGCAATATAAAAGCTTGATTATTGAATATTTATGCTTATTTAACAAAACTATACTTAAAGATAAGTACTTCACTGTCAATAATACGACGCCTATTTTTATTGCTACGATGTAAAATAAATTTTTATAATTAACAATCAAGAGCTAAATACGAGTAGATATTTTTCTTTTCAAATTTATTAATGAGTTAAAAACCCTGTTGTAATATTGGTATTCATATTGCTGTTTAAAATTTGTTCTTGTTTGGTATGTTGAGCTTAATAAGTATTTGAGCAAGAACAAAACTTATATTTATTCAATGGAAGGAAATTATTATGTTATTTAAATATGCTTTTTGTAGTATCAAATTAAAATTAACTCACCTGACTTCTTCTTTACAATTAAAGTTAACCCGCAAATCGCCCCCATTATCTAATTATCATTCGTACGGGAATCAATATAAAGGAATATGCTTTGCACTTCTATCAAGTTTGTCACTGTTAAGTCAGGCAGCGACACCTGATGGTGATGAGTTCCAGGTAAACACTTATGAAACTGGAAATCAAATTCATTCTTCAGTGAGCAGTTTGAATAATGGCGGTTTTGTTGTTACATGGATGAGCAAAAACCAGGATGGTGATAATACAGGTATTTTCGCTCAGCGTTATCAGGCAGATGGTAGTGCTGATGGTAATGAGTTTCAGGTCAATACTAGTGTGGTTAATTCTCAATCTTATCCTTCGGTAAGCGGTTTGAACGATGGTGGCTTTTTTATTTCCTGGATGAGTGGGCTGACTGGTAATTATGATATTTATGCCCAGCGGTATCTAGTTGACGGAAGCCCTGATGGGGGGGAGTTTCAAGTCAATACCTATACGACAGATACACAAGGTCAACCTTCGGTAAGTAGTTTAAATAATGGCGGCTTTATAGTTACTTGGGTGAGTAATGGCCAAGATGGTGATGGTAATGGCATTTATGCACAGCGTTATCAGGCTAATGGATCAACTGATGGCGAAGAGTTTCAGGTCAATACTTATGTGCAAAACTCTCAAAACCTTCCTTCAGTAAGCAGTTTAAGTAATGGTGGCTTTATTATATCTTGGGAAAGTTATGGTCAGGAAAGTGAAGGCAGTAGAGGGGTTTACGCTCAGCTTTACCTGCCTGATGGTACTCCAAGTGGCGATGAATTTAAGGTAAACACCTCAACGGCCGAGGATCAAGGTGATCCTTCTGTAAGCAGCTTGAATAATGGCGGCTTTATTATCACCTGGCATAGTCTTAGTGGTGATTTTAGTATTTATGCTCAGCGCTATCTGGCTGATGGCACTCCAGATGGCGGC
Source organism: uncultured Pseudoalteromonas sp. (assembly GCA_965198975.1). GTDB lineage: Bacteria > Pseudomonadota > Gammaproteobacteria > Enterobacterales > Alteromonadaceae > Pseudoalteromonas. Next base: position 1,933,161 of record OZ240679.1, read on the forward strand.
GAGTTTAAAGTTAATACTTTTGATGGGAATACTGTAGCTTACCCTTCGGTAAGTGGTTTAAATAATGGTGGTTTTGTTGTTTCCTGGACAAGTTTTTTTCAGGATGGTTTTGCTAGTTTCGGTGTTTATGCCCAAAGCTATAAGGTTGATGGCAGTCCAGATGGTAATGAGTTTAAAGTAAATACCTATGTGGCTAATACGCAAAGTTTTCCATCAGTTAGCAGTTTGCACCATGGCGGATTTGTTATCTCTTGGAACAGTGGTGATCAGGATACAGATGGAAGTGCAGGCACTTATGCGCAAAGGTACCTGACTGAACAAGCACCTTATATGATTTTATCTGAGTTACCAGCAATACTCTATGAGGGTGAGCAGGTTATGTTAAATATTGAGGTGGGTGGAGATAATATCTATGGTATTGATGGAGTATTGGATTCCAGCCTTTCAGAAATTGTTAAATTTGTTGATAGCCAGTACGCTGATTTTTTCTCTGAAAGTGAACGGATTGGTTTGCCTAGTACAGTGACAGATGCACAGTGGAATGGTGCACTAACTTTACAGGCACCAGCACAGGCTAAAACTGGTTCTGGTACATTCGCCAATGTGACATTACAGGCGGGGAATGTCGGCACGGTTAATCTTGTGTTGAATGCGAGATTAGTAGATCAGCAAGGTGAACTGCTATTAGAAAATAGCATTAGCTATCCGATAACAGTGATAGAAGCATTCAATATTACAGGTAATGTAGCAGACTTAGGCTTTTTTGGTGATTATAGTAATGTAACTGTTCTGGTTAATGGTATTGCTGTTAACATCAACCCAGATGGTAGTTTTTTAATTAAATCGGGAGCCGGTGAAGTTGTTATAAAGATTGAAGCAGAAGGGCATTTGAGCGCTGAAAAACAAGTCATTTTAACCGATGGTCAATCTGATATAGACTTTGGTGCTATTAAACTTATCGCAGGAGATACGAACGGAGATGGAAAAATTGATATTGGTGATTTAACTATGCTCCTTGGCGCTTACCGCACTAAAAAAGAAGACAATAATGGGTATATTTCGGCTGCTGATTTTAATCGTGATAATCAAGTGAATATTCAGGACTTATCGATACTTGGTAGTCATTTTGGTATGACAGGACTACAGACCTGGTAGGCTACTTAAATTGATAGATTAAGGTCGTTACTCATTTATTAAAATGGTCGGCCTATATATTCCTTTTCACTTAACTTGTAAAGAAAGGACAAATATGAAAAACGTATTATTTTTTCTATTATTTTTGCCGCTGCTATCTAGTTATGATGTTCTGGCACTTGCAAATAAAGGGCATATTTACTTATCTGTTCCAACTAAACATATTAAAACTGGTAGTGAATTTTATGTTGATGTACTTATCTCGAATGTACCAAACGTCTATGGCATGCAATTAGAGCTTGAGTATAGCCATCAGACATTTAGTCTGGTAGATCAAGATCATAAAAAGCCGGGAATTCAAATCTCCCATGGTCATTTTTTTGATACAGATAAGCTATTTACGCTTCGTAATACTGTAGAGCCAAATGCAGGTAAAATTCTGTATGTTATCAGTCAGGTTTCACCTTCTAAAAGTGCTAGTGGTGATGGATTGGTCGCGCGATTATTTTTTAAATCCAACCGGGCTTCGGGAAAGGGTCAAGTTGCTATTAAGCATGCTGAATTTGGCACTCGTGAAGGTAGAAATCTTAGGTTAGAAATGGGGAACGACTTAATATTGGAATTTGATCAGGAGTATAAGCTCCCTGAAAAACCACCCATTGATTTGTTGAGGCAATATCCCCTGCTCCTATTAAGTATTTCTATATGCCTTGTTTTAATTGTAAGTGTCGCCTTTATTAGGCGCAGACGTATTAAAACGCAGGCTTTTTAGTTTTCTATAGAAAGAGTTAAGTTTTAATTGTTATTTCAGTCCGCATAAAGTTTTATGTGACAGCTAACGATTAAGACTTATATTCATATAATTTAATTCAACTGCACCAGAGTTTGATTAATTTTTACTTCACTATGAAATAATAAGTTTGTATTGTTATCGCTTGTATCAACTAAGTTCATATTAGCAATACCTTCCAGATGATTCATTTTTTTCGACTGACCTTGAAAATCAGTGAGCCAATATTCATTCTGCTCAGGTGTTGATAATTCGATCATCAGATTATCTTTATTGATGGTAAATATCTCTATATTACCACCAGGGCTTTGCCAAAAAGTTTCAATTTTTCCCTCAGTTGTTATTCTGGTGAGCTGGCTTTGGTGATTAAGGTACAGGTTGTCGTTATTATCTAATAAGGCGCAACTACCAGATAGTTCAGACAAAGGAATAAACTTAAGTGTAGCTAAGTTAAGTTTGGCTGGATTTTTTCCGGATCCGCTGCCTATGTTTACTAATAGTGCATTACTTTTATTGAACCAGTCCCTGATATAAACAGGCTCGTTTAAAGAGATTTTATTGATGATTTCTGTAGATCTTACATCAATAATATAAATATCTGATTTTGTAGCGATTGCCACTGATTTCCCATCAGGGGACCAGGTAAAACCGAATAATTCAAGATCTTTTTCGTTTTTAAACAGTACTATATTGTTATTGTTTTCGTGCAAAAAGAGATCTGCTGCACCACTTCTATTTGATTGAAATAAAAAACGTTTTCCATCAGGTGAGAAGGTAGGCTGAATGTCATAACCACGAGAGTTTATTATTGACTGAGTAGCATTTTCTTGAACTTGTATTATATCAATATCAATACTATTTAAGGTCATTAAAATTTGGTCACCCTGATCATTATAATTGGCGCCACTGATGTAGTGATAATTATTAAAGTTGATGTCCTGGATCTGTGAATTTAACGATAGGAGAAATAGTTTATTTTTACTACTAAACAGTAAGTTTTGATCATCCGGATGCCAGCTAATACTGTGGATACCTTTTGCTAAAGTCGCTAAAGATTGTAATTGACTTGTTTTTAAATCAAATAGCGCTATTTCATGTTTATTTTGACCTAAACTAACAACCAGTGCCAGAGTTTGCTTGTTATGAGAGATCTCAACGAGTTGTAATTGGGGTTTTTTGTTATAACTTAAAATAGTTTGTAGTTGGCCCGTGCCAGGTATGTAATGCATTAATTGTGTAGTGTGATCTTTATTTTCAGCGATGAAAAATAACTCACCTTCATTATTTGCAGTTACCTTACCCCTTATTTTTTGTTCATCTAAAGTCAGTAAGTCATTTTTTAAATTGAATTGACCTGTGTTTGCTTCAATTAATATGTTTCCTATTTGCGTGCCATTGGCTTCATTTATAACAAAAACTAAACTGGAACTAGTTGCTTGCCAGTTAACACTTTGAAAGTTTCTGGCTGTTTTAGTGAGTTTAATTAGGTTATTAGTGGCGAGGTTTTTAAGCCAAATATGATGTTGATTTTTTGCTTGTTGTCGAATAAAAACTAAATATTGATTATCCGGAGAGTAGCTCGCTGAAAATTCATTTAATGAATAAGATGTGACCGGCGACAATTGGCTAAGAGAGTAGTCTATTTTGTGCTCAGTGGTAATGAAAGTAATATAAAAGAATATTAAAAAAGCTGTAAGGCTTACCAGAGTTAATATGAGCTTATGGCTTAATATATGAGTGGTTTCAATTGAGGAAATATCCGCTTCTAAACTGTAACCTCGCTTAGCATGAGTGATAATGATTTGTGCGTTTTTTGCATTTTCATTGAGTGCTTTTCTGAGTATCGCAATACAACGCTGAATTGAGCTTGGGTTATAAGTTGTGCCTGGCCACAAAGCTTCAAATAGTACTTCCTGGCTGATGACTTGTTTTGGGTGTCGTGCTAAATAATGTAAAACATCAATGACTTTAGGTTCTAATTGCTGAATTAGGCCGTTATCTGTGATTTGGCATCTATCTATATCTACAATAAAACTGTTTATTCTGAATTGCGTCATTCAAGTTCCTGAATTTTATTTGCATTTAAACTTCATTAAAAACAATAGATAAGGTTTTCATAAGGCAAATATCAGGCTAATTACATAGCTAAGATTTATTTGCTCACTTAAATTCCCCTCTCCATAATTAGTTAATAAAAAAGAGCTAGAATGAAAAAACTTATTTTGTGTGTATGTTACTTCTTTAATGTTGCTTTTGCATCAGAGACTTTAACTTACGGTGAAAAATCAACCGTAAAGTCTGACATGTTAGAGCAAACTCGCGAGCTACAAATATATTTACCACAGAGCTATCAAAGTAAACCTGATCAAGATTATCCTGTTTTATATTTGATGCACGGTCAGTTTAATTTTTTAAGTATGGTTGCTGTGGTAGATACACTGGTGAATGATAATGCGATCCCCGAAATGATTATTGTTGGCGTTAAATCTAAAGGAAAAGAACTGCGAGCTGCAACGAATCATATAAATGGAGAAATAAACCCATTAACGAAAAACTTTAGGGGATTTTTAACTGAGGAATTAGTGCCCTATATAGATAAAAAATATAGAACAGCTAATTATCGGATTTTATCTGGTCATTCTGCATCTGGTTTTTTTGTATTAAACACTTTATTGGATGAAGGTGATTTTTTTAATGCTTATTTCTCTTTTAGCCCTGCATTAGGAAATGATGGAGAAGCTGTGAATAGGCGTATCAGGAAAAGTGACCTTAATTTTACAGATATCAAAACTCAGCTCATACTCACACTTGCTGATGAAGGCGAAGAAATGCGTAAACCTTATAATGAAGTCGTTGATATTTATGAAAAAAGCAAAAACAAAAAATTAATGATGTGGCATAAAGAGTTTGATGATCAAAACCATGATACAACACGCCTTACTTCTCCGATTTTTGCATTTCGCTCTTTGTTTTCAGATTGGAAGCCTACCAGAGCGAGTTACGTTGCCGGGTTACCTGGGCTAAAAAAGCACTATGATAATTTAAAAAATAAATATGATATATCAGTAAAAATCCCGCAATATCAAGTTAATATGTTGATATATACTTTCGCTACCAGTGAAAATGAAGACTATAAGAAAAAATTACCAGCACTTATTAAATATTCGGCTTCAGCATACAAAAATGGTATTGATGAGTTAGTTGATATAATGCAGGTAATGAAGAGTCAAGGATATGAGTTGGGGTCGAAACAAATAGTCAAAGAGATATGTGTCAGTAATCAAACATTGGATATGTGTGCTACTTCATAACCAAGTCTAATTTATTTCTACTGGCTAAAAAACCTTCCAGGCTTTTCTCTGAGACGTAGCGCCAGAATGTACGGTCAAAAACAAAAAAATCATTGGCATAAGCACCAATGGTTTTTTTGTTAAATTGTTATCTTCAATATGATCTGTTGTGAGGGTAAATACTAAATCAACTTCGCTCTTAGTTGCTAATTTTAACGCTTGTGCGAGCAAAAGCATAGCATTTAAACTGATGAAACCCTCCAAATATCAAGTGTTCAATGGCTATGGTGTTAACGCGTTAATCAAAATCGTTTTTTTGATTAATTATTTCTTTTCGTAAATTTTAATTGCGCCGCTATTATTTAATCAAACGATTAATTAATTTTTAATCAGATTGAAATAAGGTATACGAAATGAATAAAAAAGGGCGTCCGATCAAAAGTGCTGACGATACAAGGGCGTTATTAATTTGTGCGGCGCGTCGTAAATTTGTCAGCAAGTCCTATGACAAAGTGAGTATTCGCGAACTTGCACAGTTAGCTGGCGTGAATTCTGCCATGATAAAATATTACTTTCAGAGTAAGGAGGGGTTATACAAAGCCATGATCATGGAAGTGACAGGCCAGGTAATGGAAAGTTTTGCCGCACATTTACAAAATACTGAAATTGATAACTTGGAAGACTTCTTTCGTAGCTTTGTGGATGTCATAAAGCAATCCCCTGAATTTCCTTTATTAATGCTGAAAGAAATGGTGTTAGGCCAGGGCGTATGTAGAGATTATATTCTTCATGAAATAGGGGCTTACCATATAAAAATATTTGATCGAATTTATTTACGTTTTAAGCAAGCCGGTAGGCTAAAACAAGACGTCGACCCTATTTTATTTAGAATGTCGTTGATGGGGTTAACGCTTTTTCCCTGGTATATGCGGTCTCTTGTAAGTGAAATGGAAGGGATTACCTATGATGATGAGTTTCTTGAAAGCATGATCAAACATAACAGTAACTTAATGCAATCAGGTTGTTTTATTGAAGATCAAAAACAAGATGTGGCAGAGAAAGATGGTGAATGAAATGATTAAAAAATTATTGAGTACAGGACAGCGTAGATGGTTACTAATTTTACCTCTGATTGGCATTTTGATTCTATTGATTTTAGTAAAATCTAAGCCAGAGCCCAAGTTAAAATCTGAGCTGGAAAATTCACCCTTAGTACAAGTTGAAAAAATTCAAATACGTAAATTACAATTAACGATTAGTGGTTATGGCAGAGCCCAGTCCAAAGAAAGTTGGCAGGCTGTCTCTGAGGTGTCTGGCAGGGTGATTTATCGACACCCTGAATTAGAAAAAGGAGGAATGTTAGCCGCAGGAACCGTAGCGCTAAAAATAGATCCCGTCGATTATCAGTTAAAACTGGCGCAGGCTAAATCTGATTTAAATTCAGCGATCGCAGAAGCAGACAGAATTTCATTAAATAAAAATAAGCAAACATTATCACTGGAACTTGAAAAAAACCGTTTAAAAATTCTGAATAAGGAATTAAAACGCAAACAGGGATTAATGAAAACAGGATCTATATCCCGCTCTTCAGTAGATCAGGAGCTAAGTAACGTTTATTTACAGCAACAAAAAGTATTAGATTTGGAAACGGGTTTAAAATTAATTCCTAACGATATTGATGTGGCTCAGGCAAAAATTCAGGTTAATACCTCAAGAGTGATGGAAGCGCAAAGAAAGTTAGCAAAAACTGAAATCGTGATCCCATTTGACGCCAGGATCACGCAAGTAAATGCTGAACTTGAACAAGTTATAAATCAACAATCCGTTTTATTAAAAGCAAACCATATAGGTGCGATGGAGATCCCCGCCCAGTTTTCATTTACAGATATGAGAAAGTTAGTGAGGCAATCTTTGGGTAGTGAATATACACAAACCAAGTCATTTCCCGATATTAAAGGTTTAAACCTTGAAGCGAATATAAAGCTTTATTCTGGTGAGCAAGTGCAACAATGGCAAGGTGAGGTCGTAAGAGTATCCGATAGCATTGATCCACAAGGGAACACTGTGGGCTTAATCATTAATATGGAAAATGACTGGAAAAACTTTGATCCCTTAAATAAGCCGCCAGTCATGAATGATATGTTTGTTGAAGTGAATGTCATGGCTAAAGCCAAAGAAGTACTCACAGTGCCTACTAAAGCCATTCATGGCGAGTCTGTTTATATTGTAAAGGATCAAATTTTAACGATTAAACCAGTCTCCATTTTATTTAGTTCAGGTTCGTATACTGCAATTAGTAGTGATACGGGTTTGACACTCAATGATAGTGTGATCACAACAGATCTAATGCCGGCAGTAAATGGTATGACAGTTCGGACCGTTGAGGAGACGGCATTATGATCGGATTTTTTGCGCGACACCCCACCGCCGCCAATTTGTTAATGTTAATTATTTTGGTTGCGGGGATCACGAGTTTACCTAACTTAAAACGAGAAACTTTTCCTGAATTTAGCTCAAATAAAATAAAAGTATCAATAATTTACCCGGGAGCCGGTACCAAAGAGGTTGAGCAGGCTTTATGTATTCCAATGGAAGATGCAGTTGATGGCTTGAGTGATATAGATACCATTAGCTGTGAAGCGCGTGAAGGTATTGCCAACTTAACTGTCAAAGTACGTGAAGGTGGTAATACGGCACAAGTTTTAACTAATGTGAAAACTGAGATAGATGCAATAGATAATTTTCCAGAACTTGCAGAAAAGCCCATAGTGAGAGAATTAGGAAAAGATCAGCATCTAATTTCATTGGCTGTTACCGCAGATATTGCCGATTTTGAATTAAAAGCGTACGCAGAAGAAATAAAGCAAAAATTGAAACAACAACCAGGTATTTCAATCGTAGAGATTAAAGGGTTTTCAGATCACCAGCTAAAAATAGATTTATCCCAATATAAATTAAGACAATATGGCCTATCTGTCAGTGACGTTGCTGCACTTATAAAACGTCAAAATATCAAATTACCCGGAGGAGATATTACCTCGCAGGGTAAAACAGTTTTGATCCGTTTTGATCAGCAAAGAGTTGATCTTGATTCTTTAGGTGAATTAGTCATAAAGAGTACGGCACAAGGCGCGCAACTGAAGCTAAAAGAAATCGCTAAGATCAGTGAGGGTTTTGAATTAGATGAAGAGAAAATAATTTTTGATGGTAAACGTGCTGCATTAATTGATATTAAAAAAGCCAAAAGTCAGGATGCCATTGATTTGGTAGAGGTTGTTAATAATTTCACTTTAAAAGAACAGGCCAGAGCACCAAAAGGGGTATCTTTAGTTCTTACTCAGGATACGGCACAAACAGTAAAAGACAGATTAAACATGTTGCTAAATAATGGGTTGCAGGGGTTTATTTTAGTTTTACTTGTGATGTGGCTGTTTTTTTCTATTCGTTATTCATTCTGGGTTTCAATGGGGTTGCCAGTATCCTTCTTAGGTGCTTTTGCTTTGATGACTCTCATGGGCGTGAGTATCAACATGATTTCCATGGTGGCGCTACTTATGGCCATAGGGATTTTAATGGATGATGCCATAGTGATCGCTGAAAGTATTGCGGCGCATGTGGTAAAAGAAGGGGATATTAATGAAGGTGCTATAAAAGGTGTTAAATTGGTCGCCGGCGGTGTCTTTTCTTCGTTTTTAACCACGTTTGTCGTATTTTTTGGCTTAGCTTTTATAACAGGTGATATAGGAAAGGTGCTAAAAGATATACCTTTAGTGTTGATTGCGACTATTTTTGTCAGTGTGATTGAAGCATTTTTTATTTTGCCCAACCATTTAATTCACTCATTGCATAAAGTTGAAAAAGAAAATGAATTTGGTGGCGCTTTTAAATTGAAATTTCAACAAAAATTTGAATATTTTCGAAGTACGGTGCTGGGAAGATGGAGTGAGTTTTGTATAAAAAACCGTTATCCATTTATCGGTTTAGTTTTTTTGATATTTTTTGCATCAGTATCTTTGATGGCGGGGGGGATTTTAAAATTCAAGGCTTTTCCCGATCTTGAAGGGGATATTGTTGAAGTTAAATTGTTACTGCCACCCAGTACGCCTTTATCAGAAACGGAATTAGTCGTCGCTAAATATGTTGATAAGCTTGATGTTATTAATCAAAAACTAAAACAAGCGCAACCAGAAAAAGCAAATTTGGTTCAGCATGTGACTATAGAGTACAACCGTAACGCAGATGCTTTTGAACAAGGTCCGCACCTGGCAACGATCCGAGTCGATTTATTAACTGCTGAAACACGTAATACTAAGCTAGCTGATTTTGTGCGTATTTGGCGTGAAGAGGTCGGTGATATTCCCGGGATTTTATCTGTTTCTTTTAAAGAGCCTAATGTTGGGCCGGCGGGAAGAGCTGTAGAAATTCAATTACATTCCTCAGACATAAACGCATTAATGGACGCGTCAGTTAAAGTGAAAGATGCGATAAATCAATATTCAGGTGTTTCTAATGTGATGGATGATTTACGTGCAGGTAAAGAAGAGTGGGTTGTAAGATTACATCCAGGAGCTTTATCTTTAGGTATTGATGGTACAACGATAGCGACACAAATTCGCAGCGCATTTTTTGGTGAAAAGGCTGATGAATTTCAACGGGACAGAGAAAATATAGAGATCAATGTTGAATTAGATAAATCAGATAAATCGAGTTTAAATCATCTGAAAAACTATCCCATTACCTTAGCTGATGGTAGCCAGAGGCCTTTATCTTCTTTAGCTGAGTTTAAGTTACATCGAGGATTAACCAGAATAAATCGTGTTAATGGTGAACGTACTGTAACTATTACAGCTGATGTTGACGCCGCTATTGCCAATACGACTGAGATAATAAACCGCATAAAATTGACTACAATTGCTGATATTTTATTACGCTATCCGGATATCACTGTGAGCTATGAAGGTGAAATAAAAAATGGTGCGGAAACCGGAAAATCTATGATGCAGAAATTTTTGTTTGGCTTAATCGGTGTTTTCATTATTTTAAGTTTTCAATTTCGTAGCTACTTTGAGCCAGTTATGGTGATGTTGGCAATTCCCTTGGCTTTGATCGGTGTATTGTGGGGGCATTTATTATTAGGCTATGATATGACAATGCCCAGTATGGTGGGTTTTATATCTTTGGCTGGCATTGTTGTTAATGACTCGATTCTGCTGGTGGCATACATCAAACAACATCAAATAGAAGGCATGGATACCCATAAAGCTGCAGTACTTGCTGCAAAAGAAAGATTTAGAGCTATTTTTATTACGTCTGCAACGACGATAGCAGGAACTGTACCTTTGTTATTTGAAACGAGTTTACAAGCACAAGTGGTGCAGCCTTTGGTGGTTAGTATTATATTTGGTATGTCGGTCTCTACTTTTCTAATATTGCTGGTTTTGCCATCGCTATATGTACTCTTAGAAGACTTTTCACTTACCTCAAAACACCATTTAGAATAATCTATATTCAGGCAGTTTGAGAATGCAAACTGCCTTTAATTAACTACTTAATTGCTTCAGATAGTACCTTATCTTTAATGCTTTCAAAGGTAGAGGTGCATTCATCGCTTAGGCCACAATTTAAGAAGAAAACAATGCTAATATCTTTATTCTCAATATAAATATTCTGCGTTAAATAACCATGATTGGCGCCATCATGATGATAGATGGTATTGCCATTACCTGTATATTTCTCTAAGCCTAAAGCAAAGTAATTATTCGGTTCTTTTAACGTTAAACTATCGTCTCCCCACATAAGTTGATGAATATCGTCACTGATAAAATTAGTATCTTTAAACAGGCTTTTAGTGAAATGGGCCAAATCAGCGACAGAAGAAGCCACAGGCGTTGAGGCAACTGTGAAGTTAGCCAATAAAGGACCTGTATTGATTTGTTGTCCGTGTAAAACTTCATAGCCTGGGATCATTTCAACCCATCCATTTTCGTAACCTACGGAGAATGTTGCATCGAGTGAAAGTGGCGTTATTATTCTGTCACGCATTTCAATGGCGTTAGGGTATCCTAAAGCTGAGTCTAGTATCATACCTGCTAAAGTATAGTTAGTATTGGAGTACCTTACACTTGTGCCCGGTTCAAAATAAGCAGGTTTATTTAATGCGTGACTCGTTAAATAAAAATTATCTCTTTGTACATCCGGGTTTTCAAGTACTTCATCAACATAGGTATTTTCGTCTGAATAATTATAAATACCGCTGGTGTGATTGAGTAGTTGACGCAATGTTATTTGCTCACTGTATTGAATTTGATTTAATAAATCAGCTGGTAACCAGGTGCTTAATGTATCGTCTAAATTTAATATGCCTTCCTCATGTAACTGTGCTGCAAGTAACGCGGTAAATACTTTTCCTGAGCTGGCTATATGAAAAGTGTCAGTTGTCTCAATAGGTGTTTGATTTTCAATATCTGAGACACCTGCACTGCCAATAAATTCTCGTTCCGGCGTATTTACCAGTAAAATAATCCCAGGTACATCGGCAGAGATATTATTATCAATAAGCGCTTGATAATCAAAAGCAACGGGTGGAGGTGGTGTTGCTTTAGAACTTTCATTGTTAGGACTTTCATTATTAGAACTTGAACTGCCACAAGCTGATAATAGTATAGTTATTGTGGTTGCCAGTAGAGTCGATTTTATTGTGTTTATAGTTATCATTTTATTTCCTTTAATTGTTATGGCGTGTTGAATGAATAAAACTATAAAGCTTTGAAAGTAAAAAAGACGTACCAAGTATTCTCATTCTGTATCAAGTTGTATCTATTTATAAAACAACCCGAATTTGTGATGTATTAGAGGCTTTCAATTATGGGTACGATATCCAATATAAAGATCTTGCCTTAGTTAAAACATACGCCAGGAAGCAGGTGAGCGGCCATTGTGTTTATAAACCCATGCCATTTCTAATGTACTTTTTGCAATCGGGTTTTTGGTAACACTTGGTTGTAATGTAAAGGTGATATTTTTATTGGTCACAAACTCTTGAGTTAAAGTGCCTGCTTGTGTGTTTTTCCAGCATTTTAGCGCTTTAGTTTGTAAAGATGAAAATAAACAATAATCCGCAATACTTGTTGTTTGCCAGTTTATTTTTAAATCTACAAAGCATTCCTCACCTTGTACAATTGATACACATTGAGTTGGTGAAATGTTAAGTGTATTCACGGCTACTTTAGTATTTGTCAACACATAGGGTGAATAACAAAAAAACATCATGAACTGTATTGTTAGGATAAAAATTTTCATTGCTTATCCTTAAAATACATAACTAATAAGAATACCGAGCTCGGATATATTACCGTCACGGCCTAGCTGTAAATTCAAATTCTTAATAACTGGATTATCATTTACGCTATCAGAAGGATTGGTATATTTATAATAACTTTCAAATAACCAGTTTGGACTAATTGGATAAATCACGCCAACTTCACCACTGTAATCCACACCGGATCCTGCTTCATAGGCAGTATAATGTTCGGTAGCGAGTTCTTCAGGAATGCCATAATAGTAATTGAGAATTTCTTTAGATTTAAACTCTATACCGGCACTGGCATAGAGCAACCAGTTTTTTATTCGAAAAGTATGATCCACCCAGACAGATGCGAGTAAACCATCGTCATATTCACTGTTAAATGAATATGGCGCCATAATAAACTGAACTGTAGTGTGATCGAAGCTCCCCGTGGTTCTCAGGCCAAGCATTTGTGTTTTTTTTCTTTTTTTATTTAGTACCTGTTCACCATCAAAAGCTTTTATATCTCTGTCTATATGTACTTGTATTGTAGTTAAGTCAAAATTCCAGTTTTGGGTATTGTAAAAATTATAACCTAATCGGACGCCATCATTTAACATACGGTAATTTGAAATTTCAGCAAATAACCTATTTTCAAATTGGTAACGTGCATTATAAAAAGCTTCAAAGCCTGCTGTGTCTGGCGTAACACCATTGGGCGTGGTAATTTGCAGACCTAAACCAATTTTAAAAAAACCACCGCTACGGTCTTCATCACTTAGAATAGGTTTTTTATTTTCTGCGGCAAAAATATTAGCCGAGCTTACAATTAGGAATATAAAAAAGAATTTATGTGTCATTTGTTTTATTATTATTTTTAGTTGGCGCGTATTAAGGCGTTTTATATTTCAGTAACCATAAGATAATAAATATACAAATAACTAACCTACCAAGCATTAGCAAAATGTGTCTTAATGATTAATAAAAGCATAAGTATAAAGATTGACAGATTTTTTTCAAACTTATTAATGATTTGTCGATTTGGTGTTAATTAAGTCAGGCTATAGTTGTATTTACTTTGTGTTTACTTTGCATTTGCTTTGTATTTACTCTGAGTGGGTTTTAAATTAGATTTTTACTAGTTATCTCTTCCTCATCTTCAGCGATTATTTTTAACATTTGTGTGAGATATATACCATGCGCTGTAGATGTCGCTGAGCGTAGATATGGTGGGATTACTTCTAAAAATTCACTTTTAGAAATAGGTTTGAATTCACATAAAGCGGCGACCATAGCTGGCCTTAAAAGTCTATGTTAAAATAGATATGTTTTTAGTTCAATAAAGCTCACGATTAATGAGAGTGGTGAGCTTTATTGTTGTTATTTAAATTTTATTCGTGGTTAATATAAAACAGGATATCTTGTTTCTTTGGATGATCTTTTAGCCAGTTTCTAAGTTGCTCAGATTTATTTAAATCTTCTTCACCTAATATTTTTAAGTATCTGTTTTTTCGTTCTTCATCTCTGGCTTGTGCTCTGACTTTTAGTTGCCATGCATCGGTAAATACTTTAGGCATTTGTTTGCATAGCTCTAAAGCAGTTAGCATTTCCCATTCGCCATTATCTAACCAGACATCATCACACGTTGTACAGAGATCCAGGCGGTTATTTTGACAGCCTGATATCCTGTATTTACGCATTAAACGTGCGCATTTAGGGCAAGATAACGCCACAGAGGTATCACCTGTATCTTCCTGTTCGCTGCTTTTTTCAGATGTTTTAGGTGTATCAACTAACGTACTGTTTCTTTCTGCCCAATCACGGTAGTAGAGTAAAGAAATAAGACTGCCTGAACATTGTTGGCATCCCATTACGGGTAAACTATCCGCTAGTTTTGTGGCGTGTAACTCTTCAGTTTTACATTTAGGACATTTCATATTTATCTTCTTAACTAATTTAGTTTTCTATTTTTTCTAGTCATCTTTGTGAGTCAGAATTTCTTCATCATGCTTGGTTAATGGCGTTTCTGGTTCAACAAATGCTGGATCTAGTTGTTTTAATTTTTTTGAAATCGCATCAACTTTATTCCATACATCATGATCTAAACGAATTTTATGATGCATAATTTTTAACACAGGTATTAAAGATGTATCTATCGTTTGTGCAATTGCCTGTACTGCATCTGCTACTTGCGGATCAGTATGGTTATCAATATTAACTTCGGGTACCTGTTGCTCCTTCAACTGCTGCTGTAGCGTATCATTTAACGCAATATTAGCTTGGATTAACTTATTTAGCTCGGCTTTATTATCGAGTTTTTCAATTGATTTATTTAGACCCGTTAATATTTGAGAAGTATTATTTTCAGTGGTTGCTTGTGCTATTTCAGTTAATTGTTCAGAAGTATTGTTAGCTACGACTGCATTAGTTAAATTGCCTAATTCAGCTGATGCGTTATTTTCAGCAATTGATTTCGCTATGTCAGCTAATTGCTCGGTTGAGTTGTTTGCATTAATTGTTTGCGTTAACTCTGCAAGAACTGCTTTATTATCTAACGTGCTAATTACTTTTGTTAAATCATTTAATTGCGCATTTGTATTGTTGCCTGCAATAGTCTTAACCAATTCAGCCAAATGTCCAGTGGTGTTATTCCCAGAGATAACTTTACTCAGTTCAGCTAGTTGTTCATGGTTATTATTACCTGAGATGGTTTTACTTAGTTCGGCTAAATGTTCAGTTGTGTTATTACCAGACACAGCCTGTACTAAATCAGATAATAGGTTTATGTTATTGTTAGCTGACGTCGCTTTTGTTAATGCGGTAAATTGTTCACTGTGATCCCAACTTAAGGTATCTTTATCTAGTTTACCTGAAATACTCTCAAGGGCTTCATGTAACAAGCTCATCTGATTTACTGCTAACATCGCCGGACTGCCAGCCCCATCTAAACGGTTTAATCGTGTAAAGTCTTCTTTAATTGCTGTAAATCGTTCTGCTTGCTCATCAGTTAAATTGCCTCTTAGTTCAGCGAGTTTCAGCGTATTTTCTTCACTCCCTTTACTGAGTGTTTGTGCTTCACCTTGATAGTGATCCTGAATAAGGTTTTCAAGCTCTTCATCATTCATAACCGAAACGACTTTTTCAGCCATTTTGTTCATGTTTCTATAACTACCTTGGAGCTTAAATGGCGGCTCTGTACGATATTTATCATCCTGTGCGGCAGAGGCGATATACTGTGCATTTACTTTAAGCACAGTATCACGAATGACCATTAACTTATTTAATACCGATTTTATTTCGTTTGCTTCACCCTGGCTGTAACCATGCTCAAGTTCGTTCAGAGAAATATCTTCGCCCTGACATATTCTGATCAGTTTATAGAGATCTTGCATATTTCTATTAGCAAGTGGTGCTAATACAGAATTAGACGTGAGCGCATTCTCAATAAAACTCATGGCAAACTCAGCTTCACATCCTGATAAAGTATCACCTAAGTTGTATATATCTGCGCGATTTGAAAGCATATCTGGAATTTGAAAGCTTTCACCAGATTCAGTATAAGGATTACCAGCCATAACAACGGCAAACTTTTTACCGCGTAAATCATAGGTTTTACTTTTACCTTTCCAGACACCGTCTATTCGGCGAGAGCCATCACACAAGGAAATAAACTTTTGTAAAAACTCTGGGTTTGTATGTTGAATATCGTCAAGATATAACATGACATTATTGCCCATTTCAAAACTTTGGTTTATTTTTTCTATTTCTTTTTCTGCTGTTGCATTAATGGCCTGGGCAGGATCTAGAGACACTTGATCATGACCAATAGAAGGACTGTTTACTTTTACAAAGGTCAGGCCTAAGCGATTGGCTATATATTCAATTAATGTCGTTTTACCATAACCAGGTGGTGATATTAGTAGTAGCATTCCCATAAGATCAGTACGTTTATTATTACCCGCAGCACCAATTTGTTTTGCTAAGTTATCGCCTATGATAGGGAAGTACACTTTATCAATTAACTGATTACGAACAAATGAGCTAAGTGGCCGCGCTTTAAATTCATCTAATTGCAGACGTTCTGTTTCTGAGTTTAATATTTCAGTTCTTAGTTTGTGATATTGGTCAAATGCCGGTACTTGAGTTTGCTGATAATCTCGGGTGCGAGCAAAAAATTCTGCATAATTGACAGTGAGGTTTTGCTCATTGATCCTCGGGTGTTGGCCCATTAATCCAGATACCTGACTCGTACTGGTGATATTCAATATTTGATAATCTAGGGTATTTCTTTCATTGAGCATAAGATAGCATGCGGCTTCAATCACTAAGCTTGTATCTAAAACTTGCTCTGATTGTTGGTTAAAGGCATATAACCAGTTTAGGTATAGCTGCCAGCGAGCGACAAGTGTATTTAATTGTTTATCAGCGCTTTGTAATTGCGTATAAATGTTTTTTACTTTAACTGCCTGCTTAAAGTTATCAGCTAATGTTTTACCTTGTTGGGAAATCAAAAAAGCATGCTGCTGACTATCTGGTTTTACGTCAGAGCGCGCGAGCTCAGCAACTAAATATTGTGCACTAATACTTAAATTACAGGCTAAACGCGTCTCTATTAATTTGGGGTTTGCTTCGGCATATTGACTTATATCTTCTGCAATCTGGTGGTTAAGCGTTGTTAAAAAGCCAGGATCAGAGAAGTGTTGCTGCATTAAAGCGGCATTTTGAGCATTTTGAATAATATCTTTTTGATATTCCTGATTTTGTTCTACCCAAAAAATGCAAGCTAATGCACGCGTTTCAGCTGGATAGACGAGCAAGCCCTGTTCAGCTTTTTGACTTAATAATGATGATAAAATGATGCTGGCATCATGGTCATGTATGCCTTTTTCATAACCTTCCTGATATCTGGGCTCAGCAAATTTTTGCACCAGTTTAACCAATGAATTTTGTTTTTGCGCTTCAAATAGCTGCTCTAAGGTTATTTCACTTTCGGGCGATTCAACCTCTGCTAGTATACAAGCTGCTAAATATTCTGCTCTGTAAATGTCAGCAGACTCTGAAATTAAACTTTGATCCCATAAATTTTTATTTTTATCTAATGCGGATTTGTGTTTAGCATCGCTGATCGCTTCAAAATAATCAGAACCCGTTAAATGTAGTGTCAATTCACCATCTCTGGGTAACAGGGTTAAATCTAACTTTTGTTTATTGACACTAAACTGATGTTTACCTATAGCAACTGTATTTCCACCATCGCTGTATATATCTAATTTGTCACGTAAACTACGAATACCCTGATCTTTACAGGCTTTGAGTTTGGCTTGTAAATCATCTGCTTTAACTTGATCATCTAAGGATTTTAACTCTTCTACCAAAGAGCGTAATTTTCCGATCATAGGATCAGATGAAAAATAGGTATTAAGATCTGTTAATTCAGTAAATGTCTGACTTCTGCGAGTGATACCTTGTAAAATACGTTCAGCGGCGGAGGCTAAATTAAGGGCTCTCCTTTGACGCGCATCAATTAAACTCTGTTTATGTTTTTCGAAACTTTCATAGATATCATCACGCTTTGATAAAATATCCGCTAAGAATTCATCGTATTCACTGAATTGTGACTCAAGTTCTTCTAATTGAATTAATAAACGTGAAAGTTGTTCATCACATTCTTCAGGGGTTTTAGCGTTGTTTAGTGCGCCGGTAATACTTTGCGATAATAGCTTAAAACGGGCTGAAAACTCAGCTTTGGCCTCTACTGAACCTAAACTTTTTCTTTGTATCTCAACACTGGCTTTTGCTCGGTTTACTAAACCATAAACCGTGCTGATATCTTCAAGTATTTTTGTACGTACCCGACTATCGTCTATCTCCAGATCTAGCATGGTATGATTTAATAAATCTAAGCCATCACTTAATTCATCTAGTGTTGCTATATATTGTTTTAACTCAGTGACACTGGTACAAGATTTTGTTTGTGTTTCAATATCTTTTAGGCTGTTGTGATACGGTGCTAAGGCTGAATCTTGTTGTAAAAACTTAGCTGTGGCCTGGCTTAATGCTAAGGTTTTTTCTTCTACCTGCTCTGTGATCTCTTTTAACGCCTGAAGATCCATATATTTCAGTTCTTCAAGACTGATCAGTTTGCCTTTTAATTGTTTCAGATTTGTAAGCTGGCTCACAAATTCGCTGGCAAGTTTAAAACTATCCGGTCGTATTTGACTGTTAAGCTGTTCAAATTCTTTTTGGGTTTCACTAAGTGCCGTTAATGCTTTGTTTTGTATTTCAGTTACTTTTTCAAATTCGTCCAGTACTTGCTCTGAGGTTTCAAAAATACTGTGCAGGCTAGTTTCTATTGCTTTAAAAAAGCTTTCATTGAGCCAATGGTAACGGTCAAATAAATTGCGAGATAAGGCTATCATAGCTTCGTAGTGATGAACTTTAGGGCTCTGCTCATTGATCAGCTTATGCAGACTATAAAGATCTGAAATGCCACGTACTAAATCCGGGTTACCTATTTTCCCTAATAAACTGGTGTCTTGTGGTGCATTGGCGGCAAATTCAGCCGATACAAAAGGGCTTTGCCAAATTTGAACCGGATGTACGCGGTCTGCCTCTTCATTTTCAGCTTTAAAGGTGACGGTTGTGCCGTCATCAAATAACGAATATCCATGCCCGAATATTGGGTTTTGCAGGTTTTTATCGATTAAATTATAAGGGAATAGGGCGTATCGACCTTCTTTTGGTTCATAAAAAACAAACAGTACGTCTTCACCATTAGGCGACTTTATTTGGCGATGAAACTCAAGATCGTCTGCTTTATCTTCAAAATATCGGGTTTGACCTGTTTGTAAATAATAACCACCCGGATAAATAATACCGTGATCTTCAGGTAATTGAACACAGGCATCACCTATAGCATCCTGGCGTAAAATTTGTTGAGAATCACAATTGAAAATAAAATATCGCCATTGTTTTTCTCTATAAGGCAATACTTTCAATAATATAAGCGCGCCAACTTCGGCGTATTCTAATTCACAATCAGCTAAAGATTGGTTTTTGTCTTCAACAGCCTCAGAGTATATTCCTTTTCCTGAATCTGTATTGTTTTCAACTTTTATAGTGAGACTGCCATTTAAGGTTTCTACAAATAGCTTATCGAGTATATTTATATGGGGATGACGGCCTTCTTCATGTTCTTTTCTACTGGTTTCTATCCATGAAAAATCATGATTTTGTGGTGGTTTTATGTCTCTTTCACCACGGTTATCAATATAGGTAACTTGATTGTCTGAACTGATACTCCATCTAAATACCCGTATATCTTTTATACGCTCACCTATTTGAAATACAGCAAATAGTTTACTGCCTTGTTTATATAAATGCTGTAATTGCGCTTTTTTGTAATACGTATAAAGTTCGTTAAAGTCTGTTTCAAAACGACTGTCGGCAAGGAAACTGCCTTCGCTTGGAATGTCTTCAACTTCAAAGTGGTCTTCTTGTGTAGTTAGTTTATGTAAACTAAAAACATCTTTGATACTCGTTGTGGTTTTAAGGCCTATAAAGACATTAAAAGCAAAAATAAGTGTATCACCGATACAAATGATATCTCGTGGAATACAATTGTTTTCGGTACGAACCCTAACCCGACCTTTTACTTTTAGCTCAGTACTGCCAAAGGCATCAATACGCGCCTGATTTGCACTGTCTATTTGCGTTTTTAGGTCAGTTCCAAAGTTTAATAAACGTCTTTTAATTAAGTCGTAAGAACCGCCTTCTAAAGTCGTTTCTGTTACCTGATCTGAGTCGGTATTATTTGTTGCATCCGTCATTTCATAAATCCTATTGCATCACGAGAATAATGGTATGCGCCCAAGCGGGAAGAAGTGATTGTACTTCTTATAGGGCGCATATATTTGGAGGTTATCCCAGGTTAATCTGATGAATTACTATTTTTGTTGTCTTTGCCTAAAGAGCCGAGTCCGGCGCTAATTAAATTTAGCAATTGGGATTTATCAGCATCAGAGGCGTTATCACCTAATTGATTTAAAAGTTTAGCCATACTCATATTTTTGAGTGTTGCGCTTGAACCTTCAGCACCGGAAATAACCCCTTTTAAATCTTCAAGTAAGTTACGCTCTCCACTTAAGTGATCTTTAAAAACTGATTTAACTACATCACTTTCATCTACCAGACCATCAATTGATTTACCTAAAGAAATCGCTTTCATAAACTGATTAAAGAACTGACCGTCACCACCCATAATATTGATATCAGCTGAACCTAATGCTTTAGACATTATCTGTGCCTGATCCGCTGCAATATGCTTATTGGCTTCAATTGACGCTAAAGCAAGCTCTTTTTTCTGGCTAAGCTCAAGTGTAAATGTTTCGTAGTCTCTGGCCTCATTGCTCATTGCATTTAAGGCTTCTAATTTTTCTTCTAAGCCTTTTGCTTCTGCTGTCATCATACGTTGTACGTTAAGTGCTTCAGCTTCACCTTGTTTGTCAATTGCGTCAGCCATCGCTTGCTTAACTTCTACATCCGACAGACCAATTTCACGATCACCTTGTGCTTGCGCTTCAAGTTTTAATTTTAATACATGAGCTTCTTTTTCACCCTGAACTGCTAATGCTTCAGCTTTAGCTGTGATGATATCGGCTTCTGCTAAGCCTTTTGCCGCAGTTTCTACTTTAGTGGCTTCAGCAAGTATTTTTTTAGACTCAGCCGTTTGATTTGCGACTCTTAAATCGGCGGCTGCCAATGTTTCCTGCTCTCGCGCTTTATATTCAGCTGATTGCTCAGAAGCTTTTGCAGCTTCAATATCTTTTACCAGTGCCTGTTCCGCTTCGGCTTTTGCTCTGATAATTAATGAGTCTTTTTCACGTTCAGCAGCCGCTAATACTTGTACATCTTTAATGCGTTCTTCTTCTTCAGCTACGGTTTTTTCTACGGCAACACGATCTCGCATGACTTCAGCGATTTCTTTACGTTCTACTTCCAGTACTTTTTCTTTATTAATACGTAAAATTTCAGTTTCTCTTTCACGTTCAATCTCTTCTATTTGACGAGCACGAGTTACTTTTTCTTCTTCAATGGCTAAAACACGTAAACGATTTTGCTCAGCGATGTCTAATTCACGTTGCTTATTTTGCTCTGCTATACCAATAGATTCATCAGTTTGAAGCTTAGCTTGCTCTGATTTTAATCTTTCTTCTTGTTGTACGCGTTCAGTTTCTGCTGTTTCTCTGGCTTGAACTGTTGCTACTTCGCGGGCTTGTTTAGATATTGCATCTTTTTCTTGTCGTTCTAGTTCTAATGCTTTTTCTTTCGTTTCAGCATTTTGTCTTTTTATTTGAATTTCTTCTTCATTATTTAACTGATTTGTAGCAACATTTTGTGATGCCGTCATTTCGGTGATACGGCGTATCCCTTCGGCATCTAAAATATTCATTGGATCAAGTTTTGCTATAGATGTTTGCTCAAGGTAATCAATTGCCACATCTTCTAACGTGTAACCAGATAGATCCTGGCCGATAACTTCTTTGATTTTATCTCTGAATTGGTTTCTTTGTGTGAAAAGCTCTACAAAGTCTAGTTGTTTACCCACTGTTTTTAACGCTTCTGAGAATTTAGCTTCAAACAATTCTTGTAGTGTTTCAGGATAAGATGCACGTTCACAACCGACTTGTTTCGCAACACGTAATATATCTTCTTTATTTTCATTTACGCGGATGTAAAATGTAATCGTGATATCGGCGCGAATATTATCTTTACAGATCAATCCGCCTTTATCTTTTCTCTCTAAAACCATGCGTTTGGTAGAGATATCCATCACTTCCATTTTATGGATCACAGGATAAACTATGCCACCAGTAGTTGTTACATCTGGCTCATTTTTCATTTTATTGATTATTAAAGCCTGGCCCTGATCTACTTTGCGATAGAACTTACCTATGATCAGTAAAATTGAAAAAATGACCAGAATACCGATGCCGACTATGGCAATAATTGGGACTAGGTTATCTAAAAATTCCATGTTTAATTCCTAATAATTAAATTGTATTTGGCTCTATGCCAATATTATAGATGGGACTGTTTTACCAAGGTTTTGGCGCTATGGTATAACTGTTGTTTTCTATCAAGTGATCGATTAATACAGCTGTATTACCGAGTTCAAATTTATGTTGCAGATCTTGAATTCTGACTTCTATTAATTGCTCTGTTCCTTGAATGTTGACTCTGGCCTGACCAAAGGTTTCAGTGACTTTCCCTGTTGCAATGATACATTCCAATCCAATTAAATCATTCTTAGATGCGGTTTCTTTACTAGTAAAAAAACGCTTTAATGGTTTAACTAAGATAGCTGATATTGGCAGTGAAATAACAAAACAAGCTAATATTACTACACCACCTATAAGGTAATAAAGTGGATTGTTATTCATAAAGCTCAGGATCCAGCTCTGGCTATAAAAACTAATTAACCAGGATGTCATAATGATAATACTGGCAGATACCGTAATAGGTACATCTCCTAATCCCATATTATTGAATAACCCTGAAGATGCATTCGCTTCAGCTTCAACCTCTATATCACCTTCGAATATATCTATATCAGCTAAACCAATTATATTTGTTAACCAAAACAAACAGACAATGATTAATAACACTGAAAAAATAACCGTCGGGAAGGTGAGGGCTGTATTTAAAAATTCCATTTACGACTCCGTGAATTTTAATGAGGGTTTAGCTATTAAACCTTGTGATAATGTGTTTGTTTTATTGCTGTTTAACTCCTGTTTATTTTAAATGGAAATGGCGGTGAAGTTAAGATTTTTCAGCCGGGAGTTGTTTATCTAATTTTTTTAGGGAACGTAAAAATAAACCAATTCCACCCATACTTAAAACTAAAATAACGATTAAATCAAATGAACTCATGCTGGTAAAGCTGAATCTGATAGAGCTTATCACTCCAAAGATTAATGCTGTAACAGAGCCTAAGGTTAATATCCAGCCTAAAATATTCCGACTATTGTAGAATACGATACCAATACCAAAAATAAAGGGGATCATAACCATACCACTGGTAATACTCATGCCGCCCATAGCTGAAAAGTTATAAAGGCTTGAGCTCATACCAAACGAGGAACTCACACGAATGGCATTCAGTAACATATAAAAACCGCCACACATCATGGCTAAACCAATAAAAAATTGACCTATACCACCAGATGTTCCGCCCGCACCTCTCATAATTTTTCCTTGCTATATTGTATTAATAGTTCAGCAACTTGCTGTTTAACGGCTCGTTTATCGGTTGTTTCAACACCAAAACGAATAGCCAGTTGTTCAATTTCATCATCATTTAAATTAAATGATAATCTTTGCCGGGTTTTTTTTGATTTTACATCAAGGTGAAGTATTTTTCTGATCATATCAGAAGGTGTCAACTCTTCATCTATCGCTTGTTTTTTAATTTTTTTTTGTACTTCACTGCTCAAGTCAAAAGCCATTTGTGTTGCTCTGATTGCTTTTTCTTGTTTTTCCCATTTGGTTTTTAAACTGCTCAACAGAAATCTCCATAGGAGTGATTATTGATGGAATAATAATATGACAGTTATGCTGACTATTAGTCCTTCAGATAAATTGGGTTATTAGTTACCGGGAAACAAGTCTACAATATCGGTTAATGGCCTGGTGTAAGTTAATGAAACCTCTGTTTCACCACCTTCCCACACTTCTATATTAATACTGTGATCGCCTTCAGGTGATTCCAATACAATTATTTCACAGCTTTCGCCACTATCTTCTCTATAACGCGGTAAAGATGAATTGCGATAATCTTTTTGATGAAAATAAGCAACATAAGGTGCTTCTGTTTGCTGATATTCGTCAGATAGAAAATGGCTAAAAGCATCTGGCTTATTTTTCACTTGTATCTGTGTTAATTCTTCTTCATCAAAGATTCTGGCAAACTCGTCTAAAGTGAAAATAGCATCTACATCTTCACGCTGAACTTTAATTGAAAGATTGGCCCACTGTTCACCATCTTCTTTTTCGATTTGTAAAAAAACCACCTTTCCTGAATCTGTTTCTAATACAAACTCAGTGTCTGAACTTCTTTCATATTGATAAGTCTGAACAGCATTTACTTTTAATATTTGCCCTTTTAACCAGGATGGATAAGCAAAAGAATCAATTATTTGTAACATATCACCTGTCATTAATTGACTTGCATCATTCAGTTGACGTTCCGGCGGTTTCTTTGATTTGAAAAAACTAAACATAAAGTTGCCTTATGAGCTAAGGAATTAATTCCTGGACAAATAAACAAAATGGTGGGAACGGCCTGCGGCAATATTGGTTAGGACAAGTTGCCAGCTCCACCATTTTTAATGTGTTACCACTTTGCAATTTGGTTGGTACAAAGTGGTAATTCGATAAATCGTCTAATTGAAACTATTTACCTTGTTTTGCTTTGATACGCGCTAGTATATCGCTGTTTTTATTGGTGTTTCCGCCAATTCCAGCATCTGCCATTTTAGCTTTTAGATCATCACCATTGGTCGCTGATTCTAGTTGCTTAGCCGCCGATAATTCATCTTGTCTGTCTTGTTGTCTTTGCTTAATACGGTCTAAAGACGCACGGGCTGAAGTCATAGATGATTCATTGGTATTCAGTGTGCTATTTACAGCCATAGTTGCTTTTTGTACGCTTTCAGTGGTCTTAACCATAGTTAACTGACGCTGATTTTCCTTGATGGTTTTTTCAGCTTCTTTCACTTGTTGCTTTAACGCAACAATATGCTGACTGAAACCTGATAACACTTGCTCTTGCTCCGCTTTTTCATTTTCGAAGTCACCAATTTTTTCTGCAATTTCCATCGCTAATGTTTCGTTATCCTGACTTAATGCCTGACCTGCATATTCTTCATGCTCAGAAATACTGTCATTTAAAGCGCTTATTTTACGCTTACATTGCATTTCTTTCGCCATCACTTCAGTTAAGCTTCTTTTTGCTTTTTGCAATGCATTTTGTGCATCTGCAATTTCTTGTTCAAAAATTCTGATCCCGTTGGCGTCTACTATTGATTCACCAACTTCTCTGGCACCACCACGTACTGCTGTAAATAATTTTTTAAGGATACTCATAATAATTCTCCAAAATAGATTTGCATGGCATTTCTATTATTGCCACTAGGTGGCGTTTTAAAATGTATAGTTAATAAATGTTAAGCAAATAATCTTGCTATCTAACTATTCGTTTAAAAAAGGTGTAATAGCGTCTAACGCATCAATTGCATTGTCGGCTAATGTTACTAATTCATGTGTTATGTCATCAAAAGATGAATTTACCGATAAAGCACCAAAAATTGCGTATCTATTATCTATTTTGGCAAATGCACTTAATGGCACTGATACATTTAATTTCAGTAAGGTTTCGTTAAGCTCTACCATTAGGTCTGGCTTCACTTCACCTTCATCAAACAGGTAACTGATGCATAATAGTTGCTCTTCTGTTTGTGTTACAAAAATTGGTAACTCATCATTAGAATCAACAATCACTTGCAAAACTTGTTGCTCATCTTGAGTCTCAATCATAAAAGATTCAAAGCTAACGCCTTCAGTTTCGAATGCTGCTAATTTTATTGAAAGTTCATTTAATTCCATCTTATGTTCCTTTGCTGTCGTTGACATATTATGTCTGAGTTAAGAATTACATTGTTGACATATTATGTCAACTTTATTTTTTAAATAAATTTAAATTATTTGCATTAAAATCATTTATTTGTTTATTATCAATTTGTTACCTAGTTTTTGTATAGTTCACTTTCGGCCTCCCAGGCTTGTCTGTGATATTCGTATAAAATACCTGAGCCGAGACGATTCACTTCTATTGACTTAATATTGTCGAAAAAGTTTCTAGGAAAGACAAATGATGCTAACAAATATTCTTTACTAACCCATTTTGAAAGTACCGGTAATTCAGTGGTATCTTTGATCCTTTGGCTCGCAGGTTGTCCTTGTTTTGTTGCTATTGTCCAGCCCCATTGACCAAAAGATGGAATATTTCTTTGATATTGTTCAACATGTTTAAAGCCCGCATACTTAACCGTTTTTGCAATACTTAAAAATGCATCTTGCGCATGGTACGGGGAAGTCGATTGTATCGCTAATGCACCATCTGCAGCGAGTAGTTGGCGCACGTGATTATAAAAATAGTCGGTATACAATTTATTGAGGTCTGGGTGATTAGGATCTGGTAAGTCAATAATAATTGTATCAAATTGCTTACCTTGATCGAGTAGTT
Organism: uncultured Pseudoalteromonas sp.; assembly: GCA_965198975.1. Classification (GTDB taxonomy): domain Bacteria; phylum Pseudomonadota; class Gammaproteobacteria; order Enterobacterales; family Alteromonadaceae; genus Pseudoalteromonas. The sequence continues at coordinate 1,959,968 of OZ240679.1, forward strand.
GTTCAATTTCCAAGAATGCATCAGCCGGGGTGATGGTCACCCTGGGATCTGTCATAGCGTGTTCATTTAACGTACTGAGTCTGTTTCTTAATTTATCTGGTGCATTAAACTGTTCATTAGGTAAGCCAAATAATGATAATAGCTCAGCATCTAAGTCTACCAGCGTCACTGACTTTACAGGCCACTTTAGTGTATCTCTTAACGCTAGCCCGTCTCCACCGCCTATAATTAATACGTTATCATGGCGATTAGATGCAAGCATTGCGGGATAAACTAACATGGCATGATATAGTTGCTCATCTGCACTTGAAAATTGTAATCGACCATTTAGAAAAAGATCTGTGACCGGAGTTAGTTGATTTTTTAAGTACCGCTCGGTAACAACTAAGTGCTGGTATTTTGTCGATTGAGAATATATCACTTTATCTTTATATAATACGCTACTCATTTGTTTCATCCATGCGGTACCCATAACAAGAATAAAACTAAATAGCACCAGCAGCAAAATGTGGCAAACAAATAATAATTTGGCAAATTTAATATACTGGTGATAACGCCATAAAAAGGCTAACCCGGCAATAATATTAAATAATGCTGTCCAGGCGGCCGCTTGCATAATAGGCAGTGACAACATGACAGATACCCAGATTGCAGCACCAATACCTGCCCCTATATAATCAGCACCATATATAGTGCCAGCGTTATTTTCTAAAAATCGGCCATATATTTGTTGCCTTACCCTGGCTATTAAAGGGATTTCCATACCTATAAAAATGCCCAGAACGAGGCCAAAAATATAAGGCATAAATTGGGCTATATCTTGAAGCTGTTCAAAGAACAGACCATCTAATAAGACGTTAGCGGGTAAATTAAAGGTTTCTGAAAGAGTGTGTGGCAAGGTATAACTTATTGCTATGAGACCGGCGATAAATAAAATACAGCTCATACCTATAAAAGCAATAATAGACTCAAGCCATGCAAAAGCGGTAAATGCATCTTTAAACCATCGCGCTAAAAATGCACCTATACCCATAGCGACTATCATAGTGCCTATCATGGCATAAATCGCACTTTCTACTGAGCCAAGTATTCGACCTGCATAATGGGATAAAAGGTATTCGTAAATTAATCCGCAGCCTGCGAGTACAGCCATAACAAGAATTAATAATGTATCGTGAAACCACAAGGTTGGTTTTTGATTGGTAATAGTTGAAGTGTTCAAATTTATTATAAGCGAAATATCAGGAGAAAAACAAAGTACTCAATTAAATCTAAGTCAATTGAGTACTTATATCTGATATAAAGGCCTTTAGCTCCCTAATAATGTAGCCATAGTTAAGCCAATAGCAAAAGATGTGGTCGCAGAAATAGATGCAACCCCTACATTTTTTTGACGATTAACTTCATCTGAAATGTCAGTGCCAGACAAAATTATTTTTATTGTGATCATATGTAAAGCGATAAATACCAATATACTTACCGTGGCACTAATTGCCCAGTAAATTAAACTCATATTGATATTGTCGGCGGAATAAGGCGCTAACCCTGTGGCTGCTGTCATGGCTAATCCACTACCAATTAAAAAACCCGCATAACGTATGCCAACTGCAATATTGTTATCTTTTATAGCTTGTTGTAAACAATCGCCATTTTTATTTGTGCGTTTGAATAATAATACTCGGTATTGGCTTACCAATAACATAATAATATTACCAATAATAAAAGCGGCGATAACAATTGGCAGTCCGTGCCAGCCTTCAGTTAAGACCCATAAAAGTGCAGAGCGGATCACGATTGCCACTGTGACTATATGGCCAAATTCAATTAAAGCTGCTGTGATATTACCTTTTACAATTTCATCATGTAAATTCACTTTTCTTAAAGCAACTTTATCCTGAAAGAAATGACCCATTTTGATCAGTGCAATCGCAATCAGACCATAACCCGCCATTTGAGTTGCTTCTTGTAGTAATGAATCTGCAAAAGCACCACTGGTAACACCTGTTAATACGATGGCTAAACCAGCTAAACCAGCTGCAAAACTTAAACCGAATGCGAAATTATCTCTTTTTGTAATTTCATCATTAGCATGTAAATTTGATACCCAGCCTTTGATTAGTTTAAGGCTGACAAACAAGGCGATAATAACGGCAAAATCAATTGCCAGTGCCTGAATATTCCATAGCGTTAATCCGTTAAATTCATACATAATTTTATTTCTCCAAAATTCTTATTTTCCTCGGCTGACACCGCGAGAGGTTCTACTTGAGCTATTGCGTACAGAGCCACTATTTTTGGCGTATGAACTTGTTCTTGAATAGCTGCTTTTCGTTTTAACTGGCGTGTAACTACTTCTACTCAAACTTGAAGCGCCCGAACGCTTTTTCGCATAAGGACTGGAAAATTGTTTGCCTTGGCGTTTATACGATTGACGAGTTTTTGTCTCGATGTTTTTTTGTGCTTTATACTGCTTTTTGCTTGTATAACGGGAGCGACCGTAATCATTGTAATAACTATAACGGCGGCTTCTGCTCCAACCATCATAATAAATTGGGCTTGAAATGTTACTGATCAAGGCATACATACCATACCATTCCCAAAAGCTCATGCCACTTGAATTGGTTTGCCAGTTGCCATATTGCGGGTTACCGATAAGCTGTGAGCCCCGTCCGTAATCTTGTCCTTTGTTCGCAGCGTTTTCAGCTGTTTTACTGATAGCGCCAATTCTGGCTAAATCACCGTCAGACATATCGGCTAATACATTGATTGGATCTGTTAGCGCATCACCAAACAAACTTAACGAAGCGGCTTCTTTTAAAGAGCTAAGGCGATCAAAAAGTGAATTAGCACTATTTAGTGTGGCTTTTTCAGCTTTTATCTCATTAAGTCGCGTGACCAAACTTTTAAATAAAGGTCCTTCACGTGTACTATCCAGGCTAATTAAATCAGCAATTTGAGTGAGTTCAGGTTTTTGTTTTTTAAGTAAATCGCCGTATTGATTCAAGATCTTGGCATTTCTTATATGGCCTTGATCTAATGCTTTACCTAAATCGGCAAGATCAAGTTCTGCAGAAGTTATTTGCTGTTTAAGTGCTTTTTGCATTTGTTCTTCTTTAGATTCACAGCCGAGCAAAATAAAAGCGAAACTAAACAAAACAATTAACTTCCAGACATTAATATTGGACATTCATTGTCACCTATAATGGTCTATTTTCTAGTGACATATAGTTTTGCACAGGCCTTGATTTAAACCAAGTATTTTTTAGTAAAATACGATTGAACTAATTTGATAGATTGAAACTCCTTTTTTGACTAAACTAATCACTTATTATCAAATTGATATATGGATATGAAGTAAAAGCTTCTTAAGTTCTAATTTATTGAAGGTCAAAAGTAAATGGTTGAAGAGCCTCAGACATCGGGCAGAAGTAAGTCTCCTGTAAAGAGAAGTAATATAATTAATGCGGCCACGGAACTTTTTATTGAACATGGTTATCTGAATACCAGTATGGAACAAATAGCGAAAGCGGCAGCGGTATCAAAACAAACAGTTTATAGTCATTTTAAAGATAAAGAGTCGTTATTCGTTGAAACCATTAGTGCACGCTGTGCTGAATCTGAGTTTCAAGAAACTTTATATGATGAAACCCGATCATTAACTGAAAATTTGTTACGAATTGTAAATATATTTAGCGAATTGATCCTGTCAGAAGATGCCGTACAAGTTTATATTACGTGTGTTTCACATAAGGACGAATATCCCCAGTTGGGGCAAAGTTTATATTCTTCTGGACCTTTACTAATAAAAACACAAGTGACAGCATGTTTGCAGAAAATGGCCGATAATGGTCAATTATACATAGTGAATTGTGAGATGGCGACCATGCAATTATTAGGTATGGTGCAGGGAGATTGGCATTTAAGACGAACATTAGGCCATAGTATAGAGCAAGCTTCACCTGGTTCTGATTATTTAGCTGACTGTGTCAAACGTTTCATAAAGTCTTATTCAAGTTAATTATCTTACAATTCATCACTTGTCCATGGCATATTTCATTGTAATAATATAATTAATCCCTTAATAACAAGGATTTTGTTTAATGATAAAACAAATCTCAAAACTTAACTTAATTTTTCCTTTGGTACTGTTTGTTTCAGGATGTAACTTATCTGACGGTAAGACTAAAACTAATCAGTCAGATGCATCAAATGAAGTTACTGCATTTAGTGGTGAATTACCAATTTCCCCACGTATTTTAAAAGGCAAGTTTGAAAACGGTATGACGTATATTATACGTAAAAATGCTGAACCTCAAAAAAGAGCTGAATTACGTTTAGTTATTAATGCAGGGTCTATTTTAGAAGATGAGTCGCAACTCGGTTTTGCGCATTTTGCAGAACATATGGCCTTTAATGGCACCGAAGATTTTAAGAAAATGGAAATTCTTGAGTTTGTTGAGTCTATTGGTATGAAATTTGGTGCACATTTAAATGCACATACTAGCTTCGATGAAACTGTATATAAGTTGCAAATACCCACAAATGATGCCAAAACCTTCGAAACTGGTATCCATATAATGGAAAACTGGGCGCATAAAGTGAGTTTTGAGCCTGAAGAAATAGATAAAGAAAGAGGGGTTGTTATTGAAGAGTGGCGCTCAGGAAAAGGAGCAGGAAGCCGGATCAGGGATAAACAATTTCCAGTAATATTAAAAGACTCTAAATATGCAGAGCGTCTACCAATAGGCAAAAAAGAAATACTAGAAAAGGGCAGTCATCAAGATTTGATCCGTTTTTATAAGGATTGGTATCGTCCGGAGTTAATGGCTATTATTGCCGTTGGTGATTTTGAACCATTAGAAGTAAAAGCGCTATTTGAAAAATATTTTAGTAAAATACCAAAAACTAATAATTCGAAACAACGTATTGCTTATACTATTCCTGATAATATAACGCCGTTGATCAGTATAGAAACAGATCCTGAGTTAACACGTACTATCGCTCAAATACAAATTAAACAGCCCTTATTTGAACCAACGACCTATGCCGAATATAAAGCACGTTTGATGCATAGCTTGTATATAGGAATGCTAAATAGCAGAATTGCGGAGCTGAGTTTAAAAGGCACTTCACCACTAGTTGGAGGCGGGAGTAATTTTGGTCGGTTTATCGGTGATAAAAGTAGTTTCTCATTAGGTGGTGTTGTTAAACCCGGGCAATCTGTTGCTGCGATCAAAACCTTACTCAGAGAAGTAAATAGAGCGATACAACATGGCTTTACACCCTCTGAATTAGCCCGTCAAAAACTTAATTTATTACGTATTGAAGAAAAGGCTGCAAAAGAAATAGATACAACAAATTCAAGAGATTATGCGTCAGAATATGTCAGGCATTTTATGAACAATGAATCTATCGCCGGAATGGATCATTATTATCAGGTCAGTAAGGCTTTTTTACCTGAAATTACGCTAGCACAAGTTAACGATTTAGGGGGGAAGTGGTTTAGCGATACCAACCGCATTATGACGATATCAGCGCCAGAATCTGAAAAAACTAAATTGCCAAATGAAACTGAGTTAGTTGCTTTGTGGGACGCAGTTGCAGGTGAAAAATTAGCCGCTTATCAAGACTCTAAAGTAGCAGAATATTTAATGGCTGATTTACCTAAACCGGGCGCTGTTGTATCAAAATCTTTTGATGAAAACTTAAAAGTACATACCTGGGTGTTAAGTAATGGCGCCAAAGTTTTATTAAAACAAACTGATTTTAGAAAGGATCAGATTTTGTTTTCGGCAAAAAGTTATGGTGGTACTTCGTTAATTGATGATGAAACATATGAAAAAACCATTTTAGCGTCTACATTGGCCGATTATATGGGGGTGGAAGAATTTGATTTGATTGCCTTAAATAAATTTATGAAAGGTAAGAACTTTAGATTGAATTCTAACATTTCATCAATTTCGGAATCGATGAAAGGTAATACTTCTCCTGAAGATTTATTACATTTTATGCAGATGTTACATCTGAAATTTACATCACCCAGGAAAGATGAAAAAGCGTTTAATACTTTTATCTCACGCATTACACCGCAAATTGAAAATCAATTTAAAAATCCAAATGGTGTCTTTACTGAGGCAATCAGACAAGCGCAATACGGGAATGATCCCAGGCACGGAAAATTTGATGTTGGCGTATTAAATACTCAAGACCTTAATGCATCATTCGAATTGTATCAACAAAGGTTTGCTAATGCCGCTGATTTTAACTTTGTCTTTGTTGGTAATATCGATTTAAATAAAATGGAAAATATGCTGAATACTTATGTGGCAAGTTTGCCTGCGTCGGATAATAAAGAAAATTGGCAGCTTTTAGCCAGTAAGCGTACAAAAGGTGCACTGGAAGTGAATGTTAAAAAAGGATTAGAACAAAAAGCCAATGTTACTATGCAGCTTTATGGTGAGTCACAATGGAGCCATCAAGAAAGCATGTCCTTTTATACTTTAAAATCTACTTTGAGTACTGTTTTACGTGAGCGGATCCGTGAAGAAAAAAGTGGTGTATATGGTGTGAGTGTGAAAGGGGCCTTTTCAAGGATCCCACATCAGGTATATAAATTATCTATTTCATTTTCCTGTGATCCATTACGTGTTGATGAGTTAATTGCTGAAGTTGAAAAGGTGATTTCAGAATTTAAATCTCACCCTCTAGAAGATAAATACGTAACGAATTTTATTGAACAAAAACATAAAAGACGTGAAACATCGTTGAGAAGTAATAGTTTTTGGCAATCATATTTAAGTAAATTGGCCCGTGATGATAATCAAGTACTTACTTTTGAGCAATACACACAATTAGTGAATAGTATGACTACAGAGAAAGTACAACAAGCTGCAAATAGGTATTTAAACCCTAAAGATAAACTTAAGGCCATTTTATTACCTGAAAACTTGGTCTTAGCTGAAAAATAACAAGTTATTTCAATAATGTAAGTTTAAACTTTTCAGTTCAAACTTACATTATTAGTACTTAATTTAAGGCTACCAAATACCGCGATTTGAAAAGTTTTGATTACTATTATCAGCGCTCGATTTAATTGCTTTTTTTGTATTTTTCTTTAATAAAAGTTTGATTTGATTAAACGTTTCTCTAGCTAAGGTTTTGCGTCGATTGGTTCCGTGGCTGGTTTGGTATAATCGTTTTATTGCAGCTAACGTATCTGGTGATTTTGCTATTAATTGGTTAAGTAAAAGTTGGGTTTGTTGTTCTGTGTTATCAGTGCATAAGCTAATTAAGTTGATTTTTTCAGCTTCAGAGGCGGTAATAGGTTCAGCGTTACTTGAAAGTAACAAGGCTTGATCATAGGGAAGTAATTTAGCAAGTTGCAGACTAGCGCCCATATCAGGACATAATCCCCAGCGTGACTCCATAATGGCCAGACTGCTATCTGTATGTGCGATTCTATAATCGGCACCTAATACAATCTGCATTGCCCCGCCCCAACATCGCCCTTGAATTTGTGCTATCACAGGGATAGGAAGGTCTTGCCAACCTAAAGTGACTCTCTGTGCTAAATTGGCATTACCAGGAAGCCATTTAAATAAGAGTTTTACAACGTCTAGTGGCTTGTTAATGATAGTTTTAATATCTAAACCTGTGCAAAAATCAGTACCTTTTCCTCTGATCACAACGGCACGAATTGATTTATCTTTTTTTATTTTTTTAATAACGTTATCCAGCTCCTTAAACATTTTAAAGTTTAGCGCATTGAGTTTATCACTGCGATTTAATGTGACATTTGCAATATTGCTTATGATGGTTAATTGGATTAAGTTTTTACTCATCGGACCTCCTGTTTTTATCAGGTTAAGTTTAACGTTAAAAAAAGTACAGAAAAATCTGATGTTTCGTTTTTCAGTTGCTGATAACTGACATTGATTCATAGTAAGATTTATGTGATTAGTAACTCTCCTTTTTACATTTAACATTATCTTGCTTTATGACATTAACTGAATGAGCGGGTATGATTACACTCTTAATTTTTGATACACTATCGACTCTGTTTAAATAATGCATATTTTTATTGATTAAGTGAGCTCTATGACTACAAAAACTAATCTCTGGACTGATGAAGAAGTGAAAGATCAAGCCTATGAGGTGTTTCTACAACTTGCCCCTGATAATTTTAAACAGCAGGACATTGATGATTTTAATCAATACAGAGAAGACTTGGGGTTTATTGAAGAATCAGAGCCCGATGATAGCTGGAATGAATTTGTAGAGTTTGAAGTTGAAGCTGATTTATATGTTCAGGTTATTATAGGTCTTGAGTTTGAGAATCATGATGTTGAATTTGCGAGGCTGTTGATAAGCCGAGATAAAGATGCCCCATTTTGTCATGTTATTTGGAAACAATAATTTAGTTTGAGGGTAGCATGTTTCGCGGTTTTTCGGTTTTATTAGTTGGCTTAGTGTCTTTTTTTAGTTTTGCAAAAGCACCTACCTATGAAGATTTTTTTGAATATGGAGAAATAGAAGAAGGTGATGTTCATGATAAAAGAAAAGGTGAATTTTTGTATGGTGATACAGAGTTTGGTTTAATTGCTATCACAGGCAATACAGATACATTAGCCATTAAGTTTAAAGCAAACATATATCAAGATTTAAAACTTTGGCGCAATCAATTTAAATTTGATGGATTATTAAAAAAAGACAAACAAGCAGATCTGGAATTGACAACAACAGGGTCTAGATTATTTTTTTCGTCACAAGGTAATTACAAAATAGGAGATAACAACTCTTCATTTTTTATGTACGGTGATTATGAAAAAGATAAGTTTAGCGGGTTTAAATATCAGGTATCGCTGGCTACGGGTTATGGTAACCGGTTATATTCTGATACAGAGAATAAAATAGATTTTGATATCGGACCTGGGTTGAGTTATCGCGTTGATAATAATGATTCAGTCGCGGGTTACTTATTACGTCTCGCCGTTCAATGGCAAAGAGATATTTCAGAAACAACACGGTTTAACCAAAATTTAAGTGCAGAGCATTCTTTATCTGGATTAAACTCTCGTTTTAAAGCTGAAACGTCTTTACTCAGCCAAATCAGTAATGCGTTATCATTAAAGTTTTCTTATCTATATCGTTTTAATTCACAACCAGAAGTAGATAAAGTTGGTTTTGATAAAGAAACCAGTGCAACTTTAGTTTATAGCTTTAACTGATTTTTATTATTTAGAAGAAGGAAATACTATGCCTTATGTGCATAAACAATATGGTTTTATCATATTATTCTTAATATCTTGGATTGCTTCATTTGTTGCGTTGGCTTTATTTTTATTAGGCCCTATCATCCCGATAATCGTATTTGCCTGCTTGTTGGCCGTAATTGCTTATTTATTCCATGGACTAACTATCAGGGTTGATGACAGTGCTATAAGTTGGGGGTTCGGCCCCGGTGTATTTGGTAAAAAAGTTTTATTCAGTGAGATAAAACAAGTTTCAACGGTAACTAATTCATTTCGCCATGGTATCGGTGTGCGTATAACCCATGATGGCTGGGTATATAGTGTTCATGGATTTAGTGCTGTTGCGTTAGAACTGCTTGATGGTACATTTATTCGACTTGGGACCAATGATCAGGATACGTTAGTTTCAGTACTTAATGAGCAGCTAAAAGCTAAAAGCTAAAATCTAGCTTTTAGCTTATTTATTAATTAGTGTTTATGATCATCATTATGTGCATGATCATTACTATGGTCATGGCCACATCCACCTGGGCTGTGAACATGTCCATGTGCTAATTCTTCTTCTGTGGCGTCTCTTATTTCCAGAATTTCAACATCAAATGTTAAATCTATACCTGATAACGGATGATTTCCGTCAATCACAACGTCATCGCCTTGAATTTCAATCACAATAACAGATTGTTCACCCTGATCAGTGGTTGCTCTAAATTGCATTCCCACTTCAACTTCAGCGCCTTCAAACATAGACTTTGGCACTGCTTGCATTAAACTATCGTGACGTTCACCGTAGCCTTCTTTGGCTGGAACTTCTACTGTAAATTTATCACCGACAGTTTTTTCTAATAAGGCTTTTTCAAGACCTGGAATTAAAAAACCACTGCCTATGATCATTTCTAGAGGTTCATTATCAAATGAACTATCTATCGCATTTTTATCTTTATCCATAACTGAATAATGCATTTTAACAACGTTGTTTTCTGTAATTTTCATGGAGTTCTCGTTAATATTGGTAAATTATTGGTCAGTTAAGGAATAAGGCAAGGCTTTTATCTTTAATTGAACAGGTGTATCTTGTTTCGTTCTAAGTAAGGTACCTAATTGAATATCATTGGGTAAAATAGCTAAAGCATTTACTGTATTAGTGTGTTGATTAAAACTCGTTTGGATTATTTTTCCAGCTCTGCGCCAGTTTTCAGCTAGTTGCAATTCCACTTCATCAACAGTGATAGGTGAGGAACTCTGACCTTCTAAAATAAACATTGCACGCTTATTTTTACCTAGAAATTTCATTCTTGCGACAGTTTCCTGTCCTTTATAACAACCTTTTTTAAAGCTTATACCGTCAAGTGCCTGCAGATTAACCATTTGTGGCACATATTGCGAAATACTTTGACTATTTAAAGCTGGTTCGCCAGCTAAGATTGCTTGTTCACGCCAATTACCTTCAGAATCTGTGATGGTTATTTTATCTGTTAATTGATCTAGCTTTGTCTTGTCGACAGATAAAATATATCGGTTGCTATCGAGTTTTATGGCTTTACCTAAATTAAAATCAATTGCGGTATATTTTTGGTTATGTGGCATTTGTTCGTTATCAAATGAGATAGCTAATTTTGATAGTAAATTGACAGCATCTTTCCCCCATACCGCAATTAATTGGTACTTTTCATCCTGGGCTAACGCGACTTTTGAAAAAACGGCATATTTTTTCAATTCAGCAAGGCTGATGTCACTTTCATCTGATGAGGTTATTGCGTAATAATCATCTTTATAAGTAAATAGCCTTAATATAGCAATTAATTTACCTTTAGCATCACATTGTCCGGCCCACATCATGTTGTCATTATTAATTAAGTTAACATCTTGAGTAAGCTGACCTTGTAAATACGTTTTTTTATCGGCTCCTGACAATGAGAGCAGTTTATCTGTTAAGTAACACGCAAAGGTTTCTGACATTTGGTTTTTATTCGTAGAATAATCAATAACTGTATACTAATACATTTAAAGTTGAATATTAATATAATAAGGATTATAAATTTAACTAGTTTTTGTTAGGATCCATTCTAATTAAGTTATAAAAGAAATCTCCTTATGATAGATTTAAAGACACCAGAATTAGATAGCAAAGCAAAAGTACGTTGGGCGTGTCGGCGTGGTATGTTGGAGCTTGATGTATTATTTATGCCTTTTGTTGAAGAAGCTTATGATGCATTGTCAGATACAGATAAAGAGATTTTTAAAAGATTGCTAGCAGGGGATGATCCTGATTTATTTGCCTGGTTTATGGGTCATCAACAATGTCCGGATCCTGAATTAGATTCGATGATTAAATTGATATTAAATCGGGTTAAAGTATAAAGAAGAGCGCCAAATGGAATTGGAAAAGCCTGTTTATCGAATTGAGTTCAGCGATAATAAAAAAGATATGTGGTTAATCAATGTTTTTTTTGTTTTCTTTGGCTTAATTTTATCTATTACAGCCACTAATATATGGAGCCAGCTATTTATTGTAATAATGACATTACTGGCTTATTACATTACTTGTTTAAAAATTAGTGATGCCTGGCCATTATCTGGTACGTTACTTTTGTATCAACAAGCACGTATAGAGTGCCATATTGAACAGCAAGTTATTGACGTTAAAATATCAGCTCATAGTTATCAAAGTGAGCACTTTTTAGCTCTAAAACTACTTGCCTTAAATCACAGTAAATGGCTCATTCTAAAAAAGAATAGTATGCAACTCAAAGACTATGCAAGGCTCAGACGCGCTTTGGTTTCGCTAAATACTTAATGTTGTTTTTCAAGTATTGTAGGCTTAGGATCATCTGTTTGCTCAGGATAATCTAAAGTATAGTGCAATCCGCGACTTTCTTTTCTTGATAAAGCTGAGCGAATAATTAAATCGGCAACCTGAACCAGGTTACGTAATTCTAATAAATCATTACTCACTTTAAAGTTAGTATAATATTCTTGAATTTCTTGTTGTAATAACTCGATGCGATGTAAAGCACGTTCTAATCGTTTTGTTGTTCTGACAATCCCAACATAATCCCACATAAAGAGTCTTAATTCATGCCAATTATGCGTGATCACTATTTCTTCATCTGAATCTGAGACACGACTTTCGTCCCAAGCTGGTATATTACCCTCAACTTGGGTGGATCCCAGTTTATTCAAAATGTCTTTCGCTGCTGCATGGGCAAAAACAATGCATTCTAAAAGTGAATTGCTGGCCATCCTATTTGCACCATGTAATCCGGTATATGCAACTTCGCCGATAGCATACAAATTGCTTATATCTGTTTTGCCATGATGATCTGTGACAACGCCACCACATGTGTAATGGGCAGCAGGTACGACAGGGATCGCTTGTTTTGTAATATCCAGACCGACACTCAGACATTTAGCGTAAATTGTCGGGAAATGATCAATAATGAAATCTTTATCTTTATGGGAAATATCAAGGTAAACGCAGTTAGCTCCGAGTCTTTTCATTTCAAAATCAATAGCGCGTGCCACGATATCTCTGGGTGCCAGTTCAGCTCTTTCATCAAACTCAGGCATAAAACGGCTGCCATCAGGACGCAATAAGTAAGCACCTTCACCTCGCATAGCTTCGGTTATTAAGAAATTTTGTAATTCAGGATGATAAAGACTTGTAGGATGAAATTGATTAAATTCCATATTACCAACCCGACAACCAGCTCGCCAGGCCATTGCTATACCATCTCCACTGGCAATATCCGGATTTGAAGTGTATAAATATACTTTACTTGCTCCTCCTGTTGCTAAGGCAATGAATTTAGCTGAAATGGTTTCAACGACTCCTTTGTGTCTGTTCCAAATATAAACTCCCTTACATGAATCTTTAGTTTTATCTGATTTTACAAGATCAATTGCATTATATTTTTCAAGTAAGGTAATATTTTTGTGCTGTTTTACACGAGAAATCAAGGTGGTTTGAACAGCCTGACCTGTCGCATCGGCAGCATGTAATATTCGCCTGTGACTATGGCCACCTTCGCGTGTTAAATGATACCTCTGTGTACCCGATGGGCCTGGTTCCATATCAAATGGTACACCCTGTTCAATTAACCACTTCATGCATTTTTTTGCATTGCTTGCAGTATAGTGTACCGCATCTCTGATGCAGAGACCGGCGCCTGCATTAAGTGTATCTTCTACATGTGATTCGATGCTGTCGTCTTTGTCAAATACGGCTGCTATCCCACCTTGTGCGTATAACGTTGAACCTTCTTTTAGCGGGCCTTTACTAATAACAAGAACTTTACATTTATTTGCTAAACTTAATGCTAATGATAAGCCGGCAGCGCCACTGCCTATGATGACAACATCTGTATTATGGTGTTTATTTTTGTTCATGTATTTATCACTAAAGGTTACAATGCAACTTGATTATACCTAAGCTATTATTATTTTTTTAAAAAAGTTTACTATGAAATAGAACTTTTTCTTATTATGCAGGTCTTAATGTTGTGACTGGAAAGAATATGAGTGTGAAAAACGTACTTATCTTTCGTTTAAATATAGAGGAGTACGGGCTCGAATGACCGAGCAGGAATTAGATTTAGCGCTAGTGAGAAGGGTGCAGCAAGGAGATAAAAATGCCTTCAATTTGTTGGTTAAAAAATATCAAAATAAAGTTGCAAGCCTCATATCACGTTATGTATCAAACCAGGCAGATGTATCGGATGTAGCTCAGGAAGCATTTATTAAAGCTTATCGTGCGATGGCTGGTTTTCGCGGAGATAGTACATTTTACACTTGGTTGTATCGGATCGCCGTCAATTGCGCTAAAAATTATTTAGTTGCTAAAGGGCGAAAACCGCCATCTACAGATGTTGATGCGGAAGATGCTGAATATTATGAGGGAGCGCAAGCACTGAGAGTGAATGCTTCTCCTGAAAAACTGTTATTAACGGACGAAATTAAAAAAGTGATTTTTGCAACAATAGATACTTTACCCGATGATTTAAAAACCGCAATTACATTGCGAGAATTGGAAGGCATGAGTTACGAAGATATTGCAATTATTATGGATTGTCCGGTTGGCACTGTGCGTTCGAGAATTTTTCGGGCGAGGGATGCAATAGATAACAAAATAAACCCGTTAATAAAAAATGCATAGGTAAGTCTTATATGACGAAAGTACACTTAACTGAAGAAAATAAAGCACATATATCTGCTGTTTTGGACTCAGAAGAAGCTTTAAGTGAGCTAATGACGACGTCGGAAGCTGGTAAACAGTTTGAACGTTATTCATTAATTGGTGACGTGATGCGCAATGACGCATCTGATGTTATTCATATTGATATTGCAGATAGTGTTGCTGAATTATTAGAACATGAACCTGTTTTTGCTGACTTTAAACAAACACAACTAGAACCGGAAAGTAAGGCTACAGAATCCAAACTGCCTGATAATGTTGTTCCTTTTAACTGGAAAAAGCCTGTCAGTCAGATTGCAATAGCGGCAAGTGTGGCTGTATTTGCAATTATGGGCGTGCAAACATTGCCATCAGGAGATGCGCCAGGTGTTGCAGAGCCTGCACCTATGTTTCAGACAAAACCTTTTGGTGGTATTGCGGCTCCTGTAAGTTATTCATCAGAACCAGCATTAGATAACGCAACAAATGGTTTACGTAAACTTCAACAGCAACGTATCGGTGCTTTAGTGCTTGAGCATCAGCGTCAAACCCGGATCGCGACTCAAGAAACTCCGGATAAGAATAATATACTACCAGTAGAGGAAGAAAAGTAACTGAATGAAAATATTGTCTTTTGTAGTTATTTTATTGACCTTTTCGTTTGCGCCTGTTCAGGCGCAAACGGATGAAACAGCCAAGTTATTATTAGTTAAAATGGCTGAAGCGATAAATAAAGGGAATTTCAGTGCGTCTTTTGTGGTTGTTAAAGGCAACAATATGGAACCGTATAAATGGTTACACGGACATCACGAAGGCGAAGAATTAGAGCATTTAAGTTTACTTAATGGTGCCGGACTTGAGATTGTCAGGATCAATGATAAGGTTACATATTTTGAACCTCAGTCAGCACCTTATTCATTAAATGCAAGTCATATTTCGGGTCCAATTCCGGAAATATTTTTTGAAGATATAACCGCTTTAGAAAAATCATATCGTTTTATTTTAGGTGGAAAGGGGCGTGTTGCAGGCAGACCCGCACAATTAGTTAGAATTGAATCAAAAGATCAATTTAAATTTAATTATTGGCTATGGGTTGATACCGAATCCTCTCTCATTTTAAAATCAGCTTATGTAAATCAATCGGGTGAAGCGTTAGAGCAATTACAATTCACACATGTTGCAATGACGGAAAATGCAGCGAAAGAGCTATTAGTTATGAGTAAGAGAACCTTTCCTCCTGCAATACCTGCGTCAGAACAAAAAACAAGCAAAAGTATTAAGGGGAATTGGCAAATAGGCTGGTTACCTGAAGGATTTAACTTATTAAAGTCAGACCGGCATAATTTAAATTTAAATAATGAACTCGCAGATTATTATTTATATGGTGATGGGCTTGTTGAAGTGTCTGTCTTTGTGCAAAGACCCTTGCCAGGAAAAAGACTCGGCGGACCTTTATCATCGGGGGCAACATCCATATTTGTATATAATGCGGCGGGATTTGATGTGTCAGTCGTTGGTAATGTACCTACAAAAACGGCTCAGGCAATTGCTGAATCTGTTAAACGGGCAACAATTAATTAAATGATTGAACAGACATTAACAGTAATATCAGTTAAAGGTTTTACTGCTTTTTTAAAACCCGATGAAAAACCGAGTTGTGAAGGCTGTAATGGGCAGTGCGGGAGTAAAATATTCAGCCGATTATTTGGTGATAAATCTCCTGCTTATGAACATGATTTTGAGCAGCCACTCAAAATAGGTCAAAAAGTTACGCTACAGCTAGATGATTCTCAAGTATTAAAAAGTTCTTTTATTGTATATTTAATGCCTTTGCTCTTAACGCTTTTATTGCCATTAATTGGCCTTTGGTTATTTGCTTTAACTGAAGGCTGGCAGATATTATTTGCTATTTTAGGTGGTGTATCGGGTTTTTTTATAGCAAAAAACCGACTGAAAAAAGTCGATTACGCTATAAAAGTGATAAAAATTTACCCAAATAGTTTACCATTGACGCAAATAGATGGTGATTGACCCCAATTAAATGTAAAATCTCCCTTTCCTTTAATTTTTACTTAATAGAAGTTTAGAATCTAGTTTATGAAGCATATCCGTAATTTTTCGATTATAGCGCATATTGATCATGGTAAATCCACACTTTCTGATCGTTTAATTCATTTTTGTGGTGGCTTAACTGATAGAGAAATGCAGGCACAAGTTCTAGATTCAATGGATATTGAGCGAGAACGTGGGATCACGATTAAAGCACAAAGTGTGACTTTGGATTATAAAGCCAAAGATGGTGAAACATATCAGTTAAATTTCATTGATACGCCTGGGCATGTTGATTTTTCATATGAAGTATCTCGTTCCCTGGCTGCATGTGAAGGAGCTTTGTTAGTTGTTGATGCCGGGCAAGGCGTTGAAGCACAAACAGTTGCCAATTGTTACACTGCGATAGAAATGGGGGTTGAAGTCTTACCCATATTAAATAAAATTGATTTACCGCAAGCTGAGCCTGAACGTGTTGCAGAAGAAATAGAAGATATTGTTGGCATAGATGCCACAGATGCTGTTACCTGTTCAGCTAAAACAGGTTTGGGTATTGAAAATGTATTAGAAACAATAGTTGAAAATATCCCTCCGCCTGAAGGGGATACTGAAGGGCCTTTAAAAGCATTAATTATAGATTCCTGGTTTGACCCGTATCAAGGTGTTGTTTCATTAGTTCGTATCAAACAAGGGGTTTTGAAATCAGGCGATAAAATCAAGGTTATGTCAACGGATCAAATTCATGGCGCTGACAATATTGGTATATTTACACCAAAACAAACACCGACTAAAGAACTTAGAACAGGTGAAGTTGGTTTTATCATTGCTGGCATTAAAGAAATTCATGGTGCACCTGTTGGCGATACTATCACCTCAGCAAGAAATGGTTCTGAAGAGCCACTAGAAGGCTTTGAAAAAGCGAAACCGCAAGTCTATGCGGGCATGTATCCTATTTCATCTGATGACTATGAAAACTTCCGTGATGCATTAGCTAAATTAAGCCTGAATGATGCTTCATTATTTTATGAACCAGAAAGTTCGACTGCACTGGGCTTTGGTTTTCGTTGTGGTTTCCTTGGTATGTTGCACATGGAAATTATCCAGGAACGATTAGAGCGTGAATATGACATGGATCTTATTACTACCGCACCAACGGTAATTTATGAGATAAAAACGAAACATGATATTATTCAAATAGATAACCCTTCAGAACTACCGCCTTTAAATGATATTGTTGAAATTCGTGAGCCTATAGTTGAGGCGCATATTTTAGTGCCAAAAGATTATTTAGGTAATGTGATCACTTTATGCATTGAAAAACGGGGTATGCAAACTAATATGTCATATCACGGTAATCAGGTTGCTTTGACTTATGAGTTACCTATGGCTGAAGTTGTGATGGATTTCTTTGATAAATTAAAATCAACAAGTCGCGGTTTCGCATCACTTGATTACAACTTTAAGCATTTTGAAGCGTCTAACATGGTTCGGGTTGATATATTAATCAATGGTGAGCGAGTTGATGCGTTGGCTATTATCGTACATCATGACAGTGCACAGTCACGCGGACGCCAGTTAGCAGAAGCACTTAAAGAGTTAATTCCACGTCAGCAATTTGATATTGCAATTCAGGCTGCAATTGGCGCACATGTTATAGCACGAACCACGATTAAACAATTACGTAAAAACGTTATTGCAAAATGTTATGGTGGTGATGTGAGTCGTAAGAAAAAGCTACTCAAAAAACAAAAAGAAGGTAAAAAACGTATGAAACAAGTTGGTAATGTAGAAGTGCCACAGGAAGCGTTTTTAGCTATTCTAAAAGTTGGTAAATAAGGATTAAATAGATTATGGCTGGATACTTTTCAACATTTTTAGTGATATTAACTTTAGGCTCAGGCTTAATTTGGTTAGTTGATCATTTGATGTTTGCACCTAAAAGAAAAGAGCGTATTGCCGTGGCTGTGAGTTCAGCCGGAAGTGATATGGATCAAGAAGAAATAGATAAAATAGCACCTTTACCCGCTATTACAGAAACGGCGATTTCAATTTTCCCTATGATAGCCGCCATTACTATTTTTAGGTCATTTTTGTTTGAACCTTTTCAAATTCCATCTGGCTCTATGATGCCTACATTATTGGTTGGCGATTTTATTTTGGTAGAAAAATACGCATATGGCATCAAAGATCCGGTATGGCGTACTCAGTTGGTTGATGTCAATGAACCTAAACGAGGGGATGTAACTGTATTTAAATACCCATTAGATACAAAAATTGATTTTATTAAACGTGTGATTGGTTTACCAGGTGATACGGTTGTGTATAGAAATAAGCAAGTGTATATCAAGCCTAAATGTGCTGTAGGGGAGACTGAAAACGCGGGTTTAAAGTGTAATGAATTTAACAAAGTTGGATTAGATCTGGTTAATAATGATGAGTTTCAAGTTCAGGGAGTTGGACAACCAAGGTTAACTGAATCATTAGCGGGTATTGAACATGATATTTTAATTAATCCGGCAATGCCTGAATTGAAAGGTCGTTACTATCAACAAGCCGGAACAAAAAGTGACGAATGGCGTGTGCCTGAAAATAGCTACTTTGTTATGGGTGATAATAGAGATAATAGCCAGGATGGCAGATTTTGGGGTTTTGTACCTAAAGAAAATTTAGTAGGAAAGGCGGTTTTTATCTGGATGAGCTTTGAATTTGATAATGGTCCGGATGATATATTACCTGGTTGGATACCTACAGGTGTTCGTTTAGAACGTTTAGGCTCAATGAAATGAGAGTAACTATAAGTAATGAACAATAGATAATGAAAAAAGACGCAAAAGAGTTATATTCCAAAATTGGCTATCGTTTTAAAAGTGAGCATTTGTTAGAACATGCATTAACTCACCGAAGTCATAAAGGGCAAAATAATGAAAGATTAGAATTCTTGGGGGATTCTATTTTAAGTTTTGTTATTGCTGATGCCCTATACACAAAATTTCCCAAAGCGCGCGAAGGTGATTTAAGTCGCATGCGGTCTACTTTAGTCAGAGGTCAAACTCTGGCTGAGTTTGGTGTTGAGTTTAAGTTAGGTGACTATCTGAGACTTGGACCAGGAGAGTTAAAAAGTGGTGGTTATAGGAGAGAGTCTACACTTGCTGATGCGGTAGAGGCGATAATAGGTGCGGTGTTTTTAGATCGCGGAACTGAAGCATGTCAAAAACTCATATTAGATTGGTATGATAGTCGCCTGGAGGCGATTTCACCTGAGTTGAATCAAAAAGATCCTAAAACTTTACTGCAAGAATATTTACAGGCAAGAAAGTTTTCTCTTCCCAACTATACTGTAACTGATACGAAAGGTCAGGCACATAACCAAACTTTTACCGTTGAATGTGAAATTGAAAGTATAGGGACAATTGTTGCCGTTGGCACATCCAGACGCAAAGCTGAACAAAAAGCAGCCGAGCAAGCATTAAAGAAGTTAAAAAATGAAAGCTGATAATACTCCTTCAGATAAACATGCGTTACCGGATACTTATTGTGGCATGGTCGCAATTGTTGGCCGCCCTAACGTGGGGAAATCAACGTTACTCAATGAAATTATTGAACAAAAGGTCAGTATTACATCAAGAAAGCCACAGACAACACGTCATAGAATAATGGGGATCCATACAGTTGATAATTATCAGGCTGTATATATAGATACCCCAGGTTTACACATTGATGAAAAAAGGGCTATCAATAGATTAATGAATCGTGCTGCAAATAGTTCAATAGGTGATGTTGAATTAATTATTTTTGTAGTTGAAGGTACTAATTGGACCGATGATGATGAAATGGTGCTTAAGAAAGTCATGCTGTCTGAAAAGCCCGTTTTGCTAGTCATCAATAAAATTGACAATGTTAAAAGTAAAGAATTGCTATTACCTCATTTAGAGTTTTTGGGTGCTAAAGGTGAATTTTTAGATGTAATACCTGTTACGGCCACTAAAGGTGAAAACGTTCATATCATTAAAAAGCATGTGAAAGAGCATTTGCCTGCATGTGAGTTTTATTTTCCAGAAGATTACGTGACCGATAGGTCAATGCGTTTTTTATCCTCAGAAATTATTCGTGAAAAACTCATGCGTTTTACCGGCGATGAGCTGCCTTATTCTGTGACTGTTGAAATAGAGCAGTTTAAATGGCAGGAAAATGGCGTATGGCGCATTAATGGTTTAATTTTAGTGGAGCGAGAAACCCAAAAACGTATGGTGATTGGGAATAAAGGCGAAAGATTAAAAACCATAGGTCGTGAAGCGCGTATTGATCTTGAAGAAATGTTGGATAATAAGGTATATCTGGAGCTCTGGGTTAAAGTTAAATCTGGCTGGGCTGATGATGAAAGGGCATTACGCAGTTTAGGTTACGGCGAAGATTAGCCGAGTATGAAAGCTGAACTTCTTCATGCATATCTATTACATAGGCGAATATATAGTGATTCGCAACTTATGTTAGATATGCTGGTAGAAGGTGTTGGCCATATTTGCTTACTGGCGAGAGTTAATGGTAAACAAGCACTCAAGAAAAAAGCGCAGCTGCAACCGTTTCAGCAATTGTTGATCAGCTATGCAGGCAAAGGCGATTTAAAATATTTAACCCAATTTGAATTTGCAGAAACGTTAAAATATGGTGCTACTGGATTAGCAGGAAAAACCCTTTATTGTGGCTTTTATCTTAATGAATTAAGTCACCGAATAGTTCCTGTTAATGAACCTATAGAAGATGCTTACACTTTATATAAATCACATTTATTCGATTTATTTCAAAAAAAAGATCTCGAAACATGCCTGCGTTCATTTGAGTTCCAGTTACTAGAGTTATTGGGTTACGGTATTGATTTTTCTGTTGATGCAGAAGGTGAAATGCTAAAAACAAATACTGTATATCAATATTATTCTGAAATTGGCTGGGTACAGCAAGCAGGAAACCACACTGGGTTCAGTGGCAAACAATTGTTGGCCATAAGTCAATGTGATTTTTCAGAACCACATATACGAAATATAGCAAAACAGTTAAGTCGTTATTTATTAAAACCGCTTTTAGGTGATCGGCCATTAAAAAGCAGAGAGTTATTTTTATAAAGTTCTATAACGAATAATTAAACTGATATCATAAAATAGGTATTAAAAATGAATGAGATTTTATTGGGTGTAAATGTTGATCATATTGCTACATTACGTCAGGCAAGAGGAACGCGATATCCAGATCCCGCGCATGCAGCGGCAGTTGCTGAGCATGCCGGCGCAGACGGTATAACGATTCATTTAAGAGAAGATCGTCGTCATATTCAAGATTCAGATGTGCGAGTGATGAAAAGTACGATTCAAACCAGAATGAACCTGGAAATGGCTGTAATAGATGAAATGATCGATATTGCACTTGAAGTTAAACCTGAATATGTATGTCTTGTACCTGAAAAAAGGGAAGAACTGACCACTGAAGGCGGCTTAGATGTGTGCGGTAATATCGAAAAAGTAGCATCTGCAGTAAAAAGGTTATCTGATGCTGGAATAAAGGTTTCGCTGTTTGTTGATGCGGATCCTGCGCAGTTAGAAGCATCTAGACAGGTTAAAGCGCCTTACATTGAAATACATACAGGTGCCTATGCGGATGCGACAGATGATGATACCAGACAAGCAGAATTAGATAGAATTATTACTGGGGTTAAACTAGGATCAAAACTGGGTTTAGTGGTTAATGCGGGTCACGGATTGAATTATCATAATGTTAAGCCAATCGCTGCAATTGAAGAAATATATGAATTAAATATAGGACACGCGATTATTGCCAGAGCATCTATTGATGGTTTAGAAAAAGCGGTTCGTGATATGAAGCAGTTAATGATTGAAGCCAGACTAAAATAATCGTGTGTGATTTTGAACTGAATGGATAAAGACTGAACAGACAAACGATTAAACGTGAAAAATGTTTGACTTATTTTCTGAAATCTTTATTATACGCCCCACAAGACGGAGAGGTGGCCGAGTGGCTGAAGGCGCTCCCCTGCTAAGGGAGTATAGGGTTTGTAGCTCTATCGAGGGTTCGAATCCCTCCTTCTCCGCCATTTTAAAATTATTTATTGAATTTTAAAATGGTTTGTCTTGAAATCTAAAGTGGGCGCATAGCTCAGCTGGATAGAGTACCTGGCTACGAACCAGGCGGTCGGAGGTTCGAATCCTCCTGCGCCCACCACTTTAGAATAACATCTTACTAAGATGTAAAATTAGTAATCATCTAAAGTGGGCGCATAGCTCAGCTGGATAGAGTACCTGGCTACGAACCAGGCGGTCGGAGGTTCGAATCCTCCTGCGCCCACCACTTTAGAACAACATCTTTACTAAGATGTAAAAATTAGTTCTTCTTAAAGTGGGCGCATAGCTCAGCTGGATAGAGTACCTGGCTACGAACCAGGCGGTCGGAGGTTCGAATCCTCCTGCGCCCACCACTTTAAGAAAATTAACCGACTTATGTCGGTTTTTTTATGTCTGAAACTTCTTCAAGCCTGCTGCCGTGAATATCATATCTTTGCAATTTTATAAAAAATTAGCCAATATGGCATTCGAGTTTAAGCGAGAGGTAGTAAAATACACTCGTACAAATGGAATTGACTTTATTCATTGTGAGTTATGATCGCCAAGATAATGTGACATCTATTCATTGTGTTTATCACTTCCTCACATTAATCAAACATTAAGGGAATTCATGTCTGCAAATCACTTTCACTATACTGGCTTTTTTAATACTCCTCGAGATGCCGGGCTTGCCAAACAAAAATTAGATGCGCTTAGTTTGGATGAAAAAATTAACATATTAGATTTGACGTATTTAATAGATGATGCACTGAATCTGGAAGAGATCTCAGTTTCTGAAACAGCAATGAATATTTATTTTGAAACTGGAACTTCAGGTGAAATAGATATTGATTTACTAATAAAACTTAAACCATTGAATATCGAATTTGTTAAAGTAACAACCTTTTTTGACCAAGTTGGAGAAAGTGAAACTGAATTCTTCTTTCGCGGACAAGCTATAGAAGGCGACGCTTTAGACACTTTACTGTCTCAATTTGATCCAACACATCACTTCTTCCATTTGTTAGAAGAAAATGAGTTTGGGCAGGCTAGTAAATTAATGGGAATAGGCAGTGAAGTAGCAACTTTTGTGGATAAAAACAAGGTTCTACATAAATTGGCAGAAGAGTATCAGTTTAATTTGTTTAACTTTGCATTGGAGCAAGGCGCCAACCCTAATGTAGTTAGTGATGATGAAGTTCTTTTACAATATTTAGTTGAGCGACAAAATGTAGAAGATATACACTTTATTAAAAGCTTGTTAGAACATAATGCCAAAACTGATTTTGCGTTTTCAGAAGGTGGATCATTTTTATGGCACTTATATGAAAACCATGCTCCTTTGGCTGCGACCCTGGCAAATAAATTACAACTACTTGCTCCGGTAGATGTCAATAGTGATAATCTTTGGGATCAAATATCAGTTGCGATTGTGCATCACGATAACGAAACTGCATTAAAACTCTTAGCCGAAACAGATATAAAAGATGACCAAGTCTCGTCTTTATTGAGTGATGCGGTTAGAAGTGATAACAGTGTTATTTATAAATATTTCAATGAACATAACCCTGATATCTTAAATGCTCAGAAGTTAGAGCTTTTTGAAGCCGGTATTCATGGGCAAAGTGTAAATTGCTGTGCTGAATTATTACCTTTAATTATTAATGACATAGATTTAGAAGAAGAGTTTGAAACAATTACAGATTCTTTATCTGCTAGCGCGTTTGCGACAAACCTACTAGAAACCTGGCTTAGTGAAGCATTAGCTCGGGAAGATAATTTGGAGATTGATAATTTTGATGCAATCAACAAAGCAATTAAATATCAATGTTATGAAAATTTACGAATTCTCTTGAATGGCAATATCAATTTTACTTCTGATGAGTCTCCATTACATGATCTTGTTCATGATTTAACACCCATCAGCTTAGAGATAATGACGAATGCAGGATATAAATTAGAAAGTAAGAATTATGAAGGGCAAACATTTATAGAGTTTGCGATAGAAAAGCTAGATCCCCGTAATCCTATATTGGCAACGTTAATGGCCTCGTTTAATGATAAACCATTGGAAGAGAAGGTTTGGTTTATGTTACAGGCAGATAATTTAGCTGAGTTTAAAGCTTTACATGTAGAGTTGGCAGATAAGAATATTGTTAATGAGCAAGGTAATAGTTTGTTGATGCAGGCAATTGTACACAATGCTGAACATTGTCTGGCATATTTATTTACTCAAAATCCTGACATAAAAAATAAAAATATACTAGGAAATACAGCTCTATCTTTGGCTGTTATTGCGGGGAATTTGAATTGGGTTACTTTGTTACTTGACCTTGGGGCTGACGCCAATGACAAAGTTTGCTTTGCAGAAGAAGATAATGAAGACGATGAAGATGAAGAAAACGCTGAGGCTATGATGTCGCTCCTTGGGCTTGACGGTTTAGATGCTATAGGGGAAATCAAAGAGGCTATTGATGAAGTTCTTACTATTGAAGGTAATGATTCTAGTTGTTTAATGATGGCTGCAACAAATGGTTATTTACAAATATGTGAAACTTTACTAGCAAATAATGCACAAGTGAATGATGAAGATGAGGAGGGTAATAATGCTCTTTATTATGCAGTTCGTAATGGCCATTTAGATGTATTTAATTTGCTGTTGAGTAAAGGTATAAAAATAAAGAATGATAGTGAAGGTGATTCTCTTTTAATTACTGCTAATTATCACCAACATACTCACATGATCAGACCTTTGGTCGAGGCTGGCATTGATATTAACCAAAAATCAAGTGATAGTGGAGAAACCGCTATTTGTACGTCTGCTGCATTCGGGGCTTTGTATGAAAGAGATCAGGTTTCAATTTTAATTGAACTAGGTGCGGATATTAATATCCCATCTAAATCGGGTAATACGCCATTGATGTATTGCTGTGAAAACTTGAACCCAGTTGGCGCAGAGTTGTTATTAAAGGCGGGAGCAGATACAAACGCAGTAAATAAAGAAGGCAACACAGCTTACGATTACTATTTACAGAATCAAGAGCAATTTGAATTAAATGAGCCAGATAGATTACAGCCAACAAAAAAGTTAATTGGGCTAAATAAAACAGTAGCGAAAATCAAACGATTTATTTTGAAGTCTTTACTTCCTGTAGCAATAATATGGGCATTAATAGCATTTTTTAGTACAACATATGCGACTTACTTTTTATATTTAGTTGTAGCATGGTGGACCGTAAAGTTATATTGCACTATAAAGTCACGCTTTGAAAAGCCAGAGGCAGAAGAGTCGGATGCTCCGATGGCAAAAGTTGGTGAAGTATTTTTAAATGTAATGGCTGAAGCAGCTGAAAAAGAAAAGCAAAAGAAGGAAAAAATGAAGCAATGGGAAGATGATTAGTCTGCACTTAAATGGTATAAATTGGTGCACTGCATAAGTGTTTACAATTCAATGTACATAACGGGGGCATTCATTGCCTCCAATCGTCAAATAAAGACTTGAGTTTTCACCAAGTAAATTCATCGATTAAAGTTTAGATTTGACTACCAAGAAATAAAAAAAGGAGCATAAATGCTCCTTTGACTTGCTTAACAATCAGTTTCAAATGTAACAACTTAACCACGCTAATAGAAGTAATGACACATTGATACTGAAAGAATTTACTAAAATCTGTCTATTGCATATTGCTTTAGCGAAATGCTGGTTTTTTTACCAGAAATTTTTTGAGTGATCAGCTCTGCACTAATTGCTGCTAAAGTTAGTCCTAAATGCTGATGTCCAAATGAAAAGTATATGTTTTTATGTTTGGGAGACTGGCCCATAACAGGTTTAGAGTCTGGTAGGCTAGGCCTGAATCCCATCCAGCGCTTTTCCTGCTCTGATGACTGTGTTGTTGTTATTGTGGGCCAAATGGCACTACCTGAAGGTAGCAATACGTCTGAACGTTTTGGGTTCATAGGTTTTTTTAAACCTGCAAACTCTACTGTTCCAGCTAACCTGAGGCCATCGGTCATAGGTGTCATGATAAATTTTTTCTCAAAAGATACGATAGGACGTTTTGGTTGTTTTAATGTATCAACCATTAGATGGTAGCCGCGTTCTGTATCCAAAGGTATCTTAAAGCCAATCTGAGCGCATAGTTGCTTACTGAAAGCGCCTGTAGCAATAAGTAGCTTGTCAGCTTGGAATGTATGTTCTTTTGTCGATAACAGGATTTTATCTGCAATGCTTTCAATATTTTGTATTTCTGTCTGTACGAATTTCACCCCTAATTCATGAGCTTTACTATATAAGGCTTTTGAAAGTGAAATAGGGCAAGATGTATGTGCTACATCTGTAAAGAATAGTGCACATTTAATATTTTTAGCTAGACCTGGTTCTAAATCATCTAATGCCGCTCTGTTAAGAAGTTCGACATTGATCCCTTCATTTTTATATTGTGTTTGAATTTCAATAGCATCAACTTCAGGGGGGGATTCAAAAACAAGAAGGCTACCTTGTTGATGAAATAACTGAGTGAGTTCGGTTTCCTGTAATAATGATTCCCAAGAAGATATTGCTTTACTATTTAATGACTTAAGTGCTTTTTTATTCGTATTATATAGCTTATTTCTCATGTTATTTAAAAAACGAATAAACCAGGGAAGGGCTTTTGGGAAATAACTCAGTGACACACTAAACGGTCCTAACGGATCTATCAGCATTTTAGGAACTTGAGGCAGTAAGGATTTCTGGGCGAGTGGGAATACCTGCTCTGAGGCGAAGTGACCTGCATTTCCTTTAGAGCAGCCTTCGCTGATCCCATCTTTATCATATAGAGTGACGTTAAACCCAGCTTGTCTTAACCTGTAAGCTGCTGTAATTCCGATAATACCAGCGCCTATTATCGCTAACTCTGTTTGTTTGTTTCTGTCTAGTTTCATAGGAATATCAAAATAGCTATTGTAATTGCATACAATATACAGTAATTTGTGTTGTATACAATGTACTATGCAAAAATAATTATGTTGTATACAATGTACTATGATAATTTATTTTGAGGAAAAAGCAATGAAACCGGATTGGAAAGGTGTATACCCGGCAGTATCTACTCAATTTAAAAAAGATTTTACCATCTTAGGGTTATCCCCAATTAACCCTGGCCGGCCAGTTTGATCTGGCTGGCACTTTGTTTTTTAATTAAATTAGATAATCGGATAGTTTAATTAAAAAAAATTATCGTGAATTGAAAATATAGATAGGAATAGAATGAATAAAGGCACCTTTTTTTGTATTGATGCACATACATGCGGTAACCCCGTGCGTTTAGTGACATCAGGTCATCCTGTTTTGAATGGGAGTACCATGGGTGATAAACGCCTGCATTTTATGAATGAATACGATTGGATCCGCAAAGCTTTAATGTTTGAGCCTCGTGGACACGATATGATGTCAGGTGCATTTTTATACCCTCCATGCTCGGATAATGCTGACGCATCAATACTATTTATTGAAACATCGGGCTGTTTACCTATGTGTGGACATGGCACCATAGGTACAATTACTGCCGCTTTAGAAGCAGGTTTATTGCACAGTAGAACCCCTGGTAAGTTAGTGATTGATGTCCCCGCAGGTCAAATTAATGTTGAATATCAAAAAACTGATAAAAAAGTAGATTGGGTCAAAATTTATAATGTCGCTGCATATTTAGCACATAGGGATATTAAAATTACGGTACCTGAGCTTGGAGACATTACCTTAGATATTGCTTATGGTGGTAACTTTTACGCAATTATTGAACCTCAGGAAAATTACCCGGGTTTAGAGCACTGGTCACCAGAGAAAATACTTAAATATAGCCCGTTGATCAGAGAGATTGCTGGTAAAGCTGTCGAGTGTGTTCATTTGGATGATGAAAAAGTTAATGGGTTATCTCATGTATTATGGACGGGACAACCACAAAAGGAAGGTTCCACAGCTGCTAATGCCGTATTTTATGGTGATAAAGCGATTGATCGTTCTCCATGTGGTACAGGAACCTCAGCCAGAATGGCACAGTTGTTTGCAAAAGGTCAGTTGGCACAAGGTCAAAAATTTGTTCATGAAAGTATTATTGGCAGTCAGTTTGTTGGTTGTATTGAACAGGTAACAGAAATTAAAGGGGTTGCAGCAATATTACCATCAATTCAAGGTTGGGCTCAGGTCACTGGCAGTAATCAAATTATTGTTGATGATGAAGACCCATATGCTTTTGGTTTTCAACTAGTTTAGGAGTTAAAAATGTTATCAGGTTTATGTTTTATTGGTGGGCAATGGCAAAGTGAAAATAACGCTCATTTTAATGCTATTAATGCACATGATCATAGTAAGTTAACACCAGATTTTATAAATTGTACACAAGCACAATTAGCACAGGCGTGTGAATTAGCAGAGCAAGCATTTGTTACTTATCGTAGAAAATCAGTGCAAGAACGTGCTGATTTTTTGAATGAAATAGCTGAACAATTGGTTAAAGTTGAAGGGTTATTAATTGAAAGAACTACATTAGAAACAGGTTTGCCACAAGCTAGAATTCAAGGTGAGTTAGGCCGCACTGTTAATCAAATGAGACTATTTGCGGCTAATATAGTCAAAGATCCGATTAATATTGCACATGATAATGCATTGCCAAATCGTACGCCTTTACCACGTCCGGAGCTAAGGTTATCACAATTGCCTTTGGGTCCGGTTGCGGTATTTGGTGCCAGTAATTTTCCATTGGCCTTTAGTACAGCTGGTGGTGATACTGCATCTGCACTGGCGGCCGGATGTCCGGTGATTTTTAAATCACACTCTGCGCATCCAGGTACCTGTGAAATAGTTGCAAAAGCGATTGAGATAGCGATTGACAAATGTGGTATGCCTAAAGGCGTTTTTGCTTTATTACATAGCAAAGCTTATGACATAAGTCATGCATTAGTGAAAAACGCTAAAATTAAAGCCGTTGGATTTACCGGATCTTACCGAGTCGGTATGGCGTTACAAGCAAGTATTAATGAGCGTCATGAGTCGATACCATTTTATGGTGAATTGGGAGCCGTAAATCCGCAATTAATACTACCTGGTTTAATTAATTCTGATGCGAATAAAGTGGCAACTGAATTTGTTGCTTCGCTTAATATGGGAGCTGGACAATTTTGTACTAACCCTGGTTTGTGGCTTGTCAGCGAATCTGAAATTACTGAATTTAAAGCAGCATTAATTGAACAAGTAAATATAAGTCCAGCTCAAACTATGCTGACACCTGGTATATTAAGTGCTTATAACTCAGGGTGCAACCGCCTTAGTGAACATGCTGAACTGCTGGCAAAAGGCCTTGAAGCTGATAAAAAAGCTTCGACACATTTGTTTATAACAGATGCCACACAGTTTTTAGCAAACTCACAATTACATGATGAAGTATTTGGACCAGGTGCTCTAATTGTTGTTTATAAAAACTTATTGGAAGTTGAAACTATTGTTGCGGCTATAGAAGGCCAATTAACTGCATCGGTTCATGGCACTGAACATATTATTGAAGAATATTCGAATCTAATTGAAGCATTATCTTATAAAGTGGGTCGGTTGATTTTTAATCAAATGCCCACCGGCGTTGAAGTTTGTGATGCTATGATGCATGGTGGACCATTCCCAAGTTCAACGGATGTACGCAGTACATCTGTAGGATCACAGGCTATCCAAAGGTTTTTAAGGCCTATTTGTTATCAGAACTATCGTATTTAACATAAGTTTATTTAATATTGTATATTAATTTAAATAATTTGATTAAAAAGGCTGCACATGTGTAGCCTTTTTTATTAATCTAAGTAAAATAGAAGTAATAATTTATAAATAAAAGTATTACCATGGCACTGGCATATAAAACACGAACTGAATTTGTTGTAGACGCAATAAGAGAAAAAATATTAAAAGGCGAGATTAAAGCGGGTCAACCTTTACGACAAGCTGCGCTTGCTGAAGATTTAGATGTAAGTCGAATTCCTGTTCGTGAAGCTTTATTACAGTTAGAAGCGGAAGGCCTTGTTAAATTTCAAGCTCATAAAGGGGCTATTGTTACTGAATTAGATGCGGCTCATGTTGATGAACTGTTTGAATTAAGGGCAATGTTAGAGGCTGATTTATTAGCACGTTCTATCCCTAATTTAACTAAAGAAGACTTTTCACAAGCTGAACAAATGCTTGATGAATTAGATGTTTCTTTTACGAAAGAAAACTCTACAGACGACTGGTCTGATTTAAACACTAAATTTCATGCTTACTTGTATAAAGCAAGTGAACGTCCACAAACAAATGAAATCGTTTCAATCTTAAATAAAAATGCTGATCGCTACATTCGTATGCATTTATTATTGGCTGGAGGAGTTCATAGAGCTGGACCTGAGCATCGTGAGCTACTTCAACTTTGTAAAGATGGTAAAGTTGATAAGGCTTGTAAATTGTTGAAAAATCATATTTTAGAAGCAAAAGACGAAATTAAGGCGTTATTAATAGACCAAAAATAATACTTGGTTTAGTTAATTAATAAAAAAACCATCTTGAGATGGTTTTTTTATACTTAGATAAATTACGCAATAGCAGCTTCTTCATCACCTAAATTGTGTATTAAATCTTCTAATAATAACTTTATTTCTTCACTAGCAAGAATAAAATCAGCATCAAGCTTTACAGCCATATCTTCTTTTGGAATATCCGCATTTTCTTCTTTTAAAACTTCAGAATAACTTAAACGTTTTAAGCTTCCATCATTTTGCAGCATAAACTTAATTCTTTCATTCCAATCAAGGCCTAGCTTAGTAACTTGTTTGCCATTTTCAAGATGAGTTTTAATTTCTTCTGATGAAAGGTCGTGCTGTTTTAATTTTACTTGAGCGCCATTTTCATCTGGCTCTTGTAAATCGGCATCTTGACCGATTGCAAAGCCTTCTGGAGCTGAGTACTGAGTCAGCCAATCAGTCAAAAACAAGTCAAGATCATAGTTAACAAAAGCGGGGACAACCGGTAAACTACCTAAAGACTTTCGCAGTAATGCTAACAATTCTTCAGCCTTGTTGAAACTGCCGCCATTAACCACTAACCAACCCTTTTCTAAATCAATAAATGCAAATTGCAAGTTTGACTTCTTAAAGGCTTGGGGCAAAAGTGTATGAAGAATATTCTCTTTTAACTCATCTTTTTCTTTTTTCTTTACAGGTCTATTTTCTTCAATTTCAATTTGTTCAACTTTTTCAGCGACTAATTCATTGACTACAGCTGCTGGTAATACTTTTTCTTCTCGTTTAGCACATATAAGAATAGATTTTTGAGAGAAATGAGATAACATTTGCCCGTGTTTTCCAAGGGCTTTTGTCCAGCCAAATGTACTCAGATCTTGATTGCCACATGGACGAAATTTATCTTGTTCTAATGCTTTTTCAAATTCTTCTTGTTGGTAATTGACATCTTGTTTAAAACGATAGCAAATTAAGTTACTAAACCACATAAATAGTCCTGCAAATGATAAATAAGGAATTGCCCGCATCATAACAAGTTTAGGATATCAGGTGTAGTTTAATAGTTGATACTAATGTTGTTCGAGTTAACGGAATGGTTTTTGCGATTAAGTTTGCTCTTCTAATATATCCATAGGCTTAGGCATATTAATAGGAAAACTTATTTGATAACTTAGCCCTTCACCTTTTTTACTTGTTATTGTAATGTCCCCACCTAAAGTTTGTCTTACTAAATTTAAGGTAATATGTGTACCCAGGCCACTGCCACCTTCTTCTCTTTTAGTTGTGAAAAACGGGTCGAATAGTTTATCTAATTGCTCTTGTGTAACACCACGACCATTGTCTTTGAAACTGATAAAAACTTGTTGATCTTTTTCAATAATATCAATATTTATCACGCCTTGTGAAATACCATCAAAACCATGAATAATTGAATTCATAATCAAATTAGTAAAAATTTGGCTTATAGCACCAGCAGGCAGGTTTAACATCAGGTCATCAGGACAATTTAAA
Organism: uncultured Pseudoalteromonas sp.; assembly: GCA_965198975.1. Lineage (GTDB taxonomy): Bacteria > Pseudomonadota > Gammaproteobacteria > Enterobacterales > Alteromonadaceae > Pseudoalteromonas. The sequence goes on from OZ240679.1 coordinate 1,992,565, forward strand.
GAGATTTTATGTTTGGTCATTTTTAGTTTAGGATGCAATGAGCGAATAATCTCACCTAAATAATCTTTGAAATTGAATGTTCTTACGGCTTCACTGGCCTGATCAACTGCAATTTGTTTGAAACTGGCTACTAATTCAGAAGCCCGTTGTAAGTTGGTAGTCAATAAACTTGTACTTTGTTTAGCATCATTTATGAACTCTTCTAATGCTTTAGGGGAAAGGGTTTTATTGGTATAGGCTATTTCGATTTGATCAAGTCGTTCATGTAAAAATGAGGTAGCAGTGACACCAATACCGACAGGTGTGTTAATGTCATGGGTAATGCCTGCAACCAGACCACCAAGTGCAGCCATTTTTTCAGAGCTAATTAAACGCTCCTGTGCATTAGATAGCTCGTCAAAATATTTTTGTAATTCACTTTGTTTAGTAAGTAATTCTTGTTCGGTATATTTTCGACGTTCTACCTCTTCTAATAAGGTAACTTTTTGTTTTTCAAGTTCATATTTTTGTTGTTGTAAATCCATCATTGCCTGGCTGAGTGTTGAAGTTTTTCGCGCAACTTCTTGCTCTAATACTAAGTTTTGCTGATCTAATTTTTCATTGCTAATTAATAGTTTTTTCTGCGTTGACTCTAACTGGGTTTTATATTCACTTACTTTTCCTATCAGATTGTTAAAAGCTTGTTCCATAATATTAAGTTCAGTATGTTCTGTTGTATGGATATCAATTTTACTGCCCTCTAAATCATCTAGCTGTAATTCTTCAATCTGGTGAGTGAGTTCAGTTAATGGAATGGTTAATAAACGTCTGAAAGCTAATAAAAACAACATAATTAAAAATGTAGTTTTAATAACTGCGTTTCCGACTAAAAAATAAATGGAAACCATTATTCTGCCAAGTACTACTTCACGGCTGGAAAATAAGGTTACATCTCCGACTTGGGTTGCTCTGCCTGAAAATTCGAAAATAAGCGGAAAAGTATAGCCAAATAAGCCAGATTTGGCATCTTCAATAATAGATGAGTCTTGTACTAGTTGTTTGCTATAAACGTTGATAATATCCAGGGAACGACCTAATTGAGAGATTATTTCACCGCTATCATCTCTTACAATAATACCTTCTATTGAAGGTATTGCTAAAAGACCTTCAGAAATAGTCACTGTTTGTTGTGTATTTAGCTCCCAGATCGCACGGGTTAAACTTCCTGAAAAGGTCTTTTGTAAGGTTGTCAACTCATCTCGTATGAAATCTTTTGCATTATAATATTCAGCGAATATCTGACCACATGTTACAATGAAGGTCAGAATAAAATAGACTGATAAAACGCTGGTTAGTAACCTTTTAGATAGACTCTTTTGTAACATGGGTTAATTTTCTCTCCAGTTCTTAATGATCTATAAATTGAATGAGTTTAACGTTGGCTATATAAACTTAGCTAAAAACAGTAAATAAATAAATAAATATCAACAATTTTGCTGTTTTATTTGGTTAAAAGAGTATTCTGTAAACCTATTGTTTAATTTTTTATTGATTAATATTGAAATAACTTGGCTGAATATATGACGTTTCCGGTTTTAGTATGTGATGATTCTTTAGTTGCAAGGAAGCAGGTTGTTCGTTTTCTTAAACAACATCCTGATTTTGAAATTGCTCAGGCAAGTAATGGGCAAGAAGCGTTAGATATCTTACGCGTTCGGGAAATCGGTTTGCTATGTTTAGATTTAACAATGCCAGTTATTGACGGTATCGGTGTATTACAAGCGATTAAAGCAGAAAAAATAGAATGTTTTACTGTGGTGATCTCAGCAGACATCCAGCCACAAATGAAGCAACAAGTATCAGCATTAGGTGCATTACATTTTATAGAAAAGCCTGTCAAACAAGATCAACTTGAGGCTGTTTTGCATAAATTTGGTATTTTATAGGTATTTTAATAACAAAAACAAATAATTTATACTTATTTTGTGATTGACAAAATCCCCGAAATTAGGGCATCCTAAAGGCTATGAATATAAAAATTATCGTACTGACCATTATTATTACTACCATTACCACCATCCTTACCGGATAGTGGCATAGGTCTGTACACCATTAAAAAAGACCTGTGCTCTATATTAGAGCACAGGTTTTTTTTTACCTGAAATTTATTAATTGAATGTTTATTGGGGTATGAGGAAAATGAAAGTTTTAAAGTTTGGCGGTTCATCTTTAGCTGATTTTGACTGTTTAAGTCGCGTTGCAGCTTTGGTTGAAGAGCAATTAGGATCTGAAATGTTGCTTGTTTTGTCGGCACCGGGAGGCATGACAGACAGCCTAGTTGAGTTAATTGATTTGGCAGGCAAAAGTCAGAACTACCAAGCGCAATGGGACGCCTTGATCACCCGTAGTCAGTTACTTAAAGCAGAGGTTGAACGAGCAGGGCACGTAATTTTAAATTGGCCTGATTTTGATGAATTAAAAAATAAACTTGCAGGAGTTGCTTTGTTAGGCCAGTGTCCGGAATCAGTGAGGGCATATACAATAAGCTTTGGTGAACGAATAAGCGTCGCATTAATGCAAGCGCTTTTATCCCATTACTCGCCAACTTATCTACATGCAACTAAGTGTATTTTATCCAGGGGAGGTTATCAGGATGCCGAGGCAAGTGTATCTGCCAGCAAAGAACGCTTTAAACAACAAATGCAAGCAACTCCTAGCCAAATTTATATTATGCCTGGTTTTACAGCAAGTAATGTTGCTGGAGAATTAACAACATTAGGCAGAAATGGATCTGATTATTCTGCGGCAGTAGCTGCGGCATGTGTGGGTGCTGATGTTTGCCAGATTTGGACTGATGTTGATGGAGTATACAGTGCAGATCCTCGTTATATTCCAAAAGCCATGAAAATTGATAACCTCTCTTATAAAGAAGCTATGGAGCTGGCTTATTTTGGCGCAAAAGTATTACATCCGAAAACAATTTTGCCTTGTGCGAAGGCTGGCGTACCCTGTGAAATTAAGAATACCCATAATCCGGACGAACCTGGATCTTTGATCAGTAATGAAGCGGGAGAAGATAAAACAGTTAAAGCTCTGTCGAGTTTACAAAACCTGGCCATGTTAACGGTTTCTGGTCCGGGGATGAAAGGTAAAGTGGGAATGGCATCACGTGTTTTCAGTGCACTGGCCCAAGATGAAGTATCAATCGTGTTGATCACGCAATCTTCATGTGAGTTTAGTATTAGCTTTTGTGTGCATCAGGAAGATCTCAATTTAGCGTTAACAGCATTAGAACTTGCTTTAGATTTAGAATCAAAAGCAGGTTTAATTGAGCCCGTTCAGGTACGCAGAGATTTAGCGATAGTTACTTTAGTGGGTGATAATATGAAGTCACATAAAGGACTTGCTGCAAAGTTTTTTGCTTCTTTATCACAAGCGCAGGTTAACATTGTAGCCATTGCTCAGGATTCGACAGAAAGCGCGATTTCAGCTGTGATAGATGGTGATTTATGTGATGATGCCGTAAAGGTTTGCCATGAAAACTTTTTCTCTCATGTACCATCAATCGATGTTTTCCTTCTTGGCTGCGGCCTGGTAGGGAAGGAATTAATTAAACAATTAGAAAAGCAACAAACCTGGCTGGAAAAGCGTAATATAAAACTCAGTTTATATGGGATCGCAAATTCTAAACAATTATTACTAAATGAAAACGGCATTGACTTTTCTCATTGGCAACAGCAGCTTTCTGAAAGTAATGATAGTTTTTCTGTTGCAGCATTAGAGAAATTTGTTAAGCAGAATCATTTAATTAACCCTGTAATTGTTGACTGTTCTTCTTCATCTTATTTAGCTGAGCAATATATATCATATTTTGAGGCTGGATTTCATGTGGTTGCAGCTAACAAAAAAGCCAATACTTGTTCTCAAGCCTATTATCATCAATTAACCAGTGCGAGTTTAAAGAATAATCGTAAGTTTCTATACGAAACGAATGTTGGTGCTGGCTTACCTGTTTTAGATAATCTTCAATTATTATTTGGTGCCGGAGATGAATTAATTGGGTTTAATGGTATTTTGTCAGGTTCTTTATCTTACATTTTTGGTGTCTTGCAAGATGGATTAAGTTTATCTGAAGCGACACAACAAGCTAAGAAAAATGGTTTCACAGAGCCTGATCCGCGTGATGATTTATCAGGTTCAGATGTTGCCCGTAAATTACTTATTATTGCCAGAGAGTCGGGCATGGAACTTGAATTGTCTGATATAGAAGTCGATTCTGTATTACCTGAAGGGTTTGCTGAGCATAACACTATTGATGAGTTTATGGCGTTATTACCTGAATTAGATAATAGTTTTAATGATAAAGTTCAAGCTGCGGCATCACAAGGGAAGGTATTGAGATATGTGGGCAGCATTGATAATGGAAAATGTAAAGTCGGTATCGAAGCGGTTTCGAAAGATCACGCCCTTTATGATATTCGAGATGGTGAAAATGCGTTAGCAATTTTAAGTCAGTATTATCAACCTAAGCCTTTTGTGATCCGTGGATATGGGGCAGGCTCTGAGGTAACGGCTGCTGGTGTTTTTGCTGATATACTCAAAACTTTATCACGCTAGGAGTTGATCATGTTACAACAGACTATTCGAGTATATGCTCCGGCTTCTATAGGCAATTTTGCCGTAGGATTTGATGCGTTAGGTGCTGCTTTAGCCCCGATTAATGGCGATTTGCTTGGAGATATCGTAGAGGTCTCCCCTGCACAAAGTGATGAGTTTTTATGTACAGGCCCTTATGCCAGTAAATTACCTGGAAAAGCTTCTGAAAATTTATCTTTTTTATGTTTAATGCACTTTAGAGCCCATGTTGCGCCTGAAATGCCTACTGTTAAGCTGGAATTGCAAAAACGACTCCCTATAGGTTCCGGGTTAGGTTCCAGTGCGTGTTCTGTGGTTGCTACTTTTGCGGCTTTAGATAAATTTGCGAAAACAGATTTAACGCAGGAGCAACTAATTGAATTAATGGCAGATTTTGAAGCAAAGGTTAGTGGTGGCAGGCATTATGATAATATTAGTCCCTGTTATTTAGGTGGATTACAATTAACTGGCGAGTTGATCCCGGGTAAGTCTATATCTTTACCCTCATCGCCTGACTGGTATTATGTAATTGCTTTTCCAGGTTTTTCACTTAATACAGCCAAAGCGCGTTCTGTATTACCAAACCAAATAAATATGCATGATAGCGTTGAATTTTCTCAGCGTTTATCCGCATTTACTGCTTTTTCATATACGGGACAATATCAAAAAGCCTTGTCTATTATGACTGATGAAATTGCAGAGCCTCATAGAGCTCCATTGATCACAGGTTTTAAAGAAGCTAAAGCAGCTTTACCTAAATTTGGGGCACAAGCGATCAGTATTTCAGGTGCTGGCCCTACACTTTTTGCTGTTTGTACAAGTTTACAAGAGGCTGAAACCTGTTCAACCTGGTTAAAAGAAAATTATATCAATGATGAAGGTTTCAGTTACGTTTGCCAGCTTGATATGCGTGGTACCAGAGAGCTAACGAATAAACATAATAATGATATTAAATTAAATAAAGGAGAAGCAGATGAAACTGCATAATTTAAAAGATAACTCAGAACAGGTTTCATTTGTTGAAGCAGTAAAAACGGGACTGGGACGTGAACAAGGTGTATTTTTCCCTACTGAGCTGACACAACTCGATAATATTGATGCCTTATTAGAAATGGACTTTGTTGCCAGAAGTAGTGTTATTTTAAGTCATTTGATTGGCGATGAACTACCACAAGACACTGTGGCTCACATGGTAGAAAATGCATTTAATTTTGATGTTAAGTTGGTTGAAGTTGAAGATAATATGTATTGTCTCGAACTTTTTCATGGACCGACGCTCGCGTTTAAAGATTTTGGTGGCCGTTTTATGGCTGAATGTTTAGCGACATTTAATAAAAATGGCAAGACAACGATTTTAACAGCGACAAGTGGTGACACTGGTGCTGCTGTCGCCCATGCTTTTTATGAAAAAGATAATATTGATGTTGTGATCTTATATCCAAAAGGTAAAGTTTCTTTGGCGCAACAGAAGTTATTTACAACTTTAGGAAAAAATATTCATTGTTACGCTGTAGATGGCTGTTTTGATGATTGTCAGGCGATGGTTAAACAGGCATTTTTAGATGATGAAGTTAAACAAAAATTAGGATTGAATTCTGCAAATTCGATTAATATCAGCCGTTTGGTTGCCCAAGTATGTTATTACTTTGAGGCTATCGCACAATTGCCTAAATCAAAACGTAACAAAGCGCATATTTCAGTACCAAGCGGTAACTTTGGTAATGTATGTGCTGCTATGATTGCATCTGTGATTGGGCTTCCTGTGGCAAAGCTTTCAGCAACAACAAATCAAAATGATACAGTGCCACGTTTTATTGCCAATAAAACATGGTCACCTGTGGATACAAAAGAATCATTATCAAATGCAATGGATGTAAGTCGACCTAATAACTGGCCTCGAGTACAGAATATGTTGGATAATGATTGGTTTTCTTATGAAGATTTTTATTCGCAATCAGTGAATGAAGCAGAGACTCAATCTGTTATGAAAAAAATTCATCAATCTGGTTATGTTGCAGAACCACATACAGCTATCGCATATGAAGGTTTAAAAAGAGAATTGGCTGAAGAAGAAGTGGGTATTTTTTTATCTACAGCGCATCCCGCTAAATTTAAAGAGAGTGTTGAAGATATATTGAATATTGAGCTAGATATGCCCGCTCCATTGGCTGAAGCATTGAATAAGCCATGTTTAGCTGAAGATTTAGTGAATGATTATCAAGTATTGCGTCAGGAGATATTAAAAAAATTGGGTTAATTTTAAAAACATAATTTTAATTTGATTAAAAGCCAGTTATGCTGGCTTTTTTATTGATGATCACTTTTATGGATAATTGGAATAATTTTATCGATGCTGAAAAACAGCATGATTATTTAATTGATACACTCGCATATATTAAAAATCAACGGGCATTAGGTATTACTATTTTTCCTGATGACGATGAAATATTTAGTGCTTTTGATGTAACTGCGCTTGAAAAGGTTAAAGTCGTGATATTAGGTCAAGATCCATATCATGGTATGGAAAATACGATACCACAGGCGCATGGTTTAAGCTTTTCGGTAAAACCAGGCATCAAAATTCCACCATCACTTAGAAATATGTATAAAGAGTTGAAAACAGATATTGCAGGGTTTCAAATTCCAGAACATGGTTATTTGCATTCTTGGGCGACTCAAGGTGTTTTGTTATTAAATACAGTATTAACAGTTGAGCAGGGCCTGGCCCACTCTCATAAACATTTAGGCTGGGAACAATTCACTGATAAAGTGATTGAGCAACTAAATCGTCAGCCGAATAGACTTATCTTTTTACTTTGGGGAGCGCACGCGCAGAAAAAAGGAAAAAATATTGATTTAGAAAAGCATGTTGTTTTAAAAGCACCTCATCCGTCACCTTTGTCGGCTCACAGAGGTTTTTTTGGTTGTAATCATTTTTCTCGCGTAAATGAAATCTTACAGCAAGACGGAAAAGCCAAAATTAACTGGCAACCTAAAATTTAGCTATATTTATGCAGTTAATCGAATGAAAGCACATAAAGTTAAAGGCTCCATGGGAGCCTTTAAATTAAAGATGTATGTCTTCTAGTGCCATATCTAAAGACCAATCTAGATCTTGTAGTTCTTTGCGTAAAAGGTATTTGTCTTTTAATACTTCAATTTCACGCCACTTTCTTTTTTTTGATTTTTTAGAGGTTTTTGTTACGGGTTCTGCGCGTTCCAAAATTGTCACATTTTCTAGAGTATCCATGCTCGCTCCTATTTTATTTTTGTAACCTCGATGTGCTTTTATTAAAAGCACATAGACTATATATCATAATCCGATTAAATTTAAAACGATTATGTTTAAAAAAGATGAATTTAATATGACATTTTTAATATGTATTAAATGAACTGGTAAGTTGGATATTTGATTAAGGGGATTAATTGGTTATGGTATTTAATGGCTGAAACTGAATTTTTTGCTTGTTATAGTGGAAGCTTAGGCCTTACGTGATATTTAAAAATTAAATAATCACGAAGGCAATAATTTTATTTGTTTATATAAGCGAGTAAATCGCGCGTTGAGGGATCTAAGGTGCTGGTATCACCGGTTTCAATAACTTGAAGTAAATTCTTGCCTAAGGCTTTGCCCAGCTCTACGCCCCACTGATCAAAGCTATTAATGTCAAATAATATACCCTGACAAAATATTTTATGTTCATACAGAGCGAGTAAACCACCTAAACTATGGGGGGTTATTTCATCAAGTATTAATGTATTTGAGGGGATGTTGCCAGGCATGGCTTTATGTTTTGCTAATGCCTGAGCTTCTTTAGCCGTTTTTCCTTCAAGTTCAAGCTCTTTTATCGCTTGTTGTTCCGTTTTTCCTTGCATTAATGCCTGAGCTTGCGCTAAACAGTTAGCGACCATAAAGTTATGATGTTCGGGATGATCAATTTCACCTTTAGCAGGCAATATAAAATCAATCATAGATTTTTGCTTACCTTGATGTAGTAATTGTAAAAATGAATGTTGGCAATTACATCCTTCAGCGCCCCATAATAAAGGGCCTGAGTGAGTGATCTTATCACCTTGCGTATTGACTGATTTGCCATTACTTTCCATATCGAGCTGTTGCAGGTAAGCAGGCAATGCTCTGAGCGAATGACTATAAGGAAGTACTAACAGGTTATTAAAATCTAAATATTTTTGTTGCCAGTAACCAATCAAAGCCATGATGACAGGCATATTCTTTGCCAATGGGACTGTGGAAAAGTGCTGATCCATCGCAGCGGCACCTGCTAATAACCCTTCAAATGCTTTTCTACCAATCTTGATAGCCAATGGTAATCCTATGGCTGACCAAACAGAAAAGCGACCACCAACAAAATCCCATAAAGGAAAAATCATTTCTTGTTTTATGCCAAATGCCTCGGCGGCTTCAGCTTTTGCGGTTAGTGCAATCCAGTGTTGTTCAATTGCTTCTTTTTGGATAAAAGTCGTTTTGAACCATTGCATAACAGCCTGTGCATTTAACTGGGTTTCTGCCGTGGTCCAGGATTTTGATGCTACAATGATCAAACAGTGCTCTGGATTGAGTTTAGCCAATAATTGTTTGACTTGTGAGCCATCTATATTAGCTAGGTAATGAATACGAATATTATCATTTGCATATTTAGTAAGTGCGCTTTCAAGGATTTTCGGACCAAAAAAAGAGCCTCCTATCCCAATACTAATTACATCAGTGATTATTTTATTACTATAGCCTAAATATGCTGCATTATTCACTTTATCAGCAAAAGATAACATACGTTGCTTGGTATTTTCTATTGCATTTGCGGTATCTGGTTGATGGACTTTTATTTTAGAGGTATCTCGCAATGCGGTATGTAATACGGCTCTATTTTCCGTATTATTGACTACTTCTCCCTGAAACATAGCATTGCGTTTCATGGTGATTTTTTTTTGTTCTGCAACAGATAACAAAGATGCCATAATTTTGTCATCAATGGCTTGTTTACTGTAATCTAAATAAAATGGTGGTACGTGCAAACAAAAATCTGTTGTACGATCAGGCTGCAAATCAAAAAGCGCCCTAATGGGGCGCTTTTTGATTTCTAATGCAGCATTTATTAACTTATTATGTAAGTCTTGTTCCATGCTGGTAAACATTTTCCTACTAGATCAATTGGCTAAACCTTTTTTCTAGTTCAACCTGAGCTTTGGCAAATTGACTGATCCCATCGGCTAACTTTTCTGTGGCCATAGGATCTTCATTATGTTGCCAGCGAAATTGTGCTTCAGTGAGTGCTTCTGGCTTGTCTTTAACTTGGTTATTCGTAGCTAATAAAAACTCGGGAGATTCTTTCATCGTTCCGAGTTCTTCTAATAATGCGGGTGCAATGGTGAGCTTATCACAGCCTTTAAGGGCTAATATTTCACCTGTATTCCTAAAACTTGCGCCCATTACTACGGTATTGTACCCATGTGTTTTATAAAAGCTATAGATAGCGCGAACTGATTGCACGCCAGGATCATCTAACGGGTTTTCTGGTTTAGTCATACCATTGGCTAGATGCCAGTCTAAGATCCGGCCAACAAAAGGAGAAATTAAAAAGACATTGGCATCTGCGCAAGCGCGTGCTTGCGCTTCACTGAATAATAAAGTTAAATTACATTTTATACCTTGTTTTTCAAGTGATTCAGCTGCTTTTATTCCTTCCCAAGTTGAGGCTATTTTAATAAGTATTTTGTCTTTAGATACACCTAATTTTTCGTAAATAGACAACAGATTTTTTGCTTTATCTATTGTGGCTTGTGTATCAAAAGAAAGTCGTGCATCAACTTCCGTTGAAATATAACCTGGTACAACATCAGCAATTTCTTTACCAATGAGAACAGCAAAATAATCACATGCTAAGGCAAGTTGTTTATCTTTTTCGGATTCACACTCTTGAGCAAATTGCCAAGCTTGTTTCAAAAGTGGTTGATACGCTTCAATTTCACTGGCTTTTAATAACAAAGAAGGGTTTGTAGTTGCGTCTTGTGGTTTATGCTTTTTAATTGCTGCTATATCACCGGTATCGGCTACGATGGTCGAATGAGCTTTTAACTCATTAAGTACTGCTGTCATTTTTTATTCCTCATTCCAAAAAGAATATAATTTAAGAATATGCCTGTATTTTGTATTTAAATCACAACTATATAACAGGTCAAATGTCCGCATTATGACAACTGTAAATTAATTTCATCAAGCACAGTAAAACAAAACGTGATTTTTATCGCGTTTAATGGTGAAATTGGCATCAAACTAATTACAAGTCAATAACTATTACAAAAAGTAAAGGTAAAAGATGATAACGGTTATATCACCCGCAAAAAATTTAGATTATGAAACGCCTATAAACGAGCAACAGTTCACAGTACCTGAACTTTTAGAACATAGTGAAGAATTATTAACTGTATGCAGAGAGTTATCACCTCAGCAGCTGAGTTCTTTAATGAAAATCAGCGATAAACTTGCAGGTTTAAATGCTGCAAGGTTTGCAGACTGGTCATTACCTTTTACTTTGGAAAATGCCAAACAAGCCATTTTTGCGTTTAATGGCGATGTTTACACTGGACTAGATGCAACAAGTTTAAATAAAAAGTCATTAAATTACGCACAGCAAAACCTAAGGATTTTATCTGGTTTATATGGTTTATTAAAACCTTTAGATTTAATGCAAGCCTATAGACTGGAAATGGGGACTAAACTTGAAAATACGCGCGGTGCAAATTTATATCAATTTTGGGGAAAGATCATAGCCGACAAAATTAATGATGTTTTGGCAGAGCAAGACACTGAAATATTGGTTAATTTGGCTTCCAACGAATATTTCAAAGCGGTTGATAAAAAGGCGCTTAAAGGAAGTATAATTACGCCAATCTTTAAAGATTGTAAAAATGGTCAATATAAAGTGATCAGTTTTTATGCTAAAAAAGCCAGGGGGCTTATGGCCAGATATATAATGGAAAATGAAGTGAAAACGCTCGATAAATTAAAACAATTTGACAGTGTTGGATATTATTTTAGTGACGAAATGACCAATAAAGAAAATGAACCCGTATTTATTAGAAATGAACAGTAACTAACGAGTTTATGGTGCTTTAAGTTTATGAGGTTTATTATCGCTACTGATATTTTTGGTTTAACAGATGAATTAAAAGCTCAGTGCCTATATATTGCAAAAAATAATGAATTACATATTGTCGATCCCTATGATGGTAAGCAATTTTATTTTGAAAATGGATCAGAAGCTTATCAAAAGTTTCTTGATTCAGGAGGACACGACAGGTATAAGCAGCTCGTTGATGAGCAGATCAGAGTAAATATCAAAGAGACTATTCATTTTATTGGATTTAGTGCGGGAGCCGCCGCAATTTGGCGTGCTTTAGATGGATTTAAAAATAGCAGTAACTGTCGTTTTACCGGCTTTTATCCAAATCAAATCAGAAACTTTTTAAAGATTGAATTACAGGTTCCAACTGAATTGATATTTGCGCAAAGTGAGAAACATTTTGATTTGAATAAGGTGATTTCAAAGCTTAAGCATTATTCTTTATTAAATATTACACAAACACAATATCAACATGGTTTTATGAATCCTCGATCAGAGGGTTTTAATGCAACAGCTTATCAATTTTATATGAAACAACTTTGTAAAATATCGTTGTGCGGGGCTGGTTAATCGTTATTGTTTGGATTTAAGTTAGGTAATAATACAGATTACGTCAAAAAAATTGCTGATATGTGATCATTAATTTAATACAAACAGCCCGTTTTTATCGGGCTGTTAACAAAACTTTATTTTTTACTTTTCTTTTTTGCCTTTTTCTTTGCTTTCATTTTTTCTGGATCTTTTTTCTTTTTAGAGGGGGCTTTTGCTTCTTTATGTCTGGGCTCAAGGCCTTTTATATTTTTCCGTTTTAGTTTTTGCTCGGTATATCTTTCTACTTTACCAACCATAGCTATATCGTGTGCTTCAACTAAAGATATAGCCGTCCCTTCTTTACCAGCTCTACCTGTTCGACCAATTCTATGTACATAAATATCCGGACCATAGGGCATGTCATAATTAACCACATGGCTAATATCTGTAACATCGAGTCCTCTTGCGGCGACATCGGTCGCGATCAATACATTAGCGCGTCCATTATGAAAATTTTCAATGGCTTTCATGCGTTTGTCTTGAGGCATTTCACCTCTTAGCCAAATTGTTTTTATACCTCGGGCAAAAAGTTCAGAGACTAATTCTTGTAGTTTTTCTCTGGTTTTAACAAAAACAATGCCTTTAGTGAAGGTTTCACTATTTATTATACTTGCGAGTAATTTGAGTTTATGAGGACGACTATCAGCTAAATGGACCCATTGATTTATGCTACCTTGCTCTGACTTTGTCGGCTTAGCTTCCAGTAAAGCAGGATCTTTTAAAATGCGATCTGCAAATAGTTCAACGCTGTCACCCTCTAATGTAGCGGAAAACAAAAAGCACTGTCTGCGATTTTCAGCTTCATCACAAATGCGTAGCATTTCTTTCTTAAAGCCCATATCTAACATACGGTCGGCTTCATCTAAAATCAGTAATTCAACATTTTCGGCATGGAAATTATTACCATCCATATAATCCATTAAACGTCCGGGTGTGGAAATTAAAATATCATTATTTTTTTCGAAGATATCCTTATGGGTTCCATAATTTATTCCGCCAGTGACAACACCTATTTGTAAATACGTTTTATCGGCTAATAATACACATTGTTCATGGATCTGATAGGCTAACTCTCTGGTTGGAGTCATAATTAAGACACGTGCAAATCCAGGATCTTTACGTGGGAAATCGATTAAATACTGTATGGCTGATAATAGGAAAGCAGCTGTTTTTCCTGAGCCTGTCGGTGACGAGGCTAAAATATCACGTCCTTCTAGTGCACGAGGGATTGTTAATTTTTGAATATTTGTAGGTTTGATATAACCCATTTTATCTACAGCATTTAGTAGTTTTTGATCAAGTTCTAAGTCAGCGAATTGCATATTCAGGCATAAATAAAGGACAATAGCTTATTATAACAACCAAATGGACGGAGCGAAAACTAAATGTCAGGTTTTCAATTTAAACAATTTAGTATTGAGCAACAAGATTGTGCAATGAAAGTGGGTACTGATGGTGTTTTATTGGGCTCCTGGGCTGATATTACTGGGTGTAATCGTATTTTAGATGTTGGCACTGGAACGGGGCTTATTGCATTAATGCTCAGGCAAAGAAGTTTAAACGTTTCAATTGAAATCCAAGGTATTGAACTTGATCCGATAGCGGTTAAACAGGCAAAAAACAATGTTAATCATAGTCCGTGGTGTGATGTTACTATTTTTAATGGAGATTTTAATGGATATCAGGCAATACAGAAATTTGATCTGGTTGTTTCTAATCCTCCCTATTTTGTAAATAGTTTAAAGTGTGAAAATCATTCAAGAAATCAGGCCAGACACACAGATTCATTGAGTTTTTCAGGTTTAATTGAAGGCTTTATTCGTGTATCAACAGATAATGGACGATTAGCCATGATTTTACCGACTCAGTCTTTAGAGCACATTAAATTATTGGTTGAAAGATATCAGTTATATATTACAAAATTAACTTTAGTGCACACTAAAGCTGAAAAATCGGCAAAACGCATGTTAGTGGAACTCAGCAAATCTAAATTTGATTTAATCGAAACCAGATTAACTATTCACGAAGGGTTAAATTATAGTGCAGATTTCGTTGAATTAACCAAGGACTTTTATCTGAAAATGCCAGATTAACCAAACTTAAGATTAAATAGATGCTTGAAACTCCAGTAAAATTTGTTCAACCCAATTCGCTATTCGATTTTCACTTAACTCATATTGACTGTCTTCATCTAATGCCAGGCCTAAAAACTGAGTACCATCTTCAGTGAGTGCCTTTGATTCTTCGAACTCGTATGTATTGTCATTAGGCCAATAACCAATAAAATTAACTCCTTGGGGTGCAATTTTATGGTGTAGCATACCAAGTGCATCTTGAAACCACTCTGTATAGCCAACTTGATCTCCCATGCCATAAAGCGCAATAGTTTTACTGGCAAGATCTACTTTATCAATATCATCCCAGTTTGATTCCCAGTCTTCCTGGAGCTCACCATAGTCCCAGGTTGAGATACCAAAAATGAGAAAGTCGTAATGTTTCACCTCGTCTAAGGAAACATCTTTGATATTGTGGAGAGTGAGTAATTCAGTGCCACATATCTCTTGAATTTTTTCAGCCGCAATTTCTGTATAGCAAGTTGTAGAGCCATAAAATAGACCAATTTTCATGGGTTTTTACTTCTGTAGTGAGTATTTTCTAGTGGCGGGCAGTTTACCCTATCAATTAAGGTAACACTATAAAGAATTTTTGAGTTGAGTTATTGCTGCTCTGATGACTGTATTTTTAGTTCTTTGGCTTGTTTCGCGTGCAACTGACAGTTACCCTAAATATAAATATTATCATGGGGTTCTCGTTTGAATAATTTAATCTTAGTCACAAAGCAAAACGAACTACTGATAGAAATATTTCTGGATACAATCGCATCTGAGCAGAGAGTGAGTGAAAATACATTATCGGCATATAAAACTGATATTAAAAAATTCTGTGAATTTACTTATTCAACTCTGCCTGTGATTAAAAGTTTATTGGAGATAAACCAAAATGATATCGAAGAATTTTTAGTTTTTCGTATAGAAAATCAGTTTAAACCACGTAGTACGGCACGAAGCCTTAGTGCATTAAAACGTATTTATCAGTATTTTTTGCGCGAACAACAAATAGAAATAAACCCAGTTATCAATATAGTTAAACCTAAAACAAGTCCTAATTTACCTAAACCGATTTCTGAAACTGATATTAATCGTTTATTATCGAGCCAGGATCTCGATGATCCTATAGGTTTACGCGATAAAGCTATGCTTGAACTTTTGTATGCAACAGGCTTACAAGTGAGCGAGTTGGTCAGCTTAAGATTAATTCAAATAAATTTGAAACATGCTGTCGTAGAAATAAAAGGCAATAAAGCACGCTTTATTCCCATGGGAAAAGAAGCATCTCGGTGGCTAGAAAGATTTATTAAACAAGGCCGTTTACGATTAATAAAACACGCCACGGATTTTGTGTTTCCTTCAAAACGCGGTACAGGTATGACAAGACAGACCTTTTGGCACAGAATTAAATATTATGCTTTGCGTGCTGGCATTACTGCAGATCTATCACCGAATACCTTACGCCATGCATTTGCGACTCATTTAATAAATCATGGAACAGATTTAAAAGTAGTGCAATTGATGATGGGGCATAGCGACTTATCAACAACGCAAATTTATGCGCATATTGAAAAAGAAAGAATGAAAATAATCACCCAAGCTTATCAAAACAGTGAACAAGCAGTTCCGTGATCATAGCTGTATAGTGCGATGGTTATTTTATTGTCTTGCAAATGCTAGTAAATTGTATTCAAATATAGCTATGTTATGGTAAAAATTTACTCACAAAGCGCAATTGACTTGGTTATGCTAGAAATTAATTTAAGACCCATACGGTCTTATGATCAGTGAATAAATTAAATGAACGATTTTAAATGAGATTGATATGAAAAAATTATTACTGGCATTAGCCTTTGCTTCCATGAATACGATTGCCGCACCTGCAACCATTAACTCAGATGAAGTCACTCAATTAAACCCAATAGTCGAACGGTTTAAAGAGTTAGGACTAACCGTTACAGATATTAAACCTAGTCCAATTGTTGGTTTGAAAGAATTAATCACAGACAAGGGTGTGATGTATGCAAGTCCCGATGGTCAATTTTTAATGCAAGGTACATTAATTGATCTGGTGAATCGTAAAAACTTAACGGATCAGGCTTTAAATGGATTACGTAAAGATGGTGTAGAAAGATATACTAATTCCATGATTGTTTATAAAGCGCCTGAAGAAAAGCATCAGGTAACTGTTTTTACTGATATATCCTGTGGTTATTGTCGTAAATTACATAGAGAAATTGATGATTATTTAGCGGCAGGTATTACAGTACGTTATATGGCTTTTCCAAGAAATGGTATTAGTGGTAAAGGATACAACGACTTGATGAACGTGTGGTGTGCAGATGATAAATTAAAGGCAATGACAGAGGCAAAAACTGGCGGAACGATTGCTAAAATAGAAAAATGTAGTGCGCCTGTTGTGGAGCATTTTCAGCTAGGACAAAGTTTTGGTATCAGTGGTACGCCGGCAATTATTTTAGGTGATGGCAGTTTGATCCCAGGCTACCAGCCAGCTGATGCATTAAAGCAACGTTTGGAAAGTATTAATTAATAGCTAATAGATAACAAATTGAATTAAAAAGGCCGATAGGCCTTTTTTTGTTTAATATCAAAAGTTGAATCATGAAAAATATTATTACCCGACCACGTGTCAAAGATAACCATTTATCTCCGTCTTTAGACCCTGTTATTAAACAAATCTATGCCGCTCGTGGTGTCAAAAGTGATGATGAATTAGATAATAGTGCAGCCACTTTACTTAGTTTTACATTGTTAAAAGACATTGAAAAAGCAGCTGTTATTTTAAAAGAAATGTTATTTCATCAATATGAAAATAACCCAGCTAAAATTTTAATTGTTGGTGATTTTGATGCTGATGGGGCAACCAGCACTGCGACTTTAATGTCAGGCCTGAATATGTTTGGTTTTACACAAGTAGACTATTTGGTTCCTAATCGATTTGACTTTGGCTATGGATTGAGTCCTGAACTTGCACATGAAGTTGTAAAAATTGCACCAGATCTATTGATCACCGTTGATAATGGCATTTCTTGTATTGCAGGTGTAGAAATCGTTAAATCTGCTGGGATCCGAGTTATTATTACAGATCACCATTTACCTGGTATGGAATTACCTGACGCTGATGCGATAGTTAACCCAAATCAACTAGATTGCGAATTTCCATCAACGGCACTTGCCGGAGTCGGTGTTGCTTTTTATTTGTTAGTGGCATTAAGGCATGAATTAAGGCAGATCAGCTGGTTTGAAAAAAACAATATTGCGGAACCAAAAATAGCAAACTTATTAGACCTGGTAGCTTTAGGCACAGTTGCTGATGTTGTACCTTTGGATGCAAATAATAGAACTTTAGTCCATCAAGGGTTAGCAAGAATAAAAAATGGTGTGACACGTCCGGGTATTGAGGCACTGATTGAAGTTTCAAAGCGTTCTCAGGCCAGGTTGTCAGCCTCAGATTTTGGCTTTTCTTTAGCCCCCAGACTGAATGCTGCCGGTCGATTAGATGATATGAGCTTAGGGATCGCTTGCTTACTAAGCCCTGAAATTAACCATGCCAGACGTATAGCAAGTGAATTAGATAGTTTGAATATCGAACGTAGAGAGATAGAGCAAAGTATGCAAGTTGAGGCGCAATCGGTGCTTGATAGTATTGCTTTATCTGATCAAAACATCCCTGATGCTATATGTTTGTTTCAAAACGACTGGCACCAGGGGGTGATTGGTATTCTAGCTGGTCGATTAAAAGAAAAATACAATCGACCTACCGTTATTTTTGCTTGTGGGGGGGATGAGAATGATGTTGAAATTAAAGGGTCTTGCCGCTCAATTGCAGGATTACATATTCGTGATTTATTAGAGACTATCAGTAAAGACCACCCCGGACTGATATTAAAGTTTGGCGGACATGCAATGGCGGCAGGATTATCAATTAAACAAAAAGATTTTGTGATATTTCAACAGGCATTTAGCCAACAGGTAACGGCACAGTTAAATGATGATCTAAAACAATGTAATATTCTTACCGATGGTGAGCTTCCAGCTGCATATTTTAGTATCGATTTTGCACAACATTTAAAACAAGCAGGTCCTTGGGGGCAGGCATTTCCTGAGCCTGTATTTGAGCACAGGTTTGAGATTGTTCAGCAAAGGATTGTAGGGGAGAAGCATTTAAAATTGGTTTTAAAGCACCAGTGCGGACTGATCATTGATGCCATTGCGTTTAATGTTGATTTAAGGTCATGGCCAAACGCCAATGCTACAAAGATCCATGCGGCTTTTGTGTTAGATATTAACGAGTTTAGAGGCAAATTTAGTTTGCAACTTATTATTCGTGAATTACAAGTTAGTCAATAGTCGTAATTCTGATTAAAAATGAAATTTTTATTTTATAATATCCGCTTTTTAGACTAATAAAATGGCATTTTTTTTGTTAGAATTCGCGGATTTTATACTGAACATAAAATCACCTTAATATTTGTTGTTTTAAAACACAATTGTGAGGTGATTATAAAAGTAAACGTACAAATTCTGGAGCAATAAATGTTTGAAGTGAATCCTGTGATCAATCTTATCAAGGACATTCGCGAGCGAACCGATATGCTTAGGGGGTATCTTTGACTACCCTCTAAAAAAAGAGCGGTTAGAAGAAGTGAATGCAGAACTGGAAGATTCAGCTGTATGGAGCGAGCCAGAAAGAGCGCAAGCTTTAGGCAAAGAAAAGTCCAATCTTGAGGCTATAGTAGAAACTATTGACGTATTAGATGCGGGTGTGGAAGATGTTGAAGGTTTAGTTGAATTAGCCGTTGAAGCAGAAGATGAAGATACGTTTAATGAAGCTGAAACAGAAGCGCAATCTCTTGTTCAAGCATTAGAAAAATTAGAATTCAGACGTATGTTTTCAGGTGCGCAAGATGAAAATAACGCTTATATAGATTTACAGTCAGGCTCTGGCGGAACTGAGGCTCAAGACTGGTGTAACATGTTATTACGTATGTATTTACGTTGGGCCGAAGCGAAAGGTTTTAAAGCGCAGCTTATGGAAGTTACGCCTGGTGATGTGGCCGGTATTAAAGGGGCGACAATTCAGGTTTCAGGCGAATATGCTTATGGGTGGTTACGTACGGAAACAGGCGTTCACAGACTCGTTCGTAAAAGCCCTTTTGATTCAAGTGGCCGCCGTCATACATCCTTTGCATCAGCGTTTATTTATCCTGAGATAGACGATAATATTGAAATTGACATTAATCCTGCGGAATTACGCATCGATGTTTATCGTGCATCAGGTGCTGGTGGACAGCATGTAAATACAACTGAATCAGCAGTACGTATTACGCATTTGCCAACAAATACAGTTGTGCAATGTCAAAATGAAAGATCACAGCATAAAAATAAAGCCCATGCGATGAAACAACTGAAAGCAAAATTGTTTGAGCTGGAAATTCAAAAGCAAAATGCAGAAAAACAAACTCAGGAAGATGCTAAGTCAGATATTGGCTGGGGTAGTCAAATTCGTTCCTATGTATTAGATGATTCACGCATTAAAGATTTGCGTACAGGCGTTGAAAATCGTAATACTCAAGCAGTATTAGATGGTGATTTAGACAGGTTCATAGAAGCAAGTTTAAAATCTGGTTTGTAAGTAACAAGATATCAAAGCGTAAATTGTAAAGGTAGAAACGGTTTATTTTGATGGCAAGTATTTAAACCAATTCAACAAAATTATTAAGAATTGAAAAGAGAAGAAAATGACAGATCAAATTCAAGACGAAAATAAGTTAATTGCAGAGCGTCGTACAAAGTTAGACGCTATACGTGATAACTGTCCGGCAAATGGCCACCCAAATCAATTCCGTCGTGAACATTACACGGCAGATCTTCTAGCCGAGTTTGGTGATAAGTCAAAAGAAGAGTTAGTTGAATTAAAACATGTCGTTTCTATTGCAGGCAGGATCTTAGCTAAACGCGGTCCTTTTTTTGCTGTACAAGATATGAAAGGGCGCATTCAGGCTTATGCTGCAAAACCTGTACAAAAAGACTTAAAAGAAAAATATGGTCAACTTGATATTGGCGATATTATAGGTGTTACCGGGCCATTAAATAAATCAGGTAAAGGTGATTTATATGTAGATATGGTTGAGTATCAACTTTTAACTAAATCCTTACGTCCGTTACCTGAAAAATTTCATGGTTTATCAGATCAGGAAACTAAATATCGTCAACGTTATGTTGATTTGATCACAAATATGGATACCCGTGAAACTTTCCGTATTCGCTCTAAAGTTGTTGAAGGCATCCGTCGGTTCTTAGCTGAACGTGACTTTATGGAAGTTGAAACACCTATGCTGCAAGTGATCCCTGGTGGTGCAACGGCCCGTCCATTTGTTACTCATCACAATGCATTAGATATAGATATGTATTTGCGTATCGCACCAGAGCTTTACCTGAAACGCTTAGTTGTAGGCGGCTTTGATCGTGTATTTGAAATTAATCGAAACTTCCGTAATGAAGGACTATCAACGCGACATAATCCTGAATTCACTATGATAGAGTTTTATCAGGCATATGCTGATTATAATGATTTAATGAATTTAACCGAAGATATGTTACGTACAGTAGCAGAAGATGTATTGGGTTCTGCGGTTGTAATAAATACAGTTAAAAATGATGATGGTGAAGTAGTAGAAACTATTGAGTATGATTTTGCCCAACCATTTACCCGTCTTACTATGGCTGAAGCGATCCTTAAATATAATCCTGATTTTAAAGCTGAAGTATTTAATGATCCTGAAAATCATTTTGAAGAACTAAAAGCCTATGCTAAACAGGTTCATGTACGTATTCCTGAAAAATGTGTCTGGGGCCCGGGTAAATTCTTATGTGAAATATTTGAAGAAACAGCAGAGCATAAGTTAATTCAGCCAACGTTTATCACAGCGTATCCGTGGGAAGTATCACCACTTGCACGTCGTAATGATGATAATTCATTTGTTACTGACAGATTTGAATTCTTTGTTGGTGGCAGAGAGCTTGCTAATGGCTTCTCTGAGCTTAATGACGCACAAGATCAGGCGGAACGTTTCTCTCGTCAGGTAGAAGAGAAAGATGCGGGGGATGATGAAGCAATGCACTTTGATGAAGATTATATCCGTGCACTTGAATATGGGTTACCACCAACTGCGGGTGAAGGTATTGGAATTGACAGGTTAGTGATGTTATTTACTGATTCACCCACTATTAAAGATGTTATTTTATTCCCACATATGAGACCTGAAGAATAAAGTTATACCATTTTTATTAAATTAGTGATCAAAAATAAAGGTTTGAATGTTCAAGCCTTTATTTATATCTGAGACCAGTTTTTATTTTCACGCCTGCGTTTACTATTTAATAAATGTTTATCAAACTCTTCATTATTTAATGCTAAGTCGCCAAAGATATTTATCAGTTCCATGACCTCCTGTTTAGTTAAAATATTCTCAATGGCATAAATTTCGTTTATTAACCCCATATAAAACTGCATTAAATTGTAATTACTTTCAGAACTGTCAAAAGGAACGTGGCCTATATCATAATAATGTGTCATTGAAATAATGCCAGTACCATCGTTATATAAACATACTGAAGCAGCTAGTTGTTTGTAATCGGCGGCAATAGAGTTTATTTCTTTATTAATAGCATCGTAGGGCTGTTTTTTTATATTAAGATATAAGATCTGAGATTTTGAAATAATTGATTTTATTAACTCGCATGCATCTTTAAATACATCATCTTTAAGTGTGCCAAAACCCGTTTTAAAATTGGAGTCAGGGTAGAGTTTTTTATAAAGACGTTTTTTTCTGAATTTTATATTTGGATTTTTTATTAATACGTTAAAGCTATCGTATTCAATGGAGTGGGCAACTTCATCTAAATGTGCACTACAGTATCGATAATGGGCTAAATAAAGGTCCATATTGTGTTTTTCACTAAATATCGCCAATTGTTTGTTATTTTGTTCACTGTTAAAAATTAATATATAAATAATGAGGATAGCTAAAAGTAACTTTAAACTTGCTATAGGTAAGGAAAATATATCTGTAAAATGAGCCCAACTTGGTAAATTTTTGGGCTGCCAGTCTATAGGAAAAAAAAGCAACATAGTAAAAGCAATAGTAAGAGGGGCTAATACACAGCTAGTTAACAGCACCAAAAATATAAAATCTTTGTGAAGTGTTTTATTATTCTTTAATTGTTGTTTTTTCTCGGCCATTACCTCTGCCTTGTCATTTTACTAGCTACTGATATTAGCAGTCTCTTCTTGCCATTGTTTTGAATCTGAAATTAAATTCTCTAGCTCATCTTGCAATTCAAACAATTCAGGTTCGATTTGGTTAAGCATAGCATCATGTTTTAATGTTGTTTCTAAAGTTTCTGCCAGGCGTTTTAAGTTCGGCACGCCGGTATAACAACAGGCACCATGAAATTTATGTACAACTTGAAGTAGCAATGATAAGTCTTCAGCTTTTATCGCTTTTTCTAAATTACTCAGGGTTTCAGGTAAACTAAACAGCAACATATTCAACATTTCATGGGCAAGATCTGTTTTTCGTCCGGCTCGCTGTAATGCAAGTTCCCAATCGATGCTTTTACTTTTAAACGGAGGCTGACTTACAATTTCATGCTGTTTATTAGTTTGCTTTTTCTTATCACTGGGTGAATGATCACTATATTCAATAATGGCTTGTCTGAGCATGTCTTCATCAAGGGGTTTAGTAAGATAACCTTTGAATCCTATATCTAATAAATGATTTTTTTCACTGGCTAATGCGTGAGCAGTAACTGCAATAATAGGTGTATCTTCATTTAGGGAAGATTCAATGATCAATTTACAGGCTGTAATGCCATCCATAATAGGCATTTGGATGTCTAAAAAGATCAGGTCATATTTGTGATTCTTAGCCAGGCTAAGAGCCTGAGCGCCATTATGGGCTGTTTCTATGGTTTCTATTTGTTCATCTAATAAGGTACAAATTAATTTTAAATTGGCAGCATTATCATCTACCACTAAAGCTTTTATTGGCAATTGATTGTCTGTATCTATATGAGTACTGATACTAGGGTGGTCTAATCGATAAGGAGCCGCTAACGTTTCACATAATTTCCTATGGTTTAAAGGTTTACTTAAACATGCATCAGCGCCTGTGCCTACCAGTGCTTCTCTCATGTTGTGAGACACAGTATTAACCATTAAATATAAGTAATCGGTTTGTGGTCTGAGCATAGTAACCAGGGCTTTGATATCTTTCATACTGTCAGGCGTTGCAGCATGGCCTATTATTGTAATATCAAAATTAAAATCTTGTTTATATGCTTTTTTAAGCTCTAAAATGGTACGACACGGAGTCACTTGTGTTTCCCAGCTTTGCAACAATGATAAAGTTGCATCATGGCTGTGATCGTTACTTTCAAAATACAATACACGTTTTTTGTATAAAGATTTTACGGGTAAAGTTTCACTATATGCGTGCTCAGGTAAATCAAAAATGGCGTTAAATGTAAAACAACTACCTTTACCTAGCGCTGAGTTTAAAGATATGCAGCCTTTCATAGCTTCAATAATATGTTTAGTGATAATAAGCCCGAGGCCGGTACCACCAAATTTGCGTGTAATACTCGAATCAGCCTGACCAAATGCCATAAATAATGCATCTTGTTTGTCGCTGCTAATACCGATACCTGTATCCGTTACAGAAATTAATAAGGATACACTTTTATTATCTAGCTGACGGTATTCAATATCGATCGAGACCATGCCTTTATCGGTGAATTTTATTGCATTACTAATGAGATTAATAAGAATTTGTTTAAATCGAGTCGGGTCGCCCATTATGTTGTCTGGTACGTGATCTTGTACATAAATCGACAGCTCTAAAGATTTGTCATGGGCGCTGGGGGCTAATAAGGTGAATACCTCATTAACCGTATCTCTTAATTGAAAATGAATATTTTCAAGTTCCATCGCACCCGCTTCAAGTTTCGAAAAATCTAAAATATCGCTTATGATACTTAACAGACTATTTGCCGATAATTCTATGGTATCCAGGTAATCTTTTTGATTTTTATTTAAAGGTGTTTTTTTTAGCTGTCTGGCAAACCCTATTACGCCATTTAACGGGGTTCTAAGTTCATGGCTCATTTTTGCTAGGAAGTCAGACTTAACGCGATTAGCGTCTTGTGCGTCTTTTTTGGCAATATTTAACTGAATGTTTTGTGTTTCATATTGCTCCAGTGTTTCTTGAGAATCATTGATTGCCTGATCTATATTTCGTTGCATTTCATCTTTTTGGATAATTAAGTTGGTAGACAGGGCATTGATGCCTTGTCTTAGCAACTCAAACTCTCCGGTCATGGGTTGTTTAACTTTCACATTATCTTTATTGGCGGCAATTTCATTAATTGCATAAATGAGTTTGGCTAAAGGCGAGGTTAGTAAGCGACTCAATTTAAAAGCTAATATTAACGCAATAAATAATGTGGCGGTGATCACGACAGTTGTAACAATAATAGCCTGTTGTTTACCTACAATCGCCTGATCTTTATTTATTTGTAAAGCAACGAATCCTAAAATTGGCATCGTTTCGTTATTAAGTGATTGGGGACCTGTGACTCGGTGATCAAAAATAGGGCTATGAAAAATAATATAATCATCACTTAAAGACGTGTGGGTTAGTTTTTCATTTAACATGTTCTTATTGGGAATGAGTTGATTGAATTTTTGGTGGAAATTACTGGTAGCCAGTAAATTATTGTTACGGTCGAATATCGCAATACTTTTAATTAGATGTGAACGTTTGTTGTGGCTATATTGTATTACACGCTCTAAAGTGGCTTTATCCTCATTAAGAATTGCCTGTTCAGAAATAATAGCTAAAGGTTCTACAATGTCTATTCCCTGTTCAATTAAAAAATCATTTAATTCTAAGTAACGATTTAGGGTAAAATAACCACCTAGGCATAACCCTATGATCATAGTTGGCACTAAAGTGAGTATTATTACCCAGTCACGTAATCCTAATTTACTCATGTATGGCGTTAATTCATATTAAATAATGATCTTAGAGTAAATGCTAACTAATGCTTAATCAATCAATTATAGAAAATACTAAGGGTATTGAAGTTGATTAATATGCATAAATACTGAAATTGTCAGGATTTACCTGAATACCAGTTGTAAAAAATAGTACAACATTAATGTAAGTAAGTTTGTATAAACATAACTTTAGGAAGCGTAATGGCTCAATTCTTTCGACCCAAAAAAGTTGCAATAACAAATAAAAGTAAGCAATTAACCATAGATGCGTTAAACCACGAAGGTGTTGGGGTGAGTCGTGATAACAATAAAGTATGTTTTATTGATGGCGCGCTCAGAGGTGAAGTTGTTAAAGCTAAGGTTATTCAGACAAAAGCGAAGTTTGAGCGTTTGACTACCCTGAAAGTACTTGAGTCAAGTCCGCATAGAGTTGACCCGTTTTGTAAACATTATTCCACTACAAGTGGTGATAATTGTGGCGGATGTCAATTACAACATTTGATGATTGAACAACAATTAGCGGAAAAACGTTTAGCTGTGACCGCTTTGTTTGCCAAATTTTCCAGTAAAAAGTTATTTAAGCACACCAAAGAACTTAATTGGCAACCAGATATCAATAGTGATAGCCTGAACTATCGACGAAGTGCCAGAATAGCTGTTTTTTATGATAAAAATAAAAAACAATTTCAAGTTGGTTTTCGGCAAAAAGGTGCGAAAAAAATTATAAACATTGATGCATGTCCGGTATTGGAAACTGGTTATCAGGAGGTGTTTAATGTTTTTAGAAAGGTACTACCAGAGCTTAAAATGGGAAAGTTCATTACCCATATACAACTTTGTCATGCACAAGCGTATTTTGTTGTCGTCAGGCATATAAAACCTCTGGTGCAAGCTGATATAGATAAACTATCAGCTATATTTAAAGCATTTAAATGGCAATTAGTTTTAGAGGGAGAGTCAGGACAATATGTATTTCAGGACTCAAAAAGTGAACCTCCTTATTTAAGTTATTCTTTGCCTGAATTTAATTTAAATTTTAATTTTACTTTAGATAACTTTATACAAGTAAATCAAAAAGTTAATTCTTTAATGTTGCAGCAGGCGGTTAACTGGCTGGATTTAAATAAAAATGAAAATGTTTTAGATTTATTTTGTGGGATTGGCAATTTTAGTTTACCGATAGCGCAAAAAGTTCGCTCAGTTACGGGTATTGAAGGTGTTAAATCATCTGTTGAAATGGCAAAATACAATGCTAAAAGTAATCAACTAGATAATGCTGCATTTTATTGTCAGGATTTAAGTCAAGATATGACAAAAACCAGTTGGTTTAAACAAGACTATGACGTGTTAGTATTAGATCCATCAAGAATGGGGGCTTATGATATTTTGACCCAGTTTAAGTTGAAATTCTTTTCTAAAATTTTATACGTTTCCTGTGATCCGGTGACTTTAGCCAGAGATAGTAAATTGATATTAGATGCAGGTTTTAAACTGGATAAAATAGGTCTGATGAATATGTTTCCGCACACAGGACATGTTGAATCAATGGCTTTATTCAGTAAAGAGTAATTTATACTCAGATAGGCTTTTCAGAGGGAGTTAAATTTTTAAATGGTTTCAATTCGTCAATCTCATATGTCAGACGAGAACAACGACAGCGAATGGCTGTCGTTATTAAATCTCAATCTAGAAAAAACAACTGCTTTACATAAAGTTATTGATTATTGTACAGCATTAGATCCTGAGTTACCTTTTGCCAGCGCACAAGAAATGGTAGAAATATTGGCTGAACTCAATATGGACTCGGAAACCTTGGCGACAGCTTATTTAACACCATTTTTCTTACAAGACGCTATCCAAATAGATGATGTTAAAACTAAATTAGGTAAACCTCTGGCGTTATTGCTAGAGGGTGTCTCTCAAATGGAAACCATAAGTACATTAGCGCATCAAAATAAAGGCTCAGTACAAATCGATAATATTCGACGCATGTTACTGGCAATGGTAGAGGATGTGCGTGCCGTCGTCATTAAATTAGCACAGCAAGTGTGTCATTTAAGAACGGTTAAAAATGCAACTGAAGAAGAGCGGGTGATCACTGCAAAAGCAACTGAAAATATATACGCCCCCCTTGCCAATCGATTAGGGATAGGTCAGTTAAAATGGGAATTGGAAGATTTATCTTTTCGCTATTTACATCCTGATGTTTATAAAAAAATAGCAAAACTACTTGATGATAAAAGATTAGCCCGTGAATCATATATGGAACAAATGGTTGAACAAGTAACTACTAAGTTAGCTGAGGTTGGGATCGAAGCTGAAGTATATGGCAGGCCAAAACATATATATAGCATTTATAAAAAAATGTATAAAAAGAATTATGATTTTGAACAGTTATTTGATATTCGTGCTATGCGTGTTGTGGTTGAGAAAATTCAGGATTGTTACGGTGCTTTAGGTATTGTTCATACAAATTGGCCGCATTTAAACCAAGAGTTTGATGATTACATAGCAACACCTAAACCTAATGGTTATCAATCTATTCATACTGTTGTTTATGGTCCCGAAAAGAAAACAGTAGAAATTCAGATTCGAACTCGCGATATGCACGAAGATGCAGAGCTTGGTGTTGCAGCGCATTGGAAATATAAAGAAGGGGCCTTACCTGGCAGAAATTCAGGTTATGAACAAAAAATAAATTGGTTAAGATCATTATTACAATGGCAAGAAGAAGTTGTAGATGGTTCTGAAATTGCCGAAGAACTAAAAAACCAAGTAGTTGAAGATAGGGCATATGTATTTACACCCAGTGGCGATGTAATTGATTTACCTTTAGGTGCAACGCCATTGGATTTTGCCTATTACATTCATTCAAATGTGGGCCACAGATGTATCGGTGCCAAAGTATTTGGTAAAATAGTGCCTTTTACTCACCAATTAGTGACAGGCGATCAGGTAGAAATATTAACACAAAAAGATCCGAACCCCAGACGAGATTGGCTTAATCCAAATTTAGGTTATATAAAATCATCTCGGGCCCGTTCTAAAATACATCATTGGTTTAAACAACAAGATAGAGATAAAAATCTACAGGCAGGTAAAGAAATCATCGATTCAGAACTGGCTAAACTTGATTTAACCATGAAAGATTTAGATGGCGCTTTAGCCCGATTTAATTTTAATAAACAGGACGAGTTAATCGTTGCTATTGGTGCCGGAGATATCAGGTTAAACCAATTCATAAACTTTTTACAAAGCAAAGGTGTTAAGGATGATATTCCCAAGTTTAAACATCATCATAAACCTGCAAGTACGAAAGGTGATAAAAATGGTATTGTCGTTGATGGCGTTGGTAGTTTGATGAGCCACGTAGCGGGATGTTGTCATCCTGTACCGGGTGATATGATCATAGGTTTTATTACTTTAGGTCGTGGCATTGCAGTACACCGAGATGATTGTGAACAATTTTTGCAGTTAAATCATAAAAATCCTGAAAGAGTGACAGACGTTAGTTGGGCTGAAGATATCAAAACTCACTATGAATTAATGATACGTATTGAAGCAAATGACAGGCCAGCTTTAATGCGCGATGTAAGTGCAATTTTAGCCAATGATAAAATCAATGTATTAAATGTGAATATGCGTACTATCCACGAAAAGCAACTGGCCATTTTTGAAATGAAACTGGAAATAACGGATTTATCCACCATGAATCGTTTATTGGCAAAATTACAACAAGTTGAAGGTGTTTACGAAGCTAAGCGCTTTAACTAAATTAAGTAGTATAAAATGACAAAGCATGTAATAGAAAACTTAATAGAAATCATGGCCAAATTAAGAACACCAGAAACGGGTTGTCCATGGGATTTAAAACAAACTTATCAGTCGATAGTTCCTTATACCATTGAAGAAGCCTATGAAGTCGCTGATGCCATAGAACAAGGAGACTTCACTGAGCTAAAAAAAGAATTGGGTGATTTATTATTTCAGGTGATTTTTTATGCTCAGCTGGCAAAAGAAGAAGGGCGTTTTGATTTTAATGCTGTGGTAGATACTGTGTGTGAAAAGCTTGTCAGACGCCACCCCCATGTATTTACCACTCAACAGTTTAATTCAGATGCTGAAATAAAAGCTAACTGGGAACAAGAAAAAATCAAGGAACGTACAATAAAAGCAGGTAAACCTTTATCAATTTTAGCTGATATTCCAAAAAGTATGCCAGCGCTTAGTCAGGCCAATAAAATCCAAAAACGAGTGGCGCATGTAGGGTTTGACTGGCCTGATGTTTCAGGTGCCTGGGAAAAGGTAAAAGAAGAAGTACAAGAAGTAGAAGAAGAAATAACGCAAGACCCTTATTCTGAAAAGGCAGCAGAAGAAATCGGTGATTTGATGTTTGCATTAGTGAATGTTGCCAGAAAAACTAAGCGTGATCCTGAGCAGCTTATGCGACAAGCGAATCAAAAATTTGAAAAA
Source organism: uncultured Pseudoalteromonas sp. (assembly GCA_965198975.1). GTDB lineage: Bacteria > Pseudomonadota > Gammaproteobacteria > Enterobacterales > Alteromonadaceae > Pseudoalteromonas. Next base: position 2,022,579 of record OZ240679.1, read on the forward strand.
CGATTTAGTGAAGTTGAATCTATCCTAAACAATAGCGGTATTGCACTTGAAGATGCGTCTTTAATACAAATGGATGAAGTTTGGGAGCAGGTAAAAAATAATCAGAATTAATCTAAATTATTTGCTGTTTCTGATTGAGCAAATTATGACTTTTTAGTATACTACTTTCCCATCCTGTTCAATACTAATTTAGATTAATTGGTATATTACCTCTCATAATAAATAATGGCTCTTAATTGGGTGATTATTTTTTGTTGTTGGTATAAAAAATTCGTTTAATACTTTACATTTAGGGTTCTCATGAGTACAAAATTTATCTTCGTAACTGGTGGTGTTGTTTCTTCGTTAGGTAAAGGTATTGCGGCTGCATCTTTAGCTGCAATATTAGAAGCACGTGGCCTAAAGGTGACAATTCTTAAATTAGACCCTTATATTAATGTTGATCCAGGTACTATGAGTCCTATTCAACACGGCGAAGTATTTGTAACAGAAGACGGTGCAGAAACCGATCTGGATTTAGGTCATTACGAAAGATTTATTCGTACCAAAATGACCAAGAAAAACAACTTTACCCAGGGACGTGTTTTTGAAGATGTTTTACGCCGTGAACGTAAAGGTGAATATTTAGGTGCAACGATTCAAGTTATTCCACATATTACTAACGATATCAAACGCCGGGTAGTAGAAGGGGCTGAAGGATATGACGTGGCTATGGTAGAGATTGGTGGCACAGTAGGTGATATCGAATCTTTACCCTTTTTAGAAGCTATTCGTCAGTTAGGGACTGAACTTGGGCGTGAATCAGCACTATATATGCACTTAACTTTATTACCGTATTTAGGTGCTGCTGGCGAATTAAAAACTAAACCAACACAGCATTCAGTAAAAGAATTACGTTCAATCGGTATTCAGCCGGATATTTTAGTGTGTCGTTCAACGAAATCTATCCCTGCTAATGAACGTGCGAAAATTTCATTATTTACTAATGTGGAAGAAAAAGCGGTTATTTCGTTAAAAGATGTGCCTAGCATTTATCAAATACCAGCTTTATTAAAATCCCAGGGTTTAGACGATTTAGTATGCCGTCGATTCCATTTAGACTGTCCTGAAGCTGATTTAGTTGAATGGGAACAAGTTTTATATCAAGAATCAAACCCCACTGCAGAAGTCACTATAGGTATGGTTGGCAAATACATTGAACTTCCAGATGCTTATAAGTCAGTGAATGAGGCTTTAAAGCATGCGGCATTAAAAAATCGTGTCACTGTAAATATTAAATATGTTGATTCTCAAGATGTAGAAAGCAAAGGCATTGAAGTGCTGGCTGATCTTGATGCCATTTTAGTCCCGGGTGGATTCGGTGGTCGCGGTGTTGAAGGGAAAATATTAACGGCACAATATGCCCGCGAAAATAAAATACCCTATTTAGGCATTTGTTTAGGTATGCAAGTTGCTTTAATTGAATTTGCAAGAAATGTTGCAGGTTTAGAAGGTGCGAATTCTACGGAATTTGATGCTGATAGTGAACACCCTGTCATAGGTTTGATCACTGAGTGGTTAGACTCTGAGGGTAAAGTTGAGCAACGTGATGAAGCGTCTGATTTAGGCGGGACTATGCGTTTAGGATCTCAAAAGTGTCACTTAATACCAGGTTCAAAGGTGAAAGATGTTTATGGTAATGAAGAGATATTTGAACGTCATCGCCATAGATATGAAGTAAACAATAACTATATTGAAAAGTTAGAAAAAGCTGGCTTGAAATTTACCGGGCTCTCAGAAGACAAAAAACTGGTTGAGATCATAGAGCATACCGATCACCCTTGGTTTATTGCGGCTCAGTTCCATCCTGAGTTCACATCTACACCAAGAGATGGTCACCCTTTATTTGAAGGCTTTGTGGCTGCTGCCAGAGAACTTCAAAAAACATCATAATTAGAAATAAAAACCGTGCTTAGCCACGGTTTTTTGTTTTTCGTATTTTTGTAAAATTTTAATCCAGTCTATTGGGAAAAGAGGAATAAAAATGTCTGAAATCGTTAAAGTAATTGGCCGTGAAGTTATGGACTCACGTGGTAACCCAACAGTTGAAGCCGATGTGCATTTAGCTAATGGTAGTTGGGGCCGTGCATGTGCACCTTCAGGTGCATCTACGGGTAGTCGAGAAGCTTTAGAACTCAGAGATGGTGATAAATCACGTTATTTGGGTAAAGGCGTATTAACAGCTGTTAATTTTATTAATACTGACATTGCTAATGTATTAAAAGGCCAAAATGCATTAGAGCAAGCAAAAATAGATGGCATCATGATTGATCTTGATGGTACTGAAAATAAAGAAAAGTTTGGTGCAAATGCTATTCTTGCCGTATCTTTAGCAACAGCTAAAGCCGCAGCGCAAGCCAAAGGCGTTGAACTTTATGAGCACATCGCTGACTTAAATGGTACTTCGGGCAAATTCTCTATGCCGGTGCCTATGATGAATATTATCAATGGTGGTGAACATGCCGATAATAACGTTGATATTCAAGAGTTCATGATCCAGCCTGTTGGTGCGTCAAGTTTTCGTGAAGCATTACGCATGGGAGCAGAAATTTTCCATACTTTGAAAAAAGTACTCAGTGATCGCGGCTTAAATACGGCTGTCGGTGACGAAGGTGGTTTTGCTCCTGACTTGGCATCTAATGAAGAAGCGCTTGCTATCATAGTAGAAGCTGTTGAAAAAGCCGGCTATGTAATGAATAAAGATATTACACTTGCGCTTGATTGTGCTGCTTCAGAATTTTATGTTGATGGTAAATACGACCTTAAAGGTGAAGGTAAAGTATTTGACTCAGCAGGTTTTGCTGATTTTCTTGCGGATCTTTCTGAACGTTACCCGATTGTATCAATCGAAGATGGTTTAGATGAAAGTGACTGGGATGGCTGGAAAGTATTAACCGATAAAATCGGCAGTAAAGTACAGTTAGTGGGTGATGATTTGTTTGTTACTAATACTAAGATCCTTAAACGTGGTATCGATAATGGTATTGGTAATTCAATTTTAATTAAATTTAACCAAATTGGTTCACTGACTGAAACACTTGAAGCGATCAAAATGGCACAAGATGCAGGCTTTACTGTGGTCATTTCACACCGCTCAGGTGAGACTGAAGATGCAACGATTGCTGACTTGGCTGTAGCAACAGCTGCAGGTCAAATTAAAACGGGTTCTTTATGTCGTTCAGACCGTGTTGCTAAATATAATCAGTTACTACGTATTGAGGAAAATCTTGAGGGTAAAGTGGCTTATAATGGCCTGAGCGAAATAAAAGGCCAATAGTCGATTTCGCTTTAAAAGTTGAGCCAATTGTATTTTTATCAATGCCAGTTATTCTATTGACTGGCATTTTTTTTGTCCAGCGAAGCCCGATAGGCTGAAAGAAGTCTGTATCACCCTGACTTGCTAATATTTACTTAGATGAGTTTGATCAAAAAATGATGAAGCGAGGGCACAAGATAGTGTGTTATGCAGATGATATCTTGATATTCAGCACTTCAAAATCAGGGGGAGTGATTTATCTGTGTTTCCGCACCTAAAATTTTAATAAAAATACTTGACGTAAATCTTCATCTTTTATCTATTACTTATCTTTAGGTGATGGGAAAGTAATGGCGTCGTATTCAACAAAAGTATTGATCATTTGGGCTTAGTTGCAGGTATGAACAAAGGGCTTGGTATTGCCAAACTCATTGATAACGCATTTCCTGAGCAGCCTGATGATAAGCTTATTTCTTACGGTCAACTCGTTGAGGCTGTGATCCTTAATGGCTTAGGTTTTGTTGGCCGCACTTTGCATATCTACCCACAGTACTTTAAAGAACGTCCTGTTGAGCGTATTTTAGACAAAGGGATCAAGGCAGAATATATTAATGACGACGCTTTAGGTCGTTGCCTGGATAAAATTTATGAAAAAGGTGTGTCAGATATCTATCAAACACTTTCAGCAAGTGTTGTTGAGCAATTAGAACTACCATGTGAAGGTATTAATTTAGATTCAAGCAGCCAGTGGTAATATTAATGATAATGAAGGGTTTAAAAACATTATCAAACAACAGATTAGCAGTTTGAAAGCGGCTCAAGACAGCTAGTACTTTATTGCTGATGCAGCGCTTTACACCACAGAAACGCTGCAATCACTTGAAGAATAGAAACAACTTTTCATCTCTCGTGCACCACAAAAATTAAAACAAATAAAAACGGCTATCGCAGTGCATGGCTCAGCTCAGACTATGCTAACGTAAAGCTGCGTTGGTTATTAATAGAAAGTCGCGCGCAACGATTGCAGAAAAAAGGAATGTTCGTCTTAGCCACCAATGACTTAGATGAGAATTTAACCATGGAGAAAATGCTGAGCCTTTATAAATCACAACAAAGTGTAGAGAAAGGATTTAGGTTTCTAAAGAGCCCAGACTTTTTAACCTCATCACTTTACTTGAAAAAACCAGACATGAAGGATCGTTAAAAGATGGGCAGTCAATGGTGGCCAATCAGTCTCAAGTCCAGCGAGCTGGTGGTGAAGGATTTGCCCATAATGAAGTCAATCCTGACGCGAATGAAAATAGATTATTACAACTTTGGGCGCTACCCGAAACAGCAGGCGCACCAGCAGAATATAAATTTTATGATTTCAAAGACAATGAGTTAATTCGTATATATGGGGGTAAACAATCACAATCGGATACCTTTGACAGTCATACAATTATAGAAACAGGGTTATTAAATATAGGAAAAAGAGTGACAAAAAAAGGTGAGTTCCTTGATTATATCGCCAATGGTGAAGCACTACTTAATGATGTACTTGTTCAAGATGGTGACTTGATCCGTGGTGATAATTTAAATCTCGTAGTAACAAGTAAGACCTTACAACTTACCCTTATTGGCAAAGGTGATCAACCCTTTTAACCTCGTTCAGGAGACTTATGTAATGAAAAAATAATGACTTTATTAGCAAGCAATAGTAATCAATCTATTAATCGAATTTTATTAGATGAGATCAGTGACAAAATATCAGACTATGAGAAACTCGAATTGAAGTGGGTGACTACCCAATGCCGATTTATAGTAGTGAGCTTGAACAAAGTGAAGGATTTCCCGATACAGTAATACAGATAAAAACTTTATTTGAAAATCATGATGCATTTGTTATTGCAGTCCCAGAACATAATGGTTCAATGCCAGCGGCATTCAAAAATTTTATTGACTGGCTTTCTCGAGTAATAGAACCAGGAAGATCTATGTTTGACGATAAACCTGTACTACTGATGAGTACTTCACCGGGCCCCAAAGGTGGAGCAACAAACATTCAAAATTTAACTAATATAATGCCTTACTGGGGAGCAGATATAAGAGGCAGTTATAGTCTAGGAAGTTTTTACAATAATTATGCTGAAGGTAAATTTACTCCGCAATATGAACAGGAGTTAAATAGTCCGGTTGATGGTTTTATTACCGGTTTAATGTAAGGAGTTAGTTATGTTTTCTAACAAATATTACGGGATTATTTTCTCTCTTTTTATGGCGTTGCTTATGTCAGGCATTATGTCATTTGTGATCAGCATCTTAAATATAGGTTTGGATAATCAAATTCTTAAGATCTGGCTTAAGGCCTGGGGAGGATCTTTTGTCGTCGCTTTTCCAACGAGATTAATTATGACTCCTTTTGTTAAATACCTGATTGAAATACTGATAGAAAAGGATATTAACCAATCAAGTTAGCCATTGATAATAGGAGAAATAATAAATGCTCAGAATGGATTTTGTATTGTATAGATCTATTAATACCGATGAAAAAGAAAGTAAGGTATCAAGCACAGACCTTAGATCTATGCTTGATACAAACACGACTTACTGCACGTCTAAAGTTACACCACTAAAACTAGAATAAGCTTTTATACCTATATGTAATTTATCGCCTTCAGTAACTGATATTGTACAAGTTTCATTATTACCTGATTTAAACGGGCGGCAATCATACGTAGTATCTGTTGGTTGTGAACCATTTTTGACATATAAGTCGGCATCACCAGAACCAGCAGACATATTGATAGTAGACTCAGTTACGCCTGTTGGAACGGTATAGCTAAAATGTAACCAATCACCTTTACTTGCCGATAATCCGGTTTTAGGGAAGTCACTAGGGTTATTTATGGTATTTGTGGCTACTAAAGATACACCACTGAATGCACTATAGCCAATTAACTTAACATAGACTTTACCAAGCGTACCAAGTAATACATTACAAGTTTCATTATTACCGCCGATAAATGGCCTGCAATCGTAATCAGATTTAGTTGGGATCCCATTGGCTTTAATATATAAGTCTGCGTCACCAGAGCCACCAGATATAGCAACATTAACGTTAGTATCATTTTCAGTTGTATTAATGAAATAAACTAATTCCTGATCTTTGGTACCAGATATATTCGTTTGGGCAACACCAGAAACAAGTTCATTACTCGTGTTATCTGATACGGCTACATCGACACTTTGCGTATTGGTAGCACCATCGTCATCAGTCACGGTTACACTAACATTGTAGCTTCCGCCTTGTGTATAAGCATGCTGCTGATCCATACCAGCTGCAGAATTTCCATCACCAAACTGCCATTGGTAACTTACAATATTACCGTCAACATCACTGGAACCTGCTGCAGAGAAGGTACAACTTAATGCTGTACAATCTGAAGTTATTTGAGCCACCGGTGCCTGATTAGTGCCACCAGAATCATTATCACCTACAGGTACCTGATTATTAAATATGCTGGCAACTTGTGGCCAGATCAAATCGATTCTGACACCTTGATTTTCACATCCTCCAAAATGATGTAACGCAATAACATTGTTGCTACTTCTTGCTAAAACAGGAGAACCTGATGAACCACCTATAGTGTCACAAAAATAACCTGTGTCACTGCCTGTACCACGACCATTAGCTATCGCAACATCAATTTGACATAAACCATTCGCATTTTGGTCGCTTGAGATTGATAACTCTTTCGGATTGCCAGAACCATGCTGAGGAATATAAATTGTTTCACCTTTAGTAGGTGTTCTGACATCTAGACCAAAATGTCCAAATCCGGCAATGGTTGCAAAATCATTGACTGAAAATACAGTATAATCTAAGTCATAATCAGTTTTGAATAATACGTTTCCTGATACTTTAACAGTGCCCGCAAAAGTCGCGCCGCCACAGGTTGTCTTTTGATAATTAAACCAAACTTCAGTATTGCTGAGTTCACTTTGAGTTGATAAACAGTGGTTATTAGTAAACATATGGTTTTCAGCACCGACACGCCAGCCAGTACACAAGCCTGAACCATTCATTAATAAACGGGCAACAGGGCGGGTACGTTCATATTCAACCGGGTTACTTGATGCCCAACAAACTGCATCTGAACGTTCATTCACTCCACAAGTGGACATAGGATCAATGTCTGAAGATTTAGGTGCCTGCGAAGTGGGTTCACTTTGTCCTGCTTTAAATTGATCGATTTCTACTTTATGTGTATTTAACCATTGAACATTAGCCGGAATATGTAAAGTAACAATAGCCGAATCACCAAATACAGACATAGCTGAAAATTGATTTAATCCGTTTTCACCTTTTTTAGTGTTGTAAGTAGCGAGTTTATTTTTTTGACCATCATATTTATAACTTTCATTACCATTCTCGCTGGTGACAGTGACATAGGCGCCTGTAGGTATATTAAAACGGTTAAAATGCACTTTAATAAATTCAGCTCCAGGTTGAGATACAACCTTTTGAATTATTTGTTGTGTTTCACTATTATTCATAATACCAAGTTGGGGTGCTAATGAAACACTGTGTTTTACAGTGCTGGCAATATTAATTGGAGGAGCTGAAATATTGGCTGCCTGAAGTTCTGCATAGCTTGAAAAAGCGGTTATTCCAAGAGTCATTATTGCAAGTTTACTTAATTTATACATTTTATATCCTTCATGAATGTTGTTTTTGTAATCGGTACAAAAGGTAGTTCATTAACATAAAAACAACAAATTATTTATACAAATAATTAACATTTAATTTTTGGTTTCGATAAAGGAAGGAAATTATAATTTATGAAAACTTACTTAAAGGTGAACATTTTTAGGTGATCTGCAGCGATGGAACTCATATTTTAGAATGTATATTTTATTAATTTTTGTTTCATTACCTATTTACAGAAAAGTTCAATTCGTTTTTTTTCTTGTACAATTTGGTCTTGTTTATCTTGCTCAGACAGAATTTTTTCTTCGCCATGTTCATTGGTCAATTTTACGTTTTCAAATTGCGACAATATAGTTAAGTTATGTTGTGCAGCCTTACAGTTTTCTTGATTTTGTTTGTTGATTTTTTTATCTAAATCATTATTTTGGTTGTCAGTATCTGTGTCTTCAGAAATTATATTCTTTTGTATGTGCTTTTTCATTTCTATCGTTGTGTATTTATGGTTTTCAGGCATTACATAAGAAAAATGCGTCACTCCATTAGTGTCTTTCCATGTATATATTGTAAATGATTTACTCGCAGATACAGTGAAAATCAAAAATATAGCAGCAAATAATATAATAGGTTTCAAATACACTTTTTCTTTCCTGGTCAGTCCATACAAATGGAAATAAAATCTATTTGGTAATAATAGGTGTATCCGATGATATTTACCAAATACTTAACCGCAAACGGGGTTTATTTATAATAATAACTTGAGTATTATTTTCTTGCCCCCATAAATTCATGATAACCTTTTTGGGATCTTTACTAAGGATGCATTTTTGACTAATAAACAATTAACATCAACGTTAAATTATTTTGAATTATCAGAGAATTTAGCGGCAATTACAGGGATCCATCGAGGAATAGAACGTGAAGCTTTAAGGATCAACCAGTCAGGTCGATTATCGGCTTCAGCTCATCCTAAAGCGCTGGGCAGTGCTTTAACACACAAATATATAACAACAGATTTTTCAGAAGCACTTTTGGAGTTTATCACTCCCGCGAGTACTGATGCTAATAATACCTTGTTACAATTAAAAGATATTCAAAAATTTACACAATCCAGAATGGCAGATGAGGTATTGTGGCCGGTCAGTATGCCTTGTTTCATCAAAAACCAGGAAGACATCGCGTTAGCACAATATGGTCAGTCTAATGTGGGAAAAATGAAAACCCTATATCGAGAAGGGTTGAAAAATAGATACGGCAGTATGATGCAAGCAATTGCAGGTGTGCATTTTAATATTTCATTTCCTAAAAGCTTCTGGCAAACATTACAAAAATTTCAAAATGATGATAATCCTATTCAAGACTTCATCTCGACGGGATATTTATCACTAATACGTAACTTTAAACGTGAGCTATGGCTGATCAGTTATTTGTTTGGCGCATCACCCGCGTTATGTAGCTCTTTTCTAGATGGTAAAGATAGTAAATTGCCTTTTGAAAAACTAGGTAAAGGAAGTTTATATCTGCCATATGGAACTGCGCTACGCTTAGGTGACTTAGGATATACCAATAGCGCACAATCTTCACTGCAGGTTAGTTATAATAATTTAGATGAATATATCACAGGCTTGAAACGAGCTATTTTAACTGATTCAGATTTATATCGAAATATAGGTCAATATCCTGATGGCAGACTTAAGCAGTTAAATAGCCATGTATTGCAAATTGAAAATGAATTTTATTCTTCTATCAGACCAAAACGAAACGCACTTGACGGAGAAACGCCAATCAACGCGTTAAATCGAGAGGGCATTGAATATATTGAGGTAAGAGCGTTAGATGTAAATCCTTTTGTTGCAACAGGGATCAGTTTACAGCAAATTTACTTCTTAGATGTATTTTTACTTTATTGCACATTAAAAGACTCTCCGGAAATGGATTGGCAGGAAATGGAACAAAGCCAAAGCAACTTAGATCTTGTGGTTAATCAAGGTCGCTCTCCTGACTTGAAACTTAATTTAAATAATAAACAGATTAGCATAACGCAATGGGGTGAAGAGATATTTGAGCAACTTAGCAAAGTTGCAACGTGGTTAGATAAAGCGCATAGTTGTTCTCATTACTCTGAAGCCATAAAAGGTTTCTCTGGTTGGATTTCATCACCTGAAACTACTTTTTCGGGTCAATATATGTCTAAATTGACAGAGTCACAGTTAGATAATGGCTGTTTTGCTTTGCAATTAGCTGAAAAGTATAAAATGGAGCTCAATAACCATGATTACTCACAATTCACTGAAGCTCAATTGAATGAGGAAAGTGAAAAATCTTTATTAAGACAAAAGAAAATTGAAGGATCCGATAATGTGAGTTTTACTGAGTATTTAGAGAATTACTTTAATAATTGACAAAAAAAACGCAGCTATAAAGCTGCGCAAATATTCTTCAGGGATGAAACTACAATGCTAACTACTGCATTCTAATAGTCAGACAGGTACTTTTAAATAAAGTTCAAAAAAAATGAAAAAAAATTTTTTAATGACATCTTTGGTACTTATTATGAGTGGCTGTGCCTCAGCACCGCCAAAAAACCCGCATGATCTTTGTGAAATATTTAATGAAAAGCGTGACTGGTATTTTGCAGCTAAAGATTCTCAGGAAAAATGGGGCTCTCCTAAGCATGTTTTGATGAGTATGATGTATCAGGAAAGCTCCTTTAAACATGATGCTCAACCGCCTATGGAGTACTTTTTAGGCTTTATTCCTACAGGCAGAGCAAGTTCAGCATATGGTTTTTCACAAGCTAAAACGTTAACCTGGGATGACTACATAAAACAAACTGGTAATTCTGGGGCAGATAGAGATGACTTTGACGATGCCATAGATTTCATGGGATGGTTTGTTTATAAAACAAATAAAATCAATAAGGTATCTAAGTGGGATGCTTATGGACAGTACTTAAATTACCATGATGGTTGGGGCGGATATAAACGCGGCACTTATAAAAAGAAAAAATGGTTGATGGCAGTCGCTAATAAAGTGAAACATAGGGCAAGCAAGTATAGCGGCCAGCTTAAAAAATGTGAAGATGACCTAAATAGAGGTTGGTTTTCCCGGATGTTTTTGTAGTTAGCTTAAAAAGCTAATTTCATGAATAAAATATCGATATCATAAAGTGAGTGTTATGCTTTGAAGTTAGGCATAACACGTACCAGTTTAATCATATTCTCTTTTACTTCTACAACTTCTATCGGATAGCCAGACACACGTAAACCAACATTAGCATCAGGGATCACTTCCAAATGTTCCACAATCAATCCGCTAAGTGTTTTTGGACCGTCGGTTGGAAAATTCCAGTTCATTTCTTTATTCAAATCCCGAATATTTGCACCACCGTCTACAAGGTAAGTACCGTCCTGTTGCGGATGAACTTCATCACTGGTTGCTCTGGTCATTGTAGTGGTGAAATCACCGACAACTTCTTCTAGTATATCTTCTAAAGTTACTAATCCTTGAATATCACCATATTCGTCGACTACCAGGCCAATACGCTCTTTACTTTGTTGGAATTTATATAACTGTGTATTCAGTGAGGTTCCCTCAGGTACAAAGTAAATTTCTCTTACCGCTCTTAACAGTGTTGCTTTTGTAAATTGTTCTTTAGTAAGTAAACGTAGTGCGTCTCGAGAATGTATAAAACCAACTGCATCATCAATTTGGTCTCTGTAAAGTAATACACGAGTATGCTGGGCATGAGTAAGCTGTTTCATGATAACTTTCCAGTCATCATTAATATCAATTGCTATGATCTCATTTCTTGGGATCATAATATCTTCTACTTTTACTTTTTCTAAATCTAAAATAGACACTAGCATATTTTGGTGTCTTTCAGGTATGAGCGCTCCGGATTCATTAACGACGGTCTTTAGCTCTTCTTTACTTAAACTGTGCTGCGCTCTTTGCTCAGAACTAATGCCAAAGAGTTTTAATATCCCATTTGTGATCCAGTTAACAGCAACGACAAAAGGGAACAATATTGTTAATAACATTGCAAGGATGAAAGAGCTTGGGAAAGCCACTTTTTCGGGATATAAAGCTGCTAATGTTTTAGGAGTGACTTCAGAAAATATTAAGATCACAAAGGTTAGGACAACTGTGGTTACGACCACACCTGTGATATTGTCGCCAATCAATCTTATGCCGATTATTGTTGCAATAGAAGATGCTGCGATATTAACCAGGTTATTACCGATCAAAATTAATCCAATTAATCTATCAGGTCTGTTAAGTAGCTTACTTACACGTTTGGCTCCTTTATGCCCTTGTTTTTCAAGATGTTTTAATCGATAGCGATTGAGTGACATCATGCCTGTTTCTGAGCTTGAAAAGTACCCTGAAATTAATACCAATATGGCAAGAACAATAAACAAAGTACTAGTAGATATAGCGTCCAACTAAGGGTGTCCTATAAAGTTTAAGAATACTTATTAGGTATCAGCAAGGCTGTCGAGTCAAGTTAAAATTGACTCAATATGATTTCTTTAACAAATCTGCTGCCAAAATAAGCTAAAGTTAATAAAAAGGCTGCGATTATGGTCGTCATAATGCTCATTTTTCCGCGCCAACCTCGTAAGTGATGTCCGATTACCACACCTGAAAAACAAAACCAGGCCAATAATGACAGCACCGTTTTATGTGCATATTCAGTAGCAAACATGTTATTCAGAAAAACAAAACCAGATCCAAGTGCCAGAGTTAATAATAATGTTCCCACAGTAACTAATTGATAAAATTGTTGTTCAACTAACATCAAAGGGGGTAAATGGCTATAAACAATACCAAGATCTTTTTGTTTTAAACGTACATTTATAAAGTAAAATTGAATAGCATAAAGCGACGAGATAATCAAAATACAATAAGCCAAAAAGGATACAGATATATGTATTAACAGGCCGATATCAACATTTACGGATTTTAATATAACATCGTGCGGCAAAAATAAACTGACGATTAATAAAAGTGCTGAAAAGCTATACACCACAGGCAATAACAAGGTGGCTGGGAATTTTAATGAAACTGTCGTCACTGAAACCACAATAATCCAACAGATCAGTAATGATACATTAACAAAGCTTAAATCTTGCCCGCCTTCAATGAAAACAGAATTAATTAGCAGTAATAAATGCGCCAATATGGCAACAGTGCTAAATATTAGTGTAAATTTCTGATTAGGACCTTCGCGATGAAATAATCGGGAGATCACGTACCCACTTGATAGAGTATAAAAAATAAAAGCAAATATAGTTAAGCTGATCAATAGCATATTTCTTAGGGTCAAGCCCAAATCATAAAGTAATCCTGCATTTATTGTATTTTAACCGAAGGCACTTGCATAGTACTGATAATTAAATCTCCTGTAATTAATTATGTTTGATCTATTTTATATCGTGCTTTGTCAGGTATAATCTGTGTTATTAAAAGCACTGAGCGGAATAGTTTGCATGTTTGAAAACTTACAAGAACGATTAGGTAAAACATTAAATAACATCAGAGGCCGAGGTAGGTTAACTGAAGATAATATAAAAGACACTTTGCGTGAAGTGCGAATGGCTTTGTTAGAAGCTGATGTTGCTTTGCCTGTCGTTCGGGAGTTTGTTAAAACAGTTAAAGAACGTGCTGTCGGTGTTGAAGTAACAAAAAGTTTAAGTCCTGGTCAGGTTTTTATTAAAATCGTACAGGAAGAGCTTGAAAAGGCAATGGGAGAGGCTAACGAAGAGCTAGATTTAAATGCTCAGCCGCCTGCAATAATACTTATGGCCGGTTTACAAGGTGCAGGTAAAACGACCAGTGTCGGTAAACTTGCGAAATTCTTAAAAGAAAGAAAGAAAAAGTCCGTTTTGGTTGTCAGTGCTGATGTGTATCGACCTGCTGCGATAAAACAGCTTGAAACTTTAGCCACTGAAATTGATGTTGAATTTTTTCCAAGTGATATTTCTCAAAAACCTGTTGATATAGCCAATGACGCAATTGGCCATGCTAAACGTAAATTTATAGACGTTGTGATCGTTGATACTGCCGGTCGATTGCATATCGATAACGACATGATGGATGAAATTAAAGATTTACACGCAAATATCAATCCAGTAGAAACGTTATTTGTGGTTGACGCTATGACAGGTCAAGATGCAGCAAACACAGCAAAAGCGTTTGGTGATGCATTACCTTTGACGGGTGTTGTATTAACCAAAACTGATGGTGACGCACGCGGTGGTGCTGCATTATCTATACGTCATATCACGGGTAAACCAATTAAATTTATTGGTGTAGGCGAACGTGTTGATGCTTTAGAACCCTTTCATCCAGATCGTATTGCATCTCGCATTTTAGGTATGGGTGATGTACTTTCATTGATCGAAGAAGTCGAAATGAAAGTTGATAAGGAAAAAGCCGAAAAAGTTGCCAAAAAAATGATGAAAGGGGAAGGATTTACCCTGGAAGATTTTGCTGAACAATTAAAACAAATGAAAAATATGGGCGGCATGATGTCCATGTTAGAAAAAATGCCTGGCATGGCAAACATTCCTGATGCAGCGAAAAATCAAGTAAATGATAAAACTTTTACTCAAATGGAAGCGATTATTAGCTCAATGACAATTAAAGAGCGTATGCGTCCGGAAATAATTAAAGGTTCTCGTAAAAAACGAATTGCTGCGGGCTCAGGAACTCAGGTACAGGAAATTAATAAATTATTAAAGCAATTTACCCAGATGCAGAAAATGATGAAAAAAATGAAGGGTAAAGGCGGTATGATGAAGATGATGAAAGGCATGAAAAACATGATGCCACCAGGTATGATGGGTGGCATGGGCGGCCCTAAGTTTTAATAATAAGTAAGTTAACCTAACCTAACTTCATTCAGCTATCAAAATATGTATCTTGAATTGAGTTAGGTATTTAACTTTGTTCTACAGGATTTTAAATATAGACTTGTAGAACCTAGAACGATTCAATTTTTACTTGATTTTTCCCTCAAAATACGTACAATTCGCGAGCTTCATCTGAACTTATCATATTTAATTTCGATAGATAAGTGAGAATAGGAAGTATGTTAGTAAGTAATAAAAACATTAAATATAGGTAGAAAGCGATATGGTAACTATTCGTTTACAACGTGGCGGTGCTAAAAAACGTCCATTTTATCAAGTAGTAGTAGCGGACAGCCGCTGTTCACGTGACGGTCGTTTCATTGAGAAAGTAGGTTTCTTTAACCCACTAGCTCGTGGCCAAGAAGAAAGAGTACGTTTAGACTTAACTCGTGTTGAACACTGGGTTGGTCAAGGTGCATCACTTTCTGATCGCGTTAAAAAGTTAGTTAAAGACGCTAATAAAGCGGCTTAATAGGCGAATTTGTATCTATGAGTCAAGATTCTATTGTTGTAGGTAAGCTTGGTGCCCCTCACGGCATAAAAGGCTGGCTTAAGGTACATTCATTTACTGATGATCCCGAAGGGATTTTTGATTTCAACCCATGGTTGGTAAATCATCAAGGTAAATGGGAAACCTTTGAAGTGGTTGACTGGCGTCGTAGTGGCAAAGGTTTTATAGCCAAATTTGAAAAGATAAACGACAGGGATCACGCAATGAGTTTTACTCATGCTGAGATCACTGTTGAAAAATCACAAATTCCAGAACTGCCAGATGGCGAGTTCTATTGGCGAGACCTCATTGGCATGACCGTGGTAACTGATAAAGGTTACGGTTTAGGTAAAGTCGATGATTTGATGGAAACAGGTTCTAATGATGTTCTGGTTGTTAAAGCTAACAGCAATGATGGATTTGGAAAAACTGAGCGACTATTACCATTTTTAACTGATTCAGTTATTAAAAATGTTAATTTAGACGCAAAAGAAATTACTGTTGACTGGGATCCAAGTTTTTAATGAGTTCAGATCCTAAACTTTGGGTTGGGGTAATAAGCCTTTTTCCTGAAATGTTTGATTCGATCACTCAACAAGGTGTGACTGGTCGAGCGGTTAATAAAGGTATTATTGACTTTAATTGCTGGAATCCTCGTGACTATGCAACTGATAAGCATAGAAGTGTTGATGACCGTCCATATGGCGGCGGACCAGGAATGTTAATGATGGTTGAACCGCTCAAAAAAGCGATCGCAGATGCAAAACTTGCAGCTGGTGATGACGCTAAAGTAATTTACCTGTCGCCTCAAGGGCGAAAGCTAGATCAACAAGGGGCAGCAGAATTAGCTGCTCATAAAAAGTTGATATTAGTCGCTGGTCGATATGAAGGTATAGATGAACGCATTATAGAGTCTGATATTGATGAAGAATGGTCAATTGGAGATTTTATTTTGAGTGGTGGAGAACTACCCGCCATGACATTAATTGATGCAGTCGCGCGATTAGTGCCTGGTGTGTTAGGTCATAATCAATCAGCTGAACAGGATTCATTTTCTGACGGGTTGCTTGATTGCCCACATTATACCCGACCCGAAATATTGGACGATAAACGTGTTCCGGCTGTATTACTCAGCGGGGATCACCAAAAGATAGCTAAGTGGCGAGAAAAACAGTCGTTAGGCAGAACTTGGTTAAGGCGTCCAGACTTATTGAATAAACTAGCTCTGACTGAGGAGCAAGTATCATTATTAGCTGAATTTCAGTGTGAATATAATGAACTTGCGGCGAGATGACAGTTAACTAGAAAGAGAGAAAATAATGGCTAAAGTAAACCAAAATATTATTAAAGTGCTTGAAGAAGAGCAACTTAAAACAGATGTACCTGCATTTGGTCCTGGTGACACAGTTGTAGTTAAAGTACGTGTTAAAGAAGGTGAGAAAGAGCGTCTTCAGTCTTTTGAAGGTGTGGTGATCGCTAAGCGTAACCGTGGTCTTCATTCTGCATTTACAGTTCGTAAAATTTCGAACGGTGAAGGCGTTGAACGTATATTCCAAACTCACAGTAAATTGATCGATGGTATCGAAGTTAAACGTCGCGGTGCTGTTCGTCGTGCTAAACTTTACTATCTTCGTGAACGTTCTGGTAAATCTGCACGTATCAAAGAAAAGCTTACTAAAAGATAATTTAGTATTAAATATGCTGTACAGTTATTACAACTGTACAATGAAAAACAGGCTGATATCGAAAGATATCAGCCTGTTTTTGTTTTGAAAAAGAAAAAATGATATGAGTGAATGACTGTGTTATCAAGGTGAAAATAAAATCAACCACTTTTGATACAAGTCTAGTTTTAGTTAAAAAAGCTTGTTAAACTTAATGTAATTATTTATTTACTAAACGTCAATATAAGTTTACATATGAATTTACATTCTTTAAGGGCAGGGATTGATGCGTGTGATGCTGAATTAGTTGCATTATTAGCGAAACGCAATCAGTTGACATGTGAAGTTGGTAGGATAAAACACACAACAGGCTCGGGTGTATATGTCCCTGAACGTGAAGTTGCGTTAATTGAAGCACGAAAAAAACAAGCTGTAGAACAAGGTGTTAATCCAGATCTTATTGAAGATATTTTGCGGCGGTTAATGCGCGAGTCTTATCAAAATCAACAGAATAAACTGGCATGTGCTGCGCCTGAATTATCTCCAGCAGTAATAGTGGGTGGCGAAGGTGTTATGGGTAAATTGTTTGCCAAACAGTTAATTCGAAGTGGTATTGAAGTCAGGGTGTTAGATAAGGCCCAACAGCAAGATGCGAAGTCAATTTTGCAAGACGCTAAGCTGGTATTGATCTCAGTGCCGATAAATGCAGTAGAAACGGTTATTGAGCGGCTACCCAAATTATCTGATGAATGTTTATTGGTTGATATTACCAGTGTTAAACAAAAACCGATAAGCAGCATGTTGAATAACCATTCTGGACCTGTTCTTGGATTACATCCTATGTTTGGTCCAGATATAGAGCATTGGGTTAAACAAACAATTGTTGTTTGCCGAGCTCGAAATGATCAAAAAGTTGAATCTTTACTAAATCAGCTTAAAGTCTGGGGCAGTCAGCTTGTTGAGATGGATGCTAAAAAACACGATGAAGCAATGCAGATAGTACAGGTTATGCGACATTTAACGACATTTGTTTATGGACAATTTTTAGCTAAGCAAACTCATAGTTTAGAAGAAATAAAAGGATGTTCTTCGCCTATCTATCAACTCGAATTAATGATGGTTGGCAGGTTATTTGCGCAATCGCCAGAACTATACACGGATATTATGCTGGCACAGTTTGATAACGTTGAACATTTGTTAGAAGATTATAAATTAACTTTTCAACATACATTAGATAATCTAAGAAAAGGTGATAAATCCGCATTAATAGAGAGTTTTAGTGACGCTAAATCTTATTTTTCCGGATCTGCTCAGACATTTTTAAAACAAAGCAGGGCACTATTAAGTAAAGCGAATGATGCCAAAGTATTAGAGCCTTAATTCGTATCATAGTAATAACCCTGGCATACAAACCCCAGGGTTATTATTTTAATTTATCCTTGTGTTACAGTAACTGCATGTAAAGTTTCACTTTGATAACACCCTAGTATTCTAATATATTCAGTCACTTCAGCTAAAGATTCTAACGCTAACTTTGTCTTTTTCTCTGTTAAATTAGCTTCTAAGTCAACGTAAAAAACTTCTTCCCATGGATTCCCCGGTACTGGACGAGACTCCAATTTCACCAAATTGATTTCATGCTGTTTAAATATCATTAATGCGTCAGCCAGTGAACCAGCTTTTTGTTTTGTGGCCATAATCAGGGTTGTTTTAGTCGGAATTTGTTCTGTTGTCTTCATGGCTTGTCTGGCCACAACAATAAATCGACTATGATTTTCCGTTTGATTCGCTATGCTATCTTGCAGTACTTCAAGACCGGCTGTATGTGCAGCTTGTTGTGATGCGATTGCTGCGCTATTAGGGGTAGATTTAGTTCTTTCAATTGCACTCGAAGTGGAATCACAATATTCAAGTTGTATATTATTCATGCCTTGAATGAATTGGCTACATTGTGTAAACGGCTGCGGATGGCCAAAGATTTTAGTGATATTCTCTTTATTGATACCAGGTTGTGCTATAAGGCAATGTTCAACCGACTGGGTCAGTTCACCAACAATTGAAACTTGAGCGTGTTGTAATAAATCAAATACTTCATTAATACTACCTGAGCAGGTATTTTCTATTGGCAACAGGCCAAAATCAGCCTGCCCGGTTTCCACTTTGTTTGTGATCTCAAAGAAACTATTACAACCTAGTTCGACAAGCTGACCTGGCCTGCGGCTAAAGTATTTGTGGCAAGCGAGCTGGCTATATGATCCTTGCCCGCCTAAGTAAGCGACACGATTTATTTCATTGAGAGCTTCTGGGTTAAGATTTTGTTGCAACATGGACTGCTGGTGTAATACAGAGTCTTCAATAATAGTTTGAAACACTTTATTGACATAATAGGCATCTAGTCCGAGAGACTTGCCATAAGAAATCAGTTTATCTAATAATGCGAGCTCTCTTTTTTCATCTCTTACAGGTTTATTGTTAGAGATTTTATATTCAACTACCGAGTGGCTAATTCGGCGACGTTTTGTAAGTAATATTAATAATTCAGAGTCTATCTCATTAATATCTTTTCGCAATGCGTCTAATGCATCGTTGGTCATCTTGGTTTCCTCATTCCAAAAAAAAAGCCTCCCATTTGGGAGGCTCGTATTCGTCTTTGACTATTTTATGCCATGACTAAATCGCCTCCCTTTTAAGGGTGGTGCATAAAAAAGTTAAATAAAAATCGTTTGTTAATATGTCTCATATAGACTAATTTAAAAATTGCAGAGGAATAAGTCAATAACTGTTTTGAAATATATTATACAAATGTTGATTAATCCATCTATTTTATTGTTAATAAAATAAAAAAAGGTTTTGTTATCAAAACGTTTCTTTTATTCTTATGGGCAGATATATCAGAAATTCGGATAAAAGGTTCAATTTTGAAATATAGGCGCATGCCAGCTCGGTTTGGTTTTAATTCATTAAGCATTAAATTAACGATAATGATCTCTGCGATTTGCTTAATCGCGGGACTGAGTGCTGCGGTTTTAACTCTAAAATCAGAACATAAACAACTTTTATTTGATGAGCATGATGCACTAAAAAGAACAAGTAGCAGTTTTATACAGCAATTTAGAAAGATAATAGAAGATAAAGAGTCCATAGCAAAAAATGCCAATCAAGTAGTCAAAAAGCAATTATTTGATATGGAATTAAGTTATCCAGAATTAATTACCTCCGAACTTGATTATGATCAAGATGGTTCAATTCGTGCGATTTCTAATGATGGTATGTCTGGCGCCTTCTTACCACAAGATGCATTTAATGAAAATTATAAATTGTTATTCCATAATTCAGAGGTTTTATGGCAAATAATCTCACCGACATTAACTCAAGAGTTTTTTAATTACTATTTAATATCTAAAGATAATTTTATTCGTATTTCTCCCCCTCACTGGGCATTACAAGTTGATACACAGCACCAATTTTCAGAAGATCTTTTTTATTCTTTAGCAGCCCCAGAAAATAACAGCAGGAGAAGTTTGGTTTGGACACCGATATATTACGATGATATTTGGCATAAATGGGTTGTTAGCCTTTTAGTTCCGCTATATGTTAACGGTGAATTTTATGGGATCACGGGCAGTGATCTGGAACTAAAAACACTGATCAATTTTTTTCCACTGACAGATAAAGAACAACAATTTTTTATATTTGATAAAACCGGGCAAGTACTTTCTCATCCTAAATTAAATAGGGAAATCATGAATCGCACAGGCGAACTGAATCAATTGTTAAAAACAGCTGATTTGGTACCTGAAGAATTACAAGGTTTAATACAGCAAACCATTTCTGCTAATTTACCTGAGCTATCACAATCCTTCGTTGAAAATGATGAAGTTAATATTGTGAATATACGAAAAATCCCCGTTGTGGACTGGTATGTTGGAATTTATAAAAAGCGTTCATCTACGTTATCGCATGTTAATGAATTAGAAATTAAATTTTTTGGTCTGTTTGTATTGTACGCAATTTTGGTGGCCTTGTTATTACATCAAACCTTATCTGTATTGGTTTTAAGGCGTATACATACTTTAGTCAGGGCTGTAAGTAGTTTTGGCAAAGGAAACTTATCGGTTGAATTTCCAAAAGAAGATAAAGATGAAATTGGGGTATTAAACGGTGCCTTTAGAAAAATGGCATCAAAACTTAAGCAACATGTTGAAGTATTAGAAACTCGTTTAATTGAAAAAGATTTAGCTGAAAAACAGGCGAACAGATTATCCAAAGCTGTATATTTTTCTGGCAGCGCTGTGGTAATTGCAGATGAAAATCTGGAAATTGAATATGTAAATCCTAAAATGTTAGAAATATCTGGATTTAAAGAAAGTGATTTCATTGGTAAATCTATCCTTATATTATTGGCCGATGAAATGACTATTCTAATTGAAGATATTGAGTTAGATATTGCAAATCGCCATTCATGGAAAGGGGATACTTTACTTAAAAATAACTATAATAAAGCAGTTTGGGTATCGTTAAGTATTTCAGCCATTCGAGACGAACAAAGCACAATAACCAGTTATGTTGGCTC
Source organism: uncultured Pseudoalteromonas sp. (assembly GCA_965198975.1). Classification (GTDB taxonomy): domain Bacteria; phylum Pseudomonadota; class Gammaproteobacteria; order Enterobacterales; family Alteromonadaceae; genus Pseudoalteromonas. Next base: position 2,044,211 of record OZ240679.1, read on the forward strand.
GGCACAAGATATTTCATTTGTTAAAGAAAGCCAGAGAAAAATGGAGCAACTGGCTTATTTTGATACGTTAACTGGATTGGCAAACAGAGCTTTCTTTCGAATGCAGTTGAGAAAATCAATGGCATTGGCGTCACGAGGGCATTATGCTTTTGCTTTGTTTTACTTCGATTTAGATGAGTTTAAGCGTATAAATGATACGTTAGGCCATGATGCTGGTGATCAGTTATTGCTTGAAGTTGCTAATCGGTTGCAGAAACGTTTAAGGGCCGAAGATACGATAGCCAGATTAGGCGGTGATGAATTTGCTGTGTTACTTAGTGGTATTAAAGATAATGAAAAAGCCGCTGAAGTTGCAATGACAATTAAAGAAACGTTAAGTCATCCGATAAAACTGGGTAGTAATGAAATTATCGTTAGCGCCAGTATTGGCATCACTATGGCACCAAATGATAGCTCTGACGAAGAACAATTATTGAAACATGCTGACTTAGCGATGTACGAAGCAAAAGCGAAAGGTAAGAATACCTATCATTTCTATACTGTTGAGCTTAATACTGCGGCAAAAGAAAGAATGCTGATCGAAAATGAGTTACGCGTTGCACTTAAAAATCAGCAATTTGAACTACATTATCAACCTCAGATTGATAGCAAAAATCAAAGTATTGTTGGTTATGAAGCCTTGATCCGCTGGAGTCATCCAACTGAAGGTATGATCTCTCCCGCCAAATTTATACCAATCGCAGAGGCTACAGGACAAATTGTTGAATTGGGTGAATGGGTATTATGGGAATCAAGTCGTTTCGCAAAGAGGTTAGTCGACCAGGGATATCCAACAGCAGTCTCAATTAATTTATCGGCCAGGCAATTTAAAGATAGTAACTTAAAGTCTTTATTGTCTAAAATTATCACAGCAACAGGTGTTAATGCTCAATTAATTCATTTAGAAATCACCGAAAGCATGTTAATTGGTGATATTGATGCTGCTATCAAACAGTTAGACGAATTAAAAACACTCGGAGTTTCCTTATCAATAGACGACTTTGGAACTGGCTATTCTTCATTAAGTTATTTAAAACGTTTTCCAGTAGATATATTAAAAATAGATCGTTCCTTCGTACAAGATATTCCTCATGATAAGAGTGATATGGCTATAACGGCCGCAATTATTGCGATGGCACAAAAGCTCAATTTGAATGTAGTGGCTGAAGGCGTTGAAACGAGTGAGCAGGTTGCATTTTTAAATCAAAATAATTGTTTTATTATACAAGGTTATTACTTTAGTAAACCTATTCCTGAGTCTGAAATAAAATCATTTCATCTAAGTATTTCTACCTAGATGAAATAATTAATCTAGGGGTTAATCTTGTTCTAATAATTGAAATAAGAGTTTTTTCACTGTTTGTGGTTCGAATGGTTTATCACACATAGCATTGACGCCTGATTGTGCGATATTGCTCAAATGTGTATCATTTGCTTCTGAAGTTACCATTAAAACAGGTACGTGAGATTGGTCTGATTCGTTACGAATATACTCGGTTAATTCTTGCCCGTTGACTTCCGGCATATTGTAATCAGTTACGATTAAGTCGAACATTTTTTCATCTAGAATGGTTATCGCTGCTTGTCCGTCCTCAGCTTCTACAAAATGTTGAATACCTAAATTTGTTAATACTCTTTTTATATGGTTTCTGGCAAGCTTGGAATCATCAACAATTAATACACGTAAATCATGTATATCATAGAGGTTTAATTCAAGTTCTTCAGGCATTAAAATATCTAAGGTTGCATTAAGTGCTTTACCTAAATTCGCCCGGGTAAAAGGTTTTGGGAGTATTGCTATTACACCTGATTGTTTAAATTGATCTAATTGTGCTTTTCGAGTTTCACTAGAAATAAGCATAAAAGGTAAGCTGGCGATGCTCTCGTCATTTTTTATATGACGCAATAATTCTAACGCACTACCATCTTTAAAATGCAAGCTACTGATCACAAGATCCGGCGCGCTGACAAGAATTTTTTCTAACGCTTCAGAATGTGAATCAGCACTATCTATATGATGAATACCTTCCAATTGCAATTCCCTGGTTATAACATTACGTTGTGTAACCGAAGGTTCGACTAATAATATATGAAGATCAGCAGTTTGTAATTCCAAAGTTTTATCCTCCGGCAAGCTTAACCTTAAAGCCCGCCTGTTCTAGAATGCCTTTTAGTTTATTTCTATCATCGCCCTGAATTTCGATAATACCATTTTTTAAAGCACCACCTTGTCCCATTTTGCTCTTAACTGTTTTGGACAACTTTTTAAGGTCGTTTTTTTCTGGGTCTATGCCTACTATAAGCATAACACCTTTTCCTTTGCGACCCTTTGTTTGTTTCTCAATTCTTATAAAACCATCTTTGAAAAGTTTAACGTCAGAAGTGCTAACTTCTTCTGTCACTTTTATTCTACCGTGTTCAGTAGAATAAACTAAATTAGGATCTTGCATTAAATTACCTTATGAACAACTTTAATAACATTATAATTATACTAATAATTAGCAGGTGAATAACAAAAAAATAAAAAAACTACTAAATTTTTGATAACAAAGTTGAAAAATCACAATTTTACAGCTTTATTTAAAGCTAACGCGTTGTCAAATGTTTGATGCACATTTTAGGTTTAGCAATGGCTGACCTCAAGAGATATATTAAGGAGAATACAGTGAGTCTGACAAAAAGTATCTCACCCGATGGAATGTTATTTACGATACAAATAAAAGGTAAATTTGATTTCAATTTGGTGCAGGCATTCAGATCCGCCTATGCTGAAATTGGCGATGACACACCGAAAGTTGTTGTTGATTTACGAGAAACGGAATATATGGATAGTTCTGCATTAGGTATGTTATTGAATATGAAAAAGTCGCTTGGCAGCACAGTATCAGCAATACAGATTGCTAATTGCCGACCACAGATCAAGAAGATATTACAAATTTCCAGGTTTGATAAAAAATTCGATATTGATTAATGCGCATTTTAGTTGTTGACGATCAGGTATTAAATCAAACATTACTCACTTTCATGCTCGAAGATGAAGGTTTTGTAGTTAAGTGTGTTGATGATGGAAAGCAAGCTGTTGATGCATTAGCAGAATTTGATCCAGATGTGGTATTACTCGATGTATTAATGCCCGTAATGAATGGATATGAAGCCGCTCCGTTAATTAAAAAATTCTCTCAACATGTCTATTTACCTATTATTTTTATTACCGCATTAGAAGAGCAGGAAAGTCTAAAAAAATGTTTAGAGGTTGGTGGTGATGACTTCTTGACTAAACCATTTGATAAAATGATTTTATCGGCAAAAATACAGGCTCATACCCGTATTAGAGAGCTCAGTATTAAAACCAATGAGCAAAATCAACAATTGGAATATTATCAAAGCCAGGTTGAAGCAGAGCATGAAATTGTTGAACATATATTTGAAAATGCCCTCAAAGAAAACTTTAATGTACCAGATAACGTTGATTACCACATGTCACCAGCGACTATGTTTAATGGTGACTTATTTTTAGTTTCACCTAGTCCCATAGGCGGTATGTACATTTTATTGGGGGATTTTACCGGTCACGGATTAGCCGCTGCAATTGGTGCATTACCAGCTTCAAAAATATTCTATGCGATGACCAAAAAAGGTTTTTCAATTGCCGATATAGCAAAAGAATTAAACAAAACCTTGGTTGAACTATTACCGGGTCATATGTTCTGTGCGGCGACCATTATTGAAATTTGTCAAAGTGGCAAAAATATTACGGCATGGCTGGGAGGCTTACCTGAAGGGTATATTTTTGATAATAAAGGTCAGGTAAAATCGGAACTTGAATCACAACATATGGCACTTGGAATTTTAGAGCAAGATGAGTTCGAAAATGACGTAATTCAAGTTGAAGTTGAAAATTCAGATCGGATCCTGATCTTCACCGATGGCATTATCGAAGCAGCTAACGAAGCTGACGAATTATTTGGTGAACAAAGAGTATTAGACATTATGGCGAGTGCACCCGATGTAAAAGTTGAAGATTTGGTTAAATCTGCGGAGCAATTTAGTGGCGCTTTAGAACAACAGGATGATCTAAGTTTAGTTTTGTTACATTGTAAACCATCACCTTTTCCTGTTATTGAAAATAGTGAATATTCAGAAATTCCGATGGCTTTATCTCTTCAATTAGAAAAAAAACATTTTCAGCAATCCGACATTATGACGCAAATAGTGACTTTTTTCTGTGATATTAAAGGGGTCTCTGAGCATAGAGCTAATTTGTTTTTATTATTATCAGAGGCATATAATAATGCGCTTGATCATGGCGTATTAAACTTAAATTCAGAAATTAAATCGCAGGAAGATGGGTTTACTCTATTTTATGCACATAGACAAGACGCGTTAGATAAGCTAGATTTTGGTCGAATAACAATTAATGCAGATTATCAACCGGAAAATAAATGTATTCATTTTTCTATTATCGATACAGGTTCCGGTTTTGATATTGATAAAGATATGTCTTTATCAGATGGTGAATTCCCTTTTGGTCGCGGATTGGGTTTAATCCGTGAGATAGCGTCAAAAGTGAGTTATAATGACCTTGGTAATCAAATCGATATTGTTTACAACCTGACAATAAATTAAAGTATTATTCTCACGATCCATTCGCATAAAACAACTATATCTTACATAAATAAAATGATAGCATTCTGCTATAGATATTTAGATGTGTGGACGTCTATATCGGGTGAGGTATAACTTAAAATGACCTGTTTTTTGATGCTCAAATTAGGCTTCTTTATGTTAGACTTGGTTCAGATTTCTACACGTTTCTTGAATTAACACTATTTTTTAACTCAAAAATAAAAGAGATATTCAAATGTTCTCAAATTTAAAACCATTACCAACAGATCCTATTTTAGGCCTTATGGCAGCATACAGAGAAGATACTAATCCGAACAAGATAGATTTGGGTGTCGGTGTTTACAAAAATGAACAAGGTGATACACCCGTTCTTAAATCTGTAAAAAAAGCTGAAGCATTTCGATTGGAAAACGAAACGTCCAAATCTTATATTGGTCTGGCAGGTGACTTAGGTTTTTGTAATAAAATGGAATCTTTGTTGTTAGGTGAACATAGCGCTTTACTGGCAAACCGAGTTAGAACGGCACAAACCCCGGGTGGTACGGGTGCTTTGCGTGTTGCAGCTGAATTTATTAAACGCTGTAATACAGATGCAACTGTTTGGGTCACAACACCTACATGGGCAAATCATATAAGTTTATTTGAAGCTGCAGGTTTAACTGTAAAAGAATATCCATATTATGACTATGAAACTAAAGGCTTATTGTTTGATCAGATGATAGAGTCTCTTAAACAAGTTCCAAAAGGAGATATCGTATTACTACATGCCTGTTGTCATAACCCCAGTGGTATGGATTTGAATCAGGAGCAATGGAAAATTGTTGCTGAATTAGCAAAAGAAGTTGGTTTTACACCTTTAATAGATATTGCTTATTTAGGTTTTGGAACGTCAATTGATGAAGATGCAAAAGGGTTACGTTTATTAGCCGATACAGTTGATGAAATGATCATTTGTTCTTCTTGCTCAAAGAACTTTGGCTTGTATCGTGAACGTATTGGCGCATGTTCTATTATTGCAAAAAGTGCTGCGGTAGCGGATGTTTCGAATTCGGTATTATTAAGTGTTGTCAGAGGTATTTATTCTATGCCGCCAGCCCATGGTGCGACGATTGTAGACACTATTTTAGGAAGTAATGAATTAACCGCATTATGGCATGACGAGTTGGCTGAAATGCGTAATAGAATAAACGATTTACGGGGTTTAATTGTTGATAGTTTGCACAAACAAAATGTCACGCAAGACTTTTCTTTTATTCAAAGACAGCATGGTATGTTCTCATTTTTGAGTATCAATAAAGAGCAGATTGAAAGATTGCAAAAAGAATATGCTATCTACATAGTAGGTTCAAGTCGTGTTAACGTTGCAGGTGTAAGTAAAGAAAATATAGAGTATTTCTCAAAAGCCGTTGCTACAGTATTAAAATAAACATTAATAGCTAAAGATGCGTGTTTTAGCGAGGTTACCAGCTAAAACCAGGCGCATCTTTATTCTTTATGCCTGTTTAATATCGGCAACATTATCTGATTTTTTATTGGTTGATTCAGCTTTAGGTTTTTTTGCAACCTCAGGTTTATTGCCTTTTAGTGCACCCATAAAGATATCTTTATTTTTAGCCATTTCTAATGCTAAGGATTCTGTTTGTTGTTCACTTAATGCAACATCAATTTTACCTAGCATTTGTTCTAAAGACTCTGCAATATCTAGCATTTTGTCATAAGCATCTGCATCTTTTTTGCTGGTAAATGTCATTCTTTCAACTCCGTTTCTTTCAACAACGTACTTGATAATAACAGCCATGATTTCCTCTTTCGGTTCACTGTTTTTTTATACAGTAAGCTTATATGCTAAGAAGATCAAGCCCAAGATTAAAAAATATAATTATAAAATTTTTTTGACAAACTTTATTATTTTTACTTTAGTTAAAGAGAAGGTTAATCATAACCTTTTGTTTTTAATGTCCAAGTTGGACGTCATGGAGGAATAAACAATGAAGTTTAGAACATTAATCGTAATAGTATGTAGTCTTTTTTTATCAGTAACTCAGCTTGCTCAGGCTCAAGATATTAAGTCTGATACAGTAGAAATTAAACAGACATTGGTTAATATAAATACAGCAAATGTTAAGGAGATAGAATCTTTACCTGGGATAGGTAAAGTTAAAGCGCAGGCGATTGTCAGTTATCGTGACAAAAATGGTCAGATCAGTTCATTTGAAGATTTAATTCAAATAAAAGGGCTCGGCAAAAAGTCATTGGCAAAACTAGAAGGAAAAGTGAGCTTTTAAAACGATACAAAAGCAAGGGCAAAGCCCTTGCTTGTTATGGGTGACTTAGCGCTATTTCATCAAAATCACTTCTGGCTTGCTCAATATGCTTATTCGCAAAATGAAATGAAATGGGATTCGTCACTAATGGATATCCTAAACCAACAAGCATTAAATAAACGAATGACCAGTCGCTTTGAATGTTTGCCAGCAACATAAATATCGGAATTAAAAAAGTTAATTTAATAATATTTAAGATGATTTTTTGCGGCGCTGTAAGGTAACTTAATGCAAGTTTTATTACTTGCATTCGTTGTATATATTTTAACCCTTGTAAATGAGGGATATGTCTTGATGTGAAATACATAGTTTAACTTTTTAATTGTACGTTAGGTTTCATTAAGCTTATAGCAAATACTGCAATAAATAATATGGTGTAAATCGCAAATGTAATTTGCATCCAGGCAGGCATACTCATTGTTAAGAACGACCAATCTATATTACCACAATCACCTGTTGCTTCAAAAAACCACGGAAGCCACTGATGTAATGGCATAAAACTTGGAAAGTTAGGTACTATTTCACAGCTAAATGCAAAGGGATCTGTATTATTTTGCATCGCAATATGTTCTGCGGCGATTAAATAGCCCCAAATTGCACTTACAGCCCAAATTGCAAAGCCACTCATTCTGATAAATATATTTTGCGGTGCAATAGCGCCAACAACCCCAGCAAATAAAAGGCCTAATACAGCTGTTCTTTGGTAAATACACATGATACAAGGGGCTAACCCCATTTGGTATTGAAAATAAAGAGCTGTAGATTCAAGTATTAAAGCACTCAGGCTTAGCAATATCCAAGCTGAGCGCTGTAATGCCAAGTTAGCAATTAAATTCATAATAAAGCTTATATTTATTTAAATTAAAAGCACATTACAAAAAAAAGGCCATGTTTACACGCTTTTTTTTAATTTAATCTACTGATTAAAATTTTGTTAATTGTGTAACCGTCACTTGGCGCTTGTTACTTATTTTCCATCTGGTACAATCAGTTTTGTATATACCTATCAACCTTATGAGCCATGACTAAATCGTAAGTATTGCCTGGTAAATAACAGGCCTAATTATTGACGCTAGGTTTAAACACATATTAATAATTAATAGCGGATGTTCATGAAAATATTCAAAGCTAAAAGCCCAGCTGGATTTGCTGAGGAATACATAGTAGATTCAATTTGGAATGGTGATTTTGCTCCAGGTTCTATATTACCTGCAGAACGTGAATTATCAGAAATAATCGGCGTGACAAGAACAACATTACGTGAGGTTTTACAGCGTTTAGCAAGAGATGGTTGGCTTACAATTAAACATGGTAAACCAACGCGAGTAAATGATTTTTGGGAAACATCAGGTCTTAATATTTTAGAAACGCTAGCGCGTTTAGATGAAGATAAAGTATCAGATCTAATCGACCAGTTATTATCAGCAAGAACAAATATTAGTGCTATCTATACCAGAGCTGCAATTAAAACAGCGCCGGAGAAAGTAAAAGCGACATTAACCAGAAGTAAAGAGGTTGAAGATACCGCAGAAGCAATTGCCGCTTATGATTATCGTATGCACCATGAATTGGCCGCTGCCAGTGGAAATGCGATATATGTATTAACCTTAAACGGCTTTAAAGGTTTTTATTCACGCATTGCCAACCACTATTTTTCAGATCCAAGAACCCGCGCTTTGGCTAAAGCCTTTTATCTTGATCTGTTAGCGTTAACGGAACAAGGTAAACACGACGAATCAATTTATCGAGTCAGAAAATACGGGTTAGATTCAGGTGAACTTTGGCATGAAATAAGAACAACACTCCCAGACAATATTATGGATTAGTCATATTCTAACACCTTGCGTCGCAGGGTGTTATTTAACCGTTCGGTTTTATCAATAGCGTGTATCGTAAAATACGATTGTCTTTTCATTCATGAAGCCTTTATCATCAGGTTACGAAAAATTATTAAAAACTTAATCTTAGGGCTTGGTTTTTAATGTTTCATTACTATATTAGAACTACATAGATTGGAATCCAGCAGAATCCCTTCTGTTGTTTATATTTTAAAACTCATAACTATTTGGAGAACATAATGGGTGTATTAGTAGGCCGTCAGGCACCAGATTTTACAGCTGCAGCAGTATTAGGTAATGGCGAAATTGTTGATGCGTATAACTTACATGAAACAATCAAAGGTAAAAAAGCTGTTATCTTCTTTTACCCGTTAGATTTTACTTTTGTATGTCCTTCAGAGCTGATCGCTTTTGATAAGCGTTTTGAAGAGTTTCAAAAGCGTGGTGTTGAAGTAATTGGTGTGTCAATTGATTCTCAGTTCTCTCATAATGCATGGCGTAATACACCAGTAAACGAAGGTGGTATTGGTCCAGTTAAATATGCATTAGTAGCTGATGTTAAACACGAAATTTGTCAAGCATATGATGTTGAACATCCTGAAGCTGGTGTTGCGTTCCGTGGTTCTTTCTTAATTGATGAAGAAGGTAATGTACGTCACCAGGTAGTAAATGATTTACCACTAGGTCGTAACGTTGATGAAATGTTACGTATGGTTGACGCATTAGCGTTCCATTCAGAGCACGGTGAAGTATGTCCTGCTGGTTGGACTGAAGGTAAAAAAGGTATGGATGCAAGCCCTGAAGGCGTCGCTAAATATCTTGCTGAGAACGAAGGCGAACTTTAATTTAAAGTTTTTCGTTGAAATAAAAAAACCGCCGAATGGCGGTTTTTTGTTTTTAGGACTTGCTAAAAACTATATGTTGCTTTCAAATATAAAAATCTTCCTTGTGCTGAATGAGTTTGTTGGTCATAACCCATAAATGTTGTAGCGCCAAAAGGTGGCTCTTCATCTAATAAATTATTTGCACCTAAGGTTAATTTAGTCTGCTTGATACCATGATAGCTAATATTCGTATCAATTGTAGTCATAGAATCTATCATGCCAGTTGCGCCAGCATCCTCATCATCTGCATATTCGCCAATATAGTTAATTCTCGCAGATGCTGTTATTTCATCCATTTCCCAGTCTACACTTGTAGTCCAACGGTACTCTGGGTGCTGATATTTACCCGCTAAATCCCTCACTTCATTTGTACTTGAGATTTCATCGAAGCTGTTAACAAGTGTCAGATTTAAGCCAAATCTGAAGCTACCTAAACTTGTATTATCTAATAGGTAATTGGTTGTTAAATCAATACCATCAGTTTTTTGACCGCCCAAATTACGGTAGGTATCATGAATTTCAACAATTCGTCCCGGAATGTCGGTGGCAGAGGGCTCTCGGATCACGTTTGTTGAGCTGCCATTTTCTTTTTCTGCTATTAATTGTAGTCTCGGATCTAACGTTACTAAGTTAACTTGATCGTAATTCCAATAATCAATAGAGAAATCAACGCTATCAGAAACTTGCCAAATAAAACCAAGGTTATAAGACTCAGATTCTTCTGGTTTTAAGTTTGGGTTACCTGTATATACCACTGTTCTTTCGATAGGATCACAGTCTTCATCTGCTCCAGTAAGCGGGCAGCGTGTTTCGTCAACTAAATTAGGTGATTCTTGCGCTTCACCTAAGCCAAGTTGTACTAATGAGGGAGCTCTAAAAGCTTCACCCCAACTGGCTCTTACAGTCATATCTTCTCTGGGTGTCCAGCGTAGTGCAACTTTAGGGCTAGTATTTGTGCCAAAATCAGAATAATCTTCATGGCGTAAAGCTAATTGTAAATCCAAGTTCTCGATGACCGGAATTGCTAGCTCTGCAAATATTGAAGTTTGATCTCTATCACCGGAGGCTGCAGTTGCTTCCGTACCAAAAATATCACCATTTAAGAATAACTCATCTGGTAAGTCGCTCATTTTTTCTTCACGGTATTCAGCACCTAGTGCTAAAGCAACCGAGCCCGCACCTAACTCAAATATTTCACCAGATATTTTAGCATCGTAACTGCGTGTGGTAGACTTACCATTTCGCGTAGTATTAACTGTGATATCATCAATAACCGATTGATCTTGTGTCGTACTTAAAGGGTTAAATCTACCATCGGCAATAGCTTGTTGAATTCTGGATGTTTGCACAAAACCATTTTGGCCGAATTCCTGGCTGGAATTATTGGAATAGGTGTAACCCATTTCCCAGTCCCATTCATTGTTCGCTATTTTTGATATACCTTTAAACCCAAGTACAATTCTTGAATTACTTGATACTGCTTCTTTTTGGCGCCCACCGGTTTCAGTTAAACGACGTCGCATAGTAATGTCTTCATCGGGGAACATGTCTTGCAACCAGGTTCCTTGTAAACTGGGGTTATCTTTAAGCATATAAAATTCATTGAAACTTGGGCTGGCGGCTCCTTTTACTACTGAGCTATTTCTTTGGTATGAGGCTTCGGCGAAAAAACTAACATCTTCAGTCACTTTCGTTTCATTCAGCACCACGATACCGGTACGCTCTGTTGCCGGTACAGAACTCATTAGCGGTGCGTAGTCGTATCTACATAAATCACCTTTTAAAGAGTCTGCAGGACAGTTAATATCAGGTACCTGTGTATATTCATCTGATTTAGGTGTAATTGTGCCATCAGCGCCAATAGTTGCAGGAATATAAGTACCTGGGTTTCCTGATGAAGAGCGTTGATCTACACCACCTCGGGCTGATTGATTGGCGGATTTAGAATAATCTCTGTCAGCAAACATGGTTTCTTCGCGATTAAAGTAGTCTAGAATAACTGTTGTATGGCCTTTTTCATCACCATTGCCCCACATTAATGAAAATGAGCTTTCTTCTCCGCCTGCGTCACTGGTATCTGCTATACCACCAGAAATTTCTAATCCTTCGAAGTCTTTTTTAAGTATCACATTGACTACACCTGCGATAGCATCTGAACCATATGTTGCCGAGGCACCATCTTTTAATATATCTATGCGTTTGATTGCACTGACTGGAATGGAGTTAATATCAACGAAAGCGGTACCAATATTTTTTGCAAACGAAGAAACACTTATGCGGCGGCCATTAAGCAGCACTAACGTAGAATCAGCGCCTAACCCCCTCAAAGAAATTGATGAACCACCATTAGAAGTATCGTCAGCGTCATTACCTTGAGTTGAAAAAGTTCCCTGACCTGCAACAGATAATTTAGATAATAATTCAGATACATCTTGTGCGCCTGAGTTTGCAATATCTTTCTCAGTGATGGCGATTATAGGAGACGGGCCTTCCATATCTGTTCTTTTTATATGCGAACCGGTAATTTCGATTCGCTCAATTGCGACATTATCTTCAGCCATTACGTTCGCTGATAGTGCCGCTCCTGTAGCGGCAATAGCGCATAATATTTTATTAAATCTCATTTGAACCATGTTCTTCATCCTGGAATCCTTGTTGTCATATTATTGTTTTAAAAGACTTTGTATTAAGTGAAGGTGGTGACCTTCATAACTACAAATATCACATTAACATTTACGAAACAATTGATTGAAAATATTGGTATTAATACTATATAAAGCTTATTCATTGCTTTTTTAGCATAAATTTAATTGAATATTGTTTGTTTTGTACCTTTTAAAGGTTCTGGATGCAAAAAAACCGCTTATGAGCGGTTTTTTTATTCAGAATAAATTTTCATAATTTATTAGTAACAATTTATATTATCTAACACTATGCTTCATAGTGCGTTCTTTTTCACGTGCCCAATCTTTGTCTTTACTATCAACACGTTTATCATGTAAGTCTTTACCTTTAGCCAAGTGAAACTCTAGTTTTACCCAGCATTTTTTCCAATACATAGCAGTTGCTACTAAAGTAAAACCACTGCGTTCGGTTGCACCTATTAAACGATCGAGTTCTTTTCTTTTAAGCAATAGTTTTCTGTATCGTAAAGGATCACAAATAACATGTGTTGAAGCACTGATCAAAGGTTGTATTAAACTACCTAATAAAAAAGCTTCACCATTTTTTAGATGGATATAGGTATCGGATATATTAACTTTACCCGCGCGAATACTTTTAACTTCCCAGCCTTGTAATTCAATGCCAGCTTCTATTTTGTCGAACAGTTTATACTCATGTCGTGCTTTTTTATTTAGCGCTATGGTATTGCTGTTTGATTTGGGGGATTTTTTCTTTGCCATAATGGCCCATATTATACGTAAAATTCTTTTATTTACATCACTTATTTTATTTATCTGCTGATATCACAATAAGCAATTCCTTTGTAACTTGGGTATGTTACCAAAGCTTGATAGAATTAGGACATATTATTGGAGAAGTTATGGCACAAATCTTAAAAACAGCCTTAGTTATGTATAGTACAGATGAAATTTATCGATTGGTCAACGATGTGGCAGCTTATCCTGAGTTTTTGCCCCATTGTTCTGATTCAAAGATCTTAGTACAAACCGACAAAGATATGACAGCTTCATTAGAAATATCTAAAGCGGGTATTAATAAATGGTTTACTACTCAAAATAGATTAGTTGACGGGCAATCAGTTGAAATGACCTTGGTAGATGGTCCGTTTAAAAAACTAGTGGGTGGTTGGACCTTCACTGCACTTGATGAATATGCTTGTAAGATAACTTTACAATTAGATTTTGAGTTTTCAAGTAAAATCATAGAAATGGCTTTTGGAAAAGTATTTAAAGAAGTGGCAAATAATATGATAAGTGCGTTTTCCCAACGCGCTAAGCATGTTTATGGTGAACGAGTTTTATAGGAAATATGATGGCACAAGTAGAAATTGTTTTTGCATTACCGGATTCTGCAACTTGTTTATTTGTTGAACTATCTGAAGAAACAAATGTACAACAAGCAATAGAAAAATCTAATATTTTTGAAAAGTGCCCGGAAATTGATCAAAATAATTTAAAGGTCGGTATTTGGAATCGAGTGTGTAAATTAAACACGATAGTAAAAGATGGCGATCGCATTGAAATTTACCGACCATTAATAGCTGATCCTAAAGATGCAAGAAGAAAACGCGCTGAAAAAGCCAAAGAAGAAGGTAGGGCAGATAAAATAACCGGTGGCAGATCTAAACGTTAAGTTACGCTTACCCAAGCTGTTTTTAGGTGTCGCTCTGAAATTGGCTTGGGTAACTATTTGCTATAAATCTAAAGGTGTATTGAACTCCTCTGGTTGTTTATAGTCACCAGATATATTTTTTAACTTTTCTTCTGAAAAATGGACAATAAGAGACATTCTTTGTTCAGTGTCACGGTTATGGTTGAGCATATAAATATAATGCCAAGAACTATTATCAAATGCGTCTTTCGCTACGGGTTGGCCCAAAACAAAAATGACTTGTTCTTTGCTCATGCCAATACGAAGTTTATCGACATCTTTTTGTTCTAAATAGTTTCCTTGTGGAATGTTCATACGATAAACCCAGCTTGAACATCCAGTTACTAATGTGATGAGTACGGAAATTGAAATTAATTTTAACCACTGCATTTTTAGTTATTTTGAACCTATTTTAATGATAATTAAACTCAAATTTGTGAGAATATTTTAGCGTGATGCTAGATTTTCTCTGAACCTGAGTATGCTATGATACCTTCTACTGAAGTTATGTAAAAGCATGAAAGTGATAATTTGACCGGATCAAAGAATAAAAGTTCAAAAAATACAGGTAAGGCATTAAATAAAGAACAAAAAATTTGGTATCTTTATATTATTGAAACGCGTTATAAGCACTGGTATACAGGGATCACGACTGATGTCGACAGACGTTTCAAGCAACATGTACTAGGCCAGGGCGCTAAAAATTTAAAAGGCAAGGGACCACTTAAGTTGATTATGTCTATTTCTGTGGGTGATCGCTCCAAAGCGAGTATTTTAGAAAGTAAAGTTAAGAAATTAACAAAAGCTCAAAAAATACTCTGGGCTAATGAGCCAGGCGAGATAATTTAACTTTATCTAAAGCTAATATAGAGTGATATATTTTATCAACAGCGCTTGAAAAAAACAGAGGATCAATATTTTCGAATGAATCTTGGGTTGTATGGTAATTCTTGTGTGTTCCTACTCCGTAATAAATGTAGGGTATCTTGTATTTTATAAAAGCATAATGATCACTCGCTTTACGCCAGTTTATTTTTTCGGTTAGTCTTAAACGGGCATTCATTACATGATTCGATGTGACAAACTTAATGTTAGCTAATTGGTTAATTTCATTGGTTTCTATTAAATGTTTATAGGGCTTTAAATTTTTGTCACTAAATGCCAAAAGCTTACCTTTTCTGGGTTTCACTGCGAGCATGTCTAAGTTTACATTAAGCACAATAGCCTGCCTGTTGATAATGGGATTTTCTAATAAAGCTTTGGCACCATAAATACCGTTCTCTTCAGCATCTGTTGCGACAAAAAGGTAGTTGTGCTTCAGCTCTTTTTTACTGAGGCGCCTTGCAATTTCTATCATTGCGGCAACGCCTGAAGCGTTATCATCGGCACCTAAAAATATTTTAGAGCCTGTTTTACCTAAATGATCATAGTGGGCTGTAAATACAATAGTTTTGGCATTTTTATCGGTTGTTAAAAGTTGTGCTACTAGGTTTTCCCCCTTCTTTGTACCTGAAAAACCACTGGCATATTTAAAGGGCAATCTATAATCGTTACTTATGGGCTGTAATGCGATTTTTTTAAATTGCGCAGCAATGAATAAGGCTGCTTGATGAGCGCCTTGGGTATTGGTTTTTCTTCCTTGCATTCCAGGTGAAGATAATGATTCTAAATTATCTAATAAAACTGATTGCGCATAACAGTTCATACTAAAAAAACATGTGAATATCAAATATTTCAATGTTTTACCATTGCACTTAATGTATTGATTTTTCCTTGATATGAATTTATATCATTGTCGTAGCGTGCATTTCTTTTTGCTTTTAACATATTTCTTTTTGCAGAATTTAAGTCTCCTAATTCATAATAGGTTTTTGCTAATCCAAAGTAAGACTCATGTAGGTTTCTATCTAAACTGATGGATTTCTTATAATGATTTATGGCTTTTCGATATAGATGTTGAACATAAGCTTCATTACCTTTTGCAATATGGTAATAAGGGTTATTTTGCCTCTTGCTCTCTAATTCGTTATAGATTTTTTGTGCTAATTTATTTCTGCCTGTTAAGCTATATAAAATTGCTAGATTACCTTTGGCGGTATTATTGTTGTTATCGAGTTGAAGTGCATAATTATAGGCAATTTCAGCGGAAGTTAAGTCTTCTTGTAAGCGATAAAGTACAGCTAAATTCCCCCAAGCTGTTGAGTAAGTCGGATCTATCAGGGCTGCTTGTTTAAAATAACTATACGCCACATCATAGTGGTTGTTGACCATAGCAATCGCGCCTTTATTATTATAAAACATGGCTGTTAATGTATTTTTACTGATAAGTGCTGTTTTAAAAATTTCTCTGCGGCTATTCGCATCAAAATCGACCACAAAACCTTTTTTAGTTTCGAAATAATAATGAACGTTGTCTTTCTTTTTTTCTTTATAATAGAGCTTCAGATTCACATGTGAGGTGAGTAGGTTATAGCCGTTTTCTAGTGCCCAATATTCAGGAATAAATACTTTTTGTATGTGTGTTTCTAAACCTAAATAGGTTGCCATACTGAAGGCCATAATAGATAAAGATAAGCAATTTGCATTTTGTTGTTGAAAAGTGTCAGATGCGGTTAATGTTGTACCATATTGATAATCAAGATTATTATCTGCAGAGTGAAATATGAACTTGATTAAGTCTCTACTTGTTTCACTAGAGCGTTGTGTGTGAGGTATGGCTATATCAAGGCGATCCTTTATATCTTGGGTTAAATAAAAAATTTGCGCTTGTGACTCGACTGCAACTTCATTAAATTGCGCTGTATTTGAAATTAACTGTGAAGGGGCTGCTAAATTTTTTGTGCTGTTTTGTGTTGAATTACACCCAGTGATCACCATACATGTGAATATGAGACAATACATTTTTTTATACATAACTACTCCAAAGAAATTACTCCCGTCATAATTAACTATATACTCAAATTGCGTTGTTCGAATAATTTAATTGTTACAATAGTTGTCAGTCTTTAAAATGAAAAAAGCCCGACGATCACTCGCCGGGCTTTACTTTCTAACAAGCGAAAGGTTTAAACGATTTTTTTCATTGCTGACATATAACCACGTAACGTTGTGCCTATAATTTCAACCGGGTGTGCACGTAATGCTGCATTTACTTCAATTAAACGGGCATTATCAACGCCTGTGTCATTGTTATTTAGGCCTTTGCCGATAATGTCTGTATTAACTGATTGCATAAATGTTGCTAATAATGGCAAACAAGCATGGTTATATAAATAACAGCCATATTCAGCGGTATCTGAAATAGTACTATTCATTTCAAATAACTTCTTACGTGCGATTGTATTTGCGATAAGTGGTGTTTCGTGAAGAGATTCATAATAGGCTGACTCTTCTTTTATACCTGCCGCCACCATAGTTTCAAAAGCAAGTTCTACGCCCGCTTTAACCATAGCAACCATTAAAATGCCATTATCAAAGAACTCTTGTTCAGTAATTTCATTTTCACCATTTGGTTGTTTTTCAAAAGCGGTTTCAGCTGTTTCTGCACGCCAGCCTAATAACTTAGCATCATCTTCAGCCCAATCAGCCATCATGCCGGATGAAAATTCACCCCCCATAATATCGTCCATATGTTTATTATATAAAGGGCGCATTATGTGTTTTAAGTCTTCACTCAGGTCAAATGCTTTGATTTTTGCGGGGTTAGATAAACGGTCTAACATATTAGTTACGCCGCCGTATTTTAATGCTTCAGTGATAGTTTCCCAACCAAATTGAATGAATTTAGAAGCGTAGCCAGCATCGATCCCTTGCTCGATCATTTTATCGAAACATAAAATTGAACCTGTTTGTAACATACCACATAAAATAGTTTGTTCACCCATAAGGTCCGATTTTACTTCAGCAACAAAAGATGACAGTAGTACGCCAGCCTTATGTCCTCCCGTTCCTGCAGCATAAGCTTTTGCTTCTGCCAGGCCTTTACCTTGTGGATCATTTTCTGGATGAACTGCTATTAATGTTGGTACACCAAAACCACGTTTATATTCTTCTCTTACTTCTGTGCCTGGACATTTTGGGGCAACCATAATGACTGTAATATCATCACGAATTTTCATGCCTTCTTCAACAATATTAAAACCGTGAGAGTAAGATAAAGTGGCGCCTTGTTTCATCAAAGGCATGATTGCGTTTACCACAGATGTGTGCTGTTTATCGGGAGTCAGGTTTAGTACTAAATCAGCACCAGGGATTAACACTTCATAAGTACCAACCTGAAATTCGTTTTCAGTTGCATTAATATATGATTGTCGTTTTTCTTTTATTGCAGACTCACGTAACGCATAACTTACGTCTAATCCAGAATCTCGTAAGTTTAAACCTTGGTTCAGGCCTTGTGCACCGCATCCTACAATGACAATCTTCTTGCCTTCAAGGACTTTTACGCCATCACTGAATTGAGATTGGTCCATAAATTCACATTGGCCTAATTGTGCCAATTGTTCACGAAGTGATAAGCTATTAAAATAATTGTTCGACATGTTAGTTTTCCTAGTGTGTATGTATGGTTTGTTTTAAACCCTGAATTTAATATAAATAAATTCTTCACTTGCGTAAAATGATATATTTGCATTAAAGTATTTCATAAAGTGAAACGTTAAAGGTTTATGATGGATAATCGTTCGTTACAACTTTTTTTAGCTTTAGCTGATACATTACATTTTGGCAGAGCCAGTGAACTCTGCCATATTAGTGCTCCTACTTTAAGTAGAAATATTAAGCAGTTAGAATTGGAAGTTGGTGTAACTTTATTTTCGCGTGATAATCGTAGTGTTGCACTAACTAAACAAGGGAAAGCATTTGCTATTTATGCAAAGTCTAGTTTAAGCCAATGGCAAATGTTTAAAGCTTCACTTGAAGAGTCTGATAAAGTGTTGACTGGTGAATTGAGTTTATTTAGCTCTGTAACAGCGACTTATAGTTATTTACATAGTTTGTTAGAAACGTTTATGTCTGAGCATAAACAAGTAGAAATAACACTGAATACCGGTGATCCCGCGCTGGCGATCACACGTGTTCTAGATGGTTTAGAAGATATGGCTATCACCGCCAGACCAGATCATTTACCAGGTAATATTTCATTTTGTTCAATGGGCTTTTCATCTTTACAATTTATAGCTCCTAATTTTGATTGTGAGATCAGCCGGGTAATCCAAGCGTCACGAAATAAACAGCAAGAAATCCCATGGAAGGATATTTCTTTTATTGTACCGGAGCACGGACTTAATCGTAAACGATTAGAAGAATGGTGGAAAAAACTGCAAATCAATCCTCAAATTTATACCCAGGTCGCAGGTAATGAAGCGATTGTATCTATGGTAAGTTTAGGGTTTGGGATCGCATTAGTGCCACAAATAGTATTAGACAACAGTCCTTTAAAAGACAAAGTGCAAATTTTGTCTGTGCCACACCATCCTAAAGCGTTTGAAATTGGTATGTGTGTACAAAGAAAAAGGTTACAAGATCCTTTGATCCAGGCAATGTGGCAAACGGTTGAAAAGTATCGAAAATGAATTTTGCTATTAGTCTTTGCATGGGAACTATTTTGTTGCCAATTGTAATCAGCCACTGCGACTTTTACGATGACTTGTTATGATATTTAGCAGGTTTTTAATTTATATGTGTACGAGGACATGATGCGGCACATTTTTATGCTTATGATTTTGATTGTCAGCTCAAGACTATGGGCAGCCCAGGATAATGATGAACAATCAAATATCATTGTGGGGCAATGGCATTTTGCTGCAAGTGTTGGTTTGGGGCAGGCAAAAAACCCGTTAAATGGTGGGGATGATATTCCATTATTACTGATCCCTGATATTGCTTATTATGCGGATCAATTCTATTTTGATAATGGCCAATTAGGCTATACCTTTATTAATACAGAAAAACATGTTGCCAGTTTAATTTCAGAATTGAATCCAGAACAAAGATTTTTTGTTTTCTGGCATCCCAAAAATATATTTCAAAATGCATTAACAAGCTCTGAAGATTATGGCAATACAATAACACCAATTAAAATTGAAGAGGTAAATTCAAGAAAATGGGCGTTGGAATCTGGCATTAATTATCAATATTTTAATGACAATATTATTGTGAGATTTAATCTATTGAAAGACATCACTCATGTACATAAAGGTTGGCGTTCAGGCTTTGAATTTGAAAAGAAATTTTATACAGAACATCTCATTATTCAGCCTATTATTGGTCTATGGTATAAATCGAAGGAACTGAATGACTATTATTATGGTCTGACCAAGGAAGAAACAGGAAATAAAGCCTTTAGGGTAGGTGGAGGATTTCAAGCCTATGCGCAGTTACAAGTTACCTGGCCACTTTCCAAGAGTAAAGCAATAATAATAAAGGGAAGTTTTGATGACTATTCTCATACCAGCGATAGCCCGCTATTTAAGCAAAGCTATGCATATAGTGCATTTATAGGATTAAAGTATATTTTTTAGTATGAAATTATTTTACTTTCTATTAATCATGTTTTCTATATCTTGTTTTTCTAAAGAAAATAGCAGAAATGAATTGTTAATATCACCTCAAATATGTGTAGTATCTGAATCTAAACAAGTATGTGAGTTAACGCTTACTATAAAGTGGTTTACTGCTGAAAATAAATCCGTTTGCTTGTTAGAAAATGAAATACAAATTCAATGCTGGCAAGATCAAAATCAGGCGATATTCGTTCATAGAACGCAGATAGAGAATCAAAGTACTTATTCTTTGGTAGATCTTCAAACGGGTATTCAACTCATGCAAGAGCAAGTTCAAGTACAAAGTTCTCAGATCAAAACCAAACGTCGACGGTTAAGATCGCCCTGGAGCTTTTTTTAATACTTCAATTACATAAAATTAATTTGGGAGAGTTTAATGGCAAAGATCTTATTAGTCGAAGATGATATTGGGTTGCAGCAATTAACTCAAGAATACTTACAGCATAATGGTCTAACTGTTGATGTATTAAGTAATGGCAATGATGTTATGGCGCAACTTGAATCAAATATGCCAGATATGATGATCTTAGATGTCATGCTGCCAGGTAAAGATGGTTTTAGCGTGTGCCGTGAAATTAGGGGGAAGTACAATTTTCCAATTTTAATGTTAACGGCAAAAGGGGAAGATTTTGATCAGGTAATAGGACTTGAACTCGGTGCCGATGATTATGTCATCAAACCCGCAGAACCCCGTGTTCTCTTAGCGAGAGTGAACGCTTTATTAAGACGTAATACTAAGTCTAAACCAAATGAAGAATTAACGTTTGATAAATTAACAATTGATAGAACAAGTCGTAGTGTTTTGCTACAAAAACAAGAAGTGGTCTTAACCTCCCATGAATTTGAATTACTTTGGCTATTAGCCAGCAGTGCTGGCGAAGTACTAAATCGTGAATTTGTCCATGAAAAGATGATAGGGCGCGAATATGATGGCTTAGATAGAACGGTTGATGTAAGAATATCTCGATTACGAAAAAAATTAGGTGATCACAGTGATAAGCCTTATAAGATAAAGACTGTGTGGGGAAAAGGGTATTTGTTCGTATCGGATGCCTGGAAATAATCTAAATGGGTAAGCTTTTTACTAGTTTATACATATACATACTGATTTCTTTATTAATATTTAGTGGTGCAATAGAGCAGCTTTGGCCCCATAAAAAGGGCGAAGAAGCCATTATGTTGGGTTCGCAATTCAGTCAAAGTTTAATGTTGCTGGCACAAACAGAGTCAGGCGTAAAAAAAATATTAAATACATTCCCAAGTGAAATGATCAGTATGGATCAGATTGCATTTTTACCATCACAAGCACTGAAACTTAAGAAAAAAGACCCTGTTCTATTATTTGATACTGCACAAGAAGCTATTTGGTACCTGCCAGTTAAAAATAATAAGTTATTGGTGATAGGCCCACTTAAAGTTATTTCACAAGGGTATGATTCTAGTTGGCCTTATATACTCATTTTGGCCTTTATTGGTTTGCCTATCGGGCTGTGGAGTTTTTGGTTATGGCGCGATTTTAATCGTTTACGTTTGGCTTGTGAGAATATCAATACGTCTGAAGAACTACATTTAACGGCAAAAACAAGTTCCATGTTATTGCCAATCACCGAGACCTTATTGGCAATGAAAAAACGTATTAACCGATTGTTAAATTCACAAAAGGAATTAACGTCTGCGGTTTCCCATGAATTTAGAACACCATTAGCGCGTATTAAGTTTGCAATGGCAATGCTAATGGACAGCCAACAAGACGAGAATAACACTAAGTATTTAACAGGCATTCAATATGATATTGCAGAGCTGGAGTCATTGGTGAGTGAAATGCTTAGTTATGCCAAAATGGATAACGAGGTACCAAAATTAGATATACAGGGGATCAATCTTGTTGAGGTGTGCGCGAATGTGATAGAGAAGCTTGGTTTCACTGCCGCGTGTAAATTAAACCTGGTGGCTCCCAGCGAATTATTTTATTTATGTGATGGCCACTTTATTACACGCTCAATTCAAAACTTGATTGGTAATGCCGTAAAATATGCAAATTCTGAAGTTACAGTAAAAATTATTGATGAACACAATGAAGTCTTTATCAAAATTATTGATGATGGCCCGGGGATAGATGAAGCACAGTGGGATAATGTATTTAAGCCTTTTTACAGACTTGATAAAAGTCGTGACAAAAAAACAGGTGGCTTCGGCTTAGGGCTGGCTATCGTCAGTAAAATACTCATGTGGCATGATGGTTTATGTTATATAGAAAGAGTGGCGACAGCAGGTACATGTTTTACTATCAGACTACCTAAAAATAAAAAAGCGTCCGTATAAGGACGCTTTTAACTACAACAATTCAGGGGGATATAACAAGTAACACCTACTCAGAGTATCAGGATCGTAAAAAGTTCCCGCGGATTAACTCTTTTTTTATAAAAAGTTACTTATTTTTTATTATGATTTTTAGTCAATTTTACAGTTTGATTTTGTAAAAGGGGCATGAGCATTTTTTCTAATCCATTAAGTTTGACTTCATACATTAGCGCAAGTTGTTCGCCAAGTTTATTATTTGGAAAGCCTTGTTGTTTAAACCACACTAGATAGGGTTCTGGCAGTGTTAATAACGGCCTGCCTGAATATTTACCAAATGGCATTATGGTATTAATAGCGTCTGTTAAAGCCTTATTATCCAAAATAATTTAACCAATATATCAAAAATATAAAACCGATTATAAGCTATGGCTCTAAGAAAGAAAATAGGCTGACAGGGCATTGCCAGCCTATAATAGAAGCTGTAGGACTTCTATTTAATACTTGATGTAAACTGAATAAATAGCAGTTATCAATAATACAAAGTCTACTTACTTTAGATTAGACATGCGAATTTGCATGTGAAGTTTTGTAAATGAGTCTTATTAATATATTCAAAACATGCGTTATTAATTGAACACTTTTTCTTTAACATGTTCACCAAAGCCACTACCGGCCTCTAAGTAAAAGTTATAGGTAGAATGAACTCCTAACCTTTCAAGTTCAAATTGTTGATCAGGATAATTAGCAATAGCGGCTACCTGACCACTGAAACCCGATGCATTTAATTGCTCTAAAGCAAAGATATTTTGCATATGTTTTGGCATAGCTAACATAACCATTTCCACATCCGAGTGATTAATTCGTTGCCAGAAATCGGGATCTGTCGCATCCGCTAGAATAACAAATCGATCGCGATGTATGTGGCGTTCTACACAGTCAGGATTTATATCAACACCGGCCACAAAATCGGGATAACTGTGTTGTATCGTTTCATAGGCACCCGTACCAATTCGACCCATACCAAAAATCAGTATTTTTGCTTTGTTTAGGTTTACAGGTTGCTCTTCTTGAAGGCGTTTGTCTGATTCAAACTTCATCAACCAGTTTTCTATTCGACTGTAAATATCATTGGCGTGATTATTTAAAGGGGAAGAAATTATAAAAGTAATGGCAACGGCAATGGCTACGACAGCAAGCCATTGCCCTGATATCCATTGGTTAGATGCAGCTAATGCACAGACAATTAAACCAAATTCACTATAATTTGATAAAGTGAAACTACTCAATAATGATGTACGTGCCCGTAAATGAAATAAGTTAGTTAAGGCATAGTACAATGCTGATTTTATAGGTAAAATTGCGACCATGATCACAGCAATGATCAAGGCTTCAAAAGTGATCATCGCATTAAGACCTATCGTTAGAAAAAAGCCTATCAGTAAAAAGTCTTTGAAATTTAATAATGATTTAGCCAATTCTCCAGCTTTTTTATGGGGCGCAAATATCATTCCGATAATTAATGCACCTAAATCTCCTTTGAGGCCTGAAAACTCAAATGCTTGATAGCCAATTATTAAAGCAAAGAAAAATCCGAACAAAGGTAATATTTCTCCATGTTTTGAACGATTTAGCATCCAAAACATAATAGGACGTACACAGGGTAAACTAATAATTAATGCAATAGCCCATAGATTTGGCACTTTACCCGTACTAACCGCTAAAAAAATAACGGCAAATATATCTTGCATGACTAATATCCCAATGGAAATTTTACCATGCAAACTATTCATTTCTCCTCTTTGCTCTAAGACTTTCACTGCAAAAACCGTACTGGAAAAACTAAAAGTAAAACCAATTAAAAGCGCTGTTTCAGGTTTAATGTCAATAAAAAGTGGTAAGCCAAAATAAGACATTAAAAGTATAAAACAGGAGAAAAAAGCACTGCTTAGAATAATATGCAGGCAAGCGGGAGCCCACACTTGTAATTTTGTTAAGTTTTCTAATTTTAGTTTTAAGCCAATACTAAATAACAATAATGTCACGCCCAGACTGGCAATAGTTTCTAATAAATCGGTGGATTCGTATCCTGCAAAATTTAAAATAAACCCAGAAGCTAGAAACCCGATCAGAGGGGGGAGTTTAAGCTGGAGAATGAGAAATCCACAAATGAATGCTGTGGCAAAATAGAATAATTCCATATTAAAATGATAAGCTTGTAGTGTTTTTTTATTAAATATCAGTGTAACCAATTTGAATGATTTTTAACATCATTGCTCAATGAAATTATTGCACATACAAATAAAAGTAGGTTTTGTATCAATATTTTTAATGTGAGTAACAAATTTTCACTGACAATTACGGCTAAATAGCGTATTAATGCTTGTAAAGATAAAACAGGAATGAACTATGTTTAAAAAAATCCTGGCTACACTGGGCATAGGTGCAGTTAAAGTTGATACGATATTAGAAACAGAATACTTACAACCCGGGCAATTTTTTAATGCTGAAATTGTAATTAAAGGAGGAGAAGTAAAACAAGAAATATCAAATTTACATCTAACTTTGATGACAAAAGTTAAAGAAGTGGAAAATGGTGAAGTTTACCTGGTAGATCATGTGATTGAAAAGTGGAAAATATCAGATACTTGTATTGTGGATGTAAATGAAATTAAACGAATTCCATTTGAAGCAAGATTACATGCAGAAACACCGGTCACTGAACTTCAATCAGGTTTAAACCAAAGTAAAGTCTGGCTTGCAACTGGGATCAATATTGATAATGCTTTGGGCGCGAATGATATAGATTTATTATTTATTCATCCTAATGAAGCGATATCGACTTTTATGAAAGCCATGGAACGTTTGGAATTTAAGTTAATAAAAACCAGCGTTGAAAAAGGAATTCTTACTGCGTCTAACTTTCGTTCTGTTTCTGGTTGTTATCAGGAACTGGTATATAAACCAATGGCAAAAAGTATTTTTAATTTGAAAGAAATCGAAGTGTCATTTATATCTGAAACCCACAGGACTCATGTATTAATTGAAGTTGATCGTGCATTAAATTCAGATGGATATGTTGATTTAACCATTGAGCATGATCAAGTGTCTCAATCTCAAATTTGTGATCAACTTGAGCATTTATTAAAGTAACAGGCAAATTTAAACGATAAATAACAATGGCCGAAGTGTTACGAGTAATTAAACTAATATGATAAAAATTAAATCATTTGAAGAATTATCAACCAGTGAATTATATCAAATTTTAAAATTAAGAGTTGACGTATTTATTGTTGAACAGGCGTGTGCTTATGCTGACTTAGATGATCTGGATCAAGGTAAAGATGTCGTGCATATAATTATTTATCAAAATGATGATGACAATGCGCAATTACTGGCATATGCACGCTGCCTTCCTCCCGAAATGGTTTTTAACGACAGTGCTGCAATTGGTCGGGTATTGGTAGCCCAAAAAGGTAGAGGGAAAGGGTTTGCAAATAAACTTATGCTTGCAGCAATACAGCAATGCCAACTGCATTGGCCCGATAAAACGATTAAGATTTCTGCACAAACTTATCTTAATGATTTTTATAAAGGGTTAGGTTTTACTGTGATTAGTGAGCCTTATCTAGAAGATGGTATTGAACATCAAGAGATGGAGTTGGTCGCCATTTAATTAATCAAACCAGATCAAATAATATAATGAAATGGTTTGATTTATTGTTATAAGTTAAAAATAAGCTCTGAGACCTATGTTAAAGTTTCGACCTGGCAGAGGTGCCTGCTCTTTAATAAAAGAGTTATGCACAAACCCAAGTTCATTAGTTAAGTTATTGGCTCGAATGAATAAATTAGTGTCGGCGCCCAAGAAATCAAAATAATAGTTTACGCCCATATCCAGTAAAGTATATTGGCTTGTTTTTGTTTCCAATTCTGCCAGATTGTTTTGAGTTAAATGGTGAGTAACGCTTGTATCTATTGCCCAATTATTATGTTGTATCTCAAATGTCATTCCTACTTTGTTTGCAGGGATCCTAGGAATATATTCAGAATTAACTAACTTCGCTGTAATCGAATCCGCAAATAATTTTATCATCTTGGATTGATCAAAACGATAATGAGCATCCAGTTCGAAACCATATAATTCGGCATCCTGGCTAGTGTACTGGTACACTGTCATATGTTCCTCTTCGGCATTAGAGTTTGTCACATTAATTAAACTATGGTCTGCTTCATCTATTGCATATCCCGTATTCACCTGGTGATAATAGTTTTTAATATCATTAAAGAATATATTAGCGCTAAACCCCAATTGCCCAGAAAACTTTCTAACTGTTAAATCGATATTATTTGCTGATTCTTGCTTTATGTTCACCGGTTCAAAATGTATTTCAGCTATACCATTATTATCTTGTTCTATATGATATGCCGCACCTAAGTCAAAGGTACCTGTGGCAATATGCAGGCCATTAGATAATAATTCGGCACTAGATGGCGCGCGCTCTGAATGAGATAGACTCAAACTCGCGGAGTAACCCTTTTTAAAGTTATAAACGCTGCCTACTGAAAAACTGAGATTATTGAAGGATTGATCAAATTTAGTTGTTTGTTCTCCTTCTCCTTCATGCTCGTGTGATATTTCAATATTATTTGCTGTTAACTCATATTTTTCAATTCGAGCTGCAAGTTCAATTGTAAAATCACTTAATTTTGTTTCTTCTAAAATAAATAGAGCATTTTGTTTAGTTTCTGAAGGAGGTGAAAAAGCTTCTTCTCCTTGTGCCTGATAATCTGAATTCAGGTGGTGAATACCAACTACGCCATGCCAATTTCCAATATTATGCTCCATTGTTATACGGGACTCTGTGCTATCATTTTTAAATAAAGTACCAACTTCGCCTTCTTCTATTTCCCCATGCTGGTATTTAGTAAAACCTAATTTAGCTTCTATTTTTTCTATATATTTATGATGCGGACTCCAGATCATTAAACCTTGAATACGTGATTGCTCTAGTTGTGCAAAAGGGAGTTGCTCTTCATCGGAATGTTCGTCATGTTCATCATGTTCATCATGTTCATCATGTTCATCATGTTCATCATGTTCATCATGTTCATCATGTTCGTGATGTTCATGGCCGGGGATCCCATAATCAGATTCTAACTTACTGTACGCTATGCCTAAAGTCAGGTGGTCTGATACGTAGCTAGTGCCCAAGTTGAAAACTTCTGAATCTAAAAATGTGTTTTCTATCTCTGTTAGTTTTTCTATGTCACCATCTTCGTGCTCAAAAGAAAATTCAGGTACTTGTGTATTGTCGGCTTTTCTTTTTAGTCCATCAAAGTGGAAGTTAATACCCTGATCACCGCCTTTTAGGGCGAAAGCCTGAGTATGGGAATTTGTATTTGTACTGTAGTTTAAATCAACGGCGCCAGATAACCCCTCTACAATATCTGTGGGGATCCTCTGATCTACGACATTAACAACTCCGCCGATTGCACCTGAACCATAAAGTAAAGTTACAGGTCCTCGTAATACTTCAATCTGTTCAGCCGTTAGAGATTCCGTTGTGGTTGCATGATCCGGCCCTATTCGCGAGGCATCGCTGCTATCAAGACCGTTTTGCAATACTTTTACTCTGGGTCCGTCCATACCTCTGATTATCGGTGATGATGACACCGGACCAAAATAGCTCGAATTTACACCCGGTAGTCCCTTTAAAGTTTCACCTAAGGTAGGCTGTGACTTGTTTTTTAAGGTATCACCGCTTAAAACAGAGACAGGAGATGCCATTTCCATATTACTTTTATGCAGTCCAGATGCATAGATCACGAGGGATTCTATCGCTGCTGGCTTTAATTGTATTTCAAGATGGGGTTGATCTAAAGTAACATCAATTCTTGTATCAAGGTAATTTTCTTTGCTGATATGCAACTCACCAGCTTTATCTAAATCTATCGTAAAATGACCATTTTTATCACTCAATACGGTTTTTTTAATACCGTGATAGTGAATTTTTGCTTCGCTGATAACCTGGTTATTATGATCTACTATTGTGCCAGACAATTCTTCAGCCCCTACGGAAATACTCGTAAAAGCGCTTAATATGCTCATAGCTAAAATTGACTTTTTCATTTTACACTCATAATTGATGTTACGTTATAACAATGAAAAGAGTCTAAAATAGTTGTTATAATATTACAATATATTTTTTGTTATAACATAACGTTTATATCAAGGTGATATTTAAATAATAAAAAAGCGGCTAAAGCCGCTTTCATAGCATTTGTATTAAATGAGTGACCAAATATCAGTGAGAATAATCACATATTTGATGTAATTGGTATTATTTTATCTAAAAAATTGAGTTTAAAAATACCAGTGAGATACAAATAGGGCAGACAAATTTGACATACCAAGGCCAAATTTTCCAGAATAAACTCTGTTCTAAATTATCACAGCCATGTTTTAACTCTTCAAGTATTTTACTTCTATGCCAGATCCAACCAATAAAAATACAACAAAACATACCAATGATTGGTTGTCCGTATTGTGTTGCTAACGTTGCGACAAAATCGAGTAGGAAGTCTAAATTAATTACAATCAGCACGCTTAAGCAAAATATTAACGAAATACTGACAATCGTTGCTTTCTTTCTTGGCATATTAAAACGCTCAACCGTATAAGACACTGGCGCTTCTAACATAGAAATAGAGGATGTTAATGCCGCTATACTCATTAAGGCGAAAAAGGCGAGGGCAACAAAATAACCGATAAATCCCATACCATTAAATAAACTTGGTAGTACTGTAAATACTAAGCTAGGGCCTGAAATCAAACTGCCATCATCAGCAAAAATTTGTAAGCCCTGTGCTTGTGCTACATACATGGCTGGGATCACCAATAAACCTGCCAGGAATGCGATTGAAACGTCAATTAAGGTAACTTGAGCGCCTAAAGTGACAAGATTTTCTTTTTTGCTGATATAGGACCCATAGATGATCATGACACTTGTGCCCAAAGAAAGTGAGAAAAACGCTTGTCCTAATGCACTAATTAAAAGTTTAGGTTCAACTAGTCTTGTAAAGTCAGGGTTTAAATAAGCATTTAGGCCTTCGGCGGAGCCATCGAGTGTCATGACATAAATGATTAAGGAGATAAGTAACACAATTAACATGGGCATCAATCGTTTAGACCACTTTTCAATGCCTTGTTCCACACCTCTTTGGATTATATAAACTGTCATAAACATAAATAGTGCTGTGAATATCAGATTTCTTACTAGTCCCTGACTGGTAAGCCAGGTGGCATATTGGTCGGATCCAAATAATTTAGTGATGGGTTCCAGGGTATATGACATCATCCAGCCAGCAATGATCCCATAAAAACTGAGAATTAATGCAGCACAAACAATACCGCCAAACCCGATTAAAAACGCGAATTTTTTTTGCCATGGTCTATCTGACATCTTTTTTAAGGAAGCAACGGCATTTGCTCTGCCATAACGACCTATTACAAGTTCAGCCATAAAGGCCGGATAAGCTAAACAAAATGCTAATACTAAATAGGCCAGTACAAAAGCTGCACCGCCATTTGACGCCGTTTGAGTCGGGAATCCCCAAATATTTCCTAAACCAACAGCTGAGCCTGCGGCGGCCATGATAAATCCAAAGCGGGAAGTAAACTCCCCTCTATTTGTGCTCATATTATTTTTATTCTCTTTTGTTAAACAGCGGTGACAATTTACTTGAAATAAAACCAAATAAACAGAACTTATTGGCAATAACGAGTGTATTGAGTCTATTTTAATTTTGAATTAGTGGACACTTCAACGGTAAACTCAGCGTAAATCTTGCACCGCCTAAAGTCGGTGATTGATCTACTTTTATACTCGCGAAGTGCCAGTCTGCTACTTTAGCTGCAATAGCTAAGCCTAATCCATAACTTTTATCACTACGGTTTCTATGACTCTGTTCCTTAAAAAAGGGGTCAAAGACATGTTGCCAGTTTTCACTCGCAATACCTTGACCATCATCTTCTACTGTGAGGTTAATTGTATTGTGGGTTGCTTCTGCTTTTAATAAAATTTTATGTTCTGCAAAATCAGTGGCATTACTTAATAAGTTAGTAATTGCTCTGGCAAGCCAGTGTAAATCTGCATTTATGCTAAGGTCTTCACATTCAAGGGTACCTATTAATCCTTTTTGTGATAACTTGGGCGATAACTGGCTTAGTATACTTGCTAAATAGGGTTTTAATTGAGTGTGAGATAAGGTAATTTGATAGGAATTCTTCTCAAGTGTCGCAAACTCTAAATAACTGGTGATCATACATTCCATATGATCCAGATCTGTTTCCATTCTTTGTAAATAATGATCCTTTTTTACGAGATCTTCTGTATCAAGTGCAGCATCTAAACCAAATCGTAAGCAAGCAACAGGCGTTCTTATATCATGGGACATACTGGAAGCTAATAATTTATTCTCTTCAATCAATTTTTGAATTTGTGCTGCCATGCGATTAAAAGCAGCCTCAACATCATGAATATAAGTAAACTTGCTAATTTTAATTCTTGCCATTAAATCGCCATTGGCGAATTGTTGTGAGGCTTCATTTAATAAGCTTAAGCGTTTTGTAAGCGGTGATAACCAAACCCACATGAGCAAACAGACACCAAAATAGAAACTTAATGTTAAAATAAGATCAAATCGATTATTGCCTTGTTTAGGTTTTATTAATCTAAGTTCCAAATGATTATCTGAGGCAGGATGTAGCGCTCTTAATAGATAAAACCCTTGTTCATCTTCTAAAATCAGCCCGCCAGGTAAGGTTAAATCAGCTAACAGAGATTGTGGCAAAGCCAGTTCATTATTGGCATGCAGAGTAAGTTCTAAATTGAATTGTTGCTGAAACTCTAAGGTACGATTTGCTATTTGTTCCTGAGGAAGGCCTGATAAGTGGGCAACGAAGCCATCGATCATTTGTTTTTGCCAGCTAAATCATCTTTTTTATCTGGTGTTGTCTGGCTGAAGGTATCAATCAGCCAGCCAAGCGCAAACAATGAAACAAATGCACTCAGTAATAAAGATAAATAAAGTTTTTTCATAATACGACTAAGACCAGGCGTCAATCACGAGTAAATACCCCTGGCCCCAGATAGTTTTAATTTTTTGCGGACTCTGGGGATCATCATCAAACTTTTTACGTAGTGCTGAAATTAATACATCGACACTGCGATCTAAGCCATCATACTCTCGGCCTTTTGTTGCTTTAAAAACAGAATCACGATCAACAACTTTGCCTGCATTAGACGCTAAAAAGCGTAATAAAGAAAATTCAGCATTTGAAATACCTATTTTTTCATTGCAATAATTTACGTTGCGAGAATCCAATTCTATGTGTAAGTTTCCAATAATGATTTCATTATTTTGCTCAGGCTCTTTTTTCCCCTGTTCGCCATTTCTTAAAGCGGCTTTAATTCTTGCTAATAATGCCCTAGGTCTGACTGGCTTGATGATATAGTCTGTTGCACCAACTTCAAGTCCTATTACTTCGTCTAATTCTTCACTTTTTGCAGTTAACATTAATATGGGTTTTTGGTAAAAACTGCGTAATTCACGACACACACTTATGCCATCCATACCGGGTAACATGACGTCTAATAAAATCAAACAAGGTTCA
The DNA here is from genome assembly GCA_965198975.1 of uncultured Pseudoalteromonas sp. GTDB lineage: Bacteria > Pseudomonadota > Gammaproteobacteria > Enterobacterales > Alteromonadaceae > Pseudoalteromonas. Next base: position 2,076,797 of record OZ240679.1, read on the forward strand.
TCGTCTGTCACCATTTGAATGACCTGGTCGCCTCTATGACACACAGTCACTTCATAACCTTGTTCAACTAAATATGTATTTACCCACTGTGCTAAAGAAATATCATCTTCTACTAGTAATATTTTACCGTAGGTATTTGTTGTTTGATTATCCATGTAATTTAATTCCCATTAAAAAAGTCGCCAACGGCGTTTTTTTTGTTTATTTTGATACACCCAATGAACTTTTACTTCAGTCTGGCCAAAACTTTGTCCAGTTGTCGTATTAATTAACTCAAAATGCTGGCTTGTTTTAGAGTCAAATTCATATTCAAAATTACCAGAGTTTTTATTTATCCAGCATTGAATAATATGTTTATTATCCCTGTTTCTCAGGCAGTAATCGCCATCTGATGGTCTTTGCCAGTTTAATGTGACAACGGCGTAACAGGCTCTACCTTCACGTAAAGCAACACATTTATTGGGGGTTGCATTGAGTATTTTTAATTTATCGCTATCAGGAGCTATATCTGCTAAGGCAGCAGTAAATAATGTCTTAACAGTAATAATAGAAAATATTAATAATCTAAAATACATATCTTATGCCTACCTTGGCTTTATGTTGATAATTTTGTGAAACAATCGGGCTATTACTGATTGCGCTGGAGAACCAGGTGGATAATATACCGCCTATTAATACCCAATCTTCAGTGAGTGGATATTCACTATGAAATTCAAATTGAATATTATACCCTGTTTTAGCTTGGTAAGCAGGCCGTATACTAGTGGCTTCTTCTTGACTAACACCATAATAATAATTAATAAAATCTGATGAATAAGTGCTAACCCCAAGTGCGGATCTAAACTCCCAATTGCGCCAAACCTGAATGTGACTAAAGAAACTATTAAGTAATATACCGCCATGGGCACCTGAGATATCATTCAATAATTCAAAAGAAACTTGCGAGTCACCAAAGCGGCGTGACAATCTTAAACCTGCGTCAAAATCATACTCTCTATGATGTATGCCTGCTAATTCATCGGGAGGTGTACCGCCGTCATACTGGGCGCCATATTGATCTATTTCACCTTGCATATTGGACCCAATTATATCCAGGCCCCAGTCATATTTATCAATTAAACTATAACCTAAAGTCAGTCCACCGCTTAATTGACTATTATCAATATCTAAATAAAATCGATTATAAGATAGTTCTATATTTAAATTTAATTCTAAACCGTCATTGTAAGGATCTGTCCCTGCGAGATACGAATCTGAAATAAAATAGCCTGCACCTATACTCCAGTCCCATGCAAATCCTGGCGTTGGTTCTAAGTCATTATCAGCATAATATCGATTACTGGCTAAGGCATAATGGGATACCAAAGAAAGCAAAATAGTAAAAAACAGTGTAACGGATCTGATAGACATCATATTCCTTTTAAAACTTACAATAAGTTAATTTGTTATTGTATTGTCAAAGTTGGTATAAATACTGTAAAAAATTGTAGCCATAGTTAAATTAGTTTTAACTTCTGTATTAAAGCTTTTGCCAGGTAATTTGTAATGTCAGGCGTGAGTTGCTGCACTTCGTCATCTGCACAGTATCCCGATATTTTTCTGGCTTGATCAGGTGTTTCTACAACCTGATATTCTGGTATCTCTACAGGGTTTTTAAACCTTTCTATTCTTGCTTGTTGAGTATTTTGTTTGTTAATAAAGTTAACTATTTTCAGTTCATTTTCAATGGATTGATTTATATTCACCTGATACACTAATTGATTGTTTGAAAAACCTGCGCTATTAAGGCCTCCTCGGGCAAACCAAACCACATCTCCTGATTTTATATGTGTAAGCCTGAAGCTTAAATTTACCTGATACGTACTGCATGTCTGGTTTTTATTTAATGTCTGTGAAATAACTGCATGATCTGTAGTAAGAGGGGAGCGTTTTGCGTTAATGTCGTCGCCTTTAGTGATACTATATTTGTTAAGACTTAATTTATATTTTGCTTGCGTTTCATCTGTTGTAAGCTGCATTGACTTATTTTTTAATAACGTTATCACTTTGTTTTTTAAATTTTTCGTGTCTGCATGTGTAAAATCAATCATGATTTTATCTTGTTTACTGATTTTATGTGCAGGTAGTTGTACCGATTTTAATTTTACATTTGCTTTTGGTAGCTGATAGGTTATTTGTGCTTGTTGTTTCTTTATGGCTGGTTTAGCTGGTATTTGTAATAATGGTGCCATTTCAGGTGTAAACACACAGGCTGATAAAAAAAGCGCCACTGCCAGCAGTGAAAATAGTCGCATAAGCATTCTTTTGATTAATTCCTCAGTTAAAACTGGCGACATTATATCTCAATTACTTTAAGCACATGATAAAATATAATTATAAATTTTATTTTATGGTTGCACTTAACATGCGTTTAGTCTTTATTTTATTATTAATGCCTGTTTATTCAGCATTTTCTAGCCCAACTCACTGGGACAACTTATTAGAGTCCTATGTTGAACATTTAGATAGAGAGTTAAAACGTAAATCTATTCCCGGGGCTGCGTTAACGATTGTAAATATAGAGCATGGTGATTTAATTTTAGGTCTAGGGCAAACACAGGTGCGTAATGGCTCACCCATTACACCAAGTACAAGATTTAGGTTAGCATCGGTATCAAAAACTTTTGCTGGTTCTTTAGCTTCTAAACTCGTAAATCAAGGTGCGTTTTCATTAGAGGATACGATTGAGCAACATTTACCTGAACATCATTTCACACAATTTACGACACCTTTAACAGTTTTTCACTTATTAACGCATTCGAGTGGTTTAGTACCTAATGCTTATGATAATTTAATTGAATCGAAAACACCTTATCCTCAAATTATTGATAGGCTTACAGAAATAAATCCAATTTGTTTACCCGGAAAGTGTTATGGCTATCAAAATGCATTATTTAGTTTAATTGGCGACATTACTAAAAAAAGCACTGGGCTTAAATATGAAGAACTGGTTATGAAATCATTTTTTCAACCTTTAGAAATGGAATTTGCCAGTATTGGTTACGCGGGGATGGTGCACGATAATAATTATGCCCACCCCCATGTAAAAGGTAAGAAAAAATGGCGAACAGCTAAAATTAAAAAGAACTATTATAAAGTTTTACCGGCAGCTGGTATTAATGCAAGTGCATCAGATATGAAGCAATGGCTAAAAGCTCAATTGGGCCTTTATCCTGATATTTTGGATCCCAAGACGTTAAAAACTCAAAATAGTGCTTATACCCAAACTAAAAAGGAGCTTAAAAGGCGTATCTGGCGTAAAAAATTGACAAAAGCTCATTACGGATTAGGGTGGCGTATTTATGATTATGCAGGTGAAACATTATATTACCACAGTGGCTGGGTTCAGGGGTACAGAGCTGATATAGTGATTATTCCAAGATTAAAGATAGGTTTTAATTTAATGATTAATGCTGAAACAGGCTTGATCAATGAACTTACAACTAATTTTTTAGATAGAGTGTTAGCAAATAATAAGAGAACCATATGAAATACCTATTAGCAAGTTTAATATTTATTACAACCAGCGCGGTGGCAATGCCAGAGAAAATTATTTTATTTCGCCATGGTGAAAAGTTAGCGGGGATCAACCCTGGGCTAACTTTAAAGGGACATAATAGAGCTAAGTGGATTGCTAAAGAATTTGGCAAATCAGAAATTAAACATTTATTTAGTACTGATTATAACAGGACAAAACAAACAATCACGCCGTTATCACAATCTATAGCAGTAGAATATGAGATTTATAACCCGAGAGAATTAACTAAGTTTGCTGAAAAACTAATGAAATTAACGGGTAATGTCATTGTGCTTGGCCATAGTAATACCACACCTAAGCTCGCTGGTTTATTAACTGGAAAGGCATTCCCTAAGTTATCAGAAACTGAATTTAGCCAATATTATGTAGTAGAAGTTGATAAGTCAGGTTACAAAGCAGAACGAAAGACAATGCCATCGATTGTTAAAGATTAGGAAAGTTAAAAATCTCAGTTGCGTTGTGGCAATGAGATTTTTAATTATTACACGCTGTGGTTAATTACGAGGTAATTGAATTAATTTTTCATCACTTTGTAAATACATTACAATAATATGACCTATGGTTTGTAATTTTGTTGCCCCGGTTTCACGAATAATGGCATCAAAAATCAGGTTTTTAGTTTCTCTGTCCTCAGTAGGTACTTTTACTTTAATAAGTTCATGGATCTCTAAAGCAGATTTTATTTCAACTAAAACCCCTTCAGTTAAACCGTTGGAGCCTAATAATACAACAGGCTTCAGGCTATGTGCCTGGCCTTTTAAAAATTGCTTTTGTTTATTTGATAATTTCATTATGTTACAAATTTCACTAGTTTTTTGTTAAGTCGGTCTTGAATTATAGTTATTCTACCGCCATCTACAGATTAATACTATTAAGTTGAGCATTTAGTTGGGTACTTTGTTGGAAAAAAAGAATGGCAAATAAAAAGCAATCGACCAGTTCTAAATTATGGTTGAAAGAGCATTTTGATGACCACTATGTACAAGAGGCTCAAAAAAGAGGCTTACGTTCGCGGGCGGTTTTTAAGCTGGAAGAGTTACAAAAGAAAGACAAATTAATAAAACCCGGGTCTACTGTTGTTGACTTAGGGGCAGCTCCAGGCGGTTGGTCGCAATATGCGGTTGAACAACTGGGAGCAAATGGTAAAGTAATAGCCTGTGATATATTACCGATGGATTCTTTAGCCGGAGTTGATTTTTTACAGGGGGATTTTCGTGAGGAAGCAGTATTAAATGCGTTATTAGATCGAATTAATGGCAAAAATGTAGATTTAGTACTTTCTGATATGGCTCCTAATATGAGTGGCAACTTATCTGTGGATCAACCAGGCAGTATGTATTTGGTTGAACTAGCATTAGATATGTGTCATCAAGTATTGAAAAAAAATGGCAGTTTTGCTGTTAAAGTTTTTCAGGGAGAAGGTTCGGAACAATTTGTTAAGGAGGTAAGAAACTGCTTTAAATCGGTCAAAATACGTAAGCCAGATTCATCTCGCGCACGTTCAAGGGAAGTATATATAGTAGCTACGGGATACAAACTGTAGTACATTAGTACTTAGTATTTTTATTTAATTGGAAACAAGAGGTTAACACCTTGAGTGATATGGCAAAAAATCTGATCCTCTGGTTAGTCATCGCAGTAGTATTAATGTCGGTGTTTCAGAGCTTTAACCCCGGCGATCGAGCAGATCGTCAAATGAGTTATTCTCAATTCGTAAATGATGTACGCAGCCAAGTGGTGCGTGAAGTTCAAATAGACCGCAGTAATGGGGTTATCAGTGGCGTAAAATCAAATGGTGAGCGTTTTGAAACCGTGATCCCTATGCATGATGATGATCTTATGAATGATATGCTGAAAAGTAATGTCAGCATAGTCGGAAAATTACCGGAAGAGCAATCTTTCTTAAAGACTATATTTATATCCTGGTTCCCTATGTTGTTATTAATAGGTGTTTGGATATTCTTTATGCGTCAAATGCAAGGCGGTGGCGGTAAAGGCGCGATGTCTTTTGGTAAAAGCAAAGCTCGCTTAATGAATGAAGACCAAATTAAAGTAACATTTAAAGATGTGGCTGGATGTGATGAAGCCAAAGAAGATGTTACTGAAATGGTTGATTTCTTACGCGATCCGGCTAAATATCAAAAACTAGGCGGTAGCATACCTAAAGGCGTATTGATGGTGGGTCCGCCGGGAACGGGTAAAACCTTACTGGCAAAAGCTGTTGCAGGAGAAGCTAAAGTACCGTTTTTTACAATTTCTGGTTCAGATTTCGTAGAAATGTTTGTTGGTGTCGGTGCATCACGTGTACGTGATATGTTCGATCAAGCAAAAAAAGCGGCTCCCTGTATTATCTTTATCGATGAAATCGATGCTGTTGGTCGTCAACGTGGTGCTGGTTTAGGGGGCGGTCATGATGAACGTGAACAAACTCTTAATCAAATGCTGGTTGAAATGGATGGCTTTGAAGGTAATGAAGGTATTATTGTGATTGCGGCAACGAACCGTCCTGATGTACTTGATCCTGCTCTTTTACGACCTGGACGTTTTGACAGACAAGTTGTCGTTGGTCTGCCTGATATTCGCGGACGTGAACAAATCGTTAAAGTTCATATGCGTAAAGTTCCGTTAGGTGATGACGTTAAAGCGGAAGTTATTGCGCGTGGTACTCCAGGCTTTTCTGGTGCCGATTTGGCAAATTTAGTGAACGAAGCCGCACTTTTTGCAGCAAGAAGCAATAAACGTGTTGTCAGTATGGCTGAATTTGACGCAGCAAAAGACAAAATCATGATGGGCGCAGAACGCAAGTCTATGGTGATGAGTGAGCAAGAGCGTGAAATGACGGCATATCATGAAGCTGGCCATGCAATTGTTGGACGTATGGTTCCTGAGCATGACCCTGTTTATAAGGTTTCAATTATACCGCGTGGCCGTGCTTTAGGTGTAACTATGTACTTGCCGGAGCAGGACAGGTTCAGCCATAGTAAACAGTTCTTAGAAAGCCAGATTTCATCCTTGTACGGCGGTCGTATTGCTGAAGAATTAATTTATGGTGCTGATCGTGTATCAACAGGTGCATCGAATGATATCGAAAGAGCATCAAATATTGCACGTAAAATGGTTACACAATGGGGTTTAAGTGAAAAATTAGGTCCATTGTTATATGCTGAAGAAGAAGGAGAAGTATTTTTAGGAAGAAGTTCTTCTCAGTCTAAGAGTATGTCTGCCGATACTGCTAAATTAATTGATGCAGAAATTCGTGATTTTGCAGATAGAAACTATTTAAGAGCTGAGCAAATCATAAAAGATAACATCGATGTGCTTCATGCAATGAAAGATGCACTGATGAAATATGAAACCATTGATGCTGATCAAATTGATGATTTAATGGCTCATCGCGAGGTACGCGAACCCAGAGATGCACATGACCAAAAGTCTGATTCAGATAATGATGGTAATAAAAAATCTGGTAAGAATACCGAGCAAAAAATTGAAACAAAGCTTGATGATACAGATGAACCTTCTGTAAACTAAGCGTTACTAGTTTTAGTTATTGAAAACCCCGGGCTACTCGGGGTTTTTTATTCGTATTAATGTGAATAGATGTCTATTTTAAAATTACCCAGAGACAGAGAGTTAAGCCTCAGTCGCCCGCAAGTAATGGCGGTTCTTAATGTCACGCCAGATTCCTTTTCCGATGGTGGTAGCCATAACCTACTTGATAGCGCTGTCAAAACAGCCTTATGCATGTTACAAGAGGGCGCTACTATTATTGATGTTGGTGGTGAATCTACTCGACCGGGGGCGCCAGACGTAAGTTTAGAACAAGAGCTTAAACGTGTTATTCCTGTTATTAAAGCAATCAGAATGCAATCTGATTGCGTCATTTCAATTGATACTAGCAAAGCACAAGTTATGCGCGAAGCTGTAGCCGCAGGTGCTGATATTATTAATGATGTCAGGGCATTACAAGAAGCTGAGGCATTACAGACAGCTGTAAAGTTAAATGTACCTGTATGTCTTATGCATATGCAGGGCGCACCTCGTACTATGCAGCAAAACCCAACTTACGATAATGTGGTAGAAGACGTAAAACAATTTTTTGTTAAACGAATAAAAGCGTGTGAGATTGCTGGTTTAAGTAAAGACAAAATTATTATTGATCCTGGGTTTGGTTTTGGTAAGTCTTTGGAACATAACTATAAATTACTAAAGGAAATAGGTCAGTTTAAGCAATTAGGCTGTGAAGTCTTAGCTGGGTTGTCGAGAAAGTCTATGATAGGTAATTTATTGCAACGTGATGTTAATAATCGACTCGCGGGTTCATTAGCCGGCGCTTTAATTGCAGCTCAAAAAGGCGCAAAAATAATCAGAGTACATGACGTGGCCGAAACGATTGACGTTTTGAAAGTATGGCAAGCATGTAAGTAAAGCATAATTCCAGGAGAAAGAATTTAATGAGTAATAGAAAATACTTTGGTACAGATGGTGTGCGTGGGTTGGTCGGTGAGTTTCCAATTACACCTAAATTCGCACTTAAATTAGGCTGGGCGGCTGGTAAAGTCTTGTCAAAAGCGGGCACTAAAAAAGTATTAATTGGCAAAGATACACGTATTTCAGGGTATTTATTGGAAACTTCTTTACAGGCTGGATTAATTGCAGCTGGAATTGATGTCGTTTTGTTGGGCCCTATGCCAACACCGGCAGTCGCATATTTAACACAAACTTTTCGTGCCGAAGCTGGTATCGTGATCAGTGCGTCACATAACCCTTATCATGATAATGGGATCAAATTCTTTTCAAGTCAGGGGTTGAAATTAGCGGATGATGTTGAGCTAGAAATGGAAGCTATGTTAGATGAGAAAATGACTTGCGTAGATTCTGAAAAACTAGGTAAAGCCAGAAGACTTGAAAATGCGGATGGGCGTTATATTGAATTTTGTAAAAGTCAGTTTCCGCAGGGCTTGTCACTAGATGGATTAAAAATAGTTGTCGATTGTGCAAATGGCGCAACTTACCACATTGCGCCGGATGTCTTATCTGAATTAGGTGCTCAGTTGATCACTTTTGCTTGTAAACCAGATGGACTAAATATAAATAAAGAATGTGGTGCGACTCATGTGGATGCGCTCGTTCGTAAAGTACTAGAAGAAAAAGCCGATGTTGGTATTGCTTATGATGGTGATGGCGATCGTGTGATGATGGTTGATCATAAAGGCCGTATTTTTGATGGCGATGATTTAGTTTATATCATAGCTTGCCAGGCTCAAAATGAAGGCTTATTAGGTGGAGGCGTAGTGGGTACTGTGATGTCAAATATGGGGCTGGAAAATGCCTTAAAAGACAGAGACATTGAATTTGCGCGTTCTAAAGTTGGTGATCGTTATGTTATGGAACTGTTAAAGAAAAAAGGCTGGAAAATAGGCGGTGAAAGTTCGGGACATATATTGAGCCTAGATCAAACAACCACTGGTGATGGTATTATTTCCAGCTTGCAAATTTTAGCAGCTATGATATCTCAAAATAAGACATTAGAGGATTTGGGCAAAGGTTTTGTTAAATATCCAATGAAAATGATTAATGTTCGTTATGCAAAAGGAACAGATCCTACCAAAAATCAATTAGTAAAAGACGCGGTTTCGCAGGTAGAAAATGAGCTTGCCGGAAAAGGGCGGGTATTACTCAGAAAGTCAGGCACAGAGCCTGTAATACGAGTCATGGTTGAAGCTGAGCAAGAAAAACAAGTGCTAGACTGTACACAAAAAATAGCAAAGGTTGTTGAATCTGTGAGCAATCAAACCGCTTAGGCTATTAATAACTTGTAACTGCGGGTAAGTCACGATATTATCTTGCCCGCTTTATGAATGGAGTAGAACATGACATCACGCAAACCTATGGTTGCAGGTAATTGGAAAATGAATGGTTCATTGGAACTGATTGATTCAATGGCTTCAGCTTTAAAAAATGTAAATAATCAAGATTTAGATGTTTTAGTTTTTCCTCCATTCCCTTTGCTCACAAAAGCGTTAGACGCTGGATTAGAGGCTGGTGCACAAACTGTATCCCACGAAGATGCGGGTGCATTTACAGGTGAAGTTGATGCAAAATTAATAGCTGATATTGGTTGTCATTATACTTTAGTGGGACATTCTGAACGTCGCTGCTTATATAATGAATCAAATGACATTGTTGCTGAAAAATTTGAAAAAGCTCAGCGCAATAAGCTAATTCCAATTTTGTGTATTGGTGAAAGTGAAGCGCAAAGAGAGCAAGATTTAACAGAATCTGTAATTGCTGCACAAATAGATGCAGTAATTAATAAATTAGGTATAGCGGCATTAAGTAATTCTGTGATAGCATACGAACCCGTTTGGGCTATTGGTACCGGAAAAACCGCGACACCAGAACAAGCGCAAGCTGTGCATAGATTTATAAGAGACAAAATAACTGCAATAGATAAGTCTATTGGAGAAAAGCTAATACTACTCTACGGGGGTAGTGTTAATGAAGAAAATAGCAAATTATTGTTTGCACAACCGGATATAGATGGCGGGTTGATTGGCGGCGCAAGTCTTAAATCAACAGCATTTTTAAATATTTGTAATAGTGCACAAGGGACAACATAAAGATGTATGAAATTTTTTTAGTAGTTTACCTAATTGTTGCTTTAGCCTTAATTGGCATGGTATTAATACAGCAAGGTAAAGGAGCCGATATGGGGTCTTCTTTTGGCGCCGGTGCTTCAGCAACTGTATTTGGTTCTAGTGGTGCAGGAAACTTTATGACTAAAACTACCACGGTTTTAGCATCTACTTTCTTTGTATTAAGTATCGTATTGGGAAATATGACTGCGAGTCAAATTAAAGAAACAGATGTTTGGTCTGATTTGGAAACTGCGCCTGCAATAGAAACACAAGCAGCACCAGCAACTGTACCAGTACCTGCTTCTGAAGACGTACCTGTATCAGATGAAACTAAAACAGATGATACAACGTCAGACGTACCAAACTAAAGAATTTGCGGATATGGTGGAATTGGTAGACACGCAGCCTTGAGGGGGCTGTGGCTTAGGCCGTGAGAGTTCAAGTCTCTCTATCCGCACCAAAAAAATAGAAACGCCAACTTAATTATAAGTTGGCGTTTTTGCATTTCTGAGATAAAGAAAACTAGGCTTGTAAATCAATTGAATATTGTATACATTAAATCTTTGGTTTAGGTTTTAATATATAGAGATTTAATAATGAGTAATAAGATCAGCATCTTATTTGCTGCAGTTTCAGTGGCACTAATTTCGGGATGTACGAATACCCAGAAAAGTAATCAAATAGTAAATATTTCACCTGTGTTAACTCAAAATAGTGAACTAAATAAGAGTGATCCCTTGATTGCAGAAATTATTGAGACAGACGTTAGCCAGTTGTGGGATCAGAATTTCAATCATCACCGGGTTGGCTTGTTAGAAAGTGTTGCTAATGGGATTTCAGCTCAGACATCATTGGGCATATTAGATGATAGTAAACTAGATAAATTAACTTATTATTTGCGCATATATAGTAGCTTTGGTCCTGATAAAAACTGGCCAGAACACACAGCTGAAACACTCAACTCTGCTTTATTAAACTTACAAAATATGCCTGGATTTTATGAGATCAATGCGACGACTGCCAGGTTACACGAAAATTATGCGGTTGCTTTATATCGATTATACTTCCTTGAACCACTTCAGGGAGCTGTTACTGATCATGTGAAACCGTTAACCAAGTTGATTGAATTATATTCAAGCAATCAATTGCCAGAAGATAAAGCCATTGACTATGCCCTGTGGGAAGTATTGCGTGCCAGTGCTATTTTACCTTATGAAGCAAGAAGAAAAAATCAAGCTGCGTATATCAAAGGTATTCAAGGTGACGGGGAGCTTGAGCAAGCTTTATTGGCATTCTTAACTTCTAAGAATGCAATTTTGAAAGGTGATAACTGGCCTCAAAAGCATGCTGTTTGGGCATTAGCGCAATACTACAATATTTATAATAAACAATATTGGAATGAATATTATACCCGATCAGAAGATGATAAAAAGAAGCTAGACGAAGACAAATTAACCTTACCTTTTGAAATCTCAATGAATGATTTGGATGAAGCTGTATGGACTGCAATTACTGCGGATAAAACCAAATCAATTGAGCAGGCTAAAGAAGAATTTAGTATCCCGTATGTTGTAACTACTTTTAGAGGTAAATCCGACTGTAAAGAAGGTAGTTTAAAAGATAGATGTATTGCACCAACGATAGAACAAGTACTACCAATTAAACATGTGTGTTCATCGAGCTTGTATATCCTTACCCAGCATATGACCCAAGAGCAGCTTACCGATTCTTGTACTAAATTAACTTCCCAGGAAGATGTTTTTCATGAAAAGTTAAAAACCAATAATCAACCTGCAGCCAATGATTTTAATGACGAACTCAGAGTGGTGGTATTTGATAATGCCGCTGAATATAATAAATATGGCCAATTAGTTTTTGACATTCATACTGATAATGGTGGAATGTACATTGAAGGCACGACACAAGATCCCAATAATATTGCGACATTTTATTCATATGAACACTTTTGGGTACGTCCTGAATTTAAAGTTTGGAACTTAAATCATGAATATGTACATTACCTGGACGGTCGATTTATTAAATATGATACCTACGGACACTTTCCAAGTCATTTAGTTTGGTGGTCTGAAGGTTTAGCTGAATATATATCTAAAGCTGATGATAACCCAAAAGCCTTTACTTTAATGGCTGAAACTGAACAAAACAAGTGGCCAACATTACAAGATGTTTTTAATACACAATATAAAGATGGCACAGACAGAGTATATAAATGGGGTTATCTGGCTGTACGGTTTATGTATGAAAATCATGCACAAGAGTATAGGAAAATGGCACATTTTCTAAAAACTGATTACTTTGAAGGTTACAAAGAACTGCTTGATAGTTCTGGTAAAGCTTATGAACAAGAATTCACAGATTGGTTGATACAACATAAAGCTAATTTTACGGTAAGCAAAGAAAAAGTAGATCCCAAAAAACCGCGTCAATTCTATCGCTATACCTATAAAGATTATTTACAACCAGAGCATTTAACTGAAGATAAACTACATATGCATTGGCAGTATTGGCATGAAAATGCTAGGAACAATAATACCATAGCAAAAACAAAATAAGATAAAACTAAGGAGCATAATTATCAATATTATGCTCTTTTTAATGGCAATTACAAAATTCCCAATAATGGGATATTCTCCTTGTTTACTTTTCCCATCACTGGGATATACCTCGCTTCTCAATCTTTAAAATAATGAAAAGTACTTTAATATTATATCTTTATGGTTTTGGCACGGCAGCTGCTATACATAGCATATTAATGTTCAACATCAGTAAATGGTTGGAGAAAACATTTTGGATATCGTAAGAACCAAACAAAAGAAGTTTAATTTTCTAGGTTATTGGCCATGGGTTATTGGCGTATTGATCTCATTAGCTGCAATAAATTACTTGTGGTATTTAGCTCAGGCTAATTTTTCAGTTGATAGAAGTAACCTGGTATTTGATGATGTAAAGCGCGGTGACTTTTCAGTATCAGTGAGAGGTACAGGTGTACTGGTACCTGATAATATTCAATGGCTGTCTGCAAGTGTTGAAGCAAGGGTAGAGCGCATTATCGTAAAGCCCGGCAAACTCGTAAAAAAAGGAGATTTAATCGCGCAATTGAGTAACCCCAGGTTAGTTCAGTTACTTGAAGAAACGAAATGGGAACTGGAAGCCAGAACTGCAGAAAGTAAAGCGAACCAGGTTGAACAGGAATCTGGTTTACTTGACCAAAAATCGACTATGTTAAATGCCAAATTGAATTATGAGAGTAGCAAGTTAAGACAAGACGCCCAAGAGCTATTATATCGCCAGCAATCAGGGGTTGTATCAAAAATTGACTATGAAAAAACGTTACTTGAAACCATTCAATTAAAACAGCGATTAGACATTCAAAAAGAAAGACTCAGAAAAATGCAAGAGAATCTTATAGTACAAAACAATGCACGCAAGGCCAGACTCAATAAAATGAAAAAGACTTTAGAGCGGGCACAGCAACAGGTTAATGGTCTGATGATCGTAGCCGGTATTGATGGTGTAGTACAGGAAGTGCCTGTGGAAGTAGGCCAACGCATTCCTATGGGTGGAAACATCGCAAAGTTAGCCCAACAAGATTCACTTATCGCAGAGTTACAGGTTGCAGAGCTACAAATCAATGATGTGATGATAGGGCAAAAAGTACTTATCGATACCAGAAATAATAAAGTAACAGGCAAAGTTATCAGAGTTGACCCGGCTGTGATCAAGGGTAATGTACAAGTAGATGTCGAATTTACCGGTACTCTGCCGACAGATGCCAGACCTGATCTGGCCGTTGAAGGAGAGATTAAAGTGACAGAGATCAGTGATACTTTGTTTATTAATCGTCCGTTGTTTGCTCAGAGTCAAAGCACGTCCAACATATATAAACTCAGTGAAAATGGAGATTTCGCCCAGCAGACGAGTGTTCAGCTAGGCAAAGGGTCTATAGAAAAAATACAAATCATTAGCGGCTTGAAGCTTGGAGAAAGGGTGATTATATCGGATCCGAGTAACTGGGATACGTATCAAAAAATCAGATTAAATTAGCAAAGATTAAACACAGAATTATAGGAAAAGATGATGAGCAATACATTAATTAAATTAGAAAACGTAAGCAAAGTATTTTATACCGAAGATGTAGAAACACATGCATTGAGCCAAGTGTCATTAGTTATTAATAAAGGAGAATATGTGTCGATATCTGGACCTTCAGGATGTGGGAAGTCGACTTTATTATCACTATTAGGACTATTAGATACCTGTACTGGTGGAAAGTATCAGTTAGGATCACATGATGTATCTGATATTTCAAAAAGTGAAAGAGCGCGTATCAGGAATAAAGAAATAGGTTTTATCTTTCAATCATTTAATTTAATAAGCGACCTGAGTGTTGAAGAAAACGTTGAACTACCACTCACTTACCGTAAGGACGTTACTAAAACACAACGCAAGGAAATGGTGAAAACTGCGCTGGATAAAGTGGATATGTCTCACAGAGCGAATCATTTTCCATCTCAGTTATCAGGCGGGCAGCAACAACGTATTGCGGTGGCACGCGCCATTGCCGGAAGTCCATCTATTATATTAGCCGATGAACCTACAGGTAACTTGGATTCCAAAAATGCACAAACAGTTATGGCGTTACTGGATCAGCTACATGAAGAGGGGGCGACTATCTGTATGGTTACCCATGATCCAAGATCGGCAGAACAAGCGGATAGAAATATAGATGTATTAGATGGTCAGATAGTATCAGATCAGATAAAAACCAAACTCAAAGACATTGCAGCGGCTTAGAGGTCATAAAAATGATTATACAAGATTTCAAATATGCGTTGAGGTTATTGTCTAAAACGCCTGGGTTTACGGTACTGACTACCTTAGTGATGGCTGCTGGAATTGGTTTGAGCGTGTACATGTTTTCGTTTTTTAATACGATCCTTTACAAAGATTTACCCTTTGAGGATGGTGAGTCAATCGTCATTTTGATTGCTTCTTTAAATGGGGAAAAAAATGACGACAAAATAAATTTACTTGACTATCAGGCAATCAAAAATGGTGTAAGTGGGCTCACCGAATTTGGTGGTTATTATAATGACAATGTAAATGTATCTGGTCGCGATGGTGCCAGACGATATAATGCGGTAACTGCAGAGACTAATATCTTTCAAATAACGCGTATTAAACCTTTAATTGGCAGGGAATTCACTAAAGAAGAGGGGTTACCGGGAGCTGAAAAAGTTGTGATAATTGGCTTTGATATATGGCAAAACCAGTTTGGCGGCGACCCTGAAATAACCCAACAAACCCTCAGAATTAATAGTGAGCCTCATCAGATCATCGGTGTGATGCCACAGGGATATTTTTTTCCAAATGTTGCGCAAATGTGGTTGCCACTTAGAGCAGATCTCACTCAGTTAACAAGAGATAAATCAATTGAATTACGTGGCTTGGCGCGTTTAAAGCCAGGCGTATCAATACAGGAAGTTGATAAGCAATTAGATCTCGTTATGAAACGTTTAGAACAAAAATACCCTAAATCGAATAGCGGCTTATCTGTTTATGTTACAAGTTTACCTGGCTCAGGAGCGGGCGATGGACAACCTGTTATTTATACTATGCATATTGTTACTGTACTTATATTAATACTAGCGTCGATAAATGTGGGTAACCTTTTATTGTCTCGGGCTATTGAGCGCTCAAAAGAAACCGCTATTAGAGTTGCACTTGGCGCACCAAGGGCACGTTTGATAAGCCAAATGTTATGGGAGAGTATTATTATATGTACATTAGGTGGCATGATAGGCTTACTTATGGTTGCCTGGGGACTGGAAGTTTCTGAATCGATAGTTGCGACATTCTTTGTTGATCCACCTGCTTTTTGGTGGAAATTTGGTATAGACAGTTACACCATAAAACTATTTTTAATTATTGTCGTGACCACTATTCTCGTTACGGGTTTGTTACCTGCCTGGAAAAATTCTGGTGGAGACTTTAATGCGGTATTACGTGATGGCACACGAGGCGCTTTAGGGAAAAAAGCAGGACGATTAAATCGGATTTTGGTGATCAGTGAAATTTTTATTTCAATGACAGTACTCATTGCGGCTGCAGTGATGGTACATGCGGCTTATGTTCAAAGTCATCAGGATATCGGTGCTGACATAGAAAATACTTTGACAGCAAGAGTATTACTGTCTGAATCAAATTACGATACCGACGAAAAACAAGTTCAGTTCGCTAAAACACTAGAATCTAGATTAGAAAATAGCATGGGTATTTCTCATGTAATGATATCTACAGCTTTACCTGGTAGCTATAGCTATAGGCCTAAAATCGCTATCGAGGGCAATGAGTACACCCAAAATAACAATATGAGTTATCCGCTCTCTAATTATATTGCTATAATGCCTGGATCTCTAAGTAAATTAGGCGTTGAATTAAAGTCTGGTCGTTATTTTAATCGTGGTGATGATGGTTTAGGTAAAACATCTGTCTTAGTGTCTGAAGACTTTGTTACTCGCCATTTTCCTGGTAGTTCAGCATTAGGAAAACGTATTAGAATTATGGATTCTGAAGAAAAAATCTGGCTGACAATCGTAGGTATTGTTGGCAATACCATACAAGGAGATAGGGAAACTAAGATGTTGCCTGCTATTTACAGGCCTTTTACACAAGCGCCCAGACAGCAATTATCGATTGCAATGCATATGAAGTCAGATGAAATTGTTGCTACACAAACACTACGTAAAATATTAAATTCTATCGATCCTGAACTGCCTTCTTTTCGAATCGAAACATACGAAGCAAGTAATGCAAGGTCTGTAGCACCGATCCAATTTATGAGCTTTCTTTGTGCCATCTTTGGCGTTGCAACTATGGTCTTAGCGGCAAGTGGGATCTACGGTGTGATGTCAAATACCATTAATCAAAGAACACAAGAGATTGGAATTAAGCGAGCCTTAGGTGCTGATGAAAAAGCAGTGACCAGGGAGTTCTTATTGACTGGGTTTAAACAACTTTTATGGGGTGGCATTCCAGGTGTTATGGCAGGTTCTGCCATGGGGTTTGCTATGTCGCAAATGTTTGGTACTGGAAATTCGATATTGTCGTTAATCGCCATAGGGATCACAGTGATCATAGGGGCGGTAGTAATGTTAGCAACTTACCTACCGACACAAAGCGCGCTTGAAATTGAGCCCAGTGCAGCGCTGCATTACGAATAATTCAATTAATGACTATTCGCCAATAGTAATAAAGGCACAGATAAAATTACTAGGTTAATAAATTTAAATGTATATACTTTAACAATCAATAGGTAAGTAACAAATTAACATGAATCAAAAAATATTACTGGTAGACGATGATCATGATGTATTGTCGGCATTAAAAATGCTTTTGGTAAGTGAAGGTTTTACGGTAAGTTTAACTGTTACACCAGAGGCGGCACTTGCTTGTATTAGAAAAGAAAGCTTTGATTTAGTGTTAATGGATTTAAATTACTCTCTCGATACCACATCGGGAGAAGAAGGGTTGCAACTGATCAAAGCTATCAGAAAACTGGAAGAAAACTTACCTATAGTTGTTATGACAGGTTGGGCCACGATAGAGGTTGCTGTTTCGACAATGCAACAAGGAGCAAATGATTTCATACAAAAACCATGGGAAATTGACAGACTTTTAGCCATTATTAACAATCAAATAAAATTAGCAATTAGCGAAAAAAACTCACAAAAATTAACACAACAAAATAAGTTACTGCAACAGCAAGTTGATAACGAATTTAGCAATGAACTGATTGCTGATTCGGCCGCCATGAAAAAGACCATGGCGGTGATTGAACAAGTGGCAAAAAGTGATGCCAGTGTGTTATTAACGGGAGAAAATGGAACTGGAAAAAGCATGTTTGCACGTTACATTCATGCCCACTCAACAAGAAAAGAGGAAAATCAAATCTCAGTTAATATGGGGGCTGTGACAGAAACGTTATTTGAAAGTGAGATGTTTGGCCATGCCAAAGGAGCATTTACGGATGCAAAAATGGAGCGTATTGGGCGATTTGAATTAGCAGATAAAGGGACGTTATTTTTAGATGAAATTGCTAATACGCCTTATTCGCAGCAAGGTAAGCTTCTAAGAGTATTGGAAGACAGTGAATTTGAAAAAGTCGGGGCGAGTAAAACTCTGTCGGTTAATATACGGTTAATTAGTGCAACCAACGCGGATTTAAATCGGGCTGTGGAAAATAATGAATTTCGCAAAGACTTATTATATCGCATCAATACCATAGCCATTGAAATCCCACCACTGCGTAACAGAAAAGAAGATATTGTATTATTAGCCGAATCATTTTTGATTAAAATAGCGAAAAAGCAGCATACTCAAGTACTTGATATCAGCCCTTTGGCGAAACAAGCGTTACTCAGTTATGATTGGCCGGGTAATATCAGGGAGCTAAATCATATGATGGAACGAGCACATATTTTATGTCGGACCAATGAAATTGGTGTTGATGATCTGGGGTTACCTGGTGTCAATAAGTCAATAAACAACACACCTGAGCATACCGTTGTTGAAACTGAAGCCTTAAAAACATTAGAAACAATAGAGTTCGATATCATAGATAAACGTTTATCTTATTTTGACGGCAATGTGTTAAAAGCGGCTAAATCACTTGGTTTGAGCAGAAGTGCTTTATATCGTAGATTAGAAAAAATATAAAGTTGATGCTCTAGACACAGGATCCGATATGCAGGCAAGAAAAACCTTTGAATCTCAGTTAACTCAATTATCATTAATTGCATCCGTTCCTCTGTTTCTTTTATTGGTGTGGGTCATGATTTATGCCGGTATTTCGACACCGCTGGTATTACTCACGATATTATTTTCATTAATAACGATTATTTATTGCCATACCAAAATTCATCAGGTGTCTGCATATCAGTTTAGAAGCTTGTGTAATTTATTAGATGCGATGATCCAGGGAGATTATAGTTTAAGAGCAAGATCCAGTGAAGGTGATGCGGCATTAAATGAGTTGATAGATTCAATCAACGGGCTTGCAATACGGTTAAATAAACAACGTATAGAGTCTGTAGAAAGCCAATTGTTGTTAAAAACTGTGATTAATCATATTGATGTCGCGATTATTGCGCTAAACGATAGTAATGAATTAGTATTAAGTAATCCCGCCGCTAATGCGTTATTCCAATTACCGGAAATTAAAAAAGACAGTGAGTTGTTACATCAGTTAAAACAGTTTGAACCGTTAGTTTGTGGCGAGAATACGGTGATGACATTAAAATTTGGTGAGCAGCAAGGTAAATTTAATGTGCATATGGAACAATTCAGAGAGCAAGGGCAACAGCAAAAGCTGTTATTTATTACAGATGTCAGTGTGCTATTAAGAATAGAAGAACGCAACGCCTGGCAGAGTTTAGTCAGAGTGATCAGTCATGAAATTAATAATTCACTTGCACCCATCGCTTCAATTAGCGAAACACTCAGACGTTTATTGTCAAAACAACAGGATATTTATCAACACAAAGACAACCTTGTTGAAGGGTTGTCTATCATTGCACAAAGAACTAATAACCTGAAAGATTTTGTTAACAGCTATAAACAAATTGCGCATTTACCTGTACCACAGAAAAAAATAACCTTAATGGCAGAGCTAATAAAAAAAATAGCCTCACTTTATGTTGAAAATAATATCACTGTGCGACAACAAGCAGATATTTCACTTTTTATTGATCCCGTACAGATAGAACAAGTTATGATCAATTTAGTCAAAAATGCAGTGGAATCAGCTCAAAATAACCCAGTGGAAATTAGTTGGAAAACGCAAAATAATAGATTTTACTTGTATATTAAAGACGAAGGTTTGGGTATTGCTAATCCGGATAACTTATTTGTGCCATTTTATACCACAAAAAAGAAAGGCTCAGGTATTGGCCTGGTATTGTGTCGACAAATATTAGAAGCACACGGCGGCCAGTTAACTTTAGTTAATCGGGACGACTGTCAGGGTTGTCTGGCGACTGTGGTTTTACCTGTTACCATTTAAAAGTCATAAATATGTTCCAAGTTAATTTTTACTTTTTTAATTTTGTTATAAATTCATCTAAAACCTCTCACTTAATAGATACTAATAAAACATATGAAGGTTATTTAGACTCATTAGATATCACAGGAAACCGATTCTTTTTAACGCATTAATGGTTTATAAAAAAGTGTAAACATTTGCTATAACGTTTCACGATACTATATTTAATTAATATCGAACCCCCCATTTCATAGAGGCAATATGAATATTCATAGTGTAAGGGTGCGCTATACAGCTACTTTTTGTAGTATAGCCTTCTTTTTTATTATATTAGTTATAATGAATTTCACTTTAGTATCTAAAACTGAAAATGGGTTAATGCTTTTCGGCAAAAATTTTAATCCCGCTATTTCAGCGGTTATTAATGCTGATCGGGATTTGTATCAGGCTAAAGTCGCTGAATTGCAAATGTTACAAGCAACTCCAAATAGTCAGGATGCGAATAAATATTTTGAAGAATATACAGAGAATGCGCAGCAGGCCTATGACAGAATGCAAAAGTATAAATCTTATATGGTCATGTATCCCGATGTTTTAAAAAAAATAACAAAATTTGAAGCGAGTTACCAAGCCTGGAAGGAAACTTCAGCACAAATATTTGAACTAGTAAATCAAGGAGATAAAAATGCTGCCGTTGCTCTAAGTCAAGGCGAGGCTAATACTGCGTTTAATAATTTAAGAGATTTTTATGATGCAGCAGGTGAGGCAGCAGATGCAAAGAGCATCAAAGTTAGTGCCGAAATCGTAGATTCAGTTGATACCAGTCAAACTATTTTAATGATAATTAGTGCTATCGTGATCCTTTTTACACTCTTTTCAGGTATAGCTGCACCTAAAGCCATGGCTGATGCATTAGAAGATTTATCCTCTAAACTTCAAGGGTTAAATAGTGGCGATGGTGATTTGACCAGACGAATTAATTCATCCAGAAAAGATGAAATAGGCTTGGTAGCGAAAGATTTAGATGAGTTAATCAATGGTTTAGCTGAACTGATACGCTCTATTGTTGATCAATCCGCGAATGTGATAGGGGGGGTCGGCCAATTAGATACAGGAGCAAAAAATATCCATGATACCAGTATCCAGCAATTAAGCTCAGTAGAATTAATAGTGACCGCAGTAAATGAAATGTCATATGCTATCTCTGAGGTTGCTAAAAATGCGAAATTAACGTCTACAGAATTATCTGAAGTGAATAATCTAACCCATGATGGCAGTCAAATCACTCAGGACGCGGTAAATGAGATTAATAGTTTATCAGAAACTGTTGGGCAAGCGGCTGAAGTCATTGCCAAATTATCGGAAAATTCACAAGATATTACTTCTGTATTGGATGTGATCCGTGGGATTGCCGAACAAACAAATTTACTCGCATTAAATGCAGCAATTGAAGCAGCAAGAGCGGGAGAGCAAGGCAGGGGATTTGCAGTGGTTGCTGATGAAGTTAGAACACTTGCTAGTAAAACACAGCAATCAACGGAGAGTATTCAAAAAATGATTGAAACGTTACAAAAGGGGGTGGAAGAAGCGGTAAACTCCATTAATAAAGGAAATGCAGCCACTAAAAATAGTGTAGAATTATCAAACCAAACTTTAGAAGCGTTAGATAAAATTAACCAGGCAGCAGATCGTGTGTCTTCTGTGGCTTCACAAACGGCAGCAGCAACCCATGAACAAAGCCAGGTTGCTGAAGATGTGAGTAAAAACCTAACTATTATGGCCGATCACACAAAACTTAATTATGAAGTATCACAAAGTAATGGTGTTTTATCAGCAGACGTAATGGCTTTGGCAACACAATTGAGTAACTCTGTGACACGGTTTAAGCTAGATTAATCCGTATACCTCAATAAGGCATATAAATTAGATTTCATCTTGGTCAATGATTTCTGTTTCGGCCAATGCAGCTTCTCGCCATTGTTCATATGCAGGTAGATTTAACATATCTTGTATATAATCTTTAACCAAGGGTGGTACTAAAACGTTATATGTATTAAATCGTGAGACAACGGGCATAAACATAGCATCCGCTATACTAAACTGGCCAAATAAAAATTTACCAGCATGGCCATACTGTTCCAGGCAGGACTGCCAAATCTCTATGATACGTTCAATACCTTTGATGGTAGCATTAGATAAAGTTAATGTTTGGACTGGTCGCCTGATATTCATAGGTAAATTTTGTCTGATATTTAAAAATCCAGCATGCATCTCAGCGCTGATGGCGCGCGCATGTGCACGTTGTTTTGCATCTTTAGGCCAACCCTGGTAGTTGATATAAGTTTCATTGATATATTCACAGATGGCTAATGAATCCCATACTTTAAAGTCTTTTTCAATTAATACCGGTACTTTTGAATTTGGACAGTATAAAGACATCTTATGTTTCATTTCTTCTGTAAATAATGCAATCCGTTCCTCTTCAAATTTAACATCAAAATAGGTTAATAATAACCAAGGTCTAAGAGACCAGGAAGAGTAGTTTTTATTGCCGATCACAAGTTTCATAATTTTCCTTAATAATAGGTGATAATTTACTTTACGAAATGTCTTAGTTTGCGGCAAACCAATTAGTTTGATATCTGATATCAATGTTATTGATAGTAAAGATTGTTTTCTGCTAGATTAATAGGAATTTATAACGGCTGGGGAATACATAGTGGCAAATACTCATCTTGGGAAAATGGATTTTGATTTATTAAGAACCTTTATTGCTGTTGTAGATAACGGGAGCTTCACCAGAGCAGCAGGCCAGATATATAGGACACAATCAGCGATTAGTATGCAAATTAAACGCTTAGAAACTCAGCTTAATAAATCGCTATTTATCAGAGATGGGAGAAATTTAAAGCTAACAGCTGAAGGAAAGGCTTTGGTGTCTTATGCGAGAAGGTTACTCAGCTTACACGATGAAGCATTGAAGGTACTAAAAAGTAAAGAACAAGTATCTAACTTAACAATTGGTTGTCCTGATGACTATTCACGAAATTTGTTACCCCGATTAATTGAGATTTTAAGGTTGCAATTACCCAGTGTAAAAATTAGTGTCATCACGGCAAACTCTGGTGAGTTAAGGCAAAGATTAGATAATGGAGAGTTAGATTTAACCATACTGACTCGATCACCTAATACCCAGGAAGGTGTTTTAATCTATCAGGATTATGGAGTGTGGGTATCTCATCATGAAAGGTTGTTAAAAAAAAGGCCACTACCCTTAGTTTTATTTGAATCTAGCTGTAAATTTCATAGTAGTGTTATTGATGGATTAGAAAAAAGTGGGATCAGTTATGATTTAATATGTGATACCAGCAATAGCAGCCTTTTGGTTGAATTAATTCGAACAGAGCAGGTTGTTACAGTACTTGCCAGTAAAACTGTTCCTGAAGACTTAATCTCATTAGCTGATTTTGATGATTTACCTAAATTACCTATTGCCGAAATTATTGTGAGCCTTAAAGGTGCCAATCAAAGTATTGCCGGCATACTGCTGCAGGATTTAGCACAACAACTAGCCGAAACTTAAGTTATGACTTTATTTAAGGTTAGTTTCAGGTCTGGTTTATCTTTACTCTAGATTATTTATTAATACCCTGATATCTTCTGGTTTTTCCTCGAATGAGTAATTTTGCATGATACGTACCGCTATGATGGCTTTTTGGTCATTGGTGTTGGTGAATTTGATCTGGGGCATAGGTTTTGTTGTCGTTGATGATGCCATTGATGTGATGCCTGTAAATACCTTTAATACTTTTCGTTTTGCGTTCGCAGCACTTACGCTGGTTCCGCTTTGGTATTTTTCAAGAAAACGTACGCCAGATGTAGAAAATTACCAAGTTAAAAAGTTATTGTTGACAGGTTTTGGTCTGGGGTTCTTATTATTTTTAGGCTTTTCATTGCAAACGCAGGGGTTATTATATACCAGTGTTTCAAACACTGGATTTATAACTGGTATGTGTGTGCCATTAGTGCCCATTATAGGCTACTTATTTTTTAAAACTAAAGTAGGTATTGAAGTCTGGATAAGTGTCATTTGTGCATCTATCGGACTCTATTTTTTGACTATTGGCGATAAAATGGAATTTAATACCGGGGACATCCTTGTCGCTATCAGTGCCGTGTGTTTTGCCTCGCATATTACTATGATGGCAAGGTTTGCCGGTCAGTTTCCGGTTATACAGTTAAGTATTATACAGTTACTTTCCGTCGCTTGTTATAGTTTATTAGCCTCTGTTTATGAACTCAATTTTGTTCGTGATCTGAATTACCAACCATTAATTTCGCAAATACAGGATACCGGGGTGCTAAGTGCGATTGCGTACTCAGCTATTTTAGCCAGTGCGTTTGCTTATTGGGCACAAACATCAAGTCAGAGATTGATAGCGCCTCATAAAATTGCATTAATTTTTGCCTTAGAACCGATATTTGCACATATTGCGGCATTTCTTATTTTAGATGAACATTTAGGGATCCAGGGCTGGTTTGGTGCCGCACTTATTATTGCTGGTATGTTGTATTCTGAATTAGGCGGGCGTAAAAAAATTGAAATTCAACCGCTAGAGCGCCATATAGTTTAAAAAGTGCGTACCAGAATCGCTGAAAATGACTCAGGCAAGGCATGTAAGCGAATGGAATAGTTTATCTATTTCGAGCTTACATAACGCAGAATGAGTCATTTTCAGAGATTCCCAAAGGGCGAGTCTAAAATTCTCGCATACTGCGTTAAATTCTTTTGATTTAGAATAACTAAACCTAAAAAAATTTGCCTTGTCTGCGAAAATTTTAGATCTCGCTGGCGTATATTTTTTAAACTATATGGTGCTCTAGATCACATGGCAACGCCAATTGTTGAAGATAAAAGCACTTAACATAACCTAAATGCCCTTTAAAACATGGATAGTTATTTATCTTGTTAAGGCTTAAAGGTACAATTGCGTTCTTTCTCTTATTTTTAAATTGAACCATTCTGTTATTAATCTTTAATTAATCAATCAAATAGTTAGGAATTTATATTGTTTAAATATTATGCCTTTATTTTTGCTGCGTGCTTTTCATTAACGGCTTGCCAACAGGTCATTGATGAAGATCAAAAAGTGAGTGTTGATACGCAAGAAAAAATAATAAAGCCGCGTTGTAGACCTGAAAAAATGATCCGGATCCACAACACAGAAAAAATCAAAAACATGCTAATAGAAAATGGAACTATTACGCAGGATCAAACTGATGTTGAAAAAAACAAAATTGTTAATGCGTATATAAAAAAAAAGCAGGACGCTTTTAAAAAGTGTAAAAACCAAGGAACATTATGAATATTAAAAAATTATTTAGCCTGATTGTATTGATCAGCTCCTTTTCTGGCGTTGCTATATCTAAACCTTTAAGCAGTTCCCCTTCTGCAGATCTCGGAGTTATCAATGAAGAAAGAATTTTATACTGGTTAGAAAAACGTGGTGAGCTATCAACTAATGCCACTGAGCAGCAGCAACAACAAGCCATAGAAAACTATCTTACAAATAAGTCTTTTAATCCTAAAAAATTACCCGGCAAATTGGGTGAAAAAGTCATGCAGGCGCAGAGAAAGGGCTTAGTACAGAATAAAGCGCAAACATTTGCTCAATTACCGAAAATGATTAGCGGAACTGAAAAAGTAACTAACGACGTTAAAGTACTGGCTATTATGATTGATTTTTCAGATTTGAAATATAATGATAATGGTTTGAGTCCACAAGATACCGGCATGTTCTATAGTGATTATTCGAAAGAGCATTACAATAACTTATTATTTTCTCATACTGGATATTCAGGTCCGGCAGGGCAAAATTTAGAGTCGGCTTACCAGTATTACCAACAAGAGTCAGGTCAAAGTTTAAATTTTACTGGTAATGCACTTGGTTGGGTGACAGCAAGTAAAACAGCTGAACATTACGGTGGAAATAATGCAGAAGGAGACGACCAAAATGTATCAGCTTTGGTATTAGAAGCCGTTAGTAAAGCGGTATCTGAGTTAAATATTGATTTAAAAGAATATGATAAAAGTGATTTTTTTGATTTTGACGGTGATGGCAATATTAACGAACCTGACGGCATTATAGATCATGTAATGATTATTCATTCAAGTATTGGTGAAGAAGCGGGTGGCGGTACGCTAGGAGAAAATGCTATTTGGTCACACAGGTTTTTTGTTTTTGACGAAAATAATCAGCCTATGTCAGTACCTGGTTCAGATATAAAGTTATATGGTTACACTATTACGCCTATAGATGCGGCAACGGGTGTTGTTGTGCATGAGTTTGGTCATGATTTAGGGGTACCAGATGAATATGATACGGCCTATGGTGCAATTAGTTCACCTGTAGCTCATTGGTCATTAATGTCTTCTGGAAGTTGGCTTGGTTCTCCTGCTGGTACAAAACCTTCCGGTTTTAGTCCTTTTGCAAAAGATTACTTTCAAACCCGTTATCAGGGGAACTGGATAAACCAACAATATCTGGAATTGACCGATCTCACGACTGAATCTTTAGAGCTGGTTGCAGCTGTTAACAAGCAAGCGGGAATTAATCAGATAAAAATCAATTTACCTAAATCTGAAATAGCATTCGGTGCACCTTATTCGGGTGAGTATCAATTTTATTCCTCTTATGGCCATGACATAAATAATCACATGGAGTTTGAACTGAGCTTACCTGAAGGAAATGCAACTTTATCTATGAAAGCTCGTTGGGAAATAGAACTTGATTATGATTATATTCAAGTTTTGGTGAATGATAAGCCAATACAAGGTAATCATACAAAAGTAGATAATACTATCTATAAAGATGTTAAACATAGTTTGTCGGGCAGTTCTTCAAATATTACGGGCGCTCAGGGGGCATTATCTTGGGTGGATCTAACATTTGATTTAACAGAGTTTCAGCAACAAAACGTTACAGTCAAAATTATTTATAAAACCGATACTGCAGGAGGGGGATTTGGTTTTGTTACTGATGAGATTAAAGTCTTTAATAATGATGAGTTATTCAGTCATGATGCCGAACGCAGTGGTGATGTTGCTTTATCCGGTTTTAGTCGTATTGGTACAACTATACCTGGTGCCGCGCATAATTATTATATTCAATTGAGAAATTTTTCAGGAGTCGATTCTGCCTTAAGTGCTGTGAATTATGAACCTGGGGTTTTGTTATGGTATCGCAATGATAATATTATAGATAATAATGTAAATGAACATCCTGGTGATGTATTTACAGGAGTGATAGATGCAGATCAACATCCGATATTGCAAGGTGCCTCTCTGGCAAATACAGATATTCAAATAAGAGATGCCGCTTTTAGTATTTATGATCAAACCTCATTACCTGGTGATAATTATTTGACAGCAAACGCAAAGTTTGATGACAAAACGAGTTATGCTATGGAGCAGCAGCCAGCTTCAGGCATTGTCATTAAAAAATATGGCTTAACGATGGAGGTGACAGCACAGAACTCAAATCATACTTCGGCAAGTCTTTTACTTAATAAATCTGATTTGGCTGAAATTTTAGCCCAAAAAAATGGTTTGAAAATACAATTATCTGTTGCAGACGACGAAGTTTCCGAATCTTCTGAATTTGTGTGGCAAATGGGAGATAACACTGTTTTACATGGAGCTTCGGTTGAGCATACTTATGTACAAAGTGGTGAGTATACTGTTTCAGTTGCTTATAATACGCAAAGCGGCGAAAAAACGTTATCCTATGAGATTCTTGTCGGTGAGGCTATAACAGGTGAAATTTCAGTAACCCAGTCAGAGCAACGCTTTTCTTTTACCCCTATACTCAGTGGCGGTTATGGAAATTTTACATACCGTTGGGAGTTTGGCGATAATACAGAGGCAATGTTAAGTGAAGTTGCTGAGCATGAATATTCGCAGCAAGGACGTTATTTAGTAAAATTGTATGTGACCGATGAAACATTAGTAAGTTATGAACTTTCGTTGGATGTACTGGTTGAGTTTGCATTGATTGCAAATTTCGATAAACAAATTGACGGCTTAACTGTGAATTTTAATGCAAATGTAAATGGTGGTGATGAGCAATATACCTATTTGTGGGATTTTGGTGATACCACAACAAGTTCATCAAAAAATACAGAGCACAAATATATCGAAGAAGGTGACTATACTATTACTTTTACCGTAACCGATGGAAGTGGTAGTCAAATTGTTGTTACTGATACTGTGACAGTTGTAGCGCCTGTATTACCTCCGGCAATTACGACAACAACTACCTCAAATATTGGTAACAGTGACTCGGGTGGTGCATTTAATTTTTGGTTATTTATATGTGTCAGTTTTTGTTTGTTTAGACGAACTAAGTATTTAGCTTAATTCTAAAAAGCCAGGAATATCCTGGCTTTTTTAACAGTTAATTATAAGAAACTTAATAGTTCTTCATCTAACTGCATTAACGTTTTAGGATCGGCCATCATAGTGCTGGCTAATGATTTTGTTCTGGGCAAGATACGGTCAAAATAAAATTCAGCGGTTTTAATTTTAGCGCGATAAAAATCCCTGTTTTCAACTTCACCTGCGAGTTTCTCATAGGCACTTTGCGCCATTTGAGCCCAAAAGTACGCCATGACCATATAACCAGAGTACATTAAATAATCCACTGAAGCAGAGCCAACAAAATCTCTGTTTTTCTTTGCTTTTAATGCTAGACGAATGGAGTATTGTTGCCAGTTTGCCATACCTTTACTTAGTGGCCAGATAAATTTATTCATTTGGCGTTTATGTGGGTTATTTGAAATCATGCTTTTATCTTTACAGAACAACAGGACTTCTTTTGTGAATGCTTTTAAAGACTTTCCCCGACTTAATAATATTTTACGACCCAGTAAATCAAGAGCTTGTATACCGGTAGTGCCTTCGTAAAGTGTAGAAATACGAACATCACGTACGATTTGCTCCATACCCCATTCTTTTATATAACCATGACCACCAAAAATTTGTAAACCGTGATTGGCGCTTTCTGTGCCCACTTCAGTAAGGAAAGCTTTTAGAATGGGTGTAATAAAACCTAATCTGTCATCAGCGGCTTTTCTCGCAGCCTCTGTTTTAGCCATTTCAATGTCGTCTACTAATTTGGCTGTGTAGTAGATCATGGCACGGCCGCCTTCAGCAAATGCCTTTTGTGTCATTAACATTTTTCGTACATCGGGGTGAACAATAATAGGATCGGCAACTTTTTCAGGATGTTTTTTACCTGTTAATGAGCGCATAGATAAACGCTCTTTTGCGTATATTAAAGAGTTTTGATAGGCAAGCTCTGCTGCACAAACACCTTGTAGTGCGGTGCCGACTCGTGCTGTATTCATAAAGGTAAACATGCATTCCAGGCCTTTGTTTTTTGGCCCAATTAATACACCTTTGGCATTATCAAAGTTTAATACTGCAGTGGCAGAAGCTTTAATTCCCATTTTATCTTCAATAGAGCCACAAGTGACATTATTAAATTCGCCGAGGTTGCCTTGTTGATCGACTTGCATTTTTGGCACAATAAAGAGCGAAATTCCACGAGTGCCTTCAGGTGCCCCTGGTAGTCTGGCAAGTACAATATGTATGATATTGTCAGTGAGATCGTGTTCACCCGCTGAAATAAAAATTTTGGTACCTGAAATATTATATGTACCATCACCATTAGGTTCAGCTTTGGTTTTAACCTGACCTAAATCTGTACCACATTGAGGTTCAGTTAAACACATAGTGCCTGTCCAGGTACCTTCGGTTAATTTCGTTAAATACAATTCTTTTTGTTCTTGTGTACCATGTACTTGTACAGTATTCATAGCACCATGGCTTAACCCTGGGTACATAGCCCAAGACCAGTTTGCTGTGCCCATCATTTCTGATTTAGCCATACCTAATGAGGGAGGTAATCCCTGGCCACCATGATCAATCGGGTGAGACAGGCTCTGCCATCCGCCTTGTACATAGAGTTGATAGGCTTCTTTAAAGCCTTTGGGTGTGATCACTTTGCCATTTTCAAACTTACAGCCTTCTTTGTCACCTGATTGGTTCAGAGGAAGTAATTCATTTTCACAAAATTTAGCACATTCCTGAAATATGGCATCAATCAGATCGGGCGTGGCTTCTTCGAATTCTGGATGTTTTTTATAATGGCCATAATAATCAAATACATCTTCAAATAAAAATTTTATATCCATTAATGGAGCTTTATAACTTTGCATCGTTGCGCACCTTATTATTTTTCATGATCAATTCAATATTGTTTGAAATCAGTATATCAGATAAAGCTACTGGTCATACCACTTTAATCGTGTATTTTGAGATATAAAACTTCCTAATGATAAAGTGTTTGCTAGCCTGTTTAGGGAAATCAAGCTTATGTTCGGTTTAAAAATGATTCAATATATTCAGTTAATTGCATTTCTAGATTATCTTCAAATTCAGTTTTTTGTTGATCAAATGCTTGCAAATAAGTTGCGACTTTATTGGGGTCTAAGTTTTTACCGGAAATGGTATATTCCCATTCGGGCAAAGTTTTATCATAACGAGGTACAAATTTAAATTGTGCATAGGGTAAGTGAGCGATTTGATCATTGGCATAATCACAAAATTTTTCAATCAGTTCAATACCTGTTGGACCTAAGCAACCAGGCTCTAAACGAAATAAAACGAATAGACGTTTTTCTTGAGGCAATGCGTTCATGTATTTTCCCTAAGTAAGCTTATTTATGAGTGTAGTATTTTTTTAGTCAATCACCATTAGAATACGATATTCATCATAGGCAAATTGATCTGTCATACCGCTGATATAATCTTGGATCAGCCGACAACGATAATAGAACTCTAAGGCATAATATTTTTTTGATTGCTGATCTAAGTCTTTGACTGATTTTTGATAGGTAGCAATATGTTTATTGGGCAATTTATTGATAAGCCTGGATTCAATTAACAGAGATTTTGCCGTTTTATTAACGATTGCAGTGAATTCATCAGTGGTGAGTTGTAATAAGGGACGATAGCAGTCAAGTAGGCCTGTCATGATCCTAAATCCTTGTAATTCTAACTTTTCAACTTCTTTATGAGAAAAAACATATTTTTTTGCGACTTGTTTTAGTGTGTGTGTTATTGCATGAAGGTGGCTTTTATCTTCAAGTAAGGCGTTGTTAAAGGTGCCAGAATAAACAGTTTCGATATTATCTATAAATCGTTTAGCTGCATGTGTAACTAAAGGATGAGTGAGTGTAACTCTTAAGTTGATAAAAAACTGATTGACCTGATTATAACTATGTCGGTCAGCTTTGGTCAGGGAATTAGAGACGGCTTCGGACATAAAATGTATATGTTCAATGTTTGTAATTGAAAACTGTTTTAATGTTATTTTATAGAGTTGTTCAAGTTTAGGGCCTAACTCTTGTACAGTTAATATTCCTTTTTCTACAGCATCTTCAATATCAGCCAAACAATATGAAATATCATCGGCAGCTTCCATAATATAAGACACCGGATGACGGCATCCTGTTTCTTGTCCTAAAGCTGTTTGTAGTTTATCAATATATGCTGTTTCACTAAAATAATACCCCACTTTTTTCATTAAATAGTTTTTATTCTGAGGGATATCTGATTTGTTGAGTATTGCGGGCCGGGTATATTTTAAAATTCCCGCTGTTTGGCTATAAGTAAGATTAAGTGCCAATAAAGAATGTACTATGCGGATAGCTTGTGCGTTACCTTCAAAATTTTCAATATCGCGGCTCAGATCATTAAAAAAATCGGCTATATCAGGTTGTTTACAATGCTGTGGTATTAATGCAGGTAAGTGTGTTTTAAACCAGTTATTAATTGCCGCTTCACCAAAATGCCCAAATGGAGGGTTGCCTATATCGTGCATTAAACATGCCATTTCAACTAAAGTTTCTAAAGGTCTTTCAAGACCCGTTAACCCATATTGTTCTTGTTTTTGGCTTGATAATGTTTGAAAAATACTTTGCACGATAAATCGGCCCACCTGTTGAACTTCCAGTGAGTGGGTGAGTCGACTGCGTACCGCTGCATTTCGTTCAAGTGGAAAAACCTGGGTTTTTTGCTGTAACCTTCGGATCGCCGCTGAATTAATGATACGCCCACGATCACTTTCATAGGCGCGTTGTAAACTCTGAGGGGAAGTCGCCTGTTTCGCATTGCCATAAGGTCTTTCTATTGTCAGTTTAGTTACAAAGTTTATGTTATTCATATTATTACCTTACCAGCATAGTAAATATGATTGTATGGTAATTTTAACTAAAAAAAAACCAACCCGAAGGTTGGCAAAAAGGAGGATCTTAACAGTTGAACAGCTAAATTTGATATCTGGTTAGCCTTTGATAATGGCATTGTGTCAATCTGAAACTGAATAAAGGCTTAATATTTGTTATTAATTATAGAATAAGTGACAGTCTTATTTTAGTGGAAGTCTCTTGAGCTTATTTTTAATTGAGTTGCTTCTCCACCACTAATCCTGGCTGCGACTATCGCTATTTAAATGACTGCTCCTGGAAAATTGGTATACCTAAGGTGCGTGATAATATGTTTTTTACTTCTATTAATAGTTAATTTCCATTCTGTACCTGCTTATTATTCATTTTCAACCATAGTTATAACAAATTGTTACATAAATACTACAAGTTTTATTTTTATTTTATATCAAGTGATTAGAGATTTATTTGATTGAAAAATCTAGTCGTTTTGTAAAATTGGTATGATTTAAGTTAATTTTACGTGGAAAGTATACAATATATCTTTTAGACTGTGTTTTAAGCAATTTATATCATTTAGTCTTTTTTCTTTCCCTGGAATCATAGACACCCAAAAGCCCGGCTAGCGCCGGGCTTTTCTTATTGTGGATCTGTAAAATATATATAAAACAAATCTCTAGCTTTAGTCATGTGTTAGACGGTTTTCCCCTTAATGGAAGTTACATCTGTAATGTAGTCTATAGCCCGGTATACCGGGGTTATAATAGGTACATGAATTGTACCTTTATTTAATTATAAGTACCTGTTTTAGGTAATGCTTTAGTGATTAATGTAAATTTATTGTTAACACTTAAAATTAACATAAATAATAACAATTTATTTTATATATATGAAAATTCTTTTAATTCAGCTGATTAAGTAAACTTAGTTGTAAATTTTGATTATGCCTCTACAATTATTATAAAAAATTCAGTAGATAATATACAATATATTCTATATTGTTGTTTCGAGTATATAACAAAGTCTTCGTTTTTAGTTAACAAAGACGTAACTATTCGAGAGAGAAAAATGAACAAACTTTCAGGGTTCACTAAGTATCAAAAATCTTTATTAGCAATGAGCGTAAGCTCATTACTTGCAATTACTCCAGGCGTTACTTTTGCTGCTGCACAAGATTCAGCAGAAGAAATTGAACGTATATCTGTTACAGGTTCTCGTATCAAACGCGTAGATATGGAAGCGGCATCACCGATCGTTTCTTTCTCAGCGGCGTCAATGGAAGGGACTGGTTATTCAACTGTGTCTGATGTTTTACGTAATTCATCATTGAATCCATTTGGATCTTTTGAGGGGACATCGAATAATGGTTGGGCGTCTATGTCTATTATGGCTTTAAAAGGAGCCGATGCACGTCAAACATTGATTTTGATTGATGGTGTTAGAATGTCAAAGTCACCAGTATCAGGTGGTACTTCTAACTTAAACCTTATTCCAAATGCTGCTATCGAACGTATTGATGTATTAACTGATGGTGCGTCATCTGTATATGGTGCTGATGCTGTTGCAGGTGTTATTAACATCGTACTTAAAAAAGAATTTGAAGGAATTGAATTTGGCGCAAAAACAGAGCTTCCTGATTCTGTAACGGGTGCTGATTCACAAAGCTTTACTTTTACTTCTGGGATCTCCGGTGATAAAGGAAATATGGTTTTTTCATGGGAACATTATGAAAAAGACGCTATTTTTATGTCTGATTTCGATTATTCTACAGCTCAGTTGAATGAAGAAGGCTTAGATCCCAATAACAGAAGTAACTGGCATGGTGTGAGTGGTACCGGGCGTACCGTAGAACAGGCCAGCAATGGCTGGGTTAGCCAATCGTTAAATACACAAAATAATTGTGACGTGTACAATAATGGCAACGGTACTGGCACAATTATGGGGCCTTTCGGAGATGAAAGTATTGTCTGTGGATATGATTACACTGAGTCTGCACAGCTAACGCCTGAACAACGTCGTGATTCATTAATGGCTAACTTAACCTATGAATTAACCGATGATATTCAATTATATGCACGTGGTTTATGGATGAATGCCGAAACTCGTGATATTTCTGCCGCAGTACCGGCATGGTTCCCCACAGATCAGGCGTTACCTGAGCGTGATATTACAACAGAAGATGGTACGGAACTTACTTTAAGGGCGATAGATGACGGCGGTTGGTTCGGTTATCGTTTAAATACATTAGGTGATCGTATTGCTGAGCACTCAGATAGTACTTTTGACTTTACGATTGGATTAGAAGGTTCTATCGGTGATGCGGCATGGGATTTAAATACCAGCTACCAACGCTATGATTCTTTCACTTGGGGTACTAACTACACGAGTCGATCTGCACTTACAGCTGCGGTAGGTTCTGAAGATGCCGATGGTAACTGGTCTGGTTGGGATCCTCGTGATCCGGATTCTATTCCGCCTGATTCAGTAAGAGCAAACTTTGATAAACGTCGTTTTACAACTCAACTAGGTATTAACGGGGGGGTTTCTTTTGATGTTATAGAACTTCCTGCCGGTACTATATCTGCCTATGTGGGCGCTTCTCACACCAGAGATACTTATTATTCATATATAGATGGGCAGGCTGAGGCTGGTGTTGTACTTGGTGGTAATGGTGGTAGTGGTGGTGAGGGAGCTCGCACCGTAGAATCGGCATTTGCTGAATTAGTAGTACCTGTTATTGAGGGGATGGAACTAAATTTTGCTGCGCGTTACGATGACTTCAGTGATTTTGGTAGTACATTTAACCCGGCTGTTAAAATGAGCTACCGCCCGGTAGAAAGTTTATTATTAAGAGCGTCTGCTGGAACGGGTTTCCAGGCTCCGTTATTAACTGATTTATATGGACTAAGAAGTCGTGGTCATATCGAAGATGACAAAAACTACATACAATGTTATCAAGAAGGTATTTCAATCGAAGATTGTACTTATACTGATAGCTATTGGGGGACATCTGGCGGAAATCCAAATCTACAACCTGAAGAATCAGACAATACTAATGTAGGCTTTGTGTGGCAGTTTGCTGATGGCTGGTCAACGACAGTGGATTATTGGACGTTAGATATCGATCAGCGTGTTGCTAGTATGAGTGAAGAGATGATCCAGATCCAACAAATTATTTTGTGGGAACAAGAAGGCCTCGACGCTGATATTTCTACTAAATTACCGGGTGTAAGTATTACTTACCGCGGTGGTAATAATATTGATGAAATTGTTGCGCCAAAAGCCAATCAGGGACATCGCGAAACTGCTGGTTTAGATTGGACTGTGAGAGGTAATGTTGAAACTTCGCTGGGTGATCTTAGTTTAGATGTAAACTGGACGCATATGATGAAGTTTAAAACGAGCTTTGTTGATGAGTCGGGCGCTATTGTATTAGGTCGTGACGAACTGGGCCAATTTGACCGTTCGGATGCTTATTATCGTCCAGAAGATCGCGTTACAGTACAAATTGGCTGGAGTTTAGACGATCACTCTGTATCATTAGCATCTACTTATTTAAGTAGCATGGAAAATACAGAGCGTAATGAAACGGATACTGCAGATATAGTTGTAGATTCTCTTGATAGTTACTTAAGCCACAATTTATCGTATAACTACCATACACCTTGGAATAGTAAGCTATCAGTAGGTATTTTGAACTTAACGGACAAGACACCACCACGTGCTCAAAATGAAAACCCAAGAGATCCAATTAATACGTTATATGACATTCGTGGTCGCGTATTTACAGTTGGTTTCACACAAACTTTCTAAGTTTTAATTCTATTCTGAAATTAATTATGAACAAGCCCGGCAATCGCCGGGCTTTTTATTTTAAACGATTTTTAATTCTTTATTTTTAATAGAGTTACTTAATGCTTGTTGTAGATCGGTAGCTAAATCCTTATTAAACAATGCTAAGCCTTTTTCTGTTAAATAATATCCGAATTTGCG
Source organism: uncultured Pseudoalteromonas sp. (assembly GCA_965198975.1). Lineage (GTDB taxonomy): Bacteria > Pseudomonadota > Gammaproteobacteria > Enterobacterales > Alteromonadaceae > Pseudoalteromonas. Next base: position 2,113,362 of record OZ240679.1, read on the forward strand.
TGAATTTCCTGCAATTGCAATATAACCAAAGTCAACCATACGTGCTTTAGCACTTTCGAAGAGCAATTTTTCATCATTCTCCAGGTATTCAACATTAATAATGAAAAAGTATGGATAATGAACGTTTCATCTAAGATTTACATCACTTTATGAAATTGATTACTAAAATCTAGGTAATGCAATGTACTGCATTAATATAAGTTAGAACTTTATGGTATTACCAATTTTTGTTTTTTTTAATTAATTGTTAATAATTTCAAGTGTATGTGAAAGGTGCTTGATGGTTTGTTGACGTTAACGTAAACGTAATTTTTCATTTTCTTGTTGTAAATATGTGATTTATAAGCGATAAAAGGCTATGTTATGTTGTTGTTAATGATTATTTTTCAAGTTGATTTTGCTTGTCTATTGGTTTTACCAATTGACAATAAGTGCTGGTTTATTATCATATTCGTAAATGTTTGGTTTAAAAAACACAGCTTAGCGTTGTTTTATTCTAATTATTGAAATGGGGGAATGATGGAAGTAACGTCTTTATTATGGCAAGCCGCTAATTTGATGTTGACTGGGATGGTCGTGGTTTTTTTATTTTTGTTATTACTTATTTGGGCAATAAAACTCATGTCGGCGGTCGTCGGACATTTTGATGTTGCGCCTGAGGTAAAGCCAATAAATTTAGCAAGTCAAAATACGTCAGTAGTACCGGCTGCACATATTGCTGCCATCACAGGTGCAATTAAACAATATCGTCTAAAGCATAAGAAATAAAAAGGGTTAAATATGTCTCAGTTAAAACTCACTGAACTTGTATTAAGAGATGCACATCAATCACTATTAGCGACTCGTCTTAGATTAGAGGATATGCTTCCTATTGCTGAAAAATTAGATCAGGTTGGATATTGGTCAATGGAATCATGGGGAGGGGCTACGTTTGACGCTTGTATTCGTTATTTAGGTGAAGATCCATGGGAACGTTTAAGAGCACTCAAAAAAGCTATGCCTAAGACCAGACAACAAATGCTATTACGTGGTCAAAATTTATTGGGATACAGGCATTATGCTGATGATGTAGTGGAGAAGTTTGTTGAAAGAGCGCACACAAATGGAATTGATGTATTCAGAATTTTTGATGCGATGAATGATGTACGTAATCTTGAAACTGCTATTAAATCAGCGGTGAAAATAGGTGCACACGCCCAGGGAACCATTTCATATACAGTCAGTCCAGTTCATAATTTAGAAATGTGGTTAACTCAGGCAAAAAAATTAGAAGATATGGGATGTCATTCAATCTGCATTAAAGATATGGCTGGCTTATTAAAACCTTATGATGCTGAAGAATTAATTACCGGTTTAAAAGAAACAGTAAAAATACCGATTGCTATGCAGTGCCATGCAACAACAGGTTTAAGTACTGCAACGTATCAAAAAGCCATAGACGCTGGCATAGATATGCTAGATACCGCTATTTCCTCTATGAGTATGACATATGGACATAGTGCAACTGAAACTATGGTTGCGATAGTCGAAGGTACTAAGCGAGATACAGGTTTAGATCTGGTTTTGCTGGAAGAAATAGCTGCTTATTTTAGAATTGTCAGAAAGAAATACGCAAAATTTGAAGGTAGTTTAAAAGGCGTTGATGGCCGAATTTTGTTAGCGCAAGTACCAGGTGGTATGCTGACAAATATGGAAAACCAGTTAAAAGAACAAGGTGCAGCTGATAAATTAGATGAAGTTTTACAAGAGATCCCTAAAGTGCGTGAAGATCTGGGGTATTTACCTCTGGTGACTCCTACTTCACAAATAGTGGGCACCCAGGCTGTTTTAAATATTCTTACTGGTGAGCGTTATAAAACCATAACGAAAGAAACAGCAGGCGTACTTAAAGGAGAGTATGGTCAAACTCCTGCGCCGGTAAATACGGATTTACAAAATAAAGTATTAGACGGAAACAAAGTTATTACATGCAGACCAGCCGATTTGATTAATGATGAATTATCTAGTCTTGAAAGTGAGCTGGTAAAAGTAGCAGATAGTGAGAAAATTAATCTAGCTGACAATAAAATCGACGATGTGCTTACTTATGCTTTATTCCCGCAAATTGGATTGAAATTCCTTAAAAATAGAAATAACCCTGATGCATTTGAACCTGCACCATCTTTAGCTGACTGTGCTCCTACTGTAGAACAAGCACCAGCACCGACAACTGGAGCTCCAGAAAGTTATAGCGTGCAAGTAGATGGAAAAGTTTATGATGTAGTGGTTGCAGCAAATGGTGAGTTAAAAGATATTCAAACTTCAGAAAAAAGAGAAGTTGCTGTGACGCAAGCTCCAACGGGTAATGCAGAAGATTTAAATGCGCCTCTGGCTGGAAATATTTTCAAAATCGTGGCAAAGCAAGGCTCACAAGTAGCAGAAGGTGATGTCGTCATTATTATGGAAGCAATGAAAATGGAAACTGAAATTCGCGCTACTAAGTCGGGTACCATAGCAGCACTTCATATTTCTGAAGGCGATTCAGTACCTGTTGGTACACCATTGCTGTCTATTGCCTAGGGGCCCGATATGGAAAGTTTACTAAACTTATGGCAATCGACTGGAATTGCAAACTTCGAATTTCCGCAGCTTATTATGATATTAGTAGGTAGTTTATTACTATTTTTGGCAATTAAGAGAAGCTTTGAACCATTATTGTTATTACCTATAGGATTTGGTGCAATACTGACTAACATTCCTGTAGCTGGAATGGCTGATCCTGGTGGCTTACTTTATCATGTTTATCAAATAGGCATAGGTTCAGGTGTTTTCCCTTTGCTTATATTTATGGGAGTTGGCGCGTTAACTGATTTTAGTGCTTTGATTGCTAACCCAAAAATGTTGCTACTTGGGGCTGCAGCTCAATTTGGAATATTTGTTACTTTGTTTGGTGCAATTTTACTTAATTTTATACCTGGTTTTGAATTTACCTTACAGGATGCCGCAGCTATCGCCATCATAGGTGGTGCCGATGGCCCAACAGCGATATTTCTGGCATCTAAGTTGGCGCCTGATTTATTAGGTGCAATAGCTGTAGCCGCGTATTCTTACATGGCGTTAGTGCCTATTATTCAGCCTCCGATTATGCGTGCATTTACAAATAATGAAGAACGTAAAATCGTTATGCCACAATTACGTCATGTTTCAAAAACTGAAAAAATTGTGTTTCCATTGCTTGTATTAGGATTAATAATGCTATTTTTGCCTGCGGCAGCACCTTTAGTGGGTATGTTTTGTTTAGGTAACTTAATGAAAGAAAGTGGTGTTGTAGATAGGCTGAGTAACTCAGCGCAAAATGAAATCATAAATATAACGACCATTTTTTTAGGATTAGCAGTAGGTTCAAAACTTGCAGCCGATAAATTTTTAACTGTTGAAACATTAGGTATTTTGGCATTAGGTGCAGTTGCGTTTGCTGTTGGAACTGCAACGGGTGTTTTAATGGCGAAGTTAATGAATAAGTTTTCAAAAGATCCTATTAATCCCCTCGTAGGCGCAGCAGGTGTTTCTGCTGTACCTATGGCTGCCAGAGTGGTAAATAAAGTGGGATTAGAAAATAATCCGCATAATTTTTTGCTTATGCATGCCATGGGACCTAATGTTGCCGGAGTATTAGGCAGCGCTGTTGCTGCAGGGATCATGCTGGCAATAGTCGGTTAGCATTTGCAACCAAAATATGGCTTTCAACCGGGCCATCTGTAAAATGCGCGATAATATTTATATTCATCGCGCTTTTCTTTTTTTAGTATTAGTTTTTATGTTACTGTCTAATTTTGATGTTTATAGGATATTCCATTGGGTACACTTTTTATTATTCTCATCACTTTATTTGTAGCTTTGGCGATAGTAGTACCATTAATAGAAAAATTTGGGCCTAGGCTTTCAAATGAATCCCTTAATAAATTCAGTAAATTTATCTGGCCGCTGGTGTTTATTTTATTGATCACACAATTAATTTATCAGTTAGTTTGATAAACTAAATTTTTGGGCCTGGCGCTATCATTGTAGCGGTGGTCGCATACTCCTTCAGGATATATTTCTTCTAGCTCTTTTATGTGAACGGTCATATCTATCGTGCCATATAGCTTTAATTCCAGCGCTTTTTCAATTGAAATTTTATGGCATTGAAAAATACTACCTAGCCAAGGTCCGCCTGCCTGAATACGACTATTAGTATATATTTTATATTCTTCTGCACAGCGGCCTGTTTTTTTGTTATTCCAGTTGTCATCCCATACAGTTTCTCCTTTTGCAATTACATTCCCTTTTGCATCAAAGCAACGATCACTTGTTTCGTTTTTAAGTTCATAGGAATCGCCATTTAATAACCAGTTATCCATAACCTTAAAAGCCTGCTCTAACGGCGTATGATCTGGGTGTGCTATCCATATTTTATGATTATCGATATTGTTATTGTGTGACATAATACGAGCCCTGGTCGCGAATGAAGTCGAGATATGGTGCATATCTAATTTAGGCTCCAAATAATGGTGAATATCTATTGTTGGAATGTCATTATAACCTATGTATATTTGACCATATTTATAGGCATTTTTAATTGCAGTTGTCGATCCAATACTTCGTTTTGCCGGAGCGGTTTTTGCTTTGTATACATTGTGATGGCTCCATTGGCTCAGCCAAATTGGAATTTTTACAAATGGAAAATATAATAGTTGCTCGCGTTTCATTTCACTTTGAGATTTCCAGCCACCAATATTGTAATTTAAATGAATAAACTCTTGCGGTGTAATTATTTTTTGTTTAAGTGCAAGTAGCCCGTATTGAACACCTTGATTGTCCCAAATAGAATTTGCATAACCGCTTTCGTCGGAACCTAATACGGCCTGTAAATCCTGCCAATAACTCCAATGGGCTTGTCGGATCACTTGCGGTGAATAAATATTTTTGATGAAACTTTGATCTGGATTATTAATTAATGAACTTAAACCAAAATAACCATGGATGCACTCACTATAGTTTTTAGGAGTATAAGGCCTTTTACCATGTATTAATTGATTTATCGGGTAGTAAAACCATGACTTATGTTCAATATTAGCGTTATTAAATCCCTCTACAGCGAGTTTTTTTTCTGATATGTCCCATTCTTTGACTGAACTTTTAAAGGTGTAATAGCTATTTAATAAATCACAATCGAGTGCATATAATGTTTGGCTGATCATATCTGGGTATGAATATAATGGCAGTGCACCATCAATTAATCCAGGGGCATTTTGTGCTAATAAATATTGTGCTAAACCACCGCCTGATCCACCGATCCCCAGAGTATATAAGGGGTCGCCATATAATGAGATAAATTGTTTTTTCACGCGTCGGGCTGCATCTTCGGCTTGTATTATATTATAGCTAAAGCTGGTTTTATTGGCTCCACTGGTAATTACGGCGTATCCACTTCTTAACTGATCTGTTCGACGACTTATCAGCTTTACCGGACTAACAGTACCTTGTCTGAATCCAATGCCAACACCTCCTGCAAGCTGGTAAATTAATCGTTTATTCCACTTTGATTTGCTTGATCTGTTATGCCATTCAGTTAATTCGATTGGCATCACGATTGCGTAGATATAGCGGTTAATTGTTCCTTGCTCAACTCTTAATAAGGTTTTTGAATCATCGTATTCTTGCGGCGAGAAAATTTCGGATATTTTATTTTTGGCATCTATAGTGAAGTAACGTAGTTTTGATTTTAATTGACAATCTTTACTGAACCCAATGACTTTCTCTGTCAAATTACCATTTTCATCTAGCTTAAAAACGGGTGTGCCTAATAGTTCTTGGTTGTCGACTAAAGGTTGTCCTAGTCCGGAGCTTAACGTATTACAGGCAAAGGGGTAGTTTAAATCACCAGAAAATAATGGGTGATTGGGGCCTGTTTCTCCGAGCTTAATAGGATAATTTGCTGGGTCTGTTGGCCTTTGCGCATGACGAATGTGAGTTGTTACAGGAAGTAAAGGTAATTTTACTGCTGGCGCAATTGTAAGTACTTGCTTATATTGATACGGTGTATGGCTGCAGGTTAATAGTACCAAAGCCACAAATACAATAATTAATATTCGGGAAATTATGATCATCCTTTACCTCCTATCATGACTTACATTAAGTATAGGATGATAAATATATTTAGATGATAAAAAACCGCAAAGGCATAAAAATAATTATGCCTTTTAATTTCAATTATTGCGTATTTAAAGCCAGCTGTAATGTGCGACCTTGGTCAAGTTTCGCAATATATTGTTCTGCAATGGGCTTAAACTTGGCCAATTCAGCTTTAGGTAAAGAAGCCGATTTAGGTAGTTTAATCGTTTTAGGGTTTCTATGTACACCGTTAACTAAGAATTCATAATGCAAATGCGCGCCTGTTACCTGACCTGTTGCACCAACTGTACCAATTAGTTGATTTTGTTTTACTTTTTGTCCTTTTTTCACTTTTCTCTTTTTTAAATGAAGATATTTCGTCACGTATTTAGAACCATGTTGAATAAATACGTAGTGGCCATTGTATTTACTGTAACCTGACTTTATGACTCTGCCATTACCCGATGCAACAACAGGAGTACCTGCTCTTGCAGCATAATCGATACCTCTATGTGCTTTTACTCTGCCGGTGACTGGGTGTTTACGTCTGGGGTTAAAGCTGGAGCTGATATATTTAAAGTTTACTGGGGCTCGTAAAAACGCTTTTTTCATACTTCGGCCTTGTGGCGTATAAAAATTGCCATCTTCATGTAATACAGCTGAAAATTTCTCGCCCTGATTAATAAACTCTGCCGCTAATATTTTACCAGTACCTATATACTCACCTTCTACATGATGAGTTTCATAAATTAAAGTGAATTGATCATGTTTTCTAATATCGTTAGCAAAATCAACATCCCAGCCAAATATATCGGCAAAATTCATGATTTGTTTTTCATTTAATCCAGCTTCAATGCCTGCGGTCCAGAAATTTGAGTTGATTTCACCCCATGATGATTTAGTAACAATTTCAATTTTTTTAGATTCTATATACGTTGTATATTTATCGTCATTGTTCAACGTTGTTATTAGTGTATCTGTTTTATTTAACTTGTACTTAAGTTGGCTTAGGTTGTTATTTTCATCAGTAGCAAAACTTAATACTTCACCAGGGTAAATATTTTTAAGGGATTTAGTTTGTTTATTGGTATTTAATAATTTATGTAATGTTGTTGCAGAAAATCCGGCCCGCTTAAATATTTTTGCAAGATTATCGCCTTTTTTAACAGTGAAATGTTTAAAGCTTAATATATCTTCATTTACTGTTTTTTGTTGTTGATTTGTTTGTGGTGTTTTGATTGAGTTATTGAGTTCTATTGCTAATTCATAGCGTTTACCAATTTTTAAAGCATCGCTATTATTATCTTTTGAAGCTGTTGCTTTTTCAGTAGGAATGAGAGTTAAACCTATCATCAATACCGCGATGCTGATGATAAACATTTTATGTTTTTTTGGTATTTTTCTTACCACGGTTAGCATTTTTCACCCTTTTTTCTGAAACGGTATATTATAACAATTATGGAGCATATAACGAATATTTACCAGATACCAGATATTTATCCTTAACTAGTGGTTTAAAAGTCAATGAAAACGCTATTTTCTTGTAAATTATTATCTGTTTTGGCGATTAAATTTTGTGTGACGTGGGCTAGGATAATAAGTTAGAATTGCCACATAGCTAAATAGAGCAATATCTTAACTGGGAGTATTAAATGTCAGACTTGCAAGCAGCATTTGCTGAGATAAAACGCGGTGCTGAAGAAATCTTGATAGAAGATGATTTATTAGAAAAATTGAAATCAGGAAAAAAACTAAAAATAAAAGCCGGATTTGATCCAACTGCACCTGATTTACATTTAGGACATACAGTTCTAATCAATAAAATGAAAACATTTCAAGATTTAGGGCATGAAGTTATTTTTCTAATTGGTGATTTTACCGGAATGATAGGCGATCCCACAGGAAAAAACGTAACCAGAAAGCCATTGACACGTGAAGATGTATTAGCAAATGCTGAAACGTATAAAGAGCAAGTATTTAAAATACTCGATCCGGCAAAGACTAAAGTTGCATTCAATTCACAGTGGATGGAAGAGTTTGGTGCTGCGGGTATGATTAAATTGGCTGCGAGACAAACCGTTGCTCGTATGCTCGAACGTGATGATTTTAAAAAACGTTATGCTAATAATCAACCAATTGCGATTCATGAGTTTTTGTATCCTTTAGTGCAAGGTTGGGATTCAGTGGCTTTAGAAGCTGATGTAGAGCTAGGCGGAACAGATCAACGGTTTAACTTATTGATGGGTAGAGAGTTACAAAAAGACGAAGGACAAAAGCCACAAACAGTATTAATGATGCCTTTACTTGAAGGTACTGATGGTGTGCAGAAGATGTCTAAATCTTTAGGTAATTACATTGGCATCACAGATGAACCTAATGATATGTTTGGTAAAATAATGTCTATTTCTGATGATTTAATGTGGCGTTATTATGAGTTGCTAAGTAGTTTGACTATCGAAGAAATAGAAAGCCTTAAGCAAAAAATAATAGATGGAACGAATCCAAGAGATATCAAAATTGATTTTGCTAAAGAAATGATCACACGTTTTCACAGCGAAGATGCTGCAATTGCAGCACATAATGATTTTATTAATCGTTTTCAAAAAAAAGCACTTCCTGATGAAATTCCAGAAATTTCGCTTGAAATTGATTCGCCTGAAGTTGCTATAACCAATCTGCTAAAATTGGCTGGATTAGTATCAAGTACGTCAGAAGCAATGCGCATGATCAAACAAGGTGCGGTAAAATTAAATGGTAAAGAAAAAATTACTGATAATAAGCTGATGATAGGAAAAGGTACTCAAGATATCTATCAAGTTGGCAAGCGAAAGTTTGCTAAAATCCTAGTTATGTAAAAGTTTACCAGATAAAAAGCACTCTTTGGTATTGGAGTGCTTTATAAACTGAGTATGACGCGTGATAATGCGTATAAAATAAAAAAACTAAACCAGATTAATTTAACTTTATTCAATAAAGTTTGCGTACGCTCTATATCTGCTATGACAGGCATTCTGTGTTGGCTGATCCTGATTTTCTTAAATTTAACATTATGATAAATTGCTGGACCGCCAAGTTGGATTTTTAATGCTGCGCTTATACATGATAAAAGCCACCCGGAATTTATTTGATAGCAATGTGAGCCATAAAATTTTATATATTTAATGCCTAAACTTGTTTCTTTAAGCAATAAAATAGTACAAACCATAACTCTGATCGGTAGCCATTCCAGTAAGTAGAGCAATTTGGCAACAGGTTGAACAAACTTTACGCCTATCGCACAATATTTACTCCAGTTATTATGAATAATGGTGAGTAATCTATAAGTTAATGCGCCATATATACCAAATAATAAAAATAACATTAATACTGAAAAATAATGGCGTCCTATCCTTAAAATTAAAGTTTCAATTGTTGCTTTAATTATGCCAGGTTCTGATAGAGTGCTCGTATCTCGCCTTAACCAGGTTCTGAGTAAATCTTTTGCCGCTGACTTCTGATTCTGCTTCATTAATACAGTAACTCGTTTTGTTACTTTTTCAATTTGCCTGTGCTCTAAACACAGATATAAGATAAATGCTGAAATGGCTTCGGGATAAGAGGCAAATGCTAAAATACCATATACAGGAAGCAGAACAATAAAAAGAGGTACTAATAAAGATAATGCTCCAGAAAGTACTTGATAAGGATCACTGTGTTCAGGTTTATAAATACGTTTAACTAAATTTGTTATTAGAAGATCAAGTAAATATTTAGGGTGGTAACCGGGAAAGATAGGTAGCCAATACTCTAATGTTATGGCTACGAATAAAACTACAAAAGGGGTGTGCTCTTGTAATAAAGTTGTGAGCACTAAAAAGCAACCGATTTCAGTTTATTTAACAGTGCAATGACCATTTTTGAAGAGTTTTCTGACGCTTTAACAAGATAACTATCAAAAGACTCCGGAGATTCTTTTCCTGCGATATCGGAAAGTGAGCGTATTACTACAAATGGTGTATTTAACTGATAACAGGTCTGAGCTATGGCGGCTCCCTCCATTTCAACGGCAAGCATATCGGGGAATGCCTGACGAGTCTGTTCAATACGTTCAGGATCACACATAAAGGAGTCACCCGTACATATTAAACCTGTCATAGTTTTGACAGTGCCCATTTCTAAAATTGAGTCGTGTGCGGCCTGAATTAACTGAGGTGACGCTTCAAAAGCGGCAGGCATATTTGGCACTTGTCCAATCTCATAGCCGAATGCAGTGACGTCAACATCGTGGTGGCGAACTTCTGAGGATATTACGATATCTCCGATATGTAAGCTTTGTTCAAACCCTCCGGCAGATCCTGTATTGATAATACAAGTTGGTAAAAAATTTTCAATCAACAGGCTAGTTGCAATACTAGATGCAACTTTACCAATTCCAGATTGGACTAAAACAACGCTGTGATCTGCAAGCTGCCCGGCGTAAAATGTAAAACCTGCTTTTTCAGTAATAACTACATTAGTCATAGTGTCACGTAAAATCGCGACCTCAGGTTCCATTGCACCAATAATTCCAATTTTCATAATTTCTGTAACTTTATCTAAATTAAAAGGTTCTACTTATTATACATATTAGTTCTGAGACTGTGGAATTATTCGAAATTGTTTTTACGAGGAAATATGCTTTTCGCGATTCAAACATGTAATTTCATACAAAGGTCAACCGCGAAATTTAAACTATTGTTAAACCTGTACCATAGCCGTAGATTGATTTTTAACTTGTGACGGAGACATTATAGCCGGTTTTATAAAAGTTTTAGCTTTAACGATTGGTTTATTAGGTTTTAATTTGCCGAGTTTAAATAGTATCGCCTGGCGCACATCCCTTGGGTTATATCCGGTTTTTACTTTCATCCTGATATGCGGGATCCCAGCAGATTCTAATGCACCACTGACAAACCAGTCTTTTTGTGCATTATGACCACTTTTATTGTTATTATTGACCAGATCAACCGCTGCAACTATATTCAGCGTTGTTTTATCAAGTAAAACATAATCAAGTTGTTTGTTTTTAGCTTTGGTTAAAGCGACGCGTTTTGACTTTTTAGAAATGCCAGATTTAAAATCAATTACATCAACCAATTTAACTCTGCTTACTATCTTATATTCATCGCCAACAGATTTTTCCAACAATCCTAAAAAACCAGTTTCTACCTGTGTATAAATAGTAGACTTTCGTGTAAAAGGATAAGGGTTGCCATTATCTGATAATTTTGAAGTTACAAAAGCAGCGATAACAACTAGTATTAATATTGATAATAAAACAAATTCCATTAGATAGTTCCGTACAACAAATTGACACTAAATTTAATAAGCACTTATTATGCCAGTTAATAATGTTAGGCAATAAATAAGTAAATAATACGAAGAATGGCAGGTGATTGATGTTAGCGCTTTTAACTCTATATACTTGTTGTTAGAATACTAATATTAATAATAGAAAATTTATTTTTTCTTCATTTACAATAACAAATAAAGTCGGAATTCCTTTATGAAAATGAAAACAATTAGAGCATTTTCAGCTTGTTTAGTAGGCTCTTTGGCTATATTGAACATTCAGCCTGCAATAGCAGCGTCAGATCCTAGTTTATTTTTATTTGGTCAAGAGCTTGAGTTTTGTGCCAGTAATAATACTAAGTTTTGCTCTGAAGAACTTAAAGAAAAAGGTTTTTCATCGAATGACAAAACATCTCCAATTTATAAAATAACCGACGATTCTATTTCTCGGTTGTCGGAATTTCCCTGGACTGAACAACCAGAACTTAAATTACAGGCTATCGCTTTATTAAATGCAGTGAAGCCTAAAATTGAAGGTGAAGTTCTCTCTGAAAGAATGTTTGTCAGGCAATTAAGAAGAGTAAGCTTTGATTATCAAGGTACTAAATTAAAAGGTCGTGATATTTGGTCTAATTTATTTGAATTTGAAAAACAAAATTTTTTCGATTTACTTGAGCAAAAACAAGCTAGTAAATCAGCAAAAAGATATAAAACACGTGTTGATATTGACGCAACAGAAAATGATGCTGCTGTAATTGCATTTCAGGAGTTTTATTTAGCGGCAAAAAAAGTCGCTGGCAAAAAACGTAAACCCAGAGTTGTATTTGTTACTGGTAGTGACAGAGACCCTTATAAAGATGTTGATTATTTGAAAGCGGTTTTTGAAAATCAGGGATTCGATGCTAATTGGTTACCAGTTGATGCTGCGATGCAAACGGCTTTATCAGCTAAAGCCTACGATCCGACTGCGTGTGAAAGTTTAGAGCAATTTCAAGTTAAAAAATTAGCAAGTTATCGTCGTAAAGTGCTTTATCCTGATCTTTATAAAGAGCAAGTAACTGCGTGTCAAAAAAATAGTTTTTTAGATACTTTAATGACAGCTGACGCATTATTTATTGCTGATGGCAGCCCATTACTAACGTACCATGCTTTTTATACACCTACTGGTGAAGCGTCGGAAATATTGACTAAATTACAAGATATGTTAACCAATAAACAGATTATTCTCGGAATTGAAGGCAATAGTATCAATGCAATTAATAATCAGGCGACTATTTTTTCAGGACAGGGTCTTCAGGTATTATTGGATCAAGATGTTCGATTGGGATCTGGGTTAGATGCATGTACATTAGGTGTAGATTGTATATCTATGGAAGCCGAACGTAACTTAGGTTTTTTAGATTCGGGTATTTTGAATTTATTTCCCTGGGGCATAGTTGATAATCAAATGTCATCATTGACAAGACATCCGCGATTGATGAAAGCAGCTGCTCATAGTGGTACTCGATTTGCTTTTGGACTCGATACCAAGACCAGTGTGAGTATTGCAATTGAACAAAGAGATAAAGGTGATATTGTTAATTTTAAGGTATTGGGCCAAGGTGGGTTTTGGATTTTGGATATGCCTGAAAATTCAGGCGAAACGTCTGTTGAATCAAGTTTAAAAACCAATAAAATGACGACGTATTACTTAACTCATCAAGATCAGGCTGTGTTAAAAAATAATGCGATAACCGTTGATTTTGCAAGTTGGAAATATTCAAACCAATCTAATGACAATAATCCGACTGTTACGTCGTCACAACCATTTACCCGCGATAATTACTTCAAGTTGAATCAAATGTTATGTAATACATCCGCACTTAATGCTCAGGGTAAGGGCGAATTGCAGGGAATTGATTATGTTTTGAGTTTACAAAAAAACTCAGCGAGTACATCTCGAATAGGTGTCATGGAATTGGATAATCAGGCTAAAAATATTTGTTCTTTTTCAGGTGTTACATCTCAAATTAAACCTATCCTTAAATGATACGTAACCCTATTGGTATTAATTATCCAACAGGGTGCAGATCACTCATTATTTAAAATTAAATAGTGGGGCTCGCAATATAGAGAATATGTTATATGATTGAATCTTCATTGAGTCCCTGGGTGAGGACTTTGGCTTCGTTTGTTTCTAAATGGGGTAATAATAAAGCGAGCGTCATTTTATATATTTTAATGCTACTCTCTGGTGTTATTCTATCATGTACTTACTATTATATTGCAATAGGTACAGTCGCCTGGCTTGATGTATTGGGCATTATTGTATTTACAGCATTGATCTCTCCTCCCATTGTTTATGTAATAATAAATTTAGTCATGCAACTTAATGCGTCATTTAATTTTTTAGAAGATGCCACTTTGCAGGAAAAAAGATTAAATCAGACATTAAAAGACAATATACAAAGACTGAATAGTGAAATTGATGAACGAAAAATGGCGTTTCAGGCTAAAAGACGTGCCATTGATGAATTAAGAAAAGAAATTGCATCTAGAAGAAAAACCCAGCAAGAGTTAGCAGAGCAAGGCGTTTTGCTACGTTCTATTGTTGATTCTTCGCCGGATCTTTTTTATTACCGAGATGATTCCGGATGTTTTGCCGGATGTAACCGTATGTTTGAACAGGTTATTAATGTAACTGCGGATCAGCTTATAGGGCGAAATGCCCTAGAAATATATCCTGATAATATTTTACCTTCTGTTTTAAAAACAGATAAAGAAGTTGAACAAAAGCAAATGGCTATAACACTTGATGTTCAATTTAGTGTTAATGATGAGAATCGTTGGTTTGAAATGCGCAAAGTCCCCTTTTTTAATGATTTAGGTAAATATATTGGTTTACTGGGGTTTGGTCGTGACATAACAAGCCGTAAAGAAGCTGAACAAGCATTAGAGAAGGCTTACCAAGATAAAGGAAAGTTTATTGCAACCCTAAGTCATGAATTGAGAACGCCATTAAATGGTATTGTTGGATTAACCCGCATGTTAATGGATACTGAGTTAAACCAAGAACAAAGGAGTTGGTGTAATACAGTATTTTCGAGTGCTGAAACCTTGGGGAATATATTTAATGACATCATTGATTTAGATAAGATTGACAGGCATCAATTAGATATTGCTTGTGAGAGTGTTAATATCGCAGATTTTTTAAATGATGTGATTAATTTTGGTGGCCTAATTGCACAACAAAAAGATCTTGAGTTTAAAGTGGCGCAAGAGGGAGAAATGGATGTTTATGCGAAAATTGATCCTACTCGATTACGCCAGGTGTTATGGAATTTAATTAATAACGCCGTAAAATTTACAGCAAAAGGTCAAATATACCTATCGTGTATCAGAGAGTATAGACAAGGTATGTCGTGGTTAGTCATTCAAATAGTTGATAGTGGTATTGGTATTGCTAAAGAACAAATTAACCGTATTTTTGATATGTACTATAAAGTACCTGACATTAAAGGTGGGAATGCACTTGGTTCTGGGATAGGTTTGGCAGTAACAAAATCGTTAGTTAAGGCGATGACAGGTGAAATTACTGTAGAGAGTCAAGAAGGCAAGGGCAGTTGTTTTACAGTTGAAATACCGCTTGAATTAGCACAAGCACCACATGAAAGAATATATGATGGTAGAGGGTTAAATATCTTGCTTGTAGAAGATGTACCTTTAAATGCTGAAATTGCGACAAACCTTTTAGAGCAACGGGGGCATGAAGTAATTTGGGCTGAAACTGGAGAAGATGCACTTTCTTTTGTGGAGACTGAAGATGATTTAGATCTCATATTATTGGATATGCAATTACCTGATATTAATGGTGAAGAGGTCGCACGGCAGATCAGAGCAGATCAGCATTTTGATTCTTTACCTATTGTTGCACTAACTGCGAATGTGAGACGGGCTGAAGAAGACTTGCAGGGAATTGATATTCAGGGGGCGTTAGCCAAACCAATAAATACCGGACGCTTAGACCGGATGTTAGCTGAGTTATTTCCGCATTCCACAACATTAATATCAAAATCTTCTAATGCAACCACTGTAGTTGAAGATATTGTAGAGCTGGACTTGGAAACAATTAATGATTTTGTATCCTCAATGGGTGTAGACACATTTGTAAAAAGTAGCGGTTTGTTTGAAAAGTTGTGGCCAGGTTACTGTAGTGAACTAGACACAGCGCTTACTAAAAATGATATTGAAGAGTATCAATCTGTTGCTCATAAGCTCAAAGGAGCAGCAGGATCTGTTGGTCTTAAATTAGTACAACTTTGTGCTAAAGAAATGGAAAATAATAGCTTTGAAGTTAATTCTGAACAACTGAGAGTGTGGTTAGATGAATTACCTAAAACAATTGAAACTGGTATGACAGTACTTAAACAATACCTATCTACTAAATAATTATTGATTAAATCATAAAAAAAGCCTGAAATATATCAGGCTTTATTGTTACTGGTAATAGTTGATATTATTTGTCTATCTTTCCGATAAAACGATATCCTTCACCATGAATTGTGCTGATCAGCTCAGGCGAGCTATCATCACTTTCAAAGTGTTTCCTAATTCGTCTGATTGTTACATCAACAGTTCTATCATTGGTACGTAACTCTCGGCCAGTCATTTGTTTGATCAGTTGTTCGCGATTAAAAATTCTACCTGGTGAATCAAGCATAAGGCGTAGAGCTCTATATTCGCCTTTAGGTAAACGTTTTGCATCGCCCGCAGGAGATGTCAAACAGCGACTATTTTCATCTAATTCCCAACCATTAAATGTCAGGACACCATTTGTTGTTTGTTCGCCTTCTTCTTCACCATTAACTGTACGTGTTAATAGGTTTCGTGCACGTATCGTAAGTTCACGAGGGTTAAAAGGTTTAGTGATATAATCATCTGCACCAATTTCCAGTCCTAAAATTCGATCTACATCATTATCACGACCAGTTAAGAAAATCAGACCTATATTTCTTTGTTGTCTTAGTTCTCTTGCTAAAATTAGCCCATTTTTACCAGGCAAATTGATGTCCATGACGACCAGGTTGACATCATCATTAGCTGTAAGCTTTTCGTGCATGTCTTCACCATCGATGGCTTCGACAACTTTGTAACCCTCAGCTTCAAACAAGCTAACTAAGTTCAATCGAGTTACGTCTTCATCTTCAACCACTAAAATGACGGGCGTTTGCATTATTTGTAACCTTTTTTAAATATGTTGTTTACAATTAATTTATAAAATGTTAATTGATCTGATATCTAGTGATTATAGGGTCTTATCCTAATGTTAACAAGTCCCAATTCTTCCTATAAACATATAATTATTCTGGATGAAACTTGGCAAGAGACAGTAATCTAGACGCTATCTTAATATCGCTGCCAGATAAAACGGGTTTATTAATATAAAGCCTGATTTTGTTACCTTGCTGCACTAAGGCTGTCATACCTCCATGCTCTAAAAATTCTACAGATTCACCGACTATTGCAATATTTGCGTTAAAGATGTTCAAATCAGTTTTGTTTATTGAGGTTTCCATACTTTTGTTAAAGTATATGATATTACAAATGTCATTAAGTTCAGAATATTTCACTTTTTTATTTAAAATAATCACATTTATTTTTCTGTTTCGTGATACTAAGTTAGCGCGACCATTTAATATTTTTCCCGGGCCTTGATCTTTGGTAAAAAAACAAAAGTTAATATCTTTTGGGGCAGGTAATGGGAACTCTATAAATTTAGACATTTGAAATAAGAATGCGGATCTTACTTCATCTAAAGTTTTTGCATTTAGCGTAAATGACATAAATAAAATCGTTAAAAGCAGGTAAATTTTAAGTTTAGTTTTTTGAGATATCAAATTTTGATGCATCATGATGTCTGCCTCGGTTTTATAGGCAGTATGATTTCGAAATGTACACCAACTTCAGGATCATCTTTTAAAGTGATGGACCCATCTAATGCTTGAGTCACCAAATTATAGACCAAATGCATCCCTAAACCGCTGCCTCCTTCGCCGCGTTTGGTGGTAACAAATGGGTCAAATATTCTTTTTCGTATATTGCTGGGCATACCTTGGCCATTATCGGTATAGCTTATTATGCAAGAGCTTTCTACGAGTTTTACGCAAATACAAATTTTCCCTTTTTTACTTTGTGTTAATCCATGGATCAAAGAATTATTGATTAAATGCTGAAGAATTTGCTGTATTGGCTCAGATTTTGAGGTGATTTCTAATGGCTCTGGGCAAATAATTTCTAGTTTATGAGGTGTTTTACTTAGTTTACCTTTTAAGGTTAAAGCAACTTTATTGATTAAATCAAAAACATTAATTGTCTGATCAACTTCATTATCTTGATTGACTGCCACTTGTTTGAAACTAGATATTAATTCCGCGGCTCGATTTAAACTACGGTATATCAAATCTAAATTTTCTATACCATCGTCAATAAATTTTTCAAGTTTGGCGGAAGTCAGGGTTTTATTATCAAAGACGATTTTTATTTCAGCCAATTTGTCTTTTAGTAACGTTGAGCCTGTGATCCCCAGCCCTAACGGAGTATTAACTTCATGTGCAACCCCCGCAACCATTTGCCCCAATGACGCCATTTTTTCATTTTCAACGATTTGATTTTGGTATTGGTGCATACGCTCAAGGGTATTGAGTAATTCTTGATTGGCTTCTTTTAGTGCAACGGTTCTATGATTTACTTTTTCTTCCAGGTTTTGATTAAGTTGTCTGATCTCCAATTCATCATGGTGCTGGCGTTCTAATTGCGCTTGTGTCCTTGAAAATAATACATTTAAACTATGGCTTAATAAATCCAACTCTGAAATGGCAGCGTGAGGTGCTCTAATGTCATAATTTTTGTTTTTTGAAACGTCTTGTACTATGTTGCTCAAAGTTTCGATTGGTGATGCAAGCTGACGTTGTAGTTTTAAACTGAGTGAAAATACCACCAGTAATATTGATAATGCCAATAGAAAACTAAACATGAGCTTTTCTTTGATATATATATTTAGACTTGAAACACCACCTCTAATATAGACATAACCTTCGGTGATCCCTTCGAACCTGATCGGTTGAATGATATCTATATGTTTGCCATCATAAACAGAAGATTTAGCGGTTGTTAAAGTGCTAATTTTTGTAGGAACAGGAGGGGTTCTTGGTGCATTGTAACTTGCAAAGAATGTAATTTGATTGGTTACATTATCAACTTTGTAGA
Source organism: uncultured Pseudoalteromonas sp. (assembly GCA_965198975.1). Classification (GTDB taxonomy): domain Bacteria; phylum Pseudomonadota; class Gammaproteobacteria; order Enterobacterales; family Alteromonadaceae; genus Pseudoalteromonas. The sequence goes on from OZ240679.1 coordinate 2,132,049, forward strand.
TATGAATATTTTCAATATCCTGTACTGATTTAAAGGCCAGCAACCTATTTTCTTCCGTTTCAGAGTCGTCAAAAACTAAACTGATCTGCGCATTAAAACTGATTATTTTAGCGTAAGTGGCTAGTTTCTCTACCGCAATATCTTGTTGTTTATTAATATCTAAATAGGTGGAAACTGAGATAGATAATGCCAGAGATAACACAGCAACAAGCATGACCGTTCTGATCAAAGCTTTTTTGATACTAATTGTATGACTGTATTGTGACATACCCTCTTGCTTCTGACATTAATTTTGAATGACTACTTTGATGTTAATGTCTGAATGCTATTTAAGCAAATAAATTAACTTTTTAGAGTATGATAAACCACAAATTTATTATTTTTTGCTAAAACTGAATATTCCCCAAAATTCTTACTTAAGATAGGTTGATATTTTAAAAAACTATTTGCCACTAATGTTAAACTGCTTTGGCGATTCATATGTTTTTTTGAGTTTAGAATAAAGTCTTCCGTGATCGTATAATCGGTAGATATTCCAGTATGAAAAGGCGGGTTACTCACAATCAAATCGAAATTTTCATTTACTTCACTCATGCCGTCACTTAACAAACATTGACCTGCTAACTTATTCAGATTTAATGTCATATTGGTTGCCTCAGTAGCTAACGCACTGACATCTAAACAAGTAAAAGTTAATTTTGGATTGTTTACTCCCATAAAGGCACTGATGACACCGGCGCCGCAGCCAAAATCGAGTACATGACCTTGGCTAGGAATTGTTATATTTTCTAATAACAATTCTGTTCCTTTATCCAGCTCACCGTGGTTAAATACCCCAGGTAAACTCGCTATTTGTATCATTTTTCCTGAGATGTTTAACTCAAATTGTTTTACATAGTTTTGTAAATCAAAATGGTCATTGTAAATTAAATGGGTAAATTGAAATAAACTGCAATGTCTTGCTGAGTCTATTTTGTTTGTGAATTTACAAAAAGATTTTAATTGTTTTTCAGCTGAACGAACTCCCCCTTTATTTTCTCCCACAATAAGCAAGCGGGCGTCACTTTTAACGCTTGCTCTTATATTATCCAGTAACATCAAGGCTTCAGGTTTAGCTTTGGGGTAATAAAAAATGATTAAATCAAATTTACTTTCAGGTAAAACAGCACCAAGTGAAATATCCAGGTTGGTATTTTTTTTCGCCCATTTAGCTGTGGCAAAATTACTGGTATAAGCAACTATGTTACTTTTAGGGTTTAATTTAGAAAGTTCATTTAAAAAGCCATCCTGAGAAAAATTAACGACTAGAATAGAATCAGCCACAAGAGCTGGCTCATTGCGCAATAATAATTGACTCGGGTTTGTATACTGACTCATTTTAATATCTTATTTGTTAGTTTGATTTAAGTTTGTATCAGGCAATGCGTTTAAACATTAAATCCCAAACACCATGACCAAGCCTATGTCCACGTTGTTCAAACTTAGTTAAAGGTCTGAATTCTGGTCTTGGTACATAATCTTGTGAGTCGGATAAATTTTCAAATTTGTCTGACATTTTCATGACTTCCAGCATATGTTCAGCGTAATTTTCCCAGTCAGTTGCCATATGGAAAACACCGCCTACCTTCAATTTTGTGCGCAGGTTTTCAACAAACTGCTGTTGTACAATACGGCGTTTATGATGGCGCTTTTTATGCCAGGGATCAGGGAAAAATAATTGCACTTTGTCTAGGCTATTATCTGCAATGCAATCTGCCAGTACTTCAATTGCATCATGCTCATATATTCTTAAATTATCTATATTAGCTTCACCAGCGTCTGCCAGACAGGCACCAACGCCTGGGCGATGAACTTCAATGCCGATAAAGTTTTGGTCTTTATTTTGGCTCGCCATTTCAACTAATGATTTTCCCATGCCAAAACCAATTTCTAATACAACAGCATTATTATTTGCAAAAACATCACTGAAATTAATTAATCCATTTTCATGCATTAATCCCATGGTTGGCCATTTGTCATCAATTGCTTTAGCCTGCCCATTGGTTAAACGACCTTCACGCTTCACAAAGCTGCGGATAGTACGAATATATTTACCATCCTGTACGGCTTGTTCTAATCGGGTTTGATCTTTTTCACTCATCTTTTTGCCATTGCCAATAAATTAGGGTGGCGTATTATCCCCGTACAGACACTATATGACAAGATTACTTCTGTTTTTTTTGCTTGATATTCTGATCTCAGTGCATAGACTGGGCTGTATTAACCCCCTATGAGATATATTGACTTGGTAGTTACAAAAGAACAAGCTGACTGGTTTTCAGATAAAGTGATTAATTGGTACGAACTTTATGGCAGAAAAACCTTGCCCTGGCAAATAGAAAAAACGCCATATAAAGTTTGGATATCTGAGGTTATGTTACAGCAAACGCAAGTTGTCACAGTTATCCCGTATTTTGAAAAGTTCATGCAAAGATTTACCGATATTGAGGTGTTGGCAGCAGCCGATGAAGATGAAGTTTTGCATTTTTGGACTGGTCTTGGCTATTATGCCAGAGCTAGGAATTTACACAAAACAGCGAAAATAGTTTCAAAGCAATATCAAGGTATTTTTCCTGATAAATTTGATGATGTGATAGCTTTACCTGGTATAGGCCGGTCAACGGCAGGTGCAATTTTATCTTTATCTTTAGATCAGCATCATAGTATTTTAGATGGTAATGTGAAGCGTGTATTAGCGCGTTTTTTTATGCTGGAAGGTTGGTATGGTGTAAAAGCCGTTGAAAATAAGCTTTGGCAATATACAGAAGCTTTAACGCCTGAAATTGGCGTTACAAAATATAATCAGGCCATGATGGATTTAGGCGCAAGTTTGTGTAGTCGGGCTAAATTTGATTGTGAACCTTGTCCTCTGAGTGAAAAGTGTCAGGCAAAGTTGGCAAATAAAGTGAAGCAATACCCAAATTCTAAACCTAAAAAACAGGTTCCTAAGCGTACTTGTTATATGTTATTGCTTAAATTTAATGAGCACGTTTTATTAGAAAAACGACCAAGCCAAGGGATTTGGGGGGGATTACACGCATTTTTTCAATTTGAATCGTATCAAGAGTTAGAACTTTTTTTGATACAAAACCAAATACGAGGTGAGCTTGACGGATTAGAAAAATTTACACATATATTTACTCACTTTCAATTGGAAATAAACCCTGTTGTTATGGAGCTTAAAAGTCAGCCAGATATAATTGGTGAAAACAACTTACTTTGGTATGATCTGGGCAAACCACCAGAGGTCGGTTTAGCTGCACCAACAAAAAAGTTAATAAAGTTAACAGAAAGAAAAGTTAAATAATAAAGTCATAAGTGGGAGTTTATAATGGGACGTACGGTATTTTGTCAGAAATTGAAAAAGGATGCTGAAGGGCTTGCATTTCAGCTGTATCCGGGAGAAATCGGCGAAAATATTTTTAATAATATTTCCAAAGAGGCTTGGCAACAATGGCAGCATAAACAAACTATGTTAATTAATGAGAAGCATTTAAATATGATGGATGCGGAGCATAGAGCGTTTTTAGAACAACAAATGGTCGGTTTTTTATTTGAAGATAAAGACGTTGAAATCGAAGGTTACAGGCCACCAGAAAAAAAGTAGGCCAAACTCTGTTGGCTTACTCTTTGGTGCAAGCGTTATTTATTGTTTTCTTTAAATTGATTTACAAACTCTTGCACTTCAAAAAATTGTTGCTCTAATTCATCTCTGAAGTGTTCTAATACATGTTGTGTAATTGCATTCTCTGCGTACTTTGCTTCTAAAGAGTCGGCTGTTTTGGCAATTGCCATAGCACCGATATTTTTAGCCGTTGATTTTAATTGGTGACTGATAGAATCAACACCTACTGTGGTTTCTTTTGTTATTATTTGTTTTAATTCGTTGATTAATTTAGCTGTTTGCTCAACAAATAATGATAAAAAGTAAACGTGGCGTTCAGGATCATTGCCTACATGTTCTTTCATTATTTTCAAATTCACAGGCGATATAGTTACTGACGATTGATCAAGCGCAAACCATTTTTTGACCATAACTTCAAGTTTACTTAATTCAACTGGTTTGGTGAGGTAGTCATTCATGCCAAGTGCCAGACATTTTTCTCGCTCACCTTTTAAAGCATTTGCTGTTATCGCGATGATCACACTTTCTTTTGGTGTATCATCTCTTAATGGTGATTCTTCTTTAATGGCTTTCACAAGTTCATAACCTGACATCTTAGGCATATGTAAATCGGTTAAAATGAAGGGATAGTATTTTTTCCGCCACATTTCAAGTCCATGCTCTCCATCCTCTGCTACATCAACGCCATATCCGAGTAAATGGAGTTGTTCACTGATCACTTGCTGATTCATAATATTATCTTCAATAAGTAGTACAACCTGTTTTTTTTGTTGCACGTCTGCAATAAGTTGCTTATGTTCCACAAATTTTGTTTGTTTTTCTCTATTTGGTTTATGTAACCCCGCAGCTACTAATAAAGATGTAAATAGATTTGTTCTGCTTAAAGGAAGTGCATTAAGATAGAATATATTTTCAGTACTTAATTTAGCCTCACTTAGCTGACTTAAAATAATAACTTCATGTTTTTTTTCTTTTAAGTCAATGTGAATATTATCTAGAAACTGTGTAATATCAGACATAGAGCCAATGCCGTTTAATAACCAGATCAAATTATCTTTTTCTTGCCACGTATGTTTTTCTGACAAATCGTCAAAACTAATGATATCTGCGCCTAAGTAACTTATATATGATTTTAACTCTTGATTTTGATTTTGGTTAGGGCTGTATAAGGCTACCTTTTTCCCTTTTAATTTATTTTTGTGCTCAAAGTTAATATTTTCATCAAAGGTAAATGGAATAAAAACCGTAAACTTACTTCCTAAACCATTGGTACTCTCAACTGAAATATCACCAAACATTAATTGTGTCAGGCTTTTACATATCGATAAACCTAATCCGGTGCCGCCAAATTCGCGAGTTATGCTATCTTCAGCCTGACTAAAAGGCATGAAAATTTTAGCCTGTTGCAGATCTGTCATACCCCGACCATTATCTTGAATTACAAAATTAATATTATAAAAATCATGGGTGGTACTTATTAAATTTGCTGAAATTGAGACTTTCCCTATTTGATCATCGTCGGTTTGAGTGAATTTGATGGCATTACTGGCCAGGTTATAAATTACTTGCCTGATCCTCACCATATCTCCTAGTAAATTATCGGGGATCTGCGGGTCTATAAATAACTCCAGCTCTATGTTTTTCTTGTTGGCAATTGATGACATCACTCTGGCTACTTCTTCTAGTACTTGCGCCAACGAGAAAGGTGTACTTTCAATATCTAATTTACCCGCTTCTATTTTTGAAAAGTCTAGAATATCATCCAAAATACCTAATAAAGAAAAAGCTGAATCACGAATAATACTGCTAAGTCGGTATTGAGGTGGATCAAGTTCAGTATGTCGAAGTAAATCTATAGTGCCAATTACCCCGTTCATTGGTGTACGAATTTCATGACTCATAGTGGCTAAAAATGTTGTTTTTGTTTCATTTGCAAGCTTAGTGGCACTGACGGCTTGTTCTAATTCCTGAGTTCGTGAAAATACTTGTTCTTTTAAGCTTGATTGTAAATTTTTAAGTTCGGTTTCGGACTGTTGGTAAATTCTTTCTTTATTTTTAACATTTTTGATTAACTGATTTATCAGGGTTGCAACATTTGCTAATCCCGTACCTAAATTTGTTGAAATAGTTAATTCGTAATCTTTTTTTTCATCAATAATCAAAATGTCATTTTCCAGTTGTAGTAAATCACTGGTGAAGGTGGAAGAAATGAAATAAGGAATAAACCAAAGTGCGGCAACTAAAATGGTTACAGTTAAAATGATGCCGACGATGAATATTTGGTGATCAGAAGTTGATATTGAAAAATGATTGAAATCTTTCGGCCAATAATGATATGCGAGAACGACGGTTGCAGATTGTATAATGAGAAAAAACAACAAAAACCAATTTAAACCTTTAATGTTGATATGTTTTTTTGTTGTCATATGGATTCCTATGGTGTTTATGAATTTCAAAACACAAAAGTCGATATTATTGTTTATTTTCTTCTAACTATAGCCAATAAAGTATAAAAATAATTTATTTTTTAATAGAGTATAAAAAAAATGCAGTTTAACCTATCTATTTATGTTTATTTTTTATTCATAGTGATGTGGTTGTTTGAAATCTATGCAAACAGTAGCCAGAATAAAAAAAAAAGTTGACTTGGAAGCACAAAGAAAGTTTAATACGCCGCACACCCAGACAGCGTGATGGGATGTGATTTAAATACGAGGTAAAACTCAAAGTGCCCAGATAGCTCAGTCGGTAGAGCAGAGGATTGAAAATCCTCGTGTCCCTGGTTCGATTCCGGGTCTGGGCACCATTTAAAAACAGTGATTAATTTCATTGAAAGTGCCTTAGCACACAGTTTAGTGTGCCGACTTAGCTCAGCTGGTAGAGCAACTGACTTGTAATCAGTAGGTCAACCGTTCGACTCGGTTAGTCGGCACCATTTATTAGCGTAATAAATTTACGTTATTAAAGCTTTAATCTAGCTTAACAGATTGCCCAGATAGCTCAGTCGGTAGAGCAGAGGATTGAAAATCCTCGTGTCCCTGGTTCGATTCCGGGTCTGGGCACCATTTAAAAACAGTGATTAACTTCATTGAAAGTGCCTTAGCACACAGTTTAGTGTGCCGACTTAGCTCAGCTGGTAGAGCAACTGACTTGTAATCAGTAGGTCAACCGTTCGACTCGGTTAGTCGGCACCATTTATTAGCGTAATAAATTTACGTTATTAAAGCTTTAATCTAGCTTAACAGATTGCCCAGATAGCTCAGTCGGTAGAGCAGAGGATTGAAAATCCTCGTGTCCCTGGTTCGATTCCGGGTCTGGGCACCATTATATTTTTAGATTAACCTAAACAATTGTTTAGGTTTTTTTATGTCTAAAATAAAGTAATACCTGCAATTTATACCTAGTTATGTAATCTTATGTAAATTTTATTGAGTCTTTTCAGCTACCTGTCATAAACTATTAAAGCCTTATACTTTTTATAGATTTTATTTTATGCGTAGCTCCCTTAAATTTTGCTATGTTTTTTTTAGCTGCACTTTGCTTGTTGCCTGTAGTCTGCCGTCTGGTTTAAATCAAAATATCAATGAGATTGCATTACCTGAAAATTGGCAACTACAATCAGAACATCTTGAAGTAAATAATACTTGGCTAAATCAACTTAAAACACCAGATTTGCACCGCATGATTGAGCTTGCTTTAGCAAATAATTATAAATTAAAGCAACAAGCATATGCTGTCACGATTAAAAAACAACAGATAAAAAGTACGGCAAGTATATTGTGGCCAAATTTAGATTTGTCTTTAAATAACAATCGACGAAAATCAAATTCGCCAGTTGGTTATAGCAATTCTGCGGCGATAGACCTAGATTTAAAATATGAAATAGATTTATGGGGTAAGCTTTCGGCATTAGAGCAACAAAATCACCTAGCATATCTTTCTGAACTTGCAAGTTTTGAACATGCCAAACAAGTATTGGTCGCAGATGTTATTCGCGCCTGGTTTACTGTAATAGAAGCAAATAAGCTACTTGATTTATATAAACGCAGAACCGAGAATACCGAACAAAATTTACACACTATTGAAACCGGTTATCGTAGTGGTATAAGTACTGCTTTAGACGTTTATTTAACACGAAATGAAGTAAATAACGAACGTGCTAAAGTGGCTGAACAAAAAGTTAAGCAGGTATCAGCTGTCAGGGTGTTGCAATTGTTAATAGGTCAATACCCACAAGGTTTGCTTACAATTGAAAATTCAGATTTACCCATACTGGATTCTGGAATTCCTTTAGGTTTACCATCAGAGTTAATTACACGAAAACCTGAATTACGTGCTAATTGGTATCAATTATTAGCAAAAGATGCAGCTTTAGCATATGCACATAAGCAAAGGTTTCCAAGTCTATCTTTAACTGCCTCTATTGGAGATAGTCAATCTGATATATCAAAGTTATTGTCTACATCATCATTGGCCTGGTCTTTATTGGGGAATTTAACTATGCCAATTTTTAATGCGGGTAAACTTGAATCTTTGCAAGAACAATCTCGGTTATTATTAAAACAAACAGAACAAAGCTATTTAGCCTCATTACATGATGCTTTCGCAACTGTTGAAAATGCGATAACTCAGGAAGCAAGTCTGAAACAAAGGTATTTATTAATGAAAAAAGCACAAGAGAATGCAATGGCTGCAGAAACTTTATCATTTGAACAATATCAAAGTGGTTTAGTTAGTTATACCACAGTATTAGATGCACAAAGTCGGTCTTATGATGCGCAAAGTCTGGTAATTCAAATTAAAAGTCAATTAATAAGTAATCGTATCAATTTACATCTTGCATTAGGAGGAGAGTTTTCTGTTGATGCTCACTCCGATAAATTAATCTCATCTTTCATAACTAAGGCTGAATAACAATGAAACAACCCGGTAAAATTATCATTCCTTTAGTTATTATCTGCATTACTATTTGTATCGCTTTTTTAATAATTCAAAACCCGCCGCAGAATAAGCGCTTTAAGAAAAAAAAATCAGCGCAAATATCAGTTGAAGTACTTGAACTTAAACCAACAACCTATGAAATATCCATAAATAGTTTTGGTATTGTCAAACCGAAAATACAAAGTATGTTAGTAGCACAAGTTCCAGGAAAAATTGTGTATGTTGATCCCAAGTTTCGCGCTGGTGGGTTTTTTGAACAAAATGATGTATTAATAAAATTAGACGACAGAGATAGTAAGGCGGAAGTTAAAATTGCACAAAGTAGTTTAGTCTCTGCACAGCAAGAACTTTTGGAAGAGCAAGCCAGAGTTCAGCAAGCAATGGCTGACTGGCAAAGGTTGGGCAATGGTCAAGTTGCTGATCCACTCGTTTTGCGTCAACCTCAGTTAGCGGTGGCAAAGTCGCGGATATTATCAGCTGAAGCACAATTGGAAAAAGCGAAGTTGTCTTTAGAGAGAACCGAGATCATCGCGCCATTTGCAGGTAGGGTATTAGTTAAATCAGTTGATTTTGGTCAGGTAGTTTCTACAAATACACAATTAGGTGAAATTTACGCGACAGATTTTGTTGAAATTAGATTGCCAATCAATAATAAAGATCTGGGATTAATAACCTTACCGGAACAATATAAAGGTGGGGATCTAACTAAGCCTGATATCAGCGCCGTATTTTCTTCTCAACTTGTGGCGCAGCAAACCTGGCAAGGAAAGGTTGTCAGAACCGAAAGCGCAATTGATAACGATTCACAACAATTACATGTAATAGCACAAATTAATGCGCCTTATGACGTAAAAATTAAAGACGAAGTGCCGATTAAAATTGGGCAATATGTTAATGCAAAAATAAAAGGAAATACGCTTGAAAATGCTTTAGTTATTCCGAACTCTGCGATATATCAGGGGAGTTATGTTTATATTGTAGAAGCTGGTGTATTAAAGCGAAAAGATATCACAATTCGCTGGGAAAATGCGCAAGATGCACTTATATCAGATGGACTGGCATTTTCAGATAAATTGGTGTTAACGCCTTTGGGGCAGGTCAGTTCTGGTACTAAAGTTAATGTACAGTCTAATGAAATGGCTGTAAAAGGGGAGCACCTATGATTGCCTGGTTTGCCCGGAATCACGTCGCGGCTAATTTATTGATGCTCAGTATTATTTTAATGGGATTGTTTAGCTTATTTAACCTTATACCGCTTGAAGTTTTCCCGTCATTTTCAACCGATAGAATTACAGTTAATGTTTCATTAAGGGGCTCAACACCGGAAGACGTTGAACAAGGTGTTGCAATTAAGATTGAAGAGGCTGTACAAGATTTAGCGGGTATAGAAAAGATATCAAGCCGCTCTTCTGAAGGCTCAGCGTCAGTGACAATAGAAGTTGAAAGTGGCTACAAACCCAGAGAAATGCTTGCAGATATTAAAAGTCGGGTTGATGCGATTAATACTTTTCCGGCTGATGCTGAAAAACCTGTGGTTGCATTAGCGCAAAGAAAGCGTGAAGTAATGGCTGTAACCGTTGCAAGTATATATGGAGAAAAGGAAATTCGAGAATTTGCAGAGCAGGTACGAGACGAATTGTTACAAATACCGGGGGTAACGCAATTAGAATTAAGCGGTGTTAGAAATTATGAAGTTACGATTGAAATTTCTCAAGATAAACTAAATCAATATAATTTGAGTCTGGATCAGCTTGCCAAAGCAATTGGAGACTCAAGTGCAGATATCTCTGCGGGTAATATCAAAACGCAAGGTGGCGACGTTTTGATCCGCTCCAAAGGTCAGGCGTATCGTAAAAATGAATTTGCCACTATCGCAATTAAAACTAACCTGGATGGTTCGATAATTAAATTAGGTGATATTGCAAATATTAAAGATGATTTTGAGGAAACACCTGTCAGAACAAGGTTTAATGGGAAACAGGCGGCCTTTATTGATGTGTATCGAATTGGTCAGCAAAGTGCGATAGATGTGGCAGATAAAGTTAAAGATTACATAGAAAAAAGCCAACAAAACTTACCACAAGGTTATGAGCTAAGTTATTGGGATGACGATTCTCAAATCGTTAAAAACCGTATTTCAACCCTGACAACAAATGCCTTTCAAGGGATTATTTTAGTATTCGCATTACTTACATTATTTTTACGGCCTTCAATTGCATTTTGGGTTTGCCTTGGCATTCCTGTATCTTTTATGGGCGCTTTTATTATTATGCCGTTTTTTGGCATAACACTGAATATAATGAGTTTATTTGGATTTATTTTGGTATTAGGCATAGTTGTTGATGATGCTATTGTTACGGGTGAAAATATTTATACCCACTTAAGTCATGCAGAATCTGGTGAATATGCAGCTATTAAAGGCACACAAGAAGTGGCGATACCCGTCACATTTGGTATTTTAACGACGGTTGCTGCTTTTCTTCCTTTGGCATTTATAGAAGGCGCCAGAGGCGCATTATTTGCCCAAATACCAATTATCGTGATCCCTGTACTTATTTTTTCATTAATAGAGTCAAAATTTGTATTACCTTCTCACCTTAAAGGTATTAAATTGCGTCATGAAAAGAAAAAACAGTCTAAATTTGAGCAATTACAACAAAGATTTGCTGATGGTTTTGAACGCGCGGTGCTTAAATATTACCAACCAGTCTTAGTTGTGGCTCTGCGTAATAAATTGACTACTTTAAGTTTATTTATTGGTATTTTTATTATTATTTTGACGCTGATAATGAGTGGTTGGACTAAGTTTGTATTTTTCCCAAGGATCCCAAGTGAAACCGTGCGGGCGAGTTTAACTTTACCTGCGGGTACGTCATTTGAAGTCACGAATAAATTTATTGTCAAAATGGCTGACAAAGCTAGTGAATTACAAACCAAATATACCGATGATTCGGGTGAAAGTATTATTATGAATATCCTGGCAAATACCGGAGGTCGCGGAGGCGCATCTAACTCTGGTCGGGTGAGATTTGAAATCGTCCCTCCAGAACGAAGAGCTTCCAGTATTACATCTACTGAGTTGGTGAAGGAGTGGCGAAATTTGATTGGCGAGATCCCCGGAGCTGAAAGTTTAACCTATCGGGCTGAGATCGGTCGTTCATCAGATCCAATAGATATTCAATTAAGAGCAACATCACTGGAAACTTTAAAAGAAGTGGCTGAAAAGGTTAAACAACGACTTGCTACTTATCCTACCATATTTGAAATTGCAGATAGTTTATCTGATGGCAAAGAAGAATTACAGATTGAATTAACCGATCAAGGGCGGGCGTTAGGTTTATCCCGTTCTGATGTGACAAAACAAGTCAGGAATGCATTTTTTGGTGCTCAGATCCAGCGAATTCAAAGAGGCAGAGATGATGTTAGAGTCATGATACGTTTACCACGCACTGAGCGTAGTGCTAAAAGTGATTTAGAAAACATTCTGATCACAACAAATATAGGGAAAGTTCCGCTTTCTCATGTAGCCAGGTTAAATGCAGGGCAAAGTCCCGCATCAATTAACCGTATAGATAGATATCGTACAGTTAATGTAACCGCTGATATTGAAAAATTGAATACTAATATGACAGTGTTGCAAGCTGAATTGAAAGAATATTTAGATGAACTTGTACAGCAGTACCCAGGAGTAAGTCATTCACTTGAAGGCGAAGCAAAAGAGCAAAGAGAGTCTTTCGGTTCTTTAGGCTGGGCATTATTATTTGTTTTTTTTATTATTTATGTATTGCTAGCAATTCCTTTTAAATCTTATTTACAGCCGTTTATTGTAATGAGCGTGATCCCATTTGGTATGATAGGTGCTGTAATGGGACATTGGGTTATGGCCATGGAACTAACCATAATGAGTTTATTAGGAATGTTGGCATTAATTGGTGTCGTAGTGAATGACTCTTTGGTATTAGTCGATTTTATTAATAAGAAACGAAAAGAAACAAACGAGCTGATGCAAGCCGTTCTTACTGCGGGGGCTGCACGTTTTAGGCCCGTAATACTAACCAGTTTAACCACATTTATAGGTTTGATGCCTTTATTATTTGAAAAGTCCACACAGGCACAATTTTTGATACCTATGGCGGTATCCCTAGGCTTTGGCATTTTATTTGCTACTTTTATTACCTTAATTATTATTCCGGTAAATTATTTATTAGTAGAAAAACTAAAAGGGATGTTTTCAACTGCTGAGTCTAAACCTGCTGGCGTAAATGATTATTGATATGCGCAATAATTATTACTCTTTAGGAAAAACAAGCACGAAGTTCGGTATATTGTATTTTATTTGTTGGTAATACGAAGTATAAGGATAATTCCTGTATCTAAATGTTAATTATTGAATTAATTATGTGAATAAGTGGTATACTCCTGTTCGCGGTTTTTTAATTTTGAGCTATTGTTTATAAACAATAATTACCGCTAACTATTAATCCAAAGAAAACCTAAAGGTTTATTCCATATGACAACAATGACTAAGTCAACATTAGCAATTTTTATTCATGCAGCATTATTTTCTGCATCAGCCAGTTACTCAGTTTCCGCAATTGCTGCAGAGGATCAGGCAGAACAAAAATCTGACAATCAACTGGAAGTTATTCAGGTAACAGCACGTAAAAGAGTTGAAAATGCTCAGGAAGTTCCTTTGTCTGTTTCTGCATTGCAGGGCGATAATTTAGATGCGTATAGTTCAGCTGGTATGGATATTCGATTTATGAATGCGAAGATCCCAAGTTTATCGGTTGAGTCTTCTTTTGGCCGTACTTTTCCGCGTTTTTATGTTCGTGGTTTAGGTAATACAGATTTTGATCTAAATGCATCACAGCCAGTATCATTAGTTGTTGACGAAATCGTCCAGGAAAACCCTATTTTAAAAGGTTTTCCGGTATTTGATATTTCACGGGTTGAAGTATTAAGAGGACCACAAGGTACGTTGTTTGGCAGGAATACTCCGGCTGGCCTGGTAAAGTTTGACTCAGTAAAGCCTGGACAGGATTTTGATGGTTATGGCTCAGTATCTTATGGTAGTAAAGGTGCTTTTGATTTTGAAGGGGCTGTTGGTGGTGGTTTAACTGATAATTTATCGAGCCGTATCTCTTTATTGCATCAAGAAAAAGATGACTATATTGATAATTTAGCGCCCGGTTTTGAACAAAATGATGTATTAGGTGGTTATAAAGATCAGGCTGCACGTATTCAGTTTTTATATGAGCAAGGGGATTTTTCGGCACTATTAAATTACCATTATCGCGATTTAGATGGCAAACCTATTGTATTTCATGCCAATTTAGTTGACCCGGGAACAAATAATATTAGCGCAAGTTTTGATAGTGATGTGGTTTATCACGATGCTGCCAATATGGCTACACAACAGGTTACTTCAAAAGGAAGTAGCTTGAAAATGGAATATGATTTTAGTAATCATACACTGACTTCAATTACAGGCTGGGAAAGTGCTGAAATATTTTCTCGTGCAGATGTAGACGGTGGTTATGGTGCTGGTTTTGGTGGTATTGCTAATGGTCCAAGAGAAGGGCTTTTAGGACAAGATCTAGCTGTTCCTTTTTCGGCTGAAAGTGCTGATGGTATCCCTGATCATGACCAGGTTACGCAAGAAATTAGATTATCAAGCAACTTAGATGGCAAGCTAAACTATCAGATAGGTGCTTTTTATTTCGCAGAAGACTTAGTTATTGAAAGTTTCAGTTACGATACTTTAGCGGGTGGTACCCTTAATGGCTATGCAAAACAATACCAGGAAACAAGAGCCTGGGCTGTATTTACTTCCGTAGATTATGCACTAACAGATGCATTTAAAGTGACGGCAGGTATGCGTTACTCTGAAGATGAAAAAGAATTCACGGCATCTCGATTTATTGGGCCATTCGGTACTGGACAAAAAACTGGAACAGCCAACCCTGAAGACAACCATGTTAGCTGGGACTTAAGTACAACTTATAAAATCACTGATGAAGTTAATGTTTATGCTCGTTTAGCAAATGGTTTTAGAGCACCGAGTGTTCAGGGTCGTATCTTATTTGGTGACGAAGTAACTGTGGCAGAATCTGAAACCATAGATTCTATGGAAATTGGGATAAAAACTGATGTATTAGAAGGACGAGGCAGGATCAATGCTTCAATTTATTCTTTTAGTATGGACGATCAGCAATTAACGGCTGTGGGTGGTGAGGCTAATTTCAATAGATTGATCAATGCAGAGGAAACCATAGGTTACGGTTTTGAACTTGATTCTCAATGGTTATTAACACCGGATCTAATTGCAACTTTTAATGTAAGTTTTAATAAAACTGAATTGAAAGATACAGGGCTAAGTGTTGCTACGTGTATGCAATGTACTGTAACAGATCCAAAAAATGCCAGTGGTCAAGCTTATATTGATGGTAATAGCCTGCCACATTCACCAGAGTGGATTTATAACTTTACTTTACGTTATGCAAAAGAAATGGGTGAAGGCGAGTTCTTTGCTTACACTGATTGGTCCTATCGCAGTGAAATTGACTTCTTCTTATACGAAGCCAGAGAGTTTAAAGGTGAATCATTATTGGAAGGAGGCTTAAGAGTGGGTTACCAGTGGGCTTCTGGTGATAATGAATATGAAGTTGCAGGTTTTGCCAGAAACTTAACTGATGAACAAGTGGTTATCGGTGGCGTAGATTTCAATAATAATACTGGGATAATAAACGAAGGGCGATTTGTTGGCGCTGAGTTTAAAATTAAATTCTTTTAATACCAGGTAAAATACTAAGCCCGCCAAATTGGCGGGTTTTTTTATTGGTTGATTTTTATATCCAGGCGTTCAGTGTCTTCAAATATAACACCTTCAGGACCTTTACTTGGAATGGGGCCTAAATCAATATTTTTTTGATTGATTAATGATTCTTTTGCCATATAAATAGCCCAGTATTGACCATGTTTTGATGTATCATCATTAAGAAAAGCCACGCCAAATTTATTTTGCTCATGATAGAATCTTAATTTACCTAATAAATGATTAGCATGAGATTCTGATTTTTTAAAACTTGACCAAACTGTATCTGCACTCGGTTGACCAGCTGCTAATGCTTCCACCTGATTAGCCATGCCAATGCCATAATAATCAGGTAAAGGAAATTCTGTATCTCTCACTCTGCCATTTGCACCAATATGCATAACCCAGCCTGATTCAGCCATTTCATTAACTTTAACTATCGCAGCTTGTGTCAGACGTGAGTCGCAACTTAAATGACTTCTTAGTTGAGTGGGATCTTCCATGATTAATTTTGCTAATGCGCGGGCTTGTGGGTTATTACCGCAATCTAAATTTAGATTTTTTGCTAATATCAAATTTGAATTTAAGGATAAAAAGATTATAAAGAAATGCTTTAACTTCATATTTACTCGACATTAATACGCTATAATTAATGCAATCTTACATGATATCCAATCAGTCAACAAATTGATAAAAATAACTCATATTATGAGCAAACATAAATTCTTAGATAGGTTTACTAATTTAAATTTTATTTATGATAAAATCAGTGTATTAATTACAATTTAGAAGTGAAAATGTATGTCAGCCTTTTGGAATTTTAGAGTTATTTTATGTGAAGAAGACGCCGAAAATGAGGCTTTATATCAAATTCATGAAGTCGAATATAATATAAAAGGTAAAGCGGTTAACTGGTCTGAAACCAGTGTTGCACCATTTGGAAAAACAGTAAATGAACTTGAAGAAGATGTTGAAAGGCAAAAAAGTGCATTTGCAAAGCCTGTGTTAAAAGTTAAACGTAAAGCTAAAGGATATGAGCTGGTGGATGCGATAACCGGAGATGATGCATTTGAGGAAGTACCTGCAGGGGTGAAAGCAAGTAACTAGCCTGGTAAATAAATTATTTGATAAGATATTTTAAGACACTTATCAAATAATTGCCTATAATAACAAATCTTAACATTTGAAAGGATTCAAATATGCGTACTTTAAGCGGGTTATTTTATTTATTATTATTAGTTTTATCTTGTTACTCAATTTCCCAATCTTCTATAAAAATTCCTGTACAGTTAGCAAGTACTTACCACAACTCCATTTCTGTAGATGATTACCTTATAAGTGAAAAATATGACGGTGTCAGGGCTATTTGGACTGGGGAGAAACTAGTATCCAGAAGTGGTAAAGTTATTTCAGCCCCAAAGTGGTTTGTTAAAGATCTACCTAAAGTATGGTTAGATGGTGAGTTATGGTCATCGAGAGGCGATTTTGAATTTATAGCATCAACAGTGAGCAAAAATAAACCAATAGATGTTCAATGGAAAAAAATTAAGTTTATGGTTTTTGATGCTCCGGATCATGTTCAGCCTTTTATGGCACGGGTAAAAAATTACCATCAAATAATTAGTCATATCAATCAACCTCATGTAATCGCGATTAAACAATTTAAAGTAGCAGATAATAAAAGTCTGACCTCATTATTAGCAAAATATCAAAGTGAAGGTGCCGAAGGGCTTATGCTGCACAGAGAAGATGCTTTTTTTCGTAGTGGGCGTAGTATTAATTTGGTGAAGTTAAAACCTTATATGGATGCTGAGGCCCAAGTGATCGCGCACCTTCCTGGTAAAGGCAAATATGTTGGTAAATTAGGGGCTTTAGCTGTCAGAACTGAACAAGGTATTAATTTTAAAATAGGTTCAGGCTTTACTGATAAACAAAGGCAGTTTCCCCCAGACATAGGTGACGTGATCACCTTTAAATATCACGGATTGACTAAAAATGGTATACCCAAATTTGCCAGCTTTTTAAGGATCAGGAAAAAAGCTAAATAGATTAAGTTGCTACTGAACATAAGCTGTGTTATTTTTCGCGACCTTTTTTCTGTTACGATTGGAAGTGATATGTTTGCAGGTTTTGATTATGGTAGCTCAAACTGTGCTATAGGTGTGTGGAAAAATGATAAAGTTGAATTGGTGCCGCTAGAAGGTAAAGAGAATTACATTCCTTCCACTTTATATGCACTACATCCAAGCCTGATCGTATCTGAGGTTAGGAATTCCATTGTAAATATGGCCGATAAGCAAACCTATCAAAATTCCCGAAAACACCTGTTAGATGCCTTACCTGTCGTTAAGTCATCTTTAGATCTGACTGATGATGAATGTAAAATTCATATAGGAAGAGACGCTATTCATGAATATATAGAGGCCCCGGAAGAGGGACACTTTATAAAATCTCCAAAATCATTTTTTGGCGCAATAGGCTTAAAACAATCTCAATTAGATTTTTTTGAAGATATTGCCTCTGCAATGATAATGACTTTAAAAAATCGTGCTGAATCAAACCTGGGAACTTCGCTAACACAGACGGTTATTGGCCGTCCGGTTAATTTTCAAGCCATAGGGGGCGAAAAGAGTAATCAACAGGCTTTATTGGTATTAGAAAATGCAGCAAAAAGAGCAGGGTTTAAATCAGTAGAATTCTTATATGAGCCACTTGCTGCTGGCATTGATTTCGAATATCAACTAGATAAAGATCAAATTGTACTTGTGATTGATATTGGTGGTGGGACAACAGATTGCTCTTTGGTTAAAATGGGCCCTTCTTATCGTCATAAAATAGATCGCCAACAAGATTTCTTAGCACATACAGGAAAAAGAATTGGTGGTAATGATTTAGATATTAATCTGTCGTACCATGGTTTTATGCCTATATTTGGCTCTAAAAGTACAATGAAATCTGGTTTACCTATGCCAAATCAACCTTTTTGGAATGCCTGTAAAATTAATGATGTTATTTTACAAAGTGAGTTTTATAGTGATAAAAATAAACGTAATTTAAAAGAGTTAGCGAAGGAAGTTGAAAACAAACAAGCATTTTCTCGTTTATTAAATTTACAAAATAATAAACAAGGTCATCAACTTGTTCGCGCCGCAGAACTTGCTAAAATCGCTTTATCAAAAACGGATGTTTATCATGCTGATTTAAGTTTTATCGAATCCAATTTAGCTGAAGATTTATCGCACATACAATTAGCACAAGCGATAGATGATTGTATTTCTCAGATCATTAATTTAACTCAGGATGCGATTAAACAGGGAGGAAGTTTACCTGATGTTATTTACCTAACTGGCGGAAGTGCGCAATCCCCTATTATTAAGCAGGCATTAACACAAATTTTAGGTGATATTCCTATGCTTAATGGTGATCACTTTGGTAGCGTTACTGCTGGGTTAACTAAATGGGCCAAGAATATTTTTAGTTAATCTAATCGTATGTTCACAGAGCTTTTATTAAAAATCCCAATTTTAAAATTAACTTGGTTTATTGTTTAAAAAGTAAAAAAAATGACTGTATTAGACTAAGGTTATAAAGCGCCCGGTTTTAAAATAACCAGAAAGAGTCAATGGGTTGCATAATGAGGCTACCTATGCGTATTGTGCTTTTAACTTATGTATTGTTTTATTTTTGCTCAACGGTCAATGTACTGGCTAACGAATCAATTAAACTTGAGTTTGAACTTGATGAAATTATTGCTGCCAGCGATTATACCAGCAATGAGTTTGAGACCCGATTTCAAAACTTAAAAGAAATGGAGTTGGGTCGAGAAAATATTACTATTCGCGCAAAATGGTTACTGATCCGTTCTGCGAGAGCATCAAATTTAGGGCAACACGCATTAGGTGAACGCATAGGTAAAGAAATTACCGAATTATTACCTTTATTGCATGATCCTGTTTTGGCGTTTTCATTAAAAATTCAGCTATTTTTTTCATCTATCCCTAAAGGGGATGTCATATTAAGTTATCGTTTAGGTCAAAATTTATTAAATAGTCTTCCTGAAGGTGTGAATAAAGAAGAATTGACTTATTTATATATGGATATGGCTTTAGTTTCCAGTCGTTTAAATTTACTCGATGAGGCCTGGAAATTTTTAGAATTGAGTGAGGAACTAGCCGCTTCGTTAAATAACTATGAATTATTAATGTCGGTAAAAAACTCTGAAGGATTGATTTTGGCGCAATTATTGAGGCCAAATGAAGCAATAACAGCTTTTAAAGCTGCTATTAAAATTGTAAAACAACATAACTTAGGTTTATCAACCTCAGTGATATACGCTAGTATTGCCTCAGCCTATTTTGAGTTGGAAAATTACACAGAAAGCCAGAAATATGTACAGCTATCGCTGGATGCGGCTATTGATAAAAAAAACTATTATGCTCAGGTGCTAGCGGGCATGATCAAAGCAAATACGAAATATAAATTAGGTGAATACCCATTAGCGTTACAGGCATATTCACAAGTAATAACATTAGCAACAAAATTAAAAATGCGAGAACATATTGCCAGTGGACTTGAAGGAACAGTACGCAGTTATTTAGCTTTGCATGATTTAGACAAGGCAGAAACCAGCTTAATTGAACTCTCTAATTTGAACTCACCAAAATTTAGCAGTACAAGCCATAAATTACTAACTCTACAAGCTGAATTGTTTTTTTCCCGGGGAAACTATCATTTAAGTCAAGAGGCATGGAAAAAATCAGTAAAAGCGATGAAAAATGAATTTAGTGATGAATTTGCGCGTTCGGCAGCAACCAGTAAAACATTACTCGAAACAGATAGAAAAGACAGAGAACTATTAGCGTTAACTTCTGAACATATTGCCAATAAAATACATACACATCAAATATTAAAACGTAATTATGCATTAACATTAAGTTTATTCATAGCGGCACTTTGTTTGATTTTTAGCATCTTTCTTTTAATAAAACTTAAAAGGATTGCAGCCAGAAATAGAGTGCTGGCAACTACAGATGAATTAACACAATTGGCTAATCGCAGATCGATAGTTGAAAATTTACAATTACACTTTGATAGTGCAAAAGCTCAGTCATCAAACTTATCGGTATTTATGGCTGATATTGATTTTTTTAAGCAAATTAATGATACCTATGGTCATGATGTTGGAGATGAAGTATTGAAGTTGGTCGCGGTGACGTGTGAGAAAAAAATGCGTCAGCCAGACTTAGTTGGCAGGGTTGGCGGTGAAGAGTTTTTATTTATTCTGCCAGATACAGATATTCAGCAAGCATTTAATATAGCAGAAAGGATCAGATTGGAGGTGTCTGCATTATCTTTTGCAAAAATTATACGAAGTGATAAGCAGATAACAATAAGTATTGGCTTAAGTATGTTATCAGATAGCGATGTATCAATTGAACAATTATTAAAGCGCGCAGATGAAATGTTATATGCAGCTAAAAAAATGGGTAGAAATTGCACTCAGGGTTATGAATGCAATTAAAATCATAACATTATGAATGTAGTATAACCGGATGAATTTTATGTTTTTTATCTTTTAATAAAATAAATAAAAGAGGTGCCAGTAAAGTGATATGTAGTACTAAAAGATAAGGGGCGCTGAGTTCTAGCATTTGTGTTAAAGTTACTAACAAACCTGCACCACTCATTTGAAATAATCCAATTAAAGCAGATGCTGTACCGGCTTGCCCGGAAAAAGGGGCTAATGCAGTTCCAGCAGCTGATCCTAAGCAAAGTGAAAAACCAATAGAGCTAATAAAAATCGGCAACATAAAGTTCACGACAGTTACTTGCTCAAAACTAGCCATTAATACACCGCTTAGTAATAATAAACTCAAGCCTATGATCAAGGTCATTTTAGTTGATCTTTTGATAAAAAATGGGGCTATAAAGCTTGTAATAATGCTGATGGCGGCATTTGTAGTGAACCAAAATGTAAATTGAGTTTGTGATAAGCCCAGATGTGACATTAACCACTGAGGAGCTGAGGTGACGAAGGCGATGATCACAGACATTGCGAATAAACAGATCAAACTATGGAACATAAAAACCCGGCTGCGTAACATAGGCTTAAATTGTTTTAGGCTTAATAATGAAAAAGCCTGTTGATTTTTTTTGGGCTTCGTTTCTTTAAATAATAATGAAACAACCAAAAATCCAAATACACCAAATAGCGCTAAAAATAGGAAGTTGGCCTGCCAATTAAATGTAACAGTTAGCCAGGCACCTAATATAGGGGCTAACGCAGGAATGAAACATACAAATCCATTGAGATAAGTGATGACTTGTGCGCTTTTATTATCATCAAACTTATCTCGAACAATTGCAAATGTTGCTACGAATGTTGCACTTGCAGCTAACCCTTGAAGTAATCTGGCAGCTAATAAGATATCGAAATCAGGCGCTATAAAAGCCATTAAACTGGATATTATATAAAGAAAAATTCCAGCTAATGCAATCGGTTTTCTGCCAAATTTATCAGCAAGAGGGCCACAAAATAATTGTCCTAAACCAACAGTAAGTAAAAATAAACTAACTGTTTTTTGTACTTGATGATTTGCGATATTAAAGTATTCAGCAATATTTACAAAGGCAGGTAAATAGATATCAATCGCTAACGGACAAAAGATCACTAAAAAAATAAGAATAAATAAAGTTTTTAAATAAGAGCCTGAGGGCATAAACAGTAATACATGTTATTGGAAATCGCGGTATTGTAGTGCGATTTTATCTGAAATGACATTAAAAAAGCGAATAGGCTGGCTATTCGCTGTTAATACAGGCTTAACTCGCATCTTCTATACGAATATTGGCTTTGATTATTTTGATCTCAGATTGTGTTTTTCCTCTTTGGCTGCCTAACTTTTCTATTGCTACAAGGGTATCATCCAGTCCCTTCACAACTTCACCGAAAACGGTATGACGGCCATTTAAAAACGGTGTCGGTTTGAAAGTGATAAAAAATTGGCTACCATCGGTACCCGGTCCGGCATTTGCCATACTCAACATACCAGCTTTACTGTGACCTATTTTTTTATCAAATTCACCTGCATATTTATAGCCTGGATTTCCTCTTCCTGAGCCTAATGGGTCACCACCTTGTGCCATAAATCCGGGGATCACGCGATGAAATATTAAATCATCATAAAAACCCAGACGTGTTAAATAAATAGTACTGGTAACATGCATAGGTGCGATATCTTCAAATAATTTAATACTGATATCACCGTGATTGGTTTTTAAATCCCAAAAGTAATCTTTTTCTATATCAAACTCAGCTTGTTCTGGTTGTTTTAAGTTTGTTTTCCAATCTGATTGGGTGGTATCTGTCTTTTGAGCTGCAATATAGGTATCAATTTTTTCTAGTGCGGGGTCTGACTTAAAACACGCAGTGAGAGTGATAGACAATAAGCTGATGCCAACGATTTTTAATACTGAATTCATGTGTGTCCTATTTAATGTTCTTCTATTTAATATTATTTTGGCTCTGATTTAACGTATAAAATGAATTGATTACTTTATTTAACTTGCTTGTTTTTTCTGTTTAACGGGCTTTTCAATTTCTTCTTTATGGATTTGTTTTATGGTGCCGTCTATATTGGCACCAGCTTCAATACTTAAAGTGCCATGATGGATATCGCCACTGACTTGGGCCGTTTTTTCAATGATGATACGATGTGCAGTTACTGAACCGGTGATCTTGCCTTTAATTGTGATTTCTTCGGCTTCAACAGAGCCATCAACAAAACCGTGTTCACCTATTGTTAATTGATTTATTTGAATTTCGCCTTCAATTTTACCATCTAGTTGGATCAAACCCTGGCTAATTACATTACCTGTGATCACGACTCCTTGTGCAATAATTGAGGGTGTACTATTTTTAACTGCAGTGACTTGCTGAGTTGAGTCGTTATTTTTAGAGAACATGAGTCAATGCCTTAGATAATTTTAATGGGTTGAGTGTTTGATTGTTAAATAATACTTCATAATGCAGGTGAGTGCTGGTGCTTCTGCCAGTACTTCCCATAAGACCGATCACGTCATTTTTTGACAGCATTTGACCTACCTTCACTTTTATTTTGTGCAAATGACCATAACGCGTTACAAATCCATTTTGGTGGTCAATTTCGATAAAGTTACCATAACCACCATTTTTTCCAGCCCGCTTAACTTTGCCATCAGCAGGAGAAAATAACTTGGTTTTTATCCAGCCCGCCATATCAATCCCTTTATGCATAGCTCTGCGTTTGGTGATTGGATCTTTTCGAAATCCATAACTACTCGAAATATAATAATCTTCAGCAGGAAGTGTGATGGGTATACTTTGTAAAGCTGTTTCAAGTTCATTTAAATTTATTAATATATCAGCTAATTTCAAATTTTCAGCAGAGATTAAATGCTCTGAAACTGCATATACGGGGCCTCCCTGAGCCTGTACTTTTTGTGAAATCGTTTGCTGTACTATTTGAGGATCTATGCCTGCCTGATCAAATGCCTGTTCTATTTTTTGTTGCCTGGCTATAAGTTGATTTTCAAAATGCGTAAAGCTGTTTTTTTGCGCGCTTGCCAATTGATTTAATTTCTGTTCTAAAAGTGACATGTTTTTTAGAATATTATTTTCAGAAGGTGTTTGCATTGATATAGGCGCAACGTTTTCTTTTATTTTGGGCTGGAGTGTTTCTGGCAAAGAATCTTGAATGTTCTTTAGGAGATTTTGTTGTTGTTGTAACTGATTTAATTTATCCGCTAATATTTTTTGTTTTTGTTTATAGGTTTCAGATAAAGTCTCAAATTTATGCTCATTATTTAGCAGTTTAGATTTAGCTTGTGAGATGGAGTGTTTTTGTGAAAAATATTTCTGGCTTGTAAAACCTGCCCAAATGAGCGCAGCGATTATTAATAGACTAATAAAAAGTTGGAATTTTGGTGAAAAAGTAACGAATTTAACTTCACCGTTTTGGCGAATTAATAGCTGACGTTCAGGGAACAGCAACATAAAAATTTTATTCATTATATTTTTCATTAAGTTGTTACAGCACAATCTAACTAAGATACCAAATTATGCATCAATAAAAAAGGGCCTGATGTTTTTAGGCCCTTAAGTATTTATACATTTAATTATTTTGCAGGTAAAATCGTCGCTTCAACTGAACCAAAACCAATACGGGCAAACCCTGGTTTTTCACACCAGCCGTGCATGATCACTTTGTCGCCATCTTCTAAGAATTTACGTTGTTCTCCATTTTTCAAAGTGATAGCTTCTTTTCCACCCTTTGATAATTCAAGCATAGAACCCGCTTCTTCATGTTCAGGGCCTGATTGTGTACCTGAACCTAACATATCACCCGGAATAAAGTTACATCCGTTAACTGTATGATGCGTGACCATTTGGGCTACTGTCCAGTAAGAATGTTTAAAGCTTGATTGTGAAACTTTTGATGCTGGAATATTTTCTTCACGCATTTTTGAAGTTTCAATTTGAACGTCCATGCTAATATCAAATGCACCTTGTTCACGATTAGCTGTAGATTCTAAATAATCTAAAGGCTGTGGATCGGCTTCGTCTCTATGCCACTGAGTTCTGTATGGCGCTAAGGCTTCAGTTGTGACTATCCAGGGAGAAACTGTAGAAGCAAAATTCTTCGCTAAAAACGGTCCTAAAGGCTGATATTCCCAGGCTTGTAGATCGCGAGCTGACCAATCATTAAAAACACAAAATCCAAAAACATGATCTTCTGCATTGGTAATAGATATTGCGTCACCAAGTTCATTACCTTTACCTAAATAAATCCCCATTTCTAATTCATAGTCAAGGCGTTTACATGGGCCAAATGAAGGAACTTCTGCATCAGGTGCTTTTGTCTGACCTTTTGGACGGTGAAAATTTTGCCCAGATACATCAATTGAAGACGCACGACCATGATAGCCAATTGGCACCCATTTATAATTTGGTAATAATGGATTGTCCGGGCGAAATAAACTACCTACGGCTGTTGCATGATATATAGAAGTATAAAAGTCTGTGTAATCTCCGATATGACATGGCATGCTAAATTCAATCTCAGCTTGTGGAATTAAGGCATCTGTTAATGCACTTTGATGCTCAGAACCCGCTTTTAAAGCATTTGATAACGCAAGTCTAAGTGCCGTCCAATATTCTTTGCCCATTCCCATAAATTCATTCAATGCAGGAGCATTTGCTGCTACAACTGCTTCTTGAGCTAGTCCTGAAAATATATTTGCATTTGCAACCAGGTTTAAATCTAAAACTTGTGTGCCTATTGCCACACCACCACGAAATTCTTCGTTAGAATTTTTACGGCGAAAAACGGCGAAAGGTAAGTTTTGGATTGGGAAGTCGTTACCGGCTTCGTTTGCAGATGCAACCCAGCTGGTTAAATTGATATCATGTGTTTCGTTAATAAGGCTCATTGGGTTTCCTTTTTAAATAAATTTTTGACAATAGGCTTATACAGTAAGATATAGTCAATTAAAAATATTTAAAGTATTGAACAGAAAAAAGCAGATCCTTAATAACCTGCTTTATTGCAATTTGAATTTTGTATTAAAATCAGTGAATGATTTAGATTACACCGCGCTTTTCTTGTTCTCTTTCTATTGATTCAAATAACGCCTGGAAATTACCTTCACCAAAACCGCCATCATCTACACGTTGGATCATTTCAATAAAGATAGGTCCAAATAAGTTTTTAGAGAATATTTGTAGTAAATAACAATTTTCACTTTGGCTATCAACTAAAATCTGATGTTTTCTGATTTTTTCTTTATCTTCTTTAACCCAAGGAACACGCTCAAAAATGGTATCGTAATATTCAGGAATAATATCTAAAGTTGCAATTGTAGATTGATCTAGCTTATCAAGAGAGCTGACTAAGTCTTTTGTTAAGAATGCAATATGTTGCACACCAGGGCCATTGTATTCACCTAAGTATTCGTCAATTTGGTTATTGTTATCATCTTTACCTTCATTGATTGGAATACAGAAAGTTTCACAAGGTGATTTTAATGCATATGAAATCAAAGCTGTTTTTTGACCTTTAATATCAAAGTATCTTACTTCCGTAAAACCAAAAATGTCTTTATAGAAATTGGCCCATGTTTCCATTGTGCCTTTATAAACATTATTCGTTAAGTGATCTATACGTAAGAAACCTTTATCTTCAACGATGTTTTGTTCTGCTAAATCTTCAAAATCATTGTCGTAAATTGAACCTTTATCGCCGAATATATCGATGAAATAAATTAAGCTATCACCAATTCCATAAATGGCCGGATAGGGTAAGTCTTTATGTGTCGAATCTGTTGCTGGTTTTGCGCCGCGTTCAACTGCAATTTCAAATGCTTTGTTTGCATCTGCTACACGCCAACCCATTGAACAAATTGCCGGACCATGACTTTTTGCAAATTCAGCAGAAAAACCGTCACGTTCGTTATTCATTAAAAAATGAATGTCATTTTGGTTGTAATAAACTATGTCTTTACCTTTGAAAGATTTAACTTTAGAAAAACCAAAGTCTGTAAAAACTTTATCCATATAGTCTGCATCAGGTGTTGCATATTCGGTAAATTCAATTCCCATCAAGCCTAATGGATTTGTTACGTCGCTCATGTTCATTACTCCTACAAATCGATTGATATATTTTGCATAAATATAATTAGTATCATTTGAGACAGATGATTAACTATAATTTTAGTAAGTAAAAGAGTAAGGGGGTAATCAAGCATTGTTGATAACGTAAATTTAATTGAACAATTATGGGTGGCAATGTGTTTGCTTTAATTGAAGAATCCAAATATGAGGCTATTATATTTTATCTTTTTGAAAAATAATCGTTTTATTTGCAATTTCATTAAATCTTAAATGTAAACTTTTCGATACAAAGGTAAAGTTAATGATGAACTCTATAAAAGTGAAGGTTAGGGTTGGTTTTTCAGGGCATAAAAAAACCTAAGATAAAAATCTTAGGTTTTTAATTTAAAGATAGAGATAGTCAGTTAACGTGTCGCTGTTACTTCTAACTCTTCTTCAAGTGTATGCTCTTCGGTATGCTCTGAGGCATCACCTTCAGCACCGTGCATCCATTGTAGTAATTTACCTGCTGATAAGAAGATAATAACACCAGTAACTAAAGCGGCAGAGCCTACGCCCATAAATATGTTTGCTGCATTGTCTACCATTTCCTGACCTTCACCTACAAATGAGCCGATGAAAGCAGCTAACCAATTGGATAAGGCCGTGAAGAAAAACCATATACCCATTAATAGCGAAGTAAACTTAAGTGGTGCTAGTTTAGTTACCATAGATAAACCAATTGGGGATAAGCATAACTCACCTAATGTATGGAAAAGATAAGCGAATACCAGGAATAGCATACTAACTTTTACCGTAACATCGCCACCTTGAACCATAGTTGCGCCTAGCATAACAAAGAAGCCTAAAGCTAAAAATACCATGGCTAAAGCAAACTTTTTCGGTGAAGTTGGTTCTTTCGATCCCATTTTGACCCATACTGAGGCAACTACAGGTGCTAACATAATAATGAACATTGCATTTAAAGATTGAAAAGAAGAAGCTGCAACTTCAAAGCCGAAAATAGTACGGTCGGTAAAATCTGAAGCATATATGGTAAATAACCCACCGGCTTGCTCAAACCCTGCCCAGAAAATAACTGAGAACATACTCATAATTAGAATAACTTTCATTCTGTCAAAATCTTCTGACGTTAACGGTGCCTGAGCTTTTTGATCGCCTTTAGTCAGTTTTGCTGAAGGTTGTACACCTATATCGCCTAAATATTTATTGGCTAATGTGAGTTGTAAAGCTAAACCAATTAACATACCACAACCCGCGAGTATAAAACCGTAATGCCAGTTAACTTGTTCGCCAATAACACCAACAGTTATAGGTGCTAAGAATGCGCCTAAATTGATACCCATGTAGAAAATTGTAAAAGCACCATCACGACGATGATCGCCATCTTCATATAAATCACCAACTAAACTAGATACATTTGCTTTAAATAAGCCATTACCAGTAATGATCAACCCTAAACCGATATAAAATACCATTTCTTCCATACCAGGGATCATCGACTTTGGAATACCTAAGGTAAAGTAACCGAGGGAAAATAAGATACCACCCATTATAATTGCTTTACGTTGACCAATAAAGTTATCAGCTAACCAACCACCTACAACCGGTGTTAAATAAACAGCCATGGTAAAAATACCATAAAGTTTTAAAGCTTCAGCATTAGTCCAGCCAAAACCACCGTCTTGTGTACTTGCTACTAAATAAAGTACCAACAGTGCGCGCATACCGTAATAGCCAAAACGTTCCCACATTTCGGTGCCGAATAATAGGAATAACCCTTTAGGGTGTCCTAAAAAATCTCCAGTTTTTGGAATTGAACTCATTGTAAACTTTCCTAATCAATTTATCGTTTTGGCCTTTATGTTTTAGTTAATGTCGTTCATTACTAAGCATAATCTTGATAGTGAACGGGTGGCCATGTGTGTTAGTGTTAGAAACCTAAGCTGTTATTTTAGTTATGGTTATACCCAAATTACATTGATATAAGCATACTAAAATATCTCGCTTCAGATCACAAACATTCAAACAGTATACATAGACCTATGTCTGAGGAAAAGACTTAGGTGCACTGAAATTCGGTATTGCATGCAAAATGCATTCTGATGTAAGTTGGTTGTGATAAGCACAGAAGAAGATTTTTATGAGACATAACTTGAGTACCCCAGATCCAAAAGAGAAGATTAACTTTGCAGTCTTTCACAAAGTAGTTCCTTTTTTATTGGAGTTTAAGTTTAGGATTATTCTAGCTTTTATATTTCTGGGGGCGGCTAAAGTAGCCAGTGTTTATTTGCCTTTCATTTTAAAAAATATAGTAGATAGTTTAGAGCAACAAAAACTACTTGAAACCCCGACATTATATTTACCACTTTCTTTAGTACTTGCTTATGGTTTTGTTCGATTTATTAATGTTATTTTTTCACAACTTAGAGATGTCATTTTTGGCAGAGTGACAGAAAGGGCGATGCGTCGTATTAGTTTGCAGGTATTTAGCCATATACACAGTTTAGATCTTGAGTTTCATCTCAACCGTAAAACTGGCGGGTTGGCCAGGGATATTGAAAGGGGTGTATCTGGTATCAGCTTTGTGATGCGTTTTTTTGTTTTTAATATCGGTCCTACAATATTAGAATTAGGCTTTGTTATTGCTATTTTGACCCTTAATTATGGTTTTGAATATGGTGCAATTATTATAGTCGCTGTATTTTGTTATATTGTATTTTCTGTAAAAACAACAAACTGGCGATTAAAATACATAAAAGAGGCTAACTTGGCGGATAATCAGTCTAATTCACGGGCTGTCGATAGCCTGTTAAATTTTGAAACAGTTAAATATTTTAATAACGAAGAGCATGAAAAGAGAAGTTACGAGCAGGATTTAGCTGATTGGGAAAATGCAAGACGTAATAACCGGCTTTCGTTATTTGCGTTAAATGGCGGGCAAGCTTTAATTATTGCTGCTGCAATGACTTTTACTTTGGCCTTAGCTGTAATTGATGTGTTAAATAAAAATATGACACTGGGAGACTTTGTTTTAGTTAATGCATTTATGATGCAAATATTTATCCCTTTGAACTTTTTAGGCTTTGTTTATCGAGAAATTAAAGGGTCTCTGACAAATATTGAAAATATGTTTAATCTATTTGAACAACAATCTAGCATAGTTGAAGCTAAGGATGCGGCGATTTTAGATGTTGAACAGGCTAGTATTCGTTTTAACAATGTGAACTTTTCTTATCGGGAAAACGGCTCAACAATTAAGAATTTGAGTTTTACCGTTTTACAAGGCAAAAAAACTGCAATTGTTGGGCCCAGTGGCTCAGGTAAATCAACTATCACTAAATTGTTGTTTCGATATTATGATGTTAATTCAGGTGAGATTTTTATCGCAGATAAGAATATAAAATGCCTTACTTTAGATTCATTAAGAAAACATATTGGTATTGTGCCCCAGGAAACCGTTCTTTTTAATGCGAGTATTTCAGATAATGTGCAATACGGTAATTTAGCATCGGATAAAGAAAAACTAGATTTGGCGATAGAGCAAGCTCAATTGGATGTTTTTATTAATTCATTACCAGATAAAGAGCATACTTTAGTGGGGGAGCGCGGATTAAAATTATCCGGTGGCGAAAAGCAACGAGTGGCAATAGCAAGGACTCTATTAAAAAATACACCTATTCTGGTTTTTGATGAAGCGACTTCTTCTCTTGATAGTCATAACGAATCTGCAATTATGGAAACATTGAAATTAGTGGCTAAAGGCCATACAAGTTTGGTTATTGCACATAGACTATCAACGATTATTGATGCAGATGAAATTCTATACTTAAAAAATGGTGAGATAATAGAAAAAGGAACTCATTCGTCGTTACTGCAATTGAACGGATCATATGCAAAATTATGGCGGGCTCAGTCTCATAATTAGTCTATTCTCTTAGTTTAAAAATCATAAAATATTTTATACAACAAGTTAACTCTTGATATGTCCCTTAAGTTTATCCATGTCTATGTCTATGATATTTAACATACTTTAGTTCTAGTTATTTAGTATTATTTTCTTTGGTATGAGTGTTAATTGTGCTACCATATACGGGCATTTATTAAGCTGTGTAATCGTTTGTAATATATTGTTGTATTTTAACAATATATATTCTCCTCGATAAAAGAAATGAACTGTTAAGCCGTTAAAATGAGTGTAGCTACCATTAGTCAACTTTTAGGATTTTAAATATGCAAGAAGTAAAACTTACCGAAGCAGGAATTGTTGTATCCATTCAGGGAAATGCCTCTATCATCACAGCAAGTGGTGAACAACGTCCTTTAAAACCTGGAGAACAGGTGGCGCTCGGTGATATTGTTTTAACTTCTAATGGTGCGAAGGTTGTGATCCAATTTGAAGGACATTCAGCTCCTTTAATTGTAGATTCTTCTTGTGCTGCATGTATTTTGTTAGATGAAAATGAAAACCTCAGCGCTAATATTCAAAACTTAACAACCGATAATTTTGATGCCAAAAATGTAACTGCATTACAACAGCTTATATTGGATGGAGTTGACCCAACCGATATAAGCAATACTGATGAAGTAGCTGATTTACAAAATCTTATTTTGCAGGGGATAGACCCTACAGCTGCATTTGAAGCTGCAGCAGCTGGCGAGGCTGGTGGTGAAGGTTCATCTAATCCACCCGTTATTGAAACAACGTTAGAACAAAGAGATATAAATGTTGGGTATGATTCAGAGTTTACAGAAACAGGCATTCCTGCATCACCGAGCAATTCAGCAATAATACAGCCAGCACCAGCTGTTATTTCGGGCCAAGATACAGGGGTTGTAATTGAAGACGCTGTAGTTGTAATGAACGGTGTGCTTAATATTACTGATACTAACATTCAAGAGTCTCACTTTAACGCATCTGTAACAGAAAGTTCATTTGGTACCTTAACCATAAATGAGGCTGGTGAATGGAGTTACCTATTAAATAATGATTCGCCAGAAGTTCAATCGCTGGATGTAGGGCAAACATTATCAGACACTATCATCATTACGTCCGTTGATGGAACTGAGCATGTAATTAGCATAGTGATCCAGGGAAGTGAAGATGTATCTGTTATTACATTAGCTGAAGGTGATACTGATTTTGGTGCTGTTTCAGAAGATGAGTCTGTCAATAATAATGAAATAACAACATCAGGCCATATCACAGTGACTGATGTGGATGTATCAGATATTGCCGCATTTGATCCTAATTCAGTAACAAGTACCAATACGCTAGGATCTTTAACGATAGATGCAGATGGTAACTGGCAATATCAAATAGATAATACCTTAGCTGCTGTGCAGTCCTTAGATGAGGGGGAGAGTTTCACCGAAACCTTCACCGTATTTACCATAGATGGCCAAAGTCACGAAATCACAGTTACCGTAAATGGCACTGATGATTTATCTGTTATTAGCCTTGAGGGCGGTGATACTGATATAGGTTCAGTGACTGAAGATTTGTCTGTTAATAATAACGAAATAACAACATCAGGCCACTTAACTGTTTCAGATACCGATACATCTGATATCGCTGCTTTTGATCCCAACTCAGTAACAAGTGCTAATACCTTAGGAACTCTGACAATAGACGCTAATGGTAACTGGCAATATCAAATAGATAACAGCTTAGCTGCTGTGCAGTCATTAGATGAAGGGGAAAGTTTTACTGAAACTTTCACTGTTTTTACTATTGATGGTCAAAGTCACGAAATTACAGTAACAGTTAATGGAGCTGAAGATTTATCTCAAATTAGCCTGGAAGCAGGTGATACTGATATAGGTTCAGTAACTGAAGATGAGTCTGTCAATAATAATGAAATAACAACATCAGGCCATATCACAGTGACAGATGTGGATGTATCAGATATTGCCGCATTTGATCCTAATTCAGTAACAAGTACCAATACGCTAGGATCTTTAACGATAGATGCAGATGGTAACTGGCAATATCAAATAGATAATACCTTAGCTGCCGTGCAGTCCTTAGATGAGGGGGAGAGTTTCACCGAAACCTTTACCGTATTTACCATTGATGGCCAAAGTCACGAAATCACAGTTACCGTAAATGGCACAGATGATTTATCTGTTATTAGCCTTGAGGGCGGTGATACTGATATAGGTTCAGTGACTGAAGATTTGTCTGTTAATGATAATGAAATAACAACATCAGGCCACTTAACAGTTTCTGATACCGATACATCTGATATCGCAGCTTTTGATCCCAATTCAGTAACAAGTGCTAATACCTTAGGAACTCTGACAATAGACGCTAATGGTAACTGGCAATATCAAATAGATAATAGCTTAGCTGCTGTGCAGTCATTAGATGAAGGGGAAAGTTTTACTGAAACTTTCACTGTTTTTACTATTGATGGTCAAAGTCACGAAATTACAGTAACAGTTAATGGAGCTGAAGATTTATCTCAAATTAGCCTGATTGCGGGTGATACTGATATAGGTTCAGTGACTGAAGATGAGTCTATTAATAATAATGAAATAGCAACATCAGGCCATATCACAGTGACAGATGTGGATGTATCAGATATTGCCGCATTTGATCCTAATTCAGTAACAAGTACCAATACTCTAGGATCTTTAACTATCGATGCAGATGGTAACTGGCAATATCAGATAGATAATACTTTAGCCGCCGTGCAATCTTTAGGTGATGGCGATAGCTTTACTGAAACTTTTACTGTTTTTACTATTGATGGCCAAAGTCATGAAATTACTGTTACTGTAAATGGCACAGATGATTTATCTGTTATTAGCCTTGAGGGCGGTGATACTGACTTAGGATCAGTCACTGAAGATTTGTCTGTTAATGATAATGAATTAACAACATCAGGCCATTTAACTGTTTCAGATACCGATACATCAGATATTGCTGCTTTTGATCCCAATTCAGTAACAAGTGCTAATACCTTAGGAACTCTGACAATAGACGCTAATGGTAACTGGCAATATCAAATAGATAACAGCTTAACTGCTGTACAGTCGTTAGATGAAGGGGAAAGTTTTACTGAAACTTTCACTGTTTTTACTATTGATGGTCAAAGTCACGAAATTACAGTAACAGTTAATGGAGCTGAAGATTTATCTCAAATTAGCCTGGAAGCAGGTGATACTGATATAGGTTCAGTGACTGAAGATGAGTCTGTCAATAATAATGAAATAACAACATCAGGCCATATTACAGTGACTGATGTGGATGTATCAGATATTGCCGCATTTGATCCTAATTCAGTAACCAGTACCAATACGCTAGGATCTTTAACGATAGATGCAGATGGTAACTGGCAATATCAAATAGATAATACCTTAGCTGCCGTGCAATCCTTAGGTGATGGCGATAGCTTTACCGAAACTTTTACCGTATTTACCATTGATGGCCAAAGCCATGAAATTACTGTTACTGTAAATGGAACTAATGATGTGCCTGTTGCTATTTCGGATGAAGTGACAGTGGATGAAGATTCCGGCGCAACAGTGATAGATGTAATTGGCAACGATACAGATTTAGATGGTGATACGTTAATAGTTCAATCTGTTACTCAGCCTGAAAATGGTACTATTACACTTGTAAATGGTGTAATTACTTATATCCCTAATCCAAATTTTTCAGGTACAGATAGCTTTACTTACACTATTAGTGATGGGAATGGCGGCACCGATACAGCAACAGTTACATTAAATGTTAATCCTATTAATGATGTTCCAGTTTTAATCAATGATGTGGTTTCTGTTAATGAAGATGCTTTAGCAACTGTGATTGATGTATTAGCTAATGATACTGATATTGATAGTGCTAATCTCACTGTTATAGGGGTTACTCAGCCGAGTAATGGTACAGTGACACTTATCAGTGGCATTATTACTTATGTGCCTGATGAGAATTATAATGGTACTGATTCATTTACTTATACCGTTAGCGATGGGAATGGCGGAATAGAAACTGCAACCGTTATTTTAAATGTTAATCCTATAAATGATGAACCGATTGCTATTGATGATATCATTTCACTTAATGAAGATGCCAGTGCAACTGTAATTGATGTTTTGGCGAATGATACAGATCTCGATGGTAATACCTTAACTGTTACTTCTGTTTCGCAACCAGCAAATGGTGTTGTTACTCTGGTAAATGGTGTTATTACTTATATCCCTAACCCTAACTTTACAGGTACAGACACTTTTACCTATACAATCACTGATGGTGATGGAGGCATTGATACTGCAACAGTTACATTAAACGTTAATCCACAAAATGATGATCCAGTTGCAGTTAATGATGTTGTTTCATTAAATGAAGACGCTAGCGCAACAGTTATCGATGTATTGGCAAATGATACTGATTTAGAAGGGGATACGTTAACTGTTACGAATGTTTCTCAACCTGAAAACGGTACGGTTACATTAATTAATGGTGTTGTTACATATATTCCAAATGAAAACTACAGTGGAGCAGACTCTTTTACTTATACTGTGAGTGATGGCAATGGTGGCACTGAAACTGCGACTGTCAACTTAACGATTAACCCTGAAAATGACGACCCAGTAGCAGTTAATGATACTGTTTCTTTAGAGCAGGATTCTGGTTCATTAGTTATTGATGTACTTAATAATGATACTGATTTGGATGGTGACTCTTTAAGCGTAACGTCAATAACACAGCCAGCGAATGGTACGGTCACCTTAATTAATGGTGTTGTAACTTATACGCCAAATAGTGGTTATGCAGGAACTGACACATTTACTTATACAATTAGTGATGGAAATGGTGGCACTGATACGGGGACTGTCAGTTTAACTATAGTTCCGACTGATGATGCAACCAGCTTAACACTAACGCCGGGCAGTGCCACAGAAGATACAACAGCAGAAGGTGATACAGTTGCGACCTTCAGTGTCAGTGATGAAGATGAAACACCGAACGTAGACTTTACGCCAGGTACCAATACCAATGGCTATTATGCAATAGTAGGCAATGCTGTGGTATTAACCGCGGCGGGTGAGGCATTCTTAAATGCAGGTAATGCATTACCTGAAATCAGTTTAACTACTTCAGGCACGTCAACAGATGTGACAGCAACGGGTACACCAGCAACAACATTTACCAATGATGCAGCGACTATCACCATTACCGGCACGACAGCGTCCTTCAGTGAAGATGCCACGGCTGCAGGTGATGTGGTTGCCAGCTATACCACCTTTGATGAAGATGGTGATGCGGTTACAGTGACTTTAAGTGATACGGTGAACTAT
The DNA here is from genome assembly GCA_965198975.1 of uncultured Pseudoalteromonas sp. Lineage (GTDB taxonomy): Bacteria > Pseudomonadota > Gammaproteobacteria > Enterobacterales > Alteromonadaceae > Pseudoalteromonas. The sequence continues at coordinate 2,168,430 of OZ240679.1, forward strand.
GCCTTAGATGGCAGTGGTAATGTGATCTTAACGGCGGCAGGTGCAGCGCTGGTTAATAACGGTGTAGACTTACCAGACTTTAGTTTAAGTGTGACAGATAATATTCAGGGTATACCGGCGACAGCGAATGTGAACCCGGGTGATACAACCACAAGTAATGATGACGTGTCGGTGAGCTTAACCAATGTTCAAACGGTGACAGAAGATGCGGTGGATACGGTTGCGGGCAAAGAAGTGGCGACGATCAACATCACAGATGAAGATGGTGATGCAGTACTGAGCTTAGTCAATACCGATGGTTATTATGCAATTGTTGGCGACAAAGTGGTTCTGACGGCAGCGGGTGCAGACTTTGTGAATGGCGGCGGCACCTTGCCACAAATTGAAGTACAACTGACCGATGGTGTCAATACAGATAATGCGACAGCAACACCTAGCACAACCGCATCAGGCGATGATGTTTCAGTCAGCTTAACCAATGTTCAAACTGTGACAGAAGATGCGGTGGATACGGTTGCGGGCAAAGAAGTGGCGACGATCAACATCACAGATGAAGATGGTGATGCAGTACTGAGCTTAGTCAATACCGATGGTTATTATGAAATTGTTGGCGACAAAGTGGTTCTGACGGCAGCAGGTGCGGACTTTGTGAATGGCGGTGGCACACTACCACAAATAGAAGTACAACTGACCGATGGCGTGAATACAGATAATGCCACGGCAACACCAGCGGTTACTAGCAGTAACGATGATGTGTCAGTCAGTTTAAGCAATGTGCAAACGGTGACAGAAGATGCAGCCGATACGATTGCCGGTAAAGAAGTGGCGACGATTAACATCACAGATGAAGATGGCGATGCGGTACTGAGCTTAGTCAATACCGATGGTTATTATGCGATTGTTGGTGACAAAGTTGTTCTGACGGCAGCAGGTGCAGACTTTGTGAATGGCGGTGGCACACTACCACAAATAGAAGTACAACTGACCGATGGCGTCAATACAGATAACGCAACAGCGACTCCACCAGTGACGTCATCAAATGATGATGTTTCAGTCAGTTTAACCAATGTTCAAACTGTGACAGAAGATGCAGCCGATACGGTTGCGGGCAAAGAAGTAGCGACCATTAACATCACAGATGAAGATGGCGATGCAGTACTGAGCTTAGTGAATACCGATGGTTATTATGCAATTGTTGGCGACAAAGTGGTACTAACTCAAGCCGGTGCGGACTTTGTGAATGGCGGTGGTACCTTACCTCAAATTGAAGTGCAACTGACCGATGGCGTGAATACAGATAACGCAACAGCGACTCCACCAGTGACGTCATCAAACGATGATGTGAGTGTTGAATTAACCAATGTTCAGACCGTGACTGAAGATGCAGCCGATACGGTTGCCGGTAAAGAAGTGGCGACCATTAACATCACAGATGAAGATGGCGATGCGGTATTGAGCTTAGTGAATACCGATGGTTATTATGCAATTGTTGGCGATAAAGTGGTGCTAACGGCAGCGGGTGCGGACTTTGTGAATGGCGGCGGCACCTTGCCACAAATTGAAGTACAACTGACCGATGGCGTGAATACAGATAATGCGACAGCAACACCTAGCACAACCGCATCAGGCGATGATGTTTCAGTCAGCTTAACCAATGTTCAAACTGTGACAGAAGATGCGGTGGATACGGTTGCGGGCAAAGAAGTGGCGACGATCAACATCACAGATGAAGATGGTGATGCAGTACTGAGCTTAGTCAATACCGATGGTTATTATGAAATTGTTGGCGACAAAGTGGTTCTGACGGCAGCAGGTGCGGACTTTGTGAATGGTGGCGGTACACTACCTCAAATTGAAGTGCAACTGACCGATGGCGTCAATACAGATAACGCAACAGCGACTCCTGGCACCACAGCATCAAACGATGATGTATCAGTCAGCTTGACCAATGTCCAAACTGTGACAGAAGATGCGGCGGATACGGTTGCGGGCAAAGAAGTGGCGACGATCAACATCACAGATGAAGATGGTGATGCAGTACTGAGCTTAGTCAATACCGATGGTTATTATGAAATTGTTGGCGACAAAGTGGTTCTGACGGCAGCAGGTGCGGACTTTGTGAATGGCGGTGGTACACTGCCACAAATTGAAGTGCAACTGACTGATGGCGTGAATACCGATAATGCCACAGCAACACCTGGCACGACCGCAAGTAATGATGATGTTTCAGTCAGTTTAACTAATGTCCAAACTGTGACAGAAGATGCGGCGGATACGGTTGCGGGCAAAGAAGTGGCGACGATCAACATCACAGATGAAGATGGTGATGCAGTACTGAGCTTAGTCAATACCGATGGTTATTATGCAATTGTTGGCGACAAAGTGGTTCTGACGGCAGCGGGTGCAGACTTTGTGAATGGCGGCGGCACCTTGCCACAAATTGAAGTACAACTGACCGATGGTGTCAATACAGATAATGCGACAGCAACACCTAGCACAACCGCATCAGGCGATGATGTTTCAGTCAGCTTAACCAATGTTCAAACTGTGACAGAAGATGCGGTGGATACGGTTGCGGGCAAAGAAGTGGCGACGATCAACATCACAGATGAAGATGGTGATGCAGTACTGAGCTTAGTCAATACCGATGGTTATTATGAAATTGTTGGCGACAAAGTGGTACTAACTCAAGCCGGTGCGGACTTTGTGAATGGCGGTGGTACCTTACCTCAAATTGAAGTGCAACTGACCGATGGCGTGAATACAGATAACGCAACAGCGACTCCACCAGTGACGTCATCAAACGATGATGTGAGTGTTGAATTAACCAATGTTCAAACCGTGACTGAAGATGCAGCCGATACGGTGGCCGGTAAAGAAGTAGCGACTATCAACATCACAGATGAAGATGGCGATGCGGTTCTGAGCTTAGTCAATACCGATGGTTATTATCAAATTGTTGGCGACAAAGTTGTACTAACGGCAGCAGGTGCGGACTTTGTGAATGGCGGTGGTACCTTACCTCAAATTGAAGTGCAACTGACCGATGGCGTGAATACAGATAACGCAACAGCGACTCCACCAGTGACGTCATCAAACGATGATGTGAGTGTTGAATTAACCAATGTTCAAACCGTGACTGAAGATGCAGCCGATACGGTGGCCGGTAAAGAAGTAGCGACTATCAACATCACAGATGAAGATGGCGATGCGGTTCTGAGCTTAGTCAATACCGATGGTTATTATCAAATTGTTGGCGACAAAGTTGTACTAACGGCAGCAGGTGCGGACTTTGTTAATGGCGGTGGCACACTGCCTCAAATTGAAGTACAACTGACCGATGGCGTGAATACAGATAACGCCACGGCAACACCAGCGGTTACTAGCAGTAACGATGATGTGTCAGTCAGTTTAAGCAATGTGCAAACGGTGACAGAAGATGCAGCGGACACGATTGCGGGCAAAGAAGTGGCGACCATTAACATCACAGATGAAGATGGTGATGCAGTACTGAGCTTAGTCAATACCGATGGTTATTATCAAATTGTTGGTGACAAAGTGGTTCTGACGGCAGCAGGTGCAGACTTTGTGAATGGCGGTGGCACACTGCCACAAATTGAAGTACAACTGACCGATGGCGTGAATACAGATAACGCCACGGCAACACCTGGCACCACAGCATCAAACGATGATGTGAGTGTTGAATTAACCAATGTTCAAACTGTCACTGAAGATGCAGCCGATACGGTTGCGGGCAAAGAAGTGGCGACCATTAACATCACAGATGAAGATGGCGATGCGGTTCTGAGCTTAGTCAATACCGATGGTTATTATGCGATTGTTGGCGACAAAGTTGTACTAACGGCAGCGGGTGCGGACTTTGTGAATGGCGGTGGCACGTTACCTCAAATTGAAGTGCAACTGACAGATGGCGTGAATACAGATAACGCAACAGCGACTCCTGGCACCACAGCATCAAACGATGATGTGAGTGTTGCATTAACCAATATTCAAACCGTGACAGAAGATGCAGCCGATACGGTTGCGGGTAAAGAAGTGGCGACTATCAACATCACAGATGAAGATGGCGATGCAGTACTGAGCTTAGTCAATACCGATGGTTATTATGAAATTGTTGGCGACAAAGTGGTACTAACTCAAGCCGGTGCGGACTTTGTGAATGGCGGTGGTACCTTACCTCAAATTGAAGTGCAACTGACCGATGGCGTGAATACAGATAACGCAACAGCGACTCCACCAGTGACGTCATCAAACGATGATGTGAGTGTTGAATTAACCAATGTGCAAACGGTGACAGAAGATGCAGCGGACACGGTTGCGGGTAAAGAAGTGGCGACCATTAACATCACAGATGAAGATGGCGATGCGGTATTGAGCTTAGTGAATACCGATGGTTATTATGCAATTGTTGGCGACAAAGTGGTACTAACGGCAGCAGGTGCAGACTTTGTGAATGGCGGCGGTACACTACCTCAAATTGAAGTACAACTGACCGATGGCGTGAATACAGATAACGCAACAGCAACACCTGGCACCACAGCATCAAACGATGATGTATCAGTCAGCTTGACCAATGTTCAAACTGTGACAGAAGATGCGGCTGATACGGTGGCTGGCAAAGAAGTGGCGACCATTAACATCACAGATGAAGATGGCGATGCGGTTCTGAGCTTAGTCAATACCGATGGTTATTATGCGATTGTTGGTGACAAAGTGGTGCTAACTCAAGCCGGTGCGGACTTTGTGAATGGCGGCGGCACACTGCCACAAATTGAAGTGCAACTGACAGATGGCGTGAATACAGATAATGCCACAGCAACACCTGGCACGACCGCAAGTAATGATGATGTTTCAGTCAGTTTAACTAATGTCCAAACTGTGACAGAAGATGCGGCCGATACGGTGGCCGGTAAAGAAGTCGCCACGATTAACATCACAGATGAAGATGGCGATGCGGTTCTGAGCTTAGTCAATACCGATGGTTATTATCAAATTGTTGGTGACAAAGTGGTTCTGACGGCAGCAGGTGCAGACTTTGTGAATGGCGGTGGCACACTGCCACAAATTGAAGTACAACTGACAGATGGTGTCAATACAGATAACGCAACAGCGACTCCACCAGTGACGTCATCAAATGATGATGTATCAGTCAGCTTAACCAATGTGCAAACGGTGACAGAAGATGCAGCGGACACGGTTGCGGGCAAAGAAGTGGCGACCATTAACATCACAGATGAAGATGGCGATGCGGTTCTGAGCTTAGTGAATACCGATGGTTATTATCAAATTGTTGGCGATAAGGTTGTACTAACTCAAGCCGGTGCGGACTTTGTTAATGGCGGTGGCACACTACCTCAAATAGAAGTACAACTGACCGATGGCGTGAATACCGATAACGCAACAGCAACACCTGGCACGACCGCAAGTAATGATGATGTATCAGTCAGCTTGACCAATGTTCAAACTGTGACAGAAGATGCGGCTGATACCGTGGCTGGCAAAGAAGTCGCCACGATTAACATCACAGATGAAGATGGCGATGCAGTTCTGAGCTTAGTGAATACCGATGGTTATTATGCGATTGTTGGCGATAAAGTGGTGCTAACGGCAGCGGGTGCGGACTTTGTGAATGGTGGTGGCACACTGCCACAAATTGAAGTGCAACTGACAGATGGCGTGAATACAGATAACGCCACGGCAACACCAGCGGTTACTAGCAGTAACGATGATGTGTCAGTCAGTTTAAGCAATGTGCAAACGGTGACAGAAGATGCAGCGGACACGATTGCGGGCAAAGAAGTGGCGACCATTAACATCACAGATGAAGATGGTGATGCAGTACTGAGCTTAGTCAATACCGATGGTTATTATGCGATTGTTGGTGACAAAGTGGTGCTAACTCAAGCCGGTGCGGACTTTGTGAATGGCGGTGGTACACTGCCACAAATTGAAGTGCAACTGACAGATGGCGTGAATACAGATAATGCCACAGCAACACCTGGCACGACCGCAAGTAATGATGATGTTTCAGTCAGTTTAACTAATGTCCAAACTGTGACAGAAGATGCGGCCGATACGGTGGCCGGTAAAGAAGTCGCCACGATTAACATCACAGATGAAGATGGCGATGCGGTTCTGAGCTTAGTCAATACCGATGGTTATTATCAAATTGTTGGTGACAAAGTGGTTCTGACGGCAGCAGGTGCAGACTTTGTGAATGGCGGTGGCACACTGCCACAAATTGAAGTACAACTGACAGATGGTGTCAATACAGATAACGCAACAGCGACTCCACCAGTGACGTCATCAAATGATGATGTATCAGTCAGCTTAACCAATGTGCAAACGGTGACAGAAGATGCAGCCGATACGGTTGCCGGCAAAGAAGTGGCGACCATTAACATCACAGATGAAGATGGCGATGCAGTACTGAGCTTAGTGAATACCGATGGTTATTATGCAATTGTTGGCGACAAAGTGGTACTAACTCAAGCCGGTGCGGACTTTGTTAATGGCGGTGGCACACTACCTCAAATAGAAGTACAACTGACCGATGGCGTGAATACAGATAACGCAACAGCGACTCCACCAGTGACGTCATCAAATGACGATGTATCAGTCAGCTTAACCAATGTGCAAACCGTGACAGAAGATGCAGCGGACACGGTTGCCGGTAAAGAAGTGGCGACCATTAACATCACAGATGAAGATGGCGATGCGGTTCTGAGCTTAGTGAATACCGATGGTTATTATCAAATTGTTGGCGATAAGGTTGTGCTAACCCAGGCGGGTGCAGACTTTGTTAATGGCGGCGGCACACTACCACAAATTGAAGTACAACTGACAGATGGCGTGAATACCGATAACGCAACAGCAACACCTGGCACCACAGCATCAAATGATGATGTATCAGTCAGCTTGACCAATGTTCAAACTGTGACAGAAGATGCGGCTGATACCGTGGCTGGCAAAGAAGTCGCCACGATTAACATCACAGATGAAGATGGCGATGCGGTTCTGAGCTTAGTCAATACCGATGGTTATTATCAAATTGTTGGCGACAAAGTTGTACTAACGGCAGCAGGTGCGGACTTTGTTAATGGCGGTGGCACACTGCCTCAAATTGAAGTACAACTGACCGATGGCGTGAATACAGATAACGCAACAGCAACACCTGGCACCACAGCATCAAACGATGATGTATCAGTCAGCTTGACCAATGTTCAAACTGTGACAGAAGATGCGGCCGATACGGTGGCCGGTAAAGAAGTAGCGACTATCAACATCACAGATGAAGATGGCGATGCGGTTCTGAGCTTAGTGAATACCGATGGTTATTATCAAATTGTTGGCGACAAAGTTGTGCTAACGGCAGCAGGTGCGGACTTTGTGAATGGCGGTGGTACCTTACCACAAATCGAAGTGCAGCTGACCGATGGCGTGAATACAGATAACGCAACAGCAACACCTGGCACGACCGCAAGTAATGATGATGTTTCAGTCAGTTTAACTAATGTCCAAACTGTCACTGAAGATGCAGCCGATACGGTTGCCGGTAAAGAAGTGGCGACCATTAACATCACAGATGAAGATGGCGATGCGGTTCTGAGCTTAGTCAATACTGATGGTTATTATGCGATTGTTGGCGACAAAGTTGTGCTAACGGCAGCAGGTGCGGACTTTGTGAATGGCGGCGGCACACTACCACAAATAGAAGTACAACTGACCGATGGCGTGAATACAGATAACGCCACGGCAACACCTGGCACCACAGCATCAAACGATGATGTGAGTGTTGAATTAACCAATGTTCAAACTGTCACTGAAGATGCAGCCGATACGGTTGCGGGCAAAGAAGTGGCGACTATCAACATCACAGATGAAGATGGCGATGCGGTTCTGAGCTTAGTCAATACCGATGGTTATTATGCGATCGTAGGCGATAAAGTGGTACTAACTCAAGCCGGTGCGGACTTTGTGAATGGCGGTGGTACCTTACCTCAAATTGAAGTGCAACTGACCGATGGCGTGAATACAGATAACGCAACAGCGACTCCACCAGTGACGTCATCAAACGATGATGTGAGTGTTGAATTAACCAATGTTCAAACCGTGACTGAAGATGCAGTCGATACGGTTGCCGGCAAAGAAGTGGCGACCATTAACATCACAGATGAAGATGGCGATGCAGTACTGAGCTTAGTGAATACCGATGGTTATTATGCAATTGTTGGCGACAAAGTGGTACTAACTCAAGCCGGTGCGGACTTTGTTAATGGCGGTGGCACACTACCTCAAATAGAAGTACAACTGACCGATGGCGTGAATACCGATAACGCAACAGCGACTCCACCAGTGACGTCATCAAACGATGATGTGAGTGTTGAATTAACCAATGTTCAAACCGTGACTGAAGATGCAGCCGATACGGTGGCTGGCAAAGAAGTCGCCACGATTAACATCACAGATGAAGATGGCGATGCGGTTCTGAGCTTAGTCAATACCGATGGTTATTATCAAATTGTTGGCGACAAAGTTGTACTAACGGCAGCAGGTGCGGACTTTGTTAATGGCGGTGGCACACTGCCTCAAATTGAAGTACAACTGACCGATGGCGTGAATACAGATAACGCAACAGCAACACCTGGCACCACAGCATCAAACGATGATGTATCAGTCAGCTTGACCAATGTTCAAACTGTGACAGAAGATGCGGCCGATACGGTGGCCGGTAAAGAAGTAGCGACTATCAACATCACAGATGAAGATGGCGATGCGGTTCTGAGCTTAGTGAATACCGATGGTTATTATCAAATTGTTGGCGACAAAGTTGTACTAACGGCAGCAGGTGCGGACTTTGTGAATGGCGGTGGTACCTTACCACAAATCGAAGTGCAGCTGACCGATGGCGTGAATACAGATAACGCAACAGCAACACCTGGCACCACAGCATCAAACGATGATGTATCAGTCAGCTTGACCAATGTTCAAACTGTGACAGAAGATGCAGCCGATACGGTTGCCGGCAAAGAAGTGGCGACCATTAACATCACAGATGAAGATGGCGATGCGGTACTGAGCCTGGTGAATACCGATGGTTATTATGCAATTGTTGGCGACAAAGTTGTGCTAACGGCAGCGGGTGCAGACTTTGTGAATGGTGGTGGCACACTACCTCAAATTGAAGTGCAACTGACCGATGGCGTGAATACAGATAACGCAACAGCAACACCTGGCACCACAGCATCAAACGATGATGTATCAGTCAGCTTGACCAATGTTCAAACTGTGACAGAAGATGCGGCTGATACCGTGGCTGGCAAAGAAGTCGCCACGATTAACATCACAGATGAAGATGGCGATGCGGTTCTGAGCTTAGTCAATACCGATGGTTATTATGCGATTGTTGGTGACAAAGTGGTGCTAACTCAAGCCGGTGCGGACTTTGTGAATGGCGGCGGCACACTACCACAAATAGAAGTACAACTGACCGATGGCGTGAATACAGATAACGCCACGGCAACACCTGGCACCACAGCATCAAACGATGATGTGAGTGTTGAATTAACCAATGTTCAAACTGTCACTGAAGATGCAGCCGATACGGTTGCGGGCAAAGAAGTGGCGACTATCAACATCACAGATGAAGATGGCGATGCGGTTCTGAGCTTAGTGAATACCGATGGTTATTATCAAATTGTTGGCGACAAAGTTGTACTAACGGCAGCAGGTGCGGACTTTGTGAATGGCGGTGGTACCTTACCACAAATCGAAGTGCAGCTGACCGATGGCGTGAATACAGATAACGCAACAGCGACTCCACCAGTGACGTCATCAAATGACGATGTATCAGTCAGCTTAACCAATGTGCAAACCGTGACAGAAGATGCAGCGGACACGGTTGCCGGTAAAGAAGTGGCGACCATTAACATCACAGATGAAGATGGCGATGCGGTTCTGAGCTTAGTGAATACCGATGGTTATTATCAAATTGTTGGCGATAAGGTTGTGCTAACCCAGGCGGGTGCAGACTTTGTTAATGGCGGCGGCACACTACCACAAATTGAAGTACAACTGACAGATGGCGTGAATACCGATAACGCAACAGCAACACCTGGCACCACAGCATCAAATGATGATGTATCAGTCAGCTTGACCAATGTTCAAACTGTGACAGAAGATGCGGCTGATACCGTGGCTGGCAAAGAAGTCGCCACGATTAACATCACAGATGAAGATGGCGATGCGGTTCTGAGCTTAGTGAATACCGATGGTTATTATGCGATCGTAGGCGACAAAGTGGTGCTAACGGCAGCGGGTGCGGACTTTGTGAATGGCGGTGGTACCTTACCTCAAATTGAAGTGCAACTGACCGATGGCGTGAATACAGATAACGCAACAGCGACTCCACCAGTGACGTCATCAAACGATGATGTGAGTGTTGAATTAACCAATGTTCAAACCGTGACTGAAGATGCAGCCGATACGGTGGCCGGTAAAGAAGTAGCGACTATCAACATCACAGATGAAGATGGCGATGCGGTTCTGAGCTTAGTGAATACCGATGGTTATTATCAAATTGTTGGCGACAAAGTTGTACTAACGGCAGCAGGTGCGGACTTTGTTAATGGCGGTGGCACACTGCCTCAAATTGAAGTACAACTGACCGATGGCGTGAATACAGATAACGCAACAGCAACACCTGGCACGACCGCATCAAATGATGACGTGAGTGTTGAATTAACCAATGTGCAAACCGTGACTGAAGATGCGGCCGATACGGTGGCCGGTAAAGAAGTAGCGACTATCAACATCACAGATGAAGATGGCGATGCGGTTCTGAGCTTAGTGAATACCGATGGTTATTATCAAATTGTTGGCGACAAAGTTGTACTAACGGCAGCAGGTGCGGACTTTGTGAATGGCGGTGGTACCTTACCACAAATCGAAGTGCAGCTGACCGATGGCGTGAATACAGATAACGCAACAGCAACACCTGGCACGACCGCATCAAATGATGACGTGAGTGTTGAATTAACCAATGTGCAAACCGTGACTGAAGATGCGGCGGATACGGTTGCGGGTAAAGAAGTGGCGACTATCAACATCACAGATGAAGATGGCGATGCGGTTCTGAGCTTAGTCAATACCGATGGTTATTATGCAATTGTTGGCGACAAAGTTGTACTAACGGCAGCGGGTGCAGACTTTGTGAATGGTGGTGGTACCTTACCACAAATCGAAGTGCAGCTGACCGATGGCGTGAATACAGATAACGCAACAGCAACACCTGGCACGACCGCAAGTAATGATGATGTTTCAGTCAGTTTAACTAATGTCCAAACTGTCACTGAAGATGCAGCCGATACGGTTGCCGGTAAAGAAGTGGCGACCATTAACATCACAGATGAAGATGGCGATGCGGTTCTGAGCTTAGTCAATACTGATGGTTATTATGCGATTGTTGGCGACAAAGTTGTGCTAACGGCAGCAGGTGCGGACTTTGTGAATGGCGGCGGCACACTACCACAAATAGAAGTACAACTGACCGATGGCGTGAATACAGATAACGCCACGGCAACACCTGGCACCACAGCATCAAACGATGATGTGAGTGTTGAATTAACCAATGTTCAAACTGTCACTGAAGATGCAGCCGATACGGTGGCCGGTAAAGAAGTAGCGACTATCAACATCACAGATGAAGATGGCGATGCGGTTCTGAGCTTAGTCAATACCGATGGTTATTATCAAATTGTTGGCGACAAAGTTGTACTAACGGCAGCAGGTGCGGACTTTGTTAATGGCGGTGGCACACTGCCTCAAATTGAAGTGCAACTGACCGATGGCGTGAATACAGATAACGCAACAGCGACTCCACCAGTGACGTCATCAAACGATGATGTGAGTGTTGAATTAACCAATGTTCAAACCGTGACTGAAGATGCAGCCGATACGGTGGCCGGTAAAGAAGTAGCGACTATCAACATCACAGATGAAGATGGCGATGCGGTTCTGAGCTTAGTCAATACCGATGGTTATTATCAAATTGTTGGCGACAAAGTTGTACTAACGGCAGCAGGTGCGGACTTTGTTAATGGCGGTGGCACACTGCCTCAAATTGAAGTACAACTGACCGATGGCGTGAATACAGATAACGCAACAGCAACACCTGGCACCACAGCATCAAACGATGATGTATCAGTCAGCTTGACCAATGTTCAAACTGTGACTGAAGATGCGGTGGATACGGTTGCGGGCAAAGAAGTGGCGACGATCAACATCACAGATGAAGATGGTGATGCAGTACTGAGCTTAGTCAATACTGATGGTTATTATGCGATTGTTGGCGACAAAGTGGTACTAACGGCAGCAGGTGCGGACTTTGTTAATGGCGGTGGCACACTACCTCAAATTGAAGTACAACTGACCGATGGTGTGAATACCGATAACGCAACAGCGACTCCACCAGTGACGTCATCAAATGATGATGTATCAGTCAGCTTAACCAATGTGCAAACGGTGACAGAAGATGCAGCGGACACGGTTGCGGGTAAAGAAGTGGCGACCATTAACATCACAGATGAAGATGGCGATGCGGTATTGAGCTTAGTGAATACCGATGGTTATTATGCAATTGTTGGCGACAAAGTGGTACTAACGGCAGCAGGTGCGGACTTTGTTAATGGCGGTGGCACACTGCCACAAATTGAAGTACAACTGACAGATGGTGTCAATACAGATAACGCAACAGCAACACCGGGCACCACAGCATCAAATGATGATGTGAGTGTTGAATTAACCAATGTTCAAACGGTGACAGAAGATGCAGCCGATACGGTTGCCGGCAAAGAAGTGGCGACCATTAACATCACAGATGAAGATGGCGATGCGGTACTGAGCTTAGTCAATACCGATGGTTATTATGAAATTGTTGGCGACAAAGTGGTACTAACTCAAGCCGGTGCGGACTTTGTGAATGGCGGTGGTACCTTACCTCAAATTGAAGTGCAACTGACCGATGGCGTGAATACAGATAACGCAACAGCGACTCCACCAGTGACGTCATCAAACGATGATGTGAGTGTTGAATTAACCAATGTTCAAACCGTGACTGAAGATGCAGCCGATACGGTGGCCGGTAAAGAAGTAGCGACTATCAACATCACAGATGAAGATGGCGATGCGGTTCTGAGCTTAGTCAATACCGATGGTTATTATCAAATTGTTGGCGACAAAGTTGTACTAACGGCAGCAGGTGCGGACTTTGTGAATGGCGGTGGTACCTTACCACAAATCGAAGTGCAGCTGACCGATGGCGTGAATACAGATAACGCAACAGCAACACCTGGCACCACAGCATCAAACGATGATGTATCAGTCAGCTTGACCAATGTTCAAACTGTGACAGAAGATGCGGCCGATACGGTGGCCGGTAAAGAAGTAGCGACTATCAACATCACAGATGAAGATGGCGATGCGGTTCTGAGCTTAGTGAATACCGATGGTTATTATCAAATTGTTGGCGATAAGGTTGTGCTAACCCAGGCGGGTGCAGACTTTGTTAATGGCGGCGGCACACTACCACAAATTGAAGTACAACTGACAGATGGCGTGAATACCGATAACGCAACAGCAACACCTGGCACCACAGCATCAAATGATGATGTATCAGTCAGCTTGACCAATGTTCAAACTGTGACAGAAGATGCGGCTGATACCGTGGCTGGCAAAGAAGTCGCCACGATTAACATCACAGATGAAGATGGCGATGCGGTTCTGAGCTTAGTGAATACCGATGGTTATTATGCGATCGTAGGCGACAAAGTGGTGCTAACGGCAGCGGGTGCGGACTTTGTGAATGGCGGTGGTACCTTACCTCAAATTGAAGTGCAACTGACCGATGGCGTGAATACAGATAACGCAACAGCGACTCCACCAGTGACGTCATCAAACGATGATGTGAGTGTTGAATTAACCAATGTTCAAACCGTGACTGAAGATGCAGCCGATACGGTGGCCGGTAAAGAAGTAGCGACTATCAACATCACAGATGAAGATGGCGATGCGGTTCTGAGCTTAGTGAATACCGATGGTTATTATCAAATTGTTGGCGACAAAGTTGTACTAACGGCAGCAGGTGCGGACTTTGTTAATGGCGGTGGTACCTTACCTCAAATTGAAGTGCAACTGACCGATGGCGTGAATACAGATAACGCAACAGCGACTCCACCAGTGACGTCATCAAATGATGATGTATCAGTCAGCTTAACCAATGTGCAAACGGTGACAGAAGATGCAGCGGACACGGTTGCGGGTAAAGAAGTGGCGACCATTAACATCACAGATGAAGATGGCGATGCGGTATTGAGCTTAGTGAATACCGATGGTTATTATGCAATTGTTGGCGACAAAGTGGTACTAACGGCAGCAGGTGCGGACTTTGTTAATGGCGGTGGCACACTGCCACAAATTGAAGTACAACTGACAGATGGTGTCAATACAGATAACGCAACAGCAACACCGGGCACCACAGCATCAAATGATGATGTGAGTGTTGAATTAACCAATGTTCAAACGGTGACAGAAGATGCAGCCGATACGGTTGCCGGCAAAGAAGTGGCGACCATTAACATCACAGATGAAGATGGCGATGCGGTACTGAGCCTGGTGAATACCGATGGTTATTATGCAATTGTTGGCGACAAAGTTGTGCTAACGGCAGCGGGTGCAGACTTTGTGAATGGTGGTGGCACACTACCTCAAATTGAAGTGCAACTGACCGATGGCGTGAATACAGATAACGCAACAGCAACACCTGGCACCACAGCATCAAACGATGATGTATCAGTCAGCTTGACCAATGTTCAAACTGTGACAGAAGATGCGGCTGATACCGTGGCTGGCAAAGAAGTCGCCACGATTAACATCACAGATGAAGATGGCGATGCGGTTCTGAGCTTAGTCAATACCGATGGTTATTATGCGATTGTTGGTGACAAAGTGGTGCTAACTCAAGCCGGTGCGGACTTTGTGAATGGCGGCGGCACACTACCACAAATAGAAGTACAACTGACCGATGGCGTGAATACAGATAACGCCACGGCAACACCTGGCACCACAGCATCAAACGATGATGTGAGTGTTGAATTAACCAATGTTCAAACTGTCACTGAAGATGCAGCCGATACGGTGGCCGGTAAAGAAGTAGCGACTATCAACATCACAGATGAAGATGGCGATGCGGTTCTGAGCTTAGTCAATACCGATGGTTATTATCAAATTGTTGGCGACAAAGTTGTACTAACGGCAGCAGGTGCGGACTTTGTTAATGGCGGTGGCACACTGCCTCAAATTGAAGTGCAACTGACCGATGGCGTGAATACAGATAACGCAACAGCGACTCCACCAGTGACGTCATCAAACGATGATGTGAGTGTTGAATTAACCAATGTTCAAACCGTGACTGAAGATGCAGCCGATACGGTGGCCGGTAAAGAAGTAGCGACTATCAACATCACAGATGAAGATGGCGATGCGGTTCTGAGCTTAGTCAATACCGATGGTTATTATCAAATTGTTGGCGACAAAGTTGTACTAACGGCAGCAGGTGCGGACTTTGTTAATGGCGGTGGCACACTGCCTCAAATTGAAGTACAACTGACCGATGGCGTGAATACAGATAACGCAACAGCAACACCTGGCACCACAGCATCAAACGATGATGTGAGTGTTGCATTAACCAATGTTCAAACTGTGACTGAAGATGCGGTGGATACGGTTGCGGGCAAAGAAGTGGCGACGATCAACATCACAGATGAAGATGGTGATGCAGTACTGAGCTTAGTCAATACTGATGGTTATTATGCGATTGTTGGCGACAAAGTGGTACTAACGGCAGCAGGTGCGGACTTTGTTAATGGCGGTGGCACACTACCTCAAATTGAAGTACAACTGACCGATGGTGTGAATACCGATAACGCAACAGCGACTCCACCAGTGACGTCATCAAATGATGATGTATCAGTCAGCTTAACCAATGTGCAAACGGTGACAGAAGATGCAGCGGACACGGTTGCGGGTAAAGAAGTGGCGACCATTAACATCACAGATGAAGATGGCGATGCGGTATTGAGCTTAGTGAATACCGATGGTTATTATGCAATTGTTGGCGACAAAGTGGTACTAACGGCAGCAGGTGCGGACTTTGTTAATGGCGGTGGCACACTGCCACAAATTGAAGTACAACTGACAGATGGTGTCAATACAGATAACGCAACAGCAACACCGGGCACCACAGCATCAAATGATGATGTGAGTGTTGAATTAACCAATGTTCAAACGGTGACAGAAGATGCAGCCGATACGGTTGCCGGCAAAGA
Source organism: uncultured Pseudoalteromonas sp. (assembly GCA_965198975.1). Taxonomy (GTDB): domain Bacteria; phylum Pseudomonadota; class Gammaproteobacteria; order Enterobacterales; family Alteromonadaceae; genus Pseudoalteromonas. Next base: position 2,184,833 of record OZ240679.1, read on the forward strand.
AGTGGCGACCATTAACATCACAGATGAAGATGGCGATGCGGTACTGAGCTTAGTCAATACCGATGGTTATTATGAAATTGTTGGCGACAAAGTGGTACTAACTCAAGCCGGTGCGGACTTTGTGAATGGCGGTGGTACCTTACCTCAAATTGAAGTGCAACTGACCGATGGCGTGAATACAGATAACGCAACAGCGACTCCACCAGTGACGTCATCAAACGATGATGTGAGTGTTGAATTAACCAATGTTCAAACCGTGACTGAAGATGCAGCCGATACGGTGGCCGGTAAAGAAGTAGCGACTATCAACATCACAGATGAAGATGGCGATGCGGTTCTGAGCTTAGTCAATACCGATGGTTATTATCAAATTGTTGGCGACAAAGTTGTACTAACGGCAGCAGGTGCGGACTTTGTGAATGGCGGTGGTACCTTACCACAAATCGAAGTGCAGCTGACCGATGGCGTGAATACAGATAACGCAACAGCAACACCTGGCACCACAGCATCAAACGATGATGTATCAGTCAGCTTGACCAATGTTCAAACTGTGACAGAAGATGCGGCCGATACGGTGGCCGGTAAAGAAGTAGCGACTATCAACATCACAGATGAAGATGGCGATGCGGTTCTGAGCTTAGTGAATACCGATGGTTATTATCAAATTGTTGGCGACAAAGTTGTACTAACGGCAGCGGGTGCAGACTTTGTGAATGGTGGTGGTACCTTACCACAAATCGAAGTGCAGCTGACCGATGGCGTGAATACAGATAACGCAACAGCAACACCTGGCACGACCGCAAGTAATGATGATGTTTCAGTCAGTTTAACTAATGTCCAAACTGTCACTGAAGATGCAGCCGATACGGTTGCCGGTAAAGAAGTGGCGACCATTAACATCACAGATGAAGATGGCGATGCGGTTCTGAGCTTAGTCAATACTGATGGTTATTATGCGATTGTTGGCGACAAAGTTGTGCTAACGGCAGCAGGTGCGGACTTTGTGAATGGCGGCGGCACACTACCACAAATAGAAGTACAACTGACCGATGGCGTGAATACAGATAACGCCACGGCAACACCTGGCACCACAGCATCAAACGATGATGTGAGTGTTGAATTAACCAATGTTCAAACTGTCACTGAAGATGCAGCCGATACGGTGGCCGGTAAAGAAGTAGCGACTATCAACATCACAGATGAAGATGGCGATGCGGTTCTGAGCTTAGTCAATACCGATGGTTATTATCAAATTGTTGGCGACAAAGTTGTACTAACGGCAGCAGGTGCGGACTTTGTTAATGGCGGTGGCACACTGCCTCAAATTGAAGTGCAACTGACCGATGGCGTGAATACAGATAACGCAACAGCGACTCCACCAGTGACGTCATCAAACGATGATGTGAGTGTTGAATTAACCAATGTTCAAACCGTGACTGAAGATGCAGCCGATACGGTGGCCGGTAAAGAAGTAGCGACTATCAACATCACAGATGAAGATGGCGATGCGGTTCTGAGCTTAGTCAATACCGATGGTTATTATCAAATTGTTGGCGACAAAGTTGTACTAACGGCAGCAGGTGCGGACTTTGTTAATGGCGGTGGCACACTGCCTCAAATTGAAGTACAACTGACCGATGGCGTGAATACAGATAACGCAACAGCAACACCTGGCACCACAGCATCAAACGATGATGTATCAGTCAGCTTGACCAATGTTCAAACTGTGACAGAAGATGCGGCCGATACGGTGGCCGGTAAAGAAGTAGCGACTATCAACATCACAGATGAAGATGGCGATGCGGTTCTGAGCTTAGTGAATACCGATGGTTATTATCAAATTGTTGGCGACAAAGTTGTACTAACGGCAGCAGGTGCGGACTTTGTGAATGGCGGTGGTACCTTACCACAAATCGAAGTGCAGCTGACCGATGGCGTGAATACAGATAACGCAACAGCGACTCCACCAGTGACGTCATCAAATGACGATGTATCAGTCAGCTTAACCAATGTGCAAACGGTGACAGAAGATGCAGCGGACACGGTTGCGGGTAAAGAAGTGGCGACCATTAACATCACAGATGAAGATGGCGATGCGGTATTGAGCTTAGTGAATACCGATGGTTATTATGCAATTGTTGGCGACAAAGTGGTACTAACGGCAGCAGGTGCGGACTTTGTTAATGGCGGTGGCACACTGCCACAAATTGAAGTACAACTGACAGATGGTGTCAATACAGATAACGCAACAGCAACACCGGGCACCACAGCATCAAATGATGATGTGAGTGTTGAATTAACCAATGTTCAAACGGTGACAGAAGATGCAGCCGATACGGTTGCCGGCAAAGAAGTGGCGACCATTAACATCACAGATGAAGATGGCGATGCGGTACTGAGCTTAGTCAATACCGATGGTTATTATGAAATTGTTGGCGACAAAGTGGTACTAACTCAAGCCGGTGCGGACTTTGTGAATGGCGGTGGTACCTTACCTCAAATTGAAGTGCAACTGACCGATGGCGTGAATACAGATAACGCAACAGCGACTCCACCAGTGACGTCATCAAATGATGATGTATCAGTCAGCTTAACCAATGTGCAAACGGTGACAGAAGATGCAGCGGACACGGTTGCGGGTAAAGAAGTGGCGACCATTAACATCACAGATGAAGATGGCGATGCGGTATTGATCTTAGTGAATACCGATGGTTATTATGCAATTGTTGGCGACAAAGTGGTACTAACGGCAGCAGGTGCGGACTTTGTTAATGGCGGTGGCACACTGCCACAAATTGAAGTACAACTGACAGATGGTGTCAATACAGATAACGCAACAGCAACACCGGGCACCACAGCATCAAATGATGATGTGAGTGTTGAATTAACCAATGTTCAAACGGTGACAGAAGATGCAGCCGATACGGTTGCCGGCAAAGAAGTGGCGACCATTAACATCACAGATGAAGATGGCGATGCGGTACTGAGCCTGGTGAATACCGATGGTTATTATGCAATTGTTGGCGACAAAGTTGTGCTAACGGCAGCGGGTGCAGACTTTGTGAATGGTGGTGGCACACTACCTCAAATTGAAGTGCAACTGACCGATGGCGTGAATACAGATAACGCAACAGCAACACCTGGCACCACAGCATCAAACGATGATGTATCAGTCAGCTTGACCAATGTTCAAACTGTGACAGAAGATGCGGCTGATACCGTGGCTGGCAAAGAAGTCGCCACGATTAACATCACAGATGAAGATGGCGATGCGGTTCTGAGCTTAGTCAATACCGATGGTTATTATGCGATTGTTGGTGACAAAGTGGTGCTAACTCAAGCCGGTGCGGACTTTGTGAATGGCGGCGGCACACTACCACAAATAGAAGTACAACTGACCGATGGCGTGAATACAGATAACGCCACGGCAACACCTGGCACCACAGCATCAAACGATGATGTGAGTGTTGAATTAACCAATGTTCAAACTGTCACTGAAGATGCAGCCGATACGGTTGCGGGCAAAGAAGTGGCGACTATCAACATCACAGATGAAGATGGCGATGCGGTTCTGAGCTTAGTGAATACCGATGGTTATTATCAAATTGTTGGCGACAAAGTTGTACTAACGGCAGCAGGTGCGGACTTTGTGAATGGCGGTGGTACCTTACCACAAATCGAAGTGCAGCTGACCGATGGCGTGAATACAGATAACGCAACAGCGACTCCACCAGTGACGTCATCAAATGACGATGTATCAGTCAGCTTAACCAATGTGCAAACCGTGACAGAAGATGCAGCGGACACGGTTGCCGGTAAAGAAGTGGCGACCATTAACATCACAGATGAAGATGGCGATGCGGTTCTGAGCTTAGTGAATACCGATGGTTATTATCAAATTGTTGGCGATAAGGTTGTGCTAACCCAGGCGGGTGCAGACTTTGTTAATGGCGGCGGCACACTACCACAAATTGAAGTACAACTGACAGATGGCGTGAATACCGATAACGCAACAGCAACACCTGGCACCACAGCATCAAATGATGATGTATCAGTCAGCTTGACCAATGTTCAAACTGTGACAGAAGATGCGGCTGATACCGTGGCTGGCAAAGAAGTCGCCACGATTAACATCACAGATGAAGATGGCGATGCGGTTCTGAGCTTAGTGAATACCGATGGTTATTATGCGATCGTAGGCGACAAAGTGGTGCTAACGGCAGCGGGTGCGGACTTTGTGAATGGCGGTGGTACCTTACCTCAAATTGAAGTGCAACTGACCGATGGCGTGAATACAGATAACGCAACAGCGACTCCACCAGTGACGTCATCAAACGATGATGTGAGTGTTGAATTAACCAATGTTCAAACCGTGACTGAAGATGCAGCCGATACGGTGGCCGGTAAAGAAGTAGCGACTATCAACATCACAGATGAAGATGGCGATGCGGTTCTGAGCTTAGTGAATACCGATGGTTATTATCAAATTGTTGGCGACAAAGTTGTACTAACGGCAGCAGGTGCGGACTTTGTTAATGGCGGTGGCACACTGCCTCAAATTGAAGTACAACTGACCGATGGCGTGAATACAGATAACGCAACAGCAACACCTGGCACGACCGCATCAAATGATGACGTGAGTGTTGAATTAACCAATGTGCAAACCGTGACTGAAGATGCGGCGGATACGGTTGCGGGTAAAGAAGTGGCGACTATCAACATCACAGATGAAGATGGCGATGCGGTTCTGAGCTTAGTCAATACCGATGGTTATTATGCAATTGTTGGCGATAAGGTTGTACTAACTCAAGCCGGTGCAGACTTTGTGAATGGTGGTGGCACACTACCACAAATTGAAGTGCAACTGACCGATGGCGTGAATACAGATAACGCCACAGCAACTCCACCTGTGACTTTAACGGATGACTTAACGAGCTTAATAATAACGCCGGGTAGTGCAACAGAAGATAGCACAGTTGAAGGAGATACCGTTGCCACCTTTAGCATGAGTGATGAAGATGAAGCAGGAACACTAACTGTAGACTTTACACCGGGTAGCAATAACAATGGCTACTATGCAATATTAGGGAATACGGTAGTACTTACAGCAGCAGGTGAAGCTTTCTTAGATGCTGGGAATGTGTTACCTGAAATTAGTTTAACCACCTCTGGCACCTCAACTGATGTGACTGCAACGGGAACTCCTGCGACCACATTAACCAATGATGCTCCTACAACTTCTAATTCTACTATAACATCTGATGAGGACGCTAAACGTGTACTTTCATTAAGTGACTTTAATTATTCCGATGAAGAAAATGGTGTGAGTATTATTAGAATTACAGAATTGCCAAACAATGGAAAGTTGGAAATAAATATCGGTACTGTCGGTAGCCCAAATTGGGTGGAAGTCACTGATTTAACTACGACCTATACTCCAGCAGAAATAAACTCAGGTGTACTTAGATTCTCTCCAGATCAACATGAGTCGGATCCTACTGGCTATGCAAGTATAAAGTTTGAAGTAAGTGACGGTAATGAATGGAGTAATGAATCGAGTATATCAATTAACATCACACCGGTGGCTGATGCTCCGATAATCACTAAAGGAACCATTGATTATACCGTTAACAATGTAAATGGTGGCTTTGAAGGTGTTGATAATTTAACTGGCTGGACAACAGGTGGAACGGTTAACGTTGAAAGTCAATCTCTGACTAACTCAAATTTAGGGCCTTTTACGTCAGATGAAGGATCACAACACTTATTATTAAAAATGGAAGGGCAGACAAGTGCTGATATAGCTACCGCATTAGGTGTAAGTGCAACCGCACTTAACAATGCTGCTAATCATAACAATGCAACGGATGGCTCATATGCACAAACGCGTGTATATGCAGAAGCTGGTGATGTGATCACTATTAGATGGAACTATTTAAATACAGAAGCAAGTGGGTTTGCTGTTAATCAAGCATTTGACGATTTTGCCGTTGCAGTTGTTAATGGTCAAATATTTAAATTGGAAGATTCTAGTGATTTAGCCGGTGAAGACAATGATGATTATGATGGTGACAGGGATGTAGAAGCTACCGGATGGCAAACATTTACCTATACAGTAACACAAGACGGTTATGTAGATTTAGGCTTTGCGGCACTTAATGCAGGGGATCAATCAATTGATAGTTATTTAATGTTAGATAACTTGTTAATAAACGGCGAAGATCCACAAACCACAACATTTGACTTGAATTTAGATGTAGATTTAGTTGATGCTGATGGTTCAGAGTTCTTAACGGTAGAGTTAAGTGACTTTCCTGCAGGAACAACATTCTCATTGGGTCAGCTTGATGTTGTATCTGGAAAGTGGATTATCACGCTTGCCCCTGGTGAGAATTTGCCTGATATTCAAGCTACATTACCATCTGGATATGCGGGAACCTTTGATTATAATGTAACAGCAATAACGACGGAAGTTGCTAATGGCGATACAAGCTCTGTACAAACAACAAGTTCATTTTCGAAGAATGGAGATGTTCAAAGTGATAATGTTGATATACATAGAAGCGCTGAATTTAAAAACGCCCCGCAATTCTCTGATTTGATACATGAAAATGAAGACGTTGTTGTTATGTCTCCCCACAGTAATAAAGTAATTCATGTGGGCAGCAATGAAAGTCAGGATGTAGTACATGATATTGAAAGCAACTCAGCAGAGGATGTAAATACTTTAGTTGGCCAAGACGTGATTGATGACTCAGAGCATATGGATGTAGTGCGTGATATTGCAAGCAATTCTGAAAATGATGCGTTAGTAGAGGACATGATAGCTACAACATCTGAAGAGAAAATAAACGCATTAGTTGGCCATAATGTGGTTGATGATTCAGAACATATGGATGTGGTACGTGATATAGAAAGTGATTCTGAAAATGATGCGTTAGTAGAGGATATGAGAACTACAACATCTGAAGAGAATGTAAACGCATTAGTTGGTCACGATGTGATTGATGACTCTGAGCATATGGATGTGGTACGTGATATTGAAAGCAATTCTGAAAATGATGCGTTAGTAGAGGACATGAGAGCTACAACATCTGAAGATAATGTGAACGCGTTAGTTGGTCACGATGTGATTGATGACTCAGAGCATATGGATGTAGTGCGTGATATAGAAAGCAATTCAGCAGAAGATGTAAATACTTTAGTTAGTCAGGATGTGATTGATGACTCTGAACATATGGATGTAGTGCGTGATATAGAAAGTGATTCTGAAAATGATGCGTTAGTAGAGGACATGATAGCTACAACATCTGAAGAGAAAATAAACGCATTAGTTGGCCATAATGTGGTTGATGATTCAGAGCATATGGATGTGATACGTGATATTGAAAGCGATTCTGAAAATGATGCGTTAGTAGAGGACATGAGAACTACAACATCTGAAGAGAATGTGAACGCATTAGTTGGCCATAATGTGGTTGATGATTCAGAACATATGGATGTGGTACGTGATATAGAAAGTGATTCTGAAAATGATGCGTTAGTAGAGGGCATGAGAACTACAACATCTGAAGAGAATGTAAACGCATTAGTTGGCCATAATGTAGTTGATGATTCAGAGCATATGGAGGTGATACGTGATATTGAAAGCGATTCTGAAAATGATGCGTTAGTAGAGGACATGATAGCTACAACATCTGAAGAGAAAATAAACGCATTAGTTGGCCATAATGTGGTTGATGATTCAGAGCATATGGATGTGATACGTGATATTGAAAGCGATTCTGAAAATGATGCGTTAGTAGAGGACATGAGAACTACCACATCTGAAGAGAATGTGAACGCATTAGTTGGCCACGATGTGATTGATGACTCTGAGCATATGGACGTAGTGCATGAACTTGAAAGCAACTCAGAAGACAATGTAAATACATTCGTTAACCAAGACGTGGTTGATAATTCTGAGCATATGGACGTCGTGCGTGATATTGCAAGCAACTCTGAAAATGATGCGTTAGTAGAGGACATGAGAGCTACAACATCTGAAGATAATGTGAACGCATTAGTTGGCCATAATGTGGTTGATGATTCAGAACATATGGATGTGGTACGTGAACTTGAAAGCAACTCAGAAGACAATGTAAATACATTAATTAGCCAAGACGTGGTTGATAATTTTGAACATATGGATGTAGTGCGTGAACTTGAAAGCAACTCAGCAGAGGATGTAAATACATTAGTTAGCCAAGACGTGGTTGATGACTCTGAGCATATGGATGTAGTACATGATATTGAAAGCAACTCAGTAGAGGATGTAAATACATTAGTTAGTCAGGACGTGGTTGATAGTTCTGAGCATATGGATGTAGTGCGTGATATTGAAAGCAACTCAGCAGAGGATGTAAATACATTAGTTAGTCAGGATGTGATTGATGACTCTGAGCATATGGATGTCGTACCTGGAGTTGGGGGTTTTGAGGTTATTCCTGAAGTTATACTAGATAACTTTATGCCACAAGATGAAGATATGGATGTGCTAATAGGTCATGATTTATCAGATGATATGCAATATATGGATGAAGAAAGTAGTTCCCTTGATTTAGGTGATTTACTTGAAGAAGAAACTGATACGCTTGCATCACTCGATCTTTACTTTAATTTATCATTTGAAGACGATGCACTTGCTGAAATGCAACATAAAGCAAGTACCGGCAAACCAAATACTGATTTTAGTGATACGGGTGTTTCAGCGGCTAGTGAATTAGAAGTTCTTCAGCAAATGATGGACAATGATAAATTAATAAATGATTAAGATGTTTTTAAAGTTATTTCAATTTGAAGTAAAATCTGAATAAGCATAATCATTTATAAAAAGAAGATATTTCTAAGGGATCAGAAATATCTTCGATAAAGAAAATTATATGACTCAAGAAACACAAGACGAAGCACTAGAACTACATACCCAACACCAAGATCCATTGTTGGGATGTTTAGTTTTTTTAAGTAAATATTATGGAAAACCATATTCTGCTAAAGCTATGGGTTCTGGACTGCCATTGGAAAATGGTAGATTAACACCTGAACTAATGCCCAGGGCAGCAATACGTGCAGGTATGGAAACTAAACTTGAAAAAAAGGAATTAGAAACACTACCGGCACTGATGCTGCCTTGCATATTATTACTAAAAGATGGTCGAGCCTGTGTATTGCTTTCCTATCAAGATGATAAGTTAGAAATAGTATGGCCAGAGCTCCCATCAAGTCATGATTTAATTTGTAGAGATCAAATTGAAAGCGAATACTCAGGATATTGTTTTTATATACGAAAACGTTACCGTTTTGATGAACGGTCAAAAGAAACATTAAAAACCAAACATGGCCATTGGTTTTGGGATACATTGAAGCTATCAACTCCTATTTATCGAGATGTTTTGCTTGCCGTATTTTTTGTCAATTTATTTGCAGTTGTGTCTCCATTATTCGTGATGAATGTTTACGACAGAGTAGTACCAAATCAAGCATTAGATACACTTTGGGTATTGGCTATTGGTATGTTAATTATTCTAATATTTGATTTTATATTAAAGGAGGTGAGGGCTCACTTACTTGAGGTGGCTGCAAAAAAATCTGATTTACTCCTTTCATCTAAATTATTTGAAAAAACCATAGGTTTAGATATGTCACACCGTCCTGCAAGTGTCGGTGCATTTTCCAAACAAATACAAGAGTTTGAATCAATCAGAGACTTTATTACTTCGGCTACAGTATCTGCGTTATTAGATGTACCGTTTTCATTATTATTTTTACTTGTCATTGCGATTGTAGCGGGACCCTTGGCCTGGGTTCCGCTTATTGGTATAGCAATTATGGTTGGTTTTGCATTATGGGTTAAAGGCAAAATAAAAATTGAAGTTGAAAAAGGTAGTCGATTCTCAGTACAAAAAAGTGCTCATTTAATAGAATCCCTACAAGGTGTTGAAACAATAAAACTTACCGGTGCTGAAAGTCAATTTCAATCTAAATGGGAGCAATTAGTAGGACATATAGCTAATTGGAATATTAAAGTTAAAAAATACGCAACTTCGGTAGGTAGTCTTAACGGTTTAGTTGCGCAACTAGCCAATGTTTTTATTGTCGTTATTGGTGTATATCAAATAACAGATGGTAATATTAGTATGGGAGCACTCATTGCATCTGTCATGCTTACGGGCCGTGCCATGTCACCCTTTTCGCAAGTTGCACTTTTGATCACGCGTTATAATCAGGCGCAATCAGCTTTAATGACGCTTGATGAAATTATGAAAATGCCAGATGAAAATATGGAAAGATATTTACACAGGAATCATTTTGATGGTGATATTAATTTCGAGAAAGTGAGCTTTGCTTATCCTGATGCACAAGTAAAGGCATTAAATTCGGTCAGTTTTCATATTAAAGCTGGAGAAAAAGTGGCCATTATCGGCCGAATTGGCGCAGGTAAAACTTCAATAGAAAAATTATTGATGAATTTTTATCAACCAATAGAAGGTGCAATTCGTATTGATGGAATTGATATCAAGCAGATCAGTCCGGCAGATTTAAGGCAAAAAATCGCTTGTTTGGCACAAGACTGTACTCTGTTTTTTGGTAGTATTCGAGATAACATCACTTTAGGTGTGCCACATGTTGATGACTCACTTATTATGCGCGCAGCAAAATTGGCAGGTGTCACTAAATTCACAGATGCAGATCCAGAAGGGTTGGACAGACAAGTAGGAGAGCGAGGGTCGTATTTATCAGGCGGACAACGTCAGGCGGTTTCGCTAGCTCGGGTTTTATTGTTTAACCCGCCTATGCTTGTATTAGATGAGCCAACGAGTAATATGGATAACTTTTCTGAGTCAGAAGTCAAAAAGCACCTAAAAACAATTACTAAAGATAAAACATTTATACTTATTACCCATAAAGCAAGCATGTTAGATCTGGTAGATAGAATTCTGGTAATGGAAAGAGGGCGTTTAGTGGCAGATGGGCCAAGAGATAAAGTATTAGAAGCATTAAAAACAGGTAAAATAAAGGCTGCTTTATAATGATAAAAGATAATCCTAAGGATATTGACATAGAATTTATCGATGATATCAATGCGGCCCTATTATTAACGGCACCTGAAAGATCTCGTAAATTGATTTATTTAATTTCAGGTTTTTGTTTCAGCGCTTTGATTTGGGCTTATTTTGCTGCACTTGATGAAGTAACCGCTGGTGAAGGCAAAGTGATACCTTCGTCACATATACAAGTTATCCAAAACTTAGAAGGTGGAATAATTGCACATATTTATGTGAAAGAAGGCCAGCAAGTTGTAAAAGGTGAGGAGCTGCTGCGAATAGATGATACCCGGTTTAAAGCTGATTTTCGTGAAAAGCAGCAAGAGGTGATGCAGCTAAAAATAATGTCAGCCAGATTAAAAGCTGAGCTTGCCAGTGTCCAGTGGTCTACAAACACGAAAGACATTAATTGGAAAAATCAAATTGTGATTGTGCCCCAACCTTTAAATATTTCTAAACAAGAACAGGAAAAATTTTCTGATATATATTTGACGGAAGTAGCGAGTTTTGAAGCAAATATCAGTAATTTAACACAACAATTAAAGGTGATGGAGCATCAAATTGCGCAAAAAGAACAAGAAATAGATTCACTGAACTCAAAAATTAGCCATGTTAAAACAAGTTATGACCTGGGAATTGAAGAACTTAACCTAACAGCACCTTTAGCTAAAAAAGGAGTGATATCACCAGTTGAATTTTTGAAGTTAAAACGCCAAATTAATGAATTAAAACAACAAATGGAAGAGTCATTATTAAATTTACCGAGAAGTAAAACTGCGTTAGAAGAAGCGATAGGTAAAAGAAAAGAATTAGCCAGTCAATATCAAAAAGAATCACAAGAAGTGCTCACGAAAGTACAAGCGCAATTAGCTCAATTGAGTGAAAAACAAGTGAATTTAAAAGATAAAGTAGCAAGAACGTCGGTAATTTCGCCTGTTTCAGGTACTATAAAAACGCTAAATGTTAATACGCAAGGTGGTGTGATCCAACCTGGTATGGATTTACTTGAGATAGTACCAAATGAAGATAAGTTATTGATAGAAGCAAAAGTATCTCCTAAAGATATCGCTTTCCTACGTCCAGGACTCAAAGCTATTGTACGTTTTACTGCATATGATTTTGCAATTTATGGTGGCCTTGAAGGTGAGTTAGAGCATATCAGCGCAGACTCTTTAGAAGATGAGAAGGGTATCAGTTATTACTTGATACGAGTCAGAACAAATGCAAATTATTTGGGTAAAGAGTCACATAAATTACCTATTATACCCGGTATGACTGCTTCGGTAGATGTAATGACGGGTAAAAAAACGGTATTGGAATATTTGCTTAAACCAATAATTCGAGCTCAACAAAGTGCTTTAAGAGAGAGGTAAACTGAGCTTTTCTACATTAGAATAGTCGGTCAAGATGTACTCAGTTAGCAACTTTATTTTAAATTAATATAAATATAACAAGGATCAAGAATGTTCTCTAAAACTAAGGTCACTACACGCGCCTTTATTATGATTGGTAGCCTTTATAGTGTTTCTGGTATTGCGCAATCTTTAGAGCAAGCGGTAGAAGTGACTTTATCTTCAGAACCTAAAATAGCTGAAGCATTTCATTTATATAAAGCATATCAACAAGATATATCAGTAGCAAAAAGTGGTTATTTACCCACAATAGATTTTCAGGCTGGTTACGGATATGAAGATACGAATAGTCCTACCACACGAATAGTAGGAGATACAGACAGAGAGCTCAGAAGAGGCGAGTTATCAGTATCCCTTAAACAAAAGTTATTTGATGGCTTTGCGGTGATGGATAACGTTAAGCGAACTCGGTTTGAGGCAAGCTCTGCACAATATGCACTGTATGGTTTAGCCGAAGATCAGGCGCTAAAAGTAGCTGAAGTATATTTAGGGGTTTTAGAAGCACAAAAAATATTAAATCTTTCTGAGAAAAATCTGGAAGAACATAAAAAAGTATATTCTCAAATTAAAGATCGTGTCGATCAAGGTTTAGGCTCTAGTGCTGATTTATCACAAATCGAAGGGCGTTTGGCAAGGGCTGAAGTGAATGTAATAGCTGCTGATCATAACTTACTTGATGCAAATAGTCGTTTTGTTGAAATTGTAAATAAAAAACCAAGAGATTTAACCTGGCCAGTTGCCGATGCGGTTTTATTTCCTGGCACTTTAGATAACGCGTTGGATGTTGCAAGAAAAGATCACCCTTTGTTACTGTCGGCTTATAATGATATTCAAGCTGCTGGTGCAAGGTTAGATTTAAGTAATAGCAATTATTATCCAAAATTTACACTTGAAATTGGTGCTTCACAGAATAATGATATTGATGGTGCTACGGGTTACAATGAAGATATCACCGCCATGTTGAGAATGCGTTATAATTTGTATTCTGGTGGTTCAGATAGCGCAAACAAGTTAAAAGCAGCTTATCAGGAAGCACAAAGTAAAGATATTTATGCTCAATCCTTAAGGCAGGTATTACAAAGTACTAAACTTTCATGGCGTGCACAAGTGTATCTTAAAAAGCAGTTTCCTTATTTGCAAAAGCACGTAGATTCAGCAAAAGCAGCACAAAGTATATACGAAGAGCAGTTCTTTTTAGGAAAACGAAGTCTATTGGATTTACTAGATACCAGTAATGAACTATTTGAAGCGAGAAAGACCTATACTTCAGTTGAACACTCTCAGCTTTTTGCACAATATAGAGTTTTAGCTGCAACAGGTAGATTGCTTGCATCTTTACGCGTTGAGAAACCTAAGAAATGGAGCCAGCAATAATGCTTCGGTTATTTATTTTATTTACTTTGATTTTTGGTGTAATTGCCTGTTCATCTAAACCTGACTTGGAATATGGTCCGGCTACAGAGGTTTCTTTGGCAGATCAAGATGCAGATGGAGTAATAGATGCCAGAGATCTGTGTGATAAAACCATTAAAGGCGCTGAAGTAGATAATAATGGATGTCCTTCAAAAAGTACGACAGTTTTAACGTTGAACTTAAACATTCTATTCGACAACGATTCATACATAGTTAAACCGCAATTTAATGATGAGTTAATACAGCTTGCTGAGATGATCAACCAGACAAAAGCCATTAAGCTTGAACTCGAAGGGCATGCCAGTGCGTTAGGCAGTGAAGCGTATAATTTGAACTTATCTTTGTTAAGAGCAAAGGAAGTTATGCGAATTCTCATTGATAAATATCAGGTTGACCGTACAAAACTGGAAGCCATCCCATTTGGTGAAAGTAAACTCGCAGTTGAAGGCACTTCAGAAGCGCAGCATAGCCTTAATAGAAGAGTTGTTGCATATATAGAGATTTCAAATCAAAAAGATCTTCTTCGCTGGAATATTTATACTTCTGAAAAGCAATTAGAAGGAACAAACTAATTTATGCTTCGGCGTTTTGTTTTTATTTTACTCTGTGTGGTTTTGCCACTTTGGGGGGGAAGCAAAAATAAAAGTTTTGACTGGGATAAATTAGAAGTAAAACTAAAAACGCAATACGGTAAAAGAGCGGGATTAAGATTAAGGGCCTGGGAAAAGTTATTAAATAACCCGGCGCTGGTAACAGATCTTGATAAATTGGAGAATGTGAATCGATTTTTTAATTTGCTTAATTTTGTTGATGATATTCCACTTTGGGGTAAAAAAGACTATTGGGCAACTCCGCTTGAATTTTTAGGTGCAAATGGCGGGGATTGTGAAGATTTCAGTATTGCAAAATATTTTAGCCTGCTAGAGCTAGGAATAGATGAAAGTAAAATGCGTATTACTTATGTAAAGGCACTGAGCTTAAAACAATTCCATATGGTGCTAGCTTATTATGAAACGCCGAACTCAATGCCATTAATTTTAGATAATATTAATGGCAAAATTTTATATGCTGATCAACGTAAAGATTTATTGCCCATCTATAGTTTTAATGGACAAAATTTATGGTTAAGTAAGGCGAAAGGCCAAGGTAAATTAGCTGGTAAGTCGAGCAGACTAAAAAGTTGGAATAAGCTAAGAGAAAGATTTAGTTCAACAACCTTAAAATCTCCACTATATTCATTAGATTAAGTTTTTAGGTTGCTGAATGAATTGTCCTTGGCAGGCATCACACTCTAATTCGCTGATCAGATCGAAAATTTGTTTATTCTCAATATGACAGGCTATTACTTTGATCCCTAAACTGCGACAAATCTGATTAACAGCCTGAATAAAGTAATTGTTATCTGTATGATTAATTAAATCTCTGACGTAACTCCCATCAAGCTTTATATAGTCTAAATTTAGTCCCCGTAAATATTTGAAGGATGTGAAACTAGTGCCAAACCTTTCTATACATAAACCAACGTCTAAAGACTTAAATACATTGATATTTGTCGTCGCCAGCTCTATATTTTTTAACAAAGCAGTTTCATTGATTTCAAAATAAATATTGTTATTACACTGAGGGTTATTTTGCATAAACTCAGTTAACCAAAAATGAAAAGTATCACTTAACAGAGATTGTTTACTTAAATTTATTGCATAGGGTTGTTTAGTTTCATGGCTAATTAATAATGAAGCGGCTGAGATAAGCTTTTTATCAAGTTGCTCTGTTAAATTAAGTCGTTCAGCCATAGCGAAAAGCTGGTTATTTGGAATGATTTTATCGTTAAAATAAAATTTAGCTAACAGTTCATTATATAATACTTGATTTGTATCTAAAGTTTTCACTGGTTGATATAAAAACTCTATTCGGCCAGAATCAATTAAATCTTCTATAAGAGACTTCCACTCTTGAGAGCCTAAGCTTAACCCATCATTCTCGGCATAAATTGATTTGTTATTACTCAGCGCTGAAGATTCTTGCGTGATTAGCGTATCAAGATCTTTCAGTAATTTATTTAAAGGATCTGAATGCTTATAAGCTATAGCGACGAGTTTTGCAAATCCCTTGGTATAGGTATCTGATGACATGGTATCAAAAGCTTTTTCGATTGCCTGCATTTCCTGTTTACATAGTGAAAGTGATTGCGCGATAGAAATAATAAAACTGCCACCATTTAAACGGTAAATTTTTGTGTCGGTAAGTTGTATGAGGTTATCCTGCAAGAGCTTCACAACATTTAAAACGTATTTGTCGCCAGCCTGATAACCAAATTCGGTATTTACTTTTTGTAAGGAAGGTAATTCTACCAAAGCCAATGTCGCCGTTTCATCATCAACTATTTCACTTAGGTTAGTACTAAACTGGCTTTCAAAAGCACGTCTATTACCTAAACCAGTTAACTTATCTAAATAGGCCTCCTTGGTGATTTTTTCAGCTTGTCTGGTCATAGCATCAAAGTTTTTTTGCACATTTTTTACCATAGTATTAAGGGCATTAACAACTAATTTTAACTCTCTGGTAAAGGGTTTTTTCGGGTTTAAAACAAATTGTTTGTTAGCAACTGATGTAGCTTGTTGTTCAACCATAACTAAAGGTTTTAATACCGCTGATAAAATCAGGTAAGCGATAATTAAGCTGATTATTAGTATTACTAAAAACGCCACTGATGCCTTAGTACCATATTGCCATAATTGATAATAAGAAACCCCGGCGTGGCTGGTTACTGTTAATTTACCAACAATTTGCCAGCCATTATTTATTTCACTTGAACGAGCAGGCGGGTTTAAAGAAAATAAATCAATAAACCAATTGGGGACGGTATCTACACTATTCGGGTTTTCACGTTGTAGGATGATCTCACCATTATTAGCCGTTAATACCATAGCCGCATAATAACCAGAATCAAAGATGGCTGATACCATAGTCTCTGCTATCAGTATATTGTCATCATCTAAATAGGGGGAAATAGATAGCCCTAAACTTGTGGCTGTATCTTGGGCATGGCTTCCCATTTGTTCATTCAAATAGTCTTTCGTATGTTCCAAACTGATCAGTAAACTACCAATAAAAGAAATAAGACCAAGAAAAATGACCAGACCATAAATTTGCGTTTTCAAACTAAAGCCTGATACCTTTTTATGGGGCATATTTATTTCCTTTTATTTAGAGATGTGAAAGGTTATTTTTTGAAATTTTTAAGCCATTTTACCTAGAGTAATTGATAAAGTTAACAGCGTTTTTTAAATTTAAATTTGAAATAAATGCATAATTGATAAATTTATCATCAAATAAAGTTGTTAATCGTATATTGTTCATAATTCTTTACAATTAGCTTTTTTTTTATAGTCAAAATCGAGTATTATTCTATAATGTATAATCGTTAGTCATTTGAGATAGTCATGCGCCTGGAAATTCACTGTGCTGATAGAATAGGGATCACGCAAGAAGTTTTAAACATTTTAGTTACCTACCAAATTGACCTCAAAGGAATTGAAGTAGATGCAATTAATAGTCGAATGTTTATTTCAGTTCCACCAATTGAGTTTGAAAAATTTCAGAGAATTATGCCTGAAATCCGTTTAATTGATGGGGTTGAAGATGTTCGCACGACCGCGTTTATGCCTTCGGAAAGAGAGCATAATGAATTAAATACGCTTCTATGTGCATTGCCTGATGGAATTATTTCGGTAGATGCCAAAGGCGTTGTAAGGTTATGTAATGATGCTGCATGTCGAGATTTACGAGTTGATGAGCAAGAGGTTATAGGTGTCAGCATAAACTCTTTGTTAAAAGGGTTTAATTTTACCCGTTGGCTGGAAGCGGAAGAGGTGTTAGGTCAAACAACCCGGGTTGAATTGGCAGGTGAAGACTATATCGCTGATATATTACCTATTGCTGTACCAGGTAATGAATCAAAAGACATACTTGCCGGCGCTGTGATTAATATAAAATCCCAAAGCAGGTTGGGGCAGCAGATCAGTGCTTTTAGACGTTATGGTCAAGAAAGCTTTTCTACAATTCATACGCATAGTACAGCTATGAGGAGAGTAGTCAGAGAAGCTCGCAAGATTTCTCTGCTTGAAGCGCCTATTTTGATCACGGGAGAAACAGGTTCAGGTAAAGAGTTATTGGCCAGGGCGTGTCATTATGCTTCCAATCGGTCGTTAAAATCTTTTTTGGCGTTATCTTGCGCTTCATTACCCGATGATGTCGCTGAATCGGAATTGTTTGGTTATGAAGGTAGCGAAGAAGGTACAAATAGTAAAAGGGGAATATTAGAGCAAGCAGATGGAGGAACGGTATTTCTAGATGAAGTTGGAGAGATGTCCTCTCAGCTTCAAACTAAGTTGATCCGTTTTTTGCAAGATGGTGCTTTTAGGCGTGTAGGCAGTGAGAATGAAGTTAAAATTAATGTCAGAATAATAGCAGCAACACAAAAAGACTTACCTGCTATGGTACAAGAAGGAACATTTCGCGAGGATCTTTATTATAGAATCAATGTACTTACGTTAGAAATAGCCCCCTTAAGAGACCGAAAAGCTGATATTGGACCATTAACTGAACATTTCATACAAAAATTTTCTCATCAAATCGGACGAAGTGCGCCGGTACTAACTGAAAATTGTTTATCGTTTTTAGAACAATATCCCTGGCCTGGAAATGTAAGGCAATTGGAGAATACACTTTATCGCGCTGTTTCATTATTAGAGGACGAAAAGTTAGGTATTGAGCATTTACAGCTGCCGAGTTTTACGCAGGACTTAGGTTATTTGGAATCTGATTTTGAAGGTAGTCTGGAGCAAGCTGTTAAACGTTTTGAATCGACGTTATTACGTAAACTCTACCCGGCCTACCCGAGTTCCAGACAGTTAGCTAAACGTTTGGGGTTAAGCCATACAGCCATAGCTAATAAGTTAAGGGAATATGGGATCAACCGTAAGACAATTAAAGTCTAACGCATAAATAAACGTGTTTAACACTATTTATGCGAATGAACTATCGTTTGAAAGGTTAGAGAATAGTTCCTAACCTTTTGTTCCAAAATCTTTGGTAACACCATCTATACTAATCGACTCAATTCCCTGAGCATTAAATTTAAAGTTTATACTCGCTGCGCGTTTTACAAAGAAATATTGCGCGCCATCTACAATCAAAACGTAATTACCTAATGTTGGATTTGCAAACTTTTCTTTTTTCAGTGTTATATGATGTTTATCTATCTCCCAATTAAATTGTTCAAAGTATCCTTTGGTGAATTCTTGGATCCAGACTGTTTTTTCATCCTTATTTATTGCCAGTGCCACAGAGTAAGAGTCGGGGAGTTCATCAATGTTATAAGACTTGTTACCTATAGTGAAAGTTTTAGTTTGTTCATTCCAGGCAAAACCAAACTGAAATGTTTTAGTCAATCCAGTTGGATAGATGAGCTCACCTTTACCAGGTAAGTTAAAATCAGCATAGGCTGGAAACATACAAGATATGAAAATAAAAAAGAATAAATTTTTTATCATTTAAATCACCTGTTTATAAAGTTTGAATAAACCCATTTAAGTTAAAAAGGTATTATAAATTAGATTAAATATAGTGCTTATAGGATATAAAGAAAATTTAATTTTTAATCTGTAAATGTATTGTTAATTTAATTTATAGGGAGTAGACTGAAATAACGCATGAATTCTGTGCAACTTCAAAATAAATAATAAAAATAATAAATATTTAGGAGGAATTATGAGTAGGCCTGCTACGCGAGGTGTAAGCTTTAGTACAGTTGCGTTTATAGTCATTATTTTAGTTGTTTCAGCTTGGTTTAATCAGGCGGCAGCCTATAGCAATTACCATCAGATGGCTAAGCCGGTAGCGGAAGCTATGCCTTAACGGTAGGTCATTAAAATAAATTTGGCTATATATTAATTTCGTCAAATATCAATGACCTAAACATCATTGATATTTGAGTGCTAATTTACTAAAAATGGTATTACTTCTCTTTGCTTACCCCGTTTTTTAAATTTGTATGTGAAAATACTTAGTATCGGTGTGTTTCAGGTATAAATACTCTATTTAATAAGCTATATTCTAAGTAAGAAATAAAAAATGGATATATAAATTGATGGATGGCGATTTTTCAGTTTTGATTGTAGATGATGTTGGCACGGTTAGAAACTTTCTACAACAAACTTTAATTCATCTTGGCATTGAAAACATTCAGCAAGCATCAACCGCAAGCCAGTGTATTCAATTGTGTGAAGAAAATACATTTTCAATTATATTTTTAGATATTGAATTACCCGATGGTGATGGTAAAGATATTATTGAAAAAATCAGTGCTATCAGTCCGGATACGAATGTTGTTATGGTATCAGGTCATTCAAGTGTTGAGAATGTGAAAATAGCGATAGATAAAGGAGCAAAAGGTTTTGTTGTTAAACCATTCTCACCTAAGAAAATAGCAGCAATATTGAAAAAATTTAAAGTTGATCTTTCACTTAATTAAAGTGATTTTTAGACAATAAAAAACCGACATAAGTCGGTTTTTAATATTTCTTCTGTGAATTCCTTTACAGGTCAGCTTCATGCCGATAATGATCCCACAAATTAGTGCAGATCAAAGTATTATAAATTATAATGCTTTGATTTTTGCAGCTAAGCGACTCTTATTGCGAGCAGCTTTGTTTTTGTGAATAAGACCTTTAGTTGCATAGCGATCAAGAACAGGAACAACAGCAGAGAATGCTTGTTGTGCAGCTTCTTTATCACCAGCTTCGATAGCCGCGACTACTTTTTTAAAGTATGTACGCATCATTGAACGACGACTTGCATTATGCTGACGACGTTTTTCGCTTGTTAAAGCGCGTTTTTTTGCAGACTTGATGTTAGCCAAGGTTTGCTCCTAACAATCTAAAAATAAAGCTTCAATTAATGGCCGAGGAGAATGCCTTTTTTCCTTGGCAAAGTCAATTAACTTTTAATAAAAACTGTTCGTTTTATGATAAAAAGTTGTACTGACTGTAATTCTGTATCTCAAATAGAATTGAATTGGCTAATAAATGTTTTATGGCATAATACTAAATTATTTTTTAATTGGGTCTACTGTGTCTAAAGGATTATTTCGTTCAGGTATTATTGTCAGCTCCATGACCTTTATTTCAAGAATTTTGGGTCTGATCAGAGATGCTGTAATAGCTAATTTATTAGGAGCAGGAGCTGCTGCTGATATTTTTTTATTGGCTAATAAAATACCAAATTTCTTTCGTCGGTTATTTGCAGAAGGTGCATTCGCACAAGCATTCATCCCTGTTTTATCTGAAATTAAAGAACAGCATGGAGATGATAAAGTCAGGATGTTTGTTGCAAGCGCTGCCGGTACATTAGGCACTATTTTACTCTCTATAACGGTCTTAGCAGTGATAGCATCACCTCTTATCGCTGGAATGTTTGGCACCGGGTGGTTTTTATCTTCATTAGATTCAGCCAACTCAGATAATAGATTTGAACTGCTTAGCTTAATGTTGAAACTGACATTCCCTTACTTGTTTTTTATTAGCTTAGTGGCACTTTCAGGGGCAGTTCTGAATGTATACAACCGATTTGCTGTTTCTGCATTTACACCTGTTTTATTAAATATTTCGATTATCTCATGTGCCTTAATTTTTCATGATGAATTTGAGTTTGGCGCGTTAGCACTTGCATTAGGTGTTTTTGTTGGAGGAATTAGCCAATTATTATTTCAACTTCCCTTTTTATATAAATTAAACATGTTAAAGCGACCTAAATGGGCGTGGCATGATAAAGAGGTAAAAAAAGTCAGAACATTAATGTTACCTGCGATGTTTGGTGTTTCAATTAGTCAAATTAATTTATTACTCGATTCTGTTATCGCAACTTTTCTGGTATATGGGTCTATTTCCTGGTTATATTATTCTGATCGATTAATTGAATTCCCTTTGGGGTTATTTGGTATTGGAATAGCAACGGTTATTTTACCTGCATTATCTAAATTACATACAACGCAGAAGATGGCTGATTTTCAACATACATTAGACTGGGGGGTCAGGTTTGTAATTTGGTTAGGGATCCCTGCATTAATGGGCTTGATGTTACTAAGTCCTTTGATTATTACAGTTTTATTCGGCCATGGAGCATTTGTAGCAAATGGAACTGATCATATAACAAAAGTTGCACATGGCGTAAATGCGTATGCAGTTGGTTTAGTGAGTTTTATGCTCATTAAAGTATTAGCACCTGGCTTTTACGCCCGTCAAGATACAAAAACGCCCGTAAAAATCGGGATTGTGGCCTTAGTATTAAATATGGTTTTTAATTTGATATTGGCATATCCATTTGGTTATATTGGACTTGCTCTGGCAACTTCATTATCCGCAACCTGTAACGCTTTTTTATTATATTATTTTTTATCTAAACAAGGGGTTTATAAATTCTCCAGGTTTAGTATGTTCTTTACATTGAAGTGTTTTGTATCCAGCTTCATGACTATGCTTGTTTTAATTTTTATTCAACAGCTATTTACTTGGCAAGATGCAGTGTTTTTAATGCAAATCCTCTATTTATTTAGTTTAATATTGATTGCTGTCGTGGTGTATTTTTTCGGTTTGTTTTTATTTGGCATTCGTTTTCATACTATTAAAAATATACACTATCAGACATAAGACGGCATATGGTGTGATTATT
Organism: uncultured Pseudoalteromonas sp.; assembly: GCA_965198975.1. Lineage (GTDB taxonomy): Bacteria > Pseudomonadota > Gammaproteobacteria > Enterobacterales > Alteromonadaceae > Pseudoalteromonas. The sequence continues at coordinate 2,207,472 of OZ240679.1, forward strand.
AAGTTGAGCAAAGCAAGAAAAAAAATTATAATCGCCTCTTTTATAATTTTAATTTAATGGGTAAGGCAAACTTTAGCTATGGAACTAATTCGCGGTATACATAATATTAGGTCCTGGCACTATGAATGTGTTTTAACTATCGGTAATTTTGATGGTGTACATTTAGGGCATGCTGAAGTATTAAAAGGTCTGATTTTAAGCGCAAAAAAGCTAGCTTTGCCAAGCACAGTTATGCTCTTTGAACCTCAGCCTCAGGAGTTATTTTCAGGGGACAATGCACCTCCCAGGTTAACTCGACTGAGAGATAAATTAAAGTTATTTCAGGATATTGGAGTGGATAGGGTTATCTGTATCAACTTTAATCGCAATTTTGCGAGTTTATCCGCTGATTACTTTATCCGTGAAATATTGAGTAAAAAATTGGGTGTTAAGGCATTAACTGTCGGTGATGACTTTCGATTTGGTAAACAAAGAACGGGCAATTTTTCAATGCTGACTAAACTGGGCTCTGAATTAGGGATTTCAGTTAAAAGTACATTGAGTTATAGAAAACTTGATTGTCGGGTAAGTAGTACAGCCATTCGGCGTGCACTGGCAATAGGAGATATCGACCAGGCAAATGCCATGCTAGGACATGGGTATAGTATTGCTGGCCGTGTAGTTCACGGTGATAAAAAAGGCCGGGAATTTGGTTTTCCTACGGCAAATGTCGCGTTAAAAAGGCAGGTAAGTCCAGTTAACGGCGTTTTTGCTGTCAAAGTTACTATTAAAGAAAATGAAATTTTTGGTGTGGCAAATATAGGTTCCAAACCCACATTAAATGGACAAAAAATGTTACTTGAAGTGCATTTATTTGACTTTAAAAAAGATATTTATGGAACGTTTATAAACGTGGAGCTAATACATAAGCTACGCGACGAGAAAAAATTCGACACTTTAGAGCAACTTGTAAACCAAATTAAGCAAGACGTGTTTACTGCAAAAAAGTATTTTGGTCTAAACCAGTAGCCGAAATGGAAAGTAAAATTAAATGAGCGACTACAAGCATACCCTAAATCTACCCGAAACAAACTTCCCTATGCGTGGAAATCTGGCTAATCGAGAGCCTGCAATGCTTAAATCTTGGTACGAACAAGATTTATATGGGCAGATCCGTAAAGCAAAAAAAGGTAAAAAAACGTTTATTTTGCATGATGGTCCTCCATATGCAAACGGTGATATTCATTTAGGCCATTCGGTAAATAAAATATTAAAAGATATTATTATAAAGTCAAAAACCTTATCCGACTTTGATGCGCCATATGTTCCAGGTTGGGACTGTCATGGATTGCCAATTGAATTGCAAGTAGAAAAGAAAGTCGGCAAACCAGGTAAAAAAGTAAGCGCGGCGCAATTTCGCGAAAAGTGCCGTGAGTACGCTAAAAAACAAGTTGAAGGGCAAAAAGTAGACTTTAAGCGATTAGGTGTTTTTGGTGATTGGGATAAACCTTACCTGACAATGAATTATGACTTTGAAGCGAATGCAATTCGCGTATTAGGTCGTATTATTGAAAAAGGTCATTTACACAAAGGCTCAAAACCTGTGCACTGGTGTACAGATTGTGGTTCTGCTTTAGCCGAAGCCGAAGTCGAATATCAAGACAAACAATCTCCAGCTATTGACGTTGTATTTAAAGTGTGTGATGAAGATAGCGTATTAACGGCTTTCAATTTGCCAGAGGATCATAAAGGAGAAGGAGACGTTGAGTTCGTTATTTGGACAACAACACCTTGGACTTTACCAGCTAATAGAGCTGTGGCACTTCACGAAAATTTAGAATATACCTTAGTTCAGGTTGAAACCAATGAAGGTAAAAAGCGCATCGTTTTAGGATCTGAGCTGGTAAAAGATGCAATGGATCGTTACGGTGTTGATAAATTCCATTCACTTGGTTTTTGTAAAGGGGCCGCACTTGAGCATGTTCAAGTTCAGCATCCATTTTATGATTTTAATGTACCAATCGTTTTAGGTGAACATGTAACGACAGAGTCAGGTACTGGTGCAGTTCATACAGCGCCCGGACATGGACAAGAAGACTTTGTGGTAGGCAAACAATATGATTTAGAAATTGCCAATCCAGTTGGTGCGAATGGTGTTTATTTAGCTGATACGCCTTTGTTTGCAGGGCAACATGTATTTAAAGCAAACGCAAGTGTTATAGAGGTACTGAAAGAGCAAGGCACGTTAAAACATCATCAGGCACTAGAGCATAGCTATCCACATTGTTGGCGTCATAAAACGCCGATTATCTTTCGCGCGACGCCACAGTGGTTTGTCAGTATGGATCAGGCAAACTTGCGAGCTGATTCGATTAAAGAAATTAAAAATACTCAATGGATCCCTGGATGGGGTGAAAGCCGTATAGAAAAAATGGTTGAAGGTCGTCCTGATTGGTGTATTTCTCGCCAACGCACTTGGGGTGTACCTATTGCTTTGTTTATTGACAAAGATACAGGTAATTTACATCCTGATACGCAAAGTTTAATTAGTAAAGTAGCGACTCTTGTAGAAGAAAAAGGTATACAAGCATGGTATGACCTTGAAATTAATGAATTGCTTAACGCTGCTGATAGCGAACAATACGTTAAAGTGAAAGATACCTTAGATGTTTGGTTTGATTCAGGTGTAACACATGCATGTGTTGTTGATGCCAGAGAAGAATTAACAGGTCCGGCTGATTTATACCTTGAAGGCTCAGATCAACATAGAGGTTGGTTTATGTCATCTATGATGACTTCTGTTGCAATTAATGGTCATGCACCTTATCGCCAGGTATTAACTCATGGATTCACTGTTGATGAAAAAGGCCATAAGATGTCAAAATCTCTTGGTAATGTAATTTCACCACAAAACATCATGAATAAAATGGGTGCTGATATTCTACGTTTATGGGTGGCATCGACTGATTACACTGCTGAGATGACGGTCTCAGACGAGATATTTAAACGCTCTGCAGACAGATATCGCCGTATTCGTAATACTAATCGTTATTTATTATCAAACTTAAATGGGTTTGATCCTAAAACGGATATGGTTGCTTATGAAGATATGGTTGAACTGGATAGATGGATTTTAGACAGAGCAGCCGTATTACAGGAAGAAATAGTTCAGGCTTATGATGAATATCAAATGCTAACTGTAACTCAAAAACTAATGAATTTCTGTACATTAGAGTTGGGTGCATTTTATCTAGATGTCATTAAAGACAGGCAATATACAGCGAAAACTGAGAGTAATGCTCGTCGCTCATGCCAAACTGCGTTGTTTCATATTGCGGAAGCTATGACACGCTGGATGGCGCCTATTATGAGCTTTACAGCTCAGGAAATTTGGCAGGCATTACCTGGTGAAAGGGATGAATTTGTGTTTACTGGAAAATGGTATGAAGGACTAGTCAAAGCAGGTTCAGAAGATTTGAATGCATATTGGCAAACAATTCTTAATGTGCGAGATGAAGTGAATCGTGTACTGGAAGTTGCCAGAAAAGATGAAGTGATAGGTGCAACATTACAAGCTGAAGTAATAATTAATGCGGATGAAGCACTTATAAATGCGCTGGCTAAGATAGGTGACGAATTAAAATTTGTATTGTTGGTATCTAAAATCAAATTAAACGAAGTTAGCAGTCAGCCGGATGATACGTCAGTCACTGAAATTGATGGTTTGTTTATTAAAGTGAATTTAACTGATGCTGCCAAATGTGAGCGTTGTTGGCATTACACCGATGATATAGGGCAACATGAAGCACATAGTGAATTATGTGGTCGTTGTGTTACCAATATTGATGGTGATGGTGAAAATCGCCTGTTTGCATAGGTAATAATAGCAGTTAACTAATTAGTTAGCTGCTGCATATCTTAAAGTGAGGATAAACTAGATTGATTAAAGAAAAAACAGGGGTAGTTTGGTTATGGTTAAGCTTGATTTTGCTGGCTTTAGATCAAATCACAAAAATAGCAGTAAATACTCAAATGAAGCTTTATCAATCTATTGAAGTATTTCCTATGTTTAAGCTCACTTATATTCATAACTATGGTGCAGCCTTTAGTTTTTTAAGTGAAGCTGGCGGATGGCAAAGATGGTTTTTTAGTATTATTGCAGCCAGTATTAGTATATTGCTAATTTGGTGGTTAAAAAAACTTCCTGGATCTAATCGTTTATTAGGTGCGGCCTATGCACTGGTATTAGGTGGTGCTTTAGGAAATTTATACGACCGTATATCTTATGGCTATGTTATAGACTTCATCCATGTCTATTACGGTACCTGGAATTTCCCTACTTTTAATATTGCAGACACTGCAATTTGTATTGGTGCAGGGTTATTATTGCTGGACGCGTTTAAAGGGTCAGAAAGTGACAATAATGTAGCTAATTCAGCTGGGAAAAAATCATGACAGAAACATTAGTAGAAAAACAGGTAATTAATGAAACGTCACAGGTTGTTTTCCATTTCTCAATTATATTAGAGGATGGCTCGGCAGCTGACTCAAGTAAAGTTCAAAATAGACCTGCAAAGCTGGTTATGGGCGATGGTAGTTTAACTGCTAACTTTGAAAAGTGTCTTTTAGGTTTAAAAGAAGGTGACAATAAATCCTTTGAATTACAACCAGAAGATGCCTTCGGAATGCCGAATCCTGACAATATCTATCATCTTGATAAAAGTAAGTTCGGTGCAGATACGCCAGCTGAAATAGGGGCAATCATTGCTTTTACTCAACCTGACGGCTCAGAGCTTCCAGGTATAGTGAGAGAAGTTGCTGGCGAGTCAGTGACGATTGATTTTAATCACCCTCTGGCAGGTCATAAATTAACATTTGATGTAGAAATTATTGGTGTTACACAACTATGAATATAATATTGGCCAATCCTCGGGGCTTTTGTGCCGGTGTTGACAGAGCTATCAGTATTGTTGAAAGAGCCCTTGATATATTTCAACCGCCAATTTATGTCAGGCATGAAGTTGTTCATAACAAATACGTAGTTGATGGTTTAAAAAAACGCGGGGCTATTTTTGTAGAACAGCTTTCTCAAATTCCCGATGATAGTATTGTTATCTTTAGTGCTCACGGCGTTTCTCAGACTGTTCGCCAGGAAGCCAAATCGAGAGAGTTAAAGGTTTTTGATGCGACTTGCCCTTTAGTGACAAAAGTTCATATGGAAGTGACTCGTGCCAGCCGACAAGGTTTGGAGTGTATTTTAATTGGTCATGCAGGTCACCCTGAAGTAGAAGGGACTATGGGGCAGTATAACAATTCAATGGGCGGAATTTATTTAGTTGAAACAATACAGGATGTGGCGCAACTTAAAGTAAAAGATGAATCTAAGTTAATGTATTGTAGTCAGACTACTTTATCTGTTGATGATACCTCAGATGTTATTAATAAGTTAAGGGATAAGTTTCCAAAAATAAATGGGCCTCGTAAAGATGATATTTGTTATGCAACACAAAATAGGCAAGATGCAGTAAGAGATTTAGCTGCAAAAACCGACGTTTTATTGGTAGTTGGTGCAAAAAATAGTTCAAATTCAAATCGATTAAGAGAAGTAGCTGAGAAGTTAGGTACAACCGCTTATTTAATTGACGATGCAAGTTCTATGTCTGAATCATGGTTTACCGATATTCAAAATGTAGGCGTGACTGCGGGAGCATCCGCACCAGAAATATTGGTGAATCAGGTGATAACTCAGCTTAAAGTATGGGGTGGGAATACTGTTGTAGAAAATCCTGGTGAGCCAGAGAATACTGTATTTGCAGTTCCCGTAGAATTGAGATAAATTGTATCAACTTTGTACATAATTTGATTTGCAAAGATTAAATTATAAGCTAAGTAACGACAATATACCCAACCTTTATTACTAGAAATCTAGCATTAAGATAGGGTATCGTTTTAGTTAAGTTAAATATGGTAGTTTAAATGATTAAGTTAAATCAAAAAGGTTTCACACTGATAGAAACACTGATTGCAATGATAGTATTAACAGTGGGGTTGTTAGGGGCTGTTGCATTACAAGCCAATGCTAAAAAGGCAAGTTATGATTCATTACAACGCTCGGCAGCACTTGCATTAGCCAATGATATTGTACAACGTATTAGTGCAAACGATACGACAGATGCTGCAAATGTAGTGACTATGTACGGTGGAAAAACGATTAAGAGTAGTCAAACTCCAACCACCAGTGATTCGTGTTTTTCAGCTGCTGCTGGAACTTCGGCTTCATGTAGTTCTGCCCAAATTGCTGAGTACGATTTAAATGAATGGCGAAAAGCAATAAGTGCACAGGATAAAACAGGAGCTTTGTCTGACGCGATTGTGTGTATAAATCCGACAGCTAATGGCACTACTGGTATTGATTTAGAAGTGATAGTTACCTGGACTGGAAAACAAGAAATTAAACAGGATGTTAATAGCGGTGTAACTTGTGGCACAACTGGTGACAAGCGCAGGATAGTGGTTGTTAATAGTTTTATATTTATTAGGGCATAGCAATGAAACAGCGCGGTTTTACATTATTAGAGGTGATGATATCGCTTATTATCGGTGCCTTCATTTTATCAGGTGTGATGTTTACGTACGTGAGTATGAAAATCACCACAAAAGATACGCTTGAAATCGGGGAGTTACAGGAAACAGGTCGCTTAGCCATGGATATCTTGCGTAAGGATATTGAACAAACTGGATTTTGGGGCTCATATCTTGGTAAGACGCTGGATGTTGCAAACATTACTTTTGATACTGGAGTGACAGCTCCTAGTAACGATTGTTTTGCAGGAAATAACAATGCAACCTTTCCTGTTTTAGGCACCTTGTTACCAGGGACGACAACAATATTGTCTAGTAATTTCAAGTTTATTTATGGTATAGAAAATACAACACAAGGTGCAGAAGCATTAGGTTGTATAAAAGCTTCAGATAAAATAGTTACTCAAAGCGATATTTTACAAATAAAACGCTTTGATGGTATGGATATGACAGGGCAGCATACAAATGCTAATAAATATTATTTTATGTCTGAGTATGCTAAAGGCACATTTTTTAAGGGGACGGGGAGCAATAATATTACCAGTACGAACCTCAATGCAACCTTATGGGGTTATAACCATCATGTGTATTATGTTAATGAACAAGATTATCAAGTAAGTGGTAAAACGATCACCGTACCTGTATTAATGCGCAAACGGTTAACACTGGATGGTGATAATTTTGCAACAGATAATTTGATGGAGGGAGTGGAAAAAATCAGGTTTATTTATGGTATCGATATGAATGGTGACAATCGGGTTGATACCTATAAAACAGCCGCTCAGATGTCAGACACTGACTGGGAACAATCTATGGGGGCGATTTTAACCGTACAGGTATTTGTTTTAGTACGTTCGTTAAGAGAAGACCTTGATATGCCGTTAGAAACGCGAACCTATAAAATGGGTGGCGGTGCAAGCTATAAATCAGAAATTACAGTAACAGACAAATACAGACGCGCTTTATTTGTTTCAACGGTTAAATTAGCTAATGGGGGAACCGATGAATGGAATATGTAAACTTAGCGAATAAGCAAAAAGGTGTCGTATTACTCGCTTCTATGATTATGATTATTACGGTAACAAGTATTGCAGTTGCATTAATGAGTTCAAGTACAGTCGACATTAAAATGTCAAATGCGGCACAAAATAGTCAAACTGCAGCGTCTTTAGTAGAAGCTGAGTCGGAAAAAACAATTAATTTAGAAACAAATGCATCTGTTGCAAATAATCGTTTCCTTTATGCAAAAGCAAAATTTGCTGGCCTTGCTATCAATGTCTCGCCAGACGGTTCAGAGTCAACAATTATGTTGTCAGAACTCAACAACGGACCTGAGTTACTTGATTGTCCACGCAGGATTGCAGTAACCAACGGGATTAAGTGTAATACTTTAAAGATGGAAGCTGATTTAATGTATGGTAAAGATGATAAGCATATGGCTTCACTACATAGTGGAATAGCGCAAGAATTAGGTGTCAGAGGTAAATCTAAATGACAATATATAAAAATAATAGGTCAATGTTCATGCAGAATAACTTATTAGACAAAATACTATGCACGTTATTTTTCGCACTGATTGGATTTTCTATTCCCTTAGCCGCAGAGGATATAGAGTTATATATATCACATAATGTAGAAGTTACGGAAGAGCCTAGAGTGTTGATATTATTCGATACTTCTGGAAGTATGGATTTTAGACTCTCAGATGGGAAAGCCTGTTATGACAGGCAGTATCCTGATAGTAAATGGGATTTTATTGAGTGTAAAACTACCCCATCAGAAGGGCAGGATAAATGTTGGGCCAGAACATTTGAAGACACAGGCGCCGCTGATGAAGTTTTATGTTCTACTAATAAAAGCCGTATGAGTATTGCAAAAGAGGCTGTTAAAACTGTTCTAACGGAAAATGCATCTAATATAAGATTTGGTTTGATGCGCTTTGGTAAAAGCTCTGGAGAAGGTGGATACGTTGTTAATAAAATTGGTACAGATGTAACCACTATTAAAGATAATATTGATTTACTCGATGGTGATGGGGGGACCCCATTGGCAGAGTCATTATATGAAGCTTACTTATATATGTCTGGTGGAGAAATAGACCAAGGTAATAACAGCGCTAATACAGATAGAGATACATCAATTGAAAGTTCTAGTAGTTATACATCGCCTTTTATACCACTAATAAATGATGAGACTAATGAACCTGAAGTACGCTGTGATAACTCTATAAATATTATAATTGTAACTGATGGTGATCCTTCATCTGATGAACAACGAGATGATAATATAATTAGCTTATATAATGTTACAAATACCACTCCTGACTCTGAAAAACCAGTAGCAACTGAGGGAAATTATTTGTCTACGCTTGCTAAATACTTATATAGTAATAGCCACCCAGATCATTATTTATACCATGATTTATGGAGTGGTACGGCAAATGTACAAGATATAGCAAGGACTTTTACTATTGGCTTTGGTAGCGGTTTGACGGATAAAGGCTTGTCTATATTACGTACTACAGCGACAGCTGGTGGAGGTGTATTTTTTAAAGCTGATACATCTTTTGCTTTAGCTGAGTCCCTTGTTACAGCTATTGATAAAATTAATGAGGTAAATACAACCTTTACAGCCCCTTCAGTATCAAGTAGTAATTTTGATCGAACTGAAACCAAAGACGCTGTTTATTATGCTATGTTTTATCCTGATTTAGGCGCCAGGTGGCATGGAAACTTAAAGAAACTTAAAATCTCTGGAAATAAAATAGTTGATTCTACAAATGCGGTTGCTATTGATGGCAATGGAAATATTGAATCAACCGCAAAAACTTTTTGGCTACCCGCTGATGCAGCAGCAGATGGTAATGATGTAAAAAAAGGGGGCGCGAATTTATATTTAAGTAAGGATACTTCTCGTACTATATATACTAATGTAGGTAATGGTTCTAACGGTGAACTGCCTTTGTTTAATTTAGCTAATGTGCAGGTGGAAGGTAATACAAATGCAAAACTAGCTGCATTAATGGGAATTCAAGAATCAGAGGTTGCAGAGGTAGAAGATATTATCAAGTGGGCTCAAGGTCTTGATGTTGATGATGTTGATGAAAACCCATTAACTACGCAAAGAACCGATATAATGGGAGATGCATTACATTCTAAGCCGATTGCTTTGGAGTATGGAGAAAATGATACCCGCGTTATTCTTGGCACTAATGCTGGATTTATCCATATGTTTAAAGATAATGATAATACTGTCAGCGAAAGTTGGGCTTTTATACCTTCTGAGTTATTTAAAAATCTGCATCATTTAAAGGATAACTCTGAAGATACAAAAGTCTATGGAATCGATGCGCCACCAGCGGTATTCTTTGACGACAAAGATGGTGATGGCACTGTTGATAGTACTGATGAAGTATTAGCTTTTTTCGGTATGAGGCGAGGCGGAACTTCTTATTATGCACTAGATATAACAAATCCGGATAAACCGTCACTTAAATGGACTATTGAAAATACTGGAGTCTATAGTAATTTAGGACAAACTTGGTCGAAACCTTATATTGGTTATATTGATGTAGCTGGATTTAAAGGAGAGCCTTTGCTTATCTTTGGTGGTGGTTATGACACAAATAAAGATGAAGGGGCAAAAAGTGGAGATAATAAGGGACAATACGTATATATTGTAAGTGCTAGAACAGGTAATCTGGTATGGAAGAAAAAGCTTGGCGGCCATAGTATTCCAGGAGACATTGCAGTATTGGATTCTGACTTTGATGGTTATATAGATAGGTTATATGCCGCTGATACTGGTGGTAATGTTTGGCGTATCGATATGGATGGCTCTAATACCAGTAATTGGAGTAAATTTAAATTTGCTAAATTGGGTGCCTCTTCAGCAATTAAAGATCGTCGCTTCTTTTATCAACCCGAAGTTGCAAGAACGTATTTCAGCAAAGTTGTTCAAACTACAGTTGATGGTAATGTTACAACCATTCGAAAAGAAACTCCTTATGAAGCCGTACTTATAGGTAGTGGCAATAGATCACATCCAAAAAGTTTGATAACTTCTGATCAACTTTACATGTTACGAGATGAAAATACTGTAACTAAGTCATACAATCTTTCTGCTCCAACTACGATTAAAGAAAATGAGTTGGCGAATGTATTAGATATAGATGGTGCTGGAAATTCATTTTCTGATAAATTAGAAGATGAAGCAGGGTTTAGAGTACTAGAAGCAAAGTTCTCTACTTTTAAAGGTTGGAAATATAATTTAGCCTTAGGCGAAAAGTCATTATCTAAAGCAACTGTTATAGGTGGTGTCGCATATTTTTCTACATTTACTCCCCCTACAGAAAATAACGGGTTACAATGCTCATTAGGCGGAGGAGCTGGAAAGCTTTATGCGTTTCATTTACATTATGGTACCGCTGTTTATGACTCCTTAACTTTTGAAATAGGTGATAATGTGCCTGATACAGCACAACTCTTTTTTGGGAAAGATGCACAAGATAAGAGTCAATTTTTATTGATTGGTGTAGGAATTGGTGAAGGTCAGGGGGTTATCCAAGCTAAATCAATAGAAGAGAATTTAGTGCCTACAGATATAGATGGTGATGGAAAAATAGACTTAGTTACTGATAAATCTTTTGGTCTGCGTGTGAGTCGACCTTATATTTATCGTTTAGAATCCCAATCAAGCTATTAATTTAGGATTGTTATTATGAAAGAAAGAGGATTTACCTTAACAGAAGTAATGATCGTAGTTGCAATTGTAGGTATATTAAGCGCGATAGTGATCCCATCATATAATGGGTACGTGCAAAAAGCAGCGAGAACAGAAGCAATTGCTGCGCTACTCGATGGTGCTAATAAACAAGAGCAATATTTTGTAGATAATAGAAAGTATGCGTCGGCGTTGTCTAAAATATCAGTTAATGCGTTAACTGATAATGGCAGCTATAAGATAAGCTTGACTTCTACTAACAGCGCTTTTACGTTAACGGCTACGCCAGAATCAAATATTGCAAAAAAAGATAAGGATTGTTCATTATTTACTCTCACAGAGACAGGTATTAAAGGTGTAGGTTCAGGTCCTGGTGAAACCGTTGCAACTTGTTGGGGGAAGTAGGGTTAGCTAGATTTATATAATGATATAAATCGACATAGTTTAACTGCCCCAGATTAACAAATTCAATCTATTTGGCTTAAGTCACTTTTCTTTGAGTTGTCAAAGAAAAGTGATCAAAACAAAGAAGATAGTAAAAATTAAACTTTCCTCAAATAACAATTTCATAATCCAGTTTTAATTTAATTCCAATATCCTCATTTAACACACTTAATTTTCTCTATTAAAATAGCGATTCAGTTTATTTCTAATACCTAATTTTAATGGGAAACTAGGTTTAGACTGTAATTCCTCATATCTCATGGCTACTACTAAAGTATTAATGTTTATAATGCTCTGAAAAATATATAAAACCTTGCTCGATGGCCTTATCGAAGGAATTAAATTATTAACTTTATGCGTATTTTATGTACAAATTAATGCCTTGCACTATACTTATTTTTAAAATGTAAAGAATATCTACTAAATTAAGCTAGGTTTATGATTTAGAAACCTAATACTAAAGTACCTATTGTAATCAAGTTGTATATTGTAAGTGAAAGGTTTAATTATGAAAAGTGCTGGCTTTACCTTAACTGAGGTAATGATTGTGGTAGCAATTGTAGGTGTTTTAACTGCAATAGCTATTCCGAATTATAATGAATATGTAATAAAATCGGCGAGAACGGAAGCTATAACGGCACTGTTAGATGCTGCAAACAAACAGGAGCAGTACTTTGTCGATAACAGAAAATATACTGCGACTTTAGCTGACATCTCAGTCAATGCAAAGAGTGATAATGGTAGTTATTCTATAAGCATCACTTCTGATGGAAATATATTTACATTAACTGCAACGGCTTATTCAGGAGTCGCGCTGAAAGATAGTGGTTGTACTGCTTTTTCTATTACAGATGCAGGTATAAAAAACTCAACTGGAGGTGAATCAAAAGAAACTTGTTGGGGAAAATAACCGACATGTATAGATATAATTTGTGTGGACCCTATTTTATCTGGAACTATATAAAATTAATGATTAAGTATTGGTTTTTGTAAGTGTATGATAATAAATAAAAAGCATATAACTTCACTCACTAATAATAAATAAATATAAACAATTAGAAACTTGTTGATTGTTTATTGTGCAATATAAAATAACTGAACTATACTTTTTCTAGATGTTATAAGTTTTAATTATGTCGCTTTTTTCTTGTATATTTGTTTATTTATTAAGACAAAAGTATTAATTAGACTTTATTTTGATAGTTATAATTGAATAAATTTTGTTGATTATATGAGTGGAGATTAATGAAAAATATAGCAAATTTAAAAGGCTTTACTCTTTTGGAAACATTAATTGCGTTTATTGTTCTGACAATCGGCTTATTGGGTGCGATTGCTTTACAGGCTAGTGCAAAAAAAGCAAGTTATGATTCGTTACAAAGATCAGCTGCCTTAGCGCTTGGTAATGACATCATTCAAAGAATAAGAGCCAATGATACTGTAAATGTTGTTACTGCTTATAATAAGACGATTACTAGTGAAGATGAAATCAGTAGTGTAACAACTTGTTTTAATTCAACCTGCTCTGATGTACAAATTGCAGCATTTGATCTTGAAGAATGGAAAAAAGCAATAAAGGCGCAAAATAACACCGGTGGGTTAGCTGATGCAACGGTTTGTATTAGGCCGACTTTGTCATTGGGAAATGAGGTGGATTTACAAGTGATAGTTACCTGGGAAGGCAGGCAAGAAATAAGTCAAATTACTGCTAATAATGCAATAAATTGCGGCACTAGTAATAATAAGCGCCGTATGCTGGTGCTAAATAGTTTTGTCGCACTGCGTAGTTAAAGTGGTTATCTTATGAGCATCGAAAATAGATTACATTCACAAGGTGGCTTTACGTTAATAGAGACAATAGTATCTCTTATCATTGGCGCATTTATACTCTCAGGTGTTATGTTTACTTATGTGAGTATGAAACTGACAACAAAAGATACATTAGAAATCGGTGAATTACAGGAAGCTGGCCGATTAGCTATGGATATATTACGTAAAGATATCGCACAATCTGGATTTTGGGGAAGTCATGGTTTCCAAATTCTACACTTATCTGATACTCAACCTTATGATGTTCCTTCAGCACCATCAAATGACTGTAGTCAGGGTATTAATAATGCAAGTTTTCCATCTGGAGTCGGTAATTTTCATTCAATATTTGGCATCGAAGCAACTTCGACCAGTGCTTTAGGTTGTATTACCACAGCCGTAACTAATAGTGACATTATTCAATTGAAAGGAGCTGCAGGCAATAACTTTCATGATGGTGCTGGTACTGGCACTGCATCAGGGACGTTAGCTGGTAATTATTACTTACAAGTAGAGCAGGAGAGTGGCTTAATTAGAGCGGGGGGAGGGACGATAGCGGTTACCGATGTAGAATCAGTCTGGAAATATAATCACCATGTCTACTTCATTGAAAATCAAACATATACAAAAAATGGTAGATCTATTTCTATACCAGTATTGATGCGTATGCGACTCACGGCAACAGCTGGTATGGCATCCGAAACTATCATGGAAGGAATTGAGAATATCAGGTTTATATATGGCGTTGATACGGTTGGAGACTCAAGAGTCGATACATATAAATCCTCTGATCAGATGACTGCTGATGATTGGAATGAGCCTGGTACTATTCTTACAGTGCAAGTGTTTTTGTTAGTGAGATCTCTTGAACCTGATCTTGATAAAAAAGTAGTTTCAAGAACCTATACCTTGGGAGGGGACTCTTCTGAGACTAAAAGAAATCTTACTTTCTCAGATCAATACAGAAGAACAATGATGGTCTCTACGGTTAAAATTAATAGTTCTGGAAAAGATATATGGCAATGATATATATAAAGAAACAACATTATCAGAAAGGAATAGTATTATTAGCTGCGATGATAATGATCATTACAGTAACTGGCATAGCTGTTTCTTTGATGAGTTCAAGTACTGTAGATGTAAAAATGTCTAATGCAGCACAAGAATCGGATACCGCTGAAAATCAGGTAAAGGCTGATACCGAGAAAGCAATTAAAGTTCAGATGAGAGATGCAAATAAATTATTTGAAGATCCAGCTCTATCTTTTCCCACAAACGGTACTGGTAGTTTTGATATTTCTGTAGCAGGTTCAGACTCTAATATCTTATTGTTTAATACAACCCCAGAACAAAGGGAAAGTATTCCTTGCCCCAGAAAGTTTGCAACAAGTGGAGAAACCTTATGTTGTAACATGACCCGAATAGATGCTGACTTAGCTTATGGTAAAAGTGATAAACACAGTGTTGTTATTCACTCAGGAATAGCGCAAGAAGTTATCTGTATGTAAACCCATTATAAAATGAATTACACCAGATATTTGAATAACCTGAAATTGAAGGAGAAAGTAATGAAGTTATGCCAAAGTGTATTAATTGCACTATTAGTATTTTTTACATGTACGTCATATGGTGAAGATATAGAGCTATATGTTGGTGATACTAAAATTCAGGTGGGGACTAAACCACAAGTATTGGTGATCTTCGATAACTCAGGAAGCATGGGAACATCATTAGACACAGTTGCAGGCTATGACGCATCGATTGAGTATCCTGTCGTATCTCAATTTGACAACTCATTAAATGAAAACTTTATATATTTTACAGTTGGGACAGGAGTTGACGAAGAAATTCCCAGAACAGATAAGAATAGTGATACAAAAAGATTTAACTCACCTGTAAATGGCTGTGATACAGCAAGAGAAGCGCTTGATAAATATGGTATTTATAGTGGTTTTATTCGTGAACATAAATATAAAGGTAACACAGGTTCTTGGGTGCAATTACAGGAGAATAGTGGTGCAAATACAATTGCCGCATTAGATTGTCTTGATGATATAGTTGCTGAAAACGGTGACAATACAGATATGGTGCTTAAAATTGGAGGAACAACCTACGACTCAGCATCAGATCCTATATTACAAGGATTACCTGTAAATGGTGCGAGTAAAAATGCTAAAAACTTTTATACAGGTAAGAAAACTGGCCATTCAGAAAGTGAAATAGAAAGTGCACTTGACGCATTTAAAGGCGGTGAAGTGATCACGCTTTATCATCCAAATTATTTGCGTTGGTATCATGCCGTAAATAAGGTGGTCGTTTCATCAACAAGACTGCAAGTAGCGAAAGACGCAATGACATCGGTAATTAATACCACGCCTATAGTTGATTTTAGTCTGATGATATTTAACTTAGATTATAAAGGTGAAAATAAACGTGATGGTGGCAGGATCATTTCGGCTTTCGGCGAGACAAGAGCCAATATTGTAACAGAAATAAATTCTATTGATGCAGAAACTAATACGCCCTTATGTGAAACATTGTATGAAGCATCGCGTTACTTTTCTGGTTATTCAGTAATGTTCGGAGATGACGATACTGATTGCAGCTCAAATGATTGTGGCTTTAAGTATACGGGAAATACGCCAAGTGCAGATACAAGTATTATTTTAAATAACAATTATATTTCCCCATTTAAACAAGGCTGTGCAAGTAATGTGTATGTTATTTTAGTAACAGATGGTGTGCCTACTGTTGATTTAGCATCAGATGATGAAATTTCAACGTTAATTGCCACTAAAACAGATCCTGAAAATGAATCAACACCACAATCTCCATATTCTGATGATTCTTTAAGCAGTGATAGCTACCTGCCTAATTTAGCGCATTGGATCAATAATAATGATTTGAATTTAAATGTTAGCGGTAAACAAACTGCATCTTTATATACTATCGGATTTAGTGAAGGTGCGGATGATGCAGCTCCTTTATTAAAATATGCGGCAGAGCAAGGTGGTGGTAAATATTATCCAGCAAATAATGCGATAGAACTGGCAAGTGCACTTAGCGCTACTTTGAGCGAAATTTTACAAGTTAATACAACGTTTACATCGCCATCGGTTGCAAGTAATAATTTTGACCGAACACGAAGTTTAGAATCTGTTTATTATGCAATGTTCTATCCAGAAACAGGCGCAAGATGGGCTGGAAATATTAAAAAATTAAAAGTAGTCGGGGATGTAATTGTAGATAAGAACAGCGCATCGGCGATTGGTACTGATGGCAATATAAAAGATAATGCGAGTACTTTTTGGTTAAAACCTACTGATAATGATGGGAAACCTGATGGCAACGAAGTTAAAGTTGGTGGTGTAAATATGCAGTTGGCTAAATTAACTTCGCGTAAAGTGATCAGTGATATTGGCAGTTTAACCTTCACCAAAGCAAACGCAGTAACAAAAGCGGGTGGTGATGATGAGCTGGCCACATATATGAATACAACCGTTGATGAGTTAGATAATTTATTTAACTGGGCTAAAGGAGTCGATGTAGATGATGAAGACGCAGACTCCAATGTCACTGAATTACGAAGTGATATAATGGGAGATCCCCTGCACTCTAAACCATTGGCAATCAGTTACGGTGATGGTGATGTTAGGGTGTTAGTTGGCACTAATGCTGGTTCTGTTCATATGTTTAAAGATAGCGGAGACACAGTTTCAGAAGAGTGGAGTTTTATTCCGTATGAATTATATCCAAATCTTGCTGCGTTAAGAGATAATACGGCAGGCGAAAAAGTTTATGGTATGGATGGTTCACCCATTATTTATTTTAAAGATGGAAATGGGAATCGTATTGTTGATGGTGCTGAAAAAGTTTGGGCATTTATAGGTATGAGAAGAGGTGGAAGTGCTTATTATGCTTTTGATATTTCAGTTCCCAGTGATCCGAGTTTATTATGGTCAAGTGAACTGAGTTCATCAGATCCTGGATTTTCTGAAATGGGACAGAGCTGGTCTAAACCCAAAATTGCATTTATAAATGTCAGTGGTTATAAAAATAAACCTTTGTTGGTGATTGGTGCTGGTTATGATCCAAATAAAGATAGCGGAACTAAATCAGATGACTCTCAAGGGCGAGGCATTTTTATAGTCGATGCTGAGACAAAAACCTTAGTCTGGAGCTTTACACCTGCAGCAACCGGGGGGAAAAATACACAGTTTAAAAGCGCTACGGGAAATATTATAGGGGATAGTATTCCTGGTGATGTAGCTTTATTAGATTCAAATTTTGACGGATTTATAGATAGAATGTATACGGCAGATACAGGGGGAAATGTATGGCGAATAGATATGCCAGGCAGCGACCCTGTGAGTAGCGAATCACCATGGACAGTAATTAAATTGGCTGAGTTAGGTTCTACATCTACGGCAAATGATCGAAGGTTTTTTTATCAACCTGAAGTCGCACGAACTTTGTTTAGTAAAGTTTCTGAATCTACCGTAATTGTTGATGGTGAATCAACCACAACCAAAGTACGTACTGAAACACCTTACGAAGCCGTTTTAATTGGTAGTGGTAATCGATCTCATCCAACTTATAAAACAACAAGTAATGCGCTTTATATGATCAGAGATGAAAATACAGTTACCAGGTCGTTTAATAAATCAGAAGATGTACCTGATGTCATAACTGTGGATAAATTGATGGATATAACGACGGATCCATTTGCAGGTGTATTATCTGATAAAGATGCGTTTGTCGACCTTGAAGCAAGTTTGGCATCATTTAGTGGTTGGAAATTTGGTTTAGGGGGAGCTGAAAAATCACTTTCTAAAGCGACTGTAGTAGGAGGAATAGCATACTTTACTACCTTTTCTCCTTCTGAGGCGAATGATCTGGAGAATTGTGTATTAGATGGTGGAGGCGGTTCTCTTTATGCTTTTCATCTTCACTATGGCAGTAAAATATACGATACGTTAACTTTGGATTTAGGGCAAAGGGTTCCTGATGCTCCTCAAACGTATTTTGCGGATACAGGACTTAAATTAATTACGCCAACAGAGGGTGGGATCACAGAATTAACTCAGATTTCCTATGATCCTATACCAAGAACATGCTCAGATGGCAGTATTTCTCTGACAGGTTGTGCACCACCACCCTGCCCTGAAGGGCAGGATTGTTCACCACCCCCAATGACATCAGACTGTGCGGTGGGTGAAGTGTGTTTAGGAACTCAGAGAACCTATATTTATCGTCAAGATGTTAATTCGGGTTATTAAAAAGCAGTAAGAGAAAATAAAGTCAAAATGGCAATGGGCAAAGTTCGGGTGTTTACCCAGTTTTAATAAATAACTGGCATAATTGGTTTGTTTTTGCATTGAGGAGTGATTTATGAAAGTTATACTTATGTGTTCAATAATGATGTTGAATTTTATATCATTAAATATTTTAGCTAAATCTGACTATTTTACATATAAATGCCATATATTAGTACAGGATAACCGCGAAGTTGTGACCGATGTTGTAGTTAATAAAAATAGTAATATTTTTGCACAAAAAAAAGTGATAAAAAAAGGCTATAAACTTCCACAAAATAAACCGCTAAAGGTATTAGAAGTATATACCTGTATAAACTCAGAACGACAATTTACTAGCGCTAATGCAAGAAAATTAGACGAAGAAGTACTACGTTAACATTTATCAGTATCCCTAATACGAAACCGACCAGACTGGCTGATGGTAATGCGTTGGCCATTTATTTTTGAACCTTTTGGCGGGCAATAAACAAAACTTCCCGATTGAAAACCGTCTAAACTACCATCAGGTCTATAGGTGACTGCAGTTCTTGGGTAAGTGAATTTATCTCGGTTATCTATTGAGTCTAATACTCGTAGAATATAATCCTCCCCGTCAAACACCTGATTCGCGTTATAATCAACAAATATTGTGATATTTTCATGCCAGTTTCGGCTACAAATATGACCGTCTGTTGGACACAGAGTGACATTAGTTAAGTGGTTAACCGCATAAATTCGACTAAATGCCAAATTGGTTCTGAGTAATGTTAATTTATTGTCTAATCGATTTCTTTCTAATATGGGGGCAAACTCAATACCCGTTATTGTTAGTAAAATTCCGATAATAGAGCAGGTAATGAGTACTTCTATACTTGTAAAGCCCAAAATTGATTTTATGCGAGTTAAATTTGTTAACTTCATCCTTGAAGCCCTTAATGATTGAATTCCTTATTATTAAACTCTAGTCGCATATTTATATTTCACAATGAAATTTTTATATTTAATTTTAATTCGGTCAATTTAATTTTTTAATCACGAACAGGCTTCACCATTTTTTCCCATATTTCTTGCTCTGCCAGAAGCACTAATGGCTAATGTAACACTTTCAGTTGCTTTCTTATTTGGACAAAAAATAAACTCACCAATTTGAGAGGTTAATATTCTACCTTCTCCATTAAAAGTCAAAGCACTACCTGTAGATTTAATTAAATCATTTGAATTAATTTTGTCCATTACTCTTAATAGCATATCATTGGCTGGATCAAACTCACCAGCTGTCGAGGTATCTGTATCTACAAATATAACGATTGGATTAGTAGACCAGGTATCTGAGCAATTTGATTTTGAACTTGGGTTTGCTACCGGGCAAACTACCACGGTTTCATCAGTAACAGAGGCTTTCCCCCTGGCGAATAAGAGATTTCGTTTAAACTCTTCAAGAAAATTAGAGGCCCTGTCTTTTTCTATAATATCTTTAGTGCCTGTTAAAGTTACGGTTAATAAAATGCCCACAATAGCCATTGCTATCATGACTTCTAATAAGGTAAATCCACTTTGTGTTTTGTTCATTTTAACATTCTCCATACTGCATAATCTATCAGGCCCAAATTAAAGCAAGATAATTTCAACCATTATAACCCTTTGTTCACAAATTCTATATATTTGATAAATATAAAAACACGATTTTATGCGATGTTTGTAATAAACAGCGTTTGCTTAGCGGTTAAGGTTTGATTAGACTTTATAAAAGCCTAAAAACTAGAGCGTAAAATGAAAAAAATAGAAGCAATTATTAAACCTTTTAAACTTGACGATGTAAGAGAAGCACTTTCTGAAATTGGAATTTCAGGTATGACAGTATGTGAAGTAAAAGGGTTTGGTCGACAAAAAGGTCATACAGAGTTATATCGCGGTGCTGAATATATGGTTGATTTTTTACCAAAAGTAAAACTTGATATTGTACTCGCTGATGAAGATGTTGACCGCGCAATTGACGTTATTTTAGAAACGGCACAAACAGGAAAAATAGGAGACGGAAAAATATTCGTAACAGATATAGAAAGGGTTGTACGTATTCGTACCGGCGAGGAAGACGAAGAAGCTATTTAATACAAATAAAATAATTAAATCATTTTATTCTGTAAGCGGTTAAATTAGCATCATTAACCGCTTGCAGTTAAAAATCTATTTATTTAATGCTAATGTTGCCTCTGCGTGTTTCTTTAATTTGGTTAATCCTAATTTATCATAGCTTTTTACCATCATCGCAAGTGCTTCGGTTAAATAACTGCTTTGTGAAAAGTGTTCAACTACATATTTACCTCGGTTTGCTGCCGCTAAATAAGCTTCTCTTTCATAATAATATGCGGCGACTTTAAGCTCATTTTTAGCCATTTTATTTAGTAACCAGGCCAGTCGTTTTTTAGCTTCAGGTGTATAGTTACTATCTGGATAACGTTTAACTAAGGTGCTTAAATCTTTAAATGCTTCTCTGGTTTTTTTTGAATCTCGATCTGAGCGGTCAACCCCAAAGTATTCCTGAAATGCATTTTCATCGGCCTTAATATTAATTAACCCTCGCATATAATACATATAATCTAAATCTTTATGATTAGGATTTAATCGCATAAAACGATCTATAGTGGCAAGAGATTGCTCCGTTTTATTTGATTGATAATAAGCAAATACCAAATCAATTTGAACTTGTTTTGACATAGGGCCAAATGGGTAGCGTGAATCAATTGCGCTTAGCAATTCAATGGCACGCACATATAAACCGGAATCGAGTGTAGCCTTTGCATCTTGATACAAAGCTTGTGCTGATTTATTGGGAACACGTTCAATTTCAACTTTTTCAACTTTTGAAGCACAAGCTGTCATTAATGAAAGTATTAACGCAACTCCCAGAACGCGTTTGCTTTTTGTATTTATCATGTATTCATTACCTTTGTTTTTCCGTCAGGCTATTTGGGCAATATCAATGTAATTATTAAATGTACATCGTTTTTATTAGTACAATTGCTATTAAACCGAGTAAACTATACCTATTATGCGATTCTACCCCAGTCAGCTGCAGCTTGCACTGGTAAATTAGGTAAACCTGAAAAATGTCAGAGCAAATTTCTTTATCGGCCGAAGTTCCAATTGAACTAGGTGGCAAACGTCTAGACCAAATTTTAGCGCAATTGTTCCCTGATTATTCAAGATCTAGAATAAAAACTTGGATTTTAGATGATATGGTTAAAATTAATGGTGAATTACTCAATACACCTAGAGAAAAATTATTAGGTGGTGAGCAAGTACATATAGAAGCGACCATAGAAGTACAAAGAGAATATTTAGCTGAAAATATTCCTCTTAATATTGTTTATGAAGATGACGATATTATGGTAATTAATAAGCCTGTAGGTATGGTTGTTCATCCTGGTGCAGGAAATCCCGACGGGACTTTATTAAATGCCTTGTTATATTATTTTCCTGAAATTAAACACGTACCAAGAGCCGGTATTGTGCATAGATTAGATAAAGATACCTCAGGATTAATGGTTGTTGCTAAAACAATCCCAGCACAAACTCATTTAGTTGCTAACTTACAAGCAAGAACAAACTTTACTCGTGAATATGAAGCGATTTGCAGTGGCACTATGACAGGTGGTGGCATGATAGATAAATCAATCGGCAGACATGCAACAAAGCGCACCCATATGGCAGTGTTAGAATTAGGAAAACCTGCAATTACACATTATAGAGTGGCTGAAAAATTTAGAGCTCATACCAGGTTAAGGCTCAGACTTGAAACTGGACGTACGCACCAAATCAGAGTTCATATGTCGTATTTGGCGCACCCTTTAGTGGGAGATCCCGTTTATGGTGGTCGCCCTCGTCCACCCAAAGATGCAACGCCTGAATTATTTAGTACGTTAAGAAGTTTTAAGCGACAAGCGTTACATGCTGTGATGTTACAATTAGAGCATCCGATCACCGGAGAAATGTTGTCATGGCAAGCGCCAATACCTGATGATATGGTTGCTTTAACTGAGGTACTCAGAGAAGATACCCGCCAAAATCCAATGGAAAGTTTTTAATATTTAATGTTTTACCTGCCTGTACACTGGTCAGCACCGGCTAATGTGAATGCAATATCAACAATGCGAACGGGAGGCTGTTCTCAGCCTCCTTTCGATACATTTAATCTTGCGTTTCATGTTGAAGATAACCCGGATAATGTGATTGCTAATCGGCATAAACTATTAACTATTTTACCATTAGCCCCAGCATGGTTAGAGCAAGTTCATAGTGCTGATGTGGTTATCGTTGATAAAAGCTTTGATTGTACTAAAGTATTAGCAGCAGATGCTTTTTATACTCGGACCAAAAACCAACCAATAGCAATTATGACCGCTGATTGTTTACCCATTTTATTGACTGATAATAAAGGTCAGCAGATAGCAGCAATTCATGGTGGTTGGAAGGGATTAGTTTTAGGTATTATCGAGAATACACTTGAATTGTTTACCGGAGAAAATAAAAATATTATTGCCTGGTTAGGCCCGGCAATAGGAAAGGAACATTTTGAGGTTGGTCAGGATGTCTATGATGCCTTTTGTGATAAAAATGTGATTCATCAGTGTGCTTTTTTTAAAAAAAATAATACAGTGTCAAATAAATACATGGCTGATTTATTTATGCTTGCGACACAAATACTTAAACAGCAAGGTATTACGCTAATTTATACAGAACAGTATTGTACATTTGCAAATAACAATAAATTCTATTCTTATCGCAGAGAAGGCATAACGGGCAGAATGGCATCAATAATATGGTTATCCTGATTGATTTAAAATAAGTTCATAAATTATCCTTGAACATTCAGCTTTATATACCCATCTCTATACATAATAAACATTAAACTTGCATTAATTAAACTTGCATTAGTTGATATTTAGCAAAGTTTAATATCGATTTTACCAGAATGTTTTTAATATTTTAAGGTATGTATTATGCGTATAGACAGACTCACTAGTAAATTTCAGGCAGCCTTATCAGATGCTCAATCTTTGGCATTGGGACGAGATCATCAGTTTATTGAACCTGTTCATTTAATGTATGCATTGTTACAGCAATCTGGCTCTAATGTTCGCGCTTTATTAACTCAGGTAAATGTCAATGCAAATGAAATGAATAGTAAGATTTCACAAGCATTAGAAAAAGTATTTAAAGTTGAAGGTATAGGTGGTGACGTTCAGCTTTCACCTAATTTGGCTAATTTATTAAATTTAAGTGATAAATACGCACAAAAACGAAAAGATAAATATATTTCTAGCGAAATGTTTGTTTTGGCTGCTTGTGAAGATAAAGGGCCACTAGGTGATATCTTTCGTGCATTAAATATAAATGCAAGCATAGTCGAAACAGGTATACAAGCCTTAAGAGGTGGTCAGAAAGTTGAAGATCCAAATGCAGAAGATACACGCCAAGCACTTGAAAAATATACTATAGATTTAACTGAAAGAGCCGAGCAAGGTAAATTAGATCCCGTCATAGGGCGTGACGACGAAATACGTCGTACATTGCAAGTATTACAAAGAAGAACTAAAAATAATCCTGTATTAATTGGTGAGCCCGGAGTTGGTAAAACAGCCATAGCTGAAGGGTTAGCGCAAAGGATCATTAATGCAGAAGTGCCTGAAGGCTTAAAAGATAAACGCGTTTTATCTTTGGATATGGGCTCTTTGGTCGCCGGTGCTAAATATCGCGGTGAATTTGAAGAAAGATTAAAATCTGTTTTGAATGAATTGGCTAAAGAAGAAGGGCGGATCATTCTCTTTATTGATGAAATCCATACTATGGTCGGAGCCGGAAAAACCGATGGGGCTATGGATGCCGGAAACATGTTAAAACCTGCATTAGCACGTGGTGAATTACATTGTGTGGGTGCCACAACGTTAGATGAATACCGACAATATATCGAAAAAGATGCTGCCCTTG
Organism: uncultured Pseudoalteromonas sp.; assembly: GCA_965198975.1. Lineage (GTDB taxonomy): Bacteria > Pseudomonadota > Gammaproteobacteria > Enterobacterales > Alteromonadaceae > Pseudoalteromonas. Next base: position 2,232,293 of record OZ240679.1, read on the forward strand.
AAAGGCGTTTTCAAAAAGTGCTGGTGGAAGAGCCTAGTGTTGAAGATACAATCGCAATTTTACGTGGATTAAAAGAAAGGTATGAATTGCATCATTCGGTTGATATTGGCGATCCTGCAATTGTCGCAGCTGCGACTTTGTCCCATCGTTATATTACAGACAGGCAATTACCCGACAAAGCAATCGATCTCATTGATGAAGCGGGTTCTTCAATTCGTTTACAAATGGACTCTAAACCTGAAGAATTAGATAAACTTGAACGTAAGATAATTCAACTCAAACTTGAAGATAATGCTTTAGAAAAAGAGCAAGATAGCGCAAGTAAAAAACGCCAACAAGACATTAAACATCAAATTAATTCATTAGATAAGCAATATAATGAATTAGATGAGGTTTGGATTGCAGAAAAAGCATCGCTGCAGGGAACACAAACGATAAAAGCTGAACTGGAACAAGCCAGGTTAGATCTTGAGGTGGCCAGGCGTGCCTCCGACTTACAGCGTATGTCTGAATTACAATATGGTCGCATACCAGCCCTAGAAAATAAGCTCGATTTAGCATCTCAAGCTGAAATGCAAGATATGAGTTTATTGCGAAATAAAGTGGGAGAAAGTGAAATTGCTGAAATATTATCCAGATGGACTGGGATCCCGATTTCTAAAATGTTGCAAGGTGAACGCAATAAATTATTAACAATGGAAAATAATTTACATGCAAAAGTGATTGGTCAGGACGAAGCAGTTGTGGCTGTTTCGAATGCAATTCGCCGTTCACGTGCAGGACTTGCAGATCCTAACAGACCTATAGGTTCTTTCTTATTTTTAGGACCCACAGGCGTAGGTAAAACTGAATTAACTAAAGCACTTGCAGATTTTATGTTTGATACGACAGACGCTATGGTACGTATAGATATGTCTGAATTTATGGAAAAACACTCAGTGGCAAGGCTTGTCGGTGCACCTCCGGGATATGTGGGTTATGAAGAAGGAGGTTATTTAACCGAAGCTGTCAGACGAAAACCTTATAGTGTGATTTTATTAGATGAAGTTGAAAAAGCGCATCCTGATGTTTTTAATATTTTATTACAAGTGCTAGATGACGGCAGGCTGACTGACGGGCAGGGCAGAACAGTCGACTTCAAAAATAGTGTGATTATTATGACGTCTAATTTGGGTTCGGCTTTGATCCAGGAAAATACGATAAATAGTGATTATGGAAAATTAAAAGCACTGTTAATGGACGAATTATCAACACACTTTAAACCTGAGTTTTTAAATCGAATTGATGAAACCGTAGTATTTCACCCGTTAAGTACTGACGATATAAAACAAATAGCAGATATTCAATTAGTTAAACTTAGACTCAGATTAGAAGAAAAAGGGTATCAATTAAATCTGTCAGAAGAAGCTATGTCAAAACTCGCAGCATCTGGGTTTGATCCAGTTTATGGCGCAAGACCACTAAAGCGCGCTATTCAGCATTATATCGAAAATCCATTAGCACAGATGTTACTATCAGATGAACTGGCAAATGGTAATACATTTAACATTGATTTAGCGGATGATCAGTTCGTCATTAATTTGAGTTGATTGTTTATGAAATGGCTAAATAAATCTGACATAAAATAATTTGAAAACAGGTGATCGTGAAACGCGATTACCTGTTGATGCTTGTCATTACGGATGAGATGTTAGTATGCAATCACTTTCACTACTATTTCAGTCTTTCCCTTACTTGCATTAACGAAAATCCCAATAAATTCAACCCCTTCCATTTATGTGGATTGGTTGCATTTGGGTGGTCTTCTGCAAATCCTGTTCCCCAAATTTTATCCGCTGGGCTCGCCTCAACCAAGATTCGTTGTCCTGTATTAAATTAAAACAAAAACTGGATATGATGCACCATATTTGGAACAGTTAGGTGCTACGGGGAATGAGAAAAGGGATCCCAGAGGTTGGTCAGTTACAGTTACTTATTTTGCTTTAGTGAATGCGGCAGAAGTCGTATTTAGTACGGATTCTAGTTGGCATGTCTTAAATAAAAATGGTGATATATTAAATAAGTCATTAGCATTTGATCATGCAAAATTAATTAAAGATGCATTCCTAAGACTAAGAAGTAAAGCCCAGTACACAACCATTGCGCTTCATGTTTTATCTGGTGAATTAAAGCAAACCAGTACGCGCATGGCTCAGCTTTATAAAAAATCAGGGGAAGAAGAGTTACATTTTTATATGAGAGAAATATATACGCGCTAAAGTTAGAGTTATATCTTGTCGTGTTTAAATTACAGCTTAATTACAAATTGATGGAGTTATAAAAGAGTGTAAAGCGGTGTTGCTAATAACACCGCTGTTAAAACTTATATTAAGCGACTTGCTGAGTAATGGCCAGGTTTGCCATATATTCATTAAATGTGCCCTGGAAGTTAACGACTTCTTTATCTTTTATGTCGATAATTCTGGTTGCTAAAGATGAAACAAACTCGCGGTCATGACTGACAAAAATCAAAGTACCTTCATACACTTTAAGTGCATTGTTCAATGCTTCTATTGCTTCCATATCCATGTGGTTAGTTGGTTCATCCATGACTAATACATTGATATCTTGCATCATGAGTTTACCAAACAATAAGCGGTTTTTTTCACCACCAGAGCAGTTTTTAACTTTTTTGTTAGCGTCATCGGCAGTAAAAAGTAATCGGCCTAAAATACCGCGAACTGCTAAATCATCATGCTTTTTGGTACGCCACTGTGAAATCCAATCAAATAAACTTAATTCGTTATCGAAATCTGCTGTGCTGTCTTGCGGGCAATAACCAATGGATGCGTTTTCAGACCATTTGATAACACCATGGTTTTGTTGTAATTCGTTAACTAAACAACGTAATAATGTGGTTTTACCAACGCCATTTTCGCCTACGATGGCAAGCTTAGCACCCGCCTCCAGAATTAAATCACCACCTTGGAATAACACTTCATTATCAAAGCCATGTCCTAATTCTTCTAAGATCAATGCCTGACGATACATAGTTTTACCTGGCGCAAAACTTAATGATGGTTTTAAACGGCTTGAAGATTTAACTTCATCCAATTTTATTTTATCCATTTTTTTAGCGCGAGAGCTGGCTTGCTTTGCTTTCGAGGCGTTTGCACCAAAACGATTTACGAAATCTTGTAGCTCATTTATTTCAGCGCTTTTCTTTGCATTTTCAGCGAGTAACTGCTCTTGTATTAAGCTTGATGCTTCAATAAATTTCTCGTAATTTCCTGGGTAAATACGTAACTCACCATAGTCGATATCTGCCATATGGGTGCAAACTGCATTCAAAAAGTGTCTGTCATGAGAAATAATGATCATGGTACATTTGCGTTGATTTAACTCGTTTTCTAACCAGTTGATAGTATGAATATCTAAGTTATTGGTCGGCTCATCAAGTAACAAAATATCTGGATTGGCGAATAAGGCTTGTGCTAGTAAAACGCGTAATTTCCAACCGGGAGCCACTTGCTGCATTGAACCATAATGAAGTGCTTCTTCGATACCTGCATCAAGTAATATTTGTCCGGCTCTGCTTTCAGCGCTATAGCCATCCATTTCAGCAAATTGACTTTCTAATTCAGCAACCGCCATGCCATCGGCTTCGCTCATTTCAGGTAAAGCGTAAATACGGTCTCTTTCTTGTTTTATTTCCCATAATGCAACATCCCCCATGATCACGGCATCTATTACACTGTACTGTTCAAATGCAAACTGATCTTGGCTTAAAGTACCGACTTTAAGCCCTGGCGTTATAGAGACATTACCTGCGCTTGGAATTAAAACGCCACTTAAAATTTTCATAAAGGTTGATTTGCCACAGCCATTCGCACCAATTAAGCCATAACGATTACCGTTACCAAATTTTGCGGAAATGTTTTCAAATAAAGGTTCAGCACCAAATTGCATTGTAATGTTTGCGGTAGATATCAAAAGAAAATTCCTAGCTGTAGTAACTGTCAGGGCAATGTATTTTAATGCTATCTAAAAGAACAGTGAGCCCAAATATAGAAGCGTACAAATAATATGCGGCATAAGGGCGCGGATTATACAGATCTGTCACTAGGGTTGTCGAGTATTACTTTAACAACCCTATGTTTTTATCAAGGCTCTTTAACTGCTGAATGTGATCCTCGGTTTTGCTGTTATTGCTGAGTCAATTTGCGGGGTGCAAAGCAGTAAACGAGATGATTCTAGCTGCGCTTCATTTATCATATATTGTTTGAAATTATGCATACGTTTAAGTGAAATCTCTTTTAATTGACTTATTTCTGCTTTATCGGTGATCTGGGTACCAGAAGGTTTATTTAAATCGGCTGCAGTTGCAATGGCACAAAGTGTTATATGTTGATCTGGTTTATCTTTCATGAGTGCAGAAAATTGTTTTAAAAACTCATCATGTTCAGGTGTTAACGCTGTTGTAGTTGGTGAGAACTCCAGATCATTAAAACGTACTTTTAATATAAATTCTCCCGCTGTCATAGCCACACTGACAACATTGGCATAAGGTACAAATGTGGTCATTAAGTAATCTTTAGCAGCACTCATGGTGGCTTGTTTTACAATTAAAGTGATAAAGCCTGAAAACCCAAAAGAAGGGGAGCTGGTATCCCCAGCCAAAGGCAGATCGAGTTCTATATTGCCATCACCGTCTTTTAACATACCCAAAGCCATAGAAAACGGAATAGCAGTTTGATCTTTAATTGAATTAGCCTCTTGGTCTTCTGCAGCCGTTAGCTCTACACCCCGCATCAGAATATTCATATCACCATCAATCTCACTACCAGTAATTTTAGTATCGATATTTATATTTAGTTGACCGGAATCAAATACATAATGTAAAGATTCTTTCATATAAGTTGATACCATAGGTAAGTCTATTTCATTAAAATAGCCTTTTACCTGATAAACGGGTTTGGCTAAAAAGGGTTGTATAACACCTGAGAATTTAAATTTAGCATATTCTTCATTTGTACCGATTAACTCAATTGGCGTTTTAATCTCGGCTTTTTGGTTATTGATTTCGCCCATCGACAGTGTACTTATGACCACATTACTTTCAAAAGTTGGTTCAATACTGTTATCCGTAAAGTGTATTTCAGCATTATCTGTTAATTTAAATTCTCCCAGCGCGATATGAAACGCATTTTTTACATTGCTAGCCTCAGTTGTTGCTGCTTTTTCTGTTTGGGTTTCAGGCTTGTTTTCTGGTGCTTTAGGTAGAGAAACCAAGTTACTAAGTTCTTTATTTTTATTTAATTTTGCATCGGCTTTTAATCCGGCAAGTGTTATTTTTGCTATCTTGAGCATTTCTTCAGTAAGTTTTATTTCGGTTATTTTTAATTCATCAAATTGAGCTAACGCGGGGACTTCATCCTTAATGGCATCTGAAAAAATAGCCTTAGTTAATACTAACGTACTTACTTCCAGAGCCTGTGTGTGATCAGAAACGTCAAATACTAATTCTGGTACTGAAAGGCTATCAATATGGGCAAGCAATTGTTCTTTGTTAAACACGTTTAAGTTGAAATCAGTAACATGTATGCCAACAGTACCTTTAGTTTGAAACTCTCCGGTAGGGTTTAATTTAATGTCAAGATTATCACTGGTTACAGATTGAGTATTAAAACTGATTATTTGCTGATTTTGTTCAATTTCTAATTGTTCTGTTCCTAGTTTCAATGCTTTTACATCAATTGATATCGCTTGCTCATTTAAAGTTATAACTTTAGTACCACTAAAATTTACTTTACCTGTGAGTGAAGAAATAGAATCGGGTAAAAAATGACTGAAACTGCTTAAGTCGAGTTGTTCTAATGTTGTTTTAAGGTTAATTGCACCGTGACCATTATTGAGTTCACCAACAAGTTTAATATTTAATGGTGCCTCATTGACTGTACTGTTTAAATCGATGTCAAATATCTGATTTTTTTCAGAAGCGCTAACTCCTAAAACAGTCATTTGGTTGATATCAAAAATTTGTTTACTGTTCTTTATATTAATTTCAATTTTTGCATTATTTAACTGGAATTTTGGTAACTTAATTATATAAGCGAAAGCTCCTTTTTGTTTTTCTGGTTCTATCGATGTTGTTTTATCGGGGGTTTCATCTGCAATAGTGAAGCCGGCAATATCAAGGTTTTTATCGTTAATGTCAATTTTAACGTATAAATCATTGATTATGAATTCTGAAATTTTAACTTGATCCATTAATAATTCGTATAAATTAATCTCAAGTTGTAGTTCTTTTATAGAAAAAACCGTACCTGTCTTTTCACCATTCAGTGTTAAGTCATAAATGCTTAAATGTGACAAAAAAGGGTTATATCTAACACTGGATTCACTGGTTAGTTGCAATTTATTATCAGAAATGTCTTTTAAAACATCTGGTGCATAGTAACGAACGGCTAAAGGAGAAAATAGCCAAATCAAACAATAAAGTGATATGAATATTAGAGCTGTAACTTTCAATATTTTAACAACTATGCTGCGCATTGATATAAACCTAAATCAGTTGTGATTGACTTTTCATTCAATTTTTCAAGCGAATGGTGAATTTTGTATTCTAACTGAACGGGGTAATATTTTCATCAAATCTGACTGACAAAAACATGCTATTTATTAATGGAGTATAAAACTTTATCTAAAATGGATTGCGAAGATAACCTTAATTATATGAATGTGAATAATTAAGCCATCTATTGGTTGTTTAAAAACTTCAGCACGCCATAAATTACTTAAATGTGATAAAGGATTACTGCGGCTACCCGGGTATTAAATCTGCAATAATGGGTATCACTATGAGTTAATCTATTTCAAATAAATTTGGTGAATTTGCCATTTCTGTTTTGATCCAATCAGCAAAGACACGAATTCTTTTTAACTTTGCTGAGTTTTTATTAAAAACTAAATATCTTTTCCAATGTACAGGATGCTGTATTTTGAATGGTACGATTAATTGTTTCGTTTGGATATATTGAGAAAATAAAGCAGTAGAAGTAAGTGCGACGCCGTGGCCACTTAATACGGCACTGAGCGCCATATCACTAGATGTAACTTCTGTTTTTTGAGTATGTTGCTCATATCCTTTAACACCCACATGGTTAAACCATTCTTGCCAGGTAACAACTTTCTCATTAGCAAAACTGACTAAGCTGCAATTCATCAGATCTTGAGGTGTCTCAAGTGTTACATGATCTTTTAATTGTGGCGAGCATACCGGGTATACAAAATCTTCACCAAAGCTTTCATATATCAAATTATCATCTGAATCGCTAAGTTGTTTAGTACCAAAGCGTATGGCTAGATCTATATGTTGGGTTTCCAAATTTTCGACTTGATTAGAGCCCATGATCCTAATATTAATTTCTGGATGCTGCTGGGCAAATTTATATAATCTAGGCATGACCCATAAGGAGCAAAATGCCTGAGTTGAAGTAATTGTCAGATCTCCGGCTAACCCTTCTGTTTTAATACTATTTAGACCATTTATGATGATCCCCAATGCCTGATGCATTGACTGATATAGCTTCTCTCCATTTTGAGTTAACTTCATATTGCGGCCATGTCGATAAAACAGCTTGGTCTCTAGCGCGTTTTCCAACAGTCGCATTTGTTGGCTTACGGCTGCCTGAGAAACAAACATTTCATTTGCGGCCTGGCTATAACTTTGTTGCCTTGCGGCACTTTCAAAGCAGCGTAATGCATTTATGTATTTTAATCTTTTATCCATAAGGTCGAGTTAAATATCAATATATAAGTTTTTCTTATGTTTAATGTAAATTCTTATCGTTGGTTTGTCATGCTTTTCTTCTGCAATATAGGTCTCAAGCAACAACAAACTTATAAAAAGGATAGAGCAATGAAAGCAACTGAAATAGAATTAAGTATAAGTAATGTAAAAGATATAAACCAAAATGGTTCATTAGATATCCCAACGGTTGAAAATAAAAAAATTAACAGACTTACGAAAGGGAATAGATTGTTAACTAATATATCAATTAAGTTAGGATTAAGTATGGTCGTTCATTTTAAATGATAGGAGAAAGGAAAGTAGATATTAGGCAATATTTGATATCGCATATTTATCAGCGTATTAAACGACTAAAAAAAGAGCCCATACTTTCAGTTATAGGCTCTTTTAAGCAGATATTAATCAGATTTATTCAGCTAGATTGTCTATGTCACCTCGCATAACCGGATAGCCTAATTTCATCCAACCAAAAATGCCTTCCCATAAAACTGCCGTGCGGGTATACCCACGTTGTCTCAGTTTATTAATGGTATGATCTGCAGCAGCACGTGGGCAGGAGCAATATGCAATAATTTGTACATCTTTCGGAATACCGGCAACGGTTTCATCTAGATCTGCATAATAGGGAAACGGGATCGAACCTGCAATATGCGCAGTTTGCCAAACCGAAGGAACTCGGGTATCAAGCAATACCATTTTCTTTTTATCTTTTAAGGCTTGATTCAAATCGTCCGATGAAACATACATACCATCCTGAAGTGTAAAGTTAGGATCTTCCCCTTGCTTATTAATGACATATTTATCAGGAGTCGGCATAGCTTTAAGCACTGTTTTTTTCATTTTCCAGCCACTGGCTTTGCTTCTTAAAAAGGCCGTGATGTTATCTATTTCGGCGGCAGATAGTTTATTTTCAAACGCTGGCATAGGTGTATTCTGGCGACCCTTTCGGATTGCATGGCGAATAAACTCATCCGTGTTATGTGCCAGCGCAGATTGATTACCGAGTGCTGGTGCTGAGATCCCTTCCCCATTTTTACCATGGCAAGTTGCACAATTAAGTTGATAAACCTGTTCACCTTGTTTGATATCTCCCTGGACCGGTTTAGTTGAAAATTTCAGTCGTTCAAATCCTGCTTGTTCAAATAACCAATAAGTCAGATCCCAGGTTTCATCTAAAGTCATAGGGCCGCCAACTTCGTCTAGGTAACCACCCATAGCAGTATCTTTTCTACCATAAGACATGGGTCTCAATATGGCGTGCGGAACACCTGACTCCATTAAACTTTTACTGCGTAGAGAAGGGGCGTGATCGTTTGCATGACCTTGTCGGTCAGCACCGTGACATAAAGAGCAGTATTTTTGATAATTCGCTTCGGCAACTTTTGCCTGAGCAGGTGTTAATTTTCTAGGTGGCGGTAGTGTGCCTTGCTCGCTTCGTTGTGCTAAAAGTGTGAAAGGTGCTGTAATAAAGGATAAACCCATCAGCGCCAAGCTTAACTTTTTTATAAGTGTCATAATAGTCTTAATTAGTAGCTTTTAATTAAGGTTACTGGGCTTTTTATATAGAATCAATGTGTTCTGATAAATAGAAAAACTTAGTAACAAATATTATCCAAAGAGATGATTTCAACGTCCTTAAGGTTTCGTTCGATCCAACTAGACTTACCGCTACCGCTGATCCCACACATCACATATAAATCGAACAAGAACTAAAAAGTTCAAATGAAAAATTAAATAGGCACAGTAAAATGTGGTCACTTTAATAAAAAGTGATCAACTTAAATTTGCTGTACCCAGATGGAATTACATTGTTTTATCCTCTTTAATATTTATTTCATAATCATGATGAGATAAATTTCTCACCCTTAAATGTTCTTACCGGGTTACCACGTGCCAGCTCTTTATGTTGTTGCCAGCGTAATTTTTCTTGTTGTGTCATTTTATCTAACTTTACAGCTTCAAGTTTTTGAAATAACAAGGCTCTCGCTATGCGCTTGTTTGCATGTTGACTGCGTTCACTCTCAACACGCACTGAAACGCCTGTTGCAGTATGTGTTGCTCTGACCGCTGAGTCGGTTGTATTTACGTGTTGTCCACCAGCGCCAGATGCACGACATGTCTGAAATGTAACCGCTTTATCTAATTGGGTTTCATTCACTTCATACATTTGGCCGCTAAAAAACCAGTTTTTACGTTTATGTCTGGGCCTGAAAGAGCTTTGACAAACCCATAACATGACACCTTGCCAAGATTGCGCTAATAGTTTTGCTTTTTCAGGTGCTGGTGAGCATAATTGTATTAATACTGACTTAAAACAAGCCTTGTCTTTTGTCGCAATAACTTCAATAAATTCAAAGTTTATTTTTTGTTCTCGACAGTTATTTTCTATTAAGTTACAGGCTGCTCCCACTGCCTTACAACATTCTAGTGGCCCTTGGCCGGCAGATATTTGTAGTAATATCATGATGAACAAGATCCATTAGTTTTAAACGTTAATACAGGACGTAATTTAGCGACAACTGTAATTAAACCGGCATCAACCATATCGTTAATCACAGTCTCACACTTTTTATATGCCTGAGGCGCTTCGTCATAGAGTAACTCTTTGTTACCACAAATAACTCTGCTTCCAAGTGCGGTCCTATATAAGTCTTCTCGTTTATATTTATGACCTAAGCGGCCGTGGCATTCACCACGTTTCCATTTTCTTCCTGCACCATGTGCTAAGGAATATAAGCTGGTAATTGCTGGCTTTTCAGCAGTACTTACATCATTGCTAATGATAGGTTTTACCAGGTAACTATAATCGCCACGGGAGCCTGGGATCACAACGTATCCCTGGTCGCTTGGTGTCGCACCTTTTCTATGTAACCAACCATGACAATCATCAATATTTTTGGCAGATACCAAATTATGATTGATGTCTAAAGCACAGTGACCATTCGCTCTGATCGCCTCAATAAATCTTGTCGCAATAAGCTCTCGGTTTAGTTCAGCCCAACGTACGGCTTCATCATGTTTTTTCATGTAGTTGGCAAATTCCATATCGTCTGCATTGAGTCCGTTATGGTTATATTGCGTAATATGTTCAACCAAAATTGATTGGCCTAAACCTCTGGATCCAGAATGCACAAGTAATTGAAGATGTTTTTTATTGAGTCCAAGCTCTTCAAGTGCTGCCTGGTCAAAAACTTCATCTATAGCCTGAAATTCTGCGAAATGATTACCACCACCTATGGTACCTAAGGCATGATCGTAACCATGGTTGGTGATCTGCTTTTCAGTTTTTCGGCGCTTAATAATTGAAGACCAGTCTGCATCTAACGGTTGTTCAATATGCTCAAACTTTTTGGCCAGTTTTTCTAAATTAACTTTGGCAACTTTTGCTGAGGTTTGCCACAGTGACATGCCACAACCGATATCATTACCCACTAATGCCGGGTAGATTTTATTTGTGGTAAAAAATGCTGCACCAATTGGATATCCTCTACCCGGGTGCAGATCTGGCATACCTGCAACACTATGCATACCACTTAGTTCTGATGTTTTAATCAGTTGTTGTATTGCCAGCCCTTCAATCCAGGTTTCTTTGGACGCGATCAGGCTAACACTATCAGTAATTTTTTGGACGGATTTGCCTATAATACCAATTCCTTTTTAATAAAAAATAGGATTTAAAACGTAATACGTATTGGCAGGTCTGGCTTTCTTACGAAGTGTATCTGATGAAATGAGTTTTTAGTGCGTTACTTTTTGATATATAAAAAGTTGATTGCGTTACTAATTTCTTATCTGATAAGACCTGCAAAGGATTTTAATTTTATAGTCATATTGATTTCTCCTTTACAGTTAGTTTGATGAATTTCCTTAGTTAAAAAGCTAAGGTAAATAATTGAACGAGCGCATGTTAATCAATGGTAAATCACAAATCAATCATTTTTTAGTTTTATTTTCAGATTTTTACTTATGGGAGCTAATATCAATATTTAATAATCAATAAAAAATTACCATTGCACTTCAAAGTTATTGTTAGGGTATTTGGCGTTAATAGCCGCCAATTTCTTTACATCAGTTAAGGCTATGTAATGGTAATTATTATGAGATTGTATTTTAAGTAACTCTTGATTGTCTTGAATTTTTATATCTACAGCAACACCGGTATACACAATGTTTTCTTTTGTTGTGAGCATAACTTCACTACGTCGCATACATATTATTTCAAAGTGATCATGCGCATCACACGATATTCTTTTTTTCATAACTATTTCTTTAATTTCTTTTATCAAATCCTTCTTACAAGACCTTGCAATTGAGATTTTTATTGCAACCAAATTGATAATTGTTAAGGGTATTAGTCTTTTTACTGCATACGTATTCAGTTCATATAAATCATTAGGTGGTCGTTTTTTGCGCAATAATAATTAACTTAAATAGTTTGTTAACAATAAGTTTACATGGACTTAAATAATGAATAATAAAATTTTGAACTACTTTTTAATGGCTCTGTATTTTTTGAGTATGTCAGTATCCGCAGAATGGTTTTTTCGTGGAACTGAAAATAACTGGGCCAGTTCGAGCCTGATTGAAAAAAATGATGGAACTTTTGAAACTTGTAAATTTTTCAAAAATGGTGAGAATAATCCTCGTTTTAAAATAGATAGATTTTCAGATTGGAGTGAAAGTTATCCGGTAGGCGATTATGTGGTCTCTGAAAATACATCTTATGTCATAAACTTTAACACAGTGACTCATGACATAAAAACAACTGAAGTGACCAATTGCAACGGTGAGCCTGAATTGGAAAGTAATTTTAATCAGGTTTATGCACGAGGTACTTTTAATAATTGGGCTGCGAATTCAATGGATTTGGTGAGAAACTATACCTGGCAATCAGATGTTTTTTTTAATGGTCAAAATGAACAAAGGTTTAAGTTTGATGTATTCGGTGATTGGTCACAGAATTATGGCGATAATACGAATGATGGGTCACTTGAATTAGCGGGTGAGGATATCTATTTTTCAAAAACAGGTAACTATCGTTTAACTTTAGATGACTTTAACTTAACGTATCGATTAGATTTAATTGATGATGAAAATCAGTTACCAACTGCAATCATTAATTCACAGAGTCCTATTGAGGTGAGTTTAGGTGAGCTATTGCTATTGTCGGCTGAAAACTCTGTTGATCCAGATGGTGAAATAACACATTATTTGTGGCATACAGGTGAAGTTACGCCAACTATTTTAATTGATACCAATGTTGCTGGGATATTTACGATCAGCGTTACAGTGACAGATAATCAAGGTGCAACCGCAAATACCAGTATGACAGTATCGGTAGTAGATAATTCAGTGGATAGTTGGTTTTTTCGTGGTACTCCTAATAATTGGTCTACGACACCAATGACCTCAGCAGATGGAATAAATTACTGTATAGAACAAGAGTTTTCAGACAACAATCCTCGATTTAAAATAGATCATTATCAAGATTGGACTGAAAGTTATCCGGATAACGATTATATTGTAATAGCGAATAATCGTTATCAAATCTGTTTTAATACACAGAATAAACAGATTAATACACTTATACTAGGTGGTGATACTACTGCGCCTGTTGTTAAGGCTTCTGTGAACCCCGGAACATATGTGAACCAACAGAGTATTAGTTTATCTGTTTCTGATGATCAAGACCACGCAGCCAAATTGTTTTTTACAACAGATAAAACAATACCTACCAGGCAATCTATGTTGTATGTTGATCAGGTTTTTATGGCGACTGATATACAAGCTGGCGTAGATTTAGTGATAAAAACATTGGCTGTCGATGCGAGTGGTAATGAAAACTTACAAAGCTTTAGTTATCAAATAGGTCAGCCATTAAATACCGGAGATTTTAGGGAAGAAACAATTTATTTCCTCATGACCGCACGTTTTTATGATGGTGATACTTCAAATAATTATTACAACCGAGACAGATATAAAGCGGGAGATCCCCATTGGCGTGGTGATTATAAAGGATTAATTGCGCAGTTAGATTACATAAAAGATCTTGGGTTTACGGCTATTTGGACCACACCACCAGTGGAAAACCGTTCGGGGTTAGATTATCACGGTTATCACGCATATGATTTCTATAAAGTCGATCCAAGGTTGGAATCTGTTGATGCGACTTATCAGGATTTTATCAATGCGGCCCATGAGAAGGGACTGAAAATTATTCAGGATGTGGTGATCAATCACTCCAGTCAATATGGTTTGCGCGACCATGTTTGGATAGACCATTTACCTATAAAATATTATCTACCACAAGGCGGTTCACAAGGGAACATTGATAATGGTCCTTATCAGGGAAACCTAGGTGATTATCTAAGCGAAAATCGTGATGATAATGACAATTCAGTTGCACCTTTGTGGTTTAAGGAACGCCATAATTCTGATCCTGATGGCATTGAACCATTAATAGACCCTAAAACTGGGGTTACCGTTCCGCTTGCCGGATATGATCCCAGTCGATTTTTTGGTATTGATGCGCAAAATTTAGATCCTGACTGGTATCATTTAGATGGATTTATGGCTGGTGGTGATTGGGAGAACCCTCAGGCATTACAACGTAAACATATGGCGGGTGATACCATAGATTTAGCCACCGAAAATCAGAATGTAAAGGCCTATATCAATGGCGCTATTCGACAATACCTTGATATGGGGGTCGATGCGATCCGTCTGGATACGGTTAAGCATGTACCAAGAGATGAACTGTTAAGTTATGTTCAAAACTGGCAAGAGCATAAACCTGGTCTGTTTGTTTTTGGTGAAAATTTAGTTAAGGGCACTGGATGGGGATCTGAAATCGCCAATGATAATGCCTCTGCGGTGATCCGTCCCTGGTGGTACACCAGAACCACACAAGATCCATCAAACCCTCATGGCGGTGGTGACTCTGGATTTTCGGTATTAGATTTCTCATTGTTTTCTACCTTTAGGGATAATGTCACACATGGTAATTTTAATGGAATAGGGGGCATTCTGGCAATGGACTGGATTTACGGTGATGCCACGCAACTTGTTACCTTCTTTCAAAATCATGATGTTGGCCCTGATAATGATTTTAAATACCGATTCGGGGGTAGCGAAGCTAACGCAGCATTAACCTATAATTTATTGTGGACTATCCGTGGAATACCGACCTTATATTATGGTGAAGAAGTGATGTTTCAAGCTGGGTTACCTCAGGATATTGCCTCAAATAACGATACAATTGATCAAACGGGTCGCGCTTATTACGGACCGGTACTTGATGATTTGGCAACCACGCAGTCTCATGGTTTATATCAGCATATTAAACGATTAAATCAAATTCGATTAGCGATCCCTGCATTACAAAAAGCGCCTATGAGTAAGGTAAATGAATGGGGTGCCGGATTAAGTTTTATAAGAGATTATTCAGCAGAAAATAGTTATAGTGTAGTGGGTTTAGCCGCAGGCAATGCACAAAGCATGACAGTGATTAATGTCGTTAATGGAAACTATATTGATGTTATCACAGGTGATAATATTACGGCTAATAATGGCACGCTTGTTTTTAATGTGCCAGCTTATTCAGCGAGAATATGGGTACTCAATGGTCCAGGCAAAATAGGGCAAACAGGAAAATACCTTAAGTAAAATACGGTTTAAGAAATAATGTGTGAACTTACTGTATTTAAGTCTCCTCAAGATCTGATGCTGATATTCGCATCTTGAGGCAATTTAGGTATAGTAATTAAGTTTTCATAATGAATTTGGCGAAATGATAAAAATCTTGTGCTTTGGCGACTCTAATACTTGGGGAACTATGCCTTTGGAGAGCCGTCGTTACGAACCTGACGAACGTTGGCCCGGCGTATTGGCTAAGTTACTACCTGATAATTTTCTTATTATAGAAGAAGGTCAACCAAATCGAACTTTAGTGAATAATCCTCCTTTTTCAGGTGACAAATCTGGTATTCGCTATTTAAAACCCTGTTTGGAACAGTATACGCCCAATTTGGTGGTGATCATGCTGGGTACTAATGATTTTAAAAAACGATTTGATCTGTCGGTTCAGGATATTTCAGCGGGAGCAGAAAGGTTAGTAAATCAGGTGTTAAATTTTAAAAATCACATCAATGCAGTTAAACCTCAGGTTTTGCTTGTGTCTCCACCTGGTATTTTTGAGGTCGGGGCTTATGCCAAAATGTATCAGGGTGGGGAATTGAAATCTGTACGCTTTGCCAAACATTTGCAACAGGTGGCGCAACAACTTAATTGTGCATTTTTTGATGCAGCGGCTGTTATTAAAAGTTGTCAACTTGATGGCGTACATTGGCAAGCAGAAGAACATAAAAAGCTTGCATTTTCTTTGGCGCCAGTCATTACAGCGATAATAAAAAATTAACATACGAAAGTTGCAGCGCAAAGTGGTGTTTTGAAAAATATTCCAAATGATCAAGAATACATTGGCTTTCCAGCTATATCTAAAAAATCTTATGTTCGAAAAAATAGAAATATAAGTCTTTATTCAAACTCCTGTATAAAAAAATAAAACAGTCTTTACTCTTGTTATTTTTTATCGCGAGAGTTACTTATTATATTACCAAAGATTAATGGTATTTTATGATAACTATATCGCATTGAGACTAAGAAAAATAAATCAAGAGCTATCATGTATAAATTTTCAATTAGTGATATCTGTGAGTTTTCAAGGTAAAATTAGCCTATCGTAGAGCCGCTTAGGTTGGCTTCATTTATATAAATAAGCGCATTATGTCAAACCCAGTAGATTGTTTTATTTCTTTTAAAAACTCAATTGAGAATTATAAGTTACCTGAACGTTTTACCTTTCCATTTTATTACGAACCGCATCCTTTGAGTTTATTAGCGGTTGAAGAATTACACACTTACCTTGAAAACCAAACTGACTGGCAACATGATTTTGGACTTGATGATACATCCTCAATGGCTGTTGGCAAAATGTTTGGGGTATTAGTTGTACAAAACAAGAGCAATGAAATTGGGTATTTAACGGGGTTTTCAGGAAAATTGGCAGGTGGCAGTGTAGTCGCAAATTTTGTGCCCCCGGTATGTGATATACCTAAAAAGGATTCATTTTGTGTTACTGAACATGATGCTATCAATAGATTGAATCATGAAGTGAGCGTCTTAGAGCAAAGTTCTGAGCTTGAAATGCTTCAAAAAACACTAATTGACACTAAGCATGATGCTGAAATGCAAATTGCTGCTCACAGAGAAAAAATGATTATAGGGAGAAAAAACAGGAAGTTAAAAAGGAAAACTGGTGAAGCCAGTTTAAATAAGGATGATTTAACAGTACTTCAAATACAAATGAGCAGAGAAAGCGTTGATGATAAGAATCAGTTGAATACATTAAAGCATTATTGGGATGAAGAGATCGGTGTAATAAACAATAAGCTCAATATTATTTTAAATGACATTAAAACGCTAAAAGAACAAAGAAAAACACGATCTGCCAGTTTACAAAAAAAATTATTTTCTCAATATCAATTTTTGAATAGCAAAGGTGAAAAGAAAGACCTTAATGATATTTTCAGTGAAGAGCTAGAACATATACCGCCAGCAGGTTCCGGTGATTGTGCCGCACCTAAATTATTGCATTATGCCTTTAAAATGGGGTTTAAACCTTTGGCAATGGCTGAATTTTGGTGGGGTGCTGCACCTAAGTCTGAGATCCGGCAGCATAAAAACTTTTATCCTGCTTGTCAGCGAAAATGTAAACCTATTTTGGGTCATATGCTTACGGGTTTGGCATTAGAAGAAAATAAACTGTTAACTAATCCTGCTATTGGCAAAACTTTAGAGATTGTTTATCAGGACGATAGTATGGCTGTAGTTAATAAACCTGCGGGTATGTTATCGGTGCCAGGTAAAACAATTGAAGATTCTGTTTATTTTCGAATGAAACATTTATTCCCAGATGCGACAGGGCCTTTAATTGTACATAGGTTAGATATGTCGACATCAGGTTTAATGGTGATAGCGTTAACTAAAAAAGCAAATAAACAGTTACAAAAACAATTTATAAATCGGTCGGTAAAAAAACGTTATGTGGCATTGATTGACGGTTTATTAGCATCTGATAAAGGTGAAATTAGTTTACCGTTACGAGGTGATTTTAATGACAGACCACGTCAGCTTATGTGTGAACAATATGGAAAAATAGCGCATACAAGATACGAGGTTATTGCTCGTGAAAATGGCTGCACTAAGTTATATTTATATCCAAAAACAGGCCGAACTCATCAGCTTAGAGTACATTGTGCGCATTATTTGGGACTAAATATGCCAATTATTGGTGATGATTTGTATGGTAATAAAGCCGAACGCTTACATTTACATGCGCAAATGTTAGAATTGATCCATCCTATTACCCATGATGTATTACATTTTGAAATTGAGGCCGAATTTTAAAAAGCCAGAGAAGGAAGCTCTCTGGCGATAGTTGTGGGTTATAAATTTCTTACAAAAGAGAGTTCGTCTTGTGTACCATTATGTAATGTCATTTGTAGATTAAAAGTATCGTCGTCTGCGATTAATTGACGTAGCGTCCACAATACTTCTTGACCATTGGCATTTACACTAAGGGTGATCACATTATTATCATGATCAATCGAATTAACGATTACAGGAATTTTTTTGCCATTAATTGTCAGAGATTTCTTTTTATTTAACAACGAAATGTTAACCATGGCTGCATCTGAATCAGCGCGCCAAACACCAGAAACTTCATCGAGAACAAGACTATTACTGTCTTCACTCGTTGATGGACTCATAGCTGAAAAAACAACCAAGAGTATAAATGCTGCTACGGGAAAACCGATGAATCCAACTGGTTTTGTTAATATATCAGGTAACCCGGGCCATAATTTTTCATTGTATTTAACCGACCGGAAATAATCATAATTAGCCATCTGACTACATATCACAGCGGAAGGGATCCAATAGAAGATTCCCGGAAATGAAAACCCGGCAATGTTTTCAATTAAGGTTAAAAATGCTGAAAGTGTCCAAACGATACCTAGAATAACAGCACCTTTGATCCACATTTTTTTAGCAAAATAATAAAAAGCACCAAATAAAAAAGCCCAAATATTAAAGGATATTTTTTGTTTGTTGTTAAAATTTAATTCTTTATATGCACTGGAACTTAGTGCTTTGTATATAAACTGTTCATCGGCGCCTATTTTTTCAAGCAGATCAAATTTTGTTTGCCAATTCTTATTTACATTCGGTTTGTTATCACTTCCAACTGTAGTTGAATCACTCATCCTTTTCTCCATCCATTGATAATTTTAATTTGTTTATTTATGCATAAACCCAAACATTCTGCCTTTAATTAACCTAATTAGCAATGCAAGTTATTATAATATATGAGAAAATATTTTTATCTGCAAGTTTATCTGACTGTTTTACAAAATTGTAAATTACTAATGAATTTATGGTTATTTAAAGATATGCTAAAAATATTAAGTATTTTGCTATGGAAATAAATCCATGAAAAAACGATTTAAGTTAAGCGCATTTGTCTTTTTTACCTTACCTCAATTAGCATTAGCTGCGGTGATAAGTAGTGAGCATAATGGCTTTAAAATTCAAATAGAGCACAATGTAAATGCAGACGTAACAACAAGTTATCAGCAGTTTATTAAAGTGGGTGAATGGTGGAATGCAGAACACACGTATTTTGGCAAATCTACTGGTATGACTTTAATACCCAAAGCCGGTGGATGTTTTTGTGAAACATCAGGTGATAAAGAAGTGCTTCATATGACGGTATCTTATGTTGATCCGAATAAAGAATTACGCATGATCGGCGGGTTAGGTCCATTGCAAATGATGGGAGTGCAAGGTGGCATGAATTGGCAATTTAAAAAGATAGATGATAAACATGCCAAAATCATTCATACCTATCAAGTTGTTGGTTATATGGCTGGAGGTTTAGATAAACTTGCAGCCATCGTTGATAAAGTACAAACGCTCCAGGTGAAAGCATTAGTGAATAAAATCGAAGCTGGATGACCCGTTTAGTCGGGCAAGTTTTTTGGTTGATCACAGTTTTCACCGTGACAGGTATTGAGTTTCTCTTGTTCGGCTTTATCTTTAGTGAGTACTTGCTGCAAATCTTCC
This sequence comes from uncultured Pseudoalteromonas sp., assembly GCA_965198975.1. Taxonomy (GTDB): domain Bacteria; phylum Pseudomonadota; class Gammaproteobacteria; order Enterobacterales; family Alteromonadaceae; genus Pseudoalteromonas. The sequence goes on from OZ240679.1 coordinate 2,252,268, forward strand.
ATTCTTTGTTTAACGGCCACGCCATAAGTGTGGTCGTCACCCCAAACATCGGCGAGTATTTTTAAAGATTCTTTATCATGTTCACTAAAAAGTTTACCAGCTCTGGCTGATATATCATGACTATTACCTAAAAGCCTTAGTGCTGTGATCCCCGCATTTACCGCTGAATCAAAGGTCTCTCGGTGAAAAGAGTCAACACCCAGTTGTAGCAACTGATAGGCATGGCGTCTGTCGATTGCACGCGCAACAATTTTTAAATCTGGGTAATGCTTACGGGCAAGCTCAATGATTTCTATGGTTTTGTCTGGTTCATCAATGGCTATTACTAACAATTGCGCTTCTTTGGCACCTGATGCTTCCAGTAAGTCTTTTCTTGCGGCATCACCGTAAAACACTTTATTACCAAAGCGTCTTAATAATTCAATTTGACTGGGGCTATGATCCAAAATAGATAAATGATAATCCTGAGCTGATAATAATCGCCCGATAATTTGTCCAAAACGACCATAACCTGCAATGATCACATTTTGTGTTGCTTCAATATCTTTTATGTCATCAAAATTAGCTGCGTTATTATTACAATGACTAATATATTTTTCGTAGCCGATCAATAATAAAGGCGCACATAACATTGAAATTGCAACCACTAAAGTGGTGAGTTTAGTTTGGTCGGGAGTGAGTATTTGTAAGTTAGTGGTTAATGATAAAAGTACAAAAGCAAATTCTCCACCTTGGGCTAACGCTAAGGTAAATAATAATTTTTGCTCATTTTGCATTTTAAAAAAATGGGCTAAGACATATAAAATTAATGCCTTGATAAATATCAAACCACAGACAAGGGCAAGAACAATGGCAAAGGAGTTAAATAATAATGGGAAATCGATTGATGCACCCACGGTAATAAAAAATAAACCGAGTAATAAACCTTTAAAAGGCTCTATATCAACCTCTAGTTCATGTCTGAATTCACTTTCTGCTAATACTACACCTGCTAAAAATGTGCCCAATGCAGGTGATAACCCTATTTTTTGCATGATAAGTGCAATGGCAATTACCAGAAAAAGTGCAAATACAGTGAATATTTCTCTTAAACGTGTATCGGCGATATATCTGAATAATGGCGCTGACACATATTTACCAGCTAAAATAATAAGCGTAATAACAGCCAGTGAAATTGCTACTTGGATCAATACGGGAAAATGTTCTATTAAGTTTTGATGATTTGATGTCATCGCTGAGATATCTTGAAATGCCAGCAAAGGTAATAAGGCAAGAATAGGAATAACGGCGATATCTTGGAATAATAAAACTGAAAATGCATTTTGTCCGGCTTCTTGTTTGATCCATCCTTTTTCCGCTAAAGTTTGTAATACGATTGCGGTAGAAGATAAAGCAAGCATTAAACTAATGGCTAATGCGGTTTGCCATTTTAATGTTAATCCATAAAAACCAATTATAAAAAGGGCAAGTGTAGTTAATAATACCTGAAGTCCGCCTAAACCTAATATTGAGTGGCGTAATTTCCATAATCGTGCTGGCTGTAATTCTAAGCCTACTAAAAAAAGCATCATCACGACACCAAACTCCGCAAAATGCATAACATCAGTTTGATCGCCAACAAAACCTAAAATAAAAGGTCCAATTAAAATGCCCGCTAAAAGGTAGCCTAGAACAGATCCTAAACCTAACCTTTTAGCAATTGGAACTGCAATGATTGCTGCGGCTAAATATATTACAGCCATTTCTAACATTTTTAATGTCCTTTTTATTTATCGAATAAAGAAGAAGTATTTTAGTTCGTTTATTCTATTTTAAGATTTTCATAATACAGGGATTGTGATGGTGAAAGCTAACCCTTGCGTAGTGTTTTTATTAATTTCGATACTGCCATTTAACCTTTGTGTAATATGGTTGAATACTATATGCATTCCCAAACCGGTATGACCTTGGTTCCGTAAAGTTGTATAAAATGGTTCAAACATTCGTTCATTATTGCTGGTGGCTAATCCAGAACCATTATCTTGATAATTAATGATCATCTGGTGATTTTGAGTGAAGACTGAGATATCAATAAGACCAGCTCCATTTTTTTCTATGCCATGCTGTAATGAATTATGGATCAATTGTGTTAATACTAACTCTAAAGATGCACTGAAACAGTTAATCTCCAGATCCGCTTCACAAATAAAGTTGAGTTTTGTTTTGTTTTCAGCTAACTGGTTTTCAAATCCGTCAATGATATATTGAAAGAACTGTTTTATATTACATTTACTTGGAGTATCACCTGCTTGATCAACGGCAACAAGCTTAAAACTTTGCACCAATTCCGCCGTACGTTGTAAGTTTCTGCTAACTAAGGAAAGTGAATATTGACAAGTTTGTTTAAATGTTTCAAATTCAGCTCTGGTAAGCTTGTTTTCAGCTTGTAATTGAAAGAAAGTCTCAATAGCAGACTCAAGCGCTGAAGAACTGGTAATGCAAATGCCAACGGGTGTATTTATTTCGTGAGAAATACCACTGACTAACCCTCCTAAAGCGGCCATTTTTTCGGCCTTAACTAACTGTAATTGTGTACTAGTTAATTGCTTTAAAGTTGTTGCTAATTCATCTACTGTGGTTGCAAGTTCAGTGGTTCTATTTTCGACTCGTGTTTCTAATTCCTCGTTTAATTGTCTAAGTTGCTCTTCTATGGTTTTTAAGTCGTTTATATTTTGAATCGTGCCTAATACCCTGATAGGGAAGTTTTTTTCATCGCGTTGAACAACTTTTCCTCTGTCTAATACCCAAGTCCATTGATTTAAATTATTTCGTAAACGATATGCATATTCAAAATAGTCACTTTGTTGATTTAAATGCTTGATGAAGGTTGTTTTTAGATTTTCAAAGTCATCAGGGTGAACTAAAGCTTTCATTGCATCGATTGAAAAGTTTTCCCCAGAGGGAAGTGAAAAAATATGACTATTATTAGAGCGCACTAAGGTATTTTTTTGTGTATTCCAATCCCAAAATTCGTTACCGCTACTCCATAATGCTAACGAAAGCCTGTTTTCACTTTCTTTAATTGCCTGTTGTTTTCGATAGCGTTGAAAAGCGAAGGCACCCAAGGTTGAACACAATACCATGGCATAAAATAAGTATGCCCAAATGGTCTTCCACGGAGCAGGGGTTATTTTTATTTGAATTGGCTGACTGATATCACCCCATAAATTGTCACTATTGGCCGCTTTGACTTTAAAGGAATAATTTCCAGCGGGCAGGTTAGTATAGGTTGCCCTTCGGTACTGGGCATTTGTTTGGGTCCACTCTTTGTCAAAACCTTCAAGAATATAAGTAAAATTATTTCTTGCCGGATTGGTAAAATGTAGTGCGGTAAATTCAAAAGAGAATACGGCCTGCGTGTGATCGAGTGTAATAGATTGAGTTTGATTGATTGTTTTCGATAAAGGTGAGTTTTTTTGAAATTCCTGGGCCTTATTTGCAAGATAAAACTGGGTAATTTCAACATCAGGTTTCATGGTATTATCTTTGATTTCATATGGGTAAAAGCGATTTAAACCATTGATCCCGCCAAAAAAGAGTTCGCCATCAGCGGCTTTATAAAAAGCGCCATTATTAAATTCATTGGATTGTAAACCATGTTCTAGGTCAAAATGCTTAAATTGGTTATTAATTGGATCATAACGAGATAACCCCCGATTAGTACTGAACCAAATTAAGCCGTGTTCATCACCTGTGACAGCATAAATTGTATTATTTAATAAGCCTTGTTGTCTGTAGTATCGGGTGACGTGTTTAGTTGATATTGTGAGTTTATTTAAGCCATTGGCAGTTGCAGCCCATAGTTCATCAGGACCTTTTTGATAAAGTGAAAATACCCGATTATGGCTAATACTGTTATTGTTTGCAGGATTATATTCAAAGCGTTGAAAACTTTCTGATTTAGGGTCGAAACGTGTGATCCCTGAGTTTCTGGTTGCGATCCAAAGATCACCAGTTGGAGTTGGTGAGATAGCGTAGATACTATTACCACTCAATGAGTTCGTATTGCTGGGTTGATGATAAAAACGAGTGAAGGTTTTTTCCTCAGGATCGAAACGGTTAAGTCCATTTAAAGTACCAATCCATAAAAAACCGTTTTGATCTTCGGATATGGCATAAACTCGATTATGACTAAGTGTATTTTTATTATTCGGATCATGGGTAAAGTGTGTAAATTGCTGATTATTGTTCAATAGGTTTAATCCATTGTTATAGGTACCAGCCCAAACCCGATTGTTAGAGTCAGCAAAAACAGACATCACCATGCCTGCACTGATACTGTGTTTATCATTGGGATCATGCTGATAATAAGTAAATGAATTTGAAATAGGATCATATTTATTCAGACCATTATCTACCCCTACCCATAAAGTATTATCTGCAGACTTAAATAATGAACGCACATGATTATGGCTTAATCCTATGTTGGCGTGAGGCATTTTATGGCGGTGGCCAAACTTGAGGGTACTATGAACAAATTGATTTACGCCATTACTTGTGCCAAACCACACACTATCATTATTGTCTTCTAATATGTCCCATATATAATCGTTACTTAAACTAGCCGCTATAGCCGGATCATTGTAATATCGTATAAAATTATCTTGTTCAGTATCATATATATTTAAGCCGTTTGCGGTACCAATCCATAATGTACCAAATCGATCTATCAGTAGGGAGCGAACTCGATTATGGCTAATGCTGGTTCGTTCCTTGGTATTATGTTGATAAGGAGTTATTTTATTATTAAGAGGATCAAATTTAATTAGTCCTGAACGATATGTTGCCACCCATAAATGACCACTTTTATCCTGTACAATGTCGGTGATGGAATCCCCACTGGGTGAGCCTTTTTGATTTATTGTTAAAGGCGTGCTTTTAAACGTTTTTGACTGTAGATCTAATCGATTTAGTCCCTGACTGGTACCAACCCAAAGCTGATTTTTATTATCAGTGAACATCGCGTATATATGTTGGCTGTCTGAAGAATTTGGTTTAATTGATTTATTTTCAAATAATTCAGAACTAGCTGAGATAGGATCAAATAAAAATAACCCTTCATAAGTACCAATCCAAAGTTTATTATCAGGCCCAGAAAGAATTTTGTTTATATATTGACTCCCTTTATTTTCTCTTGTTTCACTCCCTAATATATAAGGTGTAAACGTGGCTGTCTGTTTATTATATCTATGTAATCCTTTAGAAGTGCCTATCCATAATTCGCCTTTTTTATCTACATGTAATGCCGCGATGTAATTTGAAGATAATGAGGAAGGATCATTCATTTCATGTTGAAATACTTTAAACTGATAACCATCAAAACGGTTAAGACCATCTTGTGTACCAAACCAAAGAAAGCCTTGATGATCTTGTACCATGCTGACCACGGTACTTTGAGATAACCCAAGTGAAAGCCCATATTTTCTAAACTTAAGTAAATTAGCTTTACCATATGTTAAATGGCAGGCGAAAATCGTTATTAGCAAAATAAATACGAGTAATAACTGTTTACGCATTTACAGACCTTAAAACCAATAAAATATGTCAGTTTAAGTGTAGTAAAAATTCATTAAAATGTTTTGACGGATCCTAAATAGAAAGTTAATTAATTGAGGTCAAGTTTAACGGTTTTACACTCAGGTATGAGTCGTTGAATCGCATTATTAAATTAGCAAAAGTTAACAATTATTCTATGCTTGCTTTATGACTGGGTAAATTGTGGGCTTTTGTTTAATGAGTAAAGTGGATACCAAAAGTTATTACATCCCTTCAAAACCTGAAACGCTAATAGTGCTACAAGAGAACATAGCACTGCCAGAGTTGATGAATATTTGTAATAAGGAAATATGAATGCTGACAGGTAATTATCATTTTTATAGGAATAATGAAACTCCTGCCGAATATTGCAAGTTTGGCGTGAGCACAGATGCACATAATGCCTTATTGAAATGGCAAAAAATGAATGATTCACGTTCATATGTTGTGAATGACAGAACCGATAATGATTTTTCGGCTACACTGATGTTTGAGGATGACCGTGCTGCGGTAGATTTAAAATTACAATGCGAAAGTTGCTGTTTATTGTGTAAATATTTTACACCTTAAGCGCATATTTCAATACTACTTTAGCTGACTAAAATAGCTGTGAGTACAAATATTATGCCTGCCAAACCATACTTGGCATTGATCCTATTTATTACATTTCTTTATGTTTTTCTCTGTATCTAAGTTAATCACGCTGGAGCAAAACCAAAATAAGGCTATCGTCCAAGGTTTTTGTGGCGTGATTATTGATATTTGGCTGATGTAATATATTGATCAAAAGACTCACACCAAACTATCACAGTAGTGTAATCGGCAGGGTTAATATCAGGCGGTACAGAAACAATAAAATTTTGAAATGATCTTATATCACCCACTTGTACCATAGAATTTTTTTGTTGATTAAATTCAGCTTCGGTTTCAATAAAATGAGTCGAAAGGTAGAGTTTATAATCTGGGCCAGGCGCGAGTTCACCTTTTAAGGTGATAATTTTGTCACTAATTGTGACCTGACCTTTACCCCAATGCAGAAAGTCACTGTCTTGGCGTGCTTTTTGAAATTCAGTCGTAAATTTAGCATCTGTAGCTAAGGTAGCGATTTGGTTATCACTTGGAGCGGGTGATGCGGTTAATAGTGGCAGCGAATATATTCCAATACCAAAGCCTAAAAACCCCACTATTATGTGACTAATGAACAGTAAAAGACGCACGCCATTTTTCATATTTCGTCCTAATTGATTATTTCAGGTACATTATGAAATTAAAATAGCAAAAATTGGGTCTGGATCAATAATCTTTTTCTAATTTAACCTGATTTTAAATACATAGGCAGTTGAAATAACCTAACATAGTTATTATTAATGAACTGTCCCACAGAACTCGAATCATCTAAGCTAAAAAGGAGTAAACAATGACTGTTTATCAAAAGACAGATAAGGCAATTGCAGCACTCAATACAGAGCAATATCGTATTACTCAGCAAAATGGCACTGAGGCTATGGGATCAGGAGAGTTACTTTATAATAAAGCGCCAGGTATCTATGTTGATATTGTATCGGGTGAGCCCTTATTTGCTTCTTCAGCAAAATTTGAATCTGGGTGCGGCTGGCCAAGTTTTACAAAGCCAATTAAAGCAAGCAATATTAATGAAATAAATGATACCAGTCACGGTATGGTGCGAACCGAAGTAAGATCACACTATGGTGATAGCCATTTAGGTCATGTCTTTCCCGATGGTCCAAAAGATGCAGGTGGTTTACGATATTGTATTAATTCAGCGTCGTTGCGTTTTATACACAGGGATGAGATGGAAGATAAAGGTTACGGTGAATATTTAAATCAGTTAGAGGAGGAAAAATAATGTCTATTGAAAAAGCAATATTGGCTGGGGGGTGTTTTTGGGGTATGCAGGGGCTTATTCGTAATTTACCTGGTATAAACGCAACACGTGTAGGCTATACTGGCGGTGATGTAATAAATGCGACTTACAAAAATCATGGTACACATGCTGAAGGTATTGAAATTTCTTTTGATAATCAGGTGATAAGCTATCGTAAAATCTTAGAATTTTTCTTTCAAATACACGATCCCAGCACAGAAAACAGACAAGGAAATGACTTAGGTGCCTCATATCGTTCGGCTATTTATTATGTCAACGATGCACAACTCCAAGAAGCTAAACGAACCATAGAGGATGTTAATGCATCAGGCTTATGGCCAGGTCCGGTGGTTACTGAATTAGCTCCCGCCGGTGATTTTTGGCAGGCAGAAGCCGAACATCAGGATTATTTAGAGCGTTTACCAGATGGATATACATGCCATTACCCAAGAGCCGATTGGGTTCTACCTGAAAGTTAACTTGCTGATTATTTCGGTTGAAACATGGACTTTTAATTTTTTAAGGTCCATTAACCAGCCTGGCAATGTGAATGTTTTAGATGGTCTGGATAAAATAGAAATCCCTTTAGCGATTGATTTATCGACTAACTTAAGTTTATTGCATATGAGCCACATCTTGCTGAAAGTACTTAAGCCTCGTATAATCAACATGCTATCACTCAGGTTGACAAAATAAACAAATCCAACAACAGATTAATATGTTTCTTCAAAAGAAAAATAAACTTTATTTGAGCTAATGCACATTTGATTCAATTAATGTGAACATGAATTTGCCACAGAGTTTTTAATCGGTCACTCTCAATCTCACATTAATACAATTTCAACGGTCGAATATCAAGACGTTATAAATAGAAAATACTATGACTCATATGAAAACTCAGAATCATTTGGAATAAGAATTGGGGCAAAATTTACCAATAATCTTTCTGTTGAATTAGCCAGACATAAACATGGGAAAACAGTTAATGATTTGACATTAAAATATGGTCTTGCTCCAGTTAATGGTTCTACAATTGAGGAGAACTTTGAAGTATTTAAAGTTAAAGTTCCTATAGAGCTAGAGACCATAAGGTTGGGTGGTAAATGGGAAATTGAATTACTTGAAAACCTGTCTGTTAATACTCGCGTGGGTGTTGCCTATTGGGAATATAATGGTTATACACCTGACAAATTGGCATTCTATGATTCAGTAAGTGATACAGATAAAAATGGCAATGACCTATATTACTCTTTAGGTGTGGAATATGAATTTGTAGATAACATTTATTTTGGTTTCGAATATTCTCTGTTGAAAATTAATGAGAAAAATGTGATTGATAGCAATGCCAGCTATTCTTTTAAACATAACTTAAATGAATTATCTCTGGTTGTTGGTATGGTGTTTTAAATTAGTATTTAACGCTTAATTTATCTAGCTAAGGTTATTTAAGAATTTAATAACCTTAGCATGTTTAACCAAACGAACTTTTTCGCTTAATACTTTACGCTTTTCAATTTGTCCGCGGACAGTCCGCTGTCCGTCCGATCGTTTTGTAAATATTACACTTTTAATTTTATCCCTTTAATTTCAGTGTGTTACATGTTGGCATGGTGTTTGATATACCTAGTGTGAATTAAGAAGTTTACTCTAAATTAAAAATACAAAGGGATATAAAATGTTGAAAAAAAATAAAGTAACAAAATTATTAAGTTTAGCTATCGCATGTATTGCTGTGACAACAACGACAATCACCATAGCACATAATAATGAGCCGACTATTGTCGTATCTGATCATGATAGTAATCATTCACAAAGTGTAGAAAGTAAACAAATGATCCAGGCGATTAGATATAACGATTGGAATAAAGTTAAAGCGTTAATAAATAATGGCATAGATATCAATGAAGATATTGAAGGTGATGGCACACCCTTAATTATTGCTGTTCAGCGCAATAAAAAAGATATTGTAAAAGCATTAATTGAATTAGGTGCTGATGTGAACCAGTCTACCTATCATGATGGTAATGCCTTAATTAATGCGTCAATGAAAAACAATATCGAGTTGGCCCAGTTACTTGTAGAGCAAGGCGCTGATCTTAATGCCGTTGTCGTGAATGATGAAACGGCTTTGATCACGGCATCTCGCGCCGGGCATTATGACATGGTGAAATTTTTAGTCGAAAATGGTGCTGATGTAAACCTGGGAGTTGACGTTAAACTTGTAAGGGGCAGTGAATATCGAAGCCCCTTGAACGGCGCAAAAAATATGAAAATAAAACACTATTTAAAAAGTAAAGGGGCAAAATCATAGTCACATAAACATAACTTAGTGACTAACTTGACAAGTAAATTGAAAAGTAAAACCGTGGTTTATTATATGATAAATCACGGTTTTCTTTTGTTTAGTTGTTAAAAAGTGCTTTCACTTTAGACTCCAGTTCCAGAGCGTTGGAGCTTGTCCCTGCACACTTAGGCCCTGCTTTAAGTTGTACTTTAGACCAAAAACGTTTTGGTCGAGTTGTTAAAGCGTGGCCTCCTTTATGGCTAAAATAACTCCCCCATAGCCCATTTAACGACAAAGGAATAACATCAACCGGGGATTCTTTTAAAATTCGTTCAATCCCTTTTTTGAAAGTATCTATGTTCCCGTCTTTGCTGATTTTGCCTTCAGGGAAAATACAAACCAGGTTACCAGCATCAAGCTCTTCCTTAATACGCTTAAAGGCAGTTTCATATACATCTGCGTCGGCTTTTGGCGAACAGATAGGAATGGTTTTTGCCATTTTAAAAAAGTGCTTTAAACCTGGCATTTCAGATATGCCTCTGTCCATGACAAACCGTATTGGCCTGTGATACGCACCGGCGATAAGCATTGCATCTACATAACTGACATGATTGCATACTAATACTGCTGGCCCTTGTTCGGGGATATTATCAAGCCCTTGTTTTGTTACCCGGTACATAGTGTGACTTAATATCCAAATGCAAAAACGTAATGCAAATTCAGGTACTTGTGCATATACATAAATCGCTACTATGATATTCATAATTGCTAATATTAAAAAATATTCTGTGATAGTAATTTTAATAACAACTAAAGCAATAATACTAAATATCGCACTTGCCACCATAAACAAGGCATTAAACATATTGTTGGCTGCGATTATTCGAGCCCGGTTTTTCTCTTCACTGCGAGTCTGGATCACGGCTTGTAAAGGTACGATAAAGATACCGCCAAATGTACTGATCATCGCAATATCAAACATCATTCTCCAGTTTTCACTTTGGCTGATAAAAGATATGGCATCCATTTTATCGAGAATATGAATTTGAGAAATTGCAAAATATAAATCAATACCAAATAAACTCATACCTATAGACCCTATTGGCACTATCCCAAGTTCTATTTTATGATCTGATAGCTTTTCACATAGCAAAGAGCCTAACCCCACTCCCATTGAAAATAGAGTAAGTAAAAGGGTCACAACCTGAGTATTTCCCCCTAAGGTTTGTTTGGCAAAGTTAGGAAATTGTGTCAGGTAACTTGCACCCATAAACCAGAACCAACTAATGGCCATAATAGATAAAAAGATAGCGTGATTTTTGCGGGCCAAAGAAAATGTATGTTTGAATTCAGTGAATGGATTCCAGTTAACTTTTAGCTCAGGATCATTTGCCGGGGATGTCGGAATAAAGGTACTGGTAAAATACCCGGCTATGGCAAAAACTATGATGCCAGCTGCAATCAAAAATTTATTAGATTCAAAATCAAATAATAAGCCGGCTGAAATAGTCCCTGCCAAAATAGCTAAAAAAGTTCCCATTTCTACTAAGGCATTACCACCAACTATCTCATCTTGTTTTAACTGTTGTGGTAAAAAAGCAAACTTAACCGGGCCAAATATCGCGGATTGTAATCCCATAAGAAATAGTAGGGTCATCATCAACCAGAGGCTATCGAATAAAACGGCACCAGCGGCTAAAAACATAATGACGATTTCAGCGAGTTTTATCCAACGGATCAACTTTGACTTTTCCATTTTATCCGCTATTTGACCAGCAACAGGTGAAAAAATAAAGAAAGGAAGAATAAATAAACCCGCTGCCAGGTTGGTTAATAGAGCGGGATCCTGTTGTTGGCCAATTAAGCCAAATGTTATGAATAACAATAGGGCGTTTTTGTAAAGGTTATCATTAAATGCCCCTAATGCCTGGGTCAAAAAATAAGGTAAAAACTTGCGGGTATTTAATAGTGAAAACTGACCATTTTGACTCATGCTTTCTTTCCTTCTGTTAAATAGGTTTGTTGCCATGAACCTAAATAGTGATTTATCAGAGATTCAATCATCTGCTTCCCTGAAATTGCTTCTGTGGCAAATAGCTTATTATCTGTTTCTAGTACACATATTCCATGAACTGCGGCCCAAATTACTCGGGAGGTTTTTTGTATTTCGTCTTTGTTAGCTGTTGGTGCAATCGTAAACAAACTTGTTTCAATTAACAAAAACAAGTTTTGAATGCGTTGCATTTGCCACTTAGGAATAGTTTCTTCATCAGGTAAGTGATGATCAAATAATATTTTCCATTGATAGGGATGTTGCTGTGCAAATGAAAAATAGGTAAATGCGAATAACATTAGTTGCTCATCTGCTTGTTGTGTGGTTTTTAATGACTTATTAAGTTGGATTGCAATTTCGTCTAAAGTATATGCATTAGCTGCTAACATTAAGTGCGCATAACTGCCAAATAGATTAATGAGAGTACCCGCTGAGTAGCCAACTAATTTAGCTAATTTTCTCAAACTGAGTTGGTTTGCCGGTGAATGCTGTAAAAAAGCAACCACTTGATCTATAACCAAAGTTTTTAGTTCATCGTGACTATGATCTTTTCGCCTTGCCATTATAATTTATCCCTCTTTAATTATTTGAACACTGTTCATAATAGCTGTGTTTAGATCTTTGTCCAGCAGTTTTTGTTTTATTTTAAAGTGCAATAATGCATAATGCGCGCAATTTCATGTGTTTAAACTATTCAAATCTCCATCCAAGCAACTTCATTCTTTCAAATGATTTTAGGCCTAAAGGAAATTGGCAAAGTGCACATATCACTTTTTATTTTAAGGATTTAACTTTTGTTTAAATATTTAACGTTATTGAGTTTATTGCTGTTTGGTCAGTTGTTTTCTGGATCAGCTAAAGCAGAGCCTCCTATATATGCTACTTGTTATGACTCTAGTACAAAATTAAGTGAAGAGTTGATGACTGTCGAAGAGTGTCATGTACTTGGTATCCCGATTATACAGGCCAAGCTAAATGCTTCATTAGCATTAGGTCGTGTATTAATAGAAGATAATATTACCTTTAGCCGAAGTTCAGTTAGTATGGATAGTCGTGATTCTAGTTATATCTATCGTCGGAATTGGGTAACTTGTAATGAAAATGAAAGTGGTGTTTTATCAAATTGTGGGCAGAGTCATCAAAGTTTAAGTTTTTATAATAGACTCCAGTGCTTTTCTCCATTTAAATTAGACCGAATAGCTAAAGTTTGTGCTACCCAATGCCCTGCATGGGCTTCTAAATTGAATTTAAACATTGGGAAGTGCGAAAACCAAATAGAACAAAAAAGGCAGTGTGAGGGTAACCCAATTGATGTTTTAACGGGTGAAAAAATCCAATCCTTCACTGATTACAGCTCCGATACCAATCCCTTTCTAAACTTTACTAGACATTATTCTTCACACGGTGCAGATGACGCTGAATCATTTCGTCCAACAGTTAAGTTGATAACAGGTCAAGAGAAAAGGTACACGCAATCTAGCGGGTATAAAGGTCCAAAAGTTACTATTGAAAAAGAATACATCGTCGAAGAAAATGTATATAAAAATGGACACCTTCAATGGAAACATAACTTTGACGCTAAGTTTGTTTTATACGCAGCTGCTCATATTCAAATTCCAGGAAAACAATTAATAACTTTTAATTTTGACGGGAGGTCTAGATTTACCAGCCAATATCCTAATGGCGAATCCGTTGTGATGACTTCTATTGGATACAAATATTCGGATAGAAATAATGTTCATTATAACTTTTTCACTAATGGAAAATTAAGTTCCATTGAAGATGATAATGGCAATAAAGTTACTATGAATTATGGTAGTGAAAATACCTTATTATCCGTTATTAGCCAGAATGGCGAGAAACTAAGCTTTACGTATAACGATTATAAAGAAATAGATTCCGTTACATTGCCAAATGGAAGTATTATTAATTATCAATATGATGCGATTAACAACCTAGTAGCCACCATCTACCCAGACAACACTCCTTCTGATAATACAGATAATCAAAGTGAAACATATCATTATGAAAACACCTTATATCCCTATGCTTTAACTGGGATTACGGATAGAAATGGTGTTCGTTATGCCACTTGGCAATATAATGGAAAGGGAGTTGCAATTAGTTCAGCTCATATTAATGGTAATAATCGAACTAATATTGCATATGATACTCTTGCTAATACTGTGTTTTCTACGAATGAAAAAGGCCACCAGTCAACCATCAAGTTTAATGATATGGGTCTAGCTGAAGAGATTACAGGTAAAAGTTGTAGTACCAGTGGTGAACAAGGGAAAGTAATTTTTGGTTATGATAAATATGGTCGTAAAATAAGTAAGACAGATGAAAGTGGTGCGGTTGAACAAAGAACTTATGCATCAAATGGTAAGTTATCAAGTATTACTCAAAATGCGGGAGCAGCAAATGCAGCGACAACTTCATATACCTATACATCAAGTCATACAAAACCTATCACTATAACCCGTCCAAATGGACTAACAGAAGTCTTTACCTATGATAACAACAAGAGAATAACACAACATACAATAAGTGATGGCACCGATATTCGCACCACCACTTACCAATACAACGCAGAGGGGTTAATCAGCCGGGTTGATGGTCCCCGTGATGATGTGCAGGATATTACCACTTATCAATATTATGCTAATAATTATCTGAGTTCAGTGACCAATGCATTAGGTCATAAAATTCAGTTTGCTGAGTATAACGGTTTTGGTAAAGCGACAAAAATCACCGATGCCAATGGCGTGGTAACTAATCTAACCTTTGATGTTAATAGCCGTTTAACCAAAATGGCACAGGCAGGGCGCACTACCAGTTATGTTTATGATGCGCTAGGTCAAATCAAACAACTGACTTCTGGTGGTACACAGGTTCATTATGAATATGATGCAGCTCGTAGATTAACGGCGATTGAAGATAATCAAGGTAACCGTATTGAGCTGACTGTAGACCTTGCAGGTAATATCACGCAAAGAGATATTAAAGGCAGTGATAAAGCCATTGTTTTTACGCAGAAATATGCCTTCGATAAGATAAACCGGTTAGAAAAAACCATTAATGCCACAGGCCAAAGTTGGACTAATGAATATGATGTGGGCAGTAATTTAGTTAAACAAACCAGCCCTGATAATACAGAGGTAGAATCGAGTTTTGATGTATTAAAACGTGCTACCCAAACCCTAGATCAGGCCGACAGTGCCACAGGTTTTGAATACAATAAACTAGACCAGCTCACGAAAGTCACAGATGCTTTGGGTCGTAGCACCACATACGAATACAACAAATTTGGTGAACTCACTAAACAAACCAGCCCTGATAGCGGCATCACCAGCTTTACCTATGATAAAGCGGGCAACATGCTCACTAAAAAAGATGCGCGTAACATCATAGTTAATTACAGCTATGATGCACTAAACCGTATTAAGCAGGTCTCTTTCCCTGGTAGCAGTGAAAATATCACCTTTAGTTACGATGAAACCGCAGCAGAAAATGAAGCTAACCGTTATAGTATTGGCCGTATAAGCCAGGTGAATGATATTACAGGCAGCACAGCTTATTACTACACTGCGTTTGGTGAAGTCGCTAAACAGATAAGTACCCTTGTTAATGGCATATCTGGCAATGAAGTTAATACCACTGAATATAGCTATAACCAACAAGGTGCTATCAGCAGTATTACTTACCCAAGTGGTCGTATTATCAACTATACCTATAACAGTATGGGGCAGGTATCTGGACTCACCAGTCTTTATAATGGTGTTACTCAAACATTGGCTTCAAACATTCAGTATTTACCCTTTGGTCCAATGACAAGCTTAACTTATGGTAATGCTAAAACTCTGAGCTTAACCTTTAATCAAAACTATCAGTTAACGAAAAAACAAGTTAACGGTATTTTAGATAAATCATATGGTTTTACCCTCAATGGTAATATTAATCAAATCACTGATGCATTAGACACAGAGCAAAGCCAAACTTACCAATATGATGCCGTTGCACGTTTAACTGATGCAGATGGTAAATACGGGTCACTCAAATATAACTATGATGCGATAGGTAACCGTACAGATAAAACCCAAGACGGTGTAACCGATAATTACAGCTATACCAATGGCAAACTGATGCAAACCACCGCCAAAACCATGAATTACGATGCGCGTGGTAATATGCTACAACGTGGTAGTGATGTGTATACTTATAACCAAAACGGTAGATTATCAACTGCCAGCGTAGCCGCTGGAGTTTTTGAATATAGCTACAACCACATTGGCCAACGTGTCATCAAACAAAGTGCTGATATAAAACAACACTTCCACTATGACTTAAACGGCATGGTACTTGCTGAATCTGATGGTGCAGGTAATTACAGCACAGAATACGTTTACCTCAATGGTCAACGTATAGTGTTGATTCATAATACAACAACACCACAAGTTGATGCAGCACCAATTATCACAAGTGAAATCTACTATTTACATACCAATCATATAGATGCCCCATTGGCATTAACAGACCAAGCGGGGGCATTGGTTTGGCAAGTTGAAATGACACCATTTGGTAAAACCAATGTGGTTGTAGATACTTTATCAAACAAAAGCATCACCCCACGTTTTCCAGGTCAGTACAGCGATGTCGAAAGCGGGTTATATTATAATTACTTTCGTGATTACGACCCCGAATTAGGCCGGTATATTCAAAGTGACCCAATTGGTTTAAGTGATGGTGTTAATACCTATGCGTATGTTGGTGGGAATGTAGCGCGCTAAATTACCATCGTACTTTTTACCAAATTATTCATCATACCCATAGTCTAAAAAATAAGCGTATTACCACTTTATTATCATAACCAAAATCTTTTTTACCACTTTATTATCGTACTTTTTACCAAATTGCGTTATAAGATTTCCCAAACTACCATCGTATTTTCAAAGATTGCTTATATTTCCGGTTACTTTAATTTCGTAATATTTATCAAAGGATTGCCGATTTTCTGATTTTTACCTATGATTAAAACGAAAAAACCGACTCAATTGAGTCGGTTTTTTTATGATACTGTTAGCTATTTAGATCTCAGTATCATGCTGTGTTTTAATCAAATTTTCTTTTGCTTCTTCTATTGCACTTTCTTTGCGTATTTCGATGATTTCAGAACCATAGTTTGACCAAAGCGCCTCTTTTAAGTCATCCAAAAAGGTGATGATGGTCGCGGCTTCTTCTGCATTGAAATAATGCGTTAATTGTGTGAATTTCATGGCTATGATACCTGTTGCTTAACTAATTCTTCATGTGAACGCCAATGTGGCTGGATCAATATATTGTTGACGTGGCTGATGGTGACTATGCGTTTTCCTTGTTGGCAGGCCTCTATCAGACTGGCATAGCATAAATTATTACATAGCCTCAGGTTGCCTTCGCTTGACCTTATGATGAGTTCAATTGCAGCGCTATCATAAGTATTTAAACCCAGCTTTACTGCTTGGAGTTCTTTCTGGATGAATAACTCTAAGTCATTATCGTTTAAAGCAAAAATATTTTCAGAGTAAGTGATCCTACTTTTGATATCTTGATTTACGTTCATTGATAAATAATATAACAGATCCCGTTGACCCAATAATACTAAGCTGTGTTTTTTGGGAAAACGATCAAATAACAACCTGAGTTTTCGAAGTACGTACATATCAAGTAAGTGGGCTTCGTCGATCAGGGTATATAAGGTTTTTCGTTCTCGAATATGTGAAAACGCACATTGGATCAGTTCTTTTTCGATGTCTTTCATCGGCACATCAATTTTAAAAGATTCAGCCAGTTGCTTTAGAATATTTAGATAGGTATGCATGGTTTGTGAGCATGAAGCAACGATAGTATCGCGTTCATTATTCAGGCTTTCAATGTGTTTACGTAATACGGTTTTACCTACGCCAGGATTGCCTATCACCACAGAAAAACCGCCATGTTGAGAATGGATTTTGATGATATCGAAGATCTTACTTTGTTGCGGTAACAGTACGATTTCAGTACGGTTAAATGGTGTTTTGGTCAGGCCGAATGTTGACTTTATCATACCGAATTTCCTATTTTTGTTTTACGTTGATTAGCGTTAAAATGCAGGTTAAGTAGATTGGCTTCGCCCATGCGCTTATCACAGAAATAAACAATAAAACGATCTCGTGTGGTACGGGAATACCGTATTTGCACTTTCTTTTCTCTGAGATCGACGGGGCATTCAAATTTTTGCGAATTGATTGAAAATACGTTGGTTTTACTGACTTTTCGAGTTTCTTCAATAAAAAAAACTTCCTCAGTATATTCATCATTGGTGAGGTGCTTAATACGGCTATGGTCCAGGTTAAAACGGTCAATGGGGATCATCTGAATGCCGCTATGATGACCTTGATTGTAGTCAGTTTCTATCCAACTTTGTGTTTTATCATTAAGTTCGTCTAATGATTTAAACTCAGTATATTGGGTTAAAAACCTGTCTCTGAAACCCCGAAAAAATCGTTCTATTTTTCCTTTTGCAGCACCATCTCGTACCGGCGCATGGGAAAGCCTGATATCAAGGCGAACACAGGCTTGTAAGATCTCTTTAGAGGTGTAATTAGCGCCGTTATCAAAATATAAACGCTCAGGTTTTCCCCGTTTAAACAAGGCTGTACGAAAGGCATCAATCATGTTATCGGTATTGTCACGGTAAAAAAACTCACCATGGGTGATCACCCGGCTGGCATCATCAATAAAAGCGATTAAAAATGTTTTACGCCATTTTCCATCAGTTTGTTGAATAGAAGGGCCATACATGGTGTCGGCTTGCCAGAGTTCATTGGCAAATTGCATCGAGAAAGAACGACGTAATTTTTGCGCATTTTCACCTGTTAATAAGTCATTTTCTCTGACCATACGGTAAAAAGAAGTTTGGGATAACTGGCTGCGTTGA
Source organism: uncultured Pseudoalteromonas sp. (assembly GCA_965198975.1). Classification (GTDB taxonomy): domain Bacteria; phylum Pseudomonadota; class Gammaproteobacteria; order Enterobacterales; family Alteromonadaceae; genus Pseudoalteromonas. Next base: position 2,271,022 of record OZ240679.1, read on the forward strand.
AAGAAGTTTTTCTGTAATAATTGACGATAAACGGTACTTTTAGGGATCACACCGGACTTGTTAAAGCTGAGGTTAGGGGTTAACTCAACAATCGCTTCAGCAAGTTCATTCAATTTCACTTTACGATAAGTATTTTTGTCGGCACGGGTCTTATTATCCATGGTGCTAACGCCATGTTTTTTAAATCGATAAAGCCAGGTGCTGATAGTGCGCCAGGTAAATTGGAAATGGCATTGTGCTTGCTGATCAAAAAAAGTGTCTGAAGCCACATGCTTGATCCGTTCACGAATATTATTACCGGGGGCATAATCTACGGCACTGATCACTCTCAGTCTTAGTTCAAACGAAGGCCGGGTTTTATAAACAGGGTCATTCTCCATCAAGGTATCCTTAAAAAATTTAAGCAATCGCTATGATATGGATAATATAAAGTAGTGTGTAGAGACAAGATCGGTTGCGGAAAAAAGGCGTAAATATTGAGTTTGAGGGGATCACACAGGTTCGATGATAAATAAGTAAAAAATGAACATGAAATACATCAAAAAGGCGTTTAGATATGTATGAATTGATGCTAAATAAAGGATGTTTGCATCAATATCTGATAGCGTTCACAGGATGTTTGAGATATTTTTGAAAATAAACGTTTTAAGATTGGGAGTAAGGTTTTTAATCGTAATGCTCTGTTATTAAATTGTTTATCGTACAGTGTGTTAGGTGACCCTAAAAATACACGATAATAATTCTGGCTGAACTGTAATTTATTGAGCCAACGATAAGCATTGCGAGGATCATCACAATGGGTGGCATTTAGATAAGCTTTTTGGATAGTTAACCCGGCAAAAAGGGCAGTAATAAAGGTCATTAAAATAGCAGCATTATAGGCAAGATCAGGAATAGAGGAAGCCAGGTAAAGACGAAGCGTCGCACCACAGCCAGAGCGACCATAACGATCAGAACAAAAGATACGTTTACCAACGATAAGCATTTTAGCACCAGTTTGTTTTTTATAGACAAAGCCATGAGAAACAAACTGATCTCTTTTGGCGCAGTGATGACATTTAAGGGAACCAGCATGCCTTGAAAGCTCCATAGTGAATTGATGAAGTTGGTTAATGTGAGAAAAGAATAATTGCATGGAAGGTATTTTATCGAGATTGAATAAATGATCAGTAAAAAATTTAAAAATTACGTGGAGAAATTCAAATAACCAAATTAGCGTTATAGCGCAGAGAGATCTTATGATGACAAAAAAGTTGAAATAGTGGCTTTTGTACTACTGTAGTTTGGTAAATAACAAAATTTTCTTTTGCTTCTTCTATTGCACTTTCTTTGCGTATTTCGATGATTTCAGAACCATAGTTTGACCAAAGCGCCTCTTTTAAGTCATCCAAAAAGGTGATGATGGTCGCGGCTTCTTCTGCATTGAAATAATGCGTTAATTGTGTGAATTTCATGGCTATGATACCTGTTGCTTAACTAATTCTTCATGTGAACGCCAATGTGGCTGGATCAATATATTGTTGACGTGGCTGATGGTGACTATGCGTTTTCCTTGTTGGCAGGCCTCTATCAGACTGGCATAGCATAAATTATTACATAGCCTCAGGTTGCCTTCGCTTGACCTTATGATGAGTTCAATTGCAGCGCTATCATAAGTATTTAAACCCAGCTTTACTGCTTGGAGTTCTTTCTGGATGAATAACTCTAAGTCATTATCGTTTAAAGCAAAAATATTTTCAGAGTAAGTGATCCTACTTTTGATATCTTGATTTACGTTCATTGATAAATAATATAACAGATCCCGTTGACCCAATAATACTAAGCTGTGTTTTTTGGGAAAACGATCAAATAACAACCTGAGTTTTCGAAGTACGTACATATCAAGTAAGTGGGCTTCGTCGATCAGGGTATATAAGGTTTTTCGTTCTCGAATATGTGAAAACGCACATTGGATCAGTTCTTTTTCGATGTCTTTCATCGGCACATCAATTTTAAAAGATTCAGCCAGTTGCTTTAGAATATTTAGATAGGTATGCATGGTTTGTGAGCATGAAGCAACGATAGTATCGCGTTCATTATTCAGGCTTTCAATGTGTTTACGTAATACGGTTTTACCTACGCCAGGATTGCCTATCACCACAGAAAAACCGCCATGTTGAGAATGGATTTTGATGATATCGAAGATCTTACTTTGTTGCGGTAACAGTACGATTTCAGTACGGTTAAATGGTGTTTTGGTCAGGCCGAATGTTGACTTTATCATACCGAATTTCCTATTTTTGTTTTACGTTGATTAGCGTTAAAATGCAGGTTAAGTAGATTGGCTTCGCCCATGCGCTTATCACAGAAATAAACAATAAAACGATCTCGTGTGGTACGGGAATACCGTATTTGCACTTTCTTTTCTCTGAGATCGACGGGGCATTCAAATTTTTGCGAATTGATTGAAAATACGTTGGTTTTACTGACTTTTCGAGTTTCTTCAATAAAAAAAACTTCCTCAGTATATTCATCATTGGTGAGGTGCTTAATACGGCTATGGTCCAGGTTAAAACGGTCAATGGGGATCATCTGAATGCCGCTATGATGACCTTGATTGTAGTCAGTTTCTATCCAACTTTGTGTTTTATCATTAAGTTCGTCTAATGATTTAAACTCAGTATATTGGGTTAAAAACCTGTCTCTGAAACCCCGAAAAAATCGTTCTATTTTTCCTTTTGCAGCACCATCTCGTACCGGCGCATGGGAAAGCCTGATATCAAGGCGAACACAGGCTTGTAAGATCTCTTTAGAGGTGTAATTAGCGCCGTTATCAAAATATAAACGCTCAGGTTTTCCCCGTTTAAACAAGGCTGTACGAAAGGCATCAATCATGTTATCGGTATTGTCACGGTAAAAAAACTCACCATGGGTGATCACCCGGCTGGCATCATCAATAAAAGCGATTAAAAATGTTTTACGCCATTTTCCATCAGTTTGTTGAATAGAAGGGCCATACATGGTGTCGGCTTGCCAGAGTTCATTGGCAAATTGCATCGAGAAAGAACGACGTAATTTTTGCGCATTTTCACCTGTTAATAAGTCATTTTCTCTGACCATACGGTAAAAAGAAGTTTGGGATAACTGGCTGCGTTGAAAGAAGTTTTTCTGTAATAATTGACGATAAACGGTACTTTTAGGGATCACACCGGACTTGTTAAAGCTGAGGTTAGGGGTTAACTCAACAATCGCTTCAGCAAGTTCATTCAATTTCACTTTACGATAAGTATTTTTGTCGGCACGGGTCTTATTATCCATGGTGCTAACGCCATGTTTTTTAAATCGATAAAGCCAGGTGCTGATAGTGCGCCAGGTAAATTGGAAATGGCATTGTGCTTGCTGATCAAAAAAAGTGTCTGAAGCCACATGCTTGATCCGTTCACGAATATTATTACCGGGGGCATAATCTACGGCACTGATCACTCTCAGTCTTAGTTCAAACGAAGGCCGGGTTTTATAAACAGGGTCATTCTCCATCAAGGTATCCTTAAAAAATTTAAGCAATCGCTATGATATGGATAATATAAAGTAGTGTGTAGAGACAAGATCGGTTGCGGAAAAAAGGCGTAAATATTGAGTTTGAGGGGATCACACAGGTTCGATGATAAATAAGTAAAAAATGAACATGAAATACATCAAAAAGGCGTTTAGATATGTATGAATTGATGCTAAATAAAGGATGTTTGCATCAATATCTGATAGCGTTCACAGGATGTTTGAGATATTTTTGAAAATAAACGTTTTAAGATTGGGAGTAAGGTTTTTAATCGTAATGCTCTGTTATTAAATTGTTTATCGTACAGTGTGTTAGGTGACCCTAAAAATACACGATAATAATTCTGGCTGAACTGTAATTTATTGAGCCAACGATAAGCATTGCGAGGATCATCACAATGGGTGGCATTTAGATAAGCTTTTTGGATAGTTAACCCGGCAAAAAGGGCAGTAATAAAGGTCATTAAAATAGCAGCATTATAGACAAGATCAGGAATAGAGGAAGCCAGGTAAAGACGAAGCGTCGCACCACAGCCAGAGCGACCATAACGATCAGAACAAAAGATACGTTTACCAACGATAAGCATTTTAGCACCAGTTTGTTTTTTATAGACAAAGCCATGAGAAACAAACTGATCTCTTTTGGCGCAGTGATGACATTTAAGGGAACCAGCATGCCTTGAAAGCTCCATAGTGAATTGATGAAGTTGGTTAATGTGAGAAAAGAATAATTGCATGGAAGGTATTTTATCGAGATTGAATAAATGATCAGTAAAAAATTTAAAAATTACGTGGAGAAATTCAAATAACCAAATTAGCGTTATAGCGCAGAGAGATCTTATGATGACAAAAAAGTTGAAATAGTGGCTTTTGTACTACTGTAGTTTGGTAAATAACACGGGCTTTACTCTAAAGAAACGGCATAAGTCAACAGAAGCACTCTCCCTAAAGGCGAGCGCCCTTAACGCTCTTAGTAGCCGCAAGGCTACCTTTGAAAATCGACAAAATCCCGATGCAGAAAAATTTCAGGCGGTTCAACAAACATCTTCATTACACAAACTCACGCAACAATTGGCTTAGATAGGTTGCGATGGTTGCAGCTGGCAAACTGACAGTTGCTTTGCCAAGCGTGATGGATATAGCAAGTTGCTCCTCAATGACTTCCATTTGCTGTGTGATTTTGGCCCGAACAAAGTTTCCTGACGACAAACCGAGTTTCTTTCTGAAGGCATAAAAGGATGTTGTGGATAATTGATATTGTTGGCAATAAGTCCTAATGGCCAAACCACTGGTTTATTGGTCTTCGATAATGGTTTTCCATTGTGCTTGGCTTCGCATAATTCTCATAGTCATCTCCTTAATATAATTCGGAGATAACATAACTGAGAACAAAAATTAAGGGGAGGTGTTGATACCTAGACACTTACGGTATAAGGTGGCCTTGATAAAACTCTGCTCAAAGCCACACCTTAAATCTTTGATTATACGTTACAAATAGCCTCGGTGATATTTATATGTTAGTTTCTCGTCCACAAAGGCATATTAAACTGATCATAAAGCACTACGTTAGCATCATCTTGAACCTGAAAAAAAGCCGCTCCCGAAGAAGCCGATTGAGTAGACCACAGTGCCTGTGAAGAATTTTTATTGTAAAGTACTACATTGCCATCGTACTGAAAAACCAAATGACTCCCCGGGTTTCCATGAGTACTTGTTGACCAAAGCGCGTTCATATTCTGGTTATACAACACAAGGTTTCCATCATGCTGCATGATTAGTTTATAGAGTCCGTTGGGAGAGCTGAGTGATTCGCCCATTTCAAGAATTGAACCTTGGCCCATTCGATGTTCTGTCTTGGGGTAAACCGGAGCAGGAAAAACCGGGGCCGACTGACCTAATATAATATCGTTATATAGAGTGATGCCACTGCCGTTTGCACCATTAGTGCTTTCGCTCCCGTTATAGCGTAATGCATTTAATACATAAATATGATCATAAGAGAAAACGGTGTAGCCGCCATCACCCAAATTATCGGTTCCCATATTAAATACCTTCGCCAAACCACCTTGATGCTCTATGCCTCGCTGTGCCCCATAAGCAAATACGTTCGATATATATTCATCCCCTACAGTGTTAGTGACAAGCAATGTTTCCGTTACGCGGGTAACCGGATTAATCACACGTTCAAATACCTCTAAATCGGATAACCATCCATGTATGCCAAAGCCATTTCTTACCGATGCATTGCCGTTAGAAAGCACATCACTGATCCACCCCTTTTTATTACCCGCAGCTAAAATTCCGCGATGAAATACCGTACCTACGATACGCTCAATAACATGTGACTCGTTTACATGGCTCATAAAATCAATACCATTCCAAGTATTGGCAAATCCAATATTCGTAACATAGTTACCTGTTCCTCTACCACGAATAGAGAACGGATAGGGCACAATCGTTTGATCGGGCCGGTTCTCTGGATAAAAGAATCTTAATCCCGAAACGCCTGATTGATCACCACTTAACGTAACCAATGCGGGTGCGCTATTACTATTTGAAATATTATGGCCATTAGAGGCAAACAACACAGTGCCTAAACTTAATCCAACTTGATCCCGATGAGGCGTAGAAGATGCACCACGCAACTCAACATTTGCTGGCACATCAAGGTTGCCATTCACGCGATACCAGCCTGGCGGCAAATACACCAATCCACCACCATCAGATCCCGCTTGGTTAAGCGCACGCTGGATAGCTGAAGTAGCATCACGAATAGGAATCACTCCCTCCCGATTTGGCAGAATACGCGGCGCCGAATAAGGTGATTGAGTCACATCGTATAAAACCTCACGGGAGCTTTTATTGTGGGGCGCCTTCACATAACTAGGTGGAACTTCTTGTGGCGAGTCCACGTGATAAATAGCCCCGGCTCCACCAAAAGCGCCTTGTATATCAGTGTGATTAGAAATTACATATCCATTGGAATTATTCACAATCGAAAAATTATCGCCATTTAGGATACTGCTCACAAAACCGATGCCCCAACGACTATCCAGGTCATCGACTAAAAGCGCCGTATTAGTATCAGTAATACGCGCATCAACAAACGATCCCGCAAAACTAATTCGGCGACCCGGTACGATATGAATGCCTATATTGTAGTAAGACGCTTCTATGTCTAGAAATTGGTCCCACTCCACATCCCCCAAAACAAATCCGGTTCCATGGTTTTTGGTCCAATTATTTAATTCTGTAATATTAGGCGCATTGAAATAAGATCCCGCGTTAGCCCAGTATTCATTGGACAATTTTATGTCTCGCCACACACCCACGTCTGCACCATTGAATGCAGTTATCCCTTGATACAACACCGTTCCTTTAACATTTTTAACGGTACTCACTTCGTGAATTTCTCCATCACGAGTACTCACCCCAATTCCTTGGTAAGCATTCAATAACGTGACATTAATGACCGAGCTCATCATGTAGTTGATACCACCGCCCGGTATATCAAAAGTATTATTGTAAGCAATCGGGTTTTCTATATTTTGTTCTGGATAATAAATGGTTAAGCCATTAACACCCGCGCTACCGCCAATTCTAAACGCATTTGGCCCATTAATTCCCGGCGGCAAGTTAACCTCTACCAGTGTTCCGTAATCGCCGTTAAAAGATAAATGATCCGGGTCATTCCAATCGCCTCTCAACGTACAAAATGCAGGTACATTAACTGTATTACTAATTTTATAGCGCCCTTTGGGCAACCATACGGTACCACCGCCTTCGTTAAAACATTGGTCGAGTGCTTGTTGAATCGCGGCGGTTGAATCATTCAATCCTGAAAAATCTGCCGAAAAATCTTCAACCACATCGTAGTCGGCCACGACGATGTCACTGGAGGGGTATGTTGTTTTTATTATCTTTGATTGACGAGACCATATGGCACCCGAATAATCAAACTCGCTTTTAGCGGCAACGAAGTTAGAGGTATAGGTCGCGGTATTCCATAGTGCTGTTTGATTTTTCCGCAGAACAAGATTGCCATCATCCTGCAAATATAAGCGCGCTCCTGGGTTACCGTGCGTTGTACTGCTCCAAACCGGCTGGCCATTCCCGGTATATAAAACCAAGTTGCCATCTCCCTGCACTACGAACCGAGTAGCGCTAGAATTTATGGTGTTGGTACTCCACTTTGGATAACGCCCAGCATAAAGTACCAGATCCCCATCGCCTTGCATCTCTAAATGATATTGCCCATTAAAGGAAAAAACACGCTGCCCTTTCTCTAACGTAAAGCCAGCGGGCAAAGAAGCATTATGAATACTTCTAAATGTGTTTGAATCGACGGCTTCAATACTTGATGAGGAAGCACTCGACGCAAAAACAAAAGCAGAACAAGCGAGCAATATTAAACTATTTAAACTAACCATTAACTTAGGAAACATCATAAACCACACTACGTTGTTAAAAGACAAAAAAGTACCATCGATAATTGCGACAAAACCCCCGATTTTGAATAGCCATTTTTAGAGCACTGGCTAAAAACCAAATAGTAAAACTACCCGATAATTATGTTTTGTAAAGTGAAAGTATTGATGAGCTCTATTTCTTGCTTAAAACTTACTTCAGGTTTCCAGCACGTTAACGCCTCACTAAGAGGAAAATATCAGTTGGTTAAAATAAGCGACGCAGGAGCAAAAACCAACTGTTATTTGTCCTTTTGAGTGACTTGTTGAACGAAGCCGCTAAACGGCAGAAAAACATCATTCATACTTTAACTCAGTAGCACTGTCGTATTGGCAGTGTCATTCTGGAGTAAATACTATGAATAATCTTGAACAAAAACATTTCGACTTCCTTTACCTTCAACATCTTACCAACTTAAAGTTACAAGGTAAACGACCTGCGACTATTGATGCCTATTCTCGTGCCGTTCGTCGTATTACCGCCTATTTTGACCGAACTCCTGATACCTTAAGTACCCAAGATTTAAAGCAATACTTTAATAACCTGATCCAAACGCATTCTTGGAGTACCGTCAAATTAGACCGTAACGGTTTACAATTCTTTTATAAGTACACCCTTGAGCGCCATTGGCAGTGGCTTGATATCGTTAAGCCCCCGCAGGTAAAGCGTATTCCTGATATTTTAACTCCTGCACAAATTGCTTTTATGATTAATCAAACCAAACAACAACGCTATCAAGTCTTCTTCTTAACTTTATACACTATGGGATTACGTTTAAGTGAAGCTCTAAACCTGACTGTGGCTGATATTGATAGTAAAACCATGCAAGTTCATATTCGTGATGGCAAAGGTGGGAAAGATAGACTCGTACCTTTACCGAGTAAAACACTTGATGAATTGCGTTTATATTGGAAAACGCATCACCATGAACAACTTATCTTCCCAGGTAAAGGACAAGGTGCAAATTCTCCTATGGATAAAGGTGGTGTACAAAAAGCAATGAAAGCGGTATTAAAGCACTGCAAAATTGAAAAACATATCAGCCCACACTCGCTCAGGCACTGCTTTGCAACACACTTATTAGAGCAAGGATTAGATTTACGCTCTTTGCAGTTATTGCTCGGTCATGGCAGCCTCAATACCACTTCAAAATATACTCAGTTAACTCAAATAAAACAATATGATACCAAGCGCCTGGTTAATCAATTAACTAATAACGTTATGCGTATGTGGGAGGCTTTATGAGTTGTTTTATTGAGTTATTACGTCAGCATCAAGAAACTCCGGGGTCAGATCTTGGAAACTCCGGGGTCAGATCTTGAATCGTGCATTGGTGTGAATATGCACCTGTCATTCATCTGACTTCTTAGCGACTCCATTTGCTGATAGAAGTTAGTAAGTGATTTTAATTACGCGTCGTGTATTTTTGAGGTTAATTGTAAAATGATTTTATTCTATACAATGGCAAAAATTGCAGATTATTTTGGTGTACATTATTCAACTGTGAGCAGAATAATGGCACGCTCCAAGATCTGACCCCGTCGCTCCGGGTACACCAGATCTTTTTACTGGGTTTGTGTCTGGGTTATTAGGTGGGTTGTTTGTTGATAAAAAAGGAATAGGAAAAGCCTATGAAGGACAACACATGTTAAGAAATTTAAAAAATGGAGCCAAATTAGGTCTTTCTTCTGGTGCACAAAGAGAAGTAGCTGGGTTAATAATGGCAGCTATTGAATCAGGAGATGAGTGTGGGTGCAAATAAAAGAAAGTCTAAACATTATTATATTTATTTAACAGCTATTCAAATGTTTCTTTTATTTGTGGTTTATTTTGGCTTGATTGAAATATTGGATTTGATTGAAATATTGGATTTGATTGAAATGCCAGAAGAAAGCAAAGCTCTAGCTATAAAGGTTATTTTTTATTGTTTAGTTGGTGGTTCTTTATACGTCCTGAGGAACTTACTAAAAAGGTATAGATAATAACTGGAGAAACTCTGGGTGTAGTCTAATAACTCCGGGGTCAGATCTTGAATCGTGCATTGGTGTGAATATGCACCTGTCATTCATCTGACTTCTTTGTAACCTCCCACATTAGCATCGTACTTTTTGCCAAATTGTTTATCGAAGGATTTGGCAATTATCATGCTCGATCACCATATTTTTATCGTATGATATAGGGGGTTACCAATTTTAAATCATATTTTTTACCAAATGCCGTTATACAGTTTATTACTGCGATCTTGTCATAATTATGATGTGCGTATTTTTTAATGACTTTAGGGATTAACTTTTAATGAATACCTTATATATTACAGGAGCTGGGGTGAGTGCTGAGAGTGGCATCCCAACGTTTAGAGGAGAAGATGGTTTTTGGACTGTTGGCAGCCGTAATTATACACCACAAGAAATGGCAACACGTGCTATGTATGAACAAAACCCAGCTGAATTCTTAAATTGGTATTATCACAGGTTTGTTACATACCGTCACCATGGGCCAAATAGGGTACATCATTGGTTAAAAGATAAGACATTGATAACACAAAATATAGATGGTCTGGATGGTAAAGCAGGTAATTCAAATTATATTTCAATTCATGGTCGTATAGATCAAATTACGCGTTTTCATACACAAGGAGAGGCCGTTGAGCGGTTAACAGCGCCCTGGGATTTGGTTGATGAAAAAAATCTGACAAGCTCTCTGTTGGAATTGTTCAAAATAGGCAAAAGTGGGCCTGAATTAAATGTTTCACTCAAACCTTATGTATTGTTATTTGACGAATATTATACTGAACTTTATCAGATCACTGAGGCACAAGAAAAAATGCAAGCAGCTGATCGTATTATATTTATGGGTACATCATTTAGTGTAAACATTACGCAGATGGCATTAGAAGTTGCGATGCAAAATAATACGCCTGTTGAAATAGTGGATCCAGAACCTTGCCATGTATTACATAGAAATACGACTTATCATGTAATGACTGCCAGTGAGTATATTTCAAAATAAATTTCGTGCATTTATAACCCTAAGTGTTGCTTTCGTAATTGAGCTGGGGTGACATTATATTGTTTTTTAAAAGCGGTAATAAAGTTTGCAACATGATCGTAGCCTGCACTGAATGCCGCTTCTCCTATTGAGAGTCCATCTATGATCAGGGCTTTTCTGGCATGCTCTAAACGTTTTTGTCTTAGATAGTGGTGAACTGTGATGTTATATTTTGCTTTAAATCGTCTTTGTAATGTACTGATACTGATCCCTAATTGGTTTGATAATTGCTTTAAACCTATGTTAGAAAATACAACTTTATCCAGGGATTGCTTTAGTTGTTCAGACTCATCGTTTGGTAAACGGGCATTGCAATAAGAACTCGTAATAGAATCGCATGTTGATTTTTTCAGCCTGGTTAAATTGATATTTAGAATTTGTAATGCGATTTGCTCTGTATTTAATACGTCTATTATGCTTTTCTTATGATTAGTGGCAATCAAGGATGTGGCTAGTTCAGCTAAAGCGTTATTACACGGCCAATGATGTACCTGACTGGTGTTCGAAAACAGGTTATTAATACTCATCCGATCTTCATTTGAATGGCATCTTGCCAGCAACCAACTTTTTTCTACAGTTATGTTTGCTTTTATAATATGTTGGTTTTTTATTATGTGGCGCGTAAACAATTCTGTTTGGGCCAGTAAATTAATAAAAATAACAGGCTGGTTTTGTGACGCTGAAAACTGATAATACTGATGGCCTAAACTGAATTTTAGATCTCCCTGTAATAATATATTGATACTGATGCAAGGTGATAACTCCACTGAGCTGGTGGCTTTTTTTTGTTCAATGATATCCGCACAGTGAATACCCAAACCTGAAGGTAATGCATTAAACAAAAGTTTGCCATTCATTAATACACTGGCCTCATCAGGCTCTGTGCAAAGATGATGTCCGTCATAACCTATATCTAATAAAGACGTATGTAATTCACGTTCTGTGATAGGCATGTTTATTCTGTTATATGTCATATTGTATAAATTATCGACTTTCGCTGGTAAAAAATAATGAAAAATTGGCTGAATAACTTTCTTGCATAACAAGTTGACGATTTAGCAAATTAATCTCCTGAAAACTAAAGATAACACATTGATATAATAATGAGAATAATTCGCATTAAGATTTCTTAGTGTTTTTCTTGTCAATTGAGTTTATAAAGGAAATATCATGTTTATAAAGCGTTTTAGTCAAAGCGCAGTTGCGTTAGCAGTGTCAAGTATTTGTTTTTCACCACAAGTTATGGCAAATGAAGTGGACGAAGATCTTGCTGCTATTGAGCAAATTTCAGTTTGGAGTACTCAAGTTAAGACTTCTTCTTTATATCTAAAAGGAGAAGATATTGCTAATAAGCAAGCTGATCATTTATCTGATTTATTACGAACAATAGCTGGTGTTGATGTTGGCGGGGCACATTCACTGAATCAGCGTATTACTATTCGTAGCATGGATGATAAAGATTTAAATATTTCAATTGATGGTGCAGCACAAAATACTTATATGTATCATCATATGGGGAACCTTCAAATCCATTCCGATATTTTAAAATCAGTTGATATAGATCTTGGTACAAACTCTGTCATTAACGGCGGTTTAGGTGGCTCTGTACGTTTTGAAACGAAAGAAGCTGCTGAGTTATTAAAACAAGATCAGAAGTTTGGCGGTAGAATTCATGCAAGTACTGGTAATAATTCAGGTCGCAACTATTCGGTTACCGGTTACGGACTATTGACTGATAACCTTGATGTTCTAGCTTATTACAATGTTGTAAACCGTGATGATTATGAAGTGGGCGGTAGTCAGATCAAAGATTCAGAGGGTAATGAAATCGCGGGAACTGATGGCACTGTTAAAGGACTTGAAGGCGAGTTAGATGACATGCTAGTAAAACTAGGATGGGACCTAAATGAAAATCAACGCTTATCTTTGAGCTACGAAAGTTACACAGATCAGGGTGACTATAGTTATAGACCAGATATGGGACTAGCTACAGATATCGCGATTACTAATTCACTTAAAGTCCCCCTGTTATGGCCAACAGAATTTACCCGGGAAACTTTCACGTTAAATTATGCTTTAAACTGGGGAGATGCGTCAGAATTAACCGCGACCGCATTTTCTAATATTAGCGAACTTCAAAGAGATGAATCTGGCTGGTTGCAAAACCCGGATTATGCCGATTGGGCAGGGAAAGTAAAAGGAGAAGCCAAAAATAGTGGTTTAAATATATTGGCACAAACGTCAATTGATGGGTTAATAACAGATTTAGATCAACATGATTTTATTTACGGGATAGACCACACTATCCACCATACAGATTATCAGGCTAATTATGTATCGGGTAATACTGATATATCTGATGAAAAAATTACCAGCACTGCATTATTTATTCAGGATCGTATTGCACTTGGTTATGGTTTTACCGTTATTCCGGGTGTGCGTTACGTGAGTTATGAAATTGATTCAAAAGTTGTAAATGATACTTATAAAGATACTGCGTTCGCTTTAGCGGCAGAATATCAGGTTAATGATTCATTATTATTCAAAGCAAGTACCACGGAAATATTCAAAGGTCCGGAAATTGGTGAAGTATTTACGGGAGCCGGTTTACGCGATAAAGAAAATCAAAATATTGATGCCGAAAGAGGACGAAATTCAGAGTTAGCCTTTGCTTATCAAACGCCAATATTCGGTGATGATACATTTTCTTTAGGGGCAACCGTATTTAATACAAAAATCAATGATTATATCTATGATATCGCTGCTGTGCCAAATGGTGGGCCACGAGATAGCTGGAAAGATAATATCGGTGATATGGAGATTGATGGGGTCGAAGCTTATCTGGGTTATGAAAAAGGTGCGCTTAATGCACAAATTAGTTTTTCGTCTGCTGATAGTGAGTTAGATGCATTTTCTGATTATGGCAGTTTAGATGGAGCAAGGTTAGACCGTAAACAAGGTGATACCCTAAGTGGCCATGTTCGTTATTTTATTGAACATATTAATGTAGCATTAAATTGGGAAGTTCTTAATGTAGATAAATTAGAGGCTGGCTTAGATTTAGATGGAGCAAGCCTGGATAATGCGAAACAGGGATATACAGTACATAATATTTCAGCGCGATGGGAGCCAAATATGTTAGAGGGTATGGCATTATTGGTCGGGGTAGATAATATGTTTGACGAATATTATTCATCTCAGTCATCACGTACCGGCGTTTCATTTCATCCAAGATTTGGTGATTTGTTTTTGACGGATTATGAACCGGGCAGAAATATTAAAGCGTCTGTGTCTTACCAGTTTTAATAATTAAAATTGGTTATGAAGCTTAAACCTTTATTAAGAACGACTCAGGCTAAACGCTTGTTTAGCCTGAGTCGTTGGCTGCACATATATGTATCAACGGCTTTGTTTAGTTTGTTACTCTTTTTTTGTATCACAGGCATTACGCTTAATCACCCTAAATGGGCAGTGAGTAATGAGGTGCGTACTACCGAGATCCCTTTATCTCAATCATTAAAAGATAGCATTGATAAGCAAAGTGAACTCCCACTTAAACAAATTGCGCAATTTGTCTCTTTATCCACGGGCTTATCTAAGCCAAAGAATATAGACATTATGCTGGAAGAAAATGAAATTACTTACGATTATTCAGTGCCGGCCGGATATGTATTTGTCACTGTATTTATTCAACAAGCTGTGATGGAAGTTGAATATCAAAGCCCTGATTTTCTTGGCTTGATGAATGATTTACATAAAGGCCGTCATTCGGGTGATTTTTGGCGTGGTCTTATCGATATTTCTGCAGCACTTATGTTGTTATTTACCCTTACGGGGTTATTTATTTTATTACAAAATGCAAAACATCGCGGACAAGCTCTATTGATATTATTTATAGGTGCGTTAACACCCGTTGGTATTTATTTCTTTTTAGTGCCCAGAGCGATTTTGTAGAACAAGCAAGGACAAAGATGAAGAATACAACACAATTGATTTTTATATGTTTGCTATACCTGTTTTTAAATTCTCAAGTAAAAGCAGAAACGTTCGAAATAGCACTCACAGTACCAAATATAAAAACAGATCCTTATCATAAACCCTATATTGCGGTGTGGTTAGAAACTAAAGAGCGTAAAGGGTTACATACTTTTGCTTTTTGGCATGAGCAAGAAGATTGGTTTAAGGATTTAAGGCAATGGTGGCGAAAAATAGGCCGTAAATCTGAAGGGGATATGGATGGGTTTGCCGGGGCAACCAAAAAACCAGGTGTTTATAAATTAAGCTGGGATGGCACGTTAGCAAGTGGTAAAAAGTTGCCTGCGGGTGAGTATGTTTTACATTTTGAATCGGTGAGAGAGCAGGGAAGTCGAGAATATCTCAGACAAAAAATTCAAATCGGAAACAAACAAAAACAAAGTTATCAATTGTTTGGTAAGCATGAACTTGGTGAAATCAAAATTTCTATTTTATAGGTTATATTTATGAGAGTTTTTAACAAAATTGTAATTTTTTTAGCGGTAGTCATAGCGACTTTTAATACTGAGTATATTAGCGCTCATGAACGTTTTATAGTACCTTCCCATACGGTGCTTTCTGGAGATAAACCACAATCTGTCACTATGACAGCCAGTATTTCAAATGCTATCTTTCATCCTGACAGACCATTTGGAGATAATGGCAAAGGGGTTGATGTAGGGGATTTGAAAAACCTGTTTAAATTATTGCAGGGAACAGTAATATCTCCTGATGGAAAGGTTGATAGTTCACTTGAGTTTCAAGCATTTAAAAGACTGTCAGTGGCAGATGTAGATGTATTCGAATCAGGCACGTATCGAATTGGTTTAGTACAACCCAATACACAGATGACAACCTTTAAAAAAAATGACGGTACATCTGGGAGACTGTTTGGTAAAAACCCGCAGTTACCTAAAGGGGCAACTCATATTGTCCGCAGAACAACGTCATCCAGAGTTGAAAGCTTCGTCAGTGTTAATGAACCAAATAGGGCTGCGGTAAAGCCAACTGGAAAAGGCTTAGAGCTATCGGGAATAAGTCATCCGAATGATTTGTTTGAAGGCGAAACAGCACAATTTCAACTCTTTTTTAATGGTAAACCCGCTGAAGGAATTAAATCCTTAAAATTTATAAAAGCTGGCACTCGGCACAGGAATAATCGAAATGAAAAAATCATTCCTGTCAGTGATAAAGGTGAGTTTGAATTGGAACCTCAAGAGGCCGGGTTTTACTTTTTGGCTGCAACAACTTCAATAAAAGTCGCACAGCCAGCCGATGTAGATGTCAGACATTTTAGTTTGTATCTGACTTTAGAAGTGTTTCCTCAATAATATTGATTTTGACAATAAAACGAGTTCTGCTCGTTTTATTGTATTTTGATTAACCACAACATTTTTTGTATTTTTTTCCACTACCACAAGAGCATGGTTCATTTCTGGCTGGTGTTTTTTCGAACATTTGAGTTTTTGGTTTATTTAAGACCGCAGTGAGTTCGTTGATATTCTCTTCTTGTTCTGCATTAACTGTCATATTTGCAAAAAGGGAATGCTCTTTGAGTATAGATTCAATTTCAATACGCTTTTCTTCAGTTTGTACTGTTAATGTTAAGGGCGCGGTTTCACTGCCTAATTTAACATTTGGTTGTGGTTTATAGGTGCCTTTATTATGTCGCTCCATAATATCTGGCTTACCGCGATAGAAAAATTTAGACATTGATTGTTCCTATTTGTATTGCTCGTTGCAATTTACGCGGGGATCATAGCAGCTAATTGAGATTAAACTAAGCTGAATTTTAAGTAGTCGAATATTGTTTGAATTTACCTCTAGGTATATTGTGCTGTGTCTGATGTAATAGCACCTTAAATAAGGTGTTTAAAAACTTCTAGAAATAAGCAGTAGAAAATGAAAAATGATTTAAAACAAGTATATCTGGTAGGTGGTGCGGTACGAGATCAATTACTCGGCTTAGATTCTAAAGATAAAGATTATGTGGTTGTGGGAGAGACTGCGAAAAAGATGCTTT
The DNA here is from genome assembly GCA_965198975.1 of uncultured Pseudoalteromonas sp. GTDB lineage: Bacteria > Pseudomonadota > Gammaproteobacteria > Enterobacterales > Alteromonadaceae > Pseudoalteromonas. The sequence goes on from OZ240679.1 coordinate 2,288,108, forward strand.
CTCTTGGGTTTACAAGTGTGGGCAGTGATTTCCCGGTATTTTTACATCCGGTAACAAAAGACGAATATGCTTTAGCGCGCACCGAACGAAAAAGTGGCAAGGGTTATACTGGCTTTACTGTTGACGCTGCAACGACAGTGACATTAGAAGAAGATCTGGCGAGGCGAGATCTGACAATTAATTCGATGGCGCGTGATAATGAAAATAACATCATAGACCCCTTTAATGGCCAGCAAGACTTAGAAAACAAAGTGCTAAAACATACAACTTTAGCATTTGTCGAAGACCCCGTTAGAGTACTCAGAGTAGCTCGTTTTTTAGCGCGTTATGGCAGTGATTGGCATATACATGCTGATACTATTTCCTTAATGCGCGCATTAAAACACAATGGTGAACTTAATAATTTAGTTGCTGAACGCATATGGAAAGAAACTGAAAAAGCGCTGGGTGAGAAATATCCTGATCTTTACTTTCGTGCACTGGATGGGCTCGGAATATTTCCAGAATTAGAAGTATTAAAGCAAGTTTACCAAGATGACGCTTCTAATAGGAGTGTATTTGAATTTACGATGGACCTCATAAAGCAAGCCGCGCATTTAAATTTGGACTCTGAAGTTCGTTTTTCATTGCTTACTTTTAGACTTAATAAACAAGAAAATGTTGAAATAAATAGCAACGAAGTTGCCGAAGATAATGTTATAGCAACATTTTGCGAAAGGTTAAAAATGCCTAACCGATATAGAGATCTAGCACTATTATCTTCAAAATACTTTAATACTCTAAATGATTTGCTTGAAAAAGATGCGAAACAAATACATGTGTTATTAATTAGTCAATTGAATGTGCTCACTCATCCACAGAGGTTTAATCACTTTATTCAGGTTTGCCAGTGTTTGACCGCTAAAACTCAAGGTAATATTTATCGAGAGGGGAAATTAGCTAAACAGCTTTATAATGCATTGATGGACTTAGATAAAAAGCAACTTGTTCAGCAAGCATTAAAGGATGGTAAAAAAGGAAAAGAAATAGGAGAGGCTGTAAAAGTGGCTGAAATTCAATGTATTAATGAACACGTAAATTTTAATGGATAAACCTGTTTATACTGTTCACTGATTTATTATTTCAAGACCATACTGTTGCCATAACTGATCTAACGCACCATTTTGCTTCATTAATTTGAGTAAATGGTTAAATGTTTTGACATCAATAACGCTATTTTTTCTGATAAGCGTACTGTGTGTATATCTTTGATCCAGTTTATCAGCTATTAAAATCTTATGTTTTATCTCTGGATATTTTAATAAATAGCCTTGTAGGTATGACCAATTTACGATTGCTATATCTGCTGTGTTATTTAAGATTGCATTGATATTTTGGTTATGTTTTTTTGCTAATGTGACAGTGAAATTTTGTTCAATTTCAGATTTTTTAATTTTGTAATCAAAAAGTCGATAATGATAACCTTCTATGCCAGCAATAACCTTGTTATTCAATCGTTGAAAAAAACTTTGATCACGATCTGATTTTTTTAATGCAATGTAGACTTCTTTATCTGTCAGGTAAACATCTGAGGGACTGACAGGGTAGGCTTGCCAACCCCAGGCTATATTTTCGAATAAAACAATATCATATTTATTATCTTTAAAATCTTGATAGCGATGTTCGGCTGTTGTCAGTATGAAGTTAAAGTGATATTTATCTTGTTGTTTATTTAAAATCTCTATCATAGATAAAGATAACCCAGACACTTTTTTTGAAGTGATATCAACAAAAGGCGGGTAATAATATCCACCGACGTTTACCTGAATTTTTGCAAAAGAAGCATGGCTGGTAAGTACCAAACAAAGGAATAGAATAACCATTAATTTCTTAATGTGGCACAGCAAATAAAAATAATTCATCAAGATAATATTTTATCAATTGGTATAGTTATTATAGAGCAAGTATTTAGTTTAAATGGGGAATCTGTAAATAATCTTGTGTAACTGCCAACTTTTAGTTTGATGTTAGTTTTCTCTAATCAATATTCTTAATTGTTTACATAAATTTTCAAATTAATCGTTGTGATAGTGCCTGTTTTAAGTACAATCCTTTGCCGTTAACGTGTACTAATTTGATTAAATCCAGACAGATCATATTAATAAGGAAAATTTATGACTATCTTAGTGACAGGTGGTGCCGGATATATTGGTTCCCATACCGTGCTTCAATTATTAGAAAACAATGAATCAGTTGTTGTATTAGATAATTTAAGTAATTCAAGTGCAGAGTCCCTTAATCGGGTTGCAAAAATTTGCCAAAAAGAAGCGACTTTTATAAAAGGAGATGTCAGAGATGAAAGTATATTACAAGAAATATTCTCTCAGTTTGATATATCCTCAGTTATACATTTTGCAGGCTCAAAAGCTGTAGGCGAGTCAGTAGAAAATCCAGTGAGTTATTATAATAATAACGTGACAGGTACGCTGACCTTACTTGAACAAATGAAAAAAGCGAAAGTTTATAAATTTGTTTTTAGTTCCACTGCAACTGTATATGGAGATCCGCAAACGCTCCCAATTAATGAGTCAATGAGCACAGGTGCAACAACTAATCCTTATGGCACATCAAAGTATATGGTGGAATGTATTCTGAAAGATCTGTCTTTATCAGATCCTAAATTTTCAATTGCAATTCTCAGATACTTTAACCCTGTTGGTGCACATCCTTCGGGATTAATTGGAGAAAACCCACTGGGGATCCCCAATAATTTATTACCCTATATTTCCCAAGTTGCAATCGGAAAATTAAAAGAACTTAAGGTATTTGGTAATGATTATAATACACCTGATGGTACTGGCGTCAGAGATTACATTCATGTTGTTGATTTAGCTGATGGTCATCTCAAAGCGCTTGATAAAATAGCCAATCAAACAGGTGTTATCGTTTATAACCTGGGAACTGGTCAAGGATATTCAGTGTTGGAAATTATAAATACTTTTAAACAAATAACTAATATCGAAATTTCTTACAAAATGACAAAACGCAGAGAAGGTGATATTGCTGCCTGCTATGCTGATCCTAAGTTAGCCCAACAAGAATTAAAATGGCAAGCCAAGTATAAATTAAAAGATATGTTGACCCATATTTGGAACTGGCAATTAAAAAACCCCAGTGGTTACAATTCTTAATCTGCACAAATTGTATAGAAAGTGATGTGTTTTTATCACTTTCCCCATTCTTAATAAAATAGGTACGTAATTTCAAATTTTCATAAATTTGAAATATTAAATTGCTATAAATCATCTTCAGAATGATAGCGGTTAAATAGTTTTTATTGCATATAGTTGAACTTGTTAATAATGCGTTAAATTTATTGTTTTTGGATATTTTATTCTCTTAAAGCATTAACTCTAATTTTATTTATTTTGTTTTCTATATCAAGTGCATTATTTCTTCTTTTTGATTTGTACATATTTTGAAACAACTAATACATTTTTTTACAATGAGTTTTATTGTTATAAGAGTAAATAGCCGCTACCATTTCGTACCTAATTAATATACAAAAGGAGACCGGTAATGTTACCGATAGTTGATCAGGCTCGTCATGCAATAGGGCTTGAAAAGTTACAAAAAATGGGCGCAACAGCCGAAAATGCAATTAAGCAAGATTTAGCAAGTATTTCACCAGATATGGCGCGATATGCTGTTGAAGCAACATGCGGAGATATCTATTCTCGTCCGGGACTTGCTCCTAAAAATAGAGAAATGGTAGCAATAGCAGCATTAACAACTTTAGGCTTCGCCTTACCTCAATTAAAAATTCATATTGAAGCAGCTCTGGAAGGTGGATGCACGCGTAGTGAAATAGAAGAAATAATTATACAAATGTCTGTCTATGCAGGCTGGCCGGCAGCATTTAATGCGATGGGTGCTGCTAATGAAGTTTTTGAATTATATTTTTCTTAATTAAAATATTAGTTATAAAGGATTATAAATATGGAATTTTCAACAAAAAATCAGACTCAACCCGTATTTAACACAGATAATGGTTTAGTGATTGAAACTAAACAGCTTGATGCTGAAGACCTTTATTTATTGGCTACTAAAAAGGTCGCTGCTATCAGAGTATCAAATTACTATCCAGAAGCGCTTTGTAATAAAATCACTTCAAAAATATTAAGTGAAAACAAAGCTGGACGCTTTGCTAAAGCTGAGCACGTACAGCGTATTGGCATGCCGCATTTTGATATTGTGGATGCTAATTCATTTAATTTATATCATGAAGTTGCTTTGCAAAACATAAAAAATCTACGAGAAATATATACTCCGTATTTATCTCCGATTGATAAGTTTCGCTTAGAAATGGATGAAGCCTGGCCAGCAGGTGCAAAAGTTGAAAGTTTATACGGTAAAAAGTGTTTTGTTGGCTTATGTCGCATTATTCAAGGTGTGACTGGTTCGACTTTAGAGCCACATATTGACAGATTAAGTCGAGATTCAAGTGACTCTTATGCTGCCCATAGTTTAGAGAGTCAGTTAGCTGCGAATATTTATGTTGCTACTCCAGATGTTGGTGGAGAGGTTGAACTTTGGCTTAAAGAGCCTGAGTTAGAAGAATATGAAAGAGAGCTTAAAAAAACGCAAAGTTATCATGTAGACCGAAAAATTTTGGGAGAACCTGATGCTGTGGTTAAACCTAAAATTGGAGACTTATTGTTATTTAATTCCAGATGTTTTCATGGTGTGAGAGAAAGTCAAGGTGGTATTCGCAGCAGTATAGCAGCATTTGTAGGCTACAGAGGCATTAGTCATTCTTTAAGTTTATGGAGTTAATTTAAATGTTGAATTTTAACAATATAAAAAAAATTGCTGTGATAGGTGCAGGGATCTTGGGTCATAGTATTGCGCAAAAATTTGCTTCGGAAGGATTTATAGTCAATCTATGTGATTCTTCTAAAGAGAACTTATTAAAAGCACAAGCTAATATCAAAACGAATTTATCAGCACTTGCGGCTTCGGATCTACTAAAGTCTTCTCCAGATTCTATTTTGCAAAACTTACACTACTTCGAGAGCCTGGCAGAAGCAGCTGCTGGAGCTGAAATCGTAATTGAGGCAGTGACGGAAAACCTGGATGTGAAAAAATCTGTATTAAATCAGATTGAAATGGCTGTGAGCGATGAATGTATTATTGCAAGTAACGCTTCCTCTATTGTGCCAAGTGACTACAATCGAGACTTAAGAAATAAATCCAGAGTATTAGGTGCACATTTTTTCAATCCGCCTCATTTATTACCTTTGGTTGAACTTGTGTATAGCCAAGATACCGATGAACACACAAAATCTGGTATGAAGTCGTTGCTAACAAAAATGGGGATGCAGCCTATCGGAGTGAACAAAGAAACTCCAGGTTTTATTGGTAATCGATTACAATTCGCACTACTGCGAGAAGCGGTCGCAATAGTACAAGAGGGTGTAGCAACACCGCAAGAAGTTGATAAAGTCGTGAAATATGGATTTGGCCGACGTCTATCTGTGATGGGACCTTTTGAAGTTTTTGATTTTGGTGGCTGGGATACGATCGCAAAAGTTCACCCTAATATAACAGGAGAACCCACCCCTCCAGAAATTATGGAAAAAGTTGCACAGGGTAAGTTTGGCGTTAAAACCGGTGAAGGTTTTTATCAGTGGGATGAAGAGAAAATAGCACAAAAATATCAACTTATTAATAATGTATACACACACCTGGAAAAAACGGTTGGTAAACTATGAGTGCGGTAAATGGAATGACTGATCTGTCAGGTGAAAATCTGGGGGCTTCATTACTGGTTACTAATCGCGCTTTAAAACCTGCTGTTGAACATATTAAAGGTCGATTTGATATTTTATATGCTGATGAAGTAAGCGGATCTTTACCCAATGTGACTGGTATTTTAAGTAGTGGTTGGGATGTTATTGATAAACCACTGTTAGATAGACTGCCTAACTTAAAAGTTATCTCTCATTTAGCGAATGGCTTAGATGCTATCGATCTGAAAGTTACTGATAATAGAGATATCGCGCTATTTAATACACCCGATGCTGTGGTGAATGATACTGCTGATCTGGCAATGGCATTTATGCTTAATTTATCACGCCGTTTTGTTTTCAATCATAAATTTGTTGAAAATGGTTTATGGGGTAAGGAGTCATATCCTTTAGGTCAAACCCTGACGGGGAAAAAAGTTGGGATTGTAGGTTTAGGAAAAATAGGGAAAACCATTGCTAAGCGTTGCACTGCGTTTGAAATGGATATTCATTATTGGGGTAGAAAAAATCAATCTATCGATGACTATACTTTTCATGAAACTTTGTCGGAAATGGCTAAAAATATTGATTTTTTAGTCGTTAGTTGCGCTGGTAATGATCAAACAAAAGAAATTATAAATAAGCATGTTTTAGCTAATTTAAAACCTTCGGCTTTTGTTATTAATGTAGCGCGAGGTTTTGTTATTAAACAAACCGATTTAATTCAAAGTTTACAAAATAATGATATAGCAGGTGCTGGTTTAGATGTTTTTGAAGATGAACCTAATGTGCCAGAGGCTTTTTTATCGATGGAAAATGTGATTGTTCAACCACATGCAGGTTCCGCAACTAAAGAAACTCGAGGCTATATGTTTTGGCAGGTAGCAAATCATTTAGTTGAGTTCTACAGTAAAAATTAAATATTAACACAGCTTTCATGGTTAATAGTTGTGTTTTTTGGAGTAAAAAATGGATATTTCCGGTAAAGTAATTTTTATTACAGGTGGTATTGGCGGAATTGGCTGGGCTTTAACTAAAGCACTATGTCATCAGGGTGCCAAAAAGGTCTATGTTACTTATTTAAATGATAGAGACTTAGATCTTGAACCGATTGCAACTTCGACAGTAATTGAACCTGTCAGGTTAGATGTTACACAGGTTGAACAAGTTCAAGCTGTCGCTTTAAAATGTGAAGATTCTGATATCGTCATAAATAATGCGGGTGTGGAATTTGCTAAATCATTCACAGATGCTGATACATTAAAAGCAGCCGAATTTGAGATGAAAGTTAATTATCATGGGACACATTATGTTTCTCATTATTTTTTACCTAGGTTAAAACAAAAAGCAGAAGCCATGTTGATAAATGTATTATCTATTGGTGGATTTGTTTTGGTGAATAAGTTGGGAACATATTGTGCATCAAAAGCTGCAACCCACTTTTTGACCAAAGGATTGAGGTTAGACTGTAAAGATACGCAAGTAACAGTTATGGGCGTTTATCCAGGTTATGTTGACACCGCAATGACTCAAAAGTTAGATGTTGAAAAAGTCACACCAGCCTCTATCGCAGATGCAATTGTCAAAGGCATACAAGAGAATGCTGAAGTTGTCTTCCCTGATCCTATGGCTGAAGAATTAAAGGAAAAAGTGGTTTGGGATAATGTTATCTTTGAAACATTAACTGAATAGATTAAAAGCCTGATACAGGTATCAGGCTTTTATTTTTGTTTAATTTAGCTTATCTTTTTGTCCCATTTTTTGCAGCAGATTCATTGCAACATTGAGTTCTATATCAGCGGCGTCAATTCTGCCTTTTATTACTAATTGTAAAGCGCTTAAGGCATCTGGTACTTCAAATATTTTTAGGCTTCTGCTTTGTTTTATTTTAAGCCATTCAGTGGGGTGAATCCATGTGGCACGCTAATGGCTTTTATACTTTCTATTGTTAAGTTTTCATATCTGATTTAGACCAATGATCTTCCCATAACGGGTTATCAGGGTACATTAAATCAACACCGTTATTATCACGTAGGCTTTTCCTTAATCGCTTGATAGGTAAAGGGACATATTTAAATGTATGATGACTTTTAGATGAAAATAAATTTAATAAATCATAGATGTAACCTGATTTTACTTTAGAGGTAAAATTATAGTGAGGCGAATAATCTATATTTTCTACACCTACGGCATATACCTTCGCTTTTGCTTGCAAACATATGAAGATTAATAACAAAGAGATGCTTGGTTTCATTTAAATCGCATAGTTTAAATTAAATAAGAAACCTATTCGAAGACATGAATAACTTGAAATTGAAATCTGTTAAATTTCTTTTTTACGAATGTTGCTGTATTATTCTTTTTTTTTCTACGGATAGACGTAACATGAATACAGATAATAATGTAACTTCAACCTCGGCCAGGATAATTGGTGTAGGCGGCTTAGAAAGGTTTGCGTATTACGGTTTAAGAGATGTGTTTGTTTTATTGCGTGCAGATAAGTGAGTAGAGAGTCGTAAAAATGAAATTGTTCTTTAATTTAATACCGTTAATTCATAAATACATTATTGTTTTCTTTTGTCTTTGTATTGTCACTGGTTGTATTCAGTCGGTGTATGCCGATACTAATGCTGATGTTCATATTGAAGCCACACCTGACTGGGTTAAACTCAGAGATACTTCTAAAAATGTCAATATTCCAGTTAATGAAATAAAAAATGGTGTTTTTTATAGGTTAATAGATAATCAGTTTAAATTATCTGATGGGGGGGAGCGAATTGCTTATTCCAGGTATGTGGAAACAGTTATTAATCAGGCAGGTATAGATCGAAGCTCACAGATAAGTTTAGATTATGATCCTACCTATCAGAAACTGGCTTTAAATACCTTATTTGTTGTTAGAGATGGAAAAAGACTGAATAAGTTAAATAGTGCAAAAATTTCTATTTTTAGCTCAGAAAAAGAATTAGAAAATAGAATATATAATGGTTCTTTAACCATGAATATTATCATTGACGATATTCGTGAAGGAGACACAATCGATTATAGTTTTACATATTATGGCGCTAATCCCATTTTAAAAGGGATTTTTTCATATTCTCGATTCTTAAACTGGACGGTGCCGGTACATGATCAACATGTCAGAGTTTTATGGGGAAAATCAACACCACTTTATATCAAAACCCGTAATATAGAACCAGAAATCCAAAAGACAAAAAAGGATACTTTTACGGAATATCAAATTCATATGCATAATGTGAAGACTGTTGCGTCAGAGAATGAATTACCTTATTGGTATGATCCTTTTGGTGTCGTATACATTAGTGAAAGTGAAACCTGGGGTGATGTGGTTGATTGGGCATTGACACTATATCAAAACACAGATATTCATCCTAGTATTGCTAAGTTAGCGCAAGAAATAAAAGACGAGTCATCAAATAAATCTGAACAAATAGTAAAAGCATTAAATTATACACAAAATCAAATTAGATATGTGGGGCTTGAAATGGGAGTTAATTCTCATTTACCTACACCTGCTCATGAAACTGTGGCGTTAAGATATGGTGATTGTAAGGATAAAGCGGTATTGTTTATTGCTATTTTGCGAGCATTGGGAATAACAGCACATCCGGCTTTAGTGGATACTGATGAAACTAAGTTACTTATTGAAAAGTTACCTGCTGTAAATAGCTTTAATCACGTTATTGTATTACTTGAATTTAATGGAAAAAAAATCTGGTTAGATCCAACTTTAAGTTATCAGTTTGGTCCGTTAGAAAGCCTTTATGAGCCTGATTATGGCTTTGCTTTGGTTGTGAAAAATGGACAAAACAGTCTAACATCAATGGCGTCGGAAACACATAATTCATCAACTAAAATCATTGAAAAATATAGTATTCCTAATAATGTGAAGGAACCAGTAACTTTATCTGTAGTTAGCCAGTATTTTGGAAATCTGGCACATCAAAAATATAGTCAAATTGAAAGAGATGGTAAAAAAAAGCTTTCAAAGGATTATGAACTTTATTATCAAAAAATCTATCCTGAGGCAATTGCGTTCCCTGATTTAAAAATTAATACAAATCATGATACTGGTGTACTTGAAATTACTGAAAAATATAAAATAAATAAATTCTGGTCACCTGGTAATTCTGACTATGAAGTTGAGTTTTACCCTTCAGATATTCGCGGAGCAGTCTATAAACCGAAACAAATAAAGCGTAGTAGTCCATTATGGTTTCGTTTTCCAAATAATATTACCGTTCAAGTTGAAGTGAGTTTTGATCAGGATGGCTGGAATTTTAAAGAGCAAAACCATCGCCAGGATAATGAATTTTTCTATTATAAATCGCATGTCAAATTTAGCGATAATAAACTTGTATTAAATTATGAATATAGATCTAAAACAGATCATATCCCAGCGAATAAAATAACTGAATATTTAAAAGAACGTGATCAATTGCTTGATGATGCTTATTACGGGATCATTAAATATGCTAAGGAAAAAGAGAGTGACCCATTACCAGAACAAAATGATAGTTGGAATTGGATCTTATTTTTAAGTTTATTTTATCTTGTTGCTCTTATATTTTCGATTATTAGCTGGCGAATAGAATCAAAACAACGCCCAGAATTTCCTGATGTACATTTTTATCCGGTGTCAGTAAGTAAATTTATGGTTTTATCGAGTTTAACTTTCAGTGTTTATAGTTGTTATTGGATGTATCGTAATTGGCAATCTATAAAAGTTACGAAAAATGTTGATCTAATGCCTATATGGAGAAGTATTTTCATTGTCTTTTGGTTTTATCCACTTTTTAATGCTCTAAAACGAGATAGCTTAGATAGGTTTAAAGAGAATAAAGTGTTAATCGAATTTTTGGCGGTTATTTTTGCGATTAGCTATTTTATTATCTCTATCGGATTAAATTCTATAACAGGCCTGACAGCTGTTGCGCTAACTGTTTTTATGCCAATATTTTTTATTCCGTTAGTTAATTATATTAACGCTATAAATAAAACTGACACAGGGGCTTATCATTATAACTCAGCGTGGTACGCCAGAAATATCGTTTTAGTTTTATTGTTCTTCCCCATTTTCGTAATTCAGATTGCAAGCGAAACTCCATTATTACCGAACTCTACCGTGGTTGAAGGTGAAGATTTAATGAAACGAGATTTGAAGTTTCTACAGCGTAATAAAATAATCCCAGTGGATGAACATATTAACTATTTCTATAGCGATGCTTTTTTAAGTATCAGAGATGATGGTAATGGGTTTACTGAAAACACAGTATTTTCTTATTGGCTAGATGAAAAAGATGAATTGAACAAAGAAACAGTTACTTTTGATAAAATCAAAAATATTGAAGTCAAATTTGCCGAAAAAGAAACTGAAAATACCATTGTGACGGTCACTAGAATGGATGAATCTAATTTTATGTTATTTGTTTCACCAGAAAAAAAAGCTGATAAAATTTTTGTTGAAAAACTTAAACAATTATGGAAACAACATAGTTGATCAACTGCTTGTATAATTGACTATTTTCTTTTCATTAAAATTACATTTTTAAAGGGCTATTACAATAAGTAATAGCCTTTTTTGTTTAATAAGTTAAACAAGTGTAATAGCTTGTAATAACACTGTTATTTAACAGGTTTTATACTCGGGCAATAATCTAAACCATATTTGGTTTTGAACTGTGTAATTGTTTGCAATAGGGAATAAATAGCAATGAAGTCTTATATCAAAATAGCCATAATAATTTTTATGTTAACCGTCTTGATTTCATGTGTTACTTCACAGATACCACCTGTAAGTGAAAATGCTGAAGTCAACGTCACTGAAGAGATAGGAAAAGTACCAGAAAGAGCCTGGTTGGATCAAGGTTGGGATAATGAAATTAGGAATAGTTTTTGGTATACCAGCCAGGGATCACAAATTATTCCTTATGATTGGTTTACCTGGTTGGAACGAGCTGATAGCACTGAATATTTTAGAAGTGTGGAGCATATGGAACAGCTCAGATATTTACCAATGAAGGCATCAAAGAATAATCCGAGTGGGTTACCTATTGGCTTTGCGTTGAATAAAAATCAAAAAAGTGGTGAAAACTGGGTTGGTATGACGTGCGCCGCTTGCCATACCAATCAATTAGATTATGGAGAACACAAAATTTTAATCGAGGGGGCACCTACCTTAGCAAATTTTGTTTTATTTTATGATCGCTTGGTCGCAGCGTTAAATGCAACAAATATGGAACAAGATAAATTTGACCGCTTTGCCAAAAATGTATTAGCAGGTGATTACAATTCAGAAACTAAAAAGGGTTTACATAAACGATTATCTGTCATAACTGAAAAATCAGCAGAAAGACAAGTGGTGAATGACTTGCCCGATCATTATGCAAAAGATTTTACTAGCTATGGTCGACTGGATGCATTTGGTAATATTCAAAATGCCGGTTCAGCTTTTGCTCTGCATGATTTAAATAATAACAATGCGCCAACAGCACCTGTTTCCTATCCATTTTTATGGGGAACACATCAATCTGATGTAGTTCAGTGGAACGCTTCTGCGCCCAATACACCCATAGTAGGTCCTTTAGTTAGAAACATAGGTGAAGTAGTTGGTGTATTTGGCGGACTGGAAATTGAACAGGCACCTTTCTGGCAGCGTTTAATAGGCAAGGAAAACCGATACTTTTCTACGGTCGATATGATGGGGCTTGGAAAATTAGAATCCTGGGTTAAAACATTACGTTCACCAGGTTGGCCTCAGCAATATTTGCCAGCAATTAATACGGTTAAAGCAGCTCAGGGGGCACAGTTATATCAAAAAGAGTGTACAGGATGTCATCAAGTGATCCCTAGAGCGAAAGAAGGTGATAAATATATTGCAATCAAAACGCCAGTTTCAGAAATTGGTACCGACCCAGCCACAGCAAAAAACGCCGCTTTTCATATGGCAAAAACTTTATTATTAGAAGGCACAAAAAGTAAAATACTTGTAGGCGATGATTTTAAAGCTGAATCGGCAGCTATAAGCATACCTGTTAATGGTGTTGTTGGGGTTGTTTTAAAAGATCCAAAAACAGCCTTGAAAGCAGGACTTTTGCCGGGGAAAACAAGTGAAAATGAAAAGAAAGTGACGGAAATCGCAAAAACCATTGAAGAACTTGTTGTTGAACATATGGCTGAACGAAAAAATATCAATAATAAAGTGCAGTCAAAAGATGCAGATGCCTTGGTTTACAAAGCCAGGCCGCTAAATGGTATTTGGGCGACTGCACCTTATTTACATAATGGCTCAGTACCTAGTTTGTGGGAGTTATTAAAAGCACCGGATACAAGAACTAAATCTTTTTGGGTAGGAAGTCGGGACTTCGATCCTATTAACGTTGGTTATCAGGTTAATCAGGGGTTATCTGAATTTAAGGTTTTAGATGGCAGCGGGAAAATTCAACTTGGTAATTCTAATCTTGGTCATGTTTATGGTACATCCTTAAAAGAGTCTGAAAAATGGGCGTTAATTGAATATATGAAAACGCTATAAAATACGTTTTTTGGGTATTAGCTGCTTACATTTTTATGAGCAGCTTTTTTAGCTCATATTTCAGTTCAGAAACTTAGCATGACTTTTCATTATCAATTTCAATTTGAAGTTTTTCGAGTTCATCAAGTATTTTGATGAACTTAATACCAAAAGGCGTCACCTGATATTCTACTCGGGGAGGAATTTCGTTAAATGTTTGTCTTGTTAATATATCAAAATCAATATTCTTTTTTAAACAAGCATTGAGTACTTTGGTTGTCAAACCTTCTACATTTCTTACCATTTCGCCGGGGCGATTAATGCCATTATTAATTAAATGATAAACGGTTAATGACCATTTACAGCCAACGATAGTTTCAACCATTCGGGCAGATTGCGTGGGAGATGATTTTCTTGAAATTATTTTTTCTTTATTATTCATAAAAATGTACCAAAAAGTGCCTAGGTTACCAGTTTGTACTTACTTTTTTCCTGTCAAGATTGATTCTAAGATTACCACACTCTCAAAATGTATTTAATTTTAATTAATGAGGCAGGTAATTATGGAATTTAATCAAGCAGGTTCAGCACTTATCATTGGTGGTTCAAGTGGTATGGGTTTAGCAACAGCCAAAAAATTATTGGAGAATAATATCGATGTTGTCATTGTTGGTCGAGATGAAGATAAGTTAGCAAAAGTGAAGAATGAGTTAGCTGTACTCGGAAACGTGAGTACGATACAAGCAGATTTATATCAGTCACAGCATATAGAAAAGCTAATTGAATTTATTCAACTACCGTCAACTAAAATAGGTTATTTAGTCAATGCTGCTGGGTATTTTAACCCTAAACCTTTTATCGAACATAGCGAAAGTGATTATGATATTTACATGGAACTAAATAAGGCGACATTTAAAATATCTCAGGCAGTGGCTGAAAACATGATCCGTCTTCAAGGAGGAAATATTGTTAATATTGGCTCTATGTGGGCAAAGCAGGCGGTGAAAGCGACGCCATCTTCTGCCTATTCTATGGCGAAAGCTGGGTTACACGCCCTGACACAGCATATGGCAATGGAATTAAGTGAATATGGTATTCGTGTTAATGCGGTGTCTCCGGCTGTCGTTAAAACACCGATTTACGGATCTTTCATCGCTCCAAACGAAATAGATACTGCTCTGGCTGGGTTCAACGGGTTTCATCCGATCAACCGGATTGGAACGCCTGAAGATATTGCTGGTTCTATTGCCTTTCTATTGTCAGAGCAAGCAAGTTGGGTGACAGGTGCAATTTGGGATGTTGACGGTGGTGTGATGGCAGGTAGAAACTAGAGCGCCATATAGTTTAAAAAGTGCGCACCAGAATCGCTGAAAATGACTCAGGCAAGGCATGTAAGAGAATGGAATAGTTTATCTATTTCGAGCTTACATAACGCAGAATGAGTCATTTTCAGAGATTCCCAAAGGGCGAGTCTAAAATTCCCGCATACTGCGTTAAATTCTTTTGATTTAGAATAACTAAACCTAAAAAAATTTGCCTTGTCTGCGAAAATTTTAGATCTCGCTGGCGTATATTTTTTAAACTATATGGTGCTCTAGACTCTAGAGAGAGCACCAAAGTCAATCGTAAGTAATACATGTGACTTTAAGCTATGATCTCTTTTTCAGTTTTATTTTTATGATCATTAAAGTAACTTTGAATGGGGATCCAGATAGAACATTTTTTTCCACCCTTGTGTTTCTGTTGTCGCCAGCCAAGGTAAGGGAATAAGAGATAATATAGAATAATGAATATGAGGTGCTTTACCTTTTGCATTACCTGAATCGCCTAAAGTGCCTATTTTATCAGTTTGATTAACAAGGCTGGCAAAATTAACATTTATCGACTCAAGATGCGCGTAATAGTGAATTCGCCATTTTGGACCAAGTACGGCTACTACATTCCCACCTTTTTTTAATTGGCCACGATATAATACGATACCCGTAGTTGCAGGTATGACAGTCGTGCCTTTCTTACCAAAAATATCAATGCCTTTATGTACTACAGATGAACCCCAAGGTTCATACCAAAATGTATTGTGATTCCAATCAGCTGATGTTGCATTCTTAACTGGTATTGTCATATTTTCAGGTAACAATAATCCAACACTAAAACTGAACAGCAACATGATTAAAAAATACTTGGCGAACTGTTTGAATTTAATCATAATTTATGAGGTTTACCTATGGCGACATTAAAAAGAGATAAGTGTATATAAATGATATTAAAAATAGAGAAATAGATAAAGTTTGTTTAATACAGTAATTTGTATAGAGGGTATCTTTTGATGCCCTTTTTTTGCAAAATTACCATTGCTCTATATTGGTGCAGTGGTATCTTGTTTTTGAATTATTCACTGAGTAATTCTTATGTTTTATGATATTTATCAACATAATAGTGAATGGCGTGTTAGTTGCTTATACCTTAGCATTGAAACCAAAATAAGATTTATATTTATGTCATTACATATGCCTATCCGTGGAATACGTTCATTTTGTGTCGCAGCGAGATGCTTAAGTTTTAAGCATGCGGCCTCGCAATTGTATATAACGCCTTCTGCTGTGAGTCATCAAATGAAGCAATTAGAAGAGCAATTAAATCTGGTGTTATTTAAACGAAAAACCCGGTCAATTGAACTCACTACGGCAGGTAAAAAATTTTATGAATCGGTGAAACCGATAGTTGAACAGTTAGATTTAACTATCGCGCAACACACTAATATTAAACAAAATAAAACGATCGTGATCAGTTTACCTGAGTTTTTTGCCAGTGAACTACTTGTACCTCGCCTGGCTGAGTGGTCAGAACAAAATCCAGAAATTAATTTAAAGTTAGAAACGGTAAAGCCAGGCACAACTCCTTCACAATCTACAGATTTATCCATAGTATTGTCACATGGTAAACCTAACGCGAGTATTATCCATCAGTTGTTTCCTTTAAGTTATGCACCTGCGTGTGCTTTTAACTTATATGATAAATTGCGAAAAATTGGTTTTGAGGCATTAAATAATACACCATTAATTTTACACAGTGCACGTCCCTGGTCATGGCATCAATGGGCAGATAAATCCAATATTCAAAATTTTGATCCAAAGCAAATAATTCAGTTTGATAGTATGTTTGGTGTGGCACGTGCTGCACAACAGGGACTTGGCATTGCCTTGATACCTTTACCTATTAGTCAGGCCTGGTTTAATGAAAAATTATTATTTCGATTGTTCGATCAAGATCTTATTACCAATGATCATTACTATTTGGTACAACATGAAAAAATAGGTAACCGTAAAGAACTTAATTTATTCGCATCTTGGGTGAATACATCTTTCTCATTAAAATAAACTAATAGATGAAAATAACTCATCTAACAGGTTTATTTTAAACGTTTGTTGTAATGATTTTTTTGCCTTAAATTAAATGTGTCACCAACGAGGTGATCTAACTTACCGGAGCGAAGATGATGAAATTAAAACCTTTAAAAATTAGCCTATTAGTGAGTGCCAGTTTTATTTTAACTAGCCTGACGAGTCATGCTAATACGTCAAGTTTTAAAGTCGCAGTTGTTGAAAATTCAGGGTTTAATAATGAAATAGCCAACCATGAATACTCAAAAATTATTAATAAACTGACTAAAAAGTATATTGTTAAAATGTCTTTGGAAGAGCAAATGCAATTATGTGTTGCTTATTTAAAATCGATTAATTAAAAGGAGCTTTAAAATGTTCAATAAAATATTAGACCGCATTAGTTTGTTTTTGCTTTTTATATATCAAGTACAGCACTTATCAATAAAACAATGGAACTGTGAAGGTCGAGAATATACAAGAGCACGACAGCAAAGGTAATTGAATGAAGTTAATTAAATTTTACGGCAAAGTAATAAATTATATTACTTTGCTTTTTTAATCAATAATAGCTGAAGCATCTATAAATCATGGCTTATCAATTTCTTGGATGTATTTAAAAACACCAAAAACAACTTTAGCCATATTGTCATAATTCAACCTGTTAAATGTATCATTTTTCGTATGGTAGGCTTTATTTCTATATAAAGATGTATCTGTGATCATGACTGCAGGAAAATCAAATAACCAATAGTTACGATGATCAGAGAGATCAATACCAGGAAGATTGGTAGGTGCATTAATCGAATAAGCAGGTAAATCAGTATATTGGTTAATGACAGACTTAACGCCAACAGCATTATTTGTAAAGGGGCCATCAACCACAGCAATAAAGTTACCTTTATCTGGATAAAGCAGGTTCATCAAAGGATGGGGATATGTTTGAGAGTCAGGTTCTTGCGAATAATAACCTATCATTTCCAAGGAAATCATCATTTTAATCTGAGTGTTTTTTATTGACGCAGCATGAATATAACTGCCCATTTTTTCACTGCCAAAAAAAGGAGGTTCTTCTAAAGTATATGCGATCAAAATTACTTGATGATTAAGTTTTATCGTACTAAGTTGATGACCAAGTTCGATTAAACCCGCAACACCACTTGCGTTGTCGTCAGCGCCAGGGAGTTCAGAGTAAGCATCATAATGAGCGCCAATTACAATAACTTCCTCACTAGGTTGGCCAAACTTTGCAATCACATTTTTATATTGATGATTTCCGACAGAGTAATTCTGAAAGGCAACATCTGTTGAAACACCACTTAATTCACTTTTTATATAATCAGCGGTTAAATTTAAGTTATCGGAAAATTGGCTACTGCGAGGTATGGCCGTTTCACTTAAAAATATCACGTGTTTTTTTAAATTCTCAATACTAATGTTATTTTCAGCCAGATTTATTTGTTGAGTTACATAAGTTGGCCTACTAATGAAAAGGCCGACAGCAATCAAACTGATAATGAGCGCGAGCAATATTCGAATTATTGATTTTAATATGTTTTTTACCATAGTGTTAAAATAACGTTTTAATTGAAGGTTTTAATCATATTTGCTTTATGCTGTATTTAAATCGCTAAGTCAAATCACCAATTGTTATTTGTTGAAAGTGCAAAAGAATTGTTTGCTTTATTATCCACTATGTAGGCACACTAAAAGAAAAATTCACAAGGAGCATAGTGTGATGCTTGCAAAAAAGATCTTATTTTTTTTCTCTTATGTTGTGATGGTAATTGCATCGGTTACCGTATCAGCAGAAAAATCTATTCCTGAATCACTCATGCCTTGGGTACCATGGGTGATGGAGGGAAGTGAGGCGCTTAGTTGCCCCTTTATTAATAAAACATCTTATCAAGATCCTAAGAATCATATTTGTGCCTGGTCAGGTATTTTGCAATTGCATGCTTTTGATACGTCAGCCAACTTTAACCAAAACTGGACTGTATTAACCCCGAGTGTGTTGCCATTACCCGGAGGCGACTATGTATGGCCGCAACAGGTTAAAGTGAATGGCCAACCTATAGCTGTGATAAATCAAAATGGCAGGCCATTCATTGAATTATTAAAAGGGGAGTATAAAATCACAGGAGAGTTTTATTGGCAAAAAATTCCTGAAAGTATCACTATTCCTCAGTTATATGCATTTGTCGAAATGACAATAAATAATGTACTAATTTCATTTCCTAAAATTGATGGTAGAGATTTATGGTTACGGGAATTAGAAGTAGATAAAACTGAGCAAGATGCGATATTAATGTCGGTTGCCAGAAAGCTCACCGATGGAGATTATATCGAGCTGGAAACATACATAGATTTGGAGGTTTCAGGAAAACGAAGAGAAGTAAAGTTAGGCCAAGTATTGCCTGAAGGGTTTGAACTGATAGGCATTGAAGCTGACTTACCATCGTTTATTGACGCTAAAGGCATACTTCAAACTAAGTTGAAACCGGGAAACTGGCAAATTAAAGTCAATAGTTATGCGAAACCGACATTAGTAAATTGGCAAAGACCGGCATTAAGTTACCAATGGCCCAAAGATGAAATTTGGGTGTTTGAAGCGAAAGAAAATATGCGCAATGGCAAATTTACCGGCGCGAAAATAATAGATAGTGGTCAGGCGATCATGCCAGATAATTGGTACAAATATCCGAGTTATCTGGTTACAGCAACAGATCAACTTAATTTTGATGTACAGCACAGAGGAAAACCGCTGCATTTGGTGAATCGATTAGCTTTAAATCGCACCGCCTGGCTGTCATTCGACGGTTCAACTTATACTTTTAATGACATAGTTTCTGGCAATATGATCAGTGATTGGCGCTTAAGTATGACAAGTCCATTTAAATTAGGATCGGCGGAAGATAAAGACGGCGCAATTTTGATCACCAGCAAAAATAGTGGCGAACAAGGTATAGAAAATAGGTATCCCCGGGTTGATATTAAAGCAAGGGGAACCGTCAGTTCTTTGCTTGAGTTACCAGTAACAGGGTGGTTGAATGATTTTGAAACCGTTAGCATTAACTTAAATTTACCGCCGGCTACGCAGCTTTTTGCGGTTTTTGGGGCTGACTCGGTGTCAAATTCCTGGTTAGGAAATTGGTCTATCTGGGGCTGTTTTATCGTATTGTTTAGTGCACTAATTGCAACTAGATTAATTAATATAACTACAGGTTTAATAACGGCATTTATGTTGATTTTGGTTTATCAGGAAGCGGGTGCGCCAATTATTTCAATTATTAATCTATTATTGGCAATGTCGATTTATAAACACCAACCCTTTGAACGAATAAAGCCCTTAGTTAAAATGTATTGGACGCTAAGTATGCTTGTGGCGTTAGGCGCCTTGTTGTATTTTTCTGCAATGCAATTACGAACTATTATACATCCTCAATTAGAAGCCCATAATAACCAAGTAAGTCGTGTGGATGGAAATTATGGTGTGCAGCAAGTAATAAATGCGCCAGCAAAAATGGTGAAACAAAAATCTATGATGTCTGTTTCTGATAGTGAAGTAGAACGAATACAAGTTACTGGCAGCAGAATAAAATCGGCTGATTTGATGATGGAACGTTATCAATCAGATTCTTTAATTCAGGCTGGTGCGGGTATTCCTGATTGGCAATGGCATAGTCATACGCTCAGGTGGTCTAGTCCTGTAGCACAAGGGCAGCAAGTAAAAGTACTCATATTGTCCAAAATGGTTTATCGCATGATAAAAACCTTCGGTATAATATTGATATTTATTTGGCTTTATTGTGTATTGAAAACGCAGATCAAAAGTACATTTAGCCGAATAAACTTAAAAGCGACGACTGCTTTGTTTGGTATTATGCTTATGTCGGGGGCCTATGCTCCCAATACTGAGGCTGGTGATTTTCCAAACAAAGATATTTTAAACGAACTAAAAGTCAGAGCCACAAAGGCGCCTTTATGTGCACCTCAATGTGCGACCATAAATAATTTGGTTTTAGAAGTTAGTGGTCAAGATTTAACATTAAAACTGAATATACATGCCAATAGCCATACTGCATTGGCATTGCCCAGATCTGAATTTTGGCGACCACAAAGTTTAATATTAAATGATAAATCGTTAACTAAGTTAATAAAAAGGGCTGGTTGGATTTATGTACCTGTTTCTAAAGGGATCAACCAATTATCAATTAGTGGTAAAATTGCATTGGTTGAACTATTTCAATTGGAATTCAAAGAAAAACCAAAGTATATAGAGCAGCCTGGATCTGAGTTTTGGGATGTTATTGGTATTCAGGAGAATCGTTTATCTGGTAGTGGACTTGAGTTTTTAGCAACCAGAAAAAATAAAAGCGCAGATAACCTATCTCTTAGTCGATTTAGTCAAAAGCCTCTGGTGAGAGTTATTCGTAAAATTTCATTTGATCACATGTGGTCTGTTTATACAAAGGTTGAACGAATAGCACCAACAAATGGTGCCATTAACTTAAAAGTACCGATTATTTCAGGGGAGAATATTTCTTCACAGGGCATTGTTTTAACAAAAAATATGGTTGATGTGAGCATATCAGCAGGTGAAACGAGTGTTAGTTGGCGTTCAGGGTTAGATCGTACGCCTGAGCTTAAATTAACAGCCTCGAAAAATGATCAAATTATTGAACAGTGGGAAGTCATATCAAACCCTTCCTGGCATCTTGAATTATCTGATTTACCTATGATTTTAACGCCGCAAGATAATGATGATTATTATGTTTATACCTTTCACCCATATGAAGAAGAAACACTTAGTATCAAGCCGTCAAGGCCAAAAGCGGTTGATGGAGAAGTGCTTGCAATAGATAAAGTGACGTACTCTAGGGTGCAGGGGGAACGAATTTCAAAATTATCACTCTCTTTTGATTATCGCAGCACACGCGGTGGAGAACATGTTATTTCATTGCCTGAAGGTTACCAACTTAAGCAAATATCCACTGATGGTCGAATTGTAAATTTACAGCCGGAGCAAGGCCAATTAGCACTACCGATTTCACCAGGAAAGCATAAAGTAAATATAACTATGCGTGCTAATATTAATGAACAAATGATAATTTCATCACCTCAACTTAATCTAAATGCACCTTTAAGTAATATTTCCAGTGAAATTCATTTATCTGATAAAAGGTGGATTTTGTGGACTAAAGGCCCATTACTTGGCCCGGCAGTGTTATATTGGGGGGAATTTATTGTTTTTTTATTATTGGCTTTATGTTTGTCCAGGGTATCATTTTCACCATTAAATACGCCACAGTGGATCATATTAGGATTTGGCTTAAGCTTAAATAACTGGGGGGTATTGATGATAATCATTGCCTGGTTTAGCGCATTAACAGCAGCAAGTTATCGTAACAAAGAACTGGGGCGGTTAACTTTTAACGCCAGTCAGATTTTGCTGTATTTATTGTCGATTGTTGCGGTGATTTCATTAATCACAATTATTCCGATCAGTTTACTGAGTTCACCAGATATGGGGATCACAGGTAATTACTCTTATGGTAATCAATTAAATTGGTTTTTGGATAAATCTGATGGGATCTTACCCGAAGTAACCGTTTTCAGTATACCAAAGCTTGTTTATAAAGCTGTGATGTTAGTTTGGGTGATTTGGCTTAGTTTTGCGATACTTAATTGGGTCAAATGGTCGTGGAAAATGCTGGGAAGTCAGGGGCATTGGCGTAGTAAATTAGGTAAACAACTGACACAGGATAAATAATCTATGTCATGAGATGTAACCCCAGTTGTTAAGGGGTTACATGTGATCGCTGGGGGTTATTGTCTGATCAATTGATAAGTCATATTACGATCGTTTACCTGTACTTTGTAAATACCTGTAACTGAGGTGAAAATATCTGAGCCCGTTCTTTCTAAGGAGCCGTTGGCACCTGTGTCTCCGTAATTTTCACTCCAATCTCCATTTACATCAAATTTAAACCTTTGATTTGGTTGTCCATTAAAATTAATGTCAACTGCCCAGGTATTGTCGGCGACGAGTGTCATCGCTGTTGCGCGCCAACTATTTTCTGTCCCTCTGAATGATAACTTCGGCAGATTTGAACTAAATGATCCGCCATCTTTGATCAGTTCATAATTCAAATTAGATTCGGTGACTTCTACGGTATATTGACCTACAACATTTGTGAAGATATCTTCGCCAGCTAACTCTAGGCTACCGTCGGCATTATCGTCACCATAGTTTTTACTCCAGTCACCAAAGACGTCAAATTTAAACCTTTGATTTGTTTGTCCATCAAAATTAATACGTGTTTGCCAAACGCCTTCAGACACTTCTGTTAATGCTGTGGTGCCCCAGCTATTTGCAGTTCCTCTGAACGATAAGCTTGGTAATCCACCACCACAGGGAGATGTACAATTTTCTTGTGCGCCTTTGTGAATTGCAATGGCATCCCAAGATGCAACATTTAAGTTAATGGTGCCATCTCCATTAACTGTGACTGTTTCACCTGAACATACATTATTTATTAATTCACCTTTTAGCACGTTACAGTATGTACCTGGTGCCATAGAGGTTTGTATTGTGGCATTCATGGTTGCGTTTTCTTTATTAATTGCGACATGGCCGGAACTTCCACGACCAAAGGCTATTTGATTGTTACCATTGTCCCACCAATTTGTTGTGGTCCAGTTATCGGCTGTATGATTTCTGAAATCTACCGCTCCTGCAATATATGACCATCTATGCTCACATTGCCAATTAGAAGCAAAGCATTCTAAAGTACCATTATTATGAACCGGAACACTGGGCCCGCCTGCGTCTGTATTACCATGAAAATCGTAGCTCGACATTACTTTTGGATAACCATAAGGGTAGGCAAGCATGAATACATTGGCTAAATCATATAATCGACCGTCTTCAAATGTGACTACGCTACCACCACCGCCATGGCCTCTTTGATTATCATGATTATCAACAAATACAACGGCGCTAGCACTGGGTAAAAATCCCCATGCTTCGCCAAAGTTTTTCAGCCAGGCTAACGAACCATTTTTGAAAGTATTGCCTAATTGCGTACTGTATTTAAATTCAGTAACTAAGCCTGTGCCCGTATATTCAGTAGATGAAATGGCTTCGCCACCTTGATCTATCACTTCCTGAAACACCAAAGGAGCACCATTCATTTTAGACAGCACACCTTGGATATCGGCTACTGCCATATGTTTAGATGCATCAAAACGAAAACCTGCAACACCAATGTTGGTTAAATCGTTAAGATAATCAGCCAATTTAGTTTGCACATAATTTGAACTGGTATTTAAATCAGGCAGACTAACTAATTCACAGTTTTGAACACGCCAGCGATTATTGCCATAGTCTTCGTTATTGATGGCGCATGAATTATGAAAATCCTGTGGGCTATACATAGGGAAGCTTTTGCCACCATAACGACTACCAGCGGTGCCAGTACCACTTCCAGCGGCCATATGATTCACTAAACCATCAACATAAATATTTACCCCAACAGCTTTACAGCGATTAACCATATCGATGAATTGACTACGATTACCACCTCGACTTTCTAGTTGATAGCTAACGGGTTGATAGCGTGTCCACCATTGACCACCCTGTATATGCTCGTTTGGCGGTGATACTTGCACTGCAGCATATCCTTTTGGCCCTAAAAAGGTTTCACATTCTGTAGCGATATCTTGCCAATTCCATTCAAATAAATGTACAAAAGTTGTCGGTTGAGAAGCAGAGAATGCCTGAGATGAAAAAGCAAGACTTAAACTAGCAGCCAGTATATTTTTTTTAGTTATCATTTTAATACTATCCTTTGTTAATTAAATTAAGGTATCTAGGAAATTGCGAATGAAACAAATATTTAACATGAATGAATATTGAACAGCTTGTGTGGTTTATCAACTTGAATACGTATGCAGTAAAAATATGTGTGTATTAAAAGATAAGTACCCGCTAAATAGCGTCTGATTATTGGTATTTTGAGTAATAGTGGTTTTTATCTATCGTTTTGAGTATATCCCACATGGTTTCTGAATGATCGGGGTAGAGTCTATAAAAATGCTTACTTATGATCAGATATCCATATTGTATTCCTATAGGTTTTGGGTTTAATGCAATATATTTTGGTAAATTATCAATGTCACAACTGCTAATTGATGCGTCAACTCTCCCATTAAAAAGCAATTCATGGGCTTTACTTGCAGAATTTGTTTCATAAACGCTAAATCCATATTTTTTTAATGCATTGATGCTGCGATAACCGCTTGGAATTGACATCGTTATAGGTGGAGTAAACTCAAAAACATCATTATTCCAGATGATCAATTTTGATGTTTTATGGATCAAACAGGTAGAGGCCTCAGAAAATGCTTTACTTGTATCAACTGTATTATTTTTTTTAGGAAAAACAGCATAATCACTTCTTTTTGGCGTATAACTTCCTACTATGCCATGAACCTTACCAGCTTCTAGTTCTCTTAAGCACCTTTTCCAGGGATAACGTACAAATACAAATTCTATATCAGAGGTTAATTCATCAATTTGTTGCAGAATTTCAATGGCAGCACCGGGAGATTTGGCTGGAACTTCAGAGGAGTTACCAGAAAAATGCGGTAATAATTCACTGTTTTCATAGCAATAATAAAATTGTAGCGCGGTAACTGGAAAAGAAAGCAAGCAGCTTGCAGTCAATATTATCAATGCAAAACAAGAGTAAATACCACTTGAGTTAATTTTTAGCACAGTCGATTTCTAATTTTGTTAAGTTCGGTGTTACATACAATTAAAGACCTTAGTTCCAATATGATCAATTAAATTGCCTTTGTCTAATGACATATTAAGTGTTTGTTAAATTACATTAAATATAAAGTATACAATATATAATTCTTATTGTAGGCTTAATAAATGAAAACTTACTCTCACAATAATCAAAAAAATGGAATGAAAATGGGAAATTTCAATAAAACAACACTCATGCTTGCTATGTTAACCGCTATTTCTTCGCCGCAATTACTTGCAGCAGAAAAAACCGAAGTGGAGGAAGTCGAACGTATCATGGTGACAGGTTCAAGAATTGCCAGAACTGAACTGGCTTCATCTTCACCTATTACGGTGGTAAGTAAAGAGTCAATGGTTAATATGGGGATCACTGATGTGAGCTCTGCACTGCGCAGGTTACCTGCTTTAACGGGGAATACCGCTAATAATCAAAGTAGTTCGGGGGCTAATAATATTCAAACTGCAACTTTACGTGGTATTGAAGCAACAAATACGCTGGTGCTTGTAAATGGCAGACGTATTGTTGGATCTGATGCGAATGGTTTAGTTGATCTTTCTTCTATCCCATTTGAAGCTATTCAGGAAATGCAAGTACTGAAGGATGGTGCTTCAGCCATTTATGGTTCAGATGCCATTGCGGGTGTCGTTAATATTATCACCAGAAAATCTTTTGATGGATTTGATGTGAATTCGCATTACGGTGTTTCAAGTGAAGGTGATGCCCAGGAACGTAAAGTTGGTTTAGTTGTAGGAACTAGCACAGATAAAGCAAG
The DNA here is from genome assembly GCA_965198975.1 of uncultured Pseudoalteromonas sp. GTDB lineage: Bacteria > Pseudomonadota > Gammaproteobacteria > Enterobacterales > Alteromonadaceae > Pseudoalteromonas. The sequence goes on from OZ240679.1 coordinate 2,314,381, forward strand.
TATCATGATTGCCGCTTCTATCAGTAATAACTCCGGTTGGGAAGAAAAAGACAGGTACATGACACGTGATGCCAATCAGGAATATTTGGGTGGCTCAAACGGTAACTCTGGTACTGCACCGCAAGCAAACCTGTCAGGCTTTGGCCTTGGCGAAGGTGCATGGACAGTTCGTGATGCTAATAATCCAACAGAAGTAACACCTTGGGTATACGCTGAGGATGGTTATAATTATCGTGACGCGCAATCGGGTGCCAATGATAATAAAACAACCAGTATATTTATTACTGGTGATTATCAATTAACTGATGATACAAAGTTTTTTGCTGAAATATCGTCACATGATGGTTTTGTACAAGGTAATCAGGCTCCTCCGGGCACAAGTACAAGTTATTATGGTGATAATATAGATACGCCAAATGCGTTTCAACGTTATAACGACGAAGCAGGTAATACATTTGGGGTAGGCGCCAATCAAAAATACAACCCATTTGGTGAAGTGGGTAATGTATCTCGTCGATTTAGTGAATATGGTTCACGTATTTATAAATCTCAAAATAATATTCTGCGTTATACCATGGGTTTACAGGGCGTAATGGCAGATGATTATGATTGGGAAATTATATACTCAAGCCAGGATGCAAAACTCGTGCAAGAAGGCGGACCGCAACCGTCATTAATTCAAATAGAAAGAGCATTATCTGATGAATGTGAAACAGAAGCCGATCCAAATTGTGTCGCTTTAAATGTCTTTGGTCCTGAAGGCACAATTACAACTGAAATGCTTGATTTCATTAATACCACGGCGCCTTCAACAACAAATAAAAATAAGTTATCTTATATTCAGGCAAGTATAACCGGCCCGGTCATGTCATTACCAGCTGGCGATATGATGTTTGCCTTCGGAGCTGAACACAGAGAAGACCAATTATCATTAGAGGCGGATATCAGTCAAAGAACGGCCACTTTTGATGTTTCCTGGGGTGGCACAACAACACCTGTTATTTCACCAAAAAGAAAAACAGATGAAGCCTATTTAGAGTTGGTAGTGCCTGTTTTAGATAACTTAGACTTTGAAGCAGCCGTACGTTATACCGAGTACAGTGATATTGATCAATCTACAACAAACCCTAAATTCGGTATTAAATACGCACCGTTAGATATATTAAAATTACGCGCCAGTTACAGCACAGGTTTTAGAGCCCCCACTATGGCTGAGATGTACCAAGGTCGAACTTCTACCATTCAAACAAACTTATATGATCCTTGTAATATGGATAATGACAATGTGGTAGACAACGTACCTGGCTGTGAAGGTTTGTTAGATAGCGAAATAAAAAATGAAATCCGTAGTTATGATCAAATCGGCGGTGGTAATGCAGATCTAGAACCAGAAGAAGCAAAAAATGCCACATTAGGTTTAGTATTAGAGCCGATGGATGATTTAGCTCTTACCTTTGATTATTTTAAAATTGAACAGACAAATGTAGTATTTGGCAGCGCAGAATATGTAATAGATCAATATGTGGCCGGTAATCCAGATTACGCCAACGATGTAATACGTAGTGCAAATGGTAAAGGGTATATTGCTACCGTTATTTCACCTGCCAATAATATAGCCGAACGCCATGTATCGGGTTATGATTTTAATGTTAATTACATAATCGCATCTTCAGTGGGTGAATTTAGGGTAAACCTGGATGCAACAGTCGTTGATACTTTTGATGTACAAGATGTTGATGGAGACCCATTCAGAGATTTAGTGGGATCATACGATGCAACATTTGGCAGTATTCCAAAAACTAAGCTGAATGTGCAGCTAGATTGGAGCATGGATAATTTGCGTGTAACATATGATACTACTTATAATTCAAAGATTGCAGCAGATGAAACAGATGTGATGGATTCAACTTTATTTCATAATATCCAAATGGGTTATTATATTGAAGAATATAAAATGGACTTAAATTTTGGTATTCAAAACTTGTTCGATAAAGCTCCGCCGTTTTTGATGGCAAATGGATCTTCTACAGATGATAATTTATATTCATTTCGTGGACGTTTCATGTATGGCGGTGTGGCTGTATCGTTCTAATTGACTTATTTATAAACAGAAGCTACTACGTAAATTAGTAGCTTTTTTTGTTAATAAGCAAAAAAATTAAACTTTTTGGTTATTCCACCAATCTTTTGTGGATGTTCGCAATGAATTAAGAGTATAATCGCCCGCTGAGATTTTTGAGTTTAAGTTTTATTACCAATTAATAGCGCGTTAATTTGTTATTTTTTAGAAATATAATTGATAATTTAATGTCTTACATATAAAAATTTTATGCTGAAATATGCAAACCTTAAGAGTCAAAATATTGCCTTTGAGGAATACTACGGAGATGACTCATGAAAGTACGTGCTTCCGTTAAGAAGATTTGCCGTAACTGTAAAGTTATTAAACGTGTCGGTGTTGTACGTGTAATTTGCAGTGAGCCTAAGCATAAGCAAAGGCAAGGTTAATTTAAAGTCGTGCAAGCCGGTCTAGTAATAGACCGGCTTGTGTTATAAGTATAGTTCGATAATTAGTTGGGTATCCTTACGGGCTTTTCAACAATATAATATTCGAATTTAAATTTGAGGAGATGTGTTAGTGGCCCGTATAGCTGGCATTAACGTTCCTGATCATAAACACGCAGTAGTTGCTATTACTGCTATTTATGGTGTTGGCAAAACTCGCGCTAAAGCTATTTTAGCTGCGACAGGTATCGCTGAATCTACTAAGATTGGCGAATTAAATGAAGAAATTCTTGATCAACTTCGTGAAGAAGTTGGTAAGTACACCGTTGAAGGTGATCTTCGTCGTGAAGTAACACTTAACATCAAGCGTCTTATGGACCTTGGTTGCTACCGTGGTCTTCGTCACCGTCGCTCTTTACCACTTCGTGGTCAAAGAACTAAGACTAATGCGCGTACTCGTAAGGGTCCACGCAAGCCTATTAAGCGATAAGGGGATAGACAATGGCTAAAGCACCAGTTCGTCGTAAGAAGGTTAAAAAGCAAGTTGCTGATGGTATGGCGCATGTTCATGCTTCTTTCAACAACACTATTGTTACTCTAACTGATCGCCAAGGTAATGCTTTATCTTGGGCAACATCAGGTGGTTCAGGTTTTCGTGGTTCACGTAAATCTACGCCGTTCGCTGCACAGGTTGCTGCTGAACGTGCGGGTAATGCTGCAAAAGAGTATGGTTTAAAAAACATAGAAGTTTTCATTAAAGGTCCAGGTCCAGGTCGTGAATCTGCAGTCCGTGCCTTAAACTCTGTGGGTTTTAATGTAACAAACATCACTGACGTGACGCCAATTCCTCATAATGGTTGTCGTCCACCGAAGAAACGTCGCGTATAACAATAGGTTAGGAGAAAGAACATGGCAAGATATTTGGGCCCTAAGCTCAAGCTAAGCCGTCGTGAAGGTACTGACCTGTTCCTTAAAAGCGGCGTTAGAGCAATTGACTCTAAATGTAAGCTTGAAACGGTACCTGGTCAACATGGCGCTCGTAAAGGTCGTTTATCAGATTACGGTTTACAGTTACGTGAGAAGCAAAAAGTACGTCGTATGTACGGTGTATTAGAAAAGCAATTCCGTAATTACTACAAAGACGCAGCGCGTATCAAAGGTAATACAGGTGAAAACTTGTTACAACTTCTTGAGCAACGTCTTGATAATGTTGTATATCGCATGGGTTTTGCAAGTACACGTGCAGAAGCGCGTCAGCTTGTATCTCACAAAGCGATTATGGTTAATGGTCGTGTTGTAAACATTCCTTCTTTCAAAGTAACAGCTGAAGATACAGTGGTTATTCGTGAGAAGTCGAAAAAACAAGCACGTATCACTGCTGCTCTTGAGTTAGCTTCACAACGTGAAAAGCCAACTTGGGTTGAAGTAGACAACAAAGCACTGGAAGGCGTATTTAAACGTTTACCAGAGCGTTCAGACTTGTCTGCAGAAATTAATGAACAGTTAATCGTCGAACTTTACTCGAAGTAAAGTTAACAGTTAAGAGAGGATAAAGAATGCAGGGTTCAGTAACAGAATTCCTTAAGCCAAGGTTAGTTGAAATCGACTCGATAAATGCGACCCGTTCTAAAGTTGTTTTAGAGCCATTAGAGCGTGGCTTCGGTCATACTTTGGGTAATGCTTTACGTCGTATCTTGTTATCATCCATGCCTGGATGTGCAGTTACAGAAGTTGAGATTGATGGCATATTGCATGAATACAGCGCAAAAGAAGGCGTTCAAGAAGATATCATTGAAATCCTTTTAAACCTAAAGGGCCTGGCGGTCACTTTAGAGGAAAAAGATGAAGTATTCTTAACGTTAACTAAGTCAGGCAAAGGGCCTGTCACTGCTGCTGATATTCAGCATGATGGTACTGTTGAGATTGCAAACCCGGAGCATGTTATTTGTCATTTAACAACAGATAGCAGCGAAATCAACATGCGTATACATGTTGAACGTGGTCGTGGTTATGTACCAGCTTCTAGTCGTTTATCCTCTGAAGACGATGAGCGTCCAATCGGTCGATTGTTGCTTGATGCATCATTTAGCCCGGTTGAGCGTATTGCGTACTCGGTTGAATCAGCTCGTGTAGAGCAACGTACAGATTTAGACAAGTTAATCATTGATATGGAAACCAATGGTACTTTGGATCCTGAAGAAGCGATCCGTCGTGCCTCAACAATACTTGCTGAGCAATTAGATGCATTCGTAGATTTACGTGATGTAACTGAAGCTGAAGAAGTCGAAGTAGTGCCGGAGTTTGATCCGATTTTACTTCGTCCAGTTGATGATCTTGAATTAACAGTACGTTCAGCGAATTGTCTGAAAGCCGAACAAATTCAATATATCGGTGATTTGGTACAGTGTGCAGAAGTTGCATTACTGAAAACACCAAACTTAGGTAAGAAATCTTTAACAGAAATTAAAGATGTCTTGGCTTCTCGTGGTTTGTCTCTGGGCATGCGCCTGGAAAACTGGCCACCTGCAAGTTTAGTTGAATAAACTAAATTACCAGATAAAGTTTAGTTAGAAGGATAGGATAATGCGCCATCGTAAGAGTGGTCGTCAATTAAATCGTAACAGTAGTCATCGTAAAGCGATGTTTAGCAATATGGCAAGTTCTTTGGTGAAGCACGAAATCATCAAAACAACTTTACCAAAAGCTAAAGAACTACGTCGTGTAATTGAACCTTTAATCACACTGGCTAAGACTGACAGTGTAGCAAATCGTCGTTTGGCATTTGCACGCACGCGTGATAAAGAAGTAGTTGGTCTTTTATTTAACGAGCTTGGTCCTCGTTATGAAAACCGTCCAGGTGGTTACACTCGTATTCTTAAGTGTGGCTTCCGTACCGGTGATAAAGCACCAATGGCTTACATTGAATTCGTAGATCGCCCAGTAGCGGTTGAAGAAGTTCAAGAAGACGCACAGTCTGCAGAGTAAGATCTTAACTAGTTTTTAATTAAACTAGATGAAAGATAATAAAAACCGAGTTTCTGACATAGAAATTCGGTTTTTTTATATAAATAAAGTTTAAAGATTCAATTAGTATTATAGTTTTTTCTCGAAATCACGCTTAACAACCTCTAACGCATCTAATACAATTTGAGGCTCAATCGACTCTTGCTCTAACAGCATAATAAGATCTATGGCTAATTTAATGTGCTCTGGCGCTTCTGCAATTTTGTTATTTTTTTCCAACCTGACCTCTTTGTGATAATAGATCGGTTGATTTGGTAATTGCTTTTTTTACTTTATTTTCCATTTCAATGCGTTCTTCTGCTGGTAGATAAAAGGCCATATCTACTTCATAGCGAATATAGCGGGGAGGTAAATGGTTTAATACAGTACAACAGAAATCGGCTAATGTGTCAGTATCCATTGTTTTATCTAACCCTTGAACCAATATTTCATCGAGGACTAATTTTTCATAATAGTTATGAACATCATCATGTAGTTTCATTTAATTCTCCTTGTATATTAAATTTAGCATATACCAAAAAATGATGAATACCAATCAGTTTAATAGATCTGTTTATCTGAATTAAATGTTTAGAAATGGCTATTTGGTTTTTTCAACTCTCTGGATTTTTTCTTCTGTGGCGGAAATGGCTTTGCGGCATCTGCCTAGTCTGGCATGCAATGCTAAGATTTCCTGGTTGATTACTACCGCAGCCTGGCTATCACTATTTTGTAGCTGCATTTTTCTTTGTTCTACCATTAATAACAAGCGTCTTTCAAATTCGTTATTTCGGTTTAGCTCATTATATAGTTCGTGTGAAGATTGCATGATTTGTTTTGCAGCTTGTTTGTAAACTCTTTTTTTGTATTTTGGTTTGTCATTTTTCCAGACTGAGGTCGAATTTAATACTTTTATAACGGCTTCTAACTGCTCTGAAATTTTCTCGATTGCGAATTGATATGTTCTTCTGTGTGTGATGGGTGGTAAATTTTCGAATCCATAAAGTATTTCATCTACATAATCATTTAACACCATACTTTTACTCGAAAATAAATGTGGGTCAAATAATCTATGTTTCGAATTCATAAAACGGTTTTTATCAAATAGTTTTGCTTTATCAAATTCAACCGCGTTGCTTTTAATTTGTTCTATTTGGGCTTTTAATCTTTGCGTTGGTGTATTTTTTATCATTATAAATAAGCCTCTACGCCAAGCTTTATTGCCAGGATGATCACCATAGTATTAAAAACCGGTCTGATAAATTTGCCGCCAAATTTAATCGCGCAGTGTGAGCCTATCCATGCTCCCAGCATTAAAAATACTCCCATTGTTACGCCTAATAGAAAATTCACATGTCCGAGCGCCACAAAGGCAATAAGTGATATGAAATTACTTACAAAATTCATCGAGCGTGCCAAACCACAATTAAGTAACAGGTTCATTTTGTACAATACAGAATTTGAGGTGGTCCAAAATGTGCCTGTACCAGGCCCGGCGATACCATCAAAAAATCCTAAAAGTAACCCCTGAGTGATTTGTTTGATTTTTAATACTGGATTAATAACAGGTAAACGCTCACTGGTTTCTTGCGATAGTTTTCCCATTAAACTGTAAATAGCCATTGAAATGATAATAAGTGGCAGTAATTTATTTAACGTATCAACACTTAAGCTATCAGCTGCCAAAGTACCTATTAGCGAACCAATGGCGGTTGCAATAATTGAATTTATCCAGAATTTGGGTTGGAATAAACGTTTTTTAAAATAGGTGATACTTGCCGTTAGAGAACCGAAACTAGAGGCTAGTTTGTTAGTTCCTAATGCCAGGTGTGGCGGTAAGCCGGCAGTTAATAACGCGGGTACAGTTAATAACCCTCCGCCTCCGGCTATTGCATCAATAAACCCGGCTCCCAAGGCTACCGTACACAAAATAGCCCAGGTTGTAGGCTCTAAAACAATTTCTAACATTGCTACTCTATATTTCTTTTAAAGGGTGGTAGGGCATCTAACATGGCTTTGCCATATCGTTTACTGACTAGTCTTCGGTCTAAAATAACAATACGACCAGCATCTTTTTCTTTTCGCAGCAGTCTACCACAGCTTTGTACTAATTTCTTAGAGGCTTCAGGTACAGTGATCGATAAAAATGGATTACCACCTTTATTTTGAATATGTTCCGTTTGCGCTTCTTCAATCGGAGAAGTAGGTACAGCAAAGGGAATTTTTGTGATAATTAAATTTTCAAGTAACTTCCCTGGTAAATCTAATCCTTCAGATAAACTTTGCGTACCAAATAGAATTGAACCACGGCCGCCTTTAATTTTGTCTGAATGTAGTTTTAAAAGAGATTCGCGAGAAGCTTCTCCTTGCATCAGTAAACTAAACCCTTCGTTTCTAAGGCCTTGTGCAACTTCACGCATTTGCCAATATGATGCAAATAATACCAAGTTAGCCTGTTCCTTTATGATGTATTCAGGCAAGACTGCTATGAGCTCTGAGGTAAATGCTTTGTCTGTAGGTTCGTATTTAATATGGGGGATCAATAATTCAGCTTGATTCGGATAGTCAAATGGTGATGGAACTTTGAGAAATTTAACGCCAGGCTCATTGGCTAAACCAGATTCAAAGGAAAAATGGTCAAAAGTGCCTAACGCAGAAAGGGTTGCTGAACATAATACCGCACCGGCACATTCTTGCCATAATTTATCTTTTAAATAAAAACCCACTTCAATTGGACTATCAGCAAGTAAATGGTCGTGATGATTTTTATAATTTTGTTGTTGTAGCCATCTGGCATGGGGAGTTTTACTCTCTGGTTTACTTAAATTGTTCCAAAGTTTATTGAGGTTTTCTAAACGTTGAATATAGACACCACTTTCATTTAGTATCGGGTCCGCGACATGTGCTTTAACATCACCATCAGCCACATCAAGTACTAAAGCTTCATGCATTTTGTTTAAATGTTTATGAGCCAGTGAAGATGAGTTATTTAAATCTTCACTTAAGGCCGTAAGTGATGAGGGAAGTTCGCCATTTTTAAAACGATATACTGCGTCATTGTTATATTGAAATGTTTGATTGTCTAATATATCACGAACTTTTTTTAACTCTGTTTGAGTATCTTTAATTGCATCTGCTAATTTAAAGTTAAGTCCAATAGCTCGTTGAGATGAAATGATATTAGCTAATTTTTGATTAAATTTTGTGAGTTTTTCCAACCATTCTATGGTGCCTTTTACGGTCGCTGCAGCAGATGAAAAATCTCGTGTAACTTTAGGTAGATGATGTGCTTCGTCAATGACATAAATCGTTTTACTTGGTTCAGGGAGAATTTTTCCACCACCTAAATCTAAATCAGCTAACAATAAACTGTGATTAACAACAAGTACGTCCATTTGGTGTAGTTGATTTCTTGCTTTATGAAATGGACAATTTTGATGCTCGCTCAGTTGTCTTTGGCATGAGTGTTTATCACCCGCAATCAGGTTCCATACTTTGTCGGGGATAGTATCTGCCCAGGTATCACGGTCTCCATGCCACTGATGCTTTTGGTAGGCGTCTGATAATCCTTTTAAGCATTTTTTTTCCATTTCACTTAAAGGAGAGCTTAATAGCGGGACAAAACCTAATTGTTCAGGTTCTTCTATTAAGGCTGCTTTTATTTTTTGTAAACAGGCATAGCGATGACGTCCTTTAATTAAGTCGAATTGAAACTCAAGGCCTGAATGTTTAGCGAAAAATGGCAATTCCTGGTTTATAAGTTGCTCTTGCAGTGCAACAGTTGCTGTAGAAATAACCACTTTCTTTTTATTTGCAATGGCGTAGGGTAATGCACCCAGGCAATAAGCCAATGATTTACCTGTGCCAGTTCCTGCTTCCAGCACACATATTCTTTGGCTTTTGTGGTATTCACCTGCCAGTGTTTTTGCTATTTCAGCAACTAAATAATTTTGGCTTTTACGTGGTTTATAGTCACTCAGGTTATCTGCAACATTTTTATGTATTTTACGAATAGATTTTTTTAATGTTTCCGACAGCATTCACAATTACCTGAGTATGTATATAATTACAGTATATCAACTTTTGATCTATAGCTTAACTCAATCTTTTCACTTTCCATTAATTGTGGCGGATTATTTAGGCCGATCGGACATTTTATTTATATTTTCATCAGGAACTCGGTGTGGGAAATAATGCAATTCAAGGTTTTATTTTGTCTAAACAGCAATTTTCACATCAGGGAAAATTAGGTTTATGTTATTGGTTTGCGACGGATACAGGGCCTGTTCAGGTATTAGTTGACGATGAAAAATTGGTGTTTTTTATCGAAAATGAAAATTCAAGCGCTAGCGAGAATTTACTCAATGAAGAAAATATCAAATATGAAAGAAAACCAGTTAAGTTGAAAACTTTTTCATTACGGTTGTTAACGGGTTTTTACTTTACAGCATTAAAGGATTTTTACCAGGCAAAAGATATTTTATCTATTAATAATATTAAAATGTACGAGGCAGATATCCGTCATAGTGATAGGTTTTTAATGGAAAGGTTTATTAAAGGATCAGCCTGGATCACTGGAAATATATCGAAGTTTGGTCAGTATCAACGTTTAAATAATGCGAAATTGGTAAGTTCAGAATATACACCAGTATTATCAATGCTCTCTTTAGATATTGAGTGCAGTGGTCAGGGAATTCTATTTTCTATTGGTTTATATTCGGATAATTTTGATTTAGTTATTATGGTTGGAGAAAAAGTTGAAGGCAGTGTTCAAAATATTTGCTGGGTAAAAGATGAAATTGATTTATTAAAGCAATTAACTACGGAACTGGAAAATTATGATCCTGATGTGATTATTGGCTGGAATGTTATAAATTTTGACTTTTCTTTACTGGTGAAACGTGCAGAACAGTTAGGAGTATCACTGAACTTAGGAAGAGCTGCGTCAAAAGTTATATTTAAAGATACACAAGTTGGAAAGTTACAGATCCCGGGAAGGGTGGTTTTAGATGGTATAGATACCTTAAAAAATGCAAGCTACCACTTTTCAAGTTTTAGTTTATCATCAGTTGCGCATGAATTGCTTGGAGAGAAAAAGCTAATAGACACAGACGACCGTTTAGCGGAGATCGAACGTCAATTTGCAGAAGACAAATTAGCCTTGGCGAAATATAACCTACAAGACTGCAAATTAGTATGGGATATCTTTAAGCAAGAAAAGCTATTAGAGTTTGCCGTTATTCGTTCTAAATTAACCGGTCTTGATATGGAGCGCATGGGGGGATCTGTAGCGGCATTTGTTAATTTATATTTACCTAAATTGCATCGAAGTGGTTATGTTGCACCTAATTTAGGTGATAGCCCGGTGAGTTTTGAAAGTCCTGGTGGTTATGTTATGAACTCGACGCCAGGCCTTTATAAAAACATTATTGTTTTGGACTTTAAAAGTCTGTATCCATCAATTATACGTACATTTTACATTGATCCCATGGGATTAATCGAAGGACTTAAAGCGCCAGATAAGGCTGTTAGTGGTTTTAAACAGGCATGTTTTTCTCGTACTCACCACCATTTGCCACAACTGATAGAAGATCTTTGGTTAGAAAGAGATAAAGCTAAGCATAATGATGACAAAATGTTATCTCAGGCAATTAAAATCATTATGAATAGTTTCTATGGTGTATTAGGTTCAACGGGATGTAGATTTTATGATCCCAGACTTTCAAGCTCTATAACGCTCAGAGGTCACGAAATCATGCAACAAACACGAAAGTGGATAGAAGCACAAAATTATAATGTTATTTATGGTGATACAGACTCAACGTTTATTCAATTACCTGACGCATTTACTGCTGATGAATGTGATGCTGTAGGTAAAAAGCTATCTGCTGATATAAATCTACAGTGGGAAATTTTGCTACAAGCCGAATATCAAATAAAAAGCCATTTAGAAATTGAATTTGAAACCCATTATCAACCTTTCTTTATGCCGACTATCAGAGGCGAAAGCACCGGCTCTAAAAAACGCTATGTAGGACAAATAACAAGGACTGAAAACAAAAAACTTATTTTTAAAGGCATGGAAACAGTTCGTAGTGACTGGACTGAGCTTGCCAGAATATTTCAACAACAACTATATCAAAAGGTATTTGCTGAGCAAGAGGTTGAAAACTATATCAAAGAATATGTGTCGAAAACATTGAGTGGTGATTTTGATAATTTATTAATATACAGAAAAAGGTTACGACAACACTTATCCGAATATGAAAAAAATATTCCCCCCCATGCACAGGCCGCTATAAAATTACAGCTTAAAAAACCAGATAAAGCACCTAAAAAAGGAGCATGGGTTGAATATCTTATAACTAAAACAGGACCTGAAATTGCCTTATATACCTCAGGGGAACCAGACCGTAATCATTATGTCAATAAACAAATAAAACCGATAGCAGACTCAATATTGCCTTATTTAAATCGAGACTTTGATCAAATATTAAATGGACAGTTTAGTTTATTTTGATTTTGTAAATAAATCGATACAGTTTGATGTGTGAATGCTAATAGACGCCTAAAAATTAAATAATTTAATCAAATATTTAGGGTAACGACTAGGCTCTTTCAAAAATCTAATCAAGGAAAACAGTTTTAACTCTCTCTAAATACTTCAATCTATAGTTTACTGGTGGTTAAAAAGTAGTCTATATTTTAATGGTTCAGCAGTGTGACTGCTAGATTAATAATTAGTTCAATTTATTTCCAAAATATTTCATTTTTATTTTGTGGTGTTAATTTTTCTAATTAGTAAAGATAAGTTATGGGAGAAATCAAAATGTTAATAAATAATAAACTAACACATTCGATTCGCTTAATTTTCGCGCTAGGTAGCGTATCATCCTTAGCTTTTTCACCGCAAGTATTTGCTGCTGATGAGGAAGGAGCCGCTGAAGTTGAACGAATTGAAGTCACAGGATCACGTATTAAACGCGCCGATATGGAAGGCGCAAACCCAGTTCAAGTTATTACACGTGATGATTTAGTTTCTTCTGGTATTACTAATGTAGGGGATATATTACAAGAAATACCATCAGTTGCTGGTGCTGGAACAAATACAGCGATTAACAATGGTGGCTCGGGTGCTGTAAGGGTTTCACTTCGTGGGTTAGGTAGTGCTCGCACATTAGTGCTGGTGAATGGTCGTCGTATGGTTGCCTCTGGTACAGGTGCAAATAGTTCCGTAGATTTAAGCACGATCCCTACGGCTATTATTAAAAGAGTGGAAGTATTAAAAGATGGCGCTTCAGCTATTTATGGATCAGATGCGGTAGCGGGTGTAGTAAACATTATTACCCGTGATGATTTTGAAGGCTTTGAGTCCAACTTTATGTACGATGCCTCAACAGAGGAAGGAGATGGCGATACTAAGAGTTTTGATGTCACGATTGGTTTTGCCGGGGATAAAGGAAGCGTAGTTGTTAACACTTTTTATACAGAACAAGGGGCTCAGTGGTCTGGCGATCGTTCCTGGTCTAATAATCAGTTAGATATGGATGTAGCAGGAAATATTACTAAGGGGGGATCTTCAGCACCTCCTTGGGGAACATATAATGGTGTTAATGATTCGCAAAAAATTATCAATGCTGATGGTGACTTAGTATTACCAGATGGGGTTTGTAATTCATTTACCCACGGTGCGGGCAATGGTCCAGGCCAATCAGATCCGGGGGTTTTTATTGATGATGTGGGTTTTGTTTGTCGGGATGCTGCAAGAGACGCTTATAACTTTGCGCCTGCAAATTATCATTTAACACCACAAGAAAGATATGGTGTTTTTGCATCAGGTAATTATGAATTTAATGATAATGCACGATTTTTTACTGAGTTAAGTTTTACCAGAAGGATCTCTGATACTAAACTAGCGCCCTTACCGCTCGCACCTTTAGCTTTTTTTGGTTATACAGGTGCGACTTATTCTAAAGATAATTACTATAACATGATGAATGGGCCAAGAGATGATGACGGTAATACCGTCGACATTGCAGATTGGCGTCGAAGAATGGTTGAAACAGGTGGCCGTGATAGTAATTTTAGAGTTGAAACAGTACGCGGAGCTATTGGGTTTGATGGTGAAATCTCTGAAGACTGGGGTTATGAAGTATCTTATATATTTGGTGCAAATGATGCAGCGACAAATAGCGCGGGTGGTGTCAATTTTGATAAAGTAGCTGAAGCAGTAGGACCATCATTTAAAGACTCTGTTTCTGGTGAAATACTTTGTGGTACAGAAGGTGCTGTAATTGTAGGGTGTGTGCCACTCAATGTATTTGGTACGCCTGGAACTGCGTCAGAGATTAGCCAGGAAATGATGGATTTTATTACCTTTGATGCCCATGATTTCGGTTCAAATGAACAACAAATTATTTCACTCAGCGTGTTTGGCGATGCATTTGAATTGCCAGCGGGTACTGTGGGAATTGCTATGGGCATTGAACATAGAGAGGAGAAGGGGGCTGATTATCCCGATGCATTGATAGCGTTAGGTATAACCTCAGGTTCGTCCAGGCTATCAACAGAAGGTCAGTACAGTGTTGATGAAGCTTATATAGAAGCTAATTTCCCTATCTTGAGTGGTGTCACTATGGCTGAAAGTTTAGAATTTGATATAGCAGTACGCTACTCAGATTATGATACTTTTGGTGATACGACTAATGGCAAATTAGGTTTTCGTTGGGTGCCAATGGAAGGTTTAATGTTAAGGGCTACGGGGTCAACTGCATTTAGAGCGCCTTCAACTAATGATTTATTCCAGGGAGCGTCAGCAAATAGCCCCACAGTAGAAGACCCTTGTGCTGTAAACCCAACCCAGTTTTGTATAGATGATGGTGTGCCTGCTGCAGGTTTTACTCCTATAGGCGACCAATTATCTTCAACCAGGGGAGGGAGTACTGATATTCAACCAGAAGAAGCGGATATCTTAACGGTAGGTGTTGTATATAGCCCAGACTTTGTTGAGGGTTTATCCGTGACCTTAGATTATTGGGATATTGAAGTAGATAATGCTATTTCTACCATAGGTGAGCAACTTATTTTAACTAAGTGTGCTACAGAAGGTATATTCTGTGACAAAATAACTCGGTTTGGTTCAGATTCATCATTATATGGTAACTCTTCAGATATTGATGACCGTACAACCAATGTTGGTGGCGTTAACTCCTCGGGTTATGATTTTAATATCAGGTATAGCATGGAAACTGGCATGGGGACTTTTAAAGCAAATCTAGACACTAGCTATTATGATACTTATGATGTCATTCAGGCTGATGGTTCTATTGTACACCACGCGGGTAGCTACTGGGATGCATCAAGTGGTGATGGTAACTTCCCTGAATGGAAAACCAATCTTAATTTAAGTTTGCAATCTGATGATTGGTCTGTCAGTTATACTGTACGATATATGTCAAGTGTGGAAGAATATGTGGATATGGCGAGTGTAGCTGATTGGACTTTAGCAGAAATTCACCCAAGTTTTAGAACCGCTGAAGTATTTAATGCTGAAACTGGTGCATTAGATGGGTGGGATGTATTTAGAGATGTTGACTCATCTACTATCCACGATATTAGATTTACCTACTTTATGGATCAATTAACGGCGACTGTGGGTATGGATAATGTATTTGACGAAGACCCCCCATATATGGCGAGTGGTTTTAATGATAATACAGATCCACGTACCTATAATACTACAGGGAGGCATATGTATATATCTCTTGGCGTAACTTATTAACAAATTTTGAACAATCAAGCCGCTTATCACAAGCGGCTTTTATTTAGCCAACTTAAAAATGTAATTTGTACGTTTTTTGATAAAAAATTAAATCTCAATGGTTTATTATGTAACACCATAAAAATAAATCTCTCCTTTTTTGTAATCAAAAAGTTACACTTTATCGTTAGTTTAATATCTAATTGTAAACTACCAAACTAATTGTTTAGTAAGGTGTTTACTATATGTTTACAGTGTTATCTAAAGTGTTTTTAATCATTTCAATATGTGTCAAAGCTGAAACATTTTAAAGTAAAATGTTAATTATTTATAAACAATTGTTGACCGATGTTTCCACTTTTGTTTAATATCTACCTCGGATAATTAAGCAAGACACATAAATTGAAATTAAGTTCAGCTTGATTTCAAAAAAACAGTAAAAAAACTAAATCACACCAAAGAGTGTGGTCCAGGGAGAATCTAAATGTTAAATAACAAACTTGCTAAAGCGGTTCGCTTAGCAATTGCATTCGGTGGTGTTTCTACTTTAGCTATGTCAGCTAATGTTTTCGCTGCAGCTGAAGAAGGCGTTGAAGAAGTAGAACGTATTGAAGTAACTGGTTCACGTATTAAACGTGCCGATATGGAAGGTGCTAACCCAGTACAAGTTATTACGCGTGATGACTTAGTTGCTTCTGGTATCACAAACGTTGGTGATATCTTACAAGAAATCCCTTCAGTAGCCGGTGCTGGTACAAATACAGCTATCAACAATGGTGGTTCAGGCGCTGTTCGTGTATCTCTTCGTGGTTTAGGTAGTGAACGTACTCTTGTACTTGTAAATGGTCGCCGCATGGTAGCGTCAGGTACAGGTGCTAATAGTTCTGTTGATTTAAGTACTATCCCAACTGCAATTATAAAACGTGTTGAAGTATTAAAAGATGGTGCATCTGCTATCTATGGTTCAGACGCGGTAGCTGGTGTTGTAAATATTATTACACGTGATGATTTTGAAGGTTTTGAAGCAAATACTATGTATGATGCTGCAACTGAAAATGGTGACGGTGAAACAAAAAGCTTTGATGTAACTGTAGGTTTTGCAGGCGATAAAGGTAATGTTGTCGTTAACGCATATTACACGCAGCAAGGTGCTCAATGGTCTGGTGATCGTGAGTGGTCTAAATATGAATTAGATATGAATCCGTATACTGGTGAATTAGACCGTGGTGGTTCTTCTGCTCCACCTTGGGGAACATATAACGGTATTAACAATGAATTTAGAGTAGAAAATGATGAGGGGCAGCTAGTACTACCTGATGGTATGTGTGGATCTTTCACTCATGGTGCTGGCAGTGGTCCAGGTCAATCAGATCCTAGTGATTTTGTTGATCCGGTTAATTTCGTTTGTCGTGATGGAGGTAGAGATGCATATAACTATGCGCCAGCAAACTACCACTTAACACCACAAGAACGTTATGGTTTCTTCGCCTCTGGTAATTATGAATTTAATGATTCAGCACGTTTCTTTACTGAATTAAGCTTTGCTCGTCGTACATCTGATACGAAACTTGCACCATTACCTTTAGCACCACTTGCTTTCTTTGGTCAATCTGCTGTTTATTCAAAAGATAATTTTTATAACCAAACACAAGGTCCGGTAAATGCGGAGGGTAACACTGTAGATATTTCTGACTGGCGTCGTCGTATGGTTGAAACCGGTGGTCGTGATTCACGTTTCCGTATTGAAACTGTACGTGCTGTAGTTGGTTTTGATGGTCAAATTAATGACGACTGGGGTTATGAAGTTTCTTACATCTTTGGTGCTAATGATTCAGCTACTGCCGGTGCAGGTGGTGTTAACTTTGATAAAGTAGTACAAGCTGTAGGCCCTTCATTTTATGATGAAACATCAAAGCAAGTTTTATGTGGTACTCCTGGAGCCGTTATTGAAGGTTGTGTATCATTAAATGTTTTTGGTGTGCCAGGTACAGAAACAGCTGTTACCCAAGAAATGATGGATTTCATTACATTTGAAGCACATGATTTTGGTTCAAATGAACAACAAATTTTCTCTGCAAGCGTATATGGTGATGCATTTGAATTACCAGCAGGTACTGTTGGGCTTGCTGTGGGTATCGAAAGCAGAACTGAAAAAGGTGCTGATTACCCTGATGCATTAATCGCGCTTGGTATTACATCTGGTTCTTCTCGTACATCAACTGAAGGTCAATATTCAGTAGATGAAGCGTATGTTGAAGCTAACTTCCCAATCTTAAGTGGCGTGACTATGGCTGAGAGCCTGGAAGTTGATGTTGCGGTTCGTTACTCTGATTACGATACATTTGGTGATACAACCAATGGTAAAATTGGTTTACGTTGGGTACCAGTAGAAGGGTTATTATTCCGTGGTACAGCCTCAACAGCCTTCCGTGCACCATCTACTTCTGATTTATTCGCGGGCTCTTCAGATAATAGTCCATCTGTTGAAGATCCATGTTCTTCAAGCCCGTCACAATTCTGTCTTGATGACGGTGTTCCTGCAGGTGGTTTTACACCTATTGGTGACCAGTTATCGTCAACGCGTGGTGGTAGTACAGAAGTTGGCGCGGAAGAAGCTGATATTCTAACTGCGGGTATCGTATATAGCCCTGAATTCGTAGATGGTTTATCTATGACTTTGGATTATTGGGATATTGAAATCACGAATGCTATCTCTACAATTGGTGAGCAGTTAATCTTAAACAAATGTGCTGAAAGTGGCCTGTACTGTGACAAGATCACGCGTTATGGAGCTGACGCTGGTGACCTATATGGTAACTCTTCAGATATCGATGACCGTACAACCAATGTGGGTGGTGTAGATTCTTCTGGTTTCGACTTTAATATTAACTATACAACGAATGTTGGCATTGGTGATTTACGCATCAACTTAGATACTACTTTCTATGATAAATACGAAGTAACTCAAGCTGATGATAGTATTGTTGTACATAACGGTAACTTTGTAAGAGGTAGCGATGGTAACTTCCCTGAGTGGAAAACTAACCTAGACTTCAGATTACAAACTGAAGATTGGTCAGCTACATATGCAATTCGTTATATGTCTAGTGTTGAAGAAAACTTCACGAATGTAGACCCTCTTAACGATGAACCAGATACTTTAGATATTTCAGACGTTCATCCATCTTTCCGTACTGAAGCGATTTATGATGCTGATGGTAATATAACTCGTCATGATGTTTTCCGCGATATCGATTCACATATGATCCACGATGTAAGATTCACTTATTTCATGGAGAATCTGACAGCGACTGTTGGTATTGATAACTTATTTGACGAAGAGCCGCCATATGCAGCTACTGGTTTCAATGACAATACTGATCCACGTACTTATAATACGACTGGTCGTCATATGTATGTAAGCCTGGGCTTTGCATTCTAAGATATTTAACTTAGTTAAATAATATAAAAGCCAATCTTATGATTGGCTTTTTTATTTTTAGTAATTTAGATATGGATGTTTGACTCAAACAGCGAAATACATCATACAGATGAGCTTATTCAACCACTTTTTGATTTATCAGACTCAGTTTTAAGT
The DNA here is from genome assembly GCA_965198975.1 of uncultured Pseudoalteromonas sp. Lineage (GTDB taxonomy): Bacteria > Pseudomonadota > Gammaproteobacteria > Enterobacterales > Alteromonadaceae > Pseudoalteromonas. Next base: position 2,333,247 of record OZ240679.1, read on the forward strand.
AAACAAGATCCAGTTGACAAAGGCATGTAATACTCGCTTTGCTAAAGCAAAGTCGTAAGTTAGTAAAATACGTTTGCAAAATCGGTTTGTATCTATCTGAGAATTGAATAGATTACAGTAACAAAGGAATGATAGACGCGAATTGTTAGTTTTAAGGGAAAGTGGTTAGATATTGAGAAAGTAGAATGTTAGTTGGTTTGAGTTGTGACAAATCAGGGCTTTTAATGTTGTTTTGTGGATGTTTTTTCTTTTCACAAATAAAAAAGCCAGTTAGGGAAGTTTCCTAACTGGCTGATTTAATACACATATAATGTGGTGGAGCTGGCGGGATTTGAACCCGCGTCCGGAAAGCGTCGACCTTCGGTCCTACATGTTTAGTATCGTCTTTTAGTTAACCTTTAAGTCTCGGACGAACACGATAAGCAAAGGCGAGCCAGATTAGTTTTAGCGCTTCAACCCCTGGCAAGGTTTCCATCGCGATCTCAGTGTAGGGTGACACTCCGGATCCCAGTCCACGAGAATACTTGGGAGGAGCGCTAGCGGCCTAAGCTGCTAGAGAGTAAGAATCGTCGTTTGCGATTACTTTAAATACGGCTTTTTTACGAGGCCAGCCGCACCTCGACATGCACCTAAGGCTTCTTGAATCCCGTCGAATCCTAATCAGCCCCTGAAATCGGTTGTTATAATCGTTTAATAAATTACAACTTTTCAGTTTTGACTAATAATCACTGGTATGTGGTTACTGAGGCTAGTATACGCTAAGGTTTTATTGACACACAAGGCTTTATTGATCATAAATCTAACAGATGGCGCTTTAATAAACGATTAATACAAAAAAGTAAGCGCAATATTTCATTTTGCTTACTTTTCAGTATTAATCCTTGGTGCTTAATTAAAATTTTTGTACAACTTTTACACTTGCATCTGCTGAACCTGCGCTTACATATCCAATTGCATTGGGTGTAGAGGCGACCATTTTAAGTACAGCGGCATCATTATCTACTTCTTTGGGTGGCGTGCCTTTGCCTGTAAAGACAAGTTTAGACCAATAGGCTTTTAATTGACTTGATGACTTCTTTAATACTTTTTGGTTAAACTCTGTGGTGGCACCTGATGATGATGCCTGATTTACCGGCATTACTTTAGTGCCATCGGCAAAGGATTTGGCTTTGCCTACAAATATTTTATTAATAGTGGACTCATCTATAGCATTGCCATTGGAAGGATGTACAACAACGACTACTTCTGCGTATACAGATATACTTAAAAATAAACTGCTTAATAATGTAATTAATGACTTCATAATCATCCCCTTAGAATACTAGGTCTATGCCAAATGTAAGTGCTTTGCTATCACCTGCAACAGCTAAATTAAAAGAATTATCGTTAACATCATCATACTGAACTTTGAATGCGGCTGAAGGGTGGAAATCCCAGCGTACACCTATTGAAGTTGTATCGTGATTTTCACCATCACCATCATCAGAATCTTGTTTGAATTTTGAGTAAGAAATAAATGGGGTGAATGTATTTATTCTGTACCCTAAAGTTACCATTCCGGTATCTAAATTCCCGCCTAAATCAAGTCTATTTAATTCAGTTAATACAAAGATATTACCAAAATCTACATTTGCTGCTAAACCGTAAAATTTTCCGTCTCGTTCTGGTTTACCATCCCATAATGTGGGCTCGCCACTACGATATCGTTGATTAGTATATTGCATATGTGTCATTCTGATTTCTAACCAATTATAGTTTACGAGTACAACAGCGCCTAAAATATCTTTCCATATTTCTCTGGTAGGCTCGCTGAAGAAAAAGTCAGACAATAGTTTATTGTTTGTATCATCTTCCCTGCCACCATATATATTTGCGGTAACAGACCAGTCACCAATAGACGTTGTATATAATGCGTTTACGCCATTGTAATTGAATATTTGCCAAGTGTAGTTATCGGCTGGTGCGCGCATCCATACATATGCATAACCTACGTCAAAAAAATCAGAATAGTAGAACAATGGCAGTCGTTTTTTACCGGCTTGTATCGTCCAGCTATCGTTTATATCGTAAGAAAAATATGCCCACTCAAATGTAGCATCAAAATCATTTGCACCACGCGCAACAACTTGTGCTGTTGCTGATAGTCCCTCTGATAAATCTGCTGAGAATTGTAAACCAAACAAAGTTTCTGGTTTAAATGAGAAATCTTCAGTATATGCACTGACTATCGGATAATCAGCGAGAAACGTTGGTTCTACACCGTAGTGTGGTACACCTGTGCCACTCAATACTTTACCACCGTTAATACTTGCAAAACCTGTCAAGTTTACATCAGCATATACAGAAAAGTTCAAACTACAAATTAGTAATAATGAAATTAATCTAGTCATAAATGCCCCTCATTATGTCAATAAAATTTAAATAAAGTTATTTGTTGTCCCATTTTCAAGCAGAAGTATAGTTTATTTTAAAAAAAACTAGATATATTCGTAAAATAGATAACACTTATGGTTAAGAAGAAGAACTCAATATTAATTTATGATCCCGAATTGGTACTAGGAGAGTGTTCTATGTCGGCAGGGTTTTCGTTTAATGATTTAAGCATTACAAAAAAAATACATGCGATCACTAGTATTGCAGTAATTGTGTTTGTGATATCGGCGCTGATAAATTACAGTGCGATGGTAGATAACAGACGTGCGTTAGATGAACTAAAAACAACTTCTTATAAAGTGACGCAGTTAGCGACCTCAAATAAATTTTTACTTGAAAAACTCGACGAATTATATACACAGGCTGTCACATTTGGTGATGCTGAACTTGTCACTAAAGCGAAGGCGACTTCCGATGAAATAAAAGAAAATTTGTCTGAATTGTCCCAGCTTGACCCTAATTACCGTGGTGGGAGTGAATTAAAGCAATTGGCAGAATATACGAAAGTATCCTCCAAGATAGCCTCGGGAATGATCGATGGCACCGCTGATTTTTCAAAAATACAACAAGATGCAAAAAGTAAAACTGATAAGTATGAGTCTTTACTTAATAGTTTTAAATCTATACAAAATAAAGCGGATGCGAGGTTTTTAGAATTAGTTCAAAGTACTCAAAAAAGATCTGATGATGCATTATTTTTAATGTTATCTATTAGTATGGTTATGTTACTTGGCTTGATTGCGTTAGCTATTTTTATTGCTACAACTATTGGAAAGTCAGCAAGTGATGCCGCAAAATCACTGGAATTATTGGCAAATGGAGGCGGTAACTTAAGTTCTAAATTAGATGTCAGATCACAAGATGAAATTGGTATGGTATCAAAGCACTTTAATGATTTTATTGCGTTATTGAAAGGGTCGGTATTAGATGTAATGGCCGTAGTAGAACCTTTAATGGAAAACTCAACTCGTTTAGTGCAAGGCATGGAAAAAGCAGAAGCGGCGACAAATCAACAATCAACAGATGCCGAAATTGTACGTAACTCTATGGAGGAAATGAAACAAAGTGTCGGTGATATATCCTCTTCAGCGGCAAACGCGGCAGGTGCGGCGCAGGTAGCTGAAAAAGAAGTAGAACAAAGTCTAAAACAAATCAACTTATCAGTGAATACATCCAAATCTTTAAGTGAAGAAATTGAAAATGCAGCAAGTATTATTGATAAACTGGCCAGTGATACACAAAATGTGACACAAATATTGAATGTGATCACATCTATTGCCGAACAAACTAATCTGCTAGCATTAAATGCCGCAATAGAAGCCGCAAGGGCTGGCGAGCAAGGACGAGGATTTGCTGTTGTTGCTGATGAGGTTAGAGAACTTGCATCTAGAACCGCAAAATCTACTAATGAAATTCGCGAACTTTTAACAATACTGACTTCTGCGGCAAATGAATCTGTTGGAGCGATGAATTCAGCAAGGGATATGGCCCGTAATAATGCGGATGCAGCTGAGGAAACGGGCATTTCGATGAAAAAAATCTCTGAACAGATTTTATCTATTAACGGTATGAATGCGCAAATTGCGGCCGCTACTGAAGAGCAAACGTCAGTTGCAGCTATGGTTGTAAACAATGTTTCTAATATGGATAGTTCATTTGAGGATACCCAGTGCTCATTAAAAACTATCAGAGAAGTTGCTAAGAATTTACATTATTTGTCGGATAATTTGCTAGACGCAACTTCTAAATTTGAGGTATAAAAATTAATTAATAAAATACGGTTTTAAATACGTTGATTTTTAAGTTAAATAATTATATTTTATTTTGTACCCAGATACTAAGCTTGAGAGTGATGCTCCCTTCTTTTCGTTTCTTTTAAACGATAGTTCTGCTCGTGTTTTTTACCCTTGATTGGATATTAAGCAAATCAATACTTAACATTTTTATTTAGTTATGGTCAAATGATATTAACTATATATTTAAAAATGGTTAATTTTTCGGTTGTTTCTAAGCATTTATTATTAGAAGTGAGTTTTAATGTCTTTGTTTGTATATGATGAAAAATCAGGTCTTGTTTCTTTAGAGCAAAACCCGGTTGATACCGGTTATCCGGCGTCAGCCGCTCAACTTGTTGAATTATTTGAATCATCGCCTTTTGCCGATTGTGCTATAGATATGGCCGGGATCAGGACTATTTTTGAAAGTAATGCTGCTGATACTACTTGTTCACTTGTAATTGCTAATGCTATTGACGCGAGTATTTCGATTAAAGTTGACGATACTAATATGACAGCAGAAGCCATTTTAGTCGCAGCACAAGGTGGAAAGTTAGCAACATTAGAGACTTTGAAAGAAGTGGTAACTGATGCAGGTGTTATTAAAGGGCTAAATAGCCAGGTTGTCGAAGAGTTTCTAGGACGCCAATTTGAAACTGCTGCCGGAGAATCTTATTCTGGCATTATTGCACATGGTAAAAGACCTAAAGACGGTGATGATACAAGGTTTGTTCGTTTATGTGCTACAGCACAAGACCGAGTATTAAGCCCACAAACAAAAGCTGATGGTACTGTTGATATGCGAGATTTAGGTGCTTTGATCACAGTTAACCCTGGTTCACCTTTAATGCAGAGGATCCCCCCGACAAAAGGCGAAGATGGATATACTGTGTTTGGTGATGTACAGCCAGCTAAACCTGGCAGAGACCTGGAACTTCAGGTAATGGAAGGAACTGCACTTGATCCGAAAAACGCAAATATTTTAATTGCTGATTCAGTTGGTGTTCCCGTGGCCGTTTCTAGAGGTATGAGAGTTGATGATGTTGTGTGTTGTAATAATGTAGATGTAACAACCGGACATATTGAATTTGATGGTAGTGTCATTGTTTCAGCAGATGTTAAAGATGGCATGAAAATTAAAGCAACGGGTGATATTACGGTCTTAGGTTTTGTCGAATCCTCCCATTTATCTTCTGAATCTTCAATTACAGTATTACATGGTGCGATTGGCCGTAAGCGTAGCGAAGGTGAAGAATTTACCTGTTATTTGCAAGCTAAAAATACAATTTCTATCGGATATGCTCAATATTGTAAAATAGAGTCAGATCAAGATTTGATGATAGATAAACAAGCATTGCATTGTGACTTGTCAGCCAGGCGTTTGATCCGTGTTGGCAAAGGTGATAAACCTCAAGGTAAAATTATTGGTGGTCAGATAGTTAATGCATTGAGAGTGGAAACTGGAGAGCTAGGAGCGCCATCTGGTACGAAAACAAAAATATATTTAGCGCAGTACTGGCATGAATTACGCGAAAAGTTATCTCAACTTGCTGCTGTAGAAAAAGATTTAAATGCCCGCTCAAATGAATTAAGACTAGCGCGAACAAAAGCGAAAAAAATACCATCGGCGCAGCAAAAACAAAAATTCCTCGCAAAAATTGAAGCAAGTGATGAACAAATTTTATTAAAATTAAAACATTTATATAGAAATAAACATATTCTTCAAAAAAAGTTGGAGATGTTATTAAAAACCAGCCGTTTAACAATTAATGAGCTTATGCATCCTGGCGTAGAATTACATATTGCAAAAGATAATAAACATTTTACTCGTATATATCCCCCTCATTCTTTAAATTTAAATGAAGGGAAGATCACACAGACTTTTAAAACGACTAATTAGGTAAGCTGTCGATATATCAAGCTTGAACGCTAAATAGCCGAAGTTTCAGTTATTGTTTCCGTAACTGTATCTACAATTGGCCATCCACCTAAATCTTGCCATTTATTAACGATGAAACAAAATAATTCAGCAGTACGTTCTGTATCGTATAAAGCGCTATGTGCTTGTTTATTGTCAAACTCTATTCCTGCTGCGGCACAGGCTTTGGCTAGTACAGTTTGCCCTAATGCCAGACCAGACAAGGTTGTGGTATCAAAGGAAACAAAGGGATGAAATGGTGTTCTTTTTATTTTACAACGCTCTACCGCTGCATTAACAAAACCTTGATCAAAAGCTGCATTATGGGCAACGATCACTGAACGTTGACACCCTACATTTTTTTGCGCTTTGCTAACAAATTTGCAAATAGATTTTATAGCTTCAGATTCATCTACTGCACCACGCAAAGCGCTAAAAGGGTCAATGCCATTAAATTCAATGGCTGCTTTTTCAATATTAGCGCCTTCAAAAGGTGTTATATGAAAATGCATGGTTTGATCTAGTGATAATTTACCAGAGTCATCCATTTTCAGTGTACTTACAGCGATTTCCAGTAACGCATCGGTTTTGTGATTAAATCCGGCGGTTTCAACGTCGATCACTACGGGAAAATACCCTCGAAAACGTTTTGAGAATAAAGTTTTTTCTTGTTCTGCCATTATATATTTATCTTATTTTTAACTATCGGCTATTATACATTTCATTAGTTATTAGATAAAACTATTATCATTTATTTTGAATTAAATATTTTCGGCAGAAAAATTGCATCTCAATTATGAGTGCAAGATTTGATGTAATTTTTGGAGTTTAACGCTTGTGGTAATTCATAACTTTTTATATAGCGCCAGTAAACTTTTACTGTTGGGATATTCCATATTAACGATAGGAAATTTATCGGCCGCCATAAGACATTATCAAGCCACTCCTGATAATGCTTTATGGCATATTGATAAAACGACTCGACTATCTTGCCAGTTAACCCATAAAATTCCAGCCTATGGGGAAGCTAAATTCATGAGTTATGCCAGTAAATCTAAACCTTTGGTGTTTAATCTAGATATGCTGATCAGGCCGGATAATTATAGTATTGCACAGATCCAATCTATTCCACCTGTATGGAAGCCAGGTGTTCAGCCTAGTCAATTGGCTACGATGACATTGTTAAAACAATTTGATGGTGAAGTGGATAACGCGACCTCATGGTTGATGTTATCTGAGCTTGAAAAAGGTTACACACCAACTTTATATTTTCAAGATTGGAATAATGCATCAGACAAAATTAAAGTGGGGCTCTTGTCGGTTAATTTTAGAAAAGAATATTTGAATTTTTTAGAATGTCGAGATCAAATGTTAAATTACAGCTTTGATGATATCGCGTTTACGGTGTTAAATTATGAGTCCAATTCAAGTGAATTAACTAAAGCGTCAAAAAAACGTCTTAATAAAATCGGAAATTATTTAAAAAACGATCCTGATATTGATTCCGTTTTAATATCCGGCTTTACAGATAGTTATGGTGGACGCTATCTAAATGAAACAATCTCAAAAAAGCGTGCAAATGCAATTAAACAGTTTATGTCTGATCTTGGTGTTGATCAGAAAAGGATTAAAATAGCAGGTTTTGGTGAAAAGCGGCATATCGCGACCAATAATACAGTAATAGGCCGTAGCAAAAACCGCAGAGTTGTGATCCAAATTGATAAACCTTAGTTTTCAGTGATCATAATATTGATTTCGCAATATTCATGATCATGCTGGTAAATACTAATTTTAACTTGTTTGCCTTCGATCTCATAATAGTAAGTGTAACGGCCAATATCTTCGATAGTTTTATCAGGCTCGCCTAATTGAGAGATGTAAAATGACATAACTTCACTGTCAGATAATTGAACAAACCCTGTGAATATTTTCGGATAATTATCGTCAAGTTGCATATGGACTTTTGTATTGTCTGGTAAAGGGACTATTGAAAAATCAGCATAACTTACAGTTGAAGTTAATGACACACTCAGTATAAAAAATAATCGGATAAATAATCGGATAAATAATCTGTACATGGTGATTCCTTTTCTTATTTAATTATTATAGGTCAATGATAACTTAAACAATGCGTTATATGCTCTATTTTCATATTATTAAAGTGAATTTCTTTTTAAATTGCGTACTAAAAACCGTGCAGGGTGTAATGCGCTACTAATACCCAGATCTACAGGTAAAGGTTCATTAAATAATTCACTACATAATATTTCAGCACATAAGGGAGCGCTACAAAAACCTCTTGCGCCTAAACCTGTAAAAATATAAAGACCATTATTATCTGAAATATAAGGTAAATACCCATATTTACTACCATATTTTAACGTTGCAAAGCTTTTATTAAAGTTATCTCTATCTGGGATCTGTCCGAGTAAGGGCAGGTGATCTAAACTGGTACAACGGATTGCGGCTTTGGCTCCTGTCACATTATTGAGATCTTTGCTAAATTCACATTTATCATAATAAGTTTGTAATTGTGAAAGATTTAATTGATTATCACTTTGTTTTACATCTGTGTTAAAAGTATTTTTTTCAAAAGTAGCACCTATACAATGTTGATCATCATGTTGTGGTGTTATATAGCCTTTATGGCATATTACAGTTGCCAGTTTAGCAGAGCTGTGCGTGGTTTTTACATGGGAGACTTGACCACGAACGGGGTGCAGATCTATCGCTTTATTTTGTTGGAATTCATTTGAATGTTCACCAGCGGCTACGATAACTTGAGAATATGGGCCATATTCTTGTTGTTCACTTTTAAGATACCATAAACCATTTTTTTTATAGTAACTGTTAATTTTTGTCGCTTTATATAGTTGAAATGGATTTATTTTATGACAGTACGAAAAAATAGCTTTGATCAATGAGGGCGGATTAAGCCAACCGCCTTGTTCAATAAATAAGCCCGAGTAGGGTGTCTCTACTTTTGCTAATTCAGACGCTTCACTTGCTGAAACGGCTCTGATCAGGGCTTCTGGCCATGATTTTCTTTCGATTAAACTTGATTGGCGTTTTTGTTTTTCAGGTGTGATTGCATGAAGCAATACACCACACCAGCTATGAATAAAATTAAATCCTAATTGTTGAATATTTTGATAACATTGTTTGGCATATAAAAAACTGTGCGCATAAAATTGACTTTCTCGACTAAAATTCACTTGTAAGTGTGGATAAAAGGCAGCTTGATTATTTTTTGAGGCTCCCATAGCAACGTCATCATCTTTACAAAAAACATCAAATTTAGCGGCTCTTTTACTCAATGATAAAGCTAAGGTTGCTGAAGATATCCCGCCTCCTATAATGGCAATTTTTTCTATTTTTTGTGCTGTTCTGGGGTAATATTCTGCCGTTTGACGCTTATTGTTGGCTTTAATCAATTGACCGAATATCATTTCTCGTTTTTTACCATAGCCTTTTGCTTTTTTTACATTAAACCCTGCTTGTATTAATCCTCTGCGTACAAAGCCGGCAGCGGTGAAAGTTGCAAAGGTACAGTTTTCGCGGCCAAGATCTGCCATTGTATTAAATAGAGACTGTTGCCACATATCTGGGTTTTTACTGGGTGCAAAACCGTCCAGATACCAGGCGTCGATTATCCCGTGTCTATTTGAGTGTAAATTAGGCAGGTTTTGTGTTAAATCACCAAGCCATAAATCTAAGATGATACTACCATTGTTAAATTCAATGCGGTGGCAGCCCGTTAGCGCTATGGGATATTTTTCAATGAGTTGTTCAATATATGTTGCTAAAGCTGGCCAATGAGATAATGCCTTCTTTAAATCGTGTTTTTTTAATGGGAATTTCTCAAACGAAATAAAATGTAATTTTTTTACATTTTTTGTGTTATTTAAATCAAATTGTTGCCATGTATTTAAAAAATTTAACCCCGTGCCAAAACCTGTTTCAGCAACTACAAAATGCGTTTGATCATGATCGCGTAGTCTTTTTGTAATATCATTTTTTTCGTAAAACACATAAAGTGATTCTTCTAATCCATTTTGGGTAGAAAAATAGATGTCATCAAACTGCTCTGTAACAGGCGTTCCTGACTTATTAAATTTTAAAACTGCATTTTTGATCATAAACATTCGCAATTGATAATTTTTAACTATTTTAAGGTTTTAGTTGTAATTGTACGAACAAATTTTTAATCTTAGGGCCTTAAATCAACAAAGCTGACCAGTTCAGCTCAATTTATACGTAAAATAGCCAACAATTTAGTTATAAACTAGGGGAAGCCCCATGAAAAGAGCCGTTATAACGGGGATCGGTATTGTTTCTAGTATCGGAAATGATAAAAAAGAAGTATTAGAATCACTCAAAGCAGGCCGTTCGGGTATTGCGTACAATGAAGAATTTGCACAATACAAGTTACGTAGCCAGGTAAGTGGTAAAATTGATATCGACATAAAAGAGCATGTTGATCGTAAAGCATTGCGTTTCATGGGAGAGGCTGCTGCTTTTTCTTATATCTCTATGGCCGAGGCTGTTGCCGACTCAGGGCTAACAGATGAGCAAATTTCTCATCCTAGAACGGGATTAGTTGTGGGTTCTGGTGGAGGTTCATCTAAATATCAAGTCGAAGCGGCTGATATTTTAAGAGAAAAAGGCGTTAAGCGGGTTGGTCCATATATGGTGCCTCGTACAATGGCCAGCACAGCGTCAGCATGTTTAGCCACGCCTTTTAAAATTAAAGGTGTAAACTACTCAATCAGTTCAGCTTGTGCAACGTCAGCGCATTGTATAGGTAATGCGGTAGAACAAATCCAATTAGGTAAACAAGATGTTGTTTTTGCAGGTGGTGGTGAAGAACTACACTGGACACTTGCGATGGAATTTGACGCTATGGGCGCATTATCGACTAAGTATAATGAAACACCTGAACAAGCTTCTCGTACTTATGATGCAAATCGTGACGGTTTTGTTATTTCTGGCGGTGGCGGTATTATCGTTGTTGAAGAATTAGAACATGCTTTAGCACGTGGCGCTAAGATCTATGCTGAAATAGTTGGTTATGGTGCAACATCTGATGGTTTTGACATGGTTGCGCCGTCTGGCGAAGGTGCAGTTAGATGTATGCAACAAGCCATGGCAACTGTAGAGGGAGACATTGATTATTTAAATACTCACGGAACTTCTACGCCAGTTGGTGATGTTAAAGAACTGGGTGCTATTCAAGAAGTTTTTGGTGGGAAATCACCTGCGATCAGTGCTACTAAAGCAATGACAGGTCATGCTTTGGGGGCGGCTGGTGTGCATGAAGCTATTTATTCTTTATTAATGTTAGAAAACAACTTTGTTGCACCTTCTATTAATATTGAAGAGTTAGATGAACAGGCTAAAGGGTTAGATATTGTTACTGAAAAGCGAGACTTAGAATTAACAACCGTTATGTCTAATAGTTTTGGTTTTGGTGGAACCAATGCAACTCTAGTGATGCAAAAATATAAAGCTTAGTCCATATTTAATTTAATAATGAAGGCCGAAACAGTATTTAATGTTTCGGCTTTTTTCTACATGCCTTTGAGGTAATCAAACCTTTTATAGTTTACAATGCCCGCTAATTTCTTATCCTGTAGTGAGTGACTCGTTTAATGCAAATTCTTGCTGACCAAAATATGCCTTTAGTTGACGAATTATTTTCATCTTTTGGCAATATAACGCGTTTTGATGGTAGGAATATCAAACCTGAAGATTTAATTGATATTGATGTACTATTAATCCGTTCAGTAACTAAGGTTGATGAAAGTTTATTACAGTTTGCTAATAAATTGAGTTTTGTTGGTACTGCGACGATTGGCACAGATCATGTGGATTTATCTCTTTTAAACGATAGGGGGATTAATTTTTCGAGTGCGCCGGGATGTAACTCTGTTGCAGTCGCTGAGTATGTTATAAGTGCATTTTATGCACTTGCGCAGGAAGACGTATTTGACGTTAAAGATAAAGTATTTGGTATTTTAGGTTATGGGAATATAGGTACAAGGTTAAACGCAAAACTAAAGGGACTGGGTATCAAAACCTTGCTGTGCGATCCTATTAAAGCATTAACAGACACTCATGAAACATTTGTTGACTTTGATACTTTATGTCAGCAGGCAGATGTTATTTCATGTCATGTTCCCTTAGTTAAAGCGGGTAAACATAAAACGGTGCATTTATTTGATCATGATCAACTCAAGCAGTTGTCTGCCGGCACAATATTAATTAATGCAAGTCGCGGAGATGTTATAGACAATGATGCATTATTAAAATTAATGAAAGAGGGTTTAGATTTATCTTTAGTGTTGGATGTATGGGAAAATGAGCCAAATATATTGACTGAATTGTTAAGTTTTGTACGATTTGGTTCAGTGCATATAGCGGGTCACACTTTAGAAGGCAAAGCTAGAGGTTCATTTATGTTATACCAGGCATTGTGCAACCAATACGCTAAAGTAGAAAGCTGCCAGTTTAAAGATTTTCTACCTCAGCCTGCTATTTCTGAGTTAACCTTAACTGATAATTTTACTGACAAAGATTTAGTTAATCTGATCCACAGTGTTTATGATATCAGGCGAGATCACGGTGCAATTAAACAACAAATAGCATTAAAAGGGTTTGATTATTTGCGCAAAAATTATGTTGTTAGAAGAGAGTTTTCTTCGTTAAAAATAGTTGCAGATAATATAAATCAACAGCAGAAATTAACTGAACTTGGGTTTAGAATTAAATAAAGTATTAAATAAAGAATTAATTAGAAAGGAAAAATAATGTCACAACAGTTTAATGTTGCGGTCCTTGGTGCTACTGGCCTGGTGGGACGTCAAATCATAGAAACTTTAGCAGAACGTAAATTTCCAGTAGATAAATTATTTCTACTTGCCAGCGAAAGAAGTGCGGGTGAAGAAATTAAATTCCAAGGCACTGAGATAGAAGTACAAGATGTCAGCGATTTTGATTTTTCACAAGTACATTTAAGTATTTTTTCAGCTGGCAGTAAAGTTTCAGCGCTGTATGCTCCTAAAGCTGCAGAAGCTGGCTGTATCGTAATTGATAATTCATCTGAATTTAGAAATGATTATGATATTCCTTTAGTCGTGCCTGAAGTAAATCCAGAGAGTTTAATTGAATATCGTAACCGTAATATTATTGCTAACCCTAATTGTGCCACTATTCAATTGATGTTAGTACTAAAACCTATCTATGACGCTTATGGTATTGACCGCGTTAATGTATGTACTTACCAGGCTGTTTCTGGTGCTGGAAAAAATGCGCTGGAAGAATTAGCAAAACAGACAGCTAATTTAATGAATGCAAGGCCATTAGACAATGATGTATTTGAGAAACAAATTGCATTTAATGTTTTGCCAAAAATTGATGATTTTACTGATAATGGGTATACCAAAGAGGAAATGAAAATCGTCAATGAAACACAAAAAATATTAGGTGATAGCAGTGTTATGGTAAACCCTACGGCAGTTCGTGTTCCGGTATTTTACGGTCATAGTGAAGCAATTCATCTAGAAACACGATCTCCCGCAGACATAGAGCATATTAAGCAGTTAGTTAGCCAAGCTCCCGGTGTAGAGTTAGTTGAAGATGAAAACGATTATCCGACCCCGGTTTCACATGCAAGTGGTTCAGATATGGTTTATGTTGGCCGTTTAAGAGCTGATATCAGTCACCCGTTAGGGCTTAATTTTTGGATAGTTTCTGACAATACACGAAAAGGAGCAGCAACAAACAGTGTTCAAATTGCTGAAACTTTAGTAAGTTCTTACCTTTAGTTATCCTTTTTTTTGATATAAAGTTAAAATCAGGTGCCATGGAGGGTTCTGGTTTTAATGACAATATTTTGACCATCATCCAATTTATTATTTTTATAAAAAAATAAAATTGCTAACATCATAATTTTAAAAGTATTTAAATGGATATTTACAGGGTTTGGTATTATAGTTTGTTTCTGGAACAAAGTTTGCAACAATTTTTATATAAAAATGTATGCATTAAGAATAAATAGAAATTAAACCTTGTTCTAATGCACTCATTAATTTTTATTTTGAAAGAATAAAGGAATAGCATGCGCAGTATATCCTCAATATTACTTTTAATAACTTTTTTTACAGTCGCTTTGGCTTTTGCCGATGAAGGGACGAGATTAAAAGGCCCTAAAAATGTTGATTATGGAGAACAAGGTCGCTCTATTGGACCGCTAAAACCATCGGATACGCTATGGCGAATTGCTGTTAAAGTAAGATCAGATAAATCAGTCACCATTTATCAGGTTATGCAAGCTTTATATGAGAAAAATCCTGGCTCATTTCATAATAAAAATATTAATCAACTCAAATACGGTACTTATTTAAAAATCCCTTCAATTTCTGAAATAAAAAGTATTGAATCACAACTCGCTAAGCAAAAGTCTGAGCAAGATGACAAGCTATGGGAAAAAACCAAAAAGGGAAATACTAATCAAACTGAAATTAATTTGGTAGAGAAAAAAGTAACTCAGGCCAGGCAGTCAGATGTTGAAAATGCTAAAAAAGAGCTAAAGCAAGAATTAAAAGAAATTAAACAAGAACAAAATACCCAGTTAACTGATCTACAGGGAAAATTTAAAGAATCGGTTAGTAATGTTGAAAATATTCTAGCTGAAAATAGCAAACTACAATCACAGTTATCGATTATTTCCAATGAATTGGACATAGTTAAAGAACAACTAGGAAAAGACAGTGAAATTCAACAAACGCTACGTGAATTGTTGATAAAAGCTAATGAAACAACTAAAAGGCAAGAAGAAGAACTCGCAAAAAAGTCAGAAGGGATTGATTGGGAAAAGATTTTATCTGATCCTGTTTATATTGGATTGTTTATGAGTATCCCTGCTTTATTGGTTATTTTTGGATTCGTCATCTTTTTAAAGCGTAATAAACAATCAGAACAGCCCGTTGTTGAAGATGCAATGTTTGATCCCCCTGTGACAGCACCGGTTCCGCCGCCTTTTGAAGCTGATAGCCCTGACTTAGCAACCGATGAATTAGATTTAAACGATAGCTTTGACGATGATTTGATAGAAGACGATAGTTTAGATGACTCAATTCAATTAGACGATGCGCTTGATGATTCCTTTGATGACACAATAGAAGATATGTTGCCAGAGCCAGATGAAATATTATATGAAGAAGATGAACCGAGTTTAGATATAGATGATTTAGATGGAGATTCTTTATTAAATCAAGACGAGCTTGATGGGTTACTTAATGATGATATTATTTTGGAAGATGATTCGGAAGAAGATCTTGATCCTGTTTTTGCCGATGATGGCGATGATTTAGATGACTTTTTAAATCAAAACTTTGACGAAGGTAATACTGAAGTCGCCACCGATGATATCGATGGTTTATTAGATGAAGTTGCCACCGATGATATCGATGGTTTATTAGATGAAGCTGCCACCGATGATGTGGATGACTTACTAGATGAAGTTGCCAGCGATGATGTGGATGACTTACTAGATGAAGTTGCCAGTGATGATGTGGATGATTTATTAGATGAAGTTGCCACCGATGATATCGATGGTTTATTAGATGAAGTTGCCAGCGATGATATCGATGGTTTATTAGATGAAGTTGTCGCCGATGATGTGGATGATTTATTAGATGAAGTTGCCACCGATGATATAGATGGTTTATTAGATGAAGTCGCCAGCGATGATGTTGATGATTTATTAGATGAAGTTGCCAGCGATGATGTGGATGATTTATTAGATGAAGTTGCCACCGATGATGTGGATGATTTATTAGATGAAGTTGCCACCAATGATGTGGATGATTTATTGGATGAAGTTGCCACCGATGATGTGGATGATTTATTAGATGAAGTTGTCACCGATGATGGTGATGGTTTATTGGATGAAGTTGTCGCCGATGATGTGGATGATTTATTGGATGAAGTTGTCGCCGATGATGTTGATGATTTATTAGATGAAGTTGCCACCGATGATGTGGATGATTTATTAGATGAAGTTGCCACCGATGATGTGGATGATTTATTAGATGAAGTTGCCACCGATGATGTGGATGAATTAGATGAAGTTGTCGCCGATGATGTGGATGGTTTATTAGATGAAGTTGCCACCGATGATGTGGATGATTTATTAGATGAAGTTGCCACCGATGATATCGATGGTTTATTAGATGAAGTTACCACCGATGATGTTGATGATTTATTAGATGAAGTTGCCACCGATGATGGTGATGATTTATTAGATGAAGTTGTCGCCGATGATGTTGATGATTTATTAGCGTCAGCAGAATTAGAACCTGAACTGGCAGCTGAGCCCGAATTAGCACCAGAGCTAACTGAAGAGTCCAATGAAGATGATACCTCGCAGGTTGATGACACGTTGCAGGTTGATGACTCCTTAAATGATGATCTAGATGATTTATTAGCGTCAGCAGAATTAGAACCTGAACTGGCAGCAGAGCCCGAATTAGCACCAGAACTAACTGAAGAGTCCAGTGAAGATGATGTCCCCGAGGTTGACGACAACTTAGATGAAGTTGCCACCGATGATCTAGATGATTTATTAGCGTCAGCAGAATTAGAACCTGAACTGGCAGCTGAGCCCGAATTAGCACCAGAGCTAATTGAAGAGTCCAGTGAAGATGATATCCCCGAGGTTGACGACACGTTACAGGTTGATGACTCCTTAAATGATGATCTAGATGATTTATTAGCGTCAGCAGAATTAGAACCTGAACTGGTAGCAGAGCCGGAATTAGCAGCTGAACTAGCTGAAGAGTCCAGTGAAGATGATATCCCCAAGGTTGACGACACGTTACAGGTTGATGACTCCTTAAATGAAGATCTTGATGACTTGGATGATTTATTAACATCAGCAGAATTAGAACCTGAACTGGCAGCAGAGCCCGAATTAGCACCAGAGCTAACTGAAGAGTCCAGTGAAGATGATATCTCGCAAGTTGACGACAACTTGGATGAAGATCTTGATGCCTTGGATGATTTATTAGCGTCAGCAGAATTAGAACCTGAACAGGCAGCAGAGCCCGAATTAGCACCAGAGCTAATTGAAGAGTCCAGTGAAGATGATGAATTACAAGTTGATGAACAAAATTTAGATAATTTACTTGAGGCTGATGAATTTGAAATTCAAGAATTAGATGAAGATATTGAACTAGGTGATGATCCCTTAGCTCAGGCGCTTGAAGAACAACAAAAATCTATTGATTTACAAGAAGAGATAGATGAGTCTCTCGATTTTTCTGAACAACAAAATACAATAGGGCAAAGTTCAGTTAATTTTCCAAGTGAAGAGTTAGATGAATACCCCGAGCTTGAACTTGATGATGCAATTGCTGAACTTGATATTGCTGATACTCCAAGTGATCAACCTGAATCAAAGAGTGTAGATGAACAAGAAAGTGACGTGCCGCTTGATTCAGAATTAACGCTTGATGATTCTGATATTGTAGATATTGAAAGTGTGTTAGATGAAAGCGATAATGATGATGACTTAGTTAAACTGACTCAGGAAGATCCTGAACAAATGTTAGCCGATCTTGAGGCTGACTTGCTTAACACCGAACAAGCAATTTCTAAAGATGATAAAACAGATCATCTTGAAGAGTTTGAGCTTGATATGGCTGACTTACTTGCAGAAACAACTGATGTAGAACCTATCCAGGATGCATTAAGTGAAGATGATGCTAAAACGGGTTTAGAAGGGCATTTGATTAATGAATTAGATGAAACCGACTTTGAAGCATTGCTGAACGAGTTGGCAGAGCCTGAAGATCTGTCACCTGCAACTGAAGAAGAATTTGAAATAGATTTTGATAGTCTGCTAACTGAAGAAAGTTCAGATGAATCTCCTTTAGAGATAAACGATGATCTAGATGATGATGGTGAATATCTTGAAATTGATGATTTAATTGAACAAAGTGATGATCTAGATGAATATGAAGAGCCTTATGACAAAGTTGACATTGATGTAGGACTTAGTGAGTTTGATAAATTGTTAGACGGTGACGAACCACTGGATGTAGATACTGAAAACGGTGGTTATTCAGCAAAATTGGATTTGGCTCTGGCTTATATTGAAATTGACGATCATGAGAATGCACTAAAAACAGTGCAAGACGTGATCGATAATGGCCCTTTAGAAGTGCAAAAAGAGGCATTAAGGTTAAAACAAAAAATTAAATAAAATTATAGCCGCTTTTTTTGCGGCTTTTTTGTTATACTGCGGCGTTTTTAGTAAATAGTGTATAGAACGATATGCGAATAGCTCTTGGTATTGAATATGACGGTTCAGAATATTTTGGATGGCAACGGCAAAGTAATGTGAACAGTGTACAGCAGGAAGTAGAAACTGCACTTTCTCAAATATGCAATCATAAAGTTGATATTTATTGTGCTGGTCGAACCGATGCGGGTGTGCACGGTACAGGACAAATTGTACATTTTGAAACGGATGCCAAACGAGACTTGAGTGCGTTTACTTTGGGCTTAAACTCAATCTTACCCGATAATATCGCGGTAACTTGGGTGAAAGAAGTAGATGAACAATTCCATGCCAGATACAGTGCAGTTGCCAGACGTTATCGATATGTTATTTATAATCATTCACTTCGTCCGGGTATATTAAGAAAAGGTTTAAGTCATTATCATCAACCTTTAGATGTAGAAAAAATGCAACAAGCTTGTCCGTATCTTATTGGTGAAAAAGACTTCACTTCTTTCAGAGCAGTTCATTGTCAATCAAATACGCCATTTAGAAATATCATCCACCTAAAAGTGGATAGATTCGGCGATTTTATCGTTATTGATATTAAAGCGAATGCATTTTTACATCATATGGTAAGAAATATAACCGGCTGTTTAATAGACATTGGCATGAATAAATACCCGCCAATCTGGATGAAAGAAGTGTTAGAATTAAAAGATAGAACTAAAGCAAGTGCAACTGCCAAAGCGGGTGGATTATATTTAGTCGATGTGGAGTATCCTGAAAAATGGGGCATTCCAAAAACTGAACCAGGTCCGTTATTTTTACCTGATTTTTAAACTATTTTTACTACTAAGACCAGTTTTCTCTACCTTAGTGGTATAATTCATGTTTTAATTGAAAAAATTTGCCTGACTTCGTTATCAGTCAGTTGTTTCAGCAAAATTAAGTATTAAGAGAATCATAAATGAGTTGGTTAGAAAGAATCTTACCTAAGACCAAATCTTCAGGTCGAAAAGAAATCCCAGAAGGTGTATGGGCTAAATGTGGTGACTGTGCAGCTATTTTATATAAAGCTGAATTAGAAAAGTCATTAAATGTTTGTCCAAAATGTGACCATCATATGCGACAAAGCGCGCGAAAACGACTGGAACAATTCCTAGATGATAGTGAACGCGTTGAATTAGGTGCAGAATTTGAACCTAAAGACTTGTTAAAATTTAAAGATTCTAAGAAATATACAGACAGAATAGCTGCAGCTCAAAAAGTCAGTGGTGAAAAAGACGCGTTAGTGGCAATGTCTGGTCGACTTAAAGGGATCCCTGTTGCCGCTGTTGCTTTTGAGTTTTCATTTATGGGAGGCTCAATGGCTTCTGTTGTCGGTGCAAGGTTTGTTGCCGCTGCAAATGAATGTTTAGAAAAAAACATGCCCTTAATTTGTTTCTCAGCATCTGGTGGCGCAAGAATGCAAGAAGCGCTGATGTCATTAATGCAAATGGCTAAAACAAGTGCAGCACTTGCGAAAATGAGCGAAAAAGGATTGCCTTTCATTTCTGTTTTAACAGATCCGACTATGGGCGGCGTATCTGCATCACTTGCCATGTTAGGTGACATTAATGTCGCTGAGCCAAAAGCACTTATTGGTTTTGCAGGCCCCAGAGTTATAGAACAAACAGTACGTGAAACATTACCTGAAGGTTTTCAACGTAGTGAGTTCTTGTTAGAACATGGCGCAATTGATATGATCGTCGATAGACGTGAAATGAGAGATTCATTGGCACGTATCATTGCCAAATTTATGAATTTGCCGTCAACTGAGCAAGAACATAGAGTAGCATAATTAAATATATCTTCATTTTTAGTGTGATCTTTGTGAAGATTTTCCTTTAATTGTTGAAATTATATTTGCAAAAGCGGGCGCTAATGCAAAAAAACAACCCCAGAAATCAACTTAGGTTTATTATGGGGTATTTTAAAGTGAGCTTATGTCACAAGAATGTACTTTAAGCCAATCTTCTAGTCTTGATGATTGGCTTAGTTATTTAGAATCGATACATCCTGCAAATATTGAAATGGGATTAGCCAGAGTTAATCAAGTTGCAACACAGCTTAATTTATTAAACTTTCCCAGTAAAATAATTCTAATAGCAGGGACTAATGGCAAAGGAACTACTGCGCGCTTTTTAGAATCATTATTGTTAAATCAAGGGTTTAATGTAGGCACATACTCCTCTCCTCATTTATTCAAATTTAACGAAAGGGTGCGCATAAATGCTCTGCAATTAGATGATCAGCCGCATATCGATGCGTTTTCATTTTTGGAAGCGGGTCGTGGTGATATTGCCCTCACTTATTTTGAATATACCACATTAGCTGCACTTGAAATCTTTAAACGTCGTCAGGTTGACTATATTTTAATGGAAGTCGGGCTGGGAGGACGTTTAGATGCCACAAATATTGTATCGCCAATTGCATCAGTAATAACCACTATAGATTTAGATCATAAAGACTATTTGGGCGATACAAGAGAGCTGGTGGGCTATGAGAAAGCGGGAATTTTCAGAACGAATATACCGGCCATTGTGGGTGATTTAAACATTCCCGTCTCGGTTATTAATCATGGCAATAAAATCAACGCCAACATGGTTTTATCTAAACTAGATTTTAGATTTAATACATTAGATCATGGCTATACTTGGGAATATAAAAATTATTCTTTTAAATATGATGAGCCTGCAATCCCTGCACAAAATGTAGCGACAGCATTAACAACTTTAGCTGTACTTGATTTATTACCTGATTATAAAGATATTACAAAAATCTTAAAAAACTTAAAGGTCGAAGGCCGTTTTCAGCAGCTCAAACAAAGTCCTTTAATTTATGTGGATGTTGCCCATAATCCTGAATCAGCAGCTTATTTAGCTAAAAAGTTACAAAGCTTTAAAAATAAGGGATTTAAAATACACGCATTGATTGGTATGTTACAAGACAAAGATCAAAAGGCTGTACTTGAAAAATTACAATACGTTGTCGATAACTGGTCAGTAGCCTCTTTAAATTGTGCAAGGGGGGCAACTGCAGCTGAGTTAGCTGACAAGCTGGCTGCTTTAAATCTTCAGGCAGAGAAACAATTTGTTTCTGTTGATGATGCATTACAGAGTATGCTCCCTGCTGTAAAAGATAAACAGCTTATTATTATATTTGGCTCTTTTTTTACTGTAGCAGATGCAATTAATTATATAGATAATAAGGGGTAACTGGTGAACGCTGGTTTTGTTAATCGATTAATAGGTACAATTATTGTTGTGATCGCTGCAATCGTGTTTATTCCTAATATTCTGGATGGTGAAAAAATAGAACTAAAAGAAGGGTTTAAGACTATCCCTGAAAGGCCTGAATTTAAATCTGTGGATTTAGACAAAGATCTGGCTGTGACTGAAGAGTTCGAACTATCATTAAAAAACCAACTCCCTGCCGTTGAACCTGAAATCGTTGACGAAGTGGCGGTTGATGCAACACCTGCTAAGAAAGAAGAAAAGGTAGCTCAAAATACTGTTGTAAACACAAGCCAGCCCGAGAAAGTTTCGCCCATAATTCCGGATACTGTTGAAGTTGCCACATTAAAACCCGAGACAACATTTACTCGCCCACAAAGCTCCAATTTCACTAAATATGCTTATGTTATTCAACTTGGCAGCTTTTCACATAAAGCGAATGTTGAAGCATTACTCGCTAAATTAAAATTGGCTAACTTTGCCGTATTTACTAAACCAGTTTATACACCTTCAGGAAAATTAACTAAGGTCTTTGTTGGTCCGGAATTAAAAAAAGAAAAACTAGAAGCCAAACTTGATGAATTAAAAGCCTTAACTAAGTTAAATGGCAAAATCACGACTTTTGAAGTGACAAAATAATCTGGTATTTATTAAACGGCTACTATAGAATGCGCCCAAAATTAACAATAGTTGGTTTATATGATCTGGATTGATTTCACCATAATCGGCATAGTTGCTCTATCTTCTTTGATTAGTTTAATTAGAGGATTTCTTAAAGAGGCAATCTCTTTAGCTGTCTGGATCGCAGCATTTTTTATTTCAAGTATGTTCTATGAACATTTAGCTTCATTTTTAACGAATATTTCCGAACCTTTATTACGAAACGCAGCCGCTGTTGCAATTCTCTTTGTGATCACGTTACTTTTAGGCGGTTTATTTAATTATATAATCGGGAAATTGGTAGAACATACAGGCCTGTCTGGCACAGATCGAATAATTGGTTTGGTTTTTGGTGCACTCAGAGGTGTACTTGTTGTCAGTGCGATACTATTCTTTTTGGATGCTTTCACTTCTGCCCCTAAAACTCAGTGGTGGGAAGACTCCATATTAATTCCAGAATTTGGCTTTGTTATTGAGTGGTTTTTTAAGTACCTTGAAAATAACTCTAGCTTTTTAACATCACTAAACTCTTAGTTGGCGAGGAAAAATTTATGTGCGGTATTGTTGGTATAGTTGGAACGTCTCCGGTTAATCAGGCGATTTACGATGGGCTAACCGTGTTACAACACAGAGGCCAAGACGCGGCCGGAATTATCACAATCAATAACAATACATTTAGTTTGCGTAAAGATAATGGACTGGTGAAAGATGTATTCCATACACGCCATATGAAACGCTTGCAAGGTACAGTGGGTATTGGCCATGTTCGTTACCCAACAGCTGGCTCTTCTAGTTCAGCGGAAGCTCAACCATTTTATGTGAATTCTCCTTTTGGCATTTCTCTTGCCCATAATGGTAATTTAACTAATGCTGAATTATTGAAAAAAGAGCTATTCACAACAGCAAAACGCCATGTAAATACCACCTCTGATTCCGAAGTATTATTGAATGTACTTGCTCATGAATTATCTAAACCCGATAAACTGAGTTTAGAACCGGATGATGTTTTTACTGCTGTGACAGAAGTAAACAGAAAAGCAGTGGGAGGTTATGCTGCTATTGCAATGATCATTGGCCATGGCATGCTCGCTTTTCGTGATCCAAGTGGCATACGTCCGCTTGTGTTTGGTAAAAGGGGATCAGATAAGGGAACTGAATATATGTTTGCGTCTGAAAGTGTTGCACTTGATAGCTGCGGATTTGAGTTTGTCCGTGATGTTGCGCCTGGCGAAACGATTTTTGTAAATAATGATGGGCAGTTATTTTCTAAACAATGTTCTGATCATGCATCTTATACTCCGTGTATTTTTGAGTTTGTTTATTTTGCCAGACCAGATTCAACCATAGATAAAATGTCGGTTTATGCTACCCGCATAAATATGGGTATCAAGTTAGGGGAAAAAATAGCAAAAGAATGGGCTGACAAAGATATTGATGTTGTTATTCCTATCCCTGAAACCTCATGTGATATGGCTTTAGAAATAGCGTCAGTACTCCAGTTGCCTTATAGACAAGGGTTTGTCAAAAACCGCTATATTGGCCGCACGTTTATTATGCCTGGTCAGGAAATGCGTAAAAAGTCAGTTCGTCAAAAGTTAAATGCTATAAGCAGAGAGTTTAAAGGCAAAAATGTACTTTTGGTTGATGATTCTATTGTTCGAGGCACAACATCAGCACAAATAGTTGAAATGGCACGAGAAGCCGGCGCTAAAAATGTTTATTTTGCATCCGCTGCGCCTGAAGTTCGTTTTCCTAATGTTTACGGAATCGATATGCCATCGGTCACTGAATTGATTGCCCATGGCCGTGAAGTTGATGATATTAATGCCTGTATTGGTTCCGATGATTTGATTTTTCAATCGTTACCGGATCTGATTGCTGCAGTGTCACAGGAAAACCCGGCTATTAAGTCATTTGAAACATCGGTATTTTGTGGAAATTATGTAACAGGTGATATTAACCAGGACTATTTAAATCGTATTGATGATTTAAGAAATGATTCTGCAAAATCAGATCAAGAACAAGCTATGTCTTCAGGATTGGAGTTACACAATCAGGATTCTACGGATTAGTTACCTAACTCCGGCATACAAATCCGAACTTAAATAAAAAAATAAGGAGTGAAAACTCCTTATTTTTTTGCTTATAACTATGTGAAATAAACTTGTTCAAGTAAACATAGGTCCATATCCTGATGTCCACATGATAGCTGTTGTTGCTAACATCACAACCAATAGAATGAGTCCTGCTGTAACCACTGAACTGGCATAAATAAATCCACGTTCTTCAGGAATATGCATTAAAATAGGTACGCCGGTATAAAGTAAATACACTGAATAGGCCAAAGCAACTAAACCAACAATGACAATGAACCATAGCTCAGGATAAAACGCAGCAAATGCCGTCATAAATATTGGCGTGGCAGTATAGGCAGCAAGTTCAAGTGTTTGTGTATAATCAGGCTTAGCACCAAAAGTAACGGCCATCCAATGGGCTAAATATCCCAATGCAAAAACACCGAGTATTAAAGCGAAATACATGGCAATGGCGATGGTGAGAGCACTTGAAGGTGTTAAAAATACCGGATCACCTGTCCCTATACTCCAGCCTAAATATACTGAAGAGTAATAACCCATAATAGAGGGTATTAGAGAAATTAATAAAATATGTGACAAGCTATATTTTAAGCTTTCATGTCTTTCATCAATTGTGTGCCATTCTTCCTTTGGATGGGCGTATATGCCCCAAATATGGTTTAATATCATAATTATCTATTCCTAATTTATTATTTAATAGTTATTATTTTTTTGTCGCACATACTTAGTTATTGTCGAATGTTAATAAATTGTCAAGTTAGACTCTATTTTAACCATAATTTGTTTGTTTTGTGAACATATTTATAAGTGTATGTTTGGACTCATTTAATTCAAACTTTAGGTTGTCATCATCGGAAGATTTAAGGATATCTACCTGCTTATAATCGTAAATCCCGTATCCAAGAATATCATTAATCTTGACAATATTAGCGCGGATCAGTTTCATTTTTGATTCATAAGCTTGAACTGATATCGCAAAATTTAAGCCTTTAGGAAAGACAACACTCGGATAAATAAGAGCATCTAGTGGATCTAGATTATCGAAAAGAACATTTGATAAAGCACTTGTAATGAAGTAATCGGTATTTGATACTGCTGGTTTACTAAATTCATCTGCTAGAAAAGCATCAATGACTATGGGGTGAAGATTCTTCTTCATCAAACCCCTATATATTACCTTAGATTTTGGGGATTTTTCACCAATATAAGTTTAGTGGTGTTCTTATATTTGGAAAGTCATAAATAGAACAAATAAGGAAAAATAGAAGTCGAAGAATAATACTTGGCTTTTTTCAATTACTCCCTTAAATTTGATTTAAATCTAAAACACTAAGGGTATTGTTCTTCAAATGTAAGACTCGTGATATTTTTAAAAATTTTCATGATAAAATCATTTTATGTTCTAGAGAAATACTGAGATTTTTTAAAAGTGCCTACCCAACAACTATTAGCTCCTATTATAAATTTCCTCCAATGTGAAACACCCGATGAATGGGTTACAGAAGCTAAAAAGCCAGAAAATTTACCTATGATTTTACGGGATCACCTTGCCTGTGAGTTGAAAGCCGGACAAACAGCCATGCACCTATTACGTAAGTATGCAGTTGATAAAGAAAGCGGAAAAATACTTGCTGATTGGTTTAAGCCTTATGAGGCTTATTTGTATCGTAAAGAAGGGGATTTACAGTCTTTAGCTAGTCAAGACGCGTTATCAAAATCAGCTTTTACGACAAAAAACGCTGATTACGGGCAAGATTTTATTGATAAAATGGTGCTATTAATAAAAGAAGAGTTACATCATTTTTATCAGGTGTTAGAAATAATGGAAGGCAGAGATATTGCATTTGAAAATACTACTGCTGGTCGTTATGCTAAAGGTATGATGACACATGTTACAACACATGAACCTGAAACTTTAATTGATAAACTTATATGCGGTGCTTATATTGAAGCCCGATCATGTGAACGATTTGCGAAACTAGCCCCTCATTTAGATGACGATTTAAATAAGTTTTATATTTCCTTATTAAGATCTGAAGCACGTCATTATCAAGATTATTTAGCACTTGCAGAACAAGTAGCAGGGAAAGATATCAGTGATCGCATTACACATTTTGGCAAAGTCGAAGCTGAATTGATTTCAACACCAGATGCAGATTTTAAATTTCATAGTGGCTTACCAGTAAAAAAGTAAAAGTGCGCTAACATTTATACAATTACTCCGTTGAAAAGGGTGTATTGATTAATTGTATTGAGTTAGCGGTTACTTCTAGATAAGAGCCTTGTGTATACCAATCACCTAGGACTATACGTTTAACGGCTTTTTGATTTACCTTTAAATTGTGGATCGCAGGTCTGTGGGTGTGTCCGTGGATCATCAGTGGTACGTTATACTGTGTAAAAGTGTCAATAACGGCATCGGGTGATACATCGAGAATTTCTGCTGGCTTGTCCATTTGTGATAATTTACTACGCGCCCTGGCTTTTTTTGCAACATGTTGTCGGTAAAATAACGGCATAGATAACATGAGTTTTGGCCACCACCAACCGCGGCTTTTTTTTCTAAATTTCTGATATTCAATGTCTTGTGTGCACATTTCATCACCATGAAGGAGCAATGTTGGTGTATCGTATAAATCGATTACAGTTCTTTCGTTTAAAAGTTCTAAACCAGCCATTTTTGCATATTTCTTGCCGACTAAAAAATCTCTGTTGCCATGGATGAAATAGACGGGGATCCCCGAATCTTTGATAGCCCTTAATTTTAACGCTATTTGATTTGTTAAATCTGTTTGATAGTCATCGCCAACCCAGATCTCAAAAAAGTCCCCCAAAATATATAAGGCATCAAGTTTGTCTGTTATTTGAATAGCTAAAAACTCAAAAAACGCCTGACTAATATCTGGACGAGTTTCTGTTAAATGTAGATCAGAAATAAAAAGTGTTTTATTCATAGGGAAGAGTAATATCGTATCGTTAATAATGTCTGCAAAAACATAGATGAATGAGTAGAAATAATTGAGTTCTAGATCCTATAATTGATAGAACCCAGAACCCAGAACCCAGAACCCAGAACCCAGAACCCAGAACCCAGAACCTAGAACCTAGAACCTAGAACCTAGAACTTAGTTCCTAGAACCTTAATTTCCGGAACCTAAGCCTCTACGGTTACTTTTTCGATTATTACGTCTTCAAGTGGTACATCCTGGTGAAACCCTTCACTACCAGTGTCAACACTTTTAATTTTATCAACGATATCCATGCCTTCAATAACTTGAGCAAAAACACAATAACCCCAGCCTTGAGATGTTTCACTGCTGAAATTTAAAAAATCATTATCATTTACGTTAATAAAAAATTGTGCTGTTGCTGAATGAGGATCTGGTGTGCGTGCCATAGCGAGCGTGCCTTTAGCATTTACCAGGCCATTTGTTGCTTCATTTTTAATTGGATCTTGTACTGACTTTTGCTCCATGCCAGGTGAAAATCCACCACCTTGGACCATGAAACCATCAATAACGCGATGGAAGATAGTGCCGTCGTAAAACCCTGAATTGGCATAGTTTAAAAAGTTTTCCACTGTTGCAGGCGCTTTTTCTGCATTTAATTCAATTTTAATATCACCAAAATTAGTGTGTAACGTAACCATAATAATTCCTAAAAGATTTAATTGCCTTCATTGTATCTGAAACAGATAAGCTAAAGCTATAGAGCGTAGCATTAACTGATGTTAAGATATGGAAAAATGACCCAATGTGAAGGATTTTAAATAAATGGTACAAATTTACAACACACTTACCAGACAAAAAGAGCAGTTTAAACCAAGAGTTGATGGAAAAATCGACATGTACGTGTGTGGTATCACTATTTATGATTATTGCCACATAGGGCATGCCAGAACATTTGTCGGGTTTGATGTCATAGTGCGTTATTTGAGGCATATTGGGTTTGATTTGAAATATGTAAGAAACATCACAGATGTAGACGATAAAATAATTAATCGAGCAAATGAGAATGGCGAATCGATTAATACACTTACCGAACGTATGACCGAGGCGATGCATCAAGATTTTGATGATTTGAATATGCTGCGACCAGATGTAGAACCAACAGTGACAGGGCATATGCCTGAAATAATCACTATGGTAGAACGTCTGATTGAAAAGCAACATGCTTATATTGCTGATAATGGCGATGTGTTGTTTGAAGTTGCGACATTTGAAAAATATGGTGAGTTATCTTTACAAGATTTAGAAATGTTACAAGCGGGTTCTCGTGTTGAAGTGGCATCTGAAAAGCGTTCACCGTTAGATTTTGTATTATGGAAAAAAGCAAAAGCAGACGAACCTTCCTGGTCATCACCCTGGGGAGAAGGCCGCCCAGGATGGCATATAGAATGTTCTGCAATGAGTAGTAAACATTTGGGTGAACATTTTGACATTCATGGTGGCGGTTCAGACTTACAATTTCCTCATCATGAGAATGAGATTGCCCAGTCTTGTTGTGCTAATCATGGTAAATATGCTGATACTTGGATCCATACTGGTATGGTACAAGTAGATAAAGAGAAAATGTCAAAGTCGTTAAACAATTTTTTTACAGTTCGTGACGTGCTTAAGCAATATGATGCAGAGACCGTACGTTTCTTTTTGATCAGTGGGCATTATCGTAGTCAGTTAAACTATTCCCAGGAGAATTTAAATCAGGCCAGAGCATCATTAGAGCGCATTTATACTGCTTTGCGCGGTGTTGAATTAATTGAAACAGAATTAGCTAATAATACTTATGTTACCAAATATAAAGAAGCTATGGATGATGATTTTAATACACCGGAAGCTTTATCTGTTGTTTTTGAACTGGCACGAGAATTAAATCGACTGAAAGACAAAGATCAGACACAAGCCGGGCAATTAGCGTTTGTATTAAAAACATTATGTGAAATTTTAGGCGTGGCGCAGCAAGTGCCAGAAGAGTTTCTACAAGGACAGCAAAATAATGATGAAGTTGCGGAAATAGAGCGATTGATTTTGCAAAGAAATCAGGCCAGGGCTGACAAAAACTGGGCGATGGCTGATGATGCCAGAGATAAATTAAATGCAATGAAAATTGTACTTGAAGACAGCGCACAAGGGACAAGCTGGCGTAAAGCTTAATACCAATTACATCAAATATGTGATCATTCTCACTGATATTTTATCACTAATTTAATACAACTGGTATAATTTAATTAAACTAAAATTTTAGTGTTCCAATAAAAAACCGCATTCAATGCGGTTTTTATCATATTTAAAGCTTAATGCCAGAATTGTGTTTAACTATGGTAAGTTTCACAGGCCTCTAAGGTATTTTCAATCAAACTTGCGACTGTCATTGGACCAACACCACCAGGCACCGGAGTAATAAAACTCGCATTCGCAGATGCCACAGCATATTCAACATCACCAACTAATTTACCAGACTCTAACCGGTTAATACCTACATCTATGACTAGCGCGCCTTGTTTGATCCAGTCTCCGGGAATAAACTCTGCTTTTCCAACTGCTACTACAACAAGATCTGCACGGCGAACATGTTGTTCCAGGTCTTGTGTAAATTTATGGCAAACCGTTGTGGTACAACCCGCTAATAACAGTTCGAGTGCCATTGGACGGCCAACAATATTTGAAGCTCCCACTACGACTGCATGCATACCTTTATATCTTACACCGGTAGAATCTAATAACGTTATAATACCTTTTGGCGTGCAAGGTCTCAGTGCTGGCATTCTTTGTGCCAGTCGACCTATATTATAAGGATGAAAACCATCAACGTCTTTGTGTGGTGTAATACGCTCGAGAATTTTTTCTGCATCAAGTCCTTCTGGTAACGGAAGTTGTACTAAAATGCCGTCGACTGTCGGATCGTCATTAAGTTCATCGATTAAATTAATTAAACTTTCTTGCGTTGTATCTAAAGCTAAATCATATGATTTAGAAATAAACCCGACTTCTTCACAGGCTTTTCTTTTTGATCCCACATAAACTTGGCTTGCTGGATCTTGTCCTACAAGTACGACTGCCAGGCCTGGTACCCTAAGGCCTTGTTCAATACGTTGTTGTACTTTGTGTGCTACTGATGCTCTAACTTGTTTCGCGATTGCTTTACCATCAATGATGTTTGCCGTCATGGGGTACCTATAGTATTGGGTTGTTATTCGGGACTCAGGCGCATATTTTCTCATGGATCAGTTAATAGACCAAGACCAACAGGGTAAGAATTAAATTTTTTTAATTATTATTTATTAACTAGTTAAATTTACTCACCTTTAAGAGACTAAAAAATCAGCTCTTGAACTAAAAGTGAGCACTTGATTTATTTTATTAAAAAAAAGTTTGACCTGTCTAAGGCAAATCTCTATTATGCACCCCGTTGCCAAGAGGGATAAACTCAAAAGCAACAAAAAGTAATATTCGGCGATTAGCGCAGTTTGGTAGCGCACTTGGTTTGGGTCCAAGGGGTCGCAGGTTCAAATCCTGCATCGCCGACCATTTACATTAAGAATGTAATTTGGTTAATATATTAAAGGTATGCGCCCTTAGCTCAGCTGGATAGAGCAACGCCCTTCTAAGGCGTGGGTCGAAGGTTCGAATCCTTCAGGGCGCACCATTTAATCTCTTACTTTTAAAAAATACTATGGCGGTTGTAGCTCAGTTGGTAGAGCCCTGGATTGTGATTCCGGTTGTCGCGGGTTCGAGCCCCGTCAATCGCCCCAATAGTATTTTAAAATCTTAAAAAATATAATGTCGGCGATTAGCGCAGTTTGGTAGCGCACTTGGTTTGGGTCCAAGGGGTCGCAGGTTCAAATCCTGCATCGCCGACCATTTTATTTAAATATCTGAAATTTCCTTATGTTCGGCGATTAGCGCAGTTTGGTAGCGCACTTGGTTTGGGTCCAAGGGGTCGCAGGTTCAAATCCTGCATCGCCGACCACTTCATTAATTAAAATTAACCTCCTTAGAATGAATTTTTATCTAAATTAGTACTATCATGCACTTATTGTTAGCATGCAAATCCCTAATTATTGATTTATTTCAAAAAAATTTATCCTTACTGATATTTGATCACTAATTTAATACAACTTAGTATAACTATTTAGCAGTTAATACCATTTTGTGTAATTGCTCGTTTTGGCATCAAATTGATAAATATCTGCTTTTAGATAAGAAATTTAAGCGATTGAAGCCTTAAACATGATCTATTTTTCAAAAAAAATTCTGTGATACTCGACTATCTAAATTAATGCGCTATAATGCCGCGTCTAATATTAAACAAGAATACGCCATCAGGCGAGCACACATGTATCTGTGTGGAAGGAAGGCGCTGCGGCGTCATTTATAAAGATTGAGGTAAATCATGCAAGTTTCTGTTGAGACAACTCAAGGCCTAGAGCGTCGCCTTACGATTACTGTTCCTGCTGAGAACATTGATTCTGAAGTTAAAAAACGCTTACAACAATTATCTAAAACTCAACGTATCGATGGTTTCCGTCCAGGTAAAGTACCTGTGTCAGTGATTACTAAACGTTATGGCATGGCTGTACGTCAGGAAGTAGCCGGTGACATGATGCAACGTAACTATTACGAAGCATTAGTAGCTGAAAAATTAAATCCTGCAGGTGCACCTTCATTTGCGCCTAAATCATTAGAAGCAGGTAAAGATTTGGAATTTGATGCAACTTTTGAAGTGTACCCGGAAGTTGAATTAAAAGATTTAGAAACAATTAAAGTTGAAAAGCCAGTTGTTGAAGTAAAAGATTCTGATCTTGCTAATATGCTTGAAACTTTACGTAAACAACATGCAACCTGGACTGAATCAGAAGAAGCTGCTGTAGAAAATTCACGTGTAACTATTGATTTTACAGGTAAAATTGACGGTGAAGAGTTTGAAGGTGGAAAATCTGAAGATTTTCCATTAGAACTAGGTCAAGGACGTATGATCCCAGGCTTTGAAGACAATATTATAGGTAAAAAAGCAGGTGAAGAGTTAGTTGCTGAAGTAACTTTCCCTGAAGAGTACCACGCAGAAAACCTGAAAGGTAAAGCTGCAGAGTTCGCTATTACAGTGAAAAAAGTAGAGATACAAGAATTACCAGAACTTAATGATGATTTTGCTATTGTATTTGGTGTTGCTGAAGGCGGCGTAGATGCATTAAAAGAAGAAGTTAAGAAAAATATGAACCGTGAACTTGAACAAGCTGTGAAAGCTAAAGTAAAAGAGCAAGTGATCAAAGGTTTATTAGAAACTAATGATGTTGACGTACCTTCTGCTTTAGTATCACAGGAAGTTGAAGCTTTACGTAAGCAAGCAGCTGAACGTTTTGGTGGCGATGCGAAGAATATGCCTGAACTACCAAACGAATTGTTTGAAGAGCAAGCGAAAACGCGTGTTAGAACTGGTTTACTACTAGGTGAAGTAATTAAGACTGGTGAACTGAAAGTTGATGATGAAAAAGTAGAAGCGTTAATCGCAACTATGGCTTCAGCATATGAAGATCCAACTGAAGTAGTTGAATATTACAAGTCTAATGAACAACTTATGCAACAAATGCGTAATGTTGCAATGGAAGAGCAAGCAATTGATTCGCTTATTGCAAATGCAGTGATCACAGACGTTGAAACTGCTTTTGATGACATAATGAATCCACAGGCAGCACAATAAGTCATTGACTTAAAACTCTGCTAAAGTTTAAATGGCTCGTGTATCTATGAAGTTTCATATGATCCCGAGCCTTTTTACATTTTATTTATAGCGAAT
Source organism: uncultured Pseudoalteromonas sp. (assembly GCA_965198975.1). GTDB lineage: Bacteria > Pseudomonadota > Gammaproteobacteria > Enterobacterales > Alteromonadaceae > Pseudoalteromonas. The sequence continues at coordinate 2,366,486 of OZ240679.1, forward strand.
AAGGAAATTGATTGAATGTTTAACTCTGTAACAGAACCATCGAATGCTTTAGTTCCTATGGTTGTAGAACAAACACCGAAAGGTGAACGTTCGTATGATATTTATTCGCGACTATTAAAAGAACGTGTCATATTTTTAACTGGTCAGGTTGAAGACCATATGGCTAATTTGATAGTCGCTCAGTTATTATTTTTAGAATCAGAAAACCCAGAAAAAGATATTTTTATTTATATCAATTCTCCAGGTGGCTCGGTAACTGCCGGTATGTCTATTTTTGATACTATGAATTTTATTAAGCCAAATGTAAGTACAGTATGTATTGGTCAGGCTGCCAGTATGGGAGCATTTTTACTTTCTGGTGGTACCAAAGGAAAACGGTATTGTTTACCTAATGCCAGAGTAATGATACACCAGCCTTTGGGCGGATTTCAGGGGCAGGCCTCTGATTTTGAAATACATGCAAAAGAAATACTGTCTATTAAAGATAAGTTGAATCGTTTATTAGCTGAACATTGTGATCAACCTATAGAAATTGTTGCCAATGATACAGATCGTGATAACTTCATGAGTGCTGAACAAGCTGTAGATTATGGTATAGTTGATGCTGTACTTAGTAGACGAGAGCTCGATAGTAAGTAATAATTAGATCTAATTATCAACTTAAACAAAATTAATCGTGTTAAGTTGTATTAGGAAAGAAACCAAAGGGGTAGTTTAATGTCCGACAATCCTACAGACTCTGATAAGAACGGTAAATTACTTTACTGTTCATTCTGTGGAAAGAGCCAACATGAAGTACGCAAATTAATTGCTGGTCCATCAGTCTATATTTGTGATGAATGTGTTGAGCTTTGTAATGACATTATCAGAGAAGAAATCAAAGATATAGCGCCAAAAACCAGTGCATCAGATAAGTTACCTGTGCCAAAGGAAATTCGCGCGCATCTTGATGATTATGTAATTGGTCAGGAGCATGCAAAAAAAGTTTTATCTGTTGCTGTTTATAACCACTATAAAAGATTAAAAAATCAAGAATCTTCAGCAGGGATCGAGCTGGGTAAAAGTAATATCTTATTAATTGGCCCTACAGGTAGTGGTAAAACATTACTTGCGGAAACCTTAGCAAAATTATTAGATGTTCCTTTCACTATGGCTGATGCAACGACATTAACCGAAGCGGGTTATGTTGGTGAAGATGTTGAAAATATTATTCAAAAATTATTACAAAAATGTGATTATGATGTTGAAAAAGCACAACGCGGCATTGTTTACGTTGATGAAATAGATAAAATATCACGCAAATCTGATAATCCATCAATTACCAGAGATGTATCAGGTGAAGGTGTACAACAAGCTTTACTTAAATTGATTGAGGGTACAGTTGCTTCAGTTCCGCCTCAGGGTGGCCGTAAACATCCACAGCAAGAGTTTTTGCAGGTTGATACCTCCAAGATACTGTTTATCTGTGGTGGTGCATTTGCAGGGCTTGATAAAGTTGTTGAACAGCGTAGTCATAAAAATACCGGCATAGGTTTTGGTGTAGACGTTAAATCTTCCGACTTAGAACGCTCATTAAGTGATAACTTAAAAGATGTGCGTCCAGAAGATCTTATTAAATTTGGTCTCATACCTGAATTTATTGGTCGATTGCCTGTCGTTGCAACTTTAGAAGAATTAGATGAAAGTGCACTGATCCAAATCTTAAATGAACCTAAAAATGCAATAACTAAGCAATTTGCTGCTTTATTCGATATGGAAAAAGTTGAGTTAGAGTTCAGAGAAGATGCGTTAATTGCAATCGCTAAAAAAGCTTTAGAAAGAAAAACGGGTGCACGTGGTTTACGTTCAATCGTTGAAGCAGTATTGCTGGATACTATGTATGAATTACCATCATTAGAGAATGTCAGTAAAGTTGTGATTGATGAAACCGTTATTAAAGGTGAGTCAGATCCTATTATGATGTATGAAAATACACCTGTGGATAAAGCTGTTTCTGAATAAATTTCTGTTGCAGTATATAAAACAATCAAAAAGGAGCCTTTAGGTTCCTTTTTTTATAAAAATATACTTGTACCGTTGATCTTTATCACAATTAACCCCATATTCTTATCAAGTCTAATTTAATGAATTTAAAATCCTCTTAGTAATGTGTCGTTATTGGTACACAACTAAGATCAATCCAAGAGAATAATAATGACGCTTGAACGTACAGATTCTGTTGAAATTCCAGTGTTAGCGCTGCGAGATGTAGTGGTTTATCCCCACATGGTGATCCCACTATTTGTAGGCCGTGAAAAGTCTATCAAATGTTTAGAAGCAGCTATGGATAACGACAAACAAATATTTTTGGTTGCTCAAAAAGATGCATCGATAGATGAGCCTGATGTATCTGAAATATATGAAGTTGGCACGATTGCGACTATTTTACAATTATTAAAACTACCAGATGGTACGGTTAAGGTTTTAGTTGAGGGTACACAAAGAGCAAAAGTAACTTCTTTTTTGCAAACGGATGAGTTCTTTGTTGCTGAAGCTGACTTTTTACAGTCAGAAAATATCAATGAAGAAGAAGAAGATATCTTTTTACGTAGTGCTATCAGTCAATTTGAAGGTTACGTTAAGCTAAATAAAAAGATGCCACCTGAAGTGCTCACCTCTGTCTCGGGAATAGATGAACCAGCTCGTTTAGCTGATACTATGGCTGCACATATGCCATTAAAAGTTGATGAAAAACAAAAAGTGCTTGAGATATCTAGTGTGACAAAACGACTAGAGTATTTAATGGCATTAATGGAAGGTGAGATAGATTTACTCCAAATAGAAAAAAAGATCCGTACTCGGGTTAAGAAACAAATGGAGAAAAGTCAGCGAGAATACTATTTGAATGAGCAAATGAAAGCGATTCAAAAAGAGCTTGGTGAATTGGATGATGTTCCGGATGAATTTGAAGGCTTAGCTAAAAAGATAGACGAAGCTGGTATGACAGAAGAAGCCAGTGATAAAACCAGGGCTGAACTTAACAAGTTGAAAATGATGTCCCCTATGTCTGCTGAGGCGACCGTTGTTCGCTCATACATAGATTGGATGATAGGCGTTCCCTGGAAGAAAAAATCTAAAGTTAAAAAAGACTTAAGTAAAGCACAGCAAGTGCTTGATTCAGATCATCATGGTCTTGAAAAAGTTAAAGAACGTATTATGGAATATTTAGCGGTACAACAACGTACTAATAAATTAAAAGGTCCTATCTTGTGTTTAGTCGGACCTCCTGGTGTTGGTAAAACCTCTTTAGGTCAGTCTATTGCGCGTTCTACAGGGCGTAAATACGTTAGAATGGCATTAGGTGGTGTAAGAGATGAAGCTGAGATAAGAGGTCATAGACGAACTTATATTGGTTCTATGCCAGGCAAGATCATCCAAAAAATGTCTAAAGTAGGTGTTAAAAATCCACTGTTTCTATTAGATGAAATTGATAAAATGTCATCGGATATGCGAGGAGACCCTTCTTCAGCGTTACTTGAAGTATTAGATCCAGAACAAAATACCAGTTTTAACGATCATTACCTTGAAGTTGATTATGATTTGTCGGATGTTATGTTTGTTGCCACATCTAACAGCTTTAATATCCCGGGGCCTTTATTAGACAGAATGGAAGTCATTCGACTTGCCGGATATACAGAAGATGAAAAACTTAACATTGCGATGAAACATTTGATTGTAAAACAAATCAAACGCAATGGTCTAAAGCAAAGTGAAATTGAACTGGAAGAAAGCGCTGTCGTAGGCATTATCAGGTATTATACACGAGAAGCGGGTGTGCGAAGCCTGGAGCGTGAAATCTCTAAACTATGTCGTAAAGCAGTTAAAGAAATATTACTAAACAAAGATACGAAAAAAGTTATTATTAATCAAAATAACTTAGAAAAATACTTAGGTGTTCAAAGATTTGATTACGGTAAAGCGGAAGATGATAATCGTGTCGGACAGGTAACCGGGCTTGCCTGGACAGAAGTTGGTGGTGATTTATTAACAATTGAATGTGCTGCTGTACCAGGTAAAGGGAAGTTAACGCATACAGGTTCTTTAGGCGATGTAATGCAAGAGTCTATTCAGGCTGCAATGACAGTTGTCAGAAGCAGAGCTGAAAAATTGCGTATTAATGCTGACTTTCACGAAAAACGCGATATTCATGTACATGTACCGGAAGGAGCTACACCAAAAGATGGTCCAAGCGCGGGTATTGGCATGGTAACTTCTTTGGTTTCAAGTTTGACCGGAAATCCAGTTAGATCTGAAGTTGCTATGACAGGTGAAATTACTTTAAGGGGTGAAGTTTTACCTATTGGTGGTTTGAAAGAAAAATTATTGGCGGCACATAGAGGCGGCATTAAAACAGTTGTGATCCCTTTTGATAATAAAAGAGACTTAAAAGAGATGCCTGATAACGTGCTTGAAGGCTTATCTATCCACCCTGTAAAATGGATAGATGAAGTACTAGAGCTGGCTTTGGTGGACCCAATAGATAAAATTTCGATTGTTTCTAGATAAAAAAGCAGCAAAAACGTTAAAAAATCAAAAAAAAGTACTGTAAAGGGCTTTTCAAATTTAAAAGGTGTGCTAAGTTAGGCACTGGTTTTAACCCTAGGCCTTATTCTATATAGGATTGAGCCTAGGTTTAGAAAAAAATTAAATCTTTTAGGTGGCATGTAAGCATGTACTCATCTAACCAAATTATACAGTGTTAAATAAATGGCACTTAAAATAATAACAATGAAGGGGACTATACAATGAATAAATCTCAACTAATCGATCAAATAGCTGAAGGCGCTGATATTTCTAAAGCAGCGGCAGGGCGCGCATTAGATTCATTTATTGGTTCAGTTACAACCGCATTAAAAGACGGTGATTCAGTTGCATTAGTAGGTTTTGGTACTTTTGCAGTGCGTGACCGTGCAGCGCGTACGGGTCGTAACCCACAAACAGGTGCTGCAATTGAAATCGCAGCAGCTAAAATTCCAGCATTTAAAGCTGGTAAAGCGCTTAAAGATTCAGTTAACCAATAATTAAAAAAGCGATTTGTTCGCTTTTTAAGCAAATTAACTAATTAAATTGGTATCGAAAGGCGCATCTGTTAAGATGCGTTTTTTTTATCCCGTAAAATACTAGCAGGTTGGAATACAATGCTTGAAAAAATCAGAGAAGGCTCGCAAGGGATCACCGCTAAGATAGTTCTTGGTCTGGTCATTTTATCCTTTGCATTAGCCGGAATTGGCAGCTACTTAGGTGGCACTAATGAACAACCCATAGCCGTAGTGAATGGTCAAACAATAAGTCAAATTACATTCTCACGCGCTTATGAAAACGAAAGACGTCGTTTAGAACAACAATTTGGTGAATATTTTTCACAAATAGCGTCACAACCGAGTTATATGGCCAGAGTACGTGAACAAGTTATAGAGCGTTTAGTGCAGCAAGAATTACAATCTCAACTGGCGAATGAATTAGGTTTAAGAGTCAGTGATGAAGCGTTAAAAGATGAAATTCGTAATTTGCCATATTTTCAAACTGCCGGTCAGTTCAATAACGACCGTTATTTACAAGTTATTCGTCAAATGAATTTTCAACCTGATTCATTCCGTGATTATTTACGTACAGAAATGACGCGTAATCAATTAGTTTCAGCGGTTGCAGGCAGTGATTTTGCATTAGATGGGGAAGTACAAACCGTCACAACCTTAAAAGCACAATTACGTAATATAGATTATCTAGTGGTGTCGGCTGATAAAGTTAAAGCGGATATTGAAGTTTCAGAAGAAGAAATTTCAGATTATTATACTTTAAATCAATCTAATTTTATGTCACAAGAAGAAGTGGCATTAGAATATGTTGAATTAAAAGCTGACAATTTAACTTTGTTAACGCCTATTACTGAAGAAGCAATTGCTGCTGCTTATGAAGAAAATAAAGCACAATACATCAATGAAGAAAAACGCAGAGTTGCACATATCTTAATTGACAATACCGAAGATGATGACGCCGCAAAAGTTAAAGCGCAAGATATACTTACTAAAATTAATGCAGGTGAAGACTTTTCAAAGTTAGCAGAATCCTCATCTGATGATACGGTAAGTGCAGAGTTAGGTGGAGATTTAGACTGGATTGAACGCGATATGATGGATCCTGCGTTTGAAGAGGCGGCTTATGCTTTAGCAAATAAAGGTGATGTATCAGAGGTGGTTAAATCTGAATTTGGCTATCACATTATTAAGTTAACAGATTTGGAAGCTGAACAAGTCAAAACACTTGAAGAAGTCAAGGCCGAGTTGTCAACACAATTAGAGCAAGATGCTAAAACTGAGCTGTTTTATGAAAAACAAACGCAATTAGCTGAGTTAGCCTTTGAAGTTGCGGATTCATTACAAGATGCAGCTGAAGCAATTGATCAACAAGTAAGTTCTACTGAATTGTTTAGCCGATTTAATGCACCTGCAGCTGTACAAAATCAAGCCGTATTGCAGGCTGCATTTTCTGCTGAATTGATTGAGGATGCAGTAAACTCTGAAGTCATTGAATTGGGTAATGAGCATGTAATTGTTGTACGCGTAAAACAACATAAAGCTGCTGCAATTAAACCTATGTCTGAAGTAAGTGAATCAATTAAAACGACTTTAATAAATGAAAAAGCTGCCGAACTGACGAAAGAAAAAGCAGAGGCTTTACTTGCAAAAGTTCAGTCTGGTACAAATTTAACCGATATTGCTACAGCTGAATCTTTAGAGCTAAAGCATGGCAAAGATTTAAAACGTGATTCACGTTCAGCAGATATTTCAGCTGAAATCGTAAAAAGCACTTTTCAATTACCTCACCCGAAAGAAGCGGCGGTCACTGAGCTTGTGAGCTTAAATAATGGTGATATGGCAATTATCGCCTTGACTGAAGTTAAAGATGCTGAAAAAGTAACTGTGGAAGCGCAGGCTAAACAAAGCTTTGCTTCAGAGCAAATTAACAAAAACTATCTTGTATTTGTTAAAGCGCTAAAAGAAGGTGCTGAAGTTCAATCTGCTCAAATAGCGGCTCCTGAGCAGAACTAATCATTTTTATTAATTATAATTAAAAGGCGCTTTTAAGCGCCTTTTTTGTGCTTTTAATACGTAAATGAACCATACTAAATCCAAACAGGCCTGATACTATGGATTATGCGTTTAAATTCTAACAGAAAATTTCATCATTTTATATTTGGCAATATGTGCTTATTATTTATAGTGCCATTTTTGTTAACTGCCAAAGAAAGTATTAAAATATTTGCTTGGGAAGGCTATGTTACAGATTTAGATATAAAAAATGTAAATCTTTTACTAGAGCATTCTAATTATCAATATGAAGCTGTATTAATAAAAACAGTCGCTGAGGATGCCGAACAGATGTTTTCGGTTATAAGAGAAAAAAAATGTGATATTGCATTTTTAACTTTGTTTTTTATAAAAATGGAAGGAAATAAAACTGCAAGACTGTTAAAACCTGTAAACACTAAGTCACCTAGATTGTTTAATTATAAATATCTTGATAAAGATTTAACCCATATACCTATGGGGTTACTGAATGATCAGCCATTGTATATCCCTTGGGGGGGAGGAATTTATGGTTTTTATATGAATGAGAAAGATAAACATCAAGTTCCCGATACTGTTGCTGATTTATTGGAAGAGAAATGGAAGAATAGATATTCATTAAATAAAGGGCAGTTTTGGTACAATGTTGGCATTGCATTACAATCCATTAATTTGCATCCTTTTTATTTAAATGATTTGGCGGTCGCAGGGAATAGACATGAACTTGCAAAACTAACAGGGCCTAATAGTCCATTGCAAAACAGACTTAATTTATTATACCAAAATGCGGGAGCGCTGTGGACGGCTGGCCCGGAGTTTGAGGAAAATCTTCAGATAGTCTCTAGTTGGGGTCCAGAAATACAAAAACAAAATATGAAAGGATCTAATTGGCAGCTAGTTAACTTTAAAGAAGGTAAACAAGCCTGGTTAGATACGATTAATTTTACCAAAGAATTATCGGGTAAAAAACTTGAAGCGTCTGAAGTAATAGCAAATTACTTTATTGGTAAAAGTGTTCAGAAAAGAATATCAGAACAATTATCGATGATCCCTGCTTCAACTCAAGTTAAGAATCGAGGTTTACTTTCAGATTATCCTAAAATTTTTAAGAATGGTTATTTTGTGCCGCCTTTTAATAGATTAGCACATTCAATTATGAAGCAAATGGTGAACAGAGCCGAAGCACCTGAAAATCATATTAATAAACCACTTATTAAAAATTAGCAGCTAATGAGTCTTTGGGTTATTTTTGATTTAGGGTATGAAAATAAACTTTGCGTTAAACCCGCTTCTACAATTTCTCCGTGATCTAATACTAAGAGTTTATCACTCATATGTTTCACTAAACTCAAATGATGTGTGATCAAAACGTAGCTTAAGCCTGTTTCTGCCTGAAGTTTTAATAATAGATTAACTGTTTGAGCTCGCACAGAGGGATCTAACGATGACAGAGCCTCATCTAATACAACCACTTTAGGATCTAAGATTAACGCTCTTGCAAGTGCTACACGTTGTAATTGGCCACCAGAAAACATATGGGGATAATAAGTTTTATGCTCAGCTAATAATCCCACTTTAAGTAATGTGTTATTGATTTTTTTAAGGCATTCAACTTCTGTGAACTGAGTATTTAATTTTAATATTTCATTGAGAATTCTACCTATGGTAACACCAGGATTTAGCGAGCGGGCAGGATCTTGAAAGATCAACCTGATATCTCTGCTATTTGATTTTCGTTTGCCGTTATCCTCTATGGTGATGCCATTTAATAAAATTTGTCCTTCAGTACATGATTCGGCACCCGCTAACATTTTAGCTAAGGTGCTTTTTCCTGAGCCTGTTTCTCCAATAATTGCCAATGTTTCACCTTTTGATAAGGTAAAGGAAATATCTTTAAGCGCTTGAAACTTTTGATTGCGAAAAATTCCTTTCCTTATATTAAAGCTTTTCGAGAGTCCTTGAACTTTTAGTATAGGCTGCATTATTTAGCTACTTTTTCTTCAGTGGGATTAAGTGGAAAATGGCACGCAAATTTATGACCATGTTGATTGTTTAATTTAGGTGTGATCACACAATCTTTTTGTGCCTGGGGACAACGAGGGCCTAACCGGCAACCAATTGGCAAATGTTGTAATGTTGGTATTGTGCCTTTTAAAGCATAAATATCACTTTTATGGGTCAGATTTTTATTGTATTCCGGGATACTTTTTAACAATGCCTGAGTATAGGGGTGGCGTGGGAATTGATAAATTTCTTTACTGATCCCCGCTTCAACCATTTGGCCGCAATATAAAACATGTAATCCATGTGTCCAATCAGATAGGGCTTCTAATTCATGACTGATCATCAAAATCGACATGTTTTTCAGTAAGTTTAAACTTTTCAGTAATCTGAAAACTTGTGCTCTGGTGGTGCTTTCTAATGCTGTTGTTGGTTCATCAGCAATTAATAATTTAGGGGAGCGGGCTATGGCCATTGCTATCATCACTTTTTGACAGATCCCTTCAGATAGCTCGTGGGGGTAACTATCAAGAACTTTAGAATGCTCCCGGATCCCAACTTTATGTAAGAGTGCTTTTGCTCGTTGTTTTTTTTGTTGGCTTCTTTGCCAGAAATATCCTTCTAACCCTTTTTCTGGGATACTTTCTATGATCTGTTCATATAATTTTGCCGTAGGATCTAAGCAACTACTAGGCTCCTGATAGATCATTGCTATATCTTTGCTGACAATTTTTCTTCTTTGTTCATCAGATAAACGCATTAAATCAATGCCACGCCAATGCATACGATCAGCAGTGACTTTCCAGCGGGTATTTAATACTCCGACAATGGCTTTTGCGATTAAACTTTTTCCTGAACCTGATTCACCTACAAGTGCGTGTACCTCACCCTCTTTTAAACTCAGATTTACTTTGTCTACCGCGCGTATTACTGTACCTGCGGTTTCTAATTCTATTGTTAAATTTTTGATGTCTAGTAGTTGCATTATGCTGCTTTCCTTTTCTTCAGTGCCGCTTTTAATCCATCGCCTACCAGGTTTGTAGACAAGACAGCAAAAAACAATAACACACCAGGTAACCAAACAGTCCAGGGGGCTAAATAAATTAAACCCAGGTTTTCAGATAATATCGCACCCCATTCAGCAGTAGGTGATTGAGCACCTATTTTTAAAAAACCTAATGCGGCAATATCTAAAATAGCGGTTGATAATGCAGCCGTAAATATTACCACTATTTTTTCATAAATATTTGGAAAAATACCTTGGGTTAAAACATGCCAATTACTCGCACCATCAAGGCGTTGCGCTATAATGTAGTCTTTTGATAACTCTTGGCCAACAAGGTTTCTGATCGAGTGAATATATTGTGGTAACAAAGCCAAAATAATGGCCCATACAGTATTTAATAAACCGGGTCCTAGCAATGCAACAATAATTATTGCCATTAATAAAGACGGTATCGATAATGTTAAATCGAGTAAATGGTTCAAAAAGCTAGATCTCAGGCCTTTAGTAAATCCGGCAAATACCCCTAACAAGACACCAAATAAAGTGGTGATCAGAGCTGCTAATATAGATAAACCAAAGGTATAGGTGGCACCATTTATTAAACGAGAAAGAATATCACGGCCTAGATCATCAGTGCCTAGAATAAAACGTACATTACCTTGTTCTTGCCATGAAGGTGGTAACAAAAGTGCGTCTGCATGTTGTTGATTTACACCATAAGGCGCAACCAAAGGTGCGATGACAGCTAACAATACCAAAGCAAGAAATAACCATAGCCCGACCAATGCTAAATGATCTGAGTTAAATTGTCGCCAAAGATTGATCAGAGGCGAGCGGTTGAGCTCCTCATTGCTAAATTTAAATTTTGCCATGGGTTTGATTCCGGCTGATAGGGTCAAAAAGCGTATGAATAAGATCAGCGATGATTGTCGCTAAAATAACAAACATAGAAACAGCTAATAATCCGCCTTGAATGGCTGGGTAATCTCTTTGATAAATACTATCAATAAGCCAACGGCCAATACCGGGCCATGAAAATATAACTTCCGTTACCATGGCTAAGGTTAATAAGGTACTAAATTGCAAGCCTATTTGTTTAATGACTGGGATCAAGGCATTTCTTAATGCGTGATGATAAATTAACTGACTGCGAGTTAAACCTTTAGCTCTTGCCGTTTTTATATAATTTTGATCTAAGACCTCAAGCATAGAGTCTTTAGTAAAGCGTATTAGAACCATAGTAGGATAAGTTGCTAATACCACTGTCGGTAATAATAAATGCCTTAAAGCATCAATTAGGGCGAGTTGCTTATAATTAATATCTGCAAGTAAGATATCTATCAATATGAAGCCAGTATTATCAGGAATTTCATATAATAAACTCAATCTGCCTGACATGGGCAATAAACCAAGCTGTAAGCTCACTCCCATAATTAATAATAATGCTAACCAAAATAACGGCGTTGAATAACCTAATAAGGAAATTGTATCAATGAGTTTTTCTGGCCATTTTTTATGATATGCAGCAGCTAAAATACCGCCGGGAACACCAAAAAAGATAGAAAATACTAAAGCGTAAACTGTTAATTCCAGCGTAGCAGGAAACAGCTGTTTTATTTGCGTATAAATCGGCGCTTGCGACGAAAAGGACAGGCCCCAATCACCCGAAACTATTCTATTAATAAATGAAAAGTACTGGATCACTGCATTTTGATCCAATTTATACTTTTCTCTTAATATAGCCGTTTCATGAAAGGAGATGTTTTGCACACCGCTTAAGTTACTTAAGGTCTCTCCTGGAAACAAAAAACTTAAATAAAAAGTGAATACCGTTAACAGGAGTACCATAAAACACAATAATGTTAGTCGCCGTAAAATATATTCAACTAACATTATAATTTCCTCGCTCTAGCAAGTGATACACCACCAAAAGGTTTTATTTCAATACCAGAAATATCAGCTCCGGTAGCCTGATAACGCAGTCCATGTGCTATAGGTAACAAAGGTAGTTGTTGAATAATTAATTGTTGCGCCTGGTAATAATAATGTTTACGTAATTCTAAGTCGGGTGTATCTAAAGCTTGCGCTAATAGAAGGTCAAACTCCGGATTACACCAGTTAGCTGAGTTTTTGCCAACGATAGCAGCAGAGCAACTCAAAATGGGATTTAACAGGTTATCAGGGTCGGGTGAGTCAGCGCTCCAACCTAAAAGTACGGAATCATGAATATGATCTTCTAATTTTTTTAAAAAAGTATTCCATTCATATTCAATAATATTGACAGTCACTCCGACTTTTTTTAAATCACTTTGGATCAGCTCGGCCATTTTGTGAGCATTTGGATTATAACTACGTGATACAGGCATAGCCCATAGTTCCATATTAAAACCTTTTTTAAGCCCTGCTTGTGTTAACAGACTGATTGCCAGTTCAGGGTTGTAGCGCGGGATATTTTCTTGTGCCTGGTAGGCCCATGAAGTAGGCGGTAAAACTGAATTTGCGGCTATGCCATTGCCAAAAAATACGGCTTGCATTATTTTGTCTATATCCACTGCATGGGCTAAAGCCCTGCGTACCCGTGGATCATCAAATGGCGCTTTTTGTGTATTAAACGCCCAATAACCGATATTCAGAGTTGTGGTTTTTTGCACTTTAATATCTTGCCTGTCAGTCAATACAGATAACTGTGCTGCGCTTGGATTTGCACCAACATCACATTCATGTGTCATCATTTTTGCAATTCTGCTGATCCGGTTAGGCGTGATATCAAACACGAGTTGTTCTAATAATACAGGGTGCTGCCAATAACTTTCGTTACGATAATAGCGTATTAAAATATCTCTTTGAAAATCTTTAAATTTGTATGGTCCTGTGCCTATAGGATATTGATCAAACAAATCTAATTGTTCGGCAATTTCCCTATTTTTTGCATATTCAGCTGATAATATAACTGAAAAGTCAGTTGCAATATTTGCCATGAAACTACTTTCTGCATTAAATAATTCAAACGTAACGCTATAGTCCGAGTTTTTTTTAACACTTCGGATCAATTGGTCAAAGCCAACGCTTTGAAAATAGGGGTATTGACCACCACCAACAAAATGATAAGGATTATAAACATCAAATAAGCGGGTAAAAGTAAATACAACATCATCAGCCTGGAAATTTCTTGTGGGCGTGAAATATTCAGTTGAATGAAACTGCACATCTTTTCTAAGGTTTAGAGTGATTTTTTTTCTGTCTGAACTTATTTCCCAGGATGTTGCTAATTCAGGGATAAAATCTCCCGTTTTGGCATCTATGCTGAATAACCTGTTATACAATTGATTAGCAACTAAATCTAAGGTGGTGCCACTTGTGGTTATTTGTGGATTAAAGCTGACGGGGTTAGCTTCAGCACAATAAACTAAACCATGACTTTTACCATCATTATTGTTTTGTTCGTCACATGCTGCAAGTAGCATAACTGCAATGCTTAAGATGAATTTTCTCACTCATCACGCCTCTTATTTTTGTGATTGCTCTAATAAGTTATATTTTTTAAGGTAGCCCCTTAGTTGATGATACGTTAAACCAAGCTCATCTGCAGTTTTCTTTTGATTAAATTGACTAAATTTAAGTGCATTTTGGATCAGATCAATTTCGAATTGATTGGAAAGTTTTTTTAAATCACAAGGAAAGTTAGCGGGTGTTGACTTTGTGGTTTCAATTATTGTCGCAGTTTCATCATTTTTAACGTCAGCAACTACCCTATCATTAGTTTTAACACGTTTTTGTGGCCTATAGGGGCTACTGAACGGATCTAACACTATATTATGCACAGGTATATGTGGGTTTGCACTACGATAAACACTACGTTCTACTACATTTTTTAATTCTCGGATATTTCCGGGCCAGGCATAATCAAGTAAAGTTTCTTGTGCGGTTCGGGTAAAACCACTAAAAAGTTCCCATTCTAAATCTCGGGCCATACCAATCGCAAAGTTTTCTGCAAGTAATAAAATATCTTCCTTTCTTTCTCTTAATGGAGGTAAGGTGATCACATCAAAAGCAAGCCTGTCTAACAGATCGCTGCGAAACTCCCCTTGTAATGCAAGTTCGGGTAGATCTTCATTTGTTGCGCATACTAATCTGGTATCAACTTTGACGGTACTTTTACCACCGACTCGCTCGAATTCTCCATATTCTATAACTCTGAGTAGTTTTTCCTGCACCATGCCAGATGTATTAGCCAGTTCATCTAAAAATAATGTGCCGCCATCAGCCCGTTCAAACCGACCTTCGTGACGCTTGCCCGCGCCGGTAAACGCACCTGTTTCATGACCAAATAACTCACTTTCTAATAAGTTTTCATTTAAAGCAGCGCAATTGAGCGTAATGTAATTTTGTTCCCAGCGTTTTGATAAATAATGTAAACGAGCCGCGATAAGTTCTTTACCTGTACCACGTTCACCTATTATCATCACAGGCTTATGTAAAGGTGCAACTTGAGAAACATGTTCAAGAACCTCTAAAAAACTATTAGATTGGCCTAGTAAATTATCTTGTTTTTGATATCTGCTCATTCTAACCCCTGAGAACTAATATTTAGTCATTTACGCTAAGACTTAGTGTATTTGAAAATAAAGGGAAACAAAAGAATTTTATTATAATAGTTTAAATGTAATAAAAACAATCAATTAAAGTTTTTTTACACATTGGCAAGTATCTTGAAGTATTAGTAACAAACACTTGTTATATTAAATCTAAAAATTGAGGTAAACAATATGGGAATTTTTTCACGTTTTACAGATATTGTTAATTCTAACATTAACGCTATTCTAGATAAGGCAGAAGATCCTGAAAAAATGGTTCGTTTAATTATTCAGGAAATGGAAGATACATTAGTTGAAGTGCGCTCTACATCAGCTAGGACCATAGCTGAAAAGAAAGAGTTAACGCGTCGTATTGACCGTTTAAAAGCGCAGACAGACGAATGGCAAGAAAAGGCTGAATTAGCACTATCAAAAGAGAGGGAAGATCTGGCCAGAGCTGCGCTTGTTGAAAAGAAAAAGTCAACGGAAGCGGCTAACGTAATTGAACAAGAGCTTGCGCATATTGAAGAGCATATCAGCAAACTTCAACAGGAAGTAACCACTTTACAAGAAAAGTTGGCGGATGCAAAAGCCAGACAAAAAGCGATAATTTTACGTCAACGTTCAGCTGAATCACGACTTGAAGTTAAACGTACTTTAAATAGCTCAAAAGTTGATGATGCATTAAATCGATTTGAACGTTATGAAACTAAAATTGACGGTTTAGAATCACAAATAGATGCTTATGATTTAGGGAAGAAATCACTTTCTGATGAAATAGATCAGTTACAAGAGGAAGGGAAAGTAGATGATGAACTGGCTGAATTAAAAAAGCAAATGGCAAAAAAAACAAAATAAGCCAGATGCCGATAAACCTATAAACAACAGTAGCAAGGGACAAGCAGGAGAATAACATGAACGAAATAATAATGGTGCCTTTTATCCTTTTCATGATATTTGTCGCACCTTTATGGCTTATTTTACATTACAGAAGTAAAAAGCAAGTCAGTCAGGGGTTAAGCGAACATGAACATCGTCAATTGATGGAGCTGTCTAATAAAGCTGAAAAAATGGCTGAAAGGGTGCAAACCTTAGAGTCTATTTTGGATGCGGAGGCACCGCAATGGAGGAATAAGGTATGAATACAGGCAAAAGAGAACTTTATCGCGACCCTAAACGGGGGAAAGTTGCAGGAGTTTGTGCTGGTTTAAGTGATTATTTTGGCATGGAATTATGGCTGGTTCGTATTATATTCATGTCTGCAGTCTTGCTGATGGGAGGACCTTTTTTTATTGTGGCTTATGTGGCGTGTTGGTTTATTTTAGATAAAAAACCACAAAAAGAAGATAAAATTGTTCAAAGTTCTTATACAGAAGAACGCCCGGTAGAAGTTAAATTTAAAGTGTGGCAGGCAGGGGAGCCACCAAGACGCGCATTACATAATTTAAAAGACCAATTAACAAGAGTGGATACACGAATTCAGGCAATGGAAAAATATGTAACATCAGCGGAATTTACCGTTAGCCACGAAATAAATAAATTATAAAGGACTGTGAAAACCATTAGTTGACGGCTGATGGTTTTTTTGTGTTATCTATGTTAAAAAAACTTCTAAACTCCACATCAGTTAAAAAATATAAACATCAGGCGCACCAGATTTTACACCGAAGTCTAAATCAGCATATTACACTTGCAGTAACTGGTTTTAGTCGCAGCGGTAAAACGGCGTTTATTACATCTTTAGTCAATCAACTTACGGCTCAGACAGACAAACAGAATTTGCCATTTTTTAATGTCGTACAAAATGGCAAGCTGATCGCAGCTAAAGTCATTCCTCAGGATGCGTTAAATATACCAACTTTTCCTTATTCCAGCTCAATTGACACGATTTTAGCTAATAATGCAGATACGCAACCAGATTGGCCTGCTTCTACCGAGCGAATTAATACTTTAAGATTAGCGATTAAATTTCAGCCAGAACAAGGTGTGAGAGGTCAATTCGCTGACTCTTCGACATTAATAGTGGATCTTATTGATTATCCGGGAGAATGGTTGATGGATTTACCTATGTTAGATCTTAACTATTTTCAATGGAGCGAACAACAATTTAGATTGTTAACAACGGAACCAAGATGTACATTTGCACATGAATATCTTGTTGATTTATCCAGACTAGATTTAGATGCTCCTGTAGATGAAGCAGTGTTAGAAACATTGGCTAAATCTTACCAGGCTTTATTAAAACGTTTTAAACAAGAATTAAAATTAACGATTTTGCAGCCAGGTAGAATGTTGATCCCGGGTGATTTAGCAGGTGCCCCGTTATTGTCATTTATTCCGCTCAATTTATCCAAAGATCATCAGGTTATTGCCGGTTCGAATTTAGAACATCTTATCAAACGATATAAAGCGTATATAAAAGAAGTGATCACGCCTTTCTACCAAAACTATTTTAGCCACTTTGACCGCCAAATTGTACTGGTTGATTTGCTCACTGCGCTGGGACAAGGTCCTAATGTGTTAAAAGAGCAAAGTGAGGCTATCAGGCAATTACTAAAACATTTTAATTATGGGCAATCTAATTTTTTAAAACGATTATTTTCGCCAAAAATAGATAAATTACTATTTGCAGCTAATAAGTCGGATCATTTGAGTCCCGAGCACCATAAAGATTTAGCACTATTACTAAATAATATAGTGCATTCAAGTCTAAATGAATTAAAGTTTGAAGGGGTCAAAGTTGATACGATGGCAATGTCGTCAATTTGTGCAACTAAAGCTGTGATAGTTAAAGATAATAATGAACAATTAAGTTGTATTCAAGGGCGGGAAATTAAATCAAATAAATGGCTTACTTATTTACCTGCGCAGCCACCAATGCGTTTGATAAATGAAAAAGAATGGCCAAAACAAGGGTTCAGTTTTCCTGAGTTTTACCCATTACCCACAGCAGACAAAAAATTAAATCACATTCGCATGGATCATGTTTTAGAATTTCTTTTGGGAGATAAATTAATATGAATCAAGATGAGCATACTTGCCAGAATACGCAATATCAAAAGGGAAGGGTGATCAGTACTTTTAGTCATGAAGAGGTTGAAATTATTAATCAAACGGGTGAAGAAATTTCAGCTGACATGGAGGTGTCTGAAGATGCATGGATTGAAGAAGCTGAAACATTGGAACCCGTTTTTAATACCAGGAAATCATCTTTATTGAGAAAAGCGTTTTTTTTAAGCCTGTGTATAGCACTATGTACTGAAGCGGGACTGACTTTATATTACAGTTTTACCACATCTATATTATTAGGCGTGCTCTATAGCTGTTTATTTGTGACAGGTTTGACCTTGATTGGTAAGCTGGTATTTAAAGAATTTAGATTACTTAGGAAATTAAAACGAAATCATTTACAAAGAAATGAAGCTGCTAGACTATTAAATAGTGAACAAATCGGAGAAGCTTTACCTTGGTTAGAAAAGCTCAATAAGTATAAAAAAATCGAAGGCTTTTCTGATTTTAAACAATCTTTACAACAGCACCATTCAGATCGTGAAGTGATGGAACTTTATTGTAGTTCGATTTTAACGAAACAGGATGAAGTTGCACAAAATCTGGTCAATAAATATGCATTAGAGTCTGGTTTATTGGTTGCTATAAGTCCGCTGGCATTGGTAGATATGGCCGCAGTATTATGGCGAGGTTCAAAATTAGTTGAGGAAATTTCGCTTGTTTATGGGATCCCTTTAGGCTATGCCAGTCGAATAAACTTATACCGACAGCTATTTAAACAGATGCTGTTTGCAGGTAGTGCTGAATTAGTATCTGATCTGGCTACTACCGCATTGAGCGCTGAGCTGGCAGGTAAGTTATCTTCACGGGCAGCTCAAGGGATCAGCACTGGTGTGTTAACAGCCAGAATAGGATATAAAGCGATGGAATTAAGTCGTCCCGTACCTAAGTTAACGAAAAAGAAAGGACTTCTGAGCGGTACGACCAAACTGTTATTGACTAACTTAATAAAAAAAACGTCAAAAAACTAAGTGCAATTTAAGGAGCCGATACATACTGATACACACACAGTACAAAACAGCACTATTGTAGCTTAGCTGTTTGTTCTTTAATCATAGCTGAGTAAAACATAAGGAACTCAGTTATGAAAACAATCAAAAAAAGCTTAATAACAACAGTCTTATCTTCACTTGCATTAAGTACATCAATTGCACATGCCAGTGATTTAAAAATGAATATTAAAACAAGTCCAGCACCAAAAATCGTTGGAGGTGAAGTTACTCCAGAGGGGGAAAGACCCTGGATGACGAGTTTACAATATAATGACCAGCATTTTTGTGGCGCATCTTTGATAGCAGAGCAATGGGTCTTAACGGCGGCACACTGTGTTGAAGATATCACCAAAGAAAACTTAAATGGTTTAGCTATTCGCGCTAACTTCATAGATTTAACTAAAGAGTCTGGTATTAAAGTATCGGTTGAAGATGTATTTATACATCAGGATTATAATCAACAAGGAAAAGATGCAGCGGATATCGCATTGATCAAGTTATCAGAAAAGATCACAGATGTTCCGTTTGTAAAATTAGCGACAGATGAAATTATTTCTTTGGCTGGTACCGCTGGTACTATGGCTTCTGTTTCAGGGTGGGGTGCTTTGGAGCAAGGTGGCCAGAGCCCTGATATTTTGCAAAAAGTATCAGTACCACTAGTAACAAATGAACAATGTAATTCCGCTGCGGCATATGATGGAAAAGTCAGTGTTACAGAGATTTGTGCAGGTTATGCGAAAGGTGGAAAAGATTCATGTCAGGGTGATAGTGGTGGACCATTAGTTATAACGCATGAAGGTGAGTTTGTACAAGCAGGTGTCGTTTCATGGGGTGAAGGTTGTGCACAAGCTGATAAATATGGTGTTTACGCCAGAGTAAACTCATTTAACACTTGGTTGGCGGATGTACTTGATGGTAACGGTTCTGGTTTAGGTGGCGGTGATCAGGGAGGGGGAGAAGAGCCTCAGGATGGTTATTTGATCAGTGGTCTGGCAATAACTGACATCGAAGCTCAGACAGATGAAGAAATTTTGTTTAAAATCGATGTCGGATCACGCGCAAAATTATTATGGTTTGATATTACAAATGGAGAAGGGGATGCAGATATTTATATCAAATATGATGCAGAGCCGACCCTGAACGATTATGACTTTGCGCCACTTGAATGGGGTAATGAAGAGCAAGTACTTATAAAACGTCCAACCGAAGGAACCTGGTATATTAAAGTTGTCGGGTATGAAGCATTTTCTGGTCTCGAATTAATGGGATTCACACGATAAAATAGCAATCTAAAATATCAGTAACAGGAAGAGAAAGCTTTTTTCTTCCTGTTAATTTTTAAAATCCCCTTCTATTTTTGTCTTATTATTTTTAAGTTGTTCTATCATAAATAAAAAATGGCTATACATCTGTAATATATTCATTCCATTATTCTTAATTAAACTCCGTATTTTCAATGCTGTTAAGAATTACATACACCCCTGTAACTTATAGTGTACAAAGTTGCTGTTTTCAGCTACATCGAATTAATGCTAAAAGGTTAATTATTTCTTAGCTTTTAAATAATATGTTCTTAACAAATGAGCGGGTAACCTATGAATTGTTATTTTAGCTCACACTAGAATTATGAAAGGCTATTTATGTCTAAAGGTACAAATTATATCTCCAGAGAGCCTGATGAAAATGGTTTTATCGCCTGGAGTGATGAAGAAAATAAAATATGGTCTGAATTGATCACAAGGCAGCTAGCATGTATTAAAAATAAAGCATGTGATGAGTTTCTATATGGTTTAGAACAATTGGCTTTGCCAACAGATCGTATTCCCCAAATTGAAGAAGTAAGTAAAGTACTACGCAAAACAACGGGTTGGGAATGTGCAGCTGTACCTGCTTTGATTAGTTTTGACGAATTTTTTAACTTACTGGCAAATAAAAAATTTCCGGTGGCCACTTTTATCAGAAGTCGTGAAGAATTTGATTATTTACAAGAACCCGATATTTTCCACGAAATATTTGGCCACTGTGGCATGTTAACGAATAAATCGTTTGCTGATTTTACGCATAAATATGGTCAACTTGGATTGGCTGCTGATAAAAAAGATCGTATCTATTTAGCGCGACTATATTGGTTTACCGTTGAGTTTGGCTTAATGAAGATTAATGATCAGTTACGTATATATGGCGGCGGCATACTTTCAAGCCCAAGTGAAACACAATATGTTTATTCAGATAAACCTAAAATTGAAGCAATGAATGTACTCGATGTATTACGTACACCCTATAGAATAGATATCATTCAGCCACAGTATTATACTATAACGTCAATTGACGATCTTTTTGATATTTCAAATATGGATTTAATGTCTTTGGTTGAAAAAGCAAAAGCACTGGGTTTACACGAACCTATGTTTGAGAAAAAAATAAAACCCTCTGTTGATAAACTAGCAAGTTAAGGTAATTAAAAATGTCTGATTTAAGTACGCAAGAATGTGAAGCATGTCGTGCGGATGCACCACAAGTTACAGACCAGGAATTAGCTGAATTAATAAAAATGATCCCAGATTGGGTTCCTGTTGTGCGTGATGGTGTAATGCAATTAGAACGTGAATTTAAATTTAAAAACTTTAAATTGGCGTTAGCATTTACCAACAGGGTGGGTGAATTAGCAGAAGCTGAATTCCATCATCCTGGCATACTCACAGAATGGGGTAAAGTAACAGTAACTTATTGGACCCATGCGATTAATGGGTTACATAAAAATGATTTTATTTGTGCAGCTAAAACAGACGAGTTACTAAAAGATTAATCTTATTGTTTTGCATATAAAGGCTCCTTTGGGAGCCTTTTTTCTATTAATGACTGGGATAGCCAAATATACACTGCCATTTTTGTTTAAATCCTTTTGCCTGATTAAAACGTTTAAACATATGGATCCATTGATGAAGGCTGATATATAAAGGATTATTTGATTCTATTTGCCCTACAATACCGTATTTACACTTTATATTGGGATCTTCAGCAACAAAAGTGCCAAACAACTTATCCCAAATGATCAAGACACCTGCAAAATTTTTATCTATATATTGTTTGTTTGTTGAATGGTGCACTCTGTGATGTGATGGGGTATTAAAAATTAACCCGTATTTTCCTAAACTCCCCATTGTTTCTGTATGTACAAAGAACTGATAAGCTAAATTTAATGCAACTACAGCTAATACAAGTTCTGGTTCATAGCCCAATAACATCATAGGGGTCCAAAATAACCACATCCCGGCAATGGGGTACATCAAACTTTGTCTGAATGCAGTTGTAAAATTCATTCTGGTGGAGCTGTGATGAACTACATGTGCAGCCCATAACCAGTGAATGTGATGGGAAGCACGGTGAAACCAATAATATAAAAAATCTTGTAATAGAAATGCAGCAATAAGGGTGAAAACATTCGTTTCAATATTAAATATTCTAAATTCATATAGCCAATAAAAAAACGGTAATAAAATAATTAATGAGATTGCATCGGCTCCCTGATGTAACAGCGCGAGTACCGTATTATTGATTGAATCTTTAATGTCGTAGAGCTGTCTGTGTTTCACAAACTCATAAACAACAAACAGTATAAATATAGGACTAAGTGCCAGTAAAATTAATTCAACTTTCATGGAAGTGCCTCTTAAGTTTATTTAAGGCCTGGTTGATATCTCTTTTGATAATGATTTTTAGCAGAAATTCAGGGATCCAGTTAGCCGAATTTCCAACAATATCATATTTAATTTGACAATTATCTGTATCCTTTTCAGTATTATTCACAAGATAAATGTCACCTTGATGGTTTATTAATGGCCCTGGCCCAGTAATGGCATAGCGAATATGGCTTTGACTGGCTTTTAGTATTTCTTCTTTAAATGTTTTACCTCGAGTACATACTTGCCTGATAGTTCCGGCTCCTCCAATTAATTCACCATGATTTTGAGTTTTAATAATTTGGAATTCGGCATTAAAAAATCGATTTAATTGCTCATGACACAGTAATACTTGCGATGCATGTTTAATGTTAGTATTGATTGTTTTAGTTAATGTAATAAGCAAACTTCAGCCTTTTTATTTTTATATTCGATAGTGATCATAAATAAATTTAAATTCTGATACTTGCTTGTTTACGACAATATTTTTGTTATTTTGCGACAAAATGATTTATTAGATACACTGAGATAAATGAAACTAAAAATGCTCCAAAAAAATGAATACCACTTCATATGTCTATTTTTCTAGTATATTGAGTTACCTCGAAAAACATCAGGTAGAAAAAAATGATGCGCTGCTAGCCATTAATTTTATGGAATATAATACGTTAGATCCTGACACGCGAATTAATCTTGAAAAATACTCTGCGCTGTTAGATTACGCCAGTAACAAACTGCAGGACAGGCTTTTCGGATTTTATTTAGGTAAAGATATTCAAACATCAGATTATGGTGTTTTAGGCTACCTGGTTGAGTCTTGTCATAATTTAGCTGCGGCTATTACGGCACTACTTAAATATGATGCACTTGTAGCCGATATTGGAAAAATAGATTTTGTACAAAAAGAGCAAGAAGCATCGATTTGTTGGACTCCCCACATAAATAGTTCAAATCAAGTTGTACTGCGTAATATGACGGGCTGGGTTACTATCGTTCGAAACCTGGTGAGTGCTGAATTGTCACCAAGCAGTATGAGTCTTGCGGGAGAATGGTTAACGTGCGACTTAGAAACCTTAACGCATTGGTTTAACTGCCCGATAAAAAATAATGCAGTGGTAAATCGCATTGATTTCCCATTAGAATATTTAAAATTACCTTTAAATTGTGATAATCCGTATATGCATCAGGCATTTGAACTGTTATCAGAGCAACAATTACAGCAAATTTCGCAACAAAGTTCTATCGTGCAAAATATCGTAAAAATGATGGCAGATAAAACTAATTTGCAGGCATGTACCTTACAAAGTATTGCTGATGAATTTAATATGAGTGGCAGAACCTTACAGCGAAAATTAAAAGCAGAAAATACCCAGTTTGCTCAATTATTGGATGCAGAAAGAAAAAAACGTTTTATTTTATTGTATGATGAATTCAGTATGGGGGAGATAGCTAATCATTTAGGGTTTATTGAACAAAGTTCTTTTAATCATGCTTTTCAGCGTTGGTATGGCTGTTCACCTAAAGATTATATAAAAACTAAAAAATAGTGGGTGTCATTTTAATGGTTGAGACTTGAAAGCATCTACAATTGAAAATACCCAAGGGCGGGTTGCCGTCATTAATCCAGTACTTGATTTACTCGTTTCTGGTAAATTGGCATCTATGTCAGCTAATTCGTTAAATTCTTTAATTAGTTTTTCCATTTTTCTAGCGATAATTTCTCTGGAAGCTGCTGATAATTCACCAAAGACAAAATTAAATCCTGCGTGCTCTTCGTCGAATTTTTCATTCATGAATTCAGATTTAGCTCGTAATTCATGTAACCTTCTAACGGGTCCATTAGCAATCCAGCGAATATTTCTATGCGTTAGTAAATGTATTTCATTGTTAGGTAATAATTCAATCAGATTTAATTTATCTAACTTGGCTAGTAAATTAATGCTGTTAAACCGATTAATATTATATTTTTTTTCTATCTCTTGTGCTTGCCAGCCATTGATCACCAAATAAAAATATACTAATAAAGTAGGATCCTCTGCTAACGTTTTTTCCTGATTGAGTGATAATGTTGTTATTTTTGTATCGGTCAGCTTATTTGCTAAACTCGCTAACTCTAAAATAGTTAAATTTAGCATTTCACCAATAGCTTCCACTCGTTTTAATGAAATATCCTGACTGGTGAATAACCTTTTAACAGTTACCTCACTCACTTTTAAATGCCTAGCAACATCTTGATAAGTCAGTCCTCTGGCTTTTAGCTGGGTTTTAATTACATTAATAAATATCTGTATTTGATCTGCCAAAGTATCATATCCGAATTAGTTGGGTATCTTTATGCGATACTAATTATTTTAGTATCGAAAGTCTAATTTAATACTGGTAAGTTTTGATAGGCTTTTTCAAATATAAGAGGTTTTCAACATGAAGGAAAAACATAAAAGAGGTCAAAGCTTAGTGAATGATGTTCATTCTGAGCTTAATGAAACTTTAGTCAGTAAGCTTGTTATGATAAATAAAATTGAAGACATTTCATCAGCAATAAAACAAGCAAAACAAAAAAATATGTCTGTTGCAGTCTGTGGAGGAAGGCATGCGATGGGGGGGCAGCAATTTGCAACAAATGGCTACTTACTTGATATGAAAAATTATAATCGCATTCAACATTTTGATAATGAAAAAGGGCAAATTACCTTTGATGCAGGCATACAATGGCCAGAACTGATCAGAGGTTATCATTTGATCCAAAAAGAGTCTGGCATAAAATGGGGAATTGCTCAAAAACAAACAGGGGCAGATAGATTAAGCATAGGTGGAGCGATTGCCGCTAATATTCACGGCCGAGGCTTGAATATGGCACCATTTTGTCAGGATATCGTTTCTTTTTCGTTGGTGGATGCAGATGGAGATATTCATTTTTGTAGTCCAAAAAAAAATACAGCGCTATTTCGTCGTGTTATTGGCGGTTATGGATTATTTGGTATTGTGGCATCGGTAACTATTCAGCTTGTTGAAAGGACTCAGGTTGAACGTGTGGTAAAGGAGCTTGAACTAGCGGATTTAATAAACCAATTTGAACTGTGTCAGCAGCAAGGTTACTTATACGGTGATTTTCAATTTGCGATTGACGCTAATAGTGACGATTTTTTACATCAGGGAATTTTTTCGGGTTATAAACCAGTAAAACCTGTGGCAGTTATACCTAAATCTGAACACAGACTCAGCAAACAAAATTGGCAAGAATTACTTTTATTAGCACATACAGATAAAACACGAGCATTTGAGGTTTTTAAAAAGTTTTATTTAAACTCTTCTGGTCAACGGTATTGGTCAGATACACATCAACTATCAATATACCTGGATGATTACCACAAACAGCTTGATATAGACATGGGAAGTGTTTGTAAAGGCTCTGAAATGATCACTGAACTTTATGTGCCCAAAACGTATTTAATTGAATTTATGACGAGAGCAAGGACTGATTTAAAGAGACTAAAAGCCGATATTATATACGGTACAATACGTATTATCCGTCAAGATAAAATATCAGCGATGCCCTGGGCCACTGAAGACTTTGCTTGTATTATTTTTAATTTGCATACAGATCATACTGAGCCGGGAATTAAAAAGTCAAAAGAAATTTTGAGGTTGTTAATTGATATTGCGATCACATACCAAGGTAGTTATTTCCCAACTTATCATAGATATGCCACTAAACGGCAAGTATTGGCGTGTTACCCGGATTTTATAGATATCTTAAGAGCCAAGAAACTTTATGATCCACATCAAGTGTTTCAGAGTGACTGGTATCGCCATTATTCAAATATGTTCTCCCAAGAACTTCATAAAAGTAACAAAAATGAACATATAACAGAGCAGGATATATCAAAATGATAACGCCAATAAAGCTGTTTTTATTTAGTTATTTAATCATATTTTTTATGAGTGTATTTGTACTTCGTATTTTTTTCACTTATAAAAAAACGGGTATTAATGTACACAAACTACTGAATCAAAATGGGCCTGATGGAAAACTCGGGTTTTATTATAAATTAATCACTTATTTGAATGTTGTAGCTGTACTGCTTTATGTATATACCCCTCAGGGGTATCAATGGTTATCCCCCATATCCTGGCTAGTTAAAGACAAAATACAATATATCGGCATAGGCTTATTAATGATCACTTTACCGTTAATTTGCCTCGCACAGGCGCAGATGGGAAACTCCTGGCGAATAAATATTGATAATAAAAATAAAAC
Source organism: uncultured Pseudoalteromonas sp. (assembly GCA_965198975.1). Classification (GTDB taxonomy): domain Bacteria; phylum Pseudomonadota; class Gammaproteobacteria; order Enterobacterales; family Alteromonadaceae; genus Pseudoalteromonas. The sequence goes on from OZ240679.1 coordinate 2,393,172, forward strand.
AGGTTTGATCACGCATGGCCTGTTTGCAAAAAGTCGTAATCCGATATTTCTCTTTATGAAGATTAATTTGGTGGCGACATTTTTAGTTATTCCTAACGGCGTAAGCCTGAGTGTTCTCTTAACGGGGATCGCGCTGATAGATGTACAAGTTGCGATGGAAGAAGTACATTTAATTAACGCACATCCTCAGGCATACAAAAGCTATTGCCAAAAGGTTAATAGATGGTTTTAATCTTTAACTTTAAGGTATAACATTGATAATTATCATAATTGGCTGAATCAGATATGACACAAAAAATAGTACAGAATGAACCCGTATCTAAGCGTGAAATTTTTGGCTGGGCCATGTATGACTTTGCTAATTCAAGCTATACCACAGTGGTGATCACGTATATTTACAGCGCATTTTTTGTCAGCCATATTGTACCGGAAGATTCTGCACTTAGAGATACATATTGGTCTGCCGCGATTGTGATCTCGACGTTATTGTCTGTTATATTGGCGCCTGTGTTAGGTGCAATGGCCGATTTAACGGGTAATAAAAAGATATTTCTGGCGGTATTAACGGCGATAAGCGTAACTTTTACCGCAAGCCTGTTTTTTGTAAATCCAGGGCAAGTATGGTTAGGTATTTCTTTGCTGGTATTTAGTAATACAGCCTGGATGTTATCAGAGAACTTTATTGCGAGTTTTTTACCAGAAATCACAACTCCAGAAAATATAGGGAAAATTTCAGGAATAGGTTGGGGTATTGGGTATATCGGCGGTTTGCTTAGTTTAATACTGATGATAGGGCTGATCACCGCCGACTCTGAAACACAACTGCCGGAATTTGTAAGTCAAAATCAAACGGCAATGCTAGTTGTCGCGTTATTTTATTTAATCGCCGCTTTGCCTACCTTTATATTCTTAAAATCAAGAACCCAAGCAACAATAATTCATAACAGTTTGAGTGATGTGGTTAAAGCCAGTAGCAAGCGAGTAATAAATATGATGGCGTTAATTAATGAATACCCCATTTTATTTCGATTTTTTATTCCTTTTACGGTTTATTCCGCTGGCATAGCGGTGATCGTTAAGTTTTTTGGTATTTATGCCAGTGAAGAGTTAAAAATTACAGGCAGCTTCTTGATCATGGCCGGTGCCATTTTGCAAATCGCTTCCATGCTGGGGGCGATTGTTTTTGGTTTTATTCAGGATAAAAAAGGTGCAGCCTTTACGTTAAAGGCATCTTTAATATGGTGGTTACTGGGTATACTGGGAATTTATTTCTTAGCTGATATTAGTCTAGTGTTTAATATGGAAATTAAATACATGTTTATTGTCATTGCATTCGTGGCAGGATCAGCCCTTGGGGCTACACAAAGTGCCAGCCGAGCAGTGGTAGGACTTATAACAAAACCCGAAGATGCATCTTTAAGTTATGGACTGTGGGGCGTATTTGGCAAGTTAGCCATAGTTTTGGGAATGGTTTTTGGTCCCATCTCTGATGCAGTCGGCCGCCACAATGCATTATTAGTTGTGATGGCGTATTTCATATTAGGTTTAATATTGCTACATCTGGTACCTTTTAATAAACTTCCTAATCAACCGGAATGAAGATACTTTAGCGCGATAAAAAGTGATTTCTAATATCGCACTATACATTTGCAATGGCTGTGTATTTTGTTTTCAATTATAGTTTTTGACTATGATAAACATCGTTAACTTCTATTTTATTTCATTATTTTCGCATCTTATGATGAAGCTTCTTTAAATTGGAGCATCAAAATGAAATTAAAATTAATAAATAAATCACTGGTTGCAACCACGCTTACGGCAATTACTTTTTTATCTTCTTCAGCTTTGGCAGGTGTTGGGGATTGGATAAATCAAAGTGGAGATTTTGTCACTTTAGACAGATCAGCCACTAAAGTAGAGTTTTTTGTGGTTTATCCGCAATTAAGAGAGGGGAATTGTGGCATTGGTATTACTTTTAATCGATATAATAATTATAGTAGAAATCATACAGATTTTTCTGAACAAATAACAGTTACAGATATGTTTACTGATAATTCAGGTTCTGATGGCTTAGCGCTGAGCTCAGTTGGTAATTCAGGTATTTTTTATTCATTCGATTATGATACTCAGTACTATGGCACTATTGTTACTATAACAGCTAATGATGGTCAAACCTTTGGCGATGTTTTTGATTCTTTATCGGTTTATAGCCCTGTACATGCTATTGCGAGCGCAGTCAGTTGTCAGCAACTGGAAGAAGCTAAATAAGAGGCACATAACGGAGTTTAAGGCTCCGTTAATATAACTTTTATTTGTGTTCTCAGGTTTTGACTTGTTACATTATTTTGTGCATCTGCACGAAAAATTAAGCATAATTCATCGGCAACTGTGGCAAATGCGCCCAGTTTAATTAGTGGCTTTTTACTACTTTTAGCAACTCTCTCAGGTAAAATTCCTAAACCCATACCTTCAGCGACTAAAGTTGCAATGACTTCAAGATTATTTGAACATTCCAGGCGAAAAGGCTGATGATTTACTTTGCTTAAAAGATCTTGGGTTTGTTTTAAATTCGGATCGCAAAATAAAATACAATTATCGGAATGAATATCTTGAAAGTTTGTCATATCTTCGCGCGCCCAAATCGCAACTTCATCAAAAAATAAGCTGTGGATCACTAAATCGGGATGACGTACTGGGTTTATCACCAGGCCAAAATCTATTTCATAACTTATTACCTGCTCGGTAATTTTTCTTGATAAGTCATGTACAAAATTTAAATTTAACTGTGGAAATTGTTCTTTAAGTTGCGGGATCATAATAGGTAAGGTATACAAAGCAACTGATGGGTGGCAACCTAAAGTGAAACTCCCGCCCATTTCAGTACAGCTTCGTAGCACATGTGATTTTAGCTGATCCCACTCATTCATAAATTTCCGGCACTGCTCCTGAAGTGCGAGTCCAGCTTTAGTGAGATAAACGCCATTTCGATTTCTGACCAATAACGGTGTTTCAAAACTTAATTCTAACCGTTTCATTGCCGCGCTAATACTTGGTTGAGTGATCCCCTGACGTTCAGCTGCACGTGATAAATTTTTAGTACTAGCGACTTCTAAAAAATAAGATAAATCATCATAACTGGATCTCACAGGGCACCATAATAATATAGATACAAAATTGATTAAGAACTTAACCCCTTAAAAAGGTACAGTCAAGCTAAGCTTATTCATGTACGTTTTTATTTATAACTTTAATACTGACAGTAAGTTTGAGTAATTGTCTGTCCATAAAACTTTGTTTTTCATGTTTTTTTCTAAATGGGTCGCGCTATTTTTTACACCATTGTTATTAATGAAATTTTTGTTGTTCGTCATAACTACCCATTGCGCTGTCGGTATATTTTCATCTTCTGATGCAGTAATAAAATGTAATAGTGATTTATCTGTTTCGTCGGACAAGGTAGCTACCAGGGGTAACAAATCTAAGTAGTCATTGGAAATATGTAAAACTAATAAACCTTCGTCTGCAAGGTGTTGCCAATAAAGTTCAAATGCTTCTAATGTTAATAAATGCATTGGTATAGCATCGCTTGAGAATGCATCTAAGATCAAAACCTGATATTGCTGGCTGCCACTATTTGTAAGTTCTTTTTGTAAATTTATTCTAGCATCACCAATATTGATCTCTATTTTTGCTTTTGAATCAGTCAAATAACTAAAGTAATCTTTGGCGGCTAAAGCAACATCAGGGTTTAATTCATAAAAGGTATAGTGATCACCTGTTTTACCGTAACTTGCAAGTGTGCCAGTGCCTAAACCTACAATTCCCACTTTTAAGTTGTGTCCGGGCATTAACGTTTCAAGTGCTAAAGCAACACCTGAATCGCTTCGATAATAACTTGTAGCTTGTGTTTTTCGAGTTGTATTTAATAACTGTGAACCATGAGAAGTAGAACCATCAAATAACATTCTGGTGGGGGGCTCCATCTCTTTAAAATCTTTAATACTTAAAGTGCCGTAAAAGTTGCGACTATTATGGACGTTATCTTTGTAATAAAGGTTATTGAGTTTTAAAAAATATAAACTAAAGAACAATAAGCCTGCAATACTGGCGAAACCTAAATATAGATTCTGTTGTGATTGACTTTTGATAATTGTTTTTCTATAACTTTCTTGCCATAGCACCAGTGTAAATAACAGGTAAATTAAAAATATGGATAGCGGAAACTCATAATATTGGGTAAATATTTTTTCAGCAACAATTGCAGTGAATAGACTTCCCAGCACCCCACCAATAGCAATGATCAAATAATAGAGGGTTAATTTTTGTTTGTCTGGTTGCAGCTTGGCTAACTCTCCATGGCAGATCATACAGGCAAAAAATAAAATTGAAGCATATATGATCACTTGTGTCACAATATTAAACTGAGGACCAATAAAAAACATCAGTACCGCGCCAAGGGAACTACAGGCAAATAAAATGAACGCGTATTTTCGTTTATACCACTTTTGATTATTAAAACAGATGATATAAGTTAACAAATATATGCATAAGGGTAATATCCACAAAAAAGGCGTAGGAGGAATATTTTGCGTCATAGCATTGGTTGTGGCCATCATCATGACCACGCTGGTGGCAGATAAACCTAACCAAAGTAGCCCAGGAATTATAGTTTTTTCTTTCTCTTCAGTCATCGTATTATTTTTAAGCTGACGTGAAAAATCAAGCTTTCGGGAGTAAACTTGAGAAGCCGTGATCAGAATAAATAGCGCAAAAACAGCATATCCCCATGACCAGATTGTTGACTGAAGTGCCGTTGTGATCATAGGTTCAATTAAAAATGGATAGCTTAGAAGTGCCAGTAATGAACCTAAGTTAGATAAAGCGTATAAACGGTACGGCTGAGTGTTTTCGTAGGCATAACTAAACCACTTCTGGATCAATGGGGCTGTGGCAGATAATAAAAAGTAAGGGAACCCGATCTCCATAACCAAACTTATTATAATGTTGAGTTGCGGTGTATTATCAGACCAAATACTGACTTGACTGAATTGTGCAATAGGTAAAAACAATAAACTTGAAACAATTAACAGACTATGCAGGCTAACTTGACGTTTTATACTCAGTAACTTGGTCAGGCAATGAGAATATAAATAGCCCAATAATAAAAATAATTGGAAGAATAACATACAAGCAGTCCAGACTGCTGCACCACCTCCAAAAAAGGGTAAAGCCATTTTGGCGAAGATAGGTTGGATTTGAAATAATAAAAAAGAACTGATAAAAATTGTTATTAAAAATTTCATTTTATTATGAATCCACCCTTCCTGATTGGGAAAAACCTGTGACTAAATAAATACCTGAGCGACCAAGTAATAACATAAATATTTTTAAATTAAAAAGTAAAAAAGACTTATAAAACAAAAGTAATAGAGCAATAACGATAATTTAACAGCTTTGATACGTATTGTTCATAATTGGTACATTTGATGAGAAAATAAAAAAGCGGAACCAGAAATGGGTTCCGCCTGATCAAAGGATTTAGCTCATCTTAAGTCGCTATAAAATGCACATAAGCTATAAAGAGTTCAAAAATGCCAGTACGGCAGACTTGTCTGTTGCAGATAAACTTTCAAACGCTATTTTTGAGTTTTCAGATTCACCGCCATGCCATAGAATTGCTTCTTCTATGGTTCTGGCTCTGCCATCGTGTAAATAGCTATGTTCGGCTGCACATTGTTCATTGCCCTGACCACCTTGTGGATTAACGATACCACCAGTTACACAGGCTGATAAACCTAAGCCCCAAAGCGGGGTAGTTCGCCATTCTGCACCCGTAGCTTGATTTTCGCCTAAATTATCAGCGAGTCCTGGCCCCATATCATGTACCAATAAATCGGTATAAGGATGAATAGTTTGATTTCTAAGTTCAGTAAATGGGTGATATTCACTGGTTGTAAAAGTTTGCGTATGACAACCTTCACAGCCTATTTCAGTAAATAAGGTTTTGCCTTGCTGTACCTGAGGTGAATCAAGATCTCGTTGTGCCCGAACACCGAGTAGGGCAATGTATTTAACTAAATCGTCTAAATGTTCATTACTCAACTCTGAGCCTGTATTGCCACATTGTGCTTGTGCGCTACCACAATCTGGAGTGGGTAATACTGAGGTCATCACGCCCATATCTGTATTGAGTGCACCGGCTACCTGATGTTTTACGCTGGTTGCTGACGCTTTATAACCAAACCGTCCTAAGCGTGTATCACCAGTTACAGGGTCAATAATACGTTGTGCTTTACCTGAAATGCCATTTGCGTCATTGTCATCGATATCTTCACGTGCCAGGATATGTTGCTCAGGTATGGCTTCGAGTAATCCCAGACCAACTAACTGTGGCGCGATACGTGCTGAAAATAAGACGGGCGTGTAACGATCGAATCTATAATTAGGTGAACGTAAGCCGTTAGTTTCACTCCAGGATGCAATTGACACTGAACCTTCTCCGTTGATTGCGTCATTGATACCTATATTTCCCGGCTGTAAAACACGTCCTATGTTTGCATCCGGATCACCATTAATGTCACCTACTTTAAATACCCATTTATCTAATGAGATACCAACTTCAACTGGTGCAGCGCGACCATTACGCTCATGGCACCCTGAACAACTGGTATTGACATAATGCATACCTGCTTTTCCTGCTAGTTCAGGAAATAAGCCATTTTCAATATTTTCGTCATGTTGACCTGTTTTGAAGTCTGTATGGTGTATACGCCTGCCTTTTACAAAATGTTGACCATTAACATTAGATAAATTGGTCGCCATTTGCATAAAGTGATTATCAGGTTCGTTGGTGTAGTTATAGGGTAAAGTTGTTTTACCGCCAAGCCACCCTTCAAGTGCGATAGGGTAGGAGTCTTCACGTAATGAGGAAGGATCTGCAAAGTCACCGACGGTCTTCCAGGGAACTAAACCTTCTCCAACTATATATAAATAGGTAGTACCATAATAATTATTACGACCTTCAGGTACTGCGTCTAAAAATTGGCTGACTTCAATTTCCATTCGTTGACCAATCGCTAACGGTAAGGTGCCATCAGAGGCGGACCAATTTAACGGACGATAGTCATCTATGATCACTGAATATCTGTATTGATCCCCCGTATCACTGATCTTATTAAAATTATGATCATAGCTGCCATTGTCAATTTCAGTGACGCCTTCGGCCATATAATTACCATGATATTCGGCAACTGTACCTAACCCTCTGTACCAGGCTCTGAACTCTCTGGCCCCGAGTTTCCATTCTGTAATAAAGCTAATTTCAATTTTATTGCCACCTTTGGCGACATAATCTACAAATTGAAATTGTGCTGTTCTGTGTGTCCAGTAATGGGTTAAATAATGGTCATAGGCTTGAAAGTGATCTTCTTTTGCATGGCGATCACGACCGCGATCAGCAAAGCGGGTAACTAAGGCATCACCGCGATCAAAGGTAATTTCTTGCTCTAGCTGAGTTGTTGCATCATAAAGTGGTTTTATTTCACCTAAATTAACTGTGCTATTAATGCTCCACCAAACGCCAGCTATGCCTTCACCGTTTATCTGGCCTGGCGCATTATCGCCAGCATAAAAATAGACTGGTCGGCCTTTATGGGTTACTTGAATTGTGCCATCTAAACGCGTAATCGTATTGAGATTGGTGAATCCAGATGCAACTGAATCGGTCACTAATAACGCAGGCCAATTAGCCGCGCAGCCGTTATTACAGGTGCTAGTAGTTGAGGATAAATCATTATCAAAGACATATAACGTATAACCAGGTTTAATGGAGTCAGCACCGCCAACTAAGATGTTATTAGCACTTGCCACTTCATTTAATATAGGCAGAATTTCACATCCTACTGCATTAACCTGTGTATTTTCTGGCGTGTTCGGACATTGATCTAATTCATCGGCTACGCCATCGTTATCTTGATCATTTATTATGGGACAACCATTGATATCAACCTGAGTATTTGGCGGCGTATTGGCACATAAGTCTTTTGAGTCATTAACACCATCATTATCTGTATCTGAGTCAGTGGTACCTAAAGTAAAAGAAGCCCATGTAGTTTCGATAACTTGTCCATTGTCAGCAAGATAAGTGAAGTTGAAATCAATCACATCACCTGTGGTTAAACCTGCTAACGTTTTGATGTTACGGTTAGCTGTATGTGTCATTCTGAAATTTTGCTGGCCAGCACCATTTAAGGTGTAATGAACATCAGCCCAGCCAGAGTTATTAACATAAAATTCAACACTGGTGGCACTTGTTACACTAATACCTTCAGGGGTGACAGAGACGGGGAGCTCACAGCCATTGGCATCAACTTGTGCACCCGCAGGCGTATTAGGACAATTATCCTGAAGATCTGAGACACCGTCATTATCGCTATCAGGTGAATTTACCTCATCAGTATGTGTATATGATAACCAGGGGGTCTCAAGTACTTCACCACTGTTGTTCTGATAAGTGAAATTAAAATTAATAATATCGCCGTTTGCTAATCCGGATAAAACATGAGTTTGTGTATCTCCTGATGGAACCATACGGAAATTTTGTTGGTCAGCACTATTTAGCGTGTAATGAACATCTGCCCAGTTTGTAGTGTCCACAGTAAATTGCGCTGATGTTGCATCTAATTGCGTGATCCCGTCAACTATGACGGGTTGTTCCGGTTGCGTTACATTGCCAGGCGTATATTCATAATATCTGAACCAATCATACTCGGCGGTCATAGGGTATTGATTACCAATCGGATCGCCACCAAAATTAACACCAACTTCACGAGTGGGGATCCAGAAATTCATCATGATTTTGGTTTCATTTTCCGGGATCCAGGCGGCTTCTATTTGTGGTTCAACCATAGGGTTTCCGTCTAGCTCGTCATTGGTCATGCGCCTTACTTCAACCCCATCCATGTACCAGATAACATGTTCAGGTGTCCATTCCATTGCATAGACTATCCAATCTGAGGTTGCTTTTGGTGTAGCGTGTAATCTTTCCCATGCGCCCCAGGTCCTTGTGGCTTGCCACTCATAATTCCACTGATCAGCATTATTGCCAAAAATGTAATTAGATTGCATAGAACCCGGTCGACCACCTTCAAGTTCTATATCTAGCTCGCGCCATTCAAAATTGTTAACATCATAAGTAAATAAAGAAGATATAAATCCAGTGACCGCAGTGGTAGGGGTTCGAAAGCGTGCTTCAATACGACCATATTTAAATTTATTATTGGTTCTTATCTCGCCGCAACTATAACCATATTCACGTTTTTCTTTTTGATGATCTTGTGAAAATCCAGCTGGGATCGTCTCTTTTCTAACTGTTAAGGCTAAAACACCATTATTCACTTCAGCACCCTGAGACTGGAAACGACAATCTCCTTCATTGCCTACAGCACCATCCCCTTTTGACCAGGTAGCACTATCAAAGTTGTCAAACCTGTCATCTATCGCCAGAGTAAAGTTATCAAATTGTCCTGTATAACCCGGATAAGCACTGGGTGATCCAGCGGCAAGCGTACATCCGTTTGCATCGACCGCAGCGCCTGCAGGTGTATTGGCACATTGGTCGTTTTTATCATTAACACCGTCGTTGTCTGTGTCAACAGGTGTAGCTAAAGTAAAGTTTAGCCAGTTAAGGTTAAAGTCGCCGCTATTAATATCAACTCTGATCAGGTGCGAACCTGACAATACCGTAACTTGCTCTAAATTATGTGTTTGATATGTTTGCCAGCCACCTGTGTTTTCGACATTATCTGTGCTCACCACTTGTCCGTTTATAGACAAGGTATAATTTGCGCCACCAACAGCTGATGCAACACGTGCACTTATATCATAGGTGCCGGCGCCCAAAGTCACATCATATTCCAGCCATTCACTTGCTTTGGTCCAGCCCAGGTTATAACCGTTGCCTGTATCTGTTGAGCTTTCAATATCCACATCATCATTACGATAAGCACCACCCGTATTACCTGATGTTGTATCAAAAAACCTGACGTAATCTTCAGCTTCAATGGTCACTGAAGGCGTGACTAATATCTCACATCCGGTTTCGTCAACACTTGTATTAGCTGGCGTATCAGGGCAGGTATCTAGTGAGTCAATGACGCCATCAGCGTCACTGTCAGGTGCTTCATTACCTCCACCTGTCCATCTTATGTCGTCGATTGCCATTTCAAAACTATGTGTAGGTAATTGTCCATCAACACTAACTATATTGAAATGGTTCTTGATGGATTGTAATGCCACTAAATTGCCACGCAGTTCACTGACAGGAATACTCGCTTGTGCCCAGTTTCCATCTCTGTGCAAACCATATGTGGTTTCAAAAGCTGGAAAAGTAACCCAGTTTTCATTTGTATAAGTATCTGCAATACCAACTTTAAAATTGACATCAGCAGGTATTTTGATTTTAAATTTCAGTTCTCCGTCGGCAAAGTTACTCATATTGTGGGCTGTGTGGGCCTGAAAACCACCACCGAACCACTGATCGGGCGTTGTATAATGCCAGGCGATAACGTTATCACCTTCAGCAGGTGGTGTACTTCCTGCTGCTACTGAATTTTGGTTCCAAATATAGATTTCAGAATTGATCCCAGGCGTTAATTTATTATTAGTGGGACTGGTATCAGTGAATACACCAAAAGTGCCTGACTCTACAGGAGTTTGATCGCCAAGTAATACCTGACCCATACCGCTTAATTGATAAACTTTTACATAGTCTATTTTCATTTGAGCGGGCAGCGGGGCTGTGATCTGCTCATTGGTTAATGCATCAGTAAAATTACCGCCTACAGCCAGATTTAACAATAAATAGAAGGGTTTTCTTAACGCAGTGGCATCTTCAGTTATGCTAACAGGACTGTCGTATAAATCATGCTCAACCCCATTATCTACAACTGTGAACCTGAGTTGCGTATCTGTCCAATAGGTTCTGTAAGTAATAAAACGGTCACTTAAAGGTGTGGATGCAACATATGCATTGTCTGTTTGCCAGGCTGAACTTGCAGCGCAAGATTCGTTGCCTGGTACACAGGCCGATTCAGCATAGTGAATAACGTTTGCGCCAACGTAATTATTAAGTGGTGCACCAGTGTGGCCCGCGGCTGTTCTCTGACTTGCCGAATGACCCATTTCCATCATGTCTATTTCGCCTTTAGCAGGCCAGGAAAGCGTACTTGTGCCTAACATCCAGGCTGCAGGCCATAATCCTTGATCTACATTTGGTACCTGCATTCTCACTTCTATCATGCCGTAATGAATGGAGACTTTGTTTTTACTGTTAATTTTACCTGACGTAAAAGCCCGAGACCCAGATGTTTCATTTCGTGCTTCAAGAATTAAACTACCCTCTTGTGTGAAAACATTATCTTGCTGATATGATTGCAATTCAGCATTACCCCAACCGCATAAAGCGGGGCATCCGTCACCTTGATCGTAATTCCAGTTAGTGTCATTTATCGTATTAAAGTTGTCTTGCCAAAGTAAATCTCCGACATCGGAATAATTTACCCCGGCATTAGCCTGACCTAAAGTACTTAAAGCAATTATGCCCACTACTTTAGTTGTAAGCCTGTTATTAAAGTATTTCATAAATCTTTACTCTTATGAGATTAGTATTATTTTATTGTTAGTTTTTATTTGTTTGGTTGCTTGATTGTCACATTGGCTGGGACCTTGTATTAAAAATCCAATTCATATTTTGTTTGGTATTTATCTGTATCTGAACAGTTTGAATATAATTGTAAGCGCTTACAATTATGGCTAAAAAAATACTTACATACATCGAATAATTACTATGCACTGTAAGCGCTTACAATAAGTTAGTTTGTTTTTTAAACTGTGTCAATATTATTACAATTTAAATTTACAATTGTGTAACTTCATATTTTCAATAATGTTAAAAGGAAAATTATGTTTGACCAGTTGTCATTTACCTTCCGTGAGAGCTTTTTTGGTCGGCTGAAGATCAAACAAGTGATATTTAAAAGGCTCTAATATGAAATAAATATTATCGACCTAAGCCAAATAGCCTTTTAGTTATTTGGAACAGTATAAAAAATAGTGTTAATGCAATAACTTGAATTAGCATGGCAAGTATTACGCTCACTGAAATGGTATTTATTAATTGAACGATATAATACATTTGATAACAGCCTGCCGTAGTTTTTTCCTAAATGTTGTCTCATGGATGTGATGTCTGCAGACATAACCATCATATGGATGCACGCATCGTGTTGAAGACACAAATAAATATTGCCATGATAAATCCTTTATTGCGCCTTTATATTTTCTATTTAAAGCTGGGGGCAATGAAGTGAGACCAAATCCTTCGTTAATATCTCTTTCATGTATTTTTTTAGTTTTTAATATATGAGTTTCGATTGCGGGTTTTAGAGAATGAGGCAATAAAGTATATCTATCTTTTCGGCCTTTTCCACGAAAAATGAATAGTGTATTGTTGGAAAGGTTTATATCTTTTATTCTTAACTGAAGTGCTTCATTTATTCTGAGTCCACAGCCATATAAAAGACCTGCAATCAACCAATACTTGCCAGTTAAATAATTTAAAATGCAAAGCGCTTCATCATGAGTTAATACTGTAGGCATCGCTTTTTCACGTTTAGTAAAAGAATATCGTAAATTTGAGATGTCTCTTCTAATAATGTATCGATATAAAAAAATAATTGCGCATAATGCTTGATTTTGAGTGGCTGCGCTGACTTGCCTATTCACTGCAAGATGATTTAAATAACGTTCGATTTCATAGTTCCCCATTTTGTTAGGGTGTTGCTTATCATTAAATAAAATAAATCCTTTAATCCAATACAGATACACTTTTTCGGTTTGCAAGCTATATCTTCTAGTTCGTAATTCGCTTCTAATAGATTCCAAAAATGGTGATTGAGTCATGTAATTTCTCAAATATTATAACTGTATACATATACAGTTATAATTCAATGTTTGTAGTTTTTCAACCATATTGCGCGGTATGTAAAATACAATTTTGCGAGATTAAGTAAAAGGTAAATTCTAGTTGTTTGTTTTTATTTAACAAAATAGTGAATTTAAATTGCATACCGCGCAAAATAATTCTCGATTATCTAAATTCTCGCTTTCATTTAACACGAACAATCTTTATCTAAAAAAAATAAAATGGTAAACTGCTAAAATTATTAAATAATATCTAGAATTTTGGGATTAGCTTTTGAAATTGGAAAAGTTACATACCAAGAATTCCTGGTATTAAGCTGTTATGTTTTATGGAGGTCTAGTGGAGTTATACAATCCCAAAATGAAATTATTCGACGTATACGTAGCATCTATTCTGGGAGAGCTTTATCTTTCGTTTCCTGAACCTACTTTTATGGATTCCGCTGCAACAGCTGCTATTACTCCTGAGTTAATTAAAAGAAAATTAATAGACGGGAAAATGAAAGACGAAGGTTGTCTGGAAACCTGTACATACACAATGAATTGGTTATTTCAACAAGGTTATTTTACTGGAACTTATGAGGAAAAACCTGATTGGTATGATGACGCTGTTCTTACTGAGAAAGGTTTGAATTTATTAAATAAGAAGCTTGATAACCTTGGTCAGTCTGTAGGAGAGCACTTAAGTACTTTTAGTACTGATGTTGGTAAAAACATAACAAAAGACTACATGAAAGAAATTATAAAATGGTTAATAAACAGTATTGTGTAAAAACATAACAAATAAGGATAGGTGTCGCGCAGCCGACACCTTATCTGGGTGTTGAACAAGCCCGAGCTTAAGTCGTTTAACTTATTTATAGTAAATAGTGGTGATCGTGTTTTTTATTTGCAGCGACTATTATTTATTTTAGCCGAGTCAATGCGCTTCTTGTGTTCAGAAGTTAAAATATTTTACCTTATCAATTAGTTAGTTTTTTATACTTTATCTCCTCTTATTCATTTAAGCCATTATCCTTATTTTATAAGCCTTTCGGCTAGTTCGTTCGTGCTAAATTGATGATCACTCCCATACATAACATTTCATGTTTGCAACAAGGACAAATACGGATTGTTTTTGGTTGTGGTTGTTTCTCAGGTATTATCCAGTCTTTGGTATTCATAAGTAGTGTCTGAATACGTTGACGTAATTTACCTGCATTACCACGTAAATAACCACAATCTCTGACACGTTGTAGTCCTTTAGGAAGCACATGTTGTAATATCAACCATAAAAATTTGAGTATAGGTAATGTACGTGTTGCTGTTTTTTTGGTTTGTCCGTCTTGGTATTTAAAGGTGACAGTGTTGTTATCATAAGCAATGATGGCTTTATCAGCTAATACACCACGATATAAATAGCGTGAGAGATATTGGTAAGCCTTTTCACCAAACCCCACTTTACGACAATCTACGACCCATTTCTTTGGATATTTTGCGGGTAAGTTAATTTGAGCGTGTTTATTAATCGCATCGAGTATTTGAGCACGCCATACTTTGGCTAAAGCAAATTCATTAAATAGAAATTGCTTATTTCCTTTATGCCACTGGTTTTTATCAGCATCATAATATCCACATGGTAAAATGACATGAATATGGGGATGTAAATCACGACGACGGTTGTGGGTATGTAATACCATAGTGAAACCTATGTCTGCTTTAAATTGTCGCTTGGCAAACCCCTTGAGTACATTACTCACCACTTTAAACATGGTTTGATATAACGCTTTTGGCTGATATCGGGCTAATGTTCTAAACTCAAAAGGCAAGGTGAATGTCACCATAAAATAATGACAAGGCAGTAACTTTTGCTGTTGTCGTTGTATCCATTGCATGGTGGTTTTATGTTGGCATTGTGGGCAGTGTCGATGCCCACATGAGAGCGGGTGTTGTGCTTGATGGTGACAGTGAGCGCAGCACCAACTCATTTTACGTTGCTCAGATGTTTTGCAACTGAGCAAGGCATTGATGGCATGACGTGTATTATGATTAAGTTGATTATCATAATGGTGCAAAAATTCATGTTGATGCTGACGTAATAACTCAATAAAACAACTCATAAAGCCTCCCACATACGCATAACGTTATTAGTTAATTGATTAACCAGGCGCTTGGTATCATATTGTTTTATTTGAGTTAACTGAGTATATTTTGAAGTGGTATTGAGACTGCCATGACCGAGCAATAACTGCAAAGAGCGTAAATCTAATCCTTGCTCTAATAAGTGTGTTGCAAAGCAGTGCCTGAGCGAGTGTGGGCTGATATGTTTTTCAATTTTGCAGTGCTTTAATACCGCTTTCATTGCTTTTTGTACACCACCTTTATCCATAGGAGAATTTGCACCTTGTCCTTTACCTGGGAAGATAAGTTGTTCATGGTGATGCGTTTTCCAATATAAACGCAATTCATCAAGTGTTTTACTCGGTAAAGGTACGAGCCTATCTTTCCCACCTTTGCCATCACGAATATGAACTTGCATGGTTTTACTATCAATATCAGCCACAGTCAGGTTTAGAGCTTCACTTAAACGTAATCCCATAGTGTATAAAGTTAAGAAGAAGACTTGATAGCGTTGTTGTTTGGTTTGATTAATCATAAAAGCAATTTGTGCAGGAGTTAAAATATCAGGAATACGCTTTACCTGCGGGGGCTTAACGATATCAAGCCACTGCCAATGGCGCTCAAGGGTGTACTTATAAAAGAATTGTAAACCGTTACGGTCTAATTTGACGGTACTCCAAGAATGCGTTTGGATCAGGTCATTAAAGTATTGCTTTAAATCTTGGGTACTTAAGGTATCAGGAGTTCGGTCAAAATAGGCGGTAATACGACGAACGGCACGAGAATAGGCATCAATAGTCGCAGGTCGTTTACCTTGTAACTTTAAGTTGGTAAGATGTTGAAGGTAAAGGAAGTCGAAATGTTTTTGTTCAAGATTATTCATAGTATTTACTCCAGAATGACACTGCCAATACGACAGTGCTACTGAGTAAAAGTATGAATGATGTTTTTCTGCCGCAAAGCGGCTTCGTTCAACAAGCCACTAAAGTCGGGACTGCTAACAGCTTGCTCAGTTCCACTTCGTTTCACATTTTAGCTAGCTATTATCAGCCTCTTAATGAGGCGTTAAATGGCACTATCAATGAGTCCACAGTATGCATAAAGCTAAACCTATTGTCAGACAAGTTTACAAAGAACATATTTATAAATTTGGAGAGCCATCAAGCTCAATTAGATATGAGAACCCTCCGCATCTTGATGATGAAATATACCCTAGTTGTATTGAAGTTATGGTTTGGGATGCTGATGAGGAAGTAAAGGTTACAACTTTTGCTACTATCGGAATGTCTGAGAAAGAGATGGTAGGTGTTAACTATAGAGCAGAACTTCATTTTTCTATTGAAGGGAAGCTGGAAAGTAAAGCGGTTAATGTAATAACAAAATTTATGGCTAATATAGCTGTTTATCCATTTATTAATTCAACATACTTTGACTGGTGGCATACATTACCAAATGTTAATAATATCCCCGAATTCAAATCTGAGTGTAGTTTGTTACTTCATCCTGCTTTCGTAGATGATGGTTGGGATATGATTTGCACTGAAGAATCGCATGTGAAAATTATCAATTTAGTGCCACTAACAAAGTCTGAATGTAACATTGCTACGGAGAATGGAATTGATTGCCTTTTGGATTACATGGTAGAAAATGAGGTTAATTATTTCAAACCAAGGTAGCCATTTAATAAACATGGATAGGTCGCGCGCAGCCGCGACTTAATCCGGTTGTTACACAAGCCCATGCTACTATAGTAAATAAATAGAATTGACTTTCAGGTGAGATATCACGCAGCCAAATAAGTCATTTTTTAGCCGAGTGGGACTAACTACTACGGCAATTATTTTTTACATTCCCTTAAAAATATATACGCAATACCGTAATAATCTATTGTTCTTTAATAATTTTTTATCTTATAAACACACTCCTACATCAATTTCACTTGCGGCTGTTGCAAATCATTTGCGCATGGCACATCCTTGTTTTATATCGTCGACCCAAAAACTATTTTACGACCTAAGCGCCTTTGCCTACTTGTTCACAATCAACACGCCATTTGGGGGGAGTTTCTGGCGGTAAATAATAACCATTATCATATAAACGTTTACAAAATTCAGCTCTAAATACTTTTGCTAAATTGAAGGCATTAAACAGATATTTCCCTTTTTCTGCAAACGACAGTTACGTTGTTTATTTACACTACAATTTGGCAGCATCAAAATTCTGGACGAACATGAACTACAGGTGTATTTGAAAAGCCGATAAGTGGCAGCCCGCAAGGTGGTATTATCAGTCCTGTATTAGCAAATATTTATCTACATTATGCTTTGGATATCTGGTTTGAAAAGAAAGTGAAACCGAAAATGCGTGGGCGAGCGATGTTGATAAGATACGCAGATGATTTTGTGTGTGCATTTCAATACGCTAATGATGCAGAGCGATTTTATCGTGTTTTATCGAAGAGATTACAGAAGTTCAACTTAGACACCGCAGCAGAGAAAACATCTTTATTACGGTTCAGTCGTTTCCATCCAAGTAGGAAACGGCACTTTGTATTTCTGGGGTTTGAGTTTTACTGGAGTAAAGATTCAAAAGGTGAAGCGAGACTGAGGCGAAGAACAGCGCGTAAGAAGCAAAATTCAACGCTTAAGGAATATTACCTTTGGATCAAAACTAACAGACATTTAAAATTGAATGTGTGGATGCCTAGTTTAAAACGAAAACTGATAGGGTTCAGAAATTACTTTGGTCTACCTGACAATAGCCGAAGTTTATCCCAGTTATTTGATCGTGTGTTACACAATTTATATAAATGGTTAAACAGGCGCAGTGGCAGGAAAAGTTATAACTGGAGTAGTTTTAAGAAGATGTTAGAATACTTTCCCTTAATATAAAAGAATTGAACGATTAAGAGTCAGTAAACGACATGTTTATGTCAATTGGTTCTGAAACGTTAAACAGGGTCGTGTTTTACACGAGTAAATATATAACTGAAGAGCCGGATGCGATAGTTTCGCACGTCCGGATCTGTGTGGGGTCGGCTCAGTAATGGGTCGCTCTACCACGATTGTTTAATAGTGGTAGCGCAGCTGTGCAATTAATATCGTATCGTCTTTGTACTTGTATACAATACGATGTTCATCATTAATTCTGCGAGACCAATATCCTGATAGCCCATGTTTTAAAGGTTCTGGCTTTCCTATTCCATCGTACGGTTCTCGCTGTATATCCTTTATTAATGTATTAATTCGCTTTAATATTTTTTTGTCGGTACTTTGCCAATACAAGTATTGTTCCCAAGCCGTGCTCGAAAAAGTTAATTTCACTCTAATAGCTCTCTTTCTTCACCGTTGCCAGCTTCTAACTCGGCAATAGATTCAAGCAAAGCCCTAGCATTCGCTGGAGATCTTAATAAATATGTTGTTTCTTGCATTGCTTCGTAATCTTCTAAAGACATCATTACTACAGGGCTTTCACTTTTTCGTGTAATAATGACGGGCGCATGGTCGTCACAAACTTTTTCCATTGTTTTGGCCAAATTTGCTCGCGCCGCTGTATAGCTCATAGCTTCCATAATTCTTTCCTGTACAAAATTCCGTACCTGAAGTTTAATTAAACATAACAAATAAATCAATAAGGACTAAAAAAGTTTGGCTCCTCTCGCTACGCTCGTTATGATAACCAAACAATTTTTTGCCCATTATTAGGGCGTTGAGGCTGTAGAATTTATAGAAATTTCATTTTCTAGCCAAAAAACAGGGGTCCAAATGCATTAGTTAAGTCTAGTTATTAGATTACAGTGCGATACAGGAACTCACTTTTTTACAATTATTTGCCTTTAGATAAATTCTACAGGCTCGTTATATTTCTAGAGGTATTAATGCGCAGTGTACGTACAAAAGCATATTTTGAAGATATAGACTTTCACATTGTACAAGAGCTTCTAAAAGCTAAAGTATCAATTAAGATCTGTGTTGCGTGGATTAGCTGGATAAAATATGCTCCAACTTTTGATCAGCTAACACGTAGAGGTGTAGTGGTTGAAGTTATATACAATGATGATTATATAAATAAGAAGAATTTCTACCCTCCATTACATAAAACGATTCTTTACCCTGTGAAAGCAAGAGGCAGTGCTTTGATGCACAATAAGTTCTGTGTTATTGATGACTCGACTCTGATAACGGGTAGTTTTAATTGGTCAAGAAATGCAAGAAGGCATTTCGAAAACTTAGTTGTTATTCAAAATGACTTCAAACTTATTAAAAAATTCCTTACAGAATATCGAGATTTGAAAAACTACTTCATTGACTATGCACAACAAACTAAATATCAATGCCAATATGAATCTGAAGACAATTTTAGGCGGTGTCGCTCAGGATCATTTAACTTAGGAGTGTTAGGCCATGAAAGTGGGCAATATGATGAATCATTGATTGAAATTTGGAATATATGCCTTAGGCATGAGCATGGTTCATTTTTAGGAGAGCACCATGAAAATCACCTTTATACGTATTTAGGGTTAACGGACGCCCCGATTTATGATGATGAAGGCGAATACGATAAAGGTGCAATGCATAGCGAGCTTAACCAAGAAATTAAGCAAATAGAAGACATTAAAACCCATTTTGAAAATAGAAGTAAGCATCCTATTCATGCAATTGGTAAGGTACAGATGCTTAATGAAAATGAGCATATAGAAAGAGGAGACGAACAAGAGTTTGGTATTAATATCTTTTGGCGAGATATGTATTTCCGAAAAGTTATCCCAGATATCATACACGATGACGGTTACGGACTTATAGGTGATATTATTCAAAGGCACCGATAACGAAATATAATAAACATGGATAGGTCGCGCGCAGCCGCGACTTAATCCGGTTGTTGGACAAGTCCGTGCTACTATTATAGTAAATAAATAGAATTGACTTTCAGGTGAGATATCACGCAGCCAAATAAGTCATTTTTTAGCCGAGTGGGACGAACTACTACGGCAATTATTTTTTACATTCCCTTAAATTATATACGTCATACCGTAATAATCCATTGTTCTTTACTAATTTTTTATCTTATAAACACACTCCTATATCAATTTCACTTGCGGCTGTTGCAAATCATTTGCGCATGGCACATCCTTGTTTTATATCGTCGGCCCAAAAACTATTTTGCGACCTAAGCGCACCGCGTAGAACGTCATTTCATAGTTACATAATGGGCAACATGCTTTTTTCTTTGGCTTATCAAATTTTGGTAACAACACCACTTTAAACCAGTATTGTAATTGTCTTAACAAACGCGACGCATTGCCATGTAAAAAACCATAATTCATTCTCGGTAAACCGCCGCCTATGTCGGTGTGACTCAACAAGGCTTTGTCGTTAAGGCGTGCAAATCTGAGAAAATGGCAAAGCTCAGCTCACGTAAAACATTATTGCAAATATCATATAGTATTTGTGCCTAAATACAGAAAAAAGCAATTTATGGAACAATTAGAAGAGACATAGGTAAAATTTTAAGAGAATTATGTAGGCAGCAAGGAGTTGAATTGATCGAAGGTTATGCGATGAATGATCACATTCATATGTTACTGATGATCCCTCCTAAGTATAGCGTTGCTAATACGGTTGGTTTTTTAAAAGGAAAATCAGCAATTCGAATATTTAGAGATTATTTGCAAGTCAAAAGAAATTTCACAAGGCGACATTTTTGGGCGATAGGGTACTGCGTAAGTACAGTCGGCTTAGATGAACAAATGATTCGAGAATACATTAGAAATCAGGAAAGTGAAGAAAAACGACAAGAGCAAATGCAATTCTCAGGAGTTTAGTTTTAGCCCCTTCCAGGGGCTTTCATCATACCCCCGGCTTTGCCGTTGGGTGTTGATTTCATTGAGTGGCGCCACGGCGATTTAAATTACTTATAGGTGAAAACATGGCTAAGAATATTTTGATGATACTTACTTCTCACAGCGAACTTGGTGGTACAGGAGAAAAACAGGCTATTGGATTGAAGAGTTTGCAGCACCTTATTATACATTTAAAGATACCGGTGTTAATGTTACTTTAGCGTCTGTTAAAGGTGGCCAACCTCCGATAGTTCCTAAAAGTAAATTTCCAGATTTTCAAACACTTGCAACTAAACGATACAATGCTGATGATCAGGTACAAAGCTTAATGGCGACTACTCAGAAATTAACGGATGTTGAATATTCGCAGTTTGATGGAATGTTTTATCCTGGGGCCATGGTCCGTTATGGGATCTGGTTGAAAATACAGACTCAATTAAACTCATAGGGCGCTTTCTAATGGATAATAAGCCCGTTGCTGTGGCATGCCATGCAACATGATGTTAAATGTAAAAGATGATTCAGGAAACAATGTTGTAACTGGTAAAGCGATCACGGGTTTTAGTAATACAGAAGAAGCGGTGCAATTAACTGATGTTGTTCCTTTTTTATTGGAAGATGAATTAATCAAAAAGGGAGCTGAATATCAAAAAGTCGAAGATTGGCAGGTTTATGCCATACAAGATGGTTTGATCATATCAGGGCAAAACCCGGTAAGCTCAGAACAAGCTGCTGAAAAATTATTCGCGCTTAAAAAGTTTCCTTAAACACTTATCCAGATATTAATAGATAAGCGTTTATTATGGGTTATGCTGTTTGTGGCGTTGTTAGTGTGGCAGGGGTTACTTTACTTTCTACCGTTCCTTGCCAGCGCCAGAGAATAATAAACGTGACCAAACTGATCACAATTGAAAAAATACTGGCCTCAGGGCCAAATTTATCACCTGTCAGCCAAACAGGACTATCTTGAAAAACGGGTTTAAACCAACCTGTATTTTCATGGCCACTGACACTAAATCCTAATACATAGCCTTGAACCCAATTCCATCCTAAGTGCAATCCAATCGGCAGTGCCAGGCTGTGTGTTTTAATATAGGCTAAACCTAACACCAGAGAAAGTAAGAATAACTCTATAGACGCAATGGTTTGTGTGATCCCGTCCATACCTGGATTACCTAAATGACCAAAAGCAAATAATAGGCCAATTAAAATCTGCGCACCCCATGTACCTAAACCATCGATTAAGCGTTGGAAAATAAAACCACGGTGTAATATTTCTTCAAATAATGAGCCGATCAGAAGCAGGTATAATCCGTAGGTTAGCGTGTGCAAGTTTCGCTCAGGCGTTAGCTCAAATTGAACGCCGCCAACAATCCATATTAATGCAACAGTGGCCAACAACATCGCAATACCAACTCCTGAACCAATTAGGATCTGATTGAACCATCTAAGATTGAAACGAAACCCGACGTTAGCTAATGACTCTTTTCTAAGTAATAAGCAGCACCAGGTAGCGAGTAGTATTAATAAAAATGAAGTCGGTTCTAATAAGGTTTCTGTAAATCCTATGTCAGAGAGTGCATTCTTTATTGGTTTATAAATAGGACGGGTTAGGGCGACAAAACCAATGAATATGAGTATCCACCAACCATTACGTAATTGATTATCTGTATTGATAAAAATTTTTTTCATAGGGCTCTCTTTTTATAATTGTTGTTAAAGTACAGCTAATTTCTTATTATTTTCTTTGTTTTCGTTTTGGATTAGCAAACGAGGTGCCAGAAATAAAAAGCTTAACTATCATAGAGGTAGGGGAGTATGATTTATTCAATAGTAAAAATAGCTAAAACTTTAGTGAGATTAACTATTTAATCGTTTTTTTCTTAATGATCTATTCATGTAGTAAAAGGGAAGCTATGCATGTCGCTGTGCTGACTTTTATGCCTTCGTCGCTTATTCTAGCCAACAATCTTTTACCTGTTAACAAAGTGGTTTGGGTATATTCATTCCCACTGTCGAAAAATGGGTTGAATATCACATTATTTACTTTTTAGGGAGCAGCTAATAATCTCTCTAAATAGCTTGCAATAGCTAAACTCGCGGTGAGTCCAGGTGATTCTATGCCGAATAAATTAATGAGATTGGGTATGCCGTGAGTGGTACTATATTGAATACTAAAGTCATTAAAAGTATCCTGTGGGCCTTGTAGTTTAGGGCGAATACCAACATATGCGGGATGTAATTTATTTATATTTAATGCTGGGAAATATCTAGTGATAGATGAAAAAAACTTATTGGTTAAATCTTTAGGAAAATTATAATTTAATTCATTAATGTACTGGGTGTCTGGGCCAAATTTCAATTGTCCCGCCATATCCATAGTTGCGTGAATTCCCAAGCCTTTGGTATTTTCTTCTGGAACTGGATAAATCAATCTTTTAAAAGGGTTTTTGGCTGAATAAGAAAAATAATGACCTTTGCACCAATATTGTTGTGGTATTTTATTTATAGCAACATTTTTCATTGATTTTGCCGTTAGTTCACTATGTAATCCCGTGCTATTTATCAGTGTTTGGCACTGTAACTGCATTTCTTCACCCTGAGAGTTTAGCGTCACTATAAACCCTTTTTTTGTTTTTACTGCAGTTACAAACCGTGTTTTGGCAACAAATAGAGCTTGATTATTTATCGCTTGTGATAATAAAGATTGCATAAATGAATGTGAATCTAATATTCCTGTCGAAGGAGATAAAATTGCAGTTTGTGCTGATAGCGCAGGCTCTTGGTTCAATAACTCTGTTTTATTTAACCAAATTAAATCATTTACACCATTTTCCTTAGCTTGCTTCATCAGCTTTATTAAATGATTTTCTTCAGTTTTGTTTTGTGCAACGATTAACTTACCTGTTTTTTTGAATGGGATATGCATATCGTTACAATATTTGTATAGTGCTTTATTTCCGGTAACACAAAAACGCGCTTTTAAACTCTTTTCAGGATAATAAATACCAGCGTGGATCACTTCGCTGTTCCTACTACTCGTTTCTTCACCAAAAGTATGATTTTTATCAATAACTAATACCTCTGATCGTGTTTTACTTAGGCGAGCTGCTATTGCTAATCCGACCACGCCGGCACCAATTATTAAGGTATTTACTGTTTCCAATTACTTCTCTTACGTTAGTTAAATTATTATTTAACTATATTTTATGTCTGAAATACTTAGTTACATCCTGGTAATACATATTTGAAATTAATTGGTTACTATTCCAGTCTTGTTTAAAAATCGTATACGGGATTAATCTTAAATGCAAAATAATGCAAGTAACTGGTATATAGGTGCCTCTCCTCTTAAACTTATTTCCAAAACTAGCTGGTTACTCTTTGCTGCTATTTTCGCATTACTCGGGTATGAAGTGGTGGAATCTTCTGTCATTGCGCAACATAGTGATAATTCACTTACTTTGTTTGGCTTTATTTTACCTTTAACAACTTTTTTAAGTGCGACGGCAATTGCAGTGGCTATTCGTTCTAATATGGTATTGGTTAAGGTTCATAATGATCAAACTCGATATATTACATCACTGTTAATTTGGGCCGGGCTTAGCGCATTGATTTTCGGTGTTATCTTTTACTTTTTTAAAGAAGTCTTATTATCTCTCATTGGATTTGAAACCTGGCTAGCACAATGGGAATTACATCAACAAACTTTATACAGCACTCAGGTAATGAGTTATCTGAATTATAGAATTTATTCCTTGCTGGGATTGTTTCTGATCTGGCAAATAAGCACTATGCTAAGAACCTTAGGGCATCACAAAAGTTCGGCAATGTTATTGTTAAGCTGGATGCTGACAAAGTTACTTGTTTTAACTCAATTTATCGATGGTCAAAGTAGTTATTTATTAGAGAAATTAGGACAGCTACATTTTATAGCAGATCTGAGTTTTGCCTTGATTGGTTTGGCAATGTTAAGCAAAAAAACAATTTTTTGTTTTAAAACTATCAATACTGATATTCTGTTTAGAGACAAAATGACAAGTGCAGTACTGATGTTACAACAATTGGTACCGCCTTTATCTATTGCTATATTAATGGCAATTGTTTCACGAGTTGATGAAAGTTACATTGGTATTTTTTCGATTGTTTTCAGACTTGAGCCACTATTATTATTATTTCCTATGGTTTTAACTGCATCTCTTCCTTCATGTATTGGTGTAAATTATTGGGCCGGCAATAAACAATGTAGTTACCAAGTATTGAGGCTCGCTTTTATTATCGTTGCTGTCGTTCAACTAACTTCTGCTTTTATATTAAATATCTACCTTGATGAACTGATTGCTGTCTTGTGCCCGGATTGTAAACTCGTAAAAATGATCACTAATTATTTAGCATTCGTGCCCTATAGCTATATAGGTTTAGGAATTGGTATTTTATATCCTTCTTGTTTAAATGCGATGGGCAAATCTGCTCAGGCTTTATTTAGTTTAGTATTCCATCGGCTATTGTTGATCCCGGGTTTAGTGTTAATGAGCATATATTCAAGTATGCAATTAAGTATATTTAGTGCTTTGTTTTTGGCGCACCTTCTTGCTGGATTATACGTATTGTTACATTTTCGAAATTCAAAAAGGGTAGAGAGTGCGACAAATGAGATGTCAAAAATTACCGCACAAAAAGCCGTAGACGCAAATCAGTAATTCAGTTTAAATTTTGTTCCTTAGTTGTATGATTTTAGGTCTCTTTTTAAAAATCAATGAATTATAATTTAAAAGCTAAAAATAGCTTGACTATAAAATTGAATGTCTTATAATTTATCGCGCTTGAAAGTACGTTTTATATTTATGCAACACCATTACGATGTCTTTAGTAGTACTTCGTCCTGTTTACATAAGTAATAGCAACACATTTCCAGCTTTATTGCCTGTAAAAAGGCTCAATTACTCTTGAAAAAATAGGAAGATATTATGTCTGATACTACTACTGGTACAGTAAAATGGTTTAACGAATCTAAAGGTTTCGGTTTCATCGAGCAAGAAAATGGTCCTGACGTTTTCGCTCATTTCAGCGCTATCTCTGGTGACGGTTTCAAAACTCTTGCTGAAGGTCAACGTGTACAGTTCACTGTAACTCAAGGCCAAAAAGGTCCACAAGCTGAGAACATCGTAGCTTTATAATTTAATGCTGTATTTACAGCATTAAAGAAAAAGGTAAAGTTTATACTTTACCTTTTTTTTATGCCTGAAATTTACTAAATCATCAGTAAATCAATCATGTTTATTACCTTTCGAATATTACCAGTTTCATCACATTCTCAATGGCCTGGATTTCACTAGAACTGCATTGATTTCAATTCCAAAAGCCAGTTATTGTTCATTCAAACACCTTGCTTTCGAAAATTGATTTTCATTGATATTTGATCACTCATTTAATACATAACTGTACCAACAGAATTTCCAGACATAAAAAAACCAGAGCCGATGCTCTGGTTTTTAAATAAGGTTTAAGCTGCTTTCTTTTTTCTCGTAGCGGGCTTTTTACCCGCGATTAGGTCTTTATGATCAAAATCATCGACATTAATCGTTTGTAGCCTGCCAACTTCAGCTGCAATTAACGCATCAGCTTCAGTTTGTGTAATAGCTTCTAACTCTAATCCAATCGTGGCAATTTTATCTAACGCCATAAATGGTAATTTAACACCTTTAGCTTTACATACTTTATCGAATATAGGCTCTACAGCTAAGATATCCTTTAATACCTGTTCTTGTTTACCTATTAGATTCTTATCTTCATTTGTCAGATACAGGTAGCTACCAAGACGTTCTCTGCTTTCACTTGGAACCTGGAGTATATTTGCAACTTGGTGCTCTAATTCATCGGTAGGTTTACGGACAGGGCGTCCCCAGGGAAACAATACCACTTTCAAAGTCGCACGCAATGGTGCATAAGGCATATTATTGATCAGATCAGCCAATGCTTTTTGACAGTGATACAAATGTTCTTGACAGCTCCACTGAACCAGTGGGAAATCTTCCTTCTTTCTACCTTCGTCATTATAACGTTTTAGTGTTGCAGAAACTAAATATAGGTAACTGAGTAAATCACCTAAGCGTGCTGAAATGCGTTCTTTACGTTTTAAAGAACCACCAAAGACGGCCATACAAATATCAGACATCAATGCCAGTGATGCACTAAACCGAGAAGCAATACGATAAAATTGTGCGGTTTCATCCTGGTACGGTGTTTTATGAAAACGTGAACCTGATAATGCTAACCAACTTGTTCTGATAAAACTCGAAATAGTAAAGCCAATGTGGCCCATGAGTGCTTCATCAAAAACATTAATCGCTTCTTGTTTATCTTCAATTGAGCAGGCTTGTAACTCGGTTAATACGAAGGGATGACAACGTATTGCACCTTGACCATAAATGATCATGTTACGAGTTAGAATATTTGCGCCTTCTACTGTAATAGCTACAGGTGCCCCTTGATAACCACGACCTAAATAATTATTAGGCCCAAGACATATACCTTTACCGCCATGAATATCCATAGCGTGAGACATAGCGTCTCGCATTTGCTCAGTTAAATGATATTTTATGATGGCAGAAATTACTGAAGGTTTTTCGCCTAAATCTACAGCACCCGTAGAAAGACTGACTGCTGCATCACTACTATATGCATAACCGCCTAAAGTGGCTAATGGCTCTTCAACACCTTCCATTTGTCCTATTGGGAGTTTGAATTGACGACGAATTCGACTATATGAACCACTTGCAAGCGCCATAGCCTTAATGCCACCGGCAGAATTAGACGGTAAAGTAATTGCTCTGCCAACTGATAAACACTCTACCAGCATACGCCAACCCTGACCGGCCATTTCAGCGCCCCCAATAATAAAGTCTATTGGCACAAAGATGTTTTCTCCTTGTGTTGGTCCATTTTGAAATGGAACATTGAGCGGAAAATGTCTGCGGCCAATTTTAACACCAGGTAAATCTGTGGGGATCAAAGCGCAGGTAATACCTAAATCAGGATTATAATTATCATCTTCTGATTCATTTAATAAACCATCTGGGTCTTGTAATTTAAAAGCTAGGCCTAATACGGTGGCAACCGGTGCTAACGTAATATACCTTTTGTTCCAGGTCAGGTTCATACCTAATACTTCTTTACCTTCCCACTGACCTTTACAGACTATGCCAAAATCAGGAATACTACTCGCATCAGAACCGGCTTCGGGAGATGTCAGTGCAAAACATGGAATTTCTTTCCCTACAGCTAAACCTGGTAAATAGTGATCTTTTTGTTCTTGGGTTCCGTAATGTTGTAATAATTCGCCTGGCCCTAATGAATTTGGCACACCCACAATAGAAGAAAGTAACATAGACTTACTGGTTAATTTTTGCAGTACACAAGATTGTGCAAATGCAGAAAACTCTAACCCGCCATATTGCTTTTTAATGATCATGGCAAAGAATTGATTATCTTTTAAATATTGCCACACATCTTCTGGTAAATCCGTTAATACGTGAGTCGCTTCCCAATCGTCAAGCATACTACAAACAGTTTCTACAGGGCCATTTAAGAAGGCTTGTTCTTCAACTGATAATCTGGGAACCGGATATTGATGTAATTTCTTCCAGTCAGGATTACCGCAAAATAAATCGGCTTCCCACCAAGTTGTACCCGCATCTATG
This sequence comes from uncultured Pseudoalteromonas sp., assembly GCA_965198975.1. Taxonomy (GTDB): domain Bacteria; phylum Pseudomonadota; class Gammaproteobacteria; order Enterobacterales; family Alteromonadaceae; genus Pseudoalteromonas. The sequence continues at coordinate 2,421,795 of OZ240679.1, forward strand.
GCTTCTTTTTCTGTATTGGACATAGTTGGGGTTATTTTTTTAAAGACTTTAAAAATAGGCTCAATGATATATTGCTGCCTAATATTAGTCATAGAAAGTGGAAGTACAATAGCTAAAAATATTAGCCATGTTAAGGTTGCAAAGGCACCAAGAATTGTGCCGATAACCATGATAGCAACGCTTATACCAACACAGGTGTTCCAATTTGATTTATGGTAACTTGCGACGGCTAAAGCCAGTAGTAAACATATGATAAATACCAATGTCATTATTTTATTCCTTTTTTATTTTTAACTTGAGGTCAGACCACTTGTTAAGGTTAGCCTTTTGTTGTTTTCGTTGCAAGTTTGTTATACGTTCATTTGTTTAAGTTTAGTCACAAAAAATGAGTAAAAAAAGTTAGTGAGGTTATTTTTAATAATCGGAACTGTATATTTTTTATGATTAACAGGTTTATGTGCAGGGCATGTTAATCACGTAGAGGGAACTATTTGATTTAGTAAGGTAAATGCTAAGGCTGTTCTTTACAGTTAAATACTTTTAAATGGAAATTTTGATATTTATCGCATAAGTGGATCGGTTCCTGCTCGTCATTGGTAGATAAATAGCAAACTTTTAGCCCATCTTTTAAATGAGTATCAATTTGGTTTTGTAGATCATCAGAAATTGCTTCACGCTCTGCGTCTCGTCTGATCATTTCTAACACTGCAGGCTTAACATCGTTTTGGTATATAGCAATGTCTGATTTTTGCATATGACGCAATGCTGCTAATGTCAGGTTATCTGGATCTGAGGGCACATTTATGACATAAAGTTCACCAGTTATCACTTTGTTATTATCAACCTCTGTGACAAGTTGTTGATAAAAAGCATCGATATTATGAATATCTTCAGCCTGACTTGATGAAAAAAAACTTTCCCAAAAACTACGTCGTTTTGCAATATTATCTAGCTTTTGTTTTATGTGAGCACGTTTTTCACCTGCAAATTTGGCTAAATATCCTAATGTTTGTGGTAAAAGGGTTTCCAGCTTTTCCCGCCAGTAACGCACTAAAACCGGAGACTGACCTTCGCTACTTATTGCAAATACCATAGGAGAGCGGTCAACAATAGAGGGAGTGATAAAATGACACAATTCAGGAGAGTCCACCACATTTGCTAATACACCTTGTGCGCGGGCATCAAGACTAATTTCTTTATTTAGAGAACTATCAGCTGTTGCTACAAAAACAAGTTGTTTATCTTCTAACAGTTCTGGTTGATAAAAGCCTTGAATATGTTGAATTTTTTCATCTTGGGCCAACCGAATTAAGCTCGGGGAAAGATCTGGCGAAACGACAGTGATTTTTGCCGGTGTTTTAAGCATTAATTCAACTTTACGCGTCGCGACTTCACCGCCACCTACAACCAGAACATTTAACTGTTTTGCATCAACAAAAATTGGAAAATACTGCACTTAAATAACCTTAATGAAATTTATTTGTTATGGCTATTGTGCCACCTTAATATTATATTTGGAACCGACATTCCGCACCCTAGTTTATGAATACATTTCTTGATATGTTTTGCCTAAGGCATTTAACACGCTTGAGTGCCTGGGCTCTAAGTTGGCAATTAGGCCGTTTTTCTGCTCAAAATACATAACAGTGATACCGCTAAAGCAATGAAATATCCATCTGGCGGTTGGTTTTTGGCTTGGCTTTTTCTTTTGATCGGGAAAGTGTTGGCCAGTGTCCCGTAGTCCCTTTCTGATCCTGTGCTCAAGGGCGTTGTAAACCATTAAGCATAAAGTCATTATCATCAGTAGCGCTTCTATTCGTTCCGGCTTTTTCAAAAATATCGCGCTGGTAAAAAACTCTGGGCTCTTTAAAAACTTAAAGCCACGCTCAACTCGCTGTTGCCCTTTGTATTGGCTTAACAACTCTGCCATATCGAGGTTATTGATTTCGTTGGTGGCCAGAATAAAGCAGCCGCACTTGGTTTTTATCCGCTCACATTCGGTTAGTGAGCTGGCTAAAATCCCTTCGATGAAGTATTCAAAATAATCGGGTTGGGCGTCTTTTGCCGGCTGGCCTTTGTTTTTATAGCGTGCTTTTTCTCTGATATTAATTGAATTAACTTGCATTATCGGCGAACTTTTCTGCCATTTTGCTAAAGCTTTGCGAGCATCTTGTTCACAGGAAAAGGCTTCTTTGTTCAGTTTTATAAAGGATTTTATCGCCTTATCTGTTTGTTTTTGCAGACGCTTTCCCAGTGTTTTCATTTCTTTTTCTTTCGCCGCTTCACTTTGAATAAGCAACCATTTCTGTTTGACACCTGCATAACCGCTATCAATCCAGCAGCCCCTGTAACCGTCAGCGAAATCTATGAGTTTATACGCTGTTATTTGGTTTATCAGCTGCTTGGCCTGAGTTAAAACAGCAGGCACGCGACTAATGAATATTCTTTCCTGCTTCGCCAATGCTTGTATCGTTTCTTTAACATATAAGGCACTGTCGCCGATATGATACTTGCTGTCACAAGCGCTTTTTACCGAATCCTTAAACTCTTTAACTAACTGGTAAAACTCGGTTTTATCATTTGCATTGCCATTGGCCGGTGACATATACAGCGGGATCCCGGCTTGTTGCTCAACTAATAAATGCAACACAACCTGCTTTAAGTCTGGTCGGTGATCGCGGCTATAGCCATGGGTTAAGGTGACAGCACCCGTATCAGATTCAGTATCGTAATTCCCATCAACATGAAAGCTGGTGATATCTTGATTAACCGTTTCAACTTTTAAGTCGAGTGTTTTAACCGTATTGCTGGCTAAATGCGAAAATAACTCTGTTACCCCAAATTCAAAAAATTTGTCCATGGCGCGACCTAAGGCACTGTCATTGAGCTGCTTAGCTTCAATACCGGGCCTTAATAATCGAGGTAAATCTTTATTGGCAAAAAACTCAGGGAATAAATGTAATGGCCGACTAGTAAAGCCTAACCCATTGATGATCATGGCAACAAGCAATTCGCCATAAGAAACAAGCTTGTCATCCGGTGAAGGAATGAGTCGATCAACTTGCTCTGCTATTTTTAGTTCTTTACACATTTGAGCGATCAGGCCTAAATGACCAAGGTGTTTGGTGAAAGGTTTAAAAGGTGCTGACATAATAATTTCTTTGCTAAAAAGAAAGTATAAGATCACATTTAAAATAGATCGTCAAATCGATCCTGAAAAATATTTTGATCCTTATAATTAAGCGTATATTTTGAGCAAAAAAGAAACTGTTAAATAGGGTGCTGGATCACGGTTGGAAACTCGTTAAAGGCTATTTATCACGTAATTTATGTAATTATTGTTATATAATAATTTTAATTGTTTGGTTTGAAGTCTCTTTTAAATTCTAACTGATACTCAAACTGGCACTATCGCTTATAATTTTTGTATTTTTATTTTAACTAATTGATTCATTGGGGATTGTTTTTATGTGTGAGTTGCTAGGCATGTCAGCGAATGTACCGACTGATATTTGTTTTAGTTTTTCAGGTTTGCTGGAAAGAGGCGGAAATACAGGCCCACATAAAGATGGTTGGGGGATCACCTTCTATGAAGGGAAAGGCTGCCGCACTTTCAAAGATCCATTACCGAGTTGTGAGTCAGAAATTGCAAAGCTTGTAAAAGGGTATCCTATTAAAAGTTGTTCTGTGATCAGCCACATTCGCCAGGGTAACAGAGGCAAGGTTAGTCTTGAGAATACACATCCTTTCACCAGAGAGCTCTGGGGTAAGGAGATCACATATGCTCATAACGGGCAGTTATCAAATTATAAAGATCTTAAGCCTGAGTTTTATCGTCCGGTCGGAAATACAGATAGTGAATTAGCATTTTGCTGGTTACTTGATCAAGTAAGAAAGAAATATCCTAATAAACCCAATAGCATGGTACCTGTTTTTAGATTTGTGGCTAAATTAGCAAGTCAGTTAAAAGATAAAGGGGTGTTTAATATGTTACTGACCGATGGTATTTATCAATTAGCTTACTGTACAAATAATTTACACTGGATCACACGCAGGGCGCCTTTTGGTAAAGCGACACTAATAGATGCAGATGTTATTATCGATTTTCAGCAGGAAACAACGGCAAATGATGTTGTAACTGTGATCACAACCCGGCCATTAACCGATGATGAAAACTGGCATAAAATGGAACCGGGAGAATTTAAGTTATTTAAGCTAGGTGAAGAAATATAATACTGCGTTAATAAAACGGTTTCTGGCGTTATGAGTATGAAGTTACCCTCATACTCATAAAAGAAATTAAATCATTTTCCCTTTCATTGATTTTAGTTGAATATCGAATTGTTCCACGCCTTTTTCTCCCTTCCAGGTTCTGACCATCATAAAGTCCATTGAAGGGGCAAACCATATGGTTGCTTGTCTTTTGTCATTATCATATAAACGTTTCACTTTTACCGTTTTTAAATTACCAATAGGTAAAGTGATCATTTCTTCTCCTATAACTGTAAATTTATAATTTCGAATGTTCCCTTTTTTGTCTAACAGTGTGTAATCAAAGTCTTTTAAACCTTTCTTTAGATCCTGGCGTAATTGTATTTGATATGAAATTGCATCTAACCACTGATCATCCCATTTATGCTTTAAAGGAAATTTATGCTTGTTACTATTAACTGATTTTTCTTTATGATCAAAATGTATTTGGTAATCTCTATCGGGACCAGTACCTGTTCTGATCATGCGATAATCAAGTGGTTTTATTTTATTGTTTTTACAACTGAAAGTAGAAGATTCTTCCCTTTGATCTGAAAATATCATCCATTTTATTTTACTTTCATATTTTAAAGTGTAATTATCAGCGGCATTTTTTTTCAGTTGCCTTGTTGCTTCTCCATGGCGTTCGCCCTTACGAAAAACATCATAATTTGCGGTATATTCTGAAAATCCATTTGCCAGGGAGGATGTTGAAAAAGCGCATAAACTCATTAGTAATACGCTTGAAGACGTTGTTTTAATCAAAAAGCCTAAATTAGTTGGCTTTTTTTTATTGTGAAAATCCGTTTGAAGGAAGTTTTTTATTATTGAGTACAGCATTATCAGCCTCCATAGTCAGTCGGTGTTCACTGAACCACTGAACTACTAAAGGATAGATGATATGTTCTTGTTGATGAACACGTGCTGCAAGTGTTTCGGCTGTGTCGTTTGCAAGTATAGGAACTTTTGCTTGCAAAATAACGGGACCGCCGTCTAATTCTTCAGTCACGAAGTGTACACTAACGCCATGTTCTGTATCACCTGCATCTATCGCTCGTTGGTGAGTGTTCAGTCCTTGGTACTTAGGCAACAAAGAAGGATGAATGTTCAACATTTTTCCTTTGAGCTTTTGCACTAAGCCAGGAGTTAGAATACGCATAAAACCAGCTAATACAACTAAATCAGGTGTAAAACTATTAATTAATTTGAATAAGGCATCATCATAGGCTTCTCGTGAATCATATTCTTTATGATCCAAAACAACGCCAGGAATATCAGAATTTTCAGCTCTAACAAGGCCATAGGCATTGGCTTTGTTGCTGATAACAGCAATAATCTCACCATTAATTTGCTGTGAATTACAGGCGTCTATGATCGCCTGTAAATTCGAGCCGCTACCTGAAATTAATACCAAAATGCGGCAAGGTGCCATTATTTAGCATCCGCTATGATGTCAACTTGTTCCTCACCATCATTGGCTTGCTGAATTTCACCTATATGCCAGGCATTTTCGCCTTCAGCTTTAAGAATCGTTAAACTGTTTTCCAGCTCTTCTGCAGGCACCACCAATATCATACCAACACCACAGTTAAATGTACGATACATTTCGTGTGTGGTTATATTGCCGTTATCTTGTAACCAGTTGAAGATTGCAGGCCATTGCCAGCTATCGCCTTTAATAACTGCTTTTGCAGATTCTGGGAGTACACGTGGAATATTTTCCCAAAATCCACCACCAGTGATATGTGACAATGCGTGTACGTCAACTGTTTCAAGTAATTTAAGCACAGGCTTAACGTAAATACGTGTTGGTTCAAGTAAGTGTTCACCTAAAGTTTTACCTTCAAATGATGCACTTGTATCAGCGCCTGAGACTTCTAAAACTTTACGTACAAGAGAGTAACCATTTGAATGTGGTCCACTTGAGCCTAAGGCAATAAGCTGATCACCAGCCTTAACTTTAGTGCCATCAATGATTTTAGCTTTTTCAACGATACCAACACAGAATCCAGCAATATCGTAATCTTCGCCTTCATACATCCCTGGCATTTCTGCAGTTTCACCACCTGTTAAGGAACATCCTGATAGTTCACAGCCAGCACCTATGCCAGTTACAACATCAACTGCTGTGTCTACATCCAATTTACCTGTTGCATAATAATCAAGGAAAAAGAGAGGTTCAGCACCTTGTACTATTAAATCATTCACACACATAGCAACTAAATCAATACCAACACCTTGATGTTGTTTTAAATCGATCGCTAAACGCAATTTAGTACCAACGCCATCGGTTCCGGCTACTAAAACGGGTTCTTTATAACCGCTTGGTATTTGGCAAAGTGCGCCAAAGCCACCAATTCCGCCCATTACTTCAGGGCGTTTCGTTTTTTTAACAACGCCTTTAATACGTTCAACAAGTACATTACCAGCATCGATATCAACGCCCGCGTCTTTGTAGCTAAGAGACTGCTTTTGATCGCTCACAGAATTTCCTCAACAGTTGCATATGGTGGATTTGGCGCGCATTTTACATGATTTGCTAATTGCCTGCCAGAATTAATATAGTTGATTTTATACATTGGCGATAAAAATAGCTCTAAGAGGGGCGGGATAACCTTCAATGGTTTTTGTTTGATCTTGCGGATCCAGAAAGTCCACCAAAGATTCCGTTTGCATCCAGTCAGTTGCTTTTTGCTCTTCAAGGGTTGTCACATCTTTATTGACGACTTTTATATTTTTAAAGCCAACTCTGCTCATCCATAGTTTTAGTGCGTCACAGCTTGGAATATACCATACGTTACGCATTTTCGCGTAGCGATCTGTTGGCATTAACACCGTTTGTTCATCACCTTCAATGACTAAAGTTTCTAAAACAAGTTCACCACCGGGTTTAAGTTGTGCTTTTAGCTGCGCTAAAAAATCAATTGGCGAGCGACGGTGATATAGTACACCCATTGAAAATACGGTATCAAACGCTTTTAGCTCGGGTAATGCTTCTACACCAACGGGTATTAAGTGTACCTTTGGATCGGGATTAAAATGTTTTATTGCTTGAAACTGACATAAAAATAATTCAGTGGGATCAATACCGACCACAAATTTGGCACCAGCGCCTCGCATACGCCAAAGGTGGTAACCACTACCACAGCCTATATCTAAGACAGTTTTCCCTTTCAAATTAGAAATATGAGGTAGCAACCTGTCCCATTTCCAATCACTGCGCCATTCTGTGTCGATATGGATACCGTGAATATGAAATGGCCCTTTTCGCCAGGGCATAAGTCTTTGCAATAAGTGTGTGAGTTTTTTTTGTTGACCTTCGGTTATGGGTTGATCTGCTTGAATGTCAACTGCATCAATTAAATTTACTTGCTTACTTTTTATTTCGGGCAGGTTTTTTAACACTTTTTCCCATTTGTGCATATCACCATGAGCGGTTTCTTGTTGCCAGTGACGTAATTGTGAAGGCAAAGTTTCTAACCAGGGAGATAGAGGCGTTTGTGCAATTGCAGCGTAAAATTGTGTAAACCAACTTTTCATTAAAAACCCTTATTTAATAGCGATAAGTGAGCAAAAATTAAAACATTGATACCAAACTTGAGTATGATCAAAACCTATCATTTTTAATCTGTCTATATGATGCGGTAGCGTATCAGGCTGCATAACATTTTCAAGCGCTGTTCGTTTTTGGCTGATTTCAAGCTCGGAATAGCCATTTGCCCGTTTAAAGTCATGATGTAAGTCGATTAACAGGCCATCACTTTTTGTATCATTCCCTTTAATTTTTTCACTTAATAGCAAAATACCGCCGGGTCTTAGTCCATCATAAATTCGTTGTAGCACTTGAGTTCGTTGATTTGCAGCGATAAATTGTAAAGTGAAATTTAAGACTACAACTGATGCGTTTTCAATTGTACAGTTGGTTATATCTCCTAAATTCACCGATACAGGAACTTCTGAACGAAAACCTTCAACATGCCTTTTTGCACGTTCAATCATAGCTATGGAGTTATCAATCGCGATAAGTTGACAGTTTTCTTTATCTATATTGCGGCGCATACTCAATGTAACAGCGCCTAATGCACAGCCTAAATCATATAAGTTGGAATTGTTTTGTGCATATTGACCGGCTAATTTCCCCATAGTACTGACCATAGTGGAATATCCGGGCACTGATCTTTGTATCATATCCGGAAAAACTTCTACAACATTAGCATCAAAACTAAAATCTTCAATTGCTTGTTCGGTCGCATAAATATTGTCTTTGGTTGTCACTTATCTGTCTCTATTTTTGTTGATAGGGGTATTTTACGCATTTTGCATTAGATAGTCAGTGTTAAATTGCACTAGATTAATCTATAGTCTAATAATCATAAGAACTAATGTTAAAAGAGTGAGTTGAATGAAAAAGAGTAAAACGATCACAACAGATGATATATTGGTTACTTTATGCCAGTCATTCACTGAAGTATTATCTTCTGCCAGCGGTAATAATATTAGCTATTCAGCCATGGTTCAAAAAATAAATCGCACCTGTTTGCGTCCAGATATTGGTTGTTTTGTCTTATTTGATGGCGGGTTTAATGGTATTGTTGTGGCTAATTTTACAGCTTTAGCTGCAATGGAGATTTACGGCGATTACATGAAAAATATGGGCATGCCGGACTCTGAAATGGCTTCCAATCATATGTCAGATGATGTAGCCAATGTATTAGGGGAATTAATGAATCAAATAGTGGGCGACTTTACAGGTAAAGTGCGTTCTCAGCTACATACTTCAATCACACAAAACCAACCTAAAATGGTTGCCTTAAATAAATTGGTTCAAATATCGGTAGATACAGCGATGGACAGGCCTCAGGCTCGGCGTGTAACATTTACTACCAGAAATCAAAATATTTTTTATCTTGAATTGGCAATGGACAAAACAGAGTTTATTAAATTACATGATTTTGATATTGCTGATGCAATCGATCCCGATGAGATTATAGATAGAGAAGCGGCGTCGATGAAAAACGCAAGCCAAAAAGAGGTTGTTGTTCCAGATGAAGACCCTGATGATGATTTTATGGCAGAATTAGGTCTTTAGAAAGGAAAGTAAACGAAATGATCAAGGTCATATTACAAAGGGTAATAGCAGAAGATTTAGAATCAAATTATGAAAATGAAATTAGGAAAACGTTAGCCGTAGTGATGGAGTTTCAGGGTTTTATTTCTGCCACATCTTATATTGATGTGACAGATGCTAAAAAACGGACAATTATTACCAACTGGCAAAACATTGCAAGTTGGGAGCGTTGGTATCAATCTGAACGAAGACGAGAAACAAACCAAAATATAAGATTAATGCTAGCCGAAGAAGAAAATATCAGCATCTTGCATACTCAAGCCGTGGCTTAATTTATAATTCATTGAGAATGATCACATATTTGATGTAATTGGTATTATTACCTCATAGACTACTGTCTTGAGGTAATGTAAAAATTGATTTATCGTTGCAGATTATTTTTGTAGGAAGGCATTGATAGCTGTTTTTGCTTCCTCAGAGGTTACCTTTTGCGAAAATAACTCACCTTCAGCGAGTATTGTCCGCTCTATTTGATCAACTAAATGTGCTTTCATGATATGTTTTGTCGACTGGATAGCAGCTGGCGGCTGATTTGCTAATTTATTTGCAAAGTTGAGTGTGACAGTTAAGCAATCTCCTTCATCACATGTTTGATTTATGATAGAAAAGTCTTTTGCCTGATGGGCATTAAAACTGGTACCTAACATTAATAATTCAGCGCTTTTTCTTTGTCCCATCAGGCGAGGTAAAATGAGACTAGACGCACCTTCTGGCGTTAATCCTAAATTCACAAATGGCAATTTAAAAATAGCATTGGTACTGGCCACTACAAAATCAAAATGTAACAGCATAGTTGTACCTATACCAATAGCAGGTCCTGAAACTCCAGCAATAATTGGTTTTTTTAACCGATTTAAAGTGAGCAGAAATTTAAAAGCCGGACTATTCGCCGATGTCGGCGGATGTGCTATAAAATCATTTAAATCGTTACCTGCACAAAATACTTCTTCACTTCCGGTCAGCATGATGACGTTTATTTGCTCGTCTTTTTCGGCATCGATTAAACTTTGTGTCAGCACCTGATACATGTCTAATGTAAGGGCATTTTTATATTTGATACGATTTAGCTGAATATGTCTGACGTTATTAATAGTTTTCGTCAATATCAAATCTTGATCCATGGTTTAACTCTATTTTTATTATGACCTAGAGAGATTAATATCAAGTTAATGAAATTGCAAACTTTGTTTCCTTCTGTGGTTAAAATTCATGAAGTGGTATTAAAAAAGCGTATATCCTAACTCTATAAAAATAAGGTATATTCTTAAATCTAACTCTAATTGGTGGTAGTCAGGCTCCATATATTCACATAACTTATAGAAATTCTTATTATGATCTTTTTCTTTAAAATGGGCTAATTCATGGACTACTAACATTTTTAATAAAGGCTCAGGTGCATATTTCAGGGTTGAAGCGATACGGATTTCATGTTTACTTTTTAATTTACCACCATGATTTCTACTGACAAAAGAATGTGTGCCTAACGCATTAATAACCATGTCTTTTTGTTTTGTATATAATACTTTACTGATAATCGGGGTATGTTTCAAATACTGCTGTTTTAGCTCAGTAGCATAATTATAAAGTGCCTTATCTGAGTTATAATTATGGGGAGTTGGGTATTTATTTAATAAATATGTTTTTAAGTTTCCACTTTCGATTAACTTGGTAACTTGTTCCTTTATTTGCATAGGATAGTTGGCCAAATATTTATTGTATGACATTTAAATCTATCCTATTAAAGCGTATCTCAATTGAATATTAGTAGTGATATTGCATATTTACAGACCATAACTTTTCACTATCTGCACTATGGAAATAGATATTAGCTCTATCAATCCCAATCAGTTCACCTTCGCGTTTGATGTGTCGGTAATTTAAATTAATGCTGGTATTGTTTGCAAATTTATATGAAATGTAGCCTTTGTATATAGTTCTATTATCTTTAAAATCAATATCTCTTAAATTTTCGGCATCATTAACTCGCTCGTATTCTTTATTATCTATAGAATCCCAGCTGTGCCGATTGGAAGACAACCCAAATGTGAAATCGTCATAATTGATGGATAACTCGATTTTTGTTGTGAAACCAAGCGCATAACTGTATTTTTCTTTCCATAAAACGGGCTTAGATTGCCAATAAAGATTTCCGGCTTCATTAAATGCATTAGTTGCAAATGGTTTAACAAATGCAAAGTCACCATAAGCTTCTATTTCTCCTCGTAATATCCACTTATCTTGCATATATAAATAGTCTATTGTGCCGCCAATCAGGTTTATCGTGGCATATAAATCTTCATTTTTATATTTACCTAAGCTATTAAACTCTACAGCAGCACTCGGTCCGATGATCAAACTATGGCCAGTTATTACATTGTTCTTATCTCGGCTATATTGGTAGTCTGCATAACCACCATAAACAACTTTCACATCAGAAAATAAACCATCATTACCATCCTGGGAAATTCCTAACTCAAATTGAGTTTCGGTGATCAAAGGATCAAAGCTATAAAACTTACTTTTTTCTCGTTTTGCAGGTAAATTTTGTGTTCTTGTTTTTATTCCCAGTGTTAGCAGCTCTCTAGGGGCGCTATAAAGAGTACCATCGGAATAGGTAATACCTGAATATACAGTTAAGATATCTTCTCCTGAATTATCAAAACCAAATTCACGATTGAAATTGCGATATTGGGTTCCCCATTTTTTATCATTATACCAGTCGTGTACTGCCAGAGATGGATTGAATAAACTGGATAGGATCTTTGGCAACAGCCCTTGTTTACGTTTTAACATTTCTGCTGTTTGAAAAAAACCTTCACCGACAATTGAGCCCGCAAAAATTGTGGTCATATGATCATTAATACTGACTGCTTCCCGGTGCTCAGCGAGCCCTTCCCAAATTAGAGATCCTGTAAGCGGACCTAAAATAGATTCATAGGCTGATAAATTGTTATTTCTAAAGGCTTGATAATAAAATGAGCCAGCGTAAACATGTCCCCAGTTTAGTACGAGATCATTATCATCAAGTTTCCATTGATCTAAAGAAGTGAACCTGTCGTATGAGTGTTTCAAATAACCGTCAGTGACTTCATAATCCCAATCTTCTTCCATGCTTTCAGTACGAAGTGAGTAAAGTCCAATGCCGGTTGCCAAATAGATACCTAGTTCAGTAAATGCGGATTGCCACTGTGCCTTTAATTTTTTTTCCCATATTTTCTGTAAGTTACAATCTTGTGTATCGTTTTTCATTGCTTGATTGTCTAATTGAATGCAAGGAGCTGAATTAAATGAAGACGCCTGTACGGAAGATGCAGTACAAAAAAGTAAAGAAGATAAAATAAAATGTGAGTTTTTCAATGGTTTTCCTAACCTGAACAATTAAAAGCAAAATGTTGTAGTGTGTTTATAAGTATTAAATTAACGCGCAAAATGCATTATATAATAATATTTCATGTTTTTGCCTTCCAATAGAGAAAAACTTTATCTAAGTGCTCATTTTATAGCGGTTCAACTGTTTTATTTACTCTTAATGGTAAGCGCTATTTACTATCTGGCATCTTTAGCTAGTTTGGGTATAATTAGCGTCAAAATTTATACCTTATTGCATCCTTACAGGAAGACTATGCGCTCGATATATTGCGGACAACTTAATAAAAATAATGTAGAACAAGAAGTTGAATTATGTGGCTGGATCAATAAACGCCGCGATTTAGGTGGTTTGATCTTTGTAGATTTAAGAGATCGTGAAGGTTTAGTACAAGTTGTATTCGATCCTGATGTGACGGGATTAATGGATACAGCAAATTCTCTACGAAATGAATTCTGCGTTAAGTTAAAAGGCATAGTACGTGCTCGCCCTGATAGCCAGATAAATAAAGATCTTGCTACTGGTGAAGTTGAGATCTTAGGTAAAGAATTAGAAATAATTAACCGCGCTGAGCCTTTACCACTTGATTTTAATCAACAAAATTCCGAAGAGATGCGTCTTAAATATCGTTATTTAGATCTGCGTCGAATTGAAATGAGTGATCGTATAAAATTGCGTGCTAAAGCCAGTAGCTTCGTTCGTAACTTTTTAGATAGTAATGACTTTTTAGATATAGAAACACCAGTTCTAACAAAAGCGACACCAGAAGGTGCCAGAGATTATTTGGTTCCTAGCCGCGTACATAAAGGGTCTTTTTACGCGTTACCGCAATCGCCTCAACTATTTAAACAATTATTAATGATGTCAGGATTTGATCGTTATTATCAAATAGTGAAATGTTTTCGTGATGAGGATTTACGTGCCGACCGTCAACCAGAGTTCACTCAGATAGATATTGAAACTTCATTCATGAGCTCTGATCAAGTTCGTGGTATGACTGAGAAATTAATAACTGAAATGTGGCAGTCTCTGTTAAACGTTGATTTAGGTGCTTTCCCAGTGATGTCATATCATGAAGCAATGTCACGCTATGGATCAGATAAACCGGATCTACGTAATCCACTTGAGCTTATTGATGTAGCAGACTTAATGAAGGATGTTGAATTTAAAGTATTCTCAGGTCCGGCAAATGATGAAAAAGGCCGGGTAGCTGTATTAAGTGTTCCTGGTGGCGCTAAATTATCTCGTAAACAATTAGATGAATATACTAAGTTTATTGGCATTTATGGCGCGAAAGGTTTGGCATGGATGAAAGTAAATGATAGAGCTGCAGGGGTGGACGGTGTACAGTCTCCGGTTGCTAAATTCTTAACAGCTGATGTGATCACTGCATTATTAGAACGCACAAATGCACAAACTGGCGATATCATCTTATTTGGTGCTGATAAAAAGAATGTAGTTAATGAAGCTATGGGGGCATTACGTCTTAAAATAGGTCTAGATCTGGAATTAACTGATTTAACAAAATGGGCACCACTTTGGGTCGTTGATTTCCCCATGTTTGAACAAGACGATGAAGGGACACTGCACGCGGTTCATCATCCATTTACTGCACCAAAGAACATGACAGCCGAAGAGCTTGAAGCTGCACCTGAAACTGCAATTTCAGACGCATATGACATGGTATTAAATGGCTATGAAGTTGGTGGTGGTTCGGTACGTATTCATAATAATGAGATGCAAGCTGCAGCATTTCGAATTCTAGGAATAGAAGCTAAAGAGCAAGAAGACAAATTTGGATTCTTACTTGATGCATTAAAATATGGTACACCACCACATGCCGGTTTAGCGTTTGGTTTAGATAGATTAGCTATGCTGTTATGCGGTACAGATAACATTCGTGATGTGATTGCTTTTCCAAAAACTACACAAGCATCATGTTTATTAACCAATGCACCAAGTATTGCAAATCCTGAATCTTTAAAAGAGCTTGCTGTAGCTGTTGCGTTACCAGAAAAAAATGCTGAATAAATAGTCGCATTATTCTAAATTGAGTACAAGGCCTTATAAATATGAGGCCTTTTTTATGAATGCATGATTTTATACTGGTAATATATACAGCTATTTATTATGCTTGATAAAAATTTAATGTATAGGGTATTTTTTTGGCCATAATTTTGGGAATAGACCCAGGCTCACGTTTAACCGGATATGGTGTCATAGCACAACAAGGTAACCGTTTCACTTACTTAGGGAGTGGATGTATCCGCTTGGGGGGAGGGCCAATTCCTGAACGCTTAAAAATGATTTATCAGGGAGTGACTCAGTTAATAGAGCAATTTGATCCTGATAGTTTTGCAATAGAGCAAGTTTTTTTAGCGCATAACCCCGACTCTGCACTTAAATTAGGTCAAGCCAGAGGTGCTGCCATAGTTGCTGCAACTATGGCTGAGTTACCTGTTACTGATTATTCAGCCAGGCAAATAAAACAGGCCGTTGTAGGGACAGGCGCAGCAGATAAAAAGCAAGTGCAGCATATGGTTAAAACAATTTTAAAGTTACCTTCTACGCCGCAGGCTGACGCTGCAGATGCGTTAGCAATTGCTATGTGTCATGGTCATTCACAACAAAGTCTAATTAATATGGCCGGGCAAGTTAAAAAAGTAGTGAGAGGCAGATTAAGATAAGTTTAAGGAATATTATACGGATCCATTGAAATTATCGCTCACTGCATAAAAACTCAATCTTGAAAAATATGAATAAGGTAAAACAATGATAGGCCGATTAAGCGGAATTTTGTTAGAAAAGCAGCCCCCAGAAATATTATTAGATGTGGCGGGAGTTGGCTATGAAGTACAATTACCTATGACTAGTTTTTATAATTTGCCTGTTGAGGGCGAAACAGCAGTGGTTTACACTCATTTTGTAGTAAGAGAAGATGCACAATTATTATATGGATTTAATAATAAAACAGAGCGGGCATTATTTCGTGAATTATTGAAAGCGAATGGTGTAGGACCTAAATTAGGTCTGGCTATTTTGTCAGGTATGTCAGCGGAGCAATTTGTGCGATGTGTACAAAATGAAGATGCATCAACGTTAGTTAAAATACCAGGCGTAGGTAAAAAAACCGCAGAACGTTTAGTACTCGAAATGAAAGATAGACTAAAAAATTGGGGAATGGACTTATTTACACCTTATTCTGACGCTGCTCCAGCAGATAACATAGACATAACACCCGCATCTGATTCTTCTGAAGAGGACGCAATTTGTGCACTCATCACATTAGGCTATAAGCAAATTCAGGCACAAAAGTCGGTCAAAACAGCAATCACGACTAACGGTAAAGGCTTAACTTCAGAACAGTTAATTAAAGCTGCGTTAAAATCAATGATTTAATTTTAGTATTAAGTAAGTTTTAAACGGTAAGAGTAAATAAAATGATAGAAGCAGACAGGCTGATAGAACCAGAAGAGCAAGGGAATGAAGATATTGTTGATAGGGCGATCAGGCCAAAATTATTAACAGACTATACTGGTCAGCCTCATGTTAAAAAGCAAATGGATATCTTTATTGCAGCAGCAAAATCACGTTCAGAACCTTTAGATCATTTACTTATATTTGGTCCGCCAGGCCTGGGGAAAACGACACTTGCAAATATCGTAGCGAATGAATTAAATGTGAATATTAAAACAACCTCAGGGCCTGTTTTAGAAAAAGCGGGTGATCTGGCTGCATTATTAACAAACCTTGAACAAGATGATGTACTGTTTATTGACGAAATACATAGACTAAGTCCCCAGGTAGAAGAAATTTTATATCCCGCAATGGAGGACTATCAACTAGATATTATGATAGGTGAAGGACCGGCTGCACGGTCAATTAAATTAGATTTACCGCCATTTACGCTTATTGGTGCGACTACTCGGGCTGGTTCTTTAACGTCACCGTTAAGAGATAGATTTGGCATAGTGCAAAGACTAGAGTTTTATTCAGTAGAAGATTTATCTAGCATCATTAAACGTTCTGCGGCATTTTTAGATTTACCTATGAATGAATTGGGGGCAGTTGAAATAGCCAGACGATCACGCGGTACACCAAGAATAGCAAATAGATTACTTCGCAGAGTACGTGACTTTGCTCAGGTTAAAGGTGATGGCAATGTGACTTTGGATATCGCACAACAAGCGCTGGAAATGGTCGATGTTGATAAATCTGGTTTTGATTTTATGGATCGAAAATATTTATTAGCGATTATTGAAAATTTTATGGGAGGTCCTGTAGGGTTAGACAATTTGGCTGCGGCGATCAGTGAAGAAAAAGAAACCATAGAAGATGTTATAGAACCCTATTTGATCCAACAGGGGTTTATTCAACGTACGCCACGTGGTCGTGTTGTCAGTGAACGTGCTTACCTGCATTTTGGTTTAACATCGAAAGTTGATAATGTATAAAGTTGACGGGGTGTGTAAGGTAACAAACATGCTTGGGAAATTGAAAAATTTATAACGTCAAAAGTCAGACAAAAAAAGCCCGCAAATTATGCGGGCAAAATCAACAAAGTTGAAGGGAAGTAAATCTTTACAATAATTTAAAGTACTCATTCATGTTTGACTTTAAATTGTAAGTTATGTGACATATAAAGTTACACAACTTAATAAATTAGTACAACTTGCTAAAGCTTTAATGTCGCAGCAAGGTATGAAAAGAATTTTACGGCTTTATGAGCAACTTTTCAAACTAGAAAAATTTAACTTTCAGATTAAAAAAACTAATGTCAAAATCTTATTGTAAAGAGAATGTAAATTTAATCTCAAATATTGAATTTTTATCATTATGTTTTTTAAGTACTTTATCTTTAAGTTTATTTTTTGTTCAATTAGTTTTTTCATTATGAATAAATCAGATTTTTATATTTATTGCTTAATTTAAATTTATTGCATTAAACATCGCTTTTTACAATGTTTTCTTTTTTAAGTTCATTTTAATTAAGATTTCACTTAAACAGCTTAAAAATTAAACGTATAGAGAAATAATAAGCTTGGAATTGTAAATCTGCCTATTGTCAGCGCCACACCGACTGGTTACACTAGCTCGGGAAAATGAATATCAATTTATGCTCAGGAGATCACTCAGTGGCATCAGAACTATCGTTTATCGATTTAATATTGAAAGCAAGCCTACTCGTACAACTTGTCATGCTGATGTTAGTTGCATTATCTATCATGTCATGGGCTATGATATTTCAACG
The DNA here is from genome assembly GCA_965198975.1 of uncultured Pseudoalteromonas sp. GTDB lineage: Bacteria > Pseudomonadota > Gammaproteobacteria > Enterobacterales > Alteromonadaceae > Pseudoalteromonas. The sequence continues at coordinate 2,439,792 of OZ240679.1, forward strand.
CCAAAAAGCCTTACATAATGCACAGACGCGTTCAAAAAAGTTTGAAGATAAGTTTTGGTCAGGAAGTGATCTCAGTAAATTATATAATGAATTATCAGCCAGAACCGGTCCATTAGAAGGGTTAGAAACATTGTTTTGTGCAGGTTTTAAAGAATTTGCCAGATTATCAAAAAATCAAATTGCATCTGCAGGTGTGATCATGGATGGCAGCCACAGAGCCATGCGGGTTGCGCTATCAAGAGAAATAGAAAAATTAGAGTCAAGTTTATCTTTTTTAGCGACAGTAGGTTCAATCAGCCCTTACATAGGCTTGTTTGGTACTGTTTGGGGGATCATGAACGCATTTATTTCCTTAGGTCAGGTAAAACAAGCGACTTTGCAAATGGTAGCGCCCGGTATAGCCGAAGCATTGATAGCCACTGCTATGGGGCTTTTTGCCGCGATCCCTGCTGTTATTGCATATAACCGCTTTGCTCATAAAGTTGAGAAGTTAGATTCAAGTTACGGAAATTTTATGGAAGAATTTTCAAATATACTTCATCGTCAAGCTGTGGCTAAAGATGAGGTTAAATCTTAATGTATCAGGTTTACCAACGAAAAAAGCGTCGCCCAGTCGCTGAAATTAATGTGGTTCCTTATATTGATGTAATGTTGGTACTGTTAATTATTTTTATGGCGACAGCCCCATTAATTACCCATGGTGTAAAAGTTGAGTTACCAAAAATGACGGACTCAGAACTGGTTGAGTCTCAGGATGCACCGCCGATTGTAGTGTCTATTAATGCACAAGGGAAATATTTTGCAACTATCGGTATCGATCCCGAAGCGCCAATGGAGGCAATAGATATCGCAGCCCAAATAAAGTTAGCACTAGAAAAAGAGCCTAAGACTCCTGTGATGTTAAAGGGTGATGGCCGAGTGTCCTATCAGGAAGTATTACTATTAATGGGTTTTTTGAAAAATGCCGGTGTGCCTTCAGTAGGCTTAATGACAGAATCGTTTGAGAAGTAGTTGTGGATTTTCAAGACTTAGTACCTTCAATATTAAAATCCACGGCTTTGCATTTGGCTGTAGGTGTTGCATTACTGGTAAGTGTGGACTTTCAGGATGATAAACCCAAAGTTCTTCAGGTAAATTTAAATTCGAACAAGCCAGAAGTTGAGGAAAAAAAAGCGGTTGAAGCAATATCAATTGATCAACAAGCTGTTGAAAAAAGAATAAAACAGTTAAAAAATGATGCCGCAACTAAAAAGCGGCAAGAAGAGCAAAGGATCAAGAAGCTTGAAAACAGGGCTGCTAATGCGAAAAAACAACGAGAAGCAGAAGCCAGACGTTTAGTTAAACTTGAAAAACAAAGAAAAGCGAAACAAAGAGAAAAAGAAAAAGCTGATGCAGAAGCTAAAAAGGCGAAGAAAAAACAAGAAATAGCGCAAGATAAAGCAAACAAAGCGAATAACGCCGCAACGATTGCTGCAAATAAGCGTAAAAAAGAAGAAGAAGCTTTGAAAAAAGCTGAAGCACTTCGCATAAAGAATGAGAAAGAGGCAAAACGTCTTGCTGCGATTAAAAAGCAACAAGCCGAGGAAGCCAGACAGAAAGCGTTGGAAGAAAAATTGATGCAAGAACAATTGGCGCAAGAGCAAGCTATCAGAGCGAAAGCCAGACAACAACAAGTTTTGACCGAAGTTGATAAATATACAGCTTTAATAACGGCAAGGATCCAACAAAATTTGTTAATTGACGAAAAAATGAAAGGAAAGCAATGTCGTCTGAACGTTAGACTCGCTTTTAACGGTCTTGTGACCAAAGTTGAACCACTTGATGGTGAAAAACTAGTTTGTGAGGCCGCAATACGTGCCGTACGTATGGCTGATACTTTACCTGTTTCAAAAGATAAAGATGTTTTTGAACAGATGAAAAATATTAATCTAATTATAAAGCCTGAATTTTAAGGGGACCTATGTTAAATCGGATAAACGGCCTAATTTTAGTTATTTTTATGTTATTAAGTGCGCCAGGTATAGCTGCACTAGATATAGTTATAACTGAAGGTGTTGACAGTGCCAGACCTATAGGAATAGTGCCTTTTTCGTATAAAGGGGTAGGTGAAGCACCATCGAGGATCACAGATATCATTGCTGCTGATTTAAAACGTAGTGGTAAATTTAATCCAATAGCTTCTATTAATATGCCACAAAGACCATCTACTGATAGTGAAGTTGACTACAGTGCCTGGGCTGCAGAAAGTGTAGAGGCCATTTTGGTAGGACAAATAGAACAACAACCGGGTGGACGTTATTTAGTCAACTTCGAATTGATCGATGTATTGCGAGGTCAGATCACGGGTGGTCAAACACGCGTATTATCAAATGGTAAATTAATACAAAGTAAAGATCATATTTTGGACTCAAGACAAACCGTGATCACAGAAGATAGTTTTCGTCGGTATGGCCATAGGATCAGTGATGTAGTTTATGAAGCACTAACGGGTGAGCGTGGTGCTTTTTTAACTAAAGTTGCCTATGTGATTGTTCGGGATGATGAAGAAATGCCATTTCAGCTAGTAGTTGCAGACTATGATGGATTTAATGAACAGGTATTATTACGGTCAAAAGAGCCATTAATGTCGCCGGACTGGTCTCCGGATGGTACAAAACTGGCCTATGTGACGTTTGAAAATCGTCAAAGTCAGATTTATATCCAGGATATTTACACGGGTAAAAGAGAATTAGTGACATCTTATAAAGGCATTAATGGCGCGCCCAGATTCTCGCCCGATGGTACTAAGCTGGCATTAGTTTTATCAAAAGATAAAAAAGGCGCCACTGAAGTATACGTATTAGATCTTAAAACCCGATTAGAAAGACGGATCACTCGCCATAGAAGTATTGATACAGAACCTAGCTGGCATCCTAATGGGGAAGAAATTATATTTACCTCCGAAAGGGGTGGTAATGCTCAGATTTATAGCGTAAATTTAACAACTGGAAAAAAACGTCGCCTTACAATCAAAAAGGGGGATATGAATCTTGCGGGTTCAATTACTCCAGATGGTAAAGATTTGATTATGGTCAATCGTACCAAGGGACGTTATCATATTGGTAAAATAGAATTAGAGTCAGGTGATTTTCAGGTATTAACCCGAACTCGCCTTGATGAATCACCGAGCATAGCACCAAATGGCTCGATGATAATATATAGTACCCTACATAATAATAAGCAGGTACTAGCGCTTGTGTCTATGGACGGCCGATTTAAGGCACGTCTGCCTGTTGCAAACGGGCAAGTAAAAGCACCAGCGTGGTCACCATTTTTATAATTTATTTGTGTCGGCACAATTTTTAGATTAAAGGAACTTAGGAATGCAACTTAACAAATTAGTAAAAGCTATGCTGATCGCACTACCTGTGATGGCATTAACTGCATGTGATACAACCACGAAAATAGATGAAGGTCAAACTGAACAAAATCAGTCTAATCAGACTACACAAACAGAAACTGTTCAAGTTGAAACTGTTAAACGTGAAAAAACACCTGAAGAAATTCAACAAGAAAGAAATGACGCTTTACGTCAGGAACAAGTTGTATATTTCGATTTTGATAAAGCAAGTGTAAGCAGCGAGTACGCCGAGTTATTACAAGCACACGCAGATTACCTGGTTAAAAATGGATCTGTAAAAGTACTAATCGAAGGCCATGCCGATGAACGTGGTACACCTGAGTATAATATTGCCCTAGGTGAGCGTCGTGCTAAAGCGGTTTCTAAATACTTACAAAGTTTAGGTGTTACTGAAGGCCAGATCTCTTTAGTGAGCTATGGTGAAGAAAAACCTATGGTTAAAACACGTACCGAAGACGCATTTTCTAAAAATCGTCGCGCAGTTTTAGTTTACTAATAAAAGAATAGATATGAAAAAGCCAAATATGATTTTGGCAGCCATTCTTTTGAGCGGGAGCACCCAAGTTTGGGCTGCTCCCGCTCCTGTTTCTGATGTTGCAAATTCTGCTAACAAGTTTGAAACACGTTTGGCTGCCCTTGAAAATATGATGAAAACCCGTAACTTACTGCAAGTAGAGTTACAGCAACAATTAGAAAGTTTACAAGATGAAGTAGACCAGTTACGCGGGACGACGGAAGAGCAAGGTTATACACTTGAAAAAATGTTGCAACGCCAGCGTGAGTTATACCAAGAAATTGAAGACAGAGTATCACAGGCTTATGTGAAGCCTATTGAGCCTGTTAAAGTAATAGAAGCGCCTATTAGTAATGATTTAACTGAAAGTGACGCTTATGACCGAGCCGTTCAATTGATCATGAAAGATAAACGTTACGATCAGGCTATACCTGAGTTTAAAACTTTCTTAGATAAATATCCTGGATCTGTTTATACACCTAATGCGCATTATTGGTTAGGTCAACTGTTAAGCATGAAAAGTGAGAATGTTGCCGCTATTATGCATTTTGAATCAGTTGTGCAAGGTTATCCTGATTCTAATAAGCGCCCTGATGCAATGTTAAAGTTAGGTACGGCTTATCAAAAGCAAAATAAGTTGGTAGAAGCAAAAAATATATTGGAGCAATTAATTGCTCAATACCCTGATTCTACGGAAGCAAAACTGGCTCAGGGACGCTTAGATAAATTCTAATTTTGTGATTAACACTGATTTAGGCTGCTTTTTGATAAAAGCGGTCTAAAATTAGGCAAGCAAGTGAAAAAACTTAAAATAATCGTTTTTTTATGTTGCACTAAAAATGAAAATAAGTATTATAAGCGCCCGCAGCAGCAGTTCAACAGAGCAAGTTGCACAGCTTAAGATTCAATAGAAAATTAAGTGAAATAAAGTAGTATCGAGCGGGTCATAAGCTCAGTTGGGCGAGATAAGAACGAAACACAGTTTCGCAGCTTATTGAGCTGGAGGCAGGAGCCGACAGGAACCAAGCGTCAGGATGACTTAATGGCAGTTAGACACAAGAGCGGGTCATTAGCTCAGTTGGTAGAGCAGTGGACTTTTAATCCATTGGTCGATGGTTCAAGTCCATCATGACCCACCATTCTTTCGAATGGCATTGCAAATCTAATACTGGGTTTGTAGGTAAGAATTTATTCTTACAAAGTAGTACAAAGAGATTTAATTCTCAATCAAGAGCGTGTCATTAGCTCAGTTGGGCGAGATAAGAACGAAACGCAGTTTCGCAGCTTATTGAGGTGGAGGCAGGAGCCGACAGGAACCAAGCGTCAGGATGACTTAATGGCAGTTAGACACAAGAGCGGGTCATTAGCTCAGTTGGTAGAGCAGTGGACTTTTAATCCATTGGTCGATGGTTCAAGTCCATCATGACCCACCATTCTTTTGAATGGCATTACAAATCTAACACTAGGTTTGTAGGTAAGAATTTATTCTTACAAAGTAGTAAACTCAAGAGCGGGTCATTAGCTCAGTTGGTAGAGCAGTGGACTTTTAATCCATTGGTCGATGGTTCAAGTCCATCATGACCCACCATTCTTTTGAATGGCATTACATATCTAACACTAGGTTTGTAGATAAGAATTTATTCTTACAAAGTAATATAAAGAGATTTAATTCTCAATCAAGAGCGGGTCATTAGCTCAGTTGGGCGAGATAAGAACGAAACGCAGTTTCGCAGCTTATTGAGGTGGAGGCTGGAGCCGACAGGAACCAAGCGTCAGGATGACTTAATGGCAATTAAACTCAAGAGCGGGTCATTAGCTCAGTTGGTAGAGCAGTGGACTTTTAATCCATTGGTCGATGGTTCAAGTCCATCATGACCCACCATTCTTTTGAATGGCATTACAAATCTAACACTAGGTTTGTAGATAAGAATTTATTCTTACAAAGTAGTAAACACAAGAGCGGGTCATTAGCTCAGTTGGTAGAGCAGTGGACTTTTAATCCATTGGTCGATGGTTCAAGTCCATCATGACCCACCAATCCTCTTGAAGACTACAAAAATCATCAGTTATAAAAATACTATTTCATACTTTCTTACTGTTATTTAAGCCAATATTTACGTATAATCCGCATCAAATTTAATTAGTATTATTTCACTAAAAATTAATGGTAAAATACACATTACAATCAGTGCAAATAAATGGTTGAGAAAATGAATCAAGCTGAACAATATATGCCTGCGGGATATATCTTCCCTGCAAAACCTACTCCTTTAACTGAAACGCAAAAGTCAGATCACAAAGCACGAATAAAGCAATTACTGATTGAAAAAAATGCTGTATTAGTTGCGCATTATTATACAGATCCTGAGATCCAGGCTTTGGCAGAAGAAACAGGTGGTTGTGTTGCTGATTCATTAGAAATGGCCAGATTTGGTAAAACTCACCCAGCTAAAACAATCGTTGTTGCCGGCGTTCGTTTCATGGGAGAAACGTCAAAAATCCTGACTCCAGAAAAAACAGTGGTAATGCCTACACTCGAAGCAACCTGTTCTTTGGATGTTGGCTGTCAGATCGACGAATTTTCAGCGTTTTGTGATCAACACCCAGAGAGAAAAGTCGTGGTTTACGCGAATACGTCTACAGCAGTAAAAGCACGAGCAGACTGGATTGTAACTTCTTCTTGTGCACTCGAAATTGTTGAACACCTTGATGAACAAGGTGACAAAATAATCTGGGGTCCAGATAAGCATTTAGGATCTTATATTAAGAATCAGACGGGTGCAGATATGATTATGTGGGACGGCGCCTGTATCGTACATGATGAATTTAAAACAAAAGCCTTGCAAGATATGAAAGCCCTGAACCCTGATGCTGCCGTATTGGTTCACCCAGAATCTCCTGCGGAAGTGGTCGAATTGGCCGATGCGGTAGGCTCAACCAGTCAGTTAATTAAAGCTGCTCAAACTATGCCAAATAAAAAATTTATTGTGGCAACAGATCGCGGCATTTTTTATAAGATGCAACAATTATGTCCTGATAAAGAGTTTTTTGCTGCACCAACGGCTGGAGAAGGGGCAACCTGTAAAAGTTGCGCTCATTGCCCCTGGATGGCAATGAATGGTTTAAAAGCGATTGAAGAAGCGTTAATTGATCCTGAAGGTAAAGAAATATTTGTTGATATGCAGTTAAGAGAAGGCGCTTTAAAGTCACTTGATCGTATGTTAGATTTTTCAGCATCATTAAAAAAATAAAAGGATATTATTACCCTCAGGTTTTTCTTAAGACGATTTAGTTCTCATGAAAAACCTATAAATTAAAGTGGTTTGGGTATTAATTATCCAGTTGAACTCAAGTTCCACTTTTTTCCTTGCGAAAGTTAATATTTTTCCCTACTATAGCGCTGCTTTATTAATTGGGAGCCTTCCTGATTTATTTAAATTTAGCAATGCGGTGAGATGTCCGAGTGGCCGAAGGAGCACGCCTGGAAAGCGTGTATACGGAAACGTATCGTGGGTTCGACTCCCACTCTCACCGCCACTTCTAAGAATTAAGACGTTCAGCAACGTCTTTTTTATGCCTAAAACTCAGTAATTACAACGCTTTTCACCTATCCATCGCTTATTAAGGCTTTTTAACGACCAGTGGCAATCAAGAATTTAAGTAGTACTCTAAGTAGTACCACTAGCAACTGATGTAAACTGGTACTACTTAATGGCAAAAACCAACCCACTTACCAATACCGAAGTTAAGCAAGCGAAGCCAAAAGATAAAGTATATAAACTGTCTGACGGCAACGGTTTACAATTAAGAATACGCCCTAGTGGTGGTAAATCTTGGTTACTTGATTATATCCGTGATCCAGCACCCTATTTAACAGTTTCTTTTTTGCTCAAAATATACGCTTAATTATAAGGATCAAAATATTTTTCAGGATCGATTTGACGATCTATTTTAAATGTGATCTTATACTTTCTTTCTTTTTAGCAAAGAAATTATCATGTCAGCACCTTTTAAACCTTTCACCAAACACCTTGGTCATTTAGGCCTGATCGCTCAAATGTGTAAAGAACTAAAAATAGCAGAGCAAGTTGATCGACTCATTCCTTCACCGGATGACAAGCTTGTTTCTTATGGCGAATTGCTTGTTGCCATGCTCATCAATGGGTTAGGCTTTACTAGTCGCCCATTACATGTGTTCCCTGAGTTTTTTGCCAATAAAGATTTACCTCGATTATTAAGGCCCGGTATTGAAGCTAAGCAGCTCAATGACAGTGCCTTAGGTCGCGCCATGGACAAATTTTTTGAATTTGGGGTAACAGAGTTATTTTCGCATTTAGCCAGCAATACGGTTAAAACACTCGACTTAAAAGTTGAAACGGTTAATCAAGATATCACCAGCTTTCATGTTGATGGGAATTACGATACTGAATCTGATACGGGTGCTGTCACCTTAACCCATGGCTATAGCCGCGATCACCGACCAGACTTAAAGCAGGTTGTGTTGCATTTATTAGTTGAGCAACAAGCTGGGATCCCGCTGTATATGTCACCGGCCAATGGCAATGCAAATGATAAAACCGAGTTTTACCAGTTAGTTAAAGAGTTTAAGGATTCGGTAAAAAGCGCTTGTGACAGCAAGTATCATATCGGCGACAGTGCCTTATATGTTAAAGAAACGATACAAGCATTGGCGAAGCAGGAAAGAATATTCATTAGTCGCGTGCCTGCTGTTTTAACTCAGGCCAAGCAGCTGATAAACCAAATAACAGCGTATAAACTCATAGATTTCGCTGACGGTTACAGGGGCTGCTGGATTGATAACGGTTATGCAGGTGTCAAACAGAAATGGTTGCTTATTCAAAGTGAAGCGGCGAAAGAAAAAGAAATGAAAACACTGGGAAAGCGCCTGAAAAAACAAACAGATAAGGCGATAAAATCCTTTATAAAACTGAACAAAGAAGCCTTTTCCTGTGAACAAGATGCTCGCAAAGCTTTAGCAAAATGGCAGAAAAGTTCGCCGATAATGCAAGTTAATTCAATTAATATCAGAGAAAAAGCACGCTATAAAAACAAAGGCCAGCCGGCAAAAGACGCCCAACCCGATTATTTTGAATACTTCATCGAAGGGATTTTAGCCAGCTCACTAACCGAATGTGAGCGGATAAAAACCAAGTGCGGCTGCTTTATTCTGGCCACCAACGAAATCAATAACCTCGACATGGCAGAGTTGTTAAGCCAATACAAAGGGCAACAGCGAGTTGAGCGTGGCTTTAAGTTTTTAAAGAGCCCAGAGTTTTTTACCAGCGCGATATTTTTGAAAAAGCCGGAACGAATAGAAGCGCTACTGATGATAATGACTTTATGCTTAATGGTTTACAACGCCCTTGAGCACAGGATCAGAAAGGGACTACGGGACACTGGCCAACACTTTCCCGATCAAAAGAAAAAGCCAAGTCAAAAACCAACCGCCAGATGGATATTTCATTGCTTTAGCGGTATCACTGTTATGTATTTTGAGCAGAAAAACGGCCTAATTGCCAACTTAGAGCCCAGGCACTCAAGCGTGTTAAATGCCTTAGGCAAAACATATCAAGAAATGTATTCATAAATTAGGGTGCGGAATGTCGGATCATATAGTATTTGTGCCTAAATACAGAAAAAAAGCAATTTATGGAACAATTAGAAGAGACATAGGTAAAATTTTAAGAGAATTATGTAGGCAGCAAGGAGTTGAATTGATCGAAGGTTATGCGATGAATGATCACATTCATATGTTACTGATGATCCCTCCTAAGTATAGCGTTGCTAATACGGTTGGTTTTTTAAAAGGAAAATCAGCAATTCGAATATTTAGAGATTATTTGCAAGTCAAAAGAAATTTCACAGGGCGACATTTTTGGGCGATAGGGTACTGCGTAAGTACAGTCGGCTTAGATGAACAAATGATTCGAGAATACATTAGAAATCAGGAAAGTGAAGAAAAACGACAAGAGCAAATGCAATTCTCAGGAGTTTAATTTTAGCCCCTTCCAGGGGCTTTCATCATACCCCCGGCTTTGCCGGTGGTTGTTGATTTGATGGTGATCCTAATAGTTTCAGTGAGTATTTTACTTACTTATGTTACTGTTACATGTTGTAATAAAATACGGAGAAATTGAAGATAGGCTTAAAGAAACGAAGTGGTGAGCAAAGCGTTCTGTATATAAGCTTTTATTGTTGCCTATTTTTAGTTTTTCATTGTTTCATCTTAAGTGGGATTTTGTTTTATTGAGAATAATAGAAATCCTTTTTAATAGCTTATGCGAATGTGTAGGGCTATACAACTTCAAGTTGCCCGTGTATTCTATGTCGCCTCCCACCAAATTTAAATCATACTTTTTACCAAGTTCAGTTATACATTTTACAATGAACTTGTCATAACAATATGCTGGTATATAAGTCACCCAACGCAATATAGCTGTTGGGAGCATATTTAGAGTAGGAATTTTGGCTATAAACCATCTTTTACCTTGTAGTTTCCACGCTTTTGTATTTCTCTCATTGCTTCTCTATTTTCTGCTTCTAATTCTTTAGCTAACTTCTTAGACATACATGTCTTTTTCCTTCGGTGACTACCTGTAGTAGCTCTATGTTCACAGACCATACTCGCCTTTTTTTGTTTTTGTGCTAACTGATTGTTTCCACCTTCTGTTGTTTCTGAAGTTGAGCTACAACCAGCCAGGAAAAAGATAGTAATTATTGGACCAATTATTTTATTCATTGTTAAACCCTGATTATTATAATATTTCATTACAACTACGAAGTTAGCTGTAGTTCGAGCTTTAGACTAGCCTAGTTGAAAAATTAATACAATAGTCAATCATACTTTTTATAAACAAGCATATTATTCTGTAAATTAATGGTGATGTATAAAATTAAATATCGCAATTTGTATTCAAATTTTTCATTTGAGTGCGATTATTTGCATTAAAAGTGAACTTTTTTAAAGAAAAATAAAAAATATTATAATTAATTAAATTAAATTTTTAGTTTATTTAAAATTAACATTTAACAATAAAACTTGCTGAAACCTACTCATAAATGAATTTCATGTTTTTGCAATTGTAAACTAAATGTAACTTTTTATGTCTTTGGGAAATCAATGAGATAAAAAAATGCGGAATTAGCTTACATCATGTTGACACAATCGTATCCATTTAGCATTATTGGTTAGCTGGTATCGTGAAAAAAGATACCTGTTCTGATTGAAGTATAATCAGTTTAAATTCTAAAAAGTAACATTACTTAATTGGTTGGGAACTATGTCTGTTAAAATCAGAAAGAGTCTTGTAGCAACAGCGTTGGTTGGCGCATGTGCATTTGCAAGCAATAATGTGATTGCAGATCCTTTGAATGACCTTCATAAAGCTGAAGCGAAAATTCACAAGGCAGCTGCAAAATCACAAACTAAAATTGATAGTATTTTTGAGCAAACTCAGGAATTAATAGGTGTTTATCGTAGCGTTGTTGACGAAAGAGAAATTCTTAAAGTCTATAATGATCATGTTGCGCGTTTGGTTGCAGATCAAAATGCATCAATAGAGTCATTTGATCGTCAAATCGCTGGTATTGATAAAACGAAACAAGACGTTGTGCCTTTGATGTATCGCATGATCGATACGCTTGAGCAATTCATCAAAGCGGACGTTCCGTTCAATACAGAAAAGAGATTAGAGCGTGTAGAAAGATTACGTAGCACGATGACAAACTCTTCAGTAACTACGTCAGAAAAATACCGTCAGGTATTAGAAGCGTACCTTGTAGAGAAAGATTACAGTTCAACAGTAAAAGCATCACAAGGCGTTTTAAAATTAGATGGTCGTGATGTTACAGTTGACTTTGGTCGTGTAGGTAGAATTGCGTTTGTAGCACAATCTTTAGATATGAAGAATGCTTGGGTTTGGAATAATAGTTCTAAAACTTGGGATTCTTTAGGTGAAGAGTACTTAAAACCTATCAAAGAATTAATTCGTATGGCTCGTAAGCAAGCGTCATTAGACTTAATTAAACTTCCAATTTTTGGCGCGGAGTAATTCACAGATGAAACAATTTATAAAAGGTTTTGCTGTTGCTGCAGCGCTATCTGTTTCCGCTGGTGTAGCACTGAATGCGCACGCAGATACAGCTTCATTAGATAAGATTTTAGAGCAAGTTAAAAAAGATCGTATCTCTGAAGGTAAAATTAATAAGCAACGTGAACAAGAGTTTTTATCAGCTCGTTCTGATAAACAAAAGTTATTAAACTCTGCTAAACGTGATCTTGCTGCTGAAAAAGCACGTGGTGAACAGCTTAAAAAACAATATGCACAAAATGAAAATACCTTAGCTGAGAAAGCACAGGCTTTAGAAAATGCAAAAGGTACTTTAGGCGAAATGTTTGGTGTAGTAAGACGTGCGGCTTCTGAAACTATAGGTTCAATTGAAGCATCACTTGTTAGTGCTGAACATCCAGGTCGTGAAGAAATCTTACGTTCATTGGCAGCGGCAAAAGAATTGCCAACGACTCGTGAATTAGAAGAACTTTGGATTGCATTACAAACTGAAATGACTGAATCTGCAAAAGTATCTACTTTTGATGTAGAAGTCGCACAGCTTGATGGTGCAACGAGCATGAAGTCAGTGACACGTGTTGGTAACTTTAACTTAATTACTGCAGATGGATATTTAATCTATCATCCAGAAACTAAGCAAGTTCAACCTTTAGGTCGTCAGCCTGATGGACATTTCACAAGTACAGCAAGTGATTTACAAAAAACTTCAGCTGGTTCTTATACAGGTTTTTACCTAGATCCGACTCGTGGTTCAATCCTTCGCTTAAATACACAAAAAGCAACAACTGAAGACCGTTTCCATCAAGGTGGACCAGTAGGTTATGTAATCGCTAGTTTATTACTTGTTGGTTTCTTAATCGCTTTTGTTCGTTTAACCGCATTAACACTTGTATCTGGTAAGATGAAAGCGCAACTTAAGAATCCGTCTACACCAAATGAAAGTAATCCTCTTGGCCGTATTTTAAAAGTTTATCATGACAATAAAGATCAAGATGTTGAAAATCTTGAGCTTAAACTTGATGAAGCGATTATGCGTGAAACGCCAAGCATTGAAGCTGGCATTAATATCATCAAGATTTTAGCTGCCATTGCACCTTTATTAGGTCTACTAGGTACAGTTGTTGGTATGATCAATACCTTCCAACAAATCACGTTATTTGGTACAGGTGACCCGAAAATCATGGCTGGATCAATTTCAATGGCACTTGTAACAACAGCGCTAGGTCTGATTGCTGCATTACCACTTATTTTAGTACACGCTATTGTTCATGGTCGTAGTAAATCTATCGTTCATGTACTTGAAGAGCAAAGTGCGGGAATCATCGCTGCTCATGCGGAGAAGGAGAAAGCCTAATGCTATTCCTGATAGAGATATGGGAATCTGTCAGGGATTTTGTGGCTACAGGCGGCCAGGTACTTTATGTGGTCGCGATAGCACTCTTCCTAATGTGGGTTTTAATGGTTGAGCGTTATTGGTTTCTTACTAGTGAATTTCCGAAAATGAAAAAAGGAATAATAACTAGTTGGGACGCCCGCCAGGATACTACATCCTGGTACGCACACAGAATTCGTGATGCATGGATTTCTGAAGCGTCTGAAAAATTAGATCAGCGCATGATGGTGATTAAAACATTGGTTGCAATGTGTCCTTTGATAGGTCTGTTTGGTACGGTTACCGGTATGATAGCGGTATTTGAAACAATGGCTAATCAAGGTACAGGTAACGCAAGATTAATGGCCGCTGGTATATCAATGGCAACAATCCCAACAATGGCTGGAATGGTTGCGGCACTATCGGGAGTTTTCTTTAGCACACGCCTAGAAGCAAGGGCGAAAAGAGCAAAAGAAGCTTTGGTAGATAGTTTGCCTCATCACTAGAGAGAGAGTTTAATATGGCACGTAAACAACGTTTTCGTGAAGAAGAAGACGCAGCAGTAGATATGACACCGATGCTAGACATCGTATTTATCATGTTGATTTTCTTCATCGTGACTACTTCATTCGTTAAAGAAGCGGGTATTGAAGTCAATAAACCAAAAGCAGCACAGGCTACTAAGCAAAAAAATGCAAATATCTTTATCGCCATTCGTGGTAACGGAGAAATTTGGATGGACAAGCGTATGGTCGATGTTGAACGTGTAGCAGCGAATATAGAGCGTTTATTAGCTGAGCAGCCCACTGATGTCGTTATTATCCAGGCGGATAAAGAAGCGAAACATGGTGTTGTTGTGAAAGTGATGGATGCGATAAAGGCTTCTGGCGATAATTTAAGAATATCTATAGCTGGAGATAAATGATGATCCGTTTTCTGTTTTCACTTATAGCAGGTGGGGCAGTTACTTTCGGCTTGTTCTTTTTCATGGCATTTCTCATCTCTGGTGGGGCTGATCGTGCTGAAAACGAAAAAGAAAAGATTATTGTCGAAATTATGACGGATCCACCTGAATCTAAAGTTCAAAAGCGTCGTCGTGTGCCGCCACCGCCACCGCCACCGCCTAAGCAGCCGCCTAAACCGCAGCCGCCTCAACCGGAAAATAGTAATCCAGATGCAGGTTCTTTGACATTTAATATGCCAAGTATCAATGTTGGAGGTTCTGCCGGAGGACTTAGTGGTCCTGGTGCATTTGGACGTGATGGAGATGCAACTCCTATCGTGCGAATTGAACCAAAATATCCGCCGCAGGCAGCAAGAGACGGTAAAGAAGGTTGGGTACAGTTGTCTTTCACTATCAATGAACTTGGTGGTGTTGAAGATGTTAAAGTCATTAGTGCTGAACCTAAACGTATCTTTGATCGTGAAGCAAAACGTGCATTGCGTAAATGGAAGTACAAGCCAAAGATTGTTGATGGGAAACCTGAAAAACAATTTGATATCCAAGTACAGCTTGACTTTAAAATGAACCAAGGTTAAAGGAGGAATAGAATGAAAAACTTAACTAAAGTAACCGCTCTAGCCCTGCTTTTATCCCTAGGTGGTACTGTTGTCAGTACCCCTGTAATGGCAAAGCCAAATTACGCAGAAATTGAAAAGCGTAAGAAAGCTAAAACCAGGATCATGGGTGAGCGTACAGGTAAAAAAGTAATTAAAGCTTTTGATCTGTATAACCTTGACGACGTTGATGGCGCAATTAGCTTATTACGCGAAATTAACCCTTCAAATGATTTTGATAAAGCAACTGTTAACCGTTATCTTGGTAGTATGTATGCGCAAAAAGATAAGTATGTTACGGCAATAAAACATCTAAAGCTGGCAATAGCACCAGATGTTTTAAATTTTGCGGATCATGAACAATCCATGAAGCTGTTAGGTGATTTGTATGCAGGTACAAAAAAATACAAAGAAGCTAAGCAAGCATATTATGATTGGATGGATTTCACTGGTCAGGAAGATGCTGTAGTTTATACCCGTATTGCGCAGGCAAATTACGAACTTAAACTATATAAACAAGTTATCGCTCCGGCAGATCGTGCTATAACGCTTCAAGCTAATAAGGAACCTAAAAAGGCGCCTTTTGATTTGAAAATTGGTGCGTACTATGAACTTAAAGATTTTAAGAACGTAGTAAAAGTTGCAGAGCATGTAGTGAAAACCTGGCCTGAAACACCAAAATCCTGGACGGCTCTTGGTAAATTTTATATGCAAGTTGAAGACTACAAAAAAGGTCTTTCAACAATGGAAATCGCTTATAAAAATGGTTACTTTACTACAGAAGTTGATTATAAAGTTTTAGTTAGTTTCTATTCGCTTAATGAGATCCCTGTTAAAGCGGCTAATTTGTTTGAAAAAGCCCTGAAAGAGAAAAAAGTTAAGCGTGTTAAGCAAAATGTAAAAGCGATGGCGACATATTTCCATCAAGCTAAAGATTTGGCTAAAGCTTCGAAATATTATGAAGAAGCTGCTGAATTTGATGGTGATGCGGAATTGTATCGTAAGTCAGGTGCGCTTTTATTAATGTCTGAAAAATTCTCAAAATCTGTGACGGCGTTAAACAAATCGCTTGAATTAGGTTCAAAGAAAAAAGGACGTATTTATTCTGATTTGGCAGAAGCCTATTTCCATCAGGAAAAATATAAACAAGCTTATGCTGCAATTAAAAAAGCAGAAGAAGATCCTAAAACACGTAAATTTGCAAAAGGTTGGTCTGTTTTCATTAAAGAGAAAGCCTTACGTAAAGGTATAAAAATTTAATTAACGTTAAATGAATAAAAAGCCCCATTTATGGGGCTTTTTTATTTTAATAAATAAATTTTTTAATGAACGCGGTATGGATGAATTTTATAACTGTTCCGACCTTCATTTTCAGCTTCTTTTAGAGTTAATGCGGTTTGTTGGAATATATTTTCGATATTGATTGATTCTGCAGGCAATACATTAATTGCACCGACTGTAATATTACTTGTTTTAGATTGCTGCTCAGAGCCTTGATTCATCGCCTCTTGTATACGTTTTACAATAACTTTTGTGCCATGTTGATTTAAATCAAACAGGCCTACAGCAAAAAATTTGGTATCAAATCGACATATAATATCTGTACTTCGATGCATTTGCTGCTTTAATATATTTGCTAAATCAATAAAATATTGTTTTTCTTCTTCACTTGCTAATTGAATGTGTGGATTTAAAAATAATATAGATAACGCTGTTCTATTACGTAATAACCTATGCCATTCGCGGTTAAACACTTCCATAAAATATTCTTGATTGTATAATCCGGTTTCACCGTCTCTAAAAGAGGCATTCTGGAAAGAAAAGATCATAGATCCTCCTTTATAGTTCATTTCATTACATAAGGTTAGTTCAGTTTGAAAACAATTACACAATTTCTGATGGTATTTTTAGTGTTTATCACTTTTGGTTGTGACGAGCAGTCAAGAGTAAAACAGCTAACTGATAAAGAGATTAATAGTCAGTTAATCTCACTTAACTATCTTTTGCTAGATGAACAAAATGAACAAGTAGCTTCATTTGAATTTCCATATAATGAAAGCTATCTAAAAAAACGACATGATCTATATGAAATGGTGGGTGAATTTATATCTCAGGGATCACAAGCGTACTCGCAACAGCAGTTAAATTATTTGTTGATTGAAGAAAGGTTTTCTGAGCGTTACTTTCCGTGGTCAGGACAACAAAATATTGTATTGCGAGTACTTAAAAGTGTAGACACTAAAAATATTAATACGACAAAGGAAACACTGCTTAGAATGTCGCAGTGGATTTATTTTGTTAAAAATCAATTGGTTTTGGCTAAGCAAAGTAAATTATTTTTAAACTATATCGAATTAAAGCAGTTACAAAAAAATATTTTAAAAGCAATAAGTCTGACGAACCAGTTTAAGCAAGATGAACCTGACTTCGACCTGGAGAGAAATCAAGTGTTAAATGCGCTTGTATCATTGGAGAAGGAGTTGAGTGCATATAAACCAAGTAACTTACTTGGTTTAAATAGATTGCCAAATGGCGCTCAGTGGTATCAGGTAAAGTTAAATTACTTTTCCAATGGCATTAAAGCTCCGGGAACATGGTTGTCTGTAATGTATTCACAGAAACAAAAATTAACAGACGCTAAACTTAAACTTTCGCAGTTAAAAAAAGCAAATAAGACACAATGCGATATATACTCACTGAATAATGCCTTTATTTCACGAATATTTAGTGAACATCATTTTGGTCAGTTTAATGAGTTCAAAAAATGTAGTAAATCAATAGGCTTAGATTGGCGTCAAGATCATATTGATATTGTTGGGTTGCTCAATCAAATAAATCGTGTTGCTAACCAAATTGACGATGATATTCGATTATTATACGTTGTAATTGCATTGGTTGATTTAGGAATACACTCACAAGGTTGGAGTGATTTACATGCAAAAACATTTATTAATAAACATATTCAATTGAATAATGTTCAGGTAAATCAACTTATAGAGTATGTTATTCTTCATCCGGCTGAAATTATGATGATGGCTAAATATATATCAGTTTAGCCTCTGAATATTTTAAAAATCGGGTGTTATTTGCTTTTCAAGCACCTTTAAAACTTCGGCTTTTGAGT
Organism: uncultured Pseudoalteromonas sp.; assembly: GCA_965198975.1. Taxonomy (GTDB): domain Bacteria; phylum Pseudomonadota; class Gammaproteobacteria; order Enterobacterales; family Alteromonadaceae; genus Pseudoalteromonas. The sequence continues at coordinate 2,457,849 of OZ240679.1, forward strand.
TCAATGTTTTAATTTGCGAAAAAACATCTTCCGCTTCCTTATAGCATAATAGTAAATATCTTAACCATTGTTTTGTGCGTGAAGGAAAGTATTTTGTGCTTTTGTCACTATCATCATATTGCGATGAAGTGATTATTTTTTTTATGATATTTTGCCAGTTTAACACGTCATACTTAGCGCTGTTATTGTAAGATGCTAACTGTTTAGCCAGATCTGGTTGTGCGAGTGCCCCCCGACCTAACATAACGTCAGCACAGCCACTGAGTTCTTTACAGCGTTTGTAGTCTGATAAATTCCAGACTTCGCCATTAGCAACAATATTAATTTTTTGTGTTTGAAATAGCGGTTTTATTTTTTCCCAATATGCTGGAGGTCTATAGCCATCTTTTTTAGTTCTGGCGTGAATAGCGATTGAATCAGCTTTTGCTTGAACCAGAGCATCAAAAATCTCTTGCGTTAAGCTGGTATCATCAAAGCCTAACCGTATTTTTGCTGATACCTGTTGGGTTGCAGGTACGGCATTTCTTACGGTACTTATAATGTTATAAATGCGTTCGGGATCTTTTAATAATACAGCACCCCCTTTACTTTTATTAACTGTTTTTGCCGGGCAACCAAAGTTGAGATCTATGCCATGGGAGCCTAATTCTATCGCGCGATATGCATTTTCAGCCAACCAATGTGGATCCTGTCCCAATAATTGAATACGTACAGGTGTACCTGATTTGGTTTTACCTGCATTATTCAATTCTTCACAATATCGATAGAAAACACGTGAGGGCAAAAGTTGATTTACGATCCTGACAAATTCTGTAACGCAGAGATCAAAACCGCCTATATCTGTTAATAGTTGTCGCATTTGAAAGTCAACTACGCCTTCCATAGGTGCCAAAATTAATTTCATAATCTGATTTACCGCTGTATCGCTATAGAATTTAAAGGTGGGCAGTTTACAGTTATGTGCTTACTTGATAAATCTTTAATTTGTGTGCATAGTTGTGAAAGGTTAATTAATGTCATAAAACCAGAAGCTTATATCAATAAATATTTAATTTTGTAATTTAATTGAAAATTATTACTTTTAATTGAAATAAAATAAAAAAACGACAGGTCTTAATCTTTAACGTATTTAAACTATTCAAAAAATATCAGAGAGAAAAATATGAAATCACTTAAAAAAAACACAGTATCTTTATCTTTAGGCGCGGTAATTGTTGGTGCAGCAAGCCTTACTTCAATTAATGCACAAGCTAATCCTTTTGAAATGGAAACTATGGTTGCCGGTTACCAGCTTGCTGCGGGTGAGGGAAAATGTGGCGGCGATATGAAAAAGGAAAAAGAAGGGAAATGTGGTGAAGGTAAATGCGGCGGCGATACAAAAAAAGCAGAAAAAGAAGGCAAGTGTGGTGAAGGTAAATGCGGCGGTGATATGAAAAAGGCCAAAAAAGAAGGTAAATGTGGCGAAGGTAAGTGCGGCGGTGATATGAAAAAAGCCAAAAAAGAAGGTAAATGCGGTGAAGGTAAATGTGGCGGCGATGCAAAAAAAGCCAAAAAAGAAGGTAAGTGTGGTGAAGGTAAATGTGGCGGTCATAAATAAATAGCGTAAAAATTCAATTTAAATAACAAACTTAATATTCATTGAGTTTGTTATTTATCTCATGTCGTCTATACAATTCTTAATTTGGAGCATCAATGCAGGCTAATCAATTTTCATTAGGACATACGGGTTTGGGCCTTAGGCGTGAAATGCTTGATGATATGCTTGAAAGCTACCCAAGTGAAATTGATTTTCTTGAAGTAGCCCCTGAAAATTGGATGAACCTTCATGGCAGTTATGGAAAAAAATTTAAGAAATTGACCGAAAAAAGCAATGTGATCTGCCATGGTTTGTCATTGTCTTTAGGATCACCCGAACCATTAGATATTGATTTTTTAAAAAATTTAAAAAAATTTTTTAGGGAACATAATATAACGCTCTATAGTGAACACTTGAGCTACTGTTCAGGTACCGGGCATATGTATGACTTAATGCCCATTCCTTTTACAGAGCAATCAGTTAAGTATGTTATTGATAGAATTAAACAAGTACAGGATGTGCTTGAAATGACAATGGTAATAGAGAATGTTTCGTATTATGCCGCGCCCGGACAACAGATGTCAGAAATAGAGTTCACTAATCAAATATTGGAAGGTGCAGATTGTAAACTGTTATTAGATGTTAATAATATATACGTGAATTCAGTCAATCATAATTATGATGCAACAGAATTTTTAGCTGCCTTACCCTCTGAACGCATAGCATACGGACATATCGCCGGTCATTATAATGAAGCTGATGATCTGATCATAGATACTCATGGCGCTGATGTTATAGAAGCTGTTTGGTCTTTGTTATCAGATGCCTATTATTATCACGGTGTTTTCCCAACACTATTAGAAAGAGACTTTAATATTCCACCAATAGAAACTTTGCTTAAAGAAGTTTCACGTATTGCTTCAATTCAAACCGCAGCGTTACAAGGGTTACAGCATGCCTGATAAAACGTTAGATAATTGCGATTTTAAGAAAGTTCAATTCGATTTTATGGCACATATCAGAGATCCTGATAACAATAAGGCACCTGCAGAGATTGAAGATCGCAGAATGGGAATTTATCGTGAATTGTTTTTTAATAATATTGAGGGTTTTGTAGCCTCAGCATTTCCTGTATTAAAATCTTTATATAATAAGCAAGATTGGAATAATTTGATAAGACAGTTTTTTGTAGAACATGATTGTAAATCTCCTTATTTTTTGGATATATCAAAAGAGTTTTTAGATTACATCAGCAATGACTATATTGCTTTAGACTCAGATCCAGATTTTATGCTGGAATTAGCCCATTATGAATGGGTTGAACTGGCGTTATCAACAAGAAAGCAAGATATTAAAGAAAAACCACTGCCAACTGATAAACTACAGCAGAGTCCTTTATACCTCTCTAATCTTGCCTGGCCATTAAGTTATCAGTACCCGGTACAGTTTATTAGCCAGGATAATATTCCAGACAATCCAAGTGAGCAACCTAGTTATATCGTCGTGTTTCGCGATGCAGAAGATGAAATACAATTTGTTTCGATTAATACTATGACCGCTTTATTGTTACAAGTTTTAGCGGAAAATCCAGGTATTAGTTTTCAAAATTTATGTGATGTTATCAGTGCTAATGCCCCTCACATTAGTTTAGAAGTACTAATGCAAGGTGCTTTAAGTATATTAACTAATATGTGTTTATCGCAGATCGTTATTACCCAAGAGTAAATAATATTTGTAATCCTGTATTTATCCACTATGATTGCGCTCGCGTATCGTGTTTAATAAATTGGAGTATATTTATTATGTCTCAAGAAGGTGAATTCAAAGACCCTTTTAATTTTGTATATTTTCTATTACTTTTAGCTGTTTTTGCGAGTGTAGGATGTTTAAATGCAATTTTGGGATGGTTACATATTTTATCTTGAACAAAAATCCCCAGGGCTGCAATTGCAGCCCTTTTTTTTGTTTAAGCATTCGCTTTTGCAGTAAAACAAGTATAATAAATTCCAATAGAATATTAAAAAAAATAATTAGAGTAAAATATGAGCGAGTCAATTACTGACTACATCAAATCAAGTATTGCAACTGTTGTAGATTATCCAAAAAAAGGCATTATGTTTCGTGATGTCACTACTTTGTTAGCCGATCCGAAAGCATTTAAAGCTGTCATCGAATTATTCACACAAAAATATAAAAATCAACAGTTTGATAAGATTATTGGCACAGAATCTCGAGGGTTTATTTTTGGTGCGCCATTAGCGATAGCATTGAATATTCCATTTATTCCAGTACGTAAACCAGGTAAATTACCTCGTGAAGTGATCAGTCAGTCGTATCAACTTGAATATGGCGAAGATGTACTTGAGCTGCATAAAGACGCGATAAGTGACGGTGATAAAGTGTTACTTATCGATGATTTATTAGCAACAGGTGGAACTATCGAAGCCACTTATAAATTGGTCGAACGTCTGGGTGGTAGAGCAACTGATGCCGCTTTTGTTGTTTCATTACCACAGCTTGGTGGTGAAGAGCGTGTGAAAGCGTTAGGAATTGAAATCTTAAAGCTTGTTGAATTTGAAGGAGAGTAACCAAAGTGGCGCTGTTATACTGCAATATTACGAGATAACAGCGAGTCTTAAATTTTACCTTTTATATGGTAAATTTCAAGGGACAAAAATATAATGAGTTATCAAGTTCTGGCAAGAAAGTGGCGTCCACAAAACTTTGCCCAATTAGTTGCGCAAAATCACGTTAAACAAGCATTAATAAACGCTTTAGATAATCAACGATTGCATCACGCATATTTGTTTACCGGAACCCGTGGGGTAGGTAAAACAACCATAGCAAGAATTTTCGCTAAGAGTTTAAATTGTGACTTAGGGATAAGTTCTCAGCCATGTTCGACGTGTTCTACCTGTATGGATATTGAAGCGGGCCGTTATATTGATTTACTGGAAATTGACGCGGCATCTCGGACGAAAGTTGAAGATACCAGAGAAATATTGGATAACGTGCAATATGCACCATCGAGAGGACGCTACAAAGTGTATCTTATCGATGAAGTTCATATGCTGTCTAAACATAGTTTTAATGCGTTATTAAAAACCCTTGAAGAACCGCCTGAGCATGTTAAATTTTTATTAGCCACAACTGATCCACAGAAACTGCCTATAACTATTTTGTCACGATGCTTGCAGTTTAATTTAAGTGCACTTACTCAAAATGAAATTAGTGAACAGCTTAACTTTATTTTAAATAAAGAAAGTTTAAATTTTGAGCTAGACGCACTCGCTTTAATCGCTAAATCAGCTGATGGTAGTATGCGCGATGCGCTGAGTTTAACTGATCAAGCGATCGCACAGACTAACGGCGATATAAGCGTTTTACAAGTTAAGAAAATGCTAGGCTTGATGGATAGAAGCTGGTCGCATAAGTTAATTGTGGCTATTTTGGCGCAAGATGGTGAAGAACTTTTAACCGTTGTTGAAATACTTTCATTACAAAATCCCAATTATCAGGCTGTGCTTGATGATTTACTGTCTTTAACCCATTTATTGCTATTAACTCATCTTGTTCCTAATGCTGCTAAATTAAGTCGTCATAACGAAGAGTTTGTTACTGTTTTAAGTAAACAAGTGACAGTTGAGCAAATTCAGATTTATTATCAGCTGCTTTTGAATGGAAAAAAAGACCTTACCTGGGCACCGGATTTACGCTTAGGTTTTGAAATGATTTTATTGAGGTTGCTGGCATTTGAACCTGTTGTTTATAATGCTGCAATTGATAAACCGCATAGTACAATAGGTCATGAAGTTGATAAAACGGGCGTGGCAAATTTACGCCAAATGCTAAATAAGCCTGAACAAAATAAGAAATCAGAATTCAATCAACCAGATATTGAAACTTCAGTTTCTCAAGTTGAACATGATTTGCAACAACAAATGTCTGCTGTTATTGAAGAAGCTGATAAATTAACGCCGGCACATGATACTGCAGCTAGAAATGAACCTATAGCTAATGTGGAGTTAACACCTGCAGTAATTCAAGAAAAATCAGAACTTAATGAAAGTAATCAGTCAGATAATAACGGGGATAAAATTGATAACCTTCCTATAGCAGAACATATTAACACTGCTATGTCTGGCGCACAGTCCGCAATAGCTAAAATATTAGCGAATAGAAATATTTCGGGCAGAGGCCAGATGTTTACATCTGAAGGGTCAATAAAAGAGACTCAGCAAAGTCAAAATCAATTTCAGCAAGAAAACGAAATAGCTGGAGATCCAGAACATCCAATAAAAAAGATTGAGCCCCTAAGGGGCGTTGTTACAGATAAAGCGCCTGTAATAGAGCAAGATCCTATGATTGGCGCTCGTAAAAAAAACTTACACCCAAGAATTGATACACAGCAAACAGACTTGGCTCCAGAGCTTGTAGAGCAAATATCACAGGTGCCCGCACAAGATATATTACCAGAAGAAATAATTGAGATCCCAGAAGGGTTTGTCAGTCCTTTGAGTGATGTAAAATATGCTTATCAACAAGATCAATGGGCCGAATTGATCCATAAAATGCAATTAGGTGGTCGGATCCGACAATTTGCATTACATGGAATTTGGCATCAAAATGCAGAAAATGTTTACTTAAAAATCGATGCAACACAAGAGCATTTAGATAGCCAAGCGATGCGAGAACAATTACAGCATAGTTTATGTGAAGCACTGCAACAAAATATAAAGCTTAATATAGAATTTATGAATAATGTGGCCAATACACCATTTTTATTACAACAAAAATTAGATGCTGATAGATTAAAACATGCCATAGAGGTAATACAGCAAGACCCAATTGTACTCGGATTTATTCAGCGTTTTAATGCTGAAATATCTGAAAAGAGTATAATAGCTAATTAATCTTGTAATTTTTGTTGGAAATCCTTATCTTTGGGCCAACGTAAAGATTAATATATAACTAGTTTAAATTTAGAGAGAGAAAGATATGTTTAAAGGCGGAATGGGCAATATGATGAAACAAGCCCAACAAATGCAAGATCGTATGCAAAAAGCACAAGCTGAAATTGCAGAAATGGAAGTTGTTGGAGAGTCAGGTGCGGGTTTGGTTAAAGTTACCATGTTGGGTAATCACAATGTTCGTGGCATTGTTTTAGATGAAAGCTTAATGGAAGACGATAAAGATATGATAGAAGATTTAGTTGCAGCGGCAATTAATGATGCTGTTAGACGCGTTGAGGAAGAAAGTGCTGAAAGAATGGCTAAAGTTACTGGTGGTATGCAATTACCTCCAGGTATGAAAATGCCTTTTTAATTGGATTATTAATGAAATTATCGGCAAGTTTGGCACAACTTATAGATGCTTTACGGTGTTTGCCTGGTATAGGCCCCAAGTCAGCTCAAAGAATTGCATTTCAATTACTTGAAAGAGACAGAGTCGGGGGGAGTCAGCTTGGTCGTTCATTAACTTATGCCATGGAAAATATTGGTCACTGTCAATCTTGCAGGACTTTTTGTGAAGAACAACTCTGTGATCTGTGCCAAAATATAAAGCGTATTGATTCGGGTTTATTATGCATTGTTGAATCTCCAACGGATATTCTAGCAATAGAACAAACAGGGCAATATTTAGGGCGTTATTTTGTTTTAATGGGACATTTATCTCCGTTAGATGGCATAGGCCCAAAAGAAATAGGCCTAGATCAGCTTGAAGTCACTTTACAGAATGATGACATCAATGAAGTGATTTTGGCAACAAACCCAACGGTTGAAGGTGAAACAACCGCACATTTTATTGCTGAAATATGTCAAAAATATCAGGTTAGTGCTTCTCGGATCGCCCATGGTGTACCTGTTGGTGGTGAATTGGATTTAGTTGATGGTATGACTTTATCTCATGCATTTAGTGGTAGAAAAACGGTTTAATCCTCTTTAAAGAGCAAAGTATCGTATAATGTCACTTTGCTCACATTCCTGTTAATTTTTTTTATTAGTCTCTTGAAGTTCTTTTTTCATGCCCCATATCTGTTAACAATATGAAATAAATATCTCTAAATTTGGGAATTAACATGACGACAGAAGTAAATAAAGAAAATCATTCATTTGGTACAGATGCCAAACAAATACTCAATTTAATGATCCATTCTTTGTACTCGAACAAAGAAATTTTCTTACGTGAACTTATTTCAAACGCATCAGATGCAGCAGATAAATTAAGATTTTTAGCATTATCAGATGGTGATCTTTATCAAGGTGATGCAGATTTAAAATTAACAATCAGTTCTGACGAAAAAGCGGGAACGGTGACTATTTCTGATAACGGCATTGGTATGAACCGTGAAGAAGTGATCAGCTCTTTAGGAACAATTGCAAAATCGGGTACTGCTGAGTTTTTTGAAAATTTATCAGGTGATCAGGCAAAAGATTCTCAGCTAATTGGTCAATTTGGTGTTGGTTTCTATTCAGCATTTATCGTTGCAGATGCAGTAACCGTTAGAACTCGTAAAGCGGGTGAAGAAAAAGCGGTTGAATGGTATTCAAAAGGTGAAGGTGAATATAGCATTGCTGAAATTGAAAAAGCAGCACGAGGCACTGAAATAGTTTTACATCTTAAAGAAGAAGAAAAAGAATTTGTAGATAGCTTCCGTTTACGTGGCATAGTCACTAAATATGCTGATCATATTTCTATTCCTGTAGAAATGTTTAAAGATGAAATTCCTGAGTCTGAAGGGCCTGATGGTGAAAAAGTACCTGCAGTTCCAGGAGAGTGGGAAGTTGTAAATAAGGCAACTGCACTGTGGACGCTTGATAAATCAGAAGTTAAAGATGAAGAATATAAAGAGTTTTACAAGCATGTAAGCCATGACTGGGAAGAGCCACTTAGCTGGAGCCATAATAAAGTTGAAGGTAAATCAGAATATACCAGTTTATTGTATATTCCTAAAAAAGCACCGTTTGATTTATGGAATCGCGATCATAAAAGCGGTTTAAAATTATATGTTCAACGTGTCTTTATTATGGATGACGCTGAACAGTTTATGCCTAGCTATTTACGTTTTGTCAAAGGCCTTCTTGATTCAAATGATCTTCCATTAAACGTATCACGTGAGATCCTACAAGATAATAAAATTACGCAAACTATTCGTAAAGGTTGTACTTCTCGTATCCTTAAGATGCTTGAAAGAATGGGTAAAAATAAAGCTGAAGATTATCAGGTTTTCTGGAATGAATTTGGTCAGGTTATCAAAGAAGGTCCGGCTGAAGATGCAGCAAATAAAGATGCGATTGCCAAATTATTACGCTTTGCTTCTACAGAATTAAATGAATCAACTCAAAGTGTTTCATTAGCTGATTATGTGTCACGCATGAAAGAAGGGCAGGATAAAATTTATTATGTTGTAGCTGATAGCTACGAAGCTGCTAAGAGTTCGCCTCATTTAGAAATTTTCCGTAAGAAAGGCATTGAAGTATTATTAATGTCAGATCGCGTAGATGAGTGGATGATGAGTCATCTAACTGAATTCGATTCTAAGCCTCTTGCTTCTATCACACGTGGTGATTTAGATTTAGGTGATTTAGAAGATGAAGAAAGCAAAAAAGAGCAAGAAACGTCGGAAAAAGAAGTTGAAGGTCTTGTTGAACGCATAAAAACAGTACTTGGTGATAAAGTAAAAGACGTGCGTTTCACGCATAGATTAACTGAATCTCCGGCCTGTGTTGTTGCAGATGAGCATGATATGAGTTCACAAATGGCTAAGTTAATGGAAGCCGTTGGCCAAGGTGCACCTGAAGCTAAACCTGTATTTGAATTGAATCCAGAGCACCAATTGGTGAAACATTTAAATGATGAGCAAGATGAAGATAAATTTGCTCAGTGGTCTGAGGTGTTATTAGATCAAGCTCTACTCGCTGAACGTGGAAGCTTAAAAGATCCAGCGGGATTTGTAAGCCGTTTAAATAAATTGATGTTAGATTTAAGTAAATAGACGATATTAATCTTCAGTAAAACTTAAAAAGGGAAGTCTCACTTCCCTTTTTTGATCCATCTACAACTTTTAGCTAATTTAATACGAAGTCACTTGAGTAAAAGCTCGGCTTGTGGAAGAATTCTGTTCTAGAAAAAATTACTCCATAATATAGACAAGGCAATAATATGCGCATTATTCTTTTAGGTGCACCAGGTGCAGGAAAAGGCACTCAGGCTCAATTTTTAATGAACAAATATGGTATTCCACAGATATCTACTGGAGATATGCTTCGTGCTGCAATCAAGGAAGGAACTGCTTTAGGCTTAGAAGCTAAAAAAGTAATGGATGCCGGCCAATTAGTTTCTGACGAGATCATCATAGGTTTAGTTAAGGAGCGTATTGCGAAAGCTGATTGTGAGAAAGGATTTTTGTTAGATGGATTCCCGCGTACCATCCCGCAAGCTGATGCAATGAAAGAAAATGGCGTAATTGTAGATAATGTGATTGAATTTGATGTGGCTGATCAAGTGATCATTGACCGTATGGGTGGTCGCCGTGTTCATCCTGCTTCAGGACGAGTTTATCATGTGATTTATAATCCACCTAAGGTAGAAGGCAAAGATGATGAGACGGGTGAAGATTTGATCATACGTGATGATGATGTTGCTGAAACAGTTAGTAAACGTCTAGGTATCTATCATGAGCAAACACGGCCTCTTGTTAGCTATTATCAAGCAGAAGCGCAAGCTGGTAATACGAAATATAACAAATTTGACGGCACACAAGCTGTTGAAGCTGTAAGTGAACAGTTGGCAGAGCTACTCGGTTAATTTAATAACCTAAAAAGAATAACTGATCATATATCAATAATTAAGCCCACATGAAGTGGGTTTTTTAATATAAAAGACATTTTAAATGACGATAACACTGAGTAAATCAAGTAAAAAATATGGTGTATTATTGGTTAATTTAGGTACACCAGATCAACCGACGCCAGCCGCTATCAGGAAATATTTAAAAGAATTTCTGTCAGACACGCGTGTTGTTGAAATCCCGCCTTTAATTTGGTTTTTTATATTAAATGGTGTTGTACTCCCATTACGATGTAAAAAAGTTGCAAAAGCATACAAATCGATATGGATGGAAAAGGGCTCTCCATTACGTGTAATTGGAGAAGCACAAGCCGATAAATTAGATCATGCTTTAACTAATAAACATCAACTTGATATAAATATTGAACTCGCTATGACATATGGGTCTATTTCAATCAAAGAAAAAGTCTCCAAGTTATTAAATGAAGGTTGTGAAAACATTTTAGTTATTCCTTTATATCCGCAATATTCATCTACGACAACCGCAGCAGTATTTGATAAATTAAATTTAGCATTGAAAACAGTACGTAACTTACCTGAAATACGATTTGTTAAAGAATATTACCAAAATTCAAAGTATATAAAGGCATTGGCGCAATCGATAAAAGATCACCAGGCTCAGCATGGTAGATCAGAGTTATTAATATTCTCTTTTCATGGATTACCAAAGGTTTCTATTGAAAAAGGAGATCCATATTATTATCAATGTGAAACTACTGCAAAATCAACGGCTAAATTACTTGGCTTATCCGACGATGCGTGGAAAATGACTTTTCAGTCACGATTTGGTAAACAGGAATGGCTGCAACCTTATACGGACAAAACGTTAACTGAGATTGCAGAGCAAGGCATTAAGTCAGTACAAATTATTTGTCCTGCATTTTCAGCAGATTGCTTAGAAACGTTGGAAGAAATATCTATTGAAAATAAAGAAATCTTTTTAGCAGCAGGAGGCGAAAAATTTGAGTATATTCCCGCCTTAAATAATCGAGATGATCATATTGAACTATTTGAAGATTTAGTACTTCGTAACCTTAATAACTGGTAGTTTTTATTTTAATTTCTTTAAAGCGATTTCAACTGATAGATAATCTGGCTCTTGTGATAAATTAGGGACTAGTTGTTTATAGACGATTTGGTGATGTTTATTAAGAATAAACACACTTCTGGTAAGTAATCCCATATCTTTAATGATTAATCCGTAATTTTCCCCAAAATGACGCCACACTGAATCTGATAGTGTGGTAATTTTATCAATATTTTCGGCCATGCAGAATCGTTTTTGTGCAAATGGTAAGTCTGCACTTATTGTTAACATCACTAAATCTGGAAATTCAATAGCCAACTTTTCGTTAAAATGTTTAGTTTGTAAACTACATACGCCAGTGTCTAAGCTGGGTACTACACTGATCAAAACGGCTTTATCTTTATAGTCACTTAACTGAACTAAATTAAACTTACCGTTTACTACTTTAAAATTGGGCGCTTGTTGCTTTAATTTTACCGGGTTTCCCAATAAAATTATTGGTTTTTCACCAGCTTTGACTTTATCCGCATCCAATTGGTTTAATGGCAAGTTAGCAAAACTATAACAGCTAACTAAAATTCCTGTGGCAATAATTAAAAAACGTAACATACTTCAACCTAAGAGTGATCTATATTATAAAATTAATAGCTTGACAGTTAATTTTTTAATGTAAAGGAAAATATAACTTGTATAATGAGAGCGTTAAAAAACGATTAAATAAACACCATATATTTGTTAAATTAGCGTATAAAGCAAAATAGAGTATAAAAACAGTGGCATTGTGAAGTCTGTGCTCTAAACTAATTATTATAAAGAAAAAAGAGAATAGATATGGCAACTCCTATTTTGATCTGTGATGATTCGCGACTTGCTCGTAGACAACTGGCTCGTTGTTTACCAGAAGATTGGGATATTCAGATTGAATATGCCGAACACGGATTACATTGTATTGAACAAATAAAAGCGATAGGACCTGAAATACTATTTCTAGATTTGAATATGCCACAAATGGATGGCTATGAAGTATTACAAGCAATAAATGATCTAGATTTACAGGTGTTAGTTGTTGTTGTTTCAGGAGATATTCAACCAACAGCCCATAAAAGAGTGACCGAATTGGGGGCTATTGATTTTATTCAAAAACCTTGTTCCGCTGAAAAATTAGCCGATATTATTGAAAAGCATGGTATTAAAGATAAGGCTATGCGTGAAAGGTTATCCCATAAACTGGGTGAGCAATTAGATCCTGATATTAGAGATATATATCAGGAGTTAACGAATGTTGCCATGGGTCAAGCAGGTGATTTATTATCTCGATTGCTAAATGTTTTTGTAAAACTACCGATTCCAAATGTGAATGTACTTGAAGTGAATGAACTGGCTATGGCACTACATTCGATAGATGCAAGTGCATCAACTTCTGGTGTCTGTCAGGGTTTCATTGGTGGCGGTATTTCAGGCGAAGCCTTATTATTACTTAATGATTCAAGTTTTAAAGAAATCGCTTCTTTAATGAATTATGAAGGAGAAATGAATAATAAAGTTGAACTTGAACTATTAATGGATATTGCAAATATCTTAATCGGCGCAATTTTAAATGGTCTTTCAAAACAATTAGATATGCCATTTAGCCAAGGGCATCCAGTGGTAATGGGTCAACATTGTAATGTTAAGGATATTGTTGAAGCCAATGAATCTCGCTGGCAAAGAGCACTTGCAATTGAAGTCAGCTACGGTATTGAAGGGCATGATGTGAATTTTGATTTGATGCTTGTTTTTACCGAAGACTCTTTAAAAACCATGAAATACAAAGTGGAATATTTATTAGATGACTAGGAAAATTATCTTTTTTTTTTAGCTGTTAAGGTATGATGGATAGTTTAATAAGCATTTACACGATATAAGAAGAGAATTTATGCCTTTATTGGGTTTTGATGTTAATGAGATCTGGTTAGGTATGATGGATAGTTTAATAAGCATTTACACGATATAAGAAGAGAATTTATGCCTTCATCAGATTTTGAAATGAATGAGATCCACTGGATGATGGATATGTTTAACAGCATTGATGTTGGCTTAGTTGTATTAGATCGTAACTACAATGTATGTGTATGGAATGGCTTTATGGAAAACCATTCTGGCTTATTACCGAGTCAGGTAAAAGATAAAGATATATTTGATTTGTTCCCCTCAATTGATGAAAAATGGTTTCGAAGTAAAACCGAAGCTGTATTTGTGTTAAAAAATAGATCTTTTACCATTTGGGAACAACAAGAGTATATTTTCAAGTTTAAGAATTATAGACCAATTACAGGCAAAGCAGATCATATGTATCAAAATGCTACATTTATTCCTTTATCTAATACTATTGGAGAAGTTTCGAATATTTGTATCATTATTTATGACGTGACAGACGAAGCTGTTAATAAGAAAGAATTAGAAGGCGTAAATCAAGAACTGATTTTGTTAAGTCGTACAGACAGGATGACCGGACTGTATAATCGTGGTTTTTGGGAAGAAAGCTTACGTAAAGAGTTTAAAAGGTTACGCAGGAGTGGCGGTGATACGTGTTTATTAATGTTTGATGTTGACCATTTTAAAAAAGTGAATGATGCGTATGGTCATGCAGGAGGAGATGCAGCTTTAGTTCATATCGCTGAGGTATTACAACAGACACTCAGAGAGTCTGATGTTGCCGGCCGTTATGGTGGTGAGGAATTTGCCGTAACCTTAGTTGATACTGATGTCGAGGGAGCCAAAATATTTGCGGAGCGACTTCGTAAAATAATTGAAGCTTCAACAATCTTGTTTGAAGAATGTGAAATAAAGATGACAATCAGTTTAGGGATTGCAATGTTAGAGCCTGGTTTTACAAAACATGAAAATTGGATTATGGCTGCCGATGCTGCCTTATATCAATCTAAAGAGCATGGACGCAATAAAGTGTCTATTTATGATGAAAATACACCAATGTTAGATAGCAAATAAAAGACGCATTAAGTTCAATCGCTATTCCATTATAATTAGGAGAGGGCACTTTAGCAGTGCCCTTTTTGATAGTAAGTATTATTTGTTAAACAGTCGATTCTTCTTTTGGACATCTGGTTAATTCCGATACGACACCTGTTGTTGATACTGATTCAAGCTTCACTTTGAAACCCCATAATCTATGTAAATGTTTTAATACTTCATCTTTAGATTTTCCTAACGGAATATTATTATGTGGCACATATCTTAAAGTTAGCGATCTATCACCTTTGATATCAACATTATAAACTTGAATGTTTGGTTCAATATTACTTAAGTTATATTGTTCAGATAATGCATGTCGAATATCTAAATATCCTTGTTCATCGTGTATTGCACTGATTTCAAGATGACTGCGCTTCTCATCATCAAGTATTGAAAATAATTTAAAATCTCGCATTAACTTTGGCGACAAAAACTGACTAATAAAACTTTCATCTTTAAAATTACGCATAGCAAAATGCAATGTTTCTAGCCAATCACTGCCTGCGATATCGGGAAACCAAGCTTTATCTTCCTCTGTAGGATTTTCACATATGCGCCTGATATCAACCATCATATTAAAGCCTAAGGCATATGGGTTTATGCCTGAATAAAATTTACTGTTATACGGTGGCTGATATACAACATTGGTATGACTTTGTAGTATTTCCAACATAAACGCATCTGTTACCTTACCATTGTCATAGAGATGTTGAATTATGGTATAGTGCCAGAAGGTTGCCCATCCTTCATTCATGACTTGCGTTTGTTTTTGAGGGTAAAAGTATTGAGATATCTTACGTACAATACGAATAATTTCTCTTTGCCATGAATCAAGTAAAGGTGCATGTTTCTCTATAAAATAAAGAATATTTTCTTGTGGCTCTGATGGAAAACGTTGTTTTTTTACTTTTTCTTTCTGCAATTGTTGTGGGATTGTTTTCCATAATTCATTGACTTGCGATTGTAAATATTCAGATCTTTCTTCTTGTCTTTTTTGTTCTTCAAAAAGCGATACAGATTGGGGCCGTTTATATCGATCAACACCATAATTCATTAATGCATGGCATGAATCTAAAAGACTTTCTACCTGTTCTACACCATATTTTTGTTCACACTTTGTAATATAATTTTTAGCAAATACCAGGTAGTCGATGATAGAACTGGCATCTGTCCATGTTTTAAATAGGTAATTATTTTTAAAAAACGAGTTATGGCCATAACAAGCATGAGCAATGACTAAGGCTTGCATTGGTAGCGTATTTTCTTCCATTAAATAGGAAATACAAGGCTCAGAATTAATTACTATTTCATAGGCTAACCCCATTTGACCACGTTTATAATTTTGTTCTGTTTGTATAAATTTTTTACCATAAGACCAATGGTTATAGCCTATTGGCATTCCGACACTTGAATAAGCATCCATCATTTGTTCAGCTGCAATTAACTCAATTTGATTAGGGTATGTGTCTAATTTATAATGCTTTGCAACTTTAGCAATTTCCTTTTGATACTCAGCAAGTAGTTCAAAAGTCCAATCCGGGCCATCACTTAATCTATTATCTGTCATAAGCTATCCTGCTTCTAATTTATAAATTTTGCGTATTTTTCTTAAATAATTCTCTAAAAATGGGATAAATATCTTCTACTGACCGAATGTGTTGTATGGCAAAGTTACTGTGAGTATTTTTGATGTTTTCATACTCACGCCATAGGCTTTGGTGTGCTCTGTTAGTGATTTCAATATAGGAATAATACCTAACTTTAGGTAGAAGCTTGTTTACTAACATTTCAGTGCAGTTCGGTGAATCATCCGCCCAGTTATCACCATCTGATGCCTGGGCTGCATAAATATTCCATTGTGAAGGATCATATCTTTCTTCAATAATGTCGTTCATCATTTTTAAAGCACTTGAGACTATAGTGCCACCAGTTTCCTGTGAATAGAAAAACTCTTGTTCATCGACTTCTTTAGCTTGTGTATGGTGCCTGATATAAACCACATCGATATTTTGATAGGTACGGGTTAAAAACATATAAAGTAGGATATAAAAACGTTTTGCCATTTCTTTAGTCGCTTGATCCATTGAGCCTGATACATCCATTAAACAGAACATAACGGCTTTACTGGTAGGCTCAGGGCGTTTTTCGTAGTTTCGAAAACGCAAATCAAAAGTATCAATAAATGGTACGGCAGCTATTTTGGACTTCAGTGTTTCAATTTCTTTTTGTAATAATTTTATACTTGCTTGATTTGGTTCCGGCTGTTTTTCTAACTCTTCTAATTCAAGTATAGCTTGTTTTAACCTGCGTTTTTTACTGGCACTCATAGCCACACGACGGGCTAAAGAGCCTTGTAATGAACGCACTATATCAATATTTGAAGGCACACCATCAGAACAAAAACCAGCGCGATGACTTTTCATTTTAACTAATTTATCTAGCTGATTTTGTTGTAAATTTGGTAATTCTAAATCTTCAAAAAGTAAGTCTAAGTATTCATCTTTTGAGATTGAAAAAACAAATTCATCTTCCCCTTCGCCTTTATCACTCGCTTCTCCTTCACCCGAACCATCTCCCTGACCACCAAGTGGACGTTTAACTTTGTCGCCAGTTGCAAATTGATCGTTTCCCGGATGAACTGTATTTCTAGCGCCCCCTTTATCTTGGTGAAAAATAGGTTCACTAATATCTTGATTAGGGATCGAAACACTCTCTCCCTTATCAATGTCGGTTACACTACGCTTATTAATGGCATCAGATACTGCTTTTTTTATTTGATGCTTGTAACGGCGAATAAACCGCTGTCGATTCACCGTACTTTTATTTTTGCCATTTAAGCGGCGGTCTATAAAATGGGCCATAAAATCCCTCCGCTATAAGTTATTATTGCGATTTACGTACTCTAAGATACCACTCAGAAAGTAAGCGAACCTGTTTACGGGTATAGCCTTTATCTACCATGCGGTCTACAAAATCTTCGTGTTTTTGTTGATCATCCCCCGATGTTTTGGCATTAAATGAAATGACTGGCAGTAGATCTTCTGTATTTGAGAACATTTTCTTTTCGATGACCGTTCTTAATTTTTCATAACTGGTCCATGCTGGGTTCTTACCATTATTATTTGCTTTAGCGCGTAAGACAAAATTGACAATTTCATTTCTAAAATCTTTAGGGTTAGAAATACCGGCAGGTTTTTCAATTTTTTCAAGTTCTGCATTTAATGCAGATCTGTCGAATAATTGTCCTGTGTCTGGATCTCTGTATTCTTGGTCCTGGATCCAAAAATCGGCATAAGTTACATATCTGTCGAATATGTTTTGTCCGTATTCAGAGTAAGATTCAAGATAAGCAGTTTGAATTTCTTTACCGATAAATTCCACATATTTAGTCGTAAGAAATCCTTTTAGAAATTCTAAATATCGCTCCTGAACTTCCTGTGGAAATTGTTCTCGCTCTATTTGTTGTTCTAATACATAGAATAAATGAACTGGGTTAGCCGCGACTTCGGTATGATCAAAATTGAATACCCTAGACAAAATTTTGAATGCAAACCGGGTTGATAACCCGTTCATGCCTTCATCAATTCCTGCATAATCTTTGTATTCCTGGTAAGACTTTGCTTTAGGATCTGTATCTTTAAGGCTTTCACCATCATAAACACGCATTTTTGAATAGAGGCTAGAGTTTTCGGGTTCTTTTAGTCGGGATAAAACAGTAAACTGAGCTAAGATCTCTAAGGTACTGGGTGCACAAGGTGATTCTTTTAACTCACTATTTTCTAATAATTTATCATAAATCTTTATTTCTTCTGATACACGTAAGCAATATGGTACTTTTACAATAAAAACTCTATCTAAAAATGCTTCATTATTTTTATTAGATTTGAAAGTCTGCCATTCAGATTCATTTGAATGAGCTAAAATCATACCATCGAAGGGGAGGGCTGATAGCCCCTCAGTACCATTAAAATTGCCTTCTTGTGTCGCTGTTAAAAGCGGATGTAAAACTTTTATCGGTGCTTTGAACATTTCAACAAATTCCATTAAGCCTTGATTTGCTCGACATAAAGCACCTGAATATGCGTAGGCATCAGGATCATTTTGTGCGTGATTTTCAAGTTTTCTGATATCAACTTTACCTACTAATGCACTGATATCTTGATTATTTTCATCACCTGGTTCTGTTTTGGCAATCGCGATTTGATTTAAAATTGAAGGATATCTTTTTACAACTTTAAATTGACTAATATCACCGTTATATTCATGTAAACGCTTAGCGGCCCATGGAGACATAATTGTCTTTATATATCTTTGATTAATACCGTATTCTTTTTCTAATAAATCACCATCTTCAATAGGATCAAAAAGCGCAAGTGGGTGATCGTTTACCGGTGAATCTTTAATGCAATAAATAGGCACTTTTTGCATTAAATATTTTAACTTCTCAGCTAATGATGATTTACCACCACCTACAGGACCAAGTAAGTAGAGAACTTGTTTTTTCTCTTCCAGACCTTGTGCTGCATGTTTTAGATAAGATACTATTTGTTCAATTGCATCTTCCATCCCGTAAAACTCTGAAAACTCGGGATAACGAGAAATAACACGATTTGAAAATATCCTACTTAAAGACGCATCCTGAGATGTATCTATCATTTCTGGGGAACCAATAGCCATCAATAAACGCTCTGCTGCACTGGCATATGCAGATTTATCTTCACGACAAATGTCCAAAAATTCGCTAATTGTAAACTCTTCTTCTTTAGACGCTTCATATCGCGTTTGGTAGTGATCAAATATTGTCATAAAGACCTCCGGGCACATTCAAATAATCATAAAAAACTGAATTACTCTATTTCTAATAGTAGTCGGGTTTGAAGATTATGCTTATTTAAAGTAAAGATTTTTAAAGAAAAAAAAATGATTGTTGAAGTAATTGCAATGAAGAGGTAACTAACTGTTTAGACGTATTTTGTAAAAATAAAGCCTGCGAAATTATTTAATAATTTCGCAGGCTTTATTAATTAGTGTTTTAATATTGGTGATTAAGCAAAGTTTTTGTTTGCGAAGTCCCAATTAACTAAAGACCAGTAACCTTTTAAGTAGTCAGGACGAACATTACGGTAATCGATGTAATATGCGTGTTCCCATAAATCTACAGTTAAAATTGGTGTAACACCCTCATCAGTTAAAGGCGTAGCTGCATTTGATGTATTAACAATATCTAATGTACCATCTGCCAGTTTAACTAACCAAGTCCAGCTTGAACCAAAGTTGTTAACTGCTTTATCATTTAAAGCGGCCTTGAATTCTTCAAAAGAACCCCATTTAGCATTAATTGCATCACTGATAGCGCCAGTCGGTTCGCCACCCGCATTTGGTGCTAAACAGTGCCAATAAAAAGTGTGATTCCAGATTTGCGCTGCATTGTTAAATACGCCACCTTCTGAAGAACATATTATTTCTTCCAGTGATTTATTTGCTAAGTCAGTGCCATCAACTAAACCGTTTAATTTAACAACATAGGTATTGTGATGTTTACCGTGATGATATTCTAATGTTTCTTTTGAAATATGAGGCTCAAGAGCATCGATTGCATAAGGTAGTGACGGTAGTTCAAATGCCATTTTTATTTCTCCATGGGCTTTATAAGTACAAGGACTAAAAAAAGTGTTATTATAATCCTGAGTATTTTACTCAAGTTTTAATAAACCGCAATGTTACTAGCGCATTGTAGATTATAAATATTGAATTATAGACAAATTAAGTGCATTTTGAGGTTGAACATGGAAACCATTGATAAAATTAAACAACAAATTTCTGAAAATCCAATTCTTTTATACATGAAGGGCTCGCCTAAGCTGCCTAGTTGTGGTTTTTCTTCTCAAGCTTCTCAGGCATTAATGTCTTGTGGCGAGCAATTTGCTTACGTAGATATCTTATTGAACCCAGATATTCGTTCTGAATTACCAGCTTATGCTGATTGGCCTACATTCCCACAACTTTGGGTTGATGGTGAATTAGTTGGCGGATGTGACATTATTATCGAAATGTTCCAAAAAGGTGAACTTCAGCCGCTAGTAACAGAAACGGCTGCTAAGTATAAAACTGAAGATGAAAGCGAAAGCTAACATGTTATTTTCAGTTAATAAAAAAGCTTCTTAGTGAAGCTTTTTTATTAATTTTCTTAATTATGTATAAATGAAGGAAAGCGCCATTGCAGACGCTAAGAAGATTTATGCATGAATTGATTCTAAATCTGGCTGAGAGCGTGAAGTAGACCACTTCAACACAGAGCTAAGTCCGGCGAAATCGATTTGAATTAATTTTAAATCCCACAAATCAAACCCGGTGCAATAAGTTTCTACATCATTTCTGGCAAATTCAGAGCACTGATAATTACCTATCACTTTATATCCACGATTTGGGAAGTACATCCTTAGATCGTATGTACCATTGCTTCTACGACCTATTAACCAAGTTCCAACATGAGTTTTCAAATAATAAAACATATCCGTATTCCTTCTGTTTTAGTTGGACCTAAAAGCCTAACCTTGATTGGTTGAAAAGTAAACAGGTATTTAAGTGGTAGGTCCTTTATTGATTTCGACACCGGATATTTAATTATATCGTATAAATAATGTTAAAGATTAAGATTCAACTTGAGTAACAGAGTCTCGAACAACTAAATCTGGTTCAAATATATTAGTAATAATCAGTTTTTTATCTTCGTAGGTGTTTTTTAATACTAAACGTGCTGACATATGACCCATTTCATTTACTGGATAATGAATGGTCGTTAGTTTAGGGTACAAATAGCGGGCAAATGTTACATCATCAAAACCGACTATTGATAAGTCTTTAGGCAAAGACAAACCGTGCTCACGGGCAACTGTCATGGCACCTGAAGCCATTTCATCATTACCACAGATAACAGCGGTAAATTTATCGTGTTGTTGTAAGAAATGTTGCATGGCTTCGCTGCCACCAGACTCCTGGTAATTGCCTTCAAAAATTAAGTTGTCGTTCACTGTTAAGTTATATTCTGTTAGTGCGCGTTTATGGCCAATTAAACGTTCACTGGCATCCATTTTCCAGCTAGGGCCAGAAATATAAGCAACTTGTGTATGACCTTGCTCTAATACTGATTTAGTTGCGATATAGCCACCTAGTTCATTATTTAAGCTGATACAAATATCTGCTAATTCTGGTATATAACGATTTATTAAATATATGGGGGTAGATTTTTTGCTTAAAGCAATTAAATAGTCGTCTGATACCGCTTCAACATTCAAAATTAATGCATCACAGCGCCTGCCAATCAAAAACTCTATGCCGTCTATTTCGGTTTTTTCATCACTATGGCCAGCTGCAATTATAACGTGCTTTTCAGCAGCTGTGAGTTCAGCTTCAATGCCACTCATCATAGGACCATAATAAGGTCCACTTAATTCAGAAATGAGTACGCCAACGCTATTTGATCTGTTAGATGCTAAAGATTGGGCTATGGTATTAGGCCGATAACCAAGTTGTTCCATGGCTTTAGTCACTTTTTCACGAGTTACATCGCTTACATTCGCGTTTTTATTCATCACACGGGAAACCGTTGCCAGTGATACTCCTGCAAGCTCTGAAACCTCATAAATTGTGGCCATTTTTTTCCTTTATATAGATAGGCATTTAATACCTGGTTACTGTAGCATGAAGTTATTTATATTAACCAGATATGGTTTTAAGTTCTTGATGAATTTGGGTTACTTTTTGATTATTTAATGTATACCAGCGCATGATCCAGGCAACTAATAACGACCCAATTGCCGGATATAATGTAAATGACATTAAAATACCTTCTTTGGTTGCGTGTGTTGGCGCTGTATCTGCCTGATAGCCATAAAAGGCTAAAGCGAAAGCTGCAAGCGCACCGCCAAAGGCAACACCGAGTTTAATAAAAAATACGATGGCGGAGTATATCATACCAGTGATCCGTACGCCTGTTTTCCAATGGCCGTAATCTATGGTATCTGCCATTTTCGCCCACAATAAGGGGGTCGCCATTTGTAAGAAAAAGCTCCATAAAAAATACAAAGTGAAAGCTAATATCAGTTGATTTGAACCCACAAAATAGCTCCCTATACAAATGACTGCTGCCAAAACTTGTAAACTAATATAGGCTTTGATTTTACATATTCTTTTATTGATAAATTGCGCACAACCACAACCTAGTATATTACCTATCATGCCTAAGGTTAAAAATGCGGTAATTAAATCAGCTTGGCCAAGAAAATCTCTGACATAATATATGGCAAGTGTTGCTCTTAGTACCTGACCTGTTAATAAGCATAAACCTGCAATACAGAGTATGCGCCATTGATCGTTTTGCCATAAAACCTTGATATCTTGCTTATAGCTTAACCTTTGTTGTTTTGGCGGAGCAACACGTTCTTTAGTACCAGCAAAACATAATAAGAACAGTATAATACCTAAAATACTCATGGCTATCATAGCTGCCTGATAGCCTTTTGCCGGGTCGTTATCACCAAACCAGTTCACTAAAGGCAAAATACATAAAGTCACTATCAGTCCACCAGACATCCCACAAACAAATCGATAGGTTTGTACAGATACACGCTCTTTAGGATCGGCTGTTAATACGCCTCCAAGTGCTGAATAGGGAATATTGATGGCTGTATAGGCTAGCATTAGCAGTGAGTATGTAATAAAAGCATACATAAGTTTACCATTACCGGACAGAGCAGGGGTGGTGAATGCCAGTATACTAATGAAACCAAAAGGTACGGCTAACCATAATAAATAGGGGCGAAACTGACCAAACCGTGTATGAGTGCGATCTGTTAACGCGCCCATCAGGGGATCGGTAACAGCATCAAAAATCCGTACTACTAAGAAAATCATCGCGGCGTATGCAGGTGAGATCCCCACAACATCGGTATAAAACACCAGTAAAAACATCATAACGGATTGAAAAATGATGTTACTGGCAGTATCGCCAAGTCCATAAGCGATTTTTTCTTTTATTGATAGCATGGAAACCTCAATTGTTATTCTTTTCTTTGGTTAATTAAATCTTTATAAGCATAACCACTGGCTTTAAGAGTACGTTTTTGGGTTTTATAATCAACGTAAACAATACCAAAACGTTTTAAGTATCCTTCGGCCCATTCAAAGTTGTCCATCAGACTCCATGCAAAATATCCCTGAATGTTGACACCTAGTTCGATTGCATTGTGTACTGCCATAAGATGGCTTTGGTAGTACTCGATGCGATTTATATCATTTATTTCACCATGAACCAAAGGATCTTTCATGGCTGCTCCATTTTCGGTAATAAAAATAGGGGGTAATTGATAGGTTTGATTATATTCGACTAGTAAATCAGTTAATGCCTGAGGGTATATTTCCCAGCCCATATCGGTCGTTGCTACATTTTCAGGTTTTATTTCGACAAAGTCATGATGCGGATCGGCCTGATAAATTGCCCTAGAATAAAAGTTAATACCTAAAAAATCTAGCGGATGCGAAATTATTTCCATGTCACCATTGTGAATATCTGGTTTATCTGTATTTGGGAGTTTATTGATCAAATCTGGATAACTGCCATCTAACACCGGCTTGATATACCAGTGATTAAAATAATCATCTGCAACTTTTGCAGCTTTAAGATCTGCACTGGATTGTGTTTTAGCATAAGCTGGTGTGAAATTAAGTACGATCCCATTTTGACTCTGCGGACTGTTTTTATTCAGTACCTTCATCGCTAATCCGTGAGCCAATAATAAATGGTGGGCCGCTTTTTTTCCGTATTTTTTGCCTGTTTTACCAGGTGCATGTATCCCTATTTCATAGCCTAAATAAGCACTGCAAAATGGTTCGTTTAAAGTGGCATATGAAAATACTCTGTCACCAAAAGCTTGTGTGATCAAATCCACATATTTTTCGAACTCATAAGCTGTTTGACGATTCAGCCAGCCACCTTGGTCTTCCAGGTGTTGAGGGAGATCCCAGTGATATAACGTGACATAGGGTTTGATTTTCTTTGCATTCAGGGTATCTAATAGCTGAATGTAAAAGTTAACACCATCTTGATTTAAACTGCCATCCAGTTTTATCACTCTGGGCCAGGAAATAGAAAATCGATAGGCGTCAACGCTTAAAGAGTCAATTAAAGCAATATCCTGTTGCCAATGGGCAATATGATCGCAGGCAACGTCGCCATTTGAGTTATCTTTTATTTTTCCAGGTGTATTACAAAATGTATCCCAAATGCAAGGAAGGCGAGTACTGGCAGCGCCTTCTATTTGAAAAGATGCCGTTGCAACACCAAAAGTGAAATCTTTCTTTTGCATTTTAGAATGTATAGGTAGAGAAATATTCATGTTAAGCCAAATTAATATTATTAGTTATCAGTATGCTAAATATCTACCCTATAAAATTGAGTAGAACCGCCCATGCCATATAGAAATGGGCAGGCTTGTCATTTTGTGGAAATTAATTCAACTCCAATGAAAGCGCTTACATATAAATTTAAAAAAATATTGCGCTGGTTTATATTTGTGATATAAATGAAAGCGCTTACATAAAGATAGATCTTTATCTTTATGAGGTCAACATAATTTAAATGTTAAAAATTATAAATTAAATAAATGTCGCAAACTGTTCATGTAAATTTTAGTTTGCTTAAGGGGAATTTATGGCACCGCCGTCGTTAACTTCGGATCAAATGAATTTAGAAAATAGCAATAAAGCAGGAAAATACACCTTTGCTTTAACATCTCTCACATCATTATTTTTTATGTGGGGTTTTATAACCTGCCTGAATGATATTCTTATTCCTTATTTAAAAGGCATGTTTAACCTGAGTTATGCTCAGGCTATGTTAGTGCAGTTCTGCTTTTTTGGCGCTTATTTTATCGTTTCATTACCCGCAGGCAGGTTGGTAAGTAAAATTGGTTATCAAAAAGGCATAGTAACAGGTCTTTTATTAGCATGTTTAGGTTGCTTATTGTTTTATCCCGCAGCGAGTTTAGGCATCTATGCAATATTTTTATTTGCTCTATTTGTTCTGGCAAGTGGAATAACTGTATTACAAGTGTCCGCTAACCCTTTCGTCAGTGTATTAGGTGAGGCGAAAACCGCATCATCCAGATTAACACTTACGCAAGCATTTAATTCATTAGGCACAGTTGTCGCACCATTTTTTGGTGCCTGGCTTATTTTGTCTGATGTGACACAAACATCAGCTGAAAAAGCGTTAAGCGTCCAATTTCCTTATTTATTATTAGCACTTATCTTATTTATCTTGGCCCTTATCTTTGCTTACATTAAGTTGCCTGATCTTGGTAAAAACTCATCAGTTAAAAACCAGAAAAAATCGGGTTCTGCGTGGCAGCATAAACATTTAGTACTGGGAGCGATTGCAATTTTTGTATATGTGGGAGCAGAGGTGGGAATTGGTAGTTTTCTGATCAATTTCATTACGATGGACTCAATTGCGGGACTCGCTGAGTCAGAGGCTGCACATTATATCGCTTATTATTTTAGTGGTGCATTAATAGGGCGATTTATTGGCGCCATTGTGATGCAAAAAGTCGCAGCAGGTAAAGCGTTAGCATTTAATGCTGTAGCGGCTGTGTTGTTGATAATTATTGCAATTTCCACTTCGGGTATTGTGGCCATGTGGGCCATTTTATTAGTTGGTTTATGTAATTCCATTATGTTTCCAACGATATTTACTTTAGCTATTAACAACTTAAAGGAGCATACAACACAAGGCTCTGGCATTTTAGTGATGGCGATTGTCGGTGGTGCAATTTTGCCTTTGTTTCAAGGTTTACTAGCTGACGCTGTGGGTGTGCAATTTGCGTTTGTTATACCCTTAGTGTGTTTTATCTATATTGCCTTCTATGGTTTGGTGGGTTGCAAGCCTCAAAGTTCAACTAGCGACAAAGCACAGTAGCGGCCATTATTAACAGAATGAGTAAAACAATGAATTATATTATGAATAAAAAAAAGAGTATTAAAAAATGTAGCCAAATTGTCTCTCTGAGTTTAATCGGGACAGTATTAATGGCGTGTACTCAAGACAAAGTTAATGTTGAACAAAATGATAAAAAGGGCGCACTAGTGCAACAAAAAGTGCCTGAGTTTTGGCCTGAAATACCACAAGCCGTGAAAGTGGATCCCCAGTTAGAAAATAAAATCAAAGATTTATTGAATAAAATGACCTTAGCGCAAAAAGTGGCGCAAATGATCCAGCCTGAAATTCGTGATATTACTGTGGAAGATATGCGCCAATATGGATTTGGTTCTTATTTAAATGGTGGTGGTTCATTTCCTGGAGGTAATAAACATGCGACGCCTGCTGATTGGATAAAACTGGCAGAAGATATGTATCAGGCATCAATAGATGATTCGTTAGATGGCTCTACAATTCCAACTATGTGGGGAACAGATGCAGTACATGGTCATAATAATGTGATAGGTGCCACATTGTTCCCACATAATATCGGACTTGGTGCTGCAAATAATCCTGAATTAATAGAACAAATTGCAAGTATTACAGCCAAAGAAGTGATGGTTACAGGTATTGATTGGGTATTTGCCCCGACGGTTGCTGTAGTGAGAGATGATCGCTGGGGTAGAACATATGAAGGTTATTCTGAAGAACCTGTAATTGTGAAAGCATATGCCAGCGCTATTGTGAAAGGACTGCAGGGAGTAGCTGACAGAGATTTTTTAAGTGATCAAAGAGTAATTGGTACTGTTAAACACTTTATTGGTGATGGTGGTACAGTCAATGGGGACGACCAAGGTGATAATCTGGCAAGTGAAAAAGCGTTATTTGATATCCATGCCCAAGGTTATGTGGGTGGGTTAACGGCGGGTGCGCAAACCGTCATGGCTTCATTTAATAGTTGGCAAGGGGTGAAAAGTCATGGTAATAAGTATCTGTTAACCGATGTTTTAAAAACTCGAATGGGTTTTGATGGTTTAGTGGTTGGCGACTGGAATGGTCATGGTCAAATTCCAGGCTGTAGTAACGAAAATTGCAGCGCTGCTGTTAATGCCGGTTTAGATATTTATATGGTGCCTACTCAGGCATGGAAACCACTTTTTCATAACACGGTTGCTCAGGTGCAAAGTGGTGAAATAAGTATGCAACGAATTGATGATGCTGTAAGTCGTATTTTAAGAGTCAAATTGCGTGCTGGATTATTTGAAAAACCAAGCCCGGCAAAACGTCTGTTATCAGGAAAAACAGATTTGATAGGATCAGCAGAGCATAGAAAAATAGCACGTCAGGCGGTAAGAGAATCTTTGGTTTTACTCAAAAATAAAGGGAATATATTACCATTATTACCGAAGCAGCACTTTTTGATTGCAGGTAATGCCGCAGACAATATTGGAAAACAGTCTGGTGGCTGGACTATTACCTGGCAGGGAACGAATAATAAGAATGCTGATTTTCCAGGTGCAACTTCCATTTATTCCGGTATTCAACAAGTGGTTAAAGCTGGTGGTGGCACGCTCGAATTCAGCGAGACAGGTGAGCATAAACAAAAGCCTGACATTGCGATTGTGGTTTTTGGTGAAGAACCTTATGCGGAAGGTAATGGTGATTTAGACAATCTAGAATATCAAAGAGGTAATAAAACGGATTTAGCATTATTGAAAAAGTTCAAAGCTGAAGGTATCCCTGTTGTTGCTGTGTTTATTAGCGGCCGACCTTTATGGATCAATGCAGAATTGAATGCAACAGATGCATTTGTTGCAGCCTGGTTACCCGGTACTGAAGGGGCAGGGGTTGCAGATGTAATATTCTCTAAGCCTGATGGCGAAATCAATCATGATTTTAAAGGTCGTTTATCCTATTCATGGCCAGCTATGCCGAACCAATCGGATATAAATGGAGCTACAGGTAAAGATACAGCGTTATTGCCTTATGGGTTTGGTTTGAAATATGCGCAAGCAAATTTATTAAGTGATAACTTACCTGAAATAACATCTGGCGCTTCTGAGACGTTACAAGCTATGGTGTTATTTAAAAATGCGGTAAAACCACCATTTCAAATGATGATAGGCAATAAACAAAAGCAAACTCCTGTGATCAGTAGTATGCAGCAGAACGAGATAGTGCATATTAGAACCATAGATAAACACATTCAGGAAGATGCCCGAAAAGTGACATTTAATGGTAAAGGGTTAGGTAAAGTATCATTAACAAGTGCTTTTCCTAGTGATTTACGGGCTTATAGTGAAGCGGATAGTGCGTTAACTTTTAAAATTAAAATAGATAAAACGGCAACCTCAGAAGTATTTATTGGTATGGGTTGTCAGGGAGACTGTGATTCATCTATTGATTTGTCAGCTGCTTTACATAATCTTCCATTAAACACCTGGCAAGATATAAGTGTAGATCTTGCTTGTTTTAAAAACAATGGCGCTGATTTAGGTCAAATATTTACGCCATTCTCTGTATCAACTCAAGGGGAGTTAGATTTGAATTTTACCGATATAAAAATCCAACCTCATACGGGAGCACAAGCTGTAGTTAAGTGTCAGTAAGCAGATAAGTTCAAGCCATTGTATAAATGGCTTTTTTTACAATAAAGTTGTAAGCGCTTTCTTTTGGTGGGCGAATAATAATAAAAGCTAAAGGGGAATAAAATTGAAAGAAAATTATAAATTCATAGCTAAAATGTCATTGATATCTGTCGCTTTATATTTAGTTGGTTGTGGTTCAAGCGAAAAGCATGAACCAATAACGGAAGCTGGTGATCAGGCACCAGTTATTACCAGTAATGCTGTTATTACCGTGCAAGTTGATACTGATTACCACTATATGATAACAACATCTGATGCTGATAATGATACAGTGTCATTAACAGCCATAAGAAAACCGGATTGGTTAACATTTGATGCCATTACAGGTACTTTGAGTGGTCAGCCTGGTATTGCTGATTTAGGTGATCATCACGTCAATATTCGTGTGTCTGATAGTACTTTTGATGTTGATCAGGAATTCACCTTAACTGTTCAGGCAAAGTTGGATAAACAGTGGCAACTTGTATGGCATGATGAGTTTGAAGGAAATGAAGTTGATCCTGCTAAATGGGGCTACGAAGTAAACTGTTGGGGGGGTGGTAATAATGAACAACAATGTTATACCGACCGTAATGAAAACTCAGTGGTGACAAATGGTTTACTCACTATCACAGCACAAAGAGAAGATTTTACGGGGGCTGATAATCCAGATGGCGATTTAACCAGTACACAAACCTTACCCTATACATCTGCAAGGTTGCGAACCAAAGGAAATGGTGATTGGAAGTATGGTCGATTTGAAATTCGCGCTAAATTACCACAAGGACAAGGTTCCTGGCCGGCAATTTGGATGTTACCCACAGATTGGGTTTACGGTGGTTGGCCTAATTCTGGTGAAATAGATATTATGGAAGCTGTAAACTTAAAAGTTCAGGGCAATGATGGTAAACCTGAAGCCCATGTACACGGTACTTTGCATTATGGTCGACAATGGCCTGAAAATGTATCATCAGGACAAGCTTATTTATTACCGGATAATACAAATCCCGCCGATGATTTTCATACCTATGCGGTTGAGTGGGAAAAAACTGAAATTCGTTGGTATGTAGATGATGTCCATTTTGCAACTCATCAAGATTCAGGCTGGTACACTCAATATGATGAGAATGGTGAATTAGTAACAGGTCACTTAGGTGCGCCATTCGATCAGAAATTTCATCTGCTCCTTAACCTTGCGGTAGGCGGAAACTGGGCTGCGAATGTTAATAATACGGGAATTGATGAAACTGCTTTTCCACAAACAATGGAAGTTGATTTTGTGCGCGTATTTGAATGTGCAGTATCACCAGAGGACGGTGAAGGGTGCGCTACGATTGACGAGAATGCAGCGCTTATTACGGGTGATCAAGCCCCGGATATTCCCCCTCCGGTCATAGTTGATCCTGATGCTGAAATTCTGGTTGTTTTTGATGATGAAGATACTGGTTTTATTGCGGGAAGTTGGATCGGAGATGGCGGTAATATTTCTATTTCAGAAGTTGATGTAGGAGGTGATCGTCACAAGGTAAAACAGTTTACCTTTAACACTGAACAGGGCGTAGCATTTTTTCAAAGTGATAATAATACCAGTGATATTTCGGCGTTTGATAACCTGGAATTCGATGTATTTTTAATTACTGATACAGCGGCTGAGGAGTTCTTTATTAAAATGGACTGCATTCATCCTTGCTCTACAGGCGATATTCCTGTGGGGAAACCGCCTGTGGGTGAATGGTTTTCTTACAGTTTAAAATTAGCAGATATGGCAGCTGCGGGCCTGGATACAACAAAAGTAAACACCCCCTTAGTTTTTTTCCCAAGCTTTGGTGCGATGGCAGGTTTTGATATTCAACTTGATAACATACGTTTAACCAAAGATGCCTCTACAGAGCCACCAGCAGATGGCGGTTCCCTTCAGCTTTATGCGGATGGTTTGGATGCAAATTAGGCATTGTGGGATTGCTGTGGTGGTGCTATTTATCTTATTGATAATATAGAATTTAAAGAATAATTTTAGTAATACCATTTATATTGAATTAGTGAATAAGTATCTGTGAGAATAGCCACATATTTGATCTATTTGGTATAAGTTGTTGTACCCTCCCCAAAGTCATGTTGTAACATGGCTTTTTTTGATATTTAAATGAAATATGTATAATCACTTGTTATTAATTGAAATAAATTGTTCGATATACTTAAGGTAAGCTGCTTTAGTCTCAGGATCTAACCATTTTATATATTCAGTGATCGCTAATTCTTTACCACCATTATTTAGTATTTTATTTATTTTTTTAATTATTTCAGTACCTTGATATGATTTTGTGCAGCCAATATAACCTTCCATCATATATTCATGGCTACTGATAGGTAAAAATGTATATTTATTTAGTGAGGCATCTAACTTTCTGGCCAGATAAACCAGCTCTACCGGATAACCTAATATCAAGTCAACTCTGCTGCCATGTAACAGTAGCTTATATAACATATTACTCTGTAGTGAATTTTTGTATCGCTGTAAATTAGGTGATTTTTGGTGTAAATCTAATATTGTTTGTATATCTTTGCCGTAAGCTCTGTGCTCCATAATGGCAATATTAAATTGACCACTTGCTATGACTTGATCAAAGTCTAAAATGTTGTCTTTATTAATGTAAGTTTCAAATTCTTTTCTTTTTTCACTCGCGACAATGGCACCAACTGGATGGATTAGGTAAGCAGGATCTGAAAAGGCGATATAATCCAATCTTTGAGTTGTTTTTAACAAAGAGGTATTACAGACAACTCGATTTGTTTTCATCTCTTTTATGGTTCGCTGAATAATAGAGACTTCTCTTACATGTTGATAATTTTTTAAATTGTTAATTAAGTATTTTTGCATGAGATCCGTATACCCTTGATCTTGTAAAGGGCCATGTGAAATAGACATTGGCGGATAATTAAAGTTTTTCCAGATGATTTGTAATTGATCTTTTGCGCTTATTTTCTGGGGGAGAATGAATATCAAGCTTATTAGCAGTATGATATATCTCATAGCGCATGCTCAGAAACGGGTTGATAAAATTAACTATAGTTCAGTAAAACCGAGCTATAAAGCATAATTTTGTTAATTAGAGTGTGTTTTGATGTTTAATATAGAGACTAATATTCTTAAAGGTATCAACCCAATAAATATCTTGGTTTTTGGCTAAATACTCTACTAGTTGTTGATGTGCTTTTGATGAAATACTTAAGTGATCTGCGCCAATCCCGTGAAAAGTAAAGTTGACCATAGTGCCGTACTTAGCGGCTGTTTTTACATGTTGAATTAATTCTTCACCGGACATATTGACAGGAGCAATGACATTTATGTTATTTAAATCTATATTTTTTATTGACTTTTCGATTGTGCCAACTTGTCCTTTTATGGCAATAAACTGTGACTTGATTTGATTGACATAGTTTTTCCCGCTGGCAAAGTGGTCTGCACAAGGCACAGTAAAGGTACGGCTTGTTTCACCATCTAATGCTTGTAATAATCTATTGGCATTAAGCACTTCGTCAACTAGTTCAGCCACCGATTTGTGATCAAGATCGTTTTTTTTATCTACCCAGTCCCTGCCCGGTAAAGAGCCCCTGCAAGCATGATAAATTGTATGGTTGCCAAGTTCATGACCTTCTTTAGCTAATTCACGCCAATCAGCGGTTCTATTTTTTACGACGGGGGAGTTCATTGTTAAGTAAAATGAAGCTTTTAATTGATATTTATTTAATATAGGCACTGCGTTATCTAATTGACTGTTAAGTGCATCATCATAGGCTAAATTTACCGCGGCTTTTTTACCATCAGGCCAGATAAAACTGGCTTGTAAACTCATAGAAGCCACTAAGCATATCAAGATCACTGGTAGTAAAATTTTTGATATCATTATGATGCCTTAAACAACCTCTTGCTTCGTTGTCACTTGATCTACAAGCGTTGATTTACAATATCTTGCTATGTATTGCTCATGTGATGGCAATTGCGCCACGGTTTTTTCAATACCTGATTTTATTTTATCTAAAAAATGATGTAACTCATCATCTGACATTTCATCAACAATTGGGTGGTATTGCTCAGGTATTAAACCTTGGCCTAACATCACCTGTTGCCAGGAGTCTTCGAATAGTTCGTTACCTTCTCTGAACACACGACCGGTTTGTTTAAACAAATTAATTTTTTGCGCTAAGGTTTCCGGGATCTCCATATTGCTACAGTGACGCCAGAACTGACTATCTCTTCTTTGGGTTACAAAGTAATGCAAAATAATAAAATCCCTGATCCTTTCTGTTTCAAACTGTGCTTGTTTGTTATATTCGAAGATTTCAGATTGTTGAATACCATTATGTGGAAACATACGTAATAAACGCACTATGCCAGATTGAATAAGATGTATACTTGTAGATTCTAATGGTTCAAGAAATCCGCTAGAAAGGCCAATTGCAACACAGTTTTTATTCCACTGCTTTAAACTTCGACCCGTTTTATATTTTATTACCTTAGGCTCGGTAATTGTTTCTCCTTCGATATTGTCTAATAAGGTCTTTTTAGCCTGATCATCTGATAAATACTTACTACAATAGACTAAACCGTTACCAACTCTATTTTGTAATGGAATACGCCATTGCCAACCTGACTCTCTGGCTATTGAGCGGGTATAGGGGATAGCTGCACCAATCGATTGTGTTTGCACAGCAATTGCACTATCACAAGGCAACCAGTGAGACCAGTTTTCAAAACCTGTATGCAATGTTTGCTCAATTAATAAAGCTCTTTGGCCGGTACAATCGATAAACAAATCACCTTCAATTATTTGTCCTGAGGCCAGTTGTAAAGAGCTGATAAGGCCAGTGTCAGTAGTGGTATTGACCTTAGTAATTTTACCTTCTATACGCTTTAAACCATATCTTTCACTGAAACATCTTAAAAATTTCGCATATAAGGTAGCATCAATATGGTAGGCATAATTGAGGCCATTTTTTGGTAAATGGGCAAATTTATTTGCTTCGGCGGCCTTACGTTCTATGCAATAATCACCAAAGTCAGCGCTAAAACCTTTTTGTTTTCCCTTTAACCAAAAGTGTTGAAAACCTGCAGCCCAGCAATCTCTCCCTGTTTCACCAAATGCGTGAATGTACTTTTCATTGATATCGCGCCAGTTTTCAAAACTTATGCCCAATTTAAAAGTCGCGTTAGTGGCACTCATAAACGCTTGTTCTTTTATATCGAGCAATTGGTGAAAAAAAACTAAAGTAGGAATAGTCGCTTCACCTACACCTATTGTTGCGATTTCATCGGATTCAATTAAGGTAATATCTAAATTTTTTCCTAATGTTTTAGATAATGCTGCTGCGGTCATCCAACCTGCAGTACCGCCGCCGGCGATCACAACTTTTTTGATTTTTTTTGTTTGCAAAACATGACCTCTAACATTGAAAAACCGATTAACATTATTACGCACTAAGCCATAACACTATAATCTATCGATTTAATTTATTTAATAATTGTGCTCTTATTTTTCTTGCTGTTAATTCATCCAGCGGAGCCAAAATACCTTTGGCATTTTCAGGTATGTGATCAAAATTTTCAGGATCTGAATTAAAAATATAATGCTTGAATAAGCCTTCCCAGGCTTTTTTCTGGCAGTTTGGTAAATTTCTTAATGTCAAAAATGCATGGTTTAACGCATCTATTGGCGGACCCATATAAGCGGGGGTATTTCTCCACCAGTAATTCACCAATACATTGAATTTTCCTAAACTTTCAACATAATGCCACCACATACTGGGAATAAACAAAGCATCACCAGGCTCCAGCTCTGCCGTAAGCGCTGATTTGATAGCAATGTGGAATTTTGGATGTTTATTAAAATCAGGTTGCTCGAAATTAACTAAACTAATTGCCTGACCTGATGGTGTAAAATCTAATGGACCGATATACAGGTTTTCAAGTTGTTCAGGTGGAAATAGAGTAAACTTGCGTTTACCAACAAGATTACAGGCAATGTTATCGGGCAGATCATAATGTGCCGGGATTTTATTTTGATTACCAATCCATATACTCATGAGTGGATTGAGGTGGTTAATTGCTGATAAATTGTTTTCGACTTCTAATCCCGTAAAACATTTATTTACCCAGGTTGAGCCAATATAGAAGGAAGGCGGGCAAGCATCCTTACTATGTTGGTGAATTTTATCTAATATTGTATCTAGAGGTTGTTGAACTTTTTGAAAATTAAAACCAGAAAAATCGTCATTGTAAAAAAAGCGACCCTTGATATCGGGCGTGCCATAAAATGCACCTATAGGCGTATTTTGGTAAAATTGACGTATATAGGCATCAGCCTTAATATCAGAAGCAATACCCGCTTTTGTTAATGGCCAGTCTTTAACTAATCCTTTTAAAACTAAAGGTTCAGTGGAATTTAAAACATGCTCTGGGATCATATTTGGATTGCAACCAGAGATTTGTTTAATTGTTTTTTTAATACTTAACATAGTAACCTAATTAAATATTTAATTTATGTATAAATATTACGATCATGATAAATGCTTATTATTTTTTCTATCTACCATTGCTGGTATATTGGCTGAAGATGCTATGATCATATAAATTAATTGCAGCATACCTTTATGATGTAATAAGTGTAGCTCCTCGGCATTTAGATGATTTAGTTTGTCTTCATTTATTGTAGAAAAGCCCATTAAACGATTATCTGATCCATCATTGAGTGTTATATCAAGAACACAAGGTTCAATTAAATCAAATTCCACTAGCTGATCTATGAAGGCTTTATCTGGCGTTTGAGAGTTATGTATCGCTTGTAAAATTGAATTTATATGTTGTATGTATTCCGTTGTGCCACCATGTGGTAAAAACACATCTTCACCCTGTGTTTCACTTATTCTTGGGCTATCCATGTCAACATGGATCACTGTATCTTGATTGGTGACACCATCTTGTGTCGTGTTTTGGTAACCAATTAGAAAAGGTTGTCGTTTGATCATTAGTGGCACATAACGCGCATCCCATCCATTGTTTTTTAAAAAAAGATTTTCGTTTTCTTCAAAACCTAACATGGCAACAGCGTGAAATTGGTTTGTATTGTGATCTTTACGAAAGAAAATAGGGTAGTGTGCCTGCAGGTTTTTAAATTCAAATGCTAAGGCTGCCACACACATCACATTATCGCCATACTCGGCGCCATACTCAGTTATGATTTTGAGATCTTTGTGAGAAATATTGTTCAATAAAACATGGTTTGCCATGCTATCTCCTATCAATTTAGCTCTGTTTTTTATGATATTAAAAACATCATTAAAGTCACTGTAAAGATTTAATATTCAATATAATTTAGATTTTTGATCCTTTCAGAAAAAAGCCGCAATTTTTGCGGCTTGATCATTTTTAGTAAAATTAGAACTTGTATCGCATACCTATGTTATATCTTGAACCTGATTGGGTTACACCAATTAAGTTATTCTGATGTCGACCATGTGAACGGGTGATTTCATCAGTCAGGTTAATAGCTTCAATGAATACAGTAAACTGTTCATTTACTTCGTAACTTACATTGGCATCCCACTGACCGTATGCTTCAACATAAATCGGGTTGGGCTCTCCATTACCGTCATTAGTGGAGTTTAGAAATTCGTCGCGCCAATTATATGCAATCCTTGCCTGAATGCCATCTTTGTCATAAAAAGCAACTAAGTTCGCTGAATCACTTAGTCCTAATAAAGCAAATTGTGATTCAAGGCTTTGATTATCATATGAGATATCGCCATTAACAACAGTGTAATTAATTATCCCACCAAAACCGCTATCACCAAATACATGTTGTAAGGCAAATTCCATGCCGTAGAGTTTCGCTTTTTCTTGATTGACTGGAATACTCACATTAAATTGTGCCAGGCGATCTTGGCCATCCTGTCCAGTGATCTGATCGTCAGTTGCAGTAGGGTCGCCATCATTGATAACAATTGCGCTGTGTGGTGCATAATTATCTATGATCCACTGTTTTATTTCTGGTGCCGTTACCATACCGGCAGCTCTTGCCGCATCAGCCCATTCACCTTGTGCCGGATGTGCTAAGTTAAAAGGTGTTTCTTGCACTGTATCTCTGCCAATAAAATTATCAACATGTTTAATAAAACCACCTAAAGCAATATAACTGCCTTCTTCATAATACCATTCTGCAGAAAGATCATAATTTGATGATTCAAATGGTAAAAGAGCAGGGTTACCACGACTGGCTAAACCATCTTGAATACGTACGCTGTCTAAGGTTAAACCACCTTGTATATCGCCATAACCAGGTCTGGACAGGGTTTCGCTGTATGAAGCTCGCATAAATACATCATCTACTATTTCAATATTGGCATCTATGTTAGGTAAAAAATGATCATAGGCCCCTGTAAGTGTTGTGAAGTCTTGCTCTCCTGATTGATCTAAACGAAATTCATTTGCACTCATCCAGGTTATACCTGTGATCACAGGCACAAGCGCACTTGAGTTAATATCAGTTTCTTCATAACGCACGCCTGCAACTACATTGACGGGCATATTTGCAATATCAAAAGACATACTTGCTTGAATATATGCACTATTTGATATTTCTTCTACGCGGCGATCAGTGTTGTAATCGTCAGATGCACAAAAAGACGTACCACATGGCCAAAATTCATCACCTTCAATACCATGCTGCGCAGCGACCTGGCTTGCGACTGAATCAAAGTCCCAGGAAAAATAAATTGGTTGTAAATTAGGGTTATCACTGCCTGAAATATTGTCAAATTTATCGGCAAGTGTTTCTGTGATCCAGGTTGAGTCGGAAAAATCATCGGCTGAGCCAACGCCACCCCATGAATCACGTTGAATATTCCTAAATGCAGAGCGGTTATTAACTTCTGTTCTGCCTATGCCAAAGTTAATACTTTCTACGATACCATCATCAAAAACATATTCACCACTGAGTTGTAGTTGATCTATTTCTGATTTCATATAGCTATTTCTAAAACTACTGCCCGTTGAACGCATGTTATCTGAATCTAAGCCATCTTCTCCTTCATCATATCCTATCGTTAATACAGGGAAATCTTGAGAGAAGTCTACCGTTGTTTTAGCTCTTTGCCAGGACGCTGTACTTAAAGTTGCACTATTACCATAGGGGCTATCAGGTTGTGATTCAGCCGATGATTTTTGCATATCAAAAGCTAAATTTAGATTATCATTCACCTGATAATCTAAATTAAGACCGATTGCGTGATTATCATTAACTGATGCGGTATTACCCGCACCCATAGAGAGATCACCACCACCATTATTTTCTGAGTATATAATAGGTCCTGCGACACCGTCTGCATTGGCATCGGTCCAGCTACTTTCTGCATGACCAAAGCCCATCCAAACTGAAAAGTCCTGATGTTGCTGGGAAACTTTATTTTGAGAATAGTTGTAATCTAAGGTTGCTGTTAATGCTTCTACAGGTTGATATTGCAGCACAAGAGAGGCGTTTGTTCGAGTACGCTGCACTTCATTGAAACCATAAACCAGATTTTGAGGTACTGAATAAGTGGTATTTTCGTCAGGTTTATTAGTGATCAGTTCATTGGGATCACCTACGGGTAGATTTCCCCATCCTTCGCTATTACCAGTGAAAGAACGCCAACCACTAGCAACCTGCGCATCATTGTAACCACTTTCTCTATCTTGATAACTTCCTGTAAGAGAAATACCAAAGGTATCATCGGCAAATGTATTACTATAAATTGCAGATAATTCTGGTGTAATACTAGAACCTTTTTCGGTAGATTGGTCCATAACTCCTTTAACTTGAACACTCGTTTTTAAGCCAGGGCTATTTAAGGGACGTGCAGTTATTATATTGATTGTTGCCCCTATACCACCAACGGGGTTTGCTGCGCGACCTGTTTTATATACTTCAACAGCACTGATCCCTTCAGATGCGATATTGCCGAAATCAAAAGATCGAGAGCCAGAAGCACTGGTTGCCTGAATACTGGCTGTTGGCATTTGTCGGCCATTTAAGGTAACAAGGTTAAACTCAGGTCCAAATCCACGAACGGTCACTCTGCTACCTTCGCCGTTTGAACGATCTATAGAAACACCGGTAATTCGTTGTAAAGATTCTGCTAAGTTTGTATCTGGAAATTTACCCATATCTTCGGCATTAATTGAATCTACAACACCAGCTGAATCACGTTTAACATCCATTGCTTTGACTAAACTACCGCGTATACCTTTTACTTCTACGACTTCAATATCGTTTTTTGCTGTTTTTTCTGCTGCAGTAACAGGGGGAAGTATACTGACCCCTAATATCAAAGACAGGCTGGTCGCCAAATGTGTTTTATTAAATATTTTGTGCTTCATTATAAATCCCCAAATTTATTATTTTTTGGAACAAGAGTTCAACATCAATGTAAGCGCTTTCATTATAGTTTAAAATTTTTAGTTTTCAAATTGTAAGCGCTTTCATAAAGGTAATTTAAAATGTATGCTTCGTCAATAAATATTTACTTATTAGTAACAAATAAGGTGAACTTAAAGATATAAAATAGATCTAGTACATTGTATTTATTGAAATTAATTATTTTTAAAAGCAAAACCAAGGTTTTTATTTCATTTTTAAGTAACATAAAATTGAGGATTTTAGGGTTTTTTTAGTTGCTTGCGGTGGTATTTTAAATTGTTTTTGCATTATTAATTTAATTGGTGAGCGGTTGAAGATTAAAGTCACGTATGTTTTTCGTTTAAAATGAAAACAATAAACTTTGCTAAGAATGTTTACACTTGCCCTTAGTGTCATATCTGGTATAAATAAAACAATGTAGACCAATTGCTTAACTAAGATAAATAGACACTTTTTATGTCAGTAATGGTTTTTGATAGGATCAGTAGGGTAATGAATAAAAATATATGCTAATCAAAGTATTAAATAACTCGTTGGTCAAAGCCGCACAAAATAATCTAATTTATTTACCAGTAATTATCGTTTTGGTTTATTTGATTTTCGCTAATCTTTTACAATCCTCATCAGCGCTGATGCTTGAAACAAGTTTGTATAGTTTATTAGGCATTATTGGCGCTATTTTTGCTAATTTATCGGGAGCTGGTGGCGGTATCGTCTTTATTCCTGTTTTTAATTATTTAGGATTTAGTGACGCACAAATATTATCAACCAGCTTTAGTATTCAGTGCTTTGGTATGACCGCAGGTGCATTAACCTGGTATCGACATTATAAAAAAACGGCTTTGCATGATCCACAATGGCACTCCTTTTTAATGATAATTCTGTTAACTGCTTTGATGTCTATTATGGGGATCTGGACAGCTTTCTCTGATGTTGTTGCCGTACCTGCAAGCTTGTCTCATCTATTCAGTATTTTCTCTATCGTGCTTGGTTTATCTTTGTTTGTTCAAATATTTATTTTAAGACGTCAGTTGCATACTCGAACAGTATTATCTGCAATCGATTATGTTGCGTTTGTTCTAATTGGATTTTTTGGTGGGTTGATCACGGCTTGGTTATCTATTGGGGTTGGTGAATTGTTAGTACTCTATTTAATTTTTAGAGGATTTAATATTACGATGTCAATTGCTGCTGCCGTAGTTGTGACCGCTTTGACGGTTTGGTGTGCGGCAGTTGAACATTTATGGCTCAATAGTGCTACTGTATGGCAAGTTGCTTTATTTGCCGGACCTGGTGCCATTATAGGTGGAGTCTTAGCGAAGACCATCGCAGCAAAAATTTCTACTCGAAATCTGAAACTCGTACTCGCAATATGGATTTTAGCTATGGGCTTAGCGGGTTAAAATAAATAGGCCCGATACAAAGTCCAGATCACTTCCAATAACAATCAG
Source organism: uncultured Pseudoalteromonas sp. (assembly GCA_965198975.1). GTDB lineage: Bacteria > Pseudomonadota > Gammaproteobacteria > Enterobacterales > Alteromonadaceae > Pseudoalteromonas. The sequence goes on from OZ240679.1 coordinate 2,498,817, forward strand.
TCATAGCAGGAAATTAATTTGTTAGTTTTTACATCAGACCCATTTAAAGGAATTACAATACAGCATAATGCTTTACCCCAACATTCAATTGAAGTAAATAGTGCATTAACTGAGTTGATTGAGCGTGCAAAAAAACAGGGAAAGAGGTTGATTTGGTTGACTCTATCAATAGAAAGAGCTGATGTTATTCCTATAGCCACTGAGTTGGGATTTGTATTTCATAATTGTCAGGAAAAAGAAATTACCTTGATTTGTCGTTTGGTTGAAGATGCGTATGCGCCTTTTATTCCTACGCATTCTATTGGCGCAGGTGCCCTGATTATAAATGATAAAAATCAGGTATTAGTCATACGTGAAAAACTGGCTATGGGTTCTGGTTATAAATTGCCTGGAGGGCATATTGAGTTGGGTGAAGATATAAACAGTGCGATAGAACGAGAAGTATTTGAAGAAACCGGAATTAAAGCAAGTTTTAAAGAGATTGTGGGTTTTGCCAGTAAACATCCGTATCGCTTTGAGAAATCAAATATTTATTTTGTCTGTAGTTTAGAGGCTATTACTCAACACATAGATATTCAAGATACTGATGAAATTGAAGATGCACGTTGGATTGATTTAGATGTGTATATTAATGATCCTGAAAATAGTCAGATAAACCGGGAGTTAGTTAAGGAATTGAGTCAAGCGAAAGGGTTACAACTTGTTGAGTTAGATTTTACTTTAAATACAATTGAAAAACGCCAGGTATTTATGGCGCAGTAAACTGAAATAACGTGTTTGGAAGAAAAGGATTATACTAAGCAATAAAGTGTTATTCAGTTTGGCGCTTCTTCATTAACAGATTTCCCCGAAGTTCTCTGATTAGTGCTGTGTAGCCTCGATTAATAGTGTTTAGCCTACTAATCTGTAATTAAAATCACGATACGGTGAAATTATTACATGGCTTTTGTAGGTAAACATAAAACTCCAAAACAAATAAAATTACTGGCAGAACAGCAAGCGAATTGCACCAACTGGAATGATGGTGCTATGGTCACGTTCTCAGGATTGCCTTACTTTAACCTAATAGAGTTATCACTTATTAATGTTGAAGATCTAATGTCAGAACGAGGCCAATTAGTTAACAGTTTTGTTATGCCTGAGCGAATAAGTGGTGGTAAAGTTCGGTTGGTTAATATTGGTAAACGTGGGTTTCTTGTTGAAGTGATTAAAAGCGTTATTGAGCACAGAAAAAGTAACAGTTTCGGTATTATTAAAAACACTGGTATGTATTGTGGTTTAGAGCCGGAAACTCGATTTTTCTTAATGCCAGAGGCGAGCCACTTAGACTTAAAAAAAATACTTCTGACAACTATCAACCTTATGCACTTAGACGTTATTTAAAAGTTTTAAATCTTGGTGAGGGCATTGATACTAAATCACTTCAAAAGCTAACAGGGTTAACAACAAATACTCTTAGGCCAAAGGTGATAAGGCGTGATAAATCAGTAATCGAAATGGTGAAAGATCTTTATGAAAACTTATAATCTTTACTTATTGATATATAGTAAAGATGTGGTATTCTTTACCTTAAGCTAAACAGTAAAGAGAATATTATGGCTAAAGTTAGTGCAAAAAGACAAATCACCTTGCCTATTGAACAATGCGTGATCGCGCATATTAACGCTGGTGACGATGTAGAAAGTTTCGTAGATAGACAGGGCGTAATATCTATTGTGAAAAAACAATCAGGAGCAGCAAAAGGCTTGCTTAAAGGCATTACTGCTAATGCTAACGTTGATGAGGAAGAATCTTTAGAGAGCGCCTTAAATAAATGATCGCAATAGATACTAATGTATTGCTTCGGTATTTGTTACAAGACGATGAAAAGCAAGCGAATAAGGCGACTAAGTTAATTCTCGGCACTGAGCCTGTGCTTATCACTGATGTCGTGTTAACAGAAACTATCTGGACGTTAAAAGGTAAGCGTTACAACTTAAGTAAAGAGCAGATCATTGATGTCGTTCATGCGCTATTCGCTGAGCCTAATTTAACATTTGAAGATGGTCAGGCAGTGTGGGGCGCATTGAAAGACTTTACCAATGCTAAGCCAATTAAATCAGGTGGAAAAATCAAGCAAGCTGACTTCCCTGATGCACTCATCGTTAATAAAGCAAAGCGTTATGGACAGTTAAATAAAGATGATGTTTCGGTTATTTACACGTTTGATAAGGCTGCGTTGGAAATAGACGGAACTAAACAACCTTAGAGGGAAAAATTGTTGTATCGCTACGTACAAACAAATAAGTGAATTTGTAAAGGAGAAATATGGCAAGACTGTTCAAACATGTTGGATTGCCCATGCAAAAGAGATTAATGATTTATCTCCTAAACAAGCACACAATCGTAAGGCCATAGATGAAAGAGTTAAGCTTTGTCCGGATGATAAATTGAAATGGATCGAAGAAGCATTCAGACATTTCAATATGATTAAATAAGTGAAGGGAAAAATTGGTCATTCGTCAAAATGTTCAAAAAAGTCAGTAAATAGGCATGTTTTAGGGGGTAAAAGTGTCAAAATAGGCACTTTACGTTCATGAAATTAAAAAACGGGTCACTTGGGCCTGTAGAATTTAACAGGGGAAATTATCATCGCTGACAGAATACGAGGGAACTGGCGTGCCAGGTACATTTATACCAATTCCGATAATTAACTGTCCATTTTTGCCCAATCCCTTGTACATAAGGACATTACTCTATCAACATCACTTCTAAAGTTATTCCAAGCGGTTGTACATTTATCAACAATGTCCTCATAATCTTTAAACGACCTATTAGCTATTTCATTTTGTCTTAACCAGGACCAAACTTGTTCTATCGGATTTAACTCCGGTGAATAAGGTGGGAGGTGTATGATGCTTAAGTTAGGGAAACTTTCATCAAGATATTCTTGATGCCAGTTGGCACCGTCCATGATCACTACTGCATGTCGACCAGCTTCTGTTGCATCTGATATTAATTTCAAATGAGCGCTCATAACGTCCATATTACTTACCGGAGCTATAATTGCTTCCGTCTTTCCATTTGACATACACACCGCACCAAACAAATAAGCATATGTAAATTGTTGCTGCTGAACTACACGTGGTCGCGTTCCTGTCTCAGCCCAAACTCGTGTAGTCGTATTCTGCTGCCCAAACCGTGCCTCATCTTGAAACCAAATATCAACGCAATCAAGCGCAATATATCCTGGGATCTTAAGGATCGTTTTTATTTGGAATTTTTTTAAAATCTTCTTGTACTTCAACCGATTGTTTTGGATGTTTTGAGCGGGTGGTGATCCAACTTAAATTAAGTTTATGCAGCAAGTGATAAATATTTGTTTTTTGATATTTAACATTAAATTCAGATGAAATATAAGCTTGTACGTCTTTACCTTGTAATCGACCACCATCAGGTTTTACAGCTGAACTTACAACATAATTCTTAACTTGCTGTAATTGACTATCAGTTAATGCTTTAGGGCGTCCTGTACGTTCTTTCTCTTCAAGTCCCTTTAAACCATTATTTAAATAGCATTTAATCCATTTATTTACGCTAGTTCTACTTACCTTTAAATAACTCGCAATTTGAGTTCGATTTTTACCATCTATAAAGTGGGAAACGGCCAGTAAGCGCAGTCGGAGTCTAGCGTTTGCGGTTGACGAAATCAACAACCACCGGCAAAGCCGGGGGTATGATGAAAGCCCCTGGAAGGGGCTAAAATTAAACTCCTGAGAATTGCATTTGCTCTTGTCGTTTTTCTTCACTTTCCTGATTTCTAATGTATTCTCGAATCATTTGTTCATCTAAGCCGACTGTACTTACGCAGTACCCTCTCGCCCAAAAATGTCGCCCTGTGAAATTTCTTTTGACTTGCAAATAATCTCTAAATATTCGAATTGCTGATTTTCCTTTTAAAAAACCAACCGTATTAGCAACGCTATACTTAGGAGGGATCATCAGTAACATATGAATGTGATCATTCATCGCATAACCTTCGATCAATTCAACTCCTTGCTGCTTACATAATTCTCTTAAAATTTTACCTATGTCTCTTCTAATTGTTCCATAAATTGCTTTTTTTCTGTATTTAGGCACAAATACTATATGATATTTGCAATAATGTTTTACGTGAGCTTGGCTTTGCCATTCTCTCATTTTGGCCTCCTTATTCGAACTTGCCGGTTCTTTAAAGAGGCCATTTTCTCAGATTTGCACGCCTTAACGGCAAAGCCTTGTTGAGTCACACCGCCAGAGGCGGTGGTTTACCGAGAATGAATTATTTGTGATAAAGTTTTTGACATTAATAACCCTCCTTTCTTTGGTTATTAGATCACATAATTATCGGAATTTAAAGAAGATCATTAAATTATCGGAATGGGTATTACAGACTGTATCAAAGACAATGCGAAAGCGCGCGGCTTTAAGGTCGATTAGCCCAGGCGTTTTTTTGTTCACATTAGCGGAGTCTGCACACTAAAAACATGCAAAACTGAGAGTGAAATAGCAAAAACTAATTTTTCTAATGTTTATCACTTCAAATTTGTGAGATATTAGCGAAAATTAAATTCAAATTATGTGTCGGGCATTACTGGGACGTCTACATAATATACTGTTGAACGTATTTATATGATTGAGATTGAGTTCGAAACTCCAGAAAAAGAAGTATGTGAATGCTGTGGAAATGAGTCAACGCGGTTAACACGCTTTGTGTACCAAGACGACGATGCTTTTGGTGTATATTATGCAAAGTTTTCTGAAAGTCATGATGACAAAGTTTTGTATGGGCTAATCGGACTCGGTGAGTGGGGGGATGATGAGAAAGGACCTGAGCATCGAACGGCCTTTGCTTTTAGGATATGGCTAAATGGTGATAACTTCCAAGTTGGTATAATTGATGCTGAAGAGTGTCCTTGGAGCCATGTTACCTTTTTAGGTCGTATTCTAAATCGTGAAGAGGCATTAAACCATGAGTGGATTACAGATGTATTTCATGTCACAGATCACATGATTTCAGATGACAACGAAATAGTTAATTATTTCAGTGACTAATACGTAGAATCGGGTAGCTGGAGGTATTTAGCCTCCAGTCCCCACACAGCCCATCATAAACCTTGTTCCAAGGATTAACATTACAAAATCTAATTTGAGTTAATATTAAAAAATCACAAATGCAGTCCGTGCAAAATACTCAAAGTGTATCGGTTTTGTTTCAAAAGTGACTTGATGCATCTTTACAGCCCGCATTCCTTAGTTGGAGAAAATTCAAAAATGAGCTTAATATCGTGCAAATGAAAAAATAAACCCCTTATTTATCAATGATAGCATTTTTGTGTTCGGGCTGATTTATGGTGTTTTAGTGGTCACTTATTAACCATAATAAACGGGGGAATCTGCCAGTATGATTCTTTAGTTTATCTAAAAATACAAAGAATATGAAAATAGGCTCTGTGGAGTCAATTGGTATTATGCCTTTTACTTAGTAATAACATAGATACATATTTGGTTTTAATTCCACATCATAAAAATGGATTAGATGTGATCAGTTTTATCGTTTTTGCAACAACATGTAAACATACTCTTGTGTTAAAAAGTGAGGCGGTTATAGTCTTAAAATAAAATATCAGCTAGGGATAAAAAATGCGTTTTAGATGTAAACTTATGTGGTTACCGTTAGCCTTTATTGCACTGAGCAATTTAAATAATGCAAATGCAGCGAAAACTAAAAAAGTTAATTTTAATGAGTTTGAGGTTGAAACTGAATTTAAGTTAATTCACCCGGTGATCAATGCAGATATATTATCGAACGAATTTAAGGAGCTGGTGATTTTAGGGGTTGATAAACAAGGTCAGCGCTGGTTAGTGATTTATCACTTAGATCCAATAGAAAAAAAATATAAAGTAGCAGATAAAAATATAATCCCTAAAGAATTTTATAGTTTTGATTTAGGTAATTACCATGAAGGTAAATTGCAAAAACTCTTTTTTATGTCAAGTAACGCTTTGTTCGAATATTCATCTGGAAAGTTCAATCAAATTACTGAGGTTGACTCTATTTATTTGAAAGAAAAATCTGATCATATTATCAGAGGTGAATTTGTTACTGATCTTAATGGTGACAATTTTGACGACATTATTATTCCTGACTTTAAAAAAACACACTTGTTAACAGGTAAAGCAAATGGCGACATGCTAAAGCAAAGTATTCCAATAGAGCCAACAATTAACATTTACGACGATGGTGCAAGTTACACTCAATCAAAACTTTATTTCTTTGACGTCAATTTTGATCAATACATAGATATTATCAAACCGGGAGAAGGTGAACTAATCGTTTATCGTCAAGATCCACAAGGGATGTTTTCACAAACACCGGTAACTTTAGCTATTAATAGTGATATAAGTGCAATACAGTGGTGGGATAAAAAAGATGATGCAGGTGATAATTTAGATCAAAGTAAATTGATTTACAGAAATCTGGAAGAACTCAGAGATATAGATAATGACGGTAACCTGGATTTAATCGTGCGGTTTACTCAAAGTTCTGGTGTATTAGATAGAACTAATGATTATGAGGTTTATCTGGGGAAAAATGTTAACGGTAAATTAACTTTTGACAATGAGGCGAGTAGTGTCATACATGCTGATGGCACTCTAACTGGCCTGGAATTTGTTGATATCAATAATGATAAAAAATCAGAAGTATTACTTGCAGGGTTTGATATTGGATTATCACAAATAATTGGTGCTTTAGTAGCTGGAAGTATAGATCAAGATGTACATTTGTTTAAAATGGATCAGAATAACAATTTTGCTAAAAAACCCAGTGTCAGTAAAGAGGTTGACCTAAATTTTAGCTTATCGTCAGGGCGCTCAGGTAGTGCAGTCGTTAAATTGGCTGACATTAATGGTGATGGTTTTAAAGATTTAATACTGTCGGAAGATGATGATATGTTGAAAATTTATTTTGGCCAATCAGGGGAAAAACCATTTGTAAGAAGAAGTGCCAGATACAAAACACAATTACCTTTGGATGGCGAAGTTATGCAAGTGGCTGATTTAAATAATGATGGTAAAGATGATTTATTTCTTAAATATGGTCACTTAGATGACGCTAGTTTGAATAATAAGTTTAAAGTTTTACTGTCTCTTTAAGGCTTAGATGCTTCTTTTATAATAGCTGCGTATTCAGGTTTGATAGGCATAACTTTTATAGGGCTAACATTGCTACCACCTGTGTTGCCCTCCGGTACCCCTTTTACTGCGGTGAATAGGGCAGCGCCTATTATCCTGATTATTTGACCGAATACTTCGTGTATATCTTTTTGTCTCAGCCCGAAAATCAACATCAGCATATGCACTTTTACATGCCAGTATGTGGATTTTTGTCCTAATATATGTGCATTTTCTAAATGTAAAAAAGCCAGAGGGAAATCTTGATTTGCAATTGCTTTTTCAGATAATGCAATTTCTGCTGTAACAAAAGGCGCAATGTTTTTTCTGAACTGACTCATTGTTTCTCTTCCATATTTCTAGCTGTGAATATTATCGTTTTATTTTACAATATTTTTAATTGTATAGATAAATAGAAGAAAAAATATATTTAAAAGCATAAAGCATTTTTATAGTCCCATTAAATCCAGCGCGGCCTGTGGTATTTCATTCGCCTGAGCTAAAACACTTGTGCTGGCCTGTTGTAGAATTTGAACTTTGGTGATGTTTGCAGTTTCTAAAGCAAAATCAGCGTCTTGTATACGTGATCTTGAAACCGATAAATTCTCAGAAATATTCTGTAGATTAGCAATAGTGTTCGAAAATCGATTTTGAACGGCGCCTAACTGAGATCTTTGTTTGTCTATGTAGGTTAAACCTGCATCAATTGCAAAAGTGGCTCTTTGGGCTTGTAGTTGTTTAGCAACATTCAGTTCTTCAACAGTTTCAAAATCAGATAATTGCTCTAGATTTGATCCCTGTGCTATTCCCGGTGTGTCTGAGGTGATTGAAAATGCATGATCTGCAGACAGTTCTATCGCACCTGTAAAAGTTGCATTTGTTTCATAAAAACCTGGTACACCACCATTAAATAGCATGGGCCGTGCGGGCATATCAACTATGGCATCAGCAGGGGAAAAACTTTCATCGTAAACACCATACGTTGAACCATTAACGTGTATATCTGCTGCGGTATCGGCGGCATCAGTAAATGCAATGAAAACGTTTTCGATTTGAATATTCTCTCCGTCCTTACTGATCAGCGCTAATCCGCCAGACTCTGTTTTTTGAGCGCTGATCCCTGTGGTATTAAACGCCTGATTCACTGCAATTACGAGTGGTTGCATATCTTCAGTATCGCTGATCACAGCGCGTATAACTGAAGTGTGTTCGGGTAATACGTTTCGACCTCTAAGTTCAAATGACATTTCAGCGGGTTCATTAAAAACGTAACTACCAGTTACATCGGTTATAGGGCCTGTTGGAAAAGGAAAAGCATTTAATACAACTTTTGTTTGGGCATGGGCTTCGACGCCTGTTTTACTCTCAAATTGGTTAATGGCATTAGCGACATCTTTCGCTGAAGCATTGTTAGCAATGACGAAGTCAGTTTTCCCCAGGATGCCATCAATACTGAGGTTGACATTTGCTGCAGCAGATAGCGTATTGGTTGGGGGGGTGGTAAAGCTAATACCACCAAAACCCGTTACATCTATTGGTGGAGCGGGAGAGTTTGTGACTGTTACTGTTGTTGTATTACCTAGGTTTTCTTGCATGCGATAGTTATTAAACCCCATATCTGAGCTGTGAAATGAATTTAAACTCATCCCTATGACTTCAAAAGCACCACTTCCTACCTGAAATTGTTCTGTACCAAAGGTGCCATTTAATAATTTTCGTTTACCAAAAGAAGTTGTATCTGAAATGCGGTTTAATTCTTTTTTAAGCTGAGATATCTCTTGTTCCATGGCTGAACGGTCTTGATCTGAATATACGCCATTTGCTGCCTGTAAAGCCATATCACGCATGCGATGTAATATATTACTGCTTTCATTTAACGCACCCTCGGCAACTTGGGCGATAGAAATGCCGTCATATGCATTTTGGGTGGCAACATTTAGCCCGTTTACCTGAGATGTGAGTCTGTTGGATATTTGTAAACCCGCAGCGTCGTCTTTAGTACTATTAATTCGTAAACCCGAGCTTAAACGTTGCATCACTTCATTTTGCACAACACTCGAGCGGTTCAAGTTTTTTTGAATGTTAAGTGAAACACTATTTGAGCCTACAACCAATGCCATATTAAATACCTTTTATCATCATGTTCTGATCAATCAGCTTTTTTATCCCTGAGAATTTCAGAAAAACAGTACAAAGTTTAGATAATTTAAAAGCAATATTCTTACCAACATGTGAATTTGTGGTTGTTTTTTAAGAATTAATTTTAAATCATTTTATTTATTGTTGTTTTGTAATTTATTTCGTATTTATCTACGTATTGAGACTTTGCCTTCTATACTTTAAAAATATTGGTAGCAATCGATTGAGATGTAAGCAGCCTGTTTATAATTCTGAGAACAATATATGAAGGTGATCCCTGAAAATATATTTTTTGATTTGATGTTTAGTCCTGTTTCAGATCCATATAGGGTTATGAATGCATTTGAGTACGACATCATTAAAAAGTTACGGTATTTAAACTCTGAACCCGAGAAAATAAATGCGTATATTCCCACAATTTCTTCTGTTATTACACAGCTCATAGGTGAAATAGAGCAAAATGAAATTAATTTTTCTGCTGTAGAAAAATTAATGAATCAAGATCCTGTATTGGCAGCAAGAGTGCTAAGTTTAGCAAATTCTGTTTATTATAAAACGACTACAAAACCAATTCAAAATTTATCTAGCGCCATTTCAATATTAGGCATGGATTCAATTAGCTGTATTGTGATTGCTTTATTATTAAAAAATGCAGTCAAAGTTGATTTACAACATTTTAAATTATTTGGATCATTGATTTGGCAGCACTCAATAGAAACAGCTGTACTATGCCAGTTGCTCAGTCAGGAAAATGCAGTGGAAACAGAATTTAACTGTTACCTTATGGGCTTGGTACATGATTTAGGGAAAGTTGTGGTATTTGAATATATTAGCCAGCAGTTGAGTCAGACACAGTCTTTTGAGCAATTAGGATGTATTGAATTTAAAGACGAATTATTTAAACACTCGCAGCTTCTATCAGTAGAAACCGCTAGATTATGGCAACTTCCTAATGCAATTATTGTGGCACTTGAACAACAAATTAATGGCGAAAAAACCCAGCTGGCTGATACGCTGTTTTTATCTAATCAAATCAGTGAATCAAATTTAATGATAGAACAAAATAAATTATCCCTCATTGCTGCAATCAAAGCTGTGACGCAACATAAGTATTGTGAACAGTTAGTATCACGTTGTTTTAAAAAATTAATGTCTTTACCGCCAATTTAATTGTTCAAATAATTTACCGGATTATTAACGGGGCACTCTTTTGCTTATTTTTTAGTATTACTTTTATTAGTTAAAGTGTATTCTATAATAAACTGGAATTGTAAGCGCTTACAGGTGCTGGTGAGTGATCTTTGTATTCACAAAAAATGATAAAAAAGAAGCGAATTAGAATGAAAATAAAGCAAGTATTGCCACAGCTTTTATCTATAGGCTTGAGTTTTATAACTCATGAATTAGTTGCATTAGATGCGATAAAAGCACAAGTAACGCCTATTATTGATGGAAAAGCGACTGATATTGCTTGGGATAATGCAAAATGGCATCTCTTAGATCACCATATATTAGGTGAAGTTCCCAACAACAAAGATTTCCAGGGGCGTTATAAAGTGGTATGGGATAATAATGCGATTTATCTACTGGCCGAAATTACAGATGATGTTTTGATAGATACCCACGCCAACCCATTACATTTTTATTGGGACGACGATTGCTTGGAAGTTTTTATTGATGAAGACAGATCGGGCGGCGATCATTTGTATAACTTTAATGCGTTTGCTTATCATATTGCACTTGATAATCAAGTGGTTGATATCGGGACTAAAAATGCTGATGGAACCGAACAATTTATTTTATTAAACGACCATATTAAAAGTGCTTGGCAACGTGAACAACATGCTCCTTATAAAGTTATCTGGGAACTTGCTATTTCCATTTATGATGATAAATATGTACACAGCGCTAAGCAAAATAATCTTCCAGTGATCTTAAAGACAGGTAAAAAAATGGGTTTTATGCTGGCTTATTGTGATAATGATGGTAGTGATACGCGAGAGCATTTTATGGGGTCTCATAAAATTACACCGATCAATGGTGACAAAAACCTTGGTTATAAAACGGCTGATGTCTTTGGTGAATTGAATTTAATTGAATAGCTTTTTACCGCCAATTTTAAGCTGGCGATAAAGATGGTGTTTGCAAAACCTTGATCATTAAATTGTGCTCTAGGTTATAACATGATCCTTTGACTTGTCGCTCTCTTTGACCAGTTATTCCAGTCAGTTTGCATAACACTTAACCCTCCGTGGTAGTACTTTTCTGCTAATGGTGCGCTATATGTTCTTCTGCCATTTTTATATATTTTAATAAGATGAGCGATAAAATTCTTCCCTGTAGTATTTGATAATAACATACGTACTAATTCGCCAGAATATATTTGATTTGTGCCATTGCTTGCTTGCATGTTTTTATAGAACAGCTTGCTTTTCATTGATAAAAATTGACTAACTTGAAACGCCTCATTGCCTGGATTTACGCTTTTTGCTGAATGATGGTTTTCATAATGGGGCTCAAGTATTAATTTTTTATTTTGATAAGTGAGAGACTCTAGGTTTTCAGATAATCCTTCGTTAAGCCAGGCAGGGGTATTGGGCGCTAAAGACTGAATAATTGCGTGGCTCGCTTCATGTTTAATAGTCCAAAATGTACGCCAACGTTCAACAGGATTCACATAAGCAATAATTTCGTTGGTATTGGCAAAATAGATCCCACGTGTATGTGGACTTTTGCTATGATAATTTTTTGCAAGGTAATTTTTGTAATCGGTTTGCGTTTTGTAAATTCTAATTTTTATCTGGATCGTTTTATTAATTGCAAAAATGAGAAATTGGTCAAAAAACCGATAAACCGCAGTGACATCTTTGTTTATTTGTTTTTTTTCTTTAACCGACAGCACTTTATCTATGTCTAAGATTTTAATTGTAAAATTCTTATTTTTGGGATCGGCCAATGTCAGTTTTAGTTTTTTTTGCTCTAAACCATTAATTTTTTTGTCGCTGTAATGCATAGTGCCATTCTTGTCTTTCCAGCTATATATTTCGCTATGGGCAGGTAAAGTGTATAAAAATAAGCAGCAGTAAATTAAAAGAGAATTGACTTGATATAAATCTTTAAGCAGGCGAGCAAAGAGCACGCATTTAGTTTTAAAGTGTAATGAATTTTGATTTAAAAATGAACTCATATTAGCACGAGAAAATTACCGTAGTAAGCCCGTATTCCTTGGTTTTATAGACTTTATTGCCTTTATTTTGGTGCGCACTTTAACGGCTTTATATCAGATTGCAATCACTATTTTGAAACTTTTATACAAGTGTTTTGTAACAAACTGAAAGATATGATTTTTATATTTTAGGTTTATTTTTAACCACATTTAGATTGAAAATAGTACTAAAGGCCAGTTTTTTCCTATTTATTCTTAATTTTTCATACGTTTGGGCCTAGCTTTATGTCTAAATATTGAATTAAAATTGTATAAATAACAAACTTGATGTAATTATAAACAATTTATTTAAGCCCGCTTATTGCATTTCCTCACTATGATAGGCAAAACCTAGTCTTATATGGTTTGAACTTATTTTAGGATCGTCACAGAAAAAGCGTTCATCATGCAGTAAAATATTTTGCTCTAATGCACATTGTGCGAGTTTATTACAATCTATAGCTGAATATAGTAATTGGTATAAATCGACAGAGAATCCAAAATTAACCGATGAAGAATTTTATCAAGCCAAAAGGCAGGCATATTTAAAATCACAAATATGAAAGCACTACTTGCGATAAGTATCAAACTGACAATTCAGATAGCGATGTCGACAAAATGATCATACCAATTGGCTCAGCAGTTTCTTCGCGGTGCACAGTTTGACACAGCAGAAAAAACAACTTTAGCACACACAATTAGTACATATAGAGCAGAGTATCTGTGGAGTATCTGTTGTGGTATCTGTGAAGGTATCTGTGGGACATATATTTAAAATCACAAATATAAAAGATCTTAGCTATTTAGTTAAACAATAAACTTATTAACTCGGAATGTTAAAATGCAAATTATTAAAAGTGAGGAGCGATACTTAGCTCAGTTGGTTGTTCTTTTTGAGGAATATAGAGTGTTTTGTGAATTTGAACCTGCTCCCGAACAAACTGAAGTTTTTTTAAAAAATTTGATGGATAAAGAAGAGTCAGTGTTATTTATTGCAATAGAACCTGATACAGATAAGGTGATGGGTTTTGTTAATTTATACCCTAGTTACTCCACTTTAGCTCTACAACGATTGTGGATATTAAATGATTTGGCTGTGTCTGTTTATCATAGAGGGAAAGGCGTTTCTAAAGCTTTAATTGAAAGGGTTCTAGCGTTCGCAAAAGAAACTCATGCCGTGCGAATTGAATTAAAAACAGGGAAGGATAATTTACGCGCCAGACAGCTCTACGAAACAATGAATTTTACTGTCGATAATGACAATATATATTACCGGGTACCACAGTAAGATAACATAAACTTATGAAAGCGTTACTTGCGATAAGTATCAATCTGACAGCGATTGCTTTGCTTTTTTTATTTCAGATAGCGATGGCTGCATCAATATTAATTGGGCTATCTCTGCTAGGCTGGTTTTTCTATTATTTATGGCAAAGACAGAATTTAGTGCAGCAAAGACTAAATATAACAATAGATGGTCACAAAATCATCCAGCCCATGGAACATGTTATGTTCAGGGCGCAGGCTTCTGCTGGTTATTCACAAACAAGTGGTATGGGTTATCTGGTATTAACAGATCAAGGCCTATATTTTGAATTAGCGTTATTAGACTTGGTGATTTGTGTACCGAATAACAACTTGACCAGTGCAGAATATGTTTATCGTTTAAAAGGTGTATCACCTGGTCAGAAAATGCTTCAAATTTCTTATCTGGATGCCAATGGCGAACCAGATGCAATCGCTGTAACCATGGAAAACATGGACCTCTGGTTAGAGGCCATTATTAGTGTAATTAAAACAGTTGAATAAATGACTATATTCATTATTCAGAGAACGTTTGTATCACTTTTACTAACTCAATAACTTGCGGATCTGGGATTGTTTCATCTGGAAAAGCTAAGCGAACCTCGTCTGTTAAGCTTTTGGCAAAAACCTGGTATAACACCCGTGTTGATACTGTTAATGGATACTCAATATCAGCTGGTAATTGAAAATTTTCTGATCTGGTTTCGCCTGATTTTATCCGAGTATCTTTTCTTATTTTGGTATATTGCCAAAAACGTAAACCGACAGGCTTGTCGTTATCATCAAGGCGAACTTTAATGAATTTACGTGCGTTATCGGGAATATTACCGTTTTTCATAACCCCGGATTGAAAAACAAGTCGCCCATTTTTGTCAGTTGCAATGACTTCGAGCCAAACTTGTCTTCTTGAGCCTCCAGGCATATGATGCCCTGAATTGGCATTGGTTACATTTGCGGTAAACTGGTTTTCATGCTTGCTTACAGATAAAGTCAGTGCCTTTTTTATGAGTTCGACACTGAGTTTTTTATGCTCCTGACTTCTCATCCCGGACAAATAATAATTACCGCCGGAAAAATGATGGGAACGCACATTACTTTTTATTGGTCCATCATTGGTTGATTTCCCTGAGACCTTTTGATCAAAATCATTTACATTTTGCGTCATATGACAATCTATACAGGTTTTATGTTTATCGGGGTTATCAGGTGCATTAAAGGGTGATGCCAGCCACTCTCCTAGATTATCATTGACACTCGCACCTGGGCCTGGTGTGAATTCATTGTGACAAGTTGCACAATATAAAACACTTTGATATAGCTCAGGGTTTGAATAAGATTGTTTATGTTCAGCAGGCGCTGCGTTTATTTGTTTGTTAGATAACCAATTTAAAAAGAAATTATTACTGTCTTCAAATATATAACTATTTCTGTCTTTAATATTGACCGTCATATCCGTATTACCCCCTGCATTTTCTACTTTAGTAATTCGATGACAAAATACACATCCAGTGCCACGTTCGCTGATAACTTTTCCATGGCCATATGCATTAACCAGCGATTTTGACTTTTTTTCCCACATGTCGCCAAACTTATTTAATGGTTTATTTTCATTATTTATCACCATTTGTGGTGCATGGCAGCCCCGACAAAAAACTCTAAATTCTTCACCTTCTATTTTTGCCGCTAAATTTTCCTGATAACGATAAAATGGATGATCCATATTCATGCCATGATTAGAATCTGCCCATTGATCAAATATTGTGGTATGACAATCTTTACATTGGGCCGAACTTAGCCATTGTGCGGGATGAGTATATTTTTTATCGCTATCAAGTCTTAACCAGGTTGATAAGTAAGGTAGATTCTCTTTTGCACGAACATAGGTATCTAAGGCGACCATCATTTTATTTATGGACTCAGCTGGCGCTAATTTATCAACCAGCATCGTTGATTTATCTGCCGGATCAGCGCCCATTCCACCTTGTGTTTTTTGGATCATATCAATATAGGCTGCAATAGGATCGCCAATAATCATTTTATATGCGTCTTTATGCCCCGTGATCGCATTATTGAATCTATCTTTTTTTGCATCAGCCATTAATTGTCGATTGGTAAAGTTAAATCCATCCAGATGACAAGAATTACAGCTCATCCAAAAATCTCCGGCCATAGGCGCGTCTGGATAGTCAGCTGTATTCGCGTTATTAAATAAGGTTTTTCCTAACCGCATCATTTTAGTTAGCGGATCTTTATTTACCAGGCTGGCAAATTTAGCCTGTTTAAGTTTCAATTTAGCGAAAGGGCCGCTAGCGCCGGTGTCGAAAGTAGCAATATCTAAAGACATGGCATTTTGAACATAGAGCGTTTGTTTGTCTATGAGTAAGCCTCTGGGATTATTTCCAGGTACGTTACGAAATATTTGTGTAGCCTTGACGCCTCCAGAGAATTTTTTTCGTCTGTGGCGCCGGGTATTTCTTTTTCCTTGTCTTGACAGGTCGAAAACCATCAGGTCTTCTGAGCTTGCTAAAGAAATGATCACTTTTTTACCGTCCTGGTTAAAAAGTACATCATGTGGATCTGATACAATACGTACTTTATTGCCACTTTCGATAATATTGATTTGTTTAAATAATTGTTTTCGTTCATCAATAATTTCATGTTCATTGTCTTGCGTTAAATCTAGAATTGAAACTGTGGGAAATACACTTGATTGAAATTGAAAATCATGGCCAAAAGACCAAAGGACATGGGGTAACCAGGCCGTTTTTCCATCTGGGCTAATAGCCAGGTTATCTAATCGTCTAGGTTTTCCTTGTGGTGTTGATTTTTTTATATCTGATGGGGAGTCAGCCAGTTGTATCACTTTCTTTAAAATAGGCTGTTTATTTTGTGTATTATAAATGGATATCTGTCCTGACATAGCATGTGTGACTAATAAGCGGCCATCATCGGTAAGTGCCAGCCCGCGTGGCGTTTGCTCAGTATGGAGTGTATTAGTCACTTCACCTTGAAGAGATAGGGTTAACAATTGGTTTTGTTCAAAGCTGGTAACATAAAATTGTTGATTATTTTCATCAAAAATTATGCCGAAGGGTCGAGAGGGCATTGAAATACTTTTGTCTATTGCCAATGTTTTTGCGTTAAGAAAGATCACTTTATCATGCAAGTAGTCAGTGGCTGCTAACAAATTATCGTTTGTCAGTGCTATTCGCCGTATGTCTTTGCCAATAACACGTTCTTTAATTATTTTTCCGGTGTTGCGATCAATTAAGCTAATGCTGCCAGTATCAAAATTGGCACTAATGATATTAGTTTTATCGCTGCTAAATAGTAATGAACTGCTTTTTTCACTTGCAATTACAGGCTGCTGTAACACACTAATGATGAAAATAAGTGTGATTAATACAGGCCACTTTAAAGGTTGAAACATGATGTGCCTAATTTAGTGTTGGAATACTCATTTATTTATTAAAATAAATTGCTTTAATTTTAATATACTAAAGCGAAAAGCGTGTCGAAAAACTAATGGCGCGAGTATCCAGGATGAATAAAAATGTATATTTTGAATTGTTTGGCTAACGTTATTGCCAGTATTACCCCATAAGAAGATATAAAAACCACTCAGCGTACATATGATAAGTAACCATTCTATAACCCAACCTGTTTTACGTAAAAAGTTTTTTTGACTGGTTTGCAATAATCGACGATGTGAGCTCCAAAAGAGGCCAACAATCAGAGTGAATAATGTTGCACCTACTAACATATGGCTAAGTAACATTAATCGCTCTAATTGCCAGCTAACAGATATGATATTCCATAATAGTAAGCCACTGATAAACATAAAATACATAAAAAACTCAGCCCATTTGTGGTGGTATGCTAATTGTTGCCACCAGCCACTGACTGTCACTGAGTTGCTTGTTGTTTCACTATTACCGAGTGCCATTTATTATCAGAACCTTTAAGGTTTATTTGATGCTAACTTTGTTTGCCATTGTTGTGGCTGTACCAAACTGCCCACCCGCAGCAATGATTTGTTTTACACCGTCCTCATCTGTATCAATTGATTGGGTATCTTTCACTACCAGCTCTCCGGTATCGCCAAGGGGTTCAGCAAGTTGCATTGCCCCGTTGATCACTGTATTGAACCAACTAACATATCGCTGTGTTAAATTTTGCAATTCAAGTGCGGGGTTATTTTCACCTTCCTCGTTTTTAAGGTGTAATATTGTTTCACGTAACCCCCCTGAAATAGCGGCTTGAGTATAGGGAGTGTGTATGGTTGACTTGCCTGGTATTGTTGCCCAGGTATTAATATTTTTATCGAACATGTGCTTTTCTACCGCAAGGTAAATATTACGTGCGGTAGTTTTGTATCTGACGTCTTTTGTACTTATAAACGCTGCGACTAAGCCTCTTATAGTTGAAAATTGTGCATCAATAGATAACGTTTGACTCAATTCTTTCGTATTTATGTCAATACCATCAGCAACCAGGCCGGTATCCGTTACTAAATGTGCTAAAATAAAATCAGCTTGCGCTTTTATCATAGCAAGGGCCTGTTGCCCTTCCTGGGTATTTAAATTGACAGATGTTGATTCAGCAGATGCATAGCCGACAGGTAAGGCATCTTTCGCACGTTGAAAAATAGATAAAGCGACAATTGAATAGGCAGCATCATAGATATTAACTTGTGTGCCTTGTAGACCATTTTTATATTCAGTGACAAAAGTACCGTGTTTTTGATTAAAATGTAATGCAGATATGTTCTTAAACACGAGTCCTGAGATATTGTTGGCCAGCGAAAATGCATCATCAGCTAAAATATCATTATTTGCATTTTCATCGATATTAACTCTTGGTGCTGACGCAAAAGGTGCACCATCAAATGTGGCTAACATAGCCGGATTTTGGCTTTTATTTGCAATGCGTTGATCGCTAAATGCAAAAAATTCAGCTAATGGCCATAATAATTGCCAGGTATCTCTTAATTGAGACGTGGGATCGGCAATTTTCAGGGATTTAATACTATTAACGCTGTTGTTGTTTCCTTCTTCAACAGCAACTTGATGGGGGAACCAAATAGCGCCATTTTTTGGATTGTAGTCGGGCGTAAATTTTGCGCCTAAATTTTTACCATCAAATCCCAGTTGCTGTTGCATTATAAGTAATTTATCAATAGATAATTCTGTTAGAACTACTCCGTTAAAGCCATCGGCAGCAGAAACCCCTAAGGCATATTTATCATCTTGGTCCATATGTTTTGATTCAGCGGATACTTCTTCATCTGTTGCTCTAATGTGCATACCACCTAAGAAGTCTTGTGACCACATAACTTCTTTAAGTAATATGCCGCCAATTGCTGCTGGATTAAATGATTTATTAAAGCTGGTTGGATCCCAGGCTAATGATTGATAATCATGTAAATAAGCCGGTGTGACAGTATTGAGTGTTTTAGTATTTCCTTTAGCTGTAATTATGTCGAACGTTTCACCTTTACTACTTCGGGTATCAACTTTTTGTGCGAATTCGGGATCACCTGATGCATAAGGAATAGAAAGAGGGTACATATTTTTTGGCATGCTTTTACTATTAAATCCGACAGCAAGTGCAAGCGTTTTGAACCGCTCCTTTAATTGCTGATGAGTACCGCCGCGTTTTTGATTTAATGGTCCGTTGACTAAGTGCACGCCCATAGTTGACTGGTAATTGAGTGCATACATAGCTTCTTCTGAATATTCATAACTTTCGATGCCTGCGGCGAAGTCGAAAGCCGTTGGTGATGCAGCCAAATGGGGGTCTAGCATATCTAAATCTAGGCCTAATGCTTGGGCTAATGGCTCCCCGGATAATTCAAATTCTGTATAGGCCAGGAAATTACTTGCGGGATGTAAGGTTTTATCCAGAACTTTTATTTCGATCGCATTAATTCTAGCTGTAAATAAGCTTGCAATAACTGCTGCATATAAGACTGATTTTTTCACCGGTTGTCCTTTATTTTCTGGATGTCAGATTTTGATAGTATCTATGAATTATCAAAGAATACCTGATATTTGACTTCACTTAAAGTAATGAGAGTGATTCTTGTTTGTGTTATTGATCTAAATCAACTACTCAATTAAGCGTATAATTTTAACGTGAAATGATATCTTGACTTAAGTACTTAGTTATATACAATGCCTGCAGCTTGAAAGTTATACCTATATTTATTTGTACCATTTCGATGTTTTAAAGTACTTCGTCCTGTTTTTATAAGTCATAGATTACTTCCAAAAAAAATTTCTGTCTGTTAAAAGACGCATATTACTTATATTAAATAGGAGACTATTATGTCTAATACTACTACTGGATCTGTGAAATGGTTTAACGAATCTAAAGGTTTTGGTTTCATTGAGCAAGAATCTGGACCTGATGTTTTCGCACATTTCAGTGCAATTGTAAGCGACGGTTTTAAAACTTTAGCTGAAGGTCAACGTGTTGAGTTTACTGTAACTCAAGGTCAAAAAGGTCCTCAAGCAGAGAATATTAAAGCTATCTAATAAGTTTGATATGCTTAAATTCATCAAGAATTATTGAGAAAGGGAAAGTTTTATACTTTCCCTTTTTTTTTGGGTTTGAATTTAAGTCAGCCAATCAATCACCAACTTTCCCTTGTTCAGATTGTTTTTTAAAACTTCATGCGCATGATTGATATCATTTGGGCTAAATACTTGATCTATGACTGGTTTGATCTCTCTTCCTAAATTATTTGCAAATTGAGATTTAAAATTTTTCACTAGTTCTCCTTTATATGTATCTGACTGATTTCTTAAAGTTGATGCGATAATACGGCCACGCTTAAGTATTAATCTTGCCATATCAAATTCAGGCGTATATCGGCCTCCGAGCATCGCGATAATAACTATCATGCCATCTAGGTTTAAACACTTTACGTTTTTGTTTAGGTTTTCTCCAGCGACCGGATCGAGTATTAAGTCAACAGTTATTTTATTGCTCTTGATAAATTCAGCGAAACACTGGTTACGATAATTGATAGCAATATCAGCACCAAGCTCAAGACAAAAATCACATTTTTCATCTGTTCCGGCAGTTATTAAGACCTTTGCACCAATAGACTTTGCGATTTGAATTGCTGCAGTGCCGACACCACTTGCACCTGCGTGTATCAATACAGTGTGATCTGCACTAAGTTGACCTATATGGCACAATGTTTGATAGGCGGTCAGGTAAGTTTCAGCCAAACCAGCTCCTACAATATAGGAAATGTTGTCTGCTAAAGGAATAACATGCTCTGAATTGATCAAGGCATATTCAGCATATCCACCACCAGAAACTATGCCACATATACGCTTACCGACTAATTGTTTAGACACCTGAGTACCTACTGCGATTATTTCTCCCGCAACTTCTAATCCTAAAATGTGGCTTTCACCTGCAGGTGGAGGGTATTTACCTTGTTTTTGTAAGGTATCGGCACGATTGATACCACTGGCAAAGACTTTAATTAATACACTTTTATCAGGAATATCAGTAGGCTTACCCTGCGTTATATACATAGGCAGGTCAGGCTTGTTTTGATCATAAGAGATATATCGCATAACTAACTCGATAAATTAAGGGCATTAGGATTTATACTCATGAAGTAAAATAATTGCAATCTTTTAATTATCAGTTTTCATTATTACATTCTGTATTCAATCAGGGACAAACGTAAGCTTATTAATACACTTAAAATCAGCCAAATGTAAACAGATGTTACTAACTATAGCTATTGTTTTTGAGGCAATTTAATATCAATAGCTAATGTCCAAATTTAAGAGAGAAAAAAATGAAAAGGATACTGACAGGGGTTTTATGTTCATCTTTATTCATTACTGCGGGTTACGGTAATGCAGGTGACACTAATTCTGTAAAATCAGATACAGTAACAATGCAAAAAACAGCATTAGCTTCAGGTATTGAAAAAGCCAATATGGATACCAGTGTACGTGCACAAGATAATTTTTATCAACATATAAACGGTGGCTGGTTAAAAAAGACCGAAATTCCAGGTGATAAAACAGCCATTGGGTCGTTTTATGATTTACGCGACCAGGCAGATGCTGACGTAAAAGCAATTATTGAAGAACTTGCGGCAACAAAAAATTTAACCTTAGGCAGTAATGAGCAAAAGGTTGCTGATTTATTTCGTTCATATATGGATATAGAAAGTCGTAATAAAGCGGGTATTAAACCCATTCAATCTATACTTGACGATATTTCTCACATTAAAGATAAAAATGCATTAGCTGTATTTTTCGGTAAAACACAAAGGATTGGCATTAATAACCCTTTGGCTTTTTATATAGAAGTTGATGCAAAAGATTCGAGTCGTTATGCAACCCATATTTGGCAAAATGGCTTAGGATTACCAGATAAAGATTATTATTTTAACGAAGCAGAACGTTTTATTAAACTACGAAAAGGGTATGTTAAGCATATCGAAAATATGTTTAATTTAGCTGGCCTGCCAAATGGTGAAATCGCAGCTAAAAATATTATGGCGTTAGAGACTCAGTTGGCCGAGCTACACTGGACCAGAGTACAAGTTCGTGACAGTGAAAAGCGCTATAATAAATTTGCCACCAATAAATTAAATCAATTAACTGAACATTTTAACTGGCAAGCTTATTTAGTAGCCCAAGATGTCTCTCAGCAAAAAGATATTATTATCAACCAACCCGATTTTATTCAAGGTTTTGGTGATGTTTTTGCTAATACAAGCGTAGATGATTGGAAGACTTATCTTACTTTTCATTCATTAAGTCAGTTTGCGAGTTATTTAACGACAGATATTGATAATGAAAATTTTAATTTCTTCTCTAAACAATTAAGTGGCAGAAAAGAGCAACGGCCGCAGTGGAAACGCGGTGTTAGTGTGGTAAATGGTAATTTAGGCGAAGTGATAGGTAAAGTATACGTAAGTCGACATTTTACGCCTGCAGCCAAGAGCAGAATGAGTCATTTAGTCGAAAACCTGCGTAATGCGTATGGTTCGAGTATTAATGATTTAGACTGGATGTCAGAAGAAACTAAAAAATCAGCACATGTTAAATTAGCCGCTTTTACACCAAAAATCGGTTACCCGGACAAATGGGAAGATTATTCGGCATTAACAATTAAAGCAGATGATTTAGTTGGGAATATTAATCGTTCTGGTGAATTGAATCATAAAAAACAAGTTGAAAAACTGGGTGGGCCAATTCGTAAATGGGAATGGGGCATGACGCCGCAAACCGTAAATGCTTATTATAATCCTACTGTGAATGAAATTGTGTTTCCTGCTGCGATATTACAACCACCATTTTTTAATATGGCTGCTGACGATGCGGTTAACTACGGCGGGATTGGTGCAGTAATAGGCCATGAAATGGGCCATGGTTTTGATGATCAAGGCAGTAAATATGATGCAGATGGAAATTTACGAAACTGGTGGTCTGAAAAAGATCTAGCAGAATTTGGTAAACGTACTAAATCCTTAGTTGATCAATATAGTGGTTATCAGGTTTTTGACGACTTAAACGTAAATGGTGAACTTACTTTAGGTGAAAATATCGGTGATTTATCGGGGGTGACAATAGCGTATAAAGCATATAAAGCATCACTTAATGGCAAAGATGCCCCCATTATTGATGGATTGACAGGCGATCAACGCTTCTTTATGGGTTATGCGCAAATATGGCGCTCTAAAATAGTGGAAAAGTCGATGAGAAACCGCGTTGCGACAGATCCCCATTCTCCCGGTGAGTTTCGTGCATTGGGGTCTTTATCTAATATGAATGAATTTTACAAAGCTTTTGATGTGAAGCCTGGCGACAAAATGTATCTGGCTGAAGATAAGCGGGTTAAAATCTGGTAATTTGATTCATTACTTCATAAACAGGAAAAGGGATTCTACTCCCTTTTTGTTTGCCCAGCGAAGCTGGCAAACCCGATAGGCTGAAAGAAGCCTTATCACCCTGACTAAGGGGAAGATAATCCGAATGGCAAGGGCGTTACTGGCTAACGGTGAGGTCTGAAGGAAGCCATAGGAAGTTAGAGGTACACAACTAACCGTAACCTGTTTCGGCGGTATTGGTGGGTAAGCGTCCAAAATAGCGCGACGCCCTATACTTGGTCAGACCAATACTGTGTTTGAGGGTGGAATTTCTAACAGGGAGCGAGTGCAGTAACTGGGGAAGCCTGGCATCTAAACTTAATTTTAGTAAGTGGCATAAACTCAAGAGGATACTCAAGGTTTATTGTCGATGTGAGGTGGCAGATGAACCCGTAGTAGTGAGTAAGGCTAGGCCTGTGAAAGCCAGTAATGGTGTGGAGGATAAAACCAAGCCGACTATCAGCATGGTGTTTGATAGAGTCAATTTAAGTCAAAAGCTTTAATTGATTGCGAAGGGGGGAAGTAATTTATAAATCACTAAAAAGTAGTGGAATTTATATCGGGTTCACAAGTTGCCTAATAAGGTGAGGTCTCCTTGATTGGCTAAGGATAAAACTAAGGCTGAGAATGGAACCGGGCAGGGGGAGTAATTATTTCTCTTTACTAGAGATAAAATAAAGCAGTTAAGTACATTGCAATAATAGAGAAACAAATTTCTCTCGCTAGAAGGCTTAACGCGATAATGAAATAAACCTAACTGATACAGAGAAAGCGATTATAAGGTGATGCAAGACAATAATTTGAGGGTTCATTTTAGTCTTTATGGGCGCATGTTATCACTACAAGCGCTCTATATGGCTTACAAACAAGTGAAAAAGAATCGAGGCGCTGCCGGCATTGATGGGCAGAGCGTGGATGACTTTACGCTAAATTTGGCACAAGAACTTAAACAATTATTGCTTGAACTGAAGGAAAAACGCTATCAAGCGCAACCAGTAAAACGAGTTGAAATCGACAAAGACGATGGAGGAAAACGATTACTGGGTATCCCAACGGTTCGAGACCGGATTGTTCAGCAATGTCTATCAAATATCATGTCACCGATTTTTGACCCGCAGTTTCATCCATCGAGTTATGGGTATCGGGTAGGTCGAAGCTGTCATCAAGCTATCAGCAAAGCAACGCTTTTTATACGCAGGTATGACAAGCAACATGTTGTTGATATGGATCTGTCAAAATGTTTTGATATGCTAAATCATGACTTGCTTATCAAGTTAGTGAGAAAGCGGATCACAGACGGTAGTATCCTAAATCTGATAAAACAGTTTCTTAAAAGTGGTGTTATGATAGGCGGTACTTGGCAGGAAAGTGAATTGGGTAGTCCCCAAGGTGGGGTGATCAGTCCATTACTTGCTAATATTTACTTAGATGAGTTCGATCAAGAAATGATGAAGCGAGAGCACAGGATAGTGCGTTATGCAGATGATATCTTGATATTCTGCACCTCAAAATCAGGCGCAGAGAACGCATTAAAAGTAGCGAGCCATATTTTAGAAGAGACACTAAAGTTAAAAGTTAACGAGCGAAAAACTCATATTGCACATAGCAATACGGGGATAAAGTTCTTGGGTGTTGTTATTTACACAAATCATACAAGCATCGAAGAAAAGAAGCTTAAAGCATTTAAAATGAAAGTGAAGCAAATGACCAAACGTAATGGGGGAGTAAATTTAGCTAAGGTGCTAAAGAAGCTAAATCCAGCACTAAGGGGGTTTGTCAACTACTTCAAGATAGCGAATATAAACACAAAATTGAAAGAACTAGCAGGTTGGATCAGGCGAAGATTAAGGGCGATACAGTTGAAATTGTGGAAAAAGCCAATAAGGTTACATAGGCGATTAAAGCAGTTAAAGTATAAACGGCCCTTTAAACTGATAAAAATGACATCATGGTGCAATAGTGGAAGTCCATTGGCGCACTATGCGATGCCGAACAGCTGGTTCCAAGAAATAGGTTTATATCAGATAGATGATGTAAAAACAGGTGTTCTTGCTTCTAACTATTAAATAAAAGTAGTAAGAAATAGTAAATTGCATGAGCCGTATACGAGGTCCGTACGTACGGTTCTGTGAGAGGGATGAGGCATGAGCCTCACCCTACTCGATCTTTTCATATTAGCCTGTTATATTGCGCGCTTTAATGTATTGCTTACTAAATAGAGTTTAGATTGTATGAAGAGATTGTTTAGTGTTTTTTTAGTTTCAAATTTATTGATTGCAAGTAAAGCAATTGCATCGTATTCAATTACTGACAACTTTTTTATACGCGCTCACATAGGTGCTCAAGTCTGGCATAATAATTACGAAACACTTGTAAACGTTCCTGTTGCAGCAACTCCCGAAATTACTACGATTGAAGTTCAAAACGAAAAAAATATAGGGGTAACAGCTATAGCTGGTTTAGGTGTTGGATACGGCTTTAGCTGAGATATCGCTGTGACTTTAGATTATATTAATACCAAAATAAACGATATACCCGAGAATAATATAGCTTTAGGTATCATGTTTAGAATGTAAATTTTTATATGCTGTGCTGATATTTTAATGACATATTAAAAACATATATGAATTGTGAGGAAGCATTTTTAATTTGAAACTAGCTAATAATGCTTCCTAATAACAGGTTAGTTATTGATTTATAATATGATGATTGTTTTGTTCTTCTCTCAGTACATCGTTATTTAGGTAATGAATAAATTTTTCTTCACCGTATTGGTTTGGTAAACCATCATTAATCATTGTATTGCCGTGAACTATATTGGCACCTTCTGTTAACCGTACGTATGAACGGATCCCTTCCTGAGCCGAATCGATTATTGTATTATTTACATATTGGTGAGGTAAACCTGCTTGCCCAGCTTCTGTACCTTCCGCAGGTCTGTTATCTGCAAATATGCCAAAACTGCCCGCGTTTACAATTGTATTTTTCCTTATACGAATATTTTCACCGATTGCAATAACACCATTTCCACTGCCTGTATCTATGACATTATTTTCTAAAGTTACATCAATTCCGCCAATCTGAATGCCGTTATTTTGGTATATCGCAAATGGATCCTGACCATATAATGACACTCTATTATTACTAATAATCGTATCAGCGGTTAGTGAGTTAGTTTGAATACCTTCAGCAGCGGTATGATGTACTAAGTTGTGTTGTACTCTTAATCCTTGTAGATCATGAGGGTATACTTTTTGTATTACGCCATCACAGGTTAATGTTCTATATTTTCCGGTGTAACCCAGATACATACCTTCACCATTCTCTGTATGATGGATCCAATTGTGATGTATGTTTAAATTCGCTAACGTAAACTGGCCCGCTTGCGTATTTGATTCACAGGTTGGATCTGTTTTAGCCATGATCCCTGCGAAATCAGCTCGGTAAATTTCTACATTATTGACTTCTATATTAGAAGATAACTTTTCAATACCTAAGGTGCCGCCAAGTCGAATACCATAATTATGTTTGTCAGCTCCGGTGCCACTCAGTTTAAGGTGAGTAGAATGTTGAATTGAAATGGCATAATTGTATGGGGTTGTTTCAACGATCCCACCACAATTTTTTACAGTAACAGGCGCTGCTTCAGAGCCGTGAATATTACTTAATTTCATCGGTCCTCGTTGTCCAGACGCTAAACAAATTGTTTCACCGGGAGCAACGCCATGCTCAAAACCATCAAAAGCATAATGACTTGAAGGTAAAGTGTGATCGCAGCCACAATCATCATCTGCTAATAAGTTAGCCGAAAATAAAGTTGAAAGTATTAATAAACTGGTAGGTTTTAATTTCATATTCATAGTGTTAGTCCTTTATCATAAAGTTATGGAAAAACCTATTCTAGCATGTTGTTTTTGTAGGTGAGAATTTATTCTAAAGATTTATGTCAGTCTGAAGTCTGACATATTATATGTCGCAGGTGTGATTTTTGTAGGTAAGGATTTATCCTTACAATAATTCAGACTAGGCCTCACTCAAAAATTTCAATATGTTATAACCAACCATGTTGTTTGGCTATTCGGCCAGCTTCAATTTTATTTTTTGCGCCTAACTTTGCTGTTGCTTCCGATAAGTAGTTGCGAATTGTGCCTGGTGATAAAAAAATGCGCTCGGCAATTTCTTTTGCGGTGTAGCCTTCTATTGATAAACGCAAAACTTTACGTTCATTATCACTCAGGGGATCGTCAGTGGTCCAGGCTTCGGTGACTAATTCAGGCGCCACGATAGTTTTGCCTTTATAAATACTTCTGACTGCCTGGGCTAATGAATCACTGGGTGCATCTTTCAGTAAATATCCTGTAACGCCTGCATTCATAGCCCTTCTCAGGTAACCACTACGTGCGAAAGTGGTTAAGATCATGACTTTAGCCGGATGTTTCATTTCTTTTAATGCTTGTGCTAATTCAATTCCTGTCATATTTGGCATTTCGATATCAGTCAGAATTACATCGACAGCCTGTTTTTTCACTTGTTCCAGTGCGTGAATGCCGTCTTTGGTTTTTGCTACGACTTCAAAATCTTCTTCCATATCTAGTAACGCGGATAAGGCACCTAAAACCATTGATTGATCTTCAGCGATTAATATTTTGATCATGGTAGAGTTTCCTCATTTATTGGGATCATAAAGAGAAGCTGAGTGTTAGGTTGATTTATTATTTCCATGCTACCACCTAAAAACTCAATTCTGCTTTGCATGTTTTGTAGACCAGAGGAAGGTTTTTTTAGTGTGAATTGTCCTTGATCACTTATGGCTAAACTCAGTTTTTGTTCTACTAATTTAAGCTCAATCCATACTTTTTTTGTATCGGCATGACGAATAATATTGGTGATAGCTTCGCGCAAGATCAAAGCCAATTCCGACTCTATTTTCAGCGGAATTTTTATTGATGGCATATTTGTGATTAATTTAATGCCTGATGCTTCCATCGCTACCTTAGCTTGTAATAATTCAC
Source organism: uncultured Pseudoalteromonas sp. (assembly GCA_965198975.1). Lineage (GTDB taxonomy): Bacteria > Pseudomonadota > Gammaproteobacteria > Enterobacterales > Alteromonadaceae > Pseudoalteromonas. The sequence goes on from OZ240679.1 coordinate 2,527,588, forward strand.
CAGAAATAGTGGCTTTATTATAGCCTTTAACAGCATCTCTCACTTGTGCTAATGTTTCTCTTGAAAGTGCTTCAATCGCTTTTATTTCTGCTCTGATCTTTTCTGATGGTTGTGATTTTTCCAGCATTTTACCCGCAAGTTCAGACTTTAAAGTGATCACGGACAGGCTGTGGCCTAATAGATCATGTAAATCTCGACTGATACGCTCGCGCTCGGCAATTTTTGCAAGTTGTTGTGTTTCTTGCTGTGATTGTTTCAGTGCTTTATTTTTATGCAAAACTTCAGCACGATTAATATTTAGCATGCCTAAAGCTAAAGACATAAAAATAGCTGGGATCCAAAAATAGCTGGATTTGTCGGTAAATAAGCTATAAAAAACCGTAAAAGCGAGTATTAGAAATAAATATAGAAAGGCCTTTTTTCTATTTTCAAAATTACCACAAAATGCAGCGGCATAAACAAACATAATATTACCACCTAAGTTTATTTCAGATATACCAACTCCAAGCAGACTGATCGCAATAATGTAAAAACTTAATTTATTTTGTTCTGCAACATAGGCGCGAAAGTAACACACAAGGAAAGTGAGCAGGCCAATGATAATTATAGCGAGTTCTGCTCCATAAACTGGCCTGAAGTAGAGATTACCAAATAATAAGCTTAAAAATACTAAATTAATGTAAGCCGAATAATCAATAACTTTATCTTTTGGGAATAAATATTTATGTAATTTAGTTAAACTTTTCATATCTATATTCTTAAATAGGATCAATTTATTATGCATTATTTTGGCGGTAATTCTTAGAGTTTACCGCTATTAGTTTGTATCATTTATCTTAGATCAGAAGCAATACGGCCGTTTAAAATGACCATTTCAATATTTTTTAAAGTTTTGATATCGTGCCATGGTTCGCCATCTATTAATAATAAGTCTGCAAATTTGCCAACTTCAATTGTGCCCATTTCATTTGATTTTCCAAGCGCCTGAGCGCCATTACGTGTCGCTGCTAAAAGTGCTGAGACATCGGTCATACCTGCGTTAACAAGTCGTAATAACTCGTTATGAAAACTATTGCCATCAGGCAGTTCCACTGGCGAATCTGTGCCCACACCGAGCGTGACTCCCGATTGTATGAGTGCCGGAATATTTAGATAGCCTTTTGGCTCTCTGCCAAGGGTTGGAACATAAACCAGTTTATTTGCGATAATGTTTTGCATTAACTCATTGCTGATCAGGTTACCGTGACGAACACCGTGTTCAATCGTGGTGATCCCAGCCTTGATGGCTTCTTGAGTTTCGGTCTCTGAGCCTGAATGTAAGGCTACCCATAAACCGTATTTTTTTGCTTCATCTGTAATGGTTTGCAAACTTGTATGTGAAATTTTAGGCATAATGATCTTACCTTGAATATCGGTTTTTTCTTGATAAACAACTTTAATACCATCTACACCTTGTTCAACGAGTTCTGCTATCTTTTGTTTAATAAACATAGGATCATCAGATTGTATTACCATACGATCTATCACTGCTTCAGGTATGCCTTTTTTATGGGTCGGGTGTCCGCCTTTAGCTGTAAATATCGGACCTGCGATAAAAAGCCTGGGACCGGCAAGTTTATTGTCTAATAGGTTTTGTTTAAGATCTGCAATTGCAGGCATAACATCACCAACAGAACGATAACTGGTGATCCCCGCATTAATAAGTGATTGTCTTACATCAGGTAAATAGCGTAGCTGTTGCCAGATCATCGCGGGTATACTTTGAGATTTATCACGCTGTTTGCCGCCAAAAAAATGACCATGCAAGTCAATTAATCCTGGAACTATGGCTTTATTTGTAGCGTCAAGATGGATGGCGTTGGCTGGGATATCACAATCATTGCCTATACAGTGAATTTTTCCTGATTTGATTAAAATACCCGGATTATCAATTACTCGTTCAGAGCTACCTGTAAATAACTGACCGTTAGTTAACCACATAGTTTGTTGCGGCTGCTGCCATACATAAATATCAGTACGATATGCAATTGAAATAGCGAGTGCGCAAATAAGCGTAATAGCAGCGAGCGTAATAAAAAATTTTTTCATTGAAAGTCCTAATCTAAAGTATATATTGTGATTTATGACGTGTTGAGAGAAGTGTGCTGTAAATTTAGTTAAGTTGTTAGAGCGGTTTGTCATCAATAAAGATGACAAATGTCATAATTATTTTTTGGGATCTCCGTTTGATTTTATTTGTTAAGGCCATAAAATCGTATATGATCCCCTTATTAAAAATATTGTAATTACACCTCAATGACTCAAAGTAATTTTTTAAGCGCAGTAAAAACTGAAAACAAAGACAAAGCACCATTAACCTCATTACAGCATTTATGGCAGAAAATTGAGAAATATCAAAAGCGTAATGCAAATACTGAAAAAAAAATTGCAAAACTATATGCACAGTTTCAGCAGGAAGTTGAACCTACTGAGCATAAATCTGCTGAGTGTATTGCCGCACAAATTAGCCATTTAACGCAGTTTATTACACGGAAAACTTTGAATGCTAATGAGCGTAACGAACTTCTTGATTGGATCCATGAAGATTTAAATTATTTAAGAAGTCACCCATTTATAGGTGATATAAAAATTGAGTTATTGCAACAAGATATAGACGAAAAAATTAACGAAATTAATAGACATACAGTGTCAAATTTTGATTCTGAAGAGCTTGGCAGACTGCGCGAAATGATCCATTATGAGTTTGATGGTGCATTGACCTTGACTGATGAGGAGTTATTGGAAGTAGCTGCTGATCCATCGAAATTAGCTAAGCATATTGAAAAACTGGAAGCTGAAATAGACCTTGATGATGAAGAAAGTGACTTTTTTGGTGATCCAATTGCTGATGATGATGAAGAAGATATGTCGTTTTTTGATGATTTATTTAAGCAACAACATGAATACTTTCATCAACAAGACCAAAAAGAACAAAAACAACAGCTTGAATTAGAACGTTTATTTAAAGGCAGCCAATTAAATAAAATGTATAAACGACTTGCTGCTAAATTACATCCGGATAAAGAACAAGATCCAATTAAAAAGCAAGAAAAACATCAACTTATGCAGCAGCTTTCTGATGCAAGAAAAAATAAAGATGGATTTACTTTATTGCAGCTGTATCTTCATAATTTTGATGATGATATGGAATTCGACAGTAAAACGATGGAAAATTTAGCGCCTTTACTGCAAGCTAAAATTGCGCAACTAAACGAAGAACATCAGGAAATCAAAAACAATAATAAGCCCGAAACTTTAGTATGGCGACAATTTAATGGCCGTAGTAAAGCGATTGTTGCGAAAAATATGGCTGAGCATATTTCCGCGCTACAATCTGAATGTACGCAAATCAATGAACTTTTAGAAAATTGCACAACAGTAAAAAATATGAAAAAAACGCTAAAATCAAGGATGCATAATAACTCAATGCTAAATTTCTCCCAGGGGTTTAATCAATTGTTTGATGTGCCATTTTAGTTTGGGATTCTAAGGTATTTAAAATAGATACTTTTGTAGTGGATCATCAGGAGATCATTCATTTATATTAAAAGGAACTTCATATATATCTCCTTCCATATTTTGCCTTTCGACAAAATAAATCGTTTTTTCATCTGAGGAGACAGAGTACTGATGTAAAAACCGTTTCTCTGGGGCTAAAATTAATGTTTCTGCCCCTGTTGCTAACGCATATTTCCAAATGCCGGAATCAGGACGATAAAAATAAATATTGTTATTGATCAACTGCCAGTTTAACCAGTTGATCATATCTACATCAGCGATTAGTTTTTTTTCGGTTCCGGTTACTAAATTAAGCTGCCATAAACCATTTTCATTAAACTTAGTAAAAAACAACTCATTCCCGTATATTCTGCCACTATATCCGCCATGTTGTGTTAATTGTTTATGTGTATTTGCATTAACCTGAAACAACCATAATTGCCATTGTCCCGAACGATTGCTGTTATAAATAATATTGCCAGTGGGATCGTAATTTACAATGTTAGTACCAAGCTCATTATCTGATAGTTTTGTATATTTATTGTCATCTACATTGATTTGATAAATGGCACCTTGTTTTGCCAGTAAAATATGGCGACCATCCTCAGACCATTCATATCTATCGAACCCCAATTCAAAGGGCAAATTGAGTACAAGTGATGACTGTTTTTCCCCATCAGCCAGTAACCATTGAAATGAAGATTGTTTTTTAGATAAATAGCTGATTTGATCATTTTTTCTGATCTTCGGAAGTCGAGAAATGGTGTTATTCTCATCAATTGGGACACGTTCACCAGTCATTATATTATGTTTATATATATGATTTGCACGCTCGAATGTACTAAAAAAGAGTGACTTTTTTGTGGCGTCCATTGAATTGATAGATTGCCCCCCATTAAATTGAAAACTAATTTCACCTGATACAATATTGATCAAATACACTGCGCCATGCTCTGAAAAGGTTGCATACTCCTTGTCTAACCAGGAGAGGGCACTAATATGGTGTGGTACTTGATAGCTGAAAATAATTTCACTTGTCAGGCTTTCTAAGATAATCAATTGGGTATTATGTTCATCGATATAACGTGCAACGAGTAACCAGTTTTTATTTGGGTGATGATCTAATAAATAATCACCCAGTAAATTGGTATGTCCTGGCGGTAATGTAAACTGAGATTTATGAGCGGTTTTTACGTTATATCGATTAATAGTGTATGGTTTGGTTTTATTCTCTCGGCTTCTAAAATATATGTTTTCTGAATTCCAGTGCCAGGTAAAACGTGCAATGCTATCAGTAGCACAGTTCTGTATATCTTTTGTAGTTTGTGTTGAGAAGTTATAAAAAGCAATATGACATAGATCTTTATCTGTATAACTGATGGCTAATAAGTGCCCATTGGCGCTAATCGCTGAGTTTCTGACTTTTTTATCTAAGATTAGTTTTTTGTCGCCATGAACTGAGTTAAATAAATAAAGTTGTCGCGATAATGAATGATTATCAAAATGCTGATAAACCAAATTATCTCCAGTCTGATCAACAGAGATATCGTACTCAGCACCAAACTTAGTTGTTAAACGGCTAGTTTTTTCGAAAGTGACCGTTGATTGATACAAAAATGATATTCCGATAAGGAGTAACAGTGCGGCACCTATCAGGCTTACCATTAAGGTTGAAGAAATTTTAATATTGGTTTTGTCGGTTGATATTAACTGCGTTTTTTTAATGTGCATTAACTTGTAGCCTGCTTTAGGTACAGTTATCACAAAGTTATTTTCGTTATCTAAAGCGGTTAAATGTTGGCGTAAAAGTGATACAGTACGGTTAATCGCACCATCACCAACTATTCGTCCTTGCCATACTTGCTCTATTAACTGATCACGACTCACTATGTCGCCATTAGCCTGGATCAAAACTTGTAGAAGAAGATATACTTTTGGTTCAAGTTGACGGTGTTGTTCACCTAAAGTGAGTTGTCGATTAGTAACATCAACAAAAATATCCATCAGATAAACTTGCCCTAACAAAATATAACTCCCAGTTTTTTATACAAAAAATTCATGATAACAAAAACATAAGCTAAAAATAAGCTAATTTTGTCGCTGTTGTATTTTATATAAACTTTCTTTGCTTAATCTGCAGCAGTTAACAGGAGGAAATTATGACAATAACAAAATTAAATGTATCAAAAATATTATTAACACTGGCTGTATGTTCACTTATGGCATGCAATAAAAGCAGTGAACAAACAGATGTTATACCTGTAGATCAATCATCAGGTTTTGAGCAGTTCAAACAGGAAATAGGTGATCGTGATTACTATATCGTAAAACCAGCTTCATATAATCCTGATAAAGCGTATAAACTACTTATTGCTTTTCATGGTTCTGGTGGCACGGCGGGTGGTATGAGTGGCATGACCAAACTAGATCGATATAACGATAATTATCTGGTCGTTTATCCTCAGTCAAAAGTTGAAGAATGGAATGAAGGATGTGGATGCAATAAACCTAACCGGTTAGGAATTGATGATTTAGCGTTTGTGGATCAAATAATTGAACAAATGAAATTGAATTATCATATTTTACCAGGTGAGATTTATAGTACCGGCTTCTCTCAAGGTGCATTATTTACGCAAAACTTATTGTGTAACCGAAGTGAACAGTTCCAGGCAATTGCATCTGTTGCAGCGCCTATGTCTATTCAACTATCAGAGTCTTGTAATATTAACCAACCGACTGATTATCTACTCGTGCATGGTACATCAGATCAAGTATTACCTTACAATGGTAAAGCTGATGTCAATTTTGGTCTGATATCAAGCCCGAATGCGGTGTCGTTAATTGCTGAACTTAATCAAAACAGTGCAGTGCCAGTCACTCATAATTTAGAGGGTAACTTTGCGCTAAAAGACTATACCAATGAAACAAACCGTACTCAATTATTAACGGCATATAATGGCGGACATTCCTGGTTTTTTAACGGCTTAAACACCTCTGAGTATATTGTCGATTTCTTTAATCAATCTTCTCATATACAACTGCCTAACGCGTCTTTTATGATCAAAACGCCCAGTGGTTTTAATCATGTTCGTGCCATGGGCTTAGAAAATGATGGCCCAGCCGTTGTATTACTCTCGGGATTTAATAAGAATTTTCATAGTGATTCAGCCTGGTTTTCTTTACTTCAACCTTTATTAGCTGAAAATTATCGTGTATATAGTATTGACCGAGCCGCCAATGCCTGGGGTGAGTATACAGAGCTGGCATCTTATCGCTATTTTGTTGATGATTTATATGCAGTTTTAACATCATTAAATGAAACTGAAATCAGTTTAGTCTCATTTGCCAGTAGCAATATTACAGCGCAGTTGTTTCAGGATAAGTATGCACATCAAGAAGGTATTAACATTCAAAACATGATCTGGGTTGATCCTGATATTTTATTGCCGCATTCAATTTCGCTGTATAAAGGTTACCCGGTTGACTGGTATGAAGAATATTTAATCGATCTGCTTCCTTATGTTGAAGAAGATTATTTCACTGAGCGCTCTACAGAGAAAGTGGCCGCTGAAACACTAGAAATAACAAATATGATCCCAGCAAACTTGGCAGATAAAATGGATTGGGATTTTTATCATACTATAGCTAATCGAAGACTTACAATCACAGGACAAAAAATTAGAATGGCAGAAATAGCCAACTATCCGGCTGATTTGGATGCTGTTAACACTATAGAATTTAATACTGATATTCCAATTACAATAATAGATTCTGATTTTGAACAAACAGACATAGACAATGCGACAGAAAATAAAGACAGCTTGATCAAATGGCAGCAAGAAGGAACCCTATGGTCAAAAGATATTGCTGAACTTACTGGCGGTCAATATATTCCATTAACGAATGCAAAGCACTTAGTGCCTTTTGAAAAACCTGAAATAATTAAACAAGCGATAGATCACTATTTAGCGCAATAATGGTGTTACAAATTAAACCTTTGTGGGTCTTTTAGTTATTGGCTAAGTCCGACCCACTGATCTTCAGATATAGCCAAGGTTAAATATTAGATTCTGTCTGTATTTCACCATGTTACTTTTACTAAGTCACTTTGTGCACTAAGCGATTCAACTAATAGAATTTTATTTTCAAAGGGGTGAAGATCAAAACTGAGTCTGAATCTATTGTGGCCAATGGAAGTGCTTTTTACATTTTCAGAATATTTAAAGTTATTCGAATTTAAATTGTCAAAAGATATTTGATGCAAAAATGCTTCTCTTCCTGTTCGGCTAGTGAAATATAGCCCTTTGTCAGACACTGACCATCGATGTGAAGATGTGGCATCTAGTTTGGCTAGTTTGGTTTTAGAATGTTCTATGTTACTCAAGTCTTTGATCAGCCAAGCGACTTTTTCTTGATCTATCACCAATACGTTATAACCCTTAACACCAAAAATAGGGCGATAGGCGACATAATTATCAACAATATGTGTTTGCTTACCTGATTTCACATCTAACTTTTTAATTTTTGGTATGCCATTTTCATACACAGTTAAGTACAGACTTTGGTTGTCCGAAGCCCAGGCAATGTTTGAAACTTTTTGCAGCGCGTTAGTAATAAAAATGGGTTGATCTAATGATTGTTTGATTTTTGATTTTTTTAAGCAATCATCAGTACTGTTAATTCGTTGTATTATCAACCTGTTATTGGCGACGGCAGCAAAATAAGTTCCATTATTATTAACTTTAAGAGAGCTTATTTTTGTATCTGCGGGCCAGCAAGCTAAGTTTTTTAGTTTATTGCCTATTGTTTTTTGGTTTACCAGCATTGCGTTATTTGTCAATGTAGCAAAGTAAATGGTATTGGCATTTTTGCTATATGTAGGTAAATCTTGTGAGCCGGGCAAGGCAAAAATATCACTGGTAACTATCCTTGGTAAATTATTTTTAGTCTGGATTTTATGTAAAGCGTCGTTACTTTTAAAAACAAATTTTTGTATTGTGAATGGATCAGGTTGTTCCTGAATATCCAGGTAGTTGCCGTTGTGTTGGCGCATAAAATAACATTTTGGCCCACACACCGCGAAGATATCATTGGCATAAGCAGGTAATTTAGTAATAGGCGTAAGGCTATTTTTCTTAATATCAAATTTAATGACTGAACCGTTAAATGCACTAACGGTTACTGTATTATTATCCGCATGCCATATAATACGGTTAGCAAATACAGGTATAATGCGATTTGCTAACATAGATCCGGTATTAAGATCGACGATAAGTAATGCATACTCGTCATTTGCAACCTCTCTTAATACAGCTAATAGCATGCCATCAATTGACTCTGCAGCCAAATAATCTCCCGTTCCTGCAACTTGTGGCGATGTAACTTTGGTAAGGGCTGAGGAATTTAGATCAAATCTGTAAATACTCAGGCTTTTTCCTGTATAAGCATCTTGTGCCAGATATAATCCTTCATTACCAGCCCAACCAATCACAAATTTATCTTTAAGCGCGTCACTATTTAATTTGGTGATGTTTTTAATGTTTCCTGCTTTATTAAATGTCACCACCATATTTGCAGTTATTTCTTCTGTATAACGGGTAAAGGCCAAGCTATCACCCGCTTTAGACCAGTGAACATTGGTATAATGCGCATTATCCCAACTTAATTTTTGCAGACGATTGTTTAATAAGTTTTTTATGAATATTTGTTGTGGTGCATTGCTATCGCTACGATGAGAAAAAGCTATTTTTTGAGTCGCGTTATGGTAACTTGCATATATTTCAGAACCTGCAAGTTGGGTTAATTTAGTTACTTTAAAATCAGTGAATTCTGAATTATTAAGTTTGATTGATTCTTCGGTGTTCCACCAAAATATTACAGCTATCAGAACAAGCAATGCTGATATTATGAGTAATATAGGATATTTAGCTATGCTCCTATTTATCGACGTTTTTTTATTTTCCAGTTCATTAACACTATCATTTAGCGTGGATGAAATTGGGGCGATCAGTTTATAACCTTGTCTTGGGATCGTTTTTATATAAAAAGGAACACGTGCGTCATCTGCTAATACATGCCGTAATTTTTTAAAAGTGGCTCTGATTGCTTCGTCACTGACATGTCGACCAGACCAAATATGTGTTTGTATTTCTTCTTTAGAAACTACTTTTGGAGAGCGGGTTATTAATAATGCCAGACAAGCAAATATCTGAGGTTCAATTTTTATTATCTCCTCATTTTTAAGCAAACGTTCACCCATCAGATCAACGTAAAACTCACCTAATTTAATATAACTTTCTAACTTAACCTGTTTGCCTTTTTCCATTCAACTTACCTAATTGGAACAATCAAAAACCACTGTGACTTTTTGTGAACACCCTATTATTACATAGCTATACATAAACTAACAAAAGGTCATTTGTTATTTTTACTGTGATTGATTATTTCTATACCCAAGCCACCTCAAGATATGAATTCTGCATTTTGAGGTGGTTTCTAGCGTATTTAACATGTCGAACGTTAAGTTTTTATCATGAAAAAATATTAACGATGAAAACTCTAGACATCAAAAATTAAAATTATAAATTGAGGTATTATGACGTATTTAAGCACAGCCATACTATTAATAATAAATCTGCTGCATATGTATTTTTCGGTTGCATTGGCAAGCTCAGCACCAAAAAACTTAATAACATTAGATGAACTGGATGCAGAAATATCAGAGATTGCCAGGGAAACAAAGATCCCGTCTCTTGCTTATGCTTTATTAGATAAAGATCAGATCCACACAATCAAAGTTATTGGCATGGCCGATATAGACAATAAGCGTGAAGCAAATCTAAATACCGTATACCGTTTAGGCTCTATTTCTAAAATGGTCGCATCTTTAGCGGTATTAAAATTAGTTGAAGAGGGCCGATTAAATCTTGATGATGAAGTGGCCAGTTTGGTGCCAGATGTGACATTTTATAATCCGTGGCATGATGATTTTCCAGTTCGATTGGTACACTTACTTGAGCACACCAGTGGTTGGGATGAATTAGCGCTGAAAGAATTCGCACGTAAAAATTTACCAACACACACTTTAAGCAATAATCTTGAATTTTATCCACAATCCAGAACGTCTCGCTGGCCTGCGGGTACTCGCGCAGCGTATTCAAACTCTGGTGTTGCGGTAACGGCAAAAATTATTGAAAAAATTACCGGATTGGAATATGAAGATTATATCAATGAGGCTATTTTTACCCCTTTGGGGATCATGAATTCGACTTATCATTATGATTCTAATGTTAAAACTAATGGAGCTATATCTTATAAGGGCGATCAAGCGCAAGATTATAAACACCTTATTTATCGTCCTGCGGGCGCAATTAATAGCACAATCACAGATGCGGCACGTTTAGCTCAGTTATTTTTAAGAAGAGGTCAACCGATATTAAATAGTAAATCAATAGATCGCATGGAACGCAGTGAATCAACTAACGCAGGCACTATGTTTTCGGCATTAGGTATGAATAATTCCGCAGCAAAATATGGGCCTTGGGTATATTATGGACATGATGGTTCAGTGAATGGTGCTTTATCTGAATTACGTTATTTACCAGAAGCCGGTGTTGGTTTTGTTATTCTGATCAACAATGATAACAGCAAAGCGCTTAATAGAATTGTTAAGAAAATAGTTAATTACCAAACTCAAGAATTACCTTTACCACAGTTCATAAATAAAACCCATTCAAATAATACAAGCACAGATCTTCAAGGTTATTATTATGTTGTTAATACGAATGTTGAGCTAGTACATTTTTTGAGTAGGATAGTTGCGATTTATAAAATTGGCTCAGAAGAAAATTTACTTACTATTAAAGGACTATTATTTCATACTGCTCTAAAAAAGTTTGCCGCAATAAATGATAATAGCTTTAAATCAATAGAAGATGGAAAAGTTGAAATAATAAAGGCTGTTGATCCGTTAGCAGGCCAGGTACTCCATTATGGAAAAAAAGTGCTTAAACCAACAAGTGCAATTATTTTGTATGGCCAACTAGCATTATTATTGATATGGATATTAATTGTATTATTTTCTATGATTTTATCTATATACTGGGGTGTATATAAACTATTTAATAAGAAAAAATCGGCACACCGCACAGGTTTAAGTTTATGGGTTTCTTTAGCATCTTTGTCTGCTTTTATTTTTTTGCTTTCTATCGTGTTTGGAATGCAAAATCCGCTTATGAATATGGGAAATATAACGCTTTTCTCTGTATCAGTTATGCTCTCAAGTATCACATTTGGTATTTTTACACTCATTGCAGTTTACAACTGTGTTAAAAATAAAAAAGCTTCAGGTCGTAAATTAACTCATTGGTATCATGTTAGTTGTACTGTGGTTCATCTGGTTGTGGTAAGTTACTTTTTGTCATTTGGTGTCATTGGTTTGCGGATATGGGCATAAATTTTATTTTTAAAATGGATTTTTGCGTGTAATTTTTATAATTCAGTTTATGGACGAGCCTGCATCTTTGTAGGTTTTTCTCTATTTAATTTATTCGCGTGCTTGTTGTAATCTTTTTGTAATACCGTAACAATATTTATTATTGTAATGTAATTTTATCCGGTTGAACTCAACTTTTAAGCAGAACTAAAAGGACCTGACATGGACAGAATAAAACAAAAAAATAACATGGGTTTATTAAGCAGCTGTTTACTCGTTTTATTCCTTTGGATAAATACGTCAGCTCAGGCAACGGCTTTGACCAAATCAGCATGTTATATTATTTATGATGCGGGTAGCAGCGGAACAAGATTATTTGTTTATCAACTACAAGGCGGCCACTTTATTGAACATGCTGGCCCGAAAGTGGCCGCATTAGCAGATCCCATTAGAGGAATAAGAAATAAAACGCAACAAAACATAGATGAAATAACAACAGAAGTTATATCAGCACTTGATAAAATGACAGTTAATAATGCTGGATTTGACTGGTCAATAAAATGTAATGTCAAATCGGTAAGTGTATTAGCTACCGCTGGTATGCGTATTGCTGAACAAGAAAACCCAGAGTTAAGTCAACAACTCTGGCAACAACTCACCCAAAAATTAACTTTAAAATTTCCCGATCGTAAAACAAAAGTGATCACCCAAACATTAACTGGTTTTCAGGAAGGTTTATATGCCTGGTTGGCCGCTAAGGATCAAACAAAGGCAGATAACAATTTTGGCATAGTAGAAATGGGTGGCGCCTCGGCTCAGGTGGCTTTTCATTGCCCTGAGTGTGATATAACAAATAACGCAGTAAAAAAAATCAGGTTAAATAATGACATCTTGTCTATTTATAGTTATTCATTTTTAGGATCCGGTCAGGATGAAGCGGCAATATATTATGGAATGCCAACAAGTTGCAGTTATGGCATTGGGTTAGTTCAGCCCGAATGGAATATTAAAGATTGTCGAGATCAAATTAATATTGTTGATAACTTAGGGCTACGTGATCCATATAACTACAATAAAAATCAACGGGGTACACATAATCAGTTACCAGAAGAAATTAAACAGGTTAAAAATTGGCAATTAACAGGCGCTTTTTTCTATAGCAAACCTGAAGATATAAAAACCTGTTGCGAGCAAAAAGGTCAATGTTTTGAACCTGCTACCTCATGTTACAGGCCAATCTATCAAAGTAAATATTTGCAGGCTTTAAACGTGCCTATAAATTCAAGCAAACTAGATGTTAGCTGGACATATGGTGCGGCCATTTGCCAACAACAGAATTGTTTGCAAGACAGTGGTGAAAAATTATGTCGTTGGCGAGAAAATGGTTGTTTAACAAGTCAGTAAATTTAACATTTATTGGTAAGAATTCATTATTACAATAACCTGTTATCTAATTCGAAATTTTGAATTTTGACTGAACTAAAAGCTTTAGCGAAATCCACATGGTTAATATTGATAAGGTAATTTGTTTCCCGGGGGACTATAGTTGAAGGCAGTTTTAATGCAAGACATGAGTTGCTATTAAGCCATTCATCTCCGATATCCGCGGTTTCTTGAGGCGCTGGATCACCTTTCCAATTGCCCGGAAGATTTTCAGTGTTTAGCGCCATTAACTGGTTTTCATTAAATTCAAAAGTTAATAAAGTAAAGTGCTCTAGAATAGATGTTTTTTCTAAATGAACTAATATTTCTAAAATGGCTAAAGATTCAGAGCTGGCAAGATAAACGCAAGGTATACCTTTACTGTTCCAGCGACCACCATATAATCTGGCACCTTCACCATCGAATGCAGAATTTTGCCATTTATTTTTGACAATACGAAACCCTGTGATCATGCAAAAACACCATGCTCTAACCGGCCAATTAAATCTAATACAGCATCTGTTTCGGCTGAAGTTGATAACATATCTATAGGGCGTTTATTGCCTAACCCGCGTATCGAACTCTTAAGCCAATGCCGGGCTGCATGTTTGTCATTTTCAAATAAATCCAAAGTCGCTTTGAAAACCTCAGCAAAGCGATAAAGTCTGTCACTTTCGTCTTTACTAAAACTTCCTGCTTTGGCCCTGCGTTGTAACGTAGCTGGGGCAATTGTGGTGGTGGTAGCTAAAGTTGCTTTATCTAATCCTGACATTTTTGCTAATTTTCCATAAACTTCAAAAGGTAATCCAGCGTGTAAGGCTTTATATAGTTTATCACCACGTGCAGGAAACCCTACCGACTGCCAATAACCTTCTGTTTTTTTACTTGGTTTAAATGTGATGTTCTGTGCCATTAACAACGCCGAATAATCAATTGATAGTTATATTATGTATCAAATGATAGTTTAGTCAAGAGGTCGATACTATTACTTACCATATGATTAAAGCTAAATAAGTCTAAAAATCTATTTGTAAAGTTAAAGTTTAATGTAAATATTCATGATTTTTATGTGCGTAATTATTCATTTTAATTGTCTTTTTAAATTCTGTTTAGGGCGAAATACAACCGAAAATATGTATTTTTTACTCATATTTACATTATTGCTAATACCGTACTTTTTCGGGTTAATAGTATGTGAATAACGCATTTTTACTGACTTAATATCAAAATATGCTTTTTTATTTTTAGCTTATAAAGTACGTGTATTCATATTTGTTATAGTTGCAAGTCAATAATTTCATAGTATTTAATTTTAATCTCTGATAATACATCTCATTTACATGTGTTCACAATTAATCCATTTTTTAGTTACTACACTATGCTTTTTTTATGTACTATCAAAACCGGTACGAAGAATGATTTACCAATTATTTACAGTTTTAGTTATTAATCGCAACAATATAATTGATTGCAAATAAAGTGACTAATTATGCGAATGTAGATCATTTTTTTAAATTGAGGAAAAATAATGAAAATAAAAATACTAAGTTTAATGACAATTTTTGCTTTGGCAGTTGGTTGGTACAAATTACAGGGAGAGGAAAAAGTTGAAAATAGCCAAACTAACCTTGATACGCGAGTAAATACACTGCAAAAACCTGAACAACTAATCATAAAAAAAACAGAGAAGAAAATGAATGCGGAGGCTCAAACTGCAGTCGCTTTAACTAAACCAGTAATTGAATTATCAGAAATAGCGCAAGAAGACATCGAAATCAAAGATGAACGCGAATTTTCTGGTATTTCACGTTTATCAGAAAAATCTGAATCAGTTTTGAAAACCGCAGGTTTGTTACCTAACGATCTTGATAACGCAGCATTTGTTGAATTTGATTTAGATGCACTACGGGTTCTGGAAGTTGGTGATACTTTTGAACTTGATATTCCCCAAACGACAGAGAATTTCTCAGCAGAAGTAACACAAGTTGACACTTTTGATAATGGTGACAAAAGTATTATTGGTTCTGTAACTGGGTTAAATGGACAGTTCCATACCACAGTGATCACAGTTGGAAAAGGCGCCTTGTACGGTCAGTTTACAACGTTATCGGGTAATTGGGTTTTTGAATCTAAAGATCAATATGGCTGGATAGCAGCTAAGCGTGATCTTTATAAAAACCATGTTGAATTTGAACCTGTTCGTACAGGCTCAATAAGCAAGGGTGCAGATGACATATTTGCACCAAAGTTAGAAAAAGAAAATACGACACAATTATAATAAAGAGAATTAAATCATGAAAAAATGTTTAAAAGTATTACCCTTAGCTGCACTTGTATGTGCTTCGAGTTTAGTTCAGGCAGAAACGATTGATATAGGCATATTATATACTGATGCAGCAGTATCTAAAACGGGGAATAATATTGATACTAAAATAAATCAGTTGATATCGTTTAGTAATCAGGTTTATCGTCAAAATAACATTGATATTACGTTGCGACTGGTTGGCAAAGAAAACTTAGGTAATTATGCAATCACACCGAGTGAAGGTTGGATAAACGCAGTAACCGATAGTAGCTGGGTGAGCACTATGCGTAATGACTGGAATGCCGATATGGTAGCTGTTTTAGGCACAGGTGAATCTTCAGGTGGGCTGACAAGCTGTGGTATCGCCTGGGTTGGGCAGGGATCAAATGGTTCACTTGATTATTCATTTAGGGATAAAATGTATAGTATTACTGCGGTAGATTGTGGTGCAACAACGTTTGTACATGAATTAGGCCATAACCAAGGCTTAACGCATTCTAGAAAACAAGGTGATACTTCAGGTGGTGTATACAAAGATGGTATGGGCCACGGGGTTCAAAACAAATTCACAAGTATAATGGCTTACCCCCATGTATTTGGCAGCGCAACGCAATACGACTATTTCTCTAATCCAGCATGGAGTGTTAGCGGCGAAGCATACGGTGTCACAGGCGAATCTTATGCTTGGAAAACTGTAAATGCAACTAAAAAGAGTATCGCTAATTTTAAATAATTAAATAAGCGTACTTAAAGAAGTATGCTCAGGCTAGCCTGAGCATTTTTATTTCAGGTAATAATTCATTCTTATATAGATCCCAACCTACAATATTAAAAATACAAAATTGTTACTATTTTAGGTACTTAAATAAACGCATAAAATAGAGTTTTTGCTCTAGGTGAGATTTATGTCGTTTAATACTCTAGAAACTAAACCAAATAGTGCATGTGGAGAGTTCACTAAAAACTATCAAAAAAGCGGGTTAATAGATTTTAACAAACAAATAACTGGAACAGAGCAACCTAAAACAGTTAAAGAATTGATAGCGTTAATAAAGCAATGTTATGCATTGAATCAAGCGTTTTATGTGGTAAGTACAGGAAAAAATTGGGGATACGGTAAAGCATCTCCAGTTTATGATGATAATTTACTCATTAACACTAGTTCACTGAATATGATTGATAGTTTTGATCCAGAACTCGGGGTTGTTGAATTAGGTCCTGGTGTGACACAAGGGCAATTAGCTCAGTTTTTAAAAAACACTTCCTGGATGTTAGATTGCACAGGCGCAGGCCCGGCCACCAGTATTATAGGTAATGTGCTTGAGCGTGGGTTTGGCCATGGTGCTCAGGGAAACAGAAGTAAGCACTTTACGATCACCGAATGTATTTTATCTAATGGCACCGTACTTTCGTTAGATACATCTAAACGTTATGTAGGCAGAGCAGGGCATAGAGCGGGTATTACAGAGTTATTTACACAAAATAATATTGCCGTGGTAACCAAAATAAGATTTGAATTAACATTAAGACAAAAACAAAGTTTACGATGTTTAGTCAGGCTAAAAAACGAAGATGATATTGGTCGTTATATTGATATTATGCGCTTACTCAAGTCAGAGAATACATTAGATACATTACCGCATATTGGTAATAATTATCGCATGATCTCTATGGTAACTCAGTTTGATTTTTATCATTGGGATACACACTCAGGACCAAAAACTGAAGATTTATTAAAAATAGAACAAGAAAACGATATTTTACCCTGGACTGCCGCATTTATTGTATCGGGCGACCCTAAAGTAGCGAAAGCGAAAGCGAAAAGAATTAAACAAGCGCTTTGTAAAATAGCCGATGTAAAAGTACTGAGTTTAAATACACTGATCAAGATAGATAACACCCTGAGCTCACTTAAACCCTATCTCAAAAAAATTCCGCAATTTAATAAGTTGCAAAATAATATCAGTAAATTTAAACGCGCTATGGTGATGTTTGAAGGAAACCCGGATCCTATGGCAATAAAAGGCTGTTATTGGCGCAATAAATTACAACAAAAAAATGAAGATGAAGATCCCGTAGATGCAAATTGTGGTTTTTACTGGATTGCACCTGCTTTACCTATGGTTGGCGATGAAGTAACAAAATGTATAAATGATTCTAAAGTCGCATTTAGCAATTACGGATTTGAATTTGGTGTCACATTAACAGCGGTGACAGCGCATATGTGCCAGGCAATCATCAGTTTATATTTCGATACATCAAATGAACATGAAAAGATAAGAGCAAAAGCACTTATTAACCAGTTGCGTCAATTATATACAAAAAACAACTGGCAATGTTACAGACGTTCAGTAGATGAAATGCCACTTGATTTAGCAGATGAATTAGATAAAGACGCACTTATTATAAAAGACAAAATTAAATATGCCTTAGATCCAAATAACTTAATAAACCCTGGGCGTTACCAAATAAAACCAGGAGACAGAGTATGATCACGTCAAAAGTCATCTCAACAGATGAAGATTTTAAATTATTTGCAAAACACTATCAGCAGGCATCAGGTAATAATACTCCTTTATCGCATTTTAAACGGGTTTCTACCGTAAGAGCATTTAAAAATAAACAAGGAGATATGCTTGGCGGTTATACCATAAATAGCCATCAACCCATCAGATATTTTGATGATATTCCACTTGATAACAACGGCCATTTTGTTTTATCACAACAAGATAATGTTGTTGAAACAGGGGGATTATGGGTAAATCCTGAAGTGAGTAATTTTTATAGAGGCATTATTTATTTAAGATCTTTATACGATTTGGTTAAAAGTAAAAAAAGATTCATTATCAGTGGCGCAAAACATCCAAAAGTTGCCAAATTGCAATCTCTTATCTTTCCAAATAAAGTATATGAAGGCCCAATCAAAAACGCAGATTATGCGTGTATCTTATATGCAACCCGACGCTATATACCCGTACAAGCCTTGTTGATTGTAAACAAATACTGGGTAATAGAGCCTATAAAACAAAGGCTAAAGCGCAACCCACAGAGGTGAAATTTAGGTTCCCAAAATTTATATCTCATAATCTAGACTATAATATATTGTTTAATATCAACTAGATTTAGTTATGCCATATAATGCTTTATTAAAAGGGCGCCACTCAGGTGTAGGATATGAATACTTCATTACAGCAGTTACCCATCAAAGAAAATCACTTTTTACAGAGTTAGATTTAGCCAGGATCATTATTCAAGAGTTTCAATATCAAGCAAGTTTAAACAATGCTATTTGGCTTAGTTGGGTAGTAATGCCAGATCATTTTCACGCTTTGATTTCATTGCAACGAGGAACGCTACAAGATTTGATTAAAAATGTGAAAGGTCGCAGTGCCTTTAAGATAAATAAGGCGCGTAATACAAAAGGATCGGTTTGGCAGAGTGGCTTTTTTGATAGAGCACTCAGATCTGAAGATGATAGGAAATGCATTGCCAGATATATAGTTAGTAACCCTTTAAGAGCAAATTTAGTAAAAAATTTGGCTGATTATCCACATTGGGATGCAATATGGCTATAGACCCTTATTGGTACTCTCTATAGTTAGGCTGAAGCCCAACCCACAGAGATGAAATTTAGGTTCTTGTAGGTAAGAATTCATTCTTACAACCCCAAGTTAGGCTGAAGCCCAACCCACAGAGGTGAAATTTAGGTTCTTGTAGGTAACTTCTGTGATAAAAAGTATTCTTACAACCCAAGTTAGGCTAAAGCCCAACCCACAGAGATGAAATCTAGGTTCTTGTAGGTAACTTCTGTGACAAAAAGTATTCTTACAACCCAAGTTAGGCTGAAGCCCAACCCACAGAGGTGAAATTTAGGTTCTTGTAGGTAACTTCTGTGACAAAAAGTATTCTTACAACCCAAGTTAGGCTAAAGCGCAACCCACAGAGGTGAAATTTAGGTTCCTGTAGGTAACTTCTGTGACAAAAAGACAGGCCAAGCCTAATTCTTAAGCATCCAAGTTCTTGTAATTTGGTTTATAACTTTAAATATATGATCAACTGAGCACAATAATCATTAAAATCTGATAAATGTTTATTTATTACCGAAATTAAAATATCAATATTTAAAGATTGGTAATCATGTACTGCGATATTTCTTAAACCAACCATTTTCTTTAAATTGGCGGCAGTTTCTAATGTGATAATTTTATTGCGTGCAATAAGTTCAAAACTGTCTCTTGCAGATTGCGGGATCCCAAGGTTATTCTTTTTAATTAAATGGTTGGCTAAATCGATAGATGCTTCACAGGCTCGCTGAATATTCAATACAACAGAATCTTGTTTAGTGAAACTATTTCTAAAAGTGTATTCGTCAGTATACTCTTCATTGATTCGAACTAAACAACGTTTTATTGTTGCTACTTTATTTAAAACAACGTCATGCATTTTTCGTCTCATTTATAAATTTTTCAATTATTTCACTGCGGCTTTCTTGTAAACGGCCATACATACTAAATATCTGCATTTCGAAAGGATCAGCATAGCTTTCTACATCATATAGTAACTTACCCGTTGATATTATTTGCATTTGTAAAACTGTGGATGCTTGTAATAAATCAACAAGATCAACTTGTGAGCCTAATAATTCACATAAAGATTCACTTAATTCCCAACGAGACAAAGGTGTCAGTTTATCATCGTTTAAAATTGCAATATCCCAATCACTGTTTTGTGTTACTTTGCCACTCGCTTGTGAGCCAAATAAATAAATCAATTTTATATTAGGATAATATTGTGTAATTAAATCAACTATTTTTTTATGCATCTAAATGCCACACTATGATTCTATAATTTTAATTATACACCTATAAATTTAGTCAAACCTATGAATAAATGCGCAACATCGTATTTTTAGAGAGTTTTGGTGTGGTTATTTTAGCGCTAAAATAAAAAATTTAACCGCAGTATTTGAAATGCCATAAGCAACCTGATGTTGCATTCCTTTACCTATTTTAAAACTATATGGTGCTCTAGAGGCAATACTTAATTGAGCACTTGCTGTTTGCGATCGCTTTTAATTGTTTAGTATTAGCTATTATCTTTCAATGAATACAACTTATAAAAAATCCAAAACGAAAAACAGAGTGTAAAAGCAATAATACCCATTGAGATAAGAGCTTCGTTATCTATGTGTTGAAAACCGATTGCGTTTAATACGGCTAAAATAGCAATGGCTTGTATCAGCATCATTATAAAATGTTGATAATACATAAACTTATTAGTGGCTAGTTTAAATTTTGAAAAGGCAGGTATATACATGGCGTACATACCAAAGCCCATCAATAAAATACCTGCAATTGGACCTGGGTCACCATGTCTTGAAACCACTATTGCAACAAAAGCAGCCACTAAACTCGCTGATATGAGCACTAAGGTGCAACACCATCTGAATAGTTTTGTCCAATTAAACTGACTGTTAGATTGGACGACTGGCCTCGGGGCACATTCGGTTTCCATTATGAAATCAAGTATAAATTTACCAAGTGAACGTTTACTACTTTCCATTTTTATTCCTTTAATATGTTTGCAAAAATTTACTTTAAGTTAACTACCTATTAAGCGACTTACCAAAACTCTTTATCTATATACTCCTCATTTAAATCATTATAAAAAGGGAAACACGAGTTTAAGTCAGCTTGTGATTGAATATCAGGGTGAACCAGCTCAGCAAAAACCTCTGCAGTTAGTTTATTGTCGTTAAAAGCCTGCTGCCAGTTTTTATAAAAAGCTTTTGGTATTGGCTTTGTTTTATCCATAAATTGCTGTACTTCTGTCCACATAACACGCTTGTCATAATCATTTTTGAAATTAAAATTAGTGCTATATAACTTTTGCCACCAAATCTCTTTGGGATAACGTTTTGGTGCCAAATAAGCAACTTGATGTTGCACTCCTTTACCAGAGGATAACTTACCGGTATAAAGCTCAACTTCTTGATAAGGTATTGAAAATGTTTTGTATTTATCTATGGTGAAAGTAACCAATCCGGTTTCTCGGTTGAATACGGTTGATCGCATATTAAAACCTTGCAGGTGGGTTCTTAGGCCAATTATGAATAAAGGGATACCTATGACTAAACAAGTTATACCAGTCCAAAACAAGGCACTGGGATCTCTTAAATTTTGAGAACCTAAGGAAAAAAAAGCCCCCGCAGCTGTAAGAAGTGTTCCTTCTATCAATAAAGCTTGTTTACCAAAATAACCCATATTAATATCTAACATATCGATACAACGGCCATTATTTAATAACTCACCATAGAAGGACTTGTTATCAGTTATGGCTAATGGCTCCACCTTTGTCATACCTTTACCTATTTTAAAACTTCTGGCTTTAGCGGTTTCTTCAGTTAATAGAATGTCTCTGATTGGCTTTTCTTGTTCTCCATTTTCAACCGTTGCGATAGGAAGTTCAGTACCTTCATTCCAGTGTTTTAGTTTGATTAAAAAGTTAACAAAAATAGGTTGTAATTTTTCGATTAAATTATTCATGATTATGAAATAACCCTCCTGACCAATGTGCAAAATCGTGTATTTCGATTGATATTTCAGCTTCTGCCCATAAATCTGGCGTTTCTAATTCTCCTTTTTCGTTTCTTGATGAAACGGGTAATACAAATGCATCTTCACTTCTGCTATTTAACGAAGCCTGTTTTCCATAAGGGTAACAACGGCACCTTAATCTGAGATCAAGGCTGTCTTTTTTTAATTTTTCAAAATAAGGATATAAACTGTGTTCACTAAATGTTATAACAAGACCATTATTTCCTTCATTTAACTGAATTTGCATTGCTTGCCAAAACCTATCGACAGGATTATTACTTTTGCCCTGGTAAGAAAATAAACTGATCACCTGATAATCTTTTTTATTACTCAGAGATGGTTTAATAGAGAGCTCACACTCTACAGTACTTCTACCTGGCTTATGCCCCGGTAGTTGTAAATTAAATTGTCCTATATCATTCTTACCTTCAGTGTTTGACATGATTTTAGATACTCGCCCTGTAACTTGCGGAGCGAACATCAGGTTCATTAAAGCTTCATACGCATAGGCTGGCTGCGATTTCCAACTTTCATATTTGTTGCTGCCCAAGTCTAACCCGCTCCCGAAAGCCTCTGTACCCCAA
This sequence comes from uncultured Pseudoalteromonas sp., assembly GCA_965198975.1. GTDB lineage: Bacteria > Pseudomonadota > Gammaproteobacteria > Enterobacterales > Alteromonadaceae > Pseudoalteromonas. Next base: position 2,550,466 of record OZ240679.1, read on the forward strand.
GGGCAGTTAGTAAACCAGGCCTCTAAAGGTTTATCTTTAAAAATATAATAAATGGCATAACCAACAAATACCGCTAATAATCCAACCCAACCTAGTTTACTTAAAGGGTTTAAAATGACCCCTCGTCCTATGGATGCCAGTAAAGTTGGCGTTGTTTCTGCTGCTAAAGTAATAAAACCTAGAGTAGAAATAGCCAAGCCGGCTGCAGCGTCTTTATCGCCATATTTATAGCAATAAAAGCCATCATAAGCAGCCATGGCGCCACTATAAACTGAAGCGACAAAGTTAAGCCTGGCAGTCCAGGTCATTAAAGTGGCCTTATTAGCAAATGGCTTCCCAAATTGTGTTATCGCTGCTAGCTTATTTGTATCACGAACCATCCTTTGGTATTCGGCAAACTGCTGAAGGCTAGGTAAACCCGCTTGCATTTCAGCTACAGCTGAAAACATGGAGAATTGCAAGGCAGCCATATCTAATACGGCTCCTGTTACATCCAAATAAGATCTTCCCTTACTCCAATCTGCCGAAAGGGCTTGTCTGAAATTCATCACTTCAAATACGGCAAGTGCACCTAATAACCCAGCAGAACCTTTTTTAATGGCCTTGGATGTAATTTCGTCTGGTACTTTAAATCGCTCCCAGCGCCTTAGCACTTCATCTATTTGCTGATACTTTTTAACTGCTGCTTTATCATGTTTTAAGGCTTCTGCAATTTCATCCACTTGATAACTGATAGCATTTGATTTTAACTGAGTTGAATTCTTACTTGCCTGAGCTTTGTTTTCATCACCTCCCATATTAATTAGATAGGCCGTAATTTTTTCAAGTTGTTTCATTTCTTCAACATGAACAGCTTGATTTAACATATTTGCGACGCGATCTAGGTTTTTGTTTACTGTCATTAGATCTTCGAGTGGTAATTTAACTTTTTTTCCATTTGATAAGTTAACGTTCACATTTCTTTTATTATCTACATTTATTAAAGCATTAAGCTCCTTCCTCAATTCCTTGGATGAATTAACCCAAACAGCAGGGTTTAAAGGGAGATAATTCTTAGGGAAATTACCACGTTGATAATCTGCAGCGGCCATTTCAACACGAACTAACTTACCAGGTTCAGCAATATTAATTATACGTAATGCTGGCAGTAAAATGTCTGCTTGCGCCATACTAAACACAGCGTGAGGTTTTTTAAGTACTTTTTTATTTATTTTAATAAACGTATTAACTTTGTTTTTCGCTCGCGTATTACTAGATTGGGCTTTTTTAAATTTTGAATTCACTGCTTGAAACTTTTTTCTTTCCTGCTCTATTCTTTTTAGCTGCTCCTGATAACTTAACGCTCGCTCTTCAGGAGTTAATGCCGCAGCATCCTTACGTACTTGTGCTAATTTTTTATTTGCTTGCTCTAAATCATATTTTGCTTTTTCTAAATCTTGTTTCGCTTGTTGCAGTTCTTTTTCCGATTGCTTAACATCATTTTCAGCTTTTGATTGCTCGTTTTTCGCATCTGCTTTTTGTTGGCCTAAATTTTTATCACTTCCGCTGAGTTTCAATGCCAGATCGGGTAATTCAAAAAGCCCAGTCGCAAATCCGAATAGTGATTGAACAAACCGTCTTCCTAGTTGCACATAATCTATTGTTGAACTTTGTTCCTGTAATAAAACTTCATTTACTTTTTCAGGATAAAAGATAGGTGAAAAAGCTATTTTTTCATTTTTCTCGTACCCATCCAAATCTTTTACATCACCTTCAGGCTTAGGAAAAAAATACTGGCTGATTAAATTCCCAGGCTTATCAGGATGCTGAGCTAAACACTCCATAATATAGTCCTGTCCCTGGTGGAGTTCAGTTAATGTTTCCCAAACTTCTGGTTTTTCGACTATATCTTTCAACTGGTGCGCAGGGTGAGGCTTTAGCGGTGTTAAGATATCTGTTAATGCGTCATACCCCTTAACAAAACATTCATTGTTATGATAAGCCATATCTTCCGCACAATTTCGGCTCCACCTGAGTGATTTATTTTTGCACAGTTGTGTGCGAAATAGATCACACCACTACGCGACGGTAGATCAAAGTACATCACAGCAATAGATCACTTACAGCAAGAACCATCCCAGCCATAATACCAACACTCTTAGCCTTTTGTATGCGCTACCCTGATGACGGACTTAAAACAAATCTCCATCCATTCCATAGATCACCTGGGTGTGGTTTCAGCTTTGCTGAAAAAATACCGGGTTGCCGAGCGCATTGACTCTCTTGTTCCCATTGCAAAAGACGACCGCACTAATACCACTTATGGTCAGCGTGTCTGCGCTATGATCCTTAATGGTCTGGGTTTTACCAACAGCACACTTTACATGTCACCCGAATTTTTCCAGGACAAACCCGTTGAGCTTTTGATTGGCGAAGGGATCTGTGCTGAGGACTTAAATGAGAACGCCTTAGGTCGGGGGTTGGATGCCTTGCATGAATACGGCACGACCAGCTTATTTAGCCGGTTGGCCTTCGACATTGTTCAGGAGCAGGGGCTGCTCGGAAGATATAACCACCTGGATACAACCAGTCTGGCACTGTTTGGTCAGTATGATTCTGACGAGTGGGATAATGCGCCAATCCCCTCATACGGCCACTCCAAAGACCATCGGCCAGATCTCAAACAGATTGTGGTAACACTCATCACCAATGGACCGGCGGGTGTCCCCTTATTTTATGACGCGCATGACGGCAACGCCTCAGATAAAACAACGTTTCATGAGAGCATTGCATTGATGAGCGCGTTCTTCCAGAAGCAGGCCTCCAGCGGCGACTTCCTGTGGGTGGCGGATTCAGCTTTGTACAATGAGGAAAAGCTTCAAAAGGCCAATGTCTTATGGTTAACCCGCGTCCCCGCGACAGTCAAAGCCGTGAAAACCTATGTTGCACAATCGGGCTGCACCTATGAATGGGAAGAACTGGGCAATGGCTACCAGTGCACATCAGTCGAAGGGCCTGAGGGTGAATATTGGATGTTATACAGTTCAGCCAAAGGTAAGGCCAGCCAGTTAAAGACCCTGGCTAAGAAAATAGAAAAAGAGCGCATTGCTCAGGAGCAAGCGTTCAAAAAAGCCACAGGTACGCTTTATGGCTGTGAGTGTGATGCACGAAAAGCCGTACAGGTTCTAAGTAAAAAGCTGAAGTACCACCGCGTCGTGGAGCGAGACATGGTGGCAGTGATGGGGTGCGATAAACCGGGTCGGCCAAAAGCCGGGGATAAAAAAATTAAAGGTTACCGGATTAAAGTCGAATTGATTGAAGATAATGAAGCCATCGCCACAGCCAAAGAGCCGCTGGGTAGGTTCATTCTGTCGACGAATAAAAAAGGGATGTCCGGAGCTCAGGTGCTGCAAGACTATAAAGGGCAGTCACAAGTCGAAAATGGCTTTCGGTTCCTCAAAGACAAATCGTTTCAAAACAATCGGATCTTCCTTCAAAATCCACAGAGGATAGATGCCTTGATGATGATCATGACGTTGTCATTACTGGTATATAACTTAGGCCAGTATCAGTTAAGAGAGCGGCTCAAAGCGGAGGATGAAAGTGTGCCAGATCAAAAGGGCAAGTCAACAAAATCACCGACACTGCGCTGGGTATTTCAAATGCTTAGCGGAATAAGCAGCGCAAGCATAGCAGGGCAGGAAATGGTGATTGCTAATATAGGAGAAAGAGAAGCCAAGGTGATCCGCCTACTGGGTGAGGAGACCATGGCGATTTATAAAATCAGCTAATCGACATATTCAGGATAAAAGACACTGCTGTGCGGTGGAGTCCATCGTGCCTGAAATTTACCCATCACAGCTAGGGTTGAAGCTCAATTTTTAAAAAATTATTTCAACCCAGCCCAATTTCTTACGAGCAGTAAAAATTGTGCCGACAGTCTGATAAAAGCTACTTTAGAATCAGAGTTTTCAATAAATTCTAATGTCACAGTTTCTTATGGAAGTGATAATACGATTAAGGCTGGCTCGAAAATATCTTTACGGTATTTTTTAATGTTTAATACTATTACTGGAAATATCATAGAAAACGACTCAGAAGTCTTTTTTGATAAACAAAATGAAACTCGTTATAGAGAAGCATTACCTAGAATTTTTGATCTCGCTGTTGGTATAGAGTCTGTTGAAAATACACTAAAAAAAGAAAAAAATTAGAGCTCAGTAAAAAAGTGAGCCGAATGATAAAACGAAAAGAAACTATTACCAAGTCTTCTGGTAAATTTAATAATGAATTAAATGATCTGATAAAAAAAGCAAAAGAGTACTCATTGATAGGAAGTGCTTTAGACTTTGAAACATCAATAAATCAATTAAAAAATGAGATAAATCGAGTAACATCTCAAGAGACTAGTGATAAATTTAGAACAGAACTTGAACAGGAATATTACCTTACTCAAAGAAAGATAAAAAATCTAAAGATCTTTTCTAATGAATATAAACTTTTCAAGAAAAACTTAATAAATACAGAAGATAGCCTTAAACCTATTAAATACTTAAAAGAGCAGAATGAAAACAATATTAAAACATCAGTTTTTGAAGAGTTAGTGAATTCATTTTCTGACGAGTTAGTAAGAGTGAAGAAAGCCAGAAAAGATAAAACACCTATTGATAAACAGGTTGATGATACTATTCAGACTTATGAAAAACGCTTGGCTTTATTGCAGGATGAGTTATCAATTTTGCCGAATCGAGCAGAGAGCTTTGATAACGATAAAGAAAAGTATATGTTTTTAGGGGAAATTAAGTCTAAGCTTGAGCTCTTTTCTGATGATGAAGGCTCTTTAAATCAAGATACAGAAAGTAAGATTAAAGATTTAGAATCACAAATAAGTCTAATTAGCGTTGAAGACACCACTGAAAAAAAAGAACTGACCATAAAAGTAGTCGAAGAAATAATTACGGACTACATTGAGTTAGCCGAAGCTGCACTAGAAAATTATGCACTTTATAAACCCGTATTTGACTATAAGCATAAATCTTTAAGACTCAGAAAGCCCAAAACATCATTTATTGAAAATGTAGGTAGCAGCTCAAATCATATGTTTTTACACCTTTTCTTTTCATTGGCCATGCAAGAAGTTTCATTTAAAAATAATTCTCCTTTTATTGCACCATATTTAATTATTGACCAACCAAGTAGACCTTACTATGGCGATGAGACCGGACGGAAAAGGAAAGATATAAAAAAATCAGATCAATTTAAAATCACAAAAGCTTTTGAGCTTTTAGATATTTTCATTAAAGAAAGGCTAAAAAATAACTCTAATTTTCAAATGATAGTTTTTGAACATGTTCCAAAAACTATCATTGAAGGGTTTGAAAATGTACATATTGTAGAAGAGTTTTGGGATGGAAATGCATTGATTCCTACTGCGATGATAAAATAAAAAGGTATTAAGTATAACCAATGAATCATACAAATTTAAATGTATGATAGGGTCAAGACTTGTATTTATTTGTTATTGCAGAGGTTATAGGTGAAATAAATCAACTAGAAGTATATAAATATCATATGTTAGGTAATTGGGGAATTCACTACTGGAAATCTCGCGCTTACTTTACAGCTTGTTGTGCATTGCTTTACAAACATCGTTTATCAATAGCAGGTAAGTTTATAAAAAAAGATTGGTTAATTGAAACTTGTGCAGGTACTCAGTTACTGAAATATGATTTTACTGAAACTCATGGCGGTATTAGCTTCCCATCAACTGGTATGTGGATTGTTTGTGATTTTGTAGAAATGCCTAACGAATATTTAAGCGGCTTTCACTAAGTGAAAATGGTTATATGCGTTGCTTTCCCGAAGTTGCTAAATTTCACGCGGGAATTGAAGAGTCTTTTAAAGAGAAATTAATCAGTTCAAAAGCATAATTGAACCAATGGGGGCAGGACTTACATTGTGCATTCACTAGAACCATAAAAACTTGATTCTATTTGAGCATTCACCCAACAGCCAACTTACCAGCCCGCAGCCATAATTCACTTGGCATAGGGCTTTTTAGTTGCCATGTAATATCCATAGGTTGGCTATTTTTATAGCTAAGGTATTCAACCTCACCAAAATTAACAAACCCTAAAGTTCTGCTGTTTTCATCTTTATTTTGTTCGCGTACAAATAAAATAAGGGTTTTACCTGTTTGTTGTTGTTGTATGTAACTTAAGCCTTTACCTGAATCTGGCCTTGCGCTGTTTTGGCTTTGCCAATTAAATAAAGTGTCGCTTATGGCGTAGTCGTGATAAAGGGTTGTAGGTGAGTAAGTTTTTTCGCATTTATCTAAGGTAACAAAGAGTAGCTCTACATTTTGGCTTTTTAGCTCTAATACACCTTCACGGGCGGTTGATTTTTTTGTAAAGCTACTAGCACCAAAGGCAGCAAGAATTTGTTCGCGGGTATAACGGCTATGTAGTTTAATTGCGTGATTTGGCAAGGCTGGCATGTTTTGCTCTTGCTGGTGGATTTGATTAATTAATAACGTTAATACGGCTTGTAGCTCTTGTTGTAATTTTGTGTGATTAAGGGCTTTTAAGCTGTGTTGTAGGTTCTTAAATTTTTGCTTTTTACCATTAGTATCTTCAAAAAGGCCCGTATCCCAAAAGTTGTAATGCGCCATTAAAGCGAATTGTTGTAGTTGTTTTTGTTGGCTTGGCTGTTTTGGAGCTGATTGTTCTGCATAAACGGATTCTAACTTTAATAAATCAAAGTCTTTAAGGGTTAAGTCACGTAAAAAGCGTAGATAACTAAGCGAATTACAGCCTAATAATTGGGTATTAATGGCGCGATAATAGGCTTTGTAGATTTGTTGTTCTTGCGCTGTTATTTTAATATTGTGTGCAGCATTACATAAATTTTGCCAGCCACCAAGGTTGGTCACTTTTACTTTGTAAATATCTTCAAGAGTGACATTTTCATTCAGTTGTAAAAAGTTACTTAACGTAAATGCTTGATTGGTATGATTTGCGTAACTGCCTATAAGCTGCATTAATCGGCGCTTGTTATTAATCGCATCTTGTATGTTTTTTAAAATCACGCTTTGAGTTTTTTTTTGTAACTCTATGCGGCAACCAAGTGGTAAATGCGGAAAGTCGTTTTCGATTTCATTTTTAATTGAGCTATTGGTTTTACCTACAAGAGCACGAAATTTATTGGCAAAGTCATACTCAGGGCGTGCGTTACCCACAAAGTCGAGTACAGTACAACATTCTTTATTATTGTTAGAAGTGCTGCTTTCTGGCAGGCGTAACCCACGGCCCAATTGTTGTAAAAATATGGTTAAGCTTTCAGTTGGGCGCAAAAATAATAAGGTATCGACTTCTGGAATATCTACCCCTTCATTAAATATATCTACCACGCACAGTATATTTATATCACCTTGGCGCAATGCTTGTTGTTTTTGATTGCGTTCAGTGCTGTTATCGCTGGTGAGTACGTCGGCATTGATACCTTTTAAGTTAAACTTTTGTGCCATAAAGTTTGCGTGCTGTTTACTTACACAAAATGCTAATGCTTTTATACTAGTTATATCGGTGACTATATCGTGCAAGCTTTGCATTATACGCATAGCACGCTGATCTGTATGGGTATAAAGATGTGTTAGCTCTGCAACATCGTACTTACCATTTTGCCATTTTATGGTTTTTAAATCGGTTTCGTCATCAATACCAAAATATTGAAATGGGCATAAGTGCCTGTGGTTTATTGCTTCGGGTAAGCGAATTTCGGCTGCGATGGTATTACAAAAGTCGGGTAATATGCTGCTGCCGTCGTGTCGCTCTGGAGTTGCAGTTAAACCAAGCAGTATTTGAGGTGTAAAGTAGTTAATAATATCGCGATAGCTTGAAGCGGTAACATGGTGTACTTCGTCAATAACAATGTAGTCATAAAAATCAGGGGTGATATTGAGGTTTTTAAATTGGCTATTGAGAGTTTGCACCGATGCAAATAGTTGGTTGTAGTGGTCGGGTTTATAGTTGCCAACAAATAACTCACCAAATTGGTTATTTTTAAGTACGCCACGGTATGCGCTGAGTGCTTGTTTTAATATTTCAATTCGGTGTGCAATAAACAAAAACTTTGCATTGGGTTTATCTTTTATAAATTGGGCAAAATCAAATGCTGAAATAAGAGTTTTACCTGTGCCTGTTGCAGCGACCACTAAATTGCGATATCGGTTATGTATTGCACGTTCAGCTTGTAGTTGTTCAAGTATTACTTTTTGATGTGTTTTAGGTGATATATCAAAGTAAAAATGTGTTGCGTCTGTTTGGTATATTTTTTGTGCTTTTAATGCTGCAATCAGCTTGTTTTTACATTCAGTTTTTCCGCTAAAAAGCTCAAATTCGTTCGACTGCCAGCAGGTTTCAAAGGTACTTTGGGTTTTTTCAATAATATGTGGTATTTCTTGTGAGGTTATTTTTAAGTTCCACTCAAGGCCATTGGTTAATGCTGAATGCGATAAATTAGATGATCCAATATAACCGGTATGAAATCCAGTATTGCGCATAAATAAGTATGATTTGGCGTGAAGTCGTTCTTGTTTGGTGTTGTAACTCAGTTTTACTTGGGTATTAGGTAAGTTTGCTAAAAATTCCACGGCTTTGGCATCGGTTGCGCCCATATACGATGTGGTGATTATTTTTAGCTCTTTACCACTTTTTGTAAACTCTTCTAGCTCATTTTTAAATATGCGAATACCCGGCCATTTTATAAATGACACCAGCCAGTAAATTTTATCAGCTGATTTTATTTCGCGTTTGAGTTCGGTTTCGAGCGATATGCCACTATTAGCACCTGAAAATAGCTCACTTTGGGTAAGCCCAGTTAATGGAAATATTCCTTTGCTGTAATTAGGTAAATTTGCTGAAATAGGATTTTGTTTATCAAATAGGGCAGTGAGTATTTTGCCTTGGCTTGAAATAAGGTTTTCGTTTATTAGTTGATCATCTTTAATGTGATCTTTTAACCAAAATACCAGCTTATTAGCCAGCTCAATTTGATTTTGTAGTCGATCATCACTATTAGGAATGGCATTTATGGCATGCTCTACCAATTTTGACAAAAAGCGCGATAACCAAGTTGCAGCCTCAGCACTTTCGAGTTGTCGTTCACCAATATAAAAACGATCACTGTTTAAGTTGGTTTCGACCACTTGCGTAATTAACTGCTCGTAAATGCCAATTTGTTGCATATTGTTTGTGTGCCTTTAATATTTGTTTGTGTTTAATTCTCAAAAAGAGCATCTTTTTCATAAATTAACGGTGTTTGATTAGTGCAATCTTGGCAATTTAGGCTGTACTTGGTTTTACGTTTACTTACTTTGGTATTTGTACTCAGGCAAATAGGACATTTTGATTTCATCGGGGTATTGGTTTCGCAGTGATTACATTTAACGTAATAACCATATTTACCCCAGTTAGGTTCAAGTGTATTTGTATCTTCACACTTCTTACAACAAAGTTGAATATCAGTTTGACGTTCTGATGTTACAGTTTTCTTTGTAACTTCAGATTTTAGTTTGATTTCTTGAGTTGTTATAGCGGCTACACTCTGAGGTTTTTGTTCCATTGGTTTGGCCGAAGGACCAGAATTTTCAGGTGTTAGCTGTTTTTTTTCTGAACCATAAGATTTATTTTGTTCAAGTATAAATTCGGCTATTTGTTCAATTTCTTTATCGTTAAACCAAGGTCTGATATCTGACTTCAAAAAACTAAACGCATTAGGTTTTGAGGTTGATAAATTCATCAGCTTGATCACTGAGTCAGCAATAAATTCAGCTTTTATGAGTTTCTTAGCGATTGGCTTAGGGGCAGTATCTCTATCTATAATCGCGTTACTAGAAATTGCACAAAGGCACTCCCACTGCCTACCACCAAAACCTTTTTGTAGTTTGTTTATTCCTAGCAACTTGTCTAATAATTTTGAATCATTGTCTCTGAGTAGCTCTTTTAATAAATTTCGTTGCAACTCTACCTGCTTTATGGGTGAAGGCATGCCTGCCCATTTACCTTTATAGCTACGGCTAAACTCTTCGTGTTTATTTATTTTTACTTCACCAGTGATACTTTTTGATTCGATTAAAATAAAACCAAATGTATGGAGTATTAAATGGTCTATCTGGGCAGTTTCATTGTTGTGTTCGAACTTTAAATCGTTAAATACAAATACTTGTTCATGGTCTTTGAAAGCTCTACGGAGGTAAAAAGCAACATCTTGTTCATGTCTTTGGCCAGCTTGCAATTTTAAATCTTGAGTTTGTAAGTTCTTTTTATCTTTTAGGATCATAATACTTCCTTATGGATGATCTTGAATTACCTAAGATTACCACGAACTTTAGCTACTCTTGAACTGTTAAATCATTTAATATTCTTTTACTTTGAATTTTATTTATATGGAACAGTTAAATGATCACATTAGCACATTTAAAGAGGATCAGTTTGACATAGCTGCCGTTGCTAAGTTTGAAAACCTGCTCAACAGCCATATGGCCACAACAACAAAAATAGATAGAAAGGCTCATTTAGATATGGTTAAAAATCGCAGGATAGAGCCTAAGTTTTGAGTGCTTGTAACTAGTGTTAGATATAAAAGTGCCCCAAAACAACTTTGAACAGAGGCACTCAAATAATAAAAAGCAGAGCTCACCTTGACTAAGCTGTTTGTTCTATCTGTTTTCCCGCTTTTAATTTCTTACTGCCGATAGCCAAAATAATACCTTGCACTATAAATAAATAGGCGCCTGATACTGGCATAATGATCGCAATAGCAATACCGATTGTAATGAATCCCCAGGCTAAAGAGGCGGGTGGGGTAAAGCCTTCTTTTAGGGCTTTTTGTAACATAAAGCCAAATAAAATCCAGAAAAAGCCAGTTAATAAAAACCAGACGATGGCTTCACGCTGAAATAACATTTCACCGTTTACAATTGTGCTCGAAAACCAGTTGTCATTATGCATACCGACTAAACTTTGCCAGCCCATGAGAAGGCCAATATGATTATGGATAACACCGGTAAAAACCAGATAGTAGCCTGAATATTTCATTGCGTTCATGTTTGTTCCTTCCATTTTTTATAAAAGTAGTTAAATTAAAATAAGTTTCATTGCTCTGTGTTGTCGATAAGTGCGGGTAAAAACGCTTTTGAGGCCATTGCTGATACACGTAAAACCGCTTCCATAGTGGGTTTTGGGTGTATTTGTTGCATCCCTAAAAAATTGGCATAGGCCATTAATGCAATATCCTCGGCCTGGGTTTTCTCTATGCCGAGTTCAAAATAGCAGGTCGCTAAATAATCTTGTCTTTGTTGGTCTATCTTTGCTAAATGAGTCGCTATGCTGGGGTCTTTTAATGCCCATGCGCGTATATGCATTTCAGCTTCAATATTGTGACTGGCAATCACTTGATCGAGTTTTTTAAGCCGTTCAAGAGGCGATTCTTGGGTATTTGCCTGGGTAATAAAATCTAATGTCATTTTTTGATACCAGTGGGTCATTAAGGTATTAATGAATTCTGGTCGATTTTTAAAGTGATGATAAAAGGAACCTTTGGTAACCCCTTTTAATACACATAGGGTGTTAATTTTAAGTGCATCAGGTCCTTTTTTGATGAGTATTTCAAGGGCAAACTCAAGCCAGTCTAATTGGCTGTTTTTATTTTCTTTTTTCATATTCTTTTGGCTTTAATTGCGTTATTTATCACGGTACGGGCAATAATATAGTGAAAAGGTAAAATACTATTTACGTATATGCGGCCTATCAATGATTTTTGGTTCACTAAGGTAGATACAATTACCTGATCTGATTTTTTTAATACAGAGATATAAAACGTCATATGTTTGTCTTCAGCATAAGAAATGATCTCATCGGCTGATTTTTCTGTGATGGTTAAAAATCCGGCTTTGTCACCAATTTTTAGTTCGTCGTTTTGTGGTTTTAGGTTGGTCATACCGACATCAAAACCAAATACTTTTACGACCTTGTTGCGTATGCGTAATAGCGTACTTACCCAATCTGGCATGTAGGCAAAAATATTGTATTGTAGCTGGCTTGGAGACAAGGTGGTGTTTTGTATCTTTATTGATAAAGCATCACGAAAATAGGGGCTTTTTGATTTTTTAGCCAGGTTATCATTGTGTGGTTGTTTTAATGTGCGAATATGAGGAAAAAACCAAGTCATAATAAAATCCTTTAGTGACATACCATACTGTATGGTATGTATCTTATGGTAGTTTTTATTTTAGGTAAAGCGTTTTGTGACTTTTACAAGCCAAGTTAGGCTAAAGCCCAACCTACAGGAGCCAAACCCACAAAAGTTAGCATTAATGTTGTAGTTAACTATCTTCTGTAGGTAAGGATTTATCCTTACGGTTTCATGTTAAGCTAAAGCCCAACCTACAGGAACTAAACCCACAAAGGTTAAGATTAATTTTGCGTGCCTGGTCGATCAGATAATTAAGCTATACTAGGTAGAGATCATGCATATCAATCGCCAAACTAAAAATTAAAATATGAAAAGATTAAGCACTTTATTTTTAAGCTTTTATATAGCTTTTCTTTGTCCTCACATTTATGCGGAACCACTTTCAGCTGACTTTATTACCATTGCCAGTAATGAGATTATTCCTGACAATGTTGTGCTTAAGCTTATTCAGGATAAACAAGGTTTTATTTGGTTAGGTACACCTGCTGGTGCATTGCGTTATGACGGATACCAGTTTCTTCGATTTAACTCAGTGCGAGATGATCCAACAACGATTGGTGGTAATTTTGTACGTGATATTTTGCAATTGAAAAATGGTGATTTGGCTTTTATGTCTGATCCCGGTGGTTTATCTATTTTGAAAGTTGAAACAGAAAAAATTATTCGACTCAATACCTTAGATGTTTCTAAAAAATTTAAAAATAAAAAAATATTTCGTGCACTTGCACAAACTTCTAATGGCGTAATATGGGCGGGAGGCATAGATGGCTTGCTTAAAATATCTGAGGATTTAACGCAGATTCAATTATATCGTGTGACAAAAGATAATTTAGCAATTGGCAATATACAGAGTTTACTGGCTGTAGGTGAACAATTATACCTGGGCAGTGATTTGGGGCTTTTTAAGTTTGATCATATCCAGCAAGTAGTTGAAAAAATACCGTTGCCGCAATCTGAAGAGCGATCATCCTGGATAAGTAGTTTGTTGCACACCTCAAATGGCACTATTTGGGCTGGCGGTAGCCCAAACATTTTTTATTTACCGCAAACTGAGCGTGATTTTAAATTATTGACTAATTCAGAATATCAGACGGGCGTTCACTCACCTGTACATGCATTACATCAAATAAATGATTCAACGATTTGGATAGCGCAATTGGGGAAAATTCAGGTTATTGATACAAATAAATATGAATTTAAATCTCTTTTAACGCCAAATCAGCATAAAAAGTATGGCCTTGAAATAAATGATGTACGAACCGTGTTAAAAGATAACGCAGATCAAATTTGGCTGGGGGGTTATGGTGGTGGGTTGCAACGTTATGCGGGGAAAGACTGGGTATTTACATTGCGTGCAGAAACAAAAAATCCACTGTATCAGTTGTCTCATCCTAGTATTTCAGCTGTATTTGAACTAAAAAATGGCAATTTATTATTAGGTAGTAAGGGTGAAGGAATAGATGTATATCAGCATGGCGTGGGGATCATTAATAGAATAAAACCCGATATTAAAAAACCAAATATGCTGAAATCTGGTTATATCAGGGCAATTGCAGAACAAGCGGGTGGCAGAATTTGGGTTGGAGAAAGTCCTTCGTACTTATTTTATAGTGATGATAATTTAGTAACTTTCATACATGTGGGGCGCGCACAAGGTTATACCGGAGCAAAAATTCGTAGCATGTTAGTTGATAGCCTAAACAGATTATGGATTGCAACAGAGGAGGGAGTGTCTCTATGGAATGATAAAACACAGCAATTTAACCGTTTAAAAATGCGACAAACGGGTGAATTACTTACTGATACTGTGAATGTTTTATTTGAAGATCATCAACAACGCATCTGGCTTGGCACAAATTCCAGTGGATTATTGATTGCTGACTCGCTAAAAGGTGATGTTTATGAACCGGGGCTGGCTGAGCAAAGTATGCAATTACCGAGAACAATTATTGGCATGCTGATAGATGCTAAGGGAACTCTCTGGTTTGATACACCTCAAGGTTTGCATTTTGTTCGGGATTTGAGCTCAGAACTATTTCATATTCAACGTATTGTAGTTAAGAATGCAGTTAGCTATAAAGATTTTGGCGCAAACTTACTGCAAGATAAGCAAGGCAGAATATGGTCTCATAAATATATATATGATCCCGACAAAAACAGTTTATATGGTTTAACTGCAAATGATGGTATACAACTTGGCACTGGCTGGTTTAGATCATATACACAAACTAAAAGTGGTCAGTTGTTTTTTGGCGGGTCGACAGGGGTTGTCGGTATTTGGCCAGACCAATTTAAACTATGGGATCATCAACCCAAAATTGTTGCTACTGATATTCGTATTGATAACCTTCATCAACCGGTTTTATTTTCAGTTAATAATCAGCTTGTTTTACAACCTGAGAATAAGAGCTTTTCTATTGACTTTGCAGCATTAGATTTGTCTAAGCCGAGTAAAAATAAGTATCGCTATAAATTGATCGGATATGATGATGGCTGGTTATTTTCAAATGCGAATCAACGCTCGGTGACTTATACGAACTTATGGCCTGGGGAATATGAATTTATAGTTCAGGGAAGTAACAGACTTGAGATATTTAGCCCTTATTCAACGCATATAAAAGTAATTGTACAACCAAAATTTTGGCAGACACTGTGGTTTTTGTTTGGTTTTATATTTTTAACCTGCTGTTTATTATATTTATTACTACAGTTTAGGATCAGGCGTTTAAAAAGAAACGCAAAGTTATTAGAGGAAATTGTTAGTGTAAAAACTGCTGAGTTAAAGGCCTCTCAAGCTAAATTATTAGAAAAAGAAAAAATGTCGGCACTGGGTGTAATGGCAATGGGCATTGCACATGAGATCAATACGCCTATTGGTATAGGGGTGACAAGTGTATCGTGTTTAACAGAAGAAGTGACTGATTTAAAAAATAAACTGGATACTAAGCAACTCACTGGCCAACAACTGAATAGTTTTATTGAATTTGCAACAAAAAGCATTCATTTATTACAAACAAATTTGGATAAAACAGCAGCACTAGTTGAGCTTTTTAAACAATTATCTATACAAGATGAAATGTATCCTATCGTAAAAATAGATTTTAAACAGTGGTTACCTTTTCAATTGTCTGTTTATGAAAAACAGTTATCAAACGTTAATCTGGTGTTAGATATACCGGATAATTCTGAAATGAGCATTAAAGCACTGGCTTTGGGTAACATTTTGTCTGAGTTACTGTTAAATATTTTTGTTCACGCTATTGCTGATAATAACAAAGTGACAATTAGCATTACTTTGACGCTTTTTGAAGATAAAGCCAAATTGAGTGTAAGTGATAATGGCAAGGGGATTGATGTGCAAGATTATGACAGAATTTTTGATCCTTTTGTGACATCTAAACGAGGTACAGATTGCAAGGGATTGGGGTTATATCGTTGTTATAATTTGGCGACAAATATACTCCACGGAGATATACAATTTAATACCCAAGTTACATCTAAAACCCAAGTTGAAGTTACTTTTCCTTTTTCAAGGTGATAGGTAACTAGATCTTAGGATCTAGATAACTGGGTTTCTATACCTTCTGTTATGAATAAAAATATTGCGGTTAAACCCCTGCTTGGATAATATTGGCATACTAGAATTTTCATTAAAACGATATTCTCTTAAATGAATATTAGGAGGCATTTAATGCCAACAGCGCCAAAAAGTGATTTGATTACAGTAGAAGAATACTTGAACGGTGAACTCATTAGTGAAATAAAGCATGAATATATTAATGGCCAAGTTCTCGCAATGGCTGGCGCAAGTGTGAATCATAATACCATTACGGTTAATCTTGTATCTGAGTTTAAAATGCACTTAAAAAAGTCACCTTGTAGACCATTCGCTTCTGATATGAAGGTAAAAACGGCAGTTAGTAAATATCGTTACCCTGATGTTGTTGTGGTTTGTGACGATGATTTTATTGAAAAGGGTTATGTTACGCAGACACCGACAATACTGGTAGAAGTTATCTCTCGTTCAACCCGTAAAATTGATGAACGAGATAAGCTTTTAGAATATATTAATATTCCAACCCTTGAAGAGTATGTAATTATTGAGCAAGATGTTGTTGATGTAACCGTTTACCGTAAAAAAGACGATTGGCATTCGAAACATTATTTTTTGGGGGATGATATACATTTTGAATCAATCGATTTTTCATTATCTGTCGAAGATATTTACGACCGAGTGGAAAATGAAGATGTGATTGAATTTTTAGAAGCAAAAAACGAGTAGCCGTTCGTTTTTGTCAGAATATTTTTTCTAGACGCTTGCCTCTGCATTATTTCGTTTTTGATGTTTCTTATACCTACTTCCTATTAATAAAATAAGAGGTGAAAATGCTAGCCTGACTGAGAGCCTTTTATTATATTTGCCAAAAAATCCAGCCTTAAATGTGAATAACCACCAACAAGGTAAAAAAAATGCTTCAAACAATATGGAAGCCCAATATATTTTACTTCTTTCCCATTGTTTATCAAAACTACTCGAATTATGTCCAAGCTGATTTATTTGTTCAATAAATAACTGTGGGTTGGCGACTGTATTGTCGCGTATATTTAAACAATTAATTCGCTTTTCATTTTTGCTACTGATCAGATCCGGTTTAGGGTGAGTTTGTGCCGAAGTTGTGATGGGGGTATCCAAAATATTAAAAACTTCTTTTGTTTGTTTTATTAATGATTGTTTATTTACTTCAATTCCACATGCATATTCCCAATAATCTTCGGCATCACCAGTTGGAATAGGTGATGGGAGCCGGTTTGATTTATTATAAATGAAACTAGAGCACCATATAGTTTAAAAAATATACGCCAGCGAGATCTAAAATTTTCGAAGACAAGGCAAATTTTTTTAGGTTTAGTTATTCTAAATCAAAAGAATTTAACACAGTATGCGGGAATTTTAGACTCGCCCTTCGGGAATCTCTGAAAATGACTCATTCTGCGTTATGTAAACTCGAAATAGATAAACTATTCCATTCGCTTACATGCCTTGCCTGAGTCATTTTCAGCGATTCTGGTGCGCACTTTTTAATCTATATGGTGCTCTAGGATGAGGACCTGCCTTATTTCTTAAAGTTGCACCATACTTTTATAGTTGAAAGGGGGATTTTGGCAAAGAATAATGCCTGATCATAGCTTTCGAGGGGCAGGTTTTCTATTTTTCCAGAAAATCAATCATATCTTGATTATTAACTCTATGGTATATATCTTCTACTTTTAAAGTAATATCGATTGACTCAAAATGTATAGTTTGTTCCAGGAAGTAGTGTTTGGAGCGCCATTCATCACTTTTTCGATAAACAGTAATATCAACAAAATCTTGTTCTACTAATACATATTCTTGTAGTGATGGAATATTAATGTATTCCATTAATTTGTCTTGCTCATCTATTTTACGTGTTGATCTAGAGATTACCTCAACAATTATAGTAGGGGTTTTAGTCACTAATCCATTGTCTATGAAATTATCATCACATACTACGGTCACATCTGGGTATCGATAACTTCCGGTTGATGTTTTTATTTTCATATCAGAGGAGTATGGATAACAAGGTGAATCGATTAAATAATTACCTAATAGGCGTGCAAAGTTTCCGGTCAACTTGCAATGATTTGGACTAGCCCCCGCCATTGCATATATTTTACCATTCACGTATTCATGTTTTATTTCACTATTTTCTTCTGCTTTTAAATAATCGGCCTTTGTTAAAAAGTCACTAGATCGTTCCTGTGGCATAGCATCAACCTTATTTTAGCAAATAGTATTTTTTGGTAATGGTACCATTTACATCAAATATGTGATCATTCTCCATGGCTTAAATTTCACTGATATTTGATCACTAATTTAATACAAATGATATGAGTTCTCACTCGAATATAATTTTACTTTCAAACAATTTGATTATCAAGCATGTAAAATATCCAGTTGCAGTTTGGTGTTGAATTGGCTGATAATAGCGGTTGGTTTTTAGATAAGTACTCAAAAAAATGATTAAAAAACACATAGGTTTTTCACTAAATATTGTCGCTATTTTACTTTTTATACCGGGTATATTGTTACCTATGTTTTCCTTAAGTATGGATATGATGGTAAAAGTAGCGAATGCGAATTTATCTTCTGACTTATTGAACAAACAGATGTCATTAGTTGAAACTGTGCAAGAGTTATATCAAGACGATAGAATTTTTGTGGCGGCTTTAATCTTTTTATTTTCAATTTGTATTCCTTTAATTAAATCCTTATTGGTGAGTGTGGCGTATTTCAAACGTAATACAGATTTTGAAAGAAAAATATATGACTTTGTCGGTAAAATTGGCAAGTGGTCTATGGCCGACGTGTTTGTCGTGGCGGTGTTTTTAGCTATTTTATCAACTAATCATGCCGAAACAGCAAACAACCAGCAACTAGTTGTATTTGGTTTTAAACTGGATTTATTAATTTCGAGTCAAACATTGTCAGCAGTAGGGCAAGGCTTTTATTATTTTGTAGGCTATTGTTTGCTTTCGTTATTAGCGACTCAAATAAGTTTGAGTAGTTTAACAGTAAAAAAGATGAATAAATCCTGCGAAACAGGAGATAATAATATGGCTGATAGTAAATCATAATAACTCTACCTTAAAATCACTTAAACTTTGTTAAGTCTTGAAATTATGCAAAAAAATAATATTAACATGGGTTTTGAGACCCTGAGCGAAGTGCTCAATTTTTTAACTGTTGACGAATTAAAGTCCAGGGCGAAGATCTTGCCTGTTAATTCGCGTATACCGACTCGTAAAGCGGAGTTAGTATTTTTTATCAGTGCACAAATGACTGCTGATAAGTTGCCCGCTGTTTGGGCTACGTTAGATCCGCTACAGCAGAAAGCGGTTTGTGAAACGATTTATAGTTTTGATGGTATGTTTAACGCGAGGCAATTCGAAGCTAAGTATGGTGAATTACCTGTTTTTAATATAAAACAAGAACGGTATTACCCTAATTTACCCAGCGTATTGCTGCTATTTTTGTATAAAACAAAGCAGTATGGTTACTCTGATCTTGTGATCCCACTTGAGTTACAGCGACTCTGTAAAGCTTTTATTGATCCACCTGCAAAGGCTGTTATTAATACAATAGCTGAACTGCCTGACTTTTTTCTCAATACAGATACCTGTTATGAATATTCAGGGGAAGAACGTATTAAGCTTGAACCGCAGGCGTACCCGCTAATCGTCAGCAAAACCGAGCGTGATGCGTTACAGGATCTTCGAGCCGTTTTTCGTCTGGTAGAGCAGGGTAAACTAGCTATCAGTAATAAAACACTGCTGCCATCCCTAGCTGCAACTAGGCAGATCGCTAAGGTATTAAGTAGTGATGAGTTTTATAGTGAGTGTCATGATCTTGATGAGGATATCAAACCTTATTCGATCAAATCATTTGCCTGGCCATTATTGTTACAAGCCGCCAAACTGGCAGAGCTTCATGGCACCAAATTAAATCTGACCCGGGCAGGTAGAAAGGCATTGTCTGTAGCACCTGAAGATGTATTGAAACAGATCTGGACTTGCTGGCGCGATAATACACTATTTGATGAACTAAACCGGATTGAGCAGATCAAAGGACAACGTGGTAAAGCTAAACGCTCAATGACAAAACCTGCCGACCGAAGAGCTGAAATAAATAAGGTATTACGGCAGTGTCCGATCGATGAGTGGGTGAGCATGGCTGACTTTACCAGCTTTCTTAAAGCCAGTGGACACGATTTTGAAGTGACTTCTGATCCCTGGTCGCTTTATATTAATGATGCACAATATGGCCGTCTTAGAGGAAATGAAGGCGAGTGGGCATTATTGCAGGGTCGTTATTTATTTTGTCTATTGTTTGAATACGCAGCAAGCCTGGGTTTAATTGATATCGCTTATGTTGAACCTCAGCAAGCTGAAAATGATTTTTATGATAGCTGCTACTGTGATATAGCATGCCTCAGTCGTTATGATGGCTTGCAGTATATTCGCCTTAACCGTTTAGGTGCTTATTGCTTAGGTATAAGCGACAATTATGAGCGGGAAGAGAATCCGAGTAAAACGAAACTGACGGTACTGCCTAATTTCTCTCTTCAGCTAGCGCAGCCATTTAAGTTAGACGAAAAGCTTTTTATTGAGAATTTCGCTACAGAAATAAGTGGGCTCTCATGGCAGCTTGATCTGACTACTGCTATCATTGCGGTTGAAAACGGCTACGAAGTAGCTGAGCTAAGAACTTTTTTGACTGAACGTGAAGAGCAGCCTTTTCTGCCTGAAAAAGTAGAACGTTTTTTAACTAAAGCACAGAAGCAGGGACGTGCGCTACTTAATAAAGGTGCTTGTATTTTGTTTGAATGCTGTGACCAGAAAACAGCTACGTTTCTTGCCGGGCATGAGCAGCTGAAGGCTTTATGCATATCGGCTGGGGAGCACTCTTTGGTGATCAAATTGAAAGATGAAAAGCGCTTTAAAAAAGCATTGCGTAGTTTAGGATTTGGTATGCAAAATTAAGCTTTGATCTTGTGTTTAATAATGATAATACAATTGGTATTATTTGGGTGGAAGAGGGCTATATTAGTTTTAAACCTGATTGAATCGATATATTTAAGGTTTTATAGAAACAAAAAAGGTAAGACATCAGTCTTACCTTTTGGCCATTTAGTTTCTTTATTAGATAAGGTCTAAATGGGAGTGTTAGCTCACTTACTTATAAACAAAAAAGTTATAAATAAGAATTATAGCGCAACGATGTTTTCTGCTTGTGGGCCTTTTTGACCGTCAGTAACAGTGAACTGAACTTTTTGGCCTTCAGCTAATGTTTTAAATCCGTCACCTGAGATTGCACTGAAATGAGCAAAAACGTCAGGACCAGAAGCTTGTTCGATAAAACCGAAACCTTTAGCTTCGTTAAACCATTTAACTGTACCAGTAGTTGTATTAGACATAATAATATCCTATTTTTTAAAAGTAATTTTGTGCCATAAGGCGATGATGCTGGAAGTCTTACTGTTACTTATAAAAAACAGAACGAGGAACCAAAAATAACTCTTCGAAATGATATAACATAAATATACTGCGTGCTTTCAATCTGGGGCGTATTATATACATACAAATGATGAAGTAAAGGTTTTTGTTTAAAAAACGTACAATTTAATTTGTTTAGTTTTGTACATCACAGATTTAGCCTAATTTGAATTGTAAGAATGAATTCTTACCCACAGCAGCTGGCAAAAATTAAACTCCCGCCTACAGAAAGTAATTTCGACGTTTGTAGGTTGGGCTTTAGCCTAATTTGAATTGTAAGAATGAATTATTACCCACAGCGGCTGGCAAAATTTAAACTCTCGCCTATAGAAAGTAATTTCGACCTTTGTAGGTTGGGCTTTAGCCTAATTTGAATTATAAGAATGAATTCTTACCCACAGCGGCTGGCAAAAATTAAACTCTCGCCTACAGAAAGTAATTTCGACCTTTGTAGGTTGAGCTTCAGCTTAACTTGAATTATAAGAATACCTGTATCCATGCAGGCAAATTCATTACCCACAGGTAATTATATCAAGAGTTAGAATAGGCCTTGTTTCTGCAAGTGCAACATCGGCTGAATAAGGCCTTACATTCATTTTAACTGAGCGGTTCAAGTAGTGAAGTTAATATATCGTCGGTTAAACTGAGTTTGTTCTCACTTGTTTCTTCAGACAATAAAGCGTTTGCAAGTTCTGCTTTATTTTTCTGTATTTTTTGGATTTTTTCTTCAATGGAATTTTCAATAATATATTTGTAAACAAATACAGGTTTGTCCTGGCCAATACGATAAGCTCTATCTGTAGCCTGGTTTTCAACGGCAGGATTCCACCAGGGATCAAAATGAATAACCGTGTCGGCTGCCGTTAAATTTAAGCCTACGCCACCCGCTTTTAAGCTAATTAGGAATACAGGCACGTCACCTTGTTGAAATTTGTCAATTTCTGGTTGTCTTTTTGTTGTTGATCCCGTTAGCTTAGCAAAGTCAATCTTAGCAGCCACCAGCTCATCTTCAATTAAGGCAAGCATACTGGTAAATTGTGAAAAAATGATGATTTTTCGGCCTTCATCAATTTGTTCAGGTAGCGTATCCATTAAATGATCAAGTTTTGCAGACTGGTTTACTTTTTTAGCCCCTTTTAGTGATAATAACTTAGGGTGGTTACATACTTGTCTTAACTTTAACAAGGCATCTAGTACTTCTATTTGGCTACGATTTAACCCTTTATCCGCGATAATACTTTTTAACCGGGTATCCATGGCTAAACGCACTGATTCATACAACTCAGCTTGTTTCCCTTCAATACGTAAAGTTTGAATGATTTCTGTTTTTGGCGGTAGTTCCGTGGCTATTTTGTCTTTGGTTCTGCGTAAAATAAACGGTTTAATACGCTGATTTAATAACTGCTTACGTTCCTGAACGCCATGCTTTTCTATTGGGGTTCTAAATAGTTTGGTAAATTGTTTTTGTCCGGCTAAAAACCCTGGCAGTAAAAAGTTAAACTGGGCCCAGAACTCACCTAAATGATTTTCCATTGGGGTGCCTGTTAAGCACAATTTATGCTCTGATTTAAGCGACATAAATGCCTGGTATAATTTAGTTTTTGAATTTTTTATGTAGTGTGCTTCGTCAAGAATAAGATAATAAAACTTTTGCTCACTATAATATTCTAGATCTTTGGTGATTAATGCATAACTGGTAATGATGATATCTATCTGGTTTTCAGAGTTAGCAATGCAATCGAAGTGTTGTTTTCGCTTGCTGCCATGCAATACCTGATAAGAAAGCTGTGGTGTGAATTTTTCGATTTCATTAGCCCAGTTAAAAATAACGCTGGTGGGGGCAACAATTAATATCGGTTTATCAAGTCGTCCTTGCTGTTTTTCAATTAATAAATGGGCCAGGGTTTGAATGGTTTTACCTAAACCCATGTCATCAGCCAAAATACCGTTTAACTGATACTCTCTTAAAAATTGTAACCAGTTCAAACCCTGATGTTGATAGGTTCTTAAAGTTGCGTTTAAACCTGTGGGCACTGTTACTGAAGTCACCTGTTGAAAGTTTTTTAGTTTGTCAGCCAGTACTCTTAATTTGCTGGTGCCTTTTGCGACCATTGCCTGCTCATCTAACATAGATAACGTTTGATGACTTTGAAAACGTGACAGTTCAAGTGTGCCGTCTTTATTTAACGTATTAGGCATAAAGAGTTCAATAAATTGCTTTAATATGGGCTGTACACTTTGATAACGTAAAGCGACAAATTCACCGTTTTCTAAATCAACATAAATAGGGGAGTCAGGCGCAATAAGTTGTTCTTTTTCGCGTTCAAGCAGTGCTGACTTAGGTAGTTGCTCAATTGCACTTAATAAAATAGGGAAAGCTGGCATTTTTTTACCATCTATACTTAAATTTAACCCTAACGAGAAAAAGTCATGATCGTCGTTATCTATGATTTCTGCATCAAATACACTATCGGTGGGCAGTGCTTTAAAATAAAAATCATCTGCGAAGCTAATTTTCCAACCTAAAGCGTTAATTACTGGTAATTCCTGATGAAGAAAATGATGCCAATTCTGGCGGCCTTGCATCAACATTAAAAACTTAGGGGGGTTAGCTGTATCTAAATAGCCTTGTCCGGTATAGTTATTACGTTTAGGTTTAACTATAAATTTTAGCGCTGTAAGTTTGTCTATCACGGTTTGTTCAAAGGCCAGATCACGATATATTTTTACCTCAGTTGTACCTGTGCCTGAAGGCGAAACCGTTGAGTTTGCATTATGTGGATTAATTAAACTGCCGTGATACGAAAAATCAACCTGTACATAACCCGTTTGAGGGTTTGTTTCTATTGATGTAGTGAAGTGTAAATGTACCTCTGGTTTTGTTAATTCTTGAGATAATTTAGTTTTTGGTTTTGGTAAACGTGCGACTGCATCACCTAACGATAGTGATAACTTATTCATTACCCAAGGCAAACTATCCTCTTCAAAAATAGGTGAGTTGAGTAGGTCTGCTTCAAACTCACATTGCGTATTAGTTTTAATTTCTCCAAAGCAATTTTGTCGTTTATCATAGTAGCAAAGTGGCTGCGCTTTAATAATTTGAATAGTGCTGGATGGCTCAGTTAAAACAAGTTGTAAGGTATGTAAGTTGTTATCAAGTGCCAACCATTGCCACTTTGCGTCTATTGGTTTTCCTAAAGTAATCGGTGTGTCCAGGTCATTATTTGTATACCAAAAACAACGATTAGTTTTGATAATACGTTCAAATAAATCAAAATATTTAACGCTATCGCTAAATTGATTAGTTCGCATATGTTCGGTCAGTATTGCTACATCATCGTTAGTTGCATAAGCACTATTTATTAACGAACTTGTTGAGTATTCACTGTTAAGTGAGCGGCTCCAACCACCATTTTTTTTGGGACGGGTTGATTTTATGTCTAAAGAAAAATAGTCATTTTCGTTATAATTGTTAGGTTTTAAAAAGTACAATAATGACTTTTGTAAGCTATTGATTTGATATCTACTGGGTTGGGCTTGAAAGTTGCTAAGCCATGATTCAACTACTTTTTCAGACGACGCTGAGCTGCTATGAACATATTGTTCGTGAATAAAATAATTCGCTAACGCTGCCCCATGCTTACAATCATTACCAATATAACAATCGCAGTAACTGGTTATTACACCATATTTGGGATTTAAAACTAATCGTGTTGCATAGCTGGTTCCTCTTGAACCTTCACTTAAAACAACACCACGAATTGTATCACCATCCAAAGCACAGATTTTAATGCCATTAGCATTAAAGATCCTCTTGCCTTTAGTCCATTCATTTCTAGTAAAGTGTTCTTCAAGCAATTCAGGGGTAAAAGTGATTTTGGCCATATTTCTTTAATTCTTAAGTTGATTGATGAGTTAGCAAACCATTTTTGTTTCATTTGGCAGATAGTTATCTATTTTGATCATAGGTAGCTCAAGCCGTAATGCTATAGTAGCCTGCGTATTATGTCAGTTAATAAATAGCATAAATCGGTATTTTTTATTCATTCAGAAAAGTCAGAATGAATTCTGACCCATAAAAAGGTGTTACTGTAGGCGAGATTGGTTCTGATCCATTTAGGGTGGAGTTAGCACACTTGCTTTTATAATTAATGACAATCCAGTTTTTAATTGCCGTATAGATTGGGCGGCGGTTAAGCTTACTCGAATACAATTGGGATAATGGCGGCCTACTGCAAAGTGTGAAGCTGGCACAACTTTTACACCTAGATTGGTACATTTTTCTGCTGCCTCATTCGCAGGCATTTTTACTGCTAACCATAAGTGTGAGCAAGGTATAGGCAGATTAAATTGTAAACAGCTAGTATGTGATTTTAAAATAGATTTCGCTAATCGAAATCGTTTGTTGATCTCTTGACGTTGCCAATTACGTCGTTGCTCCTGAGTCCCATTAGTGATCCACTGATAAGCCACTTCAGCCATCAATGGGCTTAAATGCCAACTGGTGGAATATGTTTGATTACTTATGGTTTCTATAAGTGGGTGGCGACCAGCCAGTAGAGCAAACCGCACACCCGGAGAAACGGATTTGGCAAAACTGTTAATTAACATGCTGTTTTGTTGCATGCTGGCAGAAAGTGGTGGTAACCCAGATAGTGTGCCAATTACATATTCTTCAATAAATAATAAGTTTCTTTGCTTAATAATTTCAGTTAGTTGCTCTCTGCGTTTGTTGCCCATTATCGCGCCCGTTGGGTTTTGTAAAGTTGGATCAGATACAATCACTGTGGCGTCACTTGAATTAAGGGCTTTTATCAAGGCTTCGGGCAGCATGCCTTGTTCATCCATTTCGATACCGTGCAATTTTAATCTCAGTTGTTTTGCGACGGTTTTTATTCCGGGAAAGGTTAATTCATCAACCAAAATCGTATCATTACTTTTACAACTAGCAAGTAGTGCAACAGTTAATGCATTTTGTGCGCAGGTGGTGGGAATACAATAACGAGCAGGAATTTTGTACCCCGATTGATTTAACCATTTGGCACAAGCTATTTTTAATCGTTCTAATGTTTCAGGCGACATGTAACGCATAAAGTCAGGTTTTTGTGGGTTTGACGAATTAAAAAGCTGTGTAATGGTGTCTGCAAGCTGAGTATCGTCAGGTATGTTTGCAGGAATATGGGTACTTAAATCAACTTGAGGTTGTTGTGATTGTTTACTGAGATCAAACAGTGTGACTTCGCTGCTTTTTGCTAATACATAAGTTCCTCGGCCCACTTCACCGCTAATTAAGTGTCGTTTTGTTGCTTCTTGAAAAGCTTTAGTGATAGTACTGAGGTTAACACCTATGTGCCATGCAAGTTGTCGCTGTGGTGGTAGACGGTCACCTTCTTTTAGTTCTCCATTAATTATTGCTTCGGCCATCGCTTCTGCGATTTGAATATATAAAGGAGCCTTACTTTGCTTGAGTTTGGGTGACCACATTTTATTGTCTGCCATACAATATAATAATTGAGCCATACAATTATAGTGATTACACTGTTTGTATCAAGTAGAAGTGATATAAAAAGGAACGAATACTATGTTTTCATTGAAAGAACTGGAACAAGCTGCCAGGAAAATTTATCAGGTAATGCCTGCTACTGCGCAATATCAGTGGCCACAATTAAGCGAAAGTTGTGGTTGTGAAGTGTGGGTAAAACACGAAAACCATACACCGACAACGGCATTTAAGGTGCGAGGCGGTATTACCTTAGTTGATCAATTGCTAAATTCTGCTAATCCGCCTGCGGGCTTGATATCAGCGACTCGAGGTAATCATGGTCAATCACTTGCTTTTGCTGCTAACCGACGAAATTTACCCGTTACGATTGTGGTGCCTGAATGTAATAGTGAAGACCAAAACCGGGCAATTAAAAATTGGGGAGCTGATTTAGTTATTCATGGTAAAGATTTTGAAGCCGCACGACTTCATAGCTTAGTACTACAGGAAACATTGAATTATTTGCCTGTACCGCCCTATGAGCGTGAACTTGTTTTAGGTGTTGCAACTTATGCACTTGAACTGATGACTTCTGTTAAAGATCTTGATTATATTTATGTGCCAATTGGCATGGGGTCGGGGATCTCTGGATTAATCAAAACCCGCGATCTGCTAAATCTTAAAACAGAAATAATTGGTGTTGTATCAGAAGGTGCGCCTACGTTTGCTTTATCTTTTGAGGCGGGTAAGGTTATCTCTACACAAACAGCAAATACCATAGCAGATGGTGTGGCAACCAGTTCGCCAATTGAAACAGCATTTGAAATTATTAAAAATGGTGCGGCCAGGGTTATTAAGGTGAGTGATAATGAAATAGCTAAAGCAATGTTACAGTATTATGCGCAAACTCATAATTTAGCCGAAGGAGCAGGTGCAGTGCCGCTTGCTGGGTTAATGCAAGAAAGAGCGTTAATGAAAGGTAAAAAAGTTGGGGTGATACTCTCGGGTGGTAATATTGATTTCGATCGTTTTGTGCAATATGTTTCTCCCTTTATGGGTAATACCATTCAGGGTTAAATCAAAGTTTAACTCATTTCTTTGATGGGAGATTAATTTTCCCAATTATGGGATCAGATAAAAATCAATAAATCCCAAGAGTGGGATTATATATATTGATTTTTATATATCTATTTGAATAATAATATTTTTATTTTTGGCATGAGAATCGCAGTATATAAACCATGATAAAGAATAAATTAAATAATTAGCGGGTAGATCCAAATGACATTACAAAAAGTTGGCGGGATAGCGGCAATATTCGAAGCATTTACTTATATTTTTGGCATGGTATTTTTCTTTGGTGTTTTAGCGCCAACGGAAACATTAACGCCAATTGAGAACTTACAACACCTGATTGATAATCGCGATGGTTACTTTTTGGGTTACTTAATTTCTGGGTTTTTATTTGGTTTTGCCATGATAGCCTTGGCTCAGGCGCTACATCAAAAGATGAGCCATTATTCACCGCACTTGAGCCAATATGCAAATGTTTTAGGTCATATCTGGGGAACAACACTGCTATTTAGCACGGCTATAATTGTTGTTCAATTACATGTGATAGGGCGTTACTTTGAAATAGATCCTGAGCAGGCGCTCATCATTCATCGCTCTGTAGCAATAGTTGAAGGTGCTTTAGGTGGTGGTATCGAGATATTTGGTGGAGCATGGGTTTTGGTCATTAGTTATATAGGATTAAAACATAAGCTCTTTAACGCCTGGTTAAATTACCTGGGGTTATTTGTGGCATTTGCTGGTATTTTGTCGGTATTTTCAGCTTTAACCTTCTTTAAAGGTAATCCAGTTTTTGAAGTAATTACCATGATATTTGGTTTAGGTCAGATCCCCTGGTTTGTTGCATTAGGTGTTTCAATGTATCGTACTGAATCAAAAAAAGAGATCACGCCAAACATGATCTCAGAAAATAATTAATGCGAGTTTTATATAGGCCAAAAATCAGTAATGATAATTGGCCTGTAGTATTAAACTTTAAGCGGTTGAGTCTTAGTTGTGGTGTAATTTAGCCAATCAAATATGGATAATACACAAATTATCGCCATCATTAACGTTGTTATTATTTTGGCGATATGTTGATCTTGCATTGATAAGGCTGTGGCTAAACTTAAAGTTAACATGTTTGCAAAGGCTGATACGGCATAAATCTTTCGACTGGCAATGGGTTCTTTTAATTTTACAATGTTTAAACTACATGCAGTAATAAAGCCGATCACCATTCCTGGTGACGCCATATGCTGCGGTAAAAAGTTAAAGTTCAACGCGATTGAAACCATAATAGCGTATTGAATTGCGCTAGCTATAACCAAATAACTCAAAATTAACTCAATGTTTTTCTTCATTTTTGTACTCAAATTTTATAAAAGAACTCCCTATTTTACGGTTAAAATCATGCATTGCGTTGAAAATGGCCTAAGTAGACTATTTTGTTTAATGTATTTATAATCTGTTGAATTTTAGTGTTTTTTAAAAGTACATTCAGGCCAGAATGTACTTTTCAATCTCTTTTTTAGTAAATAAAGGAAAGCGTTTGTTTGGTTTTACACAGTTAGTTGCACTTGGATGTGTGCAAGGGATCATTGTCGCAATATATTTAATGTTTAAGGTGGGTGCCAGCAGGATTTTAGGTATCTATATATGTTTATTAACGATTAATATGGGAGTGAGTTTTTATATTGATAGCGGTTTATTTGAAACGGACATGTATTTCATTTCACTTTGGCGTGTGATCAATACATACCTTTTGATTGGACCTTTATTACTGGCTTATGTATTACTTATGCTAAACAGAGAGCGTAGGTGGCAAGGGTACGATTTATTACATTTAGTCCCATTTAGCTTAAGTTTATTAAGTGCTTTAATATCTATAAATTCTCAGGCACTTCCGTTTTTTGATTTTGTGACTATGAAGTTAGAAAATATCACTGAACAGCCGCTGAACGATCGTTTTAAACTAGGGTATCTTTTACCAGCGTTACACTTTATCTGTTATGTTGCAATGAGCGTTTGGTTGGTTTTACGTAAGTGGATTTCAAGAAAAGATGTATTTAAATCATCACAGTTATACTGGCTCATTGCTATTTTGGCCATATCATTATTTATGATGCTAAGTGCAGCACTGGTTTTTATGACGTCAATTATTTTGAAACTAGCTCAATCACCAAACACATTTGCTATCGCAAACTTTACCACTGTTATTGGTTTTTTTGCGTTAACGTTTTTATTGTTACGTTTTGGGAGACCTAAGGGCACTGATCTTAAGCGACAAACAAAATATAAGGATAATTTTAACTTTGATATACATAAGGCTGAGGATAAACGTAATCCTGCACTTAGTGTGGTGCAACAGCAACAATTAAATGAACTTGAAGAATTAATGCACAAGGATAAGCTCTACCTGGATCCTAATTTATCTCAGTTAAAAATAGCCGAATTACTTAAGATCTCACGACATCAGTTGTCTGAATTATTGCGGTTGCATCAGTCTGGTAATTTTTATGAGTTAGTGAATCAATATCGAGTTAACGCCGTCGTTGAGGCAATAAAAGGTCGGCCTGTTTCAGATAATTTAATCAATATTGCATATGATTGTGGTTTTAGCTCTAAATCGAGTTTTAATCAGGTTTTTAAGAAGTACAAAAATCAAACTCCCGGGCAGTTCAGGAAGAAGCTTTATTTAAGTAAAGCGTAAGAATAAATTCTTACCTACAGCCGGCCTATGTTTAAGCCTGATATGTAGCTCAGAATATATTCCTGAGCAATGATAAGTTTCTGATTGCATTTTGAGCATTTAGAAAATGTTGATTAATAATAAACTTATAAAGCTTGATTTAAAAATCTAATCTTCGGTGGTGATTTAAGAAACTGCGATAATTGTTGTAAATCACCTGTTTCGGTTCTCCAGGCCAGATAATCATCATAATCCTTATAGACTTAGCTGGTTATAACCTTTTGTTGGTGCTCAAATAATACTGAAAAAATAAATTGTGATAAGTGGTATTATTTCTTAATATTAATGAAATTAATTCATGAATAGTGAATATTGTGGATAAATTAAGAAGTTTGGCGTTATTTATGACTACGGTAAAAATGGGTAGCTTTGCTGCAACAGCAAAAAAGCACGCTACAGATCCTTCAACAGTGAGTAAAGCTATAAAACGGCTAGAATCACAAATTGGTTTGCAATTATTCTATCGTTCTACTCGCCAATTGAGTTTAACATCAGTAGGTGAAAAATATGCTCAAACAGTAGGAAGTCTATATCAAGAGTTAGCGTCACTTGAGGACGAACTTAAATCAGAAAATGAAGATCATAGCGGCTTGTTAAGAATTAATTTACCTGTGTCTTATGGCAGAACTTATATTTTACCTATGCTGGCCAAGTTTAAGCAGCAGTATCCTGAAATTATTTTGGATGTTAGTTTTAACGATGCCTATATCATTTACCTATCAATCTGAAATTATCCAGGTGGATGTTAGCAACTATACTGTGGTAGACGATGGTGAAGCGTTTGCCTATTTATGCGCCCGTGGTGTGGGCTTGGCTTTAATGCCTCATTTCACAGCCAAAGAATTAGCTGTCAAAGGTGAGTTAAGTATATTAACTAAGGTGGATGATTTTGCAGGTGCAGGTGTGTACATTGTTTATCCAAAGCGAGAGTTTATGCCTAAACGAACTCGGGTATTTATTGATTTCATTAAAGCTCAGATCAGTGAATTGGGTGAATCAAGTGTAAATACATGGCTGGATTAAGCTTGATTGTAGTTGGGGACACTAATGCAATTGGTATTATCACCAGATTGGAAGGGCAGTTTTTATGAAATAGTAATGGGTTGGCAGTATGGATTTTATATATCAACCTCGATCATCAATATTCTATTTATGGTTTTGATTGATTAATGTTGTTGGTGATTTATTTTTAATAACATCTGGTTATTGTATATTGACCCACAGGAAAGTTAGTTGCGGGTCTTATTCTAGTCAGGCATGTTTTTATAATTTTTTAATAACAATGTTGTAAAGGTATTGGTTTGGCTGACTTGTTTCTTTGGCTGTCATCATAGCTTGTTCTTTGGCTGATTTACTTTTAAATAGTCCATCTTTTATATTGAGCGGATGATTTGGAAAATACAATTGCGTTAACAAAGGGGCGTAACCGTTTTTACCTATTTTCAAATGAATATGCGGCGTTCTCTGATCTTCACTTCCTAAGGGATAGGCTCCGGGCATGACAGTTTTGAGCTTAAATCTACCTTCTTTGCCGCTTTGTAATATAGCCCAGGCTTGAAAGTTTTCGTCAATAGGCGCTGTGCTGTGATCATGCGGGTGATGGTATTTACCAAAACTATTTGCCTGCCATAGATCTATGGTTACGTTTTCAATTGGATTGGCATTTTGATCTAAGACCTGGCCAAAGATATCAATGATCTGACCTTTAGCAGTGCCCATTTTACCTTTTACTTTAGTAAGATCGGCATCTTTGTCTTTTTGAGGTGTAATCGGGTAAAAGGGGCCTTCAACTTCTTTGGGGGTGAGTGCTTTTGCGTAACTGTTAGTTACTAACAGCCCAGTTAAAGATCCCGCGAGTGCATTTTTTATAAAAGATCGGCGTTTATTATATCCCATATATATAGTCCTTTTTTGAATGTAAGTTGTGTTAGAGAACACATGTTTATTCTATTTTGTATTTAAGCTAGCAATTTAATGATAGCAGGTCCTATCAAAAATCTATTATTTGCGATATAGAAAAACTTTAGATAATAAAGGATTAAGAAACAAAGCCTTATAATTAGTTGGTTTATGCGTTATTGTATCTCCTAAGGTTTGATTAATAAGCCTTATGACCTATGAATGCAAGTCTTGTTGTAGACAAGAATTTATTCTTGCGATGTTTTTGTCAGAATGCATTCTGAGCGTACAGGTTTATTCATTAACAAATTTACAATGAGGGAACATGAGATATTCTTTAATATTAATTGCCATACTTTTAGCTGCTTGTGGCAAACCAATATCAAACGACATAATTAAAAAATCATTTAAAGAAAATACTTCACCTGTAAAGGAAGCTGATTTTTCTTTGAGTTTATGTATTGATAGCGCCATACGAAAAGCAGGCGGAGATATTACATTAGTTAAAAAGCTTGTTTGCCAGACAGGCGGTGTAAAAAGCTTAAAAGGTATTAATCAACTAACTCATTTAGAAGAGCTATACCTGCAAAATAATCGAATGAATAGTTTGGCAGATTTGGGGAATATGCCAACACTTAGGATTATTTCAGTGGCGGGAAATAAGGAACTCAAATCACTTACAGGCTTAGAGTTCGCTACTAACTTACAAGAACTACAAGCAAATAAAGCCAAAAATCTGCAAGATATTTCAGCTGTGAAGCGTTTAACTCAACTTAAAATCATTGCGATTATGATGGCTGATATTAGTAACATTTCGGCGCTGAGTGAACTAGAAAAGTTAGAAGAAGTAAATTTTAATTACAATAAAATTAAAGACATCAGTGCGCTACAAAATAAGCCAAAACTGAAATCGCTCAGTTTGTATAGTAATCAAATTGTCTCTTTAAAGCCTTTAGTAGGTAACTCATCCATGTTATTAGTAGGGGTAGGTGGAAAGGATATTTCTCATTGTGATGCACTTATTGAGCTTGATAAAACGCTAAAAGCGGATGCTCGACTATATGGGCCTGAACAATGTGGGGTAAATGCGCAGTGAATTCAATAAATAAAATTAACTAAATTAAGGATGAATTATGCAAACCGGAATATTAGTGAGTGTGGTATTACCGCTCTCATTATTTATTATCATGTTGGGCATGGGAATGTCACTGAAAACGGATGATTTCAAACGTGTGTTAGTACAGCCAAAGGCATTTTTTGTTGGTTTTACGGCTCAAATGCTATTACTTCCTATTTTAGCCTTGTGTGTAATAAGTGTCATCGAGATGGATCCTTTACTTGCTGTTGGCTTGATGATTTTGTCTTTTTGTCCGGGTGGAACGACCTCAAATATGTTCACATTTTTAGCAAGAGGGGATGTCGCTTTATCTATTACTTTGACTGCTGTGGTGAGTTTAATTGCACCTTTTACAATTCCATTGTTGGCTAATTTAACTATGGATGTGCTTTTAGGCAGCGGCGCTAATATATCTTTGCCTCTGGGCAAAACCATACTGACTTTACTTGTGATCACCGCGCTTCCGGTGGGGCTTGGTATGCTGTTAAATAACTGGAAACCATCATTTAGCGAAAAAATGGATAAACCGGTAAAAGTATTTTCTGTGGTGTTTTTGTTTTTAATAATTGCAGGTATTGTTAAAAATAACTGGGAAAATATGGGAAGCTATTTAGATCAAATGGGCTTAGCTGCAATACTCTTAAGTATAATGGCGATGGCTTCAGGGCTGGGACTAGCATTGATGTTAAAATTGAGACGGACACAGGCTATTAGTATTTCTTTTGAGGTAGGTATTCAAAATGGTACTACAGCATTACTTATTACCAGTACGATTTTAAATAATGATGTGATGGCAATATCTGCAGCAATTTATGGATTGCTGATGTTTGTTACTGGCGGTATTTTTGGTGTTTTGCTTACTTATTTTTTTCCTGAAGAAGAAACTGAGTCGGCAGCGTTTTCAGATCCTTAATTAGTGAAAAAATAGTGTACGGAAGTTTTAAATAATACCAAATTTGAGGAATATTAAATGTTAATACTGGCTTCTTTGTTAATCATTTTATGTGGAGTAGCGCATTCTTTGTTAGGAGAAAGGTATATACTGATCCGTTTGTTTAAAAGGGATAACTTACCCCATTTATATGGTGGGGATGATTTTACTAAAGGTAAACATTTTTCTTGGGGCATATTTTTAATTATTAGCTTGCTCATTTTTATGAGTCGGTCTTAATATCAAGTTGTCAATAAAGTTAATTAACAAAAAAGGTAGATTAGTGAAAAAAATAATATTTTGTCTGGTTGTTCTTATGTCAGTGTCGGCTAATGCTAATCAACTAGGTGACGGCAATTTTGAACCTAGGAATAAAACACGCACATTCTCAAAAGATAAGTCTCCTGTGGTATTTTTAGATGAAGCCCATCATAATTTTCATACTATGAATGGCAGATACCAGGCGTTTTCAAAGATATTAAAAAGCGATGGATATTTAGTGAAAGCAAATAAAGCATTATTTTCGGAATCGAGTTTGAAAGATGTCGATATTCTTGTGATTTCTAATGCATTAAATGCACAAAATGTTAAAAATTGGGATTTGCCTAATTATTCTGCTTTTACCCGAGGAGAAATAGAGGCTGTCTATCACTGGGTGAAAAATGGTGGATCACTCTTTTTGATTGCAGATCATATGCCGTTTCCAAAAGCAGCTGAAGATCTTGCTGATATATTTGGTTTTCAATTTAATAATGGTTATGTAGAAGAGCTGCAAAATAAAGAGCAATTATTTCAAAAATCAAATGCTTCTCTGGTTGAACATGAAATTTTGACTGGCATGAATAACAATGAATCTATTGATGTTGTTAAAGCATTTACCGGGCAAGCTTTTTTATCTCCACCTA
This sequence comes from uncultured Pseudoalteromonas sp., assembly GCA_965198975.1. Taxonomy (GTDB): domain Bacteria; phylum Pseudomonadota; class Gammaproteobacteria; order Enterobacterales; family Alteromonadaceae; genus Pseudoalteromonas. The sequence goes on from OZ240679.1 coordinate 2,585,908, forward strand.
ATGCAAAACCTTTACTTGTTTTTGGCGATTCGGCTGTCTCATTTATGCCAGCCAGATCCTGGAAGTTTCCAGAAGATACACCTGAAATTACAGTGAAAGGCTGGCATCAGGGTGCGACGTTAGAATTCCATCAGGGTAGGATCGTTGTATTTGGTGAGGCCGCTATGTTTACCGCGCAAGTAAGTGGAGAATCAAAAATGAAAATGGGTGTTATTGCTAAAGGAGCGGAAAGAAATGAACAATTTCTACTCAATATAATGCATTGGTTATCAAGAAAACTATAAAAAATGAATTAAATATCGTAATTTACATCTTGATGCTTGGGCGATAAAAATTGGTTCGGGAGAACTTGTTGTAACTCTTCTGACGTTAAAGGTTTTGCGAAATAAAAACCTTGGGCCCAATCACAGTTTAACTTTTGTAAAAATGCTAATTGTTCTTCTGTTTCAACCCCTTCGGCCACTGTTTTTATCCCCAATGTATTAGCCAAACTAACAATTGAACTTATAATGGCTTCATTTTGTGGGTCGCCAATTTTCCATATAAAACTTCGATCGATTTTTAATGTGTCAATGGGTAATTGCGATAAATACTTAAAAGAAGAGTATCCGGTACCAAAGTCATCTAATGCTATATGTACATCTAAGTCGTTGATCTGTCTGCACACTGCTAATCCAGCTTCAATATCATCCATTAAGACACCTTCGGTTAATTCTAACTCTAAGGAATTAGGGAGTAATTTATATTGATTTAATACCTGTTTGATAAAACCTGGTAAATCATAATTTTGAAGATGTTTTGCAGATAAATTGATGGCCATAGAACAAAAATATCCATTAGCTTGCCATTTTTCTAGCTCAGCTAACGCTTGATGAATAAGTTGTTCGGTCAAAGGAATGATCAAACCTAAATCTTCAATGACAGGAATAAAAACATGAGGTGCAATTGGTGTACCATCAGGTTTTGTCCAGCGGGCAAGTGCTTCTACTCCATTGATAATGCCTAAATGTAAGTCTATTTTTGGTTGGTATGCTAATGTAAAATGATTGTGTTCAATGGCATGTTTTATTTCTGTTTCTAAAATTAATTTTTCGTGTGCGCTTTGATTCATTGATACTTCGAAAAACTGAAAGTTGTTCCTACCTTGCTCTTTTGCATGATACATGGCGATATCAGCAGACTTGAGTAATTCATGTGCGCTATGACCATCACTTGGGAATGTGGCAACTCCGATACTGGGTGAAGAGCTAATTTGGTATTTTTGACTCACATCCATATTCGCCATGCTTTCTATGATCCTTTGTGCAATCCGATAAACAGGATCTAAGTTTTTTAGGTTTTCAATTACCAGTATAAATTCATCCCCACCAATTCTGGCAACTGTATCGACCTGTCGAATGGTTTGTTTGAGAATATCGGCAACTTCAACAAGTAATTCATCTCCAACATCATGGCCTAATGTGTCATTTATTAATTTAAATTTATCAAGGTCGATAAAACAAATAGCAAATTGCGTTTTATTTCGCTGACTTTGCTCAATGGCATGTTTGATCCTGTCGTGTAATAACGCTCTATTTGGCAAGTCGGTGAGAGAGTCATAATTTGCGAGTTTTTTCAGGCCAGCTTCAGCTTCTTTTTGTTTGCTAATATCTGTGATCGCAAATACAAAACGTATTGATTTATCAGAGCCGACAAATTTGGTGGTATTGATCAAAACAGCCAATTTATTACCGTCAGCACGCGTAATATACCCTTCGCCTTCCCAGTGGCCATTGGTTTTTAAGTTAAGCACAATTTGGTTTAATAACGTATTGGTTTGTTCTGCATCATTGTGAATAAATCTCGGACAGACACCGATAACCTGTTCAGCCTGATATAAGGTCATGGTATAGAAGGCCTGGTTAACATCTATAATATTGAGTTCCTGATCTGTTATGACCACCAGATCTCGTGTACTTTGAAATGCATCACTGAATAAAGAAATTTTATCCTGATCTTCTTTTGTTTGATTAATATCTGTGTAGGTGCCTGTAACACGAATGGGCTTTTCATTTTCATCTCGTTTGGTTATACGGGCTAAATCACGAAACCAAATCCATTTCTCTTTTAATTTCATGCGATAAACAGCTTCAAAAACACTATCAGGGCTTTTAATGAATTTATTCCAGGCTTGTAAATAATTTTGCCGATCGTCTTCATGGATTAACGCTAACCTTTGTTCAAAAAGGGTATGATCGCCTTCACTATGATCGTCTATCAGCGTCTCAAATACTTCATTGGTTAAGGCATCCCAATCCCATAATCCGGAATCTGAACCTTTTAAAGATAACAATAGCCGTTCTTCATTGGTTTTTAAGGTGGCGTGAGCTTCCAATAACGCCATGCGTTTTCGCTTATTTTGCCAATAAAAACTAATAATAATTAAAAGGATAATAACGGTATAACAGGTTAATGCCCACCATGATAAATAGGGTGCCGGATGCACTTTGATTTTAAGTTGCTCAGCTGGCGATTCAAGACCGGTTTCATAATCTATGACACTCACTTTGAATGTGGAGGAGCCAGTTGAAAGTTTAGGCAGTAATAACTGATTCGTTGAAATAACTGTTGGTGGTGTAGGTGAATCACCTTCAAGCCAGTATTTATACTTTAGTTTATTGGTATTAGCGTACTGTAAGGCTGAAAATTCTAATGTTAATCCAAAGTCATTATGGTTTAATTCAATTTGGTGATCATAATATGCGGCATATCTTTTATGTAGTGGTCGGGATAGTAAATCCACTTTTGTGATATGATTATGTGCGGCAAGTTGTTTATTCTTCTCAACAAAGGCAAGCGGGTCGAAACGCATCATGCCTTTTATCCCTGAAAGCAGAAAGTCTCCATTTTTTGCGACGTGCGAGGCATTACTGTTAAATTCATTGGATGAGAGACCATGGGATGTATCATAAACTCTAATATGGTAGTTTTCTGGTGAGATCCTGGCCAAGCCGCTATTACTCGTTGTCCATATAAACCCATCTTTACTTTGTAAAAACTGATAAGGTGTATTATCGGGTAGACCATCTTCGCTGGTGATATGTTTAAGTTCTTTTCCTGTTTGGTTGTCGATAATATAAATACCAAATCCAGAATAACTGATCCATGTTCGTTTGCCATCATTAAAAACCCCTTCTGATGGCGTTCTGGGTTTATCTGATGGTGGTAACTGATGTAATATTTTGGTGGTGCCTGATGAAATAGAATAAATGACTATTTGGTCTATCATACTCATATAAATTTCATCGTCATTGTAGGGGTTATGCCCTAAAATACGCTGAATTTTACTTTTATAATTTTGTTGTGGTGTATTATATTCGGTGGTTTTTAATTCCTGAGTTTCAATATTAAAATTGAACATGCCTTTTTCATTAATAAATAGCATATTTTTAGGTGTTGTGAAATATAAGTCATATCCGGGTTCATTAAATATGGTGGTGATATCAGGCGCCAATAACAGCGGCTCTTCTTTATTTGATATTGCATCAAATCGCTTTATTCCTCCGTCTGTCATTACCCAGACTTTATTGTCATTGATTTCAATATCGCTTACATCAGTTTTACTATATCGTAAATTCTTAGCATTCGAGACATTGAACTGAGTTATCGTATCTTTGTCTGCAGAGATCCGATTAATGCCATTTTCAGTTCCTACCCACAGATTATTTTGACTATCCTCTCTAACGGACCAGACAGTGTTGTTACTTAAGGCATTTTGTTTATCAGTTTGCTGGTAATAACGAATGTCGGCTTTTTGTGGTGACCACCAAAATGCTCCATTGTTACGGCTACTAAGCCAAAAATTGCCTTCAAAGTCTTCAATCATATGGTGAATGTTGTCATCAATAATTTGCCATGGGGTATCTGAATATTTAATGATGTGAGATTGAATGCCTTTTTTAGTATGTTTAAATAACCCCTGATCCGTTGCCAACCAGTAAAAATTTTCATGCTCAATTAAGTGCCATATATTTCGTTGTGCTTCTATTGTGATTGAATCGAGTTTTAATACACCATTTTGTATTTTATCTGTGAGCTTTAGTGCTTCAGGGTTGATTTGATAGAGCCCTTCTACAGTTAAAATCAGTAGCTTACCTTCTTTATTTAGATGTAGACCTTTAACGTTAAATTTATCATTTTCTTGGTTGGCATTTAGTTTAGTTTGTTCATCGGTTAAAAATTGAATCTGTGTAATATCGCCGGACTCTTTGTCAATAGTATACAAGCCCACGCTAGTACCAATTAATAATTTATCATCATAGTTTAATGTTGCTCTGATAATTTCATTATTTCCGATAGATGGATATAAATCATATTTAAATGAGATGTTTTTATTCGGGCCCTGATAAAAAATGGCATGATAAGTTGATAACCAGAGACTATTATGATTGTCAGCGATAATGCTAACAATAGCTGAGTCAACAACATCATATTTTTCAGGGAAGGGTAATTCTATCGCTGTAAAAGTACCTAAGGTTTTATTAATACGGATATTACTGTTTGGAAAACTACTCACCCATATTTCTTTATTATGATCTTGATATATGGTTTCTATTTGTTGAATTTGTAAAATTTTATTGGGATCGGATACCGGTTTCACTGTGTAACCGTCATAAAAATTTAATCCTTGTAGTGTGCCAATCCACATAAAACCTTCGTTATCTTGCATTAAACGAGTTACATGGCTTTGATTTAAACCTTGCTCTATAGACAACTGTTTTAAATAGGTAGTCGCAATAACCTTACATTGGCAATAGAAAGGGACTAATACTATAAAGATAAGACTGATTTTCCGTAAAAACATAGCACTCCAACGATGTATGTGGCATGAATAATTTTGTTTAACAAAGCCACAATAATTGAATTTTAAGTAACCCATACTAACTATAAGAAATAAAATGGTTAATGTAAGTATTGAAACGATTTTTTTAAATTTAGTGTGGATAATTTTGCACTGGTTTAGTTTTTAAACGCAATTTTATTTGCATGGGCATAAAGAGTGGTGCACTGTAGGAGGGGACAAGATTATCTATAAAAATAATAATAAGGATATGTATGACTAAAGAAAACATTTCAGCTGAAGATGTATTATCAATTATTTTAGAGGATGTACCTTCTGTTTCTGTTCAACAAAAAATAATTAGTGAAATTATTAGATTAAAACAAAGTGGTTTAACGCAAAGCGAAGCGATTGAAGTAATGCTGGAGCATAATAACGCTGCAAAAGTATTAAATTGAGCACTGAGGTATGAGTAAAAAAATAATATTGTGTTTTGACGGCACCTGTAACGATCCTTTTGATGCTATTCAGTCTGCAAATTATTTAGGTTCTATTAAGGATGATAGCATCACAAATATTTTGAAATTGCATTTATTGCTTGGCGGTGATCTTAAAAAATCAGGATCTGTCACTGAGCAGATAAGTTTGTATTATCCGGGTGTTGGTACATACGGAGGCTGGTTTGAAAAATTAAAAAACATGATATTTTCGCCTGAACATAAAGATGTAGGAAGGATAATTAAAGAGGCTGCAAAAGATCTGTATAAATATTATACCTCAGCCAATGATGAACTATATATTTTTTGGATTTAGCCGTGGTGCAGCGATCGCCAGGCGATTTGCTGTTTTACTGGAAAATATATTTATTTCAATGGGAAAAGAATTTACCCCAAAAATAAAGTTTTTAGGTGTATTTGATACTGTAGCAGCGATAAATAAACCTAATTTATTTAATGTGCATAAAAAACCAGTTTCTGATGTTGTATTTGAAAACTATACCATAGCACCTATCATTGAAACTGCTTTACATTTAGTTGCATTAGATGAAAGGCGGATCGCTTTTCAGCCTACTTTAATGAATAAAGAAGATAAAGTGACCGAAATTTGGTTTCCCGGCGCGCATGCTGATGTTGGAGGCGGGTTTCGTTTTGATGGTTTATCTGATGGTGCTTTACAATTTATGCTGGAGTGGTTAGAGAATAAAAAATTTGGTTTAACTATTTTAGATCCTTCAGATGTGGACTATGCAAATTTGTCGATAGATACTAATGTGAAAATAAACATTCACGATATCCTTATTCAACCTAACCATTTGGGTAAAAGTCATCAACAGAGAGCTATTACGGGCATTAAAGCTGCTTTTTTGGATCACCGTAATTTACGTGTAAATAAACGAGATAAAATATGTACAGAATTACCAGTATTACACCGTAGTGTTATTGACAGAATATATGAAGATACTGATTATCGACCCGAACCGTTGGCAGAAAATAACCGGCGACATCCCTATACCGGAAAGTTAGTCGGGCATAAAGTGTATGGCATACCAACTGATTTTACATCACTAAAAGATCACCTAAGTTATACTCGTGCTAAGACATTATGTCTGGCTGTGGGTGAGGTTTCAGATGAAATAACGGTATTCGCCAATCAATTGTTTTCTCCAAGTGGCATCTTAATGGAGCAGTGTGGTAAATACAGGTTTGTTCTTGATTTTACGCAAAAATGGTTTGATGCAAGTATTGATTGTGGCCCACGAGGATGGCAAGCTTCTGAGCAAACTTTCCCATTTTATAAAAAGTGGCTAATTAACTTAATTGAAGATCATCGCCGGCTTCCAGTAGCGGATTGGTTTGAACTGATAGCCAGTGTCGGTAAAAAAGTTGAACATCAATTTCAGTTATTACATCATATAGATCAAGACTATAGCCCACCTATAACGGGGGAACTTTATTGTTATCCAAATGACTTAATAAATAAGTATAGTAATAACTTAGGATTAGTTAAGTTAAAAGTTCACCGTACGGCATAAGGTTACCTGTGCTCAGCTCATTATTTACTGGCTGTTAAAAGTGCCGCTAATACCAAACTGAATTTTTCTATTGGTATGATCTGTATATAAAAACTCATTATCACTACTGTTGTTTAGGTTTTTTATGTTGAGATAAACATCCAAGTCAGTGGAGATACTGTACTGTATTTTAAAATTTAATGTGAATTTTGATTTGATAGCATCATCGTCAATGACGTGGGTCATTTTATGGTTGTCAAAGTAATAACCATTGAGATTAATCAACCAATTATTTAGTCTGTGATTAACAATAAAACCACCGTAATATTTAGGGGTTGCACCATTTTCAATATTAACTAATGTTACATTTTCCAGATCTGCTCCTGGCGGACCTTCAGGCTGCTGAATATGGTTTGTAGCATTAGCGTCAGTAAAAGTAACAAAGGCTTTTAAATAGGTATCGACACTAAAATAATGATGGTAGCTCAGGGTGATCCCTTTTAATTTAGGATTGAATGGTAAATTCTCATATTGACCTGTGGTGCGAAAAAAATCACCGTCCTGACCGACAAACTGTAATTGTACATCACTGTAATTTTTATTTTTAACTTTAAAAATTTCAGCTTCAAATTGTTGTTGGTCATTTATGTTGTATCGCATACCTACTTCTAAAGCGTCTGTGACGAGCGGTTTGAGGTTTTTATTGCCGAATAATTCAAATAATAAGCCATTACTCGTAGTGAAACGACTATCTTGAAAAGTATCTAACATAAAAGGAGTACGGGAAGAGCGGCCATAATTAAAACGCCAATGCAATGCTTTATGCGCTGTATAACTTATAGAAAGTTGACTGGCAATTTCAGTTGTGTCGGGTATTTTGTATTTATCGGCCCTTAATGCAGTTATTATACGCCACTGTTGACTTGGCCTAAGATCGGCGCGTAATGAAATTGCTTTGGTTATAATATCATGTTTGCCATTAATAAATGGCGCATCATAAGTGGCTTTACGATAACTTAATCCGGGTATGATATTAATTTTTTCATTGATTTTATGACTGTATTCCATATTGAAATCAAGCGTAGAAAAATCCCACTGCCAGGACGACACCCCAAAAGCGCCTTGTTCGCCTGATAAATAACTTAGCTGTGTTGTTAAATTTTTATCTTCCGATCTAAAGTCGATAAACTGACTATCTGAATATGCCGTATTTAAAGGGGTTAAACCATTTTCAAAATACGCTTTTTGTACAATTGAATCTTCACCGCCAAGTGTTAATCCCAGACGCCAGTCATCACTTAGGTGGTAACTAAATTGTGTTGTGATTGCTTCAATATCTTGTGCGAGCTTTTGATTTACAAAGTGCTCAGCGTTGAGTGGTGATGCTTGCTGGGTATCAAATTCGATTAGCTCCAAAGCATCAGAAACTGTTTCACCCGAAACAAAGCTGTAATAATCAGTGTTGTTTCTTTCTCTTTTACGTTGACTGGCTGAGCCTTGCCATGACCAATTTTCAGCTTGATATTGCATTGAAATAGCGCCTAACGTCGTATTATTTTGACCTGCCTCTACATTAGATGATAGTGTAAAACCTGGCTTATCAACTGATTTGCTGATTATATGGATCACCCCGGTAACTGCATTTGGGCCATATAAAGGTGATGATGGACCTCGTATTACTTCAATTCTTTCAACGTTTGATATACTTAATGGTAAAGTTTCCCAAAATGTACCACCCGCAAAATAATTATAAACTATGCGATAGTCTATCATTACTAAGGTTAATGTATTGGCTAAAAATGGTAATAAGGAGTCTGGGGGGGAATTATCGAATCCTCTGATATGTATGTCGTAATTTCCTGGGGTTTGTTCTCTTACAATGACACCTGGAATAAGCCTTAATGCTTCACCCCATGATGTTGCACCCGCACTTTTTAGCTCTAAAGCAGAAACCGAGGATATAGATAAAGGTGCGTTAAACAATTTTTCTGACTTTTTTGAAGCACTGTCGATTTCTACATTGAGTAAATCTTCAATAGAAAGGTTAATTAAAGCATCGATATCAGCCCAGACTGGAAATATGCAGAAGCTGATCATGATTAAAAGCGATTTACCCAAAACAACCCCTTACCAAAAGTTATAATACCAATTACATCAAATATGTGATCATTCTCAATGGCCTAAATTTCACTAAAACTGCGTTGTTTTCAATCCCAATAGCCTGCTATTGCTCAATCAAACGCCTTGTTGTAGAAAATTTATCCTCACTGATATTTGATCACTAATTTAATACAAATGGTATAATCAACTCGAACAGCTGTAATTATAGCTGATAAATTGAATTAGACCCTGTCACTTGATTTATATATAGGGGATAGGAAACATTCCTTTAATTGCCTATATCTGAGGTGCTATACGTTCATGATTTGGCGAACCATATAGTGTTTCGTCGTCAACGATATGATGCCTGTGCTTTCGTTTATTGATAAATAAATACATGAAAATTATTTATTACCATTACATAATGTATACATTATATTATTAATGTTGTATTTTAATTAACACTGCGGATTGAAACATACTAACTTTGACTCTTTTTAAATATAAATTGAATAGTTAGTGTTATTTCTTTGAGCATGAATATTGTTAATAAATATAAAAATCAAATATGTAGGGTACTTTATGTCACTAATATATAAAAAAAGTTTTGCGTTTAGCGCACTGGCTTTATCAATTTCTTTGTCGCTACAAGCTGAAAATATATCAAATAGCCAGTTCATAACAAAAAATGCACCAGTTAAAAATAGTGCTATTGATATTTTAAAAAAAGAAGGCTTGATCTGCGGAACAGATGAAACTAAACAGATTTGGGAGCCTACAACCTTATCTTCAACTGTACTTAAGAAAAAAATATTAAAAAGAAAAAATGATAAACTTGCAGCTATTTCTTCCAATTCCTTAGTAAAAATAACGGATGAACAATTAGATTTGGCTGAACGTTATTATATTCCGGTTGTTGTTCACGTATATGGCGATGCGCATAATTGTTCCGAAGGTGATACTAGTTGGGGATGTGTTAGTGATCAGACAATTATTGATGGACTTAATAAAACGAATCAGGATATTCAAGGGTTAAATACATTAGATGGTCCTATTTTGCCAGAGTTTCAAGCTATTCGTGCCAATATGAATGTTGAATTTGTGTTAGCTAAAATAGATCCAGAAGGTCGGGAAACGACCGGAATAATTCGCCATATTGGCAGCGATGCGACAGGGTTTGGTAATATTGATGCGGATACAGAAGCATTAATAGCGGCCGATGCCTGGGATAATTACAAATACATGAATGTTTATCTGCAACAAGATTTGTATGGTGATGGCGTTACCAATAACTCAGGTGTTGCCTGGTATCCATCAACCAGTATGTCCGATAAGAACTTAGCCAGAGTTGTTTATAATGGTGCATATGTTGGTGATAATACAGATGAAAACTTTCGCTCTGTGTTAACCCATGAATTTGGTCATTGGCTGAATCTTAAACATACATTTAATGATAATGCCTGCTCTACAGTTAATGAATTGTTTTGTAGTTTAAGTGGTGACCATGTTTGTGATACACCGCAAATGGCAAGTAGTAGTATGCAGGATAATGCACAGAACTGTTTATCTCAGCCTACAAATACTGAAAACTTCATGCATTACACCAATAATTATGCCATGTTTACACAAAATCAAGTAGCGCGTTCATTGGCCGCATTACATCATCCTGCACGTGAAACCTTATGGTCTGACGAAAATTTAATAAATACGGGTTTAGGTGAATATGCAATAGGTGCAAGCCATGTTTGGGATGGTTCTGGGCTTGATGATTTACCAGAAAATGGCAACAGTTTATTAGAAAAGATTGATTTATCGGCTGAAAAAGACGCAATAGCGCATTATGAAGTTGAGATCACTGAAGAAGATGAATTGCTTTATGTTTACCTGGATAACTTTAAGCAAGACCCTGATATGTATATGCGTTTTGGTCAGCCGCCGGAAATGGATGCTGAAGGTAACTGGACTACAGATCATACTTCTTTTAATTCCGCGGGCAGTGCTGAATCATTTAGAATTTTCACGCCTAAACCAGGAAAATATTATATCGCGATCCATGCTTTTACTGAATATGATAATGCCAGGTTACGTGTTAAAACATATAACGATCCTACTTTATGTACTGATTGTGTCAGAGTGACTTTAAAAAATGAGACTATCTCTGGTACTAAAGGTGAAGTGAAAGATTATCAATTCGAATTACCACCAAGCACTAAAAGAGCGGTATTTGAGATCCCCGCCGGTTACACTGGAGATCCAGACATTTATGTAAAACAAGGTGATACGATTTCAATGGACGATAAAGATTGTGCGCCATGGAAAGCGGAAGGTGTTTTAGAGTCTTGTATATTTGACGAAACACATGTTGATACAGATGGTGTTGCATTACCGCTTGGTGGCACTTATAGTGTGCTGATCGACGGATATTCCGATTACAGTGGTGCAAAACTTGTTGTTACTTACGATATGCCAGAATCATCGGCACCAATTGCAATAGCTAATGGCCCTTATTCTACATTAGACACTGATGAAATTAGCTTTAGTAGTGAAGGGTCAATTGATAACGATGGCAGTATTGAAATGTACAGTTGGTCTTTTGGTGATGGCAATGTTAGTCAGGAAGCTAACCCGGTCCATAGTTACGCACAAACCGGTGAATACACAGCGACTCTTACCGTAACAGATAATTTTGGTGCGACTCGTACTGATAAAGCTGTTGTGACAGTTGCTGAAGCTATGCCACCCACTGCTGAAATATCTGCTGCGAATAGTGCTGAAGTTGAAGAGTCAATTCAATTCAGTAGTGATGGATCTTCTGCCGGTGATGCTGATATTACCGATTATAATTGGGATTTTGGCGACGAGTCTTCGAGTACTGAACAGAATCCAGTGCACACTTATACTAAAGCTGGTACTTATACGGTGACTTTAAGTTTAACGGATGCCAGAGGAAAAACAGCAGAAAAAGCAATGAATGTTTCAGTAACCGAAGTTAAAGATAATTCTAGTAGTGGTAGTTTCGCCTGGTTTACTTTGGGTGTTCTTGGTTTGGGTGGTTTAGTCAGACGCACAAAAAAATCTTAAATTGATTCTTATGCCGCTGTGACTGGCGGCATTTCAATCATAAATGTCGTATCATAAATAGAGTTATTTTAAAGTATTCGCATTGTTTTAGCATTGCAGGCTTCTTTAAAATACCTCTATAACGACCAAGTCAGCATTTTAATTCATAAGTTTCAAAATTTAGAGCAATTAAAAATTAACATTAAATTATAAATTTTAATATTTATCAGTATATTAGAATATAAATTAAGACAAATTAAAAATTAAAGATTATTCAGGCTATTTTGTCCATGGCAGCATCGTGATATTATTTTTTCAATTAATTTAATAACTTTGAGCCAGAACACAATGAAAATCTCAGTGCCACAAATTGAGACCTTAGATAGTATCCTTCCTGAAGAGCCCTTATTAATGATGGGGGCAGGTCCAGTGCCTATTCCACCAGCTGTAGCTAAAGCTAATGGCATAGTGATCAACCACTTAGGTGAAACCATGGGGAAAATTATTCATCAGGTTAAAAAAATGGCGGGTTATATTTTTCAAACTCAATCTCCCTGGATTGTGGGTGTAGCAGGTCCTGGCTCTGCTGCTATGGAGATGGCTGTTGCTAACTTAGTGTGGGAAGACACTAAAGTATTAAGTATCTGTAACGGTTTTTTTTCTAATCGACTCGCGCAAATGGCACAACGTGCAGGTGGTAAAGTTGAGATTGTGAATGTTGAAGAAGGTCAAAGTGCGCAAACGGTTAAAATTCGTAGTTTACTAAAAGCATTAAAACCGGAAGTGATCACCATAGTTCAAGGTGAAACGTCAAATACAACCTATAATCACGAATTATCTGAAATAGGTAAGTTAGCGAGAGAGTTTGGCTGTTTTCTTATTGTTGATGCTGTGTGTACTTTAAGTACTATGCCTTTAAAAATGGATGAGTGGCATATTGATGCTGTGATCACAGGCGGGCAAAAAGGGTTAAGTTCTATACCTGGTGTATCTTTGGTTTCATTTTCAGAGCGTGCCTGGAGTCGCATCGCCAGCAGACCAAGTCAAATACCGCAATGGACGCTAGATGCAACGCTTGCGTCTAATTTTTGGCATAAGAATTCCTATCATTATACAGCTCCCGTTTCTGGGTTACTGGCATTACATGAAGCAATGCGTTTAATTTGCAAAGAGACATTGCCTGTCAGGTTTAAACGTCATTTAACATGTTCACTCGCTTTGCAAAGTGCGATTGAAGCATTGGGATTAGAGTTGTATGTTGAAAATACAAATAGATTAAATTCTGTCGTTGGTATTATGTTGCCAGGTGATTTACAGGCGGGTGAAGTTTGTGAGCATATCTCAAACAATTATCGGGTTGAGATTGCAGGCTCCTTCGGTCCACCGATTGTGCGTATTGGACAAATGGGAGAGCAATGCCGGGAGCATAATTTATTTCGTACTATTCATGCGTTGGGTTCTACATTTAAAGACTTAGGGATCCAGGTGGATGTGCCAGCAGGTATGGCTGAGCTGGAAAATGTATTGCAACGAGAAAAAATCTAAATTTACACAACCAACTAAAAAATTAAGTGATGGCTTATGTGGACTATCACTTAATTTTTATAGCTTTCCATAATCAGGCTAAATTTGGCACCGCCTAAGGTGCGTGAATTATCTATGGACAATGTGGCGTTGTGCCATAATGCAATTCGAGAAACAATCGCTAACCCCATACCAAAACCGGGTGTGTTAAAAGAGTTTTCCCCGCGAGTAAAAGGTTTTAATATGTCTGTATATTTTTCTTTTGGGATCCCCGGGCCATCATCTTCTATTGTTAAGTGAATTTGTTTTTTGATGTATTGAATTTCAATAAAAATTTGTGTTTTACAATATTGTTCAGCATTATTAAGTAAGTTATTGACTAACATGCTGAGGTAATTAATATCGCCCCACACAGTAAAGTCAGTTTGGCTTGGTTGCCATTTTATCTTTTTATTTTCTTGTAAAAAAGAACCGATACATTCATCTACCAATTTAGTTAAATCTATTTTCCTATGTTCTAAAGCTATCATAGATTGTTCTATTCTTGCGTAATTTAACAGCACATCTACAAGTTTTTCCATTTGATAAATATCATGATTTATTCGGTTTTCGTACTTTTTTCGTGTGATAGGATCAGTTGTTTCCTGTAGCACTTCTATGCCAAATCTTAGCCTTGCCAGTGGTGTTCGTAAATCATGGGATACAGCATTTCCTAGCAGTTTATTATCGTTCACTAACGTTTCAATACGCTGGGCCATATGGTTAAATTCAATTTGAATTTCAGAGATGTAAGATGTTGAATTTATTTTGATACGATGTGCAAAATTTCCTTCGCCAAAGGATTTCGCCGCTCTGCCTAATTGGATCAGGTTTTTGATCAATGGATATAACCACAAGGTAATTATAAAAAGTATCCCTACATAAAATGCGCTGGTTAACGTCATTCTCAGGTTATGGTTGAGCGATTTTTTCGCTATGGGGGGTAAAATTAATGTCAGTACCTGTGCTTTCAAGGGGAGGGCAAAATGCATGGAAATATGTTCATTTGATTCTAATACTAAAGGTTTTCCTAAAAAAAAATCTTTTTTTAGTGATTCAGGCATCGGAAATTGCGATAAAGGTAACAAATTGAGTTTTAATTGATTGTGTTTTTGCCAGTTGTTGACGAATGCTTCAAGTGCGTGATGATGATCTAAGCTAGTGGCTAATGCATTGCCCAGTAGCCGATATTCGGTTAATTCATCGGTATCAACTTGTTCGCTATATTTGCCAAAAATATTATCTAACCCCCAGCCCAGGCCAATAATGGTAAATAACATCACAAGTATTAATGATATTGATAGTTTTTTCAAAACTTAAACCCAGGCATCTTTTGCCAATAAATACCCTTTGCCCCACACTGTTTTTATTCTAAATGGTTCATTGGCATTGTCCCCTAACTTTTTCCTTAGTCGGGATACTATGATATCCATTGACCGGTCAAAACCATCATATTCAACTCCTTTAATTTGTTGAGATAATTCGTCCCGGTAGACAACTTGGCTGGCGGATTTAGCGAGTATCCATAATACATCAAATTCATTTGATGAAATTGTGATATTTTTATTATTTAATTGCGTTGTTCTTGAATCAGCATTGATACGCAATTGTCCATACTCTATCAAATTACTGTGTTGTGCCTGTACGTGTTTTTCTGCACTAACTCTTCTTAATAACGCTTTAACTCTGGCGAGTAATACTCTGGGTTTGACGGGTTTGGTCAGATAGTCGTCAGCGCCTAGCTCTAATCCTAAAACCTCATCGGTTTCATGATCTCTGGCTGTCATCATTAAGATAGGGCCAGTATAAAAGTATCTGACTTCTTTACAGACATCAAAACCGTCTTTGACAGGTAGCATGATATCTAATACAACTAAGTCAGGCTCATCAGTTCGGATCAAATCGATAGCGGTATCGCCACGATTTGCTAAAGTTACCATGTAACCTTGACTTATTAAGTAATCGCTAAACCACTCGGCTAAAGACATATCATCTTCTACTAGCATAATATGCTTAGCATTGTTTTCTTGTGTCAAAATAACCTCCAACTGGCCTTTGAGCGTTTAACTGAATTGTAAACCCAGGCGACGGTAATTTTAACCGATGCCAATACAGAACTATCTGTTTTTGTTTTTAATATGAAGGTATGAGTTTCAACTGCCTGGTGATCTAAGTCAAAATGGCCTGAATTGGCGTTCAACCAGCATTTTAAGGTAGTATTTGTTGTTTTATTAACCAGGCAATAATCATTGACTATTTTTGTATGCCATTTAAATTTGACATCCTGATAGCATGTTTGTCCTTTGCGTAATGCAATGCAGCGTTCAGGGCTGACTGATAATTGGTTTTGCTGATTTCCAGTGACTTGTTGACTAAAAGCTAAATAAGGAAATAGAGTGATGATCAACAGGCAAAATGAAAAAAAATTTTTCCCCTTTGTCTTTAGCAGATCAAGTATCATGATACTTTCCTTCGTGTATTAAAATACATAACTGATACTGGTACTTAATTCCGTGTCGCCCGATTGCGATTTGATAAATAGCGGACTATTGATTAATTCGCTGGGGAAATGGACATATTTCGCGGTAGATCTAAATACCCAGTCTTCCGTTAGAGGATAGGTAAGCCCAACCTCAGTGGTATAGGTAAAGGAGGAGCCTGTATTATATTGATCAAATTTAGAATTTTGTGCTTCTTCTTCACTGACTCCCACATAATAGTTGGCTATTTTTTTATCTCGGTATTCAATGCCAAATAGCCCATGAAAGTTCCAATTTCTTAATTGCCAGTTTCTACCAAATAATAATGAAATTAAATTACCACCATGAGAGTCTTTTGCGACATCCGTTTTAGCTTGTAACTGTAATACATTTTCATCGAAATAATATGTAAACCTGCCACCAAATAGCATATCTACATTTCTTTCTTCAATCCCCGATAACCTCTCTTCTTGTACCGGGCCGATAAAATTACCTAAGGCGTCAATTTCCAGCGGATCTATGTAATCATGTCTTGGGCCTATTACAATATCGAAAGACCAGCTTTGATAATTTATGGCGTTATAACCAAAAGTCAATGGATCCATGCTTTCACCATAGGCTTCGATAAAAATGCCATGCCACTGGTAGCTACCACTGATGCTGGTATAAAAATTGGTATCCCAAGACTCTTCATTTACCATAGATGGGCTGTTTTTTGTATAAACTCCGACTCCAAGCTCAAAATAACCACCATCGGTATCATTGCCGTTGTTACGTAACACTTGCGATATGTCATTTGCATGTGTTGATAATGAGGTGCAAAAAATGCCGATTAGTGTGAGATCCGTTAATTTAACTTTATTGCATGCCATCATTAATTTGTCTATCCATACGATCATAATTACAAAATTTAGGAACTTATTTATAAAGGATACTTTAACTGTGGGTTTACATCTGTAACAAAATGTAGCATTTATATTTTTCTACAAAATTAAATAATTATTCAAAAACCTCAGCTCACTTTTTAAACTGAATTGAGGTTAGAAATTATTTTGTAGCTTAAAAAATCAAGCGTCTACAGAGCGAAGCAGGGCATTGATCCCCACTTTTTCTCTTGTCTGTTTATCGACTTTTTTAACTATGATAGCGGCATATAAACTATGGCTACCATCTTTTGATGGTAATGAACCTGGTACCACAACGGCGCCCGCAGGAACGCGCCCGTAATGAATTTCACCCGTTTCTCTGTCATAAATACGTGTGCTTTGGCTTATGTAAACACCCATAGATAAAACCGCGCCCTGTTCAATAACCACACCTTCCACAATTTCAGAACGTGCACCAATAAAACAATCATCTTCAATTATTGTTGGATTAGCCTGTAATGGCTCTAATACACCACCAATGCCTACACCACCGGATAGATGCACATTCTTACCTATCTGCGCACAAGAACCTACAGTTGCCCATGTATCGACCATAGTACCTTCATCAACAAAAGCGCCTATGTTGACATACGACGGCATAAGTACAACATTTTTACCTATAAAAGCACCTTTACGGGCTACAGCGTTGGGCACAACCCGCATCCCTTCTTGTTGAAATTGTTCCGGCGTATAATCATTAAATTTTAACGGAACCTTATCCCAATACTGATTAACGCCATCATGCATTGCACTATTATCATTAATTCGAAATGACAGCAAAACCGCTTTTTTTAACCACTGATGTACGACCCACTCGCCTGATATTTTTTCAGCGACACGGGCTGCACCAGAATCAAGTAAATTTAATGCGTCTGTTATGGCTGTTTTTATATCTGTATCTACACTTGCCGGGCTGATGTTATTTCTATTGTCCCATGCATTTTCAATCATACTTTTTAAATCTGACATGCTCTGTCCTTTTTGAATTTAGTCTGTTTCTGAATTTAATTTTTCTAATAAGGTGTGGCTAACTTTTGCCTGCATTTCGGCAGATAAACATTGAAAATCTTTATCAGATACCACAAAGAAATCTTCTGCACGTTCGCCTATCGTGGTGATCCTAGCTGCATGAATATGTAATTTTAGACTTCTAAATACATGCGCGATTTTAGTTAATAATCCTTGAATATCAATTGCCTGTATTTCTAGTAGGCTTCTATTTTTTTGACCGTGAGGTCGGATAATTACTTTAGGGTGAATTTTAAAGTCTTTAAATCGTTGAGATCGATTTTTCTTTAATCTGATTTTTCGATTTGGATCTGCCACTGCTTGTTCAACACTTTTTTTAATGGCATTTATTCTGGTACCTGAACTGATTGCAGAACCATTGGTTTCTAAAATAACAAAACTTTCAATAACATAGTTATCTTTTGTGGTGAGCAATTGCGCATAGTGGATAAGTACTTTTCTACTTCCTAGTGATGCAACGATACTGGCAAATAAATTTATCTTATTAGGACTATAAACAAAGACTTGAGTACCACCATGCATAGGTTTTTCTGACACAATAACAACAGGTTTAGTTAAATCCTTTCGCGACAATAAATGTTCACATTGCCAGGATATTTGTTGCACACTAAAACGTGTAAAATAGTCTGCTTTAAGGCGGGACCATAAAGCATTGATATCGGTTTCTTCAAAACCCAAGTTTAGTAACTTTTGTTTAGCCTGAAGTTTTTTGTCGCGGATTTGGTCTCGTAAATCCATTGGATTTTCTAAACCTAACCTTAATGCTCTTTGTGTGGATAAGTAGAGTTCTTTTAATAAAGTATTTTTCCAATCATTCCATAAATTTTCATTAGTTGCGCGAATATCTGCAAGTGTTAAACAATACAAATAATTCAGGCGCTTTTCATTCTTCACTCTTTTTGCAAAATCATGGATCACATCAGGATCGTTAATATCTTTGCGTTGGGCTGTCACTGACATTAATAAATGGTTAGCGACCAACCATGCAATAAATTTTCCTTCAAAATTGGTTAAGCCATGTAATTTTGCAAATTCGATTGCATCAATTGCGCCTAACTCTGAATGATCGCCACCTCTGCCTTTGGCAATATCATGAAAAATACCCGCAAAGTACAATAATTCAGGTTTTTCCATGCGAATGGCAATCTCTCTGCAAAGTCGAAATTCTTTGCTGCATTCAGGCTTAAAATAATAGTGTATATTTTGTATTACTTTATGTGTGTGCTCATCGACAGTGTAAGCATGAAATAGATCAAATTGCATCTGGCCGCATATACTTCGCCATTGAGGTAAATAAGCTTCTAAAATGCCATGTTTATGCATTAATGTAAAAGCTCTGCCCATGCCATTGGGATGTGTGATCAGTTTTAAAAAGGCGTTTCTGCACGCGGTATAATCTTGTAAATCACCTAATAAGCGGCGTCTTACCTGGCGAATTGCTCTTAAGGTACTCGGATAAATATGCGTAATTTTTGGATGTTCTGCAATTAACTCAAATAACTCAAAAATCTTTTCACGGCTAAAAAATACCATAGGATCTTTGACTCTTATCTGATGGCCTACTTTTTCAAAATCATCATTTAATTCGGTAATATTGTACTTACTTTGCATTGGCAATATGCTTTGTTTAAAATTACTTAAAAGCATTTGGTTAAGCTCTCGTACACGGCTCATTATTCGAAAAAGTCTTTTCATCATACGTTCAACGGCAGCTTTACCGTCAGACCCAAATCCTAATAATTCAGCTGCGAAAGGCTGGTGGTCAAATAACAGTCTATTTTCAGGTCTCCCCGCTGCTAAGTGTAATGCAAAACGTATATTCCAAAGATTTTGTAAGCATTCTAATAGCTCTTGAAATTCATCATAAGTCAGATAATTATGCGTGACCAGCTCTTTGAGTGTTTGTGCATTAAAGTGTTTTTTAGCAACCCAAATAATCGTTTGTATATCTCTGATCCCACCTGGGTTTTCTTTTAGGTTAGGTTCAAGATTGTAAGTTGTGCCATGGCATTTATTATGTCTGAGATCTTGTTCTTGGATCTTGGCCAGGAAAAATGCGTCGGAGCCCCAAATTTGACTATTAATTACCTGCTGCTGTAACTTGTTGTAGATATTATCTTCACCAAGAATGAGCCTGCACTCTAATAAGCTTGTGGCGAACGACACATCTTGTTTTTCTTGCTCTAATACTTGCTGTAATGTTCTGACACTATGGCCTATATCCAGATTTAAGTCCCATAACATGGTAACAAAAGCGCCAATTTTTTCACTTAATATGTCATTGGGTGTGCTATCAACCAGCATTAAAAAATCAATATCGGAAAAAGGGTGTAATTCACCACGTCCGTATCCACCAACTGCAATTAAAGCTATTTCAGACTCTGTTGCTAAGCCAAAGTGTTGCATCAATTGACACAAAAGCTTATCAATATAATGGGCTCTTGCCTTAAGCAACCTTTCTACAGGTTGATGCGTAAATTCTTGTTTTTGCCAGTCATAAAACATTTTTGCGCTTTGTTTATATTCAGTGATGTTGGTGGCATTGCTGAGTAACTTTAAATATTTTTCTGGCACTGGCATAGGTTTTAATTGTCCTTAAATATAATCTTTATGGTTATTTAATCATGACATATGATTTTTTCAATTGTATCGTCTTTTCTGTGAGTTAAGATTTCAACGCCATTGTGTGTTACAAGTAGTGTATGTTCCCATTGTGCTGATAAGCTTCTATCTTTGGTTACCACAGTCCATTTATCTTTTAATACTTTACATTGGCGCTTACCGGCGTTAACCATAGGCTCGATTGTAAAACACATGCCTTGTTTTAACGTTTCGCCTGTGCCAGGTTGACCATAATGCATTACCTGAGGCTCTTCATGGAATCCGGCCCCAATACCGTGGCCACAATATTCACGTACAATAGAATATTTAAAGCTTTCGGCATATTTTTGGATTGCTGCACCTATGTCGCCTAAACGTGCGCCTGGTTTTACCATTTTAATCGCTAAATAGAGACTCTGTTGAGTGATTTCAGCTAAGCGCTTTCCTTGGATATTAGGTTGACCAACACAATACATTTTTGATGTATCACCGTGGTAACCATCTTTGATCACTGTGATATCAATATTTATAATATCGCCATCTTTTAAAGGTTTGTCATTGGGGATACCATGACAAATAACCTGATTTACCGATGTACAAATTGACTTAGGAAATCCATGGTAATTTAATGGTGCAGGAATTGCCTTTTGTACATTTACAATATAATCGTGACATATTTGATTTAACTTATCGGTTGTGATCCCTGGTTTTACATGCTCATCGATCATCTCTAATACTTCTGCAGCTAAACGTCCTGCAATTCGCATTTTCTCTATTTCTTCTGGTGTTTTTATTATTGCGCTCATTCAAGCTCCATCATTTGCAATAAATCATATAAATTTAAGTTTTAATTGGATCTGTTGCACTATCGCATTTATAGCTACAAGATAAAAATTTCTAAAAAATGCTGTAAAAACAATCTTGCAAGCACATCAAACCTTTAGATATTTGTGAGTATATCAAATTGAATTAGAAAGTGTTCTAGCGAATAAAAATAAAATATAAATGGTGTTAATTAAAGCAATATGGTATAAAGCGCGCGTTCTTTTTAACAATTAGATGCGAAATTTGGATTTAATTATTTTTAAGATACGTAAATTTAAATATTAATTAACTACACACACACATCGTCACATACGCTTGGGTGCATTTTTTTAGCTTTATAGTTAACGCTATATAAATATTAAAAGTGTTTGCGCTATGGGATGTGTGGAGGCCTAACCCTAACTAAATAGAGGAAATTTAAAATGGCAAATGTTTCAATGCGCGATATGCTTCAAGCTGGTGTTCACTTCGGTCACCAGGCACGTTACTGGAATCCAAAAATGAAGCCTTTCATTTTTGGTGCACGTAATAAAGTTCATATCATCAACTTAGAGCAAACTGTTCCTATGTTTAATGATGCACTTTCTTTCTTAGGAAAAGTAGCGTCTAACAAAGGTAAAATTCTTTTTGTTGGTACTAAGCGTGCAGCAAGCGAAGCGGTTAAAGAAGCTGCAAATCGCTCTGATCAGTTCTACGTAAATCACCGTTGGTTAGGTGGTATGCTTACAAACTGGAAAACAGTTCGTCAGTCTATCAAACGTTTGAAAGATTTAGAAACGATGAGCCAAGATGGTACTTTTGAACAGCTTTCAAAGAAAGAAGTACTTATGCTTACGCGTCAAATGGAAAAATTAGACAAGAGTCTAGGTGGTATCAAAGATATGGGCGGTTTACCTGACGCTATCTTTGTTATCGATGCTGACCATGAGCATATTGCTATCCGTGAAGCTAACAACTTGGGTATTCCTGTAGTATCTATTGTTGATACTAACTCTAACCCAGATGGCGTTGATTTCATTGTTCCTGGTAACGATGATGCTATCCGTGCAATTCAATTATACACAGGCTCAGTAGCTGATACTGTAATTGAAGGCCGTGAAAGCAATATTGCTGTTCAAGCTGAAAAAGACGACTTCGTAGAAGTTGAATAAGTAATAAGTCACGACTTATCTACTTTTAATAGGGGCGAGCTCATAAGATGTATCCTATGAGCTGCCTCTGTTTATTTAATCTAATTTTTCTGAGGAAATTCAAATGGCTGTAACTGCTGCCCAAGTTAAAGAATTACGCGAGCGTACTGGCGCTGGCATGATGGATTGTAAAAAAGCTTTAGTAAAAACTGATGGTGATATTGAAGCTGCAATCGAAGATATGCGTAAAAATGGTCAAGCAAAGGCTGCTAAAAAAGCAGGTCGTATTGCTGCTGAAGGCGCTATCATTATTAAGCAAGAAGCAGGTGTTGCTGCTATTGTTGAAGTAAACTGTGAAACTGATTTCGTAGGTCGTGATGAGAGCTTCTTAGCATTTGCTAATCAAGTTGCAGACATCGCACTTGCAGGAAAAATTACAGATGTTGCGGCATTAAGTGCTTCAGCATTAGGTGAAGGTACAGTTGAAGACGCACGTGCAACTTTA
The DNA here is from genome assembly GCA_965198975.1 of uncultured Pseudoalteromonas sp. Taxonomy (GTDB): domain Bacteria; phylum Pseudomonadota; class Gammaproteobacteria; order Enterobacterales; family Alteromonadaceae; genus Pseudoalteromonas. The sequence goes on from OZ240679.1 coordinate 2,608,957, forward strand.
GTTGCTAAAATCGGTGAAAACATGACTGTACGTCGTGCTGAAATCGTTGAAGGTGAAAACTTAGGCGCTTATATTCACGGTGGTAAAATAGGTGTTGTTGCTGTTTTAACTGGTGGTGATGAAGCAATTGCTAAAGATATTGCTATGCACGTAGCTGCAAATAATCCGCAATTTGTTAAACCTGAAGATGTTGCTGACGAAGTTGTTGAAAAAGAAAAAGGTATCCAAGTTGATATCGCTATCAACTCAGGTAAGCCAAAAGAAATTGCAGAGAAAATGGTTGTTGGTCGTATGAAGAAATTCACACACGAAATCAGCTTAACTGGCCAAAACTTTGTAAAAGATCCGTCTACTTCAGTTGCTGATGTATTAAAAGCAGCAAACGCTGATGTTACACGCTTTGTTCGTTTTGAGCTTGGCGAAGGTATTGAAAAGAAAGAAGAAGATTTTGCTGCTGAAGTTGCTGCAACAGTAGCGGCAGCTAAAGCTTAATCATCTGACATTTTTTTAGAGTTTTATTTATGGGTGAAGGTTATTAGCTTTTGCTTCATAGGTCAAAATTCATTAGAATAACCGCGATTTGTGTTTGTTTATCGATTTAGGTCGAAAAACAAACTGTCGCGGTTATTTTTTATCTATTTTTTGTCATTTCAAGCCAGGAAAACTATGAATATAAATCAAAAGCCTATTTTTAGACGTGTTTTACTTAAATTAAGTGGTGAAGCTTTAATGGGGGAAACCGGTTTTGGTATCGATCCTAAAGTGCTTGATCGAATGGCTCAAGAAATAAAAGAGCTGGTAGAATTAGGCATAGAAGTAGGTTTGGTGATTGGTGGTGGTAACTTCTTACGTGGTGGGACACTTGCTGAAAATGGCATGAGTCGTGTTGTTGGTGACCATATGGGAATGTTGGCAACTGTTATGAATGGTTTGGCAATGCGAGATGCCTTGCACAGAGCTTACGTTAACGCACGATTAATGTCTGCTATCCCACTCAATGGTGTGTGTGACGCATATAATTGGGCTGAAGCAATCAGTTTATTAAAAACAGGACGTGTGGTGATTTTTGCTGCAGGCACAGGAAATCCATTTTTTACCACAGATTCAGCTGCATGTTTACGTGGTATTGAAATCAGCGCAGATACGGTCATAAAGGCGACTAAAGTTGATGGCGTTTATGATGAAGATCCGGCTAAAAATCCAGATGCTAAATTGTTTACCAATTTAAGCTATAACGAAGTCATTGAAAAAGAACTCAAAGTCATGGATTTAGCTGCGTTTACCCTTGCCCGAGATCATGAAATGCCTATCAGCGTTTTTAATATGAATAAACCCGGAGCACTTAAACGCGTTATTATGGGTGAAGATGAAGGAACGTTAATTTCATCTCAAAAAATTGAACAGTAATAATTTTAGAGGGATACATAGTGATAAACGAAATTCAAAATGATGCAAAAACACGTATGCGAAAAAGTGTTGAATCATTAACAGGCCAACTTGCGAAAATTCGTACTGGTCGCGCACATCCTAGTTTACTAGACAGTATTGTTGTACCTTACTACGGCGCGGATACACCATTAAGGCAGTTAGCGAATATTGTTATTGAAGACGCACGAACGCTTGCGATAACTGTTTTTGATAAAGAACTAACAAAAGCCGTTGATAAAGCTATTATGAGTTCAGACTTGGGATTAAACCCCATGTCTGCAGGCACAGTTATTCGCGTTCCTTTACCGCCTTTAACAGAAGAACGTCGTAAAGATTTTATTAAAGTTGTACGTGGAGAAGTTGAAAACGGTCGTGTCGCAATTAGAAATATCCGCCGTGATGCCAATAGTGATTTTAAAGCTTTGTTAAAAGACAAAGAAATTTCTGAAGATGAGCAACATCAAGCTGAAGACGAAATTCAAAAATTGACTAACCAGTTTATAAAAGAAATGGATGAACAATTAGCAGCAAAAGAAAAAGAGTTGATGGAATTCTAATCGAATGATTTAGCAATTGCTTTTGTAATTGGTATTAAGCGCTGTCTGGGGTATACTGGGCGGCGTTTTTTTATGGAGATTATAATAAGTAAATGATGATTGAAACTGAAGTTATTGCACAACAAGCACTACCTAAACATATTGCTATTATCATGGATGGTAATGGTCGATGGGCGAGTGGTATTGGCAAGCCGAGGGTTTACGGTCATAAAAAAGGTGTTGATGCCGTTAGAGGGGCAGTAAAATTTTGCCGCAACTTAGGGGTTGAATCATTAACATTATTTGCATTTAGCAGTGAAAATTGGCGTCGGCCGGAGCAAGAAGTCAGCACTTTAATGGAATTATTCATGTTTGTGTTAACTAAAGAAATTAAAAAACTACATAAAAACAATGTGAAATTGTTAATAATGGGTGATACTTCTCGCTTCTCTGACAAAATACAAAAAAGTATTCGAACAGCTCAAACTCTGACTGAACATAATACAGGCTTATGTTTAAATGTGGCAGCCAATTATGGTGGTCGTTGGGATATAATGCAATCAGCGCAAAAATTGGCACAAAATGTTCTTGATGGCGATTTAAGTGTGTCAGATATAACAGAAGAGACTTTGTCAGAAAAAATGATGATGGCGAGTCAGGCCCCTTTGGATTTATTGATCCGTACGGGGGGGGATATTCGCATTAGTAATTTTTTATTATGGCAAGCAGCCTATGCAGAATTGTATTTCACAGAGACTTTGTGGCCGGATTTTGATGAGGCTGCATTTGCTGATGCCATTGCTTGTTATGTTTCCAGAGAAAGAAGGTTCGGTTGTACGGGTGAACAAATAAAACAATTACTTGCCCAAAAAAATTAGATTTTAAAGGTATAAGATTTGCTTAAAAAAAGAATAGTCACCTCAATTATATTAGCGCCTGCAGCGTTAGTTTTGGTGTTTTATACACCCTTAATGTTATTTAGTTTATTAGCCGGGTTGATTGTGCTCTTAGGCGCCTGGGAATGGTCGGCATTTATGGGGTTGGTCAAATCAACAAGTCGCGCAGCATTTGTGGTGATAATGGCATTGCTCCTGGCTGGATTACATGTTGTTTTTCCTATCAATACGCTTTGGCAGCAGGGAGAATTAAATTCCCAAATTAGTGTACTATTTACGGGCTCTGTTGCCTGGTGGTTTATTTCCTTAGGTCTAGTATGGCGTTATCCTGATTTAGCTAAAACCTGGAATAAAGGAATTTTAATGCGTGCAATAGCAGGTGTATTCACATTAATTCCATTATGGGTCGCACTGAATGTTTTAAGAAGTGCTTCATACTCAGATTCTGCGATGTTTGGTTCTATTTTAATTATGTTGGTTTTAGGTATCGTTTGGAGTGCTGATATCGGTGCATATTTTGCGGGTAAAAATTTAGGTAAACATAAGTTGATGCCAAATGTGAGCCCAAATAAAACCATAGAAGGCCTATTGGGCGGCATATTTGCCAGTACGTTATTTACAGTCGCTTTTTGTTACTTTGCAGATATTAAACAAGCACACTGGGGGCTATATGCCGGACTTTCAGTGGTTGTTGCATTATTTTCAGCAGTAGGTGACTTATTAGAAAGTATGTTTAAACGAGAAGCTGGTTTAAAAGATAGTGGAAGTTGTTTGCCCGGGCATGGCGGCATATTAGATCGCATTGACAGCCTCACAGCTGCCGCTCCTATATTTGTAGCGTGTTACATTTGGACTTTATCACTATGAGCATCGCTTTGCAGCAATCACATTCTAATCAAAGATTGTCTAAAAATATCTGCATTTTAGGATCTACGGGGTCAATTGGCAGAAGCACATTAGATGTTATAAGTCGTAACCCAGAATATAGGGTGCAAGCTTTAGCTGCGGGTACTAATGATATTTTGATGTTGGAGCAATGTAAAAAATTTCAGCCTCAATATGCCATATTGCAAAATGAAACAAGTGCTAAACGGTTAGCATCAGCAGTTACTAAGTTAGGTTTAAAGACTGAAGTTTTATCGGGCTTAGAGGCTATGTGTCAAATAGCACGGGATCCGGGAAATGATACTGTGATGTCGGCCATTGTAGGTGCGGCTGGATTGTTACCTACCATGGCAGCAGTTGAAGCAGGAAAAAAAATATTATTGGCGAATAAAGAGTCATTGGTCATGTCAGGGCAGTTGTTTATTGATAAAGTTCAACAACATAATGCTATTTTATTGCCTATAGACAGTGAACATAATGCGATTTTTCAATGTATGCCCCGAGAATTGAAAGCTAAGCCCTTTACGGCAAGCTTACAACAAAATGGTGTTCATAAGATCCTGTTAACGGGTTCCGGCGGACCATTTTTGACTCGCGATATTGCGACGTTATCAACTGTGACGCCTGAAGAAGCAATCGCTCATCCAAATTGGGATATGGGTAAAAAAATCTCTGTTGATTCAGCAACTATGATGAATAAAGGATTAGAATTTATAGAGGCTAAATGGTTGTTTAATGCCGATGTTGATGATATTGAAGTTGTGATCCATCCGCAAAGTATTATCCATTCTATGGTGCAATATCAGGATGGTTCTGTGATAGCACAGATGGGAGAGCCTGATATGAGAACGCCTATCGCTCATGCTTTGGCATTTCCAGAAAGAATACAATCAGGAGTTAATCACCTTGATTTTACCCAAGTTACCGACTTTTCATTTTCAGCACCCGATTTTGTCCGATACCCTAATCTTAAATTAGCTATGGATGCATGTAGAATTGGACAGGCAGCGACAACTATCATCAATGCGGCTAATGAAATATCTGTATCTGTATTTTTATCCGGTGAAATAGGTTTCAGCGATATATATACAGTTAATGCAAAAGTATTAGATAAACTTGTTGCCAGCCAGGTTAATTCATTGGAAGAAATATTAGCACTTGATACGCAGGCAAGAGAGTTTGCCTGGAAAGTTATTACAGAGGGAATACATTAATGTTTGAATTTTTGTGGAATCTGAGCTCTTTTATATTTGCCCTTGGTATTTTAGTGACAGTTCATGAATATGGTCACTTTTGGGTTGCTAGAAAAGCGGGTGTTAAAGTATTAAGGTTCTCAATTGGTTTTGGTAAACCTCTGGTTAAATGGTATGACAAATTAGGCACTGAGTACGTTATTGCGGCGATACCCCTTGGTGGTTATGTTAAAATGCTGGACGAGCGCATAGAGTCGGTTCATGAATCACAAAAACACTTATCTTTTAATAATAAACCTGTGTTATCTCGTATTGCTATTGTTGTTGCAGGTCCTGCAGCAAACTTTTTATTTGCCATATTAATGTTATGGGGAATGTATTTAATCGGTGTTCAGTCAATTAAGCCTGTTGTTGGTGAAATTGAACTAAATAGTCCGGCCGAGGTCTCAGGTCTTGTTGCAGGGCAAACGCTAATCAGTATCGCTGGTGATGAGGTATATGATTGGCGTGATACGACATTTGCTTTAATGAAAAATATGGGTGAACCTCATGTCAGTATTGTTGTCGAAAGTGACAGTAGGGGTAAAGAGGTTAAAAATCTGAACCTTGCGGATTGGAAGTTAGAAGACCCAGATGTATCTCCATTGGCCTCTATTGGGATAATTCCATTTAGGCCAGCAATAAAGCTGGAGCTTGCACATATCGCAGAAAATTCTGCGGCGCAACAAGCCGGTTTGCTTTTGGGGGATACAATACATTTGGTAGATGGAGAAAAAGTTAACAATTGGCACGCTTTGGTAAATATCATTAAGCACTCTGCGAATAAACCTTTATTGTTTACGATCAGCAGAAATAATGAAAAGTTAAATATTGAGGTTATCCCACAAAATAAACCAACTAAAGATGGTTTTAGTCAGGGGTATTTAGGTGTTATGCCAACGGCAGAGCCCTGGCCAAAAGAATATATTATTCAAAGGCAATTTGGCCCAATTGACGGGTTATTACTGGGAATAGATAAAACTTGGCAAATGGTGTCTTTAAGTTTTGATATGATTGGTAATTTATTAACAGGTCAGGTATCAATTAAAAATTTAAGTGGTCCGATTGGGATTGCTAAAGGGGCGGGTACAAGTGTCAGTTATGGGTTAGTGGCTTTTTTAAGCTTTTTAGCTTTGATAAGTGTGAATTTAGGGGTATTTAATTTATTACCCTTACCCATTCTGGATGGCGGGCACTTAATGTATTACGTTATTGAACTTATTACAAAAAAACCTGTCTCTGAAAAGACACAAGAAATAGGTTTTAGAATTGGTGCATTAGTTTTATTATTATTGACAAGCTTTGCTTTGTTCAATGATTTTACGCGGTTATAAAGGTATATAATTAAAAATGGCTATAAAAAAACATCTGGCTATCGCAAGTTTACTGGGAGCAAGTTTTGCGTCTGCAGGCCAAGAATCCTTTATTGTAAATGATCTAAAAGTTGAAGGTTTGCAACGTGTTGCATTAGGTGCAGCGTTAACGCATATTCCAATTAATGTTGGTGACAGCATAGATGGTTATACGATTTCAAAAACTATCAAAGCCTTATACAGTTCTGGACATTTCGATAATATAAAAGCTATCAGAGATGGTGATATGATCATCTTTAAAGTTAAAGAGCGACCAACTATTAGCTTTATCGATTTTGAAGGCAATAAAGACATTAAGGATGAACAACTTAATGAATCTCTAGAGGGTCAGGATATTCGTACTGGAGAGCCTTTAGATAGAACAGTGATAGATAATATTGAAAAAGGGTTAGTTGAATTTTTCCATAGTATTGGTAAATACAATGCACGCGTTAAAATCAGTGTGACGAATTTACCAAGAAACAGGGTTAAATTATTACTGAAATTCACTGAAGGTGATGCGGCGTCAATTCGTCAAATCAATTTAGTGGGTAATAAATTGTTTTCTGATGAAGAGTTACTGCTTAAAGTTGAATCACAACAGGATTTGCCTTGGTGGGAATTTATGGGCAGTGACAGATATCAAAAACAAACGATTCAGGGTGATTTAGAAACTATTCGTAGCTATTATTTAGATCGCGGGTACTTTAAATTTAATATTGACTCCACACAGGTTTCTGTAAGTCCGGATAAAGAATCAGTTTACGTCACTGTAAATTTAACTGAAGGTGAAAAATTTAAAGTAAAAGGTTTCGATTTTATTGGTGATTTACTTGGCAGAGAAGAACTTATTCGTTCTGTGATCCCATTGAAACAAGGTGAACTATATAATGGTTCAATTGTAACGTCGTCAGAAGAGTTCATTAAAAGTTATTTGGCAAGGTTTGGTTATGCAAATGCGGTTGTCAGAACGCTCTCTGAAGTGGATGAAGAAAATAAAGAAGTTCAGTTAACTTTATCTGTTGATCCGGGGAAGCGTGTTTATGTTCGTCGTATTAATATAGCAGGTAATGCCGTTACAGCTGATGAAGTTGTTCGTCGTGAAATGACGCAATTGGAAGGGGGTTGGTTATCAAATCAATCTCTTGAACGCTCCAAATTGCAAATTCAACGTTTAATGTATATGGAAAATGTTGACTTTGAAGTTACTCCGGTACCGGGGCAGGACGATCAGGTTGACGTTGATTTTTCGGTTAAAGAGCAATCGGCGGGTAGCTTTAATGCAGGACTTGCATATGGTTCATATTACGGATTGCAATTTAATATCGGTATCAGTGAATCGAACTTCTTAGGATCAGGTAATCAGGTTGCTTTTAGTATAAACACTTCAAAAGGTTCAGAATCAGTTCGAGTGTCACATACAGATCCTTATTTTACGCCTGATGGTGTAAGTTTAAGTAATAGTATCTTTTATAGTAATTATGATGCCAGTGCATTTAGCTTAATTGATTATAAAAGTAAAAAATATGGTTTTGGTACCAGTTTAGGCTTTCCGATTGATGCGGTAAATAGGATCAATTTTGGCGCGACTATTAGTAAAGAAGAGCTTTCTCAATTATCTGAATATGAACAAACACGTGTAATGCGTGAAACGTTTTTAGATCCAGAGAATCCAGAGGAAGGCTTTGATTTCTTAAAGTTAGAATTAAGTGTGGGTTGGTCTCGGGTTACGTTAAACCGAGGTATGTTCCCAACAGCGGGTTCACGTCAATCTTTATCATTGAAATCAACTACGCCTAACTCTGATTTAACTTATTTTAAAATAAATTATGATTCAAGGTTTTATTGGCCAATTAGTAATGATCATAGTTGGACCTTTATGTCTCGCGCCGCATTTGGCTATGGTAATGGTTACGGCTCAACCAATGGGTATGATCAAATTTTACCTATTCAGGAGTTCTTTAGAATTACAGAACAAGAATTACGAGGTTTTGATCGAAATACTATTTTACCAAGGGCTATCGCAACACAAGCGAATAGCTTACCGCCAACTCCGTCACCTGATGGCGGCATAACCAGTGGAGTTGGCGCCGATGAGCAATTTAACAATGTATTTCTTCAAGGCAGGATAGGTGGTAATGCAAAAGCCATAGCTGGTTTGGAATTAATAGTACCAACCCCATTCTTAGATGAAGATAGCACTTCATCGGTAAGAACAAGTTTCTTTGTTGATGCGGCCAATGTATGGGATACTGAATTTGATGTGGATCATTTTTCAAATTTAACTGCAGAACAACGTGCAAAATTTGATGATTATTCAGATGCCGGCAGATTTAGAGCCTCAACAGGGCTTTCAATACAATGGGTGTCACCAATGGGCCCTATGTTAATTAGTTTTGCTTATCCGCTCAAAAAAGAAGAAGACGACAAAACTAAAAATATTAGCTTTAATATTAGTAATACATTTTAAGGAAATTTTTTGTGAACAAATTATTTAAAACAACAGCGTTATCTATTTTAGCAACTTTAATGATGGGCACCTCAGCGTCGGCATTGGCACATAAGGTCGCCATTGTTGATATGCAAGAAGTTTTTAGTAAAATACCGCAAATGGCGACAATTGAAGCTAAGTTACAAACTGAGTTTGCTGAGCGTCGTCAGGCAATTGAAAAACTACAGGGTGATCTTCGTTTTGAAGCTGAAAAATTCAAACGTGAAAGTGCGACTATGAGCAAAGCACAACAAGATGCTTTAAAAGAAAAATTACAACAAATGCAGCAAGAGTTTGCAACTAAAGCACGCCCGTTAGAGCAAGAAATTAAAACACGCCAAAATCAAGAATTAGCAAAAGTGCAGGCACTTGTATTACAAGCGGTTGAACAAGCAGCTAAAGAAAGCAAAGTTGATGAAGTTAAAAGAAAAGAGGCTTTAGTATACTTTAACCCTAAAAGTGTCACAGATTTATCGGCTAAAGTTGTTGAAAGAGTAAGTAAACTTAAATAATGCATAGTTATACTCTCGCCTATTTGGCAGAATACCTAAATGCTGAGCTTGTGGGTGATGCAGAAATGAAAATTTCTAAAATTGCCACCTTAGAAAAAGCTCAGCCAGGTCAGATAAGTTTTTTATCGAATAAAAAATATCGTAAACAATTAGCTGATACCTCTGCCAGTGCTGTTATTTTGTCAGCAGCAGATGCTGAATATTATTCGGGAAATATGCTAATAGCTAAAAACCCTTATATAAGTTACGCAAAATTAGCACAGTTAATGGATATAACACCAGCTACAGCGTCAGGCGTTCATGCAACAGCTATTATCGATCCGACGGCTAAAATTAGTCCTTCAGCTTCAATTGGCGCAAATGCGATAATTGAAGCAGATGTTGAAGTGTCTGATAATGTACAAATTGGTGCTGGAAGTTTTATAGGCCAAAATGTTAAATTAGGTGCTAATACTCGAATTTGGCAGAATGTGACTGTTTACCATAATGTAATTATGGGTTCAGATTGTGTCGTTCATGCAAATTCAATTATAGGCTCTGATGGTTTTGGTTATGCAAACGAGCAAGGTAAGTGGATTAAAATTCCACAATTAGGCTCAGTGGTTTTTGGTGATCGTGTTGAAATCGGTGCCAGTACAACTATAGATCGTGGTGCACTTGATGATACCGAAATTCATGATGATGTGATCATAGATAATCAATGCCAAATTGCCCATAACGTAATAATAGGGCAAGGCACGGCAATGGCTGCGTGTTCTGTTATTGCCGGTAGCAGCAAAATTGGTAAATATTGTCAAATTGCGGGTTTGTGTGGTCTAAATGGACATATTGAAGTATGCGATCATGTCATTTTGACGGGAATGGCCATGGTGATATCGTCTATTACAGAACCTGGTGTGTATTCTTCTGGTATTCCTCACACAGCAAATAAAGATTGGCGTCGTCAAATGGCACATTTACGCCATATTGGTGATATGAATAAAAAAATAAAAGCACTTGAAACCATAACGGCTCCTTTGATAAAAGTCGATTAATGTATTTAAGGAAGACCTCATAAATAATATTTTGTAGGTAAGTGTTTGAATTAAATGAATATAGGATTTACATTTTGGCAAATGAATTAAATAGTTTTGATATTCAAGAAATCATGACTTTATTACCTCACCGCTATCCAATGTTGTTAGTTGATAAAGTGGTAGATTACGAAGCAGGTAAGTTTTTGCACGCGATTAAAAATGTGACTGCAAATGAACCTATTTTTACAGGTCACTTCCCATCTCAGCCTATTTTTCCTGGTGTTTTAATTTTGGAAGCCATGGCACAGGCAACCGGATTGCTGGGTTTTAAAACAACTGATGGCCGTGAAGATAATGAACTATACTTGTTTGCAGGTATTGATAATGCAAGATTTAAGCAACCAGTTTACCCTGGTGATACGATGCATTTGCATGTAACTTTTGAAAAGGAACGCCGCAATATTTGGAAGTTTTCGGGCGAAGCAAAAGTAGACGGTAAAGTTGTGTGTTCAGCTGAAATTATGTGTGCCAGAAGAGAGTTATAGACGTGATCCATCCATCTGCGATTATCGAGCCCGGAGCTCAAATTGGCGAAAATGTGAGTATTGGTGCTTTTTCATTTATAGGAAAAGACGTGGTACTTGGTGATAATAATATTATTGAATCTCATGTTGTGCTCAAAGGTCCTTCAACTGTCGGATCTGGTAACCATATTTTTCAATTCGCCTCAGTAGGTGAAGCTTGCCAAGATAAAAAATATGATAACGAACCAACAAAACTGGTGATAGGTGATAATAATGTTATTCGTGAATATGCGGCTATCCACAGAGGCACGATACAAGATCAAGGTGTGACGATTATAGGCAGTAATAACCTTTTTATGAGTCATACCCATGTTGCCCATGATGCCGTGATTGGTGATAATGTTATATTTGCGGGATATTCTGCTGTAGCGGGTCATGTTCACGTTGGTGATTGGGCTATTTTAGCGGGTAACGCGGGGGTTCATCAGTTTTGTCATATTGGGGCTCATGCTTTTGTAGGCATGTACTCAGGTGTAAATAAAGATGTACCGCCATTTGTTACAACAATAGGCACACCAGCTAAACCTGTTGCAATGAATACTGAAGGAATGAAACGTCGTGGTTTTGATTCAGATGAAGTGATGGCTGCAAGACGTGCGTATAAAACACTTTACCGTAAAGGCCTGACTTTGGAAGATGCATTAATTCAAATGAAAGAAGATGCAGAAAAGTTTAGGTCAGTAAAAATGTTTGCAGACTTTGCTGCTAAGTCTGAACGTGGCCTTATACGCTAATATAGTCTATTCAAATGATAAAACAGCATTCATGTTCTGTTTTATGTCAAATGTAACTCATTTACCCAAACCACCTTGAGATGTGAATGCTGCATCTTGTGGTGGTTTGAGTATATAGCCCCGTCAATTTAGTTAAACTAATGTAATTAATACAGGTCTGTAGTTTTTGTAATAGCAAAAGACGATTTATTTTAAAATGGCACAATATGACAATAAATAATAAACCCCTTCGTATCGGTATTATTGCTGGTGAGCATTCTGGTGATATATTGGGGGCGGGTCTGATCAAATCAATAAAGTCTCGCTATCCCAATGCAATATTTGAAGGCATTGCAGGGCCGAGAATGAAAGCGCTTGGCTGCAATAGTCTATTTGATATGGAAGAGTTAGCGGTAATGGGACTCGTTGAAGTATTTAGTCGACTTTTGCGATTACTGTCAATTAAAAAACAAATAGTAAAATACTTCATTGCTAACCCGCCCGATATTTTTATTGGGATAGATGCGCCAGATTTCAATCTAAGAGTGGAGTTGCCATTAAAGCAAGCGGGTATTAAAACAGTACAATATGTTAGCCCTTCAGTGTGGGCCTGGCGTGAAAAAAGGGTTTTTAAAATAGCAGATGCCACTAATATGGTTTTATCTTTACTGCCTTTTGAAAAAGCTTTTTATGATAAACATCAGGTACCTTGTACATTTGTAGGCCATACATTAGCTGACGATATAGCATTAGAAAGTCATGATTTATCCATTAGGGAAAAATTTGGTTTTGCACAAACAGATAAAGTTTTAGCTTTACTTCCTGGTAGCCGAGGGACTGAAATTGGTTTGTTAAGCGAAACTTATTTAAAAACGGCGCAAAAATTAAAAAAAGAATTTCCCGAACTTAAAATCGTGGTGCCTTTAGTTAATGAAAAAAGAAAACTGCAGTTTAGCGAAATATGGCAACAAGTAGCTCCTGAGTTGGAATTACTATTACTGGATGGTCAATCTGATTTAGCAATGCAAAGTGCCGATGTTATTTTGCTGGCATCTGGTACTGCGACTTTAGAGGCTATGTTATATAATAAACCTATGGTGGTTGGTTATAAAATCAAACCTTTGTCGCATTTGATATTTAGTTCACTTTTCAAGTTTAATATCAAATACTTTTCGTTACCTAACCTGCTTGCCGACGAAGCACTGGTGCCTGAACTTTTTCAAAAAGAATGTATTCCTGAAAACTTATTTAAAGAGCTTATGCCATTATTAGCAAGCGATAATACTATGCTAAAAAATAAGTTTAAATCGATCCACCGGGCTATCAGATTAAATGCCAGTGAAAAAGCAGCGGAAGCTGTACTAAAATTATGTATTAACAATAAAGAAGAAAACCATGTCTGAAAAAAAACTAAATGAAATCATCAGGCCTGATACACAATTAATTGCGGGTGTTGATGAAGTAGGCCGTGGTCCTTTAGTAGGAGATGTGGTCACTGCAGCTGTGATATTAAATCCACATAAACCTATATTGGGATTAGCTGATTCTAAAAAATTATCAGAGAAAAAACGCCTGATATTAGCCGCAGAAATAAAAGAAAAGGCACTCTGTTTTTGTATTGCCAGAGCTAACATTGCTGAAATTGATCGGCTTAATATATTACACGCAACTATGTTAGCCATGAAAAGAGCCGTTGAAGGTTTAAAAATTATACCTGAATTTGTTTATATTGATGGTAATCGAATACCTGATATTAATATTGCTGCACAGGCAGTGGTAAAAGGTGACTCTTTGATCCCTGAGATCAGTGCCGCGTCTATTCTGGCAAAAGTCGCACGAGATGATGAAATGATACAATTAGATCGTATTTACCCTGAATATGGTTTTGCTGCTCACAAAGGTTACCCTACAAAAGCCCATTTATTAGCACTTGAGCAAAATGGAGTTACCGAATATCATCGTAAAAGCTTTAAGCCCGTGAAAAAGTTATTAGAAATAACATCAATTTAATTTAGTTTATTAATAATCGGTATTGAGTAGATACCTTGGTAGGATCATACATGGCGCAACCTGATTTCGTACATTTAAGAGTTCATAGTGATTACTCTATGGTCGATGGCCTGAATAAAACTAAGCCTATTGTTGCCAAAGCAGCAGAAGTCAACATGCCGGTTTTTGCCATTACAGATCAAATGAATTTATGTGGTTTAGTCAAATTTTATGGTGCGAGTCATAATTCGGGTATCAAACCATTAGTTGGCGCTGATCTTTGGCTAAATTCTCCTGAATTTGAAGGAGAAGTTTGTCGATTATTGGTGCTAGCGAAAAATAACGAAGGTTATAAAAATCTTACTTTATTAATTTCTAAAGCGTATCAAAGAGGGCACCTGTTAAATTTGCCTATGGTCGATAGAGAATGGTTAATTGAACATAAAGCCGGACTCATTTTAATTTCAGGTGCAAAAGATGGAGACTTAGGAAAAGCATTACTAAAAGGCAATTCAGAAGTTGTTACTCGCATTACTCATTTTTATCAGACGTATTTTCCAGATCATTATTATATAGAATTAATACGTACAGCAAGAGCGCAAGAAGAAGAATATTTACACTTGGCTGTTAACCATGCCGATCAAGTTGGTTTACCTGTGGTTGCTACCAATGAAGTCGTATTTATGGAGCAAATTAATTTTGAAGCTCACGAAATTCGTGTGGCAATTCATGACGGTTATACGATTGATGATAAAAGGCGACCAAAGCGTTTTTCAGAACAACAATATTTTAAAACGTCTGAGCAAATGGTTGAGATCTTTAACGATATACCAGAAGCATTGGCAAATACGGTTGAAATAGCAAAACGCTGTAATGTGACCGTGCAATTGGGAACGTATTTTTTACCCGATTACCCGACGGGTACACTGACGATAGATAACTTTTTGGTTAAAGTGTCTGAAGACGGTTTAGAAGAAAGACTTAAAATGCTTTTTCCAGATGAGGAGAAGAGAAAATTAAGTAGGGGACCATATGACGACAGGTTGAAAGTTGAACTTGATGTTATCAACCAAATGGGATTCCCTGGATATTTCTTAATCGTAATGGAGTTTATTCAGTGGAGTAAAGACAATAATATTCCAGTCGGTCCGGGTAGGGGTTCCGGAGCTGGCTCTCTGGTTGCTTATGCTCTGAAAATCACCGATTTAGATCCATTAGAGTTTGAGCTGTTATTTGAACGGTTCTTGAATCCAGAACGTATTTCGATGCCTGATTTTGACGTTGATTTTTGTATGGATCGCCGAGACGAAGTGATAGATCATGTGGCGATGCTATATGGTCGAGATGCGGTATCCCAGATCATTACTTTTGGTACTATGGCTGCTAAGGCTGTAATTCGTGATGTTGGCCGAGTACTTGGACACCCATATGGATTTGTTGATAGAATTTCTAAACTGATCCCCGGCGATCCGGGCATGACACTGGCAAAAGCATTTGACGAAGAGGCCAGACTACCTGAATTATATGATGCTGATGAAGAAGTCAGAGATCTCATTGATATGTGCCGTATTTTGGAAGGGTGTACGCGTAATGCGGGTAAACATGCGGGTGGTGTTGTTATTTCACCCACTACAATTACGGACTTTGCGGCGCTTTATTGTGATGACGAAGGAAAGTTTCCTGTTACCCAATTTGATAAGAATGATGTTGAAACCGCAGGATTGGTAAAGTTTGATTTCTTAGGTTTAAGAACGCTCACTATCTTGCAGTGGGCGATTGATATGGCCAATGAACGCCTTGATCGAGAGCAAAAAGAACATATCAATATAGAAACAATTCCCCTTGATGACCCAAAAAGCTTTGAATTATTGTTAAGAGCAGAGACGACGGCTGTTTTCCAGTTAGAATCCAGAGGGATGAAAGATTTGATCCGTCGCCTCAAGCCTGATTCATTTGAAGATATGATTGCCCTGGTCGCCCTGTTTCGACCTGGTCCATTGCAATCGGGCATGGTAGATAACTTTATCGACAGAAAACATGGTCGTGAGGAAGTATCATATCCTGATGCGCAATATCAACATGAAAGTTTGCAGCCAATACTTGAGCCCACTTACGGTATTATTTTGTACCAAGAGCAAGTTATGCAAATTGCACAGGTGCTATCGGGTTATACATTAGGTGGGGCTGATATGCTTCGTCGTGCTATGGGTAAGAAAAAACCCGAAGAAATGGCCAAGCAAAGATCAACATTTGAAGAAGGCGCTAAGAATAACGGAATTGACGGCGAACTTGCGATGAAAATCTTCGATCTGGTAGAAAAATTTGCCGGATATGGTTTTAATAAATCTCACTCAGCTGCATATGCTTTGGTATCATATCAAACTCTGTGGATGAAAACGCATTATCCTGCTGAATTTATGGCTGCTGTAATGTCTGCTGATATGGACAATACAGATAAAATTGTTACGCTTGTTGACGAGTGTGAGAATATGAAAATGCCTTTATTGCCGCCAGATGTTAATTTTGGTTTGTATAAATTCACTGTTAATCTTCAAGGGCAAATTGTTTATGGCTTAGGTGCAATAAAAGGAGTTGGGGAAGGTCCGGTAGAAGCAATTCTTGAAGCAAGAGCGGTAAATGAGCATTTTAAGGATTTATTTGATTTTTGCGCTAAAGTTGATTTAAAGCGTTTAAACAAACGCGTTATTGAAAAGTTGATTATGGCGGGGGCTTTAGATAATCTAGGGCCTAAAACGCCAGAAAACGAAAGTGTACAAGCCGCACGTGCAATATTAATTGCGAGTTTGCCTGATGCCATTAAATCAGCAGCGCAGCACAATAAAGCAGAATCTCTTGGTCAAAGCGATCTCTTTGGCTTGTTGGCTACAGAGCCTGAAGATGTCGCGTCGGCTTTTGTTATGGCGCCTTGTTTTTCTGATAAAGAATGGTTAAATGGTGAAAAGGAAACCTTAGGTTTATATCTTACTGGTCACCCTATTAATCAATATAGAAAGGAGCTTCGTAGTTATACCTCAGGTCGGTTGGTCGATTTGCAGCCAACCGAGCGCGATGTACAAACTACTGCGGCAGGGTTGGTAATTAGTAATCGCACTTTAATAAATAAAAGAGGTCAAAGGTGGGGATTAGTCACATTAGATGACAAAAGTGCCCGCATGGATGTACGTTTTTTCCCCGAACAGTTCGAAATGTTCGAAGAATTGTTGCAAATTAACAATATATTAGTCATAACTGGACAGGTCAGCTTTGATAATTTCTCTGGTGGTATTACAATGACCGCTCGGGAAGTATGTACAATAGAACAGGTACGTGAAAAACGTATTCGAAATATTAAAATGAAAGTTAAAATGCAACATATTGATGATAAGTTCTTCGATATATTGCAGAATGTACTTGAACCCTATAAGTTCGGTACTTGCCCAATAATTATTCAATATGAACGCCCTGATATTTTTTCAGAGCTTTCATTAGGTACACAATGGTGTGTGACGCCAAGTGATGACTTATTACATAAGTTAAATCAACTGGCCGCACAAGATATAGAATTAGAATTTAACTAGTTAGGTCGCTTAAAACATGAGCCTCAATTATCTGGAATTTGAACTCCCAGTTGCTGAATTAGAAGCAAAAATAGAAGAATTACGAAATATTGGTCGTGTTGGAGAACTAGACCTTAGCCTTGAAGATGAAGTAAGTCGTTTACAGGAAAAAAGCGCTGAATTATCAAAAGAAATTTTTTCAAATCTAGGTGCCTGGCAGGTTTCTCAGCTTGCAAGACATCCTATGCGTCCGTACACTCAAGACTATATTGACAGAATATTCACAGAATTTGATGAATTTTGTGGTGATAGGGCTTTTGCGAATGATCCCGCTATTATTGGCGGTATTGCACGTTTAGATGATGCACCTGTTATGATAATCGGTCATCAAAAAGGTCGTGATACAGCGGAAAAAATCAAAAGAAACTTTGGTATGCCAAAACCGGAAGGTTACCGTAAAGCTTTAAGGTTAATGGAAATGGCAGAACGCTTTAAAATGCCTGTTATTACATTTATAGATACGCCAGGCGCATACCCAGGTGTTGGCGCTGAAGAACGCGGACAAAGCGAGGCTATTGCTCGTAATTTAAAAGTGATGGCTCAGTTAAAAGTACCAACAATTTGTACTGTTATTGGTGAAGGTGGCTCTGGTGGCGCGTTAGCCATAGGTGTTGGTGATCGCGTTAACATGTTGCAATATAGTACTTATTCTGTGATTTCACCCGAAGGCTGTGCATCAATTCTTTGGAAAAGTGCTGATAAAGCTGCCTTAGCTGCTGAGGCTATGGGTGTAACAGCACAAAGAGTAAAAGAATTAGATTTAATTAACACTATTGTAGATGAACCGACAGGCGGAGCGCATCGAAACTATGATTTGATGGCTAAAAATTTGAAAAATCAATTAAAGCGTGATTTAACAGATTTACAGGCATTATCAAATGAAGAAATGTTAGATCAAAGATATAAGCGCTTAATGTCTTTTGGTTACTGTTAATTACTTATATTTTCTATAATGATGTGTATAAATAATATGCCAGGCTATATGCCTGGTTATTTTATTTAATTATTCAATAACTAAAATCCGAGTCATAGTTAATATGGGCACCTTAAGGCTGGTTGATCTGAAACAATGCATACAACAGAACTTTACAAAAAATTCTCACTATCTTTACCAAATAACCTAACATCTTTGACCGTCGCATTATCCGGTGGTGTTGATTCTGTGGTGTTGTTAAACCTTGCAAAATGCTTTCAAAAATTAAATCCTGCAATTAAATTAAATGCCATTCATATAGATCATGGTTTAAGTGTGAATGCGAAGCAGTGGCGAGAATTTTGTACGCAATTGTGCCATACGTTGGAAATTAATTTTAATGCTATTTCAGTTGATGTGATAAAAACTTCAAGGCAAAGCTTAGAAGCAATTGCCAGAGAACAAAGGTATAGCGCACTATTTAATAACACTACTAAAGAAAGTATTATATTACTTGGTCAACATCAGGACGATCAGGTTGAAACTTTCTTTTTACAATTAAAAAGAGGTGCGGGTTTAAGTGGATTGTCGGCAATGAAATCAGTAACTAAACAACAAGGTTTTACGTTAATCAGGCCACTATTAAGTTGTACGAGAGCACAGATCGAAGAATTTGCTAAAACGTTTAACATCGATCATATATTTGATGAATCGAATTTAGATACCTGTTTTGACAGAAACTTTTTAAGAGCTGAAGTACTGCCTGTATTAGGAGCGCGTTTTAAAGGTTTTAATGCCTGTGTATCTCGTTCCATAGATATAATTGCTCAGCAAAATTTATTGATTGAAGAAATTTCCCAACAAGACTTCGCTCAGGTTTCACATGAACAATGTGTATCTGTAGATAAACTTAAACTGCTGTCTACAGTACGTCAGTGCAATGTTATTCGATTTTGGTTGTCTTTAAATGAATGTTTAATGCCATCAAAAGCGATATTAAACCAGATACTCGAACAAGCAATTAATGCACGTGAAGATGCAAAAATTAAGATTGCGCTCAAGTTAAACTTGGGAGAAATTGCTTATCTGCGACGTTACAGAGGTCATCTATACTTAGTTATTGATTCAAACACGCCAGATAACTTGATGAATATAAAAAAGGATACTGTTGAGCTATCGGATGGCCGAAAATTGGCATTTTTACCTGCTACAAGTTTAGGGATAAGATCCGCTTCTGCGCATGAAGTTGTCAGTATCAGGTTTTCATGCCCATCCATTAAATTTAAGCCAAATGGAAAACCAGGAAATAATACGGTAAAACATTGGTTAAAAGATGCCAAGGTACCTTCCTGGCAAAGAGATCAAGTACCTTTAGTATTTTATAATGAAAAGCTAGTACAGGTTGTTGGCTATTTTATTGCCGATGGGTTTATTTCAGAAAGTAATTTATGCTGGCAATTTATCTGAATAAAATAAAACATGGTTACAAAATGATTTTTTCAAAGCATTACACTTTATAACCTGAGATTTAATGATCTAAAGAGATTTATTTATAATATTTTGCAGCAATCTCTGCCTGCGTTTTTAGCCTGATATAAAGCACGATCTGCACGCTCAACCACAGTAACATCACTGTCTTTACTTTGTGCCAGCGTAAAGCCTATGCTAGTTGTCACTGCATGTTGTCTTAATAAATTATCCGAATGTACAAACTGTTGGATCCGAGTTGCGATGATATTACTGACTGTTTGGTTATTATCATCAATCAAAATTGCAAATTCATCACCGCCAAATCGAAATACAGTATCAGTTCCTCTTACTGAACTTGACAAAATATTGCTAAAATTTACGAGTATCTCGTCACCCAATAGGTGGCCATGATTATCATTTACCTGTTTAAAATTGTCCAGATCCAACATCATAAGGCCAAAATTTCTATGGTGACGACGACATCTTTCTAATTTCTTATTTAAATAGTCATCAAAGTGACTACGGTTGCTTAGTCCGGTTAATGCATCTTTTGTTGCGAGTTTTTTAACACGATTAAACAATAAAGCATTACGCAGTGGATAAACTAACATGTCATGTAATCTATCTAGTTTGTCTGTTAGCGGTTTTGTTAGAGACTGTTTTGAAAAATAAATTAATTGACCTAACCTTTCGCTTTCAACTTCCAAATCAAACGAAACCGTTTGTCCTGAATGTTTACTTCCTTCCATTTCAACAACGCCATCAATGCCGTGAAACTGTAATCCATTGAAAGAGACTAGTTTGGCCACTTCCAGAGAAAAAATATTGATGAGTTTATGAACTTCAAGAGTTTTTTGTAATTTCGCAACTAAATTGAAATTTTGTTCATTATTTTCAGGACGGTAATATTCAGCCGACAAGGGCAAAAAGTCGCCTCGACCACTTGCTCTTTGAGTTAATATATGCACATTTTCCACTTTTTTCCCCTTAAATCTTTAACCATCAGAGATAAAGCAAAATATATACCGATTATTTAAACTAGAATTAAAACAGATGCTTGCTATAGTTAAATAAAATATTAGTTTTGTGGGGTCAATTAATTGTTGTACTCACTTTCCTATAGTTCAGTTAATTATACTCGGGGGTTCTATTGCAAGAAGTTTTTGTCGAAATATTTAGTCTGCTGTTAATTGCCGTTTTTTTAGTATGGTTGTTTAAACGCCTAAATTTACCCCCTATTTTAGCATATCTGGCCACAGGCCTTGCTATTGGCCCGCATGCATTAGCGCTGATCACAGATTACGATGAAATACATGTGATCGCAGAGTTTGGTATTGTTTTTTTATTATTCACATTAGGCCTTGAATTTTCTATTCCAAGGTTAATGGCAATGCGTCATATTGTGTTTGGTTTGGGCACAATGCAAGTACTTGTCACAGGCATTATTTTTATACTCATTATTATTTTAATGGGAGCTAGTTGGCTTACTGCGTTAAGTATTGCAAGTTTATTGGTACTTTCTTCAACTGCAATTGTGGTTAAACAATTGAGTGAGTCAGGTGAATTACATACACGAAGAGGCCAATTAGCGATAGGTATTTTACTCTTTCAGGATATTGCAGTTGTACCTATGTTAATTTCTATTCCATTATTAGCAGGTAGCGGTGATCAAGCACTGTGGCTAGCCTTAACGATTGCGCTTGGGAAAGGCACAATTGTGTGTGCATTATTATGGGGCATAGGTAAATGGCTGTTACCTCGGATCTTTAATGCAGTTGCACAAGTCAGAACCGATGAATTGTTTGTTTTAACGACGTTATCGGTCACTTTATTCGCAAGTGCATTAACACATATGTTTGGTTTGTCCATGGCTTTAGGAGCTTTTTTGGCGGGAATAATGTTAGGTGAAAGCCAATATCGCCACCAGTTAGAAGCTGATATCAGACCGTTCAGAGATATTTTAATGGGATTGTTTTTTGTGACTGTTGGTATGCAGTTAGATTTGAGTTTTGTATTACAAAATGCACTATGGATACTGTTAGGTTTAGTAACACTTGTTTTATTAAAGATATTAGTCATTAAAGTGATTGCACGTTTTATGGGAGAAAGTACGAAAGACGCCTGGTCCGCAGGGTTAATGTTATGCCAGATGGGAGAGTTTGGTTTTGTATTAATCGCTTTAACATTACAGCATGGTCTGATTGAACCTTCATATGCCTCTTTATTAATCGCGGTGGGTGTTTTATCTATGGCAATTACACCTTATTTGGTCGATAAAAATCAAGTAATAGCTAAGTCTTTGGCTCGAAAAGAAAAAAACAAAGATGCAAGTGACAAACCTGATTTCACTTCGGATTTAAGTCATCATGTGGTTATTTGTGGTTTCGGACGGGTAGGGCAAACAGTTGCCAGATTTTTAAAAACGGAAGCAATTCCGTATATTGCGTTAGATGTAGATCCCGTAAGGATCAGAGAAGCGCAGGCTGCAGGTGAAAATGTACAATTTGGTCATGCAAAACAAAAAGATATTTTAAAAGCAACTGGAATTGTAAAAAGCCGCTTAGTGATAGTGACATTTGCTGATTACAATAAAACAATGGCGATTGTAGAAACCGTACGTCAATTATCATCGAATGTAAAAATATTAGTGAGGATGCGTGATGACAGTCATTTAAGGGAACTCAAAGAGCTGGGTGTTACGGAAGTGGTACCAGAATCATTAGAAGCGAGTTTAATGTTAGTTTCGCATGTTCTGTTTATGTCAGGAGTGCCGGTTAAAAGAATTTTACGACGCGTTCAAAATGAACGTGAAAATCGTTATGGCTTGTTACATGGTTATTTTCCTGGTGAAAATATTGATTTAAATTCAGAGTCAGTTGAAAGACTTGAGTTTTTACATGCTGTTGCATTGAGTGATGATGCCTTTGCAATTGGTAAAACATTGCACGAACTTGAACTGGAAAAGCGTCGGGTAGATGTGATGGGTTTACGGCGCAAAGGACGAGAAATTTCAAGACCGCCTTTAACAACAAAATTAGAAATACAAGATATACTTATTGTAAGAGGGAAACCAAGAAGAGTTGAGCGAGTTGAACGATATTTACTTGAAGGTGATTAAGGTTAACCTTAAAAAGTATATTATAGGTTACATTACGATCTTTTTTTGCTTTCTTGCCAATGCTGATACTTATACTGTGGTTTTATATACGCCAGCCAATCCTCCGTATACTATTTCATTTGACGATAACTTAGGATTGAGTGATACCCAGGGGATTTTTGTTGATTTATTTTCTCACATCGGAAAACTCACTGGCGATGAATTTAAATTTGTAAAAATGCCGGTAGGCAGGGCGTTGAAAGAATTTGTTCAGGGCAATGTTGATATTGAACCTGGGGTAAATCCAAAATGGCGACAAGATGCTGGTATTGTGAGTTTGTATTCTATTGCTTATAGTCATTCAGAAGAAGTAATATTATTTCGTGCTGGCGAAGAGTTTAGTGTTAAAGACGCGACTGATCTTTATGGTAAAACTGTTGGGGTTGTCAGAGGTTTTACCTATCCCAAATTCTCACAAGCGATCAAAGAAGGAAAAATAAAACTGATCCTTAACAAGTCCCAGGATCTCTTAGTATATCAGTTAATTAAAAAACGAGTCGATCGTATCTTTGTTGGTAAAGCAACAATAGAATATTTGCAGAAAACAGATCCTAAAATTAATAAGTTAGTCGTTGGTGATATTATAAGCAGCGTTGAAGTGATGATGCGAGTTCATCCTAATAAAAAGGAATTGCTCCCGCGTTTAAATAATGCGCTTGAGCAAATGATGCATAATAAAATCATAAAGAAAATTATCAACAAATACAGGTAAATTTAGTTAACTTTTCATTTCTAAAAAAGCCATAATATCATCAATTTGGTTTAAACCATCTTCAAACCCTATTTGTATCAAATGCTTAGTATAAGACTTTTCAAAGAGTAAATAGCTAGGCAAGCTAGATTCAGAGTGTTCTTTTACACCAATTAGTCTTAACATGAGTTTAATTGCAAAGGGCATATCTGTGTAATGTTTTGCAGCGATCGCATTAAAATTTTGAGACGGATTTATGACAAGAGTCTCTACTCTTCTTAATTCCTGATGTTTCTCTTTTGCGGGTAACAGGGAAACTGTTCTGTTTACTCTTTCAAGACGTTCTATATCAGATCGTAAAGTATCAGAAAAAATAGAATCTAATAAATGACCTGCAATTGATGAAATACCCGGGTAATGCGGTTGGAATCCAAAATATTTAGTATCATCGGGTTGTTCTACACCAATAATAAATATTTTTTTAGCGCCTAAATGTATTGGTGGGCTTAAAGGTGAGTGTTGGTGAATTGAACCATCTCCAAAGTATCCTTGTCTTATTTTTATACTGGGAAAAACCATTGGAATAGCACTGGAGGCCATTAAATGTTCTATATTAATTTGCGTATTTTCACCACATCTTTTAGAGCGCTTCCATGGTGGGATATCGGTAGACTGATAAAAAGCCACAGACTCGCCGCTGGAGTAACTGGAAGCTGTAATTGATAACGCATGTAAATAGCCATTTCCGATATTTCTATCAATACGTTTCAAGTCCATTAATCCTTTTAAAAGAATTCTTAGTGGCTGATTATCAAATAAGCTAGCGGGGGCGTGGTTTATTGAATCAGTTTTAAAACTTGATAAAACATTGGTTAATAGGCGACCAAAAACATGACGAAAATCAGAATGGTAGACTTGACTCGTATGAAAGTTTTTCCATACCCATTCAAGTTTTTTGATGCCTAAATGATAACAAGACGAATAACAAGCCAGCGCAGCGGCATTAATTGCACCAGCAGATGTGCCATTAATGATCCCAAATGGCGAGTTATGGTTTCGCGGTAATCGTGTGGCAATTGCCTTAAGTACGCCTACTTGATAAGCTGCACGTGCACCACCACCTGTTAATAATAAGGCAATATTTTTGTTAGCTGTTGTTGAATTTAAAACTGCTGTCATTAATAATTAGTTCCAAATAAATCTGTTATACTTCTAATTTAGAAGATATTGAATTAAAAAGAAATTACTTAAAGGCAATTGAGCACATAATGACAGAAAATAATTCTCAATCTAATTCGCAAAAACTCAAAAAAACGAGTTATACACTTGCATTGATTTTCATTTTAATAGTAATTCTAGTTGCTGGGTATAAATTGTATAGTACAGTGTCTGAACCTTCGGTAGTAGAACCGGTACATATTAAAGTGCCACAGCCCATGGTTGAGCCAAAAGTTGAGTCAATTCCTCAACCTGAGATAATTGAAAATGAACCTCAGGTTATTGTAACTCCAGTAATTCCTGTAGAAGATCCAGCCTTAAAATATGCTTTACCAGAGCTTAATGGATCAGACCCAGTAATAATCGAAACATTAACGGAATTTTTTCAAAAACAAACCATTAAACTTTTGATACAGGAAGACTTTATCAGACGTTTAGTGGTTTATACTGATAATATTGCAAAAGGAAATGTTGCTACAAAACATAGTCCTTTTATTAAACCTAATGAAGATTATAGTGTAATAGAAGGAGATATCCTGACACCAACGGCTGAAAGTTATGAAAGATATACTCCTTATGTTGCCTTATTTACAAATATGACTTCACAGCAAATATTTAAACTTTATCAACAATATAAACCTCTGTTTGATGAAGCATATCAAGAAATTGGCTATGAGGAAGGAGAATTTGATAATACCATTCGTGATGCCATTGATATGTTGCTGACAACACCCACAGTTACGGGAAATGTACCTTTAATTGGACAAAGTGTGACATATAAATATGCGTATTCTCAATGGGAAGAGTTACCTAAAGCACAGAAGCAATTTTTACGTATGGGTGCCAAAAATGTAAAGAAAGTAAAATCTGCGCTTAAAGGAATAAAGCCTTATTTTGAGTCAGATGAGCAATAACTGTTCGTTCAGTCGTTTTATATAAAGTTTTACTTGTATTACCACTTAAAACTGGTGATAATCTTTTCCGCGCCCAACAGGCCCTCTATGGTGGTCTTATTGGTCCTCTCGCAACAATAGCGTGTGAACTTGGTCAGGCCCGGAAGGGAGCAGCCACAGCATGTGACTTGTGTGCCGAGATGTGGCTGGTAAGACCGCCACCCAATTCCTTATTTTTTTGTAGTCTGCACCATAAGTTGACAAATCTTCACTAATTGATGACATAAATTACAAGAATATGGTAATTTATCACGTAAAAGCTTAAACTTAGTATTAATATTTATAGTTTTTGTGTTTGTATATATGTTGTTAAATAGATTACTACTTTTAATTGGCTTTTTGATTTGTTGTACCAGTTTAGACAGTTTAGCTGCACCAAATGAAGAAGCTATGTGTATTTTGTTAAATCAGCAAGTGGCTCAGTTTAAGAGTGCCCCGCGCAGTAATCAGTACCGCTCAGCAAAAAGGGCATATGATCGCAAATGTAACCAGCCAAAAAAAATAAAAAAACCAAAAGCTAGCAGTAGTTTAGTTAAGTCAGATACCTCTCAAAATAAAGTGGAGGCGTTAAAACCGAAACAAACACAGACGAGTAAATCAACAGACTCAGGTGTAACTGAACAAGCAAAAACAGAAGATCCAAAAGTCAGATATGAAATAGCCTTACCGGATAATAAAGCTGAAAATCAAACTAAAGAAGTATTAAAAACTGAAAGAATTTCAGGTACTAAAGAAAACGCCAGATATGAAATTGTTATTCCTGATAAAAAAGCTGAACCAGAACTGCAAACTAAACAAGCTTCTAAAATTAAAGCTAACAACCAGACTGTAAAGAAAACACCTCAGATTAACCAGATCTCAAGCAATGAAACATCATTAATGAGTTTGTTACTTATTCCCACTATTTTACTGATTGTGATATGTTGTGGTGCTGCTTTTATTATTTTCTATGTTAAGCCAAGATCCGAAAAAATTAAAATTCAAATGCAAGAAATGCAAACGCGTGCGGCAAAAGTTAAAACAGGATTGTCGCAAAAAGCCATTGCTGCTAAAAAAGAAATTACCCAAAAAGCGGAAGCGGCAAAAAAACGCAAAAACAATCAGCTAGATCTCGATCATTACCATTCTTTTAAGCATATTTCGATCCCTCAAAAGAATGGTGAAGTTGTAAAAGTAGACAGAGTAACTATATCTCCGTATGGAGTCTTTGTTGTTGTATCACAAAAAGAATCGGGAGGGATTTTTGGTGGTATGAATGCGGGCCAATGGACACATAAAACACAAAATGCTGATGAAACTTTTGAGAATCCAGTGCAAAAAGCCAATAGATTGGCATTTTCTGTAGGGAAACTGCTTAATATTAATGAAGGTGGTTTACCGGTTGTATTATTTAATGATCTTGCAGTATTTAAATCTCCTATGCCAGGTAATGTTATGCATAGAAAACAACTTAATGCCTACATTTTGGGCTTTAAAGAACTTATGTATAGCGATGAAGAGTTCACGGGGTTTTTATCAATTTTAAATAATTTAGTATCGTCTGAAAGAGAAAAATCTGAGAAACAGCAGTTTACTCAAAATACTCCGAGTTATTTACAACAAGAGGCTCCTCAAACTGTGGCACCAGAGGTAACACAATCAGTTGATAATTCGGATATTGAGAATAAATTAGATAAAGTTGAAATACCAAAAGCAGATGGCGCAGATACAGCGAGTTTAACAGAGCATCCTCCCTCCAAATTGAATTCTGTAAAGGCTGAAAAAGAAATACCAGTACAAGATGATATAGAAAAAGAAGAGCCGATTACTTCAAGCAAAGATCCAAATGATGATATTCCTAGTTTAGATGAATTTTTATCGACATTTGATATTAAAGATACCAAGCAAGAAGCGTCTGAGAAAGATGAATTGGCGCTAAAAAATGGTGGCGATAAGGAGCTATTAGGCTCAGTGCCCCACGATTTGGTTGAATCTTCTGATAACTCTCACAAACCGTCAAGTAATGTCAATGAGGATCGTGAGGAGGAAATACCTAGTTTAGACGATTTTTTATCTACTTTTGATATTACAGAAGATAAAGATAACTTTACGCATTCAAATGATATTAAAGAACTTGAAGAAAAATCAAAAGAGGTGCCGGAGCCTGAAACTGCATTAAAAGACGACAGAATAAAAAGTGTAAATGATAATATCGATGGCTTTGAGTCGAATGAGGCACAAGATGATAGATCTAAATTGAAAAGTGATAATATCTTAAAATTTGAAGCTATTAACTCGGCTGGAACAGAAGAAAACCAATTAAGCATTGATGGATCGTTAATTGCGGATTTGGTGTCGAATGAAGTCGAAGCGCAAACAAATAACACCGAAAACTTACAAAATGATGAAAATGCGACTATGGATCTTGAAATAGCTGATCCTGAACCTGACCAGCAGAAAGATTCTGTAGACGCTGAAATATCAAAACAAGATGATAAACCAAAAAGTTTATTTTCGAACTTAAGCTTAGATGACTCATGGCAGCCATCTTCTTCAGAATCAATTGTATATGAAGGAAATGAAGATGAAGTAACGCAAGATGTAAAAAGTACTTCATCTAATACAAAAAATGAATAATGATATGCTTAATGGTTGCCCATTAATTTTTGATACTGAGAAATAATAAGGTTGACGTTATTTTCTTTATTATTTTTCATTCTTTGATAATGCGC
This sequence comes from uncultured Pseudoalteromonas sp., assembly GCA_965198975.1. Taxonomy (GTDB): domain Bacteria; phylum Pseudomonadota; class Gammaproteobacteria; order Enterobacterales; family Alteromonadaceae; genus Pseudoalteromonas. The sequence continues at coordinate 2,637,321 of OZ240679.1, forward strand.
TATGGTTGTTTCTAAATAGATGATATCGTTTTCACGGGATAAGTCCCACATGATAGAACCAACCGATGCTATGGGTCGTATTGCGTCTGTTGAAACATGCAATATTTCATAAAATCGTTTATTGTCGCAAATAAGCTTTTCATTTAATAATCCCAAATTTAACTGTATTAAAGCCTGTCTGACCTTGTAATTGTGATGTATGGGGCACAATAAAAACTCTAATTTTATTAAAGGATTATTTTTGATAATTTGGGTAACAAGTTCGATTAACAGATCGCCACCAATACCAGCTATGATGATCAACTGGGTATTTTTTTCTGATGTATTGTCTGTAGCATAAAGGGGGATTTTGGCAACATCTTGACAATAGACCTGCCAGTTTTTATTGCCTGAATTGTCTGGAAAATAATGTGTTAATGTAAGCGCTAAGTTGTCAGTTAATGACTTAACTATATCAACAAAATGTACTTTATTGGCAGACTGTCTTTTTAGTAGTTGCATACCTAAAAGGCCATGATCACAACAACAATCCCAAATATGTTCATAGTGTTTAGTTATCATTTGATCTATTTCTTTAATGCGCGGACTAATTTTCAACTTTCTATCCTAATTTAATATAAATGTGCTACAGGCCATAGATTGACCATTGACTAGGATTTCGATTTTGTGCTCTCCCTGGTAATACTTCCTAGTAGAGATAGGCTTAAAAGAAAAACTTTTTGTAATTTCAATTTGCTGATTATTGGATAATTCAATATTTTTTATTTTAAATACTTTGGCATTATGAGAGCCATTTGCTTTAACAAAGTGGATTGCGTAATCAATAACAAGCTTCTGTTTTATTGAAGTTTTACTCTTAAGTTTAAAGGAAAAGTTAAGAGGGGTGCAATCAGAAACATTATTTTTCCCTAGTGTGATTTCAGAAACAGATACTTTAGGGGTCTTAGTAAAACCTAATAAACTTAGCGCGTCACTATTACCTTGTTTGATCAAACTTCGTGTTGCGTGTTTAATTATCCATTGGACATCCTCATTATGATCTATCTCTGACTGCCAGCTTTTACATAGCTCAGTCACAATTGAAGGGTGATCTTTTGTGATATCATTAAGATGGTTAGCAATTGATCTGCGAACATATAAACTCGGATCATTTTTCATGGCCGTAAGTAAAGGAAGGTTTATTGAAGGGTTGATTATGTGAGGTTTTAATTGTAAACCCCAGGGTAATCTGGGCCTGGCCCCTTCAGACACTAATCTGCGTACATCTTCACTTTCATCTTTTACCCACAATTGAAAATGTTGATCACATAATTCAGGATATTTTAGTATAAAAGGGCGGATTGCAAATTCAGCTGAAAATAGACTGGTGAGGTTTTTTAAAGCAAATAATGCTGCTTTTGGATGTTCCAACCCATAAACGGCAATATAATCTATAATAGGCCAGGCGGCAAAACCTCTGAATTTATCCTTAAGATCGCCATAATCCCAGTTATCTTTGATTTTTATTAATACTTTCACGGTTTGATTGAAATCATCAGGAAATACCTGATGTAAACAGGTAATTATGTGATTAACCCGTTGCTTTAATTCTAGTAGTTCAATGCCGGTTTTGGCTTGGCTTACAAATTTAGATTTATCAAAATCACATATGGTTTTCTCTAAAACGCCAGCGATCCGTATAATTGCAGTTTCACCTAAGGAGTGTTTCATCATTCAATTTCAGGTAAGTTGTTTTACTGCCAGTTTAACATGTAATAGGTCATCTAAGGTTAGAAATAGCTAGCTAGCAAGCAAGCTAGCTATTAGAGAGAATGTCAAATTAGTTTTCTAATACTAATGGTTGTGATTTCAAAGTTTCTTGATGACTCATTGCTTGTGTCAGGGCCATATTCAAATCTTCTATTAAGTCATCATAATGCTCAAGACCAACGGAAATACGAATTAGTGAATCGCTAATGCCTGCGGCTGCACGCTCTTCTGGCGTATATGGGCTATGTGTCATTGATGCAGGATGTTGTATAAGAGACTCTGCATCTCCAAGGCTTACGGCGATACTAAATAAACGTGTTGAATCAATAAATCTGGCTCCATCTTTGATATCTCCTTTTATTTCAAAAGCAATTACACCACCGGCAGCTTTCATTTGTTTACCTATGAACTTGTTGCCTTGATGGCTTTTTAAACCTGGATAATAGACTTCACCCACCATATGATGTTGCTCAAGAAATTCTGCTACTTTTTGTGCGTTTTCACAGTGGGCTTTCATACGAATATGCAGCGTCTTTAAACCACGTAATATTAGCCAGGCATCATGTGGGCTGATAGTTCCCCCAATGTCTTTTAACCCAGTAAGTTTAATGTTTTCTATTAATTCATTAGAACCACAAATAATACCTGCAACAACATCACCATGGCCATTAAGGTATTTTGTTGCACTATGGACTACGAGATCAAATCCAAACTCACCGGGTCGCTGTAAAATAGGGGTCAGAAAAGTATTGTCACAGATAGAAATAAGACTATGTTTCTTGGCAAAATCAGCCACCATTTTTAAATCTATTACAACCATATTTGGATTGATCGGTGTTTCGATAAAGACAATTTTAGTATTGTCTTGAATCGCACCATATAACTCTTCTTTTTTAGTCATATCAACAAAGGTTACTTCAACTGCAAACTTAGTCAACATATGACTAAATAATGCGAAGCTGCAACCATATAAGGCCTTTGAGGCTATAATGTGATCGCCTGCCTGCACGTTTGACATTACTGCAGCAGATACAGCTGCCATGCCAGTCGCTGTTGCGGCGGCATCTTGCATACCTTCAAGCGCGGCAACCTTTTGTTCTAATTGGCGTGTTGTCGGGTTACCTAAGCGGGTATAGATGTAACCCGGTTCTTCACCAGCAAAACGTGCTGCACCTTGTGCTGCATTTTCGAAAATAAATGTAGAAGTTTGATACAAAGGGGTCGCCAAAGAACCAAATTGTTCATCGTTAATTCTGCCTGCATGTATCGCTTGTGTTTCAATTTTGTATGTCATTATATGGTCCTTTTCGGGTGAAAATATAAGCCCGATATTGTGTAGATTTTTTTATTAAAATTTCATATCTATCGTGGTGGACTTTTGATTCTTAATCAAAAGACCTGAGATTTTTAATTGTTATTGTTTTTGATCTATTGTTAGTCATGTATTCCATTCATTTATAGTACTTAAAGATATCTGCAGTGTGCATTGGATTAGCAGGCTTTATGCCACTAATTAATATCCTTTAAATACAGTTAGTTAAGTTTGTTTTTTGGCGTGCAGTTCCATTTTCTGTTACACTTATGTAACGGTGAGTTGTTTTTACTAAATGAATGTGACCAGAGGGCTTTATAAATAACAAACTAACATTGTGTTACATATTTGTATCGCGTTACAATGGTGCATCGTTATTGTTGGAAAAAATCATGAGATTAGATATTCTTTGTGAAGACAGGTTAGGGGTGACACAAGAAATACTCAGTGTGATCATGCACAGAGGCTGGAATCTTAAAGCCATGGAAATGGTGAGCCAAAAAATTTATATTCACTTAGATGAAGGAGGGATGGATTTTAATTTAATCGCTAATGCATTACAGGTATTAAATGGCATTAAGCAGGTGAATTTGGTGGATTTATTACCAGGTGAGCAAAAACGGCAACATTTAGATGCGTTATTATCGAAATTGCCTGATCCTATTATAGATATTGATATAAATGGAGATATATTAGTTGCAAATAGCGCCACTGAAGTGGCATTAGGTGTGTTAGAAAACAAACTGATCGGTAGCAATATAGTGACACATACGGGCACGCCTCTGCATAGAATATTGACGTCTGAGCCTGTGTCTTTTGAAGTATCGTGCTTAAATAAACAATACTTAATGGATATTACCCCTGTTTATACAAATCATAAAACAACAGGCGCAGTAATCGTATTACGTAGTCCACAAAGGTTGGGACAGCAAATATCATCCATCGTGCCACAACATGGTGAAAATATTGAAACTATGGTTGGTTTTTGTCATCAAATGAAATTGATCCAGCAGCAAACTAAGCGCTTTTCCTCGCTAGATTTACCTGTTTTAGTGTCAGGTGAAACAGGTACAGGTAAAGAGCTCTTAGCCAGAGCTTTACACGAATCAGGTCCAAGAGCGAAGGCACCATTTCTTGCTATTAATTGTGCGACACTGCCAGAAAACTTATTAGAAAGTGAGCTATTTGGTTATGCACCAGGTGCTTTCTCTGGTGCGCAAAGAAATGGTAAACCCGGTTTATTTGAGTTAGCTGAAAATGGCACCATATTTTTAGATGAAATTGGAGAAATGTCGATATACCTGCAGGCTAAGTTACTCAGATTTTTGCAAGAGTTTACTTTTAGACGCATTGGCGGCACTCAGGAAATCAAAGTAAATGTCCGGATCGTATGTGCAACCCACAGAGATCTTGATAATATGATTGCCGATGGTTCTTTTAGAGATGATCTATTTTATAGACTCAATGTATTGAGTTTACAACTCCCTCCTCTTAGAGAGCGCACCGAAGATATCCCGGCATTAGTTGAAAGGTTTGCGCTTAATGCGTCAGAACAAATTAATATCAGCAAACCCAAATTTACTAAAGCAGCGATGGCAGTATTAAAAAGTGCCAGATGGCCAGGTAACATCAGACAGTTACAAAATGTCATATTCAGGACGCTGGCACTTGTAGATAAAAATGTTATAGATAACCAAGATATTGTTTTAACTTCAACAGGTCGAGAAACAGAGCAGCAAATACAATTACCTCCGGAAGTCACATCTTTAGAGCAAGCACTGGCAACTTATGAGAGGCAATTGCTTAAAACCTTTTATGTTAATTATCCATCCACAAGAAAATTGGCGGCCCGTCTAAAAGTATCCAATGCCACTATCTCCAGAAAGTTAGTTAAATATAAAATCTAATTAATGCTTTTACAATTGTTTACATTTATTTAATAGTCGACAAAGCTTACCTATTTGAGAAATTGCTAGTTTTAACATTAATTTCAATTTAATAAGTAATATTAATTCACTGTTTATAAAGGACAAATGTCCGCACCGACGATTTTAATATTGTATATATAATAAACTTTGGTTATATGGTTAATTGCAATAAATATGTTGATCAAATGTTAATTGTTGATCTATGATGGCAGAAGTTGCCATTTAAGGGACTTTCAAAAAATAATTGATTTCACTTATTTCAGGCAACATGAAATTACATAACTCAAAATTATAAAATTAAATATAAGAAGTTAATTATGATGTATAAAAATTATCGCAAGCCCACAATTTCTAAGTTGGTTGTTGGTGTTTGTGCTGCGTTATCTACGCAAACTGTTTTGGCTAATGATCTGGTATCACACAAAGTAAACGATATAAATTCTCTTGTAAAAGAGGAGAGCCAATTAAACTTTTCTAATTGGTTAGCAACAGAAAATGAAAAACAAAAAAATGCTCTGCCAGATCGTATTATTGTAAAATATAAGAATATGGGATCGTTAACTGGTAGTGAAAACCAAAATACGAATGCAGCAAATAAAAATGCGACAATGCAATTTGCTACTATGGCAAGTGAATTGAGCAATAAAACAGGCACAAAAATGTCTCATGTAAGAGAGATAAGTGCGGGAGTTCATGTATTCAACGTAAATAAAAGTGGTAAGAATAGATCTTTAAACGCAATACTAAAAGTGATTCAGGCTGATAGCCATGTTGCTTACGCAGAACCAGACGCTAAGCGCCGTTTGTTAGCGCAAACCCAACCTTGGGGTATAAGTAAAGTTCAGGCCGACATTGTTTCAGATGACAATGCAAGTAATATGACAGTATGTATTATCGATTCTGGATATGAACGAGCTAATCCTGATCTGAATGCAAATAATGCATCAGGTACAAATGATTCAGGTACTGGTAATTGGTATCAAAATGGTGGTTCTCACGGTACACATGTCGCGGGTACTATTGCAGGTGTCAATAACTCTGAAGGTGTTGTTGGTGTATTGCCAAATACACATGTTAATTTACATATTATAAAAGTATTTAATGATAGTGGCTGGGGTTATAGCTCTGATTTAGTGACAGCTGTAAATCACTGTGTTAATAATGGTGCTAAAGTTGTAAACATGAGCTTAGGTGGGGCATCTTCCAATACGACTGAAAGAAATGGTATGCAAGCCGCTGTTGATGCAGGTGTATTACTGATTGCTGCCTCTGGTAATGACGGAGATTCAACATTATCTTACCCTGCATCATATGATGCGGTAATGGCTGTCGGTGCGCTTGATGAAAATAATCAACACGCTGAGTTTTCTCAATATACAGCACAGGTTGAAGTATCAGCACCTGGAGAAGCCATTCTTTCTACTGTTGCAGGCGATGGTCGTTTAGGCACGATTTCTGTTGACGGCACAACTTATAGTAACGATCGTGGTGTCGTACCACAAACGCACTATATTAAAAGTGGAACTAGCTTTGTTGTATCAAATGTAGATGCAACAGTTACAGCAAATTTAGGTAGCTGTGCAATCTCAGGTTCAAGTTATAGCTGTTCTAACGTTTCAGGCAATATATGTGTTGCAGAACGAAACGACAATCAAAAAGGGAGTAACTACCCTGAGATAAATCCGGCAAAAGCTTGTATGGATGCAGGGGCTGTTGGCGTAATCGTTTACAGTAATAGTGATCGCCCAGGTTTGCAAAATCCATTTCTTGTAGATGAAACATCAGCGGTGACTGTTCCTGCTGTTTCAGTTAATCGTACATTAGGTCAGGAATTATTAACTAAACTTGGTCAACAAACCACTTTAACAACGGTTGGTAATCAAGATTATGCTTACTATAACGGTACTTCTATGGCCACCCCACATGCTGCTGCAGTTGCTGCTTTAGCCTGGAGTAACAATATATCTTGTACTGGCGAACAAGTTCGCGCCGCACTAAAAGCGACTGCAATTGATCTTAACACCGTTGGACGCGATGATAAAACGGGGTATGGTTTAGTGCAAACTAAAGCTGCTTCAGATCATTTAGGGAATAACTGTGACGGTAGCACGGGTGGCGGCTCTGGTGGAACGAGTGACAATGAACTGTTTAATGGTGTGGCAAAAACCGGGTTATCAGGAACTAAAGATGGTTCTATATCATTCACTATGACTGTTCCAGCAGGTGCAACTGATTTAGCTTTCAATATGAGCGGTGGTGCAGGTGATGCAGATATGTATGTCAAATTTGGCTCTGTCGCCACGAGTTCAAACTGGGATTGTCGCCCTTATAAAGGTGGGAATTCAGAAAGTTGCCCAATTTCAACTGCACAAGCAGGAACTTATCATGTAACGCTTATCGGATATACCGCTTTCTCTGGCGTCAGCTTGACCGGTAGTTATACAGAAGCGCCAACTGGCGGTGCGCAAGGCTCAACTTCAGAAGTAAAAGATCTGAACACAACAAAAAATAAATGGCTTTATTATACATTAGAAGTACCGGCTGGTATGGCTACATTAGACTTTACTTTGGCAAATGGGAGTGGTGATGCCGATCTTTATATACGTCAAGCATCTCAGCCAACTACATCTAGCTATGATTGTCGTTCTTGGAACAGTGGTAATACAGAAGCGTGTAACTTCACTAATCCTGAAGCTGGCACATATTATATAGGTATAAATGCTTACTCAACGTTTTCAGGTGTAACACTTTCTACAAGTTATCAACCGTAAGAAACTATAATTATACACTTTCATAAAACCTCAACTTTAAGTTGAGGTTTTTTTCATCTGCTAGTTAAATAGCACTTATTCAATGTTATGATCAATATTACATCAAATATAACAGTCTGTTTTTATTTTATTCCACGTCTAATTGCTTTAAATCCCGTTAGAAATACAGAAAGTATAGAATTACGTTTATAAAGCTGGTTTAGCTGTGATTTGAAGATAGATGATCTTTTAAATGTAGTGTTTTTTATCCAGAATAGATATGTTAATTTCGAAAGAAAGGAACTGAATAATTATTTAATTTGAATATTAGCGCTATAGACTAATATTCAAATTAAGGTTTAAAACCGGATCACCACTTTTTCTTTGGTGCGAATAATACATCCAGATCGTCTTGCTCTTCTTCTGCTTTTTTCTTTCTGTCAGTTTTATTGGTTGCTTTTAATTCTTTGGTAATTTCTTCTAATTGCTGTGTCACTTCATTGCGCATATTTGTTATATAATCGTCTGAATATGAGACTGAATTTAAAGTGATAATTGCTTTTTCAAAATACTGTCTTGAAGAACCTAACATATTGGCCGATCTTGCTGCTTTTCCGCGTTTTACCTGACTATCTATATTTATTTTTAACTGCAATTTTTCTAAACGTTTGTCTTCACCCAAAAATACCTGAGAATCAACTCTTCCTTTAGAGTGCTCTGCTCGCAATAAGCTTCTAATTTTTTTAATGCCTTGAACAACAGCTATAATTTGCTTCTCATTGTCTGGTAATGAAAGTTGTTCTGATTGACTGTCTGTTTGCTGAGGTTGTTTTAACCTGTCTGTCGCTTCATTTAACCGAGATTTAATTTCTTTTGACGTGGGTGATAACTCAGACATGGATTTTAATGCGTCGTATATTCTTTTATGCAGCACATTTATTAAGCCAGGAGACATAGGGATATTGCTTGAATTCATCAATACATTTTCAGTTTCTTCTATAGTTTTCTTATGTTTGGTGAGTTCTTGCCGACGTTCAACTTCTTGTTTTTCTTTATGTTGTTGCATAGCATTGACCCAAATGGCAATTACCACTAATGCTACAATCAAAATAACAATGACAGAAACTATCATAAATTTAATCTCTTTTAATTTTACTTGTTCAACTTACTTAATCTTACATAAAAATAAGAAGTTATACCAATCTATATCAGGGTATTCTCAAGATGAATATACTTCCTCCTAATTTTCCACCATTGAGTAATTCTATCCTGCCCATTTTATCATTTAATTTATGAGCATTCGCTATTAGTGTAGCAAAGTATAGTCCAAGTCCGGTGCGACTGTTGGCTAATGCAATTGGATTCATGGAATTTGTTGCTGCTTTAAGCATATATTCAGGATAGCCATCGCCATCATCCATAATTTTGATTTCTAACATATCGTGATGTTTCGTTGCTGTGATGAAAATGTGGGTATTGGTATACCTTAAGGCATTAATTAATATATCATTCAATAAATTTGAGATCAGATCCTGATCAAAGTACCAGCACAACTCACTATCAACTTCATATTGACAACTTATTTTTTTATTTTGTATGTAAATTTCATTTTTTGCTAATAATTCGTCAAATATATCATCAAGGTAATGCTCTTCAATATTTACAGGCAGGGCATTATGGCTTTCGCGATATAAAGCTAACAGTTGCAGCAAATTAGAGTTAACACGTGAAATTTCATAGTGAAACTGGGCCAGTTCAGAGCGAGTCCCGCAATCGGGCGAAATTTTGTCACTGATAGTATCAATAGATTGTAGCAATAAGCATAATGAATTTTTCATATCATGCATGCTTGCAGCTAAAATAGTAGAAAAATCAATCTTCGACTCATTTTGCATTGTCAAACTTCCTTAACTGGCCAATTTTGCTTTAATATGATTAAACAAACTTTTACTGTGGGCATATCGGTGATCTGAAGGCTCTATTGAATCTAATGCCTGAGCACACAGTGTTAATAATGCTTGTTCTACGTGACTTTTGTTACCTTCTATAGCCAATTTATAAAGGCATTGTAATAAGTTGAGTGCAATGTTTATATTGGTGGGTGAGTTGATCAAAGCTGTTTTAAATGCATTCTTAGACGCTAAATAATCATGCTCTTTAAATTTTAACATACCCTGACGATTATAGTTTTGCGCTTTGGTGACATTATCTTGTGTGAGTGCTGATGCTTTGTCGGATTCTATATTGTCGTTGATTTTATTTTTGAGTGCCTCGTCATCTACATGTTTTTCTACAAATATAATCTCTGATAAAAGAAAAGGTTTAATTTTATCAGGTATTTGCATTATTTTATCGATTGTTTGATGTATTTCTTTGATTGAAGCGTCTTTATCTCCTGCCAGATTCTTAACTAAGCTTTGATGTAATTCAACTGCCAGTTTAAGTTGAATATCATGCGGAAATTTTCTAGTTATTTCTCTATAGGTGCCAACATATTCTTTAGGTGCCCGGCGAGATAAGCTACCAAATGAACCAATCTGAATTAAACTAATCACTTGTAGATCAGAGATATAATCATCTGGTTTAATTTTTATAGAGCCTTTGCCTAACAAGATAACTTTTTTAAAAGCACTGTAGGCTTGCTCTATATCTTGATATCTTAACGCTAATAAGCCGAGGTTTCGTTGTCTGATGAGCGAATTTGGCGAAATTTCTGTTGCTTGCATCAACAAAGTATAGGCTTTTTCAAACTCTCCTAAGTCACATAAGGTTTCAGCGAGTAGATCATAAGCTTCTAACGCATGTTTATTTTTACAAATAATTTGTTCACATAAATTAACGACTTTTGGTAATTTGCTCATGCCTGCACATGATTTAGCTAACCCCATCAGGGCCCAATTAAGTTCCCTTTGTTCAATTACACTGGTATAGACATTACTTGCTTTAGCATATTGTCCTGATTTTAAATATATTTCTCCTTTGATTTTTAAGCAAAGCATGGCGAGTCGGCCGTGTTTTAAGATCATTGCATCACAAATATCAATGGCAAGATTTGGCTTATTTTTATTAATGGCCTGATAAATTGGTTTTAGCGTTTCTTTTTGTTGAACGAGCTTGTCTAATCTGGTTTTTAAAGTATTGCGGGTGAAAGGTTTTGCTAAATAATCATCAGGGCGATATTCTAAAGCTCCCATAACCAATTCCATTGCGGTTTCACCGGTTGTCAGAATAAAAATGGTTTCAGGTTTGAGTAAATCTCTGTGATTTAATTCTTCAAGTAGCTGTAATCCACTTAAGCCATCACCCAAATTATAATCAACGAGGACAACCTGATGATAATGTTCTGCATATAAAGTAACGCCTTCTTCGGCGGTAACACAAATATCTATGTGTTTTGCACCAAAGCTTTCTACCATTTGTTTTAATGATAATCTAAATTCAGAAAAGTCATCAATGATCATAAATCTGATATTGGTATATCTTTGTAAAGGGTTTTCCATATTGTGTTAGCTGACCATTATATTCAGTTAATTTTATGTTGTTTATCTAAAAATAGCAGAAAAATAAGCATTTTTTATTGTTTAAAGTGAAGAAAATGAAATAAAACTTGGAATACGTCGCTCAAAATATTATAAATGATATTAATATAAATCGACAAATTAGCCCATGAAATTACAGCAACTAAAATATATCGTCGAGGTTTTAAACCACAACCTTAATGTGTCGGCAACGGCAGAAAATTTGTATACATCCCAACCGGGCATTTCTAAACAAGTGAGAATGCTTGAAGATGAGTTAGGAGTACAAATTTTTGGTCGTAGTGGCAAACACTTAACTCATGTTACTTCTGCTGGGCAAGATATTATAAATTTATCGAGAGAAATTCTATCAAAAGTTGAAAGTATTAAAGCTGTTGCCAATGAGCATACATTGCCCGATCAGGGTAAGTTAAATATTGCAACCACACATACACAGGCACGATATGCGTTACCCCAAGTTATACAAGGATTTATGAAAAAATTTCCTAAAGTGTCTTTACATATGCACCAGGGAACACCTCAACAGATATCTGATGCCGCAGCTAAAGGCAATGCTGACTTTGCAATTGCAACTGAGGCATTACATTTATACTCTGACTTAGTCATGTTACCTTGTTATCATTGGAATCGCAGTGTAGTTGTTGCAAAAAGCCATCCATTGGCGAAAAAAGCTAATAATTTAACTGTACATGATATTGCAAAATTTCCCTTGATAACTTACGTGTTTGGATTTACCGGACGTTCAGAATTGGATAAAGCTTTTGAAGCGCAGGGATTAGATCCCCATATCGTATTCACAGCAACTGATGCCGATGTTATTAAAACTTATGTTCGATTAGGGTTAGGGGTCGGGGTTGTTGCTACTATGGCAATAGATGAAATGCAAGATACCGATTTAGTGTGTATTGACGCAAGTCATATTTTTAGTGCCAGCACAACTAAAATTGGATTTAGAAAAGGTAATTTTTTACGTAGTTATATGTATGATTTTATTGAACGCTTTGCACCACATTTAACAAAGAATTTAGTGGAACAAGCAAGTTTGTTACGCAATCAGGAAGAAGTTGACAATTTGTTTAAGGATATCAAATTACCAATCAGGTAATCCACAGATAAAAGGCCACACAGTGGCCTTTTATTTTAACATTCAATAATATTGACAGCGAGTCCGCCTCTGGCTGTTTCTTTGTATTTGGTTTTCATATCATTACCAGTATCCCACATTGTTTTAATGACTTTGTCTAAGGATACTTTCTGCTCGCCTGAACCCCTAAGCGCTAAACGAGAGGCATTTATAGCTTTAACCGCACCCATAGCATTTCTTTCGATACAGGGAACCTGAACAAGTCCACCGACGGGATCACAGGTTAACCCTAAATTATGCTCCATCCCAATTTCAGCTGCATTTTCTACATGTTCAACACTGCCGCCTATTATTTCTGTCAAGGCGCCCGCAGCCATAGAGCAGGCAACACCCACTTCACCCTGACAACCTACTTCAGCACCTGAGATTGACGCATTTTTTTTGTATAAAATACCGATTGCTGCTGCGGTTAATAGATATTTGGTGGCAATATCTCGGTCAACAGGTTTGATAAATTTGTGATAGTACATTAATACGGCTGGTAATATGCCCGCCGCACCATTTGTCGGGGCCGTTACAACACGGCCTCCAGCAGCATTTTCTTCATTAACTGCTAAAGCAAATAAATCAACCCAATCCATGGCTCTTAAAGGGTCGCGATTGTTTTCGACATTAATTTTTTGATATAAACTGGGTGCACGTCGTTTAACTTTTAGCCCTCCGGGTAGTATCCCTTCGGTAGCAATGCCTTTTTCAATGCATGCCTTCATTACTCGCCATATATTAAATAGTGTATCTTTAATTTCATCGACGGATTTTTGACTTTTCTCATTTTCCATCATGAGTGTTGAAACACTTAAACCATGCTCTTTACATAAATGTACTAATTCTTCAGCACTTTCATAGGGGTAGGGAGCTGGATTTTGTTCATTTAATGCAATAACCGCTTGCTTTTCCTGATCAAACTCTTCTTCTGTAACAATGAAGCCACCGCCAATAGAGTAAAAGACCTGACTGAAGAGTATTTCTGAATCTTTGTAGGCGATCAGTTCCATTGCATTGGAATGTTTAGGGAGTGTTTTTCTGCGATGAAAAACAATAGCCCCTTTTTTTGGGAATTTTACCGGATGCTGATCATTAAGATTAATTATTTCTTCCTGATCTATTTTACTGATGATACCAGCAATAAGATCGGTATCTATGGTATCAGGATCAAAACCCGCTAACCCTAATATCACTGCTTTACCAGAACCATGACCAATACCTGTCTGACCTAATGAGCCAAAAAGTTCCACTTTTACTTCATTTACTTGGTTTATTAAATTGAGTTGTTCCAACTCTTTAACAAATAAGCGAGAGGCACGCATAGGTCCAACTGTGTGAGAGGAGGAGGGGCCAATACCGATACTAAACATATCGAATGCACTTATCATAAAAAATCTCTTAAATACCTTGAACGGAATAACATCATAACGTTAATCTGAGATATTGTAACTAACCAAAGCTATTGGAAATATTTATCTATTTAATAAGTGAATGCTATGTGCGTAGATAATTTGTGCAAAGTTCATTTAACGATAACGTTTTTAGTCATTTACTTGTTTTATCAAGTTGAGAATAATTTGTGCGGTGGCGCCCCAGAGTAATCCATGGGGTGTCATTATTCCTTTAAGTTTTACTTCTTTATTTTTTCGATAAAAACTGAGTTCCTGCCAATTATCTTTTTCTGCAAGTTGACTAAAAGGCAGAAAAAAGACTTCAGACACTTCATTTTCGTCATGAATTATTTCATTGTTAATGTCGATGAATCCGATGTAAGGCTTAATTTCAAACCCTGTTAATGTCCAATAGCTTTGCATTTCGCCGATGAGGTTAATATCAGCAGGCTTTATACTCAGTTCTTCCTGGGTTTCGCGATAAGCGGTATCTTTCAGGTCGTTATCTACGAGCTCTTTTTTTCCGCCGGGAAAACAAATTTGTGCCGGATGATGTTTTAAATAATCTGGCCGTTTACACAGCAATACATGTAATTGTCCTTGAATATCAGCCAAAGGTAAAAGAACCCCACTTTTTTTAGCTGTATGTGGATAACCATTATTTCCTATTAATGGTTTCAATTGAAAATGTGGCAAAAAATCCGAAGTTTTCATAGCGTCCTTATAAAACAGGGAGGATTTTATTTACTTTATCATAAGTTTCCTGATATTCCGCATCAACTTTAGAATCAATTACAATCCCGCCTCCGGCCCAACAATATATTTTTTGTTTTTCACACAATAAGGTTCTAATGGTGATATTTGTATCCATATTGCCACATGCGCTGATATAGCCAATGGAGCCACAATAAATACTGCGTCTGTGGGGCTCTAATTCTTCAATAATCTCCATTGCTCGTATTTTGGGTGCGCCGGTTATCGAACCGCCAGGAAAAGCTGCTTTTAACTGATCCGTGGCTGTGCGTCCTTTGCCCAGAGTTGAAGTGACCGTACTTACTAAATGATGTACAGCGGCAAAACTTTCAATATCGAATAATTTAGGCACTTTTACTGAACCAGGTGCTGCCACTTTCCCTAAATCATTACGTAATAAATCGACTATCATGACGTTTTCGGCACGATCTTTTGTTGAGTTGGCAAGCGTTAAGGCATTTTGTTTGTCTATTGCGGGATCAGTATTTCTGG
Organism: uncultured Pseudoalteromonas sp.; assembly: GCA_965198975.1. GTDB lineage: Bacteria > Pseudomonadota > Gammaproteobacteria > Enterobacterales > Alteromonadaceae > Pseudoalteromonas. Next base: position 2,652,364 of record OZ240679.1, read on the forward strand.
GTTGAGTGCCTTTTATAGGTTTTGTTTCAACTTGTTTGTCTTTTACCTGGATAAACCTTTCAGGTGAAATGGATAAAATCGATGCTTGAGGGAGGTTAATAAACGCAGAAAAAGGAGCCTGGTTAACAGCGCGTAATTTTAAATATGCTGCCCAGGGATCACCTGAATAAGGCGCGCTAAATCTTTGTGCCAAATTGATTTGATAACAATCACCTGAACGCAAATAGGCTTGAATGCGATTAAATTTATCAGCATATTGTGCCTGCGTCATATTTGATTGCCATTTATCCAGCAAGGTGAAAGGTTCAATTTGTTTACTAAAGCCAAATATTAAGGCTAGATAATCATCCAGTCGATGAAAGTGGGGCTGTGCTACATAAAACCATGTGTTGATATGATGATCAAAAATTAATGCGTCGGGATATAGACCCACAGCCAGATCCGCAAGTGAAATATCTGCTTTGGCAATTGAGGGTACTTGCTCTAAATAGCGACCCAAATCATAGGAAAACTGGCCAATTATACCTCCGCTAAAAGGTAACCCATTGGGGGCTTTTTCAGTGTTACATTCAGCTAACACTGTCTTTATTAATTCAAAAGGTGCAATATCAGTTTTTTTATTATCTAAAAAGTAACAGCCCGCGATTGCTTCTATCGTTTTTATTGGGTTAAAAGCAATAATGTCATATCGGGCATTACAGTGTTTAGGATCTGCAGAGTCTAAAAATACCGCCCAGGGTTGTGATGCGAATTTCTCAAAAACCTCACAACTAGTGAGCGAAATATCAACAGGGGTGCACAATACTTGTTCTTTCTTCATTTTCTTTTACTTTTGGCTCGCATTTAAAAGCTATCTTTTAACTTTGGGACTGGTCGGGAACGGGCTGGGAGGTTATCATAATAGGAATAAATACTCGAGACTGACAGCAGTTTAATATCAGACTAAAATATTAAAACTGTAAAAATAAACCAACGTCACCGGTTTTCCAATTTAGCAAAGGATTAAGCATGACTACAATTCGCCAGCAAGACCTTATTGAAAGTATAGAAGATGCATTGCAATATATTTCTTTTTATCATCCGTTAGATTTTGTTCAGGCACTGGAAAAAGCCTATAACAAAGAAGAAAGTAAAGCGGCGAAAGATGCCATAGCGCAAATTCTGATCAACTCTCGGATGTCGGCAGAAGGCAAGCGCCCATTATGTCAGGATACAGGGATAGTAACGTGCTTTGTTAAAGTGGGTATGGATGTTAAATGGGATAAGACAGATTTAACCGTACAACAAATGGTTGATGAGGGTACACGCAGAGCTTACCTTAATCCTGATAATCCTCTAAGAGCTTCAATTGTATCAGATCCAGCTGGTAGTCGAAAAAATACCAAAGATAATACGCCGTCCGTTGTGCATGTAGATTTAGTGGCTGGTGATAAGGTTGAGGTTATGATTGCGGCAAAAGGCGGCGGCTCAGAAAATAAAACTAAAATGGTGATGTTAAACCCATCTGATGATGTGGCAGCCTGGGTTGAAAAAACGCTACCCACTATGGGGGCGGGATGGTGTCCACCAGGAATGTTAGGCATAGGAATAGGTGGTACGGCAGAAAAAGCAGCTGTACTGGCGAAAGAATCTTTAATGGATCCTGTTGATATTCATGAATTGATGGCAAGAGGGGCTGAAACCACGGAAGAAAAAATGCGTTTAGATATTTTTGAACGTGCTAATAAGCTCGGGATAGGCGCACAAGGCCTGGGTGGTTTGACTACAGTGGTAGATATTAAAATTAAAACGGCACCCACGCATGCTGCTTCTAAACCTGTTGTTATGATCCCCAACTGTGCTGCAACCAGGCATGTTCATTTTACGCTTGATGGTAGTGGTGCGGCGAATTTGGTGCCCCCTAAATTAGCAGACTGGCCTGAGGTTACTTTTGAAGTGGGTGAAGATACGCGCAGAGTCAACTTAGATACATTGACTAAAGAAGATGTTCAGCACTGGAAAATGGGCGAAACGGTTTTACTATCAGGCACAATATTAACCGGTCGAGATGCAGCCCATAAACGTTTACAAGATATGATTAATTCAGGGGAAGGATTACCAAAAGGCGTAGATTTTGATAATAAATTTATTTATTACGTTGGTCCAGTTGATGCCGTTGGCGATGAAGCTGTAGGCCCGGCAGGACCGACAACTGCAACCCGGATGGATAAGTTTACCGACTTAATGTTAGAAAAAACGGGGATCGTTGGCATGATAGGAAAAGCTGAGCGAGGTCCGGCCACGGTTGAGTCAATTAAACAAAATAAATCTATCTATTTAATGGCTGTGGGCGGCGCTGCATATTTAGTTTCTAAAGCAATTAAAAAAGCGCGTGTTGTGGCTTTTGAAGATTTAGGCATGGAGGCAATCTATGAATTTGTTGTGGAAGATATGCCAGTCACTGTTGCGGTTGATAGCAAAGGTGAAAATGCACATACACAAGGCCCGGCAATTTGGAAAGCTAAAATTGCCGAACTTGATGCAAAATTAAGTTCTTAAATAATTGAAGAAGGGGCGCAAAAGCGCTCCTTTTATTCATCATTTAATTCAATTCCCACTGGCTTGAAAAACGGCTCATTCTTTATTTAACTTTGGTCTAACAAATGAAAAAAATAATATTGGTTGCAATCTTAGTGATGTTTTTTAGCTGTGTAAAAGCTGAAGAAACAATACTGAGCGCAAAAAAACCTTTAACGGTTGAAAAACTAAATAAATTTAATAAATTACATAGTACAAGTGTATCACCTGATGGTGATAAATTAATTTATGCTCTTAAAACAAGTCAAGGCAGTGACTTGTATTTAAAAAACCTGGTAAACCCTACAGTTAAAGATAAAAGATTAACGAGTCATGCAGGCGCAGAATCGGATGTGAGTTGGTTAAATAATAATAGTATTTTATTTTTAGCTAATCGTGCAAATAAAGCCACGGGAACGCAAGTATGGCGAATTAATTTATCAGGCGGTGAAGCGCTGGCTGTCACTGATTTACCATTAAATGTGAATGGTTTTAAACTTTCACCAGACAGTAAAAAACTTGCGCTGGCATTATCTGTTTTTCCAACTTGTCAGACGATCAAGTGCTCACTTGATAAGCAAATAGCACTTGAAAATAAAAAACACTCGGCAAAAACGTATGAGCAACTACCGGTTCGTCACTGGGATACATGGCAGTCGGAGTTTAAAAGCCATATTTTTGTTGCTGATATTGGCGATAAACTCATAGTTGATGCCAAAGATTTAACACCTGACTGGCAAACTGATATTCCCGCTAAACCTTTTTCAGGTATGGAAGAAGTAACTTTTACACCTGATAGCTTAAGCGTGGTTTTTTCGGCTAAATACCCGGCTAAAGATCAAGTATGGACAACTAATTTTGACTTGTTTAAAGTATCAATAGAAGGGGGTGAAATTGAAAATTTAACTGAGCAAAATAAAGCCTGGGATGCACAGCCAGCTTTTTCTGCTGATGGTCGTTTTATGGTTTATCTGGCAATGAAAAAACCAGGTTTCGAATCTGATAAATTTTCCTTGATGATCAAAGATCTTAAAACGGGAGAGTTAAAAGAAGTCGCACCGTTATGGGACCGAAGTGTATCCTCATTTACATTTGCTAAAAATAATCGTGCTGTTTATGTTACTGCGCAAGATATGGGACAAAAAAGTATTTATGAAATAAGCACTAATTTTGGTGATGTACGAAAAGTATTCTCTGATGGTATTGTTTCTGATCTGCAATTATCTAATGATAGATTGATTTTTACCCGTCATGCGTTAAATTCACCCATAGATATCTATAGTATCAACCGCGATGGATCAGGTTTAACTCAGTTAACAGATATAAATGCTGATATGCTTAATGATATTCAATTTGGAGAATTTGAACAATTTAGCTTTGCTGGTTGGAATGATGAAAAAGTTTATGGTTATGTGGTTAAACCCTGGAATTTTGAAGCTGGTAAGAAGTATCCGATAGCATTTCTAGTACATGGTGGCCCACAAGGTTCATTTGGTAATATGTTTCATTTTAGATGGAATGCACAGCTGTGGGCGGCACAAGGTTATGGCGTAGTCATGATAGACTTTCATGGTTCAACGGGTTACGGACAGGCGTTTACTGACTCAATTTCAAGAGATTGGGGCGGCAAACCTCTGGAAGACTTACAAAAGGGCATGGCGTATATTACTCAACATCAACCTTGGTTAGACAGGGATAAAGCCTGTGCTTTGGGGGCATCATATGGCGGTTATATGATGAATTGGATTGCGGGGAATTGGACTGACGGGTTTAATTGTTTGATCAATCACGCTGGTTTATTTGATATGAATAGTTTTTATCAGACGACCGAAGAATTATGGTTTCCTGAACACGAAATGGGTGGTCCGTTTTGGCATGAAGCAAAAGACTATACTCAATTTAATCCTGCATCTTTTGTGAAAAACTGGCAAACGCCGATGTTAGTGATCCACGGTTTAAAAGATTATCGTGTACCTTATGCCCAAGGTTTAGGTGCGTACACAACATTACAAAGAAAAGGCATAGAGTCAAAACTTGTTGTATATCCAGATGAAAATCATTGGATCTTAAATAAAGATAATTTAGTCCATTGGTACGGTGAAGTATTTAAATGGATGGATAAATATACTAAGTAATAATGATTGAAGTAAAGATGGAAAAGCCTAAAGATAAGTGTATCTTGGGCTTTTTTAAATTAAATGGTCCCATAGAAACTGGAAGTCGTGTGTATCGGTCCAATCTAACATGGGCACAATGGATGTTTTGTTTAAAATCAAGGCTTACCTATAAAAATAAATTAGAATTTAGTGTGAGCACTAGGAAGAATAACTGGTGGTTTTTGAGAATTATACAAGGATTTAAAAGGTAAATAAAATTAATTCATAATCTACGATTGGACAGATAGTTATTTTAATTTTGCAATGTTCAAACTAAAAGCTGCAAATGCAATTATCTCTTATAGCTTGATATAAAATCAATAAACAATCGTATCTTGAGAGGTAATTGCTTTTTAGCTCGATATAGTAAGTGAACAGGCCGTGGTTTAGGCTCCTCACCTATTAAAATTCTAACCAAAGTCGAATTATCAAGATTCTCTTTAAGCAGAGAAAATGGTTGAAGAATTATTCCTTTACCTTGGCAAGCTGCAACTCTTAAGCAATTACCACTATTACTTACAAATTTACTATCTTCAATCCGCAATGATTCTATTTGAAACTCCCTTTTCAATCGTGAATGTGTTTGCCAAGGCTTAAACCCTAAAAAAAGATGTTCTGCAACATCATTAATATTACTTGGTATACCAAAGTCACTTAGATATTCAGGCGAGGCACAAAATATTAGCTGTTGCTCATCGACTTTTTTAGAAATATAAGATGCATCTTTTAAGTCACCGATCCTAAAGATCATATCAAAATCATCTAGCAACACATCGGATAGTAAATCCGAAAGCTCTAAATCAATTTTAATATCAGGGTATTTATCCATAAAATCACTAATGAGAAAAGTTAATTGGTACGTCCCATATGTCACTGGCGCATTTATTCTTATCCGACCTTGAGGCTCACCTGAAAAATGCTCCATTTCATTCATCAGTTGTTGATACTGTTCAGATAATTTTTCTGCTTTGTACAGATACAACTCTCCTGCTTCTGTTAGCTTTTGACCTCGCGTACTTCTACTTAGAAGCTTAACATTCACTTCTTTTTCTAAAAAGTTAATGTATTTACTTACCATAGTTGGTGATAAACCAAACTCACTAGCAACTTTAGAAAAACTCTTTTCCTGACAAACAGCGATAAAAATATCAATTGCTTTTATTCTATCCACTACAAACTCTCAGTTAAAACTGTTAACACAAAAACACCATTAATTATTTCATTCTACCAAGATAGACTAGCTACGTAAACGAGTAGGAGAAAAAATGAACACATACTTTATCAGCTTTTTTATTTTGTCCTTAATCACGGTTTCAAGCCCAGGTCCAGCGGTATTATTTACAATTAATAACACCTTGAATTGCCGATTAACTAAAACATTTGGCGGAATTTTAGGGGTTGCTACTGGCATTTTACTCGTAGCGGTATTTGCCACATTGCTTATTATTTTTGCTGCAAATACATTAGACTTTGCTGTTCTGCTAATTAGCATTGCTGGCTCACTGTACTTTTTCTATTTATCATTTAACAGTTTGCGAAAGAGTGTGCAGAAAGAGATAAAAAAAGACAACCAACTTATTAACTCATTTCAGCATGGTATATTAATCAGCTTATTAAACCCTAAAGCCTTAGCATTTTTTGTTTTTATTTTTCCTTTATATCTAAACGCTAAAACAATTAGCTTTCACAAACCCGCTCTTTTATCACTAATATTCTCATTCAATATAATTATTGTTCACAGTATATATACAATAATTTTTACACGTATCGCAAAATCAATTGACCTTAAAAAACTCACTAATATTTTTAACAAAATATCAGCCGCTTTATTTTTTACATTCAGTATTTTGTTATTAAAACAGTCTATTGAAAACATTTCTAACTTATTCACTTAATAAAACAGAGGTAACTATGATTGACTTATATTATTGGACTACACCTAATGGCCACAAAGCGACAATGATGCTTGAAGAGTTACAACTGGCATATAACATTCACCCGATAAATATTAGTGAAGGAGAGCAGTTTTCAGAAAAATTTTCAAGTATCAGTCCAAACCAAAGGATCCCTGCAATCGTTGATAACTCGCCAAATAATTATAATAAAAGCATGAGTATTTTTGAGTCTGGTGCAATTTTACAATATTTAGCTGAGAAGACAGGTCACTTAATAGGAAATAGCATTGAAGATAAGTACAAAGTAATTCAGTGGTTAACTTGGCAAGTTGCGGGACTTGGACCAATGGCAGGCCAGAATCATCATTTTAGCCATTATGCTTCTGAAGAAGTACCTTATGCAATAAAGCGATACCAGAATGAGACAAGCCGTTTATATAGTGTTATGGACAAACAATTAGCATCTACTGAATACCTTGCAGGCAATTTCTACTCTATTGCTGACATAGCCTGCTTTCCTTGGATAAGGATTCATGAATATCAAAACCAAGATATTGCTAACTTTAAGCATTTGGAACGTTGGTTGAAATCAGTAAGTAAAAGGCCTGCTACGATTAAAGCATTAGAAATAGCTAAAAACATCAACACAAAACCAACGGTAAATGAAAAGGCATCGAATTTATTATTCAACCAAGTTAAGGTGACTACACCACATCAAAATAGTGAGAAATAAACATGATCACATTATATGAATTAGCAGGTAATAATAACGTCATTTTTAGTCCTTATTGTTGGCGAGTACGTTTAGCTTTATTACATAAAAAATTAGATTTTTCGAGTGTAAAAACAGCCTTTACCGAAATAAAAAATATATCTGATGAGAAATTTAAAACAGTTCCTGTTTTAAATGATGAAAACATCACTATGAATGATTCTTGTAAAATCATTGAGTATTTAGAGGCTAACTATCCTGAAAAACCTTCACTATTTAACTCTAGTGAAGGACGTGTGTTATCAACATTTATTGAAACGTGGGCAAATTCTTTACATTCCGATATCGCCAAAATGGCAATCGCGGATATACATAGCCATTTGCAAGAAAAAGATAAAACATATTTTAGAAAAACGCGGGAAAGTTTCTTCGGCAAGAAGTTAGAAGATGTTCAACAAGAAAATTACGATACAGCTAAAGAGAGTTTTCTATCAAAACTTAGTGTACTCGAAAAATATTTAACCAAAACTGAATTTATCGGAGGAGCTAGCCCAATATATCCAGATTTCATTGTGTTTGGCAGCTTACAGTGGTTATTTACAACTAGCCATACATTTAAAACCAATAATTTGAGTAGCAACTGCAAAAATTGGTTTTTAAAAATAAGTCAAATCTACAACATAGAAAATAGGAAATTAAAATGAAAGTTCAAAATATTTACGAACTTGCAGAATCGTTAGCTGACCATTGGTCTCCACAAGTCATAGCATCAGTAAATGATCAATATATAAAGCTAGCAAAAATTGAAAATCAATTAACTTGGCATACACATCAAGATGAAGATGAAGCATTTTTTGTTATTAAAGGAGAAATGAAAATTGAATATAAAGACTGCACTGTTCACCTGAAAAAGGGTGACTTTCATGTTGTTCTAAAAGGAACGTCACATAACCCTATCGCTATCACAGAGTCATGTTGGATCATGCTCATTGAATCAAAATCAACATTGCATACTGGTGAAGTTCAGACTGGAAAAACTAAATCACTGCAACAACAACTGGCATCTGGCGAGGTAAAATATGATCACTAGAAAATGGACTGCTCCTATTCCAACATTTAAACGGGATGAGTCTATAGATTACATTATACAAACAGGTTTCGCTGAGTATAGAAATACCGAAGGCAATATAGGCGCATTTTTAACATTAGAAGAAAGAGACAATAAACTTTATTTTACTGCGTTAACGTTTTGGGACTCCTATGAATCTATCAAAAACTTTGCTGGAGAAAAATACCAGTTAGCAAAGTACTACCCCCAAGATGATGAGTTTCTCCTTGAAAAACCTAAATATGTTGAACATCAAGCGGTGGTTTATGGCTCAAGTAATAAAATAAAGGTAGAAGTATGAACATCAGAAAAGCATTAGCAACTGACAAGCAAAGCGTGTTAAAAATAAGTGAAAGATTATCCGATTTTGAAACACCAACATGGCGAACAAGCGAAGAAATCGCTTCAGAAGATATTAAAACACTTGATAACTATTTTTCTTACCCAAAGCCTAAGCAGCATTTATACGTAGCAGAACAAGAAACAACAGTAGTAGGCATATTATTTTTAGAAGAAAGAACTGATTTTTTTAACAAAAGCCGTTTATTACACATTTCTATACTCGCAGTTGATAAAGACCACAGCGGGTATGGCATAGGATCTAAACTTCTTGGGTACTCTGAAAGTTTTGCTCAGGAATTGGATATAAGACGAATAAGTTTAAATGTTTTCTCATCAAACCAACATGCGCGAGATATCTATAAAAATAAAGGTTTTAACGAAGAAACAATATTTATGCTTAAAGATGTATAAATTAAAACATGAGAGATAGGCTTTGGATAAGCCTTAATTATTTACAAACTTAATATTATCCCTTTTTGTCCCCTATCTAAAAATACAAATCAATTAGAAAATTAACTATTGACGCCTTAGTCTTTTTTTATGTTGCATTTCGTTTGAATAACAGAAGTAAAACAAACGCTAGACCAATTAGTAAACTAACGACTCCGCTTTGAGTTGATTCACTCTGCACGTCATCAAAAGAGTATATCTCTTTGTTGTTTAATTTTAAGGATGTCACATCGCCATTTTCAGTTACAGTTAAATAGACGAATTCACCAATCAACTTCTCAGCCTTGGCTGGTTCACGACACTCTGTCACTGCTTTAAATTTATCAGCGAGATAATATCTTTTATCAGTTGTACTAAACCCCAAGCGAACACCTTCATTTTTTTAATAAAACCTAGAATATTTTCTGGTTAATATAAATCAGAGTTTTTACCTGTGAGTTTCCATGTAACCAATTATATCTGTCTTAATGGCTTAGTAGTGTTCAAGTTTTGTTTGTCTCCAGATATACTTTTTTTGTTGAAGGGATCCGTGATATTCTGCAGTAAAACAAAACCAAAAGAGAACAAAACACTTGATAGAAGCATTAGACAAAAAAATAAATTTAATGGCGTGGGCACGAAAACAACATTTTGATTTTTTTAGTGGTTTTGAAAATCCATATTTTAATATTTGTATTCAGGTAAATACGAACGTTTTATTTGATTATGCAAATAAAAATGGAAATTCGTTTTTTTTATCTTACTTATTTCTCGCTATGAAGGCCATTAATGCGACTGCTGAAATGCGACTTAGAATACGTGGGGAGGAAGTATGGGAATTAGCAAAAATTAATGGCAGTGTTGTGCAGTTATGCGAAGATAATACTTTTCGTTTTAGCTATATTAACAGTGAAAATGACTTCAACCTTTTTAATAATCAAGCAAAAAATGCCGAGCAGTTAGCTAAGTCACAAGCTTTTTATTCAAATGAATTTTTACAAAAAGAAGGCGAGGATAATACGGTACATATTTCAGTTTTGCCCTGGTTAGACTTCACAAGTTTTAGCCATGCGAGGCATAGTTTGTGTTCTAAAGGGATCCCCAAACTGGTTTTCGGTAAATACAATAAAATAACAGGGAATATGCCAATGAGTATTGAAGTGCATCATGGATTAATGGATGGCGTACATGTTGCGCAATTTACTGCTGAATTTCAACGCTATCTTGATAAACCAGAGTTTCATTTTGAATAAAGAGAACGCGGTTTAACTTGAAACCGGCGCATACAGCACCCATCACTTAATAATCATTATTAATAGATTATTTTCATGGTTAATTTTTTCCTTATTTTTTTATTAGTCGGTTTTGTTGTGATCTACTGGCGCTGGAATGCTATTCGCCGATATTTTTGGCACAAAAAATATCAAGATAAAAGCCTGAATAGCTCACAAAAACGTTTGTTATTAAAAGTGATGCCGATTTATCGCAATATGACAGATAAAGATAGGCATAAACTTGAACAACATATTTTATGGTTTTTAGATAATATTTCCTTTCTTGGTCGTGATGGTTTAACAGTGAATGCAGGTATGCGACTGGTGGTTGCGGCCGACGCCTGTTTACTGGTACTCAATCAGCCATGGCCGATTTATCAAAATGTAAAACAAATATTGTTATATCCAAGTGCTTATTATGCTAAGAACCAACAAACAGATCAGGCTGGATTAGTCAGTTTTCATGAAACTATCAGACAAGGTGAGTCATGGCCCGGTGGCACCTTAGTATTATCCTGGCATGATGTATTAGAGGGAAACCGTTTACCAGATGATGGTCATAATTTGGTTTTTCATGAATTTGCCCATCAATTAGATCAGCAAACAGGTATGACATCAGGCACCCCATTATTGGCTAATAAAGATTTTTACCAACAATGGGCCAAGGTTTTTTCTCGGGCATTTAATCAGCTAAAAAGCCATATTGCCTATGGTATGCCACATGTTATACATGGTTATGGTGCTACTAATGAAGCGGAGTTTTTTGCGGTTTTAACAGAAACTTTTGTTGAAAAACCTAAGCAATTGCAAAGCCAAGATCCTGAAATATACCAATTATTAATGGACTATTATCAATTTGATCCCAGAGATTGGATTTAAGTACTGCAGTTATCGTTAAATATTGTGTATTCACCAGTTATTACTGGCGACTAATGCATTATTTTGTTCCAATAAAAAATAACTAATATCAATATAAGAATCAATAAATGAAAAAGCTTTTATTAACAAGTTTGGCTTTATCCATCTCTTTGGCATGTAATGCACAAGCTGATGTCATAGAGAATAAAGAAATAAACAAAGAAAAACCAAGTTGGCAGGTAGACAAACCGCAAGGTGAATTTTTTGACGCTAAAATATCAGTAGAGCAAGGCACATGGATGAATGTTGATGTCAGTCCTGATGGCAATACAATTGTATTTGACTTACTTGGTGACATTTATTCTATGCCTATTAAAGGAGGTGAAACCACTTTACTGACTTCTGATATTGCATGGCAGATGCAACCTAAATTCAGCCCGGATGGTAAGCATATTGTGTTTACTTCTGATGCTGATGGTGGCGATAATGTTTGGATCATGGACGCTGATGGTAATAATGCCAAAGCGGTTACCAATGAAACATTTAGATTACTCAATAGCCCGACCTGGAGCCCTGATGGTGATTACATAGTCGCAAGAAAACATTTTACAGATACACGCTCTTTGGGAGCGGGTGAAGTTTGGATGTATCATAAAGCGGGCGGCAATGGTGTACAGCTAACAAAAAGACCTAATGATCAAAAGGATTTGGGTGAACCCGCATTTTCACCAGATGGAAAATATGTTTATTTTTCACAAGACGCGACACCAGGAAAAACCTTTCATTATTCTAAAGACTCCACTTCCGGTATTTATAAAATAAAACGTTATGAACTAGCGAGTGGTGAAATCGAAACCATTATTTCAGGTATGGGAGGCGCTATTCGTCCAACTCCTTCGCCTGATGGTAAAACACTTGCTTATGTAAAACGCGACGATTTTCAGACAAGTCTCTATTTATACGATTTAAAATCAGGTAAACATACTAAAGTTTTTGATAAGTTAGAACGAGATATGCAAGAAACCTGGGCCATTCATGGCGTTTATACGAATATCGCCTGGACGCCAGATAATGAAAATCTGGTCTTTTGGGCTGGTGGAAAAATACATAAACTGAATGTTAAAAATAAATCAATAGCAGATATTCCTTTTAAAGTAACCGCCACCAAAAAATTACAAACAGCGCTACGATTTGAACAAAATTTAGATATGCCTGAATTTGATGTCAAAATGCTGCGAAATGTTCAGATTTCACCTGATGGAAAAACTGCAATTTATGACGCGTTAGGCTATATATATAAAAAAGATCTTATATCTGGAAAAGTAAAAAGATTAACAAAGCAGACAGATCACTTTGAGCTGTTTGCTACTTTTTCTAGGGATGGTAAAAAAATAGCTTATGTTACCTGGAATGATAAAAAACAAGGCACTATCAGGGTTGCATCAACGCGAAATGGTAAAAGTAAAGTGATAGTCAATGAACCGGGTAAATATGTAGAGCCTGTATTTAGTCCTGATGGTAAAACCTTAGTTTATAGAAAAGCCAGGGGTAGTGCCATTTTAAATCCAGACTGGTCTTTAGAAACTGGCATTTATGCGGTAAGTATTAAAGATAAAAAGCCTGAATTGATCACGGAAAAAGGATCTCATCCACAATTTGCTGATGATAATGAGCATATTTATTTTATGCAAAATGGTGAAAAACCATCTTTAAGTGTAATTGATGTAAAAACTAAAAAGATACAAAAATTGTATGAGTCGGAATTAGCAACTGAATTTAAAGTATCGCCTGATGGCAAATATCTGGCGTTTTCAGAACGTTTTAAAGTATTTGTGACACCTTTTATTAATAGAGGTAAAACACTGAATATAGGCCCAGAGGATAAACAATTTCCTGTAGAACAATTATCAGTTCGCGCAGGTGAAAATATCAGCTGGAATAATAACAGCGATACCTTGTACTGGACGTTAGGCCCTGAATTATACCACAGTGATTTATCAGGTATTTTTGATATTAAAAAGTCTGAAAAAACCTTTAAAGCGCCAAATGGAAAAAATATTAGTTTTAAGCAGGATATGCATCAGCCTGAAGGCATGATAGCGTTAACCGGCGCTAAAATTATTACCATGAAAGGGGAGCAGATCATTGAAAATGGTGTGATATTAACCGATGGCAAACATATTAAAGCCATAGGAACAATGGATAACATTCAGATCCCCGAAAGTGCCAAAACTGTTAATGTACGTGGTAAAACGATTATGCCAGGTATTGTTGATGTGCATGCCCATGGCGCTCAAGGTTCAAACGAAATTATTCCACAACAAAACTGGAAAAATCTGGCCGGACTGGCATTAGGTGTTACTACCATTCATGATCCGTCTAATGATACCAGTGAAATATTTACCGCAAGTGAAATGCAAAAGTCAGCGGCTATCGTCGGGCCGAGAATTTTCTCTACAGGTACTATTTTATATGGTGCAAAAGGTGCTGGTTATACGTCACACGTGGACTCATTAGAAGATGCTAAGTTTCATTTAGAGCGTTTACAAAAAGTAGGCGCATTTAGTGTTAAATCATACAATCAACCGAGAAGAAATCAACGTCAACAGGTGGTTCAGGCCGGGCGTGAATTAGGTATGATGGTTGTGCCAGAAGGTGGCTCATTATTGCAGCATAATTTGTCTATGGTAGTTGATGGCCATACAGGAATTGAACATTCTATTCCTGTTGCAAATATCTATGACGATGTAAAACAGTTGTGGGGCCAGTCTCAGGTTGGTTATACACCAACGCTGGTGGTTGGTTATGGTGGTATTTGGGGCGAAAATTACTGGTATGATAAAACCAATGTGTGGCAACACCCCAGATTATCTAAATTTGTGCCTCAATCACAGTTAATGCCGCGTGCTATGAGAAGACCTAAAGCACCTGAACATCATTATAATCATGTTAGTAATGCAACGGTTGCTGCAGAATTACAAGATGAAGGCGTGATGGTTAATTTAGGTGCCCATGGTCAAAGAGAAGGATTGGGCGCACATTGGGAAATGTGGATGTTTGCACAGGGCGGTATGACACCATTAGAAGTTATTCGGGCCGCAACATTAGATCCGGCTCGTTATCTGGGCCTTGATAAAAATATCGGTTCACTGGAAGTTGGAAAACTGGCTGACTTAATTGTTATTGATGGCGATCCGTTAACCAATATCAGAGTGACGGACAAAGTTGATTATACTATGATCAATGGCCGTTTATTTAACGCCAAAACCATGCAAGAAGTAGATAAAACACCCAGGGAAAAACTGTATTTTGAAAACTAATATTAATTAGTATATATAAAAAAGGCTGCATAGATGCAGCCTTTTTTAAATCAGTTGTACTGAACTGAAAAAGTATTAAACGATACCTTGTGGCAGACGACAATCATGGTCTTTTTCTGCCAGGTATACAATCCAGAACTCTTCGGCTTTATAGCCATCATCATTTGCTTTTACAATAACCATACCTTTACTTTTGTCCACTGCTGCTTTAGCTGGCTTAGTGGCCGCTTTTTTTGCTGCAGGTTTCTTGGCAGGTTTAGCATCTGCGACAGGTGCTTCGTTTGAAGTTCCTGATGCGAGTTCTTCTGTTAACGCAGCAAGATCTGCAAGACGCATGTTTTTGCCACCGTCTACACTAAACCAACCCGGCTTAGTTGTGATCTCTGGTTTTTTACCATTTACTGCCTGATATGCTTTTTCGAAAGCTTCTAATACTTGCTCTTTATCAAGTTTACTCATCATTTATCCTATGGATTAATATGTTGCAGCGCTTTTTATACATACTTTTAACTAATTTATCAATTTTTTCAGGTTTTTCTTTATTTATGGGCACGTAAACGTGACAATTTAACCAAATTATTAAGTTTTTTGGTAAAAAACATGCAGCGCGACGATTTGATAAAAGTTTTGAATATTTTATTAGAACCAGAGAAAGTGAAAGATTTTAGTCCAAATGGTCTTCAAGTTGAAGGGAAGGCTGAAATACAAAAAATAGTCACAGGCGTGACTGCAAGCCAGGCATTGATCGATGCAGCAATCGCACATAAAGCAGATGCATTAATTGTTCATCACGGTTTTTTTTGGAAAGGAGAAAGTCCGGTAGTGACAGGTATGAAAAAAAATCGACTCGCTGCTTTAATGGCGCACGATATCAATTTATTTGGTTATCACTTGCCATTAGATATACATCCGACATTAGGCAATAATGCTCAGCTTGCTAACTTATTAGATATTGAATATGAAGCCGGGTTGGAACTGAATGCGCGCTATAGTGTGCCAGTTAAAGGTAAATTTAAAACACCGCTAACCGGACAGCAGTTAAGTGACAAGTTACATACGGTATTAGGCAGACAACCTTTAAGTTCGATAGTCCGAAATGAAAAAATTTCTACAATCGCCTGGTGTACGGGGGGCGGGCAAGGTTATATCGACTTAGCAGCTGAACAAAATATAGATGCGTATTTAACCGGAGAAGCATCAGAGCAAACTATCCATAGTTCACGTGAACAGAATATCGATTTTTTTGCTGCCGGTCATCATGCTACAGAAAGGTATGGTGTTAAAGCCTTAGGAGAATATCTCAGTAAATCATATGAACTGGATGTGACATTTATTGATATAGATAATCCCGTTTAGCCAAATTTATTGTATATTCCAGTCTCTGGACTGGAAATTGAAAAGTTATAAATGCCATAATGTAAGTGGCTAAATGACTGTGGGATAAAATTCTATCAAAGGCTGTTATTGCTTGTATTTAGCCCTTATTACCGTGAGGTTTGTTTACACGTATTAATGAAATGACGGTAAACCGGATTATCTTGCATGTTTTTATTCATTGCCAAATACATAGGACGAGTGAGGCCTAATGCACCTAGCGGAATTGATTTGATTAATCCCTGGCTTTCATAGGGGGTTACTAACCAATCGGGTAAAGCCGCAACCCCCATTCCTGCACTCACTAATTGAAATATAAGCAGGCCCTGATCGACGGTTTTTAAGGTGCCGTCAAATCGTGAATTTTGAATGAAATGTTTAAAAATATCTTGCCTTTGTTTTGGAATGGGATACGAAATTATCGTTTCATCTTTTAAATCTAGGGCAGTGACATAAGCTTTTTTTGCCAAAGGGTGATCAGGAGCAACGATCAGCTTTAATTTGAAATTAAACATATGCGCATATTCAAGGGAATCTGCATCTCTTATATCAGAAGTGAGGACTAAATCGAGTTCATTATTTAATAACTCTGGAATTGCGTCGTAACTAAATCCACGTTCATAATCAACTTTGATATCTGGCCAGAAGTTATTAAACTCTTTAATAGTCGGTAATAACCAGTGAAAACAGGCATGGCATTCAACACTGAGTCGTAATTGTGAAATAGGTTGATTGAGGCTTTCTTTTATTCTGCACTTGGTCGCATCAACTTTAGGTAAAATATCCTGAGCTAGTTCCAACAATAACATGCCTTGTGGAGTAAAACGTACCGGATGTGTTTTTCGTTCAAATAACTGACAATCGAGTTTGTTTTCTAAGTCTTTAATTTGATGAGATAAAGCTGATTGTGTTAAAAATAGCTCCCGTGCAGTATTCACCAGGGAGCCTGTGTCTTTCAGTGTAGAAAGTGTTTTCAAATGTTTAATGTCAATCATCTTTAATAAATCTCATATTTTAATTGAGTAAAACTTATTTATGCTCATACTACCTTTAGATTATGGAGCTTTCAACATCTAGACGTCTAAAATATGGTTTTTATTTTATACAAATAGGGTATGACTTCAAAATTAAGTTAAAATTTAAGCACAAATAGGGCGTTTATTTTAAAATGCGCACCATAAAAATTTCATTAACATTAGTTTTATTCATTTTAATAATAGGGACTAAGGTTATAAGTTATAGGTTGCATCTGGGAAGCTGTGTATTGATAATGATATTTTTCTTTGTGATTTCTAAATGATAAAAAAATTTATAAAGTATCCGGATATCTGTAATTTAACTTTGCCTGTTAATGTAGATGGCAGGGATTTTATTGTGGGTGATATCCATGGTGAAGGGCAGTTATTATCGCGGCATTTACAGCGGGTTGGTTTTGATGTTAATAAAGATAGACTGATCAGTTGCGGTGATATAATTGACAGAGGTAAAGATAATGAAGATTGCCTGGCTTTATTAAATGAACCCTGGTTTTATGCGGTATTGGGTAACCATGAACATCTGTTTATTAATAGTCATCAGTCTATAGAGGCGAGTTTATTACATCATGCCAATGGCGGCCTGTGGACCAAAAGTTATGCAGATAAAAAATTAAATGAATTTCGCACTTTAATCATAGAAAAAATGCCTTTGTCTATCACTTTAGTAACAAACTCAGGTAACCTTGGCATTATACACGGCTCGGCACCTGAGGATTGGCAAAATTTAAATACAACTTTGGCACATACCGAAAAACTCGACTATTTATGGGCGCGTAGTCAATATAATCAAGCCAAGTTAGGACACTATAATAAAATTAAAAATATCGAATTAACAGTACATGGCCATGTCAATTGTGAGCAGCTATCTAATTTTGGTAATCAAATCTGGCTTGATACTTTGTATAGAGGAAACGACCTGACGGTGATAGCTGCCAGTGAATTATTTGACATGTATGCACAATCAAAGAACAAAAAAGAACAAAAATGATGAAAAACCCCCTCTTCATGATTAAAAATATGGATAGCTTTAATTTTGAACAATCTTTGAACTTTTTCGTGAATGAGCGAACCGATTTTAGGTAGTAAAATATTAAGCTAGAAGCATATTTGGGCTTTTTTTCAAGCTGACACTTTACTAAAACAAAATATAACTGCACGATTTTAAGCTGCTTTTTTATTATCTGGGTTGTATTCCCATACTTAAGTATAGATAAACTTGTTTAATATCAGGTTACTGTCACTTTTTCTCGTACAAAATGATCAAGTAAAAAATAACAAATTTTAATCTATTTTAATGTTAATTCAGTTTAAATTAATGTGCATTAGCCAAATAATCGCGTTTTTTGTTTAAAAACACATCAACTGATTTGATGATATCACGTCATTGACAGTAAAATAGGCTGTTAAATGCGCTATGAAACTAAAACTAGCAACATTATCAAAGATGTAAATAGATGAATGTTATTTTTAGCTGTTTAAACTTATAAATTACGCGAACTAATATAAAACAATTAATCGTATTTGCTGATTATATGCCGCTCATTAATTCGTTTTTATTAACCAGATTAAAATTAATTTACTCTCTGTTTAGGGACTCAAATGAAAAATAGATTTTCAATAAAAAGCCTGTTTTTGGCCATGGCTGTAGGAGCTGGGGTTAGTTTTCCAGTTTTAGCGGAAGACATTGATCTTTATGTAAACTATGAACTAGAACAAGAAGAACCAAAAATCCTGTTTATTTTTGATACGTCAGGCAGTATGAAAAATAACGCAAAAACCGGAAATTCTTGTTATGAGAAAAAGCCCAATGGTCAATACAAATATAAGGATGGAGAGAAAATATGGATTGAATGTACTGTACTGGCCCATTAGTTGCTGATAAAAGCCGGATGCAGGCGGCGAAAGATGCAGTAACATGCAAATGCCGATAAAGCTCAATTCGGTTTAATGAGGTTTGATGGTAGTTATGGTGGGTATGTGCTTCAAGGTATAAAACCGGCTACAATCACGGATGCGACAAATCTAAATACTACAGTGAATGATTTAACACCCGGCGGATGCTGATATCTCAAAAAGAGATTTATCTATAGAAAAAGACAGTAATACTAAATATAAATCGGCTTTCATTCTGCGTGAAAATGAAGCTGAGCGATGCGATCAAAATATCAATATTATTATGATCACTGATGGTGACCCTACAAATGATAATGACAGAGATACTGAAATTACAAATTTGTTCACTAATAGTGCGAGCCTTACTTTAGAAAGCAATGTTGAATATGAAGATGGTATAGACCAAACTGTTGATAATCAAATGCATAATTTGGCAAAGTATATGTTTTCTACTGATTTATATCCAGCAAAAGCAACGGTGAATAATGTCGCTAAAATTTTCACTATAGGCATAGGCAATGGTATGAGCGCAGGCGGTGAAGCTTTACTGAAGGAAACTGCGGAGCAAGGAGGGGGGAGTTATGTTTTATCGAAAGATGCTAATGATTTAGAAGAAGCGTTAACCTACACCATAGATAAGATTAATGAAGCTAATGGGACTTTTACTTCCCCTTCTGTTGCTACTAGTAATTTTGATAGTACCCGTAGTAATGATGCGGTTTATTATGCCATGTTTTTTCCAGAGCCGGGCGCTAATTGGAAAGGGAATTTAAAAAGACTGAAAGTTGATGGTGATAGTATATTAGATAAAGACGATAAGCCTGCAATTCATGATAATGGCACTATTAAAGATACAGCTAAAACATTCTGGTTACCTGCAAACAAAGGTGCTGATGGCAATAACGTTAAAAAAGACGGTGCAAACTTAATGCTCGCCAATCTAGATGTAAATACAACTCGCAACCTAATAACTGATGTGAGTGGTAGTATAGGTCCCTTTACTTATGAACAAATAAGGCTCGAAAAATCTCTAGAGACGTTAGCAACGGATATGGAACTTCATAAATCTTATGCAGGTAACGTGATTAAAGATGCTGAAGATGTGGTTGAATCTGAAGTAACCAATATTATAACCTAGGCCCAAGGATATAACGTGGCGGCAAATGGCACTAAAACCCGCCGTGATGACATTATGGGGATGCGTTACACTCTAAACCTATTGTATTAAATTATCAAAGTTATGGCACTCGAATCATTTTGGGCACTAATGCAGGCTTTATCCATATGTTTGAGGATAAAAATGAAGGTGCCTCTATTGAAGAATCTTGGGCTTTTATTCCTTATGAGCTCTATAAAGGATTAAGGCATTTAAAAAATAAAACAGCAGATAAAAAAGTGTATGGTATGGACGCACCTCCGGCAGTTTATTTTGATGATAAAGATGGTGACGGAATAGTAGAACCGGGCGATAGAGTATGGGCTTTCTTTGGAATGCGCCGAGGTGGTTCGTCTTATTATGCCTTTGATATAAGCAACCCGGATGCGCCTGTATTGAAATAGAAAATAAATAATAGTCAGGATGACTTTCAACATATGGGCCAAACCTGGTCTAAACCTTATATTGGCTATATTGCTAAATATGGTGCTGACACTCCTGTACTCATCTTTGGTGGTGGTTACGATACACGAAATGATTCAGGTATTAGCGCAAGTGGAAATGATAAGGGAAATCAGGTTTATATCGTGGATGCTGATAGTGGCAGTTTTAAATATAAGTTCTCTCTAGGAAGGCATAGTGTCCCAGGTAATATAGCTGTGTTAGATTCGGATTTTGATGGCTATATCGACAGACTTTATGCTGCAGACACAGGTGGTGATATCTATCGAATGGATATGCCCACAGGAGAAGATACTAATCAGTGGTGGTCTCATAAATTGGCATCATTGAATGACCAGGCTGCTGGAAAACGCTTTTTTTACCAACCAGAAGTTGTACGTACTTATTTCAGTAATGTAACAAAAAAGACCAATGGTGGTTAAACAAGTTATAGTCGTCAAGATACGCCATATGAAGCCATATTAATCGGTAGTGGTGATCGAACCGACCCGAAAGAAACGACTGTTGAGAATTGATTGTACATGATCAGAGATGAAAATGTACTGACTCAAAAATACAAATCAACAACTGTGATAGCGGGCTCAATATTAATGGACGTTTCATCAGACCCTTTTACTGATAATCTTAATGCATCAGGCATAGCATTTGTTGAGAAGAAGTGAAATTATCTTTGAAATCTGGATGGAAATATAAATTAAGAAGTGGTGAAAAATCTTTATCAAAAGCAACTGTATTAGGTGGAATAGCTTATTTTACAACATTTGTTCCCGCAGGTGGTGGCGCTACAGGTTTACAATGTTCAGTAACTGGCGGAGGTGGTTTTTTATATGCATTCCACTTACATTATGGTGCAAAATATTATACTGATACTCATGTATCTTTGGGTGATCATATTCCTGATACTCCTCAGTTAATGTTCCAGATGCCTAAAGAAACTGACGAGAACCCAGGACCACCAGGTATGGTGTTAATAACACCTAAGATAGAAATTCCAAAAGTTATTCATGAAAATTCACCTCCAAAAGTATGTGCTGACGGCAATAAATGTTTGTATAAGGATCGTTTGACATTGAGAACAACTAGAAGCTATATTTTCAAAGAAGAAAAGAAAAATTAGTCTTGTTACATGTTAAAATAAGAAACGGATTTAATAGTAATACAGACCAGTTAAGCTGAGTTAGCTTGTTTTTTAACAGAATCCGGTGAATACAATTCATCGGATTTTTTGTTTGCCCAGCGAAGCTGGCAAACCCGATAGGCTGAAGGAAGCCATAGGAAGCCATAGGAAGTTAGAGGTACACAACTAACCGTAACCTGTTTCGGGGTATTGGTGGGTAAGCGTCCAAAATAGCGCGAGTGCTATACTTGGTATGCGGCGTATACATGAAATCAGAGAATTGTTAGATAATACCAATTACATCAAATATGTGATCATTCTCAATGGCCTAAATTTCACTAAAACTGCGTTGTTTTCAATCCCAATAGCCTGCTATTGCTCAATCAAACGCCTTGTTGTAGAAAATTTATCCTCACTGATATTTGCTCACTAAATCATTCTCGGTAAACCACCGCCTCTGGCGGTGTGACTCAACAAGGCTTTGCCGTTAAGGCGTGCAAATCTGAGAAAATGGCCTCTTTAACAGAACCGGCAAGTTCGAATAAGGAGGCCAAAATGAGAGAATGGCAAAGCCAAGCTCACGTAAAACATTATTGCAAATATCATATAGTATTTGTGCCTAAATACAGAAAAAAAGCAATTTATGGAACAATTAGAAGAGACATAGGTAAAATTTTAAGAGAATTATGTAGGCAGCAAGGAGTTGAATTGATCGAAGGTTATGCGATGAATGATCACATTCATATGTTACTGATGATCCCTCCTAAGTATAGCGTTGCTAATACGGTTGGTTTTTTAAAAGGAAAATCAGCAATTCGAATATTTAGAGATTATTTGCAAGTCAAAAGAAATTTCACAGGGCGACATTTTTGGGCGATAGGGTACTGCGTAAGTACAGTCGGCTTAGATGAACAAATGATTCGAGAATACATTAGAAATCAGGAAAGTGAAGAAAAACGACAAGAGCAAATGCAATTCTCAGGAGTTTAATTTTAGCCCCTTCCAGGGGCTTTCATCATACCCCCGGCTTTGCCGGTGGTTGTTGATTTAATACAAATGGTATAATGAAGCGGATATTACGAAAATTAAAACGCATGTTGTGATGAGTGAATGGATTGATAATCGAAAAAGTTAATCTGATCTTATATTGCAGATCTGAAACTATCTGCAACAATAAATACAGTGGATTGTTTTTTTAAGGACAAAGAAATTGACCATTTCAGCACTTCAATATGCCGCTAAAGCGAAAAACCTATTTGTATTACCTGATGTATATTTAAGACTCAGGGAGATTATTGACGATGAACAAAGTACATTTCAGGATATTGCCGATATACTTATTCTAGATCCTATTCTATGTTCCAAGCTGTTAAAAATTGCAAATAGTGCGTTATTTAATTTTTCAAGAGAAATAGACACAATTGATAAAGCGCTTATGATGTTAGGTTTAAATGAAATAAATAATTTATTGATAGTATATGGTGCTACGGCGGCGTGTGAGGAAATTGATAGCAAGGTTATAGATCTTGATAGGTTTTGGGAGTTAAGTGTTGATTGCGCACTTATGTGTCAATTTCTGGCAAAGAAAACAGGGAATAAACACAGCGATGGATTATTTGTAACCGGACTTTTACATAATATAGGTGAGCTGGTTGTTTTATCCAGTGCACCAAATAAAGTAAAATATTGCCAGCAGTACGATAAAAATGATACGCCATGGGAAAGACAATTAGCTGTATATAACTTTACTTATCAAGATTGTAGTGCTGAATTATTAAACTTATGGCAATTACCCCTTAATTTACTTGAGCCTCTTATTCATCAAGACTTTGAGTATGAACAAGCGTGTAAACCTGATCCATTAATTTTATATCTTGCGATGCGTTTAGCTTTAGTGAACTCCCACAGAGGGATGTATTCAATTAAAATGCTGATTGATCCCTATGTCATGTTGGTGTTAAATTTAACATATGAGGATTTAGCTGAAGCCATAGAGTTTTGTAATGCTGAAGCATTAAAAATTATGGCATCGCTTAAGTTAAAAGCTTAGTGGCTTTTTATTGGTATTGATTCACCTTCTTTCAATTTTGTTTTTGTTGAATAATTTAATATCAATAATGTCATAGCGCCAGCTAATATTCCCCAAAGTGCTGAACCGATATTCCATATGGCTAAGTCTGATGCCGTTACCAGAAATGTTATGATGGATGCTTCATTTAACGCTGGTTTCTCTAATGCTTGTTTAAGACTTGAGGCGATAGTAGAAAATAACGCAATCCCCGCTAATGCTAAGATAATTGATTGGGGTAATGTCTCGACAATCCCAATTAAACTCGCTGCGAAAACACCCATAAGTATGTAAAACCCGCCTGCGGCCACAGACGCCCAATAACGTTGATGCTTATTTGGGTCTACGTCTTTACTCATACAAATTGCGGCGGTAATTGCGGCCAGATTAAACGCAAAACCACCAAAAGGGGCTGCCAGCATATTTGCAAGACCTGTTACTGTTAAACTGGTAGAAACAGGAGCACTATAATCATGTGCTTTTAATACAGCGATACCTGGCATATTTTGCGATGCCATAGTGACCACAAATAAAGGCAGTGCAATACTGATCATCGCGGAAAAATCGAATTGGGGTTGGGTAAAATGAAATTGGCTGATCTGCCAGCTAATTTGATTGAGGTTTTCTATTTCTTGCTGCCAGGCAAGTAATAAACAGGTTCCGAGTACCAATAACATAGTAAATTTAGGGAGATACTTTTTGCTAAGTAGATAAGCCAATAACATAGATAAAATAATCAAGGCTTCTTGTTCTATCAGGTTAAAAACTTCTATGCCGAAATTGACCAAAACCCCGGCTAACATAGCATTGGCTAATTGTTGTGGAATTTTATGCATTAACTTTGCAAAAATTCCGCTGAGCCCACAGATAAATATCATCAGGGCTGAAATAATAAATGCGCCGGTTGCCTGCTCTAATGAATAACCTTGTGTGCTGGTGATCAATAATGCAGCTCCGGGAGTTGACCAGGCGACCATCACAGGAATTTTATAATACAATGATAAAAAAATTGATGTTAAACCTATGGTTAAACCTAATATTAATAACCAGCTGGCGACTAATTCACTTGTGCCACCCAGATTGATCACTAATTGGTAAATCAAAGCGACACTACTGGTAAAACCAATTAATACGGCGACAAATCCTGCGGTTAATTTGCTAAGCACATTGTTAAATTGTTGCATTTACGCCTCATTTTTTAATAGTTGTATTTTGTGCGTTAAAACGCACGAGACTAAACTAACATTGTATGCTATAACGCACAAGGTGAATTTTAAGGACCATCTAAA
The DNA here is from genome assembly GCA_965198975.1 of uncultured Pseudoalteromonas sp. Classification (GTDB taxonomy): domain Bacteria; phylum Pseudomonadota; class Gammaproteobacteria; order Enterobacterales; family Alteromonadaceae; genus Pseudoalteromonas. The sequence continues at coordinate 2,677,410 of OZ240679.1, forward strand.
TGTTGATAAAACAAAATAAAGATATAAACAAAAATTTGGCAAAAAATTTAAAATTAGCCAGAACCGAAAAAGGTTGGAGTTTAGATTATTGCAGTAAACAAACGGGGGTTTCTAAAGCCATGCTAGGGCAGATTGAACGAGGTGAGTCTAGCCCGACTATTGCTAAGTTGTGGCAGATTGCCTCTGGATTTGCTCTTCCTTTATCATATTTTTTAACTGAGCTTGTGCCTGAGTCAACAACAAATAAACCGCTTACGGCAGAATTAGCGTCTGATCATAGTATCAATATCGTTACCAAGTTTAAATATGATCCCATGACCAAAATGGAAACTTTTCAACTGAGTTTGTTACCCGACCATCAACATGTATCTGAGCCGCATAATGAGGGCGTGATAGAGCATATTCTTATGATATCAGGTACGATGGAATATTTTTTAGCAGATCAGTGGCATGAATTAAAAGCAGGGGAAAGCATTAAATTTGCTGCAAACCAAATACATGGTTATCGTAATCTACAAAGTGAAGTCGCTGTATTTCACAATATTATCTGTTATATATTGTAATCAACTCGTCATTTAATTTTCACGAAACAGACATATTTTCATTTTATGCTGACAGCAATTTAGAACTTGAGTATAAAAAAATGAATACATCTGACTGGAACAATGCGGCTTTTGAACTTGATGAAAATGATTTTACTAAGAAAAAGCAAAGTAAGAAACGCCAGCGTAAATGGCAAGAAACACATTCTGATAAAAAATCATACCGCGACAGACAAAAAAACAAAGAGTTTAATGAATATCGTTTTTAGTTTATTTTATTAAAGCCTAAATTTTATTTAAATTAATTATGCTATGGTTATTTTATAAAATAAAAAGTAGCTAGTGACCAATGACAGACTCATTTTATGATTCTATTTCGGCATTTTCCAATTTTAATGAATTTCATTTGCAAACATGGTACCACCCGCTACCTGTTAATTGGGTGGTGGTGATCACAGATGTTGTAGGCTCCACTAAAGCAATTGAGCAGGGAAAATATAAACAGGTAAATGCGATGGGCGTAGCCTCAATTGTTGCGATCACAAACGCACTGAAACCTTTAAAAATACCATTTATATTTGGTGGAGATGGTGCAACTGCCTGTTTCCCGAAAGCTTTACTCCCCAAGGTTGAACCTGCATTAATTGCAGCAGAGAAAATGGCCCAGGAACAGTTTGCTCTGCAATTAAGAGTGGGAGTCGTCTCTATGCTGCAGATAAAAGAACAAGGTTTATCGTTATGTGTTGCTAAATATCAACCACATAAATATTACCAACAAGCCATGTTTGCAGGAGAGGGCCTTGCATATGCTGAATCACTTATTAAAAACCAGCAAGATGATAATCCTTATTTGATAAAAATGGCTAAGTGCGCATCGAATGCTATTTTTTCTGGTTTTGAGTGTCGATGGAATGAAATCCCAAGCCCGCAGGAAGAAAATATTACTTTAATGGTTCAGGTTATTGATCCTGCCAACACAGATAATATTTACGCCGCTATATTAGCACAGGTTCAACATATTTATGGCAAAGATCCTGAACATCATCCTTTAACTGAAACAAACTTAACGTTAACTAAGCATTTTAATTTGCTAAGTATTGAAGCAAAAATTCGTACGGCATTTCAGTCGAAATGGCAAAACTTTCTATATTTAATTAAACTTAAAATACTCAAGCGCATTGGCGAGCGTTTTATGGCGAATAAAAAACAAACTAAAAATACTCACTGGGGAGAGTATAAACAAAATTTGATTATGAATACTGATTATAGAAAATTCGACGGTATATTACGTATGGTGATCTCAGGGCAAAGGGAGCAAAGAAAGCAGTTAAATGACATCTTAAACGCCTATCGTTTACAAGGGGATATTGTGTTTGGTCTGCATCATAGTGAGTGTGCATTGATAACTTGCATAGTAACAGACTATAACAAAGATCATATTCATTTCCTTGATGGTGCTAATGGCGGTTATACTATTGCTGCAAAACAGATGAAGCAGCAATTAAGGGAGTTATGATCATTGCACAAAAAAATAAAACAACGTAGTTACTTTATCATTTTACTAATGAGTTTGTTTGGTTTTACATTTTATTTAGGTTACTTAACCTCAAACAAAACCGCAGATAAAGAGCCAAATACTGCCAGTAAGGAAATAAGTCAATCGACTAATAGGGTAGGCAGTATGAGTACCAAAACGGAAACTTATCATATACAAGAAGTACAAACTGTTTTACCCGAAAATATTGATATACACGCTTTACTTAAACTCAAAAGCGAATTTTCGCAGTACAAGGCCATGTATCTTTTTTCTTCAGAGCTCACTGAATTTGATACCATAAAATATCTAAAACAGGTCAAACAACTTGATGATGATCACGCAATAACAGGATTAAGTAAAATTCTATTTAGTCGTTTTGTTGAAATTAATGGTGAACATGCGGTCAATTATTTTTTTGATAGTTATGCTGGGCAGGAACAATATAAATCATTAATATTTGAAATATTTCACGAATGGGCTTTTTATGAACCAGGCAAAACAGCACTTAGTGTAGAAAATATAGAAAATAAGCAATTACAACATGAAGTGATACTCTCTTTGATCACAGCGTCTGTTTTTGAGTACGTGCCTGATATTCAGCAACTTGCTGATCTATTACCAACAAATCTCAAATTACATGCTGAACATACAAAAGTCATGAATAGAGGGTATATACGTGCATTTGAGTATTATCTGACATTAGATAAAAATGATCCGAAAAGAAATGATGGGATCAGGCGTGCCATGTATAAATGGGCACTTGTTGATCCTATTACTGCTTTATTACGCGTAAATGATTTAGATGATAAGCAACATATTGAAAACATTCAAACTATGATAATTTCTATGTTGGCAAATAGTGATAGTCAGTTAGCTGTTGAGCAAGCCATATTATTAGATTCACTTGATGACAAAAAAAATAATAAACGTTTAATGTTGGTGATTGAACAAATCGCGTCTAAAAATGGGAAGCAAGCGTTTGAATATGCTCTGGCACATAAAGATCTGTTAGGTGATAAAGCTAATATGCGTATTTTATCAAATTGGGCACAAAAAGATCCCAGGGCGGCTGCGCAATATTGGCAAGATGTATTAGGTTTAAATAAAAAGCGAGAAGCATACGGTATTGCTATGTCATATGCAGATAAATATCCTCAAGAAGCGTTTGAATGGGCGTATTCATTAAATCTTCCTAATAACATTTTATTGAGTATGGCTAATTCATTTGCCAGAAATGATTTAACACAAGCTAAACAATACTTTCAAACCATTGACTCACCAAAGCAACGTGCTGCGTTATTAACCAGCATAGTGCAACATATGTCTGGTTCAGATATTAGAGAGGCCAGGCAATGGCTGCTACAATTTGAAGATGAAAAAGGGTTTGCAGTTGCAAATGATAGATTGATCCATAATTGGATCAGGCAAGATCCAGCAGGGGTTGCCGCAGACTACATAATTAATGACACTAAAAATACCAAATATATAAATGCGCTAATACATTCCTGGTATAACACTGAACCTGACAATACACGTTATTGGGTTATGTCATTAGAGCCTGGCAAGTTGCGAGATCAGGCTTTATCTACTTTAATATTGAAAATTGGCCGAGATAATTTAGATCTTGCTTTTGATTTATTAAAGTCGGTTTCTGATGAGCATACGTATCGGAATTTAGAGGCAAAACTTCAAAATCTTCAATGATCAGGTATAAAAAAACAGCAAATGAATTGCTGTTTTTTTGTTTGCCCAGCGAAGCTGGCAAACCCGATAGGCTGAAAGAAGCCTTATCACCCTGACTAAGGGGAAGATAATCCGAATGGCAAGGGCGTTACTGGCTAACGGTGAGGTCTGAAGGAAGCCATAGGAAGTTAGAGGTACACAACTAACCGTAACCTGTTTCGGCGGTATTGGTGGGTAAGCGTCCAAAATAGCGCGACGCCCTATACTTGGTCAGACCAATACTGTGTTTGAGGGTGGAATTTCTAACAGGGAGCGAGTGCAGTAACTGGGGAAGCCTGGCATCTAAACTTAATTTTAGTAAGTGGCATAAACTCAAGAGGATACTCAAGGTTTATTGTCGATGTGAGGTGGCAGATGAACCCGTAGTAGTGAGTAAGGCTAGGCCTGTGAAAGCCAGTAATGGTGTGGAGGATAAAACCAAGCCGACTATCAGCATGGTGTTTGATAGAGTCAATTTAAGTCAAAAGCTTTAATTGATTGCGAAGGGGGGAAGTAATTTATAAATCACTAAAAAGTAGTGGAATTTATATCGGGTTCACAAGTTGCCTAATAAGGTGAGGTCTCCTTGATTGGCTAAGGATAAAACTAAGGCTGAGAATGGAACCGGGCAGGGGGAGTAATTATTTCTCTTTACTAGAGATAAAATAAAGCAGTTAAGTACATTGCAATAATAGAGAAACAAATTTCTCTCGCTAGAAGGCTTAACGCGATAATGAAATAAACCTAACTGATACAGAGAAAGCGATTATAAGGTGATGCAAGACAATAATTTGAGGGTTCATTTTAGTCTTTATGGGCGCATGTTATCACTACAAGCGCTCTATATGGCTTACAAACAAGTGAAAAAGAATCGAGGCGCTGCCGGCATTGATGGGCAGAGCGTGGATGACTTTACGCTAAATTTGGCACAAGAACTTAAACAATTATTGCTTGAACTGAAGGAAAAACGCTATCAAGCGCAACCAGTAAAACGAGTTGAAATCGACAAAGACGATGGAGGAAAACGATTACTGGGTATCCCAACGGTTCGAGACCGGATTGTTCAGCAATGTCTATCAAATATCATGTCACCGATTTTTGACCCGCAGTTTCATCCATCGAGTTATGGGTATCGGGTAGGTCGAAGCTGTCATCAAGCTATCAGCAAAGCAACGCTTTTTATACGCAGGTATGACAAGCAACATGTTGTTGATATGGATCTGTCAAAATGTTTTGATATGCTAAATCATGACTTGCTTATCAAGTTAGTGAGAAAGCGGATCACAGACGGTAGTATCCTAAATCTGATAAAACAGTTTCTTAAAAGTGGTGTTATGATAGGCGGTACTTGGCAGGAAAGTGAATTGGGTAGTCCCCAAGGTGGGGTGATCAGTCCATTACTTGCTAATATTTACTTAGATGAGTTCGATCAAGAAATGATGAAGCGAGAGCACAGGATAGTGCGTTATGCAGATGATATCTTGATATTCTGCACCTCAAAATCAGGCGCAGAGAACGCATTAAAAGTAGCGAGCCATATTTTAGAAGAGACACTAAAGTTAAAAGTTAACGAGCGAAAAACTCATATTGCACATAGCAATACGGGGATAAAGTTCTTGGGTGTTGTTATTTACACAAATCATACAAGCATCGAAGAAAAGAAGCTTAAAGCATTTAAAATGAAAGTGAAGCAAATGACCAAACGTAATGGGGGAGTAAATTTAGCTAAGGTGCTAAAGAAGCTAAATCCAGCACTAAGGGGGTTTGTCAACTACTTCAAGATAGCGAATATAAACACAAAATTGAAAGAACTAGCAGGTTGGATCAGGCGAAGATTAAGGGCGATACAGTTGAAATTGTGGAAAAAGCCAATAAGGTTACATAGGCGATTAAAGCAGTTAAAGTATAAACGGCCCTTTAAACTGATAAAAATGACATCATGGTGCAATAGTGGAAGTCCATTGGCGCACTATGCGATGCCGAACAGCTGGTTCCAAGAAATAGGTTTATATCAGATAGATGATGTAAAAACAGGTGTTCTTGCTTCTAACTATTAAATAAAAGTAGTAAGAAATAGTAAATTGCATGAGCCGTATACGAGGTCCGTACGTACGGTTCTGTGAGAGGGATGAGGCATGAGCCTCACCCTACTCGATACTATTTATATCGTTTATTATTTGGCTTCGAGCTCTCGCAGTTTTTGAGTTGCTAAGTCTGCTTTTCGGGTTAAACGCTCAAATGTTTCAGCTGAATTTTGTTTTACAAACTCTAATTGATCTTTCAATTTGTTATATTCTGATTTAGCTTGAGATGCTGTTTTTTCTGCATCTGCTAACGATGTTTCAAGCTGTTTGATCTTACCTGTTGCAAGCTCAGAGCTACTTGTTAATCTTTGAATTGTTTCGGTAGAACTATTTCGTATAAAGCTCATTTGATTCGACAATTGTGCGTTTTCTTCTTTCATATTTGCCACAGCTTGTTCAGCGGCTTGTACTTGCTTACTTGCTGATTCGAACTCTTTTTGGTGTGAATCAAATTCATCTTGTTGATTTTTAATTTGTTCTTGTGCAGCGGCATTTTGTTTTGTTAAGTCAGCAACGCTGTTTTGTGCTTCCGTCAATAAGGTTTTTAATTGCTTAGCAGCTGCTTCTGAGTCATTCAAAGAAGATTTATTTTTTTCATCTGACGCTTCACTTTTAGCCAGTTTTTCGGTTAAAGACGTGATCTGCGTATTCGCTTCAGTGTTTAAGGCTTCAGTTTCACTTAATTTATTTGATTTTTCTAATAGACTTTCGGATAAAGATGCAATTTCAGTTTCCGATTTTTCAATGGCCTCGGCTATTAAATCTTCTTTATTTTTTGTTAGTTTTGCTATTTCTGCATCTTTACTTTGCGTGAGCGTTTCAATTGCACTTAGGTTAGCCGCTGTTAATTCTTCAATAGCTTCTTTTTTAGCTTGGGTTAATGTTTGTATTTCCTGATTCTTACTTTTACTTAAATCTTTTATTATTTTATCTTTTGCTTGGGTAACTTCTGCAATTTCTTCAAATTTACTTTGTGTTAATTCAGTAATTGCAGTTTCTTTGCTTTGTGATAAATCAGCAATCACAGCATCTTTATTTTTCTTTATTTCTGAAATAATCGCATCTTTGCTTTGAGTCAGATCAGCAATGTCTGATTCTCTGCTTTGTATCAGATCTTCAATTTCGCTGTCTTTAGCTTGCGTTAATTGACTAATTTCAGTGTCTTTCTTTTTGACTAAATCAGCAACTAAAATATCATTATTTTTAACCAGTTCAGCAACTAAACTATCGTTGTTTTTAACCAGTTTCGCCATCTCAGCGTCTTGTGTTTCTGTTAACTCTTTTATTGCTGCTTCTGTCGTTTGTCTTACCTGAGTTAACTCTTCATTTAGCGCGGTGACTTGTGTATGGTTTTCTTTTTTAAGCTCATTAATGAGAGTTTCAAATTCTGTTTTCTGATCTGCTAGCAGTTGTTCTGTTTGTGTCAGCTTATCAGATTGTTGTTGCAGAAATTCTTCAGTTTCTTGTAAACTGGTTAAAGCCGCCTTTTCAGTCTCAAGTGTGTGATTTAATTGAGATTCTGTTGAGCGGTTTATTTCACGTGCTAAACGAGTGAGTTCTTGCTTGAATGCACTAAAATATTCTTCGCTAAAATTTAATTCATCGTTACTGGCTGAGGCAGGTTGATCCGCTTCAGTACGCCATTGTTTGAAGTGTTGTAATATTGTTGATCTGTTACCTGGAATTTTTTCAAGAACAGCGGCGGCAGATACGTGGTCCTTGCCACTATTAAGTGAATCACAAACTTCTTTTACCTGTGCGTATTGAATTGTCATATAAGGCCTAGCTCTATTTTTATTATTATCAAATGTAATAAAAGGAAATTTATACCGATTTAAAAATATGGTTCGAAATAGTGATTTTACAGATCATTCAAAAAATATACAGATCTTTTTTGTAAATTTTTTTAAAGGCTCTGATTTTTTATCAGAGCCTGTTTATAATTACATTACTCTCATGCCAGGTTTTGAACCTGTATCCGGATTTAAAATATATATTTCTTTCCCTCCGGGTCCAGCTGCTAAAACCATGCCTTCTGACATACCAAAACGCATTTTTCTGGGTTTTAGGTTGGCAACCATCACGGTGAGTTTACCTTCAATATCTTCAGGTTGATACGCTGCTTTTATGCCAGCAAAAACCTGACGTGTTTCACCGCCGAGATCTAACGTCAGTTTTAGCAGTTTATCTGCCCCTTTAACATGCTCTGCTTTAGCTATTAAAGCAACACGCAAATCAACTTTGGCAAAGTCATCAAATTCGATTTCATCTGCAAGGGGTTCTTTGGCAAGTGGACTGTCTTTATCTATAATTGTTGATGTCGTTGCTGCTAAACTTTCTTTTGAGTCATTTAGCATCGCGGTTACTTTATCCATTTCAACCCGCTGCATTAACGCTTTAAATTTAGTGATTTTATGGCCTACAAGCTGGGTTTGTGCAGATTGCCAGCTAAGTGTTTCATTTAAAAACGATTCAACATTTTTAGCCATGTGTGGTAACACGGGTTTTAAGTAAATCATTAATAAGCGGAATAAATTAATTCCAAGCGAACAAACCTGATGAGCCTGTTCCTGTGTTGTTTCGTCTTTGATCAATACCCAAGGTGCCTGTGTATCAATAAATTGATTTGCTTTATCGGCTAAAGCCATGATCTCTCTGATAGCGCGGCTATACTCTCGGTTTTCATAATGCTGGGCTATGTGTTCAGATGCGCTTTGAAACTCAGATAATAATGAAGGGTCTAAAATTGTATCACTGAGTTTTCCGTCAAATTTCTTTGTAATAAATCCGGCACAACGACTGGCTATGTTAACGACTTTACCAACAAGATCTGAATTTACTCTTTGTGCAAAATCTTCTAAATTTAAATCTAAATCTGTGATACCTGAATTTAGTTTTGCCGCATAATAATAACGTAAATATTCTGGGTCTAAATGTTCTAAATATGTACGGGCTTTAATAAAGGTTCCTTTTGATTTAGACATTTTAGCGCCATTAACGGTCACAAAGCCATGTGCAAAAACGTTTGTTGGCTTACGGAAATTAGCCCCTTGCAACATGGCCGGCCAAAATAAACTGTGGAAATAGATAATATCTTTACCGATAAAGTGATATAGCTCAGCATTTGATTCAGGCGCCCAAAAGTCGTCAAAGTTAAGTTCTGACTTATCACATAAATTCTTGAAACTTGCCATATAACCGATAGGCGCGTCTAACCAGACGTAAAAATACTTGCCGGGCTCACCGGGTATTTCAAAGCCAAAGTATGGGGCATCGCGACTTATATCCCATTGTTGCAAACCATCGGTGAACCATTCCTGTAGTTTATTGGCCATTTCATCTTGAATGGAACCAGAATTTAACCATTGTTTCAACATGTCTTCAAAAGCGGGCAGATCAAAAAAGAAATGTTCTGAATCTTTTAATATCGGTGTTGCACCCGACATTGCTGATTTTGGATTTTTTAATTCGGTTGGGCTATAAGTTGCACCGCAAGCATCACAACTATCTCCATTTTGATCATCACTATCACAACTTGGGCAGGTGCCTGTGACAAAACGATCCGGTAGGAATATTGACTTTTCTGGGTCAAATAGTTGAGAGATAGTTCTTTTTTTAATATAACCAGCATCGTTTAGACGCGTATAGATCAATGCACTAAGTTCTTTATTTTCATTTGAATGGGTACTGTGATAGTTATCAAATTCAATATTAAAATCTGCAAAATCTCTTTGACGTTCAATACTAACCGCTTTAACCATTTCTTCAGGTGTAATGCCTTGTTTTTGGGCATTAAGCATAATGGGCGTTCCGTGAGCATCATCAGCACAAACATAATAGGCATCATGGCCTCTTAATTTCTGAAAACGCGACCAGATATCAGTTTGAATATATTCTAGTAAATGGCCTAAATGTGTTGGTCCATTCGCATAAGGTAGCGCGCTTGTGATGAGAATTTTTCTCTGTGCCATAAATGTAGTTACCATGGTTTGTTAGATTCAAAGTCAATTTTTTGAATAGACTGGTGTTATAGCAGTGAATGTTACATAATTTAAAAGCATTTTTCATTATAGAAACTTAATTTCTTACTATGTTTGGTTTAAAAAATTTGTTTACTCAAAAAAGCACACTAATTAAGACGCTAAATACACAAATTTCAGAGCTTTTAGCCGAGTATGCTAGCGATACTTTTCCACTTGGCTTAAAAGACTTTATCATTTTGGATAAAACAACGGCAGATAAAAAAAACTCAACGTTGCAAATTGTATGTGAGATCCCGTTTGCTGCGAAAGGGGAAACAGTTCATCTGGAACAATACCTCAGTGAAAAAATGGCTATGGCTGTCTCTGTTACTTTGGAATGTTGTTTAAAAGGTGAAGATAAACTGCAACAAATTAAGCATATTATTTTGGTTGCCTCAGGAAAAGGGGGGGTAGGTAAATCCACCACAGCGGTAAACCTTGGCGCGGCTTTAGCTAAAGAAGGCGCAAAAGTAGGTATACTTGATGCGGATATTTATGGCCCTTCCATTCCGATATTATTAGGATTAGAAGATAAAAAACCAGAAGCAAAAGACGATAAAATGTTGCTACCTATGACAAAAGCAGGCATTAAATCGCAATCCATTGGTTTTTTGGTGCCTGCATCTGAGGCAACGGTATGGCGGGGTCCGATGGCGTCACAAGCGTTAACGCAGTTACTCAATGAAACTTATTGGGGAGAGATAGATTATTTAGTGGTAGACATGCCACCCGGAACCGGGGATATTCAGTTAACTATGTCACAAAAAGTACCGGCTTCAGGTGCTGTTATTGTAACAACCCCGCAAGATCTTGCTTTAGCTGATGCGCAAAAAGGGATTGCGATGTTTGAAAAAGTGAATATACCTATTCTTGGCTTAGTCGAAAATATGAGTCATTTTATTTGTGGTCACTGTGGTGAAGCGAGTCATGTTTTTGGCGAAGGTGGGGGGAAGCTAATGGCACAACGCTACGGTGTCCCTTTGTTAGGTGAAATTCCACTACATTTAGCGGTCAGGGAAGCATCAGAAAAAGGAGAAATGATAGCGAATAACAGCCAGGATCTAATAGGGCAGATGTATTGTAAAACAGCGAGGCGTTTAGCGAGCCAAATTTATTATCAAGAGTCTGATCAAAGTCAGGTTGAAATCGTCATTACTGACGATTAACTCGTGACTTTTAGTTCGAAACATTTTTTAAGTATTTATTAGGGTATTACCAGTATGAGATTATCAGACAAACATATTAAAGAATATATTGCAGAACAACGGATCCAAATTGTTCCGACTCCCAAAGATGATATGATTTCTGGCGTGACAGCGGATTTACGCTTGGGAAATAAATTTAGAGTATTTCAAGAGCATACTATGCCATATGTGGATCTAAGTGGCCCAAAGGATCAAGTTAATAAGGCGATGGACTCTATAATGAGTGATGAAATATTTGTAGCCGATGATGATGCTTTTTATTTGCATCCAGGAGAACTTGCGTTGGCTATTACGTATGAATCGGTAACACTGCCTGCCGATATTGTCGGATGGTTAGATGGTCGCTCATCGCTTGCCAGATTAGGTTTGATGGTCCACGTGACAGCCCATAGAATCGATCCCGGCTGGTCTGGTAATATAGTGTTAGAGTTTTATAATTCAGGTAAATTGCCGCTTGCTTTAAAACCTAAAATGAAAATAGGTGCGTTGAGTTTTGAAACTATGTCAAGCGAGGCTGAACACCCTTATAATGCACGTAAAGATGCAAAATATAAAGATCAGTCTGGCGCTGTAGCAAGTCGGATCAGCGATGATGAAGCACAAAGTTAATCTAGTCTACCTCAAGGGCACTGGATTTTGCATTTTGTGTTAACTTGGGGAGAATGGAACTTAATTCAGAAACAAGCTGATAAAGTCAGCATGATTTCTGAATTTAGAGTATAAATTTTTTTACAATTTTACATTAAAAAAATCTAAAAATAAGTGGCGAACTATCTCAAAGTTTGCATACTTATAGTTACATAAGCTTTTAAAGGAATAGCAATGGTGCTGCACGGAAGAGCAATCTATAGCTTATTGTTTATTTTATTGCTATTTGATATGTCAACGTGCCTGGCTAAATCAAATATTACAAATGAGGGCATAACAAAACAAGTACAACTATTAAGTCAGCCTGATCCGGTTAATAAAAAAATTCCTGATAATAATCAAACACTAATGACACCCTTAGCTGCAGGTTTTATCGGTATCTTGCTGATTATGTGTTTTTACAACGTTATTTTCTTTCGTAATACTCATGATATCGCATTTTTATATTTTTCAGCATATCTCTTTAGTGTATTTTTAGTATATGCAAGCCAGCCTTTGGGACAAGTATTTTTTAACTATAGAATAAGTCTAAATTTCATAATGTTATCTTTTGCTTTAATGTTTACTTTAACATTCTTAAAAGCAGATAAAAGGCATCATCTTTATTGGTTAGCCGGGCGTATACTCACTTGTTTTTTACTCATTAATGCATTAATGAGTGCTCTTTGGTTAAATTTATTACCAATACAGTATATAGCTATTTGCAAGGTTGTCGTTTTAGTATTTATGTCACTGTTATTACTCAAATGTTATCGTACAACTTCTGGCTGGACCGGATTGTTTCTGTTGAGTTGGCTTCCTGTTTATATTTTGTATGTATTAGAGTTTGTTGATTTGCAAAAAATAAACTTATATGGGGGCCAGTTAGAGTTCATTGTTGTTACCGGCATCTTATTACAAATATTAATTGCATCAATTTCTTTTTCTGAACGCTATAAAGAAAAGAAGTTAAAACGGCGTTATCTAATGTCTCATGACTCTGTTACTGGGCTTCCTAATAGTATTGTTGTGAAAAAAACACTTTTAGAGCTCGAAAAAAATAGCTTCCCGCATACAATATTTTTAATTAAACCACTGGCCCTTAAAAGCACCAGAGCCAGTTTTGGTATGCGTTTGGCAAATGAATATCTGACCAATATGATAATGCAATTAAGGGAACATTTAGCCAGTGAGAACTTAGTGAGTCTAGAATTGGATCATCAGCACAAACCCGTTTTTCTAGCCAGATTTAACGATGATACGTTAGCTTTAATTGTTAAACACTCGCTATCGCTAGATTTGGTTGAGCAATATATATGTACCATAAATGGCACGCTGGAAATGGGAATTAATCTTCAGGGCACACATTTAGTTGATAGAGTGGAAATTGGCGTGGCCAATTTTCCTAAACATGCTACGAGTGCTGAAGAGCTACAACAAAAGGCATTGCAGTCATTACATATTGCAGCAAATCAACCTGATAACTGGTATCGTTATGAAGAAAGTACCAGTGTGATAATGCAGCAAAAATTAAAATTGGCAGCTGATTTAAGGCGTGCAATTCGTAATAATGAGTTTCTGTTGTACCATCAACCGCAAATTGATTTACGTAATAATTCGATTTACGGTAGTGAGGTATTATTACGTTGGCAACACCCTGAATTAGGATTTATATCACCTGAGGAATTTATTCCAGTAGCAGAGTCAGCAGGGGTGATCAATGATATTACAGAATGGGTTGTTGAAGAGGGGTTATATCAGCATCAAAAAATTTTGGCATTGTTACCTAGCCATAAAGTCTCAATTAATATTTCCGCAAGGGATTTAACGACACGTAGTTTGCCGGTACAACTTTTAACTTTAATGACAGATCTAGAATTATCTGCTGCAAGCATAGTAATAGAGTTAACAGAATCAGCCACTGTAAGCGCGCCGTTATCTAATAATGACGTATTAGATGATTTCAAGAAAATGGGACTTAAACTGGCTATAGATGATTATGGCACCGGGTACTCTTCTTTGGCGTATTTAAGTCAGTTGCGATTTAATGAAATAAAAATTGATAAACAATTTGTCATGGATTTGGATAAAAGTAAAAGAGATCAAACAATATGTAAAACAACCATAGAGATGGCTAAAAGTTTAGATGCAATAGTTGTTGCCGAAGGCGTTGAAACTGAAGCGACTGCAAATATTTTAAGGCAATATGGATGTGAAGTAGCACAGGGGTATTTTTACGCTAAGCCTATGCCGCTTGAAGATTTTTGTAACTGGCTAACGCGATTTTCAAAAGCGGGTTAACAGCCCCGTGTTTTATAGCTTTCCATCATTTTATGTAAGGTATTATATAATGGCTGTGTTTCTAAATTTTCGATAACTTCAAGACTATAAGCAATGGCCTCTAAACTCGACAAACTATCACTGCGTTTGGCTTTTCTAATCACATACTGATTCTCAGGTAAATTATTGAAACTTAACGTTCTAAATTTTTTTAACCAAGGATTGAGCATTAATAATTTATAGGTTTTTTTCCAGGTGCCATCCAAAATAATTAAATTCACGGGTTTAGTGCGTTCTGTCGATAAAGTTTCAATGGGCTGTGCATTTTCATCTGGGTATAGTAAAAATGTATCCGCAGGTGGTAAATCAATTAAATCTTTAAAGTCTGCTGGCTGTTCGCCTGTATAAATGTGTAATTCAGGTATACAAAGCTTTGCTAACCTGATGGTATTTTTAGCTGCTTTGATTTCGCTTGGGTGTTGCATAACATAGAGGGACGTTTTTGGATTGAGTTGCTTTACAGCACGACAAACACAAGTGTTTATTGGGTATAAACATATAGGACAAGTTTTACGAGGCATTTGATAGATTTATTTAATTTTTGCGCATTTTAACGTAACCCATAGTGAAAATTCAAATGTATTTTACCTCAGGTTGTGAGCTGAGGCATGTTATGATCTGCGATGTTTTTGATCTAGCGGTTACAGCTTAGTCTTATTCGTTGTTGATATTGATCACGTAGCGTTCAAATATCTCGGTTAAGTTATCTTTGAGTGTTAGTTTTCCTTCTACCTCACTATCTAGTATTGCAGCCTCTAAATTTTTAATTTTTAATTTACTGAGCATGATCTCTGCTGTTGATTTATGACTAATATGCCATGGCTCTGCTGCAATGCCATTTCTGTATATATCATAGGGCTTATAAAACCCAAATTGCTCGATATGCTCATTTAACCATATATTAAGTGATGCGAAAGGGCCCTCATGGTTATATTCATGTGGTTGAAGTTTGACGCGATATCTTGTTGAAACAGCTTGAGCATCATACACATCAAGATCGGTTCCCCAATGATGTCTGCTGGCACCAGGCAATGCTGAATATAACATAATGGCATGACATTTATCGATTTCAGATAATGATTTTACGTCGACTTCGTTATTATCTAAATCGTATACAGGCGAAATGGCATTAAACTTATTATTCCATATGGTTTGCTGTCGGGTAAAATTTCTAAAACTGGATGCAATTTCAAGCTTGAAGCCCGCTGTTTGTGCGGCATTAACTAAATTTTGATAGTCACTGATTATGGCCCAATGTAATAAATGTCCATGAAAGTCGATTAAATGCTGTTCACTTTTCCCTGTAAGCATTGCTGAATTGATTAACATGTTATTTCCTATAAACCCTTAAACAAGTAATTCTATTAGTATTTGTTCGTAAATGTCTGTTAGCTTTTCCAGATCTGCTATTTTTACGCATTCATTGATTTTATGAATTGTTTCATTACATGGCCCCAATTCTATAACTTGAGCACCAGTTTGTGCTATAAAACGACCGTCAGATGTTCCTCCTGTGGTCTGTAATGAGGTATCAATATCTTGCATCTTTTTAATCGCATTAACAGTTGCATTAACAAGATCGCCACTAGCAGTTAAAAATGGCAAACCATTTAATGTCCATTTTAGTTCAAAATCCAGTTTGTGTTGTTGTATTAGCTGTGTAACACGCTGCTTAATTTCCTCTGCAGTAATTTCAGTACTGAATCTAAAATTAAATTGCAGATCAGCTGTGCCAGGGATCACATTACCGGCACCTGTGCCTGAGTTTAAATTTGAGATTTGAAAACTGGTCGCCGGAAAAAAATCATTGCCATTATCCCAGCTTGTTTCAACTAACTCAGTGATAACTTGACCTAGCTGATGTATCGGGTTTTTTGCCAAATGAGGATAGGCAACATGACCTTGAATACCTTTCACGCGAAGAAAACCTGTTAATGAGCCGCGTCGGCCATTTTTTACTATGTCTCCTAAAACTTGAGTGGATGAGGGTTCACCGACCAGGCACATATCAATTTTTTCATTTCGACTTTCGAGCACATCAATCACTTTAGTTGTTCCATTAATAAATGGTCCTTCTTCGTCTGATGTGATTAAAAATGCAATAGAGCCTTTGTGATTTGGGTGCTTTTCTACAAACCTTTTTGTGGCGATGACCATAGCTGCCAGACTGCCTTTCATATCAGCGGCGCCGCGACCATGTAGGTAGCCCTTATCTATCGTTGCATCAAAAGGAGGATATTGCCATTGAGATTTAGGTCCTGTTGGCACGACATCAGTATGACCTGCAAAACAAAATAAGGGGCCATCTGTTCCTTTTCTTGCCCAAAGGTTATCAGTATCAACAAAAAAAAGGTTTTCAATGTCAAAATTCATTTCTTGTAAGTACTCAGAAATTAACTTTTGACAGCCTTCATCTTTAGGAGTAACTGACTGGCGTTTTATAAAGGCTTGCGCCAGCGCGATAACATCAGATGTCATTTTTTAAATATCTCTTGGTATTGCTCAGGTTTAAATCCCAGGTAATAGTTATTATTACATACAGTTAATGGGCGCTTGATCATAGCTGGAAATTCGAGTAGCAGGCTAACAACATTGTCTTTGGTCAGATTATCTTTTTGTTCCTGGGTTAATTGTCTATAAGTTGTGCCACGTTTGTTTACTAATAACTCCCAATCAAGCTGTGAAATAAATTCGTTTAGCAAGGATTCATTTAAACCATCAACTCGGTAATCATGAAACTTATAATCTATTTGATTGTTTTCCAACCATTTTTTTGCTTTTTTAATGGTGTCACAATTTTTTATGCCATACATTTTATTCATTTCGTGTTTACTCTTTTTTTAGCGGTTACTTTAAATAATACATCTGAATTTATATTAATTTGAGTTTGGCTGTAGTAGATATTGCCAAGCTGTTGATAATTTAAGACGGTAATAGATGCAATTATGGGGGGAGGGATCTGTCTTAAATCAAAATAGATAAGCGGCTCTCCCCGGGTGATTAATTGTTTATTCAGCTTTTTAATACATAAGCCTGGTAATGGAAAATGAGAAGGGTCTATATCTATGGCTATTAATAGCTTGATCCCATTGTTAGATTTTAAATAAACTTCTGTTCCACCAAGTTTTATTTGTTCAATTGAACCATCAAATGGTGCTGATATTTTATGGCTGCTTAATTCAACGGCTACACCACATCCTAAAATACCTCGTGCAAAGATGGTTTGAGGATGTTTTGAAAGCGGAATTATTTTGCCTGATAGTGGCGCGAAAATAGGAAACCCTATGTTCCCTAGTTCTTGTTCGGTTACATAATGGACTTGTTCATGAACTGACATATTTAATTATTGATCACATTGTAGCCATTAACTTTTAAACTATTAATTGCAGGTTCAATATGTTCTTGTTTAATAAGTATATAGTCGGTATCAAAAGTTGAAATGGCAAAAATAGAGATCTTAGAGCCAGCAAGTATGCCAGAAATATTAGATAAAATTCCTGTCATTGAAAATCCAAGGGGTCCAAGCACTTCTAACGCGGCCCAGCCTGTTTCACTCTCATTACTATCCAATTTTATGTCATCAGGGCAAACAATGGATAATTCGTCATACGTTTTTGCAATAAAATAGACAGGTGCTTCGTAAACTATGTCGGGAATAGCATTCGAAGGAGGAAAACTATGAATTGTGTATGTTTCCTTCATCAATTCTAATGTTTGTTTTGACATATATCATCCTGTTTAAATGAGCTTTTTATATTGTGCTTTGAATGGCCAGTATAGGCAAGTTAAGAAGTTGACTTTATAACATTATTTTAGAAGGATTATAAAGTTTTTGCTCAGTATTTTTAATTTGCATACATGTTTGTATTATTGCTGCAGGCTGATCAGACTGTGATATACTTGAAGAAGTGAGGCAAAATTAAATAAGAGGTGCCTATGAGTCTTGGTGTGATGTCACAAATTAAAGATGGCCAGAGTTATATAAAAGTGTGGCCTGATAATACTGAATTATCGCCCATATTTATGGAACGTAGGGTGATCAAAGCGACACAAATGGCAATTAAGGTAATGCCTTTTATTGCTGTTGCTAATATCATAGTTCAAGTTAATTTATTAGGCATGGATTATTTACCCCAGGCTATTACATTTTCGTTATTTTTCTTATCAATCCCTGTGCAGGGTTTATTGTGGCTTGGTAAACGATCTAATACTGTTTTACCTCCAAGGCTTGCTATTTGGTATCGAGAATTGTCTGTTAAAATGCAGGAAAATGGTTATGAATCGAATATAAGGTGCTCTAAACCAAGATATTTTGAGTTAGCTGTCTTATTAAAAGATATGTTTGATAAAATGGATAAAGCTTTTCGACAGGATATGCTTTAACTGGGGATTTAAAATCTAAAATGAAGCAAGTAGCTTCATTTTAGATTTTTTGCTTAAATTTTACTAAATACATTCAGATAGAACTCTAAAGTCACATCTAATGTTGTTAATTCTTTTATTTTTTGCCAATGTTCGGGCCTGAACTTCCAGGCAAATGGCGTCATCATAATTAGGTTTGCGAGTGGATCAGGATCTAATGTTATCACTTGGGTTAAAATTTCAGTTGATTTAACAACAAACCCATCAGGACAATCAATATTAGTATGTAGTTTAACATCACTATATATCATGTTTTTGAGTTCAAACAGATGAGAAGGACCTGGGCTGGCAGTGATCAGTGTGTTTTTACATAATCTCTTTAGTTCATTATCAAATAATGGTGCGAAAATACTGACAATAATATCTGCTTGTTTCGCCTCAAATGGGGAGTTTGCAATTGATGCGACGCTAAAGTGACAATCTATATATCTTTTAGCCGCATATTTTATTGCTGGCTTAGAAATATCAACACCATACACCTGAGAATCTGGAGATGCTTTTTTTAAAGCTTGCGTATAAAAGCCTTCTCCACATCCTAAATCTATAATGGTTTGATTTTTCTCTATGCCGGCTAGTTTGTTTGCTATTGCTTGTTGTAAAAATTGATAATGACCTAACTCTAGAAATGATCTGCGTGCTTTTACCATTTCAACACTATCACCTGGCACTTTACTTTTTTTATTTTGAACGGGCAATAAGTTGACATAGCCTTCTTTTGCGATGTCATATCTATGATTATTTTTACAAAATAACACTTTATGCTCATGAGATAAGGCTTGCGAACATAAAGGGCAAATATAGGCTAAGGTCATTTATAGTATTTTCCTTTTGAACATTTGAACAGTAATTTAGCTGAATTCAGCCCAGATAGGTGCATGATCTGAAGGCTTATCTATTCCCCTCAATTCATAATCTACCCCTGTATCTATACAGCTAGCTGCCATACTTTGTGTTGCAAGTATAACGTCTATTCTTAATCCCCGATTGTCTACAAAGCCTTTTGAACGGTAATCAAACCATGAATATTTTTCCGATTCTTCAGGGAATTGTTCTCGGAAGGTATCTTTAAATCCCCAGCTCATTAACGTATTTAGCCACTGTCTTTCTTCTGGTTGAAAAGAACATTTACCTGTTTTTAGCCAACGTTTCGCATTGACTTCACCAATACCGATATCTTTATCTTGCGGAGAAATATTGATGTCGCCCATGACGATAATATGTTCACTGTTATCATGATGTGTATTTAAGTAGTTCATGAGGTCTTGATAAAACTGGCGTTTATAGGGAAATTTGGTTTCATGTGCAATATTATCACCCTGAGGGAAATAGCCATTTAGCACTGTGATTTTATCTCCGGCAGTATTCGTTGTTGTTACCATGATCATGCGCTTTTGTGCGTCCTCGTCATCGGTCGGGAAACCCAGAGTCACGACTTCTGCTGGTTTCTTGCATAACATAGCTACACCGTAGTGCGCTTTTTGACCATGAAAATAAACCTTATACCCCATGGCTTCTACAGCTTCAACAGGAAATGCATCGTTATGCACTTTAATCTCTTGCAAACCAATAATATCGGGTTGATGTTTATCAATAATGGCTTGTAATTGGTGTAAACGTGCTCTGAGACCATTTATGTTAAAACTGATTATTTTCATTTGAAATCCAATATGATTAACGAAGTGCGCTATATTATCATTATGTTATGCAGATGTTGAAATGAAAAATTGAAAATAGTTTTAAATGAAATGCATTAAAGACATTAAGGTTTTCATCAATTTAATTTACACTGTGACCAGGAACCACTTAGCTGTTGAGAACACCACTGAATGCTGCACATAATTCAATCTAATCGTTTAGAAATGTTACAAACAGAACTGGAACAGTTTCTAAATGCTAATCCTTTATCTAGTCCATTTAAAAAAGAGCAGATCATAGTGCAATCGCCGGGGATGTCTCAATGGATAAAGATAGGAATAGCGCAAAGATTAGGAATTGTAGCTCAAATTGAATTTCCATTACCTTCAAGTTTTATCTGGCGTTTGTATCAAGGGTTATTAGACGACGTGCCGGCTGAGTCTGCTTTTAATAAAAATAATATGGCCTGGAAAATATTTGACATCTTACCCAAATATTTAGATGAACCGATATTTTCTACATTACAGTCTTATATAAATGCTGAGCAGACTAAAAGTGATAAAAAGCTGTTTATGTTATGTGAAAAAATAGCGGATGTTTATGACCAATATTTAATGTATCGCCCACAGTGGCTTGAAACGTGGCAAGGTGGCGATGACTTACTCCCTGATGTTGATGTAAAAGATATGCTTTGGCAGCCAGAATTATGGCGTCGTTTGGTAATACATACGTGTGAAAACTTAGCGCAAAGCAGTTACCATAGGGCTAATATGCATCAGCAATTAATGCAAGCACTTGAAAATAAATCAGAACAAGAACTTAAATCTGTGCTGCCAGAACGATTAACTATATTTGGGATTTCAGCATTACCCAATGCGCAATTAGAAACATTCGCGGCATTAGCAGAAAGAATAGATGTATATCTGTATTTTTTTAATCCCAGTGAACATTATTGGGGGGATATTGTTGATGAGAAAACATTAGCAAAAATTGAAGCTAAGTATAGTGTTAAGCCCAATATTCAAGCTACCCAGGGAGATTATTTTTTTGTTGGTAACCCATTAATCTCTTCCTGGGGGAAATTAGGACGAGATTATCTGGAACAATTATTACTGTTGGATGCAAATTGGCATGATTGTTTTGTTGATAATTTTCAAACTAATTTACTAAGTCATATTCAAAGTGAAATATTTCAATTAGCTTTTAAAGGTGAATCTTTATCTGAAGATAAACAATGGTTTATTTCTGATGAAGGAAAATTAAAGATCGCCGAAAATGATACAAGTATTCATTTTAACGATTGTCATACTCCTTTGCGGGAGGTTGAAATATTACATGATTACTTGTTGAAGTTATTTTCAGACAATTCGGCATTGTCGCCAAAAGATATTATCGTTATGATGCCTGATGTAGCAACATATAGTCCATATATTGAAGCCGTATTCGGCATGGCAAAAAATGAACGCTTTATTCCCTATGCTTTGGCTGATTTAGCGATTGATCAAGAAAAACCGATATTAAATAGTTTTAATCAATTAATGAATTTACCTTTTAGTCGATTTGGGGTATCTGAAATATTAGATTTACTACAAGTGTCACAAATTGCGAGTAAATTTGCGATTTTAGATACAGACTTAGATCAAATCCGCTATTGGTTAGAACAAGTGGGCGTTAAATGGGGGGCAGATGCTCAGCATAAAACTGAATTTGAACTCACACCTTTAGCGTTGAATACATGGCATCATGGTTTAAGTAAATTACTGTTAGGGATCGTTCAAAACAATGAAACTTCACCTTTTGACAATCTGTACGCGACAGATCTGGTAGAAGGTATGGCGTCGCAAATACTTGGAAAATTAATACAATTTTTTGATTTACTTATATATTATAAAAATGCATTAACACCTGATGCAAATTTACTGGATAAAACGCAGATAGCAAAGAACTTAATTGATGAGTTTTATGATAAAAATTCTGATCAAAATTGGGATTTGATGATTTTAGATAAACTGCTAAATACCCTCTGTGACCATTATAATAATCAAGATTATCAAGGTAAGGTGTCACAAAAGGTTTTAAGTTATTTGGTTTTACAAGGGCTAAAAGAAAAAGGCGTAGGACAAAGGTTTTTAATTGGAAAAGTTAATTTTTGTACACTTATGCCGATGCGTTCGGTTCCGTTTAAAGTTGTTTGCATGTTAGGTTTGAATGATGCTGATTACCCGAGAAATGTACAGCCAATGGGGTTTGATTTATTACCTCTAAGTCAAAGAAGGAAAGGCGATAGGTCTCGAAAGCTAGATGACAGGTATTTATTTTTAGAGGCATTGTTAAGTGCCAGAGAGCAACTTTATATGAGCTATATAGGACGTTCTTGTTTTGATAATACGCCAAGAAATCCTTCTACACTGATCAGTGAATTGATTGAATATATTAGCCGGAGTTTCTATCAGGAAAACAATTTAAATTTCCCTCAAAATTTAATTTTACAACACCATTTGCAGCCTTTTAATCAAGCATATTATGCACCTGAGAGTAATGTACAGAGTTATAACCCAGTTTGGATGAATAAATCTTTTATAGCAGCTGAGATTCAAGGCCCGATAAAAATTCATCCTGAAATTGACATTGAATTAGATACATTTGTGCATACTATTTGCCAACCGCAAAAACGTTTTTATCAAAGTACATTAGCGTTAAAACTGCCTGTTGTTGACGAAGTAAAGTCAGATGAAGAGCCATTTTATATGGACAATCTGGCGCGTTATTTTTATCTTGAAGAGTTTTTAATGGCTGAATTATCAGGGCAAAATCCGTGCGCTGATCAAATTTTACAACGGGGTAACTTACCGTTAGCTAATGTGGGTGAAATAACATTAAAAAACATCCAAAGTCGCGTACTAAATTTGGCGCAAAGAATTAAAAGCCATGATATTACGCTTAATCCGGATCCAATTGAAGTCACTGTGCATATTGAGAATATGGGATTTGATCAGAGTGTAATATCAGGCTGGTTAAAAAATGTGAGTTCAAGCCTACATGGTTCAAAACAAGTTTTTTATCGACCAGCTTCTGTTAAGGCAAAAGATTTTATTAAGGCATGGTTATACCATTTAGTTGCACATATTAACTTAATGGAATTTGATACCTGGATATTGGGATTAGACGAACAGTATAAATTAAAAAAAATATCTTCTGATGAAGCGTTGGGTTTATTTAACAATTGGTTTGAATTATATGCACGTTCTTTAACTGAACCTGTTCCATTTTTTCCTGTATCGGCTTTTGAGTATGTAAAAACTAAAGATATGTCTAAAGCAAAGCAAAAGTTCTCAGGCGGACAGTATATAGGACGGGGAGAATCTGAAGACCCTTATATCAGAATAAATTTTGATTCTTTGTCAAAAGTTGAACATGACTTTTGCGAATTAAGTGAGTTATTGATCACGCCATTATTACATCATTTAGAGCCCTTATGAAATGGAAGAATTAAATCCGATATTGATGCCCCTTGATGGACATAACTTAATTGAAGCAAGTGCTGGAACAGGTAAAACTTATACCATAACGGCTTTATATTTACGCTATTTATTAGGTTTGCATGGATCAACAGAGGCACCGCAATTACCTTTGCCTGTTGAAAAAATTCTCGTGGTTACTTTTACAGATGCTGCTACATCGGAAATTAAGGAAAGAGTCCGTAACCGACTGATCACAGCAAGAGATGCATTACTAGGGAATAAGTGTGATGATGAAGTGGTAAATACTCTGATCAGTACTATGGCGGAAGAACAGAAAAAACAGGCTTATCTTTTATTAGATGCCAGTGCTAAGTCTATGGATGATGCCGCTATTTTCACGATACATGGTTTTTGTCAACGTATGCTAAAGCAGCATGCGTTTGAATCTGGGGTTGCATTTAATTTAGAATTTATTTTAGATCAAACAGAGCTGATTTATGATGCGTTAAAAGACTTCTGGCGAAGTTTTATCTACCCTTTAAATGAAGAAAAAACAAAAATTGTACTTGAAATTTTTCCAGCCCCAGCTGCTTTGTATAAAAAAGTCACACATATTTTAGCAAATCATAATGCGCAGTTGAAACCTGAGCATAATATAGATTATTTATGGCAATTGAATGATGAATACTTAAAGTTACTTAATGAGTTTAAAAGTAATTATTTATGCTCTGATTTCGCTGAAAAAATTCTGGCCAGTGGTATCAAAAAAACGAATATAGCGGTAAAGGAGGCGAGTCTTAATTTACTCAGTGAGTTTTGTGAGTCTGAGCATACTTCTCTTGAAATCGGTTCCAAAAAACAAGGTTTTGACATTTGGCATTCAGACAGGTTATCTGATCTCAAACTTTACAAAAAAGGGTGCGATATTTTCGACCATCCGCTTGTAAGTATAATGTCTAAGCTGGCTGAATATGAGCAATCATTAAAAGAGGGGTTGCCCATCGCGATTGCGGTAACGGCGGCAAAATGGATACAAACGGCGTTAATAACGAAGAAACAAGATAAAGGCATTATTAGTCCGGATGACTTATTGATCTATCTCCATCAGGCTTTAACAGCTGACAATAGTCAATTGCTTGCTCGTAAAATAGCACAGAGTTACCCTGTTGCGATGATCGATGAATTTCAAGATACAGATCCTGTGCAATATAATATTTTTAGTAGCATTTACAATACTCCTGATTCAGCGTTAACTATGATTGGAGATCCCAAACAGGCTATTTATGGTTTTCGCGGTGCAGATATTTTTACCTACATAGAAGCAAAGCATAAAGTTGATAATACAAAGCAATTTACGCTTAAAAAAAACTTTCGTTCATCAAGTACAATCGTTAAAAACGTGAATGCGTTATTTATGAATCAGGTTAATAGTTTTCTTTATAACAAAGATATTCCATTCATTGAAGTTGCTGCAAAAGGCAAGACCCCTGAAAAATCTTTTAATGTAAAAATGCATACTCAGCAAACCAGTTTAGATTTCTGTGTCTATAAAACAGATGAAGCCGTTACAAGTAAATCGCAGGGCCAACAAGTATTAGGAAAAGTATTTGCCAGTAAAGTCGCAAATTTATTGCGTTTATCATCACAAGGGAAAGTAACCATAGGGGAAGCCCCAGTGATCGCTGCTGATATTTGTATTTTGGTTAGAGATCGCCAAGAAGCACATATAATTAAAACAGCTTTGTTAAATAATCAAATTGCCAGTGTTTATTTATCCAGGGAAAGTATATTTGGTTCTCAGCTGGCGCATCATTTATTGCATTTTTTAACCGCATTACATAGTGGTTATGATGAAGCGTTATATCGAGGGGTATTAGCTGGTCCATTATTTGGTTTGAATTATCAGCAAATATTTGAGTTAAGTGAGCAAGAGAATAAATGGCAAACCTATCTGAATACTTTTATTGAATTATTAGATATATGGCAAACTAAAGGTGCCATGGCGATGTTAGAACAGTTAATCGACACTAATAATTTACCGGCTGTATGGCAGGCGCTTGGATATCCAGTTGAACGTTGGTTAACGGATTACAGACATCTTTCGGAAATCTTACAACAAAAACAGTTGGAACTTGAAGGAAATATGCGATTGATCCGCTGGTTTGGCGAAAAAATTAGTCAACAAGCTATGGATAATACACAATTAAGATTAGAAAGTGATGCAACTTTGGTAAAAATAGTAACCATGCACGCTGCTAAAGGTCTTGAATATCCAATCGTTTTTATTCCTTTTGCTGCAAGTTATCGTACTGCCACTGAAGCCCTTTATCATGATAATGATAAATTAATATATGATCTGACAGCACAAAAACATAATTTGATTAAAGCAGAGCAAGAAAGACTGGCGGAGGATATTCGATTACTTTATGTTGCTTTAACTCGCTCTGTTCATTATTTGTGCCTTGGCTTGTATAATTTAGCGGAAGGGAAAAGTCGCAGTAAACCTGGCATCGAACATACGGCTTTAGGGCACTTATTGTTTGCCGGTGAAGATATTAAATCGGCTGAAGACTGGCATAAAAGTTTAATATCTTTTATTGATAAACAACAGGATATGGCTGTTGAATTTGTTGAAGACAGTGCGTCTGAGTCTCATTTTGATACGACAACAGCGCAAAAAGACATACAAACTGCAGTGAAAATGTTTACGGGTGTTATCGAAAAAGATTGGCGGATCACCAGTTTTACAGGATTAACTTATAATCAATCTTATCATCATAATGCTGAACCACTGACACCCGGTTTTGAAGATGAAAGCCATGAATTAGATTGGACATCAAACCATGTGGATCCTGAACTAAGTGTATTTAGTTTTCCTAAAGGTGCAAAACCTGGTAGTTGTTTACACGCGATATTTGAGCAAATCAATTTTCAAACACCAGACTGTCATCCTGAAAACAGAGAGTATGATCTTGCTAATGTAGTGACGGAACAATTAGATAAATATGATATTGATGAGAAGTGGCATAACTTAACGATGTTATGGGTAAAACAAGTGCTTTTACAGAAACTTAATAGCCAAGGTTTATCATTAAATTTAATTAAACGTGAAAAATGCCTAATTGAAATGGAGTTTTTCTTACCGCTAGGTGATTTAAATGCCAGTCAGCTGAATAAAATATTGCTTTCGGTGAGTGGGCATGAATACCATCCTATTTCTTTTGGTCAGATGAAAGGCATGTTGACCGGTTTTATAGATTTGATATTCGAATATCAAGGGCAATATTTTATATTGGATTATAAATCTAATTATTTAGGTGAAAATGCAAATGATTACCAGCAAAATAATATGTCTCAAGTGATGAGTTCACATCAGTACCACTTACAATATTTACTTTATAGTGTTGCATTACATCGTTTGTTAAAGCAACGTCTGATTGATTATGATATTAATGTACATTTAGGTGGGGTTTTTTATCTATTTTTACGTGGAGTGCCTGCAGGTGAGGGCATATTTTTTAAGAAAGTAGCCACAGACATAATATTAGCATTAGATGCCATGTTTGATTATGAAGCTGACTTATCAAAGGTACCTCCATGTTAACTTTATTACTTGAACACGAAAAAATTTCGAATTTAGATATAAAGATAGCTCAGCAATTAACACTTGAAAATTCGGAGGAAAAGTCACAATACTTTTATCTTGTATTGTTATTAAGTGTAGCTATGAGGCGCCAGCATACTTGTTTAGATTTAAACATGGTTAATTGGCAGAATCCGTTTTCTTTAGATAAAAATATTAGCCCATTTCAAGATGTTGTATTGTTACTTAACACGTTACCCGAATTAAGTTTTATTGGGGAAAACAAGCCTTTGATCATCAGGCAAGATAAATTATATTTTGCGCGCTATGATTATTATGAAGCCGTTGTCGCTAATAAATTTAATTTGCTAAGTCAAAAAAAAGTGACTGTTTCAATTCCCCAATTAAAAAACCTGCTTGAAAAGTATTTTGTACAAAGTGTAGATAAAGACTGGCAAAAAGTTGCATGTGCTATTGCTGCGATCAGTTGTTTTAGCGTTATTACCGGTGGACCGGGCACAGGAAAAACCACAACAGTAACTAAACTTTTAGTCATTTTACAATCACTCTACCAGGATACGCCACTTACAATAAAACTTGTGGCACCAACGGGTAAAGCAGCTGCACGACTTAGTGAGTCTATTCAAGGGGCTAAAATAAAATTAAAGCTAGAGTCAGAAATTTATAATTTGATCCCTGAAACGGCACAAACGTTACATAGATTGTTAGGTGTGATCCCTAAATCAAATAAATTCAGACATAATAAAAATAACCCATTGCATGTAGATTTATTGATCATCGATGAAGCGTCAATGGTTGATTTGGCTATGATGGCTAAGCTGATATTAGCCTTACCTGAGCATGCGAAATTAATATTACTGGGAGATAAAGATCAGTTAACGTCAGTAGATACAGGAAATGTATTGTCTGACTTATGTCAAAGTTTAACTTTAGGTTGTGATCCTGTTTATTCTGAATCCAGAAACCAGATATTAAATGAATTATGCTTTGCGACAAAACCCGGGTTATCGCAACCAGCGATTAATTCGATGAATGAAAAGAATGTTGCGGATTGCATCGCATTTTTGCAAAAAAGTCATCGATTTGATGCTAAAAGTGGTATTGGTCAGTTAGCAAAAGCCATTAATACGAATGATACTTTTTTGTTAGCACAGATAGATCAACAAATGAAATCTGGAGAATATCAAGATGTAACTTTTTATGAACCAGAACAGCAATCAGCGATGATAAGTCGAGCTGCCAATGCATATAGTGACTACTTAAAGCTGATAAAACAAGGTGAAAGCCCTGATAAAATTCTTAGTGCATTTTCACAATATCAAGTGTTGGCTGCAGTAAAAGAGGGGGTATTTGGCGTCAAATTTCTTAATGAGCAAATAGAATTGGCGTTGACAAAAAAAGGGGTTATTAAACCAAACAGCCGACATTATTTAGGTATGCCAATTATGATCACGCAAAATGATTATCAATTAGGTCTTTTTAATGGCGATATAGGAATATTATTACATGATGAAACTGAACACTTAAAAGCAATGTTTATCTCTGACAGTGGTAAAGTCAATTATTATTTTCCAGCAAGACTGCCTGCACATGAAAAAACCTATGCCATGACTATTCATAAATCTCAGGGATCTGAATTTAACCATGTGGTTATTGTTTTGCCGCCAGAGGGTTATGCGACAGCGGGGATAAATCGGCAACTTGTTTACACCGGGATCACCAGAGCTAAACATAAGTTAGATCTTATTGCACACCGAAAGACGTTACTACAAGCGATGGGAAATAATTTATTTCGTACATCAGGATTATATGAAAGGCTCATGTAATCATATTATGTGTCGATACAATGAATATTACTTTATTGATGATGCTTGCCAGATGATTATATGATCCAAGGAAGATAGTAGTATTTGGCATTGTGCTTGCATTATTTTTAACTAACAAGCACCGGATGTACCTCTCTGGTAAGATATTGTTAACTGTCTCTGTAAGGAGTCTAAAATGTTTAATCAAGATTATTGTCGCGCATTAGAATTAAGAATGTTTAGCAAAAGTAAAGAAATACGAAGATTGAAATCACAATTATTTGTTTTACGTTTAATTAGCTTTGTTTCTATTTGTTTATACATTATTAGCCAAGTTTGAACCTAAGCGAAAAGCCGCAGTAGAGTTCATTTAAGCTCGTTTGTTACAACAACGAGCTTAACAACTTAGTTTTGTCAACGTGTTAACCGCTTTACAAATACGACGACAAATAATGCTAAAGTAAAACTTCCTATAAAAGCCTCGCAAGCGGCGATCACTCGCGAAAAACCGATCGGTGTGATATCCCCGTAGCCTAAGGTTGTAAATGTCACTACGCTAAAATATAAACTGTTTAATAAACTAGCTAAATTTTGCTCCAATGTATTACTAATACTAAATTGTACAAACGCATTTGCTGTATTGATCCCAGAAATAAAATAGCAAAAAGCACAAAATAAAATCAAGGTTAAAGAAAAAATGATGACGTTAATTGGTTTTTCACCATATCCACATAATAAATCAATCAATTTAGAGAAAATTCTATGTTTTGACCATTTAGGGAATTGGTAGCGGCGCATAACCAGCTCTTTATGAGTAAAAAATCCAGCTAGTTCAAATAATCCTTGGTGTTCTGCAGCTTTTCTTAAATCCCGGTATATTTCTTCAGACTGCTCATGATAATCAAGTGCAATATCAGTATTATCATTGGATAACGCCTGATCAGCCTGCTGCTCTTGTAGTATTCTATCACCGATATTTAAGTTATCTATTCGGGCTCCCATTAGTTTAGTCCCTAGCAGATTGGTATTGGCTATTTTACAACAGTGTAGATTAGCCTCTCTAAGGTCAGCTTTCATTAATGAACCATTTTCTAATTTCGTATTAAACAAATGTGCATTTTGCAGATTGGCACGGTAGAAATCTGAATTTGATAGATCATAACCCGTTTTATTGCCTCTTTTAACTAAGTTCAGACCTGATAAATTAGCCCTTTTTAATTTCAGGCCGCGCAATAATCCTCCTTTTTTTGCATAACGCTCTAATTTATCTTTGAGTTCTAAGCCACTTTTATCAAAGGTTTCATCATGCCAAAAACAAAAGCCGTTACCCATGTCAATTTCCTGACATGCAAGACCATCGTCTGTATGATATTTGCAAATAGGTTTATTTGTCATCGTTTAGCTAAATAAATTTGTTTCTATAAGACTAGCAGTAATTTTTCAATCTGTTAATAATTAAGGTAAATAATTGGTTTATCCCCTAATTTTTATTTAACTAATTGAAAATCCGTTTTTAGTTCTTTATATCTGGACTGATGAATTTGTGGTAATTTAAAACCATCGACTAACTTAAAGGTATTTGTACATTTGATCACTAGACCATCTTTATTACTAGGTTCATGCTTTAATACTTGGATCAATGCCTGAATTAGATTGAGTGCACTGCCAGTATTCATAGGTGCGAAGTGGATCGCATTTTCAAATTCAGAGATCGCTAAACTAAAATTTCCTTTTTTATATTCTTCAATTCCTTTTTTATTATGTAACTCGAATTGATTACACTTTATTTCGGCCTCTTTACTTTGTTGTTTTAATATAGATTCTACAAAATCATGATTGGGTTTATTTTCTTGTTTAAGTTCAACTTGCTGCTCTTGGGCAAGTTCAAATTCACCAATTTGAAGTAAGGTAATAATAGACTCGGGATAAAGTATTAAAGGTAAGTCAGTTTCCTTTTCTTTCATTTCGTTTTGTAATTCTGAAATATGAATTTTGGCAGCTAGTAAGTCACCTTTAATAATACTTATTCTGGCAATGCATAATGTTTCGAAAATATCAAAGGGAACGTTACCGAATAATTTCTTTTCAGTTTTAGCTTTTTTTATTGCGAGTTTTATTTCTTTGATAAACTTATTTTTCTCCGTACTATCCTGGCAATTTTGTGCTGCGTCCATTAAGGCTCTAACATAATTCAGTTGGTGGCTGATATCTTGATGGATAGAGCTTCTACTAACGTCCAGCATATTTTGGCATGCAGAAATCAGGTTTTTGTAAGCTTTGTTCTCATATGCTATTTTTGCGAATAATGATTGTCTGAAAAATGAAAAAGGCGAAATGTTAGTACCTAATTTTATTGTTTCTAAGGCTTTTTTTAGTTTCCCTTGCTCAGTTAAACAGAGTGTCTTGATGTCATGGGCCTCTATGCGAAAACGATTTTGTTTTAGTGCTTCATCACATAACTCTAATGCATTATCAAACTGAGATTGTTCATAATATATTTTTGCCAAAGAAATTAACGCCCATGTAACTCTATTTTCTTTTAGTTCATTTATCAGGAGATTCTCTGCTTGTTCAAATTCATTTTTTGCAATATAAACATTAGTTAAAAGTTTGCTACAGTATTGCCTATATCTCGGATACTCACAAAGGACTGTTTTTATCTCTTTAATTGCAGCATCATAATCTTTTTTGGCTAAGGCAACTAAAGCAGGCTTTAAGACCTGTTTTTTAGCGTATACCCTTTGAATTCTATTATTTAATAGCCCCTGAGAGAATGGTTTGATCAAATAGTCATCGGGTTCTACTTCAACAGCTCCCATAACCATAGGGCGGTTACTTTCACCCGTCACCATCATATAAATTGAATCAACGGCTAAACGATTTTTTGCTTTTAATTCTTCAAGTAGCTGGCGACCATTTTTTCCAATACCTAAATTATAGTCAATGAAAAGTAGATCGAATCTGGTTTCCATACATTTTTGTAAAGCGGATTCCCCTGTGTCTGCCATATGGATATTTCTTGCGCCTAAAGAAAAAAGCATGCCTTTTAATAGTTTTTGAAAATCACGTTGATCGTCAACTATTAAAATTTGTTTATCTTTAAAAAGATTATGCTTAATTTTTGCCATAGAGCTACTTATTGAGAACTTTAAAATAGTGTTAATCTATACAGAATAGTAAACTATTGTATGAAAATACCAATTAAAATTTAGTCGGGTACTACGCCTTGTTCGAATATGAAATAAAACAAAGCCATAAAAGAAAAACGATTGCGATTAAGATAAAACAGGGTCACGTTACTGTTTATGCGCCATATTACGTGCCATTATCAGTGGTTAAACAATTTGTATTGCATAAGCAACAATGGATCTTAAGAAAATTGACAATACAAGATAATAAACAGAAATTTATTTCACCTTTTATAAAACACAAATTTAATTTATTTGGTACTGAGTTTGGATTAGTTTGTCTTGCAGATCCAAAAAGCGGCTTTAAATTTGAAAACAACAATTTAAATATTTATCTCAGTAGTAAAGTTAAAAATAAAGAAGCTTGTCAGTTAAAACTCTTAAAATCATATTTAAAACAAGAATTAGAAACTTATATAACCGATAGAGTGAAGTACTTTTCTCACTCTATGGCGTTAGTTTATTCAAACATAAAGATTAAAACATATAAAAGTCGGTGGGGGTCATGTAATGCTAAAGGGGAGCTAACTTTTAATTTATTACTTGCTGGTGCGCCCAAATGGGTCATTGATTATGTGATAGTTCATGAATTGAGTCATTTGAAATATTTAAATCATAGTAAATTATTTTGGTCAGTGGTGACTCAGTATTATCCTGACTATAAAGATGCTGAAATATGGCTAAAAGCACATGCTATGGAATTAGCATTGAATTAACTTTAATAAAAAAGCGGAATAAAAAGATGTTGGTGGAGGGAGGTGGATTCGAACCACCGAAGGCTGAGCCGTCAGATTTACAGTCTGATCCCTTTGGCCACTCGGGAACCCCTCCAATTCAACGAGGCGAATAATAGCAGAGTATTTCTTACAGTAAAGCGTTTTTTTAATTAAAACATTCTTTCGTGCATTTTATATACTATCAAGTGCGCTAGGGTAGAAAAATTCACACCCTCATCCATCATAAAGTTACTTTAAAAATTACGGTGAAAAATAAAAATGGCTATTATATAGGATTGGAAAGGTATTTATTTGCAGTAATAGAGATGTGGTGGAGGGAGGTGGATTCGAACCACCGAAGGCTGAGCCGTCAGATTTACAGTCTGATCCCTTTGGCCACTCGGGAACCCCTCCAGAACACGAAATGGATATTAACAAAATTATTATTTAAGTAAAGAATATTTCTAAAGAAATTGATGCTTTAGCCGATATATTTCTTACTCTTGTGTATATCGGTTGTTTTTAATGCAAATTGACCACTTTTTAAATAATGAACTGCAACTTGGCAATCAATTATCTGTTTGTGTTAAGCACAATCGTAGAAGTGAATTTTCCTTACTATTGGCAATGATTTCTCACGATGCATTGGATTTTTCGCAATTTAAATTACCAAAAACAGATAAACAAAATGCTTATAGTGATCAAAGTACCGATTTAAGGAGTAGCTTAGGTGCGGGACCAGAGCAACCATTAGCAGCTGATCCGGTTGATTTCTTAATTGGTGAGAAAAATGCATTTACGTTAGCAGAACAACAAATGCAGCAATTAAAACTGTCATTGTATTTAGCTCCGGAACCTCTGGCTATTCGAGACGATAGTAAATATATTCCAAGTAATATAATGGAAAATTGTGAATTAGCTGTAAGAAAGCGTAATTCTCCAAGCAATTTAAATTTATCTGAAGTGCAAATGGACGCAGTGGCATTTTATGATAACCTGCAAAACCCACTTCAACATCAAACTCTTACTGTCACTCAAGTTTAGTATATTACGCAGTTTTAAAATTATTTAATTTAGTTATTTACCATGGCACTTTTTAAATTTCTTCTTATTTTCGCAAGGGCATAGATCGTTTCTGCTTAGTTTTATGTCAGGGATTTGTTCAATCTCACCACTGACGTAGAACCATTGATCTTGTGATTTTATAAAATAGGAATGTTCACTTAAAACACAATAGTAATCACCATAAAAATAATGGGCTTTAAAAGTAACATGCGCTGACTCCCCGTTTTCGATAAATTCAAGTAGTTCTAACTTAAAAAACTGACAACTTTGTGCAAAAGCCTTTATTTCTTCTAATGGATTTTCTTTACGCTGCTCTACTGCATAGGTATTAAAAATATAATCAGCATGTTTAATAGCGTAGGCGCTGTACCTGGCGCGCATGAGTATCTCAGCCGTAGCCGCTATTTTTTTTCCTAATATATAAGGTTCACAACATAATTCAAACTTAGGTTCATTACCGCAATAACACATGTTTAATACCAATTATCAAAAAAATTATTTTAACAAAATTATTGTAATTTTAATGGGTTTAATTGTGTTAATTTTTCAACAAAACAATATAAATGTGTATTAGTTGTTTGGTATTTATTCGCGATGAGTTGTAACTGTTTCTGGTTTAACATGTTTGTCCAAGTGATCACTGCAGAAAAATTGCCATTATTTAGTGCTGAATTGAGTACATAATCAAAGTTTGATAGGTGCTTTTGCCTGATCACCAGTAATTTTTCTTTGTTAATTGAACAAGAATCTAATAAAGATTTGCTAGGTACATGATCAGGTGCAATAAGTAACGTCCAGCTATTTTGAGCATTATAAAGATGTAATATTTTAATTAATTCAAAGGTTGCTGTAATTTCATCTTCAATTTCAATTAGATGATGCGTAGCTTGCTCACTTTGATAACTCTTTACTTTTCTAATGTCTATTGACTGTAGCATATTATTCCCACTGGTTATTTATACAGTATTTCTATATACAGTAGTTCATACAGTGTTGTCATGCAAGTATTTTAAACAAAAATTGTACATATTTTTTATTAACCTTGTGAATAATTAGAGTCTTCTATCTGTTCATATAAATTAGCTGCTTGTATTTTTGCGTCTTTAATTTGTTTAGCGCATAAATGTTTCTGGATTTGTAGTATGGCTTCTACCGCTTCAATCGATCCTTGAGATTCTGCAAGACTTAACCAGGTAATTGCATGAAATTCGCTTTGGGGCAGTCCATTACCTTTAGCAAACATAAGTCCTAAATAGTATTGTGCGCGTGTATGTCCATTAATTGCAGCGCGTCGCATCCATTTTGCAGCACCAACATCATTTTTACTTTTTGCCATGTGGATTGCTGTGGCAAATAATTTTTCTGCGCTAGGCACAATATTCTCTGATTTATGGGAGTTAGGTTGATGAGCTTCAATAACATCTATTAACTTAGTAAATGTGATAAGCAACTGTTCTTCAAGCTCAATTAAAGTCATATTTTGTAATGTTTGATGGTCCATAAGCATTAAAAATAAATGTTTCGTGACTTTATTTTAGTTGAGCATAGAATTTTTTGTAGTATGGAATAAATAATTAACCCTGGTTAGGGCTAATTACATCAATTACATCAAATAGGTGATCATTATCATTGGTATTTGATCAACAAATGGTATCACTGATCGTTAAACTTCCTGGTAGCTACCATTGGCAATATTATCAATGGTATATTTTCCTATACTGTATCGTATAAGTCTGAGTGTAGGGTAGCCTATGTGTGCGGTCATTCTGCGCACCTGTCTGTTTTTACCTTCACTGATTGTGATTTCTAACCAAGATGTTGGAATGGATTGTCTATTTCTGATTGGAGGGTTTCTATCCCAGACAGCGGGAGCTTCAATTAGTTTTACTTTCGCCGGTCGGGTTACGCCATCTTTTAGTTCGACGCCTTTTGACAATTTAAGTATGTCGTTTTCAGTTGGGATCCCTTCGACTTGTACCCAATAGGTTTTTTCCGTTTTAAATTTAGGTGAGGCAAGCTTATGTTGTAATTTTCCGTCATTCGTTAATAGCAATAAACCTTCTGAGTCTCTGTCTAAACGACCTGCGGCATATATTTCTTTAATTGCAATGTAATCGGCTAACGTTTCTCGGTTCTCTTGATCGGTAAATTGGCAAAGCACGTTAAAGGGCTTATTAAAAAGTATAATACGCTTTGGCTGATCCTTGGCTTTGACAGTTGTTTTTTGTTTATTTATTTTATTGAATTTTTTTCCGGCAGGAGTTTTGTTTAATTTAGACAAGGTTGATCCTCAAAAACGAAAAAAGAAAAGGGCATCGAAAGATGCCCTTAATTAATAATATAAACTTACTGTTATTTTATATTATTTATAATTGTATTTAAGGTATTACTAGAACGCATAGCTTTACTGGCCAGTGCATCATCGGCTTTATAATAACCATTAATATTCATGGCAACACCTTGCGCAGAATTCAATTCATCAACAATTTTAGCTTCATTTTCTGTTAATAATGTTGCTGTTGATGTGAACTTAGCTTTTAATTCTTCATCTGTATTTTGAGCTGCCAGTGCTTGAGCCCAATATAAGGTTAAATAAAAGTGACTACCACGATTATCTAACTCATTCACTTTACGAGATGGTGATTTATTCTCTTGTAAGAATTTAGCCGTTGCTGAATCGAGTGTATCTGCAAGTACTTTAGCTTTGGCATTTTTTGTATTAACACTTAAATGTTCAAGTGATGCGGCCAGTGCTAAAAATTCGCCTAAAGAATCCCAACGTAAGTGATTTTCTTTTTCAAATTGTTGCACATGTTTGGGTGCTGAACCACCTGCACCAGTTTCAAATAATCCACCACCGTTCATTAGTGGCACAATTGATAACATCTTAGCACTAGTGCCTAATTCCAGTATTGGAAATAAATCTGTATTGTAATCACGTAAAACATTACCAGTGACTGAGATTGTATCTAAGCCTTGTTTAATTCTGTCTAAAGAGAATTCAGTTGCAGCAACAGGGGCAAGGATACGAATATCTAATCCTGTTGTATCGTGTTGTGGCAGATATGCATTTACTTTCTTTATGATTTGGGCATCATGTGCTCTGTTTTCATCTAACCAGAATACAGCAGGGGTATTTGATGCACGGGCTCTGTTTACAGCGAGTTTAACCCAATCTTGTATCGGTAAATCTTTAGCCTGACACATACGCCAGATATCACCTTGTGCAACTGTATGCTCTAATAAAGTTTCACCATGTTCATTGATAACACTCACTTTACCAGCGGCTGAAATTTCAAATGTTTTATCGTGTGAACCATATTCTTCAGCTTTTTGAGCCATTAAACCAACATTTGGTACGCTGCCCATAGTTGTTGGATCAAAAGCACCGTTTACTTTACAGAAATCAATAGTTGCCTGATAAACACCTGCGTAACAACGATCTGGGATCACAGCTTTTGTATCTTGAAGCTTGCCTTCAGGATCCCACATTTGACCAGATGAACGGATACAAGCAGGCATAGAAGCATCAACAATTACGTCACTAGGAACATGAAGGTTGGTTATACCTTTATCAGAATCTACCATAGCAAGAGCAGGGCGAGTTGCATAAACAGCTTGAATATCAGCTTCTATCTCTGTTCTTTTTGCTTCAGGTAAGTTCTGTATTTTAGCATATACATCACCTAATCCGTTTTTAACATCGACACCTAGCTCTGCAAATAATTCAGCATGTTTAGTGAAAACATCTTTGTAATAAACCGTGACTACATGACCAAAAATAATCGGATCTGAAACTTTCATCATTGTTGCTTTCAGATGAAGCGAAAACAAGATATTTTGCTCTTTGGCTTCAACCATTTGAACTTCAAGGAAATCGCGTAACTGTTGAACACTGAGTACTGAAGCATCAATCACTTCCCCAGGTAATAACGCAGTGTTTTGTTTTAGCGTTGTCACTGTACCGTCAGTAGCGGTATGTTCAATGCGCACACTTGTTGCTTCAGCGACTGTTGTAGATTGTTCTGAACCAAAAAAATCACCTTGTGGCATTGAGGCAACATGAGATTTAGATGTACTAGACCAGGCGCCCATGGAATGAGGATTATTTTTAGCATATTGTTTAACTGAAGCTGGGGCTCTACGATCTGAATTACCTTCACGTAATACCGGATTAACAGCACTGCCTTTTATTTTGTCATAGACTGCTTTTGCCGCTTTTTCTTTATCATTTTTTGGTTCTTCAGGATAATCAGGTAACGCATATCCTTTAGATTGTAATTCTGTGATTGCTGCTTTTAATTGTGGAATAGAAGCACTGATATTAGGTAATTTAATAATATTTGCTTCAGGTGTTTTAGCCAGTTCACCTAATTCAGCTAATGCATCGCTGATACGTTGCTCTGGAGTTAAATACTCAGGGAAATTTGCGATAAGGCGACCAGCTAAAGAAATATCGCGAGTTTCAACTTCAACGCTAGAAGCGCCAGCAAATGCTTCTATGATTGGCAATAAAGAGTGTGTTGCAAGCGCGGGTGCTTCATCTGTAACTGTATATATAATCTTTGATGTTTTTGTAGTCATCATGCTTCCTAATTAATGTTGGCGGTTCCGCCTAACTCAACAATGCAATAAATAGTTATTCACAATTTAGAAATTTATATTTCAAAGTGCAGACAACTTTTGGCGGCGATATTATAGCAGTATGTAATGAATTAATATAGTTCTGATGTGCATCGATTGTTGTTTTAGATACGAATATATTTTACTCAATAATATAAAACTCAGAGTGTTAGGGAGGGTGTTGTGGGATGAAGGTTCATCAGCGAGCATGCAAAAAGCGGGTAAACCCGCTTTTAGTTATGATTAACATATGCCTTCATGGTAATAAATCACCATTAGGGGCAATATTGGTTGCGTGCAGGCCTTTTGGTCCCGCTTGCAATTCAAATGTTACATCTTGTCCTGCTTTTAAAGTTTTGTATCCATCCATTACAATCGTTGAATAATGAGCAAAAATATCTTCATTATTATCATCTGCAACAATAAACCCAAAACCTTTAGCATTGTTAAACCATTTGACTGTTCCGCAAGCCATACTTCTACATCCTTCTATAAGTTGACTAATTTAGTTATTCTTAAGTCTGTTAATTGTAGTAAGCTGGTTATCAAGTAACCGAACTTAATCTGACTGTAGTTTATTTATACAAACAGTCAAGTTTTTTTGATTATTTTTTAATAGTTTATTATTTTATTCTTTTTTGCACTTAAGTTTGCTTGAGTGCCATAGACAAGACTATATTTATATTATGAGTGGTTTAAAAGATTCTAATGTTATCGATACAGTACGTGAGAGCAAAAAGCAAAAGCTTAAGCCACCACGACAGTATCAAGTTATATTAAATAATGATGACTATACACCGATGGATTTTGTCATTGAGGTATTAACTAAGTTTTTTAATATGGATACTGAACGTGCGGCACAAGTTATGCTTCAAGTTCATAATCAGGGAAAGGCTATATGTGGGGTATTCCCGGCAGATATAGCCGAAACAAAAGTTGCACAAGTTAACAAATTTGCCAGAGATAACTCACATCCTTTGCTATGTATATGTGAGCCAGTATGATCATTTTTGATCTGATTTATTAGGAGTTGCCTATGTTAAATAAAGATCTTGAAGTAACGTTAAACTCCGCATTTCGAGAAGCCAGAATGCGTCGACATGAATTTATGACGGTTGAGCATTTATTACTTTCTTTATTGGAGAACCCATCAGCAGTTGAAGCACTTAATGCGTGTGCTAACGATATGATAGGGTTAAAAAAAGCGTTATCTGAATTTATTGATGAAACTACGCCCTTGATCCCTGAAATCGATCAAGAAAGAGAAACTCAACCAACTTTAGGCTTTCAACGTGTATTACAAAGAGCTGTTTTCCATGTCCAGTCTTCAGGTAAAAGCGAAGTTACCGGGGCTAATGTATTGGTCGCCATCTTTAGTGAACAGGAAAGCCAGGCTGTTTATTTATTAAAGAAAAATGATATTACCCGTTTAGATATTGTTAATTTTATTTCTCATGGTATTTCAAAATTAGATGCGGATGATAATTCAGCTTCATCAGAAGATCTTCATGATGAGCCGATAGAGTCGTTACCGGAAGAAAGCAATCTATTAGAAAATTTTACAACGAATTTAAATGTGCAGGCAAAAGCAGGCGATATAGACCCACTTATAGGCCGTGATTCAGAACTGGAACGTGCAGTACAAGTTTTATGCAGACGTAAAAAAAATAATCCATTACTAGTTGGAGAGGCGGGAGTTGGAAAAACTGCAATCGCAGAAGGACTCGCTTATCGAATTGTTCATGAAGAAGTGCCTGAAGTTATAAAGGATGCGGTTGTTTTCTCGTTAGATATGGGAGCTTTGCTTGCAGGGACTAAATATAGAGGGGACTTTGAAAAAAGATTTAAGTCCTTATTAAAACAGTTACAAAAAGAACCAGGTGCTATTTTATTTATTGATGAAATTCATACTATTATTGGTGCAGGTGCTGCCTCTGGTGGTGTTATGGATGCTTCTAATTTAATTAAACCTTTATTATCTAGCGGTAAATTACGTTGTATGGGTTCAACAACTTATAATGAGTTTAAAAGCATTTTTGAAAAGGACAGGGCGCTGGTTAGACGTTTTCAAAAAATAGATGTTGTTGAACCAAGTGTTGCTGATACCGCTAAAATATTAAATGGTTTAAAAAGTCGTTATGAAGCTCATCATGGTATTCGCTACACACAAAAAGCGCTAAGAGCAGCAGCTGAATTGAGTGCCAAATATATAAATGAACGTCACTTACCGGATAAAGCTATTGATGTAATAGATGAAGCTGGGGCAAATCAAAGGTTATTAGCTGCGTCGAAGCGTAAAAAGACAATCGGTGTTGGAGATATTGAGCATATCATAGCTAAAATTGCCAGGATCCCACAACAAAGTGTTTCTTCATCAGATAAGAAAACATTAAAGAATTTAGACCGTAATTTAAAAATGTTAGTGTTTGGTCAGGATGAATCAATTGACGCCTTAACATCGGCTATCAGGCTTTCTCGTTCTGGGCTTGCTAATGAAGATAAACCTATAGGTTCATTCTTATTTGCAGGGCCAACCGGTGTAGGTAAAACAGAGGTTACAAAACAATTAGCCCATTGTATGGGTATCGATTTTATTCGTTTTGACATGTCAGAATATATGGAACGTCACGCGATCAGTCGTTTAATTGGCGCACCTCCGGGTTACGTGGGTTTTGAGCAAGGTGGTTTATTAACGGATGCGGTGATCAAACAACCCCATGCAGTTATCCTATTAGACGAAATTGAAAAAGCTCATACAGACATTTTTAATATTTTATTGCAGGTAATGGATCACGGTACATTGACTGATAATAATGGGCGTAAAGCTGATTTTAGAAATATAGTATTGGTTATGACGACTAATGCAGGTGTACAAGAAACAATCCGAGGCTCAATCGGGTTTAAGCAGCAAGATCATTCTTTTGATGCGATGACTGAAATTAATAAAACATTTACGCCAGAATTTAGAAACCGTTTAGATAATATTATTTGGTTTAATCATTTAGATGAAGCGATTATTTTACATGTTATTGATAAGTTTATTGTGGAATTACAGGCTCAGTTAGATAAAAAATCAGTGTGTTTAGAATTAAGTGAAGCAGCAAGACAATGGTTAGCAAAAGAAGGTTACGATAGAAATATGGGTGCCAGACCTATGGCTAGAGTAATTCAAGATAAATTGAAAAAACCATTGGCAAATGAAATTTTGTTTGGCTCTTTAAGTGATGGTGGTGTTGTTAAAGTGAAATTACAAAAAGATAAACTCAAGTTTGTTTTTGAGCCGCACTTAACACCGGCTTAATATTGTTTAGCTCATTAAAAAGCCCAGTTAATACTGGGCTTTTATTTACTAATTTTTTGCGTATTTAATAACAAGTATTAAAATAAAAAACTCAGGTGCTTAGCGGGCACGGAAAACGATACGGCCTTTAGACAAATCATACGGTGTTAATTCAACCGTTACTTTATCCCCGGTCAGTATGCGAATGTAGTTTTTGCGCATTTTACCCGAAATATGAGCGATCACAACGTGACCATTTTCTAGCTCAACTCGGAACATAGTATTTGGTAAAGTATCAAGGATCGTGCCTTGCATTTCAATTACGTCTTCTTTCGCCATCTTTAGCGTAACACCTCTTAGTCTAATAATCGGTGCAGAGTTTGCCCAAATCATAGGCATAAGTAAAGGAACATCAGCACTTTTATTGATAAATATTTAATTTAATGAAAAACAGACGCATTTACTGATGTAATTGCCAGCATTGTGATATAAATCTTTCATTTGGCAGGTAATGCTTTTTGTAATTCATTTTAGTACACGTATCAATTTGAAAACCTAAATATACATAGGGTTTATTTTGTATTTTAGCTAAAGTTATTTGCTCCATTATCATCACCGAACCTAGACTAAAATGGTCATAATCGGGATCAAAAAATGTATAAATTGCAGATAACGACTGATCTAACGTATCTGTTACAGCAACTGCGATAATTCGGTTGTTATCTTTGAGTTCTATATAAGTAATTGGTATCCAGGAACACTGAATAAAGCTGTTATATTGTTCTAAATTGGCAGGGTACATACTACTGCCTTTATGCCTGTGTGCGATATATTTCTCATAAAGAGCAAAGTATTCATCTTTTATTTTGTGCGAATATTCAACAGTAAACTGGATTTTTGCTTTTTTCATTTTTCTTTTTTGAGATTTACTGGGTTTAAAGGCCTGGGCTAATACGCGGATAGATTCACATTGCTGGCACAATAAACAATGAGGCCGATATATTTGTTCTCCACTTCTTCGAAAACCTGCTTCTAGCAGTTTTTCATAACCCGCTTTGTTATGAATATCTTCCTGCAAAATAACTAAAAGCTGCTCATTTTGTGCTGGAATGTAATTACACGGCAATGCTTGACTTAAACCTAATTTAACGGGGAGTGTCTGTGTCATAAATATTCTCTAATGTTTGTGCTTTCCACATTTCTTTTGGTATGACGTAACCTTCTATTTTTTTTAATTTTGTTAAAAACTCTGCTCTAGGGATCAATTGCGCCCCTAAAGCTGTTAAATAGGGGTTTTCAAGTTGGCAATCAATAAAGCTAGCGTTATGCTTTTTGAGCCAGTTAACAAGTGCCCAACAGGCAAGTTTTGAGGTATTATCCATTGTATGGAACATAGATTCGCCACAAAATACACCACTTTGCATTACACCATATAGGCCACCAACAAGTTTATTGTCGTAGTTAACTTCTATACTATGTGCAAATCCTTGTTCATGCAGTGTTATGTACGCATGGATCATTTCCTGTGTGATCCAACTTCCTTCTTGTTCTATTCTTTGTTGTTGGCATGCAGTGATCACAGATCTAAAGTCACAATTGATACTAATTGAGA
Source organism: uncultured Pseudoalteromonas sp. (assembly GCA_965198975.1). Taxonomy (GTDB): domain Bacteria; phylum Pseudomonadota; class Gammaproteobacteria; order Enterobacterales; family Alteromonadaceae; genus Pseudoalteromonas. The sequence continues at coordinate 2,720,900 of OZ240679.1, forward strand.
AGTTATGTTTTCTTAGGTATTTTTTTAAACTCCGGCTAACATGAAATTTATCTAATTCTAAAATTGCACGAGTTGAGGGTGACCACCACAATAAGGGTTCATTTTGACTAAACCAAGGAAAGATACCGTTTTGGTAAGCAAGTTTTAATCTATTGGCAGATAAGTCTCCCCCGAGTGCTAACAAGCCGTCTGGGTCTTTCAATGCAAAATTAGGATCTGGAAATCCAAACTCAATAGGACCTAACTGATATAACTGTCTTTTCATATATAAAGCATAGGATGAAAGTGTAAGTTTTGAAATGTTAATATATTCGCAAGACGCATATTTACCGAATTACGAATATATTAATCTAAACACTAAAGGTTTAAAGATTGTCTAAATAGCGTTCGGCATCTAATGCCGCCATACAGCCTGTGCCGGCAGAAGTGATTGCCTGGCGATAAATATGATCGCTAACATCTCCCGCTGCGTAAACTCCTTCTACACTCGTTTGTGTCGCATTTCCCTTTAATCCGGTTTGAACTACTAAATAACCGTCTTTCATTTCTAATTGATCGATAAACATAGATGTATTAGGTTGATGGCCAATTGCGATGAATACGCCCATTACTGCAACTTCATGTGTATCTTCTGAAGTCGTTGATTTTAATCGAACACCGGTAACGCCCATTTCATCACCTAGTACTTCATCCAAAGTATTATCTAAGTGTAATACAATATTACCATTTTCAACTTTATCCATTAAGCGGTCGATTAATATCTTTTCACTTCTAAAAGAGTCACGTCGATGCACTAAGTGTACTTTTGAAGCAATATTAGAGAGATATAAAGCTTCTTCTACCGCAGTATTACCACCCCCTACAACGGCGACTTCCTGATTACGATAAAAGAAACCATCACACGTAGCACAAGCAGATACGCCGCGGCCTTTAAAGGCTTCTTCTGATTCCATTCCTAAATATTTGGCAGAGGCGCCTGTTGCAATGATCAAAGCATCACATGTATATGTCCCTGTATCTCCTGTTAAAGTGAAGGGGCGGCTTTTAACATCTACAGTATTAATATGATCAAAAACAATTTCAGTCTCAAAACGCTCTGCATGCTCTTTCATTTGTTCCATTAATGCCGGACCTGTTAATCCTTCTGCGCCACCAGGCCAGTTTTCTACATCCGTTGTGGTAGTTAGTTGACCACCTTGTTGCATCCCTGTGATCACCACTGGATTTAGGTTAGCACGTGCTGCGTATACTGCGGCCGTGTAGCCCGCAGGGCCTGATCCTAAAATTAATAACTTACTATGTTTTACTGCGGTCATGTTAATGTTCCTCTCAAAATATTTGCCATCCACATTGATTGTTTCATCACTAATTAACGTGGCTTGGTTAGATAACCAATAAATTGTGCTCGATTCTAATAAAAACAAGCCCGATGTAAATCAAATTGTAAAATTCTTTTTTGGGCAAATGGCTCAGTTGTCCAAAATACTGTACTTTGTACTAAATTTGGCCATATAGTTTGATATTTCACAGTAATTCATGACCAGGCTGATTTTTTTTGTTATGTTGTGAAATCATGAAGGTAATTAATATAAGGGAAAAATTATAGTGCGCAAAGATTTTTGGCAAAAATTGCCTGCTTTTGATTTAAGCTGTGAAGACGTCGGCATTCTATATAGTGCTAAAGCTTATAAAACGCGTTTGTTACAGCTCATAGCCCAAGCAAAAAATCGCATTGTGATCACCGCATTATATTTACAGGATGATGCTTCCGGACGTGAAATATTGACGGCATTACATCAGGCGTCTTTGGCTAAACCTAATTTGGAGGTGACCCTTTACGTTGATTATCATCGCGCTCAAAGAGGGCTTATCGGTGAAAAAAAGAATGAAGGGAATGCGACCTTTTATCATGAATTTGCCAATAAATATCAGTCAAACGTTAAAATATATGGCGTACCCGTAAAAGCCCGTGAGTTTTTAGGGGTGTTACATTTAAAAGGCTTTGTATTTGATAATATTTTGCTTTATAGCGGCGCTAGCTTGAATGATATGTATTTACATCAAAATGAACGATATCGATTAGATAGATATTTTGAAATCGAGCAAGCAGATATTTGTAATGCTATTACTCAGTTTATGAGTGACGTTATTTTAAATTCAGCTGCGATTTCCAGATTAGATACCAGGCCTATTACTCAATTTTCCGAATTGAAGCAAAACCATAAACAGTTAATAAGCAAGCTGAAAAAGATTCAGTACCCTAGTGCAAATGAAGGCCAGCAGTCTGGTATTTCAGCACGTCTGTTTTTAGGATTTGGCCGAAGAGGTAATCAATTAAATCGCGTGATAAAAAGCTTATTTGAATTAACTGATGAAGAGTTAGTTTTATACACGCCTTATTTTAATTTTCCTGCGCCTTTGTTACGCATATTAAGAAAATTATTAAAGCAAGGGAAAAAAGTAACTATTGTGGTAGGAGATAAAACAGCGAATGATTTTTATATTTCTCCCGATAAAGAATTTAGTAAAGTAGGTGCATTACCTTATTTATATGAAACTATTTTAAGGCAATTTGCTAAACGCCAAGGTAAATTTATAGAACAAGGTTTGTTGAAAATATATTTATGGCGCCACGAAGACAATTCTTTTCATTTAAAAGGTTTAAATGTAGATGATAAACGTTATCTCTTAACCGGACATAACCTTAATCCCAGAGCCTGGGGTCTTGATATAGAAAATGGTTTACTAATTGAAGATCCGAATAAATTGTTAGCGCAAGATATTAATCGGGAAAAACAACAAATTTTATCACATTGTACTTTGATCAACAGCTATCTGGATTTAGAAACAGTTGAGGATTATCCTGTTCCAGTTAGAAAATTAATTGGTCAGGCAAAACGCGTTAAAGCGGATATTATTATTAAACGATTTATTTAATAAAAATAAAAAAAGCAGCTTTACGCTGCTTTTTTTAAGACATTTTTCTATTAAGAATTTTCTACTGCAGTTCTGGGATCAACATATTCCATACCAAACCCTTGTGCAACTTCTTTATAAGTTACTTTGCCTTTGATCACATTTAGACCGTTTAAGAAATTCTGATCTTCAAGCAAAGCTTGTTTATAGCCTTTATTTGCTAAATTAATAATAAAAGGTAAAGTTGCATTATTAAGAGCAAAAGTTGATGTACGTGGTACTGCACCTGGCATATTTGCAACACAATAATGAACAACATCATCAACAATATAGGTTGGATCTGCATGCGTTGTTGCTTTTGACGTTTCAATACAGCCGCCTTGATCAATTGCAACATCTACGATAGCAGAGCCTGGCTTCATGTGTTTGATATGCTCCGCAGTGACTAATTTTGGCGCTGCTGCACCTGGTATTAAAACACCACCAATCACAAGGTCGGCTTCAAGCACATGTTTTTCTAGTGCGTCTGCAGTAGAATAGATTGCTTGTACTTTATTGCCGTACTGTGCGTCTAATTTACGTAATACATCAATATTTCTATCTAAAATCACCACATCAGCACCCATACCTACTGCCATTTGTGCTGCATTATTACCAACCATACCTCCGCCGATCACCACGACTTTAGCTGGTTCTACACCTGGAACACCGCCAAGTAACATACCACAACCCGCATTTGATTTTTCAAGAGCTTGTGCGCCGGCTTGTATTGACATGCGGCCAGCCACTTCTGACATAGGTGCTAGTAAAGGTAAACCGCCACGACTGTCTGTCACAGTTTCATAGGCAATACATATCGCTTTACTTTTAATAAGATCGGTTGTCTGGGGCAGATCAGGAGCTAGGTGTAAGTAAGTAAATAAAATTTGATCTTCACGTAACATTGCACGTTCAATAGCCTGTGGTTCTTTAACCTTTACTATCATATCTGATTTAGCAAAAACTTCGCTTGCGGTTGCTAAAATTTCAGCGCCAACAGCAGTATAATCTTCATCAGTAAAACCAATACCATTACCTGCATTGTGTTCTACAAAAACCTGATGACCGTGATTTACGAGTTCACGAACACTCGCTGGAACCATACCAACACGATATTCATGATTTTTTATTTCTTTAGGTACACCGATAATCATATTATTAACCTTCTTTGAACGTGTAAATTTTGAAAAACAAGTATATGTGTTAATTTATAGTTTTACTTACTTTATTTTGTTGTTAATCTAGTTTTATATACTGTTATATGGCTTAAAATAGGTTTATATATAATGAATCCAGATTTTATAAAACAATTAGATCGACTCGATAGTAGAATTTTAGTCGAATTACAAAATAATGGACGATTATCTAATGTCGAATTGGCTAAAAGGATTGGGTTGAGCGCAACTCCTTGTTTAGAAAGAGTAAAAAAACTTGAGCGAGAAGGTTATATTAAAGGGTATAAAGCGATAATAGATCCACATAAAGTGGGTGCTGCATTATTAGTTTATATAGAAATCACATTGACTAAGACGTCTCCCGATGTATTTGAGGAGTTTAGCCAAGCTGTAAAGTTTCATGATGAAATTTTAGAATGTCATTTAGTATCGGGAAATTTTGATTTTTTATTGAAAACCCGGGTAGCTGATATGTCGGCTTATAGATTATTACTTGGAGATGTTTTACTTAAATTACCGGCTGTGAGTGAAAGTAGAACTTATGTCGTGATGGAGGAAGTTAAAATTGAAGAAATTATACCGATTAAAATAAGTAAATAGCCTGTAATATTTTCACCCTGTACATTTGCCGTCTGAAAAAATATAAAATCTCGCATCTTGAGGTAGCTTGGGTATATAAACACGGTGCAACAACCCTAAAATCCTGATAAAGTGGAGCTAAGTATTCTGCCTTAATCGGGCTAGACCGAATTATATAATACAAAGTAAAAGGAAATCACTCATATGCGCCTAAATGGTGTACAGCGATTACTCGAAGCGGGTATCATTATTAGTACATTTTCAGCACTTTTCATCTTATGTGCATTGATCAGTTTTGATCCTGCTGATCCCTCATGGTCTCAAACTGGCGAATTTGTAAAAGTAAAAAACATAACGGGTTCTAAAGGTGCCTGGATTGCTGATATTTTGTTATTTAGTTTTGGCTGGCTCGCGTTTAGTATCCCCGTGGTGATACAAGGTTTAGGTTATTTGTTTTTTAAAGAGCCCCACAGAATAATGCAATTAGATTATTTAACGTTATCTTTGCGTGTGGTTGGTTTTGTATTTTTTGTTACGACTGCAACGGCTATTAGTAGTATCAATTTTGATGATATTTACTATTTTTCGTCCGGTGGGGTAGTAGGGGATATTATTGCAAATGCGATGTTACCAGCTTTTAATTTTACAGGTACGTCAATTTTATTACTTTGTTTTTTCTTTGCAGGTTTAACTTTGTTAACTGGCGTATCTTGGGTTCAGTTTGTTGATACAATTGGCGAATATACTGTTAAAGCGGCTTATTATTGTTTTAATAAAATACGTATTTTGTTAGATAATAGAAGATCAGATAATACATATGTGTCTCAATCTGATGATGAAGTTAAACGTATTGAAGAAATAGACGAGAATAAAAAGCCAGTAGATAAAAGTATAAATAGTGAAAATAATACCTTTCCTCCAGTACCTCAGCCTGATGATACTACACAAAGAGGCTCAGAAATTACATCAGAGTTATCAAAGCTTGAAGAGTTTGATGATATTTTTGAGCAAGATATGAGTTTTAGTGCGATTGATGATGAGCCTATAGATACTGCTTCAGCATTAAATTCATTAGATAATGCCGCGCCAATTACAAATAAAGCACAGGCATACCCCACTGTAAATCCAGCTGAAATACAGGTACCGCTGACAGCAAAAGATAAATTTGAAGCGTTGCTAAAAGAAAAGACTGCAGATCAAAAAAACATGCCTGCTTTACCTACAATGGATTTACTCGATAGACCAGATAAAGCAAAAAACCCAATTTCTCCTGAAGAACTCGAGGCTGTGTCTCGGCTTGTGGAAGTGAAACTGCTTGATTTCGGTGTACAGGCGCAGGTGGTCGGGGTTTTTCCGGGTCCGGTCGTTACCAGATTTGAACTTGATTTAGCTCCTGGCATAAAAGTGGCTAAAATTTCGGGTTTATCTAAAGACTTAGCACGTTCATTATCAGCGGTGAGTGTGCGAGTGGTCGAAGTTATTCCAGGTAAAACTTATATTGGAATTGAATTACCAAATAAGCATCGAGAAGTGGTTAAAATGTCAGAGGTGATTGATGCAGGTAAGTTCTTAAAAAGTAGCTCTGCTTTAGCTATGGTACTTGGAAAAGATATTGCAGGTGAACCTGTGGTTGTTGATTTATCAAAAATGCCACATCTTTTGGTTGCAGGCACAACTGGCTCAGGTAAGTCGGTGGGTGTGAACGTCATGATAGTCAGTTTGTTGTATAAATCCTCACCTGAAGATGTACGTTTAATTATGATAGATCCAAAAATGCTTGAACTATCCGTATATGAAGGGATCCCACATTTATTGTGTGAAGTTGTTACAGATATGAAAGAAGCTGCTAATGCGTTACGTTGGTGTGTTGGCGAAATGGAACGTCGGTATAAACTCATGTCCGCTTTAGGCGTAAGGAACTTAAATGGTTATAACCAAAAGGTTTCAGCTGCAATAGCTGCTGGTACGCCGATAAAAGATCCATTATTTAAGGCGTCAGAAGGTATGGCCGAAGAAGCCAGTGATCTTGAAAAGTTACCCAGTATTGTTGTCGTTATTGATGAGTTTGCAGATATGATGATGATAGTAGGAAAAAAAGTCGAAGAGTTAATTGCCCGCATAGCACAAAAAGCGCGCGCAGCCGGCATTCATTTAGTATTAGCAACGCAGCGACCTTCGGTGGATGTTATTACAGGTTTGATCAAAGCAAATATTCCTACCCGTATGGCATTTCAGGTGTCATCTAAAATAGATTCTCGCACAATTTTAGATCAACAAGGCGCTGAAAATTTATTAGGTATGGGTGATATGTTGTATTTACCGCCAGGTACGAGCGTCCCTGTTCGTGTTCATGGAGCATTTATTGACGATCACGAAGTACATGCCGTGGTGAATGATTGGAAAATGCGCGGCAAACCCGCCTATATCGATGAAATATTAAATGGTGATAGCAATGAAGAAATATTGCTACCAGGAGAAACTTCTGAGGAAGATGATGCTGAACAAGATCCCCTTTATGATGAAGCGGTTAGTTTTGTTCTTGAAAGTAAAAGAGCGTCCATTTCAAGTGTACAAAGAAAACTGCGTGTTGGTTATAATCGAGCTGCCCGTTTAATTGAACAAATGGAGTCGTCCGGTATCGTAAGTGCCCCTGGACATAATGGCGCCAGAGAAATATTAGTACCAAATGCTGCGGGATGACTTTAAAATTGATATTAAGAAGATATAAAATTAAGTTAATTCAGGTTTTGGAATATATATGATCAAACACACATTTTTAGGATTTATGTTGGTAACGAGTAGTCAGCTGTTTGCTGGTGACCTTGAAAATTTACAAATAAAATTGAAATCTTTAACTACTTTTAATGCGCATTTTTCTCAAGTTGTAAAGGATGAACAGGGGAATATAGTACAACAAGGTGCCGGGACTATCGCATTAAAACAGCCAAACAAAATTAATTGGCAACAGACACAACCAGATGAAACCCTATTTGTATCTGATGGTAATCAAACTTTTTATTTTGATAGTTTTGCGGAACAAGTAACAATATTAGAAACGAAAGATTTAATTGATAGCAGCCCGTTTGTTTTATTAACAAGTTTTGATGAAAAATTATGGCATAAATATACGGTAGAGAAATTGATTTCAAGTTACAAAATAACACCTAAATCACTTGGCGCTGCACAAGTAGCCAGTTTAACGGTCAGTTTTGCAGATAATGATGCCATTTCGTCCTTGGTTGTTGTTGATGTATCAGGTCAAACTTCTGATTTTATTTTTACTGAAACAAAAGTAAATCAGGTCGTTGATGATGCCATTTTTACCTTTAAAATACCTGAAGGAATGGAAATCGACGATCAGAGGCAAGGTGAAGAACATTAATTTAGATCTTGATTTTGCACCTGATGTGCGCCCATTGGCGGCAAGAATGCGGCCTACAGTATTAAGTGAATATTTTGGACAACAACATCTGTTGGCGAGTGATAAGCCTCTGTATCGCGCTATTATGGATGCGCGTTGTCATTCATTGATATTATGGGGCCCGCCGGGAGTTGGTAAAACTACGTTAGCGCAAATTATTGCGCATCATGCTAACGCACATTTCATTTGTTTATCCGCAGTGTCTGCGGGTGTAAAAGAAATCAGACAAAGTGTTACTGATGCAAAAATGCAATTAACTTCTCACGGCCAACGTACACTGTTATTTGTAGATGAAGTGCATAGATTTAATAAATCGCAGCAAGATGCTTTTTTACCCCATATTGAAGACGGTACATTCATTTTTGTTGGTGCGACTACAGAAAACCCATCATTTGCTTTAAATAATGCTATTTTATCGAGAACTCGTGTTTATATACTTAAAGCTTTAGAGGCTCATGATCTCAATGACGTACTTGAACAAGCTATGACTTCAGAGAAAGGATTAAAACAGCTTAATATTCAGTTGGCTGATGATGCGAGGCGTGCGTTGTGTCTCGCTGCAGATGGTGATGGGAGGAAATTATTAAACTTGCTAGAGCAAGCCTCAGATCTGGCTGTTAAAGAGGATGGTTATACACTAATTGATAAAGCTGTATTAGAGCAGGTACTACCAAGTCATTTAGCTAAGTATGATAAAGGTGGTGATGAATTTTATGATTTAATTTCTGCTTTTCATAAATCTGTACGAGGCTCAGCACCAGATGCTGCGCTTTATTGGTATTGCCGGATTATAGCGGGTGGTGGTGATCCGCTTTATGTGGCCAGAAGATTATTAGCTATTGCCACAGAAGATATTGGCAATGCAGATCCCAGAGCAATGCAGGTGGCTTTAAATGCATGGGATATATATCAAAGAGTGGGTCCCGGTGAGGGGGAAAGGGCAATTGCTCAGGCAACTTTATATCTTGCAAGTGCGGCAAAAAGTAATGCTGTTTATACCGCTTTTAATCAAGCAAAAAAGCAAGCGATGGAGCAAACGAGCTATCCTGTGCCAGATCATTTAAGAAATGCGCCTACCAGCTTAATGAAAGATTTAGGATATGGGGCTCAGTACCGATATGCGCATGATGAGTCTGGTGCATTTGCTGCGGGTGAAAATTATTTCCCCGAAGCAATAAAAGAGACCCAGTTTTACTTTCCAAGTGACCGCGGGCTTGAAAAAAGTTTAAAACAAAAACTAGATTATCTGAGCGATTTAAATAACCGCAGTGAGCAACGTCGATATGACAAGTATTAAACTTTATGGGTTTATTGCGATTGGTGGGGCTACCGGAGCATGCTTACGATATTTTATTAGTGAAATCATGTTAAAACTTTTAGGTAGGGGATTCCCTTTTGGTACCCTGACAGTTAATATTCTCGGTTCATTAATAATGGGTATTTTGTTTGGTTTATTAGAAAAAGAATTATTGTCTGTTAATCCAGCAAAAACTCTGATTGGTATTGGTTTTTTAGGGGCATTAACAACTTTCTCGACATTTTCCATGGATAGCTTACTGTTATTGCAACAGGGCGCATGGATCAAAGCGGGACTCAATATCATACTCAATATAGTCTGCTGTATTTTTGTTGCCTGGATGGGCATGCAGCTTGTACAAGTAATGCAAAAAGGTTAAAAAACATGTTGGATCCTAAATATTTACGTCAAGACATTGAAGAAACAGCTAAACGTTTGGCAATGCGTGGTTTTACACTTGATGTTGATGCAATCAATGAGCTTGAAGAAAGTCGTAAAAAATTACAAATAAAAACACAAGAATTGCAAAATGAGCGCAATATGCGTTCAAAGTCGATTGGCCAAGCTAAAGCGCGTGGAGAAGATATTCAACCTCTGCGTGAAGCCGTAGGTAAATTAGGGGATGAGCTTGACTTGATCAAGGCGGAACAGGATGCTGTTTTAGAAAAAATTAAAGCAATAGCCCTTACTTTACCAAACTTACCTGATGAGTCTGTACCAGCGGGTAAAGATGAAGACGAAAATGTAGAAATCTTAAAATGGGGTGAGCCGAAGCAGTTTGATTTTGAAGTTAAAGATCATGTTGATTTAGGCGAAGGTCTAGATAAAGGATTAGATTTTGAAGCGGGTGTAAAGTTAAGTGGTGCACGTTTTACCGTAATGCGGGGTCAGGTTGCGCGTTTACATCGTGCTTTGAGTCAATATATGTTAGATGTGCATACTTTAACAAATGGTTATACTGAAATGTATGTACCTTATCTTGTAAATAAAGAAAGCTTATATGGTACAGGACAATTGCCAAAGTTCTCTGAAGATTTGTTTCATACACAGGCACTGGTAGAAGATCAACATACTTTTAGTTTGATCCCAACAGCTGAAGTACCGTTAACCAATTGTGCTCGTGATGAAATATTTGATGAGTCATCACTACCGATCAAGTTAACAGCACATACGCCTTGTTTTAGAAGTGAAGCGGGTAGCTACGGTAGAGATACCCGAGGCCTTATTAGGCAACATCAGTTTGATAAAGTTGAATTAGTTCAACTTGTTCGCCCTGAAGATTCACTTACTGCGTTAGAAGAGCTTACAGGTCATGCGGAACAAATTTTACAAGCGTTAGAGTTACCTTATCGAAAAGTTGTATTATGTACAGGTGATATGGGGTTTGGTTCTTCAAAAACTTACGATTTGGAAGTTTGGTTACCGGCACAAAATACCTATCGTGAGATTTCTTCATGTTCTACCATGAATGACTTCCAGGCAAGACGTATGCAGGCGAGATTTAAACGTAAAGGTGAAAAAAAGCCTGAACTGCTCCATACTCTAAATGGTTCTGGATTAGCTGTTGGCAGAACGCTGGTTGCCGTGTTAGAAAATTATCAACAACAAGATGGGTCTATTGTGATCCCTGAAGTACTTAAACCTTATATGGCGGGTATTGAAGTGATCAATAAATAGCGATTGCTATTTAATAAAAAAGGCCCGAGAGGGCTTTTTTTATGCAAAAAATAAAAGAAAGTAAAATTCAAAAAGGTGAAAGAAAACTAAGAGTAAAATTCCAACCAATTAAAAGTTTACTCAGAATGTTTTACTGGTTGCTAATAGGTGGTTTTTTCCTGGTTGTTTTATATTTAGGAATAGAGGCATTTTTAGCTGTATATGATATGCAACAAACCACAGAGCAACAAGAAATCAAAGCAGCTAAAAAAAATAAAAATTAACTACAATGTTCAATTAGTGCATATATTTTCTGATCTGAACTAAAATCCCCATTCTTGGATGATCTAAATAATGTATTTCGCCACTGATCACCCGTTTAAACTGAGAAAAATGTGCATTTTGTAACTGTTCAGCAGAGGTGTCTTCTGAACGTAAATTAAAATCAGTTTTTATGTTTAAATACCGTCCCCGCATAAATACTTTAAATAATCCATCTAATTGCCATGTATCCAATGGATATTCAGAATGGTTTTTGATTGTAAGCTGATTATTTTCAAGCTTGGCTCCTTGCTGAATTTTTGCGATAAACCGTGTAAGGTGTGAATCTCCATGTTGGTGAGTATCAGTTTCTAAATTTTTTAATTCTCCAGCGTAATTATACTGGGCTGAATAATTATAACCACCATAGAGTCTAAAGCTGGATGCCCGGTTTTCTTTTACAGCCGGTTGACGCCAGGCCGTATGTAAAATAGGTTTTTTTCCTCGTCTTTTAAGTCTTTTTGCCGTATCTAATAATTGCAATTCTTCAGGTGCTATTAGATAGGGGGTTAGCATTTCTTGTTTAATTTCTGCATCAAGATAGACAGGGGTTTCTTGCATTTGAGCAATATAATTATTTTTATCATCACAAACAGGGGATTGTTGAACAAGAAAGGTAGAAGATAAAAAGGGGACTGATGGTTTGAACTGTTTATTTAAGCATTCTGTTTGCCCCATGAGTTGTAATGCTGGTGAGACCAAATCGATAGCACCCTTAGTTTTAATTTTGTGCAGTTCCAAAGTAAAGTCTTCTTTTATATCTAAATCTTGCTCTTGTTCAAAGATCAGAACTTCTACTTCAAACCAACGTGGCGCAGCTACAAGATCAAAGCTAGAAATTATTATAGCAAAGGCTAAGAAAGAGTTTAAATTCATTATTTTAAATAACCTTTTGTTCAAAATCACAGAGCATATTATTGATGAGTTCCAATCTTTTATTATTGTCAGCTTCAGCGATTAAAAATTTCAATTTACTGGGGCCATCCATCTTATAGATATTTGGTGCTGATTGCAGTAATCCAATCAAAAACATAGGATCAATTCGGGTATCCTGACTAAAATCAAAGAAACCTCCTTTGGCGTTTGCATCTATTTTATTGATCCCTAACTTTCCTGCGCGTAACTTTAATAGATGAATACTAAATAAATTTTTAGTTGGCTCAGGTAATAAACCAAATCTGTCTATCAGTTCAATTTTAAGATCGTCTACTTGATTTAAATTATTGGCACTGGCGATACGTTTATACATACTTAACCTGTGATTGACATCGGGAATGTAATCATCAGGTAATAAAGCGGGAAGTTTTAAATCAACATCAGTTTGCTTACCTAATAAATTATCTAAACTAGGTTCTTTTCCTTGTTTTAGTGACTCTACAGCTTGTTCTAGCATTTCCATAAATAATGTGAATCCAACGGATCCTATTTGGCCGCTTTGTTCATCACCTAATAACTCTCCTGCACCTCTGATCTCTAAGTCGTGTGTTGCTAACGCAAAACCCGCCCCTAAGGTTTCCAGTGAACTGATAGCTTCTAGTCTTTTGACTGCATCTTTCGATATGGCGGCTTCATCCGGCGTTAATAAATAAGCATACGCCTGGTGATGACTTCGTCCAACTCGGCCGCGTAACTGGTGCAGTTGCGCTAAACCTAATTTATCAGCACGATCCATAATGATAGTATTTGCAGAAGGAACGTCGATCCCTGTTTCAATGATGGTTGTACAAACAATAATATTGTATTTTTGATGATAAAAATCAGCCATGATTTTTTCAAGTTCACGTTCACGCATTTGCCCGTGAGCGAGGGTTATATTTGCTTCGGGAACTAAAATCGCCAGATCGGCTGCGACTTTTTCTATGGTAGCCACATTATTATGCAGATAATACACCTGACCACCACGTTTTATTTCTCTTAATACCGCTTCACGTATTACGGCAGGATCTGACTGATGTACAAAGGTTTTAACTGCCAAACGTTTAGCCGGAGGTGTCGCTATAATTGATAAATCTCGCATGCCGCTCATCGCCATATTTAAGGTTCTAGGGATAGGAGTCGCGGTTAATGTCAGTATGTCTACATCAGCTCTTAATGATTTTATTTTCTCTTTTTGTCTGACACCAAATCTATGTTCTTCATCAACAATCAACAGACCTAAGTCTTTATATTTAATACTTTGATTTAATAATTTATGGGTGCCAATCACAATATCCAATCGGCCATCTTCTAATTTAGATAATATGGCTGATTGTTCTTTTGCTGATTTAAAGCGAGATAATACATCTATTTCGATTGGGAAATTAGCGAATCTATCTTTAAAATTTTCATAATGTTGTTGTGCAAGTAAAGTAGTAGGAACAAGTATGGCAACTTGTTTCCCTTCATTGACACAGACAAAAGCGGCTCGCATGGCAACTTCCGTTTTGCCAAAGCCCACATCACCACAGACTAATCTATCCATCGCCTGAGGTTGCTTCATGTCATCTATAACGGCTTTAATTGCATTTGCTTGATCTTCAGTTTCTTCAAATGGAAAACTATCGCAAAATTGCGCGTAACCAGCAGGCTCAACTCTGAATGCATTGCCCATTTTGGCTTGTCTTTTAGCATAAATATCAAGTAATTCAGCAGCTACATCTCGTACTTTTTCAGCCGCTTTTCGTTTTGCTTTTTCCCAGGTGTCGTTGCCCAATTTGTGTAGTGGCGCACTTTTATCTTCTCCACCGGAATAACGGGTCAGCATATGTAAAGCTGATACAGGGACGTAGAGTTTAGCCTCTTTAGCATAGGTAATAGTTACAAATTCAGTAATGATCCCCACAGCTTCTAATGTTTGTAAGCCTTTGTAACGTCCGACACCATGATCTAAGTGTACTATGGGTTGGTCTATTTTGAGTTCTGCAAGGTTACGAATTATAGCGTCTGTGCTGCCTTCATATTTATGCTTGCGACGTCGCCTTTGAGATACTTTAACACCGAGTAATTCTTGTTCGGTTATGATTGTTAATGTCGGTTGTGTGGTAAAAACAACACTTTGTTCAAGCGGACTGACGATTAAACCTATATCTGAACTGGAATGAATGAAGTCAGTAACATTTTTGTATGGCGTTACTTTAATACCCGTCGGTTTTAATAGGGTTAACAGAGATTCTCGACGACCTTCACTTTCAGTGCTAAAAAGTACGCGTCCTTTGTTGTTCTTTTGCTGTTTTAGATATTGTTCAATTTTTTCAAAGGGGGTTTTTAATTGATGATTAATACGAATATCAGGTAATTCAGAGGTTGCCAGGTTAAAATGACCTGATTTTGTCCCTAATTTGCCAATTGATAAATTTATACGCGAAAATTTTCTAAAATTAGAAAAGAGCTCTTCTATTGGTTGATATAAACTAGATGGTTTTAACAAAGGCCTGAGCGGGTCTACATTACGGTTTTCATAGCGATGAGTAACATCTTGCCAAAATTCATTTGCGCTATATTCAATATCACCTAAAGTCATCATAATGGTATTGTCGGGAAGGTAATCAAAAATACTTGCCATTTTTTCGAAAAATAACGGTAAATAATATTCGACACCACCAGGCCAGATTTTTTTACTAACCTGCATATAAATAGAATCAGCTTGTTTACTGGCGCCAAATAATTCTCGATAGTTAATTCTGAACCTTTCTATGTCTTCAGCTTCACTTGGAAATTCATGGGCAGGCATTAAGTCTATGCTTAAAACTTCTTCTCCCGAGCGTTGAGAGTCCACATCAAATTGTTTAATTGTATCAAGTTCATCATCAAATAAATCAAGCCTTAAAGGAACTTGGCTGCCCATAGGGTATAAATCTACCAGTGAACCTCTGATTGCATATTCACCATGTTCCATAACCTGTTGTACATTGTGATAACCCGCTGCATCAAGATTTATTCGTAATTGATGAGTATCTAATTGTTGGCCTTTTTTAAAAACTAACGTATTACCATAAATAAATTCTTTAGGTGCTGTTCGTAACATTAACGTTGAAACGGGTAAAATCAAAACACCATTCGTACAGTGTTTTAATCTGTTTAAACTTGCTAAACGTTCAGAAATAATGTCCTGATGAGGTGAAAAATGATCATAGGGCAAGGTCTCCCAATCGGGAAAAACCATCACATCTTGCTCTGGTAATAAAAATGAGAGTTCAGATTCTAGTTTTAGTGCACTGGGTGTATCTTGGGTTACCAAAACAACTAACGCATTATGATCTTTTACACCTTGTGCGATTGTTATACTTAAGGAACTACCTTGTAACTGTCCCCACTGAATTTTATCTTTTTCTGATTTAACCCAAGGAAGTGATGCCCACTGCATTAAAGCCATTTTAACCCTTTATGAATATTTAGTTTGTTAATCACGATATAGTTTTTTTAAGTCACCGTAATGGTCTATACGTCTGTCTCTGAGAAATGGCCAGATACGGCGTACATTTTCACTTTGCTCTAGCGGTAAATCTGCGCATAAGACTGCTTCTTTATTATCTGACGCAGTCGCTAAAATTTCCCCTTGCGCACCGGCAATAAAAGAGTTTCCCCAAAATTGAATTCCCGCAGTTACCTGTGAACAGTCGGCTTCATAGCCAACTCTATTACAACTGATCACAGGAATTCCATTGGCTACTGCATGAGCACGTTGTGAAATTTTCCAGGCGTCTAATTGACGTGTTTGTTCACTTTTTTCATCATTAGGGTCCCAACCAATGGCTGTAGGATATATTAACACTTGTGCACCTGCCATCGCCATTAATCTGGCTGCCTCAGGAAACCACTGATCCCAACAAATTAACACCCCCAGTTTGCCTACTGATGTTTGAATGGGTTCAAAGCCAAGATCGCCAGGTGTAAAATAGAACTTTTCATAAAAACCCGGATCATCGGGTATATGCATTTTCCTATAGACGCCAGCAATCGACCCGTCTGATTCTAATACAACAGCTGTATTGTGATATAGTCCCGTTGCTCTTTTTTCAAATAGTGATGCGACGATAACAATATTTAATTCATTGGCAAGTTTTGCCAGTAGAGTGGTACTTGGTCCGGGGATTGTTTCTGCTAAGTCAAAGTTATCGACATTTTCTGTTTGGCAAAAATATAAACTTGTATGTAATTCTTGTAAAACAACTAATTTAGCACCTTGCTTTGCCGCTTGATGTATTTCTTGAATGCTTTTATTTATATTAGTTTTTTGTTCTTTTATACACGTTTGTTGTACCAGTGCAACTCTAAGATTCTTATTCATTTTCATTACCTTTTGTATTCAGGGTACCTTTAGGTAATTGCATGCTAATACAATGAAGGCTGCCAAATTGTTCAATTAATACCGAACAGTCTATGGGTATGATCTTATGCTCAGGAAAGCCTATTTGTACTTTCGCTAACGCTACTTCGTCTTGCTCGTCTTGGTATATGGGAACTAAAACAGCATGATTTATAATTAAAAAATTGGCGTAAGTTGCAGGTAATCTGTCTCCTGCTGCATTAAATTTTGCGTCAGGTGATGGCAGAGGTATTAATTCAATCGGGTCACCGCTATCTGTAGTGAATGCCGTTAGTTCTTGTTCCATGAGTTTTAACTCAGCGTATTGACTATCTTTTTTATCATCACAAGAGACATATAGTAATTTATTATCAGGTGCAAAACGCACTAAAGTATCTATATGGCTGTCAGTATCATCACCGTCAAGTTGGCCATGTGTTAGCCAAAGAATTTTGTTTATCCCTAAATGGCGCTTTAACGTATTCTCAATTTGACATTGAGTTAATTGAGGGTTTCTGTTTGTATTCAGTAAACATTGACGTGTTGTAAGCAAAGTACCTTGTCCATCAGTTTCTATTGCTCCGCCTTCTAAAACGAAATCTACGGACTGGTATTGCACTTTTTTATCAATGGCCTGTTGATACACATGGTGCGTTATTTGATCATCCAAATTGGATGGGTATTTATTACCCCAGCCATTAAAAGTAAAATTGAGCAGAACATGTTCACCATGACTATCAGTTAACGTAATTGGGCCATGATCTCTGCTCCAGCTATCGTTACTTGGACAAATCACAAAATAAACATTGTTTAAATTTAAGTTTGCCTGAAGTAACAGATTTCTCACTTTTACTTTTAAACACTTATCATGTACCACTAAAATCAAAGATTGATATCTGGTTATTATAGTACTCAGTTGTATGTATAAAAGCTCAACGCGCTCTAGTAAATTGGCCCAGTCAGTATTTTTATGTGGCCATGTGAGCATTATTGCACCTTGCTCTGACCATTCAGCAGTTAATTTAAATGACATTTTCTAACGTTTTATGATTAAAATAGAAAGATTATAATAAAGAATGCTATCACATTTATTATTTTAATTGGTGTTTACTGTTACTTTTTAATAGACGAGATTGCGCATGTAAACTCGCTCTGACTAAGAGTTCTTGGTCTTCTTCCCTTATAGGCGAAAAAAGTAAGGTATAACGCCACATTTTGTTGTCTAACTGAACGGACTGAATTAATTCAGCAAAACAAAATACCGCAGCGGCCTCTACCTCAAGAAAAACCTTGCAATTGAACATTTGACCTTCCTGATATTCAACATCTGAATCTAAAACGATACCACCTCCACCATATGACAAGGTATTAAGCTTTATATCTTGCTCTGTATCTGTAGACAAAATATGGGCCATGATTAAATCGAGTTTACGAGATTGTGCTTTTAAATATAAAGCTAAATCTTCAGCAAAATCGCCTAAATGTCTTAATGGCCTTAATGCTGTTTGCTCTAGTGTATTAACTTCATTGGCAAGTCTAAAAAGAGGTGGAATACTTTGTTCTAACGCAAGCTGGGTTTGTGGAACTTGATTCATGGCAACTGGATTGATATTTACTTTAATTGATTCAGCAATTTGAAAGTATTGATTAAAAGTTTCTAGTTTATTTAATTGCATATAGATTTACCGATTGTTACCCGTTAGCCCGAATAAAAATGATGGTAGCTTGGCAATTGAAAAATATCTAGAAATATTTATTTGGTAGGCGTAACCAAGCCATTAATGTTAGACTTCAATTTTATTGATTTATTTGAGTAATTTGAGCTTACTTAAATGATAAACACATAATAAGACGAACTGAATAAATTATGTTTCAACCTGTTAGCCTTTTTATTGGGCTTAGATATAGTCGCGCTGCTAAAGGGAATGCATTTATATCCTTTATTTCTTTTTTTTCAATAACGGGTATCGCTTTGGGGATCACTGCATTGATCACCGTTGTTTCTGTTATGAATGGTTTTGAAGATAAACTTAAACAAAGTATGTTAGGGATGCTGGCGCACATAGAATTAAAATCCGCAGATGACAGTAAACCTATTGAGCTGCAAACCCTAGATAATTTGAGGAAAAGCTTGAATCAACAGGCTGATATTACTGATATATCGGCCTATAGCGAAGCTGAAGCAATTTTAGTGAGTGAACAAGATATTAGAGGTGTGATGCTACAAGGGGTTTATGCAGGTCAAAAATCACCCCATGTACAAAATAATTTAACCCAAGGTCATTGGCAATCATTGTTTGAAAAAAGATACAGCCTTGCGCTTAGTCGGTACTTAGTTGTTAAGTTAGGTCTTAAATTAGGTGACAAAGTTCGGGTAATTGTGCCTCAGGGATCTAGCTATACGCCGATGGGAAGAATACCTAGTCAAAGGTTATTTACACTGGTTGCAATCTATTCTACAGGCTCAGAAATTGACACTGGTTTAGCATTTACAGCGGGAGAATTTGTTTCCAGATTGTTAAAGAAAAATAAGCAAGAACTACCGGCTATTCGTATTCAGCTCGCAGATCCATTTAATGTGGACTCTGTGATAGAAGTAAATCAAAAAGCATTTTCACCTTTTCTTGTTTCTAACTGGCGTAAATCTCAAGGGAGTTTATTTTCTGCGGTTGCAATGGAAAAAAGGATTATGTCTCTATTATTAGGATTAATCGTAATAGTCGCGGTATTTAATATTGTATCTGCTTTAACTATGATGGTTGCAGAAAAACAATCAGAAGTAGCGATATTGCAAACAATCGGACTCACGCCATTTAAAGTACAACAGGTTTTTATTATTCAGGGCTTGTACAACGGTTGTTTTGGTACTTTGCTAGGCGGCGTATTTGGCGTGTTATTTGCGACCAATATAAATGCTTTATTAGATATTTTTGGTATCGATTTATTAGGAGGTAGTTTGCTACCAGTAAAATTTAATACAGTGCAAATTATAAGTTTAATGGCAGGCAGCATATTTATGAGTTTTATCGCAACATTGTATCCGGCAAGAAAAGCTGCACAAGTACGTCCGGCTGAGGTTTTACGTTATGAGTGATTTATTAATTAGATGTACGGATATCAATAAGAGTTATCAAGACGGAAAAAATAAAACTCAAGTCTTGAATGGGGTAAATTTATCATTAAAGCAAGGTGAGTTATTGGCAATAGTAGGAAGTTCAGGTTCAGGAAAAAGTACACTGCTACATATTTTAGGCACCTTAGATCTTGCTACAACAGGTAAAACAGAAATTCTAGGCAAGGACGTGGCAAGGTTAAACCGAAAACAACAGGCAAATTTCAGAAATGAACATTTAGGATTTATTTATCAATTTCATCATCTTTTAATGGAGTTTACAGCATTAGAGAATGTTGCTATGCCATTGCTGATTGGCGGAAAATCAGCGGCACAAGCGAACCAAAAAGCAGAACTCATGCTTGAAAAAGTAGGGCTTAGTCATAGATTAACGCATAAACCTTCTGAATTATCGGGTGGAGAGCGTCAAAGAGTTGCAATTGCCAGGGCACTTGTAGGTGAGCCTGCATTAGTACTTGCCGATGAACCTACCGGTAATCTGGATAAACAAAATGCACATAAAATATTTGATTTGTTAAATGAACTTAATAAAAACTTAAAAACCAGCTTTGTGGTGGTTACCCATGATCTCGATCTTGCAGCTAAATTAGGTAAAACAGCTCATCTTGACGATGGTGTATTATCTATCACCGATAATATGAGTTCAGTATCGTGAATATCAGTTTATTTTTGAGCCAACGCTTTAAACATGCAAAACATGAAAATGGATTTATAGGTTTTGTTTCCAAGGCGTCAAGTATTGGTATTGGCTTAGGTGTCGCTGTGCTGATTATTGTATTATCTGTGATCAATGGTTTTGAAGATCAAATGGTCAATCGTTTATTATCAGTTGTACCACATATTGAATATGAAGCACCTAATACTGCGTTAAACAATTGGCCGAATAAAGTTGAAAAAATAAAACGACATCCTTCTGTGATAGCAGTTGCGCCCTTTATTAAACTCAATGCGATGGCGCAATATAAAAATAAATTGAAAGGATTGGAACTAAAGGGGGTTGCTCCACAACAAGAAATATTGGTTTCAGATATTCAGTCTTATATAAAAGGTTTTGATTTAATTAATCTTAAAGAAAATGAAATCATAATGGGAAAACAAATTGTAGATGCGATTGGGGCAAAAAAGGGCGATGATATTAGTTTATTGATCCCAAAATTAGCCGGTAAAAAAGGACGCTTACAACCCCCTACAAGAATAAAACTAACTTTAGTGGCTATAATTGAAATGGGCGGGCCGGCTGATAATACGGCTTATATGAGCTTGTCACAAGCACAGAGTGTATTGCAGTTAGAAAAAAAACAAACAAAAGGATTGAGACTTAAAATAGACGATATATATAAAGCAAATATGCTGGCAAGGGAAATAGGTGCAACACTTGATGCCTATGTTTATTATTCAAGCTGGGAACGTAGTCAGGGACATCTTTATCAAGATATTCAAATGGTCAGAATGATTATTTATTTAGTGGTTTCATTGATCATCGCCGTTGCGAGTTTTAATATTGTTTCTAGTTTGGTGATGGAAGTAAAAGAAAAAGAATCAGATATCGCCATATTAAAAACGATGGGAGGAACTGATATGATGATAATCAAAACCTTTGTTTTTCAGGGACTTTCACAGGCATTTAGCGGTATTTTTTGGGGAGGCTTATGTGGTGTTGTGATCGCTATTTATATTCCTGATATTTTTAATTTTTATAGTGAATTAATTGGCCATAATGTATTAACCGGGGTTTATTTTGTTGAATTTTTACCTTCAAAATTAGAGATAATGGATGTGATAGTCACCTTAGTGGCTACGTTAGTTATGACGGTTATTGCAACGGTTTATCCATCCTGGCAGGCAAGTAAAATAGATCCTGCTAAGGTACTTGGCCAATAGCATGAGTTATCGGCACTAGAAATTGAATTTTTAACTCAGCCAAACTCGAAATTTTAAATTATAAAATGATTCAAAAAAACTTGCTTAGTGTCTAAATTGTAAATAGAGTATTGAGGGAAAGTCACTGATCAAAGTCGTACAGGATATAAGATGTCAGAACAACAACCAGCTCAGCAACCTTTAACAGAAGAGCAAAATATTGCTTGGCAACGCGAGTCGTTTCAAAAAGCACAAAAGCATTTAGCACAAAAGGGAATTATTCCTAAAACAATTAATGATAAAGACAGTCGTTATTTAACTCCTTTTTTTGCAGTTTGGAAAATTAAAGCTGAGAATGCAAAGTCCTATTGGGTGATCTCAGGTCGTTTACCTACAGATCATGTTGAAATTTCTGCGGCTAAAACGGCTAGAGATGCAATAAGATATTTTTCATTTCAATGGCAATTAAAAGCAGATCAAATTGTTAAATCTGGCATAAAAGATAAAACTCAGGCGGATTTTGCTAACTTATTAGTAAACCGGGCACATGGTATATATGAATTTTATGAAAAAGATGAACTTTGGCAGAATGAACCGAGTTAAAATTCAAGCAATTTAGTGCACTAAACTAAAGGGTTCAGCATTAAAATTTTTAATTGGGCAGAACAAGCGTTGTCTTGGGATGCCTGCTTCCATAAAAACTTCTCCCTGCTGTTTAAAGCCTACCTGTAAAAATTTATCTCTTTCATCTAAAATACAATTAAATGAGACATTATCCAAACCTTGTTGTTCAGCGACTGTGACCAAAAACGAAAATAACGTTTTATACACAGCTTGATTTCTATGGCTTGCAATAACCGCAACCCGACTCATCAATCCATCATTAGAGAGCCTGGCTGTTGCGATGACTGCTTTATTATCATTAGTGAGTAAAACATGCTGTGCCATTATATCCAATTTATCAAACTCAATACTTCTTGGAATATGATATTCACAAACAAATACCTTTTCCCTCAGTTCCTTTAACCTTTCTGATTCATCGCACCAATCAACTTGATGAATTTGATAAGACATAATATAACCTCAAATGATTATTCCAGATACCAATAGCCCTCATTTATGAGTGTAGTTAAAATATTAATAAAAATTCGACTATTAATTGAACTTTTCAACTGGTCGGATGACATTGAAGTAAGATCTGTCAGTAAACACACATTATGTTGCTGCGATAAAGGCAGCTCAAAATTAGTGCCATTTATACTCAATATAATGATTTCATTTAAAACTTGATACACAGCACGCAAGCCACCGATACGATTAAAAACTATTTTAGGCGTTTGTAACAATGTTATGACTTGATCTGCAGTGTATTGAGTATCTGGTATCACAATATCCAATTCATGCTTAGGTTGGGAAAGGTTTTCTCCTAGCCATTGATTAAAAATTTTATCATCAGTGATGATTTTACTTAAGAGCTGCTTAATATTGTTAATTTCATTGGCTTTAATTTCTCCTTTTGAATCTCTTAATTTAAGATCGGCATCTTGGTATCTTTGCTCCCCTAAATCATGATCGATCAGGTGATCGGCAAATGACGAAATTAAATCTTTTTGATCAGGTGCTCTGAACCCGACAGAATAGTTAAGTGAATTTTCGATTGCATAGCCTTCATGCGGAGCGCCCGGAGGAATATAAAGAATATCGCCTGGCTCAAGCACTATGTCTATGATCGCTTCAAATTGCTCAACTTGTAATAAACTTTCGCATGCCGTATTTTGTTTTAATTTTTGATTAGGTAAACCCACACGCCAATGGCGCTTTCCTTGTCCTTGAATAATAAACACATCATATTGATCAAGATGTGGACCTACACCACCTTGAGGTGATGAATAGCTGATCATTAAGTCATCGATACGCCAATTAGGTATAAAATCAAATTGATTAAGTAATTCTGACGCTCCCTGATGCCAATGATCTACTGCTTGAACTAGCAATGTAGCATTGGTGTCAGTTAATAATTCAAATTCGGTAAAAGGTCCGTGATGCGCCTGCCAGTCATTATTATGATTTGTTATGATCCTGGATTCTATGCATTCTTCCATAGCCATACCCGCTAATTCGTCGGGGCTAAGGGGATCAATAAAACTGTTAAATCCCTGCTTAATTAAAAGTGGCTTTTTTTGCCAATAATGTGACAGAAACTCACCAGGCGTCATATTGTTTAAGTTAAGTTGATACATAATTAAGCCTTAAGAATGAAAAAGCGAATAGGATGTTAATTTATAACATCCTATTCGCTAAAAGAACGGAACTAAAATTTTTTGAACGTATTTAATCTAACTGCTTTGTTAACTCAATTGCCTGGCCTATGTAATTAGCAGGTGTTAATAGTTTAAGTTCCGCTTTTACATTTTCAGGTAATTCTAGACCATCAATAAAATCAGCCAAAATTTCTTTATTTATACGTTTACCGCGAGTTAACTCTTTGAGTTTTTCGTAAGGTTTTTCTATTGCATATTTACGCATAACTGTTTGAACTGGCTCTGCCAGTAATTCCCAGTTTTCGTCTAGTTCAGCTAATAATTTTTCAGCGTTGATCTCTAACTTACTTATGCCTTTAAGGGTTGATTGATAAGCGATAACGGCATATCCCATACCCACACCTAGGTTTCTTAATACAGTTGAATCCGTCAGATCACGTTGCCAGCGAGAAACCGGTAATTTTTGTGCCAGATGAGAAAAAACCGCGTTTGCTAATCCTAAGTTACCTTCAGAGTTTTCAAAATCAATCGGGTTTACTTTATGTGGCATAGTTGAAGAGCCAATTTCACCGGCAATTGTTTTTTGTTTAAAGTGACCTAGCGCAATATAGCCCCAGATATCACGGTCAAAATCAATTAAAATGGTGTTAAAACGTGCAACAGCATCAAATAGTTCCGCAATATAATCATGGGGTTCAATTTGAGTTGTAAATGGATTAAAGGTAAGTCCTAAACTTGTTACAAACTGTTGTGCATGTTGGTGCCAGTCGTAGTCAGGATATGCACTAAGGTGCGCATTATAATTACCTACTGCGCCATTGGTTTTACCTAACATTTCTACATTGGCAATCTGATCTCTTTGGCGTTTCAGGCGCATATAGACATTGGCCATTTCTTTACCCATAGTTGAAGGTGAAGCTGGTTGACCATGAGTACGTGTCATCATTGGAAATGCTTGATATTCAGTTGCGAGATTTTTAATAGCAGATAATAATTTATCACAATAAGGTAATAAAACAGTATCTCGCGCCTCAGATAACATCAAACCGTGAGAAGTGTTATTAATATCTTCAGAAGTACAGGCAAAATGAATAAACTCACTGACTGCATTTAATTCCTGATTATGTGAAACCTTTTCTTTAAGTAAATACTCAACTGCTTTTACGTCATGGTTTGTTGTACTTTCTATATCTTTGACGCGTTGTGCATCGGCTTCACTAAAGTTATCCACGATATTATCAAGCAGCGCGTTGGCTTCATCGCTGAAGGCTGGCACTTCTTGAATTTGTTCAGCAGCTGCAAGTGCTTGTAACCAGCGAACTTCCACAGTGACACGATATTTAATTAATCCGAATTCACTAAAGATACTACGTAACTCTTTGGTTTTACTGCCATAACGGCCATCTACAGGTGAGATTGCTGTTAATGCTGAAAGCTCCATGGTATAACTCCTACATTAATTGTATTTAAATTTAATTATCTATTGAGATGCTTTAACTATAAGATTTAGCAATGGATACGAGTTTTCCCTTGGCTAAAAAAAACTGACGGCGTTTACCACCCATTTGACGCCATAATACCGCAGCACGTATTCCTGTTAACAATAATGCTCGGATCTGATTTTGCACCCGTTTATCTTGTAACCGAGTTGGATCGCCAAATACTTGAATGCGTTGACCTAAAGGGCTGATAACTTGAGTATAAATATCAGCAATGCTTGCCAATACATTTTCATGTGTTATTTCAAAATGATCCAGACGACGTTTAATATCATCTATTTTCGTACCAAGTAAGCTTAATTGCTCGGGTTGGCGTGATAAAACACGTTCTAACTGAATTAAGCCGCCGACGTATTTTACCATTTCAACACTTTTATCTTGGCCTGAACCGAGTTGTTCGGTTACCAGACGATATCCTGTTTTAAGGTTATTACGATTTTGATATATGTCTTGTGGTTTATTAGGATCAGTTTCTAAAAGACTGTTTAACATGACACTTAAATCATGCTCGCTCACATTTTTCCCCTGAGCTGTCTTTTGGACTAAATTTGCTGCTTGGCACATGGCTGCAAGTGCCATTACAATATTATCCATTTGTATTATTTACCCTTACAATTTAATTATTATTTCAATACAGAATCAATAATACCGCCACCTAAGCAAATTTCATTGTCATAGAAAACGGCAGACTGTCCAGGTGTAACTGAGGATTGTGGTTCGTCAAATATAACATGGGCGGTACCATTTTCTGAAACTAACAAAGTACAAGGTAAATCTTGTTGTCGATATCTGGTTTTTACTGTGCAACGAGTCGTGCCTCTCGGTCCAACTCTGTCAACCCAGTGCAGTTGATTTGCGATTAAACCATTTGAAAACAGGCGAGGGTGATCTTTACCTTGACCTACAACAAGTACATTGCGTCCCATATCTTTGTCTACAACGTACCATGCCGCCCCTGAGCCTTCTTTCATACCACCTATCATTAAGCCTTTTCTTTGCCCTAAAGTGTGGTACATTAATCCTTCGTGACGTCCTACATTTTTTCCTTCGGTATCTTCGATATTACCTGGCTGTGCAGGTAAATATTTTTGCAGAAAATCTTTAAACTTACGTTCACCGATAAAGCAAATACCTGTACTGTCTTTTTTATTATGTGTAATTAAATCTTGTTCTTCTGCTATTTTTCGTACTTCAGGTTTGTCTAATTCACCAACAGGAAAAAGGGTTTGTGCAAGGTGTTTATGACTTAAAGTGTATAAGAAATAACTTTGGTCTTTATTGTTATCCAAACCTCTTAACATAAGCTGTTTATCGTTATGCTCTGTGCGTCGTACATAGTGACCAGTGGCAATATAATCGGCATCTAATGCGTCTGCAGCAAATTGCAAGAAAGCTTTAAATTTAATTTCTTTATTACACATAATATCAGGATTTGGTGTTCTGCCTGCTTTGTATTCTTCAAGAAAATATTCAAACACATTATCCCAATATTCTGCTGCAAAATTGACTGTATGTAAGGGAATATTTAATTTGTCGCAAACAGCCTGAGCATCTTTTAAATCTTCTGAGGCAGCGCAATACTCATCAGTATCATCTTCTTCCCAGTTTTTCATAAACAGACCTTCGACCTGATAACCTTGTTGAATAAGTAAATAGGCTGAAACTGAAGAATCTACACCACCGGACATACCGACGATAACTTTGGATTTACTATTGATGTTCACAAGATTGCCGCTCATTAGTTTTTTAAATAGTCATTATATTGCGAATTTTAAGGCGCATAGTATATACCCAAGTCACCTCTAAATCCAGAATTGTGTTGCAGTAGCAATACTTTTGGCAAGGTTTGAACTGTCACAACTGGTCGTTCCCTTTTCAAAGTATTCACCGCTTATCAATGAACAAATTTAGTTAAGTTACATGATTTCAATTGCAATGGTATCGTTATCATTAACAGTTTGTTGCAATGCCACTGGTATTTTTGGGATATCGGGTTTATCAAGTGCTATATCACCATCCTCAAAAGGCGTACCAGTTGTCATTAATGTTTTAAAGTCAAAAATATTATTATCAGCCAAATGGGAAGGCACTACATTTTGCATTGCGGTAAACATAGTGGCAACACGGCCTGGAAATTGTTCTTCCCAATCTGCAAGCATTTTTTTAATATTTTGACGTTGTAAATTTTCTTGTGAGCCACATAGGTTACACGGGATGATTGGAAACTCTTTTGCGATTGCGTATTTTTCCAGGTCTTTTTCCTGACAATAGGCTAAAGGGCGGATCACCATATGTTCGCCATTGTCACTAACAAGTTTTGCGGGCATACCTTTTAATTTTCCACCATAGAACATATTTAAAAACAGGGTCTCTATCATGTCATCTCTATGGTGACCAAGGGCAATTTTAGTTGCTTTTAGTTCTTTTGCAGTACGGTATAAGATCCCTCGACGTAACCTGGAACATAATGAACAGGTGGTTTTTCCCTCTGGTATTTTATCGGTTACTATACTGTAGGTATCTTCTTCAACTATTTTGTATTCAATGGCGAGCTTATCAAGATATTCAGGGAGAACATGCTCTGGAAAACCAGGTTGTTTTTGATCTAGATTAACTGCAATAAGTTCAAAATCAATTGGGGCAACACGCTGTAATTGTTGTAATATTTCTAACATTGCATAACTATCTTTACCGCCAGATAAGCAAACCATAATGCGGTCACCGTCTTCAATCATATTAAAATCGGCAATTGCTTGTCCGGTATTGTGACGTAGACGTTTTTCAAGTTTATTTAAACTAAAGTTTATTTTAGTTTTAGTAAAATGCGACATTTAAAAACCCTTAATTAACCATGTACTACAAAATCAAGGGCGGCATTATACCAGAACCATTAAAAGAGTGTGACTATAAATAAAATGCTGGCCACTTATCTATTAACTTTTATCTAACGGACTTTTATAATCACTTGGTTTTAAAGCGAGTAAATCACAATTTAATTTATCTATCACATGCTCTGCTGTGTTCCCAATTAAAGCAGCACTGAGGCCGGTTCGGCCTATTGTTCCCATTACAACAAGTTCGGCGTCTAATTCTTTAGCAATGCCTGGCAGTACATCTTCTGGTAAACCTTCTTCTATATGACAACGATCATCAGCAATATTGTGTTCTATAGCAAGTTTTTGACAACTTTCATGGTGATGTTTTTTTACTGACTCATTGAACTGGCTGGGATCAAACTCTGGAATTTCAATTGCTATATTAATTGGTGTACCTGGAAATGCATTAACCATGTGAACATTGCCATTTATTAGCTCAGCAATGAAGTTCGCATCGTGCATAATTTGCTGATTTAATACCTGGTGTTGATTTTCATCACTGGAGGCGTTCACAGCAGCGACAATATTACCATTTTCTGGCCAATCATGATCTTTTACCAGCAACACCGGGCTTGGACATTTTCTGATCAAGTGCCAGTCAGTTGGTGTGAAAATTACAGATTTAAGAGCGCTGTGTTGATGGGTCCCTTTAATCACAATATCGTAGTTATTTTCCAGCACAGTGTTAATAATTGCTTCAAAAGGGCGGTTATGCCAAATAACATGACAATTAATTTTTATATCATGTTTTATGGGTTCAAGCAGTGAGTTTATCCAATTAGTTCTGTCATCAATCACGGCCTTTCGCATTGCTTCTCTTTCATCAAGAGACAACATGGTTGTCATTTCATAAGAAAAATCGTAAATAGATAAAAAAGCGGTAATTGAGGCACCTGACTTTCTTGCCAGTTCAAATGAACGGTTTAGCGCACTTTGCTCTGATTGTGTCGCATCGATTATGGCGAGTATTTTTTTAATTGTTTTCATGATAGAACCTCTCAAGCAACCTAGTATAAGTATAAAAACAACTAACAGATTTTGAAAGGTCTACTGATCAATTAATTGTGGCAAATCAAATTTGTAATCATTAATTCTATTTAGATTCTGATGCCAGTTGTGTCAGCTCAGTTGCTTGTAGTATCGTGATATATTTTCCTTTTACTTCAATAATTCCTGATTTATTAAACCGACTTAATAATCTGCTTATCGTTTCAACTGTTAAACCTAAATAATTGCCAATTTCAGAGCGTGTCATTGTTAAACGGAATTCTTTTTTTGAAAATCCACGTTCCCCAAATCGGGAGGATAAATTTAATAAAAATTGCGCCAGCCTTTCTTCTGCAGACTTTTTATTGAGAAGCAATAACATATTTTGTTCACTATTGATTTCTCCGCTCATCATTCGCATCATTTGTTGGCGTAATTTTGGGAACCGGCCCGATAGCTCATCTAATGTTGTGAAAGGAATTTCAC
This sequence comes from uncultured Pseudoalteromonas sp., assembly GCA_965198975.1. Lineage (GTDB taxonomy): Bacteria > Pseudomonadota > Gammaproteobacteria > Enterobacterales > Alteromonadaceae > Pseudoalteromonas. The sequence goes on from OZ240679.1 coordinate 2,750,690, forward strand.
AGATCATTGCGGTTTCAAGTGCTTGGGCAAAGCTTTGATGTGTCATCGAGTTGATAGCATCAAATCCCACGATATCACCTGCTAATTGAAACCCGGTTATTTGCTCTTCTCCTTGCTCTGAAATCGTGTAAGTTTTAAACGAACCAGAACGAATAGCATAAAGAGACTTTAAATGCGTGCCTGCTTCAGTTATTAAGTCGCCTTTTTGAAAGGGTTTTTTTCTTTCTATGATATCATCAAGTTTACCCATTTCTTGCTCAGTAAACGTGAAAGGCAAACATAATTGACTAATGCTACAGTTATTACAATTGATTGTTGACCCTTGTTTTCCGGCGCACTTAGATTTATTTTCCATCTTGTTCTCGATAAAGCGTTCTAATACCAATGACATCAACTATGTGATCACTAATTGATTACAACAGGTATAATTTATTTAATTAATGTACTAATACCAAATATTAGTCCATATATAATGAGTATACTGCCCATGAATACGCGGACATAATTTTTATTTAATATTTTGTGTAGTATTTGTGTGGTTAACCCTAAGCCTATCATCGCGGGCATAGTCCCCAGGCCAAAAAAAAGCATAAACAGGGCACCTTCTAAGGCATTATTACCGGTAATGGCCCATGTCAATGCCGAATAAACTAAACCACATGGCAGCCAGCCCCATATTGCACCATAACTAAGGGCTTTAATTTTACTATTTAATGGTAACAAATATTTGTTTAATTTAACAATATGTTGCCATATTGCAATTTTCCCGAAAGCTTCTATCCATTTTAAGCCAGCAAAAACACGCATTATGTAGAGACCCACTAAAACCATAAAAATTGCACTGATGATCACTAAGCTTTGTGAAAAAAGGTTTGAACGGCTTGCAAATTGGCTACTGATCCCGGCAACTATCGCACCTGCAAAGGTATAACTTATTAAACGCCCTAAGTTATATAATAAAGTGTATGATTTTATATTTTTTTTATCTTTAATTGCCATTTGTAGTGAAGACGCAACGCCACCACACATAGCAATACAATGTCCACTGCCAGCCAAACCCATGAATAGGGCGGTTAAAATGAATGTTTCATTCATCTGGTTTATCTATTGTTTGACTGGTTTGCTTATTATCTTCAAATAAAATGCTATGGGCCTGTTTATCAAGATCTGAAAATTGTTCACTGCGCACAGCCCAAAAGAAAACTGCGATTGCAATGATAACAAACAAAATTGCAATAGGGATAAGTACATAAATAATGCTCATATTCTTATTTATTTCCTTAATAATCGTAAAGAGTTTGAAATAACGATAATAGAACTGGCAGACATACCAATCACTGCCATCCAAGGTGCAACATAACCTAATGCTGCAAGTGGTAAGATAGTACTATTATAGATGGCTGAGATAATCAGATTCTGTTTCATGATAACTTGTGTTTTAAAGCTGATCGTAAAGAGTGATTCTATTGCGTGTAACTGACTATTCAATAATACGACATCTGCTGTATTTTTCGAGATATCCGCACCACTTTCCATTGCGATTGATAAATGTGCGGTATTAAAAGCAGGACTATCGTTTACCCCATCTCCAATCATCAGCACTATTTCACCCTGATCTATGTTATTTTGTACATATGTTTGTTTTTGTTCAGGTGTACAACCAATTTTCGTATGAGTGATTGCAAGTTTTGATGCTAATTTATGACCTAAATCTGAACTATCTCCCGTTAAAATATGAGAGGTGATACCTCTTTTAGTTAAGAATGATATTAGGTTGTTTGCTTTATCACGGATTTTATCTTCAAATTCAAAGGCTGCAACAGCTTTGTTTTGAATATACAGTACGACAGGAACATTATAGTGAGTCGTGTCTATCCAATTATTCTTTCCGATGGCAATAGGTTTGTTATTATAAACTGCTTTTATACCAAAACCCGGTTCAATTTTTACTTCAGTGATAGGTGTTAAATATGAATGGTCAAATTTAAAGGCTTTAGCAATAGGGTGTTCAGAATGAAACTCTAATGCACTGGCAAATGCGAGGATGTCATTTTTATTATATTTTTCGTCCAGAATATGTATTTTTTTAATTGAAAAATTTCCACAGGTGAGCGTGCCTGTTTTATCGAAAATAACAGTGCTAACTTTAGAAATAGTTTCCAGCACATGCGCCTTTTTTATAAGTAACCCTTTTTTAGTCAGGTTTGCAATACTACAGGTTAATGCGGTTGGGATAGCTAAACTTAATGCACATGGACAAGTTGCAACAAGTACCGATATGGTGATCCAAAAAGCTTTGTCTGGTGATACTTGATACCAGATAGCAGCAACGCATGTGGCGACTAACAGCAGTATAGCGATAAACCAACTGGCAATTTTGTCTGTTAATTTTGCTATCTTTGGTCTTTGTGCAAGGGCGGTATTCTGTAAATGAACGATTTGATTAATTAAGGTGTTTTTACCTATCTGGTTAATTTTTACTTTAAGAACGCCGTCATGATTGGTTGTGCCGGCATAAACCTGGTGTTTTTCTGTTTTAGAAACAGGTTTGTATTCTCCTGTCATCATAGATTCATCGACACTACTCGCGCCTGATAATATAATCCCGTCGGCTGGAATGATCTCTCCCGCTTTGATCAAAATAGTATCGTTTAATTTCAATTTTTTCGCTGATATAACTTGTTCAGTTAACGAGTTTTCATCAATTAATCTGGCTGTTAAAGGGAGTAACTTTTGCAAATTGGCACTATATTCAGTGGCTTTTAATCTTGCGCGAAATTCAAGGTATTTGCCAACAAGTAATAGAAAAGTGAACATGCAAATTGATTCAAAGTAAACTTCGCCGGTATCAAAAATCGTTGCAATCGCACTTGCGCTATACGCTCCGAATATAGCTAATGAAACAGGAAGATCCATATTTAAATGACGATTTTTTAAACCGCGATAAGCGCTGGTTAAAAAGGGGAGGGCTGAGTATAAAATAACAGGAGTAGCTAAAACAAAACTGATCCATCTGAAGTATTGTTCAAAATCAGTATTCATATCTGAAAACATATCAAAATATAAGGCAAACGCAAACATCATGACCTGCATGGTCATTATGCCCGCGACACCTAAACGTTTTACATACGATTTTGCAATTTGTTGTTTTTGTTTTTCTTCGTCATCATGCTGAAAAGGGTATGCCTGATAGCCAATTTTAGCTAATGCTGCAATCACATCACTGAGCTTTAAATGTGTCCCTTGCCATTGGATCATTGCTCTGTGCGTAGAAGTATTTACATCAACCCTTACAATATCTTGAAAGTTTAGTAATTGTTTTTCAATTAACCAGGCACAAGCTGCACAGCTGATCCCCTGTATACTTAAAACAAGCTCAGACAATTCACCTGTGCGTGAAATAAAATCTGTTTGAAGATCTTGATCATCGTAACTCTTAAAAATTTGTAATTGTTCGGGGATCAGTTCTATGCTTTTTTCAGCAGCTTGCGTTCTAAATTTGTAATAATCCGTCATGCCCCCACTAATAATTGCTTCGGCCACGGCCTGACAACCAATACAACATACATGCTGCGCTTTACCGTCAAAAGTAACTGTTTGTTTATAGCCTCGTGGTACAGGCTCCTGACAATGAAAACATAGCAGTGGTGGCGTCATAAACTATTTGTAATCCGGGGAAATTTTGAATGCATTATTGTAAGGAAGCTTTATACTTTCTTTTAGTTTCCACGTACCATTCATCGGTTCGATAAAAACTGTATATCTATTTAGTAATACGTGGCTGTGAATAGCTGTAAATTCACCAATTCCATTTTTTGTTAATATTGTTGAAAAATCATTTTCTTTTAGGGTTTTGTGATAAAAAGAAATTTTCAATGCAGAAACATTTTTATTATCGCCCTTAGTAAATTTGAACTTGATAGTATCATGAGAAATAGTTAAATCACCGTGTAAATATAAGGCTTTTGCTTTGTTAAATTTAGTTAATTCTAAATTAATGGCTTTGCCTTTTTTATAGTAATCGTCAACTACCATACTGGGTGCACTGTCTAAAGAAATAACAACAAAAGTAAAACAGGCAATGATGGTAAGTAATGGAAGTGAAATTAAAAACCAGGGCCAAAATTGTTTATACCAAGGAGAAGCAGTTAACATAAATAAGGTATCGTCTAAAAAATTTAGGGCGTATTTTACTACGTTTACGTAAAGATTGTAATCAATAAAAAAGCCTCCAAAGGAGGCTTTTGCTATATATTAAAAAATTTTATTTCTGAGAAAGGCTATAAACATAAGCACTGATCAAATGTACTTTATCTTCACCTAAAATCTCTTTCCACGCCGGCATAACACCCGCACGGCCATTTTTAACTGTTTCTTCAACAGCTCTTTGTGAACCACCATAGAGCCATATTTTATCAGTTAAGTCAGGTGCACCAAATGGTAAGCTATGTGCTAACGAGCCTTTACCGTCATTGCCATGACAAGCTGAACACATTGCAAACTTTGCTTTACCCGCATCAGCATCTTTTTGATTTACCTTTCTGCCCGATAAACTTAAAACATAAGCTGTGATTTCTTTTACGCCCTGATCGCCAAGTGCGCCATGCCAAGGTGGCATTTGTGCATTTCGGCCTAATAAAATAGTTTCTTTGATTTTATCAGGGGTACCACCGTATAACCAGTCATTATCTGTTAAGTCAGGGAAGCCTGTGGCGCCTCTTGCATCAGAACCATGACATTGTGCACAGTTTTGAACAAACAAACGTTTACCAATTTCTAATGCTTGATCATCTTTAGCTAAATCAGGTATATCTCGTTTAGCGAATGATTTAAACAAAGGACCAAATGTTTCGTCCGCATGGCGCATTTGCATGTCTAGTTGAACGACTTTGCCTTGTGCTAATGCATCAGCTGTTGCATTTTTAGATTCAGCTAACGTTTTAACTCCCTGATTAGAACTGGTCCATTTAAATAAACCTTCCCAACTACCCATACCTGGATAAAATGCTAAGTAAAAAGCAGCCCAAATAAAGGTTGCGAAAAACATATATGTCCACCATTTTGGCAGTGGATTATTTAATTCTTCAATGCCGTCAAATTCATGACCGCAGCTTTCTCCTTCTTCTACACCCGCATAGTTTTTAAGATTCCAGACTAATAGTCCAAAACATATTACTAAACATGCAAGTGTTAGGACAATAATCCAAATGCTCCAAAAGCTAGTCATTTTTCAGACTCCTGTTCTTTTTTGTTTATCGTTTCTTTTTGATCTTTATCTTCATCAAAGATTGCATTTGCAGCATCATCAAATCTTGATTTGGCGCGTTTACTATACGCCCAGATCACAATAACGATAAAAAGTATCATTAAAACCAGAGTAAATATGCCTCTGAAAGTTCCATAATCCATAACTATTCCTGCCTATGAAATTACTTCAAATGTGTACCTAGTTGCTGCAAATATGCGATGAGGGCTTGCATTTCTGTTTTACCTTTCACTGCATCCTGAGCACCAGCTATTTCTTCATCTGAATATAATAGGTCATATTTAGCATCAAAATGGGCGTTAAACTCATTGAAAACCTGGAGTTTTTTCGCCGTCAGTTTGCCGTCTAGAATATTTTTATCTAACCAGGGAAAACCAGGCATATTAGACTCAGGAACAACAGAGCGTGGATCTATCATATGGGCATAATGCCAATCGTCTGAATAACGTTTTCCGACTCTTGCCAGGTCAGGACCAGTACGCTTTGAACCCCATTGGAAAGGATGATTTAACACACTTTCACCCGCTACAGAGTAGTGTCCATATCGTTCAACTTCATCACGAAAAGGACGGATCATTTGTGAATGGCAGTTATAACATCCTTCACGTACGTATATATCGCGACCTTCCATTTCCAAAGCGGTTAATGGACGTAATCCAGCTACAGGCTCTGTTGTTGCTTTTTGAAACATTAATGGTGTTATTTCAACTAAGGCACCAAAACTAATGGCAACAATTGTTAAGATTGCAAACAACCCAACATTTTTCTCCACCAGCTCATGTTTATTTTGAGAATTCTTCTCGCTCATATATTTCCCCTTTATTCAGCTACAGCTTCAAGTGAATCATTTTTTGCTGCGATAGTTTTAAACATGTTATAAACCATGATTAACATACCAGCGACAATGAAAACACCGCCAACAAAGCGCATGAAATAAAATGGATATGAAGCTTCTAATGATTGTACAAAGCTATACATTAAAGTACCGTCAGAGTTAACAGCACGCCACATTAAGCCTTGCATTACGCCTGAAATCCACATAGCAACAATATAAAGTACTACACCCACAGTGTGTAACCAAAAATGTGTATTTACGAGTTTAACACTATACATACGTCCTTGATTAAACAGGTTAGGGATCAGATGGTAAACTGCACCTATTGATATCATAGCTACCCAACCAAGCGCGCCAGAATGAACATGACCAATTGTCCAGTCAGTATAATGTGATAAGGCATTCACTGATTTTATCGCCATCATAGGGCCTTCGAATGTTGACATACCATAAAATGATAATGAAACAACTAAGAAGCGTAACACAGGGTCGTTGCGTAATTTGTGCCAGGCACCTGACAATGTCATGATACCATTTATCATACCACCCCAAGATGGGACAAATAAGATAACCGACATAACCATACCTAAAGATTGTGTCCAGTCAGGTAACGCTGTGTAGTGCAAATGGTGTGGACCAGCCCAAATATACAAAGAAATAAGCGCCCAAAAATGTACGACAGATAAACGATAAGAATAGACAGGGCGACCAGCTTGTTTCGGCACGAAATAATACATCATACCCAAAAATCCGGCTGTTAATAAAAAGCCAACGGCGTTGTGTCCGTACCACCACTGAACCATAGCATCAACAGCACCGGCATAAATGGAATAGGATTTTGTCAAAGAAACCGGAATAGCCATACTATTTACAATATGTAATATCGCGACGGTTAAGATAAATCCACCGTAGAACCAGTTTGCTACGTATATATGGGATACTTTACGTTTAATTAAAGTGCCAAAGAATACAATTGCAAAACCGACCCATACTATAGTAATAAGTATATCAATAGGCCATTCAAGTTCAGCGTATTCTTTACCTTGAGTAATCCCTAAAGGTAAAGTAATAACGGCTAAAACAATTACTAACTGCCATCCCCAAAAGGTAAAAGCTGCTAATGAGTCAGAAAAAAGACGCGTTTGACATGTACGTTGTACTACATAATATGCTGTTGCAAATAAAGCACTTGTACCAAAGGCGAATATAACGGCGTTCGTATGTAATGGACGCAGTCGAGAGTATGTTAACCATGGCGTGTCGAAGTTCAAAGCAGGCCAAACTAACTGGGCTGCAATAAGAACACCTATAGACATACCAATAAGGCCCCAAATTACAGTCATTACCGTAAATTGGCGTACAACTTTAAAGTTGTATTCTGTTTGTGATGCTACTTGGTTCATTTTTTGGCTTCCGATGCAATAAATTGCACTTAGAAATCACTCCTATCCAAAAGAATAGGCCCTACTATTAAACAAATTTGGTTATTTAATAAACATAACGATAGTGGATTAAATAATCAAATTTGAAAAACCCCTAATTTTGCGGCGAAATGATAAATATTTTGGCATTAAAAAGATAGTTAAATTGAACAAAACCATGACATGAATCAAATAAATTAAAATAAATAATGATATTTTATACTTTGATGGTCATTTTTTAACTGTTCAATTACAATAATCACGACTATTTAATTATCGTATGTTTTTTATGCTGTTAAAATTTATACAATTATTTTGTATTTGCATATTATTTGCTTGTACCCCAGAACCTAAAAATAATTTGGTTAAACAAGGCTGTTCAATGAATATGCCATGTAACTATAGTGGAGGTTTTTTAATATCTCTAGAAAATGAACAGGTAACTGCAGAATCGCCCTTTATAATTAGATTAAGCACTCCACATAATATCAAAATCGAAAAGGCGATATTAGAGGGGGTTAATATGTATATGGGCAGTATTCCACTATTTTTTAAATCAGAACAAAAAAATACATGGCATGCTGAGGCAATGGTGGGTGCATGTTCAGAACCAGAAATGACATGGCGTCTGACCGTGACTTATAGAGCTGAAGGGCAAACTCATACTTTAATGTATTTTTTTAATTCACAATATGAATAAGAGTTAGGTTATATCTTGGTCTGGTCCATTGATGATCCGTGTACCATCTTTTTTCCAGAACTCTAACGCTGATATTTGAACTTCCCAAACCTCATTAGCATTCCACGTATAAATATTATTAAATTTTAATTTATAGAATTCATCTGAAAACTCAGAGCGTCTGCGTGAAGCTGCGAAAAATAAATTACTGCTTTGAGGAATGATAATTTCTTTTTGACTTAAAGATTGAATTTGATTTCGGGTGATTTGTTTGCAGATTGGTTGTTCTGGATCTGAAGGATAGAGCGACGAAACGATTGCTTTTTCAACTTTACCACTTTGTTTTGCTATGAAATATATACCACTGCCGAGCGGAAATTTGCCTACCATAGACAAAAATAATTTAGTATAGAATGGGTCTATTTCTCTCATTTTTGCCGATTCTTGCAACGTTTCATAGGCTTTATAAATGTTCTGATAATCAAATTCAGGTTTTGTTGACACCATGAATGACGAATATATCAAAGGAATACGAATTAATTTTAGCAGCTCTGAGTTTTCACTATTTTCAATTTGAAAAAATGAAAGCATAAACTTGAGTTTGTTTCGCTCATATTGCACATATTCTAACTTTTCCTGGTGCGTATTTACTTTTTTTTGAATGACACCTATACCATATTTAAGATAATCGATAGATTTTAATCTTACGGTTTCAACTAAATGAATGCGTTCTTCATCTGTTAAATGTCGGTATCTGTCGCCATTGAATATCTCTTCCGCTTCAGGTGAATAACTCCCTATCGATAATAGTAACGCAGCCTTTGCGATAGGTTTCAAGATTTCTTCTCTATATTCGGCCATCACTTCAACTGGCAAGTTATTTTGTTCAAGTGACATAAAACTCGCACTGGACTCTTGAAATAAATCTGCCATAGATTCTTTTAAATAACTGTTTTCAAAGTTATGTGTCAGCCTTAACTCTTCAAATAAGGCAACAACCAAACCGGCAATATAAATAGGTTTAAATTTTTCATTGCGTACACATCGAATTTTTTCATCAGGTAAGGGTGTTGACAATACAATCGTGCCTAAAAACTGACTGAAAATACGTTGATTATTCAATAAATCAAGCATACTATCAGTTAAATGATCTAAGGTTTCATAACGATGTTTTCTTTGCAGTGACATAGCTTCGCTGTGTGCCTGAAGCTCCTTTTTTCTTTGTTGTTCAAATTTATATAATTGGGTTAAATATTTGTCTGTGGATTTTTGTCCGGCAATAAGTGGGAGTTTACCATTTTTATTCCGGTAGTCGGTTATGATATTTATCTGAGACGTATAGCTTGCCAGGTTTTTTCTTAATTTTTTTAATTTTTTAATGTCGGATTGATAAGTTTCAAAAAATAGACATGCATCGTCAACCAATTGTTTATGATGTTGCTGGAACTTGGATATTTTTTTAGATACAGCACTTGCCATACTAGGTATACTTGATAGCCTTTCTGTTTGATATGTTGCAAAACGCCAAGTATTTTTATTTTTATTCATGAGTATACTAGTTCAAACCTAAGTCAGTGATTTGTGCAATAAAGGTTTTTACCATAAGCCATTTGTTACCCCAAAATCTAATACTAAAATTAATTGATTGATTAATCCATTATTTTAATTAGATCTTTTTGTGTAATGTATTGTTGATTTCATTGCATATAATAAAAAAGCGCCTTTTAGGCGCTTTTTCAAAGTTAAGAATTAATTAACCAGTTTAGAAAACGTCGTGCATCTGTTGCATTTTTAAAAGAAGACTTAGTTTGTCCATACTTATCAGCAAAAATGACACATTGTTTGTTTACAGAAATTGATTGCACCGGATGGGCAACATGGATCTGTGATCCATTATAATTATAAGACATAATAAAACTCTCAATTTTAGCGCTTATGCGCAATTCACAAAGTTTCATTAAAGTTTAGACGATCTGCTCATAGTTTTTATGAGTATTTCTTTGGTTACTACATCAGCAATATAACTTGCTTTACACGCCATACAATAATGAATTTAATTTAAATGCAGGCTTACTGGATCAGGGTAAGAAAGGGCATTACTTGTCGATTTGTTATTTCTTAGAGGAGAATAGCAACAAATCAATCTTCAGTATGAAATGCTTTTAAAGATAAATCAAGAATTAAATTCTATTAAGTTAATTTATCTGTTAAATATATTAACTATTGTTGTCTTCTGAAGTTTCGGCCTGCTTTTCACGTTCAGCTTTAGAAACATAACCACTATTTTTATTACCACTGATTTTAGCTTTTGCCTTCTTTAACCGTTTTTTAAAAATACTATTGATCTTTTTTTGTCTATTCATATTAAATACCTTAAATTTATTTTAACAAAATTGATTTTAATCTTTTTTGCACCAGTTTGACTAATAAGTCTGGTTGAAATTTAGAAATGAATTCGTCACATCCTACTTTTTTAACCATAGCCTGATTGAAACTACCACTTAAAGATGTGTTTAGTACTACATATAAATCTTTCAGGGTAGGATCTTTGCGTATTTCATCGGTCAGTTTATAACCATCCATGACGGGCATTTCGGCATCAGTGATCAACATAAGAAATTCATCATAAATATTCTGTTTTTTTGACACCATATCTTTTAACAGTTCAAAAGCTTCAAGTCCATTACACACTGGGATAATTTCTAATCCTAATTGCGATAATGTATTGGCGACCTGGCTTCTTGCTGTGGGGGAGTCATCAGCGTGTAATATTTTTCGGCCAGCAAAATTAGGCAAAATATCCTGATCTACCACGCCTTCGCTGATCCCTGCTTTGTAGGCGATTATGTCAGCCAGTACTTTTTCAACATCTATAATTTCTACTAAATGTTCAAAATCATCTCGTTTTATTTTCGTTAAGGCGGTTAAGAAATGATGCCTGCCTACGGTATTTGGTGGTGGCATGATGTTGTCCCACGTCATATTTACGATATGATCAACCTCGCCAACCAAAAAGGCCTGAACAGTAAGATTATATTCAGTGATCACCAAATTACAGGTGGAATCTGCTGGAATAGATTTGAATCCTATTGCTTTTCTTAAGTTTATTACCGGAATAGACGTGCCACGAATATTAGCCACACCTTCTATATTTTCATGTGCATTAGGTATGACATTTAATGCAGGTAGCTTGACGACTTCTTTCACCTTAAATACATTTATGGCAAAAAAATGATGACTTTGTAGGTGAAATAATAACAATTCGAGTCTATTTTCACCCACTAAGTTGGTACGCATGTCTACAGATTCAAGTAATCCAGCCATTATTCTTTAGGTTTCAGAAGATTTAAAACTAAGTTTAATACAAATAGTATTATCAAGCCTGTTTTTTTTATCGCTTACATAATTTATTCATGTCCGTGATGTCGACGAATTGGTTACCGAATGCTGTTAATTGCCGGAAGTAGAATAATTCAATTGATTTTTATAAGTGCTTAAAGCAGAATCCTCTTTTTTTAAAATCGACAGAGTAACGATATGTTCGTTATGAGTTACTGTTAAAGGTGAAAAAACTGAGTGAAAAAGTTAATTATAATTATTATTGTCTTATTTAGTGTTAATTGGGCTTATAGTAATAAAGAAAAAATAATGAAAACAGGCAATAAAAAGACAGGAGTTACAGCTTATAATGAAATACGTATGAAATATTTAAATATTTCAAGGGATATTGAATTAGTTAGTTTTATTAAAAGGGATTCAGGGGAAGCATGCAAGTATGCATCTGAGTGGTTTAGTAAAAGAGTATTGAATTGTGTGGGAAATGAGCAATGTAAAGTATTAAAAAATAGGTGTATTGCACAAGTGCCTGCTCGTTATCAAAAAATGTTTAATGAAGAAAAAGCATCGACTATCTACTTTAAGGCCGAAGAAAAAGATGATGATAAAGCAGCCATTATTCTGTTTTGGGGCTTAAATAATCAAGAAGCTCAACAAGCGTGTAACCTGATTAAATCAGGTGCTGAAAAACGACCTGCCAGCAAAGATGTTGTGCTTAAATGTATTTAAGCAATATTCCAAGAGGTTAAATTACACAGGAAATAACGGCTATACCTTCTATACTTTAGGGTTAAGATCCTATGTTAACAGAGCGGTAGAATGTCAGGTAAAAGTTCAAGGCCTAACAATAAAACGCTTTTAATTAAAAAGTATTGGCTTAATCATCCCTTAACAATACTCACTTTATTGTTTTTTGTTGGCTCTATTTTTATTTTTTTTCATCTTAAAAAACTAAACTTAGAACTAATTGAATCAATAACTACCCAAAGTTCACATCAATATGTAGAGGTACTTGAAGAGTTTCGCTCTTTGTATACGTCTGAAGTTGTTGCTACTGTATCGGCGATGGGCATAGAAGTAACCCATGACTACCACCTTAAAAAAAATGCAATTCCACTTCCCGCCACATTAAGTTTGTTATTGGGTGAACGAATGGGTTTAAAGGATGGCAACTTGAAAGCACGTTTATATAGTGCTTACCCATTCCCGTGGAGAGAGAATACAGGCGGGTTAACGGGTCAATTCGAACAAGACGCCTGGCAAGCACTCAATAAAATGCCTGATAAACCTGTTATAAAAATAGAATCTGTCGATGGTATATTAAGTGTCAGGTATGCGATTGCAGATATTATGAGGGAAAATTGCGTTGAATGTCATAATTCACATCCAGATACGCCGAAAAAGGGCTGGCAATTAGGTGATGTCAGAGGTGTGTTAGAGGTTATTCAACCGCTAGAGATGGGCATTAAAAAAGTCAATGATATATTTTTTCAAATGGTCTGTATGATCACGATATTAATTATATCAGGTATGGGCGGGTTTTATTTTACGATCAAAAGATTGAAAAGTAGTAATGAAAGTTTAGATCAGGTCAATCTTGAACTAAATACAAAAATTGAACAACAAAAAACAACGGAATCTAAGTTATATCAGGCAACAGAAAAGGCGGTAATAGCGAAAGAGCAGGCGAATTTGTCAAAAGAAGAAGCCGTTGCAGCCAATAAAGCAAAATCAGTTTTTTTAGCGAATATTTCTCACGAAATTCGTACGCCTATGAATGCCATATTGGGTTATACCCAAATACTACAACGAGAATCAGATTTAACAGATGATCAGCAATTATCTTTATCTATTATAGGTAAATCAGGAGAACATTTGTTAGGACTGATCAATGATGTACTTGATCTTTCTAAAATCGAAGCTGGCGCTTCAAATGTAAATTTGGCACCTTTTGATTTAATTGACTTATGCAATACTTTGGGAGACATGTTTACATTAAAAGCACAACAAAAAGGCTTAGTTTGGAAAATTAATATTGACTTGCCAGTTACCCATCTGACTGTACTGGGTGATGAGGGGAAAATCAGACAAGTACTGATTAATTTAGTCGCAAATGCTATCAAGTTTACAGACAAAGGGTATGTGAGTTTTTCATTGTGCTGTGAAAAAGATGATGTATTTTGTTTTGAAATAACAGACAGTGGTATGGGGATTGAAAAAAGTCAGCAAAGTGTTATTTTTGATGCATTTAATCAAGGGAATATTTCACAAGAACTTGGTGGCACTGGCTTAGGTTTAACGATATCACGTAAATATTTACAATTAATGAAAAGTGAATTATCTGTAGACTCAACAGTCAATCAAGGCTCTAAATTTTATTTTGATATTAAGCTTCCTGTGGTTGAATCAGATCTGAAAACAGAACAACAGCAACATGTAGAACATTTAGAACAAGGTCAGTTTAAGCGCATTTTAGTCATAGATGATGTACAGGTTAACCGAACGATATTAAACCGAATGTTAACAGACGTTGGGTTTGATGTGATAGAAGCTGAAAATGGCCTTGACGCACTCAACAAGCTACAAGATTGTGATGTGGATCTGATTTTTACAGATCTCATGATGCCAATAATGGGGGGGCGAGAATTTTTAGAGCAAAACAAAAAGTTAAAACCTGAGATACCGATAATAGCTATTAGTGCTTCAAGTTTAGAATATGATCCCGAATATTACATCGCACTAGGGTTCGCCAGCTATATCTCCAAACCATTTCATTTCAATGATATTTACGCTTTACTTAAAGAAATACTCAATGTTCGTTTTGTATATCAAGCATTACAAGAACAAAGTTCAACAAATATTAACACTGAACTACAAGACTTTTGTTTGCCTGCGGATAAAATCGAAGAAATTGTGGAGAAATGTCATTCTTATCAAATCTCTGATGTGGAAATGTTGTTAGCGCAGTTAGCTTTAGCAAATAGTGGCCACGACGCTTATTTTGAAAAGTTAACTGCTTTTGTACAAAGTTATGATTTGGACGGTTTAGCTAGTTATTTGCAGGATAAAAGTAATGAGTGACAATGAGGGTAATTGCATTTTAATTGTAGATGATAATCCGGTTAATATTGATTTATTAAGAAGATACCTGGAACCTGAAAAATATAAAATTTGTGCTGTTACCAGCGGTGAGAAAGCACTTGATGTGATCACTAAAGTTCATATTGATCTTATCTTGTTAGATATTATGATGCCGGGTATTGATGGTTACGATACTTGTCGAGCTTTAAAGAAAACTCCCAAGTTTAAGGATATCCCTGTTATTTTTGTCACTGCGAAGGTTGAACCTGAAGATTTACGTAAAGGGTTTTCTGTTGGTGGAGTTGATTATATAACTAAGCCGGTTCAACAGGATATTGTTTTAGCCCGCGTTAAAAATCAATTATCTCAGGTTAAACAATATCAATTGGAAAGAAACCTGATCAAAGAAAATCTTAAAATGGCTGAGCTAGGTAAATTAGTTGCGGGGATCACGCATGAAGTCTCATCTCCTTTAAGTACTATGATGTTATCTGTGGATCATATTTTGAGTCAGACGACACAAGTAAAAGCTGATTTTGAACAAGGAAAGCTAGATAAAAATATGTTTTGTAAATATTTATCTCAGTTAAATGATGGGCTTAACTTGTGTAAAAGAAACTCTGAAAGAGCTACTAATATCATGTTAAGTTTTAAACATGTTGCTGTTGATCAGTGTAGTAATGCACTCATTGAGTTTAATTTATGCAATTATGTTGAGGATATTTTATTAACATTAAGGCCTAAACTTAAGGCTTACAATCATCAAATTACTTTAAATATTGCAAGTAATATTCAAATCGATAGTTTTCCAGGTGCTTTTTCTCAGATAATGACAAATTTAATTAATAACTCTCTGATACATGGTTTTCAAAATGGGCAAAAAGGAAAGATCACCATATCGGCTACTTTGGATGGGCAGTGGGTTAAGTTAATTTATCAAGATACTGGCTGTGGTATGACTGAAGAACAAAAACAAAACGCATTTAAAAAATTCTATACCACGAAAGCAGGTAAAGGGGGGTCGGGGCTTGGCCTTGCTTTATGTAAAGAGCTTGTTGAAAATACATTAAACGGGCATATATATTTAGAAAGTGAAGCTGGTGCCGGTTGCAAATTTAATATAGATTTTTTAAGCGTTAATACAGCAAAGTAACCGGCATTAGTCACGAGGTCGAAAAATATCATTTATAGTGTTATTGATTGGCCTGCTTTAAAATAAATACTGGCGGCACAGGAATAATTAGGCACGTTATCATAAGTAAAAATGCTGTAATACTTATCTATATCAATGTTACCAAAATCATCGAAGGTATATTCATCAGGTCCCCCATAGAGTTTCACACCATCAAAAGGAGATTGTGGGGGGCGAAAGCGATTCCTGACCACAAAGCAGCCGACAAAATTTTCAGTATTAGGGTTTTTCCAGGTGAGTTTTAGTTTATTGTCTATTACTTGAGTTTCTAATTGCGTTGCCGGGGCAAGCGGATATTTTCTTTTTTTGATATATTTTAAAACGAGCTTAGCTGTTAACTCATGGTTTTCTGGATACCAATGAACTAAAGAATTGACCTCTTTAGAACCTGATGTAGCACGTATTATGAAATAAAATGGACTATTTTCTTTGTGAAGCCTTTCAAGCTCCTGCTTACTAAAAGTATCAAAAATAAAATAATGTTGTTTCTGACTTTTAAGTTGTTCGTTACTTATTTCATATCCGATATATTCTATTTTTTGTCTGCCCTTAATATTGATGTAATCGACATCTCTTATTTCAACTAACTCAATGGTGAATCGAATATCTTTTTGTGTATTTAAACTGTTTTCATTATTTAATACTAAGTAGACCTCATTAAATACAGTTAAATCGGCATCTGGTAAATGTTCAAGTGCGAATGCCATTTGACCATACACAATTTCACCGTCTTCGTCGAACCCAGAAGATAATTTGTTCTCTAAAATCAGATTTTTAGAAATCGTATTAACGGTGGCTGGGAATAAGGTTAACTCTTTTTCTGCCGGACGGTAAATGAGTTCAAGACTTGGTCTGTAATGTATGCCAACGCCAAAAGGACCATATCCAATATCAAATTGCATAATTTGAGAGTTGTTTCCTAAAGGTAATGTTGAAGGTCCTTGAATTCGTAATAAAATTTGGCGGTCTTTTATGGTATTTTTAATGATGAGTCGTTCAGTTTCATTGAGTTTCCATTTGGCCCAGATACCTTGCGTCATTTTATCAGAGACTATGGTATAACCTAGTGTATGAATGGTTTTAGCATGATGAATTTGCCAATAACTTGTCAGATCCGTAACATCAGAGCTGTCTATGATGGATATAGACCACTCTCCGTATTTTTCAATTTTTGCAGCGACTCTATTCATAGGGTATAACATGAAGTTAGCGGTTTTTATGTGTAAATCTTCAGGAAGGCGTGAAAGATCGAATTTTACAACGCCATAACACACACCACGTTGGTTATCGATACCAATAAACATAGAGTTATAACCAAAATGATCTTTATTTTTATTTAACTGGTTTTCACTGACATAGCCAATTTCATTTTTATTTGGGAATAAAGTCAAGGAAAATTCGTTAGGAGAAACCTGGGTTTTTAACTTTATTTCAGGACTAAAAGGCGATTTTATTCGCGTTACTTTATCAATTGCACGAATATTGTAAAAATATATATGGCTGCTATTAAGTTGTTCATCTGTGTAGGAAGATGATTTTGTTATGGCTAATAAATTAGGCTTGCCACACATTTCTTTGTTTCTTTCACTGCGGTAAATTTCATAATAAATATCGGTACTTTCTGTATCATCCCAACACAATGTGGCAGTATTACTGCCGACATGAGCGATAGTAAAGTTATTCACTCTTTGGGGAGCCAGGGCACTATAATTTATCGCTTCGCTTAAAGCATATATCACAGCTGGGATATTTTCAGCGATATTTTGTGACATGTTTTTCATGTGATCGGGTATATTTCTGGTGCCAACTTCGACCACACAAGCTAATATTCCTTTTGAATAATAATATTCTCTGGCGCTTCCTCGTATCAAGTTTGTTGGTGGTTTACCACGATGTATTCCATACCTTCTGCCTGTGACTTTATTGATTTCATAATTCATATTTGCACATAAATTATTGAGATCTGATCCTTCAATTTCTACTTCGTGATTAAATTTATGAGCGGGGAAAAAAACGTTTCCTTGAGAGTGATAGTCTAGCGCAATCGTAATATTTTTATGCTGGAGAACAAAATCTCTGATCGCTTGTGTTTCAGGCTCTGAAAAAGCAAATGGACCACCATACGTATTGGTCGCAGTATTTTTATTTTTTGCAAACATCAAATCAAAGTTTCTATTAAGATCAACGCCAAAAGTACCATCTTGATTATCTTTTCTATTCTTTCGCCAAAAAGAACAGTGCTGTCTAGAAAATTCAAATCCGTCTGGATTTAGACAAGGGACAATGTATAAAGTGTTATGGGTTAATATTTCTAATATAGTTGGATCTATTCGGTAATTTTCAGTTAAATGCTCTATCAACTTAATCGCTAATTCATTACCAATCCATTCTCTGGCATGTACCGTTCCCGTATATAGTAAAGCAGGTTTATCATCTGCATAAGCGACATCAGCAGAGATAGTTGCCAACATAATATCTCTGCCTTCATTGGTTTGGCCAATACTGGTTATTTTTACTAAATTCGCATGTTGTTTCATGCAGAGATTTAAAAAATCTATTGTTTCTTGATAAGATTTATATTGTATTTTCATATTTAAAGTTCATTTTAATAAATTGAATCGTTTATACAGGCTTTTGATTTTTAAGTATTAGAACTTAAATTACTGTGTTTCAAACTCTTTCCATTTCGCTGTTATATTTAACAGTTTTTTTTCTTTTAAATTTTTAACTTTATAAAACTCAGTAGGTTCGTTATAAAGTGCATTAACAATCCCTTTTAAACCTAAAGTATTTACAATGTCTGATGTCATTTTATTGCCTATTCCTGATACGGATTTGAGAAAGTCAATAATGGTTCTTTCTGAAAGTAACTGGGGCTGGTTGTTCATTTTAGATTGATTTATTGTTGATTCATCTAAATCTATTGGCTGTGATCTAGCTGGTTCTGCTGTAACCGATTTAGTCTTTAAAAAGTTACCTTGTTTATTCCAAATTTCGCTAGGCCACTCCTCATGGGTAATATGCGGGAGTATAAGCAGAGGAAAGTTATGATTATCAACCTCTTTAAATAATTCATTGCTATCGGTGGAAGGCGTATAGCGACCAAAATTGATATGGCGTAAAGTTCTTAATATTTTAGGGTCCATTTTTCCAAGCTCTTCCCAATTGTATAAAGGAATATTGGGTTTTTTAAACCGTCCATTTGATAGAGTCCACATGATATATTGTCCAATCCAGTCACGGATATAAGGAAAAGCGGCAAATGCTGTGGCGCATTCAAGTATTGTTATAGAGCCATCATGGCCTAAAGCAATATCACAAGCCCAATATTCAGCTTTGGCTGCTTTGGAAGAGTTTACCGCCAAATTCAATATGTCTAATGGCACATCCTGATAGTCCATACTGCCGCCTTGACTGGTGTTTGTAAGCCACTTTCCTTTAGGTGGACGGCGCCAAAAAGCACAAACAGGTTTATGACCTATAAGCATGACGCGAATATCTGCTTTCATAGGTACAAAATCTTGTAAATATAAGGGGAAATATTGTTTTTTATCAAATAGTCTTTTTGCTTGCTGATAGGTATCAACTTTATGGACAAAAAAGCCACCATAATTTGAAGGGCCATACGAACGTTTTATTATTTTTGGATACTGAGTTTGTTTTAAAAATTGATCAGCTTGATTTAGATCATAAAATATATTTGTTTTTGGTGTTGGTAATTGATATTTATGACAAAAATTCGTTACGTTTTCTTTTGATTTGTTCGAAAATTGACTATCTAATGAAGGTAAAAAAGTGACATTGGGCAAAGCGCGTGCTATTTCTCTGAATGTTTCATAGGCGGTTGCAGGTACATTGCCGATAAGTACATCAATTTTTTTATGTTTGATCTCATTGATCAGCCTTTGTTTATCATTCCCCCATAGATAGGTCACTTTTTCAATTGGATCTGGCCAGTCTTTAAAATTAGATTTATCAAAAAATTGTAAAACATGCTTAAGGTACAAAAATCCAAGTTTAGGTAACGTTTCTTTTTTGTTCATGCTAGGCAACCTTGCTGTCAGTATGGCGTGTTTGAATATTGTTAGTCTGTTTTTCTATTAATTCGGCGATTGCATTGATTTTTCTATTATTAAAATTAATACCTAATTTTTCTTGTTCAGGTGTTGCGAAAGCCGGAATACTATTAATTTCTAATACAACATATTGTTCTTTTTCTCTGTCATAAATAATGTCAACGCCCGCTATTTCTAAACCTGAAATGCTAGCAGCTTTCTTCGCAAGGGATATAAGCTCTTCGCTTGGCTCTCTGACAAAAATAGAACCGCCGCTGGTTATATTGGTTTTCCAATCATCTTTAGGTGCTTTTCTGCCATAACATCCTATATATTTTCCATCTACAATATCGATTCGATAATCAGTGTTGTCATGATCGATAAAACGTTCAAGATAGAAGTACCTTAAATCAGTTCTACTTAAAAAAGGCAACAACATATCTAAGGCCTGTTCACTTTCAATTTTGACAATGCCAGCTCCACCCCAGCCATCGGTCGGTTTGTAAACGAGTTTCCCCCCCCAGTCTTTTATTGCGTCTTTAAGACCTTGAGTATCATTTTTATGACATAAACGATAATCAGGTGTGGCAATGCCATGATTATTTAATAAATGGCTCGTTCGAAATTTATCTTCTGATAGTGAGAAGGCTTCAAAATTATTGATAGTAGGTATACTTTGATTAATGGTTTGATAGAGGTAAAGTTGATATTGAGTTTGTTGCCCGGCGTTATAGCTGAGAAATAAATCTAAGTCTTCCATATAAATTCCATTACAGGAAATTTTTCCATTTTGAGCTTGCGCCTCTCTGAGGTTCAATCCTGTAATACAGTGAATGTCCCTGTCTTTTAACTTAGCGACTAGCTTATTTTGTATTTCGTTGCCTCCACCATTTTCATATAACCACAAACCAACTTTTGACTCTGACATATATGTTCTCCAATAAAGATTTAACTCGGTAATATAGCCAGTGTTAACTTTAATTATGACAATTAGTTGACATAATCAGGGTGATTTTTTATTTCATAAAAGGTTCATTAAAACGTAAAGCAGCAAGGCGATAAATAGATTTTAAATTTGTCACTTGGATATCAAAAATGGAAATATGTTTTAAGGATCTGGAACAGGCAGTCAATATAAATTCCTACAGTAAAAATAAGAAAGGTATTGATAATTATGGTGAACTGATAAAAAACTGGATGACAGCAATAGGATTTGCCAATATTTGTTATAAAAGAGAGCGCATTGGAGATCACCTGCTGTTTGCATCAACAAAAGTAACTGGTAGAAAAATCTTATTGCTTGGCCATTTAGACACTGTTTTCCCAGAAAATACCTTTACACAATTCACGCAAGATATAAATTGGGTATATGGGCCCGGTGTGTGTGATATGAAAGGTGGTAATTTTGTTGCTATTGAAGCGTTAAGAAAATTGAAACAAAAATTAGGGACTATTTTAAATATTGATTTTTTATTAGTAAGCGATGAAGAAACAGGTAGTGAAGATAGTAAGGCATTATTACAACAAATTTCTTCAAGATATGATCTATGTCTGGTTTTTGAAGCCGCTGGTAGCAATCATGAAATTGTGGTCGGCAGAAAAGGAATTGCAACTTTTAATATTACCATTACGGGTAAAGCTGCACATGCGGGAAATCATTATGAGCAAGGAGTTAATGCGAATTTAGCAGCGGCGCACATGCTAATTAGGCTCACTGAACTGACTAATTTAAGTTTAGGCAGTACGGTAAATGTTGGAAAAATAAACGGAGGGATAGGGGCGAATACCATTTCACCAACTGCAACTTTAGTCATTGAAGCAAGATTTAGTACAGAGAAAGAAAAATTCAGATTACTTGATGAAATTAAAAAAATATCACAAACCTTACATGACACACAGATTTCAATTGAGATAACAGGTGGAGTGCAAAGAGATGTTATGGAGCCTAATGCTGCTCAAACAGAAATCATAAAGGAAATGGAAATCATATTAAATGAAAAAATATTAACTGAAAGTCGAGGGGGGGTGAGTGATGCTAATATTATTGCGAGCCATGGTATTACCACACTTGATGGTTTTGGCCCGTTCGGCGATGGTGACCATACTATTGATGAACGTGCTTGTAAACGTAGTTTTTCTAAAAGAATTAACCAAATTTATCAATTGTTATTGTCCTATCAAATGGCATTAGAAACTGAAAAATCTGATGAAAAAATAGGTGTAGG
Source organism: uncultured Pseudoalteromonas sp. (assembly GCA_965198975.1). Classification (GTDB taxonomy): domain Bacteria; phylum Pseudomonadota; class Gammaproteobacteria; order Enterobacterales; family Alteromonadaceae; genus Pseudoalteromonas. Next base: position 2,772,780 of record OZ240679.1, read on the forward strand.
ATCTTAACCTGCGGGCTTAATAAGGAATTTAATTATGTTACAAGAGCATAGTAATAAATGTTGTGCAGCATTGAGTTACACTAAAACGTTGGTTAATTTTGAATCTATAACACCAAAAGATGCAGGGTGTCAGGCGTGGATAGCAGAAAAGTTAAAAAAACTCGGTTTTGAAATCATATCACTGCCAGTCAATGGTGTGTCAAATATGATAGCGCGATATGTGTCACCCAACTCGGTTACTAAATTTTCGTTTTGTGGTCATACAGATGTTGTACCCGCTGGTGAACATTCTCTGTGGTCTTACCCTCCTTTTGCCGGTCAAATTGTGAATAATAAGATTTATGGTCGTGGTGTTGCTGATATGAAAGGGGCTATTGCTGCTATGCTTGCCGCTATTGAGCGATTCTTTGATTATTCTGACGATATACATTGTGATATTTATGTTTTACTTACAAGTGATGAAGAAGGAGAAGCACAATATGGTACCAAAGAAATAAAATCTTGGCTGGATGCACATGGCGTGGTGCTTGATTACTGTCTTGTTATGGAACCCAGTTGTAATAATTTTATTGGGGATACAATTAAAATTGGTCGACGTGGCGCTATATCAGGCAGTATTGAATGCAAAGGAAAAAGTGGTCATGTTGCCTATCCTCAATATGCACATAATGCAATCCATCATTTAATCGATATTTCAACGAAACTTACAAACATAAATTGGCGCGATGAAGGTTCTGAAGATTTTCCTGGTACAAGTTTACAAATAACAGGGTTCGCTTCTGAAAACTATACTGATAATATTATACCGGCAAGCGCACACATTAAATTTAATATTAGATATAGTCATCAGTATAACGAAACGAGTTTGAAAAACTGTATCAATGTGGCTGTAGGTGAAGAATCTTCAATTAATATACAGTGGGAAAGGGCGTGTGAAGCTTATATGACAACGATACAGCAAGACAATTGTATTATTACGATGTTAGAAAAGGTAATTTATAGAACAATGGGAAACTTTCCATTGCTGTCTACAGCTGGTGGTACTAGCGATGGTCGATTTCTAGCTGATGATCATACTCAGGTGATAGAGTTCGGGCTTAGTAATAAAACCATACATCAAATTAATGAATCGGTAGATATCAGTGATATCACAGATGTTTCTTATATTTATGAAGCGCTTTTAAAGGATATAAACACTAGAGCACCATATAGTTTTAAAAGTGCGCACCAGAATCGCTGAAAATGACTCAGGCAAGGCATGAAAACGAATGGAATAGTTTACCTATTTCGAGTTTACATAACGCAGAATGAGCCATTTTCAGAGATTCCCAAAGGGCGAGTCTAAAATTCCCGCATACTGCGTTAAATTCTTTTGATTTAGAATAACTAAACCTAAAAAAATTTGCCTTGTCTGCGAAAATTTTAGATCACGCTGGCGTATGTTTTTTAAACTATATGGTGCTCTTGTACATGACGTTATGTTTCGTTACACTCTTGATTTATTTGGAACAAGAATAAGTATGAAGATTAAAAAAGCGGATGTAAATTCAGTAGAAATCACCAATATTCTCAAACTGCATCGTGAAAATATGCTTGAACACTCTCCTGCACAAAGTGTGCATGCCGTTGATTGTGAGGTCATGGAAACAAAAAATATTACCTATTGGAGTGCTTGGATCAATGATGACTTTGCTGGGTGTATTGCTTTAAAAATGCTTGATAAAAATCATGGTGAAATAAAATCAATGAAAACTGCGCCAGACTTTTTAAGGAGAGGAGTCGCTAAAGCACTTGTTTTACATTTGGAAAAACAAGCAAAAAATCTGGGAGTAAATACATTGAGTTTGGAAACCGGTACTACAGCAGCATTTATTCCGGCCCATAAATTGTATCAAAACCTGGGTTTTACTTTATCAGAGGCATTTTCTGATTATAAAGCTGATCCTTATAGTTTATTTATGTCAAAACAGTTATAAACGCTTTTCAAAATAGCAACATAAATACAACAAATTTTTTATTGCAAAACTGTTACTATGCGGCAAATTTTTAATATTATGCGTAATTATGAATAAATCTCAATTGATCAAGCAAATGACTGAAGATGCCAATATCTCTCATCGCCAGGCGAGTCTTCTTTTTGATGTGTTTGTCGCGACAATTACCAAACAAATATATGAAGGTGAAATTGTACAACTAATAGGGTTTGGTACATTTTCGACTAAATATCGCCATGAGCGTGTTGGCAGGAATCCTAAAACAGGTGAGGAGTTAAATATTCCTGCGTGCCATATTCCAGTTTTTAAACCAAGTAAATCGTTAATCGACCATTGTAACTTGTAAAGATATTTGACTATAAATAAATGTTTTAAGTATGTCTTATATTTCCTATCTGTTTAATTCTTAATTAATAATTAGATTAAATTAGTTTTATTTTCTACACTTGAATTAATGATCTCTAAAAATATTCAAAATGAGCACAACACCAGAAATTTTATTATATACAGACATAGAAAGCGATGAGAGTCATGTATTTAACATGCTTAAAGATAATTTTGATCATTGCGTAAGTGTCCATACCCAAGACCAGTTATTAAAGCTGTTTAATCAAGGAAAAACGCGGATAATTTTATTAGGCTGCGAACAAATTTCAGACTCTCTGCTTGTTTATAGTGAAATTTTGCATCATGTACCTAAAATATTAATCACTAATCAAAAAACCATTTTACTCGTGCATGAAAATGAAGAGAAAGATGCATTTGAAATATATGCTGAAGGTTTAGTTGATGACTACATTATCTCCCGGCCTGACTTAAATATTCAACGATTGTTAAGCATCATTATGCATGAGTTTATTGAATTGGGCGATTTATCTCACAAGAGTTTGTCTCATGCGGATTCTAATTTTACAACTGATCTTAAGACTTGTATTTTGACAAGTATTAAAAAGAAAAAAGAAGTCAAAATGGCTTTTGAAACTGCTGTTAAAAAATTAGAAGATGATGTTGATGAAGTGACAAAAAGGTTGAAAGCTAACGAATTCGAAGGCTTAAGTGAGGTTGTGGATCTGCAAAAAATTAATAAAGTTTTATGCCAGTTTAAATCCGCTGAACTAAGACCTACCTTGATCCCATTAGAACAAAAATTGTTGAAATTACTTTCCCTTAGCCTACAAAAAATTAACCTTCCCAAACAAAAAAGTAATGCAGAAATACAGCATGTCAATAATGAACCACAAGTGAAGATGAATGATCACGCTAAACCTATTGATAATGCGTGTTATAAAGGAAAAAATATTTTACTTGTGGATGATAATCATACAAGCCAAGATTTTATTAGGAATTTTGCTAAAACAGCACAACAAAAAATAACTATTATTACTAATGGGCGAGCAGCGATGACACGTTTAGAAAGAGAGTCATTTGATCTTATTATTATGAATGTGAGCTTACCGGATAGTGACGGGATACGCTTAGTTGATTCGATAAAGAAAACCACAACCAAATCGGACGGATCTTTATTTGTTATGTTAGCGCCGTCAAGTAATAAAGATGCCATTAACCGTTGTAAAAATATTGAGGATATTCAAGGTATAATAACAACTCCATTGAATAAATCGGAAGTAAAAAGTACCTATTTAAAAGTGTTTTCAATATGACATGTTAAAAATCCCCAATAAATATTGAGGATAGTGTTATTTTATATAATCAATCGACTTTAATTTCTAGTGAAGCAGCCGAAAAAGTGCTGTATGCATGTACTGCTACATGCCATGTATCGGCCGCACTAATTGTTCTGCTACAGCTTTCACTATTTCCAGAGTTCCATGAACGACAATCATAATCACTGCTTGTTGGTTTGCTTCCTTTGTTGATATAAAGATCCGCATCTCCACTACCACCTGACATGGTTGCTGATATATTTGATGCATTTGCGAGCGCTTCTACAGTAAAATATAACCATTCATTTTTATTGGCTGAAAGATTTGATTCATTTATTATGATTGGTAATTGGCTGCCACCTAAAGTATATGAACCAACAATTGATACGTTCGAATAATCAGCATAAGCAGAAACCATAATTGCATAGTCTCCGGTCTGTGTTAAAGGACAACTTTCGGTATTGCCATTTTTCCAGGGTCTGCAATCATAGTTACTTGCGCTAACACTCGTACCATATTTTACATGTAAATCAGCATCGCCAGAGCCGCCTGAAGTTGCAATAGAAATATTTGTGGCGCCCTGCGGAACATTAAACGAGAATAATTTTTCGCCGCCTTTATTATCATTTATCAGGATTGATTGATTTTGTTCTAATACTGTCACTACCGGAGGCTCAACTGTGCCGGTTCTAAAATTAGCTATGGTAGGGGAAGTTAAATTTAATACTCTTGCATTATCATTATCAGAGCTGGTTCCCATTGAATCACCATTGTATGTTTTATTTGGGTTAGACCAATAATTTATACGTGTACAACCTGATGTACAGTTATAAGCCATTACTGAACGCCATCTTGATTGCGGGTCTTGATATCCATGTCCAAATGAGTAAGGAGTTGTGGTTGGATCATTTTCAGGGTTATGTCTTGCACCTTGTAAATGACCAATTTCATGGCCAAATGAATAATAACCAGTAGCACAATCGTAATCTACGATAACAAATGCAGATTGAGCATTAGCACCAATTGCATCTGCTTGACCACAATAGCCGTTTACATCATTGACTAATACAACAACATCTGCTGCATATTGATCTCTTAGCGTGTGAACTTCATCCATATAACCATCATTTGTAGCGGCTAACCTGGTAAGATCTACACTTGATGTAGAGTGCTCACTATAATTGACTTGTGCTTTATGGGCGAGACTGACAGTTGCATTAACCCCTGAATTCTGATATCCAGTATTAGTTTCAGTAATTGCCAAATCTATCAAACTATTAATATCGGCTACTTTAGACTTTGCTGCCGCTGTATAGACAACAAGTAGTTTGATATCAGTTGATGCTGTTACTTGAGTTGTTGCTTCGTTCACATTATTTAGTGCTGAAAAACTAAATAAAGGAGCCGTTTTTTGTTCTGAACCAATGTAATTTTCGTTGTGCTCTGCTGGTAAATTTAGTTGATCAATTTCAGTTAAAATATGACCTGAACGTGAGCTTGGTGACAATTTAAATAACCTATTGGCATAATGGACAGTTCCCGTTATTCCTTTTGCTGATTTGATCAAAGTAACATTTCCTCCTTTTTTACTGTTACCTTGCCAAATAGTATTGCCACTTGCACTTATTGCACTTGTACTTAATTTAAACTCAACTTGTCGGCCGTCAATCGGTAAAGATAGACGTTCAGTTGTCTGTGATATTAAAAACTGTGTACTTGATAAAAGGGTTTGGCTTTTTTGAAAAGCTTGAAGTGACATAGGTGAATTTATTGATTCTACTTCAAATAAAGTTTGGCTTGCGTAAATATTTGTTGAAGCCAAAATTGCTAAACTAATTATTGTTTTTTTCATATTAATTCCAAATTATTATTATATGTTCCCTAAATCGGACGATTAATATTATTTGTTAACATAAAATTATCAATAAAATAACATTTTGTATATTTTACAAAAATAAAGGAAGTGTAAATTATTGGTTACACTGGAATAGGTAAAAATTATTAAATTGTTATTGTTCTTAAAACTAAAAACGATTTAAATTTTTGTAACTAAACACGTGAATAAATTCGCACACTAATCGCTTACTTGCCATACTTAAAGTCTAAAAGGTATTTGGAGTGAATGATGAATTATATGCTAAATTATGTTGTTCTATTCTGTTGCTGTTTCTTTGGCTCCTTACAAGCTAATACTTTTGAATTTACACTGTTAGCGAGTCACACTGCCATTCCTAATTATGAAGATCCTTACAATTTAATCTATCCTGTTAAAAACGTAAAAACCACCAGGGTGAAAAATCCATATAATGTTATTGATGAAGTTAATGTAGCGGGCGTTCATCAACGTATATATTTTTTAAATCGGCTGGCAAATTATACTAAGTGGCCCAAGTTGGTATTTAAATCCTTTTTACAACAGGGCGATGTAGATCCTGTGATCGGCGCAATACGACATAGGTTGGTTTTATTACAATATTTAGATGTCAAATATGCTAGCAATGATGAATATACACATGAATTAGCTCAGGCTATTAGCGAATTTCAATTACAACATGGTTTAAATCCAGATGGTATTATTGGCCCAAGAACACTTGGCTGGATAAATACATCACCGGCACAAAGAGCAGATTTATTATTACGGAATCTTAATCGACAACAGGCATTTTTTAAGAAAGTTGAATCAGATTATATCTTGATTAATATTCCACAATTTCAACTTAGTCTGATTGAAAAAGGTCAAAATATTCTTAATTCTAAAGTAATTGTAGGACAACGCCATAGGCCTACACCCACGTTGAATTCAGAAATAAAAAATTTAGTCTTAAATCCAATTTGGAATGTACCCAGGAATATTTTAAGAAAAGATTTATTACCAAAAATTAGAAATAATGAAAATTTTTTAAATGAAGGAAATTTTGAAGTATATGATTATCAGGGAAATCAGTTAAATCTAAAGGAGTTTAATTGGTCTAAATTAGCTTTAGGTTTTTTTCCTTATACAGTGAGGCAAAATCCAGGTCCAGAAAACGCACTGGGCGAAATTAAACTCTATTTTGAAAATCAACATAGTGTCTATATACATGATACTCCGGATAAAGATCTCTTTAAATACCATAGAAGAGCTTTTTCTTCAGGTTGTGTCAGAGTTGAAAAAGCACATGAGTTATCTGTATGGTTAGCTAAAAAAAGGATAGTAGATCAAAGCGCGTGGCAGAGAATTAGTACAGACTCGAATGAAAATAAGTGGTTAAAATTAAAAAGACCTTTACCCGTACATATGGTGTATTGGACTGCGTGGGTCGATGCAAATAATCATGTTCAATATCGTACTGATATTTATGACAAAGAAAGAGTTTTACTACAAGATAAAAAACCTTCAGTAGGGAGATTAAATTATCGTAACATTATTGCTAAAAACGCTTTTTAGATAATGGGGTAACTTGACCTTAAAAATATTAAAAAGTTATAATGTCTGATTGTTTTTTGATCAGGTGAATGAGTTTATGACTTTAAGGTGCGCGGCGCGAAGGCAGTTATTAAAAGGTGCGTGTGGTGTTATGGCTGCGAATTTAATACCCGTAAAAGCGTTAGCAAGTAAACAAGACAATATTGTTCGTAAACTGAGTTTTTATAATCGTCATACTAGCGAAAAACATACGGCTGAATTTTGGTATCGAGGTTATTATCAACATGATGCATTACAAGAATTTAATCGAATTTTACGTGATCATAGGCAAGATATAATTGCTCCAATGGATAAAAAAATCTTTGAATTATTATTTCAGCTACAAACTTCACTGGAAAATAGCAGCGAAATTCATATTATTTCTGGCTTCCGATCACCAAAAACGAATGCAATGTTAGCAGCTAAAACATCAGGAGTAGCCAAAAAGAGTTATCACACACGTGCAATGGCAATAGATATCGCAATACCTGGGGTAAACTTAAGTGATTTATACTCAGCGGCTAAAAGTTTGAAACTTGGTGGAGTAGGGTATTACCCTAGATCAGGTTTTATTCATTTGGATACAGGGCGAATAAGAAGCTGGTAATATGGCCTGCTTGCAGGCCATTAAGTATGGATGATGACTTAGCTATATTGATCTATTACATCATAAAGCATGTCTGAGATCTCTGTGATATTATCATCATTAATATTTAGTCTTACGTTTGTTTCATCTCGTCCTAATGCTTCTGCGAAGAATCCACTGAAACCACGAGCACGTCTATCTATTTCAAGGTGTAAATCTAATGAATTATTTCTTGCTATCATAATCAATTCTAATTCATCTAGTTTACCAGCAAAATCACCAGTTCTGGCTTTAAATTCAAACTCTTGAATAAAAGGAAGTCGGCTCATTTGTGAACTACAGGCTTCATTTTCGACTTCATCCATTTCAAAACCTAAGTCTAATAAAGCATCCAGAGTTGCTTCTTGTAAAGGTGAGGCCACCACTTTGATATAATCTTTATCATGTTTATCTAGTGCGAAATCAATATCCAAATTTGTTTCCAACCAGGTATTACTTTTACCAATGCTCAGTGGTGCTTGCTCTGGTAATGTTAACTCAAATGGAATTTGTTTATTTTCTTCTGCGGCTATTTCAAAACTTTGGCTAATTTTATGTGCTGTAATAATTGCTTGGCGCTCAATTATACGAGTATGAGTTTCATCGTCTTCTTCATATTCTTCTTCAGCAAAGTAATTAGAAAAAACGTTAAGATCAATTTTATTAATTTGCTGTGCTGCGTTACCGCCTGTGATGTTTATGTATCCTGAGATAGTTTGTCCCGGATGAAGCTCAGTTTGATCTAGTACAGCATCTATTTTAGCTGCACCAATACCTACTTTAGATAATACTTTCTTAAAAAATGACATACAATTTCCTTATTAAATTGTGATTTGAGCAATTTAGTTAAATAATTGCTCAGGATTAAATAATTTAAATGTTATTTAGTAGTGAAGAATGATTTCATTGCTTCGTACATGGCATGAATATCTACTTTTGACGCAACGGCATATGGTGAGTGCATACCAAGTACAGGCACACCAAAATCTATTACGTCCATATTATTTTCAGATAAAGCACTTCCTATGGTACCGCCTGAGGCTTTACCTTTGTATGTACTTGTTTGCCAGAGTATTTTATTTTCGTCTAAGTATTTTCTTGTCCAGGCAATATATTCTGAATTGGCATTAAAACCACCCCCATAGAGTTTGATATTGATACCTTGACCTAATTTGGGGGCATTGCCGAGTTCCCAAACGCCTGGCCAGGTTGGATTAACACCTGGATTAACATCAACGGAAATTACCTTAGATTGCCGCAGTGTTTTTCTGAGAATATAATCATTATAACTTTGCGGATCTTGTTGGTAAAGTAATTGACTAATCGTATCTACCAGATAAGTAGAATCGGCACCTGTATTATTAAGGTTACCGACTTCTTCATTATCCACTAAAAATGTAATTGCTGTTGTTTCAGGTGTATCGATTTCTAAAATTGATCTGACGGCTGCGTAAGAAGATATTTTATCATCCTGGCCATAAGCCGCTACCATACTACGATCAAAGCCAACATCTCTGGGCTTAATGGCAGGCACTATAGCAAGCTCTGCTGATACAAGATCTTCCACCTTTATATCATAATTATCTTTTAAAAATTGAATAACTTCATCCTTTACACTGGTATCTTGACCAGGACGAGATGCAATAATCACATCCAGCTCTTCTTTTTTAATTACGTCTCTGTTGAGTCTTTTTCTGTATTCTTTATCTACATGGGGGGCGAGATCAGGGATCATTAGAATAGGATCATTTGGATTTAATCCAATATTAATATCAACGCGAGTACCATCTTTTTTGTCTACACGACCCATTAAAGCCAAAGGTATATTTACCCATTGATAATTTTTTAATCCACCATGAGTATAAGTTTGAAAGAGCGCAAAACCATGTTTTTCAAATAATGGACGTCCTTTTAATTCAATTCGCGGGGAATCAATATGTGCTCCTGCAATACGGACTCCCTTACTTACTGGCTCTTTTCCTATGAGCATTAATGTCATAGCACGATCTCTATTGATACTATAGAGCTTTGCCCCAGGAATAATTTGACTTTGATCTGTTAATTCTTTAAATCCAGATTTTTTAGCAAGAATGAGTGTTTCACTCACAAAAGTTAACTCGGTACGCGCTTTATCAATAAAATCTTTGTAACTTTCATTATATGTTTTAACTTGTTTTAGTTCTTTTGCTGAAAGCGTAAGCCAAGAATTATGAGTGTTATCTTTAGCGGCTAACTGAGTTGTAAAAATAACAGATATGATGGAACCTATTAAAAGAGATTTTTTATTCATTATTAATTTTTTTAGTTTAAATATGAGCCTATAATAATTTGCAAAACTACACATAGCAATGTTATTCCACGTATAGTTTTGCAGTTTAACTTTTTGGTAATTATTTAAGCTGATTTTTGTGAATTTGATGAAATGTGTGAATTTTCATTTTGTAATTCTGCCAACTGTTGTTCCAATTTTTTAATTTTATTTGCATATTTTTCAACGCTATTAGTCAGCCTTTCGACCGTAGAGGCTGAATTTTGCTTAATAAATGACAATTGTTCTGATAATTGTTCTTTGTCCATTTTTGCTTGTCTGGCATCGATTTGTGAGCTACATAAATCATCTTCTAATTGTTTTAATTTGTGCGCACTTTGTTCATTACTGTTAGTCAATCGTTCCATTGTTGATGATGAACTTGATTTAATGAAGTCCATCTGCGTGATCAACTGAGTGTTTTTTTCTTTTAATTTTGTTAGTTTATCTTTAGCTTGTTGAATTTGTTCATCTGCGGTTGCAACTGTATTTTTTTGCAGTTCGATTTGTAGTAAATACTCTTCACCTTGTTGTTGTGATACGAGTAATTCGTCTTTTGTTTGCTGTAGATCAGTTTCTTTTTGTTTTAAATTATCGGTTAATTGTTTATTTTGATTTCTTGCTTCTTCAACCTCTATATTTAATGACTTGATACTATTATCTTTGTCTAATAAAGCTTTATTTATTTCATCTACTTGATTCTGTAATGCCAGATTCTCTTGTTCAATGTCTTTAGCTGTTTTTATTGCATTTTGTAATTGTTCTGTTAAATCATGTAATTCATCATCTTTAATTTTGCTGGCAGTTTCAGCTGATAATTTAATGTTAGCAATCACACTTTCATTATCTGCATTGGTTTGTTCTATTTGTTTTTTTAGTTTATTGAGTTGCGTTTCATTATCTAACTGAACTGATTTCATTTCAGCGAGATGATTTTTTTCCATATCAGAAAGTGCTGATTTATTATCTTGAAGGATTGACTTTATTTCTTGGTCTTTAGTTTGTTTTAACTTAAATAATGATGTTTCATTATTTTTTGTTAATTCTTGCAGTTGTGCTGTTTGGTCTGCATCCATTTTAGAAATAGTAGACTCTTTGTCAGTTACTATGGACTTTACGTATTTTTCAGTGGCTGATTTTAATTCAGATAAAGCTAAATCATTACTTTTGACTAAATCATTAATTTCTCGATGTTTATTTTTTAATAAAATATCAAGATCATTCACTTTAGATTCATGTTCAGCGGCAATTTTTTCAAGTAATTGCGCATGTTTGATTTGAATATCTTTGTTTTCAGTCTCTTTGTTCTGAGTAACTTGCAGTAGTGCTTCATTATGTTCGCTTGTCAGGTTTGCAATTTGTTGTTCTTTGTCTTCAAGCTGTTGATTTAGTAAGTCTGTTTTTTCTTTTGCCTGAGCCAATAATTCAGTCGCTGAACCTTGCTCATTAGTCAGGTTTGCGATTTGTTGATCTTTGTCTTCAAGCTGTTGATTTAGTAAGTCTGTTTTTTCTTTAGCTTGCGTTAATACTGCAATCGCAGAGGTTTGTTCTTTAGTCAGGTTTGCAATTTGTTGTTCTTTGTCTTCAAGTTGTTGGTTCAGTTTATCTGTTTTTTCATTTGCCTGAACCAATAATTCAGTCGCTGAACCTTGCTCATTAGTCAAGTTTGCAATTTGTTGTTCTTTGTCTTCAAGTTGTTGGTTCAGTTTATCTGTTTTTTCATTTGCCTGAACCAATAATTCAGTCGCTGAACCTTGGTCATTAGTTAGGTTTGCAATTTGCTGTTCTTTGTCTTCAAGCTGTTGATTTAGTTGATCTGCTTTTTCATTTGCCTGAGCCAATAATTCAGTCGCTGAACCTTGGTCATTAGTCAAGTTTGCAATTTGTTGTTCTTTGTCTTCAAGCTGTTGATTTAGTTGATCTACTTTTTCTTTAGCTTGCGTCAGTACGGCAAAAGCTGATTTTTTATCACTCGTCAGATCTGCAATAAGCTTGGCTTTTTCATCAAGTTGTTGATTCAACTTGTCTTCTTTTTCTTGTGCTTGAGTTAGAATTTTATATTCAGACTCTTTATCAGTCGCCAGATTAATAATAGTTTGCTCTGACTCTTTTAGGAGTTCGTTAAGCTTACTTTCTTTGTCATCAAACTGAATGATCGTTTCTTTTGCATCAATTAACTCAGCTTGTAAACTAGTATGCTCAGCGGTTAACTTTTCAATCAGCTGTTCTTTTTCATCAAGTTGTAGTTTAGCTGCTTTTGTGTCTTCTAACTCAGCCATTACACTCGCATGATCAGCGGTTAATTTTTCAATCAGCTGTTCTTTTTCATCAAGTTGTAGTTTAGCTGCTTTTGTGTCTTCTAACTCAGCCAGTACACTCGCATGATCAGCGGTTAACTTTTCAATCAGCTGTTCTTTTTCATCAAGTTGTAGTTTAGCTGCTTTTGTGTCTTCTAACTCAGCCAGTACACTCGCATGATCAGCGGTTAATTTTTCAATCAGCTGTTCTTTTTCGTCAGATAACTGATTTTCTTCTTGTACTTTAGTCTCATCCAATTGATTTAATTTTAAATGTAATTCGGCAATTTCTGCATCTTTAGCATTTATAATTGTTGTTTCTGCTTCATTATCTTTTGTATTCGCATCAAGTGTTACTTGGGTCTGTTGTTTAATTTCATCAGATAATTTTTGATTATTTAGCTCTAATTCATTAATTTTTTTATCTTTTATTCTCGTTAATTCAGCTAAATCCAATTCATTTTTTTTAATTTGATTATTTAATTCAGCATCTTTACTCAGTATTAATTCACTGATCACGTCCTGATTGATTTTATCTGTTTCTTCTGATTCTGACTTTGCGTGATGATTTTGAGATGCGAGTTTATTTATTTCATTATCTTTTTCTTGAATAATACGATCTAAGGTAAGTTGATTACTTTCTTTTAAATGTTTAATTTCATTTTTTAAGGCTAAAATTTTATCATTTTGATCTACTTCAATTTCGGGGCCTGAGTTTTGCTGTTGAGATAATTGCCTATTTACTTCAGATTTTATTGCAGCAAGAATGTCATTATTGAAATTTACGGCAGAAGAATTTGGCTGACTCTGTTCTTGCCTACGTGATTTATCGTCACTATTTTTTTGGCTTTGACTTGATTCATTTGGAGACGATGTCGGTGTTATTACATTATGGTCGGTATTCAAAAGCGGTTTATAATCGGCTGAAAAGGAATCGCTACGCCATTGTTTATAAAGTTGCGTTATTTCACTTTTATTGCCAGATAATTTCGCAGTGACAATTGACACTGATACTTTTTGACCTGCTGCGACAAGTGCATCACATACTCTTTGAACTTCGCTATATTCGATTGCCATCAGTGGCCATCACCCCGCAGTTTAATATTAAGTGTATATAATATCTTATTACCTGAAGCTATTAAATAGATTCAGGATAAATGTTCTTGTTTAGATTATAGCGTTGTAATGGCGGGCAGGGTCAAAAAATGACAAAAAAATGATAAAGATTTGTATAATTGGCTTTGTTAGAATACCCATTTATTAAATTGCATTTTACATGTTAGGGAAGTCCTCATTGGCTAAATCATCAAAAGTTAAAATAAAATTTGTATGTTCAGAGTGTGGAGTGGATCATTCAAGATGGCAAGGCCAATGTGGTAGCTGTAAGGCCTGGAATACATTGAGTGAATTTAAAGAGGCTAAATTAACAAGCCAACAAAGTGCTCAGGCTGTACAAGGCGGTTATGCCGGAACATTAGGCAATGTAGTTAAAAAAATGGACGATATTTCTAGTATTGCGTTAGATAAAACGGCCACAGGAATTGGCGAACTAGATCGTGTACTAGGTGATGGATTGACCTTAGGTTCTATTATTTTGATCTCCGGAGATCCTGGTGCAGGTAAAACAACTATTTTGACACAACTGGCCGCAAATATGAGCCATCAAACGAAAGCTATGTACTGTACTGCAGAAGAAAGTTTAGAACAGTTTAAAGCCAGAGCGACAGAGCGTTTAAGAATTAATTATGTAAGTGACAATTTGTTATTAATGTCAGAGTATGTGATCACAAATATTATGCAAAAGGCATTGGAGGCGAATGTTAAATTCTTAATAATTGACTCTGTTCAAGCATTAGAAAGTGAGTTTGCGACGGGTAATGCCGGCTCTATTGGTCAAGTAAAAGGATGTGCACAAGAGTTAAGTCGTTTTGCTAAAAGTAATGGGATCACTTTAATTCTGATTGGTCATGTAACCAAAGGCAGTGATCTTGCCGGACCAAAAACGTTAGAGCATATTGTAGATACTTTATTACATATAGAAGTTAATGATTCAATTATTAGAACAATGCGGGCAAGTAAAAATAGATTTGGGGATGTTGATCAAGTGGGCATTTTTCAAATGAACGCGCGTGGCATGATATCAGTGGATAATCCGAGTAAACTATTCTTGTCTGGTGCAAATGATAAAGCAATTGGGTCTGCAATTGCATGTATACGGGATGGCAACAGAAATTTATTACTTGAAGTACAAAGTTTGGTTTCTGAGTGTGAAGGGGAGCACCCACAAAGAGTCAGTATTGGATTAAACTTTAATCGATTAAAAATGATCACTGCGGTATTACGTAAACATGGCCGTATACAATTGTTCCATGATGTATATGTTAATTTAGTGGGGGGGTTGAAATTACCAGATACGGATACGAGTGCTGATTTAGCATTGGCCGCAGCCTTAGTGAGCTCTTTAAATGAAACAGAAATGTCACGGAAATATTGTTTTATGGGAGAAATCTCATTGAGTGGTGAAGTGCGGCCGATCAGTGGTGGTGTACCCAGAGTTAATGAAGCAATCAAACATGGTTTTGAACAAATATATATTCCTAAAGCAAATTACCATCAATCGATGGAAGCAGCAGGCGTTAAAATTATCGTAATAGAACATATCAGTGATTTATTAGCGGCATTAAAATAATTTAAACCTTTTGACATTATCGTGCGACTTATTATTTAAGTACTTAAATAATAAAATAACAGGACATAAAAATGAAAATAAATAAACGGATATTAAGTGGAGCAATTTTTATACTGCTGAGTCACGGAGCATTTGCTCATAATCAAATGTTTGAAAAAACACAAACGTTAGATATTGAGACGACTCAAAGCAAGACGTTCGTAATTGAAGCTGGTGCCGGAAGTATGATCATAAACTCGGTTGATTCTGACAAAATTGGAGTCAATGCTTTGATCAAACAAAAACATGAAAATGATGACTATTGTTTATCACTGACCGAAACGAATAACGTCATAAAATTAAAATCTGCAAGTTGTTTTCATTCAGATACTGTCATTGATTTAAATATTTTAGTGCCAAAAGGCATGAATTTAAATATAAAAGATGGATCTGGTTCTATCATTATTAATGATATGGAAGATGTGGTTTTGAAAGACGGCTCAGGCTCTATTATTATGAGTAACATTAATGGGTCAATCGATATTAAAGATGGATCTGGTTCAATTGAACTGACTCAAATTTCAGATAACATTATGATAGAAGACGGGTCTGGCTCTATTAATATACAAGATGTTATTGGTAAAGTGACTATTTCAGATGGTTCGGGCAGTATTTATGTAGATAAAGCACAAAGCTTCGAATTAATTCAAGATGGTTCCGGCTCAGTTCACATTGACAATGTTTCTGGTGATATAAAGATGAATGGGAATCATAAATAATAGTGGTAAATTAAACTTCATATTGAAAGAATAAGGAGAAACTTTAATGCTCCTTATTCTTTTTTGTTCATCAACTTGCCATTGCTCGCCAATAACCTCCTCATCTGAATCGAGACTTTTATGCCTGGAATATTGTTTATTTTTTCTTAATATATCAGCGGGAAATAAATAGAAAAATAATCCATGTGTTATGCCTCTTGCGCCTATATGATAACTTTCACAAGCAAATAACTAGACCCGGAAGGTAAATACTTTTATCCTCCACGGGTTGTATATAAAAATGAAGAGTTAGAGAAAATGCCAGAAAATCGTGACGATAATATGCCAACCATAGTACTTGATGATGTTGACCTCGAATCTTTTAAAAGAGGACAAAATGAACAATTACCAAATGAAAATAGAGCGGTAATACAGAAAAAAAGTAAATTAGCGCTGATCAATGGTATTTTATTAGTGATAACCTCATTAGCTTGCGGTTACTTATATTTTCAAAATACACAACAAATTCAAACAATGAACAATGCTACAAATAGAATTGCTGTACTCGAAGATAAATTATCTATCACAGACGAAGAAATTGGCAATTCAACTGTTGAGTTAAAAGTTAATGTGACAGAATTAACAGCTAAAACCAATGAATTGTGGACGCAAATGGATAAGCTATGGGCTTCTGCATGGAGAAGAAATCAAAATGATATCGCGAGTTTAAATGAGAAAACCAGTCAAATATCAGAGACACAAAAAGTTAACTTTGATGCTAAAAATGAAAAAATAAAGCAATTAGAGCAAAAGCTTGCTACAAAGATGAAAGAGATGTCGATACAAAAAATTGAATTAGCTGATATTAAGGAAACCTTACTCAGTTTTGAGATAATTAACGCGTCTAAAGATAGTCAATTTGACAAATTACAAAATGATTTTACTCAATTAAGAAAGAGTAATAATCAACTTACTGAGAAGTTAAGTAATATTGAAAAGCTGCTTCAGGCAACAACGATTAACAAACAAGTCAGGTTACCATAATATCTGAATTGGCAGGCAATACAAATAGGAGAAGTCATTATTAAGAATTTTGAATTAGGTATCAACTTTTGTTATTTTGATACGCAATGTTCTATTTCAATGTGTTCCACTATTTTAACAAATCTGCTGAGAGTCTGTATTTATGAATAATCATCAATATCTTCAACTACGAGCTATAAAAAGTGATGATTTCCATACCTGTTTTTATTGTGGTTGTATTGCAACTGAGTATGATTTTTCGCCGCCAAAGAAGTATGCTGAGTTGGCAATTCAAACACAAGATGATGCTGATTTTTTTCAAATCCCTTGTTGTAAGGAATGTTGTGATTTTCTCAAAGGAGAAAAACACGCACTGACCAGTGCAAGAATGGATGTGGTGAAAAAAAAGTTAGCGTTAAAATATAAAAGAGCGATCCATATTTATGAGGTGTGGGATGAAGAAGAAGCACTAGAACTTGACTATCATTTAAATAAAAGTGTTATGGCGGGAATTGAATTAGGGAAAGAGGCGACAAAAAGGTTGTTATATAAAGGGTTTAGTTATGAAATAGAGGGCGAAAAAAACCAGTTGTTAAAACAAAAAGAAGTCACTTTTACAGTCTTTAACGAAACGTTTAACAACTTTAAAGATGCACTAAACTACGCTAGTCGCACCTTTAATATTTCAAAAGCAAAATTAAAAATACTTTTTGGCGATCATGATAATAGCTTTGAAAAAGCGATTGAAGCATATAGGTTAGATATAGATAAGAAAATATATGATAAAAAGTTAAATACATTGTGTAAGGACTTTTCTTTTAAGTACAAACAAAATATTGATTTTGTTAAACGTACAGTAGGTTATTACATGGATAAAGACAAAAATATATCTTTAGAAGACGCACTACAAAAGTTGTTTGTTGAAAGAATACAGAGATCATAAAATGAAAGTATTCATTTACATAATATTGTTTATCTCAGTAACTTTTAATGTGATCTTATGGCATAAATTAGTAGATGCAGAAATCCAGTACAAGAAGGTAATAATTAATACAGTGTTAGATGATACTGTTAAAAATGAAATAAAAAATAAAACCGTAGCCGAAAAAACAACTAAAAATAGCCATAAATTAGAACAAACTCATAAATATACTAAACCTTTAGATAAAATTATTTTGGCATTGAACAAATTAAAATTTTCCTATGCCACAGATATAATAAATGAAATCCCATCTGAAAATATAAATGAACTTGATTCAGCAAAAGCTTATTGGTTTAAATATACCAAAGATCTGATAGCGTCTCAGCGTATTGAGTCTGCAGAGTCTTCTATTATGCATTTTTTAGAATATTCTGCTGACGATCTTGATTTTCTATTTTTATTAGTTGAACTTTACCAAGTTAAAGAACAAATACATAAAGCCATTCAACAAGCTTATGATAATCAATATCATACCTTCGAAATTGAGGCACAAGAATTAAGCATTCGAATGGCACGGAATCTGGCAAAACAGCATATAATGGAACTAAATAAAGCAGAGTCATGGCATGAATTAACTGAATTTTCATACTTAGTTAAAGAGTTAGATCCTGAAAATTTAACTGCACAGTGGTATCTTGCACAAGCTCAGTTTAAACAAGCCCAATTTGAACAGGCCTTAGATAGCCTGAATATGTTATTAGACCATGATAACTATAAAGTGAGGTCGCAAAAATTATTAGACAAAATAAGGTTAGCAATGGCAATGCCTGCTCTTGTCCCTTTAGAAAAACAGGGAAAACACTTTGTAGTTAATGGCTTGATAAATAAAGAATACAAGGTTTCTCTTATGTTAGATACAGGCGCCAGTATTTCATTAATATCACAATCTGTTTTTAACGAGATATCAACCTATTCAGATATTGAATATATTAAAGATATTGTTTTAAATACCGCCGGTGGGCAAATTACAGCCAGTATATATAATATCGCAACCTTTGAGCTACAGGGGTATTCAGTTGATAATCTACTGTTTGCGGTAAGTCCTCATATGTCAGATTATCATGACGGTTTATTAGGGATGAATTATTTAAGTCAGTTTGACTTTCATATTAATCAGACTGAAAACTTACTTAAATTAGAGTTTAAACAATAGCTTATATAAAATGCCAAGCTAAGATAATCACGATTCTAAATTCAGCTTAAGATGAATAATTGAGTGGAAATTTTAATCATCTGAAAAAAACAGCATATTTTACAGAGCGAGATAATTTTCAAGTCATCAATATATAACTCTTATGTTATACTCTCGCACAATTTCGAATTCAGGGTCAAAACATTGCACTTTATCGCACTTACTTCAATTGGTATTGAAACACTTTTATCAGAAGAATTATCACATCTTGGCGCAACAGTTGGTAAACAAAGTATAGGCTCAGTTTGTTTTGAGGCTGATACGATAACTGCACAAGGTATATGTTTGAGTTCGCGGTTTGCGACACGGGTATTGATGCAAATTGCTGAACAAGAAGAGATAAAAGAAAAAACTGCATTATATAATTTTGCGCGGTTTCAAAGCTGGCAAGAGTGGTTTGGACCAGATCAAACATTTTTAGTGGATTTTTCAGGGACAAATACTGAACTTAAAAATACCCAGTTTTCAGGCTTAGTAATCAAAGATGCTGTAGTAGATTATTTTCAAGATCTTTATGAAAAACGCCCCAACATAGATAAACAAAACCCAAATGTTCGAATTGTTGCCCGGTTAAACAAAGATAAAGTTAATCTATTTATTGATTATTCAGGGCCGTCTCTGTCACAACGCGGTTACCGAAGTGGTCAGGGTAAAGCACCAATAAAAGAACATCTTGCAGCGGCATTAATTAAACGAAGTGGATGGTTAGATGATGTTTCTCAGCCTTTATTCGACCCCTGTTGCGGATCAGGTACTTTACTCATAGAAGCTGCCAGCATGGCGAATAATGAAGCCCCGGGTCTTCATCGCCAGCAATTCGCTTTTGAAAGATTACCAAGCTTTAGAGAATCAAAATTCCTTGAGTTAAAGCAACAACTAGAATCAAAAATCAACCCTAAAAATCTGTATTTGATAGGGCATGATATTGACGGCCACGTACTTGCAAAAGCGAGAACTAATGCACAAAATGCCAAAGTAGATAATCAGATTAAATTTACAAAGAGTGATGCTGCAAAACTTAAAACAGTGGCTAAACGCCCTGGTATCGTATTATCGAATTTACCCTATGGTGAGCGAATGGGGGGCACGGCTGAATTGATCAACCTATACCGTACTATGGGTATGTCGTTTAAAAAGTATTTTGCCGATTGGCATTTGGCACTATTAAGTTCTGATGATACGTTGTTAAAACTACTTAAAATTGCGAAAACAAAAAGGTATAAATTTAAAAATGGACCGATAGATTGTTCATTGAATCTGTATCACTTAGATGAAAAACAAGTTAAGCAATCAGTACAAAGTACAGAATTAAATTATGCTGATTCAACTGCATTTGCAAATAGATTAAAGAAAAACAAACAAGGCCTGAAAAGCTGGTTAAAACAAAATGATGTTGCTGCATTTCGTCTGTATGATGCTGATATTCCACAGTATAATGTTGCCGTTGATGTGTATAGTGATTATGTGGTGATTTATGAGTACGCAGCACCAAAAGACATTGATGAAAGTGTTGCTCATAAGCGATTACAAGATGTGATATATCTGACCGGCCAACAATTAGGTATTGAAGCTGACAAAGTCATTGTTAAATTGCGACAAAAACAAAAAGGTGACGCGCAATATCGAACATTAGATCAACAGGCGAAATCAATCACAATAAATGAGTATGGTGCAAAATTTAAAGTTAATTTATTTGATTATTTAGATACAGGTTTGTTTTTGGATCACAGGTTAGCACGGTTATATATCCAAAATAATGCCAAAGATACCCGTTTTTTAAATTTATTTGCATATACAGGGACTGCATCTGTTCACGCTGCGTTAGGCGGGGCAAAATCAATTACCACTGTTGATATGTCAAAAACCTATATTGCTTGGGCAAAAGAAAATTTCAGTTTAAATAATATTCAAAATCCCAGATATCGCTTTTTTCAGGCGGATTGTTTGGCCTGGTTAACTCAGGCGCAAGGTGAATTTGATTTGATTTTTTTAGATCCGCCAACTTTTTCAAATTCTAAACGAATGGGTGATGCATTTGATGTACAAAGAGATCATATAAACTTAATAGGCTCAGTAAAGAAAATATTAAGTGAACATGGCACCTTATTGTTTTCTAATAACAAACGTGGTTTTAAAATGGATGAAACAGCCTTGGCTGATTTAGGCCTGAAGGCTAAAAATATAAGTGATAAAACCTTATCGCCTGATTTTAAACGTAATAAAAATATTCATAATAGCTGGTTGATCACGCGTGTTAATTAAGTCGAGTCTAGTTTTGTATCATACGTCCGGATGCCATTTATGTGAGCAGGCATATACTTTATTGCAACAAGCCGCACCCGATATGTTAATTGAATTACAAGATATCGTTGATGATGAGCAACTTATGGCTTGGTACCAGACTCGTATTCCCGTTGTGGAAAATAAAAAAACTGGCCAGAAACTTTACTGGCCATTTTCAATAAAAGACGTATCTCGTCTAATTTAGATTTTAAATAGGTAAAAAATGGATCTTATTAGAATTACAGGGGCCAGACTTGCGTTTGGGACTCATACATTATTAAACAATGCAGACGCTTTAATTGAAACTGGAGAAAGAGTGTGTATTGTTGGTCGCAATGGTGCTGGTAAATCAACGTTATTAAAAATACTAGATGGCCAGGTAATGTTAGACGACGGTGATATTAACAGAGTTAATGGATTAAAAGTATCTAGGTTAGAGCAAGACCCACCTAAACATGCTATTGGGACTGTATTTGATTATGTGGCCCAGGGCTTGCCAGATATGGCTAAACTTTTAATTGATTATCACCATGTGAGTACTGAATTACAAACTGATTGTAGTGATAAGCTATTAAATAAGTTGGAACGTTTATCTAATGAGTTAGAAGCAAAAGATGGCTGGCGTTTTGAAAATAGAATTAATTTAGTTTTAAGTCAACTTCAACTGGACCCTGAAGTGAAACTGGAATCATTATCAGGTGGTTGGTTAAGAAAGGTTGCATTAGCGAAGGCCTTAGTATGCGACCCGGATCTTTTATTACTAGATGAACCAACCAATCACTTAGATATGCAAAGTGTTATTTGGTTAGAAAAATTTCTGAAAGAATTTAAAGGCGCAATCGTATTTATTTCTCATGATCGTGCCTTTATCCGTTCTATGGCAACAAGAATATTAGATTTAGATCGCAGTAAACTTGTTTCATATCCCGGTGATTATGCACTCTATTTGGAGCAAAAAGAGCATGATCTTAAAGTAGAAGAAACCCAAAATGCACTTTTCGATAAGAAATTAGCGGAAGAAGAAACCTGGATCAGGCAAGGAATAAAAGCAAGAAGAACAAGAAATGAAGGGCGGGTACGCTCTTTAAAAGCGCTTAGAAATGAACGCAAAGAGCGTATTGAGAAAGTTGGCAAAGCAGACTTTAATATTGAAAACTCTCAACGTTCAGGAAAATTAGTATTTGAAGCTAAAAACATGAGTCATCAATATAACAGTGATAGCGATATTAAAACGGTTGATGACTTTTCTACTTTGGTGATACGCGGCGATAAAATTGCGTTAGTGGGACCAAATGGGATTGGCAAGACTACCTTGTTAAAACTGTTGTTTGACCAACTTAAACCGACTTCAGGCTCTATTAAGCAAGGTGTTAATCTTGAAGTGGCTTATTTTGATCAATATAGAGCAAAATTAGATGAAGAAGCCACAGTTCAGGAAAATGTTGCCGAAGGTAAACAAGAAGTCTTAGTGGGCGGAAATTATCGTCATGTTTTAGGGTATTTACAAGATTTTTTATTCCCGCCTGCTCGAGCACGTACTCCGGTTAAAGCCTTATCCGGTGGTGAGAAAAATAGGTTGTTATTAGCTAAATTATTTTTGAAACCTTCCAATGTTCTTGTATTAGATGAGCCTACTAATGATCTTGATGTTGAAACATTAGAGTTATTAGAAGAAATTATCGAAAAGTATCAAGGTACCGTGTTAATTGTAAGCCATGATAGGGAATTTATTGATAATACCTGTAGTAGTGTATGGGGCTTTCAGGGCAAGGGTAAGATAACTGAAGTTGTTGGCGGGTATACAGATTATCAAGATTATATGTCAGATAAATTAGCACGCGATTCTAAAGTTGACAGTGATAAGAATGAACAACAAAAAATAACAAAAGAAAACAAAAAAACGCAGGTGAAACCTTCTGTAAAGAAAGGCAACAAGTTATCATATAAACTTCAATTAGAGCTGGATAAATTACCTCAGCTTGTTGAATCCTATGAAACAGAGCTGACGGTATTACAAGAAGCTGTTAATTCGCCAGAATTTTTTAAACAAGATAGTGCATCATCTCAAAAAGCGTTGAACCAATTAGCACAGTTAGAGTCAAAACTCGAAACCGCTTTTGAGCGCTGGGAAGAATTAGAAGAATTAAAGGGTAAGTAGTGAGAAATAAGATGAAATTTAAAATAGTGGCTGCAGCTATTGCTGTGATCCTCAGCCCTCAAGTCAGCGCTGAAAAATATAAAATTGTTGAATTAGGTGCTTTAGAGAGCGCCAAACATAGTTATGTAACAGATATAAATAACAATAATGAAACTATTGGCTTAACACAAGGGAATTTCAATTATCAAGTTGATCTCACTAGTATAGACTTTTCAGAACAGGTGATAAAAAATGCTTACGATCAGCAAGTTAGAACGGAAGAGTTAAAAGATAAAGAAATAACTTTTACATTAGATGATATTGAAAGTGGCAATTTAACAGCTGATTCTTTGAGTTTTATGCTTGCATTTTTAAATTCACTCAGTGGCAATCCTCAATATCAAAAAGTGGCTGATACACTCGCTGTAAACTATCAAAATGGTGTTGTTGAGCAGACTCTTTTTGATGTTGAATCTCCGGATTATGAAGGGTTAACTCGCTCAGTGAGTAATAATTTTACAGCAATTACAGACGATGGAACGCGAACCGCATGGGGAAGTGCTCCTTATATAAAAGAAATGTTTACGCCAGAAAACAAAACTGAAGAAGAAATTTTTTATACCAGAGAGTTTTCTCAGCGCGCAGTGGTTATTAAACCCACAGGTGAAAAAACAATATTGGCACCTGACTTTAATGATTATGGTGGAGTCAGCATCGCAACTGATATTGTCCAAAAAGATAACGGAGAATATATCGTTGTAGGCGATGTTTCCACAGCGATTCACGATACTAGACAAGCAGTAATCGATGATAACTGTGATGGGTTAGATGAACCAATTGATGTCTGCGTATGGATTGAAAAAAATAAAACCGCCGTCACAAACACTTTGTATGATAGAAGGGCAGTAAAGTGGACATTAGACGCTAACTATGATGTTAAAGAAACAGAAATTTTGGGGTTAGCAATTACACTGCTTGAAGATGAAAAATTGACTTTCAGAAGTACAGCACTTGCAATTAACAAAAATGAAATTGCCGTTGGGTATTCCCATACGCGCATTAAAGAGGATATTAATTCAACGCTTTATTCTATGCCTGTATATTTTAGAGAAGGTGAAACTCACACTTTTATAGATTTAGATGATGACTGGAGAGCAGGAGTTGCCAGTGATATTAATGACAGTAATATTTTAGTCGGTCATGTTTTTAAACCAAAAGGTACGGACAATATATCTAAGTTTTTCTATCATAATACGGATACAAATGTCACAACGTTTCCTGATGACTATTTTTCAAGTTCAAGTTCAGTAGCAAGAGCGATTAATAATCACGGGTTAATCGTCGGAGAAGGTGAAGTTGAAAGTACCAATAGTAACCCCCGAAGAGAAGCATTCCTGTATGATATTAATGCAGAAACATTTACCAATATAAATGATTTTTTACCTTGTTTTTCTGAGGATGGTGAAACTCCTTATCCTTATGTTGTTACTGAGGCTACAGGGATAAATGAGCAGAATGTGATAGTAGGAACGGCAACAAAAACGGTGCCTAAACGAGATTCATTTGGTAATGTCGTTGCGGGTGAGGAAGAAAGTATTGTTGTCGCTATCAAACTTGAACCAACTGGTGGTGAAATTGATAATTGCCCAGCGAAACCCAAAGATACTTTTGAAAGAAGTGGCGCAAGTTTTCAGTGGTTAAGCTTGCTGTTATTACCTCTTATCGGCTTGAGACGTCGACTTTTCTCCTAGTTTATAATATTTATAAAAAAACCAGACTAATATAGTCTGGTTTTTTTATGTTTTAAACTTTATTCGTTCCTTTTTAGCCATGCTTTTTTGACCGACAAGCGCCATAAAATATTTATGCCAAAATATCCTATAATAGAAGCAAGTGTTGCACAAATGAGCGATCCTAACATAAACGCAGGCCCTATTGTGGACAGACTATTAACAAACCATTGCCAGCTAGGTTCAAATGCAAAATGTTGATTTTTACTGCCTAAAACTTTAGAACCAACAAGGTAAGCTCCATAAAATATCGGCGCCATAGTAAAAGGGTTCGTGATCCATACTAAGGCGACAGAGATAGGTAAATTGACTCTTAACGGAATAGCAACGGCAGCAGCAAGTATCATTTGAAAAGGAACTGGAATGAATGCGAAAAATAATCCGACTGCAAAGGCACCCCGTGCAGAGCGTCGATTTAAGTGCCATAAATTAGCGTCGTGTAGCAAGTTACCAAAAATTCGCAATGATTTATTTTGTTTAATTTTGTTGTGATCTGGTAAAAAACGTTGAATTGTCTTTTTAGGCATTACAGTGGGTACTTCCGTTTTAGTCAAATCAGCTTTGGATTTTTCTTTGGTGTCTTATTGTCGCTTTTTTTCTTATATTCACCAACCTTTTTTAGTACTTTGTTAGCGATTATTTTTTTTAGTGTGATTTTTAAACGAATATGCTTGATAACAATATCTATTTTTCTGGGTATTTTATATGTATTAGTTTATTACCATTTATTCAATAACTGGCATTTTAAAGACTATAACAAAGGGCAACCTGTGGCCTTTAGGGGAGAAGTTGTTCAGGTATACGATCAAAATGCGCCAAGTTACTTCAAGATCAAATTATCTGAAATAAATAAAACAAAAATAGCTCCCTTAAAAAAAGTGAATGCGTTACTGAGCTGGTATAAACCGCTACATCAGATCAAAAAAGGGGCAATTATTAATGGAACTGCAAAATTTAAACCATTTAGAAGTTATAAAAACCAGAAAGTAAAGAATAATGAAATTTGGGCATTTAAACAAAATATAAAATTAACTGGCTATATTGATAATAAATATACAGTGACAGTGATCAATAATCAAAACTCATCATATAGTGATTTATTTAAGCAGCATATTGGACATATATTTAAAGACACTAACGCCGAGTGGCTTTATCTTGCGATACTGAGTGGAGATAAATCGGCTATACCTAAAGAGGTTAATAAACAGTTTCAGTACACAGGCTTAAGTCATTTGATGGCGATATCAGGCTTGCATATAGGTATGTTATTTGGGATCGGCTTTTATTTTATGAAATCTATGTTATTTGTTTTACCGTTTAAACAAAAACAACATTTTAATACTAATTTTATAACGATCAGTTTTGGTTTAGTAACTGCCTTTATTTATGCCTGGTTAAGTGGCATGAATGTACCCGCAGTAAGGGCCATTACCATGTTGTCTGTATTTATCTTATTGTATATTTCAGGTAAAGAATATCTAAGCCACAGAGCATTGATCATAGCCTTATTCATTACGATACTATTAAATCCATTTCAATTACTTAACCCCGGTTTATATTTTTCTTATATTGCGGTGTTTATTATTTTGTTAATGATCAAGGTACTAAGCGCAAATAAGTATGAGTTGAAAAATAAATTCTATTGGGTGATACAACTTCAATGTGGGATCACTTGTGCATTAGCACCTTTAGCGTGGTTTTACTTTTACGGATTTGGGGTGATTGGCATATTACTTAATATTATCGCTATTCCTATAATGGCTTTTTGTATTTTGCCGAGTTTAATATTTTTGACGTTATTTTCATATTTTTTCGAAATGGGTATCTTAATTGAGTACTTCGATTTATTGATCAGTGTTTTATTAGATCTGCTGATGAATATTCCGGCAGATCTATTTTGGATTGATATGGGATATTTGAATTGGCAGACTTTAGTGCTTTTATATGTGATTTTTCTTTTGCTTTGTTGCAGGATCACCCGGTTTTTAGCATTGCTCCCGCTAACTGTTATTTTTTTAAATCAAATTGATAAAATGAAACCGAGCTGGCAACTTGATGTCATGGATGTTGGCCATGGATTAAGCATATTTGTTACGCAAGAGGATAATTTACTGGTTTACGATTTAGGCGCCGAGTTTAATGGAAACAGTATTACAAAAAGCCAATTACTACCTTACATTCAAGCAAATAAATTAAACGTTATTCATACGATTATCAGTCACATGGATAATGATCATGCTGGAGGATTAAAAGACTGGATAAGTGCGGGTTACGGCGACACTTTACTTTATGGATTACAGAATAACCAGATACCAAATAGCTGTAAGCCCGGCATTCGCCAATTTGGTACGCTAACTTTAACAATTCTATGGCCAGAGTCAGTTTCAGCTATTAGTAATAATAACTCTTGCGTACTGAAAATTGATGATGGAAATTTTTCAGTGTTACTAACGGGTGATATTCATAAAAAAGTGGAACAGCAATTAACGCGTAATTTTCCAAATTTAACATCTGATATTTTGATAAGTCCACATCACGGTAGTATTACATCTTCAAGCAAACGGTTTTTGCAATCCGTTTCACCTACCTGGGTGATACATTCAAATAAGTTTAATGGCAGGTGGCAAATGCCTCATCCAAAAGTGGTTGACCGCTATCAATCTTTATCTATTAAACAATTGCAAACTGCTATCCATGGACAAGTTTCAATTAAATTCTGGCCAGAAACTTATTCAATAAACTGGTCGCGTAATAAAGAAAATTATTGGTTTTTAAGTAATTGAGTTTGGGTTTTATTAAGGGGGAGGATACAATAGCGCTGTTAATTTAAGAGAGTTTAAAATGAGTCAAACTGCTACGCAATATTTTATTAGATTATTGAGTTATGTAAAAGAATTCAAACTTGTCGCAATATTAGCCGTTATTGGTATGTTAGGGTATTCAGCAATGGATGCTTTATTTATTCAACTAATGCAACCTTTTATTGATCTGGGTTTAAGCGGTGAAAACAAAGAAGTTAAAACTGAGACATTGTTAATAGCGCCTTTTATCGTCATGTTATTGGTTTTTTTTCGTGGTTTTTTTAACTTTATTGCAAGTTATTGCCTCAGTTATGTGGGCTCTCAGGTTGTCAGGAGTCTAAGGCAAGAATTATTCGAACATATGTTACATCTACCGGTTTCTTTTCATGATACGCATTCTACCGGAGAATTAATTTCTAAAATTACTTTTGATACGGAACAAGTACAACAAGCAATAACAAAAAGTTTGCTTATCTTAGTCAGAGAAGGCGCTTTTGTTATTTTCTTACTGGTAGGCATGTTTTGGGTAAGTTGGCAGTTATCGTTAATTTTCTTATTTATTATGCCTGTTGTTGCATTGATTGTGAGTATTGTGTCTAAGCGTTTTAGAAAAATATCAACGCATATTCAGACAGCTATGGGTGATGTTACACGTAGTGCTGAGCAAATGCTAAAAGGTCATAAAGTGATACATAACTTTGCTGGTCAAGCACTGGAAATAAAACGCTTTGCTGACGTTAATAATAAAAATAGACAACAAAGAGTTAAAATGGATGCAACAAGGGCTATCAGTGTTTCTGTGATCCAACTTGTTGCCGCCAGCTCTATGGCGATTATATTATATATAATGGCGCAACCTTCTATGATAGATACCATTACAGCGGGTTCATTTACCGCTTTATTAACCTCGATGATGATGATGTTAAGGCCTTTAAAGCAATTAGCAAATGTGAATAGCGATTTCCAACGTGGTATATCTGCAGCGCAGAGTATTTTTGATATTATGGATTTGGACAAAGAAAAGGATAAAGGTAAGCAGAATATTAAAACAGCAAAGGGGCAGATCATTATCAAAGATTTAACCTTTACGTATCCGGGTACAAATGAAGCCGTTTTAAATAATCTTAATTTACAGATTGATGCAGGTCAAAATATTGCCTTAGTTGGTAAATCTGGTTCAGGTAAGTCTACTATCTCGAACCTGTTACCCCGTTTTTATGACATTCAGTCTGAAAATAATATTCTGTTAGATGGTCATGCATTAACCGATTATCGGTTAACTGACTTAAGAGCGCAATTTTCTATTGTGTCTCAGCAGGTTGTATTGTTTAACGATACCATTAAAAACAATATACTATACGGCCATAAATCTGACATGTCAGAGGTTGAATTGATTGCTATTTGTAAAAAAGCCCATGTATGGGAGTTTGTAAAAGCGTTACCAGAGGGTCTCGATACTATAATTGGCGAAGATGGGACTATGATGTCAGGTGGCCAAAGACAACGTTTAGCAATTGCAAGGGCGTTGGTTAAAGATGCACCGATACTTATTCTGGATGAGGCGACCTCAGCATTAGATACTGAGTCTGAAAAATTAATTCAGGACGCATTAAAAGAATTAATGAAAAATAAAACGTCAATTGTAATAGCCCATAGATTGTCCACCATTGAGCAAGCAGACAAAATTTATGTTATAGATGCAGGTACAGTACTTGAGCAAGGGGATCATAACACGCTTATGAAGTTAAATGGTGCCTATGCGGCATTAAATAAAGCCCAGAAAAGTGAACATTAATGAATTACCTGGAAAAAACATGGTATCAAAAACACTGGTATTTTAATGTACTAAATTGGTGCCTATTGCCATTATCTTGCGTATTTTGGCTAATCTCAAACCTTAGAAAGTATCTGTTTCGATGTGGTGTATTAAGCTCTTTTAAGTCAGATGTGCCAGTTATTGTTGTTGGTAATATCAGTGTTGGCGGCAATGGCAAAACACCTTTTGTGATTTGGTTATGCGATTTCTTAGCACAAGAAAATAAAAAAGTGGTTGTGATCAGTCGTGGTTACGCGGGTGAAAATCAAGCGTATCCGCATGTCGTAACACCCAATTCATCAACAAGTCAATGTGGTGACGAACCTGTTTTGATTGCTAAACGAACTGGATGCCCGGTTATTATCGGGGCTAAAAGAGCACAAAGTATTGCGCACGCTATTGCTAATTTTAAACCTGATGTCATTATTTCTGATGATGGTTTACAACATTATCAAATACAAAGAGATGTTGAAATTTGTATTGTAGATAGTCAAAGACAGTTTGGTAATGGTTTATTATTACCCGCCGGACCTTTAAGAGAAACTAAAAAGAGTTTGAATTCATTAGATTTGATAATTGAAAATGGCGGAAGTGCAAAGTTTAATTATCAATTAGTCATTTCTGGTTTTTATCAGGTTAACTCTGATAAAAAGCATAATGGCAAATTGCCAGGTGGCGTAGCGGTATGTGCAATTGGCAATCCAGCGAGATTTGAATCTTCATTAAAACAAGCCGGTATAGAAATTCTGGCAAGTAAACATATGCGGGATCATCATAAATATACAGCGCAAGATTTTATCGCTTTTAACGATAAATATATTTATATGACGGAAAAAGATGCTGTAAAATGTAACTCTTTTTCTGGCAATAATTGGTACTATTTAAAAGTAGATGCGATACCAAATTTAGAAACTCAAACTGCCATCAGGCAGTTATTAATCGACAAAGAGATTATTCATGGCCTTTGATAAAAAATTATTAGAAATATTAGCTTGCCCGGTGACTAAGGGGAAATTGAGATATGAT
Source organism: uncultured Pseudoalteromonas sp. (assembly GCA_965198975.1). GTDB lineage: Bacteria > Pseudomonadota > Gammaproteobacteria > Enterobacterales > Alteromonadaceae > Pseudoalteromonas. The sequence goes on from OZ240679.1 coordinate 2,803,589, forward strand.
AAGAATAACGCTGAATTGATCAGCACTCAGGCAAAACTAGCTTATCCGATCAGAGAAGATATTCCCGTATTATTAGAAACAGAAGCACGAGAAATGACCCATGAAGAGGTTGTTCAGTGGAATTCGTAGTTGTTATTCCCGCAAGGTATGCGTCAACCAGATTACCCGGTAAGCCTTTGGCAGATATTTGTGGTAAGCCAATGATCCAACATGTGTATGAAAAAGCAATACTATCAGGTGCGTCAAGAGTCATTATTGCGACTGATCATCAAGGTGTTTTTGAGGTTGCAGAATCATTTGGTGCAGATGTTGTGATGACTAACGAAAATCATACCTCAGGTACCGAAAGATTAGCTGAAGTCGTAGATAAATTAGATTTGCCAACGGATACCATAGTTGTCAACGTACAAGGCGATGAACCACTGTTAGCTTTTGAAAATGTACAACAAGTCGCGACATTATTAGCCAATTCAGATGCACCTATGGCAACATTAAGTGTTGGGATCAACTCAGTGGAAGAAGCATTAAATCCTAACGCGGTAAAGGTTGTCAGTGACAAGAACAATAATGCGCTCTATTTTTCTCGATCAACGATCCCATATGATAGAAATCGTTTTTTAGGTAAAGATCACATTGAAGAGATTGGCGACTTTTATCAAAGACATATAGGTATTTATGCCTATCGGGCCGGTTTTATTCAGGAATATATCTCTTTAACGCCGTCTCCACTTGAAAGAATAGAAGCGTTAGAGCAGCTAAGAGTACTTTACCATGGGAAGCAGATAAAAGTGCAGCCTGCAGTGATAGCGCCAGATGCGGGTGTCGATACGCCTGAGGATTTAGCGCGTGTCATTGCTTATATTAAGTCTGATAAGGTTAATGGCCAATAAATGAGCCAGTCACTAAATGTGGTTTATAAACATGATGATTTCTATATAATTAATAAACCAATAAACGTAAGTTTTCATTCTGAAAATGGCCCGGGATTTGTGGTAAAAGCTGAAAATCAATTAAATGAGAAGTTCTATGCGGTTCACCGGTTAGATAAAGTAACCTCAGGATTGATTGTACTTGCTCGTACATCAGCGGCAGCGGCAAAATTAACTAGGTTATTTAGTGAACGTAATATTGAAAAATATTATTTGGCTTTAAGTGAAAATAAGCCTAAAAAAAAGCAAGGCTGGATCAAAGGAGATATGGCCAAAGCGAGAAGAGGGGCCTATAAGTTACTTAATAGTAAAGTGGATCCAGCTATTACGAGATTTTATTCAATAAATATAGCTCCTGGTTTGCGTGCCTATCTTCTAAAACCTTATAGTGGTAAAACACATCAACTACGTGTTGCAATGAAAAGTATATCTGCACCTATTTTAGGTGATGTTCTATACTCTGCGCAAACAAGTGACCGCGTTTATCTACATGCTTTTTCACTCAAGTTTAGTTGGCAGCAAGAGAATATTGAAGTCTGCCAATGGCCGGAAGAAGGTGAGAGTTTTCATTTACCTGAATTTTATGATGTTTGTAAACAATGGCAATCCCCCTGGAATTTAAAGTGGTAATAATTAATGCATAATGATGTTAATTTGAGATTTGGTGGTATCCAAAGATTATATGGTGAACGTGAAACAATGTGGCTGAGCAAGGCAAGGTTTTGTGTTATCGGCATAGGTGGTGTTGGGAGTTGGGTTGTGGAGGCTTTAGCTCGCTCAGGTATCGGTAATATCACGTTAATTGACTTAGATGATTTATGTGTTACCAATATTAATCGTCAGATCCACGCTTTAACCAGTACGATAGGTGCATCTAAAGTTGAAGAAATGACAAGTCGGGTTATGCAAATCAATCCACAATGCCAAGTAACAGAAATTGAAGATTTTTTAACGGTCGAAAATATAAAAGATTATATAAAAGATTTTGACTATGTGATTGATTGTATTGATCAGGTAAAAGTTAAAGCGGCTTTAATTTATCATTGTAAGCGTAATAAATTACCTATTATAACGATAGGGGGGGCCGGTGGACAAATCGATCCTAGTGAAATTAAATATGGTGATGTGGCAAAAACTACGCAAGATCCTTTATTATCAAAAGTCAGATATTTACTCAGAAAACAATATAACTTTTCAACTAATCCAAAACGTAAATTTGGTATTGATTGTATTTTTTCTACCGAGCAGCTGGTATATCCACACAGTGACGGAAGTGTTTGTCATGCGAAACAGGATGCAGATGGCTCCCTAAGTATGGATTGTGCCAATGGTTTTGGCTCTGCTACTATGGTTACGGGGAGTTTTGCATTTTTTGCTGCGGCTAAATCAATAAAAAAATATTTAGCCCGGCAACAAGGTAGATTTAGTTCACCTTAATTGGTATTACTTTACTGTGAGTGCCCGAGCTCTAATTGACTGAATGATAGCTTTAATGCCGTTGCCGCGAGAAGGACTAAGATGTTTTAATAATGACATGTCTGTAAATTCTTTCTCTGCATCTATTTCCAGTAATTCTTTGGGAGATAAATGTGCATATAAATTTAAAATGATCATCAATAAACCTTTTACTATACGGGTATCAGAGTCTGCAACTAGCATTAAACAACTTTCTTCGTCATTAAAATCTATATACAGCCACACATTACTTTCACAGCCCATAACTAAAGCTTGCTCAACTTTTAACTCCTCTGGTAGTTTAGGTAATTTTTTTCCTAGTAACATAATTTCACGATATTTTTCTTGCCAGGAAGATGCGTGAACAAGTTTATTTTTAATTTCCAGATATGTATGATTCATTTAATTTTCTATATTGTAATAGTAAGGTTTAGTCTAAAAGTAACAGGCAAGCTTTTAGTTGCGTTATAAAATAATTTATTTCGTCAAACGTATTATAAAACGCAATACTTATTCTGATAGTGCCTTGTACATTTAACTCTGACATGAGTGGTTGAGCACAATGATGGCCTACGCGCACAGCAATTTGGCAATTATCTAATAAAGTCGCTATATCATAAGGGTGCTCATTCCTGTAATTAAAGCTGATAGCACCAATATTATTAGAGGTATCACCGTAAAGTTTAATGCCATTTATTTTTTTTAGTTCAGTTACTAAGTAAATGAACAAAGATTTTTCATATATATTTACATCGTTTTGATTTAACTGCTTTAAATAATCAATTGCCGCGTTAAAAGCAATGACGGCAGCTATATTTGGCGTACCGGCTTCAAATTTATGTGGCGCCTGGGTAAATGTTGTTTTTTCAAAACTGACTTTTTTTATCATTTCACCACCTGTTTGATACGGTGGAAGCGTGTTTAACAATTCATATTTACCATATAAGCAGCCTAATCCAGTAGGGCCGAGCGCTTTATGGGCGGAAAACACATAAAAGTCACAATTCAGGGCTTTTACATCAGGTCTTAAATGCATGAACGCTTGAGCACCATCAATTACTGTGATGCTATTAAAGGGTTTACTATATTCAATAATTTCTTTTACGGGCTGTATATTACCTAATGCATTGGATGCATGACTAATACTAATTATTTTAGGTGAATACTTCTTTATGAGTGATTTAGTTTGTGCCAGATCAATTTTTTGACAAGTATTTAATGGGATCACTTTAAGTAAGGCCCCTGTTTTTTCGCAAATTTGCTGCCAGGGGACAATATTAGCGTGATGTTCCAGTGCTGAAATTAATATCACGTCATTTATTTGTAACTGATTTTCCAAGCAATGGGCAAGCATGTTAATAGCTTCAGTTGTGCCTTTTGTCCAAACAATTTCATTGGTTTGCGCATTGATAAATTTGGCTATATTTATTCGCGTATTTTCATATGCAAGAGTCGCATTTTCACTTAAGCTATAAGCGCCTCTATGCACATTGGCATTTTCATAGCGATAGAATTGGTTAGTCGCATTTATAACAGTGAGAGGTTTGTGTGTTGTGGCTGCAGAATCTAAATAAACTAAACCTTTATTTGTTTCATCATTAAATATAGGGAAATCGTTACGTACTTTAAGAATATCAAACATGGCATAGGTGCAATTTTCACAAAAGCGAATTTTAAGGGATTTAGCGGTTGAGATCTAGTTATTGAAATTGAATAAATAAAATAAGCAAAAAAAAGGTTTAGCCTGTTAGCTAAACCTTAAATTAAACTCGATAGAATTTGGTTATGAGCTTAACTTTGATTATCTTTTTTCGGCTGATACATAATCACGTTTTGTGTGACCTGTATATAGTTGACGAGGACGACCAATTTTTTGACCTGGTTGTGTTAACATTTCATCCCAATGTGATACCCAGCCAACTGTACGTGACATGGCAAATATAACAGTAAACATGCTTGTCGGAATACCAATTGCTTTAAGGATAATGCCAGAGTAAAAATCTACATTTGGGTAAAGTTTCTTTTCAATGAAATATGGGTCTTCCAGTGCAATTTTTTCAAGCCCCATGGCAACATCTAATAGTGGGTCCTGAACGTTTAGCTCTTTTAATACGTCATGACAAGTCTGACGCATAACCGTTGCTCGTGGATCAAAGTTTTTATAAACTCTGTGTCCAAAGCCCATTAAGCGAAAAGGATCACTTTTATCTTTCGCTTTTGCTACGTATTCATCAATACGATCTGCAGAACCAATTTCTTCAAGCATAGTTAAACATGCTTCATTTGCGCCACCATGAGCAGGTCCCCATAATGATGCAACACCGGCTGCGATACACGCATAAGGATTTGCACCTGAAGAACCGGCAATACGTACAGTTGAAGTTGACGCATTTTGTTCATGATCAGCATGCAGCATAAAGATACGATCCATGGCTTTTGCTAATACAGGGCTAACTTTATACTCAGCTGCGGGCACTGAAAACATCATATGCAAGAAGTTCTCAGAATAGGTTAATTCATTACGTGGATAAACAAAAGGCTGACCTATGGTATATTTGTAAGCCATTGCAGAGATGGTAGGCAATTTCGCGATTAATTTCATCGCACTACGTTTTCTTTGATCTGGATCCGTTATATCTAAGTCATCATGATAAAATGATGATAATGCACCAACCACACCACATAACATTGCCATTGGGTGTGCATCTACACGAAAGCCTTGAAAGAAAGCAGCTATTTTTTCATGCATCATGGTATTCGTGGTAATTTCATCTTCGAAAGCAAGCATTTGCTCATCATTAGGCAATTCGCCTTCTAATAGCAGGTAACATAATTCTAAATAGTGAGATTCTTGTGCTAATTGATCTATCGGATAACCGCGATGTAATAAAACGCCTTTCGCACCATCTATAAAAGTAATCGCTGATTCACAAGAACCCGTAGACATAAAACCGGGATCATATGTAAAGTGACCATGAGCGCCTAAAGAGCGTACATCGATAACATCCTGTCCTGCTGTGCCTGAATAAATTGGTAATTCGATAGGTTCAAGACCATCAATATGAAGGACGGCTTTTTTATCTGCCATTTATATTATCTCCTGTAATAACATTTAATTTATTATGATTTTGATACTGTTGTTTAGCAAGTTAGCGCCATTTTAACGTAAAAACCGCTTTAAAAGTAATTTTTTAATGAAAATTAATGCAAAAATCCATAATAAGTATTTCCTACAGAATAAATAGTATACAAAAGGCTAATATGCAAGCCGCTAGATTTAAACAAGAATTGTAAAAGTGTGAGTCTGTATATATACTATCGAAGGTTAAACTCCACTGCGTCTGAAGTAAATCAGTTTGTACCGAATAAGGTTCGTCACCTTATGACGTGGTTTATTTTGATGGTTCCATTTAACAGATAAATGTTAGGTGGGTTATAAAAACAATAGTTGGGCTCTAAAAATGGGCCAGATGGGCAAGTAACTGTGAAAAAGCAAAGACCTGTAAATCTTGATTTATCGACTATTTCTATGCCAGCAACCGCTAAGGCTTCAATTCTTCACCGTATAACCGGTGTTGCATTATTTTTTGCCTTAACGTTTGTGCTATGGGCATGGTCTGAATCTCTCTCTTCTGTGCAAGGCTTCGAATTTGTAAAAGGGCTATTTAGCGGTTTTATTGCTAAATTTATTGCATGGGGCACGCTGACCGTATTGGCTTATCATGTTATTGGTGGCATACGTCACTTAATTATGGATATGGGATATTGGGAAGAACTAGAATCTGGTAATTCAAGTGCTGTAATATCACTTGTATTATGGGTTATTGTATCTGTTTTAGCCGGGGGTTGGTTATGGTTGTAAATCAAGCATCTCTAAAGCGTAACGGAATACAAGATTATGTATCCTTACGTGCTACCGCATTAGTATTAACGGCTTATTCGTTATTTATTGTCGGTTATTTTCTTCTTACTCCACAAGTCACATTTGAGGCTTGGCAAGGGTTATTTTCTAACTTAGCTGTTAAAATTTTTACATTGACTGCATTAATATGCATGATGATTCATGTACAAATTGGTTTGTGGCAAGTATTAACTGATTATATCAAACCAGCTAAGTTACGTTCATTTTTAGGTCTTGTTCTTAACCTGATGACATTTGCATATGTTGCGGTTGGCCTGTTTGTATTGTGGGGTGTGTAAGTGAATTATTCTGTCCGTGAATTTGACTCGGTGGTCATTGGCGCCGGTGGTGCAGGAATGCGCGCTGCATTGGCGATTACCGAATCAGGTAAAACCTGTGCTTTAATTTCAAAAGTTTTTCCAACACGATCTCATACGGTATCAGCGCAAGGTGGTATCACAGTGGCGCTTGGTAATAGCCATGAAGATCATTGGGAACAACATATGTATGACACTGTGAAGGGATCTGATTTTATTGGTGATCAGGACGCCATTGAATATATGTGTAAAACTGGCCCCGAAGCTATTATAGAATTAGATAATATGGGCTTGCCTTTTTCTCGATTTGAAAATGGAACTATTTATCAACGTCCATTTGGTGGCCAATCAAGAAACTTTGGTGGTGAGCAAGCTGCACGTACGGCTGCTGCTGCTGACAGAACTGGTCATGCTTTACTTCATTGTCTATACCAGCAAAATGTAAAAAATAAAACGAATGTATTTTCTGAATGGTATGCCCTTGATTTAGTTAAAAATCAAGAAGGTGCTGTTATAGGTTGTACTGCAATTGATATTGAATCTGGTGAAGTTGTTTTCTTTAAATCTCGCGCCACTGTTCTAGCAACAGGTGGTGCTGGTCGTATTTTTGCTTCAACCACAAATGCACATATTAATACTGGTGATGGTGTAGGTATGTCATTGCGTGCTGGTATTCAAATGCAAGATATGGAAATGTGGCAATTTCACCCGACAGGTATTGCTGGTGCGGGTGTATTGGTAACTGAAGGTTGTCGTGGTGAAGGGGGATATCTTTTAAATAAAGATGGCGAACGCTTCATGGAGCGTTATGCACCTAACGCGAAAGATCTTGCGGGTCGTGATGTTGTTGCTCGTTCAATGATGACTGAAATACGTGAAGGGCGTGGTTGTGATGGTCCATGGGGTCCACATATTAAACTTAAATTAGATCACTTAGGCAAAGAAACTTTAGAAAAGCGTTTGCCTGGTGTATGCGATTTATCAAGAACATTTGCGCATGTAGATCCAGTTAAAGAACCTATTCCAGTGATTCCAACCTGTCATTATCAAATGGGTGGTGTTCCTTGTAATGTAAATGGTCAGGCAATCTCTATTGATGCTAACGGCAATGAAAAAATTGTTGATGGTTTATTTGCTGTAGGTGAAATTGCTTGTGTTTCTGTACATGGTGCGAACCGCTTAGGCGGTAATTCATTATTAGATTTAGTGGTATTTGGCCGAGCTGCCGGTAATTTCCTTGGTACTTATTTAAATGATACACAATCTTCAGATCATGCTGATTCAGATGTTGAAGCTGCACTTGCTCGCTTTAATCGTTGGGAGTCATCAAAGTCTGGTCAAGGTGAAGATCCAATTCAAATTAAGAAAGACCTTCAGCAATGTATGCAATTGAACTTCTCGGTATTCCGTGAAGGTGATGCTATGGCACAAGGTATGAAAGAGTTAACCGAAATTCGTGAACGTTTGCAGTTTGCACGACTTGATGATAAGTCTTCGGAATTTAATACACAGCGTATTGAATGTCTTGAGCTGGATAACTTAATGGAAACGGCCTTTTGTTCTGCAAAAGCAGCTAATTTCCGTACAGAATCTCGTGGCGCACATGCACGTCAAGACTTTACAGAACGCGATGATAAAAATTGGTTATGTCACTCAATTTATACACCTTCAACAGAAGAGATGTCGAAGCGTGATGTAAATATGAAACCCGTGCATCGTGAAGCTTTCCCACCGAAAGCGCGTACGTACTAGGAGTAGTTCGATGAAATTAACATTTTCAATCTATCGTTATAATCCTGATGTAGATACGGCACCACGTATGCAGGATTACCAGCTTGAACTCGAAGATGGTAGCGATATCATGGTACTGGATGCGTTGATCCAGCTAAAAGAACAAGATCCAACCCTCTCTTTTAGACGTTCGTGTCGAGAAGGTGTGTGTGGTTCTGATGGTCTTAACATGAATGGCAAAAATGGCCTGGCGTGTATTACACCTTTATCTGCGCTTACAAATGGCAATAAAAAAATAGTAATACGTCCATTACCGGGTTTACCTGTAGTACGTGATTTAGTAATTGATATGACGCAATTCTATACTCAGTACGAAAAAGTTAAGCCTTATCTTATTAATGATGATAAGAATCCGCCAGCGAGAGAACATCTTCAAAGTATTGAAGAACGTGATAAGTTAGATGGTTTGTACGAATGTATTCTGTGTGCATGTTGTTCAACGTCTTGTCCATCTTTTTGGTGGAATCCTGATAAATTCATCGGACCTGCAGGTCTGCTTCACGCGTATCGTTTCCTTGTGGATTCTCGCGATACGGCAACAGAAGAGCGTCTTGCAGATCTTGATGACGCATTCAGTGTGTTCCGTTGTCATGGGATCATGAATTGCGTGAGTGTTTGTCCTAAGAATCTTAATCCTACTAAGGCTATTGGGCATATTAAGTCGATGTTATTACAACGTTCAGTATAAGCTGGTCGTTTCTTATAACTTAGACTAATTAAAAATAAAGGTAGTCATTTCATGAACTAGTGACTATCTTTTTATATTAACTATTTTCTGTGCTAGTAAAAGGGCAAATAAATGCACCAAGGTGTAATGAAGGCATGGTTAGACTCTTCACATATGAATGGCGGAAACGTTGCCTATGTAGAAGATTTATATGAAGCGTATTTAGATGATGCGACTTCTGTGCCAAATGAATGGCGTGAAGTGTTTGACCATTTACCAAAAGTAGATGGCGTTGATGTTGAGAGTAAACACTCTGAGATCAGAGCACAATTTGAAACGCTTGCAAAAAACAAACATAAAGAGGTTGTTGTCGCAACTGGTGAGGCATCTGATGCTAAACAAGTCAAAGTACTGCAACTAATCAATGCATTTCGATTTAGAGGCCATCAAAGTGCCAACCTGGATCCACTTAACTTGTGGAAAAGGGAAAAAATTCGTGAGTTAGAATTAGCGCATCATGATTTATCTGAATCAGATCTTACTCGTGAATTTAATGTTGGTTCATTTGCCATTGGTAAAAAAACCATGCCTTTAGGTGAGCTCTATAAAGCACTAAAAACGACTTATTGTGGTTCTATTGGTGTTGAGTATATGCACATTACTTCCACCGAAGAGAAACGCTGGTTACAACAGCAATTTGAGTCAGTTCAATCTACGCCTAAATTTACTAAAGAATCCAAATTACGTATTTTAAAAGGTTTAACGGCTGCGGATGGCCTGGAAAAGTATTTAGGTGCAAAATTTCCTGGTGCAAAAAGATTTTCTCTTGAAGGTGGTGATGCATTAATCCCTATGTTAAAAGAGTTAGTTCATAGGGCAGGTGAAAGCGGCCAAAAAGAAGTTGTAATAGGAATGGCTCATCGTGGACGTTTAAATGTACTTTTAAACGTTTTAGGTAAAAACCCTTCACACTTATTTGATGAGTTCGCAGGAAAAGCGGATGCTAATCTAGGTTCTGGTGATGTTAAATATCATATGGGTTATTCATCTGATTTTGCCACTAAGGGTGGCAATGTTCATATGGTTCTTTCATTTAATCCATCGCACTTAGAAATTGTAAATCCGGTTGTAATGGGCTCGGTCAGAGCACGTTTAGATCGTTTAGGATGTAAAGATGGTGCAAAAGCACTGCCGATAACCTTACATGGTGATTCAGCAATAGCTGGACAAGGTGTTGTTCAGGAAACCTTTAATTTATCACAAACTCGTGCTTTTAGTGTCGGTGGCACAATACGTATTGTGGTAAATAATCAAGTTGGTTTTACAACATCTAAGCAAGAAGATGTGCGCTCAACTGAATACTGTACTGATATCGCAAAAATGGTACAAGCTCCTATATTTCACGTAAATGCAGATGATCCGGAAGCTGTGACTCTGGTTACTCAAATTGCGTTAGATTATAGAAATAAGTTTAAGCGTGATATCGTCATTGATTTAGTTTGTTATCGTCGACATGGGCACAATGAAGCTGATGAACCTAATGCAACTCAGCCGTTAATGTACCAAAAAATTAAAAAACACCCTGTACCGCGTCAAATCTATGCTGAGCAATTAGCCGCTGAAAAATCGGTTTCATTAGATGAATCGAAACAGCTTGCCAATGAATATCGTGCTAATTTAGATAAAGGGCAGTGTGTTGTTGAAGAAAAACAGCCTGAAACCGGGCATTCTTCAGATTGGAGCAATTTTGTTGGGCATGATTGGGATGTAAGCTATGATGCGAGCCTATCTGTTGAAAAATTAACAGAACTTGCGACTAAAATTGCTTCATACCCTGATGATCATAAAGCACAGTCGCGTGTACAAAAAATTTATGGTGACCGTAAATTAATGGCAAGTGGTGAAAAACCATTAGACTGGGGCATGGCGGAAAACTTAGCTTATGCATCGATTGTTGATGACGGTACAGATATTCGTATGACAGGTCAGGACTCAGGTCGTGGTACTTTTTTCCATCGCCATGCTGTTGTACACAATCAAACAGATGCATCCACTTATATGCCTTTAGAAAATATTCGTGAAGGACAGGGGGCATTTGAAGTATATGATTCAGTATTATCTGAAGCCGCAGTTCTTGCATTTGAATATGGTTACGCTACTGCAGAACCAACAACATTAGTTATGTGGGAAGCGCAATTTGGTGATTTCGCAAATGGTGCTCAGGTGGTTTTTGATCAGTTCTTAAGTTCTGGTGAACAGAAATGGGGACGTTTATGTGGTTTGACTTGTTTATTACCTCACGGTTATGAAGGACAGGGCCCAGAACACTCATCTGCAAGGCTAGAACGCTTCTTACAACTTTGTGCCGATCACAATATGCAAGTTGTTGTTCCGTCAACACCAGCTCAAGTATATGCGATGTTGCGTCGTCAAACTGTTAGGCCTTTACGTCGTCCATTAATTGTAATGACACCAAAATCTTTATTACGCCATCCGTTGGCTGTATCTTCTTTAGAAGAACTGTCAGAAGGTGTGTTTCATAATATAATCGATGAAATAGACGATATTAAACCAGAAGCGGTTGAACGCGTAATCTTCTGTAGTGGAAAAGTTTATTACGAATTATTACAGGAACGTCGTGATAAAGCGCTTAATAATATTGCGATTGTCAGAATGGAACAATTATACCCATTCCCGCATCAGGAAATGGAGTCAATCATTGAGCGTTATAGCCATGTTAAAGATTTTATCTGGTGTCAGGAAGAACCGCAAAATCAAGGCGCTTGGTATTGTTCTCAGCATCACTTTAGACAGGCTATTCCAAAAGAAAGTTATTTAGATTATGCCGGACGTCCAGCATCAGCGGCACCAGCATGTGGCTATAAAGCCGTACATGATATAGAACAAGCAGCATTAGTTGCTGACGCACTAACAATTAAAAATTAAAGGACCACAGATGACTACTGAAATTAAGGTTCCAGTTCTTCCTGAATCTGTAGCAGATGCTACAATCGCTACCTGGCATGTAAGTGTTGGTGACACAGTTAGCCGTGATCAGAACTTAGTCGATATAGAAACAGATAAAGTTGTACTAGAAGTGGTCTCGCCAGAAGATGGCGTGATCACTGAAATTTCGCAAGAAGAAGGCGCAACTGTTCTTGGCGAGCAGTTGATAGCACTAGTGGGTGCTTCAGGCGCTGCTCCTGCATCAGAAAATACTCAAACAGCTGCACCAGCAGCAACAGCTACAGAAGGTAAATCAGTGGATATTAACGTTCCAGTTCTTCCAGAGTCAGTTGCTGACGCTACAATCGCTACATGGCATGTTCAACCTGGTGAATCAGTATCACGTGACCAAAACTTAGTGGATATAGAGACAGATAAAGTTGTGTTAGAAGTTGTCGCACCAGAAGATGGTGTTATGGGTGAGCATATACATAACGAAGGCGATACCGTATTAGGGGAACAGTTAATCGGAAAACTTATTGCCGGTGCAGCTTCTTCTGCTGGCACGACTCCTGTCACACCCAACGCAACTACAACATCGGATGAACATTCGGATGTTTTAACGCCTTCAGTTCGTCGCTTAATTGCTGAAAAAGGGCTTGATGCAACTAAAATACAAGGCACAGGTAAAGGCGGTCGCGTAACTAAAGAAGACGTTGATAATTTCTTAAAAGCACCTGCACCTGCGGCAAAAAGTGCACCTGTTACTACTGCTGCACCTGTGGGAGAACGTACGCAAAAACGTGTTCCTATGACACGTTTACGTAAAACAATCGCAACACGTTTGCTTGAAGCGAAAAATTCTACAGCGATGTTAACGACGTTTAATGAAGTAAATATGAAACCTATTATGGATCTTCGTAAACAATACAAAGATGCATTTGAAAAACGTCATGATATTCGTTTAGGCTTTATGTCTTTTTATGTAAAAGCGGTAACAGAAGCTTTAAAACGTTTTCCTGCGGTTAATGCATCTATTGATGGTGATGATATTGTTTATCATAACTTCTTTGATATGAGTATTGCCGTATCTACGCCTCGTGGTCTGGTTACGCCGGTATTACGTGATTGTGATAAAATGTCATGTGCTGAAATTGAAAAGAACATTCGAGAACTCGCTATTAAAGGTCGTGATGGTAAATTATCTATTGATGATATGACAGGTGGTAACTTTACTATCACAAATGGAGGTGTATTTGGTTCATTATTGTCAACGCCAATTTTAAATTTACCTCAGGCGGGTATTCTTGGTATGCACAAAATTCAAGATCGTCCGATGGCAGTTGATGGTAAAGTTGAAATTTTACCTATGATGTATTTAGCGCTTTCTTATGATCACAGATTAATAGATGGTAAAGAATCTGTTGGATTTTTAGTTGCAATTAAAGAATTACTCGAAGATCCAACACGTTTATTATTAGATGTGTGATCTTGCATAAAATAATTTAAGCTGCAACCGGGTTGCAGCTTTTTTTTGGTCGTTTTTTGACTAGTATTTAATGAGAAATTAATAACTGTGAATAAAAATCAATTCAATTGCATTTTTATTGGCAATTCTTGATACAGGGTGTTTCTTTGTATCGTGTGGGGATCTATACTATCCGCGCAATTTGGGAAGCTGAATAATCATTCAGCTTGATTAGTACAAAAAAATTGGATAAAGCATCATGAATTTGCATGAGTATCAGGCAAAACAACTTTTTGCCGAATATGGTTTACCAGTCTCTGAGGGGTTCGCGTGTGATACTCCTCAAGAAGCTGCTGCAGCTGCTGATAAAATCGGCGGAAATATGTGGGTTGTTAAGTGTCAAGTACATGCCGGCGGCCGCGGAAAAGCCGGTGGTGTTAAACTGGTTAAGAGTAAAGAAGAGATCAAAGAGTTTGCTCAACACTGGTTAGGTAAAAACCTAGTTACTTATCAAACAGACGAAAACGGTCAGCCAGTTACTAAAATTTTAGTAGAAAGCTGTACTGACATCGCAAACGAATTATACTTAGGTGCGGTTGTAGACCGTGCTTCGCAAAAAGTTGTTTTCATGGCATCTACAGAAGGTGGTGTTGAAATTGAAACTGTTGCAGAAGAAACTCCTGAACTTATCCACAAAGCTGAGATAGATCCATTAGTGGGTCCTCAAGCATATCAAGCTCGTGAACTTGGTTTTAAATTAGGTTTAACGCCGACTCAAATGAAACAGTTTGTTAAAGTCTTTATGGGCTTAGCGAACATGTTTACAGACTATGACTTTGCTTTATTAGAAATTAATCCGTTAGTTATTACTGACGAAGGCAACATTCATTGTCTTGATGGTAAAATTGGCGTAGATGGTAATGCATTATACCGTCAACCAAAGATCCGTGGAATGCATGATCCTTCTCAAGAAGATGAGCGTGAAGCACAAGCTGCACAGTGGGAATTAAACTATGTAGCCCTTGATGGTAACGTAGGTTGTATGGTGAATGGTGCTGGTCTTGCTATGGGCACTATGGATATTGTCAATCTGCATGGCGGTAAACCTGCAAACTTCCTTGATGTAGGCGGCGGAGCAACCAAAGAACGTGTAGCTGAAGCATTTAAAATCATTCTTTCAGATGAAAATGTTAGTGCAGTATTAGTTAATATTTTTGGTGGTATTGTACGTTGTGACATGATAGCTGAAGGTATTATAGGTGCGGTTAAAGAAGTTGGTGTTAATGTGCCTGTAGTTGTTCGTTTAGAAGGTACCAATGCTGAAGCTGGGCGTGAAGTATTAGCAAACTCAGATGTTGATATTATCGCTGCTGAATCTTTAACTGATGCTGCTCAAAAAGTTGTTGCTGCTGCGGAGGGCAAATAATGTCTGTATTAATTAATAAAGATACTAAAGTTATCTGTCAAGGTTTCACTGGTGGTCAAGGTACATTCCATTCAGAACAAGCTCTTGAATACGGTACACAAATGGTCGGTGGTGTGAGTCCAGGCAAAGGCGGACAAACGCATCTTGGTTTACCTGTATTTAACACTGTAAGAGATGCCGTTGAATCTACGGGTGCCACTGCATCAGTGATCTATGTACCAGCTCCTTTTTGTAAAGATGCTATCTTAGAAGCAATCGATGCAGGTATTGAGTTGATCGTTTGTATCACTGAAGGCATACCTACAATTGATATGATAGATGTGAAAGTTAAGTTAGATACATCAGGCGTACGCATGATTGGACCTAACTGCCCAGGTGTTATTACACCGGGTGAAACTAAAATAGGTATTATGCCGGGTCATATCCATCAACCAGGTAAAGTAGGGATTGTATCCCGTTCTGGTACTTTGACGTATGAAGCTGTAAAACAAACGACAGATGCAGGTTTTGGTCAGTCTACTTGTGTTGGTATCGGTGGAGATCCAATTCCAGGTACTAATTTTATTGACGTATTAGAAATGTTCCAAAATGATCCGCAAACTGAAGCTATCGTAATGATAGGCGAAATTGGCGGTACAGCAGAAGAAGAAGCTGCTGAATACATTAAGGCTAATGTCACTAAACCGGTTGTATCTTATATTGCAGGTGTAACAGCACCTGAAGGTAAGCGCATGGGTCATGCTGGTGCTATTATTGCCGGTGGTAAAGGAACTGCTGATGAAAAATTTGCAGCGTTAGAAGCTGCAGGCGTAAAAACTGTACGCTCTCTTGCCGATATCGGTGTTGCATTAAAAGAGAAAACAGGCTGGTAGTTTGATTTTTCAGAAAAAACCTGCTTAAGCAGGTTTTTTTATATCTGAATTTTAGTAATGTGGAAAAATAATCAATATAAGAATAAAAATCTATCTTATGCCAGATAAAGTTCTATTAGTTAGCTTACAATTTTGTAATAATGTCGACGTTTATTATTACCCAGAATTCAGAGGAACACTATTCCATGGCGGAAATTGAAAATCGTCCAAGTAACTTTATTCGAACTATTATAGATAAAGATCTTGAGTCAGGAAAACATACAACAACACATACTCGTTTTCCACCTGAACCAAATGGTTTTTTACATATTGGTCACGCTAAATCGATTTGTTTGAATTTTGGCATTGCTCAAGATTATAAAGGTTTCTGTAATTTACGCTTTGATGATACAAACCCTGAAAAAGAAGATGTTGACTACGTTCATTCAATTCAAAACGATGTTAAATGGCTAGGATTTAAATGGCATGGTGAAGTTAATTATTCATCTAATTATTTTGACAGGTTGCATGGCTATGCAGTTGAACTCATAGAAAAAGGCCTGGCTTATGTGTGTTTTTTAAGTGCTGATGAAGCGAGAGAATATCGTGGTACTTTAACTGAACCAGGAAAAAATAGTCCTTATAGAGATACTTCCATAAATGATAATCTTGCTTTATTTGCGAAGATGAAAAATGGTGAATTTAAAGAAGGTGAATGTGTTCTGCGTGCAAAAATCGATATGGCTAGTTCATTTATGGTTTTGCGCGATCCGATAATTTATCGTATCCGATTTGTACATCATCATCAGACCGCAGATAAGTGGTGTATTTATCCTATGTATGATTTTACGCATTGTATTTCGGATGCTATTGAAGGGATCACGCATTCTTTATGTACATTAGAGTTTCAGGATAATCGCCGTTTATATGATTGGGTGCTTGAGAATATTTCAATAGACTGTAAACCTCAGCAAATAGAATTCTCGCGTTTAAATCTTGAATATACCTTAATGTCTAAAAGAAAATTAAGCGCATTAGTTGAAAATAAACAGGTTGAAGGGTGGGACGATCCTAGAATGCCAACAATTGCAGGACTCAGGCGTAGGGGTTATACACCTAATTCAATAGTTGAATTTAGTAACAGAATAGGGATCACTAAGCAACAGAATACAGTTGAAATGGGTATGTTAGAGGCATGTATTCGTGAAGATCTTAATGAAAATGCGCCCCGTGCTATGGCAGTTTTAGATCCAATTAAAGTTATCATTGAAAATTTTGATGATGCTAAGGTGGAGATGTTAATGGCACCAAATCATCCTAATAAAGATGAATTAGGAACACGTGAAGTGCCTTTCACACGAGAGCTTTACATAGAACGTGAAGATTTCAGAGAATCGGCTAATAAAAAGTTTAAACGTTTAGTCCTGGACAAAGAAGTACGCTTAAGAAATGCCTATGTTATAAAAGCCAATCGATTTGATTTGGATGAAGCTGGTAATATCACAACGGTTTATTGTACTTATGATGATGAAACCTTGGGCAAAAACCCAAGTGATGGTCGAAAAGTGAAAGGCGTGATACATTGGGTTTCTGCATCTAAAGGTGTAAAAGCTGAAGTACGCTTATACGATAGATTATTTAGTGTCGCAAATCCTGCGGCAGAAGATGATTACGCAGATGTACTGAACCCGGGATCATTAACAATATTAAAAAATGCAGTTCTAGAGCCTTCATTAACGAACGCGGCAAAAGAGCAGGGCTTCCAATTTGAAAGAATGGGCTATTTTTGTCGAGATAATAAATTTGACGGTTTAGTTTTCAATCAAACTGTTGGATTAAGGGATTCCTGGGCGAATAAAGAGAATAACTAGTGATTATTTAACCTGTCTGTATTTAACAGACAGGTGTTATTCTTGCTAAAAGTTAAAGCGTCACATTAAAAAAGCCTGTTATATAAACAGGCTTTTTTATTAAACTTGAATTAGAGGATATCTAATTTATTGGCTTTCATCTGAATATTTATCGCATGCAGCTTTGTCTGTACATTCACCATATAAATATAAAGAGTGATTTGTTAATTTAAGGCCATTAGACTCAGCAATATCCAATTGACGACTTTCAATTACATCGTCTTCAAACTCAATCACTTTACCACATTTCAAACAGACTAAATGATCATGGTGATTTGATCCTGCTAATTCAAACACAGACTTACCACTTTCAAAATGGTGTCGTGTGATAATGCCAGCATCATCAAATTGATTTAAAACACGATATACAGTTGCTAAACCGATCTCTTCATTATTATCTAATAAAATTTTATAAACATCTTCAGCACTGATATGTTGATTTTCAGGTAGCTGAAGTATTTCCAAAATTTTAACTCTTGGAAGTGTAACTTTTAGGCCTGCTTTTCTTAGTTCTAAATTATGATCACTCATTAATTTGTTCTCAATTTACATTTTGTTATTTAATTTTAAATGGAATCTGTTTTGTAAATTTATTCCGCTAATTCAGCTAAGCACATTTCATCATAAACTTGCGCACACCATTGTTTTATTCTTTGTTCCGTTAATTCAGGCTGTCTATCTTCATCTATCCCTAAACCAACAAAGTGATTGTCATCGGCCATGCCTTTAGATGCTTCAAAATCATAATCTTTACTTGGCCAATGCCCAATAACTATAGCACCTCTTTGTGTGACTATATCATTAATCATACCCATTGCATCTAAAAAGTATTCCGCGTAATCTTCTTGATCACCACAACCAAAAATTGCAATGAGTTTTTCATTAAAATCGATTTCTTCTAATTCAGGAAAAAAATCATCCCAATCACACTGGGCTTCACCGTAATACCAAGTGGGAATTCCAAAAAGTATTAAATCGAATTCAGCAATATCTTCTTTACTGCTTTTGGCGATATCGAATACATCAACCATTTTTTTGCCAAGCTCTTTTTGGATAAGCTTAGCTACATGTTCTGTATTTCCCGTATCACTACCAAAAAATATGCCTACACTAGCCATGATAAAATAACCTTCTATTACTTAAAAGCGAGTTTTTCTTGTAAAATTGTTTCTATTAATGCACTTCGGCTAATGCTTTGTGCATCAGCCATATCATTTAACGCCTGATATAATTCAGACGATATTTTAAACTCAATACGTTTTAAACCACGAGCTTTATCACGTTTGAGTTGATTTCTCTTGTTGACTTTGAGTTGTAATTCACGAGATAACGGATTGGTCTTTGGTCTTCCCGGTCGTTTGTCATTCTCAAATAAATCAATTGTTGTTCTATCTGTTTCCGCTTTGGCCATAATTAACCGACCCCCGCACCTTCCCAAAATACTTGAATTAAACCTTTAGCTATAAAGCCTGAACAGCCTAAAAATAATACCAACCAAACGATGGCTTTACCATATGTTGGTACATTCCCCTTTTTTAATACGTCTTGGATTGCCATACCAATAAAAAAGAATAAACCTGCTAAGCCGAAATACATCCCTAAAGTTTCGAATTCATTAATGAATTTAGTGAACATTTTTTGATTTACCTAAGGCTTAAAATAAACGGCGTGATGATAGCATATTAATTATCTTTTCATTAGTGTAACTGTAAAAAAAATGACGTTAGCTTAATAAAAACTCATAAATAGATTTATTGACTGCAATTGGTTTTTCTGCATGTAGCCAATGTCCGGCACCAAAAATAATTTTTGCCGTGCTATTTGGGAACAGAGATAAGATTTCATCGCGCATGGCTTCGGTTATGTATAGGGAGTTATTGCCTTTAATAAATAAACAAGGGGCAGTAAAAGGCGTTCCTTCAGGGCTATGAAGGATAGATTCATAATTTTTATGGATTGCTTTTATATTGAAACGCCACTTATTTTCTTTGTTATTATTAATGAAACTTTTGAGTAAAAACTGACGAACTCCGGCTTCTTTAATGTCTTCACTTAGTAAAGTGTCGGCATCTTTTCTATTTGTGATCTGACTGTTTTGAACCTTATATAAGCCTTTAAATACATTATCATGACTAGGTTGATATTTGATCGGGGCAATATCTAATATAACGAGCTTTTTAACTTTATCAGCGTGATTGAGCGCCACCTGCATAGCCACTTTCCCTCCCATTGAATGACCAATAAAGTGAGCGTGACTTATTTTTAAGTCGTCCATTAAAGTTACAATATCGTACATCATATCATCGTATGTCATGCTTTCATTATGTGTAGAAAAACCATGATTTCTTAAATCTATTGCGGTAACCGTAAATTTATCGGCCAAATTACGTGCAATAATATTTAAATTATCTAATGAGCCAAACAAACCATGTATTAAGATGATGTTAGGTCCCATGCCTATTTGTTTATAATGTAGAGTCATATTTTATCTATTTATCAAAATCTTTAGCTAGCAAAGGTACCTAAAGATTTTGAAAATGCAACATAGAGTAATAGAGAAAATAGAGATATAATATCGGCGGATAAATCCGATGAAGCATTTAAGACAGGAAAATTATGAAAAAAATAGAGATAGATGATGACCTATATCATTATATTGCGAGTAATACATTAAGTATTGGTGAAAGTGCATCTGAAATTCTACGTCGTTTATTGAACTTGTCTCAAAATAATCAGAAACCGCAAGTTATTGAAAAAGTATCTCCAGGAGTTATACCAGAAGCTGACATAACTGATGTGGCAATAGATAGCGATAGTAATGAAAATGTCTTTAATGTGTTAAATAAAGAAGAGCTGGCGATGCAAAAAGGTATTGTCGGTCGATTTTTATTTGTTTTGAGCGCATTAAACCGTACACATAAAGAAAAATTTAGTACGGTACTTGATATAAAGGGGCGTGATCGCATCTATTTTGCAACCAGTAAACAAGCATTATTAGACTGTGGTGATAGTATGAACCCTAAACAAATCCCAGATAGCCAATATTGGGTAATGACAAATTCTAATACAACACGAAAGAAAATGATGTTACATGAAGTTGTTTTGTCACTAGGATATAGTGTGGCACAGGCTGAAGAAATTAGAGATTTTCTTTAAAAGTTTAAAAAGGGAATACCATGTCTATGCATATCAATGCAGGAAAAAAAGCGAAGGCAACAGATTTAGTTAATGTGCCAAAACTCATATCCGCTTATTATTTGTTTGAACCAAATATTGAAGAGTTTCCAGAACAAAAAGTGGCGTTTGGCACATCGGGACATAGAGGTAGTTCTTTTAATACACAATTTAATGAGTCACATATTCTGGCTATTACTCAGGCAATTTGTGATTATCGAAAAAATAATAATATCTACGGGCCTTTGTTTCTAGGTAAAGACACCCATGCATTATCTGAAGCGGCATTTAATTCAGCAATTGAAGTATTGGTTGCTAATGAAGTACAAGTGATCACACAAGAAAAGGGTGATTATACGCCGACACCTGTGATAAGCCATGCAATTATCGCACATAATTTAAAAAATCCTCATGAACTGGCTGATGGGATCGTTGTTACGCCGTCACATAATCCACCAGAAGATGGTGGATTCAAATATAATTCTATTAATGGTGGTCCGGCTGACTCTGCTATTACCAACTGGGTCGAAAATAGGGCTAACCAGTTACTTATTGAAGATTTAGTAGAAGTTGAATTATATCCTTTTGTGAAAGCCTCACGTTCTGGGTTTACTAAATACGTGGACATGATCACGCCCTATGTGGAAGATTTGAATAAGGTTATTGATTTTGAAGCAATTAGAAATTCAGGGATTAAAATAGGGGTTGATCCGCTTGGGGGGTCAGGCATCAATTTTTGGCCCGTTATTGCAAAACATTATGGCATAGATATAACAATCGTAAATAATGTGGTAGACCCGACATTTTCATTTATGCCATTAGATAAAGACGGTAAAATCCGAATGGATTGTTCCTCCGCTTTTGCAATGACAAATCTTATTGCGTTAAAAGATAAATTTGATATTGGCATTGGTAACGATCCCGACTTTGACCGTCATGGTATTGTGGCACCTGACGGCTTAATGAACCCAAATCATTATATCGCTGTTGCTATTAGTTATTTATTACGTCATCGTCCGTTATGGCCTGACAATATAAAAATAGGTAAAACGTTAGTATCTAGTGCCATGATAGATAAAGTAATTGAAAAAAATAATAAAACAGTTTATGAAGTACCCGTCGGATTTAAATGGTTTGTAGAGGGCTTACTAACTAACAAACTTGGTTTTGGCGGTGAAGAAAGTGCGGGGGCATCATTTTTACGCATGGATGGTACTGCCTGGTGTACAGATAAAGATGGCTTTATTATGGGGTTATTAGCAGCTGAGATACTGGCTGTTACTGGTAAAACACCTTCAGAATTATATCAAGAATTAACGCAAGAGTTTGGCTCACCTGTCTATAAAAGGCTTGATGCTCCTGCGACTCAAATACAAAAAGACAAACTATCGAAATTGGATGCGACTGCATTAAAGGCTACAACATTAGCAGGAGATGAAATTCTTGCAAAACTGACGCACGCGCCTGGCAATAAGGCGGCAATAGGAGGCTTAAAAGTAGTCACCCAAAATGGTTGGTTTGCAGCTCGACCATCAGGTACGGAAGACATCTATAAAATTTACCTGGAATCTTTTAAAGATGAAGCACATTTAATGTTATTAGAATCAGAAGCAAAAGCTTTGGTTGATTCAGTTATTAATAAATAAAAAAGGCGGTTTCCGCCTTTTTTTATATGGGGAAATAATGTATTTAGAACAATTAAAACAAACTGGAGATTTTCTGACTCTTTCCAGAGAAAATGAATGGTCTTTAACGCCTCTGCAATTCAAATTAGACAACGGGACTGATGTTGAGGTGCTTGATACAGGTGTTATTAAATTTACACCAAGTGTACCAACACAAAAGGATATTGTAATTTCTAGTGCGGTGCACGGGAATGAAACTGCCCCCATAGAAATTTGTGATAATTTAATTAAAAATATCATTAATCAATCGATTACAATAAAGCAAAGGGTATTATTTATTTTTGGTAATCCGGCATCGATTAATATCGGTAAGCGATTTGTTGAAGAGAATTTAAACAGATTATTTACCGGTGAACATTCAAAAGGGCCAGGGTTATGTAACAAGGAAAGAAAGCGGGCAAAACAATTAGAGATTTACGTCAGAGATTTTTATAATGAAATTTCTGATGATAGATATCGATGCCATTATGATCTTCATACCGCTATCAGAGGATCAAAAAATGAGAAATTTGCTGTTTATCCTTTTTTAAATGGCAAGCCCTGGAAAAAACAGCAACTTAGTTTTTTACTTGATTCAGGTGTAAATACTGTATTAATGATGAAATCACCGGCAACGACTTTTAGTTATTACTCATCGAGTGAATTTGATGCGGATGCGTTCACAATTGAATTAGGTCAGGTAAAACCTTTTGGTGAAAATGATATGGCCAGATTTAAAGACATTAATGATACTTTATTAAAGTTAATCACTCAAAAGGAGCTAACTTTTAAAACGTTTAATGCGGATGAATTTGAATTGTTTTCGGTCTATCGTGCGATTAATCGTACTGAAGAAGAATTCTCTTTTCCGTTTTCAGATGACGTTGTGAATTTTACAAGCTTTAAAAAAGGGGAATTATTGGCGACAGATGGTATGCATAAAATAGCCGCTGAAGTAGAAGGGGAAGCAATTATTTTCCCAAATGCTGAGGTTGCAATAGGGCAAAGAGCCTTACTAACTGTGGTACCTTTAGATATATCTGACAATTTAATTTAATTTTCACTTCAAATTATTGCCAACTTGATTAATGTGAATTTTTATTCGCATTAATCAAGCGCTTCACGTCTTTTCCTTTTTACGACTCCCTTAGATAAAACTGCACAATAACATCAAATAAAATCACTTAATTACTTATTAAACAATAAGTAACAACTTTAATTGTGACATTTTTAAAGTTAATTTTAAAACGACATTTAATGATTAATATTATAAATATAATTTTAAACAAATTATTTTTATTTAATTTTAATTATTAACCTAAACTTAGTTGAATATCCGTTTACGTTAACGTAAAGTCACGGCAGCTTTAAATTAACAATCAATTATAAAAATTTAATTTAATGCAAAATAGTGAACTTAACTAAATCGTTATTGAAAAGAAAGAAAACCTAATGCATATTTAATTTATAATATAGAATAAATAACATAAAAAGACCCTAGTTCAAGGTTTATAGTATAACGACTAACAAATAAGAGAAGGTAAGTTATGAGCAATCCCAATAACATATCTATGAATATGAGCCATGAACTTAAGTTTATGCAAGCTGATGCGCTCGATATTCAGACATTCAGTATTTTGGATGTAAATGGTAATGTTTCTTCAGATGCTAAATCTCCTGATATTTCAAAAGATACGGCGATAAAACTATACAGAACAATGCGCTATATCAGAGCGTTAGATGAAAGGATGCAGGCCTCTCAAAGGCAAGGTCGACTAAGTTTTTACATGCAATGCTTAGGTGAAGAAGCTTCAGTAACAGCAAGTGCCGCAGCGTTAGATAGTAATGATATGATAATGGCACAGTACCGAGAACAGGCGGCATTACGTTATAGAGGCTTTTCTACTGACCAATTTATGAATCAAATGTTTTCTAATGAGTTAGATCCGGCAAAAGGCCGTCAGATGCCGATACATTACGGTTCTAAAGAATTAAACTACATGACCATTTCTTCTCCGCTAGGGACTCAGATCCCGCAAGCAACCGGGTATGCATACGGTCAGAAAATAAAACATATAGACAAAGAAACCAATACTTTAAAAAGTAAAATAGATAATATTACACTCTGTTATTTTGGTGAAGGCGCGGCTTCTGAAGGCGATTTTCATGCAGGTCTGAATATGGCAGCTGTTTTGAAAGCCCCGGTCATCTTTTTTGCCAGAAATAATGGTTACGCAATTTCAACACCCGCAGATGAACAATTTGCAGGCGATGGCATCGCCAGCCGTGGTGTGGGTTACGGTATTAAAACTATTCGTGTTGATGGTACTGATGCGCTGGCTGTTTATGCTGCTACACAAAAAGCAAGAGAGATCTGTTGTGAAACCGGTGAACCTGTGCTGATTGAAGCGATAGCATATCGTCTTGGTGCGCACTCTACGTCAGACGATCCCTCTGGTTACAGATCAAAAGAAGAAGAAGCAAATAATAGTCAATCATGTCCAGTGGCAAGATTCGAGGCCTGGCTAGTTAATCAAAACTGGATAAATCTTGAAGAAGAAGAAAAACTGGATATACAGATCAGAGAACATATACTTGCTGAATTAAAAATTGCAGAAAAAATAGCAAAACCTGTTTTAGAAGATTTGATTTCAGATGTTTACGATCACCCAATTCCATCTCTGGTAAAACAATACGAAGAATTAGAAGCACATATTAAGCAACATCCAGAAGCTTATCCAACAACAGCTGGGAGATTGAAGTAATGGCTAAAATGAACATGTTACAAGCAATTAATTCGGCTTTAGAAATTTCAATGGATGAACATCCACTGGCTTGTATCTTTGGCGAAGATGTTGGTCATTTTGGCGGTGTATTTCGCGCAACTTCAGGTTTACAAGAAAAATTTGGTCAACACCGAGTGTTCAATACGCCATTAACGGAGCAAGGTATTTTAGGCTTTGCGAACGGTTTAGCTGCTTTTAAAGCTCCCGCAATTGCTGAAATTCAATTTGCTGATTACATATTTCCAGCTTTCGATCAAATAGTAAATGAAACCGCAAAATTCAGATATCGCAGTGGTAATGAGTTTGATGTTGGTCATTTAACCATACGTACTCCTTACGGTGGTGGGATAGCAGGTGGTTTGTATCATTCACAATCACCTGAAGCTTATTTTGCGCATACCCCCGGATTGAAAATAGTTGTACCTCGTAACCCTTATGAAGCGAAAGGTTTATTACGAGCTGCAATTAAAGATGATAATCCGGTATTATTTTTCGAGCCAAAACGTTTATATCGTGCATCTATTGGTGAAGTGCCAGAAGACGATTACATTATTCCTTTAGGGAAAGCACAAGTTGTTAAAGAAGGTACTGATATCACCTTATTAGCATGGGGTGCTCAAATGGAAATAATTGAAGATGCCGCGAAACAAGCTGAAGAATTAGGTATTAGTTGTGAGGTTATTGATTTACGTTCAATAATCCCATGGGACGCTGACACAGTTGTTAATTCAGTCAATAAAACTGGACGCTTAGTTATCAGCCATGAAGCAACATTAACCAATGGATTTGGCGCTGAAATAGCAGCGACGGTTCAACAGGAAAGCTTTTTACATCTTGAATCTCCGATAATGCGAGTATGTGGATTAGATACGCCTTATCCGCTTGCGTTAGAAAAAGAATATGTGCCTGATGCTTTGAAAGTATTGGCAGCTATTAAAAATTCAGTTTCATTTTAGGAGTAAACAGTCAATGGCAAAAGATTTTATATTACCAGACATAGGCGAAGGGATAGTCGAATGTGAAGTGGTTGAATGGTTAGTGGCGGCTGGAGAAACAGTGAAAGAAGATCAGCCTATTTGTGATGTGATGACAGACAAAGCTTTGGTTCAGATCCCTGCGATACATAACGGTGTGATCAATCAGTTATATTATAATAAAGGCGAAATAGCGAAGGTACATGCGCCTTTGTTTTCTATGGATATTGAAGGTGATAGCGTTGTCGAGCAAGCATTGCCTAATGAATCAGCTAATTCGGAAGATCAAAGCGCATCTGAAAATCTGGGTATTCAATATGAAGACTTTATTCTTCCCGATATAGGCGAAGGAATTGTTGAATGTGAAATTGTTGATTGGTTGGTTAA
This sequence comes from uncultured Pseudoalteromonas sp., assembly GCA_965198975.1. Taxonomy (GTDB): domain Bacteria; phylum Pseudomonadota; class Gammaproteobacteria; order Enterobacterales; family Alteromonadaceae; genus Pseudoalteromonas. Next base: position 2,830,235 of record OZ240679.1, read on the forward strand.
AGAAGGTCAGGACGTTATTGAAGATCAGCCAATATGTGATGTGATGACAGATAAAGCGCTTGTTCAAATACCTGCAAAACATTCAGGTAAAATTGGAAAGCTTTATTACGCAAAAGGGGAAATTGCTAAGGTTCATAGTCCATTATTTCAAATGGAGCTACTTGGGAAAACGACATCGGCTACAGAGATTTCGCCAACAGTCATAAGCGCTTCAAAAAGTTTAGAACTAACTCATAATATGCAACAGTCTGAGAGTAAGCCGGTTAAAAATGGCAAAGCAGTTGCGTCACCTGCTGTTCGCCGCCGTGCTCGTGAGTTGGATTTGGATATCACTTTAATATCTGGCTCAGGAAAAAATGGTCGCGTATATAAAGAAGACTTAGCACAGTTTGTTCAAAGCAATTCTGAATTATCATCTGTTAAAAAGGTAATAGTACAAGACAGTGCAGTTGAAAATAAAGTTGAACCTATTCGTGGCGTAAAAGCCATGATGGCAAAACAAATGCAGGCATCGGTTTCAACTATCCCACACTTTACATTTAGTGATGAAATTGATTTAACCGAAATAATTGCCTTACGTAAAGGGCTAAAAGAAAGTTATCAAAAGCAGGGGATCAAGTTAACTATGATGCCTTTCTTTATCAAAGCATTATCACTTGCGATTAAAGAATTTCCAATTATAAATACTAAAGTGAATGAAGAATGCACGGAACTAACTTATTTTAACGATCATAATATCGGCATGGCAGTGGATTCAAAAGTGGGCTTATTAGTGCCTAATATAAAACAGTGCCAAAGTAAGAGTATTGTTGATGTTGCAGAGGAAGTGACAAGATTGACAGAAGCGGCAAGAACTGGACGTGTATCACCAGATGATTTAAAAAATGGCACTATTACGATTTCAAATATAGGCGCTATTGGTGGCACAACAGCAACACCTATTATCAATAAGCCTGAAGTTGCTATTGTTGCTTTAGGAAAATTACAACAGCTGCCCAGATTTGATGAGCAGGGGAATGTGGTTGCACGGGCAATTATGCAAGTCAGTTGGTCTGGCGATCATAGAGTGATTGACGGTGGTACCATAGCCAGATTTAATAACCTGTGGAAGGAATATCTGGAAAACCCATCAAAAATGATCATGTCTATGAGTTGATCTAGTAATTGAAATTAAATATATTTAAAAACCAGTAAACCATTTACTGGTTTTTTTGTCGGGCAATAATACCAATTACATCAAGTATGTGATCATTCTCAGTGGCCTAAATTTCAAAATAGTCAGATCACTCAAAGAAAATGTAAATACTATATCCAAGTAATAACGCAGGAATAGTTGAATATATTGTGGCCATAAAAGCAGCTTTAGGTGCAAGCGCGATTGCGGGAAATAGTGCGTCGCCGTCATTTGAAATTGCATTCGCTGTGAGCGCAGAAAAAGGGATTATTCCTTGAATATAAAGACTTGCGACAACAATCTGCGGGCCACAACCAGGTAAAAGTCCTATTAATACACCTATCAGCGGGGCTATTGCAGCATAATTGAAAAACAGATTTTTTAAATCCACAGCCAAAAATGTCATGCTCATTTCATACAGTATAAATGCTAAAACCACCCATGCTGTGACAAAATGTGTATCTTGTATCACTTTTTCAAAAGAAGTATTTTGTTTTGTTGAATTATCTTCAGCGGTTAATTCTTGGTACGTTTCGCCTTTTGACGATACAGACCACATAAGAATAACGAAAAAGCCACAACAAGCACCAAACATTTCGATTACATAAGGGATAGCTAGTGATAAAGATGAAAAGTTAAATTGAAAGGCCAGTAAAAGCGCAAGGACCACGCTAGGTATTAAAATGACTTTCCAGAACATGTTAGTAAACTTCAACCTTAAAGTAGGTTGGTGACTATCACTTTGCTGTGAGAGTGCAGGTTTATCAGGCGTTAAATAGTCAGTTGCATGTATTGTATTAACCACATAGCCACTGAATATACCTACGGTAAAGCCTATCATTAGAATTAACAAGCCATCCAGCGGCTGTTTCGCAATTAATAGAAATGCAGCGTCTCCCATAGTGGAAGTTAATACAGCCACTACTGAGCCAAAGCTAGCGCGTTTTTGAGTAAATTGAGTTACAACTATGATTGCACCGCCACAACCAGGTAAGGCGCCTAAAAAAGAAGCTATAACAATTTCAAGTCTTGGGGCATGTTGTTGGACATAAGATAACTCTAAATATGGACATTTTTGTGCAAAGTAATAATACAAATATAATGTTGCAGCGACAAAAACAGAAACTTGTAAAAAAGCATCCGCCAGTGTTTTTAATACAATCTCTGAACTTGTTTGGTTGAGAAATAATAGGGTCAATATAAAAGGAAATAACAATCGCTTATTTTGACTGAAAACCGCAAAATATACCGAGGGTAACTGACGTATTCTTATTGTGTCCATTTGCGTATTCCAAATATCAAGTGATGTAACTATATTTTAAATCTAAATGATAATCAATCGCAATCAATGTTTAATTAGATAATAAACCTTGGCTTTTTGCTTTTAGAGGGTTCAATCAATAAGCTTTTGTTATAGAATGCATGGCTTTTAGGTTGCTCTGTCCGCTTTATAAATTAAGACACTATGTTGAATTTAAATAATTCCGCTAGCAAGGGAAGTAAAATGATAGATGTAAAAGGTCTTCAGAAGAAATTTAAACTGACAAAAGATCATCAAATTGATAAACATGACAAACAAGATCCACGCCAGGATAAAGATTATTTTTATTCAGTCAGAGATGTGAGTTTCAATTGTGGTAAAGGTGAAGTTTTAGGCTTGCTGGGTCCAAATGGTGCAGGTAAAACAACAACATTACGCATGTTATCAACTGCTATTTTACCAGATTCGGGCCATATTAGTATAAATGGTGTTGATGTTATTAAATCCCCTTTGATCGCGAGAAAAAAAATAGGTTTTTTGTCTGGTTCAACTGGTTTATATGGCCGCCTGACCGCCAAAGAGAATATAGAATACTTTGCCCGATTACACGGCATGAACAAAAAAGTCATCAAATCCAGAACCGAAGAACTATATGATATGTTAGATATGCATAGCTTTTTAGATAAAAGAGCTGAACATTTATCGACAGGCATGAAACAAAAAACAAATATAGCAAGGGCAGTGGTTCATTTCCCTGAAGTTGTCGTTCTGGATGAGCCCACAACAGGGCTGGATATCATGACAACGCAAACGGTTATTAAGTTTATTCAGGATCTTAAATCTCAAGGTGTCCCTGTCATATTTTCTACCCATCATTTAGATGAAATTGACTTATTATGTGAACGAGTCTGTGTAATAGATAAAGGTTGTACAAGTTTTAATGGAACCTTGACTGAGTTCAAACAAGCAGGAAATAATGAAGTGCTCAATCAGGCATTTTTAAATATCCTTCAGGAGCAGGTAAATGTTTGAAGTATTTTTTAAAGAAATAAAAGAATTATTAAGAGATAAAAAAACGCTTATGTTTGTTGTGGCGTTACCTGTGCTTATTTTTCCGATTATATTCGGTCTAATGGGTTTTTTAATGAGTCAGGCAACAGTAGAGGCTGAGCAAGAAGTTCATACCTATAGTATAGTTAATGAGCAATATGCGCCTGAATTTGCTAAATCAATCTTTTATCACAAAAGCTTTAAAAAAGCGTCAAAAACCTATAATAGTGTTGAAGAACTCACTTTGGCAGTAAAAAACTCGGAGTTAGATGTGGGGGTCTTCATTCCCGAAGAGCCCCGAAATAACCTTAAAGCCGGTAGCCAGAACAAGTGGCAAGTCGTCTTTAACGATGCATCTTCAATTAACTATATTTATACAAGAGTAACTGATGCAATTAAAGATTTTAGCAAAACTTTGCAATCTGAAGAGTTTGCTATGCTTGGAATATCTTCAGAACAACAAGCAGCGTTATTAAATCCCATTAAGGTTGTAAAAGTTGATACTTCTGATCAACGAGAAAATTTGGGTGAGAAATTAGGTGCGCTCATTCCTTATTTATTAATTCCTTTAGTATTGGCAGGTGCCAGTTATCCAGCAATTGATTTAGGCGCCGGTGAAAAGGAACGAGGTACCTTAGAAACATTGTTACTAACGCCAATCACTCGCACTGAGTTAGTACTGGGTAAATTTTTCACCGTATTAACCACCTCATTATTAACGGCGCTCGTTACCGTCACCAGTATGGGCGTTTGGATGAGTATCATAGGCAATTTTGTTGAATTACAGGTCGTAAAAGAAGCTGTAGGAACAATTGGTTTAGTGGATCTATCACTTATCCTGGTGTTGCTTATCCCTTTAGCAGCTATATTTTCATCACTTGTATTAACCATATCCATTTATGCACGCACATTTAAAGAAGCGCAAAATTATATGGGGCCTTTGTCAATGCTGGCATTTTTGCCTTTGTTAGTGGCTATGATGCCAAATATGGAATTAACAACCAAAACAGCTATGATCCCGGTAACAAATGTGGCTTTAGCGATAAAAGAGCTTATAAAAGGAACTGTAGACTATACTTTGGTAGGTATTATTTTTGCCGCAACTCTGGTTTTGGCGTCTTTGTTTATGGCTTTTTGTGTCCATTGGTTTAAAAAAGAATCAGTTTTATTTAGATAATATCTACTTGTTTGTTTTAAAATCTCGAAATGCCTAAGCTTTCGAGATTTATTTTTACTGCTATAATTTATCACATCTTGCTCATAATCGTATTTTTCCATGTTAGATCCTATTTGCCTTAATGAATTAAAGTCTTTGTTACAGAGTGAAAAATGTAATACAGGGTTTTGTATAGACACTATGTTAGGCGCTATGACAAGCTTTTTATCTAGCCCTGAATATATTGAAGAAGCGAATCTTGAAGAGCTTGTTGTTGGTAATATTGAAAATGGATTTAAAGCACTTTTTGAGGGAGGAGAACATCATCATGCATGGATCACCATTTTAAACCAGCTAGATCAACAGCTGAGCGAAAATAGGTTTTCTTTATTCAAGTTATATAATATTCGCGAAGATATGAAGGTTCCCCCTAATGCTTTTTCTAAATGGTGTAAAGGTTATTTAATGGGTTATAAATTAAATGAAAATGCATGGCAATGTGAATTTGAATTACTCTATTTGGCCCCTGAGAATGAATGCATGTATGAAGTCGCTGAAAATTGTGACGCGACATTGAATTTAATCGCGATTTTTGCAGATTGGCAAAACAGCCTGACAGATCAAACACAGCTTGAAAACTTAAAACAAAATATGTTGTATTTAATTGGCTCTATCGATCAGGGAGTGAGTCTATTTTATCGGGTTGCATTGTTATTTGAAAATTTGAAAATAACACCCGATGAGGGCGATATGATAGCTATAGAGGAACTAACATTATCCCAGTCTACATCAGACTCTATTGATGAAATTAGTAAAACATTAAATGGTGCGTCCTACAAGACTTGAACTTGTGACATCTAGCATGTCGAGCTAGCGCTCTACCAACTGAGCTAAGGACGCAAAAACATATGAAATGGTGCTCGTTACTGGACTTGAACCAGTGACCTACGCCATGTCATGGCGGCACTCTACCAACTGAGTTAAACGAGCATATATGTTTGCCTGTTCTTACAAGATGTAACTTGAACAGGCCGCTAATATATAGTGACTGAGTTATTTGATCAAGCAGGTTTTTAATATTTTGGTTTGTTTGACGTTTTTTTATTCACAAAACCTTAAAAGGTGAAAGTGAAAGCCGTTTATTAACCGTTATAATCATCAGTATTGAACTGACAGTTAAACCTGTGATTATACCAATCCAAAATCCCTCAGGCCCCATAGGCTGAACTAACAGATCCGTTTTAGCTAAAATATAACCCAATGTGAAACCTATTAACCAGTAGGAAATAAAAGTAATATATGAAATGGGCTTAGTATATTTTAATCCCCTTAAAATACCATTACCGGCCACCTGCAGTGCATCAGGTAACTGATAAAAACAGGCTAATGTAATAATAGAAGACGCAAGTAGGATAACTTCTGCATTATCGGAATATAAGGTACTGATCCAATGACGTCCAAAAAATGTCATACTGGCGACGAAAGTAGAAATACCAACTGCCAGGATGAAGCTTGTCATAATTGTATTTTTTAAAATGTGAAATCTTTTTTGGCCATAAAGGTTACCGACTCTTATGGTAATTGCTAACGACAGACTCAGCGGCATCATAAATAACACAGTAGAAACACTGGCTGCAACTTGATGTCCTGATACGACAATTGCGCCAAGATCGGCAATAAATAACGGTATGCAGGCAAATAACGTGACTTCAAAAAATGTGGCTAATGCAATTGGGAAGCCCATTCTCAATTGCGCCAAAATTTTACTAATATCAGGTTTAACTATGTTATTTAGCAAAAATCGACCATCTAATTTTTTGCTATTGTACGTATATATCACCATACTTAACGCCATACACCAATAGACTATTGCTGTTGCGATCCCGCATCCTGCGCCGCCATAAGCTGGCACACCAAATTTGCCATAAATAAATATGTAATTTGCTGGAATATTAACAGACAGACCAATCAAACTGATAAATAGCGCTGGTTTAGTATAGGTCATTCCTTCTGACACATTTCGAAAGACGCTAAATATTAAAAATGCAGGTAATCCCCATTTGATAAATTCTATATAACTCAAACTGAGTATAGCGACCTCAGGCTCAAGTTTTATCATTGAAATTGGAATTGAGAGTTGGCTAATTATAATATAACCAAAGAATGCGAGTATAAATGAAAGGTAAAGTGCCTGATGAAATTCACTTTTTATGGCATTTTTATTTTTTGCACCATGAAAATGCGCCACAATCGCGGTAAGGGCTAATAAAATACCTTGTAATGTAAGTAATATAGGGTTCCATAGACCAGAGGCTATAGATAATGCAGCTAAATCAATAGGACTTACCTGGCCTGCCATTATGGTGTCAACAACACCCATTAATATTTGTGTTACAAGTGCAAAAAATACGGGCGTAGATAATTTTAATAAATGTTTGGCTTCCCAGAGGCAAAATGTCATAGTTTCTGGTGGTACTCAGATAGATAAAAACTTATTATACTCGAGTTATCTCAAGAAGCGAGTTTCATTATGAACGAGATGATTTGAGGATCTATTAAATTAAGCCACTAATATGGATGAGAAATGTTCACAGGAATAGTTCAAACACAGGCAACAGTGCTCAGTGTTACACAACATAAAGGTATTAAACGTTTAGTTGTATCTGTAGCAGCACAGTATTTAAAGCAATTAGATATAGGTGCAAGTATTTCAATAAATGGGTGTTGCTTAACCGTTGTACATTATGAGGTTGATTTAAAGGATGTGGTGGGGCAGGTGCATTTTGAAATCATAGACGAAACCTTACGTTTGACTAACCTCAATCTACTTGAGCAAGGAAATAAAGTGAATTTCGAACGGTCGATGAGTTTTGGCACTGAATTAGGTGGGCATATCGTATCGGGTCATATACAAACAACCGGGGTCTTAAGTGAAATAATTCATGATGAGGATAATTGTCGATTTTTTATTGAAATTGAGCCGATGTGGCTAAAATATATCATGGTGAAAGGTTTTATTAGTGTAAATGGCGCAAGCCTTACAGTTGGCGACGTCACTGAAAAAGGCTTTTATCTGCATTTGATCCCTGAAACATTAGAAGTCACAAATTTAGGCACTTATCCTCAGTATGGGTTACTTAATATTGAAATAGATCAGCAAACTTACACCATAGTTGAAACCGTAGAACGTTATATGAAAAGGAACTAATTCAGACATAGTTCAATTAATTCAACTAAGTTAAAAAATTTGTTCATCATCGCTGTCTACATGGAGTTCTACTTTATTATATTCTCGATTGATATGCATATTTAGGTGGATAGGGTTGCAACATGCAGCACAATCTTCAAAGTAATCTTGATCACCACTTGTTGTGTCAATTTCTATATGTATATGATGTCCACAATGTGGGCAGCTGATCCTTTGCATTTTTAGATCTTTCATTATTGGCTCACTTAATTGCGTTATATGCAATAATTAAAGTGTAGTTGTCATTTTGGTAATTAACACTTAGTGAGCTGAGTTTTTTATTGTTCTTTATTATAAATTTTTAATGTCATCTATAATTTGTTTTGCTTCATCAATATAGTGACCCTTGAACATATTTGCGTGATTCAAAATATGATATAGCTGATAGATAGGTTTTCGGATACTATAATTGTGATCAAGTGGATATACTTCATTATAAGCATCATAAAAGGGTGCAGGAAAATCACCAAATACTTGTGTCATGGCAATATCTGTCTCTCTGTCGCCATAATAACATGCAGGATCAAATATGGCCGGATGTCCAGAAACTGACGCTATATTACCTTGCCATAAATCACCATGTAATAATGATGGTGCAGGTGTGTGTGTATGTAAAATTGACTGAACAATTTCAATAAATTCATTTATACCACAGATATTAATATTTTTTTCTGCCAGCAACTGAAGTTGCCAGCCAATTCGTTGTTCTGAGAAAAACATATGCCATTTTTTATGCCATTTGTTAGGTTGTACAGTACTACCAATATAATTGTCTTGTTGCCAACCATGCATTCCCTGTTGGTGCTTTTGATGCATTCTGGCGAGTACAATTCCCATTTCATGCCAATTAGTTTTTGTATTTACATCAATATCCAACCACTCTAAAACTAAATAACTGTGGTTAATGGTGATCCCGCTGCAAATACAATCTGGAACAAAAAATAACGAATCTGTTGTGAGTTGGGTTAAATTTAAAGACTCAGATTCAAATTGATCATAATTTTGAACCTTATTAAGTTTTACAAAATAATGATGTTTTTGATCACTGATTTTAAAAATCAAAATCGTTGAACTGGTACTCAACTGCTGTTTTTTTGTGATAATAAATTTAAATCCTAAACTATCACTGATATGTTGCGCTATGGCTTGCCACATAATTTTCACCTAACAAGTAGTTTAGAGTAAAGCAGTTGCTACTTAGTATGGCAAAAAACATGAAATCCAACCAGTTAATGAATAGAAGCGCCATGATTTTAGTTATTGAATGTAGAATTTATTGGCAACTGCGCTTAAAATGCGGCTAATTATAAAAATTTGCGCGGGAGTAAAGTTTGAACAAAAGTATTATAACGAATTTAATCGCCTTTTTGTTTGCTGTTATTGGATACGTTCTAGAACAAGATATTATGCTATCAATCGGTTTATTTGCGTTATCTGGTGCGTTTACCAATTGGTTAGCCGTGCATATGTTATTTGAAAAAGTGCCTTTTTTATATGGTTCTGGCGTGATACCAGCTAATTTTATACAATTTAAAACTGCGATTAAATCTTTAATAATGGATCAATTTTTTACTAAAGAAAATATCGACAAATTTATGTCAGAGCAAGATGGCAAAGCGCATCAGTTTGAATTATCACCTATTATTGAGAAAGTTGATTTAACTCCGGCCTTTGACACATTGGTTGAAGTGATTGAAAAGTCGCAATTTGGGTCTATGTTAGCCATGGTAGGGGGAAAAGAGGCCCTGACGCCATTAAAACAGAGTTTTATAGATAAAATGAAATTATCCGTAATAGATATAACCCAAACAGAACAGTTTAGTGAATTGTTAAGACAAGAATTAGAACAACCCACTGTGATTTCAGATATTCAAGACAAAGTATCAAGTATAATTGACGCAAGACTTGCAGAGCTGACACCTAAAATGGTGAAAGATATTATACAAACGATGATCAGGCAACATTTAGGCTGGTTGGTTGTTTGGGGAGGCGTTTTTGGAGGGATATTTGGATTATTCACCGCATTAATGGTTTGACGAAGGAGTAAGACACCAGGCTTTTGACTTAGTCGTTAATAGACGTTTCCGCAAATTATCGATAAATCAGGTTAAATCATCGCTTTAATATTACATTTGGTTATTTAATTAGATACAGTAAGATTTTTATAATCATGGAAAATAATAAAAATGTATAAGATTGCTCCTTCTATATTAGCCCTTGCAATCTCAACCATCTTGGTTGGTTGTCAGGAAAAGGGCCCGCAAGATGCAAAAGTATCTATTAATAAAAATCCATACCCCAGTACTTATCAAAAGTTAACGTCAGTTAAAACCTTGATTAAAAATGCGACTGTATTAACTGGTACTGGTGAAAGGCATAATAATACAGATGTATTACTTGTAGACGGCGTAATTTCTGCGATTGGTAATTCCCTGGACACAAGTAACGCTAAAATAATCGATGCTAAAGGGAAGTGGATCACCCCCGGATTAATTGATGTGCATTCACATCTGGGAGCATATCCAAGTCCCGCAGTAGAGTCTCATCAAGATGGCAATGAGATGACCAACCCTGTAACTGCAGGTGTGTGGGTTGAGCATTCAGTGTGGCCGCAAGACCCTGGTTTTAATACGGCGCGAGCAGGGGGGATCACCTCTTTACAAATACTGCCTGGCTCAGGTAATTTGATCGGTGGCCGTGGGGTCACGTTAAAAAATGTACCGTCAGCAACGATGCAAGGAATGAAGTTTCCACAAGCGCCATATGGCTTAAAAATGGCTTGTGGTGAAAACCCTAAACGTGTTTATGGTAGCCGTAAAGAAACACCTTCAACACGTATGGGGAATATGGCTGGTTATAGAAATGCCTGGATTGATGCAACAGAATATAAAAGATCTTGGGACAAGTATGAGGCCGAATATGCGCGAGGAGAAAATCCAGAGGCTCCTGACAGGGATCTTACTTTAGATACATTAAAAGGCGTTATTGAAGGGGACATAAAAATACATAATCATTGTTATAAAGCGGAAGAAATGGCAATGATGATAGATTTATCCAAAGAATTTAATTATCACTCCGGTACTTTTCATCATGCTATTGAAGCATATAAAATCGCTGATCTATTAGCGCAAAATTCAAACTGCGCTGCAATGTGGCCAGACTGGTGGGGCTTTAAAATGGAAGCCTATGATATGGTCCAGGAAAATGTCGCCATCGTCGATGCCGTTAAAAATTCTTGCGCTGTAGTACATTCTGATTCTGAAACAACAATCCAACGGCTGAATCAAGAAGCGGCTAAAGTACTTTATCGGGCCAATGAAAATGGCTTTAGCTTAAAAGAAGAAGATGCAATAAAGTGGATCACTTATAACGCTGCTAAGTCTTTAGGAATAGAGAACAAAACAGGTTCTTTAGCAAAAGGTATGCAAGCAGATATGGTCATTTGGGATCAAAATCCATTTAGTGTATATGCTCATGCCGAGCAAGTATTTGTTGATGGTGCAAAAGTCTACGATCGATTTGATGAAAAATATCAGGCTAAAAGTGACTTTATGTTAGGTCAGGCTTCGGTTAACGAGCAATAAGGGGTATAAAAATGAAAATGTTTAATAAAACGTTAGTCGCTATGTCTATGCTTACATCAGGTTTTGCTTTTGCTAGCACCACTGCAATTACAAACGCCACGATACATACAGCCAATGATCAAGGGGTGTTAACTCAGGCAACGGTGGTCATTGAAAATGGTAAAATAGTCGCCATTAATCCGACAACAATAGAAGCTGACATTCTGATCGATGCAAAAAATAAAATTTTAACGCCAGGATTAATCGGTTCAATGAATCAACTCGGGCTTATTGAAGTGGGGGCGGTTGCAAGTTCTCGTGATGCTAGTTATAAAAAAGCCGATATCACTTTTGATCCAAGTTTAGCGTTTAATCCAAAATCTTCATTGATCCCTTATGCAAGAAAAGGGGGGATCAGTAAAAACCTGATCGTGCCAGACGCAGGAGACAGTATTTTCGCTGGGTTAGCGTCTATCGTCAATTTAACGGGCCATTTTGATAGTGTAGAATCAAATCGAATGGCTGTCGTGGTCGAGCTGGGCGCAAAGTCGAAAGGATCAAGAGCACATTCTTTGCAAACTTTGATCAATAAGCTGAGCGAGCAACAAAAAAAGAATGAAAAGTTAGCGAATAAAAAATCAGACAATAAAGATGCTGACAAAGCAGAAAAAGAGCCGAGCAAATCGCAACAACTTTTAACTGCATTATTAAATGCTGAACTCCCACTCATTGTAAATGCTTCAAGAGCGCAGGATATTTTAGAGTTAATTAAACTCAAACAAAAATTTTCATTGGATCTGATCATCGCTGATGCACAAGATGCTGTGGCTGTTAAAACACAATTAGCAGAAGCAAATGTGCCAGTCTTAATCAATAGTATGGATAATTTACCGGGTAATTTTGATTCTTTACATGCGTCATTGAATAATGCAGGTGTTTTGGCTCAAGCCGGTGTCACAGTGGGACTTATGGCCAGTGACCCTCATAACCTTTATCAGCTGAGATTTGATGCAGGCAACGCAATTGCAAATGGTATGGATAGCGAAGCTGCATTAAAAGCAGTTACTTCCAATTTAGCTAAGATATTTCGTTTAGAAACCGGTGAAGTGGCCGTTGGAAAAGATGCAGATCTGGTTTTATGGAGTGCAGATCCGTTTGAAATTAGTTCTCGGGTTGAGTCTATATGGATCAATGGTGAAAAACTAACAACCGACGCCAGACAAGATAAATTACGAGAACGATATATGAAAAAAAGTGATATGCCGACCGCATACACGCAATAATTGGTAACACCATAAGAAAGGCTAATTATTCTTAGCCTTTCTTATATAACATTTGATGAGGAATTTATTCTTCATCTTTTTGGTATGTTTTGATTGTTAACTCTATGTAAGCACTGATAAAAGCCGTTTCCTGAAATTTCTTTAATCCCGTTTCTTCAAATTCTATGGGTAAAGGATTACGTTTAAGTTGTTCCTTCATTTCTGTTGGATTTAATAATACAACATCTAATTCGGGGATTAATTGTATGGCAGTTTCTAATTTAAAACCTACCGCACCACCTGCAAACTTTCCTTTATGAGGTCTTTGTTTTATGGCGACGGCGTCAACTTGGTAGTCTTGCATTAATTTGGCAAAATCGAATTGAAATTTTCTAACTTCTTCTGTGTCATTTGCATTTCCTAAAACAAAACGTGTTTGTCTGACATCTCTTATATCAAAAACATCATTTTCTTTACTTAATAAGCACAAAAGGACTTCACTACCTTTTATTTCAACACCACATGTTCTCATTATTTGTTCCACTGAATCTAAAATTGAGGCAAGTATAGCATTTATCAAAATTAATTAAGCATAAAATAAATGTGAAAATACAGTGTAATGAATTTACTGTTGCTATATTGGAAAGGAAAATTCTATGTAAATGCAAGCATGATCACTGGTATTTTTATGACAAATATTGTGTTCAGGTTTTATATGTTTATCTAGAGTCTCAAATTTTAATTCTTTTATCACCGCATCTTTGTTGTTTGTATTTAATTCATTCGACACTAAAATATAATCAATTACTTTGCCTTCACCTTCAAAATATAATGTCGGGCTGCGTTTAATATCTTCACAAGAAAGTTCGCGTGCATCATACAGATCAAGGGTACGATCTAAATTTTCAGCTTTATCATTGTTAATTAAAAACTCAAGATCTGTATCGTGCAGGGAGTCATTAAAATCGCCCATAATTAAAGTGGGGAGCGGGTGTTTAGCCTGCTCTAAAATTAAGTCGTGATAAACAAATAGGCCTTCAAGACAGCGCTGCATTTTTGAATGACTTTTCCCGATTGAACTTTTAACTTTGTATTGATACGTCTCATTATCAGGCTGTATTTCTTGAGTATAATTAACCATATTAGTGTGTCTTTTAGATTTTAAATGCACAATATACAGGCGTATGGTACCCATATGTGGGATGTTAATGTGTGCTTTAAGCGGCTTTCGACTAAATTCAAAATCTAAGGGTAATTTTAAATGAGTTAATAATTTAGGGTCAATGACAACCGTTTCTAATTTTAATATAGGGAAATGAGATGCGACTGCAACAACCGGCTTTATTAAAACAAACTCGCTGTCTTTACAAGGTGTAGCATCCTCAATAGTAGCAAAGTGAGGAAGACCATTTTCGCAAGTGAGTTCTTTTAGCGAATTTGCTGTAAATACTTCTTGAAAGGCGATAATATCTGGTTTAATTTGTTTTAATAAACTATCCAGCCAATCTGATTTTTGTTGCCATTCAAGGGCAGAATAGTTCTCTTCTAATTGATAGTAACACGCAGGTGGGCAAGCATAATTGAGCAGATTTAAAGATGCCACTTTACACAATCCATAATCAATTTCTAACGGTTTGTTAGTATTGACATTATTATCATTTGAAGTGTTTTGCATCGTTTGTCTATTTCAATTTGTTTTATAAAGTATGGGATCAAATTAATTAAAGTCAAAAATGAAGAATTTAATCTTATTTTATTTGGACCTTAATGATGAACTTATTTCAGGCAAAGCTTGTATTTAATTCAGTAAACATTCAAAATGCCTACCTAGATTTATGATTGAAATGTCAATTAATCACACTATAAAAATAATTTGTTTTAAATTAATAAACGCATGTGACGCATTGTAGGCGCCACCACTGCACAAAGGAAATAGCATGCCAGTAATAACACTCCCAGACGGTAGTCAACGAAATTTTGAAAATCCAGTAACAGTATTGGATGTAGCATCTGATATAGGTCCAGGCCTGGCCAAAGCAACCATAGCCGGACGTATAAATGGTGAGCGTGTTGACGCTTGTGAATTAATAACCCAGGACAGTCGTTTGGAAATTATCACAGCAAAAGATGACGATGGCATCGAAATAATTCGCCATTCGTGTGCTCATTTGTTAGGCCATGCAATTAAACAAATGTTTCCTGATGTAAAAATGGCGATTGGACCCACAATAGATAATGGGTTTTACTACGATATCGATTTAGCACACTCGATCACCCAAGAAGATTTAGATGCGTTAGAAAAGCGCATGCAAAAATTGGCAAAAACCGGATACCAGGTCATAAAGAAAGTGGGTAGCTGGCAAGATGCGTACGACGCATTTAGTGCCCGTGGTGAGGATTATAAACTTGAAATATTAGATGAAAATATTTCTAAAGAAGATACTCCTGGACTATATCACCACGAAGAATATATTGATATGTGTCGCGGTCCACATGTTCCTAGCATGAAGTTTTGTCAACATTTTAAAATAATGAAAGTTGCCGGAGCCTATTGGCGCGGAGATTCCGACAACAAAATGCTTCAGCGTATTTACGGTACCGCATGGGCAGATAAAAAACAGCTTAAAGCCTATTTACAACGCCTGGAAGAAGCTGAAAAGCGCGACCATCGTCGAATTGGTAAAGCACTTGATTTATGGCATTGGCAAGAAGAAGCGCCGGGTATGGTGTTTTGGCATAATGATGGCTGGAGCATTTACCGAGAGCTTGAAGACTTTGTACGTGTTAAATTAAGAGAGTACGACTATGAGGAAGTTAAAGGTCCTATGATGATGGACCGTGGTTTGTGGGAAAAGTCTGGACATTGGGATAAATATGCCGATGGTATGTTTACGACTATGTCAGAGAAGCGTGAATATGCAATTAAGCCAATGAATTGTCCTGGCCATGTGCAAATCTTTAATCAAGGTCTAAAATCATATCGTGATTTACCATTACGTATGGCTGAGTTTGGGTGTTGTCATCGTAATGAACCTTCGGGTGCGTTACATGGATTAATGCGTGTTCGTGGTTTCACTCAAGATGATGCACATATTTTTTGTACAGACGAACAAATAATGGATGAAGTTTCTGCTTGTATCAAAATGGTCTATGATACATATGCAACATTTGGTTTTGAGAATATAGCAGTGAAATTATCTACGCGTCCTGAGCAGCGTATTGGTGATGACCAAATGTGGGATAAATCAGAAAAAGCATTGGCTGATGCATTAAAGTTAAATGAAATTGAATTTGACTATTTGCCAGGTGAAGGCGCGTTTTATGGTCCTAAAATTGAATTTACACTATTTGATTGCTTAGGACGTGCTTGGCAATGTGGTACAGTACAATTAGATTTTGCTTTACCTGGACGCCTGGGTGCTACCTATGTTGCTGAAAATAATGAGCGTAAAACACCAGTGATGATCCATCGTGCAATATTGGGGTCTATTGAACGTTTTATCGGGATCCTAACAGAAGAGTATGCAGGATTATTTCCAACATGGTTAGCGCCAAAACAAGTGGTTATTATGAATATAACCGACAAACAAAGCGATTATGCTAAAAATATTGCTGAAAAATTAAATAAAAATGGATTTAGAGCATCATTAGACTTGAGAAATGAGAAAATAGGCTTTAAAATCCGCGAGCATACTTTAAAGCGTATACCTTACTTGCTAGTTGTTGGTGATAAAGAAGTAGAACAAAATGAAATCGCGGTTAGAACTCGTAAGGGTGAAGACTTAGGTAAACTTAAAGTAGAAGACTTTATTAGTAAATTAACTGAAGAAGTACAAAATAGAGTTTAAGTAAAAAATGGATGGGGTGTATAAACTAAAAAGCACCTCATTTAATTATTAATTTTTTGGAGGACGGTCCCATTAGAGGCGGAAAAAAGAATCAACAAAAAACTCAAAAGCATAATATCAACGAAGATATTACGGCAAGAGAAGTCAGATTAATCGGTTTAGACGGCGAAAAAGTTGGCATAGTGACACTGGCTGAAGCATTTGAAAATGCAGATACAGCAGGTGTTGATTTAGTTGAGATCAGTCCTAATGCAGAGCCACCAGTTTGTAGGGTAATGGATTACGGCAAGTTTTTGTTTGAAGAAAGTAAAGCGCAAAAAGAACAAAAGAAAAAGCAAAAACAGATCCAAATTAAAGAAATTAAATTTCGCCCTGGTACCGATGAAGGTGATTACCAAATTAAATTACGTAATTTACGTAAATTTCTTGAGGCAGGCGATAAAGCCAAAATCACAATACGTTTTCGTGGTAGAGAAATGGCTCATCAGGAAATTGGCACTGATTTATTAACTCGTATTAAAACTGATTTAGAAGATGTCGCTATTGTTGAGTCATTCCCCAGACGTGCTGAAGGCCGTCAAATGGTTATGATGATGTCACCTGTTGCAAAAAAATAGTCGATATTTTAAAAAAGAATTAAATTAGGTCTAAAAGTAAGATTTATCTTCACCTAATTTAACCGGCAATTGAAAGTAGTAATGACTTAATAAGTATTACTCGCCGGAACTGGTAGTAAGTTGGGCCATACAAGTGGTGATCTATTTTAAAATAGTATTATCCGCCTGCTTACTTAAATTAACGCAATACAATTGGAGTTATTGCAATGGGCTATAAATTAAAAAGCCACAGTGGCGCTGCAAAGCGTTTCAAAAAAACTGCTTCTGGCGGTTTTAAGCGCAAACAAGCGCATCTTCGTCATATTTTGACTAAGAAATCTTCTAAGCGTAAAGCACACTTACGTCCTAAGGCTATGGTTCATAAAAATGATCACGGTCTAGTTTCACGTATGTTACCATTCGCTTAATAGAGGTTTTTAGAACATGGCAAGAGTTAAACGCGGCGTAATTGCACGTCAACGTCACAAAAAAGTATTAAAGCAAGCTAAAGGTTACTACGGAGCACGTTCACGTGTTTATCGCGTAGCTTTTCAAGCAGTTACTAAAGCTGGGCAATATGCTTACCGCGATCGTCGCGCGAAAAAGCGTACTTTCCGTCGTCTTTGGATTGCTCGTATTAATGCTGCTGCACGTCAAAATGGTCTTTCTTACAGCCGTTTCATTAATGGTCTTAAGAAAACATCAATTGAAATCGATCGTAAGATCCTTGCAGATATCGCAGTATATGACCAGGTTGCATTTGCAGCACTTGTTAATAAAGCGAAAGAAGGCTTAGCTGCTTAATATTCACTTAATTTTAAGTGTAAACAGCGAATGAAATTAAAGGGAGCTTTTAGCTCCCTTATTTGTTAGCTACGGATCAAGAGTTTGTCTAGCCACTTAGTGGGTAAAATACGCTTTAAATAACCAAATAAATAGGTCGGAAAAGTAACATAGTATCTGGGTTTAGGTTTGTGATGTTCAAGCGCATGGCGTAAACATGAGAAAACGGCTTCGGGCCCTAAGGTAAAGGAGTTCGATTGTGTTTTAGCTGTCAATCTTGCTTGTTGCTTTAAATAATTTTCTTTGTGGAAACTATGTGTGCTATCAATATTTTTTAGAAAAGCCTGCAATGCATTGTCTCTGAAATTAGATTTAATAGGTCCAGGTTCAATTAAACTAATGGATATATTGGTATTAGCAAGTTCTAATCGTAACGTATCTGTCAGTCCCTCCAAAGCAAATTTACTTGCATTATAAGCACCTCTGTACGGTAATGCGATAAAGCCTAAAACAGATGAGTTTTGAATGATCCGACCTGATCCCTGAAATCGCATATGCTTAATTGCTAAATTAGTTAAATGGTGCCATCCAAAAAAATTAGTTTCAAATTGCTGCCGCAAAACATCTGTCTCCAAATCTTCTACGGCTCCTGGTTGCCCGTAGGCTCCATTGTTAAATAAATAATCCAATTGGTTATCAACCAATTTTAATGTTTGTTGAAAACCTTCGCTAATACTTTTTTGATCTGCTAAGTCTAATTTAATACACGTTAAACCTAATGCTTGAAGTTTTGCTACATCTTCGTTTTTTCTGCAGCTCGCAATAACCCGATAACCTAATTCCTTCAGTTTAATCGCGCAATAATAACCTATTCCCGAAGAGCACCCTGTTATTAAAATTGATTTATTCATTTTATTGTTACCATATGGTTTAATCTAAATACTAGCGTTTTGTTAATTAATTGAGGTCATGTATATGTTTAGAATATTTATAATTTTTTGCTTAATATCAACCTCGGCTTTTGCCACTGAAGATATTATTTTAAGTGTTGATAATTATCCACCTTATATTGACGCACGAAAAAATAATAAAGGCACATTAGCTAAAGCTGTGACTGAAATATTTATGTCAAAAGGTGTAAAGTTGCAATTTAAGTTTATGAGTTGGCCAGAAACGGAAAAAAACATTTCGCAAGGACATAGTTTTTCTTTTATGTGGTATAAAGATCCTGCAAAGCTGCAAGATTGGGTTTTTTCTGATGCTATCACCTCATTAGACAGTGTTTATTTACATAGGAAAAATAAAAATTTCAAATTTAAACGTATTGATCAATTAAGAAAATACAAAGTAGGTGTAACACAAGGTTATAGTTATGGTGATTATTTTGATAATTATAAATCTAAACTAAATATAAAAAAAAGTGTATCTGATTATGAAGGAATAAAAAAACTCTTGTCTGGTGAAACCGATATTTTATTAATCGAACCATTTGTCGCTAAAAGTTTGCTAGATGATTGGTTTTCTGATGAACTAAAGTCCTTAGAATTCACCCAGGTTGACTATTTATCCAGACAACCGATTTACCTTGTTTGCAATATCAAATATGTATCTTGTGCTCATAAAATTCAAATATTTAATAAAGCATTAAGGCATATGAAAGCTGAGGGTAAATTAGCTTATTTAGAGTAATTATGTTTAGTTATATATTTTGTTTATCTGCGGTTTTAAGTGCTGATGCGCACCTACCTCCTGTAACGCCATGGCATGCAAAGAGTGAGCAACTTATACAGTCTGATCCTCATTTGCGCACCCATTTTGAAACAACGAATGGGTTAGATTCACCTGATTATAAAGAGACCAATCAATATTTAACGCAATTAGTTGATAACGCTGATAATCAATTCAAAATAGTGAAAGTTGGAACTAGTGCACAGGGTCGAGCAATTAATATGTTAATTGCAAAATCTACAGAAGGGCATAAAGAAAAACCGACGATATTGATCCAGGCTGGGATCCATGCGGGAGAAATTGATGGTAAGGATGCTGGGTTTATGTTGCTGCGAGACATTGCGAAAGGGAAACGCAATGATATACTGAACAAGGTAAATATTTTATTTATACCGATATTAAATGTTGATGGCCATGAAAGGTCGAGTTTATATAACCGCATAAATCAACGTGGTCCTATTAATATGGGTTTTAGAACAAATGCTAATAATTTGAATTTAAATAGAGATTATACAAAGTTAGAAACTCCCGGTATTCAAGCTCTCATAAGTGTTGTTAATAAATTTAAACCAGACCTGTATATAGATGTACACGTAACAGATGGCGCTGACTATCAGTATGATATTACCTATGGGCACACACCTAGCTTTGCCAGTGGATCACCTGAGATCTCTAAAGTTTTAGAAAATATTTTTACACCAGAAATAGATCATCAGTTACTAAAATCAGGACATATACCTGGCCCTTTAGTATTTGTCATGAATAAACGAAATATTAAACAAGGGCTTGCAGGGTGGGTCGCAACACCAAGATTTTCTAATGGTTGGGGAGATTTACGAAATTTACCAACAATATTAGTAGAAAACCATTCTCTAAAACCGTATAAACAACGTGTATTAGGCACCTATGTTTTTTTAGATGCCGCCATTGATTCATTAGCTAAAAATTTTAAAATATTGCAAAAAGCCGTAACGTACGAAAAGTCACATTTGCCAGAGCGTTTAGTTTTAGAAAGAAGTTATAGTAAACAAGCAGATTTTATTAATTTTAAAGGTATAGCGTTTGAAACCTTTATGAGCGAATTGTCTGGTACAGAAGAAGTGAGGTATACAGGTAAAAAAGAAACGTTCCAGAAATTACCTATATTTTGGCAGAAACAGATCCAAACAAGCGTGATAGTACCTAAGGCATATTATATTCCACCGCATTATTCTAATCTAGTTCATAAACTGAAATTACAAGGTATTAATGTCTCTGAAGTTTCACAAAACATTGACGAGCTTAGTGAAATATCTATCACTGAATTTGAATTTGAAAAGCAGCCCTTTGAAGGCAGAATGCGGGTATCAGCTAAAGTAAATTATGTTAAAAGTCAAAATCATAATATTAAAGGCTGGTATCAAGTTAACACTGACCAAGCGCTTGGAAAACTTGCCGTTCATTTATTACAGCCTGAAGCCATAGATTCTTTTTTTCAATGGGGTTATTTTAATACAATATTTCAAAGAACTGAATATGTAGAAAATTATGCGCTGATACCATTAGCAGAAGACATGTTAATGAATTCAGAAACAATAAGGAATAAATTTAACGAGAAACTAAAAACAGATAAAGCGTTTGAGAATAATGCACAGGCCAGAATAAGCTGGTTGTATCAGCAAACTCCTTTTTACGATCGAGAATTCTTAAAGTATCCAATATTGATACAACAAAATCGGCTTTTAGAATAAGGTTATTGTTTCGTTTAAGCTGACGATCTTTATTTAATTATGTATAATTTACCTGTTAATCATAATATTTAAGAAAAAAATATGTCTTTGAACCAAGTAGATCGTCAAATTTTATCTTTATTACAACAAGATTCCAGCTTATCAACTGCAGAAATTGCAGATAAAGTTGGATTATCACAATCTCCATGTTGGCGAAGGATCTCCAGGCTAGAGCAAGAGGGTTATATACAAGGCAAAGTGGCAATTTTAGATGCGAAAAAACTAGGCTTTGATATGTTAGTTTATGCCCATGTACGTTTATCCGATCATAGCCGTGACAGGTTGGCTGAATTTGAGAAAATAATCATGTCCTGTGACGAGGTAACTGAGTGCTATACGATGGCGGGCACCATGGACTTTATGTTAAGGATCATCTCTAAGGGGATTGAAGGATACGAGCATTTTGTAAGGGATAACTTATTAAACTTACCTTATGTTCAGGAAGTAAATTCGAATGTAACTATGACCTGTGTCAAACGAAGTACTTCTCTGCCTTTGTAAAGTGTTATAAAACAAGCCACTACAAACTATATGGTGCTCTAGTAGTGGCTTGTTTAAACTAAATTAAGGGGCGACACGCTCTACTATTTTCATCCATCCGTGAACATCTTCATATTGGCCTGATTGTATCTCAGTTAATAATTTATACATTGCCAAAGTAAATTTACCTACTTTACCGTCTCCCACCGTGACGACACTGTGATCTTCAAAAATATATGAACCAACAGGCGATACAACCGCTGCTGTACCAAATCCACCTGCTTCTATGATTTCACCTGCTTTAATATCCGCAATGAATTTGTCAAGTGCTATGGTTTCTTGCCTAACTGTTACACCTAGTTCTTTACCTAACGCCAAAATTGATTGTGAGGTAATGGACTTAAGAATGGTATCGGTAAATTCAGGAATGATCACAGTACCATCTTTTAAGATGTGAAAATGATTCATTGCACCCACTTCTTCGATATATGTATTGGTCGAATCTAAATATAAAACCTGAGAAGCATTATATGACTTAGCCGCTTCAGCAGCTTTAAGAGAAGCGCTATAATTACCTGATACTTTAGCAGAGCCTGTCCCGCCAGTGACAGCTCTATGGTATTGCTTGCTCACTAATAGTTGGATTGCCGTATTATTACCATTTTTATAATATGCACCGCTTGGGCTGAGCATGACACAAAATGTATATTTATTTGAACTACGTAATGAAATATGATCTTCTGTAGCAAATACAAATGGCCGAATATAAAAACATGAACCTTGTTGCTCTGGAAACCATAGTCTGTCTACATCAATTAATGCATGAACAGCTTGCACTTGAATATCTTCATCAATCGCAGGCATACAGATAATATTTGCAGAATAATTCAATCTTTGAGCATTTTTATCTAACCGGAAGGTAGCTATTTCACCATTGTGTTGTTTAAAAGCTTTTGCACCTTCAAAAATTGATTGACCATAATGCAAAGCCATTGCACCTGGCGCCATACTGATAGGGCCATAAGGTACGATCCTTGGATTGATCCACTCACCATCAATATAATCCATCAAAAACATATGATCTGTTCTCATTTGACCAAAACCAATATCTTCTGTAGGCACGAATTGTTCTGTTCTACGTTGTGCTACGGGCTTTAACTGATAATCAATTTTCATTATTTACAACCTGGATTATAATTTAACAACTTATTAATGCTGTGTATGATGAGGATAATAAATAAAAAATGCAAACAAAAAGCAGTGGATTGGTTAATTATTTAACTGTTATTTATGAGGCTCAAAGTCAGGAGTGAATTAATAAAATTTAGCGGGTTAATATATTTAGTATCAAATTCAAAAGTGGTATAATGCGCCGCTATTTTTTCACTGTGCTGTTTTGTGACGTAATAATTTCATGACGTAATATCGTAACGTGACTGTGAAAAATTTTCATTAACCATTAAAACATTCAATAGGATTTCATGTGATTCAGTCGAATAACATTACCATGCAATTTGGCGCTAAGCCTTTATTTGAGAACATTTCAGTTAAATTTGGTGAAGGCAATCGTTATGGTCTAATTGGTGCAAATGGCTGTGGTAAATCTACTTTTATGAAAATATTAAGTGGCGACCTCGAACCTTCAGCAGGAAATGTCAGTACAGATCCGAACGAAAGAGTTGCGAAATTGAATCAGGATCAATTTGCTTATGAGCAATATACTGTGATTGATACAGTGATCATGGGGCATAAAGAATTGTGGGCTATTAAACAAGAAAGAGACCGTATTTATTCTTTACCAGAAATGAGTGAAGAAGAAGGTATGAAAGTAGCCGATTTAGAAACTGAATTTGCAGAAATGGATGGTTATTCCGCTGAAGCAAAAGCAGCTGAGTTATTGTCAGGTGTCGGTATTGAAGAAGCGTTACATTATGGATTAATGTCTGAAATTGCACCAGGTAGAAAGCTCAGAGTGTTATTAACCCAAGTCTTATTCGCAGAACCTGATATTATGCTGCTGGATGAGCCTACCAATAACTTAGATATACATTCTATTAGCTGGTTGGAAGAGGTCTTAAAACAACGTAATTGTACTATGATCATTATTTCTCACGATCGTCATTTTTTAAATTCTGTGTGTACGCATATGGCTGATATTGATTATGGTGAATTACGTTTATATCCTGGTAATTATGATGAATATATGCTCGCTGCCAGTTTAGTTCAGCAACAGTTATTAGCTGATAACGCGAAGAAGAAAACACAAATGGCTGACTTACAGCAATTTGTAGCCAGGTTTTCTGCTAATGCGTCAAAAGCAAAACAAGCAACTTCACGGGCTAAACGGTTAGAAAAAATTGAACTGGCTGAAGTAAAAGCATCAAGTCGTCAAAACCCCTTCATTCGTTTTGAACAAGAAAAACCGCTATTCAGAAATGCATTAGAAATTGAAAATTTAGCACAAGGTTATGATCAAACATTATTTTCTGGTTTATCGACATTAGTTGAGGTTGGAGAGCGTATTGCCATCATTGGTGAAAATGGTGCAGGTAAAACAACTTTATTAAATACATTTGCAGATAAAAAAGCCCCATTGTCAGGCACAGTTAAATGGTCTGAAAATGCGAATATAGGTTACTACGCTCAGGACCATGCTGAAGACTTTGAAAAAGAACTCAATTTATTTCAGTGGATGGAACAATGGCAACAAGAAAATGATGATGAACAAGTAGTACGCGGATATCTGGGCCGTTTATTATTTTCTCAGCATGATATTGTGAAATCAGTCAAAGTTATTTCAGGAGGCGAACAAGGTCGTATGTTGTTTGGCAAATTAATGATGCACAAGCATAATATCTTATTGATGGATGAGCCAACAAATCACATGGATATGGAGTCTATTGAATCATTAAACCTGGCGCTGGAAAAATATGAAGGAACCTTGTTTTTTGTCAGTCACGACAGACAATTTGTATCATCACTGGCGACACGTATTTGGGAAATAAAAGATGGGAAAGTTATCGATTTCAAAGGGACTTATGAAGAGTATTTAGCATCACAAGGCCTTGATGGGTAAAATAGCTTACATCAATTGTTATTTGTATATAGAAAATAATTTTTAGTACTTAAACAGAGCCATAGATAAAATATTTATCAAATACCATTTGGTATTTGATAGTTAAGTAGTTTTGAGGAGCATAGAATGACAGTAGGTATTATAATGGGGTCAAAATCAGATTGGCCAACGATGCAACATGCAGCGGATATGCTAGAAAGCTTTGGTATAGCATACGAGACTAAAGTTGTTTCTGCACACCGTACACCTCAATTATTGTGTGATTATGCCAGTTCAGCGGCAGAACGCGGCATTAAAGTGATAATTGCAGGTGCAGGTGGTGCAGCCCATTTACCTGGTATGGCTGCCGCTTTTACAAGTCTTCCTGTATTAGGGGTGCCTGTTAAATCTAAAGCATTAAATGGCGTAGACTCTTTATTATCTATCTGTCAAATGCCTAAAGGCGTTGCTGTAGGTACATTAGCGATTGGCGATCCAGGCGCTGCCAATGCAGGTCTGCTAGCAGCACAAATATTAGGCTGTCAAAATCCTGAAATTTTTGCAAAAATCGAAGCTTTTCGTAAAAAGCAAACAGAGACTATTCTAGATAACCCTAACCCTCAAGGGGAATAGAATGAAGATACTGGTTTTAGGATCAGGGCAACTAGCACGTATGATGAGTTTAGCGGGTGAACCACTAGATTTAAAAGTGGTCGCTTATGATGTAGGGACTAAACATATAATTCATCCAGTTACCGGTGAGGTGTATAACCAGGATTTACAAACAAGCATTGCTGACGTTGATGTTATCACGGCGGAATTTGAACATGTACCTCATGATGTGCTCGAATTATGTTGTAAAAGTGGTAAATTTTATCCGGGCAAGCAGGCTATCAAGACCGGGGGCGATCGTGCTATCGAAAAATCCTTACTTGATGAAGCAAATGTACCTTGTGCCCCGTACAAACTTATCAGTAAAAAGTCTCACCTAATCGAAGCAGTTGAAAAGCTTGGTAAACCTTTAGTTTTAAAAACCTGTCAAGCTGGTTATGATGGTAAAGGCCAATGGCGATTAAAGTCGGATGACCAGATAGATCAAATCTGGTCAGAAATGGCTGATTTTATTGCAACTGGAACTGAGCACTTTCCCCATACCATTATCGCTGAGAAAATGATCCCTTTTAGCCGTGAAGTGTCTGTTATAGGTGTTCGTGATAAAAAAGGTAACATCGCAATTTACCCCCTTACAGAAAATGAACATACGAATGGCGTATTGACCTTGTCTATTGCGGGAAAAATCGATGAAAAAATTCAGCAACAAGGTGAATCGGCTTTTAAAAAATTAGCTAAACATATGGACTATGTGGGTGTATTAGCAATTGAATTTTTTGACGTCGGTGGAACTTTGATGGTGAATGAAATAGCCCCTCGAGTCCATAATTCAGGTCATTGGACACAGCAAGGGTGTGTATCTAGTCAATTTGAAAATCATATGCGAGCCGTGTGTGGTTTACCCCTTGGCAGTACTCAATTATTGCGTCCATCAGCAATGATAAATGTGTTGGGTCAGGCATCAATTCCAGTGCAAGTACTTAATACACCCGATGTATTAAGTCACTGGTATGGTAAGAGTCAGAAACCAGGTAGAAAAATGGGCCATATCAATGTATCAGCACCTAGTTTTGAAGAGTTAGGTGAAAAATTAGTTGCGTTAGCCGAACATTTACCTGAAAAAGACTATCCTGGCATACTTAAGACTGCAAAATTACTTATAGCTTAGCTGATCAGTTAGTTTCAACAGAAAAAACCGGAGTATCCTCCGGTTTTTTTGTTTGTAGTATTAAATTCTGAACCTAAACCTTATTAATTTCCCTCATTTTGTAAAAAATAGCCTAAATAAAACTTAAATGCTGAATTAAATTAATAATGCGATATAAAATAGTGCCAAATTAAATTAACGCGGTATATACTACGTTTTTATTGTATTTTATAGATGAAACTAATTTTAATGACGGGATCTAATAAAACAGTTGTTATTAAACTAGGAACAAGTGTATTAACGGGTAATACCTATAGCCTGGATACAAAACATATGATTGAAATAGTTCGACAATGCTCTTTGGCAATGGGCGCCGGACATAAAGTCATATTAGTTTCTAGTGGTGCGGTTGCCGCCGGGCGCGCTCAATTAATTAATCACAAAACAGATTTTGATTACGATAAAGATGTATTAGCTGCTGTAGGTCAGAGTAATTTGATCCAAACATGGCAAACACTATTTAATATTTATAATATACCAGTGGGCCAAATGTTATTAACACGCGCGGATCTTGAGGATAGAGAAAGGTATCTCAGGGCCACGCATACATTAAATTCATTACTTAAAAATAATATTATTCCTATTATAAATGAAAATGATGCTGTGTGTATTGAAGAAATAAAAGTAGGTGATAATGACAACTTATCGGCACTAACTGCAATATTAGCTAAAGCAGATCAACTGTATTTATTAACTGATCAACCAGGTTTATTTTCCAGTGATCCAAGAAAAAATGATAATGCAGCTTTAATTGAAACGATAGATATAATCGATGACAAAATTAAATCAATCGCAGGCGGAAGTGGTTCTTTAGTCGGAACCGGTGGAATGGCAACTAAACTAGAAGCAGCTGAAATTGCAACGCGTTCTGGCATAGAAGTCATTATAGCTAAAGGTCGACAGAATAATATTATTACCGATTTAATTAATAACTTAAAAGCAGGTACTAAATTTCCAGTAAAAAAAACAATTGTTGAAGGCCGAAAACAATGGATATTAGCCGGTCCAGCAGTCAGTGGAAAAGTAATTATTGATGAAGGCGCAGCACACGCATTACAGAACAATGGTTCTAGCTTACTGGCCAAAGGCATTTTAACAACACATGGTTTATTTATGGCCGGAGATTTAATTGAAATAGTAAACAAACATGGTCATATGATTGGACGCGGGATCAGCCGTTATTGTGCGAGTGATTTAGTAAAACTGAAAGGCTTACATTCACATGATATTGAAGCAAAGCTAGGGTTTAAAAATGGCTCCGCTGTGATACATAGAGACGATCTTGTCGTGTTAGAAATATAGCAACCAAAAATTTTAGGAAAAATAATGTTAGAAGCCATCGCTCAGGCTGCTCAGCAAGCCAGTTATGAATTAATGACCACATCAACAGCAATTAAAAATCAAGCGCTCAATGCAATTAAACTCAGTATTATTGCGAACCAAAAAATCATCTTAGCGGCCAACTCAATTGATATGCAAAAGGCCAGAGAAAACGGATTACATGACTCCTTACTCGATCGATTATTACTGACAGAAGACAGGCTTTTAACAATTTGTGATGACATAGATACAGTTATTGGGCTTAACGATCCCATAGGAAATGAATTTGACGGACAACAGCTAGAAAATGGGTTATTCCTGCGAAAACGTAAGGTCCCGCTAGGGGTTATAGGTGTTATTTATGAAGCTCGTCCAAATGTGACCATAGATATTGCCACATTGTGCTTAAAAACGGGTAATGCATGTATATTACGTGGTGGAAAAGAAACCATGAATTCCAATATCGCGCTCACAAAATTAATCCAAACAGCTATTAAATCTGTTGGTCTGAATGAGCATAGTGTGCAACTTATTGAAGATAGCGACAGGACCCTGGTATTACAGCTGTTAAAAATGGATAACTATGTGGACATGATAATTCCACGCGGAGGTCAAAAATTACAAGATATTTGCAGGGCGAATAGTACAATTCCTGTGATCACAGGGGGCATAGGAATTTGTCATTTATTTGTTGATTCAAGTGTTAATTTTGAAAGGGCACTGGATATTATAACAAATGCTAAAGTACAAAGGCCGAGTGTTTGTAATGCTTTGGATACGCTATTAATACATCAGGATATAGCAACTGATTTTATTTCACGACTTATTGAACACCTTGCGCCTTTAGGCGTAAAGTTTAAAGGCTGTGAATTATCACAGCGACTAAATACAGCAGTCTCAGATATTGGCCAAAAAGGATTTGATACAGAATGGCTAAGTTTGACATTAGGTATTAAAGTTGTTGCGTCACTTGCTGAAGCCATATCTCATATCAGAGCCCATTCAACAGCACATTCTGATGGAATATTGACGCAGAATATTGAAAATGCGGACATATTTGTAACCGCAGTCAATTCTGCTGCTGTTTATGTAAATGCAAGCACGCGATTTAGTGATGGCTCTCAATTCGGATTAGGTGCAGAAGTCGCAGTGTCAACGCAAAAGTTACACGCCAGGGGACCAATGGGACTCGATGCATTAACAACTTATAAATGGATTGGTAGTGGTAATAATTTGGTGCGAAATTAAAATTAATAAAAATTTATTGAACTTAATTTATTATTGGCCGTCTGAATAAAAGAAGCTGGTCACAATCCTGCCAGTTTCGAGTTAGATTGCTAGCGCAGAGTATTAGGCCAACTTTATAAGTTGGCCATTTTTTTGTATAAAATTAAGTTTAAATAAAATTAAATAAGACCAAGTAACAATTTGATCAGTTTAATTTAATTGCTATTTTATTTAGTTTAGTTACATTGTTATGCAACAATATTCTATAACAAACCTAATTTTATGTTTTCTAAATCATTTGTTTCAATCGCTGTAATATCAGCATGTACATTTACTGGTTGTGCAGCAACTAAGTCAGTTTCTCAAAATAATCAAAATAGTAATACCACTCCTGCCACTGAGTTAACAGTGGAGCAGGTAAATCAAAATCAATCTAAAGAAATTACTATTAGGCAAGCAATGGCACATCCTGACTGGATTGGCAGACAACCGGAGCAAGCATATTGGTCTTCAGACTCATCCTCTATTTATTATCAAAGAAAGCAAGCGGGCAGTGAATTAAAAGACTTGTACCATCAAAAAATTATTAATACTGACACAGTTGAAAAAGTATCAATAGCGTCACTGCATCAATCAGGTTCGGCCTATTCAGTTTATTCTAAAGATGATAAGTATCAGGCTTATACATTTGAAGGTGATGTTTTTGTCAGAGATTTAAAAACAGGGCATTTACAACAGATAACCCGCTCCTCAGAGGTTGAGTCTCAATTACAATTTTTAAATGATGGCAGCTTAGTGTATCGAATTGGCCATATCTTTAACAAAGTTGACTTAACTACCGGATTGACACAAGAAATAGCAAATTTAATATTTAATGCTCCTCCAAAAAGCATCAAAGAACCAGAAAGTTACTTAGAAAAAGAACAACATAAGCTAATCAAGTTTGTAGCACTGACCCATAAAAACAAAAAAGATAATGAACAGCGTGAGCAAGATATAGCACAAGAAAACACAAGTCGGGCACCTGGCGCTTTTTATCTTGGCAAAGATATGAGATTGGTTGACGCACAGCTCTCTCCTTCTGGAAAGTTTATGCTTGCAGCAACGACTGTACAAACGTCGTGGCGTTCAGATTCTGACATTATGCCTAATTATATTACGAGCAATGGTGATATAGCGGCTGAAAAAGTAAGAAGAAGAGTGTCGGATAGTTACGCCCAAACTTCAGTTATTTTATTACTAGATCTTGAAACAGGTGAGAAAACCCATTTAAACTTTGAAGACTTACCCGGATTTGATCAAGATGTACTGGCAAAAGTAAAAACAGAAAACTACGCTAAACAAGGTAAAACTTATGAGTCTAAACCAAAAGAGCGTGCAATTAACCTCATGATGGATTGGACCTGGTCTCAAAGTCCAATCCAATGGAATGGTAAAGGCGATCAGGTTGCTGTTATGTTAGAAGCGTGGGATAACAAAGATCGTTGGTTAGCAAGTGTTGATATAGAAAAAAAACGACTTGTTTCGCAGCATAGGTTACATGATGATGCCTGGATAAATTACACACATAATGACTTTGGTTGGCTTAAACAAAGCGATGAATTATATTTTCTATCTGAAGAGTCAGGGTATAGCCAATTATATAAGAAGGGATTAAAAAGTTCGCCTGTGGCATTAACTCAGGGGAATTATGTAGTTTCGAATATACAAGCAACTAAAGATGATAAATATCTTTATTTTAAAGCCAATCAAAAACATCCGGGAATTTATGAAATATCTCGAGTAAACCTGGC
Organism: uncultured Pseudoalteromonas sp.; assembly: GCA_965198975.1. Lineage (GTDB taxonomy): Bacteria > Pseudomonadota > Gammaproteobacteria > Enterobacterales > Alteromonadaceae > Pseudoalteromonas. Next base: position 2,861,366 of record OZ240679.1, read on the forward strand.
AACAAAAGAAGTAGAAGTAATTACTGATTTAAATGGTAAGACGGAATATTTATTAAGCCCTGATGATTCTAAAATATTATTAACACATTCGAAAGTAATGCAACCTCCTGAATTGTATGTAACGGGCAGTGAACCACAACAACCTATTGTACGTTTAACGCATACAGTATCGGAGCAATTTAAAAATACCAAACTGATTGCACCTAAAATTGTTGCGGTTCCCTCTACTCATACAGATCAACCTATTTATGCCAGAGTTTATTACCCGGCTGATTATCAGGTAGGTGAAACAGGCAATAAAAGAAAAGCAGTGATTTTTAACCACGGCGCAGGATATTTACAAAATGCGCATCTAGGTTGGTCTGTCTATTTCAGAGAATTTATGTTTCATTCTTTTTTGGCCCAGCAAGGATATGTGGTGATGGATATGGATTATCGTGCTTCAAAAGGTTACGGCCGAGATTGGCGCACCGCAATATACAGGCAAATGGGTACACCAGAAATTGAAGATTTAGCTGACGGCGTTAACTGGATGGCAGATAATGCTAATATTGATGTAGAAAGAGTAGGAACATATGGTGGTTCATATGGTGGTTTCATGACCTTTATGGCATTAATGAAGCAACCTGACCTTTTTAAAGCGGGAGCTGCAATCCGTCCTGTGAGTGATTGGGCCTATTATAATGCTTCTTATACTTCTAATATTTTAAATCATCCTGATATTGACCCAATCGCCTACGAACAAAGTTCCCCCATTTATTTTGCTGAAGGTCTCAAGAATCAACTATTAATTAATGCCCCTATGGTTGATGATAATGTATTCTTTCAAGATGTTGTGAGGCTAGTGCAAAGATTAATTGAACTTGAAAAGCCGAACTTTGAAACTGCGATTTATCCGGTTGAACCCCATGGTTTCAGGCAACCTTCAAGTTGGTTAGATGAATATCGCAGAATATATAAATTATTTGAAGAAAAATTATAATAAAGGAGGTGGGCTTAGCCCACCTTTTTAAATTTGTTATAAATGAGCTCAATAGCAAAAAAAGATCCTGCGATTGTACCAATTAAATGTGCTTCGATAGCCACTCTGGCATCTATTAAAGTAGCAATATCTGCACTGGCACCATTATATTGTTCCCACAATACTTTAAACCAGACTCCCAAGAATAATAAAAAGCCGGTTTTCATCCCAGCTTGAATATCTTTTAAAGCACCAAAAATAATCACGCCATGTAGTAATCCACTCAACCCAGTATAAATATGATTTTCAGGATAATAATAATATAAGCCAAGCCCACAAATACATGCTAGTAATAACGTATTTAAAATATAACGAATAACAGAGGTGTGTTCAGCATGCAGGGCCCAAATTAGAGCGATACCTCCGCAATTTAGCATAAGATGATACCAATTTGAATGAACTAAATTTCCGGTAATAATCCGCCAATATTCACCATGTGAAATCAATGTTCGATTAAATTCTAAATAAGCATTCAAATTTAGTAATTCAAATAGCGTACATAAGATCATCAAGCTAACAGGGGGGATCAGATATTTTTTTTCTAAAGGTAAATCAATCATATTGACAAAATTCATATATTTTTTTGATTATTGTGCCTTTTTGAGCTTAATATGCAATTAAGTTCATCAAATAAAATTAAATATGACAAAATTTACTGCACTTTTAATCGCTATATCTGTATTCAATTGCCATGCTACAGATGCTCAAAAGCGTGAAGACAGAGAGCCCGAAGCCGCCACTGGCTATATTCATAAAAAAGCCACAATAGGAAAGGAGTATATGGTAGCAGCTGCTAACCCTTACGCAGCAGCCGCAGGCAAAAGTATATTAGCACAAGGAGGTACTGCTATTGATGCTGCTATTGCAGTTCAAGCTGTACTGACACTCGTAGAGCCTCAGTCATCAGGTATTGGTGGCGGTGCATTTGTTATGCACTATAACCAGATGAAAAACGATCTGATAACCTTTGATGGCAGAGAAACCGCTCCCGAAAAAGCCACTGAAAAGCTATTTATAGGCCAAAATGGAAAACCAGTGAGATGGATAGACGCCGTTGTTGGTGGACGCTCTGTTGGCGTGCCAGGTGTTCTTGCAGCATTGGATGCCGCACATCAAAAATATGGCAAACTTCCTTGGGAAGCATTATTTAAGCCGGCAATCAAACTGGCATCGGAAGGGTTTGTAGTTTCACCGCGATTAGAAATGTTATTAAGCAAAAAATTTAATCCAGGTGTTCATCAAATGCCTGGTACAAAAGAATATTTTTTCCCTAATGGCAAAGCACTAAAAGCTGGTACAACTAAAATTAACTTGCCTTTAGCTAATTTTTATCAACAATTGGCAAAAAAGGGAATTAAAGCATTTTACTTTGGTGAAAATGCAAAGAAAATAGTCAAAGCAGTTACACATTCTAAAGTTGCTCCTGGGTTATTAATAGAATCTGATATAAACAACTATAAAGCGAAACAAAGAGAGGCAGTGTGCGCGCCTTATCACAGCTATAAAATTTGTTCTATGGGCCCGCCAAGTTCTGGAGGTGTTGCGGTTTTACAAACCTTAGCCTTATTAGAATCCAAAAACTTATCTTCCTATAAAGTTAATGATGTCAAAGCGCTACATTATTTCACGCAGGCATCCAAGCTAGCGTTTGCCGATAGAAATAAGTATCTTGCCGATCCTGATTTTGAGTTTGTACCGGTAAAAGCTTTGTTAGCGCCAGAATATCTTGCAACAAGGTCTTTATTGATAAAAGATCTGGATATGGGAAAAGCATCAGCAGGTCAACCAGTCAGTAAATTAAGTTATGCAGCAGATGATTCTTTTGAAATGCCCTCAACGAGCCATATTTCAATTATAGATAGCCAAGGAAATGCAGTTTCTATGACCACATCAATTGAAATGGCATTTGGCTCTACACTCATGGTGAATGGTTATTTATTGAATAATCAATTGACAGATTTTGCTTTATCGCCCACACGAGATGGTTTACCAGTAATAAACCGTGTGATTGGTAATAAAAGGCCAAGAAGTTCAATGTCACCCATTATGGTTTTTAATCAGGATGGTTCATTACGATTGGTTCTGGGCTCGCCCGGGGGAAGTCGAATAATTAATTATGTCACCCAGACTTTAATTGCAGTATTAGATTGGCATTTACCTATTCAGCAAGCAATCGATTTACCTAAAATCACAAACCGTAATAAATATACCAGTATTGAAGCTGGAACAGCTTTAGTTGATAAAGTCGCGGAGTTTAAACAACTGGGCCACAAGGTTAAAGTTGTTGATTTAAATTCTGGATTACACGGGATTGAGAAAATTGGTAGTTTATTGTCCGGCGCTGCAGATCCTCGCCGTGAAGGTGTTGCAATATCTGAAAATGCCAACATGAAATAATTTATGCTATAGTGGACTTTGCCCAAAACCTATGCCAGTGGATAATTTCCTCTATTGGTTTAGGTTTGCAAATCAAAAAACCTTGTAGCAAGATATTTTTTTTATAACATTGTAAATACTCAAGTTCATCGAAAGACTCTATGCCTTCTGCGACAATATCTAAGCCTTGTTTTTCAGTCAAATTCACTAATGTACTCACTATGGTTTGTGAAAAAGTATCTTTGTGTATCTGATAAATTAATGATCTATCAACTTTAATTTCTGTAAAAGGTAATGTTCTGAGTTGATTAAGGTTCGTAAATCCAGTGCCAAAATCATCTATCGATAAACCAAAACCACGAATTCTTAAACGATTTAACGTTTCAAGCTGCTCAAAATGCGTGATCGCATTTTCTTCTGTGATCTCCAAAATTATGTTTTCTGGTTTTATATTATGGATATTTAATATTGTAATCAGTTTGTCGGGACATTCTAAATCGGATAATTGAGTGGCAGATAAATTAATCGCAATTTTAAAATCATTATCAAAAGTCTTTACTAATTTTTTATGGTCTTTAGCTGCTTTTTCAAAAAGTTGAAATGTGAGAATATTCATTAGATCACAACGCTCCGCCGTTGAAATAAATGAAATAGGCTGGATCACTTCATGGTTACCTGGTTTTACTATTCGGGCTAATACCTCAACACTACATACTTTATTTGTTTTACTATCAATTTTGGGTTGGTAATAAGGCGTAATTTGGTTCTTTGATATTGCTTCTAATAATTCAGCTTCAGTTAAACAGGTAAAGATATTGTCATTGGCAAGCAAAAAGTTATTAAGCTTTTCAAATATCATACTTAATTTATCTTGAGTTATTGGTTTAGGAATATTTCCAATAATACGTGTTTGTGATTTTTGCGCTAATTCAGACGCCAAAGAAATGACTTTTTTATCCATTTCAGAAATAATGATCACAGCACCGCCAAACTCTATTTGACCTAGTTTTTTGATCAGTGTCATGCCATCCATTTCAGGCATATTAAGATCGATAAAAATGGCATCGTAATGGTTTTTTTTAATACTAATCGCGTCTAAAGCAGGAATACCAGAACGAAAGCAATCAACTTTTTTGAAACCCATTTCATTTAGGCTTGCTTTTAACATTAACAGAATTGCCTGAGAGTCATCGACTAAAGCTATTTTGATATTGGCAATCTTCATAATCATTACCTCCATGTAGTATTATAAATAAGCTTAGTATCAGAATTGAAAAATTCCATTGAATGCATGAAAAATAATCACACATGAATATGCATTCATTAAGTTATCAATCTGAAATGAGAATGTTTATTTAGGGTTAACAAAAACTTATCGAGCAGATATTTATCTCGTTTCATCGATTATTTATTGCATTTTCAAATATTAAGATAATAATTAGTGTTGAATATTATTATCAGCCCTTGGCACATTATGAATAAAAAACCAAATTACTTGTATATTCCCTATGCAGGACCTGCGCTATTAGAAACACCATTACTCAATAAGGGGAGCGCATTTAGTGCAAGAGAAAGATCAAGTTTTAATTTAACAGGCCTTTTACCACCTAGATATGAATCCATAGAAGAGCAGGTCGAAAGGTGCTATCAACAATATACTCAATTTCAAGATAATTTAAATAAACATATTTATTTACGTGCTATACATGATAATAATGAAACCTTATTTTATAGATTAGTACGCGATCATATCGAAGAAATGATGCCAATAATCTATACACCCACTGTAGGTGACGCATGTGAGCAATTTTCTGATATCTATAGAAGCTCCCGGGGACTCTTTATTTCTTACGAAGAAAGAGGCCAGATTGATGATATTTTAAGAAATGCCACTAAAAATAGCGTTAAAGTGATTGTTGTTACCGATGGAGAAAGAATTTTAGGTTTAGGAGATCAGGGGATAGGTGGCATGGGGATCCCTATCGGAAAATTATCTTTATATACTGCTTGCGGTGGGATCAGTCCAGCTTATACATTACCCGTCATGTTAGACGTCGGGACTAATAATGAAAAGTTACTCAATGATCCTATGTATATGGGAGCCAGACATAAAAGAATAAGTCAATCTCAGTATGATGAATTTTTAGACATCTTTATTAATGCGATAAAACGTCGATGGCCAAATGTATTATTACAATTTGAAGATTTTGCTCAACCAAATGCGATGCCATTGTTAAAAAGATACAGAGATCAAATTTGTTGTTTTAATGATGATATTCAGGGGACTGCGTCAGTAACTGTCGGGTCGTTATTGGCGGCGTGCCGTGTAAAAAATGAAAAGTTATCTGAACAAAATGTTGTTTTTGTTGGTTCAGGATCTGCTGGGTGTGGTATTGCTGAACAAATTATCAGCCAAATGATCGCTGAAGGACTTGACGATAAACAGGCAAGGAGCCAAATTTTCATGGTTGATCGTCATGGTTTATTAACGCAAGGCATGGCGGATTTAAGAGATTTTCAACAAGCACTCGTACAACAAAATTCAGCAATTGCACAGTGGCAATGTCACAATAAATACGCCTCATTATTAGATGTCATACAAAATGCAAAACCGGGTATATTAATTGGTGTATCGGGTCAGTCTGGCTTATTTACTGAGCAAGTGATCAAAACGATGCATCAGGGGTGTAAAGAGCCAATTATTTTTCCATTAAGTAATCCTTCAAAACAAGTTGAAGCGACTCCTAACGATGTCATCAAATGGACGCAAGGAAATGCAATTGTGGCTACAGGAAGTCCATTTAAAGAATTTGATTATAACGGAAAGACATTCCACATACCGCAATGTAATAACAGCTATATTTTTCCGGGAATTGGGTTAGGTGTGATAGCAGCAAAAGCACAATATATTTCTGATGAAATGTTAATGATCACAAGTGAAACTTTAGCAAATAGTTCGCCACTTGCTAATACAGGAAAGGGAAGTTTACTACCTGCGCTGACAGAAATAGCCTTGTTAAGTAAAGAAATCGCTTTTAAAGTCGCAAAAAAAGCTATAGAGCAAGGACTTGCGCTTGAAATTTCTGATGAAGCATTAAGAGCTGAAATAGAAAAAAACTACTGGTTACCTAAGTATAGGGAATATAAAAGGTCAAGTGTATAACTAAAAGTAAATGATCAAAGATAACAAATAGGAATTTGTTATCTTTATTTATATGCTTTACAGGTTTAATTAATTCTGTCTTTGGCATCTTCAGCTAAATGAGCCGAATGTTTTGTGATTTCATCTAAGTTTTCAGAAACAATTTTTTTAGGCAATTGACCTATTATAAATTCTCCAGCATCTAAAGCTTGATTTTCTGCTGAAAAAACCAGTAAATTTTTACCATTACACTGAATGTTTTTGAAAATTTTTCTGATTTTTAATTTTTTGTTCTTAAGAAATGAACGTAAACGATTTTTATCATTTACTGCAACATATTCACAAATACGCAGAGAAACGTCGTCAGCTTTGGATACCGGAGAATACAGTGTAGAAATAGCCAGTATACTTGCAGTCAAAATAATTTTTTTCATCTTTGAACCTTAAAGTTTAAATGGTAAATATGCTCACTTGAGCATAAGCCTAAGTTTAGTGCTATCGTTTTGAAAATCCAGTAAATAAGATAAAATAAAATGACAAATATCTCTTTACTTTCTCATTTTGTATAGATTTATTTATAAATAAACGCCAATATAACCAGGCCTATTTATCTCGCGTTTCCTGATTCTGATAAAGGATAAAAAAATGCAGTATCAACACATTAAAATTCCTGTTGAAGGAAAGCCTATTTCAATTAATCACGACCAAAGTTTAAATGTACCAGATCAGCCTATTATTCCTTTTATAGAAGGAGATGGAGTCGGCGTAGACATAACGCCTGTGATGCGTAAAGTGGTCGATGCTGCAATAAAAAAGGTGTATAAAGGACAAAAAAAAATATACTGGATGGAAGTCTTTAATGGTGAAAAAGCCGCACTGATGTACGATGGTGATTGGTTTCCTCAAGAGACAATTACAGCAATAAAAGAACATAAAATAGCAATTAAAGGTCCATTAACAACACCAATTGGCGGCGGGTTCAGATCGTTAAATATTGCATTAAGACAAGAGATGGATTTATACGTTAATATCAGACAATATAAATGGTTTCAGGGCTCACCATCGCCACTTAAATCTCCAGAAAAAACGAATATGGTGGTATTTAGAGATAACTCTGAAGATATTTATACAGGCATTGAATTCAAACCTGGGAGCCAGGATGCTGATAGAGTTATAGAGTTCCTGCAATATGAAATGGGCACGACTAAAATAAGATTCAATGAAAATTGTGGTATAGGTATTAAAAATATTTCAGAGCAGGGCTCTAAAAGGATCATACGTAAAGCCATTCAATATGCAATAACCCATAAACGCAAAACCGTGACACTGATCCATAAAGGTAATGTCATGAAGTTCACAGAAGGTGCTTTTAAACAATGGGGTTATGAAGTTGCTGTGAATGAATTTGATGCAAAGCGACATAAAAATCAACGTTGGCTAGAGATAAAACGGCCTGATATGACAGATCCCATTATAATTAAAGATGTACTGGCAGATAATATGTTACAACAAATTATATTACGACCTGAAGATTATGATGTGATTGCCACTATGAACCTAAATGGTGACTACCTCGGCGATGCCCTGGCTGCACAAGTGGGTGGTATTGGTATAGCACCAAGTGCAAATATGAATGATGATGTAGCGTTTTTTGAACCAACCCATGGCACTGTCCCCAGGTATGCTGGTTTAGATAAAGTAAATCCAAGCTCAATTATTTTATGTGCGCAAATGATGTTAACACATATAGGTTGGCATCAAGCGGCAGCATTGTTATTAGCCAGTATAGAAAAAACAATTCTTGATAAAACATTAACGTGTGACTTTGCCAAGCTCGTCTCTCATTCACAAGAAGTAAGCTGTTCAGAATTTGGAGATGCATTGATAGCAAATATGAAAATTGAGTAATAACCAATCTAGTTTGGAGTCTTTATCGTGAACTACCTTTGCTGACAACATGAAGATTTTACACTTTGGCAGCATAAGGTTAATTGAATCATCAGCTAATCGTACTATTGGAAGTGTAGCTATACTAACAAAGATGTTATTTACTTCATATTAATAAATGTAAGTATAAATTCAATGGTGTTTTTTGAGTTTAGATGCACAGATATTTCAATTTCCATTTGTTGACATAAGCGTTTGGTAATTGATAAACCTAAACCAAAGTGATGCTCAGACGTTCTTGATTGATCTTTCTGCCATAATGGTTCAAACATTTTATTTAGATCATCTTCATTCATTTCTACTAACAATTGGTTACTGATTGATAACTTAACTTGCTTTTGAACAGGTTGAATTTTTATTTCAATAACACTTGTTTTAGGGCTGTAATAATGTGCATTGTTAATTAAGTTTGTAAGAATAGATTCAATACAAAAAGGATCGCTTTGAATGAACAATGAATCAGGACTTTGGATATTAACGCGATTTTGGGATTCACTGTCTTGGTGATAAAGTCTTTCCACCAAACAATGAAGTTCAGACACTATATCTATTTCTGTTGTAGGCAAAGCTAAGTTTCTGCTATCTGTTTTATTAAACATAAGTAGTGAATTAACAATTTTATTCATTCTCATTGAAATTGAAATAACATCATCTTTAAAAGTTGCTAATACTTCATTGTTTTTAGGATATTTAATCGCTATTTCAGTTACGCTGATAAGTTCTGAAATGGGGGTTTTTAGCTCATGAGCTATATCAGATGTTAATCGTTGCTCTGATTGTAACAGTGAACGATTAACCATTAAAAACTGGTTTAATTCATCAATAATTGTTTTAATCTCTAGGGGTGGAAAATTAATATCAAATTGAGCGCTTTTATCATTAAAATTAATGTCTCTTATTTGTTGATTTAGGCTCTCAATAGGTTTTAAGCCACGGCTTACTATTTTATTAACCAAATAACGAATAAAGAATCCAGTGGCAATTGCTGTAAGTACAAAAACAACATCAATTAAAATGAGTATGTTTTCCAAGCTTTCACTAACTTTTGATAGGCTTAAATAAATATCATTTTGATGATCAGCATTGTATTTCTTTGCATCGCCTACATTGTAAATAAAAATACGTCCAGATTTACCATTTGGTAGTTTTATACTTTTAATTAAATATTCATTACTGATAAGTTTGATTTTAGGAACTTTAAAATTTGGATAGGATGATAAAGAAGCCGATTTTTCAATGATTTGTGTACCTGCCCATATTTGAAAATATTTTGTTTCCTCTTTCTCTTCAAATTCTTTCATTAATTCAGCATGAGAGCTTAATGATACTTTTCCATTTTCTACGTTAATAAGATTAACTAATGTTTTCCCTTCTTGTACTAAGGAATTTTCAAATTGTTTTTCTACGTAGGTATCAACACTAATATCTAAAAAAAGCAATATAAGAAATAAAATAAACGAAATGATTAAGGTGAGTTGTTTAACTAATGTTGATCTTATAGATGACATAAGCTGTCCGTTGCGATATAGCCAAATCCTCGTTTGTTTTTAATCGGAAGTTTTGTCGTAAAATGTTTTACTTTTTTTCGGATTGTAGACAAATGGGCTTCAAGTGAATTTTTCGAAATAGCATCATATCTTCCTACTATAAACTCACTCATTTTTTCTATACTCACCACCTTGTTTTTATTCAAAAACAGGCATTCAATAATTTTATATTCTGTTGGTGTTAATTCAATATCTTCTGAGTTATATGTAAATGTTTTATTTTGCAAGTTAATACAATATCCATTAAGAGTGACACAATCATTATCTATGAGTAACCTCCCTCTTCGAGTTAAAGTAATTAATCTTGCATGTAACTCATCAAATGAAAATGGTTTGGTCATATAATCATCTGCACCACTTAATAAGCCCTCTATACGGTCATCAACCAGAGCTTTAGCTGATAATATCAGTACTTTACTTTGTTTTTTTAATTTTCGAAGAGTTTTTAATACTTCAAGCCCATCAACACTTGGTAGCATTAAATCTAAAATTATAATGTCATAATTTTCAGATATTGCCATTGATAAAGCTTCAGCACCGTCACCGGTTTCATCCACTGTAAAACCGACTCCAGTTAAACCAATACGTAAACTTCGTCTTAACTTTATGGAGTCTTCAATTAATAAAATATTCATATCATCAACAGTTATACTTTCTAGTTAATTTATCATTAAATACTTAAGGTTTACTTAAGATTCTATGTATTTATATACATTATCAACGTGTAATCGGTATGTTCAGCAATTCTTAAGTTTAGACTAAGTGTCACTTAAGTTTTCTTTGTTAATTTTCTTAACTACAAACCTATATTAAGAAAATTATTATTCTATGGAAATACAAAAATACAAAGGCATTAAGCGCATTCATTTTGCTTTATTAAACAGTGGTGGGGGCTTCGTCTGGTTGATTATTAGGCAAGAGTTTTTGCTTGGTGCCATTCTTATCTTGATTAGTTTGTTTATTACATCAGCAGCATGGTTGGTTGTGTTATGGAAAATATAACTTCAGAGCAGTCATTAAACCAACAACCTAAAAATATAAATAACTCTCACTTAGTATTATCCATAAAAGAATCACTCGGTTCATTATGTCTATTAATAGGCTTTTCAATTGTCATCTTAGTGATACTAACGACTAGTCGTTTTGCATTAATATTGTGGTTGTCTGAACGAACCTTCATAAATAATGCATGGCTACAAATTATGGCTAACGGCATTCGAATTGACATATCAACAATTTCATATTTAATGTTACTTCCTTTATTGTTGGTATCTATCTCATTATTAGCGGATAAAGGGATGAAACAATTAAAACCAATTTTATTTGCTTGGTTATCGATAGCATTAATTAGCTCACTTTTTTTTGAAGTGATAACACCCACTTTTATTTTAGAGTATGATTTAAGGCCAAATCGTTTATTTATTGAATACTTAATTTATCCTAAAGAAATATTTTCAATGCTTATTTCTGGTTATAAAACTGTAATAATAAGCTCTCTATTAACTATTTTTATGAGCCATAAGATATCGATTTTTTTATGTAAAAAATTATGGTGTAACACTTCTTCATTATCTAAAAAGTATTTAGCTGCTACTTGTTTAATATTATTTTTATTATGCTTTTTAGGTGCTAGAGGAACGACTGGTCATCGGCCTATAAATCCTGCAATGGTTTCATTTTCAACGGACCATTTATTAAATGATTTAAGTTTAAATTCTTTATATTCTACGTCTTTTGCATTAAAGCAAATGCAGCTTGAAAAAGGGAGTGATAATTATTATGGTAAAATGCCTGCACAAGATATGTTTAACGAAATAAAATTAGCTACAATCATTTCACCTAACCTATATAATAACAGTGATATACCGACACAGGCTTATCATCAAGCATCCTACCAAGGAAAACCTAAAAACATTGTTATTCTATTACAAGAAAGTTTAGGGGCGCGTTATGTTAAAACACTAGGAGGATTACCTCTTTCACCAGAACTAGATACTTTAATGACTCAAGGATGGAATTTTACTAATCTATATGCCACAGGAACACGCTCTGTGCGTGGTATTGAAGCGGTTATTACAGGTTTTACACCAACAACGTCTCGCTCCGTTGTGAAATTAGATAAATCACAGCAAAGTTTCTTTACTATTGCTCAGTTTTTAAAATCACAGAATTATCATACTCAGTTTATTTATGGTGGAGAAAGTCACTTTGATAATATGAAAAGCTTCTTTTTAGGAAATGGGTTTAATGACATTGTCGATTTACCTGAATTTGACAAGGTTCAATTTAAAGGTTCTTGGGGAGCATCTGATGAAGATTTATATAATCAAGCTCATCAAGAGCTTGAATTATTAAATAAAAATAAAAAGCCTTTTTTTAGTTTAGTTTTTACTAGCTCTAATCATTCACCTTATGAATTCCCCGACAATAAAATTGATCTTTATGATGATAAAAAAAACACACGCAATAATGCTGCTAAATATGCTGATTATGCATTAGGTAAATTTTTTCAAAAAGCGAAAAAAGCAACATATTGGGGAAATACAATTTTTGTTATTATTGCTGATCATGATTCAAGAGTGGGAGGAGCTGAGCTTGTACCTATTAAAAATTTCCATATTCCAGCGGTTATAATTGCGAAGGATATTCCAGCTATACAAGATGAGCGACTAGTAAGCCAAATTGATATTGCTCCTACATTATTATCTTTAGCAGGGCTGAGTGGTTATCACCCTATGATCGGTCATGATTTAACTCAAATCATCCCTAAAGAAAAACAACGAGCAATGATGCAATATGATAAAAACTATGTTTACATGACATTAGATGAAAAAACATTTTTACAACCAGAAAAAAAAGCAATAATTATACGTGAAAATAAAAATAACTTAACGAACGAAGTGTTAATAAAGCGCGCTAAAGCGCATGCTTTGTTGGGTAGCTATTTATACAATAATGGGCAATACCATTAAATATTTCTAAAAAATTATGTTTGTAAAGCGCTCTACATGTTAAGTTTAATACCTTTTTGATAGTTATCATATTATCAATATTGCCTTTATATAGTGCCAAAACTAATAGCGTTAATGTTTGTTACCAGAAAATTAACGCTACTTTAGAAGTTCATTAGTTTTATTATCATGCGACTTTAACAGTCTGATAATAGGTTTTTTTATCTATTTTCCTGGCGGATGTCTGCATTTCTGCCAATGGCAGTAATTGAGAAATCCGATTCAAGACAGGTTTAAGTAAATTATTTTTTTCGGTGAAAATATGTATTTCGGGGCGTTCAATCACACTAATTAACGTATCTAGAATACTTAAAGGTACTTCACATTTAAACTCATCTAATAGTGCAGGGCTGGTAATTAAACCTTTATTTTTTCTAAATTGGCTACCAAACTCTTCAATTAAAATGGTTAATACCTCATAAAAAGCAGCCTCACTTACTGGAGATGTCGCTAAAAGCTCTTCTTCGATAAAATGGAGTAATGGCGTATCTACAAACACTTTATTTCTGCGTTTAAAACCTTGATCTGCATTAATTTGTGGCATCATAATCTCATTCCTTAAACAAAAATAACTGATTTGCACTGAAAGTATTTCAATGTCTGAATTTAAATTAGCCTGTTATTAAAAATTAATGAAATTATTGTTTTCAATAGTTAGTATTGATTAAATCAATATTTATCTAGATAGTTGCAAATTGCTACCGTAAGTTTAATGTGCATTACCTGTCACTGATGGTTTTTGCATAATCAGATATAGACCGCCTTAGCCATTGATGAGCACGAGAATGATGCAATAAGGGGCTCCAAATCATTTTTATTTCAATTGGTACAATTTGAAAGGGGACTCGCATGATTGTAAGTTCATGATCAGCTTCATGAAGCATTGCATGGCGCCGTGGAATAGTTGCAATTAATTGTGCGTTGTTTAAAAAACGATGACTTATCATAAAGTGACGACTAAATACTCGTATATTACGTGTTTTTTCCAATTGCCATAAGGCTTCATCTACCCATCCTAATTTTTGTGCACTTGACTGATTTGTTACGACAGTACTTGGACCCCAACTTGCTCTATCTACCCAAAGATGATCGCTGTCAAGATATGTGTCCAAATCTGTATGTCTTACATAGGGATGGTTTTTATTCACTAAGCAACAATAGTTATCTCTCCACACACTCAATTGATGAAAAGATTTTGGCAACATAGTAAACCGGTTAATTGCCAGGTCGATAGTGCCTTTTTCCATATCTTGCAGGCTAATATCTGCTGGCGTCAATATATCAAAGTTTATATTCGGTGCATGCGGTAAAATACTATTGATAAAAGGGGACAGTAATGTGGCTTCGATATAATCATTGGCCATGATCCTAAATGTTATTTTGCTGTGATCAGGCGAAAAGTCTTTATCAGGCTGCGTTATTTTTTCTGCCATATTGAGAAGCGTGAGTATTTCGGGTTTTAATTTGTTTGCTTTGTCTGTTGGTGTCATGCCTTCTTTTGTTCTAACCAATAAAGGATCATCAAATAGCTCTCTTAATCGGTTTAAAGCATTGCTCATTGCTGGCTGGGTTAACGCTAGCTTGTTTGCTGCTTTAGACACGTTACCTTCTTCTAATAATACATTTAAATAAACCAGTAAGTTAAGGTCTATATTTCTAATATTCACTAAATCAATATCACTTATTCAATAACTAAATTATTTCAATTTAAACCTGTTTGATATTGTGTGTAAATAGTAAAAATGTAACTCACCCTGTAAATTTATTAAACTCTATCTTTGATCATGACTTGGATATAGTAAATTAAGGTCAAAATGACAGTCTCCATTAAAACCGTTATCGCAGCAAAAATAGCCAGAGCAATACTGGCAAGTTTTGAATCTATGTTTGCAGAGTTTTTAAATATCACTTTAGCTGCTCAATCACGATTCGAGCGTGCAGCCTGGCTTGAAGTACAAGAGTCTATGCGATCCAGATTAAAAATTTATGAAGCAAAAGTATCTTTAGCTTCCCAAGCCATCCATATCATCGCTTACAAAGAGCTTGAACAGGCGGATATATGGCATCTTGCCAAGAATGATTTTGCAAAAATGGTAGAAAAACTCGATAACGCGCAAATAGCGCAAACATTTTTTAATTCAGTTTTTGGACATATCTGGGGTCATAAAAAAATAAGAGATGTACAACTTTTTATTTTAAATCATCAGTTTGCGCCGAAAAACATTAATAGAAATGAAATATTGTGTAAATTGGATAGTCATACGGGGTTAATTGATGCAATCAGACTATTAATATCGCATTTTAAATTTCATTTAAACTTTGAAGATTTAGAGAGAGACATCAAATTAATACATCAAGTATTGAATAAATTTGATGGTGATATGCTATCAATAGAAAATTGTCATATTGAATTTTCACGGTCTTTATTTTTTAGAAATAAAGCGGCCTATATCATAGGACAAATAATTGATGACGATGATGGCAGAAATGTACCCTTTGCAATTCCTATATTAAATAATAAAGATTTTGAGTCAGATGGTGAGCTATATCTAGATGCATTTATAATTGGAGAGGATCAGTTAAGTACTTTATTTGGTTTTGCCAGAGCCTACTTTATGGTTGATACAGATCAACCAGCCAGATATGTGGATTATTTATGTGAATTATTACCAAAGAAAGAGAAATTTGAATTATTTAATGCTATCGGTTTTATTAAACACGCCAAAACAGAATTTTACCGTTTTAAAGTTGATTCCACGCGAAAAATGCCCGCAAGTGAAAACTATATCAGCGCGCCAGGAATAAAAGGCATGGTTATGACCGTATTTACCACACAAAACTCAGATTATGTTTATAAAGTTATCAAAGATACATTTAAACCACCAAAAAACACGACTAAACAAGAGGTAATGGATAAATATGAATTTGTGAAAAACGCAGACCGTGTAGGGCGCTTAGTTGATACACATGAGTTTAGGTATTTAGCATTTGACTTATCTCGATTTTCTAAAGATCTCCTTTGTGAGTTACATCAAGATGTTTCTAATACGATTATCATATCTGGTAATGCGCTCATTTTTAAACACATTTATGTTGAAAGAAAAATGACGCCATTAAATTTATATGTAAAAACAGCCACAGATCTTGAGTTATCAGAAGTTATGTTTGACTATGGCAATGCGATAAAACAACTTGCACAGGCTAATATTTTCCCTGGTGATATGTTAATGAAAAACTTTGGTGTAACGCGTTGGGGCAAAGTTGTGTTTTATGATTATGATGAAATTTGTCCGTTGACTGAATGTGAATTCAAAAAAATACCTACACCAGATAATTATTATGATGAATTATCGGATGAACCTTGGTTTGATATTGCACAAAATGATGTATACCCGGAACAGTTTCCCGTTTTTTTTGCCGGTAATCCACAAGCAAGACAATATTTTAATTTAACTCATAAAGATATTTATACGGTAAATTTTTGGCAATCAGTCCAGCAGGCTATCAATAAAGGATACATTGCGGATGTTTTCCCATATAAAACTAAATGGCGTTTAACACGCTCTTCTTTAAATAACGGTACAAAATTAGATGAACCTGCAGGTGGACTTTAAACAATGAGGTACCGCATAAGAATTATTATGCGGTACCTGCTGTTTCTAAAACGTCCCCCAAAAAGAGAGCTTTATTTGCGGTTTTCTGATCCTGTGGGCAACTTGATACCCATCATATTGGCCACCACGGTCAGGTTCATAAAAAGACCGCGTACGCGTAAATCTCCCGGTATTAATATTGGTTACTTCGAGTTGCGTTTTCAGGCCAAAATATTGTGTTGTTTCTATAAATACCCTTACTCTTTTATTTCCATGTATTTGACGAATTTCATCTACTAAATAATCAGTATCTGTATAATGTCCCCAATATTCTACGCCCCATGAAAATTTATGTTTTGTTAAATCTTGTCTTAATTTAAATGTTAACCAATCTGGCGTATAGTCACTAATATCTCGTTCATTTTGTATAATAGGGTCGTCAAAATCGGATCTGCGAATTTTGTGTGTTATTTCTATCAGGCCGTTTTTTAACCAAGGATCTAATGCAAAAGTGAGATCAGTGATCATTCCCCAAAATCTGGCGTCGCCGGCATTGCCAAGGCCTTGCCCCTCGTTCGGTAATTTTATTTCTTCAAGAATATCCTTACGCCACTCATGAAAAGCTTTTACTTTCAGACTTCCTTTTTCACTGAAGCCCCAATGATAGGTGGTGATAAATTCGCTAATTTGCTCAGGAACTAATTCAGGATTGCCTGACAGTACTTTCCCGTCTTCTGCATTATCACTGGCTGCGAAATCATTAAAATCTAACTGGCCAACTCTATGCTGTGCTTCAAAAGTAATTAATGCTTCATCATTTATGTTATATGTACTTGAGAGCCTGGGTTTGAAAAATTGAAATGATTCTTCGTTTGTTGCATCACCATTGACTTCAATCTTTGAGAATTCAGTGGTTAAGCCTCCCTCAAAAGATAAATTATCGTTATACTCATACCTAATATTGGCAAATAATTCACCGCGAATTTCAGTTACAACCACATTTGCATTGTCTAAGTCTTCTACAATCCCATTCTCGAATGATTCTAAACTGGTATCTAATTTATTTTTCGTTAATTCAATGCCAAATTCCGGGCTTAATTGCGTATTACTGACTTTTCCATATGCAGTACGCATAATAAATTCAGACTTTAGCTTATCTTGTTTAAATTGGCTGTGCTCTGTTGATAAGGTATTTAAGTTATTCTCATTAAAACTATTTTCATAATTTTTATCGTTTATCACACCTAAAGCCATTAAGCTCAACTTCCAATCATTAGCTGTTCTTTTCCAATCAAGGCTTAACTCAGCCATGCTAAATTTATTGGTTTCAACTAAATCTGATGTGCTATCTGACGCACTAGCCGTTGGCAGACTCGCTATAAAAATATCTCTATGTGTATTGCCTTGCCATTTATCACCGCCAATACGACCATTTACAGTAAACTTTCCATCAGCTAACTCTCTAAACGCTTCGCCATTGAAAAATGCCCACTTTGCTGAATCTTTAAATACTTCGTTGGCACTTTCATTTAAACTATTGTTGTTATCAAATTCTTCAATCAATGCATTTCTATATGCAGGGTTTCCACCTATATCGGTATCAAATGCAGTTTGCCATTGTCCCATTTGCGTTGTTAAAGCGGCTTCAATATTGGGTAGGGTGTCTGTATTTTGAGTTTGTCTGAATTTTAAAGCCCAGGTGCCAGATGTGATATTTTTATTTCTTATAATATTTGCGACTATAGATTGACCGCCTGCGTCACCGCCATTTATGCCTCCTCTGACTATTTCAATTGTTTTTACCTGCTCAGCGGGGATCCTGATCAGCGCACCTTCGAGGCCTCCTGATTTAGAAGATGGCCGAGTACCGTCGATTAATACATTGCCTGCATTAGCGCCAAAACCACGTGCATCTGAGCCTTCATCAAAATTAAAGCCAGGTAAACGTAATATCATTTCCATTGCATTTTGAGGCTGATATTGAGAGAAAAACCCTGCGTCGTAGCGAGATGTATTGTCTTCCTGTAAAGCAAATGTGGGGAACGATGAAGTGCAAATTACGGTTAGAAAACCGGCACCGACAAAGTGTGTTTTATTAAATCTCATTTATTCTTTCTTATTTATTGAAAATTAAATCAACTCAATTATATAGGGAAGTGATAATGAACAATTTAATAAAATGTATCTAATTATTTCAATATTCATAATTAAAAGACTAACGAAGGGATTAATATTGTTCAGCGGTATAATTTAAAGGGTCAAAGGAAAAGAAACGCGATTGCGTTTCCTATTCTATTTCCTCAGCAGCATTGGCGCGCTCTTCTCTTTCTTGGGCTTCTTCCCAGGCTGCTTTTATTTCCTCTAATACAGAGTCTACATTTGCTTTGTGTGTACTATTTTTAAATTCACCCGTTAATTCACTATCGGGGGTGAGTTCACCAGCTTCAAATAATGCCCACATTTCAGCAGCGTAATTGCTATCAATTAATTCAGGCGCAAACTGACCATAATAAATTGACATATTATTGATATCTCTTTCAAGCATTGCTTTTGCATTATTATTTGCGGCGGCGTCAACAGCTTGCGGCAAATCGATAATAACAGGGCCATAATCATCAACTAAAACATTAAACTCTGAAAGGTCGCCATGTACTAAGCCTGCACATAACATACGTTTAACATAAGTAATAACTAATGCATGATCTTCAATTGCTTGTTCTTTTGACATTGAAACGTCATTTAATCGTGGTGCAACGTCTCCTTCATCATCTGTAATTAATTCCATTAGCAATACGCCTTCGTAACAGCCATAGGGCTGCGGGACACGTACACCAGCCTCTGCCAATTTATAAAGAGCATCAACTTCAGCGTTTTGCCAAATATCTTCTTGTTGTTTACGACCAAATTTAGAGCCTTTTTCCATGGCTCTGGCCCGACGACTGTTTTTAACCTTTCGGCCTTCCGTATATTGTGCGGCTTTTTTAAAGCTACGTTGAGTTGCTTCTTTATAAACCTTGGCACAATTAATATCATCGCCACATCTGACTGCGTAAACTGTGGCCTCTTTGCCACTCATTAATTGATAGAGTACTTCGTCTATTAAGCCATCATCAACTAATGGTTGTATTCGTTTTGGAGTTTTCATAGCGCACTTATACATGAGATTTAATCCCGATGGAATAGTGAAGCTAAATTTTCCAATAAATTTATTGGATTTTTTGCTACACTGCCGACAATATAGCAAATGTAACAAAGTGAAATCATGAGTTTTTCCAATCTAGAAATTAATTCAGAACTATTAAAAATAGTTAAAGAACAAGGGTATACCTTGCCAACGCCTATTCAAGAGCAAGCAATTCCGGTTATATTGGCAGGTCATGATTTAATGGCTGGAGCACAAACAGGTACAGGCAAGACGGCTGCATTCGCTTTACCTCTTTTACAGAAAATGTCACAAAGCACAGTTGCAGATAAATCTATTTCTACTTTAGTACTTACGCCGACAAGAGAGCTTGCACAACAAGTATTCTCAAGCTTTGAAACTTATGCAAAATATACTGACTTAAAAGTGGCTACAGTCTATGGTGGTGTCAGTATCAATACCCAAGTTAAAAACATCAAAGTGGGTGTCGATGTATTAATAGCAACGCCTGGCAGATTATTTGATCATATCGTAAAAGGTACTGTGGATTTATCACAAGTTCATTATCTTGTTTTTGATGAAGCCGACAGAATGTTAGATATGGGTTTTATTGATGAAATAAATCGCATATTAAAGAGACTGCCAGAAAAACGCCAAACTTTGCTTTTCTCAGCAACTTTTGATGATGCAATATTTAATCTCAGTAAAAAAATGCTCAATAAACCTAAATTAATTGAAGTTAATGAACGAAACCAAGCTGCGACTAAAGTTGAGCAAATAGTATATAACGTTGATGCAGATAGAAAACGTGAGTTAGTATCCCATTTAATTGGTGCAAAGAATTGGCAGCAAGTCCTTATCTTTACACGCACAAAACAAGGTGCCGATGAATTAGCTAAAGAAATGTGTAAAGATGGCTTAAAAACTCAGTCTATTCACGGAGATAAATCTCAAGGAGCCAGAGAAAAGGCACTTATTGACTTTAAATCAGGTAAAACTCGGGTGTTAGTCGCGACTGATGTAGCGGCAAGAGGCTTAGATATTGAACAACTTGAATATGTCATTAATTTCGAAATGCCATATATTGCAGAAGACTATGTACATAGAATAGGGCGCACCGGACGTGCGGGTTTATCTGGCCTTGCAATTTCTTTGTTAAGTCCAGATGAAAACTGGTTATTAGAAGAAGTCGAAGCCGTGATCGGCACTCGTTTAGCGCAACAATGGTTACCGGGATATGAACCCGATCTGACAAAGACACCAGCTGATACTAAAAAAAATAGCCGGGGATCTCAAAAAAGAAGAACTAAAAATCGCGCCGCAGGCGTTAAAAAGAATAACAGAAGACAAAAATAATGCACAAAGCTAAAAATGAGTTATGGATAACTCATTTTACATTAAGTCGTTTTACTGATTTTACTTTCTTGGTAAAAGTGAGATTTAAAAATATTGATTTAACACTTAACTTTTGTAATTTGTAGCCGATAGACATATTTGTACTTGGTTAACTCACTGTGAATGCTATTACGAGCATAAGGAATTAAAAATTCGAGTTAGCAACTATGAATTAATCTCAATGTAAGGGGAATTTCTTATGCTATTAAATAAAGTTAACAAACCAAAATTAACATTCAATTTTGCTATCTACAGTGCCGTATTCGCGACGAGTTTGGAGTATGTTGGTTGGTATCTTTTGTGGAGCTAGTTGACGAACCACTTAACAAGCAATTCATTTTATATCAATTACTGTGTTGATAATTGATTTCGCATTTATCTGGATCCAGATAATAATAAAATAAATAATAGCCATAACACTAAATTTCTCCGGATCAACCCTTAACACACAAAGTCCGATACTTTTTAGTATCGGACTTAATCAATGCTTACTATATTTATTGAATCAAAATCTATTCACTTGTTCTGTTTTAATGTGATGATCTAACTGTCTTGCATACATAGTAACTCAATAGTTATAACCAGCAGCTTTATTACACGCACTTTCTTTAAAAGATTTTGCACTTAAGGTTTTTGTTTCTTGATATTGTTCGCGCCAAAATTTGCAAGTTCGTTGATCTGCTTTACGTTTTTCTATTTGTTGGTGCCTTTCTTTTTCATTTAGAATTCTGGCCGCTCGTGCTTTCTTTTGCCTTAACTCATTTTCAATTTCTCTTTTTTGTTTAGATGAACTAGTAATATTGCGCCAGTTTGATTCTTGTGGTGACCAGCTATTATGATTTTTAATTGATATTCTCTGATTGTTTAGTTGAGAACTAACAGCACTAGTACTTCATCACACAAATTTTGACTAGTTGAGAGAACCATAGGCTCTCACTAGTTTTTCACGTGCCGAATCAACATTAAACATCCAATTTATACTAGCGCCTTCTTTATTTCGGCGCCATTCCCACGCTGCAAGCTCTGTCTTCAACTCTTCCATACTTGCTATGCGCCGATCTAAGCATTGCTTATTCATATTGCCAATTTCTATCTCGACCATATTTAACCAACTCGCATGTTTGGGTGTGTAATGGAACTCTATTTTATTTAAAATACGTCGTGCTTCTTGAGGTGAATATGCTTTATATAGCGCACCTTCAGTATGAGTCGATAAGTTATCTAGTACGACACGAATTTTATTCGCATGTGGGTAGTGTTCATCGACTAAGTCCTTCATACAATGAGCAAAATCAACTTTCGTTTTCCTCTGTGTTGTTTTAACATGCCGCCAACCCCGATGACGGTCAAAAAATACAAATAAGTTAGCCACGCCAACCCGTTTATATTCATAATCTAGGCGTTTTACTTGTCCCTTTTTCATGGGTTGTACTGGCCGTGTATCATCAACGAGTTGCTTCATCGCCTCATCAAAGTTAATGATGGGGTTGAGCTCATCAGCTGGCTCTGCATACAATTGAAGTACATGCTCCATTCTTGCAATATACTCAGCGTCCATTGTCGCTACACACCACATCTTTTTTTGCCATGGTTTTAACGCATTTTCTTTAAGGCGTCTACGGATCGTTTCATACGAAATACTCTTTAAATCCGTCAGTGTAATTAATCGCTCACCAAGCAACGCTAATGTCCATCTGCAATGTCCTGTTGGCGGCTCGGTACATGCTGTTGCTATTAAAGTTGCTTCATCTTTCGCGGAAGTTTTTCTCATAGCACCACTGCGTGCACCTTCATTTAAAGCGGCATCTAAACTCTCTTTGACAAACTGACGCTTTACTCGAAATACAGTTGAAAAACTCACTTGAATCGCCTCACATATTTGCTCTGTTGTGTATTGACAACGGTCAGCTTTTAATAAAATAGCGGCTCGTTTGTACTTTCGAACATTGATCATGCCTTTTTTGCAGTAATTAACTAATTCGTATTTTTCTTTTTCTGATAATTCAACAATATACTTTCGGTTCATAACAATATTAAATGAGTAAATATGAATTAAAGGATCGTCAATTAGGAAAAAAGTTCATTATGAATAGAGAAAAGTTGCCGTCGTTTACTACGAAACAAGGGCAGTATTTAGCATTTATTTATTACTACACAAAAGTGAATGGTATTGCACCTGCTGAAAGTGATTTTGAGCGTTATTTTGGGACTGCATCATCAAGTGTTCATGCCATGATTTTAACGCTTAAAAAGAAAGGACTCATCACTTCAATTGCAGGAAAAAGTCGAACTATAAGGTTATTAATTGGAATAAATCAGTTGCCTGAATTTAAGTAAGGCAACTGATCAAAACTTCTGTGAACGAGTACTAGCAAATTGATTCTGAATTTCCTGTCTTTTTTCTTCTGCGCGTTGATTTATCCTGGCTTGTTCGTTTAGCGACATTTCTTTCGCACGTTCAAATTGATTTAAAACGTGTTCTATCTTCTCTTCTGATCTTTGCGTACTTAATTTATTTGTCGCCCATACAACTAATATAATCACAAATAAGCAAATATTGATTTTCTTGATATTTAACATTTCTTTTTTCTAAACCTTTACAACATTTAATACTTCCACTTATACCAACATTATCAAGTTATTCATGCTGTATTACTACAAATATATATAGAAATAATCGAATGCAATCTTTTGTTGCAAATAAGTGTCTTGAGCAATCGCCCTTATTGGCATATGATTCAACACTTAAGTTGTAGTCAAAATAAATGGATTAATCCTTATGCCTGACGTAATTGATAATGTACTTGCAGATGTTTCTAGTGTTATTTTTGGTAAAAAAAAGCAGATCCGTTTGGCTTTATCCTGTTTATTAGCCGGTGGCCATTTATTAATTGAAGATTTGCCCGGCATGGGGAAAACTTCTTTATCTCATACATTGGCAATTTCACTCGGATTAACTTATCAGCGTATTCAATTTACAAGTGATTTGTTGCCGTCAGATATTCTTGGTTCATCTATTTTTGATATAAAAAATCAAGTTTTTAACTTTCATCAAGGCCCTGTATTTAATCAAGTCATTCTTGCTGACGAAATTAATCGTGCTGGCCCTAAAACTCAAAGTGCCTTACTTGAAGCAATGGAAGAAAAACAAGTCAGTGTTGATGGCACTAGTTATTCACTTCCTGACCCATTTTTTGTCATTGCCACCCAAAATCCGATACACCAGTCAGGTACTTATCCTTTACCTGAGTCTCAATTAGATCGCTTTTTAATGCGCTTGACCTTAGGCTATCCGAGCATTGAGGCTGAAAGGAAAATATTATTAAACCAAGACACTAATTCAGTCAATATGATGAAACAAAGAATAAAAGCGGGCGAATTTAATAAAATACAAGCAGATGTTAAAGCTGTGAGTTTGCCAGCAACAGTTATTGATTATGTACTTGCTTTAGTTAATCACAGTCGATTAACAGGCCGCTACCCTATGCCTTTGTCTCCACGTGCCAGTATCGCTTTAACGAGAGCCGCGCAAGCATGGGCATATATAGATAATAGGGATTATGTAACGCCAGATGATATCCAGGCGGTGTTTTCAAGTGTCGTAGAACATAGACTCACATTAAATGCAGGTTTGAATAAAAGTGAGTTGTCAGATAGTTTATTAAAAGAAGTGCCAGTGCCCGTTTAACGGAAATAATATGAAGCAATTAATAATTAGTCGATTAACTCCCTGGTTTGATAAACTATTAAAACGAAGGAAGCATAATCAATCACATTTAGTGCTTAAGCATCAAAATATGTATGTTGTACCATCAAAATTTGGTTTAGGATTTATATTCTTTGCAATTTTAATTTTTTCATTGGGCAGCAATTATCAAAATAATCTTGTTTTATTGTGCGCTTATTTGTTATTTGCGCTATTTTTTATCTCTATATTACAAAGCTACTTAAATCTGATTGATACCCAAGTACGATTTGTCTCGGCACAAGATGGTTATGCACATTCAGGGTATAAAATTGTTTTTTCGATGCAAAATATTAATCAAGCTTTCTCAGTATTTGTCATTAATAATAATAAACATGTTGAAATAAATACCATAAATGAAGAAAAAACAGTTTACCAACTACAAGTAGAAGGTTTACAAAGAGGCAAGCACCAAATTGCAAGACTAAAAATACAATCTCGATATCCGTTTGGAATTGCCACAGTATGGAGTTATGTACTTTTTCCTAATGAGATTTATATATACCCTACCCCAGTCCCCTTTAGCTTACACCAATATAATATAAAATCGGAAGGTGAAGGCGATCAGCAAAACCAGGAATATAAAACTGGCACTGATGAATTTTTCTCAATTCGAGAGTTTATTGAAGGTGAGTCAATTTCCAGAATATCATGGAAACATTATGCTAAAACCCAAACTTTAATGGTTAAAGAGTTTAACGAATATCAATCTCAACAATTTATGTTTTCACTAGAGCAAGTGCCAGGTGATTATGAAACTAAATTACAACATTTAAGCTATTTAATAAATCAAGCCTACCATGACGAAATAATTTATGGCCTAAAATTAGCGAATAAACTCATTAAACCAGATCACGGTATTACGCATATGACCAAATGTTTAAGGGCACTCAGTGAAGCTTAAATTTAATAATATAGAATTATTACACTCTATTGTTTTAATTATAGTCACTCTGATCTTATCGCAGTTTATATCAGTCACCTTTATTGGCATTGTATTGTTATTGTCTATTTGGTGTTTGGCTATTTCATTAAAACAGGTTGGCAAACCGGATACTGGTGTGGGAAATGTAATGGCTATTTTTACAGCCAGTATCTTGTTTATAGATGTAGGTCTTCATAATGTAGTTGAATTTTTTGTTGGCTTATTATTGCTTTCCGTTGCTTTAAAACAACTTATTTCTATTAAACCAATACATTATAAAACGATCACTTTGATCCAGCTTTTTTTAATTTCCAATATTTTCTTATATGATCAATCTCTGTATATCAGTATAACGGCTTTTTTATTAATTATATTATCTCTATCTTCTTTACATCAATTAACTCTCGCTAATATTAAGATCAAAAGATCATTAAAACTTTCATTTAAAACACTCCTGTTAAGTTTACCAATCGCATTGATATTTTTTGTACTCCTTCCCAGACTGCCCTCTTTTTGGCAAATGCCCGGGCCTGGTACAGCACAAACAGGATTATCTGAAAATGTTGACCCTTTTGCGATTTCTAAGTTATCAAAATCTTATGATCTTGTATTTCGTGCAGACTTTAAACAAACCACAGTGACTCCACCCTATTATTGGCGTGCAATGATCCATGAAAATTTTAAAAATCAAAAATGGACAATATCCGATCATGCAAAAACGACCCATCAAGATGAATTTACAAATAATGAGAATGGCCTGAAATACGATATTATTGCAGAAAAATCTTCATTAAAATGGTTATATGGCCTTGATCATGCCTCAAGCTCTACCGAATCAATTGAAAACATGTATGGTGGGGTTTTAGCGCGTAACAAAAATTTGTCACAAACAATTCGATATTCAGTTAACAGCGTAAAGAAAAGGCACAATAAGTTAACACTACATGAGCGTCAACAAAATCTGAACCTGCCTATTAATACCAATCCAGAAGCATTAAATATCGCAAAAGATATCTATCGCCAAGCAAAAACAGATCAGGCGTTTTTTAACATGTTGCTTAAATATTATAATGATATGGGGTTTGTTTATACTTTAGAGCCGCCCTCTTTATATGGTGATGATAAAATTGATCAGTTTTTATCAAGCACTAAACGTGGGTTTTGTGGCCATTATGCCAGTGCATCTGCCTTTATGTTTAGAAGCGTCGGGATACCAGCCAGAGTTGTATCTGGTTACTTAGGCGGCGAAATGTCACCCGATAATCAATATATGAGTATCTATCAATATGATGCTCATGCATGGACCGAAGTCTGGTTACCGGGTAAAGGTTGGACTATTTTTGATGCGACATCGGTTGTATCACCAGATAGGCTGCTGGGCTCCCTTTCACAGAGTGAGCAAAATAAAGAAGAGTTTTTAAGAAACTTAAATTTAAGTTTATTGAGCTTACAAGATTATGAAGTATTTAATTGGATACGTTTAAACTTGAATAATATCGACTTTTTGTGGACATCATGGGTTTTAGGTTTTGATTCAGGAGCCCAGGTAGATTTACTTAAATCCTTATTTGGCAAAAATACAATATTGCATAATACTTTAGTCATTCTTCTTAGTATCGGCGTGTGTTTATTTCTTTTCTATAGTTATACTAAATGGCAAAAACTACCTAAATATCATAAACCATTAGAGCGTGAATATGAACGACTAAAACGTTGGGGAATGAACAACCAAAAACCAATTTTAGCAGGTATGACGCCGCAATTATATTGTGATTATTTAGCAAACCATTTTACCAAAAAACGT
Organism: uncultured Pseudoalteromonas sp.; assembly: GCA_965198975.1. Taxonomy (GTDB): domain Bacteria; phylum Pseudomonadota; class Gammaproteobacteria; order Enterobacterales; family Alteromonadaceae; genus Pseudoalteromonas. The sequence goes on from OZ240679.1 coordinate 2,889,014, forward strand.
ATGTACTTTTCAGAATTTGCAAAATTAATTATAGCAATCAGATACCAGGAAAAACCATTTGATAAGCACTCTCAAAGAAAGGCGAAACAGCTTATCAAACATATCATTAAGAAATCGAAAAATTAATTAAGTTTTAAAAAATCCTTAAATACCCATGCGGGCCCAATTAACAAAAAACTGAGATCGTCTAGAAAAGAAGGTTTTTTTCCCTCTATTTTATGGCCTACAAATTGAAATACCCAGGCTATTATAAATACGACAAGTGAAATAATGAATACATATTGTGCTAGTGAATTTGCTATTGCAATGCCGAGTACACTGTATAAGCTCATAAAGGCACCTAATCGTACATTAAGCATAAAATAGAAAATACTCGTCGCTAATACACTCATAAGTAAAATAATATCACCTAGAATACCGGGTATAGAAAAAATAAAACCTATCACACTAAAAAAAATAAGTGGCACTGCAATTTTATGAATTTTTACGTTTTTTGTATTTTGATGGCTTTCACCGTAAAGTTCAAACCATTGGCTAAGTGATTTCATTTGCTGCTCTTTATGATTTTTAGAATAAATACACTAATGCATTAAACCATAAAAGTGAAGTTTATTTGTTAAATTAATGTTATTTTGTAAGTGTACTTGCCAATTCAGGTTTCATTACTAATGCAGGATCTAATCTTACTTGTTGCCAATTTAAGCGCCAGTCCAAATGTGGCCCCGTAACACGACCCGTAGCACCTATTTCAGCGATAGGATCGCCAGTGTTAACAACTTGACCATTATCAATTAAAATTTTACTTAAGTGAATATAAGTTGAAGTGATACCTTGTCCGTGATCTAAAATTAATGTGCCACCCGAATAGTATAAATTATTTTCAGCGAGTATGACTTTTCCTGGTAAGGGAGCAAATACTTTTGTTCCTGTTTTATTTGCAATGTCTAATCCATAGTGGGGACGTTTTGGGGTGCCGTTAAAAAAACGTTGGCTCCCATAAACACCAGAAATACGTCCTTCAGCTGGTTGATAAACAGGTTGTAAGAAATCAACACGGTTAGATACCGTATTACGTGCATTTTTGACAAGTTTAGCTTCTTTTTTGATTCTTTTTAATACTGTGTCGGGCGGGGAAACATACTTGTTTGCCACCCCATTTATTTTATCAATATTATAATGTCTTTTTGTAATAATAAATTTTTGCTGGTGTTCAACACCTTTTTTATCATGCCAGCTCAATGTGTGTTGTAATTTATCATCTCGGCTAAAACCAAAAACAAAGTCGCCATTTTCACTGAGTTTAAGTAAAGTATCATTAAAACGAACCTGACTGGCATTAGGTAATTTACCAGATACTAACCCGCCTTGAGTTAAGCTACCTGTCAGTTCTATTGCTTGTAATACATTTGAAAAAAGAATAGCACAGCCAATTAAAATTTTAAGCATAAGAAATAGACCCTTTACCTACACCTTCAAATGCAACAACCTTATAGTTGTTTTCAGGTTGATCTTGCTTTAAATATTTAGCGATTTGTTCTGCGATACATTCTACTGTTGTATCACACGGCATATTAAAACACTGACTTTTTAAAATACTGAGTTCAAAGTATCCTTGTGGTGCATGATAAGCAAAATGAAATGCATTTTTTAATGGGCTAATATTTTTTAAAGAATCTGCGGTCACTAAATCTTCTTCACTACCAATATATATATCTTCAAACTTTTGTGCCCACGCTCTTTCTAATTTAGGGCTCTTCATATTATTTTCGAAAATATTTATTGTTGATCTATGACCATGGACAATACGCTGGCAGTTTCCATCATGCTTTTTGAGGCCATGGCTATAATGGTAATAAAAACCATTAATATTTTCAGCTCTTAGAGTAAGTTCTATTTTTTTTATATTTTCAGGTAATTGTGGCATTATTTGATTTTCTAAATAAGCGATCACGGAAGTTTTATCTATTTCATGTGCTTCTATTTTACAAAATGCCTGATCAGGCGCACTTATCGCAATGGTTTTACCATTATTATAATTAAAGGCCACGTTAGTTTGATTTTTTTCAGTTTGTATCGATATTTCGCTATGGATTGGTAAAGCGAGTTTATGATCTAAAGTCTCATCTATAATGCGCTTTATTTGTTTTTTCACTATGCCAAAATCAAGTACCATAGATTCTTCATTCAAAGCGCCATGTAGTGTTAAATCTACAATCCAACTTTCACCTATCGCACCTCTTTGAGAACATAAATATGAAAAATCGATTACGGTAAGGTCATTAACAAAAAGGATCATAGCTTTCCTGTCTAAATAAATACAAACTAAAAAGATATTATAAAGTTTTGAAGTTGTGATTAATACCATAAATTGAAGAGTTTAAATGGCAATTTTGTTAAGATTGACTGTTCGGAGTTGTTTAGCGTACAAGTGTACGCTAAAGTAGCCTCAATTTTAATGATAGTAGAAAGAGATCATGGAACAAAAAAACAGCTATACAAAAGAAGAACTCGTCGCATGTGGTCGTGGTGAAATGTTTGGTGAAGGTAATTGTCGTCTACCAAGTGATAATATGCTGATGATGGATCGTATTATCACCATAAATTCAGAGGGTGGAACACAAGGCAAAGGCGAAATTGTAGCCGAATTAGATATTGATCCTTCTTTATGGTTTTTTGATTGTCATTTTAAAGGAGATCCTGTGATGCCAGGTTGTCTGGGATTAGATGCTATGTGGCAATTAGTTGGCTTCTTTTTAGGCTGGTCTGGCGGTCCGGGGTTTGGTCGCGCATTAGGTGTAGGTGAAGTGAAATTCACGGGGCAAATATTACCTACAGCAAAGAAAGTAACGTACCGCCTGGACATGAAGCGTGTTATAAAACGTAAATTATTTATGGGTGTTGCAGATGGCACTGTAGAAGTTGACGGTAAAGTAATTTATCAGGCAACCGATCTTAAAGTTGGGTTATTTCAAGACACCACTGCATTTTAATCTTTTAAATGCCAATTGAACTAAACCAAAAATGCCCCTTTCGGGGCATTTTCTCCAATACTTATCTTTATACCTTAAACATGTTGCGGTTTTCTATGGCTTCTCGCCAACCCCCGAGCCACTGAGATCTGGGGTCTAAACTTTGATATGGGCACATTTCTTTGGATCGCCCAGCTAAACCCGCTTTAAAACCTTGAGTATGTGCTCTCTCAAGACGATCTCGCTTCTGTCTCTTCATAGGTAACGTCCTCACCTTTATTATTGATATAACATAATGCTTACACACTACACTTAACAAATAGTTAATAAATTCGGTAAATACAACTTATAAAATATAAAAACTAACCTAAATGCACTAAGGTGCTGTCGTAAATTAGAATTTATTCAAAAAAATTTTTGCGCAAAATTTTCGAAGCTTCGAGTAATAGAAAAACATAATTATGACTGCAGTTCAAGCTTAAAATGTCACCTTTTTGTTATTAAAAGTAACCAAATAATATCTAATATTAAAAGAGGCTGATTCAATTAGAATTTTTAAATTCTTTTTGGATCCTTAGGAAAAAAATAATTTTTTTGTTGATCACACAGATCAAATTCTCTAGTGTTTTTGTATGGTAATTTCATAAAACCAGCCACGCCAACTTCTGTAATTTTAACTATGTGCTGCATTATTTTTATAAGTAGCGTATTAAATGCTTCTTCTTTTGATTTATCCAATAGACGGTAATAGTGATGTATTTTAAGTCTATCAGGTAATGATTCAAAAATAATACACCCGGTATGGTGTATTTGGTTAAGTGCAAAAACACATTTTAGTACTTCTTTTGGTAACCTTAATTGCTCATCGGGATCATGACCATCTTCAAAATAAGAATGTGGGCGAAATAATTCAGAAGTTGGCGTATCCATAATTTTATAACCTAAAGCAGGTAATTGGTCATAAGTTAACTTGCCAGTGTCATCACGTTCAATTTGGATTGTTTCTCGTGCATCAAACAAACAACATTTAAATATACCTTGCTGTTTTATGCCTTGTGCTAATTTCACTGTTGTATTAATTGCGTGGGTAAAAGAGAGATCTAACTGCTTATTATATAATATCAAACTTGATTCAATAAATAACTGTGCTTCTTTCCAATGAAAACTCAACCCACCTACGACAGGAAACTTTGCTAAGCGACTTACTGAAGCCAAAAACGCTTTTTCTGTGTCACCAACATCAAGTAAAAACTCTTTGTAGTATCTATCAAGTTGGGCATCATCAATCGCTTGTAAGTTTTTATTTTTGTCTGCTTCACGTAAAAATGATTTCCTGGAACTATAAACTACTGTATCGGGAACCTCATTCGCACTGTTATGCCAAAAAGGAATACTTGATTTAGTTTCAGCTAATGATAATTCTGGTATGTAAGCTTTTGCCATCATCGGCATATTTCTCATAAAATAATCGCCTGCAGCATTTCTGATCCGTCGCTCTTTAGATAAAAGGCCATCAATTACTTTTGCCAATTCAATGGGTAACCCTAAACTTGCTGCCGGTATCACCGCTGCACCAAAGCGACAAGATTGCGCCGAAGCCAACGCATATAAAGTTGACGCTATGCCCTGCTCGTCAAAACGTGTAGATGACATTTCCCCACTCATTTGTTCATCACCGATAAAATAGACATCGCCCATACGCGCGTTACTTTGTTGCGTATCCGATGACATTAAATCCATAATATTCGAAATAATTGGATTGCCGTTACCATCCTCTTGTGCATAAACCGATGAGCCCCAATCAACCAAAGAGAGTTTATCATTTACTTCATCCCATACTATATTTGACGGCTTTATATCTCCATGAACTATTGGCATGATATGACCTTGTTGGGAATGCAGCCTTAGTTCAACCAAAATATTTCTTAAGCGTAATGCGAGCTGGGTAATGAAACGTGCTGATAACTTCCCTTTCCTGATTGAGACTTGTTCCAAATTTTCTCCGGGAGCATGATCCATCATTAAGATACCTTGTTTTTTTATATGCTCAAAAGCAATAAACTTTGGTACAAGATCATTATTGACTTGTGACAACATAAAACCTTCATCTTCTAGTCTGTCACGTATTTTTTGTGGCAAAGTGATCCGAGAAAACTTAAAAACAGATTTATGTTGTGTATTATCAGTCCCTACAAAAACAAAACCAAACGCACCTGAACCTATCACTGACACATCACGATAACCAAGCAGTTCTAATTGTTTAGTACAAATTTTTAACCATTGTTTATGTTTTTTAGCATCAGTATGAGAAAGTAGATATATAGACTGCTCTTCATTGATATAAAAATTCTGAATGTTTTTCTTAATGCTCATAGATATAGCTATGTAGAAGGAATTTAATAATAATACTGGTAAGTTATAAACGCAGCAAATCATCTTCAGCTTTTATTCACATATTTCATTCTGTTTTAATAAAACACTAAAAATCTACTTTAAATTTCATTTTTAACGTGTTTTAATCGATTAAAATAACTCATCCGACCAGATGGAAATAAAAAATAGTTTTGGAGTGTTAGAAATGCCTGAATATAAAGCCCCCCTTCGCGATATGAAATTTGTCATGCAAGAGTTACTCAATAGTGAGTTACATTATCAAAAATTGGCTTATGACGATGCAACGCCTGATATGGTTGATGCAATTTTAACCGAAGCTGGAAAATTCACCGAGCAGATCATTGCACCTTTAAATCAAATTGGTGATCAACAAGGTTGTCAATTTAAAGATGGCGAAGTAACGACTCCTGATGGATTTAAAGATGCTTACAAGCAATATGTTGAAGGTGGGTGGCCAACCCTTGCACAAGATGTTGAATTTGGTGGACAAGGATTACCTCACTCTTTGAATAATGCCGTTGCCGAAATGATGTCAACTGCAAATCATAGTTTTGCTATGTATCCCGGATTAAGTCATGGTGCAATTGCAACTTTAGAAGCACATGGCACACAAGCACAAAAAGATATGTTTATGCCTAAACTTATATCTGGCGATTGGACAGGCACTATGTGTTTAACTGAGGCACATTGTGGCACCGATTTAGGTATGTTACGGTCAAAAGCTGAAAAAAATGATGATGGTTCATACTCTATTACTGGCTCAAAAATATTCATTTCTGCGGGTGAACATGATCTTTCAGAGAATATTGTTCATATCGTATTAGCCAGAATGCCTGATTCCCCCACAGGTGTTAAAGGAATTTCCCTATTTATAGTTCCTAAGTTTAATGTTTCTGCACAAGGTCAAATAGAAGATAAAAATGCTGTCAAATGTGGTTCTATAGAACACAAAATGGGGATCAATGCGAATGCAACATGTGTTATTAATTTTGACAATGCTAAAGGATATTTAATAGGTGAACAAAACCGTGGATTGAATTGCATGTTTACCTTTATGAATTCAGCACGTTTAGGCGTGGCTTTGGAAGGTGTTGCTGCAGCTGAACTTGCATTTCAAGGTTCTTTAACTTATGCCAAAGAAAGGTTACAAATGCGCTCGATGTCTGGCGTAAAAAATCCTAAAGGTAATGCTGATCCTATTATTGTTCATCCCGATGTAAGGCGCATGTTATTAACCCAAAAGTCGATTGCTGAAGGTGGTCGAGCATTGATTGGTTACCTGGGACAACTGGTAGACACTGTACATGCAGAGCAAGACGACAATAAAAAACAACTTGCTGATAGCAAGCTTGCCTTACTCACACCTATAGCAAAAGCATTTTTAACGGAAATAGGTTTCGAATGTGCAAGCCACGGTGTACAGATCTATGGTGGTCATGGATTCATTAAAGAATGGGGCATGGAACAAATCATGCGGGATACCAAAATTAGTTGTTTATATGAAGGAACAACAGGTATTCAAGCATTAGATTTGATCGCCCGTAAGGTGCTGGGTTCAAAAGGTAAATTATTAGAGATCTTTGCAACTGATATTGTCAGTTTTAGCCAGCAGAATGCACAAGATGAGTCTATGGCGGAATTCATCCTGCCATTGGCTAAATATTTGGAGCAATGGCAATCATTGACTGAAACAATAGCGAAAAAATCAATGCTAAACCCTGATGAAGCAGGCGCGGCGTCTGTAGATTATCTGATGTTTTCAGGTTATGTCACGCTGGCTTATTTTTGGGCCAAGATGGCAAAATCATCACAGGAAGCACTCAATAATACGACTAATGAAAGTGATTTTTATCATGCCAAAATAAAAACAGCACGTTTTTATTTTCAAAGAATGTTGCCAAGAGCTGACGGGCATGCAGCTTGTTTATTAAATGGTTCAGGTTCGCTCATGGCATTAGATGCCGACGATTTTGTCTTCTGATCAAAATGAGACTCGATTAGCAAAAAACATCTTATCCAGTCAATACAGTTAAATTGAAGAGCACTTACTAATAATAAGTGCTCTTTTTGTTAGTATCGTATCTTAGTCGGGTATTCAAGTGCAATTTTCGTTTAGTACTATGTAGCATAAATACTTCGCTTACTTTAGAATAGTGAGAGATAAATTTACATTTGTTATTAAAAATGAACCAACCATGTACTGCCTGTAATGTGATGATGAGTTGTTCGGCTGATCAACATTGTTGGTGCTCATCTTTACCACACGCGCTTCCTGTTATAAATGATAACCTGCCAACGGCTTGTTTATGTAAAAACTGTCTAGCTAAAAAAATCTCAGAGCAAATAAACACCCTGATAGCAGGTAATACATTGGCTGAAATGTTAATTATTGCTAAACCATACAAAGGGTTACACCCTCTAAATGAGCATATTGATTATAATTTAGTGAATGATTTATACGAATTCACAACTTGGTTTCACTTAAAGCGTGGTACCTGTTGCAAAAATAACTGTAAAAATTGCCCTTATTAATTAATTTTTCAAGAAAAGATAAATTTATAATTATTATTTTCCAATAAAAGAAGTGGTTTTAAAATATACTGTCATACTTAAGTTAATAGAAAACAATCAAGGAATATGATGTTATCGACTTTAATTCACACTTATTCACGCTTTATATTGCAACAGCCTAAATTAATTTGTGGTCTAGTTGCTTTCATCACACTTTTATTTGCAACTCAAATTGTCAATTTCAGGCTTGATGCTTCGGGAGATACCTTAGTGCTGGAAAATGATACCGCACTGAATTTTTATCGCGAAATTAAAAAACGCTATGGCTCTGATGATTTTTTGATCATGACTTATACACCAGACAAACCGCTATTTGACGACTCATCTTTAAAGACGTTAGAAGATTTATCCCTTGATTTGACTAAAGTTCCAGGACTTGAGTCTATTATTAGTATATTAAATGTCCCCCTAATAGATAGTCCACCGGTAACGTTATTATCACTCAAAGACCATATCCCTACATTATTAAGTAACTCCACAGATAAAGTGCGAGCGAAACAAGAGTTGATAACAAGCCCTTTATATAAAAATTTACTCATTAGTGGTAATGCTGATACGACAGCCATATTATTGTATATAAAGCCCGATGCAGAGTTTTTAAAATTGCAAAAACAAAGAGCGCAATTAAAAGATACCGCTGAAACGACTCCTTTGGTTGAACAAGAACTCAAAAAATTAAATAAAAAGTATTCCAAATACCTAAAAACGTCTCAGAAACTTCAGGGAGAACTCATTTCAAATGTCAGAAAAGTGATGAAAAGTTATAGCAACCAAGGTACATTGCATTTAGGTGGTGTACCTATGATCACAGCTGATTCTATCTCGTTTATTCATCACGATCTTATTAACTTTGGTCTTGTCGTTGTACTTTTCATTATTGTGACTTTGGCAATTGCATTTAGCAGATTAAGATGGGTTGTACTTCCCTTATTATGTTGTATTGTTTCAGGCATCGTTATGGTTGGGTTTTTAGGTTTCGCAGATTGGCCTGTTACCGTTGTTTCATCAAATTTTATTTCTTTGATGTTAATTTTAACTTTGTCTCTGACAATTCATTTGATCGTACGTTATCAAGAATTACACTGGGGATCACCAGACGCAACCCAGTTAGAACTTGTATCTGAAACAATCAAAAAGAAGTTTGTCCCTTGTTTATTTACAACCGCTACCACAGTCGTTGCTTTTGGTTCATTGATCATTAGTGACATTCGGCCTGTAATTGATTTTGGCTGGATGATGACAATTGGTGTATTAATTGCTTTTGTAATGGCATTCACCTTATTCCCTGCCAGCTTAATGTTATTACCTCCAGGAAAAGTAGTAGATCAAAAAAACCTGACTGAACGTCTTACTTTAAGTGTTGCAAATACGTTGATCCCCGCTCAGATCCCCGTATTAATTATCTATATCGTTATAATTACCTTAAGTATCATTGGTTTAAACCATTTAACAGTAGAAAATCGTTTTATTGATTATTTTAAAGAAAGTACAGAAATACATCAGGGTATGGCACTGATAGATAAAAAACTTGGCGGAACAACACCTTTGGATATCATAATAAATGCGCCATCAACACCTAAAAATGCAGAAGCTGTAAGCCAAGAGGAAGGTAATGAAGATGACTTTCTTGAAGAGTTTGGTCTGGAAAGTGACGAACTAACAGTATTAGAGCAAGATAAACCAAGTGGTATAACAGCTAGTTATTGGTTTAATACAACCATGTTAAAAAGAGTTTCTCAATATCATGAATACCTTGATAGCTTACCTCAAACGGGGAAAGTCCTATCTATTGCGTCTGGCATGCGGTTAATTAATCAATTAGATCCAGACACTAAAACGGAAAATTTCAAACTCTCATTAGTACATAAAAAGCTACCAGCCACAGTGAAGTCAGTACTATTTGACCCCTACTTATCTGAAGATGGTAATCAACTGAGATTTAGCATCAGAGTATTTGAATCTGACAAATCCTTAAAAAGAGATGCTTTACTGCAAACTATAAAAACAGGTTTAACAACACAATTTAATTTACAGCCAGAACAAATTAAATTTACGGGAATGTTAGTGTTGTATAACAATATGTTAAAAAGTTTATTTAATTCACAAATACTCACCTTAGGTGCTGTATTTTTCAGTATTCTGATGATGTTTATACTGCTTTATCGCAATATTTTGTTATCCCTGATCACGCTAGTACCAAATTTAGTTGCTGCAGCTATGGTATTAAGTATTATGGGCTGGCTAAGCATACCGTTAGATATGATGACAATTACCATAGCAGCCATATGTGTCGGTATAGCAGTAGATAATTCAATACATTATGTCCATAGATTTAAAGTGGAATATAAATCATGTGGTAATTATAAAAAAGCAATGTTGCAAAGTCATAGCAGTATTGGCCGTGCGATGTATTATACGTCAATCACCATTACTCTGGGCTTTTCCATACTTATACTCTCTAATTTTATGCCATCTATTTATTTTGGATTATTAACAGGGTTTGCCATGTTAGTCGCACTCATAGCCAATTTAACATTGCTGCCACTACTACTGGTGAAGTTAAAACCTTTGTAATTATTGATACCCTTATAGGGGTTCCATGCTTCTCACTATTTATTCAATAAAAAATCCCTATTGAAATATTCAATAGGGATTTTATGAAATCTCAGAATTTTCAAATCGTAAATATTGACGACATAAATTTATTTCATTGTAATGGTGGTATTTACTTCACCAGCATCTTTTCCTGGTTCAAACCAACGAGTTGAAACCGTTTTTGTTTGTGTCCAGAATGAAATAGCCTGTTTTCCGTTTGGACCTAAATCACCCAGTTTTGAGCCGCGAGAACCAGTAAAGCTAAAATAAGCAACAGGAACAGGAATTGGTAAATTAATACCGAGTTGCCCGGCGTCAGCTTCATTTTCAAAACGCTGTGCAAAATATCCTGAATTAGTAAATATTGAGGCACCATTACCAAAAGGATTCTCATTGATAATAGCGACAGCTTCTTCAAAATTTTCAGCTTCCAAAATCATTAGTGCCGGACCAAATATTTCCTGGGTGTAAATATCCATATCAGTTTTTACTTTAGTAAACATGGTTGGTCCAACAAAATTACCTTTTTCATAGCCTTCAACAACACAATCTCTGCCATCTACTAACAATTCAGCACCCTGCTCTACGCCTGAATTAATTAAATTAATTATACGCTGTTTAGCCTGAGGATTTACAACAGGCCCCAGATCAGCTGTTCTATCTGTACCAGGCCCGACTTTCATTTCGTGGCTACGCGCAGCAATTTCTTCAACCCAATTTCGAGTTTCACCTACCAATATTACCACTGAATTAGCCATGCAACGCTGGCCTGCAGCACCGTACGCCGCACCTAATATATTGTTGATAGCTTGGTCTTTATCACAATCAGGCATCACAATCGCATGGTTTTTTGCACCCATCATACACTGAGCACGTTTATCAAATTCACTCGCTCTTTGATAAATATGTTTACCTACGTTTGTAGAACCGATGAAAGACACCGCTTTAATCAAAGGATGATCACATAGTCTATTGGCAACCTCTGGACCACCGTGAACCACATTTAATACGCCTGCAGGAATGCCAGCTTCAAGTGCAAGTTCAACTAAAAATACGGAAGAAGATGGGTCTTGCTCAGACGGTTTTAAAACAAAAGTATTACCTGTTGCTAACGCAAGTGGGAACATAAAGCAAGGGAGCATGATTGGGAAGTTAAATGCGGTAATACCCGCACCAACACCGATTGGCTTTTGCAACGTATGAACATCAACATTACCTGCCACGTTATTAGCCATTTCCCCTAATTGTAATGACGTAATTGAACATGCGTGCTCTACAACTTCTAAACCTCGTGCTACTTCACCTTCGGCATCAGGTAAGGTTTTTCCATGTTCTAAAGTGATAAGCTCTGCTAATTTTGTCGTATTTTCACGGATCAGGTTTTGTAATTTCAACATGATACGCATGCGCTTACCGAGTGGTACTTTTTTCCAGCTTTGAAATGCTTCATGGGCGTTTTCAATTGCACCATCAACTTCTTCTAAGGTAGCAAAAGGAACTTGTGCAACGACCTCTTGTGTTGCTGGATTTAAAACATCAATCCATTTACCTGAATTAGACTCTACTTTTTGACCATTGATGATCATGGGAACGCGGCGAACTGACATTATATTTCCTTTTCAATAGATAAATATTATCTGTATTACCTGACAGGATAGAACGTATTAATTCCCTTGACAAGAGTATCTTTCGCAAGGCAATCTTGCATATATGCAAAGCATAATTATTGGTCATTAATAAGGTTTTATAAATGAATTGGGACGATTTAAAAGTATTTCTCGAAGTTGCCAGAAGTGAGACTTTAACTATGGCATCAAAAAGGTTACATATAGATTCTTCAACTGTTTCACGTAGAGTACATAAATTAGAGAATCAACTTGGTACCCAATTATTTGAGCGTAGTGTTTCGGGCCACCGGCTTACTGAACATGGGCATCAATTATTGAAAACAGCAACTGAGATTGAACTTAAAACCCAAAACACAATGGAATTTTTGCAAGGAAAAAACTTACAAGACAAAGGAAATATCAGAATTGGTACAACAGATGCTTTTGGTAGTTACTTTATCACGCCACAATTAACAGAGTTTAGTAAACAACATCCGAAAATCACTTTAGATCTTCTTCCATTACAACGACAAGTTAAACTTGCACAATATGAAGCTGATCTGGCTGTCACAATTGAAAAACCAGAAAATAAATCACTGATTGTCACTAAATTATGTGATTACCGATTAAAAATGTATGCGAGTAAAGAATATTTATCAGATAAAGGCCAAGTAAGAAGCGTCTCAGATCTTAGTAAACATGCACTGATAGGTTATGTAGACGATTTAATTTTTAGTGATCAACTATGTTATTTAGACCGATATTTAACAAATGTACAACCCGTGTTTAGAAGTACCAGTGTTGTGGCGCAATATACCGGAGTTGAAAATGGATTAGGTTTAGCCATTTTACCTTGTTTTTTGGCGTCACAATCTCGGGATTTAGTGCCAGTATTAGAAAACGAAATAGATATTATTAGAAGCTTTTGGATGGCAGCTCCGATTGAAAGAAAGCGGTTAGCCCGCGTAGAAAAGTTATGGCAATATTTAAAACTCGCGACACAGCAGGCAGAAACCTTATTGCTGGGTGACAATTAAAAGCAAATGTTCATTTATATTTATTTCACTTCGTGGCATCATTTATTTTTATTCAGTTTAAGAGCCCTGAGTCAGCAGACATGGCTTAAATTAACTGCGCATTTATAAGGTATTTTATGAAAATTTCTCAATTACTTAAACCAGGCGTATTATGCCTGTCTTTACTCACCACGTCGGTATACAGTGCTGAATCTCCTTCATTCGATGATTGGTTAATCAAATTACGTGCTGAAGCCAAAGAAAAAGGCATTAGCGAAAAAACGATAAAACTCGCACTAACTGATCTCAAGGTATATCCCAAAGCAGTAAAACGCGATCGTTCTCAACCAGAATTTAAACGTACCTTTGTTTCGTATAGTAAAAAACGCCTATCTGACTGGCGTATTAATACAGGTATGAAAATGAAGAAACAACACGGTGAATTACTTGAAAAAGTGGGAAAAGCGTATGGTGTACAACCCCATTTTATTCTTGCTTTTTGGGGATTAGAAACAAATTATGGAAACTATATGGGAAAGAACGATATTATCCGTTCTTTAGCCACCTTAGCTTTTGATAAAAGAAGAAGTGCGTATTTTAGAAAAGAACTCTTTAATGCATTAAAAATATTAGATGAAGGTCACATCGCTTTAAAAGATATGAAAGGCTCATGGAGCGGAGCTATGGGGCAAGGCCAATTTATGCCTTCGAGTTTCTTACAATTTGCCGAAGATTTTGATGGTGATGGAAAAAAAGATATCTGGAATAATAAAGCAGATGTATTTGCATCTATTGCAAATTACTTAAAGCATTTCGGCTGGAACAATCAACAAACATGGGGACGCCAGGTTACATTACCTGATAATGCAAAAAACTGGATAGATCAGGTAAAGGCACAAAAACCAGAAAAAGGATGCAGAGCCCTTAAAACTCATACAGATAAATTATCTTTAGACAAATGGAACGACTTTGGTATACGTCGTTTAAATACCCAGGATTTACCAAAAGTAGCAATGGATGCAACACTTATTTTACCTGATGGTATAAACGGCCCAGCTTTTCTAACTTACCCAAATTATCGTACTATTTTACGATACAATTGCGCAAATAGTTATGCACTGACCATAGGATTATTAGCAGATAAGTTAAAAGTCTAAACTAAGAAATAAGAAAGCCAATACGTTAATTAAAGTATTGGCTTTATCGTTAACTATTGTAAATTGTTTTAACATTTAACTTATTTAAAACGTTCTTCCGCAATTTGGTTCGCAACCACTTCTGTAGAAAGTTTATTTTCATCTGCACGTTTAAATATTTCAGCAAGTGTATCGCCTATTGATTCTACATGCTTTTTCAAGGCTTCATCACCTTCGCCACTTCTTTGATAAGCGATATCAATAATACCACCAGCATTGATCACATAATCAGGTGCATACAAGATACCTTTTTCAATGAGTAACTCTGACACTTCAGGACGTGACAATTGATTGTTCGCCGCTCCGGCTATTACTTTTGCTGTGATCATGCCCAATGTATCATAATTTATAATACCTCCCATGGCACACGGAGCAAAAACGTCAGCATCTACCTTATATATTTCCTCTGGTGCCACAGCAACAGCACCAAGTTCATTGACTGCACGTTCAACATTTTGCGGGAATATATCAGATACAACCAGTTCAGCGCCGGCAGCTTTAAGGTATTTACCTAAGTTATAGCCTACATTACCAACACCTTGAATAGCCACTTTTAATCCTGTCAGATCGGTTTTACCTAACTTAAATTTAACCGCAGACTTTAAACCAACAAACACACCGTAAGCCGTTGATGGTGAAGGATCACCGCCATGTTCAGTATCTTCGGCGACACCTGAAGCATATTGGGTTGTTTCTCCAATCGTGATCATATCAGCAACCGTAGTACCTGAATCTTCTGCTGTGATATAACTACCAGAAAGTCCTTCTATATGTTTACCTAAAGCGCGTAATAACTCAGGTGTTTTTATTTTTCTATGATCGCCAATAATCACACATTTTCCGCCGCCTAAGGGTAAACCTGCTACTGCCGATTTATATGTCATACCACGAGATAAGCGTAATACGTCAGTTAAAGCTTCCTCATCAGTAGCATAGGGCCACATACGACAACCGCCTAAAGACGGTCCTAATTTTGTATTATGAACAGCTATTATGGCCTTTAAACCACTTTGTTTATCACTTACAAATACAACCTGTTCGTGATCATCAAATTCAATGTGAGAGAAAACCGACATATATTTTTCCTTTAAAATTTATTTTTAATTATTAATGTGAGTCTGTGATATTTACTTAAGATACCGTTAATTCAAGGTTTAAATTATATCTAAATAGTCATATATTAGTTAACATAAGTAATTAATATACCAATAAATTGAAATAATTGTAATTTATATACCTTTATTTAGAAAAGTAAATTTTAGGAACAAACCATGAGTTTAGATAAAACAGATCGTCGAATATTAGAATTAATACAAAATGACGCAAGTATGTCAGCCTCAGAGATAGCAGACATAGTCAATTTATCACAACCCCCCTGTTGGCGACGTATTAAACGCTTGCAAGACGAAGGTTATATATTAAAAAGAGCGGGAATTTTAAATCAAAAAAAATTGGGATTAAATGTTGTGATCTATGCTGAAGTTAAGCTCACTGCAAACAGAGAGTTAGGTGCATTTGAAAAAAGTGTCAGTACAATACCTGAGGTAACTGAATGTTATGTTATGTTGGGCCGGGTCGATTTTTTATTGCGTATTGTTACTACAGATATCGCTGCTTATGAGCGACTTTATCGAGATCATCTTTCTAAGTTACCTAATTTACAAGAATTAAATTCTAGTGTAGCCATGAGTGAAGTGAAAAGAACCACAGAATTACCGCTAAACTTAGTTCAGTAGCTGTTATAAGATTTTTATTAAAGCCGAATACCACCATCTATTTCAACAACTCTGCCAGTAAAAAAATCATTCTCGAAAATATACTTAGCAGTATGTGCAATTTCACATGCATCGCCAAACCTGCCAACAGGCGTGCCCTTTAACATACGTTCTTGTGCTTCAGGCTTCATAGAATCCGTCATTTTTGTACCAATAGCACCCGGCGCGATTGCTGCAACTCGAATATTATACTTACCTAATTCTTTGGCCCAGGTAGTCGTCAAGGCAACTACGGCTGCTTTTGATGCTGCATAATTTGTTTGTCCTATATTTCCAACCCTGGCGACACTAGACATATTAATGATCACCCCACCTAAATGTTCGTCCTGGATCATATGAGTCGCGGCTTCCCGACCACACAAAAATACTCCCGTTAAATTAACATCGATCACCGATTGAAAACGACACAAAGACATTTTGTCTGTTACTTTACCGTCTTTTGCTTTAATAAACATACCATCTCTTAAGATCCCGGCATTATTGATCAATCCATGAATACCAGAAAAATCTTCATTAATTTTCGTAAATGTATCAATTACATCTTGTTCATTTGTTACATTCGCAGGATAAGCTTTAATATTGTCAGAAGTTTGATTTAGTACTGTTACGGCTTCATTTAACAAACTTTCATTCATGTCTATAAGCGCAATATTTGCGCCATTTTCGAGTAATAATTTTGCCATTGCTAAACCCAGGCCTTGTGCTCCGCCTGTAACAACTATCGTTTTACCTTGTATATCCATAAAAATCCTGTGATAGTCAAAAAAGCAGCTTTGTACTATTACAAAGCTGCTTTTTATTATAGCGTTTATTTAGCTAAATTGTTTCGAAACAATTAATTCTTTAGAGCCATGAGTCCAATCATAAAAACCAATACCTGATTTAACACCTTTATGACCCGCTGTGACCATGTTAACTAATAATGGTGCAGGTGCATATTTATCATCACCCAAACCATCTTGTAACACTTTTAGTATAGACATACATACGTCTAAACCAATAAAGTCAGCTAACTGTAGTGGTCCCATAGGATGGGCCATACCCAGTTTCATGATTTGATCTATCTCGTTGACACCCGCCACCCCACCTTGTAAAGACAAAATAGCTTCATTGATCATAGGCATTAAAATGCGGTTTGCGACGAATCCAGGGTAATCATTAGCAGGTACAGCAATCTTTTTTAATTGCTCAGATAACGCCAGTATCGTATTGGTTGTTTCTTCACTTGTTAAATAACCATTTATTACTTCTACTAATTTCATAACTGGCACAGGGTTCATAAAGTGCATACCTATTACTTTTTCAGGTCGGTTTGTTACACTTCCAATTTTAGTAATAGAAATTGACGACGTATTAGAAGCCAGAATAGCATCTGGCTTACAATAACTATCTAATTCTTTAAATATATTAAGCTTTATTTCAGCGTTTTCTGTTGCGGCTTCCACAACTAAATCTACAGCCTTAACACCTTGCTCCATTGATGTAAAAGTTGTTATATTCGCCAGTGTATTTTGCTTAGTTTCTTCTGATATTTTTTCTTTTTTTACCTGACGGTCCAGGTTTTTTCCTATTGTAGTTAAAGCATTATCTAAAGCTGCTTGAGAAACATCTACCAAATTAACTTTAAATCCATATTGCGCAAATACATGGGCAATACCATTACCCATAGTACCTGAACCAATCACTGCGATGTTATTCATTTTATTCTGCTTTTGAAAATAGTTTAAAGATTGATGAAAAATCCTGAGTACCCATGTCTTGGTTTTGCATCAGGTTATAAAGGTTTTTTGCCAATGCGCCCATTGGGGTACTTGAATTACTATGTAAAGCAGCATCCATCGCCAAGCCGAGATCTTTGGCCATAAGATCAACCATAAACCCACCCTGATAGTCATTTGAAGAAGGAACATTAGGCAATACGTCAGGACATGGGTTATATAATTCTAAGGTCCAGTTTCGGCCAGAACTTTGTAACATTATCTGTGAGAGGACTTTTGGGTCTAACCCATTATCAATTCCCATCTGTAGTGCTTCACTGGTACCTGCCATGAGGACACTTAGTAACATGTTATTGCATATTTTAGCTACTTGCCCGGCACCATGATCACCCGCATGAAAAATATTCTTACCCATGTCTTTTAAGATTAATTCAGCTTTTTCAAATTCACCTGGTTTAGCCCCCACGATAAAAGTCAAAGTCCCATTAGTTGCGCCTGCTGTTCCACCTGACACTGGTGCATCAACAAAGCTGATCCCTGCACTATGTAACTGTTCTCCAACAACTCTCGCTGTTTGAGCATCTATCGTACTACAGTCAATCACCTGGGTTTTTTTATCAAGTAAGGAAATAAGACCATTTTCGCCCAAATAAAGTCCAGACACGTGCTTGCCCGCTGGTAACATACTGATCACGTAATCTTGATCTATTGCACAGTCTTTTGCCTGTTCAGCTTTTTTAGCACCTAAAGAAACCAGGTGCTCCATGGCTTGTTCACTTAAATCAAAAACTGTAACATTATGGCCTGCTTTTATCAGGTTCGCCGCCATTGGGCCACCCATATTACCTAAACCAATAAATCCTATCGAAGCCATTATAATTCCTCTCCTAATAATCTTAACGGGTGCGTATTTTCTGACCATATAGGTTCAAAAAAAGATGAAATATCACCTGCTGGTACATCTTCTAAATTCGCATATTTCCAGTTAGGTTTACCATCTTTATCTATTAATAAAGCACGTACACCTTCTTCAAATTCTCCATATCTGCCACATTGGGTAGATATTGATAATTCAAGTCTGAAACATTGTGCAAGCGTTAACTCTTTACCTAGTTTCAATTGTTGAAAAACTAAATGTGCGCTAACAGGACTGCCATGACTAAGTCCTTTTTGAGCTCGATTAAACCATTTATCTTCAATCTCAATTTCCGATAGATAATTTACCTTGTCTGATAAAGAGTCATGTTTTTTCATATTCGATATCAAATTTATATGTGTTTTAACCATAGATGCAGGCGGTTTACCTGAGGTATTTTGAAATTCATGTAAAACCTCAGATAACTTATCATGGTTTAATGCCTTGGTTTTACCCCATTTTGTAAGCACTAATTTTTCCAGTAAGGCTGCTTTTTGATCATGTTTGATATAATAATCAGCTAATCCAACGAAACGGGCATCTTCACTATTCAATGATGCGCCTGTTAAGCCTAAAAATAAGCCGACCTGATCTGGCATTTTGTTTAAAAAATAAGTTCCTCCAACATCAGGGTAAAGACCTATCGTTATTTCAGGCATAGCTATACGTGCAGTTTCAGTGACAACTTTATGGCTGGCTCCCGCCATTAAGCCTAGCCCGCCACCCATTATGATACCGTTACCCCACAATAAAATGGGTTTATTGTAACAATGGATCAAAAAGTCTAACTCATATTCACGGGTAAAAAATTCTTCGATAAAGTTATCAGGATCACGTTTCCCCGAATCATCCGTCTTAGACATCGCCTTATATAAACTGACAACATCACCACCGGCACAAAAAGCTTTATCTCCTGCACCTTGTAAAACAACCATTGCAATGTCATCACACTCTTGCCACTCTTTTAATTTAGGAGTTAAGAGTTCAATCATATTTACATTAAGTGCATTTAACGACTTTTCTGCATTTAATGTAGCGATGCCAATTTTTGTTCCGCTAATGGTTTCAAGTTCTTTAAACAATACACAGCTCATTAGCCATTCACCCAGTTTGCCTTACGTTTTTCCAGAAACGCCTGTACACCTTCTTTTTGATCTTTACTATCGAAAAGTGTGACAAACATTTCTCTTTCAAGTGGTAATGCACCTCGAGTAGAACCAAAGCGACCTTGTTGTATTAACGTTTTACAAGCCGAAACAGCCACAGGGCTTTGCTCTTCTACTTTAGCTGCAAGTATAAGTGCTTGCTCTAATGACTTTCCTGTTGCAACAACTTCCTCTACTAAGCCTATTTGTAGGGCTTTTTCCGCTTTTAAACGTTCGCCACACAAAATCATTCGCTTTGCCCAGCCTTCACCCACTAGTGTTGCTAAGTTTTGTGTCCCGCCAGCACAAGGCAGTAAACCGACTTTAGCTTCAGGCAATGCCATTTGCGCTTGCTCTTCAGCTATTCTTAAATCACAGGCTAACGCAACTTCTAATCCGCCGCCCATAGCAAAACCATTGATAGCTGCAATTGATACGCCTCTAAAATCAGACAAAGTTTCAAATGCCTGACCAAAAACAAAAGACATATCAGCAGCAACACCTTTATCTCCTGATGCAAAAACATTCAGATCAGCACCAGCTGAAAAGAATTTTTCACCTTCACCAGTGATCACTAATGCATATATTTCTTTATCATCGTTTAATTCAAGTACTTTATGTTTAAGATCAACTAATGTATCACGCGTCCAGGTATTAGCTGGCGGGTTAGACATAGTCAATATGGCGATATGGCCTTGCTTTTCTAATTTTATTTGAGCTGACATAATAAATTCCTTATAAAATCTCACCGGCACCATCTGCCAGTAAACGACGTGCAATAATAAGGCGCATGATTTCATTTGTGCCTTCTAAAATTTTATGAACGCGAACATCACGAACATGACGTTCTAGCGGATATTCTTTAATATAACCGTAACCGCCATGTAACTGTAATGCTTCATCACATACAGTAAACCCTATATCAGTAGCAAAACGTTTAGCCATAGCGCAATAAGCTGTTTTCTCTGGATCTTGCGTATCTAATTTAAACGCAGCAAGTCTCACCAATTGACGAGCAGCAACCAGTTCAGTGGCCATATCAGAGAGTTTAAATTGCAACGCCTGAAACGCAGCTAATGGTTTGCCAAATTGCTCACGTTCTTTCATATATTCTGTTGCAGTGTTTAGGGCTTGTTGTGCAGTACCAATAGAACAGGTCGCAATGTTTATACGTCCACCGTCCAGACCACTCATGGCAAATGTGAAACCATCGCCCTCATTTCCTAATAAGTTTTGTTTAGGAATTCGTACATTTTCAAAGGTGATCAAACGTGTTGGTTGTGCATTCCAGCCCATTTTTTCTTCCGCTTTACCGTATATTACGCCTTCAGCATCTGCCGGAATAACCACAGCCGAAACACCTTTTGGACCGGCTTCTCCTGTACGCACCATAACAACCAAAACATCTGTTTCACCTGCACCAGAAATGAACATTTTAGAACCATTAATAATATATTCATTGCCATCTGATACTGCTTTGGTTTTTAGCGAAGCTGCATCAGAACCTGAACCCGGCTCAGTTAAACAATAAGATGCTAACTTCACCCCCATTACAAGCTCTTCACACAGTTGTGATTTTATTGCTTCTGTGCCAAAACTTGCAATCATCCAGGTCGCCATATTATGGATTGTAAGCATAGCGGTAGTCGCAGTACACCCCATAGCAAGCTGTTCAAATATAATACTGGCATCAAGCCTAGATAAACCTAATCCACCCGCTTCTTCTGGCGTGTATAAACCACAAAAACCTAACTCACCAGCAGCCTGGATCACGGCTTTAGGAAATATATGTTCCTGATCCCATTTAGCTGCAAAAGGAGCCATTTCAGTTAGTGCAAATTGTCGTGCAGTTTCTGCAAATGCAATTTGATCTTCAGATAAATTAAAATTCATGTTGTTCCCATAAATAGAGTTAATGCGTAAGTATGATCTCATGCATATTTTTATGAAAAAGGCGCTATTTCAGCGCCCTTGTTTTAAATTGTTTCGATTGCCATCGCGACAGCTTCACCACCGCCTATACATAAAGTCGCCACACCTTTTTTCAAGTTACGATTACGTAAAGCATGAATTAAGGTAACCAGAATTCTTGCGCCACTTGCACCTATCGGATGTCCCAGGGCACATGCTCCGCCATTGACATTAACTTTCGCATCATCGAGTTTTAATTCATTTATTGCCAACATAGTGACCATAGCAAATGCTTCATTTATCTCCCACAAGTCAACTTCATTTAACTGCCAGCCTGACTTTTCAAGTACAGTATTAATTGCACCAATAGGAGCAACCGTAAATTCATTTGGCGCTTGAGAATGTGTTGAATGGGCAACGATACGACAAAGCGGTGTTAAGCCTTTTTCTTTTGCTGTTGATTCTTTCATCAAGATCAAAGCCGCAGCACCATCAGAAATGGAAGATGAATTTGCTGCCGTGATGGTGCCCTCTTTTGCAAAAGCCGGTCTTAATCCTGGAATTTTATCTATTTTCGCATTTCCAGGGCCTTCATCAGTGGTTATTTCAATATCGCCACGGCGATTTTTTACAGTGAAAGATTCAATTTCGGCGTCAAAAGCACCCGTTTCAATTGCATTTTGTGCTTTTAATAATGAATTAATTGCAAATTTGTCCATATCTTCACGGGTTAAATTGTGATCATTTGCAGTCTCCTGTGCAAAACAACCCATGGCCTTTTTATCATATGCATCTTCTAAACCATCACTCATCATATGATCTATGATTTCTCCATGGCCCATTCTGAACCCACCGCGCGCCTTAGGTAAAAAGTAAGGCGCATTTGACATGCTTTCCATTCCACCTGCGACAGCAATATTAAAACTGCCTGCCTTTATCAAATCATGGGCAAACATCGCCGCTTTTATTCCTGAACCACACACTTTATTAATTGTTGTAGCGCCCGTTTTTTGCTCTAAACCGGCTTTTAATGTGGCTTGACGAGCAGGCGCTTGACCTAGACCTGCAGGAAGTACGCACCCCATCACAACTTCATCAATATCACTATTTGATAAACCTGAATTTGTTACTGCACTTTTGATTGCACATGCACCTAATTCAGCAGCGTGAACATTTGATAAGTTTCCCATAAACCCACCCATAGGGGTACGTTTAGCGGCAACAATTACGATTGGATCTTGATTTGACATAGTTAACTCTCCATAAACTGATAATAAATAGGATACATAAGATTTACGTTTACGCCAACGTAAATCTAAAAAATAAGAAATTGGCCTAAAAATTATTTAAGTGACTTTGATTTAATCGTAGATTATGCAAAAAAATAATTTTATCTAATTAATTGATTTTTATTATTTAATATACTCCTATGTAAAAAAGGTTAAGTTATGCAGTTAGATTGAGGTATAAAGCAAGATTTAGCCTTTACCTTTACGTAAACTTCACTTATATTGATATCTATATGCATAAGGGTGCTGATAAATGAATATAGACACTGAAGAAGAAACATTTAGCATAAGTGATTTAGCTAAAGAATTTGATATAACAACACGCAGTATTCGTTTCTACGAAGATCAAGGACTAATTACGCCTAAACGTAATGGACAGACCCGTATTTACAGTAAACGTGACAAAGTCAGGCTTAAACTTATTCTGCGAGGTAAACGTTTAGGCTTTACTCTAGCAGAAACAGGTCGCTTATTCGAGCTCTATGATGCTGATAAATCAAGTGCTAAGCAGCTTAATACTATGCTTGACTTGATACAAGATAAAAAAGTGCAACTTACCCAGCAAATGGACGATATAAAAGTTGTCTTAATGGAACTTGTTACAGCTGAAAAACGTTGTAAAACAACTTTAAAAAGCCTAGACAACTAGTCGTTAATAATAAACAAATTATAAAATCACAGGATACATCATGAGTACTATTTCACTTTATAAAGAATTGAATTTTGGCTTAGGCGAAACAGCGGACATGATCCGTGATCATGTAAATTCGTTTGCATCATCAGAAATTGCCCCCCTTGCAGAAAAAACAGATTTAGAAAATTCGTTTCCAAATGAACTTTGGCCAAAACTCGGTGAAATGGGCTTGCTGGGCTTAACCGTAAGTGAAGAGTTTGGTGGTTCAGGTTTAGGTTATTTAGAACATGTACTGGCAGTAGAGGAAATTAGCCGAGCAAGTGCGTCAATTGGCTTAAGTTATGGCGCACATTCAAATCTATGTGTAAATCAAATTTTTAGAAATGGTAACCAGGCACAAAAAGAAAAGTATTTACCTAAGCTTATCAGTGGTGAGCATATTGGTGCACTTGCGATGAGTGAACCCAATGCAGGATCTGATGTTGTTTCAATGAAACTTAAAGCAGAAAAAAGTGGCAATAAATATATTCTTAATGGCAATAAAATGTGGATCACCAATGGTCCGGACGCCACAACTTATGTGGTCTATGCTAAAACTGATATAAATGCAGGCCCAAGAGGGATCACAGCCTTTATCATTGAACGTGGTTTTCCAGGATTTAGTCAGGCACAAAAATTAGATAAATTAGGTATGCGTGGTTCGAATACTTGTGAACTAGTTTTTGAGGATTGTGAAGTCCCTGAAGAAAATATTTTAGGCACTTTGAACGAAGGTGTTAAAGTGCTTATGAGCGGCTTAGATTACGAGCGTGTTGTATTATCAGGCGGTTGTCTGGGTATTATGCAAGCTTGTATGGATCTTGTTGTCCCTTACATTCACGAAAGAAAACAATTTGATACCGAAATAGGCAAGTTTCAGCTGATCCAGGGAAAAATTGCTGATATGTATTCTCAAATGAATGCAGCACGCAGTTATGTATACACAGTTGCAAAATCATGTGATCGCGGCGAAACGACACGAAAAGATGCTGCAGGAGTCATACTTTATGCGGCAGAGTTAGCAACCAAAATGGCGTTAGATGCTATCCAAATTCTAGGCGGAAATGGCTACATAAACGAGTTTTCTGCAGGCCGCTTATTACGTGATGCAAAACTTTATGAAATTGGCGCTGGTACTTCAGAAATTCGTCGTATGTTAATTGGTCGTGAATTATTTAGTGAAAGCCGCTAAGGAAGCCATCATGACAATTCTAAAATCCAAAGTTAATATTCACGACCCTGTATTTGTTGCCAAAAAAGACGCAATGAAAGCACTTGTTGATGATCTGCATGCACAAGCGGAACAATTTACCAAAGGTGGCGGCGAGGCGCTAATAGCTCGGCATCAAGGTCGTGGTAAGATGTTTGTACGCGACAGAATTGACACTTTACTGGATGAAGGTTCTCCTTTTTTAGAGATCTCACAATTTGCGGCCTTCGGAGTGTATAAGCAGGATATAGCCTGTGCAGGTATTGTTGCAGGTATTGGTCGTGTTAAGGGCATTGAATGTATGATCATCGCAAATGATGCAACAGTAAAAGGTGGTACATACTTTCCTTTAACTGTTAAAAAACATTTAAGAGCACAAGATATTGCTGAGCAATGCCACCTACCCTGCATTTATCTTGTTGACTCTGGAGGTGCAAACTTACCAGAACAAGATGAAGTCTTTCCTGATAAACTGCATTTTGGACGCATATTTTATAATCAGGCCAGAATGTCAGGGAAAGGAATTCCGCAAATAGCAGTTGTAATGGGATTATGTACCGCAGGTGGTGCTTATGTTCCTGCAATGGCAGATGAAAGTATCATAGTTAAAGAACAAGGTACCATATTTCTTGCAGGTCCGCCTTTAGTTAAAGCAGCAACAGGTGAAGAAGTATCTGCGGAAGAGCTTGGGGGTGCTGACGTACATTGTAAAACCTCAGGTGTGGCTGATCATTACGCTCAAAATGACGAACATGCTTTATCAATAGCACGTCAATGTATTGAGCGAATAAATTATACAAGCCCTACGCCTCCTTTACTTGACGAAGTAAAACCCCCCAGGTATGACGCTGCTGAAATTTATGGCATTGTGGGTACCGATCTCAAAAAACCTTTTGATGTCAGAGACGTCATAGCCAGAACCGTCGATGATTCAGCTTTTGATGAATTTAAACAATATTTTGGTGAAACCTTGGTCTGCGGTTTTGCAAAAATTTATGGCATGCCAGTTGGTATTGTTGCCAATAATGGCATTTTATTTTCTGAATCAGCACAAAAAGGTGCACATTTTATTCAGTTATGCGCACAGCGCAAAATTCCTCTGGTTTTCCTGCAGAATATTACTGGTTTTATGGTAGGCCAAAAATACGAGGCTGAGGGGATTGCTAAACACGGTGCAAAAATGGTCATGGCAGTATCATGTGCAGATGTGCCTAAATTTACGGTACTCATCGGGGGCTCATATGGTGCAGGAAATTATGGTATGTGTGGAAGAGCTTTTGAGCCCACAATGATGTGGATGTGGCCAAATTCACGTATTTCAGTTATGGGCGGAGAACAGGCCGCAGGTGTTTTGTCTCAAGTAAAGCAGGATGGTTTAGCACGTAAAGGTGAAACCATGTCAGATGCTGAAATTTTTGATTTTAAGAAACCAATAATAGATCAATATGAAGAGCAAGGTCATCCATATTATGCAAGTGCACGTTTATGGGACGATGGTATTATTGATCCGGCTCAAACAAGAAATGTACTGGGATTAGCACTTAGCGCAGCAAGAAATGCACCTGTTAAAGATTCGAAATTTGGTGTTTTTCGCATGTAATTACTGTCTTTCATTTTAAATAATGAAAGATACTATATGTTTACAAGATTTATGGGATAGACATGTCTGTATATTTAAATATAACTGATGAATTAGTTGCAACCATCACGTTAGATCGTCAGCAAGTACACAACGCGTTTGATGACATTACGATCATTAGGTTAATAGAAGCTATTAGTGAAGCTTCTGAAAAGCATGCAAAGGTACTCATCTTAAAAAGTGAAGGTCGTCATTTTTCTGCCGGTGCAGATTTAGCCTGGATGAAATCTATGGCCGATAACGATTTTGATGCCAACTTTTCAGACTCCCAGCAACTTGCTAAGTTGATGTATTTGCTTGCTAACTGCAATATGCCAACAATTTGCCAGGTTCAAGGCGCTGCTTTTGGTGGCGCTTTAGGACTAATAGCCTGTTGTGATATTGCGTTTGCAACTCCTGATGCTAAATTTTGCTTAAGTGAAGTAAAGCTAGGTTTGATCCCAGCAGTAATAAGCCCATATGTGATAAAAGCTATCGGTGAAAGACAATCAAGAAGATATTTTGTCACAGCTGAGATTTTTAAGGCACAAAAAGCATATGAATTAGGGCTTATTCATGAGATTGTTGATGATCTTGACGAAGTAGTTGCTAACACAGTCGAAACCATAATTAAAAACAGCCCAAAAGCGGTTATGGCAGCGAAACAACTCATAGCCGATGTTGCATCTAAACCAATAGATGAAAATATACGTGATTTAACCGCTGAACGGATCGCTAAGATACGCGTATCTGAAGAGGGACAAGAAGGTCTGAGTGCTTTTTTTGAAAAACGTCTTCCTGCATGGCAAACCGAGTCATCGAAATAAGGTAATAAAATGTTAAAAAAAATACTCATTGCAAATCGTGGCGAAATTGCCTGCCGTATTATAAACACAGCAAAAAGGTTAGGTTTAAAAACAGTTGCTGTCTATTCCGATGCTGACAAAAATGCGTTACACGTTCAGGTAGCTGATGAAGCTTACCATATAGGTCCTGCACCAAGTAAAGATTCGTACCTGGTATCTGAGAAAATAATTGAGATAGCAAAACTAAGTGATGCCGACTGTATTCATCCAGGTTATGGATTTTTATCAGAAAACTGCGACTTTTCAAGATTGTGTAAAGATAATTCAATCGTATTTATTGGTCCGCCAGAAACGGCAATAGAAGCTATGGGATCAAAATCTCGGTCAAAAGAGATTATGGCGCAAGCCAATGTGCCATTAGTACCAGGTTATTATGGGCATAACCAAGACGAAGGCTTTCTCTTTGAACAAGCAAACAACATGGGCTATCCCATATTAATAAAAGCGGCCTTTGGGGGAGGCGGAAAAGGCATGCGCGTCGTAAATGAAACTAACGAATTTATGTCGGCTCTCGCATCAGCAAAAAGAGAAGCAATCGCAGGCTTTGGTAACGATCAAGTTTTACTAGAAAGATATGTCAGCCAACCACGGCATGTTGAAATTCAAATTTTTTCAGATAATCATGGAAACTGTATTTATTTAGGTGACAGAGATTGTTCATTACAGCGACGTCATCAAAAAGTCATTGAAGAAGCACCAGCTCCCGCTTTAAGTGATACATTAAAAAAAGAAATGGGAGAAGCTGCAGTACGATGTGCTCAGGCAATCAATTATCAAGGCGCTGGTACCGTAGAGTTTTTACTATGCGAGGATGAGTTTTTCTTTATGGAAATGAATACGCGTCTTCAGGTAGAACATCCGGTTACTGAAATGATCACAGGTGTAGACTTAGTTGAATGGCAAATTCGCGTGGCTTCAGGACAACCACTATTAATGCAACAGCAAGATGTCACTTTAACTGGGCATGCATTAGAGGCACGTATTTATGCAGAAGATCCTACTGAAGATTTTATGCCCTGTTCAGGCGTTATCAAATTATTAAGCACGCCTGAAAATTCAAAACATATCAGGATCGACACAGGCGTAAAAACTGGCAGTGAAATAAGTAGTTTTTACGATCCTATGATAGCGAAATTGATCGTTTGGGACGAGAACCGTGATTTAGCGATAAAACGTTTACAATCTACTTTAGAACAGTTTCACTTAGCTGGTTTTAGAAGCAATATCGATTTTTTACATAACCTTGCCAGTCATGATGGTTTTGTAAAAACACAACCAACGACGCATTTTATTGGTGAGAACCAGGCAGAGTTAGTAATTGAAAATATTAAAGATAAGAAAATATGCGTGTTATTAGCGGGCCTTATTTATTTAGAGTCAATTAAGAATCAAAATTGTACAAGCCCCTGGAATATACAAACTGGCTTCAGATTAAATCAAAACAATACTATCAATATCCCGTTTGTGGACCATTCGCAATTTAAAGCCATAGTGAATGATTCTGGATATATTTTGAATCTAGATGGAGAAGAGTTTATAGCTGATATTTTTATTTCAGATCATAGACTCAATGCCAATATCAATGGTACTAAATATTCAGCAGATCATGTTAGTGATAATGATCAAATCGAGTTAATGTATTTATCACAAAGTCACTTATTTCAACTACGTAATAAGCACTATATTAATGAAGTTGAAAATGAAGACGTGTCGTTAGCAGCTCCCATGAATGGTACTGTTGTAAAACACCTTCTAGCTATAGATAGCGACGTTATAAAAGGTGATGATATTGTTGTAATGGAAGCGATGAAAATGGAATATACTTTGACTGCACCATTTGATGGTAAGCTTTCAAGTTATTGTTTTGAAGAAGGCTCACTCGTTTCACATGGTGATTTACTTGCTATTGTTGAACCTATCGAGGCCTAAAAATATGCATATCAATAAATTTCCTAAGTTTGTAAAAATAGTCGAAGTGGGTGCACGTGATGGCTTACAGAATGAACCTAAGGTTAATACACAAGATAAAATAACCTTAATTGAGAATTTGGTAAAAGCAGGTTTAAGAAATATAGAAGCTGGGGCTTTTGTTTCACCTAAATGGGTTCCTCAAATGGCGGACTCTAAAGATGTAATTTCTGCACTGGATTTAAAAAATAGCAATACCAGCTTTAGTGCATTAACACCCAATCTAAAAGGTGCGGAGTTAGCATATAATGCAGGGATTAAAGAATTTTCAATTTTTACGGCTGCAAGTGAAGCATTTTGCCAAAAGAATATTAACTGTTCAATCGATGAAAGTATCGAGCGTTTTACATCCATCATGGCATTTGCAACTGAGCATAATATCAAAGTGCGTGGTTATGTGAGTTGTGTTTTAGGCTGCCCTTACCAGGGCGATGTTGCCATTGAGGATGTTGTGCGTGTAGCGAAACAACTATTAGCTATGGGCTGTTATGAAATTAGTCTGGGAGATACTGTCGGTGTTGGTACTCCCGCCAAAACAAATGAGCTAATAAGTAAGTTATTAGAACATATTCCGGCAGATAAATTAGCGGTACATTTTCATGATACTTATGGACAGGCATTAGCAAATATTTATGTCGCCCTCACTTTGGGAATTGCAACTGTTGATTCTGCTGTAGCAGGTTTAGGTGGCTGTCCATATGCTAAAGGCGCATCAGGAAATGTTGCAACTGAAGATCTGGTCTATATGTTGAATGGTATGGGTATTGAAACCGGAGTAGATATAAATAAACTGGCAAAAGCAGGTTGGTTAATTTCAAAATCCCTCAATAAACAGCCTTCAAGTAAAGTTTCACTCGCTCTACAGGCAAACCAATAAAATAAATTCGTATATTTTATCTACTTAGATCCCTCCTAGAGGGATTTTTTACCTTCCAGTATCTAATATAAGTGTGACTTAACTTGTTTTTTTGATATATATATAGTGAATTTTAATCTTATAAATATATATTGGGGAATGAAATATGTGTTCTATTTTTGGTGTGCTGGATATAAAAAGTGATCCTACGCAGTTACGCAGCCAGGCAATTGAGATGTCGAAATTACTTCGTCATCGAGGCCCAGACTGGTCTGGCGTCTATGCATCAGATAAGGCTATCCTGGTACATGAAAGGTTAGCGATTGTTGGAGTGTCTAGTGGCGCGCAACCTTTATATAATACTGAAAAAACACATTATTTAGCAGTAAATGGTGAAATTTATAACCATAAAGAGCTGGCAAATACGCTAACTACAGACTTTAAATTTCAAACGGAATCTGATTGTGAAGTTATACTCGCTTTGTATAAAGAAAAAGGCGTCAATTTCTTAGATGATTTAAACGGTATATTTGCTTTTTGCCTGTATGATGAAGAAAAAAACGCATATTTAATTGGCCGTGATCATATTGGTATTATTCCTCTTTATACTGGTCGCGATGAGCACGGAAATTTTTATGTTTCGTCAGAGCTCAAAGCGCTTTCTCCTATCTGTAAGACAATTGAAGAGTTTCCTCCTGGTCATTTTTTGTGGAGTCAGGATGGTGAAATTACGCCTTATTATGAAAGAGATTGGCAAGATTTCGAAGCAGTTAAAGACAACTCAGCTAATGTAGCAGATATCAAACAAGGTTTGGAAGATGCGGTTAAGCGCCAATTAATGTGCGATGTACCTTATGGTGTTTTATTATCCGGTGGCTTAGACTCATCTGTTATTTCTGCAATTGTACAAAAATTTGCGGCTAAACGTATTGAAGATAACGACGAAACGAATGCATGGTGGCCACAGCTACATTCATTTTCTGTAGGGTTAAAAGGTTCACCAGACCTTGTAGCAGCACAAAAAGTTGCTGATATGATAGGTACAGTACATCACCCTATTCACTTTAGCGTACAGCAAGGTATCGATGCATTAAAAGAGGTGATTTATCACCTTGAAACGTATGATGTAACAACGATTCGTGCATCAACTCCAATGTACTTAATGTCTCGACAAATCAAAGCTATGGGCATAAAAATGGTACTCTCTGGCGAAGGAGCTGATGAACTATTTGGTGGCTATTTGTATTTTCATAAAGCCCCTAATGCTAAAGAATTTCATGAGGAGCTCAATCGTAAAGTATCTAAATTACATATGTTTGATTGCTTAAGAGCTAATAAATCTATGGCTGCCTGGGGAGTTGAAGCGAGAGTACCTTTTTTAGATAAGGAGTTTGTAGACATTGCGATGCGGATCAATCCAAAAGCAAAAGAGTGTAATAATGGCAAAATAGAAAAGCATATACTACGTGAAGCATTTGAAGGTTATTTACCTGAAGAAGTACTTTGGCGACAAAAAGAACAATTTTCAGATGGTGTGGGTTATAACTGGATAGATTCACTTAAAGAATATGTTGATTCTCAAGTGAGTGATCAAATGTTATTAAACGCTGAGTTTAAATTTCCTGTCAATACACCCGATTCAAAAGAGGCGTATTTTTACCGTAGTATTTTCGAAGAGCACTTCCCTGGAGAAGCTGCAATAAAATGTGTACCTCACGGAAAGTCAGTGGCATGTTCAACACCAGAGGCACTGGCATGGGATCCTTCCTTTGCTAACAATGCGGATCCATCGGGGCGTGCGGCCGGAATACACAACGATGCCTACAAACAAAAATAATTAGCGTTATAGCAATAAAAACCGAAAATTAAATTTTCGGTTTTTTTTCCTTTAAAATATCCCCTTGTTTGCACTTATTGTATAATAGCCGCAGTTCTTTCTAATATTTCCGCTTTGGAGCACACATTTGCAATTTGTTACCCTTGGTATAGATTTACGTTTAGCCAAACAACTTGAACATCAGGCTATTACAACACCCACAGAGATACAACAAAAATCGATACCGGTAGCTATCACAGGTAAAGATATTTTTGCGCAATCAAAAACTGGTTCAGGGAAAACCTTAGCTTTTCTATTACCTGCAATGCAACGTGTAATGAAACAAAAGGCATTAAATAAACGTGATCCCCGAGTTTTGATTATTACTCCTACTCGAGAATTAGCAAGTCAGGTTTTTACGCAACTACGTATGTTAATTGCAGGTACTAAGCTTAATGCGATAAAAATATTAGGTGGCGATAATTATAACGACCAGGTAAAAGCACTACAAAGAGATCCACATTTTGTCGTTGCTACTCCTGGTCGCCTTGCCGATCACATTAGAAAAAAATCTTTACATTTATCTGGGTTAGAATTACTTATTTTAGATGAAGCTGATCGCATGATGGATCTTGGATTTAAAGATGAGATCAATCTTATAAATGACATGGCGGATCATAGATTACGACAAACTCTCATGTTTTCTGCAACACTTGATCATGCTGAGCTTGATGTTTTATCACGTAACTTACTAAAATCACCAAAAAAAATTATGGTTAGTGATTCAAGCGCACAACATGATGATATTAATCAAGCCATGTTTCTAGCAGATCACTTAGATCACAAAGAAGCTTTATTAAATCATTTTTTAACTCAAAAAGATGTTGGACAATGTATTATTTTCACAGCAACACGAGAAGACACACAAAGACTAAGTCAATTGCTATCTGAAAAGGGCCTAAGTTCAATGGCCCTGTCTGGTGATATGAATCAAACCAAACGATTAAGTATTATGGATAATTTTTCTCGCAGCGTTTTTCAGATATTAGTCACAACGGATATCGCATCTCGCGGTTTAGATCTGTTAAGTGTTACACATGTCATTAATTTTGACCTGCCCAAGAATGCAGAAGAATATGTGCACCGAATAGGTAGAACGGGGCGCGCCGGGTTTAAAGGTAATGCAATTTCTTTAGTTGGGCCAAAAGATTGGCAAAGTTATTTGGCAATCAAAGCTTTTTTGAAACATGATATCGTCTTTTTAACAGTTGATGGTCTTAAAGGTAAATTTAAAGGTGTTAAAGACAAGACCATTAAGAAAACGCTATCAAAGAAAAAAACCAGTAATAAGAAACCTGCAAAGCATGTTAAAGACAAACCAAATAAAAAGGTAAACCGCCCTGCTGTTTCTGCACCTTTAAATATTGATGAACATACGCCGTTAAAAAGAAAACCCAGACCTAAAATTTTAGATAAACAGGATAAAGAGCAATGATCACACTAGGTAAATTTAATACACTTAAACTTACAGAACGCTCTGCCGAGGGGGGATACCTTGATGGCAAAAATTTGGGTGAAGTATTCATATCTTCTGAAGAACTCTTAGAAAAAGAAATTGAAGATACAGAGTTAAATGTCTTTGTTTATCTTGATTCTGACGGCTTAGCAACAGCAACAAAGAAAAAACCATTAGCCGTATTAAATGAATTTGCCTTGTTGCGAGTTAAAGAAATTAATAATATAGGGGCTTTTTTAGATTGGGGTATCGAGAAAGATTTATTAGTACCTTATGCTGAACAAAAACCTAAAATGATCGAAGGTAAGTCCTATTTAGTTTATCTTTATTTAGACAATGCCAGTCAACGGATCTGTGCATCTGGAAGATTGAATAAATTTTTGGATAAAACAGAAGCTAATTATGTTAATAATCAAGAAGTAGAAATCACCATTGCAGGAAAAACAGATCTGGGTTATAAAGTTGTGGTAAATAAACTCCATTGGGGAATTTTATATTACGATCAGGTGTTTAAACCACTTTTTATCGGTCAAGTATTAACAGGTTATGTTAACAAGGTTAGGGATGATAATAAACTTGATATAAAATTGGAACGTGCTGGTATGGCGAAAGTACATAATTTAGCAGAACAAGTATTGGAAACACTAAAGAAAAACAATGGTTTTTTACCGTTAGGAGATAAATCTGAACCAGAACTTATCAAAAAGCAGTTTTCAACTAGTAAGGCTAATTACAAAAAAGCGATAGGCAACCTCTTTAAACAAGGGTTAATTGATATTGAAGCTAAGAGTATTAAGATAAGACAATAAGAATTAATATCGAACAAATAACCAGCTTGGTTATTTGTTCGATTAAAATTTATTTTAGATATGATTCACTTGAGCTTGCAAAACTTTGCGGCATAATACATTTTCGATAACGTCTGCCGTAATCGGCTAATTCATTACGATCGCTAAAATTCATAGGTGCTAACCTAAAAATTTTGGTTTCACACTCATTTTTATATGACTGTTGATAATCAAGACAGTCATTCACTGAAGACCCTTTCTCTTCTAGGCCTTCTTTAGCGTCATGACAACTTACTTGAGCATAATTAAAAATTGCATTTTTAGCGTCAAAAAGATTAACGGGTTCATATTCAACCTGATCCATTAAGTCACTAAACGCAGCCCGATCATTATCTAATTTATAACCTTCATAAAAATAATAGCCAGCGGCTACTAGAGCGACTAGTGCAATTACATACTTCATTTTAAACCTTTGTTCATCATATCTTATTCACACGGATATTTATTGTGCCACAAAAACAAACTAAATGTGATTAAAAAATAGCAAATAAATACAAATTTAACCAATGCTCAAATTGATTTCTCTCACAACTTTTAGTGGATCCTTTGCTTGTGTTATTGGTCTGCCGATAACCAAATAATCACTTCCTGATTGAATGGCTTCAACAGGCGTCATTATACGCTTTTGATCACCTTTAGCACTGCCAGCAGGTCTGATCCCTGGTGTGATCAATTTAAATTTTGACCCTAAAGTTTGCTTGAGAGTTTTGGCTTCCTGGGCAGAACACACTACACCATCGCAGCCTGCTTCTTTTGCCAAATTTGCTAAATAATGTACTTGTTCTTCAGGCGTCTTTAAAACACCCAGGCGCGCTAGTTCTGCTGCATCCATACTGGTTAATACTGTAACGGCAATTAACAAAGGCGCTTGGTCACCAAACTTTTCCAATGCATTTTTTGCGGCCGACATCATTTCCGGACCTCCGCTAGCATGAACATTAACCATCCATACGCCCATTTCGGCTGCTGCTGTTACTGCTTTTGCAACAGTATTAGGAATATCATGGAATTTAAGATCCAAAAAAACATCAAAATTTAAGGCTATGAGCTTTTTTACAAATTCAGGGCCAAAATAAGTAAACATTTCTTTACCTACTTTTAAACGACACTCTGTTGGCTCCAGTTGTTTAACAAAATTTAGCGCATCAATTTCTGATGCATAATCTAGTGCAATTAGCACTTTAGGATCATTAGAATTAATCATAATATTCAGAAGTTCTCTATTTACTATTAAATAATATGTTTAGATCAAAAACCATCTAAACCTTTACTAGGTATAATGGATTCCCAGTGTTTACAAGATGGGCATGACCAGTATAACGAATGACTACTAAAACCACAGTGACTACATTGATACTCTGATTTAGTGGCAATATAAGTTTGAACTAATTTATTAACTTGTAAGATTACATTTTTAATATCATTACTTTGAGAGGATATAAGTTCCAGTAAAAAACTAAAGCCTCTGATATTGGGTTGTTTTTTCAAACTTGTTGTTAAAAATTCAATTGCCTCATTTAATTTTTGCTCTTTAACCAATGTTTGACAAAACTTTATTTTAATTAAAATACCACCATGTTCGACTTGTTCATTAATTAACTTTTTAAATTGAATATCTAAATTTAAGTGATGATAACAAGACTCTAAATCATCTATAAAGATAGGCGTATAGTTTGGTGATTGTACGAGTAAGTCTCGCCAATATGAAATTGCTTTAACGTAATCTTCTTGTTCAAAAGCTAGTTTTCCTAGTTCATAAAGCGGTCTTACAACCCCATTGTCTATCCCGAGAATTTTTCGCATTAATTTAGGGTTTTCTATCTCTAACGCCTGTTCACAATAAAAATTTGCAACGGCTACTTTGATTTGAGGTTTAACAAATAATTGGGATTTGGATTCAAATAGTGATATGCCCTTGTGCCACTCTTTTGTTTGCAAATACAAACAAAACAATAATTCCATTGCTCTTTCATTGTTTTTATTTACTAATTCTAATAAATGAATTTCGGCACTATCTAATAGCCCAGCCATAACATAGTCTTGTGCAAGTTCAATAAGTATGGTGTTTTTTAATTCTTTTTTTAGGTTGGGTTGTTCTAATAACAATTCGTGAATTTTTATAGCGCGATCAAATTCACCGCGTTTTCTAAACATAATCGCAAGAGTGAGGTAATGTTCAACTGAATCAGCTGATACTTCTAGCAATTGAATAAGATGTTCAAGTCCTTGATCTTCTTCGCGATCAAGTAAGAACTTTAAACCTTTACTATATTCTGATGTAATTTGTCTATTTTTTTCGTAAGCTTGAGATTGCGCACTGTTTTTACCCATAAACCAACCGTAACCGGCTGCAACTGGTAAAAGCAGAAATAACAGTTCAATCATATTAATTGTCTTTCGCGTCTACTAATCTTTTATTATTCCGCTTCAGACGTCGCTTTTTCCATTTATATGAACTGAAAAAAATAAAACTCATTAGGCAGCCTAAAATCACACCAATAACAAAGCAAATACTAATAACTTGGGATAAAGGTACACTTGCACTGGCAACTAAATAGTTAATCTTAACTATATGTGGATTCTGCGAGCCAAATAAAAATACTACAAACAAAATTATCACTAGTAAGCATATTTTCAATATCCTAAACAAGTAATTACTCCAAATTTATTAGGCAGTTAAGCTCGCATTAACACGATCTCTTAGTTCTTTACCTGGTTTAAAATGTGGTACATATTTACCATCTAACTCAACTGTATCACCAGTTTTTGGATTACGCCCTGTTCTAGGTGCTCTATAATGAAGAGAGAAGCTACCAAAACCACGTATTTCAATACGATCTGTACTTGATAATGAATCTGCCATTTGTTCAAGAATTTCTTTCACTGCGTTTTCAACATCTTTAACTGGAAGTTGTGAATGTTGTTCAGCAAGTTGTTCTATAAG
The DNA here is from genome assembly GCA_965198975.1 of uncultured Pseudoalteromonas sp. Taxonomy (GTDB): domain Bacteria; phylum Pseudomonadota; class Gammaproteobacteria; order Enterobacterales; family Alteromonadaceae; genus Pseudoalteromonas. The sequence continues at coordinate 2,926,431 of OZ240679.1, forward strand.
TTCTGACTTAGTCATGTTATTCCCTTTGTTCATAATTAAGGAAGGGTTTTCACCCTTCCTTGTACATAATAGTAAAAATACTAATTATTTTTGTGCATTTTTAAATGCAGCAGCCATCGCGTTTTCAAACTTAGGCTCTTCTTTCTTAAGCTTATCTAAAGCTTCTTTCTCTTCAGCTTGAGTTAATGCTTTTACAGATAGGCTGATTGTACGGTTCTTACGATCAACACCCATATACTTAGCTTCAACTTCATCACCAACAGATACCGCAGTTGTTGCATCTTCAACGCGATCTGGTGAAATATCCGCAACACGAATATAACCTTCAACGCCTTCGATTAGCTCAACTTTTGCACCTTTAGCATCAACTTCGATAACTTTACCTTTAACAATAGCACCTTTTTTGTTTGCGTCCAGGTAGTTATTGAATGGGTCAGCATCAATTTGTTTAACGCCTAATGAAATACGTTCGCGCTCTGGGTCAACTTGTAATACAACAGCTGAAATCTCGTCGCCTTTTTTGTACTCACGTACAGCTTCTTCACCTGGTGCATTCCAAGAAATATCAGACAAGTGAACAAGACCGTCGATACCACCGTCAAGACCAATAAAGATACCAAAGTCAGTGATAGATTTAATCTTACCAGTAACTTGATCGCCTTTAGCTTGCAGACGAGCAAATTCTTGCCAAGGATTAGCTTTACACTGTTTAAGGCCAAGAGAAATACGACGACGTTCTTCATCGATTTCTAAAACCATAACTTCAACTACGTCATCTAAGTTAACAACTTTTGACGGATGAATGTTTTTGTTAGTCCAATCCATTTCAGAAACGTGAACTAAGCCTTCAACGCCTTCTTGGATTTCAACAAAACAACCATAATCAGTTAAGTTTGTTACACGGCCAGTAAGCTTTGAACCTTCAGGGTAACGACCAGCAATTGCTGACCAAGGATCTTCACCTAACTGTTTAAGACCTAAAGAAACACGCGTTTTTTCTTTATCAAACTTAAGTACTTTAACTGCGATTTCGTCACCAACGTTAACGATTTCAGAAGGATGTTTAACACGTTTCCACGCCATATCTGTGATATGTAATAAACCATCAACACCACCTAAGTCAACGAAAGCACCGTAATCAGTAAGATTCTTAACGATACCTTTAACTTCTTGACCTTCAATTAGGTTAGCTAGAAGCTCTTCACGTTCTTGTGAATTTTCTGACTCAATCACTGCACGACGAGATACTACAACGTTATTACGCTTTTGGTCTAACTTGATAACTTTAAACTCAAGTTCTTTACCTTCAAGGTGCGTTGTATCGCGAACAGGACGCACATCTACTAATGAACCAGGTAAGAAAGCACGGATAGTATCTACTTCAACAGTGAAACCACCTTTAACTTTACCATTGATAATACCGATAACAGTTTCTTGCTCTTCACATGCTTTTTCAAGACGGATCCAAGCTTCATGACGCTTCGCTTTCTCACGAGAAAGGATTGTTTCACCGAAACCATCTTCAATAGCATCTAATGCTACGTCTACGACATCACCAACGGCTACTTCTAGTTCACCAGCCATGTTTTTGAATTGCTCGGCAGGAATTGCGCTTTCAGATTTAAGGCCTGCATCAACAAGTACGATGTTATTTTCAATTGAAATAACGGTACCTTGAACGATTGAACCTTGGGCAGCTTCAAAACCTTTTAAGCTTTCTTCAAATAACTGTGCAAAATTTTCTGACATACTTAATACGTCTCTAATGTTTATATCACCTATTGGCTTACCTGCCGCAAGGGGTTATTAATTTAGCGAGTGTCATCCATTACTTACGCTGTTAGTGTTAAACTTGTACTTGCGAATATAAATTATAAACGTGATCAAGCACTTGTTCAGGATTCATTTTTGTCGTATCAACAACAACCGCATCGGTAGCTGGCACAAGTGGCGCTACACTGCGATTCATATCACGCTCATCACGTGCTGAAATATCAACGATAAGATCATCAATTTTAACATCAAGACCTTTATTCTTCAACTCTATATATCGACGTTCTGCACGAACTTCTGCAGTGGCCGTTAAAAATACTTTAAATTCAGCTTTTGGGAACACAACAGTGCCCATATCTCTACCATCTGCAATTAAACCATTTTCCGTCTTAAATGCACGTTGACGTCGTAACAAAGCTTCTCTGACCCGAGGTAAAGCTGCAACTTTCGAGGCTAGTCCGCCAACTTCTTCATTACGAATTTGTTTACTGACATCTTCACCTTCAAGCACCACTTTTGACGATCCGGTATCATTGTCTATCAAAAATTGTACATCTAAATTAGCTGCTAATGGAATTAAAGCTTCTTCGTTTTTTTCTGAAATTTGATGGTGAATCGCAGCAAGTGCTAAAACACGATAAATCGCACCGCTATCTAAAACATCCCAACCTAGTTTTTCTGCTAATAACCGACACACAGTTCCTTTACCAGCTCCACTTGGGCCGTCGACTGTGATCACAGGGGAAACTCCCAGCATTAAAACCTCCATTCATTTATCGAAAAAATTAATCGGCATTATTATACGCGAAGAAATAGCGAAATATAAATTTATTTCACTTTTTCTTCTTGTTTCATAAGAAAGTTTTGTATCAATTTATTAGCAAGACACAGAACTTAGAGTAGAAAAATAAGTAGGAAAGGTTTTATCAACACACTTAGGGTCATTGATAATTATATCGTGTCCCCCAACTGCAACCATAGAAAAACACATAGCAATTCTGTGATCATTATAAGTATCTATGTCTGTAAAGTTTATTTTTTCAGGTGGTGTAATTTCTATAAAATCGTTACCTTCGGTTACATGTGCACCAACTTTCCTAAGTTCAGTTGCCATGGCCGTTAATCGATCGGTTTCTTTTACACGCCAATTATAAATATTTCTTATGGCTGTTTTTCCTTCAGCAAATAATGCCACAGTAGCCAAAGTCATCGCCGCATCCGGGATTGCATTGGCATCTATATCCACGCCAACTAATGCCCCTTTGCTAACAATTATTTTTTCATCAAACCACGTAACGTTTGCACCAACTTGTTGCATAACATCAGCAAAAGCAATATCACCTTGCACACTTTTACTACCGACTCCGTTTATTTCAATAGTCCCACCATTTATCGCTGCGGCAGCCATAAAATAAGAGGCTGATGACGCATCGCCTTCAACCATGATTCGTTTCGGTGATGCATAGCTTTGACCAGATTTAACAACAAAACTCTCATAATTGTTATTTTCTACTTTAACGCCAAATCGCGCCATGACATCTAAAGTAATATCTATGTAGGGCTTAGACACCAGCTCCCCGCTGATTTTTATTAGCGTATCATTTTCAAATAGAGGAGCTGACATTAACAATGCAGTTAAAAATTGGCTGGATATACTGCCATCAATTGACACTTCTCCACCTTTTAATTTTTTGCCATTTATTTTTAATGGTGGATAGTGTTCTTCCTTTAAATAACTAACATCAGCCCCTAATTGTTTTAATGCATCAACCAAGTGCCCTATTGGGCGCTCTTCCATTCTAGGCTCGCCAGTTAATTCAAAACAGCCTGAAACAGCCGCTAATACTGCAGTCAAAGGCCTAAAAGCAGTTCCCGCATTACCTAAAAACAGCGCTTGTTCAGGCTGTTTAAATTGACCGCCATTTCCCTTTACTGTTGCAATGGTTTTATCTTGATTTAATGTAACTTCAATACCTAATTCATTTAAAGCACCTAACATATGCCTGATATCATCACTGTCTAACAGGTTGACAACTTGCGTTTCACCTTCACACAAAGCCGCTAACAATAAAATTCTATTTGATAAACTTTTAGAACCAGGTAGGGTAACTGAACCGTTAACTTTATTAATTTTTGTTAAAGAAAGTTGTTCCATTATTTGTTTTCCTTAGCAAATTGATGCATAAAGTTTGTTAAAGCGATAACACCTTCTTTTGGCATAGCATTGTAAATACTCGCCCTCATTCCACCCACACTTCTATGACCCTCCAAAGCCAGCAGGCCCGCTTTTTCTGATTCAATCAAAAATCGATTATTCAACGTTTCATTTTTTAATAAAAAAGGAACATTCATCTTAGAACGGCAATTTGAAGCTACACGATTAGAATAAAAGTCACTATTATCGATAAAATCATACAATAAAGCTGCTTTTTCTCTATTCAGTTGTTCCATGTGAGATATTCCCCCACTTTCTTCTAACCAGTTAAAAACTTGCGCAGCTAAATACCATGAGAAAGTGGGAGGCGTATTAAACATACTACCTTTTTGCGCTTCTAATGCGTAATCAAAAATTCCAGGTTTTGTAAGTCCGGCTCTATTAAGTAAGGTTTTTTTTATAATTACAATAGCCAGACCTGATGGGCCTATATTTTTTTGCGCACCTGCATAAATAAGATCAAATTGATTAACGTCTATTTCTCTTGATAGAATATTTGACGACATATCTGCAACGATAGGAACTGAAGCACATATAGGTACATCAAAGATCTCAATTCCATCAATTGTTTCATTAGTACAATAATGAATGTAAGATGCCTGTTCTGAGCATTGCCATTGTGATACAGGAATAATATTTGAAATGCCATTTTCATCATTTCTGAGATTAAAAGTGTCTGCTAGCGTAAATTTTTTCGCTTCATCAAATGCACCTTGTGACCAACTACCTGAATGACAATAAAGTGCTGTTTTATTCGTTTCATGTAAATTTAATGGTACAGCAGAAAACTGTCCTCTGCCTCCGCCATGCATAAATAGCACAGCATAATCATCTGAGATATTCATCAATTTACGTAAAGATGACTCGCTCTTAGCTGCCATTTCTATAAAAGGCTGACTTCTGTGACTAATTTCCATCACAGATGCACCAATATTTTGCCAATTTAAAAATTCTTTTTGCGCTTTCTTCATTACGTCAGCAGGCAACATCGCAGGCCCCGCACAAAAATTATAAACACTCATTCCCGTTATCCTCATTCCAAACTAAAACTTCCCGACAGAAATTTTATTTAAACCATCATGTGATCAAACAGTATTAAAAAAATATCTCGATCACACTAATGTAGTCAGCTTATTAATTTAACTAATTTACAGTCGAAAAAAAAGCGGCTAATAGCCGCTTTTAATGATTATTCTTATTCTTCAGGTGAAGAATTTTCAGGTTCATCAGGCGCATCGCCACTATCTTGAGTTTCATTCACCTCTTGCGTTGCGTTTTCAGCTTCAAGACTTTCGGGGTAAATAGTTTCTTCTTCTATTTCATCAATACGTTGTAATCCAACAACCAATTCGTCTTCCGTTGTTCTGATCAGGATCACCCCTTGGGTATTACGCCCTACAGATGACACTTCATGAACACGCGTTCTCACTAAAGTACTACGATTAGTAATGAGCATGATTTCGTCATTTTCAAGTACTTGAACAGCACCAACCACTTTACCGTTTCTTTCACTGACTTTAATTGATACAACACCTTGTGTTGCTCTGCTCTTAGACGGGTAATCATCTAATACAGTACGCTTACCATAGCCATTTTCTGTAACCGTTAAAATGTCACCATCTGTTTTAGGCACTATTAATGAAATAACTTTGTCATCATCTTTCAGTTTTATACCGCGTACACCTGTTGCGGTACGGCCCATAGGTCTGACACCCTTAAATTTAATCTCCTGAACACCATTTTCATCTAATACTGGTTGTCCATTTTCATCAACAACAGGTGTTTCTTCCGCTTCTTTAAACCTAACCACTTTACCAGCATCTGAGAACAACATAATTTCGTTGCTACCATCTGTGATATCAACGCCAATTAAGCTATCACCTTCATTTAAGTTAACAGCGATTATACCACTTGCACGTTGTCGGCTATAAGCTGTTAACGGTGTTTTCTTCACAGTACCATTTGATGTTGCCATAAAGATGAATTTATCATCTTCATATTCACGCACTGGTAATATCGCGGTTATACGTTCATTTTCTTCTAGTGGTAATAAATTTACGATTGGTTTACCACGTGCAGCACGACTTGCTAGCGGTAATTGATAAACTTTTAACCAATACAAACGCCCTGCCGTAGAAAAACATAAAATAGTATCGTGGGTATTAGCAACTAACAAACGCTCAATGAAGTCTTCATCTTTCATTCGTGTCGCTGATTTACCTTTGCCGCCACGTCTTTGCGCTTCATAATCTGACAGAGGTTGATATTTCACATACCCTTCGTGAGATAATGTAACAACAACATCTTCTTCATTAATTAGATCTTCAAGGCTAATATCATGAGCAGCAGCGGTAATAACGGTTCTGCGTTCATCACCAAATTGCTCTTTTATTGCTATTAACTCTTCACGTATAACTTCTAATAAACGCTCAGGACTTGACAGGATAAATAACAACTCAGCTATGATATCTAATAAACTTTGATATTCAGCAATGATTTTTTCATGTTCCAAGCCAGTTAATTTATGTAATCTTAAGTCTAAAATTGCCTGTGCTTGCTGCATAGACAAATAATACTCACCATCACGAATGCCCAATTCATCTTCTAACCATTCAGGTCTGGCAACGTTTGCTTCGCCAGCTTTTTCAAGCATGCCCTGTACATTACCGAGTTGCCATGAACGAGAAAGTAAGGCTTCTTTTGCATCTGCCGGTGTCGCAGAGTGACGAATAAGCTCAATGATAGGGTCAATATTTGCTAATGCAATCGCCAGTCCTTCAAGCATATGCGCTCTGTCTCTGGCTTTACGTAATTCGAATACGGTACGACGTGTAACCACTTCACGCCTGTGAATGATAAACGCAGAAAGCATTTCTTTAAGTGTTAAACACTTAGGCTGGCCATTATCTAGTGCAACCATATTCATACCAAACACAGTTTGCATTTGTGTTTGTGAATAAAGGTTATTTAGGACAACTTCTCCAACTTCACCTCGTTTTATTTCGATTACAATACGCATACCGTCTTTATCAGATTCATCACGTAGCGCACTAATTCCTTCTATTTTTTTATCTTTTACCAGTTCTGCGATTTTTTCAATTAAACGCGCTTTATTAACCTGATAAGGCAGTTCGTCAACAATAATGGTTTCACGACCATTTTGTTCATTAGTTTGAACTTCAGCATTGGCGCGAATATAAACTTTACCACGCCCGGTTTTATAGGCCTGCTCAATACCTTGTTTACCGCTTATTATCCCTGCAGTAGGAAAATCAGGTCCAGGAATATATTCAATCAGTTGTTCTGCTGTTAAATCAGGATCATGCATTAACGCCAAACAACCATTGATAACTTCAGTTAAGTTATGTGGCGGAATATTCGTTGCCATACCAACTGCAATCCCTGAAGAGCCATTGACCAATAAAGTGGGTATTCTGGTAGGCATAACTGCTGGAATTAATTCAGTGCCGTCATAGTTTGGTACAAAATCAACCGTTTCTTTTTCTAAATCAGATAATAATTCATGGGATAGTTTTGACATTCTGATTTCGGTATAACGCATTGCAGCTGCTGAATCACCATCTACAGAACCAAAATTACCTTGTCCATCAACTAATAAGTAGCGCATAGCAAATGGTTGAGCCATTCTAACTATCGTATCATATACCGCTGTATCACCATGAGGGTGATACTTACCTATAACGTCACCAACAACACGAGCTGATTTTTTGTAAGGTTTATTCCAGTCATTTTTTAGTTCATTCATTGCAAATAAAACACGACGATGCACAGGTTTTAGACCATCACGTACGTCCGGTAAAGCACGTCCGACAATTACGCTCATAGCGTAATCTAGATAGGAGTTTTTTAATTCATCTTCAATATTTACAGGAACTATCTGATTGGTGTTATCCGTCATATGAGGCCACTTCCTTCAATCTTTAAATTATTTATTTTTATTAACCGATACATGCTATCACATCTTTTCTTAATTTACAGGAAGTAAATCACTGTTACTTTGTAAAATTCCCTTTATAATGCTCTGTAATTAACGAGGAAGCTTTATATGACCGAACATCAAAATGTAGATCACGCAGAAATTTCAAAATTTGAAGCATTGGCTGAAAAATGGTGGGATCTAGAAGGTGAATTTAAACCGTTACACGAAATTAACCCTTTGCGACTTGATTTTATCAATAATAAATCCGGTGGTCTGGAAAATAAAAAAACATTAGATATAGGCTGCGGCGGCGGTATTTTAAGCGAAAGTATGGCCAAACTTGGTGCTGACGTTACTGGCTTAGATATGGGAGCTGAACCACTCAAAGTGGCAAAACTACATGGTTTAGAGTCAGGTGTAAAAGTAGAATATATAAAAGAAACAGCTGAAAATTATGCTGCAAACAATCCTGAATTGTTCGACATTGTTACTTGCATGGAGATGTTAGAACACGTACCTGAGCCTGAGTCCGTTATAAATGCCGCGTCACAGCTTGTAAAACCTGGTGGAAAGATATTCTTCTCAACACTTAACAAAACGGCCAAATCATACCTTTATGCAATTATTGGTGCTGAAAAAATTCTAAAAATTGTGCCTGAAGGAACCCATGATCACGGCAAATTTATAAAGCCAGCCACATTAATAGCCTGGGCTGAAAAAAATAACCTTAAGGTAAGAGCCAGTGCTGGTCTGAGTTATAACCCAATAACTAAACAATATAAATTAAATGATGACCTGAGTGTTAATTACATTTTATATTTTGAGAAGTTGTAACAGCAACAATTAGAGACTTATGTGCTTTTCTATTTAACATCGTCATTAAATGTTCATTTAACAAACATCCATATCTAGTGCTAATAATTTTATTTAAGCACTAGATATTGTGATTTTTGCTGTTAGATTAGTTTTTAAACTAAAATAGTTTAAGCAATCATAACAATTAAAAAAAGTTTAATATTTCATTTTCAATATTGATTTTCAGATATTTCTAATAAATAAAAAGATGAAAGGTTAGTGATAACTAACACATGAAATTTATACCCTAGTTATCCACAATTTCTCTTAATACTGTACCTTGCAAATGATCTAATACCCCATTATCTTGTGATAACAATTTAGATTATTCCTATATCTAGTGATAATCAGCGCCATTAATAAAAGTACTTAAAAATTAAAAGACATATGCTTCAACATTATAAAAACAATCTAGTTAACACCCAAGGAAAATAGGCACACTATGAATCAACAGCTATCTGTGAGTAAACGTGACGGTCTAAAAGAAACATTGGATTTAGACAAAATCCATCGTGTAATTACCTGGGCTGCCGAAGGTCTTGATAATGTATCTGTATCTCAAGTTGAATTAAGATCACATATTCAATTTTATGATGGGATCCGAACAGCGGATATTCATGAAACCATAATTAAAGCAGCTGCAGATCTAATTTCTAAAGAATGCCCTGATTATCAATATTTAGCCGCCAGACTTGCCATTTTCCATTTACGTAAAAAAGCATACGGTAAATTTGATCCTCCACGCTTGTACGACCATATGGTTCAGTTGGTGGAAGACAAACGTTATGATGCCCACCTGTTAAGTGATTATAGCGAAGCTGAAATTGATCAACTAGATCAGTACTTAGATCATACCAGAGATCTCAACTTCAGTTATGCCGCAGTAAAACAGCTAGAAGGTAAATATTTAGTTCAAAACCGTGTTACAGGTCAAATATATGAAAGTGCCCAGTTCCTTTACATATTGGTGGCGGCGAGCTTATTTGCAAAATATCCTAAAGAACAAAGATTAGATTATATAAAACGTTTTTATGATGCAGTCTCCAGCTTTAAAATATCCTTACCAACACCTATTATGGCAGGTGTGCGTACGCCAACAAGACAGTTTAGTTCATGTGTTTTAATTGAGTGTGGTGATAGCTTAGATTCTATTAATGCCACCTCATCAGCAATCGTAAAATATGTCAGCCAACGCGCGGGCATTGGAATAAATGCAGGTCAGATACGCGCATTAGGTAGCCCAATTAGAAATGGAGAGGCTTTTCATACGGGGTGCATTCCGTTTTACAAGCACTTTCAAACGGCTGTAAAAAGTTGTTCTCAAGGTGGCGTGAGAGGCGGTGCTGCAACGTTATTTTACCCTTTATGGCATTTAGAAGTTGAAAATTTACTGGTTCTTAAAAACAATCGTGGTGTAGAAGATAATCGAGTGCGCCATCTTGATTATGGCGTTCAATTTAATAAGGTTATGTATAGTCGTTTGATAAAAGATGATTATATTACCTTGTTTAGTCCGTCAGATGTACCTGGATTATATGAATCATTTTTCTCGGATCAAGACGAGTTTGAACGCTTATACACGCTTTATGAGGCTGATGCTTCTATTCGTAAAAAACGCATCAAGGCCATCGAACTGTTTTCAGTATTTGCACAAGAAAGAGCAAGTACTGGCCGAATTTATCTGCAAAATGTTGATCATTGTAATACACATAGTCCATTTGACGCTAAGGTCGCGCCAATTCGCCAGTCAAATTTATGTTTAGAAATTGCTTTACCCACTAAACCATTACGCCATGTTATGGATGAAGAAGGTGAAATTGCCTTATGTACGCTATCTGCAATAAATTTAGGTGCAATTGAATCGCTTGATGAAATTGAAGAACTAACAGAGTTAACAGTAAGAGCATTGGACGACTTGTTAGATTATCAGGACTACCCTGTTCCTGCTGCGCATAACGCGACTATGGGCAGAAGAACACTTGGTATAGGTGTGATTAACTTCGCTTATTATTTAGCAAAAAATGGTGTGAAATATTCAGACGGCAGTGCCAATGGCCTAACTCACAGAACCTTCGAAGCCATACAGTTTAACTTAATGAAAGCCTCAAATAAATTGGCTAAAGAAAAAGGCGCATGTCCGAAGTTTAATGAAACGACTTATTCTAAAGGCATCATGCCAATTGATACTTATAAGAAAGATCTCGACAAAATTTGTGATGAAGCATTACATTTAGACTGGGATGGCTTACGTAATGATATTGTGAAGTATGGTATGAGAAACTCGACATTATCAGCATTAATGCCTTCTGAAACTTCATCACAGATCTCAAATGCGACAAATGGAATTGAACCGCCACGTGGACATATTAGTGTGAAAGCAAGTAAAGATGGCGTATTAAAACAAGTTGTACCTGAATATAATCGCTTAAAGGATAATTACGAGCTGTTATGGGATCTGCCTTCAAATGATGGTTATTTGCAACTTGTTGGTATTATGCAAAAATTTATTGATCAAACCATATCTGCAAATACTAATTATGATCCAAATATATATGAAGGTGGTAAAGTGCCATTAAAATTAATCTTAAAAGATCTTTTGACCGCTTATAAATTGGGTGTCAAAACCCTTTATTATCATAATACAAGAGACGGGGCTTCAGACTCGCAAGAAGATATCATTGAAGAGGAAGATGATGGCTGCGCAGGCGGAGCTTGTAAGATATAATTTTCCGAACATAAATTAAGCCGCAAATACTGCGGCTTTTATCGATTCATTTAGTAAAAATCTTTAAGAGCTAAAATAAAAAATGACTTATACAACTTTTAACCAACAACCTAATAATGCTTTATTAGAGCCCATGTTTTTAGGTAATAGTGTTAATGTATCTCGTTATGATATACAAAAGCATGCTGCATTTGAAAAATTAATAGAAAAACAGCTATCTTTTTTTTGGCGCCCTGAAGAAATTGATGTGTCGAAAGACAGAGCTGATTGGCAAAGTCTTTCTGCGTCAGAAAAGCATATTTTCATTTCAAACTTAAAATATCAAACTTTACTAGATAGTATGGCTGCAAGATCTGTCAACGCAGTTTTCTTACCTATAGTATCTTTGCCAGAGATAGAAACTTGGGTAGAAACCTGGGCATTTAGTGAAACCATTCATTCACGTTCATATACGCATATATTAAGAAATTTATTTACCGATCCCGCTGAAGTATTTGACGATATTGTTGTGAATCCGGCGATATTAAAACGCGCAACCTCTATATCTCAATATTTTGATGATGTTATTCTAATAACACAACTACTCCAATCACAAGGTGAAGGAACTTACGAAGTTGAGGGCAAATCGGTTGTCGTAACTAAACGTAAGCTTAAAGAAAAGTTATTTTTAGCTGTTTGCTCTGTTAATGCTTTAGAGGCCATCCGATTCTACGTGAGCTTTGCCTGTAGCTTTGCATTTGCTGAACGCGAATTATTGGAAGGCAATGCAAAAATCATCAAATTAATCGCACGTGATGAAGCACTACATTTAACAGGTACACAGCACATCATAAACAATTGGGCCGATGGTAATGACGATCCTGAAATGCAAGAAATCGCCATAGAAATGCACGCACAAGGACGTCAAATATTCCTTGATGTTGTTGAACAGGAAAAAGAGTGGGCTGATTATTTGTTTAAAGATGGATCTATGATTGGACTCAACGCTGAAATACTCAAACAATATATAGAGTATATTAGTAATCATCGGATGCAAGCAATAGGGTATGAAGCTCCCTTCTCCATAAAGAGTAACCCTTTGCCTTGGATAAACTCTTATTTAGTGAGTGATAATGTACAAGTAGCGCCGCAAGAAAGTGAAATTAGTTCCTACCTGGTTGGCCAGGTCGACTCTTCAGTATCTGGTTCGGACTTTGATGATTTTGATCTTTAATGTCAGATAAGGTTATATTTAATAGTAAAGTGATTGATACAGAATTTGATCACTTTACTGATAATTCTTTGTTGGACTATTTAGAAAATAATAATATTGCTGTACATTTTCATTGCCGGGAAGGTTTTTGTGGTGCATGTAGATGCAAGTTATCTTGTGGGAAAGTAGTTTATCAACAAGAGCCACTTGCTTATGTGCGCAAAGGAGAGGTTTTATTGTGTTGTTGCAAACCTGATGGCGCCATAGAGTTAGAGTTTACCTAGATTTTTAAACTATATGATGCTCTATCCAGGGGTACTCACCTATTACAGTTTCAAAGAAAGCATTATGACTTGTTAAAGCTAATCTGTTTTGATCTAATATCACTGACCAGACTAATTTTCTTGACATATCCCGTTGCAAAAATTTCAAAAAGTCAGCCTCTATTTTAAGCAAGTGCAAATTATTCAATAACAATAACTTTGCTTTATTTTCTGCTAACCACTGACTCTTTGCGATTGTTAATATGATCACTTGATCCGATTTACGGCATGCCTTTTCTATTCTTTTTAACTCAGGAAACCCAACATCCAGCCAGAGTTTAAAGTGATCATCTAAATCGCAAATTCCCACATCAGGGTGAAGCGGCAGATCATCAGAAGTTGAAATTATTGATTCAGTAAAAGGAAATAAACAGTAACCAATAAGTTTTAATAACAGGTGCTGTGTATCCTCATGAGGTAACAAAGATAGAGTAAAGTCAATGTGTTCATACCTGTGATGATTAATATCTGAAACATCAATATGAGCTTTATAAATATACTGCTTATCAGTCATCAGCTGATCTTTTTACTAATACGTTATATAAGTTTAGACCAGTTAAATTAAAACAAAATTTCTGATGATATTACGAAATATGAGATTTTTTGAGGGTGGTTGAAAAATAGCCAGAAAAACTCTGGCTATTCAGACTATTAGCCTTAAATAATTGCTAATAATTCAACATCAAATACAAGTGTTGCATATGGTGCTATTGCAGCGCCAGCGCCACGTTCACCGTATGCTAAATCTTGAGGGACATATAGACGCCACTTTGAACCAACAGCCATCATTTGTAATGCTTCAGTCCAACCTTTGATCACACCACCTACCGGAAATTCAGCTGGCTCACCACGATCGTATGAACTATCGAACACAGTACCATTAACAAGCGTACCATGATAATGAGTACGAACCGTAGATTCACTTGTTGGTTTCTCACCTTCACCTGTCGTTAATACTTCATACTGTAAACCTGATTCAGTTACAGTCACTTCTGAGCGCTTAGCATTGTCTTCTAAAAATGCTGTGCCTTCGGCTGCAAGTACTTTTGCTTCAGCTTCACGACGAGTTTGTATTTCTGTATTAATTTCTTCAAAAGCAGCTTGAATTTCGGTTACTTCAACTTGCATTTCAGTACCAGTAAAAGCATCTTTCATACCTTCAAATACAAGGTTTAAATTCAAACCTTCAAATGGATTTCCTTTAAGTTGTTCACCCATTTGTAAACCAATACCATAACTTGCTTTATCAGCATTTACTTTAAATTTTTCAGACATAATCTTCACAATAATAATAAGTTAAAAAATAAAACTTGGTGCTTATCAATGCGCCAAGTTAACACAGTTAATCTTACTTTTGGCTATTGCCTTTAGTAATAATTAAATTGATTAATTCATATGTTACAGGGAGTGCAATATATAAAAAAAGATAAAAAGGAGAATACATAATATCGAATGTTTTATCCAATCTTAGTAACGCTAAAAATGTAAATCCACCTAAACCAATCAAAGAAACAAACCAGGTGCATAACCTGGGAGAAACTTCTTCATATTTATTGATCAAATGTGCAATTAAAGCGATATAGACAATTGCGTAGAATTCAGCGTTTACATTTTGTTGACTCGTATCATTCAACATTTTAAATATATTGGTAAAACCTAAATAGTAGAAAAAACTAAACACACTCCAAAAACAAACTTTTTTTATTATTTGCTTGTGATCCATTTTACCCTACCATGCAGATATATTTAAAATTTAAACTTCAAACGAAAAAAACCGCCATTAGGCGGTTTTTAGGAATTAAGTGGCGGAGAGATAGGGATTTGAACCCTAGATGGGCTATAAACCCATGCCGGTTTTCAAGACCGGTGCATTCGACCACTCTGCCATCTCTCCACTGTTGGCGCGAATAATAATGGCATTGTTTATTTATGTAAAGTAAATAATTAAAAATAAAAACTAACTGATTAAAAAACTATCAATTAGACAAGATTGTAATAAATTTAATAATATTGCTTGGGTGATTTAGCAATAAAAGAACTTATTGTACAGATCAAAGCACCAAAGATCAGGGCGATACCAATTTTAAGTAATACATCATCGCCAAACAGTCCTGTATCAACATTATCATAAAAAAGTAAAGGGACACTGCACCAGGTAAATACAAAGAAGGTTATTTTAAATGTTCTTTTAAAACTATACCCTACATTGCCATATATTTGCCAAGTTAACATCGCTATGACAACAGTGATCCCCATCAAGTTATAAAGCTCACTTTGCAAAAAATGCGCAATGATATACATCAAACCGGCTCCGGAAATACCCCAAAGTAACCAGAGCAACCAATTTTCTTTTTCGCGATAGAATAAATTATTCATTCTCGCGTACCTCTTTTATTTTATTATTATAATTTGTTTTATTTTTGACCCATTACCTTATCAAATACTCTTGAAATAACAAGCTGAATTTATATGCTATTTACTGTAACAAAAAATAACATGTTAACGTGATCACACATGCTAAGACAAAATTTAATATAATTCCTTGTTTAACCATATCTATTACTTTTATTTCACCACTGGCAAAAACAATTGAGTTAGGTGCTGTTGCAACTGGCAAACAAAAAGCGCAAGAACAACTAATAACCACAGGTATCATTAATAATTCAATAGGCAATTTTAACGCTATGGCTGCAGATGCAATCACAGGCATTAATAATGTTGCAGTTGCGGTATTGGAAGTAATTTCAGTTAAAAAAGAGACACCTAAAGTTAAACCAAATAACATAATAATTAATGGTAGTGCACCTAAACTCGCTAAATACTGTCCCAGTAAGTCACTCAATCCGCTTGCTACAAAGGCTTTGGCAATACAAATTCCTCCTGCAAATAACAATAACATGCCCCATGGAATATTTTTAGCTTTTTCCCATTCAAGTAATCTTTTGCCTTTTCCATCTCCAGTGATGGCCATTAACATGACACCAAGCAAAGCAATACTAGAGTCCCCTACAGTATTATTATCTATGAATCCCGACCAGCCACCAAAAGGTTCCTTTCTGAATATCCAGGCCAGCGCCACTAAACTAAAAATAACTAATACACGTACTTCTGCCTTTTCCCATTTTCCCATTTCCGGCAATTCAATTCGAGACTTTAGTTTTATACCCCAGCCTAACCATAGGCACATTAAAGGGATTGAAATAATTACTATAGGAACAGCCACAGACATCCAGGTAATAAATCCATATTCCTTATTGGTAAATTGCTCGTATACCGTCGCAAAAATCAAATTAGGAGGGGTGCCTATAATTGTGCCAATACCACCCACTGATGCGGAATAAGCCAACCCTAATAATAAAGCGATTTTAAACTTAGTATTATCTGTAGAAACACACAGTGCAATCACAACTGGCAGCAATGCAACCACGGTCGCAGTATTTGAGATCCACATAGACAGTAATGCACTCGTTGTCATTATTGCTAACAAAATCCGCATAGCACTGCCCCCGCCTATTTTATCTATAATAGTAAAAGCGATTCGTTTATGAACTTGCGATTGCTCTATCGCTACAGCCAGCATAAATGCGCCCATCAAGAGTATGATCACATGACTACCCAAAGAGCTTGCCGCAGCTTTATGCGTTATGACACCAAATAATGGTAATGTCGCCATAGGAATAAGTGAAGTTAACGGTATGGGTAATGCTTCTGTGATCCACCAAAAGCCGGTTAATGCGGTGATCCCAAGTGTTATAGCAATCATACTTGATAATTCAAAAAAATTTGCCAAAAAATAAACTGACGTGGCAAAAAACAGACCCTGAATAATTTGAGACTTAAGAATATAACTTGTCATTACGTATCTTATAATTTTGTTGGTAAATAGGAGAAATATTCTGCGGCATCTAATACATTTGTTTTTTTATGATCAGAGCAGGCTGTACCCAAATATAGGTATCCAACAATTTCATCTTGCTCTTGCAGGTTAAGTTGTTCTTTCACCACGTTACAACTAGCATATGCCCCGGTACGCCATACACCAGCTAATCCTTGGGCAAAGGCAGCTTGTTGCATCGCCATAACAGCACAACCTGCTGATTGAACTTGCTCTATTCTCGGAACTTTAGGGTGAGGTTTATATTTAGCGATACAAATGATCACTGTCGGAGCGCGAAAAGGCAATGTTCTTGCTTTGCCTAACACTTTTTCATCAGCATTATTTTTAACAGCTGACAAATGATAGATTTCACCTAAAGCTCCTCTGCTATCACCCTCTACAATAATAAATTGCCATGGCTTTAGCCCCGCATGATCTGGTACCTTTAATGCGGCGTTTTTTATTATTTCCAATTGTTTGGGATCAGGACCTGGCGCTTGTAATTTACTATTTGACTGTCGATTTAATAATAATTCGATTGCTTGCATAACTCTGATATTCTTAAAATTATAAATTAAATGTAGAATACCAAAGTTATTTTCAATTCGTCACTATATTTTCAATTTAGATTTTAACCAATGATCTACACTGGTAAAACGGCCACCGCCAGTAAAAAATAAACTTAATAACATCACAAAATAAGTTGCAGAAAATTCTATTCCGTTATTAAGAATTAAAGGCTTACCTTTTTCATATAAATAATCCGTATTGCCATGTGCTGCTACAATTTCTTTTAGTTTAGTTAACCTTTGCTGTGTTGCGACACTATTATCCAGGCTTTCTTGTGCACCGGGTATAGCAAACCAGTTCAATACTTGTGCACTACTGGTATTTGGGTTTAGCGGCGTTATTGCAAACCAACCATTACTCCAGTGGACCGTTGTTGCTGCAATAAACATGGTAAACATCAGAGGTAATGCTGTGATACGTGTAAATAAACCAATTAAAAGAAACCAACCACCTAAAAACTCTGTCCAACCAGCCAAAAGTGCTAATAGATCAGGAAAAGGCAAACCTAAACCCCACTCACTGTTACCAAACCAGGATACAACATTAGGATCAGCCTGTATTGCGTGCATTACGCCCTGCCAGGGGTCGCTTATCCCCAATTTATTATAACCAGCAATTATCATAGTCGGAGCGAGGATCAATCTAAACAATAATGGTGCTATGCCAGAAAAAACATCTGACTTTTTAATTATATTATGGTAAAGATGAGTTAGTTTTAACAACATTTTAAGTATTCCGAAGTTTTAAATTAAGTATAAATATTTGAATTATAAACATAGACCATATGTTCTTGGATTATCTTTCAACGGAAGCAATAAATGAGAGTAATTAGGTCAAAAAAGCGGCTTACAATAAGCCACTCACTAAATGCGTATCAATAAAAATTATATTTTTAATGCAACTTGTAATGCTTCAAAAATGGCACGTTTTGCATCAATTGCTTTTGCCAGTTTCGCACCGCCAATAACGTGTACATTTTTATTTTTTTCAAAATCAAGTTCATTAAACAAATCTGTATTCGATTCTTGCCCTATACAGGCTACAACAGTATCAACGTCTAACATTTTCTGCTTACCATTATGTTCAATTTCAAGTCCTTCATTTGAAAACCTTTTATAAACACAATCTGAGAGTTGAGTAACTTGTTGTTGTTTTGCAACTTGTCTGTGGATCCACCCTGTTGTTTTGCCAAGTTCAGAACCAAACCTGCCAGCGCTACGCTTCAACATATATAAAGTTAATTCTGGAGTTTCTATTTGCTGACTCGTGCCAATCCCCCATTGAGATTGAAATTCTTCAATTGATTTATTCGCTTTTTCAGCCAAAAATGCAACCATATCAAACCCTATTCCTCCCGCACCTAAAATTGCAATTTTATTCCCTAATTTCACTTCTTTTCTGATAACCTCATCGTAAGGGAGCACACGTTTGCCATCGTCGCATTTTATTGGTGATAATCTTGGCCGTACACCTGAGGAAAATACTGTTTCATCGTATTCATTAAGCATAGATTCATCATAGGCTGTATTTAGTTTTACAGTTACATTGAGCCGCGCCAATTCGTTTTTGAAATAAGTTAAGGTATAGCTAAAATCTTCTTTACCTGGTATCCGCATGGCCAGGTTGAATTGACCACCCATTTGTGGTGCCTGATCAATCAAAGTCACCGAATGTCCTTTTTGCGCAAGATAACTTGCACAAGACATGCCCGCCGGCCCTGCGCCTACAACCAGTACATTTTTAGCTTTCAAAGCCTTAATTAAAGGGTATTCTAATTCAAAGCCAGCTTGAGGGTTCACTAGACAGGTTGCTCGCTTACCTTTAAATACATTATCTAAACAACCTTGATTACAGGCAATACAAATGTTAATAGTGTCATTTTTCTGTTGTAAATATTTATTAAAGAAATCGGGATCAGCTAATAACGGACGGGCCATTGATATTAAATCAGCTTCTTTTTCTTTCAAAATATTATTAGCTATTTCAGGTGTATTGATCCGGTTAACAGCTACAACTGGCGCTGAAACAATATTTTTCAATCTCGCTGAAGCGTTTTTAAAAGCACCTTGTGGTACCATGCTGGCAATTGTTGGTACACGCGCTTCGTGCCAACCAATTCCTGTATTAAAAATATCCACTCCGGCTTGCTCTAAAGCCTTGGCTTGCTCAGCAATATCTTGTTCAGATGACCCTTCTTCAACTAAATCTAACATTGAAAGTCTGAAAATAATGATAAATTTGTCAGCCACTTTTTCACGTACAGCTTTTACAATTTCGCAGGCAAATCGCATCCGGTTCTCATTGCTTCCTCCCCAGCGATCCTGCCTTTTATTGGTTCTGGGTGCCATAAATTCATTGATCAGATATCCTTCAGAGCCCATAATCTCAACGCCATCATAACCTGCTTTTTGCGCTAAATACGCAGATTTAGCAAAAGATTTAATCGTTGAATTTATCGCACTATCCGACATTTCACTCGGTGTATAAGGGTTAATAGGCGCTTTAATTGCACTAGGCGCTGTATTAAACGGATGATAGGCATATCGTCCGGCATGTAACAGTTGTAAGCATATTTTGCTATCATGTTTATGAACCACATCAGTGATGGGTTTGTGCTTTATTACATCTAACCAGCTATTAAATGAAGAAGATATAGGTGTCAATTTTCCTTTGATATTAGGACTAAAACCCCCTGTTATTATTAGCCCGACACCGCCTTTTGCACGTGCTTCATAAAAGGCCTTAAGCTTTTTTACATTCCAAAACCCTTCTTCCAGACCTGTATGCATGGATCCCATGATCAAACGGTTCTTTAATGTATTGTTTTTCAAATTTAACGAATTTTCTAGCACTTAATGTCTCACTATACTGGTCATACCTCTTTCCACATTACCATTTTTAATATTTTAAACAAGTTATTCACAATAATTTGATAATGAATGTTAATTTATCCGATAAATTACTAAATTAACGATTTAAAAATAATTCGTAACTATTTAAATTTAAGTTTGTCTAAAAGATACGTTATTATAGTCCACATATTTATTTATGAAGCTTGTAAACAGTTTAAGGAATTTGTTTTGGTGAAAAAGTTTTTTGTCGCACTATGGAATGTACTCAACTTTTCAAGACGACTTATTTTCAATTTTATTTTTTTCTTTATCTTGATTGCGTTTATTATCGCATCTGGAAATAGTGAAGATAATATTAAGATTGAGCCAGGTTCTGCACTCGTACTTGATATTGCAGGCCATATCGTTGAGCAAAAGAAGTATGTTGACCCGATTGAGGCAGCGCTCAGCGATTCTATGGGTAACAATGATGAACCACCTGAAGTCTTACTTGATGACATTATAAAAGTCATTAAACATGCAGAAGAAGACAAAAAAATTAAATTGATGGTCCTTGATTTGAGAAAGATGGGTAATGCACATCTCAATAAACTCAAAACAATCAGTCAAGCCCTAGTCTCATTTAAAAATGCCGGTAAACAAATTATTGCAACGGGTGATTATTATTCTCAAGCACAATACTATCTGGCTGCCCACGCCAATGAAATCTCAATGCATCCCTATGGTTGGTTGGGTGTCGAAGGATATGCTATGTATCCTATGTATTTTAAAGAAGCCATCGAGAAACTGTCCGTCTCGCAGCATATATTTCGTGTTGGAACTTATAAATCAGCGGTTGAACCTTTTATCAGAAATGATATGTCTGACGCAGCCAAAAAAGCCAATAAAGAATGGCTTGGCGCTTTATGGCAAGAGTACAAAACAGATATCGCAACCCAAAGAGGCTTTGATGTAACTAATTTTGACGAAAAAATGGATGACTTTTTAATTAAATTTGCCAAAGCAAACGGCGATTCAGGTCAATATGCATTAGAAAATGGTTGGGTCGATTCATTAAAGACAAAAGAGCAAGTAAGAAGTCAACTTATTGCTTTAGTTGGCGATGATAAAGAGCAAAAAAGTTTTAAGCGTATCTCTTTTGATGAATATTTATCAACTTTACCAAGTATGACTTTTGAAAACCCGTTAACTGAAAAAGTCGCCGTGATTGTTGCCAAAGGCAATATTGTTGATGGCAAACGAAAAGCAGGACAAATTGGCGGAGATTCTACAGCGGCCCTTTTAAGAAAAGCCAGATTAAATAATAAAGTTAAAGCCGTCGTGCTCAGAATAGATTCAGGTGGTGGTAGTATGTTTGCCTCTGAAGTAATTCGCGCTGAAGTTATCGCGTTAAAAGAAGCTGGAATACCTGTTGTAGCATCAATGAGTTCGGTGGCTGCATCAGGCGGTTACTGGATAGCCTCAGCTGCTAATGAGATTTGGGCTGCCCCAAGCACAATCACAGGTTCAATTGGTATTTTTGGTAGTATCATGACTTTTGAAAAGTCCTTAGCCAGAGTTGGTGTCTATTCTGACGGTGTATCAACAACTGAAATGGCAGGTTTTTCTCCCATGCGAGAACTGGATCCTAAATTAGGGAATATGATCCAAATGAGTATAGAACGTGGTTATGAACGATTTTTAACTATCGTTGGCGAAGCAAGAGGTTTATCAATAGAAGAAGTTGATAAAATTGCTCAGGGACGTGTCTGGATTGCGAGTAAAGCGAAAGAGCTTGGATTAGTTGATAATTTAGGGAATAAAGAAGATGCAATCGCGTCAGCTGCTAAACTGGCCAGCTTAGAACATTACGATGTGATCACTGTTGAACAAACTTTATCTGAACGTGAAATGTTAATCCAAAAATTGTTAAGTAATGCGCATATTAAAGCGTTATTTGCTAAACAAGTGGATCAAGATGATTTTGCTACTGGATTACAAAGTCAGTTATCAAGTGTTTTATACAAAGTAAAATCTGAAGTCGCTTCTTTAAAAGACTATAATGATCCAAATGCATTATATGCACGTTGTCTGGTCTGTAATATCGGGCAATAATTATTGCACTAGTCTAAATTAGCTTTAAACTAGCCCTGTTATCGTATAACAGGGCTTTTTTATAACGGGTAGATCATGAAAAGAAAACGTATTTATATCGCCTATACAGGCGGCACAATAGGCATGAAAAAATCTTCTAAGGGATATGTTCCAGCGGATGGCTATTTAACACAAACAGTTAAAAAAAATGCTGAATTCACTCGAGAAGAAATGCCATTATTTGATATACATGAATATCAACCGCTTATTGATTCCTCTAATATGTCACCGGCTCACTGGCAATTAATCGCCGATGACATAAAAGAAAAATACCAGGATTATGATGGATTTGTTGTATTACATGGTACAGATACTATGGCCTATACAGCCTCAGCCCTCTCTTTTATGTTTGAAAACCTCACTAAACCTGTCATAGTCACAGGTTCACAAATTCCATTATCTCAATTACGCTCCGACGGCCAGATAAATTTGCTAAATGCCATGTTTTTAGCGGCTAATTACCCTATTGCTGAAGTAAGTTTATTTTTTAATAACCAACTATTCCGTGGTAATAGAGCAACTAAAATTCATGCTGACGGATTTAATGCTTTTGGCTCGCCAAATTTAGAGCCCTTAGCCAGGTCGGGGATCAACATTGAACTTATTAAAGGAAAGTTAAGCCCTTATATAGACAATAAATTAGAAGTAGCGAACATTACCCCACAACAGATCAGTGTACTTCATCTATACCCAGGGATCAGTGTCGAAGTGATCAGTAGTATGCTAAGTGCTGATGTTAAAGCTTTAGTACTATTAAGTTTTGGTGTAGGAAACGCGCCCCAGGATCCTGGAATATTAGGGGAGTTGGAACAGGCTAGCCAAAAAGGTGTGGTGGTTGTCAATTTAACACAGTGCCTGAAAGGAACGGTTAATATGGGCGGTTACGCCACAGGTAATGCACTACTTAACATTGGTGTGATCAGTGGCTACGATATGACGTTAGAGGCATGTCTGACTAAATTACATTATTTATTCAGTCAAAACCTTGAAATTGAAACAATTCGCCATCTAATGCAAGATAATTTACGTGGTGAATTAGAAAGGTAAGTTAATAGCCTGATAGTATCAGGCTCTCTTTTATACGTTATCTGACTTTATTAGCAATCTCTACCAAATCTGTTAAATGACAACTTTCACCTGAATGGGTTTTGATCCCATGTTCACCAAAATAATCTCTTTGTGCCTGTACTAAATGCCCGCTGCTAGGTGTTGTTAACGAAGCCAGATAAGTTTGACTTGCACTGATCACTGGCATTGCCAGGCCCGTCATAATAGCTTGTCCAGTTACCTTTCTTAGTGCATTAGCTTCTTCGCTCATTGTATCGATATGACCTAAACCAAGTGCTATTTGATCTAAATAATCTGCTCTAATAATACAACCAGCTCGCCAGGTCTGTAATGTCTTAGCTAAATCGACTTTCCATTGATGGGTTCTGGACGCGCCCTTGATCAACGCTAAACCTTGTCTGTAAGCCAATAAACTTGCTAAATGAAAAGCCTGTTCTAATTCTTTTAAATCAATTTCGACCATTGACGTGTTTTTATCTGCATAGGTCATTTCCTGTGCGGCATGGGTATCTCGAAATTTAGTTAGGTGCCGGGCCTGAACCGCTGCAACTAGTGCAGGAACTGCAATGCCTAATTCTAACGCATTTTGTGCAGTCCAAAGCCCCGTGCCTTTTGCACCTACTTTGTTTTCTATCAAATCAACTAAGGGATCAGCTGTGTCAGTTTCAAGAGATAAAATATGACCTGAAATGGATAATAGATAACTATTTAATTCACCTTGGCCCCAAGTATCAAAAATTGCTGCGATTTCTTTTGGCGAACGCCCCGTACCTAATCTTAATAATTGATAGACTTCAGCGATCAACTGCATTAACGCATACTCTATCCCGTTATGGACCATTTTTACAAAATGACCACTGGCAGACTTTCCAACTCTGGCAAAACAAGACTCCTTATTAAAGCTAGCAGCAACCTTTTCTAACCAGGGTTCCAGCCTTTCCCAACCGCCTTCTGAACCACTGGCCATCATAGCGGGTCCATGACGAGCTCCTTCTGCTCCACCTGAGATCCCCATAGTCGCAAACTCAAATTTATTCTGATATTTAAGTTTCCTTGCAATGCCATCTTTGTAATTACTATTACCACAATCAATAATAATATCGTCTATGCTCACGCCAGCATCTATTAATTCACTGCAAACACGGTCTACAAGCTCACCTGCCGGCACCAATAGTAAAATAGATCTCGGTGACTGTAATCGCCTGACCATATCACCAATCTCTGAAACAATATGTAATTTATCAGCAACACATTCTTTCTTTGCCAGCCTTAATAGCTCTTCACCAGCATCTGGATTTTTATCATAAGCAACTAATGTTAAGCCATTTTCAATGAGGTTTAAGGCCAGGTTTTTACCCATAACGCCTAAACCAACTAATGCTACTTGCATGCTTAATTCTCCTGGATCCAAAGATCACTAATGATAAACCAATAAAATCGCGCATTATAGGGATTAATCATCACCTTTCAATGCACATGTAATAAAAATAACTTTAAAAGCTCACCCTTTTTTAGTTAAAATTCGCAGTGAACTGTGTACACAACTTATTAAAAGCATTGACTGCACCATGACACCGGTGTCATAATTTTGTCATGTATTTAGTGCAATATCCACAAGCGCGCTAATTTTAATTTACAATATTTATAAAAAAAAGAGCTAATTGGAGATTTAGATGCTTAGACGTACTAAAATTGTAGCGACCCTAGGACCTGCAACAGACAAAGATAATAACTTAGAAGGAATAATAAAAGCAGGTGCCAATGTAGTTCGATTAAACTTCTCACATGGTGTAGCACAAGACCATAAAGACAGAGCTGAACAAGTACGTATTATTTCTAAGAAACTTGGCCTTAACGTGGCAATTTTGGCAGATCTTCAAGGACCAAAAATTCGCGTATCAACTTTTAAAGATAATAAAGTCACTTTAATTGTAGGCGCTACTTTCATATTAGATGCTGAAATGGGTTTAGGTGAAGGTGATATTCATGCTGTAGGTATAGATTATAAAGAATTACCTAATGATGTATCTACAGGTGATCTTCTATTATTAAATGATGGGTTAATACAATTAACAGTAGATAAAGTTGTTGGGAAGAAAGTCTATTGTACCGTCACTGTGGGCGGAGTACTGTCAAACAATAAAGGGATCAATCGTTTAGGTGGCGGTTTAACGGCACCTGCATTCACTGAAAAAGATGAAAAAGACCTGATCACAGCCAGTGAAATTGGTGTGGATTATATCGCAGTCTCCTTTCCAAGAAGTGGAGAAGATATGCGTTATGTACGCGCATTAGCAGAAAAAGCAGGCAGTAAAGCACAATTACTCGCAAAAATTGAACGCGCCGAAGCAGTAGAAACAGTAGAAGCGATTGATGACATTATCTTAGCTTCAGATGCCGTCATGGTAGCACGTGGAGATCTGGGGGTTGAAATTGGTGATGCCAAACTTGTAGGTAAACAAAAACTCATCATCACCCGTGCACGCACATTAAATCGTGTTGTAGTGACTGCAACACAAATGATGGAAACTATGATTGAAAACCCTATGCCTACTCGCGCAGAGGTAATGGATGTAGCTAATGCAGTATTAGACGGGACTGATGCTGTTATGTTATCAGCAGAAACGGCAGCTGGTGATTATCCAATTGAAACAGTACAAGCTATGGCAAGAGTCTGTGTTGGTGCAGAAACACAACCTCAAACGCATATTTCTAAACATAGATTAGACAGTATGTTTGAAAATACTTCTGAGGCAATCGCTTTATCTGCTATGTATGCCGCCAACCATTTAGATGGTGTAAAAGCTATTGTTGCACTAACTGAATCAGGTAATACAGCAAAACTCATGTCTAGGATCAGTTCAGGTTTACCTATCTACTCTCTAAGCAGACATGCAAATACATTAGGCCAGTCTGCGTTATATCGAGGTGTATATCCTACCTACTTCGATTCAACAGATTACGACATGGGATCTATGATCAAACAAGCATTACGCACTCTGGTAGATCAAGGTGCGTTACAAACTGGTGACAAAGTGATTTTGACGCATGGTGATTCAATGGAAACAGTCGGCGCCAGCAATACATTAAAAATTGTTACCGTTGACTAAGTATATAGCTACGTTTTGCATTAATGTTTTATCTATGTAAAGCGCATCTAAGATACATAAAAAGACTAAATAGCCAGATGATCTCTGGCTTTTTTTTTGTTCAGTCTCCTATAATTAAAATACTCATATGCTTAAGAGATTGTAATGGAACAAAAAATGGGAAATAAAAGATTGGCCATTTTAACGTCTGGTGGTGATGCTCCCGGAATGAATGCAGCAATAAGAGCCATTACTTTAAGTGCAATTGACTATGGTTATGACGTTTTTGGTTTTATAGCTGGTTATCACGGATTAATTGCAGCAGATATAACAAGATTAAAAGCGAACGACATGGGTGATATTATTCATAAGGGAGGAACTATATTAAAAACAGCACGTTGTATCGAGATGCTGCAAATTGAAGGCGTAAAACAAGCAGTAAAAACACTGAATGATACTGATATTCAGGCATTAGTTATTATAGGTGGAGATGGCAGTTTCAAAGGAGCTCAGGCAATCAGTCAATATTGGCAAGGCCAGATCATCGGCGTACCAGGCACCATAGATAATGATATTAACGGCACAGATCAAACCATTGGCTTTTGGACTGCTATCGATACAGCTTTAGGTTGCATTGACAAAATTCGTGATACAGCAGATGCATTTGAAAGAATATTTGTCATTGAAGTAATGGGGAGAAATTGTGGTTTTATCGCGATGGAGTCAGGTATCGCCTCCGGTGCCCAGCAAATTATTTGCCATGAACTAATTGATGATGAAAGTGCATTTATTCAGCATTTGTTAGATTCAATTAAATACGCTATTTGTAACCACCTTTCTCAAAGTTATATTATTATTGTTGCGGAGAACGCTTTATCTTTTTCAACAGAAACCTTAGCTAAAATGATTTCAGCGCACACAAAAGTAGAAACTCGTAGTGCTATTTTAGGCTATGTGCAACGGGGCGGTGCACCTGTTGCAATGGACCGTGTATTAGCAACACAGCTCGGGATCCGTGCAGTTAAAGCCATAAATGACAAACACACAAATATGATGGTAGGCACTAAAGATGGCGAGATAATTTTGGTCCCATTAGCTGAAACAAATTTAAAAAATATAACTAATCAGCTATTAATTAAAAGGCTAGAAGAATTTAATTTTAACTTAACACCTCAAAGTCCAAATTAACTCTTATGTAAACAACCTCAAAATACAGACGTTATTTGAGGTCATTAAATAGATAATTAGTTCATTATTGCTGATTTTACTTTATCTCGATAACTACGACTTACTTTAAGCTCTTGTCCGTTTTCTAAAATCAATTGATACTCACCACTAATTTGTGTCACTAATTTATTGATTTGTTTTGTATTTACGATTGCACTTCGGTGCACTCGCACAAAAAGTTTAGGATCTAATTCCGCCTCCAGTTCTTTCATTGTTTTTCTCAAAATATGAGTTTTACCGTCACTACTATGTAAACACATATAATCACCTGCAGCATCAACCCATTGAATAGACGCAGTTTGTAATCTGATAAGTTCACCCTGATCTTTAACTGCAATTGATTCCGGATAACGTTTAGATTCGATCTTTTCGCCATCAGCCAGTTTCTTTAAGATTTCATCGTAATTATTACCCGTCAGACCGGCAACAAAATTAGCGAGTTTATTTTTATGTTCAGTATCTTGCTGAGTTTTTATAACACTTTGCACTTTTTCTACCGCCTGTGTAAGTCTGGTTTGATCTACTGGTTTTAAAAGATAATCTAACGCATGATTTTCAAATGCACTCACTGCATAATTATCAAATGCGGTGACAAATACGATTGCTGGTAAGGGTTTATCAGATTCTGTTAAAGCTTTTACCACTTCAAACCCACTCAGTCCTGGCATTTGTATATCTAAAAAGATTAAATCTATATTTTGTGTTTTACAGATGCTAAGTGCTTCCTGACCATTTTTACATTGCGAAACCACATTTATGTTAGCAAATTCTTTTAGTCGTACAGACAGACCCCTTCTGGCTAATGGTTCATCATCTACAATGATTGCTTGTATATCATTCATTTACTACTGGCCTTTTCATATGGGATCCGAATGTTAACTTTTAATCCGTTAGGTTCATTATGAGATAATACAAATGAATAGTTGTGTTCGTAAAGGGTCTTTAAGCGATCTTTTGTATTTGCAATACCAACACCTGATTTTTTACTAAACTGCCCTTCAGCTAAATCTTGACCAGGCCCATTATCTGATACTTCTAATAATAATTCATTGGCAAAGACTTGAGCTTTAATTTGTATCACACCATCGCTTTGCATTACAGCAATCGCATATTTAATCGAGTTTTCGATCAAAGGCTGCAGAATTAAACTCGGTACTAGTGCTTGTTCTGCATTAGGAGCAATTTCTATATTAATTGTCAACCTATCTTCAAAGCGTACTTTTTCGATATCTAAATATAATTTTAACGCATGTAACTCTTGTTCTAACGGTACTTTTTTTATGGGATCTGTATTAAGTGTATATCTTAAAAAGTCGCTTAACCTGGAGACCATTTGATTTGCATCTTTATTATCTTCAATCAAGATTAAAGTTGAAATTGCATTTAAGGTATTAAATAGAAAATGGGGGTTTAATTGATACCGCAACATCTTGAGTTGCGCTTCATGGGCCATGGTATTGGCTTTTAGTGCTTTTTGTTTTTCACTTTGCAATAGTTGATAATATTTAACACCAAAATAAGAACCACTCCAAAATAAAATGATATAAACTGAATCTAAGCCTTCTTTAAAATAATAAAACCATTCCTCTGGTCGATAACCATGGCGATATATTTCCCAAAAATTGAACTTTTGTAATACAGACCAAATAGTGCCTATAAAATAAGAAGCTATAAAAACAACAATTAAAAGCACCCAAGGAGCAGAATTCCATATATATCGATAAAGATATCTCAAAGGGATCGTTAATAACCAGCCTGCATATGCATTTAAAATAATCACAAAAATATAAATATCGCGCATCTCAAATACTTTTGCGCCAATATAATTTACCAGGGCATACCCAAACCAACCTGAAATTTGTAGTACCCAGAAAAATTTATGTCTATTTTCTATTAATTGATGCCAGCTCAAAATACAGCCATGATTATTATTAATAAACTTATTATAAAAGCATTCAATAAGATAACACTGTCAATTATCCTGATTAAATTACAACTCAACGCAAACTCAAGTTACTTTGTTTAAAGTTCACGCAAAAAAAAACGCTATAAAATAGCGTTTTAATAAAATATATAAATAATTTCCGTTTAGCCTAATCTATCATCTGCTACTTTATATTTAGGATCTTCGATTACATTTACTTCAACTAAATCATCAGCTTTAGACAATAATTGTTTACAATCGTTACTTAAATGGCGCAAATGAAGCGTCTTACCTTCTTTTGTATAACGCTCCACTAATGTATCAATGGCTTCAATGGCACTATGATCAGCAACTCGACTATATTTAAATTCCACAATAACATCTTTCGTATCATTTTTAACATCAAATAAATCAAGAAAATTATTGACCGAGCCAAAAAATAACGGACCGTGTAACTCATATACTTTAGAGCCATTTTCGTCTATATACGCTGTTGTATAAATATGTTTTGCATGTTCCCAGGCAAATACTAACGCAGATACAATGACACCAACGCATACTGCAATCGCAAGATCTGATGCAACGGTCACTGCTGATACTAAAACAATCACAAACGCATCAGATTTAGGAACTTTTTTCATAATACGCAAACTTGACCATTCAAATGTGCCTAAAACAACCATAAACATAACGCCTACTAATGCAGCTAATGGGATCATTTCGATAAAGCTAGAACCCACTAATATAAAAGCTAATAATATAATGGCAGCACTTATGCCAGACAATCGACTACGACCACCTGAATTGATGTTGATCATTGACTGCCCTATCATGGCACAACCACCCATAGCACCAAAAACACCACATGTTACATTAGCCGCACCTTGGCCGATACATTCTCTGTTACCATTACCGCGTGTTTGTGTAATTTCATCAATAAGTGTTAAAGTTAACAATGATTCAATCAAACCTATTGCTGCCAATACAAGCGCATAAGGTAAAATGATATAAATCGTTTGTAAGTTAATTGGTACCATAGGAATATGAAAACTTGGTAATCCGCCAGCAATTGTCGCATTCATATCGCCAGTCATATCTTTCAGGAAATCAAGTACCGTACGAGACTCAAGCTCTAAGCCAAATACTATGCCTGTTACCACCAATATCGCAACTAAAGTTGAAGGAACAGCGGTTGTTAATTTGGGTAAAAAATGAATAATTGCCATAGTTAATGCGATAAGTCCCAACATTAAGTATAAGGCTTCTCCTTGCATCCATTGCATATCACCATTTGCATCAATGACTTTAAACTGACCCAATTGCGCTAGAAAAATAACGATAGCCAATCCATTAACAAATCCCAACATGACAGGATGTGGCACCATTCGAATAAACTTGCCTAATTTAAATACCCCTGCGAGAATTTGTAAAATCCCCATAAGCAGTACAGTGGCAAATAGATATTC
Organism: uncultured Pseudoalteromonas sp.; assembly: GCA_965198975.1. Lineage (GTDB taxonomy): Bacteria > Pseudomonadota > Gammaproteobacteria > Enterobacterales > Alteromonadaceae > Pseudoalteromonas. The sequence continues at coordinate 2,957,660 of OZ240679.1, forward strand.
AACACCATGCTGAGCAACTAAACTAACCATTACAACGGCCAATGCACCCGTAGCACCAGAGATCATACCTGGACGACCGCCCACAATAGCCGCAATTAAACCCACAATAAAAGCAGCATATAAACCAACTAATGGTTCAACTCCCGCAACGAAAGCAAAAGCAACCGCTTCAGGAACCAAAGCAAGTGCAACAGTTAAACCCGACAAAACGTCGTTTTTTGCGGATTTTGGTGCCTTTGACAGCAAATTAAACATTTAAGTCCCCAAATTAATCATTCATTTCAAAAAGGCGCGAATTCTATCAAAATTATACATTTTTCTCAATTGATTCTAGTCTATTTCAATAAATGTAATGCACTGAATTTGGCAAGTTTTCAGGAAGGTGACATCAACAGAACATCTTTATTTAAAATTTTCTGCTTATGTGATAATGACATCCCATCATAAACAATAATCGACCAACCTAATTTGTTGTTCCGTTTCTATTTGTTAATTCATAAGTCAAGAATTCAGTTGTTTCTTCAACAACCACAAAACCTAATTTAACCAGTAGCTTTATTGAAGCGGTATTTTCTCTATGTGTATTCGCCTTGATAAAGCGGGTCGAAATAGGACATCTAGTTGAAAATATATATTTTATCATGATATCAAGTGCCTGATACATTAAACCCTGATGCCAGAAAAGCGGATCTAATTCATAGCCTATTATCGCAACTTTATTTTTATGGTGCCATTCACTTACACCACAAGTGCCAATCATATGGTTATGATAAAAAATACTATATCGTACTCCTTTTTCTTCATAACTATTCATCAAATCGTGCTGAATCAACTCTCTGGCTTCTTGTTTTGATAGTAAAGGGTCTAAATCATTGTAAATGCAAACATCGGGCAGAGATAAAATTTCAAATAGCCTTTGAGCATCTTTGTGACATATAGGTTTTAACCTCAGTTTCCCTCCTTCTAATGCTTGAAACTTACTCATTTACGCGCTCTATTCTTTATTCATGATCAAATCTATTTTATGATTGCACCATAAGACATAAATTAAAGAAACCCATAATGACAAACGAATTTAAAGTTATTCAGCCTTCAACCACAGTTTACTGCCCCCAACGCGGTGAAGGTTGGACCTTAACAGGGATAACAGATATAAATGAGAAAACTTCAGTGATGTTTGATGGAGTGAGGTATACATTAGATGCAAGAGAAATTGTTGACGTTTTACTCCCTAATGCAGAAAAAAGAAGTAACACCTAACACTCTCCTATTTTAATGAAATGAAAATAGTTGAAATTTTGTATTTTGCCAGTAGGTGTAATATGCGATTCTCTATATTCTGACATTAATTTAAATGCTTTCCCAAGCTCTTTAGTTATTTTATTCCCATCGTATTGGATAATATTCAAACCACTGCACTTAGTTGGCCCACCTGGTGCAAACGCTGCGATCATGATATGAGAATCTAGCTCAGTACTTTTATGAAGCACATTAAGGTATTTTTGGCGGTCAATTGGATCCGTTAAAAAATGAAACACTGCTCTGTCGTGCCATAACTTATATATTTGTTGACTGTCAAATTCTGTAATATCAGCTGTTATATATTTAACATTGCCAGTTTTAAATTTAAGTCGTTGTTTTGTGATCTCTAATGCCGATTCTGAAATATCTAATAGTGTTACATCGTTAAACCCTTGCTTTAATAAATTATCGACTAAATTAGAGGCACCGGCTCCAACGTCAATAATAGCTGCCTTTACATCAATATTGATATTTTTAATTAACGCTAAAGATTTTTCAGGCACATTTTGGTACCAGCTAACATCTTTGTGGGATGTTTTATTGTAAACATTCTGCCAATGGTTTTTTAATTCAGACATAAAATTTTAAACTCTACTAAATTGATACTGTTATTTTGCTAGTTTTTCCAACATTGCATTTACCGCTTCCAGATGCTCAGGATTGTTATGGCACATTCCCTGATACACAGCGCATATATCCAAAAAGTCTTTTAACTCAGTTCGCTGGGCCATTTTCATTAACCTTTTTGTTAATCTGAGGGATGCGACAGGCTTAGCAGCGATTTCTTTTGCCATTTTTAATGTATAAGCGAGTAAATTGTCGGACTCAACGACATCTATGATCAACCCCAGTTTTTTAGCTTCTTCAGCATCAATTACTCTACCAGTAAAAGTTAATTCTGCGGCTTGTTGATAACCTATAATACGCTGCATAAACCATGCACCGCCATCACCAGGAATTAAACCCAGATTAGCAAAGGTCTCGCCAAATTTGGCTTTTGAAGACGCAATTCTAATATCGCACATATTCGCTATATCAAATCCAGCGCCGATGGCCGGACCATTAACTGCTGCAATAACAGGAACTTCTAATTTTTGTAGTGCCAGTGGAATACGTTGAATACCATGACGATAACGACTCTCTAACGTCTGAACATCTCCTTCAAAATCACCACTTCGTTTTGCCATATCTTTTATGTTACCACCAGAAGAAAATGCCGAGCCAGTACCAGTTATGATCAATACTGCGATATCAGGATTTTTATTTATCCAATCAACAATGGTAATAATATCTTGTGCTATTTCAGTTCCTGTTAGTGCATTTCTCACATCATGGCGATTAAAAGTGAGTACAACTATATTTTCTTGCAAAGTACATAAACAATCTATCAGTCTGGGTAAAGGCTCAGTTTTATGCATTAAGTAACATTCCTTGATTGTTTTTTATATTTGAGTTTGTTTTTTGCGCCAATTTTATACAGCAAATTTCTTGTTGCTCTGCGAAAAGCCGGAAACAAGTATCCGATGGTCGTTAATTTTCCACTAAACCAGGGCATTGAAATTTCGTTCTTTTTTCCTTCAACTATTTTAAGTACTGCATCAGCCACCTGTTCAGCACTACTCATAGGTTGGGAATATACGATATCTTCTACATTATCGATTTCATCCATAATAAAACCTGTGTTGATTGGACCTGGGGATACAATACCCACATTAATACCTAGATGCTTTAACTCATCAGCTAAAGCATAAGTAAAAGCTCTTAAACCCGCTTTTGTAGCGCTATAAGTTGCAGCCCCCTGAAGTGGTGCCCTTCCTGCTAATGAACCAACCATAACGATGGCCCCGCTAGTGGATTTTTTGATATGAGGTAAAGCTTCTGCAGTTAAGCGAATAGGCGCAGTTAAATTAATTTCAATCATTTGCGTGAGTTCAGCAGGTTGACGACTCATTACGTCGCCTCGAAAATGTAAACCTGCATTATTTACCAAAATATCTATTTGATTGAACCTTTCAATACATTTTTCCATTAACTTGTTACATTGCTGCGCGTTTCCCACATCCATTGCATACGTTAATACTTGTGTTTGTTTACTTAATTGTTCACCTACTCTCTCTAGTTTTTCTTTTCCCCTGGCGACTAAAACTAAATTCGCACCAAGCTCAGCAAATTTTTGTGCACACGCTAGCCCCACACCTGAAGAGGCACCTGTGATCACAACTGTTTTATGCTTAATATTTAGTATCGACATGTAAACTCTTTATAAGGTATGAATAAGGATAAAAATAATACTTTTTAGATCTTTTCGTGATCTTAAATTCATAAAACAGTAACTAAGTTATGTGTTTAATTCAACACTTAATAACTGTAGCTAAATCTATCTAATTAAATGTAATTACTGAACACAACCTTTATGTCGTAAAGCCTTAACATACTCCTTCGAAAACCCAATTTCATTTAATATTTCATCCGTATTTTGACCAAGATCAGGCGACGCTGTTTTATATTCGATTGGTGTTTTAGAAAAGTTTATAGGTGACGCTATGGTATCAACCAAATTTCCTTGTGCATCAGGAATTTGCCTAACCATTTCACGATGTATAGTTTGGGGATGATTAAATACTTGCTTTAATGTATTTACAGGCCCGCATGGCACACTAACAAGCTCCAAATTTTCCAACCACCAAGTACTTGTATTACTTTTAAGTATATCATTAAGGTATGAAACTAACTCTTTTCTATTTTTTACCCGCGCTGTATTGGTACTGAATTTAATATCATTTATCAGCTGTTCACACCCAGCTATCTGACAAAACTTACCAAATTGCGTATCGTTTCCTACTGCAAGAATGATGCTGCCATCGCGTGTTTCAAAAGTTTGGTAAGGGACAATATTAGGATGGCCATTGCCATGTCTTTCAGGGTTATTTTTAGTTGATAAATAATTCATTCCCTGGTTAGCAAGTGTGGCCATTTGTACGTCTAATAAGGCTATATCTATATATTGACCTATTCCTGACGTATGCCTAGCCATTAAAGCAGCCAATACCGCATTGGAACAATATAATCCAGTCATTACATCTACAATGGCCACCCCCACTTTCATTGGCATTCCATCAGGCTCACCAGTTATACTCATCAGGCCGCCTTCTCCCTGGATCATTGCATCATAACCTGCTTTATGGGCACTAGGTCCAGTTTGACCAAAGCCCGTAATAGAGCAATATATTAATTTCGAATTTACCTTATGTAAGGTTTCAAAATCTAAACCATACTTTGCTAATCCACCTACTTTATAGTTTTCTATTAGTACATCAGATTGTTTAACCAATTCAATAATGATTTCACGCCCTTCTTTCACTGTAATATCAATAGCGATTGACTGTTTGTTTCGATTGGCGCAGTGAAAATAAGACGCTTGAGGAGGTTGTTCCTCAGTTTTTTCTTTAATAAATGGAGGACCCCAGTATCGGGTATCATCTCCTTTCAGGGGCCGTTCAACCTTTATCACTTCAGCACCAAAGTCGGCTAGCATTTGAGACGCCCATGGACCCGCCAAAATTCGGCTTAGATCTAATACTTTGATACCATCTAGAGCACCCTGCATTTACTTTCCTCTAATATTATTAGCCACAATTGATTTTTAAACTATCAAAAATCCTTACAACTCAATATATCACAGTATATGTTCATGTTAATATGTGATTAGATTGATCACAGTTTTATAAGGACTAGTATGTTTAAAAAGTTATTATTTTTGAGTGGATTATTTGCACTAAACATTAATGCCGCATCCGTAAATCAAATAGCCATAAGTACTGCTAAATATGCAGAAGAAACTTATCACAAAAATATGGTAGACAGTTTATCCCGGTTAGTTAAATACAATACAGTCGCAGTACAAGGAATAAAAAGTACAGATAACCCAATACATCAGGAATTTAAACAAGAACTTGCAAAACAGGCTGAAGAACTAGGATTGGATTATCAAGATAAAGGCTATCTTGTGATCATAGGCTTAGGCAGCGCTAAAGAAAAATTAGGGTTAATTGCACATGGCGATATTCAACCCGCAGCACCTGAAAAGTGGGCGAAATCTCCTTATGAATTAGATAAAACTTCAGAGCCAGGTAAATTAATAGCTCGGGGAACTGAAGATGATAAAAGTGCGATATCTTCCGCGCTTTACGCTATGAAAGCAATAAAGGATAAAAAACTAACACTAAAAAAGCGCATAGAATTATATATCTATATGGCAGAAGAATCTGACTGGGAACCACTAAAAGAGTATGTGAAACATCATAAATTACCCGATATTAATATCACACTAGATGCCTCCTACCCTGTAGTAACTGCTGAAAAAGGATATGGTAGTCTAAAAATGACTTTTCCTATAAATAATCAAATTAGCTCCTCCGAACTTGCTATCAGTCATTTCAGTGGGGGATTCTTTGCCAGTCAAATACCAGAAGATGCAAAAGTTGTTATCGAAAATGTAGATCAAACCTTATTAGAAGATATTAAGCACAAATCAGACACTCATACAGGGATCAGTTATCAATTTTTATTAGATGAACAGAAGTTAACTATCTCAGCTAAAGGTAAATCTGCGCATTCTTCAGCGCCTGAAGACGGCATAAATGCAATTACACATCTTGCTGAACTACTCGCATTCAAGCAGTGGCCAAATAATGCTTATGGTTCGTTGGTTAATTTTATAAACGATAACCTGGGCACCGGGCTTTATGGTGAAAAATTTGGCGATATCGCTTATTTTGATGACTTTATGGGTCATATGACTGTTTCTCCAACTGTCATTAAAGAAGTTAAACAAGGTATTGAATTAAATATCAATACTCGCCGCCCTCAAGGTAAGACAGCGAAACAATTACAAAAAGAAATCAATCAGGCACTAGTCTCCTGGCAGAAAAAAAATAATGTAAAATTAAAAGATATTTCGACTTCGGTAGGAACCCCTTTTGTACAAAACGATGTGCCGCATTTAGACACATTATTAACTGTGTTTTCACATTATACTGGAATAATAAACCCAAAACCTATCTCTATAGGTGGTGGAACAAACTCCCGACTATTCCCCAATGCTGTTAGTTTTGGTCCCTCTATGCCAGGCAGTGAATATACAGGACACACTGAACATGAGTTCATTACTTTGAAGCAATTTAAACTCAATCTGCAAATGTATACAGCCGTCATGGTAGAATTAGCTCTCTAAACGTTGTAGATCCCAATAGAAATACCTTGGGATCTTCACTGGAAAATAGATAAAATGAATAACCAAGAACGCGATGCCAAACAAAAACTAAAAGATTGCTTTGAAGGACTATTATCAAATTCGTTTAGTAACTGGCATGTATTTGAACAAGAGTTTGAATATCAACAACTCTCAATAAACCAACATTGGATCAAAGCAGGAGATGTCTGTAATGAACTCTGTTTTATAGTCGAAGGTTTACTCAGAGTTTATTATATAGATCAAGCCGGAAATGAAGTAAATCAGCATTTTTATCAGGCAAATGAAGTAATAGCCCCGATCAGCGCTTTAATGAATAATGAAGCTTGTCAGTACTATATTCAGGCGATTGAACCTACGCAAGTTATGCTGGCTGATTATCATCAACTTTCTGATTTAGGCCGCAGCAATACCCAGTGGCTACAGCTTGAAATTAAGCTATTGCAAACAGTGTTCATTAAGAACTCGCGTAGAGAAGCACGTTTATTACTAGGAAATGCAGAACAAAGATATAAATGGTTTCAAAAAGAGTTTCCAGAGTTAAACCTTAAATTGCCTCAATATCACGTTGCATCATTTTTGGGAATTACGCCAGTCTCTTTATCCCGATTAAAAAAGAAAATTGATTTAAACTAATACGCAAATTAAGCTATATTTTTTAGTGATATCCACTCAATAACCCTTTTTTAAATTATCTGTTACTCACTAAAGTAACAATATAAGTATTCATAAAAACATACACCAACTAGTTTTCAATTACTTTTTGTGAGCTGTTTTCTATATATTCAGCTGCGGTAAAATTACTTTTAAAAGTAAAGGCGCTCACTGTGTCACCATGTTCACGTAGATACGCCAATTTTTCTACAGCTTCTGCAACCGTAGGAATATGGCCGTCAGGGATCCACCATAAAACATAACTGTCTTCAGGTATGGTATCAAACCATTCTTTTTTACGGCGAAGAAAATCTCTGTGATGTGTCCTAAACATAAAGTTTTTCAATGAATCAGGTGAATCCCACACAGACATATTTACGATAATATTAGGATCAGTAAAAGCTTGTATACTTGTTGCATCGCCACTTTCATCTTTTAAACGCCAAACAAAGCCAACACTAGATTCAGCCAAATTATTTATAGGTTCCAAGTTATCAACAAACTCTTTTATTTCTGGTGCTGCTAAATCATATTTAGCTTTTGCTATATTTAATTGAGCTAGGTGCATGTCGCTTCCTTTGATTGGTATCTTTATTCTTATAAATTCCAGCGCGTGATCTATTTTCTGAAACCATTAAAAATGAGTATAAGTGGATCAGGTGTAATACTTGTTATTCTTCATAGATATGGTAGTTAGATTATAAATTCAATAGCTATCAACTTTATAAACTAATGGACATTTTAAAATAACGTTTACCAGATTTAATAAATGCATCTCCTTCAACTTGTAAACCAAACCTCTTATAAAAACCAATCGCAGTTTCCCGTGCATCGCACCAAAAAATGCCACCAGCATTTTGTTTTTCTAATTCGATAATACGTCTTAACATTTCACTGCCATAGCCCGTATTTTGCAACTTGGTATCTACCGCGAATTTCCTTAATCTCACTTTATCTTTATTTCTATACGTAGATGCAACACCCACTATTTGATTTTCACTCAGTATTCCGTAGTGATTTGCTGTTTCATCCCCATCTACCATACAAAATTCTTTTGGCTTGTCTGGCCAAAGAACTTTATGGCGAATATCCAAAGTATCTTGCCAGGCGATTTTTCTAATTTCCATCATCTATCCCTTTAATTCCATAGTGTTTTTATTTTTTTGTACTTTAGTTGCACTGAGCGAAAAAGATCTCATACACGCATTCGAAGCAATTATTTTAATAAAGGAAGTAACTGTTTAAATTCATCTTTACGTGAGTCTTTTACTAATTCAAATAAACACATCTCTAAGCTAGTTAGTGCAGCGCCATTGTTTTGGAGTTTATTCAGCGCTAGTTTAATATTCCCCTCAGCACGTGATGAAATACAATCAGCTATAATTTCTACTTGATAATTCAGTGACAATAAACCAAGTGCAGTTTGATATAGGCAAACATGAGCTTCAATACCACACATTAACCATTGTTTTACGCCACTTTCATTAACCGCCGTTATGAAATTAGGATTATCACACCCATTAAACGTGTGTTTTTCTATTGGTTTGAAATCTGTTAAGAACTCGCATAATTCTGAAACCGTTCGTCCTAAGCCCGCAGGGTTTTGTTCTAGCCAGATAATTGGAATTTTTAGTATTTTACACCCTTGGATCAGAGTTTGAATATTGCTAATTAACTTATTACTGTCATGAACCTGACGTGCTAGTTTACCTTGAATATCAACTAAAATTAATCCGGTGTTGTTTTGATTCAGCATAATATCCCATTGTTCTTATTTGAATCTGCATTAAATGAGTGACACAGTGCGTTTGTTGTAAACCCCCTTACTTTACTCTTTTCTACTATCAGAACGAATATAGTTAATTGTAAAGCCTTTATCTTGTCCATCACTGACGATCACCTTCATTCTATCTTTATTAATCGCTTTATATACAATACGTTTTGGAAAGTCATGCTTGAAATTCTCAAAAATAGCATGATTCCTTGTGCACTGAACCATTTTGAAGGCAACAGGAAGCGAATTATGATCAACCTTAGCAATGTAAAATACTGCATTCGACATTGTGACGATTCTCAAGGATTCACTGTCTTTAAGTTTACCATTTATAAAGCTGTTACCTTCTCCTTCTATGGTCAGGTCGCTTACTTTACGCCAATGCTCTGTGGTTAGTTTTGATTGATTTTCATATCCCCACAATCCAAGAATCCATTTTATTTCTTTTAATGACCCGCAAGAGTCAGCATTTGTGTAGGTAGAAATTAGTAATAACATGAGTATAAATAAATTTTTCATAACCCCAATCAATTCGCCCCTAACTCTCAACTTTATTTCTACCACTTTCTTTTGCACGATAAAGCAAAGTATCAGCTTTACTGATCAAAGTACTTTCTTCGTTCTCCTTAACAGGCATCATTTCAGCTAAACCGATACTCGCGGTCAAAAATTTTTCAACCGGAGAGTTTTCATTTTTAATATTCAATGCAATTATCTTAGTTTTCAGTTCATGTGTTAACAATTCAGCTTGTTCAAGTGATGTGTTTCCCCATAGTAAAACAAACTATTCACCGCCATATCTGGCACATATATCACTAGGTCTATGAGCAAAACCTTTGAGTACAGAGCCTATTTTGATTAAACACTCATCGCCTGCCCGGTGACCATAATCATCATTTTATAATTTGAAATGATCTAAATCTATCATAGCGAGACAAATTGATTTTCTAAGCCTGACACATCTTCTCCATTCTTCATGCAGAAATTCATCAAAAGAACACCTGTTAGGAATTTAGTAAGACCGTCTAATCTTGCTTGCATCTGTCTCTGCCATATTCTTATGTGACTTTTCTTTGGATTTTTTTACCCGTAGCATCGCGCCAACCATCGATTTCTGGTGTAGAAAGTAAATATGCCGTAAAAGTTATTATGCCCATTGTTCTTCTAATACGTTCAGCCCATAAAACACCCAAAACGAGTCCAAAGAAAGCACTGCAACAAACAACTTTGATCGCTATGCCTTGTTCCAGAAAGTAAAACGCGGAAAAACCAATGAGTGTCATAATAAAAGTTGGTGTACTCACAATTTGTAGATAGAACAAACTAACAAAAACATCTCATTTCGTGTGAATCGCAAACTGCCTGTGATTAGTTTGTATTATATGTATTTGCTGCACTCTAGCCTAATTTAATACAAATGTCCTTCATTGCTCCTTTAAATGATAACTCTTAGGTGTAATAACGTGTAATTTTTTTATTAGAAATAATGGTTATTATTGATTGAGTCGTAAAAGAAAAACGTTATTAAAAAATACCCGTTAATTTTTTAATAAAATCAATGACATAAAAATGAACTGTTTGGTTGAAACCGTTAATACTTGGAGAAAAGAGTGATGAGCAATAGTGATATAACTAGCCCGATTTTGGCTGCAATTCCACAGAACGCAACAAGTGCATCAGCTACAGAAGGTGCCTATTTTCCGATAAATAAACTGGTAGGCACATGGAATAGTCCAGCAGGCACACCGACCGGTTACAATGTAATGCCTTTACCAGCTGGAAACAAGCAAATGCAATCGCCAAGCACGTTGGATGACTGGCAAAGTAAGAATTTCTATTATTTCGAAGAAATGACTTTTACAGCGCCAGGCGAAGCACCCAACCGGGGGCAACTTTTCCAACAAGGTTGTTATGGTTTAACCTATGAACAAAGAGTTTATTTTGCACCGAATACCGCTGGTGTAGGCGGGTTAAGTTATCAACCAGAGGTCGCTCCTGACAAAGAAAACGGACTAGTGCATTATGAAAATGGTTTATGGCTTCACACCCAGTTCGAAGCTCAACCAGAAGCAGCTTATGGTGCCACGCTGCCTTATCCGCCGATAGATCCCAATACGCAACAACCAATTTCTACACCAACACCTCCGGCCAATCCAATCGTTAAACAAGTATCTGTTCCGCATGGCAATTCAATTTTGGCTTTAGGTACGGTCGAAAACATCGCAGGACTACCCGAACACGATACTAGCCCTATCAATGAGCCACCGTTTTCTCTTGATAGCGCTATTCCAAACCCAGCTTTGGTTTTGCAGGCTGAGGTCGATAAATTAGCTGCAATGCCAGGCAAGACTTTCAAGACAACGCTCCTATCTGTTTCGACAGACGCCGCGACTGGCGGTAGTGTAACTAATATACCTTTTGAAGTCGGCAATGCTGATGTTAGCGGCTACGAAATGGATCTGTGGATCATCGAAGTATTCGACTCAGCCAGTGCGACGACGCCAAGCAGTACAATACTCCAATATCTGCAGAAGATCCCAATGAAATTCTTTATTACACAAACTCCAACCCCAGGCGACAAAGGGGGCGAAGGTCAACAAGAGACTTTCCAGCACATCACCGCAAATACCTTAGTTAAAGTGATGTAGGCACAAGTTCCCAATACGAAGGAAGGAGAAACAAATGAGTGACAACCACACCTCAGTGCCAGCAGCGACAATAGACGCCATTAAGGCAATGTCTCAAAATGATGCCGTTACAACATTAAAAACTGTGTTACGCGCCGCCGTTAAGCTAGAGATGGCGACGATCCCAATCTATCTTTATACTTATTATTCAATTTGCAGAAAGCCGGGACGCGACACTCCACCAACCGCTGCCTCAATCACAGAAGCTGATGCTTTTCCAGACACCTATTCACTTTACGCAGGGCGAACGGGTAAAAAGCAAGCAATCAGTTTTGATCATTTGACAGATCAGAATGATCATGGTTTATAGTAGGCTTTACGCGTTATTAACATGAAAGAAACTACTATCAGCCAAGCATTTAGTCAATTATCTGAACCTAGAAACTCAACCAGTGTTAAGCATCCGCTTATTAATATTCTCACCATCGCTATTTGTGCGATTATAAGTGGTTGTGACAATTTCAACGCTATTGAAGAATACGGTAAGTCAAAAATAAAGTGGTTTAGGCGATTTTTGGACCTGAAACATGGTATTCCTAGCCACGATACCTTTAACGATGTACTCAATCGCCTTAATCCCATTGAATTTAATGCAGCATTTACTAAGTGGGTTAATGAAATAAGCAAGAATAAGGAAGGTGTTATCGCGCTAGATGGCAAAGTAATGCGTCGAACTCTCGATAAAGTCTCTGGTATGTCTGCAACTCATTTAGTAAGTGCCTGGTCGGTAGAGAATAATTTTTGTTTAGGCCAAGTAAAGGTCGCTGATAAATCGAATGAAATCACGGCAATTCCTATTTTACTGGAGCTAATAGATATAAAAGAAGCTACGGTAACAACTGATGCTATGGGATGCCAATACAAAATTGGCGCTCAAATTGTAGAAAAAAAAGGTAACTATGTTTTAGGGTTAAAAGGAAATCAAGGAGAATTCTTTAATGATGTTAAGCTCTATATAGATACCCAATTAAAGACCAAGTTTAAAACAGTTCATCATAGTGTCCATAGCTCAGTTAATGGTGACCATGGGCGAATTGAAGGTCGAGAGGTTTGGTTAACTACCAATGTAGACTGGCTTGTAGAGCGACATCCCAGGTGGAGTAGCCTGAAAAGCATTGCCGTTATCTGCTCAACGCGGGAAGTAAATGGTCAAATTTCATATGAACAACGCTATTATATTAGTAGTCATAAAGATAAAGATGCAGAGTTTATAGCAGAGGCAATTCGTACTCATTGGCATGTTGAGAATAAGTTACATTGGCAACTTGATGTCAGTTTTAATGAAGATCAGAATAGGCTCCGCAGTGGTTTTTCGGCTCAAAATATAGCACTAATCAATAAAATAGCGCTTAACTTGTTGAAGAATGAAAAGAGTGTAAAAGTAGGAATAAAAAGCAAGCGGTTAAAGGCAGGATGGGACAATGCCTATATGATGAAGGTGTTAACAGTAGGGACTACCGCTGTATGAATTTAACCCGTTTGCCCTGTCACTTTACGGTAATGAAGCGGGTGCAGCCATTATGAGTGTCGCAGTCGAAGAGATGCTGCATATGTCATTGGCAATGAATCTGTTAACCTCCATGTTAGATTCTGATGAGGATTTGCCACAGATCTATAACGGTCTAACGTTTGGCAATGGCGGCGGCATCGTACTACCCGCTTTAAGTACGCTAACCGCAACGACAGGCGGTTCGTCGGAGACTCCGATCGAGACAGTGACAGGTGAACCTCTGGAGATCCCATTAGCCAAATTAAACCTGGATCAGTTGCAGCATTTCATGCGTATTGAATATCCGGGTAAAAAGAGCGCTCAGTCTCCAGCTTCCGATCCGTCTGTTCCAAATTGGGCCACAATTGGTGAAGTCTACGATTACGCAAAAGCGCTCATTCAATATGGCGGCGAAAACGGTGTTCAATTACCTGATAGCGTTTTTGCTAAAGCAAGTTCCAGTCAGATCAGTTCGAACAACTACTCCGCAAGTAACATAGATACTGTGTCTTCCGGCACAAGTTCCTTTACCTACAAGAACCCGCCAGCGGTTGGGGCTGAAGGTGCAGCTTCAACCGTCGCCGAATATCAAAATGACGACAATCATGACCACGAAGGTAACAATGCATTGTTCGGCATTTCCACTGCTGTAGACGCCATAAGTGCAATCAATACCATTTGCGAACAGGGGGAAGGTTCTGATTTTACCAAATACGTTCAGTCTAACGAATTAGAAAAGTCCCACTATTACAAGTTTTGGTCTCTCTGTGCTAATCTCGAGGGCTATCCAGCCCAAATGACCACGCCGCCACAAGTTGCCGGTATCTCAGCTCCGGTAGCAAGCGATTATCAAATTACCGATCTTGGTGAGCGCTTCGTCTACAATTTTCCAACCAATCCAAAATCAACTGATTACAGTGATGCAGCCCGTGCAGTTGTTGATGTCGCAAATGGCTTGTTTCAGTACATGCTGATCATGTCTGAGACCACCTTGCTAGTGCCACAACCACAGCAAAAACTGTATTTCAACAAGACCATGCACCAATCAATGATTTGGGTGATGGACAAGTTCTACCAAGATATCAGAAATTTAAAGGATAGAGGACATCTGGTGGTCCCTACTTTTGAAAATCCATTTGTAGCGGGAACCACAAGAGAAACCGCCTATGCCGCTTTGAAGCAGTTGGTCAAAGTATGCAAGGATAAATCGGCCTGTCTAGCAAACTTTTCGTCGATCAGTTGGCTATTAGACCATATCGTCAATCTACCTGATGTATCGGTTTTTTGGAACACAAATAAAGGCACAACACCTAGTCCTCTGCCTAGCTACCTAGTTGAGCCAAAAGCGAAATATGTCAGCGCTAACCCTAACAATGCTGGGAACGCGGAGCCAGTGCCAACCGTCACTAAGTATGGTACATATGAAGGGCAACCAGCCTTTCCTAAAACCCCACCAACTGACAAACAACTCAATGTAGTGGCGGGTGACGGCAATTGGGTACGCCATGCTTGTATGGGGATCAACTCTTGTAAAAATCAGGGACGCACACTCAGCAATAATTGTGCGGGACAAGGTTGGTGTTCAACAGCACTTGCGTATAATCCTGCAAATTCATCCCAGCCGGGCATTTCTGACCACCAATGCCATGTAACCAATGATTGCAAGGGACAAGGTGGTTGCGGACTGTATGGCACGGAGGAAGAGCTTAGCAAACCAGGTGGGAACGCGTGTCAGGCTCAGGGTTCCTGTGCAACACCGATCAACGCGGAAAGATTCATTGCCGAAGGTAACAAACGTGGAGAAAGTGTATGGAAGCTGGCACGAGATCATTTTAACACCACGGTTTGGCCTAGTTTAGACCTGCCAGATCCCTCGAGACCCGCTGATGGCGCCAACTCAACAAAACCTGAACTATTCGAAAACGGACCAACTATTGAGTGGATTGAAGATAGTGGTGGGGGTCTGACTGCCTGTGGTTCAAGCGGTATGAGCGGTGCAGGAAGTTGTTCGTAATGCGTGATAAGAGTATATTTACTTCTGAAGTCAACACCCTACCCAAGTTAGGTCTGGGTGTTGGCCTTCGTAACGAGCACTTTAATTACATACTGGATGAAAAACCAAAAGTAGACTGGTTTGAAGCCATCTCTGAAAACTTTATGGATTCGGGAGGCCGTCCGGGCTGGGTTATCCGGCAGATTGCTGAATATTACCCTATCGTCTTACATGGCGTTTCTATGTCTTTAGGCAGCACAGATCCTTTGGATCAGGGCTACTTGCATCGTCTTAAGCTACTTGCCGATGATGTGCAGGCTCAATGGGTTGGCGACCACCTCTGTTGGACTGGAGTGCAAAGTGTCAATAGCCATGATCTACTGCCTTTGCCGTTAAACCAGGAAACCTTGAAACATGTGATCACACGCGTACATCATGCCCAGGAAGTACTGCAGAGACCCTTGATCCTGGAAAACCCGTCAACCTATGCCAGTTTTAACAACTCAGATATCTCAGAGCCGGAATTCCTGCGTGCGCTATCTGATGCCACAGGTTGTGGACTCTTGCTTGATGTAAACAATGTGTATGTCTCATGCTTTAATAATGGTTCTGATCCATTAAATTACCTTGAAACATTCCCATTTGACCGCGTTGTGCAAATGCACCTTGCTGGCCACACAGATTGTGGTTCCTATCTGCTTGATACCCATGATCAACCTGTCACACAGGGAGTGTGGGAGCTTTTTCGCTTGGCATGGCAACGAACTAATGGTGCCTCTACCCTGCTTGAATGGGACGGTGACGTGCCAGATTTCGAAACTCTACAGCAAGAGCTTCTAAAAGCACGAGATTTCATGACAGGTAAACCAGAGAGACTACAGATTTACGCTGCACAATCAGTTCAGTCAGATTCAAGTATCTCTAACCCTGTTGATTTTATTGTACCTGAGGTGCGGGAATACTCCCGTCTAGGCTCATGACACATCCAATATCTCTACGTGAAATACAAAAGTGGATGCAAAACGCATTGGTTCAGCCAAATGCTGTTCAAAACACCGAAATCGATACCTATATGGCAGCATCCAATCGTCTTTCTGCCTCCGAACGTTTGGCAATCTATCAACGTAGCTATGTCACACGTCTTTACCATTGTTTGGCCGAGCAATTCCCGGCATCCAGGCATGCTCTGGGAGCAAGGCTGTTTAACAATTTCGCACGGGTATATTTAGCACAGAAGCCTTCAGATAGTTACACCCTGTATGAATTGGGCCGTCGGTTCCCATTATTTTTGCAAGCGACTCGCCCAGATAAAGATCAACCAAAAGACAGACAGGAAACCTGGGTCAATTTTATGATTGACCTAGCCACCTATGAACGAGCGCTATTCGTGCTGTTTGATGCACCTGGACATGAAGGCAAACCTTGGCCTACCCCAGATACCCCCGACGAACACCTTGTACTTCAACCATGTTTTCACCTTGCTGCCTACAGATTTCCGGTAGCCAATTATTATCACAGTGTGTCGGATCAGTCTGAGCCTGAACTACCACCCAGTGCTGAAAGTTACGTCGCCATATCTCGGTACAACTATTTCACATCGTCATTTCCTATCACTCGGCCGCATTACCAATTCTTGAAAGCCCTGCAAAAAACGCAAAGTGTTGCTGATTCATTGAATTATGTAGCTGAGAGATTAAAAGTCTCTAACGAAAATGTCCGCGCATCATGGAAAGAAAACATCCGCAATCAGTGGATCGCCAACCACTTTTTTGTAGATCGAAACACCTTAAACGGCGACTAATACAATCAAATGTGGTCAGCCAACACTGACCACTTCAATGTTACTTGATATTACTATGATGACAGCCCAATTGAGCCCTGTCAGCCAGGCGTTTGATGTAAAATTAATAAATGGATAGGCTTGGATAATAAATGGACAGGCTAACTTTTCCTCTTAATACCATACAGCTAATTACTAAATTTTAAATACCAGGTTACTTATATTTTTTAATTTAATGTGATTTGAGTACTCTTTCTTTTAGCGTGAATATCCAGAAATGAAGGTTTTACCATATCTTCCGCACAATTTCGGCTCCACCTGAGTGATTTATTTTTGCACAGTTGTGTGCGAAATAGATCACACCACTACGCGACGGTAGATCAAAGTACATCACAGCAATAGATCACTTACAGCAAGAACCATCCCAGCCATAATACCAACACTCTTAGCCTTTTGTATGCGCTACCCTGATGACGGACTTAAAACAAATCTCCATCCATTCCATAGATCACCTGGGTGTGGTTTCAGCTTTGCTGAAAAAATACCGGGTTGCCGAGCGCATTGACTCTCTTGTTCCCATTGCAAAAGACGACCGCACTAATACCACTTATGGTCAGCGTGTCTGCGCTATGATCCTTAATGGTCTGGGTTTTACCAACAGCACACTTTACATGTCACCCGAATTTTTCCAGGACAAACCCGTTGAGCTTTTGATTGGCGAAGGGATCTGTGCTGAGGACTTAAATGAGAACGCCTTAGGTCGGGGGTTGGATGCCTTGCATGAATACGGCACGACCAGCTTATTTAGCCGGTTGGCCTTCGACATTGTTCAGGAGCAGGGGCTGCTCGGAAGATATAACCACCTGGATACAACCAGTCTGGCACTGTTTGGTCAGTATGATTCTGACGAGTGGGATAATGCGCCAATCCCCTCATACGGCCACTCCAAAGACCATCGGCCAGATCTCAAACAGATTGTGGTAACACTCATCACCAATGGACCGGCGGGTGTCCCCTTATTTTATGACGCGCATGACGGCAACGCCTCAGATAAAACAACGTTTCATGAGAGCATTGCATTGATGAGCGCGTTCTTCCAGAAGCAGGCCTCCAGCGGCGACTTCCTGTGGGTGGCGGATTCAGCTTTGTACAATGAGGAAAAGCTTCAAAAGGCCAATGTCTTATGGTTAACCCGCGTCCCCGCGACAGTCAAAGCCGTGAAAACCTATGTTGCACAATCGGGCTGCACCTATGAATGGGAAGAACTGGGCAATGGCTACCAGTGCACATCAGTCGAAGGGCCTGAGGGTGAATATTGGATGTTATACAGTTCAGCCAAAGGTAAGGCCAGCCAGTTAAAGACCCTGGCTAAGAAAATAGAAAAAGAGCGCATTGCTCAGGAGCAAGCGTTCAAAAAAGCCACAGGTACGCTTTATGGCTGTGAGTGTGATGCACGAAAAGCCGTACAGGTTCTAAGTAAAAAGCTGAAGTACCACCGCGTCGTGGAGCGAGACATGGTGGCAGTGATGGGGTGCGATAAACCGGGTCGGCCAAAAGCCGGGGATAAAAAAATTAAAGGTTACCGGATTAAAGTCGAATTGATTGAAGATAATGAAGCCATCGCCACAGCCAAAGAGCCGCTGGGTAGGTTCATTCTGTCGACGAATAAAAAAGGGATGTCTGGAGCTCAGGTGCTGCAAGACTATAAAGGGCAGTCACAAGTCGAAAATGGCTTTCGGTTCCTCAAAGACAAATCGTTTCAAAACAACCGGATCTTCCTTCAAAATCCACAGAGGATAGATGCCTTGATGATGATCATGACGTTGTCATTACTGGTATATAACTTAGGCCAGTATCAGTTAAGAGAGCGGCTCAAAGCGGAGGATGAAAGTGTGCCAGATCAAAAGGGCAAGCCAACAAAATCACCGACACTGCGCTGGGTATTTCAAATGCTTAGCGGAATAAGCAGCGCAAGCATAGCAGGGCAGGAAATGGTGATTGCTAATATAGGAGAAAGAGAAGCCAAGGTGATCCGCCTACTGGGTGAGGAGACCATGGCGATTTATAAAATCAGCTAATCGACATATTCAGGATAAAAGACACTGCTGTGCGGTGGAGTCCATCGTGCCTGAAATTTACCCATTACAGCTAGGGTTGAAGCTCAATTTTTAAAAAATTATTTCAACCCAGCCCAATTTCTTACGAGCAGTAAAAATTGTGCCGACAGTCTGTTTTACTATAATTGTCAAATTTTATGATGTTAAAAATCCCCAATTATAGAAATTAAAATTGATATAGAACTGAATAATTTTATGAACTTCAATAACTAAGATGCGCCTTTATACCAACTACGATGATGTTGGTGTGCACAAGCCAATAATACTGTCCTACTCCCCGCAAAATTGGCATACTGTCGCCTGAAATTTTTTATCGATTCTAACCATGTTTCTTTTTCAATATCTAATTCATTTAATATTCGCGGAACATCAACTGAAATATGCCCATTTTTATTTGGATCTATATGTCGTCCACTCCAATCCGCTAGTTCCAGGTAATCTAACAAACTAAACGGGATTGTCTGTTCATCCTGGTTTGACCCAAATTTCAGTAGTTTATTTGGTTGTTCTGTCACTTTAAAATCTTGCTTTTTATGCTTTGATTTCAAAGAATTTTTATGCGATCTATATTGCTTAATACGCTCCTGAATTGATGTAAAATCACTCAACTCAAGTGTTTTTGCCATTTTAGCTCTGATAGGATTTAAATCTACATACATCATGCAGCTTAAGATAGATTTCTCATCTAAAAGTGCCTGAGACTTGAAGCGACCTTCCCAGAACTTGCCTGTGCAATTATCTTCTTTATTTGCTTTTCTGGAAATCGTTTCATTCAAACTTTTCATAAACCAGCTTATATCAAATAGCCTGGCACGCCATTTATTTACAATTTCTTTAATTGCAAATAAACACCCTTTATCTAAAGTTTCACCAGCTAAATACCTATTAACCAATATATTGCCGTTATATAGCTGTTGCCAACGGTTAATTACTTCATCATCACTCCAATTCAGTACTCGCTGCCTATCGACTTTTAAAACTAAATGATAGTGATTCGACATAATACTGTAAGCAGCAATATCAATTGCAAAAATTTCTGACAACAGTTTTATACGGTCAACTAACCATAGTCGTCTATGGTCAAAGTTTTTCCCCGTGTACGGGTCATCGCCATTTAAAAAAGCTCTTCTGACACATCTATTAATGCAATGGTAATAAGGAGTTGAGTCTAAATCAATTAAAGATTCACGCGCTCTGGTCATAAGCTGCACCTAATTAACTGTCTATTAATTAAGCATAGTTCATTCAAATCAAACAGAACAAAAAACAATCAAATATTTCAGTCTGTCCTTAGTTGTTTTTTAGTTGTTTTATTTTAGTTGTTTTTTTTGCAAAAAGGGTAGCGTCCATATATGTCCCATGTTGGCCTGCTGGTTGTTTTCACCATGTTGGTTTGTTTGTTTTTGATGCGCTTGATATATCACAATTCACGATTTATGGCTTTTATGCAGTCACGAGCATGTTTAGCTAATTTTGAATTCAAAGGTTTTACATTAATTTTTATATTTTTAGGATTATCAACCTTTGTAATGTTGACTGTGACAGGTTGACCCATTGTAATGTTATGGAAAAAACTAAAACCTTGGTCGATATCTGTAGCATATATTACATGTTCATTGTTACCGCGAGCATGATTTTTCCAGCTATCAGTATTAGTGTTATGAACTTTCAGCTCTACCGATGTTATTTTTTTAGCCCAGTAACTGCCATTTTCATCAATCCACTTAGCCTTTGAACGATACATTAATGCATATGAATCGTCTTCAAGAAGTCGTAAATCTAAAGTACCTGGATAGGAAGTGTAAAATTCATCTTCCGCAATAACTGCAAAAATACAGCCACGGGCATCAGCTGGCACTTGAAAGCTTTTATTCAATTTCTCTATTAGTAACTTATTATTATTCCCAAGCGTCATAAACTCCATTTTCCCTTCAACAGTAATTGATTCGGGCGCATTAGGCTCTGAAGCAAATGAAAGTGTACCAAACAGTACTAAAATTAATAAAAAATACTTCAAGATATCCTCAGTGATATAACGCTTAATACTAGGAATTTATGTAATCTTTCAAATTTCAAAAGTTTATACCAAATTCTAGATATTATTTAATGATTTTATCAGTTTACCACTTTATTTTTTATAGATAAAGATTGCTCATATTAGATGAAAGCGAGAATTTAGATAATCGAGAATTATTTTGCGCGGTATGTAATTTGAATTCACTATTTTGTTAAATACAGAATAAGCAGCGTTTTCTCCCTATTCTGATTAAAACTTCTGAATATATAGCACTATCATTTCCTTCAGCGATAGTGCTACATTTTAACTAATAGATAGGCTTTTAAATACTGGTTGCCAGGCGCGTACCTTGATCTATGGCTCTTTTTGCATCAAGTTCACTGGCTATATCTGCCCCGCCAATCAAGTGATACGGTTTATTTAAGCCATTTATTAATTCTCTTAGTGGTTCCTGGCCCGCACACACGATCACATTATCAACATCTAAAGTTTGCGGCTGATCATCAACTACAATATGTAAACCGTCATCATCTATCTTAGTATATTCGCAACCGGCTAACATTTTGACGCCTTTATTTGCTAAGCCAGCCCTGTGGATCCAACCTGTTGTTTTACCTAAACCACTACCGACTTTGGTTGTTTTACGTTGCAATAAAAAAACTTCTCGCGGAGATCCCGTTACTTCAGCCTTAACCCCTTCAATTCCGCCTCTGGCTGTCAAACTCATATCAACCCCCCATTCCTTCATAAATGCAGGAATACTCTGGCTTGTGGCTTCTCCCTGATGACAAAGAAATTCACTTACGTCAAAGCCAATTCCACCAGCGCCTATAATAGCGACTTTTTTTCCTACTGGTTTTTTGTGCTGTATTACATCTATGTATGACAATACTTTACTGTGCTCAATTCCTTTAATGTCAGGACTTCTGGGAGCAATGCCTGTAGCAACAATGACTTCATCAAATTCTTGCTGATTCAAACTTTCTGCCGTTGCCCGAGTATTAAGGTTTAAAGCTACATTATTAATTTCAAGTTGCTTAGAGAAATACCTTATGGTCTCGTGAAATTCTTCTTTACCCGGCACTTGCTTAGCAATATTAAATTGCCCACCTATTTGAGAACTCGCATCCAAAAGCGTTACTTCATGGCCTCTGCTCGCAGCTGTTGTTGCAAATGCAAGCCCCGCCGGTCCCGCGCCTATCACTGCCAATTTCTTTTTATTTTTTGTTGGTATTATGTTGATTTCATTTTCATGGCATGCTCGCGGATTTACCAGACAACTCGTCATTTTTCCTTCAAATACATGATCTAAACATGCCTGATTACAGCCAATGCAGGTATTTATTTCATCACTTTTCCCTTCTTTTGCTTTTTCCACAAATAAAGGATCTGCCAAAAAAGGTCTTGCCATAGAGACTAGATCAGCATCACCCCGTGTTAATACATCTTCAGCCACTTGCGGCATATTTATACGATTTGAGGTGATCAAAGGAATATTAAGTGCAGCCTTAAATCTGGCAGTCACCCAAGTAAATGCCGCTCTGGGAACTTTTGTTGCGATTGTCGGGATCCTTGCTTCATGCCAGCCAATTCCCGTATTAATAATGGTTGCCCCCGCTTTTTCGATTGCTTTTCCTAATGTCACAACTTCTTCAAAACTGCTACCGCCTTCCACTAAATCCAGCATAGATAAACGATATATAATGATAAATTCTTTGCCTACGGCCGCTCGGGTTCTTTTCACTACCTCTACAGCTAGTCGAATACGATTTTCGTAATCACCACCCCATTCATCAGTTCTTTGATTAGTACGTTTAGCTAAAAACTGATTAATCAAATATCCTTCAGAGCCCATGATCTCAACGCCATCATAGCCTCCCACTTGGGCAAATTTAGCCAGGTTAACGATATCTTGAATTTGTTTTTCAATGCCAATATTATCTAGCGCTTTTGGTTCAAATGGATTTATCGGTGCGCGAATTGCTGATGGGCCTACCAGGTTTTTATTAAATGCATATCGACCTGTATGTAAAATTTGCATACAGATTTTACTATCATACTTATGTACTTCGTCTGTAATAACTTTATGTTTTAACGCTTCTTCATCAGATTTGATCAAGTGAGTTTGAGGATGTGTCGCACCTTCAGCATTGGGGCCAAACCCACCTGTCACAATTAATCCAACCCCCCCTTTTGCACGTTCAGAAAAAAAACTCGCCATACGTTCTATACCGTCTTTTTGTTCTTCTAATCCGGTGTGCATAGATCCCATGATCACTCTGTTTTTTAATTGAGTGAAACCCAAATCAAGCGGTGTAAAAAGTTTCGGATAATGTGTATTTAACTGTTCCATAGCTGGTGACCTTGATACGCTTATTATTTTATAATAAGAGTATCAAGTTTATTTATTTTGCTGTCGTTATCATTTGTTAATAAATAGAAATTTAATTGCTAAGTCTTCTGTATTGTTCAGTTTTATTTTCTAGTGCATGTGTTAAATGATCGACTTCTATCACGATTTGTTCTATTTCACTTCGGATCAATGAAATTTCGTCTAATAGTAACCGTCTTTCATTAGCCGATGTTTTTCCTGCAATAATAATCGCTTCGTTATTTTTAATTTGTTGCTCAAGTTTATTCAATTTATTGTGGCTTTGATTAATATTTGCTTCGATATCATTTATTTCACTGCGTACAATATAATATTGTTTACCTTTGTTATAGCCAGATAAAAACTCCGATTTATTGGTACTATCACAAATATGGCTAAAGTTATTGCCACTATTAGCTAAGTCAAATCCACTTTGATATGTGCAGTATTGTTTAAGCCCCTGTTTGTGACCAGCTAAGTACTGTTCTAAATTAGGCGCGATGCCATATTCAGCGCATGCACTTCTATGCTTTCCTATGTATGAGCCAGGTTTACCACGTGCGCCATCTTCAAGACCAATGACTTCCCAATTTGCAACTTCGCATTGTGATTTATCCATAGTGGCGCATCCCGAGACCAACAATGAACTTGTTGCTAATAAAGATATTACAAAACGACCCAAAGTCATATTCCTTACTTATTTAAGTGAAACCTATAAAAGATAAATTAATGGCAGATATGTTACATAGCAAGCGTTAACTAAAAATTTTTACAAATTTAAGCAAAATGTCATTTTTTTCCTACACTTAAACTGGTTGTTAGTAGATTAAGTTAAGTAAAAGGACTATTTATGCTTGAACCTCGTTCAGTACAAACAAATGCAGATGCAAAACTCATAATAGAACAAAGAGGCCTTACCCATATCAAAGTTGGGCTATTTGATGCCGATGGCATAATGCGCGGTAAATATATGAGTAAAGAAAAGTTCTTTTCTTCATTAGACAACGGGTTTGCATTTTGTGACGTGGTTTTAGGTTGGGATAGCAATGACCAATTATATAACAATGTGAGTTATACAGGCTGGCATACTGGCTACCCGGACGCGCCCGTTGAAATTCTAGCTCATACCTGCCGGGAAGTGCCCTTTGAAGACAATATGTTATTGTTTCTTGTTCAATTTAAAGATCAGGCCAAAGAAATATGCCCAAGAAATATACTGCATAAAGTACTAAAGCGTGCTGAAAACATGGGCTATACACTTAATGCCGCATTTGAATACGAATTCTTTATGTTTAATGAAACACCCGACTCCATCAGAGAAAAAGGATTCAAAAACCTCACCCCTATTACACCAGCTAATTTTGGCTATTCGATGATCCGGAACTCTGTACATTCAGAATTGTATCACCAAATTCTTAAGTTAGCTGAAGATATGGACTTCCCAATCGAAGGATTACATACAGAAACAGGACCTGGCGTGATTGAAGCCGCATTAACACATGACCTTGCCCACAATGCAGCCGATAAAGCAGCCCTATTTAAAACTTTTCTCAAAGTGTGGGCGCAAAGAAATAATATGATGGCAACTTTTATGGCTAAATGGTCAGAAACCTTACCAGGCCAAAGCGGCCATATTCATATTTCGCTCAACGATAGTAAAGGTCGTAATGCTTTTTACGATAGCAATGAAGTCAATAATATCAGTAGAGCACAAAGTCATTTTCTCGCCGGACAGCAAGCCTATATGGGAGAATTTTTGGCAATGCTTGCACCTACAATCAATAGTTATACCCGTATGGTTCCTGGATTGTGGGCACCCCTTGATGCAACCTGGGGTATAGAAAATAGAACCACAGCTTTAAGAGTCATTCCGGGATCCTGTAAATCACAAAGAATTGAATACCGCCTAGCAGCTGCTGACGCCAATCCATATCTTGCACTTGCCGCAGCCATAGGCTCTGGTATTTATGGTCTTGAACAAGAACTGACACCCCATGAACAAGTTACAGGTAATGCGTATGAACAGCATCATGATCTTAGCCTGGCATTACCGCAATCATTGTCTGACGCCGCAGACAATCTACTAAAATCATCGGCCGCAAAAGAATTATTTGGTGAAGCGTTTGTAAAACACTTTGCAGCGACCAGACATTGGGAAGTTAACGAATTCAAAAAACATGTCACAGACTGGGAACTCAATCGCTATTTTGAAATTATTTAAGGAGCAATAACACATATGGATGCTGTACAAAATACGTATTCACCGGTAGATAATACACTTTATATTACCAGGCCTTATGCAAGTAGCATAGAAATCAATCAAGCGATCGAACTTGCAAACACAGTTCAAGGTGATTGGCAAAAAATATCTTTATCTCAAAAAAAACAGTTTTGCCTCAATATGCTTAACGCTCTGGAGAATAACCAGGATGAAATAGCATTAGAACTGACTATGATGATGGGCCGTCCTATACGTTACGCTAAAAATGAAATAGCCACTATGATTGACCGGGCTAAATATATGATAGACATTGCAGAGCAAGGCTTATCTCCTATCACAATTTCAACGGGTCCAAATATTAAACGCTATATAAAACGAGAGCCTTTAGGTGTTGTATTTATCATCGCGCCCTGGAACTACCCCTATCTAACAACAATTAATACTTTGATCCCAGCGTTATTAGCAGGTAATAGTGTCATATTAAAGCATTCATCTCAAACTCCTTTATGTGCAGAACAATTCGCAGCAGCTTTTGAAAAATCCCAATTACCCACAGGTGTGTTTCAATTTTTGCATCTAACACATAAAGACACTGAGTCCATACTCAATAAACACAATATCGATTTTGTGGCATTCACCGGCTCAGTAAAGGGCGGAAAGTCAATCGAAAAAGCAATAAGTGGCAGGTTTATGGCTTCAGGCCTTGAATTAGGTGGTAAAGATCCGGCTTATATCAGAGCTGACGCAGATTTAGAACATGCTGTAGCAACCTGTATTGACGGCGCATTCTTTAACTCGGGTCAGTCATGCTGCGCAATTGAACGAATATACGTACATGAGAAAGTGTATGAAACCTTTGTTTCTCTATCAATTAATATGCTTAAACACTATAAATTAGGCCTGCCAACTAATGGTGAAACCACTTTAGGCCCTGTCGTCAAGGAGTCTGCGGCTGATCATATCATAAACCAAATTGACGATGCGATTCAAAAAGGTGCCGTCAAACATATTACACCTGATGTCTTTTCAGTAACAAATCTGGGAAGACAATACCTTAGTCCTCAATTACTGACTCAGGTAAATCATAGTATGCAGATCATGACAGAAGAAAGCTTTGGCCCTGTTGTCGGAATTATGAAAGTAAGCTCAGATGAACAAGCCATTGAACTTATGAATGATTCCCAATATGGCCTGACAGCCAGTGTATTTACTAAAGATTTAGACTCCGCAATTTCAATTGGAGAAAAGGTTGCTACAGGCACCTTTTTTGTAAATCGCTGTGACTATTTAGACCCTGAACTTGCCTGGACAGGTGTTAAAAACTCAGGTCGAGGTATTACATTATCTTCATTAGGGTACGAACAATTAACACGCGCTAAATCTTTTTATATCAAATCACAGGATTAATGATGGATAGCTATAACGCCAATTGGAATTACCCAACGAATATACTGGTCGGTATTGGAAGAATTAGTGAATTACCTAAAGTTTGTACTGAATTACAAATAACTAGACCCTTATTGGTGACAGATCCAACACTTGCCACACATAAAATGGTTTTATCTGCTGCAGAGCATTGCAATAAACAAGGATTAATCTGTCATATTTTTTCTCATATAACGGCAAACCCCACAGATAAAAATATAAATGACGGCGTAGAAACTTATAAATCAGGAAAACACAACGGCGTCATCGCCATAGGGGGTGGTTCGGCTATAGATGCGGCGAAAGCAATCGCATTAATGGTAGGCCAAAGTGACGTTATTTGGCAATATGAAGATCTGGGAAACAATTGGCAAAAAATCAATGCCGATACCATAGCGCCGGTCATAGCTATCCCAACAACTTCCGGAACCGGTGCTGAAGTTGGGCGAGTCGCTGTGATCACAGATCCGAAAAACAAAATGAAACGCTTAATTTTTCATCCTAAAATGCTGCCAGATACTGTGATCTTAGATCCAAAACTAACCCTTGATTTACCCCCTTCAATTACAGCCGCAACCGGAATGGATGCACTATCCCATGCTTTAGAAGCTTATTGTGCGCCTGGTTTTCATCCTATGGCCCAGGGGATCGCCTTAAAAGCGATAAAAAGCATTAAAGACAATTTGATCACAGCATACAAGAATCCGCAAGATCTCAATGCAAGAACTCATATGATGGTGGCTTCCACTATGGCCGCTACGGCGTTTCAAAAAGGATTAGGGGCTATGCACGCGTTGGCACATCCTATTGGCGCGTTATACGGCAGTCATCATGGTTTACTAAACGCTATTTTAATGCCTTATGTCTTGATAGCAAATCGTCACGCTATATCTGACAGTATCAAAGAGTTAAGCCAATTTTTAAACCTTCCTCAACATGATATAGACAGTTTTATAGAATGGGTATTGGATTTAAGGGCTAAATTAGACATTCCACATACCTTAGCGGCTATTCATATCGACTCACAATTCGCTGATAAAATTGCGAATATGGCAGTGGCAGATCCCAGCGCTTTAACAAATCCCATTTTATTAACAGAACATGAATATAAATCTATCTTCAATCACGCTGTAAATGGAATTTTATAATATGAAACTTGGAGTATTGGTGTGCGATCATGTGCAAGAACAACTTCAGATTAAACATGGTGACTACCCGTTTATGTTTACGCAATTACTCGCGTTGGCGGATAGCAACATAGAAATTCGCTACTTTTTTGCTATTGATAATGAGTTACCAATAGATTTAGATGTATGTGATGCATATATGGCCACTGGTAGTAAATATTCTGTCAATGATGATCACCCATGGATAAATGCTTTATCTGATTTTATGCTTAAACTCTTTCAAGCGAAAAAAAAATTTATTGGGATCTGTTTTGGTCACCAATTAATCGCCAAAGCGCTAGGCGGTGAAGTTAAAACTGCCGATAATGGTTGGGGAATTGGTGCTGCAACCTATCATGTCAAATCTTTACAACCCTGGATGATGCCAACACTTGATACCTTTAGTTTGGCTGTCAGTCATCAGGAACAAATTACAAAATTGCCTAAAAAAGGGGAAGTAGTTGCAGGTAACGATTTTTGTCCATTCGCCATGATATTAGTCGATGATTTATTTTTAGGCTTGCAAGCACATCCAGAATTCTCTAAAGCTTATACATTAGATTTAATACACTCACGTAAACATTATTTTGATGAAGTTACACTGATAGAAGGCATAGTATCTTTAGAACTTGAATTAGATCATGTGAACGTTATTCAGTGGCTAAGAAAGTTCCTTAACTAACCCCCCCAGTAATCACTAACTACAAACCACCTTATTTAACAATAAAAAATTTAGCTCAATTAAAATCCAAACTGTTTATTTGCACATTATTTACTCATTACATGCATATTTTTTGCTATATCTATAGCCATAATGACCTATAAAACAGTTACCGTTCAGGCCTCATTATGAAAAACAATACAATAACTTTGCATACAACTTTAAGTTTTCTAATTATAAGTATGATATCAGCATGTGGTAGTTCCTCTGACTCAATACAAACCAATAACAGTAGTTCAGATATGCCAGCAGATAATACGAGCACAGACCAAACAAGGAGTATTGATATCACAGATGTGACATTAACGAGTCAACTTGGTTCCTGTGAAGACTATGTCGGTAACTATTATGCAAATGTGAGTGACATTCAGCGAAATATTAATTTTGACGCAAATATCGTTATTACAAGTGATGGTGTTAAATGTACTTTTCAGGCAAATGAAATTCCTAACCATGATTTTAATGATCATACCGCGTCATTTGCAACTAACACTTCAGAACAAACCGGTAATTATCAAGTTGCTGTCACCCCAATAGAGACTACCAATGTGACAGATCTAACATTAGGAGCCAGAAACGCGATATTATTGAACGGTGTTATGGTCGATTTATTGGCAGCTGCTTGTTATGACGTTGGCAATGAACCGTTAGGCCAAGAAAAGATTGGTTGTGGACCGGATCAAATTGAAAACCCCTGGCGTTACGACCCTATGTCTTCTTTAAACAGATTTGGTACAGATCAACACAATGCCCATACTCAACCTGATGGTACTTATCATTATCATGGCAGTCCTGAAGCATTATTTGATTTAGCGTGTGAAGAAACTGCCGTAACATCGCCAGTGATCGGGTTTGCAGCCGATGGTTTCCCTATTTTTGGCCCCTGTATTAATGATAATGGAGTGATCCGAAAAGTAAAATCCAGTTATAAATTAAAATCGGGAGAAAGAGAAAATGTAGCAGGCTATTCAACGCCAGTATCAGGAGTTGGTGTTATTAATAGTGCGAGT
Source organism: uncultured Pseudoalteromonas sp. (assembly GCA_965198975.1). Classification (GTDB taxonomy): domain Bacteria; phylum Pseudomonadota; class Gammaproteobacteria; order Enterobacterales; family Alteromonadaceae; genus Pseudoalteromonas. Next base: position 2,987,638 of record OZ240679.1, read on the forward strand.
TATGACGGTCAATTTAGAGGTGATTATTTGTATAATCCAGGTTTTGGTGATTTAGATGAATGTAATGGTATGCATATCAATGGTCAATACGGATATTTCATTACCAATAGTTTCCCTTGGGTATTGAATTGTTTTAAAGCAACTATTGATCCTACTTTCGTTCAAAATGGTGCGGCCCTTGAAAATACAATGCATAGCCATGACGAAATAAATTATCATTCTCATTAAGAGCCCCAGTAGTCACTAACAGCATAAGCCACATTAAATGTGGTTTTAAATTAACGTAATTCTGATCGTTTTGCATTGATATACATAAGAAAATCCAAATCATTCATTTTTGAGGGATCAGAATGAGTAAAACTGTATTAGACGCTAAACAAAACTAGATAATAGATGACAAAAAGCTGTACAATTCCATTTAATAACTAATAATAATTAAGGTCTCTTATGACTGAACTTGTCACATCACCTTTGAAAAAACTTAAACCAACCAGCTTGGTTAGCCAAATTATCATTGCAATTATTTTAGGTTGTATTTTAGCTATACTTACACCTGAAACAGCAAAATCACTCTCAATATTGGGTAGCTTATTCGTGAGTGCTTTAAAAGCGGTTGCACCTATTCTGGTACTTGTGCTGGTTGCGTCAGCCGTTGCTAATCAAAAGATAAATAGTGATGCAAATTTAAAACCTATCATCGCCTTATATTTAATTGGTACTCTAAGTGCAGCTCTGATCGCTGTCACTATGAGCTTTATTTTCCCTACTCATTTAAGCTTAAATATTGCAGCTGCGTCAGCAAGTCCGCCACAAGGGTTAGGTGAAGTATTAAATACGCTCGCATTTAAAATTGTAGATAATCCTGTAAATGCGGTTGCTACAGGCAATTTTATCGGCATATTAGCATGGGGTTTAGGTTTAGGTTTTGCACTTAAGCGTGCCAATGATCCAACTAAAGTAATGGTACATGACTTAGCTGAAGCAGTATCCAGTTTAGTAAAACTCGTTATTAAATTTGCACCTTTAGGTATTTTAGGTTTAGTAGCAAATACCATAGCGACAACAGGATTTAGTGCCTTAGCTGAATTCAGTCATTTAGTCTTAATTTTAGTTTCCTCTATGTTAATCATTGCATTAGTTGTTAATCCGGCAATTGTTTATTTTATCACCCGTACTAACCCTTATCCGCTGATCTTTACCTGTCTGAGAGAATCAGGGATCACCGCATTTTTCACCCGAAGTTCAGCCGCCAATATACCTGTTAATATGGCGCTATGTGAAAAGCTTAATTTACATGAAGATACTTACTCTGTCTCTATTCCTCTTGGTGCCACTATCAATATGGCTGGTGCGGCAATTACAATTACAGTATTAACCCTTGCAGCAGCACATACACTACAAATAGAAGTTGATATCGCAACCGCTATTTTATTGAGTATCGTGGCTTCTATTTCTGCCTGTGGTGCATCAGGCGTTGCTGGTGGCTCGTTATTATTAATTCCATTAGCCTGTAGTCTATTCGGTATCAATAATGAAATAGCAATGCAAGTCGTTGCAATTGGTTTTATTATTGGCGTTATCCAGGATTCGGCTGAAACCGCGTTAAATAGTTCAACTGATGTGGTATTTTCCGCTGCAGCTTCTCACCATTTTACTAATAAGTAACTTTGTATACTAAAAAAGATGTCATAAATGACATCTTTTTATTTCATAACGGCGTCTAGCTATATATCTTTGTTCAGGTGAGGATTTCCCGCTTTTATTAATTTCACTTCTTTAATTTCAAATGGTTCACCCCATTGCTGTATGGTCATCATACCTTTAATAAATTCACCTTTAAACTCAATAATTGCCCCCTCCTGTCGATATTGCTTATCTAGGTTTCGCGGTAAAAATTTAGTCCCATTCTTATCCACTATTCCGTAAAATCCCCCCTCAAAGGTTAAATATTTTACCGTACCTGTATAAGTTTTAACTGGTTGCATATCTACTTTCTCCAACTTATTTTCAGTTTTTTTTGCTGTTTCAATAGATGCTTGAGGTTTTTCTTCTGGTGCACTACAGCCAACTAGTCCACCAAGTACAACAAAAGAAATTACATTCAGGTAAGATTTCATGGATATCACTCATAAAAATTAATTATGTTTCCATATTAAACTTTTAGTAGTTATTTTCAACCAGTTGTAGTCTTCTCTTAATAGTGAATTTAATAATACTCTCTGAAGTTACGCCTTAAATATCATCATGACTCTGCCGAGTATTTTTTGTTTATTTACCGGTCCAATTTTTTCTACAGACATACTCGTCGCATTTTCCCCTTTTGACCAGATCAGGCCATTATTATCTACCGCAGCAACATTTTTGATTATGTGACCATATCTGGCATGTAATAATAATAAAGTTTGCCCCGTTTTTACGGGTAAAAAGTTTAACCAGTTTACAACCAGTACATAGCTATTAGGGGGAATTCTCGGAGCCATACTGGTACCAGTTATTTTACAAATTTTAAAACCTAACATAATAAAATCCTTGTCGTTTCGGTTAATTAAAAACGCATAAAACTACTCTTGATCTGCGATTGCTTTAATTTCTGTAATAAGTCAGCGTCCAAATTGCCGTGTTTCATAACGGGATCGTAAACTTTACAAGGAGACTCACTGTGGGCTGAGACTTTTAAAAAATGGTATTTTTTATCCAGTTTGGTAAGTAGTTCATAAATCATCGTCATGACCTCTTATTAATAGTGTTTTAATGGAGCATGGAAAATTGTTTAATTTCATAACAACGTCAAATCTCTAATGAAGAATAGGCTGATCAAAAGTCAATGTTTGCCTTAATTGTCTGATCTTTGCTTTGCAGTGTTCACAGATCTCATACTTATTGATAAAAGCCAATAAAGGTGAAAAGGTAATATCAAATCCTCTCATCACGATTAACTTTAGATCTTCTGAACTATTTGGATCTTCAAATATTTCACTGAATCGGGTAGCTGGAATTAATAAATGTTTAAGCGCTTTATCTGATTCACCTTTAGTCTCAAACAGCACCGCTAAGCTATGCATTGCACTCACCCATGCCATTAAAATTTCACTATTGTCATTGTTCATTTCTATTAATTGATTGAGAGAAAAAGCGGCATCTAAATAATACGCTTCAGCTGAATACCAATCTTGTTGATAAAAACATGCATTGCCATAATGAATTAAATCTTGCCATTGGTTCATCATAGGTTATTTACCTTAAGTATGGTTTGAAGTATCTCGTTAATAAGTAAACTATAAATGATAACTATTATCATTTGCAATAATTAATTTGTAAAATTTAAACTTTATTTTCATAAAATAATTAAAATGATTTGTTCAAAGGATGTTAATATCTGGCTAAGTACCAGATAAAAGTAAGTTTTAGGGACAAAATGACAAAAAATAGACCCTTAGATAATAATATGGCGCAGTTAACACAAATGACTGATGAAGTGATTAATACTTCTCTTGCAAGCGCTAATTGGTACGCTCAACATAAGGGACTTCGCAGTTTTTTTGCCAGATTAGTCCGTATTTTTATGATTTTTGGCACATTAGTCGCGGCATTGATCCCTTTGATATCTTCTTTATATATTGAAAAACAAATTAATCCGGCATGGAGTGCCGTTGCAACTGCCATTGTCGCCTCCCTATTTGCTTTTGAAAAATTTTATGGTCATGCAAGCTCCTGGATGCGGTTCAACCTGGCCGAAATGCAAATCAAACATCAAGTCGAATTGCTAAAGTTAGATTGGCTGCAATTTAAATATTACCAGGAAACAAAATCACAAGGCGAATTACCCGACTGGACTGAGAAATTGAAAGCACACCAGGTTGTAGTGCAAGAAATCGAACTAACTGAAACAAAAGCATGGAATAGAGAATTTGAATCCGCAATGAAAGAAACTTATAAAAATCGCAAAAATAAATAATCACTAAAAGTTGAAGATACAATGAAAAAACGAGTTTTACAGTTTGAATTTGAAAAAGAAAACAAAAATAGTATTAGATTTAAAGAAATCCCGGATAACGAAAATGCAACCATTTTAGGGGATCTATACGTACAAAAAGAATTTGCAGAAGAAGCTGATAAATTACAAATAACCATAGAAATAAAAGACGAAGCTTAAATGAGTTTAATTAATTCAATTTAGCTTGTTTTTTATTCATTTCATCGAGTGATTTCTGGATAAGTTTAACCAGCTTTTTATCTGTTGTTAAATTAAACGCCATGCAAATATTATTTTCATTGAAGTTATCAACTTGTGCAACTTTCTCAACATAATCTAATGAGAAGCCCAAGGAGCTAAGCCTTTGCTTCATCGTATGTTCTGTTTGCATTATTAGGTCAACTCTTTTTGCCAAAAGCTTTTTAGTACTCACTTCTTCACTCGATGACAAATCAATATTCTTTCCATCAACAAATCCCTGAGTTTTTAAGTACTCATGGGCGCTATCATCTCGATTAATGCTCACGACATAGTTTTTAGCATCAGATAAATCACTAACCACAATTTCTTTTCTACTTTTGAGCTTGTATAAATTAATTTTTACAGGGGGTAATAACGGACATATCCATTGAAATTTATTCTTGCGTTCCGGCGTTTTAAAAATAGAGTAAATTAATGTATTGTCATTTTTCTGGGCTAACATAATCGACCTTGCCCATGGGTAACTTTCAATACTATAACTTAAGTTCAAAGAGTCAAAAATTGCTTTTACTTTTTTTGTTGCTAAACCAACAATTTCGCCGTTTTCATCTACATAATTATAGGGGTACCAGTGTTCAGTAACTATTTTAATTTCTGCATAGGCATATTTAACTGATAATAAATAAACAAAAACAACTGCAACCCATTTCATGAAACGATTCTATACAAGTTTGATCTTGTTATACATTATAACCATCAATTATCAAAAAGCCTCTAATTAACACATTAAAGGCCCAAATTTAACAATTTATTGCTTAGGACTGTTCTGCCAGGGATCTTGTTGCGAAGTTTTATTATTTTCTTGGCTTTTTTTATTTGCCGGACGTCTTTTTGGTTTATTCGCATTCGCTTTGTTTTTTGTTAATTCTTTAACTGGTTTATCACTTCGTGGTTTTTTTGGCTTTTTGGCTTTTTTAGCTTTAATCGGCCTGGTATCCAACTTAGTTTCAGCAAGTTGATGAACGGGCTTAAATTTTTCAATCGTTTCACGTCGGATCAATTTTTGGATCAACCTTTCTATCTCAGATAATTCACAAATATCATCGGCAGTGACAAATGAAATTGCCTGACCACTGGCACCAGCTCGCCCAGTTCGACCTATTCGGTGAACATAATCTTCAGCGATATTTGGTAAATCATAATTAACAACCTGAGGTAATTGATCTATATCTAATCCTCTGGCAACAATATCTGTGGCAACCAAAATACGTATTTCACCATTTTTAAAACCAGCTAATGCCTTAGTACGCGCACTTTGACTTTTATTTCCATGAATTGCTGCTGCATTGATTTTATTTTGTTCCAGCTGTTTAACTAAACGATTTGCGCCATGTTTAGTTCTCGTAAATACGAGTACCTGTTGCCAATTATTTTCATTAATAAGGTGTGTTAGTAAAGCAGGTTTTTTAGCTTTATCTACCGGGTGCAGCCAATGATCTACAGTTCGGGCGGTTTTATTTGGTTCAACTGATATTTCAACGGGATTATTTATCAAACCTTTAGCTAATTTACGAATATCATCGGAAAAAGTAGCCGAAAACATCAGATTTTGGCGTTTATTCGGCAGTAAGGAAATGATTTTTCTTATATCATGAATAAATCCCATATCTAACATGCGATCGGCTTCATCTAGTACTAAAACTTCAAGATGTTTAAATTTAACCGCACCTTGATTGTATAAATCTAACAATCTGCCAGGTGTGGCAACTAAAATATCAGCACCTTTTCTTAATTTCATCATTTGAGGGTTAATTTTAACACCTCCAAATACAACCATAGAATTTAAAGGTAAATTTTTTCCATATAAAGCAACATTTTCGCTTACTTGTGCCGCAAGTTCCCGGGTAGGTGTTAATATTAACGCCCGAGCCTGATTTGAAGACGCTTTTTGACCTTTAGCTAATCCTTCTAATAGTGGTAATGTAAAACCCGCTGTTTTACCTGTTCCTGTTTGCGCTGCGGCCATAATATCCCGGCCCTCTAGAATAGCCGGAATAGCCTGAGCTTGGATCGGTGTAGGCGATGTGTACCCTTGTTCACTGATCGCTTTTAAAATTGGTGCTGACAAATTCAGGTCGGTAAAACTCATTTAAACTCTCTTTACATTTTTAATTAACAGCCTGGTATTTATTTTAAATACAAGTGCTGGCGCGCAGAGTACAGTATATATGAATTATCTTCTACAAATATTAAAAACACCTGGCATATTTAACGCTTAACCTTGATTAAAATCGAGAGAGTGTTGAACTTTAATAAAATCTAAGCCACCGTGGATTGCGGCTACTTGCGCTTTAATACAATCCTCATCTGTCACATTTGTACTATCGGGATAAACTTCTGTAGTTGTACAATAAGTTGCATCCGTAAACCCGATACATAAAGCTAACTTTTTAGTTTCATAATTAATCACCCCAAATTGAGACAGTGATACCCCAATTAACTTTTCATTTTCGTCAGCGGGTGCGATATGAGTCACAGCCTTTACTTTATCAATAATGGCTTTTTGAAAATCTTCCACTGGATTATTAGTATCGCCGACTAAATAAAATCCGTCTGGGATATTCCAGTTATCATGTACTTCAGCATCTCTTGCAGCCAATGCGGGTCTAAATTGGCTATTATCAGTATCCGTGGTTTCATGCAAATCAATGTGAGCCGTAAATTTACATGCAAATGAGGCTATCAGTTTCATTAAAGAACAAGACTCCTCTGCCGGACTATCTGAATAAAAAGATCGATTAGGGTCGATTGCTTTAGGGTTCCAGCGGTTAATAGTTTCATACCCCCAGGGACTGACACAAGGTACCACGACAATATTAAAAACGTTATCATACTGAATTGCTGACTCCTGTACAAAACGCAGTGCTCCCTGAACACCACTGGTTTCATATCCATGTACGCCACCTGTGATCAAAATACTTGGCTTATTTTTATCCCATTGTTTTGATATGACCGCAAACAGCGGATATTTATCCACATCGTAAGACAAAGAACCGTATTGTTCCACTTTAAAAACCTTGTCTATATTCGCTAATTTAGCGACAACCTCTTGTTGATAAGAGCGTTTAATATTTTGTTGTTTATACCAAATATCCTTTTCTTCTTTGCCCCACTTTTTTCCAATAGTACCTATTTTATTAATTTTATCTACGTTCATTACACACCTAATAACGTTATATCCCATAATATCTGATGAGACTCATATTTTTAGCTAGCTTAAACAGCAATCTAAATTATAGCAAGGCGCATTAAGCTCAAAGTGAGCAGCCTTATAGCTTTGATTAATCTAATTTTTCAATTAATAAATCAATGAAGCACCTAATTTTTGGTGATAAATGTTTTTTACTGGGGTAAACAGCATAAACATTTATTTCCGGTGCTAAGTATTCCTGAAACAATACAACTAATTTCTGACTATGTAACGCTTTAGCCATAGTGAATTCGGGCAATCGACAAATGCCCTGACCATCTAATACCAATGCCAATTCCATTTGTGAGCTATTACATAAAACGTGAGCATTGATATCAATGATATGCTCTGGCGCACCTTGTTTTTTAAACGTCCATCTTGTTGGTGTTTTGAGGTTTGCGTAACAAATACATAAATGGTTTTTTAAATCCTCTGGCTGTGTCGGTATACCATATTTAGCAATATAGTCATGAGAAGCCACAGTATACCCATTACAGCTAAATATTTTTCTACAGATCAAACTCGATTCTTCCAGTTGTGCGGTGGCTCTGATCACCAAATCGAAACCATCCTGAACCACATCGACTTTTCTGTCGTTTAAATCTAAGTCAAGCTTAACGTTTGGATAAAGTAGTAAGAATTCAGATAATATGGGTCTTAAATAATTGAGGCCAAATTCAATCGGGCAACTTATTTTTAATACGCCTTTAGGATTGAGATCACTTAACGCAATTAAGCTCTGTGCTTGATCTGCATCGATTATCAGTTGTTGGCATTGCTGTAAATAAATCTTTCCTTCAGGTGTTAAACTCAATGATCGGGTGGTTCTATTTAATAATCTAACCCCTAATCTTGATTCAAGTTTATTAATTTCTTTACTGATATAGGATGTGGAGTGGCCTGTAGCAATCGCTGCAGCAGAAAAGCTGCCACAGTTGAGAACTTGCGTAAATATTATAATACCATCAAACAACTTTGTATTAACAGCCATATGGAAACAGTCTTTCTATAAAACGAATATTAATTCCAATTAGCTTTAAGTATATACTTAACCCACAATATAATTCAAAACCAATTTAACCTTTTAATTGACCAGATCAAGGTTTACATCACTTAATAAAATAGGATCTATTATGAAATTATTAGCTTTTGCTGCAAGTAGCAGTACCAAATCCATTAATAAACAGCTTGTCACTTATGCTGCATCTTTAGTGGAAAATGCCCAGATAGAAATATTAGATATAAATGATTACGAAATGCCTCTGTTCAGTCAAGATAAAGAAGCACAATTAGGACAACCTGCACAAGCTAAGCAATTTTTTGCTAAATTAGGTGAAGCTGACGCAATTATAATTTCATTTGCTGAGCATAATGGTTCTTATACAGCCGCTTATAAAAATTTGTTTGATTGGACCTCAAGAATTGATATGAAACTTTTTCAAAATAAACCTATGATTTTATTAGCAAGCTCTCCAGGACCTGGTGGTGCATCAACTGTACTGAATGCAGCAACGACTTCAGCCCCCTATTTTGCAGGCAATGTTAAAGCATCTATCTCAATTCCCAGCTTTTTTGAGAATTTTGATGTTGATAATCAAATTTTGAAAAACCCTGAACTACTTCAGGAACTTAAAAATGCCTTACTAAAAATATCCTAATTATAGATCCAATCTTTCTTAATGATTCTTCAAGATACTTGTTTTAATATCTTGAAGATAACAGGCCGATTTCCTAATGTACCTCAGACAAACCAAGTACATGATCTATTACCTGGTAAACTTGTAATTTAGGCATGCCTTTCTCGGGATCTACAAACGGCGAAATCGCCAGTAAAGGCATAGATAATCGTGATTTTAGTGATTCGATATTTTGTGTCTGCGCTTGCATATTAGGGTCCACATGATTTGCTATCCAGCCAACACAATTTATGCCCAAACTTTGCATATGAGATAACGTTAATAAAGCATGATTTATACACCCTAACTTTAATCCTACAACTAAAATTACCGGTAGATTTTGTTGTTTTACCCAATCATATAGAAATTCGTCATCATTAACTGGCAAAGCCCATCCCCCGGCACCTTCTGTTAAAATATAATCCGTAGGATGCACTTTTAACGCGTGATATGCCGCATTTAAGCCATTTAGCGAAATGGATTGATTGTTAATTTGTGCTGCGATATGTGGTGCGATAGCTTCTTTATATATATAGGGATTTACCATTTTATAGGGTACATTTACATTGCTACTTTCAATTAAACTTAATGCATCATCATTGACTAATTCACCGAAAGCGATTTCAGCACCTGCTGCGATCGGCTTAAAACCTAGGACTTTATGATTATTTATTCCATGTTGTCTTATATATTTTAATAATAAGCTAGTAACATAAGTTTTACCTACTTCTGTATCCGTACCGGTGATAAAATATTCTTTCATTTACTTTTCCTTTAGGATTTGTCTAAAACTAAATACGCAACCTGATAACTCACACAATAACCTTCATCTTGTTTGGGATAGGCATTTAAGACTTGTTTCAATTTACCTTTACCCAGTAACCCTTTTGAATTATTGCCGGTTTTTACTGATGATGCACCAATAGCTTTTATCGACTTTAAAGCGTCAAGTGCAGTAGGAAAATATTGTTTATGACATTGAGTTTTAAAACTATCTATATCAAAACCTGCGCTAAGTACCTGTGACCGTAATTGTTCTAGCTCTACAAACTCATTAATATGTGGCTTTTTATCTACTATCTGCCAGGCTTGTTCAATCTCTCGTAACGTACCATCACAAACAATAGTTAAATATAATTTACCACCTGTTTTAAGTGTGTGGTAAAGCTGCATCATTAACTGCGAAAGATCTTGAGACCATTGTGTTGCAAAATTACTAAAAATTGCATCTACTGAGTTTTTTCTAAAAGGTAAAGCATCCATATCTGCACAAATTTTTGCATTATTATTCGAGTCAGGTATATGCTTGAGCATATCAAAACTTAAATCTAATGAAATTAGCAGATCAAATTTTTGTTTTAGTGCGTCAAAATTAACGCCAGGGCCGGCTCCCACATCTAAGCAGACACCGCGAATAGAATCATCTACAAAAGATAATAAATTCGCTGCACTCAGTTTTTGTATGCAAGCATATTCACGATATTGATCGGCTGCTTTTGAAAAACTTTGCGCGGTACGTTTTTTTAGCCCTTCATGGGATTGATTTATTACTGGATCCATAAAATTAATTTAAAGTTCCTGACAAAGCTTGCACTAATAAATTGATATCACCTAGTTGATGTTTTGCTGTTATAGTCACTCTTAACCTGGCTGTATTTTGAGGTACTGTAGGGGGTCTTATGGCAGTGAGCCAAATGCTATGGCCTTTAAGCGCATCAGAAACTTCGAGTGCCTTTTGTGCATCACCGATAAGCACTGGCTGAATAGGACTATCTGATGCAATAAGCGGTATTTTAGACGCTAAACATTTTTCTTTAAAGTAAGCGATATTCGTCTTTAAAATAGCACGTTCTTCATTCGCTAAGACTAATTTTTTGATTGCATCTAAAGTGATAGTCGCCATTAATGGTGATATTGCTGTAGAATAAATGTAATCTCGATTAAATTGCAATAAATAGTCTTTTACTTGTTCGGTGCATAAAATGCAGGCACCTGAAGTGGCTACAGCTTTACCAAATGTCAGCACTAAAATATCAATTTTTTTAGTATATTGATGAGCCGGATCGCAACTACCTAACCCATTTTTACCTGATACCCCAAAACCATGGGCATCGTCGACCATTAGCCAGGCATGATGCTGTTTTGCAATATGTTGCAAATCATCAATCGGCGCACTATCGCCATCCATTGAAAAAACACCTTCACTCACAATCAATTTATTCTCTGAATGCGTCGATTCAAGTTTATGTTTTAGATGCTTCATATCATTATGGCGAAAACGAATTTGTTTTGCCGCGCTCGCTAAGCCGCCATCAAGTAGACTCGCGTGATTGAGCTTATCTTGATACAATATACTCTCGCGTGAGTTCATCAATGTTTTTAATACACTGGCATTAGCCGTAAACCCGCTACTAAACAACAAACATGCTTCATATCCCATTAAATCACACAAATAATTTTCTAATTCTTGATGTGATTTATGGTACCCAGTTACCAATGCAGAGCTGGTGCTACCAGCGTTTGAAAACTTTATATCATAGTCCAAAAGCCTGCTGCTCAGACCTAAATAATCATTACTGGCAAAATTCAAATATGCTTTTTTATTGATTATTATGGTGCGGCCGTTACTTTGTTCAACCACATACCGTTTTCTGAATAATGATTTTGCTTGTTGCTGAGCTAATTCCTCAGCAATAAAGTTAAATGACATTCACTACCTCTGAACTACCCAATAAGGGTTAAATACACTTACTGTCATTCATTTAAGCTTCATAAAACAAGTGTTCGGTTGCCTTATCGTCTAACGCTTTTGCTATCACAGCCTCATGTGCTTCATCAGAGCAACCATGTCTTTGTTCTGGTTTTATACCCAATTTTTTAAGTAAATTCATATCTGCATCCGCTGCCGGATTTTCTGTGGTTAATAATTTAGCACCATAGAAAATAGAATTTGCACCAGCAAAAAAGCACATAGATTGCATTTGTTCATTCATTTCATTTCTACCAGCAGATAAACGAACATAGCTTTGCGGCATCATAATACGTGCGGCTGCAATGGTGCGAATAAACTCAAAATCATCTAAATCATCCACATTTTCCATCGGTGTGCCTTGTACTTTAACCAGCATATTAATTGGCACACTTTCAGGTTGTTTTTCTAAATTTGCCAATTGCATTAACAATCCATATCTGTCTTGCGCTTTTTCTCCCATACCCACAATACCACCAGAACAAACTTTCATACCGGCATCACGCACATGATCTATGGTATCTAATCTGTCTTGATAACTGCGTGTTGTTATAATTTGTTTGTAATAATCAGGCGAAGTATCTAAGTTATGATTATAGTAATCTAATCCCGCATCTCTTAGCGTATGGGCTTTTTCATTGGTTAACTTTCCTAAAGTCATACAAGTTTCAAGACCTAACTCTTTCACTTCTTTTACCATTCTTTCTATATATGGCATATCTCTGTCTTTAGGATCAGACCAGGCTGCCCCCATACAGAATCTGGTTGCCCCTTTATCTTTAGCAACTTTTGCCTGCTCGATAACTTTTTCAACTTCAAGTAAACGTTCTTTTTCAAGCCCTGTTTTGTGATGTGCCGATTGTGGACAGTATTTACAATCTTCGGGACAGGCACCGGTTTTAATTGATAACAAAGTTGATATCTGTACTTCATTTGGTTTGAAATTTTGACGATGCACTGATGCTGCTTGAAATAACAAATCGTTAAATGGCATCTCAAATAATTCTTTAACTTGATTTAAAGTCCAGTCGTGACGGACTTGCACTTGCTTTTGCATAAAGGAATATCTCTTTTTATTGCTGTTTGTACAATTTATTTCAATTATGGTGTAGTCTACGTTGCAAGGCATGATTGTCAACATTTACAATGCACAAGGAGTTTACAATTGACCATTAAAGATACAGGTTACTTGGAATTAGATATAGCGTTTGATAAAAAGCATATCTGGCACCCATATACGTCTATGAGTCAACCAATACCGAGTTACCCTGTGATAAAAGCAGATAAAAATAAAATTTATTTAGAAACAGGTGAAGTATTAATTGATGGCATGGCCTCCTGGTGGAGTGCAGTCCATGGCTATAACCACCCCACCCTTAATCACGCCGTTTCAACGCAACTTCAGAGCATGAGTCATATCATGTTTGGTGGGCTCACTCATGCCCCGGCAATTAATTTGTGTAAAAAATTAATATCATTAACACCAGCTTCACTTACTAAAGTTTTTTTAGCTGATTCAGGCTCTGTTGCTGTAGAAGTTGCGATAAAAATGGCATTACAATACTGTAAAAGTATTGGAAAGTATAAGAAAAACAAATTAATGACAGTTGCAAAAGGTTATCACGGAGATACGTTTGCAGCCATGAGTGTGTGCGATCCCATTAATTCAATGCATAGTTTATATCAAGGGTTCTTACCTGAACACATTTTTGCACCAGCACCGAAAAGTCAATTTGGTCAAGAGTTTGATAAAAACGAACTGTTAATATTAGAAGAGTATTTTATACAACACCACAAAGAAGTTGCTGCTTTTATTATTGAACCTATAGTTCAAAATGCCGGAGGCATGAATTTTTACCACCCTGATTACCTTTTTGGATTACGACAATTATGTGATAAATATCAAGTTTTACTTATTTGCGACGAAATTGCGACCGGTTTTGGCAGAACAGGGAAATTCTTTGCCGTAGAACACGCTAATATCTCACCTGATATTTTATGTATAGGTAAAGCTATCACCGGGGGTTATATGACATTATCTGCGACTTTAACGACTGACAAAATAGCAAAAGGGATCAGTGACGGTGAAGCGGGCGTTATGATGCATGGCCCCACATTTATGGGAAACCCCTTAGCTTGTGCTGTTGCCTGTGCAAGTATTGATTTATTACACAAAAATGACTGGAAGCAGCAAGTTAATATCCTTAACACGGCCTTAAAACAGAATTTATTACAATGTAAAGAGCTGGACGCTGTTGTGGATGTCAGAGTATTAGGTGCCATTGGTGTTGTAGAAGTCAATGATGCAGTTGATGTACCGCATTTTCAAAAAAGATGCATAGAACAAGGAGTGTGGATCCGCCCTTTTGGTAAGTTAATTTATTTAATGCCACCTTATATGACGCCAGTAGAAGATATTAAAACTTTATCGGATGCTATTTATACGATTATTTCAGAGATAAAATAACATTTGGGCGAAATACTTGGTTCGCCCTTAAATTACCATTCAAATTGATAAGCCATTTTACTAATCACTTTTAAGGGTAACCCATGCTGGTTTCTTTGCGCGTACAAATGTTGCATCGCTTTATCCTTAACATTACCAACTATTACCTCTTTAACTTGATAGCCTAAAGCATGCGCTGCTTCGACATAAGGTAAAAACTCCCACTTTTTTATATGGGTATTGTCCGCGATCACCAGAGGAATACTTTGCGCTAAAGCGCGGATAAAGCGGGCCAAATTTAAACTATGATTTTCGGGTAGCTTAACTTTATCAAATACATACTTTTCTCCCTGATAGAAAAAATCATCAGTAGAGCAAATTAAATAATCTTTTTCATTGCCCGCAACCATTTCGTCACACACTTTTTGTGCATAATAACTTTTACCACTGCCTGGCAGGCCTCTTAATATAAAAACTTGTTTCATGTTATGAACTAATAACCAAAATAAAACTAATACAAATCACCATCAAAGCGAGCAAATTAAAGCCATGCCCATCATCACTTCGTCGGTTACGAAATTTTCCTAATACTACGGCAATAAAGCTGAGCGTAGTACACATATATAAAATGACATATAACAGGTTTTTAGGCTGTGCAACCCAGCTATCTCTTACTGTCAGTTCAAAATAACGCACAATACCATATTCGAGTTCAGGTCTTGCGTAGTGAAACATAATTAATGATGCAACAAATAGGATCCAACAAAATATATTTAAACCATTCACTAATAAAACTAAATAATCTGCTTTATTTCGTCTGTTAATACGCATCACATATTTCCAGAATTCACCATAAAAGTAAATATATCAACTTATAACAGGTTTAAATACCTAATATACTTTTTTTATTTTTCAATGGCAGGTAATATAAGCCTCTTTTTATAAATTAATCATGTTTATTAATAAACATTGGCAAAATCATTGGAGTTAAAATGAGCCATACAGCTATCACAGCGCTACTAGCGGGCAATGTTGCAGCCGACACACAGGTAACAGTAAAGGGATGGATCCGTACTCGCCGCGATTCTAAAGCAGGCATTTCTTTTTTAGCCGTACATGACGGTTCTTGTTTTGATCCTATTCAAGCTGTGGTTCCTAATTCAATTAATAATTATGATGAAATAACACGTTTAACAGCGGGTTGTTCCGTTGAAGTAACCGGTATTTTGGTCGCTTCTCAAGGACAAGGTCAATCTTTTGAAATTCAGGCTGAGCAAGTTAACGTTGTAGGCTGGATTGAAAACCCTGATTCTTATCCTATGGCGGCAAAACGCCATAGTATTGAATATTTACGTGAACATGCACATTTGCGTCCTCGTACAAATATGATAGGGGCTGTAACTCGTGTACGTAACTGTTTAGCCCAGGCTATACATCGCTTCTATAATGAGCGTGGTTTCATGTGGATCAGTACACCCATCATTACCGCAAGTGATTGTGAAGGTGCCGGTGAAATGTTTCGAGTATCAACCTTAGATATGCAAAACATTCCCAGAACCGATAAAGGGGATGTGGATTACAGTGAAGACTTTTTTGGTAAAGAGGCTTTCCTAACGGTTTCAGGTCAGTTGAATGGTGAAACATATTGTTCGGCTATGTCTAACATTTATACTTTTGGCCCTACTTTTCGTGCCGAGAATTCAAATACCTCAAGACACCTCGCTGAATTTTGGATGGTAGAGCCTGAAGTTGCATTTGCAGATTTAGAAGATATTGCCAAATTAGCAGAAGACATGTTGAAATATGTTTTTAAAGCGGTACTTGCAGAACGCCGTGATGATATGGAGTTTTTTGCCTTAAGAGTAGAAAAAACCGCAATTGAGCGTTTAGAAAATTTCGTAGATAAAGATTTTGCACAAGTTGACTACACCGAAGCCGTTGAAATACTAAAAAATTGTGGGAAAAAATTCGAATTCCCAGTTGAGTGGGGTGTAGATTTACAATCTGAACATGAAAGGTATCTTGCAGAAGTACATTTTAATGCACCGGTTGTTATCAAAAATTATCCAAAAGATATCAAAGCTTTCTATATGCGTGCTAACGAAGATGGTAAAACAGTTGCGGCTATGGATGTTGTTGCACCAGGTATAGGTGAAATCATTGGTGGTGCACAACGTGAAGAACGTTTAGATGTATTAGATGCACGCTTGGAAGAAATGGGACTAGATAAAGAAGACTATAGCTGGTACCGAGATTTACGCCGTTATGGTACTGTACCTCACTCTGGATTTGGTCTTGGATTCGAACGTTTAGTTGCCTACGTAACAGGTATGGGAAATGTTCGTGATGTCATTGCATTCCCTCGTACAAAAGGCAGTGCAACATATTAAGTCTCATTTAACATGTTAAATAAAAAGCCAGACATATGTCTGGCTTTTTATTGTCTGTCTGAATACTTATTGAAAACTAGAGCGCATTTTCAAGTTCAGGTAGCACCTCAAACAAATCTGCTGCCAAGCCATAATCAGCAATTTGAAAAATCGGCGCTTCAGGGTCTTTATTGATCGCGACAATCACTTTAGAATCCTTCATACCTGCTAAATGCTGTATCGCGCCGCTGATCCCAACCGCAATATATAAATTAGGAGCAACAATTTTACCCGTTTGGCCAACTTGCATATCATTAGGTACAAAACCTGCATCCACAGCTGCACGTGACGCACCAATAGCCGCGCCCAGCTTATCAGCTATACCATCTAATAACTTAAAGTTATCCCCATTTTGCATCCCTCTGCCTCCTGATATCACCACTGAGGCAGCGGTTAACTCAGGTCTTTCAGAAACGGCTTGCTCTTTAGAAACAAATTCACTTCCGGCAGCAATAATAACTTCATCCTTTGATATTACAGGTACAGCTGCTTGTTCAGCTTGCAAATCAAATGCACTGGCTCGTACAGTGATCAACTTTTTATCTTCCAGTGATTTAACTGTCGCAATTGCATTACCAGCATAGATAGGACGCTTAAATGTGTCAGTATCTATCACTTCTATTATTTCAGAAATTTGACTTTTATCTAATAAAGCCGCAACACGCGGCATAAAATTTTTGCCTGTTGTTGTTGCTGGTGCCAGTATATGACTATAATTGTCGCTTAACGCAATTAATAAATCCGCCATATTTTCAGCTTGCTGATGTTCATAAACTGCATTATCAACCAAAATAACCTGGCTTACACCAGATATTGTTGCGACTATTGATGCTGCTTCAGCAACATTATTGCCTGCCACTAATACATCTATTTCTAAGCCCAATTTAGTTGCTGCGTTAACGGTTTTAGAAGTTTCAGGCTTTAATACCCCATATTCATGATCTGCAATGACTAATGTTTTCATTTAAATCACCTTCGCTTCATTTCTTAATTTTTCTACTAATTCAGCAACATCGCTGACCATAATACCCGCTTCACGCACTGCAGGTTCTTCTACTTTAATTAATTCGATCCGTGATGTTAAATCTACACCAAGGGAGTCCGCTGCGATCACAGTTAAAGGTTTACGTTTTGCTTTCATGATATTAGGTAACGAAGCGTAACGCGGTTCATTGAGTCTGAGATCAGTTGTCACTATCGCTGGTAAGTCAAGTGCCAGGGTTTGTAATCCACCGTCAACTTCACGAGTCACATTTACTTTACCATCAGTGAGCGCTACTTTTGACGCAAAAGTACCTTGAGGGCGGTTAGAAAGTGCTGCAAGCATCTGACCTGTTTGGTTATTATCTGAATCAATAGATTGCTTACCTAGAATCACCAAATCAGCAGGCTCTTGGTTTAACAAACTATTCAAAAGCTTTGCAATATGTAATGAGTCTAATTGCAACTCAGTTTCAAGATGAATAGCCCTATCTGCCCCTAAAGCGAGTGCTGTTCTTAATTGTTCTTGAACCGCTTTATTACCTACAGATACAACAACCACTTCATCTGCGTTACCCGCTTCTTTTATTCTGATTGCTTCTTCTACTGCAATTTCACAAAAAGGGTTTAACGCCATTTTAACGTTTGCTAAGTCAACATCAGATTGATCAGCTTTAACTCTTGCCTTCACGTTATAGTCTATTACTCGTTTAATAGGCACCAGGATCTTCATTGTCACTCCCATTGGTTAACGTAAACGTCAACTAAATTAAATAATACCGTAAAATAATATTTTAAGGCTACTTAAGGTTGACGCCAACGTCAACCTAAAATACCCTTAACCTTAATATAATGTCTATCTGTTGATTTTTATAGCATAACGACTCTGATGAGTTGTGTGGTCTGATAAATAGACTAAACCGTCACTGTTTAGAGAGGTAAAGATGGTAGAACGTGAAACCATGGAATTTGATGTTGTTATTGTGGGTGCAGGACCCTCAGGTTTAAGTACTGCAATAAAACTTGCACAACAAGCAAAAGAAAAACAACAAGAATTGATGATATGTGTGGTAGAAAAAGGTTCAGAAGTTGGTGCCCATATTTTATCAGGAGCCGTTTTAGAAACAAAAGCATTAGATGAACTGATCCCTGATTGGAAAGAGAAAAATGCCCCTATTACCACACACGTAAAAAAAGACGATGTATATTGGTTTAGTAATGAGAATAAAGCGATTAATATCCCCCATTTCGCTGTGCCCAAGACATTTCACAATCAGGGAAATTATATTGTTTCGATGGGTAATGTATGTCGCTGGCTTGCAGAGCAAGCTGAAAGCTTAGGAGTAGAGATATTTCCAGGTTTTAGCGCACAATCTTTGCTTATCGAAAATAATATTGTAACGGGTATCATTACGGGTGATATGGGTTTAGATGAAAATGGCGAACAAAAAGATTCTTATATGCCAGGTATGGAGCTCAGAGCAAAATACACCGTATTTGCTGAAGGATGCAGAGGCCACTTAGGAAAAGAACTGATTGCAAAATTTGAGTTAGATAAAACCAGTTCGCCACAGCATTATGGTTTAGGTTTTAAAGAAATATGGCAAATACCTGAAACACAGCATGAAGAAGGCACAGTCGTTCACGGCACAGGTTGGCCTTTAACTGGAGATACTAATGGTGGTGCTTTTATGTACCATAGCGATAATAATCAAATCGTGATCGGCCTTATTATAGACTTAAATTATTCCAACCCACATCTAAGTCCATTTGATGAATTTCAACAAATGAAACACCATCCAGTTTTTAAAAATGTGCTCGAAAATGGTAAACGCATTGCTTATGGTGCAAGAGCAATAGCAAAAGGTGGGTTTAATTCATTACCGCAAATGCACTTCCCTGGTGGGTTATTAATTGGCTGTGATGCCGGAACGTTAAATTATGCCAAGATCAAAGGAAATCATACCGCAATGAAATCAGGTATGTTAGCCGCTGAGGAAATTTTCGATGCGCTCAGTAAAGGTGAGCAACATACTGATTTAGCAGGATATGAAACTCGGTTTAAAAATTCCTGGCTTTATGATGAGTTATACAATACCCGTAATTTTGGTCCCGTGATGCATAAACTTGGGAAGTTTGTTGGTGCGGCATATAATACATTAGATCAAAACTTTTTTGGTGGTAAGCTACCATTTAATTTTACCGATAATACACCTGATCACGCGACCCTGCTCCCGGCAAATAGATGTGACAAAATAGTTTATCCAAAATACGATTCTAAAATAAGTTTTGACAAATTGTCATCGGTATTTTTATCAAATACAAACCATGAAGAATCTCAACCTTGTCACTTAAAATTAATGGATCCTGATATTCCTATCAAAACAAACCTGGTAGATTTTGACGAACCTGCACAAAGGTATTGTCCAGCAGGTGTCTATGAAATTGATAAAAGTCAGGATGATGCAAAATTTGTGATCAATTCACAAAACTGTATCCATTGTAAAACCTGTGATATAAAAGATCCAAGTCAAAATATTACCTGGGTAACACCAGAAGGTGCAGGCGGCCCCAACTACCCTAACATGTGATCAATCACACTACTTTAACAAGTCAGGAAGTGAGCATCTCACTTCCTGATATTAAAATGCTTAAAGTATGCTACCATTTCAGTGATATTACTTCGCCACTCACTGCTTTGTGGTATGATAAAAAGCATACAGAATAATCTAGTTACCTACATGCAAAATTACACGCTTAATCCAATTGGTATCATACAATCCCCTTATAAACAAAAATTTGCAATTCCCAGACAGCCAAGGTTAATCACAGAAGCCAGTGCACGATTAGAATTTTTACCTGAGTTTAATCGAGAAGAATTTGTCAGGGGTTTAGAAGAATTTAGTCACATTTGGATCATCTTCAGATTTCACGAAACGGCAGACAAAGGCTGGTCTCCACTTGTACGCCCCCCTCGTTTAGGTGGAAATGAGAAAAAAGGAGTTTTTGCTACTAGAGCAACCTTTCGGCCTAATGCTATAGGCATGAGTGCGGTAGAGCTTAAATCCGTCAATTACAGCAAAGGCAAGCTATGGCTAGATTTAATCGGTATAGATTTGTTAGACGGGACTCCTGTATTAGATATCAAACCCTATTTGCCCTACTCCGATAGCTTACCAGAAGCAAGCGCCGGATTTGCCGATACAAAACCCGAAACAGAATTATTAGTTGTATTTAGTGAACAGGCACTTAACTTTTGTTTTGAGCAACAAAAATCTTATCCGGATTTACATACTTTTATTAGCAAAGTTTTAAAACAGGATCCTAGACCCGCATATAAAAAAGTAAAAACCGGCACGCAGCATTATGGAATGACCTTATATAACTTTAATATTAAATGGAAAATTGAAGAAAATACCAATACCGTATTAGAAATTAGCCATCAATTGTAATATACCGCTTTGCCACACCACGAGGCACTGATACACTTATGATTAAATCAAGTATAAGTCAAACTTACAGTTCATTAAAATAAAGTGATGATCAGTAATAGTAAAAATAACGGAAAAGAAAATGCGTACCAGTCAATATATTTTAGCCACACTAAAAGAAACTCCGTCTGATGCTGAAATCATCAGCCATCAACTGATGCTCAGAGCGGGCATGATCAGAAAAGTCGCTTCTGGACTATATACTTGGTTACCATCTGGGTTAAGAGTGTTAAAGAAAGTTGAAACAATCGTACGTGAAGAAATGGAAAAAGCGGGCGCTATTGAAATGCTTATGCCTATCATACAGCCCGCAGATCTATGGCGTGAATCAGGTCGGTTTGAAGAATTCGGTCCTGAGCTATTACGTATAAAAGACAGACATAATCGTGAATTCGCCTTAGGTCCAACCCATGAAGAAGTGATCACAGATCTGGTACGTAAAGAAATTAATAGTTATAAACAATTACCACTCACAATGTTTCAGGTACAGACAAAAGTAAGAGACGAAGTACGCCCACGCTTTGGTGTTATGCGTGCACGCGAATTTACCATGAAAGATGCTTACTCTTTTCATTTAACTGACGAATGTTTAGATAATACTTATCAAATAATGCATAAAGCATATTGTAATATTTTCGAACGAATCGGACTTGAATTCCGTCCGGTTATCGCAGATACAGGCTCTATTGGCGGCAGTGTATCACACGAATTCCATGTTTTAGCGGAATCAGGAGAAGATGCCATTGCCTTTAGTTCAGAAAGTGACTACGCCGCAAATATTGAAAAAGCAGAAGCTTTAGCACCAACTGCAGCCAGGGCCGAGGCCACTAAATCTCTCAATACATTTGATACACCAGAAGCTAAAACTATTGAAGAACTAAAAATAAAACATAAAGTTACACCACATAAAAGTGTTAAAACTCTGATTGCATATGGGGCTGAAAATGAAGAAGGACATCGTGGCTTAGTCGCATTAATTTTACGTGGTGATCATGAACTTAATGAGTTAAAAGCTGAAAAACTAGCGTTACTTGACAGTCCCCTCGAGCTTGCTAAAGAAGAAGATATTATTTCAACAATTGGTGCAGCGCCAGGCTCCCTTGGACCTGTCAATTTAGCGATACCTGTTATTGTTGACAGAAGTGCCGCTGTTATGTCAGATTTTGTTGCGGGAGCCAATACGGATCATGTCCATTATAGCGGTATTAATTGGGACAGAGATGTAACAGATTATACTGTCGAAGACATTCGCAATGTTGTTGATGGGGATAAAAGTCCTTGTGGACAAGGAGTACTGAATATCAAACGTGGCGTTGAAGTAGGCCATATTTTTCAATTAGGTACTAAGTATTCAGAATCAATGAAAGCGGGTGTATTAAATGAATCTGGTAAAAATCAGGTCATGACTATGGGCTGTTACGGTATTGGTGTTTCTCGTATTGTTGCAGCGGCTATTGAACAAAATCATGATAAATACGGTATTATGTGGCCTGATCCCATCGCACCTTTTCAACTGGCAATAGTCCCCATGAATATGCATAAATCCCATCGTATTCCTGATATCGCAAATAACCTTTACCAGGCATTAAAAAATGCAGGTATCGAAGTCTTATTTGACGATAGAAAAGAACGCCCTGGTGTGATGTTTAACGATATGGAACTTGTAGGGATCCCTCATACATTAGTTATTGGAGAGCGTAACCTGGATGACAATAAAGTTGAATATAAAAATCGCCGTACTGGTGAAAAATACTTAATTGAACTAGATCAGGCTGTGCAACAATTAACAGCTGTGATCAAAGCGTAAATATCAATAAATCATATCAAGATACTATTGTGTATCTTGATATATTTAACATTTGAATTTTCTCTATGCAGCCACAGATTCTATTTTTTCACAAACTAAGCTTTAAATGTATTTTCTCATAGTTTAGTATGGGATAATAATTGTTAACCCCCTTTACAAATTTCTAAGTTAGACAATAAGCCGTGTTGAGATTTTTCGATATTTTTCAAAATATCGTGAATAAATTTACTTTTGCATCGCTGAATTTTGAATAGCCACTATAATTGTGAAGTAACTAAATATAACCAATTAAAAAGGACTTAACATGAATTTATCAGCTGCAAAAGAATATTTACTCAGTAAACCTGGCGCAACATTAGACCACCCATTTGGTGAAGATACTATGGTCATAAAAGTTAAACATAAAATGTTTGCAACTTTATCAGTTGGAAAAATGGAGAAGAGTGAGATCAACCTTGATAATGAAAACACTGCCTGGTTGAATCTAAAATGTGATCCGGACGAAGCACTCGCGCTAAGAGATATATTTAATGCCGTGATCCCAGGATATCACATGAATAAAAAGCATTGGAATACCCTCATATTAGACGGCACTATACCAGATGAAGAAATCAAACGTATGATAGACAACTCATTTATGCTGGTTGTTCAAAACATGCCTAAAGCAGATCAAGAATCAATTTTAATACACCTTTAGACAAAAATGGTTACTGTTTAGCCTGATATTGGTTAATAATTTTGTCCAGGTTATTTGCAAAATTTTGTCTGTCAGCCTGACTTATTGGTGCCTGACCGCCAGTTTGTATACCGCTTGCGCGCATCGTATCCATAAAATCGCGAATGTTTAGTCGTTGTTTTATATTATCTTCTGTATATAGCTCCCCTCTTGGATCTAATGACACTGCATTTTTTGCAATAACTTCTGCCGCTAGTGGAATATCTCCTGTGATCACGAGATCCCCTTGCCCCAATCGCTTTACAATTTCATCATCTGCCACATCAAAACCTGAAGAAACTTGTATTTGATTAATATACTTTGATGGTGGAATTCGGATCCTTTGATTAGCAACTAATGTCACTTCTAATTTAGTACGCACTGCAGCCCGAAATAATATTTCCTTTATCACTACAGGGCATGCATCTGCATCTACCCAAATTTTCATTAAAACTCCTGTTGTAATTATTTACACAACTCAAAATATTCTGTTGATTGCATTTCAGTTAATCGGCTAAAAGTGCGCTTAAACTCAAACTCTAATGCCCCTCCGGCATATAATTCTGCCAATGCCACCGCTGAAGTTAAATATAGTTTAACACGCCGATCGTATAGTTCATCCACCAAACTAATAAATCGTCTGGCCGCATCATCTTGTGAAGCGTAAGAAACAATGCGCTCTCCTGTTACAGTTGCCTCAATACCATCCTCAGTACCTCTTGCTTTGATCCAATTTTTTTGTTCTCCCCCTAAACGTGGAACATGTGAGATCAAGACGACTTTAAATTTTTTTGCAATTTCGATGTAATCTAACTGAGATCTGGGACCAAGGCATAAATTTTGAAAACTAAACCAAACAATTGATTTGGTTTTTTTTATAACAGTAATTGGCCTATTTAAAACCATTTCATCTGAGTTACAAAACTTACCTTTACAATCGTACTGCATAAAAATATCATTTAGATCAAATGTCTCAGCGTTAAAAATTATCTGTTTGAAATTTAAATGTCTAAGTCTATGATCATCCGGGCCAGATAAATGAAATTCTTGTGTATATTGTTGCAGTAAATCTATAC
This sequence comes from uncultured Pseudoalteromonas sp., assembly GCA_965198975.1. GTDB lineage: Bacteria > Pseudomonadota > Gammaproteobacteria > Enterobacterales > Alteromonadaceae > Pseudoalteromonas. Next base: position 3,012,432 of record OZ240679.1, read on the forward strand.
ATGGAAGAAACAATTCCCTTTGCAGACCATTACGATACAAGTCTTTTATCGCAATATTTGAAGTGGCTATCAGGATCACTTTAAACTTAAACAGCGAAGCAAATAAATTAGACAAAAGCATAGCATCTCCAATATCAGAGACAAAAAATTCATCAAAACACAATACCCGACACTCTTTTGCTATTTTTTTCGCTATTTGGTGTAAAGGATCTTTTTTACCCGAAATTAAATTTAATTCCTTATGTATTCGTTCCATAAAATGATGAAAATGCAGTCTGAGTTTTTTATCCGTAGCAATACTTGAATAAAATAAGTCCATCAAAAACGTTTTTCCTCTGCCGACATCACCCCAAAGGTATAAGCCAATATTCTCAGAAGCGCGATTATTTTCAATTTTTTCATGTATTTCATTAAGACATGTGATCGCTTCAAGCTGGATATCATCTTGAACAAATTTAGATTGGCTTATCAGGAGCTCATATTGAACTAATGGAGAGTTATTCAGAGGCATGAAGCAAAAACTATCTCGTTTTATATACTCGGACTTACGCCCGCTGTTGCATTGTATGAGTAAGTAAAACTGGATGTATCCTGTCGTTTAACACCCTTATTACTTCAAACTGTTTCAAAGACAAGTTTTCATCTAAATTAAAATCATGCTCCAAGCACATACATAAACATGCACCATCACTCTGATCTACAATAAGAAAATTACCCATACCTTGTTTTGAATTTAAATGTACAATAGCTTCAACACTGGGCTCATCACCCAAATAAGTAGAAAAAAACCAACTTTTCGCTAAAATTGGCTTCAAGTAAAACTTAATTGCTGTTGCATTAAGTGATATTTGGCAAAGTTGTGGTTGAGACCAGAACGAAAATTCATTTAAGTATGAGTAAACCTGCTCATAAAATGCGGCATCTTCAAGACTAAAAGCTGGGTTTTTCAAAGCGCCATTATTCAACTGCCTCAACTTATATGGCGTGATAAAAACCATTTCTTCACCCATAGTCAATTTCAACAATTTACTTGTTGGGCAAACAAACCATTTCCATTTTTGAGACGCTTGTAACATAAATACCTTCGCAAGCTGATTGCTGCTTTAATCTCTTGAATTATATGCAAGTCAATAGAGTTATTAAACTTTTTTTTAGAATATTTTTATTCGGATCATTTATATGCATAACAGATCCGAATAAGCAGTATATAGATCAAAATAGATCCATCTTTACAGACCATGCAAGATCTTTTTAACTAATGGTGGTCCCTGATAAATAAAACCGGTATAAATTTGAATTAAAGATGCACCCGCTGTTAATTTTTCTTTGGCTGAGTCAGCGCTATCAATGCCACCGACTCCTATTATTGGCATTTTCCCAGCAGTTAACCGTTTTAGGTCTTGAACAATTTGCGTCGACTTCTTCCTTACAGGCTGACCCGATAATCCACCTGCCTCATTAGCATATTGCTGACCTTGCACTAAACTGCGATCTAAAGTGGTATTCGTTGCGATCACACCATCAATCTCATTTTTAATTAAGGATCCTGCCACTTGTTCAATTTGGATCTCATCTAAATCGGGTGCAATCTTAACCAGCATAGGGACATTTTTGCCATGTTTCGCAGTTAAGTCTAACTGTTCATTTTTCAAACTTGATAGTAAATCATCTAACGCTTCACCATATTGTAAATCTCGTAAACCCGGTGTATTAGGTGATGAAATATTTACAGTAATATAAGATGCATGCGTAAACACTTTTTGCATACAATGGATATAGTCGTCTTTACCTTTCTCATTTGGGGTATCCTTATTTTTGCCTATATTGATACCTAAGATACCTGTATATTTTGACCGCTGTACATTAGAGATCAAATTGTCTACACCTTTATTATTAAAGCCCATACGATTAATTATTGCATCAGAATCAGGTAAACGAAATATTCTCGGTTTATCATTTCCTTGCTGTGGCTTAGGTGTCACTGTACCAACTTCAATAAATCCAAACCCCATCTGACCAAATGCATCAATACATTCAGCATTTTTATCTAAACCTGCAGCTAAGCCCAGTGGGTTTTTGAATTTTAATCCCAAAAAATCGACGGGATTATCCATAAATGATTGAGACCACATTAAATTGACAGGAGTGTGAGCAAATCGTTTCAAATTACTTAATGCAAAATTATGTGCCCATTCTGCATCTTGCGTAAACATAAAGCGGCGTGCCAGATCATAAATCATATTTTACCCGTATTAAAATTTATCCAAAAAAATACCCCGTTACATACCGGGGTATTTGATCCTGTTATCTTTATTTAGAAGTATCACAGGTATGACTGAGTAACATTAATTCCCTTAGCGCTACTGAAAATTTCGCAAACTCATGTGTCTGAGATGTTTTGAATTCGGCTAACATATGCATCCAACGTTCTAATAACACTTCATGTTGCTTCATCCAATTTTCGATTGATGTATCTACATCAATATCTTGTCCCTGAGTGCTCATTACAACAACAGCAGCCAAAGACCTTTGTTGCCAATCAAGCTCTTCTCTATAAGAAGACCTTGCCAATGCTTGCCAATGATTCGTAACAGGTTGGTTTGTAATTTGGTCCAGGAACCAATGTAACCCCATTTTTGAACCCAGTTTAAAGTAGGTATTAGACACTTGTTCTACAGAATGCTCTGAACTTTCAGCAACTTGTGCTAAATCCATTACGGAGAATAAAGTAGACAACTGAGCCACACGCTCAGCTAAAGCTCTTGGTACACCCTCTTCTTGTAAGGATTTTGCTTCTGCGGCCAATTTATCCGCTTCTACAGGCACCATATAACTCATTAAGTTTTTAGTTAAATCTTTGAATGCCGGGCTAAAGAAAGCAATTGTTTGTTCTATGTTTAATGCTTTATTTCTATGCCTTAAGAACCAACGTGTTGTTCTTCGAATTGTTCTACGTAATTGATATAACATTTCCGTTTGAACAATTGCCGGGATCTTATTATCAAGCGCCGCAATTTGTGACCAAGTATCAGACATCTCAAAAATTTCATTGGCCATGCTGTAACATAAAACTATTTCAGCAACTGAAGCGCCTGTTTCCTCATTCATCCGAGAAACAAAATTAAAACCCATATCATTGATGATATTGTTGGCTAATTTAGTTGCAATTATTTCAGCACGAAGTGGATGATCATCCATAGCACCATTGAAACGATCTCTTAATGGAACTGGAAAAGACGTTACTAATAAATCACGATAGTATGCATTATCCGTTATTTCTGGGATGACTAACCATTCTTTTAATACCATTTTTGCATAAGATACTAAAACAGATAATTCAGGACGTGTCAGCCCTTTACCTGAAGCTTGTCTTTCTGCCAATTCATCATCAGATGGGATAAATTCAATTTCTCTATCTAGTTTGCCATCTTTTTCCAGCGAATGGATAAAGCGCATTTGCTCTTTAACCATAGAAGTGCTTTTAAGTTGTGTTACGGAAATAGTATGCGTTTGACGATAACAATCCTTTAACACTAAATCAGAAACTTCCTCAGTCATAGAATATAATAATTGATCTCTTTGCTTTTGAGTTAAATCACCTTCGACTACCAGGCTATTTAATAAGATCTTAATATTCACTTCATTATCAGAACACGCAACCCCCCCCACGTTATCGATAAAGTCAGTATTTATTCGACCACCACTTTTAGCAAACTCAATACGGCCTAGTTGTGTACAACCAAGGTTGCCGCCTTCACCAAAAATCTTCGCTTTTAATTCTGAACCATTTACTCTAAGTGCATCATTAGCTCTATCACCCACATCAGAATCCGATTCTGATTTGGCTTTAACATAAGTCCCGATACCGCCATTCCAAAATAAATCAACTGGCATTTGTAATAATGCGCGGATCAGTTCATTAGGTGTCATAGATGCTTTTTTAGTACCCAGCATTTTCTTAATTTCAGGCGTTAATTTGATAGATTTAGCACTACGAGAAAATAACCCACCGCCAGCTGAAATCAAACTTTGATCATAATCTTCCCAGCTTGAACGCGGTAGATCAAATAACCTTTGTCTTTCTGGATAAGTTTTTGCAGCATCAGGCGTGGGATCTATAAATATATGCATATGATTAAATGCAGCTTGTAAACGAGTATGTTTAGATAGCAACATACCATTACCAAATACATCACCTGCCATATCGCCTACTGCAACACAGGTAAAATCATTGGTTTGACAGTCAATGCCAATTTCTCTGAAATGACGTTTAACAGACTCCCAGGCGCCTTTTGCTGTGATCCCCATTTTCTTGTGGTCATAACCAACTGAGCCACCTGACGCAAATGCATCGCCTAACCAATAGTCGTACTCTTGTGAAATGCTGTTTGCAATATCGGAAAATGTAGCGGTCCCTTTATCTGCAGCAACTACAAAATAAGGGTCATCTTCATCATGTCTGACAACGTTCTTAGGTGGAACAACCTGGCCACGTTGAATGTTATCTGTGATATCTAACAGACCCCGGATGAAAATTTTATAACATTGCTGGCCTTCTTTAAAAAATTCTTCGCGATCAGCAGGTAGTTGTTTACAAACAAAACCACCTTTTGAACCAACAGGTACAATTACCGTATTTTTAACTTGCTGCGCTTTTACTAAACCTAGCACTTCAGTTCTGAAATCTTCTCGTCTATCTGACCAACGAAGACCCCCACGTGCAACTTTACCGCCTCTTAAATGAACACCTTCGATTCTTGGCGAATAGACAAATATTTCAAATGCAGGTAAAGGTAAAGGCATATCAGGAATTAATGCCGGTTTCACTTTAAATGAGATAGAAGATTTTACCGTGCCTTTTTTAGTTAATTGGTAATAATTGGTTCTTACCGTTGCCTTGATCATATCTAGATAAACACGAATTATTCTATCGTCATCTAGGTTTGCAACATTATCTAACTCGTTGTAAACGTGCGTAAATAACTTACCAGTGGCTTTTTCAGAATATTTATGACTAGGTGAAAATTTACTTTCAAAAATTTCAACAATATTCTTTGCCAGAGCCGGGTATCGTTCAAAAGTGCTTTCTATATAATGTTGAGAAAAAGTAATACCTATTTGCAGGTAATATTTAGCGTATGCACGTAGTATCGCCGCCTGACGGCTATTTAATCCCGATGTTAAAATTAATCGGTTAAAACCATCATTTTCTATTTTGTTATACCATACATCTGTTAAAGCTTGTTGGAATAACAATGATGTATCATTAAAATCAGCTTCACCCGTGTTATCAATTAACATGGTGAAATCCATTATCCAGTTTATTTGACCATCAGATGTTTTAACTGAATATGGTGTCTCACCTATGACTCTCAAACCAAAGTTTTCCAACATCGGCATGATATCAGATAGATGAATTGGTTCATCTTTATGATATAAACTTAATCTGACTTCTTTATCGCTGGTTGATTCTTGTGGACGATAAAGTAACATTTGCAGTTTATTATCATCATTAAGTAATTCTAACTTTTCTATATCAACAACAGCTGCACCCGGTAAAACCTGATCTTTATAAGCATGTGCAAATGCCTGGCTATATTTGCGGTTTAATTCATTACCACGTGCTTCACCAGCGCGCTCTAATAACACAGATTGTAATTTATCTTCCCAGGTACGAGCAGCTTCTACTAAATTTGATTCGATATCTTTCACATTGTATTCGATATTATTGTCTGACACGCGAACAATATAATGGGTTCGTGCCAGTATAGATTCTGAAAAGAAAGTGGTAAATTCTACTTTCTCTGTGGAGCCAAAAGCATTGGCTAATAACTTTTGCGTATCACGGCGTAATGCCGTGTTATACCTTTCTCTTGGCACATAAACCATGCAAGAGAAGAAACGACCATATATGTCTTTACGAACAAAAGCTCGACTCATGTCGCGCTCTTGCATTTGTAATACACCTGTGGCTACGCCTAATAGTTCTGATTCTTTGGCTTGAAGCAACTCATCTCTTGGGTAAGTTTCCAGTACATTTAGCACTGCTTTATACGCATGGGTACCTTCAGCAAAGTCACACATCTGCATGATCCGCTGAATTTTATTTCTCAAAATTGGGATGTCACCGGCGCTATTGTTATAAAAACTAGAAGAGAACAAACCAATAAATCTATCTTCCCCTACCACATTTCCTTTGTCATCAAAGCGCTTAATACCTATATAATCGATATTTGCAGGACGATGCACACGTGATACTGAGTTGGTTTTTGTAAGAATAAGTAATTTTTCGTTACGCGCCTGAAGTCTGGCTATTTCTGGTAAATCAGATAATAAGGCAATTTTTTCTTCGTCTGAGTTTTTCATCAAACCTAAGCTGGTATTTGCCACACCTTTAACTTGATAATCACCTTTAACCGCATTGAGTTCATATTCACGGTAACCCATTAATGTAAAATTATCCTGGCCAACCCAGTTTAAAAATTCTACGGTTTCATCTCTTTCAGTTTTATCTTTTATTGCTGTTCGCTTAGGTAATTCAGCTGCAATTTTCTCTAGTTTTTTCTTAATTAATTGCCAATCTTCTACCGCCAGTGAGATATCTTTTAAAACAGATTCTAATTCTAGCTTTAATGCTTCGATTACTTTTAAATCAGTTTGACGGTCAATTTCTATAAAAAATGCGGTTTTTTTAGTGTCTGCAACATCATCGCCTTTTAGGCTAGATAAGCTACTAATGTGACCTTTGTCATCTTTACTAATTTTTAAAGGACAATGTAATAGCAAATGAGAAGCGATATTTTTTCTTGATAAGGCCATTCTGACGGAATCAACTAAGAAAGGCATATCATTGGCTATAATTTCAACGATTGTATGCGAAGATTGCCAGCCATGTTTTGAAAGCTCTGGATTTAATACTCGGATCAATACATCTTCAGATGTTTTTTTCTCTAATGAGTTCCATAAACTTAGCGCAGCACCATACAAATCACTATCATTTCGACTTGCCAAGTCCTCTTTAGACATATTGCTGTATAAAGTAGTGGCAAATTTCTCAATGAGTGACACATTGTTGGCTTTTACTTTTTTTCGGATCAGCTGACAGACATTATCTAATAAAACTGAGCTGAGACCTTCATTTTGTGTCATTGTTTGTTCCTTTTCTATACAACCTTTGAACGAAGTGCCCATATAAGGCACTTAATATTTGTATAGTCAAATTATTAGCGTGGAGTCAGGATGAATTCTAACTCTTTTGTGACATATATAAATAGTTTTTTTAGTTCAATCTAGGTTAATTTTCAAGCGCTTGGCAATATATGCACTAAATATAGATAATAATGGCCAAAATAGGCCATTATTAAGAACAAATATTCAAAATTAATTTTAACTGGTTTTTTCTTTAGACCACAATAAGGTTCCTAATGCAGGAATTATTAATACAGCCCCTAACATATTTACCAAAAACATAAAGGTCAATAATATTCCCATATCTACCTGAAATTTTAAATCAGAAAAGACCCAGGTACTTACCCCGACCGCCAAAGTGATCCCCGTAAACAATACTGCGCTGCCTCGTTCATATAACGCATTGCGATATGCTTCTTTTAGTGGCATTCCTTGTCTTAATTGTTCACTCATTGAAGAAAGAATATAAATACCATAATCAACACCAATCCCGACACCTAACGCAATAACGGGTAAGGTAGAAACCGTTAAGCCAATTTGTAAATGTACCATTAATGCCTGGGCAAGAGTAGAAACCACGTAAAGTGGTAATACTACAACTATCGTTGCTCTGATACTTCTAAAGCTAATAAGACACAGTAGAATAACAGCGCCATATACATATAACATCATAGGTAATTGGGCGGCTGCTACCGATTGGTTCGTTGCAGCCATAACACCAACAGGACCTGTTGCCAAACGAAATTTAACTTCGTCAGTTTCTTCTTCTTTAACGTATTTATTAACAGCTGCAATCACGGTTTCAATGGTTGTTGCTTTGTGATTTTCCATAAAAATAATGATTGGCATCACACTGCAGTTGCCATTTAACAAACCTGAACTGGTTTCAACTCTTGCTGTTGCCTGCACAAGACTTGATGTATTGCGAGGTAAGGTTTGCCATTTTAAATTGCCCTCATTATACCCTGCATTAACAGCCTGAGAGATTGAGCTAAGAGAAACAGCAGATTGCACGCCAGGAACATTTTCCATTTTCCATTGAAATCTATCAATCCTTGCCATTGTATCGTGATAAGTACAGGCTTCAGCAGGTGCTTCCACCATCACTTTCAAAATATCCATCGTAATAGAATACTTATCTGTGATCAAAAAAGTATCTTGATTATATCTGGCATCAGAATGAAGTGAAGGCGCCCCTGCTTGTAAATCACCTATCTGCATTTGTTCAGATTGCCAGTATCCAAAAGCAAATAATCCGGCAACAATAAGTAAGATGACTCTTGCAACGTTTTTATTCGTTGCCTGAACTAATAATTCAATTAATTTATCGAATGCACCCGGTTGTGATATCTGCTCATGATGAGCTGCTTTAGCATTAGAAAAGTTAATATAAGAAGCAATGATAGGTAACAAGATCAGATTGGTAAAAATGATCACGGCGACACCAAGACTTGCTGTTATTGCAAGTTCTCTGATAATACCAATATCTATTGATAGTAAAGTAAGAAACCCTACAGTATCCGATAATAACGCAATACCGCCAGGAATTAATAATGCATTAAAACACGACTGAGCTGCAATTTTTGCGTTTGTGCCACTTCTTACTTTTTTGCTTATCGCATTGATCATTTGAATACCATGACTCACACCAATGGCAAAAACTAAAAATGGGATCAAAATTGACATAGGATCTAGACCAAATCCTAATTCACTTAATAAACCTAATTGCCAAACAACTGCGATTAAAGAGCACACAATAGGAAGAATAGTTAACTTTAAGCTTTTACAAAATAACCACACCATAATAAAGGTGAATAAGATCGCGATTAAAAAGAAAAACACCACGCCTTTTGCGCCATCAGCGATATCTCCCGCCATTTTTGCAAAACCTATGATATGAATTGATACATTTTCCGTCGTAAAAGGCGTTCTAAGTTCTGATTCTAGTTGTTTTGCAAACTTTAACGTATCTAGTTTTTCGTGTGTATTAGGGTCTATTTCCATTAACTGAGCAGAAACCATAGCACAAGAGTAATCATTGGCTATTTGACGGCCCACTATGTTTGCCTTTGAAATATTTTCTTTTACTTTTTTCAGACCTTGGCTATCAGGTCGAAAATTTGCAGGAATAATCGGTCCGCCCGCAAAACCATCTTCAACTACTTCGACAAAACGTGCACTAGGTGAATAAATTGATTGCACTAATGAGCGATTAACACCTGGAATAAAGTAGAGTTGATCATGAACTGATTTTAATTGTGTAAAAAACTCTTTATTGAAAATATCACCATTCGCATCACAAACTGATATCAAAATACTGTTTGCTCCACCAAATTCTTTTTCATGTTTTAAGTACAACTTCATGTAATCATGATTCAATGGAATATTTTTATTAAAAGACGCGTCTAATTTGATATTCGTTGCCTGAAAAGCCAAATATAGTGTTGTTATTAAAAACAACACTATGACCGCAAGGCGATGCCTAAAAATGGTTGTTTCAAATTTTGTTAATAATGTACGCATCACTTACTCTGCTCCTACAACTTTAATACCTGAATCACGCGCGAGTATGAGCTGTTTATCCATTAATACACCTGCCATATTTGCCTTACCATCAGCGATTTGTTTTATACTGACCGTATTGTTATCGTAATTTAAAATAACACCGCTATTCGCCAATAAAATAGCCCCTTTAGCAGTAACAATAATTTGATTAATTGTTGCGTAACTGTTCGATTTAATGTGTTGCCAATTTAAACCATGATCACGTGAGGCAAATATATTCCCTCTTAATCCCGCAGCTAAAAGCACATCATTATTTAAAACTTTTAAATCAAATATTGAACCTGAATAAAATTCTTCTATACGCTCCCAGGTAACACCTTTGTCAGCACTTTTAGCAACTAAGCCCTGTTCACCAGCCATAATCAATATATTCTGATGTGATGTGATTTGATTAAAATGCGGTAATATCGAGGCTGTTTCTATTTCATACCCTTCAGGGTCCTGAGTTTTTAACTCTTCCAAATAACTTCTGTCTTCACTAAACAATAAACTTGATAAAAAACGTTTGTGCCAGCTTTTTCCAGCGTCTTTTGTATAATAAAATAAACCATACGCACCAATTGCGTAACCATTGTTACGGTCGGTAAAATAAATATCCAATAATGGTTTATCTAGTTCAGGTTGATAGTTTTGTATTTGCCAACTTACACCGCCATCTTTGGTATGTAATATTGTTGCATCATGTCCTACAGCCCAGCCCAAATCCTGAGTAGTAAAATAGCTTGCAGTCAACAAAGATTGCACTGGCACTGAAGCTTGCTGCCATTGGGTGTTTTTATCAGCATTAATAGCCTGATAAAGTATGTTTCCGCGCTTTCCAACGGCAACCAGGTATTGCCCGTTATTAACAATATCGGTTAAAAGGCTCTCTTGTGCTTTAGGTCCAATAAAAGCGGGAATTGTATCATTAGCGAAGGCGGTTCCCTTTACTAATATCACTAAAATAATGATTCTAAGAAAATACGTCATAAATATATAAATTGCTTATTAAATGGAAAAAAAAGGCCCTTACGGGCCTTAGAACTAAGTCTTTTTATCTGCGACTACCTCGACGCAGTGCATTAGAAGTAAATTCATTGGTTTTAAAAGATTCAGAGAAGTCGTACATTTTCTCTTCATTATCAAGGCCTATTGCAAGATATCTTCTTGAATTTAAGTCATGATAAACATCCAATGTACTCCAATGAGTCGGCACTTCGTAATAATTCACGCCATGTGCCATAGCAACACGGTATAGCTGATCACGGTTATCATAAATATCCGTAACATGTATTTGCCAGCTATCTTCATCTATATAAAAGACGCGTTTTTTATAAATATGACGTGTGCCATCTTTTAGATTAGCTTCAACCACCCAAACTCGATGCTTTTCATAACGAACATGTTCTGGATTAAGATGACCAGGTTTCAATATTTCATCATACTTCAAACTATCACTATGAAGTTTATAAGTATTATAAGGAATATATAATTCTTGCTTGCCTTTAAGCTCCCACGTATAACGATTTGGTGAGCCGTTAAACATATCAAAGTCATCAGTTGTTCTTAAACTATCAGATGCTGTTCCTGGCGCATCATAAGCAACATTTGGCGCTCGTCTTACGCGACGTTGACCTGTGTTATATGTCCAGGCCTGACGCGGAGTCAAGATTTGATCCATCGTTTCATGTACAAGTAATGCCGTTCCCGCTAATCGTGCAGGTTGAGTCACCTTTTGTTTAAACCTAAACAAAATATTTGAATCTTCTAAAGATTTTGGTGTTGCCTCAGGATCTGAATAAGAAACCAGCAGTTTCTCATCAAAACCAACCATATTATAATCTCCACCTGCTGTAGGAGCTGCTTGACCGCCATAACGCGAAATAGACAAACCTCTATAGCGAAGAATATGATTCCAAATTGCTTCTAAACCCGTTTTAGGAATAGGAAATGGGATCCCAATTGCAGTATTTTTAATACCATTACCATCTTTTACTAATTCGGCTGTCGTGGCATATTGACTGGTTGCCTGATAAATAAAGTCAGGATACGATGCACTTCGTCTTGTCGGATAAACATTCATTTTAAAGGTATCTGGATACGCTTCAAATAATGCTATCTGACCTGGAGACAATTGCGCTTTATACTTATCCAGATTTGATTTATCAATTGTAAACTTAACTGCATCAGCCGCAAATGGGTCTATATGGTGCATACCAACTTCGTACCCTTCAGGTACTTTTGTGATACCGCCATCCCAAGATGGGATAGAACCATCTGCATTTGCAGCCTGCTCTGCGCCTAATGGCGTCAGTTCTTTACCTAATTTTGCAACTTCTTCGACTGTTAATTTTGCAGCAACGTTAGCCGTTACAAATAATCCACAAATTGCCGCAGCGATTAGGGTAGGTTTTTTAATCATTTGAATACCCTTAAATTGAATATTTAATATTGAATGAAACATAGTCACGATCAGAGAAGTTATTAGACTCACCGCCACCCCAAAATCTGTTGTAACTAAAATCTAATGACCACGCATTTTGATAATTAAAATTCAATGTTGTGCCAAGAGATTTTTTGCCCTGAACAAATAAAAACATAGGATCCGGTGTAATACCATTCACATCATGAGAAAACACGAGTTTAGGTGAGAAGTTTACACCACTGAGCAAGTTATTGTATTCACCTTTTGCAACTAATCGATAACCCCAGGCAGACTTTGATGCAAATTCATTGGTTTCAGGTCCATTTGATAATCCGGTATGTAAACCTGTAACACCATCAATTCTACCACTACGTCCGGTACCAGCAACATTGAGTCTTAATTCATCATATTCCGGCATATCATTAATAGTTACACCACCAACTTCACCAAGTACCGCCCAGCTATCAGCGCCTAAACTTGGACCAAATAAATGTGTTGCAGTAAATTGAAGTTGCATGGTATCTGATAAAATATAGCCTTGTACCGGGTCGCCTTGTTGTGTATCTGCGGGAATTTGTGAAATGCCATCTAGATCAGGACGTAATCCTGCATTAGCGAGTTGCTCTGGCATTACAGCATATAATATTTCTACATCATCAATTTGTAATGGTTCATCCTGACGATAAGTAAATTCACCGGAAAATGCAGTTGTGCCTATAGTGGTATTAAAGCTTAAACCATAAAGCTTAATATCTTCCGGATAAGTTAGCTTACCACTACTAAATGCTTGCAGATCAGTAACGTTATCTTCGTTTATCACATTTTGCTGTAAATAATTTAAATCATGAGATATACCAATCAAATTACCTTCAGCATCAACACCTGTTCTGAAATCTGATGCTCTGGCATTAATTAACGGCCTGCGACTATGGTAATTAATATGGTATAAACTCACTTCAGTTTCATTTAACTCAGGTATATACCAAGCTAATTTCAAACCATACTGACCACCATCACTGGGCTCATCAATACCTCTGGCACCTTTGCCTCTTAAAGCAACTTTAGTTGGGTATTTTAAATACATATTAGCTAATAATGCTGACGCTTCAGCAGAACCAGGCTGAAGATTTTGTTTTGCAAGCTCACTTTGCCAATCTGAATATAAACCGTTTAAGCTCGCGGTTAGAAATTCTAAATCAATATCAGGGTTACCTGCAAAACCTAATTGAACATTGTTTTGATAACCATTTACTGATGCAAAATCGTTAGTTGAGAAATAAGTACCGGCAACTGGTAAACGCGTCTCCTGCCATTGGTATTGATAAAAACCTTCAACGGTTACGTTATCAGATAAACCTAACGACCCCCACAACATACCAACAGGGATAAACGCTTCTTTTAGGTCTGCCCCTGGCGCTTTAAGTCTATCAATATCAACCGGATTTACATTTATACCATGGGTAATTAATGAACTTTCTCCCCAGTTTACAACTTGCTGTCCTAAACGAAGTGAAAGTGGATTATTACCATCATTTAAATCAAAATCAGCATAAACAAATGCATCTAATAATCTTAAATCCGCACAGACTTGTTCTTTGGCGTCTTTATCTTTACAAGGATCCACTTGCTTCCCTGACGTTGGATTATTATAAGCCCTGTCACCATCCATTAACTCAAAATCATAAAAATACATAAAGCGGGTAAATAAACCAAAATTATCTTTACGGATATCAAGTTCGTGAGTGCCTTTTAATAATTTTGAAAAAGTATCTCCTGCATCAAAATTAAGATTCCCGGCATCACCGTTAGTTGAATAACTACCAGATTGTGCCCATACATCACTTGATGTATAAATAGGATTTACTGCGGCATTATAATCATTCCAATCTAAGCGTGGATTATTAGATTTACCAATCTGTGAAAAGTCTCGGTCTTCGACACGCATGCCGGCACCGAATGAAAATGTCGAATCAAAGTTAACCTCAAATCCCCCTAGCTCAAAGTTTGCAGCTGAGATTTGATGGCTACTTAGTGCCAGAAACGCAGAAGTAATACCTAGCGCGAGTTTTTTCTTGGCAAAAAGAGGCCTTTTTATCATTATGTCTTCCCCTTATGGCGGGTCACTTTGTGATCAAGTTGTTGTTTTTAGTATACTTACAATGTTATTAAATCATTGCAGGAATTTAGTTATCTTTCAAGGAACCACTGTATTTTAATCTAAATGACAATTTGGTTCTCATTGGTAAGACATCTTACCAGTAAATTTATACAGAAAAAAAGACTTTTAAACAAAGTCTTTTAACAAAAATATAACTTTTTTCAAAAAAAACGCCGAAAATTGATATTTACAGTCAAAATTAAGATATTTTTTCGAGCTTTATAAATTTATTCTTCTTTGTTAGTTGTAACTTAAATCGACCTCGTATCCCAATGCGCGTTATAAATGGTCGAAATTTAGTTGCAGATAATCGAATGCTTTTTCCATTATCTGCAGTTACTTGTATCGATTTAACATGCCCTAAATAGACTTGTTCACATTCTTCATAATTTAAATCAAGCCAAAAATAAAAATTAACGACTGTAGTACTCACTATTTCCTTCCAAATAACTAATTAAGTGCTTTTTCTACTTTTTCAAATAGATCATCACTGATCCCTTCTATTGAATTTAATTTTTTCAATTGTGCCAGAATGAGTTGCTGTCTTGTTGGATCATAACGTTTCCATGATAAGAGCGGTGTGATCATTCTTGATGCATTTTGTGGATTTATTTTATCCAATTTGATCAATAGTTCAGTTAACAATATATACCCTGAACCAGAAATATGATGAAAATGTTTAATATTGAAATGTGTAAAATTGCTTACTAAAGCTCTCACCCTATTCGGATTTGCTATATCAAAATTTGGGTGTTGGTATAGTTTTGTAATATGTTGAATAATATTATCGCGATTTAACATGGCATTCATTGCAAACCATTTATCCATAACAAGGACATCATGTTGCCACTTTTCAGCAAAGGAATTTAAAAGTGATTCTGTTAATATATGGGATGACTGAACAACTGCATTTAAAGCAGCCAAAGAATTAGTCATATTGGTAGATTGACTCTGTTCTTGTAAAAAACGATTAACAGTGTCAGTTTCATTAGGTGCTTTGGCTAGATAAAACAGACACATATTCTTTAGCGCTCTTTTAGCAACAGATCCCGCATCGAGTTCATCATTATCTTGCTGTGCTAAATAAACTTTTTTAAAATCATCAAATAAATATTGCACAATTTGATGTTCATAAGAGTCTGTCAATTCCAATAGTCTTTCAATTGGAACCGGATTATAAGCTGCTGAAAGGGTTTCAAAAGACGGCAATTTTAATAACTCGGCAGCAAGTTCTTTATCAATCAGGGGATCGTTAAGCACACTTTTTAACAAATCAAGTACTTGTATATCGAGTTTATTCGAGCCATGTGTTATTGCTTTCATGAAAATGTTTGTAAATAACATTTGCTGTGCATCCCAACGAGAAAAATCGCTACTTGCATGCTTAACAATATGTATCAATTGTTCATCTGTGTATTCGCATATTAATTTGCAAGGTGCTGAAAAGTTCTCTAATAAAACAGCAACAGGTTTTTCATTCATATTATCAAATACAAAGTGTTGCTTTTCTTGTTTAAGATTTAAGACTTTATTGACAGGTTTTTCATTAAACCATAATTCAATCGGTTTACCCTGAGTATCCAATAGTTCAATTGAAAATGGAATGTGCAGCATTTTTTTTGTTGTTTGATCGGCTGTTGCTTTATGCATTTGTGTGATTGTTAACGTATATTGCTTCGTTAATTCATCAAAATGATCTGACACTGTTAATTCAGGTGTACCCGATTGGCTATACCAATATTTAAATTGATTTAAGTCAATTCCGGATGCATCAGCCATTGCTTTAACAAAATCATCACATGTTACCGCTTGTCCATCATGGCGTTGAAAATATAAATCCATTCCTTTTCTAAACTTATCTTTCCCTAACAAAGTATGCATCATTCGAATAACTTCAGCACCTTTATCGTAAACAGTAACAGTATAGAAATTATTCATTTCTATTACTTTCTCAGGTCTGATAGGATGAGACATTGGACCTGAATCTTCCGCAAATTGATGTGTTCTCATCACTTTCACTGCTGAAATACGATTGATGGCTTTTGATCCCATATCGGCACTAAATTCTTGATCTCTAAATACAGTTAGGCCCTCTTTTAACGACAATTGAAACCAGTCTCTGCAAGTGACACGATTTCCTGTCCAGTTATGAAAATATTCATGCCCTATTATTGACTCTATCGTATGATAATCAGTATCTGTTGCCGTTTCTTTGCTGGCTAAAACACATTTGCTGTTAAATACATTCAGTCCTTTATTTTCCATAGCGCCCATATTAAAAAAGTCCACAGCAACTATCATATAAATATCAAGATCATATTCTAGCCCAAATGTATCTTCATCCCATTTCATCGCTTTTTTTAGTGATGCCAATGCATGAGGTGCTTTAGATAAATTCCCCTTATCGACAAACAATTCAAGTGCGATTTTTCTTCCTGACATAGTAATATATTCGTCTTTATGTACATCAAAATCGCCAGCGACAAGTGCAAATAAATAGCAAGGTTTTTTATAGGGATCCTGCCAAATAGCATAATGGCGCCCATTGTCTAATTTACCCTGCTCTACTTTATTACCATTAGATAATAAGTAAGGGTATTCATTGTCAGCTATAATTTTGACTTCAAAAGTTGCTAATACATCTGGTCTGTCGGGATAGTATGTGATCTTTCTAAAACCTTCAGCTTCACATTGCGTACAAAATGCACCACCCGATAAATATAAACCTTCTAATGAAGAGTTATTAAGTGGATCAATTTTTGTGATGATTTTAAGTTCAAATGTGTCAGGTACATTTTGCAGTGTTAATCCCGCTGCTGATTTTGAGAAATGTTCAAAATTCAAGCCATTAATTTGCACCGCGATTAGCTCAAGATCTATACCATCAAGAAAAAGATCCGTATTGCTACTGTCTGGATTTTTTCTGACAGAAGTGATTGCAGTAACTAAGGTATTAGCATCTTGTAAGTCAAATTCTAAATTAACATTGTCAATAAAAAAGCTGGGAGCCTGATAATCTTTAAGTAATTTTGCTGAGGGCTTAGAGTGAGTCATATTCTTTCCATAAATAATAAACTGCAGCCGACCATGTATAGATGATTGGCTGCGATAATTTTAAGCAGTCGCTTCTATATGTTTCGGTTGTAGTTTCAATATTTTGACACCCACATAGGCGTAAATAATAGCTAATATAGGATTAATCAGGTTAAAAAATGCGTAAACAGCATAATCTAGCGGATTAACCAATAAAACACTTTGCATATAGGCTCCACAGGTATTCCAGGGGATCAGAGGACTCGTGATTGTACCACCATCTTCAAGTGTTCTTGATAAATTAACGCTATCTAGTCCACGCCTTTCATACTCCTCTTTGAACATACGGCCCGGCATTACAATTGCCATATATTGATCTGCTGCTATCAGGTTTGTCCCGAAACACGTAGCGATAGTGGCAGTGATCAGTCCACCAGTCGATTTAGCTATTTTTAGAATATTTCGAACAAAAACTTCTAATAAACCGACTTTTTCCATAACTGCGCCAAACATCAACGCCATCATGATCAACCAGGTTGTATTTAACATATTAGACATACCACCACCACTAAGAAGCTTGTCCATTTTGGCGTCTCCCGTTGTTACAGAAAAACCATCAAAAAGCGTCGTCCATACTATTTTTATAGTACCAACAATATTTGAGTCAGTTTCAACAATTTGACTTGCGATTAGTTCTTGCTGAAAAAATACCGCCCATAAGCCACCTAATAAAGCGCCTATCGCAACAGCAGGAAAAGCCGGCATTCTTTTTAATGCCAAAGTCAATAAAACAAACAAGGGCACTAACATTTCGAAACCTAAATTAAAACTGTTTTGTAAAATAAGATTTATTTCTTCTATTCTAGAAGAATCAGCCACATTTGCTGCGTTAAAACCTAAGAAAGTAAAAAGTATCATAGCAATAATAAAGCTTGGCACGGTCGTCCACATCATATGGTGTATATGTTTGAAAAGTTCAGTGCCCGCTACTGCTGGTGCCAGATTAGTGGTTTCAGATAGTGGGCTTAATTTATCACCAAAATAGGCGCCAGAAATAACAGCACCTGCGGTGATCACATGATCTAAACCTAAACCCGCCGCAACACCTAATAATGCAACACCTATGGTCGCTGCTGTCGTCCAGGAACTCCCAATACTCATGGCCACAACGGCACATAACAAACAGCTGGCAGCATAAAACCAATTCGGATTAATAATCTGTAATCCATAATAAATCAGTGTTGGCACTGTACCAGATAACAACCAAGTACCAATTAATGATCCAACAGCAAGCAATATTAAAATAGCGCCCAAAGACAAAGTAATACCTTTGATCATTGCACCTTCAAGAACAGACCAGGATAAACCATTCTTTAAACCTATCAATACACCAATACCTGCAGAAAGCAATAATGCAATCTGATTTGGCCCATATGACGAATTGTCTTCAAACAGATAAACAGATGCACTGAGTAAAATAACCAAAGTAATAATGGGGATCAGCGCATCTAAAAATGACGCTTGTTTAATTTGTTTCACATGTATTCCTTGAACAGATAATTATTGGCAATTATGTTATTTACGCTCTCTAATCATCAGGCAACCGCCAGACTAAATTAAGCAAAATAGAATTAAAATTGCACTTTGTTTTTACAAGTAAATTCTTTGTAAATTTACGGGCTAATTTGCAGTATATCAAAACTCTCGAACCAAAAGTGAACATAATTATATGATCAAAAAAAATTAAATTTTATTTTTCATTCTCATCTTTAGCCTTATATATCAGTTCTCTAAAGCACCAATTTATAAAAAATCATTAAGGTTCAAATATATTTAGTTGAATATTATGCATAAAAAAAGCGCCGCAGCGCTTTTTAAAATTTTTACATCGTTTTATTTCTTTGCATAACGTCCGTATTTAATAAAATCAGATGTAATATGCGCCGACTCTTCCAGATATGGATCTAGCTTAGTTAAAACTTCTGGGGCGTCATCTAATGATTTTATTTTATCTTTCCCTAAACGTACCAGTCTTTCATTAGCACGTTTTAAAGCTAACGCTTTATTCGCATCTCGTTCTTCAATTCGTTGCGCTTTTAAAAGGGAAATAGTTTTACGATCTTTTTCCTTATTATAACGTTTAATATCTTGATATATATAAGAAAATTCAGGCTCTAAGCCAACTCGTACATCATGTTGTTTTTGTATAAAATCAACAGAGGGTTTTAAATTTGCCAATGAGGTATAAGATGCATTTTTAATACTATCCCAAGGCAGTGCATTATCCTCTTGTGACTCCCCCCACTCAGCCGGATCAATGGCCGAAGGTAACAAAATATCAGGGATCACACCTTTATGTTGTGTGCTACCACCATTAATACGATAAAACTTTGCAATTGTATATTGAATACTCCCTAAAGTATTTTCATATAAATCATAAGTACGCCCTAAACCACGATGTTGTTGCACTGTCCCCTTACCAAAAGTTTGCTCACCAATCACCACCGCTCTGCCATAGTCTTGCATTGCTGCTGCAAATATTTCAGAAGCAGATGCACTATATCGGTCAACTAAAATCGTTAACGGACCATCATAATAAGTAACACCATCAGTATCTTTTTGTTGCTCTACTCGACCATTAAGATTATGGATCTGAACGACTGGTCCTTTATCAATGAATAAACCCGATAATTGTGTTGCTTCATAAAGAGAGCCACCGCCATTTTGGCGTAGGTCTATTATAATACCATCAACATTTTGTTCTTTTAGCTTAGTGATCTCTTTTTTTACATCTTGAGACAAATTATTATAAAACCCTGGAATATCTATTACACCAATTTTAGTATCTAATTCACTATAAATAGGCTTAAATACTGATGATTTTGCTGCCCTGTCTTCTAATCTAATTTTGTCTCTTGTAATTTCTACAATTTGTGGATTGCCGTGGGCATCAGCGCCTTTTAAATACTGTAAACGAACAACAGTGCCTTTAGGTCCTTTGATCAGTTCAACAACATCATCTAAACGCCAGCCTATCACATCAATAAATTCTTCACTGCCCTGAGATACACCTATGATGCGATCATTTGGTTTTACTTGTTCAGTTTTATCTGCAGGGCCACCAGGAACCAGGCTTCTGATCACAGTGTAATCTTCGTCGTAACTAAGAACAGCGCCAATACCTTCCAATTCAAGGTCCATATCCATCTTAAATTGTTCTGCGCGTCGGGGAGACAAATAAGATGTATGGGCCTCTATACTTCTGGCAAATGCATTCATCGCAATCTGAAAAGCATCTTCGCTATTTGTTTGAACTAAACGTTTAAGCGTATAACTATAACGTTTCGTCAGTACATCTTTAATACCGTCCCAATCTTTACCTGTCATTTTCAAACGTAAAGCATCATATTTAACTTTTTGACGCCAAATTTCGTTTAATTCAGCCTGATCTTTGACCCAATCAGCGTTTTCCCGATCAAAGTTGTACTCATCTTTATCATCAAACTTCATTTCTTTATCAAGTAGTTTGATAGAAAATTGATAACGTTCAAAGCGACGTTTTAAGCTGGTATTAAATATATCGAAAGCAAAATCAACTTTACCCGTTCTTAATGCATCATCTAAATTAAAACGGTGTTTTTCAAAAGCATCCACATCGGATTTAAGAAAGATCCTACGATTAAAATCTAATGATTCTATATAGCGATCAAATATTTGAGAAGAAAGCTCATCATTTAAATTAATAAGCTTATAATGAGCACGAGTAAAAAAATTAGTAACGCGCTTGCTTGCGGTACTATGTTGACTTTCTTGTTTTAAAACAGGTAAATCATTTAGTGCAATCGTGTTTACTTTAGCAAACGTATTTGCTGCAATAAATGCAGCAACTAGAGGAATGAGCTTTAGATTTCTACTCATACACAGCTCCTTAAATTGTATACAAACTTTCAGCCTTAGTTTTCACTAGCATACCCGTTACAATTACAATATGTATTTCATCTTTCTTTATTTCAGTAATTGTTCCGTTTACTAATGTCTGTCCAAGCTTCACTTTAACTTTAGCATTTAACTTGATCTGATCAACTGGTAATTTTTCAACTTTCCCAGAACGACGAGGTGCTTTTTCAACATTCGCTTTATTTGAACTAAGTTTAGCTGCATTTGCATCTGGTTTTGCTTTATTTTTGTAAGATTTCTTTTCAGTATTAGCTCGCGGACGTTGCTGTTTTTTACGTTTTGCAAATTTAGCACGGCTTTCTTCAAGTGCTTTATTTGCATATTCAATGTGTTCTTGCTCAACTTTTTCGCAATCTTTACCGTCTAGGTCAATTCTAAATTCAACCTTACTAACTGCTTCAAGATATCGCCAATGAGAAGTATATTTACGAAGTGCTTGACGAACTTGTGTTTTACTCACTTTTTCATTTTCTTCTATGCGTAGGGCAATATCTTTAAAAATACCTACTTTTAATGGCTTAATGCCATCTTTTTGCTTAAAGCAGGCTGGAAATTGCTCATATAAAAAAGTCAGAACTTCATTGATATCTTTTAACTTTTCTTCTGTGGTGTCCATTACTAAACCTTTTATTACATCTGCTCATCTAACGATGAAACGACATATTGATTAACCCAATCGATCAACTCTTCGAAATCTGACTCAACGATTGCTGTGTCGCCTCTAAGCTGTTGCCAAATATTATTGATTATATGTTCAATTTTTTCACACGATAAATCATCAGGAAGCTGCTCCCAAGCAATATGTATCAGCTCATTTAAGTTTTCAGCTACCTGTTCTTCATCACCTTCCCAATCACCTACATCTTTTTCGGCAAAAAGAAAGTCTTGAACATTTAATAAATCTTTCATTTAATTTGTGCCTCTAAGGCGCATATCAGTTTTTCTAAACCAGTTTTATCATTATCATCAAAACGAGCCAGTGATGGACTATCTATGTCTAAAATAGCAATTATCTCTTTATTTTTATAAACAGGCACTACAATTTCTGACTGTGATGCAGCATCACATGCGATATGTCCTGAAAATTGATGTACATCATCAACCACTTGCGTTTCTCTTTTTGAAACGGCTGTACCACATACTCCTTTACCTACTGGAATACGTATACAAGCAGGGTTACCTTGAAAAGGACCAAGCACTAATTCATTTGGACCATCAAGTAAATAAAATCCAGCCCAATTAACGTCTTCAAGGTTTTGGAATAATAAAGCACTTAAATTTGCCATATTCGCGATCAAATTTGTTTCACCTTCTATTAAGGAAGATGCCTGATTAACGAGTAACTCATAAAAAGCTTGTTTATCCATACTTGTAAAACACTTCTCTTTTGAAACACAATAAACTGTGCACAAAGGTACTATTAGTAGGGAATAAATGAAACCTTTATCATCTAATTAATTTAATTTTTAATGTAAAAAGGCATTTATTTGTTCACAAAACATTCAATAAGATAATAAATAAACAATGTTCGTAATTAGATTTTTAAACTGTATAAAGAAAAAAAGCCACACTAGGTGGCTTTAGGGAATGAGGTGGCGGAGAGATAGGGATTTGAACCCTAGATGGGCTATAAACCCATGCCGGTTTTCAAGACCGGTGCATTCGACCACTCTGCCATCTCTCCGTCATTAACGCGAGCTAGTCTAACGGTTCAAATTTTAAAATCAAGAAATCACCTTAAATTCAGCTGTAACCATATCTTTACATAAAAACGGACAAAGACCATTTTGGATTTTGGATTTTGGATTTTGGATTTTGGATTTTGGATTTTGGATTTTGGATTTTGGATTTTGGATTTTGGATTTTGGATTTTGGATTTTGGATTTTGGATTTTGGATTTTGGATTTTGGATTTTGGATTTTGGATTTTGGATTTTGGATTTTGGATTTTGGATTTTGGATTTTGGATTTTGGATTTTGGATTTTGGATTTTGGATTTAAAAATGGCGGAGAGATAGGGATTTGAACCCTAGATGGGCTATAAACCCATGCCGGTTTTCAAGACCGGTGCATTCGACCACTCTGCCATCTCTCCGCAACGAGGCGCATAATAGTCAACCCGATTAAAATTGTGAAGCTTTTTTTAATTTTTTTTGTCTAATTGATTAAAAAACATCATGATAGACTAAAATTACCGCAATTTAGGGCCAGGTTGAACTGAAACAAAGAAAAAGAGTCAAATAAGTTAGTAATATCACTCCTTGATTCGTTGCCCATTGGATCAAGTCTTGGTAATCTTACTACTGAATTTATATTAATTTGAAACTAAAACCTAGTTTCATATAAGGAGTTAATTTATGGCTTTTAATCAAGCAAACTCAGCCAGTATGAGAGCTGGTTCAGTATTAGAAACAAATAAAGTACTTAAAAATACTTATATGCTGTTATCTATGACTTTACTATTTAGTGCAGTAACCGCCGGTATATCTATGGCAATGAATCTGTCACATATGGCAGCCTTGGTTATGATAATAGTCGCTTTTGGCCTTATGTTTGTTGTCAATAAAACAGCAGATAAAGCCAGTGGTATTTTCTGGATCTTCGCTTTTACAGGCCTGATGGGCGCATCACTTGGTCCTATGCTGAATGCTTATGCATCTTTACCAAATGGTCCATCATTAATTATGCAAGCTTTAGGCGGCACAGCGTTCATATTTTTAACTTTATCAGGTTATGCATTAACCACTAAAAAAGACTTCTCTTTTATGGGTGGCTTTTTAATGGTCGGCATGATTGTTGCCGTCGTTGCTATGATAGCGAATATCTTTTTACAAATACCATTAATGTCAGTTGTGATCAGTGCTGCAATTATCATGATAATGTCTGGTTTTATTCTATTTGATACAAGTCGCATCATTAATGGTGGTGAAACAAATTATATTCGTGCAACTATTTCATTATATTTAAACATCTATAATATTTTTGTACATTTACTTAGCTTATTAGGTGTTTTAGGTAACGACGATTAATTTACTTATTGTTTAAAACAATTATAATTAGCCTCGAATTTCGAGGCTTTTTTTTGCCTGTCTATTTTATTAACCGGGGGAAATGTGGCTAACTTTGTACTCTCTTTACATGCGGCACCAAGCGATACAGATTGCTGTTTATCCTTATTAAATTTTGCCAATACCTGCCTTGAAACAGGTCACCGCATTGATGCTATTTTTCTCTATCAAGACGCAGTCTGGCATGCCAGTGAAAAATTTTCGCTCCCCAGTGATGAGATCCAGTTAAATGAAAAATGGCTGCATATGTCGAAACAATATCAAATACCGTTATTACTGTGTATCACTGCTGCTGAAAAGCGTGGATTGGATATAGAACATACTCAACCTTTTACCGTGGCCGGGTTAGCCGAATTAGCCATGACAGTCGCAAAAACGGACAGATGGGTGCAGTTTCGTTAATGAAGAAGATCCTTGTTATTCTAAGTCACAGTCCATTTGATGGATTGAAATGCCGTGAAGCGCTAGATACTGCTTTGATCTTTGCTGCACTCGACCAAAAAGTGAGTATGTTATTTCAGCATGATGCGGTTTTTTGTCTGAAACCTGATCAATCTCCGGAAAAAGTTGCCTTAAAAAATTTTTTTAAAACCTTAAAAACACTGGAATTATACGATGTTGAAGATATTTTTGTTTCTGAACCTTGTATGAAAATGAGAAATATATCCTCAGAAAACTTACTACTTGATGTTACTTCACTTAGTCATGCCGATATTAAGAAACTATATAAACAACAAGATCATCTTGTATCCCTCTAAGTGAACAACAAAAGGTAAATCAATCATGCTGCATATTTTTTCCAAACCACTTAGTGAGTCCCAATATAAAGAATTAGAGGCAGTGATCACGCCTGAAGATGACGTGTTATTTACACGGGATGCTTGTTATTCATTAATGGTCCCTTATATTCAAATTAATACTATTTTGGCGCTTGCCACAGATTGTGAAGCACGTAATATCAGCTATAACCAGAAAAACCAGATCTCTCACACAATGTGGGTCGACCTAACCATAAAACACGTATCTTCATTAAGTTGGTAGATATAATGTGAACGATAAATAAATCAAATGGATTAAATTCTAAAATGTATCAAATACAAGATGTAACAATTCAGGCAGATAAAGAAGGATATTTACTCAACTTAGAAGATTGGAGTAACAATTTGGCTATATTAATAGCTGAACAAGAAAATATCATACTAACCGATAATCATTGGGAAGTTATTAATTTTGTCAGAGATTTTTATGTGGAATTTAATACAAGTCCCGCTATTCGCATGTTAGTAAAAGCCATGGCCAAAAAACTTGGAACTGAAAAAGGCAACAGTATTTATCTTTATAAGTTATTCCCAAAAGGGCCAGCAAAACAAGCCACAAAAATAGCTGGTTTACCAAAACCAGCCAGATGCATTTAAGAATTCAATTACTGCCTTTATATCTTCTCTAAGGTAGTAAGTTTAAAAACAATCGCCTGGAATACGTACCCAGCCTTCCATTAAAATACGCGCACTGCGACTCATAATTGCTTTATTGACAGTCCAACTACCATTAACACAACTCGCTTGCGCACCCACTTTTAAAGTACCTGATGGATGACCAAAAGTCACAGAACTACACGCTTTGCCTCCTGCGGCAAGATTAACTAATGTACCAGGGATCGCGGCAGCTGTGCCAATTGCAACCGCAGCTGTGCCCATCATAGCATGGTGTAATTTCCCCATAGACAGCGCACGTACATTTAAATCAATTTCATTTTCACTGATCTGCTTGCCACTCGACGAAACATACCCTGTAGCAGGAGAAACAAATGCGATTTTAGGCGTGTGTTGACGCGCTTTAGCGTCGTCAACATGCATGATCAAGCCCATTTTTACTGCGCCGTAAGCTCGTATTTTTTCAAACCAGGCCAAAATTTCATCATTATTATTGATAGCATCCTGAAGCTCTGTACCGTTATAGCCAATTTCAGCTGCGTTTAAAAATATTGTTGGAATACCGGCATTGATCATAGTCACATTAAAAGTCCCTATACCTGGTACCGCTAATTCATCAACAATATTACCTGTTGGAAACATGGCTTCATTTGGGTCCACTGGTGCAATAAACTCAACCGGTACTTCTGCTGCCGCAAAGGTGACACCATCTAATTCAAAATCTCCGGTTTCTTGCACTTCACCATTGGTAATAGGTACTTGGGCAATAATCGTTTTTTTAATGTTTGCCTGCCAGATCCGCACCGTACATATACCATTTTCAGGAATACGCTCTTGAGCAATTAAGCCTGAATAAATTGCAAAAGACCCTACCGCGGCGGTTAAATTACCACAATTACCGCTCCAGTCGACAAAGGCTTTATCTATTGCTACCTGCCCAAATAAATAGTCAACATCATGATCCACAACGTCACTTTTAGCCAGAATAACTGTTTTACTGGTGCTTGAAGTCGCCCCTCCCATACCATCAGTTTGTTTACCATAAGGATCTGGTGAGCCAATAATACGCAATAACATATTATCACGGGCTTTACCCGGTAACTGGCAGCGTTCTGGTAAATCAGTTAAATTAAAAAATACACCTTTTGATGTTCCGCCACGTATATACGTCGCGGGAATTTTAACTTGAGGTACATAACTCATTATTTTTGTCTCCGATTTTCGGCCTGTTCGATAGATATCGACATATAAAAAAGCAGCTGTGTTCATACTTAGATGTATAAACACAGCCGATATCGTTGAAACGCCGATTTTTCACTTAAGCGTTAGATTCCAAAAAGTCGTTAGCGAATTTTTGTAATACGCCACCTGCAGCATGGACTGACACTTCTTCGGCCGTATCTAGACGACATTTCACCGGAATTTCAACAAGTTCACCGTTACGACGAGTCATAACAACAAGCATGGCAGCGCCTGGTGCAGTCACCCCTTTTACGTCATAAGTCTCTGTGCCGTCTATATTATAAGTTTTACGTGTTTCGTTATGAGTGAATTCTAGTGGTAAAACACCCATGCCGATAAGGTTTGTACGGTGAATACGTTCAAATCCTTCAGCAACAATAACCTCCACTCCCGCTAAACGAACTCCTTTAGCGGCCCAGTCACGTGATGAACCCTGTCCATAATCAGCACCCGCTATAATTATTAATGGCTGTTTACGTGTCATATAAGTTTCGATCGCTTCCCACATACGACTTTCAACACCTTCAGGCTCTATACGGGCTAGTGAACCTTGCTTGATTTCACCATTTTGATCCAGGCACATTTCGTTAAACAATTTAGGGTTAGCAAATGTGGCACGCTGTGCTGTTAAATGGTCTCCACGGTGCGTTGCATAAGAATTAAAATCGGCTTCAGGTAAGCCCATTTTATCAAGATAAGCGCCTGCAGCACTATTTAACTGAATTGCATTTGAGGGCGATAGGTGATCCGTTGTGATATTATCACCAAGTACCGCTAATGGACGCATTCCTTTCATTGTACGCTCACCAGCAAGTGCACCTTCCCAATAAGGTGGACGGCGTATGTATGTACTTGTTTCATCCCAGTCATATAAAGGACTTTCAGCTGGTTCAAATGCGCCTAAATCAAACATTGGCGTATAAACTTTCTTAAATTGTTCCGGTTTTACCGCTGAATTTACTATCGCATCTATTTCTTCATCACTTGGCCAAATATCTTTCAAAGTGATACTGTTGCCCTTGTGATCTTGACCAAGTTCATCCTTTTCAATATCAAAACGTATAGTCCCCGCTATCGCATATGCAACAACCAGGGGCGGCGATGCTAAAAATGCTTGTTTGGCATGAGGATGAATACGGCCATCAAAGTTTCGGTTACCAGAAAGTACGGCTGTAGAGTATAGATCCCTGTCTATGATCTCTTGTTGGATTTTTGGGTCTAGTGCACCCGACATACCATTACAAGTTGTACACGCATAGCCCACAATACCAAACCCTAATTTTTCCATTTCTGATAATAAACCCGCTTCTTCCAGATATAGTTTGGCTACTTTTGATCCCGGTGCAAAAGACGTTTTAACCCAAGGTTTACGAGTTAAACCCAGTTCATTGGCACGCTTTGCAATTAAACCCGCCGCGACAACATTACGAGGATTAGAGGTATTGGTACAACTTGTTATTGCCGCTATAATACAAGCCCCGTCTGGCATTTTTCCATCTTGCTCTTGTACTTTACAAGCGGCTAAGTCTTTAGCAATACCTTTACTGTTTAACTCAGCAGTTGCTAATCGACGATGTGGATTGGAAGGACCCGCCATATTACGACCCACACTTGATAAATCAAACTCAAGTACACGAGTATATTCAGCTTGAATTAAATCATCAGCCCACAAGCCAGTATGTTTTGCATAAGTTTCAACAAGATCAATTTGTTCTGGTTCACGTCCCGTGATTTTTAAATAGTCAATGGTTTGCTGATCAATGTAGAACATACCTGCAGATGCGCCATACTCTGGCGTCATATTAGAAATAGTTGCTCGGTCACCAATTGAAAGCGATGCAGCACCTTCGCCAAAAAACTCCAGGTAGGCACCCACTACTTTTTGATTGCGTAAAAACTCTGTGATAGCAAGTACGATATCTGTTGCTGTGATCCCTGGCTGACGCTGACCCACAAGATTAACGCCAACAATGTTAGGTAAGCGCATCATTGAAGGACGGCCAAGCATAACTGTTTCAGCCTCAAGACCACCTACACCAATAGCAATGACGCCTAATGCATCAACATGTGGCGTATGTGAATCGGTACCAACACAAGTATCAGGGAATGCGACACCATCACGATTTTGTATAACCGGCGACATTTTCTCAAGATTTATTTGATGCATGATCCCGTTACCGGCGGGGATCACGTCTACATTTTTAAAAGCTGTTTTTGTCCATTCAATAAAATGAAAGCGGTGTTCATTACGCCTATCTTCTATCGCGCGATTTTTATTAAAAGCATCACTATCAAAGCCCGGCGCTTCTACTGCTAAAGAGTGATCTACAATTAATTGTGTCGGTACAACCGGATTTACTTTTGCTGGATCGCCACCTTGATCGGCTATTGCATCGCGCAAGCCCGCTAAGTCAACAAGGGCGGTTTGACCTAAAATATCATGACACACAACACGAGCCGGATACCACGGGAAATCCAGATCTTGTTTACCTTCAATAATTTGATTTAAAGAATCAGTTAATGTTTCAGGATCGCATTTACGTACCAGTTGCTCAGCAAGTATGCGGGAAGTATATGGTAACTTGGCATATGAACCTGGTTTAATATCTTCAATTGCCTGACGAGTATCAAAATAATCTATGGTCGTTTCGTTGTTTTTATAACCAGGAAGTGGTTTACGGTAGTTATAATTCATAATTCATATCTTTTATAAAGTTAAAGGGCGAATAATCGCCCTTAAAATTTTATTTCACTGATACAGACACTTAGAATTACTAAGTGGCTCAATATCACAGTGCATTAACCAATCAATCGTGGTTAACAAACATTTTATCTATCAGCAATAGGTATAACTTTACGCGGTTCACTACCGGTATAATCTGCACTTGGACGAATTATACGGTTGTTTACACGTTGCTCCATTACATGCGCAGCCCAACCGGTTAGTCTTGAACACACAAAAATAGGTGTGAAAAGTTTAGTCGGAATACCCATAAAATGGTAAGCAGATGCATGGAAAAAATCAGCATTACAGAATAATTTTTTTGTATCCCACATAAATTCTTCGCACGCTACCGAAATATCGTAAAGTGATGTATCGCCGTTTTCTTTAGCAAGTTTTTCTGACCAGGCTTTGATGATCACATTACGTGGATCTGACGTACTATAAATTGCATGTCCAAATCCCATGATTTTTTCTTTACGTGCCAACATATCGGCCATTTGTGTTTTTGCGTCTGCCGGCGAACTGAATTTCTGGATCATATCCATTGCCGCTTCATTTGCACCACCGTGAAGCGGGCCACGTAAAGACCCTATTGCACCTGTTACACATGAGAACATATCAGATAAAGTAGAAGCACATACACGTGCCGTAAAAGTTGATGCATTAAATTCATGCTCAGCATAAAGAATTAATGATACATCCATAACTTTGCAATGTTGCGCTGAAGGTGTTTCGCCTCTTAAAAGTTTTAAAAAGTGGCCGCCAATAGAGGTCTCGTCTGTATCACAGTCTATTTCAATGCCGTCATGAGAAAACTTATACCAATAACACATGATAGCGGGAAATGCCGCTAACAAACGATTTGCAGCCTTATTTTGTTGTGAAAAATCAGTTTCTGGCTCTAAATTACCTAAAAAAGAGCAACCCGTACGCATTACATCCATCGGATGTGCATCTGCGGGGATCAACTTTAATACCGCTTTTAATTCAGCAGGTAAATCACGCATTGATTTTAGTTCTGCTTTATAAGCTGCTAATTGCGTTACTGTTGGTAATTCACCGTTAAAAAGTAAAAATGCGACCTCTTCAAATGTTGCATTATCTGCTAAATCCGAAATATCATAGCCACAATATGTTAAACCTGAACCAGATTTACCTACAGTACATAATTTTGTCTCACCCGCACTTTGGCCTCTTAGCCCTGCACCTGTTAATTTTTTTTCTGTCATAATTTAATTCCCTCAGAATATGCATTTCAATTTTTAAAAGGTTTACTTATTTTTGCCTTCACTAAATAATTTATCTAACTTTTGTTCATAATCGTGATAACCAAGATAATCGTAGAGATCCATACGTGTTTGCATGTTATCTATTTGTGATTTTTGATCGCCATCGGCCAATAAAGTTTTATATACAGATTCTGCAGCTTTATTCATCGCACGAAATGCTGACAATGGATAAAGTACCATGCCACACCCCCAATCACCCAGTTGCGTTTTATTCCATAATTCTGTTTGACCAAATTCAGTGATATTAGCAAGTACAGGTACATTTAATGCCTCAGTAAACGCACGATAATGTTCTTCTGTTTTTACTGCTTCAGCAAATATACCGTCAGCACCAGCTGCAACATACGCTTTAGCACGTTCGAGTGCCGCGTCTATTCCTTCTTGTGCAAATGAATCTGTTCTTGCCATAATAAAGAAGTCTGGATCAATACGTGCATCTACTGCCGCCTTAATACGGTCAACCATTTCTTCGGTCGAAACAATTTCTTTATTGGGTCTGTGACCGCAGCGTTTTTGCGCTACCTGATCTTCAATATGTACCGCTGCAGCTCCCGCTTTTTCCATATCACGGATGGTTTTAGCGATATTAAATGCACCTCCCCACCCTGTATCTATGTCAACTAATAAGGGTAAAGTTGATGCCGATGTGATGCGTTGTACGTCAACAATGACATCATTTAATGACGTCATGCCTAAGTCAGGTAACCCATATGATGCATTTGCAACTCCGCCACCGGAAAGATAAATAGCCTGATGACCTAGTTGTTCTGCCATCATGGCACAATATGCATTGATCGTTCCCACTACCTGTAAGGGTTTATTATTTGTTAACGCTAAACGAAACTTAGCGCCCGGTGATAATTTATTAGACATTTAATTAACCTTATGTTCTTGTTGAACAGATATTTTTTTCTGTATATTCTTTCTCGATGCAGCAATATGCCGGCGCATCAAAATCTCAGCGAGCTCACCATCTCTTTGTGCTATCGCATCTATTATTCTCGAATGCTCATCAAAGGCTCTACTTGCTCTTGGGCTATTCATGCCAAACTGACAGCGATACATTCTGATCACATGATAAAGCTGACCACAGAGAATATTGATAAGTTCTTTATTATGGCTACCCAGTATGACTTTATAGTGAAAGTCTAAGTCACCTTCCTCTTGGTAATATGCAATACCATCTTTTAAAGCTTGTTTTTGTGCATGTTTCGCTAACATGCCTTTCATTTGTTCAATTTCAACATCAGACATGTGAAGCGCCGCCTGCCTGCATGCCATTCCTTCTAATGCCTCTCTAACGATATATATTTCAACAAGCCCTTCAATCGTACATTGTACAACCCGCGATCCAACATTCGCTTTACGTTCAATTAAGTGGCATTTTTCGAGCCTGTTCAAAGCCTCTCTGAGCGTTGAACGGCTGATTTCAAACTTTTTTGCCAGTTCAGGCTCACTAATTTTACTACCCGCTGCAATGTCACCTTCAACTATTGCCTGTAGCATTTGTTCAAAAACGCGATCAGCCGTTGTAACCGCCAATTGGCTCGTGGGATTATCTAAGGCCATTATATTGTCGACACATTAAAATTTATGGCCTAATAATAGCCTCTATTATAGATAAGTCAAGATTTCGCAAACAAGATTGTCGACAGTTCTAAAATCTAAACTGAATATTAGAGTAGAAAATAAAAAATAAATACCAAATAAAGGCTTAAGTTAAAAAGTCACTAGTCGCAATGCAGTGTAAGACTTATAATTGTCATAAATAAATAGTTATTTAAGCCTATTGTGAATAAAACATCTTATATCCCCCAAAATTTTATCGATGATGTGTCGACATATATTCCTGAACATCTCAAGCTCGACGAATTTTTAAATAAATGTCAGGAGCCTTTAAGGTTATCAATACGGGTAAACACACTCAAAATGTCAATTGAAAAGTTTAAAGAGATTTCAGCTGCACGTAATTGGAATATTGCACCTATACCTTGGTGTGCTGAGGGATTTTGGTTACAAAGATCAACAGCAGAAGAAAATAATTTGTCGATAGGTAATACCGACCTGCATTTATCAGGTGCTATTTATGTACAAGAAGCCAGCTCTATGTTGCCACCCACTGCATTATTAGATAATCAACACTTTTCGCATCAAACTGTGTTAGATATGGCATCGGCTCCTGGCTCAAAAACATCACAAATAGCGGCTTATATGAAGGGCAATGGAATATTGGTTGCAAATGAATACTCTTCTTCCCGCTCAAAAGTACTCAGTGCAAATATGAAGCGGTTAGGAATAGCTAATGTGGCGATGGCTCATTTTGATGCTGATATATTTGGTAAATATATGCCTGAGTGTTTCGACGCTATATTATTAGATGCACCATGCTCAGGTGAGGGTACAATTAGAAAAGACAGTGATGCATTAAAAAATTGGTCTCAGGATTCTAATATTGAAATTGCACGAGTACAAAAAAAATTAATTGAAAGTGCCTTTTATGCGCTAAAACCCGGTGGAACCTTAGTGTATTCAACCTGTACTTTAACCCCACTTGAAAATCAGCAAGTATGCCAGCATTTATTAACTCTTTTTCCAGAAAATATCGAAATTATTTCATTAAGAAATCTGTTTCCAGATGCAGATAAAGCGTTAACTGATGAAGGATATTTACATATCTGGCCACAAACATTCGATAGCGAAGGGTTTTTTATCGCTAAATTTAAGAAGGTTGGCCATCAACTGCCAAATGATATTAAGTATAAAAAAGGACTCTTTCCTTTTAAAAAATACGATGAGACAGACTCAGCTAAATTCATGTCAAATATTAGCAAACAATTTAAAATACATACTTTACCTGGCAATCTCATGAGCAGAGACAAGGAGCTTTGGTTATTTCCTAATACCATTACTGATATTCAGGAAAAAATAAAATATGCCAGAATAGGCATATTAGTCGGTTTGATCCATAAAAATGGTGTCAGACTCAGCCATGAGTTTGCAACTTGCTTTGGCGATTTAGCCACTGAAAACGTGATTGAACTCTCAGATCTACAAGCCTCAGATTACTTTCAGGGCAAAGACATTAAATTAACCAATCTAGATAATAACACGGGAGAGGTTATTCTCCGTTTATGTGGTACAAGTATAGGTTTAGGTAAGTGGATAAAGCACAAAGTGAAAAACAGTTTGCCACGTGACCTTATCAGGAACAACCAGTTAATAACTTGGGAATAAACCTTTGAATAACTGTTAATAAAATTAGCTTTTTTTCATTAAATTATTATAATAGATTGATTTTATTTATAAAAATAATTAGCAAAAAATTTAGTCTTTTAAAATTTATTAGCTACACTTAATATTACTTTCACTTCTCCCTAATGAATGTGGATTTTTAAGTTAGCGCACGGCTCATAATGAGCCAATCCCCTAAGCCTAGGACAATTCGGATTAGTCCTAGGCATTTTTTTATCTGAAAAATAAATTATTAAGTTAGATTAAGTTGGAGAACTTAAAGAAAAGATGCAAAAATACGTATTATAGTGAAAATTCAGTTACAACCCCCTGACCGTGCAGTATTCTATATTTTTCTAACTGGCCATTATTTAAAGATACGAGACTTATCCCAGAATGACTCACTAAATGTTCACCTTTTTTATGACTTGTATCATGTTTAGTCACTTTCATTCGCCATCTTTTTGTAAAGAAATTTAACGGACTTTTTGGCCCATAAAACCAGGAATCCATCACATTTAACGTCTTTATCAATTTTTTTGGAAATTCATTTTTGATCCCACTTGCAGTCAATTGCCAAATTCTATTATCCAGGTCACCAAATCTACTTTGTACCGAAAAACAAAAAGAGTAATGAACATCTCCAGATAAAATGATCGTTTCGACAGGTGTATCACTTCTTCTAAACGTTGAAAGTAGTTTTTTAGCGGAGCCTTCATGAGCCATCCAATTTTCTACATCAACTAATAAGGGCTGTCCAATAAAGTTAAAAAATGCTTGTATTGCTTCGATAGATTTCACACCAAATATCGGTGCAGGCGAAACTATAATGACTTGTTGTTCGCCAATCAGTTTATCTTCCAGTAAACACAACTGTTCCCAATCTAATAACCCTGACGGCTCATTAAAATTAGATTCATTGCGCCACCTTTGTGTACGAGTATCTAAAGCCACTATTTTTGGCTGGGTATTGAGAACAAAATCCCATTGACTAAACTTAAAAATTTCCTTGTCTAAGTTTTTCAGATCCCAAGCTGAATTGGCCCGTGACTCAACTAACAGGTTTTGAAATTTCCCAGAAGCATTACCTGCATCATTACCCCACCCCTGAAATATCCAATAACTAATTAAACCATTTGCGATTATTCTTCGACTAACAGGATCGCGATACACATTTTGTTCCCAAGAAGCTGTTAAATTCCAGTCATCTGTCACATCGTGATCGTCAAACATCATTAAAGAGCTAATATTTGCGTAAAGCCTGCTGCACTGTTTTAAGCCCTCTGAAAATTGAGTAATATTTTGCTTTTCTTTATTAAATCGTTGTTTAAGTTCTAAATTATATTCGAGAAACTCCATGTCCTTCAAGGATACCAGTGTCCATACATTTGCACTAAAACATAACAAGTACATGGCAATAAATTCTTCAAAATAAATTAAATGGTTCGCACAATTCAAACTTGAGAAGTGTTTAACATCTTGGCGCAACCAAAATCCCAGTTCTTTTTTTGAACGGTTTTGCCAGGCCGTTTTAGGTAAATATTCGGCTCTTTGATAAAGTTGCTGCTTAAGATCAGAGGGTAGATCCAAATTATGTTTACTTTCTTTAAAAATTCCTAGTTTATCAATCAATTGATGAATAGCTAAAAGCATAGGACCTGCAACGTCATCCGCATATATTTGATCCCCAGACAGGATCAACGCCTGGGCACCTAATTTTCCTGTCATACGTTGATCACCTTGAAAGTTATCGGCGGCGATCAAGGTATCTTCACTATAATGATGGGGATTTCGACAAGAACCATGAAAAATATTATCTAACTTCTGAGGGATGGTAAATTCTGGGTAGTTAATGCCCTCATAGCAATAATCTGCAAGACTAATATGCTGGAGAGTCTCTAGATCATAAGCAATTAAAGTATCTGTAGGAAAGTCCTCTTTATCTGATGTTATAGTATAAATTCGAACATAAAGATTCAGCCCCAGTTGCAAACATTGCTCGTCAACTGAATAATCATTGAACTCAATGAGTTTTATCGTCAGAGGTGAATCATCAGATGTGGCTAACCAAACGCAAACTTTATGAGCCTCTGCTCTTCGGATCATCGGACCCGCTATTAAAAAAGGCAACATCTCTTAAATTACTTTTCTATATTAAACAAACGATAAAAGTTATTTGTTGTTGCTGTAGCAAGCTCTTCGTAGGTCATCCCTCTCAATTGTGCAATATAATAAGCAACATCTTGCACATAAGCAGGTTGATTTGTTTTACCTCGATAAGGGACTGGTGCCAGGTAGGGAGAATCTGTTTCAATCAGTAGTCTATCTAACGGAATTTTTTTCACAACTTCTTTTAATTCTACTGCATTTTTAAAGGTGACAATGCCAGAAATTGAGATATAAAAACCTAATGCTATCGCTTGTTCGGCCATATGCCAGTCTTCAGTGAAGCAATGTAAAACACCTTTGACTTGTGATTTACCATGTTCTCTCAACAAGTTAATCGTATCTTCTCTGGCATCCCGAGTATGAACTATCAAAGGTTTATCTAATTCTAACGCCACTTCTATATGACCGATAAACGAATCTATCTGAACTTGTTTAGAATCCTGGCTATAATAGTAATCAAGTCCGGTCTCTCCTATTGCTACAACCTTTTCGTTTACCGCTAAAGACAAAAGTTCATTTTTATTTAAAGCGTCTTTTTGATCTAAAGGATGAATACCACAAGATGCGGATACATCAGGGTATTGCTCAATTAATCTTAGCATATCAGGAAACTGTGCCAAAGTGACTGACACACATAAAAAATGTTCTACATCTTTTTTCCTAGCATTTTCAAGAACTTCATTTAAGTTCATTGCTAGTTTATCAAAATCTAAGCGGTCTAAATGACAATGAGAATCTACAATCACAACTTTTCAACTACATGGTATAAGTATGGTCGCCAGAGTTTAACATAGTCCCAAGTAATTTTTCGATTTTATCTCTGGCTTGATTTTTATCATCAATAAATCCAATACCTATACCTGGTGGATTAGAGTTTTGTGCGCCTTGAGGAGTTAACCACACAACTTTACCAGACACAACGTCATCTTCCAAAGCATCAGGTAAGGTTATCCTAAGTGCAAGAGATTGTCCCATCTCAAAGCTCATATTGCTTCGAATAAACAGACCACCGGACTTTAAATAAGGCATATAACTTTTATAAAGTTCTCTTACATCTTCAAAATCAATTAATAACTCTTGCAAAATACTTCCTAAATTTTTCTGTTAAGTATTTCTTGCAGCGAATAAATCAGGCTTTTCACAGCAAGAAGTAAATTAAGACCCAATATCTGTCTAAAATTTGTTTCAAATTCAATCAATAACTTTTGACATGCATAAAAGTCATTATGCGTCACTTGTTGCTCAATTAATAATAGTTTTAACCTATTATGACTGAATAACAAAAAGATACTTATATATTCCGGTTTTTTCTGGAAAATATCAATCAATAACTTAGTATCTACCTGTAAATTTATTTTTCTCGATTCATTATATAGGTTATCCAAATCACTAAGTTCTTGATTTAAACACCACTGAGACACCAAAAGTGGCTGTTGTCTGAAATATTCTTGCCAGGGTCGTGCCTGAATATCAAATTGCTGCCACCAGTTCTCGACTAGAGAAATGTCATTTACCTTAAGGTGATAGCTTAAACATCGACTGCGTATTGTTGCCGAAAGACTCTGACTTTTTGTTGTGTTTAATAAAATATATCTATGCGCATTTGGTTCTTCTAACGTTTTAAGTAAAGCGTTAGCCGCGGAGACTGTAAGGTTTTCAGTATTTTGAATTATTACCACTTTATTGAAACCCAAACTAGCTGAACTTTGAATAAATTCGGTTAAGCCTCGGATCTCATCCACGCCGATTGACTTTAAGGTCTCACCTAGAATAAGTTTATCCGGATGAGTGCCAGCTTTTTCTAATAAACAAGATTTACAATCGCCGCAGAAGTTTAAACTCGTTGAATTATGACAAAGTAAACTTGACGCAATGTCTTTCGAAAATTCAAATTTACCACAACCTTGCTTGCCAATAATCAAAAGTGCATGATGCAGCCTATTTTGCTGATAAGCGTCGTTTAAAGTTTGTTTATATTCACGGAGCCAAGGGTAGATCATGTTGACAACTGCTCGAAAAAATCATCAAGTACCGCGGTTATTGATAAATGGACAGCTGCAATTGGCTGACTTGCATCTACAATTTTTATATTGTCATCATTATGTGCAATTGTCAGATACTTTTCTCTTGCTCTTTGAAAAAAACTAAGCTTTTCATGTTCAATACGGTCTAATTCACCTCTAATTGCGGCTCTTTTCAGTCCTATTTCAGGATCAAGATCTAAATAAATAGTTAAATTCGGCTTTAAATTTTTTAGCACTATATCTGACAAAGAGTTTAATATTCTATCGTCAATTTCACGCCCACCACCTTGGTAAGCACGTGAAGACAACTCGTGTCTATCACCTAATACCCAGATATTATTATCCAAAGCAGGTAAAATCACATTATTTACCAACTGTGATCTGGCCGCATACATTATCAGTAATTCAGCTTCTGGACTTATCGTTTCAGCATGTTGA
Organism: uncultured Pseudoalteromonas sp.; assembly: GCA_965198975.1. Lineage (GTDB taxonomy): Bacteria > Pseudomonadota > Gammaproteobacteria > Enterobacterales > Alteromonadaceae > Pseudoalteromonas. The sequence continues at coordinate 3,051,355 of OZ240679.1, forward strand.
GCTTTCACTAAATTTCTTAATGACTCGGCAACAGGTGTTCCCCCTGGTTCTCTGGTATTAATAAACTCAACGTTTTTTTTCTTTAAATACGCCTGACATAGAGTGATAGCGGTAGATTTCCCCGCCCCTTCAAGTCCTTCGATTACTATAAATTTAGCTGCCATTACCGCCCTTTAATTGATATTTTTTTACAGCTAAATTGTGCTGCAACAGTGTTTCTGAAAATTGATGGCTCCCATCGCCTTTAGCCACAAAATAGTAATAACTTGACTGAGCTGGGGTTAGTGCTGCCTCTATTGCAGCCTTTGAAGGCATTGCAATTGGTGTTGGGGGCAATCCTTTAATTTTATAAGTATTGAAAGGTGTATAAGATCTCAAGTGTTGCCTGGTAATATCGCCCGCAAAAGAATCGCCAAGTCCATAAATAACAGTCGGATCGGTTTGCAGCCGCATATTTTTATTTAACCTATTTACAAATACAGAGGCTATCATTGGACGTTCCTCGCCTTTACCTGTTTCTTTTTCAATAATTGACGCCATGATAAGTGCCTGATAATCGTTATCATAGGGTAAAGCAAGGTCTCGAGTTATCCACAGACTCTGTAGTACTTCTGACATTCTTGATTTTGCTCTTTTTAATATAGATAAATCAGTATCTTCGGCCTGATAAAAATAAGTTTCCGGAAACAACCAGCCTTCCGCACTTGACTGGCTAATATTAAGGGCTGACACAAGAAAATCAGATTGATTTTCAGGTATAACTTTTTTTAGATGTTTACTTTTGGCTAATTTTTCTGTGACCTGTTTTAAGGTTTCCCCTTCGATGATAGTGAAACTGAATAATTGTACTTTCCCCTGATTTATTCGAACTATATTGTCATACAGGGAGCCTGGCTTTAATTGGTATAAACCTGCTTTTAAATCTGTGATCTGTGGATTTAATTTAGCAAAAAGTTGTAATTGCCAACATTTATCTACATATGCTTTATTTTGCCATTGTCGACATAAAGCATTTAATCCTGTGCCAGGCATGACCTCAAAACTGACATTAGACGTTATGCTAAGTGCTTTATCTGTTACTGAGTTAATTTGTGTAAATAACCAATAAGTCAAAATAGGTAAACAAATTACCATCAGTAATAAGTATTTCTTAATCATAATTCAACCATAAATCAGCAATATTTTGTGCACTCAAAATATCGAATTTTTTAGAACCGACTTGAATGACAGGTACTAATCCCATTAAACTATTACAACAAAAGATAGCGTCCATGGTATTTAATTTAGCTAAGCTAAATGTCGTGAATTCTATGTCGTTATTATTCATCAAATATTGTTGAAATACCCCTTTGATCCCACTGTGTACTAAGCTAGGCGAAAACCACTTTCCCTGATAAAAGCATAAAATATTTGCCATTGATGTTTCTATCACTTGCTGGTTGATATTTAAGACAATTGCATCATCCCATTTTTTATCATATATTTCTTTTTTTATCAAAACCTGCTCTAAACGATTTAATGTTTTCAACCCGGCTAATAATGGTTGGATCCCTAAACGGGTTTCGGCTACCTGTAATGAAATACCCGTATGTTTGAGTTGATGATAATTCGTGGGAAATGGGGATTTACTAATAATATAGGTTAATGGTGAACAAGGATCTGGCGAATAACCTCTTCCCTGACAGCCCCGCGTAATGATGATCTTTACTACACAAAGTGCTCCATCATAACATAGCTGTCTAATATCGTTTTCAATTGCATTAAAATCAAGTTCTTCAAAGCCTAGTCTTAATTGACATTCATGTAATCGATTTTTATGCAATTGCCAATGCTCAACTTGACCATTAACACATTTTGCTGTGGTAAAAAAACCATCACCATAGCTTAAACCGCGATCGTTAAATGCTACCGCATCACATTCTTGGTGATTTATATATACTTTTATCTGATTTTCCATCATTTACAAAAAAGCCCAGTATTATACCGGGCTAAACTTTATCATTCAGTATAAAAGGATTATACCTTTTTGAATAACAACAAACCATTAGTACCAACAAAACTTACGTAGTTATAGCTTTGCTGTAATTCGTGCTATATTTTCTTAAATAATAGTGAGCCATTCGTCCCACCAAAACCAAATGAATTACATAAAGTGTAATCAAATGCAGCATCACGTGCTGTAAAAGGCACATAATCTAAATCACAACCCACATCAGGGTTATCTAAGTTAATAGTCGGTGTTACTTTTTGATTTTGTAAAGACAAAATACAAATAATCGATTCTACAGAGCCAGCTGCACCTAATAAATGTCCCATCATAGATTTAGAAGAGCTGACCATGACATCTTTTGCACCAGCTCCAAAAACAGACTTAATCGCAGCAGTTTCAGCAATATCGCCAGCGCCCGTTGAAGTACCATGTGCATTGATATAGCCCACTTGTTCCGCATTTACACCAGCATCATTGAGCGCATTAACCATTGCAGCCGCACCGCCCGCACCATTTTCTGGTGGCGACGTCATATGATAAGCATCACCACTCATACCAAAGCCTGAAAGTTCGGCGTATATTTTAGCACCACGTGCTTTTGCATGTTCATATTCTTCAAGTACCACAACACCTGCACCATCAGATAATACAAAACCATCCCTATCTTTATCCCAGGGGCGTGAAGCACTTTGCGGATCTTCGTTTCTTGTAGACAGTGCACGCGCAGCATTAAATCCCCCCATACCAATTGGAGTACATGCTTTTTCTGCGCCACCTGCAACCATAGCATCGGCATCACCATAGGCTATCATACGTGCAGCATGGCCTATATTATGAAGTCCGGTTGTACAGGCTGTGACAATTGAGATATTAGGACCCTGCAAACCGAACATGATGGACAGATGACCTGAGATCATATTGATAATAGTAGAGGGAACATAAAATGGTGATAACTTTCTTGGTCCGCTATTTAATAACTTAATATGATTTTCTTCTATTAAAGATAAACCACCAATGCCTGATCCAACTGCAACACCAATTCTTGATGCATTAGTTTCTGTTATTTCCAAACCAGAATCTTTAAATGCCTGTACACCAGCAGCAACACCATACTGAATGAACAAATCCATTTTTTTAGCTTCTTTCTTAACCATGAAATTAGCGGGATCAAAGTCTTTTATCGTACCAGCAAATTTAGTACCGAACTTTTCAGTATCAAAATGGGTAATGAGATCGATACCACTTTGACCATTTAATAAACCTTGCCAGGTTGATGATACGTCATTACCAAGTGGCGTAAGCATACCTAGACCGGTAACTACAACTCTACGTTTAGTCACAGACTTCTCCAAAGGATATTTATAGAATACGGGGAATTTTAGAATTTAATTAATTAATTTAATTCAATGAAAAAAATTATTTAATTAAACTTGAGATATAAAATAAACTAAGGGCAGCGAATGCTGCCCCTTAAACTGTTTTAACTACTTATTCAGCGTTAGCTTGAACGTAGTCAATTGCAGCTTGAACTGTCGTAATTTTCTCAGCTTCTTCGTCTGGGATCTCAGTGTCAAACTCTTCTTCAAGAGCCATTACTAATTCAACTGTATCTAAAGAATCTGCACCAAGGTCATCTACGAAAGAAGCTTCATTTTTTACTTCTTCTTCTTTAACACCTAGTTGCTCAATAACGATTTTCTTTACGCGATCTTGGATGTTGCTCATTCTTTTTTCCTTTATTAAAAAACGCCTATGCGTTAATTTTTTGATTGTGGCGTAGTTTACTTCGCTCAAAACTCGGATTCAAGTACTAAGCTATACTTTTTATCTGGTCAAACCTCTAAAACTGTAAACTTTCTTTTTATCGCTCATTTTCGCAGCAATTTCAAGTATTTTAGCACCATTTTTCGATATTAATCAAAATAAATAAGTTTATTTGTACCCAGATAAACTTAAATCATATACATCCCGCCGTTCACATGCAACGTTTCGCCTGTTACATATGCCGCTGCATCAGAAGATAAATAAGCAACCGCAGCTGCTATTTCATCAGGTGCACCTAAACGCCCTGCAGGTACATTAGCAAGTGTGCTGGCTTTTTGATCGTCAGTCAATTCATCAGTCATATCTGTTGCAATAAATCCTGGCGCAACAACATTTACTGTTATTCCGCGTGAAGCAACTTCTCTGGCCATAGATTTAGAAAAACCAATAACCCCCGCTTTAGCAGCAGCATAATTTGCCTGACCTCCATTACCCATAGTACCAACAACAGAACCTATGGTAATGATACGTCCAGATCGTTTTTTCATCATAGGGCGTAATACCGCTTTAGACAAACGGAATATAGAGCTCAGATTAGTATCAATAATATCATCCCATTCCTGCTCTTTCATACGCATCAATAAATTATCACGGGTGATACCCGCATTATTCACAAGTACATCCAAATCGCCAAAATCAGCCTTGATTGCATCAAGAGTCTTTTTAATTGAATCACCGTCAGTCACATTAAGTGCATAACCTTTTCCTGAATCTCCAAGGTATTCACTGATATTAGCCGCGCCCGAGTCACTAGTGGCAGTACCCGCAACCTTAGCACCTTGAGAAACTAACATTTGTGCAATCGCTTTACCTATACCACGACTCGCACCTGTTACTAAAACAACTTTTCCAGTTAATGAAAATAGATTATTCATTTTTATTCCTAATTATTAATCTTTTAAAGCACTTTCTAACGAAGCTGGCGTATTAATGGCAGAACATGAAACTGTTTTGTCTATACGTTTAATTAATCCACTAAGTACTTTAGCAGGTCCAAATTCTAAACACGCTTTTATATTATCGACTGAAATTTTTTGAATCGTTTCTGTAAACCTTACTGGACAGTAAAGTTGTCGAACTAATGCACTTTTAATTGCATCCGCGTCAAACTCAATGGCAACATCAACATTATTTACAATTGCAACCTTGGGTTTATTAAAAGTTAATGATGCAAGATCGTCTGCTAATTTCTCTGCTGCAGGTTTCATTAAGGCACAATGAGATGGCACACTCACTGCCAGTGGTAATACACGTTTTGCCCCAGCCTCTTTACAAGCTTCAGACGCTCTTTCTACTGCATTTTTATTACCCGCGATCACAACTTGCCCGGGAGAATTAAAGTTAACTGGTGCAACAACGTCACCATTAGCCGATTCAATACATGCCTGTTTTATAGCATCATCAGCCAGTCCTATCACGGCAGCCATAGAACCTGTACCGGCAGGAACTGCTTCCTGCATATATAAGCCTCTTTTTTCAACGAGTTTAACGGCGTCAGTTAAAGAAAGAACATCTGCGCAAACAAGTGCAGAATACTCGCCCAAACTATGGCCTGCAAATAAATCGGGAGTTAAACCGCCTTTGTCTAACCAATCTCTATAAATAGCAACACTTGCCGTTAATAATGCGGGTTGGGTTTTGTGAGTTTCATTTAAAGACTCTTCAGGGCCTGCCAACACAAGTTGCGTTAAATCATAACCCAATGCATCACTTGCTTGTGAAAATGTATCTTTTACAACCTGAGAACTTTCTAATAGTTCATTGAGCATTCCCACAGATTGTGATCCCTGTCCGGGAAATAAAACAGCAAATTTTTTAGACATAATTTTTCTTCTTAATATTTAACTAAAGCAGATGACCAGGCAAACCCACTGCCAAATGCTTCTAACAATAATGTTTGACCGCGTTGAATACGACCATCTCTTATAGCTTCATCTAACGCGCAAGGCACAGTGGCTGCTGACGTGTTTCCATATTTATCAAGATTAACAACCACTTGATCCATAGACATATTCAGTTTTCTGGCAACGGCAGAAATAATTCTTAAATTAGCCTGATGCGGCACTAACCAGTCAATTTCAGATTTATCAATATTGTTCTGCGCTAAAGTTTGTTCAACAACCTGAGAAAGTTTCGTTACTGCCACCTTAAAAACATCACTGCCTTTCATGAATCCCCAGGAATTATCAATTGACTCTACATTCCCACGTTTTGGATTATTAACAAAAAGTAACTCTGATGATTTACCATCAGCATGAATATGAGTTGAAATGATCCCAGGTTCGTCACTGGCATCTAAGATAACAGCTCCTGCAGCATCACCAAACAAAACTATCATATTCCTGTCTTTTGGATCCATCAATCGGGACAGTGCATCAGCCCCGATCACTAGTATACGTTTAGCCATTCCCGTTTTAATGTAACTATCAGCCACACTTAATGCATAACAAAAGCCGGCACAGGCCGCCGCTATATCAAATGCAGGAATGCCAGCACGCAAATCTAAATCTCTTTGCACTTCACAAGCTGCGCTGGGTAACGCTCTGTCATGGCTTGTTGTCGCAACAACAACCATATCAATTGTGTTTTTATCTATACCAGCTGCGTCAATCGCGTTTTGTGCAGCACCTACAGCCATGTCTGTGACTGTTTTATCGTCTTCTAATATACGACGTTCTTTAATACCTGTACGTTCAACGATCCATTGATCATTAGTATCAACCATTTTTTCCAAGTCCGCATTTGTACGAACTTGTTCAGGAAAATAACTTCCTGTAGAAAGGATTCTAGAATGCATGCGACCTCTAAGAATTTTTATTCATTACTTGATTAAATTTATTTTGTATCTTTTCAGGAAGTTGACGCTCAACTTCTCGCACGGCTTCATTGATTGCAACTAAAAATGCTTTTTTTGAGGCATTTCCGTGACTTTTCACCACTATACCGCGCAATCCTACCAGACTTGCGCCATTATACTGGTCGGGGTTCACTCTTTTATATAGTTTTTTTAACACCGGGAACAATAAAAAAGCTAAAAATTTATTAAATAGACTTTTGTTAAGTGCTTTTTTTAATTTATGCATGATAAGTTGCGCTAATCCTTCGCACGTTTTTAATGCGACATTACCAACAAACCCATCACATACAATAACATCCGCTTTGCCAGCAAAAATATCACTCCCCTCACTATATCCGGTATAATTTATATGTTCACTTTGCTGCATTAATTTTGCAGCCTCTTTGATACAACCATGTCCCTTGATCTCTTCAATTCCCATATTTAGTAAACTGACTTTGGCAGAAGTTATATTTTGAGATTCCTCAGCAACAACTGACCCCATTAAAGCAAATTGAAATAGCGTTTCTGCATCGCAGGTGATATTAGCACCAAGATCTAATAAATAAACAGGTTTTGGCGTTTGTGTAGGAATAGTGGAAATTAATGCCGCACGTTTAATACCAGGTAAGGTCTTTAAAACAAAATGAGCCATGCTAAATAACGCGCCTGTATTACCAGCACTGATACATGCCTGCGCCCTTCCAGCTTTCACCAGATCTAATGCAATGCGCATCGAGGAATCTTTTTTAGTTCTTAAGGCAACTGAAGGTAGATCATCATTATTAACGACTTCAGAACAATGGTGAATAATAAGTTTAGGGTGGGAGAGTGAATCTAATTTTTTTAATTCTGAGCTAATTAAACTTTCGTTACCGCAAAGTATGAGGCTAAGGTTGTCAATTGAATTGACTGCTTTTACCGCGGCTGGTAATGATGAACGGGGGCCATAATCGCCCCCCATTACATCTAACGCTAAGGTTAGATCTTTTAGCATAAAAATAACATCCGATTAAGAAATTACTTTAACACCTTTATAGTAACCGTCTGCAGTTACGTGATGACGACGGTGAGTCTCACCTGATACCGGATCTACTGTTAAAGTAGGACCACTGATTGCATCATGAGAGCGGCGCATACCACGTCTTGCACGAGACTTTTTACTTTTTTGTACTGCCATAAGCCTTCTCCTAAGAATCTTTCTTAAGTTGTTTCAAAATATCAAATGGATTTGGTTTATCATCTTTCTCTTCTAACACGCCGAAACTTTTAGGTTCCGCCGAAAAAGAACATGATACCTCTTCATGCATAGGGACTATCGGGATGATCAAGATTAATTCATCTTCAACCAATCGATGTATGTCAACTTCACCGTCTTCATTTAGCTCTACAGCTTCATAAATATCAGGTAAGCTTTCAGACTCTGCACCCATGTCAATTGGAGAATAAGAAAAACTTAACTCCAAATCCAACCCTAAATCGTCATTACATCGCTGACAAGTCACCAAAGCTTTTGTTTTAACGTGACCATTGATCACAACTAAACCTTGTTCATCGACATTGCAATGAATTTGTACCGCTACCGTATCGATAATCTTGTTTGTAACTTCACCTAAACGTGAAAGTTTTACCGCTTCAATCTCTCCATCATAAGATAAAAGATGTTGAGCAGATTTAACTGGATTAATCGTGATAGGAATCTTCACCTTCTGCATAGGGGCGCATCTTATAGATAGTTATCAATTTAGTCAAAATAAAATTAAACTTTCCTTTGCTTTTCGCTCACTGAAACATTATTGTGCGCAAAAATAAATCGAAAATACATATTATGACACCAAAGTTCATTTTAGCCTCATCGTCCCCCTTTCGTCAGTCATTATTAAATAAATTTAATATTTCTTTTATTTCAACGTCACCCGACATATCTGAAACAGCAAAAGTTGGTGAATCAGCTGAAACTCTCGTTTTACGTCTTGCACTTGCCAAAGCTAAAGCGGTAAGTGAAAATAAATCAGAAGGAATTATAATCGGATCTGATCAAGTAGCCGTACATCAAAACAATATCATAGGTAAACCACATTCAAAACCCATAGCAATAAAACAATTAAGTCAATTTAGTGGTCAAAAAGTCACTTTTTTTACCGGGCTTGCTATATATAATGCAAAAACAAAACAATCGCAGTCTTGTCTTGTGCCATACACAGTTTATTTTAAAAAACTGACCCTGAAACAAATAACAGCCTATTTAGAAGCCGAACAACCTTATAATTGTGCTGGCAGCTTTAAAAGTGAAGGACTTGGGATCTGCCTTTTTGATAAGTTAGAAGGCGATGATCCTAATGCACTTATTGGCTTACCTTTAATCGCACTAAATAAATTGCTGTTAGAGTGGGATATCGACATATTAGCTCTTCAAAAATAATATCGTCTAAACTAAACGTTCATATTCAGTTTTATGAACGCTTAAGCTGCTAAAGATAATCTAATAATTCATTAAATGCGTTAACAACTGCAATAGGTTTATAGGTTAATAAATCTTTCTTCTTACCCGCGCCAAAACTAACACCGATTGCATCCATATTAATATTATGAGCCATTTTCATATCTAAATAGGTGTCCCCTATCATAATCGCATCTTTTGCAACAACATTTGTTTCTGCTAGTATTTGTTCTAACATATCTGCTGATGGTTTGGATTCTGCATCATCAGCTGTTTTAGTTATTACAAAATAGTCAGTCAATTGAGTTAAATTTAACAGTCTTGTTAATCCATTTCGACTTTTACCTGTTGCAACCGCTAATTGATATCCGTTCATTTTTAATTGTTTTAGTACATTTTCCACCCCTTCAAACAAAGGGGTCTCAGTTGTATCGTGAATTTTATATTGTGATTGATAAGCTTTTATTAACTCGCAATGAAGTCGTTCATTTTCAGGGAATAATTGAGACACAGCCGTTGGTAAACTCAAACCAATAATGTTTTTTACAGCTTCTGCACTTGGTATTTCTATATCATTAAGTTGTGCTGCAATTGACATGCAGGAAACTATTTTATCAATGGAATCCATTAGCGTGCCATCCCAATCGAAAATCACTAATTTATATTTTCTATCCAACATATTAATTATGCTTTCTTTCTTTCGCTAAAATTTTCAAGGTTTTTTTCAAACACGGATCTATCGGTGCTTCAACTCTCATAGTTTCTTCTGTTTTAGGGTGAACAAAAGTTAAATCATGGGCATGTAAAAATAATCTATTTAGCCCTTTATTGCGCATACGCGTATCAAACTCCTGATCACCATATTTATCGTCACATGCTATTGGATGACCCTGACATTGCGTATGAACACGAATTTGATGAGTACGCCCAGTAACCGGAGATGCCTGTACAAGCGTACTATCTTCAAACTTTTCTAATATCTTAAATCGAGTATGGGATGCTTTACCTTCATTCTCATCAACTCTTACCACTCTTTCGCCTGATTTTAATGTGTTTTTTAATAATGCTGACGTCACATTTTTTGTTTTAGCATTCCATGCGCCTGAAACCAGTGCCCAATAATTTTTTATCATACTTTTTTCACGTAACTGTTCATGTAAGCCTTTAAGTACAGAACGTTTTTTTGATATTAATAAACAACCAGATGTATCACGGTCTAATCTATGTACTAATTCCAAATTTCTATCTTCAGGTCTGATTGAACGCATAGCTTCAATTAAACCATAACTTAAACCACTACCTCCGTGTACAGCCATGCCAGACGGTTTATTGATGACTATTAAATATTTATCTTCAAATAAAATCGCATTTTCTAAATTAGATATTTTATTAATATTTTTTGGTACAAACTCTTCTTTTTCAGCAATACGCACTGGTGGAACTCTAACGATATCTCCAATACATAATTTATAAACAGGTTTAACGCGTTTCTTATTTACCCGTACTTCACCTTTACGCAAAATCCGGTAAACCATACTTTTTGGCACACCTTTTAGTTTAGTAATAAGAAAGTTATCAATTCTCTGATCTAGATGGTCTTCTGTGATTGTCACAAACGTAACTTGAGTACCTATTTTTTCTGACATGAGTTAATCGCTGATTTGAGTAATAATTTAGTTGCTAACTGGTCTATAATAATGGGATAATTCCATAGAATAAACCCTGCACCGCAGGAGTTTTGGTGCTTTTTTGCACAAACAATGGTCGTGCTGCACACTCCGGTTACAAGATCATACAGATCCAAGCCATGTTTTCCAAAGCTTTTATGGATAATCGGAAGTCTCGTGCCTTTAAACTGCGCTGATGCGAGTAATATATCAGCAAGACGTTTAACACACTATTGGCAAAAAGCGAATGTAAATAATTAGAATTATCGATTTATTTAATTGAATATCAGCAAAAGAATTAAAGCATCCCAGCTCAGACCCCAGTCGTGAGACTGCAAATAAAAAAGGGTAAGACTGAACATTAAGATTTAAAACGATAAAACAGTAAATATAAAATAGAGTAACAATATGAAACGTATGCTAATCAATGCGACACAGCAAGAAGAAATGCGTGTGGTACTGGTTGACGGGCAAAAACTTTATGATTTAGATATCGAAAGCCCTGGTCACGAACAGAAAAAAGCAAATATATATAAAGGTAAAATTACACGAGTAGAGCCAAGCCTTGAGGCAGCTTTTGTTGAATATGGTGCAAACAGACATGGATTTTTGCCTTTAAAAGAAATCGCACGCACTTATTTCCCTAAAGGTTACACTTTTAAAGGTCGTCCTAATATAAAAGAGGTGATTAAAGAAGGTCAGGAGGTCATAGTTCAAGTAGACAAAGAAGAACGTGGCCAAAAAGGCGCTGCTTTGACTACTTTTATCAGTGTTGCAGGTAGTTATCTTGTACTCATGCCAAATAACCCGAGAGCTGGCGGTATTTCTCGCCGTATTGAAGGAGATGAACGTACCGAGTTAAAAGAAACACTCAGCCGACTTGAATTACCAAAAGGCATGGGACTGATCGTAAGAACAGCGGGTGTTGGTAAATCCTTTGAAGAACTTGAATATGATCTGAAAAACCTGATAAAGCACTGGGATCAGATACAACAAGCTTCAGAAAGTCGAAAAGCGCCTTTTTTAATCCATCAGGAAAGTAACGTTATTTTCAGAGCAATTCGTGATTATCTACGCCGAGATATTGGTGAAATCATGATAGATAAGAAAAGAGTCTTTGAAGAAGCGAAAGCCCATATAGAAAGATTTCGTCCAGACTTTATGAGCCGCGTAAAATTATATCAGGGTGATGTACCCATTTTCACTCATTATCAGGTTGAAAGTCAGATAGAATCAGCATTTCAACGTGAAGTGAGATTACCATCAGGCGGCTCAATTGTAATTGACCCAACTGAAGCTTTGATCTCAATTGATATTAACTCCGCTAAAGCAACAAAAGGTGGAGATATAGAAGAAACGGCACTTAATACCAATTTAGAAGCAGCAGATGAAATCGCGCGCCAACTTAGGTTGCGTGATGCCGGCGGTTTAGTCGTAATCGACTTCATAGATATGACACCTCCTCGCCATCAAAGAGAAGTTGAAAACCGTTTAAAGGAAGCTGTTCGCCCGGATAGAGCCCGCGTACAAATAGGGAAAATATCTCGATTTGGACTACTTGAAATGTCACGCCAGCGTCTGCGTCCTTCATTAGGTGAAGCAAGTCAGGGTACCTGCCCGCGTTGTAATGGCCAAGGTACAGTTCGTTCGAATGAATCCCTGGCATTATCTATTCTCAGATTAATAGAAGAAGAAGCAATCAAGAGTAATACGGCCCAAGTTACAGCGCAAGTACCTGTTGCCGTTGCTGCTTATCTATTAAACGAAAAGCGCCGTAGTGTGCGAAGTGTTGAAAAACACCATAAATGTGACGTTGTTATTATTCCTAATCAACATATGGAAACACCACATTATGAAGTACAACGCTTTAAAACAGATGAAACTGTAGAAACGGTCAGTTTTGCTCAAATTCAAGAGCCACAACAAGAAACTCTCGAATATGTGAAGCCACAACGAGTTGAAAAAGAACAACCTGCTTTACAAAGTGTTAATAAAGTAAGTCATGCCGCACCTGCAACACCTGTTACAACCACCAGTGAATCTTTGTTTACTAAAATAGGAAAGTGGTTTAAATCAATACTTTCTACTGAAGAAAAAGTAGAAGAGAAGGAAAAACCAGCACAAACCAAAAAACGACAATTCGATAATCGTAAAAACAACCCGAGAAATCGTAATCAACGTCGTAGAACAAACTCGGAACAAAACCGTTCAACTAAGCCTGGAGCCGATGAAAATAGAGATAATAAATCTCAAAATGAAGCGCGTGAAAATAAAAGACGTCAGAATCAAAACCGTAAACCTGCCGCAAATCAAAATAAACAGGTTGATCCAGAACAAAAAGAACACAAAATCAAAGAAAGGCGCCAACGTCGCAATACCCGTAAAAAGGTAAGAGTTCAGGAACAGCCAAAAACTGAAGAAGTAATCAATGAACAAATAGTTGATAATAAACCTGAAGCGGTAGAAAAAGTTGTTGCACAACCAGCAATGGAACCACAAGTAGATAATGCCAATAAAATAGCCTCTGCTGTTGAGAGCCAAAAAGACGAACTTCCAGCAGTAGAGCAGGAAGTCGCGTCAACGGATACTACTGACGAGCAAGAACCTCGTACTCGTACCCGTCGTTCACCTCGTCATCTGCGTGCCGCAGGACAAAGACGACGTAAACCTCAAGAAGGTAACGAATCCGCTGTAGAGCTAGAAACAAGTGAAGCTCCTGCATTTGTACCTGTTGCTGATCAAGCTATGGCAGAACAGGCATTCGAAACTGTGAAAAATGACAATGATGATCTTGTTATTGAGCCAGTTGTTAACGCGCCTGATGTTGTTGAAGAAGTGAAAATTGAGCCAGTCGCAACAACAGAGAGTGATATAGCAGTAGAAACGGTAACTACCGAATTACCAGCTGTTGATAACAAGGTATCAACTGTTTCAACAACGACTGCACAAGACACTACAACAGCAGATAAAGCGCCTGCACCTGAGATTCCTTCAGCTGTTAAAGCTGATGCGGATTTAGCAATAGTACCGACCGAAGAAATGAAAGTGGAAATTAGCGAGACAACTGAAGAAATTCAAGCTAAGGATACTGAAACTTCAAAGGAACACACATCCGTAATTACTGAAAAAAGTGATACTACTGGTGAAGCAAAAGCAACCGTATTAACCACTACAATTAAGTTAATACAACATGCATCAGCTCCAATGGCGAACCCAGCCCCAGTTGAAATCACTAAACTCGATGTTTTACCATCAGCAATGCCTGATGAAATGAGACCTCAAGTAACGAATAGTGGATTGGCAGCAGGTTCAATTTCACCTATGTCCCAGTCAAGTTCACCTATGGCTAAATGTTAATTAAAAATTAGCTAAAAAAGGCTTGATAATTATCAAGCCTTTTTTATATCTGCTTATCTCTATGAATCACTTTCAGATAAATATTTCTTAAGTTGATCTTTCAAATTAGGTGGTACGCCCTGTATTGTTAACGTATCTGAATGTTCGTTGTAATAGATACGCTCTCCTAAATGTTTTCTTTCAAAACTGATACTAACCCCGGCACCCATACCTGAAAATTTAACCATGCTGGTTACTGTTTTTTTGTCTACAGGAAACGTTTCTTCAAGTTCATAACTTTGCTCTTTATAAAAATCGTCAAATGCAACCCCTTCACCCTTACTGATGGTTTCGGATAAGTTTTTTACATCAGCATCACTACCAGCGCTCACACAATCTGTACAATAGTCGTAAACTTGTTTTCTTAATTCTGTTTTTTCATTTTTGTCATACTCTTGCTCTGACAGGTAATCTTCAACGGCTTCAAGCATAACCTGAGATTGCTGTTTTGCATCAATGCCTTCTTCACAGCCAAGAAAGTCTAAAAAGAAATCTGCAACTTTTCGACCTGCTCTTCCTTTAATGAAAGAAATAAAACGATTATCCTCACCAGATGCAGCCCATGCAGTTAAATCTATTCGAGCAGCAAGTTGCATACGACTAATATCTAAATGTCTTGATGATGCCAGATCTAGTTCAGACGTAATGGAATAATGCTCTTTAATATTTATCATCGCTATCATCATGTAGTCTGTCGTGACATAACGATAATGACAAAATACCAAATATCCAGTCTCATCAAAATCATATTTATTTAGTTCTTCTTTCAATACCCCGGTAGACTGCTCTGTCATATTCCAAAAATGTAAGTCTCCCGTCCGGTAACTTTGCATTGCAGTGGCTACAATCGAATTTTTTTCTGGACTAAAACCACAAAATCCTTTTCCTGGTTTTGCATTGTATGCATTGTGTAATTGGTCAATAAATATATTGACTCTGTCATTAACCAACATTTCATCATTTCGGAGATGGATCTCCACCTTTTCATCTTTTTTGTCGACATAATGAACGACTAGCTTCTCAACCTCTGCTACCATCTTTGTTTTTCTCGCCTCCAATGTTAATATGCGATTAATTTAAACGTTTTTGTAGAAACTACCAATGCCAATTGTATCAAAATATTCTAACGAACAGGTTGAAAATATCGTTGATGAACTAATCAGTGTCTTATCAAAACACGAAACACCTGTCGATCTAAGCTTAATGTGCCTTGGAAATGCCATCACACATATAGTTAAAGAGCACGTTCCAAAAGAAAAACAAACAGAATTAACCAAAAACTTTTCAAATATACTCTCGCAATCAATAAAATAGAGAGTATCTTATAATAACTGTTAATATATCACCTCCATTTTTCGGTTAAGTAATTATAATGAATTTATCAGCACAAAGCCCATTTGCTTCAAAAGCAAGTCAACTATTAAGTTGGGGCCATTGGTTTACTTTTGCTAATATCGGTTTAGCATTATTGATCAGCTCTAGTTATTTATTAGCCGATACCGGCCCTACTTCATTTCTAGGGGGGCTCTATATGGTTTTAACCTGGTTGGGGCATATCGGGTTTATTACATTTATTTGCTTCGTATTAACGGTTTTCCCACTCAGTTTAATATTTCCTTATCATAAACACATAAGGGGAATGGCTGCGGTTTTAGCCACTATTGGTGCTGCAATACTCACCTTTGATGCGTATGTTTATTTTAACCTTGGCTATCATATAAGTAGTTCAGCATTACCACAAATATTCAACTTAATATGGTATACACTCTCTGATTCTCCAATTTTTGTTTCATTATTATCTATCGGGTTAATCGCACTCTTTTTTTGTTTTGAATTAATTGTTGGGAACTATAGTTGGAAACGACTCAATGAGTTAAAAAAGTCAAAATTTGCCTATTGGATCACAGTATTTCTAGTTTTATGCTTTACCTTAAGTCATATGATCCATATTTGGGCAGATGCTAATTTACGGTATGATATTACAAAGCAAGATAACGTATTGCCTTTATCTTATCCAACCACTGCTAAAAGTTTATTAGCAAAAAATAACTTATTAGACTTAAACAATTATCACCAAGTGAAAAATCAGCATCTGACAACAAGTAATGCCACTTATCAAAGCCCGGTAAATATACCAAAGTGTGATACTGATCCGATTGAAAAAGTAGATATCCTCGTTTTTAATGACCAAGATGGTTTAAAACGTTTTTTACAGCGTACCAACCTTAACTTAGTTGAAACAGATAATTTTGTACAACCAGTAGATCATCAAGACTCGATGTTCAATTTAATTTATGGCTTACCTGCATTTTACAAAACGCCCATTGTTAGTCAACAGATCCAACCTAGTTGGCTCAACCAAAACTTAACAATTGAACTGACAGGTTTTAACGAATATAGCTATATAAAACAAACGACTGATCCGGCAATCAGGATCATGCATGCCAATGCTCAATCCTTTGATAGAAATAACGCCAAACATGTCATCGCTTTTAGTTTGGCAAATACCAAGTCACAGATCATTGAATCTAGTTCAATTTACAGTAATGATCCTAAATTACATTTAGATAAAGTAATATCACAACCTATGGATATTTTAGCAACTATTATTAGTCAATACTGGAAATGTGAGGAGTTGTCAAAATCAGCGCTTATGGGTAAAAACCTGTATAAAAATGAGCAAGATTCAGGTATAAATTATTCTCAAGGCGTTTTCATCGCTTATAAAAAAGATCGCATTACAATGATCACAGCCGATGGTTCCTATAAAAATATTTCAGCCGCTGAAGGGTTTAATATTGAACAAAAGTTTGATGTGCCATTTATCGTTGATAACATCAAAAAATTGAAACAATTTGCGGTAAAATAACATCCCTGAATTCCCATGAGTAATTTTTATCGACTATAATTTAGTTATGCTTAACCACATCAATGTCATCCAGTTAAGCACAACGAGTCTTTGATGACTTATAAATTAATAATAGTTAAATAGGATATTTTTTATGGACAAAAACTTATCAATAAAATTAATTACGTTACTATGCGCTTTGAGTTGCCTATACAGTTTTGCAAATACGAGCAAAACCAGTTTTTATCAATGTGAAACTGAAAACGGGGTCACTTTTAGTCAATTACCGTGTAGTGAAAGTGCAAAATTAAAAACCATTTCAACTTTCACGCCTAGAAAAATTAGATCTACTGACGTTGATTTAAACTCGCTACAAACAATCAATAGAGAGCAAAAATTAACTATCTTGCAATCTAGAATAAAAATCAGTGAAAACAAAATCAGACAAATGCGCCGTGCTAAGGCAAAAGAAAAATCAGATTCTGAACAACAACTTGAGCGTATGATGGATGAAACCGCAAAAAAATTATTGGCCAAACAAGTAAAGAAAGATATAAAAAGAATTAATGAGCAATATGACTCACAAATTAAACAACAAGAAGAAACCTTAAAGCAGTTAAAAAATGAAGTAAAAAGCTTCAATAAATCGAGTTAGTTTAGTGCTCATTTACTTTTAGCTGGTTGTAGTTCGATACAAATCCTTTTATTATAATTCATATAAATTATTACTATACAATTAAGCATATATTATATGAATATTAACAAGGTTGATTTAAATCTGCTGGTTTATTTGGATATCTTACTAAGAGAATGTAATGTAACTCGTGCCGCTAACCAGCTAAATATTACTCAACCTGCAATGAGCAATGGCTTAAAGCGCTTAAGAAACCTGTTAAATGATCCCATTTTGGTTAGAACCAGCGAAGGCATGGTGCCAACAGAACGTGCCAAAGAATTAATGCCTGTTGTCAGAGGCGTATTGCTTACTTTAGAAGAAACTCTCCAGCCCAATAGGGACTTCGAACCTTTAAGTAGTAAACGTGTCTTTAGACTTATGGCTAGTGACTATGCGGCAAGTACCTTAGCACCAAGCTTATTAAATAGATTACAAAAATATGCACCTGATACAACATTAGACATACTAACACCCAGTGATGTGACTTTTCATGATGTAGAAAATGGTAAAGTAGATATGGCCATTAACCGGTTTGATAATTTACCGCAATCTTTTCATCAAAAAAGTATCTGGAAAGACAGTTTTTCTTGCCTGGTTAATGCCAACAATCCAATTATAGACAATTTTAGTTTAGAGTCATATTTAAAGGCCAGACATATTTGGGTAAGCAAAACAGGTTTTGGTGTTGGCGTCGGTATGGATCCCAGCGATGTACAAAAGCTAGGTTGGGTTGATGAAGCACTTGCACATTTCGGCAAGCAAAGGAATATCGCATCTTTCACAAGAAATTATCATGTCGCTATCCATCTGGCTAAAGCGCAGAATTTAATTGCAACACTGCCATCTAAAGTAGCCCGAATTTATCTTAAAGATCCAGAAATTAAGATACTAGATACACCTTTCCCTATCGCACCTTTTGAACTCGATATGATTTGGAGTCCTTTATTACACCGAGATGCCAGTCATATATGGTTAAGACAGCAAATCTCAGCCGTTGCAGATGAATTAAGATAGAAAAGGCCAGCAATAGCTGGCCCTTTTACTCATTAATTCAAAATTGCTTGTGAATTAATTCATTAGCTTTGATAACGACATTACCTGATCTAACATACGATTGGAGAAGCCCCATTCATTATCATACCAGGCCATAACTTTTACCAGCTTACCATCAACTTTAGTTTGTGTGGCATCAAAAATAGAAGATGCTGGATTATGATTAAAATCAATTGAGACCAGAGGTAATTCATTGTATTCAAGTATCTCTGACATTTTACCTACAGCAGCAGCTTTAAGAACATTATTTATTTCGTCAGCAGAAGTGTCACGATTTGCTATAAACGTAAAATCAACTAAGGAAACATTGATAGTCGGCACACGTACTGACATACCATCTAATTTACCAGCAAGCTCAGGTAATACTAAGCCAACAGCTTTTGCTGCACCTGTTTTTGTTGGGATCATAGATTGTGTTGCGCTTCTGGCACGATACAGATCAGGATGATAAACATCAGATAAATTTTGATCATTAGTATAAGCATGTATGGTGGTCATACTGCCTTTTTCAATACCAACAGTATCATTGATTGCTTTTGCTATGGGTGCTAAACAGTTAGTCGTACAAGAAGCATTCGAAATTATCGTGCAATCAGAGGTGAGAATGTCATTATTTACACCATGTACCACAGTTGCATCAAGATCAGTACCGGGAGCAGAAATTATAACGCGTTTTGCACCAGCATCAATATGCTCAGATGCAGCCGCACGGTTAGTAAATAAACCTGTACATTCCAACACAATATCAACAGCTAGTCGTTTCCAGGGCAGATCTGCGGGTGAACGCTCTTGTGTTAACTCAATTTTATCACCATTAACCATAAGATGATTTTCAATTAGTTCTACATCTTGATTGAATTGACCGTGCACTGAATCAAATTTAGTTAAATGTGCATTCACATGTGCTGGTGCTAAATCATTGATAGCAACTATTTTAATACCTTTATTACGACCAGATTCATATAAAGCACGTAATACATTTCTGCCAATTCTGCCGTATCCATTGATTGCAATTTTAATCATTTTTCTTTCCCCTTAAACTTCAGAAGCTTGACGTGCAAGCGCTTCTATTGCCTGCCAATCTTTATTAGCAATTAATTCTTTATCTAACATCCAGGTACCGCCAACACATATCACATTTTCAAGCGCCAGATAATTCGCAGCATTATTTACGTTAATTCCTCCCGTAGGACAGAACTTAACTTGTGGTAACGGACCATTTATTGATTTCAGCATAGGTACTCCCCCGGCAGCTTCTGCGGGGAAAAATTTCAGATATTTAAAACCATGTGATACTAACCTCATAACTTCACTAGGTGTTGCAGCTCCAGCTAATAAAGGAGTTGTACTATCTTTAGCTAATTCTATAATTTCATCATTGACGCCTGGGCTCACCATAAAATCAGCGCCAGCTTCAATGGATGCATTAAATGTCGCTTTGTCTATGACGGTCCCCGTACCCACATACGCTTCAGGTACGGCTTGTTTCATTAATTTTACGGCTTCAGCGGCAATAGGTGTTCTTAAAGTAATTTCTAATGTTTTTAATCCACCATTAAATAGCGCTTTAGCTAAAGGCACGGCATCTTCTAACTTATCAATAACAACGACAGGTATTACAGACGACACTGTTAATATTTTTTCTATACTCATAGTATTAAACCTTATTTCCTTGTGGATAAATGTTACCAAATGCGCTGGCGCCAAGATCTGCACTACTCACTGTAGACCTGAATACATCAAATAACTCTCTACCTGTGCCAAAAGCCAATGATTGATCTGATATTTCAATTGTTCTTGCTGCCAGCTCGTCATCTGACACATGCACTTTCAGTAGCCCTTTCGGCGCATCTAAAGTGATCAAATCCCCTTCTCTAATTTTTGCAATAAAACCGCCTTCTATAGCCTCTGGAGCCAAATGAATTGCAGCAGGTACTTTTCCTGAAGCGCCAGACATACGGCCATCAGTCACGATTGCAACTTTAAAGCCTTTATCTTGCTGGATTGCGAGCGGCGGAGTTAATTTATGTAATTCGGGCATTCCTTTGGCTTTAGGACCCTGCTCTTTGATCACTGCAACAAAGTCTGTTTCCAATTCACCCTTGGTAAATGCCAGTTGCAAGTCAGCTTGTGAGTTAAATACTTTAGCTGGCGCAGTAACAACTTGATGTTGCTCTGCAACTGCAGATACTTTGATCACTGCGTTACCTAAGTTTCCAGTTAATAGTTGTAATCCACCTTGGTGACTAAATGCTGATCCTACAGGTCTTAAAACTTCATCATCATGTGAGTTTTCAGGGCAATCAACCCATTTTACTTTCGCGGGAGTTTTCGAATCTGTCATAATGAGATTTACATCTTTATTTAATAAAGGTTCTTGCGTGTAATCTCGTAAGCTGTCGCCGACAATTGTTTTTACATCTTCATGCAGCATACCAGCATTTAATAACTCTTTTATGAGAAACCCCATACCACCAGCCGCTTGAAAGTGATTCACGTCCGCATGGCCATTAGGGTATATACGCGCTAGTAATGGCACCACTTCAGAAAGATCTGACATATCTTTCCAGGTCAATTCAATGCCGGCAGCCTTAGCAATAGCAACTAGATGTATCGCATGATTTGTTGACCCCCCTGTTGCTAATAATCCAACCAAACCATTTATTACAGTTTTTTCACTCATTACATCAGCCAAACAATTAACATTGCTATTTTCAGTTAACTGTTTCAGCATGGTTTCGGTTGCATGAGCGGTTAACCCGTCTCTTAACTCTGTATAAGGGTTGATAAAAGAGCTACCAGGTAAGTGCAGACCCATAATTTCCATCAGCATCTGATTACTATTTGCTGTACCGTAAAAAGTACAAGTTCCGGCACTATGATATGACGCACTTTCAGCTTCTAACAATGTTTCACGTGAGATCAGCCCTTGTGCAAATTCTTGTCTTATTCGCGCTTTTTCTTTATTAGCCAAACCTGAAGTCATAGGTCCAGCAGGTAAAAAAGTAACAGGCAAATGACCAAAAGATAATGCACCAATCACCAGTCCGGGTACAATTTTGTCGCAAACACCTAAACAAAATACACCATCAAATACATCGTGGGACAAAGAAATAGCCGTAGACATTGCAATCACATCCCGTGAGAAAAGTGATAGTTCCATGCCATCACGACCTTGTGTCACCCCATCACACATAGCAGGCACACCACCAGCAACTTGTGCTGTGGCATTAAATTTTTTGGTTACCGATTTGATCAATTCAGGGTAATGTTTATAAGGTTCATGGGCTGATAACATATCATTATAAGAATTTATGATTGCTAAATTTGGTTGTACGTCGTCTTTTAATAACGCTTTATCTTCACTATTACATGCCGCAATTACATGGGCGATATTACCGCATCCCAAACCAGATCTCACACGCGTTTTTGTTTTGGCGTGTGCCATTCTGTCAAGATATGCTTGTCTGGTAGTTTTACTTGCGTTGATCACGCGCTCTGTTACTTCTTTAATACGAGGATGCAGCATAATTAAACTCTTTATAGATTGAGAAAAAGGCTCAGTACTAAATTTATATTTCATAATTACAAATACCGAGCCATTTGATTTACCCGTTCAAAGGTCCGACACAAGTTGCGTCTCTCACAACCACAACCTGACACCGGTGTCACTATTAACTCACGATTGTGACACCGGTGTCAATAGATGATTTAAATATAGTTGAGTATTTTGAATTTTACTAATCTAAGGGGTTTTAAGGAGACACTAAGAATAAACTTCAGCAACATTTTCACTTCAGTTTTCAGACGGGTGTGATTACATAGTGCTAAAAATTAAGGCTATTAATGGTTGGCTATCATATTTTCTGACGGTTAATATGAATTAAAATAAATATTAACCGTAAAAATGCAATGCCTTGTTAATTTATCTGCAGTCCGGTAGATTCTCTGATGATGAGTTCTGCTTCGAGGGTTTCCTGATAAGGCACTGGCTTTTCGGGCACTGTGATCTGCTCAATCAGCTTACAAATCGCAATATAAGTCATTTTTTCAACTGGCTGTGCAATTGTCGTTAACCCGGGCCAAATATGTCTGGCTATCGGAGCATTATCAAACCCGGCAATAGAAATATGTTCAGGTACTTTGAGTTGTAATTGTGAAGCTACTTTTAGTACCGCTGCTGCCATATAATCATTTGATGCAAAAACGGCTGAAGGTCTGGGAGATAAATTTAATATCCGTCTGGCACTATCTTCACCTGAATGATAACTAAAATTACCTTCGTCTATTAAATGTTCTTTAAATAAAATATTATTTAATGCCAACGCCTTTTTGTAACCAAGAAGTCGCTCTTCTGTTGCACTGTGATCAGGATGTCCTTTAATGAACGCGATTTCTTTATGCCCTAAAGAAATCAGTAATTGTGTAATTTCAAAAGCAGCTTGTTGATCGTTACTGCGAATCGAAATAGAATTATCATTCAATGAAACTGGCGCAACTCTGGCATAAGGTATTTCTTTGATTTTTAAGTATTCTATTAATTCGATATGATCTGAAAATGGCGGAGTTAATACAATACCATCTAATCTGGAACTTTGCAGTAGTACATCTATATTATCAATTAATGCTTGCCCACGTAATTCACATGGGTGGATCAATAAATTATAGCCCAGTTCCTGACAGGCTGATAAGGCCCCTGTTTGCACACGCGTTATATAACTTTTACTGGGATTATCGTATAAACATCCAATAATAAAACTTTGATTACTGGCAAGTCCCCGTGCAATAGGGTTTGGTTTATAATCTAAATCTTTAAACGCCTGTTCTACTTTGGTTCTGGTAGCATCACTTACATTCGCTTCTTTATTTAACACCCGAGATACAGTTTTTTTAGATACACCGGCATATTTAGCAACACTATTTATCGTTATTTTACTCATAAAACCCTCTAAATGTTGCCATTAGTTGTATTATGCAGGCAAGCTGCTGCACCTATCAAGGGAATATTATCCTGAACAACTAAAGTAACAGGTATAGGTTTTACATATTGACTCATAATTCCTTTATTAATAAATCTTAGATTGAATTCACTTTTTAGCAGTATTTCTTGCATTCTGGGTAATATGCCACCACCGATAAATACGCCTCCTTGTGCGCCGAATGTCATCGCCAAATCTCCAGCAACACTGCCAAGCCAATTACAAAACTGCTTCAAAGTCGCTTCACATATATTACATTGCCCTGATAATGCTAATTTTGTAATATCTGCAGCGTCATAGTCATGACTAACCGCTTGCTCCACGGTGGCCATTGCCTGATACAATCGAGTTAAACCAGCTCCGGAGAATATTGTTTCCACTGATACATGAGAATGGTTTTGTTTCAATATTTTAAGTAATGCAAAATCTAATTCTGTCACACCTGCCAGACTTATATGACCAGCCTCACAGCTTAAGACTGCCTGTTGCATGTTATTTCGAACGAGTGCAGCAGCGCCAAAGCCTGTACCGGGCCCGATAACCGCAATGTTTGCCGTGTTTCTGGTTGTGTCCGATATATCCCCGGTTTTTATAATTAAATTATCTTGCACACTTAAATAAGGTGCAGCATATGCAAATGCTGCAAAATCATTAATGATCTCAACTTGCTCAAAAGAAAAAAGGCTTTTTAAATCGCTGACCTTAAAATTCCATCCTAAGTTCGTCACTCTAACAGTGTCACCATTAATAGGACCTGCAACTGCCAGGCAGGCACGTTTAGGTGAATAATCGCATACATATTCACAATACTCTTTAAGAACAAGTTCTAAAGAAGCATAAGAAACACTTGGATAAGTTTTGAAGTGAGAGATTTCAAACTTACTTGTAATTTCATCAAACGCAGTGATCAACGCAAAACGCGCATTTGTACCGCCGATATCTGCAACTATCATAGAATCAAATGTTTGATGCATAACTTACTTCCTTAAATATAACCTATTAATAATTTCACTTAAAAACTGCTAATTACTTACATATGCAAATAGAAGGTGCACAATTAAAGTATACCTTATTGGAACGCTTTATTATGACACCGGTGTCAGTGAATTTACAATATTTAATATCACATTCATGATAAATAACTTGAAAATATACTAGAAAGCTTTAAAAATAGGCCATAAATAATTTAACGGGTTCATTAAATGAAAGGCAAAGCGACTTCTTTTGACATCGCTCACTATGCAGGCGTATCCCAGTCAACCGTTTCAAGGGCTTTAAGAGACAGTCCATTAGTAAATGAAGAAACCCGCAAAAAAGTACACGAAATAGCAAAGAAATTAAATTATACAGTAGACAAAAATGCCAGTAATTTAAGAACACAACAAAGTAGTACCCTTGCACTGTTATTGTTTGAAGATCCAACAAAAGATGACTCTCAAATTAATCCCTTTTTTCTCGCTATGCTGGGCAGTATAACAAGAGCTTGCGCTAACCGAGGATATGATTTACTGGTGTCTTTTCAAAAGTCTAGTAAAGACTGGCAAAGTAACTATGAAGATAGTCACAGAGCCGATGGTCTGATTTTATTAGGTTATGGTGATTTCATAGATTATCAAAAAACTTTTGAAATGCTAACAAAACACAATACAAAATTTATCTGCTGGGGTGCGCCTATCGCAGAGCGTCCAGACTTATCTGTTAGCTGTGACAATTATTACGGTGGTCAATTAGCAGCAAAACACCTGATTAAATTAAATAGAACCCAATGTGCTTTTATTGGCGATGCTTCACAACATAGTCCAGAATTTTTTGCCCGTTTTAATGGTTTTAAAGATGAGTTTATTAAACAAGGTCATAACGTAGACCAAAGAAAAATAGCCAATGCAATTTCCACTGATGATTCTGGATACCACGCCACCAAATCGCTGATCAGAAATAAAATCGAATTTAATGCGTTATTTGCAGCGAGTGATTTAATTGCAATTGGCGCCATTAATGCGTTAAAAGAAGCCAATTTAAAAGTGCCTGAAGACGTTGCTGTCATTGGCTTTGATGATATCCCTATTGCCAGCTTCTCCAATCCGCCATTAACTACCATACAGCAAAATACGTCAAAAGCAGGCGCTATGTTAGTTTCAAATTTATTAAATTTGATCCAAGGTGTGCCGGTAGAAGAAAACTTATTGATCCCTGAGTTAGTGATCCGAGGCTCGGCATAAGCCACTAAATTTAAATTGGCAGCTAAGTCACTAAAAATGACTTAGCTAATTTCCTAAATAAACCAATCATCAATTATTCGTTTTACCACAGTTCACCGTTTAAAATCTGAAGTGATTTTAATTTACAATTCCTTTTCTAAGGCTTTAGCAACCACAGGGTAATGATCCCAAACTTGACGATCAGTTAACGATCTGACTAACTTTATATACTCTGCATGAGTCCAGGCTAAAGGTGTTGCAGAATTAGTTCCTTGTCCAAATATATAATTATTTGGGTTGTTTCCAACATCATCCCACACTTGCTCTGGCAGCATCATGCCTTCGTTAGCAAACAATTCCATTGCTTGGACATAAGTATCTTTTAACTTATTAATAGCACTTGTAGAAACCTTTGAATTGACAGTTAATAAGTTAGCAAGTTCAAAATGCCCTCTTTCACCTGTAAACATAGGCCAGACGCGCCCTCTTTGACCTTGGCTATTTTTCCCATTTTCAGCATAGTTTTGACCGTTAACCTCATCTTCACCATAACCGTCATTGCCATACCTGCGCCAGCCAGGAAAAGATCCCGTCATACCATCAAATTGAAAGCTATATTTCACTTTTAAGTTTTCTGGTAAATCTTCGTTATCATAAAGTTTTAATGTATTTTCTATATATTTGTCGTTAGCAGGCCTGACACCATAACGTACTAGCTCTAAAAATCCGCCATCTAATATACTTCTTTTATCTAGTCCTACACGACCATTATTGTCACTTAACGGTACATTGCTATTTGGGTTGGTATCTTTAGCTAAACGAAAAAAATATTGCGTATGATCTTTTGATAACGTGCCTTGAGTAGTAAACATCAATTTCTCTATATCCGCAGAATACTTTTTTGCAGCTGTGAGATATTTGATCGCCGCTTCTTCATCACCTGCCAGTTTTGCAATATCATTTGCCGTGATCAGCCCTGAAATAATTGCAGCTATCGTTGAAGGAGAATATCCACTTTGCTCTTCCCACCTTTCTTGTTGCGTTATAGGCGGTATAATTTTGGTATCATTCCATAAAATTTTTGCTATTCCACCATCCACTAAAAAATCCGCTGCAGGTTTAAGCATTTCTTTATACCAATAAGTTAGCTCTTTATCTGATAAAACATTTGCCTGCCAAAGCTTCCAGGCTAACATAATAGGCATTGCGGTTTGATCTAATTGGACGCCCACCCATTCAACTTCACCGTCAACATGGGTTTTTTGTAAAAACCAGCCTGTATCACCTTTGTTCTCGACTAGGGAGTCGGTTACTTGTACTTTCTTTAAATAGCTAAAAGCTGTTTTTGCAGTTTCGCTATCTCCGAATGCTAAAAAGGCCATTGCCACCTGATAAAAATCTCTCACCCAAACGGCCTTATATCCCGTATGCCCTTTTTCAGCATTCACAGTGTCACCCCATGGATTAGAAAGTGATGCGATAACAGCACCAGCATGGGTTTTATCTTCCTGGGCTTTTAATACCATAATACTGGTATTAAGTAACTTTCCCTGATCTCGGGTATTATCTTGTAACTCTTTGATTTGTTTTAGTTCGGTTAGATAGTCGACCCAACCGACAGCATCTCCTTTGCCATTATAGTTATCTAATACCTGTTGATAGCCAGTCTGAATACTCGCTTTTGCAGTCTTTATACTTAAATCTGCTGAATCACCAAATCCCACACTGATATCAAAACTAGCTCTTTGCTCAAATGGTCCAAGCTCTGCAAACAAAGCAACATTACCTGTTTCTTTACCTGTCTCATTATAATGATAATCAAGGGTGTTATTGTCTTTTAAGTCAGTCAATCCATCTGATGTACCAACAAATCCAACACTCGTAGACAAAAAGCCTTGTTTTGATGTTACAGCTACATAATTGTCTTGATCCCAGGCAATCAAATCACCATTTTGAATTTTTGCGCTATCGCCTATACCATTATTATTCACATACGGATTCACCATCATATAGGCAGAAAGCTCACCTTTAAGTGCTGTGAAATAAGCTCTGACAAACAAAGTATTTTCATTGGGATCCGTGAAAATATGTTTTTCAACAATAAAACGACCCTGTTTATCGGTATTCGTCACTTTATATGCCAGAGATAACGGTCGTCCTTTTTCATCTGTATATAAATATTCAATTTTGCTTTCTGTGTCATCAAGTTCCGTAGCAATAAAATCTTTGCCTTTAATAATAAACTGCATATCTTTAATTTGTGCCTGATGGATCAAACCAAACATGGTTTCAGTAATGATCCCCTTTGCCAGGCTAAACCATACTTTAGATACTTTTCCTGTCACTGCTTTATCTGAATATTCTCCATCCATGTAGGCTTCATATGAAGTACCTATACCAGTTTTACCGGCATAAGACCAATAAGGTGTTTCTCCGGGGGCTCCAGGTGCTGAACTGATTAATTTAGGTGTGCTTACCTTGTTTGATGTCTCATCATTACAACCTAACAGCGCTGTACTTATTAATAATGCGACATAAATATTTAATTTTTTCATACTTCAATCTCGTTTATTTTTTTAGCTGTCTGGCTGATGTTTATAGTTACTTTTTCTTTAATGAAAACGACTGAAACGCCACCTAATATCATTGAAATTCCTGCTAACATAATGATGTAAATTGCCTGATTGTTAAATAGAGAACTCAAAATCCAGCCAGCAAATATACCGGATATAATTTGTGGCGCAGCGATTGTAAAATTAAAAATCCCCATATACACACCTGTTTTATTGATCGGTAAAGAACCTGCTAAAATGGCATAAGGCATAGCTAAAATTGCAGCCCATGCGATCCCAATTCCAATCATAGGAATAAATAAAGAGACTGCACCTTGGGGTACTGTTATATCAGTGATCAATAAATTAACCAGTACAGGTTGTGAGTCTTGTACCAATAAAAAACTTAAATATCCTATACCACCAGCGAATAAGGATAATGAGTACACTGTTTTACGACCGAATATTCGGGTTAATTTCGCTAATACAATCGAGAATAATGCAGCAAACAAGGCGTAAGCAGCAAACAAAATCCCTACCCAATCCCCTGCGGCACCTTTTGCAGCTGCGATATCCTTCGGAATAACCCCCACAGATTTAATATAGTGTGGATCAAACCATTTCGCATCTATTCCCCACACCTGTTGTGCAATAGCTGGCATGGTATAAACCCACATAATAAATAATGCAAACCAGGAAAAAAACTGCACAATAGCAAGTTGCCTCATAACTTGTGGCATTGATTTTATTAATCCGAAAAATGCCGTTAATTTAACAGCTAAAGGTTTCGCTGTGTTTTGTTCATTTTCAATCTCTTGCGAATTTAATCCTTTAAATTCGTAAAACGCTTTGGGTGCATATTCTTTAGTTCTGAATACAGTCCACAATACAGAGCCCAAAAGAACAGTAGCACCAATATAAAAGGCCCAAATAACAGAAGGTGCTACCTGAGCGCTTTGCGAGGTGTTATCTAGGCCAATTACATTAGTCAGTACAAAAGGTAAAATAGAGCCTACAATTGCACCGATATTTATTAACAATGATTGAATCGAATATCCTTTATCCATTTGTTCTTCTGGTAACATATCTGAAACTAGGGCTCTAAATGGCTGAAATGCAATATTAAATGATGCATCCATAACAGCTAGCATCATAGCGCCGAAGATAATCGGTGTAATAACTGAAACAAACAGTGGTGCATTTGGCATTAATAACATGCCTATGGTAGCTGAAATGGCGCCGATCAAAATATAAGGATTTCGTCGGCCAAATCGATTCCAGGTTTTGTCTGATGCAGCACCCACTATAGGCTGGATCAGTAACCCCATAATTGGAGCTACTAACCAAAATAACGACAAAGAATGCAAGTCTGCACCTAAGTCTGACAAAATTCGACTCACATTTGCATTTTGTAACGCGAAACCAAATTGCACCCCTAAAAACCCGAAACTTACATTCCAAATCTGCCAAAAACTGAGATTAGGTTTTGTTCTCATACTCTGTTACTCGTTATTATTTTCATTATTTACCTTTCAAATCTTGTTATAGCAACTTAGATACTACGTTGCTTAAAGCATTATAAGCAATCAAATGCATACGTATTCAAAAACCGTCATATCTCTTGATTATCTGACCATCTGAATACAAAAGAGCCTAAAGCAGCAAGCCTGACTTTAACTTTTCCAATTGAATCTTTTACTATTAAGGTATACTCCCGGCCTGAAAGCAGATCAGTTACAATATATTCGCCATCAGGCGTTGCCCATTGCTTGATCAACGATGGAGGAATTTGCGCACTGGCTTCAATAACATTTTCACCAAACTGGCTAATAACAATTAATTTCTCTTTGTTATGCCAGCGGCTAAACGCTAATACGCTCTCAGAGTCGTTTGCATGCTCAGTCTGTACGCTCAGTGCTGAATATTCACCATTAGCGACAGAGGTTAATTGCGATAATTTCATTAATTTGACATAAAATTGTCTTAATTGCTTTTCTTCAGGGAGTGACTGGCCACCATCAAAGGCACCTGAATTCATCCACCTCTGGTGTGAAGGCACGCCGATATAATCAAAAATACTGGTTCTGCTAGCCTTGCCAAAACCTGCATTTTCGCCTGCAACTTCTCCCAGATCCTGACCAAAATATAACATAGTTGGAGAGCGGCTGATCAAGGTTGACACTAACATAGCAGGCATACCTTTTTTAGCATCTCCTGCAAATTCAGGACTAGCAATACGTTGTTCATCATGATTTTCTAAAAAATGAAGCATGTGTTTTTCAATATCGAGTACTTTATGTTGTGCTTTTAATATCGCAACAGCAGGTGATTTTCCTTGCATGACGTCTTTTACGCTATCGTAAAAATCAACTTTGTCGTATAAATAATCCATTTTACCTAAACGTATGAAATTTCTATAGCGTGCAGGATCATAAACTTCCGCTATAATAGCCGCCTTTGGGTTCGTCGTTTTAATAGCAGAATTTAAGTAACTCCAAAATTCTACAGGCACCATTTCCGCCATATCATATCTAAAGCCGTCCACCCCTTTATTTAGCCAGTATTGCGTAATATCGTTAAATTTATACCAAGAGTCAGGTAATTGCTTATCTTGCCAAAACGTGTGATGCGCGTGATACGTTAAATCTCCATAGCCATCAGGTAATGTGGGAAAGTCTTTTTGACCATTAGGTTTAATACCATAATTAACTTTTACAGTTTCATACCAATCGTTAAAGTCAGGTTGAGATTTTCTACTACCATTTCCTGTCCATTTAGCGGGCGATTCAATAAAAATGCCATCACTCTTTGCATGAGATTCACCACCTAATGGTTTATAACCGTGTTTTGGTGTAGGTACTTTAAAGTTTTCACCAATAATGTAATAAAAATTGTTATTTTTATCATATTGCAAATTTGTTTTGTCTTTGGCACCAAAATCACTAACACCTTGAGGTTTTGAAACTGACTTATAATTTCTTGCTATGTGATTAGGCACTATATCAATAATCACTTTCATGCCATGTTGATGGGTTCTTTGTATTAAAGCTTCAAATTCCGCTAAACGGTTTTCAACATGCGTTGCCAGATCAGGGTTCACGTTATAATAATCTTTTATCGCATAAGGAGAACCAGCTCTGCCCTTTACAACATCAGGGTCGTCATTTTTGATACCGTATTCTTGGTAATCTCCTATTAAATTATGATGTAATACCCCTGTAAACCAAATATGCGTTACTCCAAGACTTTTTATATCTGTTAATGCTTTATCTGTAAAATCACTAAATTTACCTACGCCATTTTCGAATTTGGTACCCCAAGGTTTATTCGTCGTATTTTTATTACCATATAAACGCGTAAACACCTGATAAATTACAGGTTTACCATTTGACATAACTTTAGTTTCAACAGCCTGCCCAGATATAACATTACAGTGAAATAAACCGAACACGAACAGTGTGACACTTTTGCTCACCAAAGATGTATTTAAAGCCATGTAATACTCTTATAAATTTACGTTAACAAAATACTAATATTTACCATCTACTTGTTAAATAGTGTGCATACGTATTCACCAGGATATTATTTTAGTTAAACTCAGTAGACTAATGGACTGAGAATGATAAACTCATCCGACCAGACAAACAATGGCGTATTAAAAAGATGACAACAAACAATAATAAAGTACTCGATTTATACCGAAAAACGATTAAGTACCCTTTTGGTAATAAAATATTTTCTAAAATAATATCTACTATGGCGCCTTATTTTGGCACAATAAACCCTTTGATCACCCGATTGCAGCCGCATTATTGTGAGTGTTTAGTGAAAAAACGTCGTGCAGTCCATAACCATATAAAAACAGTCCATGTCATTGCGATTTGTAATGGATTAGAAATGGCGATGGGTGTGATGGCAGAAGCATCAATACCAAAACATTTAAGATGGATCCCAAAAGGCATGAGTTTAGACTACACAGCTAAAGCAGGGAGTGATATTTTATGTGTTGCAAAAGTTGAAGCTGAGCAGTGGCAAGTAGGCGATTTATTAGTAGAAGTCACTGCATATGACGATCAAAATGTCGTTGTTGTGAAGGGGCATATTAAACTGTGGATTTCTGAAAAGCCTGCAGCTTAAAAATAATACCTCCTTAAACTGACTGACAACTTTGACGTGTTAACAGTATGATATTTGTTCACTAACTTAAATAGTATGATTTTAGCAAAATTAAGCGTTCTGGAAATTGAGAGCACAGGCATGTAGAAAACTCTCTACAGATTTTTCCTGGTATAAATCACCTTTACCCGGTTGATTTTTAGCTAATGGCGGGAATGCGCCGTAACCTGCTAACAAACAATGCCAGGAAATTGAATTAAAATGTAAGCCCAAATTTTGTCGTTCTATTTCCGCACATAAATCCCCCCTTTTAAACCAGACATCCAGAATATGACATAGTGGATCAGAGAGGTTTTCATTTTCTCTATTCGCGATCCAGTATTGACTATCTTCTCGCGTATTAAGTTTATAATGCGCCACAATGTAATCTCGAACATATTCAAACCTGTCGTTCATTTTTTGGTTAAATTCTTGTCTGTATTGATCACTAAAATGACCTTGTTCCAATTTAATGATAAATAATTCAATACTTATTTGTACTAAATGTAATGCAGTTGCTTCTAAAGGCTCGATAAACCCTTGAGATAAACCTATGCCAATACAATTATGAGACCAATGTGTTGCCAATTGCCCTACTTTCATTTTTAAATGGCGGCAATTTTGTTCGGGATCAATAGCCCCTATATGATTTCTAAATTCTTTCTCAGCCTCATCTGGCGAGATAAAATCAGAACTATACACATACCCATTGCCAACACGCGATGTTAACGGGATTTTCCAACTCCAGCCTGCTGATAAAGCCGTTGCGATTGTTTCGCCATAAATAACATCTGTTTTTGGTGTTGCCATAACAACTGCAGAATCATTAAACAAATTTTCTTTATAACTGTTGAACTTTACACCCAAGGTTTTTTGCATCAATAGTGAAGAAAAACCTGTGCTATCCACAAAAAAATCACCGGTAATATACTCTCCGCTTTGGGTTTTTAACCCTGCAATATCGCCATTTACTGCTCTTATCACTTGCGTGATCCTTTGCTGTTTATGTTTCACACCTCTGGATATTGCGACTTCAGATAAAAACTCTCCTAATAGTTGAGAATCAAAATGATAACCGTACTCAGTAATAAACGGGAAATTGTCTGGTATTAGAGGTATTTTCTTCTGCTGCGTAAGTACACCGTTTAATAAAAAATCTTCCGGATAAGTATGTACATTGAGCCCTAACCTTCTTGTTCTGCAATTAACTGTAAAAGCCCTTGTGGTAAAAGTATCTACTTGCGATGTAAAAGGATGACTATAACTCTCAATACCGGATTTAGGGCTCCAGCCAGCAAAACGAACATTCATTTTATATGTGGCGTTACAACGAGGCATCCACTGAGATTCTTGAACATCAATCGTTTCAAAAAAGCGTTTTAGTGTTGGGGTTGAACCTTCACCAACACCCACAATTCCTATCTCAGGAGATTCTACCAAAGTAATTTTCACGCTTTTTTCTGGCCATTTTTTTACAAATAGATTAGCGGCCATCCAACCAGCAGTTCCTCCGCCTAAGATGACAATATTAAATGGCTCCCCAGTTTTTTTATTTAATTTCGGTGTCATAGTTTCATTAATCTTTCATGTTACATGCTTGTTTTAGGAATATATCATGATCTTGAAGTTTCGCCATTGCACTACTTTTTGTATCATAGATCCTTTGTAACAGTTGCTTTAACTGGACCTCAGATAAAGAGTTAGCCATAGGATGATAATCTTTTTGTTCTATGCCTTGTCCTACCATAACCTGTAACCAGGAGCTTTCTAAGAATAGATCATTTTGCTCTCTAAAAAGCCTGCCAGCTCCTGAAAATAACGCGAGCTTATGCTTTAAACTTGCTGGAACAGGCATGTTACGCATATCATGCCAAAATTGACTATCAGTACGCTGATTTACATAATAATGTAGTATGATAAAATCTCGGATTTGTTCATATTCTGTCTTCGATTGCTTGTTATATTCCGTAATTAATTCTTCATCGATACCAGCGTGAGGAAATAAATGTACCAATCTAATGATCGCCGATTGGATCAAGTGAATACTTGTTGATTCAAGGGGTTCTAAAAAACCACTCGATAAGCCTATGGCAACTACATTTTTATTCCATTGCTTAAGGCGTCTACCAGTTGTAAATTTGAATAGTTTAGGTTCATCAATCGCAGGGCTATCAAGACTGGACATTAATAAATCTTGTGCGTCTTTATCACTTAAATGAGCGCTACTGTAAACCAGGCCATTACCATTTCTATGTTGTAACGGGATCCGCCATTGCCAACCAGATTGATGTGCAATAGAGCGTGTATAAGGAAGCGTTTTTTCCATTCTTTTTGAAGGTACTGCGATTGCGCTATCACATTGCAGCCAATGGCTCCAATCTTCAAAACCCGTTTTGAGTTTCCCTTGTATTAGTAAAGCACGCATGCCAGAACAATCGATAAATAAGTCGCCGCTTATTTTTGTTGTATCCTTTAAATAAAGTGCTTTAATATTGCCACTTTCTACATCCTGTTCGACACGTTCTACTATCCCTTCAGTGCGAGTCACGCCTATTTTTTCACTAAATTTCCTTAAGAATAAGGCGTACAGTCCGGCATCAAAATGGTACGCATAAGGCAGTTCCAATGACGGATCCTGAGATTGAAATTGACCAAATTTTCCAGATTCTGCGCACAGATAATTTAAATCGTATTGCCATAAATCTTTATCATGACCTAATTTTTGTGCTCTATTTAAAAAATGATGAAATTGACAAAAAGCAGAGTTATTTCCGGCGGATCCAAATGTATGAAAGTAACTATGCTCCAGACATTTCCAATTTTCAAACTTAATGCCTAGCTTGATAGTGGCATTGGTTTCCCGTAAAAATTCATTATGATCTATACCTAATACAGAGTTAAATAACCTTATTGGCGGAATAGTCGCTTCGCCTACACCAATCGTCCCGATATCTTCCGATTCAACAAGTTCAACGTCTACCTGTTTACCCAATAATTTCTGGATCATCGCTGCCGACATCCATCCAGCAGTCCCTCCTCCTAAAATTACAACCTTATTTACCTGGCTCTTCATCATATTTACTATTCCGAGATCTCTCTTGATTATTAACTATAACATTGAGTGAGGAATTCCTTTTAACACAAAAGCCTGTTAGTTATCTAACAGGCTTTTTCTGAAACCTAAACCTGGTTATCAGAATTTATAGTTTAAGCCCAGTGAATAGTTAGCACCAAAGGACGAATGCCTTGTTACATAACCTTCATCGGTACTTTCAATTGTTGATTCATCGGTAATATTTTGTGCTTGTAATGTGATACGTAACCCTTTTAACGTTTGTATATCTGAATCACTAAAGTCATATCCTATTTGCGCATCCCAAAGTTCAGCAGCTTGGCCTGTAGTAGGCGTTAATGACAGACTGCCGCCACGGGTTTCTGTCAGGTACTCGCCTCTTTTAGTGCCTGATATACGCGCTTCAAAACCATTCATTTCATAGTAGAAAGTAACAGAATAACTTTCCTCAGATAAACCAGGTATGCGGTCATCAGCACCTGTTGAAGTGTCAACATCTAAACGACCATCTAAGAATGTGCCACTCATAGTGATACCAAAACCATCTAGCATATCGTGCGCAATACGTAGTGGCACACTTGCCTGTAATTCATAACCTCTTACGAAACCTTGCAGGCCATCTTGTGTTGATGTTTCAATACCTTTTAAGATTGCAGGAGCTTCACCGGTTGAACTTTGATGGTAACCAGGGATATAAGAATCTGTATAATCCGCAATAACCGTAGACGTACGATGCCAGTTTTTTAAATCTTTAAAAAAGAAACTGGCAGCAAAATATCCATCATCTTCAAAATAATTTTCATAAGATAAATCGAATTGATTCGCTTCTAATGGCTTCAACTTTGAATTACCAGAATTACTTGACCAGGGTCCTGTTGCGGGATCCGTATTAGCAATAGTCACGTCATTAAATGCAAATGTCACCTGGCTATTTGGTCTTAAGTTATCTATGCGCGGACGGCTCAATACTTTAGCAGCTGAGGTTCTGATGAATTGATTTTCGGCCACTTCAAAACTTAAATTTAACGTTGGTAATAAATCCGTATATGAATCACTGTCTACAATCGGTGTCGCCTGGGTAAATTGGTCAACGGTTGTTGTGCTATATCCAGTACCGATCTGATCTGATTTAACTAACTGTAAACCAACATTACCGCTTACGTAGACATTACCTAGTTCGCTATCTATATCTAACTTAGTATATAACGTAAATATTTCTTCTTCGATTGTATAAGAGTCGCCAAAACGGGCGTTATCAATTAAATTTGCGTCGATTGAACTATAATATCCACTGTTTACTAGGCCTAAGCTATCATATGCCAGTACTCCTCCTAAACCGATAAAACTAAGATCAGCAATACCTAACACTTCAGGAATAGGTCCATGTGATGGGAAAGTCGGTGCAGTTAAATATTTACCATTATTAAATTTTGATTTTTTACGCTCTGAATAATTAATACCCGTCTCAATTGCGCTGATAAACCCTAACTCTAAGGCGCCTTTAACTTCAAAGCGCACACTGTGTAGTTCTTCCTCAAAGTCTGCAATATTAATAAAACCGTCTTGGGCAAATGCAGCATTATTAAGGCCATCATCAGTAAATTGAGTGAATGGCTGCATGCCGCCACCCCAGGCTTGTGGGCCTGCGAGTTTAATTAAATCTTGATCTGTGTAATCCACATACGGAGTATCTGGGTGAGGGCTATAAAGTACGCCTTCTGAAGTCATTTCAAAAGAACGTGCTGCGGCTGGCCTGCCCGCAATATTTGAACGACCCACACCTGAATAGCTTTCAACATCAGTCAGCGTTTTTTCAACATCAGAAGAAGATAAATCAAGTGCCAGACTCCAGTCTTCATTTAATTGATACTCCATGTTTAAACCGAATGTCGTTAGGTCTGCTTTCTTTTGCTGACCATCATTACGTATTACCGAATGAAAACCATCTGTGTAACCTTTAGATACTCGACCATTGCTGATTTCAGTAATGGTATAGTTACCCATAGCCTCTTCCATGCCACGTTTAACATCATTCTCTTCGAATTGAATATACAAAGCGTCGAATTGAAGTTTAAATTGATCGGTCGGCGCAAACTCTATAACCGCAGCAACAGAGTCTCTTTCCATCAGCGCTGAACGTACATAAGAATCCTGACCATTTAATATTTGATCTGTCGCAGTTGCAGTGACTGTATCATCAGCCATACCACTTCGACTATCGGGATCTAGATTTACAGGAGAAAAACCCCAACTACCAAATTGATCTTCCTGACGAGGCGTTTCTTGTGAAGATAAAACTAATGCCAGGCCAATCGTATCGTCGGCATATTGATCAACAAAGTTAAAAGAAAATCTATGGCCTTTATTATCATAATCAGGGTTACCTGAATCTTCTGCATTTTGTTCAAAGCTGGCATTAAATGCCATCGCTTTTTTCGCACTAAGTGGGTCCACCGTTTGTAAATCAATTGTTCCGCCAATACCTTGGCTTAACAAACCCGCTTCTGGGGTTTTTGAAACAACAATTGAAGTAATGATTTCCGTTGGATACAAGTCAAATTCAACCCCCCTATTGTCACCCATGCCAAGCAACTCACGACCATTTAATGATGATGCAACATAATTTTCGTTAAAGCCACGTACAGAAAGCCCGCTAGTACGGCCATTTCGTCTTTCACCAGTCACACCAGGTAAACGCGCCAAGGATTCAGCAACACTTGTATCAGGTAATTTACCAATATCTTCCGCTGATATCACTTCTACAATTGATTTAGAATCCATTTTCACCGCTTGCGCTCTGATCAGGCTTCCACGAATACCTCTAACTTCAATTACTTCTACATCCTTAGCTGCAGCGAGCTTTGTTTCATCTGCTGCATTTACTGTAAACGACCCGACGCCTGCACTTATAAATGCAAGAGTAAGCATACTTGGCTTGAATAATGACATGTTGTACCCCAATTAAACGTATTTATTATTCACTTTTAAACGTATTGTATTGTTATATTACTGCAAAAAAGTAAATAGTTATGTTGTCTGCGAAAATAGTAACTGTGAAATCACGCTTAAAACAACATACTGCATACGTATTCAATCGTTAAATTGGGAACCTACCCAACTTTTAAACTAAGAAAATAAAATATAAGTCATTGATTAAAAATAAATTAACAACTATATATAGGTATTCAACTAATTAATTTAATATCCTTAGAAAAATACAATCTGAAAGGCCTGAGCAACACACCTTATAATAGGTGTCACATTTAAGAGACTAGCCCATAGCCTCTTGGTTAAATGGTATTACCAATAAAACGATTCATCCCGTATACACTTTGGCGCATTATCAGCCTAATCAAACAAGATCCCTAGTGATCACTCTTTCTTTTTTAAACCGAAATAACATGATTGGTAAATTATTCTATACATATTTATATAAACTGCCAAAATTAACAATTTGATTACATTTTTCAATTAATTTCCATGCATACGTATGTAGGGTTTTTACAGTAAAAATTGAATAACGTATGCTTTTTGACATAGACACATAACAAACTCAAATGACGATGTCGGAGAAAAGTATGCCAAAGCAAGAATGGTGGCGAGGTGCTGTAATATACCAAATATATCCAAGAAGTTTTCAGGATACCAATGGTGATGGCATCGGAGATATTCCTGGGATCATACAAAAGCTTGATTATATAAAAAATTTAGGCGTTGATGCTATTTGGGTTTCTCCTTTTTTTAAATCGCCGATGAAAGACTTTGGTTATGATATCAGTGATTATCGAGACATTGACGACATATTTGGCACAATTGCTGACTTTGATGAGTTAATTAAACAAGCACACAAAAGAGATATTAAAATTATTATTGATCAGGTTTTAAGTCATACGTCAGATCAACACCCCTGGTTTATTCAAAGCAAGTTAGATTTACATAATGACAAAGCCGATTGGTATGTGTGGGCTAATGCCAAAGAAGATGGTACTGCACCAAATAATTGGTTATCGATATTTGGCGGACCAGCATGGCAATGGGAACCTCGCAGAAAACAATATTATTTACATAATTTTTTAACTGAGCAGCCCGATCTAAACTTTCATAACCCGGAAGTACGTCAGCATGTTTTAGAAAATATAGAGTTTTGGTTAAAAAAAGGGGTTGATGGATTCAGATTAGATGCCATTAACTTTTGTTTCCACGACGCTGAATTGAAAAACAATCCAGCTAAACCTGAATCAAAAAGACAAGGGCGAGGTTTTAGTGAAGACAACCCTTATGCCTTCCAATATCATTATTATAATAATACGCAACCTGAAAACTTGATTTTCATGCAAGAAATTCGCGCTTTACTTAATAAATACCCGGGTACTGTTTCCCTGGGTGAAATTTCCTCAGAAGATTCTCTGGCTACCATGGCTGAATATACTGCTGACGACGATAAGCTACATATGGGTTATAGTTTTGAACTACTTACCAATGATTATAGTGCGAAATACATACGTGAAACAGTACAAAACCTAGAGATACAAATGACACAAGGCTGGCCTTGTTGGGCATTTAGTAATCATGATGTAACGCGTGTAGCCAGTCGTTGGTCTGATGGCAAACCAAACGCTGCACAAAGTAAAATGTTAACCGCACTACTGGGCTCACTTCGAGGCAGCGTCTGTATGTATCAAGGTGAAGAGCTTGGATTAACCGAGGCCAATGTCGCATTCGAAGATTTACAAGACCCTTACGGTATTACTTTTTGGCCTAATTTCAAAGGTAGAGACGGCTGTAGAACACCTATGCCTTGGCATGATAAACTTGCTCATGCTGATTTTAGTACAGGAAAACCCTGGCTTCCTGTATCTGAAACACACCTGGAATTTGCAGTGAATAAACAATTGGACTCTAGTTCATCTGTATTAAACGCATTTAGTGAATTTTTAAACTGGCGTAAACAGTATTGTG
The DNA here is from genome assembly GCA_965198975.1 of uncultured Pseudoalteromonas sp. Lineage (GTDB taxonomy): Bacteria > Pseudomonadota > Gammaproteobacteria > Enterobacterales > Alteromonadaceae > Pseudoalteromonas. The sequence goes on from OZ240679.1 coordinate 3,092,001, forward strand.
CTTTATTGTTAGGAGATATAGAGTTTATCTCAACGGCGGAACCAATATTAGCATTTTGGCGTACTACCGCGGATCAATCTATTTTATGTTGCTTTAATTTAAATAAAAATCCAGTTGATTTTGAAATAACAGCGGAGTTAATTGAAAATAAACTCATGCCTTTATCTCATAATCAAGGCCGATATAAAGATAACAAAATTTCTTTACCTAGTTTTGGCTGTTACTTTGCATTGCATCTTTGAGTAAAAAGAAAAAATATCACATCCAGCACCACTTTCTCAGTAAAACTAAGAAAGTGGTGCACCCAAGCCCTATAAGTAACAAACCAATTCTTTAAATAAAAACTCACAATAAAAGTATTTTCTCTCTATAAATAAAGATATCATTTAGCAGCATTTATCAAAGAGTAACGACATGTATATTTGTACGTCACCTATTTGTTATAAATTGTTCACTCGATTAACTAAAACCATAAATAATAAACACTTTGGAGTACTATTTTGACCAAACTACCGATCAGTGTGTTTATCATTACAAAAAATGAAGAAACACATATAACTAAGGCTTTAACAAGCGTTGCCAGAGCTGATGAGATTATTGTAGTTGACTCCGGCAGTACAGATAGAACTGTCGAAATTGCCAAAGAGTATGGTGCAAAGGTCGTTCACCATGATTGGATGGGCTTCGCTAAGCAAAAACAGTATGCGTTATCACTGTGTTCAAATGAATGGGTATTAAACTTAGATGGCGACGAAACAGCCAATGAAAAACTGTTCGAAACGTTTGAAAATATAATCAAGCTTGATAAAGCCGATGGTGTGAGATTTTGGCGTAACGATTTTTTCATCGGAAAAAAATTCCCAAAAATTACCAAGCGAGATAGTCATTTACGATTTTACAAAAAATCCAAATCTCACTTTGACAGCGCTTTACTGGTTCACGAACATGCGACCGTCGACGGGAAAAAAATATTTATTAATGCTGACTTTGATCATTATGGTTATGATACGGTTGAAGCCTTAGTTGATAAAAATAATAATTATTCATCACTCAAAGCAAAAGAAAAATACAATAAAGGAAAATCATTTAAGGGTATCAAACTAATTTTGGTATTTTTAGTTACTTTCATCAAAAAGTACTTTATTCACAGAAGAATTTTCTTTGGTTATAGAGGCTTTATATTGTCTATGATAGATGCATTTTATGCATTTTTAAAAGAAGCAAAACTATACGAGTTGAATGAGAAAAATAACAAGCATAAAAGTGAATAAAAAACCAAGCTAAGAAAATGAGAATGAAGATAACTCTTTATTCTCATAATAAAAAAGAGTAGTAAATTAACTTATTTTTCAATATAGGGAATAACTTTGATCGCTTGGCTTGAAAATTTCAGGGTTTCACTTGAATCTGTAAAGTTTTCAGAGAATAACAGCGTACATTTTTTCTGTTCGCAGCTTATTCCAGCACTCTTAGTCGATAAAATATCAACATTGTCTGAAAATAGTATACTGATCCCGGTCACTTTAGGCATCATAAACTGAAATAAGGTTCTCATCATCACGCCAGATAAGTCCCCTATCAGCGCTTTTTGCTCCGTATAAATCTCAAATAGCGTCGCTTCATTCAGTAACAGGCTATCCGTCACTTTAGTTTCAATCTGCATCGATAACTGGCAATCTTGCTCGGGGACATGTGTCTGCGCTTTAATAACGGCTTTGTTATAGTCCAATTCTTTGTCAAAAGGTAATAAGATTTGTCCAAACTCAGTAAAAACTAACGGATAATTCTGTAATTCAGTAACAATTTCTCCACTTTTGAGCTGGCATGGTTTTGCAGAATTAACCTCAGACAAATAAAAACCTATCTCGGCGAAAGTATAATTCCCTTTATTGACAACTTTTAATCTATCGTAGAAACCTTCATAAGCAACCATAAATTCTTTTGCATTTGTCTGTGATGAAAACAAACAGCCAGTAAACGTGAGTAATAAAATCAAATACGAAATAAAAGGTTTATTCACTAAAGTATTCCTGATTTAAACGTATCATATGGCTAATTTCTTCAACATAAGCTTCGCCTCGTTCAGAATAAGATTTTAGACCCACCACTAGACTTTCGGCATTAGGATAAATTTGTTCAGCTCTTTGTTTCGCTCTTATTGCTCTTAAACTAGCATATGCACGATGCGTATTTATGTTAAGAAAGTAAGCTTTAACTGCGGCACCAACAGATTGATAAGCAGCAACTTCATGTCCTGCACCTGAATCACGGCTATTTGGCACCATGCCACACCCTTTACGGTAACACCACTGACCAAAAAAATTCAGTCCTATTCGTGCAAACCTTGATGTACCCCAGGCAGACTCATTCGCAGCTTGCATAAGCGCGAGCTCTTTAGGCACGATATCAACTTTGACTAACGCTTTATTAATACTGACGATATTAATCTTATCTTTTATTTTATACCGCTTAAATATCTTTTTCAGTTGATCCGATTGTGATCCCGATAATACTTCACCATATTGCAACATCATTTGCGCTATTTCTAATTGCGCTCTGTGCTGTAATATTGTGTTATTTTCTTTTTCAACATGGGGTCTTATAAAATCAAAAAATGTACGTTTTTTTAATTTTATATCTTTTATTTTTCCAAATGATGGTAACGAAACCGAATGTAATGGCACTTCCTTTTTGCTTATTTTAGTAATTGCAGGCGTTTTCTTGACTGTATTTTCTAGACTTTGCTTTTTTTCTGATTGATCAACAAAAGGATATACAATACCGTATAAGGTAATCATGATCACAAAATAACGAAATACGCTTTTAAACATTAAAAGCTCCTCTTTTAATTAACAATGGGTTCTAAATAATATCCAAACCCATTAAATTGACGGCGTATTATACAGTTTTAATAAGAAAAAGCGACTTTGGCGCTTAGCTTACTCGATCCCAGTGGATTTTGTGTGCCGTAAGGGAAAATAATTTTTTATTAAACTCTGAAAAATTGGTTATTTTCTCGCGTTTCCCAGATAAACAAAACCAAGTATGACTATAACAATTTTGTGATAGCAGGTTATAGTCATAGAATTGAAAAATTTCATTGCAAGCCCTATTTGACGCAACCGGATAATTAAAAGCAACTCCTTGCTGATCACAGGCAATAAACAAATGAGAGCCACTTCTATTGTTTAAAAATCGTTTTTCAGATACCGCTTTTACTAATCCATCCCCATGTAATTCAACAATTAAATTATCTTCAATGACAATCCCAGTATGCTCTATCGCACCATAAACATGGCAACAAACAATTGCACCTGGCATTAATACATGTGACATTGCACTGGGCAATAGCTCGGAAGGCTCTCTGCCTATTATTTTATCACTCTGTTTAAAATCATTAATTGAGCGATTAATATCTTGTTTATGCAATGATTTTTTATAACTATCAATCAAAGCTAAACCGCTAAAAATACTTGCGCCAATCACAAATAAAGGTAGAGGCATATTATTTCTCCTTTATAATCAATTACTAATTTAATTAATGAATGTGCAATTTAATTAAATTATAGTTAAACTTTCAGTAACTAAGTAGCTTATTGCTGTTACAAAATGTACGAAGAGCTTATATATGGAATTTTTTACACAAAGACGTACCGAAGAAAATAAAAATAGACCTGAAGATAATCGTACCCCCTATCAAAAAGATCGGTCTCGGATCATTCATGCTGCAGCATTTCGCAGGTTACAGGCTAAAACTCAAATAATGGGGATCGGGGTTGATGATTTTTATCGTACAAGATTAACTCACTCACTGGAAGTTGCACAAATTGGCAGCGGCATATTAGGCTTTATTCGCAGTAAACATCCTGACTGCCACTTTTTGCCCTGTAGAAGCTTAATCGAAACTCTGTGCCTTGCTCATGATATTGGACACCCACCTTTCGGTCATGGCGGTGAGATAGCCCTCAATTTTATGATGAGACAAAGTGATGGCTTTGAAGGTAATGCCCAAACGTTAAGAATAGTATCAAAGTTGGAACCTTATACTTTGGGTTATGGTATGAATTTAACCAGACGAACATTACTCGGTTTTATAAAATATCCAAATTACATAGACCATTTATGGTTTAACAAACCAGCGCTCGAACACAGTTCTGGCTTCATAAAGTCAGATATTTGGCGACCCGCCAAAGGGCTTTATAGAGAAGATCAAGATGTATTCAACTGGGTATTAGCGCCATTAAGTGCCAGTGACCGTAGTCTTTTATGCAGTAATACTGAATTAGACAGCTATCGAAATAAAACGGTTTTTAAGTCTTTAGATGCTTCAATCATGGAGTTAGCTGATGATATAGCTTATGCAGTCCACGACTTGGAAGATGCAATAGCAACAGGAACAATTACACAATATCAGTGGCAAAGTATTGCAGTTACCCAGTTTAACAAGATTTCTAGTCAATGGCTTAACAATCATTTATCTTCAATTTCAAATCGGTTATTTTCGCCTGTACACTCAGAACGTAAAGATGCTATTGGAGAGTTCGTAAATTTATTTATTACTCATAGTAAACTCATTAAAATAAATAATGATTTTGACGCCGAGATCTTAGCCTATAATATTCGTTTGCCCGATGAGTTTCAGGCCATTTTAGATACCCTTAAACAATTTGTTTATCAAGTTTTAATCCAAAAAGCAGAATTGCAACAAATAGAATTTAAAGGCCAAAAACTCATTAGTGAAATTTTTAGTGCGCTTTCAAGCGATCCTGAACGATTATTACCTGAAAATACCCAATTACGCTGGTTAAAACAAACAGAAACACAATCAGGAGACAGGATAATATGTGACTATATTGCCGGAATGACTGATGAATATGCCTATAAAATACATAACCGGCTTTTTAGTGCACCTTAAACTCGATACCAGAAACAAATAGGGCCAGTATAAACTGGCCCTTAATCACGAATACCGACACATTATTTTAAATAAATCGCTTTAACACGCTGTAATAATAGTTTGTCATCTGCGGTTAACTCACCCGCATTGATCCATTGGTATAACAAATTTTCTAAGGTTTGCGCATCACCATGCATTTTATCACTCAACATTGCGATTTGTTCTGCCATTTTTAATGTCACATCACTGTCAGGGTTTTCAATTTGAGACAAAATCTCCATACGAACTGTAATTTGTTGACGCTGTAATTTGCCCTGTTTGACATCTTTAACCCACACTCTGTCAATTTCTTCACCGTTTTCTAGCGCATTAAATAATGAGTTTAATTTGGCTAAATTGGCAATTTGATCAATTTTTGTCAGATATGTTTTAATTTTTTTCTTAGCTATGTTTATTTTATCAATTATTTCTTCAAGTTTTGCTGGTACCTCATTTTGCAATGCAGCTAAATCCTTTTGCCATTTCAGCAGTGCCGTTTTATCATCAACATTTTCATCGATAGCTGCCGTGATAGCAATAAAACGCTGTTCTAACTCCTTAAATTGACTACGTGATGCTTGCTCTTCTACAGCTTTGTCGGTTTCACGTACTTTAAATATTTCATCATTAATAACTCTAAAGGCCTGCCAAAGCTCGTTTTCAACTTTATTTCCTGCAAAGCCAATCGTTTTCCATTTACTTTGTAGCTTTTTCAGCTGCTCACACGCTTCATTTGCATCTTGGAGTTCAGCCAATGCCTTTGCCTGCTGTACCAAGTCTGTTTTTAATTCTGCATTACCTTTTTGATGTGCTTTAATTAAATTAGCAATCGGTTTTTCAGCTACTTTATAGGCTTCTAATATTTCCTGATAAGCACCTGAAGCTACAGGCCCTGCTTGTCGCCACTGTTTGTTTATTTTATTAAGTTCTGTACTCAGTACTTTAAAATCTTGTACTGTTTCTGCAGGTAAATCAGCCAATTTAATGAGTGCATTAACAAGTGTCTGCCTTAATGCTAAATTTTCAGCTCTTAATTCATCTTGTTTTGCAAAAAAAGTCCTACATGGAGCAAAAGCCTCTTCCAATAACTTATCGAATTGCGCTGATTTATCTTTTGCTTCATCAGTAATCGCTTTACCTAATTCATTCCAGTACCGTCGAAAATTCTTAACATCATGAGTACGTTTTTTAGGGTCAACGTTCTCTTCTTTAACCAGTGCAGCTAACTGAGTTAATAATTCATCTCTTTTTGGCTCTGCGGCATATTCCTGCCAATCTTTCGCTTTATTCAATGCCACTTCAATTGCTTCGTAGCTTTGCTGTAACTTAGCCTGATATTTAGGTGTTAATGTTTGATAAAGCTCATTCATTCCTTTAAATACACCAAAGGCAACATTATAGCGACCTTGATCTAATAAACGTTTTAAGTCACGCAATTTTTTTTCTGTTTGCTTTTGATTCAGATCTAAATTTTGTTTCAGTGTAAGCGTCTGAGTGGCCCAACTTGCAGTATGGCTTTTTAATTTATCCTGATAAAGTGGTTTAAATGCAGCTGGCAGAGTTTTTATGATCTGTACAGCTTCTTTACGCCATTGTTCAAAATTAACCTGAGCATTATCATAATCAGCTATCCCCTCTGGAATAAGTAAAGCTGAATATTGACTTAAATGTTGATTAAACGTATTTGATACTTCAATAAGCTCTGGGATCAATGCTATCTGATTGGTTAACTTTATTAATCTTTGTTCCAGTTTCCCTTTGATTGAACCTTCAATGTTACTAAGGAGTTCATTTGCTTTATCAACAAGTTGATTAAATTCATTAGTGGGAGTTAACGAAGGTTCAGCCAAAGCCGTTTTGACTTTTTGCTCTGAAATAGTAATAAGGGAATTAAACTCTTCTACCAGTGCTTGTTGCTTTACGTTATGTTCCTCAATGGCCATTTTCTCTAAATAGGCCTGCTCTAACAAAGTTAATTTTGACTGCAATTTCTCATTCAGGACAGTATATTTCTCACTCAGTGTTGCAAGTGTATCCTGACTCAACCAATTTAATTCAATTGCTTGCCAACTATTCTCTAAACTAATAGTTTGCTGCTTTACTAATGTAAAATCTGTTTTATCTCTTAGTGCATTCATTTTAGCCAAAATAAGCTTGGCTTCTTTCTCAACGATTTCTGGTTGTTCTTTGGCATATTGAATTGCTATTAATTTTTCTTCTATTTTCTTTGTAACTTCACCTTTAGCCTGATTTTTACATGATTTATATAAATTATACTGTTCAATTAAATCAAATATGGCCAATTGAAATTTTTCGTCTGCCTGTTTAAATGCTTTTTCAATCAAACTAGGTTTTGCGATACGCTTTAACAATTTTATACGGAGGTTACTATCATTATTTTCTAATGCTAATTTTTCCAAAACCGACATCTTAGTACACGAGTCTATATATTCAGATTTCTTTTCTGCAGATAAACCTGATTCATTTTTCATGACAGCTTTAGAAATATGTTGCTCCGCTAAGTCTTTTATTTCTTTCGCTTCGTCTGACTTATAGGCTTGCCACCAATTAGTAATTGAATTTAATTTATTAAGCGCTTTTTGCCTAACTTCGATTGCACTGTCTTCAAAAGCTAATTGCTGCAAAATATCAAGATGCTTACTTTGTTCATTATCTAAGGAATTTAACGCATTCAGTCTAATTGCTAATTTAGGGTGCTTCCATTTGGGCGTAAATAATTGTTTAAAGATCATTTTGAGTAAACCTTGCTATTTCTTGGCCTTGTGCCAATTCTGATTTTAATTCACGTTTAGATTTTAAAACCATTTCACCTTGATCAGAAATGGTAAATTGTTCATTTGATTGTTCAACTTTTGCTTGGTATAACATAACCAATTGTAATGTCTGAGCTTTTTGTTCGTTGGATAATTTAACACCTTCGGGCCAGCGGCCTGTTGCTGCGCCATGTTTTAAACGCTCATATAATTCAGGTGTAATATTATTAACTAAATGATCTATGTTCATAATTTATTTCTTTTTTAGAAAGGCAAGTTGAATTCGATTTATTAAATACCAGATGAACCCAGCACCGATCGCTGTCTGACAGAATAACATTTCATAAGAACCAGGCTCTGGTGAACGTGAATACATAATAAAAAAACCAAGTAGAAACAAAAATAGTGCAATAAATGAATGATTAAGCAATTTTTGTTTTTTCTTATAAAGATTCGCAGAAGCCATTTTCTTTTGGTCTATTAGATTCATTTCACTTAAATCAAGTTCACAATGCGGACATTGTTTATATTTATCTGAAATTGTTTTAGTGCAGCTCGGGCAATTAATTCTGGCCATCTAAGGCTCCTATAGACTTCGATAGGGATATAATAAAAAGGCGCCCCAATTTGAGCGCCAAAGTATTCTACTCTTTTTCAATCAGTTTGTCTTTAAACTGAACTAATACTTATCGAAGAATATCCACGACATTCACTATCGCAGCAAGCGTATCCTGACCAAATGAATATGACCTTCTATCAGACCAGCCATAATCGATATCTGGCAAATTAATATTATCCTTAAATGGCATTTCAATGGTATAAGATAAACATTTGAATTCTTCAGCAACCCAACATGAACCTACGGTCAGGTTCGCTTTTCCAGGTTCATCTTTAGGGTAGCCAAACTCATCTTGAAATTCAGGCGTAATCGTTAATAAGGCTGCTTTAAAACTTTCTTCGAGCTGCTTCATTTTTTCATCATAACTCGGAATACCTTCAGACCCAGCAACAAAGTTATATGGCAACGCCTCGTCGCCGTGAATATCCAAAAATAAATCAACGCCGGTTGAGAACATTTTTTCACGAACTAAAAATACTTCAGGGCTTGCTTCCATAGAGGGTGTTTGCCATTCACGATTAAGATTAACTCCTTTGGCATTTGTTCTCAGGTGTCCACGCACACTGCCATCAGGATTCATATTTGGCACAATATAAAATACGGCTTTTGACAATAAAGCTGCAGCATGTGGGTCTTCATCATCCAATAGCTTATGTAACAAGCCTTCAACAAACCACTGTGCCATTGTTTCACCAGGATGCTGCCTTGCAGTGATCCAAATTGTTTTTTTATCTTGTGCTTCTTCACCAATGCGTAAAACTGACATATCACGCTTATCAAGCGTTTGACCTAATGTTTCTATGTGACAAACCTCATGTCCCTGAGCCCAGTAAAGTAAGTCTAAATGGCGCTCGTAGCTATAGGGTGCAAAATAAGCGATGTAGATATGCGGACGCTCAGGTTCGCATTCGATTGTTAAGATACCCGCATTATAGCTGGTCGGTAATCTAAACCAGGTTTGACGGTCATAAGATGCGACCGCTTGGTAATTTTCCCACCCTTCTGGATAGGCTGAGTTTTCAAGTTCGCTAATGTTTATATTATGTAACTGATTTTCTGTAGTTTCTAATCGAAAATGAAACCATTGATAAAAATCAGAGTTATGGTCTTTATTAATTGTTAACTTAATATCTAGCGGGTTATCAGCAGATATAACATTGATATTACCACTATCAAATTGACTAAAAATTTTCATTATCAATAACCTTTTATTACTTTTGATATGTATATTTAAACAAAAAAGTCACCTTACAGGTGACTTTTGAAATTTCACTTTAATTAGTTTTTATTAATTTTATCTTCCCAGATAGTCGCATTTTTGATCCCCAAAGCTTTTGGGTCAAAACGATATTTTTCAACACCCTGTTTACGCTGCGCTTCATAATCTTTTAATGCTTTCATTGCAGGTTTAGCCATAAAGAAAATAATTAATATCCCTACAATATTTAACCATGCCATTAACCCAACACCAATATCACCCATGCCCCAAGCCAAGTCTGCGGCTTTCACTGTGCCATAAAAAGTAGCTGACATAATCAATATTTTTAATAAAAAGTTTAGCGCAGGTAGTTTCAAAGTACGCCTGATATAATAAACATTATTTTCTGCAATAAAGTAGTAAGCTAAAATCGTGGTAAACGCAAAAAAGAACAAGGCTAACGCGATAAAGGGTTTGCCAACGCCATTAAATACACTTTCAACAGCTAATTGCGTATAAACAGGACTATTGGCCGCAACATCGGCAGCAACATTTTGCACGATAAACGTATCACCAACACCATGTACATTATAAGCTCCGGTGATCAAAATCATAAATGCAGTAGCTGAACAGACAAATAAAGTGTCTATGTACACTGAAAATGCTTGTACTAAACCTTGCTGAGCTGGATGCTGTACTTCTGCAGCAGCAGCGGCATGTGGGCCTGTACCTTGACCTGCTTCATTAGAATAAACGCCGCGTTTCACACCCCAGCCAATTGCAGCACCGACACCAGCCATAGGTGTGAAAGCATCGCCTAATATCAACATAAATATTTCAGGAACACGGTCTATATTCAAACAAATAATAACCACAGCTATTATGATATACGCTAATGCCATAAAAGGGACTACGACTTGGGTAAAATTAGCAATACGCTTCACACCACCAAAAATAATAAAACCAAGTAGCAATACGATAGCAGTTGCAACATATACTTTGACTAAACTCACTTTACCTAAAGCCGTTTCAATGATATCGCCTGTGCCAAAAACTTGTACAATCGCTTCGCCTATACCATTTGATTGCACCATAGGTAACAATAAACCCGTCGCTAAAATAGTTGCTATAGCAAATATCCAGGCATACCATTTTTGGCCCATCGCTTTTTCTATATAATAAGCAGGACCGCCACGATACTGACCATCAGATTCTTCTTTATAAATTTGTGCTAATGTTGATTCAACATAAGCGGTCGCTGAACCTAAAAATGCAACTACCCACATCCAAAAAACTGCGCCCGGACCACCAAAACCTATGGCAGCGGCTACACCTGCAATATTCCCGGTACCAACTCGACCCGACAAGGAAACTGCAAGTGCTTGAAATGAAGAGATACCTTTTTCAGAGCTTTTACCTGAGAATAATAAACGGAACATTTCTCTAAAAAGTCTAATTTGCACAAAACGCGTGATAACTGAAAAAAATAAACCAACACCTAAACATAGATAGATCAGCGCTGGACTCCATATAATACTATTTAAAAATGAGACAAACTCTTGCACTTGCTTACTCCGTTATTATTATTATTCGGTAGGCGGCTAAAGTAACACACCCGGTAAAGTATGATCAATAAATGACGTATTTAACTAAAAGTTAAATCATCTATAAAAAAAATGTCGTTCAGAGTACTGAACGACATTAATATTAACTACAACAATTACCAAATTATCTTGGCAAACTTGGGTGAGTAACCTCTGCCATATCACGCATTACACGTACAACCTGGCAACTATAACCAAATTCATTATCATACCAGACGTAAAGTACAGTACGATCGCCATCAACAATCGTTGCTTGTGAATCAACAACACCTGCGTAACGACTACCAACCAGATCTGTTGATACAATTTCAGTCGAAGCAGTATAATCAATCTGATCTCTTAAATCTGAATAAAGTGCTGTTTCACGTAAGTATTCATTAAGTTCATCAACCGTTGTTTCTTCTACTAAATTTAAATTTAAAATAGCCATTGAAACATTGGGGGTTGGTACACGAATAGCGTTACCAGTTAACTTTCCAGCTAATTCAGGTAATGCTTTTGCAACAGCTTTAGCTGCGCCTGTCGACGTGATAACCATGTTTAACGCTGCACTTCTGCCTCGTCTTTCCGCTGAATGATAGTTATCAATCAAATTTTGGTCATTTGTATATGAATGCACTGTTTCAACATGGCCATTACGAATACCAAATTTATCATTTAACGCTTTTAATACAGGAGTAATTGCATTTGTTGTACAACTTGCAGCTGAAACAATCGAATCTTCAGTTAAAATATCTTTATTATTTACACCATAAACGACATTTTTTATTTCACCTTTTGCTGGAGCTGTTAGTAACACTTTTGCAGCTCCTTGCGATTTAAGATGTAATCCTAAGCCAGCTTCATCTTTCCAAATACCAGTATTATCTACAATTAAGGCATTATCTATGCCGTAATCATTATAATTAATTTCATCCGGAGAATTAGCATAGATAACCTGGATATAATTACCATTGGCCTTAATTACTTTTTGTTCTTCATCTACTGTAATTGAGCCATTAAATGGACCATGAATAGAATCTCGGCGTAATAAACTTGCGCGTTTTTCCAAATCACCTTTACGGCCACCACGTACAACTATTGCACGTAAACGCAGGCTTGCTTTTGGCCCACCTTGTTCTATTAATAATCTCGCTAATAAACGACCGATACGGCCAAAACCATATAATACAACATCACGTGGTTCGCTTGCATTTTCTGCCGTTAATATTTCACTAAGCTCACGCTTTAAATAATCTTCAATTGAAAGACCTTCACCCGCATTCTTATAAATAAAAGCATACGCTAATTTACCTAAATCAATACGTGCAGAAGAAAGTTCCATCTGACTGATAGCATCAAGAAACGGAAAACTTTCACGTAAACGTAATTTATTTTCTTCGAATTGAGCGACTGTTTTGTGTGCCTTGATCAAGTCTATGGTACTTGCACTCACTAATGGGCGTCCATAAACTGAAATTTCAATACCAGATTTACGGTAAAGTTTACCAATAATCGGTTGCATACTTTCAGCATAATCTTGGCGTTCTTGCCAGCTATTTTGATATTCTTGCTCGTGAGATGAGGTCATTTATTTTACCTATATAAACAGATTTTGAACGGAAAGCCCTTTCGGCCGCGTATATTCTAATTTAATCTGCCCATTGTTACAATTAGATTGAATAGACTAAACTAGATAAATTAACTATTCAAAAAAGGGAATCGGATGAATTTGCAACACGTGGTAATTTTTAGTTGCTTATTAATGCTTGGTTGTGAAAAAGAAATCACAATTCGAGAAATATGTGATCAACAATCAAAAATGTGCTCTGATCTGAATACAGATGGACATTGTAATGCCCAAAGATCAGAAGTTATTCTGGCTAGACATTTTGAAAAAGTGCAACCAAATGATGAAAATAAATATGACTTATTAATGAAATTCGATGAGTATTCAAGCTGTATCGCCTTAGCATCAAAAATAGAGCATATTAAATTAAAAGATAAAAAAACATCACGTATTAACGGGTACATCACAAGTTTAAATGAAATTAAAAGGTTGATCAGAGAAACCTCTGATACTTCACACCCTGGATTATTATATTATTTTTGGTCACATAACGGTGATGAAAAGGCGTTAGAAAAATTGTTGTCATTAGAGAATACGCAAAGTATGCAAACGAGTGAGATGCAATTATTACTGGCAACTTATTATGTCAAAATTGACCTGGAAAAAACGATTGAAATTCTATATCGGGCATTAGAGTTAAACCCTGATGGAGAAAAACCCAATAATGAAATCTATACCACACTTGTTAATATTTTTTATAAACAAAAAAAATATAAACAAGCTTATATCTGGGCTGTTATTTCAATTGAATCTGGAGTAGAGAATATTGAATTAGCATTATTAAGTGAACATTTAACTGCTCAGGGAAAATCTTTAGATGGCCTGAATAAACTAGCTTATAAAACACAAGATGAAGTTGAATCCGGTAACTTTATATCACCCCGAGGTTTTTAGAATACATCTGATATGATAAAGGCAGCTTATGCTGCCTTTATTTAAATTTACCAAATTACTTACAGTAAAACCGATAAATTTATTTATCCAATTTACTAGTACCTACTTCGACGCGAGTTTTTAACTTTTGCCCTGGGCGAAAAGTAACAACTCTGCGTGCTGCAATTGGAATATCTTCACCGGTTTTAGGATTTCTTCCCGGTCGCTCACTTTTGTCTCTAAGATCAAAGTTACCAAAACCTGAAAGTTTAATTTGTTCACCACTTTCAAGTGCAGATCGAATTTGTTCGAAAAAAGTTTCAACTAATTCTTTGGCATCTTTTTTATTGATCCCCAATTTAACAAAAAGGTGTTCTGCTATATCCGCTTTTGTAAGCGCCATATCTAGTCCCTCAAGGATGCATTAAAATTATCGGCCAAACTGGCCACTACTTGTTCAACAACTAAGTTGATGTCTTTCTCTTCAAGAGTCCGCTCAACATTTTGTAGTGTAAGAGCGATAGCGAGACTCTTATGATCTGACTCAATACCGTTACCCTTATACACGTCAAACAAGTTTAGCTCAACCAGTTGATTTCCGCCAACTTTTTCTATCATTAATAGAATATCAGCTGAATTCACACTGTCTTTGACCACAATAGCAATATCTCTGCGGTTTGAAGGAAACTTAGAGACTTCCTTCGCTTCAGGTAAATTACGCTTAGTTAAACCTAACATTTCAATTTCAAAGACAAAAGTTTGGTTGTTAATTCCTAGTTTAGACTGAATTTCTGGATGTAGTGAACCTAAAAAGCCAATTTTTTCATCATTTCTATAAATAATAGCTGATTGGCCCGGATGCAAGCCCTCTACAGCTTCAGCTTTAACCGTAATTGAAGCCATATCAAAAGTTAATGCAAGCAATGCTTCAACATCACCTTTAATATCAAAAAAATCAACATTTCGATTTTCAGATGTCCAATGTTCACCATTCAGTGAGCCACTTATTACACCACTTACAATTGCTTTTTGTTCTACACCATTTTCTACATTTTCATTTTTCACAAATTTGAGGCCGTGCTCAAATAAACGAATACGAGATTGTTGTCTATTTTGATTGTAAACTAATGAAGTTAATAAACCGGTTAGTAAACTCACTCTCATTACCGACATTTCTATAGAAATAGGATGTGGTAGAACCATAGGGTCTGATGAAGGGTGAATTAAACTCTGAATTTTTGGATCAACAAAGCTATACGTTATTGCTTCTTGATAGCCACGAGTCACTAAAGTGTTTCTGACTTTATGTGCGCTTAAATCAGCTTCATTATGGTGATTCATTTTTAACGCTGCTTTTGGCGCAACATTTGGAATATTATTATATCCATATACCCGCGCAACTTCTTCAATCAAATCTTCTTCAATACTTAAATCGAATCTGTAACTAGGAATATCGGCCTGCCACTGAAGGTTATCAAATGTCACTTTTAAACCCAATCGTGTAAGAATATTCGTGACTTGATCTTCAGAAATGACATGACCAATTACTTTATTTAAACGAGATTGACGTAAAATAACCGTTTTTTCTTTCGGTAATTTATCTATTGCAACAGATTCAACCACGGGGCCAGCATCACCACCAACAATATCTAATAAAAGGCCCGTTGCACGTTCAATAGCATCATGTTGTAATTGATGATCGACCCCACGTTCATATCTATGAGATGCATCAGTGTGTAATCCATATTTACGTGCCTGACCAGCAATTGCTAATGGATTAAAAAATGCGCTTTCTAATAAAATATCTTTAGTTGCCTTAGTAACACCAGAATTTTCACCACCAAAAATACCCGCCATTGCAAGCGGTTTCTCATGATCAGCAATAACTAATGTTGTTGAGTTTAATTTAACCGTATTTCCATCGAGTAACACTAACTCTTCATTTTCTTGTGCACTACGTACTTTGATCCCACCTTTAATAGATGCTAAATCAAAAGCATGCATAGGATGACCAAGTTCAAGTAATACATAATTCGTAATATCAACAATTGCATCAATTGAGCGAATACCACTTCTACGAAGCTTCTCAACCATCCATAAAGGAGTTTGAGCTTCTAAATTAACGCCTTTTATTACACGACCTAAATAACGAGGACATGCTTCAGAGTTAACGAGTTCTATATCAATTTTATCATCAATACTTGGCACAACGGCTTCGATGAGCTGCTCTTTCACATCAAGGCTATTTAATACGCCAACTTCACGGGCAATCCCTTTAAGGCCTAAACAATCACTTCTATTTGCGGTTAAATCAACATCAATGATTTTATCGTCAAGATCAAAATAATCACGAATATCCTGACCTATCGTTGCATCTTGTGGCAGCTCAAGAATACCTTCTGAACTTTCACTCATACCGAGTTCTTCAAAAGCACATAACATACCCATAGAAGGCTGACCACGTAACTTAGCTTTTTTAATTTTAAAGTTACCGGGTAAGACAGCGCCCACTTTTGCAACAGCAACCTTTAACCCAGTTCTACAATTGGCAGCACCACAAACAATATCTAAAAGTGCATCTTCACCAACATTAACTTTTGTCACTTTCAATTTGTCGGCATCTGGATGTTGTTCAGCAGAAAGAACCTCACCAATAACAACACCTGTAAATTCACCAGCTACGGGTTCGATACCATCAACTTCCAGACCAGCCATTGATAATTGTTCCGATAGAGCATGGGTATCCATATTTGGATTAACCCACTCTCTTAACCACTTTTCACTAAATTTCATTTATTTTCTCTCTTAAAATACCCTGTTTTAAGTACTAAATTAATTGGTTACTTTAGTGCTACAGGCTATTTTTTATAGCTTCGCTATGTAACATCTTTAATAAAAAAAATGCAGCGAGCAAAAATCAATAATATGCCACCAAGTGGCTCTAATACCAATTACATCAAATATGTGATCATTCTCAATGGCCTAAATTTCACTAAAACTGCGTTGTTTTCAATCCCAATAGCCTGCTATTGCTCAATCAAACGCCTTGTTGTAGAAAATTTATCCTCAGTGATATTTGATCACTAATTTAATACAAATGGTATAAATAGGGCTGCATCGCAGATCTATTAACGGAATTGATTTAAAAATTTTAAATCGTTTTCAAAAAAGGCACGTAAATCATTTACGCCATAACGCAGCATAGTTAGTCGCTCAACACCCATACCAAATGCAAAGCCAGTGTATTTTTCTGGATCTATGCCAACAGAACGTAAAACATTAGGATGAACCATGCCACAGCCAAGTACTTCTAACCATTTACCATTTTTACCCATAACATCAACTTCAGCTGACGGTTCAGTGAATGGAAAGTAAGAAGGTCTAAAACGAATTTCCATGTCCTCTTCAAAAAAGTTACGCAAGAAATCATGCAAGATCCCTTTTAACTCAGTAAAGCTGACATCTGTATCTACCATTAAGCCTTCAACCTGGTGAAACATGGGTGTATGGGTTTGATCATAATCATTACGATACACTTTACCAGGCGATATGATCCTCAATGGCGGCTTTTCTGTTTCCATTGTTCTGATCTGAACGCCACTTGTTTGAGTTCGTAATACTAATTTGGGGTTAAAATAGAATGTATCATGATCTGCACGCGCCGGGTGATGCTCTGGAATGTTTAAGGCATCAAAATTATGAAAATCATCTTCAATTTCAGGGCCTGATTTAACAGCAAAGCCAAGCTCACCAAAAAACGTCTCTATTCGCTCAATTGTACGCATAACCGGATGAATACCTGCACTTGGCATTTTCCTGCCTGGCAAAGTAACATCAATTGTTTCCTTGGCTAATTGTTCTTTAAGCGCTTTTTCTGTCAGATAAGTACGTTTTTCATTAATTTTTAATTGAACATCTTGCTTAGCCTGATTGATCACCTGCCCTGCAGTTTTTCTTTCAGATGGTTCCATTTTACCTAAACTTTTAAGTAAACCGGTTATTTCACCTTTCTTACCTAAATAATTCACTCTCACATCTTCAAGATGTGATATTTCACTTGCATTTTCAACCGCTGTTAACGCTTGAGATAAGATATTTTCTAAGTTCATCAGATCATTGATCCCTATAAAGGGTTACAGCCAAATTATGGATTTTTAATAATCTTTAATAATAACTTATCTTAGTTATATGATGCTAGTAGCAGAATAAGAAAATAGCTGAAATAGAAGGATTTAATTAACGATTATCCACAAAGTAGAGCAATATGAATAATTTCTAGATATTAAGAATAGATTTAATGAAAGGAATCGTCAGTTTTCGTTGCTGTGCCATAGAAGCATGATCCAATTTATTCAGAACTTCAACCAAAGCTCTCATATTTCGTGTCAATCTTGTTAACAAAAAAAGTGCACTATCTAAACTTAACTCTAATCCTCGCATTTTTGCCCGGTTAACAAGCGCTTCAGCTTTATCGTCGTCGCTCATAGATCTTATTTGGAATGTAGTACCCCATTTTAATCTGGATAATAAATCCGGTAATTCGATATTAAGCATATCTGGCAATAAATCAGCCGCAATTATTAAAGTTTTTCCGCTTTCATTAAAACGATTGAAAAAATTAAAAATTGCTTTTTCCCACAGTCGATTTCCTGCAATTAAATGTATATCATCAATACAGATCACATCAAACTGTTCTAAGCCATCTAACATTTTATCATCTAAAGATATTAATTCTTTCATAGAAAGCAGCATAGTAGATAGACCCATTTCTTGTGCATGGACACATGTAGCATAAAGTAAATGTGATTTCCCTGACTCTGCTAACCCACATAAATAGGTAAATTGAAATTCAGATCTTGTGACAAAACTTTGCTGTAAGTGCATTACAACTTGTGAATTATCCCCACCAAAATAACTCGTAAAAGTTTCATCATCCGGTAATGTAACTGGCAACGCCATTTGCATTGGTTCATTCATTAATTAGATCCCAACCAGCGATATTCAAAACTTAGTATTTCTTTCTCAGGAACTAAGGGATCAAAATGTTTTTCAAAGTTACTATCTAATTTTAAAGCGTTTTCTAAATCAAGCCCATTGCCTAACAAATTGAGCTTCAATTCAATTTTTGATGAACTAATTTTTTTTAATGTTAAATCATTCACAACAGATAAACTCAATAAACGCCTTTTTGCAGCTTCTAACATTAAGAAATCATTAATACCAAGTAACGTCATATCAAATTGTCCTTGTTCTTTAAATCGAAGTGCAGCAACTGAATATTCTTGAGAAAGATTTTCTGCAATCGCATCAATCATTTGACCTACAATTTGTTGCTTATCCCCGTTCAGCTGATTAACCTCAATATCTGAGTGGTCTGTAAAGCGCCAATCTAATTGCCACAATTGTGTTTCTTTGTTTTGATAAAGTCGCGCTGTAACCACTCTTTCAGCACTATAACGTATAGAGGCTTTATTCACGGGTTCAGAAAAGTTAGCCCACACGTCACTTACATTAATATTCGCTCTATCTTGCAAATCAAGCAGTGGAATAACAATAGGTACACCCCTTCTATTTGCCCTATCTTTTAATAGTCGTTCTATTTGCGGATTACTATCTTGTGTAACCAGTTCCCGACGCCATGAATCCTCAAAAGCTAACCAAATGACAACTTGCGGCCTTCTGTTTCCCCAAATAGGTAATTCACTCGACTCCAATAATTGATTCACTTTTTGCGGTTCAAATTTAACGATAATTAACTGTTGAGCTTCAGCGGTCTCTTTATATTCGTATTTAAGCATATAATCAGATATATTTCGGGCCGCTTTTTTATAGAGCGGATTTGATGAGGTGATTTCTTGACCACTGACTTTAATAAGAACTTTAAGTAAAGCATCTTTACTGGCAAACTGCCTTGCTTTCCACGTTTTATCATCTACCAAAGTGCTATATTGATAAAGGTCTTTTATTTCAATCGCTTTTATATTAAATGAACAGATAGTTATAAGCGTTAATAATATTAATTTATACACAGATATAAAGTCTTTACTAAATCCGAATGTTAAAAATGCATACTAACAAAGTTACTCAGGCAAGGGAATTAATCCTTTGCAATGAATTCCTTTATCTGTGTAATTTTAAAATAAAAAAGCCCCGACAACTTAAGCTATCGGGGCCTATCAATTTAGATCCTGGCGATGTCCTACTCTCACATGGGTAACCCCACACTACCATCGGCGCTGTTTCGTTTCACTACTGAGTTCGGCATGGGATCAGGTGGGTCCAAAACGCTATTGTCACCAAGAAAATTCTTTTCATTTTCTTATTATATTTTTACTTAATTTGGAGCCTGGCGATGTCCTACTCTCACATGGGTAACCCCACACTACCATCGGCGCTGTTTCGTTTCACTACTGAGTTCGGCATGGGATCAGGTGGGTCCAAAACGCTATTGTCACCAAGCAAATTTGGTTGATTTAAGGGCCTAGTTACTAGATGCTAGTTTCTAGAATCCTTCAATCTAAAATTCGGAATGCTGATTTAAAAGTAACTCCTAGAACCTAGTCTCTAGTTCCTAGTGTTTAATACTTATCTCTACTTTAGTTTTGTCAGAATAAATTCCAACCTACAAACAATAACTTCTGTTTTGCGCTTTAACTATCACACAACAAAACCACTTTGGTGTTGTATGGTTAAGCCTCACGGGTAATTAGTACAAGTTAGCTAAAGGCCTCACAACCCTTACACACCTTGCCTATCAACGTTGTAGTCTCCAACGGCCCTTCAGAGAGCTTATAGCTCTAGTGAGAACTCATCTCGAGGCCTGCTTCGCGCTTAGATGCTTTCAGCGCTTATCAGTTCCGAACGTAGCTACCGGGCAATGCCTTTGGCAAAACAACCCGAACACCAGCGGTTCGTCCACTCCGGTCCTCTCGTACTAGGAGCAGCCCCTCTCAATTCTCAAACGCCCACGGCAGATAGGGACCGAACTGTCTCACGACGTTCTAAACCCAGCTCGCGTACCACTTTAAATGGCGAACAGCCATACCCTTGGGACCGACTTCAGCCCCAGGATGTGATGAGCCGACATCGAGGTGCCAAACACCGCCGTCGATATGAACTCTTGGGCGGTATCAGCCTGTTATCCCCGGAGTACCTTTTATCCGTTGAGCGATGGCCCTTCCATTCAGAACCACCGGATCACTATGACCTACTTTCGTACCTGCTCGACGTGTCTGTCTCGCAGTTAAGCTTGCTTCTACCATTACACTAACCGTACGATGTCCGACCGTACTTAGCAAACCTTCGTGCTCCTCCGTTACTCTTTGGGAGGAGACCGCCCCAGTCAAACTACCCACCAGGCACTGTCCACAATCCCGATAAGGGACCTATGTTAGAACATCAAAACTACAAGGGTGGTATTTCAAGGTTGACTCCAACAAAACTAGCGTCTCATCTTCTAAGTCTCCCACCTATCCTACACATGTAGGTTCAATGTTCAGTGCCAAGCTGTAGTAAAGGTTCACGGGGTCTTTCCGTCTAGCCGCGGGTACACAGCATCTTCACTGCGATTTCAATTTCACTGAGTCTCGGGTGGAGACAGCGTGGCCATGGTTACACCATTCGTGCAGGTCGGAACTTACCCGACAAGGAATTTCGCTACCTTAGGACCGTTATAGTTACGGCCGCCGTTTACCGGGGCTTCGATCAAGAGCTTCTCCGAAGATAACCCCATCAATTAACCTTCCGGCACCGGGCAGGTGTCACACCGTATACGTCATCTTTCGATTTTGCACAGTGCTGTGTTTTTAATAAACAGTCCCAGCCACCTGGTTTCTTAGACCAACTTCAGCTCCACAAGCAAGTCGCTTCACCTAATGTTGGCGTACCTTCTCCCGAAGTTACGGTACTATTTTGCCTAGTTCCTTCACCCGAGTTCTCTCAAGCGCCTTAGTATTCTCTACCTGACCACCTGTGTCGGTTTGGGGTACGATTCATTATGAACTGAAGCTTAGAGGCTTTTCCTGGAAGTATGGCATCAACAACTTCATCACCGTAGTGACTCGTCTCGACTCTCAGCCTTAACAACAACCCGGATTTACCTAAGTCGTCAGCCTACAATCTTTCACATGGACAACCAACGCCATGCTTGCTTAGCCTGCTCCGTCCCCCCTTCGCATTCATAATAAGTACAGGAATATTAACCTGTTTCCCATCGACTACGCCTTTCGGCCTCGCCTTAGGAGTCGACTCACCCTACCCTGATTAACATGGGATAGGAACCCTTGGTCTTCCGGCGTGGGGGTTTTTCACCCCCATTATCGTTACTCATGTCAGCATTCGCACTTCTGATACCTCCAGCAACCCTCCCGGGCCACCTTCAACGGCTTACAGAACGCTCCCCTACCCCGCAAACATAAGTTCGCAGACGCAG
Organism: uncultured Pseudoalteromonas sp.; assembly: GCA_965198975.1. Classification (GTDB taxonomy): domain Bacteria; phylum Pseudomonadota; class Gammaproteobacteria; order Enterobacterales; family Alteromonadaceae; genus Pseudoalteromonas. Next base: position 3,114,045 of record OZ240679.1, read on the forward strand.
CTTCGGTGGTATGTTTAGCCCCGTTACATCTTCCGCGCAGACCGACTCGACCAGTGAGCTATTACGCTTTCTTTAAAGGATGGCTGCTTCTAAGCCAACCTCCTGGCTGTCTGGGCCTTTCCACATCGTTTCCCACTTAACATACACTTTGGGACCTTAGCTGGCGTTCTGGGTTGTTTCCCTCTTCACGATGGACGTTAGCACCCACCGTGTGTCTCCCGGATATTACTTTACGGTATTCGGAGTTTGCATGGGGTTGGTAAGTCGGGATGACCCCCTAGCCCAAACAGTGCTCTACCCCCGTAAGTATTCGTCCGAGGCTCTACCTAAATAGATTTCGGGGAGAACCAGCTATCTCCCGGTTTGATTAGCCTTTCACTCCTAGCCACAAGTCATCCCCTCACTTTTCAACGTAAGTGGGTTCGGTCCTCCAGTTGATGTTACTCAACCTTCAACCTGCCCATGGCTAGATCACCGGGTTTCGGGTCTATACCCTGCAACTATTCGCCCAGTTAAGACTCGGTTTCCCTACGGCTCCCCTATTCGGTTAACCTCGCTACAAAATATAAGTCGCTGACCCATTATACAAAAGGTACGCAGTCACCTAACTAGTAGGCTCCTACTGCTTGTACGTACACGGTTTCAGGTTCTATTTCACTCCCCTCACAGGGGTTCTTTTCGCCTTTCCCTCACGGTACTGGTTCACTATCGGTCAGTTGGGAGTATTTAGCCTTGGAGGATGGTCCCCCCATATTCAGTCAGGATATCACGTGTCCCGACCTACTCGATTTCACTTATTATAGATTTTCATATACGGGACTATCACCCTGTATCGTTGCACTTTCCAGAGCATTCTACTAATCACAAATAAGCTTAAGGGCTGTTTCGATTTCGCTCGCCGCTACTTTCGAAATCTCGGTTGATTTCTTTTCCTACGGGTACTTAGATGTTTCAGTTCTCCGCGTTCGCCTCGTTAACCTATGTATTCAGTTAACGATACCTGTAAAACAGGTGGGTTTCCCCATTCGGAAATCTAAGTCTCAAGTGCTTTTTACTAGCTCGACTTAGCTTATCGCAAGTTAATACGTCCTTCATCGCCTCCAACTGCCAAGGCATCCACCGTGTACGCTTAGTCACTTAACCATACAACCCAAAAAAGTCTTGCTTGGTCTTTTGTATTTATACTGCCTTGCTGTCTTATTTTGCTTGGTCACATAACTCGTTATGCTCCCGGCGACAAAATAATCGGCGGCGTTGTCTAAATTCAAAATCCACATCGCAATACAAATTTAACTTGTATTATCTTATGACAGTTAACTTCGCCAGAAGTTAATGTTTTGAATACTAAAGTAGATACCACTTCATTCCTCTACAACCTAAGTTGCAAAACAATAAACTGGCATAATTACAAATATCTTTCGATATTCGTTTTTACTTTTTAAGAACTCTTTTAAATCTTATTCCTAAGAATAAGTTTAAAGAATTTTTATATCAGCTTTCCAAATTTTTAAAGAACTTTTAACTTGGGTCAGGTCTTGCATTTTGCATTAACCTAATCCCGGAACCTGATAATGCACAATGCAAGACCTGACCCCTTGTTAAATATAATCATCTGTGTGGACACTGCGAACAAATCGATTCTAAATCGTATAAGGAGGTGATCCAGCCCCAGGTTCCCCTAGGGCTACCTTGTTACGACTTCACCCCAGTCATGAATCACTCCGTGGTGACCGTCCTCCCTAAGGTTAGACTAGCCACTTCTGGAGCAACCCACTCCCATGGTGTGACGGGCGGTGTGTACAAGGCCCGGGAACGTATTCACCGCGGCATTCTGATCCGCGATTACTAGCGATTCCGACTTCATGGAGTCGAGTTGCAGACTCCAATCCGGACTACGACAGGCTTTAAGTGATTCGCTGACTCTCGCGAGCTCGCAGCACTCTGTACCTGCCATTGTAGCACGTGTGTAGCCCTACACGTAAGGGCCATGATGACTTGACGTCGTCCCCACCTTCCTCCGGTTTATCACCGGCAGTCTCCTTAGAGTTCTCAGCATGACCTGCTAGCAACTAAGGATAGGGGTTGCGCTCGTTGCGGGACTTAACCCAACATCTCACAACACGAGCTGACGACAGCCATGCAGCACCTGTCTCAGAGCTCCCGAAGGCACCAAACCATCTCTGGTAAGTTCTCTGGATGTCAAGTGTAGGTAAGGTTCTTCGCGTTGCATCGAATTAAACCACATGCTCCACCGCTTGTGCGGGCCCCCGTCAATTCATTTGAGTTTTAACCTTGCGGCCGTACTCCCCAGGCGGTCTACTTAATGCGTTAGCTTTGGAAAAGTTGTCCGAAGACCCCAGCTCCTAGTAGACATCGTTTACGGCGTGGACTACCGGGGTATCTAATCCCGTTTGCTCCCCACGCTTTCGTACATGAGCGTCAGTATTGACCCAGGTGGCTGCCTTCGCCATCGGTATTCCTTCAGATCTCTACGCATTTCACCGCTACACCTGAAATTCTACCACCCTCTATCATACTCTAGTCTGCCAGTTCGAAATGCAGTTCCCAGGTTGAGCCCGGGGCTTTCACATCTCGCTTAACAAACCGCCTGCGTACGCTTTACGCCCAGTAATTCCGATTAACGCTTGCACCCCTCGTATTACCGCGGCTGCTGGCACGAAGTTAGCCGGTGCTTCTTCTGCGAGTAACGTCACAGCTATAGCCTATTAAACTATAACCTTTCCTCCTCGCTGAAAGTGCTTTACAACCCTAGGGCCTTCTTCACACACGCGGCATGGCTGCATCAGGCTTGCGCCCATTGTGCAATATTCCCCACTGCTGCCTCCCGTAGGAGTCTGGACCGTGTCTCAGTTCCAGTGTGGCTGATCATCCTCTCAAACCAGCTAGGGATCGTCGCCTTGGTGAGCCCTTACCTCACCAACTAGCTAATCCCACTTGGGCTAATCTATAGGCGTGAGGCCCGAAGGTCCCCCACTTTGATCCGTAGATATTATGCGGTATTAGCAGTCGTTTCCAACTGTTGTCCCCCACCTAAAGGCATATTCCCAAGCATTACTCACCCGTCCGCCGCTCGTCATCTTCTAGCAAGCTAGAAATGTTACCGCTCGACTTGCATGTGTTAGGCCTGCCGCCAGCGTTCAATCTGAGCCATGATCAAACTCTTCAATTAAAAGTTTTTTTGAAGCTTGCGCTTCAGCTCAATGAATTCTGTTTTTGATATTACATTTAACCTCTTTATAAAAAGAGACGAAACATAACGTCGCATATGACTGTGTAAACACTTTCATTACAGAACTTAATGAGACTCTAAATTTTTTGTTACCACTCAATTAAGAGTGAAGTAACTGTTAGAATCTTACCTGTAAGAGTGCCCACACAGATGATTACTTATTTTTAAAGAACGATGTTCTTAGCTCATGGCTGAAGAACGTTTCCAGCAACTCGTTACCGACACTTGCTAGGGGTGCGAATAATACACCGTAAAAACTTTGAGTCAACATTTAATTTAAATTTCTTTTTAGCAAATCTAAATTTGATGTTAACCGTAAGAGTAAACTCTTACTGCCAACTCAGCGCTTATCGCTACATCCCTTAAGGCTCTTGCCTTTAGCATGTCGCTGCTGTCTGTGTCGGTGGATGCGCATTATAGGCAGATTAACTTTTGGCGCAAGTGTTTTTTTGAAGTTTTTTCATTTTATTTTTCATCTTCAGGTTAGGCACATTTAAACTACAAGTTACTCACAAAACTCTGTGGATAAAGTGCCATTTGAGTAATTAAATACTAAAAGTTAAGCTATCCTTATCCTCAATCAGTTTTTTTATATACTTTGCCCGCTTGCATTACAAAGTTTACATCAAGTAAAGCTTCTATGTTTTTAAGAGCACTAATATCTGTTGCAATAATATCGGCTATTTTGCCTACTTCAAGTGTCCCTAAAGATTTTGTTTTTCCTAACAGTTCAGCCGCATTAACAGTTGCTGACTTTAAAATATCACTTGGTGTCATACCTGCTTGATACATTAACACAGCCTCTTTTGCATTTAACCCATGGGAAGATACACCACTATCTGTACCATAAGCAATGTTTACACCGGCCTTGTATGAACGTTTAAAATTCTTGATCATATCTCCGCCTACTCTAATTGCTTTTTCGCTGATCCTTGGTGACATAAACTGAGATGTTTTAGCCAATGCAACTACTGTATCTCCTGCCATTAATGTAGGGACTAAATATGCACCAGTTTGTTTAAATAATTCAATACTCGTTTCATCTGCATAGCTCCCATGCTCTATACTATCAACACCCGCCCTAAGTGCTGCATTTATTCCTGCTGCGGCATGAGCATGACTCGCGACTGTGCGCCCCAATGCATGCGCCGCACTTACTACCTCTTTTAATTCATCATCAGCCATTTGCTGACCAGTCCCAGTATTTGTATCAGATAAAACACCGCCTGTAGAGGTAATTTTTATCACATCGGCGCCATATTTTATCGCATGTCTGGTGGCACGACGGCAATCGAACGGTCCATCACATACTGTTTGTGCCGTATGCATAGCGAGTAAATCGGGATTCATGCCATCAACATCACCATGTCCGCCCGTAACAGCAACATTTGATCCGGCTGCGATAATGCGTGGGCCAACAATAAAATCTTTTTTAATTGCATCTCTCAGTGCAAAAGACTGCTCGGCATTCCCGCCTAAATCTCTGACTGTTGTAAATCCGGCCATAAGTGTTTTGTGAGCAAACTGTACACTGCGCATTAATAGATCTGATTTAGATAAGCGCAATTTTTCACTATCATTTTTTTCATTTAGTTCATATTGAAAATGAACATGCATATCCATTAAACCTGGCATAACAAAACGCGTAGAGAGATCAATTAATTTTGCATTTTTGTCAATATTTTTAACAGCAATAAAACCCGGTTTAACAGCTTTTACTAACCCATCTTCAATGACGATTGTTTGTTTTAACTTTGATTTTTCTCCTGGGATCTGCAATAACTCTCCCGCGTGAATAACATGTACCTGACTATAGGAATGAAAACTTAATAAACCAGCCACTGCCAGTGGGAGAAATTTAAAGGTGTGAAGATCCATTGGGAAATACTCTAATTTTTATTATTAATATTTACTATATCAAGATAATTTACGCATGCAAAAAAATACGATAAAACGTGTCGATTAGGAATCAATATATTTTAAGTCAACATATTGTGCACAATTGAATCAAACTTCAAGGCTTAAACCGCCTTGTTATATGGAGCAGTTGAGCAAGTAGGATAGCAAGCATAACACCGATTGAATTTGCCAATAGATCGAGCCATTCACCATAACGATTAACGTAAGGCTGAATAATTTCAATCATACCGCTATAAACAATAAAAAAAATCGCAATAAAATACCAATGTTTTGGTTTGGCTAAAGCAACAGGAAACATCAATAAAGCATAAGAAATAAAATGATGCGTTTTATCACTTCCAGGTACTGATGGTAAAGCCGATGCTGGCCAAAGAGATAAGGCGGTGATCGCTGTTAATGTAACAACAGTTAATCCCAACCACTGTTTACTTATAAACATAAGCCATTTGTTCATCATCAAATTATTCACTCAAAACCTTTACAAAAAACATAGATAATAAATGAAAAACAAGTTAGCTACTAATCTTTTTAATTTAGGTTTTACTTTTTTCCGTCGCTGAGATCACATCACTCACTTTAAAGGCATCATTTAATGAGATCACTTTAGTCTTACTGATCCGATAACGATAGATTTCTCGTAAATAGTGAATCGATTGCTTTACACAATTAAAAGTTAAGCGAATATCATTAATAGAAGTAAATTTTTTGTCGTCTCGTACTAGTTCACGATATTTTTTTTCATACATAGGTTTAATTGCATACCAATTAGTATCTAATATTTTAGCAGGATTCTCATGTTCATTTAACATCGCTTCCAGTTTACTTTCATCAAATTCAGGCGCACGAATAAAATCTATAATTGCATTATCTAACGTATCATCAAATTTATATGCATCCTTAGCAAAACACCGTTTAATATAAGCCACAATCAAAGTTAAAAAGTCATCACTTAAACACGGGCTTTTTGCAATTAATGTTGTTAACGATAAATTGGACGAGGCGCCAATTACCAATGCATAGCGTTTTAATGTTGTATTTGGGAACAAATTACTTAAATGCATTTTTAGCTTGTTTAAATCCATATAAGATAATTTATAGTCTTTAGGTAATGAAATAATAGAAACAATAGATGAACAATTTTTGAAAAAATGTAAATCCTTTATATCGTGAGCATCATAACCCGATGATTTATACTTATTTAAAATATCTGTATACCGACTTGACTCTACGGGTAATAAACTGACACCTTCTATCGCTTGGGTATTTTTATTAAAGTGCGGCAGATCAATAGACCTAAAAAATAAATCGTCTATATCCAGTGACATTTTTTCATTATTAATATTATTTTTTTCGGCTGGGATCATTGAATCTGTGACGATAGATTCAGCATAGGCAATAGCCACAGGACCTGCAAGACTCATAAAAAGATCATTGGCATCTAAACGTATAGTTTCGCCAATATCAATACCGGCTCGATGAAAATAGTTATCATCATAATCTGTAGTCACAGCCTGCGCCGTTAATATATTGAATATTTGCTGGCTTATATACTGATTAGCATATTTTTCCATCGTATTAACATCAATATGTTTAATACCTCCGTCATTATCACTTTGCTCCGCATATCGCATAATATCATTTGAAATTAACATCATCGCATTCCAAGGTCGAATTCGATGTTGTGCATCCTCTTTGCCAGTATCGGTATTATCTATGTTATAAGAAAAATTCCATTCCTCCGCCAGATATTTACACAATAATCGACCCGCATTAATATGCAAAGCCTCAGACATTTCTATACTAGGATCATTAATATTAGGAAGAACACAGATACCACTGGTAAATATAGGTTCAAATACAAAAGATTGGCTTTGAATTGCCAGTTCTTTTTCACTCCTGATATCAAAGGTTTTACTCATATAAGAATATTGCTGCGCCAACCCAAATTCTGATGCCATTCCTGAACCCGTTCCTCCTCCGGCACTAAAAATATAAAAATAAAGTCTGGATTGATTGGCTTTGATCCCGCAAGAATCAATTAAATAAGAGTGAATATACTTCCACTGTGGATCACTGAAATGGTCAGTTTCTTTATTTAAAATAAGTTTCGCTAAATATTGTCCTAAAATCGGCGCATTACCTGCCCCACCCGCATGGATCTCAGATAAATCCATGACTTTTAATTTACTATATTCAGATAAAAAGTTTTTTTCGAAACCTTGGGACGAAAATCGAATACGCCCTTCAATATCTTTATCTAAATCTCCCAGCATCACTAAAGGTTCTATGAGAAATACAGGTTTATCAACTTTTTTATTTTCTAACTTAAGGCTACGCCTGATCCACTTTATAGAACTACCTTCAACTTCTTTTGATTTATTTAACTCATTATTAAATTCATTTAAATAATAAGTTCTGGCGCTATGAACCAAAGAAGCAACGTCTAACGCGATATTTGACCCACAACGCCCTAAACCTATTAAACAGACAGATGGAAAGTTGGGTGATTTCCTTTCTTCCGCTTCTTGTATACTGGCGCAAGGATAAACATCATTTCTTAAAGTATCTAAATTATTTAAAATTCGTGATAAGTCTTTTTCAGTAAAATACATATAAGGAGAGTTCATATTTTCATCTGAATTTTCCGGAATTTTTTTTGTTTTTTCTTTAACTATAATGTCAAAGTCATCACTCGGACCTGTGCCTCTTTGATTAAATTTAGCGGATTTAGATACTGAACTCGTAAGGTTTTTGGCTGGGTTTTTAGACTGCATATAATCTCTCCATGACTTTTATTCTATCCGACTGTATTCAATATAGGACATAATTGAACAAAGGCATAAATTAGTTTTTATAATGTCTATAAATTAAATTCACATATAGGTAACTCAAATCTGGCACTTAAAGCAAATAACAAAATGCTTTCAGATTGATTAATCTGTCCATCATACTCAGCACAAAACAACAAAGATTTTAATATCTTATCTTTAGACCTTAACTGTAATCGAGAGATCACATCGATACTTTTTTGTGCTGTACTAATATCTGGTGACTGAAAAGGTTTAAATGAAATGTTTTTATAACCGGCTATTTCCGCTGCTGATAAAAAAGCTTTTTCTGCCAAATTTATATCTTCACACTCATAAAGTGCGATAAATGAAATTAAAGATAACCAAGCATGCTTTATTTGTGTATTACTCATCAATTTAAACGCTGGTTTATCAGCATTTAAATGATAGGCAGCCAACTCAGTGAGTGACCAATTTAATAGATCAAACTTAGAGTCAAATTCATTTAAATTATTAATCGTATGATAAATTGCGAGTTTTTGTTGGGGGTTCAAACATTTTAATGCGGATATCGCGATTTCAATCAAAATAAAGTGATATTTGAGCGCGATCAAATCGAGTTGACTTTCCGTTTGATCAAGTAAATGAATATCAATATGAGGTTGTTTCACCATATATTTCAATTGTAAATTTTTGATTTTCCAATCCTGACTCAGCATTAAACTATAAATAATGATGGCAGCATTTTTTGGTTGATGAGCAATATTAACTAAGTGGCTAGGAATGCCAGGTAAAACAGGAAGCGGTACAGGAGTAATTAGTTGACTTGCATTCATTCGAGTCGCACTTTGGTAATTAACCTCCTTTAAAGCATTTTCAGCCATATAACATCTCAGTTTTTCCCGCTTTTTTATAATGTGGGTTTGATGTCTGTTTAACGTTAAATTTTTAAGCCGATTAATCGCAGTAGGTTGCGCTTTAAATAACCTGTACCATTTATTTTGTGGGTCGGTAAAAAAAAGGTGACCATATTCGTGTATATTAATATGTTTTATTTCATTATCGGTTTTGAGCCCTTCAATCACTTTAAGAGTATCACATAAGTCTGTATTATCTTGCTTCAAATTTAATACAAATTTATCAGCATTATATATCGTATTGATACAAATAATTTTTTTTATTATATCTGCTAATACCACACCAATCCAACCTATAAAAACCAATATGGCGCCCAGTAAGTTAGAACCAAAAATCCCATTTATAAATTGTGCAATAAATGAATTATTTTCTTTTTGTTTTGTATTTTTCAGATACAGATTTGATAATAATATCTGCTCCCCTAACTGTCCAACAAATGTAATGCCATACAGTAACGATATCATTTTTGAATGTAACTGCATTTTACCTGTAACTATGTAATAAAATTCATGTGTAATTAAAGCCCTTAGTTCATTGTTATTTAAATACTCCAGTGCGCCTCGCGTAAGAACAATAGCTGCATCCTTAGTATTATAACCCGCAACAAAGCCATTAACCCCCGATTGATGTTTAAGTAAATATACGTAAGGAACAGGGATATTAAATTTCAGTGCAAGCTGCTCTACAATATCTAAAGCTTGGCGTTCCAGTGCATGATGACTATCAGTATGGATCAAATCTGCGCCTAACTTTTGTGCAATAAAATACCCTCCTTTTTTCAGTTGATTTTTTTTATAAAAAACAGCTGTAAATATAATGATAATAAAGAGTGTTAAATAGTAAGCTAAGTCGTTATCTTCTATGCTAATTATTTGATTTATTTCTATCCCTTCATATAAAGAAATATCAACTTCATTAAAAAATATAGCGTGATGCAAAATAATAAAACTCATACATAGAAAGCAGACAGAAAAGGAAAATAAGATCAACAACAGACCACTTTTTCTTTTAACTAATTTTTGTTCAGCATAAAAATTTTTCATCGTTATCAAAGATCCATTAGTATAAGGTCGCTATCGTTTTTAAATCTGATTTACTGAACTTTATTCAATTCTATTGGTAAAACTCACTTTCAACTTTTCAACAAATAGTCTCAATATATGGGGTAATTGTTGTTGATAAGCATGAATAGCATAAACACTTCTTTGTTCTCCTTTATAAAGAGGTAAAACTTTTTGTAATTGACCTGACTCTAATTCAGAACGAACAAAAATAGAAGGAATCAGCCCGATCCCAGCACCAAATTTTACACTATTAATAGCACTAATTGAGGTATTTACTTTTAAAAGCTTATTACTGTGAAATATGATCGACTCTTTGTTGGTATTAGTTAATGTAACTTTGTTCTGCCAAGGTAAAATTATCAATGTCTGCTGATTTAAATTAGAAGGCGTTACAGTATCATTCTGAGCCAAATACCCGGGTGATGCCACTAAAATACTATCAAGTTTACCAATTAAGATGCCATTATAATTACTATCTATTTGAGGCCCAACGGTAATTGCCATATCAAGATTATTATTAAGTAAATCAAGACGACTGTCGGTATAAATTAAGTCAGGCAAAAGTTTAGGATACTCCTTAACTAATTTAGCAATAATTGGCGTGATCAGGAACGGCTCAAAAGCATGGGGTGCCGTGATCGCAATACGCCCCGATGGCGCCTGATGATGAGCTTGTAATTCATCTAAACTATCAGACAATAAATCAACCAGTTGTTCACTTCTTTTCGCCAATAGAGTACCAGCAGACGTTAAATTTAAACTTCGTGTACTTCTGTTCAATAAACGCGTTTCAAGCGCTGCTTCCAATTGAGTTACATAGAGACTAACCGCAGATTTTGTATGACCTAATGAATCAGCAGCTTCTGTAAAAGATCCTTTTTTTACGACTTCATCAAATACCAACATTTGATATGCCAATTTTCTTTGTTCAGATTTATTGAACATAGCCTTCTTATTTTGGTTAATTATCTTTGTAAAAAATAACATTAAACTTTATATCATCAAATAACAAGGAAATATAACAATGACAAATTTAATTCAACAGCAAGTGATGCAAGCTAGCCAGCAATGGATAGCAAATTTTAATCAAGGCAAATTTGAAGCGTGTATTAATACCTATTCATCAGACGCACATATGCAAGTTCACCCATTTGGCATCTTTACAACATTTAACGAAATCAAAGAGTTTTGGTTAACTTTTGCAAATAGTCACCCTGCTGATCTGGTATACCGCAACATAGAAATAAAAGTGCTCAATGACAAACAAGCAATTTTATCGGCCAGTTGGAGAATGAATATCGCTAGTGGTTTTATTAGCAAAGAGTTATGGACACTCGCAGATGATGGTTGTTGGTATTTAACACAAGATGACTTTACCGTTTTAACCCAATTAACTGCTGCTAAACCAATTAAAGAGCGTACTGCGTTACTACTCGTTGATTTACAAAATGATTATTTTGATTTTGGTCGATTCCCACTTGAGCAAATAAATGATGCTACGCACAATGCACTCTTACTCTTGTCTCATTTTAGAAAAGAAGCCTTACCCATTATTCATATTCAACATATTTTTAAGGACTCTCAGGCGCCTTTTTTTGCTTGCGGCAGCGAAGGTGTCAACATTCATCAATCAGTCAAGCCTATTGAAAATGAAATTGTTATCGTCAAACATCAAATAGATAGTTTTATTGATACCGAGTTAGATCAAAAGTTAATTGAACTCGGTATCGATAAACTAGTGGTCGTCGGAGCAATGGCTCAGGCATGCATTCAGACACTATGTCGTACAGCAACATTCAAAGGTTATCAGTGCCAACTTGTTGAAGATGCTATCGCGGCTCCCAGTCTGAGTCGTAAGGAGCATAATTTTACCGGCGCACAACTAGTATCAGCTAACATTTTATCTTTATCTTTTGGCGGTGCAACTGAGATAAAAACGGCAGATTTGATCAACAAATAACACGTAATAATCACTTAATATCCTGGTTAGAATCACTTTTATACTTTAATTGTTGCAATAAAATAATGCTTAATGCAATTAATGACAAGTTTGTTGTTACCGGATTAAATGCCTCAATTAAATAATGAGGCATTTGAACAACAACAAATAATAATAAAGCGGCTAATGCGCTGATGTTTAATAAAATAAGATACTTAACACGATAAAATACAATTATTATTAAGCCGAAAATTATTTCAGCTACACCTGCCGATTTTATTAATAAGTAAGTAAAGGTTTCAGATAAACCAATACTAGAAGACATAGCCTGCTCTATTGGCGCAATGTGTAATAATTTGGGAAAAAGCCCATGATAAATCCAACTAAGACCTATCATGTATCTGGCAACTTGTATTGTAGACATTCAGGATCCTTGAATTAATCTGTATTCAACTTCATTTCAACTAAAGATTGAGTAAAGCCTATCTTTTCATAAGCACGTATTGCAGCTTGATTCTCACAATAAACATCGAGATAAAAATCATGTACAGACTGTTTTTTACTCCATTTTATCAATTCGTCCATAACTAATTTATTCAATCCCAGTCCTCTATATTCAGGTTTCACATACATAAAACCTAAATATCCATGACGTTGACTTTTAAAATATTCTTTCGATTTTCGAAGCTGAGAATAACCTGAAGCAATGATCTCGCCATTTTTCTCAACAACTAACATATAGGTATTAAGGTCATTAATTAAATATTCAAGATCGTAATAATGGACCTGTTCCAATTTTATATCTGTATTAAAAGGTCTTTCAGCTGCCACAACACCTTGCTCAAACTGTTTAAGCACAGGCAGATCAGCAAAGGTCGCTGCTCTCATTAATAGGGACTTCATTAAATTACACTATTTATAAAACTCGTTATAACCAGATTAACATTTTAAAGAAACTTCACCTAGTTATTTAATTTAGCTATAATAAAACAAATATTTCAAGAGCTTACATTTATGATCTTAGCTATCGATCAGGGTACTACAGGCACAACGGTTGTCGTATATAATACTTTAGGTGAACTGCTTGGTAAGGCATATAATGAATTTAAACAAATCTTTCCCCAACCTTCATGGGTTGAGCATGATCCTATGGAAATTTGGCAAGGAACTTTAAAAACAGTACGACAAGCCTTAAGCTCCGCAGGGCTGAGTTATCATGATTTAACTGCCATAGGTATAACAAATCAGCGAGAAACAAGCGTTTTATGGGATAAACAAACTGGCAAACCCGTGCATAATGCAATTGTATGGCAATGCCGACGTTCAACTGAATTATGTAAAGAAATCAAACAACAAAATAAACAAGATTGGATCCAAAACAAAACGGGATTAGTAGTCGACGCCTATTTCTCTGCCACAAAAATCCAATGGCTGTTAAATTCATATCCTGAATTCAAACAACAGGCAAAAGCAGGGAAATTGGTATTTGGTACTATTGATTCATGGTTGATTTGGAATTTAACTGCTGGTCAAAGTCATCTGACAGATCATACTAATGCTTCCAGAACCATGCTATATAACATTGAAGAGCATAACTGGGATCAGGAATTACTAGATTATTTTGATATACCCAAAGAAATCTTACCAAAAATTAAAAACTCAAGTGATAACTTTGGCAATACCCATAGCACTATCTTTTCTGGTGCTGAAATTCCTATTACTGGTGTGGCTGGCGATCAACAAGCTGCGTTATTCGGACAAGGTTGCACTCAGGCTGGTGAAGTAAAGAATACTTATGGTACTGGCTGTTTTATGTTAATGCATACAGGAAATAAAAAGACCATAAGTAAACGCGGACTTTTAACTACTATCGCATGTGACTCTGCCGGAAAACCCGCTTATGCACTAGAGGGATCAGTGTTTATTGCCGGTGCTGCGGTACAGTGGTTAAGAGATCAATTACAAATAATTGAACATGCCGCTGACACAGAACAAATCGCTAATAATTTGTCAGATACACAAGGCGTATATTTTGTACCCGCTTTTACAGGATTAGGTGTTCCTCATTGGGATATGGATGCCAGAGGTGAAATTACGGGATTAACGCGTGGTTCAGGAAAAAATGAAATAATCCGTGCTACTTTAGAGTCAATTGCGTATCAAACAAATGATGTACTGCAAATCATGCAACAAGATTCAAACGTTAAGTTTACGGCAATGAAAGTGGATGGCGGCGCCTGCAGTAATACGTTTTTAATGCAATTTCAAGCTGATATATTAAATATAAAATTAACCAGACCTGCAAATATTGAATCAACGTCATTAGGTGCCATTTTACTCGCAGGGATCGGTGCTAATATTTGGCAGCAAACAAACCTACCGCAAAAATTACAAAAAACTGACAGACAATTTACCCCATTAATGACTAATGAGCACAGGGATATATTAATCAAAGGGTGGAATAAAGCCGTAGCTAAAGTCAAAGCTTAAATATTCATAACAGCCTGACACATACTTTATTTTTTAAATGCGTCAGGCAAAACGAATTATACCATTTGTATTAAATGAGCGATCAAATGTCATTGAGAATGATCACATATTTGATGTAATTGGTATTACTTAACTTTCCAGCTGATTTTTTCACCCGCACGAATTGGAACAACTTTATCACCCCCTAGCGGGTAAAAGTCTGGCACGGTCCAGCTTTCTTTAACAAGTGTTATGGAGTCTGAATTACGTGGTAACCCATAAAAGTCCGGACCATTAAAGCTAGCAAATCCTTCTAATTTATCTAAGGCATCCGCAGTTTCAAAAGTTTCTGCATATAATTCTAATGCTGCGTGTGCAGTATATGAACCAGCACAACCACAGGCAGCTTCTTTTTTATCCTGGTAATGAGGAGCAGAATCAGTGCCTAAAAAGAATTTTTTGCTACCACTGGTTGCCGCTTTAATTAAGGCATCTTGATGGATATTGCGTTTAAGAATAGGTAAACAATAAAAATGAGGACGAATTCCCCCTACCAGCATATGATTTCGGTTATATAATAAGTGATGGGCGGTGATCGTTGCAGCAACATTATCAGATGCGGATCCAACAAACTCAACAGCATCCTTAGTGGTAATATGTTCAAGTACTATTTTCAGGTCAGGAAAATCAGCAACAACTGATTTTAAAATAGACTCAATAAAAATTTTTTCACGATCAAATATATCAATTGCACTGTCCGTCACTTCACCGTGTACTAATAAAATAATACCCGCTTCTTGCATCGCTTTTAATGTCGGATAAATCTTTTTAACATCAGTAACACCCGAATCAGAGTTGGTAGTGGCACCGGCAGGATATAGTTTTGCAGCAACAATATGGCCACTCGCTTTTGCTTTTCTGATTTCATCAGGAGTTGTTTTATCTGTAAGATAAAGTACCATTAAGGGTTCAAAATTGCCTTGCGGTCCAGCTGCTAAAATACGCTCTCTATATGACAAAGCGTCTTCGGTACTTGTTGCCGGTGGTATTAAGTTAGGCATAATAATAGCCCGCCCCATATATCGGCTAACATCTCTGACAGTGTCTGGTAATTGTTCACCGTCTCTTAGGTGAATATGCCAATCGTCCGGGCGGATAATAGTTAAACTTGTCATATGATTTATCTTAATAAACGAAATTTAACAGATCATAGGGCGCATAAGCTTAGGAGTAAAGCACCTCTGTTGATTTTCAACCGTTCTAGGTCAAAATATTTACCAAACCATAGTTAATACACTGGTTTTTTCATTCACTCACTATGCGATTTCGCCCTTGCTCTTTGGCCAAATAAAGGTTTTTGTCGGCACGTTTATAAAAATCATTAATATTTTCATTCTTCCTTAAACTCACAACGCCTAATGAAATTGTTATATTAATAATTGTGGTTTTATCTGTTTGTATTCGTAAACCTTCTATTAACTGTCTTATCTGCTCTGCTTTTGTAACCGCATTATTTAAGCTAGTATCTGGCAACAACAGTGAAAACTCTTCACCTCCCACTCTTGCAAAAATATCTTGTTGTCGAGATATTGACAATATTTCATCGGCTACACGTCTTAAAACTTCATCTCCGGCGGGATGACCATAATTATCATTGACGCTTTTAAAATGATCTAAATCAAAATAAACAATAGACAGTGGCGTGTTACTTCGATGGGCATGGGCTATTTCCTGATTTAATCGTTCAATATAAAAACGTAAGTTATAAATCCCTGTTAATCCATCTCTGATCGCCACGTCTGAAATCATTTGTTCTTTACTACCAACATAAAACCCAAATGCAATAAAAACAATTTCTGTGGCAAATAACAAATAACTATATAAACCATAATTATTTTCTATTTCCAGCATCAAATCTGGCACATGAAAATATTGTATTAACAGCCAACCAAGTGGCGCACCCAACGCAAGTACGCCACCTTGTATGGCTCTTAACGTCATTTTATTTATATAATTCATTTTATAACAATAGTGATAAATAGAAACTTTGTACAATTAGCGTATCAGAAATGGTTTTTTGATGTCGTGTTGCCGGGCAAAAACTCACATATTAATAAGCAAAAAAAATAGACTATACTGTGTTGGCTTATTGATGAAATTTTGATCCCTACATCGGAGAGTAAATGTTAGTAAAGTGTATGATAAGTTTTTTTTTACTGGTTATCGCTTCTTTCACCCTAGCCAATAATGAAGACCTGAACAAAAGTACTTATAAACAACCTCACATAATTCGGTTAGGTACAAAAGCGCACTGGGAGCCGTATCATCTAAATGTACCTGATGGTGCAGATGGCATTGCGGTTAGATCTGTTGCCTGCATTATGGCTAGAATAAACCAGCCTTTTGTCATAGAAAAAAAACCTTGGAAACGTGTACAATTTGAAACCAAAAACCATAAACTCGATGGTTTTTTTGCCGCCTCAAAAAATGATAAACGCGATGTTTATGCCGTGCAAAGTGAGGTTTTTTTACCGCAGATCAGAAATTTGTATTTTTTGAAAAGTCATCATCAACTGAATACTGAAAAATACACATTAGACTATATTAAAAGTAATTTTTTGATCGGTGCCCGTGCAGGTTCAAACGCCTTACATGCACTTGAGAAAAAAAATTATAATGTTAGTTTAACACCGCAAACTGAAAACCAACTTTTGCAAGCATTAGAACGAAATCGTGTAAATGCTATCATCGAAAACTCTCTCGTTTTTGATACTTTAATTAAAAAGACAAAACGAGATCCTGACGATTTTCATAAAGTACTATTCGGTAAAAAAAATATGGGAGTTTACTTTGGTCGACATTTTTTGGCCAAAAAACCTGGATTCTTGGCAAAATTTAACCGTAATATTCCCCCCTGCTCTTTATTAAACTAAAAGAGGTAAAGGGTTATTAAGATAAATATCTTTTTCTTTTTTTCTCTTTAAGCTTATTTAAATCAACCATGACTAAACCATCAACACAATCATTAAAATCTGGGTCTATACCAAAAGCCAGAAATTTAACGCCATCGGCTTCACATAATTCACTATATTGTTTATATAAAGTCGGAATGCTGATGCCCATATTAGCTAATAAATGTTTTAGTTGCATAAAGTCTTCTTTTTGATCATCACCTTTAAATAAAATGCCAAATTCTGATTGTGTGCTTATAGATAACTGATAAGGCACATTGGCCTGTGCTAATGGAATAGAATGAGCATAATAGAGGCTATAAAAATAAATCAATAAATCTTTTGCGCGCTTAGGAATATTGTTCGAGATACTTACCGGACCAAATAAATAGCGAAATTGCGGATTCTTTTTAATAAAAGCGCCTATGCCATACCAAAGATAATCTAAGCTACGCTTTCCCCAATATTTTGGTTGTACAAAACTACGGCCAAGCTCTAATCCAGCGGCTAAATATTGCGTCATGTGTGTACTGTATTTAAATAAACTATGGGTATACAACGCATCTTCTTCCTTTATCGATATGACTTTATTTGCATCAGCAAAACGATATGCCCCGGCAATTTCTAAATTATCTTTATCCCATAAAATTAAGTGATAATAATAAGCATCATATTTATCTGTATCTCGTCGATTACCCGTCCCCTCACCGACCGCACGAAATGACAACTCACGTAACCGGCCTATTTCACGTAAAATAGGCGACGACTCGCTATGATGATATAAATAAATATCTTTATTATCCGATGTTGTACCTAAAAGTTCACATTGCTCTATGGCTTTTTTTAGCGCCTTTGGCTCTTGAGGCGGTGCAATAGCAGATTGTGTCTTAAATAACCCTGGTTTATCAGCAGACAGGCGATATGTATGCTTTTTAAATAATTCAATTGTGGTGCGCATAGGTAAATTTGCATTAATATAACTATCTTTAGGGATCAACTCACCAATGCGAATATTAACGGATTTCTTTTTTTGTTTAAACATTTCCCGCACCAACAACATAGTTGCCAGTGGTTTATATAACATGGAGATACTATAAAAAAATGCCGAGTTTTTACCATCAATATACATAGGCAATATAGGTGACTGCGTGGCTTTTGCAATTTTATAAAACCCTGAATGCCAATATGTGTCTTTCACGCCACTGGGCCTAAGACGAGAAACTTCTCCGGCAGGAAAGATGATCACCGCACTGCCAGATACTAAATAATCATAGATCCGATGCAAATTGGACGAAGTGCTATTACCTTGCATATTATTTACAGGTAATAGCATATTATTCAAAGGCTTAATCGCCATTAACATTTCATTGGCAATGACTTTAACATCAGGTCTGACTTCACTGACTAATTTCATTAGCGCTAAACCATCTAAAGAACCGATTGGGTGGTTTGCAATAATAACAACTCTACCAGAACCTGGAATTCGTTCTTTTTCTTTATCATAAACACTGTAACTAAAATCAAAATATTCTAATACTTGCTCTACAAAATCTATCCCTCTTAAATGCGGGTATCGGTTACCAAAATCGTTCAGATCTTTTTCATGTAATAAATTTTGCAATAGTGCTTTAACTGGTTTTTTTGTTAGTTTACTCTTTTGAATGGTGGGTAATTGTTCTTCAATCACTCTTTCGACGTCGATCATACTCTTTCACCGTTAAATCAGCCTTGTATACTCAAAATGTAAATGACTAATATGACACTTAGTACACACTTTGATGACATTTTTAAGATCACATAGCCAGACTTAATAACCTCTACTAAAGTTAATAAACATCTTTTTTAATACATAGGGTATTGCGATAAAAACTTATTTATATCTTGAAGTTATATTATTATTTTTTGTACTTCCCGTATTGATATTCCCTTTTGCAAAAGATAACGCCTTGATATTAATGCTCATATTGAGTTTATGTGCCAGTTACTGTTGCCTGATCATGCATCAAAATTTACAAAGCGTTTTTAAAGTCCTAAATCCTTTTACTCACTCCTCATGGCCAATCAAGAAACTATTACACATTTGTATCGCTGTAAGTTGTTTTTTACTAATGTTTATTTATTTAACTGCGCCTGATTTACTTTTCTACCACCCTAAAAATCATTTGCAGATCTGGCTCAGTACACTAGTACTTTATCCTATTTTATCAGTTCTCCCGCAAGAATTAATTTACCGTACTTTCATTTTTAATCGGTATCAGGCTATCTTGCCAAATTTAAACCACAGGATCCTTTTAAGTTGTATTAGTTTTGGGTTTTTACATATTATTTTTAGGAATTGGGAAGCCGTCATTTTTTCAACATTAGCTGGTGTTATATTTTGCCAAACCTATATACGATATCAATCTACATTAGTGATTATTTTATTACACAGCCTGATTGGTTTATCCGCTTACACCATAGGTTTAGGTTATTATTTCGATTTAAGTTTAATTCATTAAATCCGATCATCAGTTAATAGCTGCCCCAAAAAAATACTGACATTATCTTTTATTCTATTAGAATGCCCGGACACTATGTTTACATGTCAGGAGCACCAAATGGCAAGTAGGATCACTTACAAATTTAAAAATATACCTAAAGAAATAAATTTTGCTTATGATAAATTTCATAATATGCACGAAGCTGTCGCCGCAGCTGAAGGAATTGATTTAACTCAATACCTTAAAATGGTGCAACAAATAGAAATGACATCTAAAGGATCGTCAGCCGTGCGTAATTTTAGAGATGCGGAATTTGCAAAAATGGGGTTTAGCGAGCTGTATTTTATAAAAGGAGAAACAAAATAAATCAAAAAGAGCGCTTTAATGGCGCTCTTTTATATGTGTTAAAAATGGGATTATCGATTAATGATTTTCATTAACTTCTTCCAATTGTTTTTTTCTATGTTCTGAACGAGATTGCGCCATGGCTTTATGCAGCTCTTTACGTGCCGCTAATGGAACAATAACTTCCTCCACACCAATTAACTTTTTCGATAATGCTTGTTTATCCTTAACACTCATTAAAAGTTTCTTCGGTGCTGAAGCTGCTGTTTTTACTTTACTTGGATATTTAACATCTGTCGGACTATTCGCCCATTTAACATGATAATTAGGTTCCAGTAAAAACTCATTACTCACATCATATTCGTTAGTGACATCATAGTTGTAATAATGATAGAAGAATGTCAAGTAACCCCAGTCATTATAATCCCATAACTGGTTAATTTGGCCATCATTATTAACATCCAACTCATCTTCGTAATTATCGATATTACCATCACAATTGTGATCCAATCCACCTGAGAGCTGTGCTTCACTTGTCATGCTTTCGTCTATTTTAGGCTGCAGACCATCAGAATAACCAATATGAAAATCAGCCGGATCAGATCTTAAACCATGAACTAAATTCCCCCAGGTTGTATTGTCTGGATGAGTTTCTCTTAACATAGGGTTACACGCATAACCTTTGTCAGGATTTACATTCAGATAGTAACGTTCACGAACCATCACATCAAAAGAGACATCGTCAAATTTATCTGTAGGCCCGCCTTGTAACTGAAATAAATAGTTCATTGCACTTGGATAATTCAGTTTAAAATTACGCGCCTGATCGTCAGGAAAACCATCATGACTCAAGCCAAAAATATGACCTAATTCATGTACCATAGTGGAAGCCTGTGCATTCACTAACATATTTTCATTTTCAGGCGTATCGTCATTCAGTTGCCAACCTGTACCACCTAACGATAAATACATATATCGGTCAAATAAGTCTGGAGCCTGGCCTGAAGAGCCGCGATTTGCGCCACCTTGAGAGTTAGCAAATAATACGTAATAGAAAATATGTCCACGTTCTTCATTATTAAAAAAGTATTGCGGCATAACATCTTGATCCATGCCCGGAACTTCTATGCTAACGCCATTATAACTATCGGTCCAACGGGCTAAATGGATATATTCCATAAAAGGTACTGCCTGACCACCTCCTAAGTCATAATCAGCAGGATCTAACCCCGGACTTTGGTCAAATAAGTCCCCCGCATCCATATGTAAATGTATACCACGTTGTGCATACACTTCTTTCACACGATCAAGTGTTGCACGTTTAGGCTCTGTACCATGATCAATTATTAACTGATTATTATCATCATAGACGTAATTACCGTCATAATCTTTTAAAGGATGCTTAGCCATATAATCAACTTCGATAAATAAATCTTGTTGATTTTGACGCGCTCCCCACTCATAAAGTGGCATGGTATAAAAAGTTTTACCTGGTAGTTCAGCACAGTCAGGAATGCCATCAAAATCTGCATCTAAAGTTAAATCATCACATGATGGCTGCACCGGATGCGCTACGGTTGGGTTAGATAAAGTAATAGGCATAGTCATAACAGCTTTATGGCCACCACTTTGGGCAATGACTTTAACACTGTCCACATTACTATCTCTTTCTCCCCAATGTTTATAGTTATATTCCCACTCTTTACCAAAATGCGTATCAGATAATTTTTCTATACGTTCGCCTGCTCTGATATTACCATATATAGGTGGACAGAACTTCATTGTATACTCTGCTGTAACTGCATCGCCTTGAACACGTACCCAACTATTAAGGAAGTTTGCTTCTAAGGTTGGATCAAAATGATACATGCGAATATTCGCGTCATTAGTAGGTGTATCTGCTAAAGCACAATCTGGATCATCTGCAGTTGTGGTGCCCGTACCTGATACAGAACCACCACCATTCGCAAAATCATCTCCCGGCATCCCTGTAGGTGGTGTTTTAGTAACGATAAACTTAACATCAGCGTACTCAGTGTCAGTTTCTAAACTAATATAACGATAGCCTTTATTCGCTGTGACTTGTAAAACCTGATTGTTACCAATTAAATCTGATTTATATTGATAACTGTTAATGCCTGCCCAGGTACTTGAATTATAGTAGATATCAACATCACCAGTTCCATCCCAGGTAGATATATACATAGTCGTATTGTCTTCTTCTACATAAATCCAATATGAGAGTTTACCAGTGCCATTGACACACTCTTCAACACCAAAATCAATGCCACCCCCCGTATTTGTTGTTGCGCCACACGCCTGACTTACAGGCCAAATTGTCACCGCTGTTGAACTGGTCGCTGTATTGCCTTGAGAATTCGTCACTGTCAAACTTGCAGTATAATTACCGTCTGTTGCATAACTATAAACAGGGTTGGCGTGAGTACTTGTTTGGCCATCACCAAATGACCACAGGTAATCTACAATAGTGCCTGGTTGACCAGTAGAGCCTGCGCTACTGAAGTTAATATTAGTATTTACATTCGCTGAATAAGGGCCATTTATATGCGCTTCAGGTTCTATAATCGTATTTCCTGAACCAATTACCACAGCGTAATCTTCTACTTCACCATCACCTATATCACCACATGAAGATGTAGCTTCACCATTGTATTTCATGGCAATTCGCATTGTAGTGGTAACATGAGTATTAGCGGCAATATTCATATTCCCCTTAACAGTCCCTT
The DNA here is from genome assembly GCA_965198975.1 of uncultured Pseudoalteromonas sp. Classification (GTDB taxonomy): domain Bacteria; phylum Pseudomonadota; class Gammaproteobacteria; order Enterobacterales; family Alteromonadaceae; genus Pseudoalteromonas. The sequence goes on from OZ240679.1 coordinate 3,136,917, forward strand.
TGCCTGACAGGTTATTCAATACAATTTCACCCGGATCGTTAAAGTCACCATCACTATTAAAATCTATCCATATTTTCCAATGTTCGGTATAAGTGCCTCCAGCGGTCAAAGAAATAGCGTTAGTACCAGAAGATAAAGGTATTTCAAGCGCTGTGAAATCACTATAGTTGCCGTCATCAGATGCATTGCTAAAACCATCCGTTTCAACATTTGCAATCCATTCATAACCACCACCGCCATTTGCGCTACAATACTCCTTTAAAATTGGCGTTTGGGTGATCTCAACCTGTGCCTCCGATGTGTGCGTTAGCCCACCATTATCTGTCACTGTTAATGTTGCAGTGTAAGAGCCTGCCGTTTGATAACTATGCGTTGGCTTAGCTTGATTAACGACTGCGGTACCATCACCAAAGTCCCATTCATACTTCTCAATTGTGCCATCACTGTCATTAGAACCGTCTGAGTTAAATAGTATATTATCAGATGTTTTTCCTGCATATGGACCATTTGCAATAGCGATAGGCGCTGAATTAACTGGATCATTGATTACAATATTATGAGTTGCAATGTGAGCACCACCATGATTATCGGTAACAGTTAAGGAAACAACATAATCTCCCGCGGTTTGATAAACGTGTGTCGTTTGGCTTTGCGTGTTCATTGTTGAACCATCGCCAAAATCCCAAAGGTACGATACGATACTTCCATCTGCATCCGTTGAAGATATACCACTGAAATTAATTGATTTGTCTGTTTCTCCATGAGTTGCTGCTGTGATCACGCCAACGGGTAATATATTCGCATTACCCAGACTACGGCATCCGGCAGTGTTGAAGTCAATAACAACTGACGTATCACTATTTGAGCCTTCAACTGAAACATAACCCCAATATTCAGTTGGATTTCTAAAATAAATACATTCGACATCACCTATCGTGCTGGACTGTGCATCAAAAGTTGTTGCATTTGGCCAGGCGTTTTCCCTAAACAACATTTTTATAGGGCCTGAACCATAAGCTGCCGTGATAGCAATGCTACGATATTTGTCTACATCTGAAATACTGAACGAACGTTTTACATCTCCTGCGACACATATCGGCTGGCCTGCTTCTAATCGACCATTCTCAATCGGTGTAGACGTAGCACATGCATTTTCCATGGCAGGTGGTGTACTACCTGGTTCAATCGTAATTTCAACATTCGCGGTATCGGTTTGTGTTTCACCATTGGCATTAGTAACAGTGAGCTTAGCGATATAACTACCATCTAACTTATAGGTGTGCGATGGCTGATAAAAGGTACTCGAATTACCATCACCAAATTCCCATAAATAACTGGTGATCTCAGTATCTAAGTCGTTTGTTCCTTCACTACTAAACGTAACACTTGCTTCTTGCTTCGCACTATAAGGGCCATTCGCTTCAACAATCAAAGGATCTGGTTGATTTACTCTGACAGTTACTTGCGTTGACTGGCTTGCCGTAGCACCGCTATCATCAGTTACCATTAAGGTCGCAGTATAAGTTCCGGTTTGGTTATAAATATGAGTCGGAGCACTTAATGTACTATTTTGACCATCACCAAAATTCCAGTTATATGCAACGATTTCACCATCTATATCAACTGAACCTGCGCTATTAAATTGCAGTTCAGTACTTGCTTTAACTTGATAAGGTCCATTTATTTTAGCCGTGGGAGAAATATTTCCACCTCCCTGACCAGTAGTACAACTCAGATCAGCCTGCCATCCCGGTGCACGTGATTTAACATCAGAATGAAATACAAAAGTCAATGCACCTGCATTATTTGATGCCACTAAATTACCCGGGCTATTAACACCACAATAAGTACCTAATAATGGCGCATCATCCCCTAGTCCGTCATAAACTTTTAAGTGATCTAAATCACAATTACTGTTATTTTCTATGACAAACTCATTAAAATTGACCTGAACTGCTGAATTTTGCTGATTTGGTAAAATAGTTAGAGTGTGATCTTCTCTATTGCCATACTGGCCAGCGAGACCTGCAAAGTCATTACCTGAATCAACAAAGGTACCATCACAGGCACGAACCACATCATTACGCATTACAATATCTTTCGTTACGGTAATATAATCATTTTTTGTAACCGTATTAGAATCGGAGCCGTTGCTTACAGTCAAAGTTGCGGCATAGATCCCTGGCGTGTTATATGTAATGGTTGGCGGAGTCTCACCTGTATAGCTTGACGGTGAGCCACCAGGAAAATTCCATTGCCAACTGGTAATTTCAGAAGATTCAGATTGAGAAACATTATTAAATTTAACTTTTCCACCCGGTACGAGTGTATTTTTTTCAATATTAAATAATGCACTCACGGATTGCCCTACAACACCCGCAGCAACTAAATTAGATTGAGTATATAAATTATTACGGCCAGAAACTGAACTATTCATAGCCGATTTCATACGATCAGACTGACCAGTAGTAAACATCACAGTACAATAACCATAATCCATATAGTTTTGTGTATTCGCAATTTCAGTACCTGAACCACAAGGAGACCATACTTTATTACATCCTCCACCCGTTTGTGTAGGGGGAGTATCTGCAACATTATCACCAGGCGCACTACAGCCGTTATCAAATGTATGCGCTAAGTTTGCCCAGTGACCTATTTCATGGGTTAAAATTTTATAATGTGTTGGCGTGGCCGTACCTGAACGTCCAATAGCCCAATGAGAGCTGATCACACCATCATTTGCTACGCCTTCTGTATCCACTTGTCCGGGATAAAATGCCCAGGCAGAGCCTGCACTGCCGCCAGCACTTCGCACAACATAAATGTTCAGATATTTTTCTCTGGGCCACATATATTTAGCTTTTAACACCTCATCTGAACCATCATTATATTGCGTCGTAGCCAAAGGCTCATAATGACGCGTAATGCCATCCGTCGGGTTACCATCAGGATCTAACCTGGCAAGCACAAAATTCATACCAACATCGGCATAACGCGCTTTAAACTCATCAAAAATATCCGCTTTACCAAGATCATTACCATTATAATCTTCATTTAACTGATCAATTGATCCCTGTATCTGTGCATCTGTGATGTTTTCAGCTCCACCACCGTGAATAATGTGAAAAACCACAGGTATAGTATAATCAGTGAGCTGAACAGCCGATAGTTTAGGCGTTAAGTTAAGCTCCTCAAAAAACTTATTTGCTTGTTGTTTTTCTTTTATGGCTGGATATTTTTTATAAAGCGCTTCGGTAGCTTGTTCGACTCCACACGCTAAGTGCTCTTCTGCAGTTTCAGCGTGTACAGTAAAAACAGTTCCAAGTACCGACAAGGATGTCACCCCTATCAGATTTTGGATCTGCGTAAATCGAAAATTTTTAAGTTTTCGCATAACAGTTTCCTTAGTTATTTACTTTGTTGGATAAAGTTTATATTTCTTAGATACTTATAATTTAAAAATAATTACAAAATCGAAATAACCACCTGAATATACAACTTAACTAAGTAACTAATTTATATAAATTAAACTGTTACAAATCTGAATGCGTGGTATGAACATCGACTTTAATTGTTAGTTTAATGTTAACAATTTGGGTGAAAAAGAATATATAATAAAATATACAATATGTAAAGTTAACGTTAACAACAAATGTAAATTAAATAATATTTATTGTTATTTAATTAATGATGAGAAAACTGAACAAGGCAATGATTAAGAATATCAACACTAAAGGTTTGTGATAGAACATATAAAGGTGATATCGGGAGGGATTTAAAAGTAAAAACCCTCTTCATATAAAGTTTATATTTGAAAGAGGGTTAAAATTTAATGATTCAGATAGTATTGATTATTTTTTTAGTAAGTATTTAACTAAATCAAAATAGCTTTCATTTGTAGCTGTATCTTTAGTCGCAATAATTAAGTACTTACCATTAACCACTATGCCAGGCACACCAGTCATATTATTTTTAGACATTTCGTCAAAACTTTCTTTCATTTGCGCAAGGATATTTTCATTTTTACCCGCAGTTTCAAGAAATGCATCCTGATCTATATTATTTTTCTCAAAAAATGCGTTGAACTTTTCTTCATTCATACCTTTCTTGTATAAGTCAAAAAGTTCTGCAAAATGGGCCATGTTATCTGTTTCTTTTAAAGCGTAATAAATACGCGCATCATTCACCCAGTTTTGGGATAAAACAGCATGTTTACGCAAAAAACCAACAGCAGGGTTTTCACTTTTGAACTTCTGTAACGGCGCTTCAAAATGCTGACAATGCGGGCATCCTAACCAAAAATATTCCACCAAAAAAGGCGCTTTTAGGTCGCCAACATTAATGTTTTCAACAACGCGGTAATGCACACCTTCTTTATATTCTACATTCAATTTTTCAACTACGGGTTTTTCTTCAGTTTCAACGCTTTTGGGTGTGGTGTTTGATTCCTGCTTGGAGCATCCGACTAAGGCAAACATAGTTCCAAATAAGACTAAGGCTAATATTTTCTTCATTGTTCTCTCTCATATTTTATTTTGCCTGCATAATAAGGTATTTAACGCATTAAATCACATATTTTGCGTTAGCCATTTACGAATAAGGCTGATAAATACTCAGCTCAACCCAGATAATATTTAAGTTTCGATGCAGTAGTAAATGAAAGTGAACCAGGCTATTGAACTTTTAAGGTGAATTAAGCAAATTTAAGTATTCAACAGCCTGTGAATAATTAAAGTTTAGCGTTTTCAGGCTTTTTAAACAAAAAAGTAAACCTATCTGTATTACCTGTCACCGATTTACGCCCTACTTCGTAACGTAATTCATCATCAGAGCGCGCATGTAATTTTGAGTAATCTACAAATTCGAAACCAGCAGCCTGGATTTCTTTGATCGCTAAAACAGGATCGAAACGACGACCGTTTTCATTATCATTTCTTTGCATATGACGACGAGTATGATCAACAACGCCGTAAACGCCCCCAGGTTTCAAAGCTGCAAAGGCAGCTTTATTCATTTCGGTTCGCCCTTCTAAACTGAAATTATGATAATTTCTGAACGTTAATACAGCATCAATGTTATTTAATTTAAAATCTATCGGGCTAATATCATATGCTTCTTTATCTTTGTTATAAGACATTTTAGTATCTTTACTCACCACCTTAATTTTATCAAAATTTGGTTTGTCTAATAAAGATTTCTCAACCCTCGAGGTACCTAAAGCAACATAAAATTCTCCATTTTCTCTTAATGCAGGTGCTAATAATTTGGAATACCAACCTCCACCAGGGATCAATTCGAGCACTTTCATATCTTCTTTAATACCAAAAAACTTTAACGTTTCAACAGGACGTCTGTTATCGTCCCTTAACTTTTCTTTATCTGTACGTATATCTGATGCCATTGCAAGTTTAATGTTATCAGTAAACTCCCCCGCATAAGCTCCGGCAGAACCTAAAGTGGTGGCAACTAACAAAGGGAGTAATAGTTTTTTCATGCTTATATTCCTTTAAAAATTAAATTTTATTTTTTATTCAACAGCTAATTTAAATCAAATCAAAATTTTTTCAAAAAGTAAAATTGTAACGAATTAATTTTTTGAAACCGTAAAGCAGACCGTATGTGAATAAAAAATATTTCAATGTATGGAATAAATTTGTTTCTTTGGTTTGTTAATAATTACGTAATTACTTGTACCAGCTCTAAACTGTGATATTAATGAAAGCGCTCACATAAAATAATAAAAAGAGAAGCTGCCGTAGCGAATTTTACATTAAGTGCATATTCCCATGCATCGCGATCACTCAATAACATCGATAACGATCACTTTTAGCAAAAATGTTATTTAGCGATCGACTTGATGTTATTCACTTAAAAGTCATTATTTCATTCATATTGTAGGTTTATTTACCCGTTATCCTTTCATTTTAACTTTGATCGGGACAACTATGCCAACGGCTACAATATCGATGCAAAAACTAAAAGAAATACTCAGATTAAGTAAGCGGTTGAAGGCAGGATGGGACAATGCCTATATGATGAAGGTGTTAACAGTAGGGACTACCGCTGTATGAATTTAACCCGTTTGCCCTGGATTAAGTCGCGGCTGCGCGCAACCTATCCATGTTTATTAGGTTTACTTTAGCACCAAGTCAAGTTGGTACTTTTTATTAAACTCATTAATAGCACCTGAATGTTTATTCTTTTTACTGTCAAAACAAAAGCAATTTTCCGAACATTCCAAAGTGGTAATAGAGTCAATATCGTGAATACCACGGAACGAGAATGCACTAGTACAACTTGTCGGTTCTTCAGTTTTAGAGCCTATGCAAACAAAAGCCATTACGGGCTTCCATTTACAGATAGTATTAGGATCCAACTCTTGTAAAGGTACTCTAATAAAACCGTGATCCAGCACCCTATTTAACAGTTTCTTTTTTGCTCAAAATATACGCTTAATTATAAGGATCAAAATATTTTTCAGGATCGATTTGACGATCTATTTTAAATGTGATCTTATACTTTCTTTTTAGCAAAGAAATTATCATGTCAGCACCTTTTAAACCTTTCACCAAACACCTTGGTCATTTAGGCCTGATCGCTCAAATGTGTAAAGAACTAAAAATAGCAGAGCAAGTTGATCGACTCATTCCTTCACCAGATGACAAGCTTGTTTCTTATGGCGAATTGCTTGTTGCCATGATCATCAATGGGTTAGGCTTTACTAGTCGGCCATTACATGTGTTCCCTGAGTTTTTTGCCAATAAAGATTTACCTCGATTATTAAGGCCCGGTATTGAAGCTAAGCAGCTCAATGACAGTGCCTTAGGTCGCGCCATGGTCAAATTTTTTGAATTTGGGGTAACAGAGTTATTTTCGCATTTAGCCAGCAATACGGTTAAAACACTCGACTTAAAAGTTGAAACGGTTAATCAAGATATCACCAGCTTTCATGTTGATGGGAATTACGATACTGAATCTGATACGGGTGCTGTCACCTTAACCCATGGCTATAGCCGCGATCACCGACCAGACTTAAAGCAGGTTGTGTTGCATTTATTAGTTGAGCAACAAGCCGGGATCCCGCTGTATATGTCACCGGCCAATGGCAATGCAAAGGATAAAACCGAGTTTTACCAGTTAGTTAAAGAGTTTAAGGATTCGGTAAAAAGCGCTTGTGACAGCAAGTATCATATCGGCGACAGTGCCTTATATGTTAAAGAAACGATACAAGCATTGGCGAAGCAGGAAAGAATATTCATTAGTCGCGTGCCTGCTGTTTTAACTCAGGCCAAGCAGCTGATAAACCAGATAACAGCGTATAAACTCATAGATTTCGCTGACGGTTACAGGGGCTGCTGGATTGATAACGATTATGCAGGTGTCAAACAGAAATGGTTGCTTATTCAAAGTGAAGCGGCGAAAGAAAAAGAAATGAAAACACTGGGAAAGCGCCTGCAAAAACAAACAGATAAGGCGATAAAATCCTTTATAAAACTGAACAAAGAAGCCTTTTCCTGTGAACAAGATGCTCGCAAAGCTTTAGCAAAATGGCAGAAAAGTTCGCCGATAATGCAAGTTAATTCAATTAATATCAGAGAAAAAGCACGCTATAAAAACAAAGGCCAGCCGGCAAAAGACGCCCAACCCGATTATTTTGAATACTTCATCGAAGGGATTTTAGCCAGCTCACTAACCGAATGTGAGCGGATAAAAACCAAGTGCGGCTGCTTTATTCTGGCCACCAACGAAATCAATAACCTCGACATGGCAGAGTTGTTAAGCCAATACAAAGGGCAACAGCGAGTTGAACGTGGCTTTAAGTTTTTAAAGAGCCCAGAGTTTTTTACCAGCGCGATATTTTTGAAAAAGCCGGAACGAATAGAAGCGCTACTGATGATAATGACTTTATGCTTAATGGTTTACAACGCCCTTGAGCACAGGATCAGAAAGGGACTACGGGACACTGGCCAACACTTTCCCGATCAAAAGAAAAAGCCAAGTCAAAAACCAACCGCCAGATGGATATTTCATTGCTTTAGCGGTATCACTGTTATGTATTTTGAGCAGAAAAACGGCCTAATTGCCAACTTAGAGCCCAGGCACTCAAGCGTGTTAAATGCCTTAGGCAAAACATATCAAGAAATGTATTCATAAATTAGGGTGCGGAATGTCGGCTAAAAGAAATACTCAGATTAAAATATGCTGCAAAGCTAGCTCATCGCCAAATAGCAAGCAGCTTATCTATATCACCCTCATCAGTGTCAAACTATGCAAACCGAGCTGCTCAGCTTGGTATTACACAATGGACACTGCCTGATGATTTTGATGATACAAAACTTAAACGTGAATTTTTTAATACCAACGTAAAATCCAAACAGTATGCACTGCCTGATTGGCTCACCGTTAAAGAAGAGTTAACCTGTTAAACTAAAAAAAGGACAAAAAACTAAAAAAGGACATATATGGTCACCTCTGCTGAGTCAAGTTCACAAACTAAAAAAGGACCGGCTAACTTTACTTTTAATATAATGTTCGATTAAAACATAAAAATGTAGTTTTTTAATAATTAAATCGCTGAATGTAAGATCTGAATGTTGCTTTCTGCTAATTTTATTAGCAATTAACTAATCCTGAGTGAATTAGTTAAAACAAAAACGTCGAAAAATATTAATTTACAACTAATTAGGTATTTCTATAGATTAGATTTCTAACAAAAAATGTCATAAGACCGTTATTCTCATTAATGTAACGAACTGGTTGTAAGGGTATTTTATTGCAAACAATTTAATTGAATTAATAAAAAACTGAGCCTGAACTTGACTCAGCAGAGGTGACCATATATGTCCTTTCTTGCTTTCAACAACCGGATTAAGTCGCGGCTGCGCGCGACCTATCCATGTTTATTAAGTTCCGAATTCTTCGACAAAATTATTATCCACTATAAATTTTTGAATTTCAGAGAACAACTCTTGACTATTTAATGCACTAACATTCAAACAAAAGCTTTCCACTTCTTCTGAAAATGCAATTCCCATTCTAGGGTTAAACAATTCTACCGAAGTAATGTCAAATGGGGTTTTCGAATAATGGTTTAGTACTAGATATATCAAAACTTGTCTTAAATCAGTTAGGTTAAACCTTCTTTCTCCTGATTTAATTTCGATCAATTTTTTATCAGCAATAAGATCTCCATGCGATTCGTTAATAAAACCACAACCATCAAATTTAGGATCAATTTGCGAACTAGAATTGTTAGCCACATACCGCACATACATTTGTCTAAAAAGTTGGCTAGCCTGCACTTTTTCTTTTTCAGATAATGGTAAGGAGCATTCTGACCCATAACTAAATTTTGATAAATATAAAAGATCTTTAACCAGAAGTTCTTCAAAATTCTGACTACTAAAATATTGGCTATTATTAAGTTGATCTAATGTTTGGGTGTTATTAAAAAGCTCTCGTAGCATGCTAAAAGCTAATACATTAACTAATGCTGTATTATTCTTACGATCTGCTGTATCAAAAGGTTCGTAAACAGGCTCGAGTAAGCCACCATTTATAAGCCTAACGTAGTTTTTTGAATTTGGTAAAATCTCGTTCCAGAATGACGTAAACTTTTTAGAAAAGGTTGACTCTGAAATCATAAAGCCTCCTCTAAATTTCTACTACTCTTCCTAAGACCACCCCAATCTTTATAAATTTCATCTATAAAGTTAAATTTAGCTTTATTATGATTTAGCCAGTGCTTACCTTCATCACCTAAGAGATATGATGCAACTATAAACAACCTTCTTTGCCAAGGAGTCATAGTTGAGAAAATTCTTCTAAGTTCAGACAACCAGTAATGAGTATTCCACTTCGCCATTGCTTGAGTAACTACTAATGTAATTAAAATACTATCGGTATTTGATCGGTGAACTTCAGTTAAAACGATTTGTCCTTCTACGTTATTTTCTTTCGTAAACAACTTAACAACATAAGCCAAATTTAATTCTGTTTTTAATATAAATGAATCTGTTTTAATTAATTCTATAAGCTTATTTCTTATTAAAGTTTTGGTTTGAGTTTCAAATCGTGACCAGTTAGTAGTTGCAACTTGAATGATAGTATTGAAAATGGGGTATAACTCATTAATACTATTAAATATAACATTAAATGCATCTGACAATATTCGATCATCTACAGCCGCAAAAGCTCTAATAAGTTGCTTGCTGAACGGTTGGTTTATTTTAGATTTCTGCAATTCGTTACTTAACATTCCGAGCAAATCAAAGTCACTTAGTGTTTCTTTTATTTCTTCATATTGCTCTGCTGCATTTTGTGAATATGGATCAAATCTAATTGGTAAACTCATGAATTTAGCTTTCATAGGAGAGCCTTCATCTTCATCTAATCCATATAACTTTGATTGAGTTAAAGATATAAACTCATCTTTAGAAAGAATGTTTGTTTTGTGTTTTTGAAGGGTTAACCCTTCATTCTCCATTAATTTACGACTGATTAAAGTTAGGACTGAATGAGCATCTTCCTTAGTCTCACAGAATATAATAAAGTCGTCGACATAACGCTTAAATTTTATTCCATTAATCATTAAAATATGATCCAGTGAATCAAGAGCAAGCTCAGCGAGTATCCTCGCAGCAGGCCCTCCTACTGGTAGTCCATAGGAATTTGTTCCTGAAAAATTCTGAATTAGCTTCTTAATTTTTGAAGATATTTCTTTTTGAGGATCAATCCTATCTAATGCATTTTCAAGCCGATGATGATAAATCCTTGTATAAAAATCAGCTATATCACACGTTAATATATAATTAATAGATAGATCATTTTTTGCTAATTCAAGGCTATCATTCTGGAATTTACGCCAGTTGGTATCTTTGTCAAATAAAGAGCCAGTATCAAAATTAGGTGCATATCTGTACGAGTAAACATAATCCTCACTAACTCTAGATTCTTCTATTTTACTGCTTATAGATAGAACTAAGCCGAGAAAATATGCATTCCAGTATGGATCAATTTGTGTAGCCCAACGATATCCATTGTATCCAACCGTAGAACAAGTACTGATGTTTACAGGTGGGCATTCGTTCAACCTACCTTGAAAATCATTATGTGTATCATTTAATGAAACTAATAATTTTTCAAAAATATCCGAAAACATTCTCGTTTCATATGGAAATGGAAAAATATCAGTATCACCAAATTTTATGATATTTTTTGTAGATAATGCGAAAGCTGAATTTAGTTCACTTTCTCTATAAGTAAAATTGTCTGCCGTAATTTGCGGTGCCATAAACATCCTTTGTTATGATACTGATAATATGCCGATAGGAACTTAACAGTTAATGGTTTGCCAGCGAAATAGACTGACAGCCAAACTTTAAAAATTTAGTAAATACTATCCAGTTATTTCAATATTATCAATGTGCATAGAGTAATAACCTAAATATATTTCTGAAAAACGATAACTGGCAATATGACGTCCTGTGTATTTGACGCATCATGGTCAACTATACACGACGTGATTTCAGCTTCAACTCAGTAATCAATGGGTCTAGAGGCTACCCTTTGGTTTGTCATCATGACGTCTGTTCACCTGAGGATATGACCATTTCTTGATTTATTCAGGAAACGCCATTACACCTGTATATACACAGCAATTATTTACAGGATGAGGGTATATGAATAAATCACCTTTTTTGTTCTTTTTCCATGGCATCTGCTACTAGACTTTGCTCCTAACAGGCGCACTGCTTAGTTGCGCGTTTACATATATTCTTATGCCCTAAAAATTCCTGTACATATCTAATATCAGGCCTCCCCTAAGCATGTTTGTAAATAATCATTAAAAACCACGCTGAATTATAGTTATGACAGATCACAAAGATTGCCAAGTCGTTCGATAAATACCAAAAACCAGCCGAAGCTGGTTTTTAATAAATAGCCATTTACAAAAAAACTATTTATCAGCACGGCCCATAAATTTTTGCTCTGCCGTATTTACTTTTATTTTATCACCTGTGGCAATATGCTCAGGCACTTGCACTGTCAGGCCAGTTGAAAGCACTGCAGGTTTAGTTCTTGCGGTAGCTGATCCACCTTTCATTGATGGTGCAGTTTCAGTGATCACCAATTCAACACTAGGTGGTAATTCGATACCTACTGGTGAGCCGTCAACCTGAATAACTTGAATACCTTGCGTATTTTCATCAATAAATTGTACTTCATCAGCAATACTTTCTTTATTTAAATTGTATGGCGTATAATCTTCATCATCCATAAATACAAATTCATCACCATCAAGATAAGAAAAAGTTGCCGGACGTCGGCTTAAATCACCTAAGGTTAACATATCACTGTCTTTAAATGTTTCATCAACTTTTAAACCAGAAACAACATCATACATACGCATGCGGTATAAACTGCCACCAGCACGGCCTTGTGGCACTGAACGCTCAATATCCCGGATAATATAAACACTGTTATTATATTCTATCGCTGTATTCTTTTTAACTTCACTTGCCTTTGGCATCTAATTGAACCCTCTTTAATTTTATGCCAAGAAAATAACACGAAGCAATATGTATGAAAAGGCATTAACTCGTTTCTCTTGTGATCAAATCAATTTCTACCAGGATTTTATTTCTGTTATTTGTATTTTGGAGCTGTTGCAAAACTGCATCAGCCATTTTATTCATATCTACATGAACCGAAGATAATGCAGGTGACATTAAGCTTGAATCTACTAAATCCTCAAATCCGATAATAGCAATCTCGTTACCTATTTTTTTGCCTTTTTTGCATAATATATCAATTACGCCGTAGGCTATAACATCAGTAGCACAGACAATTGCCTCAATGTCGTTTTCATCTTTTAATAATTGATTTATCGCCTGCCTGCCATCATGACGTGTCACTGCTGTTTGCTTTATTCTGAAGGCTAAGATCTCAAGACCACTTTCCTGTAACGCATCTTTATAAGCTGAAATTTTTTGTTGTTCCGAAGTAAAGGTATTGCTGCCGATAAAAGCAATTTTTTCAAATCCTTGCTCTAATAAATGCGTCATCGCCAGTTTTATACCGAGATAATAATCAGGTAATACTGTCGCGACTTTTGCGGCACTTACTTCTCTTAGGATATTGATCACACCATACCCTTGTTTCACCAGGTCATTTAACCATTCTGCGTTAGTCCCCTGCACAGGACAAATCACAAAGGAATTGACATTATATTCTTTTAATTGATTAACGAGTTTCGTTTGTGTTTCTATTTCATCATTACAAGTGACTAACATAGAAAACATGCCTGAATTTCTCAGTTTAGTTTCAATAGACTTTACAAAACTCAAGGTAAATGCATTTGCTAAATCATTGATCACTATCGCCACTAAATTAGACTGTCGACTTCTTAAAGAGGCGGCATCACGGTTATAAACATAACCGGTTTTATCAATAGCCTGCTCTACTTTTAACTTTGATTTTTTACTTACTTTATCACTTTGCGTTAAAACTAAAGAAACAGTCGATTTTGATACCCCAGCTTCTTTCGCGACATCATGTATTGTAATACTTTTGCAGTCATATTTTTTTCGCATAATTTATACCATTTGTATTAAATTAGTGATCAAATATCAGTGAGAATGATCAGTAAATTTTTTGCAGTCTTTCTCATTTAAATTAAAACTTGGTACACTGTGATGTACCAGCTAAAAACCGATATATAACGTGAATAACGACAATTCCAATTATTTTAATTCATCATTTGATAGCATTTTAACGCAAATCGAAATTAAAGGTTACGCCATCATTGAAAATGCAATGGATCCTGAGCTAACTCAAGCATTACTTCATGATTGTCAGCTAAATATTGAGCAATTTAAACCCGCGGGGATCGGCCGACAGCAAGACACACATTTAAATAACACAGTGCGTAAAGATAAGACACTTTGGCTCACAGGTGATTCGCCCGCTCAAACAGCGTATTTAAATTTGTTAGACGCCCTTAAATTACAAATTAATCGACATTTTTATATGGGTTTATTTGATTTTGAATGCCACTATGCAATTTATAACAAAGGCGACTTCTATAAAAAACATCTTGATGCATTTAAAGGTAAATCAAATCGAGTCTTTAGCAGTGTGTTTTATTTAAATACACCTGATCATGGTGGAGAATTATTGATTTATTCACAAGACGATACACAAATATTATCTACTGTAACTCCAAAGTCAGGCACCTTAGTATTATTTGAAAGTGAACGTTTTCCCCATGAAGTTTTACCTGCTGAAACCGAACGTTATTCCATTGCCGGTTGGTTTCGTAAAAACAATTCAAGTAAACACTTTATCGATCCTGCACAATAAGTATTATTTAATTAAACCAATTACTTCGTACTCACCTTCTGTTTTGAGCGTAACAGAAACGTCTTGATCTGATGTATTTTTCCAATACCAGCCATGTACGCCATCAAATGGCACAGTTATCGTGCCATTAGTTTCACTCACAGTTGCAATACTGTAACTTTCATAAAACCCTGTCGTATCGCCTTTCGGTTCACCATGAAAATCAAAGTAGAGTGGCGTGGTGTTGGATTGCCATTGGTACTTTATTTTTCCTAATTGCTTCATGTGAAATTTATATTCAACCCCTTTATTAGCCGGTACGATAACGGTTACTTCATCTTTTTGAATACTATTCGGTTTTACTGCAACTTCATTAGCTGCTTGTACACTTTCTTCACTAAGCTGAGTTAAGCCTAAAATTTTTCCAATACCTGTCGGATCCTGATTAAATTCAGCAGGCAGAATAATTGTAAAATAAAGCGTAGTCGCAATTATCACGGCAGTTATGCTGGCGATAATAAGCGTCTTTGTAGATTGCAGTGGGTAAGTTACTTCGTTCATTTTATTCTCTTTCTTTTATTCTTATATTTGAGTGAAATAACCAGTTAACTGGAATAAAGTTAAACATATTCCACCACTGATCAATAAGGTATTTGATATTGTTGAAAACTTTAAATAACTGTGATGTCTACGCCAAAATCCCAGAATTATTAGCACTAAGGTTAATGCTAAAAACTGTCCTAGCTCTACTCCCACATTAAAAGCCAGTAAATTCTGAATTAATCCTTCTTTTGCAAATTCAAATTCCTGAAGTTTAGTTGCAAGGCCAAAACCGTGGAACAAACCGAATATCAATACAGCAATCTGAGTATTTGGCTGAAATCCAAATACGTGTCTAAAACCACCTAAGTTATCAAACCCTTTATAAACTATTGATAAACCTATGATTGCATCTATTAAATACGCATTAACCTGAATATCATGCCATACCCCTAGGAGTAAGGTAATACTATGCCCTAATGTAAATAAACTCACATAAATTAATACATCTTTAGTGCGATAAAGAAAAAATAAAACACCCACTAAAAACAACAAGTGATCATATCCTGTGATCATGTGTTTGGCCCCAAAATATAAATATGGGATCAAAGCCACACCCTGATTATTCATTAGAAACAATTTTGTATTGTCATCTACGCCATGTGCATTTGATATAAAAGAAATCAAACACCCAAACAATAAAATCAGTCCTTTCACTTGCCAGTTAACCCTTAACGCCATATTTTCAACCTTTTATTATTTTTAATTTTCAGTTTTATATTTGTTAAGCTTTGCTGAAAACATAACCCCTTGAGACTTTAACCCATTCACTCTTTGCAGATAAGCAGCACCTTTTAACATATGCAATGCGATATCTACTGCTTTACGTTGCTGATAATCTTCTAAATATGTGCCTTTAACCCAGGCATTAAAAGCACCTAAACTAGGACCTGCCCATATCTGGTAATCCATTTCACGCCCTGGTTCACCGATATTCGACCAACGAGAAGATAACCCTAAATACCACCTAAATATCAATGCCATTTTACGTTTTGGGTTTGATTGTGCACGCGCTAACATTTCTGGATCTCGTTGTTGAAAAAATTCAACCGTCCCCGTCCATACCTCATCTAAATTTGCTCTGAATATGGTTTTTTCTATTTTGATCCTTTCATCATTCGGTAAATCTTCAATAGAATCGTATGTCACATACAAGTCATATAGTTTTTTCGCTCGCATGGCAAACATGGAACCCCGTTTAACAACTTGCAATTTGACACCCATTTCAAACATGTCTGCCGCAGGCGCCATAGTTACATCAGCCATTTCTACACTTGCCAATAGTTTACGGGTATAGTCAGAGGCACCCGCTTCAATACATGCCTGATTAACCGAGCCTAAAACGATATAAGCGGCGCCCATGTTAAATGCAGCAAGTGCAGCTTCAGGTGTGCCAATTCCACCACCGGCACCTACCCTTAAAGCTGGCGTAAAATTGAACTTCTCTTGTATTTCATCACGTAATGCCATAATACTTGGCAATAAGGTTAAAAATGGTCTGTTATCTGTGTGGCCACCTGAATCCGCCTCAGCGGTTATATCATCGGCCATAGGAACGCTTTGTGATAGCTCAGCCTGTTCTTGGGTTATTTTTCCCTGTAACAAGAGTTTTTTGATCAATTTTTCTGGCGCAGGCTCCATAAAACGACGAGCTACTTCGGTTCGTGACACTTTCGCTATCACTTTATGGCCAATATGAACATTACCATCACTGTCTTTTGATAATCCGGCAACACGGTACCATACTATATGTTCTGTTAATCCAAGATAGGCTGAGGCTTCTACGGTTTTCACGCCCAATTTTAAAAATCGCTCTACAGCACCTCGCTCCAAAGCTTCTTCACTGGGCGCATGGATCAAATTGACCGCAAAAGGCCCATTAGGTAGTTCAGCCTGAATTTTACGAATAGATTCTTCAATCACATCAGGTACAAGCCCGGCTGCGCCAAAGGAGCATAAAAAACCTGCTTTACCTAAGGCAACAACTAATTCAACTGATGCTATGCCATTGGCCATGGCACCACCATGATAAGCATATTTTACATTATGCTGCTTTTTGAAAGTTTCATCGCCTAGATCCGCAGGCATTAACTTTGGCGCAAAAGCCAGAACATGAGTTGCATTATTGCTTGATGTTTCACTTACAACACCAAAGTCATTGCCATTTTTTGCCACATAAACGGGGTTTTCTAAATCCATTAATGCCGATTTTATTTGTTGTTCTTGTGTATTAACAGATTTACTATCTACTTGCCATGCCCATTCTATTGGTGAATCATTGACAAAACTAAAGGTTAACATTATTTATCCTAATTTGATTATTCTTATTAATTTTTAAATTGTAATAATTAAGCTTCTACAATAGACAGCACGATATCTTTTACTTCATAAATACGCAGGCCATCTTTAGAAAGGTTAGCATCTCCAACCAGCTGTATTTCATCATCTTTTTTAATAATGTCAGTAATATGCACATCTAATGACATTTGCTTATTTAATGGTGTGATCTGACCTCTGTATTTCCATTTAACTTGTGTCATTGGTGCGATGAATCTGGGGTTAATAAAACCTGTACCCAAATCATTTTTAAGCGCATAAACTTGAAGTAGTTCAATAATAGCTTCCACCCCTAAAGAACCTGGCATTACCGGGTCTTGATGAAAATGGTATCGGAAAAACCAATCCGTCGCATCAATTAGACGCTCACCATATATGTAAGCAAACCCTGAACTTCCGCCTCCTTCGACAATCGTTACTGTATCAACAAAATTGAGTTGTCCTCCTGCAAGCTTATAATACGGTTTATTTTCTATTGCTTGAAAAAACTGATGACTTTCATTAGTTAAATCATAAATTTCAAGTTTCTCTTTAGGTATTTTATTATCAATAAACCAGGCGTGAGTGACTTTCCCATTATCTATACCTAATTGATTTGCTAACGCATCAGCGGCAAAATAACCAAAAACAGCTGTACCAGTATAAAAAATGATATCCTCATCTGCAGTTTGCTTTACATATAAATCAAAAGTAAAACTTTGTACTATCATACCGCCTGCCATAGTCGTACTCAGCAAGACGGATTTATTAACGATGGTTTTACCTCGCAAATCAAGTTGTTTTAACAATTCGCCCGAGCCGTCCAGGTTTCTGAAAAACAAGTCTTTATCTGGGTATTTTAAAGTAGTTCCCATATAACCTGAAATGAAACCGTTTGGTTGCAACGCAATTTCCATAATTAGAGAATATGGGATCCAATTATCATGGCTATTTTTAGTAAAATACCAGGCATCTTCTGGTACATAATACTCTGCAGTACAAGTTGCAGGGTTTTTAAAATCTAATCGTTTCCCTGTCACAGCCACTACCTGGGTCACTACCTGTAAATCACCACAGGGTGTGCGTGGGGGAATCCGCCCTTTTTCACCGGTATAAATATCAAAATCAGATCCAAAACAATTTGAAATATTACCTGTGGCAAATTCAAATAAATGCCATGGCGTAAAAGGTACTGTATCTGGTACTCTGTTTTGCCCTTCAACCTCTGGTGCCATAAAATGTTTTATAGGTGTAACACCTTTATTTTTGTCAGCGGTAAAATCTGATTCAACACGCATTAATGGTCGCTTTTTATCTTTAAAAGGTGCAATCCCTCGCTCATCTAATTGGTTAGCGTCAATTTCAGAGTTACTATTTTCTAATTTTATATGGGCTGGTAAAGTGACGGGATAAGGCGAATACTCATCTTGCTCTTTGATCATCATGCTTAAGTTTTTAAAATCAACAACAACTTTTCCATCTAAGATAATATCGATGTTAGCCTTCATAAATGGATAAGGTGACATCCCCATTTGTGTTACTTCCATACGATAAGTTAACGTATTAACTTGAGGTGTAACTTGCCCTCGACATCGTACCGTTTGTGATTCACCCGGCATAGGTTGAAACCGAGCATTGTTAACATGTTTATGCATTCCCAGTTTTAACATAAAAAACATGGCCATCTGACCACAGCCTTCACTCATTAATGAACCGGCCATTACTTGATCATCTTTAAAATGGCACGGGAAGTACCAATGCTCAGGTTTTAAGTCTTTTTGACCTTCAAGTAAACCAAGTCCCCAATGACCACCATTAGCAACAATTTTAGTTACTCTTTCTATCATTAGAAATTTTTCAGATGAAAATTTAAGTGAAGGGTTGCGCCCTGCCTGATCGTAGTTTTTACCAAAACATCCTGCAATATCACCATTAACTAATTTGATCATATCTTCATAATCATAGTGTGATCCACTGCTATAAATTAATGGTTCAAAACGCGACTTTTTGGCACCTTCAAGCTGTGCTTTGTCTTTATCATTTAAAATGACACCTTTACCTTCAGCTAATTCCTCATCAGTAAAAAATCCTGCACAGCCGTTTCTCATGATTAATACTTTTTTATCACCAACATAACAATCATAATGAAAGAAAAATAACAATTGATCGCCATTTTTTGCATATGAATCAATATGAATTTCATAACGTAAGGTTTCACCACCAAAGGCCATATCTTCTAAAAATGTGAGTTCGCAATCTAATAAACGGTATACTCGTTCACCTTTTGCCTGAAAATCAATGCCAATATAAGAAATAAGTAATAAATCACATTGTCCGGACTCAACAGATACAGACCAGGGGATCTGCCCGTCTATCAAAAAAGGGGCATCAACAGGTATATCGTATTCTGTACACATATATGATTTTTTATATTCATGTACCTGAGCCTCCAATGCTGTCACACGACTCACTAATAAATAATCAGTTGTAGGTAACCTCACGCGACGCGGATAAGTGTCAATAATGTCATATTCAGCGCCAAAAACCTTGCCAATGTCGCCTTCTGCAAATTCAATAAGGTCTGCGGTATTCCAAATGATATTATTCGGTTTATTGAATCGTTCAATTAACTTTATTGCCGGGTAATTAATCCTATCAGTAACGTTTTTACTTGTTGTCTTTGCTGCAATATTTTGACTTGCACTTTTCAGAGGAACTACATTTTTATGATCTACTGAGTTAGATTTTGACGATTTAATATGATTTTTTGATTCAGTAGCTGTCGATAAAATATCAGATTGCAATTTAACTAACTTTGCAATTTGCTGACCAGCTATCTGTCTTGAAACTAAAAACGCCTGATGCGTCGCAGTTTGCTGCTTAATTTCAGTACTAATTGAGGTATGAGTGATATTGGGTTTATTTGTCACATTAATTCCAAAGTCTAAGTCACGTTGTTTAGTCGTGTTTACCGACGTTTTTTGTTCAATTTTATTTACTCTAACTTCAGACAGTTCTGATTTAACCTGCGTTTGCTCAGACACTTTAGGTATTATATTCATCAAGTTTACAGCTTGCTTTACATTTGAAGGTTTGTTCTTAAGTTGAACCTGTTTTAAACCTGTAGCATCTAATGAACACGCTATTTTACTTGCGATATTGTCACCACCTAAAGTTATCGTCTTAATTAATTGTGGTTTATTATTTCTCAAGGGAGCATTTAAGATTGGATGTTGTAACTGGTTTGCAGCCAAAATTAAATGTGCACAGCTATCATCTTTACCTAAACCATTAACCGCATGCAAAGTGCCATCTTTGGCAGAATTAAGTAATAAAGCCGTTTTAATAATGCTTGCCATACCTGACGCGTTAAAAGTATGACCAACCAATCCTTTAACAGAACTCACAGCCTTATTTTGTACTTGTGCTAAATATAATTGGCTGAATGCCGACTCTTCAGCATCATTTTCAGCTATAAAGCCGCTGTTATGTGCTTCAACATGTTCAATATCTGAAGCACTAATATCAGCAATATTAAATGCCTTATTAGCCGCTTTTATGATGGCTTTATCATCGGTACCATTAACAAAACTCAGTGCATTTATTGAGGCATAGCTATTTTTTGATGCCTTACTTTCAGGAAGTACCACAAAAGCCCCGGCACCTTCGCCAACCTGCCATCCTTGTTTTGATGATTCAGCGGTTTTCGAAACCGGACCGTAATGTTGGCGTAGAGTAATATTTTCTACAGATCCAGCTAAATCAACACTTGCGATGATCACGGCTTCAACGTCACTTGTCTGAAATAAATTCTCAGCTAATTCTATACATCTATATACTGAATTTTCTTCTGCCGACACAGTAAATGCGGGGCCAGAAAAATCCCAAAGCGCCGAGATGCGCGAAGCCATAATGTTACCAATAAAACTGGTATATTGATTTAATTGAGCCGCCTGAGCTACCCCATCTTTTACTATATTTTGTAGTTCTAACGATTGCTTTTCACTTAGCTCAATACCTTGCTGAGATAAACTTTCCTGAATTTGTGTTGTTAAATTTACTCGTCCTCTATATTGATGTAGTTCTAATTCAACCCCCATAGCAACTAATACTGCAACGTTAGTTCCTGCTCTTAACTTAGCGTCTCTGGCCGCATTATCAGCGACTTTCATCATCATCAGTTGCTGGGCAATCAGACAATCACCTTCGTTAGGAGGTACCTTAAAGCGTAAGAAATCTATATCAAAGCTTTCAACATAACTGCCAATCGGTGGTTTAGATAAAGCCAGAGCAGACATGACAGCTGGATTCTTTTCAATTCCTTTCCAGCGCTTTTCCGGTAATTCAATAAATGTTGTTCTATTTGTTTCGATGACCTGTTGAAATTCAGCCAGATTTTTCGCTCTACCAAAATGCGCATCCATACCTATGATAGCAAGCGATTCTCGAGGCTTAACTTTAGCTATTTTATTTTCTAATGCTGTTGTGGCTTGTTGTAAAATTAAATGCGCATTTGCGCCGCCAAAACCAAACACACTGACGCCGGCAGTTCTTAGGCCTGAATGCTTCGGCCAATCGGTTGTTGTTACAGGTATGTTAGCACCATCAAAATAATTATTTCTTGAACTAAGCGGCCGGGTTAAATTAATGGTTGCTGGAATTTTACTTTCGTTTAATGCCCAGATGGCTTTGGTCATTCCTGGCATTCCCGCTGCCGTCAATAAGTGACCTAAGTTAGATTTTACTGAGCCTAATAAAGGTTTTTTAGCGACACTTTGATTAAAACTACTAAAAAACGTGTCCATGGATCCAAGTTCAACCTTATCGCCCTTAGGTGTACCTGTCGCATGACATTCAATATAATCAACGTTGTTAGGATCAATACCTGCATTTTTATAAGCACGTTCATAAACAAGCACCTGGCCTTTTGTATTTGGACTTAATACAAACTCACCTTTGCCATCATTTGATAATGCACCACCTTTAATAATTGCATGAATTTTATCACCATCACGTACGGCATCACTGTGACGTTTCAATACCATCATACCTGAGCCTTCACCGGCAAATAATCCTTGAGAATTGGCATCAAAAGGAGCGTGTACATTATTAGCCGGATACGCCTGGAATATTGAAAATCCCATATTTACAAATAAAGGATCAGCACCTGATACAGCACCTGCCAGCATCATATCTGCCTTTCCCGTATGTAAATAATCACAGGCTAACTTGACAGAATAACACGATGAGGCACAGGCTGCATCTAACGCAAAGTGCGGTCCACCAAGTCCGGCAGCTTGTGCCAATAACGCCGCAGGATAACCAGCAACGAGAGCATTATTCGCATGCACTTGGGGCACTTGTTCACTAAAGTGAGATAATTCAAAATCTTCATTAAAATGTTGCTTTAAAGTGTCATTAACGACCTGATGATATAGCGGCAGAAATAAATGATTAGACGTTTTAGTTGGGAAAGACAAGTTACCTAAAATTAAACCACAATTATCTAAAGAAACGTTTTGCCAATATCCAGCATCTTTTAACGCCTGCGCCATCACATATAATGACCATTTATGCAAATCGTCTAATTGAGTTAAGTAGCTATCCGTTAACCCACTATGAGTTGAATTAACATCACCAGGTTTAAAGTCAAAACCCCTAATATAACCACCGTGAATACAGTAAAACTTATCTGTCTCTCCTTTTCCCCCAAAATAAGCAAGTGGATCCACTCCCATCTGTTCATTAGTCGCTTTAGAGCGGCAGTCCTGCTGGGCTAACAATTGTTGCCAAAACTCTTCGGGCGTTTTTGATCCCGGAAATAAATTGGCAATGCCTATAACTGCAATATTTTCCATACTTATATGCTACCTAAAGGTAATTTTTTATTTTTAACAAGGATTGAACCCGAGAAACTATTTTGGAGATCAATATTAATGCCGTGACTAACCAATTGTGCTATTGCCCGTAAATAGCTCACTTCATCTTGAGTACCTTTTGCATTAACAGCTACCGATATATGTGATGATGATTTACTATTATGGAGTATTTTATCTACCCAGCCACTCAAAGATCTTCCAGGCCCCATCTCTACAAAGACTTGTGCACCATCACTATTTAATACTTTTATCAAGCGAGGAAAATCAACCTGTTCACACAAACATTTAGCAATACTATGGGCAATTGCAACTGTACGATGCGGGATCGGTAAGTAACAGGAACTGGAGTACATTTTAGTTTTAATACGTTCAGTTACCTTCATGGTATATAACATAACCATATTTTCGTATTCACTTTGGGCTACTTCGCAGTGAATCGCATTCGCCATATTTATTGGCATTGCACGCACACCCAAGTTTTTGATCACTTGCCGGCATTCAGGTGGATAGCCAGCTAATAATAAATTGTCGGGCGTATTAATGATGGTGCAATACACTTTACTTTGCTCAGTACTGGCAAGCTGTACTTGCTCTATCGTGGCTCGAATACTGTATGTTTCCCAAATTTCATTTTTATCATTAGCGTCAGAAAGTTGCCACAAACTTTTTGCCGCCGACAATTCACCACTTAATTTTTGATTAAAGGTAAGTGAATTAGCCAATTTTTCACTTAATGCCTCTGGTTGCTGCCAACAGCCTAGTGCCGCATACATGCTTACTTCACCCATGCTATAACCAGCAGAGTAATCGGCTTTGACCTTAAATACATTTTCAAAGATATAGGTAAAAATGCAGGCAAAACCCACCCCAGCTTCAGCGATATCAGATAAGCTTTGCCGTAATCTTAATTCTTTTGCTTTTAAAAGTTCGAAACTTGGTCGGTTAATGCTTCTTGGGTAAAGTAAGGTATCTTTTAATGTCGAAGCGATATTATCAGTAAGAGATGCCATTTTTGGATAGATTTGAGGAAATAAATGAAACAGATCTTTGCCTAAACCGATATAAGTAGCCCCGATACCGGGGTAGATAAAAGCAACATTATTATCATGATTTACCGGGATAGGTGAAAAATAACTTCCGCGAGGGGTTTTCCAGTCTTGACCAGCGTTTACCGCATCAGGAATATTGGTTATTGCCAAAGCAATTTCTTTATTTAATTCATCAAAACTTTCAGCCAGTAACGCAATACAATAAGTCTGATTGGCATCAAATACCCCATAATATTGCTTAGCTAAATACTCAATTGAACTATATTCGTGAGTATTTATACCACTTAATTTATTTAATAAAGCGCTTAGATTGTCCTCAGATACCAAAACAAGTTTTAAGGGGCTTGAACTGAAAAAACCGTTATACCTGATCACTTCTTGTTCAGGTATTTTTCCGTCAGTATCTAAAATATTTTCCGCTACGATAATATGACAATAACTAGACCGAGTTTGACAACTGTACGCTGCTTTACGGGCTATTAATTTATTATCACTATCATATTTTGGATACCAAGGTTGTGATTTTACGGGAAAGTAAAAAGAAGTTCGTGCCCAGTGCTCTAATTGATTTTCTGATACTCCCAGCCAATCACTAGTACCCGGGATATACCTTTGCTGCACTGCGATGATCACTTTTAATAATCCAGCCAAGACAGATAAATCACCTGCCTCTCCAATAACGCTGCGTGCAGAACTGATGGCCGTATTATGCTGTATGCCACGATAGGTTTTACATAAGCCATTTTTTTCTTGATAAAGTAAGCCGCTATCACTCAGTGCAGAAAATTCAAGTACACCAATATCATTTACATCAAGTTGTGCGCTTTTTAATGCCTGACTTACCGCAATCTCAATATTTTGATTTTCATTAAATGCTAAAATATGACTATAAATATACATATTTTGACTTAAAGCAAAAACGGGATCAGCCAACAAAATACAGATAGCTCCCGAATTTGTTGCATACCCTCTAAATTGACTATCTAAGCTGAAAGTCGCTTTATAATCACCATCATCTGTTAATAACTCATCATGTTGTGCAACAAGAGCAACGATTTTTTGCTGAGCACAGGCTTTTGCGGCTAATTCCAGTGCTTGATTTAAATCACTTTGCTCAGATAATGCGATTATATAAAGGTCAGACAATTCTACATGAGTATATTTAGCCAGCTTTTCAATCATTTCATCCAGACAGAACTCCCGTTTAACCAAGTCAGATCGGTTAAACGAAATAAACTGACCAGTATAAAAAGCACGTTCTACTTTATCTATGTTATCTAAGGATCTGATATGTGCATCCATGCCCACGACCGCCAATTGAGAATTCATACTCATCAAATAACAGCTTGTTCTGTACTTTGCGTCAAGAATAAATGAGTCAACTGTTCACTGATTGTTACTTCCGCTGATTTAACCTCGGCTAATATCTCTTTGGTGTGTGAAATAATCATCACATCAGCGATCAATTTAGTCGCAGTTTTTTCAACAACACTGAGTTTTATAAAAAATGGCTCATAAATTACCACCTCACGGTTTATTATCCATTCCTTTGTTTTTACAGGTAAACTACCAAAATTACAGCTTCTTTTCACCCACACTAACATCGCCTGATACACTAAATCATTGGCAAAAATATTAGGAAGTCTATTATTAGCACTCGGCACAGGAAACTGCCCCTGTTTATTATGCGCACTGTGATTTACCATACACGCAATTAATAACCCGGCTTGATCACAATCAATGACCTTAGTTATCCCCTGAAAGCTTTCACCATGGAATAACGTGCCATCTTGATATAAATCTTGCGCATCAATCACAGACTCTAATTGTGCTGGCAATGATAATGATGCACGTTCATCACTAATTGGTGCTGAGCGCATTAAAATCACGTTAGCACTATAATGATAAATGACTTTATCAGGTGTTAATTCACTTGATACCTTAACGCCATACTGAACCGTATCTCGATTTTGTTCTAATAACGAGATCTCAAAATTAATTTCCTCTGGTGCCGTTCCATCAAACACAATTCCTTTAAACAAGCGATAATCTTCAATACCTTTAACATGATAGTCAGGATAAAACTTATTAACGGCCTCACACATCCATGCGATGGCACATACTGTAGGTAAAACTTTATTTCCTGCAATCATATGATCAGACAAAAATGGCATGTTAGTCGTTTTAATAGTTTTAATTAAACGACTAACTTGTGACTTTTTTACAGTGTTATCCTTTTCAGTGCTGTGTTGTTTTGACAGATCGTTACCAACTAACACTTGTACTGATTGATTATCAATTGCTGCTAATTCATTTACAAATAATTGTGCTCCGCCATCCAAAGGAATGATAAAAACACCACGTTCATTGAACATACGTTTAAGTTGTGGGGTTACCATACCACCATCCCAGGGGCCCCAATTGAAGCTTATCACCTGAACATTGGGATGTAATAGTTTAAAACGATGCGCCGTTTTATTTAGTATTTCATTCGCAATAGCGTAATCCGATTGCCCGGGATTACCATAAAAACCAGCAGCGGATGAAAATAATGCTAAATGCTTTAACTTATTTGGTAAAACCACAGACAATAAAGCGTGTAAGCCGTCGATTTTTGTACGATAAACAGCATCAAAATCTGATAATGTTTTTTTCTCGATAAAATTATCAGCTAATACACCTGCACCATGAATAATGCCGGTAATATTACCTAATTCTGCTATCGCTGGTTTAACCGCTTTTTGCACACTTTTGCTATCAGTTACATCGGCACTTATATAATATGCCTGACCACCCGCTGTTTGAATTGCCTCAAGTGTCTTTTTGATTTCACGATTTGCAAGCACAGGTTTTATCAGTTCAGAGATTTTTGCCGGGGTTGGTTTATCACCATTGACCATTAAATCTTGCATTACCGCTTTTTTCAGTGCTGCTTGTTCAGTAATACCTTGCGCCCAATGTGGTTCATCAGCTTCATATACTGAACGACCCAATAAAATAAATTTACACTGGAGTTGTTTGGCTAATTCCAATACACAATGCGCTGTTACCCCTTTAGCGCCGCCGCTCACTAAAAATACAGACTCTGTAGTAATGCTATTACCGCGTTCAAGTAAATTACTATTCGTTTGTCTGGCAGCCAGAGTCAACCTCTGGGCATTTCCGTTTTCATCAATATTATATGCAACCTCATTCAGGCTAGTTTCAACATCTAACAGCTCCTGCATGATGAGTGATGCCATGTAGGTCTCTTCTAAATTAGCCGGAAAATCGATTGCACGACACAAAACTGAAGGCCATTCGTGAGATAAGGTTTTAACTAAACCATTCACACCACCTTGTATTAAATCAGATGTTGAATTTGAAGTTAATTTATTATCTTCAACTGACATGCAACCACTTTGACGCGTAATTGCAATAAAAGCACCCCGTGTATTATTGGCTGATTGCACATTACACAACTTTGCTAACAAAAATGCTAACTGCAAACTTTTTTTGGATTGTTCAGGGTATTGAATATTATCTATTTTAATCACTTGATGCATATAAATAACAGCATCAAGCTGGTTATGGCCAGTTATAAATTCTGTTATCTGTGATTCATTTACATCATTGATTGCAACAACATTAACTACCTTTTCATACTCTGTATTTGTGCTCTTTGTAAGCCAGTCAGGTTTAAGCACTGAAACTTGCCAACCTTGTGCTGTTAACTGTGTGGCAAGAGATATGGCGCTTTTAGTACCGTCATCAACTATAAGTGCATGTGCCCCACTTATTTCCTGACTGATTTGATAGATAGAACCTAACTTCTCTATAACAACGGTCGCACTAGGTACATTGTTATCACGGGTAACTAACTCTTCTTTGCTGACTTTCAGATCAGTGAAATTGTCATTTAATACGTAAGATGAGTCTGAAGCTATTGATTTACTTTGCATATGAATAACGATTTCGCCTAAAGTTCGCAGTTGAGCCAATTCTTCCGGATTTAAATCGGGTAAATCAGTGATCTCATCTTGCACTGCACCTAAAATCTCAACCCGTTTAATGGAATCTATGCCTAAATCCGCTTCCATATCCATCTCAAGTTCAAGCATCTCAACCGGGTAACCTGTTTTATCAGCCACAACCGACATCATCACAGTATTAATTTGATCAAGCGTCACGCCTGCTGTTTTGACTTCACTTGCTTTTATGTCTTGTGGATTTTCAGCCAAATCAACGGCTGAACTTGGAGTTTGTGCCTGCATATAAGCGACGATTTCGCCTAAGGTGCGCAGTTGAGCCAATTCTTCCGGATTTAAATCGGGTAAATCAGTGATCTCATCTTGCACTGCACCTAAAATCTCAACCCGTTTAATGGAATCTATGCCTAAATCCGCTTCCATATCCATCTCAAGTTCAAGCATCTCAACCGGATAACCTGTTTTATCAGCCACAACTGACATCATCACAGTTTGAATATCCACAAGTGTTATATTCGTTTGTATTTCTTCTGGGTTTGTCACGACTTGTGGTTTACTTGATACTGCGCTTTCAGAACTTGGAGTTTGTGCCTGCATATAAGCGACGATTTCGCCTAAAGTTCTCAGTTGAGCCAATTCTTCCGGATTTAAATCGGGTAAATCAGTGATCTCATCTTGCACCGCACCTAAAATCTCAACCCGTTTAATGGAGTCTATGCCTAAATCCGCTTCCATATCCATCTCAAGTTCAAGCATCTCAACCGGATAACCTGTTTTATCAGCCACAACTGACATCATCACAGTTTGAATATCTACAAGTGTTATATTCGATTGTATTTCTTCTGGGTTTGTCACGAGTTGTGGTTTACTTGATACTGCGCTTTCAGGATCTGGAGTTTGTGCCTGCATATAAGCGACGATTTCGCCTAAGGTGCGAAGTTGAGTCAATTCTTCCGGATTTAAATCGGGTAAATCCGTGATCTCATCTTGCACCGCACCCAAAATCTCAACCCGTTTAATGGAATCTATGCCTAAATCCGCTTCCATATCCATCTCAAGTTCAAGCATCTCAACCGGATAACCTGTTTTATCAGCCACAACTGACATCATCACAGTTTGAATATGTTCAAGTGAAATAGCATTAGTCGTATCTTGTTGTTTTGCTACTAGATGTAATTCAGGTGTTTGTGCTTTATGAGAAACTTGTTTAGATTGCGATTTTAGAAAATCAACAATTTCACCTAAAGTACGCAATTGCGTTAGATCTTCAGGGTTCAATTCAGGTAAATCTGTTAATTCGTCCTGAACTGCACCTAATATTTCCACACGTTTGATTGAATCTATGCCTAAATCGGCTTCCATATCCATACTTAGTTCTAGCATTTCAATCGGGTAGCCTGTTTTATCGGCAACAACATCCAACATAACTTGATTAATCGTATTAAAGTCTTGTTGTGGTAATTCAATCACTGGCGCTAACGCTGTCGCAGTTGTTTGTACCGGCAATGCAGCAGGTTGAGCACTTACTGTTTCAGATTTATCATCTGCTGACTGTATCGTTTTTTTCAACGGCCCATTTGTTGATTGGATCTGTTGTGAAAGATCGGGGCTTAATTTTAGTTCAGCAGGCTGTTCAGAATTATTCAGTAACTCCGTCATATTCTGACTTTGGTTATTGAGATATTGTTCATGAACCCGCAATGTTTCAGACTGAAAATCATGATACATATCTAATGTATTCTCAACACTCTTTGGTAATTGTGCATCTGAGTGTTGATTAAGTACAGTTTGTACCGTTTGTGCGTACTCTTTTGGTGCTTGCATATACTGTTCATGTACATCAAGCACATGTTTTTGATGATCAACAAATTTAGATACGCTACGCTCAATACTTGAAATAAGATCAGCTTGCTCCACCCCCTCCTGAGCGTCTTTAACTGGTCTGTCAACATAGACAATCTTTTCGACTTCAACAATTTTTTCTACTATTTTTTCCACAACCTTAGGTTCAGTCGTTGGTGCCTGACTAATTTTCCAGCCATCATTTAATGCATCATCAAATTGTTTTTGGGTTTTATCACTGACAAAGGCAGCCCCCGTTAACTTCATCGTCAACGGTGATTTTTTGACGGGCTTTAAAGGTCGTTTAACAGCGCTATGAGGATCGATATCTGATAGCGTTAATCCCAATACACTTAATTGCAGTGCCGCTTGTCTTAATTGCAGATCGGCTGATTTACCAGGATTAGCATTAATTGCAATTGTTGCAATATCTGATTTATCAGCAAGTATATTCTCTGTCAGCTTAGTTAAAATATTCTTAGGGCCAAACTCAACAAATATCCGGCCACCTGCAGCGTATAAGTTGTCGATTTCAGTTTTAAAGTGAACCGACGACAAAATATGATTTTTAAGTGCCTGTTTAATATCAATGGCGTTACTTGAATGTTCAGTTCCAGTGCCATTAGAATAAACTGGCATATTTGGTGTTGAAAATTTTACTTTATCTATTGCTGTTGCAAACGGTGCTTTTGCATGTCCTACTAAAGGCGTATGAAACGCAGCAGAAACAGGTAAAGGTATTACTTTATAATTTTTTGTGATGAGTAAGTCGCTAGTAATCGCTATTTGTGCTGTAGAGCCTGCAATAACAACCTGATTATTAGAGTTATAGTTAGCAATTGAAACATCTGCAATAGTTTCAATCTCTTTGGCTATTTTGCCCGAGTCGCCAACCACAGCAATCATAGTACCTGCGTCAAAATCATTTGATTCAGGCGCAGCCATAGCCTGTCCCCGACTTCTGGCAAGCATAATATAATCATCTGTGTTAATCACCTCAGCTGCCCATAATGCAGTTAATTCACCAAAACTATGTCCTCCGGTAAAATCAGCTTTAAAGCCCGCACTTTTAAAGGTATTAAATAAACCCATACTCAAAGCGCCAATCGCAGGCTGCGCATATTGCGTTAATCGTAACTTATCATTTTGTTTATCTATATCTGTTTGAGTAAATACAGGAATAGGATAAGTAATACTTGATAAATGTGATAAATCGTTATTTGCAAATTCTTTATCCATTTGTGCAGCTGATTGCATCATACTTGGGAAATTACATAATAGTTCATTACCCATATTGACATATTGAGAACCCTGCCCTGAAAATAATGCAACGACTTTCCCCGAAGTCTGAATGCCCGATTGACGATAATAAATACCTTTGGGATGAGACCAGTCTGACATACCTGCATTATTATCGAATTGTTTTAAAGCAACGGCTATTAAGGCGAGTGCTTCACCAGCGTCTTTGGCATTAAATGCACATCGTGCTTGCTCAATATCTGGCGTTTTTATTTTGTTTTCACACACTAACGCATTAAAAGCAAAAGGTTGGCTATCGGCATCAAGATTCAGTTTAATTTGCCAATCTTGCAACTGTTTCTTAATTGCGTGTTCGTCTTTACCAATAAATAAAATAGATTGCGGTACATGGTTAATGCGAAATTGACCGTGAGCATTCGGCTGATATTCTTCTAATACCATATGATAATTGGTACCACCAAACCCAAAAGAACTCACTCCAGCACGTCTTGGTGCTCCGTCTTTTCTTGGCATCCAGGGACGTCGTTCGCTGTTTAAATATAATGGACTGTTTTCAATGTCTAAGTTTGTATTAGGCTTATCGATATGTAAGGTAGGTGGTAATACTTTATGATGTAAAGCGAGTATTGCCTTGATCATACCAGCAGCACCGGCAGCTGCTTTTGCATGTCCGATTTGTGATTTCACAGATCCCAATGCAATATGCTGTGTTTGTTCATTATCTTGGCTAAAGTGTTTTCTTAAACCTTCAAATTCAGCGGCATCCCCCGCTTTGGTGCCTGTGCCATGTGCTTCTATCAAGCCACAGGTTTTAGGATCCCATCCGGCATCATTATATGCACGTTGAAGCGCTTTTGCCTGGCCATCTGGACGCGGTGCATAAATAGATTTAAATCTTCCATCTGATGATGTGCCAATCCCCTTAAGTACCGCATAAATTCTATCACCATCACGTTCAGCATCTTCCAACCTTTTAAAGGCCATCATGCCAATACCTTCACCTATCATCATGCCTTTTGAATCATCGTCAAATGGTCGTATATCTTCTCCTGATGTAAATGCAGGGGTTTTTGAAAAAGACATGTACATAAAGGGTGAGTTATCACAGCATATTCCGCCAGATAACATCACTTCAGATCTGTGCTCTAATAAATCAGAAATGGCAAGTTTGATTGCAGCTAAGGAACTGGCACATGCAGCATCAACTACGCAATTAGTGCCCCCTAAATCAAAACGATTTGCAATACGACCTGAGATCACATTGCCGAGCATGCCCGGAAATGAGTTTTCTTCCCAGCCGATATAGGCTTTCTTAAATTTTTCAATGATAATTTCACTGTCTGCATCATTAACACCCGATGATGCAAGTACTTTTTTCAAAACAGGGCCTTGAAGCCTGGAATGTAATGGGCCTATTTGTTTCTGACCGCCACCAACACCTAAAGTGATCCCTATTTTATCACGATCATAGCCTGAATCATCGCCTAACCCGGCATCATTAAGTACATCTCTGGCAACAACTAAAGAGAGTAGTTGAGTAATGTCTGTTAATTCTAAAATATTAGGCGGTAAACCAAACTCCATCGGATCAAAGTCTATTTCAGGTAAGAATCCACCTCGTTTACAATAGGTTTTATCTGCGGCATTTTTATCTGCACTGTAATAATCATCTATTTTCCAGTTTGATTCTGGTACGTCGGTAATAGCGTCAACGGCATTGGAAATATTATCCCAGTATTGATCTAAATTTTTTGCATCAGCAAATATGGACGCCATACCAACAATCGCAATTGGGCATGCTTGTAACCGTGAATTAAAAACCTTTTCGTCTAATTTATCATTTTGGTTTTTATTAATTTTTGATGTCGATTTTTTTTCTGACATGGTTATTGCTCCAACTTGGATTCTGGTGCGTATTGTTCATTAAGATCTGTGCCCAACAAACGAAAACGACTTAAAAATTCGGAATAGTTATCCGCCAAGATCCGGCGGATATGAAACGGAGCTTTAGTTAACACATAGCTCATGTAACGCGCAGCAGCATCTTTTTCCGCGCCTTCATATATATCTACATAAACCCACCCTGATGCAGGATCATTAGCAATTAATAATCGTCTTTGGCAAGGTTCATCTTCAAAGTCAGGTAATTGCGTTACTTTAACTTTGACCACTTGCTCTTCAGTCAAGTTGTTAGTTTGATTGAGTACTTCACGCATGGATTCGGGTGAAATATCGGATAACAAAATATCTTTTTTTTCTATATTTTGAATGGAAACCTGGACTTGTGTAGCACTTTGTGTGTTATGGCTAACATCATTTTGTGCCATATCGCTCAATCGCGAAACACCATGTCTTTTTAAACACCTTTGTAATCCCGCTCTGGAAACATGGGGGTTTATAAACTCCCTACTTACGGCTAACAATTCATCTAATGATAATAACAAACGTGTTCGCAGCTCAATTACCACATATTCTTGCGCACGACTTAAGGTGGTATTTAATTGTTTAGGAGTATGTGACGCATCAGTATAAACGTCTCTATTACGCCACTTTCTAACCGTAGCTTCTGATATTTTCAATAATCTGGCAAGCAAAGCTGTCGGTAAATCAGATTCATGAATAAACGCACGCATTTCAGGTGTCGTTGTTGCATTTGCATGTTGTTTAGTCATCAAGTATCCATTTAGCCATACTTAGTTTTATGCTCAAATCCGATATAAAAGCTAATAAGCTGAGTAATATACACAGGTTTCATATCCGATACAATCAACCGATACTTGAAATTAAAAACTTATGTGGTTTTATATATTTCTAGCTTAAATTTGATATAGAAACACACTATTTTTAAAGATAAAGTCATGTAAATGAAAATAATAATGGTAAAGTATATCAACTTACAAATACGTGATTTTTCACATAATATTTCCTAGTGATATATAAATATGCAACAAACACTGCCAGATTGGTCAAAAACGCAGATAAACCTTAAAAAACATGAAGTGCATTTATGGCAAATTAACCCATTGGATTTTATGGGTTGCCCTTTACTTGAGCAGTATAAAGATCTGCTCACAGATGAAGAAACACAAAAACAGCAAAAATACAAATTTGCAAAAGATCAGCACAATGCTTTGATCACTCGTGCGTTTATACGAGATTTATTGTCATATTATGCCGATGTCCCACCTCAAAACTGGTGTTTTGTGAAAGGGGACAAAGACAAACCTGAAATTTTAAACCCTCCTTTACCCTTAAGGTTTAACTTAAGTCATACCAACAATATGATAGTGTGTGCTGTGACGCTTGATGAAGATATCGGTTGTGACGTAGAAAATATTGAACGTAATAGCGATGTATTATCTATTGCCTCTCACTATTTTTCTGTCAGTGAAACTCAGGAATTATTTGCGTTACCTGATAACCAACAATCCAATCGATTTTTTGATTATTGGACTTTAAAAGAATCCTACATCAAAGCCTGGGGCTTAGGGTTATCAATACCATTGATGGATTTTAGTTTCCATATTCAAAAGCCACTGCGTGATGAAATATGGTTCAATGACAAAATAAAATTATCATTTGCATCTCACCGTATTGATCACCCAGAAACTTGGCGCAGCTGGTTATTTTACCCTAATAAAAACAACCGAATAGCACTCAGTATTCGCGCTAAATCAAATAATCAGAATACAGCATATAAATTGCGTTATTTTCACAGTTACCCTTTATTAGGCTATAAAGAAAGTAATACGATTGGTTAATTTCATTTGTTCATATCAGGTTCAGTTTCATTAAACTAGCTTTAGGTAATATATCTCCCAATAGAACCATATTATGAAAAATGATACTAATCCAGCAATCACATTCATTAAACTTTTCCTGTGTTCATCTATTGTACTGACTGGTTGTGCTAATCGCACACCAATCGTTGATACCCGAGGTATAGATGAAGTCGCTTACCAAAAAGATTTAGCGGAATGCCAACAATATGCCGAACAAGTAAATACAGGCGAAGAAGCCGCTAAACATGGTGCTATTGGTGCTGCTACCGGCGCTGTCTTAGGTGCCATAATCGGAAATAGTGGTACAGCCAGCAGAGGAGCGGGTGTCGGTGCCGTAACGGGTTCAATGCGTGGTGGACAAAAAGCTGAACACAGAAAAGAACACGTTATTTATAATTGTTTACGTGGTCGAGGTTACAGAGTACTTGGTTAACGTGTTTAATGATTAAACCAACTGAATGCCTGCGCGCTATTAATAGATAGCTCAATAAAGTCTGTATGCGCCACATAGAACCCCACTATTCATATTATCTACATTATTAAATTTATTAACAAGCATGCTCCAAACCCAATTAGTAAATAAATTACTTTACATAATATTATCGTGACACTATTATATAAACAAATAACTTTATAAAAGAATGAATGATGAGAGATTATTTTATATTTTCCTCTGTGTTTATGGTGACTTTGCTAAGCTGCGCCGGAATTGCATTACCTTACCCTGTGTTAGCCCCTTTATTTATGGATGGTCAGCTAAATGGCTTAAATTCTTTTATGTCATTTTCTCCTGAAATTCTACTAGGAATGGCTTTAGCTATTTATCCACTTGGCATAGTGATCGGTGGTTCATTTATTGGCGCATTATCTGATAGTTACGGAAGAAAAAAAGTACTCATCTTAACTTTACTTATCAGTATTATAGGTTATGTGATCACTGCGTATGCGATTGTTTCTGAAGATTACATGCTATTTATTCTTGCGCGATTTTTTACCGGTTTGTGCGAAGGCAATATTTCAATCGCCAGAGCGATCGCTTTGGATTTAGGTAAAACGATAGATAAAACACGTGCTATGTCTTTAATTAGCGCTGCAGGGTTTTTAGGTTGGTTAATTGGTCCTTTATCAGGTGGTTATTTGGCAGAATATGGTTCAGATACACCATTTATTGCAGCAGCCATCGCCATTTTTGTTTGTATGCTGTTTGTTATTGTATTCATTAAAGAAACCCATCAAGTTAAGAATACTCAAAATTTCATGACCTTATTAAGAACCAATAACTCTTTACATTTATTGCAATTACCCAATATTAAGAGAATTTTCATATTTCAGTTTATATTTACTATGGGACTCAACGCATTCTACGAATTTTATCCCGTCTGGCTAGTCACTAACAGAAATGCGATGCCCAGTGATATAGGACAAATAACAGCAATCATGACCATAAGTATGACTTTAGCGAGCTTATTATTGGTAACTCGATTAAAAAATACATTCGGTATGCATGCTATGCTCATTACCAGTCTGGTTTTAACCGCACTATTAATGTTTCTGTTACCTTTAACTGACACCAACATAATGATCTCTTTATTTGCTTTAACCGGCATCACTATCGCGATATATAATGGCTTACTGCCTGTTTTTGCGTCTGATATAAATCCGGATACTGGAAACGGCGCATTAATGGGATTATTAACAGTAACATTTTGTATCGCAAACGTGGTGATATCGCTACTTGGCAGCTTAGTTTTAAAATCAAACCCGACATTTCCACTTTATTTAGGCAGTGTACTTGTGATGTTATCTGCACTCTTATTAGGTCGATTTTTAAGTACGAGAAACCACCTAAAACTTAAAACCGCCTAGAAAAAATAATAAACTTATGTTGTAGTTACTTCAATTGTAAAATTAATTATTGACGCCTTAATCTCTTTTTAGGTGTTTGCGTAGCATACTTGTTTATATTTTTACCGTGTAAGTTTAAACCGCACTTTTTACAGTTACTAAAAAATATAAACATTATCCAGCCCATAAACGGCCACTTAAACAACGAATAAAGATATGCATTGCAATTGGGGCATTTGGAAATTAAGTATTCACCGTCATAAAAAGCTTGCGCTATATAGGAAGCTATTAGAATTAAGAAAAATACAGTGATTGAAGTAGCTTCATTAATATAAGCATTAGAAATAAAACCTATAGTAATCGCAATGAAAAAACCACCTATTAAAATAAATTGGCTAATATAAAAGCACCTTCGGATTTGAGAGAGTTTTGATTCTAATTGTTTAACCGACATATTTGACATGACACCTAACGCTTCGCTATTTATGTGTTTTGGACATTGTAAGTTTACTCATAATCCCTTCCAATTTAATTAAAACTGCAATGTAATAGTGAGAGTTACACCAACGCCCCAATCAAGGGTGATAGTAGCTTGCGAAAAATAGCTATTCGCCACCACCTCCATCCCCACAACTACCATCACCTCCAAAACTACCACTATCACCGCCCAATGTTGAGCGACGGGAGTAGTCTAAAAGTGATTCAAAATTGAAGCGAGGCCAACTACCAAAACACTTTTTTGCTACGTCAGTCCGTAAGTCACTATAGGCTGATTCTAAGTTCAATTGTTCGAAGTCAAATTGCGAACAAAACATTGCAAAAGCATATTCGATATTATGCTCAGTTTTGAGCTTATTATCAAAAACACTCTTTACTTCTTCAGTAGAATAAAAGTTTTGTTTTTTGAATGTATCAATCAATGCAGGAGGCAATACTCTCGCAATTTTAGGGATTGAATTTTTATTAAACACGCCAAACATTTAGCTAAACTCCGTTTTATCGTATATATAGTATATTATGTAGGCTTCTCTATAATATCCATCACATAATTTAATCGCTAATGTCTCATAAACTAAAAACTTTATAAACGATTTAAGTATTAATAATTCGGTCATACACTAGGATGACTTATCTCATACATTTTTTACTTTCTAAAAGCTGTGGGACTCCACTAGAACTACATGCCCCCTGAACAGCCAGGAAGTCAGTCCAGCATGGGGGCCAAGCCCCCTAAACTTTCGCTACGCTCAGTTAAAGTTGCAATTTAAACTGGTATTCACCTTTGCTTTCGCTATTCCAACTGAATATTTTAAATCTGTAATACCCTTGATCCAGTGTTACATTTATCATTTCTTCCGAGTTTGAATTAGTCGATGCTTTAACATCAAACCAAACTTTATCTCGACCATTCCAGCGTTGCAGTACAAGTTCCAAATCTGCGTTTTCAGGACCACTTAACCAAGCCTGCAATTGACCACCATTATAGTTAAACCAATTATTATCAGGCTGAATATCAACTTCGGTACGAGTCCTAATTTCACCATAAAATATATTATCGGCTCCAGCATAAGTTTTTGCCGATAAAATCACATTTTCAATTTTATCCCAGGCAAAAACTCGAACAAAATAATCCCCCTCAGGCATAGTGAATGTACATTGCTCCTTACTTGTTTCACCCGTACTTTTACAATCGAAATCTCTATCTGAAGGAAGTTGTGATTTTTTAACATATAAGTCAGCGTCACCTATGCCCAGATCCGTATTAAATTTTAACTGTGTCACATCATCTGATATTGATAACTTAAAACACATGCTAGATTTAGCCGCAGCGTTAATAGTGATATTTTCTCCTACAGTCATGTCTTGTACTGTACAAGCTACAGGCTCTTCTTTTTCTTCGAAACTTGCTGTAAGTGTTAAATTATCAAATGCTTCATAAGCAAATAAACTGATATGTACAAAACCGCCTTGTGCTGTTCCTGAGCAGGTTTCATTTGAGGTTTCTTTGGCAGATTTACAATCATAATCTTGTTGGGTTGCCAGGTCATTATGAGTTACGAATAAATCAGCGTCACCATTGTCTCCAGTTGTAACCACTTTATAAGTTTCACTGTTATCAGGTAATTGCAACTTAAAACACTGAACACTATTTTTACTGCCATTTAATATTAACGGCTGATTGTTCTGAACATTTATTATGTCACACGCAACTGGAGGATTCGGCTCTCCATACATATAATTAATGGCATTGATATCACCCTGACTTAGTTTTTGGGAATTACCAACTAAGTTTGCATTGATATTTGCATCTTTAATATTGATTGTGGTTCTGTTACCAATACCGAATGCGTTAGTACGATAATGCATAATAGAATAATAGTCATAAATACCGTGATCTTGACCTTGCGAGCGGGTAATTTTTTGAAAATTGTAACTCATATTTGACTGTATGTTTTGCCATAATATATTAATGTAGTCATCTCTGTCGGTACGGGTTTGCTCATGAAATAAACCGACTGCATGTCCGATTTCGTGCACTGCTGCGCCCCTACCGCAATTACTAGCCAGTGTTAATGTTTGTCGCCCGCCAGATCGACCGATCCAAGAACTACACCCACCGCCATTGACCACATTAATATAATCATTATGACCGTTACGTGGTACTAAATTGATGTTAGTTGTTCTATTCCAATGATCCACAGCATATAAAAAATCACTGCGTGCCCTGCTAGTTAATGAGTTGTCAATTTGGTAAGGAACTTCTCCATCGGGCCATTTATACCCCGAACTAGGATATCTGATAGCAGCTTGCGGAGCAAAATCTGAACTATATTCACGTCTTTGGCCATCAGCAGCCGCAATTTCTAAACCATATTTTTTTAAGTCTTCGCTATAACCTAAAATCATATCATCTAAATACCCTAACCCATTCTTATCAAGCAGCTCAAGCACTTCACCATTTTTCAATTTAACACTAAACCTTTCCTCGGTTGTCGTATTAGCACTTATGTTATTTGCAGTGTTTTGGGGGTTTGGCAATGTATTTGCGATTAGTTGAGTCGATATCAAAATCGAAGACATAGATATGATTGCTAATTTATTACTAAATTTCATAATTTTCCTTAATACTAAAATTTTACCATTGATGTTTTTCGGTATTGAGCAATGCAGTTAATTGCGCTTTTAAAAGTTCATTCGACGCCTTATCCACCTGCCTGACGATCTGTTGTTTTTGATCTTGAGTTAATATTAATTTTTTCTCAGACAATGCCTTGGCTAATGCACCTATGGTTTTGAGTTGATTTGAATGGATCGTGAAATCAACTAATTGATCGTGATAGCTCTCTTCTTTGCTTAATAATTTGATGAGCGCCATATTCACATTTTGTGACTGGTTGCCCAATAAACTGACAGCCTGATCATTTAAGTCAGTCATACCTGTATTATTAATTGCGAGTAACGTCACTTCTGGATGAGCCGTTGAAGATAATTGAGAAGATAAATATCCAATAACTTCTGATTTTTTGTCCACATTATATTGGGCGATCGTGCCTATACTTAGTTCAGCTGTATTTGCCAAACCTGTTTCTGGTTGTTGCACCAGGTTTTTTAAACTATTTAAACTGAGATCAGATACAGCTTCGAATCGCCCCAAAGACATTACAACTCTTTGTTTATTCAATAAATCTAATTCAGGATCTGCAATTAAATCAACTAAAATAACTTCCGCTGCAAAATCTGGATTTTTTTGAATACTATAAATAATAAGTGAAGCCTTACGACTATCTCCCTGAAGCTTAATTAATTTAGCAATTTCTTCTGAGCTATAATTAGCAATCAAGTATTTACCGATAGCATGCGCTAATGTTTCATCATGAAAACTGGCAAGCTTTTGTAAAGCATCATTTAACGCTTCTTTTGAATTGATCTCCAAAACACTATTTAATGTCGCTATTTCATATTTTAAATTGGCATTTGCAAGCTGGGTATATTGATTTTTATCCCAAAGTGTCGAGATATCAGCAGGTGAAATTTTGATAGCCTGACGCATAACCATTTGCTCTGTCTGGCTTTCATAATGTGTATCTGTGTGAGTATTAAGTTGTACAGGAAAATTGTTTTGGTTTGTTATTAACTGCCATTGTTCTTTTACATCAGTTACTAACATAGTCAAACCCGTATTCTTGTATTCGCGGTGAGTTATTTTTCTGCGTATCTCATTGCCATCTTTAGCATATTTATAACTGGTCGTATTGATAGCCGTATCTATCAATAATGTATCATTTAATTTATAAGACAATTGAGGCAGAACAAAACGAATAGCATTTACCGGGTGTTTCTCATTCAGGCCAAGTAAATCTATGTGTTCAAATACTAAATTAGTATAATCCGTTTTGAAAAAAACAGGTGAGTCTAGTTTTTTCAAACTCCCCTGCTGGACTAATTCAGCATCAATTATTTTTCCTAACCATGATCTCGTACCAGATTGCGCTGCTAGCAGTAACTTTCCGCTAAAAACTGATTGAGAAAGTACTTTATTACTATCACTTCGTACTGAAGTCTCAATATTAAAGTCAAAAGCTAACTCTTTACGCGTTGAAGTAGTATTTACAGTATCATTCGCGAATGACTTTGTTGAAGTCGATATTTTGGCTGTTTGTACGATATCTGATTGTTTTAAATAATTAACCGATAAAATACATGTAATACACAATACAACAATGAATATTATTTTTTTCATAAATTTTCCATGCAAAAAAGTGGGGCTCTCCCCACTATATGGTGCTCTAATGACCAAACTTTAAAGTGTTTCCCATACTGGGCTGGCGTACTCAAACAAGGTATACTCGTTTTTAAATAGCGGATCCCATTTCATTAGATTGGTATTGAGTTTAATTAATCCCCATAATTTATGACAATATGCATCTAATTTTCCGGCTCCTCCTGATAACTGACCTGTGATCTTTAATTCAAGGAAACCTTGTTCGACAATTTCATCATCAATATCTATTCGGCGGATCCCAGCTTCCATATATCCTTTAGACTTAACGCTCAGCAGATTAAATTTACCTTTAACGCCAGCTTCTGCAATACCGTGGCCTATCGTTGTATAAGCCGCAGCGGTAACATTTCCCGCAACATAAGGTTCAACAGATGCGTATATATAATCAGGTCGGCGAACACCGTCATACTCAAAAGGTTCATCGTTATCAAAACCTCCAATCACTCCACCAACTGTAAAATCAGCACCCACATCAACACCCAGCCCAAATTTGGCACCTATCTGAATCAGGCCAAGCGGATCAAGCGGTACAATAATTTTAGGTTTTATTACTTCTGGAATAAGATCGAAAGTGTGGCTAATGGGATAACTGACAGAGGCATTTAATAAATCTTCACAGTTAGGTTTAAATACTGATACTGTATCTTCACCCACTTCAAGATTAAAAGAAAAACCTTGAGTGCAATCTAACTTAGCTGGATCAAACTCAAAAGAAACTAAACCAGATCCGATTTTGATAACGCTATTATGTAATTTAAACCAATTACCAGCTTGATAATATCCAGATGTTGCACCATCAGCCACCGTTGCCGCTTTCATCCAGCCTTGTTGTTGCCTGTGTTGTCTGCTATTAGCAATTTTATTATGTTTTGCTGCTACGCGTGTTTGAAACTCAACGGTCCCCGGGTTTTGATAAATTTCTGCAAAACTCAACTTTGTAAATAATAAGCTTATTGTACAAAGCAGAACTAAATTCATTTTTTTCATTATATTTCCTTAACTTGTTATTTAAAAATCAAGTTAAAGACAACAACCGACAACGCTATCATTACCTTTAACGGAAACGTACTTTATATATAGATTATGACAAATTGATGGCATAAAAATTAAAAGGGGAGCTAGAACACCATATAGTTTAAAAAATATACGCCAGCACTTTTTAATCTATATGGTGCTCTAGATATCAAGAGAAAATGAACAAACGTGGTCAAATCAAATACTGAATATCATCCTCTATTACTGTATTATACGCGCAGACTTTAAAGATATTTAAGAATTACCATGGCTACGCAACAATTGAATAATGAGTTAGCAGTTAAACAGATAAATGTAGTAGAAGATATTACGCCAAGTTCATTAAAACTCGATATACCAACTGATAACGACATGAATAAAGCCTCATCTAAAATAGTACTTGCTACTATCAACGCAAAGTATATTCACGCCAGTTTAGGTTTACGTTATTTGTATGCTAATTTAAAAGAACTGCAAAGCCACTGCGAAATCAAAGAGTTTGTAATTCAAACTCGTGCCATAGATATAGTTGAAAAAATCTTAGAGTCAAAACCGACTATTGTTGGTTTTGGTGTTTATATCTGGAATATAATTGAAACCACAAATGTTGTTAGCCTGTTAAAAGTAATTGCCCCTGAAATTAAAGTGGTCTTGGGTGGCCCTGAAGTCAGTTACGAATCTGAACAACAAGATATTGTTACAACAGCTGATTATGTATTAACGGGTGCCGCAGAAGTGAGTTTTTATCAATTATGCAAAGATATTATAAACCAGACCGAACCCGAACAAAAAATCCTTAGATCTAAACCCGTTGAACTAAAAGATCTTGAACTGCCTTATCAGTATTATAGTGATGAAGACTTAAAAAATCGTCTACTTTATGTTGAGGCATCTCGTGGTTGCCCATTTAAATGTGAATTTTGTTTATCTTCCTTAGACACGGCATCAAATCCATTTGAATTAGAATTATTTCTCGAACAAATGGAAGTTTTATATCAACGTGGCGCACGAAACTTTAAGTTTATAGATAGAACCTTTAACTTAAATATTAAAACGACAATGCAGATCATGCAGTTTTTCTTAGATAAAAAGAATGACGAACTTTACCTGCATTTTGAAGTAGTACCAGATCATTTACCGCGAAAATTAAAAGAAGTATTAACCCAATTCCCTGAAGGCAGTTTACAATTTGAAATTGGCATCCAAACTTTCGATCAGCAAGTACAAACTAATATCAGCCGTAAGCAAAACAACGCTAAATCAAAAGAAAATTTAGTTTGGTTAAAAGAACATACACACGCCCATATTCATGCTGACCTAATTTTTGGTTTACCAGGTGAAACATTTGAATCGTTCGCAGACAGCTTCAATCAACTATATCAATGTAATCCTCATGAAATTCAATTAGGTATTTTAAAGCGCCTTAAAGGTAGCCCGATCATCAGGCACACAGCAGCATTTGACTTGCGTTTTAACCCATTACCACCATTTAATATATTAAGTACAGATCGCGTTGACTTTGCAACTATGCAACTGGTTAACCGCTTTGCGCGCTATTGGGATATGATAGGAAATTCAGGACGCTTTAAATACGTATTACCACATATATTAGCTGACAATCCTTTTGATAATTTTATGGCACTTACAAACTGGTTGTTTGAAAAAACAGGGCAAACACACCAAATAAACCTGAAAAGACTTTATGAACTTTTATCACAAGCAGTAGAAGCGCTATTTCCTGAAAAACATCCACTTGTCATGTCAAAAATTGAATTAGACTATACCGCCTCTAAATTAAAAAGCCGCTTTGACACACTTAATCTGTACGCAGGTCAAAAGAAAGAATCAACGAGTCAAATTAACTTCGTACAACGACAAACCCGGCATATGCAACAATAAATCAAGTTTTCCAAACTTCGTCTGATAGTTCTTAATATTTTTCATTGTTAGCTATCAGATTTTTATTTTAAATACCTGACTAAGGTTAATAAAGACTCAAATCAATAACTCTGTGATTTAAAATAAAAAATTAATAATTATATTTTTTATAATCTTAAATTTAGTATATTCTTAAAGCTATTATTTTAACCTCA
Organism: uncultured Pseudoalteromonas sp.; assembly: GCA_965198975.1. GTDB lineage: Bacteria > Pseudomonadota > Gammaproteobacteria > Enterobacterales > Alteromonadaceae > Pseudoalteromonas. Next base: position 3,181,694 of record OZ240679.1, read on the forward strand.
CTCTTTTTGGGTACCAGATTATGAATAAGTTGTTATTGCCTTTCTTTATACTGATCGGTGCATGTTTTTTAATTAGCTCTTATACGCATGCACAAACCCCATCAGCACCCAGTGTTATTGTACAAACAGTCAAAATGCAAGATGTTACGCCGTCATTTCAATTAGTTGGTAGAATTGAAGCTAGAAGCAAAGTCGATATTAGAGCCAGAGTCAGTGGATTTTTAACAAAAAGAGAATTTCAAGAAGGCGCAACGGTTAACGCCGGACAGCTCTTATTTGAAATTGAACCTGATATTTACGCATTACAAGTACAAAAAGATGAAGCAAATCTCGCAAGCGTAAAAGCGAGTTTATCACAGGCAAATGCAGCGTTGAAACGACAAGAAAATCTTAAAAAGAAAGGTGCTGCTTCATTAGCCGATTATGATAAAGTGAAAGCAGAACAACTCGTCGCCCAGGCTAATGTACTCAAAGCACAAGCTGAATTAAAAAAGTCGCAACTTGATTTGAGCTACACCAAAATTTATTCCCCAATTACTGGCCGTGTAGGCCGCGAAAAATATAGTGTGGGCAATTTACTTAATACTAATTCAGAGGTTTTAACCACAGTCACCAATATGGATCCGATTTATGTGACACTATCTGTTAGCGAAAAGTCTATGTTGGCGGCAAGACGTAAAGGTATTGATTTAAAAAATCCACCGGTTGCACCGACGCTAAAATTATCTGATGGATCTTTTTACGAGCATCAGGGAAACTTTAATTATGTTGATACTGCCGTTAATACTTCAACAGATACTATTTTAGTTCGTGCTGAATTTTCCAACCCAACTGGCGTATTGTTACCAGGAGAACTTGTACAAGTTGTCGTAACCGAGAAACAAAAAGTAATGGGAATTGTAATCAAACAATCTGCAGTACAAAAAGATAAACAAGGTTACTTTGTATTAGGCGTTGATAATAATAACAAAGTCAGTGTGAAACGTATTACGGTTGGCCAGCAAATTGATGGACAATGGCAAGTCTTAACAGGATTAATAGCGGGAGAAAAAGTGATCGTTGAAGGCCTGCAAAAAGTTGGCGCAGGTGGTATTGTTAATCCTGTGGAGGGCTAAACAGTGTTTTCATTATTCTTTATTAATCGACCCAAATTTGCTTTTGTAATTGCAATTGTGATCATGATTGCAGGTGCACTAGCTATTAATGCTATTCCTGTTAACCAATTCCCCGAAATTACACCACCTCAGGTACAAGTGTCTACCTCCTATCCAGGTGCAAGTGCCGATGTTGTGGAACAATCAGTGGCAGCAATTATTGAAGCTGAAATCAATGGTGTTGAGAATATGCTCTATATGTCATCAAGCAGCGGTAATGATGGCAGTTACTCTCTTACCGTGACGTTTGCGGTTGGCACAGATCCTGATATTGCGGCGGTGAATGTACAAAACCGGGTCGCGCAGGCAACCGCCAAATTACCGTCAGAAGTCACTCAACAAGGTGTTGTTACAAAAAAACAATCATCCAGTATGTTAATGGTGATCAATATTATTTCTTCAGATAAAGAACATGATGATGTTTATTTGAGTAATTATACTTCCATTTACATTCAAGACGCTTTGTCACGCATCAATGGTGTCGGAAATGTAAGTCAATTTGGCGCAAAAGATTATGGTATGCGAGTGTGGTTATCTCCAGAGCGCTTAACGGCTTTAAATCTCACCACCACAGATGTTGCAAATGCTATCCGAAGTCAGAATATTCAAGCCTCAGCTGGCCAAATTGGCTCGGCACCGTTTAATAATGCTCAACAATTTCAATATACTCTAAAAGCCAAAGGCCGGCTAGTTAGCGTTGCCGAATTTGAAAATATCACAATAAGAGCAAACTCCGACGGTTCATTTTTAAGACTTAAAGATATCGCTCGCTTGGAACTTGGCTCTCAATCTTACGCAGCCAGCAGCACACTAAACGGCCATCCGGCAGCTGCCGTAGCCGTTTACCAATCACCGGGTGCAAATGCTTTAACTGTTGCAGATAATGTTTATAAAACTTTAGATGAATTAAAAACTCGCTTCCCTGAAGCACTTGAATATAAAGTACTTTATGATACAACCAAATTTGTTCGTTCATCAATTAGTGAAGTATTAACAACCTTATTTATTACTTTTTTATTAGTTGTATTGGTGACTTATTTATTCTTAGGTGATTGGCGTTCAACTTTGATCCCCGCAATCGCGATTCCGGTGTCACTCATTGGTACTTTCGCTGTACTTTTTGCCGCAGGCTTTACCGCGAATACAATTTCATTATTTGCCATTATTTTAGCAATTGGCATCGTGGTGGATGATTGCATTGTTGTTGTAGAAAATGTGCAACGTCATTTAAATGAGAGTAACTGTACGGCAAAAGAAGCAACAGCAAGTGCAATGAAAGAAGTGTTTAGCCCGATTATCGCCACTACTTTAGTATTAATGGCAGTATTTATTCCCGTTGCATTTATGCCTGGTATTACAGGTGAGTTATACAAGCAGTTTGCTATTACGATTAGTGTCGCAGTCGCTATTTCATCTATCAATGCGCTAACTTTAGCACCCGCTTTATCTGGTTTGTTATTAAGTAATGAAACAGGAAAAGCAAAAGGATTTTTATTATTATTTAGTCGTTTAGTTGATAACACACGTGATAAGTATATCTCCATAGTTGATAAACTTAACCGTCATCTCATGGTCACAATTATCATTATGATCGCATTTATTGCAGGGACGCTGGGCTTATTTAAAATGGCGCCCACAGGATTTTTGCCTTTAGAAGATAATGGCTTTTTTATGTCGCATATACAGCTGCCTGACGGCGCATCACTCAATCGTACCGAAGAAGTCGTGCAAGAAGTCACTGAAATGATGTTAGCCACTGACGGTGTTTCAGATGTTATTGCAATTTCAGGCATGTCTATTATTTCTGGAGCCTCGTCAAATGCGGCGCTTATTATTCCTATTTTGACACCATGGGATGAAAGAACAACACAGCCTTTACAGTGGTACAACATACTTGGAAAATTAAACCAACAAGTTGCAACAATCCCGGCTGCTCAGGGTTTTGTATTCCCTATGCCTGCAATTATGGGACTAGGCACAGGGGGTGGATTTGAAGCTAAAGTGTTGGATTTAACGGGAGGCTCTCCTGATGAACTCGCCCAGGCTGTTCGTAGCCTGATTTTTAAAGCGAATCAGGATCCACGTTTAAAAGGTGTTTTTAGTACCTATTCTGCTAATGTGCCTCAGTACTTTATTGATATTAATCGCGACAAAGCCGAAACCTTGGGGATAAGTGTTAAAGAAATTTTCTCCACCCTTCAGGCTAATTTTGGCTCGTCTTATATCAATGATTTTAATTTATACGGCAAAGTATATCGCGTTATGCTACAAGCTGAGGCTGAATATCGACAATCAATTACAGACTTAAGCCGTATTCATGTACGAAATAACAATAATGATATGGTGCCTCTTAATGCTTTAGTCAATGTTTCACCCGTATTAGGTCCACAAATCATCAATCGATATAACATGCGAAAGTCAGCCACAGTACAAGGTAACCCGGGAGAAGGTTATAGTTCCGGCGAAGCCTTAATAGCCTTTGCTGAAGTAGCAAAAGAAGCTCTGCCTAACGGCTACAAAATAGAATGGACAGGTACCGCAGCGCAAGAGCAGGAAGCCGGTGGCTATGTCATATTGATATTCTCGTTAGCATTTATTTTCGCTTACCTGTTTTTAGTCGCCCAATACGAAAGCTGGACCGCCCCGGTAGCCGTTATTTTATCTGTGGTTATTGCGATTTTTGGTGCTTTGATCCCAATAATGCTCCTGCCTTTTGTTAATAATGATCTTTATGCTCAGGTAGGTATTGTTATGCTAATAGGGCTCGCCAGTAAAAGTGCCATTCTTATTGTTGAGTTTGCAAAAGAGCAACGAGACAATGGCATGGCAATTATTGATGCCGCACATAGCGCCGCAAAATTACGTTTCAGAGCCGTTATGATGACTGCGCTATCTTTTATTTTAGGTGTATTGCCACTGGCATTTGCCTCAGGTGCAGGCGCATCCAGCCGCATGGTGATAGGTTGGGTTGTTTTAATGGGCATGTTATTAGCCACTTTTGTTGGCACGTTATTCATTCCTTCATTATTTGTCATAATGCAAACAATGAAAGAGAAGTTCAACCCTCGAAAAATAGAGCCTACCGAGGCAACCAGCATTAATAAACATACTGATTAAATTATGGTTCAACTGCAGCATGCTTTTAAGTAACTGCAGTTGAACTAAATTTATATCAATCCGTATGTCAGTTCGGCTCATTAACTTCTATTATTTAATAAATTCAACCTGACGAAAAATAATCCTTGTTACTATATCTAAGAATACTTTATAGTCGCAGACTTTATTTATAAGACAAAATGGTAAGATAATATAGATGGGATCGGTAGAAAACATATTAGTTCTTTCTGAACTTAAGGATTATTTATTTGGTAATAAATCAATTCTAACTTTTTTATTATTTTTGATGATTTTTATTATTAAACAATTAATAGTTAAACGAATTAAGAAAAAATTTAAAGAAGCAAAAGAAAAGAAAAAACTAAAAATTAATATGGTCAATAATATTTTCACACTATTAATGATAGTGACCATATTTAATATCTGGTCAGAAGAAATCCAAAAGTTTGCATTCTCAATTGCAGCTTTTATCGTGGCTATCGTATTAGCAACTCGCGAATTTATACAGTGCTTTATTGGATTTATATACCTTATCTCAAGTCGACCTTTTCGAATAGGTGATTGGATCCAGGTTGGAACAAATGTCGGTGAAGTTCATTCTATTGATTGGGCTAAGTTAACCCTACTTGAAGTCGATAAAGACAACTACCATTACACGGGAAAAACGTTATTCTTGCCGAACAGTCAATTAATAACCTCACCAATTAAAAACCTGAACTTCCTTAAAAGATATGCCATGCATCATTTCACTATCGTGCGTGATAACAGCGTAAACCCATTTGACTTCATTGATATTTTGTATCATAAAGCAAATTTATATTGTGAAGACTTTAAAGATGTAGCCATTCGTTATAATCAACTGATTGAAAACAGATTAGATATCAATATAACCGGACCTGATCCACATATCCAGGTTGCCACATCTGAACTTGGTGATACGCAAGTATTCTTCACTATTTTTTGCCCAACAGAGCAAGCAATGGAAATTGAACAAAAATTAACAGCTGATTTTATGAAACTTTGGTTTAAACATAAAACAAACAGTTAAGTTTATTATGAGACAGCAGGATATTTCCTGTTGTCTCATGCTTTAAATTTCAGGCCACAGCCAAAATAACCTGTTGGTATTCTATTATAAAACACTCGGTTTTATAAATTTGAGTGTCATACGATCACTTTCTCCGATTGCTAAGTATTTAGCTTTATCCTTATCTTTCAACGCTAATGAAGGCGGTAATGTCCAAACTCCTTTAGGATGATTTGCATTGTCTTTCGGGTTAGCATTTATTTCACTTGAAGCTTCTAATTTGAACCCTGCATTATTTGCAAGTTTAATGACTTCTGATGCGGGCATATAGCCACTTCTTTTATTTTCTTGCCAATTTTGAGTTTCTGGCATTCTGTGTTCAACCACACCTAACACACCGCCTGGTTTAAGTGCGGTAAAAGCATCTTTAAATACCTGCTCTACCCCATCATCACCCCAGTTATGTAAATTACGAAAAGTTAAAACAAGATCGATTGATGCCGGAGGCGCCAAAACGCTTATCTTTTTGGGAATAAAATCGGTTAAAACCATTTCACTAAAAATATCGCTACTTGCTAATTTCTTTTCTAACCTTTGACGTGATTTACTGTAATAATCATCTTTACCAGTATCAGGATAATGTGCACCGTAAAACTTTCCACTTCCTTTTAATGCGGGAGCTAAAATTTCGCTATACCAACCTCCTCCAGGTGAAATTTCTACTACCGACATATTCTCTTTAAATCCAAAAAATTCAAGGGTTTCTTTCGGGTGACGGTACATATCACGTTGTTTATTAGTATCTGAACGATATTCAGCCGAAATTGCTTGTTCTAATTTACTTGTTTGATGCGCACTTGCAATGCCAGCACACATTAAACTCGCAGTAAGTACCGACGCACTAAAAATACTTTTTATTATTGTCATTTTATTCCGTTTTTAAGTTTGAATATTTGCAATTATTTATAACAGAAATGTGCTTTATTAGTATACTAAATATCTCATATTTAAGTTATTTCGTCTTATTGTCTAATTTAAGCGTTAAAGACTGTAAAACACGATATTGAATATCGTCGTTTAAACCTTCCATTAATATAACAGGATGATCTGTCTCTTCGCGGTTTGAGTTTGCCGTTTTTGGTACAACGGTAATATTACGTTTAGATTTGAAATAAACCACATAGCAATCGCATCTGCCTAGATAAGGAATTTCAATACTAACTCTAATGACTTTTCAACCAATAAACCCGGCAATTTAAAATTGTGCCGCGTGATTTAACTATGTTATTTTATTAATATCTTTTATTGATAGATAAACTTTGTCTATTTTTGATAAAAACTTAGGTATAATACGTTTTTCTTCGCTATAAAATGATAAACATGACTATTTTCGCTGAACTGGGTTTAAATTCTAGAATCCAAGAAAACGTATCCCGTCTAGGCTACGAAACACCAACTGATATCCAACAACAATCAATAGGTGCAGTATTATCTGGCGCTGATACCTATGCGATAGCGCCTACAGGAACAGGTAAAACAGCAGCCTATTTATTACCTGTTTTGCAAGAGTTGAGTCAAAAAGATTATAGTGATGAACAAATTAGACCTATCCGAGCACTTATATTAGTCCCTACACGAGAATTAGCTCAGCAATTAGAAGTCTCTATTGCTGAGTATGGTAAAGGCTTGAAGTTAAGAACCATAAGTATATTTGGTGGCACACGAGTTGAATCTCAAATTAAACGATTTAAACGTGGCGCTGACATTTTAGTCGCAACACCAAAACGTTTAATCGATTTAATAAAAGCAAAAGCTTTTACTTTGAAACATATCAAACATTTTATAATGGATGAAGCAGATCGTTTAGTCAGTATGGGGATCAATAAAGAACTTTCAGAAATTCAAAAAAACTTACCTAATAAAAAACAAATGATCCTTTTTTCAGCAACTGACTCGAAAGCGTTAACGAAATTTAGTGACAATCATTTAACCGAATGTAAAATGGTTAAAACTGAACAAAATCAACCTGCTTTAGAAAAAATAGTGCACACTATGTATCGTAGTTTCAAAGATGAAAAAACAAAAAATCTATTTCGTTTACTCGATATATTAAATTGTGATCGCGCCCTGATATTTACGCGCACGAAACATGATGTCAACCGTATTACACAAGTACTCAATGAAAAAGGTTTTACGAGTGAAGGAATTCACAACGAAATTCCTCAAAAGAAAAGAGATGCCAGACTACAAGGGTTTAAAAATTCTGAATTTAAATTTTTAGTTGCCACTGATATCGCATCTCGTGGTATCGATATTAATGAACTATATTATGTGATCAATTATGATTTACCAGTCAATGCAAATGATTACATTCACCGAGTGGGCCGAACGGCCCGTACATCAACCAAAAATATGGCAACTCAAGCGTCAATCTCTGATAAAAATGCAAAACAAGCTTTATCAAAAAACGTCGCATCAACTAAACACTTTGGTATGTACCAAGCGCCAGCCGTTATCGTTAAAGATATACAGGGTCATGTTTTTTCTCTTGTCACACCAGAGCAAGAACGTTTAGTTCCCTTAATTACCAAAGCCATAGGTAAAGATATTAAACTAGAACCTATGCCTTGGTAGTATATTATGAACATTATACTTTTGGGTATAATGTTCAAATTTTTAACAAGCAATGAATGACCAAATGAATAGTGATATACCTAAAGTTTCAGTAAAAGAACGTGACATACTAATTAACAATCTAAAAGCAGATTTTGAGCAATATCAAGCTAGCATCGTTGCTGGTGATAAAAAAGGAAATGGACAAAAATTTAAACTGTTTGTGATGGCAAATATCACCACATTTCATTTAATACATAATAGTAGCAGCAAAACTGAAATCAACGCGCTATGTGAACAGTATCAGTGGTTTTATCCACTATTTGTTACAATTAAAGAGCTTTTAGAATAAAAACTAGAGCACCATATAGTTTAAAAAATATACGCCACTTTTTAAGCTATATGGCGCTCTAAGTCACCACCCGTGATAAATTTGTGATATTTCAGTGAGCAAATTGAGAATAATTGCAGTCATACTTATTATAACAAAACTTAAAACAAAGAGTTTATTATGAAAAACCTGAAAATTATCACACCTGTATTTCTATTGTTTATTACCGCTATCACATTTTTTACCATCGGATCACCAGGTCCCAAACAGCTCGCATCAAAAGCGAAAAGTAACATCAATTTACCTATGCCGGCCTCAAAACACTTAGATAGCATAGTGCTTGGGGCTGGTTGCTTTTGGGGAGCAGAAAAACGATATCAAGCCATACCTGGCGTGATTGATGCCATATCAGGGTATGCAGATGGAAAAGGCGTTTCACCTAATTATAGCGAAATTACAAAGTTAAAAAACAAATATAACCCGAATAATCATGCTGAAGTAGTTAAAGTGATTTTTAATAAGTCTCAAGTAAAACTGGAAACAATTTTACAAAATTACTTTGAAGGTCATGATCCAACTCAATTAAATAAGCAAGGTAATGACATTGGAACACAATACCGCTCAACCATTTTAACAAATAGTGACTATCAAAAAAGCATTGCTAAAAAAGTACAAGCAGATTATCAAACACTGTTAACAAATAAAGGGTTTCGTCAAATTGTTACAAAAACGGCTTCCTTAGCAGAATTTTATCCGGCAGAAGATTATCATCAAGACTACCTAGTTAAAAATCCGAATGGATATTGCCCAGATCACTCCACAGGTGTCAAATTTGCTATCTCCCATGATAAGCAAATAAGTATGAACAATGACCCCCTGCTTACAGGAAAACAGATCCTTATTATAGAATCTGAAAATTATTGTCCATATTGTGAAAAATTTAAAAAAGATGTACTAAATGACTATCAGGGTTCGATCGCCGTGCACTTTCGCCTGGCGTCACAACTATCAGGATTAAACATAAAAACGCCAACCTGGGCCACACCAACCATTTTATTTATTGAAGATGGTGAAGAAGTATTTGGCAAACAAGGATATATGGAGGCTGACAACTTTTATAAAGCATTAGGTAAATTTAAACTAGCAGGTACCCAAGCCTATGATATTGCATTTAATGAAGGCACAGACGGTAGATTTTGCAAACAGTATGATATTTTTAAAAATACACCTGATGGCCAGTTTATAGATAAACTCAGTGGCGCGCCGTTATTTGATACAAAAGATAGATTTGATTCAGGCACTGGCTGGCTTTCATTTACACAAGCAATTGCTGGTGCAACATACGAAAAAGCTGATAACAGATATGGTATGAAACGCATTGAGATCCGTTCGAAAACATCAGATATACATTTAGGCCATGTTTTTCCTGACGGACCAAATGGTAAACCTCGTTATTGTATCAATGCAACCGTATTAGAATTTAAACCCAGAAATAATACTTAACTTTCTGGATAAATTTGTCTGCTTATTTTCAATAATAAGCAGACTTTAATATTAAAACTTAACCAGTGTACCTTTTAAAGCAACGCCCGCCATAAGCGCACCCGCACCACATTCAAATTGTGTTTCACTCACAAATTTATGGTTTTTATAATTCGATTCAATATTAACGACTGCATCCATACCTTCACGCCTTGCTCGCTCTTGTAAGGCTTTTAATGCACTTAACATGGCCCATTCACATGCTTCTCGATCTGACTTATTAAATGCATTTGTTTTTTTATTTGTCCCAACTTCACCAAATTTTTTTGTTATTTTCTTATGTTTTTGAGCACCAAAAAATAACGGTACATCGTATAATGCTTCTTTGGCTTTAGATGTTTCTAACAAATCAGCAATTGAGTATTGACCGATATCATCGCGTGCGAAACTTGAGTTTGCAGTTAGTGCAAGTAAAGTAACAATAGCTAAACTTAATTTTTTCATTTTAATTTCCTTGTGTTTTACTATAAAAAATCCAAGCCATACCGATTCCCATGGCCCAGCTATTATGCTTTTTAACTAATGGGCTTTGTTCTTGCTCAGAATTAGACAAATTATAATAACGAACAAATCCACCAAACCATAGTGATTTATTTTTGTACTTAAAACCTAAAGAGAGATCAGAACCAGCATATCCAGTTTCAGTTGAAAACTGTTTTCTTTGCTCATTTTCAAACTCTGATGCAATACCATAATAATAATCCGAATATTTACGATCTGAAAAATTAATTGCTCCTCTGGCTGTAAGCTCTAAGTGTGATAGTGCATCGTGATAAATCATTTTCTGATAAGTTATAGCGGGACCAAAACGCCAGCCAACATCGGTTAGTGATTGAAAGTCCGTTGCTAATGCTTTACGTACAAAAAATTCTGTGTATAAGGCAGCACTTTGCTCTGGTGTACCTTCTAAATAGTATTTTAACGAAGGTCCTAATTCAAATACCCAGTCAAGATCTGGCATATTAGCTCTTGCGTCATTATCACTACTATCAACAGCAATACCAGCAGAGGCTGATAGATCTAAAAATAATTTATCTTTTTGCCATAAATAACCAGTAAACTGATTTCTATCTAATTTAAAATTATCATCTTTATAATAAACATAAGGCAGTGGAACAACAAAATGCTCTTCTTCATCTGAACCCAAATATTGCGGGATCTGAACTGCAAAAGCTCCAGCACCTATTTCCAATTCTTTTGTAGCTTTAACTTCGAAAGTAAACAAGCAGCCAATTAACCAACCAAAAGGTATTAAATACTTATACATTTTCCCATCTTTTAAATATTAATGAAGTATTGATCCCACCAAAAGCAAAATTGTTACTCATTACAAAATCAGTTTTGATTTCTCTGCCTTTATCTTGAATATAATCTAAATCACCACATTCCGGATCTACTTCTGACAAATTAATAGTTGGTGCAAACCAGTTATCTTGCATCATATTAATACTGGCCCAGGCTTCTATACTGCCGCAAGCTCCCAAAGTGTGTCCAAGGTAACTTTTCAACGAGCTCACAGGAACCTTGCCGAGCACGTTTGCTGTTGCGTTTGATTCTGCAATATCACCTCTGTCAGTTGCCGTACCATGGGCATTAACATACCCTATTTGTTCTATTTTAATATCAGCATCAGTGATCGCGTCTTGTATCGCTATCTGCATAGTTTCTGCTGTTGGCTGGGTAACATGCATGCCATCAGAATTACAGCCAAAACCAACAATTTCAGCTAATATATTTGCGCCGCGCGCTTGTGCATGTTCAAACTCTTCTAATACAAAGGTGCACGCACCTTCACCTATAACTAGCCCGTCTCTCTCTTTATCAAAAGGTTTAGGGGTTAATTCTGGCGTATCATTTTTAGTACTTGTTGCATACAGGGTATCAAACACTGCCGCTTCTGTTACACATAATTCTTCAGCGCCTCCGGCTACCATCAATTTCTGACGACCAAACTTAATGGCTTCATAGGCATAACCAATACCTTGTGATCCCGATGTACATGCAGAGCTTGTTGTTATCACTCTGCCTTTTAGGCCAAAATAAACGCCAACATTTACCGGCGCTGTATGTGACATCATTTGAATATAGCTAGTTGCAGTGATCCCCGACATATTTCCGGTTTCCATCATATTACCAAAAGAGATCAGCGGCGCCGTTGAGCCTATTGATGAACCATAAGCAATACCCGTACTACCATCAGTTAAAGAAGGACTATCTAATAATTCAGCCTGTTCTAATGCCAATTCTGTTGCCCGGGTTGCCATCAAAGAAACGCGCCCCATTGAACGAACTTTTTTACGTTTATAATGGGCTGGCTTTTCAAAATGTGTGACCGGGGCGCCTAAGCGTGTATTTAACCCCTGCATTTTGTCCCAGTCTGAAATGATTTTGACCGCATTTTCACCTTTTTCTAAGGCACTTTTAAATGTACTCCAGTCATCACCTAAGGCTGTAATTGCCGACATGCCTGTCACGACGACTCGTTTTAACTGGCTCATGCAATTCCTCCATTAACAGAAAGCACCTGACGCGTGATATAAGCTGCGCCATCAGACATTAAAAAACTCACGGTTGCCGCCACTTCGTCCACTGAACCTAAACGATTTAACGGGATCATTTTTTTCATTTCTTTTATAGGTAAATCATCTGTCATCCCTGTATCAATTAACCCGGGAGCCACACAATTTACCGTAATTTTTCTTTTTGCTAATTCCAAAGATAACGCCTTTGTTGCACCAATGATCCCCGCTTTTGAGGCACTATAATTTACTTGGCCTCTATTGCCGGTAATGCCTGATACTGAGGACATACTTACAATTCGGCCACCTTTTCTCGCTTGTACCATAGGCATCACCAAAGGATGAAGCACATTATAAAAGCCATCTAAATTTGTATGTATTACATTATCCCATTCATTATCGGTCATTGCAGGGAAAGCTGTATCAGCAGTAATACCGGCATTGCACACAACACCATAAAACGCACCATATTGTGCTGTATGCTCTGTCAATTTAGATTTAGCTGCCTGACGATCAGATACGTCAAACTGAATCAAATTAGCGTCAACACCCAATGCTTTAATTTCTGTGATCGTTGCTTGTGCTTCAGCAACACCTGATCGGCAGTGAACTGTAATATCAAAACCATCTTTTGCCAGTTTAATAGCAATTGCTTTACCTATACCTTTACTCGAACCTGTAATGAGTACACGTCTGGTCATTATTTTTGCTCCGCTAAAAATGCTTCAGGATCATTGGGTTGAAAAATATTTATTTTAGCTTCAGCCAATAGAATATTCTGTTGTTCTTCTTTGATCAGGTTTATTTTGCAATCAAACGCACATAAACCTGAATCTTCTTTGTATAACTGTTCAACATTTACGACGAGTTGGCTACCCAAAGTATAACTAGGTGTATAAACTCTAAATTTCCGACTACTTACTAAAAAGCCTATAGACACTTCTCTACCTTGGTCTTTCTCATTTGCATTTGCATAGGCCGCGATAGATTGGGCCATATATTCAATACCAACATAGCTGGGCACGGCCTGTGTAGTTACATTATAAAAGTTACTTTCAGCTGTTATCGTCAGGCTACATGTCGCCGACATTTCGTCATATGTTTCTAACTGATCAATCAATATCATAGGATGTGCGTGAGGTAATACTGATTCTATTGAGTACTGTGTCATTTTATAATCCAATTAATACACTGACATTATTGCCACCGAAGGCAAAAGAATTTGACAGACAATTTTTGATTTGTCCTGATTTTTTATCACCACCTTCAACTAAATTAAGTTGAGGAATAGTTGGATCTGCAATACCATCCCAAAGATGTGGCGCATAATACGCATTATCTTGCAATAATAACCAGCACAATCCAACTTCTGTTGCCCCCGCAGCACCTAATGTATGGCCTATCATGCCTTTAGACGAACTACAGGGCGTAGTTAAACCAAATACTTTGTTTATAGCCAATGCTTCCATTTCATCATTTTTGGGGGTCGCCGTGCCATGTAGATTAATATAATCTATATCTATAGGTTTTAGTCCTGCCTGAACGAGTGCTTTTTGCATAGCAACAACGGCACCCTCACCTTCAGGGTGAGGTGCAGACATATGATGTGCATCACTTGATTCACCCACACCTAATAACTTAATTTTTCCCTTATCTTTTCGAAGCACGCATAAAGCTGCCGCTTCACCTATGTTTATCCCATCTCGGTTTTTACTTGAAGGCAAAGAAATCCCGGCAGACGTAGAATCTAGCGCACTAAACCCATTCACCGTCATACGACATAAAGCGTCAACACCACCAACAACTGCTGCATCCGCCATATTCGATTCAATTAATTCATAAGCAGTAGCAAAAGCTTTAGCACTGGAAGAACAGGCCGTTGATATCGTATATGTTAAACCATTCAGTTCCAATTCAGTCGCAATGAAATCAGCCAGGTTAAACATTTCTTGCTGGCTGTAATCATAATCATCTGAAAAAGTGGGAGTTTCATTTACAAGGGTGTGCGAAGACATTGCTTGCTCACCTTCAGCAATGCCAGAAGTACTGGTTCCGACGACAACTGCAACTCGATGACGTTCTACAGTTTTTAATACATCTTGTACTTCAGTTTTAATTTGTTCAATTGCTGCCAATGCCAACTGATTGTTTCGACTTTTATAATAAGTGGGATAACTTTCTAAACCAGGTAGCTTACAACTGACATCAGCAACATAAATCTCACCGCTGTTTAACAAATCAGTTCTCAATGTTAAACCCGCTTGTGAACCTGCCATTAAATTTGTCTTAATCGTTTGGCAATTTTCACCTAACGCATTGACAAGTCCAAATTCACTGATAAATAATTTTTCTTTCATCTTATAAATATCTTCTACTGTTTATCATCTTCTAAACGAATGATTTCCAATTCATAGTGTTGTCTTAAATTATTCAAACGAATACTCTTTTTTTCATATTCAATCGATATGAGCAACTGTCCGTTTAAATAAAACTCTCTCACCTTTTTGTGCGCGACATGATATTCCTTCACCGCAACACCTGAGCTAAGCTCACTTTCTAAATGTTTCACAGGCCAGTTAACACTTTGTAAATCTTGAAATACCTGTCTTGCGTCAAGTCCTGACGGTAAACTTGATCCTTGGATTATTTTATTTTTGTCTGCCTGCCATTTTGCTTGTAATAACGCTACGCCCTCAAAAGTCATAGCAACTAAACGTATTTCTGTGGCCATGAGTTCAGTTTTGATTAATAAACTCTGCTTTTTATCTGCGGTCAAAAAAGTAAACTTTTCTAACCAGGCCCTGTTAACTAAATGATGCGGTATCGTATTCGTAGTAAAGAGCGATATAAACTGAGTACTATTCCGTTCTGGTGACAGACTACATCCAGTAATACCACCTAATATCGCAATTATGAGCATGCATTTTTTTAACTTTAAACGCGGCATATTTAGCACGGCTCTTGTTCCTGAACTTGATCTGCACTGCAAATTTCAGCTAACACTTTAAGCCGGCGTTCAGTGCTTGTCACAAATGGGTTTTTCTCATCCCACGCATATCCTGCCAAAATCGAACATATCATAGGTTTAATGTCAGTTTCTTCATGCTGAAAAAAGATAACATTCTGTAAACTGGTATCGTACCAAGACATAACAAACTGTTTAAAGACCTCAATTCCTTTTCTTAAAGGCATACTGAACTCCGTTTCCCAATCAACCTGTTTACCATTTAATTGCCTGTCTATCACAGGAACAGCCATTATAGCCGATTGCATTGCAATTGTGACACCTGAAGAAAAAACCGGATCTAAAAATTCACCGGCATTACCTAACAAAGCAACATTTTTTGCATATAAGGATTTCACACTCGCTGAATACCCGCCGATAGCACGTGCTGGTGCAATAATTTCAGCATTCGCCAGTAATTTCGCTAAATTAGGATCTTCATTAATATACTGTGATAAAACGGCATCGAGTGTCATTCCCTGTTCGAAATAATGTCCCGCACCAACAACACCAATGCTTGACGACCCATCACTAAATGGGATCAACCAGTACCATACATCATTTTTCTCTGGGTGAACTGTGATCAGGATTTTCTCCCGATCAAAACCACTATCTTGAATATTATCCTTAAAGTGACTAAAAACAGCCTTGCGATCCATTAGGACACTCGGCTTTTCTAAATCCAATAATCTAGGTAAAACACGACCAAAACCACTCGCATCCAGTGTAAAACGTGATTTTAGCTGATATTTTCTTGAATCTGATTGTATTTCTAATACGGTATTTTCTTTACTCGTATCAATTGCTGTAACAGTATGACCATAACGAATATCAGCCCCTTGTTTTTGTGCCTCATCTGCGAGTAACTTATCAAATTCAGCACGTTTTACCTGAAAGGTTGTACCAGGTCCATCAGAAAATTTTTGCTCAAAATCAAAAAAACAATCATATCCACTTCGATGAAAAGCCGCGCCATTTTTGAATTGAAACCCAAGTTGTTGCGCATTGTCGATTACTGCATCTAACATATTGGCTTTTTTAATAAATGCCATACATTGAGGTAATAAACTTTCACCAATGGAAAAACGTGGGAAATGCTCTTTTTCAACAATACAAACCGACCAACCCAGTTGCATTAATAAGCTTGCTGCAATGGCACCCGACGGCCCGGCACCTATAATAGCGACGTCACAAGTATCTTTATGTTCTAAATCCACTTTATCCAAAATAAGAACTCCTTACCGATTTTTATTATTATTAATTTTCGTAATTTGCGGTGACAAAGTAAAAATAATCAAAACACCAATAAACACTGTCATACCAAAACTTTTTATTGCTGGCATAGAACTAAACATTAAAATTGCAAATACAAAAGTTGAGCTAAGTGCTGACATTAAAGTGGTTAAGGTTATTTTTTTCTCAAAACCATGTTCAGCATAAAAAACTGAATAATCTAAACCTAATGCCAATATTAATATACATGATACTAGATTAAATATATTAAGTTCTTGCTGTAAAATAAAACTAATACACAAAGCTAAGATCAGTGCAATAAAAGGAATAAATACTCCCATACAAGCTATTTTAGTGCCATAGCGAAATTTAAAAACCAACAAAGCAATCAACAATGCCGCAATTAAAATCATGATGAGCTGAGTTCGAAATACCGTGATCTGTTCAGATATATCTTGTGCTTTATCAATCAAAAATACATTTTCCATATTAGCAAGCTTTAAATTAAGCGCTGATAAATCACGGATCCCAGCTAAACGGATCACACTGTAATAATGGTCATTAGCTTGTAACCATTGTTGCTGAAATAATTTTCCTAATATGGTATTAAACCAAATATCAGCAGTTAAATAATCTTGTGTTTGATTTACACGCCAGTCAGCTTCAGGTAATAATTGCTGTATTTGCGTAAATAAGCCAAGCGCTTGAGCTTGTTCAACTAAACGTTGATTTTTTTGCTGTTTACTGATTGATGGCATCCATTGTGACACAGCAGAAATGCCAGTTAATTCATCATTGAGTAATAAAGGCGCTATTTCATTCAGTACCTTCTCTTCCTTTAATAATACAGTTTCGCAGGTTTCTCCTTTGATCAGTATGTATTGTAAATCCCATTTTTGTTTTAAAATATGTTTTACTTTATTTTCATTGAGCTTAATCTGCTCGGACACCGCATAAAAGCTACGAATATCATCATTAAAATGTGTAAAAAACAAAAAGATTAAGCTAAGCCCTGTAAATAAGAATATAAAATAAGGTTTATAATTCAAATAATTAGAAAGTTTTTTATGCCATAAGTGAATAGCATTAATCGGTTTAGGGGTTTGCGCCTTTTTGTCTTGAATAAAAGGATATAAAATCGGGTACAAAAATAGCACAGTCGTTAAAGCACCAAACAAACCACATATGGTAAAAATAGCGATTTGTTGAAATAAAACAAAAGGTGATAAAAGCAGGATTGAGTACCCCGCAGCTGTTGTAATATAGCTCATAATTAATGAAGGAAAAATATCATTCAACGGAAAATGCTTATCAAACTCGCCAAATTTTAACTCCGTTAAAGCATGAAAACTATAATCTGCAGATATACCTATCAGCGTTACTGAGAAAACTAAGGCGAGTACATTTACTTCTACATACAACAAATCTAAAGCAAGATATCCGTAAATAAAACTGATAGCAATAAGCATCAAGGTTGAAAATAAGGCTATAAAATTTCGGTATGTGAATACCATTAACACTAATGTCGCCAACAGAGAAAGTGTCCCATAAAGCAACATTTCAAATTGCCCGTTCGAGCTTGCTTCACTGGCATAGAAAACAGCACCTGTATAAAGATATTCAACGTCACTATTAGTGGCAATAACTTGCTGTAAATTTTTAACCAGAGTTTGTGACGCATCAATATTGATCCCCGAATTTAACGTGGAAAATGAAACGAATACATAATGCTTATTTTGATACTCTGCGATTAAATAATTTTTATATGGTGTAAGACCTGAAGATGCAATAAAAGATCTGGAAAAATAATCTGCAAATGACAAAGTTGGGTCGTGCTGTACACTTTGAGAAACAGCTATATCAGCCATTTGATTTAATAACGTAAATTGATAGGCAAAAAGTGAATTTTGCGCGCCATCAAGCTTTTCAATGCCATTCATTAACAACTGTTCAAAGTTATTACTCAACAATAAATGTTTATAAGGCTGGTTTTCTATTATCATTTGAGATAAATCAGGCAATTGTTGAAATTTCGCCTGCGCATTTTCAATGACAGCCAATGATAGCAAATAAGTGACAAGTTTATCCGCTTCGCTAATTGCGACCTCTTTATTTTTTGCGCCAATTAACATAATTTGAGAACGCGTTGCTTTTTCTTCAATTTTGGCTGTAATTTCTTTCAACTCAGAACGCTGTTCCGTCGCAAAAATAGCACTGAGATCAGCATTTAATGTTAAGGGTTGTGTTAGCTGGGTCCAGATAAGTAATACAATAACAACTAAAAATTGCCCCCCCCATAATAAGGCTTTATAACTAGAATTCACTGTTTTAACTCAAGATCAGCAATGTCAGTAGTTGATAAAGCATCATTTAAAACTTGCATTTCGATGACTGTTTTATTGTTTTGTTTATCAAACAAACTTATTATTCGTTGTTTATCTTCAACCAGACACAAACTAATTTGATTAAAAATCAAAGCCAATTGTTCATTATTTGGGACAAGCTCAATACAGTCTAAGTTTGTTGATATTTGCCAATCTGATTTTTGTATTTCACCACTAAATATCGTACCTAAAATATGACTAATATCCGAACTATTTAGTATCAATTCAAACTGAGTTTCGGGCGCTAACCTACGATATATTCCGTTAGATTTAAACAAGATTTCTGAAAAAACAGGGGATTGAGTCTGCCATAAAGCGGTTTGCTGATCTACTTTAAAAACCCCTTTAGAAACAATAGGGGTAGTTAAAAAATTAAAGTACTTTTCTTGTTTAAATATGCCACTACCCTGAACTATTTTCATTTTAGATAGCAACTTATTTTGTTCGACTTCTGCCATTGCTCCCTGGCTTACAATTATAAAAGTAATCAACATCCATTTAATCATTACTGTCCTCATTATTTATTGTCAGAAAAGGCTGCAGTTTTTTAAGTATAATTTTAGGGCTTTCATATTGTAATTCATGACTTTGCATATCAACAGCCACTTGAACTGTATGGGCTTTAGTTAATATTTTCTGTGTCGCTAAATCATGAATTTCATATTCAATCTTTATCCGGGATTCATATTCAACCAAAACTGCATAAATACGAATATTTGCGGCAAACTCGGCTGATGCAACATATTTTATTCGCATATCAACAATTGGCCAGATATACCCTGAAGCTTCCATTTCCAAATAGTTATAGTCAATTTTATCTAATAAGGCACATCGTGCATCTTCCAGATATTTAACATAATGTCCGTGCCAAACGATACGCATAGAATCCACATCGTAAAATGGCACTGTTATATCCGTAAACGCTGTAACAATTCCCTGCTTTAATTCTTTTTTAACTCTCATACAAAGACCATCTTTGTGATTGAATATAAGCAATTGTTTGTCTTAATAATTTATCTGTAGGGCGGTCTTCTTCTAACAACTCAAAGAATTCAGAAATATCATTTATCATGGTAGAAATATCGCTTGTCAAAGAATTTTCGCATATTTCATTATTCATAATACGAACGCGGATCCCTTGCACTGTCGCTAATAATGTCGCTGCTAATACTTGCTCTGTTAATTGCAAAACACGCAGACAATCTCTGGCGGCTATGGTTCCCATACTGACTTTATCTTGATTATGGCATTCAGTTGAACGCGAAAAGACACTGGCAGGCATAGTCAATTTAAGTGCTTCAGCTGTCCAGGCTGAACAGCCTATCTGAATCGCCTTAAATCCGTGATTAATAAATTTACGCTCATCACATGCTGCACTCAGGTTGGAAGGTAAACCATGATTCATTTTAACATCTACCAATGTCGCGATTTGTCTGTCGGCCAGATCGGCTAAATTAGCAATACAGTTTTTCATTGAATCCATTGCCATTGCAATATGACCACCGTAAAAGTGACCACCATGTAATACATGTTCACCTATACCATCTATGATCGGATTATCATTGGCGCTGTTGAGCTCATTCTCAATCATACTGCGTAACCAGGGTAAACTATCTTCTAACACACCAATCACATGCGGTGCGCATCGTATTGAATATCTATCTTGCAAGCGGTGGGAATTTCGCGGATGAGTATGATGATTTAAATCATTTTGAATCCGTCTGGCAACACTTTGCTGACCTGGATGCGGTTTAACACTGAATAAAATATCATCAAAATGATTACTGTTTCCTTTAAGTGCTAAACTTGCCATCGCGGTTATACGGGTCATTAATTTACTTGCATATTGTGCTCTGTCAAAGGCCTGGCAGGCCAATGCTGTCATAACGGCAGTGCCGTTCATAATAGCCAAACCTTCTTTCGGCCTAAGTTTGATAGGCTTTAACCCTTCTTTTTCAAACACTTGTGCCGAATTAACTATTTCACCTTTATAATAAGTATCACGTTCACCGATCAAAGTTCCCGCAACATAAGATAAAGGTGTTAAGTCACCACTTGCACCAACCGATCCTTCTTCCGGGATCACAGGTATAATATCTCGATTGATTAATTCAACAAGTAATTTTAATAAATCCCAGCTAACACCGGAATAACCTTGGCTTAATGAAGCAAGACGACTTGCTAATATCATTTTCCCTTGTTCTGGAGTGAAAAAATCACCTAAGCCGCAGCCGTGGAAACGCGTCAAGTGCATAGGAAGTTCTTCAACCAAATTCATTGGCACTTCGACAGTACAGGAGTCACCATAACCTGTGGTAACACCATATATATGGCCTTCTTCAGCAAGTAACTGATCTAAAAACGCAACACCTTTATCGATTTTTTCACAAAAGAATTGATCACCGGACAAAGCAACTTTTGCGTTGTTTTTAACAACGTTTACAATATCTTCAATTGTTAATCTCGTTTTACCAAAAATGATATCGTTTATCTCTACTGTATTCACTTACCGCTCTCCAAAAAAATCTTATGCATGCTTTGTGTCTTTATTTTCATCTTGGGTGATAACGCTTCTATCTACCGTATGCCAAAAGTTAAAAAAGTTATACCATTGAAAGGGTGCCATTTGGCAATGTTGTTCTAATCTTTGTGCGAATTTAACAGCTAAACTTTGAAAATATGCCTGACGTTCTTTACGTTTTACTTTCACCGGATCGGCGAATTTTTCCACATAGGCTTTATATCGCCCTTCTTGCTTAATACAAAACATAGTGAAAACAGGACAGTCCATAATAGTGGCTAATGCAAAAGGACCTACGGCAAATGGCGCTTCTTCACCCAAAAAGGGGGCAAAATGGACACTATTTGGATTATTAACCGATGTTCTATCTGCAAAGATCACAACAGCCTCACCATCTTCAATTTTTTGCTTTAATTTGATCGTATCATCGGGTCCAAAATTATTAATATGAATGAAATTAATGGCTGAGTCTGCGTTTACTTTTTTTAAAAAATTATTAAAAGAAGGTGTGTGTTCATTATAAGTGATCACATTGAGTTTACGTTTATGGCTTCCCATACTAAATATCGCACGGCATACTTCCATATTTCCTAAATGCGCACTAAAAATGACCGCACCTTTACCCTCAAGTAACGCTTGATACCCGGCTTCATTTACAATATCAATATCTTTAATATTGACTTTACCTAACCAGGCATCAAATTTATCTAAAATAGCCATTCCAAAAGAATAATATATTTTGAAACCTTCTTTAAACTTACTCCAGCCTTGTTTTTCGGGTTTATTTAAACTTAAATTCAAGTTTTTCAAATAATACCAACTAGCATGTCGCGCTGTGGTACCGGTAAGATAAAAATAAAACATGACGGGGACTAGGCATATCTTAAACAGCCACTTGCCAAAGGTTTTATAAATAAAAACCAAGGTTTCAATGCCAAGCATTGAGCCCCGCTCTTTCATTTTTGACCAATGTAAGTCTTGTGTCTTTTTACTTTTAGACATCATTGTCATGCTTTTTCCCCGGGCTTTTAAATTTTTTAATGAGCAATTTCGGCAAACGCAGCAACATACCAAAAAATAATCGCGTATGCATCAGTGAAATCAATACATTGTCATGCCAAACATTAAAATGAGACAAGCCATTTTCAGGATAAAGTACTTTAGTTTCTATAAACCTAACAGGTACCCCCTGCCAATGAAGTTTAACCATAACTTCAATATCAAAGTCCATTTTTAAACCTAACTTTCCTGTTGCGGTTAACGTTTTATACGCAGATAAAGGATAAACACGAAAACCACACATTGAATCTTTAATATCTAATGACAAAGTTTCGATATAAACCCAAAAATGTGTGATAAAACGGCCATAATATCTTCCTGTTGAAATGCTATCATCGTAAACTGGCTGACCGCTAATTAAAGCATCCGGAAACATTCTGGCGCTATCGATTAATCTTTGAACATCATTAAGATCATGTTGACCATCAGCATCAACTTGCACAGCGTGACTCCAGCCCAGAAAAGAGGCAATATCTAATCCAGTTTGCACTGCAGCACCTTTACCCCCATTTTGTTCACAGCGGATCAAAGTAACCAAATCAAACCGCTTATCCACCTGCTCTAATACACTTTGAGTTTGTTCACAACTGCCATCATCAACTAAAATAATAGGAAGCTCAAAGGTAACCAAGTTTTCAATGGTCGACTCTATCACCAAATGGTGATTGTAGTTAGGTATTACAAAACCATATTGCGTTTTGTCGTCCGTCAATTCTGACATCAGCTTAAAACCACCTTACCCGATGCATGCTGCCCATGCTCAGAATAATAAGAAAAACTATATTTACTTAAGTTTAATCGCGCTAATTTTAATTCAATTTTGTAATTCGGCCTTACAATTGTCTGAAATTTAAGCACGTCAACTGACACTAATTCTGTTACATCAATATTGAAGTATTCTGTAAGGTAATGGTTGACCCAATCTAACTGAACTACGCCAGGTAATATCGCGGCTTGTGGGAAATGGCCTTGAAAGTAATATAAATTTTCAGGTATGGTTAGCAGTAGCCTAACGATGTCAGCTGTTTTCTCTAAGATTTCAACCTGGGGTTTGTAGACAAATTCAGTCAAATTCCCGCTCCAATTGTGTTTTGTTTAATTTACCTTGACTATTAAATGGCAACTGAGCCATATATCGATACTTCCTGGGAACAACCAAAGGTTCGAAGAAGTTTTTGAGATACGTTTTAATTTTCCTGTCAAATTTGAATTTCACTGTCGTTTCAAACTCAGTGAGACCTAGCTCTGATAATTCAATAACAGCACCCAAATAGGTTCTATTATCTGTTAGTAATAATACATATGCTTGTGCAATCCAGGGATGTGAGTTCAAACGGTATTGAATTTCATCTAAAGAGCAACGCTTTTCTTCAATTTTAACAATTCTATCAGCACGTCCTAACAGTTTAAACTTGTGTTTACCTATTAACTCTCCCCGATCATCAGTGAGGATCCAATTATTAGGATCAACATAAGGAGACAAAATTCTTAGTTTTTGTGAGTTTGGGTCGATAGCATAGTCAATGCCCGAAAAAAATTGCCAGCTATCATCATTCATACACTCTCTTTGTCGCCAGGCAATACCGCCGGTTTCAGTACTACCTAATACTTCTATCGGTGCCTGACTTAAACTTGAATGTAATAACATAGCGGCCTCGGCGCTGAGCGGCCCACCGGATGAGAACAACTGAACGAGTTGAGATTGAATGGCCACTAATACATTATCTTTAACTAATCTGTGATAATAAGCGGGACTACTGATCAAACAAATTTTTCTATCCGGGTACTGTTTAATTTGATGTACTAAATGCTCCGGATATTCAAATGACCGTAAATAGATATCTCTGCCGGTCCAAAGTGGCCAGATCAATTTAAATAGTAATCCATAAATATGTTGATGTGACACTGTCGCCATCACAATACAATTTAGCCCATCTTTATTCAGGCGCTGCCCAAAGGTAGACTCTAACTGTTCCACTTCAGTGATCAATTGTAAAAATGATTTTTTAATTGCTTTTGCGGTACCACTTGAGCCTGAGGTATACAGTGTTAGTTGCGTAGTTAAATCTAAATCAAGCTCATCACTTTCATCATCAATGTTTTCACCGATAGTCACTGACCAATCATATGATTCAATTTCTGGCACATCACATGTACCAATAAAACCATCAGCCATTTTCATACATTGGTGTAACTGATCAGGCTGACCATTTTGCGGTAAGATGATCTTTTTTTTCGCTGCAATTAACGCAAAAAACAAAATCGAAAATTCAAAACAATCGGGCTCAAATAGCAACCAAGTTACTTTAGGCTCTCGTTGCAATAAGCGTTTAACATGGTTAACTTTTTGCTGCCAACTTTTAAAACTTATATTTTGTTCCAAAAACTGAGAGCTTTTATGAGGAAATTTCATTAACTTTTTCCTCGTTTTGACGTTTCACTCTTTTTCGAAAAAGAAACTCTCCCGCCATTAAAAGTCCCATCAATAAATATGAAATAAACCCATTATAAATAAGCCAGACTTTAGGGTTAATATGAAAAATAGTCCAACATGCGATAACAGCATTAAAGGTAAAAAATACACACCAGATTTTTGTCACGGACTTAGTGTAAATAATGCCTGCATCATCGAGAGTTTCTCGCATACTTGCAATGATCTGTACAGCACTAGGGGGGCGAAATAAGGAGTAAGAAAAAATAAAAAGAAAACTCAGATTCACAACTACAGGATAAAATTTAAGCGCAAGTTCAGAATTAGCAAATGCCGTATAAATTAATAATAAAGTAACAGACAATGCCAATATATTCAGGTGAGGTATTTTTCCAGCATGTTTTTTTTGACTAAAGTGTCGTAATAAAAACACAATAATAAAAATACCCGCTAAAACACCCGGCTCAACATACTGCAAACCAAAATACACCATTATGGGATAGGTTATGAGCACAATACTAAGCAAGGTGTTTTTTATCACTTTAGCTGGATCCGGTATTATCTTTATTCAACGAGTAATTTATTGATAGCAATAATGACATCATTAACTGTACGAACCTGCTTAAAGTCTTGAGGTTCTATTTTTTTACCTGTTTGTTCACGTAATTTTACGACTAAATCAACGGCATCTATGCTATCTAAATCAAGATCTTCATAAAGGTTTGCTTCTAAAGAAATATCATCTTTGTCTATTTCAAAAGATTCAACCAATATTTCAGTTAACATATCGAAAAGTTGTTCGTTATTCATTTTGTTGCCACTTATGTTCTGTGAGATGCAATAAATTCACACAATGTTTTTACTGAATAAAAGTGCTTTTTACTATCATCGGAGTTGTTATCTATTTTTACATCAAATGCTTTTTTGATCGCGACGCCTAATTCCAATGCATCGATTGAATCAAGTCCTAAGCCATCAACAAAAAGCGCTTCTTCATAATCTATATCAGAAGGTTCAATGTCTTCCAGATCTAGGGTGTCTATGATCAATTGTTTTACTTCTTCACTTAGTGCATTCATTACCTAAGATTTCCTTTTTTAACTATTTTTTGATAAAGACCAAATATGACGCCTGGACTTAATTTCAATATTTTTAATATCACTATGATAAAAACTTAAAAAATCTATTGCCTGCATCCGGGTATTTTCTTGCTCGCCTTTAGCCGCAGGTTTTAACGTTAGATTAAATGACGCTGTTACGTTTTCACTTACAATTTTTGGTGCTTTTTCGATTAACAAAGCGACACTGACTGACACTTCATCTTGCTGTACATATCCTTGGTACATTTCAGGCACAACTTCATCGGTATAAACCACTAAAATTCGCTCATAATCATATGTATTTAACTTACTGACAGCATCCACAATTGCTGTAAAAAATGTATCCTCGCCAGCTGATATTGCAGTTAATGCTGCTTTATTTTCGGTAAAAATACTAAATAAACCGCCAACGGCATTATGTACAGATAAACCAAAATGGGTTGGAGATAAATCTTCCTTATTCGCAACGTCCATAATTAATTTACTAGTTTTGGCTAAATCGCCATGCCTTGAAGCAAAAACGCACGGTACTGTGGTTAAGAAACCTTCGCCAGCTTCAAGAGCGCAATGTAGAGATATTTTAGCAAAAGGACTTAACCGACGACGTTGCATAGCAGGTATTTGCTTTAAAGCGGGTAAATGTTCTTTCGTTAACGGGCTATTAAACGACAGTGATTTTTCTTGAACTGAAAATGCCTGCCAATCTGTTTCGCGCGTTAAGTCTTTCGCCCAGGCGACACACTTTTTAATTACAAATTCCAAAGCCACAATTACCTTAACTGATCCCTGAACAGTACAGCTTAAAAAAGAACAGCAGATTCTACAGAAGCCAAAGAATTCATTCAAGCTAATCACTACTTGTTTACAATAAAATCAATTAAATTAACGATTGAAAACTCTAAATAGGTACAGATCCTGTGTATAATCCACTACTTTACCATCAGGTCGCCTATTTTGTGCTAACACAACCTCATTTTATGATAAGCAAATAAAGCTCGCCTCGCAGCCCTTTACATCTTCAGTCTCTTGCCACACCAATATCACTGCATAATCGATTAAACCTAAAGATAAGTCTGTATTAGCTAATAAGCTTGTTGTATCAAAAGCGTTTTTACTCGCACCAGAGAATATATTAGGCCCATTAATATCAAATAATTTAGCAATATAAAAATTTGCAGCATTACCAACCGTTGAGATAAAATCAACGGGTCGTATTTCTTCCTGATCTTTTACAGAGATAAGCAGCCCTTGTAATAATTCAGTCGAAAAATATTCGGCAACGCCATATAAACCAAGAGTTTTATTTTTCAATAACTTATCCGTGATCGAAAATTCTTTTTCTAGCTTATTAAATAAACCATAAATTGCTTCCAGGCCAACTAAGGTAAAGCTATCCATACGACGTACTTCAAACCCGGTTAAAACCTTAACTGCTTTGCGAATTTCTTTATTGCTCACTTTGCTTGCATATTCGACTGTATGAGTCGCTAATTTTTGAGCTTCGGCCATTTTATTCACCATTTGACTGCAGGTTTTTGATCACTATGGCTGCATTATTACCACCAAAGCCAAAATGATTTAATAATAATATATTAAACTGTTCAAATGATGCTGAGCCCGAAACAAAATTCACTAGTAATTTATCTTGCTCTGCTACATATTGAGGAACGGGGATCACATCTTTTATTATTAAATCATTTAACAGCGCGATTTCTAATGCACCACAGGCTCCTAACGTATGTCCCAAATAGGGTTTTAACGCTAAAATAGGAGGAACAGTATCAAAAGTCGCTTTCATTGCTGCAACTTCAGCATGATCGCTGGCAATCGATGCCGTGCCATGACCTTTAATTAAATCAATATCTTCCTTATTTACTTTTGATATAGCTAAACTTTTTTCTATTACCGATTTTATGTGTGAACCATCTTCTCTTGTTGTTGTTAAACTATAGGTATCACACGACGAATATCCGCCCAACACTTCAAGTTTAGTGTTGTCCGTTATCTCACAAGACAAATATAAAGCCCCTACGCCTTCGCCTAAAAGCATGCCGTTTCTGTGTTTGGAAAATGCGAATAAACCTTGCTGACTAATAAGTTCTAAAGATTTAAAGCCCTTAACTGTTAATTGATTGAAGAATTCACACCCAATAACCAAAGCCTGTGATATGGTATTATTTGTGATCAGCCTAGTCGCGTAAATGAGTGCATTACAACTTGCTGTGCAGGCGGTATTAAACGTAAAATTTAACTGTTTTAAACCATACTTATTAATAATAAATTGGTTGATTTTATCCAGTTGCGACAACCATATTTTTTTGTCCGCTTGTATTTCAACAGCGCCAATATCCATCGAAGAAGATCCCAGAAACAAACAGGTATTTGCCAGTTGTGTTTTACTTAAAGATAGCTGCGCAATTAAATCATCTATTACCTGTGATAATAACCGGTAGATCCGCTCTAAACTTTCATCTAAAGGATCTGAGTTAATAGATTGATAATGACAATCCAATTCTTCGACAAAAGTATTATTTAGATTTTGCTTATTAAACCGGGCTAAATTTATATCAGCGCCTCGACCCAATGCACTTACTGAGCTTGTACCATTGATATAAATACCAGCCATAGTTAACTCTCCTTTGCACTATGAGATAATATAAAATCAGCAATTGCATCTACTGATTTTAAATGTTTTCGGGTTTCACGAGAGCCTTCAATCTTAATGCCAAATTTTTGCTTTAATACTAAAGCAAGTTGTAGAGCATCTAATGAGTCTAAATTTATCCGTGACTTACGACCAAACAATAATTCATCATCTAAAATATCGCAGGCTTCAAAATCGTCTTCTTTATCGCATTCAATAATGATCAGTTGTTTTAATTCTTGTTTTAAATTTAAGAGAGTTAAGTCCACGAAAGTTTCCTACTTTTAATATTAAATAGTGTGAGTGATGCCACAAAACAAAGGCAACCGAATAACGCTAAGAAAATCAAAGGTCCTGTATTGTCGCTAATGCTTGCCCCCGAAAGTGCCTGCTTGATGATCTCTGCAGACCAAAACATAGGAGACGCAGTTGCAAGTTTAGCCAACTGTTCAGGCATAATATCAATCGGCACCATAAAACCACTAAAAGCGGCCAGTAAAATATTAACCCCTCCTCCCAATACAATTGCTTGCTCATATGTATTAACAATTGCAGCCAGTAAAAACGCAAAACCGATTGCAGCAAAAATAATAAAGGCACCACCAAGCAGATACAAACTGATATTGTTCACCTGTAAAAAAGCCTGATCAGTTAACCAGGGAACAAGATAAAAACCAACAACAGACAATAATAGCCATTGAATTACACTAACCAGAGAATAAGACATCGCTTTATTTACAAAATAATCTGTGGTCGAAATCGGATAGGTTTTTACCCTGAGTAAAGTGCCATTTTGTTTTTCTTTTATTAACGTTGTAGAAATAGGTAAGACAATAAAATAAATACCAAAAATCAACCATGAAGGAATGCTATACAAGGTTGGAGCTGTGATGATTTTTGCTTTTTTGTCATTCACAATTAAATAATTCACATCAGAACTTTGATTAACCTGTGCCACTTTTTGCGCTAAACTGGCAGTTTCAGCAAAATCCCCTATTTCCTCCATATAGGCATGCAACTTCAGCTTAGATAATGCCACTTTAACAAGCTCAGTGATCATAGCGCGATTCTGTGGCGATAAAGTATCAACTATATCTATAGCAATATGGCCATTCCCTTCTTTCGCTAATAAAGCCGCGTCAAAACCCACTTTAAAGGTGATTTTTACGTCAGGATCATCTTCAGTATTGACATTAAACCCGGCAAACTTAATGTACTGAATGAATGCTTCAGAATATTCACTATTAGCTTGACCTTTGATATCTATATTTATTTTCTTAACCAGATTGTCATGTTTTTCACCCATAGCCAATGTCATAATCAACATAAAGGTGATAGGTAATACAAATAATACCGCCAAACTATGTAAATCATGCAATATAATAATGGCTTCTTTTTTAACGCTTTGTATTAACATACCTGGGCCTTATAGCGATTAAAATAGAGATGATCGATAGAATTATTAGAAAACTGCAGGTTTTTTATCGCTGTCGAATTTTCAGAAAAAATACGTAATAAATCAGCTAAATGCTGGCTGTTATTTATTTTTATTTCATAGCACCTGTCACTGATTTCTGTCAAATCCAACTTAGTTAATACCTCAGAAGATAACTTATCAGGTATCAGCTCTATATTTAAATACATATTCTCATTATCAGTTGAACTAACTGCAAGTGTCTTACCTTGCTCTAACAATATTATATCGTCACAGATCTGTTCTACTTCATTCAGCATATGAGAGGTGTAAATTAACGTTTTCCCTTGTGCCTTAAGTGATGATAATAAAGTGATTATTTCTTTTCGTGAAATAGGATCTATGCCAACAGTTGGTTCATCTAAAAAAATAATATCAGGTTCTTTACTCAGAGCAATAGCAATGTTTAAGCGCCTTTTATAACCACCAGACAAACTTGATGCCTTTTTATTAGCAACATTTTGCAGCCCACATTGTTGCAGACTTTTAGTGATCAATGCTTGACGTCTGCGGCGCTTTTTCTCACTCAGAGCAACAAAATAAGCCAAATTTTGTAAAACGCTAAGTTCTGGATAAAATGCATATTCCTGCGGGATCAAGGCCACATGCTGTTGAACTGTTTTGCTCAAAGATGATTGCTGAGAGTTTTTATAAGTAACATGACCTGTCTCTGGTACGAGCAAGCCACATAAAACTGAAATCAACGTTGATTTACCCGCACCATTTGGACCAATGATCCCCGTGCAACAACCCGGTTTTATCTCAAATGAAATATCATCCAAAGCAGGAAAATCATTGCCTTTATATTTAAAGCAAACATTTTTTGCTTGTAAAACTAACGCTGTCACGCCATCTATCCCCTAAATTTTTTGTGCTAATATCGCAGCTTCGAAAATAGCACGTTCAGCGTCTAAACCTTTTGCTGACTTAGCCCCGCCGATATAATGGCATGGTTTGGCGATTGCCCGCTCAGACAGTTCATTCAGTGATATTTGTCCACTACAATTAATAATATGATCGACTTCAATTAACCTGGGTTTTTTCCTCACTAAAATATGCAATCCTAAATCATCAATTTTGTCGTATATCACACCCACAGACATTTTTACGTTTTTATTTTTTAAATGTTGTCTATGGATCCAACCTGTCGTTTTTCCTAAATCAGCACCCGGTTTACGCAGTCGTCTTTGTAACATAAAAATCTTTCTTGAAGGCGTTGCAATCTGTGCTTTTGTTAATCCGCCCGCATGAGCCAAAGCCAGATCAATCCCCCATTCAGTTACAAAATCTTGTTTTTCACGCTCAGGTGTTAAATTATGCTCATCAAGTAAAAAGGTTGCTACATCGAATCCGATCCCACCGGCACCGATAATTGCAACGCGTTCACCTACCTTAACCCTACCAGTTAAGACATCAATATAACTCACTACTTTTTTATGTGTGATCCCGGAAATATCGGGTACTCTCGCCTCAACGCCCGTTGCAATAATGACTTCATCAAAATGAGTTAATATCTCTTCTGTAACCTGAGTATTTAATTTAATCGACACCCCTAATTGAGGTAAACGTGTTTTAAAATACCTTAATGTTTCCAAAAACTCTTGTTTACCAGGTACTTCACTCGCAAGATTCAGCTGGCCGCCTATTTTATCTGTCGCTTCAAATAAAGTAACTTTGTGGCCTCTTTTTGCGGCATATTTAGCAAAAGCCATACCTGCAGGACCTGCTCCCACAACTGCAAGATTTTTCTTATGAGTGGCTAATGTAAAATTTAAACTTGTTTCATTACAAGCTCTTGGATTCACTAGGCATGAAGCCGTATCTTTTACAAAAATCCGATCTAAGCATCCCTGATTGCAGCCAATACAAGTATTAATTTCATCAGCCTTATTTAATGCCGCTTTGTTCACAAATTGACTATCAGCAAGAAAAGGACGCGCCATCGAAATTAAGTCGGCTTTGCCTTCTGCGATAATTTTTTCAGCAACCTCCGGTGTATTAATGCGATTACTTGCTATCACAGGAATTGAAATGTGCTGTTTGATATTTTCACTTAACTTAACAAAAGCACCTCTGGGCACAGAAGCCGCGATAGTAGGCACGCGTGATTCGTGCCAGCCTATGCCAGTATTAATTATATTAACACTGTGATCTTCCAGTGCTTTTGCCAAAGCGATCACTTCCTCTGCTGAGCTGCCATGTTCAATCAGATCTATCATCGACAAACGAAATATAATAATGAATTTTTCACCTACGACCTGACGTGTTCTGGCAACGATTTCAAGGGCAAAGCGAATTCGATTTTCAAAACTTCCACCCCATAAATCATCTCGTTTATTAGTGGCTTTTACAATAAACTGATTTATCAAGTATCCTTCTGAGCCCATAATTTCCACACCATCATAACCTGCCTGTTTAGCTAATTCAGCGCTATGTACAAAATCATTGATTTGTTTTTCTATTTCGGCTGTAGTTAATGCTCTTGGAGAATAAGGACTAATATGTGCTTGAATTTCCGATGGTGCCACCTGATTAGCATGATAACCATATCTGCCAGCGTGCAAAATTTGCATACAAATTTTTGCGCCATACTCTTTTACTTTTTGTGTAATGATCTGATGATCTTCGACATCTCGCTTTGATTGCATAATCGCGCGATCCGGCGCTAAAATACCTTCTTGATTTGGTGAGATCCCACCTGTAATGATCAGCCCTACACCACCTGCGGCACGCTCAGCATAAAACGCAGCGACTTTTTGAAAACCATTTTCAGTTTCTTCTAAGTTTGTATGCATAGACCCCATAACAACCCGGTTTTTTAATTTAACAAAACCTAAATCTAAAGGTGCTAACAATTTTGAAAATGGCATAAATAACTCGAGATACTCAACAGGATAAAATGTTCCCAAGAAAGGTTAAATTAGATTAACCTAACTCAGAGCATAAAAAAGCGTAGACTAACAAGGATCAATTTCGGGTGCAAAACTAATTAATGAATAAAATGAATTTATGATTATTTTCTTTTGTTTCGCCTATGACGTTTTTTATTATTCATATTAATAATCACTTGCTCACCTGTTTGATAGCTAAACCAGGTAGCCGCAGGTTTCGGTGCCCCTTTAAACAAACTTGGGTTATTTGAAAAACCCGTCGCTTCTTTTGGCACGCCATTTGTTGACATATCCAATTGTTCATTTTGATTTAAATCCTGAAAGACACGAATACAATAACCCGCCTTATGTTCTAATGGTTCAGAAATATTTATTTCTTTATTATCAATCGTGATCTCTGCCGAGTGTAACAAGGTTAACTCCTGCCATGTACCTATTTCATTTTCTGAACAATCAAAAATTTGATAATGTAACTCCCCTTTTAACTCTTTGATATTTTTAACGAGTATCGAATCGTTATTTTGTTTTACAGCGAATGTCTTTTGCTCACACTGAGCTTTAAAATGCAGAAATAAAAAACTACACAGGCATATAATTTGAAATTTATTTTTGAACACGATCCATCCCATTTCACAACTTGAGTTTATATTATTCACTAAATGGGTATAATAACCCACTATTTTATCTTAGGGATGTTTATTGATGCGAAAGGTTTTAGTGGTACATTATTCTCAGACTGGTCAGCTGACACGAATAGCAAATTCAGTTGTTAAACCATTACAAGATGCCGCTGACATCCAAGTTGATTTTTTGGAAATAAAGCCTACCAAAAATTACCCCTTTCCGTGGCCATTTCTGACTTTTTTTCATATATTTCCAGAAACGGTAAAAATGACACCTCAACCCCTTGAAGCTATTGATCCTTTAATTCTACAACAAGCGCACGAGTACGATTTAATTGTATTAGCATATCAAGTTTGGTTTTTATCTCCTTCACTGCCTGTTTCATCATTTTTACAAAGTAAAGATGCCAAGACAATATTTAACAACAAACCTGTTGTCACTGTAATAGGTTGCCGCGGTATGTGGTTAAGTGCTCAGGAAAAAATCAAGAAACTCTTGCATGACTTAAATGCAAACTTAGTAGACAATGTTGCACTAACCGATGAATGTGGTGCGGGATTTAGTTTCTTAGCAACACCTCTTTGGATGTTCACCGGAAGAAAAAAGTCCTATTCCTGGGTACCTAAAGCAGGTGTTTCTGATTCAGATATAGAAAATTCATCTCGTTTTGGTAATGCAATAAAGAACCGCTTACAACAGACGACTGACCATATTGAGCAGCCTATGCTGAAAGGTTTATCTGCTGTTAGCATCAATGAAAAATTTATTGCCAGTGAACGAGTAGGACAGCATAGCTTTTCAATTTGGAGTAAAATAATTAGCGGGCTTGGGCCTATGCATTCTAAAAGAAGAAGTTGCGGGCTATTACTCTACATTTGTTTTTTACTCACATTAATATTAACAGTTGTGCCTGTTTTTGCGGTCATAAAAAAGTTAATATCCCCGATCACAAAGAAAAAAATCGTAAAACAAAAAGCATATTTTGCACAGCCTTCTGGAGAATAATCACATACAATGGAAAATGCAGTATATATTAATGGCTTAAGTGCCATTCTTCCTAACTCTCCCGTGTCTAATAGTCAAATGGAGCAAGTATTAGGTCAGGTTGGTGGTCAACGTTCACGCGCTAAACCCGTCATTTTAAGAAGTAACCAAATTAAGTCTCGCTATTATGCGATTGATCCATTAACCGGCACATTTAACTTTACCAATGCCTCACTTGCCGCAGAAGCGGTAAAAGGCTTGTTTTCTGAAAATATGCCAATTGAAAAATTAGACTCCTTAGTTGCCAGCACCTCAATACCAGATCAAACTTTACCTAATCATGGTGTAATGGTGCATGGTGAATTAAAAAACCCACCTTGTGAAGTGGTTTCAACCGCAGGCATATGTTTATGTGGCATGACCGCATTAAAATATGCATTTTTAAACGTAAAATCCGGTGAAAGTAAATATAGTGCTGTGGTTGCAAGTGAAGTTGCATCAAATGTGATGCATGCTGAAAATTTTAGTGCCGAGAGTCAACATAAAGTTGAGTTACTTAATAGCAAACCAGAAATTGCGTTTGAGAAAGACTTTTTACGTTGGATGTTATCAGACGGCGCTGGTGCAGCATTACTTAGCAATAAACCTAATACCACAGGGCCTAGCTTAAAAATTGACTGGATTGAAATCGTCTCATTTGCCAATCAACTCGAAGCATGTATGTATGCTGGGGCTGAAAAGCAAGCGGGCCAATTAAAAGGCTGGTCACAATTTAGTGCTAATGAGAGAGAACAAAATTCAATATTTTCAGTTAAACAAGATGTAAAGTTACTCAATGAAAACATTGTAAAAATGACCGTTGAACAAGCCCTGACAAATATTGCCCTGAAAAGAAATATTACTAGTGAAGATTTTGATTATTTTCTCCCCCATTATTCATCTGGTTATTTTCGAGAACGTTTATACGAGGGACTCGTCAATATTGATTTTGAAATACCTTATGACAAATGGTTTACCAACTTAACAACTAAAGGAAATACCGGCTCTGCGTCTATTTTCATTATGTTAGAAGAAATATTCACGTCAGATAAACTTAGTCCTGGCCAAAAAATATTATGCTATGTTCCTGAAAGCGGTCGATTTTCAAGTTCATTTATGCAATTAACTGTCGTTTAAAATGAATAAGAGGTAACTCAATGAAAAAACGTGAAGTACCCCAGGATAATAGCGAAACATATCAAGGGCATAAAAAACTATTATATGCGGTAAATGAAAACGGACACTATGAAGGCACGAAATCAAGTGGTTGGGAAATAGAAAGCTATGCCACTAAAATGGCCGTTGATGATTTAAATCAACAAACCGAAGAAGCACTTGTTCAGGCAAAAAATAATCAGGTCTCTCCGCTGGCTTACCATATGCTACGTTTACGATTTGATTTAGTTTCTTTAGCACAAACAACCGGGTTTTTTCAGTGGCAAATTAAACGCCATTTAACACCAAAAATATTTAGTAAACTCAGTGAAAAAAAACTGAAGATATATGCACACGTAATGAAACTTACAGTCAATGAACTAAAAAAGTTACCTGAATAATATGAATGAAATTAAATTAGAATTAGAGCATCAACAGTCGTCTCATTGTGAAACAGGGGTTATTTCCACGTTACTGCGCGCAAAAGGCCTGAATATTTCAGAGCCTATGGCTTTTGGTCTGTCATCGGCATTAACCTTTGTTTATCTGCCTTTTATCAAAATTAGTGGTATGCCATTAATTGCTTACAGAATGCCACCTAAAACCATTATCAAAACGGTTTGTAAAAAGCTCAACGTGGAACTAGATACGCGAAAATTTTCAAATGAAACGCAAGGAATGCAAGCTTTAGACCATGAGTTAGAAAAAGGAAACCTGGTTGGCTTGCAAACATCAGTGTACTGGTTGCCCTATTTCCCTGAGGACATGCGTTTTCATTTTAATGCTCATAACTTAGTTGTTTACGGTAAAACAGCCCAGGGCAATTATCTGATCAGCGATCCGGTTTTTGAGCATACTGTTGAGTGTCCTGCTGAAGACTTACAAAGAGCGCGATTTGCTAAAGGTGCTCTTGCAGCAAAAGGTTTAATGTATGTTGTCAGAAAAGTACCTGATAATATAGATTTAGTACCCCATATATATGCATCGATTAATAAAACTGCAAAAATGATGAGCGGTTTAATACTCCCCTTTTTCGGTATCAAGGGAATACAGTATTTAGCTGGAAAAATTACTAAGCTAGAAACAAAAAAGCCTAAGTTTACTAAATTATTTTTAGCACATATCGTTAGAATGCAAGAAGAAATTGGTACCGGGGGAGCAGGTTTTAGGTTTATGTTTGCCAGTTTCTTAGATGAAGCAGCTCAGCTTACCCACAATAAATCTTTACAGCAAGCCGCAAAGCAAACCACAGATGTGGGTGATACATGGCGGGAATTTGCAATGGACTCCGTATTATATTGCAAAAAACGTAAAGAACTTACCTTATCTGATGTAGCAGAAAAATTAAAAGTATGTGCCAGTCAGGAACAAGCCCTTAGAAAATCACTATTAGCTATCTCCAAATAGCGTTAACTCATCAACATATTATTTTTAAAATAACTTTCCAGTAATGAGGTGTAAGTACGCACCTCTTTACTGACATCAGCGGCATTAAACTTTGGAATTTCAGGCGTGTCATCTATGATCTGTGCGCTAAAATGGGCTTTTTTATCTGGCACTTTATACCAAGGTTCAGATTTAGTCAGTGTCGTCGGTTCAACTTTGATCAGCACACTCGTCACAGGCGCTTGACAACGGATCGCAATATTAGCCGCACCACGTTGAAACTTTATTTTTTGTCCCGGTTTAGTTCTTGTACCTTCAGGGAAAATTATTAAATTATTGCCTTCGGCTAATGACGCTTTACAGTCTTGTAATAATCCTTCGGGTTGTGCATTACTAATATACCCAGTATTTTTAACAACACCACGAATAAAAGGGTTTTTAAATAAATGTGCTTTTACAACACAATCTGCATTAGGAATAATTGATATCAATACAACAACATCAATAAGCGACGGATGATTAGCCATGATCAAATGGCCATGAAGATGTTTTAACTTTTCTACTTTTTGCAGACTATATTTAAAAACCCCCGTAAAGCTCATTAATCCGATAAAGAATTTAAATGTATAGTGCACTGTTTTTCTTGCCGCTCTGTTTTGCTCAATACTTCCCTTATAAAACAATTTTTGTACCGGAAAAATAAAAACAGTTAAAAATAAGCCACCCAAGCCAAAAAATGTAAAGCAAATTCCCGTTGCTATTACGCGCCAAAGATGATTAATTTGTTTGTTCATACTGCTATTTTTCCCATAAAAATGATAACGGAATTCTACCACTTCTATTAAATTTTTAATTTAGATTTTTTATCTTTTTAACTGGAAAACCCAAGTGGCGATCAAGGATACAAAAACTAAAAAGTAAATTTCAATTGATTATCATAAAAACCATTCTATTAAGCGTGCTTAAGCCATTAATATAGCGCTAAATTTTTTGATGGTTTCATGTGATAATGGCTTTATGTTAGTGGTTATTTTAACGATATTGATCTGTGTCCCATTGTTAAAAGCTAAAAACTTATCCAATGCTATTTTTAAATCAATGATAAATTCATCAGCCTTTTTAATTTCCAGGTGAAGATTAAGAATATTTAGGATCCCTAGTTTGCGGTCCATTTTTACATCCATCCGACCTGAAAATTTTCGCCCCCATAAAAGCGGTAAACTAAAGTAACCCACTTTCCTTTTGCTTTCAGGAACATAACACTCTATTTGATAATCATAATGGAAAAGTTCTTTTGTTCTTTTTCGCTGGATCAATAAATTATCAAAAGGGGAAAGTATTTTCACTTTTTTATGATTTAGTCTGTTCTTTAATAGATTGTTGATTTCAGGTAACGCAAAATAAATTTGGTTTTCTATATTCACCGTAATTAACAAACCAGCTTCAAGCATTTGCATACAATGATTTTTTATCGCTGGTTTAAGCCCTTTTAGCAAATAACTCATTTGTTCCGCGGTGCCAACCGCATTCGCATTTAAATAGTTAATAATTAAGTGTTTAAGATGTTCTTCATGGGTCGGCATGCTGACATCAATATGAGGTGGTAATACCCGCTCGGTCAGATCATATACTTTTTGAAAGCCTTGCCGTTTAACCACCATTAACTCACCTTCCATAAACAACTGTTCAAGTGCTTTTTTAGCTGGTTTCCAGTCCCACCAGCCAGTAGATGTTTTTCTGGTTTCTTTAAAATCTTTTGCTTGTAATGGACCTTCCAATTTGATCCTGTCTAAAACGTGTTTCATGCTTTTTTGATCTTTATTAAACCAATGTTGCTCTCCTTGCGCTATTGCCTTTTTTCTCGGCAGGCTATAACGATAATCAGACATAGGTAAATAAGCTGCGGCATGGGACCAATATTCAAATATTTTTTTCTCTGCGACTAATTTGTCAATATGAGCAGGTACATAATTTTCAGCGCGATTCCAGATACTATGGTGGTGAGCTCGCTCAACAACTGAAATAGAATCAATCTGTACATAATTTATGGCTTTTATCGCCCTGTAACTGGCCTCCTCTGTACGGCCTATTTTATTTTCCTGATGGATCCCCTGACATAACAAAATTAACTTTTGCGCATTTTTTAAACTAAGTGTATTGTCCATCAGGGTTATCCATTATTAAAATTTATATTATATCAATAACCTACTTTTCTATTGATTTGATTTGTTAAAGTCTTGCCTGATTTTAGTCTTAAATAGTTTTCAGCAATCTGTGCGCAGGCTGTATCAATATTGGTGACAGCTGATATATGTGGTGTTAAAAGCAATTCAGTTCGTTGCCAGAAGTTATGAGCTGGAGGCAGGGGTTCTTGTTTAAACACATCTAAAGCTGCGCCTCTCAGTTTTCCTGAATCGAGCGCAGCAAGAAAATCATGCTCATTTAAATGTTCTCCTCTGGCAACATTAATTAATACAGCACCATCAGGTAAGCAATTAAAAATTGTTTTATTAAGGATCCCTTGCGTATGTGTTGTTAAAGGAAGTAAACATATCAAATAATCTATGTGAGATAACATGTCTTTGAGTCCTTCATCAGTACAATAACATGACACATTTTTAATTGATTTTAGGCTTTTACTCCAGCCACTGACTTCAAATCCATTATTTATCAGTTTTTGTGCCACAGCAGCACCTAGTTCACCTAACCCTAAAATGCCAACTTTATTACCCGAATGAGCTCGTTTGGGCTTCCAGTATTGCGAGGACTTGTTGATTAGGTATTGATCAAATCGTAACTTAAAATAACCAATAGCGTGTAAGATATACTCACTCATATTGACGGCCAACTGTGGATCGACTATACGCGCAATAGGAACATCTGGTAAATTAGCGTGTTTCAGTAAACCATCTACACCAGCACCATAAGAAGAGATTGCTTTAAGATTAGGTGTTTGAAGCCATACAGATGAAGGTGGATCCCAGGCAAGTACAAATTCTACATTTTCAAATATCTGCTCAGCTTGCCATATTTCTATTTTTGTATCAGGTAAGAGAGCGTGTAATTTATTAACCAGTTTATCGTTATTCCGATCGGGGACGACTATCAGTAAACTCATTATAGTTCCTAAAATTAACCTGCTGACAGAGCGTTAAAGATTTCTTCAGGTATAGGTTGTAAGTGTTTATTTTTATCCAGGCATACCATTTCAATATCACCTATTACAGCGGGCTTATTGCTATCGGCTCGCCATACTTCTTGTCGCCATACTGTTTTGTATTTCCCATCAAATGAAAAAGATGTCCTAATATCGCATATTTCGGCAAATTCCACACCATCTTGAAAAATGAGATTTGCTTTATAAACTGCAAAACCTAAACCTTTATCACGCCAAAGCTTTGCTAACCTTTCACTATCAATCACATGCTCTCTGGCTCGTTCGAAATACTTCAAAAAATTCGGATGGTAGACGACACCAGAGTGATCTGTATCTTCATAATAAATTTGAACTTTATGGTGGAATATTTTACTCATTTCACACTTCCGTTGTTAAAGAGGCTTTCAATCTTTGCATTCCCTGATCAATATTTATTAAAGGTGTGTAACCGAGATCTTTTTTTGCTGCGCTAATATCAAAATAATGACTGGTAGAGAGCTGCCTTGCCACAAACTTAGTCATAATAGGTTCTTGTTCTTTGTTAAAAATTGTATAAATTCCTTCTAACAAAGCCCCCACAGCATATGCAATAAACGCAGGAACTCTTTTTGTTATTGCTGGCAAGTTTTGACACATCAGAATTTTATTTAGCATTGCTGACATAGTAATAGGTTCATCATTACTAATGAAATAGGTTTTTCCCGCACAAATTGCATTTACTTCATTTAATTTTATTGCAGCTAAAATATGGGCATAAGCGGCATTATCAATATAAATGGTATCAACTAATTTATCATGCTTACCCACTAATTTAAGTTTACCAGCCTTTGCCCGTGCAAGTACCCTAGGTACTAAATGCGGATCATCAGGGCCCCAAATTAAGTGTGGTCTAAGTGCAATCGTTTTTAATCCCGACTGTTCAATTTCATTCGCGTTAAGCACATTTTGTTCGGCAATCGCTTTAGACTCACCGTAATAGTTTAAATATTTATTAGCGTAAGGGTGAGATTCATTAATACCATCTTCATCAACTCCTGAAAAAGTCACACTGGGTGTACTAGTATAAATAAGCCGTTTAATATTAAGTTCATGACAAGCTTGAATTACATTATTTGCGCCATCAACATTTGGTTTAAAATATGATTGTTTACTGCCCCACACGCCGGCCTTTGATGCAACATGGAACACTAAATCACAGCCCGACATCGCTTTTATTACTTGTTTTTTATTACAAATATCGCCTTGGATCATAGTGACCCCCATTTTTACCAATTCAGGGTAATCACCTCTGGCAAAACCAGTTACTTTAATATCTGCAGCGCGCAATAACTTACAAATGGCTTTACCTAAAAATCCGCCAGCACCGGTAACAAAAATATGTGATGCATTCATTTTTAAGGTTTTTAATGCCGTATTTTCTTCTTGTGTCAGTTCTTCATTAAACATATTCAGTAACACTTATCCAAATTTATTCTGTGCCCACACAGCTAATTTCTCTCTGAAAATTTTTGCATTATGGCGTATGTCAACGGGGAAGTCAGGGTGGACCAGAAAATGGGATATCGCTTGCGTTTGCATATGTGCACTGCCAATTTTCTTCAACTCTGCAAATAATTGTTCTTCATTTATAGAGGCATTTTTAATTAGCTCCACACATAACAAAGGTGTAATCATTTTATCTAAAGAGATCCCCACCAAAGCGGTTCTTTTTACTTGCTTATGCGTATTGAATATTCGTTCACAAGGAATTGAATAGAAAGTATCTTCAGTCGTTGCTACTCGATGAGCTTTACGTCCACACATCCATAATTTGCCCGTATTATCTAAATACCCCAGATCTCCCATTCTGTGCCTGACCGTTGTCGAATCTTTAATTTTGGCGTGTAATGTAGCTTCAGCTCTTTGATAGTAACTTTGGCTAACCATGGGACCTTTAACCACTATCTCACCGATTTCACCAGCAGGCAAAGTAAGATCATTATCCCATTGTTCAATCACGCTTTCTGAAATGCTAATGATGTCAACATCGACACCTTTAACCGGATAACCTACACAAATACCTCCTCCGCGATTAGTTATTTCTGCAGTGTCTAATAACGCTTCACTGCCTATTTTTGTTAAAGGTAACGATTCAGTAGCACCATACGAGTTAATAACCTCTACATGAGGTGATAACATTTTGGTAAAAAGTGATATTGAAGATAAAGTTGCTGGTGCACCTGCCGAAATAACCCTTTTTAAACTCGTCATTTTGCGTAGCACTACATAATTATCTCCACCTTTATCAATTTTTGTTCCGGCTTGCCCTAAGACTTCAATGAGAGCCGGATTTGCAAATAGATTTGTACACTGATATTTTTCTATTGCAGCAAAGATATGCTCAGGATTGGCTTTGATTGGTTTACTAGCATCCATATCAGGTACTACTGAAGCCATACCCAGTGCTGGACCAAATAATGAGAATAAAGGAAATGTTGCTAAATCCCTTTCACCTGGCGTTATACCATAATCATGCTTTAACACTTCTATCTGTGCTTCAAACATGGCATGACTGTAAACTACACCTTTTGGCACCCCAGTACTGCCACTTGTAAACAAAATAGCAGCCATCTGATTGTCTGCGAGCAGCGCCATATTAAAAGTTGATTGCAGCGGATATTTTTTAAGTAAATGTTGAAGATTAATGCCACCCCAAAAATTTGCACCTTCGACGGTAATTAAAAATTTGATACTGGATTTCCCCCAGCCAAATAAACGCCTTGCAATATGAGCCTTAGGGATCCCAATAAAAGCATCGGGTTGTGATTCTTCAAAACACTGTTTTAAATTCTTCACCCCCATACCCGGATCAACTAAAATTGGAATAATACCCGCTTTAAAAAGTGCAAACGTCAAAGCAAAAAAATCAATGCTTGGTGTCACCATTAATACGGCTTTCATGCCAGGTTTTATACCATATGCTCCCAGTGAGAAGGCAATTTGATCACTTTTAAGATGTAAGTTAAGAAAATTTATTTCGTCGTAACATAATCTCATATATCGCTTTTTCTGCACGGCAACGGCCAGTGAGTCAGGCGTATTATTTGCTGCATCTATTAAATGACGGCAAATATTTGCATTATCTGCCTGAGACATTATGAGTTTGTCTCTTTAATTTCAGTAGTGGCCATAAACTGACTGATCAGAGGAACCACCTCTTCGCTGGCATCTTCTAATATATAATGACCACAATCATCAAATTGGTGTATCTGAGCGTGTGGTAAACGTTCCTTCCATTCATTTAAAAAATGTACGTCAAATACAAAATCCTTTAACCCCCAACAAATAAGTACAGGAACGTGAGAAAATTTCGCTAGATTATCTGAAATATCGGATACCAATTGATAATTTCTATCTTTTGGAAAAAGCGGGATATCCTGAACAAATCGCAAAGTAGAAATACGGTTTTTCCAGGAATTAAAAGGAGAAACATAGGCACGGCGCACCTCTTTACTCATAGGTTTACGCTTGACTCCAACATAGGAGGCGATTGATGAAAACGCATTAAAACCACGAACTAGAAGTGTACCTAAATATGTATTACGACAAATCAATAAGGCCAGCGGAAATGACTTTTTTTCAGGCATGTGAAAAGCTGCTGTATTTAATATGACTAGTCGTTT
Source organism: uncultured Pseudoalteromonas sp. (assembly GCA_965198975.1). Taxonomy (GTDB): domain Bacteria; phylum Pseudomonadota; class Gammaproteobacteria; order Enterobacterales; family Alteromonadaceae; genus Pseudoalteromonas. Next base: position 3,225,745 of record OZ240679.1, read on the forward strand.
GATCCTTTTCGGATAACGGGCTGCGAACCCCATACCTATCATTCCACCCCAATCATGTACAACTAATGTAATATTTTCTTTTACATTTAAATGTTCTAACAAAGCTTCTAAATCATCAATGCGGTTACGCAAGGTATAGTCATAGTCTTTATCTGTGGGTTTATCAGATAAACCACATCCAATATGATCTGGTACGATACATTGATGATTTTGACTTAATTCGGTGACTAAATTACGATAATAAAATGACCAACTCGGATTACCATGTACCATAACAACAGGTTCACCCGAACCTTCATTCACATAATGATACTGATGACCATTTCTATTAAGGAAATGACGTTGAAAAGGAAAAAGTGTTTCTAACATTGACTGCCCTGTAAAAATTTAAATTTCATGAAATTATTGTAAGTCGTATCATCTTATTCAAAATACTTTTACTTCATTGTTTACCACTTCAACCCTAACATCATGCAATTTAAACCACTGCCAATACCCAAAAAACTCACCTTATCGCCTTTTTGTAAAAAACCTTGATCGTGGGCCATTGCAGCCGTAACGGGTAATGATACCGTTCCCATGTTGCCTAAATATTTAAAAGTAGGATATTCTTTTTCGGCTGGGATCTTTAAAGCAGCTAATACTTGCTTTTGATTAGCGGCGCCCACCTGATGACAAATAACTTTATCAACCTGCTCCAATACCCAGTCTCTTTGCTCTAAAAAATGCTCCCAGGTATCTTTTGCTAACGACACCCCTTCTTTCAATAAAGTAACAGCATCTGTTCTCATAAATTCGCGATATAGCTGCGGGCCCACTTCTTTAAGCCCCCATTGACACAAATTATTATGTTCAGGAGAAGAAAGGTGACTTGCACCTAACAGTTGATGATTTCGAGATGTTTTCAGATTTAAGCTGCCATCCGTTAATAAAACAGCAACTGCGCCAGAGCCCCCCGTCAATGTAGCCAGTGAACGCGCATAATTTTGCATCGTAGGTTCAGCCAACATATCATCAATGGTCACATCAACTATGTGTCTGGCTGATTCACAAGACACAACTAAACCGGCTTTTATTTGCCCTAATTCAATACGATTAGCGATATCCAAAATACCTGATAAAACACCTAAACAGGCATTACTAATATCATAAATGGCAGTATCTGTTGACACCCCTAACTTAGCAGCAATTCTACATGCAGTAGCTGGCTCATGCTGGTCACGACAAACACCGGTATAAACTACCGCTCCGAGATCTGCAACTGCAATGCCTGTTTCGCTGATTGCTTTTTCAGCAGCATTAATCGCACCATCAGATAGCTGATGCCCTTTAGGCCACCATCTTCTTTCTTCTATGCCAGTTAAAGCTGCTAACTGCCCCATAGGAATACGAAACTTTTGATACAAAGGTGATAATCGAGATTCTAATTCAGAACTAGAAACAACATGTTCAGCTAGTTCATAGGCTAGGCTGTTGATAAAAACGCGGGTATATTTCATGGATCAGATTTATTTTGCTCATTATTAGACTCGTAAAAGTCTTTTATTAATTACACTCTATTATTGGGGTGCCATTTGAGCAAGAAAACACGCAAAATTCAACATAAATTCAACAAAGCCAGTAATTGACAACGTTTCTTCAGGCAAAAGATCATTAATTCTAAAAAATTAAATTTCAAACATTGCAAAGTTAAAATCTGACAATTAACTCTTGATGCAACATAATAAGATAAGTAAATTTTTATAATCTAACGCTATACTCATAAAACAAACTGACAACTAAAAGTAAAATATGAAAGAGTTAATCCTCTGTATTTGGGTTCTTTTCAATATCAACCTGGCACAGGCTGAAAATGAACAGGTATATATCATATTTGATTCTGGATTAAATGAAATTACAAATTCAAACACGGGTGGCTTTAGCGAGCTTGCCTCTGTATTAGATATATACAGGCAAAAAAAACCTCCCCTATTCTTTATTTTTGGTGGTGGTAGTTTATCTCCCAGCATTTTATCTTCATTTGATAAAGGCACACATATTATTGACTTATTAAATAGTTTAGAGCCAGACGTTATGGGTGCAACTAAAAGAGATTTTGGTTTTTTTGAAGATGAGCTATCCTTACGTTCTTATGAAGCTGCCTTTCCCATAGTGCAAAGTAATATAATTGACCAGCATAGCAAACGTAATCTAGATGGTATTCTGGATTCAGTACTGATCCAACAAGCACACTATAAATTTGGTTTTATTTCTATTATGGATAATCGCGTGATCCACGAATATAATTTAACACGGGTTGCTCATTTACCAGCACACACAGTTATTAAAAAACATGCCAACCAGCTCAGATCACAAGGTGCACAATTGGTTATTCTGCATTACAGGGGCATTGATTTAGATACAACGCTATATTTGAATGATGGCACCGTAGATCTTGTACTGCGAAAAAATGACAATATAAACCTCATTCAGGACATAGTAATACCACAACATGATAAACAGGTATTTATTACTGAGAAAGATATCGTTGGCATCATTAAATTAAAGTGGCAAAAAGGTCATCCTCAAACATTATCCATTAAAGTTAAGAAAGAAAAACTCATAAACTTTCCAAAGCACCTTATCGTCCATAAGCAAATAAAAAACTATACAAATAGGTTAAACTTATTGCTCAATGAGGTAATAAGCGTAACAAAAACTGCCATAAATACATCTCGACTGGCAGTCAGAACCCAAGAAAATTTGTTTGGCAATATATTAACTGACGCAATAAAAAATTATACCAATGCAGATATTGCATTGTTAAATGGCGGTACAATTCGCGGCGAAAGTCATTATACTGAAAACAGCAATATAACACGCAGAGATATCGCCAAAGAACTCCCTTTTCGAAGCCCGGTAAAGTTAATTGAGGTAACTGGTCATCAACTTATCAGCGCATTAGAAAACGGCCTAAGTCAAATTGAATTTATCAGGGGGCGATTTCCACATTTATCCGGTGTGTCATTGGTATTTGATTCGGATAACCCCCCGGGACAACGTGTTATTTCGGTAGAAGTAAATAATGAACCAGTTCAATTGAATAAAACTTATAAACTTGCTACCTCAGAATATATTTGTAAAGGAGGTGATGGGTATGAATCATTTAGACATGCCAAACATTTAGCCTATAATAAACAAATGTCAAAATTAATACCCGATATTCTCACTGACGCGCTTAGAATACATCAAACGATTTCACCAAAACTTGAAGGGCGGCTCATTAATCTAGCAACACAAAGAAAAGAAAGGAAGTAAGATCATCAATTTGAGAAAGTATGTGCAAAGAGTGCAATAAATGAAAAATGTTCATGGTAAATTATCCGTGGCTAAAATCATTACTAGCGCATTTATTGTGATCGTATGTATTTTTATGTTGGTGATCATAATATCTAATACGCAATTGAGCAATTTACAATCACTGGTTTCGAAAATCACGCTCAATTCATTGCCTCAAATCATCCTTTCAAAAAATATGCATACGCAAGTAAATGAATTACTTTATTATGCTAATCGACTCGCGAATGTAAGTAATAAAGCAAGCTTAAATATTGTAAGCAAAGAAATTGAAAATAAAATATCAATGATAAATCAAGATATTAACTTACACAAAAAAAACATAGGTTTAGTTAATCAATTAAATGTCATTACAAATGAGTTATCTGATTTAACAATATTAATAGAAAATAAATTATTAATTCAAAGTGTTATGACGAAGAAACAAGCAACCTTATACCAGTTGTATGATAAAACATTGTTACTCCCTAATCATAAATCTATCGTTCCAGTAGATAATTTAGCAGTAAACAACTGGGTTTTATCTTTTTCAGAAACCATATTATTAACAAATAAAGCAATATCTAATGGTAGATTACAAAATGTCAGGCAAATCTATCGTTCAATTAAAAATAAAATCGACATACTTGATAAGAATGCGACAACATTACCATTAATTATTAAACCTCAAGCAATACAATATGTTATTCAACTGCGCCAATTGCTGCTCAAAGATGATGGGCTATTACTCATAAAAATAGAACAGCTGCAAATACAAGGCCGTGTAATTGGCAGAGGAAATTTTGTTAAAAACTTAGTCACAGATTTTTCGACAATGACAGAATCAAAATCTTTCATTGTGAATCAATCAGTCAAAGAAGAAGCAAATAAGCTTAATCAGCAGATATCGTTTCAAATACAAATTATGGCTGTTATTTCTTTCGTGATATTTATGATTTTAATTATCGTGATCTACTACATAAAAAAACGATTTGTAGAACGCTTATTGCATCTCAACAAACATGTTTTGGCACGGATCTATGGTCAAGAGTCAAAATTAGATATTACTGGCCATGATGAAATTTCTGAAATAGCTCAGTCATTTAACTACTTTGCTGAAAAAATAGAACAGCAAAAAATGATATTACACGAGCAGTCTATAACTGACGGCTTAACAGGACTATCAAATCGTAGAGCACTTGATCAACAATTACATCGAGAAGTTCACATTGCAAATCGAAATAAATGGAAAATTGCGGTTTTATTAATGGATATTGATTTTTTTAAAGCTTATAACGATACCTATGGCCATATAGCGGGAGATGAATGCTTGAAACATGTTGCAACTGCATTACTGCAATGTAAAAAAAGACAAAACGATTTTGTTGGCCGTTATGGTGGTGAAGAGTTTATTTTTATTTTACCAAACACTGAATTAGATGGTGCCCAAAAAGTTGCAATGGATATATTAAACAAAATCAATGCACTAGAAATAAAGCATGACACCAGCCCTATTGCACCACATATTACTTTAAGTATTGGCATTTCGATTTATCATCACGACTGCCCATCAAAATTCGAAACTATCATAAAAAATGCTGATACAGCCCTTTACCAAGCCAAAAGCCAGGGTAAAAATTGTATTCAGCATTTTAATTAACATAAAGCTTTAAGGTACAAGTACAATTGGGATCCCGGCGTTATGCGCTAACTTATTCGCGACACTCCCTAATAACGCATCCATAAATCGTGAACGCCCTCGCCTGCCTAAGAATAACATGTGTGCGTGTTCTGATTTCGCTAATTTATGCAACTCATAAGCAGGATCCCCCCATATTACTTCACTCGTTAATTTTACATCAATGTCTGAAAACTGAGCAGTTAAAGGCTGCATAACTTTATTGTAGATCTTTTGTTTTTCTTCATCTTTGTCAGGTAATGTTGGTGCGACCCCTTCCATCATCACAGGTTGCAGCTGTAAACCAGACCAATCTAAAACATAAACAAATTTAACATTCGCGCCTGTTTTCACTGCCAGATTAACAGCCCGCTCAGCCGCTCTTTGTGCCCATTCACTACCATCAACACCCACTAAATATAACTGTTTACTCATTATCATCTCCCTGCAATATAAATTAACTCATTAGCAATTATTTCTACTTATTAAAGCATTGGTAAATCAAATTGACACCAACAGCATTAGGTTACACTTATTACCCTACGTTTAGCCTGAAAGCTTATTGATCCAGATCAAATTAATTGCTTAAATAATGTATATTTAGACTCGTGTCATTAAGAGAAATCGGTATAAAGATTCATTATGGGGATGTACGCGCATTTCACTCTTTACAAGCGAAAGCGCATAATGGCTGATACAGCTGAAGGCTAGATACCTCCATCAACATCGTTTAACACTTATTGCTTATGTAGTGTGATGATTACTTTATCATCTTGATTATTAGGATAAAGAAACTTTATCACTTTATAATGCCCCACTACTCTTCTACTTACACAAACTTGAAATGCTTGTTCTTCATTTTGCGGTACCCAAAGCTGCATGAGAATTCGTATTGGGATAAGGAACCAACGGCATCCTGATATCATGTAACTTAATACCATTGATTGATATGCCTTTCATTAATGCTCCTTATACGCGAGGTCATCGTGAGTGCTAACTAGCCTGTAGAATTACTCGTTTTTATTATTTTTAATCGAAATACTCTACCGCCATTAGTTTATTTTAACAATCAAAAACGTTCATGTTTTTGATAACACATATTTTTGTCTAATCTTGTTATGTTGTGCATTCACTATACTCGGCTCTAATTACTAACTTGAAGATTGTTTTTCATCTCACTAATTTAATCGGAGTGATAAAAATGATGTTTTCATCCGTTAACTTCTCTCTTGTCCCAAAGCCAATATAAACATTAGGGTGCACGGCATTATTAAGAATTGATTTTGCAAACAGATCTGTAGGGATTGGTACATCATGCTCAGTAAGCATACATCCAAACATTTTTAAAAAGTAAGATACATATTTGAAAACCATGGCAAGATCAGAACTTTTAGCTCGGTGCTCTCCAGTCTCGGCCTCCTCACCACATATCCAACACTTCACAGATGTCTCCTAATCAACATAACGTTTACAAAATTTGTCCGATGACTGCACTTGTCTACGTCCGGAATGGGCATTAACTAATACAAAAAATAAATAAAAAAATGGACATCTTCTTCGCACAAAAAAGCGCGTCGAACACAGCGAAAAATACAATGATCAATGATAATAGGGTGTATCAATTAAACTAACCTGACATTTTCTGGGAACTGCCATCTCTTCACCTCAAAAACCAACAGCTATCAATCAAGTTTAGAACAAACCTCAAATATCGCTATTAACCGTGGATCTTTGTTGTTCTTTATTTGTTATTCTTTAATAAATAATTAGGTCGAAAATGGGAGGGTAAGCGTGGAAATTGGTGTAGTTAAAAAACTAAAGATTCTAGTGCAAACTGAACAGGATAAGGGGCTTTACTTTTGTGATTATCATTCAAGTAATCCCTGAAAGTACGACTTGGAATTCCAATTGATTCGGCAGCTTTACTTGAACTTAAACCTGATTTTTCAACAAGTTCACGTAAGTATTCTGGATTTGGGTTGTACTTTTCAGGATTTGGTTTCATACATCTAAAAGGAGTCTTTCGGCTCCAAATCTCGTTTATAAAAACAGCTTAGTAACGGCCACTGTTGCAGCTATCATGGCAAGTGCTAGCGTGAACTCAAACCATTTATTTTTCTTTCCCAAGTGAATAGTGTTAGCCACAAGCTTATGCGTTTCTGCTTGAAGCTTGTCGATACTAGCTAGTTTTTCTTGAAGTTCTATATCTGTCATTTTTAAACTCACAATTAAGGGTTTTAGTGCCAAGTGCCTCATGCGCTAGCTACATAAACAACATAGGCGAAATTCGCCACTTGAGCAAGCAATATTTTAAGATTTAAAAATAATATTTTTAGAAAATAAATGGTGCCCGAGGCCGGACTTGAACCGGCACACCCAGAAGGCGAGGGATTTTAAATCCCTTGTGTCTACCAATTCCACCACTCGGGCATCGAGTTGCTAATAAGCATGGGGGTGTAATTAATATTTTAATTACTGAAGTGTTTGATAATTTAAGTTATCTCTATTTATCTGACATTGGTAATCTAAATAAATACTTCATATATAAACTTTGGAGCGGTACACGAGGCTCGAACTCGTGACCTCGACCTTGGCAAGGTCGCGCTCTACCAGCTGAGCTAGTACCGCATCACAATTATCAGTTTTAATGCTTGATGAGCATATTGTTATTTATACTGAAAACACTTAAATGGTGCCCGAGGCCGGACTTGAACCGGCACACCCAGAAGGCGAGGGATTTTAAATCCCTTGTGTCTACCAATTCCACCACTCGGGCATCGAGTTGCTAATAGCATGGGGTTGTAATTAACATTTTAATTACTTGAAGTGTTTGATAATTTAAGTTATCGCTATTTATCTGACATTGGTAATCTAAATAAATACTTCATATATAAATTTTTGGAGCGGTACACGAGGCTCGAACTCGTGACCTCGACCTTGGCAAGGTCGCGCTCTACCAGCTGAGCTAGTACCGCATCACAGTTATCAGTTTTAATGCCTGATTAGCATATTGCCATTTACACATAAAACAGTTAAATGGTGCCCGAGGCCGGACTTGAACCGGCACACCCAGAAGGCGAGGGATTTTAAATCCCTTGTGTCTACCAATTCCACCACTCGGGCAACGAGCTGCTTTCGCATTGTGTAATTTCATACTATTGGTAAAAGTATGGAGGCGGAACCCGGAGTCGAACCGAGGTGGACGGATTTGCAATCCGCTGCATGGCCACTCTGCCATTCCGCCATAATTTGTGATTGAATTTACATTCAATTGGAGCGGTACACGAGGCTCGAACTCGTGACCTCGACCTTGGCAAGGTCGCGCTCTACCAGCTGAGCTAGTACCGCATCACTATCACTTTGTTTTAAAACATGTAATGTTCATGCCATGAACTATTTTAAAACTAAGCATCACTTCTTTGTTTTTTGTTAGTTAGGAATCTCACCCCTCTCAACACGGACGCATTCTACAGAGATTCTTTTTCGCGTCAACATTAAATTTCAATGTTTTAAACTGTTTGCTTGTTTTTTATCAAAAATGGTGGCTATTTATACATTACTCTGAATTAATCTTTGTTTTGCTTCAAATCATGCCAAGCAACTTTCAGATATTGCAGCATAGACCATAAAGTTAAGATGGTAGCAAAATAAAATAATCCATAACTTAATAGCGTAAGCCAAGGCGCATATTGCCAAATCAAGCCAATGATCGCTAACATTTGTGCAGCCGTTTTCATTTTTCCTAATTGAGAAACCGCAACCGTGCCTCTTTTACCTTGCTCAGCCATCCATTCCCTTAACGCCGAGACGATGATCTCTCTGCTGATAATAATAATCGCAGGAATAGTAAAATAAAGCGTTTGATATTGTTGTGCCAAAGCAACTAAAGCCACCGATACCATTACTTTGTCGGCAACGGGATCTAGAAATGCGCCAAAAGGCGTAGATTGTTCTAATTTTCTAGCCAGGTAACCATCAAGTACATCAGTGACGGCTGCTAACCAAAAAATAAAGGCCGCAGCAAAAGGCGCCCAGGTAACAGGTAAATAAAAGATCACTAAAAAAATAGGGATCAAAACGAGTCTAAAGCTGGTAATTGTATTCGGAATATTCCACATAACTACTTGAGGGTTTCTTTTTTAATTATCTTCGCATGAATTATGTATCTAGTCATGCAAATGGTTAAATATCTTTTCAGCCAAATTTTGGCTGATCCCGGGAACTTTACTTAATTGTTCAGAATTTGCGGCAATAACGCCTTGGATCCCTCCTAAATACTTTAAAACAGCCTGCCGTCGTTTTTGCCCCATGCCTGGAATTTCTTCTAAAACAGAACGTGTTCTTTGTTTTTGCCGTTTATTTCTATGGCCAGCTATTGCAAAACGATGAGATTCATCACGAATATGCTGAATTAAATGTAATGCTGGCGAATGTGAATCTATACTAATTGTTTTACTGCCACCATCAATTAATAAAGTTTCTAAACCAGGTTTACGGCTAACCCCTTTAGCAACCCCCACTAATAGTGGCAATTTACTTAATTTCCAACTACTAAAAAATGTTTCTGCTTTTGATAACTGCCCTTTTCCTCCATCAATAAAAATAACATCTGGCACCTTAGCATCATCTGTCATCTTGCCGTATCTTTTATCCAGCGCAAATTCCATTGCGGCATAATCATCACCTGGGGTGATCCCCGTTACATTAAATGTTCGGTATTCTTTTTTATTAGGGCCGTTCATATCAAATACAACACATGATGCCACAGTATTCTCACCTAACGTATGACTTATATCAAAACACTCCATACGCTGAATGTCATCCAAATTTAACGCATCTTTAAGGAGTGCATAGCGTTTATTAATCGAGTCCTTTGCACTTTGTTTTATTTCGATACTGTTTGCGGCGTTTTTAGCTGCCAATTGTAAATATTTTGATTTTTCACCCCGCAGAGCAATATTAATTTTAATTTTTTTATCTGTAATTTGAGTTAAGGCTGCTGCAAGTTCATCTTGCTGACTATACGAAAACGGAATGATAATTTCCTTTGGGATCCGTGCGCTATTTCCCGCAGAGATATAATACTGAGATAAAAAAGATGCCAATATTTCATCAATTTCGGAGTCTTTAGGCACTTTGGGATAGAATGTTTTACTACCCAAAATTTTATGGTCGCGGATCATTAAGATATGGATGGCTGTTAGCCCATTTTTTTGTATTAAACCAACGGCATCCATTTCAGCAAAATTTCCACTGACCGACTGCTGCTCTTGCATTTTAGTTAATACAAGTATCTGATCTCGTATATTTGCCGCTTTTTCAAAATCAAGTTCCAGGCTAAATCGTTCCATTTTAGTTACTAATTGAGCAATAACTTGTGAAGATTTCCCTGATAAAAATAATTTAACCAATTGAACTTGCTCAGTGTACTCTTGCTCAGAAATTTTATTAACACACGGCGCCGAACATCTTTGTAATTGATACTGTAAGCAAGGACGACTTCTGGCGCGATAATATGCATCTTCACATTGACGCACAGGAAAAATTTTTTGCATCAGTCGCAGACTTTCAGACACTGCACCAGAACTTGGGTAAGGTCCAAAATATTCACCTTTTTTTTTACGTGCTCCTCGGTGAAAAGCAAGCCTGGGGTGAAGATGATCTGTTAAGAGTATATAAGGATATGACTTATCATCACGTAGCAAAATATTATAACGTGGTAGATACTGCTTTATTAAATTGTTTTCAAGTAATAAAGCTTCCGTTTCAGTATTGGTGAGCGTTATTTCAATATTTGAAATATTTTTCACTAACGCGCGGGTTTTGCTTTCAGGAATATTATCACGAAAGTAACTACTCAAACGTTTCTTTAAATTTTTAGCTTTACCAACATAGATAACTTGTTCTTCATCATCCAGCATGCGGTATACGCCAGGTTCGCCTGTTAAATTTCTTAAAAAATCTACTGCATCAAAGGACATTTATATCGTTAGTATCCGTCTGAGTCTATATCTATCATTTTATGTCTAATAGCTAAATGAGTTAATTCAACGTCACCACCAACAGCAAGCTTTTCAAACATACGGTATCTGTAACTATTAACTGTTTTAGAACTTAAGTTGAGTTTATCTGCGATGTTTTGCACTTTCTCACCTTTAGTGATCATTAACATAATTTGTAGTTCACGATCCGATAAGGTTTTAAAAGGGTTTTGATCTGTTCTGCCACTAAATTGCGCCAATGCAATTTGTTGCGCTATTTCAGGTGCAATATATCGTTGTCCTGTTTTAACTGCTTTGATTGCATGTACCATCTCATCTGAGCCAGCACTTTTAGTCAGATAGCCGTGCGCACCTATTTGCATTACTTTACTGGGAAAAGGGTCTTCGCAATGAACTGTCAGTACGATAACTTTGACATCAGGGCAAAAGCGACATATTTTTTTAGTTGCTTCCAAGCCACCAATTCCTGGCATATTCATATCCATTAATACAATATCTGGATGATTCTGTCTGCAAAACTGAACAGCTTCCTCACCAGTTTTAGCTTCACCTACAACTTTAAAACCTCTAACATCATCTAAGATGCGCTTAATACCGGTTCTAACCAGTTCATGGTCATCAACTAAAAGCACATTAATCAATGGTCGTTCCTCATTTAATTCAATTTACTCGTTATAACAAAAAATAACAGCAACCTACAACGCAGCTAAGATAACACAGTTCTGATGAATTTGTACTGACTTAGGTAAAATTACTGCGTCAGTTCATTATTAATATATGTTATAGCCAAAGTTTACTTCTTTTTTACTATTTCCCTAGTATTCTTTGCTATGATATTTAATTAACACAGATAATACGTTTTGTAAGGGAACTCCATGTCCAATATTTTTGCAGACAATTCACTTAGCATTGGTAATACACCACTTGTTAAATTAAACCGAGTCACTAAAGGCAATGTTTTTGCTAAAGTCGAAGCCAGAAACCCAAGCTTTAGTGTGAAATGCCGTATTGGCGCATCTATGATTTGGGAAGCTGAAAAATCAGGTGAGTTAACAAAAGATAAAGAACTAATTGAACCCACTTCTGGTAATACAGGAATAGCACTTGCTTTTGTCGCCGCGTCACGTGGTTATAAACTGACTTTAACTATGCCAAATACGATGAGTTTAGAGCGTAGAAAATTGCTTGTTGCTTTAGGTGCTAAAGTTGTACTAACTGAAGGCGCTAAAGGAATGAATGGCGCAATTCAAAAAGCGAAAGAGATCCAACAAGGCGAACCAGATAAATATATTTTATTACAACAATTTGAAAACCCAGCGAATCCAAAAATCCATTTTGAAACAACAGGGCCTGAAATTTTCGAAGCTACAGATGGCAAAGTTGATTACTTTGTAGCTGGTGTTGGAACAGGCGGTACAATTACAGGTGTAACCAGATATCTAAAACTGGAAAAAGGTCTTAATATCACCTCTGTTGCTGTTGAGCCTGAAGACTCTCCGGTTATTCGTCAGAAACTTGCAGGTGAAGAACTAAAACCTGGCCCACATAAAATACAAGGTATCGGTGCCGGATTTATACCGGGCAATTTAGATCTTGAATTAATAGATGAAACAGCAGCGGTTTCAAATGAAGACTCAATCGCAATGTCACATAGATTGATGAAAGAAGAAGGTATATTAGCGGGTATTTCTTCTGGTGCGGCTGTTGTAGCAGCAGCAAGAATTGCAGAAAAACCTGAAAATGCAGACAAGAATATTGTTGTTATTCTACCAAGCTCGGCAGAAAGATATTTATCCAGCCCATTATTTGCTGAACAATTTACCGATAATGAGCTTGTTCAATAATTTGTAAATAATTTTTTATTTAAAGCCAAAAATGTCTGCATTTTTGGCTTTTTTTATACTTTACATTGTGGTTATTTACACTCACACTAAATAGACTCAAATTCTCAAAAGAATATTATATGACTATGTGGCGTTTTATATTACTGTGTTGTTTTAGTTTATTTTTAACTGCTTGTTTTGATTCAACCCCTGAAGTTAAAGGCGATTCAGATTCTCCCGAATATGTTGCCACTGTCTATTTTTATACGCTATATGAAGAAAAAGATTTAAATAAAGCAAGTAAAATGGCAACTCCAAAATTAAGGAGAGTCATGAAATCTTACGGCACAAGTAAGCAATTTACGCGCGGCTTAGTTAACATGCAGTTTGATACTGTCAATATTGAAGTCGACAGAACTGGACGCAGTGTAAGAAAGCGTTATAAAGACAAAGCAACTATCAACCTCATTTTTTCAGGTTACTTTAACGACAAAAAAGTAGATGATATGCGAAGTGTTGTAATGATCAATCGTAAGGGCACCTGGTTCGTTGAAAAAATCAATGACGATCCGTATGCAAGGTAAAACCTGAGACTTAGCCAGAAAATGCTGTTCTGGCTTATTATTTAGAGACTGAACGACCGAAAAACAACAGCCTCCCCTTTTCATCTATTAGCACATATCAGTTTACACTTGTATACAATAATCTTTACAAAAATAAGATAATGATGAACAAAGCAACTTGCACCCTAATGACACACTGTTATGATACCTGCACAATAAAGTGATCCAGGGAATAATATGAAACAAACTCTTTTTAAACCAACTCTCGCAGCCATTACCGTTGCTTCAGTACTATCTCTAAGTGCATGTAATGACAAAACAACAGATCAAACAAAAATTGAAAAACCTGCTGTTGCTGCACCTGTGGTAATTACTGCACAAGATGCTAAATCATTTTTAGAAACAACAGAAAAAGAACTTGCGGCACTCTATCTGGAGAGCAGCCGTGCAGAATGGATATATGCCAATTTCATTACAGAAGACACTTCTCAGCTGGCAGCTGAAGTTAATCGTAAAATGACAGAAACGGTTGTTCGTTTAGCCAATGAAGCCACTAAGTTTAATGCCATAAAACTAGATGATGACAGCCGTCGCAAATTGGATAAACTCAAACTGGCATTAACCTTACCCGCTCCACAAAATGCTGAAAAAACAGCAAAACTATCTAAATTGGCCGCTGACTTAGGTGGGTTATACGGTAAAGGTAAATACTGTAAAGAAGGTGCTGAGTGCTTAAGCCTTGGTGACATGACAGCTAAAATGGCCAGTAGTCGTGATTATGATGAGTTACTTGATTTATGGCAGGGTTGGCGTCAAATATCTAAACCTATGCGTCCGTTATATCAGGAACAAGTAGCCTTAACAAATGAAGGCGCTAAAGAATTTGGTTATGCCGATACGGGTGCAATGTGGCGTAGTAAATACGATATGCCAGCCGATGACTTTGCGAAAGAATTAGATAGAATATGGGGTCAGGTTAAGCCTCTTTATGATTCATTACATTGTCATGTTCGTGCCAAATTAGGTGATAAATACGGCACTGATAAAGTGGCACAAGATAAACCTATTCCAGCACATTTATTAGGTAATATGTGGGCACAAAGCTGGGGCAATATTTATGAATTAGTTGCTCCAGAGAATGCAGATCCAGGATATGATGTCACAGAGCTTTTAGCAAAACATAATTATGATGAAGTCCAAATGGTGCGCGGAGCTGAAAAGTTCTTTACATCTATGGGATTCGAAGCACTTCCTGATACATTTTATGAACGCTCATTATTTACAAAACCGAAAGACAGAGACGTGCAATGCCATGCTTCTGCATGGGATTTAGATAGTAAAGATGATCTACGTATTAAAATGTGTATCCAACGTACTGGTGAAGAATTTTCTGTTATCCATCATGAACTAGGGCATAACTTCTATCAAAGAGCGTATAAGAATCAACCTTTATATTATCAAGAAAGCGCTAATGATGGTTTCCATGAAGCGATAGGCGATACCATTGCCCTTTCTGTGACTCCTGGTTACTTAAAAGAAATTGGACTATTAGACAAAGTACCTGACGAATCTAAAGATTTAGGCTTGTTAATGAAAATGGCTATGGATAAAATCGCATTTATACCTTTTGGCTTAATGGTTGATCAATGGCGCTGGCAGGTATTTTCGGGTGAAGTATCTCCGGAAAACTATAATAAAGCCTGGTGGGATCTACGTGAAAAATATCAGGGTGTGATGGCACCAATTGCGCGCTCTGAATCTGATTTCGATCCAGGCGCTAAATACCATGTACCAGGAAATACGCCTTACACACGCTACTTCTTAGCACATATTTTACAATTCCAGTTCCATAAATCTTTATGTGAAATAGCAGGTAATAAAGAAGCTATTCACAGATGTTCAGTATATAACTCAAAAGAAGCCGGTGAACGTCTCAATACCATGTTAGAAATGGGCTCAAGTAAAAGCTGGCAGGAAGCATTAGCGGTTGTAACAGGTAAACCAGAAATGGACGCTACGGCAATTTTAGAGTATTTTGCACCACTCAAAAAATATCTAGATGAGCAAAATAAAGGTCGCCAATGTGGCTGGTAGAACAACCTAAGCAGGTAAATTTATAATATTTGTCTGCTAACCATTAAAAACCACAAGCTCTTAAAGTACTTGTGGTTTTTTATTACACATAACTTTTCGCTAAAGTTGATACTTAAAACACTGAACGTTAAAACTGTGCAGTAAAATTAACTCCATATATATCTAAGTTATCTTTCAATTCATTACTGGAAGCATTAGCACTATAATTCACACTTACCGAATAGTTATTATTAAAGTAATGTTTAGCGCCTATAACGTAATCATCGTTGTCATCGTAGCTTACAAAAGCAGATGTACGATCATTAAAGTAATAACCCAGATTTGCAGCCCAATCATTATCGTCATTTCTTAATGATGACCCAAACTTTACATTTTTTGTATAAGAAATACCTGCTGTTAAGTAGCTACTTTGATCTATAGCCATAAAATATTTGGATGAAATAGTTTGTGTATCCAAATCCTCATCTGTGTTATAAGTCACTCCAATATAATCACTTTCATTTATATGATGATTATAAGATATTGAAAAATTATAATAATTTTCTGAGCTTTTGGAGTCTAATAAAATATCATCAGAAAAGTCTGTTTCAATTTCAACTTTTTTAGCATTTGCTTTTACGATCAAATTATCTGAAATTAAATAGCCGATTTTTAAACCATATTCGTTCGTCTTATTATCATACGCATGAAAGTCAAAATCACTATAATGATATGAAGCGCCAATTAAGAATTTATTAATAAAGTGTTCCCCACCCATTACATAAGTTTTCGTATGATCTGTATCAAAATAACCACCTGATACATTGGATGTTTTATTAATATATTCAAATTGATCTAACGGACCTAATGTCGACTTTTTATCAAAGAAATAAGTTGATTTAAGTAAATATGCTTTATTATCAAAATGCTTATATTCTAATTTTTTAAAGTCAAAAGAAGAAATAGACTGATACTCTTCAGCCATTAATAATGGACTTGAAAATATAAACACAGGTAAAACGGATTTTAAATAAGATAACTTCATGGTATACATTCCTAATTGTATTTATCGTACCTATTTAAAGAGGTACTTTAGAATTAGGAACATCTTAAATTAAATATTTCAGTTGAATAAGTTTTTAACTGTTTGAAAATGTAAGCAATTGTAGAAAAAATCAAGGGTTTAACTGAATAAACCCTTTATAAACCTGAGAAGAAAAAATCAAAGTACAAATTGACTAATTATCCGGTACACATCATTGATGTTATCACCGGATTTAAACTCTTTGCACAAAGGTTCTTTTTCAGAGCCGATCCATATTTTTAATTAAAAAGTTGGTTTTCCAATGTTTTTCCATTGATTAACTGTCGATACTGCCAGTTATTTTCATGGCATACTTGTAATATTTGTATATCAATAGGTTCCGTCGTCTCATCAGGTTTTATACTAATTAGATATTCTTTATCTTGTGTATTAACCACTTCAGTCACTTGATCTAATGCATTTAAAGCCGAGATCAATTCCGGTAATGATTTAGCCATTCGTAAAGTATAATATCCTAACCCTTCATTGCCCGATAATTCATTAGCCATACTGTGATGCTGATGTAATACCCCGTTTTCTAAATATAAAACCTGCTGACATAAACGTTCAAGCTCACTCAAATCATGTGAACTTAAAACAAACGTTGTATGATCTGCCAAGCTTGCCACTAGTTCTCTTATTTCTCTTGCATGTAAAGGATCTAATCCGGCAGTCGCCTCATCTAACATTACGATTTCGGGTTCACCTATTAGTGCCTGAGCTATGGTGACACGCTTTCTCATACCGTGAGATAATGCATTAGGCTTTTCGTTTAAAACTTCCTTTAACCCTACCAGTTCCAGGGTACGCTCTGCTTCCATTTTACTTTTTTTATTAGTTAACCCCTGAAGTTGCCCATAAAAACGTAATTGGTGAGCAATAGAAAATCGCGGATCTAATTGGGCATCTTGTGGTAATGCCGCAAGTTTACCAAATGTCGCTGCACTACCGGGTTTATTACCAAGAATACTAACGTCTCCCGATGTTTGTTGAATATACCCGCATAAAATACTAAATAATGTTGTTTTACCCGCACCATTTGGTCCTACAAGCGCGACAGGTGCACCTTTATTTATTTCAAAAGACACATTATTTAACGCCTGTTTAGCGCCAAAGAATTTATTCAGGTTGGCAACCTGAATTAAGTTTTCTCCATGAGAATTACTCATATTGCACTCCTTTTCAATAGCAAGCTGGCCAAAATTAAATAAATAAAAGTTTGCGTTATGGGTATTATATATTGATGCATTGCAAAACCTTGCTGGCCAACAACATCACCTAATTGCACTCCCGGAAAAATATAATTTAGGTTTTCAGCAACCGTAAATTGATATTCAAGAATCGCAATAACTATTGAGCCTAAGCCAAAAAATAATACAGTCATTACTACGGTTAATTTAGCTGATTTAAGAAAGCTATTAAAAAATGCCATCAATGCAATAAAAGGTAATACGGCAATAAATAGCTCTTTAAATAAATACATAGATTTAGTGAATGCTTGCAAAAGCAAACCAAAATCGCGCCAACTCGCCATCATTACCGTTGCCAATAAAGTTAATGCAATTAATGCAGAAACTATCATTAATTGCCCTAAAAATCGGCCAAATAAGATTTCATTTCGTGTTGCTCTTAAAGATATAAACCTGAGTGTACCCCGAGTTCTATCTGCACAGGTTTGATCGCTAGACACTATTAACGCAAAAATGGGAAATGAATATATTGCAATTAGCCAATACATAGCTAATTCAGATACAGGCCAATTTAGTAATTCTGATAACCCTAAAACACCGAACATTTGTTGCGCCATATCTTTAAAATTATCTGAGGATACAATACTTACAGCGGAGTTAACCGGGTAGTACAGAATAATAAACCAGGCAGTTGCAAATGCTAATATCGCTAACATACCCCGCTTAGTCAAAAATAATCTGACAAGTTCAAATTTCGCTAATATCCATATTCTGAATAAATGCTGAGACCATTGATTTGATTGAACCAAAATAATTAACTCACTATCTTATTGTTTTATTTTACCTTAATGATTAAACGATAAAATAGCGAGCATTCTTTTGTAAAGGAAGTTGTAAAATGTAACTAAAATTAAATTAACACTTAACCTATCACTTAAAGCGCCTGTTGATAACGCTCTAAACCAGCTTTTAAATCATCAATCAAATCATCGACATCTTCTAATCCAACATGTACTCTGATCAAAGGGCCATGCTCCCAACCAGTTGCAGTTCGAAGGTGTTTAATACTTAAGCTGGCTGTGATCAAACTTTCAAATCCGCCCCAGGAAAAGCCCATTTTAAAATGATGCATTCCATCTAGCATTGCTGTAATTGCCTGTTGATTGCCCGCTTTCATGACAAATGAAAACAAGCCATTGCTACCGCTAAAGTCACGTTTAAAAAATTCATGGCCTGGGCAAGATGCAAAAGCAGGATGACGAACGTGATCGATTAAATCATGCTGAGCTAACCAGTTAGCAACTTTTAAAGCACTTTGTTCATGTTGCTTTAAGCGTACTGGCATAGTACGTAAACCTCGTAGTGCCAGATATGCATCATCAGGTGAGGTACACTGACCTAATAAATAGGAGTTTTCTCGTAATTGCGGCCAATATTTATCATTAGCAATGGCAACTCCCATCATCACATCAGAATGGCCCACTATATATTTTGTGGCCGCCTGAATAGAAATATCAACACCAAAATCTAAGGGCTTATAATGGTAACCATTACCCCAGGTATTATCTAACATCACCAATACATCATGTTGATGTGCTATATCAGTTAATAAAGGTACATCTTGAACTTCCATCGTTAATGAGCCCGGGGACTCTAAAAATAGAATTCGGGTATTATCCTGAATAAGAGCCTTTATGCCCTCTCCTATCATAGGATCATAATAAGTTGTACTTACGCCAAGATTTGCGAGTATTTTGTCACAAAAATCTCGTGTTGGTTCATAGGCATTATCAACCATTAATATATGGTCACCCGTTTTTACAAAAGATAAAATAGCTTGCGTAATTGCTGCGGCCCCGCATGGATATAATGCACATCCGGCACCATTTTCCAGCTCAGTGATTGCTTCTTGTAGCGCGAAATGCGTCGTGGTTCCGCGTCTGCCGTAAAATAATGTTTGATTACCGCGATTTTTAACGGCATGTTTCATATCCGAAACCGAGTCAAACACTATGGTAGAAGCTCGCTGAACGCCTGGGTTAACCACACCGTGTGTATATTCTTTTTTTCTTCCTGCCGTTACTATTTGTGTATCTTTTTTCATATTTTTCATTCTATCTTTAGCTGTGAGATCACATAATTGAATACAATTTAAGTTATTGTGCCAGAGTCTTAACTTATTTCCTGTTGAGGAATTTTCAGGTTGTACCAGTATTCTATTAAATATCGAGAAATAGACCCACTACCAGTAAATTTATAGCCAGGCATATCAGTACCTAACTCGGTGAATTTTGCTAAATCGTCTCTTGAAAACCATTGGGCATGTTCTAATTCCTGTTCATCGACACAAATATCTTCATTCTTAGCATCCGCGATAAATCCTAACATAATAGAAGATGGGAAAGGCCAAGGTTGAGACGCCAGATAAGTCACATTCTCAACATGGATCCCCGCTTCTTCTTCTACTTCTCTTGCCACAGCAACCTCGAGAGTTTCACCCGGATCCACAAAACCCGCTAACGTAGAATACACACCTTCAGGCCAACTGCTTTGTCGACCTAATAAACACCTTTCTATGCCATCAGCAAAAGTTTTTTTGACTATCATGATCACCGCAGGATCTGTACGCGGAAAAGTTTGATGCTCACAAGAATTATTAATGCATAACCTGGAGTGCCCTGCATCTGCCACTGCATTTTTTGAACCACAACGACCACAAAACTGATGGGTTCTATGCCAATAACATAATGCTTTGGCGATGATCAGAATTGATGCAAAACAGGCATCCATAAAAATACCGAATTGTTTTAAATCTCCCCATTTCCTTATGATTAAACTATCTGCTTCAAGTGCTCTATTGGTATCAAACTCGTTCAGCTCAGACACTTCGATGGCAAAATATGAGTGACCTTGTTGTTGGCCAATAAAAACAGCCTCTTTATAAACATCAACTTTTAAATCAAATGCCATCAATTGATCTAAAGTAAAAAAAACAGGCGTATTATCACATTCATTATATAAATTCTTTTCATGCTGCATTAAAATCCAGCGACTATTCATGTCTATCTGTTGCTTGATCCAGGCAGGATTTCTTCTTAGATTTGATGCGCGATCTATTTTATTATCACAATATTTTAACATCTAAGATCTCCTTTTCAAATTTGAAACATTAGCTGAATTCGCCCATTCTTTTGCCCACCCCGCCATAGGTTTTATTATTATTGCTAATTCATAAGCCTGGGTAGTTAATTGGTATCCATTGGCATCTTTTTCAATAAAACCTAAAGCCATTAAATCTTTTAATCTATTATTTAATAGGGTGGGAGAAATATCTTCACAACGTCGCTGCAATTCATTAAATGAGGCTGCTGAATGGCTTAACTGCCAGATCAAACCTAAACTCCAGGTGCGGCCTAAAAGATCAAACAAGGCCATAATAGGTTTTCCGGTTTTAGACCCTCTGACAGGAAAACCTGGAATTGGAAGTGACATAAAAATTCACCTTTAAAAACAGAATAAAGTGAGAATAACACATCACTACATAATATGTAGTGATCACTGTAAAAAAAAAGACCATAAGGCCTTTTGAGTGCAAGATTATTTTATATCATAGTGATCAAGTTTATTTTCACTGATTTGAAAATAAACTTAATGAATTTGATATTATAACCCCTTAGGAGTCTTTGTTTCCAAGCTTTTTAACTTGGTAATTAGCTGTTGATTTTCAAATTCAATATGCTTGTAAAAGTCGATATCTTTAAGTTTACTGGCAGCAGCTTCATCAATAACAATCACGGCATCACGATGCATTTGTAATGCAGATGCCGGACAATTTGCAGCTAGTGGACCTTCAATCATATTACTAATTGCATCAGCTTTATTTTCACCGGTCGCTAATAGCACCACTTTTTTAGATTCTAAAATCGTACCTATCCCCATAGTGATAGATAAATGTGGTTGATATTCATCAGCTGAAAAAAATCGTGCGTTATCATCAATCGTTGCTTTAGTAAGAGTTTTTACACGCGTACGAGATGCT
Source organism: uncultured Pseudoalteromonas sp. (assembly GCA_965198975.1). Classification (GTDB taxonomy): domain Bacteria; phylum Pseudomonadota; class Gammaproteobacteria; order Enterobacterales; family Alteromonadaceae; genus Pseudoalteromonas. The sequence continues at coordinate 3,247,512 of OZ240679.1, forward strand.
AAACCTGAAGAAGGTTCATTGAATCCTATATGACCATTACGGCCTATGCCTAATAATTGAACATCAATGCCGCCGCGATGTTTAATATTTTCTTCATATTCTAAACAAGCTGCAATGGGATCCACTGCATCACCAGCCGGAACAAAGGTATTTTTCTTATCTATATCTATATGATCAAATAATTGCTGTTCCATAAAATATCGATAACTTTGCGGGTGACAGCCTGTCAATCCCAAATATTCATCTAAATTAAAGCTTGTTACTTTATTAAACTTCACTTTATTTTGTTGATTTAATTTTATTAATGCCTGATAAAGTGCCACAGGTGTGGAGCCTGTCGCTAAACCCAATACTGAATCTGGTTTTACATTAATTTGCTCAACAAAAATATTGGCGCCATAAGTTGCAACGTCCACCGAATTTTTAAGAATAACAACTTGCATTTTTTAGGCCTTTTAAAACTGTGTAAGTAAAATGGGACCTATGGCTAATGACTCAAATTAGCGTAATTAACCATAGATCATAAAATCTGACAGGGATACGGTTATCAGATTTAACCATATTGACAACGCTGTCATTATTGCGTGCAAAATAGTTTCTGTAAAGTAAATTTTTGTTTATTTTACATTTATACCATTTGTATTAAATTAGTGGTCAAATATCAGTGAAATTTAGAATGATCACATAATTGGAGTTATACACGGATCAATAATTTTCGTTTATACATCCAGTGCAATAATAAAAGTTGTACTGCTAGTAAGGAAAATACTGAAATTAGCGGCTGCCAGTTATTCGGAACACTTTGAATTACGCCACCAAATAAACTTTTTGCGATGTGATCCCATTGCACTAAACTAGATAACAAATAAATAATAATAGAATTAGCGCCAATAATAACAACCGGATAAGCTACTTTTTTACAATTTAAAATATCTATAAATGCGTAAAAAATGGCTAATAAAACAGCACTCCAGCCCACTGTCACTAGCACAAATGAACTTGTCCATAGGTCTTTATTAATTGGAAAAATCATATGCCAAATCCAAGCAAAAATAATACAGATTATGCCACTACTCAATAAAATACCAACGGTTTTCCACTGGCCTAGTTGAGCTGATCTTTTTATCAGTGCGCCTGCAAATACGCCAAACATGCCATTCACAATAGCGGGAAAGTTAGATAATAAGCCTTCAGGATCAGTTGCTCTATTTTGATATCGGATCCCAGGTAATAAATTTTGATCAAACCAGGCGTTCCAACTACCTGTTTGCGTAAGTACACCGGCCTCACCGCCTGGCACCGGAATGAACATTAACCAGATCCAATAACTCAGCAAAATACTAAACGCTAGTATTACTTGTGTTTTAAGAGATGTATGCCACACCAAAATAGCACAAAAAAACCAAGCTATCGCGATTCTGCCAAGTACACTAACATAACGTATTTCGTCAAAAGAGACTGGCACCCCTGTGCCCCAGCCATGATTATATAAAATACCCAAAACCGACAATAAAATTAATCGTTTTATTGCCTTTAAATAAAAGGGAAAACGTTGTGTGAATGGTAGATGATCAATTCTTTTTGGCGAAAGCCCCATTACAACACCAGACAAAAAAATAAATAGGGGGAAAATCAAATCATAAAATGTAAAACCATGCCACTGACTATGTATTGTTTGCTCATGGGCCAGACGCCAGCCAGTCCATCCCGTCAACACAAATAAAGCCATAAATATCTTTTCGCCACCCAGTATCCACATCATATCCATACCTCTTAAGGCATCTAATGATACGAGTCTGCCTGATGTGATAACTTTATTATTCTCTGTGGACTGTTTTGAAGTCATACATACCATTCTTAAATCAAATTAAAATAAAAACCTGCAATTATAAATACATAATAAAGTTCCAATATAGAATTTTATTAAAATTGCAGGCTTTTCCCAGGGTCTAACTTTTCTAATGATTAATTTTTTCACCCGCAATATACGTTTCAAGCACTTGCTGATTATCATTTAATAATACGAAGTCAGCATCAAAGCCAACCGCAATCTGTCCTTTTCGATGAGATAATCCTAAATACTCAGCGGGATAAATCGTCGCCATACGAATTGCTTCCGCCAAACTAATATCTAATGTATTTATTGTATTTCTCACTGCCGATGCCATATCAAGCACACTACCTGCAAGCTCACCTGTCGAAGAATTAAGCCTGTCCCCTGTACGGATCACTGTACGACCATCAAAAAAATCGAATTCAGTATCCTGTGTACCCACTGGTGGCATAGCATCAGTTACCAAGATTATTTTGCCTTGAGGTTTAATATTAATTGCCAATTTAGCCGACTCAGGATGTACATGGTGTCCATCAACAATAAGCCCACACCAGCTATTTTTATCACTCAGCGCTGCGCCGACTACACCTGGCTCTCTTGAAGTAAAGGCAGACATCGCATTAAATAAATGCGTGAAACCATTCGCGCCCGCCTTAAGTGCTTCTTTTGTACACTCAAAGGATGCATTAGTATGTCCGATGCAAACTTTAACGTCATAACTTATCAAACGTTTAATATCTGCAATTGTGACGTTTTCAGGCGCTAAGGTGATCATTTTAATGCCAAGATCTTGCCGTGCATAAATATCAAATTCAGCTTCTGAAATATCACGAATAAATTTTTCGCTATGTGTCCCTTTTTTTATATATGACAAATGGGGCCCTTCAAAATGAACGCCAAGTACGCCAGCTGTGTTCGTTTCAACCGCTGCTGAAATTGCATTTGCTGCCTTTTGCATATTTTCAAGGCTATCAGTGATCAAAGTCGGCATTAACCCGGTAGAACCAAATTGACTATGTGCATGCACAATTTTATTCAGGCATTTAACAGTAGGATCAGCATTAAAAAATCCACCACCGCCGCCATTAACTTGAACATCAATAAATCCTGCAACTAACAAACCACTTAGTCTTTGTGATTGTGCCAAGTGATCACTTTTTTTACTATTGACTAAGTTAGTTATTTTGCCATTTTCTACGGTTAGAATAACATCCGTTAGTAATTTTTTGCCTGTAAACAGCTGTTCTACGTGAAAATACTGCGCCATTTTAAATTGCCTTTTTGCTATATACGGTTTTGTGCCAATGATTGCTGCGCAAAATATATGGCACCTATTTCAGGTGGTTGTTTAGCTTGTTTTACCAATTGAACTATATCAGGATCTAGCCATTTTTGAAGAGGCTCAGCTAAGCCACCAATCATAGATAATCGAGGCGGGTTATTTTCTAATAATTTCCTTGCCAAATCACTGATGTATTTAGCACCCTCTTGCACAATTTTCACTGCAACTTCATCTTGTGCGTTAGCAGTTTCTATCACAGCCCTCGCTAATCTTGCATAAGCACTAGATGGTTTACCAGCCATCAGTTCAGCAATTGACATGGCATTGGTCGCATTCAATTGCAATTTAATCACATCACATAATTTTGTACCGGGTCCTAAACCATCCAGCGCTAATAAACTGGCTTTTATTGCTTCAAGTCCAAGCCATGCGCCACTTCCCTTATCTCCTTGTGAAAAACCATGTCCGCCTAGACTCGTGATATGACCGTTTATAGAAGAAAAACCACAGGAACCCGTTCCAATGATGATCACAGCCCCATCACTTCCTTCGTGCGCTCCGATGCAAGCCGTATGTAAATCTGATGTTAAAAACATCTTTTTGAAGGGATGATGCCATTGATTAATTTGATTATATAAACGGGGTAAATTCACTCCCGCTAAGCCTAGTCCTGCAACAATTTGGCCAACCTGATCAAAGTGAAAACCAGCGTCTTTAATTGCAAGTTGCGTTGATACGACGATAGATTCAAGCGTACGATCAAAACCGTGCAATGGATTTGCAGGGCCACCCAATCCAGTACCCAATATACCATTTTGCGCAGAAAAAATAGTTGCTCTACATTTAGTGCCACCACCATCGATGCCAATAAATAGCTGTTCTTTTTTTGTATCAATTGCAACCATCAAATGACCCCTAACTGCCAATTTTTATTATCAAGATATTCACAAAAATATGAATATCATCATGTAATTTTCTTATTGTGTTGAATTAATGTTACACAATTAATGACAGCGTTGTCATTAATTATTTTTAAAAATTAAAAATTATTTGCTTATTCAGCGAAAAAAGTTAATGAACTCCCTCAATCTGCCGATAGCATTTATGTGGGGTATCTACCCAAGCCACCTCAAGATACGAGCTTCAGCATCTTGAGGTGGCGTGAGTATATTACTCTCTATTAAGCTTAAACACGTTATCACTTTAAGAACAAACTTAAATAAGTGAGTTATTATGGCTATTTCTATTAACAATATACAATCAGACATACAATACGCCAAGTCTGAACAAACCTCACGTAAAATAACCCTCTTAGAAAATCAGGCTGATGTAGCCCCCCAACCCGCTCCCGCAAGTGAGGTGACCTTAAGAAAAGCGTTATACGTAGAATCTGAAACACAAACACATCAGTTCGAATTAAATTCTTTACCGCCAAATCTGAGTCAGGCAAAATTAATTTTAGAAAAATATTTCAATCATCAGTTTTCATTATTTAATGTAAAAAATATGGATGAAGATAATCCTCCTAATAAAACGATACCTGCTAATAATCAAATTATAGAAAACCCTCAAACAATAGAAATAGATGGCACACAATATTTTTCTGATGCGCAATTAAATGTGATAGAGCATCATTCACGTGAACAATCTCTCGCGTTTAATTATTCTGCGACAATAGACATAAATAACCAATCTCATAACGTTAATTATCAGTTTATGCTCAGCCAAAAACAAAATTCAACTTCAGCAATGAATGTATCAGCAATCCAACTCAAAGATCCCCTCCTCGTTCAATTTGGTAGCAAACCCTTAGGTGGATTAAATGGACAATATGTAGACATAGATATCAATCAAGATAATCAAACAGACAAACTCCCTTTATTCTCTGGTGATGTGGGTTATCTGGTCTTTGACCGCAATAATAACGGTATAGTTGATAATGGCAGTGAATTATTCGGGCCACAAACAGGTAATGGTTTTGGAGAATTAAAGCAACTTGATAGTAATGGTAACAACCTGATAGACCCTGATGACGAACACTATGAACAATTGTTTATTTGGCAACCGAATGAAGACTCTTTCGATCTCACACCGCTCACATCAACGGATATTCATAGTATAAGTTTAAATAAAATAGTCACGCCGTTTGAATTTTATGATAACGAAAATCAGCTAAAAGCCAGGCTTACCAGTTCCAGTATTGCAGTAACAGAAAATGGGCAGGCACGCGGTGTGCATCAGATTGATATAAAAATTTGAAATAAATAAAAAAAATCAGCAAAAAATTAAAACTCAGTCTACGCTTTTAATAAGGAATTGATAAATTTCACAAATAATTGATGTAATTGCATTAAAGGAAACTATTATGAAATCCATCAAAGTTGCTGAACATATGAACAAACGGCCATTAACTTTCTTACCTGAGATGACCATAGCACAAGCCTCTGAACGCATTTTACAATCTCATCAAATTGGTGGCCCGGTTCTGGATCCCTACAAGCATGTTATTGGTTTTTTATCAGAACAAGATTGCTTAATGCATATGCTTGAAGACACCTATCAGGGAGAGTCTCACGCAACAGTAATGGATATCATGCAAACGGAGACCTTAACTATCGGCCCTGAAGAATCTGTATTAGATGTCGCACAACGTATGACAGGCAATAAGCCCAAAATTTATCCTGTTGTAGATGAAAATAATCGACTCGCTGGTATTTTATCACGTACGGATGTCCTCAAAGCCATTGATGTACATCTTCACGCCATGTATGAGAAAGGTCACGCTCGCTTAGTTTAACGGATTAATTGTTATGTTATCTGTAAATTTCATTATTTACTTAGGAGCCATCGTTTTATTAACGATCACTATGCTCGTTGTATCGCATTTATTAAATCCCAAAACACCTAAAAGAAAAAATAAATTACCATTTGAATCAGGCATAGTGCCACAAGGCTCTACTGATATCCGTTGGAATGTAAATTATTTTCTTGTGGGAATTTCTTTTGTTATTTTCGATTTAGAAGCCGTATTTTTATATCTGTGGTCTATTGTTGTTTTAGAAGCAGGTTGGCAGGGTTTTTTTGTCACTAGTTTTTTTATATTTGCACTTTTAATCGCACTCTTTTATGAAGTAAAGCAAGGCGCTTTTAACTGGGGTACTTTCCATGCTGTAAACAAAGAAAAAAGGAATTGAGATGCGTTGGCAATTAAGTAAACCGGAAGAAGAAAGCATTCCTGTAAAAAATATGAGTTTAGATAAAGTGACCGAAAATAATTTATTACTGTCTAAACTTGAAGATTTAATTGCCTGGGGCAGAGGAAATTCAATCTGGCCGTTTAATTTTGGCTTATCCTGTTGCTATGTCGAAATGGCCACCTCATTTACCAGTAGACACGATATCGCACGATTTGGCTCAGAGGTAATAAGAGCAACACCAAGAGAAGCTGATCTTATTGTTATATCAGGTACCATATTTTTAAAAATGGCACCGGTAATTCAACATTTATACGACCAAATGTTAGAGCCTAAATGGGTTATTTGCATGGGATCATGTGCAAATTCTGGTGGTATGTATGACGTATATAGTGTTGTACAGGGGGCTGATAGATTTTTACCTATTGATGTTTATGTACCTGGCTGCCCTCCCCGACCTGAAGCACTAATGTACGGATTAACCTTATTACAAGAAGCTATTAAAAAAGGATACAACAAACAAAAGCGCCCGTTAAATAAAGTTATTACACCTGAAGAAATAGCAGCCTTTGCCACCCGAAACATACGAGATGAAAAAACAGCGCAGCGAAAGACAATGACAACATTAGCTAAACCTGATGAGGTCTGATCTATGGCGCTAAACAATAATAAAAATTATCAGCCAGCAGAATTAATCGCCAAGTTTGGTGAAAACGCATTTCAATTTGAAAAAAATAAAGACGATATAACAACTATCTGGTTAGACGTTAAGATACTTGTGTCTGCTTTAACGTTATTAAAAAACTTATGTGAACCATTTCATTTATTATTTGATATTTATGGTGTTGATGAAAGGTTAAGACTAAATAAAAACAGTTTACCCGTGAAAGATTTTACTGTCATTTATCATTTAACATCATTAGAAAGAAACCAAGATATCAGATTAAAGGTCGCACTCGAGATAGACCATTTATTATTACCAAGTATTACTAAGCTATGGGCTAATGCCAATTGGTATGAAAGAGAAATCTGGGATCTATATGGTATCGAATTCACAAATCATCCAGGTTTAAGACGAATTTTATTACCACCCACTTTTGACGGACACCCGTTACGAAAAGACTTTCCATGTAGAGCAACAGAAAAAGATCCTTTTAGCCTTGATGAACAAAAACTACAAAAAGAACAACAAGCATTAAAGTTTATTCCTGAACAATGGGGAATGAGAACTAAAACTAAAAATAATGATTACATGTTTTTAAATTTAGGGCCCAATCACCCCAGTGTGCACGGTGTATTTAGAATTGCATTACAACTAGACGGAGAGCGTGTTGTAGATGCCGTGCCCGATATAGGCTTTCATCATCGCGGTGCAGAGAAAATAGCTGAACGTCAAACCTGGCATGGTTTTATACCCTATACAGACAGAATTGACTATTTAGGCGGGGTAATGAATAACTTCCCTTATATTTTAGCCTTAGAACAACTCGCTGAAATAGACGTATCTGAGCGCGTAAAATGCATCAGAGTCATGTTAGCAGAATGTTTTAGAATATTAAGTCACATGTTGTACTTTGGTACCTATGCACAAGATGTTGGTCAACTCTCTCCGATATTTTATCTTTTTATCGACCGTGAAAAGTTGTTTGCCATTATTGAAGCAATAACAGGTGCAAGAATGCACCCGAGCTGGTTTCGTATAGGTGGTTTAGCACAAGACTTACCCAAAGGTTGGGACAAAATGATGACGGAGTTTGTGGAGTACTTCCCCAAAAGACTCGATGAATACGAAATCATGATCATGCAAAATAGTGTGTTAAAGCGTCGTAGTAAAGGCATAGGAAAATATGATACAGCGCAAGCGATTGAATGGGGGATCACAGGTGCGGGACTCAGAGCAACGGGATCTGACTGGGATTTAAGAAAGAAACGACCATACAGTGGTTATGAAAATTATCATTTTGATATTCCAACATCAACAGACGGTGATGCATATGCGAGAACTCAGGTAAGAGTCGAAGAAATGCGACAAAGTATCAAAATTATTGAACAATGTATTAAAAATATGCCACAAGGTCCCTATAAGGCGGAACATCCCGCCACAACACCTCCTCCGACAGAACAAAGTAAACGCGATATTGAGAGCTTAATACATCATTTTCTAAATGTAAGCTGGGGTGCAGTTATGCCTGAGGGTGAATCTACCTTCGCAGTGGAGGCTACCAAAGGTATAAACAGTTATAGCGTGATCAGCGATGGCACGGGTTCCAGTTATCGAACCAGAATTAGAACCCCCTCTTTTGCCCATTTGCAAATGATCCCTGAAATGGCAAGAGGCTTTATGATTGCAGATTTAATCGTGGTGATCGCAAGTATAGATTTTGTCATGGCGGATGTAGATAGATAAGTTTTCCATCAAATGATCAATGAATAAGGAAATGGAGTTTTGATAACACAAAATCATAATCAAATCATAGCTACCAATGAAGTTATTGAGCTCAGTGATGCTGAAAAAAAAGCAATTGACAACCACCTTAAAGAAACACCTTTTGCCAGTGGCGCAAGTATTGACGCCTTAAAAACGATACAAGATCACAGAGGCTGGGTAAGCGACGCAAGTTTGCATGCTCTGGCAGACTATATGTCAATTCCCGTAACAGATCTGGATAGTGTTGCGACATTTTATAATCTGATTTTTCGTAAACCCGTGGGGAAAGTTGTGCTGCACCCGTGTGATGGCATAAGTTGCGATCTCATGGGCGGTAAGAAGATAAGACAATGTCTCAGCCAGCAACTTAATATAAACAATGGAGAAACTTCTCAGGACAATCAATTCACCCTCATTCCTTTACCTTGTTTAGGCGCTTGTGACAAAGCACCAGTCATGATAGCAGATAAAAATTTATATCAAGATCTTCGCCCTGAAACTGTACCTGATATCTTAAAAGAATTAGGAGCAGAAAAATGAATACGCAACCGATAACTGACTTACCAAATAATCCTTTAACCAGATTTATCACTGAAGATAAAAACTGTTGGAAATTAGAAAGCTATTTATCGCATGGTGGATTTAACGGATTAAAAAAATCTTTAACTATGGGTAATACGCAAGTCCTGGATCTCATTAAAAAATCCAATTTACGAGGCAGAGGTGGGGCTGGTTTTCCAACCGGATTAAAGTGGAGTTTTGTGCCTCAGGGAGATGATGCACCAACAACAAAATACATGATAGTTAATGCTGACGAAATGGAACCTGGTGCTTTCAAAGACAGATGGTTACTAGAAAAAACGCCTCATCAAATAATAGAAGGCCTGATCATAGGTGCTTATACCTTAAATGCAACCATAGGCTATATTTTTATACGAGGTGATTATTACGAAGCAATAGACCACTTAACTCATGCGCTTGCTGAATGTTATGCCAATAACTTATTAGGTAAAAACATTCTAGGTAGTAATTTTAGTTTTGATATTTACCTACATACCAGTGCTGGCAGGTATATTTGTGGTGAAGAAACTGCACTCATAAATTCTTTGGAAGGTAAAAGAGCCAACCCTCGCGCCAAACCTCCTTTTCCTCAGGTTGCAGGCTTATGGGGAAAACCAACCATAGTGAATAATGTAGAAACCTATTGTAATTTACCTCATATCATTAATTTTGGTATCGACTGGTTTAAATCTTTGGGACGATTCAAAGATGCAGGCACGAAAATTTTTGGCGTAAGCGGTCAGGTAAATAAACCTGGGCTTTGGGAATTACCTATGGGTACACCTATTGGAGAAATCATAGAAAATTATGCCGGAGGCATGCGTGATGGATACAAATTAAAGGGTTATTTACCTGGTGGTGGTTCCACAGACTTTTTACTCGAAAAACATTTTGATACCCCGATGGATTATGATGAAGTAGGTAAACAAAGGAGTCGCATGGGAACTGGCACTATCATAATACTTGATGATCAATATTGTCCTGTGGAAATGGTGATAAATCTGGTTAAATTTTTTGCACAAGAATCTTGTGGTTGGTGCACGCCTTGTCGAGATGGCCTTCCCTGGGCTGTGACTTTGTTAGAAAAAATTGAACAAGGCCAGGGAGAACTACAAGATATAAACGAGTTAGAAAAACTCTGTCAATTTGCTGCACCTGGTAATACATTTTGCGCTTTAGCGCCCGGTGCTGTAGAACCTTTACAAAGTGCATTAAATTATTTCAAAGCAGACTTTGAAGCCCATATTACACAAAAATGTTGCCCATTTTCAGCTACTTCAAATAATCATAAGGAGTGTGAAAATGGATAACCAGGACATTTCAATCTCTATAGATGGAAAGATTTATCAAGTTAAATCTGGCATCAACCTATTAGAGGCTTGTTTATCTTTAGAAAAAGATCTGCCGTATTTTTGCTGGCACTCTGAATTGGGCTCAGTTGGTTCTTGTCGCCAATGTGCTGTAATGCAGTATCAAAATAAAGATGATAACAGAGGTCGCCTGGTTATGGCCTGTATGACACCTGTTACCGACGGTATGATAGTGTCTCTTAATGCAGATAAAGCGCATACATTCAGAGCAACAGCAATCGAAGCTATGATGACCAATCATCCCCATGACTGTCCGGTTTGTGAAGAAGGCGGTGATTGCCATTTACAAGATATGACCTTAATGAGTGGCCATATCTCACGAACTTACCCGGGGCAAAAACGTACTCATCAAAATCAATATTTAGGTCCTTTAATAAATCATGAAATGAACCGTTGTATTGGCTGTTATCGCTGCGTTCGTTTTTATCGTGAGTACTGTGGAGGGACAGATCTGAATGTATTTTCCTCGCGAAATAACATTTATTTTGGTCGAATTGAATCGGGAATTTTAGCAAGTAATTTTAGTGGTAATTTAGCCGAAGTGTGCCCAACAGGGGTATTTACAGACAAACCTTTTAGCGATCATTACACCCGCAAATGGGACTTACAAACCACCCCGACTATTTGTACAGGCTGTAGTTTAGGCTGCAATATTTATGCAAGTGAACGCACTGGAATAATTCGCAAAATTACTAACAGGCTGAATCCTGAAATTAATGGCCATTTTATATGTGATCGAGGCAGATTTGGCTATCAACATGTTAATCATGAACAACGACTAACTAAACCATGGCTACGTAATAATAAAACCCAAAGTGTTGATGTGTTAAATGAGCTATTGGCCAAAAAGACTTTAAAAGACTGGCTAAATCGTGGAAAAACATTAGCACTGGGTTCTGAACGTTCCTGTATCGAGAATAATACAGCTTTAGAAAGATTAGTTGGAAAAGAAAACTTTTACGCAGGTATATCGAATTCTGAATTAACACTATTGCAATTGCTCAATAACACTTATGCCAATACGCTTATTAAACCGGCTTCTATTTTAGACATAGAAAATACAGACGCTACCTTAATAATAGGAGAAGATGTTAGTAATACAGCCCCGCGTTTGTCTCTTGCGATCCGACAAGCAACAAGATATGCAGGTATTGAAAAAGCATCAAAACTCGGTATTCAAAAATGGCAGGATGAAGCGGTACGTAACATAGCACAAGAGTGTCGCTCTCCCTTACATATTATTAATACGCATATAACAGAACTTAGAGATGTAGCAAAAAATAATATTAAATTCAGTATCGATAAACAATTAAATCTATTAAATGAAATGATTGATTATTTATCTGATCCCGGGAAAAAAACATCCCAATTAGCGCAACAAATTACAGAAGATTTATTATCCGCCAAACAACCAGGCATAGTAACCGGCCTTTCACATTTAGAACCAGCATTACTCTATGCCTCCTTAAAACTCACTGAGTTACTAAAACAACGTAATCATTCCGTCAGGTTTTATTGTGTTACACATGCAGCAAATAGTTTAGCAATAGCGGCACAAGTTAATGAAAACCATGGTATTGAAAGCATGCTTGAAAACTCCCCCCCCAGCTGTTTAATCATCATGGAAACGGATTTATACCGATTTAATGTAACAGAGAAAATATCATTATGGTTAGATAAAGTTGAGAATATTATTGTTTTTGACCATATATTAACACCAACAGTAGAGATGGCTGATCTCGTTTTGCCTGTTACGTCAAGCCTGGAGAGTTTTGGCAGCTGGTTAAATGCTGAAGGACGCATACAACAAAGTGCAGCCACTATGTCACAATATGATTTAAGGAGGCCCAGTTGGTTATGGCTAGCCAACTTCACCTGCCTGAAAGATTATCAACAACTTATAAAAGCCACAGCTGTCGCATTCCCTGAATTATCTGCCATTGCTGAATTTATTACACCGCGAACAAAATCTGACATACAAAATCAGTCACAATTTGTATTAGCTCGCCAATCTCATAGATCCACGGGCCGCACAGCCATCAATACTGTACGCGCAGTAAAGGAGTCGCCTCCTAAAGCAGACAAATTTTCAGAAATGACATTTTCAATGGAAGGCGTGCCAGCTTTTAAACAACACTTAGTAAATAACAATCATACACCTGTCACCGGAGTCTGGACACCTAAATGGAATTCAGGACAAAGTATAAATAGATCACAAGCCAATACAGCAAGTCAGGGAGTTAAAATATTCTCGAATACCACAGAGGAGCTACAGTCAGTAAGTATCATATGCAGTGACATAAACCAAAAACAAAAATTCACTATCAGTCCATATTCTCACATTTATTGTGATGATGAATTTGCGTCTTTTTCAAGCGCACTCGAAGAGTTAATGGATAAACCTTATATTTATTGCAATCCACAAACGGCAGAAAAATTAAACTTTGGAGACAGCAGTGCTGTTTGTCTTCACTGTGATGGCTATGAAATTTCCTTACCTTATAAAATAACCGAAGATATTGCCAATAACGTGCTACTTTTACCAACACAAGAATTTAAACGATTAAGGCCCGGCCATAAAACTTTAATTAATGGTGAACATTATGAGTAACTGGTGGTTACCCTTAATCATATTAGTGATATTGTTACTTGCCGGTGCCTGGTCAACCTGGCTTGAAAGAAGAGTTTTAGCATGGTGGCAAGACAGATTAGGTCCTAATAGAGTGGGTCCTTTTGGTCTATTTCAAGTAATAGCCGATATGATAAAAATTTTCACCAAAGAAGATTGGATCCCCCCTTTTGCCGATAAAGCACTTTTTATCATCGCCCCTATGATAGTCATGATAATGACCTTATTAGGTTTTGCTATTATCCCTTTTGCACCTGATATTCAGATTGCAGAATTTGATAATGGTCTGCTCTTTATTCTCGCATTAAGTTCATTATCTGTGTATAGCGTTATGCTGGCAGGTTTTTCTTCCAACAGTAAATATGCATTATTAGGCTCATTAAGAACAGCCGCTCAAATGTTAAGTTATGAAGTATTTATGGGCCTTGCACTGATGGGGGTTGTCATTTTATCTGATAGTTTTAGCTTAAATAAAATAGTTGCAGCACAGGCTGATATCTGGTTTGTGATCACACAACCTATCGGTTTTATGTTATTTGTTTTTGCCGGTATTGCAGAAAGTCATCGTGCGCCCTTTGATTTACCAGAAGCAGAAACGGAAATAGTCGCCGGATTTCATACCGAATATTCAAGCATGAAATTTGGTATGTTTTTTATTGGCGAATATATTGGCGTGATCCTCATTTCAGCCTTGATCACCACACTTTATTTTGGCGGCTGGCAGGGCCCTCTCTTGCCACCTCTCGCCTGGTTTATTATCAAAACATTCATTTTCATTCTTTTTTTTATTCTGTTGAGAGCCGCCATTCCAAGACCCAGATACGACCAACTCATGACTTTCGGCTGGTACGTATTATTACCTTTAGCTTTAGTAAATCTGTTATTAACTGGTGCTTGGCGCTTGCTAAGTGTAGGAGCTTAATATGTTTAGCCAAATCAGAACATTACTTATGGTTTTAAAGCACTCATTTACTAAATCAGATACGCGAGAATACCCGGAACAAAAACCTTATTTAGCACCAAGGTACCGCGGACGTATTATTTTAACACGCGACCCAGATGGAGAAGAACGTTGTGTAGCCTGTAATTTATGTTCTGCGGCCTGCCCTGTTGATTGTATCGATATTCAAAAAACCGAAACTCAGGATGGTCGCTGGCAAGCTGAAAAATTTAATATCAACTTTTCGCGCTGTATTATGTGCGGGTTCTGTGAAGAAGCTTGTCCCACTCATGCTATTCAACTTACACCTGATGTAGAAATGAGTGAATATGACAGACAAAATCTAGTGTATGAAAAAGAGCATTTACTCATAAATGGTCCTGGAAAATATCATGATTACAACTTTTATCATGTAGCGGGCAAAGCAATACAAGGGAGTGATAAAGGCGAGGCGATAAATGAAAAACCGCCTGTGGATATCAGGGGGTTATTACCATGAATCTGGAAAATTTAAATATTATCGAAATATTTTTCTTGATTGCCGCCGTCATTGCATTTCTAAGCGCTTTGATGACAGTAATGAGTCACAATGTTGTACATGCACTTATGTATTTAGTTGTCATGATGTTAGCAATCGCCCTGATATTCTTTTTATTAGGTGCCAGTTTTGCCAGTGCTTTACAGGTTATAGTATATGCTGGTGCAATTATGGTGTTATTTATATTTGTCACTATGATGTTACATCAGGGAGATAAGTCTTTAAGCAATGAACATAAGTTATTTCAATATTCAGGATCTGTTATTTCCTCTGTATTTTCCAGCATTTTATTTATCGAACTTGTTCTGCTGCTGAACCTGTCCACCAAAAGTCACTCATTTTCTGATAGTTCCCAGTCCTTCGTCTCTGTTAAACAATTGGCTGAACAAATTTATGGGTCGTATCACTTATTAGTGATTTTGGCAGCGATGATGTTACTCAGCGCCTTAATTAGTGCAATTCATATCGCCAATAAACAGGAGTCTATTTAATGATTTCTATACATTGGTTATTAACGCTGAGTTTAGCACTTTTTAGTCTTGGAATATTTGGCGTTTTAGCAAGACGAAATCTGATATTCATACTGATTTCTCTCGAAATAATGCTTAACGCAGTAATATTATTATTTGTTGCTGCAGGCAATATTCATGGTAATGCAGACGGTCAGGTTATGTATATTCTAATATTAACCCTTGCGGCAGCCGAAGTTGCAATAGGTTTAAGTTTAGTCATTTATATGTATCGACAACATCAACATCTTGATGTAGACCAACTTAATAAATTGAGGAGCTAAAATGACTGATTTTAGCACTTTATTAATTTTGATCCCGATACTTCCGTTGATCAGCGCCATCATACTGATCCTATTTAAACCTGAAAAAAAACTGGTGACATTACTTGGTATTGGCTCCGTAGCTACTGCGGCAGTATTCAGTTTATTACTTCAAGTGGGCCTATGGCAAAAATCAAATTTTGTGATCACGGCCAGTATGGGGAACTGGATAAATTTAGAACAATTAAATATTAACTTTGGCCTCTACCTTGACCCCATTTCTCTATTAATGATCAGTATTATTACCGGGGTGGGCCTGTTAATTCATTTATTTTCTCATGGGTTTATGAATGAAGATAAAGATTATCAAAGATACTTCGCGTATTTGAATTTGTTTGTCTCTGCAATGTTAATTTTAGTCTTAGCTGATAATTTACTCTTGTTATATCTTGGATGGGAAGGTGTTGGTTTATGTAGTTATTTATTGATTGGATTTTGGCACAAAGAGCAAAAAAATAACCTCGCAGCAAATAAGGCATTTTTGATCACGCGTATTGGTGATACTGCAATGGCATTAGGTATCTTCTTACTATTTTATCAGTTAGGAACTCTTAACATTCAGCAAATGCAGGATCAGGCGAATATATTATGGCAAACATCTTCAGGGTCCCCAGATACAATGGCGTTTATTGCCTGTATCTTGTTACTCGGTGGCGCCGTTGGTAAATCAGCACAATTTCCATTGCAAAATTGGTTACCTGATGCCATGGCCGGCCCTACACCAGTAAGTGCACTTATACATGCTGCAACTATGGTCACTGCCGGAGTTTATTTAATCGCAAGACATTATCCCTTATTTCAACTTGTGCCAGATGTACTCTATATCATCGCGTTAGTTGGGACTTTCACGCTCATTCTTGCTGCCACCAGCGCTATGGTGCAATCGGATCTAAAACGTATTTTAGCCTACTCAACAATTAGTCAGATAGGTTATTTATTTTTAGCTTTGGGGGTCAGCGCTCCTGGGCCTGCCATGTTTCATTTAATGACACATGCATTTTTTAAAGCTCTATTATTTTTATCCGCAGGCGCTATTATCTATTGCTTACATCACGAACATAATATTTTCAAATTAGGTGGCTTGTTAAAAAAGACACCGTTAATTTCCACAGCATTCATAATCGGGGGTGGCGCATTAGCATCACTACCATTTACCTCAGGTTTTTTTAGTAAAGAACTCATTTTAGCCAATATCATTTATTCAGGACACAAAGAGCTATGGTGGGTAGCCACATTTGGTGCTTTTATCACTGCATTTTATAGCGCTCGCCTATTTTTTGTTGTTTTTATGGGACCACTAAAATTAAGTCCTGATAAGCAACTAACTAATTCAATGAAACTGGCATTAGTTATATTAATTATGCTCGCCTTATTTGGTGGGTTTCAACCTGAACTGTCATTAATTCTTCCAGCCCAATCACAAGTTAATTTAACGCATTTAGAACACTGGCTACCTATATTAACGCCTTTTATTGCGATTTCATTAGCCTGGTGGCTATTTAAGAAAAATATATTTGGCGCAACTATTACTGTGCCAGCTATAAAACATATGCATACCTTCTTAAAAAATGGATGGCAATTTGATTTTATATATCATCAATTGTTTGTGAGGCCTTTTTGCTGGCTTTGTAAAATAAATACCCGTGATGTGATAGATATGTTTTATCGTGGATTAGAGTTAGTTTCTTTTTTACTTCATGAGTTTTTTACGTATTTTCAAAATGGAAAATTACGCAGTTACAATACAAGTTTAATTTTATTTAGTATTTTGGCGATTGGTTGGATGCTGATGATATAACGCAGTCTTTCATTATTTAGTACTCATGTTATTGATTGCAATTGAGAATGAGGATCAAATAAAAATGTTACTTTTTACACTCATATTTATTCCCTTTATTGGGGGTTTAATTGCCTGGTATAGCGAAAGGTTTAACCCTGACTTACCAAAAAAAATAGCTTTTTTAACCTTAATATTGAGTATGGCGCCATTATTATTTATTTCTGAACCTATAAATTCCCCCACTTCCAACTGGCTAATAGATGAACCTCATAATTGGATCTCAAGATTAAACATTACAGCACACTTAGCAATGGATGGTCTGAGTCTATTGTTAATTATTTTAACGCTAACTATGGGGTTAGTTGCCGTGATCTGTGCCTGGCACGAAATCAGCAAAAAAACCGGTTTTTTTTATCTTAATTTACTCTGGAGCTTAACAGGCGTTATTGGTGTTTTTCTAGCGGTTGATTTATTTTTATTCTTTGTCTTTTGGGAGGTCATGCTGATCCCTATCTATTTTTTAATTGCTATCTGGGGTCACGAAAATAAGCAATATGCAGCATATAAATTTTTCTTATTTACCCAGGCTGGTGGCTTATTAATGTTGCTGAGTATTGCCGCTTTAGCTTTGGTGCACTATCAGCAAACTCAGGTGTTTACTTTTGACTACACCATATTAGTCTTAAATCCCATTACGTCACAATTAAGTTACTGGATAGCTTTAGGTTTTATCATTGCATTTTTAATAAAGTTGCCCGCTCTGCCCTTTCATTCCTGGCTACCCGATGCACATACACAAGCGCCAACTGCAGCAAGTGTTATTTTGGCAGCTGTGCTATTAAAAACAGGCGGTTATGGTTTATTCCGCTTTGTTCTGCCATTATTTCCGCAAGCCTCACTAGAATTAACTCCTGTAATTTTAACCATCGCAGTAATCGGTATTATTTATGGTGCTATGATGGCTTTTGTACAAACGGATCTTAAACGCTTAATTGCATATACCAGCGTCAGTCATATGGGGTTTGTATTATTAGGCTGCTTTAGTTTCAATGTTTACGCACTACAGGGAGCAGTAATGCAAATGCTTGCTCACGGGATCAGTACTTCAGCGCTATTTATGTTAGTAGGCATCATTCAACATAAATTTCATACACGTGATCTCAATAAGTTAGGTGGGTTATGGCAACACTTGCCTAAACTCAGTGCACTAGGTTTGTTTTTTGCTGTAGCATCATTGGGTATGCCCGGTACTGCCAACTTTATTGCTGAGTTTTTGGTTTTATTAGGCAGTTTTGAAAAATATAAGATTTTCACTGTGTTTGCAGCAAGTGGTTTAATTTTAGCTGCCATATACTCTTTGTTAATCATTTATAAAACATTTTTTGGTTCTGACAAAAAATTCATCAAGAATATAAATAAAACAGCAATAACCTCATCTACAATCACAGATACAAACCTGAAACAAAGTATTACCTTACTTTTAATGTGCGCACTGTTAATTTATATAGGTTTAAAACCACAAATAGTAATTGATTTGGTTCAGCCTCAAGTATCAAACAGTTTAACGCAAACAGCTAAAACAGGATTTTTATGAGCGTACACTTTTTGCCAGCCGGTATACTCGCAACGGCTATTTTAACCATATTATTGATGATCAGTATTAAACGTAATCATACAAGCTGTTATTTAATATCAGGTATTGCCATAATGGCGAGTATATTGAGTGCATTATATTTAATGTCTGTTGACTCAATGCAAGATCCTTTATTTTCATTTAATAAAATCAATTCTGTTTTGTCATTATTATTGCTAATTATTGTAAGCATTATCTGGATCCAATTATTTCAATGGCTTGAAAAGCAAAATACACATAAAGAAGAATACTATTTACTATTGTTACTCACCACGCTTGGTGGAACTGTTATATTAAATAGCCATCATTTTGCGAGTTTCTTTATTGGATTAGAACTCATGAGCTTATCTTTTATTGGATTAATCGTATACGGACAAAACAAAAAATTCAAAATAGAAGCTGCTATTAAATATTTGATCCTATCAGCCTTAGCGTCAGCTATCATATTAATGGGTATCGCACTACTTTATGTACAATTCGGATCGCTATCATTTTCGACGTTAGCGCAAGTATCTCATTCATCTGGCCAAGGTTTGCTCTTGCCTGATGGTTTCACACACGCTGCCGGTATTTTTATTTTAACCGGATTATTTTTTAAACTTTCACTTGTACCTTGTCATCTCTGGGTTGCTGACTTATTTGAAGGCGCACCATTACCAACGACCGCTATGCTAGCGACTTTATCTAAGTTAGCCGCATTTATTATTTTATGGCGTTTGTTATCCTTTGATTTTTGGTATAACAGTCAAATAATCAATCAGCTGTTGATCATAGTGGCTATTACTTCAATGCTAGTGGGTAATTTTTTAGCCTTGCTACAAAATAAATTATTGCGATTACTCGCCTATTCTTCTATCGCCCACTTTGGTTATCTATTAATTGTTATCCTTCTTCGGCCTGTAGAAAACACGAGTTTTATCTCACACTCTTTCAGTACAGAAACGCTATTTATCTATCTGATAGCCTATTTAATCACATTAATCGGTGTCTTTTCTGTCTTAATGCAGTTACCAAAAGTAGCTAAAATACAAGATTTAAGAGGCCTCTTTTGGCACAAACCCTCCATTGCAATTACACTGAGTGCGTTAATCTTATCTTTAGCTGGCATTCCGCTAACAATTGGTTTTATGGGTAAGTTTTATATCGTATTGGCAGCAGTGAATAACCAGTTATGGTGGTTATTATCAGCCTTAGTATTAGGCAGTGTCGTCGGTCTATTTTATTACCTTCGAATAATAATGCAAATGTTACAGCTAAATGAAAAGCCTAACGTATTAAACTCAATAAAATTAAATGTAAACCATCATGTCTTAAATCTATTGATTATTTTTTTAGTGGTTGGCTTTGGTACATTCCCACACGCGCTTAGTGAATTTATCATTGTAGTATCAACTAGTGGCAAATAACTTAACGCGATATCAAAGTGGGAAAATTTTGTAACAAATAAAGATTATACTCTTTAATATACTCCGCCTACCTTAATAGTTAGAGGTTTAATGAGGGAAAATGGCACAACATACGACGTGCCATCATGTTACCCTGAGCTTATTCTATACAACTAATGCCCTTTGTTCAGCGAGACCCATAGCCAAAATATAGGGATCTTGTTTCTGTTTATTTATAAAGTCAGCTTTATTATTTAGATCCACCCAATTATGTTTAATTAAACTTTGACCCGTAGCGCCACCTAAGCTCGTACCTGGTCCTAAAATAATTAATTTATCTGGTGCATATTCTTTAATTGCTACTTCAATAGCTTTAGTGAAATCATAAGGCTCAACAACTTGAGTACCTAAAGTATAATCATACAAAGCCTGCAAATCACAACTATAAGGTTGCCAAATTTTTCCTTCACCATCAATTAAAGGAATTTCTGGTTTATCAAACAGCTCCAAAGACAACATTTCTTTCGCTTTTTTTGAAGTATCATTCAGTAAAGGTGTATGAAAGGCCGCATGATTAAACAAGTTCATTGGGTATCTATCTTGCACCGGAGGTAATTTCTGCGCCAACATTTTTAACCCCGTCTTATTACCGCCAAAAACCACAAAACCACCCAAACGAATTGAAATATGTACATCAGAGCCTTCTTGCAGGTTAACTTCAGACAACCAATCTTCAATTTGTTTAACCAGTGCATCATCCGTTTGCCAGTGTTCATTGGTAATAGGATAAATCATTTGCCCACCAATTACCCCATCAGCCATCATAGAGCCCATAGTATTGATAAGCTCTATCGCAGCCGCTGGTTTTAATACACCAGATACCGCTAAGGCGATATACCAACCCATCGAATTACCTGTGATTGCAACTATTTCATATTCATCTAAGTTAATTGATTGATAATCAGCACTGGCACATGCATAAATCAATGCAGATGCATTTTCACCCGCAGTATGCAGTTTCATATTATATTGCGGTAATTGATCTAGCTCTGTGATACTCAATTGAGCTTTCGATGCTCTATAATCATCAATTTGCGAGACCAATTGTATTTTGTCGCTATGTAATCGTTTTAAATATCCAAGCTCTTCTTTGTTGTATGTACCTCTACCCGGGCAAATCACAACAACACGTTTTTTTATTTGAGTCATGCTATTTGCTCCATAGAAACATTGCCAGATAATAGATTAACAGCCTTATCATTTACCAGCCCTTTAGCCGCTTCGACTATATCTTTGGTTGCAGGCAATACATGATAAGCCGCGCTGCCTAATGGAATAAAGCTATCATCAGCTGTCACCCTGCTTATTTTAAGAGTTTGCTTATGATTATTTTCTACCAGCAAAGTCACAAGGGCTTCACTAATTGATCCTGTTTCTCTGCATTCATCAACGATCAATACATTGTCACATTCAGCTGCCTGTTCAATAATTCCTTTTTCGTCTAACGGAGCCAACCAACGTAAATCAACGACCCGACAATGAATACCTTGCTCTGCCAGTATTTTTTCTGCCTGACGAGATAAGTAATAGCCATTTCCATAGGTTATTATGCAAACATCTTTTCCTTTTTCAAACACACTTATTTTCTGAGTTATTTCGTCATGATTGGAGCTTGGCGCCTTGTATTCACTGGTCCACAGACCGTCACCTTCTTCATGCAAATCTTTAGTCATATATAAAGCGATTGGCTCAAGAAACACCACCAAACGTTTTTGTTCCTGTGCCAATCTAACCGATGTTCTCATCATTTCAACCGCATCAGCGCCATTTGAAGGACACGCCAAAATTAGCCCTGGTATATCTCTAAATACTGCAAACGAATTATCATTATGAAAATGACCACCAAATCCTTTTTGATAAGCAAGTCCGGCTATTCGGATCACCATAGGGTTCGTATATTGTCCGTTAGAGAAAAACGGTAAAGTTGCCGCTTCTCCACGAATTTGATCTTCGGCATTGTGAACATAAGCCAAAAATTGAATTTCAGGAATAGGTAAAAAGCCATTATGCGCCATACCAATTGCTAAACCTAAAATCGATTGTTCATCGAGTAAGGTATTTATTACTCTCGTTTTACTGAATTTTTCACTTAGTTTTGCTGTTACATTATAAACACCACCTTTTTTAGCGATATCTTCGCCGCACATTACGATGTTTTCATACTCAGCCATTAAATCTAATAGCGCCCAATTAATGAGTTTTGCCAGATGTTGTTTTTTCTTTACATTATGTTTTTCATGCTTAAATAATTCAGTTCTTTTTGCATCACCGACTTTTTTGCCACTATATTCAGCTAGATTTGTAGGCACTATGCTTTTCATAACTTGCTGTGAGCTTTCTAATTTATTCTTATTTATGACTTCATCAGCGATATGTGAGATACGTGATGCGATATCTTGATATATTTTTATAATTTGTTCGCAATCAAGTATATTGTTTTCTAGCAAGATCCTCGCGCTGTGTAATAGCGGATCCTGAAATTCATTTGCTTCAATATCAGCAATATCTCTATATACAAATTCAGCATCTGAGCCCGCATGGCCTAATAAACGCACGGTTCTAATATGTAAAAATACCGGTTTTCTGTGTTCTCTCGCGATTTTTTCTGCCCGCTTGGCTGTGCGATACGTATCTAATACATCTAAGCCATCACAATACAAGTATGTTAACCCTGTACGATTTTGATAATTTGCAGCAATCCAGCCAGCCGGAGTCGACGTTGAAATACCTATGCCATTATCTTCACATACATAAATGATAGGCATAGGAATAGATTGATAAGCGGCCCAGGCCGTGCTATTTAGCGCGCCCTGAGTTGTTGAATGATTAGATGATGCATCGCCAAAATTACAAATGACGATACTGTCATGTGGCAACTCACCATTTAAAGCAAGACGTTCTGCCACAGGAATACTATAGGCTGTTCCCATCGCTTTTGGTAAATGAGATGCTATTGTACTAGTTTGTGGTGGAATATTTAACGCTTTACTGCCTAATACTTTGTGTCTGCCACCAGATATAGGATCATCTTTTGAAGCGGCAAAGGACAATAACATGTCATACAAAGGTGTTTGTCCCGGTACCTGCTTTGCACGTTGAATAACAAAAGCGCCACTGCGATAATGTAAAAATGCCATATCAGTTGGTCGAAATGCTTTAGCATACGCGGCATTTCCCTCATGCCCGGAACTACCGATAGTATAAAAACTTTGCCCTTTTTTTTGCATGATCCTCGATTGCAAATCTAAATGGCGGCTCATCACCTGGGTTTCAAACAAATCAATAACATCGTTATGTGTTAAACCCACTTCTTCTGGTGTTAAATTATTGTTTGCTTGCGGTAAGTTATTAGCTCTTACGAAATTGATAAAATTATCTTTTACCAATTGATTACGATCTAGCATATGTTCTCCTAAAATTCAGATATGAATTAAACGCAGTGGCATTGTTCACCACTGCCTCACTCGTTTTTAAAAGAACGCTTGAATGCCAGTTTGTGCTCTGCCTAAAATTAAAGCATGAACGTCATGGGTTCCTTCATAAGTATTAACTGCTTCTAAATTCATTACATGACGAATAACATGAAACTCATCGCTTATTCCATTACCGCCATGCATATCTCTTGCAATACGGGCGATTTCTAGTGCTTTACCACAAGAGTTTCGCTTAATAAGTGAAATAGCTTCAGGCGCTAACTGGTCTGCATCCATCAATCGACCAACCTGTAAGCAAGCAAATAACCCGGTTGTAATATCTGTTTGCATATCAGCCAATTTTTTCTGTATCAATTGGGTGCCAGCTAATGGCTTACCAAACTGAGATCTGTCTAAAGTATATTGACGGGCTGCATGCCAACAAAACTCTGCAGCACCTAATGCTCCCCATGCAATCCCATAACGTGCTTTATTTAAACAACCAAAAGGACCTGATAGCCCTTTCGCATTAGGTAACATATTCTCACTGGGCACAAATACATTATCCATCACAATTTCACCTGTGATTGAAGCACGCAATGAAAACTTACCTTCTATTTTAGGCGCACTTAATCCGTCCATGCCTTTTTCAAGAATAAAGCCACGAATTATGCCATCGAGTTTGGCCCACACAATAAAAATATCAGCTATGGGAGAATTGGTGATCCACATTTTAGTCCCTGTGACACGATAGCCTCCTTCTACTTCCACGGCTTTGGTCGCCATACTGGCTGGATCTGATCCCGAGTTAGGTTCTGTTAAACCAAAACACCCAATGTATTCTGCTGTAGCCAGTTTTGGCAGGTATTTCATTTTTTGTTCTTCACTACCATAAGCATGAATTGGATGCATTACCAAAGAAGACTGAACACTCATTGCACTTCTGTAACCTGAGTCAACTCTTTCTACTTCTCTAGCAACAAGTCCGTAAGTGACATAGTTAACACCCGCACAACCGTATTTTTCTTCGATAGTTGCACCAAGTAAGCCTAACTCACCCAATTCTTTCATGATTTCTACGTCAAACACTTCGTTCCGGTTTGCTTCCAAAACTCTTGGCATTAATTTTTCCTGACAATATTGATGTGCACTGTCTCGGATCATTCTTTCTTCTTCAGATAATAATGAATCAAGTAATAAGGGGTCTTGCCAATTAAACGCCGGACGATTTTGTTTTTCTACAGCTAATGTGGTCATGAAGAACTTCCTTTAATAATTAATTAAATACATTAAATTTATCCAAGACTAATCAATATTAAACTAAAGTTAAAATATATATTTCCTTTATCATACATAGTTTTTAACTATAGATAAGTTTAGCCTTAATCCACTATGAAAATTTTTTTAACAATAGTAACCGGAGGTATTTTAGATACTAAAAACGGCAATAAGCTTTATTGAATCACAACCCATGGAGTCCAAAAGAAATTCCCTAAATCAGTTAAATATTATTAAATTCTCGTGTATATAAAAAAACGAGTACTTTTTTATATAAGGATAACTGTGCATATGACACTGCATCATCATCTAAGTCAGGTAAAATTTCTTGATTATAATATTGCTCTGAGGTTAATTTCACAGAATTACTGATTGGACTTTCCATTTCAAAACTCTTATTTAAATGCTAGATATTTCGGAAAACAAAAAGTCTAAATAGGTACAAACGTTATTGTTAGCCCGAATTTAATTTATTAGCCACATGATTATTATCTTGCAATGTTTTTAAAAACCAGCATTTTACATATAAACCACTGTTATTTAAAGATAAAATAAAAACAAAACAATACTTAAAAATAATCTCACTTTTCCTCATTCACAATGTTTTTTCTTCTATTAATCATTACATTTCGGTTATAAAGCTATATTCCCTCTTGTTCTTTGTTTCAAATTTGTAGACAATAGGAATAAGGGAACATAGTAATTACCGTTTGTTTCCGGTAAAGAACGTTCAATAAGCCTAAATAACAATACGTTAAATAACGGAAGCAAAATATTATGATAAGAAAAACAATACTAGCATCACTTACACTCGCAACATTACAGGTTCTTCCAGTGAGTGCAGGCGAAAAATTAAACCAGATAAATGAAAACGTAGAGTTAAAAGCTGTTGAAATGGAAGTAAAAAGCAATATTGTATTAAGCTATCAAGACAAGACCAGCTTATTCATTTCTATGGTCGCCGGTGAAGTACTAAAAGAAAAAGGCACATTAACTGTTGAACAAATGATAGAAATAGGTATGAGCGAGTATGAAATCACTGATGCAAATAAACTACGAGATTTGCGGATCGCAATTGAAGCCGGACTAGGCAATGAGTCAATAGCAGATGGTGGTGCAGGCCTTTCACCACCATTTTAATTTAGGATTTTTTTATCGTGATGGATACTTATGCAATTTTAGGTTTAGATAAGTCGTTATTAAATTTAAACTATTTTTCCATTGCGATAGCGTTTTATTTTACATTTCAAAAAAATAAACTTAATTCTACTTTGCTATCACTTAGTATTATGATTTTTTTCAATACTATTATGACTAGCTATACACCAGACTTATATGCCGCAGCAATAAAATATCAGGCTGAATATAAACATCATTTCAGAATACTCTGGTATTTAGGTTTTGCATTTATTGAATTTATGGTCTTTTCTCTGGTGTTATTCAGCCATGAAAGATTTAACTTAGAAAGATCTTTTTGTGCCAATGTGGTTATCATCTCTTATTTCATTAAAATGAATTTACAATTAATTAGTTATGCCGTAAAAGAAATTAACAATAACCCAGCTTGGGATCAGATATACCGCACAGCAATTCCTTATCTTAATATCATATTTGCTTCTATAATATTTGGTTATGTAATTACAGTATCATTGTCAATTATTGTTCGTAAAACAACTAAATTTAAAGGATTATCGTGGAGCATATAGGCATCATATTAATGGGATGGACCCTGGGATTAATATTATATGTGTTCGCATTTTATGTCATTTACACCTGTATTTTCAAAAAAAATCAGCTCGAAGGTCTGACTCAAGTTGAAATGAAAATTCCTCCCTCTTCTGATGAACGGCTCCAGCAAAAAATAAGTTTATATATTCTGGAGTATGTAAATCAGATGTTTAGTGTCAACGAAATTGAAGAGCCAGCTAAAAAGTTAGATGAACAAATGGTAAGAGCTGAATTTAAACTCACAAAGCAAGAATTCAAAAACGCGTTATCTACAGGTGACACATTTAGTGTGATGTACAAAAAGTTTAGATTTGACGCCGCCGCGAAAAAACTTTTGACACACAAAATTGAAGATGTTCAGTTAATGTCTGGTTACAGTAGTTTAGAATCATTTAGAAATGCATTTAAACGACATCACGGTAAAAACCCGGGGGAATTCCAAAAACGTAAGAAGTTATTATATAAAAAACACTATCAAGTTGATCCACCAATAAAAGTCTAAGCGTTTATTTTTAATCATTAAACAACAACGCAGGCATTTTCATCTGCTTATTTAAAGCATATGCAATATCGCAAACATCAAGCCTACGATTTAATCGATAAATTAACATTCTCATGAAAACCTTCAATAAAGTTAAACAACAATACCTGTAATTGAAACTTACTTTTAGATCTGTCACCATAGAACACGAAATAAACCAAAACAGGTAAAGGATGTAAGAATGCAGTTGAGCACACAGGTTATTGATTTTGATATAAGTAAATTTAATGAATGGGGAGCAAAAATAATCCATATCCTTGTATCCGCCTTCCCTGTGCAAATTAAACTATCACCAAAGGGTATGTTTCCCGAGTGTGAAGACAATTTAGAATTAGAGTGGATAGTAAATGGTACCGTTAATTCTTTATGCGATTTGGGTATGCTTAACGCAAGAAAATCACCAACTAATGATGATGTATTGCTTTCACTGACAGCTTTATCTATCGGGCTTATAAATGATAAAGCAAATTTTCATTTTATGCTGCAAAGATGCTTAGATAAAACTGAAGAATAGCGTTCCTTATTATGTCATTGAAAATAAAGATATATTTTATGTAATTGCTATCACTCTCTCCACTGGATCAGCGATTATTTAAACTTGTCAATTATTTGTTGATTTTTCAACCACATTCAGTTACCTTTTTAGGTCCAACGAAAACAAAAGGAATACGCATATGTTTTACTATTTGAAAACTCGTGTTGGAACTTGGTTAATAGGCCAAAGAAAAAATGGTGCTTATGATCTGAGAATGTATTACCCTGATCGTGGATATCAATCTTTTGGTTCATACCAAGACCCAGTATTAGCCTGTAACACTGTAGAAAATTTTTGTACCGGATTAGATCTATGGGATTTAAAGTTAATCCGAATAAGCAATGCTGAAAACATGATGCAAAAAGAAATTGAATGGTCAGTTTCACAAACTGAACCTAACTTACAAGCACTTCATGCCTAAATAAAATTCCCCTTGCGTCTTAAATGGCTCTTTTTTTCTTCGGATCCAATTCCTTCCTTTATTTCTGTTTATTTTAATTTACTTTAATGCTTAACCAATGAAGATATTATGAATTCAGCAATATTTATATTACATGGGCATTACATGAGCCCTAGAGCAGCATATAGTTTAAAAAGTATACGCCAGCGAGATCTAAAATTTTCGCAGACAAGGCAAATTTTTTTAGGTTTAGTTATTCTAAATCAAAAGAATTTAACGCAGTATGCGGGAATTTTAGACTCGCCCTTTGGGAATCTCTGAAAATGACTCATTCTGCGTTATGTAAGCTCGAAATAGATAAACTATTCCATTCGCTTACATGCCTTGCCTGAGTCATTTTTAGCGATTCTGGTGCGCACTTTTTAAACTATATGGCGCTCTAGAGCCTAAAACCGGAATATATACGCATCTAAAGTGACAACCAAAACGCCATAAATCGGGAAAATCATAAAAATTCGACAATTGATAAATAAGGGAATTATTTTTGATATTTCCCCGTTCCGTGCAAAACATATATGTTTTGCACGATATTTTGCTATTTATCAGGATTTTTAAAACGAAGGAATGCAGCCTGTAGAGATGTTCGGAACCTCATTTGAAACACTTTGGGGTATTTTGCACGCTTACTTTTGTGTACTTAGTTCTGAATTGAAGTTTAATTTCGAATTAGAATTTGTATTGTATGAGAATTCGCCGAGTATAATTTCAAGTTGTGGCTGCGCACAACATATTTTTGTATGTTAGCTTTCTATTTCCAAAACTGCCATCTTCTTTTGGTTTTTTGATTATTTTCTTCTTTTGAGGCATGCATAGTGGTTGTTTTTTCTTCAACTTCTTCAGGGTCGGTACCAGGAAAATAATCGTACTCTATATTTACGTATTCAGAGTGATTATCAGGATTTGCTATCGCCTGTATATTTTCCATATCCTCAGAAGGAGGCAATCTACACCTAACCAATATTTTAACGTCACTTAAAGACTTTTCTGAATAATCCTCTTTAAATCCACCACATAATAAGTAAGATAGATAAGCTTTTAATTTTTCAGTAAAGTATGAGAATCGCTCTTCATCATTTTCAGTTAGCCCTGCATCCATAATTACTAAGCAGATTGTTCCATCTTCCTCAGTAGCTATCGCATCTATTGTGTTGTAGTCTTCAATCATTACACTCTCCTGAAAGCTAAAATTTATCTAAAGGCCAAAATTTATAAAAAAGTGAGTTCCAGTACTGCAATGTAAGCAAATAACTAAACCTTACTAATGCATTTGTAACCCCGTTTTTGAGCTGTAAAATTAAATTTTTAATTATTCTACATATTATTTAAAAAATAATTGCCGTAGTAGTGAGCCCCATTCGGCTAAAAAATGACTTATTTGGCTGCGTGATATCTCACCTGAAAGTCAATTCTATTTATTTACTATGGTAACACGGGCTTGTCCAACAACCGGATTAAGTCGCGGCTGCGCGCGAGCTATCCATGTTTATTAGCTTTTCTTTTTATACCAACCCTCTAAATACTCTGAAATAGATTTATTTATATTTCGAATATTCGGAATTTCTTCACGATAAATCCGATATCTAATATTAAGAAGACCATTAATATTAGAATTAACTACACAGCTATTTTTATATGGTTGTATTTTAGATTTAAAATGTAAAGCGTGACATTTAATAAATGCATTTGGACTTTGTGACGTGGGCGAATAATAGATAGGTGAATCATCCGAACTTGACTTATAAACGTTAAAGCCATTTTCTAATATCGTAATAGGCGCTTTTTTTACATCGTGCTTAAAATACCTATTCATAAAAAGTACTTCTATGTCATAAGTATCTTCCCACCAACGAATCTTTGTAATTTTAATATTAACTCGATATGAATCACTTAACGCTTTTTTATTACTAGTATTCACCCTCATGCCTAGTTCTGCTCTAGGAACCATTGCAAATGCACGTACCGATGACATTAGCTTAGTGTCTTCATGCCAATAACCTTTGGGAATCGTTATATTTAATCCTTTACATTTCAAATATTCAATATGTTCCAGTTTGTCTTTTACGCTATCCCTGAATATCCGAGCCTTATCTGTAAAGTAACTAAATCAGAATCATCGTTGAAAAAACATATACTGTAAACGATACTTCCATCATCTGCTTCATACCAATGATCTCCATTATTTTTTGAACACCCACATAATGAAATCAACAGAATCAAATATATATTCTTAAAGTGCTTCATATTCGTCCTGAAAAGCTAACATTTGTATAACAAGCATGCACGGTTAATTTATTAATTTACTTCCGGTTATTTACTTCCGGTTATTTACTTTTAACTAATTAGAAAGCCAGAATTTTAGGGTGTTAATTATATGCCCTTTTAAATTTTCTAACAAGAGAAAGCAGCACAGGGAATGTAAAGAGCGGAGCTGCTTTCATCCGATTCCCTATATAATATGTGCATTAATTTATTTTGATCTCAGTTTTGCATGTATTTACCGTGCAAACTCCGCTATTGTGACCAAAAAAAGCGCCTCAGCGCTATCTCTTGATCACATTTCTTCAAGAGATTTAGCTACATAATAGCCTTCAAGGATGGTTTCGAGTAGAAACCATCCTTCCCATAACGTTTTCCAACCAGCTAATTTGGCGATATTTATAAATGCCCAATGAAGCGATGGTGGCGACTTGGGAAGCTTTTATTCTCACTCTTAAACCACAGCATCTTCCACTGCACGCTAGATAACCTAGGAGTCGATATAACTGTTTTTACAAATAACAAAAATAAATACGCTATTCACGCTTGTATCACTTCAAAAAAACAAATCAAACCCAAAGTTCCCATTTTACTGTGCTAATTTAGTTGATTACATTACGATGATTTAAAAACTATAGTGATAAACCATTTCTACACTCCTTAATCATGTTTTAGGATCCTATTATTAGGACTATACTGTCATTTAGCCATTGCTATAGAACTGTTATATAATCTTGCCCAGCTTAAATTAATATATACACAGATATATACACTTTATGTATTTGAAGTAAAAATTTTTAGAACTAAGAAAATATATAAAATTAGTCTAAAGCCATATAAATAAACGAATTAGAGTGATATGGAAAAAAATTACCACGCACAAGAACAGCCCACTATTTTTTGGCACGACTTTGAAACCTTTGGGGCTAACCCACAGAAAGACAGGCCAAGCCAATTTGCAGGTTTACGTACAGATTTAGATCTTAATATTATTGGTGAACCACTTATTGAATATTGTAAACCCGCGCCCGATTTTTTACCTCACCCGGAAGCCTGTTTGATCACAGGGATCACACCGCAAATAGCCTTACAAAAAGGGCTGATAGAAGCAGAGTTCATCGCAAAGATCCATGCAGAATTTGCAACGGCTAATACCTGTGTTGCCGGTTATAACAGTATTCGCTTTGATGATGAAGTAACACGTTATACTTTATATCGTAATTTTTACGACCCTTATGGCCGTGAATGGCAAAATGGTAATAGTCGTTGGGATATCATAGATTTAGTACGTGCGTGTTATGCGCTTCGTCCTGAAGGCATTAATTGGCCAACAAAAGAAGATGGTAGTCCAAGTTTTAAATTAGAAGACTTAACTAAAGCCAATGGCATCGCACATGAAGCGGCGCACGATGCTTTGTCAGATGTAACAGCAACCATTGCCCTTGCAAAACTGATAAAAGAAAAGCAGCCTAAACTGTATCAATTTATATTTGATTTACGATTAAAAAAACAAGCAGCTGATTTAATTGATGTTCATAACATGACACCATTAGTGCATACTTCATCGATGATCCCATCTACTCAGGGCTGTACTAGCTGGATGGCGCCAATGGCTTTTCATCCGGTGAATAAAAATGCGGTTATTTGTTACAACTTAACGTACGATCCTGCTCCTTTATTGGCGTTATCAGCACAAGAGATCCAAAAGCGTTTGTATACTGCCAAAACCGATCTCACAGAAGATGAATTACCCATAGGTCTAAAATTAGTACATTTAAATAAGTGCCCTGTACTAGCACCAGCTAAAACATTACTACCCGAAAATGCAGCGCGTCTAGGTATAGATAGAGAACAATGTTTAGCGAACCTTGCAAGTTTAAAGTCCCATACTGAGCTTAGGCAAAAAGTGATTGATGTATTTTCCAGCCAAAAAGACTTTTCAGATACTACAAATCCTGATTACCAATTATATAATGGCTTTACATCAAAAGCGGATAAACAAAAGTTTGAAGTTATTCATCAAACAGCACCTGAACAACTTGGGTTTTTACAGCTCGATTTTGAAGACCAGAAGTTTAATACTTTATTTTTTCGTTATCGCGCTCGAAATTGGCCAGAGACACTTAACCCACAAGAGCTTGAAAGTTGGCGGGCATATTGTAAAAATAAAATTATGCATGGCGAAGATCAACCTTCAATCGACGCACAAGATTTTATGCTAACGCTTGAGAACTTAGTCCATGAACATGAAGGTGATGAACAAAAATTAACGATTCTAAAAGCACTGTATCATTACGCTCAGAATTTATAGACATTCATAGAAAAGGCGCTAATACTAAATAGCGCCCTTTTACATGGTAATTAAATCTTAATTTATTAACAAATGAACGTAGATACTTGCTGCATAACCAAGTGCGATCACCGGCATCCACTTTAAATGACTAAAGAAAGTATAATACCCTCTCGCCTGACCCATTAAGGCAACACCCGCAGCTGAACCAATCGATAGTAAACTACCACCTGTTCCTGCTGTTAAAGTTACTAACAACCATTGAGTATGAGACATTTCAGGGTTCATCGTTAATACAGCAAACATCACAGGAATATTATCAACAAGTGCAGACAGGATACCAACAAGTACATTGGCAGTAGTTGCGCCTAATTGGCCGTACATAAATTCAGATGTCATGCCCAGGTAACCAATAAAACCTAATCCACCTACTGCTAAAATTACACCGTAGAAGAAAAACAAGGTATCCCACTCTGCTTTTGCAATTTTATCAAAAATATCGAAATCGTCTTTTATTTGATGCGCTGTTGGCATATCTGACCGATCTATTTCTAATTTAGCTGATTTACGTAAGTAGTAACCAAAAAATTTAAGGTAAGCTAAACCTAACATCATGCCAAATACAGGCGGTAAATGTAAAAAGTTATGAAAAGATACGGCTGTACCAATGGTAAGTACGAATAAGCCAACAATGATCAAACCCCCTTTCTTAATTGCAATATTCTCTCCCGCATTTGCAGACGGATTACCGGCAGGAATACCAAATTGCATAATAAACGCCGGAATTAAGAAATTAACCACGGATGGTATGAATAAAACAAAAAACTCAGTAAACTGGATGATGCCTTTTTGCCATACCATTAAAGTAGTTATATCACCGAATGGACTAAAGGCCCCACCGGCATTAGCACCAACTACTATGTTTATACAACAAATTGCAATAAACTTAGGTTCATCTCGCCCTACGGCTAATACAACGGCACACATGATAAGGGCCGTAGTCAGATTATCTGCAATTGGTGAGATAAAAAAGGCTAAAATACCGGTTAACCAAAATAACGTTTTATAACTAAAACCTTTTGCGACTAGCCAATCACGTAAAGCATTAAATACATCTCTTTCTAGCATGGCATTGATATAAGTCATTGCAACTAATAAGAAAAAGAATAATTCCGCATATTCCAGGAAGTTATGACGAATAGCAACTTCAGCAGCATGTGGCATTCCTTGTGAGCCATAAAATGCCGCGATTAATATCCAAATTAAGCCTGCAGCTAACAATACAGGTTTGGATTTACGTAAATGTAATTGTTCTTCTAAAATGACCAAGCTATATGCTAAAACAAAAATTGCTAAAGCGGTGTAACCTATCCAATGATTGGTTAAATCTATGGTCTCCTGGGCAGCGCCTGATGCAAAAGCTAATCCAGGCATCATGGCAGTTAACAGAATAAAGAGTAGTTGTTTCATTTTATATTTCATCCCAAACGCTAGCTATCGTTATAATCGGCGCCATTCTAGCTTAACTGAATATAATTCCATACAGCAAAAATATGCTAAATCGCGTTGTTGACCCAATTACTGACATTAAATTGCGCGATATCAATTTAATGTCTAATTAATACTAAAAAATAGCAATTTATCTTGCTAACTTTACTATTTAAAAGCCACGTTTAAAAATACCGCCCCCATAAGTAGTGGACAAATATATTTAATGTATTGCGCAAACCAATACCGAAAGCCCTTCGATATTTCAGACAGCTGATTGCCTTTTTTCCACAACCAACCCACCGTAATAAAATAAAAAAGTCCCATTAAAGGTAATTGATATTGTGTAAAAACAGTAATAACCAAGCCAAAAAGCCAGTCAAAGTTCAAGATAATAACGCTAGATGATAAAAATACGGTTAATGTCACCCACCAGGTAGCCTGTTTACGATTAATATTTTTAGTTTCAACTAAAAAAGAAACAGGTATTTCAGTGGAAGATATCGTTGAGGTGACTGATGCAATGGACATAAGCAAGAAAAATATAAAACCAATTAACAGCCCTATTGAACCCATAGTTTCAAACAACTGTGGTAATACCGAAAAAATGAGCCGCCCTTCTCCGATAAGTTGTCCATTACTAAATACTTCTACACCATTATGTTGGGCCACATAAATGGCAGGAATAATCAACAAACCCGCTAATAAGGCCACACAAGTATCCAAGGCAGCAACTGATAACGTCATTTTAACCAAGTTTGCACCTGGCTTAAGGTAAGAACCATAAATCATCATAGCGCCAACACCTAAAGATAAAGAGAAAAAAGCCTGACCCATAGCTGCAATAACCAGATCCGGATCGGTTATTTTAGAAAAATCAGGTTGCAAATAGGCTTTAAAGCCTTCGGTTGCGCCCTCTAAGGTTGCAATATATATAATAAGTGCTATCAAAAGTACGAGTAATAAAGGCATTAACCTTCTAGACCAGGTTTCAATACCTGACTTCACCCCCTTAAGAATGATTAAAGCTGTTAAAATAAGCATTAAAGGGGTAAAAACAAAATTACGACCCATAGAGTCGCCTTTAAGGAATTCACTTAATTGCGTTAAACCTAACACATCTGTCACCGAGCCAAGGCTAAAAGCTAACATCCAGCCCGCAACAATTGAGTAAAAACTCAACATAACAATAGCACCCGTCAAGCCTATATAACCCGCGGCTGCTCCGATAGATTCAGACTTTTCCTTACATGCTTGCTTTAGCGCTTTAACAGGGTTCGCCTGTGCGCTATAACCTAAATAAAGTTCGGCATACAAAGCAGGGATTGCCAGTAAAAATATTACGATTAAATAAACAAGTAAAAAAGCTCCGCCACCATGATTGGCTGCCTGGGTAGGAAACCCCCAAATATTACCTAAACCTACAGCTGCACCCGCAGCTGCAAGTACAAAACCTAATCGGCTTTGAAAACTATCGCGCACTTGTCCCATTTTATTATTATCTCTTTTATTATTCGTTTTATTTGGCAGTTCGATACTACATTCAAAAACTTGTATACTCAAGTAGCTAATAAACTGAGTATTTATGCTAATTTAGGCATAGTGCAATCAAAAGTGAATGAAATGTATAAATATTATTTTAATGAAACGTTAAAACATACAGAAACGCTAAATCAAAGCATCATGCTAAATGAAAATATATCTATACATATCATGGATGTAATAAACTTAAATGTAGAAACTCTCGATTTAAGTTCACTTTTAACTGAAAATGAATTAATCATAGTTAATCGACGGAAATTTAATACTGCAAAACAAGAATATATTGCCAGTAGATTTATTATCAAAAAAGCTTTAAGCCAGTTACTTAAGTGTGCTTTGACTCAAATTGAAACGCGCTTTAATGATAAAGTAAGCCGTCTTGAAGCTTTTTACCAAAATCAATTAATAAATGCGTCTATTTCTATATCTCACAGTAAAGGCGTTGTCGCCGTTGCAATTAGTAACATAACTTCTTTATTTGGCCTGGATATCGAAAAAATAAGCTTAAAGCGACCCTTTGTAAAACTAGCAGAACATTTTTACCATAATGAAGAGGTAAAATTAATTAAGAACGAACCAAAGCCTGAGCTCATTTTTTATCGTATATGGACGCTAAAAGAAGCACTGGCTAAAACACTCTGTTTACCAATCGCACAATTGTTAAGTACAAATGTGTTTGAAAACATAGCCGACAATAATTTATATAGCTTATCTGGCCAGTGGCAAGGTTTTGATATTAGTTTGATATCCAAAAATAAATTAGACAAAGTAAACGTCATTAATTTAGATATCAAATTATTACACTTCTAATAACCTTTGATGGATTGATTTCACCACATGATCGGAATCATCTTGTTCAACTAAAAAACACAGATTATGTTTGCTTGCGCCGTGACAGATCATACGAATATTAAATTCAGACAACACCCCCATTAAATTCATTTCATGTTGTTTGAGCTGAATTTCAGAGCCAATTAATGCCACCAAGGTTAGACTATTTTCGACTGTAACCTGACAGAACTCTCCTAACTCTTGTAGACAAGCCGTCTCTAATTCAGGCCTGCTTGCATTTGGTGCATTGTCCAGCGTTAATGCCACACTAATTTCTGATGTGGTTACCAGATCTACTGAAATATTGTATTTAGATAAAATGGTAAATATTCTTGCTAAAAAGCCACTCGCTAATAACATTTCAGGGCTTTTTAAAGTCAGTAAAATTTGATTTTTTCTTTGAGTAACAGCTCTGATCCCTGAATAAGTCGACTTTTCCTTTTTGATCCAGGTTCCACCTTGTTCAGGCGAACGACTTGAACCAACAAAAACATCAATACCAGCGCGGCTAGCGGGTAATATCGTTGCAGGGTGTAAAACTTTAGCACCAAATGTGGCCATTTCTGCTGCCTCATCAAAGCTTAAATTAGCAATCGGTGTCGCTTTTGTACATAAACGCGGATCTGTTGAGAAAATACCAATCACATCTGTCCAGATATGAATACTACTAGCACTCACGGCCTCTGCAATCAATGCGGCACTATAATCTGAGCCACCTCTGCCTAAAGTTGTAATTGAATCATTCAGATCGGAACCTATAAACCCTTGCGTAACAACAACTTGATTTTTTAATAAAGGCTGAAGTAATTGCTTGGCCGCACTTCTTGTCGCTGCTATATCAGGAATAGCCTTGCCAAAAGCACTGTTTGTTTTCAGTACGCGAGTGATATCAAAACGAATTGCATCAAGACCTTTCAACCTCAGAACCTGAGTAAAAAGATATGACGACAAACGCTCACCAAAACTCAATAATTCATCGGTTTGTTGTTCTGTAAAAGTATTTAATGACGCCAGTTTTTTAAATTCAATTAATGTGGCGTCAAAGCCTGTAGCCAGATCACTATCCAATTGAACAGATTTAGTGATGCTACTTTGAATGTCAAAAACTTGTTGGATGTGGTTTTTACGTTGTTCGTCAGTTAATTGTTTACATAAATTAACTAAATGATTAGTCACACCAGAACTAGCACTCACAACTACAATACGGGTATTTTTGTTGTTTTCGATTATATTCGCACAACGTTGCATTGCAGAAAAATCGGCAACACTGGTACCGCCAAATTTGGCGACAACATAAGATGAATTCATTTGGGATCTCCTTTTTATCGTATACAAACGATAAATAACACTAAGAAGAACTCGGCAAGAAAGTACACACTAAAATTGCATGATGTCACTGCCAGAAGCTCTCCACCTAATGCACATGTTTATTATAAACTATGTACAGGTGACAGTTCAGAAGGATTCAGCCTTCAAAACCGAGTAACAATTAAGCGGCTAATTGCTACTCTCGGCGAAAGTCCCCCTCACTCGTGCTGATCGGATACCGCATCCTAACACTCGCTACCTGGCCTTCGCTCCTCTTCTGTTTAATATGATAAAACACATATTAAAACCTACTTACAGTTAATTTAATAAGCAGAAACCGAAATTTACAGTTTAGACGTCTAGGTGTCAATAAATAAATTTAAGCTAAATATAATATCAGGCATTTTATTGATGTAAGTATTTATGTTTTCAATTTATATTGTTACTTTTATGACATTATAAATATAAGAAATTTAATCAACATGTTAATTTTTATTCTACTGATCGGCCTTTTTGGTATTACACATATATATTTTGACCATAAATCACATACTTTGGGCAGTTATATATTTAAACCTTTAACAACCATAACGATTATCTTTTTTGCATTATTTATCAGTGATTTAATGCCAAATCATTACGGTCAGTTGATCATAGCAGGATTAATTTTTTCATTATTTGGTGATATTTTTCTTATGTTGAAGTCCGATAAATTTATACAAGGACTCGTTAGCTTTCTCGTCGCCCACATATTTTATATCGTCGCGTTTTATTCAAACGCTCAATTTATTATCAACCTCCCGGTATTAACCGGTGTTTTCTTAATTGGCGCGATATTTTTATATCTTATTTTGCCTCATGCCAATGATTTAAAACTGCCTGTTATTGTTTATGCCCTCATTTTACAAATGATGGTATTAAGTGCAGAAATGATGTACCAAACAAGCAGTCATTTTACGGCACTGATGGCATTAATTGGTGCTATCTGGTTTATGTTTTCTGATTCAGTATTGGCATTCTCTCGTTTTGTTAAACCCTTTAAAGGCTCGCAAGCTATATTGCTAGCTAGTTACTACATAGCGCAAACTTGCATTGCCTTTTCTGTTAGTTTAACAGGGTAATTTCAGTAATATCCTTACATGAATGCTGGCAAGCTAGTCTAATACCACTTTCTAATTTGGATTGAGTTAAGTGGTGCTGCTCTGCTAGTGTTATTTTTGTATCCTTTGATAATTTAATTTTACATTTGCCACACACGCCACCTCCCTCACAAGTAGAAGGCAATTTAACTTTATGTTTTGCCAAGCCGTCTAATAAATTTAACTTCTCAGAAAATTTAAGCGCTTTTACTTGATTATCAGAGGATTTGAAAACCGATATTAACTGTTTATTCTTAGAAAATAATGACACTTTATATTGGCCATTAAATCCCAGCTCTATGGTCCAGATCATGCCTGTTAATGTTAACCATAAGGCAACTATTGCAAAAAGAATAATTTGCCAACTATTAAAGCCTCCTTCTGAACCATAATCCATAAAATGCAGCATAAAAAAGAAATCAGCTAAACGTTTATCATCATTGCTATGCTTTACAACTTTGCCTGTTGCTGCATTAATGTAAACACTCGTATTAATTTCGTCGTCAAAGTTAATTTGCCAAACGTCATTTTTTTCTTTTGGAAAATCTGAGATTGGCGCAGACATTTTATTTATTGAACCAATCTCCCCCGGCCCATTATAACTTGCATTAGCCAGACGAGATGCCATTTTTTCGTCTATTAAAGCAAGTTCACCTGTATACCCGTGAACCAAAGAAATATCCTGTTTCTGGTGTTGATATAACCCTTTTTGATGAGTTAACAAATAATAAGGCTCATCCAATATTGAAATAATTTTAACCGAAATCACTTTTTTATCTTTAGTCTCGTGATTTGTAGCTAAAATGATACCCGGTTCAATTAATTTATCAGGTTCAATAATCGCGATATTTTTTACGCTTTCCTTATATTTATTACCACTGCCATGTTCCATGATAGTAAAATAGAAACCGCTCACTAACCAAAATAAAAATTGTATACCTACAAAAACAGATGTCCATTTGTGGATTAACTTAATAAAATGCATTAAATTTTCTCCTGTATCGCAGTGGTTTTAAAAACACGGAAATACGTCATGATCAGGCCAGAAAGGCAGGCTAATATTCCTAACAAAGATAAAACAAGCAACAAGGTATTATCTGGTTCGCCATCATTATAATCGGCAACATGAAAACGAAACATCCAATCAAATAAACGCCAAAAATCATGCCTTTTAGTGACTAAATGACCTGTATGTTGTGATATATACAATGTTGGATTTGAGAACCCATCAAAGTTGACTCTATATACAGGTAAATGCCTGGCACTCAACTCCGAAGGTGCATTATCAATGAGTAATTCAACATCTAACACTTTATCGTCATAGGCATAATGATGCTGAGCAACCTTAATAGCCATTGTTTTATTGAGTGGTGAAAGTAACGCTCCAGAGTGCGCATTTATCACGTATTGCTCACCAGCATGGCTAAACCTATAAACTAAAAGCTCAGTTAAAAAACCTAATTCAATATTCTCTGCATATCGATATTTTTGATAAATATCAGATAAAGATATTTTTAATTGCTCTGACTCGATAGGCGTTTGATGATTAATAACTAAGCTATCACCATGAATATAGTCAATATCAAAAATAACCATATAAGCGCCTGTGACAGACCAAATCACAAACTGAACACCAATAAAAAACATCAACCATTTATGGAGTTTTCGACTCATTTTTAACATAAATAAACTCCTTGTTATTATTGGCTGTCTAAAATATTTCTTTTGAATATGATCACAAAACCATCACTGGCTGCCATGACTAAAGTATCAGCGTCTTCTCTTATAATTGAGCCTATCGGCCGATTGTGCTCAAATAAACTCACTTCTAAATAATTCACAAGTAATGTTTTTTCAGTGTCATCCTGTGCTACATAGGCAACAATGCCAAAACGTCCACAGCTGCGGGCGAGTTGCTGAATACGCGCCACAGGCATAGCCCAGTCTATTACTCTGTCTTCAATTGACAGTTTTGGCCATTCACTGCCTGGGCTTTGTACAGCCGCCTTGCTATACAAATCATCAAATTCATTGAGTACGGTATTTAACATGTCAGGGATCCAAAATGATAATTTGATCATCAAAGTTTCATAACTTTCGTTTTCAGCAAGTGAAAAAGCCTCCTGATAAATCAAATCACCTTTATCAAATTGATCACTTAACTTGTGAAATGTGATCCCTGAATGGTCTTCCCGACCATTTATTAACTGGCTTACAGGCGTTGCTCCTCTCCCTTCTGGTAACAATGTTGGATGTACGTTCATAGTAAAAATTTCATCGTCTGGTACTGGGATCAACCAACCATATTCAATGGAAAATAAACAGTCCACGCCTTGTTGCTGCAACTGTTTAATGTGATCTAGTTGTGGTTTATTACATGAAACGTCTATCTGATTCTCTATGGCAAATTGACGAATTTTCTGGTTAAAAGGCATTTCTCCATTAGTGAAAATATGAGTAATACGATGACCTTGTTGCATAAAAACATCAATACATCCTAAATGCCAGTCATTGCCAAAATACGCGATATTCATATTGAATTCCTTGCTATTGTTCTTTTTCGCCAGAGAAAATAAATTGCCGGCACTACTAAGAGTGTTAAAAATACAGCGCTTACCATACCACCCACCATA
Organism: uncultured Pseudoalteromonas sp.; assembly: GCA_965198975.1. Taxonomy (GTDB): domain Bacteria; phylum Pseudomonadota; class Gammaproteobacteria; order Enterobacterales; family Alteromonadaceae; genus Pseudoalteromonas. Next base: position 3,289,420 of record OZ240679.1, read on the forward strand.
GGTGCCGCGATACGACTCATCACTTCCGAGCCTGTACCCGTGCCATATAAAATTGGTAATAATCCCGCTATGATTGCGGTGGCAGTCATCATCACCGGACGCACTCTCATCCCGGCCCCTTCAACTACTGCATCTTTTAATTTTTCTATCGTTAGTACTTCATCATTTGTATTGCTTTGTTCTAACATATGCTGGTAAGCCTGATTTAAATATACCAACATGATCACACCAATTTCTACTGCAACTCCTGCAAGCGCAATAAACCCAACACCGACAGCCACAGAAAAATTAAATCCTTGCAAATACATTAGCCAAATACTGCCCACCATAGCTAAAGGTAAAGTCCCCATAATAATACTTACTTCAACAAAATTACGGAAATTCATAAACAATAAAATGACGATTATGCCTAAAGTAAGGGGCACCACGTAAGTTAACTTTTCTTTTGCTCTTTGCATATATTCATATTGTCCGGACCAGGTAATGGAATAACCAGGTGGTAGCTTTAACTTCTCTCTCACAATAGCCTGTGCATTTTCTACATAACTGCCGATATCAACCCCTTCAATATCGATTAACGCCCAGCCATTTAATCGTGCATTTTCACTTTTTATTCCTGGAGGCCCATTTTCAATCACGATATTTGCCACATCAGCAAGTGAAAGTCGTTGACCATTTGGCGTTATAATAGGTAATAATTCAAGTTGTTTTGGCGAATTTCTATAGTCCTGTGGATAACGTAAATTAATGGGATAACGCTCTAACCCTTCCACCGTTTGTGATACATTCATACCACCTATCGCAGATGCAACGACTTGTTGAATGTCAGCGATATTCAAACCGTATCTCGCTGCGTTTTCCCGTTTAATATCAACTTTTATATAACGCCCTCCTGCAACACGCTCGGAATATACTGACGCTGTACCAGGTACATCTTGTAAGATGGTTTCAAGCTGCTTCCCTATTTGCTGGATTTCACTTAACTCTGGTCCGGCAATTTTAATCCCAACTGGTGTTTTAATTCCCGTTGCTAGCATATCAATTCTTGTTTTAATAGGCATTACCCAGGCGTTGGTGATCCCAGGTAACTTAAGTAAAGAATCTAACTCTTTTCTGATACTTGCACTGGTAACGCCTGCTCGCCATTCACTTTGAGGTTTTAACTGTATGAAGCTCTCGATCATAGTTAATGGTGCCGGATCAGTTGCGGTTTCAGCACGGCCAACTTTACCAAATACCGACTTTACTTCAGGTACGGAATAAATAAGTTTGTCAGTTTGTTGTAATAGCTCTCTTGCTTTTCCTACTGATATGCCTGGATATGTGGTGGGCATATACATAATATCGCCTTCATCTAACGGCGGAATAAATTCACTGCCTATTTTATCTAATGGATAAATACCTAACATCAAAATCATTACTGCAAACACGAGAGTGAGTTTTGGAAATTTCAAAACCTGATTTAAAACTGGTAAATAGGCTGAGGTGAGCAATTTATTTATCGGATTTTTATGTTCTGCCAATACCTTACCACGAATAAAGTATCCCATAAGAACGGGTACCAATGTAATCGCCAATGCAGCAGAGGCAGCCATTGCATAAGTTTTTGTAAAAGCTAAAGGCGTAAACATGCGCCCCTCTTGCGCTTCTAGCGTAAAGACTGGCACAAAACTTACGGTGATAATTAATAAACTAAAAAATAGCGCTGGACCGACTTCACACGCAGAATCAGCGACAACTTGCCAGCGATTTTCTTTAGTTAACGGTGTTTTTTCCATATGTTTATGCATATTTTCTATCATAACGATAGCGCCGTCTATCATGGCACCAATGGCGATAGCAATTCCCCCTAACGACATGATATTCGCATTCAGTCCCTGAATATGCATTATAATAAATGCTGTTAATATTCCTACAGGTAAACTGATAATAGCCACTAGTGACGACCTGACATGAAATAAAAACACCACACACACTAAGGCAACAACACCAAACTCTTCTAATAACTTAAAAGCCAGATTATTTACTGCTCTTTCAATGAGTCCGCTTCTGTCATAGACAGTGACTACTTCAACACCTTCTGGCAAACCTTGTTTTAGTTGTGCTAACTTAGTTTTTACCCCTGCGATAGTTTTTTGTGCATTTTCACCATATCGCATAACAATAATGCCACCGACAGTTTCGCCTTCACCATTAAGTTCAGCCACACCACGACGCATTTGTGGTCCTAAACCTATTTCTGCCACATCCTTCAATAACAAAGGAGTGCCATTTTTATTTACACCTAAGGGAATGTTTCCCAAATCAATTTCATTTTTAATATATCCGGTTGCCCTGACCATATATTCCGCTTCCGCCATTTCAACTACTGAGGCGCCAATTTCCTGATTGCCTTTTTGAATTGCGGTTTGGATCAATGATAAAGGAATACCAAAAGCACTCAATTTATCGGGGTCAACCGAAATCTGGTACTGCTTTACCATGCCCCCTAAAGCCGTCACCTCAGATACACCAGGCACAGTTTGCAGTTCATATTTTAAAAACCAATCTTGTAAACTGCGCAATTGACTAATATCGTGTTTACCTGATTTATCAACTAAGGCGTATAGGTATACCCAACCAACCCCTGTGGCATCTGGCCCTAATTCAGGTTTCGCATTGGCCGGTAGTGATGACGCAACCTGAGATAAATACTCTAATACACGTGAACGAGCCCAATACAGGTCGGTATCATCATCAAAAATCACATATACATATGAATCACCAAAAAATGAAAAGCCTCTGACGGTTTGCGCGCCAGGCACCGATAACATAGCCGTTGTTAGTGGATAAGTAACTTGATCTTCAACCACCTGAGGCGCTTGTCCCGGGTATGAAGTTTTAATGATCACTTGTATATCAGACAAGTCAGGTAGAGCATCTACCGGGGTATTTTTAACTGAATAAAGTCCTATGCCCACTAACATAACGGTTGCCAGTAGGACAAAAAAACGGTTTACTACAGACCAGCGAATAATTGACGTTATCATTGTTCACTCCCTGCATTATTTTTACTTTGTAGGTTTTGTGTTAATTCGGTAATCGTAAACTCGCCATCATTTACTTCAAAAGTAAAATCAATTGCCATTCCAACTTTTAATAAAGATATATCTATCGTTTCATTTACTATGAAATCTAACGTTGCGGCAGGTCGGTTCCACTTTTCTATTGGACCACGACTGATATTTAACATCTTATGGTTGGCCATTACGTTATTAATGATCCCTGTTGCTGTTGCACTATTTGGATCAGCTGAACTGTGTTTATTTTCATCAGGAATATGTATAGCTGATATTTGATAACTTGAATGTGATAATTTGGTAATTTCTATGTGAAGCACCAGATCTTGTTTTAAGTTTGAAAAACCCACATTGTCCGCAACTTTAAAATCCATCGTCATTTCAGGCCAATTCCAATCAGCGATAGCCAAATGGTCGACATTCACCATTTTACTATCAGGCATCAGAGTATTTATTTTAGCCTCTGTCCAAACAGTTTTTATTTCTTTCTCATCATCATAATTCATTCGTTTAAAATCAGATGTTTTACTCGATTCTGAATCTAATAAAAATTGAGCTGATGAAACAAGTTTATCGCCTTCGTTGAGTCCAGACAAAATTTCGACAGTATCTTTACCAAAGCGACCCACTTGTACTGACACTGATTTAAAACGTCCTTGCTCTAATGCTAGAACCACACGATCCTGATCGCCTGTTCGGATCAAAGCTTCTATGGGTATTTGTAAGGTATTTTCACCTTTAATATGGATCTTAACCTGTGCAAACATATTAGGTTTTAATAATAAGTTTTTGTTTTCAAATCTCAGCCTGATTTTTACAGCACGGGTTTTCACATCCAAAGTCGGATAAATATAATCCACAGTCCCTCGCCATGCTTTGCCAGGCAGGAAATCTAACTTCATGGTGACTGGCGTGCCTTTGACTACTTGTCCGGCTTGTCGTTCAAAAACTTCAGCTTCGACCCAAATCTGCTCCAACGCGCCAATAGACATCATCATGGTTTCAGGTTTTACAAAGTAACCTTCTCTTACTGTTAAGTTTTCTAATACACCGGATTGCGGAGCAAAAAAAGTGACTGTTTGCGATACTGTCCGTGTTTTCCTTAATTGTTCAATGGTTTTTTTAGGGATCTGTAATGCCATTAATCGATTTTCAGCTGCCTTTATTAATCGCGTATTTTTTCGCTCAAGTGCCAATATGAATTCTTCTTGTGCATTTACTAACTCAGGCGCGTAAATATCATAAATAGCCTGATTTTTTATTACCGGATCGCCTATCGCCTTAATATGTAGCTTTTCTATCCAACCCTGAACTCTTGGATGAATATGCACTAATTTATCTTCGTTATATTTTACAAAACCGACGGTTTTGATTTCCGATTGCAAAGCTTTAACGGATGCTATTGTAGTTCGAACACCTAAATTATTAATTACCTCAGGTGAAATACGTATAATTCCTGGGCTGTTATCACTTTGATCGCCGCTATCAGCATAAACAGGGATGAGATCCATGCCCATAGGAGATTTTCCAGGCTTATCCTTCTTAAAATTAGGATCCATAGGCGCAACCCAGTAAAGTGGTTGTTTTTCTTTAACCTTTTCAGCACTATCCCCTTGCTTACCTGGCAAATCAGAAAACATAAAATAACTGATTAAACCACCTAAAGTGATCCCCATTAATAATGTAAATAAATTAGATTTGTTAATCATTTTTAGCTCCCGTTAATGCTTTAGTGTCAACTCCTTTTGTAAAAAGGTAATTCATCGCCATGATTACTTTTTGTTGTTCTACATTTATTTTTAGCAAACCTATTTTGGCATTAAGTTCAGCTATGCGAGCACGCACAACTTCTGAAAAATCGCCATCATCATTGGTATAAGCCGTTAATGATGCTTCTGCTTGATCTTTAATTTGTGGTAATAATTTATTTTTATATAACGCCTGCCGCGCTAATAACGCTTTTAAACGTCCCTTACCCGAAGAAAATTCTGCCATCAATTTACGTAGTAATAACAGCCTTTGTGTTTTTATCGCTTCAGTTTTAGAGATAACAGCGCTAACTTCTTGCGTTTGTTTATTTTCAGTAAACAGAGGTAAGTCAACAGCAACACCGATTGAAAAAAAGTCAGCACGATTATTATTCATTGCATCTGAAGCCCGATACCCATAACTGGCATTTAATCCCCACTGCGGCTTGTATTGTTGTTTAGCAAGCTCAATATCTGTTGTACTTGCTTGAATATCCTTGCCAATTACCAATACACTAGGGTGTTCAATAAAATAATTTACCAGTTCATTTTGCGCTATGCGATTATTTTTCGCGAATAAGTGTTGTTGCTTTAATACAATTTTCGGTAAGTCTTGGCCAAAATTAATATTTTGAAAACTAGTTTGTTCAAGGGATGATAATTGACTCACCTCAAGGGTTTCAACATCTCCCCTTAGCCACCTGGAAAGCTGACCCTGAAGATTATTTTTTTGTTGGTTTAATTGAAATAACCTGTCATCTAACATAGTTAATTCTAATTGTGCCCTGATCACATCTTGCTGACGAGTTTTACCTTGTGCGGTTGAATAACTCGCTTCGGCTACATCGGTTAATTGCTCAAATAAACTCCTGTCAGCCTCTATCAGCTGAATGCTCTTGTCTGTTAAAAACGCATCAAGCCAAAGTAGACCAACGGTTAGTGAAACTTGAGCTAGCCTGTCTTGACGTTGCAATGGATATTTACCAGCCGTTATTGCAAACTGCTTTTGTTTTATCGCTAAACTATCACCACGAGCAAAATTCTGTGCAACACCCACTTTCAATTGTGTCATTGCTTCTTGTGAAAAATCTAAACTATCTATTGGCAAATTGGCCAGACCAAAAGTTATTTTAGGGTCGGGTAAAGTACCTGCCGAAATACCTAATGATTTAACGGCTTCTTGCTGGTGCCTGTTACCTTTTAGCCAAACGTCATTTTTTTGAGCAATTAAAATTGCGCTTTCTAAGCTTATTTCATATTCGTTTTCTTCAGCAATTAAACTAGACGAATGACCTAGCAAAATAACCAAAGCTATAATGGGTTTATTCTTAAATACTTGCATGGATAATACTCTATACGTCAACTCATTTTCTTAGTTCATTTAAAATCTAAGATGATAATGAGTAAATACAATAAATTAGAAAGTTAAAATTATTAACTAACACTAAAATTTAAAGGGATCTATTTTGTATCTAACGAATAAAAGGAGGACGATATAAAGAGGTAGGTATGTAGCTTTTAGCTATTAATGGAGCCTGTATTATCTTTTGCGACTGCGCGATGATTTTTGTCAATTCTACGTTATTAACTAATGCACTCGGTAAACATCCATTCATAGAGCATAAGTGTTCTGTTTCACAACATTGCATATCTCTGACTTCTGGCGACATGCCATCCATCGTATGATCCATCATCACATGAGCTGGATTGGATATATTTTGAAATTTACAAGGATCCATTGCATACGCCATTGACTGTCCGAAAAAGGACATCAATAAAAATATAACAATATATACTTGTTGCTTATTCAAAAATATTTACCTACCAATAAAGAAACGCTAAATAGCATACAGGTATAAAAACAAAATACCAAATTTAAATAGTTACCAAAGCAGTAAAGAAACCGCGTTTTATGCGATTTCTTTACACTCATTTATTGCTTTAACTTTCTTTTTTCTTCTTCGCTTTCTTGGCCGCAGGTTTTTTTGCTTCTTCAACCCACTTGCCTTCTATGTATTTAGCAGTCCAACCAGTGGCCTTACCATCAACCTCTGTCATTACATATTGAGATTTAGCTTTTCGGGTAAATCTGATAATAGCTTCGTTACCATCGGGATCTTTAACAGGCGCATCCGCTAAATAATAGAATTTAGGTGAAATTCTATCTCTGAAACGCTGTAATTCTGCCACTCTTGGTGCACGAGTCTCTCTCGATTTAGGAAAACTTGATGCAGCCATAAATATACCTGCAGCACCATCCCTCAATACAAAGTATGCATCCGACTTTTCACATGGTAATTCAGGTAAATGCACAGGATCTTCTTTTGGTGGTGCCGCTTCACCGCTTTTTAGCAGCTTACGTGTATTTTTGCACTCTTCATTAGTACAACCAAAATACTTACCAAAGCGACCTGATTTTAACTGCATTTCAGAAGAACATTTGTCACACTCGATTATCGGACCATCATAACCCTTTATTTTAAATGTGCCTTCTTCAATTAAAACACCATCACATCCTGGATTGTTACCACAAACATGTAACTTTCTAGCCTCATCAATTAAATATGAATCCATTGCCGTTTCACATTTAGGACAACGTTTCATTTGACGTAAACTTTCAGTTTCAGCATCTTCTGAATCGACTGCAATCGCTTCATCACCTGATACTAAATTCATAGTGGATGTACAACGCTCTTTAGGCGGTAAACTATAGCCAGTGCAGCCTAAAAAGACACCGGTTGATGCAGTACGAATACCCATTTTCCTTTCACAGGCCGGGCATTGAATATCGGTTTCAACCATTTCATTCAGGCGCATGCCGCCTTCAGCTTCTTCTTTTTGCGCAATAGTAAGCTGAGAAGAAAAATTATCGTAAAATTTATCTAAAACTTGCGTCCATTGACGTTCACCTTCTGCGATATCATCAAGACGATTTTCCATTTTAGCAGTGAAATCAAAATTTAGCAGGTCGGTGAAATTTTCAACCAATCTGTCATTTACGATTTCACCCATTTTTTCTGCAAAGAATCGACGATTTTCAACACGCACATACCCTCTGTCTTGAATTGTAGAGATAATAGCCGCATAGGTTGATGGACGACCTATACCTCGTTTTTCTAATTCTTTGACTAAACTTGCTTCACCGAAACGTGCTGGTGGCTTAGTAAAGTGCTGAACGGGATCTAATGCAGTTAAAGATAAAGCATCTCCAACATTCACTAAAGGTAACGCTTGTTCCTCTTCATTTTTCTTACGAACAGCGGGTTGTACTTGCGTCCAACCGGCAAATTTAAGCACTCTGCCTTTCGCTTTCATTTGATAACCAGCAGCGTCCACTGTAATTGTCGTTAAATCATATTGTGCGGGTGTCATTTGACACGCTACGAATTGGCGCCAAATTAATTCATATAATTTTTTAGCGTCAGCTTCTACACCTTCTAAATGCCCCGACATCACTTCCACATTTGAAGGGCGAATAGCTTCATGGGCTTCTTGTGCATTGCCTTTTGTACTATATACAATTGGTTTTTCTGGCAAGTATTCGGTACCAAAATTTTCTTCAATATAATCTCTACAATTCCCGACAGCTTCTTTTGATAGATTGGTTGAATCTGTACGCATATAGGTAATGTGGCCCGCTTCATATAACCGCTGTGCCAGCATCATGGTTTTCTTTACACCATAACCTAAACGTGTACTCGCCGATTGTTGCATTGTAGAAGTTATAAAAGGCGCACCAGGCTTACTTTTACTTGGCTTGGTCTCATTATTACTAACAACAAAATCAGCATTTTCCAACGCTTTTACAGCGACGTCGGTCTGCTCACCGTTAACTGGCTTGAACGCACTGCCATTAAACTTAGTTACAGCTAATCTTATCGCTGACTGTTCATCATTGCTATTCGAATTTACATCTGCATGTAAGTCCCAAAACTCTTCAGGAATAAATGCTTTGATTTCTCTCTCTCTTTCAACCAATAACCTGACAGCAACAGATTGAACTCGTCCGGCAGAAAGTCCACGACCTACTTTTTGCCAAAGTAAAGGCGATACCATAAAGCCAACCACACGGTCTAAAAAGCGTCTCGCTTGTTGAGCATAGACCATATCTGTATTTAGACGACCAGGTGTTTCAAACGCCTGCTGAATTGCGTTTTTTGTTATTTCATTAAATACAACACGTTTATACTTATCAGGCTCACCCCCTATCACTTGCTCTAAGTGCCAGGCAATAGCTTCTCCTTCTCTATCCAAATCCGTCGCGAGATAGATGGTATCAGCGTTTTTAGCCAATTTTTGTAATTCTTGAACTACCTTCTCTTTGCCTGGCAGTATTTCATAATGGGGTTCCCACCCTTTTTCAGGATCTATCCCCATTCTTGCAACCAGGTTTTTATAATCCCGATCTTTTTTATAAGCCGCTTTCTCTTCAGTACCCATTTTACGTACTTCTGCGGGTGTTTTGGTGGCAGCTTTTTTATTTTGTCCTGAGGTCGGCAAATCGCGAATATGTCCAACACTGGACTTAACCACAAAATTACTACCTAAGTACTTATTAATTGTCTTAGCCTTAGCTGGTGACTCTACAATTACTAAAGATTTGCCCATAATAGCCTATACGTGAACAATAATTATTCAAAAAGTTAAATTGATACCCTAATGGGCGTTATTATTAAAGGTATATCTTTAAAATGCGAGTGTTACAAGAAAAAAATGAAAAGAATTTTAGATTAAGTTATTTGTTTGTTTATGTTTTATGCAATTAAACACCTAAAACTCAAAATTTAAACAAAAAAATACCGCTCAAATGAGCGGCATTTCAAAAATTTTATTTTATCTAATATTTATATTAGCTATACCAATTAAAACCGAAGCACCCGAAGGAGTAGTTATTTTAACAAAAACAGCACCTGACTTAGCATCCTTTTCACCTTTAATACCAAATTCAAATCTGGTTCCGCCGTTATTAGCTGAATTAGGTACTTTTTGGCTAGCACCAACCACCACAGATCCAACTGTAGAAGAAAATTCAACTATCGTTCCTGATGGCATATTTTGATTGTGTAAATCAGATAATATTATAGAACCAAAACCTGTATTTTCTCCAGCAATATTAATGGTTTTATCTTCATAATCAAAATCTGGATTTGGCTCATTAACAGGAGGCGTTTCCGGATCACCATCATCATCTACTTCTATTGTGGGTAAAACTGCATCAATTGTTTCATTGAGCTGAATATAAGGGCTACTTCCCGACATAACTAAGACCAAAGATCCTCTTACATTCAACGACTTTTGTGTTTGAGAGCAGCCATCATGAGCAGGTATTGAACATAGTACACCATTATACATGCCATCATTTAAGGTAAATGATCCATCATTATTAAAATCAATAGGTTCTTCTAAATCACCACTTCCTGATGTATCTGTTGGGTCTCCCCCCGCCTCTTCAGGGTTATAAAAACCGTCTTCATTATGATCGACAAAGGCCTCTTTTAAATCAAATGGCATGCCACTCACGTCATTACCTAAGAATGCAGTCATTTCAGCTGCATCAAAACGACCGTTACCGTTAGAGTCAGGGAAAGACTCTTCTCCAATCGCTGTAGCGACTATCGTTGCACGACCCCCATACTTTTGTCCTAAGGTATTTGTTGTTTCTGCACATTCAATATCATTATTATTATCAACCTGATCTCCTGGTACAACAACTTTCAAAGTACAAAAATTGCTTGTTAATTCTTCACCTTCAGGACGTGCATTTTGGCTGCGCCACGTGACAAAACAACTTCCATTATCTGTAACACATGAATCATCAATTGAGCCACCTTCTGTTGTAAAAAATACCGCTGTACCATCAGGTACCGGGTTATTAAACGCGTCTGCCATCCTTGCTGTAATAACAACTTCCGTACCATCAAGGCTCCATGCTTCAGGATTAAATACACTGGCAGATAAGCTAAAACTATCTTGATCCGGAATACCCGTTGAAATAACAAGCACACTCGATTGCGTCGAAATTTCAGGGTCACTGCCTACGATTGAAGCTGTCACTCGCACCGATGTAGATACCGTACCAGAATTAATAACAGTTTGAACAATACCTTCAGAGTTAGTCGTTGCACTACTAGGCGTAACAGTTACGTTACCCTGTGTCGTGCCTAAAACAAAGTTAACATCCTGATTATTTACTGGATTACCATTCGTATCTAACACTCTAAATTTAACTGTAGAGCTTTCAGAGCCACCTACTGCACCTGTGCCTATAATACCTATAAATTCAGGTTGTGCCGATAAAAACTCTATACTTCCTACATCAGCTGGTAATACATTAACTTTACCCGTTGCAATTAAATTAATGCCACCCGCATTTGCATTAACAGAAATAGGATCGTCACCAACACAGCCTTTGGCCAAATAAGTACTATTTGCAATACCATTAGAAGTAACAATCGGTGTACTAAGTTCAGCGGTTGGTGTTGACTGACTAGCACATCCAGAAGAGAAATTAATTTCCACAGGCTCTGTAAATAGGTTCCCTTGATCATCAACAATATTAACAGTTACTACTGTCGTGCCACCAGCAGATATTTGACTTAGACTAATTTCAGCAACACCTTCGACAAATGGTTCACCACTTCCCATTACCACAGTAGAAGAACCCACCACTATGAGTGCATTCCCAGATTCACCAGTAGAAAGAGACGCTGTAATCGTGCCTGCTCCTAAGGTATCACCAGCTGCGATATCTACCGTAGCCTGATTATTTTCATCTGTAATAGCAGTTGCAATTGGTATTTCACCTACAGTAGATACAAAAGTAACAATAACAGGATTTGAAATACCATCAACAGAAGCGATAATACGACCAGGTTTTGAGTTAGTAATAGAATCTATCTCATTACCATCTAAATCTACAATTTCTAGCGTGATACTAATATCACCAACTACACCGATATCATCACCTTGTGTAACAAATCCTATAACACTACTTTCACCAGACGAAACACTAGCCGTTATCTCACTAGCCCCCCTAACACTACCTGCTGTAAGCGTTATAGTAGCTATACCATTGGTATCAGTGAGAGCAGTTCCTGTTGTTGGTGAAAATGCCCCCAAAGGCGATTCAAAAGTAACCACTTTGTTTACAGCTACCGCTCCATCACGCGTAACAACTGCCGTTACCGTTACAGGATTATTTGCAGATACTGTTGTGTCAGAAATTGAAAGTGCTATTTCAAAACCTCCAGTTATATCGTCATCATCTCCTTTACTTGTATAAGTACCCGTTGCTGTAACCACTTGTTCTTCAGGTGTTGTATAAGAAACCAATACAGTACCAGCTCCGGCATTTGTACCAGCTCTCAAAGATATTTCAGCCTGACCTGCATCATTTGTTTGTGCCGTTCCTACTTCGGGGTCTAATATACCTACATCTGGAGTTCCTAAAGAAAAAGTAACTAGTTGATTTGATACTGGCTGATTATTCTTCATTAATGTAGTGATTAATTTTCCAGGATCTGCTTTAGATATCTCTGTTATAACACTTCCAGTGTTAGCACTTTGTAACACAACACTTAATATATAAGCATCTATATCACCTAATGTATTAAATCCGATTATACTATTCTCCCCTGACGCTATACTTGCTGTAACTTCTCCTGCTCCAGCAACATTACCTGCTGTTAAAGTGATAGTCGCAATACCATTTGAGTTCGTCAATGCCGTTTTCGATGCAGGAGCCAAATCGCCTAAAGAGCTGCTGAAAGTCACCACTTTATTCGCAACTGGCTCTAAGTTTATCCCTTTAGTTACCAAAGCCGTAATTGTTGCGGGTGTAGCCGCTGAAACAGTTGTGTTTGATATAGCTAATGTAAGATTAATTGCTTCAACTACAACATCATCATCGTCATCTCCTTTACTAGTGAATACAAAAGGAACTTCAATTTTTCTATCATCTGTTGAGGTAAAAGTGGCAGTTACAGTACCACTTCCAGGCACTGTCCCCGCTTTTAATAGGATTTCAGCTTGACCACTAGAATTAGTTTGCGCCGTTCCAACTTCAGGATCTAATACACCAACGCCTTGATCACCTAAAGTAAATGTAATCAATTGATTCGCAAATACTTGATTATTTTTTGTGAGTGTTGCTACCAATTTTCCTGGCACTGCTTTTGAAACCTCAAGCGTTCCTTGTCCGCCATCAGTACCTTGCAGTTCAACTTCCAACTTATACGAATCTGATGATGTACCATCAGGGGTTTCTAAACTACCACCGCCACCACAGGCGGATAAAATCATGCTGAATAGCATGACATACAGAATACGGATTGAAGCCATTTACTTCTCCCTAGCTTGTTTATAATTAGAGTTCTTAGCCCTATATTAACCTAATCGATATATAATACCAATTCAATAATAGCGCTATTTTGCCATGTTTTCTTATATAATTTTAACAAGTTGAGTATTTTGAAAAAATTATCTGCTATTTCACTGAAAAATTTTTTTCTTACTGGTAGGCTATAGTCCTTTTTTAACTCAGATGTAATATAAATGACAAATAATGCAAACAACAAGTCACTCTCACTGACATCGCGTATTTTAATTGGCCTGACATTAGGTTTATTAGTCGGTTCGTTTTTTAAATGGATCATTGGCAGTGAAGAAGACGTATATCTTTCTTTAGGAATTTTTGATCTTGCTATAAAAGGCTTTTTTGTTGATGGACTATTTAATATTGGTGGTGCAATATTTGTAGCAAGTTTAAAAATGTTAGTTGTACCATTAGTTTTTGTGTCTTTAGTATGCGGAACTTGTAACCTGAGCGATCCCAGTAAACTTGGCAGATTGGGGGGGAAGTCAATTGCCCTTTATTTAGTAACAACCGCTATTGCAATTTCAATCGCCATAGGTTTAGCCTCTCTGGTTGGTTTTGAAGCCATACCTAATTTAGTCACTAATGCTGAATATACAGCCAAAGAAGCCCCTTCTTTAGCGAATGTTATTATTGGCATGTTTCCAACAAACCCAATACAAGCAATGGCATCAGGAAACATGTTACAAGTGATCGTATTTGCCTTACTTTTTGGTATCGCGATGACGCTAAGTGGAGAACCCGGTCAAAGACTCGCTAAAACATTTAATGATTTAAATGATGTAATATTAAAGCTTGTCACTATATTAATGAATCTGGCACCGATTGGCGTATTTTGTTTAATCGCAAAATTATTTTCCACAATTGACTATGACGCTATATTTGAACTAGGAAAATATTTCTTTGTTGTGCTATTCGCACTCTTTATTCATGCTTTGGTTGTATACCCTACTTTGCTATCTACATTCGCAAGATTAAACCCATTTATATTTTTGGGAAAAATGAAAGACAATGTACTTTTCGCTTTTAGTACATCAAGTTCTAGTGCCACTATGCCGGTAACACTTGAAACCGCAACTAAAAAAATGGGCGCTAATAATTCAGTCGCATCTTTCACAGTACCTTTAGGCGCCACCATAAACATGGATGGTACTGCAATTATGCAAGGTGTCGCAACGGTATTCATCGCACAAATATTTGGCATGGATTTAACAACTTCTGATTTTCTTATGGTGATATTAACAGCAACACTTGCATCCATCGGTACAGCGGGTGTACCTGGTGTAGGCTTAATTATGCTTGCTATGGTATTAAATCAAGTGGGACTGCCAGTTGAAGGCATTGCGATAATAATGGGAGTTGACAGATTACTAGATATGACGCGCACTGCAGTTAATGTAACGGGTGATTGTATGGTGACATGTGTTGTTGCTAAATCTGAAGGTGAGTTAAATGAAACTATCTTTAATGATCCAAATGCGGCCAAACAGTTAGAAGAAATTCATTTCGAAAACAAATAGGCTCATTTTAATTTAAAACCTAAAATAAAAAAGCTTCGCTATCGGTCGAAGCTTTTTTATTATTAAGCAATATTATTTTGTAATAAAACTTGTTCTTACTTTAGAATAAATCGCAATAAAAACTTTCTCTAATGACTGACTTACTCCAATTCCTAATTTTTCACTTAACGGCTTTTTAACAGTAAACTTCACTTTGAAAATTTGTTTATCTTCGTTAAATTTTAATAAAACATCATCACTGGTCGATATTTCATCAACTAAACCTTTTTCATGGGCCTGTGTACCAAACCAGTGCTCTCCGGTCGCAACTTTAGGTAAATCTAATGCAGGTCTTTGCTCTGTAATAAACCCTTTAAACAATTCATGAGTTTCTTCAATTTCATCGGTGAACTTTTCTCTGGCTTTATCTGTATTCTCACCAAATAAAGTCAGTGTACGCTTAAATTCACCAGCAGTGATCTGTTCAAAGTCAATATCGTTCTTTTTTAGTATTTTATTAAAATTAGGAATTTGCGCAATCACACCAATAGATCCTATGATGGCAAAAGGCGCACAGATCAAACGATTTGCAACACAAGCCATCATATAACCACCACTTGCAGCAACTTTATCTACACAAATAGTTAAATTAATACCTGCATTTTTAATACGTTGTAACTGAGAAGCAGCCAGTCCATAGCCATGTACTACACCACCGCCACTTTCTAGTCTTACTAAAATTTGATCTTTCTCTCTATCTGCAATCGTTAATATTGCTGTAATTTCTTCTCTTAATCCTTCAACTTCATTGGCATCCATACTGCCCTTAAAATCTAATACATAAACATTCTCTTTTTTTTCGTGCTCCTTGTCTTTTTGTTCTTTCTTTTGTTGTTTTTTCAATTTTTTTAAAGATTCTTTATCTAACGTCTCAGCCAAAAATCCATCTTTAAATGTATTTAGCTGCTGCGTTAAATCATCTATCTCTATTTCACCTTTTTTATTTTTAGGCTTATGTGCAGCACCGGCGATTAAAGCGATGATTGCACCGATCGCAACAACAAAAGTAAGCGTTTTGGCTAGAAACAAACCATATTCATATAAAAATACCAAAGCAATATCCTATTAATTTTATGCTAATTATAAAATGAAGGTAGAATCTAACATAAAAGCCTATTTAATTAAATTTAAAGAAAACCCTAACTTCTCATTTTATAGCTATGGTAAAATTATTGTATTACAGTTAATTTCAAAGTGGTATTCAATGAATTCGATAATGCAAAAATATCAAGTTAAAGATGATGCATTAAAAAACAAAACCATCTTAGTGACAGGTGCTGGTGATGGTATTGGTCGTATAGCGGCACTGACATATGCAAAATATGGCGCCACAGTCATTTTATTAGGTAAAACTGTCAGTAAATTGGAATCCGTTTACGATGAAATCGTTGCATCTGGCGGACCGCAACCTGCAATCGTGCCATTAGATATGAAAGGTGCTACAAAACAAAACTACCGAGACCTTGCATCTACCATTGAAAGTCAGTTTGGCAAACTTGATGGCTTGTTAAATAACGCAGGCATATTAGGTTCATTAGGTCCAATGGAACATTTTTGTGTTTCTACCTTTGAAAATATTATGAAAGTTAATGTCACAGCTCAGGCTGTATTAACTAAATATATGTTTCCAGTCATGCGTAAAGCAGAGAAAGCATCTATTATATTTACATCTTCGAGTGTTGGTAAAAAAGGTCGCGCCCATTGGGGGCCGTACGCTATATCCAAATTTGCAGTTGAAGGTATGATGCAAACCTGGGCAGACGAAGTAGGTAAAACGAATATACGTGTAAATTGCATTAATCCGGGGGCAACTGCGACAAAAATGCGCGAATCTGCTTATCCAGGTGAAGATAAAACAAAACTAGCCACACCAGAATCTATCATGCCCTTGTATCTCTATTTAATGAGCGATGACTCAGAAGAAGTGAATGGCGAATCTATAAACGCCCAATAGAAAAAACCCGTTTTATTGGATAAAACGGGTTTTTAATTAGCAATAAACTACTTTCGTTTTTTTGCTTGTTTTAAACGACCCTGATGTTTCTTAACAGCTTTTCTAATACGTGCATTCTTAGCGCGCTTTTCTTTTCTTTTTTCCGGGATCACAGACAATTTGGTTTCTGTTTCGTTTCGCATTCCGACAGATTTTCTAAAATAATTAACTTCGGCTAACGCTAGCTCTTCCCAACCACCTTGCGGTAATTTAGGATTCAACATTAAATTACCATAACGAACACGAATTAATCGTGATACATCCACATCTTGAGACTGCCATAATCGACGTACCTCACGGTTACGTCCTTCATTTAGGATCACATTGTACCATTTATTAATGCCTTCACCGCCATGGGGCATTATTTTTAGAAATCTGGCCATACCATCTTCTAACTTTACGCCTGTGGTTAAGGTTTTTAATGTAGAAGTTTCAACTTCGCCAAATACTCTTACAGCATATTCTCGTTCGATTTCGTAACTTGGCCGCATTAATCTGTTAGCTAATTCACCATCATTAGTGAATAACAAAAGTCCTGAAGTATTTATATCCAAACGACCAACTGCAATCCAGCGTTCACCATCAAGTCTGGGTAATCGATCGAATACAGTAGGACGACCTTCCGGATCTTTACGCGTACATAACTCACCTTCGGGTTTGTTATACATCAAAACCCTACAAACACGGTCATCTTCTGCTTCAACCTTTACAATATGTCCATCAAGACGAATAACTTGATGTGGTTCAACACGATCACCTAATGTGGCTATTTTCCCGTCGATACTAACACGTTTCGCATCTATAAATTTTTCCATTTCACGACGAGAGCCTTGTCCGGCTCTGGCTAATACTTTTTGTAACTTTTCACTATTTGAATTTTCACTCATTTGACAGTTCACTCACTGAAGGGTCATATTTAATTAATTTAGTTGAACTTTATCACCTTGAAGTTCAGGTAAAGGTGGTAAGTCTGCTAAATCTGCTATTGAAAAATAATCTAAAAAGGTTTTAGTTGTAGCATATAATGCAGGTCGTCCCGGGACCTCTTTGTAGCCAACAATTTTAACCCATTCTCTTTCTATTAATGATTTGATGATATTACTGCCTACCGCAACACCTCTGATCTGCTCAATTTCTCCTCGAGTGATCGGTTGGCGATAAGCGATTAAACTTAAGGTTTCTAATAATGCTCTTGAATATTTTGGGGTTTTTTCCTGAAATAATCGACTAAGCCAGGGATTTAACCTGTTATCTGCCTGAAAACGATATCCAGAACCCACCTTAATTAATTGGATCCCTCTGGTACTATAATGCGTTTCTATTGTTGCAATTGTTAGCTTTATTCGTTTCATAGAAATATGAGAATCAGCTAATACAGTTTCCTTTAAATATTCACACGATAAAGGTTTGTCGGCAACAAAGATAGCCGCTTCAATAATTTCGACCAGTACTTCATCAGAAATTTGCTTTTGCAACACAGACCTTTAATATCGCCCTAGTAATAGACCGCGCATTATGCCAGAAGTAATAAGAGATCTCTAGAAAGTATAGCGATAAAAAGTGGCGATGCTAATTAAACAATTTTAGATTATGGCTTTGGTATTATTTTAAACTTTTAATTTCACATGAATTAAAGAATTCACGTTACCTTGCACACATTCTATTAAACCTTCTTTCAACAATTCCAGAATTGCAATGAAACTTACCACCACACCACTTTTACCTTCTTCAACAGTGAATAAATGGGTAAATTCTATAAAGGCATTTTGCTGTGCAAGCTGTTGTAAAATTTGACTCATTCTTGAACGTGTAGATAAAGTCTCTGCTGAAATATGATGATGAGTGAAATTCTTAGCACGTGCCATAATATCTGACATGGCCACTAATAATTCTTGCATTTTCACTTGCGGAAATACAGGTTCTACATTGGTATTTTGCGTCATTAATGCTGACGCAATATGAACATCCCTTTCCAGTCTTGGGATCGCATCTAAATTCTCAGCCGCTGTTTTGAACTGTTCATATTCTTGTAATCTGCGTATTAAATCAGCGCGAGGATCGGTTTCTTCTTCATCTAACTCTTTGTGTACAGGCAATAACAATCGAGATTTAATTTGTGTTAATAATGCAGCCATCACTAAATATTCTGCGGCGAGTTCTAATTTAAACTCTTTCATCACATCAACATACTGTACATACTGGCGTGTCACTTTAGACACAGACAAATCAAGAACGTCTAATTTATGCTTTTTTATTAAATACAATAATAAATCTAATGGCCCTTCAAATGTTTCTAAAATCACCTCTAGTGCATTCGGCGGAATATATAAGTCTTCTGGTTTTACAACCGCTTCACCATTCAAAAAAGCCAGAGGTGCACTATCAGGTGCCATTGGTATCACCTAACAGCTAAATTATAAAAATACACTAACATCACCTAATCCTTCTCGGATCACATTGACTGTGTCTTCAGAGAAATCGATTACTGTTGTGGGGTGCTCAGATAAATAGCCACCATGAATAATTAAATCAACATGCTTTTCTAGTTTCAAACGAATTTCATCTGGATCTGATTCAGTATGCTCCTGACCGGGTAAAATCAATGAACAAGACATTAAGCACTCACCCAACTCTTCCAGCAAAGCCAAAGTAATTGTACAGTCTGGCACTCTGATCCCGATGGTTTTTTTCTTATCATTCAATAAACGTTTTGGCACTTCTTTTGTCCCTTTAAAGATAAAAGTATATGGGCCTGGTGTATTATTTTTAATCAAACGAAATAACTGATTATCTACTCTGGCATAATTGGCAAGTTCAGATAAATCTCGGCACATTAACGTAAAATTATGGTGTTTATCTAAACTACGAATATTTTCTATTCGTTCCATCGCTTTTTTATTACCCATGGCACAGCCAATGGCGTATCCGGAATCCGTAGGATAAACAATAACCCCTCCTCTTTGAATAATGTCAATTGCCTGACGTATCAATCTTGTTTGTGGGTTTTCGGTATGAACTTGAAAAAATTGACTCATAGTGTTCCCTCTAAGTTTTCATATAATAAACGCTATTAATTCCAGTTTTGCCATACTGGAACACTATCTTTTGGTAAATACAAATTTTTACCTAATTCTAACCAGGTCATTGGAAAATGAAAATCAGATCCCTGTGAACATAATAGTTCAAATTCCCTGCTTAACTGACCTAAAAACTGTCTTTCACTCGGAGCTTGTTGCGGTGACGCCACTTCTAGTGCATCACCTCCTGCATTTTTAAAGTCACCTAATAGTTTCCTCAACCATTTATTTGACATTTTATAACGCGCAGGATGCGCAATCACAGCTTGTCCACCAGCCGCCTGAATTGCAGCTATTGCCGTTTGAATATCACACCAGTTACTCGGTGTATAACCGGTTTTTCCTCTGGCCAAATATTTTTTAAACACACCTTGTATATTTTTAGCAAGACCTAAATCAACGATATATTGCGCAAAATGGGCTCGGGTAACTAAACTATTTCCCGCCAATTTTTTTGCTTGGTTATACGCATCAGGAATACCATTTTTTTCGAGTCTGCTCCCTATTTCTATCGCCCTTATCGCTCTTTTTTCTTGTTGCTCTGCCAATAAGTTAACTAATTGAACATTATCAACATCAAAGTTTAAACCAACAATATGAATTTCAAAACTATGCCAACGAGTAGAAATTTCAACACCGTTTATTAATTTAATAGCTAATTGATTTTCTTTTATGAATTGATGCGCTATAGGTAAAGCCTCTATCGTATCGTGATCTGTGATAGCAAAAACATCAACGCCTTTATCAATAGCCCTTGTAAGTAATTGGTCAACGCTAAGTCGCCCATCTGAATGTACGGTATGACTATGGAGATCATATTTCAAAATAATGCTTAATTAATGTGACAAAAATATTAAATCAAGTATACCAAGATCAGTAAGATAAAACGATTATTCGTTACCAGCATTTCATATAACCAATTTAAATAAACAGGGACATTTAGTTCTTGACAAGTTACCTGAGTATGCGCTCTACTACACACACTTAAATAAAGGTATAATTATGCAAATTTCAGTTCAAACAAACATTACTTTAAATAATTCTTGGTGGTGGCACTCGTAATTTACGGGTGGTGAACTGTTGTACCTAAACAGATTCGAAAACCCGCAGTAAGCGGGTTTTTTTATGTCCAGACCCGCATCTACAATGCGGGTTTTTTGTTTTATTAAATATATCAGAGGGAATGAGAACGTGATATTTAGTCATATAACAAAAGAGCCTGGGAATGTTTCTAGCATTACTCAGGCACGGGAATATATAAAAAGCCCGCTATCGCTATACGCAAAATTAAATAAAAGCAATAGTTTGTTATTAGAATCAGCCGAAATTGATTCTAAAACTAGCTTAAAAAGCTTAATTCTTGTAGATGCAGCATTACGAATTGAATGTAACGGCAACAATGTATTAATTCAGGCATTATCAAGTAATGGCATGCAATTGTTACCTTATCTGAAAGATAAAGTTGCCAACTGTGATCTTGAACTTAACGATAACGTTCTCAATTTAGTCTATAAAACACATGAAACTCATTTGGACGAATATTCCAGGTTAAAAGCTGACAACGCTTTTAGTGCTTTGCGTACATGTATTCAGAATATTAAAACCACCACAAAAAATGATTTTTCTTTGTTTTTAGGCGGTGTATTTTCTTATGATATGATAGGCAACTTTGAACAACTACCTCATGTTGAAAATAAAGATAATTCATGTCCTGATTATGTTTTTTATCTTGCAGAAACTTTAGTGGTTATAGATCATCAGAAACAAACAACAGATCTGATTGGCAATGTTTTTAATGGCCCGGATGTACATGCTAATTGCTTTGAAATAGGCCAAAAACTTGAAGAACTAAACCTATTTTGTGAGAATATTTCTGATTACCAAAATGAAACTGCTGGTGACAAAATTATCTCTGAAGTACAAGTTGATATCGATGATGAAGCGTATTGCCAGCAAGTCATAAAATTAAAGAAAAATATTGTTGATGGCGATATTTTTCAGATTGTTCCATCTAGAAGTTTTAGTTTACCTTGCCCTGATCCCTTGTCGGCATACAAACATTTAAAACAACAAAACCCCAGCCCTTATATGTTTTATATGAAAGATCAAGATTTTGTCTTATTTGGTGCTTCTCCTGAATCTGCATTGAAATATTGTGCGACCTCAAAACAAGTTGAAGTTTATCCCATTGCAGGCACGCGCCCCAGAGGAAAAAATAAAGATGGCACAATCAACCCTGATCTTGACAGTAGAATCGAATTAAACCTTAGAAACGATCAAAAAGAGCGTGCTGAGCATTTAATGTTAGTGGATTTAGCAAGAAATGATGTAGCCAGAATATCCGTCCCGGGTACCAGACATGTCAAAGAACTATTAAAAGTAGACAGATACTCGCAAGTTATGCACTTAGTTTCTCGGGTGGTTGGTCAGTTAAAACCAGAATTAGATGCCTTACATGCCTATCAAGCTTGTATGAATATGGGCACTTTAGTTGGTGCGCCAAAAGTAAAAGCCGCACAACTTGTCAGAGAAATCGAACAAAAACGTCGTGGTAGCTATGGTGGTGCAGTAGGTTATTTAACCGGCGATGGCACTATGGATACTTGTATTGTGATCAGAAGTGCATTTGTGAAAAATAATATTGCTTATGTTCAGGCAGGCGCTGGTGTCGTATATGACTCAATACCGCAAGCTGAGGCTGATGAAACCCGGGCAAAAGCACAGGCCGTTATAAAGGCAATTCAATCCAGTACACATAAACATTCGGCTTTGGAGGTGTAAAACAATGACTATTCAAAAAGATATATCTATTAAAGACGCATATAAAATCTACTTTTTAGATAATTTTGATTCTTTTACCTATAACCTGGTTGATGAGTTTGAACAAATTGGTGCTGAACTGGTTGTTTATCGTAATAACTTAGATGCCGATACTATTTTTACTAAAATGTGTAATGAAGATAAAAAAGTTATTTTAGTTTTATCTCCAGGACCTGGAACGCCGGACAAAGCAGGCTGTTTGATGACTCTGATCAAAATGTGTAAAGGGAAATTTCCTATGCTGGGGATCTGTTTAGGCCAACAAGCTTTAACCCAGAGTTATGGCGGCACAATAGGTCATGCAGGTGAAACAGTACATGGTAAATCTTCAGATATCAATTTAAACGATCACCCAATATTTTCAAACTTAGGTCCGGTAATGCCTGTTGCCCGTTATCATTCATTAATGGCTACTAACGTACCTGATGAACTAGATATAATCGCACATTACAAAGAAATCCCCATGGCCATTATTAATGAAAACGATAAGGTTTTAGGGTACCAGTTTCATCCCGAATCCATATTAACCCTAGAGGGTACGCAGCTATTAAAACAAAGTCTTGCGTATTTAAGTGATACATTACTCACAGAAGGAATTGCATAATGAATTCAGAGAATATAAAGAGCATTTTAGATTTACTTATCGCGCAGCAAGACCTGGATTTATTAAAATCGCAACAATTGTTTAGTAGTGTGATGCAAGGAGAGTTAAGTGAAATAGAACTTACTGCTGCGCTTATTGCATTAAAAATAAAAGGAGAAACGCCATCAGAAATTGCAGGGGCCGCAGCCGCGATGCGAAAACATGCAGTCTCTTTTAATAGTCCATTTGATATTACGGCGGATAGCTGTGGCACAGGCGGTGATGGCTCCAATACAATAAATGTTTCAACGACGGCTGCAATTGTTGCTGCGGCATGCGATATAAAAATGGTAAAACATGGTAATAAGAGTATTTCAAGTAATTCAGGTTCAGCTGATTTATTAGTCGCTTTGGGCATTAATATCAACATGCCGGTTGATGTCGCTGAATTATGCTTAACAGACACTAATTTTACCTTCATGTTTGCCCCTGACTATCATAAAGGTGTAAAACATGCCATGCCAGTACGAAGCCAATTAAAAACCCGTACTTTATTCAATATATTAGGCCCGTTAGCAAATCCCGCTGCGCCCAAAGTACAACTTTTAGGAGTCTATGCTCCCTCACTATGTATGCCAATGGCTGAAACATTAAAAATGCTAGGCACACAAAGAGCCATGATAGTTCACGGTTCAGGCACTGATGAAATTGCTTTGCATGGAGATACCAAAGTTGTCGAATTAAATAATGGAATCATCAGTGAATATAATCTAAAGCCCGCTGATTTTGGATTAGAAGAATTTCCCCTTGCCGATATTGCAGGACACGGTCCTGAATATAACGCTAAAGCCACGATTGCAATCTTAGAAGGTAAAGGGACTAAAGCTCATAATGCGGCCATTATAGTCAATGTTGCTGCTTTATTGTATTTAACCGGTAAAGCAAACAGTTTTATACAAGGTGCACAACAAGTATCTGAATTATTACTATCCGGTAAAGCGAAAGAAAAACTAAAACAAATAATCACAGCAAGTAATAAAGCGACTATTTCAGAGGTAACACATGGCTAACGTATTAGAAAAAATAGTCGCTGATAAAGCGATCGAGATTGAAAAAAGAAAACAAGAAAGGCCATTAGCAAGCTTTATAGATCAAGTGAAGCCAACAGGTCTAAATTTTTTTCAGGCGTTAAAAGCCCCTGGAACACACTTTATTTTAGAATGTAAAAAAGCGTCTCCGTCTAAAGGCCTGATACGACCTGATTTCGATCTCGACGAAATAACTTCTGTTTACAAAAAATACGCCACGTGCATCAGCGTATTAACCGATGAAAAGTATTTTCAGGGAAATTTTGATTATCTGCAAACCGTGCGCAGCAAAGTAACACAACCCATCATTGGTAAAGACTTTTATATTGATGAATATCAGGTTTATTATGCACGTTTACATGGTGCAGATGCCATTCTATTGATGCTGTCAGTGTTAAATGACGACGAATATCGGGCACTCAGTTTAGTTGCAAAATCACTTAACATGAGCATTCTAACCGAAGTTAGTAATGAAGAAGAAGTAACCCGTGCATTACAGCTAAATGCCGATATTATCGGGATCAATAACCGTAACTTAAGAGATTTAAGTACTGATTTAGCAACCACTGAGAAGTTAAGGCAACGTATTCCACAAGATAAAGTGGTGATTTCAGAATCAGGTATCTACACATTTGATGACGTTAAGCGCTTATCTCCCCTATGTAACGGATTTTTAGTCGGCAGCTCTATAATGGCCCAGAAAGATATGGAACAAGCATGTCGTAAACTAACTTTAGGTGAAAATAAAGTCTGCGGCCTTACCCGAGTTAGTGACGCGATAGCCGCTTATCAGGCAGGTGCCATATTTGGCGGACTTATTTTTTATAAAAAATCCCCCCGTTTCGTAGATTTAGACTGTGCAAAGGCAATTGTTGACTCTGTTCCACTAAATTTTGTTGGCGTATTTGTAAATGAGGATATCTCCACAATATTAGAGTATGCACATACACTTTCACTGAGTGTCGTGCAATTACATGGCAACGAATCAGAACAATATATCAACGAGTTAAAATCACAATTACCTGCCAGCTGTAAAATATGGAAAGCCATAGCAATAAAAAGCGCAATTCCAAATTTACCTGATGGTGTCGACAGATATTTATTTGATACCCATAGTGACAATTTACCCGGTGGTACAGGTGAAAAATTTGACTGGGCTTTATTAGATTCATGTGAGAAAGACTTTATGCTCGCAGGTGGTTTAAACATAGATAATATTAATCAAGCATTAAAAACGAATGCAATAGGGTTAGATCTCAATTCAGGTGTAGAGTCCAGCCCGGGTAAAAAATGTGTGGACGCAATTTCAAACGTATTTTCTAAAATGAGGAATGATAGTGGTGAATGTTAACAACAAAAATACAAATTCTGATCCAGCTTACTTTGGTCAATTTGGTGGTATGTTCGTACCCGAACTTTTAGTGCCTGCTTTAAAGCAATTAGAACAAGCCTATTACGATGCACAACAAGACCCTGATTTTCAGGCTGAATTCACTCAACTGTTAAATGAATATGCGGGCAGACCAACGCCATTAACACTTACCCGAAATATGATTAAAAATCCTTTGGTTAAGCTTTACTTAAAAAGAGAGGATTTACTGCATGGAGGCGCACATAAAACCAATCAGGTTTTAGGCCAGGCGTTATTGACTAAACGTATGGGTAAAACAGAAGTCATTGCAGAAACGGGCGCCGGACAACATGGTGTTGCCACTGCACTTGCCTGTGCGCTTTTAGGTTTAAAATGTAAAGTCTACATGGGTGCGAAAGATGTTGAACGCCAGCAGCCCAATGTTTTTAGAATGAGACTTATGGGAGCAGAAGTTATCCCGGTAACAGCGGGTTCAGGTACGCTTAAAGATGCGGTCAATGAAGCATTGAGAGATTGGTCTGCTAACTATGATAAAGCCCATTATCTATTAGGCACGGCCGCCGGCCCCCACCCTTTTCCAACTATGGTCAGAGAATTTCAAAAAATGATTGGTGAAGAAGCAAAACAACAAATATTAACAGCTGAAGGACGTTTACCAGATGCCGTTATCGCATGTGTAGGTGGCGGTTCAAACGCAATAGGCATGTTCACCGACTTTATTGAAGAATCAAACGTTAAATTAATCGGTGTTGAACCTGCCGGAAAAGGCCTGGATACTAAAGAACACGGCGCAACCCTTTGTAAAGGTACAAAAGGTATGCTTCACGGCGCTTATACCTACATAATGCAAGATGATTATGGCCAGATTGAAGAGTCTTACTCTGTATCTGCCGGGTTAGATTATCCTGCAGTAGGACCACAACACGCCTATTTACACGAAACAGGCAGAGCGCAATATGTCGCTATTACAGATGATGAAGCATTAGATGCCTTTCAAAATTTAGCTAAAAATGAAGGCATTATACCAGCACTTGAATCTAGTCATGCTTTAGCATACGCCATTAAGTATGCTGAAGCACAAACGCAAGAAACTGTGTTAGTGGTCAATTTAAGTGGTCGTGGAGATAAAGATCTTGCACATGTTCAAACCGTATTAGATAAAGGAGCCAACTCATGAATGAATTAAACAGATATCAGGTTAAATTTGCCACCTTGGCAGAGGAAAAACGCGGTGCATTTGTACCCTTTGTCACTATTGGCGATCCAAACCCGGAATTAAGTGTCGAGATAATTAAAAGTTTAATTGACGGTGGCGCTGATGCACTGGAACTAGGCATACCTTTTTCTGATCCTGTTGCTGACGGACCCGTGATCCAAAAAGCAAATATTCGTGCACTAAATGCAAATGTCAATACAGATAGCTGTTTTGAGATCCTGTCAAAAGTACGTGCTTATGATCAGAATATACCAATAGGCTTATTACTGTATTCTAATTTAATCTTTGCGCGTGGATTAGATAAGTTTTATCAGGACGCTAAAGCTGCCGGTGTTGACTCAATTTTAGTCGCCGACGTTCCTTTACATGAAGCTAAACCTTTCAGACTTGCTGCCCAGTCTGCCGGCATTGATCCTATCTTTATTGCAACGCCAAACGCAGATGATGATACTTTAAAACGCTGCGCTTCAGATGGTCGGGGATATACGTATTTATTGTCTCGTGCTGGTGTCACAGGCACAGATACCCAGGCCCAGATGCCTGCGAATTCCATTGTGAGCAAATTAAAAACCTACAATGCGGCACCGGCTTTATTAGGCTTTGGGATCTCAGAGCCTGAACATGTAAAAGCGGCATTAGATTCCGGCGCAGCTGGTGCAATCTCAGGCTCTGCTGTAGTCAAAATAATAGAAAGCAATTTAACCGAGCCAGCAAAAATGTTAAGTGAGTTAAAAACATTTACAGCTAATATGAAAGCGGCTACGTAGTCGACATTAAAGTAATATTTGAGGTTCATTGCAAACAATGAGCCTCAAATACTAACTCTCACCTTGTTTAACAGGTAAAATCCTGATTAAATCATCCCAACTAAAACTTATACTTTGACGATTAAGGCTATTATGCACGCTCTACTGGAATACATTCCGCTTATTTTATTCTTTGTTACTTTTAAATTAGTCGATATCTTCTGGGCTACTGGTGTTTTAATTGCCACTTCCACATTGCAAGTCGCTTTTTATTATTTTAAAGATGGTAAAGTCGCGACTAAGCATTGGATATTTTTTGCAATTGCATTAGTACTGGGAACCATGACTTTAATTTTTCACGATGAAGCTTTTATTAAATGGAAAGCAACCGTGATATATGCAGGTTTTGGGTTTACTTTATTAATATCCCGGTACCTGTTAAAAAAGAACTTAATGGAAAAAATGTTATCTTCATTATTAAATAGTGCCTCAGAGTCTAAGCAAGAATTATCAGTGCCAAAATTATTATGGGATCAGATCAATCTGTTATGGACTGTGATCGTCTTTGGTATTTCTTTATTGAATTTATATATAGCTTATAATTTCTCGCTCGATTTTTGGGTTAACTTTAAGGTCTTTGGACTAACAGCGATCACCTTTGTGTGTATTATCATTACAATCTCCATGTTATATAAATATTTACCACAAGAAGATTCATAATTCGTAACAGGCCTCTCAGGGCCTGTTTACCCCGACAGACGTCTCCAACTATCGCTTTAAGTGCAATCTCTATTAAACAGAAATCTAAATGCATGACTGCATGCATACCTCTGCCTGTTTAAATTCATTAGTTGGTTATAGTCGAATTTAATCATTCGTCGTTGTAAAACAAAGCCTCTTTTCAAATGCTAAAGATACAAATTCTCAAATACAAAATAAAGTAATGCTATAAGTTTGATACGTTTGACACAAAGCTTAGGTAATTAGGCAAATAAGGAAGAGGTTATTTTAATGACTCAGGCTTGTAACCTGAGTCATTATCAG
Source organism: uncultured Pseudoalteromonas sp. (assembly GCA_965198975.1). Classification (GTDB taxonomy): domain Bacteria; phylum Pseudomonadota; class Gammaproteobacteria; order Enterobacterales; family Alteromonadaceae; genus Pseudoalteromonas. The sequence continues at coordinate 3,318,099 of OZ240679.1, forward strand.
ATGATATTAAAACCCAAACAAACTAAAAGCAAAGAACTTACTCGCCACTGTATTTGCAAAAATTACCAGTAATATTACCGGAATAAAAGTAGATAACGAAAAGTTAACGTATTTTTCTGTAAAACTCCCGACGTATCCTTCACACCCCTGGCTTAGCTCTGCAGATAACTTCGCTTTTTTCCAGCGGTACATAACAAACAAACACACCATCAAGCCATTTAGAGGTAATATTGTCTCGTAAAACACATCATAAACTAAATTAAACAAACTTTGGCTCTTACCGCCGTAATTAATAAATTGCGTTAACCACTCAACCATGCCAAAAGACAAAGTACACATAACAGCCAGTATACCCATAAAAATGCTCATGATCCCCAACGCCTTTTTACGGCTGATACATTTCTCTTCCATTAAAGCTGAGGTCGGTACTTCTATTATCGATACTAAAGAAGTGATAGCAGCAAAAAATACCAATAAGAAAAAAATAAACGCAATAGCTGATGCACCAAAATATCCAATATCGGCCTGCATAGCTAAAAATATTTTAGGTAAATAAACAAAAATCATATCCAAAGAAGAACCTGATAACTGTTCCATATTAGTGTCTGGGTTAAAGCTGAATATTGCAGGTAATACTAATAAACCGGCTATAAAGGCCACTAAGGAGTCCATTAAAGCAACCATTTTAGACGAGCCGACTATATCTTCCTTCTTGGAAATATAAGAAGCATACGTCATCAAAATCCCCATACCTAAAGACAGTGAAAAGAATGCCTGCCCTAATGCACCGTTTAACACAGTCGCATTAACTTTACTGAAATCAGGGATCAAATAATATTTAACACCTGAAATCGCATTATCTAATGTTAAAACATAAATCACTAAACACACTAAAAGAAAGAACAAAGCCGGCATTAATATTTTAGCGGCTTTTTCTATACCTTTTCTCACACCACCGACTAAAATTAAATTCACTATAATGGCAACTAAAACCATGTAAATAAACAAGGTATTCTGATTGATAAACTTACCAAAGTTACTCGCATCAGCCAGTTCTGACAGATTACCTAATGCGGTTTGCGCTAAATAACCAAATATCCATACCGTTAGAACAGTATAGAATACGGCAATCATAAAAGGAGTAAGCACACCTAACAGCCCTGCCAAACTCCATTTACTGTCTTTATCAGACAGTTTTTTATAAGCACCTAGGGGATCTTTTTGTGCATTTCGGCCCATGGCCATTTCAGCCATCATCACAGGCAAACACACAAAAACAACAAATAAAGTATATATAACTAAAAAAGCACCACCACCATTTTTTGCGGCCTGCACGGGAAAACCAACTAGATTACCAATACCAACAGCCGAGCCAGCTGCGGCTAATATAAAACCTAAACGGGAACTAAAATGCTCGCGATTTGAACTCATGTTAAACCTTGTTATTTTTGTTATGTGGCCCGATGCTATCAGCCTTCCTGATAAAATTTCAAGTTTTTGCTGCGAATCTTTTCTATACTTCATCTACTAAAACGTCACAAAAATGTTACTATTTGCTTTTATATTGAATTAGGGTTACCACATGTTGTATATGATTTGTTCAACAGATGTTGAAAATAGTCTGGATTTAAGAAAAGAAATAAGGCCTGCGCATTTAGCTCGATTAGAAGCACTAAAAGAAGCCGGACGCTTGTTTGCAGCAGGTCCCCTACCTGCAATAGACTCAGAAGACCCCGGTGAGTCAGGTTTTACCGGCTCTCTGGTGATTGCTGAATTTGATTCTCTGGAACATGCAAGAGAATGGGCGGCTGCAGATCCTTATGTCGCAGCGAATATATACAAAGAATCTATCGTAAAACCATTTAAAAAAGTACTGCCTTAATTTTAAATTTATTAATGCAATTGATTCAAATTCAGTTTAAATTCACATTCAAAGTTTATACTTATTAAACTGAACTCAATCAAACTGGGTAATTAAACCTAATTTAACAGTTTTAAACATTTTTTCTGGAAGATATTTTTATGCGGGCATTTGCTATTATCCTTGTTATTTTAACACTTTGCTTTTCCATGAGTGTTAATGCTAAAAAGCACAAAGATAAAACGCTTGGGAAAAAACAAGCTGTTAAATTAGTTACCAATAAATATCCAGGGAAAGTACTTAAAATAAAAAGTTTGCAACATAACTACAAGGTCCGAGTGCTACAAAAAAAAGGACGTGTGTTAGATGTCACAGTGAATAAAAAAAATGGCACGATTAAAAAGGATTAATCTCAATGCGGATCTTAATTATTGAAGACGATCTTCAACTTGCAGAAAACTTACGTATTGCCCTGGAAAAAGAAAAATATAGTGTCGACTTAGCACATGATGGTGAATCAGGTCTTTTCCATTTAACAGAATATCCATTAGATTTAGCTGTTATCGATTTGGGCTTACCTAAACTCAATGGTATTGAAGTAATAAAAAAGGCAAGAGAAGCACAATTAGATCTGCCTATACTGATCCTTACAGCGCGTGATCGATGGCAAGATAAAGTTGAAGGGCTCGATGCCGGCGGTGATGATTATCTTACTAAGCCATTCCACCCTGAAGAACTCATAGCCCGTTGCAATGCACTTATTCGAAGAAGTGCCGGCCAAGCAAATCCTGAAATGACAGCTGGGCCAATACGTATCCACACGCGTTCACAGCAAGTTTGGGTTAATGATAAAGAGCTTACATTAACCGCATATGAATACAAAGTATTAGAATACCTCATGGTCAACCCTCAAAAAGTGATTTCTAAATCTGAATTAACCGAGCATATATACGATCAGGATTTTGATTTAGACTCGAATGTCATTGAAGTTTTTGTATTAAGACTACGTAAGAAACTCGATCCGGACAATACATTTAAACCTATAGAGACTCTGCGAGGTCGAGGTTACAGGTTGCAAAGTCAATGGTAACAGGCGAAGTATCGCTTAAGATCAGGCAAGGGTTTATATTAGGTTTTTTGTTACTTATCGCCTTACCTATTTTATTTTTCTCGATAGGAAAAGCCTATTACGCATCTTTAGTTGAAGCGACAGAAAATACCTTAGAAGCCCACCTTTATTCCATCATTGCTGAAGTTGAATTCGTTGATGAAGGCATAGAAATGCCACAGATATTATTAGCGCCAGAATTAAATCGCCTCAATTCAGATACCCTCGCCTTTATTTACCAAGATGGTAAACAACAGTGGTTATCTGAATCTGGACTGAATCGCGATATTACACCTAAGTTACTCAGTATTTCAGCAGGAGATATAGATTTCAGCCGATTCACTTTAAATAACCATGACTATTGGCAACTAAGTTTTTCTCTCATCACAGAAACACAAAACGCCAGCCATAACGTCACTTTCTATTTGCTAAAAGATAACAAAGCACTTTTAGACATGATGCAAGGGTTCAGACATACATTAATTATCTGGTTAATCATCATGGCCATCGCCATTACATTATTAATGATTTTAGGGTTTATATGGAGTGGTAGCCCGTTAAACAGATTAGACAGAGAAATAATGGCAATAGAATCCGGTCATAGTACAAAAATAAAAGGTAATTACCCGATAGAACTAAAAAAAATACAAGAAGATTTAAACCTCTTACTCGCTTCAGGTCAAATTCAAAAAGAACGCTATAGAAGTTCTTTAAGTGACTTGGCACACGCCCTTAAAACACCGCTTGCAGTCCTGAAATCAAGTCCACTGGCTATTGATTCAGATACAAATGAGCAATTAGATCGCATTAATGTGATGATCGAACATCAATTAAAACGTGCAGCCACTGGTGGCACTGATACCTGGAAAAAACAAACTTTAATTAAGCCTGTAGTTGAATCAATCATAAATGCGATGAAAAAAGTATATAAAGATAAGAATATACATTTTATTAGCCATATTACCGATGACTGTTACTTTTTAGGCGATAAAACAGATTTATTAGAGATTTTAGGTAATTTAATTGACAATGCATGTAAAGCTTGTGACAAGTTAATTCAAATTGAGATCACGCAAAAAACACATTTATCAGTTACAATTTCTGACGACGGACCGGGAATTCCTGGCCATGAACGTAAAAACTTGACCAAACGCGGTTCACGATTAGACACTTATGAAAAAGGTCACGGTGTGGGTATGGCCATAGTTAACGATTTAGTCAATTCCTATCAGGGAAAATTAGATATCAGCGATAGTGATTTAGGAGGCGCATTATTTAATGTTACATTCAAAACGACATAAAATTCACATCATCACAAGTTTGCTATTTGCTGTGTTCAGCTTAAATTGTCATGCTGAATTCAAAGATGGTTGTGATGATAAAAAAACAACTAATTTAAGTTATTTAAGGTGTTTAGACACTAAAATATCTGTTGAAAAACGTTCCGTCGTGACATGGCAAAATAAAATAAAAATAGACTTAGAAAAAAAGCAAAATCAAACTGGTAATACGCAACTGATAAAAATATTCAAACGTGCTGAACAAGAATTTGAAAAATACACTGAGGCTAATTGTCGCTGGCGATACCTCAATTTATTACCAGATACCATAGCAGCATCAATTAGTTATAAAAGATGCGAATTATTTACTTTAAAACAGCATATTGTATTGTTAAAGTTCGATTAAGATCTGTTAAATAATGCTGAAATTTGACAGATCTTAACATTAAGAAATTAATCTTCGGCATTACCGAGTAATACGGCAAACCACTTTCCTTCTTCGCTGGATTCTAGGCCTATTTTGACAATCATAGTAAGCGGTACTGACAATAGCATACCCGCTGTACCTAACAGCCAGCCCCAAAAAATTAAAGATAAAAATACCACCAATGTAGATAAGCCCAAACCTTTTCCCATAAAACGTGGTTCAATCACATTTCCCATCACCATATTTATTGTCATATAACCTAAGGCCACCATGCCTGCCACGCCAGCGCCCTGTAATACCAAAGCTAATAACACGGCGGGTACAGCGGCGATAATAGAGCCGATATTAGGTATATAGTTAAATATAAATGCCAGAACGCCCCATAAAATAAAATAGTCAACATCTAACACCCATAACAATAACGCAGCTAGAAAACCCGTTGCTAAACTAACCAGTGTTTTTATTGCTAAATAAGAGTTTACTGATGCTAAAAACTTATCGATATATTGCATTTTCATTTGAGGATCAGATAATGCAAGGTGTACTTTTTTAGACACCCAGGGAGCTTCAAATAACATAAATATGACGGTCAAGATAATCAAAAATAAATTTGCCATGACCGAGCCTAATCCAGCCAATGCATTAGAAGCCACATCAATAAACTTAGAAGGGTCGAAAAAAGATAAGATCTGTTGTTTATCTAATAAAATATTATAATTTGCCGCAAGCTCAACTAGCCATACAAAATCTTGTTTTAACTTAGCTTTATATTCGGGCAGATTCTGTGAAAAATCGTTTATCGACTGGCCCACTAAACCAGCTAACGATAAACCTACTCCCAGTACTAATACAATCACTATGCCAACCGCAGCACCTTTTGGAATGCGGTACCGTGTAAAATAATTAATCAACGGATTACAAATTATTGCAATAAATACCGACAAGATGAATGGAACTAAAATACTACTAGCAGCTTTTAACCCTGCCAGAATAATAATTAAACCTGCAAATACTATGATTGATTTTGCAATAGTAGAGATCGTTCCCTGGTTCATTATTTTTCCTTATTGTTATGATTTTTAAGCTCAATGCTGTTGATGGTATGCGAAATACACAAATAAACAAAATTTATCTATACTTATTTAAAATCACGAAACGGAAGTTATTTATGCATATTTTGGTTACAGGTGGAACTGGTTTAATTGGCAGCTCATTAATTAAGTTCTTAAATAACCATCATAAAGTAACTGTTCTGTCTCGCTCTCAAGCCAAAGTCTATCACATAAACGGCCACCAGGTTAATGCCATAAAAAACCTAAACGAAGTAGATTTCAATCAAGTTAATATTATTATCAATTTGGCAGGTGAACCTATCGCAAATAAGCGGTGGAGTGTGAAACAAAAACACCTCATTGAACAAAGTCGTTGGCATTTGACCCAGGAACTCGTTGATTGTATTAATGCTGCACAAACACCACCTCATACTTTTATCTCAGGCAGCGCAATTGGCTATTACGGTCGCCAGGATCCTCAACCCATAGATGAAAATTATACAAATTGTTATCCTGAGTTTAGCCATAAACTCTGTAAACAATGGGAAGAAATTGCATTACAAGCCCATTCAGATACAACCAGAGTCTGTATTTTAAGAACAGGAATTGTACTCGCTAAAAAAGCAGGGGCACTGAAAAAGATGCTACCAGCCTATAAATGTGCATTAGGCGGGCCTATTTCAGATGGTGACCAAATGATGTCTTGGATCCATATTGACGATATGGTGTCTTTGATAATATTTCTGATCGAAAAAAGAGAGCTTCAAGGTGTATTTAATGCGACATCTCCCAATCCGGTTACAAATGAAGAATTTTCCAGAATGTTAGCAGGTACATTAAAAAGGCCTAATTTTGCTAAAATGCCAGCAAAGATTGTAAAACTGTTATTTGGTGAAATGGCTGAACTTTTGATTTACGGTCAAAATGTTCAGCCGGTGAAATTGCAACAAGCGGGATTTAGATTTCATTATCCCAAAATAAAAGGTGCGCTTAATCAGCTTTTAAGACAACACCCGGAGTAAACTCATAGTATTTTTCTTTAATGTTTTTGCTATCATAAAATATCCCAGAGTAGATACAAATATCGCTCCGGCTAAAGGTCCTAACAGCCAAATATGCGGATGTAATTTACCACTTAATTCGAACATTTGTTTTTGCACTAACAATAAGGCGATATCACTAAAAATAGCAGCAACTAAGCCTGCAATAAAACCTAGAAAGAAAAATTCATAGAAAGTCGCAAGTTTAATTAATCGCCCTTTCGCACCTAAGGTTCTCAAAATCACAACTTCTTGCATACGCTCCTGTAAGCTGGCTTGTACTTGAGATATCAATACTAACCCCCCACAAACCATCACAATCAACAATACAAAACCAATTGCAATCGAAACCTGAGAAATAGTAGAGCGGATCTGCTTAATAAAACTATCAACATCTATCATAGTAATTGTTGGGTATACGCGAAGCAATTCACTTAATGCTTTTTTACTCTCTGCAGGTACATGCAACGCAGAAATATAAGTAGCAGGAAAATCAACTAATAGATCAGGACTTAATATAATAAAGAAATTAGGTTTCAGGCTAGACCAGTTAACTTTTCTAAAGCTGGTAACAGTCGCATTAAATTTTTGAGAACCAATTAAGATTTCTATACTATCTCCGAGCTCAATTTCCATGCGCTCTGCAATGCCTTCTTCAATCGATGCTTCGCCTACAGACTTATCTGAAAACCAGTCTCCTTTTACAATCTCATTTTCATTTGGCAGTGCTGTGATCCAGGTTAAATTAAGTTCACGGCCAATACCTGCTTTTGATTCCTCATCTTTTTTCTCATTATCTTGCTCTGAGACATCCCTTGCTAATAATTCTCCATTAATACCATTCAACCGGCCTCTGATTGTCGGATAAAAATCCGTCGTCGTAATACCTTGTTTTGTTAGTTCATTACTTAATGGAGTGAGTTGTTGCTCAGTTAAATTGACCAAAAACGCATTGGGTGCATCTTCAGGTAATTGCGATTGCCAGTCATTAATAATGTCACTTTTTAACACAAACAAAAACAATAATAACTTTATCGCTAAAGCAAAACTCACCAATTGTACTGAATTTGCGTTAGCCCGTTTTTGTAAAGAAGCCAATGCTAAAGAGCCACTTGAACCTGGCCTTAATCCTATTTTTCGGCCCACTTTAAATAGCAATCGACTCAGTAAAAATAATACAACTACGAGTGCAACCGATGAAAAAAATAGAATTGTAGAGATCAACCATTGACCACTAAACAGCAACATGAGGCCAAAAACAGTTAATGCTGATGCCAATAAATGAATTTTACTTACAGCCATCACATCGCCTAAGTTACGACGTAATACCCTAAGAGGTGGGATATCAAATAAGTCTAATAAGGGTTTTAATGAAAACATTAAGGCACAAATAATACCAGTCACAATCGCAATCGCCCATGGTCGTAACCCAGCTTCAGGTAAAGATTGCTGCATGCTTTGTGCTAAATAGTCAGTCGCAAAAAATTGTAATATATAGCCACCTGCCAAACCCAGTAATATAGAAAAAAATGTGACTAAACAAAGGTGTAAAAGATAAATTTTTCTAATTTTCGCACGACTTCCACCTAATGTTTTCATCATCGCCACAGGATCATATTGATTTTCACAATAACGCTTTGCTGACACAGCAATGGCAACCGCAGCAAGCATAATGCCTAATAACCCAGCTAACAATAAGAATTTTTCTGCTCGATTAACCGAACCAGATAACCAGGTTTGTCTGTCTTTAACGCCCCACCAGCTTTGATTCTCTTTGAGTTGTGGTTTAAGCCATGCGTAATATGACTTTATATCTTCTTCCTTACCAGCAAATAAAATTGAATAATATACTCGACTACCAGGCTGGATCACTTTTGTTGCAGGCACATCAGCAATATTAATTATCATTCTGCGGCTGGCAGAAAAAATATTAAAAGGGGCATCAGGCTCTTCAACCAATACTTTCCCTACCGTTAAATGGGTTGCACCCACTTCAACATTATCACCCACTTTTACATCTAATGCATAAAACACAGATTCACTTAACCATAAAACTCCAGGCTCCGGACCCGATTTAACTTGATAAGTTTCTGAATCAATTGTGTCTTTTATTTTAACTTCGCCTCGTAAAGGATAACTTTCAGAAGCTGCTTTCACGGACGTTAATTGCATTTTATCTTTTGCAAACAACATGGTATCAAAATAAATTAAATCAGCCGTTTTTAACTTATAGTCATTGGCTTTATCTTTATAACTGGGTGTAAGCGGATGTGCACTGCCTAGCTTTCTATCCGCAGCAATAAAAGTATTACTTTTTTGCTCAATAGATTGTCCTATCCTGTCAGTGACTGAAGACAAAGTGAGTACAGTTAAAACGGCTAAGCCAATTGCAGCACAAATAATGGTTAATTCACCGCGTCTTAATTCACGAAAAAAAAGTTTAAAAGCTAATTTAACCCACATTTGTATGCGCCTTTTCAGTATCTTTAATTAACTCCCCGGCCTCTATATGTAAAATACGGTCGCATCTTGATGCTAGTTGTTCATCATGTGTTACAAGTAATAAGGTAGTACCGTTTTCTCGATTAAGTTCAAATAATAATGACTCAATAATTTGACCATTTTTCGTATCTAAATTAGCAGACGGTTCATCAGCAAACAAAATCTTAGGTGAACCAACAAATGCGCGGGCAATCGCAACTCTTTGTTGTTCGCCACCTGACAACTGAGAAGGATAATGATCTAATCTATGTTCCAGCCCGACTTTTTTCAATAAGGTCAGTGCTTGTTGTTTTGCATCTTCCTGACCCGCAAGTTCTGCAGGTAACATGACATTTTCAAGTGCTGTTAAACTTTGCACCAACATAAATGACTGAAACACAAAGCCGATTGATTTTGCTCTTAATAATGCCCTTTGCTCCTCATCTAATTGATGAAGTGCAGCGCTATCCAGATAAATGCTACCTGCGCTTACTTCGTCTAATCCGGCTAATAATCCTAACAAGGTAGATTTACCCGATCCCGATGCGCCAACAATCGCCACAGACTCAGAAGGCTTGACATTGAAGCTAATGTCGCTAAGGATAGGCAACTCACCCGCAAGGGTTTTGACTTTTTTGCAAAGCCCTTGTACTTGAATAATATTTAAATGTGAAAGTTCAGTCATATGATTTACTCAAAATTCCGTATCGTTTTATCTGTGTGTATTATTGCACTGTTTTCAACCAGTTTTAACACACAAGCGACAGCTATGTCTCGTGTATTGATCTTAGGTGATAGCTTAAGCGCTTCTTATGGTTTAAAACAAGAGCAAGGCTGGGTTCATTTGTTACAACTTGCGTATAACGACAAAGAAATTCCCGTACAATTAATCAATGCCAGTATAAGTGGTGAAACAACGGGAGGCGCGTTAAGGCGGCTCAGCGCTATTTTAACAGAGCATAAACCAGATTACGTACTGATAGAATTGGGCGGAAATGATGGTTTGCGGGGTTTTCCTATTACGACTTTACAAAACAACTTAATACAGTTAATTGAAAAAACTAAAGATTTTGGTGCAATCCCCGCATTAATGAAAATAGAGATATTACCTAATTATGGCCCAAGGTATAGCGCCATGTTTAGCCAGGCTTTTAAAACTGTTTCAGAACAAACCAATGTAAAACTCATGCCATTTTTTATGGAAACAATCGCAATTAACAAAGAATTTATGCAAGCTGATGGCATTCACCCAAATCTGGCAGCCCAACCTTTTATTCGTAACGTAATGGAACAAGAGATAAATCAATTAATACAACATAAATAAATTTATTTGCCTATTTTGCCGATTTAATCAGCAAACAGCGCCACAATCGATTGATTTTAAGTAAAAGATAAGTATTATAACGCTCTGATGTCGGCGTGTAGCGCAGCTTGGTAGCGCACTTGTCTGGGGGACAAGGGGTCGGAGGTTCAAATCCTCTCACGCCGACCATTTATTTTCCTCTCAAAATTTTCTTATACCTAATAAATAAACCTAGAGAAAGTAATTTACGCTAGTTATTTAATTGCAATATTCCCTGCTATTTCTCATTAACTTACTCCTAACTAATTCAATTAATAGGTTTTAAGCATTTTTTAAGTATATCTTTTGCCATAATCCAAATTATTTCAACAGAATAAACTTTCAAAAACACAGTGTTTGATTGCGCAATACCAGGCTATTTTTATTGAAAACACTCAGCTATTGTGAATAAAAAAGGTTCAGTCTGGAGGATTTTATTCAGGCCATATTTAGCACTTTATTTTTTAACCTAGCTTATCGACTTTTCGGACATCTTTCATGAGTCCAATTTTAATTAAGGTCTTAGCAACAACTCTAAACCTTTTAATTTGCTCAACCGAAGCATTATTGAGCTTCTGTAGGTTTTCATACTCATGCTGCAAGTCTTTCAATTTGTGAGTCATACGTCTGCATTCAACGCAATGAATACATTTGGCATCCACCCAAAAACCAAGTTCTTCATACCAGTATTTTTTTTCTTCTGCAAAAAAGTAGTGGTATCGTAAACAGCGTTCACATTGTAGAAGCTCGTCAGTATATGAGTCGTAGAAGGCATAAACTGCATCAGTTGCATGTTGCTTAGATGTATCACCAGGAATCGTTTTCAAATTTCCCGGTTCTGGATTTTTATAGTGGGGATGGTTAACCAATTTCATATTTATACCAATTACATCACATAAACGATCATTTTCAGCGGACGAAACTCCATCAAGATCACGTAAAGCTTAAATAGTAGATCTATATTGGCTGGTTTTTTATAGTTTTGCACGATTTTAGTGAATAAACTTACGGTTAATAATTAAAGAATCGCCTTACTTTTTAATATCAGATATAAAAAAGGTTACGAAAATTTCGTAACCTTTTAAACGCTTACTTTAAACTCTCATATTTTGGTATAAAAATTAAAAGTTGTAACTAATACTTAAATCAAGGGTTCTTGGTAATATGTAACGCCCGTTTGATGATAATGAATCTCGTGGGTCGCCTTCAGTAAGAGCTTTTTCATTGGTCAGGTTATTTATGGCCATTTGCACGCTTACTTCATCGGTGATATTCATGATCACACCTAAGTCAATTTTCTCATAACCCGCCAAAGTGAGTTCATTATCATTAGCAGCAAAACGATCGCCCACGGCTGCCAGTGTGCCATAAAATGTTGCATACATGCCATTAGCAAAATCCATATCGTAACTTGGTGTCAATCGAACCTGCCAACCAGGCTGTCTTTGCGCTTCATTGCCTTTATTAGTCGGACTTTCAGTGATTTCAGTTTCCTGAATTGTAGAGTTAAGGTTTAAAGTTAAACCACTATCATTAAAGTAATTAAAATCAACTTCTAAACCATAAGCTTCATTAGTAAAAACTTCAACAGGATCACCTGGCTCAGGTACAAAGGTATCACCCTTAACTTCATTTTTAAATAAAGTGGCATACAATTGATAATCATCAGCTGAAAGTTTGTACCCAAACTCTGCCTGGCTGACTTCTTTGATCAAATCATCACCGTCAGTATGGGCTGCAAAATTATCCCGAAAATCATCAAAATATGGCATTTTACTGCCCGCATTAATACGTGCAAAGAAGCCCATAGTTTCATCTAGCATCCAATTTGCGCCTACGGTCCAGGCTATTTCAGACTCATTATAGGAAACCGCTTTATTGATCACGCCATCTAACCCTTCATCAACGGTATATTCAATTTTATGTTGCTCATTACGAATACCGGCATCTAAAATGATAGCATCTGTCATTTCATATGACACAGCAACATAAAGTGCTCGTGTTGTGCCTTCTCCTATGCTATTGATGTCGTAATTCCAACCACAACTGTCTTGGTTATCGTTACAGTCTATACCTGTAAGCATCTCCCCGCCAGATTCCACCACATGATATGCTTGATTACCAAGCGCCCACCAATCTTTCGCCTTAAAATGTGAATTGTAATAACCTAAAGTGACACTCCCTGAGTTAAGTGATTTAGTGAGTGAAAAATCATTTGTTAGGGCCTCAATTTCTTTTTGTACTACCCAGCGCCCTATTTGCTGAACCTTAGTATCAGCCTGATATTCTGCACCTGTTACCACGCCAAAAGCGGTACTGCCGCTATTAGCGACATCTGCTAGCGCAACAGGTTCACCATTAGGTACTAACCCATAGGTATCAGCATCTCCTTGTGTATAAATAAACCGGTTAACTAAACTCCAGTCATTGTCTAAATCTAAATCGATACTGCCGCCAGAAACGCCGCCTTTCCAACCTCTGCCATCACCAAAATCAAAAGACTCCGTTGTATTATCCGGACCGTATTGAATTTGTACCTGACGATTATTAGTCCCTATTTGGGTATATTCATTGTCTACTGTATCCAGGTTAATGGGTCCAGGCAGATACCACACACCATGATCGTCAGTTTGTCTGGTGTAAACATTAATTTTACCGTTATCTAGTTTTTTAGTGATATTTATCGTGAACTGTTGACCTTCTTCAGCATTAAACCCTGCATCTCGTACACCCGGTGAACTTTTTAAATACCCACCGACCATAAAATATAAATCTTCAGCTAAACTACCACTGATCACCCCATCAACACGCTGCAGCCCATAATCAGAAGTCGAGTATTTCACCACACCTTCAGTTGGATCAGAGCCTTCTTTTAAAATAAAGTTTGTTGTTAACCCTGGCTGACCATTAGAAATCACAGGATTTGGACCACCTCGTAATGCTTCCATTACTTCAACAGTTTCATCTAAACGAAATAAAGTAGAATTTTCTAAAAAGGAAAGAGTTGGTGGTGGAAATATCGGTGCTCCTTGTAATTGAACAGTCAGGAACGGCGCATCACCACCACCGGGGAAGCCACGTACAAAAACATTAGCACCAGATACACCACCAGAACTTTCGGCCCAGACACCTGGTACAGCTTTAAACAGATCTGCCGTACTTTTTGGTGCTAACTTCACAATATCATCTTCGGAAAATGTACTAATCGCAAAACTAGCCTCTTCTTTCCTGACCGATTTTCCGCTAAAAGTACCTGTAACGACAATTTGTTCTATTTTATCTTTGTTTTTATTAACATCGTTTTTTTCCTCAGCCTGACCAGTATTTACCTGGCACAAAAGTGCAACATAAGTCGCAATACAAGATAACTTAAACTTTTTAGACATGACTTCATCCTCATTTTACTAATTTTAGTAGTCGCTAAATTAGTAATTAATTATTTTATGCAATTCACTTCCTTCCCCACGATTAATATAAATACAATTTGATTTAATTGCAATCGATTGCAATTATTTTTTGCAATCGATTTCATTTAGCTATTTACTATCGATTGCAAAAATAAATGAATATGTAATAATTCCGCCATGAATAAAAAAATAATTATGACACTCGCTGATATAGCCCAAATGGCCAATGTTTCTAAATCAACAGCATCACGTGCTTTAAGAGACAACCCATTAGTAAACAATAAAACCCGTGAATTAGTGCAGAGCATTGCAAAGCAACACAGTTTTAAAGTTAACGCTACAGCAAGTAATTTACGGACACAAAAAACCAATACAATCGCTGTCGTGGTTATGTTTGATCAAAAAACCGGGCAGGCAATTTCTGATCCTTTTTTAATGGAAATCCTTGGCACCATAGCCGATGAACTCACTAAATTTGGTTACGATATGCTACTCACAACCACCAAAACCGCCACCCACGATTGGTATAACTACTATTACGAATCAAAGCGCGCTGATGGCCTGATCATTATTGGTCAGGGTGAACACGATCAACGTATTGAGACACTGGCTAAAACCGATTTGCCATTTATTGTATGGGGATCGGCAATTGAAAATGACCAATATACAACAATTGGTAGTGACAATCGTAAAGGTGGTTTTTTAGCTGTAGAACACCTTATAAACCAAGGCTGTAAACGCATAGCCTTTTTGGGCGATATCAATCATAACGAAGTTGAACAGCGCTGGTTAGGTTACCAGGATGCTATCAAGGCTGCAGATATTGAAATGGAACAAGATTTACAGATCAAGGCCGATTTTACTTCCCAGGATGGATACATCAAGCTTAAAGATCACTTACTGATCGATGAAAAAAATATTGATGGCATTTTTGCTGTGAGTGATGCAATCGCTTTAGGTGCAATGAAATATTTAATTGAACAAAATATTACTATACCGGATAAGCTTAAAATTATTGGTTTTGATGACATCGCATTATCAGAATTTTGCTCACCCTCTTTATCTACCATAAGGCAAAATACGGCAGCAGGTGGTCGATTGCTAGTAAAAAATTTATTAAAAAAACTCAGCAATCAACCGGTAAAATCTCAGCTCCTTGATGTAGCCCTTATTCAAAGGCAATCGACGCTAAAATAGTACGCTGCGTAAATCCAGCGATGACATCGTAGGAAAAACCCGATCGGCCAGTTGCAATACTTGTCGGTCGCCTATCCCTACAGCATACATGCCCGCAGATTTAATAGCCTTAACACCTGCTACGGCATCTTCTACGCCAATACATGCTTCAGGCTTTACACCTAAGCCCTCAGCCACAGCCAAAAAAATATCAGGTGCAGGTTTACTATGGGAAACTTTGGCTGCATCGCCTATAAAATCAAATTCATTGGTGATCCCCAATTTCTCTATCACCAAAGCGGCATTTTTACTTGCCGAAGCAAGTCCTAATTTAATACCTTGTACCTTAAGAATTTCAAAATTACTTAATACGCCATTAAATACATAATTTGGATTAATGCCATTTATAAGCGTTAAGTAATGCGTGTTCTTTTCATCTAGTAGTTCATTTATCTTTTGTTCTGAAAACTTAAGTTTTCCTTTATCCAGAATGTAGTGCAAAGACCCCAATCGGTCTACGCCTTTAAGTTTCTCATTATCATGATGATCAAAATATACACCGAGTTTTTCACTCAGTTGACGCCATGCGATAAAATGAAATTCCGCAGTATCAGTCAGTACACCGTCTAAATCAAAAATAACCGCCTTAACTTTCATCATCTATCTCCTGTGTACTGCGGTGATCATTTAATGTTTGATCACCGTCCAACTTAAATTGTTTTATTGAATTTTCAGTCGATAATAGAAAATCGTACGCTTGGTGTTTAAGTGCTAATTGCTCGCCCGTTAACAGTTTGTAAGATACTTTCGCTGTGGTCATCGAAACCTGAATCTGGCAATCTAAAACCTTTAACTTAAAACTTAAGGCTTGCCATTTTGTCGGTAATTTGGGGTTAAAACTGGCGTAATTGTTCCTCATTCTAAAACCCGCAAAACCATGTACAACGCACATCCAGGAGCCAGCCATAGCAGCAGTATGAATACCGTAATGACTATTGTTATGTAAATCATCAAGATCCGTTAAAACCGTTTCATTAAAATACGCATATGCCTTTTCATATTCGCCAATTTCACTATAAGCAATACTATGAGTACATGCCGACAATGTAGAATCATGAGTCGTAATAGGTTCATAAAAGTCTAAATTGTTGCGTTTTAAATCAAGTTCAATTTCATCATCTTGTAAAAAATTAGCTAAAATTACGTCAGCTTGTTTTAGCACTTGATGTCTGTAAATCACTAAAGGATGAAAGTTAAGCAACAAGGGGTATTTATCTTTTGCCGTTCCAGCAAAATCCCATTGCTTTTTATTTAAAAAACTATCGTCTTGAGGCGTAATATTGCGATTTCCATCATGAGGGAGATACATGTTTTTGGCAATTGAGATCCAATTTTCAATCTCTTGTTCAGAGATATTTAGTTCTGTTTTAAATAACTCGTACTGTTTTGAGTCCTTATTTTTCAATGATTTAACTATTTCATGAGCAAAAGACAAGTGGATTTTCGCCATCGCATTAGTATAATAATTATTATTTACTAAGGCCGTATATTCATCAGGACCTGTAACCGTATCTAAACAAAATAATCCTTGTTTATTATCATTAAAGTGACCAAGTGATATCCACAACCGCGCAGTTTCCACAACTAATTCAGCCCCCATATCCAACATAAACTGCCAATCTGCAGTCGCTTTGAAATACTGTTTTACGGCATAAGCGATAGCCGCATTAATATGGTATTGCGCTGTACCTGCAGGAAAATAAGATGAGCACTCTTCCCCCCCTATGGTGCGCCAGGGAAATAAAGCGCCTGTCTCGTGCCCCATTTCTCGTGCTCTTTGCTTTGCCTGAGCTAAGTGATTATAACGATAACTTAATAAACTCTTTGCCACTTCTGGTTGTGTATAAATAAAGTAAGGGGTGATATAAATTTCCGAATCCCAGAAATAATGACCATCATAACCAGGACCCGTTAAACCTTTGGCTGCAATATTTCGTTTACCATCTTGTCCGGCAGACATATGTAAGTGCAACATGTTTAATCTAATGGCTTTCTGATGTTTCTCATTTCCTGCAATCTTGATATCCGTATCGCACCAAAATCTATTCATGGTCTTTTTATGTTGCATAAACAAATTTTCAAAACCAGCATTTTTCGCGTCTGTTAAACTTTGAAAACTAGCATTTATCAAGTACTTTTTGACATCTATAGCATTATCTTCTTCCGCGCATTGATTGCTATAAAAGCTATATTTGGTAAACACTATGTTAGAGCCACCCAGATCCAACTCGATTTCGAATTGCTCGGTTAAACTGTCGTTATCACATACAGCCGACCTGTTAACTTCTTGTTCAAACTGATGACCCAGGGCGGTAATAATCAAACTATTGGGGGAATTAACCTGCTCTAACTGATAACTGATATTTGCATTACATTGTGTATCAATTAATTGCACATTATTTGCAAGCGACAGGTTCCCTACTCTAGGATCATCACTACTATCTGGCTTTATATCATTTCTATCAGTGAAAGATTTAATTGTGATCATGCCCGAACAATTCAAAGGCTCTAAACTGAATCTATTGATCATTAAATTAGTGTCTTGCTGACTGATAAAGCGAGTAATATCCAGTTTTATTTTTTTTCCCGAACTCGTTGCCAATAATAACGTTTCGTCATAACAAGCATGCTTTAAATTTAATTTTTTTTCAGATTTTTTTATTGGCACAAAGGTTTCTGAACCCATAGATATTTCAATTTGCTGAGTATTTTTTACCTGAAGCATTTTGTTATTAAATTGTGCGAAGCCAAAAGCAGATTCATCATATTCAATTTTTTCTTTAACAAAAGCACCATTAATGAAAGTACCCTGGTTACATTGAGTCAGATCCTGGCACCGATATCCGCTTGTGCCACGTGTACCTAATGTGCCATTACCAACAGAAAATAAGGTTTCTACTACGTCATCATTTAAATATGACAGTTCCGCATCAGATAAAATCCAGCAATGGAAATCTTCTGATGACAATTTATCCTGGGTTGTTTTCAATGTAATACCCTCTAAAATCTTGTCTTACCAACTTTGAGAAATAAGCATACATCTTTTTTGCAATCGATTGCAAAATAAATTTAAAATGACTATCATCATGCAACAATAAAAATAAATGCAATCGATATTAAATTACAATTAATAAAGTTATTACTTTGAATAATTACATTAGAACATTGCTCAATTGATATATTTAAATAAACTCTAAATAGAGGTTTAATATGAAAAACTGGCGTATAAAATTATCCTTATTATTGACCTATTTTGTTTTTGCTATTTTATTAAATAGCGTTGGTACAGTTATATTACAAGTTATTAATAATTATGATGTTAGTAAGTCTTCTGCAAGTATTTTAGAAGGATTTAAGGATCTTCCCATTGCATTTGTCTCATTTTTAGTCGCAGCCTATTTACCCAGGTTTGGCTATAAAAAAGCACTGATTGCAGGCCTTTTCATTGTCACTTTCGCTTGCTTGTTAATGCCGTCTGTACCAGGGTTTATGATGACTAAAATTTTATTTTTGTCCGTCGGGGTTGGTTTTGCCTTAGTCAAAGTATCCGTGTATTCCACCATAGGCTTAATCACCGAGGATCAACAAAGTCATGCCTCTTTTTTAAATACAGTTGAAGGCTTTTTCATGGTAGGCGTTTTAACTGGATATTGGATATTTGGTTTATTTGTCGATCCATCAGCACCTAAATCAACGGACTGGCTAATTGTATATTATTGGATAGCCGGATTAACCAGTATAAATATTATATTATTGCTGACCACTCAGTTCGAACAACAAACGATCCCCAAAAAAGTTCAGTCATTAAGCAATGATTTTATCACTATGATAAAACTCGTCAAACTTCCTATGGTTTACATTTTTGTAATTTCTGCGTTTTTATATGTATTAATAGAACAAGGGATCGGTACCTGGTTACCCACTTTTAATAATGAAATACTACATTTACCAACAGATTTAAGTATTCAAGTCACCAGTATCTTTGCAGGATGTTTAGCAATAGGAAGATTAAGTGCGGGTCTTATCTTAAAACACATACACTGGTATAAGTTCTTAAATATGTGTTTATGCACCATGGCATTACTGGTGCTTGTTACTTTACCCTTAACCAGTAATTTAGAAGTCACTCAAAATACTGGCTGGAGTAATATGCCATTAGCCGCCTGGTTATTACCTTGTATTGGATTATTTATGGCACCCATCTATCCGGCAATTAATTCAGTGATTTTAAGTACGTTACCTCAACATAAACATGCGGCCATGACAGGATTAATTGTGTTTTTCTCAGCGTTAGGGGGTACTACGGGTTCTATGATCACAGGCTATGTTTTTTCTGCCTTTAACGGACAAGCTGCATTTTACTTAGTATTACTTCCTATAGGGATCATACTATTCACATTAAATGCGCTAAAAAACCATACGCTTTCAGAAAAATAGTATCAGAACAAGCCAGTTACAACTGGCTTGTTGAGATTATGACTATTGTTGGTTATTTTGTTTTTCTGCTTCTTGCTTTTCCAGGGCTCTTTTATTGGCTTCGTGATTACTTCTTGCTCCACCACCAAATGCATTTGCGATAGCCTGAAACCCTGAAGCAATACTTTTTGCCATACAACCAGTTTCATTAAGAGACTGGTATGTTTTCCCGTCCAAACTGCCTGTTGCAGGTAAATCAGTATTCACTTGATATCGTTTTAAAGCGGCAACCGTATTACTCGTATACTGGCCAGAATCTTCTTCTTCGTCTAAGTATCCTAAGCAATATAACTGTGCTTGCGCTGATGCCAATTCTGTTCTTTCATATTGTGTCATAGGTCGGTCTGACTTGATTGGTTTTGTATTACTTTTAGGCTGAGTATTTTGTGCTTTTTTAATTGGTTTAGGCGGTTTAGCACCTGCTAACAAAACATTATTCTGGTTATATCTATAGTATTCATCTGGAATTTTTGTCAAAAGGAACTCAACAGATTTATTGATAACTTCTCTGAGTGCTTTTTCTTTGGGCGTATTTGACCATGCACTTAAATTACCGCCAACTATCGCACCACCAAAATTTGTTGCAGCAGAAGTAAAGTCAAAATCAGTACTACCCCCTTCTACGCTCGTTGCGGCCAAAACTCTCGATGTACGTGTATCTATTAATCTAAGATCTATCGCCATATGCGATCCAGAAAATCCAGCAGTGACCGAACTCACTACATTCCCCAAAAAACCACTACTACCAACGCTACCTCCAGAGTTATCATCGGAAAACTCAGTAACAGAAGCGACAACAGCAATCTCTGCACCTTCAATCTGACCAAAAGCCGCCCCGGTATGATTGCTAACTCTTCCTGATGATGCCAGATCTTGTTCTGATAAAACAATATCCAAAGCCTGTCGCTCCAACACAATAAATTTATTCGTGTTCACTAAAGCTGTTGTTAATTGATCTGACATACCATTACCAATTTCTTTATTCCACCAATGAGAATTATTGGATTTATCAGAAAATTGAGCAACTGCAATACGCGCTTTTGGGCTATTGGCGTCCTGCTGTTGTACCTGATTAATATTTTGATTATTGGAATTTGATGTCACTTTTGTTGAAGTACTTTGACATGCAACCAAAACACTCAATGCGGTACCAAGAATAATCGTTCGTGAATTAAATAATGACATAAAACGTCCTTATCAAGTTTATGAAAACAAATTTAAGGATATTCTATTTAAAACAGTATATTACAAATAGTACTGAAGCGAATTATTATAGTACCAGAGCGAAAAAATAGCATTTATAAACATTTTAGGTCCCCTTCTGCAAACGAAACTGCTTCGGCGAACAGTGATATTCAGCTTTAAAACATCTGGCAAAATAACTTTGAGAATTAAAGCCCACTGCATCAGCAATATGGCCAATTGTCTTATCAGTATATATTAATAACTCCTGAGATTTTTCAAGCCGGTATAATCGTAAATGATCCATAGGAGACGTATCAAAAAGTGCTTTAATTTTTATCTGCAATGAACGTGTCCCCATATTTAAAGCACTAGAAAAATCATCAATAGAAAATTCGACCTTGTCATAGTTTTCAGCCATGACTGTCTGTAAAGTATCTATAAAAATAGTATCTTTATCAGACAAACCGATACTTGACTCAATTTTGTTAAATGGCTGATGGACCTGTTGTTGTGATAATGCCTGCTTAACCAGATGCCTGATATTTAACAATCTATGCATATGAATCAATAAAACATCTTCATCAAATGGTTTAGTTAAATAGTCATCGGCTAATAAATTAAATGCGTCCAGCTTACTTTGTTGGCTATTTTTTGCTGTTAACAATAAAATCGGAATATGACTGGTATTAAGGTTTTCACGAATAGTCCTAATAACACCAAAACCATCTAACACAGGCATCATCACATCGCTGACGATAATATCAGGTGGATTTGCTAACGCTTTTTCTACACCAACTTTGCCATCACATGCTGTGTCACATAAATACTTTTTACTTAGTATCTGTATTAAGTACTCTCGCATTTGTCGATTATCTTCAATAATAAGAACACTGGGCTTATCTTCTTTTTGCTTTTCATTGGTATTTTGTTCAACTTTACCATCAGTTGAATTTACGAAACTTTGGGCCTGTGATGAACTCTCAGATATTTTAACCACAGATCCACTTAGATGTGCGAATTGCCTGGTTTGCTGTAAATTTTTAAGCAAAGGCAATGTCACAGTAAAAATACTTCCTACATTTAATTCACTTTTTACTTCTATGCTGCCTTGATGTGAATCAAGGATATCTTTCACTATCGCTAATCCAATACCAGTTCCCTGACTATACAAACTCGCGTTTAAACCTCTGCTAAACCGTTCAAAAATATGAGCCTGCTCACTTTGTGCCATGCCAATACCATGATCTTTAATCGCAATAAATACAGAGTCTGGATCACACGATACGGTAACAATAATTTCAGAATTATCAGACGAATATTTTACAGCGTTAGAAATCAAATTAAGTAATAACTTTTCTACAGAATCTGGTGCCATTAATACCCAAAGGTGGTCTTTTTCTGAATCATTAATCACAATGTTTATATGATGAGTACTAAATCCTGAAATAACAGATTTCAAAACATGAACAATATTCTGCGCCGTATACAATTCTTGTCTTAACTGATTAGATTTATTTAAATCCAATAATTGATTTACCATATTTAATAATCTTAAGGCACTATGGTGTATCATTTTTAAACTTGATTCTTGCTCTGAAGAGGATACCGTTTTTAGTAAATTATTTATCGGGCCGAGAATAAGCGTTAATGGCGTTTTAAATTCATGAGAAACATTGCTTAATAGCGTGTCTTTTGCTTTAGCAACAAGAAGAGCCGAATCTTTATCTTTTTGCGCTAATTTCTTTTGGTAAAACAACCAACAAACAACTGTAATAATTAAAATACTAAGTGAGACATAACTTAAATATGCCCACCATGATAACCAGGGTGCCGGTATCACTTTAATATTAATTTTAGCTAATTTATCACTCCATACACCGTCTTTATTAGTCGCTTTTACTTGCAATTGATAATTTCCTGATGGAATGTTTGTATATGTAGCAAACCGTTTATTATGTACCGTTTGGATCCACTTATCGTCAAAGCCAACTAATTTATACGCATAAACATTTCTTTCGGGATCCGAAAAATTTAAGCCTGAAAATTCAAAGGAAACTAAAGATTCATTATGACTCAACGTCAAATTATCAGTATGAGTCACAGACTTAAGCAATGAATATTGTTCTTTTTTATTTTCGACTGTGTCATCAAGTAAATTAACCGATTCATTAAATAGCAAAAAGTCAGTAAAAACGACTTCAGCCTGGTAATTATCATCTTGTATATCGTCAGGAAAAAATGCGTTAAAACCTTTAACACCACCAAAATACAATTTTCCCGCAGAATTTTGAAACGATGAACCTAATAAAAAAGCTTTACTTTGCAATCCGTCTTTTTCGCTATAGATCTTAATACGATTAGTTTTTTGGTTTAATTTGGCAATACCATTATTTGTGCTCAGCCATATGAAACCTTGTTTATCTTCCTCTATTGCAAATATTGTTTCATTTGGCAGGCCATCTTGCTCAGTAAAATGTGTTATTTCATTCGTATCAGGATCAAGTTTATTTAATCCTTGCATAGTACCTACCCATATATAACCATCTTTACTTTGGGTAATAGATACAACAATATCGGAAGTTAAACCTTTTGGACCTTTTTTATAATGACTAAATGAATCAGTATTAGGCTCTAGTCTGTTTAAACCACTGCGCGTGCCTACCCATAGAGTATTCTTTTTATCTTGAAATACGGTAAATACCGTATTTTGGCTCAGACTATCAGACTTATTTTGATCATAAGCATAATTGATTGCAGTTTTAGTTTTAGGATCAAAGAGGTCTAATCCCTTATTAGTGCCCAACCAGAGTTTTCCTTTTGTAGCACCAGTAATAGCGTAGATGTAATTACTCGTGAGGCTGTTTTCCAGCTTTTGATCATTAACAAAATGCTGGAATCCCTTGGTTTTAGGATTAAATTTGTCTAAACCTGCACCATATGTACCGGCCCAGATATTTCCATAACTATCTTCATATAATGAAAATACATTATTGGCACTTAAACTAGTTGGATCATCGGGGTCATGCTTAAAATGTTCAAATCCTGGTTTATGATGAAAGGAGCGATTAACTCCCTCCCTAGTCGCAACCCATATTAACCCTTCTTTATCTTCAAGTATCGCACGCGAAAAATCATGACTCAAACTTGTATTGTCTTCTTTGTGATGTTTAGTATGATTGAATAAGTCTCTCGATTTGTTAATTCGGTTTAGCCCACCGCCATCAGTTCCAATCCATATATTACCATTGTCATCTTTTGTAAACGCCATGAGATAATCTGAAGACAAGCTATTTTTCTCTGCAGGATCATGGCGATAACTATAAAAATTTTTACCCGTATCTTGAAAAATATTGATACCTCCTCCATAGGTACCAACCCATATTTGCCCTTGGTTGTCATTTAACAACGCAAGAACCCAATTATGACTTAAAGAATTGTTTTCATTTTCACTATGTTTGTAATGAGTAAATTTGCCTGATTTTACATTAAAATTATCTAGTCCATTTTTAGTCCCAATCCAAATATCACCATGAGTACCCTTTTCAAGAGCCCAAATCTGATTCTTTGCTAAGCTATTAGGTATTTCACTATTTTGGAATCGTACAAAATCATGTGTTTTTTCGTTAAACAAATTTAGTCCATCATATGTGCCTACCCATAATCTATTCTCACTGTCTTCGATAATAGCTTTCACCGTTTTTGCTGTAATGGTTGAATTATTATTTTCATTATGAAGAAACCGGGTGAATGTCTTTCTGTTTACGTCAAAGCGATTTAACCCGCCAGCCTCAGTACCAATCCAAAGTTGCCCTTTATGATCTTCAAATAGCGACCATAGTCTATTATCACTTAATGAATTAACATTCGTTTCATTATGTTTAAAATGAATAAATGTTTCAGTTTCAGGTTCATAACGATTCAGGCCACCAGTCGCCGTTGCAATCCAAAAAACACCTTGGCGATCCTGCAAGCAACCGGTTATCCAATTACCAGAAATAGACCGTACTCCCTGATTATGCTTAAACACTTTAAATTGATAACCATCAAATCGGCTTAATCCGCCTTGCGTACCCACCCATAAAAAGCCTGAACGATCACGAACCATACAAGTAACACTTGTTTGCGGTAAACCAAGCTCAGTACCATAGTGATCAAAAAAACTATTCTTTTGCACTGAATATGAATTAAATGAAAATACAGCCAGAAAAGTAAAAGCGAATACTTTAAGATAAGAAAATAAAAAATAAATTTTTGTTGTCTTTAAGAAAATATACATTGATTGCAAACATACTAATTTTATTTGGTATTTTAGGGACATTAACCGAGTTATTCTTTCATTACAAATGTTGTAATGACAGATGGGTATTTGTGAACTAATTACAATAAATTATCGATCGCTACAATCTAAATTCAAAAGGTCAATAAATCAAAACCTAAAATAATCAATTTATACTATAGTAAAAAAGAGTATTGTCTGGAAAGTTATCTAATTGATTAATAATTCTATGAATATCACACAAATAACTAAAAACCCTTTTTTGATTAAATCAATTCTATTAGGTATCTCAGCTGGTTTAATAAACCTGATCCCTATTTATTTCCTCTCTAGTACGGAATTTTTATTCGGACAAGCTTTTGCATTATATGCATTACTCATTTTTGGTCCCAGATATGCGTTATTAGTCAGTCTTTTAGCAAGTTCAGCATTATTTTTAAAATGGGGCCATGCGTGGCCTGCAATTGTCTTTACATTAGAAATAATCTGGTTATCTTATTTCGCTATTAAGCGAAAGAGTATTTTGTTTGGTTGGGGGATTTTTTATTGGAGCCTGATAGGGATCCCAATACTTGCCATAATGGGCTATTTCATAATGGCCATTCCTCCGCTTAACTTAATAATGGCGTTAATTAAATATTTAATTAACGCCATTATGTGTTTAGCAATAGCTGATATCATCGGATATTATTCAATTTACCTGAACACAAAACCAAAACAAAAAACACCACTTAGAAAATTGCTCAGACATCTCATTAGTATATTAGTAGGCCTTTCCACCTTAGTTGTCACACTTATTCTGATCAATTATAACAACCAAGATTTTAAAAAATATGTCACCAGCCAACTGGACATAAAAACCATAGAAATTGCGAAAGCTGTAGATCATTTTCTAGAAGAGCATAGTAAAGCGGTATCAGTACAAGCAAATAATATTGTAGCAGGAACGGCACCACAATCAGCACTTAACATTCTGAGTCAACATTACCCTAATTTTTTAACTGCATTTACAACCTCAGAACTGGGTGTGATCACGGCAGCCTATCCGTCTTTATTTATGAATAAACTGCTCGAAAAAGAGACCAGTGTACAAGATAGGGACTATTTTCTTCATAGTAAGCACAATAAAAGTACGTATATATCAAATGTATTTAAAGGACGTGGATTTGGCAATGATCCTATCGTGGCAATTTCACAAGGAATATATAAAAACGGTAAGTTTACCGGCATCATTGAAGGTTCCTTAAATCTTAAACAATTTTCAACATTCAAACCTGTACTATTTGATGACAATTTGGAATTTTTAATTCTGGATGCCAATAATACAGTTGTTTTTACTACTTCTGCCTTAAACTATTTCCCGTTACAACAGCTTACATCAAAAGATTTAGCTAGATTTGAGTTAACAAATACTAATCCCAATTATGTGTCAGCAAACAATGATGCATATTTAACGGCTAAACAATTATCACCACAATATCAGTGGCAAGTAATACTATTATTGAACCAATCACATCTTAGTATGCAAGCTGCTTATTTATGGAGTAAAGCCATTATAATTATGCTGATAGTCAGCTTGATCAGCTATATATTTATGGCAAAAATTAGTCATTGGTTAGTTGCACCATTACACGTTTTAAATGAACAAGTGAGAAGTTTTAATCCTAATAGCAAATCAAATACCAACCTACATCTAGAAAATACCTGGCTTGAAGTATCTCAATTACAGCAACAATTTTCGAAGTTAGCGAATAACTTAACCGATAGTTTTGCAAAACTTGCTGCATCAAATGAAAAAAATAAATCGTTGAATCAAAAACTAAATACTTTCAATGAAGACCTGGCAATCGAAGTAGATAAAAAAACCAAAGCATTACAAAAAAGTATGCTCGCCGCAAACCAAGCAAACAAAGCCAAATCGGCATTTTTGGCTAATATGAGTCATGAAATACGAACTCCTATGAACGGTGTAATTGGCATGATCAATATCATAGAAAAAATGCCAGGATTAACAGATGAGATTTCAAAAAAAATTGCGTTAACAAAAAGTTCTGCAAATACGTTGATGATGATTTTAAATGATATTTTGGATTTTTCTAAAATAGAGGCAGGTCAATTACTTTTAGAACAACATAAAACAAATTTACACACTATTTTTAAAGAATCGACACAAATTTTCTGTGCTTCGGCTTTACAGCCGGATGTTCACTTTAAGTTATTAGGGATCGAAAAAATACCACTATGGGTGAATACTGATTCTATTAGGTTAAAGCAAATATTAACAAATTTACTTAATAATGCCGGGAAATTTACCAAACAAGGTGAAATCAGGGTTGAACTAAATTATCACGATAATATGCTGATATTTAAAGTGACAGATACAGGCATTGGAATTTCAAATGAACAACAAAAACGTTTATTTAATGAATTTAGTCAGGCTGATACATCAACTACTCGTCAGTTTGGTGGAACTGGACTTGGGTTAACCATATGTAAGCGTTTAATTGATTTGTTTAATGGCAATATCATTTTAACGAGTGAGCCAGGAGTAGGAAGCTGCTTTGAAGTCTCGATACCAATGAATATCATAAGTTCACCCGAAGAAATTAAAACGAATAACAAAATCACACTTGATTTATCAGATCTTAAAATTTTATTAGTCGAAGATAATAAAATAAACCAATTGGTTGCAAGTACTATTTTAACAGAATATGGTGCTAAAATTGAAATCGCCGAAGATGGTCTGATCGCTCTTGAAAAATTAAAACAACAAGAATTTCCATTAATATTAATGGATTGCCAAATGCCAAATATGGATGGATTCGAAGCCACAAGAGCTATCCGTACTCAACCACATAAATATGGCACTCCAACCATTATTGCGCTAACTGCCAATGCATTTGTAGAAGATCAACAATCTTGTTTTGACGCTGGAATGGATGATTTCATTAGTAAACCCATAGAAGAAAAAGTTATGCGAACCGTATTAAATAAGTGGCATACTAAAATCGCTA
The DNA here is from genome assembly GCA_965198975.1 of uncultured Pseudoalteromonas sp. Taxonomy (GTDB): domain Bacteria; phylum Pseudomonadota; class Gammaproteobacteria; order Enterobacterales; family Alteromonadaceae; genus Pseudoalteromonas. Next base: position 3,346,284 of record OZ240679.1, read on the forward strand.
TCAGAGAATAAACTGACGCTTTGTCATTGATAGAAATAATGTAACAGGTGTAATGGCGAAATTTGATTTTGTGGTGTATGGTTTTAACGGTACCTCATACAGAAACATATACAGCAAAAGGAATTAAATCATGCAAAACAATCAAAGCAGAGCCAAATTTTACCAAGATAACCCAACAGCAAATGCCATGGCAGCCTTAGATAATGCAACTAATTTACAAAAAAAGATCACGCCAGGCGCTATCAAAATAAAAAAAGATCAATTTGTTGGCAAAACGGCTGTTGTGATCGGATCTGGTGTTGGCGGACTGACAACAGCATACGAATTACTAGCGCAAGAGTCTGGAGCAGAAGTTATAGTGTTGGAAGCGCAAAATAGGACTGGTGGTCGCTGTTTAAGTTTACGTACAGGCGATACACTAACCGAAGATCAAGATAGTGATTTATTTAACTCTGCACCTGGTAAAACACAAGTAGTACGCTTTAAAAAACCTGCTGGTGACACTGCCCCATACTTAAATGCAGGCCCGGGCAGGATCCCAAGTAGTCATAAACGATTACTGACATATTTAAAAAAATTCGCTGTTGATATTGAAGTGTATGTTATGAATAGTGAATCTAATTTGGTGCAAATGAAAGATGGACCATTTCAGAGCATGCCTTTAACCTACCGACGACTCGATCATAATACCCGAGGTTGGTTAGCGCAAATGGTATATCAAAATGCAGAGCAACTAGTATCGGAAACTGACTGTAATGCAAATGAAAAAAATATCGCTTCACGCGCAGAACAACTAAAAGATCTCATGATCACCTTCGGTGAATTAGTCCCCACAGGAAAAAACATCGGCATGTATCAGGTCACAGCGGGCCAGGACGGATTAGAAAATTCGCGTTCGCGAGCAGGCTATACTGAACTTCCAGGAGTAAGTGCAGGACAAACTGCAGAGCCTTTAAGTTTTGATAGCCTACTCGATTCTGAATTTTGGCACAAAACCAAATTCTACCAACCCGCTGACTTCTTATGGCAACCCACTTTATTTCAACCTGTTGGTGGTATGGACCAGGTACAGCATGCATTCGCACAGCAAGTTTCTGCTTTAGGCGGTACAATACACTTAAATAGCCCGGTAAAATCTATCGAATGGAATGAATCAAAACAAAAATTCATTATTTCCGTCAGCCAAATCGGTACTCAAGACCTCAAAGTTTATGAAGCAGACTACTGTTTTAGTAATCTGGCTATGCCATTTTTAAGTAAGATTTTATCTGATGATTTACAAAGTTCAGATGATAAAACCGGGTTAAATAATGATTTTAAGTCCGCATTAAAAGCGGTATATACAGCACAGTTTGCACCAGAAACCATCCCTGGAGCCGAAATACAAGACAGCGGGTTTATTCCAAGGTTTTTAGCCTGCACCACAAAAGTCGGTTGGCAAGCTGATAGATATTTATGGCAAGGTAATCAACTATCTGACGTACATCATGATAAATATAATTTGGAATTATCTGCCGTAGATAATTCTGAAGTGGGCGTCGTACCTATTTTTGGCGGGATCTCCTGGACAGATGATGATATTACGCAAATCTGGTACCCTTCAACAGCTTACCATGATAAAAAAGGGGTACTGACCGGGGCATATAATTTTTCAGAAACAGCCTATCAATGTGGAAAACGCCCTATTGAAACACGATTAGATAACGCAAGAGACGGCGCTAAATTATTTGGCAAAAAATTTGGCGAAGGATTACACGATGGAATAGCTATCGCATGGCAAAACATGCCTTATATCAAAGGAGGATGGGCGCAATGGCATGCAGTTGGTACTTCCGATTACGCAGTCAAACAATTTAATCAATTAACTCAAGGTAGCGGAGTATACGATAGTACTGGTAAATTAAGTGAGCCTAATTTCTTTATTGTTGGCGATCAGGTGTCATCTTTACCTGGCTGGCAAGAAGGTGCAATTGCTTCAGCATTAAATGCACTTAGCCGTTTGAGCCGACCAGATCTTGAAATTGCACATTTATCTTGTCTACCCGACACGCGTCTTATGGTCGAAGGTATATAACCCGTTAGTCTTAAAATGCGCCTGACTCCCGGGCGCACTATCAACTTTCTATGATTAATTTAGGAAATAATTGCTGTGCAATTTGCTCCCAATTATTGCCTGGTTCCATAGACAAAGCATGCTCCATGACAAAATTTATATCTGAACTTAGTGTAGAAAATATGCTACTAATGTCGTTTTAAAAACTTGGTCAATTTTACGTTTATTGTTCAAAAAAAACTTGATCTCTGCCTGCACGTTTAGCTTTATATAGACGCGTATCAGCCAGATTGATCGCATGCTGAATTTTTTCGTTGTGCGTTAATAATGCAACTCCGATACTGACGCTGACTTTAAATTCATGCTCATTGTATTTAATGGTATGCTCTCTCAACTTTGCCAATATTTTATTGGCTAACACCATAGACTGCTCTACATCCGTATCAGGTAATATAAATAAAAACTCCTCCCCTCCCCAGCGTGATACAACATCTTGTTTTCTTAATTGTTGTTTAAATAACCTGGCCAGCTCTTTTAACACAAAATCACCAATTTCATGACCGTAAATATCATTTACTTGCTTAAAACAATCTACATCACATAACATAATGCTGAGTTTTGAATTATTACGCTCTAATTTATTTTGTTCATATTCGAGTTTGTTGGTGGCATCTCTGCGATTAGACAATTGAGTTAAAGGGTCTAGTTTTGACAATTGTTCAAATTTCATTGAAAGTGTTTTTAAAGACTCATAAGATTTTTGTCTGGAATATTCATAAAGCCCAGATAAAAAAGCACAGGTTAAAAATGAATATATTAGCCTTAATTTAAAATCCGTCGAATAATGTGTAGCTAGAAAAGCATTCTCGGGAGTAAAAAGCATAATTGATAATACACAGATAAAAACAAAAATTTTTAAAAGCCCTATTTTTAAACCATCAAAAAATAATGCCACAGGCGCAACCATAAAGATCCATAATGGTCCGGTATTATTCACTCCTCCCGTATAAACCAAAAAAAACATTAATATGAATAAGTTAATTAAGATAACAGAGGATGCTAAGGGTTTATTATTACTAACTATATGTATATAGCGCCCTAAATAATAAATAATACTTGAGCCGAATAAGGCAAGTGCGAGGGGATGATTATTATTGACTAAAGCACTAATAGCCATCATTGCCGTTATTGTCATGCCAATAAATGCGAATAAATTAATAATAAATATTTTACTATTATCATTATACGTATCACTTGAAATTCCTTTGTTAAAATACTCAAATAGTCTTTTTTTCAGTTTTAACATAAACAGCTCATAATCATGATCTCACTTTTCTTCCAGTTTGCTTAACTATTAAACTGTAGCATAACGTATAATGACATTCTGTACTTCATAAAAATAAGTCAATGAAACTCTTATTCCCTAACGTAATAAATTGAATTGAGGTAATAATGACTCAAAATCTATTTGAGCCAACTCGCCATGAAGCTATCACCCGAACTACCTGGGATATCAATCGAGTAAAATCTGAAATCAAAACAATAATTCAGGATATTGAAGCAAGTAAATTGACCAATGCTTGCTGGCCTACACATAATCTTGACGCAGAAAGCTATCGAGATCCCAGTCCCAAATGGGCATTGTATGCGGGTTCAGCCGGTGTTGTATTAGCTATGAAAATACTAAAAGATTACGAATATACCACTACAAATTATTCTCATTTGATATCGCACATTCATGCATCATATATGAACAATCCGGATGTAAGGGTCGAACCTGGTTTACAACTCGGTGAATTGGGAATTTTAATGCCAGCCATGTTAGCCCAACCTAATTGCAAGATAATTGAAAAAAAACTGATACAGGCTATGGAGAAAACACTGCCACTTCCTTTATATGAAATCACTTCAGGACAATCAGGTATGATGCATGCAGCACTTGCCTTGTACCGTAAAACTCAAAAGAATTGTTGGAAAGCGTTATATATTCAAGGCGCGCAAAGCCTTATTGATAATTGGCAAAAAATAGAGGATCAATGGCTTTGGCAAAGCCAGGTTTTTGGGCCTAAAAGGCATTATTATGGCGCATGTCATGGTGTAGCTGGTAATGCCAATATTCTGCTTCAAGGTATAGACTTACTGCCAAAAGTTAAAAAAGATATGATAATCGACAGAGTTGTCTCAACATTATTAGACTCAGTGAAAAAAAATGAACACGGTTCAAATTGGGAGTTATGCACTAAACCGACCATAAATAAACGCCTCGTACAGTGGTGTCATGGTGCTGCTGGTATAGTCACAGCGATAGCCAAAACCCCAGGCGATAATACGCTCAATACAAAATTACTTGATGAATTACTCGATAGTACTGGTGAGTTGATTTGGCAGGCAGGACCTTTAGTTAAAGGCTCAAACATTTGCCATGGTACAGCAGGTAATGGCTATGCGTTTTTGTATTTATATCAAAGAACAGGCCATATAAGCTGGTTAAATCGAGCGCGTACGTTTGCTATGCATGCTATTGAACAATGCCAAAATGACCGCGCTAAATATGGTCAGGGAAGGTATACGTTATGGACAGGAGATGCAGGACTGGCAATTTTTTTACATCATTGTATACACCCTGAACTGGCTAATATTCCAGGATTAGATTTATTTTAAATAATCTGTTTTATACTCGAAAAATTAATTATTCTAAAGATTTTAATACATTGAGTATTTCATTAGGCTCAGCTCTGGTCATATAATCATCTTCAACAAAAGCGTATTTAACAATCCCTGTTTGATCTAAAATAAAAGTTGCAGGTATGGCTAACCTGTCTTCCTTTTCATCAGAACGTACTTTTAAATCAATACCAAATTGTTCAAATTGATTCAATAATTCTTCTGTTAAGTTAAAAACTAACCCACACGCCTCGGCCAATTGATTAAACTCGTCCCTTAATAAGGAAAAGTTAAGTTGATTATGATGCTTGGTCTCATTTAGGTGCTGTGGTAATTCAGCTGATACAGCGATTAACTCTGTATTTAAAGCCGGTAATTGATTGGTTATCTCTGCTAGTGCTTTTAATTCTATAACACAATATGGACACCATCCACCTCGGTAAAAGCTGATGATCACAGGACCTGAAGATAAAAAGTAGGATAAACTATACCGTTCTCCTTCGCTACTTTGAAGTTCGAATGCTGGGAATTTTTCACCCACCTTAATGGCATTTTCCACTACTGCGACTTGTTGTATTGCTTGCTGTGTCAAAGATACATTTCGGCTAATTAACTCTAATATTGCTGCCGGTAAGGTACTTTCTCTATGTTGTTTAAAATCTTCAATAGATTGTTGTAAACTCATGCTTAACTCAATTTAGTACATCCAAAGTTAATTATAGCAGCCGACACTAACTCATTTTATTTAATGCTATAAATTCAACCCGGAACAATAAAATTAATGTATTCTATTATGTTCTGCTAAGTGATAATCAATTTAAGGAAGATAATTTTGAAGTTTAATAACTATATTATATTTTTTGCACTCGTTTTATTCACCCCATTACAAGTTTTCTCATCAACTTTAGTCATAGGCGATAGAATTGAAATTAACTCAAAAATATTAAATGAACAAAGAGAATTACAGGTTTTATTGCCAGAAAACTACCAAAGTGATGCAGCTACCACCTACCCGGTATTATACTTATTAGATGGTGATTATAATTTTCACAGTGTGTCTGGTTTACTCGATTTATTAGCCAATAAAGCCCAGTTAATTCCAGATGTGATACTCGTTGGTATCGCTGATAAAGGAACTGATAAATATCGCCAATATATGACACCAAAAGGTTTTACCGCACCGTTGAAAAAACAAGATGAAGGTAAAGCATCTGAATTTTTAGCTTTTATTAATCAGGAACTAAAGCCTTATATCAACAGCAATTATAAAACTTCTGGGCATGATATACTTTTTGGCCATTCTATTGCGGGCTTATTCGTGCTCAATACATTGTTAGAAAGCCCGGATTCCTTCACAACATATTTAGCATCAAGCCCTTCTTTATGGCTGAATAATCAAGCATTTCTCAAAAAAGCAAAAAAAATATTGCCAAAATCTCAGCATAAACCGGTCTCTTTATATCTATCACTCGGTGATGAGACTCGTATGAACCAATATGCCTTGATAGACTTATTAGATGACCTTCAACCAAAGAACATCAATTGGCAATTTAAACATTATCCAGACGAAAATCATAATTCAGTTGGTATTATATCTTTAAGAAATAGTTTAAAGCATATATTTAAGGATTGGTTTATCGCCGAAAAAAAATTAAATAAACTACACAATCCACATCAATTAGTAACAGAATACAAAACACTACTCGATACATTACAACTCAAACAGCCGATCCCAACCCCGAGTATCAAAGCCATGATCCGCTACTTTTATCGAAGTAAACAACAAGCTGAGTTACCCGCTTTTATGGCCGAAGTTAAAAAGGTACTACCTAGTTCGGAAGCTGCTTTCATTATGATGCAAGCGAGTTATATTGGACATTTTGAAAGTCAGGATAAAGCACTCACTTTATTGCTTGAGTCAGAAGAACAGTTTTTTAATTCAATAGAATATATTAAGCAAATTGCAGTCACTTATGAAAAACTAAAAAGTAAAAAAATGGCGCTAAGTTATTACAAAAAAGCATTACTTTTGAGTAAAGATCACCAGTCCAATTTATGGCAAACAAATATAATTGAAGCTAAGTTAATTCAAAATAAACTTTAATATATTGATAGTTTCACTGTAATAATTATCGAGGTGAATTTCAGAATACCTCGATAATCATATAGATAACGCTTCTTTATACATAAAAAGTACATATTTAATTACAATTTAAAGCATTTACTTTATGGCTGATGTGATATCAAATATCATAAAAATATTAATACTTAACGACAGTATAAGTTTGATGAAAATGATGAAAATAAAAAATTTATTATTAACCATAGCAACTGTAAGTAGCTTAATTGTTTCCTTATCAACTCATGCAGCAACGCAAACAAGTGATGAATATCAAGCCGTGGTTGCTGTTGCTTATAATTATTTTAATGGTGCCGCAAACGGTGATCAGCAACTATTATCTAGCGCTTTTGACATGGAGTTTGGTCATGTGAAGATGATCAACAAAGATAAAACGACAGGTAAGGATACAATAAGAACCGTACCACTAAAAGAATTTGCAGGTTATTTCAACAAAATGACAAAAGATACCTGGAAAGCGAACGTTTTATCCGTAGATATTGTTGATAATAAAATGGCTATGGTTAAGTTAGATTTCGATACCCCAAAAACCCATTATGTAGATTACTTAGTCATGTATAAAAGAGAACATAAATGGCAAATTATAAACAAAACATTTGTGGCAAATAAAAAGTAATTCCATGTTTAATATTTACTTATTCCTTGCTGCTATTTTTACAGGTATTGCAGCCTTACTACATCTTGGTTGCATCATTTTTGGTGCTTCATGGTATCGTTTTTTTGGTGCAGGTGAACATATGGTAACGCTGGCAGAGCAAGGCGATCACAAACCTGACATTATTACCTTTGTGATAATTTTAATATTAACCTCATGGTCATGTTATGCTTTATCTGCTGTTGGGATCATAAAAAAGCTACCTTTAATACGTACCGCATTAATAATTATTAGCACAATTTATATAGTGCGCGGTGTGGCCGGATTTTTTTTAATCGCAAATCCCATGGACCGGTCGCCAGAATTTTGGTTATACAGTTCTATAATATGTTTTTCTATTGGTAGTTTATATTTGATAGGGCTTAGGCAAAACTGGCGGCTGTTATAAAAAATTCAGAACAAATAAAATCTATGCTGTAATTAATTAACATCGGGTATCTCTAGTACATGCGGGCTGACTTTAGGTAGATATATCATAAAACAAGTACCTGTTCCTAAAGTACTTTTACACTCAATTTTACCGTTAAGTTGCTGTGTAATTAAGTTATAAACAATATGCATACCTAAACCTGTACTGCCTATATTCCGCGTGGTTGTAAAAAATGGTTCAAAAATACAGTGCAATACCTCAACAGGCATACCAATACCGTTATCAGCTACTTCTATAGTGATGCCGTCGGCGGCGTGTGCGACTTGTATTTTTATTATACCCGCATCTATAGTTTTAAATCCATGAACAAGTGCGTTATCAACCAGGCTAGTAATTATTTGTAAAATGGCCCCTGGGTTTGAATAGATTTCAATTTCATGCTGATCGCATATAAATTCGAGTTTATGTTTAGTTTGCTCCAAGCGCGGTTTAAGTGAACGGATAATGATAGTTAAATAATCAACTATTTTTAATTGGCGAAATTCATGAATAGATTGATCAACCGCAGTTTGTTTAAAACTTGCAACCAAATCAGCTGCCCTATTTAAGTTTTGAATTAAAATACAAATACTTTCAGTCAGTTCTTCGTGACTTATTTTAAAGTATTGCTTATCCAGCTCTCCAGCATCAAATCGTCGATAAATATCTTTGACTTTTTCTTCCATAAATGATGCTAACGTAACACACACCCCTAACGGCGTATTTATTTCATGTGCAACGCCTGCAACAAGTCGACCTAAAGAGGCATTTTTTTCTTGCTCAACCAATTGTTTTTGAGTCGCTTTAAGTTTTTCTAATGAAGCCGTCACTTCCTGTGTTCTTTTCGCTAATTGCTCAGTCCTCAGTGTAACTTTATCTTCTAATTCCTCATTTAGTGCATTAATTTCAACTTCAGATTGCTTCAAGCTCACATTACTAGACGATATTTCGTTCACGTAAGAGTTTATTTGACCATAAACTTGATTAAGTTCTTGAATAATGGCAGTAAATTCGTTATTCCCAGTATAAATTATCTGTTCAACTTCAATACAGCCTTTTTGTTTACTTTGACGTGAAACAGAATTTTTAATTAAATTCAAAACCTTATCAAAAGGTGAAAATAAAACTCGCATAAGAACAAGCATGATAATAATAAATGAAGCACCAATTGCGCCACCCGCTAATAATGTAACCGTCGTAATAGCCGAAACTGCATTTTCTTGATCGGAAATGGGGCTAATAGAACCAAATACAAATCCACTTTTAGTACGATAAAAATAAATTGTATAATTAACATCACCAATATATATATTTTTCATACTGTTTAGCGTGCCTATTTCAGCTAAATCTAATAACTTTTCCCCCCATGCAAGCTTATTCGCATCTTGCATCACTAACTTGGGATTTTTTGGATAGCTAATAAACTTTCGTGACGGGTAGTGAATAAAAAAAGGATATGAATTTTCTGATATTTTAACTGACTCTAAAAACGCGGTTAATTGTGCTAAAGACCAATCAACAGTCGCCATACCAATCGGCTGCCTGTTAAGGTCAAACATAATTGCATCAACTGTCATCATGAGAGAAAATGTTCCCGCATCATCATAATATGGGGGAGTCCAAAAGAGAGGGGTAGACACTTTCTGGTTAAGTCCCCAATCACTGTCAGCTGCTATGGTGTACCAACTTTGATTATGATAATCATATTCAGGCGTATTTAGATCCCAGCTAAATAAGACCTTTTCTTCTTTTTTATAGGCGTATGGCCCAAAATACATTAGTGAATTATCAATCGTGTAAGGTTCATACCATAACCCTCCTCCTATCGCTTCTGAAAAGCTAGAAAAGTTTAAAACTAATAAGCGCTCAACAACTTGCTCTAAGTTTGATAATGATATTAAGCCATCTTGTTTTAAAGAAAATAAATGCGCACCAGATAGCGCTAAATCTATCGCATTGCGTTCCATTAAGTTACTCAGGTTATTTATTTTTTCAGTACTTGCGGCAAAAGTTTGTTGAATTTCTTGTTGCTTTAATTGGATCAGTTCTTTTTTATAAATGTAATTATTAAACAACTGAATGCTTGTATACGCAAATAATTCAAAAAAAATGACAAAAACTAAGATCCGAGTTTTAATATTAAGTTTAATCATATTCTATAACGCTTATCTCTTTATATTTTTAAATAGGCGTAATTCATTTTGCGTGTGACGTTAATTTTTAGTAACAGAAATATCCATTAAAAACTGTTGTTGCTGATTTATATTAAACTGCTCCAAAGTGAGCCATTTTAATGCAACATCCCGATTTGAAAATAACTGAACATTAATATTATTTTTACGTTTGATCATGTGAACAACGCATTGAGTAGCCAAAGAACCGATACGGCTATAAGAAATAACAGCAATTGCGTTAATTCCCGTTATATTTCCAATATTTTGCTGTGCATCAAAATCATAAGTATAATCATTTAGTTTATTGATCAATAAAGAAAAAGGAGAAGTTAACTCCGATAATAATAAATGATGAAACTGATTCACCATATCCAAATTTAATTCAATACCATGATTTATTATCACTTCAGCCATATCCTGCTGCAGGATCTTTATTTGACCAAAAGGTAATTCATAAATTTCCAAAATAACATCCTTATCTATTTATGTGATCTATATCACCTTATTACATACACTAAAGAGCCATTAAACATATCATGATCCGTATTTTGCTTAATACTCATGTATTAATCATAGTCAAAAGATTTATTAAAGATATTTGAATTTATAAAAATCTCCTAAGTCTATAATAAATTGGTTCAAATCATCTAAAATGTCAGACTAAATTTCGCACCTCCTTTTCTCTTTTCATCTAATGCAATGTGGCCTCCATGCGCAACCATGACTTGTCTGGCAAGTGCTAACCCAACCCCGGAACCCTCTTTTTTAGTTGTATAAAATGGCACAAAGATATGCTGTTTTATGGCCTCAGGCACGCCCGTTCCGTTATCTGTTATTTCAAGTACCACTCGTCCTCTTTGATTGATATAAGCGTACATTGAAACATGTGCATCTTTAATATTAGTTAATGCCTGCTCCGCATTTAATAACAAATTAATTAATATTTGTTCTATCATGCCAATATCCAAATCTACAGTAAGATTTACGGGTGTTATTTGTGTGGTTAAAACTATCTTTTTCTCTGCCCATGTTATGCAAGCAACAGACTGCACATTTTTAAATAAAGCAGACATCATTACTTTTTGTTTATCTGGTTCAGGTAATCGGGTAATTCGCCGGTAACTACTGACAAAATTAACTAAACTATCACTACGACGTGCTACCGTCTGCACTGCACCAGCCACATCATCTAAGTCCTCTAAAACCTCAGCTGCTAAGTATGTTTTTTCTTTTAGATCATTAACTAAATCGACTGCTGTATTTGCAAGTGACGCTACTGGTGTAATACTATTCATAATTTCATGGGTTAAAACACTGACTAAATCCTGCCATGCCTGAAGCTGCGCAACATCTAACTCATTTTGAATATCTTGCAGGCTTAGAATGGTTTCTGTTTTTTGATTTGCCACAATCTGCGTTGCCGACACACTTAATCTGTGCGCCATACCGTCAATCTCCAGATCAATGAGTTGTCGCTCTCCGGCACCTATACTTTTTAATTTATCAGGGAATTCATGACCGAACTTAGCTAAATCTATTACATGTGTAATAGCGTGAATGCTAAACAAACGTCTCGCACTATTATTCCAAAGCGTTACCTTATCATCATAATGAATACTCATAACTGGCACTGGTAGATGCTCAATCAAGGCCTTCATATGTTTAAGCTCTGCTTGTTGTGTTGTGCGCGCTAGTTGTAAGTTTTGTAAAATATCATTAAAAACAACACCTAATTCATCAAAACCCGAGCCTGATTTTTTAAGTTCAAAATTTTGTGCATAATCGGCATAACGTGCGGCATCAAAAAACCTCACCAATTCAGTGTTTGTCTTTGCAACAAAACGAATTAAGTTGATCAGTTGCAGCATAATGATAATTATCATTAATACACTGACAGCATGGTATCCAGGTGTATTCAGCACAATAACCAACAGCATCACGCTCAACATCACTAAAACAGTTCGTAGAACGATGGAAAAAGAAAATTTATTAAAGCCCATGTTTTTCCATCCTGCGATATAATGCAGCTCGGGTTAATCCCAGCTCTTTTGCTGTATGACTAATATTGTATCTGTGTTTCTTTAATGCTGCTGTGATCACTTGTTTTTCAATTGTTTCTAAATTTAACGCTTGTGGTAACTGCACTTGCAGATCATTTGTAACTAGTACGGGAGTTTTCGTTTCTTTTTTGGTATTTTCGGTACTTAACTGAAAATCATTCACGGTTAATTGTGATGACTGACTCAAAATCACCGCCCTTTCAATCCCATGACGTAATTCTCGAATGTTACCAGGCCAAGTATAAGATTTAATCACTGCCAAAACGTCAGGTGTTAAAGTTTTCATTGGCTTATGGTATTTTTGACAATAAAGCGCTAAATAATAATCAAGTAAGGCATCAATATCGCTGATACGCTCTCTTAATGAAGGAAGCGAAATCTCCACCGTATTTAACCGAAACAGTAAATCTTGTCTGAATTTATCTGCTAATTTTAATTGCGACTTTTCTACATTTGTTGCTGAAATGATCCGCACATCAAAAGGAATTGATTTATTAGAACCCAGTGGCGTCACCGTTCTTTGCTCCAACACGGTTAATAGTTTTGCCTGTAAATATAAGGGTAAATTCCCAATTTCATCTAAAAATAATGTACCGCCGTCAGCCGCCTTTAACCGCCCTATTCTGTCTTGTTGTGCGCCTGTATAAGCACCCTTTGTATGACCAAATAATTCGCTTTCAAATAAAGTTTCTGAAATTGCCCCCAAATCAACTGACATAAATACACTATTAGCACGTAAACTTTGATTGTGAATTTCCCGGGCAATCAATTCTTTTCCGGTACCATTTTCTCCTAAAATAAGGACATTGGCATCTGTGGGTGCCGCTCTTTGAATCAAAGAATGAATATGTTTGATTTCACTAGAATCACCAATAATTGATTGTTTATTATGTAGATTATTAACTTGTACTAATGTGTTATTTGTCGCCCTTAATTTTTGTGTCTCTGAACGTGACTGACCTAACATTACAGCAGCAGAAATTGTGGCGATTAATTTTTCATTTTGCCAGGGTTTGGCAATAAAATCTGTCGCACCTAATTTCATGGCATCAACCGCAACATCAACCCCGCCATGCGCTGTGATCATAATAATCACGCTATTTGGCGAAATTTCCAATATTTTCTTTAACCAATAAAACCCTTGGGCACCTGAACTTTCACCCGGTCCAAAATTCATATCTAACAAAATTGCATCAAATTGTTGATCTGCTAAAAACGTTGGAATGTTTTCAGGGACATTGCATATACTCACGTGAGTAAACTGACGTTTAAGCAATAACCTTGCTGCTGTCAAGATGTCTTCATCATCATCAACTATTAATATTTTACCCTCAGTTTTCAATTAATTACTCATTTATTCTGCGCGTTAAAAGTGTTCATTACCGTACACCTAATGTTCATTAACGTACAGTAATTTGAAGCTGAAATTTTTACTTTTAAAATAATTCCTTTAAAAACAAACAAATAAAAACTGGAACGTTAATTGTAATATATAACAATATGATTAAGTAAACCTTGGTGTTAGTAAAAATTAATATGAACAAAAATACTTCTAACTTAAATGCAGTGATCTCAGAGCCCCCTATCGCCACAGCGGTATCAGGTTCAGGAATGGACAAAAAGGTGGTTGCGCAACGTCATCCTATAAAAAAATGGCTCGTGCCATTAATCCTTTTGGCTTTTTTATCATTTTTTGCCTTTTTTATATTCAATAAATCAACGGGAAAAACGCTTGCCATAAACAGCAATCATATTGTTATTTCAAAGGTCATATCTGGCACATTTGAAGATTTCATTCCGGTCAGAGGCCGAGTCACGCCTGCAAAAACTGTCTTTCTGGATGCCATTGAAGGTGGTCGAATCGAAAAAATACTCGTTGAAGATGGTATTCAGTTAAATGCGGGTGATTTGATTGTTGAACTTTCAAATGCTTCATTACAACTTAGCGTATTAAGTAATGAAACCCGTGTTGCTGAACAACTTAATAACATGCGAACAATTGAATTAAGCCTTGAACAAAATCGACTGTCGCACAAACGCAACATTATTGATATTGAGCATCAAATCAAATTGTTAACGCGTCAGGTAAAAAGAGAAAAAGAACTGTTCAATACGGGAGCCATTATGCAATCTCAGTATGATGATACACAAGACACATTATCCTGGTATCAAAGCCGACTTGAGTTAACCAGGGAAAGTCAAAGTTCTGATGCAAAAATGCAAGGGTCACAATTAGCGTTTTTAAAACAAACCAGTGAAAGATTAGAAAGTAACCTTGCTATTTCCAGACAAAATTTAGAAAACATGAAAGTGCGAGCCCCTGTTGCCGGTAAATTGTCTGGGTTTAATGTGGAAATAGGCCAAAGTATTGGCAGAGGAGAACGTTTGGGGCAAATTGATACTCCCAATGATTACAAAATTACCGCTTTTATTGACGAGTTTTATCTAGGTCGAGTAGATATTGGTCAAAAAGCAAAATATGAACATTTTGAATTAGTGATTTCTAAAATTTATCCTCAAGTTCAAAACGGTCAATTTGAAGTTGACTTTCAATTTGTAAACAACCAGCCAGCAGGCATAAGACGGGGCCAGACAATACAAACTAAATTGACGTTAGGCGATGCCAGTAAGGCAATACTTATTCCAAACGGTGCATTTTTTCAAGACACTGGGGGGAATTGGATTTTTGTTGTAACTCAAAATGGCGATCAGGCAGTAAAACGTCAGATCAGATCTGGTCGAAGAAACAATCAATTTATAGAAGTCATTGAAGGTTTAGAAGTGGGAGAACAAGTTGTAACCAGTCCCTATAGCAGTTACTTAGATATGCAAACACTTACATTGAATCAATAAACAGATTAAAAAAATTATAAAGGAAAATAACATGTTGAAATTACGTAACCTATGTCGCTCTTACCAAACTGACGATATTGAAACTACTGCGTTAAATAACGTTAATATTGAAATTGCTAAAGGTGAATTTGTCGCAATTATGGGCCCTTCTGGCTGTGGTAAATCTACCTTATTAAATACAATTGGTATGTTAGATACACCAACAAGTGGTGATTACATATTTAATAACGAAAATATCGCTGGATATGCTGAAAGCCAATTATCTGAGATCAGAAAAAAACATGTTGGCTTTATTTTTCAGAACTTTAATTTAATTGATGAGCTAACAGTTGCTGAAAATATTGAACTTGCTTTGATTTATCACAACATTCCTGTCGCCGAACGAAAAAAGCGGGTAGAAAGAGTCATGGACAAAGTAGGTATTGCGCACAGAGCCAAACATATGCCCAGTCAATTATCTGGTGGTCAACAACAAAGAGTTGCCGTAGCCAGAGCCGTTGTAGGCGATCAGGCTGTTATCCTGGCTGATGAGCCAACAGGTAATTTAGATAGCGCACATGGCCAGGAAGTGATGGAAATGCTGCAAACACTCAATGGCGAAGGCACAACCATCATAATGGTAACCCATAGCCCTGCCCACGCTGATTTTGCCCGCAGAACCATTAACTTATTTGACGGTCAGGTTGTTTCACAAAACGTCAGAGCTGCTTAAATAAAGGAATTTATTATGTTTCGTAATTATCTCATTACAGCCTGGCGCAATATTATTAAGAATGGCATGTTCTCTATTCTTAATATTGCAGGATTAGCCATAGGCTTAACCAGCTGCATACTTATTATGTTATTTGTACGTGAAGAAACAGGGTTTGATACCTGGCTAACAGATAATGATCGTTTAGTAAGAATGCACACTGCTTACTCTTTTCCAAACCAACAGCCCTTTGAAACAGTACGATCGGCTGGAAATATGATGGAAGCTATTCGTGACTATGCCAGTAATGAAATTGAATCTGGTGTGCGCTTAATACAATTTGAAACAACAGTTCGCCAAAATGAAAATGCTTTTTCAGAACAGGCAACTATGGTTGATGGCAGTTTTTTCAAATTATTTGATTTACCATTTGCACATGGATCAGAAGCTTCATCTTTTAACAAACCTATGGATTTAGTGATCACTGAAGAAATTGCGTTAAAATATTTTGGTAAAACCGATGTTATAGGAAAATCCTTAACGCTATGTTGTTATGGTGGCGGTCCAACATCAGTGGCAATAACAGGGATTATAAAAGATTTACCCAAGTCTACCCATTTAGATATTAATTTTTTACTTTATTTACAACCCGCTTTATTTGGTGAAAACGATAATGTGTTACATACCTGGACAAGTGTTAATGTTTATACCTATTTTAAATTAAACGAAGGGATCAGCCTTGAACAACTAGAAAACCGCATCAGCTATTGGATGAATAATGAAAGTCCGTTAAAAGATATGTTTACAAATTCCTTAAACTCAGATCCACAAAGTAAGCAAGTAACAGATCTTATTAGACAGAGGTTGATGCGAGTTCCTGACTTACATTTAAATGCAAAAGATCATGCTGGCAATCTGGGTGATCTGACACCAATGGGAGATAGTCAGCTAATAAAAACATTTGTAATCGTCGCAGGTCTAGTGCTATTAATTGCCTGTATTAATTTTATGAATTTATCCACAGCCAAAGCAAGCAAACGTGCTAAAGAAGTAGCAATGCGAAAAGTATTAGGCGCCAGCAGAATACAAGTGGCAATTCAATTTTTAGGGGAAGCTATCGCGCTGGTGCTGATATCATTATTATTTGCCCTGGTAACTGTAGAAATGGCGCTACCTTTTTACAATCAGGTACTAGGGTTAGAGCTTGTTTTACGCTTATTCGACGACTTCAGTTTGTTAGCATCTTTAATTGGACTAGCCATATTAGTTGGCCTGGGAGCCGGTTTATACCCTGCAATGTATTTATCACGTTTTCTGCCGGGAGATATATTAAAATCGAGTAAAAGTGGAGAGTCTGGTAGTTCAAATAAGTTACGTAATATTTTGGTGATATTTCAGTTTACCACATCTATCGTTCTGGTTATTTCAACCTTAGTGGTATATGGCCAAACGTTATATTCTAATAACAAAGATGTCGGATTCTCAAGTAACAATAAGCTGGTACTAGATATTGCGCCTGCAAGGGATAAACTTGCCAGCTTAAAACAAGAACTACTTAATATACCCGATGTAAAATCAGTTGTTTATTCATCTGAATCACCCACTCAAGATAACGAAAATAACACAGGCTTTAAATTATTAGACTCACTTAATGGCACAGCTAATCAGTCAATAGGGTTAAATTATTACAATATGGGTTATGGCTTTTTTGAAGCCTATGATATTAAGCCTATTGCAGGGCGTTTATTTGATGAGGCTTTCGGCTCAGACAAAATCATAACTGAAAATAATGAACAAGCTGGTAAAGCGAGTATCTTGCTTAATGAAATGGCCATAAAAAAGTTTGGCTTTGATTCACCCCAACACGCAATAGGTAAAACCATAGTCGCTGATATCGCCGGTATGCAACACCTCACAATAATAGGTGTAATACCCGATATACATTTTAGATCAATTAAGTTTGGTATACGTGCCAGTGTTTATACGTTTAACCCACAACGCTTCAGAGTAGCCACAATTACATATGATAGTTACAATGTAGCTAAATTGATGAATAACATAGGAGCGGTATGGAAAAACAATATTCCTATGCGCCCTATCAGTTTACAATTTTTAACTGAAATGATGAAAGCACAATACGAAGATGAAGTGACTATGGCGCAACTGTTTTTAGTATTCTCAATTTTGGCTATCATTGTGGCTTGTCTAGGTTTATTTGGTTTGTCTGCTTTTACAGTAGAAAGAAGAACCAAAGAGATTGGTATTCGTAAGGTCATGGGAGCCGGTGTTAAAGATATTGTGAGTTTATTGATCTGGCAATTTTCAAAACCCGTGATACTTGCAAACATAATCGCCTGGCCAACAGCCATTTATTTCATGATAACCTGGCTTGAAACATTTCCACATAGAATGAATATACTTTGGTTAATCCCTATTTGTATTTTTGTTGGCTTGTTATCTTTAGTCATAGCCTGGGGCACTGTGGGTGCAAATGCAGCCAAAGTAGCGCGGAAAAACCCGGTACATGCCCTGAAATATGAATAATTATTTTTAATCATCACACTCGAAAAACGCGATTACTTTTACAATCGCGTTTTATTTCACTAAATTATTTATTACTCAGCCAACTTTGCAAATCTATAATTACTTTATTGACCTTCTGGCGGTTGCCATAATTCCACCTTATTTCCTTCAGGATCAATAACCCAGGCAAATTTGCCGTATTCAGAATTTTCAATCTTATCTAAAACATGACAGCCTTCATCTTTTAATGCTTGTACTAATGCCTGAAGATCATCTACACGATAATTGATCATAAAAGATGCATTACCAGGAGAAAACTGCTCCCCCTGCTCATCTCCAATTGACCAGATAGTCGTACCGGCAACAGGCTCACCATTTGAGTCTGTCCAGCTGAATGCGGCACCTCCCCATTGCTGTACATCAATACCAAGGTGACGCTTATACCAAGCGTGTAATAATGATGCATTTTTAGCCTTAAAAAAAATACCACCAATTCCTGTAACGCGTTTCATTTGAATCTCCCTATGCTTAAATAACTTATTATAGGCACATATTAATAACGTTATTTAATTTTTATAGGCAACAACAAAGGTTCCTTTAACCAGTAGACCCAGTTGGTTTTCAAACCTATGGGGAATTGATGCGTTAAACCTAACTCCCTGATCTGCATCGAGCATGATTTTTTTTGAAGATAAATAAACAGTGAGCATGCCTTGTTCAACCCATACATATTTTATTGAGTCTGATATCGGGTTTGCTGAAAATGACGTTTTACCATGATCTATAAAATAAAATTGGTAGAAATCCGATAAAGATGCGTTTGACCTTGCAGTTAATTGATGACACACAAACACACTGTCCTTTTTACTAACAATATTTTCATTAGTCGGTAATAGTATTTCTGTATCATGTAAGCCTTTCGGATCTTTTACAAAATCTTCTAACCTAATATTCATCGCATTAGCTAATTTAGCTAAAATCATTATGGTTGGATTTTTTTGTCCGCTCTCTACTTGTGCAATCATTGATCGACTAACACCTGAGCGATCCGCTAATGATTGCAGGCTTTCGCTATTTGCAGATCTATAACTACGAATAAATGAACCAATATAATCAAAATTCAACAAGACATCTCCTATAGTGGAAAAATAACACTATAGGGTTTTTATTAGTAAATATAAAGTCTAAGATTATAAAACTTAAAATTTTAATTGGAATTAAAAATGGAAAAGCGTGTTGTAGCAATTACAGGTGGAAACTCAGGAATTGGTTTAGCCATTTCAGAATATTTCTTACAAAATGGTTATAAGGTGGCGATTTTTGCACAATCTATAAAGCGAATGGAGAATTTTCAGAAACAAGCTCCTTCAGATATTTTTATTTTTTCTGGAGATGTGAGCTCCAGCAAGGAAATTGAAAACTTTTATCTAAAATGCAATGAATTATGGGGAGGCATAGATACTGTTATTGCAAATGCAGGTATCGCATTGCCAGAAAGCATAAGTGATGTAACAGAAGAAAGCTTTAATCAAAGTAGCGATATCAATTTTAAAGGTGTTTTTTTCACTGTTCAGAAGTCTTTGGTATATCTAAATAAAAATGCATCGATTATTTTAATGTCTTCTATCCAGGCTCAAAAAGGAGCTGGTATTTGGTCAGTTTATGGCGCAACTAAAGCAGCTGTTCGTTCATTAGCTCGCTCCTTTTCACAAGAACTTGGCGCAAGTGGCATTAGAGTAAACGCCTTGTCGCCTGGAGTTACAAACACGCCTATTTTACAAAAATTTGGATTTGACGATGAAAATTTAAACTCCACATTAGAACAAGTATCTAATAAAACACCACTTGGTCGCATAGCAACTCCTATAGAAATAGCCAAGTCAGCATTGTTTTTAGCCTCAGATAACGCGTCATTTATAACGGGATCTGACTTACAAGTTGATGGTGGCTTAGCGCAAATATAGCAAATAGGACTAATAACGTTCAGTTTCGACTGATAAGTAGTGTACTGTTTAGTCCGGGCTAGTCCAACAACAAGATCAAGTTGTGGCTGCATAAGCTATCCTTGTTTATTATATAGTTAGCTACACCTTATCCGCAAAGTAGGCCATTATTTCTTCGGTAGTCATTTCCTTAGTCTCATTAGCAAAGCAATAATAGCTTGGGCGCATATCGCTAAAATACTGCATATCCATTTCCAAGCCTGCTAGGTTTGGAAACAAACCCACTGGCATATTGTACTCACCTGTTTCTTTAAATTTATAAAATAGGTGAAGATATTCGACAATATATAAAATCAACCTTCAAGCCGACATTCCGCACCCTAGTTTATGAATACATTTCTTGATATGTTTTGCCTAAGGCATTTAACACGCTTGAGTGCCTGGGCTCTAAGTTGGCAATTAGGCCGTTTTTCTGCTCAAAATACATAACAGTGATACCGCTAAAGCAATGAAATATCCATCTGGCGGTTGGTTTTTGGCTTGGCTTTTTCTTTTGATCGGGAAAGTGTTGGCCAGTGTCCCGTAGTCCCTTTCTGATCCTGTGCTCAAGGGCGTTGTAAACCATTAAGCATAAAGTCATTATCATCAGTAGCGCTTCTATTCGTTCCGGCTTTTTCAAAAATATCGCGCTGGTAAAAAACTCTGGGCTCTTTAAAAACTTAAAGCCACGCTCAACTCGCTGTTGCCCTTTGTATTGGCTTAACAACTCTGCCATATCGAGGTTATTGATTTCGTTGGTGGCCAGAATAAAGCAGCCGCACTTGGTTTTTATCCGCTCACATTCGGTTAGTGAGCTGGCTAAAATCCCTTCGATGAAGTATTCAAAATAATCGGGTTGGGCGTCTTTTGCCGGCTGGCCTTTGTTTTTATAGCGTGCTTTTTCTCTGATATTAATTGAATTAACTTGCATTATCGGCGAACTTTTCTGCCATTTTGCTAAAGCTTTGCGAGCATCTTGTTCACAGGAAAAGGCTTCTTTGTTCAGTTTTATAAAGGATTTTATCGCCTTATCTGTTTGTTTTTGCAGGCGCTTTCCCAGTGTTTTCATTTCTTTTTCTTTCGCCGCTTCACTTTGAATAAGCAACCATTTCTGTTTGACACCTGCATAACCGTTATCAATCCAGCAGCCCCTGTAACCGTCAGCGAAATCTATGAGTTTATACGCTGTTATTTGGTTTATCAGCTGCTTGGCCTGAGTTAAAACAGCAGGCACGCGACTAATGAATATTCTTTCCTGCTTCGCCAATGCTTGTATCGTTTCTTTAACATATAAGGCACTGTCGCCGATATGATACTTGCTGTCACAAGCGCTTTTTACCGAATCCTTAAACTCTTTAACTAACTGGTAAAACTCGGTTTTATCATTTGCATTGCCATTGGCCGGTGACATATACAGCGGGATCCCGGCTTGTTGCTCAACTAATAAATGCAACACAACCTGCTTTAAGTCTGGTCGGTGATCGCGGCTATAGCCATGGGTTAAGGTGACAGCACCCGTATCAGATTCAGTATCGTAATTCCCATCAACATGAAAGCTGGTGATATCTTGATTAACCGTTTCAACTTTTAAGTCGAGTGTTTTAACCGTATTGCTGGCTAAATGCGAAAATAACTCTGTTACCCCAAATTCAAAAAATTTGTCCATGGCGCAACCTAAGGCACTGTCATTGAGCTGCTTAGCTTCAATACCGGGCCTTAATAATCGAGGTAAATCTTTATTGGCAAAAAACTCAGGGAACACATGTAATGGCCGACTAGTAAAGCCTAACCCATTGATGATCATGGCAACAAGCAATTCGCCATAAGAAACAAGCTTGTCATCCGGTGAAGGAATGAGTCGATCAACTTGCTCTGCTATTTTTAGTTCTTTACACATTTGAGCGATCAGGCCTAAATGACCAAGGTGTTTGGTGAAAGGTTTAAAAGGTGCTGACATGATAATTTCTTTGCTAAAAAGAAAGTATAAGATCACATTTAAAATAGATCGTCAAATCGATCCTGAAAAATATTTTGATCCTTATAATTAAGCGTATATTTTGAGCAAAAAAGAAACTGTTAAATAGGGTGCTGGATCACGGTTATAAAGCCGGGGAGTTTTGTTTTGTCGAAAGACAACGATGACACCCACCGTTAATTTTCTCAAATTGAAACTCAGATCGCTTTCATCAGACTCGGAATTTTAAAAAAATCGCTGTTTTTTGAATTACAAATCAATCGTCACAGGTGTTTTGTTGAGTGTAAATTGTGAGAGATAAAAATAACCCCATGCTCTGTGTCATGGCATACTCCTGTTAAAGTGATTTCCTCTTTGTCCGCCCCCTTCGCTCCACCTGCTCCGCCAAAGGTGCTACCCCTCTTTGTTCGCTGGTTTCTTCACTACTATGGGATGGTCTGACTTCCACATCATCATCGGCTTCGTCATTTGACTTCCCGATAACTTGTCTACCCTGCTATCAGGTAGACAATAATGTGGATCTTCCGAGTTCCGCATAAAAGACATCACCACATGCACAAGGTCTATGACTGCGAAGAGTCAAGCTGCGGCGTTTTACATAGCGTCTACGGCTCATATTGCCTTCCCCTTCACCCAACAAGCACTCTTAAGTTTGATTTCGCAACTCAATACTCAGCCTATGGTTTCCTCTGTCAACGCTTAACTCAGCACCTTACGATGCAAAGCCTATGACTCGGGGTCTTGGCTGCCTGCGAGGCATTATCAAGCAGAGGACTTTCACCTCCAATCTTCTACCGATTTATCTCGGCGCACTGGGTGTCACTGTTATTTTTCTGTTATTTTTTGTCACGGTTGTTAATTTTAAAAAAAACAACATGTTGTTTGATTTTATCAGGTCAAAGAAAAAAGCCCTGAATGTATTTCAGGGCTTTTGGTATGTGATAATGTATATATTATAGAGCTAAGCTTGCTTTACAACCACTCGCCTTGCATTTATTCGTCTTAAACCAATAAAAAGAAAACCAAACATCAACCAGGCTCCTAAGCTACCAGAACTTTTCTTTGGTTTGGGGTCGGATATTACAACTGGCTCAGCGGTAACTGTGATATCAAAGGCCGCTAATGAACTTGCTACGTTGTCATCAGCCACGGTAATAATAATATTTTCGTAAACACCCGCTTCAACAGGTGTGCCCGATAACTTGCCTGTTATCGTATCAAACTGTGCCCAGTCGGGTTTATTGTTAATTGAGAATGTCACTTCGCCACTGGCATTTAAGCCGAGTTCTATCACTGGGATGTATTCATAAGCTGCACCGGCAGTGATATTAAGCGATGGGCTGTTAGTAAAGCTGTGTTCGCCATATTGTATAGCGGTAACTGTGATATCAAAGGCGGTTAACGAACTTGCTACGTTGTCATCAGCCACGGTAATAATAATATTTTCGTAAACATCCGCTTCAACAGGTGTGCCCGATAACTTGCCTGTTATCGTATCAAACTGTGCCCAGTCGGGTTTATTGTTAATTGAGAATGTCACTTCGCCACTGGCATTTAACCCGAGTTCTATCACTGGGATGTATTCATAAGCTGCACCGGCAGTGATATTAAGGGATGGGCTGTTAGTAAAGCTGTGTTCGCCATATTGTATAGCGGTAACTGTGATATCAAAGGCAGCTAATGAACTTGCTACGTTATCATCAGCCACGGTAATAATAATATTTTCATAAACACCCACTGCATTAGGTGTGCCCGATAACTTGCCTGTTATCGTATCAAACTGTGCCCAGTCGGGTTTATTGTCAATTGAGAAGTTCACGTCACCACTGGCATTTAAACCGAGCTCTATTTCAGGGATGTATTCATAGACTTCACCCTGAGTGATATTAAGGGGGGGGCTGTTGGTAAAGCTGTGTTCGCCATAGAAATTAATATCAAAGGTGTGATACGCATAATCTGCATAATTAACATCGCTATATACTTTAGTATTAATAGTAACCGGCTCAGTAGAATAACTTGTCGGTACCTCACCGCTCAGTATGCCAGTATCAGCATCTAAGTTAAGCCACTCAGGTGCATCACTTTCCAGTCGATATTTGTATGTCCAGTTATTTATTGTGTGAATTTTAACCTGGTAGTTGAAATTATCACCAAGAATGGCAACTAAGGGGCCATCATTAGCGATTATCTCAACAGGTCGGATAACAGTTCTGATAAAAACTGAAAAAGAATCTGATGAGGAGCCATCGGTGACAGTAACAAGAAGTAAATAAGATTCGTTATGTTCTTCCGTTAATGGCACCTGACCACTTAACATCCCTGTTTTTTCATCTAATGAGAGCCAATCAGCGTGCCCAGTCCCGCGGAATTCCAGACTGTAACTTAAGGTGGCATCTCCTGAGTAGTTTGCTTCTACTTGATGTGAGAATAGTGAACCAATTTGGGCTCTTAATGGATATACATGTTCGATGATTTCAAGTGTTGACTCAATGTTTATAGGATATTGATGGGCACTGTAGTGATGGCCATCAGTGACCAGTATTTTTACTAACTGGCTACCAGAGCTATCAAATTTAATGGGTGTACCAGTCAGTTTTTGTGTGTTTTTATCATAACTTAGCCAACTTGGTTCAACAACAATCACCTCCAGGGAGTCGCCGTCAAGGTCACTAATACTGAGTGCAGATTCATAAACATCTCCTTGTTTACCCGTCGCGACCGACTCAGATGAGTCCACCAGCGGGAAATGATATTTTTCTGGCAGGCTGAGGTTAAACAATGCAGGGTGACTCTGTGAATTTATCGCCTGAAAATAAATGCCCTCGCCAAACCGTATGACATCAAGGGGCTGGCTGATAGTATCGTTTAACGTAATTAAGACTTGTTGTTGGGTGTGTAAATCAAAGTAATACATTTGGCTTTGCTGTGCATCGCCTAATACATAAAACAATTTATTATCAAATGCAGCAAAACTTTGCAGGGTTGGTGTGGTATGGCTACCGATTGCTGCATCGATATGCAGTGTTGCTAAATCAAATTTTAAAATACTGAAGTCGGTAACAACATCAGTGACACCTGAAAAGTAGATAGCATCACCAATCAGTTGTGGTTTTATAGTACCATCAATGGTTGCAACGGTTACTACCAGTTCACTCTGCTCTCCCGTTAGCTGATAAATTTTACCCGTGTTATTTTCAGAAACAACGGCAAATATTTTATCGTTACGAGTTAATATTTCCAAAACAGTTTGACCATTTTGTGTTGGTAAAACAATATCGAGGGATTTATTAATAAAATGATAGCGGTAGAGGGTATCGTCACCATTACTATGGGTGAGTGAAAAATAAAGTTCATCATCGATGATAGTAGCTGGTACGCGGGAATTGGGCCGTGTATAATTATCAATGGCTAAGTCCAAAATTACCGATTCTGACTCAGATTCAATTTTGAACCCATAATATGAGTCTGTTAAAAGAACAATTTGATTGTTATATGCAAATGCCCCTAAGCTTCTATATTCACTCGATTTCCCATTAATTACAGCACTAGAAAGGGTTCTAGGCATCCATAATGAGTTATGTTCAAGTGTATTGCCTTGTATTGACAAGCTATAATAATTACGGGAGTACTCATCGCGTTCTTGTTGCGTAAGATAGGGCTGAATATATAAAAAGTTTTGGTCTGCATATTCAGGTTTTAAGGCGTAAGTGGATTCGTAAAAAGTATTGATATCAATTGCTTTGATGTCATCTCCGGTTAACGAAACAGAAGTGGGTTCAACACCTGTAAAGTCGTGAAAACCAGGCAGGTAAATTTTATTGTTCGCAAAAGCAAAGCTTTGATGTATGGGCGTAGGGCAATCGTTGCTGAGGTCAAGACATGTTTCTGGTTGATAGATAACCTCTAAGGAGTTGGTGTCTAGATTAACTACTGAGATGTTACGACTTGTAGAATGTGTTAAATGACGACGAAGAACCCAATCAACAATAATTGTATCATCTATTATTTGGTAATTGACATACGATTTGCTATCGTACGTATTCTCGTTACGTAGGCATTGGAGTTTATGTGTTGTCACATCGTAAAGCGCTATACTAGCATCAATATCGGGCCCACCACACTGTGAATCAGAGTCTAACCCCGAATACTTGCCATTTAAGAAGATCTTTGAACCCACTTTATCCATAGTAAAATCAAAATCATCTATCCGGTGTGATTTCATTTCTTTGCTCTGAAAGTCAAAATTATAAATATTGGTGCCATATAAACCATAAAGTGAGCCATCTTCAAATTTCACGGCGGCATTAAAATAAAGTTTATTATCTATGGTTAGCAGGTTAACAATATCACCTACAAAAGTAGTACTTGGATTTAAAGTCGTTATTTTATTGATATCACCGTTAGTTGGGTTAAAGCTGTAAATTTCGGGGCCTTGGCCGTCGTTCACAGCCAAGTATATGGTATTGTTATAAAGTGTTAGATTACTGGTAACGCCATCTCCTTCACCGATGTTAAAATCTTTGATTAACTCAGCCTGGCCATTATTGTATATATACAATTCATACCCTAAGCCCAGGTTTACTACAAGATATAAGTTGCCATCAACTTCTAAGGTTTCTTTTACTTGATAGACAATGCTGGTATTGTCTTCAGTGAGGGTGAAGTCTTTATCAAGGGCATGAATTACATCACCTTGTTTAAAATAAAGGGAATTGTTGAACAGTTTTAAATCAGAGACGTTACTTAACCCTAGGCCATTTGTACCGAGTATTACCTCTGTTATGTTGGTCACCAGATTGTGCTTGTATAAGTGCTTTTTACCTGAGATACCTGTACCTGTTGAATCATCATCATTGGCGGTAAAAAAAACATGGCCTTGAAAATTGGTAAAGTGTTCAGGGAAGCTGCTACTCTTAACTTTATCTATGTTAGGCAGTTGGAACTTTTGTTCTATGGTGAAAGATTGTGCGAAAACGAGTGCTGTTGCAAAAAAAGACAATAAACAAAACAAGAGGGCTTTAAACCTCATTATATTTTCCTTCTAAATTAAGTATGCCAGTATAATATCACAGTTATCAATTTAAAAAAAAACAGTATGTTGTTTAATTTTAATGGTCAAAGCAAAAGCCCTAAATGTATTTCAGGGCTTTTGGTCTTTGAATATGTAAATATTTATAGAGCTAAGTTTGCTTTACAACCACTCGCCTTGCATCGATTCGTCTTAAACCAATAAAAAGAAAACCAAACATCAACCAGCCCCTAAGCTACCAGAACTTTTCTTTGGCTTGGATATAAAGAAAAATAACAAAGACTTATATGGACACAAACCACTTTGCAAGCACGATCTGTTTAGATCTTGTAAAAAATACAAAATAAATCTTTTATTCTTTTTTTCGTTAACATTTGTCAATGTGGTTTGCTAATTGATGGATATTGAAAATATCAGCACTGACATATATACAGGCTCTGTTCTTTCCTAAAATTATTAGGAAAAGAGTGGCGGTAGTTTACTACCGCCGGCCTCTGATGAGTTCCGTACTTGAAAGACCTTAACACCCACACGAGCTATAAGCCCTTGTCTAAATCAGGTTTTTCCAAGCGGGAAAACCTTTTTCTCATCAACAGTTGTAAGCTAACAGTGGTGTGAACAACCCGTTCACTACTTAGTAATGGTTGAATTAGTAACCATTTATAAACAAAGCAACATTGTAAATTTTTCATCTTAAGCACTCACTCTTTGAGCTTTATATGTCTCATTTTTTTTGTAGTAGATACCATGCAATCTGGGCAAGTTTATGGGCTATTGCAACCACTGCTTTATTAAATCCGCGTCTATGCGCAACCGCTACGCCCCAAACTTTTAGTGCGTCTTTGTCATTTTTGTATATATTTAGCACTGCTCTTGCACCATGAATGAGCTGTTTTCGTAAATATCGATTACCTCTTTTGGATATTTTCCCCATATAACTATTTGAACCTGAGGCATATTGCCGTGGTGTGTTCCCTAACCATACCGCAAAGTTCTTTGCGTTTTTAAATACTTGCCCTTTATCAATAGAGGCAATTAAAGCAGAAGCGATTATGTAACCGATCTCTGGAATGCTTAATAGTATTTCTGCTTGAGGAAAACTATTTAAGTTCTGTTTTATTTTTTTCTCTATTACTTTTAACTTAGCTTTTAGCTCTAAAAACTCCTCATGCAGCATGGCGACCAGCGACTTTATATTTTGGCTTATGTGTGAACTTGTAGCGACGATATGGGCCATTACTTTAAAGCAACGCTACCTCGGTTAAAAATGATACCAAAATCACTTAATAAACCATGTGCTTGATTTGTTAATGCAGTTTTGTTCTTAACTAACCGTTCACGAATACGATGTAAGGCCATGACTTCTTGCTGGACTTCACTTTTTACTGGCACAAATCGAATGTTAGGCCTTTGGCTTGCTTCAACAATAGCTAAAGCATCATTGTGATCATTTTTATTCCCCCGTACAAAAGGCGTTACATGTTGAGCGGGAATAAAGCATACGGTATGACCTAATTTAGTTAATTCCCGACCCCAATAATGAGAAGAATAACAGGCTTCCATAACAACTTGAGTCGGAGGCTGTTACGTCATAAAGGTAAGGAAATCTCGCCGAGCGAGTTTTTTATTAAACTGAAGTTTTACATATTGATTAACGCCACATGTCTGAAAAACAGATTTTGCTAAATCAATACCAATAGTTCTACACTTCATGATGGATGCTCCTAATTTAACTGAGTTACATATTCCAGTTTGGCGCATAGAGGCCGTTTTGGGAGTGTCCATCTCATCACCCACCGTTAATAGCTATATTTGAGATTTGTTCTAATAATTTATGTTCTTGTCATCTTGCTTGCAGTGGTAAAACAGAAACATCAAAGTACTCCATGCATTGAATTTTGCTTAGTCATAACGTATATGATGTAGACGTATCAGTAATGTCCGCAACATAATTTAATAATCGCTAATATCTCATAAACTCATAGCTTTATAAACATTTTAGTTCTCTAAAAATAAGACTAGCTGGGGTGTTACTATGCAGTCTTAGTAACCCCCCAACAAATGAATATAACCATTTAAGAGACATGAAATAGGTTTATAGTAAGCGGTAAAAAAACTCATTGAAGAACCAGTATAAAATAACAGCTGAAATTATTTTATTTGATACCTATTTTTTGAACTAAAATTATGACGGTTCAAGAGATTTTATTCATAACAACTTAGGCTAACCTTTCTTTAAAAACGTCCACAAAGTGTCCACATTCATTAGCAATTATCAGTTTCAGCTAGCTACTATAAGATAATAATTGTTTTTATAATCAGTGAGTTATTATTTTATAAAGACAGGAGCTAGAGTCGACGCTTTCCGGACGCGGGTTCAAATCCCGCCAGCTCCACCACATTATATATGTATTAAATCAGCCAGTTAGGAAGTTTCCCCTAACTGGCTTTTTTATTTGTGATACCTTAAAACATCCACAAATTTTAAAAACTTCGCAAACCGATATACTTAATATGTCTACTTGCATAAAGCTTAAGTTCGAGTTCATTTTCACCCACTAGAGTAAGAAAAATATTGCTATTCGGTGTATAAATGTAAACTTTCATTCAGATATACCTATGAAAAATTCAAAACATACTAATCAACAACCACCGGCAAAGCTGGGGGTATGATGAAAGCCCCTGGAAGGGGCTAAAATTAAACTCCTGAGAATTGCATTTGCTCTTGTCGTTTTTCTTCACTTTCCTGATTTCTAATGTATTCTCGAATCATTTGTTCATCTAAGCCGACTGTACTTACGCAGTACCCTCTCGCCCAAAAATGTCGCCCTGTGAAATTTCTTTTGACTTGCAAATAATCTCTAAATATTCGAATTGCTGATTTTCC
The DNA here is from genome assembly GCA_965198975.1 of uncultured Pseudoalteromonas sp. Taxonomy (GTDB): domain Bacteria; phylum Pseudomonadota; class Gammaproteobacteria; order Enterobacterales; family Alteromonadaceae; genus Pseudoalteromonas. The sequence goes on from OZ240679.1 coordinate 3,376,379, forward strand.
TTTTAAAAAACCAACCGTATTAGCAACGCTATACTTAGGAGGGATCATCAGTAACATATGAATGTGATCATTCATCGCATAACCTTCGATCAATTCAACTCCTTGCTGCCTACATAATTCTCTTAAAATTTTACCTATGTCTCTTCTAATTGTTCCATAAATTGCTTTTTTCTGTATTTAGGCACAAATACTATATGATATTTGCAATAATGTTTTACGTGAGCTTGGCTTTGCCATTCTCTCATTTTGGCCTCCTTATTCGAACTTGCCGGTTCTGTTAAAGAGGCCATTTTCTCAGATTTGCACGCCTTAACGGCAAAGCCTTGTTGAGTCACACCGCCAGAGGCGGTGGTTTATCGAGAATGAATTATAGTAAGGATCAATACAACATTGTATATCTCATACGGGTGCAAGTAGAGATTTGAACTAATCAATTTAAAGAATAAACGTCTACTTAGAAAATTGGCTTATCATGCGGGGGACGCTTATTTATTGCAAAGAATAAACCAATACTAAACAAGGGCAAAGTTGACCTTTTCTATAATTAATAAAAAATGGTTTCAAGTCGAAAATGATATTATTATTGCGTGTGGTGAATGTTCAGATATTTATGAACTTGAAACAGACTGGTTAACTGATCAGTTTAAAGATTTAAGCTGTGAATTTATGCTTATTCGTAACCAAACTGCATTTTACGGATATGTTAAAAATACAAGAAAACACATAGAGCCTCTGAGCTATAATTTTGCTATCGGCTCTGGTGAACAATGGGCTATTGCTGCTATGGATTTTAATAAGAATGCTATTGAAGCGATTGAATATGCCAAAGTGAGAGATTTTAGAACGGGTGGTAAAGTTCATATATTGTACTATAGCCAAGCCACCTCAAGATGAAAAGTTCACTTGCCATTGGTAACACTTTAAGCAAGTCATTAATTGTCGAAAATGCGACTTCCTTTGCAAAATCAATAACACACAAAAAATGCCTCTGTTCCAAGCATTCACTTTTAATTTTTCCTTGTTAGGGATATTAATAATTTTCACTACAGTAATGTTGAACATTTGTTAATTTAAAGTTAATGTTTGATATATTAAAAACAGATGGACGTTTAAATTGTATTATTATCTAAAAACTCAAGTTGGAACTTGGCTGATAGGTCCTCGTGATAACGGCGCTTATGATTTAAGAATGTATTTTCCTCATCGAGGTTATAACGTTTTAGGACGTTATGAATGCGCTGAATCTGCAAAGGGTGACGTTGAGAATTATTGTACCGGCTTTGATCTATGGGATTTAAACTTATCTCGCATGGCTCATGAAGGGTTAGATTCTATTTTGACAAAGTTAGAGTGGGCTGTTTCATCTACTCAACCTGATTTAAATGACATTCACAAATAACAAAATTTTGAAATTCAATTACTTATTTTCAATTACTAACTAATAAAGGCTGGATATTATTATTCCGTGAAAATATAGCCATATGTTTATTAAATTCAGTTTGGCTATCTGGAGCATGTAAAAAACCTCCAAGTTTTAAGCCCAGTAATTCGTTGCGAATGTTATATTTAAGTTTATTTAATTGTTCAATTGCATTGGGGCCTTGCACTAGACATAAATCTAATTTCATAAAATGAGGCAGCCTGAGTGACATGGTAATTCGCGCCATTTTCCCAGGATAAAGCTTAAGAAGATCCGCAAAAGATAACCTGATTTCATAAGTTTTTATGATGTTAAGCCCATTAGACGCTATTTTATGCTCTATAAACTTCTTTTTACCAAATAGATAAGTCTCTGGCTTTAATAAATAAAAAGATAAATCACGGTTACATATTTTTTTATCTCTGAGCTTATTCAAACGTTCAATTCTCTTTAGTAATAAATATTAATGTATCTCCTTCATTTATTTAAGATACACTTATTTTAAAGTAAATTAAATATTTAGAGATTAAAAGCATTATATTAAACACAGGTAATGTGAGTAGTCAGCATATTTATATCGATACATTCTTTTGTTCAGCGTGCGCTATATCGGGGGCTGCTGGTAAACGTTTTTTAAACTCTCTAAATAATAAATATAGACTTAAACTCACTTGTATACATACAGTTGCAACTGATAACTGCCAAATTTGTTCTATATGAAAATTAGTTTGTTTAGATAACCATACAGCAGGAATGACAAAAGTAATCAAACGTGTGGCTGTACTTATTAATGCAGGCCAGGTATTACCTAGCGATTGAAATAGTCCTGAGCAGGTAAATACTAAACCTGATGGTATAAAGTTCCAACAAATCATTTGTAAAAATACGGCGCTCACCATAACGACACCAAGATCGTCAGTCAATCCCTGAACCAGTAACTTAGCATGCCACATACAAACAAAAGTTAAAATAAACATTAAAGTACAGGTTAAAGTCGCGGACCAGAAAAATGTTTCTCTCACTCGATTAAATTTTTTAGCACCAAAGTTCTGTCCGGCTACAGCAGGAGCCGCAAACGCGATTGCCATTGCAGGTAAAAACAATGATTGCATAATGCGGGATCCCAGGCCAAAACCAGCCTGTGCATCAGGACCAAATTGTTGGATCAACCAGTAAATCGTGCCCATATAGGCAAACATTAAGAAAAACTCGCCACCAGCAGGAAACCCAATACCAATGATTTTCTTTACGCTAGCAAAGTGAGGTCGCCATAAGTTATAGTCAACTGAAATATATTTTTCGGTATTTTTAAAGTAGATACATAATAAAACCACAGCGAACACCACAGAAATCGAACTAGCAAAACCTGCACCTGCTATCCCCATAGCGTGATCTGTGCCCCATCCTTCTATTAAAATAGGAGATAAAATAATATTGATTATAATGGAAACCATTTGAACCATCATAGTTGGTTTTACTATCCCCGTACCTCTTAAAGCCGCGCTGATCGCGACCATTAAAAATTGCAGTGCCATACAAGGTATAAACCAATTTAAATAATCCAGGCCAGCAGAAATAGTTGCAGGATCTTCAGACACCAGATCAAGGTAAGTGCCCGCGCCAATGTAACCAATAACACACACGAATATACCCACAATACTTGATATCATCATAGACTGGTTAAAGATTAAGTTTGCTTCAGCTTTATCTTTTCTGCCCACCGCATGTGAAATAAGTGCTGCCGTGCCAACATTTAAAACTTGAGTAAGCGCAAATATTAAAAACATTGCATTACCAGCTAAACTCAATCCGGCAAGCGCTGAATCACCTAGTTTTCCCACAAAGTATAAATCAACTAAAAAATACAAAGTTTGCACAAACATTCCTATCATCATAGGAAAAGCCATGGCCATAAGATGCTTTGGAATTGAACCTGTTGTTAAGTCTTTCATTGATTTGTGTGCTCAGTGCGTTTTAAAGGTGAGTTCCGTAAAGGAAATTATAATTTAACGGATAGTACTTTATCCTTGGTGTTCAATGAGTGCAAGACTTTAAAATACCTTAATTGTATCAAAAATATCGAGTAGGGTGAGGCTCATGCCTCATCCCTCTCACAGAACCGTACGTACGGACCTCGTATACGGCTCATGCAATTTACTATTTCTTACTACTTTTATTTAATAGTTAGAAGCAAGAACACCTGTTTTTACATCATCTATCTGATATAAACCTATTTCTTGGAACCAGCTGTTCGGCATCGCATAGTGCGCCAATGGACTTCCACTATTGCACCATGATGTCATTTTTATCAGTTTAAAGGGCCGTTTATACTTTAACTGCTTTAATCGCCTATGTAACCTTATTGGCTTTTTCCACAATTTCAACTGTATCGCCCTTAATCTTCGCCTGATCCAACCTGCTAGTTCTTTCAATTTTGTGTTTATATTCGCTATCTTGAAGTAGTTGACAAACCCCCTTAGTGCTGGATTTAGCTTCTTTAGCACCTTAGCTAAATTTACTCCCCCATTACGTTTGGTCATTTGCTTCACTTTCATTTTAAATGCTTTAAGCTTCTTTTCTTCGATGCTTGTATGATTTGTGTAAATCACTACACCCAAGAACTTTATCCCCGTATTGCTATGTGCAATATGAGTTTTTCGCTCGTTAACTTTTAACTTTAGTGTCTCTTCTAAAATATGGCTCGCTACTTTTAATGCGTTCTCTGCGCCTGATTTTGAGGTGCAGAATATCAAGATATCATCTGCATAACGCACTATCCTGTGCTCTCGCTTCATCATTTCTTGATCTAACTCATCTAAGTAAATATTAGCAAGTAATGGACTGATCACCCCACCTTGGGGACTACCCAATTCACTTTCCTGCCAAGTACCGCCTATCATAACACCACTTTTAAGAAACTGTTTTATCAGATTTAGGATACTACCGTCTGTGATCCGCTTTCTCACAAACTTGATAAGCAAGTCATGATTTAGCATATCAAAACATTTTGACAGATCCATATCAACAACATGTTGCTTGTCATACCTGCGTATAAAAAGCGTTGCTTTGCTGATAGCTTGATGACAGCTTCGACCTACCCGATACCCATAACTCGATGGATGAAACTGCGGGTCAAAAATCGGTGACATGATATTTGATAGACATTGCTGAACAATCCGGTCTCGAACCGTTGGGATACCCAGTAATCGTTTTCCTCCATCGTCTTTGTCGATTTCAACTCGTTTTACTGGTTGCGCTTGATAGCGTTTTTCCTTCAGTTCAAGCAATAATTGTTTAAGTTCTTGTGCCAAATTTAGCGTAAAGTCATCCACGCTCTGCCCATCAATGCCGGCAGCGCCTCGATTCTTTTTCACTTGTTTGTAAGCCATATAGAGCGCTTGTAGTGATAACATGCGCCCATAAAGACTAAAATGAACCCTCAAATTATTGTCTTGCATCACCTTATAATCGCTTTCTCTGTATCAGTTAGGTTTATTTCATTATCGCGTTAAGCCTTCTAGCGAGAGAAATTTGTTTCTCTATTATTGCAATGTACTTAACTGCTTTATTTTATCTCTAGTAAAGAGAAATAATTACTCCCCCTGCCCGGTTCCATTCTCAGCCTTAGTTTTATCCTTAGCCAATCAAGGAGACCTCACCTTATTAGGCAACTCGTGAACCCGATATAAATTCCACTACTTTTTAGTGATTTATAAATTACTTCCCCCCTTCGCAATCAATTAAAGCTTTTTACTTAAATTGACTCTATCAAACACCATGCTGATAGTCGGCTTGGTTTTATCCTCCACACCATTACTGGCTTTCACAGGCCTAGCCTTACTCACTACTACGGGTTCATCTGCCACCTCACATCGACAATAAACCTTGAGTATCCTCTTGAGTTTATGCCACTTACTAAAATTAAGTTTAGATGCCAGGCTTCCCCAGTTACTGCACTCGCTCCCTGTTAGAAATTCCACCCTCAAACACAGTATTGGTCTGACCAAGTATAGGGCGTCGCGCTATTTTGGACGCTTACCCACCAATACCGCCGAAACAGGTTACGGTTAGTTGTGTACCTCTAACTTCCTATGGCTTCCTTCAGACCTCACCGTTAGCCAGTAACGCCCTTGCCATTCGGATTATCTTCCCCTTAGTCAGGGTGATAAGGCTTCTTTCAGCCTATCGGGTTTGCCAGCTTCGCTGGGCAAACAAAAAGCCGCTAAATAGCGGCTGACAAACTAGAGCGTCTTCCTAACCAAAACCGGTATCTAAAGTTTTTTAGTTTTCGGCCTGCTTAGCTTTTTTATTCGCTTTTTCCTGGCGCCTGCCTTCGATAATATCTTTTATTTCACCACCTATGTGTGACTCTCCGCGTTTTTCCGCCAAATTAATTTGTCGTTCGCGTTCAGCAAAGCGTGCTTTTTGTTTATCTGTCACTTTATCATGACATCTATGACAACTTACGCCTTTAATATAGTGTTCGTTTTGTTTTTCTTCTTCAGTAATTGGAAAGCGACATGCAAAACATTGATCATATTGGCCTTGTTTCAAGTCGTGGTTTACAGCGACACGCCCATCAAAAACAAAGCACTCACCTTCCCAAAGTGTTTCTTCACTTGGTACTTCTTCCAGATATTTTAATATCCCACCTTCCAAATGATAAACTTCTTCAAATCCCTGATCTTTTAAATATGCAGTTGATTTTTCACAGCGGATCCCACCCGTACAATACATAGCCACTTTTTTATGCTTGTTTTTATCTAAGTTGTTTTTTACATACTCAGGAAAGTCACGAAAAGTTTCGGTATTTGGATTAATAGCATGTTTAAAAGTACCGATTTCAATTTCATAATCATTTCTAGTATCTATGGTGATCACATCGGGATCTGAAATCAATGCATTCCAATCTTTCGGTTTTACATAAGTACCCACAACCTGGTTAGGATCAACCCCCTCTACACCCATAGTGACTATTTCTTTTTTTAATTTAACTTTAGTTCTGTGGAAAGGATTTTCATCATTATAAGACTGTTTATATGAAATTTGTCCTAAGTTAGGATCTTCAGATAAAAAGCTTAAAACCTGATTTATACCAGATTGAGGCCCGGCAATCGTACCATTTATTCCTTCCGCCGCTAATAAAAGAGTACCTTTAACCAATACACTTTCCATTTTTTCAATGAGCGGTTGCCTGAGGGATTCAAAATTTTCTAAACGTACAAACTTATATAAAGCACACACAGTTATTTGTGATGACATTGATGGGTTCTCCATTGAACTCGCTGGACCGTAAATCCAGTGCTATAGATTAAGGAGGCGCATTTTACCAAAGCTAACTTAAAAATCAAACTGCCTTTGCAGGAAAGTGATTTGTTACACCAGATAAATAAAAGTTCATTTTATGTATTTTGATATCCATAGACCAGATAATCATTTTCAGCTAAGCTTTAAATCAATTTTGCAAAAAATTTAATTTGTAACCACTTGAGTGATCAATTTTGAAATTTTCTAATACTTATATAAATTTACCTAATAATTTCTATCAGGTGATTAAGCCTGAAAAAGTGCCGGCGCCAAAATTGATGCTGTTTAATCAACAATTGGCTGATGATCTGTTAATACCAAGCTCACTCATTGAAGATACACACATGCTAGCGCAATATTTAAGTGGTGCTCAATTACCACCGGGCGCGCAATCAATCGCTTTAGCTTATAGTGGCCATCAGTTTGGTCATTTTAATCCACAATTAGGCGATGGGCGGGCACATTTACTTGGTGAAATTATAGATTCACATAATATCAGGCAGGATATACAGCTAAAGGGGTCTGGCGCCACCCAGTTTTCAAGACAAGGTGATGGTAAATGCGCACTTGGACCCGCTATCCGTGAGTTTATAATGAGCGAAGCCATGCATGCACTTAATGTGCCTACAACTCGGTGTTTAGCAGTCGTTACTACAGGTGAAAAAATCTATAGAGAAACCGAATTGCCCGGGGCGGTTGTAACACGCGTTGCAACCAGCCATATCAGGGTGGGTACTTTTCAATTCTTTGCAGCAAGAGGCGATCTCAAGTCACTTGAGACTTTAACGCATTATGCGATTGCAAGGCATTTTCCTGAAATTGATATAAACTCAGACAAAAAATATATTCAATTTATAGAGCAAGTTTGTCAAAGGCAGATCACTTTAATAACCCAATGGCTGCGTGTTGGCTTTATTCATGGTGTGATGAATACAGATAACACCGCAATTTCAGGTGATACAATCGATTTTGGTCCCTGTGCTATGTTGGGAGCGTATCATCCTGGCACAGTTTATAGTTCAATAGATAAACAAGGAAGATATGCATATGGTAACCAAGCAAATATCGGCCAGTGGAATATGGCAAGATTAGCTGAATGTCTACTCCCACTGATAAATAAAGATGAAGCGCTGGCTTTATCAGAAGTTGAACCTTTAATAATGCATTTTTCTCAGCAATTTGAACAAACTTATTTTGCTATGTTATCTAACAAACTGGGTTTGCCTCGAGGTGATATATCTCATGTAGATTTGATCAATGAATTACTCGAAATAATGCAAAAGCAAACCTTAGATCACACACAAACGTTTTTAAACTTAACTTTGTCTTTAAATGACGATGAAATGAAACATACAGTGAAAGCAACTTTAGGTGACTGGTATGATAAATGGCAGGCTGCGCTGACAAAGGTTGATAAAAATACAACGTTAAATTTGATGACTAACAATAATCCGGTAGTGATCCCGAGAAATCACCATGTGGAAGCAATTTTAGCTGACATAGAAAAAACTGGAAATACTGACTCTATCAATACATTTTTAAAGGTATTACGTTCACCTTATAAAGTATTGCCTGATACCCATAAATATCAGGACTTACCTCTTGATGGCGATCGCCATTACCATACTTTCTGCGGAACTTAATATTAAAATAACCTTATAAATTAGCAGCTTATAAACTTTCTTGTTCTTTTCTAAGTTGCTTAATACTATATTGTTCGCTTTCTATCAATAATTGATATTTAGAACTAATTTTTTTCGTTTGTTCTTCAATGGCGTCTTCTCGCGTGCTTGCCCCCAACATATTTGCCGTACGCTGGTTCATATTTTGCATTCTTTTTCCGCTGGCAGTGATCTGTTGCTGATAATTTTTTATTTTCTTTTCATGCTTAGTGATTTCATTATTAATTTCTCGATTTCGTAAATAAGATTCAACACTCTCTTTGTCTTTCCCATCCTCTTTATATTGTGATAATGGTTCGTCATTTTGAATTTTGATTCTAATTTTAACGGCATCATCACCACACGGGAATTGGCTAAACGTTAATACCCCTTTAATTTTACATTTGTAGATAGCTGACTGAGCAAATAAAGGGCTAAGCAATAAAGTCAAAAGTAATAATTTTTTCATTAGAAAACCTATTTTAAACAATTCTATTAGGTACAACATCCTATTGTGATGATACTAACACGATAAAATTAATTTAGTTTATAAAATGTAACAAAAAGTTTTCATTTTAATAACTTTTCATTAGAAATACTGTTAGTTTCTCCCGTTATTCTGATTAAAGTAATAAATTGCCATCAATTTCAGTAAATCTATCCGCACTGTTGATTAAAGCATCAGCAGTCAGTTTAGGCACACCATATACTTGCGTTTCTTTATTAAATTTAGACTTAACTCTATCAAGTAACATGGCAAAATCGCCGTCACCAGACACCAGTATAACTTTATCTACTTCACTGGCAAAATCCATCACATCTAATGTGATCCCCACATCCCAATCACCTTTAGCACTACCATCAGCTCTTTGGATAAAGGGTTTTAACTTAACCTCAAAACCTATCGCCCTTAAAATATTTTGAAATTGCTTTTGCTTTTCATCTCCCCGGCCTATCGCATAAGCAAAAGCATATTTTACAGCACATTCTTTAGTAGCCTGGGCCCAAAACTTATTATAGTCAAAGTTGCGTCTATACGTATCTTTGCAGGTATAGTACACATTTTGCACATCAACAAAAATTGCCACTGTTTGCATCATAAACCCCTATTTTAAACCCAGTGCTTTAGCATGGTGTTTAATATGTGACTTTATGAAACTCGTAATAAAATAATAACTATGGTCGTAACCTGCACGCATGTTAAATTTTAACGGGTAAGCCGATTTTTCTGCTGCTGAAACTAAAACTTCCGGTTTAAGTTGTTCGTTTAAGAATTCATCCATATCACCTTGATCTATCAATACAGGTAAATGCTTGTTACTTTTAACAACCAAATGACTGGCGTCGTATTCTAACCAGGTGTTTTTATCTGTACCTAAATAACCGGTAAACGCTTTTTCACCCCATGGGCAGTTAGCCGGATTTGCAATAGGCGAAAAAGCAGATATTGAACGATAGTTTTCTGGATTTTTAAGACCACAGACCAAAGCACCATGGCCGCCCATAGAATGACCTGAAATCGATTTATCAGATGTCACTTTAAATTTACTTTCAATAAAAATGGGTAATTCCCGAGTGATATAGGTATACATATTATAATGTTGAGACCAGGGTAATTCTGTTGCATCCAGGTAAAATCCGGCACCAGAACCAAAATCATAACTTTCGTCCTGATCTGGTATCTCAATATTTCTAGGGCTGGTATCAGGACAAACAATGGCCAGACCATATTTAGCAGCATATTTAAAAGCGCCCGCTTTTTGACAAAAATTCTCGTCTGAACAGGTTAAACCCGATAACCAATACAAAACAGGGACTGGTGCCAAATCAGCCTGAGGAGGCATAAAAATGGAAAATGTCATTTCGCATTGATTCGCTTCTGACGTATGTTGAATACGCTGTAAACAACCGTTGAATACTTTGGTTTGGGAAATTACGTTCATCTTTATACCTTAATCCTATTAAAATTTAATAACCGAACGAATACTTTCGCCAGAATGCATTAATTCAAACGCTTTATTGATATCTTCAAGGCCCATAGTATGAGTTACCATAGGATCAATTTGGATTTCACCTTGCATATATTTTTCAACATAATCAGGCAATTCAGTGCGTCCTTTTACACCACCAAACGCTGTACCACGCCATACCCTACCAGTAACTAATTGAAATGGTCTGGTGCTGATCTCTTGTCCTGAACCGGCAACACCGATGATCACAGACTCTCCCCAACCTTTATGACAACATTCTAATGCACTGCGCATTACATCGACGTTCCCTATGCATTCAAAAGAATAATCCACTCCGCCATCTGTTAACTCTACTACAACATCTTGAATTGGATCGGTATAGTTTTTAGGGTTAATACAATCTGTTGCGCCCAGCATCTTAGCCATTTCAAACTTATCTTCATTAATATCAATCACAATAATGCGTTCTGCTTTTGCCATTACCGCACCTTGCACAGCTGACAAACCTATACCACCTAACCCAAAGATTGCCACACTGGAACCTGGTTCAACTTTTGCTGTGTTTAATACCGCGCCGATCCCTGTGGTGATCCCACATCCTAATAAACAGACTTTATCTAGTGGTGCTGCTTTATTTATTTTTGCCAGAGATATTTCAGGGACTACCGTATATTCAGAAAACGTTGAACAGCCCATATAATGGTATAAAGTTTGGCTACCTAATTTAAAACGGCTAGTACCGTCAGGCATTAAACCTTTCCCTTGTGTTGCACGTACAGCCTGGCACAAATTCGTTTTACCCGATAAGCAAAATTTACATTGGCGACATTCTGCCGTATATAAAGGAATAACATGATCACCAGGCTTTAGGCTGGTAACGCCAGCACCAACTTCTTGCACAATTGCACCACCTTCATGACCTAAAATAGATGGAAATATACCTTCAGGATCGGCTCCAGATAAAGTAAAAGCATCTGTATGGCACACGCCCGTCGCAACCATTTTCACCAAGACTTCACCGGCTTTCGGCCCTTCAACATTGATTTCATCTATGATCAGGGGTTGACCTGCGGATAAAGCAATTGCAGCGCGAGATTTCATTTTTATTCCTTCATTATTCAGATATCGTTTATACCAATTAGGTTAAGTTATATTTATACAAGTAAGCGTAAAAATGTTTTTAAGCCTATATAAAATATTTTGCACATCTTTATCTAGCTTCACATACAAGTCAACCAAACATAACGAAAATATACAATAAGCTTTCCTATTTTTCTCATATCCATCTACACTTTTAATTAAAGGAATTAATTAAAACAAGATTATGATATCAATCCAGCCCATTTTGAAACATATTTTTAGCTGCTTTTTATGCGTCATGCCCTTTATTTGCTATGCCGAAAATGATGTTGAGTTTTCAGGTTTTGCCAGGCTGATTGCTGGCACAACATTAGATTCTGATGTTGAATATGAAGGATATAAAGACCAATTGAATATTAAACCCGACAGTTTAATCGGTTTACAAGTGGATTTTCGTATCAGTGATACTTTATCAGCAACGGCACAGGTATTAGGTGTTTTAGAAAACAAAGAGCAGTCTGGACTTGAATGGTTATATTTAAATTACGCGCCAAATAGCAGTTCAAGCCTCAAAGTCGGTCAATTACGCACACCATTTTTTACATATAGTGACGTATTAGATGTGGGCTATGCTTATCCTTGGATCAAGCCTCCTACTGAAGTATACGCCTCTTTTTTCTTTTCAAATTTTGATGGTTTAGATTTCCAGTACAACCTAGTGAATAAAAATTTCACCACTCGCTTCGAGGCGTTTTATGGTAATTTTTCTGATGAAATAGAAATTTCAGAGCAACTATTTCAAACTCAGGTTAATCAATTTTCAGGTGTTATCATTACTAATGAAATCAATGCCTTTAAGATAAGAGGCTCTTATGCCCAAGGTGATATATTAATAAATAATAATGAATTAACACCATTTATTAATCAGCTTAAATTACTCGGGCAAACTGCACCTGCCTCAACGATCGAAATTGACGGGCTGATAAAGTATTACCAAATAGGTTTAAATTATGACGCTATTGATTATTTTTTGAAAAGTGAATGGATAAAAATAGATCATGATTTTCACATGATCTCAACCGTAGAAAGTTATTATGCAACAATTGGATACCAGATTGGCGCCTTTACAGCCCATGCTACTTTCGCAAATAATAAAAATAAGTTATTGCAAAATATACCTGAATTAACATTGCCTGATTTACCTGAATTTCAGCCTATATTTACTAACTATGCTAATTTATTAAATCAGCGTTCTTTGAGTCGGCAAAAGTCTTGGACCTTAGGGCTAAGATGGGACATTAAACCCGGTTTAGCATTTAAAACAGAGTTAAAACGTTTAGATTTAATATCAATCACAAATGCAACACATGATCATGACAGTATTGCCTTGTTCGGCCTTGAGTGGGTATTTTAATGTTACGCTATATTATTTTTATCATTTTGTTTTGCATCCCTGGTTACTCAGATGCAAAAGGTGGCGTGTGGGTGATCACGCAACGACTTGATGAAGATATTCAATTAACCCGACAACAGATCAGACAAATCTATATGGGGATCAATATACCTTTAACTGATCAAATCGACTCTTCAGCCGTTATGTTAAGTACATCACACAATGTTAGAGCTGTTTTTAATGCGCAGATCATAGGAATGACAGAATCTAGAATTCAATCTTATTGGGCTCATATGCGTTTTTCAGGTCGTAGTAATCCTCCCAAAGAGTACGCAAGTGTTGATGAATTACTTGAACATCTGACTACACATAAAGGCAGTATCGGATTTGTCCCTATCGGCACATTATTACCGGAACCATTAAAGCTGATTTATTCCAGCAAATAATTACAAACGAACAACATTAGAGTTCAGTTGAATAAAAGAATGGCGATGATGAATTTCATTTACTGTGGTTAAAAGCTCACTGATAGGTACAGGTTTAGCGAAATAATACCCTTGAATTTGTTCACAACCATTTCCAGCTAGAAATTCATATTGCTCAATAGTTTCTATCCCTTCAGCGCATATCTGCAAATTCAATTTTTTTGCTAAGCCAATAATACTTTCAACAATTAATCTGTCGTTATCTGATGTAAACATCTTTCTGATAAACTGCTGATCTATTTTTAATGTATCAGCTTTAACTTGCGTTAAATAACTCAGTGATGAATAACCGGTACCAAAATCATCTAACGCTATTTTACACCCTAAATCTGCAATCGCTTCAAAGAAGTGGCTTGCTAACTTAAAGTTCTCAATATAAGAGGACTCTGTCACTTCAAATTCAATTAACTCGGTTGCACAACCAGTCTCTTTAAGTAATTTTTCAATATAAGTTGTAAAGCCATCTCGATTAATATCTATTGCAGATACATTAAACGAAGTAACCATGCCTTTGTTAATATGTTTATCGATATAACTTTGATTTTTTATCCCCTCGCGCAACACCCAACAAGTGATATCATGAATTCGACCACAATGCTCCGCAACAGGAATAAATTCAGCCGGAGAAATAAACCCATCAAATGTACTATTCCAACGTATTAAAGCTTCAAATCCAACAACACCAAAATCAGGACTGACTTTAGGCTGATAGTAAAGTTCAAACTCATCATTCTGTAATGCTTTTTTAAGTTCATTAGCGATAAGCATATGTCTATGTTGAATACTTTGCATTGCATCCTCAAAAATTGCAAAATTCCCTCTGCCCGCATCTTTAGCTCTATACATAGCAACATCTGCATTACTGATCAATTCAGCCGCGTCAAATCGGTTTTTTTCATTAAAGGCAATCCCCATACTTAAACCAGATTGTATCTCCCATTCTTTAATGTAAAAAAAATCTTCAAAACTATCTAAAATACGCTCAATAATACCAATTGCGGTAACATGGCTAGGTAATTCAGTTAAAACAAGAATAAATTCATCCCCGCCTAACCTTGCAAAAATATCAACCTCTCTTAATTTAGTTTTTATTCTTTCACTGACTTGTTGTAACAAAATATCACCAGCATGATGGCCAATCGTATCGTTTACCGTTTTAAAGTCATCTAAATCTAAAAATACAACAGCTAATTCCTGGTTATTTCTACGTGCCTTAATTAATTCTTGTTTTAATAATTCCGTGAATAATTTTCTATTCGGCAGGCCTGTCAGCTGGTCGTAATTGGCTAAATGTTTTAAAGATTCTTTTTGCTCCATTAACTTAATTGTATGGTGTTTATTTTCCAAATCCTGATCATGGATGATCCCCAACATTTTATTTATGTTATCTCCAAGAATCGAGATTTCATCCTGACTTTGGTTGATATATCGTAATGTATAATTTTTTGTATTACCTACTGTTGAAACTAATTTAGATAAACTTAGCAAAGGATTTATTAAACCACTTTGAACCCAGTGGGATAGGAGAAATATAACTAAAAGGGTAAGTACAACTAGAGGAATAAGTTGCTGAATAAAAACCTGCCGACTTTGGCTTAACTGATATGACAAATCTGCCACTATAATTAAATGACCTTGTGGGTACGCCTTTTCGCCAATTAAATTTATTTCGATAAAAACATCATGTTGACTTACACTCCCCTTAGCTACCTTTTCAGCCCAATCAATTTTAGGTAATTGGCTGACCGATTGATAATATTTCGGGTTTAGGTACTGCGAAATGATATTATTGGATGTATCTAATACCAATCCATATTGAATATTTTGATACCTTTCTAATTTGAGTAAACTGGTAGTCACACTAATAAAGTCAGGCTCATTTGGCGCAACATAACTAAATAAATCATCTGCCAGGTTCCCACTGAGTGCTTTTAAATTATTTCCTAAATCTTCCTCATACAATCTTTGGTGTTGATAAATAGTTAAAAACACAATGCTTAATGCACACAGTACCACCACAACAAAAGTCATGGCGATTAACTTACTTTTAATACTTAAAGCGTTCAAATCCATTTATACCAAAACAACCCTATCACTCATTCAAGCCTAGCAGCTTATGCAATTTTAACATGCAAAAAATAACTTTAATCCCAACTTTATATGTTACAAAACCAATTTATTTGCGTTGCATATAAATAAAGTCCAAAATGTGGTTTTAATTAAGGTGATTTAAATGGCGAAAACAGCAGCAGCATTGCATATATTAGTGAAACATGAATCACTTGCTAAAGAAATATTAGACAAACTTAAAAAAGGTGCTAAATTTCAGACCCTCGCAAAAAAGCATTCAACTTGTCCTTCCGGAAAGAAAGGAGGAGACTTAGGTGAGTTCAAAAAAGGGTCTATGGTTCCGGCTTTCGATAAAATCGTTTTCAGTGGTGCGATTTTAGAGCCTTTAGGGCCAGTAAAAACCAAGTTCGGCTGGCACATTATAAAAGTGCTTTATAGGACATAAATATGAGATTAATAGTCTAGAGCACCATATAATTTATGCTTTTTATGTTTAAGCTGCCACAGATTAAATTTCATACAATTACAAGCAGATATAAAATAGTTAAAATATAAAGGAGCTATTGCCGCTGTTTTACTATACAATGCGCGCCTCTTTAAATTTGCCGAGGCGCATTAATGTCTGAATCAGTCACTTTTTCATCTTTAGAATTATCACCTGCCATACAACAAGCTGTAGAAAAACTAGGTTATGTAACACCTTCTGAAATACAGGCTAAATGTATTCCATCTTTATTAGCAGGTAAGGATGTATTGGGACTTGCTCAAACAGGTACTGGTAAAACTGCAGCATTTGCATTACCTCTTTTGAATAACCTGGACGTTAAAGCAAAATACCCTCAAATTTTAGTATTGGCACCTACTCGTGAGCTGGCCATTCAGGTTGCAGAAGCATTTGAACAATATGCCAAATTTAGTCATGGTGTCAAGGTACTCCCTATATACGGTGGCCAAAGCTATGGTATTCAGCTAAAAGCCTTAAGGGAAGGTGCACAAATTGTTGTTGGAACACCAGGCCGAGTAATGGATCACCTTAATCGTGGTACTTTAAAATTAGATAAACTCTCAGCTATGGTGCTCGATGAAGCAGACGAAATGTTACGTATGGGTTTCATCGATGACGTAGAAACGATTATGGCTAAAACACCTGCAGATAAGCAGACATGTCTATTTTCTGCCACTATGCCAAATCAAATTAAGTCTATTTGTAGTAAATACCTTGAAAATGCAGAGCACGTCAGTGTTTCTCCGCGCAATAGTACAGTAGAAAGCGTAGAACAAGTTTTTTGGATGGCAGGTCATGTTCATAAAAACAAAGCGATTGTTCGTTTTTTACAAGCGGAAGATTATGATGCGTCTATTGTTTTTGTGCGTACTCGTAATGACACAGTACAACTTGCTGAGTATTTAGAACGCGCTGGATTTTCTGCTGCACCTTTAAATGGTGACATGAATCAACAAGCAAGAGAACGTACAGTAGAACGTTTGAAAAACGGCATGTTAGATATTGTTATTGCTACCGATGTTGCAGCACGTGGATTAGATGTACCTCGCATAAGTTTAGTGATTAATTACGATATTCCACAAGATGCTGAAGCATATGTGCATCGTATTGGCCGTACAGGCCGTGCAGGTAGAACAGGTAAAGCATTATTATTCGTAAAACGTAATGAACGTTACATGCTTAAAAACATAGTGCGTGGTACTAAATCTGATATTCAAGAAGTTCAGTTACCTAGCGCAGATATTGTGCAACAAAAGCGTTTAGAAAGCTTAGCCACCACTTTGACTAAAACATCTGAACAAAAAGACATCGGATTTTATAATGAGTTAGCAGCCAAGTTAACTGCTGAACTTGGCTTATCAAGTGAAGCACTTGCCGGTTCATTATTGTATTTGGCACAAAAGCAATCGCCAATCAAAGTTGAAGAAGTACCAAAAATGCCAGAACGCGCAAACCGTGGCGAACGTAATGGCCGTGGTAATGAGCGTAGTGGTCGAAATGAGCGTTCAGGACGTGGCAGAGATCGCAATGACAGTCGCAAAGAGCGTTCATCTGAAGGTCGTTCAGAAGGAGATCGTAAACCACGTGAACGTCGTGCGAAAGATAACGGGCCTGTTGATACATATCGTATTGAAGTTGGTCGCGATCATGGTGTTCAAGTTAAAAACATTGTTGGTGCAATTGCAAATGAAGCTGATATTCCAAGTAAATTTATCGGTGATATTCGATTACATGGTGATCACAGTACTGTTGAGCTGCCTCAAAATATGCCAGAAGCAACGCTTAAGCATTTTCAAAAGGTTGTGATCTGTCAAATGCCAATGAAAATGACATTAAATAAATAATTCATTATTTAACGAAATAAAAAAGCTTGCCTAGGCAAGCTTTTTTTATGGTTCTGAAGCAAAGAAGTGAATTCTCAATCTTATAAATGAGTAAGAATGCCCAAATATTTAATGTGATTGGTATTATTCAGTTAAAGACTTTAGCTTTTCCCACACATCAACAACATGTTGTTTATCTTCATCATTGAGTTCACCACTACGGTACGCTTTCACCAAGGACTTTTCCACTTTATCATTTAGGTCACTCACAGTGAGTATTTCCTGTGCCACCTGCGCTGAACCTACCGCTACATCAAAATGTCCTTGAATATAGCTGCCAGCAAAAAGTTCATCGTCAGTTGCTGTTTCAACTAACTTTTCAAAAAAAATCTGTGCTTGTTCTACATATTCATTAAAACGCATTTTTTACCTACTTATTGAGAATTTTCACCTATACGATACATAACATGATCGTTAAACCCTGTGATCACTTTAATAAACCCTGATAGTTCATCATCTAATCTGGCATCTCCCGTATCACAAATGAGTGGTCTGCCATTAAGTGCTTTTAATTTACTTTTAGTTGCTATCACTATGATATTTTCTCGTCCGACTTGTCGAATAAGTTCAGGACTTAATTGCTGATTTCCTCTGCCAAAAATGTGTCCTTGTCCGCCGATCAAGGTGATCACTAATTTCGTTGGATAACCTTTTACTGCGTTTAACAATGTATCTGCTGTCATATCACTGGCTATTAAAGCTTGATCTTCTATTAAGTCCACACCGAGTAACGTATTAGGTAGTCCTAATTCTGCCATAATGGCCGCAACCGTTGAACCCGATCCCATTATATAACGTTCATCACTTTCCATTAAAGAAATAACGTAAGCAGCAATATCCATTAGCACCATTTCATCTGTTTCTTTACCACCACTTTTGACACTTTGTATATATCTTAATTCCGATGGCACTTGCATTTCGCCATAACGTTTTGCTTTTACTTTACCTTGTCGAAAAGCGGCTTCATCGATATCCATCACGTCAGCGTCTTGCAACGTGACCAATTCACCTGTTACTAACAGTTCGACAACACGGCCTGCTGCTTTTGGCGTAATGGCATAAACACCTGAATGAATTTTACAACCAGCTGGAATGCCTAACACAGCAATCTTATCTTCAACCGCATTACATATGTTACGTGCGGTACCATCACCACCGGCAAACAGTACCAGATCTACACCTAATTCTTGCAGCAATATAGCCGCATTTTCGGTGTCTTTTGCTGCTGTAGAATCATGAGTATTATAGATAACCTGAGTGTAAAACCCGAGTCCTTTGGCTGTCGATTCACCCATATCTGCATTGACTGTATAGATATCAATTATATCTTTATAAGGTAGCAATACTTCCAGTGCAGCTCTGGCTCGTAAGTTAGATTTTGGAGTCGCACCCAAAGCCAGTGCCTTTTCAGTCACATTATCACTGCCTTTCAAAGCTACACTGCCACCTAATCCAGCTACAGGATTTATGATCAAGCCCAATTTAAATTTTTGATTTGCTAATTCTTTACTCATAACTTATTAATTATTTTTACCAGTTAAATTGTGTTTTATTTATTGGCCAGGGTGTTTTATAAAAATCACTTAACGCTTTTAATAACACTTGTGTTCTTGGATTAAACCCATAATTTATAAAAGATAGTACTTGTTGATGTACTTTTTCCTGAAATCGAATACGACAGGTTTGTTCACCATTTAAATTATCACTGGAAACATTAAAATTAGCACCCGATGCCACTGCCAGTGCCCATTCCACGGCCTGAGGTTTTATTTCAACACTTTCAAATTCAATTTGTTGATCTTTCGTTCGACCATCCGGGCAATACCAGTATCCATAATCGATAATTTTCCTGCGCTTTTCACCTGCTATCAGCCAATGTGCAATTTCATGTAACCCACTTGAATAAAAACCATTAGCAAAAACGATTCTATGATAATGGTATTCTTCATCTTGTGGTAAATATATCGGTTCATCATCCCCTTTTACTAATCGAGTTTGATGACTTTGATAAAATGTATCATTAAAAATTGAGATTAAATCAGTTATTTTGTGCATTCAGACATCGCAAATTTAATAAAGGAGTTTCTGACGAAATAATTCCGCCAGAAATAATAACAAGTTAGCTACGACTTGCCGGAATTGGCCCGTGCTCTAAATTAACATGAGGATTTTGCCCTCTTTGCCTTAATAAATGATCCATTAAAGTAATTGCCATCATGGCTTCTGCAATAGGAATTGCGCGAATACCAACACAAGGATCATGTCGGCCTTTAGTGATCATTTCCACAGCTTCGTTATTGATATTAATGCTATTACCAGTAATAGTGATACTTGATGTTGGTTTCAGTGCAATAGACGCGATAATATCCTGCCCAGTCGAAATCCCGGCTAAAACACCACCCGCATGATTGGACGTAAAACCTTCAGGCGTCAATTCATCTCTGTGCTCTGAACCTTTTTGTTCAACTACATCAAAACCATCCCCCATTTCAATACCTTTAACAGCATTAATACTCATTAAAGAATGGGCAATTTCCGCATCTAATCGGTCAAATACAGGCTCTCCTAATCCAACAGGGACATGAGAAGCAACAACTTTTACTTTTGCCCCCACTGAATCTCCCTGCTTCTTTAAGTCACGCATATATTCATCTAAGGCATCAAGCTTTGAGATATCCGGAAAAAAGAAAGGGTTTTGTTCTACCTGATCCCAATCATAAGATTCTGCTTTTATCGGGCCTAATTGACTAAGACAGGCATTAATTTCGATACCATGAAACTGTTTTAAATATTTCTTAGCAATACCACCTGCCGCAACACGTATTGCAGTTTCTCGGGCAGAAGAGCGGCCACCCCCCCGATAATCACGAATACCATATTTATGCCAATAGGTATAATCACCATGTCCCGGGCGAAAAACATGCTTAATTTTACCGTAATCCTGAGAGCGTTGATCTCCATTCTTTATCAATAAACCTATGCTTGTTCCTGTGGTTTTACCTTCAAATACCCCTGATAATATCTCAACTTTATCTTCTTCTCTACGTTGGGTGGTATATCTGCTTTGTCCGGGTTTTCGGCGGTCTAAATCTACCTGTAAATCTTCTTCGGTTAACTCAAGTCCTGCTGGACAACCATCTACAACGCCACCTAAAGCGATACCATGGCTTTCGCCAAAGGTACTCACCTTAAATAGTTGACCAATACTATTTCCTGCCATTGATTTTCCTCATTCCACAAATCAAATGTTAAAAAATAAAATAGGAGTTAGAAGCTCCCATTTCTTAAATATGTTTTACAAGTTCTTCTTTTGTTAGAACAAATACACCAAGTCCGCCTTGTTCAAATTCCAACCAGGTGAAAGGTAAATTTGGATAAATAGCTTCCATATGCACCATAGAGTTACCAACTTCAACAAATAATAAACCTTTGTCAGTCAAATGTTCCGCAGCCTCGGCTAAAATGGTGCGGGTTACATCTAAACCATCTTCTCCTGAGGCTAACCCCAGTTCAGGTTCATGATGGAATTCATCGGGTAAATCAGCCATATCTTCGGCATCCACATACGGTGGATTTGCAATGATCAGATCATACTTTTGTCCGGGAACACCACTAAAAACATCTGATTGGATCGGAAAAACTCTTTGTGTGAGTCCGTGTTCATGGATATTAAAATCAGCAACTTCCAGCGCTTCAAATGATATATCTACGGCATCCACTTGCGCATCACCAAACTCTTTAGCTAATGCAATTGCGATACAAGCTGAACCGGTACACATATCTAAGATTCGGCCAACAGCTTGACCATCATCAAGCCAGGTTGAAAAACGATTATGAATTAATTCTGCAAATGGTGAACGTGGGATCAGTACACGTTCATCAACATAAAACGGTAAATTTGCAAACCAGGCCTGATTAGTTAAATATGGAACTGGTGTACGATTATTAATCCTTGCAGCTACCAATTGTGCTAACAAGGTTTTTTCTGTGGTTGTTAATTTTGCACTAATAACATCTCTTGGCGTATCCATAGGTAAGGATAAAGAGGGTAATATCAAGCTAACGGCTTCATCCCATGCGTTATCTGTACCATGTCCAAAAAAAAGTCCTGCACTTGAAAACTGACTTGCACTAAAACGTAACCAGTCATTAATTGACTCAAGTTGTTCAATTGCTTCGTTCAAGTGTTCCTGAGTAATTTGCAAATCGTTCATTGTTTTCTAAATCCAAAATCATTTGCCATTATAATTAACGCTATTGTAACTTTAATTAATGCCCTTGTTATGATTTTTTTTGAGATTTTGCTCAAATACAATTAAAATAGCGGACATGAAAAAAAATATCCCCCTTACAGCAGAAGACTCAGCCTTATTTCACGAAATGTTGGGTACAACCAAAGCTTTTAAACAAGATACCGTCAGGTTTAAACGTAACCAGATCCAAAAGAAGCAACAAGAAAAGGAACAAGACAAAAAAAAGTTACTCGCTACTTTTTTCTTTTCCGATCAGTATGAACCTGAAATTGAAAAAAATGGGGTAATTAGTTATGTGCAAGAAGGTCAAGATTCTTTTTTAGCCAAACAATTAAGGCACGGTGATTTTTACCCTGAACTAATATTAGATTTACATGGACTCAATAAAGAGGAAACAAAACAAGAGTTAATTGCACTCATTAACGAATGTAAAAAGCAACATTATCGTTGTGCCTGCATCGTTCATGGCATTGGAGGATATGTGTTAAAACAGAAAGTTCCCCATTATTTAGTACAACACCCAGATATTATTGCTATGCATCAGGCGCCTTTAGAACATGGTGGTAAAGGTGCTTTGCTGGTAGTAATAAATCAGCCATCAAATCCAAAATTTTAATTAGTATTCAGGTGATTTTAATTCTACCAGCTTATTCTTTTTAGTGTCTGCATAATATTCTATGCAGGCAATAGCTGCGGTATTAAAAATTGGCATTTGCCCGGGACACAACTCCCCGACTAAATAACTTACAAGTGGCATATGTGACACAAGCAATATAGTGTCAAACTCAGCATTAAGGTCCAGAAAAGTCTCTAAATAATCGATTATCAAAGTAGGTAAGGCTTCTGGCGTGAGATCTTGGGTAGTTTCTATTAACTTAATATTTTTTTGACTCACTTTCACGACATTTAAGGTTTGCTGTGCGCGGACATAGGGACTCACAAGCGCGACATCTATTTCGTAATTACGTGATAGCCACACTCCCATCATATCAGCTTGGTCTAACCCTGTTTGGGTCAAGTTTCTGCTTGCATCATCCGCTTTCATGCCTTCAGCCTCGCCATGGCGCATTATAAAAATTTTTTTCATCTTAAACCTTTAACAGTCTTGTATTGACAAAAAAGTTTGTCATATCAATAATATGAAATACTGTGAAATTCAGCTATATTTACATAGTATGAACTAAGCGTGTGATGTTCAGGCATATAGCAACAATTTCCTGAAGCTGTCAGCAAAAAAACTCTTTCGACAATAGCTTTGGAGCAACATTTGAATATCAGTATAAATGATAACAGAACTTACCACAGCCTGACACTAACTAATGGCTTAAAAGTTTTACTAGTACAAGATCTTGAAACTGAAAAATCGGCGGCCTCTATCACTGTTAATGCGGGTCATTTTGACGATCCGTCAGACCGACAAGGCCTGGCCCATTTTTTAGAACACATGTTATTTTTAGGAACAGATGAATTTCCTGAACCCGGTGCTTTTACACAATTTACCAACCAACATGGTGGTAATGCGAATGCCTGGACAGGCACTGAACACTCAAGCTATTTTTTTGAAATTGAAAATACTTTTTTTAGTGATGCTTTAACCCAATTTAGTCGATTTTTCATCGCCCCACTGATCAGTTCAGATACCACAGAAAAAGAACGTAATGCCATTGATGCTGAATTTAAGTTAAAACTCAAAGATGATACCCGAAGAATTTATCAAGTCCACAAAGAAACAGCTAATCCTAAGCACCCGTTCGCTAAATTTTCGGTCGGTAATAAAGATACCTTAGCGGATATAAATGGATGTATTAATACTGAAATTAAAGCTTTTTTTGACAAGCATTATCACGCAGCTGCGATGACATTATGCATTTGTAGCCCTTTTAGCATTGAACAACAAAGTGAGTGGGTCAATCAGTTATTTTTACAAGTAGCTAAATCACCCACTGAGAAACAAGCCATAGCAGAACCTTTATATTATCCCGAACATTTGAAAAAACTGATCTTAATTGAACCACATAAACACATGCAAAAACTCGTCATTAGTTTTGCCCTGCCTAATATAGATATTTATTATCGACAAAAAACGGTTAGTTTTATCGCACATATTATAGGCTACGAAGGTCATGGTTCCCTTTATGCCATATTAAAAGATAAAGGCTGGATCAATGGATTAACAGCTGGAGGCGGTATAAATGGTAGTAATTTTAAAGATTTTAATATCAGTATTAATCTGACTGACGAAGGTATTATTCATTATAAAGAAATTGTTGTTAATTTATTTCAGTTTTTACCTTTATTAACACAAAATTTAGCCAAACTGCCTCCTCTGTATGAAGACAAAAAAGCTTTATTACAAATTGCATTTGATAATCAGGAAAAATCGCGGGTCATAGATTTTGTGAATGGATTAAGCATTAGTATGCAACATTACCCTGAAGATGACTATTTACAAGGCGATTATGTCATGGATGGTTTCGATGAAGTTCAATTTAAACAAATATTTACTTTATTGAATCCACAAAATATGCGCTTAGTTTTACTGCACCCTGAAGTAGAAACAACTCAGCAGACCGCATGGTACCATACACCTTATGCCCAACATGACATAGAGCCCGCCTGGCTTGAGGAGCTAAGTAATATCTCAGAACCTGATAAAGAGATGTCACTTCCTTTACCTAATATCTACCTTAAAAAGCCCATACAATTACTACCAGTAGAAGAATATAGTGATATACCAAAACAAATTAGCACCACACGCGGGCTTGATTTTTGGTTTCAACAAGATCATAGCTATCGGGTATCCAAAGGGCATTTTTATGTTGCGTTAGATTCTAAATATTCAGTAAAAAATATTGAAAATATGGCATTGTCCCGACTACTAGCTGATTTATTTATGGATAAAGTCGCACAAGAATTTTATAGCGCTGAATTAGCAGGACTTAGCTATCACCTTTCTAGTCATCAGGGAGGCCTAACTCTGCATACATCCGGATTATCAGCCAATCAGTATGATTTAGTCTCTGGTTTACTAAACGCATTATTTAATTGTGAGTTTTGTGAAAATCGATTCTTTGAATATAAAAAACTATTAACGAGACACTGGCTCAATAGCCATCACAATAAACCTGTAGGGCAACTTTTTGGTATTTTAAGTGCACAAGTATTACCGTGGAACCCAACTGCTGAAGATCTCGCTCAGGCACTAGAACAAGTCAATTTCAAACAATTCAATTTATTTAGAAAAACACTATTAAGTGAATTACATGTACAGGCCTTATTGCATGGAAATTGGCAACATAAAGATGCACAATTATTTTATACTTTGCTAAACGAGCAATTAAGAAATGTTACCCCTATCGCAGATTTAATTCGCCCTATTAGCCCGATAGATACAATTGAAAATCGCATTGAGTCTCTGGCTCATCCTGATCATGCATCAATAATATATTTTCAGGCGCAAACAGATGACATAAAAGAAAAAGTTTCCTTTATGTGCTTAAACCATTTGATCAGCCAGGATTATTTTCAAAAAATGCGAACTGAAAAGCAATTGGGATATCTGGTTGGCACCGGGTATGCGCCACTTAATAACCGCGCAGGAATCGCATTTTATATCCAGTCTCCGCATACACAGGCAGAAGAACTTATTTCACAAAGTCAGCATTTTTTTTCATCATATGCGCAAGAAATTGCCGCAATGACAAAGGAGCAATGGGATCGTACAAAACAAGGATTATTAGTACAGATAAAAGAAAAAGATAAAAACCTCAGACTAAGATCTCAACGTTATTGGCTAAGCCTAAACAATCAAGATACCAGCTTTCAAATGCAAACTAAATTAGCTGATACTTTACATCAATTAAGCCATCAGGAAATTATTGAATTTACCAGCCTTACTTTTGAAAAAAATAGGGTCAGACTTGAACTTGGGACCACAGCTCTGTCGCAGGCTTAACCACAATGTATGATTAAAAACGGATAAATGCAGTTTAAATCAGCATTTATCAATCCAATCTTTGACAGCAAGCAGACATTAATTTATTGTAGTAACAACTACTTTTGCGGCTTAAGGTTGTTGCATGCTTAATAACTATTATTCATATAATAAATTATTAAATTTCAGTACATCACTACTACTATTATTAAGTAGTACTTCTGCATGCAGCGCTGAAAATAACTTTTCAAATGTAATTTTATACGCTCCAGCCATTATTTTAGTCTTAGTACTTATAATCTCTGGATTGTATATATTTAAAATAAAGCAACAACACAGTAAGTTGCAACTATCAGAAGAACGACTCAGAAGCACCTTAACAGGTAGTGGTGATACATTGTGGGACTGGAATATTGAAACCGGTGATATGACCAGAATGACTGAAGGAAGAATAATCAGTCAGGATAAAAACGCCTCAGGCCTTCCTAACCGTAAACTCATTCACGTTAATGATTTATCTAAAGTTGAGTTGATCCTAAAACAACATTTAAGTGGATATACGGAATTCTTCGAAGCAAGTTACCGCGTAAAAGATAAAGCCGGACGTTGGCGCTGGGTATTAGATAGAGGCAAAGTTATCGCGACTAATCGCTATAAAAAACCGATACGAATGACAGGCACAATAAAAGATATTAACAGATTAAAATCTGCCGAAGAGCACCTGAACTTATTTGCAAAATGTGTCAATAACCTGTCTGATGCAATTGCCATTTATGACAGATCATTTAATTTAGTTAATCTCAACCCCAGTTATCTTAAGCTATTCGGTGGAGACAAAAAAAAGTTAACGGGTAGTAAATTCACCTTATATGGTTATCCCACTTCTTATATTTATAAACTGAAGAAACTCTTGGTAGAAAAAGATCATTGGCAACAAGAGTTAAAACTACCAAATTTTGAAAATAAAGTTATCCCTATAGATATGTCGATAGATGTGATAAAAAATAAAACAGGAAAAGTCACTCACTTCATTGTTTTATATTCAGATATCAGTGTCCGAAAACAAGCAGAAACTGCATTTCAGAAATTATCTTATAGAGATAAACTGACAGGCTTGCCAAATAGAACTGCATTTTTCGCTTATCTGGATAAATTAGGTAAACAAAATAATCACCATGCACTTTTTGTATTTGATTTAGATAATTTCAAAAAAATTAATGATTCCCTGGGACATCAATTAGGTGACGAGTTACTTTGCAAATTGGCCGATAGACTCACTAAAGTGATCCGCCAGCAAGATAGTTTTTATCGACTCGGGGGAGATGAATTTGCTTTAGTGATGGCCAGCACCAGCGATATTCATACAATTACGTCCACCGCTAAATCATTTTTACTTGA
This sequence comes from uncultured Pseudoalteromonas sp., assembly GCA_965198975.1. GTDB lineage: Bacteria > Pseudomonadota > Gammaproteobacteria > Enterobacterales > Alteromonadaceae > Pseudoalteromonas. The sequence goes on from OZ240679.1 coordinate 3,403,738, forward strand.
AATAGCAAAGCCTTTTAATATGTCCGGACATGAACTCGTAGTAACCGCAAGTATCGGGATTGTTTTATTTCCAGAAGACGGTCATTCACCAGAAATTTTGTTAAAAAATGCAGATACAGCCATGTATCACGCGAAAAAACAAAATAACAAATACCTGTTTTTCAATGATAATATGAATCGTGAAGCGGTAAAAAGATTACAAATTGAAAATCTGATGCGATTTGGTCTAAAAGAAGATCATTTTTGTGTTTTTTATCAACCGAAAATGAATATCAAGACTGGCGAAATTATGGGAATGGAAGCACTGGTTCGCTTTATGACGCCAACAAAAGGTCTGATCAGCCCAGTTCAGTTTATTCCTATTGCTGAAGAAACAGGGCAAATTATTGAAATTGGGGAAATCGTTTTAGATAAAGCCTGTAGAGATGTTAAAAAATGGGTAAAGCAAGGCTTATTTAAAGGTCGTGTTGCAGTAAATTTATCTGCCAAACAGTTTTCACTGCCTGATCTAACATCCAGAATTGATGCTATTTTACAAAAACATAGCCTTCCCTCGTACTTTTTAGAATTAGAAATAACAGAAGGAACAGTTATGGACGATCCTAAAGATGCTATCAATATAATGAAAGCGCTATCCGCCCGTGGTATTCATTTAGCCATGGACGATTTTGGAACAGGATATTCATCCTTAGCCTACCTGAAACAATTTCCACTTAATACATTAAAAATCGATAAAGCATTTATTGATGATATTGGCTCTGAGCGTGGGCAAAACATGATAGATTCAATTATTACAATTGCCCATAACCTGAATTTAGATGTAGTTGCAGAAGGCGTTGAGTATGAAGAGCAGCTCCCTTTCCTAAGCAGACTTAATTGTGAAACTCTACAGGGATATTATTACTCAAAACCTTTATCGGATAAACAATTTGAAATATTTCTAGAACAAAATCAGGGGATCAATTCAAATACAACGCAATTAAGTCTAGTTAAAAGCTAAGGACGCCATACGATACTGCCAAAGCCAATACAACGGCGAAATGCACGTCTGTAATGAAGATTAAACATTAATAAAGCAAGTGGCCCTAACAAACTACCAATCACCAACCAACGTTTAGTCGGCATACCACGTTTCATTGCTAAAACATATAAACCACAACCAAAAATCACACTTAGCAAAATAACCACAATACACCTTAAATTAAATAAATAGCGCGCGGATTATACAGATTTTTGGCGTATAAAAAAAGAGCTAATCGATTAAAGTTAGCTCTTCCATACCTGACTACAACTCAATATTTAATAAAATTCGGCTTTTGTTTCTGCCATACTCAGTAGCGGATCGCAAGGTGAAAAATGTTCACTATTTTCAGCAAAAGTAGCTAAACGAGACGCCAAAGCAGCTGCACCAAGTTTATCCATGTAACTAAATGGCCCCCCTAAAAATGGCGGAAATCCAATGCCAAATATAGCACCGATATCACCATCCCTTGCACTGGCTATGATACCTTCATCCAGGCATCTGACAGCTTCATTTAGCATCTGACTGACACATCTTTCAGCTATTTCTTCTTTATTTAATTTTGGTGCTAACTGGATATTAAGTAAACTATATACACTCTCATCAACTTTTTTATGCTTACCTTTATCATAAGAGTAAAATCCTGAACCTGATTTTCGCCCTAATCGTTTAGAGTCAATCATTTTAGAAAATGCTTCGGGCGCTTTAAAACGTGAACCTAACTCTTTTTCAAGAATAGGTGCGATTTTAGAGCCAATATCAATGCCAACCTCATCTAATAATGTAAGTGGCCCCACTGGGAAACCAAATTCAACTAATGCCTGATCTATTTTCTCAATGGGTTCCCCTGCAAGCAGTAAATTTGCCGCTTCATTGACATAGGGTGCCAATATGCGATTAACATAAAAACCCGCTTTATCTTTTACTACTATAGGTGTTTTGCCTTGTTTTCTGGCGTAATTAACAACCTTAGAAATTGTTTTTTTACTTGTTTTTTCGTGAGGAATAATTTCTACTAATGGCATTTTTTCAACTGGCGAAAAGTAATGTAAGCCAATGACATTTTCAGGTCTTGCCGCCTTTTCAGCTATCTGTGCGATAGGCAAAGACGATGTATTACTTGCAAAAACAGTGTCTGCTGAACAATGCTCTTCAACTGAAGCGACCATTTGCTGTTTTAATGTTAAATCTTCAAAGACAGCTTCTATAGCCAACTCGACATTTTTAAATCCACTATGCTCAGTTGTGCCTGTAATACGGCTCATTTGCAGCTGTAATTCGCTTTTTGAAATAAAACGACGCTTTTGTTTTTTATCTAAGATCTTGAAACTATAATTAAGTGCATTAGATATTCCTTGTTCAGCAACATCTTTAACTCTCACTCTACTTCCTGCTTTACAAGCACTAACATGTGTTATGCCCGCCCCCATTAATCCACCACCGAGTACGGCAACATGGGCTATTTTTTGTTTAGTTTCTTCTGACCACTCTTTTTTCATTTCTGTTGTCGCAAAAAAGATGCTTCTTAGTGCTTTAGATTCATCACTCATACATAATTGGGCAAACCCTTCGGCTTCAACCGCGTAAGCACGTGTTTTATCTAATTCAACACTCGCTTTAACCGCTTTTATGATCTGGATCGGCGCAGGATAATGACCCCCTGTTTTCTTTTCTACGTTTTCTTGTGCTTTTTTAAAAATAAAGTTCCGACCAAAAGGATTCGATTCTAACAACGCGCTAATTTTATCTAATTTAGCTTTAACTTTTTTTGCTTTGCCTTTATTGACCCATTTAGTCGCTACATCAATCAGTACAGAATGCGGAGCAACATCATTCACTAATCCGGCTTTCATCGCTTGTTTTGCTCTGACTTGCTTGCCTGTTAACATCCATTCTAAAGACTTTTGAATACCTACCAACTTAGGTAACCTTTGAGTTCCGCCACCGCCGGGCAATAAACCTAACTGAACTTCTGGTAAACCTAATTTAGTAATATCAGCATTACTACAGACACGATAATCACAGGCCATCGCAAACTCTAATCCCCCTCCTAATGCAGGTCCATGAATAGCTGCAACAGTGGGAAATGGTAATTTTTCAAGATCAAAAAAACTGCTATGGCAGGTTTGAGATAAATACAATGCGTCATTATGATTTTTAGCATCGTCTAACATTTTTATATCAGCACCCGCAATAAAGTTATCGGGTTTACCACTGATAAAAATCAACCCTTTAACTTTTTCACCTATGGCTTTTGCAACCACAGTATTAAGTTCATCGACAAAACTTGCTCTGAGCGTATTCATTTTTTCGCCTGGTACATCTATTGTTACCAGGCCTATTTTGTCGTCGTTTATCTTGAAACTAAATACAGACTCTTGAACTTCTGTCATATCTTTTATCTCACTCATACTATGCACTCTCTACTATAAAGGCCGCACCTAAGCCACCTGCCGCACAGGCTGTTGTTAATCCTAGACCACCACCTCTGCGGTTTAATTCATTTAAAGTTTGTGTAATAAGTCTTGCGCCCGTCGCAGCAAATGGATGGCCATAAGCTAAAGAGCCCCCGTTTACATTAAACTTATCCATATCTATTTCACCAATTGCTTTAGATTGCCCTAATTGTTCTTGTGCAAACTTATCTGATGCAAACATTTTCATATTCGCTAAGGTTTGCGCAGCAAATGCTTCGTGCATCTCTATTAAGTCTAAATCAGCTAAAGTAAGCCCCGCTCGCTTTAATGCTATGGGTGTTGAATGCGCAGGACCCATCAACATATCGTCATACACATCTATTGCGCTAAATGCAAAGCTGCGAATATATCCTAAAACTTCATAACCGAGCGCCTTTGCTTTGCTTTCACTCATCATAAGTACAGCCGCCGCACCATCGGTTAATGCCGTTGAGTTAGCAGCTGTGACTGAGCCATGCTTTTTGTCAAATGCTGGTCGTAACTTAGCATAACCCGCTAAATCTGAATTATGTCGAATACAGTTATCCTGGCTGAAAAACCCCTTATAAGGTGCTACATGGGCTGTCATAACCTCATCTTTAAATTTACCGTCGGCCCATGCTTTACTGGCAAGTGTATGAGAGCGATGCGCTAATGCATCTTGATCTTCACGTTTTATTTGATGTGTTTTTGCCATTTGCTCAGCGGTTTGACCCATAGACAAACCAGTTGAATACTCAGCAACAGCAGGGGGTACCGGCATAAGATCTTTCAATCGTAACTTAGAGAATATTTTTAATCTTTGTGACAGCGTTCTGGCTTTATTTAAGTCAACTAAACTACCCGCTAACTTTTTACTAACACCGATTGGTAATACTGATGATGAATCAGATCCGCCTGCTATTCCGACCGAGACAGTACCCGCCATAATAGATTCAGTTACATTGGCAATAGCCTGAAAACTTGTGGCACATGCCCGTGATACAGAATAAGCGTCAATACCTATTGGCATACCTGTACCTAAAACTATTTCTCTGGCGATATTAGGTGCTTCTGGCATTTGCACAACCTGGCCAAAAACCAATTGATCAATTTCACTTTTATTAAAATTTAAACGTTCAAGCATTTCATTTACGACGATTTTCCCCATATCTACAGCTGGAACATGATGAAAATAACTTGCTTGTTTTGCAAAAGGAGTTCTCAATCCACTTACTATCGCAATCCTGTCGCCTTTTTGTGTTTTTAATTTTATTTGTTCAGACATATTTGATCCTCAATTTTTGACAGGTCCGACCTGTTAAGTTTTCATTGATTCTAAACAACCCGAGATTTATTTCCAGCCTTTGTTTAAAAAAACATTAAAAAACCGTATTTAATTTTCATTACCAATAAAAAATAGCTTATTTTTGCTGCTTGTCACTGTTTCCAATAAAATAACTAACAACCTGATTAATTTAATTTTTTTAAAAGATAAAATCCCTAACTACAAAATTTGATAGAACAGCTTAGAATGCATACAGTTTTGGGTTAAAAATAAGCAGAAAAACTGAAGTTAATTGACCTAACTATGAAAAATAATGGTTTCATACAATTTTTTTATTAAATGCCTTGTTTTAAATATAAATGAACCTTATAACTATGTGCGTAGTCTGAGACAGATAATTATGTATTAAATAGTATAGGATATTTTGGCACCATGGCCGTAACCGCATTTAAACAATTACAAGCTTACCTAAATACACAAATAATTGGCCAGTCAGCACTAACTGACTCATTATTGCTTTCTATATTAGCAGATGGACACTTATTGGTAGAAGGCCCTCCGGGACTTGCTAAAACTCGTGCTGTCAACGCTTTATCTAAAGGTGTTGAAGGTGCTTTCCAGCGAGTGCAATTTACACCAGACCTGTTACCTGCGGATATAACCGGCACTGATATTTATCGCCAGCAAACAAGTGAGTTTGTTTTTGAGCCAGGTCCTTTATTCCATAATCTGGTATTAGCCGATGAAATAAATCGTGCGCCGGCAAAAGTACAATCAGCCTTACTGGAAGCCATGGCCGAAAGACAAATAACTGTGGGTAAAAATACTTATCCGTTACCTGATTTATTTTTAGTCATGGCGACACAAAACCCACTGGAGCAAGAAGGCACCTATCCTTTACCTGAAGCACAACTCGACAGGTTTTTATTACATTTAAATATTGATTACCCAAATGCCGATACAGAACTGGAAATACTGAGACTGACACGAGGCGAAGCCATCGCCGAAACTCTAGTGAAAGCGCCCGAGATCAGCCAACAAGATTTGTTTGCCGCACGTAAAGAAGTACTGAAATTACATTTGGCCGAACCATTAGAACAATACTTAGTGCAACTGGTAGTTGCAACACGTCAAGCCGACAAATTAGATCCAACATTAGCAAGTTGGTTAGAATACGGTGCAAGTCCGCGTGCTACTATAGCCCTTGATAGATGTGCTAGAGCGTACGCCTGGCTGCAACAAAGAGACTTTGTTACACCAGAAGATATTCAGGCAGTATTTCACAATGTTTTACGTCACCGAATTATATTAAGTTATGAAGCACAAGCTGATGGTGTAACAAAAGATCAGGTATTAAATCGTATTCTCGAATTGGTTGCCGTGCCTTAAGTTATGATGAGTTACGAAGAGCAAAAAACCTGGTTAGAAAACTGTGGCGCAAATGGTGTCGAAGTGAGTTTAAATGAACTTATGTACTATCGTGCAAAAGCTAAAATACTTGACCTTTCGCCAAAAAATCGGATCAAACATAAACTAGCAGGTCAATACCTTGCGCCACACAAAGGCCGTGGAATGGAATTTGCGGAAGTGAGGCACTATCAACCTGGCGATGATATCAGATCTATAGATTGGCGAGTAACTGCACGTACCGGACAAACGCATACTAAAATTTATCAGGAAGAAAAAGAACGGCCTGTTTTTATTTTTACAGACTTTAGCCAAACCATGTTGTTTGGTAGCAAATTGTTATTAAAATCAGTTCAAGCTGCACATTTAAGTGCCCTGGTCGCCTGGACCGCAAGTGAGCGTGGCGACAGAGTTGGAGGGCTAATTTTCAATCAAAACCAACACTTAGAATTAAAACCCAGCGCACGTGGAAAAGCCGTACTAAAGCTGTCACACAATATAGTGAATATACATCAAGCTGCATTGGCATTTCAAAGCCAACCACAACAATCAGATAATTGTAGTTTTACAGACAACTTAAAAAGATTAAATCAACTCGCCAAACCTGGCAGTTTAATTTATTTAATTTCGGATTTTTGTAAATGTACTGATGAAGCGACAAAACAATTGCAACTACTTAGCCGTCACTGCGAAATTATTGCGTGTCACATTTATGATCCATTTGAAACCCATTTACCTGATCACACATCGATGATCAATGTCGCAACAGGTAAAAATGAAGTCAGTTTACCTTTAATGGATAAAGCCTTTCGTAAACGCTTTAATTCACAAGCTGAAAATGATTTGTCTATGCGTTTCCAAATGTTAAAAAAGTCAGGATGTCAAATGATTTCATTGTCTGCTGCTCTCTCAATCGAACAACAGTTTAAGGCCTGATATGTCAGCGATTAATTCTCCCCAGGCAGCTGCACCGCAATCGCCATTAGCGCAATTGAATGATGTTATAGTGACCAATCAGGTATCAGCCTGGCCCCCGGCGCCCATATGGTACATCAGCATTTTAATATTATGTGTCATACTCGTTTTGTCATTTGTATACCTGACAAAACGAAAAAAACATTATGCTGCAAAAAAACAAGCTATCACTTTAGCCAAAGATCAATCAGATATAAATCAGCTGCATATTATTTTAAAACGCTTAGCCAAGCATTATTATGGGGAAAAAGTAGCCGCCTTATCTGGTGAGAAATGGGCCGAATTTGTCTCCAAAAACTGCAAAGTAACGTGCGAGGCACAACAGCTTACTTTGTTATATAAAACCGAGATAAGTACACAACAAAAACAACAATTAAAAGATCTATTTTTAAATGCGATAACAGGCATCAACATTAAAGGTAAAACACATGTTTGAATTTAGCTGGCCCTGGTTTTTACTGGCTTTGCCAATTCCTTTTATCATAAATCGGTTTAGTAAGCCCAAATCAAATGTGCCTACACTTAATATACCAAGCTTTGCAGAAAACCCCCTGTTAAGAAATAAAACAAAGCAACTCCACGCAAAGTTATCTCTGTGGCTTTGGTTATTCTGGGCCTGTTTATGCCTGGCAATCGCTCACCCTAAATGGCTCGGTGAACCAATTAGTTTACCTAATGAAGGCCGGGATATTATGCTTGCAGTTGACTTGTCCGGTTCAATGAAAGAAGCCGATATGGCTTACCAGGGAAGGTATGTAGACAGATTAAGTATGGTGAAAGCCGTACTTAAAGGTTTCATTGAACAAAGACAAGGTGACCGCTTAGGACTCATTTTATTTGCAGATACGGCTTATTTGCAAACCCCCCTCACCCGAGATTTAAATACAGTGAGTCAAATGCTAGAAGAAGCCCAAATTGGCCTGGTAGGGAATGCAACAGCTATTGGCGATGCGTTAGGCTTATCTGTCAAACGATTCTCACAAAAAAAAGACAGCAACCGGATCCTTGTTTTATTAACCGATGGACAAAATACCGCAGGTAATCTGGAACCAAAAGAAGCCCTCTTACTTGCAAGAGAAGAAGGTATTAAGGTTTATACTGTGGGAGTTGCAGGTGATGGTCGTTCAAATAATTTTGGATTATTTGGCATGAGTCAATTTTCATCTGGGAGTAGCCTCGACGAAACCTTGTTAAAAGATATTGCAGAACAAACCAAAGGTTTATATTTCAAAGCCAAAGATGTCGCCGGATTACAACAGGTTTATCAAGAGCTTGATAAATTAGAACCTATAAGCAGCGATGTACAAACATTCAGACCACAAACAGCCTTGTTTTACTACCCCTTGTCTATCGCGTTATTAATTCTGTTTATTGCCAGTTTAAAACCTTGGTTCTACCAGCTAAAACCTGAAAACCGCAGAGAAACACATGATTGAATTTGAATTTTTACGTCCAGAATTATTATGGTTAGCCCTGCCAGCCTTATTATTACTGGCTTTATTATGGTTTAATAAAATTAAACAGAGCAAACGACATAGCTTAATTTCACCGCATTTAGCACAATTTGTTATGACAGGTGAGGCAGTACAAAAAAGGCCTGCGATTATCTGGCCAGTGCTATTTCTGTTTATCGCAATATTAGCTATTTCAGGTCCAAGTTGGCAAAAACATCAAGTTCCTGTTTATCAGGCTAAACATGCGCGTGTATTAGTGCTAGATATGTCTTCATCTATGTACAGTACGGATATTCAGCCAAATCGATTAACGCAAGCGCGTTTTAAAGCACTGGATATGGTTGAAATGTTCAAAGAAGGTGAAACCGCGCTGGTGGCATATGCAGGAAGTGCATTCGCTATTTCACCTTTAACCAGCGATGCACAAACCTTAACCAATCTGATCCCAAGTTTAAGCCCTGATATTATGCCTGAGAAAGGATCTAATGTACTGGCTGGATTAACATTAGCTAAAGAATTACTACAGCAAGCAGGTTATCTGGCTGGGGATATTATATTACTGACCGATGGTATAGACAGCGAAGATATTTCTGATGTAAACCAATTTTCAAAAGGGCTTAAACATACATTAAATATTTACACAGTAGCAACCGAGCAAGGCGCCCCAATAAAATTACCTCAAGGCGGATTCTTGAAAGATCAATATGGGCAAATAGTCATTCCAAAAGCAAACTTTTCAGCCTTACATGGATTAACCAAAAGAACAGGCGGTGTATTTTCAAGTTATCATGCTGATAATATTGATATTTTGCCATTTGAAACAAGTAGTCAAAAAGATGAATTAATGAAAGAGGATTCACAACAAACGTTATGGCTCATTGATGGCGGTATTTATTTTGCGTTATTTTTACTTCCCCTGGCTTTGATCATGCTACGTAACAATAGACAATTGTTAGCCGTTGCATTTTTAATGTGCTTAATATTACCAAAAGAGCAGGCTTTCGCTTTGAGTTGGGATAGTATCTGGGAAGATTTATCACAAAACAAAGACCAAAAAGCATTAAACGCTTATCAAAATGAAAATTTCCAAAATGCTGTTAACTCAGATCTTGCTGATTTAAAAGGCGCTGCGCATTACAAAAGTGGTGATTACGATAATGCTTTAACAGCCTTTAGCAAAGATACCAGCGCAATAGGTTTATATAATCAAGGTAATGCACTTGCTCAGTTGAACCGATTTGACGAAGCGATTCAAAAGTATGAAGATGCACTGAAAATAGATCCTACACTCACCGCCGCTTTAGAAAACCTTGAATTACTAAAAAAACTTGAACAACAGAAAAAACAGCAAGAGCAACAAGGTGAAGGTGATAATCAAGAACAACAAAATTCAGATGATAAAAAACCGAGTGATTCAGAACAACAAAATAGTGATTCTGAAAAATCACAGGACAGCAATAATAACTCTGATGAAGAAAGTCAAGAACAACAATCAGAGCAATCTGAAGACTCGACACAAAACAACAGTCAAAACACTGATTCTGAATTAACAACTGAAGAACAAAAAGAAGAGAATAAAAGTCAGGCTGCGAAGTCTGATGAAGAGCAGAACGAAAACGAAAACGAAGACGAAAATAAAAAACAAGCCAGTCAGACCGAGGAGCAGGAAAATTCTAAAAATGAACAAGAACAACAACAGGCACAGTTAACACAAGCACCTGAATTAACAGCTGAAGAAAAAGAAAAAGCACAACAATTAAGTCAGTTATTACGTAAAGTACCTGATGATCCAGCCACCTTATTAAGAAACAAAATGCAATTAGAATATCAAAACAGATTAAGACAAAGAACACCTCAGGGAGTAACCAAATCATGGTAAGGATTTGTATATTATTATGCTTGTTAAGTATACAATTTTCTGCATCAGCATTAACTAAACTCAATGCCAGTGTTAATAAAAACCCCGTATTACAAGGTGAATACTTTGTATTAACACTCGATGCTGATGATGCAATTAATGGTACTAAACCTGATTTGTCTGCTTTATTAAAAGATTTTATCGTCGGACCTACCAGTGTTAGTAGCCAGACTCAAATCATTAATGGCTCTGTCAGTAAAAAAACATCCTGGCAAACAGAACTTATGTCTCGTAAAACAGGACAATATCAAATACCTGAATTTGAACTAAATGGCGTAAAATCTCAGCCTTTCACAATACAGGTAAAAAACAACTCAACGCAAAAAAATTCCGATGATATTTTTTTCAAAGTCAGCCTAACACCAGAGTCTTTATACGTTCAACAGGCCGGTGTGTACACGGTTAAACTTTATATTGCTAAAAGTTTATCTGAAGGAAGTTTAACGAGCCCCATGTTAGATAATACTAAGATATCACCGCTAAGCAAACAAACAGAGACCCAGGAAATTATTAATGGCAAACGGTATAGTGTTATTAGCCAGGACCATTTAGTACAACCACAAAAAAGTGGTGAATTTACTTTATACGGCCCAGCACTTAACGGCCGAGTACGTGAAAATTATCGCTCAATTTCTGTTTCTGCCATGGCAGAAGAAATCAAAGTCACCGTAAAGCCCATTCCGGCACAAGCCAAAGGTAACTGGCTACCAAGCGAATTAGTCACTATCCACGAACAATGGCAACCTGACAAGGATGAGTTTGAAATAGGCACGCCCATTACACGTACTATTACTTTAACAGCATTAGGGATCACCAAAGAACAATTACCTGAAATAGGCGTTGCAGATATTGAAGGTATTAGAAGTTACCCTGATCAGGCCGAAAATAAAAACCTTGTCAGAGATAAAAAAGTTATCTCCCAACGTGTCGAATCTATTGCTCTGTTACCTCAAAAATCAGGTACTTATACGCTACCCGAAGTAAAAGTTCCCTGGTTTAATACAATATTAAATAAGTTAGAGTTTGCAACTTTACCAGCACGACAAGTTACCATTACCGGCAATCCGGCTAAAAGTACACCAACAGTCACCACATTACCAGTAGAAGAAACTAAAAGCACATTGCCCTCGATACAGCAGAGCAATACTATAGTAACTGACTTAAATATATGGTTGATATTACCCGGTTATATATTATGGCTTCTTACACTTATAGCCTGGTATTTTCATTACAAAAAGCCCCCTCTTTCAAATAAAGAAAATATAAAAGATAATAAAGTAAATAACTTAAATCAATGCCTTAAAACTCTTGAAAAGTTTGCAAAATCACAAGATCACACAGGGTTTTATCAAGCACTTTCTACTTTAGCAAAATGTCAGTGCAATAAAGAAACTGCCAATATTTCAGATCTTTTGAACTGGCATGAAAATGAAACTTTAAAAACAAAAATTACTGAATTACAAACTAACTTGTACAGTGATAAATCTACAGAAATTAATTTGGAATTGATCCTTAAATTACTCAAAAACAAAAAATCTAACACGAATAACGCCGACTCTAAGCTAACAGAGCTATATTAACGTTTCCTTAGATATATAACACTATAGCCACATCTCAGTGGCTATAGTACTTTTCAGTAAATTAAACTTAGCACTTGCAGTTCTTGCCATTGCAATAAATAATGGTTTTCTAAAAAATTATAAGAAAAATAGCCAATGTTTGGAAATAAAAAAACCGATCGTCAGGTCTTGTTGGATATGGCTGATAAACAAAAACGTTATGAGGCATTGGTAAAAGCATATCATGGGGAACTTTACCGTTTCGCCTATTGGTTGTGCCGAGATCCCAATATTGCCGAAGACATATTACAAGAGACTTTTCTACGTGCCTGGCGCTCATTAGACTCACTGCTTGATCAAAAAGCAGCGAAATCTTGGCTGATCACGATTTTAAGAAGAGAAAATGCACGCAGATTTGAACGTAAACAGTTCGATTATTCTGATGTAGAGCAAGATACTTTAGAAGATAACAAAAGTTATTCTCTTGAGCAGGATATGGAGCAAACAAAATTACAACGACAAATCATGAGGTTATCGGAAGAATATAGGGAGCCCCTATTATTACAAATAGTAATGGGATGCTCAGGTGATGAAATTAGTGAAATATTAGATCTTAATAAAAATACTGTCATGACGCGATTATTTAGAGCAAGAAATCAATTGAAAGATAATTTAACTCAAACTCAATCACAACAACGAGGGATAAAATAATGGATGAATTAGAATTTCGTCGTCGACTTTATGCCGAGCCCGATGCCTGTGATGATGAAATAGCGCAATTTGCGAAAGATGACCCAGAAAAACAGCAGTTTATACAAGATATTCAATTGCTGGATAAACAAATAGAAGCAGCGCTGAATATCGAGGTTCCTGATACTCTGGCTGATCGATTGATATTAAATCAAACTCTGAACTCTCATCGTGCTCAAAAGAAAAAACAAAGAGTACATCTTGCATTAGCAGCTTCGGTGGCTTTTTGTTTTAGTCTACTTATAAATTATACACTTAAAGATGCACCTTTAAATGTGGAGCAACATGCTTTAGCTCATGTTTACCATGAATTAAAATCGTTAGAGCCTAGTGAAAGAAGTTATGAATTAGCACAGGTTAATACTCAGCTGGCATCCTTTGGCGGGAAAATGTCACGATTACCTGGTAAAATTAGTTATGCGACAATTTGTGATTTTGAAGGTCAAAAAGGCTTACATTTAGTATTTCAAAGTGAACAAGGACCTGTTACTTTATTTATCGTACCTGCTGAAAATAGTTACGAAGCTGAAGCAATTTTCAATGATAAAAGATTTGATGGCTCAATTCATCAAACGAATAATGCCAATATGATCATGTTAGGTAATAAAGGTCAGCAATTTACCCAATACCAGAAAGAACTGGCAGATAGTATCGTCTGGGAAATTTAACATAAAAGTGATTTTTGAAGTGAAATAAAAAGCCTATCGCATTAATATGCAATAGGCTTTTTAGCACTTTATGGGTGCAATGCTTTCATCTGTTCAAATTTATCAACTAGCTCCTGATCTGGCGCTGGTGAATATCTACTGACTAAAACAATGGTTATCCAACACAATATAAATCCAGGTACTAATTCATACATAAAAGAGCTTAAACTTTCGCCATTAATAGTAACAGGTGCATAAATCCAAAATAACACAGTTGCAGCCCCGACTAACATACCAGCCAAAGCACCATTTCGATGCATACCTTTCCAATACAAACTTAAAATAACCACAGGTCCAAATGCTGCACCGAATCCTGCCCATGCGTTACTCACTAAGGTTAAGATTGAACTTTCTCTGTCATATGCCAAAAACACAGCCACTAAAGCGACTAAAAAGACAGATACACGGCCCACAAATACGAGTTGTTTTTCGCTAGCCGTTTTGTTTAAAAACGCCTGATAAAAATCACCGGTTAATGAACTAGATGTGACTAATAATTGCGATGAAATCGTACTCATAATGGCGGCCAAAATAGCCGCAAGTAGAAACCCTGCGATCAATGGATTAAATAATATTTGTGATAAGAGAATAAATATAGTTTCAGCATCTTTAATTGGCATGCCAGATTTAGCAACATAAGCAATACCAGCGAAGCCTGTCGCCATTGCCCCTATCAGCGATACTATCATCCAGCTCATACCTATGCGCCTCGCTACGGGCATATCACTAACACTACGTATTGCCATAAATCTGACAATAATATGTGGCTGCCCAAAATAACCTAAGCCCCAGGCCATTGCTGAAATAATACCTAATATACTCACTCCGCTAAGCATGTTAAGTAATTCTGGATTTATTGCTGTAATACTTTGATGCATTTTAGCTATACCACCCACATCATAAATAGCAACTGCAGGCACTAAAATCAACGCGATAAACATGATACAGCCCTGTACAAAATCGGTTAAGCTAACAGCTAAAAAACCACCAAATAACGTGTAAGCCACAACAACACCCGCGGTAATATATAAACCGAGTTCATAGTTTAATCCAAAAGAGCTTTCAAACAGCTTGCCACCTGCAACAATGCCCGATGATGTGTACAAGGTAAAAAAGACGATTATCACAACCGAGGAAACAAGTCTTAACATATGTGATGAATCAGCAAATCTGTTTTCAAAGAAATCTGGTAATGTGATCGAATCATTGGCAATCTCGGTATAAGTTCTTAATCTGGGTGCAACAATTAAATAATTTAAAAATGCGCCGATAACTAAGCCTATACCAATCCACAAACTACTGATCCCCGACAAATACATAGCGCCAGGTAACCCCATTAACATCCAACCGCTCATATCCGATGCACCTGCGGACAAGGCAGCAACGCTTGGGCTTAAGCTTCTTCCGCCTAACATATAACCTGAAACATCAGATGTTGATTTTTTAAAGGCATATAAACCTATACCTAACATAGCAATAAAATAGATTGCTAATGAAATAAAAGTACCGTTTTCCAAAATATCCCCTATTAATTAATCTTGTTTTTTATGTGTGTTTATTAAAAAACTACTATACCATGTATTAGGTAGCATTAAATATTCATGTGATAAACGAACAAAGTTTTTAGTACCCTAAAATATTTAATGAAAAATAACTGGATATACAATATATTGAAGTTATTCGATATAACGTGAATCGTCACTAAAGGTGCAGGTTAGTAGTTTATGTATTTTTACGCAGCAAGACAGCCGATTTTAGATCGTGAAAAAAACTTATATGCATATGAGTTATTATTTCGTGATGGTTTAGACAATGTTTTCCCCAATATTGATGAACACGAAGCAACCTCAAAATTAATTGAAGGTAGTCAACTTGGGTTAAATGATATGACAGGTGATAAACCTGCTTTTATCAATTTCACTTTGGAAACCTTACAAAAACGCTATGCAACTTTGCTAAGCAAAGAGCAAGTGGTTATCGAAATATTAGAAACAGTACAACCAGGAAAACGTTTATTAGCAATAGTGAAAGAACTTAAATCACTGGGTTATACCATCGCATTAGATGATTATATCCATACTCCGGTATGGCGTCATTTTTACCCTTTCATTGACATTATAAAAATTGACTTTTTAGCCATGACACTTGAAGAAATTCAACAAGTGTTAACTGATGTTAAAGGGTTTCCAAATGTAAAATTCTTAGCTGAAAAAGTTGAGTCTCATGAACAGTTTAAGCAAGCTCTCGATATGGGGTTTGATTTGTTTCAAGGTTATTTTTTCTCAAAACCAGAAGTGATCCAAACTAAGTCTCTGGCACCTTCTGAAATGACGCTGGCAGAGCTACTCTATGAAACCTCCTGTGCAGAAATGGATCTAAGAAAAATAACCCAGGTATTTGAACGCGATGTTAACCTAGCATATAAGCTTTTACGTTATACCAACTCAGCGGCATTTAAAAGACGTGCTGAAATTAGCACTATTAAACAAGCTTTAGTGGTATTAGGTGCAGAAGAACTTAAGAAGTTTTTGTCCGTTTTATTTGCCGCTCAAGTCTCATCAAACAAGCCTCCGGAGTTAATGCGTTTATCTCTTACCAGAGCACGTTTTGCCGAATGTTTGGCAAAAGATCATGGTATGATGCAAGATACCGCCATGGCCTTTTTAGCCGGTATGTTATCGCTTATTGACGGTATACTAGATAAAGATATGACCACTATTATGGCCGAACTTCCATTATCAAATGATATTAAAGATGCCATCTTGAAAAATGATGGCCCGATGGCGGATTATTTAAATCTGGTCAAATATTATGAACAAGCTGATTGGGAAGGCGCAAACAAGATAAAAGAGCGATTAGGATTAGATGCTAAAAAAGTACCCGATGCGTACCATGAAGCAGTCCAGTGGGCTAACGTTCAAATGAAAGCAATGTCCAAATAAGTAACTGGCCACTGGACGGCCAGTATTTAAAATAGTTTATAAGTTCTCTAAAAATGCATCATCAAATTCTTCAATATCCTTTTCTATTGGTGGATTACCATCATAAAGCTCATACAATTGACGTTGCAGGTATATATCCTTCATAAATATATACGGGTCTAATGCTTCTTTGAGTAATGCTTCCTGAGGCATTAATGAAGCTCTGGCTTCAAGCGCCTTTAATCCAAACAAAAGAACTGATTGCGGTGTCGACAGTGCAATTGTTGGTAAAACGAGCCCGTCGACTAAATCACCGCTAACATTTCTTACCGTACTAGGGCCATAAGCAGGTAGCGTAAGATAAGGGCCATTACCAACTCCCCAAACGCCTAATGTCTGGCCAAAATCTTCTTGGTGATGTATTAGACCCAGTTCAGTTGCCACATCAAAAATACCAAAAATACCCACAGTAGAATTAACTAAAAATCTGGCCAGGCTAATTCCTGTTTTTGCCGGTTTACCTTGAAATCCCGCATTGATAGCATCTATAGGCGCATCAATATTATCAGTAAAGTTAACTAAACCACGCCTAACGGGCTGTGGTGTAATAGCAACATAACCTACAGTTGCAGGTCTCAGTATATAAGCATCAAGTATATCCATATTAAAATCATAGATAGGTCTGTTTATAGACTGCAGAGGATCATTGTCATGTTTTTGCGCCTCTGGGATCTGTGCACAGCCAGAAACCACAAATAAAATAGCAATGATCAATCCTTGTTTCAGCATTAAATATCCTTTAATTCAGTAATTTATCAATGTTAAGAGTTATAAAATCTTTTTTATTTAAGTCTACGACAGCAGACACACCTTGTAATTCTCCAGCCGACATTTCAACATTTTCATCCTTAGAAATCCTTGCTGTTACAATAACTTGATCAAATTTAGCGAGAGATAATGACTCTATCATAGCATCTTGTTCCGTTAAACTAACTTCAAGTGGTAGATTAAACGCTGTTTTCTTAACAACGGCTAATGGCATAGGTGGCCCATTCGCCGCTTTAGCAAATACAAATAATGTCGCTTTTTCAGGCAGATGCTGATCCAGCTCTGCTGCGATACTAATTTTTACCCTTATCTGCTTTGTTTGTCCAGAATCAATTTGTATGTTTTTGTTAGTGTTTTTTGTCATTAACTCTTGGGTTACTTCATCCAACTTTTGTTTAACCAGTAAGTAACTTGGATCAGTTTCTGGCGTCGCGAGTAAGATCATTTCGAATGCTGTTTTAGCTTCAAGTAAATCACCCTTTTCATATGCAATCAAACCCAATAAAGATATCGCATCTATGTTATCTGGTTGTTTGATCAACACCCGTGATAACATTTTTGACGCTCTGATGATCCCATCATCTCTTCCCGCCATCAGCAACAGTTGACTATAACTTAATAACACGCCTGAGTTATCAGGGTTTAGATTTAAGACTTTATCATACGCTTGCATACCCGTTTTATAATCACCTAAAGAGACCAAAACACGTCCTAACAACATCCAGGCCATTTCATCATCGCCTTCATGGGCAAGCTTAGTACGTAATCCCAGAGCAAAAGCCTGTAATTCATTTTCAGTCAGTGGTTCGCCTTCTTGTAATACAGCTCTTTTACCAAATTCAGGCAAATCTATTTGTGCTTGTTGCCAACTTTGTAATTGTTGATGATTTCCAGAAAAATAATAAAATAAACATGTAAAACTGAGTAAAAATAAAGCCGCACTCATAATTAAAGTTAAATTATTTCCTTTCGTATTTAACTTTCCTTCATCTGAGAGCTCATTTAACAGATTATTTTTAAGTTCAATCAAAGTTTGTTGATAATCTTCAGGGTTAATTTTAGCCAATTGCTGTTCATCGCTAAGCTCAGACAATCTTTGATGATATATGTCTATTCGTTGCGCATTTTGTCCAGGATTTATTTGGCTTCCTTGCTCTTTACGAACGAAAGGTAAAATAACAAATACTAAACCCAGTAATATGAGTAAGGCAGTATACAGCCAAAATGACATCATGATTTAGTCTCCGTTTGGCTTGTTTGGTATTTAGTAATCAGCCTGTTTAATTTTTGTTCATCGTGATCAGACCATGTTAATTCTTTTGACGCTTTTTTCTGACGAAAAATAATACTGATAAAACCTAATAAAACAAATAATATTGGCAATATCCATAAAACTAACGTAGCCAAAGTTACAGGTGGCTTATAATGAACAAAATAACCATAACGATCGATCATAAAGTCAATTACTTGCTGTTTTGATTCACCCTGCTTAACCAATTGATAAACTTTCTCTTTGAGATCTTTGGCAACAACAGCATCAGAATCTGCGATATTTTGATTTTGGCATTTTGGACACCTGAGTTCTAAAGTAAGCTCTTTAAAAATGTTTGCCTGTTCTGTTGTTTCAAAACTGACTTTATCTTCAAGCGCAAAAACAGTGCCTGAAATGAAGATTAAAATTAAAATTACTACTTGTTTCATCACATTAACTCTTGAATTTTTGAGGCAAATTTTGCACGCCAAACACGCTCATTTATATCGCCTGTATGATGAAGAACGATCACGCCATTCTTATCTACTAAAAATGTTTCAGGGGCACCCGACACACCTAAATCTAACGAAAGTGTACGATTCAGATCTAATATATTAAACTGATAAGGATCCCCTGTACGACTCATCATTTGTGATACTTCAGTTTGCAAAGCTTTCACATTAAATTCAGGGTCAAAATCAGCATCATAATTTTGAACATAATAAAGCCCGACTATTTTTATACCTGAATTTCTCAGCTTTGTAAGATATGGTAATTCAACTAAACATGTAGGACACCAGGTACCCCATACATTTAATAAATATACTTCTCCTAACATATCTTTATTACGCCAAATTTTCTCTTGCTGCATCAGATCAGGCAAATTAAAAGTTGGCATAGGCTGACCTATACGGCCGGTCTGTAATTCACGTGGATTAGAATATAAACCTTTAAATAAGAAAGCACTTAACACAAAAAAAATGAATAGCGGAGTAAAAAATAATAATTTACGCTTCATTATACTGTCACTCCAACACCTTGAGTTTCACTGTGTTCTACAGTGCGTTTATTACGATAACGTTTATCCAATAAGACTAATAAACCAGCAAATGCCATAATTATTCCACCTAACCACATCCAACGGATCAATGGCTTATGGTAAATTCGTAACGACCATGCATTATTACTCAGCTGCTCACCTAATGCTAAGTAAAGATCTCGCCCTAAAGTTGCATCAATTGCAGCTTCTGTCATAAATTGCATACCCACATTATAGAGACGCTTTTCTGCTAATAACTGCGTGACTTGCTCATCATTTTTAAAAACGGTCACAACCCCCGCGTGGCCTGTGTAATTAGGGCCAACAATTTCTTTAACACCATCAAATCGATATAAATATTCATTAAGTGTTACCGATTCACCCGGTTTTAATCGGACATCACGTTCAACAGAGTAAGCACTTGTTAATGCAACACCAATAATAACAAAAGCAAATCCGATATGGCCACTTACCATTGCCCAGTAACTATTCGTTAATTTTGATAAACCTTGCACTAAACTACTACCTTGTAACGCTTTGTTTATGATATCTAGTAACGTTGAAATGATAATCCAAAACGCTAATAGCACTGCGATTAAGGTAGAAATAGCCACATGCTCATAACTAGAATATAACCAGGTTACGGATATGAACAGACTAAGCATTGCTGCAACGGCCAGTTTATTTTTTAAAATACTGAACTTATTCTGCTTCCATCTTAATAAAGGTCCTATTCCCAATAAAAATGCAAAGGGAATATATAAAATACCAAACATTTGATTAAAGAAAGGAACACCAATTGAAATTGAGCCTAAACCGAGTTCTTTATGTACTAGCGGCAGTAAAGTTCCTAAAAAGACTATCAAAGTCGCAACGCATAACAGAATGTTATTACACCATAAGGCAACTTCACGGGAAAACAACCGATAACGACCTGCACTATTAACTTCTGACGCTCTAAAGGCAAATAGTAATAAACTGCCGCCAACGACAATCGCCAGAAAAGCTAATATAAACAAACCTCTCCCAGGATCTGTACTAAATGCATGAACAGATACCAATACACCTGAACGTACAATAAAAGTACCTAATAAACAAAAAGAAAATCCGGCAATCGCTAATAAAACGGTCCAAGACTTAAAAACGCCTCTTTTTTCTGTCGCAGACTGAGAATGAAGTAAAGCTGTCGCTAATAACCAAGGCATTAACGAAGCATTTTCAACCGGATCCCAGAACCACCAGCCGCCCCAGCCCAACTCTGAATATGCCCACCAACTACCAATCGTGATCCCTAACGTTAAGAATAACCAAGCTGCCATAGTCCAGGGTCTGGACCATTTAGCCCAGGTATTATCCAGTTTACCAGTTAATAAGGCTGCAATAGCAAAAGAAAATGCCACTGATAAACCAACATACCCCATATAAAGTAGAGGAGGATGAATGATCATACCCGGATCTTGTAATAATGGATTAAGATCATGCCCTTCTATTGGGAAATAGGGTAGTAAACTCTCAAAAGGACTAGACATTAATAAGGTGTATAACATAAAGCCAGCACCTAAAAAGCCCATTACACCTAATACTCTTGCACGTAATTGCCAAGGTAGTGATTTAGATAAAATCGCCACAGCTGCAGTCCAGCAAGCTTGCATCACCAGCCATAACAACATAGCACCTTCATGTGCTCCCCAGGTAGAAGTAATTTTATAATACCAGGGCAATGAACTACTTGAATTACTTGCAACATAAACAAGTGTGAAATCATCATGTAAGCTGGCATAAACCAATACCGCATAAGACAATAAGACAAATATACATTGACCGATAGCTAATGCGGGAGCAGTACGCATTAAACGTAAATTGCCAGTGCGCGCGCCCCATAATGGATAAATACATAATAATATTGATAAAGCTAAAGCAATTGTTAAAGAAACATAACCTAATTCTGACAACATGTTAATTATCACTCTTTAATGAATACTTAGGTTTGACATGCTTAATACCTTTGAGACTTTCAGCAACTTCTGGCGGCATATACTCTTCATCATGTTTTGCAAGTACTTCAAACGCCTCAATCACATTTGGTTTTATTAGATTACCCTGTGCGACAATTCCCTGCCCTTCACGAAATAAGTCAGGTAAAATTCCATTATAAAGGACAGTAACAGTAGGACCCGTATCCATAAGTTTAAACTGCACCTGCAATGAATTTTCATCTCTTTTTACAGTACCTGGCACTACCATACCGCCAATTCTTAATTTTTGGCCTATAAAAGGTTTTTGCTTATTCTCTCCTTTACCTTCAATAAGTTCAGTTGGCGTGTAAAAGAGATTTATATTTTCTTGCAAGGCATACAAAACTAAAGCAACGGCACAACCTAAACCAAAAACAATCGTGATAATTGCCATCATGCGCTTTTTTCTTCTTGGATTCATACCAAAGACTCCTGTTTTGCTTTTTTAATACGTATTTCTCTTTGTTGTTGTTTCTCAATCGAATCAAGTATGTTCTTATGAGCTAATTTACTAACAATAAAAGTTGTACCTAAAATTAATGCGCAACTACCAAAGGATAACCACACATAAAAACCATAACCACCCATAGCTAAAAAATCAGACAATGAACTATACTGCATTTTTATCTCCCGGCAACAAATCACGAACCCAAGGTCTGTGCTTCTCTCTTAATAAAATTTCATTTTTTAAACGCATAAGTGCCAAAGTCCCCACAAGTGCAGCAAATGCAACAATATTAACTAATAATGGCCACAACATACTTGGATGGATAGCCCCGGTTTCAAAATTAGTAATGCTGGCACCTTGATGTAATGTATTCCACCACTCAACTGAATAATGAATAATAGGTAAGTTAATGGCCCCGACCAAGGCTAAAATACTTGCAGCTTTTCCAGCAGCTGTTTTGTCTTCAAATGCCTGATAAAGTGCAATAACCCCTAAATATAAAAATAATAAAATTAACTCAGAGGTTAATCTGGCATCCCATACCCACCAGGCACCCCACATAGGCTTCCCCCACGCGGCACCCGTTATGAGTGCTATTAGAGTAACAGCAGCGCCTACAGGTGCAATTGCAATTACAGCTAGTTCTGCATTTCTAATTTGCCAAACCAACGCGATAAATGCAGCAATTGCCATAGAAGAATAAGCTCCCATAGATAAAATAGCTGAAGGGACATGTATAAAAATAATTCTATAGCTGTCTTTTTGCTGGTAATCGACAGGCGCATACGCCAGACCCCAAACCCAACCGACAACTAAACAAATTATTGTTACTATTGCAAAATAAGGTAGTAATACGTTGCACAATCTATATGCGGCTTGTGCTTTGGCATACGGGTGTAACCATTTCCACATAATTAAATTTCTCTCACTTAAAAACAAATAAATTTATTAACTTACACTAACTCTTAATGACGAGGATACAGCAAAAGGTGCCATCACCAAAGCCACAGCTAACATTGCACCTAATATTGCCAATTGACCACTGTAATCCAAAGACATCGCACTGGTATCTATTGCTGACGTCGCAAATATTAGTACGGGAATAAACAAAGGTAATACTAATAAGCTTAATAAGATACCTCCCTTTTGTAACCCGACAGTCAATGCTGCACCAATAGCACCTATTAAGCTTAATAATGGCGTTCCAATCAATAACGTGTACACAGCCGCTTGTAACGCATACGATTCTAAATTTAATAACAAAGCAAATAATGGTGTTAAAATGACTAAAGGTAATCCTGTAATGGTCCAGTGAGCTGCAATTTTGGCCGTCACAATAAGAGAAAGCGGATAGGGACTAATAATAAGTTGCTCTAAAGAGCCGTCGACATAATCATCACGAAAAATTTTATCTAGTCCCAACATTGTGGATAACAATGCTGCAACCCAGATAATACCTGGTGCCATTCTAGCAAGTAAACCGGGTTCAGGACCAATACCCAAAGGGAATAAACTGATCACTATCAGAAAAAATAATATTGGATTAACTATTTCGGAGCGTTGACGAAAAGCAAGTAAAACATCTTTTTTATAGACTGCTGTGAATACTTGCCAGTATGAATGAATCCGGACCATTAAAATTGGTACTCCAATGTCAACTTTTCAAGTTCGCAAAATTGCTCAGTTAAATCTTGGTGTGAAGTGAGGATAATACTTCCACCTCTATTTAATTGTTGTTTAAATTGTTGCTGTAACAGAATAACCCCTTTTTTATCCACGGCAGTAAAAGGTTCATCTAACATCCATAACTTCGCATTTGAAATCCAAAGTCTTGCCAGAGCAACCCGTCTTTGTTGGCCTGCCGATAACATTCTGACGGGAACATCTTCAAGACCAACTAAACCAAGATTTGCCAATAGCTCGTAATAATCAACGGACTTCACATATCCTTGAATATCTTGCCAATATTGTATATTTTCTATCGCATTAAGTTGTGTATTTACACCCGTTTTATGCCCAATAAATAAGAGCTCAGCCAAAAACTCTTCTTTGACCTGATTAATGTTCTCATTAAACCAATATAGATTTCCTGACTCAGGTATGGTGAAACCTGCCAATATTCGTAGTAAAGAGGTTTTCCCCGCGCCATTAGGCCCCTCTAGCTGCATTATTTTTCCAGCAGCTAAATCAAAATTCAAATTATCAAACAAACATCGTTCTTGCTTAATACAAGTAACAGCTTCAACTTTTAACAAACTCTAACCTATAAATTGTCAAATACGCTGGCCAGTTCAATCAGAACTTTTCAAATTCAGCTATATATTAATGGGAAGTAGTCTACCATAATGCTATTGTAAAACGTCAATTGCGGCGTATTTATTTACTAACATTCATAAACAAATTGATCTAGCGCAAATATGAGTAAAGTTAACGAGTTTCAAAGTATTCAACAAAAACAAGTAGCACTTTTAGGTGAGGCGGCTGCTGCGCTAAAACAACTTCAAACACACACACAATACCCAGTTAAAAATTTAAGTGTTCATAACGGCGTATTAAAATTAGAAATAGCTATTGATAATAAATGGGTCAAGCTTACATTACCCACTGATGTTAATGAAAAATTAAATGGTTTTACAATTAATAAAGGGACAATAAGTTTTAATACTGATTTCAGTGAAGCGAAGATCACAACTGACAAAATAAAACCAATCGATAATTTGATCCAAAGTGATGTATTAAAGCTATTTAATTTGCTCAAAGGTAATGCGAGTAAAAAAAACAGTCTGTTAACTGCTCAATTATCTGATAAAACACCAAATTCATTATTTATCAAACAGCTGCAAGCCGAACTGCCAATGACTGAAGCTATAACCAAAACCATCTCCGGTGATAAAAATTATCCATTCACTATTATAAATACTAAAACAGGGATCGTCGCACAGGGCATAAGTAATGTTTCTAACAAACCTATATTTGAAATCAAACTTTCCCCTGTTAAATTTGCTGAGATGTTAAGTCAACAAAATCACTCTTTACAAGTAAAAACCACAGATAAAAACTTTGTCGCCCTCAGTAATAACCAGTCTACTATCAATTTAGAAAAACAACTTAATCATCCGATAACACAATGGCACCCAATAAAATTGCAAGCTAAAACTTTAGGCTTGGTCATGTTGCCGTTACAAATACCAACCAATATTAAACTCGATCAGTCTGTAATTGGAAAACAAACTGGGATCCCCTTTACTGTAGAAAACCAAACATCCGCTGAAAGTCTACAAACAATGTCAGTTACTAAGCCAAAAAACAACATTGAGACTAACCCAGCACTGGATAAAGCAACATTACTTAACGCGAAATTAGATAATAAATCATTAGATCATAAAAATATTGAAAGTAGAAATGTGAATAGTCAAGCACCAGATAATAAGGAAAATACCACTTCAAATCTCAATAAACCTCCCATAATACAAGCACCAATAAAACCCACTGTACTAAATTCACCAAACTCCTCTACCTTAATCACAGCAACTAACAACATAAGTAACCCTAAGCCTGATTTAACTGACAATCAAACAAATCATCCCGTTAACTTATCTAACGTAGAGAAAAATAAAAAGAGTTTAATAACATCTTCTTTAAGCGTAGCTAATTCTATTAAAAACTTAGTAACCAATACATTAGCTTCAGAAGTTAAACTAAATAAAATCGAACAAAACCCAACTGAAAAACCAGTATTTAAGCCAGCAGAAACTATCAATTCAACTGCGTTCATTGAAAAAATAAATCAAAGGCTTTTATTACAGCATAAACAAAGTCCTGATTTAAATGCTCTGGTTAATTCGGCTTTTAGTAAAATGATCACCAGTGATAATGTCTCCGCAAATAAAGTTCGCATCGAAACATTAAATACGATTCAACCCGCATTAGTCAGTTTGGTAGAAAAACAAGAAACATTTAAAGATGCGCTTCAACTTGTACTTTTGGACCTGTTAACAACCAAGTTATCAAGTTCACCGACTATTTCGACTAATAAAGAACACAGTTTAGATAAGATAATACAGACCCTTTTCCCCGAGTTTAAAAATAACCTAACGAATATCAAGCAACAACTCGCTGAACCTAATGAACAAAATTTGATATCAGATCTGGGTAAAATTCAGCAATTCATGCAACAAACTCAGAATAATTTAGTGACACAAACTCAAACCGATAATAGCACAAGTGCTTTATTACAACTTTTTTTACCTCTAAAATTTTCAGAACATGTACATAGTACTGAAATTAATTTAGGACGTTATAAAAAAACACAAGAAGATGGAAACAAAAAAGACGTATGGTTTATTCGATTGAATTTTGACTTTGCCTCCAAAGGACTGGTACAGGCACAAGCACAATTAATTGATGCCAATGTGACTTGCTCTTTTTTATGTTCAACTCCTGAACTTATACGAAAAGCAGAACCCCACATAGCAACGTTAAAACAACACCTAACGTCACATGGTCTTACGGTAGAAAGTGTCAGCTTTAAACAAGGCACACAAACTACACCTGACTTTGTAAAACAGCACTCAATAATAAATATTAAGGTTTAATATGATTAAAAAAAATAATTCAGCTATCGGTTTGTTATATGATGGTGTGTCGTCACCGACAGTTACCATAAAAGGATTTGGCGAGTTTGCAGAAGAAATAATTTCACTTGCTCATGAACATGGCGTTCTGGTACATCAAGATGAAATGCTAGCGAAAACATTAGAAAAACTTGAGTTAGGTCAAGAAATTCCTAAAGAGCTATATATCTTAATCGCTGAGTTAATTGCTTTTTCATATGTTTTAAAAGGAGAATTTCCACCAGGTTGGCAAGCCGTCGCTGGCAAACTTAATACTAAAGCTTAGTAAAATCACCCTTTTTGTTGATGTAAGCTCACCAATAACTCGGCTTCTGCCCGGGGAAGTTCGCACTCTTTCATTATTTCATCAAGCTCAGCACCTAACTCTATCATTTTAACTGCCCTGGAATAAATTTTTGAACCAGGATCATAAGATGCTAATTGCTGTTGTCCCTGAGATAATTCTTGTCCCAATTTCTCTACTTGTAATACTCTTTTACCAATACTTAAAACACCACCTCTTAACTCTTCAATTTCACTGCGCACTATCGAATTTTGTTTTAAGAGGTGAGCTAATTCTTGGTTTTTTTGTTCGAATATCACTTTATTTTTTTTATTGATCCACAGCAATAATGCTATGGCACAAAAACAAACGGCCAAAGCAACAAAAATTACAATTTCTAACATATAAATACTACAACTGTACTGGCTATACTCTTAAAAATCACCTATTTCGTTCCACTCTTCTTCACTTAAGAGTTTATCCAAATCAACTAAAATAAGTAATTCACCATTACGGTTAGAAACACCTTGAATAAATTTAGCACTTTCTTCTGTACCAATATTTGGTGCACTATCAATTTCAGAGCGACGCAAATAAACAACCTCAGCAACACTATCAACTAAAATACCGATAACTTGTTTTTCAGCCTCAATAATGACAATTCTGGAATCGTCTGACACTTCGCTTCCCGCCAAACCAAATCGCGTGCTAGTATCTATTACTGTTACTACATTCCCCCTTAAGTTAATGATACCCAGAACATATTCAGGTGCGCCTGGGACAGGTGCAATTTCCGTATATCTTAAAACTTCTTGCACTTGCATTACATTAATACCGTAAGTTTCATTTTCTAAACGGTAAGTTACCCACTGTAGCACTTCATCATTAGCATCTGTTGTATTAACCGATGTGACTCTTTCTTCACTCATATTCATGCTCCCACGGCATAGCTAAGCTATTCAAAAAATTTTTATTCAGATCCAGACGATTCACTTTCTCTTGCGTCTAAACCTTGTTCCAATAATTGCACCATAGATCCAACATCTATCAAAGCACACATCTTATCTTTAATGAGACCAGCTAACCAAGGGCGTTTCCCCGAGTTTTCGCGCCACTTGACGTCTTGACTTTGTAATGTCAGGTTATTAACCAGTTTTTCAGCTAATAATCCCCATTTACTATCGCCTAACATAATAAGATATTGATAGTTTAGTGCTTCTTCTAACTTTTTGTTATATTTTTCTGGCATTACCCACTTTGCTGTATCAACTACGTTCAGTTTTTCTTCCCTGTTTATCATAACCCCTTTAAACCAATCTGGTTTGGCAAAAATTTGATTAACTTCACTTAATTGATGGATCCCTCCTAAAGATTTTAGTGGTACTGCAAGCGTTAAGCCAGCAACCTCGAAAAATAATGCTTGAAATTCACCTTTTTGATAGTCATTTTTGTAGTCGGTAAGTCCACCAGTTGCCAGAGCAACAGATTCCATTGCAGTTACATCATCAACTTGGTTAGTATTAATCACCTCACTCTTAGCTTTAATGACTGGTTTAGCCTCTGTGGCAACGTCATTTTGCTTTATCTGAGCTAAATTTTTATTAACTTGAGATAAAACAGCACCAGAGCCAATGTGACCATCCTGACCGACCTTTTCTAACAGCTTCGCAACAGGTTGTAACTGCGGGTTTAACTGGGGGTCATCTTCACATAACAAAGCTGATAAATATTGTTTCATTACTTTTTCGTTAGCGAATAATGGCTTATTCATTATTTTCTCTATCTAATTTTTGTATGTATTCAAGTAAAGACAGATAAGCAAAAACGCCTCGTGAATTCGGACAATGTTCTGTAGGAACTTTCATTGCTAAACTTGCATCTCTTAATTTAGTATCAACAGGTACAACGCCTGGCCATACTGTATCGGGATAATTCATCCTCAAATTTTTATACGCCTCTAAAGATGCCTTCGTTCTTTTGTCGTACATAGTTGGCACGATTGTATATTTATATTTCATCGATTTTTCTTGCTGAGAAGACTGCATCAATTCCATCGTTCTCATCATGCGATCCAGCCCTTTCAACGCTAAAAACTCAGTCTGAACAGGCACCAAAATTCGTTCACTTGCCGCCAATGCATTAACCATGAGTACCCCTAATACAGGAGGACAATCTAAAATAGCATAATCGTATTCTTTTCCTAACTTATTCAGTGTTTTCTTTAAGATCAAACCCATACCACTTTTATTGCCCATACTTCTGTCTAATGTAGCAATTGCCATCGTAGCGGGTAGTATATCTAAGTTCTCGAGTGTTGACGGACAAAGGGTCTGTAAAATCTCTTCTTTTTTCATTCCTTTATTACGAATGAAAATATCATAAACACTCACTTCTAAGTCTTCAGAATCTATGCCAAAGTAATAGGTTAATGAAGCATGAGGATCCGTATCAATCAATAATACGCGTTTTCCCTGAGATGCAAGAATTCCACCTAAGGTAACCGCAGTAGTTGTTTTTCCTACTCCCCCTTTTTGATTTGCAACGGTCCAAATTTTCAAATCCACTCCTAATATCGCTATTGATTTTCTTCTTTTCGCGTAGTAACTCTGATACCGCCATTAGGCAACTTTATTATCTTTATTGAATCATCATCTTGCTTTGCCACTTTTTCTTCAAGTTGTTCTAAAGTAGATAATAATTCCGGATCATCTTTTTTAGTTGGTTGGCTATCTATATCTACAGAAGGTGTAATTAACCCGTATTTCGATAACGCTATCACCACCTTTCTATTTTCAGCTCGACCCGCAACAGAGTTATTATCAGCAAAAGGGGCGTATTCACCATACCCTTCAATTGCCATTCTGGCAGGGTTTATTCCTTCATTTTCTAAAGCAATTAGCATTTCAGTTGCTCTTGCTACAGATAATTGCCAATTTGAACTAAATACTTCATTATTAATTGGTTGATTGTCAGTGTAACCTCTCACTCTTATGTAATTTTCAATATTCCCTATAATTGTAAAAACTCGACTGACAACGTGTTTAGCCTGCGCAGTTGGTACCGCACTTCCGCTACCAAATAACAAACCAGAATTCATTTCTATTTCTAACCAATCTTTGTTCAATTCTAACTTGGCCTGTCCTGACTCTAACTCTTCAAATAAAGCTGTTTTAAGATCTTGTTCTAATGAATCTAATGGGCTGCCTAATTTTTTTTGTTTTAAATTGGTCAGCTCACCGAAACCATCAACTAACTCAGGACCTTTTTCTTCATCAATAATTGAATTACCATACAGTTCAAATTCAGTTTGCACCGAATTTTTTAATAAAATCCCTTCACCTGTGATGCCTGTACCTTTTTGCTCTTGTTTATTCGATGATTTATCAAATACTTGCTCTAAAGAGTCTGAAAACACCTGAAACTCTTCTTCGTCAAATATAGCCAACGCATATAAAACAACAAAAAACGCAAACATCAAGGTCATATAATCTGCATAAGACACTAACCATCTATCTGCGTTAGAATGCTCAGGCTCTTCTGCATATCGTCGATATCGTCGCATACTGCCACCTTTTAAGGATCACACTAACTTAGTTAATATCTCGTTTCTCATTATAATGTTGTTCAACTTGATAAGCAGACAGCTTTAACTCTATGTTGCTAGGACTTTCTCCTTGCAATATTGACAACATACCTTCAGCTAATAATTCATGATATAACATTTGCTGTTCAACAATTTCTTTTAATTTATTTGCAACAGGTAAAAAAATTAAATTCGCAAAACCCACACCATATATTGTGGCTACAAATGCAGTTGCAATCCCAGCTCCCAGAAGTTCAGGGTCTTTTATAAAATTCATAGCCTGTATTAACCCAAGCACAGCACCTATAATTCCAATCGTTGGACTATATCCCCCCATAGCCTCATAAATTTTGGCTGACTTTATTAATGACTCGCGCTGTAATACTAATTCAATCTCCATTGCTTCTCTAAACTGCTGCGGCTCAGCACCATCTATCATTAAATTAAGGCCTTTAGAAATAAAATGGCTTTCACTATTCAAAGCGTCATTTTCCAGCACCAGATACCCGTCCTGCCTGGCTTTTTGTGCCCAGAACTTAATTTGCTCTATTCCCCGATCAATAGGATAACGCGGAGGGAAAAATATCCAGCGACCCATTTTAATGCCGCGTACAAAGTAGATAATAGGAGACTGCAACATTACCGCTCCTAAGGTGCCACCTATTACAATCAGAAAAGCAGGGAAATTAATAAGACTGGCAATTAAACCTCCTTCTAACCAATAACCAAGTGTTATGGCTATCATTGCGACAAATATGCCTGAAATCGACAGTCTATCCACTACCAACTTCTCTATTTATTCTCGCAGCAACTTCTGCTAACGGAATATTTGCTTCCGCTATTCCTGCAACAGTGACGGCTTGAGGCATGCCGTAAACAACACAACTTTTTTCATCTTGTGCCCATATTTTTGAGCCCGCTTGTTTCAACAATCTAGAGCCATCTCGTCCATCAGCGCCCATTCCAGTTAATATAATCGCCAACACTTTATCGCCGTAGCTTTTTGCTGCACTACCAAAAGTAATATCTACACTTGGCTTGTACGTTAATCTGTCGCTATCATCATCATGAATACGTATTGTATGTTGCCTTCCTCGTCCTTCTATCAACATTTGTTTTCCACCTGGTGCTAAATAAGCAACTCCAGGTTGCAATACATCACCTTGTTCTGCTTCTTTAACTTTTATTTTACATAAAGAGTTAAGACGGGTAGCGAATGCGGGAGTGAACGCTGCTGGCATATGTTGTATTAAAACAATAGGGTGTGGGAAAGTGGCTGGTAATTGTGTGAGTATATTTTGTAACGCAACAGGTCCGCCTGTTGACGTTCCAATAGCCAGCAATTTATAACTTTTACCTGAAGCTGTATAAGCATCAGATCTATTGTTTTTATCAGTACGATGAAAACTTTTATCTGGCTGTCTAATTGTTTGTTTTACTGACTTGTCAGTACTTACTTTTACGCTAGGAGCCACGGTTCTTGCGAACCGATTCAGTTTTTTCCTGCCAATTTCTTTTACTTTTTCTTGTAATAATTTACTGGCTTCTTTTTTGTCTCTTGCGATATCTTCAAATTTTTTCGGTAAGAAATCGAGTGCCCCGGCATCTAAAGCATCAAAAGTAGCACTTGCACCAGCATGCGTTAATGATGAAAACATTAAAATAGGCACAGGTGATACTTTCATAATTTGTTTAACGGCGCTGATCCCATCTAGTACAGGCATTTCAACATCCATTGTTATAACATCCGGTTTTAACTTAATCGCCTTTTCTACCGCTTCCTTTCCATTTACAGCACTATCAATCACCTCAAGTTCAGGATCAGCATTTAGCATTTCAGTTACTCTGCGCCTGAAAAAACTTGAATCATCAACGACTAAAACCTTCAATGCCATTTAAATACCTTTACTTCACTTTTCCAGCGTAATGCTTAAGCATACTTGGAACATCAAGGATTAATGCTATACCACCATCCGAAGTAATCGTAGCCCCAGCCATACCTGGCGTACCTTGCAATAATGCATCTAAGGGTTTTATAACCACTTCTTCCTGACCAATTAAAGAATCAACTACAAAACCTATTTTCTGTGTTCCTAACTGCACTATAACCACATGTCCATCACCAGCACTGCGATCTCCATCATTTGCTTTTATCAACCACTTCTCAAGATAAAACAAAGGGATAGCACGTTCTCGTACGATAATAGTTAACTGATTATCAACCATATTCGTTTTAGTTAAGTCAAGATGAAAAATTTCATTTACGCTGGCTAATGGTAATGCAAATGTTTGCTCACCAACCATCACCATTAAGGTCGGTAAAATTGCAAGTGTTAGCGGTACTTTAATTTCTAACGACGTACCTGTACCGCGTTTTGAGTCTATATTTATAGAACCATTAAGTTGAGTGATTTTTGTTTTAACCACATCCATGCCAACACCACGGCCTGAAATATCCGAAATTTCTTCTTTTGTAGAAAATCCTGGCGCAAAGATCAAATTAAAAGCATCATTGTCAGACATTCGACCAGCAGCATCAGAATCGATAACGCCTTTACCTATTGCAATATCTTTCAATTTATTCGGGTCCATGCCCGCACCATCATCAAGTATAGTCAATAGAATATGATCGCCCTCTTGAGATGCCGATAAAGTGACCGTCCCCATTCTAGATTTGCCAGACGCTTCACGCACATCCGGCATTTCTATCCCATGGTCAACTGAATTCCTAACCAAATGCACTAATGGATCAGCTAACGCTTCAACCAAATTTTTGTCAAGATCTGTATCTTCACCTACCAATAACAAATTAATTTCTTTATTTAAACTACGTGCTAAATCTCTCACTACTCTTGGGAATCGACCAAACACCTTTTTAATTGGCTGCATACGCGTTTTCATCACCGCGCCCTGCAAATCTGCAGTAACCACATCCAGATTTGAAATTGCTTTACCCATACTTTCACTTGCCGTGCTTGAGCCTAAGCTTACAAGTCGATTTCGTACTAATACTAACTCACCAACCATGTTCATAATTTCATCTAGGCGTTTTGTATCAACACGTACCGTTGTTTCAGCTTGTGCCTGACTCGGAGCTGCTTTTGCTGGCGCTTTAGCTGGTTGGGCTGTTGCAGGCTTTTTCTCAGGTGCGGGAGTTGGTCTTGCAACTGGTGTTGCTTTCGCCTCAGGCTGTTCAGTTTTAGGCTTGTTTACTTGCGCTGGCGTTTCAGCGACTGGTTTATCACTATTTTTGCTAGCCTCTATTTTCGGACCTTGACCTTTACCATGCAAATCGTCTAATAAAGCTTCAAATTCATCTTCTGATATATCTTCAGAATCATCTGATGCTGCGGCTTTCTCTTCAATAGCAGGAGAACTCGTCTTAGCTGTCGCTGCCGGAGCAACTTCATTATTAAATGATCCTGAACCGTGCAACTCATCGAGTAAGTTTTCAAACTCATCATCCGTTATATCATCAGAAGATGTTGCCTCTGTTGATTTATTTGCCTCACCATCTGTGTTCGGACTTTGTCCCGATCCATGAAGTTCATCTAATAAATTTTCAAACTCGTCTTCCGTAATATCATCAATGTTAGCTGAACTTTCATCGCTAGTTTCAGCTGGACTATTATCAAATAAAACATCATCAAATTCGTCTTGTACTGGTTCAGCAGGTACTTCATGATGCTCGTTTGCAACAGGTTCAGATACTGAATCATCCTCTGATTCTGGTTTGGTCAATTTATGGAGCATTTCAATTAGTTCAGGATCTGCAGCATCAGGTTTTTCACGATTTTGTATGTGAGCAAACATGACGTTAATACAATCTAGCGATTGTAAAATAATATCCATTAATTCTGCAGTTACTTGCCTTTGACCTTGACGCAATATGTCAAAAACGTTTTCAGCACCATGACATACGTCAACTAACTCTGTCATGGCTAAAAAACCAGCTCCACCTTTTACGGTATGAAAACCTCGAAAAATCGCATTTAATAAGTCTGAATCATCAGGGTTATTTTCCAATTCGATTAGCTGCTCGGATAATAATTCGAGAATTTCTCCTGCTTCTACCAAAAAATCCTGCAAAATATCTTCATCTAGTTCAAAACTCATGCAGCCTCTCTCCTATAAAGAAAACCCATTAGAAGCCTAAGCTTGACAGTAGGTCGTCAACATCATCCTGATCAGACACCACGTCATCGCGTGAATCTGCATCCAGAATGGGCCCTTCAGCAACCTGATCAAGAGGTTTTTCGCTCTCTTGTGGTGCATCAATTGTTTGTTCTTCTTTAACTAATTCTTCGTTAATAGGTGTACCGAAAACCGTAAGCATATTAATAAGGCTTTCTTCAACCTCTCTCACTAATTCAATGACTCTTCTAATCACCTGCCCTGTAAGATCTTGAAAATCTTGTGCCATTAAAACTTCAGTCATTAATCCATTTAACTGCTGAGTATTAGACTCTGTTGATTGAATAAAAGCATCTAAGTCCAAACATAAGGCTTTAAATTCACCAAGTTTTAACTCCCGCCTCATTAACTTATCCCATGAGGGTTTTAAATCACTAATACCATCCCTAAGCTTATCGGCTATTGGCAGACTTGACTCTATTGCATCCATTGTTTTATTGGCTGCTTTTTCAGTCATTTCCATCACATAACTTAGTCTTTGTTTAGCATCTGGCAAACCATCTTGAGTTAAATCAATCAATTTAGCATCTAACTGAAAATTAGTCAGAGAGTCATGTAATTGTCGTGTTAATTTTCCAACTTCCTCAAATAATTCTGATTGTGCTTCTGAGGATATTTGCAAAAGCAATTCATCTGCTTGTGCTTGCTCATTATTCTCTAAATGCACAACAAGCTGCTTAGCCTGTTCCAGTGATATTTGAGGTACAGAGTTAGCTAACATGAACCTCTCCTTAAACTTAACCTAAACGTTCAAACACTTTATCCAACTTAGTTTTCAGTGTTCCTGCAGTAAATGGTTTAACAATATAACCATTTACACCTGCTTGTGCTGCCGCAATAATTTGTTCTTTTTTTGCCTCAGCAGTCACCATCAAAACAGGTAGGTGTTTTAAGTTATCATCTGCCCGAATAGCTCGCAGCAAATCAATTCCTTGCATACCAGGCATATTCCAGTCAGTTACAACAAAATCAAATTCTTGATTTTGCAACATAGGTAGTGCCGTACTACCATCATCTGCTTCTTGAACATTAGTGAAACCTAAGTCTCTTAACAGATTTTTAATGATTCTTCTCATAGTCGAAAAATCATCAACGACAAGAATTTTCATATTTTTATCCAAAATATCCTCCGGTGAGGTACAAACCCAAATTTACTAGCTACTAATTTTAAACCCAGTCATTGATCTTAGCTTTTAGCTTGATCATTGCCTGACCGTGTATCTGGCTAATACGAGACTCACTTACATCAAGTATTGATCCAATTTCTTTTAAATTCATTTCATCATTGTAGTAGAGAGATAATACTAATGCGTCCCTCTCTGGTAATCCTTTTATTGCTTTTACCAACGATTCATTAAATTTTTCATCTTGTACAGTGGAAAACGGAGAATTATCCTGCTGATTTTGTGCCGAAACTTTGATGACATCTTCATCAACACCTAAGTCTTCTAAGCCTAAAATCTTTCCGTTATTTACATCACTAAGGATATGATGGTATTCATTGAGCGTAAGATCAAGTTTTTCAGCAACTTCAATGTCTTTTACTTCACGACCTAGCTCAGTTTCTAGTTTTGCGATGGTTTCAGCAACCATTCTGCTGTTTTTATGTACAGAACGAGGAACCCAGTCCCCTTTTCTGATTTCATCCAACATGGCCCCCCGGATCCTAATACCTGAAAAGGTTTCAAAACTTGCCCCTTTACTTGCATCAAAATTTTTAGAAGCTTCTAAAAGTCCTATCATGCCTGATTGTATTAAATCATCGAGCAAAACACTTGCGGGAAGTCTTGCCAACAAATGATAAGCAATACGCTTAACCAATGGAGTATGGCGTTCTACCATGTCAGCCATTTGTTCTGAGTTACAATATCCAGCGACTTTATTCACCAATAAGAATACCTTTAGCTATTCACGAGTTTTTCAATAAAAAACTCTAAATGACCTGATGGTTGATTGGGTACGGGCCAATTAGCTGCTTTAGCTGACAACGTATTGAAGGCTATTGCAGCTGGAGACTTAGGAAATAAATCGACAATTGTTTTTTGCTTTCGAATCGATTTTCTCATATTCTCATCAAAAGGAATGGTAGCAACAAGCTCTAATGAAACATCCAAAAATCTATCTGTAACTTTTGATAGTTTTGCAAATAATTCTTGCCCCTCTCTCAGACTACGAACCATATTCGCAACAATCTTAAATTTATATACACCATGTTCACGAGAAAGAATTTTAATCAATGCATACGCATCGGTTATTGACGTTGGTTCATCACAAACAACAACGAGTACATCTTGTGCTGCACGAGAAAAACTTAAAACCATGTCTGAAATGCCTGCAGCTGTATCTACAATTAAAACATCATAATCTGCATTTAGCTCACTAAAAGCACGGATCAGTCCGGCATGCTCAGTGGGTGTCAGCTCTACCATAGATTGTGAACCTGAAGTTGCCGGAACGATGCGTATACCATACGGTCCTTTAACCAGAATATCTTCTAATTCACACTCACCGGATAAAAGATGTGAGAGATTTTTTTCAACTCTTAGGCCTAACATAACATCACAGTTAGCTAATCCTAAATCCGCATCTAATACTAATACTCGCTTCCCCTGTTGCCCCATAGCAACAGCCATGTTCAAGGAAACATTCGTTTTGCCAACACCACCTTTACCACCGGTAACTGAAATCACTTTAACAGCATTGTTATTTTTAACTGCTTTTTCATTCTGATTCATTTTACGCAGGCCACTTGCTTGATCTAAAACTGTGTTAATCATACATTCCTACTGGTTGAAACGCCAAATCTGAACGCTTCTGATATTGAATATTTTCACGCCGAACATATAACTGCTCAGCTTTTTTAACTAATTTTTCCGCATTTGCTACCCGAATATCCTCGGGAACACGCTGCCCATTAGTAAGATACCCTATTGGGAGGCGATTTTGAATCGCTATACTCATAATCTCACCTAAACTTAAGGATTCATCAAGTTTTGTGAAAATACAACCAGTTAATTTAATTTTTTTAAATTGTTTTACGGTTTCCTGTAAAACTTCCACTTGAACTGTGGCACTTAAAACTAAATAACTTTTTATGTCAACTCTTACATTTTTCATTAAGGTATTTAATTGCTCAGTTAACCTTAAATCCCTTTGGCTCATTCCAGCCGTATCAATTAATATTAGTCGTTTGTTACGTAATTGGTATAAAACATCTGATAATTCATTTGCATCTTTGACTTGTTTCACCGGACAACCAATGATCCGCCCATATGTAGCCAGCTGTTCATAGGCGCCAATTCGGTATGTATCTGTGGTTATTAACGCGACATTATCTTCACCAAATTTTTGAGCTCCCAAAGCAGCCAGTTTAGCCACTGTTGTGGTTTTACCAACACCTGTAGGCCCCACTAAAGCATATACACCGCCACTGCGTAAAATCTCATTATTTGTTGTATGTAACTGACTTTGTACCATATTCAATAAAGCTTGCCATGCTTTTTTTTCAGAAACATCATCAGGAATAAAACAGGCCATTTGCTCTGCAACATCATGGCTTATACCCATCGCCTTTAATTTATCTATCATACACGCTTTTGTCGGGTCTCTTCTGGCAAAATCTTGCGTCATTAATCCTGAAACCTGATGCTCCAATAACTGACGAATTGCTGACATCTCTTCTTGCATTGCTGAAATTTGTTGCTTTTCTGCATTGTCCTTCGTATTAGGGGAGCTGTTTAATTTATTTGTTGCGAGTTCTTGATATTGAGGCGGTATTTCGGAATTTCTCAACTCCTCTGACCATGCGGGGTTTTGTTCTGAATGCTTATTTTCTTTTGCTAATGTTTGCTCTAAGTGTTCCGTAAACCTAGTATTACGCGTTTTTTTTGACTGACGGCTTAATAGCGCTTCCAAACTATCAGCGACTTCTCCTTGAGGTTCCGGTGACGCACTTACAGGCTTTGGTCTTACTATACTCGTGTCCACTTTAGATTTTTTTCGTTCTAGATCAGCAGGTTTTTTGAGTGTTGGATTTCTGTCATAATCAACGGCTGCGACAATTTCAACACCATCAGCCATTTTTTTATTTGACATAATAACAGCGTCAACACCAAGCTCTTCTTTCACTTCATTGAGTGCACTTCGCATATCTTTGGCAAAAAAACGTTTAATTTTCACATTTAACCCCTTGACTTTACTTGTTTAACTTAGCTTATTGTTGACCAACTGAGCTTATTATCTTGATTTGTTTTTCATCGGGTATTTCCTGATAAGACATCACCCTTAATCCAGGGATAGTATGCTTAACAAACCGAGATAAAACTGTTCTCAACATGCCTGAAGTTAACAATATTGAAGCTTCGCCTGACATTTCCTGGTTTTGATGCGCTTCACTTAGTGAATTTTGTAATCGCTCAGCAAGCCCAGGTTCAATGCCAGCACCTTCATCACCTGCATTTTGTAATGATTGATGCAACATCTGTTCCAACTCGGGAGCCAAAGTTATGACGGGAATTTCTGTCGTTGATCCCGTTACATCCTGAATGATCAAACGTCTGAGTGAAATACGTACTGCTGCTGTTAATACATCCGGATCCTGACTCCTTGGACCATATTCAACTAATGTTTGAACAATAGAACGCATATCCCTGATGGGTACTCCTTCATTAAGTAAGTTCTGTAATACTTTCACTATGGTCGTTAATGGCAAGATATCAGGCACTAAACCTTCTACAAGCCTGGGATGACTTTTCCCTAAGATATCAAGCAAATTCTGAACTTCTTCATGACCAAGTAATAATGAAGCATTATTATGTAATAATTGACTAATATGCGTTGCCACAACAGTTGCTGCGTCCACAACGGTATATCCTAATGACTGTGCTTCATCTTTTTGTTCTGGCGCAATCCAGACGGCTTCCAGGCCAAATGCGGGATCAGTGGTTTCTATGCCAGCCACAGGTCCAAACACTTGTCCCGGATTTATAGCCAGTTCATTACCATGCTTTAATTCCCCTTCCCCAGTAGATACACCCATCATAGTGATCCTATATGCATTTGGGTCTAACTCTAAGTTATCTCTGATATGAACCGGAGGTACCAGAAAACCAAGTTCCTGGGATAGTTTTTTACGCACACCTTTGATACGAGATAATAATTCACCACCTTGTGCCTGATCGACCATAGGGATCAATCTATAACCGACCTCTAAGCCAATCACATCAACTTGTTGAACATCATCCCAACCTAACTCTTTTTGCTCTAATTGCGCTGCTGCCGTAGCAGTTTGCTCTGTCGCTGCCAACTCACCTTCTTGCGCTAATGCAGCTTTACTGTCAACTTGTTGACGTTTAAAAGCAATAAACCCAAGTAAAATACCTAACGTTAAAAATGCAAAATGGGGCATACCAGGTACAATTCCCATAATGATCATAATACCAGACGCAATAAAAAGGGCTTTATCATTGCCTAATTGCTTTTGTATTTGAAATCCCATGTTTTGAGACTCATTTTGACGTGTAACGACGATTGCGGTACCAATAGATAATAATAATGACGGCAACTGAGCCACTAAACCATCCCCGATAGTAAGTAATGTATATACTTCCATCGCCACACTAAAAGGTAAATCGTGTTGGATCATACCAACAAATAATCCGCCAACAATATTAATCACTAAGATCACTATCCCAGCAATTGCATCGCCTTTAACAAATTTACTGGCACCATCCATAGAACCATAAAAATCAGCTTCTCTTGTGACTTCTTCTCGTCTGTCTCTGGCCTGCTCTGCTGTGATAAATCCCGCATTTAAATCCGCATCAATCGCCATTTGTTTACCCGGCATTGCATCTAAGGTAAAACGCGCTGACACTTCAGAAATTCGCCCCGCACCTTTGGTAATAACCACAAAGTTAATAATAATCAATATAATAAAAACAACTAAACCAACAGCATAGTTACCACCTATTACAACATTACCAAAAGCAGCAATCACATCACCCGCCGCATTTCCACCGTTATGCCCTTCTAATAATACCACCCGGGTACTGGCAACATTTAAAGCTAACCTTAAGATGGTTGCTACCAATAAAATTGTCGGAAAGGCACCAAATTGAACTGGCTTTAAGGTATAAACTGTCACTAATAATACAACAAGGGCTAAAGCAATATTGAATGAAAATAAAATATCTAATAAAAGTGGTGGCATAGGTAAAACCACCATACCCAGCGCCGCTAACACTAATAATGGCGTACCAACACCTTTCGCATACTCTGATTTATTTTTATTGATTTGATCAAAAACAGCATTAAAATTCATACAGATACAATTTCAAAAAATTGACATTAATAAGGTAAAGGCAATTATCGTTCCATATTATTCAATATTGAAGTTCTTTTGGGATTGGCAGTTTATCGTTAAGTTTTGTTGGTCTGCGTCCTTTACCTGTTTCATATTGTTTAAGCTGATATACATAGGCAAGTACTTGTGCAACAGCGACAAATAACTGATCTGGGATCTGCTGTCCGACTTCCGTTGTATGATATAAAGAACGTGCTAATACAGGAGATTCTATAATAGGCACATCATTTTCTTTTGCGATATTTCTAATATGAAAGGCGAGTTGATCTATGCCCTTCGCCAATAAAATAGGCGCACCACTTTTATCTGTATCATATTGAATAGCAACGGAATAGTGAGTAGGGTTAGTGACGATGACATCAGCATCAGGCACGTCTTGCATCATTCTGCGCTGCGACATCTCGCGTTGCGTTCTTCTGATCCTGGCCTTAATTTGAGGATCACCTTCTGAATTTTTATATTCATCTTTCACTTCCTGTAAAGACATTTTCAGTTGTTTATTGTGATTCCATAATTGAAAAGGTGCATCTACAAGGGCGACAATAATTAAAGTGCAGGCTAAACCTAGAAACACCCAACTTAGAATTTCTAAAGAATGTTTAATATTACCTGGTGTTGTTTCTAAACTTAAATGCAATATTTCATAAAAAAACAATTTAATGAGTAAAATAGCAAAACCTGCAACTAAAAAGAATTTTAAGAGTGCTTTTACCAGTTCTATTGCGGCTTGCGGCCCAAACATTCTTTTAAACCCTTTTGCCGGTGACAGTTTATTTGCTTTAGGGGCGGCGGCGGACCAACTAAAATTAAATCCTCCTAAAAATGTATTACCAATAAATGCAGCAACAATTATAATTAATACAAACATAGCTAAACCAAATACCAGTTCATTTGCAATATCACTCCATACCGCAAACATTTTGGTTGTATCATAGGTTTCATTACGATTTAGGCTTAACATCCGTCCCATGACTGTTTTTAGCCCACCAGCGATATCCGGACCATATAGCAGTAATGACACGGCTGACATGATCAACACAAAGGCAGTACCCGTTTCTTTGGAACGCGCTATTTGACCTTTTTTCTTGGAGTCTTCAAGGCGCTTGGATGTGGGGTCTTCTGTTTTTTCTTGTCCTGAATCATCAGCCATTTATATACACCTGCGCATTATTTACACCCAACCAAATCACACATCAATTGAATAGTCTGATTCCATTGGAAATCGAATTGCACAATAAAATTGCTTAATGTAGCCCAAATAATCACAAGTCCTGTCACTAAAGTGAATGGAAAACCAATTGAGAATATATTAAGTTGTGGTGCAGCACGTGTCATAACACCAAAGGACATACTTATAATCAGCATAGCAGTTAATGGGGCCAATGCTAATACCAGTGCTGTTACAAACAGCCAGCTGCCCCATAATGCAACTGTGTGATAATTTTCACTTCCCCACCAGGTACCATCAATCGGAACCACTATAAAGCTATGCACTATCATTTGTATCATCATCAAATGACCGTCATAAACCCAAAAGAGTAATGTTGCTAATATCAAATAAAACTGACCAACTGCTGGTACACTTTGACCATTAGATGGATCAACAACGGAAGCAAAACCTAGTCCTGTTTGCATTGCTAAAATTTGTCCGGCTAAAACAAAGGTATTCAATAATAAAATTGAGGCAAAACCCATCGCAGCACCGATCAGAATTTGCTGCATAACAACCAAAACAATAGAAAAAGAAAACAGATCTGTATATTCAGACGGAGGTATTGTAGGTAATGCGACAAATGTTACAGCAACAGCTAAGCCTAATTTAATCCTGGCTGGTATGTTTTTAGCACCGATCCCCGCCATTACCGATAACATAGCTGCAATACGCGTCAGCGGTAATAAAAAATTTGCTAGCCATTGAATAACGATGTCTAACGGATATTCCATTACCCCATCACTTCAGGAATTGACATAATTAATTGAGTAAAAAAACTGGTCAGCTGTTCGACTAACCAATGTGCGCCAATAATTAATCCTCCTAATGTGATCAATAGCCGTGGAAGAAAACTTAAGGTTTGTTCATTAATTGAAGTTGCCGCTTGAAATATTGATACGATTAAGCCCACAATTAAACTGGGTACAATAATCGCTGAAACCAGCTTAATCACTAGAAATAATGCGTTACTCAATATTTCAATTACAACTTCAGGTTCCATTTAAACTCCCAAGCCAAAACTTTTTGCCAATGTCCCCATAACCAAACTCCAGCCATCTACCAAAACAAATAGCATTATTTTAAAGGGCATAGAAACAATCATAGGGGATAACATCATCATCCCCATCGCCATTAATATACTGGCGACAACCAGATCAACAATAAGAAAAGGTATAAAAAACATAAAACCAATTATGAAAGCTGTTT
This sequence comes from uncultured Pseudoalteromonas sp., assembly GCA_965198975.1. Classification (GTDB taxonomy): domain Bacteria; phylum Pseudomonadota; class Gammaproteobacteria; order Enterobacterales; family Alteromonadaceae; genus Pseudoalteromonas. The sequence continues at coordinate 3,447,211 of OZ240679.1, forward strand.
GTAATTCGCTGGTGATAAAAGCTGGGATCACCACCATGAAAGGCGTATCTTCGGGTTTATCTAATTTATCCAACCCAGCTATTTTTGCAAAAGATTCTAGATCGCTGATCCTGGTTTGAGACAACATAAAGGTTTTTATAGGTTCTTTAGCTATTTTCAAAGCCTCAATAGAAGTCATTTCTTCAGCTAGGTAAGGTGTAATCGCCTGATCATTAACCTTCTCATAAATAGGCGTCATAATAAATATACTCATAAATAAAGACATACCAATTAGAACCTGGTTAGAAGGCGTTTGTTGTAAACCTATGGCTTGTCTTAATATAGCTAAAACAACAATTATACGAGTAAAAGAGGTCATCATGATAACGGCAGCTGGTATAAAACTTAACGCCGTCATTATGGCCAGAACTTGTAAAGTCACTGTATAATCTTGCGACCCATTTGGATTTGTTGTAACCGTTAAAGCTTGCAACCCTTGTTCTGCACTCACAAAAGGAGTCAAAAAAAATAAGGCACTAAATACAATCCATTTATACATATTAATCATTCTTTATTTTTGGATTAAGCAGTTGATTCAAAGATTTCGCCAAAGGCGGCATCTCCTTTTCGGCTAATGGTTGTTCTAATTGATATAAATAATTTATCGCCTGAGGTGTAACACCCAATAAATGATGTTTATTATCAATTTCTATTACTATCAATCTTTCTTTCGCACCGATAGGAATTGAACGCACCATTTTAAATTCATCAGTGGCTGTCATTTGTGGATTGAAACGTTTCACTAGCATAGCGAGTATCACTATAATAACTATTACCAATACCAAAGACATAAAAACTGAAATTAAGCTTTGCGTGTTTGGCGTGGCCGCAAATACAAAAGAAGGTAATAAAAAAAAGCAGCTAAATAAAATAACATGCTTCATCTTAATTTTTTGATCCGTTCAGTCTGGCTGATCACGTCTGTCAAACGTATTCCAAATTTATCATTTACAACGACGACTTCACCATGAGCTATTAAAGTACCATTAACTAAAACGTCGAGTGGTTCACCCGCAACTCTATCTAATTCAACAACAGAGCCTTGATTTAACTGTAATAAATTTCTGATGCTTAATTTGGTTCGACCAACTTCCATTGAAATAGTAACCGGTATATCTAAAATTGTATCCAGTTTACGTTTTTCATCTACTGATAAGTCAGCTTTTTCCTCAGTGAATTCCTCAAGTTCCGCTACTTCAGCTTCCCCACCTTGCTCTTCTTCCTCAGATTCAGCTAAGGCAGCAGCCCATTCATCCATTGTATCTTGATCATCGCTCATCTGGAGTTAACCCCTTAATTATTTTGAATAAATCTGCTGATAACATCATTTATTAATCCCATTACCAATCTAAATCAACACCTTCAGATAAATGCAAATCATCTTCAAGTAGCTCAAGTTCAGAGTCTGAATCTATTTTTTTACCGCCTTTAGTGAATACATGTAATTCTGATTTCACTGAATCCGGACGTTTTATTTTCTCGCTAATTTGTAGTGCGATGTTTTCTCTTGAACGCCCCATTTTTGCCCTGTAAGTTGGTAAGTCTTCTACCATTACTGTAATGTGTTCAGGCATTTCAACTGGTATTACATCACCTTTTTGTAAATTCATCACCTGTTCTAAAGATAAATCAACATCAAGCATTTTAGTACTGAGATTTATCTGAACATCCATAATTTCATCTCTAAGCGCCTTGCTCCAACGTAAATCTGTATCTTCCGTATCAGATTGAACACCCGCATCCAGTAATTCTCTGATGGGTTCAAGCATAGAATAAGGTAATGCGATATGAAAATCTCCCCCTCCCCCATCTAATTCAATGTGAAAAGAGCTTATCACCACAACTTCCGTTGGACTCACTATATTTGCCATCGCTGGATTTACTTCTGAATCCAGATATTCAAATGATACATCCATAACAGGTGCCCAGGCTTCTTTATAGTCTTCAAAAATAATCTTTAATAACATTTGAACTATACGGCGTTCTGTTGGTGTAAACTCCCGACCTTCTATTTTTGCATGATATCTGCCATCACCACCAAAAAAATTATCAACCAGAATAAATACCAGCCGAGCTTCCATAGTGATCAGTCCAGTCCCCTTTAACGGGCGAAAACGAACCATATTTAAGCTCGTTGGCACAAATAAAGTGTGAACATATTCACCAAATTTGATCATTTGCACACCGTTAATTGAAACCTCGGCCGTTCTACGCATCATATTAAATAGACTGATCCGCATATGACGTGCAAATCTTTCGTTAACAATTTCCAATGTAGGCATACGCCCACGTACAATACGATCCTGAGATGAGAAATCGTATTGAAGGGCAGCACCACCTTCGCCACCGTCTTCGTCTTCGACATCCTCATCTTCAACATCATCGACGCCATGTAACAGAGCATCAATTTCGTCTTGGGAGAGTAAATCTGTCACTCTAAATCCTCTTATATTTCAACAAAAAAGTATAAAATTCAGTTTAGTAATTACAACCAAATTATATACGTTATCACTCAAACAAAAATTACTGCATCACAAAACCTGTAAATAATACTCGCTCCACAATTGAATTCCCTTCAATTTCGGTCAGTATTTTTTGTACCTCTTCTAACGATTGCTTTCGTAAAGTTTCTTTACCTGAACTTGTACTTAGATCATCAGCATTTGATGTTGAAAAAATTCGTGTCAATGTACCTTCGATTAACGGAATATGTTTTTTCGCAATTTCCTCATTATCATCTCCACGCACTAATAATTGTACTTTTATTTGCACTAAACGATCTCGACTTGATCCCGGTACATTAAAAACAAATGGTCTGGGCATGCCAACATATAATGCAGATCCTATTTCTGCTGACTTTTTAGCACCTGTGGCTGGTTTGTCTGCCGGACTATCTTCTAGTGTTTCTTCAGCAACAACTTCAGGATCTCCGCCCATCATAAAAAATGCAGCACCGCCACCTGCAGCGATTACAACTACAGCGATAATGATAAAGAGCATTTTTTTGCTTTTACCTTCACCTGTTTCTATTTCTAAATCATTTTCTTCAGCCATTCTATATTCCTGAATTAATCATTATTCAAATTCTATCTATATTATTGCTTTCAATTCAGCATAATAGCAATGAAGTTATGATTAAAAGTTAATTTATGCGTAAAAATCCACCCCACCTAATTGATCTCCGGCGACTCGGACTGTTATTTGTTCTACATTTTCATCTGCTGAGTGCGATTTTTGTCCATCATTTGTTTCTTGTTTTTCCGACTCTTGCGAACCTTGTTCAATATTACTTTCTGCTAAATCCATACCTTGCTCAGACAACAATTCTCTTAACCGTGCCATAGCTTGCTCAAGCAATTCTTTAGTTTGTTGGTTTTGGACCACAAAATTAACTTGTGCCTGCTCACCTTCGGTTCTTATTTTTATTTGCATACTCCCCAATTCAGGTGGATCCAATAGGATCTCCGCTTCTTGTTTATTTTGACTTAATAAAAAGCTAACTCTTTCCTGTAATGATTTCGCCGCATCTGTATTGGCAATATTAATAGGCTGACTGATAAGTAGTTCTTTATTAATTGCCGGGTTTGATATAGTTTGAGCTTGTGTAATATTAGGTAATACATCCATGTCTGTGTGCAATAGTTGTGGCTGCATAACCTGTTCTGTTTTTGGTGTTATTTGCTTGATAAAATTATCAAAAGTATTTGCTACCATCGTTTTATTATCTTTCAGACTCGACAAAAGCACTTCTCTGGCTGATTTTTCTTGCACAGATAAAGCGGCTTGTTCTTTTACTACCAAATCATCTAAGTATAATTCACTACTCGATTTAGTCTGTAATATAGGATCTCCCTCTAATTCAGGTAATGTTTCACCCGAATTGACCTGCTTTACTTGTACATGCCTTTCTAATTTGGATAACAATGAATCTAACTCTTTTTTAACATCAGGTGTTATTTTTGTAGTAATAGGCTCAACTGGTAAAGTGGTTTGAGGTGGTCGCTGCTCTAACATAGCTTGTTTTATTAAGCTTTCAGGATCAGTGTTATTTGTAAATTTTGCGGTGTGAATTAATTGGTCCAGTTTTTCAATATTTTGTTTAATGTTTTCAGTCGAATTTATTAGTTTACTAAGATCTAACTTTGCGATATCTAATTCACTTAGTTCACTGATGTCACTAAAATCATTCAATTCAATTAACTCGGATAAATCACGCATCAAGTTATTATCTTTTAGTGATCCACTTGGATCACTTACCAATAAAGACTTATATTCATTTATTTTCTCTTTTAGTTCCACTAATAAAGCAGGAGTATTTTCTGTTTGTTCCATCGTATTTACATCTGATGCCATCACTGATGTATCTGAAAATAATTGCTTTAATTGTGTAACTAACTGCTCTGCCTGAGTTGATGTTAAAGAGCCGGTTATTTGTTGAATTTTATTTAATAATTCAGGCGATAAGTTTTTAGTAATTTCATTTAAAAAATCAGTATCCGTTGTACCCTCACTGTGCAGGGATGTAAAATTAATTTTAATATCATTGGTCGCAAACATCTTTAGATCTATGTCATTGGACAACTCAATCTGCTCCAATAGCGACATTACAGCATTGTCAACAGAAGAGTCACTACCATCTTGATTTGTTAGATCTAAGTCTACAATGTTGATATGTTTTTCTGGCGTATTTGATTCTGAATTAGTATATTTTGTGGCTAAATCGGTTAGCTCAGTTTCCGCAGAAGAGGCCTCTTTAGTAACTAAAAATGGATACGGTAAAATTTTGCCATCTTCATTTTTTTGATTTACCGGTTTAATATCAAAGGATTTTTCAGCTGCTTTAAACTGCTGTTCAAACATAGTTGAAAACACCGTGTTTTTTTGAGCTGTTTCTTCTGTAGCATCTTGTTTTAAATCAAAATTATCAATTGATGTGAGTTTATCGACACTGATCATACATAACTCCATACCGGATAGCGAAAATACGTATAAAACAACGATTCTCTATACGCAATAAGATTAAGGTATTTAAAGCAATAAACGTACCATTCAATATAAATGGATTCTGTTAATTGAAAAACATGCCTGATTTTTGATTACGACTAAATAGGTTTGATGTGTGTTCATCAAGTAATTTTTGTTCATTTTTTAGTAATTTAGTGTGGATCACCAATTTTTGTTTTTCTAATAATTTTTCGATGGCTTTCGTTTTTATTTGTTGCTTTAACCAAAGATCTTTCCTTTGTATAACAACTTCTTTTGCCGTATTGATGGTTTGAACTTGTTGTGTCATTGCAGATTCAATTTTTGCAATAAAAGCCTGGAAATGACCATAATTAGAACCGGATAAACCAGAAAATCCTTTTTCCTGTAGTTGCTTCATATAATCGAATCTGAATTTAGACAAACCATTTAATTTCTCTTGATTATCTCGCAAATAATTTTCAGCTTTTACATAGTCAACTCGTAGCTTATCTTCTTTGTCGGACTCTATTTTATGCACCAATTCTAATTGTTTAATTGCCATATTTTATTGCCCCAATAACTTAGCAAGCCCTTGTAACCCTTCATCATAAGGTATCACTTCTGTCATTCCCTGTTGCAAAAACTGATGTACCGCAGGCATCATTGAAATTGCCTGATCGAGTAACTTATCTGTTCCTTGTTGATATGCGCCTAATGTGATCATATCTTTATTATTTTGATACATAGAATACACTTGTTTTAACACTCTGGCCTGTTGCATATGAGCTTCAGAAACAACTTGCGGCATAACACGACTAATTGATTTTTCAATATCAATCGCTGGGTAATGTCCGCTATCAGCGAGTTCTCTGGATAAAACAATATGACCATCTAAAATTGCTCTGGCTGCATCTGCGATAGGATCTTGCATATCGTCGCCCTCAGACAATACGGTAAAAAAAGCTGTAATTGAGCCTTGTCCCTCTCCCCCATTACCCGCTCTTTCGACTAAGGCCGGTAATTTAGCAAATACCGAAGGAGGATAGCCTTTAGTTGCAGGAGGTTCGCCAACTGCTAATGCAATTTCCCTTTGCGCCATTGCATACCGTGTAATTGAATCAAGTAATAACAAAACATTAAGTCCTTGATCTCGAAAATATTCAGCTATTGTAATCGCCGTTTCACATCCTTTTAAACGCATTAATGGTGGAGCATCGGCAGGTGCAGCGATGACAACTGATCTTTTTCTACCTTCATCACCTAATATTTCTTCAATAAACTCTTTAACTTCGCGGCCACGTTCACCCACTAAGCCAACCACAGTTACATCAGCTGTAGAGCCCCTAGTCATCATGCCTAGTAGCACAGATTTACCCACACCACTGCCTGCAAACAGCCCCATTCTTTGCCCCTGCCCAACAGTGATCACAGAATTAATCGCTCTGACTCCAACATCCATAGGTTGTTTTATGGCTCTTCTAGACAAGGGATTTATCTGATTTTGGGCAAATTTAAGCTTTTTATCGTATGTTATGGGCCCCAGGCCATCCAAAGGTTTTCCTAAACCATCGACTACCCGACCTAATAATCCCATGCCAACAGGTAAACCTTCTTCTTTTACCTGAGGGATCACTCGAGCGCCAGGTAACATGCCTGTGATCGCTTCATTTGGCATTAAATATAACGTATCACCATTAAAACCTATCACCTCAGCATCAACCATTCCACTGAGTGTTTCTATTTTACATTGACTCCCTACGGGTGCTTTTAATCCTTTCGCTTCAAGAGTCAAACCGACAACTCGCGTTAAACTGCCAGCAATAGCCGGGGGAACTTTTTGTACATGTTTTTTATAAGACGATAACTTTTCGGTTAATGTAATTGCAGTCATTCGAACGTCCTATAAATAGATTATTAGTTTAATAAAAATCAAGTTAAATTATCATCTTTTTCCACACCCACGCTCTGTAAGAAACTGGCTAATGTGTCCTGAATACGTGTTTTCAAACTAAAATCTACAGATGAATTTATGGTATTTATAATACAGCCACCCATTTCAATACTGGGCTCTGCTTTAAGTATCCAGCCTCGTTTTGTAATTTCCGCTTCGCCATAACTTGATTCGACTAATGTTAAATCATCAGGATGGAGTTGAATTTCACATTTTTGCTGGGACACAGGTAAAGCATCAATACATTGTTTTAATGTAGATAATATAACATTTTGGTTGGTTTTAACTTCAGTAAAAATCACAGCTTCAGCTAACATAGTTGCAAGCTGTACTAACTGATTTTCAGCAGCGTCATCATAATGACGTAATGGTGTTTGTAATTCATCAATTAATTTTTGTAAGGTTTGTAGTTTTTCGTCAACTATCGGCTGAGCTAATTCAATACCTTGCTCTTTTCCTTGTTCTAATCCATCATCAAATCCGCTTTTTACACCGTCATTTTTTCCTTCATCAAAGCCTACTGGATACCCTTCTTCTTTACCTTGATTAAAACCTTCTTCATATGCGTCTTGGCGGATCGTTTCAATTTCTTGTATTGTAAGCGGTTTTATTTCCTCTGGCTCTTCAACAGGCTGCTGTTGTATTTTTTTGCCAAAATACATATCTTCTAATGAGGTGCCCATTGCTGTGGAACGCCCTTCAAAATCAAGCGAATTATCAGTAACTTCAGGTGCTTTCCAATATTTTAAAAGTTCAGCAACTGCTTCATCTGATTGTATTTCCTGGCCGTTTAAAAACCTACCTGATTTCATAAATTATTTATTAACCTCAACCTGTTGTGAGTAATTATAGCTTAGTGAATAATTATAAGAATTCTTCACCACCACCACCACCAAGCATGATTTCACCAGCATCTGCAAGTCGACGAGATATTGCTAATATTTCTTTTTGCGCACTTTCTACTTCACTGATCCTGACAGGCCCCATAGCTTCAAGATCATCAGCAAGCATTTCAGCAGCACGTTTTGACATATTTTTAAGAATTTTATCTTTAAGTCCTTCATCTGCACCTTTAATTGCTTTCATCAGTACATCTTGCTGAACTTCACGTAATATAGCCTGGATCCCACGATCATCGACATCAATTAAATTATCAAATACAAACATAAGATCTTGAATTTGTTGCGACATATCTTCATCATGTTCGCGAATAGAATCCATTAGCTGGCCTTCAATATTCGTATCCAAATAATTCATAATATCCGCTGCAGCTTTCAAGCCACCCATTTTAGCAGCTTGTGCACCCGCTTGTCCGGCAAATTGTTTTTCCATTATTTCATTTAATTCTTGTAATGCCGCAGGTTGAACCTCTTCCAGGTTCGCAATACGCATTGTTAAATCGAGTCTGACTTTTTCAGGAAACTGCGCTACAATTTCTGCGGATTGTTCTGGCTCTAAATAAGATAAAACAATCGTTTGAATTTGAGGATGTTCATTTCGAATGATATTTGCAACTTGCTTAGAATCCATCCACTTCAATGAGTCCAACCCTTTTGCACCACTGCCCATAACAATTTGATCTATGATATTTGCAGCTTTTTCTTCGCCTAACGCCGCGGTCAGTGCTTTTTTAATAAAGTCTTCTGATTGAAACCCTATGGTACTGAAACTTTGGATCTGGTCGATAAATAATTTATGAACTGCGATTATTTTTTCCTGACTTAAATCAGATAACGCAGCCATAGACATCCCCACCTTTTGAACTTGTTTAGGTTCAAGGTGTTTTAATATTTGCGCAGCATCTTCTTCTGACAAACTTAACAGCAATATTGAGGCCTTCTCTACACCATCAAGTTTATCAACGTCAAAGCTTTGACTTTCTTGGGTATCACTTGCTACTTCATCATTCATCTTCGGTTAACCATGCTTTAACTACTTGAGAGGACAATTCTGGTTCATTTGCTACCAGGGCTCTAATCACTTTTAACAGATCTTCATCACCATGCAGGTCTGGTAATTGTAATGTACCATCAGAAGAAAAACCAACCGCTGATTCATCAAAATCCTGGCTCAACATATTTAATGTTTCATCACCTAAATCCACACCTGAACTCATAGAATCTTCATCGTACTGTTCTAATGTATCATCTGGGTAGATTAATTTCTTCAACATAGGACGTACAACAGCTAAGATAAGTACAATAATAACCAAAGCACCTAATACTAAACGTAATATTTTGGCAAACCACTCTTGCTGCCATAGCGGTAGTTCAGCAACCATTTCAACTTCTTCACGTACAAACGGGATCGTCACCACTTCCAGTGTATCCCCTCTTTGCATGTCAAAGCCAATACCACCTTGTAATAATCTGCGAATATTCGCTAATTCTTGTTGTGTTTTAGGCACAGTGGTTGATTCACCTTCTGCATTTTCACTGGCAGAATAATCTAAAGCAACAGCAACGCTAAGTCGTCTTATGGTACCGGTTTGTTGACGTTTATGTGAAATAGTTGTATCTAATTCATAGTTTCTAGTAGCTTCTTTATGATTACGGCTCGGTGCTGATTGTACCGTATTACTCCCTTGTCCAGTCGTTTCTGGAATACTTGAATTTACAGGAGGCTGATTCGTCAGTGCCCCCGGGATCCCCGCTGCGATACCACCTATGTTATTTTCTTCTATGGTCATCTCACTTCTGACCGCAGGTAAATCCGGATTAAAACGTTTTTGTGTTTCTTCTACGGAACTAAAATCCATGGTCAGGTCAACTTGTGCTGTATAGGCACCTAAACCTACCACAGGGATCAAAATGCTATCAATTTTTGCCACATATTCCTGTTCACGCTTTTGTTCTATTTCATATTCTTTTCTAGAACGTGATGCCAAAGAATCTTGTGAGCCTGAATTTAATAACCGTCCATTTTGATCTGTTACTGTCACTCTTGCGGGATCTAAACCTTGTACCGCTGATGCCACAATATCAACAACAGAATCAACACCTTCAGCCCTTAATAAGCGACCTCTTTTTAGTGTTAGTACCACAGTGGCTGAAGGTTTTTTTTCTAATCTTGCAAATACATTTTCTTTAGGGATGGCTAATAATACTTTTGCTCTCACAATATTGGTTATTTCTTCAATGGTTCTGGCTAATTGCTGCTCCCTGCCAAACTTCAATCTTTCTCGTTCCAATCTTTGACTGACACCAAAACCCATATCTTGCATCAGAATATCCGTACCCGTATCTTCAGCTTGTTCTAATCCTTCCCGCTTCATTAGCAGTTTTATATTTTTATATTCACTTTCAGGAACAGACACGGTATTACCATCAATTTTATACTCTATTTTTTGCGCATCTAAAAAATCGAGTGTTTGGATCAACTCATTCGTTGGCATTTTACCTAAAGGACGCATATCAGGCTGACGTGCCCAAATAATAATGAAAACAGCGATAGCCAAACAAATAGTTAACGCAATAATCAAAGTAACTTGACGTAGCACATCAACACCACTTAGCGCACTTAAAAATCCAGACTTTTGCTCTTGGGGCATATCATTAAAGTCATTACTTGCAGTACCATTCGCATCGGGTAATGCCAGATCTGTTGTTTGATTATCTTGGCTCACAGTTGTACTCCATTAATCTTATACTGGCATATTCATTATATCTTTATAGGCTTCTACCAGCTTATTTCTAACTTGCACTGTCGCTTCAAATGCAACTGATGACTTCTGAGAGGCTATCATTACTTCAGCTAAAGAGACGTTTCTATCGCCCATTTCTAATGCCGTTGTTTTAGCTTTAGACTCGTGCTGTATATCATTAACGGTATCAATAGCGCTTTTTAGTAAATCACCAAAGTCACTTTTTTGCGTGCCATTAATAGGAAGATTGGATTGGGTTTTTGTTCCCGCTTCCAATGCCAATGATTGCATTTCTTGAAAAAATGAATTTGTGTCTATTTTCATAACGTTCTCACACCTTGCTCACATAACAAGTTTAAAGCAAAGTATATGCCATAAAATTAAAGTTAATAAATACATAAAGTTAAATGTAAAAAAGCCCCTTTATATAAAGAGGCCATTTTTTTGACTTTAAGTAAACATTACGATTAAGCTGGTAATTGGATCCCTGAGTCTCGCATTTTTGCTAATTTATATCTTAATGTACGCGGGCTGATCCCCAGCTTTTGTGCCACATCTTTTCTGCGTCCATCACACAGCTCTAACGTATCTAATATGATTTTATTTTCTTGATCTTTAAGCTCTTCTTTAAAATTTAACTCATCAGGTTGAGAAGTCACGGTTATTTCATTTTCACACTGTGAAGTCTCATTCTCTCTGGGCTCTAATACTTCTAAGAATATATCTTGCTCTGTTATCTCTTGTTGAGCGTGTAATATTAAAGCTCTTTGAATAACGTTATCTAGTTCCCGTACATTTCCAGGCCAGGAATGAGCATATAGTTTAGCTTCAGCAGCAGAGGTTAATTGTGGAATAACAATCGCATCATTCTCACAATGCCTGCTAATTAAATGCTTAGCTAAAGGAATAATATCTTCAGCTCTTTCCTTTAAAGGTAACCATTTAAGTGGAAATACGTTGAGTCTATAATACAAATCTTCTCTGAAATGACCTTTTCCCACAGCTTCTTTAAGATCTCTGTTACTTGTCGCCAATACCCTGACATCTAAATTAATTGTTTTTCGACTGCCTAACCGCTCTACTTCTCGCTCTTGTAGAACTCGCAATAATTTAGCCTGTAACCCCAGATCCATCTCAGTGATCTCATCGAGTAAAATAGTTCCTTTTTGTGCCTGTTCAAATTTTCCGGGACACGCCTGGATTGCACCTGTAAATGCCCCTTTTTCATAACCAAATAACGTCGCTTCTAACATATTTTCCGGAATAGCTGCGCAATTGATTGCAATAAAAGGGTATTGTGCTCTATCAGAATGATCATGAATATAACGCGCTAATACCTCTTTACCTGAGCCACTAGGACCTAAAATCATCACGTTTGCATTCGATTTAGCCACTTTTAAGGATAAGTCTAATAATGCTAAACTCTGTGGATCAGCAACCACAGGGCCATCAGTTTCTTTTTCTTTTTCAGGTAAATAACGACTCACCATATTTAACAAAACCTGAGGTGCAAAAGGTTTTGCCATATAATCGATAGCACCTAAACGCATCGCTTCTACTGCATCATCGATAGTGGCATATGCTGTCATCATTAAGACCGGCAGATCAGGTTGGTTGAGCTTAATGCTTTTTAATAAATCAATACCTGATAATCCGCCCATTTGTACATCAGATACAACGAGGGAAACCTTGTGTTTTTTTAATAAAATAATTGCTTGTTCTGCACTATCAGCTTCAATACTCTTGATCCCGGCCAATTGTAAAGTATCAATTAAAGCTTCTCGTAATCCATCGTCATCTTCAACGACTAAAATCATATCTTCGTTCATACATCCTCCAACACAGTTCGGTTTGAGAAAATTGGTAAGTGAATATTAAAAGTTGCACCATATGGGTTATTTTGACTTAAACTAACCCTCCCCTGATGACTTGTAGCAACAGCATTAACGACAGCTAAGCCTAAACCTGTTCCCTGGCTTTTAGTGGTATAAAAAGGTTCGAATATTTTATTGATCAAATCCTTAGCCACCCCAGGCCCATTATCTGAAACAGCAATACATACTGTATTGTTAGCGTCTCTTTGCGCACTTAATGTGATTTTCGCATTTTTTCCTGATACCTGAATACTATTGTGTATCAAGTTCGAAATAGCACTTGCCAGTGCTGTTCTATTGCCTGTAATTTCAATATCAGGTTCTGGCAATTCAATAAACAATTCTCCATTTTGCTGATTCACCATGGCTTCGCTATTAGTTTTAACTTCAGTCAACAATTGTTGCATAGACACAGTTTCAACAACTTGTTGTTCGCCACTTTTAGCAAATAACAACATATCATTTACCTGAGTTTCTAAATCTTTTAATCGTGACATTAATTTACAATGGAAAGTCACCCGAGAGTCAGGTTTCAATTTTTGATTTGCTAGATTTTCAGCATATAACATAGCTGCCGACAAAGGAGTACGAACCTGATGTGCTAAAGAAGCAACCATTTTACCGAGTGCACCTAAACGCTTCATATGAGATAAACGTTCTTGTAGTTTTCTGGTTTCAGTTAAATCAGTCATCAAAATGAGCTGCCCTGCCTCTGGAGATAATGCAGAAATATCTAATTTAACCCGTCGACCATCTTTTAATGAAACCTCGTGACCATCATCTTGTTTTGGTCTAAAAGAACGTTGAATAATGGCTAACCATTTTTCGCCTTCTAATGGCTCTCCTAACATATCTATCGCTATTTGATTGGCCCTTGCTATCATGCCTCTACCATCGAGCACTATGACACCAGCAGGCATAGTATCAACTAAACGGTTAAGCCAACTTGCCTGTTGTCTTAATTCACTAAGTTCACCTACATAAGACTCCTGCAATAAACATGGATTTACTTTATCATGCCTAGATAATAATCTGGGTGACGTAAACTCACTTTTAAATACCTGTGCTAATGCCATAAATATGTCAACTCAATAAATAATTACTAAGTTCAATAAAGCAGAGATCGTGCCATTTTATTTTAAATAAAAATCAATGAATTACAGTAAAAAAATTGTGTCAACAAAATGACTTTGGCCACTTAACAGAATATAATCTGCTATGATTTTGAATAATTCCAGATATATAATAGGATGAAACTAAATGCTGTTTAAAAGGAAAACTTATGTGTGTGCGTTGTCCGTGGCTTGATTTAACTAAGGCCGATTACATCAAATACCATGATGAAGAATGGGGAGTACCATTATATGATGATCATAAGTTATTCGAATTTATCACCCTGGAATCGGCTCAGGCGGGATTAAGTTGGTATACGATATTGAAGAAAAGAGATAATTATCGTATCGCCTTTGATAATTTCAATCCCGAAATAATTCTGTCATATGATGATGATAAGCGAAACGAGTTAATGAATAATTCAGGGATCATCCGCAATAAATTAAAGATAAATGCAACCATCAGTAATGCACAAATATTTACGAAAATTCAAAAAGAATTTGGCAGTTTTTCAAATTATCAATGGCAATTTGTTAATAATAAACCCATTGTAAACAGATTCTCATCCACACATGATTACCCTGCAACAACGACAGAATCTGAGATATTTGCAAAAGATCTTAAAAAACGAGGGTTTAAATTTTTAGGTCCTACAACTGTATATGCTCATATGCAAGCTTGTGGTATGGTCAATGATCATAGTATTGATTGCTTTCGACGTGAAGAAATAATTGCAACTTATGACAAATAACCTTTCGTTGTATTAATCCCGGCTTAGATTATACTTTTTCATTTTTTCTACTAAGGTAGTACGCCTGACGCCTAATATTTCTGCTGCCCGTGCGACCACATAATCATACCGCTCTAATGCCTGACTAATTAGGCTAATTTCTAATTCACCTAAGTAATTTTTTAATTCAATACCTTCATCAGGCAGTAAACCCATAACATCTTGTTGTACACTATGATTCATGGGAAAGGGATCTTCTTCACTGTCTTCAGAGAAACCATCACCAAATATATCATGTAACGCTTGTCGCTCTAATATCTCTTCAGGATATTCTGGAATAAATGTATCAATATCAATGTGTTGATATTTTTTAGGCAAGTCTGACGCATCAACAACTTTATCAGGAAACATAATGACCATACGTTCAACCAGATTAGCCAGCTCTCTTACATTACCCGGCCATGCATGTTCTTTTAAACTTTCTAATGCCTGTTCCGTAAATTTAGCACCTAGTCCACCTTGCTGTATATTCCTTTTCATTAACTCCTTTAATAATAAAGGAATATCTTCTTTCCTATCTTTCAGTGCCGGGTTTTCTATTGGAAAAACATTTAAGCGATAATAGAGATCTTCCCTAAATTGATCTGATTTTATCATCTCATCTAAATTCCTGTGCGTTGCCGCTATGATCCTGACATCTGCATTTATTGGCTTAGTTCCACCGACTCTTTCATACGTTCTTTCTTGCAAAACACGTAACAATTTAACTTGCATTTGTAATGGCATATCACCAATTTCATCGAGAAACAAAGTGCCACCCTGTGCAAGTTCAAAACGCCCCTTTCTTGCTGAAATAGCGCCTGTAAATGCGCCTTTTTCATGACCAAATAACTCGCTTTCCAATAATTCTGCAGGGATAGCGCCGCAATTTATTGGTACAAAAGGTCCTTGTCCACGATTAGATAATAAATGAATGTTACGCGCAACAACTTCTTTACCCGTGCCAGACTCACCCAATATAAGTACATTCGCATTAGTCACGGCGACCTGCTCTATTAAATAACGTATGTTTTGGATCACAGGAGTCTCACCAATTAATCCATCAAAGCGTTTAGTTCCTATAGATTTATTGTGTCTGCCTGGTATTAATCTATGATATTCCTGACAGTCATGGATCAATTGAGTCGTAATTGCATAATTAAAAGGTTCACTGATCAAACCAATTACATTTGCCAAACTAAGTAATGGCTTTAAAGTCTCACCAAGTAATAAAAAAGGAATTTCAGGGTTTTCTCGTATAACTGTTTCATGCTCTAGCGCTGTGCTTGCGCCAATAATAAAAGCTGTTACTGTATCCGTTGGTGAGCAAAGCATGGCATAATTTTCAGAAGTGACAATTTTATTATCTTCATCGATAAAAGACAATGAGGCAGATAAGGCATCTGCACGACTCATATTTTCATCAAGAATTAATATTTTTGCGACATCTACCATACTTAAACTTACTGCATTGTTACATTATTATATTGATAATAAGCAGTTCTATCTTAGATGCAAGTGAAAGTGGCATTTTTTTGACAAAGCATACATTATTTTGACACTATGACGACTTTAGTAACGCTAAGAGTAAATTCGGATCCGCACCTGCCTGTGCTTTTAATGCTAACGCAGCTTTTAGTTTCATTTGTTCCTGAGCAGCTTCGCTTGCTTCTTTAGCCACATCAGTATCTCGAATTCTTGATAATGAAGACTGACTATTAATTGCAGTATTACTCTGTGTATTAATATCTGAAATTAAGCCGCTTTGAAATGCACCTAATTGCGCACGCGAAGAGTCGATTGATTTAGCAAATTCAGCACTTGTGCTAATCGCAGACTGTGCCCCTGCGGCGGTTGAAACATCGATACTTTCAAATCCACTGGTATTTGCAGAACCAGCAACGTCGGGCAAACTCAAATTAACAGCATTTCCTCCCGTGGCGATATCTATACTACCGCCATTTAACACTCTGAGATCACCAAATTGTGTTGAAGTTGAAATGCTGCCCACTTGCTCCTGCAATTGTGTTATTTCCTGTTGAATTGCATTTCTATCTGTGGCGGCTAATGTACCATTTGCTGCCTGAATACTTAATTCACTAATACGATTTGCGGCATCTTGCACACCAGACAAACCTGCATCAGCAACTTGCGCCAAAGAAATACCATCATTCGCATTACGAATACTTCTATCTAATCCATTTATTTGCGCTAATAAACGATTAGAAATAGTCAATCCTGCAGCATCATCTTGGGCACTATTGATTTTAAGCCCTGTACTGATTTTTTTAAAAGCAGTTTGAATATTATTTATGGGCTGGTTAACTAAATTTGAATTTGAAGAAATCGGACGCATATTACTACCCTCCTGTTAGAATTTTAGCCTAACCTTAAGAGTATTGTCCAGGTTGTTTTTTATACTAACCGAGGAGAGAAAGCGCTAATTGAGGAATTTCATTTGCCTGCGCAAGTAAGCTAGTTGCAGCCTGTTGTTTAATTTGAGTTTTTGTGAAATCAGTCATTTCTATTGCAAAATCAGTGTCTCTGATACGACCACGACTTGCGCTCACATTTTCATTTATATTAGCTTGATTATTGGTTGTATTGCCTAAACGGTTGATAACAGCACCTAGCTGTGCTCTGGATGTATCAATAATTCTCAGTGCATCATCGGCTGCAAACACGGCAAATTGCGGGTGATTTACCACATCTATATAGTCAATTCCCAGATTCTCAGTGCTAAAAGTACCCACACTAAAATTAATCATTTCAAAAGCACCAGCACCAACCTGAAGCGATACATTACGCCCGCCTCCGCCATTGATAGCAACTTGATAGTTTTCTAATCTAGTTTCATCAATTGTCGCATTGCCACTCACATCCCAGTTTGTAGAATCAAAATCGGTGGCATTATTATCATCATCACCAGATATAAAGGTTTCTAAGAATGATTTAGCGCCAATTGTGCCATCACCTATACCTTGCATTGTATTTCCACGTATAGGCGCTTGGGAGCCATTGGCATCAAAACCACCCAGCGCACCATTATCTAAGTTATTAAGATCCATTTTGGTATTAATAAAATCTTCAAATACCGTCGCCGCCGTTGATGGCGCGGCCGGTGCCGCCCCTAAAGCTGCAAATAAACCCGCTTCATTGGCCCAGGTACCATTCGACGCAGTATTTAAAGCGGCATCGATTGTCGCTCCACCTGCAAGCTCAGCATTTAACTCTTTCATTCCTGCCTGGCCAATTTCACTATGAATATAACGTTGAATGATGTAACCACCTGAATAAGCACCTTCTGTACTCACCACTGCAGCTGAACCCGCTTCAGCTTGTGTTTGCACCCAAAGTGCTGCAATGCCAGCAGCTCCACCGCCGCCCGCAGCAATATCATTTGATACCCTGGAATCAGCCCCTCGAATAACTTCCGCAGAGCCTTCCTTAAACCAGGCAGGTATGTTTGCCCAATCTTCAAAATTCGCGCCCTGTATCGCATGGACCATTTCATGTAATACCACTTCATCCAATTCCAGACCAGCAGGATCGCCATTAGGTAAGTTTGAAGCATTAAAGTCATCCAGATCAATCACCATTACCTGATTGAATGCGGCACCACCAGCTGTCGCGGCACTAACAAATGCAGCAGTTCCACCAGCGCCATCTACATGTTCTAAGTCTATTTTTAACGTTTTATCTAAGCCATCAAGGCCCAATTGTTCCATAATAATAGACTCTGATTCAAACAACCAGGTTGATGTCATGCCTTTCACCAGATCTCGTTCTACAATATCTAATAATCGGCCTCCTGTAGGGCCAAACAATTTTTTACCACCAAATGTTGTTGATTCATTAACTCGATTAATTTCAGTTTGTAACTGACTTACCTCCTGCTGTATTGCTTTTCTATCTTCATTACTCAAAGTGCCATTGGCAGATTGTAAACTCAGGTCTCTAATCCGATTTAATGCATTAGTAACTTCTGACATAGCACCCTCTGCGGTCTGCGCCATTGAAATACCATCATTTGCATTTCTAATTGCCATCGATGTGCCATTAATTTGGGAAGTAAGCCGATTAGAAATTTGCAAGCCTGCGGCATCATCAGCAGCCGAGTTTATCCTTAACCCACTGGATATTTTTTGCATCGACTTTTCTAGCTGATTTGCACTGCCATTTAATTGTCGTTGTAAAAATATAGACTGAATATTTGTCGCTATGCGCATAATTGGCCTAAAATTAAACTCACTAAAAGCCTTATCGGCCGATTATTTAGAAACTTTAACTAATTTAAATTCAATATTTTAAGAAACTGACTCAAGAATAATAACCAAGAGTCGATAGCAATAGATGAATCAAAATTAAATTAGAAGTTAATTAACTGGCATTTATTTTGCTTGAAATAATTAACAGTAATATATAGGAGTGTGTTATGGCACATGTATCGATAAATAAATATCGCCAGGTTAGTATTAGCAATGTTCAAGATATGAACCCATATGATCAAGTTAAACTTATTTTGGTCAATATTGTGGGCAAGCTTGCTGCCGCTAAAGGCTGTATTGAACGTAAAGATATAGAAAAGAAAGGATTACATATTTCCACCTGTATTTCTTTGATTGGTGCATTACAAACTGCATTAAATATGGAAGAAGGGGGCGAAATTTCTGAAAATTTAGCCTCACTATATGAATACTGCCAATTCAAATTAGTTAATGCTAACGTAGAAAATGATTTGGAAGGTATTTCTGAAGTGACAACGATTATCAAAAATATTAAAGAAGGCTGGGATGCAATACCTCAAGAAATTAGACAAGGTGGTCAAGAGGTAGCCGCTGGTTAATACTTATGACAAATGAATATGACGACGCCAAATTACAAAAGTACTTTGCCGCATTAAAACAAGCAATAGAATCAGATAATGATCAAGTCGCTTTTGAAGTACATCAGAAATTGGATAATTATATTCGCATTCTCTGTGAAAACGAAAATTTAAGGCCCTCAGCAGCCAAATTACAGGCATTAAAAAATTCGGTTGATGATCTCAGTATAATGGCTGCCAATAAAAAACAATCCATAGGACTAAAATCCAGGCAACAAAAGCAAAATGCCAAAGCTATCGCCAAGTATAGGTCAGTTTAACAACAGATGGTTCGTTCATACTATGAATCAATTTAAGACCATGATATAAATAGTTTTAATGATATCTTAGGAGTGTATCCATGTTTGATAATAAAACCATATTAATTACAGGAGGAACAGGCTCTTTTGGTAAAAAATATGTAGCAACTTTATTAAAACGCTATAAACCTAAAAAAATAATTATTTTTTCTCGTGATGAATTAAAACAATTTGAAATGCAGCAAGTTTTTAATGCCCCTTGTATGCGATATTTTATTGGTGATGTACGCGATCAAAGCCGATTAATTAGAGCTATGCGTGGCGTAGATTATGTGATCCATGCTGCGGCACTGAAACAAGTACCCGCCGCAGAGTATAATCCTATGGAATGTATCAAAACAAATATCAATGGTGCAGAAAATGTAATTGAAGCGGCTTTAGATAATGATGTAGAAAAAGTCATTGCACTTTCCACAGATAAAGCGGCAAATCCAATCAACCTGTATGGCGCAACAAAACTGGCCTCAGATAAACTATTTGTGGCAGCGAATAATATTGCTGGTGGCCATAAAACAACTTTTTCAGTGGTGCGCTATGGCAACGTAGTCTGTTCCAGAGGTTCAGTCATTCCATTTTTTCAAAACTTAATAGACCAAAAAGCCGATCACTTACCTATTACCCATAAAGAAATGACCCGATTTTGGATCAGTTTACAAGATGGTGTCGATTTTGTACTCACTAATTTTTCTCGTATGTTAGGTGGTGAAATATTCGTCCCTAAAATACCGTCCATTAAAATTACCGAATTAGCGCTATCAATGGCTCCCAATTTACCCCACAAAGAAGTCGGGATCCGACCTGGTGAAAAACTCCACGAGGTGATGTGTCCATCTGAGTTATCATATCAAACCTATGAATATGAAGATCACTTTGTAATTGCGCCCAGTATTAGTTTTAGTTCAAGAAGTAATGATTTTACGGTTAATGCAATTGGTGAAAAAGGCACCTTAGTCAGTGAAGGTTTTGAATACAATTCACTTGATAACCCTGATTATCTGGCATTAGATGAGATAGCTGAATTTAACGCTAAGGCGACTCAATGATCCCTTACGGCCGTCAAAATATCAGTGATGAAGACATTGATGCGATTATCACCACGCTTAAATCAGACTTCCTGACACAAGGCCCAAAGGTTCCCGCTTTTGAACACGCTTTTTGCAAATATACGGGTGCTAAACATGCGGTCGCAACCAATAGTGCCACATCAGCTTTACACATAGCATGTATGGCATTAGGTGTAGGACAAGATGATATCGTTTGGACTAGTCCTATCTCCTTTGTTGCATCTGCCAATTGTGCACTATATTGTGGCGCTACTGTTGATTTTATAGATATCGATCTGAATACGGGCAATATCGATATCAATCAGTTAGCTAATATGCTGATTGATGCTGAGAAAAATAGTTGCTTACCTAAAGTTATTATTCCCGTACACTTAGCTGGGCAAAGTTGTGACATGAAAGCCATAAACCAGCTTTGCCAGCCTTATGGAATTCATATTATTGAAGATGCCAGCCATGCGGTTGGGGCTGAATATCAAGGTAAAAAAGTTGGGAGTTGTCAATACTCAGACATTAGTATTTTCAGTTTTCATCCGGTGAAAATAATCACCAGCGCTGAAGGGGGTTTAGCGTTAACAAATAATCAGCAAGTGGCTGAGAAGATGGCACGTTTACGCAGCCATGGGATCACCCGAGATGAAGATCTCATGACAGGCGACAGTGACGGTTCCTGGTATTACCAACAAATAGAACTAGGCTACAATTATCGTATGACAGATCTGCAGGCCGCACTTGGATTAAGTCAGTTAAATAATCTAGACAAATTTGTTGCCAGTAGAAATTCAAAAGCCGAATTCTACCAGCAGCACTTATCAACAATGCCGCTAAATATGCTAAAAGTTTATGACAATAATTTAAGTTCTTATCATCTATTTATTATTCAAATTCATGATCAACAGCAGCACAAGCAAATATTCGACGCGTTACGTGCTGCAAAAATTGGGGTTAATTTACATTATATCCCAATACCTAGCCAACCATATTATCAATCATTGAATATTGAATTTACACCGACTCCCATGGCTGAAAAATATTATAGAAGTGCCCTTTCAATACCTTTATATCCAGACCTGACCGAACAAGACCAGTTATACATAATAGATACATTAAGGTCTTTGCTAAAGTGAAGTTAGTATTAGGTACAGTGCAATTAGGACTTGATTATGGGATCAGTAACCAATATGGTCAGGTAAAAAGTAATGAAGCAAAAGAAATCATTCACACTGCAAACAATTTAAATATAAATTATTTTGACACTGCAGCTGCCTACGGTAACGCCGAAAAAGTATTAGGTAAATATTTAACACATCCGGCTAATGTAATAACTAAGTTACCACCTGATGTGACTGACAAAACAAATTTATTCAACTGTTTAAATGATTCCCTTGAAAATTTGGGATTAGACAATATTTATGCTGTTATGCTACATGATGCTAATCAATTGATTAAATACCCTAAGTTATTAGATCAATTAATCGCACTAAAAAATTCGGGAAAAATAACAAAAATTGGTGCCTCTTTTTACTTTCCTGAACAATTAGCACAATGTGAAAAGTTTAATTTAGATATTATTCAAGTACCGGCTAATATACTTGATCAGAGATTTATTCGGCCTGCATTGCTAAAGCGCTTAAAAAGCCAGGGCATTGAAATCCATGTACGTTCAGCATTTTTACAGGGTTTGTTATTAATGAAAACAAAAGAGTTATCTCATTACTTTAAAAATTTTAAAGTTTTAAAAGCGTTAGAACAAAGCCTGTTAGAATTAAATATAACAAAATTATCTGCTTGCCTCGGTTTTCTTAAATCCATCAAAGAAATTGATGCATTAGTTGTAGGATGTTGTAATAGTCTGGAACTTAAAGAAATTGTAAATACATTTAATCATGCAACAGATTTTAATGCCAATGCGTTTAAATGCGAAGATCTTAAACTGATCTACCCCGCTAATTGGCCTGTAAGGAATTAACAATGGATAAATTTATACCCTTTATTCAAGGAACTACTATTTATCTAAGAGAAGTTCGCGAAACCGATGTAACAGACGAATATTACAACTGGCTCAATGATCCACAAATAAATCAATTTTTAGAAACTCGCTATCATCCACAATCTAAATCTCAAATATCAGAATTTGTTATCAGTAAGCAAAATGAACCTTTTTTTGCAATTTGTTGTAATCAAACTCAAAAGCATATAGGTAATATAAAGCTTAGTGTTATCAATACCATACACAGGCGCGCAGATCTGTCATTAATGATAGGCAATAAATCGTATTGGGGAAAAAACATAGCGACTGAAGCGATTACTTTAGTGACAGAGTTTGCATTTTCTCAGCTTAATTTAAATAAATTACAAGCTGGGGCATATCATACAAATATAGGCAGTATTAAAGCATTTGAAAAATGTGGTTATGAGCAAGAAGGATATTTAAAAGAGTTTACGATAAGTAATAATCAACCTTTACATTTAGTTTACCTTGGATTAACCAGAACAAAATATTACGCAGATAAATCATGATATTAGCCATTATACAAGCTCGTATGTCGTCAAATCGTTTACCAGGAAAAGTGCTTAAACCCATTTTAGGACAACCCGTATTAGCGCTGCAAGTAGCGCGCACATTACGAAGTCAGAAAATTGATAAACTCATCATTGCCACCAGTATCGAAAACAGTGATAACCCTATTGAAGCCTTATGCTCTCAAATTGGTATCGATTGTTATCGCGGCAATTTAAATGATGTATTACAAAGATTCCAACGTGCGGCAACTCAATATCAAGCTTCCCACATAGTCAGGCTAACCGGAGATTGTCCACTGGTAGATCCTATACTTCTTGACGAGATAATTTCACTTCACCTGCAAGGTAACTTTGATTATACCAGCAACATTTATCCAAGAAGTTTTCCTGATGGACTAGATGCTGAAGTTATGACCATGAAAACATTAGCTTATATAGAGGAAAATGCAGTTACACCAGCAGATCGCGAGCATGTGACCTTGTACCTAGATAACCATAAAAGTGATTTCAATATTGGCAATATAGCGCAAAAGGATGATCAGTCAAAATTACGTTGGACCTTAGATAACCAAGCAGACTTTGATTTTATCGCTAAGATATATCATGCCCTTTATAAAAAAAACCCTCAGTTTAGTCGCCAGGATATATTGGACTATTTAGCATTATGAAAAAAATATCATTTGAAAAATCAGAACAATACTTAGCTAGAAGCCTAAAAACAATACCCTTAGGCTCTCAGACATTTAGTAAAAGTAAATTGGTTTATCCCTATAAAGTTTCTCCCTTATTTCTGGAAAGTGGCCAAGGCGCGATTGTAAAAGACCCTGATGGCAACTTATACATAGATTTTGTTAATGGCTTGCTGAGTGTTATGTTAGGTTATTGCGATCCTGATGTTGATAAAGCCGTTACAACACAGTTAAGTAAAGGTGTTTCCTTTTCATTACCCCATAAGCTTGAATTTGAAGTCAGTGAATTAATTACCGAATTAGTGCCCTGTGCAGAAATGGTGCGATTTGGCAAAAATGGTTCTGATTCAACATCAGCAGCGGTCAGATTAGCACGCGCTTATACGCAAAAAGAACACATTGCCGTATGTGGTTATCATGGCTGGCAAGATTGGTATATAGGCTCAACGACTCGTGATTTAGGCGTTCCACACGCTGTAAAGCAACTCACACATAAGTTTGAATATAATAACATTGCCAGTTTAGAACATGTATTTACACAACAAAAAAACAAAATTGCCGCTGTTATAATGGAACCTATGAATGTTTCATTTCCTAAAGAGGGATATTTAGCACAAGTAAAAGCCTTAGCGCACAAAAATAATGCCTTACTCATTTTTGATGAAACCATTACAGGTTTTAGATTTGATATTGGTGGCGCCCAAAAATTATTCGACGTAACCCCGGATCTGGCAACCTTTGGTAAAGGATTAGCCAATGGTTTTCCACTTTCTGTAGTCACTGGCAAAAAAGATATCATGATGATGATGGAAGAAATTTTTTATTCTGGCACCTTTGGCGGAGAAACTCTTTCATTGGCAGCAGCAAAAGCGACGCTTAATAAATTAAAATGTGATGGTGTACTTGAGCATATAAATCAGATGGGCAACTTATTGATCGCGGGATTAAAAGAAATCATCACACAATCACACGCGGAAAATTTATTTTCAGTTTCAGGTCATCCTGCCTGGTCATTCTTACTGATGTCAAATACAAAAATGGCTAGCCAACAGCAATTATCATCTTTTATTCAACAAGAAATGCATCAACTAGGCATACTATGCTCAGGCGCCCATAACATTTCCTTTGCGCATACAAAAACGCATATAAATACTTTATTATCAGCCTATAAAAAAATCATACCTAAAGTTGTAGAAATAAATAATCAGGGAAATTTTGAGCATTACTTCCATGGTGAAGTAACCTCCCCAGTATTCAAGGTACGTTAATGTGTATTGTTTTTAGGTGTGAAGCTAGTACTTTAGTCGGTTTTGGGCATTTTTCACGTTGTTTATCATTGGCTAACGCATTAAGCAAACATAATACGAACTGTTATTTTGTTATGACAGAGCCAGCTACGCATATTTATCAACTAATAGAAAAAAGCAACCACACCTTATTAAAGTTAAATGTGCAAAATACAGAGAATTATTTTGATAACGTGATAGATGCAAATCAAATTATCTCACTATTAGAACAGCAAAAAATTCAACCGGACTGGATTATAATCGATCACTATCAAATCATGGAACCATGGTGGATTAAAATAAAAGTATTTAATAAAAAAATCCAGTTTATGTTATTAAATGATAGTGGAAAACAGGTAAAGGGTATCGATTGCATCTGGGATCCAGCCAGTTCAAATCAAAATGACGATTACAATACAGAGACCCACACGTTACTGTTACTGGGTCCGCAATATACATTACTTCGACCTGAATTTAATCCAAATATGTATCAGAAGGTAAAACGCATAGCCCCGCCGCCATATCGTATTTTGATCAGTATAGGTGCAACAGATCCTGCTAATACAGCCTATCTTCTCATTTCTTGGATTTTGGAACTTAAACTACCAATAGATATTACCTTACTCACAACATCTGCTAACCCACACATTACACAGCTGACCAATGCATTCGAAAAGCAAATAGCATTCGAAATAGATAACCAGAATATTTCTGAAATTATGTATCAACAACATTTGATCATTACAGGGGCAGGTAACATGGTCTGGGAAGCATTTAGTTTAGGGATCCCGTGCGCGTTAATCAAAACATGTGAGAACCAACAGCGAAATATTCAATTAATAACCAAAAAAATGCAAGATATTTACTTAGGAAAGGAAGCAAATTTAAATAAGAGAGTAGTGGTACAAACTTTGCTTGATTTGCTCACTACACCAAATAAATTAGCTTTATTATCAAAACTTGCCGTTACTTTATGTAATGGTCAGGGAAGTGAGAAAGTTGCACACGCACTTATCAATAAGCAGAGTATTTAGTAAAGAGAATAATATGACAAACAATATACAAAGTCGTAGTTCATTTTGGCAACAAAGATGGGACGCCATGGCAAAACAAACAGGGCATTTTGCCACTATGGGTCGTAGTAACTACTCAATTAGTGATTATTTTGCCTATTTGTCTGATCTGGTAAAAGGTTTAGGCACTATCAATGAGCATGATGTATTACTAGATGCTGCCGGAGGATGCGGTTATTTATCAATGTATTTTTCTCCTTTGGTTAAGCAAATTGACTTATTTGATTATTCTGCTGAAGCTATAAAAAGGGCTAAAACTGAATGTCAAAACTTTCATAATATTGAGCCTTATGAAGATAATCTATTATCACTTTCCATAACTAAATCCAAAAAAGTGCAATATGATAAAGTGCTCGTAGGGGGCGCTTTACAGTATTTTGATAGCTATGATGAGCTGACGCAAATATTACAAAACATCTATGACGTGACCAAACAAAACGGTCGTGTTTTTGTCAGTCAGACCACAGATTTAGCATTAAAAGATAGACATATTGCATCTTATGATTTGTTAGATTGGTCAGATGAAGATAAAAAAACAGCGATTAATGAAGAGTTAACACATAGATTTTGGGTTGACTATAATCAACTCAAATCTATAGCATTAGAAATAGGCTTTAGCTGCTGTGAGAAAACACCTATCAATAAACAATTATTCCAATCAAGTCATATGTTTGACTTTTATCTAATAAAGTAAAGGACTCGAATGAATCAGGTTATTATAGGCAATAGAACAATCGCAGAAAACCAAGACCCTTTTATTATCGCAGAAGCTGGCATAAATCATAATGGCGATATCACAACCGCTTTCAAAATGATTGATGCCGCAAAAGCAGCGGGTGTCGACGCGGTAAAATTTCAAACTTTTAAAGCAGAAGAGTTTTGCGGTGATCCTGAACAACTTTTCAGCTACACGTCTCAGGGAAAAGAAATTACTGAACCCATGTTGAAAATGTTCAAACGCATGGAATTTACCGAAAACCAATGGCAAGAAATCAAACACTATTGCGATAAACTAAATATTATGTTTCTTTCGACACCACAGAACCCTTCTGATCTATCTCTGCTGTTAAACATTGGTATTGATGCTATTAAGATAGGTTCTGATGACTTTACCAATATACCATTACTTAAAACCTATAAAGCCGCAAACCTGCCAATGATAGTATCTTGTGGTATGGCTGATCTGGCTGATGTATATTTGGCACTTGATACCTTAGGTGCACTCGAGGATGCTCCTGTTATATTATGTCTGTGTACCTCACAATACCCAACACCTGTTGAAGATATTAACTTAGAAAAACTCAAAACATTAAGGGCAGCATTTCCTATGTTAACGCTTGGGTTTTCAGATCATTCACAGGGCAGCCTGGCATCTTCTTTAGCTGTCGGGTATGGTGCCGCACTTTTCGAAAAACATTTTACCTTAGATAATGAAATGCCCGGACCTGATCATTGGTTTTCTGAAAACCCCATCTCATTAAAACATTGGCGAGACCAAATACACTTAGCTTATAAAATGAAAGGCTGTGGCATTATCCGGCCATCAACCGCTGAACAAGATATGCGAACTTTAGCCAGAAGAAGCATAGTTGCGTTACGAGATATACAGGCTGGAGAGACATTAGATCAGGTTAATCTGGGTTTAAGGCGACCAGGAAATGGGCTGGCACCTGTCTTGTTCGAACAAGTTATTGGCCTAAAAGCAAATAAAGACATAAAAAAAGGGCAGTTATTAACTATGGGTGATATGCACAATTAAGGTAAAACACGCAATGAATTTAGCCATATTTAAAACTTTATTTGAAAAACTGACTCATTTCAAAGCAAATCGATTCCACCCTTTAGTGTGGATCAACGGTGAGCCTGAAATAGGTGAAAATGTTTATATTGGAGGCATGACCGAAGTAAATGCGACTCAATGCCGTGTAATAATAGGGGATAACTGTGATATAGCCTCATTTGTGGCAATCAATTCGGCTGACTCCCATAAATTAACCTTAGGTATCGAAAATCACGTAGACAGACAAGATATTACTTTAGAAAACAATGTCTTTGTCGGCTCCCATAGTGTTATAAAAGGCGGCGCTTATATTGGTCATCATAGTGTTGTCGCAGCAGGTACCATAGTAGAAGCAGTTACCATTCCCCCCTACTCTTTAATTATTGGCAATCCAATGACAATAAAAGAAAATTATTACTTAGCTGCATGCACAAAAGACAAAAAGGCAATTAAGCATGATCCCGCATAATCAGCCTAGTATGAGTGAACAGGAAGCATTCGCTGCGCAACAGGTTATTCAATCCGGTTACTTAGTGAAAGGTGCTCAAATACATGCTTTCGAGCAAGAAATATGTGAGTTTATGGGTTTACCATCAGGTCATGCTGTGTGCGTATCCAGTGGTAGTTCAGCTTTATTTATTGCATTAAACATACTTAAATTACAAAAGAAAAAAATCGCATTTCCCAGTTATGTTTGCAGTTCCTTAAAACATGCCTGTTCATTAAATCAATCCGAGCCCGTATATTTAGATAATAACAAATATAAGATAACGCCTAAATTCGACAGTGTTCAATTTGATGCTTTAATTTATCCCTACCTCTATGGTTTATCAAGTGAATTACCAGAATTTGAATGCCCTATAATCGAAGATGTTGCCCAGGCAATGGGCGCTAAAGTCAATAATACTATGCTTGGTACTCAAGGTACCTTAGGCGTATTGTCATTTTATGCCACAAAAATGATGACCAGCGGCGGTCAAGGTGGCATGTTAATAAGCAAAAACAAAGAACTAATCGACCTTGCCCGTGATTACATTCAGTTTGATCAACGACATGATACTCAAGCCTGTTTTAATTTTCATATCACTGAAATGCAAGCAGCGATAGCACGCGTTCAATTAAAAAGGTTGCCTGAATTTATTCAAAAACGACAGGAAATTTGGCAAATTTATCAAGCTGCAGAACTTCCATTATTAGATAATCCAGGCAAGGGGCTTAATCATGTTAGATATAGAGCAATCATAAAACATCAGGATGCGAATAAAATCATCGCAACATTAAATAGTCAGGGGATCACAGCCATAAACCCTTTTGAAAAAAGTGAATTACTGTCTAACAATGCCCCCAATGCAAAAGCGTTATGTGGCTTAACCTGC
The DNA here is from genome assembly GCA_965198975.1 of uncultured Pseudoalteromonas sp. Classification (GTDB taxonomy): domain Bacteria; phylum Pseudomonadota; class Gammaproteobacteria; order Enterobacterales; family Alteromonadaceae; genus Pseudoalteromonas. The sequence continues at coordinate 3,476,537 of OZ240679.1, forward strand.
TCATTACCTATTTATCCTAATTTAAGTATTGAACACGCTCACTATATTGCACAAAAAACGAAAGAGGCATTGAGTCAACTATGATAATTTCAATTAATCAGCCTGCCTATATGCCCTGGTTAGGTTATTTTGACAGAATAAACAAAAGTGATACTCATATTGTTTTAGACCATGTTCAATTCGAAAAAAACTCTATGGTTAATCGTAATAAAATTAAAACAGATCAGGGCTGGTGCTGGTTAACCGTACCAGTGAAAACTTCGGGCAAATTTGGTGATTTAGCATTAAACAAAATAGCAATTAATAACAATCAAAATTGGCAAAAAAAACATTGGAATTCAATTTATTTTAATTACAAGAAATCACCTTTTTTTCATCTTTATGAAAATGAACTAAGCTATTTCTACCAACAGAAATGGGATTTATTAGCTGACGCATTAAAATGGCAGCTGAACTTCTTTCTAAAAACGTTAAATATTTCAACACCAATTTTTTTTAGTTCAGATAAAAACTACCAAACATCTAAATCAGACTTAGTACTTGATATTTGTAAAGACTTTGACACCAGTACCTATTTATCAGGCCCTTTTGGCAGAGATTACTTACAAACAGAACCCTTTAATAAACAGCATATTGAAATAGACTTTCATGATTATACCCCCCCAGTTTATCAACAACTTCATGGTAAATTTATCTCACATCTTTGTATTTTTGATTTAATATGCAATCATGGTGAAAACAGCCTTAAAATACTACAAAATAACCAATATAGGATACAAAACGGTGAATAAAATTCTGGTGATTGCGGCTCATGCAGATGATGAAGCACTGGGTTGTGGTGGAACAATTGCGAAACATGTCAGTCATGGCGATGCTGTAGAACTCATTATTATGACTGATGGTGTCAGTGCACGACAAAATAATGAAAACAGTGAAATCACAGTTCGCAATGAAATGTTAAAAGCTTCATCAGCCACCTTAGGCATTTCAAAAATACATCAGTTTAACTTTCCTGACAACCAAATGGATAGTGTGCCCTTACTTACCATAGTTCAAGCAATTGAATCCGTTGTATCTCAATTACAACCAGCCATTATCTACACGCATTGTGCTCAGGACCTTAATATAGATCATCAGTTAACTCACAGAGCTACGATGACTGCATGTCGCCCTTTACCTGATAGTTCAGTTAATCAGATCTTATGTTTTGAAGTAAAATCAGGTACTGACTGGCAACCATCAAGTTTGACACAGTTTAACCCTAACTGGTTTAACGACATTTCCCTATACTGGGAGAAGAAATCACAAGCCCTTTCACATTATGATAAAGAGATGATGCCATGGCCACACGCCAGATCAAAAGAAGCGATTCAAGCACTGTCCCATGCCAGAGGCTCTCAAGTAGGTGTTAAGTATGCTGAAGCTTTTTATTTAGAAAGAAACATTCTGCGTTAAGAAAGGTGTAATTTAGGGTAAATACACCTTGCTGATCAATGTTGTATTTATTCAGCAATCAGCTCCCAACTGACAGCGGTACCTGATCCTATGTCTTTTATTACTTTTTTACCTATTAAATCATTAAAATGTTTTGGTGCTAAGCCGTAACCCGGTCTGATCCGGCGAATATTGTGATTTGTGATCACATCATTCTTTTTCATATCTTTAGTAAAATAAATAGAACGTCTGAATTTTAAATTAGTTTTTTCAGATGCGACTTGACCATACTTTATACCCCCTATAGCTTGCCATGCAACTTTACTTTCTTGGCATAACTTTTCTAACTCATCAGGCGTAATTGAAAATGAACTATCAGGTCCCTGTTGACTGCTATCATTCATAAAATGTTTTTCTATAAAACAAGCACCTAAAGCGACCGCAGCAACTGACACCGCAGTGCCTAACGTATGATCAGATAAACCAACAGGAACATCAAACCTGTTAGCCAAATCAAATATAGTATTGAGATTACATTGGCTAACAGGTGCCGGGTAACTGCTAATACAATGTAATAAGATTAAATTCTCGCAACCAGAATTTTTTGCTGTATTAACAGCTTGTTCTATTTCAATTAACGAAGCCATTCCCGTTGACATTATTATAGGCTTACCTGTTTGTGCAATATAACTAATTAAAGGTAAATCGGTTATTTCAAATGAGGCAACTTTAAAAACAGGCACATCAAGTTCCATTAAAAAATCAACGGCAGATTCATCAAAAGGCGTTGAAAAAATGCTGATCCCTACTTCTTTCGCTTTATTAAAAAGTGCCTTATGCCAGGATTTTGGCGTATGTGCCTGTTGATATAAATTATAAAGTGTCGTACCTTGCCATAGCCCTTCTTTAATTAAAAATTCATCTTTTTGACAGTCTAATGTCATAGAGTCTGGCGTATAAGTTTGCAATTTGATGGCATTCGCGCCCGCTTCTTTTGCCAGCTCTATTGATTTTAGTGCACTTGTGAGTGAACCTCCGTGATTCGCTGATAATTCAGCAACAATGTAAGGTGCATATCCTTTTCCCACCTTAACACCATCAATTACGACATATTTCGTCATTAACACTCCGCGTTGTTTTTATCTAAAATCCACCAATTACCATTTTCTAGCTGTTCAAAACCTAAATTAGAAAATAAATGTTGAGAGGTGATATTACCGGAAACAATATAAGCATGTATGGGGTGATCTTTAAATCTCGCTATTAAGATTTTCAAGGCTACTTTAGCAACCCCTAAATTTCTAGACCGAGTAGTTAATAAAATAGACACTTCAAGCGCATTTATCCCTTCTAATTTATCAAGCCTGATCATACCAACAGGAGATCTATCATGAAAAATTATCTTAGTGATTAAATCTGAACTTTGCACGCGTGAATTAATCCAAAGTTCATGTTCTTTTTTATCTGGCGGGGCGTCAATTCGACAATGCTTCCTCATATGAGGCTCATGTTGCCAATCATAAACCATACTTGCATCACACTGTTTAAGTTGTTTTAGAAAAACAGCTTTATTATCTTTAGCAAGATGAGTAAGTAACTTAGCACACACCCTGTCAGCACCAAGTGCATCTACAAGGGTTTGGGATTTAATGGAATAGGTCTGCCTTTTTATTTTATTCTCAACCATATTCGTGATTGCAGTTCCTATAATATCAGAATCTAGATAAATTGCTGGGCCTAAGTATTCTACAGCCTGATCAATCGCCAATTCTTTAGCCAGAACTTCTTGATTATTAGTAAGTGCAATCAACAAAGTTGGGATCCCTAAACTACAACGCTCCCAGGTTGCACTTCCGCCAGCTCCGATCACCATATCCATTTGTGGTAATATAGCGTCCATATTGATTGGCTGTATATGTAATGTCACGGTTGGCATATTCAAAGCTTTATCATGCAACTCAGCATAATGGGGATGAATTGGACTCAATACAAACTCAACTCTGGTATCTATTTGTAAAAAATCAATTGCGTTTAATACTTTCATCGTAGTATTTAACGGATCTATGTATCCTAAATAAACTAATAAACGATCTACTTTTTGTTTAACTACAAAATTATTTTTTTTCATACTATAAAATTCAGATCTTAATAAAGCATATTTAGGACCTAAAATTAATTGGCAATTCTCTGGTACCAGATCAAGATACCGACTCGATGCAAATGCATGTAAATTTTGATCTAATAAAAAATGACAATAATGTGTTCGATTTGCTAAATCGTCAATCACAAGCATTTTACATCCGGTTTCACGCACTTGTCTTTGCCAACATGCATCTAATCCATAGTGGTCAACTATCACTAAATCTTGATTTTTTGGAGACAGAGAGTTTATAAAAGACGTCGCATCATACCTTTGATCTTGCTCTGAAAAAATATCTTCTGCATGCTGACTATATTCACTTAAATTTTTATTAGCAGCAATGACCGAAACACTAAAGTTTTGTTGCTGTATGAATTGATTTAAATTATTTTGCCATCCAAGGCAACAAAAGTGAATGTCAGAACCATGCTTTTTTAAAGCGGTCGCAAGCGTCAAACAGCGACTGACATGCCCTGTACCTATATGCTTTGCGGCATCAACTCTAAACAAAACTCTCAAAATGATTGCTCTCACAGATCCAATATCAGATTATCCAGTACTTCTGTACGATAAAGCTGTTTCATTTTTTGAAAATAGTCGACCATTAAAGGTAATACTGTTTTCATATAAACTTCTCTGGTTGATTTATTTCTCATAGAATATAATTTTCCCATAATTAAAACATGCATATGGTTAATACTACACAATAGGATCCTACCAACAAATTCATTTTCATGTTTTATTATAGTTAAAATACGATTTTGTTGAGCCGCAAAGATATCTATCATTTGCGCTAAGTTGGGTGATGTCAAACTCAAATCCTGGTGAAATAAGTTATCTATTTCCTTAAGTAATTTCTGACTATTAACTTTTAACTTTTGTTTTAATTTCGATTTATCATACTCAGATGCCACAATGCTATGCTTTAATAAATCGGTCAGGCTCCCTTTAGTCTGATGCTGTAATAAATCTATGTCTTGTGTTCGATATGGCGTTGCACCGGCAATCATAGCACCATCAGAGCAGTTGAAACATTTTATCTCTTGATTTTCCGGCCTTCTTAATACCCACTCAAGTACATGACGACTATGATCATAGACCATTTCAGTAAATACTGTACCACCAAAGTTTGCAGGGACTTTTTTCACACCAACTCTATCAGTGGAGAACTTCCCGTCAAACTCTGTGTAGTAAGCACTCTCCTTCGAGTGATGGTATTTTTCATCTCTATAACCAACATCAAGACCAATAAGATATATATTGGTAAACCCGGATTTAGTTGCAAAAGCCAGCGCCCCATTACCTACCAGTGGATTAGAACCAAATAAGGTCATTAACGTTTGTTCACTGCCGGGATTTAAAGAAAAGGTAAAGTCACTGCCTGAATCACTCGGTTTCATAAATAAGAATGCATCAGTAAATAAAGAGATAACTTCTGGTGATACATTATTCATCGCAACGATGGGCACTTTACTAAAAAAATCAGCATCTTTTATTAATGAAATCCAACCTGCAACATCTTCTGTTCGTTCCACTTCAAAATGAACATCTGGAATAATTCCCGCTTTATACAGTGGGTAAATCGCACTACCACAACAGAAAATATAGCAACTCTTTTGCGCTTGTTTTAAAAACTCTATATTTGCATCAAGAGATGGGCCATTACCACAAATAAAAATAGGTTTATCTGTCATTGAGCCTAATTTAATGGAAGATGATAACAGGTTAACCTTATTTATTAAGTTTTTAGCGGTATGGTTAAATGATAATATTTCATCTTCAAAAAAACCAAAACCAGAATAGTAGTGGGTTGCATTATCAAAAAATTGTTTTAGTGCATTATCCGACACTTCATTATTGTAATGACAAAATACCGGCATTGCACCTGCACGAAACTGCCCTATTTGGGTAAATAAGCTATGTAAGTTTTCAATAAACATTTCAGGCGTTGAGCCCACTTCAATAGATATGCCTTTACCTGGCTGTTCAAATACCTCAATTAACTGACCATAATCTATCATAAATAAAGAGGCAAAAAACAAATCATTATTTGGTTCATATATATGTAGATGATTTATGTCATCTTGTTGTAATAACTCCAGGTGATAACCTATCCCTGCGCCTATAACAAGCAAAATAGGATAACACTCAGGTGAGTCATAATTAGACTGATCCTCTTGGGCAATTAATTCATCTGCACTTGTCACTAGCTCATTAATAAAATCTAAATGTTGAAAATGAACTGGCGCTTCTTCCGGATTTATCGCTTTGGCAGACAATACACTTTTTATAGGCGCTACTTTGTATTCCACATATTGAATATTACAGAGTTTCTTGGGGTCATCGTGATACATAAATCCTCCCCTGTGAGCAATATTTATATTACCTTGGGGATCTATTTCTAACGAAAACTCTGTGGGTTGATATTGTTTAAAACGATTAAATAAATTTGGAAACTTATCTTTTAATACTGATAAATTTCTTTCAAAAGTAAGATTTAAAACCTGCTTTAACAAATTTAGATCTGGCGGGTTATTATTTTCTTGAGCCATTTTACTCTCTTATTATCTCGTTTAGCGTTAATTCTGAGTTAGTTACTGAGTTAATTACTTATTAGTACATCTTAACTTCTAGTATGCAAGTAAGGCACCAACTTAATTATGATTATATTTCCCATACCAAATATGATCTTCTCTGATATTATTGATTTTTAATTCATTTTCAAATCGGGCGCTAAATCTAAAACCCGATTTTATCAGGACTTTTTCGCTGGCAATATTCGATTGATAAAATCCGGCTTTTATAAAATGAAGTTGTAATGAATTAAATCCCCACGTCGTGATCTCATTAATTGCTTGTGTCGCGAATCCTTTTCCCCAACTGTTGGTATCTCCGATAAAATAGCTCAGTTCAGCAAATCCATGCTGCCAGTTAATCGGACCCAACTTAATGTTGCCTATATGTCGATCTGTTGATTTATCTATAATCGCAAATAAAAAATTATTGTTATCCAAAATAATGTCAGATACAAATTCAGTGATTGTAGCAAGCGATTGTTCAGACCACTTTGTTTCTAAATACTGATTGACCATTGGATCTTCCAGCCAACTGAGATAAGTCAGGTTACAATCATCTAACCTGATACACCGCAATTTTATTGATTTAGCATTCAATGTTAAATTAGAAATATCAATTTGCATGCAACACCCTCTTAAACAAGCTTAAAAGGCAAGTCATAATTTAGTAAATATGAACGCGCTCTGACAGGATTTGAGTCTGTAAAGTTAAATAAACTGCCACAAACTACCCCACTGACGTTAGTCTGCGTAAATGCTTGATATAAATGCTGATAATTACCGCTTCCCCCAGCTATTAATACAGGTTGCATCACTTTATCTATTACCTGTTGCGCTAACGATAAATCAAAACCTGCCATACAGCCATCTCTGTCAATTGATTGCAGCATAAATTCGCCAACGCCAGCACTCACCATATTGTCAATATGTGCTAATAAACTGATTTGCTGTTTTACTTTCCCTAAATCAGAGTAAAGCTGATAATCTTTTGAATTTTTTATCATTTTTACATCTATATTACAAATAATTGCCTGACTACCATAATGATTAGCTAAGCGTTTTATTAACTCTGGGTCGTCATAACAGATACTATTTAAAACTATTTTATCCGCCCCTAACGTAAATAACTGTACAGCTTGCTCAAAAGTTCGTATTCCCCCTCCTAAAGACAAAGGCATAAAACATGTTTTTGTCAGTTCATCTAATATATGAATGAGTTCATCAAATCCCGCTTGACCAGGGTTTACATTTAATACAATCAACTCATCAGCAGTTTGAGAATTATAAACAGCCGCACTTTGAACAGCATCACCCACATCTCTATATTGCTGAAACTGAACACCTTTAACTAGTCGTCCCTGCTTCATTAATAGCAACGGAATAATACGTTTTTTTAGCATTTACCATCCCAACGACAAAAATTTTCAATTATTTTTAAACCATTATTTTGACTCTTTTCTGGATGAAATTGAAAACCAATCAAATTATCAAGAAAAACACCACTGCAAAAACGCTCGCCATAATCAGTCATACACAATTGGCTCGATGTATCCGACGTAACAAAATAGTAAGAATGTACAAAATAAAAATCACGATCAGGCTTAATTCCAGCAAGAACGGGATGCTCAGTAGTAAATAGTACTGAATTCCAACCTGTATGCGGGATTATTTTATCATCGACTTTAAATTTTTTAACTGTACCAGCAATTAAACCTAAACCACTGCAATCGCCTTCTTCACTAAAATCAGATAAAAGCTGAAAACCAAGGCAGATCCCTAATGTAGGTTTCTTTTCTTCCATTACAAAATTTTTAACCGCTTGTATTAAATCTTGTTGTGCAAGGTGCTCCATCGCTGTAGAAAAGTATCCAACCCCAGGTAAAATCAAATGACTCACCTTATCAATTTCTGACGGGCAGGAAATAAACTGATAATCAAAGCCAGACTCATAAACAGCGTTAGCCACAGACCTTAAATTTCCCATTTTAAAATCAAGTATACCTACCAATACATTTTGCAATTTACTATTCCTAAATACTCGATTCTCTATACCAGGTATCAAAATCACTCGTTTTAGGGGCATCTTCAATTGCATTAAAGTTAGGTTCAAATGGAGGCACAACTGTTTTTAATACTATTTTATTAAACTCATCTTCAGTTAAATCGAGATACTGCAAAAACAACTCAAGAGATGGCGGCCTTTTACCTTCATATTCAGCAACCAGTTTGTCTGCATCAGATTTAGACATACGACCATTACGTATATCTAATGCTGTCATTTGAGACACACGTGAATAGCCACGTTTTAAAAATTTAATGTAATCTCTCACTCCCTGTAAATAGCACTCAATTTTTTCATAGGGATAAACACTCCAGGGCATGCCTTCTACCTGATCACCTTGCCAATCCAGTTCGTCCATGATTTCTTGTGATTGTTTTTTTACATCCCACGGAATGAAAGATCCTAAACAGACAGAGTGATAACCTAATCGTTTTAAATCACGGGTTTTAGGATAGGTAAATGGCCATAAATCTCTTTCGTCAAATTTAAAGTCATCTTTGATCATACCCGCCATATCCTGTGCCGTGATCCCCAAATTCACATATCGGTTAAAACGAGTTTCGTCTACAGATTCAATTTCATCATCTCGATAATCGTAATATGCAGTGTATTCTGAAGATGGTTCACCCCAAAAAATAAGCGGTACATTAAATTTCAATGCTATATGCATTGGATAAGAAAAAATACCTGTATGACAATGCCAGCAAAAATCACCTTTGCGGATCAAAGATTCCAACATTAAACGTTTAACCAACTTCCAATTTGGTGTAAAAGTAATAAAGTCCACGCCTAATTTTTTTAATGTTTTTTCATTGTTTTTTAATAATTGAGGACGCAAAAAACCATGATTAAACTGCACAACTAACGGTTTTAAACCATATTCTTCAACAAGGTACTTTAAAGTAAAAGATGAGTCTTTACCGCCTGAAAAAGGAACAATGCAATCATAATCATATTTCCCTTTATATTCAGCAATGAGATCGTCAAGCATTTCTTTTCGATTATCCCAATTAATACTGTCGTCTTTATGATCTTTTTGCAAACATATATTACAGATACCAACTTGATTAAATTCTATTGTTTCATAGGTTTCTGGTAACCCACATTTAGTACACTTTTTCATATTTCGTTCACCTTGCTATTACAGCATTGTAATAATACGTAATACTTTTATTTTTCTTATACTTAGTCAAGCAAATATTGCACCAGTATGGTTTTACCAGCGCAAATAAAGGTTTAATGTTGTTTCTGTATTTCTTTTATTAAGTTATCTGCAATATCGACAAGTGCAGTGTGTACGGGATCGATCCATATTAACTCTGGATGTGAGGTTGTAATCGCATTTTGAATTTTTTGTGACTCGACCTGATACCCACATTTTGGTAATTTAAAAGTAACAGGGGCTTGCAGAAGTTTATAATTTTCAGGGAGTGGTCCTGTGCATAATTGTAGATTACAAGCTTCTTGCCACACTGTATTCACATAATTTTTTGCATCTAACCAAATAGCTGAATTGAGGTGTGTTGGCACTTCACAACAAATATAAGTTTTGCCATCAATAATTTGATTACTATATATTCCAGTTGTAGAACCTCGAAAAATCAAATGTTCAACGGTGTGATCATGAACATAAGTATAAGGTCCGACTTTATCGATATCGACCTCAAAATAAATCACGACCATAGGAACAGGATGAATGAATTTTTTTAAAGTATTTTCATTAAACAATATCGATTGCAGTATATCTAACTCCGCCGCCCATATTAATTTGTCCATTTCAATTACCGATCCATTTTCTAACACCACCTCTTTTTCACCAATGGCCTTAATTGATTGCTCGCAAATAATATTTGCTCCACACGCTTTAAGGTGATCCGTTGCATTCATGCAAAATTGATGCATGCCACCATGCTCAGGATAGAAATTACGGTGAGAATAGAATTTTTCAGCATCAGGATAAAACTGCATTGAATTAATATCACTGTATACAGCCAACCTTTCATCATAAAATGCTTGTTTCTTTAACTCCAAAGATGTTGTTTCATTCAACAATTTTACCCTATCAAAAAAAAGCATATTAGCGGCACAAGCATCTAATTCATCAGGTGAGAATTGCAACTTCTTTGCGGCAGCTTCAATCAGCTTTTCTCCCGCATAATCACCAAACCGATTCACTAAATAATCCGATAAAGTAATATTTATTCTTGCTTCAGATTGTTGCTGAATTTTCGCCAATTCAGATAGGATCAAGCTTTTTTCGCTACAAGAATGTGTTAAATCAGGAACTGTGTAATTTTCAGACCAACAACCCGCTGTCAAACCCGCATACTTTACTTTTACGGGCCTTATTTGTTGTTTCATCATGGCAAATAAATACTGTGTAATATCGCATGTTGAATTGTCAAATATTTGACAGCCTAAATCTAAGTTGAAGCCTCGCCATTGGATCCCCTTCATTACGCCACCCAAAGCAGACCCTTTTTCAATTAAGGTCACTTTTTGCCCTTGGTGCAATAATATAGTCGCAGCCAACATTCCCTTAAAGCCACCGCCGACTATAACCCAGTTCACATAATGCTCCTTTAGAAATAATACCTATTAAAGTTTAACTATTTAAACATTTATGAATGCATTAAAAGTAGTAGCTATTGCAATTCTTTTAATACCTTTTCCTGATATACATTTTTCATTTCTGCAAAATAATCAACCATACTATCTAATACTTTGCCCGCAAACTTATTTCTGCTTGCATCTGTTTTAATGATATACATCAAGCCTGTCGCCGGTACTTGCAAATAATTAGTACTGCCTGATAACATTCTGCCTGCATATAAATTTTTCTTAGTGGCCATATCGTGTATTGTATTATATTGAAAGTTAAAAACTTCCATTAATTCCTTTTGCGTTGCTTTAATCCCTTTAAATTTAGGGTTTGCAACTGTATCCATTAATTCAAACATTAATTCACTGTATTCTTTTACTTTATCTACCAAAAATTCATAATCATAAGCTTCTGCTCGTGATTGATCATGCAGAGATTGTGTAATAGAGTAATCTTCCTGACAATCGAGCAATACAATATCTTCAATATGCTTTGGCTCTGCACGCTGAATTTTGACACCATCAGAACAATTAAAACACTTTACATCTTCGTTATCAGGACGGCGTAACACATATTCGATAACGTGACGGCCAAAATCAAAATGCGCCGTAGTATGCACGACATCTGAAAAGTTACCCGGTAAAACCTTATTACCATTGGTGGTTGCTTTATAAACATCTTTGAATTTTTCGAAATAAACACTGTCTTTAGAATGGTGATATTCCGTATCCTTGAACCCAAGATCAACCCCTATCAGGTATATTTCCTTAAACCCCGCTTTTGTAGCAAACGCAGTTGCAGCATTACTTACAGTCGGGTTTGAACCAAATAAATGTAAACTCTGATCAAAAGTATCTAAAAATGCCATTCTGATCAAATCAGTGCCGCCATCATTCGGTTTCATGTAAATATAAGACTCACCAAACAAATCTAACACTTTTGGAGATACTGTATTCATAGATACGATCGATATCTCTTTGTAATATGATTTATCTTCAATAACAGACACCCATTCAAACAAGCCTTCTGTTCGTTCCAGTTCAAAATGAAGATCGGGTGTTAAACCTGCTTTATATAATGGGTATAACGCACTACCACAGGAAAACAGATGAAACTTCTCTCGATTAGCTTGTAAAAATGCGATTGAGGAGTCTAAACTCGGGCCATTGGCACAAATAAAAACCGGTTTATTTGTTTTGTTACCTAAGTTAACTGAGCTGTTAATTACCCTGCGGTTTTTATCTTTTAAATTTTTAAGCGTATGAGATACAGAAATCATCTCATCTTCCATAAAACCAAATCCAGAGTAAAAGTTCGTCACATTATCTAATAATCGATTCAGTGCTTCATTAGATTCAGGACTATTATAATGTCGATAAATAGGCAATACGCCACATCGATATACACCACGTTCAAATAATAACTTATGTAAATCCTCGATATAGAACTCGGGAGTTGACCCTATTTGTAAGGTGATCCCTTTATTTTGCCCGGTATATTTTTCAATGAGTTCTTTATAATCAACAACATGCAATGATGCATAAAAAATATCATTATTTGGTTCATAAATGTAAAGATGCCCGATATCCTTCTGACTTAATTTTTCAATATGGTAGCCTAAACCGACACCAATTAGACACATTAATGGGTAGTATTGCGGATTTTCATAAGCTTCATCTTTACTTTCTTCTATACAATCATCACCGGCACAGACCATATTCCTAAGCAAACCAACATGTTTAAATAAATCATCTACAGCGGCTGCATCAACTAAATTAAGACGATAAATATTTCTAAGCGGTGATGCAAAATACATTTCAAATTGTGCCGCTGACAATACTTTTGGATCATCGTTATAAATAAACCCCGCTTTACTGGCAATATTTAAGTAACCATTCGGATCCATTTCTAAACCATATTCCGTTGGAGTATAATCCTTAAAGCGTTTATAAAAATTAGGAAAATGGATTTTTAAGGTTTCAAGATTTTGTTGAAAGGTTAAGCTGAGAACTTGCCTTAACGTATTTATAGCAGGATTTTCATTTGAAACTGAGTCTGTCATATTGTCTCACTTGCTAGTCTTTTTTACTGAACCCAGGTAAATTGCTTAACTGATTCTCTAAAAAACTACTGGTATTATTTAATTTGGCTACTATCTGATCCATAGCTAAAAACTGTGAATAAAGTCTACTTTCAGTTGAAGACAATCTCGCCTCGAAACTCACTTTTTCATCATCCCAGTCTTTTGAAGTTGTTTGTAACCCATTAATACGAGTATCTAAAATACCACCCGTTGTTTTATATTCAGTAACTATACTAGCAAGTTTTTTGCCAATACCATCCGTTCCCGAGAATAATTCTTTAAATTGGTCGAAATCAGTAGAAATTGCACTATTTAATCTATCACTATCTAAGTCGAGGGTTCCATCTCTTTGTGTTGTAATGCCAATTGACGACATAGAAACCTGATTGCCATTGGCTAAAGTGACTGGTTCTGCAAGCGCATTACGAATTTGATTCATCATAGTTCGTAACGTACTATCTCCTGTCAATATGCCTTTAGTTCCCGCTTCAACATTAACATCCGATAATTCACCTACCTGAGCAACTGTCGCATTAAATGATTCTACAAATTTATCTAATTCTTCTTTAACACTGTCAGTATCTAATGACACAGTAAAAGTATCTGACTCACCAACTGTATGTGTGTCAGTTAAATTCAGTACAACACCATCAATTGCACCTTCTACTTTATTAGTTGCACTAGTTACTGTTAATGCGCCATCTATTTTTACACTTGCGTCATCGGCACTTTCATTAACGGTAAAAAAATTATTAGTACCATCCTGACTGAGTCTGGAAAGCCCTAAGCCATCAACTAAATCACCATCATCATCTGTAATCGTTACTGTTATTCCATTGGCAAGTCCGGTTTCTGTTCCTGTAAGTACTAAATGCTCGCCATCATCTGCGGTTATTATCGTTGCAGTTAATCCCGGATTTGAAGACAGGTTATTTATTTTATCTTTTAGGGTTTGCAAAGTGTCATCGGCAGCAACGGTAATACTTGCCGTATTAGTACCAATATCTATTTGCATAGTGCCTGCACCTATAAAGCCAGCAATAGTAGGCGACGTTAATTTATCAGCTTTTGCTAGTTTTTCAACTTCGATACTATAGCTGCCCGGCTGGGATGCTGAACCTGCTTCAACACTGAAATTACTTGATGCGTTAGTTACAGAACGTTTACTAAAAGTTGTGGGAAGTTTTAAGTTAAATAATACATCGTCTAATTCAGAAAGTGTGCTTTTTAGTTTGCCAAAAGCGGATATTTTCTCGGTAATTTCTTCTTGTGCAGTGCCATATCTGGCATCAAATGGGCCCCGCTCGGCTGCAATCAAATCACCTACAATCTGATTTACATCTAAGCCTGAACCTAATCCAGGTGAAGATATTGAAGCCATAATAATTTCCTCACACTTCTTTTTTAATTAAAATCCCCGCAGCTTCAGATATTCTTGATGCTAAATCTAATATCTCTTCAGATGGGATCTGACGAATTAAATCTCCCGATTCATTATCAATGACAGAGATCACATCGCGTCCGGAATCTTCATCTACGGAAAATTTCAAATCTTTATTAATCGATGAAACAAAATTCTGCAACTGTTGTGCCACTTTATTTACAACTTTACTATCTTTTTCATCACCAGCTAATTGACTCACATTTTCATTTTGTTGTGCGTCACTTTGCTTTTTTTTAGAGTCTTTAGTTGCCGCTTCAGCATTGTCTACCTTTATCGATTCATTTTCAGTTTTGCTAACCTGATTCTCATTTATCGAACTGACGATAGGAACTGTTTGTGTAGTGATTTCCATAATTCCTCCCGAATACTACTCTAATTAAAGCACGGATAACGCAAAGAAACCACTCCTTGGTTGCTTTACGTTCAATTGGCTCTATTTTCTAACTTGGTTAATTAAAAATTAACCTAATAAACTTAATGCTGCTTGAGGGATCTGATTGGCTTGTGCCAATATAGATGTACCTGCTTGCTGTAATATTTGTGCTTTCGTTAATGATGCAGTTTCAGTTGCAAAGTCAGTATCACGAATACGTGAACGTGAAGCCGATGCATTCTCACCAACATTTGTTAAGTTAGAAATCGTAGAAGTTAAACGATTTTGCGCCGCACCTAAAGTAGAACGTTGTGAATCAATAAAGGCTAAGGCACCATCAATAACATCAACTGACATCTGTGCACCAACTGCAGTACCCATATCCACATCTTCAATATTAGATAATTCAGATAGTTCCTGACCAGCAACATTTTGCGTAATATCAGCAGTAGAACTAATACGATAATCTTCAGCTGAAGTAGTACGAACCGTACCAACGAATGCCACAGAGTTAGCTGACATAGTTGCATTAGAAGCTATCGTTGTTGATGTGATAACTTGTGCTGTATCGTTAGTATCACCTTCATAATCAAACGTTTGTGCACTCACTGCCATTAAGGTAGTTCCAGCACCACCTGTAAATGCCAGGTTAGTGATTTCAATATTATCGCCATTTTCACTGACTAATTTTAAATCACCCTCAGATGTAAGCGAAGCAGCAATACCTGTATCATTTGTTACCGCATTGATTGCATTGGCTATTGAAGATAAATCCTCTGTATTAGTGAAATTCGCTTTAATTATTGGTGCATCAACTGATGTATCTGTATTACTACCCCTAAGCTCAAATGTAATTGTTGCTTCTGCAGATAAAGAACCAAAGCTACTGGTAGAAACAAAATCTAGAGTAGAAACTGTACGAGCATCAGCATCTACACCTGTAGTTGGTGTTGCCAACTGAATCGCTTTTTGTAAATCTTGCGCTGTACTGGTACCCGTAACAGTTGCGGTAGCTGAACCTTGCGCACCTTGAATACCAACAGTAATAACAGACCCTTGAGAACCTAAATAAGAGCTACCTGTACCAATTGCATCATAAACACCAATACCACCTAAACCAGCATTAGCAGCACCAGATAAAGCAACCGTACCTGCTCCGCCATCAGCCGTAGTTCTCATATTATAAGTTTGCGCACCAATATCTTCAGCGAAATATGAACCGATACTAACTGTAATGGTTTCAAATGCTTTTGCACCTACCTGAAAACCTTCAGAACCAAATGAACCGTCAAGTAAACGACGATCACCAAATGCGGTAGTACCTGCGATACGGTCTAACTCAAATTGTAATTGAGAAACCTCTTCCTGGATTGCGCTACGGTCTTCATTAGAAAAAGTACCATTTGCCGCTTGTAATGCCAGATCACGCATACGGTGTAAAATATTAGTGCTTTCTTGTAATGCACCCTCAGCGGTTTGCGCCAACGAGATTGCATCATTTGCATTTCTTGTGGCAACATTCAGACCATTAACCTGAGATGTTAAACGGTTTGAAATTTGCAGACCAGCCGCATCATCACGTGCACTGTTTATTCTAAGACCTGATGATAAACGTGACAGTGATGTACCAACCATGTCCGAAGACTTGGTTAGATTTCTTTGGGCATTCAGTGATGCCGTGTTCGTTGCTATTGATAGAGCCATAATTAATTCTCCTAATTAACCTATATAGAAACTATTAAATTTCGGTTTCAATATCTTTTTCGGCTCTAAACAAAATTACTTTAGTTTTTTTTTACTTTTTATTTAATCTCCTCATTTTACAATTTCTAGACAACAAAAAAGGAGACTAAGTCTCCTTTTTTCATATTTCGGCAAAATTTAGCCGAACTATTAATCATTAGGCTACCATTAGCCGCCAAGTAAAGACAACGCTGCCTGTGGTATTTGATTCGCCTGAGATAACATAGAAGTACCAGCTTGTTGTAAAATTTGATTTTTAGTCAATTCAGCTGTTTCAATGGCAAAATCAGTATCTCTGATACGACTACGAGAAGCTGATGCATTTTCAGAAACCACCGTCAGATTAGAGATAGTTGATTGCAGTCTATTTTGCACCGCACCTAATCCAGCTCTTTGTGAATCTATAAATGCAAGTCCACCATCGATTACATCAACAGCCATTTGTGCGCCAATCGCTGTTCTGACATCTATATCATCAACATTTTGTAACGATGATAATTGCTGACCAGTCACATTTTGGTTAAGTAAAGCGTTAGCGCTTACTCTGAAATCATCATTAGAGGTCATTCTTATCACCCCCACGAATGCCACTGAATTAGTAGACATAGTTGCATTACTGGCAAGTGTTGTGGATGAAATAATTTGTGATGAGGTTGTAATATCACCTTCATATTCAAAAGTATTTGCACTAATTGCCATTAATGAACCCGCTGCACCATCAGATAATGTCAGGTTAGTAATTTCAATATTATCACCACGCTCATTGACTAACTTAATATCACCTTCTGAAGTCAACGTAGCTGCAATACCTGTTTCACTGGTTTGTGAATTTATTGAATTAGCTAAAGAAGACAAATCTTCAGAATTAGTAAAACTCGCCTTAATGATAGGTGCTGGCACATTAGGATCTGTATTTAAACCACGTAGTTCAAAGGTCACGGTCGCTTCCGCAGACAAAGAGCCAAAACTACTGGTAGATACAAAGTCTAA
The DNA here is from genome assembly GCA_965198975.1 of uncultured Pseudoalteromonas sp. Taxonomy (GTDB): domain Bacteria; phylum Pseudomonadota; class Gammaproteobacteria; order Enterobacterales; family Alteromonadaceae; genus Pseudoalteromonas. The sequence goes on from OZ240679.1 coordinate 3,493,984, forward strand.
TGTTGCAACTGTACGTGCATCAGCATCTACCCCTGTAGTAGGGGTTGCTAATTGAATTGCTTTTTGTAAATCAAGTGCCGTTGCCGTACCTGTTACTGTTGCAGTTGCTGAACCTTGTGCACCTTGCACGCCTACAGCAACAACAGAACCTTGCGATCCTAAATAACTACTGGCACTCCCTCTGGCATCATAAGTTCCTATTCCACCCATACCAATAGCAGTGGCACCTGAAACAACTTCCCCTACAGTTGCAACATCACCTAATGCTTCTTTTTGTAATAGATGTGTTTCCGCTCCGATATTATCGGCAAAAAATGCGCCAATACTCACACTTATGGTTTCAAAGGCAGTAGCACCAACCTGAAAACTCTCAGAACCAAAGGTACCATTTAATAACTTTCTGTCACCAAAACTCGTTGTTTCTGAAATTCTGTCAATTTCCTGCTGCAACTGCGCGACTTCTTCCTGAATTGCAATTCTATCTGTATTTGAAAATGTACCATTGGCCGCTTGCAATGCCAGATCACGCATTCGATGCAAGATATTGGTTGTTTCTTGCAACGCACCCTCAGCAGTTTGCGCCATAGATATACCATCATTTGCATTTCTGGCGGCAACATTCAGGCCATTTATTTGTGAAGTGAGTCGGTTTGAGATCTGTAGTCCAGCAGCATCATCTTTTGCACTGTTGATCCTAAGGCCTGACGACAATCTCTGCAACGAGGTATCCAGACCAACTGACGACTTACTTAAGTTACGTTGGCTGTTCAGTGAAGCCACGTTTGTATTAATGAACAAAGACATACGCTTTCTCCTTAGAATAAGTCGACTTTTTGACCGACTCAATATTTTTAAAATCTAATATAAATAATGCAAAGCACATGCCAAAGTTAAATATAATTAAATAAACTGAGATCCTGAACTTTGGCAAATGCTTGTTGAGTGGCCTGTAATCCGGTTAAAGACTGTTGTAGGTTCTGTACTGCGGTGTAAACATCAACTTCTTCTAATCTCGCTAAGGTTTTCATCGAAACTTCATTGAATTTAATTTGTGCGGCGCCTTCATTATCTATGGCATTGAGCCTGGCCCCAACTTGTGAGCGAATATTATCAACATTAGTAAAAGCATTTTTCAGTTCAGCCTGAAGATCGCCAAGTAATTGACTCCTGCGTGAACTTTCTGGCCTGTCTAGGCGAATTGTGTCCGCTGCGGCAGGCACTCCGGCAAGATGTAGTTCCATGCCATTAAATTCTAAAGTATCGCCAGACGCATAAGTCTGAGCTGGAACAGGCGTAGAAAGTACTGTTGCCGGAATTGTTGATCTATCAACTTCATTAATTTGTACTGTCGAAGCTGGCGTTAAAACAACATCAAAATCGGCAAGAACATGCTCATCCGGTTTCACTATATTGCCGCCTGATATACCCACAGTTGAAGTCGGGTTTGGCTGAGCAACATAGTTAGTGCCCGTTATTTGCATTGCTTCGATGGCTTGTTGTAATATCCAGTGAAATGACTTTTCAGTATCACCAGGGGCAGGCGCAGCACTAATATCAAATGAATCCCCAAGATTAGGCGCCGTATTGGGATCTGTTTTAATACTGATCCCTTGCATTTGAATATCATCTCCCGGCGTAAAGTTACGTGTCGGTGTAACCACATTACCTGAATTAACATCGGTTACCTGGTACGTTGTTGCCGTAATAAAATCGACCCTAAAACTTCCGCCTACACCTGTAGGTTGACTAAATTCAGTACTATTAGTCACTAACCCAATAGATAAACTCAGATCTCCGCCATTCCCGCCTGCGGCAGTGGGCAAAAAGTGGCCATATTGAGAACTGACATTGTCAATAAAGCTATTACCCGGATCGTTGACTTCAACTTTGTAACTAGCTGCAATTAAAACTTCTCTTTGTCCGTTATCACCCTGATATTGCGCATAACCAAAATCATCTTTAAGATAAGGTTCCGTATTGGTTTGAAAACCTGAATATAAATAATCACCATTGGCATTTTTGGCATTAGACAATGAAAAATATTCTTCAGCACGTTTTCCAAGCTCAATGCCTATCGCATTTAAAGAGCCTGAATCTAATGAACCATTTCCAGCCTGCACCATTAACTCCTGAATACGAAACATAATTGTTGTCATACTATCCAGATTACTTTCAGCGATTTCATTAAAACGTTGTGATGTATCCTGAGCACCAATGTATCGTTCAGAAATGCTAATTTCTTTTTTAAGTTTAATGATACTGTTAGATGCGACGGGATCATCTGACGGTTTAAGTACTTTTTTACCCGTTGCCATAACCTCTTGATCACGGTCTAGTTGAACTTGTCTGGATTGCATATTTGCAAGAGTTCGTTCATAAAAATTAGCTGTACTAATACGCATAATAAAATTCCTTAACGAACAGATTGCAGTAAAGTGTCAAATACTTCACTGGCAATTGAAATGATCCGAGCCGATGCCGCATAAGATTGTTGGTATCGAATAAGATTTGCAGCTTCTTCATCCAAATTCACACCAGATATAGATGAGTTACGCTCTTCTGCTCCAGATAATAAAACAGAGAAAGATGAAGCACTTATTTGTGCCGTTTGAGTTTTCACACCCACAAATGTAACAATTTCAGCATAAGATTCTGAAAAAGAATTTGTGCCGCCATCTAAAATTCGAGAGTTTTGCAGATCTAACATCGCCAGGGCGTTGTTATTATCCCCCTGACCAAATTTCTTTGTATCAATCGTCGCATTATCAGCATGCGTGATTGTAAATGTTTCCCCGCCGGCTAAAGTACCGTCGAGTTTAAAACGAATACCAACCCCTTCAATTAACTGATCTGCGGGTATATTTGAAAAGCCACCAATTAATGATGCCCCACCAGAATCTTGAATATCATATTGAGTACCAGCTGCATTTATCACAACTTGTAAAGATGAGTCTGGTAAAGGAGGCACATTTGCAGGAATAGGAAAACTAGGATCTGCGATATTCGTAAATTCATATAATTCAAATTGAACATTAGATGGATTAACCACATCCGCAGTTTCAAAGTAATTATCTGCAGCTGCTACCAATTGTGGATCTGTCATAGTCAGGCTGATATCTCTGGCGCCACTTAGTGTGGGTCTGATCTGAAAACGATCGCCCACCGCCAGATTATTATTTGCAATATCCAATGTGACTCCTGTGCCTGGGATTTCAAGCGCTGTACCACCAGCCATAAGTGCCTGATCGGCGGCGTTAAAAGTGGCAAGAACCGTATTATCTTTATCGGTTACAACTAAATCACCAGCAACATTGACTTCCATAAAATAGTTATCACTACTTAGCTGTTCAGTATTTCTGATGTAAACATTAAAATCCGTAGAAAGTGGATTGTCTTTTGAGTTTAATGTTCTGGTTAAAGTAACCTGTGGATCATTTACATCTTTAAATAAATTCTGCCCAACATTACCATTAAGATCTCTGCCTAATGTTTGTTGACGGTTATAGGCATCAGCATAACCTATCGCTAATTTACCTATTTCCTCAAGCGTCGGAATTAAAAATTCATCCCTTATCTTAAGCAAGCCACCTAATGACCCACCTTCAATTTGAGAAGTAACTATGGTTTTATTCGGTGTATTTGGATTGGGCGCTGTGGCTATTTCTAATTTTCCTGAATCAAATTCATTTCTATCTACAAAAACTGGTATAGCATAATTGCCTGCTACTAATGTAACACCCTTACCTGCAGATACATTGACTGTCCCGTCTGGTATATCAATAATATCAATGGATACTTTTTTGCTTAAATCTTTTAATAACAAATCTCTTTTATCTAATAGATCATTGGGTTCAAAACCTTGTGCAGCATTAGCCTTTGCCACCGAAATTTCAGCATTTAACTGCGCGATTTGTGTCGTTATATCATTGATAGTGTCAACAGTAGTGGAAATTTCATCATTAATATTACCGAGATGTTGTTGCTCTATTTCAGTATGTAAATTATTAAACCTTTGTGCAGCAGCTTCAGCACTACTTATTAATACGTTTCTCGCAGAGATTACTGTAGGCTCCTCAGTTACACCGTTAATTGCATCAAACATATCTTCGATTGAAACGGTAATTCCTGTATCTGAGTCTGCTAATAAATCATCAAGACGACTCGCATTGTTAACCTGAGTATCATAAAAATTAAATTGCTGGGTATTAAAAAGTATTTCACTATAGCTAAATGAGTTATAAGCTCTTGCGATTGATGAGATTTGAGAACCATTGCCTTGTAAAACACCACCAAAGGGTATGCCAACAGTTGAAATTTGTTCTGCTCTTTGTCGGTTATAACCTTGCGTATTAACATTGGCTATATTGTTACCAGTCGTATCCAGGCCCTGCTGAGCAACTCTTAACCCACTTATTCCTGTGCCTAATATCCCAAAACCCATAGTCAATTACTCCCATTTAGCGGTTAATATTGTCAACCGCACGGTTTAGCCCTTGCGTAAAACGTTCACTTTTGAGGATACTCAGGATCTTATTTGCGTAGTTTGGATCTGTTGCGTAACCTGCTTTTTGTAATGAATGCAAAAATTGTTCCGGATCATTACTTTTTTTCAGCGTACCTTGGTAACGCTCACCCGACGTCAAAAAATTAACAAAGTCATTAAAACTTTCTTCAATATTTTCGTAAGCTCTAAACGCCGCATTTTTTTTAACTGCCACGCCTTGTTCGAATTCCAATGTTTGTTTATTTACTTTACTACCTTGCCAGGCAGGATCTGCTTTGATATTAAACAAATTAAAACTTGACTGACCATTTGATTGACTAATAATGTGCTGCCCCCATCCCGTTTCCAGTGCAGCCTGAGCAACCATCACTGCCGGATTCAAATTTAGTTTTTTTGCAGCAGTAGTGGCGAAGCTCCATACAGTGTCAATAAACTCATCGGCATTATTAAAAGTCATTGTTGATTCTTCCACTGACTTTTCAATCTGAGTTGTACGCTGGTTTTCATATTCTTTAAACTTATCAATAACCCATACAGGCAACTCATTGCCAGATAATTGAGTAACAGGTGGTTTGGAAACTGGAGCGCTTAAGTCAGGAGCTGTGTTAAAATTGCCATCATTTCGTATTAAGGAAGATGGCATCGTCTTGTTATAGTCAGGACTTAATTGTTCCACAATTAAGTCCGCTAAACCCAGGGAGCCATTTTGAGATAACTCCATCGTTAACTGTTGGTCATGCATATCTTGATAAAACTTAGTAGACTCACTATTAAAGGGTCCATCCGATTCAAATGCTGCATTAGCTTTACGCATACTCTGAACAAGCATATTCATAAAAATTGCTTCAAAATGTTGTGCAGCTTTTTTTAATGCCCCTTTTTCATCTCCATCAGCACTGGTAGCATCACGTCTTAGTTCATTTAAACTATTGAGATCAAAATAGTTACTGGGTGAGTTTTGGCTAAGTTCATTCATAACAGTTTATTGACGTATTAAGGGCTAATAAACCAAGATTGCAACTTTCACGCCAGAAAAAGGAGGTTTGAGTTAAATAGAAGGTTTAGGGTTTAAAAAATAATCTAATAAACCCTAAGCACCTAATTTTGTTAATCGATAATTGTTTTAAAAAATACACTATTTTATATTACAATCAATTGACCACTGATAGCCCCAGCTTCTTTTAGCGCTTCAAGTATGGCCATCAAATCACCAGGCGCAGCGCCAACTTCATTAATTGCCCGCACTAAATCATCTAAGCTGACACCGGGATCAAACACAAAAGCACGGGAATCATCTCTGGCTACATCGATAATACTCTGTTTAGTCACTACCGGTTCGGCCGCAGAAAATGGGGGAGGTTGATCTACTTTTTCTTGCTCTTCAATTGTCACTGTCAAACCACCATGTGTGATTGCAGCAGGCTTTAATTTTACATTTTTACCAATTACAATCGTACCTGTACGTGAATTAACAATTATTTTTGCAGATGTATCGGCAGGTTTAAACTCTAAATTTTCAATGGTTGCCATATAAGCAACTCGTTGTGAGGGATCCCTTGGGGCTGTCACTCGAATAGACGCTGCATCCATTGGTCTGGCTGTATTTGGTCCTACCAAATCATTAATAGTATCAGCTAAGTTTTTTGCTGAAGTAAAATCAGGACGATTTAAATTAAAAGTAATAAAATCCCCCTGACTGAAGGGGTTTTTCACTGCTCTTTCCACAATAGCACCATTTGGCACCCTGCCTACAGTTGGCGTATTAACAATAACTCGACTACCATCTTGTCCTTCTGCGCCTAAACCGCTGACAATCAAGCTGCCTTGTGCAACAGCATAGAGTTTACCATCAACGCCTTTTAGAAATGTTTGTAATAAGGTGCCGCCTCTTAAACTACCCGCACTCCCTACAGATGACACTGTAATATCAATATTCTGGCCCGGTTTTACAAAAGGTGGTAATTGTGCATGAACAACCACTGCTGCCACATTTTTTATCTTAGGTTTTAAATTTGCAGGCATATTAATACCAAAATTACTTAACATGGCTTTAAAACTTTGTTGCGTAAAACGACTTTGCTCACCAGTCCCGGGGAGACCTACAACCAACCCATACCCCACTAATTGATTAGATCTCACACCTTGTACCATAGCGACATCTTTGATCCGCTCAGCTTTGACTGGTACTAATAGTGCTATTTGAGACACTAAAATAGTCATTAAAACAAATAAATACTTAATATGCTGTTTCATAATTTATTACCTAACACCTAACCAGTAAATTAGAATGGAAATAATACACTGGTAAAGAACTGAGAAAGCCAACCTGCACTTTGAGACTCTTGCATTTGACCTTTTCCTGAATATTGAATTCTCGCATTCGCAATTCGAGATGACTCAACAGTATTGTCGGCTGATACGTCATTTGAGCGAATAATTCCTTCTAATCGAATAAACTCTTCACCTGTATTTAATGTTAACCATTTTTCACCACGTATCATCAAATTCCCGTTTGCAAGTACGCGCATCACATTAACTGTAATACTGCCGCTAAGGCTATTTGACTGATTAGACTTTGCATCGCCTTTAAATGAGCCGTCCGATTTGATCCCCATTTGTATCGCTTGATTACCAATATTGACAGCCTGACCACCCAATCCAATAACAGGATCTAAACCGACTTCTGTTTCTTTATCTGTTTCAGTTTTAGCACTTTTGGATGCTTGAGTAGATTCCTTAAGCATCACCGTAATAATATCGCCAACTCGCACCGCCTTTTTATCACCATATAAATCATTTGACATATAATCATCAAATAAAGAGCCCGAATTAACAATTTTTTCAACTCTGTCGTCTGGCAGCATAGGTGTATAATAAGGATCGTCAGCTATCACCGAACCATTAGGTGTTGTATCACAGCCAGTAATTAAACCGCAGATAAATATACTTGTGATAAATCTCAACATGTTTCCTCCTAAAAGCAACTTTAAAGTTAATTAAAAATTAAAGTTGCTGATTAATAAAGTTCAACATTTGATCAACTGATGAAATTACTTTTGAGTTCATTTCATAAATTCTTTGTGTTTCAATCAGGTTCACAAGTTCTTCTGTCGTATTAACGTTAGAAGTCTCGAGTGCACCTTGTACGATTATACCTAAGCCTTCACCTCCGGGATTTCCCTGAGCTGGTGCGCCACTGACTGCGGTTTCCGTGAATAAATTCTGTCCCATAGGTTCCAAACCGGCCGGATTAATAAAGTCAGTAATACTCAACTGCCCAATCACGACATTATCTGCCTGACCTGCAACCCTGACTGAGACTTCTCCATCTTGAGAGATAGTTAAGGACTGGGCATCATTTGGCACATTCATTTCAGGTTGAACGGGAAAACCCGCACCAGATGTCACAATTCGACCATTTTCATCGGTGGTAAATTGCCCTGCCCTTGAATATGCGACTGTACCGTCCGGTAAAGCAACCTCGAAAAACCCTTGGCCTTGTATCATCCAATCCATTGAGTTATCGGTTGTCACCATATTTCCTTGTGAAAAATTTTTCTGAGTCGCAACAACCTTCGAACCAGCACCTAGCATTAACCCGGAAGGTAATTCAGTATCCTGAGAAGAACGTCCACCAGGCTGATTAATGTTCTGATATAACAAGTCTTCAAAAACCGCACGGCTTTTTTTGTAACCTACCGTACTTGCATTCGCTAAATTATTTGAAATTACAGAAATATCTGTTTGTTGAGCATCTAAGCCCGTTTTACTGATCCAAAGTGCAGGATGCATAATTTATCCTCCGTCAATTTATACTATTCTAAGCAATGAAGTTTGACTTTCATCTATCTTCTCTGCTGTTTTCATCATTTTTATTTGTAATTCAAATTGACGTTGATGGGCTATCATGCCAACCATTTCATCAACCGGATTTACATTTGACAATTCCAAAGCGCCACTTAATACTCTTACACCATTTGAAGGTTCACAAAAACCACATAGGTCTCCGTTTAATTCATTTCCTTTTGGCCTGAATAAACCATCTAATCCTTTTTGCAACTGTTTTTCATTTTCAGGCAATATAATTTTTAATCTATCAACTTCTTCCATAAAATTAGCCGGTGCACCTAGTGGCCTTACCTGAATCGTGCCATCTTCACTTATTTGAACCTTTTCAATTGGAATAGGTAAAATAATTGGACCACTTTCCCCTATTACCATTTGACCTCGCGAATTGACAAGCTCTCCAGTGTTAGATACATGAAAATTTCCATCTCTGGTATAAGCTTCATTGCCATCACCATCCTGGACACTTAGCCAACCTCCGCCAGCTACCGCAACATCTAAATTTCTATCCGTTGTTTTAATGGCTCCCAGGCTCATATTCGAGCCGGCCCGCTCCTGCATAGAAAAAACACGGGTTGGTAGCCCTTCACCAAATGCTTGCATAGAACGAGCTTGCTGAATATCAGCCTTAAAGCCCGTCGTTTTAACATTGGCTAGATTATTGGCTGAGCCAGCAATTGCTAACAAGTCTTGTTTTGCACCACTCATTGAGATGTACAGTAATTTATCCATCATCTATGCCAAAAAATTGTTACATACATTGATAATGCAAGATTGACACCAAAAATTATTTTTTAAGAAAATAAAAAGGCCATCATATGATGGCCTTTTAACAAGTTTATACTCTTGTATGTATTATCTGATTTGCAGGATGTTTTGCGAAATAGAGTTATTAACTTCCAGAGCTCTTGAATTAGCTTGGAAATTTCTTTGTGCTGTTATTAAATCAACAAGTTCACCAGTTAAATTTACGTTTGACTGCTCTAATGTCCCTGATCTGATAGAACCAAATGTGCCCGAATCAGGTTCACCCGCTAAAGGCTCTCCGGAAATCTGACTTTCAATCCAACTTGTATTTCCTACTTGCGTTAAACCTTGATCATTTGGAAAGCGCGTCAAAGCAACTTTACTGATAGCCTGTGAATCACCATTAGAATATTTAGCTTCAATTAAACCATCGGTACCAATATTAATCCCAGTCAATCGCCCAACTGTTTGACCATCCTGGCTTAATGCAGTTACTTCAAATGCAGTGGAAAATTGAGTTAAATTAGACATAACCATATTAAAGGTCTGATCTGGGTTTGCTCCATTCGTTATCACATTAGCACCTTCATAAGGTAAGGCTAAAGGAGTACCCGTTACTGATCCTGGCGCACCTAAAGGCTCCGTTTGTGGTGTCGGAAAAGTATCAGTAACTGGCGCACCGGATGTATCAAACTGCATTAACATACCTGTAAATGCAGCAGCATTCGTCGTTTCATCTAATGTTGAAAAGGTCGTTGCATTAGGCCCGGTAACAGATAGTGGATCTTGCCTTAAATCAACTTTTTGCTGAACACCGGCGTCATCTGTAACTGTGGCAAACATAACCCAGGAATTGGCATTGGTATCATTAGGAGCCGGAGGTAAAGTTGCAAACCCTGATCCGGCAACGGGTGCAGCTGCATTTGTTGTTGTCGGATCTGTCGTTCTTACATAATAAAACGATGCAATTCTGCTATTACCTAATGAGTCATAAATCACTGTCGATGTAGATGCCGTAAAACTCGTGGTATCTGTTGGATCGAATTGATACGGATCTAATGCCGCAGCATTGGAATCCAAGTTAAAGCTCATATCGACTTGCGCTGTGGCCGCAGGTGAACCCGCACTATCTGGAATTTGAATGGGTGCAGTTGTACTCAAACTTACCGATTTAACTGAACCATCCGTATTAACAGGGAAACCTTGTAAAAAATCGCCATTTGAAGAAACAATTCGATTATCTTTATCTAATTTGAAAGCTCCCGCCCTTGTATACGTAAAATCTCGACTCAAAGGACCATCAGTAGTAACAAAAAAACCATTGCCACTTACAGCCATATCTAAAGAATTAGAGGTGAAAAGTAAACTCCCCTGATGAAACTGCTGTGCAACATCTTGTGTTAATACACCTTCACCATTTTGCGTTCTGGAATTTGAAAATAAAGATGTAGAAAAAACATCTGCAAATTCAGCTCGTGATTCTTTAAAACCATATGTATTGACGTTGGCAATATTATTTGCTGTTACGTCTAAATCTTTTTGTGCGGCTTTCAAACCACTTAATGCAATATTAAAAGACATAAAAAACTCCTAATTGTTAGCTTACTTCAAGCACATCTTCAAATTTAACACTTCCTAAACCATTAAAGTTCAAGACCAAACCGGTACCATTTTGCCCCATACTGACACTATCGACTCTTGTACGGGCCTGAACTGGTAATTCAATATGCTGTGCTTTTAAATCACCATTTTCATCAGGAACATTCTGCACTAACCCGACAGCCCGAACTTTATACATTCCTTCTGGTACCTGGTTACCATGTGAATCTTTTCCGTCCCATTTAAATTCAAGCATGCCGCCATTTGATGCGCCAATAGGAACTTCACCTACAACAACACCATTTTCATCTTCAATTCTAATTTGAATATCTGATGCGGGTTGATCTAATACAATACGTCCGGAAACCTCTTCACCTTCAACATTTCGAATATAGTTAGTATCTATTAACACATCCCGACCAACCATACTTGATGCTTGTAATGCCTGGTTAGAAGTCATAGAAACAGCAAACTCATCAAATTTGATAGCCATATCACTGACACCTTGTGCAATCGACATATCCGTCATTTGAGACATCATGGCTTCGTTATCTGTCGGATTCATTGGATCTTGCATTGACAATTGTTTTGTCATTAAGGTAAAGAAATCTTGTTGTGTTAGCTGATTTGCTTCTTCAGAAGACGCAATATCTTTTTCTTCTGGCCTCAAAGAGTCGACAAAGCTACTGCTTTGAGTGCCATTAATTGGATTAAACATATTGCCCCCTATTAACGTTGACCAAGTAAAAGCGTTTTACTTAACATCGTTTTTGCCGCATCTGCTACCTGAACATTTGTCTGATAAGCCCTGGAAGCCGAAATCATATTCGCCATTTCTTCCACAACATTGACATTAGGTCTGTAGATCATGCCATCTTTATCTGCCATAGGATGATTTGGATTAAACTCTCTTTGTAAAGGTTTATCACTTTCAACGATACCTAACACTTTAACACCAACAGACGCCCCATTATTTGCTGCGGCAGCTTTTGTCAACTCAGCGGCAAAAACAGGATGCCTCGCACGATATGTTTCATTAACACTCGAACTAATACTATTGGCATTAGATAAATTACTGGCCGTCGTATTTAGACGTACGGATTGCGCACTCATTCCAGTGCCTGATATATCAAATACGTTAAATAAACTCATCATTAAGCTCCTTGACCACTAAGGGCTTTTTTCAGGCCCTGAATCTTACCAGTCATAAATTTCAAACTTGCCTGATACTCTATAGCATTTTGTACATACAAATTTCGTTCCACTTGTACATCAACTGAATTACCATCACCTGTATCTGGTTGTAAGGGATTACGGAACTGGGATACTGCATTATTACTAGAAGAACTTATACTCATATGTTTATCATGAGTTCGCGTCATTGATGTTGCTTGCAATGATTTAGCCTGATTTAACGCATCAGCAAAATTGATGTCTTTCGCTTTATAGCCAGGTGTATCTGCGTTTGCAATATTTGTTGCAAGCAATTCAGCGCGTTGAGATCTTACAAGCATGGCATTGGGATGAATGCCAAAGGCACTCTCAAAACTAATAGCCATAACCCCTCCAATATTTTGACTTTAGAAAGGTAATGCAAATGGTGCGCCAAAATGATTTTAATTGGGGTGATTTGGTTAAATAACTAGTTTTAGAGGTATAAAAATTAATTACTTATCGAAGGTTAATCTTTTTTCTGATAAATAATTCCTGGATTACACCTGATCATATCAAAATCATCATTTAAACCTGACATAGATTCTGACGCACCTAAAAATAAATAGCCTTTAGGATTAAGTGCTGATGCAAATTGTGCAATAATTTTAGATTTAACTTCAGGCGAGAAATAAATAAGTACGTTACGGCAAAATATAATATCAAATTTTCCTAATAATGAATAAGAATCTAATAAATTCAAATGCCTGAAGTTGACCATTTTACAAATAGGTTGAACGACTTTTGCCATACCATTTTCACTATCCTGAAAGAATTTTCTACGTCTTTCAGGTGACAGACCACGTGCCAAGGCTAAAGAATCGTATTCAGCATTTTTACACAAATCCAGCATAGTATTCGAAATATCCGTACCAATAATTTGCGCCCCCATAGACAAACCACCTGGCTTTTGCGTCTGATACTCTGAGGTTGTCATGGCGATTGAATAAGGTTCTTGGCCAGAAGAGCTGGCTGCAGACCATATTTTAACGGGTCTGCGTAAGTCTTTAAATTCAGGGAATATTTTACTTTTCAATAATTCATAAGGATATTGATCCCTAAACCACAATGTTTCATTAGTGGTCATCGCATCTACAACTGCGGCACGCAATTGCCGTTCTCTTTGACTTAAAGTTTTGGTCACAAGTTCAGATAGTGATTTAACATCAAATCTGGCCATTAACGGCGCTAATCTGCTTTTAACCAAATACAATTTATTTTCGCCGAGCACGATCCCACACTGTTGTTCTAAGAACGTTCGAAATTGATTGTACTCATGTTCTTCTAGATGCTTATTAACCAATTAGTTTACGCCCCAGTACAATTTATAAAAATATGAAAGTTAATCAAAATGAACCCATTTTTTCACTGCAGCCGCTAATTCATCGGGATTAAATTTAGCAATAAAGTCATCAGCTCCCACCTTTTCAATCATTGCCTGATTAAAAACACCGCTTAACGAAGTATGTAATATTACATGCAAAGGCGCGAGTTTAGGGTCTGCTTTTATTTCTGCTGTTAATGTGTAGCCATCCATTTCTGGCATTTCTACATCTGAAATCAATAATGCGATCCGCTCAGTAATATCATTAGTACAATCTTCAGCTGCAATTTCTTTTAATCTTATTAATGCCTCTTTACCATTTTTGGCCAATTCAGTTTGAACCCCTAAAGGTTCCAGCGCTCTTTTTACTTGATTCCTGGCAACAGCTGAATCGTCAGCAATAAATACAACTCTTTCACCCAAATCTTTTTGCATCTCGCCATCTGCTGTAATTTCTTCGCTTACTTCAGTATCAACCGGACAGATTTCACATAGGATTTTCTCAACATCGAGTATTTCTACTAATTCATTTTCAATTTCTGTCACCGCTGTTAAATATGAGTAACGTCCAGATCCCGATGGCGGAGGTAAAATCGCCTCCCAATTCATATTTACGATTCTTTCAACGGAACCAACAAGAAACCCTTGCACAGAGCGATTATATTCAGCAATAATTACGAAACAATTCTCTAAATCTTCAATTGGGTTACCCCCAACAGCCATTGACAAATCAATAACTGAAATTGTTTGGCCACGTATATGTGCAACACCTCTTATATACGCGTTAGATTTTGGCATAGACGTTAATTTAGGGCACTGTAAAACTTCTCGTACCTTAAATACGTTAATTCCAAAACGTTGCCTTCCTCTTAATTTGAAGAGTAAAAGTTCAAGTCTGTTTTGACCTACCAGTTGAGTACGCTGGTTTACCGAGTCTAAAATACCCGCCATTTTATTCTCCTGAATAAAAATTCATATTCGGAACGATTATTGCTTTAATAACATCAAGCAATTGTTATTAACTAATTTAAATATAGAAACGTCTGATTATTGACACAAAAATATTTATACCCTGTTTTAACCATAAAGCATAGTAGAAACCTGATGAGTTTGTTGAAAAAAAATAAAAGTAACACAATTTTTTATATAATATTGACCATCATATCTCTTAAAATGACGGTAAATATCGCTATTGCAAAAACGTATTCAAAACTTGAGATACAAAATATTGCTCGTGATTATGTAAAAAATCAGTATCCAGAGCCTGACTCCGGTAAGAGAGAGCTCAAAGCATTAAAACTTAATGAACGCATTCCCGACAGAGATTGTGAAACAGAATTAAGCATAGCCACTGCACATAAACAATTAAGAAATCGGCAGGTTACCGTACAAATTAAGTGCAATGATAGCAAAAAATGGCATCAATATGTTCAGATCAGAGTGTTAGACCTCAAACCTATAGTGATCACCAGCCAAAAAGTGGCAAAAGGTGAATTATTAACGAATGCTCATTTAAAAATAAAGTTACAACCTGTTCACATGATCCGCGATCAGTACTTAAGTGAACACCAGTTAAAAAGTTTAATTGGTAGCCGAACAAAGCGTACCATCAGAGCGGGCGCGCCAGTTCAACAAAACCAAATTTGTATGATTTGTAAGGGGGATAAGGTTACTATATATGCTAACTATCGTGGATTAACTGTAAAAACCAGTGGTAATGCATTAGAAAATGGAACTTTAGGACAACATATTAAAGTAAAAAACTCAAAGTCTGGCAAGAAGTTAGATGTTAAAGTATTAAGCATAGATAAGGTACAGGTAAGTATTTAAATTTTATGCTAAAGTAATAAGTAGTATAGTCGATATATAATGCATAGATTTCAAAGTTTAGGAAAGGTCATGGTAAATCAAGTAAACAAAGGACAACAGCAAGGTATTAATTATGCTAATACTGCGCAGAAAAAGCTTGATGTGGATAAGCAAACAACAGCTGCTACTTCTCAAAATCAGACATCAAGCGTTAAAGCTGCAACTGATTCTGTTAGTATAACACCACAAGCACAACAGCTTAAAAATTTACATGAAAAAGCTGAACTTACTTCTGGGTTTGATTCAAAAAAAGTAAGTGAACTGAAAAAAGCAATTAGTGAAGGCAACTATCAGGTAGATGCTGAAAAGTTGGCTCGTAGCATTTCTGAATTTGAGTTTAATTTATATGGTTAATGATAATAATTTAGCGCAGGTCCTACAACAATTAGAGATCCAAAAAGGATTTTTAAATGAATTAGACATAGTGCTTAAAAATGAACAACAGGCTATTGAACTAAGGGACGCTGATCTACTAAAAAGTACAGCAACAGAAAAATTTTCTCTATTGAACAAAATACAAAATACAGACAAACACTTACAAAACTTTCCAATCCCGGAACTTAAAAAACAATTCCCTCAATTGGCCGAAATTGTAGATCATATTACAGCACAACTAAAAGCTTCACAGCAGCAAAATGATATAAATGCACACGCATCACACCAAAGCCAAATAGCAATAAAAAAAGTAACAGAGATCTTAATTGGATCGATGAAATCCATGACATACGATAGTAAAGGAGCTCAAAAATCGAACTCTCTTTTAGGAAAAGGTATTAAAGCTTAACTTTGGCATTAGTTTCTACAAAATTAATAATACGTTATTAATAATACGTAATACGTTTCACTTTTCGAGGTTTAACCTCGCCAATATACAGATCATGAACCAATTTCATATCCAACTCAAGTTCAGTTGTATAACTATCGCCAACAGCATAACTTTTTACTACTCGTGCTCCTCTGACAACCCCTGAAACTTGTGAACTTAACTTATCGTTCGTAGTAACGAGTCCTCTCACCGTAGCACCCGCGGTAATTTTTTGACCATATACTTGTTCTGCTAATTCTCTATAGGCTTCAAGTTTAGAAGCTTTAATTGCTAAAATTTCTTTTTGTTGCTGATTTTTCCCTGGCTGCAAACTAATAGGTGCATAACCTACAGCTCTGAGGATCGGATAATTATCCGGTTTTTGATAACTATATTCAATATGCTTATCAAAGACCTGAGAGCAGCCACTCAAAAGAATACAAAAACAAGAAATTACGACAGGAGTCTTCATTTTATCACCTGTTTTATCCAAAAATTATTAAGTATTTCTCATGCATGATTCATGCCTATAACACCATATATTTTATTGATAATAATTGTAAAACCATTAACATATTTTTCTATAGAAAAAGGGGGATATATTAAGATCCAATCCCCAAATATTCATAACTAACTTCTTGGTGTAATTTTTGCTTGATAGATATTAGATACAAATACAATGAAATAGATGTTAATTATTATATGAGTTTATTATGAAACCTTTTCTTTTTGTACTGATACTGGTAATTTTGCAAACATTATCATATCAATGTCAGGCCGAATGGTTTGAATCGACAGGGCAAGCACAGATCCGTGATGGAGATACTCAAAGTGCCAAGGCCAGAGCCATTGAAGATGCCATAAAACAGGCTCTGGTGTTTGCCGGCGCCTCTGTTTCGAGTGTGCAAACTGTAGCTAATGGTCTAATGAGTCAGGAACAAATAAAAATAAGTTCGCATGGAGAAATCGAACATATTGAATTGGTTGATGAAGTTTATTCCGGGAAGTTTGTTTCTGTTACTGTTAGATTGGACATATTCACAAGTGAGAAGCAGTGCTTTGCATCTGATTTCAAAAAGGCGGTCGCAATCACGCAAATACAGTTAGAAAACAAAGAACACGCAAAAATAGGTCAGATTTTTGACATCCATAAAGTCTTTAGCGAAAAGTTATATAATGAAATAAAAAATGATGACATGGCTATTGTACCTAGGCCATATTATAAAAATGCAATCGATACAAAATCCATTTTTGAACAAAGGTTTGATTTCAACCCTGACTTTATTGCACAAGTCTCCAAAAACACTGACAGCCAATATGTACTAATTTCCAAAATAAATGACATCTCATTAGGTTCACAACAAAATTCAGAATTGCTATTTTGGCAAAAAGAGCAACATGAAAGGTTTTTTGCCTTAGAAGCGATATTATTTAATGCCCTGACCCATGAAATTTTATGGCAAAAAGACTATTCCACGAGTGGTATTTGGCGCTTTAAAAAAACTGCGAAAGTAGATATCCGTAGCCGTCGTTTCTGGCATTCAGACTATGGTCTGGCTATCGAAGCATTAGCAGGTCAAATAAGTTTAGACCTGCAAGACAAACTTTCATGCTTACCTATTCAAGGGCTTATTAAACAAATAAATGATAATACTATTACTTTTAATTTGGGGGCCATTAATGGCGTAAAAAAAGGCCAGGTATTTTCTTTAGCATACAAAGCCAACATGATAGGCCTAAATGGTGAAGTTCAGCCAAATATTATAACAAGTAAAAATAAAGTAAGGATCAACCAGGTATTTCAACGCAGCGCGATTGCGTCAAGTATCTCAGACGAACTCCTTGCTAACATTCAAATGGGTGATGTGGTTATGTTAGTTGAATGGGAAGAGCCAGAATTATAATCTATTGAAGTAAAAGGAATAATGCATTTAATAATTTGATAGTGATAAATGGACACGATAAGGTTAAGGCAATAAATGAAAATTTGTAATAGGCCATGATATTTTAGGAAGAGGGATCACTAAAAACAGCAACCAGCATGCAGGTGCAGGGATGCACCTTACATGCTGGTTGCTTAAGAATCAGTTTATACATTGAAGATCTAGAGTGATGTCTGGGGCGACCTTTTCTTGGTTCGTTCTTTTTGGTCGTTGAAAAAGAATGAACGAGTGTGGCATGAATGCCATACGAAAATCACAGGGTTAATGATAAGAATATAATCAAAGTGATCAATGATAATGTCACTTTCAAATATAAAGATAGCGCAACTAAACACGATAGAATAATCACTGAGCCCGCATGTCAGTTTTTATGGCGGGTATTACAGCATGTATTACCCAAAGGACTTCGTCGCGCCCGTAATTATGGTTTTTTACATGGCAATGCGGTGCGCTTAGGTCGTAAAATAGTTTTTAGGCAGACGATATAAAACAAGGATGTGCCATGCGCAAATGATTTGCTACAGCCGCAAGTGAAATTGATGTAGGAGTGTGTTTATAAGATAAAAAAATTAGTAAAGAACAATAGATTATTACGGTGTGGCGTATATTATTTTAAGGGAATGTAAAAAATAATTGCCGTAGTAGTTAGTCCCATTCGGCTAAAAAATGACTTATTTGGCTGCGTGATATCTCAGAAAGTCAATTCTATTTATTTACTATAGTAGCACGGGCTTGTCCAACAACCGAATTAAGTCGCGACTGCGCGCGACCTATCCATGTTTATTATGTGCAATTTCATCTTGTTTTAGCAAAAGCTAACTAATTAACTTTTTTCTTTAATATATCTAGCTATATCGCCGTAATTTTCTTTCATAGCATAAGAGTAGGCGGTTTCATTTTGTTCATCTAGTGTTGAAATAGTGGCTCCCTTTTCAATTAACAGCTTAACAATCCCCCCATGTCCATACTTTGCAGCCATCATAAGTGGTGTAGCTCCCCATATATCCAATTGATTAATGTTTGCTTGATAATCAATTAATAATTTACTTAAATATTGATTTCCATATTTCGAAGAAAAATGTAGAGGAGACACTTCATGGTTATTAGATAAACTTGTATCTGCTGCTTTTTGTAATAAGTATTTTGTAGTTTCTTCGGCTCCGTTAGCAACGGCTGAAAGTAAGGCTGTCCAACCATTTGATGCCACATAATTAATATCAAGGTTTCTTTCTTTAAATAAAGTTTTTAGCTCTGATAAATTATCATCACTTTCAGCCATGACAACTATAAAATCATTAGGATCTTGTTCGTTTAATAATTGTAATTTCCAAGCATACTCAGAAATAGGTAATATGAAATTCTCTTCTTTTCTTGTTGGAACATTTATTGGATTTTTTTCACAAGCCATAACTACATACTTAAACATAATTTTATCTGAGCGAAGAATGGCTTCATCAATTCTATTTATAACTTGAACTTCAATTACTAAGTCATTTTCATCAAAAGCATCATGTGCTGGATATAAACATCCTTTTTTAATTTCGAAAGGTATTTCTTTTAAAGTGATATATCGTGGGAACACACTATTATTTTTTCTGATTACACCACTCACATGTTTAAATAATTTATTTTCTGGGTGTTTTAAATTTGCTTTACCAAATGATTTAGCTAAATTGTGAACTTCTACTTGATGATCAAGTGAATCTGATTTCTTTTGTAACCATTCCAGTTTTTCTTTTGAAAAAATTGGTTGTTTTGGAGACATAAGAATGAAAAAGGCAACAAAGAAAATTGCAAAAGTACTATTTCTAACAATTAAAGATGTAAGATTAGAAATCTCGTAAATATAATAGATAGCTGAAATACATAGAGTAATTAAAAAAAGTAAAGCTAAAATTGTAACAGCTTGACGCAATTGAAATGTTTTTCTTAACTTCACAAAAAGTTTTGTTATGACTAAAAACTCACATAAAGCGGACGATAAAACTGATGCAAAAAATGCGAAAAATAATGGGATTATAATATCTAATCTTCCACTTTCTAATAGCGAAAATGTTTGCGCTAATTTGGGGTAGGCTACGATAGTAGATATTGATGCTACACCTACCAATGTTGAAATTTGATAGTAATATTGCCAGTTTTTCTCTTTAGTTTTTGACAGCTCAACCAAGCACTCAATAGTGCAAAATACAATTAGAACAAGTAATGCTATTGAAATTGTTTTGGGTGTATTTATACCTAAATCACTAACGAGTTTAACTTTAGAAAAATCTACATCAAAATAAAACCATAGAATTAATAAGCTAGATGAAATGAAAGAAGTGATCTTACACTTATTAAAAAAATCTGTATTCATGTATAGCTAATCCTTTATTTTCCATATGTCCTTGTTTCGCTTCTTATTGCCAAGTTTGTATTTCCAAAAAGAAAATACACGCTTCATTTAGAGCTACTTCACCAGAGCACATAACGAGCCTGTAGAATTTATCTAAAGGCAAATAATTGTAAAAAAGTGAGTTCCTGTATCGCACTGTAATCTAATAACTAGACTTAACTAATGCATTTGGACCCCTGTTTTTTGGCTGGAAAATGAAATTTCTATAAATTCTACAGCCTCAACGCCTCGTTAATAGGCAAAAAATAGTTGGTTAAAATAAGCGAAGAAGGAGCAAAAACCAACTGTTTTTTGGCCGTTCTTGAGCGCCTTGTTGAACGAAGCCGCTTTGCGGCAGAAATTGAAGTCCCGGTGTCCAAGTTATTACCCGCTAATCTCAGCGGTGTAAAGCTGGAGCTGATTATGAATACCATCGAACAAACTCGCTTTGAAAAACTATACCAATCTTACCTTAATGAACTTACTTTACAAGGGAAAGCACCTAAAACCATTGATATGTATAGCCATTATATCAGACAATTAAGTACCTTTTTTGATCGCTGTCCTGACAATCTGTCTACCTCCGAACTTAAGTGCTTTTTACTCTATCTTGTTCACAATAAATCGTGGAGTGCCGCTAAAATTGCACGCAATGCCATTCAATTTTTGTATCGTCATGTGCTTCATTATCAATGGCAGTGGATAGAAATCGTTAAACCCCCTAAAGTATATCCCCTGCAAGATGTGCTTTCACCCAAAGAAATGCTCGCTATCATCAATACAACTAAGCAATTGAGATATCAGGTCTATTATCTGACTGCCTACAGTCTTGGTTTACGTTTATCTGAAGCACTCAATCTCACTATTGCTGATATTAATAGCACTTTAATGCAAGTTCATATCCGTGCTGCTAAAAATAATAAAGATCGCTTTGTGCCATTACCACAAGCGACTCTACAAGCCCTTAGGCATTACTGGCTCACTCACCGCCACCCTAAGTTAATTTTCCCCGGCGGTAAACCGCCCCATATTCGATTGGGAGAAACCATGGTAATGGATAAAGGCGGTGTTCAAAAAACCATTAAAATTGTGGCGCGTGAATGTGGTATTCACAAAAATGTGCATGTTCATACCCTACGCCATTCCATTGCAACACACATGATAGAACAAGGTTTAAGCCTACGGGTAGTACAAGTATTTCTGGGTCATGCCTGCCCTAAAACCACTGCTAACTATGTCAAAATGACGGAGGTTAATTCACAAAAAAGTATTGATATGCTTAATATTTTATTGGACCAATTTGATATTCACTGGCAGGAGTAAAAATATGCTTACCCTTGCTACTTTAGCCAGGCATTATCGTGCTCAATTTGAACACAAATATGCGCGGCAGCTAACTCCTTGCCATATACGGGCGTTAGATAAAATCATTCAGTGCCATACTCCACAAGCCGGTGCCATTTTGTATCATTGTGATCATTGCCACCAAAGCACCACTTTTTACCCTAGTTGTGGTCATCGGCATTGTCCAAGCTGCCAACATCCTGCAAATATGGATTGGCTCAACCTTCAACAACAAAAGTTATTGCCTGTTGACTATTATCTCATCACTTTTACTGTCCCTTATCAGTTACGGCGATTTATATATCACCATCAAAAATGGGCATACCAAACTTTATTCGAAGCCAGTACAACGACCTTGAAATCCTTCTTTAAACACGATCATCAACACGGTGAATTATGTGGCTTTACTTCTGTATTACACACCCATTCACGAAAGCTTGAGTTTCACCCGCATATTCATGTGATAGTGCCAAATTGTAGTGTAAATAAACACCGTAACTGTCGTTTGCAGAAAAAGGGAAATATCTGTTTAATACCTTTAATTTAGCAAAAGTATTTAGAGCTGAATTTTGTAAACGTTTATATGATAATGGTTATTATTTACCGCCAGGAACTCCCCCCAAATGGCGTGTTGATTGTGAACAAGTAAGCAAAGGCGCTTAGGTCGTAAAATAGTTTTTGGGCCGACGATATAAAACAAGGATGTGCCATGCGTAAATGATTTGCAACAGCCGCAAGTGAAATTGATGTAGGAGTGTGCTTATAAGATAAAAAATCATTAAAGAACAATAGATTATTACGGTGTTGCGTATATAATTTTAAGGGAATGTAAAAAATAATTGCCGTAGTAGTTAGTCCCACTCGGCTAAAAAATGACTTATTTGGCTGCGTGATATCTCACCTGAAAGTCAATTCTATTTATTTACTATAGTAGCACGGACTTGTCCAACAACCGGATTAAGTCGCGGCTGCGCGCGACCTATCCATGTTTATTATGTATCGCTTCGTTCTGAATTACGATAAATTTCCTGAGCAAGAGAGTCCATGTAAGATGATATTTTGGGAGAAAGCCTTTCATAAACGACGTCCAAATTAGCAAACTCATTGCCTTGTACCCAACCTAGTCCCTGATGATTATTAGCCAATTTTTCAGAAACATGACCAACATGCTTGATTGCATTATTTAACTCTCTTAGTTCATCAAATGCTTCGAAATTGTTAACTGACTCTAACGTGAATGGAAGCGCTGATTTTAATGAATTTATATTGAACAATTTTTTCGAGTCGATGGATGGAAGATGCCATTCGACAACTCTTTTTATATGAATTTCTACGAGCTTAAACAACGCTGTAACAGCCAATTCATTCGCAAGGTTCTTTACTTGTGCAGCTAGGTAATATTGATCATCGAGAACATTTTTGTACTCTTCAACATCTCTGGCATCTATAAAATTATCTGGCGACAATTCAGTCCATTCATGAGCAACTTTACCCTCCCAGTCAGAAATTGATTTTCTTACCAGCTCTCTGAACTCACCTATCGCCTCATCATTAATTCTTCGGTGATGATTTTCTAACATTTTGCTGAAACTAATGCCCATAACCTTCCTTAGATACAATCGTGGTAGAGCGACCCATTACTGAGCCGCCCCCCCACAGATCCGGACGTGCGAAACTATCGCATCCGGCTCTTCAGTTATATATTTACTCGTGTAAAACACGACCCTGTTTAACGTTTCAGAACCAATTGACATAAACATGTCGTTTACTGACCCTTAATCGTTAAATTCTTTTATATCAAAGGAAAGTATTCTAACATCTTCTTAAAACTACTCCAGTTATAACTTTTCCTGCCACTACGCCTGTTTAACCATTTATATAAATTGTGTAACACACGATCAAATAACTGGGATAAACTTCGGCTATTGTCAGGTAGACCAAAGTAATTTCTGAACCCTATCAGTTTTCGTTTTAAACTAGGCATCCACACATTCAATTTTAAATGTCTGTTAGTTTTGATCCAAAGGTAATATTCCTTGAGCGTTGAATTTTGCTTCTTACGCGCTGTTCTTCGCCTCAGTCTCTCTTCACCTTTTGAATCTTTACTCCAGTAAAACTCAAACCCCAGAAATACAAAGTACCGCTTCCTACTTGGATGGAAACGGCTAAACCGTAATAAAAATGTTTTCTCTGCTGCGGTGTCTAAGTTGAACTTCTGTAACCTCTTAGATAAAACACGATAAAATCGCTCAGCGTCATTAGCGTATTGAAATGCACACACAAAATCATCTGCGTATCTTATCAACATCGCTCGCCCACGCATTTTCGGTTTCACTTTCTTTTCAAACCAGATATCCAAAGCATAATGTAGATAAATATTTGCTAACACAGGACTGATAATACCACCTTGCGGGCTGCCACTTATCGGCTTTTCAAATACACCTTCTGGTGATTTTATGCGTGCTTTTAACCATTGGTTTATTAAATTAAGCAAAGCCCTATCATCAATTCGTTGCTTCAACATCTCCATTAACCAGTTATGGTCAAGATTATCGAAGAAGCCTTTAATATCAGCCTCTACAATATAACCATAGCCTTTATACTGAAGATTAAGTGTTAAACTATGCACCGCTTGATGAGCACTTTTATTAGGCCGATAACCATAACTACTAGCCATAAAGTCTTGTTCCCAGATACTTTGCAGTATCTGGCTCACACTTTGTTGCACTAGTTTGTCGTTAACGGTTGGTAGGCCTAAAGCGCGTTTTTTACCGTTTAATTTGGGGATGAAGATCCGTTTAATATCATTCACTCTGTAACTGTGTTTCCGCACCTAAAATTTTAATAAAAAATACTTGATGTAGATCTTCATATTTGATCTATTACTTATCTTTAAGTGATGAAAAAGTAATGGCGTCGTATTCAACAAAAAGTATTGATCATTTAGGTTTAGTTGCTGGCATGAACAAAGAGCTTGGGATTGCCAAACTCATTGATAACGCATTTCCTGAGCAGGCTGACGATAAGCTTATTTCTTACGGTCAACTCGTTGAGGCTATGATCCTTAATGGCTTAGGTTTTGTTGGCCGCACTTTGCATATGTACCCACAATACTTTAAAGAACGTCCTGTTGAACGTCTTTTAGGCAAAGGGATCAAGGCTGAATATATTAATGACGACGCTTTAGGTCGTTGCCTGGATAAACTTTACGAAAAAGGTGTATCAGATATCTATCAAACACTTTCAGCAAGTGTTGTTGAGCAATTAGAACTACCATGTGAAGGCATTAATTTAGATTCAACCAGTATTCATGTTGATGGTAATTATGAACATGATGAAAATAGCCAAGCGATTAAGTTAGTACGAGGATATAGCCGCGATCATCGGCCAGAATTGAATCAAGCGGTGCTTAATTTGATCACGGAAAACAAGGCGGGTATCCCTGTATACATGCAAGCAGCCAGTGGTAATATTAATGATAATGAAGGGTTTAAAAACATTATTAAACACCACATTAGCAGTTTGAAAGCGGCTCAAGACAGCCAGTACTTTATTGCTGATGCAGCGCTTTACACCACAGAAACACTGCAATCACTTGAAGAACAAAAACAACTTTTCATCTCGCGTGCACCACAAAAATTAAAACAAGTAAAAGCGGCGATCGCAGCGCAACAAACGTTAAAATTTGAGTTACTTGATAATGGCTACCGCGGTGCCTGGCTCAGCTCAGACTATGCTAACGTAAAGCAGCGTTGGTTATTAATAGAAAGTGAACAAGCGAAAAAACGGGAACAGCATACACTAGATAAGCGCATGGCAAAAGCATCAAACGAAGCGCTGAAATCGTTTAAAAAACTGAGTCGCCAACGTTTTTCTTGTGAATTAGATGCAGATAAGGCATTAAAAGTCTGGTTAAAATCACATAATGAACTTGCTATCAGTGAGCAGGAAATCGTTAAGCATGGCATATTTAAGCAAAGTGGTCGGCCTAAGCTCAATCAGCAACCCGATAGCTATGAATACCAAATAACAGGTCAGCTGTATTGGTCGCTAGAAAGTCGCGCGCAACAATTGCAGGAAAAAGGAATGTTCGTCTTAGCCACCAATGACTTAGATGAGAATTTAACCATGGAGAAAATGCTGAGCCTTTATAAATCACAACAAAGTGTAGAAAAAGGGTTTAGATTTCTAAAGAGCCCAGACTTTTTAACTTCATCACTTTATTTGAAAAAACCAGAGAGAATTGAAGCACTTTTAATGGTAATGACCTGTTGTTTAATGGTTTATGCCGCATTGGAGCATAAAATCAGAAAAGAATTAAAAGCGCAGTCGGCCTATTTTCCCGACCTGAAATTCAAACCATGCCAGAATCCAACCGCACGCTGGGTATTCTTTTGTTTTCAGGGAATTCATGAGTTAACAATAAGTAGTGAACAACAATTAGTCCTCAATGTAGAAGAGAGAAACAGTACTATTATTGATTGTATGGGCAGCATCTATCAAAAAATTTATTCCTAAAAGTGCTGCGGAATGTCGGCTGTAACATTTCTGTTTGAGTTCCTGACTTAAACTTTCAATATTATTCGCCAAGCTCTCTTGATATTCTGGCATAGTGATACCGTCAATACCTGGCTTTGCCTTCTTATTGAGTTGACCCCAGCTTTGATACAGACTATCTGAATTTAGTAATCCATATAAATTCTGAAACCTGTGCTGAGGGTGGGTATATGCTTTAAATGCAATAGAATTAAGTGTGGTTGTCATAAGTGATCCAGCCCTACTTTGTCTGGCTTATGTAGCTGCTTAACTCCTTTCTTTTGTTCAAAGAATATAACTGCTTGCCCCTTCGCCATGTGAACGGTTTTACCGTCTCGAACTACTATGAGCTTACATGAACAGCATTTATCAAAGAATTTATTCCTAAAAGTGCTGCGAAATGTGGATAAATATGAAAATTCACAAAATCAATTTTTAAGTTTTGATTAAGAGGTTTATCAATTAAAAATTGATAATGCTTCGAATGCAGTCAAAACTGATTTAAACCCACGAATATATGGCTGTGGCCTTGTAATCGCGTGTATTGTAATCAACATAATAGCTGCAATCGCAATATAGATAGGTATTTCAGCATTTGAAATTTGACTGATATTTGAAAAAATATATATAGTACAAACCCCAAAGGTAATGAAAGAGTTAATGAAGACAATAAGCCTTTAATTATTGTGGTAACACCTTTCATTTAATCTAACCTTATCAGCTTTGTAGAGGTCGTATATACTTTTATAACATTACACAGAATTTAAATGGCTATAATGGCGGCCCCGACAGGAATCGAACCTGTAACTAAGACTTAGGAGGTCCTTGTTATATCCATTTAACTACGGGGCCAAAACTCTTTTAAGCGTAGCCATTCTAACTTGAGAGTACGCAGTTAAGCAAACAACTTGCGCTCAACTGACTGGAATTCAATCAATTTATTTGAAACTGGAAGTTTTTATTGATATAGAAGCATTTTACAAGTTCTTGATCTAAAGACCTCTGTTTATAACAGGGAATACACTATCCACTACGAAATAGGGAATAAACCCTCTGGCACTTGCAGCTACTACTTTATCATCAGTGCTTACAACTCTGGCATTTATAACCACACCTTTTTCAGCATAGATCATAGTACCGGAAAGCACATAATCTATCATTTGATGTTGAGATAAGTTTTTATAATCTCTGGAAAAAGCAAAATCTCCTTGCGGCGTTACTTCCAGAGAGCCTGTTGATTTATAATCTACAATAGCAAAGCCAAATTGCTGCATTTCATAGATGAAATTTTCAGATATTTGATTTCCAAGTACATTTGTATTATTCAATGTTGAGTCTAAATCGACAAACGATGCAACAGCAACATTTCCCATCCTGGCCTGCATTGTATCAACTAATGTCATTGCCATTTGTTCTACATAATCATTCAATAACTTATGGTGGTATCTTGGGTTAAATTGCCTTTTTGTTGGAATATCCCAACCTTGAAGTTGTTTGCTAGAGGTCTGTGTCGCGATTTCACCACAGTTTACTCGTTGACCATTTTCTAACAAGCAAGCACTGTGATTTTGTATTGTTGAGTGGCAACCAACAAAACTCAGTGATGTAAAGATAATAACTAGCGCTGATAGCTTCATGGTATTCCCATTGACATTTAAAACTTAGCTAGCATATCGGCAAAATAACAGAATACTTTAGCCCTTTATTCGCCTTGTCGTAGTGGAATACCATCATTCTCTTGGGTTGGCATTAACGCTTCAACAATATGAGCCGGTAAGATTCCTTGCGCTGATGCAACAACGGCTTTACTTTTTATCCCGACTATTCTGGCGTTTATCAACACTCCTCCCTGATGTTTCACTAATGTGCCGCCTAAAACATATTCCATAGGGTGCATTGTCTTCAATTCCAAATAATCACGACTAAAAATAAAATCTCCATTAGGTGCAACTCTAATATAGTCGGTTGTTTTAAAATCAATTACAGGTACGCCAAATTTATGTAATTCATGAATAAAACTTTCGGCTAACTGATTACCTAACAGCGAACTTTCCTGATAATTAGAGTCTAAAAATACAAAACTCGTCACTGCCATGGGGGTTTTACCATTAACATAATCAATATTGCCCACCATATCTTGCATTAACCCGCGCACATAATGATTAATGTTTTTTACCGAACCGGCAGCATAATATTGGTTATGGGAACCACTTTGAACAGGGTATCTACGCACTTGAAATTGGTCATCACTGGTATTTCTTTTCCCTGGTTTTTTCAATTGAATTTCATTGGTTTCATGCTGTGTTTCAATCGCTTTTTGAGCCTGCTTTTCTTTATACGTATCCCATTTATCCATTGATGCGCACGCACTCAACAAAGATATCATAATACTCATCGATAATAATTTCATTATATTCTCCTACTTAGTATTCTGTGCGATATAAAGTGCCACTTCTTAGTCGTACTTTTTCATCACCCCAAAATATATTAACAGGTATTGCATTTGTAGCAGCTGCAAGTACATGATTATCCATAATATCAATTAACTTGGCGTTTACTATAAATGCGTCTTGTTGCTCAACCAGGGTGCCAGTCAAAAAATAATCTACACGGTGTGATTTAGGCAATAAAGACGCATCTCTACTTAACATTGCATCACTATTTGGATTTAAAGTTACTGCATTAAGTGTTTTAAATTCAATTACCGCAAATCCCATTTGCGTCATCGCAGTTGTCAAACCTTCTTGAATTTGTAATCCTAAATCATTCAAGGGATGATTATCAGGCATTGCCTCTAGAGAGTCAGCAGGCAAGAATGTGCCGATGGCAATCCTTCCACCTGGCTTTATCGCTTGCATACTAATCATTAAATTACTGGCAATACGATTTGTATACTCATGTACTGAGTGATGGGCTATGTCAGCTTGATAACTATGTCTGGGAATAATTTCATATTTATCAGATGTAAACGAACATCCACTAAGAGCAATACCTATTAGAAAATAATATGAAACACTTTTTAAGAATTTAATAAACCGCATAATAAAGACTCAATATTAATCATCGAATTTTAATGAGGTTATTCATGCAATATAAATGCCATTAAAGCATTTATATTGCCATAACTAGTTATTACAAATTTTATACTGCAAATGGATATTTTATCGGATCATGGCACTGATACCCTATCACTTCAAAGTCATCTGTTGTGACCCAGGTTTCAATATCTTCCAATGTTTTGATATCAGGGTTTATCCTTAATTGCGGTGTTGCAAATGGTTCTCGCTTTAACTGAACATCACGCATTAAATCTAATTGATTTTCATAAATATGTGCATTTACAATTTTATGATACGCCTTTCCAGCTTTAAATCCGGTAATTTGCGCGACTAAGGCCAATAGAACAAAAACCTGGATCTGATTAAAATTGAGCCCAAGCGGCACATCACATGAACGTTGATAGCTAGTCAGATATAATGTATCACCCAGTAACGAAAAGTTATGTGTATGCATACATGGACGCAAGCAGCCCATATCAAACTCACCTGGATTATAAAAAGTGACTATTTCAGCTCGATCGTCAATCCCCTTCGATAAATTATCAATCACCTTCTTTAATTGATCCACTTTCTGGCCATTTGGACCTTGCCAGGCACGGCCTTGAACACCATAAACTCGCCCCATATCATCCTCACCTTTACGATGTGGATTATTTAGCCAGGCTAAATTCTCGTTTGCATTCGCATCCCAAGTTTTACAGCCTATATCCCTAAATTGAGCAGCGTTATCATAACCTCTTAAATAGCCTAGTAATTCAGCTATTGCAGATTTATAAAAACTTTTTCGGGTGGTAATTAAAGGAAATTGATTATTTGCTACATCATATTCTAAATCAGCATTAACAACTGTCAGACATTTAATACCAGTTCTTTTGTTCTCCACCATTTGGCCAGTATCAAGAATACGTTGGCAAAGCTCTAAATATTGTTTCATGTTAATTACCTTTCACTGACGCCTTAACCGTATTTGTATTGCGGCTGTGTGCCCAAAAAAACAAACCTAACCCGGCAATTA
Source organism: uncultured Pseudoalteromonas sp. (assembly GCA_965198975.1). Lineage (GTDB taxonomy): Bacteria > Pseudomonadota > Gammaproteobacteria > Enterobacterales > Alteromonadaceae > Pseudoalteromonas. The sequence continues at coordinate 3,524,161 of OZ240679.1, forward strand.
CCATAGGTAATGATAATATTTGCCCCATCGAAAGGAAGTTAGCCATTTCTCTTAAATGTTCATCGGGTTCACGAACATATTCAATCAAGAACCTGAAGACACCATAACCCATTAAAAATACGCCAGCCACACTACCCGCAGGTCTGGGCTTCTTAATAAATAACTGAATGATAATAAATAAAACAAAACCTTCTAAAAACGCTTCATAAAGTTGAGAAGGATGGCGTGCCAACGGGCCAGCTCCCGGAAAAACCATAGCCCAGGATACATCTGTTGTACGGCCCCATAACTCACCATTAATGAAATTACCTATTCGACCAACCAATAAGCCCAAAGGAATTAAAGGGGCAACAAAATCGCCGACTTCCAATAAAGGTTTTTTTCGTGTTTTAGCAAACCACATAATGGCGGCAGTCACCCCTAATACGCCACCATGAAATGACATTCCACCCTGATCTATTCTAAATAAATAAAGTGGATTTTCTAAAAAGTAACTAAATTGATAAAATAATACATACCCAATTCTGCCACCCAAAATGACACCTAACATGCCGTAAAAGAGCATATCACTGACCTGTTCTTTATCCCAGCCAGAATTTTTTTTACCAGCTTGACGATTAGCAAGTAACATAGCTAATGAAAAAGCTATCAAATACATCATGCCATACCAGCGAACTGAAATTGGGCCTATATCAAAAAATGGACCTATCGAAAATATAATAGGGTCAATTTGTGGAAACTCTAATGCCATTTATAACTGCCTTTTATGCGAAAAACATTTTAATTGCTATTATAATCAAAAGAATAGCAAATACTTTTTTTATAAACTTAACGGGTAAATAATGCGTTGCTTTTGCACCAAATTGCGCAAAAATCATGGAAGTTGCAACAATACTTAACAAGGCAGGTAAATAAACATAACCAATAAACCCTTGTTTTATATCCATGACCCCTACACCGGATGAAACATAGCCAACGGTACCAAATATTGCGATAACAATACCACAGACAGCAGCACAACCTATGGCTTTTTTCATATCAACAGAAAAATGGGTCAGCAAAGGAACTAGCAAAGCACCACCGCCAATACCAATTAATCCGGATAACCCACCTAATATAGCAGTAATTAAAGCTAAAAATGAATTTGAAGGCAGCTTTTTATTGTTACTGACAGATTTGCTTAACAACATTCTAATTGCAATAAAAGCGACACTAGAGCCAAATATTATTTTAAGTACTTTAGGATCTATGGATCCTGCTAAAAACCCACCGGTTAATGCGCCTAACGCAACGCCAAACATGATCCAGGGCGCGATCTCCCATGGTACATTATGATTTCTATGATGTGCAACAGCCGATGATGACGATGTGAAAATTATGGAAGCTAAAGAAGTGGAAATAGCAACAACCATGACTTGCTCAATTCCAACAAGTTGAAATTTAATTAAAATAGCACTAAAAACAGGCACTATTAACAGGCCACCACCTATTCCTAACAACCCGGCAAAAAAACCAACAAAGCAGCCTAAAAAGGCACAACTTACTATTACCCAGAGCAAATCACTCATATTCAATCTACAACTATTTTAAATTCATGGTTTTATTTAATTTATTGTATAAAACTAAGTTACATTTATAGACTTATGTCCGGTATAAATTAAATGACTTAAGCCTTTTTCAATCATAAAGTTACGAACTAAACGGTGTACTTCTTTTCCTGTTTGTTGTTTTAAACACAAAATAAGTAACTTTTCCATGTCATCCATACGTAATCGTCTGAGCACCCATTTTATTTTATTAATTGAGGAAGAGTTCATGCTTAAACTACGGTACCCCATCGCTGCCAATAAAATAGCCCCTTCAGGATCTGCGGCCAATTCCCCACATAAACTAAATGGCAATTCATGGTCAATACATGTTGTTGCGATTTGTGCTAGTGCTCTGATAACAGCAGGATGATAGGGTTCAAATAAAGAAGCAACTCTGGCATTTGCTCTATCAACGGCCAATAAGTATTGCGTTAAATCATTACTGCCAACAGAACAAAAATCAACTATTTGTGCCCATTCAGCAAGTAAATAAATACTCGAAGGCACTTCGAGCATAACCCCTATTTCAGGTCGTTCAATTTCATAAAATTGATCCGCCCACTCTTCTTCCAGTTCAAAATATGCTTGTTCAACCAGTTGTTTAGCTTCGATCACTTCTGAAATATTAGTGACCATAGGAAATAGAATTTTTAAATTTCCAAGCCCTGCATTGGCCTTTAACATTGCTTTTAATTGTTCAAGAAAAAGTTCTGGGTGATCTAAAGTCACGCGAATTCCACGCCAGCCTAAAAATGGATTTTCTTCTTTAACATCAAAATAACTTAATATTTTATCACCACCGATATCAAGTGTTCGCATCACGACGGGAGATGGATGATAGCAAGTTAATACTTTTCGATAACGCTCTTCTTGTTCAAGCTGGGATGGAAAATGTGCTTTTTGCATAAACCAAGCTTCAGTGCGGTATAAACCCACACCGTCACTAAACTTAGCATTGTTAGATTCAGCTGAGATCTCCAACCCTGCATTGACCATTAAGTGCAAATGATCACCATCTAAAGTACAAGCCTCTAATTCATGCTCAGATTCAAATTCATCATGTAACATACCCTCTTCTTTCTTTAACGCGGTATATTCACGTTTTAGCGACTTAGAAGGTGATATATACATACGTGCTGAATAAGCGTCTATAATAATTTCTTTAGCGTCAACTCGCATTAAGGGTAAATTTTCTACCCCCCAGATAGTAGGGATTGATAGCGCCTGAGTCAGAATTGAGATATGCGAATTAGCAGCTCCATTAATACTTACAGCGCCAACCAGCTTTTCTCTCGGTATTTCAGCAAGCATTGCTGGTGTTAGCGTTTGTGCAACTAATATCGTTTTATCTGGATAGTGCTTATTGCTTTGCTCTGTATCAATGATATTTTTTAAAACTCTAAGTCCTATATCATTTATATCAACGGCGCGTTCTTTTATATAGGGGTCATCCATATCATTAAACTGACTAACAAGCAACTCTACCACCTGTTTAAGCGCACTTTTAGCACACCAGCCTAAAGAGATCTCGTGCTCAACTTTTTTTCCTAAGCTATTAGCTGCTAATAATTGCTGATAAACTTGAAATACAGCGAGCGCCTCATCAGAAAGCGAGTCTGATAGCGCATTTTCCATTTGCTTAAACTCTGCTCGAGTATTTATCACCGCCTGATTAAAAATAGTTAATTGTCTTGATATATCATGGTCTTTTTTTAAAGGAATATTAGCAAAATTTAATTCAGCTAATACTACAAAAGCTTCGCCAATGGCAATACCCGGCGCCGCAGATAATCCTTTAAGGCAGGAAGTTTGATGCTCTAATTCTTCTTGTTTAACCACCTCTTCGACTTCAGCATTAGCCAGTTGAGATGCAAGTTGAGCTGATAGCGTTATCAAAAACGATTCTTCATCCTGATTGAATACCCGTTCAGCTTCTTGTTGTACAACAATAACACCAATTACTTTTTTTTGATGAACGATGGGAACGGCTAAAAATGCATTATAGTTTTCTTCTTTCACTTCAGGGATATGCATAAAACGAGGATGGAATTTCGCATTTGCCAGATTAATAGGCTCCTCTCTTTGAGCTACTAATCCCACTAAGCCTTCAGTAAAGCCAATACGAAATTGGCCTATTGAATCCTGACTAAGCCCTTCTGTCGCCATAAGTACAAAGTCATCTTGAGTATAATCAGCAAAATACACAGAGCAACATTGGGTATTCATTGCCTCTTTAACTAAGTGCACAAAAGTTTTTAAAGTACTTGTTAAATCCGTTTGCTGAGACACTTCCAGTGCTATTTTTCTAAGAATTGCCAACATAAGTTTAGTAACCTAAACCGGTATTAAACATCACATTTAATTTAATCGTTGGCATAAGTACTCCTATCGACGTTGCCGCCACTGATCCTTAGTATTATGCTCTTTTGATTTAAAAGGCATAGCTATCGGTGCAAACTCTTTCATCACTTTACGATAGACATCACGTTTAAAAGAGACCACCTGACGTACCGGGTACCAATAACTAACCCAACGCCAATCATCAAACTCAGGATGATTCGTTTTAAGTAAATTTACATCTTCATCTTTACATCTTAATTTTAATAAAAACCATTTTTGTTTTTGTCCAATACAGACGGGACTTGAATCGCGTCTGATCATTCTCTTTGGTAACTTATATCGTAACCAATGTTTTGAACTTGCCATTATTTCTACATCTTCGGGCCTTAACCCGACTTCTTCATGTAATTCTCTATACATGGTTTGTTCAGGGCTTTCCCCTTCATCAACCCCACCTTGAGGGAATTGCCATGAATGTTGCCCATAACGTCTAGCCCAAAATACTTGCCCCTGATTATTACAGATCACAATTCCGACATTGGCACGAAATCCTTCGGCATCAATCACCTAAAGTGCCTCTTTACATAAGTCGATTTTCATAGATTGTTCCATAATAAAGAGCTGACAGCAATATAAATCGAGCTTTAGTAATTGAGCGCCAAAAACTGGATAAAATCGTGTATTTTACAAACAAATCCACAGTTAACTGACAGAGGGTTAAGTTTTTCCACAAAATCTGTGGATAACTATGTTCATAGCTCTGTATTTCCATGTTATTGAATTTGATGCATTCAACAAACTAACAACTGAGAAAAAACAAAGTCATTAAATAACAATACCTTAATCGATACATCATACTTAAAGTTCATTAAATTTTAATTATTTCAACACTTGAGTAAAAATCATCCAAAGAGAAAGTTATGCACTTTTTATATACGAATAAGTTCGTTTTTATGCATTTAGTTCACACAAAAATCACATTTAGTCAGACATTTATTGAAAACATTTGCAAAATGATTAATATGCCACTTGTACTTATCTCTTTTAAAATAGGCTATTTATGATCATTAAAACTTTGCCTGATGCTCCTCACTCTATCAATGAACTCTTACAACGAGTAGAAAACATTGCAGGCATGACAATTGGTGATTTAGCTGAACAATATAGTTTTTCAACTCCCAAAAACTTATTGAAAGAAAAAGGGTGGATTGGACAACTAATAGAACTTGTTTTAGGTGCGACAGCAGGCTCCAGACCTGAACCCGACTTTCCGGCACTTGGGGTAGAACTAAAAACTCTGCCAATTTCATACTCAGGAAAACCACTAGAAACGACCTTTGTTAGTGTAGTACCTTTAATTAATTTACAAGGACTTACCTGGCATAACTCCGTTGTTAAAAAAAAGCTCAATTTGGTATTATGGTTACCTATTTTAGCTGAAAGAGATATTCCACCGAAACAACGTATAATTGGTACAGGTTTTTTATGGCAACCAAATGCACAGCAAACAACTTTATTGCAACAGGATTGGGAGCAACAAATAGAAATGATTGCACTCGGTGAAATAGGTCAAATAAATGGAAAACTGGGCCAGGTACTTCAGATCAGGCCCAAAGCCGCTAACGCTAAAGCTTTAACAAACGTCATGGGCCCAGAAGGCAAAATAATTCAAACTTTACCCAGAGGATTTTATTTAAAAACAAGTTTTACCCAACAAATATTAGCGCAGCAATTCTCTAATTAAAAATCACATTGCAATAACTTCATCGGTTTATCCGCAGCCATAGCACAGCCTCGCGCCTCATCTGAAGCTGCTTTACATTGTTTCATCATTTTACTTTTAGAAGGGGCTTTATCTGCTAAGACTTTTTGCACATGTACAACAACAGCTTTACATTCACTGACTGCGACAGGGGCTACTTTACTGCACGCCTGTAGTATAAAAAACATTGATAATATTATGATTAACTTAATTATTATATTCATCATCGGATCTCAGATTTATTTATAAAACTAAGTATAGTCAATGCCAATAAATATATTGCTAATCATCTTAAGAATTCGTAATGAAATAAAATTAAACATTCTGATCATTACGAATTGGTTTAGAAATAGCTTTATTTTAGTGCTTTACTTTCTATTATTTTCTTTAAATCATTAATTTGTGCCGATAAATCTTCAATCGTTAATTTACCATCTTTAGTATCCTGCTCAGCACGTTCCTTAGCATGTTCATCTTCAAGAACGTTAACAACAATACCTATCACCATATTTAAAAAAGCAAATGTTGTTAAAAAGATGAAAGATAAAAAATAAATCCATGAAAAAGGATACACTTTCATCACTTCATACATAACATCAGTCCAATCTTCAAACGTCATTACCCGAAATAAAGTCAACATGGCAATCGATATATCGCCCCAAAGTTCCGGATTTATCACATTAAAAAAGCTAGTACCGATTGCAGCATAAATATAAAAGATGATAAACATAAGCAAGACCACATACCCTAGCTGAGGCATTGCCCTTAATAACGAATTTAAAAGTAATCTTAATTCAGGGACAAAGGAAATCATTCTCATAACCCTGAATATTCGAATTAAACGTCCTACTAATGCAAGTTCACCATCTTCAATTGGAATTAAACTAACGATCACAATTAAGCTGTCAAATATATTCCACCCTTTAGTAAAAAAACGTTTTTTATCTTGCTCAGCGGTAAACCTAACTATAATTTCAAACAAAAATATAAAAGTTATCCCCCAATCAAGTATTTTAAGGGCTTCTATTGCAGCAGATGGGATAGCATAGGTTTTTGCACCGATTAACAACGCTGAGAAAATAATGATAGTAATAACAAACAATTCAAAAATTTTATTACTCAACAGCCTATGTGAAAAAGACTGAATAGAACTTACACGCATTAATTAAAACTCTTATATAGATAATTTCTAAAAAACGGCATTCTACCCTAAGTCAAACATATTAGGCCAAGGTTTTTATCATCTAACTTTGTTACTATTAATTTTTATGTCAGAAAATCAAAAATTTACAATGAAAAAGGTGACTAAACATGATATTTATAAAAAATAAAACCTCATAATTCTCAGGTCAAACCCAATGTCAGAATTCAATATGCAAAGTAAACTGCCAAATTTGGAAACCAGCATCTTCACCAAAATGTCCAAAATGGCAAATCAATATAACGCGATAAATTTATCTCAGGGATTTCCTGAGTTTGACACACCTGCTTACTTAAAAAGATCCGTAATAGACGCTATCATGTCTGGCAAAAACCAATATGCGCCCTCTCATGGCTCGCCCGAGCTTTTACTACAACTGGAACACCTGATAAAAACAAAATACCAAAAAACGTTATCTTCACATGAATGCATTACAATTACCTCTGGTGCGACAGAGGCGTTATTTGTTGCCATTCAAACAATTGTAAAACCCAATGATGAAGTGATTATTTTTGATCCCGCCTATGATTCTTATGAACCCGCTGTCGAATTAGCTGGCGGGAAATGTGTTCATATTCCTTTAAGTTCACCTGATTACAAAATCAACTGGCAAGATGTTAAAAAACAAATAACACCAAATACTCGCGCTATCATTGTAAATACGCCACATAATCCAACAGGAACCTTATTAACCCAATACGACATACATCAGTTACATCAATTAGTTACAGAAAATAACCTTTACCTTATCAGTGATGAAGTATATGAATACATTACATTTGAGGGTGAACAACATGAAAGTATATTAAAATACCCAGAACTATTTGATCATGCATTTGTTATTTCAAGCTTTGGTAAAACCTTTCATTGTACAGGTTGGAAACTAGGTTATTGTACAGCCCCCAAACATTTAACAAATGAATTCAGAAAAATCCACCAATATGTTACTTTTTCAAGCTTTACACCTGCTCAAATTGGCATCGCGGCCATGTTAAAACAGCACCCCGAGCATATTAGTGAATTAGGTCATTTCTACCAACAAAAAAAAGCTTTATTAGTTTCTGCATTAGCAGATTCAAATTTCAAAATTTTACCCTCTAAGGGAACTTATTTTATTTTACTCGATTATTCAGCGATATCCACTTTGGATGATGTTGCATTTTGTCAGTGGTTAACACAAGAAATCGGTGTTGCTGCAATTCCATTAAGTCCGTTTTACCAATCAGATACACTTTATTCTGATAAAATTATTCGACTTTGCTTTGCCAAAGAAGATACAACTTTACTTGAGGCAGCAAAAAAATTAAGTGCTCTTTAAATATGTCAAAAGCCACTTTTATTTATCCATTGTTTAAGTGGCATCAATAAATTACCAACTGTTATTAATAAGCTTGATCAGATCATCTGTTGGTAAAGGTTTACTATAATAAAACCCTTGAATGGTATCGCATTCCAATTCTTTCAAAAACTCAAACTGCTCTTTGGTTTCTACGCCTTCAGCTACAATATTTAAGTTCAGCGTTTTCGCAAGGGATACAATGGCTTTAACGATTTTCTCTGAACTATCACAGGTTTCTATTTTTTGCGTGAAAGATTTATCAATTTTGAGTGTATCAATCGGAAAGTCTTGTAAATAGCCTAAAGAAGAATAACCAGTACCAAAATCATCAATAGCAATTTTAATACCTAAATTATGAATTGCAGTTAATTGAGATATGGTTGTTTCAGGATCTCCCATCATCATACTTTCTGTAACTTCGACTTCAATATGCTGACTATTCAAATTGTATTTTTCTAATGCCGTTGCCAGTATATCTGAAATATGCGGATCAGCGAGTTGTTTCATTGACAAATTAATGGCAATTGTAAAATGTGCATCTTGCGCTAAATAATCCTGAATTTTACATGCTTCAATGCAAACTTGTTCAATGACCCATTCACCTACAGTATCAATCAATCCCAGCTCTTCCAGGATGACAACAAATACCTCAGGGCTAATAAACTGTCCAGTTTCATCTTGCCACCTAAGTAATGCTTCCGTACCTGCCATTTTCCCCGTTCTGATATCGATTTTAGGTTGATAATATAGTTTGAAACTTTCATTTTGGGCAGCGTCTCTAAGTTGTCGCTCTAAAGATAAAGCCGCTTCTGCCGCTGATTGCATTTCCTCAGTGAAAAATTGGTAATTATTACGCCCTTTTTCTTTTGCCTTATACATAGCAAGATCTGCACAGCGCATCAAAATTTCTACACTATCTGCTGAACTGGGATATTCAGCAATACCGATACTTGCACCTATTCTAACTTCATGACCATTAATATTAAACGGTAAAGCAAGCTCTTCCAGTACTTTTTGGCTGACAATTGCCGCATTGGGTACCTTGTTTTTTTCAAAGCTTTCTAAAATAATAGTAAACTCATCTCCACCCAAACGACTTACAATATCACCATCACGAATACAATCGCTCAGCCTCTGGGCAACTTCCTGTAATAAAAAATCACCAACCTGATGACTTAATGTATCATTCACTTGCTTAAATTGATCTAAGTCAATAAATAATAGTGATAATTTATTTTTACTGCGTTTAGCCCGCGATAATGCCTGAGTTAAAGCTTGCCCAAAAGCATAACGATTAATCAGGCCTGTTAAACTGTCATATTGTGCTAATCTGACTAATTGTTCTTCCGCTTTTTTGCGCTCTGTTATATCTTGGAAGGCAATAACAATACCGATAAATTTGTCATTTTCCTTAATTGGCGTAGCTGTATATTCAACGGGCAAAATACTTTGATTCTGATGCACAAAACCACATATGGCTTCATGGAAACTTTTTCCATTACTACAGCTGTCAAAAAGTGCTGTTGATGTCCATTTAACATTACTTTTTAAAGCATCACCTCCTGAAATCACAGCCAATATATTTAATGCTCGTAATGCAGATTCGGTCATACCGAGTAACTCTTCGGCAGCCGGATTGGTAAATATTATTTGTCCATCAGTATCTAGCCCTATGATCCCTTCTCCAACGGAGTTTAAAATCAATTGATTGCGGTTTTTAAGTCTTTGAATATCTTCTAATGTTTGCTGCAATTGATATTTTTGCTGCTCCATTTCTAATAATATATTAACTTTGCTAGATAAAGTATGCGCCTTTACCGGTTTAAATAAATAATCCACAGCACCGAGTTCATACCCTCTAAACTCGTAGTCATCACTACGATCCGCTGCAGTAATAAAGATAATCGGCGTGGTTTTAGTTTCTTCATTTATTCTCATTAATGACGCTGTTTCAAAGCCATCCATATTCGGCATCATGACATCGAGTAATATAACCGAAAATTGATGCCGCAAACTGAGTGATAAAGCATCAACGCCACTAGATGCACTAATTATAGTTGCGTCACTAAATTCTAAGATCTTTTCTATTGCTCTGAGGTTCTCAGGACGATCATCTACAACCAGTATTTTGGGTTTAGATGTATGAGCCTCTAAATTCAGTAATTCTTTTATATTATCCATCATACAACTCCAATTATCTTGGTGTACTTTTACATGTAATTGTTGCTATTTCTTATATCAAACTCAGGCGACTTTCGATAAATTTTTGCTTTTCGTTCTACCATTTTAAATTCAGGATAATCACTGTCATTCAGTGATTCACTACTACCAAGAAACAAATAACCATTGTGATACAAACTCTCATTAAACAGCTTTATAACTCTTGCTTTTAGATCCGCATTAAAGTAAATCAATACATTGCGACAAATGATCAACTCCATCACGCCAAAAGCCCCATCAGCAACTAAATTGTGCAATGAAAATATAATTTTGTTTTTTAATTGATCTTTTATTTTTAAATTACCGTACCCTGAGTGAAAATAATTATCTAATTTATAACTCCCACCCGCTCTGAGGTATTGGGCTGAATGTTTATCAAAATGCTGCTGCGAGTAAATCCCTTGTTTGGCAATCTTCAATGCTTGGGGATTCATATCTGTTGCATAAATTTGTGCTCGCTCATATAAACCATGTTCCTGTAATAGAATTGCCAGTGAATATACTTCTTCCCCTGTTGCACAACCAGCATGCCAAATTTTGAAAAATGGAAAAGTATTTAAATAAGGAAAGATCTTCTCAACTAGCAAGGCAAAAAACTCAGGTTCGCGAAACATTTCTGTTACCGTAATCGATAAATCAGATAATAAAACCCGCAGATGATTCTCACTATGCAGTACTAAAGGGATCATTTCAGAAAGATGCGTTAGCCGCCATTGATTTTTTCGCCACATCAATCGACTCAGTACTGAACGTTTCGCATAACTGCGATAGTCATAACCATAATGCTGATATATGACATCCAATAAACAATTCATTTCAAGTTGGTAAAGCGCCGACTCTTTGGTATCTACTGGTATAGCCACACTTTCACCATAGAAACGAGTTTATTAATATCCACTGGTTTTGCTAAATAATCATTCGCTCCTGCATTAATACAGTTTTCTCTGTCTTCAGGCATAGCTTTAGCCGTAAGGGCGATTATCGGATGTATATTTTTAAATTTACTACGAATGTGTTTTATTGCTTCAAAGCCATCCATTTTAGGCATCATGATATCCATTAAAATCAAATCAATATCTTGCTCTTTATTCAATTTATTGAGTGCGAGTTCTCCATTATCAGCGATAATAACGTCCATACCATATTCTTTTAACACTTTTGATAATGCATAGACATTTCTAATATCATCGTCTACCACCAGAACCCTTTTGCCATCAAATTTAATGGGTGTCAGATCTAACTCTATTTCTTCATCATCAACTGAATCTGAATCAGCTTTATATTTAGCCTTTCTTTTATTTTCAACATCATATAAAAACAAACTCACTTCATCTTTGAGCCTGTCTTGTGATCTCCCCCCTTTTATTACTATGCTATCTGTATATTGCTGTAATGACTGGTATTCTTCATTCGACAAATCTTTTCCCGTATAAATAATAACCGGTGGAATAGTCTCATTTTGGGCAATAGCCTGATCTAACCAGTCCTGACCAGACATAGTATTCAAATTTAAATCAAGCACTATACAATCAAAGTCATGTTGTTTTAACAGCTCTAGTCCTTCCAATTCATCGTGTACTGACGTAATTGCAATATGATTGTCTTCTAAGTAACTTCTAATTGCATGGCAACTCATTTCATCATCTTCCACTAACAGAATTTGCCGATAAGACGCTAAGCTCATTTCCATAAATTGACTAAATAAGGAGTCTAAGTCACTCACACTGGCTGGTTTTGATAAAAAGCTGATTGCCCCTTTATTAATTGCCCCTTCGTCACTATCTTGTGCCGATATGATATGTACAGGTATATCTTTGGTCATAGGCGATTGTTTCAGTCCATCTAAAACCTTAATACCATCCATATCTGGCAAACCGAGATCTAATATCACAGCATGTGGAGAAAACTTCATCACCAATTCCAGGGCTTCAATTCCTTTGTTAGTAACTAAGCTCTTAAAACCGCTATTATGTGCAAAATCCTGTAACGTTTTAGCAAAAGCCTTATCATCTTCAACTATGAGTATCACACAATCTGACTCTACAAGCGTATCTCTGTCATCACCTAAGTATTCATTACAAACAAAATCGCCATAATTCTGATTTTTATTACTTTGCGAGATCACAGTTTCTGTGGCAACTTCTACTTGCTCTGCCGCTTTTACTTTTTCAACTGGTAGATATAAAGTAAATGTGCTTCCTTTACCTTCTTCACTTTCCAGGGTAATTTCAGCACCAAGTAAATGACTTAATTCTCTAGATATGGTTAAACCTAAACCCGTACCGCCAAACTTTCTGCTGGTAGAGCCATCACCCTGTTGAAACGCTTCAAAAATATCAGCTTGTTTTTCATTTGCAATGCCAACCCCGGTATCAATAACAGAAAATGACATAACATCTTCATCTTGATATTTAATATCTAAATCAGACAGTTCATCTTTATTTTTAACTAATCCGATATTTAATGTAACCTGACCTGACTCAGTAAATTTTATTGCATTGGAAATTAAGTTTCTTAAGATTTGTTCCAATCTTAATTTGTCGGTATTAAATTGTTTGGGTAATTCTGGCGCTGTAATAACCTTAAACTCAATGCCTTTATTTACCGCCAAACAATTAAATTGACTCGCCAGGCCAGCACCAAAATGATGAATATCTATCGTTTCCATAACTAACTGCAACTTACCGGCCTCAACTTTAGATAAATCAAGAATATCATTGATAAGTGTTAGTAAAGACTCGCCTCCATCATGGATCATTTTAATATCACTCACCTGTTCATCACTCAAATTACCCGTTTTATTTTCTGCCATGATTTGCGACAGTATCAGTAACGAGTTTAAAGGTGTTCTTAATTCGTGAGACATATTTGCCAAAAATTCAGATTTATATTTACTTGCCTGCTCCAATTCAACCGCACGTTTTTCTAATTCTTTTTTAGTCGTTTCAACGGCTTTATTCTTAGACTCTATTTCTTTATTGTTCAGTTCCAATTTAGCGGTTTTTTCACGTAAAGATTCATTGCTGCGCTGTAAATCTTCTCTTTGTGCTCTAAGCTCTTCCTCCGCTTGAGATAAGTTCATTGCCTGCTCTTCTAGTTCAGCATTAGAGGCTGTTAATTCATCTTGCTGTTCTTTTAACTGTTCTGTTTGTTGTTGCGATTCCTCTAATAAATTGCGCAATTTTAACTGAGATTTTGCAGAGGTAATTGCTGACGCAATACCCGAAGATAATTTGTTAAGTAATTCCAATTCAATTTTATTGATATTTTGACTAAAGCCTAAACTTATCACACCGACCACGTCTCCTTTTGAGCTTTGCTGATCAATGAGTGGAAAAACGACAATACATTGAGGTGCTGAGTCCCCTATTCCTGAATTCATATCAAATACAATATGTTTATCAGGCACATTATCAAAAACAATCAGTTTACGCTCTTTTGCCGCCTGACCCACCATGCCCTCACCTAACACAAATTCGTTATCATTACTTGATCTGACCAAATAAGCAAAACTTGACGATAACCTGTAATTACCATGTTCTTTTAAATAAAAAGCACCAATTTTAGCATTCAGGTAACGGCATAAATAATTCATTGACTGATCGCATAATTCATCAATAGAGTCACAACCTCTGATACAGTCGCCCATACCTGATTGTCCAGTTTTAAACCAATCTTGTTCATTATTTTTCTGATCGGATTTTCTCAGGTACGTTGTCATTATTTTTAGCGCATGACCTAAGTGATCTAATTCACTTTGTGGTATAAAGTCTTGTTGGTAATTCCCTTTTGCCACAGCATTGGCATGACTGGTGACTTTACTCAATACATTGACCATGTTTTGTAATGCAAAAGATAATTGTTCTATTTCCAATGCGCCTTTTAAATCTATTTTTTTAGTCAGATCTCCACCACTGATGTTATTTGCCAGATGGATCACATCTGAAAGCGGTTTTACCACCAGCTTAGTAATGTAAAATGCTAAACCAAAACATAAGCACAACCCAATCAATAACATCACACTGGTAATACTTAATAAAGATGAATAATTGCCTTTGATTAATTCAAGACTTGTATCCATATTACCTTTTTGATGATTAACTAAATTTTCGATGTGGTTACGTACCTGCCTGTCTACAGGAGCAACATTCATCTTCAACCATTTTTGTGCCAGATCCCAGTCTTGACTCTGACGTAACGTAAACATTTGATCTACAAGTGGCGAAAAATTGCTTCTCATTTGTTGAATGTAAGTAAACCTTTTTTGTTGTGATTTAGACATACTCTCTAAATTATCACTCAGGTAATTGAAACTTGTTTCGTTAATAGTCCAAAAACGTTCAAATTCACTTTTAAAATCCACATTTGCTGTCAATAAAAATCCTCGGATTGCAGCAACACTATTAGCCATGCTCCCTCTAAAATCAGCCATATTTTTCATTAATAAATTGCGCTGGCCTAATTGAGAACTTTCCATTTGATTTTCTATCATAGAAGTGATTTTATCGTAAATTTTTTCTACCAAAGGCGCTGCTTGTTTAGTCAGTATTTTCATACCAGGCTGATTATCAGGTGAATGCGCAATATCACGTACTTCCATTTGATGCTTTTCAAGTCCTTTTAGGTCTTGCTCTATTAAAGTTAATTTCTGCTGTGTGTATTTATCATCGGAACTAGCAACTAACTGAGATAATTGGTTGAGTGATATATGAATTTCCTTCCAGGCACTGGTAAACTCTTGGTTATAACTTTGTTTATTTTGATATATCCATGCTTGCAGGGCTGCTTGAGAACGATTTACTTGTACCTGAATATTAAGACTATGATGATTAATGGGAACATCTGTATCAAACAGATTTTCAGAGCTATTAGAAATGTTACTCACGAGATATAGGGTCACGCCAACAATAGTCGACAATAACAATGCGGAGATCATAAACCCGCTACCTATTTTTACTCCCAAAGAGTTAATTTTCATGTTATACCTCCTTGTATTATGTTCCATAATTTTAAACTAAAGAATACTTCCCACTTTTACTTTAGTTAAACTCATCTTAACTCTATTTTAACTTCGTTTTATTAAAAGTTATTACTAACCTTTAACCAAGTATAGACAAGGTAATCTCTGTGTCCAATAAATATACAGGACACAGCGTTCACCTTACTATCCTAATTTCAGGAGTTTTAAGCATGCCATGATTTAACAGCACTTTTGTCTTTAAGATCACTTTAAACGGCATAATTAATAAAAAGAGCACCATATAGTTTAAAAAAATACGTAAGCTAAATTCCACATTAAAAGGTAGTTTGGACATTTAAGTTAAACTTCAATGTGAAATTATTGTGCAACTCGTTTAATTCTAATTTGGCCTTGTATTTCATCACCCTTAATTAAGTCAAACCTTTGCTCATCACCGATGTTAATTGTGGTTTCTATGAGTTTAAATTTTGGCAACCAGATTTTTAAGACTGAAAAGTGTTCAGGATAATTATTCATAGAAAGCCTTTTATAAGATTCACTTTCTTCAAATAGACTTGTTATATGATATTTACTGCTAATGGAGCCTACCCAGGAACTCATATACAAATGTAATCTGCATTTGAGCTCTACAAATACGTCATTATCCCAAAACAACGCTTGCTCAAATTCAGAATCAGGCGGCATATAATTAAGTTGCCAATTTACTGAGTTCTTTTTATCTTTAACATAAATCGTATGACCCACCTCATCTGAGTTTCGTAAGCTTAAAGTATCCCCTTTATTGCCAACGATTAATTTATCGCTGAAATAGCCATTTTTATGATCCATAACTGGATTATTTTTTAAAGACTTATCTTGCGGCCAGTAAACAGCCATCACAGGCACAATATTTTGATCTTTATAAAATTGCACCGCTATTTGTAAGCCTTTACCTGTTAATACTTCATTTATTGGTTTATGAATTATGTTAGAAGCGGTTTGACGTTTTTGACTTTTTGTTGACTCAAACTCCTCAGGTGTAGGTATCGTTAAAAGCCATTGATGCATTAATTCCACACCTTGATAATCTACTTTTTCTCTGCCAATTAAAGGCATTCGATAATTTTCATCCGTACTATTCATTCTGATATATGCCGCACTTTGAAAAATAGCGAGTTCATCATCCTGTGCACCTAAAAAAATGTAAGGTACAGCAGTAAAGTTTTTAGTTTTTTGATTAACTGCGGTTTGATACACATCAGTATCACGCAATCTAGTGTAAGTAACTTTATGTCTGAGTTTTAAATGTTCTGCTTCTTGCTCTGCAGCATACCCTAACGGGTTATGGCAATTACCACAATTTGCATGTAAATAACCTAATGCCTGTTGCGTTAGTTTATTTCCAGGCAGTACAGGTAACGACATAAAATGCGTTAGCTTTCTCTGCTTTATTAATTCTTTTAAAGTCATATCGTCTAATGTCTGCTTTGGTCCATGACCAAAAGCATTTTTAGCTTGTGCATCACTTAATTGCAGCGCTTCAAATCCTAAAATAAAATCAGTGTTGCCTTGATGACAATCAACACATTCCTGCTCTGACGGTATTTTATGACCTGTATTAAAAACGTTGACCGCTCCCGTTGCTAAATAAGTGGCATCAGTTTGTGCTCTATTCCACATGTAAGTGCTAACCAACCAAGAGTCAACACCTTTACCTGGAGTGATTTTTTGTAAATGCCTGGTTTCTACCTTTATTTCTTGATTGTTTTTTAATACTTTTCGAAATTCTTTAAATATTTGAGTGCCAACGGGAAAAATCCACCTATCAGGGTTTTCATTATTGATCTGACTTCCTTCAGGCAAATAAATCCATCGGGATTTAACGGCTCCGTCACTCCATAATTGGTAATTGGGGGTGAATTTTCTTAATTGAGGTGAAACTTTGAAAACCGTAATATCTGCATATAAACATGATTGAGATAACCTGTTTGGTACTGCACGATAACTGGATGTTTGCTTACAATCAAATGTTTGTGCTGCTGGTTTAGTATCAAATTGACAGGCTTGTAACATAATTAAGCACATGCAAAGTGTGAATATAGGTAAATAAAACCGTAAATATTGAAATCCCATAGTTAATTCACTTTAAACTGACTTACTAGCTCCTCAAGCCTATGAGAAAGTGCTAAAAGATCCTGACTTGATTTAACTGTTGCTTTAACTGCCTCTGTTGTAATACTTGATGAATCGCTGATATCAATTACATTACGATTGATCTCTTCAGCTACAACCGATTGCTCTTCTGCCGACGTGGCAATCATGGTATTTAAATCATTAATTTCACCCACTTGGCTTTCTATTAAATGCAACGAATTAGCGGCATTTTCAGCTTGTTTTGCAACACTTTGTACTTCTGTATTTCCTTCCCCCATTAAAGATACAGCATGATGAGTTCCCGTCTGCAAACTTGAAATCATATTATCTATTTCTTGTGTAGATTCTTGCGTTCGTTTTGCTAAAGTTCGCACTTCATCAGCCACTACCGCAAACCCTCTTCCTGCTTCTCCTGCCCTGGCCGCTTCTATCGCTGCATTTAATGCTAATAAATTTGTTTGCTCTGATACGCCCCGTATAACATCTAATACAGATCCGATATCATTACTAAATTTTTCTACCTGGCTAATCGATTCGTGCGTATCATTAAATAATTTTGCCAGCCCCTGTGTCGCTTTTACTGACTGCTGAACCACAATACGCCCTTCTCGTGCTGTATCTTTTGTTTTTTCAGTAGAATGACTGGCAGTTTCAGTATGTGATGCCACTTCTTGCACTGTAGTCGCCATTTGATGTATGGCTGCTGCCACTTGATCTGTCGCTTTTTCTTGTGATATAACGCCACTCTGTGCTTCTTTCATTAATTCAACTAAATAATTTGTCGCTTTGTCCATCTCATAACAGTCATGTTTCACCTGAGTAATAATATCTGAAAAACGTTCCATCATAGTATTAAAAGAACTCCCCGTTATGCCAATTTCATCCATGCTGACGACTTCAAACCTTTGTGTAAGATCTGAGTTTTCCTGAATGGCCTCAACTGTAGTACGCAACCTTTCTATGGGAGCACATATTTCACGCCTGAGCACTATGCTAAATGATATACTTAATAAAGTAGACAACACTAAAATTACAACTGTAATGTTCCACATACTCGCATTTTCTGCTGCAATTGAATCAGATGCACTATTTACTTTATCAGCCGCATTAGCCACTGATTTACTGGCATCACTCACCTGCTGATTTGCTTTATTTAAATGTGCTTCTATTTCCAAATTGTAATTTAATATCAACTGACTAACTTGTTCAGCTAACATTCTTGACTCTGCAATTAATGCATTTCCTTTGACTCTGTTACCGTCAACATAAGTATCGACAGCTTCTAACATAAGCTCATAAAATAAATTAGATTTATCACGAATAGTTTGGCTTAGGTTAGCGTTATGTATTGTAAGTTTATCCAGATCAGCAATTAACGCATCTTGTGCGCTTTGTGCGTTATCTTCTGCTTCATTAAGCCAACTTACTGATAAATCTAACAACCAAATTCTTAAATCTCTAAAATTTTTATTTACTGATGTGATGAGTGCTTTTTTAGCTAACTCATCTTTTTGTATCTTTAACTGCGCTATTTGATGTTTAACTGCAACGTTTTGTTCTTTAACCAAACTTTGCTGCAAATTAATAATGCCTGATGTCGCATTAATGGTTACCAAAATATAAATAAATGCAACCATGACCAAAGCTGAAAACCCTCCACTTGATAGATTCAGCTTGGTTTTTATTGTCATATATTTAAACATAGGAATTCCTTGTTACTGGAATATAGTCAAACTGATTGAACCACCTAATTCATTTAATACACCACCTTCTTTTTTACCGCCAGTAATATCTCGCTCTCCTTTAGGTTGGCCGTGACAACTTAAACAAGACTCGCCATAATATTCAGGTAAAATAAATCTAAAAGCGGCATTGCCTTTTACCTTAGTCTCTTCAAAAAAAGGTTTTCCTTTCTCATATCCATCTTTTTTAAACATAGTTTCAATAATATTATGTTCCCACTTGTCTGGCCTGTTTGCCCTGTTACGCACATATGCTTTAGGAGCAGTCAGTTTAATATTCATTTTTCCTTTCATATTAAGACCAAAATTAGTTGCGACTTGCCTGGCAAAAATAGCGGGTAAGAATCCTTTTAAACCAACTCCTTTTTCATTAATCAAATCTTGGTTTTCATCCATTACCTGTTTTACCGCCTTAACCATTGCCGCCTGTGCTTCTGTTAATTTGTCAATATTTAAAGATTTACCACTGGCGGATTTATAATTGGCTAATGTCTTTTGAATAACCACATCACCAGACAAACCTTTATCGCCGATATCCGGGTTATTTATATGTGCCTGATTCACTGAAATTACTTTTCTGGCTGCACGATATAAAGTTGTTAGCTCATTGCTTATTTGCATATTATCCACCGCATACAACAAGTCACTAAAAAACAATATTGCTATGGATAAACATAGGTTTATGTTACGTTTGCTCATCGTTTCTCTCCAAAAATGCTGTTTTACCCGTAAAAACACACTTAGTACAAAATCCGAGTCTGAAATAACTGTCGTAAACGAATACTTATGTGTCAAACTTTTTATGGTATTAGCCTTTAAAATTAAGTTGAATTACTTTAATTTCTCTTTAATTAATTGTGCAATTGTTTCAGCAGGTGCATATCCAGCATAGTTTTGTTTGATCCAGTTAATGGTCGTTAAACCATCTTCTTTTTCTGCTGTTTTTAAATCATTTTTTGGCATAGAAGTTATTAAATAAGAGGCCATATTAATAGAGCCTGTAGCAATAGCTAAACGTAAAAAACTTCCGCCTTCAAAACGTTTACTTGAACTACATCGACTAATTCTATTGATTTGTTTTAATGACAGGGAAATTTTTTTTATTTGTTTCTTAAAGCTCTTTACTGCATCGTTACGAACATGATGACATAAATTTGCATCAGCCAAAGACTTTTCATCTAATGCATTAACATGAAAGGAAATCATTAAGTAAAATAATAAAAAAGCACGACAAAGGTAATTCATAGCGATATAAAATTCATTTATCATAAATGACAGTATAGTTTAAAATTAAAACAATTTTATAAAGATTAAGCTTTCAATAACAAAGATGAGCAACAAATAAAAATACGACTAGAATTTATCTAAGCAGTTATTTAACTAATAATCGTTCAGATTGTTAAAAAACCATTAAAAGCTGATACTTGTTTAGGTGAAAACACCATGGCAGAACAAAGAAAACTCGCAGCAATTATGTTTACAGACATTGTAGGTTATTCAGCTTTAATGTCTCAAGATGAAAATAAAGCGCTCAAAGTACTAAGGAAAAATAGGCAATACTTAAAACCACTTGTCCTTGAGTATAATGGGGAGTGGCTTAAGGAAATGGGCGATGGTACGCTCTCGTGTTTTTTAAGCTCTGTCGATGCAATAAATTGTGCGATAGCGATCCAGACCTCACTAAAAGACGAGCCAGATTTAACACTTAGAATTGGATTGCATACTGGTGATGTGGTCATAGATGGTGGAGATATTTTCGGCGATGGCGTTAATGTTGCTTCTAGAATAGAACCATTAACAGCACCAGGAGGCATTTGTTTTTCTGAACAGCTGTATGATTCAATTCGTAACAGGCCTGAAATCAGTGCAGTATGCCTTGGTGACATGAACTTAAAAAATGTCGGTCGTTCAATTAAAATTTATGCATTAACGGTTGCAGATCTTCCTTACATTTTACCTGAAAAACCAGCTGAAGAATCAACAGAAGAAAAACCAGATGTTAACCTACCAAAAGCAAAAGAAATTGATGTTACGCAATCTGTCGGCTCCAGAGCTTTTGAAGCAAGAACCGAAGATCACCCTCTTAAGAAAAACTATAAATTAGAAAATTACAAAATTGACTTGGTTTTAGGTGAAGGCAGTTACGGTATTGCTTATAAGGCATGGGATTCTTTCTTAGATTGCCCTATTGTACTCAAAGAATATCTTCCTGTTGAGTGGGCAATTCGTTACAAAGACGATCCTCAGGTATACATTCGACCAGGCCATGAAGATGACTATCAGTATGGCTTACAATGCTTTTTAGAAGAAGGTCGAACTCTGGCCAAATTTAAACACCACAATATCGCGCGCGTAACAAACTTTATAGAATTAAACGGTACAGCTTATTTAGTCATGGAGTTTGAAGAAGGAAGTTCTCTTGAAAAAATAGTGCAAGCAGACCCAAATTATTTTGATCAGATAAAAATTGAAAACATACTTTTAGCCTTACTTAGAGGCCTGAAAAAAGTACATGAAGCTGGTGTATTACATCGAGATATTAAACCAGATAATATCTATATTCGAAGTGATGGAGAGCCAGTATTACTAGATTTTGGCGGTGCCAGACAAGCTTTGAGAAAACATTCAGGCTCAATGCAAGATATAGTAACCCCGGGTTTCTCTCCGTCTGAGCAATATACTGTTGATAGTAAAAAAGAAGGACCATGGTCCGATTTATATGCCTTAGGTGCGACTATATATAGGTGCATGTTCAATGTGATCCCGATAGAGTCACCACTCAGAAGAGATGCTTTATTAGATGATGAACACGACCCCTTAAAATCAGCTCAAGTTCTCGGAATAAACAAATACAATGTAAAAATTTTATATATTATTGATTGGATGCTAAAATTATCGCCAAAAGAGCGACCTAAATCTGCAAAAGAAGTCATATCACAACTAAAAAATGTCAATACAGATACAAACAAAGAACAAGCAGCTGAATTAACAGACTCTATTAAACATGAAACCGAAACTACACCTGTCACACCTGATGAAGTAATAGCAGAAATACCCGCCGTCGAACCAACAGAAATAGACAAAAGCAAAACTGAAAACCAGCAAGAACAAACGGCTGAATTAACAGACCCTATTAAACATAAAACAGAAACTACACCTGTCACACCCGATGAAGTAATAGCAGAAATCCCCGTCGTCGAACCAACAGAAATAGACAAAAGCAAAACTGAAAACCAGCAAGAACAAACGGCTGAATTAACAGACCCTATTAAACATGAAACAGAAACTACACCTGTCACACCTGATGAAGTAATAGCAGAAATCCCCGTCGTCGAACCAACAGAAATAGACAAAAGCAAAACTGAAAATCAGCAAGAACAAACGGCTGAATTAACAGATCCTATTAAACATGAAACAGAAACTACACCTGTCACACCCGATGAAATAATAGCAGAAGCCGCCGTCGTCGAACCAACAGAAATAGACAAAAGCAAAACTGAAAATAAGCAAAAACAAACGGCTGAATTAACAGACCCTATTAAACATAAAACAGAAACTACACCTGTCACACCCGATGAAGTAATAGCAAAAATCCCCGTCGTCGAACCAACAGAAATAGACAAAAGCAAAACTGAAAGCCAGCAAGAACAAGCAGCTGAATTAACACATCATCTTGCGCATGAAGAAAGTGTAAAATTCAATACTAAAAACAAAATGTTGGTAATCATAATCTCTATTGTGGTCTTAATCGCAATAGGCATCACAATAACAATCAATAGAATACCACCAAAAAAGCCAGAGCCGATTCTGTACCCGTTTAAAATAAAAATAACACCGTCAGATTCAAGTATAACTTTGCCTGGATCAAATAAAGAATATAGCCATGGTATGCTTTTAGAGTCTGGAATTATCTTAGTAAGAGCGAGTAAAGAAGGTTATATTAGCCAGGAGAAACAATTTGAAATACGTACAAATCAAGATAATGAATATTCAATAACTTTAGATGAAATTACCTTACCTTTGGTTATTACTCCTGTTCCTGAGAACGCTGAAATAAAATTTTTAAATATAGAAGAGACATATTCTGCAACCAGTAACTTGCCGTTAGGGCGATATCATATTGAAGCTAGCCTTTTAGGCTATGAAACAGCTAGAAAATGGGTCGAGTTAACTGAAACACAAAATAACTTTACAATTGAACTCGATGAAACTAAATACCCTCTGATCATAAACCCAATACCTGAAGATGCCGTTGTAACATTTGAATCATTAGATTTAATTTATGAGCCTGGTATGTTACTTACCAAAGGAGCATATGAATTCACAGTCAGTCACCCAGAATTCGAAAATAAAACAACAACAGTAGACTTAACAAGCTCTCGCGGCATTTTTGATGTCATTTTAAGTAAACAATTTTTTAACCTGGAACTTTTAACTACCCCAAAATCAGCCAAAGTACTGATCAAAAAAATAAAACAAAAATACAGACCCGGTATCGCATTAAAAACAGGTACTTATCATTTAAAAATATCAGCTACAGGCTACAATAGTAAGAACATTAAAGTTGATTTAACCAAAAACACCAAAATTCCAGTGACATTAACTAAGGCTAGACTCAAAGCGGGTACTGTATATCAAGATAAGTTAACAAATGGTGTTTTAGGTCCCAAAATGGTGATTATTGATGGCGGTACTTTTAAAATGGGATCTAATAAAGCAAAAAGAGCAGATGAAAAACCAGAGCATCAGGTCAAAATTAATTATCGATTCGCAATCAGTCAATTTGAAGTTACCTTTTCAGAATATAATAAATTTGCACTACAAACAGGAAAAAAAATCCCCAATGATGAAGGATGGGGATCGGCTTCACGGCCAGTGATCAATGTAACCTACCGTGATGCGATGCTATATGCCAACTGGTTATCAAAAGAAACTGGAAAAACCTATCGATTACCCACTGAAAGTGAATGGGAATATGCAGCGGGTTCTGATTTAACTTTCGCTGTCAGTCAAACACCAGAAAATTTATGCCAGGAAGCAAATATAGCCGATATCACCGCCTTGAAAGAATTTAGCCAATGGACTACCACTCAATGTAATGATAATTACAAATACACGGCACCTGTTGGTCAATTTATGCCAAATAAGTATGGACTTTACGATATGCATGGTAACGTTTGGGAGTGGGTAGCCGATTGCTACCAAACGAGTTTTAAGGATCATCCTCTGGATGGTTCCGCTTTTCTAAAAAGCGACTGTAAAAGATTTGTCTCCAAAGGGGGGGCCTGGAATTACATCGCATCAGCAGCAAGAATTGCAAGACGACAAGCAAAATCTCCAAGCTTTATCAGTAACGCATGGGGATTTAGATTAGTCGCAGAGCGTAGCGATTAAAATAAAGTCGTATCATTACTTACTAATTCACAATTGAGCTTTTACTCTAAAAGGTATATAACTAATGAAATCGAGTTAATCTTAATTGATAAGTAGAGTAAAACGAAAAAATGAAAATTCATCATATCGATGGTTATATCCAAACTATATATTTAGTTGAATACGCTAATAGTTTATTATTACTGGATGGCTGCTGCCGTGCAGATGTATCTACTTTACACTCTTTTATTACTGATACCCTTAAGCGCCCATTTTCAGATCTTTCCCTTGTAGTTGTTACCCATATGCACCCGGATCATGCGGGTGCTGCACACAAACTAAGGGAGTTAACCGGATGTAAAATTGCAGCAGCTAATGTAAATGGTGATTGGTACCAAGGTATTGACGGATTTTTAATGCATTTAACCGATATAGCGCTAACAAGATGGGTTGCAAAAAGAAAAGGCAAACCTAGTAAAAACATATGGTACAGTGCCAAACTCAAGCCCGATATTAAATTAAATGACGGGGATCTATTACCTGGATTTGACGACTGGCAAACCATTGAAACTCAAGGCCACACAGACCGGGATATTTCGTTGCATCACTTGCCCAGTAATCGAATTTATGTTGCAGATTTAGCCGTAAAAGTAAAAGGGAAGTTTATAGCCCCCTTCCCTGTTTTTTATCCCAACAGATATCGTAAATCTATCAATAAAATTAAGGATTTAAAGCCTGATTCTATTATTTTAGCCCATGGCGGTGAAGTGCAACTTTCTCAGGAGCAGTGTCAATACCTATTTGATACTGCACCCACAGTGCCGCTCACTCACTGGCGTTCTATAAAAATCAAATTCAATAAAATTTGGCAAAAATGAGATAAACATTTCTTGCGTTAGAATCTCATTTTTTAGATTAGAAAGATTGTGAAATTATAATGTTCTAATTAAAGTCCCGCTTTACGAAAAGCAAGTGCAGCATCCATCATAAATCCGGCAACGTCTTCTTCAGCTGAGATACTGAGGCAATTTGCCGCAGAATTGTTACAGGTTTTTCCTTTTATGTGGCTAAACGCACTTTTACCATCATATAACCCACTTCTTTTCATTTTTAATAATTCAAAATCCAGTTTAGCTTCCAAATCCCATTTTTTACCATACACCTCAATAACTTCAATCTCATGGATATTAGTCAATAAAGCATTATGTAAATCGGAATTATCTGCATTTTTTTGCAATATCCTCTGGATCATAGCTTTACTATCTTTAAAATTTGACGCACTTAATTTTTGATATGACTGAACGGCTTTAATTGGACTTTTCTCTAAAACCACTCCTTGTTCATACATTTTTGCCAATAAAAATATAGCGGGTTTAAAGTTTTTCTCTGCTGCTTGCTCTAATAAATTAATACTGCGTTTATTACTTTGATTATCATCTTGATCACTGTGCACATCGAGTAAATTAATGGCCTGTTGATACATAGCAGGAATAAACCCCTTCTTAATCGCAAAGTTTAACAATTCAACAGACCGCTCTTTATCAATTTCAGTACCAATACCGGAAGCATACAGGTGAGATAACATCCAGGCAGCTCGTGGTGAGCCTGCATTTAAAGCCTTCTTCAAATTTTTAGCTGCTTTTTTAGGAGAGTATTCAATAATATCACCAGATAAATAGGCGGCCCCCATTAATAGCTGTGCTTTAGGATGGCCATTTCTGGCATATTTCTTTAATTTATTGAATAACCCAACGCATTTATCCGAAGTACAGGCGTCACCCTCTGGAGGATTGATCCCTAAGGCTGTTAAATTTTTCTTGTTAAAGCTAAATTCACTTTGCTGAGGTTTTGTACTTTCATTAGCATTTACACTATTTACTATTATTATAAGAATACAACTAGACAGGATCATTCTCGTTAATATTTTAATCATTTAAAGCTCCATTATTTATTATTTTATAGTCACTTAGTAAGATGGTTTAAGTAAGCTTTACGTGACAAATTTTTTTAATAAAAAGCGAATTAAATTTTAAAGCTAAATAGATTAAAAACAGAAAGGTTTACTCTGCGGCGGTAGCACAGAAAACAGCGCACACATTAATGTTATGCGCTATATTTAGAGTTAACTATATAACCTTATGTTATAGCTCACATAGTTGATGCTCTACGGCATGAATAACCGGTGCATAAATTTTAGTCTTAATATACCCGTTTTTGGCCGCAGACTCTTCTTTATAAAGCAGATAATAATTTTTATTCGCTTCTATATCGATTGTCATTTCTTGCTTTCCTGAACCAAATTTTCTAAATATTTTTAAATCATGTTGACCAGGTGTAAGTTTAAATCTTTCTAATGCCATATTTTTACGAATGCCATCTATAGAATGAATACCAGCTTCAGTTTGCAAACGCTCTCTGTCCGTATTTTTAGGGCGAAACCCAACAAAGATGCGACCACAAGCCTTATCATTTATTTCAGCAGTCATTTTTTTTGAATTGTGAGTCACTAACTGCCAACTAGGAATATACTGCGCAGAAAATTGTCCTCTTAAAGTTAACTGTTCATTATTTCTACTAACACTTAATAAAATAGGGGTTTTATCTGCGATATACTGTAAAGATGAACGCCAGTCAAAGCCTGGTTGTTCAATTGGTGTATGGTTAATCGCTAATAACAAGTCACCGCTTTTCAGCCCTAATTTGTCTGCCTGGCTGCCAGGTGTAACAGTTAATACCTTACCTAATACTTTTTTATCTATCAGGGCGCCAAATCGACCACTATCAAAGCTTTCTTTTTGATTTAACGTAATATTTATGTCTTGTTTATCACTTCCTGCAGCTAACTCTAACTCAGTAATTTTTTGCATTTTAAAATTGATAGAACGTACTAATTGTTCTGCCAATTTTTTTGCTTCTAAAGATTTAAATTCGCTAGCATAAGTTGAAAACGAAATAAAAAATACACTCAATAATAATATTTTCATGATAAAGCCTTAGATCTCATATACATCAGACGGGGATATTTTAAATTCAACAATTTGTGTTAACAACTGCTGTCTTTCCAACCAAAGTTGATTGTTATTTTTATCGTATTGTTCAAGTTTTTCATCAATTAACGCAATCTCATCTTGCCAGTTATTCACGATCACATTTTGCGTATCAGACAATTCAACATGACTTAAATCTGCAAGCTGGTGCTCAAGAGATTGATTTACATGCACAATATCTAGCGTATCGAAATTATAGCTGGTAACAACAAAAGTCATTGCGCAAATGCTGCAACTTGCAGCAATGGCCAGCCATTTTTTACGTTTTCTTGACTGATGTTTTTGCCATATTTTATCCGACAGATCAGGTGCTTTAATCAAGACGACATGTTCAGGAGCCGGATGCTTTTGATAGTCTGAATTATTCATTACTTCCCCTTTTCAACCATGTCTTTAATTGATTTAAACCACGACGATATAATTGCCTGCTGTTAGCTTCTTCAATACCTAAGCTAGCGCCAATTTCTATGTGACGCATATCTTTTATTGCATATGAATAAACAACCGCTCTTTGCAAACTCGGTAATTGTGTTAAATATGCTAATATTTGATGATCATCCATCGAAGTTTCTGCAACACACTCTAGCTGACCTTCACTCATTTCACTATCATATAAGTTACCCTGACGTTTCGTTTTTCTGAAATATTCCATACATGCATTAATTGTGGTTTGCTTAAGCCACATTCCTACCGTTTCAGCCGCATTAATATTGGATGATTTATTTAATAGCTTTTCAAAAACATCTTGTAAAATATCACTTGCCGTATCTTTATTGCGGACAAGATGCATACTTAAAGAAAAAACATGGTCTGCAAACTTTTGATAAGTAGCATCAAACCCCATCTTTTTGTTTTTTTTCAAAGCAATAAATTCAATCTCAGTAAGTACCTGACCGAATCCTTTTTTATGCATATTTTTCCTGAAAGTCTTTAAGATACTTATTAGATGCTTTACATGCTTAATTCGTGACAAAAATTATAAATTTAATTTTATTAAATTCTCTTTATAGCTGGTCTCTTGCATTCGGTACCATTTGGTAAGCACCCATTTATGACCTTGTGTGACAGCAAGTCCCTGATGTAACGACTGCGCCAGAGGTATTGCGTTAGCATCTATGTTATCAAAAAGTATTAACCGGCCTTGTTTTGCTGTTATATATTTTTCTAATCGCGGAAAGCCCGTTTCACCACCTTCACTGCACGCTTCAAGAATACACAATGCTGTTTTACACCTTTGACCACCATCTTGCAACGCCATTTGAGAGCCGGGATCTTTAGGATGAAAAAAATCGTAATGCGGCTTATATTCTTCATGCTGTTGATAATAAAGCACGTTAGCTACTTCACCTTGCGTCCTGGGTAAGCGAATCAAATTAGAAATTCTTTGTTCTATAGCCAATAAAATCCAATCTGACATCTCGGGGAGCAATTGTGCTGTTTGGTTTGTTCTTGCGCTATCAATGCGTTTTTCGCCCGTCTTTCCATCAACGGTATAGGCTGGCGTTAAATGTGCTTGCGCCCTAATTTTTAACCACGCACAGTCAAACGGCGTTACAAAATTATCTATATACAATAGGTTTATTTCTTTCGCTACCATTTCAAACTTTCCTTTATTTGAAACTGGCCTTTGTAACAAAGAGTAATCTATTTGGGTCGCTAATAATTCAGGTGATGCGACAATTTGCATCGCATTTAATAGTTTAACGACCTGTTCGTTAGTTTTGTATTGTAATAATAGCGCCTGCGCCTGTTTTTCATGCCCTAATTGATAAAATAGGCTAACCGTCGCTAATATTCCTGTAATTTCTTTTAACTGACAAGATTGCGTTAAATATACAGTAAAGTCTAAAGTCAATTCAGGATGAAAAAACAGCAACATAGCCATTTTGTAATTTGCACCCGGCACATTTGCATTTGCCAGTTCCAATAAAAAACCTATGCCCTTATCAGGATTCTGCCGCATGAAAAAATCAACTTTCGTTAAAAGTGCAGGAGGGTAATTTTGTTGTAACAAAGGAATAAACAGTTTGTTAAGTTCATCATGCTGATTTTTTTCAAAATAATAGCAGCATAACTTTAATTGCGCATCTTTATCACCAGCACTTGCTTGCATCTGTAACTTTTGAAACTCTATCATTATTTTTATCTTTTGATCTATTTGCAGTTAATCATACCTCT
The DNA here is from genome assembly GCA_965198975.1 of uncultured Pseudoalteromonas sp. Lineage (GTDB taxonomy): Bacteria > Pseudomonadota > Gammaproteobacteria > Enterobacterales > Alteromonadaceae > Pseudoalteromonas. The sequence continues at coordinate 3,554,066 of OZ240679.1, forward strand.
TTTTTACATATAAATTAATGTTAAACGCTTTTGTAAAAATCACATCAGCGTTTATTAATATATCTCAATTACACAAGCTTAATTTATAGCCACTTTCGCAACAACCGTCTGGTTATCACGTCTAATTTTATCCCCAGCCTGTAATCTTTCTCCTCCTCTTATAATAACCTCATCACTTGCCTGAATATCCCCAGTAACAGAAACCCAATTACCCACTCCCTGACCAACTAATACATTCACTTTTTGTGCTTGATCATTGTTATCTACCCTTAAAATATAGGTATGTTTTTCACGAAGTACTAATGCATCTCTTGGCACTAAGGTTGCCATTTTGCTGTTATTTTTAGGTAAAGACACGGTAACCGCAGTACCCGATAAAATATTAAGGCCGTCTGCACTAAGGTGAACATCTATCGTTCTGGAGTTTTGATCTCCCGCTGAACTCCAGGTACGTACCGGTAACTCAATAAGAGACTGCTGCCACTTAACCAACACCTTCGCATTTGACTTAAGGTAAGGTGCAATACTGATAGGTGCCGCAATTTTAATATCTAAATGATATGTATCAACGAGTTGAACCAATGATCGGCCAACAGAAATTAACTCTCCAATATTGACAAAACGTTTACTGATACTGCCATCAAAAGGAGCGATCACATGGGTTTTTTCGATTGCTAAATTAGTCATGGCAATTTGTGAATTTAAATCAATTACTTCATTTTGAGCTATCTGTAAATCTTTAATAATTTTTTCAAGTTCACTCAAAGCAGTATTATTTGTTTTATTTAATTGAGAAATTCGCTCCTTTTGTTTAATTAAATAAGCGACATCCGCCTGATGCTGTTTTAATTGAGCTTCACGTCTTATTAATTGTAATTTCAAATGACGATTATCTATTTTTGCAATCACCTGGCCCTTTTTAACTTTTGTCCCTACATCTTCCACCCAGAGTAACTGCCCTGCTTCTTCTGCTGAAATAGGAGAGTTAGTTCTGCTAACCACATTGCCTGGTAACCAGGTTGTTGGATTGACCATTTCAGTTTTAACATGTTCAACAGTAACCAACTTATCCTTAGGAGCAGATACTGCAATAGAAGAATAAATAGCAATCACTGACGTACACATTAAGCCAAATATTAGTTTTTTCATTATCTTTCCCTTTATTTTCCTGGTTGAACTTCAATTGCTGTAAGAGAAGTCTGTGTTTTTTGCATCAAACCAAAATCTTTGGCTTTTAATCTCAATAAGCAAGGTAATAAAACAATGGTGAAAATCGTACTGACACCTAACCCACCTACAATAACAGCTGCTAAACCGCGATAAATCACACTACCGGCTCCAGGTACTAACAACAGAGGTAACATGCCAAAGAAACTCGTGGCCGTGCTCATAAAAATAGGTCTTAGTCTCAGACTAAGTGCTTGCCCTACCGCTTTATCACGGCTTAAACCTGTTTTTTCTGCCAATCGTGTTTGATGAACCAATAAAATCGCATTGTTAACAACCAGGCCAAGTAAAATGACAAAACCTATCATGGTTAATAAATCTAAAGGTTGAAAAACAAAGACATTTAAAAGTTGCAGCGCCAATATGCCACCAACAGTTGCAAGGGGTATGGTGATCACTACCAAAACACTGTCTTTTACTGAACGAAATAAAGCAGCCATTAATAGAAACAAAATCACTAAGGCAAACGCAAAGTTTTCGCTCATTATACCTATGGCTTTTTCAAGTTGATCTGCACTACCGCCATAAACTATATTGCCATCAGCAGGCATAATTTGATGGATTTTAGGTTCTACCTGAGTTTTTAACACTGAAATTGTTTCTTCTAACGACCAACCCTGAGGCGGATTTACATTTAAACTTATCGTTCTATTACCATCAATACGGGTTAAACGTGTTGGTCCGGCTGTTCTGTCTATGGTTACCAACTCAGACAAAGGCATAATCGCACCTTTTGGTGTCACTAAGGGAATATCACCTAAGGTATCTGGATCGCTCCAACCTTCGGCGCGTAAAATCATATTTAAACGTTTACTGCCATTAAAATATTCACCAACATAAAGCCCATCTCCTAATGTACGTACAACACGACCTAAATCTCTGCGGTCTAATCCAAGTTCTAATATATTTCTATCATTAGGTGTTAAACGAATTTCAGGTTGTGCCATTTCAAGCCCGGGATTTGCTCTGACACTCACTTCTGGAATGGCCTCTTTAACCCACTGTAAAGCATTTTTGGCGACATTTTGTAACGCTTCTGTATCTTTAGATTGCAAATGAATTTGTACGCTTCGACCACCACCAAAACCACCAAATAAATTCCCCTGACGTGCAAATGCATTGGTATCTGGTAAATCGACTAATACTTCATTTTGAATAACATCAAGTAATTCTTCTACTTTAGATTGATCTTTTGCTCTTACTCCTAAGTTTCCACCAAACGGGCCACTAAACAGATAATAATTTTTTAAAGCAGGTTCTTTTGTTCCATCCATGTATGGTTTTAATCGTTCAACAATGGGTGCAACCACTTCTTTTTCTATGGTTGAAATATTAGCACCAGGTGGAAACTGAAGATTTGCATCTACTGCATCTCGCTTCACGGGAGGTAAATAATCTAACTTAGGCATTGCCAGGTAAGTGACTGAAACTGGTACAATTAACATGATAAGTGCTAATAAAATACGCCTAAGTGACGTATTTGTCACATACATTACAAATAGGCTGATCTTTTCCCATATGGCTTGATTAGGGTCTTCAATTCTCATATCCTTCAAATAATACTTTGCCAATACAGGTAAAAGTACAGCTGCGACGAATAAAGACACAGACACCGCAATGGCAATAGTCAACGCTAAATCACCAAATAACTGCCCTTCAATGTCTTTTAAAAAGAAAACAGGTAAGAATATAGCCACCGTTGTTGCTGTTGATGCTAGCAAGGCTCCCCAAACTTGCTTAGCACCCAATTCAGAGCTTTGATCTTCATCATGCCCTTTTTCACGCATTCTCAGTATGTTTTCGAGCACAACGATGGCTGCGTCAAGTACCATACCAACAGCAAATGCTAAACCCGCCAGTGAAATAACATTTAAAGAACGTCCGGTCATTTGTAGTACAATAAAAGTTGAAAATAAACTAATAGGGATCGCTGTTGCTATGATAAGAGTCGCTCTTACACGGCGAATAAAAAACCATAATACAGATAAAGATAAAATCACCCCGGCAAACAAGTTACTGGTCACTAAATTTATGGCACGGTATATAAAAACTGAGGCGTCAAACGACTGCACCATTACAAGTTGTTTATCAGCCAGGATTTCAGTATTTATTAATGCGACTTCTTGTTTAACATTATTTAATGTTTCTAACACATTCGCGCCGTTAGATTTATCAATACGTAAAGAAAAAGCAGGGTTACCATTTTGTATAGCTGTTTGCTGCTTATCCTGACGACCAATAGAAATTTTAGCGATATCACCTAAACGAATATTACTAAAGTTACGTGACTCCAAAATAAGATCTGATAATTCATCTATTTTGTATTTGCCGTTAAACCGCAAAGTATATTGACGCCGACCGACATCAATGAAACCACCCGATATATCATTACTGGCAGATACTAATGAAATAAGTTGAGGGATCTGAATACCATATTGCGCTACTTTTATCGGATCAAATCTAATTTGTAATTCTTCACGGTTTTGACTAGAGAATGATTGCACTCCGGCGACCCCGTTAATTGACTCTAGTCTCGGGCGTATTACATCATCGGCATAATCTATATACTCATCGATAGACTGTTTATTTTCCGGCAATGCTTGCAGAAAAAACCAGGTTAAAGCCGGGTTATTACCGCCAAAACCCCCTAACATAATACGTGGTGGCAAAGCATCTCTTGGTTGGTTTTGCACGCGAGTCATTCTGCTGATCACTTCAATCAGCGTTTGATCCATATCAGTTTCAACCCCAAACTCCAAGTTTATAAACCCACTGCCACCATTAGCAAATGCATTCATCGACCGTAAACCCGGGATCCCTTTTAATACTTGCTCTTGTGGTTCTATAATTTCAGACTCTATTTCTTTCGGTGAAGCAGCACGCCAAATTGTTTGAATTGCAATGCGTGGTCGTTCAATATCTGGAAACAATTGAACGGGTAATTTAAATAAGCTGATCACCCCCACCAGCAAAATGAGTGCAACTGTAACAGAGACCGCAGCGGGGCTTTTTAGAGCAGATGAAATCAGTTTCATGGACTTTCCAGCTAATTTAATGTGTATTTAATCATTAAAAACTAACAAAGAAACTGAAAATTAACAGGTCGAATTCGATGAAATACAATTTAAACAGGGTAGATAACGAGATGGAAATTCCTTGCAAAACTTTGACACAAAATGACACATTTTCAGTCTAAAAACAGTTGTTTTATTAAACTTAATGTTAACTTTACATTTACAACTAACACCCCGCCAGATAGTGAATTAAAACGCCTTTATACTCACCTTTACTCACAGTATTTTTTAATGAGGGTAATGGTATGCCTAAGCTTTTTGCTCTTTGCTGTATCAAGAACTTGTAACTAGAATCTGACACTAATTGGTATTGAGAAATTAAGTTAGTGCTCGTATTATCACTATTTTTTTTTGACAAAACAGACATGCTATATTGGATCCACAGATAATACACTTTTTGGTCTGTACTTTGCGTTTTCAACATTAAGCTGCTTACTTTTTTATCAAGGTTATCCAGTGCGTTATAATTTTTTAATAAAAGCAATGTATGCATTAAATTTAATGCTGTCGTTAACTGACTTGTTGTCGTAGCTTTTCCTTCTTTTAGGAAAAATGCACGGGTGAATTTTTTTCTGGCTAGTTCGAAATTCCCTTCACTTAATGCCAACATTCCCTGATTATTATTGATACTGGCAGTAAACGGGTTAGTTGATGACTCTTTTAAAAGCACCAAGGCTTCATTAAAAGCTTGTTTCGCTAAATTGAGATCTTGACTATGACGTGCAGCTACACCCAGGTTATTAAGATATTTAATTTTTTCTTTATCATTTTTACTCGTTGCCAAAGCACATTGATAGGCTTTTAGTGCAAATTTATTATAACCAGACTTTCTAAACCAGATACCGGCTAAATTATAATAAAAGCCTTTTTGTTTACCAGCCGAAATATCATAACTTGGTTTCATAGCAACAAAAACATCATGGGCCAATTCTAATTTTGAACTCCTGAAAGCTGCCCTTATAGCTGCAGTATGCCATCTAAGTTCAATTGTGGTTGGCATTGTATTAAGATCAGCTTCAAATTTTTTATAATTGTCTAACGTCTGCTCAGGCGTACTTTTGGCTGCTCGCTCCGCCTCTTTAAGACTCTTTAATATTTGTTGTGGATTATTAATTGCTGCAACATATAAAACAGTTGCAAATACCCAAGTTACCATTGCCATGCATTAGCTCAATTAAAAAGTAGACTCTTTTATTTTAGCTGCAATCATAAAGAGCGCGCAATTTAGTCAAAAAATAACACGTCAATTTTTACGTAATATCCAATTCCTGCTTAATTTTTTGAATACAGAGTGCTTTATCTACTGTCCATAATCCATAACTCACTGGTAATACTGCAATACCGGCGCGTTTTAACACCTTATACGTATTTAATTCAAAGAAATCAGCCCAGGGTCCCGGAAAACCAATTAAATCTATCGCTAAATATTTATTCTTAAGTCGACATAAGATATCAATTTCCGTGCCCGCAAGCGCATATCCAGCCCAGGTATCAATATTGTATTGCAATAATGACGTCATAACGTCTTGCTGAAACGCATCGATTTCAGAACTTAAACTATGTTCTGCTTTAAATTCATTCACCGAAGCCAAATAGCGTTTTAGTAAGTTATTCGCAGCCAGGTTTTGTTCATTAATAGACAAAAACAATATTTGTTGCTGCCTTGCACGCGTAATAGATACATTAAACACATCGGGTTTGTTTAGATATACAGCGGCCCGTTTAGCGTCATTATCTAGTGCAAATGAAATTAACATAATATCTCTTTCTTCGCCCTGAAAACCAAATGGTGTCGCTGCACGAACATTATGTAACTCAACTTCCGATTGAGTGAAATGAATAGCGATTTCTTTGGCCAGATGATCCGCTTGATCTCTAAAAGGTGAAATAATACCGATACTATGCACCAAGCCCGCGTGTTTATCTGCTGCAATTAACTGCTTAGTGGTTTCAATCACACTGTCTGCTTCAATGTGATTTATACCTGTTTTATTTCGCACACCTGTAACACGTTTTATAATTAAATGACCACTTGAAGTACATGGTCTGTGTTGCATGACTTTGAGTTTATTTTGATAAAACATTTTATTACTGAAATAAATCAGTTCTGGTTTACTTCTGAAATGTTCATCTAAAAATGCGACTTGTTGATCACTCGTTACCGTCGTTAATACCAAATCTAAAATGGCATTGTCTCGATAACTGATAATACCCGGTGTTTGCGGCGCGATTTGGTGGCGTCGCATTATATTTTGCTCTTTTTGTTTTGATAAAAAAGAATAATGCCTAAGCTGTTTTGTATCTCCCACAACTACAGCACGTTTTGCACGATAAAACGCAGGTAAACAACTCGTTATATTACATTGTGTTGCTTCATCAACTATGACTAAATCAAACATTTCTGCTTTTAATGGCAATACGCGATACAGGGAGTTTAAACTTGCTAACCACACAGGAAAGGCTAACAACAAAGCATCATATTCAATGTCGTCAAACAATTCAAATTGACGTTTTGAAGTACGACTTCTAATAGCCTGATTAAAAGCTTGTAAAGATTTACGCTGTGTTTTAATTAACAGCTGCAAATTTCTACTTTTTAAAGCCGTTAGATACTCTGCAGCCAACGACTCTCTTTGCACTTGCATTTGATTAATATCATTCAGTGCGGACCAATGCTTTGCTAACTTTCTGATCCCGCTTGTTGCAATTGTTAAATAAAGCTTTTTTAGAAATTTGGCATCTCTGGTTTCTAACTTCTTTAACCTTTGCCCTCTGTGTATTGCTTTTTGACAAAAACCAATAAATTTAGTTTCTAACTCTAACAACAAACGATTTATTTTATTTAATTTTTGCTCTAATTTTTCAGGGTTTATTTGTGCGTCAGATGAAGCATATCCCGCAAGTAAATCGGCAATATATGCTTTTAACTTTTTCAAAAACGCTTTTTGACCAGCTCTGATAGACACATCTTTTAAAGCAAAATTTTGATCTAATTTTTCAACAATCACATCAAGTGCGGCATCGTTGTTTGCAACGATTAAAACCGATTCACCACGTGCCATATGCTCTGCAGCTACTGCTGCTATCGTATAACTCTTACCTGTCCCCGGCGGGCCTGATATACTCGCTAAAGGCATATTAGCGGCTATCGAAATGACTTTTTTTTGTGGTGTGGATAATAAACCGGGTAGGTAATCATATTTTAACCTTTTATGATATTTTTTATTCGCGTTTGATTGAAACAGACTCGATAACGGTGCTGGCACTTTATTGCTTTCTATGATCTCTTCCATTTCATGTAATACACCGCGGCTATTAGATGAACGCTCAATAAACACCAACATAGAAACAGGCAATAAACTCAATGCTTGTTTTTTAGCCGCTTGCTTAATTTCGTTTATACCTACCAATTTCGGAAAATTAAGTAACTCAAAAGAGTTTATATTTAACGGACTATCTTTAAGCCAGTTAGTCCATAAAGATGCGGATTGTAGCTCGTTCATGTTTTCATATTCGGGCGTTAAAGCACTTTCTGGCATTAAGAGCTGTGTTACCGCTTCGTTGACTTGGGTATTATTATTTTCAACTGAAAAATAGAAATCTTCGCCTTCTTGTTCTATGTACGCTTCATTAAATACAAGAGGCGTAACAACGGCTTTCATTTCACCTTTTATTTCCAGCTTTCCAATTAACATAAAACTGGTATATAACAAGACTCGCTCTCGTTGATAGGCATCCACACGTTGTTGCATTTGCGCTGCAAACTCAGCATTAAGCGGTAACCTGGGTAAAAAACCTGAACCTAAATCATCTTGCCCTTGCAAGATCACATAGTCATCTTTTTTTAACTTTGTTAAATTCCATAAATTTAAGTCACCACTATCTTCTTGATAACAATCTCTATAATAAGCCAGTTTATTTTTTATATTCATTTACGTACAACCCGAACAGCGGTGAATAAAACTACCCAAAATTGATAAGTGATACAAGGAAATATTAAGGTCATTGACGGTTTGTAATTTTTGAGGCTAATATATTTGTAAACGTTAATTTAACCCCACACTCCAATTTAAATCGGCTTTAAACAAGATTATCTCGATAAAATTATTAGATGGGTTGGCCACGGATTGCAGGTATTGAACACAAAACGATTAACGTGAATTCTATACTAAATTATTGATAACGTCCTATTCGTAACCCAAACTATAAAGATGACAACTTAAATATCCAAACGATATGAAAAATTTTAAACAAGTCATAATATTTTGCATTGCACCTTTGTTAGGGGGAGTTTGTTATCATTCTTTTTCGCAGGAAACAAATTACAAGCACTTTAAGCCTATTAAAATTAAAGTTGGATCAGGGATCAGACCTCCGTTTTTAATCGAAGGGGGTAAAGGCATGGGCGCAGAAATTATTTCTGTTTTTAATGCGATACAAAAAGAATTTATTTTTGAGTTAATCCACACACCAATAAAAAGGAGGGTTCAATCACTGGAGGATGGCTGGGTTGATGTCTTCATGTGGGATAACATTAATTGGGGTTGGCAATCAACTGGCCTAAGCGCATCTCTGCCTATACTGCATTCAAAAGATTTGTTTATAACCCAATTATCTGAAAATAAGTCTCAATCCTATTTTGACAATTTCGCAAAAAAAAGAATATGTGCGGTGAATGGATACCATTATAAATTTGCAAATTACTCTACAAATACAGATGAGCTTTCCAATAAATTTGATATTACTCTTGTGAGAACGGAAGTAGAGTCGATAAAAATGGCGTTACTCAATAGGTGTGATATCAGTGTCGCAAGTAAATCGGCTATTTCTTGGTTTTTTATCAATAATACCCGAATGCAAAGTAAACTATTAATATCAGAAAAATTTGATACTGAATATTCGAGACATTTTCTAATACCAGAAACTTCACCAATTTCCGTAAGTGATATCAATGAAGTCATATTAAAAGCAAATGACATGGATCTATTGGACTCGATCTATAAAAAATATGGACAAACTGTGCCAAAGCTATAAGCGATATGAGCTGCAGGATGAGATCTTTTAAAGCAGGTTTCATAGCCTCTATTTCCCCCTTTTTATCTTCTCTTATGCAGCTTCATCTAAAAGTGCCAGAGATTTAAAACGCCCTTCCCACAAATTTATATGGAATAAATTTGAACGCTTTTAAGCGGCCCGAAGGGTGAGCGCCATGGATGGCTGCGAATAAAATCGACCGCGACAATTATCTTCTCTGTTAGCTCTTCTGGCGATGTCTTCGTTCAACACGCGCATAAATCAACTGATGTCTTTTAAACGTTCCCTATATGTATTAATTGTGTGTGCTAAAGTGGTTTTTCTGCGATTTCAAACTGTGCTGTTTAAAAAATATACGCCAGCGAAATCTCAAATTTTCGCAGGCAAGGCTAATTTTTTAGGTTTAGTTATTCTAAATAAAAAAGAATTAAACGCAGCATGCGGGAATTTTAGACTCGTCCTCGGGAATCTCTTCGTGCAAAACTGACAAGAAAACGACTAAAAGTAATTTTTCTAATGTTTATTACTTCAAATTTGTGCGATATTAGCGCAAATTTTAATTATGGGACGGGTATTCGTACAACGTCTACATAATATACGTTATAAATTACCACGTACTATCATGGAACATTATGAAAAACTTTAGAACTTTAGTAACTATTTTAAGCCTTCTTGTATTAACAGCCTGTTCAAGTACAAAATTAAGAGTCGAACGTAGTTACACCTATCAATTTTCAGATGTATTTACCCAAGAAATTATAGATGAAGCGAATGTTCCAGAAAAAGGTATGTCTATATTCAAAGCAAGATTAGAAGCAAAAATTAATCAATTTGGCTTAAATATTAACAAAAACGCGAATAAGAAAATTGAAATCACCTTTATTGATTATAAAATGAGGCATGGCGCAGCCAGAGCATTAGTCGGTTTTATGGCAGGCGCAGATAATATTTCAAGTATTGTTGTTATTAAAGATGCAAAAAGCAATGAAATTATCTCTAGGTTAAAGGTAACGTCAAGAAACAGAGCCGCAGTTGGCACATCAAAAGGACTTATCGAAGATCATGCAGATAAAATCATAACATATATTAAGACAGGGAAGTATTAATCTACTTTCATAATTAGCCTCCGGTCATGTCATTTGAAAAGCAAATTACATGACCACATTGGTTCATTTTTTAACGGAGCGTGAATGGTACAACCCCTCATCCAAAACAAAATTTCAAATCAGAACTAGATATCACAAAAGTAAGCGTACAAAATACCCCATAAAGAGCACTCAGGTGCTTTTTTGTATCACAATAGCGGAGTCTACACGCTAAAAACATGAAAACTGAGAGTAAATTAATACACACCTTATATAGGGAGTCAGATTAAAGTAGCTCAGCTCTTTACATTCCCTGTGCACGCTTTGTCTTGTCGAAAAATTGAAAGGCCATATAATCAACACTCTAAAATTCTGGCTTTCTATTTAACGAAAAGTATATAACCGGAAGTAAATTAATTAAATAACGCACATGCACGTTTTTCCAGTTGCTTTTATTGTAATAATTTGATTTGTTGATTTTTAAATCTCAGTTTCACTAAGAGGTCAAACCTGATAAACGAGCATGCGCATTATACAAATGTTATGTGGTTGAAAAGGAAACTCTATGCGTTCGATTTTGATACTTATTGTATGCCTTATAATTGGCAAATCAATTAGTATTTATAATTACAACCTAGGCTTTAACGTTACTTTTTTTTCGATGGCGTTCTTAATATTTTTTCCAATGTTATTTCGCCTCAAATACATACCTAAATACGAAAAAATTGCTCAACAGTGGCTTAGAGAAAATAACATCGAATCTTATCAGCTAACTCATCGCGCTTTTCGCAGGGGTCCACTTAGATTCAAAGCTTCAGATCTTCAAGTAATTTATAGTGCGGAAACGCCTGACGGCAGAAACATATGGTTTAGTTTTGGAGGGTATTTTCTTGGGGTGTTTTCTAAAACGTACTTTGTATTTGAGAATGGAACCAAAAGTGGTACCTACAGTTTTAATCAAAATGCTTAACCAGCGCCAGCAAAATTTGCTCGTTGAAGCGGACGTTAGCTTAGCGTCAAGCGTGAAAAATACCCCGTAATGAGCAATCAGGCTATTTTTTGAATCAAAATAGCGGAGTCTGCACGCTAAAAAGGTGCAAAACTGAGCGTGAAATAACTAAAACTAATTTTTCTAATGTTTATCACTACGAATTTATGAGATATTAGCGAAAAGTAAATTTAAATTATGAGGCGGACATTACTGAGTCATCTTCATAATATACTGTTAGGCGAACAAGTATATGTCGAAGAAAATTCAAACTAATCAGCTAAATCAGAACTTGCATGTTGTAGCAATCAGTCAAGCAAGATCCCTAGCAAACCAAGCTAATTATGCGCAAAAAAAAATTAGTGGTAATGACCAATTGCATGATGTATTAACCTTTTTGGTACTTGCAGGGCTTTCTATGGAACTATATTTCAAGGCTATTATGCTAGTTGGTCGTGACGGGTTGGTCACTAGGGGGCATGAGCTTGAAAAGCTTTATAGTGAATTTCCTGACTTCCTTAAAACTGCGTTAAATCAATTGTATGTTGATGACCAAAAATCTATTTCTCATCAGATTGCTGTATTCGCGATTGCACAACGAAGTGAAAGTCCTAACTTACCAGAGAAAGAAAAGTTTGAGAATAGTTTTAACAGCTTTGAGTCTTCTATAAAAAGTGTTTCAAATATTTTCACCAGAGCTAGATATTTCTTTGAAGAAATAGACCATGAGTATTCTTATTTAGAATACCCTGTGGGTCAAATTAGTGCTTTAATAAATGCTTTAGATAGCACATATAATAATTACTTGAATGGGGATTTTGCGGCTAAATAAAGTGTGACTTTGCCTAATCAGGTAGCCGGAAGTTTCTAATTTTATAGCGAGCAAAATACCCCAAAGTGATTCAAACGGGCTTAAGTTTTGTGTCACGAGAGGTGTTTTGCATCTCTACAGGCCGCATTCCTTCGTTTCAGAAATTCCGAAAAACCCCGAAAAAGCGTGCAAAACATATATATTCTGACCACCTTGGCTATTTGCCAAAAATAAATCCCTTATTTATCAATAATCGTATTTTCCCAAATAGGCTAACTTAAGGCATTTTGGTGGTCACTTTAGCGACAAGTTCCCTTTAAAAAATAGACTGTAGTTTACGGTAAATATTTAAGTTTTCCATCTTCAGCACATCCTCCTGTTTATATGTATTGCTGCGATCAACTTTGTTATAAAATAGATCGAGTTTAAAAATATGAATAACAATGATATCGACTAATCTAATGCGTAAGGATAATAAATTATGACAGCGCAAACTGGCCCTGATAAAAAATATTTATTTACGAGTAATCGATTAATTGTAAGTGAATACCTACATCTTATAGAAGAAAATGAAGTCAAATTTGCAACAAAGGTTATGTCATTACTCAGTCCAAAAGTTGTAAAACCACTGCCAGATGAATGGCAAGGCGTCAATACCGTAACCAAAACAATTAATTGGTTAGAAGACAGAAAACGTGAATGTGCTTTGTATCTCATTTCAGCAATTCACTCAGACACAATAATTGGCTTACTATTTATTTATCCATTAGAAAATACGCGCTCATTACATTTAGGTTATTTGATTGGCGAAGACTATTGGAATAAGGGCTACGCCAGTGAAATGTTACTAGCTTTAGTTGCGTATTATAAAGAACAAGCACACGTTGACACACTGATTGCGGGTGTTGAAAAAACAAATATCGCATCAATTAAAGTGCTTGAAAAATGTGGATTTAAGTTATCAGAAAATACCTCATCAGCAGGAAGTATTTTCTATGAGAAAAGGCTTAATTTAACCTGATTTGTAAGAATAAATTCTTACCCACAAGAATTCAATCTCATCTATTGTGGGTCAGGCTTTAGCCTGACTTTCTTAGATTGTAGGAGTTATTTCTTGTCCTAAAATTGATATTTGAATTAAATATTATTCAGAACTCACTTCTATCACTATTTTACCCGTCGCTCGGGTACTTTCACTGCGGATCATCGCTTGTTTTGCATCTTTTAATGCATATACAGAATCTATAGTTATGGATAAGTGTTTATTTTCAATTAAATCAGTAATGGTATTGAGTCCTTCACGTGAAGGTTGCACCAACATACGATTAAAATAAACGTTCTTAGCCCGAGCCAAATCAGGTTCTATGTCATCTAATACAGAAATAAGTCTGCCATTTGGCTTTAGTACCGTTAATGAACGTGCAACAATATTGTTACCTCCAACCGCTGCAAAAACTAAATCCACTGCATCAACAAGCTGTTCAAAGTTATCTTGTTTATAATCAATAAATTTATCTGCACCTAACCCCAAAATGAAGTCTTTTTTTACCTGAGATCCAGTTGCAATAACATAAGCGCCCATATGTTTGGCGATTTGAATTGCAAAACTTCCTACGCCACCAGCCCCATTGTGTATCAGTACTTTTTGTCCCGACTTTAATTGGCCTTCATTTGTCAGCGCTTGCAATGCAGTGAGTGCAGCCAATGGCACAGCTGCACTTTGAATAAAACTCAATGATGCTGGTTTAAGGGCCACAACATTCGCATTTACAACCATAAACTCAGCTTGGCCACCCTGCTCTGTAAGAGGTGAATAAACATATACCGCATCACCAACATTGAAACCCTTTACCTTATTCCCTACTTTTTCAATCACTCCGGCAGTATCCCATCCCATGATTAAAGGTAAAGAATGTGTATTTGTATCTTTTAACATGCCATTTCTAATATGAAAATCTACTGGGTTAACACCAGCGGCGACTACTTTGATCAATACTTGATCTTGCGCCATCACCGGGATCGGAAGCTCCCCGACGACTAAATTATCTACATTACCGTATTCATTTATATATGCTGCTATCATCACGTTTTCCTGTATCACTAATATGTTTTGACAGCATTATGAACAAACAATTACATACCCTAAAATTGATAATTAATATACTATACATTGATAAATATGATGGGTTAGGAAAATATGATGAGTAAACCTGATTTAAATTTGATAGTCATTTTTGACGCTATTATGCGGGAACAATCAATCAGTGCCGCGGCAAAAAATCTCTCCATGACCCAGCCATCAGTATCAAATGCGGTCTCCAGAATGCGCCATGTTTGGCAAGATCCTTTGTTTGTTAAATCTGGCAGAACGATAAAATCAACCCCCAATGCTGATAAATTATGGCAACTAATAGCGGATCCGTTATATTCTATTTCACATGCCATAAATCCTGAAAAGTTTGAACCAGCCACAGCTAAACACTGTTTTAGGGTCGCGTTTACCGATGGCTTATGCAATTTGATCTGGTTACCACTTAGAAAAATAATCGAACAACATGCGCCTAATATTGATATACATGCGGTACCTTATACACTCAATGCGCAATATTTGTTAGATAACGCTGAAGCAGATCTCATCGCTGATTATGTGCCAGACTTAGGACATAAATTCAAAAAAACTTTTTTATGTAATAACTATTTTGTTGCTGTTATGTCACCTGAACATCAATTAGCATCTGGTGATTTATGTATCAATGAATTACTCAAAGCAGATCATCTGTTAATGTCGTTATCTGGCCAGGCATCTGGAAGTGTTGATTCAAAACTTGCTGAATTTAGGTTAAAACGACGCATAGCAACAACAGTAAACAGTTTTTCCAATGCCACAACGTTATTAAAACATACCAATTTGATCTCAGTATTACCCTATGCAATCATCGCCGATGAAATAAAATCAGGTGCTTTAATCGCTAAAACACTGCCTTTTGATTTGCCTCCGGCTAAGATATCCCTTGGCTGGCATGATAGAAATGACCGTAGTCCCAGCTTGCTTTGGTTACGGCAAACCATATTAGACATTATTCACGCTAAAGGATCCTTATTTCATGATAAAGCATGGGAGTGATTTTGCTAAAAACGCTCATTTAATAGCATATCTGTTAATATCACTTTTCCCAACATTGAACATAGACAAAATAGCTAAATCCCAAAATTGGGATACCCTAATATTTCATTTCACCATAGTTACGTCCTTAATTTTTATAGCTATAAAAATTAAAAACCCATAAATATAATAAACTTACAATAGATTCTTGTTTCCTGTTTAAACTTATTTATCTCTGGCATATGCCTTGCTCTAGGGTATTTACAATATTTTAAGAAAGTGAGTCAAGTTAGTATGTTTATGTCTGGTATTTTAGTTATACACATCTGTTTCAGTGTCATTGCATTATTAGCAGGCGCCGCCGCAATGCTCTTTAAGAAAGGTTCTCGATTCCATAGAAAGTCTGGGAATATTTTCGTTATTTCTATGCTTATTATGGCTGTCAGCGCCGCTTATTTAGCATTAATACATTCAATATATATTTCGGTGTTTGCCAGTGGATTAACGATTTATATGGTCACTACAGCCTGGGTAGCCGTTCGTTATAAAATACATGAAGCCAAATTATTTAATTGGGCAGCTTTATTATTTGGCATTGTGATCAGTATTTGTTATTTAAGTTTTGGTTTTGATGCCGTGACTAGCAGCTCGGGTGCCAAAGGCGGATTCCCTGCCGGCGTATATTTCTTTTTTGGCGGTATTGCTGCCCTCGCTGTATTACGTGATATTCGAATGTTCATGTTAGGTTCTTTTACACGAGTACAAATGATGGCACGCCATATTTGGCGTATGTGTTTTGCGCTTTTTATTGCCACCGCATCACTATTTTTAGGTCAACCACAAGTTTTTCCTGAGCCAGTTAGAAAAATTGCCTTTTTAGTGATACCTGTGCTAATTGTAATAATTCTATCTATTTTTTGGTTATATCGTGCACTTTTCACCAATTTATATAAGCGAAGACTGGCATAGATAAGACAGCTGAAGTAACGAATGAGGTAGAGATCGATATCTACCTCATTAATCTCTTACATAGGGGTTAGATTGTCGTTCGGCGCCAAACGTACTCATAGGTCCATGACCCGGAATAAACTGAGTGTCGTTACCTAACGGCCACAAATTTTCTTTAATCGATTTAATCAGCCTGGCCTGATCGCCTCTCGGAAAGTCTGTACGACCAATAGAGCCTTTAAATAATACATCGCCAACTTGTGCCAGTTTACTTGGTTCATGATAAAAAATAACGTGTCCTGGCGTATGTCCTGGACAAAAATAGACATCTAACGTGACTTTACCAAATGTCACTTTATCTCCCTGATCTAACCAACGGTGGGGCGTAAACGTTTCAGCGTGAGAAAAGCCAAAACTTTTTATTTGTTCTGGTACTAAATCTATCCAAAACTGATCTTCTTTGTGAGGCCCTTCAATAGTGAGTCCGTGCTCTGTCGACAATTTTGCAGTCGCACCGGCATGATCAATATGAGCGTGTGTTAACAATATTTTAGTAAGCGTTACGCCCTGCGTTTTAACTTCAGACAGAATTTTGTCTATATCACCACCAGGATCAACTACCGCTGCTTCTTTAGTCTCCTCACACCAGAATAAAGTACAATTTTGTTGAAACGGCGTCACCGGAATAATTTTATACTGCATCATAAAAATACTATCTACAACTGATCAATAGGCAGATTATTCATTATTTAGTTTTCAATTGCCAGTAATGCTCATTCAAAAATTACTTACGCAGGTTTACCTGTTTCCACTGGCAAAAAAAGCGCCATACTGACTGGCGCTATCTACAATCAAGGCATGAATTTAACAAAACGCCTGAAACCATCCTGCCCCCGAACTACCCATTGAGGTGTTGCTTCTCCAACACCTGCCATAATTAAATTTGGATGTGACTTCATTATTCTGTCGAATATTAATTCCTGCTCAGGTTCAACATCAACAAATAAAATATGCTTGCCTTTATGTAATAATTCCTGAAAGCGTGCAAAATTAACATTAGGTTTGTGTATCCCTATCAAGCCTCCTTCCCAGGTACAAAAGCCTAAAATAATAATTGCCAAAAATATAAATGGGATCCAACCCGCCGGGCTTTCGGTCCACCCCATCGAATAAGCAATAATCAAAGATAGTATGGCTGAAACTATACCAATCGCGCTCCATATTTCCGTTGAGTGAACCACGTCTAGTTTTAAGACTGGCTCCACTTCATGCAGGTTATGCGCTTCAACCTCGGCATCATGTTCACTTAAAACATGAATTTGAGGCTCAGTGAATCCCTGAGATCCAAGGTCTTGCTCAATGTCATCCAAATCATCGAGTTTATCTGCAATATAATAATGCCTGATCATGACATACTCCTTTCTAAATCAAAGGTGTACCGCTGTATCATAGATTACATGCGATGCAAACTCTAACAACTTCCCAGCAAAAGCTGGTTAATAAACTTTTATTAAGTATAGCAGATGTTACACTTTAGCCTTGCTGCCGGCGTATTATTCATTATCATAAAGCTACTTTTTTAAAATAGAGCTAAAGCATTCTCCATGGAAAAATTTATAGATATTCATCACAGAGCCAGTGAAAGAAAAGGTGGTGAAAAAATGCTTAAAACATTAATTTCTCAACCAATGAATTCAGCAGAGCTTGCTTTATTAGATGATGATCTGTGGCTGGAAGAATTTACCCGTAAAATTTTTCAAAGTGGTTTTTACTGGTCTGTGATTAATAATAAGTGGCAAGGATTCAGAGACGTATTTTGGGAGTTTAATGTTGAAAAATTATTAATGATGTCACCTGAAATGCTAGAACAAAGATCAACTGATGAAAGGATCGTACGTAATTATACCAAAGTAAAAACGGTGCCGATTAATACTATGATGATACATTCCGTTGCCCTGGAATATGGTAGCTTTAGCCAGTTTATCGCAAATTGGCCATCTAATGATATTATAGGCCTTTGGGGATATCTTAAAAAACATGGTGCGCGATTAGGTGGAAATACAGCTTCTTACGCATTACGGGCAATGGGGAAAGATACCTTTATTTTGTCTCGCGATGCAGAAAGTTATTTCAGAGCACATAAAATCATTGATGGTGGTTTACAAACTAAAAAGTCTTTAGTTGCTATTCAAGCATTTTTTAATCAAATGCAGCAAGAAAGCAATTTGTCGTTACAAGAAATCAGTCAAATACTCGCTTTTAGTGTTGGTGATAACCAGGTTGGGTTTTCTAATTCCGAAAATTAGGAGCCTGATCTTAATATGATCTCAGCTCCTCTTAATGAATGTTCCTTTAAAAATTACTTCTTTAACATCGATTTTAAGTCTGCAAATGGATTATAAGTTGCCATTTCTTGTTGTGCTTCACCAGCTTGAATTTCGGTTGGGTATTCATCATGCTTAGTATATTTATCATGTTCATTATCATGACAGTAAATACACAATAATTCCCAATTTGAACCATCATTTGGGTTATTCATATGATCATGGTCTATATGATGAACAGTTAGTTCGCTTAATCCTGAATATTCAAACTCCCTAGAGCATCGGCCACAAATCCATGGAAATAGCTTTAAGGCACGCTCTCTATACCCTTTTTCTTGTTGTTTGTAATTTTCACTTGTTCCAAATCTATCTGCTGACATATTGTTTCTCTATTCATTTATCTTAATATTAAAGTGATATTCAACAAACTTTAATACCTGATTACTTTTCTTATTGATGATTAATTCTTCTACCTGATTATTATTCACAAATTCATAAAAAGCAGCCATTAATTGGGGGGGAAACTGAGTTTTATACTGTTTAAAAGCATTAATTCGATTACTACTTGCTTCACTCACATAAATTTGACTCAGTAATTTATCGTCACGGGGCTTTTTTATTTTATAGGGTACGCCATGTTTAGTCGCGTATTGTTCAAATAATTCAGCTCTTTTATTAGAAACTGCAAAATTTATGACCTTGTTACTTGCAACTAAATGCGCAATTTCGCTCACTGCAATATGATCTCTATTAGCTGTTATCCCTTGTCTTTCAAAGGTAAATAAAACTTGAGGATTGAGTTCATCAATCAAGGTTTTTAACTTTTTTGATACTAAACTTACATTGTTATCTACTTTCCCATCGGAAAATCTAAAAAATATCGGTTGTGCCATGCCTAAATGTTGAGTTGCTAATATGGCTTCTTTCTCTCTTGCAATAGCCAGTTGTTGCCCAGATAAATTAGCACCAGAATAATCGCTGCCTTTATCACCTGAGGTAACATAAACAGGAATTACAGTTAGACCTTTTTTTGCTAACGTGGCTAAGGTGCCAGACACCCAGGTTTCGTCATCAGGATGGGCAAATACGGCTAATACATTACCAGAATTCAATATTTTTACATCTAATGTTGGCGCTACAGAACAAGACATTGAAACAAATGTAAATAACACCATAAACACTAGTTTCATTAATTAAATCCTTTTCCTATTTTAGCCCAACGTAATCTTAGCGATAAAAAATGTGATTTTAAATACTTAAAGGAGCTTTATTCACAATTGTTTTAATTTTCTATTTCACAATCAAACACAGATTTTAGTTAATTTCTATCTACAATTTAAAAATCATGCTTACAAATCAAGTTGTTGATTGCAAAATCTAGTTAAACACCATAATCTAACGACTCATCATACATCAATGCGAATCATTTAATGTTAGTAGTAATAGCCCTGATAGGCGTACTTATAGGTATTTATATAAAACAATATATTGTTGGATTTTTATTTGCGGCAATTGTTTACTTATTTCATAAAAATCAAAAGCTCACCCTTCGTATTCTAAAATTAGAAGCAAAATTTAATGCTCCCGTCCCAGATCTGCATTCTGCGAATGAGCAAGTTGAGCTAGCACAAAAAAATTCTAATAGTCTTTCCTCGCAGCCTGCGATATCTGATGAAGCTGAACTTCAGCCTCCCCCTATTTTAACTGCAAAATTATCCCAACATGAAACTCAAGAGCAGATTTCCAAAAGTGAAGCTGATAAGAAGGAAATCAGTATTCAAAAAGTGAAGAAATCACCTTTATTACCCGCGATTATTGATAATTTACTGTCTTCCTTTTTAGGACCTCTGTCTACGTTAACCGAGGCCTTTGTTAAAATTTATCAGCATTATCGAAAACAAGGTAAAGCGCCAGTATTCTTTTTAACCTTAGCTGGGATCATCACTATGGTCATGGGATTTGGCTACTTATTACAATTCTCATTTAATGAGTACCTACCAGCCTGGGGGAAAATCACCTTAAGTTACAGCTTCTCATTTGCTGTTTTGATTGGGGCAATAATATTACATAAGAACAAAAAAAATATGCAAGAATTTGCTTCGAGTTTAATTGGTTTAAGCTTGATCCTCTTCTATTTATGTAGCTATTTTTTAGGGTCTTATTTTCATTTTATCTCCTCATTTACCAGCTTTATTTTACTGGCTGTGATCACCTTATCAGGTTATGTTTTAGCAAAAATATTTGAAACTAAAATAGTGGCCTTTATTAGCTTAGTTGGCGGAGTTTGTGCACCAGCATTATTAACTGATGTCATTTCCTCTTCACCTTTGTTGTATTTAAGTTATTTAATTTTAATATGTGCTTCAATTCTGCCTTTATCAAAAATGATTTCATGGTCTTTATTGGTTCAAGTTAGCTTTGCGTTAACTATCGCATTTAGCTCTTTTACTTTATTCAATACCAGCAAAATACAATTAGAAAGTTTAGTAATGATTTTTGTCATTAATCTTATATTTTATTTATTATGTGCCATGATCTATTTTCAATGGACTCATTTTAAACTAAAACATACAGTTCATTTAGCACAACTTAGTACCGCTATTATTTTCATATTGGCAGCATTAGCCCAGGTTACATCCAGCGAAGCACAATATGGTTATGTATTAGTTTTTAACGCACTTATATTTTGTGGACTCTTTTTATACCTTCAATTTAATAAGCAATTTAATAATAACGAGATTATCGTTTTCCCCGTGTTAGTATCAGGTGTTTTGCTTGGTATTGGACTATTAACATTAGTCAGTGCTGATCTGCTAGTTTTAACCTGGGGCCTGGAAGGTCTGTTCTTGTTATATTTAGGGCTATATTTTGGTTTTCACAGCGTACGAAAAGAAGCCTATATCATTTTATCTATTGCGCTGCTAGGCGCTTTAACTCAGGTGTTTTTATGGATAATCGCAGCAATACAACCTTTCCCTATGGGATTAAACCTACCTTTTGACATAGGATATTTCAATCTGGTTAGCATCTTGGCTGTTTCAAGTGCGTTTTCCTTGTTACTAAAAAAATATGTCATAAAGTTAACGACTCTAGAAAATAAAATGTTAAACATTATCCAGCAATGTAATTATGGTTTAATGTCTTTGATATTTTTATCAACAATAGCTTGTATCTGGAGTCAGGGTTTTTGGCTGTTTGCCTTAGTACCGCTATTTTATTTACTCTATATTGCTAATAAGCATCAATTTATCTACCTAGAAAGGTTTGCATTATTACATTGGGTTTTGTTAATCATCCCGGTCATATTAAGCAGCACTTATATTGGTAATTTTCATTTCAGTGAACAATTTTTAGCGGCTAAAATTGCCCGCGTTGAAGCGTTTATTGCACTTTGGGCAATCGCCTATTTTTACCGCCGCTATATGACTGGCAGTCAATTGTTTCAATCAATTCAAAAATTGGATACGGCATTTTTTATCATATTGCCTTTATGCTTCCTGCCCTCAGTCTATAGAAATGCAAATGAATTTTTCCCTGTTGCACTGTGGGCCTCTACAATCATTTCATTAATCGTTTATGTTAAAACTCAAAGATCCAGTCTGTGGACATTCGCTAAATTATTAAATTATACAGCCTGTATTACGAGTATCTTTGCCTGTTATTTATTTGAATTTACATCCTGGCATGGGTACGCTTCAGTTGCGCTATTGATTGGTATAGTATTGAATATATTCATTTGCTATAAAGCATTTAAATTAACGGCTCACAAAACATTACTATCTGAAAAATCCTCTAAACTAGCCGTAACGCTAATGCAATTGTTCAAGCCAGCACTAATGTATGGTGCAGCCAGTGTCTTTATCATAACTTATGGGTTGACCGCACAAGTCACGTTATCACTATTATTTACCAGTAGTTATGTTCTAGCGCTTATTTGCATCCCACAATTTAAAGCTCAGCTAAAATCACATTTTGGATTAATGAGCCATATTAGCTGGGGTTTAATTGCTATTGCACAACTTGGAATTTGGTTTAGTGTTCTGTCAAGGACAATGCCAAATGCGATATATTTGTTTTCGATATATGTACTCAGTACACTATTAGTAATATTTTTAGCATACAATAAATTTTCTGCGTTCAAAATCGCAAATAGGTTAAACTCTATGCCTAAACTAAATCTATTGTTATGCCACGCGTCAGTCAGTTCACTTTATTTATCATTAATATATTTCTACCAGCAGAGTTTTACTGGTCCACTTGTTACTATCATTTTAGTTATACATAGTACCAGCTTGCTATTTCATACTTTGAAGAAGCACTATTCGTGGTTAATGCATTATGCGATAGGTTATTTTTCAATCACAACTGCTAAAGTTGTTTTAGTTGATATCAGCGATTTATCTGTGATCCACAAAGTTTTAGCATTTATGTTAATCGGCAGTATATTGCTACTTGCCGCATACCAATTTCAAAAGCTAAAATCGAGAGATACTAATGCTTAGTATTTCTTTTCAGTGTCATCATCACTCCAAGCATAGCTAGAATAAGCACAAGTGCTAGGCCTACAATACCTAGCACTTTATCTAGCGATTTAATTCCGGTCCATTGCAAATAATGAACTTTATACATGGTATTAATGAAATCAGTATCTGTTCCCTGCTGATATAATGTCATTTCTTGCCAATTTAAGCTTATCTTAATACCAGTATTTGTAAGTGCATTAAATTTATCAACTGACACTATATTGCCATATCGAGTGGGCTTTAATTGAATTGCATCGTTAATTAACTTTCTAATATCCTGTTCACTGGGCTGATCGATTACTTCAAATGAATCTAGGTTGAGTTGCTGCCAGCCTTCGTTATTTTTTACTAATAAATGCATGCCTAAAATACTTCTAAGTAACCTGATCTCCAGCCAATTATCATTTTGAGGGAATGTAAACGGTGTTGCTAGCGGATAAGTTGTAATAGCCAAAGATTCATAAGCAGCTTTGTATCCCGGTTTGATAAAGAAAAAGACTCCTGTAATCGCCCAGGCAATAAAAGGTAACAACATAACTAAGCCTAAGTATTTATGTAATTTTTTTATTTTTCCTGTCATTTTTTATACCCTGTCATTTTTTATACCCTGTCATTTCTATAAACCCTTTTCCCTGATGGCTCCCCACAAAAGTCACCATGCCTTCAAAATATTCAATTCCAAATTGCATTATCTGATTTTTATTGACCACTTTTACCTCTATATTTATGTCGTATTCATCTAGCCTTATATTAAAAGTGTCAGGGTACTTTCCTGATAAATTGTTTGAGGGCGACAAGTGAATTTGCTGTTTTGATAAGGTCTCAATTTCACCATTTTTATGCATTAAACTACCGTATAAGTGATCTTGTTGATCTGAGCGGATGCGATAAATCATTAATGCCAAATCATCAGTTAATCGTAATGAAAACCAGTCCCAGCCGTGTTGATCTGCCCCTAACATCCTGGCGCCCCATTCTCTGTCAAACCAGGCATCACCGCTAACATTTAGCCATTCACCGGCAAATAATATCCGTCCTTTAACTTTAATAAAAGGCTGTGAATAATAATGACTGGCTATATCCAGCTTACCGTGTTTTTGACTATATCCCTGCTCCCCTTGCAAATAAAAATGTTCACTTGCTGATAAATCTAGCGCTACCTGCCAGTGTTGCTCATCATTATTACCAAAGGTTAAACTTGCCGGAAGTAGCTCTCCTGTTGACTGCCAGGTCCAATCATCAATTTGTGCACTAAATGGTGCTTTGGTAAACTTTACAGTCTTTAGCTCTTCTCGGCCGTTTCTATAGGCAGCAAAGTGCTTTGACGTATCAGCCAAAGCGGCATGTGCAAAATAAAAATGTTTCTTGGAAGCTGCAGTTCTAAATAACGTCCATTGAATTCCAAATATCTTGCCTGTATTGGAAGTTAAATTTGCAGTTAAATACCACCATTCATGACGAAATTCTTTATGGCTATTATGATCTTTAGGAAATTGAATTTGATATGCTTTGTTTGGTTTATCGTAATCGCCAGTTTGATCTGCCAATTTATGTAACAGACTATCCTTATTTTGTTTATCACAAGACGTTATTGCCAGAAAAACAACGAAATAAAATAAATATTTTGAAGTATTCTTTATCATGAACTGCCGACTTTTATTTTTTTAAGTGAGATGTATAAAGCGGGTATCAAACACACTATCCCTAATAAACTGCTTGAAATAAAAGCGGAAATATCGATTGTTAAGGGCATAGACCAACCAAAAGATAAAGGCAATACTTTTGTCACTAATGCATTGGCTAATACAATTGCAATCGGCCAACTTAATAACATGCAACCAGCTGTAAGTAGCAGCCATTGAACCAACATATGAATAAATAAGTCTGTTTGGCTATAGCCAAGGCTAACCAATATATGTAAATCAGATATTCGTGCTAACTCTAGGGTATTGGCCGATAGTAACAGTCCAAAACACGCTATAAACAGTAATACAACAGCAATAGCCTGAGTCAGGATAAAGGTTTTCTTAAACACATTTAGCGCTAATTTTTTTATCTCACCAGGTTCATAAAGTTGGCTGTCATTGATGTTTAATAAATTAATTAAATCCGCTTTCAATATTTGTACATTGTCGTTTTCTTTATTTTTTAAATAAACGCCAAACCCCAGCTCTGTTAATTGTATTAAATGTTTATCGGCTGTTTTTTGAAGTATTCTTATTTCAAAGGCAGGATCACCATAATCGTAAAAAATTCCATGTACTTTGCAGTCAAACGAGATACTTAATTGCGATACTGTCATCATGTCCATAAGTTCTATATCACGTTTAATAGCTAACTGTTCATTAATGTAACACCCCTGGTTTAATAAACTAGCATTAGGCAAATTGATTTTAGCTTTAAATACCAGAGAACTTAATTGCATTTGTGATGATAAAGTACGTACAGTTACAGTGTCGAAATGTTGCTTGTCTTTGCTAATTTGGGCAAACCCTGTTGAATAAAGCTGAAACTCCGAGACTTTATTATCATTTTTTAATAACTCAGAAACGGAAGCTTTTTGCTTCTGGTGAAAGCGAATATATAAGTCTTCATTTAAATGTTGATTCAAATATTTGGTAAACGCCTCTTCAAAACTATTTATCATTAGCGCCGCAGCGATACTGGTAGTTAATGCAAGATAAAAAGCAGCCAATGGCAAATAACGTCGTATTATTTGGTTACTGGCATCTTGCAGGATAAACCTTAATTTAAACTGGGTTGTTATTTTACTCATGCACAAAAAAATAAAATGCAAGAAGCAAGGTAAAAAAGCGATAGTAGCAACTAGTAAAAAAGTATATTTGATCATAATTGTCTGCCAATCAAGCTCAGGAAGTAAACCAAAAATAGAACAACACACAATTGCAAATATTAAACTTTTTGAAACAAAGGCGCTGTTTGCCGGGTTAGTTTTGATTTCTTTGGCTAATAAGGAAACTTTCTGAGCGCCTATTATAAAAAATTGCTTAAGGAGTGCTATATATACAGCCATACTTGATATCAATAAAGACCAGTAGAAATAATGCCAATTCCAGGTTAATTGCCTGCTCGTTTTAAGTTGATATAATTGTTCTAAAGTAAATCCGAGTAAAGGCAATAAAAAACTCACTAATACTAGCGCCAATAATACGCCCAACAAACTTGATACAATAATTAAAAACTTAGCCTCCAAAATTAATGCTAAATATATGCGAGATAAAGATACGCCTAATAGCCGTAATTGATACATTAATGCACTTCGCCTATACCATGCTTGTTCCGCCGACTGAAACGCAATAAACATACTAACGAGAAACCCTAAGAGCGCCAAAGCAGTCAGGTTTGAATGTAACGCATCAGCAAAACCAGATCTTTCGTCTAAAGATAAAGTCTGCTGAATAATCAAATTATCGGGAAGTGCATTAATCAACTTTTTTGCTTTTTCATCCGACATTTTATGAACAATCAAATAACTAAAATCTGTGTGTTCAGGAAATAATTTCCAGGCAAGTGAAATATCAAGCAATACGCTATGCCCAAGTGTCTGTAATGAACTAACTTCAAACTTGAGCTGTTCATCATTAGCAAAAACCAGTTTGGATACGTGATTTAATTGTAGATTTTCTGCATAACGATTTGAAATCAGCAATTTATCTACGCTATATAAATTTGGACTTATAATACTCAAAGACAATAAATCCATTGCTTTAAACGAAACTCTTTTTCCATTTTTTAATTTTTGACTAAAGGATAAAATGGGTTGAAGTTGATGAAAACCTAGCTGCCTCAGCTTAGCAAATGCAGAAACTGATACTTTAGTTCCTTGTTTTGGCACAATATAATATGAAATTGGACTGTCTAATTTAGCATCTGCCTGGCTATATTGTTGCTTACTTGCATGGTTTAAAATCAAGATACTCAATAAAGTACTGGTAGCAATAGCAAGACTAACTATGAATCCAATATTCAAATAAGGGTTATGCGTATACTCTGAAAGCTGCGTTTTAATTATTAAAACTAACTCTCTAACAAGATCACGATTTAACATCGTCACACGCCAAATAGGGAACTAAATTTAATTTTCCTTGTTCCAGTCGAAATATTTTATCCATTTTTGCGGCGACTGACTTACTATGCGTTACCATTAATAGTGATGTTTGATGTTTTTTAGCCATTTGGACTAATAAAGAAACCACCCCTTCACTATTATTTTCGTCTAAGTTTCCGGTAGGTTCATCGGCCAATATTAATTTAGGTTTAGCTGCGAGTGCTCTGGCAATAGCCACTCTTTGCATTTCACCACCGGACAAGGTATCTGGAAATTTATTTAATAAATGATCGACACCCAAATTATTTGCCAGCTGCTGGCAAAATTCATAATCAAAACGATTATTTAGCTTGGCACTAAACGCAATATTATCTTTAACTGTTAACCCCGATAATAAATTAAACTGCTGAAATATAATGCCCAAATAGTTTTTTCTTAGATAACTTAAGACTTTATCTGTTTGTTGACTTAAATTATGGCCATCAATTTGAATTTCTCCGCTTTGGATCGGCTCCAATCCAGCAATCAAATTAAGCATTGTGGTTTTACCACTGCCGCTATCTCCCATCAAAGCAACAGTTTCATTTTGATTTATGGTTAAATTAAAATCGTAAAATAATTGCCGAGACTTTACACCATCGACTATTTTATGTGTCAAATTATTTATATTTAGTGACATATAAATCCATTTAAGTAATTACGAAAAGTGAATTTATAGATTATACCAATTTGATTTACATTGTATTCTTGTTTTGAACTACTTAAATAACTCAGTGATAACAAAACACAGAGAATAAACATTCAGGAACAATATGGGAATTAAACTAAGGTGTTTAGTTTACAGGAATATTTTAGATATGAAGTTTGTTTTTATTTCTAATATATTTTTTGATTTATATGAGAGTTCATATAAAACTGGCGGAGTGGACGAGACTCGAACTCGCGACCCCCGGCGTGACAGGCCGGTATTCTAACCAACTGAACTACCACTCCGCAGTGGTATACTAATTTTATATTTATCGTTGGCGGAGTGGACGAGACTCGAACTCGCGACCCCCGGCGTGACAGGCCGGTATTCTAACCAACTGAACTACCACTCCACTTAAGATAAATATTTAAATAAGCCTAAACTTATTTACTCTACCAATAAACCTAAAAAAGATTTATTATCACGCTGTAGAGATTTTATTAAATTTACATATTCTGTTGGCGGAGTGGACGAGACTCGAACTCGCGACCCCCGGCGTGACAGGCCGGTATTCTAACCAACTGAACTACCACTCCATTTTTGGAATAAATAAATTCAATTTTAAGATGATAACATTATTTCATTGTTGGCGGAGTGGACGAGACTCGAACTCGCGACCCCCGGCGTGACAGGCCGGTATTCTAACCAACTGAACTACCACTCCACAAGGAATGAAATAGCATCATTCATCTTAAGATTTTAGCTAACAAAGTGTTGGCGGAGTGGACGAGACTCGAACTCGCGACCCCCGGCGTGACAGGCCGGTATTCTAACCAACTGAACTACCACTCCACTAAAATCTTATAGGAAAATACATTGTCACATATATTTCCTAACTTGCTAAGGTTGCCCCTAACCAGCGGCGTGAATAATACGAATGAGACCCCACTGAGTCAACTGTTTTTTTTGATTTTTATGTTTTTTTATTCTTCTGGCATAGAAAGGTTCAAAATATCATCAGATCCGGATGAATTCTGAACGGGATCCGGACTTTCTGATAATTCATCAATTTCCATTTCCGTTTTTTTATCCTTTCTTTTTAGTAATCCAATAAATGGAATACCTTTTTTCTGTACAAAAATTCGGATCATTAACCAACCAATTAATAAAATACCCAAATTACCAACAATAATCAGACCAATTAAAAACGATTTACTTACCCCATTTTCTTCTTTTGGCTTATTTTCGAGTGTGCTATCGTCAATTGTAGGCTCTGAAACAAGCGGTTTTTGTATAATAGGTTCTGGGTTATCAATGTTAAAGAGATAATCTTCAAGCTTGATCATATACTCTCTATCATAAATATCGGTACCAAATGACGAAAACTCTATAGTATAGCGCCCCCAATCATAATTTTTTATTTTAATCTTTCTCTCTAACGAATCATTACCGCTGACTGAAAATGATTGTTCTTCATTATTAGGATAAAATATTTTTCCCTGAAAAAGCACACTTTGCTTTTGCACTTTACTCTCATCAATTTTGACAGATAATATATGGTCGTCCTGCGCTTGCTCTGCTAATTGTAATGTAAAGGTGTAAGGTACTTTATCTACAATCACAGTTTCATGTACCAGCTTTCTTTCAACTAAGGGCGTGATCAAATAAAATTCTGGTCGCCACTGACCATCTGCAAAAGATAATTTAAACTCTCCGGTAAATATTGCATCACCGGGATACTCATCAAACCCGGTGCCATCATCTTTAAATTCAGCAACTCTGACTGTATCTGCACCAAAATTATTAAATTCACTATTATTTGTACTGACAAAATCCACATCTAGTGTCACCACATCACGAAAATAACCTGAGGTAATAGGCTCACCGCCATTAGTGAGTCGTCCGGTAAGTTTTATTGTTTCTCCTTTAAACAATAATTTTGGCAAAGGGTCTACATCAAGCTCAATATTACTTAATACCAATATTTTACTATCAGCTAAAATATCTCCAACTGCCTGCCAGGGGCCCGGCATAGGCTGTTTTATTTTGATAATGTCGTAAGTCATATCATCATGCCACTCTACTTCCCCTGTTATACCTTGAGTAGCATACATTTTACTGCCGTCAGGCCTTATTAATATAACTGGCGCTGAACCTCTTCGGCGAAAAAAAAGTAAAGTGATTTCATCAATTTTATGATCAATTCTAAATCTATTATTAAGTAGTTTTATTTCATTTTGATTGGCGTTACGTTGCAAAATTTTTAAAGGACTGTCTTTTTGGGTAGCATGCGCCCAAGGAGAGTTTATGATGAGTGCCACATAGATTGAAAAACCAAACATATAGCTGATAACTTTCATTGAACGCCCCTTGTTATTGCCGCCATAAACAACTGCCACCTTCTTTTTCTACTAAATCTAACCGAGATTCATGTTGAGTCATTTCATCTTCAGTTGCCATAATCACCTTCAAGGGGCGTCTTTGAGACGTCAATCTTATTATTTTTCCTTGTTGCTGATCATTACTGCCATCTTTAGCTGAATGTAAATTTAAACTCACTTGACCGCCTGTCATAGCGAGATAGACATCTGATAATATCTCGGAATCCAGTAAAGCGCCGTGCATGGTTCGCTTAGCATTATTTATATCATAACGACGACATAAGGCATCAAGATTATTCTTCTGACCCGGATGCAAGTCTCTGGCCATTTTTAGCGTATCTAGCACCTTACATGCTTGTGACACTTTAGGGTAATCAGAATTTGGATTGCCCGTATTTAATTTAGCAAATTCATGATCCATAAAACCCACATCAAATGGTGCATTATGTATCACTAATTCAGCGCCTTTTATATAGTCATAGAATTCCTGTGCAACCTGATGATATCTGGGTTTATCTTTCAAAAATTCATTGGTTATACCATGTACGTCAATTGCTTCATCTTCAATTGGACGATCGGGATTAATATATACATGAAAATCATTTCCCGTTAGTCTTCTGCCTATTAATTCAATACAACCTATTTCTATGATCCTATGACCTTGTTTTGGATCTATACCCGTTGTCTCTGTA
The DNA here is from genome assembly GCA_965198975.1 of uncultured Pseudoalteromonas sp. GTDB lineage: Bacteria > Pseudomonadota > Gammaproteobacteria > Enterobacterales > Alteromonadaceae > Pseudoalteromonas. Next base: position 3,585,013 of record OZ240679.1, read on the forward strand.
TCCAATACTATTTGTCTGTGCGCCATATCGCCTTCTATTTAATTTCGGTATTTTACTTTCAAATTTAAGTTTACATTAAATAATAAAGTTACACCTTAATAAATTTAGCGCTTATTTTTATTAACTCTAAGTGGGCTTGCACCTTTCACAACAGGACTAAATTGCGGTCTGGCATGCCATTTGGCTTTAATTGGTGTAAGAGGTGATACCCGTTTTCTCGCAACAATTAAATAGACGCTTCCGGTAGGCTTAAGATAGTGCTTACAAAAATTCTGCCAACCTTGAAACCGTGATAAACGACTTCCTCGGGCTAAAGAAGAATAAATAAACCTTTCATCTGAAATAACTTCAAAACCAAGCAAGTTTAGCCAATCTTTTACGCGTGCAGGTGTAAAAAATCGACCACTCCAAGGTAGTTTTTGCCGACTAAAAGGCAGCATTTTTGCCATTCCACATAAACTAAAAGGATTAAAACCTGTAATTAAAATATAACCGCCAGGGATCAAGGTACGGTGAACTTCACGCAGAATGTGATGGGGATCGCTATTATATTCTAAAGAATGACTTAACAAGCAGGCATCAACTGAATGCTCTGAAAAAGGCAGTTCATCTATATCAGCAATTACACCAGCCCTATCTGAGCTTGGAGCAACACAGATCTGGTGTTTAATGCAACAAGATTCAGTATTAAGTTGGCCACTTAATTCTCCTAACTTTAATAAATGATAGCCAAATACTCTTGGAAACCATCGCGCTAATTTTTGTTCTATTTCAGTTTGCAAATAATGACCGTGTGGAAATTGTTGCCAATTCTCAGGTCTGGGCGCTTCGTGAAAACTTAATGCTGGTTTCAATATATCGTTCCTTAAATAAGGTCATGATTTATCTTATTTAAACTTGAGGTATTACCACCAAAACAACATTACATGTTGTTTTAGACATTACAGTTTAAGTCTAATTCAATATTACTTATCTAAAAAATAAAAATAATATCAAATAATACATATACCTATTTAATTATGACACAAGAATTTTAGCTAACAATAGAATTATTTAATAAAAACGGGTAAAATCTGGGCTGTTTTGCCTGATCTTAATTAACGAAAAAATTGATAATGAAAAAAATACTTCTGTACCCTTTGCTTGCCATACTTTTATCTGGTTGCCAAATGACGAAATCAAATAATGATGATATCGCAAACAATCAACTTCCTGCTGATTATACTTCAGCTCAACCCGAAGATGTTGTTGATGCATTAACAATTTTTGCCTTACAGGATAACGAACAAGACTCATCAGAGCCAGATGAACCTATACCTGTATTTGATGATGTATGGGAACGGATCCGATATCAATTATCAATCCCCGTTCCTCAAAATAGAGCTGTGGTCAGTGAACGTAACTATTATGGCAAACATCAAAAATACCTCGATCGCATTTCAAAACGTGGGTCTCCTTATCTTTATTATATCGTAGAGGAAGTTGAAAAAAGAAATATGCCAATAGAGCTTGCTTTACTGCCTATCGTAGAAAGTGCATTTGATCCTTTTGGTTATTCTCATCGCAGTGCCTCGGGGATTTGGCAGTTTATGCCACAAACTGGTGAGCGATTTAAATTAAAACAAAACTGGTGGTACGATGGACGTCGAGATATTGTTCAGTCTACACGTGCTGCACTTGATTATTTATCATATCTGCATAAAACCCTGGAAGGCGATTGGTTAAATGCGATTGCAGCCTATAATTCAGGCGAAGGCCGAGTGCTCAGAGCAATTAAAAAAAATCGTAAAAAACATTTACCTACAGATTTTTGGTCATTAGATTTACCTAAAGAAACAACTGCTTATGTACCTAAGTTATTAGCACTTTCTGATTTATTAAAGCGTTCTGAAGAATTTAAGGTTACATGGAATCAAATAATCAATGCACAGGTAGTTGAAGTGGTTGAAGTAGGATCTCAAATAGACCTGGCACTGGCAGCTAAAATGGCTGGCATGGAAATTACGGATCTGTATAAATTAAATCCGGGTTTTAATCGTTGGGCAACAGACCCTGATGGGCCGCACAATTTATTGTTACCGATAGATAAATCGGAACAATTTACAAAACGCCTAGCTATCACAGATATCAAAGATCGTATTCGTTGGCAAAGATATCAGGTAAGTAAAGGAGATAGTATTTCTGTTATCGCGCAAAAATATGATACGAGTGCCGCTTCAATAAAAAAATTAAATAAACTCAATTCCAATACGATACGTGTAGGACAGCATTTACTGGTGCCATTAAGTAATAGTGCTATCGACAATCAGCAACTTTCAAAACAAATGAAACTCGCAGCAAATAAAAATACATTTCAAACGCCGAAAAAACAACAAAACTATGTGGTTAAAAAAGGTGATACGCTATGGGACATCAGTAATGAGCACAAAGTTTCTATTTCTCAATTAGTAAAGTGGAATAAGCTATCAGCAAGTAAGGCGATTAAACCAGGGCAAAAGTTAGTGTTTTATAAAAATAAATTTCAGCCCGAAATCGCAAGCTTAAATAGCAGTAAACGTACTATTACTTATAAAGTAAGACGAGGTGATTCGTTAGCAAGAATAGCCAATCAATTCAAAGTACAAGTAAAAGATATTATTCAATGGAATAAAATCAGCCGGAATAAATATTTACAACCCGGTCAAAAATTAAAGCTTCAAGTAGATGTTAAAAAAACTTAAATTAGTCTAGAATTAATATTTAGGGTATAAATTATATTTAATGGAATAATGAGGTACTATCATGGACATAATGAAGACGAGAAAAAATAAATTAAATGAGTTTTATCTCTATGCCTTTAGCACGTTAATTATCACTTGTTTTGTGGGCAGTTTAGCTGGTATGACTATGTTATCTGCCAAGTTTGATTTTGTCGTGCCTGTAATCTTTATTTTATTTTTATTAAGTATCCCTATTTTCTATTTCAGTTTTATGGCTTATCGCGCATTAAAACAGTTATTGGAAGGTATAGATCTAGATAAAAAATTAGACAATAAACCCGATTTCACACAGCCTAATATAAAAAAACCGATCTAAATGATAATCACCGCAATTTAGTTAAAGATGATTTTAACCAAATTGCGGGAGCTAGAGCGCCATAAACATGCACAAATAACTATCGCTAATTGGTCATTCTGAGGTATGGCATTAAAATCTTGAAATATTACAGACATAAAAGACTAATACCATTCGCAGCAACATAAACGCTTACATTAATCATTTTTGTATTCACTTTCGATACCAGGCCAGCCCAATTGCGCAAATATATCTAATGTCTGCTGGCCAAGGTTAGCCTTTATTTCTATAGGTTGTTGAGTATAAGGATGCACAAAGTTGAGCCCCATAGCAAACAACATGAGTCTTCTAAATGAATAATGATCTCTAAAAAATTTGTTATGTTTATTATCACCGTGATTGATATCACCAATGATAGGATGGGTAATATGATTTAGGTGACGCCTTAATTGGTGTTTTCTACCTGTCTGAGGTAAACACTCAACTAATGAATATCTAATACTAGGATATTTTCCAAAAGAAATAGGCAAACTTGCCTGATGTAAACATTTAAAATCAGTGACAGCTGTTTGTGCAGGTTTATCTTGCACTGCATATTTATCCGCAATTTTATCTAGTTGTTCTTTTAAAGGCTTATCGACCTTTATTTTATCAGGTGCAAAGCCTCGCACTAAAGCTAAATATCGTTTTTGAACTTTATGTTCAATAAATAACTGATTCATCTTATTAGCGGCGTCTGAACTTAATGCAAATAATAATACACCGGATGTTGGCCTATCTAATCTATGTACCGTATAAACATGCTGCCCTATTTGATCTCTGACCATTTGCATTGCAAATTGTGTTTCGTGTTTATCTAAAAATGATCTGTGAACCAACAATCCTGACGGCTTATCTATAGCAACAAAATACTCATCTTGATATAAAATATTTAATTCGGGTTGTTTAATATCATGCTCTAATTCAATTTCATTCATTTAATAAATAGCCAATAAAGATCAAAGTAAAAATTATAACAATTTCTTCTCACCCCAGACCAATTAATTTGCGACACTAACAAGGTTTAACCCTTAATAAACTTTTCCCTATTAATATTTAAGTATATAATTTCGCGAATTTTCAATTTGACGGGCACATTTATGGAATACAATATTTCGACTTTAGCTGAATTACTTGATACAGCTGGAACTCAGTGGCGTGTTTATGATATGGGCCGACGTATTAACAAGATAGATAAAAAAACCTTTGCTAAAATTGAAAGTACACAACTACCGTACCCTAGTCCATTACAGCAACACGCTGTATTCGCCATTTTGTTTTGGGATAAACAAGCAACTGAAGAGCCCTATATTTGGTTTTTAAAGCTCCCATTAGATGAACAAAGCAAACTAATTCAGGCGAGCAGAGATCAATTTGCGCATATGGTATTAGAAGCGCTCGGCACCCAACTTACCGGCAAACAAGATGGTAAAGAGCTTAATAATAATCCCTATGTTTTTACTCCGAATGCAAATAAACGCGCGGCTTTTAACGCTTTAATGAAAGTTGAAACCAACAAACCCGCGTCCATCTACTATGAACATGCGCAACTTTACTTTACTGGACAGTTAGGATTTAGTGATTGGCAATCTATTTCACTACAAGGTATCGCTGATTTTTCCTTTCGATTAGAAAAAGCAAATAACTTGTCAAATTTAATCAAAGCTCTGCCCTTACTACCGACTGAAGTGTTAACACCACTGAGCGCCATGTTGGAAAATATTGAAATACCGATCAGGTTAAGTGAATCTATTATCCATTTAGCAGAAAAAGCACTACTTGATAATAATTCTGCACTTATAGTCTGTTATTTAAGGTGCTTATCGCATAGTCAGGCAAGGGTATTAATAGAAGCGTTAATTGATAAGATATTACAAACCCAAATGGCACTGGATTTAGATATCATTTTAACAATTACAGGTAGGCTTTGGTCTTACTTATCAAACCCTGAGCGCTTGCATTTATTTATGGATAAAGTGGCGCACGCAGAGCACCATCCCGAGTTATTTTCTGGTATTTTTGCCGATTTAGTTGCAATTCCATCTATTCGACCTCATTTATTAGCTTTACTACGAATAGAAAATCGCAGTAAAACCTTAGCCCATGCGATCGGAAAGTTATTTTCTTAAATTTAAGGCATAAAAACTATGGCAACACTTTGGCTACTAATGTGTATAGCTGCAATCATTTATTATTTTTGGCTAAATCGAAAAATTGCAGAAGCAGCGTCAGTACACGCAAAAACACAAACTGAAAAATTAGCGGTACAGCTGTTAGATGTTGCCAGAACTAAACATAGATTAGGTATTTTAAAAACAGGCAAGCCTGGTTTTAAAAGTGTATTTTTATTCGAATTTTCTAGTGATGGAGAAACAAGATATCAGGCTGAATTAGAAATGGAAGATATTAATTTAGTAAAAGTCTATATTCCACCACATAAAATTTAATATTAAGATTTCAAACGAGCTAAGGCGTAACAATTAGTTACGCCCCAATATTTATCTTCATCCATGAATAAAGTAACCCTTTTACTGATCCTTTTTCATTATCCTAAAAAGACATTTCCATAATATCTAACAGCAACCTTGCCCGAATTCCATATTATATCTTTCCTTAAATATCCTATCTTCCTTGTCGTCCCTGAAAACTTGCCATTCCTGGCAGCTCCTATTGCATCATGCAATTATCCTGAACATCCCGTTCTGTACTAATTCATTTAGTACGCGGTCAATCCATTAATCCCTTTACATCCCTGCTCAAGATATTAATTCATTTAATATCTCACGTCCCAATCCATTAATCCCTTCCCTGCTCAAGATATCAATTCATTTAATATCTCACGTCCCAATCCATTAATCCCTTTACATCCCTGACTTTTGTTTAATCCCTAAACACGATATCAATTCATTTAATATCTCACGTTCCTAAATCCATTAATCCCTTTACATCCCTATTTTATATGCAGTGCCTGCTGCTCCTTGTCCTGTAGAGTAAATAATAGATTATCAATTAAATAAAAAAACCTGCTAAAATTCAATTTTTTCACTGATGTTTCAATGACACTCATAGAATATTCTTTATTTACAATGTATTAAAATAATTTAAAGTGCGAATTCAGCTTATTAAAACGACTAAACGCACAATTACGTGAGATATTGCTTACAATTGAATTTCCATATGGATTACTTAGCATTTAAATACACTGCTGACAGGCTTAGCAATAATTGAATCTAGCTCATAAAATAATGTTATCGGTAGGTACAAAAAGTTAAGGCGTAACACATAGCTACGCCCCAATTCTTTATATTCATCCATGATTAAGCTCTTTACTATTCCTTGTTTAACTATCCTTAAATGGATACTGAATATCCAATGGTCATCCTAACCCTACTCCATGCCTTTTGCATCTCTCCTTTTAAAAGGTGTCCTATCTTCCCTGTCTTCCTTGAAAACTTGCCATTCCTGGCAGCTCCTATTGCATCATGCAATTATCCTGAACATCCCGTTCTGTACTAATTCATTTAGTACGCGGTCAATCCATTAATCCCTTCCCATCCCTGACTTTAGTTCATTCCCTAAACACGATATTAATTCATTTAATATCTCACGTCCCAATCCATTAATCCCTTTACATCCCTGACTTTAGTTCATTCCCTAAACACGATATTAATTCATTTAATATCTCACGTCCCAATCCATTAATCCCTTTACATCCCTGACTTTAGTTCATTCCCTAAACACGATATTAATTCATTTAATATCTCACGTCCCTGAATCCATTAATCCCTTTACATCCCTGACTTTAGTTCATTCCCTAAACACGATATTAATTCATTTAATATCTCACGTCCCTGAATCCATTAATCCCTTTACATCCCTGACTTTAGTTCATTCCCTAAACACGATATTAATTCATTTAATATCTCACGTCCCTGAATCCATTAATCCCTTTACATCCTTGCCTTTCCAGTAATTCCTGTTACGTCTTGTCTCTTTCGGTATAAATAATAGAAGATTGAGAAAATAAAAAAACCTACCAAAACTAAATTATTTAAATGTCATTTTATTGAAATAATTATTTTCTTGTTTATTATCAAATAAATATAACTTATTATAAGTGTTATCTAAGGCCTTATACCGACTATGCCCACATATCTGTGAGATATTTCTTACAGTCAAATTTCCGCTTAACCACAGAAAGGCTTTTAAGGTTTATCTTTAAATAATAACTGACCACTGACACTGTTAAATTCAAGTTCTTTTACTAAAGTAAAACCGTGATTCAAAAATAGTTTTACCTGATCACTTTGTGTAACAAATACAGCCAGTCCCGATGTATCCATATCATCTTTAATTAAATTATCTAAGGCACTAAGCAGGTAATGACCTAATCCTTGCTTTTGCATTTTTGGGGCTACGGCTATAAACGCCAAAAAATGATATGTACTATAATCGCTCAAAGCTTCACGAATTACTTTTTCTTTATCTATCAATTGATGTGTACTGATATAGCCAGTAGTTAACATTAACTTTAAACGCCAATGCCAATATCTTTCAGCTTTTAAGTCATCGTCAGACTTGATCACACAAGCAACCGCTTTTAATGTATCTGCTTTAAATACACCAACTAAAGGTTGATGACCTTGCCAGAAACTCGTGAGTTCTTCACGAATTAATGCTCTAAGCTTTTTTTCATAAATTAACGGGGACTGGGGATCTGCTTTAAGGATTTTTTGAAACAAAACATCATCATGGTAAGCCTGATATAATAAACTTGCCGCAATAGGTAAATCTTCAGGTGTTAAATATACAGCTCTTATCTCTTCATTCTTGACTACTTTTTCAACTTCGCTCATGTTTATTTGTATCCTTATTATTATTTTTATAATGCGCAATACATGATTTTTTTCATGACCTATACTTTATAGATCGTAATGGGTTAATTAGGAAATAAAATGGATACAAATTTACACAATTTAACAAATTTATTTGCTCAATTGGGGCTAGATAACTCTACTGAAGGAATAGATAATTTTATTAAGGATCATCAAATCAATAATTCAGAATTACTCATGAAAGCACCATTTTGGAGTACAGGTCAGGCTAGTTTTATAAAGGAGTCACTGGAGCAAGATAGTGATTGGACCGAAGTGATTGATCAATTGGATACTATGCTACGTAATTAACGAAAAGAACGCGATAGCGTTCTTTTTCAATTTTTTAGTTTAAACTTTCCTTCGTGGCGCATTTTCACCATTACCAATTGACACTAAAGTGTTATTTTTAAACTCAAGAAAGTGACATTCATTTTTAGTGGTTTGACTGTCAGAATGTGTGCGATGTGTACGATAGTAAAGTATTTTAGTATCATTTCCACCTTGCTGGTATACTTCATAAAAATCAGGGGCACCTAATTGTGATTTAATTAATTCAATTCCCTGACCTATTTCTAAAGACATTATTGTCGCTTTATTGGTTTCTTGCTTCACTTGCCAGCTATCTTTAGTTTCATGATCTAAATTTCTATCAACTGCAATGACGCAGCCAGATAAAACCAAAGGAGAAATAACAATTAGCGCTGAGAGTAATTTTTTCATTCTTATATCCAATTTAATGTAATTATTTTTCTAAAATAAAACAATTAGCATGCCAATTTACAAACCATTGATTTATATAGATATAACTTCAATAGCACAGAAAAAACTAGAGATAAGCAGCATTTCACGCTAAAATTTAGTTAATTTGACCAATAACACACCTAAAATTGAATTATTTTAGGTTCATATAATAAGATATAAAATGGAAAACTTTGTACTCGATGCAATAAAACATATCACAGCAGAGGGTAAGTCACCTTCTGTTGCTTTGATAAAATCACACTTATCACAAAAAGTACCTATGCCAGTGATCATTCAAGTTTTAGGTAAATTTAAACAAAATCCAGATATAATTTCCCATATAGGATCAAGTGCGAATAGGATTGAAAACACATCAGAGATTTCACAGCTAGATCGTATAGAACAAAAATTAGACAGGCTCTTATCTATGCTGGAAAGTCAGGGAATTAAATAATGTTTGTTGTTGATTTAAGTTTTGATTGTTATCAGGACACAACGCTAGAAGCCGCTGAAAAAGCGATTATCCGCTTAATAAATGCATTAAGGTTTAATGGGCAAATAATAGGTGAAGAATTCCCCACAGTGTTAAAAGATGGATATTTTATCACCCGGGTTATGTGTCCAGAACAAGATTCATTGCATCCTCTGTATCATAGTCCATTTGTAAAGCACAGTTTAAAAAAACTTAATGAAGTCGGTTTATTACAGCCTAAAACAAAAGTAATAGGTCAAGATATTCATGCCAATGGTGCAGACTGTTGCAAAGAACCTAGTAGTTATATTTTGTACACCACTTACGTCCATACTTGCAGCCCTTTATATTGTGGTGACGATTTTATGCCCGTCCCCCTCTATAAAGTACCTGCAATCGCTAATGGAGACTACAAAACCCTTATTAAATGGCAAGAAGATTGGCAGGCCTGCGATCAAATACAAATAAATGGCGCGACCAGATGTGAGTTCTCAGCAATAAAAGAGCTTTCTGAATTAGACAGCGATTTATATCGGCGTGGACAATCTTTAAGAAAACGAATTGCGTATTTAACCAAAAAACCTGTTTATTATTATTTATACCGTGTTGGCGGTTTAAATAAACTATCTGAGCAGCAGCGTCGCTGCCCAGGCTGTGATGGTGACTGGTTACTCGATAAGCCCTGGTTTGGACTTTTTGATTTTAAATGTGAGCCCTGCGGCCTGATCTCAAATATTTCCTGGGATCACCAATAACCTCAATTGACTGTTAACTGAGCCAAAAAATCATGCATGTTTTCTGCTATTTGTTGATGTGGCTCTTTACCTACATATTCCAGCCAAATAGCACCTGTATCATTCATCATAGTCACTAATAAATCTTCTTTTTCAGTTAAACCTATAAACACAGTTTCAGCTTGTTTTAACTTTCGCTTCATCATGATATGCCCCAATAAATTTTGTTGTAACTGGCTATAATCTAACTCGCTCCATGCCTGTAATAAAACTAACGGCCCCCAAGGAGAAGTCACTTCCAAATTATCACTGTAAAAACTGGCATAATAATCACTCACATCTTGATGAATTCTGATCTCAAGTGCGGTATCCAAATTACGCATATTATTGTTTTCAGGTTGTACTACAGCCTGCCACTGAACTTTACCATCAGATAAAGTCTCCATTATTTCACAAGGGCTTAACCAAAGTTCATCATGGTCAATTACTGCCAGATGTCCGGTTTTTTGTTGCCATTTAATTTGAAATTGCTCAAATAGCTGCGCTAGTTGATCCTTAATTACCATGCTGCATGATCCTTTAACATTCGTTACAATAAGCCTATTGTAACCTTAAACAGCCTTTGTAATAAATATGACCCTATATCACGAGTCTGAAGAATTAAAAAATACGCTACTGGGACAACACACTGAATATAAAGATCACTATGATCCTACTTTGCTTTTTCCGATTGCGAGAAAATTAAATCGAGATGAATTAAAAATAATTGATACAAATCTACCTTTTCATGGTGAAGACTTGTGGACAGGTTATGAGCTATCCTGGTTAAACAATAAGGGAAAGCCGCAAGTTGCAGTAGCCGAGTTTATTTTTCCTTGTCAATCTAGCCATATCATCGAATCTAAGTCCTTTAAACTCTATTTAAATAGTTTCAATCAATCACGTTTTGAAGATTGGGAACACGTTAGAAACCTGCTAATAAAGGATTTATCTCACGGAGTACACATGCCGGTAAAGGTAAAGTTATTTAGCTCTGACGATATTAATTGCCAGCAAATCACCCCGTTACCAGGTATTTGTATTGATGATTTAGATATTGAAATTGAACAATATCAGCTTGATAAAAATCAATTAAAAACTGAATCTGAGGAAAAAATAGTTTCTGAGACTTTACATAGCCATCTGTTGAAATCTAACTGTTTAATTACTTCTCAGCCCGATTGGGCCAGTATTATTATTCGATATACAGGTAAAAAAATCTGCCAGGAAAGTCTATTAAAATATTTAATTTCATTTCGTAGTCATAACGAATTCCACGAACAATGTGTTGAACGCATTTATTGTGATATACAACAGCATTTAGGTATTGATGAATTAGAAGTATACGCTAGGTATACCCGAAGAGGTGGTTTAGATATCAACCCTTATCGCTCTTCAATGCAAAATAATATCCCTTTTAACATTAAAACCAATCGCCAATAAATACTTTAAATTCAAAAACAGTCAGGTTTTTATTGGCTGTTTTTAACCATTTATCTACTTGGTATGTTAACCGCACAGACATCCGTATAATTTGGGGTTTCAACAAACCAACTGCTCGGACGATTCCGTCTTGATTCAATTAACGCTTTAAAAGACGGTGAGTTAGTTTTCATTACCTGTATATTTAAAGCTTGCTTTGATAAATGATCACTTGCCACCTGAAGGTCTTTGATCACATTATAATTTTTAAAAGCCGCATCACTTTTATCTTTTTGATTACGTTCCAATTTCTGAATAAACTCCATGCCTGAAATCACTCTGCCAATTGTAGTTATATTACGATCTAAATAGCGTAACGTTCCGAGTGCCACATAAAATTCAGTACCTGCGCTATCTGCTGACTCAGATCTGGCCATTGCAAATACGCCAGGGCAATGAGCTTGCCATGTCTGTGTCGCCTCAGAATTTTGCGCTACGGCAAATTCATTTAAAAAGCCGGTTCTTGCCGCATAACCATCTTTATCGTCAACTAAGGTGATAGCTAATTGCTTATCTGTTTGTTTATAAAACTCTGCTTTTAAATTAAGCTTACCAACTTTAGGCTTCCTGACTTCTTTAACATCACCACCTTGTGCTACAAACCCCTCAACAAACCTATAAATATTGAGGCCTCGGTAAAAACCCTCTCGAGCAAGTTTTTTAATATTATTCACATGCTCTGGCGCTAAAAATGTATTCAAAGCGATTACCACGGTACCTCGTTCTAATACCAGATATAAAGTGTTTTCAGGGTCTAAATATTGCCAGTCATGATCGGGGGCATTGGCAATTATCTCTGAGGGAGACAAGCGTTTTTTTTCTGCCTGAACGCGTGAAGACAATACAATACTTAATACTATCATCAGAATATAAATAAATTTTAACCTTTGCATCATAAACCTTTATTATTTTTAGTTGTGTATTTTAAAGTGCGTTTTTTACATTTATTACCAATGATAATTTCATTAGTGCCATTCAAATTTATATAAGATATCCAGCGAATCATAAACACCGTTAATGGCTTCCAAATATAATTGAGGTAATAGTTGATACCTCACCACTACCTCAGTGACAGGATCAAATACACCGACACTATAACGTATTTGAACATCTGGATTTAAATACCCGGATATTTCTACTTTGGTATCATTACCAGCCCCTTGTGAACCGATAGTTACATCCTCAAAACCCAATTTATAACCAATTTTATTTACGATCCCTTCACTACGAGACAAACCATTAGATAACAATAATTGCTTTAACATATTATTATTGGCGCTATTACCTTCACCTAAAGGTTGACCATTCAGCAAATAAGATAAAGCCATAGCCTGATCTAAACCCGGTTCTGAAAACACTTCAAATTTCGGTTGTTCAATACGACCTGATAACCTGATCCCTGCAATAACACCATCAGCTGTTTTTTTCGGATTTCTTATCGCTTTAATATTTAAAAAAGGTTTATCAATCGCCCCCGAAAAACCTATTTGCCCAGTTTGGATCTGCAAGTCCTGACCAAATGACTGGTACACACCATCTATAATATTAATATCACCCGATGCTATTAATGGACCTTGATAGGTCTGTTTTAATTTTAAAAGCCCCACCAGTTTTGAACTTAAACCAAATGAATTAAACCGCACATCATCTTTCACTTCAATAAGTAAATCTAAAGCGTAATTTATCGGTTTTTTATTACTTACAATGCGCTGTTCAAAAATAATTTCATCTCCAGAAACTTCAACAGCGCCTTGTGGTAATTCTTTTATCTCTATCCTGCCATAAGGTATTAAAATTTTTCCACCTAAGTTTAAATTTTCACCATCAAATGCCATTGTTACATCTGAATCTACTTTTAATTTAATACCTTGCGTTAACTCCAGGTTAAATGCCTGCCCCTTTAAATTAGCGTCTGCTATCAAGATGTCATTTAACCAATTCATATTGCCCTTTAATTCAACTTTACCACCTTTGCTATCAAAAACTTGAGCTGTAATATTCGCACCTTGTTGTTTGAAATCGAGTTCTGCATAACTATTTACGATTGAAAAAGGAATAGCCCGTCCTGATAATGCGATATTATTTGCATTGACTTTTCCTGCTAACATAGGAGAAAGTAAGTGACCTGACAGTGTTAAATCTGCCGTCACCTCCCCTGATAACGAATCCAGTTGTCTAATAAAAGGCTTAAATTTATCCAATTTAACTTCTTTTAAATTAACATTACCATTCAACGAATTGACACCAAGAAGATCACTTACCTCAATAGCAGTTTTGATCGTGCCAAATAGCTCAGACTGCACTATCGATTCAACATAAAGTAACTCCTCATTTGAATGCAAATTTAACTGAGCTTGCTTTATTGGTAATAAATATAAATCTTGTTCTTGCTCTATGGCTAATTCTAATTGCTGACTATCAAGCTCAACTTTTAATTGCCTGATCTTGCCATGTTGCCATTCACCTAAAAGGTTCCCTGTTACCAGACCTCTGGCGTTAAAACCTCTGGGGAAAAGTTCAGAGATAGAATTAAAATCAAATTGATCTACATTTAACTTAAATTTCCCGTCATTTTTATTCCCGTTGAAATAATCTAAACAGACTTTGGAATTTGTCGACTGCCAACAATGAGGTTTTAAAACTAAATCTTGATTCACAATGTCAAATTGTAAGTCAATATTTCGCACTGGACTTATTATTTTATTCTTAAATTGAATACGCGTTTCTGCTATTTTTGTATGCAGTATATTCGCAGTATCTACAAAACCAGCTAATTTTGAATATGCGTTAAGCCAATCTGACTCCAGTTTAAAATTAGCATGATGGCCACTTTTATTACCATTTACATTTACATGCAGTTGATTTATTTTTTTATCATTAAACCGACCATCATGCATAGTGAGCAATAACTCTGTATCATAATTATCTGCAGCCAAAATTGAACCTTGGCTTAATAGCTGGCCTAACGCATAGTCTTGATATTTAATCTGATTAAATTCAGTTTTCCACGTTAATTTAGGCTTAAAACGCGCCCCGGATACTTTTATATCACCCGTACCAAATCCTATAATGTCAGGTGAAACCTGTGTCGCATCAGTGATATTAAATTTCGCAGCAAGTTGCCATTTTTCTTTAACTTTTCCGGCTAACGACACATAATTAGCGCCACTCGTTAATTTTATCTGAGTAATGTCACTATGGCCTTTTTGATCAAACGAAAATTGACCATTTAAGTCTATGGGGAACTTTTGAAAAGCTCCTTTAAGGTGTACTTTTGGTACACGCACTAACCAATTATTTTCATTTCCTTGATAAATAACCTGAAAATCACCGGTTAAATCTGTCACATAATCCAAGTTATATTCGACTAAATTAACTTTACTTGCCTGTGCTTTTAAATTTATTGCCAGTTGATCTTGCCAAGCTACATCTCCTGACATTTTTAATTCACTTTGTAGTGTATTCACCACTAATTGCTCAAATGTAAAATGAGTTAAGTCACCAAAACCAGTTAAAGATAAATCTGATTTTGGATAGGCACTTATTTGCTGCTGGCTATTTAACTGTACCTTATAGGCTTTTATATCACCTGAAACCTGTGCTGATAAATTGTCAATTTGTACAGGTTGTTGTTCCAGCCGTGTTTGCCAGTTAGTTATGCTTGTATGCAGTTTAAATGGATAATTAGTTTGCTGTAAATTAATCTGGCCTTGTATCACTGATGGAAGTTGACCTTTTGTCTCTACAAAGAGTTTTAAATCAGATAACCCTCCTCGTAGTTGAGCTTTCAATTTATCAGTATCATGATTTATCTCAAGGTCCAACTCCATCAAATTAGCAGGTGAAAATACGATGTTCCCCGATGTTACAAATTTAAAATCTTGATACTTAAATGATAACTGTTCAATTATTAACGCCTCATCTAAAACTTTAGAATTTATATGAATATCATCAAAATTCTGTTGATTCGAATTTTGCTTTAAAATCACTTTACCAATAACGGTATCTGTTATTTTTAATGACACAGGACTATCAAATTGAATATCTTGTATTGGTAAAAAAGCTGTGGTCTGTTGATCAGTTTGCGTAATAACTTGATCTAATTTAAGTTGAGACAGAGCTGAATTAGCGATATGGAGATAATATTTATCTTGCTTGTAATCGACCGATAAGTTTAATTTACCGTCTTGTAATTGTAAATCGTGTGTATCCTGGCCAGCAATAACATAAAATTTAAACTCTGTGAAATGTAATGTCAATGGACACTCTATGACTGTTTCTTTATAAAACGCTATTTGATCCCACAAACATTGCCCTACATTTAGATCTAAAGTAGCCTCATTAACATTTACATTAAAAGTCTCTGAGTGAATATCGATTGAAAATGGATCTTGATATAAAAATCGTCCTTGCGGTAAATCTATCGTAACACCAGGCATCGTTTTATTGATGATATAGGCTATAAATTGATTACCGGGGCTAGTAAATATCAGACAAAATAGTATTGTGGATAAAATAATTAAACTATTTATAAAATTACGGCTCAACTTAAAAAACCGAGATGCTTTTGTTGCCTTGATTGGCTTAGGCTCACAGGAGATCATATTTCAGGTCCAATCATAATACTTATTCTGGTCGTTTTATTATCTGTAGTTAACGCCCAGGCATGATCGACTCTCACAGGACCAATCGGTGTTAACCATCGGATCCCAAAACCTGTACCGACTTCTATTTGCTCAGAAAAATCATTTGTCGCTGTTCCAGCATCCGTAAATAAAGCTAATCTCCAGTTAGCAGCAAATTGATAATTATATTCCAAAGTACCCGTTGCCAAATAGCGCCCACCGACTTTTACCTCATTTTCTGTAGGTGAAATAGACTCATAGCCAAAACCTCGAACACTTTGGTCGCCACCAGCATAAAATCGTAGTGAACCTGGCACCTTATTAATATCATCAACCCAGATTGCCCCCAAAGTCGCTCTGGCATAAATCATATGTCGAGTATAATAAGTTCGCAGTATTGCGCTTTCCAGCTGAAACTTAAGTAAATCTGTATTAGAAAAGAAGTTTTCTTGTGCTAATTCTAAAGTAATTAACCAATGATCTCCCCAATATGGTGTTGTCCCGCCCCGGATCCGTTTTTTAGCATAACTGATCCCAGGGATCAGCATTTCAGTGTGTTCCACTTTATCCGCCAGCTCAAAGCTTTCTTTTTCATGACGAATAAAACTTGTCCTAACCCATCGATTCTCAAGCAGCCATTGACGCTGAAGCTGAGAAGTAACTTTATGAGTAAACTTTTCTGTATCTCTGTTCTCTTCATTTTTATAACCAAGAGAAAGACGCCATACGTCATTTATCGGATCATTTTCAGGAATTGTATAGGAAAGCTTAAACTCTTGTTCGACTTCAGAGGCAATCACATTATTTTCAAAATAATGACCGTTACTGCCCACCCAGGGACGACTCCACTTAAAGCGTGCTTTAGCACCCAGATCAGTAGAGAAGCCCCCCCCAATCTCAAAATTATTTAACGCTTTATGCAGGACTTCAATTTTAATCGGGATCTGTGCATTTTCGCGATTTTCGATATCAGCATAAACTCGTACACTCTTAAAATAAGGTGTGGCCGCCAAATCAAAGTTAAATTTAGAGATATCACCAGCCCGATAAACTTGTCCTGTTTTAAAGGGTGCTAACGTACGTATATACTTTTCAGCTTGGGTATCTCCTTTTATTACTATTGGTGCATAAACATAGCGCTCGCCCGTATTAACCAACAATTCAACTTTTGCACTGCTATCAACCAAAGATATTCCAAGCTGACTTTTATCCCATTTAGCGTCAAAATAGCCAAGTTCGAGTAATCTGTCATCGATTAAAGTTTTAGATTTTGTATAGTGAGCATGATTGACCACATCCCCTAACTTTAAAGGTAATGTATTTAGCACTGTCATAAACTCATTATCCGTTTTTCCAGCGCCAATGATATTAAAAGTAAGTGCGTTAATTAACGTCGCAGGCCCTTTTTCAATATTAACATCCATTAGAAAAGCAGTATTCGTTTCCTGACCAATCACTGTAAATTTTATTTTTATTTCAGGTTGATAATACCCTAAGGCTTTTAAGCTAGAACGAATTTGTTTTTCACTATAACGCTTAAGCTGCACTGTAACCGTTTCATGTTTTATTTTCTCTAAATAAAACTCTACATTTTTAAGTAACTCTCCTTGGATCCCGTTAACTTTAAAAGCCGTAATAGTTTGCTCTGAGGCCAAAAGAGCAGAGTTAAACATAGTCAAAAACAATAAAGGGAAAAGTAAACGAATCAAAAATATTGTCTTATTAAATTATGAAGTTGTCTAAAAATATAACATAATTCACACTATATCTTTCTATTTTTATCGTTTTCTAAGACAATATACATAAGTGAATCAATAAACAGTTTAGATAATGAGTGAACAAGCACAACTTCCAAATGATGAAAACGCCGCGTTATTAGCCGAGATCGCCAGTGCAGGTGTCGATTTAACACAGCTCCAATTAATCGACTTTTTTATTCTATTCGAACAAAAAGCCGACGCTGAAAAGTTTGAACAAGAAATAATTAAAGATGAACTCGCACCAAAAACACAACTGCAAAAATGTGCTGAAACAGGTGTTTGGGAAGTTTTAACTACGATTAAAATGGTGCCTGATCACGCTTTATTAGGTCAAATGGAGCAGTATTTCGAATCGATTGCAAATCCATTTAATGGTTATGGAGATGGCTGGGGGATCATGGCCGAGAATTAACCGGTTTCAAATAAGGCCTAATATTTAATCTGTATGAATAAATCTTCGGCCTCATTTAAGAATACAGATTAAAAATTACTCCTGATTGGCTTTTCTGAAATGACCTTCATAATCAAATATTTTTTCAGCAATACGCCAATTTGCATGCCCCTTTTTACCAGCCTTACGTGCAATAACAAAATCAGGCGTTGGTAAATCATTTTGACAACTTAAAACCTGATTTAAATTTTTAAACTCAGTCGGAGTTTGACTCTTGCCTGCGCGTTTCCCAAATTCCAGATTAAAATAATATCGCGCCCCTGAATTATCAAAGTTATAAAGTTCAGAACAACTGGCACCGTCTTCATCATAATAGGTGATTTTTAGTTTTGTATCGTTTACAACTTCTAAGGATTTACCTGAACATCTTAGCACTAACGCATCTTTTAAATTTAATGCCGCTTTAAGTTTATCATCAGGATCGACTATCGCATTGTCACACTCATGACATTTTCGAGCAGCAATATCATTTTCAGCCCCACAATGATCACATTGTTTAAAACGAAAACGAAAATCACATTGTTGTTTTTCCATCGTGGTATCGTTTTCAAGTAAGCCTTTACAACGCCTGCCAAAATGTTCAATCACTTTTCCTGTCTCGTCGGTTTTACCCCAAAATAAATTAGCAAAACCACAACCCGGACACATGATCTGTACTGGCTCACTATCACTATCAGGCTTTTTAGTTCCTACTTCTGGATAATAAACATCAAACCCATTGCCCGCATAATCAATTACAAGACAATCCTTTTTATTTTCACTTAACCTTAACCCTCTGCCCACGATTTGCTGATACAAGCTCACAGAGCCTGTTGGTCTTAAAATAGCAATAAAATCGACATGTGGCGCATCAAACCCAGTTGTTAATACAGATACGTTAACTAAAAACTTAATTTGCTTGCGTTTAAATTTAGAAATAACATCATCTCTTATGTTTAATGCTGTTTCACCTATGATCAGCGCGCTTTCATTGCTAGGTAAATAACTTAAGACTTCTTTGGCATGCTCAATTGTAGCTGCAAAAATCATCACACCTTGACGCGTCGCTACCAGCTCAATGACTTGTTTGATAATCGATAACGTCGCTCTGGTTTCAGATTTCAATATTTTATTAATATCTTTTTGTTCAAATTGACCAAATTTATTTGATATCAAAGAAGAAAAATCATAATGCGTTATTGCAGCATCAATTAATTTAGGGGCAGTTAAATAATTATTTTTAATCATATAGCGTAAAGGTAATTCAAAAATACAATCTTTAAATGGGCTTGTTTCATCACCGCGTATAAAACCTAAATAATGACGATAATAAATCCAACCCAGCCCCATACGATAAGGTGTAGCCGTTAAACCTAATACCTTAAGTTTTGAGTTATGCTGTTTTAATTCCGAGATCACCTGTCCGTATTGAGAATCTTTATCGGTACTAACACGGTGACATTCATCAATTATTACCAGAGAATAAGCTTCATCCAATTTTTTTAAGTTACGCGCAATAGACTGTACACTGGCAAAAGTAACCTGGTGGTTTAATGATTTTTGATTTAATCCGGCTGAAAAAATACTCGCCTGCAAGCCATAACTTTTGTATTTTTCTGAATTTTGCTCAACCAGCTCTTTCACATGCGCCAGGACAAGTATTTTACGTTTCGCTATTTTAGCCAATTCAGCAATGACCAAACTTTTACCAGCTCCCGTAGGTAAAACAATCACAGCAGCGTCATCTGATTGTTTAAAATGTGCGACAGTCTTTAAAACTGCTTCTTGTTGATAGGGCCTGAGTGTATAAATTGGGCTGTCCTTTTAATCAATACATATGATTTTTTTCAGTAAATTTTAATAACATTTCTAAATTGCTACAAGGACTTTTAGAGCGACCCCATACATAAGCCATATTATTTATGTTATCTTCATGGCTGAATTGAATTGTAAGGAATGTTAAATGAAAAAATTAACAATCATTGGGTTAATAATGCTGTTATCAGCCTGCGCCAAAACACCAAACTTGGATTATGATCAAAGCGCTGATTTTAGTAATATAAAGAACTATGCTTGGGTAGCAGATCTCGATTTTGCGAAAGATACAGATAACTACCAGGTAAATCCATTGATGGAACAAAGAGTCACAAATGCAATTGATTCAGCGTTAAGTAGCAAAGGGTTAAATAAAGTAAATAAGCAAAACGCGGATGTTGTTATTAACATTCATGCTTCAGTTAAAACTAAAACGACTTCAGATTCATTTACGACCTCATTTGGTCACCCTTGGCATACCTGGGGATTAGGCATAAATACACATACCCAAACTAAAGAATATGAATACGGTACGCTTATCGTTGATATTATCGATGCTAAATCCGATAAGTTAATTTGGCGTGGTGCGAAAGAAGGGCTATTGAAAAAATATCACGCTCCTGAAAAACGAACCCGTGCAGTGAATAATCTGGTTAATCAAATTTTAAATCACTTCCCACCAACACCATAATCCTACTCGTCTCATCAGCAATAGTCAGCCAGTTAACACTGGCTGATCTGATTGTAAAATAAAATGTCAGGCTATATTTCCTGCTACGTAATCCACAAAAAAAATAATTAACAATAAATACAATTACATATACTAATTTTTTAATGCCTGCTATGAAATTATTGTTAATGTATGACACAAGCTGTTACATCTTCCAGCACATTGTAATATTTATTTTAGTTATTCTATAGGGGTCATCAATATAAGCTAAATAAAGGAAATCACTGTGGCAACTAAAAAACAAATTATGTTCCCAATTGGATTACTCCTTGCAGGTATCGGAATTGCGGCCGGTTTATCTGCACTGAAAAAACCACCTGAAAAGAAAGAAGCAAAAGAAGTGATCCCACTTGTACAAGTAGAATCCATAAATATAAAAGATGTGACGTTAAATGTTAATTCCTACGGCATAGTTGCGCCAAAAAATAAAACACAACTTGTTGCCCAGGTTAATGGTCAGGTTGTTAATATTTCAGAAGAGTTTGTAAATGGTAGTTTTGTAAAACAAGGTGATATACTGGCAAGAATTGATCCGAATGATTATGAAGCAGCATTAACCGAAGCCCAGGCAAGTCTGGCACAAGCTCGCTCTTCATTAGAAATCGAAAGAGCACAAGCACACGTTGCCCAATCAGAATGGGAACGTATTCGAAAAAACAGCAGTGAATTTATTCCCTCTGAATTATATTTACGCAAACCACAATTAGCAGAAAAACTGGCACAATTTCGTGCAACTGAAGCAGCTGTTAAGCGAGCAAATAGAAACCTTGAACGTACTTATATAAAAGCGCCTTATGATGCGATTATTGTTGCCAGAGAAATAAGCTTGGGCAGTGTTGTTAACCAGGGCAGTATTTTAGGCCAACTCAATTCTATCAATCTGGCTGAAATAAGATTACCCGTAGCTGATAAAGAATTACGTTTCCTACAAAATGGTGGGGTTAATGCCAAAGTAATGCTAACAACTAAGTTTGCCGGAACGATGCAGAATTGGGCAGCAAAAATAGTCCGTAGCGAAGGCGTTATAAATGCAAAAAGTAGAATGAGTTACTTAGTTGCGCAAGTAGAAGACCCCTATGCCCTTGCATCGGATAAAGCACCACTAAGATTTGGCGCTTATGTCAACGCGAGCATCGAAGGAATACAAATATCAGATGCCACTTATGTTGCTCGTCACTTGGTAAAAAACAATAAAATAGCCCTATTAGATAACAACGGCACGTTAACTTTTAAACCGGTAACCGTGATCCGTGAGCAAGGCGATCAGGTTTTGATCAATGAAGGCCTGATACAAGATCAGCAAGTTATTACTACAGCATTGGACTTCCCAAGTGAAGGAATGAAATTACATACAGCTGAAACTGCACCAAAACCGGAAGAAAAAGAAGCAATAGACGATACTCAATTAGCAATGAAAAAGGATTAAACCATGATAGATACCAATAAAGGCATCATCGCATGGTTTGCTCGTAACTCTGTTGCAGCTAATTTGCTGATGGTCTTCATTTTGATCGGCGGTTTATTAACGTCGCTTACCATACGAAAACAAATGTTTCCCGCGTTTGAAAGTACCTGGTTACAAGTACAGGTTGCCTATCCCGGTGCAGCACCTCAGGAAGTTGAAGAAGGGATCACAATCAAGATTGAGGAATCACTTGAAACATTACAAGGACTTAAGCGTGTCATTACTTATTCTTCACGTAGCTTTTCTCAAACTTGGATAGAAGTAGATGAAGGCTATGATACAAAAGAAGTATTGGACGAAGTTAAATTACAAATTGACTCCATTTCAAGTTTCCCTGATGGTATGGAACGCCCCATTGTAAGTCGGGAAAAGTTTGAACAAGAAGTCATGTACCTGAGTCTCTATGGCGACTTAACCAATCGAGAAATCAAAGAGCTAGGTAACAATATTCATGATGAACTAATGGCATTATCAGGAATAAATATAGCCCGATTTTTCAGTGGTCTGCCTTATGAAATCAGTATAGAAATAAGTCCCGATAAATTAAGAGAGTATGGCTTAAGCTTTAGGGATATTGCAGATAAAGTCAGAGGCTTTTCTGCAAATATGTCAGCAGGTCAGATACGCGCTGAAAATGGGTATATCTCTTTGCGTGTTGAAAATCAGGCATACCAAGGTCATGATTTTGAACAATTACCCCTTATTAGTTTAGAAGATGGAACACAAATCCATTTGGGAGATATCGCAACAATACGTGATGGGTTTCAAGAAGGCATTCAATACTCAAAATTTAATGGCAAAAACTCGTTAACTTTCTTTATTGGTGCTTCTAAAGATCAAGATATAACTAAAGTTGCAAAAACAGTAAATACCTACTTGGATAAGAAAAAAGACGACTTACCACAAAATGTTAAACTAGAAGCTTTTGTTGACATGACCTACTATCTCAATGGTCGTTTAGATATGATGCTAGATAACATGGTGCTGGGCGGTTTACTCGTTATTATTATGTTAGCGCTATTCTTACGTATTCGTTTAGCCTTCTGGGTGATGATGGGATTACCCGTTTCTTTTCTGGGCGCACTATTACTTATGCCACTGGGCATATTTGATATTACAATCAATGTTGCTTCTCTATTTGCCTTTATCTTAGTACTGGGAATAGTTGTTGATGATGCTATTGTCATAGGAGAATCGGCGCATGCAGAAGTTGAAGAGCATGGCCATAGTATGGAAAATGTAATACGAGGTGTTAAACGTGTTGCTATGCCCGCAACATTTGGTGTGTTAACAACCATTGCCGCTTTTTTACCTATGTTAATAGATGATGGCCCTGGCCGTGCATTTTCACTCTCAATCGGTGGTGTGATCATCTTATGTTTAATTTTTTCATTAGTTGAATCAAAACTAATTTTGCCGGCTCACTTGGCAAAAATGAAAATGAAACCCCATAATCCTAAAAACCCACTGCATAATCTAAGAGATAAAATTGACTCAGGTTTAAAATATTTTGTACAAAATATCTATCGCCCGGCTATCACAAAAGCAATCCATTACAGATATACAGTTTTTATTGGTTTCATTAGCATATTAATGATCAGTGGCGGCATGTTTGCTGGTGGTTTAGTTAAATTTGTCTCTACGCCTAAAATACCCCATGACTTTGCTAATGTTAATATTGATATGACACTGTCTTCTTCTGAAGCTGCGACGCTTAGCGCCGCCCAACAAATGGAAGCATTGATCATAAAAGTCGATAAGCAGGTTAAGGCTGAATATGGACAAAAAATGGTGCAAGATATTTCGGTTCGTCTACAAGGTCGTACTTCTGCAAGAATTATGGCCAGACTCGTCGACCCTGAACTCAGACCTATAGATACATTCCAATTAGCCGATATGTGGCGTGAACAAATGCCGCCGATGGCAGGCGTAAAATCGTTATTAATACGTGACAGTATATTTGGTGGTGGCCGTGATGATGGCGACATTAGTTTTCGTTTAGAAGGGAAAGATATCAAAGAGTTACGTGCCGCTGCAACCCAGTTAAAACAAAAGTTAGGCACTATAAAAGGTATCGGTGATGTAAATGATTCAATGCAAACGTCCACTGAAGAAGTGAGATTGGATTTAAAACCTGTCGCTCATAGCCTAGGTTTAACGCTCGCTAACGTAGCATCACAAGTAAATTTTGGTTTTTATGGTCTGGAAGCACAAAGAATTTTACGCGATGGCGATGAAATCAAAGTGATGATCCGCTATCCGGAAGCGGAACGTAATTCCATAGGCCAGATCCAAGATGTTCGTATTACCACACCAGCTGGCGGTGAAGTACTTTTATCAGAAGTTGCTGAAATATCTTTAGTTGAAGGTGTTAATAGTATCCGTAGAGAAAATGCATTAAGAACCATTAATGTATGGGCATCTGTTGATACAGAGCAAGCTGAACCAATGAAAATAAGTAAAGATATTAAAGAAAATTATTTACCTAATTTATTAAAATCCCACCCGGGTGTCAGCACACAATTAGCAGGTAAAATTCAAGAAGAAATGGATGGCATTGCCAAGCAAATACGTAACTTTGTGATCTCTTTAATGATGATATACGCGTTATTAGCCATACCATTAAAGTCTTATACTCAACCTTTGATTATAATTTCAGTGATCCCTTTTGGTATTGTAGGCGCGCTTTATGGTCATTTATTTTTGGGTATGACCATGAGTAGCCTGTCTTTCTTTGGTATTATTGCAGCTGCAGGTGTTGTGGTAAACGATTCACTGGTTATGGTCGACTTTATCAATAAAGCCAGGGAGCAAGGAGTCTCCATTAAAGACGCTGTAGTGAATGCAGGTTGCAGAAGGTTCAGAGCCATATTTTTAACTTCTATTACCACCTTTATTGGTTTGATCCCTATCATAATGGAAACCAGTTTACAGGCCAGAATAGTGATCCCTATGGCCGTATCTCTCGCATTTGGCGTTTTATTCGCAACCGTCGTAACCTTAGTTTGGATCCCAGCTCTGTATGTCATTTTTGAGGATATCAGAACAGCCTATAGAAAGCTTTGGAGAAAGATCAAAGGTATTTATAAAGTTGACGCACCAACTACAGAAGCCATGTAACATGCTATTGTAATAAATAATAAAGGCGCATTGTGCGCCTTTTTTATTATCTATAAATTTAAATCAGATCCACTCATTTCTATAACCCCGCCTTTTCGGCGCGCGCTTGATGTAGTTTTTTATAACTCTCGATTAACCTTAGATGCTTATCTAACCCTTCTAGTTTCATGCTAGTAGGAGTCAGTCCGAAAAACCTAACTTCGCCTGATACCGAACCCACCACATTAAACATGACGTCTTTGCCAAACATACGATTAAAGTTATTGAGATAATGATCTAGCTCTAAATCTTCATTTAAAGTTACCTCAAGTACACTATGCATCGCCTGATAAAACAGGCCTCGCTCAACAGTATTATCATTATATTGTAAGAATGACTCTATTAACTCAATCGCTTCTTCCAGCTCTCCTAAAGCTAAATAAATCAACACTTTTAGTTCAAGGATCGTTAATTGACCCCAAACTGTGTTTTCGTCAAATTCAATCCCAATCAAAGTGGTTATATCAATATAATTATCTAATTGGCTCTGCTCTAATCGTTCAACCAGACATACTAATTCATCATCACTTAATGCATGAAGATTTAATATATCTTCGCGATAGCTAAGTGCTTTATTCGTATTATCCCAAATCAAATCTTCAACCGGATAAACTTCAGAGTAATCAGGTACTAAAATACGACAAGCAGTACCTAAATCACTGAATTCAGCGACATACACTTCCTTACCTAAATCTTTTAATATACCAAATAAATTTTCACTCTCTTGCTCATTAGTGCCCGAAAAATCCCATTCAATAAATTCATAATCAAAATTTTCACTAAAGAAGCGCCAGGAGATCACCCCTGTGGAATCAATAAAGTGATCAACAAAGTTTTCAGGCTCACTAACTGCCATACTATTAAATGTCGGCCTGGGTACATCATTTAGCCCTTCAAAGCTACGACCTTGCAACAGTTCAGTAAGGCTACGCTCAAGCGCAACTTCAAAACTTGGATGAGCACCAAAAGACGCAAAAACTCCCCCCGTTTTGGGATTCATTAAAGTGACACACATGACCGGGAATTGACCGCCCAAAGAGGCATCTTTTACAACGATAGGAAAGCCTTGTGATTCTAACGCTTGAATACCAGTCAAAATATCAGGGTACTTATTCAGCACTGTACGAGGTACATCAGGTAAGATTATTTCTTGTTCAATAATTTGTCTTTTTACGGCGCGCTCAAAAATTTCTGACAAACACTGCACTTTAGCTTCATTGAAATTATTACCAGCGCTCATACCGTTACTTAAAAACAAGTTTTCAATCAGATTTGAAGGAAAATATACCGTTTCACCATCAGATTGACGTACATAAGGGATAGAACAAATACCCCGCTCTCGATTTCCTGAATTAGTATCAATAAGATGTGAGCCTCTCAATTCACCTTCAGGATCATAAATACGGCGGCTATATTCATCCAAAATACCTGTTGGTAATCCATCATTAGCATCGGGCTTAAACCATTTTTCATTGGGATAATGAACAAAATGACTGTTTGCGATTTCTTCACCCAAGAACTGATCATTATAAAAAAAGTTACAATTAAGCCGTTCAATAAACTCACCTAGCGCAGAACAAAGCGCGCTTTCTTTGCTTGCTCCTTTGCCATTGGTAAAACACATAGGTGAAGCAGCATCCCGAATATGTAACGACCATACATTTGGTACAATATTACGCCACGATGAAATTTCGATTTTCATCCCTAACTCAGCCAAAATATCTGTCATATTAGCTATCGTTTTTTCAAGTGGTAAGTCTTTCCCTAAAATGAAAGTCTTAGCCATATCATCAGGCTGTGCCATCAACATGGCTTGCGCATCTTCATCTAAACTATCTACAGTGTCTATTTTAAATTCAGGGCCGGTTTGCACCACTTTTTTAACAGTACACCTATCTATAGAGCGCAAAATGCCCTGACGATCTTTGTCTGACAGACTTTCTGGTAGCTCTAGTTGGATCTGAAAGATCTGATTATAGCGATCTTCGGGGTCTACAATATTGTTTTGTGACAAACGTATGCCGTCTGTTGAGATATCACGGGCAGCACAATATACTTTTACAAAATAAGCCGCACATAAAGCTGATGAAGCTAAGAAATAATCAAAAGGACTGGGGGCTGAGCCATCTCCTTTATAACGAATAGGCTGATCTGCTATCACAGTAAAATCATCAAACTTAGCTTCAAGTCTGAGGTTATCGAGAAAATTAACTTTAATTTCCATGAGTTGGTTCCAAAGTTGGGTCATTGCTATCGATAGCAGACTATAACCATAATTATTACAATGATTATTTAACCGCATACTAAATAGCATAGTTAAGCATAATTGCCGTAATTATCTGCTTTTTCGCTTCAATAGTCTTGGTTAAATCTAATTAATTAGACAAATAAAATCATTTCACCTCGCTGAAACCTGTTTAAATAGTATCTGTTGTATTATTAATCATGTTTCCATCTATCAATATCTGAATAATAAAAAGACCACCCTAAGATACCGTCTTCAACTTTAAAACTATATCCTCGAGAGTCTATCAAGTAACGGCAATCATTTTTCTTATACCTGAAATAAAGCTCTGGTTTTTCTATTAGTATTAAATTATCAGGATAAAATCCCTTTTGATTTTTAAAATCCTCTAGTCTCGGAATATATTCCGAACAATATTTCTTATAATCATGAAATCCATTACTTATTAAATAAGACACGAATAATACGAGTAGAGTCACCCCGAGTAAAATTAAAACCATTAATTTGATTAATATTTTTTTAAATCGCATGGACTGTGTCATGGCTAAGTGAATTTATATGTTAAAGCTGGTGTTTTCATTAAATTTAATCAGAGTTATAGAAGCCAATTTACATCAAAGCTAATACAGATTGAGTGTTTCTGATCCATGCACCTAAATTTTGTAACTCAGCTTGTAAATCTGACAGTTGTGCTTTAGCAGCCTGCCAGCTCATGGTCGGTGGTAACAAAATCAAAAAAGCAGCACCTTGATCTACTGCGAGTATACGTACTTCACTTTCAGCCAAATTGTACTTTTTAATAAAACGCTTTACACTTGTTTGCTGGGTCATTTTAGCCAGTTGTACTACGTGACTATGCATACTTAATTGTTGTGCTATGTCTGTTACTTCCTCTGACATAACTTCTGAATTGAGGTTATTAACATCACTATTATCAATCTCTTGTGCTCTAGTGACTTTAACTTCTGTTGAAGTCTCAATGTCCGTTACTGTGTACGCTTCTGAAACGCCCTGTTCAGTTAAAATCTGCTGCAACAAAACACGACTTTGTTTCTGTCCTGCTCCTACAGCCATTTGAGCATAATGTTTACTTTTATCTAAATCCTTTGGCACATCGAGTCCATTATAATAAACCGAGGCCAAATTATGCATTGCGAAACCATTACCATTTTGGGCTGATTTCTCATACCAGGAAATCGCTTCTTTTTGCTTGGTTGGCATTAATAAAGAAGCCAATATAAATTGCGCTTCATCATTATCCTGATCTGCAGCCTGGCGTATATAATTTAATCCTTGGGCAGATATACTGGGGCTTTTTTTCGATTCTAGCAATAAACTTCCTAACCTTAACTGACTATCACTATCTCCCTGATCTGCCAGCTTTTGATACCAGAATATAGCTTCTGTTTCGTCAGCTAATACGCCAATACCATTTTCATACATCTCAGCCACTTTAAATTGTGACTGTGCAAACCCATTTTGTGCCGCACTTAATTGCCAGTGATATGCTGATACCAAGCTTCTTTCAACCCCTTTTCCCAGTTCATAAGCTATCCCTAAATTGAACATGGCCTCCGCATGCTCTTGTTCAGCGGCGTATGTAAGATATAATAAGGATTGCTCAACATTAATGCTGACCCCCTGGCCTTTTGCATAAATACTGGCCATAATAAATTGGGCATCAGCAGATGTTTCACTTTCTTCCCGACAAAGCGTAAAAGCGTTTACGTAATCTTTTTCCTGATAGGCATCAATGCAATTGGATACAGCTTGAAATGGTAAAAGTAACAAGCTAAATAATAGAGGTTTTTGCAAAGGTAATTCCTTATTACTATGACATAATTAAGCTCAGAAAAGGTCTGAGCTTAATTATTAGCAATAATAAGGTAATAATTCAACTAATTACTTATATTCAACTTCAGTGATCTCAAATGCCACATTACCTTTAGGTGTTGCAATTGATACTTCATCATCTAATTCTTTACCAATTAATCCACGTGCTATTGGTGAATTTACCGATATTAAATTATTTTTTATATCTGCTTCATCGTCGCCAACTATTTTATAAGTCACTTCTTCATCAGTATCTACATTAAGAATAGTCACTGTTGTGCCAAATATCACCTTGCCGGTATTGGGCATTTTAGTAACATCGATAACTTGTACATTAGATAATTTGGCTTCAATTTCTTGTATACGGCCTTCACAAAAACCTTGCTCTTCGCGTGCCGCATGATATTCAGCGTTTTCTTTCAAGTCACCGTGCTCTCGCGCTTCAGCGATATCAGCAACGATCCGAGGACGTTTTACGGTTTTAAGTTCTATTAGCTCTTCACGTAAAAGTGTTTCACCTTGAACTGTCATAGGTATTTTTTGCATAAATGTTCCTTCATAAAACTCCCCATTTATATTTTGCTTAGGTTCTAACCTCGAAGCTGGGGATTTTTATATTTATAGCTTTTTATTTCGGGTTCTAAACATAAAAAGAACCGGGTAAATTATATTTACCAGGTTCTATCATTCATTCTGCCACATTGTAATTTAAATTGAACTGTCTGACAGCACTATTTATTTTATTCTTTGATGTAGCTCTTGTACTGACGTCACTTTAGATCTGTCATCTGCAGAGTTCGCTCTACAGTTGGCAAATGCAGCATTCAACGTCGTAGTATAGTTGGTTTTATGTTGCAATGCACCACGTCTTAACACTTTTGAATCTTCAATCGCCTGACGACCCTCTGTGGTATTAACAATATAGCTATACTCTTCATTTTTGATGCGGTCAAGAATATGAGGACGCCCCTCGTAAACTTTATTAACATGTCGAACGTCAAGTCCTGCAGCTTCAATCGCTTTCGCTGTCCCACCCGTTGCATCTAATTCGAAACCCAGGTCTTTCATTATGCGAGCTAATTCAACAATACGTTTTTTATCTGCATCACGTACAGATAATAATGCACGGCCACCACGAGGCAGAACATTGCTTGCACCTAACTGAGCTTTAGCAAACGCTTCAGCGAAATTATCACCTACGCCCATAACCTCACCGGTTGAGCGCATTTCAGGACCACGGATCGGATCAACACCTAAAAATTTAGCAAACGGAAGTACAACTTCTTTCACGCTATAATAAGGCGGTATGATTTCACCTTTGATCCCTTGACTTGCCAAACTCTGTCCAGCCATACAACGTGCTGCAACTTTAGCCAGTGCGATACCTGTTGCCTTTGAAACAAACGGAACTGTACGCGCAGCACGTGGATTAACTTCAATTAAATACACATCACCATCTTTCACAGCAAACTGTGTATTCATTAAACCAACAACGCCTAATTCAAGTGCCATTCGC
Organism: uncultured Pseudoalteromonas sp.; assembly: GCA_965198975.1. Lineage (GTDB taxonomy): Bacteria > Pseudomonadota > Gammaproteobacteria > Enterobacterales > Alteromonadaceae > Pseudoalteromonas. The sequence goes on from OZ240679.1 coordinate 3,616,029, forward strand.
GTAACCTGGTCACGCATTTTATCTTGAATTTCAGCACTTAAAGTATATGGAGGTAATGAACATGCCGAATCACCGGAATGCACACCAGCTTGTTCTATATGCTCCATAATACCGCCGATGATAACCTGTTCACCATCACAAATAGCATCAACGTCAATTTCGATTGCATCATCTAAGAATCTATCTAGTAATACAGGTGCTTCATTTGATGCTTGTACAGCTTCCGTCATATAACGACGTAAATCATCTTCATCATATACGATTTCCATTGCACGGCCGCCTAACACATAGGAAGGACGTACAACTAACGGAAAACCAATTTCTATAGACTTAGCGATGGCTTCTTCGGTAGATGTTACCGTTGCATTTTCAGGTTGTAATAAATCTAAACGTTCAACCATTTGCTGGAAACGTTCTCTGTCTTCCGCTCTGTCAATCGCGTCCGGAGAAGTACCAATAATTGGCACACCATTCGCTTCTAATTCGCGTGCTAATTTCAGTGGCGTTTGACCACCGTATTGCACTATCACACCTTTAGGTTTTTCGATGCGAACGATTTCCAGTACGTCTTCCAAAGTGATAGGCTCAAAATAAAGTCTGTCCGATGTATCATAGTCAGTAGAAACTGTTTCTGGATTACAATTAACCATAATGGTTTCATAACCATCTTCACGCATTGCCAAAGCAGCATGAACACAACAGTAATCAAATTCTATCCCTTGACCTATACGGTTAGGGCCACCACCTATGACCATGATTTTTTCTTTATCGGATGGACTTGCCTCACACTCTTCATCATAAGAAGAATACATATAAGCAGTATCGGAGCTGAATTCGGCAGCACAAGTATCAACACGTTTATATACAGGAGTTATATCTAATTGATGACGTTTTTTACGAATTTCAGTTTCAGACACACCCGCAATTTCAGAAATTCTGGAATCTGCAAATCCTTTACGTTTTAACTGACGTAAAAACGCTTTATTCAGACCAGCCATACCTACTTCAGATATTTTAGCTTCATCTTTAATAATATCTTCAATTTGAACTAGGTACCAAAGGTCAATTTTAGTCAATTGAAAGATTTCTTCAATACTCATTCCTGAACGCATCGCATCTGCGATATACCAGATACGCTCTGCGCCTGGCTCTCGTAATTCGTGGATGATTTTTTCTTTTGCGCCCGTTTCATCAGGTGTAATAAACTCAGATAAACCGTTCACGCCAACTTCTAAACCGCGTAACGCTTTTTGCAATGATTCCTGGAAATTACGGCCAATCGCCATCACTTCACCTACAGATTTCATTTGCGTCGTTAACCTGTCATTTGCACCAGCAAACTTCTCGAAATTAAAACGGGGTAATTTAGTAACGACATAATCGATTGAAGGCTCAAATGATGCTGGAGTTTTACCACCGGTAATATCATTTTGCAATTCATCTAATGTATAACCAATTGCCAGTTTTGCGGCAATTTTTGCTATTGGAAAACCTGTTGCTTTTGATGCCAGCGCAGAAGAGCGAGATACACGCGGGTTCATTTCAATGATCACCATACGACCATCTTCCGGGTTAACACCAAACTGAACATTTGAACCACCCGTTTCAACACCAATTTCACGTAAAACAGCTAAAGATGCATTACGCATTAACTGATATTCTTTATCAGTTAATGTTTGTGCAGGTGCTACTGTGATTGAATCGCCAGTATGCACACCCATAGGATCAAAGTTTTCAATTGAACATACGATAATGCAATTGTCGTTTTTATCACGAACAACTTCCATTTCATATTCTTTCCAGCCTATTAATGATTCATCGATTAATAGTTCGCTGGTTGGAGATAAATCCAGGCCTCGGGTACAGATTTCTTCAAACTCTTCCATGTTATACGCAACACCGCCGCCGGTACCGCCCATAGTGAAAGATGGACGAATAATACATGGAAAACCAATACGGCTATTAATATCTTTCGCTTCTTCCATGGAATGCGCGATTTCAGCAACAGGCGTATCTAAACCAATGGCTTTCATTGCTTTGTCAAAACGCGATCTGTCTTCAGCTTTATCTATCGCATCAGCAGTCGCGCCTATCATTTCAACATTATACTTTTCAAGTACGCCGTGTTTTTCTAAGTCTAGGGCACAGTTTAATGCTGTTTGCCCACCCATAGTGGGTAATACCGCACATGGTTTTTCTTTTTCAATTATTTTTTCTACAACTTCCCAGTGGATAGGCTCGATATAAGTTGCATCGGCCATTTCGGGATCTGTCATAATAGTTGCAGGATTAGAGTTAACTAAAATAACTCTATACCCTTCTTCTCTTAATGCTTTACAAGCTTGTGCGCCTGAATAATCAAATTCACAGGCCTGACCAATTACAATCGGGCCAGCGCCTAAGATAAGAATGCTTTTTAAGTCGGTACGTTTTGGCATTATTCTCTGGTTCCTAAGTTATCAGTCAATTAGTGTTTACGAGCTTGCATTAAATCAATGAAATGATTAAATAATGGTGCTGCATCATGTGGACCTGGGCTTGCTTCTGGATGCCCCTGGAAACTAAATGCAGGTTTATCGGTACGATGAATTCCCTGTAATGTTCCATCAAATAAAGACTTATGTGTAGCCCTTAAATTCTTAGGTAAGTTATTTTCTTCAACAGCAAAACCATGATTTTGTGCGGTGATCATCACAACATCTTTATCTAAATCTTTTACCGGGTGATTTCCGCCATGGTGGCCAAACTTCATTTTGGTCGTCGTCGCACCAGATGCTAATGCTAATAATTGGTGCCCTAAGCAAATACCAAAAATAGGAATGTCTGTTGTTAAAAACTCTTGGATTGCGTCAATCGCATAAGTACAAGGTTCAGGATCACCAGGTCCATTTGACAAGAAAATCCCATCAGGATTAAGTGCTAATACGTCTGCGGCTGACGTTTGTGCCGGGACAACGGTTAATTTACATCCGCGGTCAACTAACATACGTAAAATATTACGTTTCACACCAAAATCATAGGCCACAACGTGAAATTGTGTATCAGATTCTTTCAGTGTTTTAAAGCCTTGACCTAATGTCCAGCTAGATTCTTTCCAACAATATTGTTCCGCTGTAGAAACAACCTTAGCTAAGTCCATACCTTTTAGCCCAGGGAAAGCTTTGGCTTGTTTAAATGCTTCATTTTCACTGGACTCATCAATATCACCAGCAATAATACAGCCGTTCTGCGCGCCTTTATCACGTAAAATACGTGTTAGTTTACGCGTATCTATATCGGCTATGCCAAGGATATTTCTTTTTTGAAGATACTCGCTTAATGATTGTTCATTACGAAAATTACTCGCTAACAAGGGCAAATCACGAATAACCAGGCCTTTCGCCCAGATATTTTTTGCCTCTTCATCTTCACTGTTAGTTCCTGTATTACCAATATGCGGATATGTGAGCGTAATTATTTGCTCTGCATATGAGGGATCTGTCAGGATCTCCTGGTAACCAGTCATCGATGTATTAAATACTACCTCACCTACTGAAACACCTTCAGCACCAATGGCAGTACCACGAAATACTGTACCGTCTTCTAAAACTAACAGAGCGGATTTAGTCAAGTTAACCTCCAAACAAGAATAAGGGAAAAACGCGTTTTACAAATTTTTGGCAAATCTGGACTATTCTAGAATAAAACTTAAAAAAGGTCTAATTAATAATTCAAAAAAGAGTAAAACAACTGTTTCATCGAAAATTTATACTGTAAGGCTTAAAAAAAACCATTTACTAAGCAAAACCTAACACATCTTGCATAGTATAAAGTCCAGGTGGTTTATTTTTCAACCAAGCTGCAGCCCTTACAGCTCCTTTGGCAAAGGTCTTTCTTGAACTTGCTTTGTGTGTTAACTCAAGCCTTTCGCCCTGAGTTGCAAAGTAAGCGGTATGTTCACCAACTATATCCCCTGCTCGGACCACTGAATAGCCTATTTCATTTTGTGTTTTTTCTTTTTCATCATGTGAACGATCATACCTGGCAACTTCATTATGATCCCAGCTTTTCGCGTCGGCAATTGCTTCACCAATAGCCAGAGCAGTACCTGAGGGTGCATCTATTTTATGGCGATGGTGCGCTTCAAAGATCTCGATATCAACATCTTCACCTAAAGTTTTTGCGGTAGTTTTAACCAGATCCAACAATAAATTAATACCCACACTAAAGTTTCTTGAAAAGACAATGGGAATTTCTTTACTGGCCTGATGTAACAAATCCATTTCGTCATTCGACAATCCCGTGGTGCCAATAACCATAGGCGTTTTAGTATTCACAGCATGTGCTAAATGTTTTTTCATACCCTGGGGTAAAGTAAAATCGATTAAAACATCATTTTGTTGTGCAAAAACATCATCTTCATTTTGCATCAATAAATTAATATCAGTATTCCCTAACAGAGAGCCAACCGGACATGCCAGATAACCCGACTCAGCCCTGACTAACGCTGCCGACAAACAAGCATGGTCATTTTCACTGACAACTTCTAATAGTGCGCGACCCATACGACCATTCGCACCAAATATACCAATACGATCCATTACACTTCTCTTAAATTTAACTATCTGATTTTTAAATTTAATTCCTGACATCTATGATCAGAAACTATGATTGTATTTCTAGTGTAGCAAGTATTGATTGACAATTCATCTAGCCATCTATACATTTACACGTCCTTTAATGTTTATTCTGACTTGTTAATCCAATTAAAAAATGCGAATAATAAGCTGAAAAATAATTAATAAGAAATAACTTATGAACACTAAATTCAATCCACTACAAGCAAAACTATCTTTGCTGCCCTTATTGCTCTTTGTTACATTATTTTTAGGTACTGGTCTGTACCTACAGTCACTCGGTGTTGACTATGCATTTTATCAACTTCCGACACCTGTTGCGATTTTACCCGCTATTTTATTAGCTTTTATATTAAACAAGCAGTCTATTAATCAATCAATGGAAATTTTTGTTAAAGGAGCTGGAAATAATAATATTATCACTATGTGTATGATTTACCTGTTAGCGGGTGCATTTTCTACAGTTGCAAGTGCTACCGGCGGTGTGGATGCCGTAGTCAATGCAGGATTAAGTTTAATTCCTCCTGCTTTGTTGTTACCTGGCTTATTTCTTATTGCCGGATTAGTCGCGACAGCTATGGGAACATCTATGGGCACAATCGGGGCAATTGCGCCGATAGCTTATGCAATTTCATTAAAAACAGGCATAGATCCCGCATTATTAGCGGGCACAGTTATTTCTGGAGCGATTTTTGGTGACAACTTATCAATTATTTCAGATACCACAATCGCCGCCACGCGAACGCAAGGTTGTGAAATGAAAGATAAATTTAAAGAGAACCTTAAAATAGCCATTCCGGCAGCCATCCTAACAATCGTGTTTTTACTCACCTCAGCTCCTGAAGCTAAAAGCTTTGAAATACAAGCGTTTGAATGGTTTCTTGTCTTGCCTTATTTATTTATTCTAATTATGGCTGTGGCAGGATTTAACGTTTTTGCAGTGTTGTTTAGCGGAATTTTATTTGCTGCGCTAATTGGTTTCACGGGTGATTATCAGGCCAGTGCCTTTATTAAAGATATTTATAAGGGTTTTACCAATATGCAGGAGATATTTTTACTCTCTATTTTAATTGGCGGCTTGTCTGAATTCATTCGTGTAAATGGCGGCCTAGATCACATTGCCGATAAAATAAAATCTCTCACTAAAATACTCACAAAATTCAATCAAAATATTGCAGATCAATTAGGTATAGCATTATTGGTTTTTCTTTCAAACTTATGTATTGCCAATAATACAGTCGCCATTATCGTTACAGGCCCTATTGCAAGTAAACTTGCTGAAGATGGAAAAATATCAGCTAAACGTTCAGCAAGTTTGTTAGATATTTATGCGTGTGTGGCGCAAGGTATCGTTCCATACGGCGCTCAGGCACTATTGCTGGGGGCAACATTCGGTATTTCTCCCTGGGAAGTTTCCACTTCATCTTATTATTGCTTTATCTTGGCTGCCGTCGCTTTGATAGTCATTTTATTGCGAAAGAATAAATAAGTTGAAATGAAAATGGATGACTATTTGTCATCCATTTAATGTTTTGTAACCTAAACTAGATAATTTACAGTTTACAGTGCGGCTGTTTACCCGATTTATTGGCTGAATTTTTTAATTTCATAGCCTCTGGCATTTTTTCTCTTAGTTTTTTTATTCGGCTATCAGGAGAAGGGTGTGTAGATAAAAACTCAGGCGTTTGTCCACTGCCTGCTGCAGCCATATTTTTCCACAAGCTAATTGCTTCCTTAGGATCAAACCCGGCTTCTGCCATATAAGTTAACCCTATTTCGTCTGCTTCAGATTCATGGATCCGACTAAATGGTAACAATACACCATATTGTGTTCCTAACCCCAACGCAGACATGATTTCAGACTGAAAGGCAACTTCCTGACTTTTTAATACCGCACTCGAGGCCTGTAACCCGTATTGTATCGCTGAATTTTGTGTTACTCGTTCATTTGAGTGCTGAGCAATAACATGACCTACTTCATGCCCCATCACACTGGCTAATTGGTTTTGATTTTCTGCTATCTTTAATAGTCCGGTATGTACCCCTATTTTTCCGCCAGGTAAAGCAAATGCGTTTGCAGAGTCATCGTTAAAGACAACAACTTCCCATTGTTGTTTCGCATATTTTTCTGGTAATACAGAAATAATATTATCGGCGACACACAATACATAGCGATTAATTTTATTATCTTTATTAATCGGCAAAGTCGCTTTCATTTGCTCAAAACTTTGTGTGCCCATGTTTTTCATATCAGCATCAGAATATAAGGCTATTTGACTTCGCCCTGTTGGTGATGTTTTGCATCCCATTAATAATACTGTCGTAACCAGAGCAAGTATTTTAAGTTTCATACCATTCCCTTTTAATCAGATAATAAAAAAGGCCTATTTCAAGCCTTTTTAAAAAATAAAATTTGTCAGCGCGATTTATTCAGCTGCTTTAGAAACCATGACCATTGCCGGACGTAATAATCTACCATTTAACGTATACCCTCTTTGCATCACGGCTATAACCGTATTAGGTTTAACATCAGCGGAAGGCTGCATCGACATGGCTTGATGAAACTCAGGGTTAAACGCTTCGCCTTCTGGGTTTACAACTTCAACCCCAAATTTTGATACCGCATCAACAAAACTCTTTGCTGTCATTTCGATACCGTCAAGGATCCCTTTTAAAGCTTCATTTTCTTTATCAGCGAATTCGATTGCTCTATCCAGGTTATCAATTACCGGTAGTAGCTCATTTGCAAATTTTTCCAATGCAAACTTATGCGCTTTTTCTACATCTAACGCTGCACGGCGACGAATATTTTCTTTTTCAGCAGCTGCACGAACCACACTATCCTTTTGGTCTGCAATCGTCTGTTTTGCCGCTTCCAATTCAGCATATAAAACAGCTATTTCAGCTTCTGGACTTAATTCTTGCTCTTCAGTAGCTTGAGTTTGCTCTGTTTGCTCTAATATTTCTTCAAGGTTTTCTACTTCTTGCGAAGCCTGATTTGTCTGTTCAGACATGCTTTTTCTCCAATTCTATTACAACTGCAATTTCATAATAAACTAACTAAGGGTCTATATTGGGGGGAGATTGCAAAGTTTCAAGTTTAAATTAAAGAAAATTCATTTATGATAGCTTCTATCGCCGCTGATTTTTTACAGACAATACAAAAACGACTTTGATAATATTGTTCAGCAAAATAAGGAATGGAAATTAATATAAGATTTTCAAATCCTTCGAAGGGCAACTCATCGCCAAAAAGGACAGAAACCCCTTTTTTCAAAGCAAGTTTATCTTCCGCATAATTTAACAGCGGTGCACCTATACAGGAAAGCTCAGTAGGTTTAAGCTCGGTAAATAAATGGCTATCCCCTACGACAATTGAATTATCTGGGCCAAGTTTTTCCGCCAATGATCGCGTCCATAATGCCAATGAACCGTGGCAAAACATAGGCGCGGTATTTGCCATAGCTTGCATGCGTTTTAACCCTTCAGCCAAAGTTTGCTGACCAAACACCATATTCAACCAGGCATTAAACTGATTGCGAATGGTTTCATTTGCTTCTAATGGTTTGGTAATACAAATATTTTGACTTTGCCCTTGCCTGTCAAATAACAAAATAATCCAGTTTGATTGATCAAAATCTAATACTTCAACACGAAAAACATTTTGTGAGGTAACTTGCCCCAAACCAACACAAACACACACTTTATACTTTTGACTGACATAATGTGTAAATTCAAGCAAAGTATTTTGTGATGGCTGCCAAAATGGTGCAACATTCGTTAATGTAAAAAATTCATCTAACCAATACTTAAACCCTAATTTTGTTGGTATTCTACCTGCTGAAGTATGTGGTGAATAAATAAGTCCATTTTTTTCAAGGCGCACCATAGCATTACGGATTGTCGCTGAACATACATCCAGATCTGTTTGTTTAACGATCCGAGAAGACGCAACAGCACTACCTTCACCATCACAGTAAAGGCTCATGATTGCGGTCAGTATTTGTTGATCACGAGCAGATATTTTCATAGCTACATATATGGGGTTATGAAAGCGTTATTCAAGGCTATAAATTAATGTTTTTAGTCAAGTCTTTAGATATACTAAACAAAACCCTGAATTATTTATGCAAGCATATGAAACCAACATTCAAAACAATTGGCCTGATTGGCAAACCAGATCACGGAGGCGCTAATTCCACTTTAAAAAGTTTACACTCTTTTTTGTTGGCTTTAGGTTATAAAGTTTTCATTGAAAAAAGGGCCGGAAAACAAATGCAAGTTGAACAGTCTAAGCTGGTTGAACTCGTAGATTTAGGTAAGTGCTGCGATTTAGCAATTGTTGTAGGGGGTGATGGCAATATGTTAGGAGCTGCACGTGTTCTTGCCAGGTTTAATGTTGCTGTAATCGGCGTAAACAGAGGAAATTTAGGCTTTCTGACAGACTTAGATCCTGAATCATTTGAAGCTGCATTAGAACAGGTTTTAAGTGGTAAATATATTCAGGAAGAACGTTTTTTGCTAGAAGTAGAAGTTTATCGCCATGAGAAACTAAAAAGTTCGAATTCAGCGGTCAATGAAGCTGTTTTACACGCTGATAAAGTAGCGCATATGATAGAGTTTGAAGCCTATATTAATGACGATTTTGTATTTTCACAAAGATCTGACGGGCTAATCGTTTCTACCCCCACAGGCTCTACAGCATATTCCTTATCAGGTGGCGGCCCGATCCTGACACCAGACTTAAACGCGATGGCATTAGTTCCTATGTTTCCACATACTTTATCAAGCAGGCCTTTAGTCGTAGATGCTGATAATGAGGTGCGCCTTAAATTAAGCCTGTCAAACGGCGACAATCTGCAAATCAGTTGTGATAGCCATATCGTGCTTGCTGTTATGCCGGGTGATGAAGTCGTCATCAAAAAAGGGGATAAGCCATTAAGATTAGTTCATCCAGAGGATTATTCTTATTATAATGTACTTAGACGTAAGCTAAATTGGGGCAGTCGACTTTATTAAAAAATTCATAATTAATACTATAAATGTTGCTAATTTTTACGTATTCTTACAGCCAAGAAAAACAATTATAAAACTGTAAGCAGTAGCCGATTTATGACATACGTAGTCCTTATTACCATCATTTTACTTATCACGTTATTAGCAACATATCTTGTCATTGAAAATAACAGGAAAAAAGCAGAACAATTAAAAAAACAACAATTGATCGACAGGCAAAAACACACAGTCGATTTTTATAAAAAACAGCTTGCTCTATATGTGGATGCAAAAATACTACGACCGAAACATAGTCATAATATGCTTGTGATAGCAGGGAATTTTTTTGTTGTACAAGCTAAATCCGAAGATAATTTAGAGTTGTTTGAATCTTGTATCGAAAGCTTGATGACAACAATCAACAATGAAATTGCCAAATCTCATATTACAGGTAACACTGAAATACTGGCAAATAATATGCTGTCCTTTATCGAATCGCTGCCAACCAGTGCAAGAGATTACAATAAAGAATTTTATAGCCAAATGCTGCACACGTTAGTACTTACCATCACCACACCTGAACTTAAAGTAGAATCAGCAGTATTAGAAACCGCAGACGAAGCAATCGCAGAATCGTAAACCTTAAAAAATTTTTTCAATTAACTTGCCATTAGTACAGTTACTGTATAAATTAACAGTAATTGTACTGGATGGATAAACAGGTCATGTTAACAGCACTCGAAATTAATAACTTCGCAATTGTCAGCCAACTAAGCTCTGAATGGCACCCGGGTATGACATCTATTACCGGTGAAACAGGCGCTGGAAAATCGATTGCCATTGATGCTTTATCCTTATGTTTAGGAGAAAGAGCAGAAGCAAGTGTTGTTCGCCCAGGCACAGATAAAGCACAGATCAGTGCACAATTTGATATAAAAAACTTACCTAAAGCACAAAAATTTTTAGCTGAAAACGATCTGCTAAGTGATGGCGAATGCCTGGTGCGTCGCGTCGTTAATCAAAATGGTCGTAGTAAAGGCTACATTAATGGCACTCCCGTTACGGCAAATCAACTTAAACAACTGGGCCAGTATTTACTTGCTATTCACGGTCAACATGCCCATCAACTATTAGCAAAACCTGACTATCAGTTACAATTACTCGATGAGTATGCTGGCCATGAACACTTGCTTTTAACCGTTAAAAAGCTTTTCCAAGCGTACCAAACTTTAAATAAAGAATATAAGAGCTTGTCTGATTATCAAATTGAGCAGCAGGCACAACAACAGCTATTAGAATATCAAGTTGAAGAACTCAATGAATTCTCATTAGCGCAAAATGAGTTTCAAGAAATAGAAGATGAGCATAATCGCTTAAGTCATAGCCAAACCTTAATTGAATCCAGCCAAAGAGAGTTACAGGCATTATATGAGCAAGACGGTTCAAATGCGTACGCTATTGTTCAACAAAGTGCGAATCAATTTAGTGAATTATCAGGTATAGATAATACTTTAGCACCTATCGCTGAATTATTGTTTGAAGCCAGTATTCAAATAGAAGAAGCGGCGATACAGATCAGACATTATAATGACAATACAGAAGTTAATCCCAGTAGGTTAATTGAAGTTGAACAAAGAATGAGTAAAGCATTATTATTAGCCAGAAAACACCACATTGAACCGAATCAACTATTCGACTTTCATCAAAGTTTAGTATTAAAACTTGAAGCAATTAGCTCAGGCAGTGAAAGGTTAGATCAGTTAAAAGTACTTATGGACGACACAATAGTCCAATATACCCATGCTGCGAAAAAACTCAGTGACAGTAGAATAAAATCAGCAAATAAGTTAAATAAACTCATTTGTGCCAGTATGCATGATCTTTCTATGGCACATGGACAATTTCAAATATCTGTAGATTATACTGAAAATACCAAACCAAATAGTCTAGGTTCAAATAATGTTACTTTTTTAGTGAGCACAAATCCCGGTCAGCCACTTCAACCTTTAGTAAAAGTGGCTTCTGGTGGTGAACTTTCACGTATTAGTTTGGCAATTCAAGTTATAATAGCGAATAAAGTAACAACACCCACATTGATTTTTGATGAAGTCGATGTCGGAATATCTGGCCCAACAGCGGCATCGGTCGGTAAATTACTGCGCACTTTGGGAGAGTCAACTCAAGTTATTTGTGTTACACATTTACCACAAGTTGCCAGTAGCGGTCATCAACAATTTTTTGTTGCAAAACACACAGATGGTAAACAAACACAAACACAAATGATCCCTTTATCTTCACAAGAACGCACTGATGAAATAGCCAGGTTACTGGGTGGTAATAATATTAGCCAGGCGACTATAAATAATGCACAAGAGTTATTAAGTGCGCATATTTAGTTTTTAAAAAAGTAAACTTTAATTAATGCTATGTATTCTGTAACAGGTCAATTACTATTAACTAAATATCAAACTGATTGCAAATATGTATGAAACTAAATTGTGACTTAGGGGAAAGTTATGGCAACTGGACACTAGGGCTAGATGAGCAGGTAATGCCTTATTTAGATCAAGCTAATATTGCCTGTGGCTTTCATGCTGGTGATCCTATGGTTATTAAAAAAACCATCGCAACTGCAAAAAAATACAAGGTCACTATTGGCGCGCATCCGGCATACCCTGATCTGCAAGGATTTGGACGTCGCTCGCTAAAATGCAGTGAAGATGAAATTATTGCTTTAATACAGTATCAAGTGGCTGCACTAGATGGAATGGCTAAATCTATGGGCGTTGAACTTGATTACGTAAAACCTCACGGGGCACTTTACAATGATATGATGAACAATGAATCCGTCAGAATATCAATCTTTAAAGCAATTTCCACCTTTTATAAACCGTTAACACTCATGATCCAGGCAACAGCACAAATAGAACAACACAGGGCGCAGGCTGACAACTTTAATGTTAACATATGGACAGAAGCTTTTGCGGATAGATGTTATGCAGATGATGGTAAATTATTAGCCCGCACACAACCTGGTGCCGTACATAGCAAATTAAAGATGCTTGCACAGGTTAAACAGCTTAAACAACAAGGCACAGTGACAAGTGAAAACGGGAAAATTATACACTTAAAACCAGATAGTTTGTGTGTGCATGGGGATACCCCTGATGTGATACAAACGATTTGTGAAATCAAAAAGATACTCAGCTAAGTGGATATACAAATAGCAGGCGAAAATGCCGTGATCATCTATTTTGGTCAAACCCCCTCCTCTGATATGTCACTAAAAATACAAGCAACTGTTAACTTGATACATCAGTATTTCGACCATACGATTATTGACTTAGTCGCGTCTTATACTTCACTTCTTGTCATCTATAAAATTGAGCATATAGATCACCTTAGTTTAACTGAGCAATTAAAATCAATCTTAAAACAAGTATCAGGATCTCAGGTTGCTCATAATAAAACAATTGAATTACCCGTTTATTATTCTTTAGAAGCAGGAATAGATCTGCCACACATTGCATCGTATTGTAACTTGTCAGTTGAAGAAGTGATCCAAATCCACCAGCAACAAACCTATCAGGTTTATGCTATTGGCTTTGCCCCTGGTTTTGCATATTTAGGAGAAGTTGATCACAGAATTTCAGTACCCAGGCTGTCAACTCCCAGGCTGGAAGTCCCTAAAGGTGCTGTGGCTATTGCCGACAGACAAACAGCTGTATATCCAAATGTATCTCCTGGTGGATGGAATATCCTAGGTTTATGCCCAATTGAAATGTTTTCCAAACAAAAACAGCCTCATATGATGGTTCAAGTAGGTGATAATATTAAATTTAACCGCATTTCAAAAAGTGAATTTATCGCTCTTGGTGGTAAATTATGACCGGGTTACAGGTCGTTCATCCAGGTATACACAGCCTGGTACAAGATGCAGGGCGATTTGGTTTGCATAATATAGGACTTACGGTAGGTGGACCTATTGATAAGGTAGCGTTTCATTGGGCAAATAGGTTATGTGGCAATCAATTGGATCTCACAGCTATAGAAGTTACCCTGGGAGGTTTAATTTTACGTGCGCAAGTTAAAACAACAATTGCAGTGACCGGAGCTCAAATTCCTTTGACCATTAATGGCATCCAGGCTGAAATTTGGCAAAGTCATCACATTAAGCCTGGCGATTTAATCAAATTCGGTTTTGCTAGATCAGGCGCGCGAGCCTATTTAGCAATTGCAAAAGGTTTTAATATACCGAAGCAATTTAGTAGTAATGCAACTGTATGCAGAGAAGAAATTGGCGGGCTGAATGGATACAGTTTAAGGAAAGATGATCTATTACCTAGCCAAAATACGCATTTGAGTAAAACATATGTATTGTATGAGAAGTATCGACCAAAATATGACAAGCATGCTCATTTAAGGTGCGTACTCGGTTATCAGGAAAAGTATTTTGACAGCCATCAAAAAGATATTTTGTTTAATACTGAATATAAAGTGACACCAGACAACAATCGAATGGGTTATAGATTAAAGGGAAAAAAGGTTAATTCCAATCTCAACGGAATAATATCAGAAGGAATATGTCACGGTGCCATCCAAATACCAGCAGACGGTCAGCCAATTATATTGTTAAACGATAGGCAAACTATTGGTGGCTATCCAAAAATAGGCTCTGTGATATCTGCAGATACAAATAAGTTAGGTCAATTAATCGCTGGTAACACAGTGAATTTTGAAGCAATCACGATAGAGCAGGCACAAAACCTATTTCGTGAAAACTTAAAGTTATTCCAACAAATTCCTTTACATCAAGTATAGAGCTGCATTTAGTAAACTTTAAAACAGTCTTAACGCGCTATTTATATGAAATTCACCACGATTTTGATCTACATCAATATATTCCTTTTTTAGAAACATAGAATCACAGCAAAGTTTTAATTCAAGGTAATAACGCAATGAAAAAAAGTTTACTATTCACAATTCTATTTTGTTTTCTATTTTTAACCCACATCTCTCAAGCTCAAATACTGACATTAGCTGAAACAATTAATCAGGCTGGTTTACAAAGAATGTTATCGCAACGTATCGCAAAGAATTACATTTTGCTCAGTAGTCATATTAACGAGAGTGCAGCCAGCGAAGAACTCGATAAAAGTGCTGCTGATTTTGAAAAACACTTACATCAACTCAGTAAATCCATGCCAGATAAAACATCCCAAATAGCACTCAAAAAACTTAAAAATCAGTGGCATGAATTTCGAACTTTTGTATTATCTGAACCAAAAAGAAAGTATATTCCCCAAGTAGTTAATCAAAGTACCGATTTATTGAATATTGCGAATGATCTGGTTTATGCATTAGAAAAATATGCAGGCGTAAATAGCGCACATTTGATCAATATTTCAGGTCGTCAACGTATGTTATCCCAAAGGATAGCGCTGTTTTATCTCGCTAGTTATTCAGGCTTAGAAGAAAGTAAGTTTAAACAACAACTTATAAATACCACTGAAGAATATACGCTGGGACTTAATGAATTGATCAGCGCTTCTGAAAATACTGATGAAATCAAGCAGCATTTGAAAGAGGTAAATACACAGTGGTCTTTCTATAAATCAAGATTCGACCAGGAAAAAAAAGCACGTTACATTCCAAGAATAATTCAAGTTATTACAGAAAGTATGTTGAGCGATATGAACGATATAACGCAATTATATGAAGATATTCTCGTTTAGATAGCCAATAAAAAGAGGTGAAATACTCACCTCTTTTTAACTTGATCAGACTGCCAGAAAATCCATTATGCCTTCAGCTGCGTTACGCCCTTCAAATATAGCTGTAACAACAAGATCAGAACCTCGCACAGCATCACCTCCGGCAAATACCTTAGGATTACTTGTTTGATGGGTAAAAGTTGCATTCTCAGGTGCTTTAATACGACCCCACTGATCTAAATCCACACCTAAAGGATCAAGCCAGGGCATACTATGTGGTTGAAACCCGAACGCCATGATCACGGCGTCTGCATCAATCACATGTTCAGACCCTTGCACGGGCTCTGCACGTCGACGCCCTTTGGCATCCGCATCGCCTAGCTGAGTTTTCACCATTTTGATACCTTTTACCTGGCCACTTTCGTTTAATTCTATGCCTAACGGTTGCAAATTAAACATAAAATTGACTCCTTCTTCAACGGCATTTTTAACTTCTCTTTTTGAGCCTGGCATATTGCTTTTATCGCGTCGATACGCACAGATCACTTCAGCTGCATTTTGACGAATAGAGGTTCTGACACAATCCATCGCTGTATCACCGCCGCCTAAAACAACAACTTTTTTCCCAGCCATATCGACATAATTTTCTAAAGATTTATCATAACCCATGACTTTATTAGTATTAGAAATTAAAAATGGCAATGCATCATAAACACCCGGCGCATTTTCATTGTCAAGTTCAGCACGCATACTTTTATAAGTACCCACACCTAAAAAAACCGCATCATAATCACTTTCTAATTCCGACATACTGATGTCCTGGCCTATTTCAACATTAAGTCGAAATTCAACCCCCATTTCTTCAAAAACTTCACGACGTTTTTCCATCACTGATTTTTCAAGCTTAAAAGACGGTATACCAAAAGTCAGTAAGCCGCCGATTTCAGGGTGGCGGTCGAACACGATTGGTTTAACACCATTGCGTACTAGTATATCAGCACAAGCCAAACCAGCAGGACCAGCCCCCACAATCGCCACTTTTTTGTCTGTCCATATCACATGTGACATGTCTGGTTTCCAACCCATTTTAAACGCTGTATCTGTTATATATTTTTCTATATTACCTATGGTTACAGCACCAAATTCTTCATTTAATGTACATGCACCTTCACATAACCTGTCCTGAGGGCATACTCGTCCACACACTTCAGGCAAACTATTGGTTCTATGAGATAAATCTGCTGCTTCTAAGATGCGCCCTGATTTGATCAATTTTAACCACTGAGGAATATAATTATGAACCGGGCATTTCCATTCACAATAAGGATTACCACAATCCAAACAACGATCGGCTTGAGAATCTACTTGCTTATTCGAAAAAGGTTCATAAATTTCCACAAAACTCTTTTTACGACTTGAAATTGGTTTTTTACGCGGATCAACTCTTTGAACATCTATAAATTGATAAACATTTTGTGCCATTATAAGCTCCTATTGTGCCTGAACACGAAGTTCTGCACTACTGCGTGCACGATGACCCAACAAACTGCTCATATCGCTAGATTTTGGTTTGATCAAACGAAATTTGGGTAAATAAGTTTCAAAATCGGCCAGTATTTTCTCAGCCCGACAAGAACCAGTCTCATCTAAGTGTTCTACGATCAAACCACGTAAATGCTCATGGTGTATCACTAAATTATCAATCTCTATCAGCTCAACTAATTCTGTATTGATCCGTTTATCGAAATCTCCAACTTCATCTAATACATAAGCGAAACCACCCGTCATACCGGCGCCAAAATTGATACCAGCCGAACCGAGAATGCATACAACCCCCCCGGTCATATATTCACAGCCGTTATCACCTATGCCTTCAACAACTGCAATAACCCCTGAATTTCGTACCGCAAATCGTTCACCAGCTTTACCCGCAGCCAGTAGTTTTCCGCCTGTTGCACCGTATAAACAAGTATTACCGATAATTGAAGCTTCATGACTTTCAAAAGCAGATCCTAAAGGTGGACGTACAACTATTTTACCACCGGCCATGCCCTTTCCTACGTAATCGTTTGCATCGCCAGTTAAGTACATCTCTAACCCACCAGCATTAAATACACCAAAAGATTGACCTGCAGTGCCCATCAAATTGATACGAACGGGCTCAGATGCCATGCCCTGATTGCCATGTTTATCAGCAATAAAACCCGATAACATAGCACCAACAGAGCGATCTGTATTTCTAATTGCACAAGAAATTTCAATACCTGATTTATTAATAACGGCTTGCTCTGCTTTAGCTAACAATGAGCCATTGAGTGCACCATCATAATGAGAGGTATTTTTTGCTGAGCAATACAAGGTTTCACCTGTCAGATTCTTAGGTGCAGCCAGTAAATCCGACAGATCTATCTTACCTTGCTTGGCTGTGATCCCAGAAATTGCTTCTAATAAATCAGTTCGGCCAATTAAATCGACTAACCGCTTGATCCCTAAACTAGCCATGATCTCACGGGCTTCTTGCGCTATAAATTTAAAATAATTCATCGCCATTTCAGGTAAGCCATGATAATGGTCATTGCGCAACTTTTCATCCTGAGTTGCTACACCTGTAGCACAATTATTTAAATGACATATTCTTAAATACTTACATCCTAGAGCAACCATAGGACCCGTGCCAAAACCAAAACTTTCAGCGCCTAATATTCCGGCCTTAATGATGTCCAAACCCGTTTTTAGTCCGCCATCCGTTTGTAATCTGATTTTATGACGTAAGCCATTTTCGACCAAAGCTTGTTGAGTTTCAGCTAACCCTAATTCCCACGGACTTCCCGCATATTTAACCGACGTCAGTGGACTTGCACCAGTACCGCCATCATAACCAGAAATCGTGATTAAATCGGCATAAGCTTTTGCAACGCCGGTGGCGATAGTACCCACACCAGGTTCAGATACTAATTTTACCGATATAACTGCATCTGGGTTTACTTGTTTCAAATCAAAAATAAGCTGAGCTAAATCTTCGATAGAATAAATATCATGATGAGGCGGAGGTGAAATTAATGTTACTCCGGGTACCGAATACCTGAGCTTAGCAATATATGGGGTGACTTTATCACCAGGAAGTTGTCCTCCTTCTCCTGGTTTCGCCCCCTGAGCTACTTTTATTTGTATTACATCGGCGTTACGCAAATAATGCGGTGTAACACCAAAGCGACCTGATGCAACTTGCTTTATTCTTGAGTTCTTTTCAGTGCCGTAGCGTTTAATATCTTCACCACCTTCACCTGAATTTGAATACCCTCCTAATCGATTCATCGCAATAGCCAGTGATTCATGCGCTTCAGGTGACAATGCGCCAATACTCATCGCAGCAGAATCAAAGCGTTTATAAAACTCAGACACATCTTCTACGTCATCTATTGGAATGCTCACTTCTGACGTCTTAAGTTTCAAAAGATCTCTGAGTGTGGTTGCCGGACGATTATTAACAATATCTGCGTACACTAAATAATCTTTATAATCACCAGATTTTACTGCTTTTTGTAACGTTGCAATGACATCTGGGTTATAGGCGTGATATTCACCATCATGAACATATTTTAATAATCCACCATGATCTAATGCTTTACGCGTGATCCAGGCTTTACGGGATAAATTGATTAAATCTTGTTGGAAGTCATTAAAATCAGCGCCTTTTATCCGGCTTGATACGCCTTTAAAACATAATTCAACAACATCTTGCGATAAGCCAACGGCTTCAAACAACATAGAGCAGCGATAACTCGCCACCGTGCTTATGCCCATTTTGGACATTATTTTATATAAACCTTTATTGATGGCATTGCGATAAGACAAGAAAGTTTCTGGGAAATCTTTTGATATTATACCTTTACGTACCATTTGTGCCAGTGAAGCATACGCAAGATAAGGATAAATTGCTGTCGCACCAAAACCGAGTAATACCGCAAATTGATGTGGATCACGACACGTTCCGGTTTCAATCACAATATTAGTATCACAACGTAAATTATTTTCAACTAATCGCCTTTGTACGGCGCCAACAGCCATAGCAGCCGGGATAGGTAAAGTATTTTTAGCAATATTTCTATCTGATAAAACAATCAGTACTTTACCCTCAGCGGCTAATTTCTGTGCTTCATCACAGACGCGTTCAATTGCACTTTTCAGCCCTTCTTTTGGTACATAATTTAAGCTAACTATTGCATTAGAGTAATGAGTTTGATCTTCTGTTAACAATTGTTCGATATCTGAACACATTAATACTGGGCTTGCAAATTGTAATCGCTTGGCATGACCCGTAGTTTCATTAAAAACATTTTGTTCCCGACCGATGCACGTTGCAAGCGACATCACATGATTTTCACGTAACGGATCTATTGGCGGGTTTGTCACCTGAGCAAATTTTTGACGAAAATAATCAAATAATGAACGTTCTTTACTCGATAATACGGCAAATGGCGTATCATCTCCCATAGAGCCTGTCGCTTCCTGACCATTTTCACCCATTACACGTAGAGCCTGATCTAACTCTTCATTAGAATATCCATACATTTTTTGATAAATATGTAATTCTTCATCATTCCATTGTCTGGCGCTGATTAATGCATCCTTCATATCTTCAAAGGGGATCAGACGTTTAACATTATTTGCCAGCCATTCTTTATATGGATGACGCGACTTTAAATCTTGATCTATTTCATCTGATTGCCAAATTTTTCCATGTAACGTATCTATAACGAGTAGTTCCCCTGGCCCTACCCGACCTTTTTCAACAACTTCATCAGGTGAATAATCCCAAATACCTACCTCAGATGCTAAGGTCACAAAACCATCTTGTGTTATTACATAACGAGCAGGCCTTAAGCCATTGCGATCTAAATTACATGCGGCAAACCGTCCATCAGACATAACGATGCCCGCAGGCCCATCCCAAGGTTCCATATGCATAGAGTTAAAATCGTAAAAAGCTCTGAGATCATCGTCCATAGCTCTGTTTTTCTGCCACGCTGGTGGTACTAACATGCGCATGGCACGAAAAATATCCATACCACCGGCTAAAAAGACTTCCAGCATATTATCTAATGAAGATGAATCCGAACCTGAATCATTTACAAATGGCGCAGCAGTTTGCAGATCAGGCAACAAAGGCGATGAAAACTTATATGTTCTCGCCTTCGCCCATTGTCGATTTCCTTGTATGGTATTGATTTCACCATTATGCGCTAAATACCTAAAAGGCTGAGCCAATTGCCAGCGAGGTTGCGTATTCGTTGAGAATCTCTGGTGAAAAACACAAATAGCGGATTGCAATCTGATATCAGCTAAATCTAAATAAAAATTTGGTAAATCTGCTGGCATCACTAATCCTTTATAGATAGTGACCAAACCCGATAAGCTTGAAATATAGAAATCTTCATCAAAATCAATGCGTTTTTCAATTCGTCTACGTGCTATATATAATCGACGTTCAAGATCTTTAGAGCGCCACCCTTCCGGTGCTGATACAAACACTTGTTCAAACCCTGGAAGCTGCTCAATTGCCAAAGGCCCTAAACTACTTGTGTCGGTTGGTACTATGCGCCAACCCGAAATAGATAAAGTTTCTTTTTCTAGTTCTTCATTGATGATCTTTCTGCTACGCGCCGCGATATTTTCATCCAGGCTTAAAAAAATCATGCCTACTGCATAGTTTTTTCCCAGATGCCAATTATTTTCTTGCGCGATAGCACGGAAAAAACTATCTGGCTTTTGTAATAATAAACCGCAACCATCACCCGTTTTACCGTCAGCAGCAATACCTCCCCTATGTTGCATACGGTCTAAACCTGTGATCGCAGTACGCACCAACTTATGACTTGGCTGCCCTTCAATTTGGGCGATTAAACCAAATCCACAATTATCTTTTTCATGCATCGGATCATATAACATTCACAATCCCTCCTCTGACTATCGCGCCACTATGAAATACTCAATAGTCTTAACATAGTGCGATCTACTTTTATTTAGGCATTAACAGACCATCCAAATTAACGGCAAATCAACATCGAGTCAACTTTTTTCTGAATACATATTCACTAAACTGAATATTTTTCATTTTAATCTAATTAACCAAAAGTAGAGGTAAAAATAAACTTAGGGACTATAAAACCGGATAACAGAAATTGACACCAGTGTCATAACGATAAAACAAACACCACCACAAAATAAAGCTAACGTTTACGTAAACGTTTTAATTCACAATAGTGAATTTTTATTCAGATTTAACTAAGTAAACTTAATAACTCATCAAATAATGAATAAAATTGTATTAGGGCTGTGTAAAACAGGTCTTCTTTATATTATCGCGAATAGTATGCACAACATTAAATCTAAGAAATGTATCTAAACCTTCATTTACTGTATTTAATAATGTAGGCCAATTGCTATTTTTTTTACTAATTGCAAAAAATAATGGTTGATATTGAATGATAGGAGATACGGTCTCTATTTGAGCAAGCATGTTTTGTTTAACTTCAGTGGCTAATTCAGCATTCATAATAGTTTGCTGGATCACTAATGGATCTCCTATTATTAAGTTGACACGTTTTGCCAATAGCATACGGACATTTTGTAAATCATCACGGGCCAGTTGATGTTCGAAAAAATTGGCATCTAATAAATCATCAAATTCAGGTGTATTTTGATAACCCCTGACAACACCTATTTTCTGGGACTTTAAATTATGAAACTTACCTTTATATAAATCAGACTCTCCTTTGCGTTTAATAAACGCTATGCTACCACCCGGAAAAGGACTAGATAAAGCCAGGTTATCTCGCCTTAGTTTTCCTTTAATAACATCACTTGGGGCTGTTTCTTCAATAAAATATTCAGGATACAAAATATCTAATTTACCGAGTTCAACCATATGAACAGCTCTCGCCCAAGGTAAAAACTCTACCGACACTTTAAATCCATGATGTGCTAATAAAGCAATCGTAAATTGCTGTACCCAGCCTTGCTGACATATATTTTCAGCTATATAGGGCGGCCAATCTAATGTCGCCAACTTGACTAAAGGTTTACCTTTGGGGTTAAAAACATAGACTCCATTTTCGCCACTGCCTGTAACCTGGTATTTTTTTCCATCGAGTACATACTCTACATCTATCTGTTTTGCAGTTAATGGGAAAATACATAATAAGAAAACAAAACAGTAAATTTTTAACCACATAAAATAATAATCTGCCACAACGTTTTTATCATTATAGTCAACGAATCAGCTTTATACCTTAGTCACTACTTAGCTTAACTTTGTCTGAATCAATTGCTTTTATTGCCTTATTCATAAATTACTCTTTATTAATCATGAATAGGTCTCTAAAATTAGCAACCTGATAAATATTGCCCTCTTCTTTGGAAACCATATGTCTTCAACCTTAACTTTACAAGCTGGCCGTGAAAAATCTCTTAAAAGAAAGCATCCCTGGATATTTTCTAAAGCAATCAAAAAAATTAAAGGTAAGCCTGGTTTAGGTGATACTGTTGAAATTCATGATGCTAATGACCAATATCTGGCGACAGCCGCCTATAGCCCTCACTCACAAATTCGTGCCAGAGTGTGGACTTATGATCAAAATGAAACCATCGACATTCCATTTTTTGAAAAGCGTATTAAGCGCGCATTGGCCGCTCGAGAATATGTCATAGAAGAAGGTCAACTAACAGGGTTCAGATTAATCGCTGCAGAATCGGACTCTATGCCAGGGATCACCATAGACAAATTTGCTAATTACCTGGTGTGCCAATTTTTAAGTGCAGGCGCTGAGCGCCACAAAGGTGACATAGTTCAGGCACTAAGAAATATCTTTCCCGATGCAAATATTTATGAACGTTCTGATGTCGATGTCAGAAAAAAAGAAGGTTTAGAACCAATAACCGGCGTACTCTGGGGCGTTGAGCCACCCGAGGCCGTGATCATTGAAGAAAATGGATTAAAATTAGAAGTAGATATAAAATCAGGCCATAAAACAGGGTTTTACTTAGATCAAAGAGACAGTCGCGCTGCACTTAAGCGCTTTTCAAAAAATAAAACTGTATTAAATTGTTTTAGTTATACAGGCACATTTGGACTTTATGCATTACAAGGGGGCTGTGAAAAAGTGATCAACGTAGACGTTTCCCAACCAGCGCTTGATACTGCAAAAAGAAATGTAGAACTTAATTTCGACAAAGAGCAATTAGATTTAACAAAAGCAGAATTTGTAAAACAGGATGTTTTTAAACTATTAAGACAATATCGAGATGAAGGAAAAAAATTCGATACCATAGTGATGGATCCGCCTAAATTTGCAGACAATAAAGCACAACTTACAGGAGCTTGTCGCGGTTATAAAGATATCAATATGATAGCAATGCAAATATTAAATCCAGGCGGTACTTTATTAACATTTTCTTGTTCGGGTTTAATGGATCAAAATTTGTTTCAAAAAGTTGTCGCTGATGCAGCGCTTGACGCAGGTAAAGATATGTTAATTATGGAACGATTAAATCAGGCACCAGATCACCCTATTGCCAGTTTTTATCCTGAAGGGTTTTATTTAAAAGGACTCGTTTGTAAAATCTTTTAATACATAACCATGAGAAGTTTAGAGCAACAGAACAATAAAAAAGCATATTCTGTTGCTCTCAAGTTATGACCCCATTAATTCATTTCTACAATTTCTAGCCCTATTAAATAGTCTTCACTTTCCAAAAATGTACATCGAATTACTTTTGCAATAGCATCAAGTGAAGGCACACCATTATTACTAGACTCTATTTGAACTTTTATTTCTGTATTCACTTCTAAGGGTTCGTCCAATTCAATTGCCATACCTGTTGCACTCAAATCTTGACAGATCCCATGCATTTCTCTACCCGCTTCCGAGTCTAATAGGGTTAATTGTACTTGCGCATTTACCATCATTCTAAAAAAATTACGTTTATCCTGATACAACATACAGCCTCACATTCTATTATTTATTTTTAGTTAGTTTGAAATAAAATGGTTTATTTTTTCTATCAATTTAGGCATTACTGCCAGCTTAGCTGGTCAACTCATCACAGCCTAATTCTTGCTCTTGTATAGAATTTAAAATAAAAGCGCGTCATGTTAAATGCAAGTATTTTTTATCATCATTCTACTAAGTAGATAGTCTAGTTCATCTTTTTTATTTTTGTATTATTTCCCTTTAGGTTATTTCTTTTAATGCATTTAATATTCTTTTTGCTGATATCGGATAAGGTGTGCCTAAAGTTTGAGCAAAAAATGAGACTCTTAATTCTTGCAGCATCCAAAATATTTCAGCCAAAGGATTAGGTAAGGTTATATCCTTAGGTAATTTATTACGCAATACTAAAAACTGTTCATTCACTTTCTCAAGTTCAAGCACACATAACCTGTCTCTATTAGGATCTACTGGCAGTTTATCTAAACGTCGTTCAATAGCATTAAAATATCTGATCAGGTCTTTCATTTTATCTGCACCAAAACGACTAATAAAACCTTTAAATATTAATTGCTGTAATTGTGATTTAATATCGCCATGAGCCGTGATCATCGTTAAATCAACGCGCCCTTTAAGTCTTTTATTAACACTGTGTGCTAATCTTAATACCTGCTCTACTTCTACTGCAATAGCCACCACAGTTTCACCTAATTCTGCACGTACTTTTTCTTTTGCTTCTTCAAATTCAGCCTGAGTTCGTACACTTTGTTTATTACTAAGTAATTTATCAACACTGGCGGCGATGCAATCATCAATTAAGTCCTGTACTTTACCAAATGGCGTGAAATACAAACCTAACTTGGCTTTATTCGGTAACTTTTGTTGCAAATACTTGATAGGTGAAGGAACATTTAATAATACTAAACGACGTAAACCTAAGTTATGTGCAGCGACTGCTTTTTCTTCTGAGTCAAATAATTCGATAGCAGCACTGGATTTTTTGTCTACCAGCGCTGGGAAAGCTTTGATTTCATAATTCCCTTGTTTTTTGACATAAGACTGAGGTAACTCACCAAAAGACCACAGAGTTAAATCAGACTTTTCAATGCCCTTATCTGCGACTTTAGACAGTGTATCTGTGACTTTACCTTGTAATTGTTGTTTTAAAGACTCAAGGTTTGTACCTCGGGCCAACAATTTATTTTTATCTCCCCGAACTTCAAATTGAATACGCAGATGAGTTGCCAGACTAGACAAGTCCCATGCTTCCTTTTCAACCTTTACTCCGGTCATTCTCAATAATTTAGTACTTATGGCATCTAAGAATGGTCCTTTCATCGGCTCTATAGATGACATCACTGCATCTGCATAGTTAGGTGCAGGTACAAAATTACGCCTTAAACTTTTAGGCAGTGATTTGATCAATGCACAAATTAATTCATGACGAAATGCGGGGATATGCCAGTCAAAACCTTCACTATCTACTTGATTTAATAATGCGATTGGCACTTGTACGGCCACGCCATCTATTTCCTGACCGGGATCAAAATGATAATTTAAAGGTAAAATAATGTTATTCTGTTGCCAGGTATTTGGATGCTCTGCTTCAGTCACATGTTCGGCCTGATGCTGCATCAGGTATTCACGCGTCATATGTAAAAAACGTTTATCGTTTTGCTTTTGTTTTTTCCACCAATGATTAAAGTCAGCTCTGTTATTTATGTTAGCTGGTAAACGTTCTACGTAAAATTCATAAAGGGTTTGTTCATCAACTAAGATATCACGACGACGAGCTTTGTTTTCCAGGCTTTGGATTTCGTTAACTAAATTTTCATTATGCTGTAAAAAACTTTCTTGTTGGCCAAGCTCTTGCTCAACCAAAGCTGTACGGATAAATAGATCCCGACTCACTTTTTCATCTATTTTACTATAAACACATCTGCGTTTATTAACGATTTGTAACCCATAAAGAGTTTGTTGTTCAAAAGCCATAACACAGCCTGGTTTCTTCTCATAATGAGGCTCGCTATAACTACGTTTAACCAAATGAGCCGCTAAAGACTCCAACCATTTAACGTCTATTTTCGCATTAACTCTGGCATATAATTTAGACGTTTCTACCAATTCTGCAGACATTAACCATTTTGGGCTTTTCTTAAATAAACTTGAGCCAGGAAATACATAAAACTTTGAATTTCTGGCACCTAAGTATTGCCTGTCTTCACCTTTAAACCCGATATGGCTTAACATACCCGCTAAAAGTGCCTTATGAACTGTTTCACCATCGGCACTCGTTTGATTAGCTTTAAATCCCATTTCCTGACAAATTGTAACCAATTGATAAACAATATCCTGCCATTCTCTAATACGCATATAAGCTAAGAATTCTTTTTGGCATAAACGTCTAAATTGATTTCGGTTTAATGACGCTTGTTGTTCATCTAAATAACGCCATAAATTTAAAAAAGCAATAAAGTCTGAATCAGGATCGCTAAACCGACCATGTTTTTCATCACTGGCTTGTTTTTTATCCGATGGCCGTTCACGTGGGTCCTGAATTGACATAGCAGCGACAATAACAATCACTTCAAATAAACCGCCAGACTTCGCAGCTGTTAGCACCATTTTAGCTAAACGCGGATCAACAGGTAAACGACTTAGCTCTCGCCCACTTTTTGTTAATCTGGATGCTTGATTACGTTTACCAACTGAAATTGCCTGAAGTTCTTGCAGTAAGGTTAAACCGTCATTAATATTTCGGCTATCTGGTGCCTGAACGAATGGGAATTTGTCCATATCTCCAAGACCTAAAGAGAGCATCTTTAAAATAACCGATGCCAAATTAGTACGCATGATCTCCGGATCGGTGAATTCAGGTCTGCCATTAAAGTCTTCTTCTGAATATAGCCTGATACATATTCCCGCTTCCACACGACCACAACGACCTTTTCTTTGATTCGCACTTGCTTGTGAGATGGCTTCTATCGGTAATCTCTGGACTTTGGTACGTGCACTATATCGACTAATTCGCGCTGTTCCGGGATCTATAACATATTTAATCCCAGGTACAGTCAATGATGTTTCGGCAACATTGGTACTTAATACTATGCGACGACCACTATGGCTTGAAAATATACGATTTTGTTCTGCATTTGATAGCCGGGCATATAAAGGTAGCACCTCAGTATGTCTTAAATTGCGTTTAGTTAATGCATCTGCGGTATCTCTAATTTCACGTTCACCATTCATAAAAATTAAGATATCACCGGGACCTTCATGCATTAATTCATCAACAGCATCAAATATCCCTTGTAATTGGTCATCGCCTAAATCTGATTTTTTATCACTTTCTTTATTGGCGTAATCAGCAATCGGGTTGTATCTGACTTCTACCGGATAAGTACGGCCTGACACTTCAATAATAGGCGCATTGTCAAAATGGCGTGAGAATTTTTCAGGGTCTATGGTCGCCGATGTAATTATCACCTTGAGATCGCGACGCTTTGGCAACAACTCTTTTAAATAACCCATTATAAAATCGATATTTAAACTACGTTCATGGGCCTCATCTATGATGATGGTATCATATTGGTTTAAGAACTTATCTTGTTGTATTTCTGCTAATAAAATACCGTCAGTCATTAATTTTATATAGGTTTGCTCGGTCACTTGATCGCTAAAACGAATTTTATAACCAACTTGCTTACCAAACTCTGTATTAAGCTCTTGAGCAATACGTGTACCAACGCTTCTGGCCGCCAATCTTCTAGGTTGGGTATGCCCGATGTAACCACTAATACCACGGCCTAACTCCAGGCATATCTTTGGTAATTGTGTGGTTTTCCCCGAACCCGTTTCACCTGCTAAGATCACCACCTGATTGTTTGCTATTGCTTGTTTTATTTCATCTTTTTTCTGACTAACCGGTAAGTTTTCCGGGTAAGTGACTTTAGGTATATTTTCGGCCCTATTAGCCCGCGCTAAAGTACTTTCTTCAATCGCTTTTTTTATACTGAGTAATGTCTGTTGTTGTTTTGATTCATCTTTTACTTTTTTAACACCATCAATCCGTCTTTTAAAAAAGAATTGATCTTTTTTCAGACAATCATTTAAAGCGTTATAAAGTTCACGACTGTGGATAATTTGAGTTTCACTTTTGATATTTTTATTCTCGGAAGATGTGACAGACATACAGCTATACTAATAAATAAATATAAGGCCAAATTATAACAATGATTGTACTGTTACTAAACGTTTTAATGACCTTATAAGCATAAAGTTTAAAATTAATCATTCATTTTTAAATATCGCCACATAGGTTGGCGCTGAATTAGATTTACTTGCTCTGTACATGCCCGCTGTATTAAATGGCATACTAATATTACCTTTTGTATCAATAATAATTACACCACCGGTTCCGCCAACTGGTTTTAATACATCAAAAATAACTTCATTCCCAGCCTGAGTGATAGTTTTATCCTGGTATTGCACTCTGGCACAAATATCAGCAGCAACATTATAGCGAATAAAATACTCTCCATGCCCTGTGGCAGATACAGCACAAGATAGATTATCAGCAAAAGTCCCAGCGCCTATAACAGGGGAATCACCAATACGGCCAAAGCGTTTACTGGTCATGCCGCCCGTAGAGGTTCCACTTGAAATATTGCCAGCCTTATCAAGTGCAACAGCCCCGACAGTACCTACTTTATATTCAACCTCGAGTGCATTGTGCGCAGCTTGATAGTTTTTACCTGCTTGTTCAGACTTTTTCATTTTTTCTTTAGCACGTAACAAGGCTTTATATCTATGCTCTGTATCAAATATTTTATTATCGACTAATTTGACTCCCTGAGCCTGCGCAAATTCCTCTGCGCCGTCACCACTTAACATAACATGCACCGACTTTTCCATGACTAATCTGGCAAGATTTATTGGGTTTTCTATGTGTTTAACACCTGATACCGCACCTGCCTGACGATTTTTTCCATACATAATTGAGGCGTCCATTTCATGTGTTTCATCATGGGTATAAACAGCCCCTTTGCCGGCATTAAAAAAGGGGGAATTCTCTAGAATATTAATGGAGGTAGTAACCGCATCTAAACTACTACCACCTTTATCTAATACCTTATACCCAGCTTCTACAGCTTCTTTTAACTTTGCTCGATATGCCTGCTCTTTTTCAGGTGTAAATTTACTTTTTTCTATGGTGCCCGCACCACCATGTATAGCGATGGAAAACAGCGTACTTTTAGCTTCACTTTTATAAGTAAAACAAGTTAGTAGTAGCAAAAAAATAAGTTTTAACTGGATTGTCATTTTTTATTCCTTTTTTATTCCTGCAATAAGTTTCTGTATTAAATTTAATTACTTCAGCTTGAAATACAACTAAACATCTATTCAAGGTTTTCAGAATAAACTAAAGCATCAGTTAAATACATAAAGCTTTGCCAAAGAAGACTTGTGTGACCGGGAATATAAAGATAAGTAACTTAGATTATTAACCGCACAAAATGTACAGGAACAATTTAAAACTTGCTTATTTCAAGTGCACTATCCAAACTTAAAAAACGGCCAGTCTCCATCTATTGCTAATAGGCGCTAAACCTTACTTTGTAGAGATAAAAAATTCAAATTGAGAAGATGACGGCAGAACCAGAGATGGAAAATTTAGTGATTTGTGCCACATTTTGAGTTAATGGAAGTGAGATTAATAATCGAATATGTATACCTATTCATTTGCTTAATGTTAATTGGAAGCAGGTATATGAAATTATGATTAACCTCGTAAGTGCTATATTAAAATATAGAAGATCGGCTTTAAATAATTAGCTAAAAATAGAAAGGATGCCACTATGAACCCATATCGAACAGTTTCAGAAGACGACGTTAGCATTACTTATGAATACAACTCAACATTTACTTGGTCACTTTATGTTATATTGAGTGTTATTTTGGGTGGGATGGCCATCGAAAATAAATTATTGCAACTTATTGGAGGTGCTTTTATCTTAATGTACTTTCTCTTAAAGCTTGTTCGTGGCAAGACTATCTCCCTAAAAATTAAAAGCGCGCTAAAATCTGGGGTGGTTGAATTAAGCGGAAACAAGCACTCATTTAGTAATCCATTACGGATTAAAGTGCCTAAAAACGTATGATGCCTACACAATATCTCATCGGGATCATGAGATGAAGGTGTTTATAGAGAACTTACCTGAGCAAGCCCATTGGATTGTAAGTTGGTCTCCGGTTATTATTGGGTAGTGTTCATAAATCTGTGTTATTTCAGTACAATAGTTAAAAAGGAATGACACATGAATAATACATTTAATTTTGATCAAGCTCTTAAAACTAAAAAACGAGAAACAAAAACGATGACACCCACCGTTAATTTCCTTAAAATTGAAACTCGGATCGCTTTCAGACTCGGAGTTTTTAAAAAATTGCTGTTTTTTGAATTAAAATCAATCGTCACGGGTATTTTTTTGAGAATAAACAACGCAAGACAAAAATAATCTCAAATTTAGTTATCCCACTAAAATATTTGGAGGATTAATGCAGTCTGTAGTTTGAGTAACACTATTTAAGCAAGTATCTTTTCACAATTCGTCTTATTCAATCGTCGCTTGATATGTTGGTGCTCACAAAATTCATTGAGTGCAGGCTCTTTTCCTACAGCACCATGAAATAATTTAGTAAATCGGCTGGTGAGTTTTATCCAATTTTCTGGTGTTATATCTAATCGTGCAAGTATAGGTAAAGTCTGTTGATTTATATATCCTTTTTTATCTTCTCGTATGCAACGGCCTGTTAATTCCACCAATTCTAAATATGACGCTAACTCAAAAGGTAAGCCCTTTGGCATATGTTTTCTTGGACTGCCAATAAATTTTGATAATGATTTTGGTTGCTTGCCAGTTAAAGCATATTTAATACGTTGTTGAATACTCGTGTAGTCTGAGCTTTCAGGTGTACTGGCCATTTTTGCTCGGATGGGGTTTAAATCTACATAAGCCATACAGGCAGCCAATGCCGCTTCATCTAAAAGCGCCTGAGATTTAAAACGCCCTTCCCAGAATCGACCGCGACACTTGTCTTCTCTGTTAGCTCGTCTGGCGATATCTTCGTTCAACACGCGCATAAACCAACTGATGTCTTTTAAACGCGCTCTATATGTACTAATTGTGTGTGCTAAAGTCATTTTTTCTGCGGTTTCAAACTGTGATCCCTTAAGAAACTCCTGAGTCAGCATTGTACCTTTAAATAATTTATGCCAACGAATGACTATCGCTTTATCACTTAGCCTTGTTGCTTTTCTTTCATCAACATACAACACAATATGGGTATGATTACTCATCACCGAATAGGCACAAATATCAATACAAAACACTTTACCAAGGAATAACAGCTTTTCTTCAACCCAATCACGACGATGTTCATAAGACTGGCCTGTTTGCTCATCTTCTCCGCATAAAAATGCGCGTCGAACACAGCGAGAAATACAATGATAATAGGGTGTATCAATTAAACTAACCTGACGTCTTCTGGGAACTGCCATCTCTTTATCTCACAAACCTAATTGCCATTAAAAAAGTTTAGAACATTCCTTTAAAATAGCGATTAACGGTGGGTGTCTTTGTAAAAAAATTTTACCTTTTGTATCAATAATAATTACACCACCGGTTCCGCCAACAGGTTTTAATACATCAAAAATAACTTCATTCCCAGCCTGAGTGATAGTTTTATCCTGGTATTGCACTCTGGCACAAATATCAGCAGCAATATCAAAAAATTCACTTTAAAAGGAACAAATGTAGGTATATTGTTTAAATTCACAATATAGTTACATTAAATAAAACAAGGATTAAAAAATGAAACAACTCCCACTAGTAATCGCATTAGGGTTTATAAGCTTCCATTCTAACGCCTCGCAAATAGTGTATGACACTGATGGCAGTGCAAGCCGTGTTACCTACTACAACAACTCGCCAATTGATGCCATGGTAACGCAATCAAGTTCAGCTTATAACTTAACCATTTACACACCGCATTTCACTAACCCAACACCTTGTCAAAGTGCTGCTGTTTACGATCAAAATACAGATGCATTAATTAGTGTGCTGTCTGCAAATTACAAAACATTATCAGGCCAAATTCCACAAGGATTTGAACACAGTGCAAAATATGTTCAAGCCAACTGTACCGATGAACAAGGTAATAGCAAAACACTTAGACACAACATTGCACCTGCCCCAAAATTGAGTTTAATCAGCCAATTAAGTGTAGATAACTGGTTAGTTTCAGATGATTTTAGTCCGGGCTACTTTGACAGCGCTGTCTATCAAGCTTTAATAAACATTGATAACGGTGAAAAAGACGGCAATTGCGTGTCTAGCTCGCTAGTAGGACAAACCCCTACATTGCTTAATGAGCGCTACCGTTTTGGCTTTTATAGTGATGTAATAAATGTAAACGGTGATGCAAAATACAATGCGCGCGTAGGTATTTTAGTCAACGAAGTAATATGTAAAAGCACTGGCGGCACAACGCGTTTGATAGAAGTTTGGAATATTAGTGAGCAGCAACAAAACCGTGAGGTAACCGTTGAAATATTTTAAGCACTCACCCAAGGCTTAAAATATTTCAATAATCACAATTTTTTATCCTGCGGCTTAGTGTACACATACACTAAGCCGCTTTTTTTGCTACTACCAAAGCGTCTAAAAGAGATATTAAACCTAAGTCCTGTGGTGCTATCGCCTTTAATGCATATTGCATATTCCCATGCATCGCGATCCGCATAAAAAAGCGCGTCGAACACAGCGAGAAATACAATGATAATAGGGTGTATCAATTAAACTAACCTGACGTCTTCTGAGAACTGCCATCTCTTTATCTCACAAACCTAATTGCCATTAAAAAAGTTTAGAACATTCCTTTAAAATAGCCTGCGTGGCAGTGAACGGAGTATCAATTTTAACTCTGTGTTATCAATCCATCCATGGAGCTTGCTCACTTCATTCATCCCTGAATTCACTTCCTCAGACTGCGATGTATAGGATATACAAGTGCCGTGATCACAGGATGTGAATGAACGGCCGAAAAGTTCCTTTTCGGTTCCTCGTCACCTAAGCTGCCTGTGTGGGTGAAAATCGTCTCGAGACAAGCGAGTGCTCGCAGCTTGGCTAGATTTGAACGCGAAAGCCTGGATGCTTGAGCCGGAAGGCAAATCATCAGGGACGTGTTTACTGAGGAGCCAAACTATATCTTATTTTAACTCTGTGATTTGAACGCGAAAGCCTGGATGCTTGAGCCGGAAGGCAAAGCATCTGGGACGTGTTTACTGAGGAGCCAAACTATATCTTATTTTAACTCTGTGTTATCAATCCATCCATGGAGCTTGCTCACTTCATTCATCCCTGAATTCACTTCCTCAGACTGCGAAAAGTTCCTTTTCGGTTCCTCGTCACCTAAGCTGCCTGTGTGGGTGAAAATCGTCTCGAGACAAGCGAGTGCTCGCAGCTTGGTTAGATTTGAACGCGAAAGCCTGGATGCTTGAGCCGGAAGGCAAATCATCAGGGACGTGTTTACTGAGGAGCCAAACTATATCTTATTTTAACTCTGTGATTTGAACGCGAAAGCCTGGATGCTTGAGCCGGAAGGCAAAGCATCAGGGATGTGTTTATTGAGGAGCCAAACTATATCTTATTTTAACTCTGTGTTATCAATCCATCCATGGAGCTTGCTCACTTCATTCATCCCTGAATTCACTTCCTCAGACTGCGAAAAGTTCCTTTTCGGTTCCTCGTCACCTAAGCTGCCTGTGTGGCAGTGAACACGAACAGATGGATATATGGCTAAGAGATACGTTTCTAAGCTGCCTGTGTGGCAGTGAACTTAAAATCAAGAATGAAGCGTATTGCCCAACATTTCTAAGCTGCCTGTGTGGCAGTGAACAGTTTAGGGTTAATTGGCGGCCCTGCAGGTTTTTTCTAAGCTGCCTGTGTGGCAGTGAACCTCGACAAACACATAAGAAAAAACACTTGCAATTTCTAAGCTGCCTGTGTGGCAGTGAACGTGCTCGCCAAAGTCAGAATCTATTACGGGTTTTTCTAAGCTGCCTGTGTGGCAGTGAACTAAAATCACATCAACTAAAAGGCGTACAGTATTTTCTAAGCTGCCTGTGTGGCAGTGAACTGCCTGGAGGGTAATACAATAAACAGTAACTATTTCTAAGCTGCCTGTGTGGCAGTGAACAAGAGAGTATCATGCAAAAAATAAGTTACAACAATTAATTAAGGCAAGATATGTATTTTTACCTAATTTTTATCGTTTGTTGTAACTTGTTGTTTTAGTTTATTATTTTTAAAGAGCAAAAATAAAGGTTAAAACTGGGGAATACTAGCCAGTTTTTCCTTATTGCTATGGCTTTTACTTAAACCATTACAGTTAAACTTTTCATATTGTTGTTCTACAACCTCTATCATCTTGATAAACATTAAAAATTTCAAATCAAAGTGCTCAGAGTCATTTGGTTTTGGTCATTGAAAAGTAATTATACGGTTGGACGTTTGCTAATGGCTTTTTAAGGCATATGATATGCCTTAAATAACCCAGCTCAAAGAGCTGGGTGAATTAATATTATTGCTCAGCTTTTAATCTGGCAATTCTATTAACTTGGTGCATAGACGTTAAGAAAGAATAAATCGGACCTAAGAATCCACGCTTACGAATTTCTAAAAACTCTTCGTCAGTCATTTCATTTAATTTTTTCTCATCAATCAGGTAAATACCGTTAATTTCACGTTTTTCACCTTTGATATCTAATGTCAAAGTTTGCAGCGTTAACAGTTCTTTTTCAGCTAAGAATTTAGAAAAAGCGGCTGTAACGTGAGAGAACTCATAAAATGCCATTAAAGAATCTTTACGACGCTTTAAGTATTCTGTTTCTTCACCTTTTTCATCAAATAAGGCTTGCCCATCTTCATCATTTACTAAATCACTTGACTCAACAATCCCTACAAGCAATTGCTTCTCATCTTGTGGATTTGCAGAAAGTAGTAATGGGTAACGAGTTAAAGCGTGAGGTACATACAGTCCCTGCCATTTATCGTCTTTTATTAATAAATTTTCGCCAGGCTCTAAACCAAGCATAGCAACAGGTTGGAATTCTTCTGTTTCAGAGTTCTTTACAAATACAATTGGATACTCATTTGCGATACGAGAAAACTCATGTGCAACGATAGGCACTAAATGCTGAGTTTTCATGAATTCTAAGTTTATGCCATTTTTAATTTTTGTTTTTGCATGTGTAACATTGTGCAACGGTTGAATGTTAGTGTCCGTCATTTTACTGCTCCAAAATAATATTTTTTTATATGTTCAATTTACGAATGCCCTAAGGCTACTGGTTTTGCGCGTAAATTGAAAGGGAAAATTTAGACTAAGATCGCTATTTAATTTTTTCAAAAAAGAATCAAACAAATATAAAAAATAAATCTATTGTTAACTTTTAATTAACTGGGGATCTCAGTTTAAAAATTCAAGGTCTGAGGTCATATTCAAACCAAATTTATTTACCAACAGCCGACCACAATGCCTGGAACCATTCCCTTTGTTCGATCAAATATTTTTGTCCTTGTTTAACTAACTCATCATTACTTAACATTAATTCTTTACTTTTTTTGCTTTCGATATCTGTCAATTTAGGTTGGCGCGTTTTATATTGCATGCCATATAAAACATAAAGAAAATTCTTTTCATTAAATAAATCAAAACGGCTAAAGAAATCAGTTTGATGAGGTGTGCGTAATTTAAACTTATTAAGTAGTTCTTTTAACTCTGATGAAATACTGTCCGGATTTTTATTATCAAGCCAGAACTGAGAGTCGGTGCGATCTGAAATACAATAATGTAATTTAATAAAATCAACGACACGCTCCCAAGCATACGTTACCACTTTATTATAATAAGGGGCGCAGATATCAAAATCGTCTGTATCTCTTGGGAAATTCCTGGCTAGTATTTCCGCAGAGAAATCACTGAGCAGGATAGAGGTCGCTTCTAATGGTTCAACAAAGCCTTGCGCCAGTCCTAAACCAACACAATTTTTACACCAAAATTGTTCTCTATAACCAATTTTCATATCTAACTTTCTTGGGTTGAGTGTATTCACCTCAACTCCTAAATATTCGGCATACAATGTTAATGCTTCTTCATCAGACATGTGCTTACTTGAAAAAACAAATCCAGTGCCGCGCCTTGTCGTGAGCGGAATATCCCAAATCCAACCGGCCTTATGTGCTGTTGCTGTGGTATATGGATTTATTTGTTGTTCTTCTGATAGCGGCACTTGCTGCACAAATACAGAGTCCGTATATAATTCATCTGCTTTACTGATAAAAGGAACAGCTAAAGCTTTATCAATTAAGATTGAAGAAAAGCCACTACAATCTATATAAAAATCATAAGCTAAGCTATCCCCTTCACTACTATGTAATTGAGTGATCATTCCTTGTTCATCTTTAATTACATCAGTGATAGTGGCAAACTTATGTTTGACGTTAAATCTGTTTGTTGCGTTTTTAGCTAATAATTGAGCAAATTTAACTGCATTAAAATGGTAAGCATAGGCTAAGTCACCTTCGTATTCTTTTGAACTTTTGCGTTTTGGTGCTAAGCCCAGTTCGCAAATACGCGCTTGAATTCCCACATCATCATATGGCCGGGTGTGCGCTTGTGTTAACCAATAAGGGCTAATATCAAAACCACCAGGATACGGGACATCAAAAGGATGGTAATAATAATTGTTCTTTCCATGGGCTGTATCATCAAGCCAATTAACAAATTTAATACCTTGCTTAAAAGTTGCATCGCAAGTTAAAAGTAGTTCAGCTTCCGAAATACCAAAACGCTTTAACGCTTTCATAATATAAGGAACTGTTCCTTCACCAACACCGATAGTTGGTACTTCTTTTGACTCTATAACAGTGATTTCAATTTCAGGGTCGCAACTTAATTCACATCCCAGATGATTTGCCGCTAACCAGCCTGCGGTGCCAGCTCCTACGATTGCGATGCGTTTTATTTTCATTGCTTGTCTCACTCAAACTAAAAAGCCCAGACAAAGCTGGGCTTTTACTTCAATTAGCGATTAATAATTAAAGCTAACACCTAATTTATAAGTCGTTTCACCATCAAAAGACCAGGTTGAATAACCTTCTTGTAATGCAGGTTTAACCGCAGTACCAGCAGCTGCCGCACCATATTGTACGTCATCTTCTTCAAATAAGTTTACAACTTCTAATCGAACTGCGATATTTTCTGTTGCACTCCAACCTAACGTTATATCAACGGTACCAAAATCATCATGCATACGGTTACCATAATATTTACCGTATTCACGAACCATATATTCAGAACGGAAGTTATAAGCTGCACGTGCAGAAAATGAATCATTTTCCCAATAACCCACTAAGTTCGCACTATGCTTTGAAGATTCAGTGAAATTACCGATATTATCAGTATATACTTCAGCCGGTGCTGCGGCATCTGTATAGGTATAGTTTGCATTTAAACCAAAACCATTGTCGAAGGCATGATTAATTTGTAGTTCAATACCATCAATGGTGCCACCACCAGCATTAATAAAACTATTAACAGTCCAGTTATCTTCAGGTATTTCTAAATCATTGTTAACAACCCCAATCTGTTGATTAAAATCAGTGGTTGCTACAATGAAGTTACTTATATCTTTAACAAAATAAGTTGCTGATAATAAGTTACCGTCACCATAATAATATTCTAAACTCAAATCGGCCTGAGAAGATTTCATTGGTAACAAACCAGGATTACCGTAAGTGATTTCTTCATTATTCATACGGTCATCAGGGTAACCTGATAAACTAGACAAGAATAAATTATCATAACTTGGACGAGTAATAGCTTGTGCTGCTGAGGCACGTAAAATCACATCATCAGCTAAATCAAATGATACATTGAAGCTTGGTAAAACATCACTGTAGCTATCTTTAACACTACTAATACCTGTACTCCAACCTACATTGACAGCTAAGTCGTCAGCAGGTGAATTATCAACTACATGGCCACTTGAAGTCACGTCTGTTTTTATATAACGTAGGCCAAAATTACCGCGAAAACCTTCACCAGAAAAAGAAAACATACCGTATGCAGAGAAATTATCTTCTTCGATTAAACCATAAGCAGAACGGCTATAAGCAAATTTATCAACCAGCGACAAAGTACTGTTAATCATCGCATCTAAATTACCTTTAGGTACGGTCCATCCATTAGAACCAATTTTCATTGTTCCGCTGTAAAGATCGGACGTATTAAAAGAATTTGCTTTATCAGCGTCATATATTGCACGATATTCTTTCTTTTCAAATTCATGACTAGTATAGCGAACACCTGCTTCAAACTTATTGATGGCACCTAGCTCTACATCAAAATCTAAATCGATTTGTGCATAAGTTTCTTCATCTGAATTTGGCCCCTGGATCCCGGTCCATTGTGAAGTTCCTACTGTCGTATCTAACTGATCACGCGTGAAACTCATATCACGGCCATCAATATTAATTTGTTTACCCGTAGCATCAACATCACCAGCCCACTTGACTTGACCAAACTGATCGCCCCACCAGCCATAACCGAAATTAGCACTCATTTGAGTACCGCCTTCAGCTTTTGTATTACCTGCAACGGCTTCAAGTGTAAAACCTTCACCTTCATATTTTGCGTTTAATTCAAAAGTATCTGATGTCATTTCACCTTTTCTTGCCCAGTTCTGGAAGAATACATCCGTTGGTGCACTTTCTGGTGTTGAACTTAAGGTACAGACACCCGCTGCGTTAAACTGTTGACAATTTGACTCGCCAGCGCCCCAGTTAGTATCTGTATTAATATACATATTCGCACCAAGGCTATCGGCACCTAACTCAAGTGATAATATATGTGCGCCAAATTCAAGGTTTTCTGTAGGTCTGTATTGAAATGTCGCATCTAATGCAGTGCGTTCTTGATTTTGTAAAAAGCTAGAAGGTTGAATAGAAGAACGACCACCCCAGTCTAAATCAGCTTCAGTTCCAATACGTAAATATTCACGGTCTATATAAGAACCTGCGACTAAAACACCAAACGTTTCTTCATTATTTTTCCAGCTATACATACCCGAAACTTCAGGAGAAACTTCTTCGTTAACACTGCCATATTCACCTTTAAGTGAACTAAACAAAGTGTTGGCTTCTAAATCTAAAGGCTTACGAGTTTTTACGATTACTGTACCACCGATACCCCCTTCAACTAAATTTGCCTGACTAGATTTATAAATTTCCATACCACCAATTAATTCAGAAGGTAGCATTGAATAGTTGAATGAACGGTCTATGTTCAATTGGTCATACCAACCAGTAGAGGCAACGTTTTGACCATTAAGTGTGGTCAGTGTCATGGTAGGATCTGTACCACGAATAGATACTGACGCGCCCTGACCAAATGAACGACCCACAGTGATCCCCGGTACGCGACCTAAAGCCTGCCCTACATCTGAATCAGGAAATTTACCAATATCTTCAGCCGTCACTGAATCGACTACAGCATCAGAAAAACGTTTTTCATTAATGTTTGCTTTGTTTGAAGCGCGAAGACCGCGTACTTCTACAACTTCAATATCTTCTTTAACCTGAGTTCCATTAGCTGCATAAGCAACGCCCGATGCGCCAGCCCCCATAGCCAAACCAATGTTTATAGCGAGTAAACTCATTTTAAAATTTTTAGCTAACATATGATTCCCCTTGAATCTTTTTAGTTGGTTTTAAATCACTTCTGTCTAGTGAAATTGACAACGCTGTCAATCTTATTTTATCTTTTAGTTGACAACGCTGTCATCTAGATACAAACCATACACGCAAAATAACAAGTTCGCTACAATTATTTTGTATTTTTTGCACATATTTTAGTAACCAAGCTGATCATAAGTGAAACAATTAATTAACAACATTATGATGCAGCTATTAAAAAGTCAAAAATAAAATAAATTACGGAGCCCAATAAACCTCAACGTCAGTTTTATTTTGATTTAAAATAGCCCGTAATGGCATATCTTCTACCTTTCCTGGTTTTAACGCCTCTTTATATACCGCTAGTTTTTCTTCACCACTTATTAGTAACTTTATTACTTTAGAGTGTAATATTGCAGTTAGCGATAACGTCATTCTTTGTGTAATATCCCCCGTTACATCACTTTTTATCGCATCTATCGCAGAGACAAGATCGCTTGTTGTTAAAGCATCAGACAACCCTTGTGCGTGC
The DNA here is from genome assembly GCA_965198975.1 of uncultured Pseudoalteromonas sp. GTDB lineage: Bacteria > Pseudomonadota > Gammaproteobacteria > Enterobacterales > Alteromonadaceae > Pseudoalteromonas. Next base: position 3,656,676 of record OZ240679.1, read on the forward strand.
GGAAATAAAGAGGCGGTATGACCATCAGGCCCCATTCCCAGAATTGTAACGTCAAAATTTTGCTTTAAGCTTTGATATTTTTGTTCACAAATTGGCTGCCCTTGATGTGCATCCAATTGTGTATTTTTCATTGTTATAAAATTAGCATCACAAGCTTTATTTTGTAGTAGCGTATTTTTGATAAAAGTTTCATTACTTTTATCATGCTCCTTATCAACCCAACGTTCATCTACCATAGCGACATCTATTTTACGCCAGTTCAATGCCAAATTAGACAACTTTTTATATGCAGGAGCCGGAGAAGAGCCGCCTGATACCATAAATACAGCCCGACCATCTTGCTCGATCCCTTCAATTAAACGTTTTTCAATATCATCAGCAAGTTCGGCCGTTAATGATTCTTTCGAATCAAAAAATTTTTCAGTGATTTTTTTCATTTTAGATTTCCATCGTACTTTTCAAAAAGGGAGTATCAACTTGATATTAGAACATTAACAACAATATTCTGCTACTTGATTTAAGCTAAAAAAGAAGGGGGATTTTTCATTTTTGTGGTGTAAATCTTGATTAAATGAGCTTTAGGGATACTGAGGTACTCTCACAAAACCTCAGCCCCTAAAGTCTCCAGCGCTACCCGTTCAAAGGTATTCTTTTAACTATGCGTGTCTTTTTTTCTTAAAGTACGAAATTAACCCCGCAGTGGATGAGTCATGTAATGCATTTTCATCACCATTTTCTAATTCATTTTGAATTTTTGATGCTAACCCTTTACCAAGTTCAACGCCCCATTGATCAAAAGAGCAAACTTGCAAAATAATCCCCTGACAGAATATTTTATGTTCATACAAAGCGATCAACTGACCTAAATGTCTGGCATCTATTTTATCCAACAAAATAGATGTTGTAGGCCTGTTACCTTTATGTACTTTATGGGCAACTAATGCTTCAATTTGTTCATAATTCATACCTTTAGCAAATAAATCCTGGCGTACTTCCTGTTCAGAAACGCCTTTCATTAAAGCTTCTGTTTGTGCAAAGAAATTAGACATTAATATCTCGTGATGATTACCTACTTCAACAACGGGCTTAATTGAACCTATAAAGTCGGCAGGGATCACTGTATTGCCCTGATGTAAATATTGATAAAAAGCATGTTGCCCATTTATTCCCGTCATTCCCCACATAAGGGGGGCTGTGGTATAAGGTACGGTTTCTCCTGAAAAAGTCACTGACTTTCCATTGCTTTCCATTTCAGCTTGCTGTAAATAAGCGGGTAACATATGCATATTTTGGTCGTAAGGTAAAATAGCCTGTGCTTTTGCGCCTAAAAATGTGGTATTCCACACACTGAGTAACGCCATTATCACGGGAACATTTTCGTTTAAAGGTGCACTTTTAAAGTGTTCGTCAACTTCAAAAGCCCCTTCTAACAACTCTACAAAAGCATCAAACCCTAAAAACAACGCTATCGGTAATCCAATTGCTGACCACAGTGAAAATCGGCCGCCTACCCAATCCCACATAGCAAATACATTGTCACTGCAAATACCAAACTCTTTAGTTTTTTCTAGATTAGAACTCACTGCTACAAAATGTTTTGAAATAGCAGTATCATCGTTAGCCGCATCATTTAACCAGGCTACCGCCGTATTTGTATTAGCCATGGTTTCAGAGGTGGTAAAAGTTTTTGAAGATACAACAAAAAGCGTTGATGCAGGTTCAAGACAACTTAGGACTTCTGATATCTGAACGCCATCCGCATTTGAAACATAATGCACTTTTAAAGTCTCGTCTGCATAATGTTGCAAAGCTTCAGTTGCCATTTGAGGTCCTAAATTTGAACCACCAACACCAATACTCACCACATCTGTGATCACTCTGCCGGTATACCCTTTCCATTCACCGCAGCGTACTTTATTAACAAAAGTCTTCATTTTTTCAAGCTCCGCTGCGATGGGAGTTGATACATCTACGCCGGCAAGCTCTATTGCTCTACCACTTCTGTTTCTTAAAGCCATATGAAAAACAGCGCGATTTTCGGTGAAATTAATTTTTTCACCTGCAAAAAGTTTATCTCGCCAAAGTTGTAGTTCAGTTTCCTCAGCTAATGTAATTAATGCTGACAATTCTTTTTGTGTGATCAAATTTTTTGAATAATCAAAAAGTAAACCTGGTAATTTTATTGAAAAATCATGAAATCGTTCCGGATCATGAGCAAACAATTGCTTCATATGTATAGATTTCATTGCAAATGCATGCTGCTGTAAAGATTTCCAACTTGGCAACTCAGAGCGGCAACTCATAATTTCTCCTAAAAACAACTAATAAATAAATTACCACGGCATGCTTTAAATAAAATCTGTCTGTAAAGATAACGTGACTAAGCCAGTATTCTGCTTAGAGGTTAACAATATATCAACAATGACAACGCTGTCAATTTAAAATTATCACATTTTTATTTTATTTGATGGTATATAGCAAATGATTAAATATATACTGATAGCCAATTAAAATAAAAACCTAGCAGCACAGTTTAAAGCGGCTTATTGATTAAGAAAAATAAAATGAAAGTAACGATCAACGATGTTGCCGAATTGGCAGGCGTCTCCATTAAAACCGTATCTCGTGTAATGAATCATGAACCTTCTGTTCGTCAAAAAACAGCAGATAAAGTCATGGTGGCGGTCAATGAGTTAAATTATCAACCTAACCTGGCAGCTCGAAATTTAGCTGGCAACAAATCTTATGCTATCGGCTTAGTTTATGATAATCCAAATGCTTATTATGTGTTAGATATGCAAAATGGTATTTTATCTGAATGTAAACAGGAAGGCTACGAACTACTGATCCACCCCTGCTCATATAAAAATGATAGTTTATTAGCTGATCTTCGCGCTATGATAAGTCGTTCACGCATATCAGGGTTAGTACTGACACCACCTCTTTCTGAACTCAATTGTGTAATAGAACTATTAGATGAAATGGATATTACTTACGTCAGAGTATTATCAGGTAAATCTGACGATGATAAACAAACTAACTGTATCTATGTTAACGATCATGACGCTTCTTATGACATCACACAACACCTGATCAGTTTAGGACATAACAGAATTGCTTTTTTCTGTGGTGATGAAGAACACAAATCGACCTTAGAGAGACTTGCCGGATATAAAGCAGCACTGAATGACAATAATATTGTTTTAGATGAGAGTTTAATTTTACCCGGAGAATACTCGTTTAATTCAGGAGTCGATAACGCAAAAGAGATCCTCACTAAAAATAAAGAAGTTAGCGCAATATTTGCAAGCAATGATGAAATTGCAGCAGGTGCCTTATTTGCGGCCAGATTGATGAATAAACAGATCCCTGAACAAATTTCAATTGCTGGATTTGAAGACTCCCCTTTTTCAAGACAAACCTGGCCTAAATTAACCACAGCTCATCAATCTATTGAAACCATAGCGCAGCACGCAGCTAAATTATTATTTACTAAAAGTAGGGGCGTCAAAAACAAAGATAAAAACCTGATAAAATCTTTCACGCCAGAACTGGTAGTCAGGGACAGTACAGGTATTAAAACTTAATTAGTTGTGTTCTATTGCACTAGCTTAAGGCAACAATGATCACAACTAATAATAAAATAAGTTGAGAAACTAAGCTCAATGGTGACATAAACCTTAATGCTGATAAACTCTTAGGATGTTTTATATAGGGATATAAATTACAACGTTTTAAGCTCATCGCCAAAAACAAAATTAATAAACTAACTAAAGTTAAAATAAAAGAAACTTCACTTTTATAATTAAACTCTTTAGTAAAAAACGAAAATAGTTGCAATGGAAAAAGAAAACAAACAATCGCATGAATACTGTGAACTAAATCTATTCGTTTAAACTGCTCTAATTGGCTTAATTCTTTAATACCAAATTTATGTTCTAACAATAAAATGCATTTTTTATAGCCAGTATCAACGGCTAAGCCATAAGGTGTTAAACCTTTGAAGTTTTTAATCGTATAATCAGCACCTTTGTTTAAAATAAAAGATATAACTAATTCATTTTGTGAAATAATGGCATAATGGAGTGGCGTATTACCATAAATATCTTTTTCATTAATATTTTGTTGATTTGCAATTTCCTGCATTATATTAATAAAACCTTGTTCCGCGGCCCACATTAAGCAAGTTTTACCATTCTCGTCACAAATAGAGCCATCCGCACCTTGCGCTAAAAATTGCTGACACAAGCTTTGTTTTGTATCCACACAACTTAATTGCGCCAATAAAGCTTGATTGAGTATTTCACTATTATCTTGTTCAGGCTGTAAACTTGAAAGCAATTCAAAACAATCTTCCCCTTGCAATAACCTCTGGGTGAATATCTCAATGAGGCCCGGTTTATCAATGCAAGATAAATATAAGTAAGGTAATACTAAGAGTTGTAACTCTTCTTCTTGCCATAAACGGATCACATCCTGATTCGTCAATTTCAAATCTTGGTCTAATAAATTCTTTAATATAATAAAAAAACGTCTGGTTTGGCATACATGGGCCAAGCTCACCTGACAATCAGATAAACATTGGGATTTTTCATCAGCATAAGGAGTCAAACGAGAAATTAATAATAATGAAACCTTCTCGTCAGTTTCTAACTGTTGTTTTATTTGTGCTACTGCCTGCTGAATATACGACTCTTCATCTTGATCAAATTCATGCAGGTGCTGAAAGTCATTTTCTACAAATGGATCTAAAGGTTTATGCCATAAAAGATAATAGATAGGGGGCAAAATGATGCTGCAGATCCCCTGCTCATCTGTTGTACTTTTGCATTGCGGCCAAGCTTCCAGCGCATCTAAGATATATGCCCCGTTTTGTTCCAGTAATCCCTTTAATAATAAGGCATATTGATCAGGCCAAATTATAATATTTTCCGTCGACAAATGCAGACTCCGCAATTTAAAACTGTGATACAACAAACAAAAACATACTAAAATTAGTCTGTTTAGATTTACTATACTTAAAATAGGCTAGTTTAGCAGGCTTTGAATTTGATATCATCACAGCAATTAAACTTAAGCGTAGTATTTTATTGAAGGTGAAAACGAATGGAAACCTGGCAAATCATTTTAATTATTTTTATTGTTTTAGCTGTTATATGGGGAAATATATCCTTGTTAAAATATTCAGCCAAATTTGACATGAAAAAATTTAATCAAGACCCAATAAAAAAAGCACAACAATCCCTTAAAAATAAAAAGCACGAAAAATAGCCTCTGACACGCAGAGGCTATTTTCAATTAAATTTTTACACCTTTTTTACGCAGCACTTTTAGTAAAGCATGATGAATATCATTCATCACACCCGGTTCTAAAGTTTCACCCAAATTATCCATCCAGGTAATACTGGTACCCCCGGTATTTGTTTTTTCTACTAACATTTGATACTCGCCACTTTCAATTGGCAGTGCGACGACATCGTCACCCCAGATAGAATCCCAAACACTTTCATCTGGTTTATTATAGGTGGTTAAAATCAACCCCTGTGCATTATCTGAATCATTAACAATAAAATTAAAATCTTCTAATAATTTAGAAAAACGTCTAAATACAAGATCATATTTTTGCTCAGTAACTAAGGCTGAATTACCTTTATTGTCAAAACCTAACTCTAAAGAGATAACTCCTTTTTGTTGCTGCAAAGAAACCTTAAGTTGTCTGTACTTAAAATCAAAGTGACTGACAAAAGCATTAAGTGCGCTAACTTCAAGCCTTTGTCTCAATACAGGGGTTAATGATCCGTTTGAAGATTCAAATGCAACAAGTTCAGTCTTAACCGATGCGGTTCTTTGATGGTCTTTTTGTTCAATTACAAATTTGAATCTTTGTTTACTTACCTCTTCTTCTGTTTCCCAAAACCATACTTCTTCAGGTTTAGTAAGCGAATACCAATCTGTCTCCAGTTCTCCAACCGCCTCATTTTTAGATGTCGTATTTACTTTCGCATCCAACAGAAAATCATTTAAGCTGGTCCAGATAAAATCTTTTAAATCTGTGATCCCTTCAGATTTATCAAAAAATATTCTTGCCTGTTTATCGCCTTCTTCAACCCAACTTCCGGCAGCTAAATTAAAAATTTGTGCAGGTGGCATTATTTTATCGTCATCTTGAGGTTTTTTATATTGTTGTGACGACATCACAAATTCAGGATCCCGATAAGGCTTTTCCAGACCGTCAGGTATTTTGATTTCGTCAGATACCCGATAATTTTTGGCACTCTGGTTATTATTTAAAAATACGTTACAACCCGATAGCGAAGCCATCAAAGTAAAAACTAACGTGTTACGGATCCAATACTGCACTTATTAATCTCCTAAGTATGCTCATAATTCTAACGATTGTTTGAGTAAGCATATCTTGATTTGGTTCAACATAGATTTAAAAATTTTTTATCTTTAATGACATACTAAATCTAGTCAAAGTTTCTTTACCAGTTCAAACGCGCCACTATGGTACTTTCCCCTAGACATAAAAACAACAATATCACTGGTTTTTATGTTAAACTTCGCGACCAATCTTGCTCTGGGGTGAAATAAATGTCTGGTATGGCGAATCAACAACTTGTTCTAACAGCTATCGGTGAAGATCGAACTGGTATTGTTGGCGAATTAACAAAGCTTGTTAGCGACTGCAATTGCAATATAATTGATAGTCGTATTGCAATACTAGGTAATGAGTTTACTTTCTTAATGTTACTTTCCGGTGATTTATCTGCTATTAATCGTATCGAGCATACATTGCCATGTAAAGGTATGGAACTGGGCTTACTTACCATGATGAAACGTACCTCAAATCATTGTATCGGTGAGATTAGTGCCAGCTATTCATTAGAATATCAAGGTAAAGATTCCCCCAGTACACTGAGTAAAGTAGCTGTTTTATTAGCTGAACAAAATATCGATATTAATTCATTACAATCAAATACTTTTGATAAAGACAATGAATTACATATGCTCTCACAATTAGAAATAAATGTACCTGTTGAGGCCAACTTCGATAAATTTAAAACCAATTTTGATATTTTATGTAACAACCATCAACTTGAATATATTTTACGTCGCATCAAATAAGGACAAAAATGAATACTTTAATAACGGGTGACAAGGCTCCATTATTTTCATTACACGATCAAAATGAACAATCCATTTCATTAGCTAACTTATTAAAAGAACAACAAGTGCTTGTTTATTTTTATCCTAAAGCAATGACGCCTGGATGTATTATTCAAGCTGAGCAGTTAAGAGATCATCAATCTGAACTTGCAGCGTTTAATACCATTGCCGTTGGGATCAGTCCGGATCCAAGTAAAAAACTAAAGAATTTTGAAACTAAGAAAGAGTTAAATTTCACATTACTTTCAGATGAAGATCATGCGATTGCAGATGCTTTTGGTGTATGGGGACTCAAAAAGTTCATGGGTAAAGAATATGATGGCATACATAGAATTAGCTTTTTAGTCGGCCAAGACGGTGTTATAAAACATGTTTTTAATAAATTTAAAACGAAAGAACATCATCAGGTAGTGATAGATTATCTAACAGAAAATAAGTAATAATACCATTACATCAAATATGTGTTCACTAACATAATACAAATGGCTTGGGTTATTCCAAGCCTTTTTATTTTACTCTTCCTTAACGGCAATCAATTCTTCTGAAGACCAGGCATTTAACAAAGCTCTGACTAATGACGCTAATGGTATCGCAAAAAAGACGCCCCAAAAACCCCACAGACCACCAAAAAATAATACTGCGACAATAATATAAACAGGATTTAAATCTACGGCTTCTGAAAACAATAAAGGCACTAATACATTGCCATCTAATACCTGGATCACACCATAAGCCACCATTAAATACCAAAATTCAGGTGAAATTCCGAATTGAAATAGGGCAACAGCTGCGACGGGAATAGTGACCAAAGCGGCACCAACAAACGGGATCAAAACAGAAAAACCAACAAGTACCCCTAGTAACGCTGCATATCGTAAATCAAATACAGCAAAAGTAATAAAAGACGCTGCCCCTATGATCACAATTTCAAACACTTTTCCCCGAATATAATTCATGATTTGCTGATTCATTTCCGACCAGACCTGGCTAATTAATCGCCTTTCTAATGGCAGGAATTTCTCAATCCCCTTTGTCAGTTCTGCTTTATCTTTAAGCATAAAAAAGACTAACAATGGCACTAAAATCAAATAAATCATCCAGGCAACCACATCTTTTAACGAGGTCAGAGAAAAAGATAAAACATGCTGCCCAAACTCAATTAATTTATTTTCAACAGAGGCAACCACAGTTAAAATTTGTTGTTCTGTGATCAACTCAGGATAATCTGTAGGCAAGTGCATTAAAAACGATTTACCTTGCTCTACCATATGAGGTGATTCTTGTAAAAAATTTGCAGTTTGCTGCCATAAAACAGGCACAATCCCTATAAATATAGAAACAACGACTCCTGCAAACAATAACATAACAATAGCACTGGCTGTTATTCGACCTAAACCAAAACCTTGCACTTTAACAACCGGCCACTCCAATAAATATGCAATCACTAAAGCAACTAATACAGGAATAATTAATGCACCAACAAAGTACAATAAAGCTGCTAATACGGTGATCAATAAAAACAAAGTAACTGAATTTGGATCGGTAAATTTCCTTTGATACCATTTTTTTAAAAAATCAAACACTATGAGATTGCTCCGCGAAAATGACTAAATTTGATTGATACTGTGAATTTTGAATTTGATAACGGATCTGTTTAATATCCAAATAACTTTCTATATCAGCAGCATCTGCATCTGGAGATAATTTAAAAGTGACCTGATAGTTCCCCTCAAGCGCTTTCTTTAACTGATATTTAAATTGAACAAATAACTGTGGACATTGAAAATTTGTTAAATCGAACTGTATCATTTATCTTAAATCATTTGCTATACCTAATTCTTGATATAGATTATGCTTTAAATAGGAATAAATCATAGGCCTAATTAATGAAAAGCTCTAAAAACAAAGCTAAGATGCCTAAAAATCCGACACTAAAAGATATTAACTGGTATAAAAAGCAGCTAAACTGGGGAGAGCTCCCTCCTTTTTATCATCTGGTCGCTTCTTCACTGGGTGAATCTGAAGGTTTATTGACTCATGGTTTTGAAACTGCTATCAAACGTTTGATAGATAAAAGAAATTGGAATTTAGACTTACTTGATGGCGAAGAAGCGTTATCAGGCCAAATTACCTGTAATAAAAAACCGCGTATCGCTTTATATCAAATATTTACAGACAGAGGATTTGAGTTATTGGCTTTTCCTATGGCTAAAGACACTGAAATTAATCAATATATCAGTGAGAATAAATTGATGGAATTCATCGTCTGGGATCCACATACAATGAAAACCATATTACGTATTAATCAACTTCATAAATACATTCAATTCTATTTTCAACGTGGTGATGATGCTGACAAGGCATTAATTATACATGCACATAAGGTTGTTCATAAGATTATTGATTATTTAAAACAAGAATTGAACGTTATTAAATTAGATGGTGTCTCAATAAAAAAATACTATGATTTATGTAAAAGTGAAACCTCAGTTGATCAGGATGAACTTATGCTTGCACATCTAATGTTAAATAATTCGGAAAACAAGGAATAAAATGATCAAGTCAAAGAAAATATTATCACTTTTAGTGTGTAGTTTGATGTTTTCACAGCCTATCACAGCGCAATCAAGTTTTAACCTCCCGGATTTAGGCACCTCCGCATTGCAAATACTGCCACTTGAAAAAGAGCAGGCAATAGGCGAAATCATGATGATGAAAATCAGAAGTTCATCACCAATAGCATTAGACCCTTTACTTGATGAATACCTGACAGGCATTGGCAATCGGTTAGTTGCCCATTCAGATGACGTACGCTTCCCATTTAAGTTTTTTTGGATAAATAACCCTGAAATTAACGCCTTTGCATTTTATGGTGGTCATGTTGGTGTGCATACAGGTTTAATGGCAAAAGCCGATGACGAGAGTCAATTTGCTTCTGTATTAGGCCATGAAATTGCGCATGTAACACAAAGACATTTAGCACGACGACTACAAAAACAACAAGATAACTCTGCACTCACATTAGCCGGCATGATCACAGGAATTTTGGCAACGGTTGTTAACCCTGATGCCGGACTTGCTATCATTTCTGCAAATCAGACACAAAATATGTTAAGCCAAATGAGTCATAGCCGGGGCGCGGAACAAGAAGCCGATCGCATTGGCATGCAAACACTTAATAACGCAGGATTTGATCCTCGCGCTTCTGGTGAGTTTTTAACAAAATTATCAGCACAAATGCGTTACAAACAAAAACCACCTATTTTCATTTTATCGCATCCTTTACCTGAAAGCAGGGTCTCCGATGTCAGGCTGAGAGCTGAACAATACCCAAAAAAGTATGTTGAATCCGACATTCTATTTCTCCTCGCTAAAAGCAGAGTGATAGCCAGGTTTAGTGGTAGCTCTGAAAATGCAGAAGAAACTTTTCGTAAGCAATTACGAACACAAGTATCCACAGATAAAACAGCTGCGAATTATGGATTAGCACTTTCTTTAATAGATCAAAAAAAATTAACCGAAGCCGATAAAATCCTTAAGTCATTGCTTGATTCTGATCCAGACAACTTATTTTATCTCGACAGTCAGACGGATTTATTATTAGCGCAAAAAAAACCAGAAGACGCCTTAACTTTACTGAAAAAACATTATCAGTTAAAACCTAATAATCAGGTGATAACGTTAAACTATGCCAATGCGGCACTGGCAGCGGAACAATTTGATTTAGCTGAACGCTTATTAAAATATTTTCTTTTAGATAAACCCAATCATGCACTGGGAATGGATTTAATGGCTGCTGCATATAAATCACAAAAGAATCTTGCAGCCTATCATGAAATTCGCGCTGGTATATATGCACAGCACGGTGCCTATCAAAACTCTTCAGATGAAGTACAAAAAGCCCTGAATCAAATAGCAGAAAATGACGATATAAAAAGACAAAGGTTGCAGGCACTGCTAAAACAATATCGACAAATGCAAAAAGAGATTGCAAGACTTTAACTCTGATGCATGTTTACTTACAATAGCGCCATCGATTCAATTTAAAATGGCGTTAGCTAACTCGCTCAACGTTTAATCAGGATAAATGATGTCAATCAAGATATATCACAACCCTAGGTGTTCAAAATCAAGACAAACCTTAGCATTATTAGAAGAAAATAAAGTATCACCGCAAATAATTGAATATCTCAAAGACATTCCTACGGCGGGTGACATTACTTTATTATTAAATATGCTGGGCTTTTCATCAGCAAGAGACTTAATGCGCACTAAAGAAACAATATACAAAGAGCTAGACTTAAAAAATGAAGTTGATGAAAAAGCTTTAATCAATGCTATGGTGCAAAATCCAAAGCTCATCGAGCGCCCTATTGTCGTAAATGGGGATAAAGCAGCGATTGGCCGACCTCCAGAACAAGTTTTAGATATTATATAATGACGAACTCCCCCCAAAAACAACCTACTACCTTTAGGTTTCAAATAATCGCGCTAACGGGTTATCTGGGATTACTCATTTTTATGCCCTTATGGCTATTTTATCTGGATCCCAGAACAGAACATAGCGCAGGATTTATGTTTATCATATACATACTCCCCTTATTGCTTCCGCTTAAAGGCATCATACAAGATAATCCTTTCACCTATGCATGGGCTAATTTTATCGTGATGATCTATTTTATCCATGGATTAACATTATTATGGGTTGCAATAGATATTTGGGTGATTATAGAGCTATTCTTAGCCAGTTGCATGTTTATAGGCTGTAGTTATTATGCCAAATTTCGCGGTCGAGAACTGGGACTAAAAATCAGAAAATTAAAACAAGATCTTGCTGACGAAAAATCAGCGCATCAAGATTAATCCACACTCGCTTTCAGGTTTTGACCTTAAAGCGAGCATACTTTTACTTAATTAATTTATTCCCAAATATTTGTGAACCTGAACCGATAAACGCCAGTTTTTAGCTTTACAAACATCAATTGCTAAACGTGTTGCTTTCACTTTTTGACTAATAGGCTGTAAATAAATAAGTTTAGGGCTAACTTGAGTTTCAGCTAACAAAGCTTCTAGTTCCTCAACATGGCGCATCATAGCAATCGGGTGTTTTATCTCATTCGCTCTTTGCATCGCTTCTTTTAAAACCGGGTATCCGCCTCGCATATTTATTTTTGGCGATACAGTCACCCAGGTTTTATCTGGTACTTTTATCTCAAATGTGCCACTTGTTTCTAATTGCGTCGAATAACCATTTTCATGTAATAATTCACACAGTGGCCGTAAATCAAACATACAAGGCTCACCACCTGTGATCACTATATGTTTAGCCCGGTATTCTTTAAATTTGATTAAAGTCATAAGCTCTTCGGCGGTACTGTCAGCCCAAAGTTCAGAGTCTGCTTTTTTCTCTACCGTTTTGTGTAAGTCAATTTTATAAACATCAGATGCCTCCCAAGTTTGTTTGGTATCACACCAGGCACATCCTACCGGACACCCTTGCAAACGAATAAAAATGGAAGGCGTGCCAGTAAAACTAGCCTCACCCTGGATGGTTTCGAATATTTCATTGATCTTATACAAGGGGTTTTCCATTATTTTGGTCTTCTTTATTTTGCATCTAAAATTGTTATTTCTTAAACACAAGTGTAATATATCGCGCCCTATTATACTTGTGTGAGAAAAAGATGCCGCAAAAAGTTGTTGTTATTTATTCCGGAGGAATGGATTCATATACCGTACTCAATAAAGCCTTAGCCGAAGGATATGATGTATACGCTTTATCATTTGATTATGGACAACGACATGTTAAAGAACTGAAAATTGCCGCCACCGCGTGTAAGTCACTTAATGTGCATCACAAAATTGTTAACATTTCCGCTATAAATCAAATAATTGGTGGTTCATCACTGACTGACAATATTGATGTGCCTGAAGGTCATTACGAAGCGGAAAATATGAAAAGTACCATAGTTCCAAATCGAAATATGATTTTGCTGTCACTGGCAGTTGGTTATGCGGTTTCATTAAAAGCGACGAAAGTATTTTATGGTGCACATTCGGGCGATCATGCCATTTACCCCGATTGCAGACCCGAATTCGTACAAAAAATGGATGATGTATGTCGAATAGCTAATTATGACGCAGTCGAAATTGTCAGCCCTTACCTGCAAAACTCAAAAATTGATATTTTAACCGATGGTTTAAAAATGGGTCTGGATTATTCAAATACCTGGACTTGCTATAATGGACGTGAAAAAGCTTGTGGTAAATGCGGTGCGTGCCAGGAAAGGTTAGAGGCGTTTGAAAAAAATAATCAAACCGATCCGATAGCCTATGAAGATCAAAACTAATCTTGTGCAAAATTTTGTGACTTTTGGCACTTTTAATAATTAGCATAGCAGATATACTAAAGGAAATTATAAATAAGGAAGTGTGATGACCGGTACAACCATGATAGTACTCATTGTACTCATATCCGTAGGTTCAGGTGTTTTATATGACATGTATAAAAAACACCTGGAATTTAAAGAAAAAACATTAAAGCATAATAGCCAAAACGATGCTGAAAATAATGCACTGAAACAACAAGTGTCATTATTAGAACAAAGAATTCAAGTGCTTGAAAAAATAGTCACCGATGAAGGATATTCGGTTAAAAAAGAAATTAGCAATTTATAAATTAAAACTGACAGGTTTAATGTTTAAAGCAATAAACCAAGGCTTTTAAACTTCTATTCTCATCGGCTTCAATAAAATTTGGGGCCGGTGATAAACGTGTTATAAATTTAAAGTTCCCATTTACATGTTCATCTATGAGCGCCTTAAAGCTCTGTTCACTCAGCTCCGGACTATTTGCACATAAAAGTACTTTAGCGTCATGAGACAGAATTTCAGTAAGCCTGCGTAATATTTTTTGATAATCTTTGGTTAGAATGAAACTTCCTTTTTGAAAACTAGGCGGATCTATCACCACAATATCAAATGGCCCTAATTTTTTAAGCTTACCAAAAGACTTCAAAATATCATGAGGGTAATAACTAACACCATTTTTAATATTATTTAACTGATGGTTTATTTTTCCGGTACGTAATACCCCTTTATTCATATCCATATTAACAACTTGTGTAGCTCCTCCGTGCATGGCTGCTAATGAAAACCCACAGGTATATGAAAACAAATTTAAAACCTTACAATCTTTGGCCTCGGACATTAACCATTGACGGCCCATTTTCATATCGGGAAAAATTCCGGTATTTTGACTGCTTGTCAAATTGACCTGATAATTTAAGCCTAATTCTTGTACCGTAAAACTTTTAGGATCGTCACCTTCAACGACCACTGATTGGGTTTCCCTGCCCGATCTATGTTGATAAATCAAACCTTTAACCTGATTTGGTATGAGATGTTTAGCTTGTTGCCAAATAAGCTCAGTGACCAAAGCCAATTCTTCAGTATCAATTTTTTCATACGAAATTAAAAATAAATAAGGGGGATAAAAATCTAAATTAAGGTGTGATAATGCGTCGTATACGTGACCACGACCATGAAATATACGGCACAATTCACTTTGTTCTGTGCTTATATTAGAAATAGCTGTTTGTAATGGTAAATATTTAGTTTTTAGTTCTTGATTAAGCATTGATCAGATTATCATGTAATTGTTGAATTTCATCACGTAGTTTTGCTGCTTGTTCAAATTCAAGCTCTCGTGCATGGCTAAGCATTTTTGCTTCTAACTTTTTAATTTCAGCAGCGATTTCATTTGCTGTCAGGACTTTTTGAGATTGCTTTACAGCAGGTTTTATATTTGGCGTCTCAACAAATTCGCCAACATCCATCACATCTGTAATTTTCTTAACTAACCCTTGTGGTGTGATCCCATGCTTAATATTATATGCATGTTGGATTTCTCTACGCCTGTTAGTTTCATCTATGGCTTTTTTCATTGAATTTGTAACGCGGTCGCCATATAAAATAGCTTTACCTTTAAGATGACGTGCGGCGCGGCCAATTGTTTGTATCAAAGAGCGTTCCGATCTTAAAAAACCTTCTTTATCAGCATCTAAAATTGCCACTAATGAAACTTCTGGCATATCTAAACCTTCACGCAGCAGGTTAATGCCCACTAACACGTCAAATACACCCGCTCTTAAATCTCTGATAATTTCGACTCTTTCAACGGTATCAATATCGGAATGCAAATATCTCACCTTAACATCATGATCAGATAGATAATCTGTTAAGTCCTCTGACATACGTTTTGTTAAAGTAGTCACTAATACTCGTTCATTTAGCGCAACTTTTTTATAAATTTCAGATAACAAATCGTCAACCTGAGTTGCAACCGGGCGCACCTCTAAAATAGGATCTAATAATCCTGTAGGTCGAATTATTTGTTCAGCAATCTCCCCCTGAGAATGTTCAATTTCATAATTTCCAGGTGTTGCGGATACATAAACTCGTTGAGGCGCGATAGATTCAAACTCATCAAATTTTAGCGGTCTGTTATCTAGCGCCGATGGCATTCTAAATCCATATTCAACCAGATTTTCTTTGCGGCTGCGATCGCCCTTATACATAGCGCCAATTTGTGACACAGTGACATGTGACTCATCTATAAACATCAGGCTATTATCTGGCAGATAATCTAATAATGTTGGAGGGGGATCGCCTGGATTTCGACCCGATAAATATCGGCTATAATTTTCAATACCTGAGCAATATCCTAGTTCAACCATCATTTCTATATCATATTGCGTTCTTTGTGCGATCCTTTGTTCTTCCACTAAGTGATTTTGAGATAACAGATATTCACGCCGATGTTTTAGTTCTTTTTTTATTTCTTCCGTTGCGGCTAATATTTTTTCTCTAGGGGTCACATAATGACTTTTCGGGTAAATTGTTGCTCTTACAATATATTTATCAACAGCACCGGTTAAAGGGTCGAAAATACTGATCCTGTCAATTTCATCATCAAACATTTCAACTCTAACAGCATATTTATCTGATTCTGCAGGAAAGATATCGATCACTTCGCCTCTAACACGATATGTGCCACGACTAAAATCAATGTCATTTCTTGTATATTGCAATTCAGCCAATCGTCTTAGCATATCCCGTTGGTCGATTGTGTCGCCCTGCTTTAGCAGTAACATCATTTTCATATATGAATCAGGATCACCTAAACCATAAATTGCAGAAACTGATGCAATAATAATAACATCTTCTCGTTCTAACAAAGCTTTAGTGGCAGAAAGCCGCATCTGTTCAATATGTTCATTGATAGATGCATCTTTTTCTATAAAAGTATCACTGGCAACAACATAAGCTTCTGGTTGATAATAATCATAATAAGAAACAAAATATTCCACGGCATTATCAGGAAAAAACTCTTTCATTTCTCCGTATAACTGAGCAGCTAACGTTTTATTATGTGCCATTATCACAGTAGGACGATTTAATCGTGAAATAACATTCGCCATAGTGAATGTTTTACCTGTCCCCGTCGCACCTAATAATGTTTGATGGGCAAGCCCAGCTTCAATTCCCTCACACAACTTATCAATTGCCGTTGGCTGATCACCATTAGGTTTAAAGTCAGATTTTAAATTAAAAGCGTTATTCATGCCTGACACACCTGATTATTCGCTTTATTAACAGATTCAATTGTCTTCATAAATAGCTTATAAGATATCAAAGCAGTACAAACATTGCCTATTAATGCCCCTATAAACATACCTTCAAGCCCATATAGTAAATTTCCAAAATAAGCGAATGGCACATAAAAAATAAATAACCGGACAATACTCATACTCAGTGCATTCATTGGCTTATGTAATGCATTAAAAGCCGAATTAGAAAGAATGATCACTCCTTGCAAACCATAACCTAAAGGTAAAATCCAAATAAACAAGGTCAACACGGCTATCACACCGGGGTCATCCGCAAACGCTTTTGCTATCCAGCCAGATAAAACAATTAAGATCACATAAATAACAAATTGCCATATTAATACAAACTTAAGTGTTGTCTTATAAGCTTCGGCTACTCGGTCTAGCTTATTTGCCCCGAAATTTTGACTAATAAAAGGTGGTAAAGTCATAGATAACGCAAGTACGACAATACTCGCAATGGATTCAATTCGGCTGCCCACGCCAAATGCAGCTACGGCTTCAGCCCCGTGTACAGCAACAATAGCAGTCATTATTGCCATTGCAATGGGCGTTAACATATTTGCACCCGCAGCGGGTATTCCTATTATTAACATTTTTTTACTTGCACCTAAGAATGTTTGTTTCTTTGCGTCTAAACTTAACAACCTTTTTTTGAAAATTAATAGGTATAAGATGATCATAACGCCGGTACTCCAGGCAATAACACTGGCAATTGCAGCTCCTTTTATACCCATAGCCTCAATAGGACCAAAACCAAAGATTAAAATCGGATCCAAAATACCATTAATAAGTCCGGCAAATCCCATAATAATGCCTGGAGTTTTAGTATCACCACTGGCTCTTAATACCGCATTACCTATCATAGGCGTAATCAAAAAAACACTGCCAATAAACCAAATTGAAATGTAATCATCAATATAAGGTAATAGATTGTCTGTCGCCCCTAATAATAAAAAAATAGGCTCAATTAACAGATACCCTATGATAGCCAAGATAGAAACAAACAATGCTGAAATAATGATAGCAACAGCACCGTCAAATCGTGCTTCTTCTATATTACCCGCCCCAAGTGCCCTGGCTATAATTGCTGAAGTACCAATACTTAAGCCTATAGCCAAACTGACAACAGTGAAAGTCACCGGAAAAGTAAAACTTATTGCAGCTAACGGTTCAGTCCCCAGCAAACCAACAAAAAACGTATCAACTAAATTGAATAACATTAAGGCTATCATGCCAAAAATCATGGGGATCGTCATATCTTTCAGGGTTTTTGCGATTGGTGCATGCAACAATCTATCGGCTTGAGAAGATGAATTATCCAATTCACTTTTACCCATCTTACTTTCGGAGTTTTTTTGCATTGGCTAGCCTTTATTGTTGGGCTGGTTATTTTAGAGCATAGATAAAGTAGGGTCTAGTAATAAGTTGAATGATTAAATAGCCAGATAATTAAAAAAGTGGCAATAACACATAATCATAGAAACCTATATATTTTTTAAACTATATGATGCTCTACTGATCTTAATACATTTACCACCCATAAAATTTACAAGTTAGTAACAACTCACAGCTAAGGCGTGTTTTTTTTACACAAAGGATAAAAATAATTTATCAAAAAATTCACTTTGCCTGTTTTTTAAACCAAAATCAACGAAATAGAGGTAACCAATTGATATTTAATAGAATAAATATTTTCCAAATATCTATTGATATTCCCGAACAGCTCATATTTAAAGGCTTAGCGAACTTTAATAAAGTATCATAAACAGACTTATCCACAGATTCTGTGGGTAACTGATGTCAGCCCTTATCTAGCAAGGGATTTCAATTTTCCACAATAAAACCGCTAATTTTTGTTTATAAAAACTTATAAAAAGACGTGCTTTAGTGGAATTTCTCTGATAGAACCGCATAAAAAAATTAACTTGTATTAATTTTTGCTTAAAAATAATTTTGTAAAATGAAAAACTGTTAACTTTTTGTACTTATTGGATACAAAACCAACGAAAAACATTTTATTTGAATTATTAAAGTTTTATTTGTTGACACTTGGGGGAGCTGTCATTAATATTTCGCCCCGTTGAGAACAAGCAACATTTATGAAGTGTAAATACGCTCCAAAAGATTTAGATTAATTAAATTATACTTTTTTAAAAGTCAATTCATATTAATCATTATCGTTCCCCCTTAGCTCAGTTGGTTAGAGCGACGGACTGTTAATCCGCAGGTCCCCCGTTCGAGTCGGGGAGGGGGAGCCAGCTTGTTAAAACATTTTATTATATCGTTCCCCCTTAGCTCAGTTGGTTAGAGCGACGGACTGTTAATCCGCAGGTCCCCCGTTCGAGTCGGGGAGGGGGAGCCAGATAATAATAAATTTGAAAATTGTAGTTCCCCCTTAGCTCAGTTGGTTAGAGCGACGGACTGTTAATCCGCAGGTCCCCCGTTCGAGTCGGGGAGGGGGAGCCATAAATTTCAATTAAAAGATAGTTAAGATCCAGCTCAAAATATAGTTCCCCCTTAGCTCAGTTGGTTAGAGCGACGGACTGTTAATCCGCAGGTCCCCCGTTCGAGTCGGGGAGGGGGAGCCAATTCTATTAATAATTCTCTTAATTCATTAGACTTTTCAATACTTTTACACTAATCTCTAATTTTATTATCTCTGCAAATATGTAAATTTTATACAACTTGCGGTCCCCTACTCGTAAATAAAAGAAAAAAAATATGGCTGGACTAAAAAAAATTCTATTAATTCAGATGCTTCTTTTAATTCTAATATCATGTTTAGGAAGTTACCTGATCGTCACCAATTTTCAAAACTTTGTGGTAAAACAACAATTAAAAACCCAACGTGCTGTGAGTTTATATATAAGAAATCATCCGGAGCAAGTTGAATCACCTGAACACGCCAAGCAAATACAACAAATTTTTAATCTGAACTCTTTATATGTACGTACAGAAGATAGGAAAACAATTTTTTCCCAACCTGCAAACCTGAATTACCTACCGCCAATAACAAATATGTTGCTGGACTCAACTAATTTTATTCGGCCTCAATTTGCTGTTAATTCAAAAACAAAGAGTAAATTTGAGTTTACAGTAACATTAGATGATGCTTCTAATTTACTACAGACGAGTTTAATTTGGTTTATATTAATTGTATTAGTATTGATTTTAGTACCATTAACGATAGTCAAAATGGTTATCCATCAAGCATCAACTAAAGTGGCTGAAGCTATGTCGACTATGGTTGACGATCTCATCCACAAAGATGCCGAACACGCCCAATTAGAAAATGACAATGCAAATGGTATTACCTCTTCTATATTTCCAAGTATTGTACGTTTAAATACATTTTTACGTAAAAAACAAAAAGAAATCGAAAACTCTGCATTTCAAATTAAACAAGATGCCTATAAAGATTCAGTCACTGAATTAGGTAATCGAAATATGTTTGTTGAATTTTATGAGCAACATATCGAAAATAACGATAAAGTAGGCTTTGGCTCGTTGGCATTGATCCGCTGTAGTGAACTTCAATTGATAAATCAAACCAGAGGTTATCAAAAAGGTGACGAATATATTAAAGATGTTGCTAATTTAATTACTAAATCAATCGGAACCTACTCAGGAAGCCATTGCTACCGGATCAATAGCTCAGATTTTGCGATAATTTTACCCCATATTACTTTAAAAGAGTCAGAGAAATTTGCTGATAGCCTGCAATCCCTATTTACTGAATATCAGCAAAGAACAGAGCTGGGTTCAGTAGCAAACACGGGCATAGTCGCCTACGGTACAAATAAACCTTTAGGTGAATTACTCGCTTTGGTCGATACCGCACTGAGCATCGCACAAAGTAAACAATCTAATGCATGGCATATTCAAAAAGATACTGACGTACTCAATAATGTCAGTGCCAGCTTTGGCAATCAAAACTGGCGTCAGGTTATTGAAGATGTATTAGACAACTCTCGCATACAGTTAATGGCACAAACAATTACACCAACCAACCGCAGCACTAAAACTTATGCCGAAGTGCTTGCCCGTTTCAAAACAAAAGAAGATCAGGTTTTGCCAACCGCTTCATTTTTAGCGATGGCTGAAAAGCTTGAACAGATCAGCCATGTTGATCGCATGATTATTGAATCTGCCATTGATATCATTAAAACCAAAAATCTCTCAGAACAATTTTTCGGCTTAAATATTACGTCAAATAGCGCACATGACGAACAATTTTTAATTTGGTTAGAACGAAAACTACTAAAAGAAGGTACTATCGCTGCAAAATTAATATTTGAAGTCAGTGAGTTTGGATTACAACAAAATGTCAATGCGAGTAAACGCTTTATCGACATGATCCATCGAGTAGGTGCCAGGATCACAGTTGAACGCTTTGGTGTTGGATTAACCTCATTTAAATTTTTCAGAGATTTAAAACCAGACTTTATTAAAATGGACGCCAGTTATACCAGAGGTTTAGAAGAAGATAAAAATAATCAATATTTTATGCGCTTAATTGTCGACCTTGCTCACCGTATAGGTGTCACTGTGCTAGCTGAAGGTGTCGAAACACAAGAAGAAAAACATATTGTTGAACAGCTATGTTTAGATGGCGCACAAGGCTATTACATAGAAAAACCTAAGTTAATTTGAATTAATTAATAAAAAAGAAATAGCATCTGACGTAAAATAAGTTTATTTTACGATTTCATTGTTTATCTGAGTTGTTTATCTTAATAGAAAACAGGATAATACGTCACTCGATAAAAGCAGTGGAATAAGGCATGACAGAATATTTACTTTTACTTATAGCGACAGTTCTCGTTAATAACTTTGTATTAGTACAATTTCTTGGTTTATGTCCATTTATGGGTGTATCAGGTAAACTTGATACAGCAATTGGTATGTCTTTGGCTACCACATTTGTTTTAACATTATCTTCTGTAAGTAGTTATTTACTTAGTCACTACATATTAGTCCCGCTTGATTTAGAATTCTTAAGAACCATGAGTTTTATTCTGGTCATCGCCGTTGTTGTGCAATTTACAGAAATGGTTGTAAGAAAAACTAGCCCCACTCTTTATCGATTACTCGGCATATTCCTCCCCTTAATCACCACAAATTGTGCAGTATTAGGTGTTGCTTTGTTAAACATAAATAAAGAACATAACTTTATTCAATCTGCTGTTTATGGTTTTGGTGCAGCAGTCGGCTTTTCGTTAGTCCTTGTGTTATTTGCCGCACTAAGAGAAAGACTATTAGTGTCAGATGTCCCCACTCCCTTTAAAGGTGCAGCGATAGCAATGATCACCGCAGGTTTAATGTCTATGGCATTCATGGGTTTTACAGGTTTGGTAAAAATATAATGATAGCCACTTTTACAACACTCACATATGCATTAATTGCTTTAGGTTTACTTGCACTGATATTTGGCTTAATTCTTGGCTATGCCGCCGTAAAATACAAAGTTGAATCAGATCCTATATTAGACAAAATTGATAATCTACTACCCCAAACACAATGTGGTCAATGCGGATATCCTGGATGCCGACCTTATGCAGAAGCAATATCCAATGGAGATGCGATTAATAAATGTCCACCTGGCGGTGATATCACAGTTAAAAATTTAGCCGAGTTAATGGGTGTTGAAATTATTCCTTTAGCGGGTGGAGAAGCTAAAGAACCAATTAAAACAGTCGCTTATATTAGAGAAGATGAATGTATAGGATGTACAAAGTGCATTCAGGCTTGCCCTGTGGATGCAATTTTAGGGGCTACCAGACAAATGCACACAGTACTGATAGATGAATGTACAGGCTGTGATTTATGTGTAGAGCCCTGCCCTGTTGACTGTATAGATATGGTGCTGTTAAAGCAAACATCCACAAATTGGAATTGGGACTTAAAGACCATTCCTGTGACACAGATAGATTAAGAGGCTCAGGTGGAAAGTTTACTAGAACAAATACAAAGAGGTGTGATCTGGAAAACACCAGGTGGTGTACACCCTATAAGCCATAAATCTTTAAGTAGCCATAAAAAAATAATACGATTACCTTTACCAGAAAAACTGTTAATTCCCGTAAAACAACATATAGGCGTTAATGGTCAATTATTAGTTAGACCCGGCCAACAGGTACTAAAAGGCGAAGCCTTAACTAAAGCACAGCCAGGATTATCAGTCCCGATACATGCGCCAACCTCTGGCGAGATAGGTCTTATCGCTCCTATGCCTTCTGCGCACCCTTCTGCCTTACCAGAATTAACAATTACCTTACTCCCCGATCATCAGGATACCTGGTGTCCTTTAACATCTATGCCTGACTATCAGAGTCATGCAAATCAGCAAATAATTGAACACATTAATAATTGTGGTATTAGTGGCATGGGCGGCGCCGGATTTCCTACTTATATTAAAGCCGCGACCACTAAAAAAATAGAATATCTGATTATTAATGGCGCTGAATGTGAACCTTACATCACATCTGATGACAGATTAATGCAAGAATACAGCGATAAAATAGTGTCAGGTATTAATGTTTTAACACACTTGCTTCAACCTGAGCTTGTACTTATTGGAATTGAAGATGATAAACCGCAAGCCATTGAAGCTTTAACCCAGGCCACCAGACACTACGACAATATTATAGTACGCAGTATACCCACTATTTACCCTTCAGGTGGTGAAAAACAACTCATTCAGATATTAACCAACAAGGAAGTACCGAATAGAAAAATTCCCGCTGACATCGGCGTATTAGTGCAGAATATAGGAACTGTTTTTGCAATAGAACAAGCTATCAATGAAGGAAAGCCTTTAATAGAAAGAGTTGTTACCGTTACAGGTAAAACCATTCATAAACCTAACAATATTTGGACTTTATTTGGCACTGAAATAAAACACTTATTAGATCATTGTGATTTCAGACCCGAACCTATGCAAAGGGTCATTATGGGCGGACCTATGATGGGTTTCACTTTACCCAGTGTCAGGATCCCAGTCATTAAAACCACAAATTGCATTTTAGCGCCAGATCAAAACGAGTTACCTGCAAATAATGATGAAAAAGCCTGTATTCGTTGTAGCGCCTGTGCAGATGCTTGCCCCGCATCACTTTTACCACAACAATTACAATGGTTTGCCAAGGCCAAAGATTTTGATAAATTAAAAGAACATAACTTATTTGATTGTATTGAATGTGGAGCCTGCTCATATGTATGTCCCAGTGAAATTCCTTTAGTGCAATATTATCGAATAGCAAAAACACAAATAAAACAACAAACTGAAGATCAAATAAAAGCTGAACGCGCTAAAGAAAGATTTGAGTTACGTAATCGGCGATTAGAAAAAGAAAAAGAAGAAAGGCAAAATAGACACAAAAAAACAACGCCTAGCGTCAAATCAGCAGATAGCAAGGCAAAAGTAGCAGATGCACTTGCAAGAGTTAAAGACAAACAAGCAAATAAATCTGGCGTAGCGGCCGCTATTGAACGGGCTAAAGCTAAAAAAGCACAGCTTGAAAATCAATCTTCTGCAGTGCCAGATAATACTGAAATTGCAAAATTAAGGGCACAGAGAAAAAGCCAGGCCCGTGAATATAAAGAAGATAAACTCACAGAAAGATCCAGTGAGCTATCTGAAAACACAACAGATAACCCGGTTAAAGACGTAAAAAAAGCAGCTGTTGCTGCGGCCATTGCCCGCGCCAAAGCAAAAAAACTGGCGAAACAAGAAAAACCTGATACAACACCAGATCAAGCACCACAAGATCCCCCCGCGTCTGATGACGTTGAAGATCCTAGAAAAGCAGCTGTTGCTGCGGCCATAGCCCGCGCTAAAGCAAAAAAACTGGCGAAACAAGAACAACCTGATACAACACCAGCTCAAGCACCACAAGATCACCCTTCGTCAGATGACGTTGAAGATCCTAGAAAAGCAGCTGTTGCTGCGGCCATTGCCCGCGCTAAAGCAAAAAAACTGGCGAAACAAGAACAACCTGATACAACACCAGCTCAAGCACCACAAGATCATCCTTCGTCAGATGACGTTGAAGATCCTAGAAAAGCAGCTGTTGCTGCGGCCATAGCCCGCGCCAAAGCAAAAAAACTGGCGCAACAAGAAAAACCTGATACAACACCAGATCAAGCACCACAAGATCCCCCCGCGTCTGATGACGTTGAAGATCCTAGAAAAGCTGCTGTTGCTGCGGCCATTGCCCGCGCTAAAGCAAAAAAAGCAGCCAAAGATAAAGGTGACAAAAGCTCATGATATTAAATATGGTCAACTCTCCGCATACCCATAATCAACAAACACTATCAGCATTAATGCTAAAAGTCCTGTTTGCTTGTGTACCAGGGATCTTAGTACAAATCTATTTTTTTGGTTTTGGTGTGCTTTTTCAATTATTCTTTGCCATCGTAACAGCGCTTATTTGTGAGGCTGTTATTGTCAGATTAAGAAACCGTGCAATTCTACCCGTAATTAAAGATTATAGCGCCGTGCTCACCGCAACCTTATTAGCGATTAGTATTCCCCCATTAGCGCCCTGGTGGGTCATTATTATAGGAACCATGTTTGCAATTGTCATTGTTAAACAACTCTATGGTGGATTAGGATTCAACTTATTTAATCCAGCGATGGCAGGATATGTACTATTATTAATTTCTTTTCCCGTTCAAATGACAACCTGGCTGCCCGTTAATTCATTATTGCATCACGAGCTTACCTTATTGGATCAACTCGTTGTTTTCTTGACTGGTAAAACACAAGCTGGTGTCGATCTGAATCAATTACGCATGACCATAGACGCTGTTACTATGGCTACACCACTAGACACACTTAAAATTGATATAAGCAAAGGTTTAACAGTTACTGAAAGTTTAACTGGTTCCGTTTTTAACGGCTTTGCAGGTAAGGGCTGGCTATGGGTTAACATCGCGTTTTTATTTGGCGGACTTTATTTATTAAAAGCAAAAGTTATCAATTGGCATATCCCCCTGGGCATTTTATTAAGTCTGGCATTTTGTGCAATTTTAGGCCCATTATTCGCACCTGATATTCATGCGGGTCCTATTTTTCACTTAATAAGTGGTGCAACTATGTTAGGTGCTTTTTTTATCGCTACCGATCCGGTGTCAGCTGCAACAACCAATAAAGGCAGATTGATCTATGGTGCGTTAATTGGCCTGTTAATTTACGTTATCAGAGCGTTTGGCGGTTATCCAGATGCAATAGCCTTTGCCGTGCTATTAATCAATTTAGCAGTGCCTTTAATTGATTATTACACCCGCCCTAGAACTTATGGCCACGGAGGCAAAGTATGATAGTTTCATCTATGGTTAAAAATGGCATTATCTTAGCTATTTTTGCAATTGTAACCACAGGTTTAGTTACATTAACTCATAGTCTCACCGCCTCTGAAATAAAATTACAAGAGAAGAAAGAGTTGTTAAAAACACTTGAACAAGTATTGCCTCCTGAAACCTATAACAATCAACTATATCTCGATTGCACTAAAATAAAAGCGACGTTTCTTGGTAAAAGTATTCAAACCGTATACCGGGCACGAAAAGATGGTAAGCCAGTCGCTTTGATCCTTGAAAGTACTGCGCCTGATGGTTATAGCGGCAATATTGAGTTACTGACAGCTGTATATTTAAATGGCACTGTAGCGGGTGTTAGAGTTCTTAAACACAAAGAAACACCTGGTTTAGGGGATAAAGTGGAATTATCAAAATCAGACTGGATACTGAGCTTTGAAAATAAACAGGTTAAATCAACAAAAGATATGCGTTGGGCAGTGACAAAAGACAATGGAATGTTTGACCAATTTACTGGCGCAACTATCACCCCGAGGGCTGTGATCTCAGCGGTAAAACGCACAAGTATATATGCAAAAAATGAATTCCGACTTTTATTTGATGCACCGAACTTATGTATAGGAGATAAATAATGAAACAAATGTTCAAAGATATCTCTATGCAAGGACTATGGCAAAACAACCCGGCTTTAGTGCAATTATTAGGTCTGTGCCCTTTGCTCGCAGTAACAACAAGTGTGATCAATGCACTGGGACTTGGCATAGCGACAACCTTGGTATTAATAGGCTCTAATATGAGTATTTCACTTGTAAGAAATTGGGTGCCTAAAGATATTCGGATCCCGGTTTTTGTAATGATCATTGCTGCATTTGTTACTATTATCCAGCTATTAATGAATGCTTATACTTATAGCTTGTATCAGGCATTAGGAATTTTCATTCCCCTGATAGTTACAAACTGTGCAATTATCGCCCGTGCGGAAGCTTTTGCTTCTAAAAATAATATCAGTGCATCGGCACTCGATGGTTTAATGATGGGAACAGGGTTTTCGGTCGTATTAGTTATTTTAGGTGCGCTAAGAGAGTTAATTGGCCAAGGTACCTTATTTGATGGTGCCCAATTATTATTAGGTCAGTGGGCTACAGTATTAAGAATTGAAGTATTTGAATTTGACAATCAATTATTATTGGCAATTTTACCTCCCGGTGCTTTTATTGGCATGGGTTTCATTATTGCATTAAAAAACGTGTTAGATATCAGACTCACAGCCAGACAACAACCTGAAAATGATGAAAAAGCCCCTAGAGCGCGTGTAACCAGTTTAACTTAATTAGAAATAACATTATGAATAAAGAAAAAAGGCATGAAATATTAACGCGATTCAGGGATAACAACCCTGCACCTGAAACCGAGTTAGAATACAACTCAGCTTTTGAATTACTTGTTGCTGTTACTTTATCTGCCCAGGCAACCGATGTAGGTGTAAATAAGGCAACCAGAAAATTATTCCCTGTCGCCAATACACCACAAGCGATTGTAGATTTAGGTGTTGAAGGTCTAAAAGGTTATATTAAAACTATTGGGCTGTTTAATTCCAAGGCTAATAATGTTTATAAAGCCTGCCAAATTTTAGTCGAGAAACACCAAAGCCAGGTCCCAGAAGATAGAGCTGCATTAGAAGCACTTCCTGGTGTAGGCAGAAAAACAGCAAACGTTGTTCTCAATACAGCCTTCGGTCAGCTAAAAGATAATGAAGGTAAATACTTTTTAGCGGTTGATACCCATATTCAGCGACTCGCTAACCGCACAGGTTACGCTAAAGGTAAAACAGTTGAACAAACCGAACAAGCTATAATTAAAAACACCCCAAATAAAAAAGAATTCATGTTTAACTTACATCACTGGTTCATATTACATGGCAGATATACCTGTACCGCGCGAAGCCCAAAATGCGGCTCTTGTATTATTGAAGACTTATGTGATTTTAAAGAAAAAACAGAGTAATTTAACACGTCAATAACTGATAATGGCTAAGAATACATCACGTTCATAAAATAAGGGAAGATATGCGTTTTTTACACACTATGTTAAGAGTTTCAAATTTAGAAAAATCCATCGAGTTTTATACGCAAGTACTTGGTATGAAAGAACTAAGACAATCAAAAAATGAAGAGTATCGTTATACATTAGCCTTCTTAGGTTACGGTAATGAAGAAGAAAACACAGTATTAGAGTTAACCTATAACTGGGATACTGATACCTATGATCACGGTAATGCTTTTGGTCATCTGGCTATAGAATATAATGATATCTATAAAGCGTGTGACGAAATAAAATCATTAGGCGGTACGGTAAGTCGCGAGCCTGGGCCTGTATTAGGTGGTACAACCGAAATTGCTTTTATAAAAGATCCTGATGGCTATGCTATAGAGCTGATCCAAAAATAAAGATTAATCAAAAAGGAGTTTATAAAATCGAAAGGATTCGATATAAATTTAACTTAAGGAGTGAGATTTAAATAAAATAATTAGTATAAGCTTAATGAAGTTAAGTGATGTGGCGTCCCCAAGGGGATTCGAACCCCTGTTACCGCCGTGAAAGGGCGGTGTCCTAGGCCTCTAGACGATGGGGACGCAGATATTTACTACAAAGTAAAAACTAAGTAAGTTCTGATAAATATTGATAAACTTATATATCAGATTTTTCTGTGTCACTAGGACTGGTTATTTAAACTCTCACCATATGAGCTGTCTGCAAAGCAAACCCAAATTTTATCAGACTAAACACTTAAAAATAAGTGGCGTCCCCAAGGGGATTCGAACCCCTGTTACCGCCGTGAAAGGGCGGTGTCCTAGGCCTCTAGACGATGGGGACGCAGAATAGTTCTGTGTCACTAGGACTGGTTATTTAAACTCTCACCATATGAGCTGTCTGCAAAGCAAACCCAAATTTTGTCAGACTATCACTTAAAAATAAGTGGCGTCCCCAAGGGGATTCGAACCCCTGTTACCGCCGTGAAAGGGCGGTGTCCTAGGCCTCTAGACGATGGGGACGCAGAATAGTTCTGTGTCACTAGGACTGGTTATTTACACTCTCACCATATGAGCTGTTTGCAAAGCAAACCCAAATTTTATTAGACTAAACACTTAAAAATAAGTGGCGTCCCCAAGGGGATTCGAACCCCTGTTACCGCCGTGAAAGGGCGGTGTCCTAGGCCTCTAGACGATGGGGACGCAGAATAGTTCTGTGTCACTAGGACTCGATATTTATACTCGTTCGATATGAGTGTATGATACGCCTCTAAACTCGGTTAGAGTTGCACTAAGTGCATAGTCATTACATAAAGCAATGGCGTCCCCAAGGGGATTCGAACCCCTGTTACCGCCGTGAAAGGGCGGTGTCCTAGGCCTCTAGACGATGGGGACACATTTTTCCAAAAAGGAAATGTATCACTAGGACAATTAAACTCAATTTAAAATTGGTGGAGCTATGCGGGATCGAACCGCAGACCTCTTCGCTGCCAGCGAAGCGCTCTCCCAGCTGAGCTATAGCCCCTCAAACCAATCTCAAACAATCACATAATTAATCATGTGTATTGCTGAGTTCGGGGCGCATTCTATGCACCTCTAATTTTAAAGTCAACAGTTTTTTATTCAGATAATGTTAAACGCTTCATTTTTCAACAAGCTGATGTTTAGTTAAGCAGCCTAGATCACCATATAGTATAAAGTGTAGAAAACAAAATAGGAAGGAGATGAATAAATGGCAAAAACCCTCTTTGTTGTACACCCGTATATACCGCCATTCCCTGCCCTATTTATTATTTTACTTTTAAATTAAGGTTAGAATGAATGCAAACTAAAAAATTTATTCTCAATTTATAAAATTGTTCTGCGCTGATCCACCAGCTCATTTATCTGGCTCTGAAAAATGACAATAATAAGCTTAAACTCAGTATACATCTATAATGGCATTAAATGAGTTAAATTTAACAGAGCTGACTCATGTTCCGTAAAATTAACCTAAGTTTGTTTATTTAATCTTCATATACAATAAAATTAATAAAAATAACGCACTCAAGTGTTGACAGCAAAGCAACGCTATCTATAATAGCGCCCCACAACAACGCAAGTTAAATACAGTTTAAGTTACGTTGTTATTAATAGAAATGGGTGATTAGCTCAGTTGGGAGAGCATCGCCCTTACAAGGCGAGGGTCACTGGTTCAAGTCCAGTATCACCCACCATTTCTGTTAAATTAAGTATCTATTGGGTGATTAGCTCAGTTGGGAGAGCATCGCCCTTACAAGGCGAGGGTCACTGGTTCAAGTCCAGTATCACCCACCAATAGAACTTAATATCGTAAATTGGGTGATTAGCTCAGTTGGGAGAGCATCGCCCTTACAAGGCGAGGGTCACTGGTTCAAGTCCAGTATCACCCACCAATTTGCGAAAAATATATTATATGGGTGATTAGCTCAGTTGGGAGAGCATCGCCCTTACAAGGCGAGGGTCACTGGTTCAAGTCCAGTATCACCCACCATATAATATTTAATTCATCTTTGCGGGTGATTAGCTCAGTTGGGAGAGCATCGCCCTTACAAGGCGAGGGTCACTGGTTCAAGTCCAGTATCACCCACCACGCATTGATTGAATACCACAGTTTTACTGTGGGTGATTAGCTCAGTTGGGAGAGCATCGCCCTTACAAGGCGAGGGTCACTGGTTCAAGTCCAGTATCACCCACCACATAATAGTTGTTCAACTAAAATAAAATCCTCAAATAAACTTGTAAGCTAACTAAGTGTTTAATATATTCATATATATGCTCAGTGATATAATCAAGCTTAATGGTATCTAAAATATTTAACAAAACGAAAGTTTTAATCATAGACGATCAGCCTCTTGCCCAAAGCTATATGAGGCAGTCACTGGAAAGTATCGGTTTTAGAGATCTCACTAGTGCTGAACACGCACAATCAGCATTAAAATTATGTCATAAAATAAAATTTGATTTGATCTTGTGCTCTTTTAATCTTGGCCGCGACAAAGACGGTTATCATTTATACGAAGAATTAAAAAATAAACAACTGGTAAAACGCACAACAGGATTTATCTTTATTAGCGCAGAAACCAGTGCAGCGTTAGTTCACAGTGTGATTGAGTTACAACCAGATGATTTCTTAGCAAAGCCTTTCTCTATAAAAGATCTCAGTACACGGATCAGCCGTTTGCTTAAACGAAAAACAGTTTTAAGCGAAATATATGATTATATGGACGTAAAAAATTACTCTAAAGCGATTAAAGTCATACAAAAAAAATTAGCTTCTGCGTCAATGTCCCAATACTCCCCTATTCTATTAAGATTAAAAGGTGAGCTGTTATTAAAATTAGAAAGATATGCAGAAGCAAAAGTATTTTTTAAAACCGCTTTAGAAATGCAAAAGTTTACCTGGGCTAAAGTGGGCTTAGTTGAATCACTCATTGGCAATAGCGAATTTAAACTCGCCCATGGATTACTTGAGTCTATGTTACAACATGCCGATACTCGATTAGTCGCATTTGATTTATTAAGCAAACTAGAACTAAAACTAAAAAATTATACTTCAGCGCAAAATTATTTATCTGAAGCTACAGATATGGCCCCCAGAAATATAAGCAGACAAAACCGGTTTGTAAATATCTCTAAGTTGAATCATGACTATGAAAATAATTATAAAGCTAATCGTTCTATTTTAAAGTATGCCAGGCACTCAATTCATGACAGTCCTGATATCTATTTGAATGTTGCAAGAGCCGGTATTGATTTTGCGCTCACCACTGAGCATTCAGATATGATCAATCGCTTATCTCGACAAACAACCGAGTGTATACAAGATCTTAAAAAACAATTTCCAGATGCCGATACACAAGAACAATTAGATGTGTTGAATGCTAGAATGCATTATTTAAAAGATGAACGTGACAAAGCTGTTGCGCTCGTTGAGCAACTAGTCGATGACGATGAACCAATAAGATCCATAGATGATGCATTAGATAAAGCAAAAGTCTTACATGAATTAGGTTTCCATCATAGAGCATCACAACTTTTTAATAAAATAAATGAGCACTGCGTTAAATATAACCACACAGATCCCACGTTAGTTGTTTACATCAATCAAGAAAGGTTAGAACGCGAAGAAATAAAACAAGGGCCCAGGGAGCTTAACAACACAGCCGTTGATCAGTATAAAAAAGGGGAATACCATAAGTCAGTTGAAACCTTTTCTCTTGCCTTTCGGATCATGCCAAAGAATACCAGTATCGCCCTGAATTTATTACAAAGTATGTTAGATGCATCACGTAATGGTCAAAGTATGAGCTCTAGTTTAGTCGAGAAATGTAAACAAACAATTGAAAATTCAGAACTGGATACAGATCAACAATTGCGATTTAATAAACTAAAAGAACAGTTAACTGCATTTCAATAAAACGCCCTACTTATGCTCTGTTTTTTTTGTTTCGGAATTATTCGCCATAGGCCATTCATTAAAAAATACCGTCAAATATTTACTTTTTATCAAATAAATCAAAACCCAGGCTACTAATACAAATTGAATTGCTATGGTACTCGAAAATACAAAATATTGGGCTGCGGCCTGCTTAACTAACCAGGATAAATCTAAAATGCAGGCTAAAATCATTGGCCATCGCATAAATCTCCAGATAAAGCCTAGATCTAATCGACTATCCGGGCGCCTCAGAAAATAAATTATCACAGGCAATAATGCCAAACTTCCAATGACTAAGGCGGTAAAAAAATCCCTTTTATCCTGATAAAATATTGACATCAAATCCAGATCAGGTCGCCTGCTAATTGCTGCAAAAATCCAAATAACATAAGCCCGTAATAAGATAATAAAACTTAAATTTAATCCTATTGGCGAACGATAATTTCCATATTTATCCCAGTACTGCGGGCCAAACTTTTTCATCATAAATTATCTCAAATCTGGTTTTTTCTATCAGCCAAAATACCTAAAATCACAAAGGCACTGAAAACCAACCAGGGAAGATATACCGAACCAAACATATTAAGCAACTTTAGCAACCAGGGTGTGGCAAAAAATGTTAAAGCTGCGTAACCAAATGCAGTAACGATGACAAAAACACATGTACGCACTAAAAAATGTTGCCGACCAACAAATCGCTTAATCAATTTATTCACATTATTTGCATAGAGCGCAATCACACATACTATGATAGTTAATGAAATATGATATAAATGCGGTGCCATCAACGATGCTAATTGGCTTGAAATATTAGTCATAAACTGAATTAAGCTTGCAAACATAGCTTGTTACTCACTATTCTTATTAATTAAATCAATCAAAGCTTGTTCAGTTAAAACCTCAATCCCTAACTCTTGTGCTTTGATCAGTTTAGAGCCTGCTTTATCACCCGCCACTAAAGCATGCGTTTTTGCTGAGACACTGCCCGATACTTTTGCACCTAATGCCTGTAACTTAGTTTTTGCTTCAGAGCGCCCCATTTGTGTCAAAGTACCTGTTAACACATAAGTCAGTCCCGCCAGAGGCTGTTCATCGCCTGATTTAACTTTAATATCATCCCAGGTTACACCAGAGTCAATTAACGCCTGCACCACAACCTGATTATGAGGTTCGCGAAAGAAAAACTGCACATGCTTAGCGACTATTTCACCTACATCTGCAACTTCTTGTAAACTTTCTAAAGAAGCAACACTCACTTTTTCTAAAGTTAAGTAATGATTTGCCAAATTTTGTGCTGTTGCTTCACCCACTTCCCGTATCCCTAAACTATATAGAAAACGTGCAAGCGATGTATGTTTAGCTTGCTGTAAAGAATTAATTAAATTTTCTGCAGATTTTGGCCCCATACGCTCTAAGGTTTCGATATGTCCTTGTTTTAGCCCAAACAAATCTGCTGGCGTATGTATTAATTCACGATCCACTAATTGCTCTACAATTTTATCACCTAAGCCATCTATATCTAACGCTTTGCGTGAAGCGAAGTGTTTAATGGCTTCTTTTC
Source organism: uncultured Pseudoalteromonas sp. (assembly GCA_965198975.1). Classification (GTDB taxonomy): domain Bacteria; phylum Pseudomonadota; class Gammaproteobacteria; order Enterobacterales; family Alteromonadaceae; genus Pseudoalteromonas. Next base: position 3,690,891 of record OZ240679.1, read on the forward strand.
TTTGTGCTTCACACACTAACCCGCCTGAACAACGTGCTACGGCTTCGCCAGTTAAACGTTCTACCTGAGAATCACATACAGGGCAGGTTTTAGGAAATATTATCTCCTGACTATCTGACGGGCGTTTATCTAAGATAACTTGCGCAATTTGTGGGATCACATCCCCTGCTCTGCGTATAATAACTGTATCACCAATTTGAATACCCAGACGTTCAATCTCATCCTGATTGTGTAATGTTGCATTTGAAACAGTTACACCACCTACAAAAACGGGATCTAATCGCGCAACTGGCGTGATCGCTCCTGTACGTCCCACTTGAAATTCAACATCAAGTAATTGGGTCATTTCTTCTTGTGCCGGGAATTTAAACGCGATGGCCCACCTGGGAGCCCTTGCAACAAATCCTAATTTTTGCTGTAACGGTTTCTCATTCACTTTAATGACAACACCATCTATTTCATATTTTAAATTAGTACGGCGTCTGCCTATATCCTGATAATAAGCCAAAACATCATCAACGCCCTTTACCAATTTAGTTTCAGGACTCATCGGGATCCCCCACTGAGTCAGCTGTTTCAATTGCTGGTAATGGTTCGATGCAAATTCATTACCTGCAACCACACCTTCAACAACACCTAAACTATAGGCATAAAACATTAGCGGTCTTTTAGCGGTTATTTTAGGATCTAACTGGCGTAAACTTCCGGCGGCGGCATTTCTGGGATTTACAAAGACTTTATCGCCCGTTAATTTTGCCTGTTCGTTTAACTTTTCAAAACCCGCACTATTCATAAATACTTCACCGCGCACTTCAAAGCGTGCAGGATAACCAGATCCTCTTAATTTAAGTGGTATATTACGAATTGTTTTCACATTTTCAGTGATGTTTTCACCCGTTGCGCCGTCACCTCGTGTTGCCGCCTGAACCAGTACGCCATTCTCATATAAAATAGATACCGCTAACCCATCTAGCTTAGGTTCACAGCAAAATTCAAAAACCTGGGTTTCTTTTAATCTATCTTGTAAACGTTTATTAAAGGCATGAAACTCTTCATCATCAAAGGCGTTATCTAATGACAGCATAGGGACTTCATGTATTACCTGAGTAAAGCCTGATAACGCCGCACCACCCACTTTTTGAGTTGGCGAGTCAGCGGTCAAATATTCAGGATGTTGGCTTTCTAATTCTGCAAGGCTGCGATAGAGTTTGTCATACACCACATCAGGAATACTCGGTTCATCCATAACATAATATTTATAATTATGTTCTTCCAATTCGGTTTTTAATGCAGCTATTTGTGATTGAATCTGTTCGGACATATCTTTCTCTATCAATAAAAAAGCCACCTTTGTCGGTGACTTTTAAAAAGGTTTATTGCAATAATCAATTATTTATTTTGATGTTATATATCAAACTCGCGCACTTTCTCAACATATTGCCTGACTGTTGGAATGGACAGTAACTGGCGATTATGATCAAAAATTTCAGCACCAAATTCATCGGCTATTTTTTTGGCTGCGCTATGTAACATATTAAATGTGGGCAGGTTCTCACTTTCACAAGGCAAAGTCATAAACAAACTGATCCCTGCGGTTGAAAATTGTTCCATATTGTCAATATCAAATGTGCCAGGGTTATACATATTCACTAAACGAAACAATACAGCTCCTGTGCCGGCAGCATCTTGGTGACGGTTAAAAAAGCCGTCTGGTGAGTATTTAAAACCTAATGTTAAAAGCAATGGCAATAAAGAAGAACCTTGCATGGTTAAACCTGCAGGCATCTGAATATGTAAAATAATAAAGTCTTTTGGTTGAGCGCCATTATTTTTAGTGTCCGCATTATTTTCTGCAGATTGCTGCTCTCCCCTGGCTTGCTCCTGTGTTTCAGTATCCTCAACAGGCATTGAGCCAACATTAATATCGTCAGCATCTAACTTTATCTCAATTTGACCTACATCAGGCCCATCATTGCTTACATTTATTTCTGGTGTTATCGATAATTCAACTTCAGGCTCTTGTGTATCGGATATTGTTTTTTTCGTATTCGGATCAGGGTTTTCTTCTTTTCTTACTGACCATAAACCATGCATTAATAATCCGCCGATCACTAAAGCACTGATTATCACAATCACCCATCTTAACTCTTCTGCCATCCCAGCATCCTTATAATAAATTTAACATGTGTTTTATAACAATTATTGCAACTAATTAATACTATTACCTTAGACCAATTTAACCACAAAGTATTTAACTCGCCATTTCAACTGCCTGATCAATATCCACGGAAACAAATCGAGACACGCCGGGTTCACTCATAGTTACGCCCGTTAACTGGCCCGCCATTTCCATTGCGATTTTGTTATGGCTGATATAGATAAATTGTACCGATTGTGACATTTCTTCTACTAACCGGCAAAATCTCACAACATTTGCATCATCTAATGGTGCATCGACCTCATCTAACATACAAAAAGGTGCTGGATTAAGTCTAAAAATAGAAAAAACTAATGATAATGCCGTCAGCGCTTTTTCTCCACCACTTAATAAATGAATTGTTGAGTTTTTCTTACCTGGCGGCCTGGCCATAATACTTACGCCAGTATCAAGTAAGTCATCTGATGTTAACGCCAGATAGGCATGGCCTCCGCCAAATACTTTAGGAAATAGTTCATTTAAACTGCTATTAATGGCATCAAAGGTCACTTTAAATTTAGTTTTTGTTTCTTTATCTATTTTGTTAATGGCCTCTGTTAATGTTGCCAGTGCCTCTGTTAAGTCCTGATATTGTTCATCTAAATAGGTTTTTCTCTGCTCTGCCTGTTTAAATTCATCAATTGCCGCTAAGTTTATCGCACCCAATGCCAAAATATCTTTATTTGTTTGATTTAGTTTTAATTGCCATCGCCCTAATGCCGCCTCTTTTGGCATATTTTGTTGAACATCTTCTCTTGTTGTTTTCAATTCAATTAAAGGCTCTAGACATGCTTCAGCCCTGATCATCTGTCCTTGCTGATCGATTTGTCCTTGCCTGAGTGTGCTTTGCAACTGCTCAAAATGATTATTATCCGTTTTTAAATCTTTTTCCTTTTCAGTCATATGCAATTTATCTGCTTCAAGTTTTTGTGTTAAGTCAGCTTTGGTAGCTTCATGCATACTCAAATCAGTAATTGCAGCTTGAATTTGCAGCTCTAACTCTTCTAGTGGGATAGCCAAAGATACTTTTTGTTCTGCTAATAGTTGCAGCTCCATGGTTGCATCATTAAGGTGTTGAGCTGCATTTTTTAGCTGGTTTTCATCAATAACAATCTCATTTTTTAACTTTTGTAGCTGCATGGTCATATTATGGTGTTCATTCTTTAACTGATCATGATTTTGATGATTTTTAGCCGCGCTGTGTTTGCTCGCTTTATAGTCTTGTTCTGCTATTGTGAGTTTTGATTTATACGTATCAAGCTCCAACTGCATATGAGAAAATCTATCAGTTTGTTCGTCAAGGGATTTTTGGTGTAATTGACTCTCTGCGTTAAGCTGTTTTATTTTTTCCGTTTGGGCAATTTGTTGCTGCTGCCAGTGTTCAAATTGTTTAGATAAAAGCTCTAATCGTGTTTGGGTTGTCACATCTTGTTGCGCCAGCTCATGAATTGACAGTTTAACTTTTTCCAGTTCAGATAACTCAAAATTCAATTTATCCTGACTTGTTTCACGTTTGATTTTTTGTTGCTTAATGTCTTGTTGCACAACCTCTAATTCAGCAGTTAAACGCTCAACTTGTTTAACGGTTAACAGTATAGAGGCACTCTCATTTAGTTCAGAGTTAAGTTGCCAGTTGCGTCCATGTAATACCCCTTTTTTATCTATGCCAGCAAACCAGTACGCATCTGATAAAATCTCTTCTTTATCAAGTTTTTCAATGAGTGCAATTCTATTTAATAATTCAGGATAAACCCCTGATAATATTTGAGAGGCAACAGCAAATTTTTGCTTAGGTTCACCATCATGCATAGGCCATACAAATCGTCCTTCATTCATATCTTTAACGATATTACTGTTGTCTATTACATAAGCGTTTTTAAATAAACTTAAAGCCTGTTCAATAATAAGCTCATAACCCGGCACAACTTTTAATTGCGACAACAGTTCAATACCCGAAACATCATCAGGGTGAGTATGTACCAACAAACCCGATAAAGCATTTAATTCAGCAGATTTTTCCAGGTTAATTTTCTCTAACTCATGCAGTAATAATCTTTGCTGATCATGATCAGTTTGCGCCAAATGTAATACTTGCTGTTTTTCCTGATGGGTTAATTGAGCCTGAGATAAACTTTGTTTTAGTTCTATTTGATATTGTTTTAGTTTTACAAGTTCATTCGCTACATTTTGCTGGTCTAATTGCATAAGCTCCTGTTCATAAACTAACTTTTGTTTACTCACTTGCTTTAAACTCTGTGACAAATGCGTTATCTGATATTGCATGTTTTCATGTGATTTTTCAATTTGATGAAATGCTTTTTGCTGAATTTGAAATTCATTAAAATGGTCATCAATTTGTTTTTTTTGCTCTGCTAAAGCATTTTCACTATTACAAACAGCTTGCTCTGAATGCACTAATTCTTGTTCAGCCTCAGTCACTTCTTTAAAGCTCAATGCAGTCTTCAGTGTTAACTTATCTTGCAGTTCTAAATAATGCCTTTTTTGCTGTTCAATTTTTAATATCTGACTCGCCAAACTCTGTTGCTGCTGATGTATGTGGATTTTCTGCTGTTCAAATTTAGTTAACTGTGTTTGTACTCCATGCATATTTTGTTGTTGTTCAGTTAACCTATGAGTCACTTCCTCATAATTGAGTTTAATACTGGCGAGCACATCTAACTGCCCTGCATGAGTTTCTTGATATAGGGCGATATCTTTTTCCAATTCAGCAATTTTTTGCGAATTAATATTCAGTTTGTCCTGAATTTGTTGCCACTTTAAAACAGCCAGTTCAGACTTCAGTACCCTTTCATTTGCCTTGTATTTTGTATAGGCTTGTGCTTGTGCTGATTGACTTTCGAGTTTATCCAATTGTGCCTGTAATTCGACCCTGACATCTAACAAGCGTTCTAAATTTTCTCTGGTACTTTTCAGTCTTAGTTCAGTTTCTCTGCGTCTTTCTTTATATTTAGAAACCCCGGCGGCTTCCTCAATAAACACCCTTAGCTCTTGTGGTTTACTTTCAATTAAGCGAGAAATCATACCCTGTTCGATAATGGCGTAACTTCTGGGACCAAGACCTGTACCTAAAAATATATCTGTAATATCTTTTTTACGACATTTACTGCCGTTTAAAAAATAAAAAGACTGGGCATCACGTGTGACCAAACGTTTAATTGAGACTTGATTTCTGGCAACTAAGGTATTCGGTAGTAAGCCCTGGGTATTATCAAAAATAAGTTCCACTGACGCCTGAGAAATAGGTTTACGTGATGTCGAACCATTAAAAATGACATCTGTCATGGCATCACCGCGCAAATTTTTGGCCGAACTTTCACCTAAAACCCAACGTACTGCATCAATGACATTCGACTTCCCACAGCCATTGGGTCCAACAACACAAGTCATTTGAGCAGGAAATGGAATTTTTGTTGGATCAACAAAAGATTTAAAACCAACAAGTTTAATTGTACTTAAGCGCATCTATGATTTTTATTTTTCTTAAAGAAAAGATTTTATCAGAGTAAAGATCAAATATTAAGTTACTAACCAAATTTGTATTAACGGTTCAATTATAAAAAATCTTAATTTATACTGGGGGTAAAATGCTAATTAGGTACGCTTGTGCAACTTACCCAAGGTTTTCAATATTTTATTTCAGGGTTTAACCTGATCAATACAAAAGGTTTAAGACGGTTTGTATTTATTCCTTTAATTATTAATATTTTGATATTTGGTAGCTCGTTATTTTTCATCTACGACTGGCTAACTCAAGGGTTTCAAACTATTAATGCATATCTTCCAACCTGGCTTCATTGGCTAGAATGGGTTTTATGGCCTATCGCTATTTTAATAATTCTATTTAGCTACAGCATCGTATTCAGTATTCTCACGAATTTTATTGCGGCTCCTTTTAATGGTTTATTATCAGAGAAAGTACATTTACACCTCACAGGCCACAACATTAATGAGGATAGTTTGGCTGATACAGTAAAAGACATTCCCAGAATGCTTGCCCGAGAATGGGTTAAGTTGATGTATTATTTACCAAAAGCAATTGGTTTCTTTTGCTTACTCTGGATTTTACCTTTTGTCGGTCAAATATTATGGATACTCTTTACAAGTTGGATGTTTTCAGTGCAATATATTGATTATCCGTACGACAATCATAAAATAAGCTTTCAAGAAACCCGTAACCAGCTGAAACAAAAACAAGGCTTAAGCTATGGATTTGGGTTAGCAGTTTTATTGTTTACCACTATCCCCCTATTAAACCTGCTGGTAATGCCCGTCGCTGTTTGTGGGGCAACTAAGTTATGGGTAGAAAAGTTCAGGAATTAGTATTTCAGGAGAAAGGAATTAATATGAATTATCAAATATTTCAAATAGACGCATTTACTGACTCACAGTTTAAAGGTAATCCCGCCGCAGTGATCCCCTTAGATTCCTGGCTTGAGGATGATGTTTTACAAAAAATCGCTGCTGAAAACAATCTTTCAGAAACAGCGTTTTATGTTCCTACGTCAACAGGTTTTCACTTACGTTGGTTCACGCCGTTAACAGAAGTTAATATGTGCGGCCATGCAACTTTAGCGACCGCTTGGGTACTTATTAACGAATTTAACTATAAACATGATGAAATACTGTTTGAAACGCGATCTGGTTTGCTCAAAGTAAAACATGCAGCAAACCTGTATGAACTAAATTTCCCGGTCACGATTGCAAAAGAATGCCCGATAGAAGCGCCGTTGCTCACGGCTTTTGGTAAAGCGCCCTTGGAAATATTAGCGGCCGATGACTATCTTTTATTGTTTGAAAATGAAACTTGTATTAAAGAACTCAAACCTGATTATCTGTTATTACAGCAATTGGGCTTAAGAGGCGTTGTTATTACAGCGCCGGGTGATAATTGCGACTTTGTTTCTCGCTGGTTTGGTCCAAACGTTGGCGTGAATGAAGATCCGGTAACGGGTTCAGCCCATACCTGCTTAACACCTTACTGGGCTAATAAATTAGATAAAACCAATTTAACAGCTAAGCAAATATCAAAACGCGGTGGCGAGCTTAGTTGCGAATTAAAAGGTGAACGGGTCTTACTTAAAGGCAAAGCTAAACTTTATATGAAAGGTGAAATTTTTCTGGAAAATAGTTAACCCTCTATCAGAAATAATCCATGCTATTAGTTATTGATTGAGCAAGGATTCATTTATGTAAACTGGCCGTGTGGCCAGAGAGCGTTATTCCATTATCATCCATTTCGATTAGTTCAGTACTATTGATGACAAATCTTCATTAACGTCTAGCAATATGTTTAAAAAATAATTGCCGTAGTAGTGAGTCCCTCTCGGCTAAAAAATGACTTATTTGGCTGCGTGATATCTCACCTGAAAGTCAATTCTATTTATTTACTATAGTACACGGGCTTGTCCAACAACCGAATCAAGTCGCGGCTGCGCGCGACCTATCCATGTTTATTATATGCCAACTACGAAAATACTTTTTTTACCTTTTCCATTGAACTTACTAAACCATCAACGCCTTCATGGACTGGAGTTTTATCTCCATGCTTTTTATCAAGAGTGTCCGAAGCATTTTTGGAAACTGCATCAATTGCAGTGCTAAGTAATTTATTCATTAGTTCTGGCTCTGGCTTTTCTAAAGCTTCGATTTGAGCTTTAAAATTTTGATATGACTTAGCAATTGCTTCTTTATGTGCATACTCTTGCTGAAGCCTTAAAGATTCACTTCGCCTTTTTGATGCAAACAATGTCAACCAAAGGACTGGTATTACTAATGGGAGCTTATGCAAAACACTTGAAAACAACTTCGTTAAGTCCGTTACATCGACAAATTTGATACTGACCCAGCTAATTTCTTGGGTAACTGAAATGAATGCCGTTAACATTAGAAATAAAATAGAACTATAGAATACTATTGAATATGTTTTTATAGGTGTATTAAAAGACTCCTTTAAATCATAGTAAGCAGAAGCCAAACCCGCGCTTGTAGCTCCCGGAAGTAAGCTTTCAATCTCTTCATTTAAAGCTTTATACTTGATTTCTTGTTGAGCTTTGAATTCTTCTAAGTGCTTTTCTCTGGCAGATATTTCAGATTTTAAACCACCTTCAAATTCACCTTCATCATTTTTTTCTCCAAATACAACTCTATGAAAGTCTTTGAAATTAGAAAGTTTTGATTTAACTTCATTTAATAAGGTAGTTATATTATTAGACTCTGTATTTGCTGTTTCATGCGCACTTTCAATTTCAGATGCAATTGATTCTGATTGTGAATCGCCATCAATTAGCTTGATTTTATAACTTTCAATTTTTTCATGATTTTCTTCTAGCGTTGCTTCAAGTTTATTGATTTTTGAACTTAAACTTTCTTCTTCCGAATCGTCAAAGTAACTTAACTCTAACTCTTTAATTTTATCCCGTGCTACTTCAGTTTCTTCAGTATTACTTGATGCGCTATCTTTAAACTCATTTATTTGAGTTAAAACCTTATTGGCTTCTTCTTGAAAAGAATTAAGATTTTTATTTATTGTTTTTGTGTATGCAACAAATGAGGCACTTGCTGATTGTGCTGCTTTTCCAGCGACTACTTGATAAGGTCTGATATAGGTTAATAAATTATCTAAATTGTTATTAGCATTGGTAATATGACCGATATTTCTATTGCTTTGATAATTATTGATTTGTTGAAAACAAGCATTTGATTGGCTGTGAAAGTTATCCCATGTAGATGCTGGAATTAGTTCAGGATCACAAGACTCGAGGAGTCCATTGACAAAGATAATAACTTTATTAAGTCTCGCTATTTCTTCCACAATAGTTGTAACAGTTTCATCATCTACAACTACCTCTTCCTTGATATCTTGTATTTTTTTCCAAGTATCCTGAAAAGCATGATTCTCAAACACCTCAATCCAACGACTCATATACATCCTTATTAAAATTTAACTTTCGATTTATTACAGACACCAAACATTGATGTGAGCGCTGGCATATAACGAGCCTGTAGAATTTATCTAAAGGCAAATAATTGTAAAAAAGTGAGCTCCTGTATCGCACTGTAATCTAATAACTAGACTTAACTAATGCATTTGGACCCCTGTTTTTTGGCTAGAAAATGAAATTTCTATAAATTCTACAGCCTCAACGCCCAGTTCAGGCGCGCATTTTATGTAGCGTTTTTGTGCAATAACTGGAGCCTGCGACACATGCACAAAAACGGCGTAATAAAATGTGTCGCTTGCAACTGCTTGTTAGCAGTCGATTTTCGCATGTACGAATTGCAACAATGAAGTCCGTCCTTGTATGTGTAGAACTCTCACTTGCATAATTACACCATCACAATCTTCAAGATCAAAAGGTATGTCAATAGAAAAAGTGGCAGGTTGGTTTTTGCCACCATCAATAGCTATGTTATCGGCGTACAAATATGTACGATTACCTGTATCTAGTATTGGATTTAATCTACCTTGCAGGCCGGGAATATAACCTGTACTCATGCACATTACTGAACCTGTATTATCAGTTGAAGCCAAAGTAACTTTTAAATCTTCAGCTGAATCCCAAGCTTGAACTATAGCCCCCGGATAATCAGGATGAGCAACAAGAAGCTGATAGTTTCGTCTTGTTGAAATAGTTAGCTCTGCTATTCCGTTATTTTTAGAGGAAGCTGATTTAGTCGTGTCGTTATCGGCTATCGCAACAACCGTTGCTCCTTCGATTGGCTTTCCCAATGTTGAAGTTACTGTTATGTTTGAAACAGACGGATCGACTTTAGGTATTGAATTAGTAGTAAATAGAGATTTTCTTACGCTTTCAGTTGGTACTGTTTTACCACTATTCACCAATTTCTTATGAATAACTTCAACAAATTCTTCTGGTGATTTGGAAGATATATCAATGTATCCAGTCGTTGGGAGTACACTAGGAATTGGTGTCTCATCAAATCGAACAGGAAGTATATATTCTTGGTTTTCTTGGAATGCTCGAGCCTGCATAGCTTGACGCTCATGATCTGTCCATAACTTCTTAGAGTAATCATCTGAAATAAACATAATCGTATAAAGTGCTTTATTCATATAGATGTCGGTTAGGTAATCATACAAATTTTTCCCCCACAGATTAGCTTCTTCAAAAAGATCATAGAAAACCTTTACGCCAGAATCTCTTAATAAGTTTGCTACCTGATCAACATACTCTCTATCTTCACCTGCAAAAGATAATGCAATTTCGAATTCCTTTGGATCACTCATGACTTTCCTTAGACTGCTAACAGTTAATGGTTTGCCGGCGAAATAGACTGACAGACAAACTTCAAAAATTTAGTAAATACTATCCAGATATCTCAATATTATCAATGTGCGTAGAGTAATAAGCTAAATATATTTCTGAAAAACGATAACTGGCAATATGACGTCCTGTGTATTTGACGCATCAATCTGCTTTTTCAAAAGCTCTTACCCGAGCGTCTGGCGTGTTGAAGAAAGTAACAGCTCATACGTTTAGGCATTCATTTGCAACACGATTATTAGAAACTGGTACTGACATTCGCACCGTTCAAGAGCTACTTGGTCATGAAGATCTAAAAACAACTCAAGTGTTCACTTATGTCATTTTATAATAACAATTATTTGGTCATGTAAAACCTTATGTATTTAAATCAAACTCATCCGCATCAAGATACATAGGAAACTTTTGTTTGAATAAACTTAATTTAGAAAAATCGAGCTCAGTTACTATCACAGACTCCTGATTATCTTCAGCCTGGTTTATCGACTTACCAACAAAATCATAAACTGCCGTACCACCGCAGTGTGCTGTGCCATTGCCATCATTACCGACGCGATTAACACCTATTACATAAGCCTGATTTTCAATCGCTCTAGCTTGTAACAAGGTATCCCATATATACCGTCGCTGACTAGGCCAGTTAGCAACATTCACTATAAGATCATAGTCCTGATTATTTCTACTCCACACCGGGAACCTCAAATCGTAACATACTAAGGGCAGTATTTTTACACCGTTAATTTCTAGGATCTCTCTCTTTTGCCCTTGAGAAACATAGTCTTGTTCATTGCCTAAGCGAAATAAGTGCCTTTTATCATAAAAAGAAACAGTGCCATCAGGAAAAACCCAATAGAAGCGGTTAACTTTCTTTTTACCAAAAGTAACTAACACAGATCCCGCAATCACAGCATTAAAGTATAAGGCCTGTGCTTTCATCCAAGTTAGTACGAGCCCGCCGCTCTCAGCTTCCTCTATTTGCACATTATCAATACAAAACCCGGTAGAAAATGTTTCAGGTAGTAAAATTAAATCTATATTCTGAGTTTTAAGTTGTTCATCAGCTAATATTTGGTCTAAATGATGTAAATTGGCCTGTTTATCTAACCAATTAATATTCAATTGCACAGCAGCGACTTTTAACATTGACATAAGGTGGCTCTTCTATATTTACATTGATCAGCTATATAATTTCTGTGGTACTTTCAAAACACGCAAATGTACCGTAATTTCTTCTCGATCATGATAAAGGTGTTTAGCCTGTAATTCATATTGAATATCAAACCGTTTTAATTCAGACCGTATCATGCTTAAGTTTTCATATACACTGTCAAATCGTTTTTTCATTGGTAATTTAAGATTAAAAATGAGTTCTTTCACAAAATCATTTGCCGCCCAGTCAATCATCAAATTTGTAACCTTTGCGGGTTTCTCTACCATATCGCATACTAACCAATCAATATTTCGCTTTTCAGGTCTGAATTTAAATCCGTCAACTTTAAAATGTTGAACTTGCCCTGTTTCCATTAAACTTGCGTTCATAGGCCCATTATCAATGGCCTGAACAAACATGCCTCGGCGAACTAACTGATAAGTCCAGCCCCCTGGACAAGCCCCCAGATCAACCGCCCTCATTCCCGGAATAATTCGCTGATCTTTTTCATCCTCAGGTATAAAGACCATAAATGCTTCATCCAGTTTTAAGGTAGAACGACTCGGACCATCACTTGGCATCTTTAACCTTGGGATCCCCATAAAAAATTCAGAGTTATTATTTTGATAAGAATAACCTACGTAAGCGGTATTGTTAGCTAAAAACATCACATGGAGTATGGGGGATGTTTTTGATGGTTTTTTTAATAACTTCACTTGCTTAGTCAATTTATGGCGCAATGGCACCGATATTTTTTTACAAAATGTTAAGAGTTCTTTACCTTCATTTGAATCCGGTGTTTCAGCTCTTAATTCGCCGCATGCAGGGAAATTCTTTACAGCTTCAGCAATTTCACCCACCCGATCTTCAATCGGCATATCTTTAAGGAGTACACCTGCAAACCACTGTCTGGCAAAAACCATATCTGAAAACGACACTTTACGAATGATCAAATCGGCATCTGATGCTTGATAACACTGAAAAATAATATAACCCGAGTTAGGTTTAGCTTTAACAAAACCACCCACTTCCAATTTAGTTGCATGGTGAGTAATTTCTGCTGCCGCATCATTTTCAAACCCTGTGCGACAATAAATAATAATACTAGACATTAAAACTGACCTTAAAACTTAGAAGACTGGAACAACTGATATACAAATAAACACCAGCCAAATATAAAACACATACCACCAAGAGGCGTAATAGGACCAAAAAATTTGATGCCAGTTAAAGCCAGCAAATATAAACTGCCACTAAATAAAATGATCCCCGATACAATAAACCCAGAAGCCCAATTAAGCGGGATCCCTGACTTTGCTAACAACGAAAATAACATTAACGCCAAGGCATGGTACATTTGGTATTGTACACCTGTTTGAAAGGTATTTAACGCTATGTCTGATAATTTTGACTTTAAACCATGGGCAGCAAAAGCGCCTAGCATCACGGCAGTCCCGGAAAAAATACCAGCCAAAATCAAATATAATTTAATCATTTAATGCCTCTGCAATAAAAAGTGCGCTTTGTTCTGCGGCCGTTTGCCAATTCTGAGCTTGAGTAAATCCAGAACGCTTTCGCGGGATCAATGAGTGATCGCCATCGGCTATCCATACTTTTTTTATTCTCTCAGGTAATGTCATAGCTTTCACCTCAAGTTCTGTACCAAATGTATCTCTTTGTCCCTGAACAATTAAAAAAGGACATGCTATCCCACTAAAATGATCTGTTCTTAACTTTTCAGGTTGTTTAGGCGGGTGAAAAGGATAACCATATGCGATTACACCCCTTATTTCAGCATTTAGCGTAAACTCATGCTCCAAAGACTCGCTGCTCAGCATAGAGGCCATTCTGCCTCCCATTGATTTACCACCAATAAACAGTGGCAACACTTTGTCACATTGCAACATCATCTTGTTGTAATAACACAATAACTTGGGTGCTCTATCGGGAGGTCTTCGCTTCCCATTTTGTTTAATTAACTGCATATATTCAAAATCAAACAGCCCGACATTGATATTAAAGTTAACCAATAAAGTAGCCATGACTTGCATAAATTCAGAATCTGATCCGGCACCGGCACCATGCGCTAATAAAAGTTGAGCAATTGGTTTTTTAGCCTTATGCCATTGTATTAATTGTTCACTCATATTCTTGTTCTTCTTTTACTAAACTCAACATCCAATTCTTAAAAGATACGATTTTTCCAAGCTCAGACTGTGATTCTCTAAAAACCAGATAAAAAGCATCTTTACTTTCTAATTTGTGAGAAAAAGGGATAACTAAACGTCCGGCGTCAATATCAGGTTTAGCTAAAACACTATTACCTAACGCAACCCCCTGACCATGTCCTGCTGCCTGTAACACCATAGATGAATGACTAAAAATCGGACCTTGATTGACTTTAGGATTTCGAATGCCCGCTGTTTTCATCCATTTCTTCCAATTCTTTCTTTCCATATCATGTAGTAAATTATGATATTGCAGATCGGATGGTTCATTTAACGGTTTGGGACCATTAAAAAGCATTGGGCTACATAAAGGAACTAAGTATTCCGTATGTAATTTATGTGTTTCAATACCGCTCCAATGACCTCTGCCATAATAAATAGCCACATCCACGTCATCAGTCAAAGAATTTTCATCATTATCTTGTGCTTTGATCCGCACATCAATTTCAGGATGTATATCATTAAATAAATTAAGGCGAGGAACCAACCATTGGATCGCAAAACTCGGTGTTAAACTAACTGTTAACGACCCTTTTGCGCCCATTGCCAACAATTTATCTGTTGCGTCTATTAACTGACTAAAAATATCTCTGATATCTAAAAAATATCCCTGTCCCTCATCCGTTAACAGTAACGAACGATTTCTCCGCAAAAACAGCTTAATACCTAGGTGTTCTTCAATTATTTTGATTTGATGGCTTACAGCTGCTTGCGTTACATACAGCTCTTCAGAAGCCTTAGTAAAACTTAAGTGACGCGCCGCGGCTTCAAATGCTTTTAAAGCATTTAATGGGGGTAACCTTCTTGACATGACAACCTCATGATAAAAGCATTAGTTTTTTTTATCCGAATTCATTATAAATGATCGTTTTTAAAATACAATTTAAACATTTATTATGCACCCGTGTTCAAGGTGATCCAACCAATGACTCTGAATACAGGAATTTAAACTTTTAAGGTACCAGTACTTATGCCTTCAACCAGCATAAGTGATCGAATACCTAATTATTCAATTGAGGCAGAATATATGAAAAAATTAACGATTATTTTATCTTTAATTACCAGCACTGTTTTATCAACAGGCGCAATTGCTAACGATACTAAGGTATCAGCTGAAGAAATGCTAAAAAAAGAAGTGCAATCACAACTTCAAACATTGATCCAGGCAGACGTTAAACTCGCTTTCAAAGCAGAAAACTTAGCACCTAAAATTAAATTAGCAAAACTAGATAACCCGATAATTATCAGCAAAAATGATAACGATCAGAACAAACAGGCGAAAAAACAACTCGCTGATTAGTTAAACTCTGTCTCAATTCGGTTGTCTAGGGATAGAAAAAAAGGGAAGCTTAGCTTCCCTTTTTTAATGCTTACATACTTGTATCTAATGGTTTAAAGCTCTTCACCAAATCATCTACAGCTTTCATTTGTTGTAAATAAGCTTCTAGTTTTGCTAAAGGTAATGCACAAGGACCATCACATTTTGCCATCGCAGGATCTGGATGCGCTTCTATAAATAAACCAGCTAAACCTAAAGCCATACCACTACGAGCAAGCTCTGTAGCCTGTGCTCTGCGCCCATCAGCCGAATCAGCTCTTCCTCCCGGGCGTTGTAAAGCATGCGTCGCATCAAAAATAACTGGCGCCTGTTGTTTCATATCATCCATGCCCAGCATATCCACTATTAAATTATTGTAACCAAAACTAGAACCCCGTTCACATAACATTATTTTGTCATTGCCGGCATCGCTAAATTTCTTAATAATATGACGCATTTCATGGGGTGCTAAAAACTGAGGTTTTTTAATATTAATAACGGCATTGGTTTTTGCCATTGCCACCACTAAATCAGTTTGCCTTGCTAAGAATGCAGGCAACTGGATCACATCGACTACCTCAGCAACAGGGCTTGCTTGCTCTGGTTCATGTACATCAGTGATCAAAGGTACGTTAAAAGTAGATTTTATTTCTTCAAAAATTTTTAAACCCGCTTCTAATCCCGGGCCTCGATATGAATTGATTGAAGAACGGTTTGCTTTATCAAAAGACGCTTTAAATACATAAGGTATCTTAAGTTTATTGGTTACCTCAACATAATGTTCAGCAATACGCATAGCTAAGTCACGCGACTCCAAAACATTCATACCACCAAACAAAACAAAAGGTTTATCATTAGCGACATTTATCGTATTTATTTTTATAATATCTGTATTCATTTTTAATCCTTAAGGTGCAACGGCTTGCATCATTAATCCACAAATATAAGCCATATAAGTCCCAACCCCATAGCCCAGTACGGCCAAAAGTACCCCCACAGGTGCAAGTGAGGGATGAAATGCAGAAGCTACAACAGGCGCTGAAGCCGCCCCACCAACATTGGCCTGAGAACCTACAGCCATATAAAACAGGGGTGCTTTTATCATTTTAGCTACCAGTAACATTAAACTTGCATGGATCAACATCCAAATTGCGCCAACCACAAATAAACCCGGGTTATCAAATATGGCCGTTACATTCATATGTAAGCCAATAGAGGCAACTAAAATATATAAAAAGCTAGAGGCCACTTTAGACGCGCCAAAGGCTTCTATATTTCTAACTTTGGTAAAAGATAAACTAATGCCTATTGTTGTAGAGATAACAATTAACCAGAAAAATTTACTGTTTAAACTATACTCTTTCGCCCAGGCATAATTATCAGCAAAATACGGCCCTAAGAAATCCGCACAAAAATGCGCAAGCCCTGTGATCCCAAATGCGATGGCGATTATCATCATATAATCATTTAAAGTTGGCATTCTTGAATGAGTCGCATGATATTCCTGCACTTTGTTTTTTAACTCTTCAATCGCTGAAGTATCTGCGCCTGTTTTTGCATCTATTGCTTTATGATTCGCTGCCATGATCAATAGTACTGCCATCCAGAGATTAGCCACTATTACATCAACAGTTACCATAACAGAAAAAATGTCTCCTCCTACTTCAAACATTTCTTTCATCGAGGCCTGATTGGCTCCTCCACCAATCCAACTACCCGCAACTGTTGTCATTCCCCGCCAGACGGCTTCGGGCCCATGACCGCCTACAATATCAGGATTGATCCAGCTCATAACTAAAATTGCAATCGGGCCACCGATCACAATCCCAGCCGTACCAGTCAAAAACATAATTAACGCTTTAGGACCTAAATTTAAGATTGCTTTTAAATCAATACTTATGGTTAACAAAATCAAACATGCAGGTAATAAAAATCGCGAAGCAACATAATAAACATTTGAGCTGTGGCCATCTACAATACCAAAGGTATTTAATAAGGAAGGTAAGAAATAACATAATAGTAATGCTGGTATATATTTATAGAATTTTAACCAAAATCCATGTTTACTATGTGAGGTTTTAAATACAAAACCTAAAATTACCGCCAATAAACCAAGTACAACCGCATCATTGGTGATCAGCGCATGAGAGTTCGTCATATTTTCTCCTTTATTTCTTCAATTAATGAAGTGTATTTTTCTTATATTGCATTTCTTCTAATTGAGTTTGTATCATTTCTATAGCTGGATCGTCAGGACATTCATTGATAAAAAATTCAAAGTCTGATTTAGCCATTTCATCACAATCAATATTTTTAAGTAAATAGCCTCGATCACGTCTTTCATAAGGGTCATCTCCTAAAATATCCATAAGTAATTCAACGCAGATCAGCGCTTCATCATACTTATTTTCAGTTATGAATGCCCATTTTTGATGCCCTAAAAATACTTTATTCAGGTGTTCGTCGACTATAACTTGCATAGGGAGGATTTGTTTTTCTTCTGCTATATTGTCTGGTATTAAATACCATGATTGCTGACCTGAACATGGGGAAATCAGATAGCCTTCCTGATCACTTATTTTAACGTCTAGCATCAAATCGCCCTGGTAAACGACGATACAGGCATCAAACTGTGTTTCCTTTAATATATGGCACAAAATCAAGGCCAGAGACATCTCGCTTCCTGACCGATAATTAATAGCATAAGAAAGGTTGTTAAGCTTACTTTGGGCTATTTTTTGCCCTGTACCACTAAACAACCAGTCCCCAAAAAAATTATCTATGAGATCATCTAGCGCATCATGTCGATCTCGATGACCTTGACAGATCTCAATCGCTTCACATGCCAATTCTTTTAATTTGTCTAAACATTGAGGGATATCACATTTAGCATGCCATTTCTGCTCAAACTTCAAACAAGTATATACGGGGTCTATGTGATCAAACTCTTGATCATCAAACCAGATATCTGACTCCAATATCTGCACATCTCTATTTAATTAAAAAGGTTCGCTATTCTAACGTCTTTTTAAGAAAAGATCAGTGCTTGTTTTGAACTAGCTAAATATCCAATGGCTAATAAAAATGAAGTAATTATCGCAAGTAATAGATACTGCTTAAGTTTTTGACTTTGTTTTAATAACATAAAGCCTAAACTAATATAAGCTATTACGAATATTATTTTTTCCAGTAACCAGCTTTGGCTGAAAGGATCTGCTTTTATTAAATATACTAAATAAAAAGCGCTGAGAAGCAACAAAGTATCTGTAATATGGCTACCAATAAATAACAATTTATTTTTTGCAATTTGCCAACCGTTTATTCGGGAAAAAGCCCTGATATAAAACAAAACAATACTTAATAATACAAATGACATGTGGGCATGTTTTACTGCGATATAACTCATTATTGATCCTGATGTTCAGATATTAACTGTTCAATATCATTTATGTTTTCGAGAAATAAATCAACAAGTTTAGGTTCAAAATGTAACCCTCTTTGATTTTTCAGTTCAGCTGTTGAGCGTGCTTGATCCCAGGCTTCTTTATAACAGCGTTTATGCCGTAAGGAATCATATACATCTGAAATTGCCACAATCCGACCATAAAGGTGAATTTCTTCTCCTTTCTTTCCTTTAGGATAACCAGTGCCATCCCATTTTTCATGATGATCGAGTGCAATTAATGCACCCGCTTTAATAATAGATCGTCGTGAATCCTTTAAAATATGAAATCCTTTTTCAGCATGAGATTGCATTTCACGCCACTCATCTTCATTTAATTTATCGGGTTTATGTAAAATCAAATCTGGTATACCAATCTTACCAACATCATGTAAAGGTGCTGCATGTTTCAAAATTTCAGATTCAGTATCCGGTAAACCATAGGCCTTTGCCAAAATAGCACAAATATAAGCAACACGTTTAACGTGCTCTCCGGTATCCGTCGATCTTTGTTCAACGGCTTCACTCAACCTAAAAACTATCTCTCTTTGCGTATCTTCGATCTCAGACTGTAACTGAATGTTTTCGTAAGCAATCTGTACATTTTGTGAGAATATTTCAATTAAATGTTTATGCGTTTCTGATAAATTTTTTGGAATGCCAGAAATATATAACATGGAATTATGACTAAATCGACTAGAACAATAGGCAAATAAATAGTCATCTTTATAGATAATAGATTTATTTTTAAGTGCCTCATGGCAGGCCTCTAGTTGGTCCTGATTCAGTACACTTTCCACTAATTTTCCGGAAGAATCCTGAAATTCTCCCTGAGCAGCAAAAACAATAAGTTTATCAGAGTTGTCACTTAGATTGCTGGCAACTAAAGATGTCGCATACATGGCTTCATCTGCATTACCGATA
Organism: uncultured Pseudoalteromonas sp.; assembly: GCA_965198975.1. Taxonomy (GTDB): domain Bacteria; phylum Pseudomonadota; class Gammaproteobacteria; order Enterobacterales; family Alteromonadaceae; genus Pseudoalteromonas. Next base: position 3,710,456 of record OZ240679.1, read on the forward strand.
ATTGAAGTAAGCTGTTGCATCACACCATTAATAAAAGTGTTCATTGAATGCGCAGTAAAAAGATTACGAGAAGCAATAATTATTTTTTCCAGACCTTCTCTAGAATGATCTATGGATAATATATCCCGGTAGGATCGCAAGCTAGACATGACCACTGTAAATAATTTTTGTGCCGTTAACTCTGTTTTAGATTTGTAATCATTAATATCGTAATTAACAATTACTTGTCGTTCAGGTGCCTGCCCTGGCTGCCCTGTTCTTAAAATAATACGCACATGATTATTTTTAGCCTGTTCACGGATAAATTTTGCAACTTTCAGCCCCGCATCATCCGTTTCCATTACCACATCTAATAATACAATCGCGACATCTGTGTGCTCTAAAATAAGCTTTTCCGCTTCTTTACCAGAATAGGCACAAATAAATTCAAGTTTTCTCCCCTGAAACTCAAAATCACTTAACGCAAGCTTTGTAACCGCATGAACTTCAGGTTCATCGTCTACAATCATTAACTTCCAGGTACCATGGTTATGCTCTACGATTACTTCATCATTAGATTCTTCTGAAAATAAAAAATCATTTGCCATGCAACATTCCCTCTGTGACCATTAACTTCTAATTATCCGCTAACTTATCCACTTTGCCATTGTTATTCTGTCATTATTGGATAAATCTTTGCAGGTCTTTATCTCTTTATAAGCCATTTTTGCGAAAAAATCACTTACTAGTTGAGCTTGATTGTAACCATGTTCAAGTAGTAACCAAGCATTTGGTTTCAAATAGTCCCGTGATTTTGTAATGATATGCTTAATATCTGCCATACCATCGTCTTCAGCAACCAGTGCTGACAAGGGTTCAAATTGAACATCTCCCTGGTATAAATGCGGATCATCAGGTTCAATATAAGGTGGATTACTTACAATCACATCGTATTTATCAGAGCTCAACTCATCAAACCAATTACTTTTGATAAATTTAACGTTATTAAACCCTAATTTTTGTTTATTTTTAGTTGCGAGTTTTACAGCTTCTTCAATACGATCACATCCGGTGATCTGCCAATTAGCGTATTCACTTGCCAATGCTAAGGCGATTGCTCCGCTCCCGGTACCTAAATCAAGTATTTTACACGCTTTTGGTAATGATAAATCTAAAACAGACTCGACCAGGAGCTCAGTATCAGGACGGGGAATTAATGTATGCGCGTTCACTTCAAGCGGTAAACTCCAAAACTCTCGCAAACCTGTAATATGCGCAATAGGTTGTCCTAACTTCCTTTGTTCCACTTTAAATAAAAAATTCTTTTGCTGCTCTTGAGTCAACTGTTTTTCTGGCCAGGTATATAAATAACTGCGAGATTGATTAATACATTCTAGTAGTAAAACTTCAGCATCTAGCCTGGCCGAGTCAGAAATATTTAAAAAGGCATTAGCACCATGTGCTAATGCCATTTCAATACTCATCGTATTCACAATTATTCGTCGCCCATAGCTGATAATAAATCAGCCTGGTTCTCTAATACAAGAGGATCGATAACCGCTGATAACTCACCTGACATAATCTCATTTAGTTTATAAAGCGTTAGATTAATTCTATGATCACTTACTCTGCCTTGAGAGTAATTATAAGTACGGATCCTGTCAGAACGATCGCCCGTACCCACAAGGTTTCTACGTTCACTTGCTTCAGCCGCCTGGCGTTTTTCATCTTCAGCTTGTTGTAATCTGGCACCTAAAACAGACATAGCCTGCGCGCGATTTTTATGTTGAGATCTTTGATCCTGACACTCAACAACAACCCCTGTTGGTAAATGGGTAATACGGATCGCTGAATCTGTTTTGTTTACATGCTGTCCACCGGCACCGGACGCTCTAAATGTATCAACTTTAAGATCCGAGGACTTAATTTCAATGGCTTCAGCTTCTGGGATCTCAGCCATTACAGCAACAGTACAAGCCGATGTATGTACACGCCCCTGAGATTCGGTTTCCGGCACCCTTTGTACCCTATGTGCACCCGATTCAAATTTGAGTTTTCCATATACCCCTTGACCTGTTACATGTGCAATAATCTCTTTAAAACCGCCATGTTCTCCTTCATTTGTCGTAATGACTTCCAATTTCCATTTATTTATCTCTGCATAACGACTATACATGCGAAATAAATCACCAGCAAAAATGGCAGCTTCATCACCACCCGTTCCTGCCCGTACTTCTAAGAATACGTTGTTATCGTCACGTGGATCTTTTGGCAACATCAATACTTGCAATTCATCTTCACACTTTTCAATTGACGCTTTAGCTTCTTTATATTCTTCTTGCGCCATTTCACGCATATCAGGGTCTGGATCTTTCGTCATCTCTTCTGCTGATGCCAAATCGTCCACAGCCTCTTTGTACTGCGCGAATACTTTAACTATATCTTCTAATTCAGAATATTCTTTAGACAGTGCACGAAATTTATCTTGATCACTGATCACATCAGGTGAGCTTAATAACGCCTGAACTTCTTCATATCGCTCTGTCAGAATTTCTAACTTTAGGTAAACCGATTCTTTCATTTAACTGCCTATTCTTGCTCGATACCGAGTACTTTTTTTAATTGTGCTAATTGCGCTAACTCGCCGGTTTCCGCAGCCTGTTTAATAGCACTGGTGGGAGCATGCATTAATCGATTACTCAATTTATTAGCCAATTCCAATATAACTTTTTCTGCAGGTTTCCCTGCATTTATTTGTGCCGAAGCACGTTCTACTAATTCTGTTTTAAGTGTATCAACTTTACTACGATAGACTCTAATAATATCAACTGAATCTAAAGACTTTAACCACACATCAAATTCTATGACACGTTTTTCTATTATTTCCAATGCCGCTTCTGCCGCTTTTTCTCGCGAGGCGACATTTTGATTTACAATCGTCTGTAAATCATCGATGGAATATAAATACGCATCATTAAGATCACCCACCTGGCTTTCAATATCACGAGGTACAGCAATATCTATAAAAAGCATAGGTTTATATCGGCGCGCTTTTAATGCCTGCTCCACCACGCCTTTACCTATTATAGGCAAAGTACTTCCTGTTGAACTAATGACAATATCTGAGCTTATCAATTTTTCAGGCACCTGCGCTAAAGAAATCACGGATCCCTCAAATTCATTTGCAAGTAATTGTGCGCGTTGTAAAGTACGATTGGCCACTGTCATATTTATGCAGCCATTTTGCTTTAGATGCCTGGCAACAAGTTCAATGGTTTCTCCGGCACCGATTAACAATACTTTTGTTTTATCCAATTTTCCGTATATATGTTTCGCCAGATTCACTGCCGCAAAAGCAACTGATACCGCACTTGAGCCGATATCAGTTTCAGTACGGACCTGTTTCGCTACAGAAAAAGTCTTTTGAAATAATCTTTCAAATAATACGCCAACGCTACCCAGAAGTTTAGCACTTTGATATGCTTGTTTAATCTGGCCTAAAATTTGGGGTTCCCCTAAAACCAATGAGTCTAAACCGCAAGCTACTTGCATTAAATGTGACACCGCTTTTTCATTTACATAGCAATAGCTGTGCTGACTTAATTCTGTCTCTGCTAACTGATGAAATTGTGCTAACCAGCAGAGCAAAGGTTGGGGATCATTACGCTCAAGACGACAATAGACTTCTGTTCGGTTACAGGTTGAGACTATAATAGATTCTTCAAATCCGTCAGTAAGAGTAAGATATTGCAATGCGTCATTCAATTGCTCTACAGAAAAGGCTACTTTTTCTCTTAGATCAATTGATGCTGTTTTATGATTTATACCAAGTACAACAATAGTCATAATTTTAATAGAAATACCTTAACCGAACTACAAAACCGTAGAATTTTACGAAAATGCAAGCAATAAGGAAAGTGGAGAACACCAATTGATGCGATTAAATTTTATATTACTTATAATTTTTGTATTTTTATCTGGCTGTGCAAGTAAAACCTCAGTACAAAAGCAAATTCACACAAATTGGCAATCAGTGCTAAAACAACAAGAAAAATGGCAAAGTAATGGGAAACTGGCATTCACTCAGGCAAAAAAAACACAATCAGCTAATTTTACCTGGGTAAATCAACAAGCAGGGTTTTATTTAAATTTAACCGGCCCTTTTGGTGCACAAATTTTATCTATGGAACAAAACGACTATGATACGCTTTTAACATTCGAGGGAGCACAGTATCGAGATCAAAATGCTGAACATTTATTACAAAAATTAACAGGATTAACTCTCCCGGTTGCTGATGCGCAATTATGGTTAAAAGGTCTACCTGAAGGAAAGGACATCATCAAAGATGAATTTGACCGAGTTAAATCAGCAGCCATTATAGATACGCACGGCACACAGTGGAAAATACAATACAGTCAATACCATAAAAATAACGGTTATTGGCTACCCAAATCAATCAAACTTTCCCATGAAGATCTCAGAGTAAAAATGAAGATCTATTCATGGGAGATAAATTAATTGCTATTTCAGAGGTAATTGTGCTCGATATTTCATATACCGCTCCGGCAAAGTTAAATCTTTTTTTACATATAAATGGTCGCAGAAATGACGGTTATCACGAACTTGAAACGTTATTTGTTTTTTTAGATTACGGCGACAAACTTCATTTTGAAATCACACAAGATCGAAAAATCACTCTTATTGATGAGTGTACTGACATATTGCAGGAAAATAATTTAATTTATCGGGCAGCCAGATTATTACAAAATACAAGTCAATGTAAGTTAGGCGCACGGATAAAATTAGAAAAATACTTGCCTATGGGCGGGGGAGTGGGTGGTGGTTCATCAGACGCTGCAACCTGTTTACTGGCATTAAATAAGCATTGGGATACTAAGCTATCAATCAATGAATTAGCAGAGCTAGGTAAAACATTAGGGGCTGATGTGCCTGTTTTTATTAGAGGTTTTTCCGCGATAGCCCATGGAATAGGTGAACAACTTACGCAGGTCGAAATTGAACAACAGTGGTATTTAGTTGTTCATCCGAATGTCCATGTCAGTACAGCTGAAATTTTTTCCCATCAAGAACTACCAAGAGACACAAAAAAGTTGACACAAAAGTGGAGAAACAGCCAAGTTTCCAACGATTGTGAAACTCTTGTCAAAAAGCTCTATCCTGAGGTTGAAAAAACCCTTCAGTGGTTGTTAAAATACGCTCCGTCGAAAATGACTGGTACCGGAGCCTGTTGCTTTTGTAGTTTTGAAACTGAAGCTCAAGCGCGACAAGTTTTAAAAAACCTGCCCACAAAGTGGCAAGGGTTTGTAGCCAAAAGTGTTAACGTATCTCCTTTACATTCAGAGCTACGCAAAAATTGAAATAAACTTTTTAATAAAGTAAGTAACGATGTTTACGACAACCGATTAGATGCCTATTATTTAATCAGTTAATCCATTAAGTCAGTGCCTGAGGAAATCAACCGTGCCAGACATGAAACTGTTTGCTGGAAATGCAACTCCTGAGCTAGCTCAAAAAGTTGCAAAACGTTTATATATAGATCTTGGAAATGCAGATGTTGGTCGTTTTAGCGACGGCGAAATCAGCGTACAGGTCAACGAAAATGTACGTGGTTGTGATGTTTTCATCATTCAATCTACTTGTACTCCAACAAACGATAACCTAATGGAATTAATCGTCATGATTGATGCCTTACGTCGTGCTTCTGCAGGTCGTATTACAGCGGTTATCCCTTATTTTGGTTATTCTCGCCAAGATCGTCGTGTACGTTCAGCTCGTGTGCCAATTACAGCAAAAGTAGTTGCAGACTTCTTATCAAGTGTCGGTGTTGACCGTGTACTTACTGTTGACTTACATGCAGAGCAAATCCAGGGATTCTTTGATGTACCAGTTGATAATGTATTCGGAAGCCCGGTTTTACTTGAAGACATGAAACAAAAAGAATTTAACGATTTAGTTGTAGTATCCCCCGATATAGGTGGTGTTGTACGTGCCCGTGCAGTTGCAAAACTACTTGATGATGCAGATTTAGCAATCATAGATAAACGTCGTCCTAAAGCAAATGTATCTCAAGTTATGCATATTATTGGTGATGTTGAAGGCCGTGACTGTGTGATTGTTGATGATATGATAGATACTGGCGGGACATTATGTAAGGCTGCTGAAGCACTAAAAGAACATGGTGCCAAACGCGTATTTGCTTATGCTACACACCCTATTCTTTCTGGTAATGCAGCAGAAAATATACGTAACTCAGTGATTGATGAAGTCATAGTCACTGATTCAGTACCACTAACAGCTGAACTCAAAGCAATTGATAAAATTACCGTACTAACTCTGGCTGATATGCTCGCGGAAACTATCCGTCGTGTTAGCAACGAAGAGTCTATTTCAGCATTATTTGAATACTAAGTTCAAAATAAAATCAAAAAACAGGCCCAGGCCTGTTTTTTAACACCTTAAAAGTACGCTTTTATTCACTCATTAAAACAACCTGCCTGACATCAAAAATACCCCCTTTCCTTTCATATTTTAAAATGGTATTATAGCGCGCCTTTTTTAGCCTGTTGAACCAGGTTAGGTAAAATAAACCTTTTGGTCGCGAAGGGTTTAATATTTTAAATATAATTTTAATTGGAGACATTTATGTCTAACGATATCTATACATTAGATGCAGAAATCCGTACAGACTTAGGTACGAGTGCGAGCCGCCGCCTACGTAAAGCGAATAAAGTTCCTGCTATCCTTTACGGTACAGAAAAAGAAGCTGTATCTTTAGCTTTAGAACATAAACACGTAATGAAGTCACAAGAAAGTGAAGGTTTTTACACACACATTCTTACACTAAACATTGGCGGCGAGTCAGTTCAAGCTATCTTAAAAGACATGCAACGTCATCCGTTTAAGCCTACGGTTACACATTTAGATTTCCAACGTGTAGATGCAGATCATAAACTACATACAAATCTTCCTATTCATTTCATCGGTGAAGATATTGCGTCTAAATCAGGTTCAACTGTAATTCATCAGGTTAACGAAGTAGAAATCACTTGTTTACCTAAAGATCTGCCTGAGTTCATTGAAGTAAATGTTGCTGAAATGGAACCTGGTACTTCATTACACCTTTCTGATATCACTTTACCAGAAGGCGTAAGCTCAGTTGAATTAGTAAGAGACCATGATTTATCAGTTGTAACTTTAGTTGCAGCTAAAAAGTCAGCTTCAGATGAAGAGTCTGAAGAAGAAGCTGAAGCATAAATTTAAGGTATTGCAACCTTGAATTCGATTCAAATGCTTGTGGGGCTGGGTAATCCCGGCCCCGAATATGCAAGAACACGTCACAATGCAGGTGCTTGGTTTATTCAGGAACTCGCAGCTCGTTTTAATACAACACTCAAAAACGAACCTAAATACCACGGTCTTACCGCTAAAATAATCATTCAAAATCAAGAATTCAAACTACTGATCCCCACTACTTTTATGAATTTAAGTGGCAAATCAGTATCTAGTTTAGCTAATTTTTTTAAAATTCCGACTGAGAATATTTTGGTTGCCCATGATGAAATGGACTTACCTCCCGGTGTTGCTAAATTAAAAAAAGGCGGCGGGCACGGCGGGCATAATGGCCTGAAAGATATCATTGCAAAAATGGCTAATAATAAAGATTTTATGCGTTTACGTATTGGTATTGATCATCCTGGACACAGAGATAAAGTGACCGGCTGGGTATTAGGCAAAGCGCCACAGGCAGATCAGGAATTAATTGATGCGGCCGTAGATGAAGCAGTACGTTGTATGGAAATTTTAGCCAAAGACGGTATTGCAAAAGCACAAAATAGATTACATTCGTTTAAACCTTAAAGAATAGAATTTAGTGTCTATTCCACTATTAACCAAAGTAAATTTGTAGGTTTAGTCATAGGTATAAAACCAGATTAACTTGCAATGATAAGGTTTAAATACTTTATTGCATTAAGCAAAAATCAGATTATTAAAAAGGTATCATCAAATGGGTTTTAAATGTGGCATTGTAGGTTTACCCAATGTTGGAAAATCAACATTATTTAATGCATTAACCAAAGCAGGTATTGAAGCGGCTAACTTTCCATTTTGTACAATAGAACCAAATACCGGTGTAGTACCTATTCCAGATCCTCGCTTAGACCAATTAGCAGAAATTGTACAACCACAACGTGTGCTAACAACCTCTATGGAGTTTGTTGATATTGCCGGATTAGTAAAAGGAGCATCAAAAGGTGAAGGACTGGGAAATCAGTTTTTAGCCAATATTCGTGAAACTGATGCAATTGGCCATGTTGTAAGATGTTTTCAGGATGAAAATATTGTTCATGTTGAAGGTGATATCAATCCCGCTGATGATATAGAAGTTATCAACACTGAATTAGTACTTGCCGATATGGACAGTGCCGATAAAGCTGTTTTTCGCATTTCAAAAAAGGCTAAAGGCGGTGATAAAGATGCCAAATTTGAAATTACAGTCTTAGAAAAAGTAAAAGCGCACCTTGACGAAGGGCATATTTTACGTTCACTTGAGTTAAGCAAAGAAGAAATTGCCGCAATAGATTATTTACATTTTTTAACTATCAAACCCACTATGTATATCGCCAATGTGAGCGAAGATGGATTTGAAAATAATCCATATTTAGATAAAGTACGCGAAATCGCTAAAACAGAAAATGCTGTTGTGATCCCAGTTTGTGCGGCGATAGAGTCTGAATTATCAGAACTTGATGAAGAAGACAGAATCGAATTTATGGCTGACTTAGGCCTGGAAGAGCCAGGGTTAGATCGCGTAATACGTGGCGGATATGAATTATTAAATTTACAGACTTACTTCACAGCTGGCGTGAAAGAAGTTCGCGCCTGGACAATTCCGGTAGGTGCTACAGCACCACAAGCAGCAGGAAAAATTCATACCGATTTTGAAAAAGGTTTTATCAGAGCGCAGACTATTGCATTTGATGATTATATTGAATTTAAAGGTGAAGCTAAAGCGAAAGAAGCCGGTAAAATGCGCCAGGAAGGTAAAGATTACATCGTAAAAGACGGGGATGTATTAAACTTCCTGTTTAATGTTTAGTTAATTCTCTTTATGAATTTATTAGCCCGCGATGATGCGGGCTTTTTTTATCCAATCGATTATGTTTTTTTAATCAGTTCGATTATTTTTCCTGCAATTAAACTTAATTGCACATTTTTTTTAAAAAAGAGGTTGACGATACTCTGGCTGATCAGCATAATACGCCCCGCATCGCACAGATGATTAAGTAAAGGCTACGTAGCTCAGCTGGTTAGAGCACATCACTCATAATGATGGGGTCACAGGTTCAAATCCCGTCGTAGCCACCATTTACTTATCTAGGCAGCAAGACTAAAATATATGCGGACGTGGCGGAATTGGTAGACGCGCTGGATTTAGGTTCCAGTATCGCAAGATGTGAGAGTTCAAGTCTCTCTGTCCGCACCATTTTTAGTTTGAAGTTAAATGATATTGTTGGAATATCGCCAAGCGGTAAGGCACCGGGTTTTGATCTCGGCATTCCCAGGTTCAAATCCTGGTATTCCAGCCATTCTCTTCTACCAAAGAGAATTGAAAATAAAAATGCGGAAGTGGCGGAATTGGTAGACGCGCTGGATTTAGGTTCCAGTATCGCAAGATGTGAGAGTTCAAGTCTCTCTTTCCGCACCATTTATTTAATATCGTTCTGGATAAGAACTGAAATTATCACAATAGAATTACAGTTGGAATATCGCCAAGCGGTAAGGCACCGGGTTTTGATCTCGGCATTCCCAGGTTCAAATCCTGGTATTCCAGCCATTCTCTTCTAAGTTAGAATTGAGTAGTTCAAAATAATATGCGGAAGTGGCGGAATTGGTAGACGCGCTGGATTTAGGTTCCAGTATCGCAAGATGTGAGAGTTCAAGTCTCTCTTTCCGCACCATTATTGAATTCTGGATAAGAATTAAAATTATCGAAAATAGAATTACAGTTGGAATATCGCCAAGCGGTAAGGCACCGGGTTTTGATCTCGGCATTCCCAGGTTCAAATCCTGGTATTCCAGCCATTCTCTTCAAAGAGAAATAATAATGGCTACGTAGCTCAGCTGGTTAGAGCACATCACTCATAATGATGGGGTCACAGGTTCAAATCCCGTCGTAGCCACCATTTATTTTCTTATCAAAAAATTTCAGTACATCCTTAGCTCGTAAATATTTTTATCCCATAAAACTCCTTTGAATCAAATAGTCACCATAAAACCCGTATCTATCTTGTAACTTTATGCATATTAACCTTGGATACTTGCGCCGTTAGTTATAAAATACGCGTCCTTTTATATTTGTTATTATTTTGTTTTACGAGATTGAGGCTATAGATTAAGTATGGGTAAGAAGCTACATATAAAAACCTGGGGTTGTCAGATGAATGAATATGACTCTCAGAAAATGGCCGATTTGTTGGATTCAACAAATGGCTATGTACTCACAGATGAAGCTGAAGATGCCGATGTTATTCTATTAAATACCTGCTCAATCCGTGAAAAAGCACAAGAAAAAGTATTTCATCAACTGGGTCGATGGAAATTATTAAAAGATGATAAACCAGATCTTGTAATAGGTGTTGGTGGCTGTGTTGCATCACAAGAAGGCGATACAATACGAAAAAGAGCGCCCTTTGTTGACGTTATTTTTGGCCCGCAAACCTTACATAGATTACCCGCGATGATCCACCAGGTTCAAAGCAAGCAAGGATCTGTTATCGATATTTCTTTTCCTGAAATAGAAAAGTTCGATAGCTTGCCAGAGCCAAAAGCTGAAGGTCCGTCTGCTTTTGTTTCTATTATGGAAGGTTGTTCGAAATACTGTACATTCTGTGTTGTACCTTATACTCGTGGTGAAGAAGTCAGTCGACCTCTTGATGATGTATTGCTTGAAGTAGCCTTATTAGCAGAGCAAGGTGTACGCGAAGTAAACTTACTTGGGCAAAACGTAAATGCATACAGAGGTGAAACGCATACTGGTGATACCTGTTACTTTTCTGATTTATTACGTTATGTCGCTGCAATTGACGGTATTGACAGGATCCGTTATACCACTTCACACCCGGTAGAATTTACACCCGATATTATTGAAGCTTATGCTGATATACCTGAACTTGTAGACCATTTACACTTACCCGTTCAAAGTGGCTCAGACAGAATACTGTCTATGATGAAACGCGGCCATACAGCACTTGAATATAAATCGACGATACGTAATTTACGTAAAGTACGCCCTAACCTTTGTATGTCGTCAGATTTTATAATCGGTTTTCCAGGAGAATCTACCGCTGATTTTGAAGCGACAATGAAGCTTATCAGTGATATTGGTTTTGATATGAGCTTTAGCTTTATTTATAGTGCCCGCCCGGGTACACCGGCGGCCGATTTACCTGATGATGTTACAGAAAAAGAAAAGAAAGAGCGTTTATATCTATTACAAAACCGCATCAGTCAAATGGCACAAGATATCAGTCGAAAAATGTTTGATACTGAACAACGTATTTTAGTTGAAGGTCCATCTAAAAAGAACCCAATGGAATTACGTGGACGCACCGAAAATAATCGGGTCGTTAATTTTGAAGGCCCTCATAATGTGATCGGCCAATTTGTTGATGTAAAAATCACTGAAGCTTTACCTAATTCTTTACGTGGAAATTTAATTCGCACTGAAGCTGAAATGGATTTACGTAGAGAAGTGACACCAGCAGAGATTGTAAATAAATCCCAAACAGAACAAGCCAACGACTTAGGCGTGGCCACTTTCACACCTTAATATTTCAAATTTGGCGTAAAGTCATAAACTTTACGCCTGCCAAGGAACATATTTTGAGCAGCCAGATAAAAAACAGTGAAGTATATTTAGAACCCGCAGATAATCATAGGCTTGCATCTTTATGTGGACCTTTTAATGATAATATAAAACAAATAGAACGCCGCATAGGTGTTGAAATATCAAATAGAGACAATCTTTTTTCTATTACAGGTAAATCACAAACTGTTCAGGCGTGTATAGATATTCTTAAAAAATTGTATGTTGAAACAGCGCCAGTGAAAGGGAAAATAAAAGATATTGACCCTGAATTAATACATTTGAATATTTTAGAAGCAAACTGTTTAGAACAAAATACAGATAGCAGTCATTTTGGCAAAGAAGTTTACATAAAAACACGTAAAGGTGTGATCAAACCCAGAAACCCAAATCAAGGTCAATATATTGCCAATATTATCAACAATGATATTTGTTTTGGTATTGGCCCGGCTGGTACAGGAAAAACCTATTTAGCCGTTGCAGCTGCTGTTGATGCATTAGAACGTCAAGAAATCAGACGTATTCTATTAACTCGTCCAGCTGTGGAAGCCGGTGAAAAATTAGGTTTTTTACCCGGTGATTTAGCGCAAAAAATAGATCCCTACTTACGTCCATTATATGATGCGCTGTTTGAAATGCTCGGCTTTGAGAAAGTAGAACGTTTAATTGAAAAGAAAGTAATTGAAATCGCACCGCTCGCCTACATGCGTGGCAGAACATTAAATGATGCCTTTATTATTTTAGATGAAAGCCAAAATACCACAGTAGAACAAATGAAAATGTTTTTAACACGTATTGGTTTTAATTCAAAAGCGGTGATCACGGGTGATATTACGCAAGTAGATTTACCCCGAGGTACCCGTTCAGGTCTAAGACACGCGATAGAAGTGCTTCATGACGTAAATGAAATCAGTTTTAATTTTTTCAAAGCAAAAGATATTGTACGCCACCCTGTTGTAGGTGCAATTGTAACCGCATATGAAAAATATGAAGAAGATCAAAAACGGATCGCACTGATAAAAAAAGAAAATAAATTAGCTGAACTTGGGATAAAAGAATGATAGTGGTCGATATACAGTTAGGCTGTGAATTTGACAACCTGCCAACCACAAAGCAATTTGAACTTTGGTGTACCAAAGCCCTTGAAATGTTTAAAGAAGAGGCTGAGCTTACCATTTTATTATGTGATAAAATGCAAAGTCAGCAACTTAATAACGACTATCGTGGCAAAGATAAACCAACCAACGTATTATCATTTGAATTTGACGCACCACCTGGTGTTGACATATCGCTAATTGGTGATTTAGTGATCAGCCCTGAAATCGTAAAGGCAGAAGCAATTGAGCAAAATAAGCATTTTCATGATCATTTTGCGCATCTGGTTATACATGGGTGCTTGCATTTAATTGGATTTGACCATATAAATGATGTTGATGCTGAAAAAATGGAAAGTTTAGAAAAAGAAATTTTAAACAAACTAAATATCAGTGACCCCTATAGAGATGATGTTTAACACATTTTTATATTTTCTTATAATTAATATGGAGCTAAGTAATAGCTTATGAGCGACGACAACTCGCCGAGTAACCAGGGTTCTTCTAACAAAACATGGATGGGAAAAATAGTCCAAATGTTTCAGGGAGAACCCCAAAATAAAGAAGAATTTGTAGATTTCATTGAAGACGCTCAGGAAAGAGAACTGATAGATCCTGAAGCAAAAGACATGATACAAGGCGTATTAAGGGTTTCTGAACTCAAAGTCAGAGATATCATGATACCGCGCTCTCAAATCATTACATTAGATGTGGACAGTTCCCTCTCTGATATTTTACCTATCATGGTTGAGTCATCCCATTCTCGCTTTCCTGTAATATGTGAAGATAAAGATCATATTGAAGGTGTATTACTCGCAAAAGATCTATTACCTTTAATTTTAAAAGATAAATGTGAAAATCATGCTTTAACGGAATATTTACGTCCGGCCGTTGTCATACCTGAAAGTAAGCGACTCGATACCTTACTTAATGAGTTTCGACAGCAAAGATATCATATGGCAATTGTAGTTGATGAATATGGCGGAGTCTCCGGATTAGTCACTATAGAAGATATCCTAGAAATTATCGTGGGTGAAATTGAAGATGAGCATGATGAAGAAGAAGTCTGTGATATTCGACAGGTTTCAAAACATGTATACACAGTTCAGGCACTCACCCCGATTGATGAATTTAATAATTTCTTTAACGCAAAATTTGATACCACAGATGCCGATACCATTGGCGGTATCATTTTACATGCATTTGGTCATATGCCGGCACGCGGTGAAGCAATAGAATTAAATAACCTACAATTTAAAATAACCAATTCAGACACCAGGCGGATCAGTCAAATTCAAGTGACAATTCCGAAATCTTTTGAATTAGAACTAGATATCACAACCGGATGATAAAACTTTTATCAGCAAAGAATATATTTGCTGCAATTGCGGGTAGTTTACTCACTTTTAGCTATTCGCCTTTTAATATCTGGCCGATTAGCATACTAAGTTTAGCAATAATATTTTATTGTTGTTATCAAGAGAATTGGCGCAATTCAGCCAAATACGGCTTTATATTTGGTTTAACCTGGTTTGGTGCCGGTATTTCCTGGGTACACGTGCCCATTTCAGAGTTTGGCGGACTCCCCTTACCTGTTTCCTTACTCTTAATGCTATTGCTATCTGGATATTTAGCATTATATCCAGCATTAGCATTTGCAATAACATCACGCTTTAGAACCTCTGATCTGCAAGGGTTAGCACTGTTTTTACCGCTTTACGCTGTTATCGAATATATCAGAGCCACCTTTCTTACTGGATTCCCCTGGTTATCACTTGGTTACACCTTAACAGATAGCCCATTAGCAAAATTAGCGCCTGTGATAGGAGAATTTGGTTTAGCTCTGACAGTGATCATTCTGGCATATGGCTTGATGTTGATATGTAAAAATAGCAGCAAATTATTGCTTATAGCTTCCAGTATAGTTTTGTTGATTTTATATTTTTTCAGTGGCCAGTTACATACCCTACATTATAATAATCATGAGATAAAACTGGCTTTAGTTCAAGGCAATATTGAGCAAAACCTAAAATGGGATCCAACGAAGTTCTGGCCTACCATGCTAAAATATCAAGATCTAACACGCAAAAACTGGGATGTTGATTTAGTGATCTGGCCTGAAGCCGCAATCCCCGAATTAGAAGTTCTGGCAAATGAATACTTAACCAATTTAGACAGTGCAGCAGCTTTCAATAATACCGCATTAATTACAGGTATTGTTGATTACCAAAGAGATACTAAAGCCGCTTATAACAACCTGATTGTATTAGGCAAAAAAAATACTGACGATACACTAGGCCATTATCGCTATTTACATAAAAATCGTTATCGCAAACATCACCTGGTTCCTATTGGTGAATTTGTGCCATTTGAAGGAATTCTTCGCCCGCTAGCGCCTTTGTTTGATTTACCTATGTCATCATTTAATCAAGGCGACAGAATACAAAAAAACCTTACCGCAAATGGAATAAACATCTTACCGGCAATTTGTTACGAGATAGTTTTTGCAGATCAAGTACGCGACAATTACCAGGCAAATTCTGACATACTATTAACCGTCAGCAATGATGCCTGGTTTGGCGACTCCCATGGACCTGACCAACATATGCAAATTGCACGCATGCGCTCACTAGAATTGGGCAGACCTCTGGTGCGTGTAACTAATAACGGGATCACAGGTGTTTTTGATCCTATTACTCAGTCAGAGCAAACACTAGAACAATTTGAAACCGGCGTTTTAAAAACACGCATAAAGAAAATATCTGGTGAAACTTTCTACGCAAAATATGGTAAAACACCGATTTGGTGTTTATTAACGCTGCTTTTTATTTTTTCTGGGATCCGGTTTTTTCAAAACAAAAATATCTCCTCGGCACTGACGAAAGATATACTCAATTGACTTAAATAATCAGACAACTCATCAATAATAACCGTTATTGATATCAAGCACTTAAATAAAGCACTTTGCATCATTAAAAAATCAATTGGACGTTTATCCGTGATCCAGCACCCTATTTAACAGTTTCTTTTTTGCTCAAAATATACGCTTAATTATAAGGATCAAAATATTTTTCAGGATCGATTTGACGATCTATTTTAAATGTGATCTTATACTTTCTTTTTAGCAAAGAAATTATTATGTCAGCACCTTTTAAACCTTTCACCAAACACCTTGGTCATTTAGGCCTGATCGCTCAAATGTGTAAAGAACTAAAAATAGCAGAGCAAGTTGATCGACTCATTCCTTCACCGGATGACAAGCTTGTTTCTTATGGCGAATTGCTTGTTGCCATGATCATCAATGGGTTAGGCTTTACTAGTCGGCCATTACATTTATTCCCTGAGTTTTTTGCCAATAAAGATTTACCTCGATTATTAAGGCCCGGTATTGAAGCTAAGCAGCTCAATGACAGTGCCTTAGGTCGCGCCATGGACAAATTTTTTGAATTTGGGGTAACAGAGTTATTTTCGCATTTAGCCAGCAATACGGTTAAAACACTCGACTTAAAAGTTGAAACGGTTAATCAAGATATCACCAGCTTTCATGTTGATGGGAATTACGATACTGAATCTGATACGGGTGCTGTCACCTTAACCCATGGCTATAGCCGCGATCACCGACCAGACTTAAAGCAGGTTGTGTTGCATTTATTAGTTGAGCAACAAGCCGGGATCCCGCTGTATATGTCACCGGCCAATGGCAATGCAAATGATAAAACCGAGTTTTACCAGTTAGTTAAAGAGTTTAAGGATTCGGTAAAAAGCGCTTGTGACAGCAAGTATCATATCGGCGACAGTGCCTTATATGTTAAAGAAACGATACAAGCATTGGCGAAGCAGGAAAGAATATTCATTAGTCGCGTGCCTGCTGTTTTAACTCAGGCCAAGCAGCTGATAAACCAAATAACAGCGTATAAACTCATAGATTTCGCTGACGGTTACAGGGGCTGCTGGATTGATAGCGGTTATGCAGGTGTCAAACAGAAATGGTTGCTTATTCAAAGTGAAGCGGCGAAAGAAAAAGAAATGAAAACACTGGGAAAGCGTCTGCAAAAACAAACAGATAAGGCGATAAAATCCTTTATAAAACTGAACAAAGAAGCCTTTTCCTGTGAACAAGATGCTCGCAAAGCTTTAGCAAAATGGCAGAAAAGTTCGCCGATAATGCAAGTTAATTCAATTAATATCAGAGAAAAAGCACGCTATAAAAACAAAGGCCAGCCGGCAAAAGACGCCCAACCCGATTATTTTGAATACTTCATCGAAGGGATTTTAGCCAGCTCACTAACCGAATGTGAGCGGATAAAAACCAAGTGCGGCTGCTTTATTCTGGCCACCAACGAAATCAATAACCTCGATATGGCAGAGTTGTTAAGCCAATACAAAGGGCAACAGCGAGTTGAGCGTGGCTTTAAGTTTTTAAAGAGCCCAGAGTTTTTTACCAGCGCGATATTTTTGAAAAAGCCGGAACGAATAGAAGCGCTACTGATGATAATGACTTTATGCTTAATGGTTTACAACGCCCTTGAGCACAGGATCAGAAAGGGACTACGGGACACTGGCCAACACTTTCCCGATCAAAAGAAAAAGCCAAGCCAAAAACCAACCGCCAGATGGATATTTCATTGCTTTAGCGGTATCACTGTTATGTATTTTGAGCAGAAAAACGGCCTAATTGCCAACTTAGAGCCCAGGCACTCAAGCGTGTTAAATGCCTTAGGCAAAACATATCAAGAAATGTATTCATAAACTAGGGTGCGGAATGTCGGGTTTATGAAAAATAAAGTGTAATACGAAATGAGAGACCAGACCTACCTGGTCTCTGACAATTAAAGATTAACAATAAAATTACTCAGAATCACTGCCATTAACCACTTCAGAAATCGCACTGAGTCTCTGTAACGCAATATAATTTATCGTTCCTTTTGCGTAAGTTCCTTTATTCGCTTTAGAGTCACGTAACGCACCAGAAGATTTACCCATTAAGATTTCAAGTGCCTCATCAACAGTCGCAACAGCATAAACACTGAATTTCCCCAATTCTACAGCTTCCCGAACCTCTTTATTCAATACTAAATTCAAACAATTTGATTTAGGAATGATCACACCTTGTTTACCTGTCAACCCACGCATTTTACATAATTTGAAAAAACCTTCTATTTTTTCATTTACGCCACCAATGGCCTGTACTTCTCCATGCTGATTAATGGAGCCAGTTAAGGCGATACTTTGCGATATAGGTAAACGTGTTATAGATGATATCAAGGCACACAATTCGGCCAGTGAGGCACTATCACCATCAATATAACCATAACTTTGTTCTATTGCGATATTAGCACTTAAAGTTAAAGCGAAATCCTGCGCATATTTATTACCTAAATAACCCGTTAATAACATGACACCTTTTGAATGAATCGATTTACCCAATTCTGCTTCACGTTCAATATCTAATACACCATCACTACCGGCATACACAGTTGCCGTGATCCTTGCCGGGCTACCAAAACTGGTATCGCCCACATGCAATACAGTTAAACCATTTATTTTTCCAATGGCTTCGCCATCTGTATCAATTAATGTATGCCCTTCTTTAATTTCAGCCAGCATGCTTTCACTCATTTGCCCCGTTCTGTACTGCTTGCCGATCAGTGCTTCCGTAATGTGATGTGCTTCAATCATATTACTACGATCTTGTTTTGCATAGTAACTTGACTCATTGAGTAATTCGATAATATCTGCAAATCTTGCTGATAATTTCGCCTGATGTTCTGCTTGTCGGTAGCTAAAATACAAGACTTCGTATATCGCGTGTTCCGTCAAACTTAACTTTAAAACCTCTTCGCTATGATTTAATATCTTTGAAATAAATTGATATTGATATTTATCACTGCCTGGCAGGTAATATTCAAAATCAGCCAAAATTCTAAACTGTTCACTGAATTCTTCATCATATTCCTGCATCAAATAATACAGATCTCGAGAGCCAATTAGGACTATTTTTACATCGAGTGGAATGAGCTGCGGTTTTAACGTGAAACCACTGCCCAACGCACTTTCTTGAGATAACAAATCGTTTTTTATCTGATGGGTCTTTAAAGATAGTTTCAACGCATCCCATACTTGTGGGTTCGCCATCACTTTTTCAGCATCCATGATCAGATATCCGCCATTGGCATTATGTAAAGCACCAGGTTGGATTGATCGATAACTGGTGACTACAGAGCCTTGCTGCGCATTATATTCCACCTTGCCAAATACATTACCAAAGGTAGGGTATGGTTCATAAATCACTGGTGCCGCATCATCTTCTTTGTAATCCACCAGTAAATTAGGCGCAAAATAATCGGTTAACATGGCACGTTTATCTAACTCTTCGCGATCTTTTTCATCTGATTCATCGGCTAACCATTCTAAGACCGTATCAATCAACTCATCTCTTAACTCTTTTAAATATTTTAAAACCCCAATTTGGCTGGCATATTTAAACTCAAGTTCTTTTAATAAGGGCTTAATTGCCTGCTCAGCAGTGGATTTTTTTAATTCTCTTAATTGCTCTGAGGATTCTCTTTTCCAACGTGGTAACTCAATTAATGCATCTATCAGCGCATCTTCAAGTTTACCGATAACCTCATAGAAATATTGTTTTTGCTCTTCGGTTAATGAGGCAAACTCAGCATCATCCAATTGCTTTCCATCAACAACAGGTGCAAAACTCAGCACTTCATTATCTTCAAATAATGCAATGCTATGTTCAGCAGCGACATCTTCTACTTTTTCGATGGCACTGTCGTATTTAGTATTAAATTCCCTGTCTATATTCTTTTTTTTACGTTGGAAACCTGGATTATCAAATGCTGCGGGAAACGTATCTAAGATTTCATCGATTAAAGAATCGATATCGTCACAAAACAGTTTTCCTTCTCCGGGTTGCAAGCAAATCGCAATCGGCTCTCTGTGATCATCATAATTATTAACATATAACCATTCTAATGGCGTTTTACGATTTTTACTGTGTGAAGAAAGTTTATCTTTAACCATAGTAAACCTGCCTAAAGCAGTTTCACCCATGACATAAAGATTATAACCGGGTAATTCCATACCTAATGAAAAATCTATCGCCGTTTGTGCTCTTTGCTGGCCGATAAAATTTAAAGTTTCAGGGTAAGGGGTAGCCATACAACTTTTGATATGTTGCATATCAATTTGAGGCATTAGTAAATTACTAGTGAGTTTATTATTTTGGTTCATTCATTCCCTTGTACATAATTGCCGGGCGACTTTGCTGTAAGCTTACCAAGGTTAAACAAAAACCACCAAGCTTTTAAGGAGATAGTGCTTGTCTGTTAAAATAAATGCCTCCGCAATTTTCGCAGGCTGAAATTTTACTGGGGTGCAAATATCGCATTTTCTCATTACAATCTTTACAAGTGAGTTCGCCAATTCCTATCCACTCGCCCTGATGATAAATACCATTATGATTAAAGTCCACCAACAAGGCCTGCCATTCTAATTGTGATTTATCAGAGATTTCAATCAATTCAAACCAAATTGATTCTTTAAATTCTGACCAAGCTAAGTCGTTATAATACAATTGGTTATTAAATAAATGTTTTAGATCACGAAATAAATATTCGCGATAACTTTCAAGATGTTCTTCACTTAATTTCGCAAATTGCTTAATAACCTGTTCACCACCAACAAATCGCGTGATTAAATCTTTAACCTCATGTTGCTGAACATCTTTCAGCCATAAATGAAATTTATTTAAACTGTTTTGGTAATCAAATTTATTATCCATATTTTTCACCTGAAAATTACCATCATCATTAATGAGTATAGGAAATCTGATGATGTTTGGTGAGATTTTTAACTAGTTGCATTAAAACATGCAAAACAGCGCATCTTCTGGTTCAACACACCTTAATTTTAGGTTATCCTAACGACAATTTTTTAAGTTTGTCAGAAGTCTGGAACCATAGATGCAAGAGCAATATAATCCACAGGATATAGAATCAAAAGTACAAGCGTACTGGGATGAAAATAAAGTATTTAAAGTGACCGAACAAGAAGGTAAAGAAAAATTCTATTGCCTGTCTATGTTTCCATACCCTAGTGGACGTCTGCATATGGGCCATGTACGTAATTATACTATCGGCGATGTGGTTTCTCGATTCCAGCGTTTACAGGGTAAAAATGTCATGCAACCTATGGGCTGGGACGCGTTTGGTCTGCCTGCAGAAAATGCTGCAATTAAAAATAATACTGCACCTGCCAAATGGACTTATGAAAATATTGACTATATGCGAGATCAACTAAAACAGTTAGGTTTTGGTTATGATTGGGATCGCGAAATTGCCACTTGTCATCCTGATTATTATAAATGGGAACAATGGTTCTTCACAAACTTATATGAAAAAGGCCTGGTCTATAAAAAAATGGCTACGGTAAATTGGGATCCGGTTGATCAAACTGTATTAGCTAATGAACAAGTTATTGATGGCAAAGGCTGGCGTTCAGGCGCCTTAGTTGAACAAAAAGAAATACCACAATGGTTCATCAAAATCACCGATTACGCACAAGAATTATTAGATGATCTCGATAAATTAGATGAGTGGCCAGAACAAGTAAAAACCATGCAGCGTAACTGGATTGGACGCTCTGAAGGGTTAGAAATTGATTTTAAACGTGCAGATGAAAATGGTGATGCATCAACGGAAAGTTTTTCAATTTATACCACTCGTCCTGATACCGTAATGGGTGTTACTTATGTTGCTGTTGCAGCAGGTCACCCTATCGCTCAGGAAGCTGCGTTAAACAATCCACAAATTGCTGCATTTATTGAAGAATGTAAAAATACTAAAGTTGCTGAAGCCGATATGGCGGTAATGGAAAAGAAAGGTATTGCAACGGGTTTTTCTGCAATCAATCCGTTAAATGGCGAATTAGTACCCGTTTGGATAGCAAATTTTGTGCTTATGGGTTATGGCTCTGGTGCAGTTATGGCTGTTCCAGGCCATGATCAGCGAGATTATGAGTTTGCAACAGCTTATGGTTTACCAATCAAACAAGTTATCACTAATGCAGATAATACCGCTGATATCAGTGAAGAAGCGTATACGGAAAAAGGGGTATTAATTAATTCAGGTGAATTTGATTCATTAGAGTTTGATGCCGCCTTTAATGCAATCGCAGATAAAGTGAGCGCGCTAAAGTGTGGTCAGCGTAAAGTTAACTTTAGGCTACGAGATTGGGGAGTGAGTCGTCAAAGGTATTGGGGTTCGCCAATCCCTATGCTTAATAAAGAAGATGGTTCAACGATACCTGTACCTGAAGACAGGCTACCGGTGAAATTGCCAGAAGATGTGGTAATGAATGGTGTTACGTCTCCGCTTAAAGCAGATCCGCAATGGGCTAAAACCACATTAAACGATGAAATTGTTAATCATGAAACAGATACCTTTGATACTTTTATGGAATCTTCCTGGTATTATGCCCGTTACTGTAGCCCACGCCATGATGATGCCATGGTTGATCCAAAAGCCGCTAATTACTGGCTACCGGTAAATCAATATATAGGTGGAATAGAACACGCTATCTTGCATTTATTGTATTCTCGTTTTTTCCATAAATTATTACGAGACTTCGGATTAGTTGACTGTGATGAACCCTATGAACGTTTGTTATGTCAGGGCATGGTCTTAGCTGAAACCTTTTATCGTAAAGACGAAAAAGGAGGTGATGTATGGATAGCACCAAGCGACGTTGAAACTGAAACTGATAATAAGGGTCGTGTCACTAAAGCCTGGCATAAAGATGATGGGCAACCTGTTTTTGCTGCGGGCACCACTAAGATGTCAAAATCCAAGAATAACGGTATTGATCCGCAAACGGTAATTCAACAATATGGCGCTGATACCGTACGCTTATTTATGATGTTTACTGCACCACCTGAGCAAACTTTGGAATGGTCTGATTCTGGTGTAGAAGGTTCATACCGTTTTATCAGACGTATTTGGAAATATGCTTTTGATGTTAAAAATTCAGGAACCGCTGAACTTAATATTAATGCTATGAACAATAACCAAAAAGTATTACGACGCGAATTACATAAAACCATTGCAAAAGTGACCGATGACTTAAATCGTCGTCAAACATTCAATACGGCTATTGCTGCTGTTATGGAGCTTTTAAACAAGTTAAATAAAGTAATTGTCGATAGTGACGGACTAAAAGAGCCCCAAGATATTGCCATAGCCAATGAGGCACTTAATGCTATTATTGTTATGTTATCTCCCATTACGCCACATATTTGTCATCAGTTATGGCAGATAGGCGGCCATAAAGGTGATGTAATTGATGCACAATGGCCCACAGTTGATGAGGCTGCCTTAGTCGAAGATGAAAAACTTGTGGTTGTTCAGGTGAATGGAAAAGTCAGAGCAAAAATCACTGTCAGTGCCGATGCCACTCAGGAAGTCGTTGAAACAGCAGCCTTTGCTGAAGAAAATGTGCAAAAGTTTGTTGAAGATAAAACAATCAGAAAAGTTATCTATATCAAAGGCAAACTACTCAATGTGGTTGCGAATTAGATGCGTACTTTGTCACCAGTATTGATGGCAAAGTTAAAACTAAGCATCACATTTTTGTTGTGCTTAGTTTTACTTTCTGGTTGTGGCTTTAGGGTAAAGCAAGTATCTGATTTACCAACTGATCTCAGAAAATTAACTGTCATATCTGAAGATAATGAATCACAATTGTATCGACAATTAAAAAAGCAACTTGATCGCGCCAAAGTCATTTACAGTGATGTAAACCGTGCGGACAGGGCCGAACTCTTGTTATTTAAAGATAAGTTAGATAGACGTACACTTTCTTTATTTAAGAATGGTCAGGTCGCTGAATACGAACTCACTTATCACGTATCATATCAGTTAAATCGTCCTGGCGATGAAGCTATTAAAAAGAATTTTGAGTTATATCGCACTTATCAGGACGACCCGAATAGTGCACTTGCTAAAGCAAAAGAGCTCGATATTATTTTATCCGAAATGCGTACTCAGGCAAGTTACAGGATCTTAAGAGAGTTATCTAAGTTATGATCAAAAAGATAACACACAGGGTCTTTTCGTAACAATGCGCTGTTATGTGAATCAACTTGAGTCAAAATTACGCCAGGGTATGCATCCTGTTTATATTGTAATGGGAGAAGAACCATTTCAAGTACAAAGATGTATTGATCAAATACATGCATATGCCAAAAAAAATGGCTATGATGAAGTGATCAAATTTACCCTGTTACCACAATTTGACTGGCAAGAAGTGATCCAGGAATATAACAGCTTATCTCTGTTTAGCGCCTTAAGAATAATAGAAATTGATCTGTCAGATCAAAAGCCAGGCCAACCTGGTGCAAATGCATTTAAACAATTAAGTGAATTAGATAATCAAGACTGCATCTTAATAATTAAAGGTGAAAAAGCAGGTCAGGACATTCAAAAAACAGCCTGGTTTAAAGCATTGGATGCAAAAGGAATGTTTATACCCTGTTATGAAATAACAGGTAATCACCTTTATCAATGGCTTGATTCGGAATGTCACGCATTACAAGTGTCATTAACGCAAGATGCTAAACATATATTACTTGAAGCAAACCAGGGAAATTTGCTGGCTATTTTTCAAGAACTGGAAAAATTAGCCCTTATATATGGTTCTGAGCTAGTAAATAGTGAGAAGCTACAACCTGTTTTAGTTAATCAGTCTAAATTCGACATTTTTGATTTGTCAGATGCTATCTTGCAAGGAGAGCCGGTCAAAATCATTGAAGTTCTGACCACCTTAAAACAACTAAATACAGAACCCACCAGTGTACTATGGACACTCTCCAGAGATGCCCAACAATTACTTGACATGAATATTGCCCTACACGCTGGACAAACAATGCCGCTTGTATTGAAACAATTTAAGGTGTGGAAAAATAAACAGGTGTTATTTCAAAATGCATTAAATCGCATTTCACAAAAACAATTACAAAACATCATTCAATTATTGGCGCAATTTGATACGGCTTTTAAATCCGGTACCTTAATTTCTCCCTGGCAAAGTCTGGCACAAATATGTTTAAGTTTTGGCATCACGTTCAGCTCACCATTACCTATTTATAAAAATTAAGATGATAGGAATTTTTGGCGGTACCTTTGATCCCATACATAACGGCCACTTAAATATTGCACACCATTGCACAAAAAAACTAAAGCTAACTCATTTATTTTTTATGCCGTGCGCAACGCCTGCCCATAAACAATCACCAGGAATAAGTGCTACACATAGAGCAAACATGGTACAGGCAGCCATTAAAAACCAGCCAAAATTTAAGCTTGATGAGAGAGAACTAAAACGCAAAGGTGCGTCATACTCAGTGCTGAGTTTAAGAGAACTTCGCCTTGAGCACCCCAATGAAGCGCTTATATTTTTGATAGGTATGGATTCTCTTAATAAACTAGACTCCTGGTATGCATGGCAAGAACTCACCCAATTGTGCCACTTGGTTGTTTGCCAACGCCCCAACGAAATATATTCACCCAGCGACGACGTTAAAGCATATATAGAACAGGCAAATACAACACAGTTTTCTATATTAGAAAATAATACTGCCGGTCACATATTATTTTTAGACACACCTGTAATCGACATTTCCTCAACAGAAATAAGATATGGACTGAAAGAAAATCAGTCACAGTGCCAAATTCCCGACCCAGTCATGGAGTATATTAACAAGAACAATTTATATTGTTAGTTGTTATTGCATATGTACCTTACCTCTATTCATAACAAGCTTATAAAATAGCTGTTACTTATCTTGCCTTAGAGTGTTAAAATAAGCCTAAATTGATTAAATTATTGAAATAGAGAGTTATCGTTTTGGAAACAGCAGAACTATTAGAATTTGCAGTGAGTAAAATTGAAGATATGAAAGGCCGTGATATAGTCAAACTTGATGTCAGAGGAAAATCAAGTATTACCGAATTTATGTTAGTTTGCTCAGGTAATTCTAAACGCCATGTACAATCCATAGCTGATAACGTAAACAAAGAAGTCAGAGCTTCAGGAATATCACCTATCGGATTTGAAGGCCAGGATAGTGGTGAATGGGTAATAGTCGATTTAGATGATGTTGTGATCCATGTCATGCAAGAACAAACACGCGACTTTTACCAATTAGAAAAACTTTGGGGTTAAATTGAAGATCCAGTTAATTGCTGTGGGCACTAAAATGCCCAATTGGGTTGAAATTGGCTTTAAAGAATATCAAAGGCGTTTCCCTAAGGATATGGCCTTAGAGTTAATAGAAGTGCCGGCGGGAAAACGTGGTAAAAATGCCGATATAAAACGTATTTTACATATTGAAGGCGAGAAAACCTTAGCAGCAGTGCCAAAAGGCAACCGTATTGTTACACTTGAAGTAACAGGAAAACCGTGGGATACCCATCAATTAGCTAAAAATATGACTAAATGGCAACTTGATGGCAGAGATGTCAGTTTACTTGTTGGCGGCCCGGAAGGATTAGCCCCGGCTTGTATTGCAGCATCAGAGCAAAAATGGTCATTATCTAATTTAACCTTACCTCACCCATTAGTTAGGATCATATTGGCCGAAAGTCTTTACCGAGGATGGAGTTTAAATACCAACCATCCATATCACCGAGAATAAACTCCCTGATGTTTAAAAGACGAATAACAATAAGAGATCATTCCAGCGAAGCAAACCTTTTTGCCCGACGCGTTTTTATCGCTTTCATTTTTGTCATGCTGCTGCTGGGTGTCTTATTTATCAATGTTTACCAATTACAAGTAACTTCTCATTCAATCTATCAAACACGATCCAACGATAATCGTATTAAATTAGTTCCTGTTGCTCCTAATCGCGGTATTATTTACGATAGAAATGGCATTATATTAGCGCAAAACACCCCCGTTTACTCTTTAGAAGTCACAGCCGAACAAACTGACAATTTAAAACAAGATTTAGAAAAAATAGGTATTTTGTTTAATATTGATGAACAAGACCAAGCTAAATTTCTTAAAGATATCAAAAAGAAACGTCGGTTCAAAAGTCAAATATTAAAATCCAGATTGACGGAACAAGAGGTTGCATTATTTTCGGTTCATCAACACAAATTTAAAGGCTTTAGTATCGAAGCCAGACTTGCCAGACATTACCCGCATGGGGAAACACTCACTCATGCATTGGGCTATGTGGCAAAAATAGGCAAAAAAGAACTACAAAAACTTGATAGCGAAAATAAATCAAATAATTACAGAGCAACCAGGAATATTGGAAAGCTAGGCCTTGAAAGATATTATGAAGATATTTTGCATGGAACTGTGGGTACACAAGAAATTGAGATCAATAGTCGCGGACGGATATTAAGAACACTCAAATTTGTCCCTCCTGTTCCTGGTGAAGATATCGTTTTAACGTTAGATCTCAGCTTACAAAAAGTAGCTGAAGAATCTCTTGAAGGTCACCGGGGTGCAGTTGTCGTGCTTGATGCCCGAGACGGCGGAATTTTAGCCATGTATTCAAATCCAAGTTATGATCCAAACCTCTTTGTACATGGTATTAGTAGTAAAAATTATAAAGCCCTGTTAAATTCAGATCGCCCGCTGATCAACCGCACTACCCAAGGCCGATATGCGCCTGCATCAACAATTAAGCCTATTCTTGCCGTATTAGGTTTAGAACAAGGTGTGATCAGTGAAACCAGTAAAATCCCTGATCCTGGTTACTTTACTATTCCTAATGTTAAACATAAATGGCGCGATCATTTATCGCGGGGTCATGGTAATGTTGATGTTTATCGCGCAATTGAAAAATCTTGCGATACTTATTTTTATGATATGGCCTATCAGTTGGGGATCACAAAAATCAGTAACTTCATGTCTAAATTTGGCTTTGGCGAACTCTCTGGCGTTGATATTAAAGAAGAAACTTCAGCTATATTGCCATCTGTTGAATGGAAACGTGAGCGATTTAATCAAGCCTGGTATCCGGGAGACACCATTTCTATTGGTGTCGGACAAGGTTATTGGTCTGCAACACCAATCCAAATCGCCAATGCTATCAATATCCTAGCCAATAAGGGAATTAATCATCCACCTCATTTAGTATCTGTTGCTAAGCTTAATGACCAAATACGTATTCTCAATAATGAAGAAAAACCTCCTATCATTCTAGAAGATAACAATCACTGGGAAATCCCATTAAAAGCAATGCATAATACAGTTCAAAAAGTTTCAGGCACAGCATACAAAGCATTTAAAGGACATACGTACGATGCCGCAGGCAAAACAGGCACAGCACAAGTGATCAATATTGCACAGGGTGAAAAATATGATGCGACAAAATTAAAAAAGCAATATAGAGATAACGCTATGTATGTGGGATTTGCACCATACACTACCCCTGAAATTGTCGTGACTGTTGCGCTTGAAAATGCAGGTCATGGTGGTGCCGAAGCTGGACCTATAGCAAGAAGATTGATGGATCATTATTTCAACAATAAAAAGTCAATTAACTTAGGATCTGATGATGCCGTTACACAGTAGAAAGTCCATTTGGGATAAACTACATATCGATTTGCCTTTATTACTCGCCATCATCACGTTATTAATCGCAAGTATTTTGATTGTATATAGCGCAGGTGGCCAGGATATGGCGATTGTCTGGCGACAAGCTACGCGTATGGGATTGGCATTTGTTGTTATGATAGTATTGGCACAAGTTTCTCCTACCGCATTAAAACGATGGGTTATTCCATTATATGTAATAGGACTCGCTTTATTAGTGGCGGTTTTATTATTTGGTGTGAGCAGTAAAGGCGCACAGCGCTGGCTTAATTTAGGAGTAATTCCGCGGTTTCAACCATCTGAAATAATGAAATTAATGGTGCCTATGATGGTTGCCTGGTATATAGGTAAATACCATTTACCTCCCAGGCTTCTACACATATGTATCGGATTTGTATTAGTTATTATTCCAACTATGTTAATAAGAGAACAACCTGATTTAGGCACATCTATTTTAATTGCCAGCTCAGGCATTTTTGTCATTTTTTTATCTGGGATCAGCTGGCGATTGATTTTAGGTTCCGGCGTTATTGCTGCAATTGGAGCCTGGCCGTTATGGCATTATGGCATGCATGCATATCAGAAACAGCGTGTATTAACATTTTTAAACCCCGAAAGTGACCCTTTGGGTTCCGGGTATCATATCATACAGTCAAAGATAGCCATAGGTTCCGGCGGTATTGAAGGTAAAGGCTGGCTTCACGGTACCCAATCTCAATTAGAGTTTTTACCCGAACGTCATACTGATTTCATTTTTTCAGTATTAGGTGAAGAATTTGGCTTAATTGGTGTCACGTTATTACTTGGTGCCTATTTATTTATTATTGCACGTGGGTTATATATTGCCATGCAGGCACAAGATGCATTTGGTAAGTTATTGGCAGGAAGTTTAACACTCACATTTTTTGTTTATATTTTTGTTAATATCGGTATGGTGTCAGGGCTGTTACCTGTAGTGGGTGTGCCTTTACCTTTAATTAGTTATGGCGGCACTTCTATGGTGACACTGTTAGCGGGATTTGGCATGATAATGTCAATTGCCACCCATAAACGTATGCTGATCAAATTATGAGAGTTATTTTACTGGTAAGTTTCGCTATATTACTTTTTTCCTGTAGTACCAGCCGTTACTCAATGCGACATGACGCCGCCCCCTTAAGGAAACCCACTCAATTAGAGCAGCAAGATGTTAAAGTCATGCCTGTTAAAATAAGTCAAACAGCATCAAAACCTTATACTATAAATGGTAAAAGATATTTTCCTATGAACCAGATTAAACAATTTACAGAGTCTGGCATTGCATCTTGGTATGGACGAAAATTTCACGGTGAACTCACTTCTAACGGAGAGGTTTATGATATGTTCGCCATGTCAGCGGCACATAAGACCTTGCCTTTACCTAGCTTTATAAAAGTGATAAATATAGATAACAATAAATCAGCGATAGTGAGGGTTAACGATCGCGGGCCATTTCATGATGGTCGTATTGTCGACCTATCCTATTCGGCAGCATATAAATTAGGTATTTATCAATCAGGTACAGGCAATGTGAGAATTGAAGTCATAGATCCGGATATACAAACATCATTGCACACTTACATCCAGGTTGCAGCAGCCAGCAATTATAATAATATCAAAACACTGGCTAAAAAGTTAGAGCTTGAATACCAACAAAAAACAGATATTGAAGAGATAAATGGAATTTTTAAACTTCGTTTAGGTCCTATTAGAAGTGTAGAATTAACAAACAGTCTTTTAGAAAATTTAAAACTAAATCGTTATAGCCAGGCTTTCATACTTTACAGTGGATCAAAGCTTTAGGATAATAGCAATTAGCGAACTATTTTAACTTAATCATATAAGTAACCAATTAATATAATGAAATTATTTAATAAAAAAATTATAAAGGGTATTTACGGCATTGTTTATACGGCAGTGTTTGTAAGTTCGGGCTTAAGCGCCGCAAATCAAATTCTTCCACCTCCTCCACCTATCAATGCCAAAGGCCACTACCTTGTTGATTTTACAACAGGAAAAGTTATCTCACAAAGTGGGCAAGATGATAAATTAGCCCCTGCGAGTTTAACTAAAATGATGACCAGTTATGTTATTGGCGTAGAAATAAACAATGGGAATATCTCGCTGGAAGACGAAGTAACAATAAGTAACAAAGCCTGGGCAAAGAATTTCCCTGATTCTTCAAAAATGTTTATTGAAGTGGGTAAGAAAATAAAAGTAGAAGACTTAAATCGCGGGATCATCATTCAATCAGGCAATGATGCGTGTGTTGCGATGGCTGAACATATCGCTGGTAGCGAAAGTGCATTTGCAGACTTAATGAATGCCCATGCAGAGAAACTGGGAATGACAAACTCTCATTTTATCAATAGCCATGGCTTAGATACGAATGAACATTTTACCACACCAAAAGATATGGCAACGTTAGGCGCAGCGCTGATCAGAGATGTACCTGATGAATACGCTTTATATGCTGAAAAATCTTTTACTTTTAATGGTATAAAGCAGTTTAATCGAAACTCTTTATTATGGGACTCAAATCTGAATGTTGATGGTATTAAAACAGGACACACCAGTGAGGCTGGCTATAGTTTAGTCACATCAGCAACAAAAGGTGATATGAGGCTTATATCAGTCGTTATGGGCACTAGCAGCGAACGAGCCAGAAAAGTAGAAAGTAAAAAGCTACTTAATTACGGATTCAGATTTTTTGAAACAATCACTCCGTATAAAGCAGGTGATAGTTTTGCAAAACAACGTATTTGGATGGGCAATCAGGAAGAAGTCTCCCTTGGTATCTTACAAGACACCCCGATCACTATCCCCCGTGGGCAACGAAAAAATTTAAAGGCCAACTTTAAATTAGATAAACAACTTGAAGCACCACTCGCTAAAGGTACAAAAGTGGGGACTGTTTTCTTACAACTAGACAATGAAGACATAGCACAGTATCCATTAGTCACATTAGAAGAAATTGAAGAAGGGAGTTTCTTCAGTCAAGCCTATGATTATTTACGTTTGCAACTAACAAACTAATTTCAATAAAACCTCATTCAATGTAATGAGGTTTTCCCCGACAAAGCACACTCCCCCTATTGTTACTAATCTTAAAATTTAGAATATTAATAAGCGTTTTATTTTTAATAATGTTAAAATCCAGCCATAAACTTTATACAAAGACAAAAATTTGCAGGTAAATAGTTGTGGTAAAACCGGTTAAAAATACAAAATTTGATGAATTACTTGATTTCCCTTGCCAATTCACTTTTAGAGTCATGGGGTTAGCTAACTCCAATTTAACAGATCAAATACTTGTCGTTATGCAAAAATTAGCGCCTGGTGACTTTGCCCCCACAACGAAGCCCAGTAGTAAAGGTACTTATGAGTCTGTTTGTCTTGTTGCAACAGTTACGAGTAAAGAACATATTGAAACCTTATATACCGAATTAGGTAATATTGACGATGTACGTTACGTACTGTAATTAAGTTGTTTAAATCAGGAATTTCAGATTTGAAACAAGATAACATCATAGTACGCCAACTTGGGCAAAGAACTTATGCGGGTGTACTAAAAGCCATGCAAGACTTTACCGATGGTCGTGATGAAACAACGCCTGACGAAATTTGGCTGGTAGAGCATGATCCTGTTTTTACTCAAGGACAAGCAGGTAAAGATGAGCACCTTTTAATGCCTGGAGATATACCCGTTGTTAAAGTTGACCGAGGTGGACAAGTTACCTATCACGGACCAGGCCAGCAAGTTCTCTATGTCCTATTTAATTTACGCAGATTAAAAATAGGTGTTCGCGAATTAGTGACCTGGCTTGAGCAAGCCATCATAGAAACTTTAGCAGAATATAATATTAAAGCTTATGCAAAAGCTGACGCACCAGGTGTCTATGTCGATGGCAGTAAAGTTGCTTCGCTGGGATTAAGAGTTCGTAAAGGCTGTAGCTTTCATGGATTAGCACTCAATATTGACATGGATTTGGACCCTTTTTTACGAATAAACCCATGCGGTTATGTCGGGCTTAATATGGTACAAACAAAAGATCTGGGTCCTTTAAATACGGTGGAGCAAGCCGGGAAAGGACTTGTTAAACATCTTATCGACAAAATAAATATACAAGATATCACAAGAATACAAGGGTTTGATAACGAATGAGCGCTTCAGATACAAAATCAGCTAATATACAAGCCGGTGTAAAACTTAGAGATGCAGAAAAGTTAACGCACATACCAATTAAAATATTACCTACTGAAAAAGGGGAAATGTTACGTAAACCATCCTGGCTTAAAATTCGCTTACCCAAATCAAGTGAACGTATTGATAGTATTAAACAAGCTATGCGTAGTAGAGGATTGAGTTCGGTTTGCGAGGAAGCCTCTTGCCCAAATTTATCTGAATGTTTTAATCACGGTACCGCAACCTTTATGATTTTAGGGGCTATTTGTACGCGTCGTTGTCCCTTTTGTGATGTTGCCCATGGACGCCCATTAAAACCTGATGCACAAGAACCTGAAAATCTGGCTTTAACCATTCGAGATATGAAACTAAAATATGTAGTGATCACCTCAGTCGACCGTGATGATTTACGCGATGGCGGTGCCCAACATTTTGCTGATTGTATTACCGCTATCAGAAAACATTGCCCAGATATTACGATAGAAATTTTAGTTCCTGATTTTAAAGGTCGAATGGATCGCGCCCTGGAAATTCTGATTGAAACGCCACCTGATGTATTTAACCATAACCTGGAAACCGCCCCTCGACTTTACAAGCTCGCGCGCCCGGGTGCCGATTATAAATGGTCTTTAGAGTTATTAAGACGCTTTAAAGAAGCTCACCCAGAAGTAAAAACTAAATCAGGACTTATGGTTGGTTTAGGTGAGGAAATATCTGAAATAGAACAAGTATTAAGGGATTTACGTGAGCACAATGTTGATATGTTAACTGTCGGGCAATATTTACAGCCTTCTAAACATCATCTTCCGGTAATACGTTATGTACCGCCAGTTGAATTTGATGCATTGAAAGACTATGCAGATGAAATTGGTTTTACTCATGCTGCAAGTGGTCCATTCGTGCGTTCTAGTTATCACGCAGATCAACAAGCTGCCGGACACGAAGTTAAATAATTTGTTGCAAACGAAATAGTGCGAACCTAAAAAAGCCAGAGCAAGTCTCTGGCTTTTTAATGTTTCTTAAATAGCTATCACGTCTTACTTAAACCAAATTTAATCACAATATAGCCCCATACACTCGCAATAAGTGAGCCTATTAGTATACCTAAACGTTCATCGAATATTTTTGATATATCTGCAGTTTCAAATGCTAATGAGCCTATGAATAAACTCATAGTAAAACCAACTCCACATAACACTGAAATGCCATAAATTAGAATCCAGTTACATCCTTCAGGCATTTTGACTAACCCAGACTTTATTACCAGCCAGGCCATACCAAATACCCCCACTTGCTTACCCACAATTAAACCTAACATGATCCCTAAAGGCACACTATGCGTTAAATCTTCAAGCCCAACGCCAGATAAATTTATTCCTGCATTAGCAAACGCAAAAATTGGCAAAATAGCGAAAGCAACCGGTGAATGTAAATTATGCTCTAACTCTTTTAAGGGGGATACATCTTTATTCTCTTTTGAAGTCATAGGAATAAAAAATGCAATAATAACACCAGCCAGTGTCGCATGTACTCCTGACTTTAACAAAGCAACCCATAATACGATGCCAATAAGAATATACGAGGAGGTACTTGATACATGACGCCAATTTAAATACGCTAATAAACTAATACAAAAAGAAGAAATAACCAGTGCAACCATTGAAATATTATCAGTATAAAATAATGCGATAATTGCAATCGCACCGATATCATCAATGATAGCTAGCGAAACCAGAAATAATTTTAACTGTGCAGGTACTTTAGAGCCAAGTAAAGCTAGAATACCCATTGCAAAAGCAATATCTGTTGCTGTAGGGACTGCCCAGCCATTTAATTCGGTCCCATTAGGATAATTAAAATACACATAAATTAATGCAGGAAATAGCATTCCGCCAAAAGCACATGCCGCAGGTAATATTAAATTAACAGGTTTAGATAAATGCCCTTCTACTAACTCCCTTTTTAACTCAAGTCCCACTAAGAAGAAAAATATCGCCATCAGACCATCATTGATCCAAAGCAGTAAAGGTTTATCCAAGACTAATTTACCAACTTGAATATGCACCTTAGTATCAATTAAAGCATAATAATAAATATCAAGTGATGTATTCGCTACAACTAAGGCTAAAAAAGCCGCAAACATCAAAATAATACCACTCGCAGATTCGAGCTTTAAAAAGTGTCGCAAAGTGTCTTGCACAAAGAACTCCTAAAATATGGAAAAGAGAAACTAATCATTTTCATGACTATAAATTAAATATAGCTAAATAGTTGGTATTGCAAGCAAATTATATAAGCGTTTTATACTATTGTCAGCCAAATAATGCCCTGCTTGTTTTGCTTTCTTAAAATAAGTCAATGCAACTTTAGGTGATCCTTTATTTTCACAAATCAATGCATACTTATACAGGGCCAATGGGTTGCTTTGCTTAACGGAAGCTAATAAATACTTATTATTTTCCAGGCAGCTATATTCATCGTTACACATTATTCCTGATAAAAAATACTGCCCAAAACTGTCTCCCGCCAATGCCGCTTTTTCATAAGCTATTTTAGCTTTCTCTAATTGATTATCCGCTATGTATAACTGCCCGAGGCGAGAAAAAACTAATGGCCAATTATCTAATTGCTCTAATAATTCTATAGCAAGTTTTATATCGTTACTGTTTTCTGCAAGTAAAGCCTTCTGAGAAATTGCGGTATAATTTTTTTGTGCTATCGCATAATTCAACCAATAATCCAAGCCTGTTAACTTATAAAAGTAATATGAAAAAGCCGAATTATATTTATTATAATCAGACAGTTGCTGCTTTACATAAGTTAAATAGTTATCAGTTAAGGGGAGTTCCTGATATTCCATAATGCTAGTTTTTTTTGACCATTTATAAGAAAATACATCACTATCAGCACATGTTTTTGCCGGATACCAACTTTTGCCAAATAAATTACTTAATTTTTCTTCAGCTATTTTATCTGGTGATAACAAAATGTTTTCACCTATACGCTTAATTACCTCAGTCTGACACAGTGTACTTGATATTCGCGCTTTTAATTTATATTCGTCAATAAATCCAAACAAATGCATTAATTCATGCATCAATACAAATTTATCATCCGCTAAATCTAATGAAATAATGCCATTATTGGTATTTGCAATCCCCCTGTCAGCAAAAACAATCAGATTATCAAACCCGTCTGGCAGCAACGTTGATTTGGCAAAATATTGCCAATTACAGTGCAAAACATCTTCAGATTTAGTACTACAAGATAAAATATCAGCCGATACGTAAACCGGTTTAGAAAAGCATACATTGTGTTGCTCTAAGGCTGAATGCACTTTAAATTCTGCAATAACAGATTTTGCATGTAACAAACTATTCCAACTTGTGGTCATAGTAAGAATATTAATATCACATTCTAACTCAGCTGTGATTTCATTGAACTGAGTACTAAACTGATGAGTATCACTAAACGTATCAGATGCAACTGGCAGAGTTTCTCTTAGTCCCATTAAAGCTATATAGCCAGGCTCCTGCGACTTCAGTTTATATGCATGTTTATCCTGATAAACTAACTTTAATTGATGCCATTTCTGTTCTTTTATGTAATTTTCAACTAATAAATTACCCGCATTTATATTTCCTTGCTGCCATGCATTTAACAATAATTTCTCTGCGGCATTATTGTTTTTATTCTTTAAATAATGAATTGCCAAAGCATACTTAGCATCCCTATGCTGTTTATATGCTAAAAACTTAAGCAAAGCCGGATCATGATCGTTCAGTGCTTTATCAAGCTCAGGTAATAAACCTAAATGTTCAGCCTTATGAAATAAGTTTTCAGGTTGTTGAAAAAATTGCCAAATAACTAGGTTGGGTTGATAACTTGCAGAAGCGGATATAAGTATGAATAAAAAACTCAAAATTAAAAACCGAAGCACATGCTTCGGTTTTTTTAAAAGATCACAAGGGGTTGCCACAAGTTATTCGATTTCTTCATGCAGGCTTTCTTGCAAAGCATGTAATTCTAATCGCGCGTATTTATATTCAACAAACTCATGTACATTGGTCGATAAAGCAAGTTTGAAATAATCTTCAGCGCTACGAGTATAGCCTTTGGCCAAATGCTGTTTTGCTAAATAAAAATACGCCTCGCATAAACGCTCAGCATACTCTTTAGCATTATTAACATTTTGATTTAAGCCAGCTAAAAAAGCAGGCTCTGACAACTCTCCACTATATAGAGACACCAATTGATAAGCCCAGCTTTTCTTATCTAATAACTTGGCATGCTGCTTTAAGTTAGTGAGCGCTTGCTCTTGAGATATTGCCTGCTCAGCTAAATATAACCAAATTACGCGATAAGCATCGTCTGGTGCTAATGCTAAAAAAGCTTTAAAGTCAGATTGTGCTAACTCATGACGTTCACCGTAATATAATGCAATACCCCGATTTAAATACGCATATTCATGCTCAGGTTTTAACTCTAAAACTGAATCAAACATTTCATACGCTTTAGTGTATTGCTGCAACAAGGTATGGTGAATACCCAAAAAATTATAGACTTCAGGTAAATCGGGTTTGAGCTTCATTGTACGATTAAAGTCAATACGTGCTAAGGTTTGCATGCCTAAACTATCGAATAAAACACCACGATCATAATATAGCTGTGCTTTTTGTTCATCCGTTAAATTTGCACGATAAAGCAGTTCACTATATCTGGCAATGGCAATTTCACTGCGAAAATCGGAGGCAAGCGGTTCACTAAAAGCGACATTAACAACAGGCGCACCAATTGGTTTATTTGATGACTGGCAAGCTATTAAATTAAACCCAATTAGCCCGGCTAGAAGAATGTTTTTAAAATGCATTGATGTCCTTGGGAATTAAGGTGACAAATTAAATAAGTTATACCTCTATTTAAGCACAAAAAAAGAGGCCTTTCAGCCTCTTTTTATTATCAATTGCATACTTTTAAGTATATTTGCTTATTCAGCAGCAGGTGCAGGCGCTTCAGCAGGAGCCATCGCTTCTTTAATACTTAAGCGAACACGACCCTGACGATCTACTTCTACAACTTTTACTTTTACTTCCTGGCCCACTTTTAAATGATCTGCCACGTTATTTACACGTTCCTGACTGATTTGAGAAATATGTACCAGGCCATCTTTACCAGGCAGAACATTTACAAACGCACCAAAGTCAACAATACGTACAACTTTACCTGTGTATAATGCACCCACTTCAAGTTCCGCTGTAATTTGTTCAATACGTTCAATGGTTGCTCTTGCACTTGCGCCATCAGTTGCCGCAATTTTAATTGTACCATCATCTTCTATTTCAATGGTTACACCAAATTCTTCAGTGAGCGCACGAATTACTGCACCACCTTTACCAATTACATCTGCAATTTTCTTTGCCGGGATATTCATGGTATAGATGCGAGGTGCAAACTCAGATAACTCTTCTGAAGGCGTTGAAATTGCTTCATCCATAACGGAAAGAATATGTACACGAGCAGCTTTTGCTTGTGTAAGCGCGATTTCCATAATCTCTTTAGTGATACCTTCAATTTTGATATCCATCTGTAGAGCAGTGATACCAGCTTGTGTACCTGCAACTTTAAAGTCCATGTCACCCAAGTGATCTTCATCACCTAAAATATCAGAAAGAACAACAAATTTGTCTTCTTCTTTCACAAGTCCCATTGCAATACCAGCAACAGATGCTTTAATTGGTACACCCGCATTCATAAGCGCAAGAGACGAACCACATACAGAAGCCATTGACGATGAACCATTTGATTCAGTGATTTCAGATACAACACGAATTGAATATGGAAATTCAGTTAATGTTGGCATTACCGCTTTCATACCGCGCTTAGCAAGGTTACCGTGACCAATTTCACGACGTTTTGGTGAACCAACAAAACCAGTCTCACCAACACAGAATGGAGGGAAGTTATAATTAAGCATGAAATGATTTTTAGAGGTTCCTAATAAATCATCAATTAATTGAGAATCACGTTCTGTGCCTAATGTCGCTGTTACTAACGCCTGAGTTTCGCCACGCGTAAAGATAGAAGAACCATGAGTTCTTGCCAATACACCTGTTTTAACATCTAATGCACGAACCATATCTGGTTCACGACCATCAATACGCTTTTCACCCGCGATGATACGGCCACGAACAGCTTTCTTTTCAAGTGATCCAAATAATTTACCCACTTCCTGAGTATCAAGACTTTCACCGTCAGCTAATTGTGCTGTTAATTGCTCAATTACCTCAGCCTTTGTTGCAGTAATTGAATCTTTACGTGCAACTTTATCAGTGATCAAATACGCTTCACCAATTTTTTGCTCAGCAATAGCAGCTATTTTATCAGCTAATACCACGTTCTTTTCAGGAGCAGTCCAGTCCCAAGTCGGCTTGCCCGCTTCTGCTTTAAACTCGTTTACCGCAGTGATGATAGCCTGTGCTTGATCATGACCATAAACAACAGCACCTAACATAACATCTTCAGATAAAATGTCAGCTTCTGACTCAACCATTAATACAGCATTATCAGTACCGGCAACAACAAGATCTAACTGGCTATTTTCTAACTCAGAAATAGATGGGTTTAATACATATTGACCATCTACATAACCAACACGCGAAGCACCTATAGGGCCATTAAAAGGGATACCTGAAATTGCTAATGCAGCTGATGTGCCTATCATAGTTAATATATCAGGTTGAATTTCTGGGTTAGAAGAAACTACAGTTGCGATAACCTGAACTTCATTCATAAATCCGTCTGGAAATAATGGACGAATAGGACGGTCAATTAAACGTGCGATAAGTGTTTCATTGTCACTTGGGCGACCTTCACGTTTCAGGAAACCGCCTGGGATTTTACCCGCTGCGTACATACGCTCTTGGTAATTAACTGTTAATGGGAAAAAATCTTGACCTTCTTTAACATCTTTTTTACCAACTACGGTCACTAATACTGAAGAGTCACCTATGCTTGCTAACACCGCGCCACAAGCCTGACGTGCAATTGCACCTGTTTCCAGGGTAACTGTATGTTGACCTAATTGAAATTCTTTAATAATTGCTTTCACTTATTATTCCTTAACTTTGGCCTATTGGCCTGATAAATTGATATTTTTACGAATATTTATATAAAATAATTTTAATTTAAAACACCAATTCCAGTAGTAAATTGTACTTTAGTCTGAATGTTAACTTAAGATCAATTGACTACTACAATTGGTATCGCAAGGTATTATACTTCACCTTGTGAATAATGCTATTCTCATAGAGAAAAAGCTGTGAATAAAACAGATTAGATTTAAAATATTCATAAAAAAAGGAGCTAATAGCTCCTTTTTTTAATGACAATAATTTCAGTTCTTAGCGACGTAAGCCAAGCTCTTCAATTAATGCTTTATAAGATTCAACTTTTTTACCTTTAAGGTAATCAAGAAGCTTACGACGTTGGCTAACTTTACGTAAAAGACCACGACGTGAATGGAAGTCATGTTTATGATCTTTAAAGTGACCTTGTAGCTTGTTGATATCAAAAGTTAAAAGAGCAACTTGAACTTCAGGTGAACCGGTATCGCCTTCAGCGCGTGCAAATTTAGCTATGATTTCTGCTGTTTCTTTAGTACTTAGTGACATAAATAACTCCAAAATGTTATGTTTTTACACATGATTTTAATAATATTTCAGCCGATCACTAATTCAGCCAAAATGATGCGGGCGGGATTTTATCAAGGATCCCACTGATTAGCAATGTATCAAAGCTAAATTATCCGCCGGGCTGTAGTTTTGCTAAAGTACGCTTCGCCTTTAACTGGCCTTGCTCATTTTTTTCACCCACACCAATAAAGACCTTTTCTGCACCAGATACAACACGAACAAAGCCATCGGGTAAATTTTCAAGTGTAATACTCACGCCCTGAACAAAAGAATTTCCCTGAGCCTGAGTTAAATGCACCTCAGCTAAATCAACAACGGCAGTATCCATAGGTAATAAAAGAGGATCTATTAATACGCCATTTTCAATACCTTGGGTTTTAGCTTGCGCTAATAAAGTTTCTAACTGTTCAAGTGTCAGCATTTCTTCAGCTGGGTAATGCCCTACTTTCGAACGATGCAACATATTAACATGTGCACCACAGCCTAACATTTCACCTAAATCATCTACGATAGTGCGAATATATGTGCCTTTACTGACATGAGCTGTCATTTGCACTTCATTTTTATCTGTATCAAACTCATCAAAAGTCAGACTAAATACGTTTATCTTTCTGCATTTTCTAGGAACTTCAATGCCTTCTCTTGCATATTTATATAAAGGTTTACCTTCATATTTTAAAGCTGAATACATAGAAGGGTATTGATCTGATTCACCTTCAAAACTCGAAATTGCTTTTTTTAATGCTTCAGGTGTAACATTTACTGGTTTTTCACTGACAACTTCACCTTCAGAGTCTGAAGTTGTTGTTCTAATGCCGAGTTTAGCCCTGACAACGTAAGTTTTATCTGTATCAAGTAAAAATTGAGAGAACTTAGTTGCTTCACCAAAACAAATGGGTAACATACCCGTTGCGAGTGGGTCTAACGCACCTGTATGACCGGCTTTTTGCGCAAAATAAATCCCCTTTGCACGTTGCAAAGCACGATTTGATGAAATACCTGTGGGTTTGTTTAACAGTAAAATACCATCGACCATCCGGCCTTTAGATCTTCTAGCCATCTGTGCCTTTACTCGTCTGTATCTTCAATTACGGTGTCGTTATCACCCGCTTCTTCACGCTTTACGTTATCAGAACGCACAGCGGTTTCTACTAAGTTAGATATACGCATACCTTCCATCAGTGAATTGTCCAAAACAAATTTCAGTTCAGGCATAATACGTGCGCGAATACGTTTGCCTAATACAGAACGAATATAACCTGTGGCTTCGTTTAGAATTTTCACACTTTGCTTACCACTTTCTTCATCTTTTTGATTCAAAATAGTAATAAAAATTTTTGCATAAGACAGATCACGAGAAACCTCAACCGCAGATACAGTTGCCATGCCTACTCGCGGATCTTTTATTTCTCTTTGCAAAATAACAGCAATTTCTTTTTGAATTTGCTGACCAACACGGTCAGTACGAGAAAACTCTCTCATATTCTTTCACTTCTTAATTTATCGATTGTATTTTACCAAATACCCCTTAAATACGATCGAGTTTAAATACGAATGGGGGCATCAGCCCCCATTAATTATTTTTTGATGCCAGTTAATCGTTATAATGAACGTTTAACTTCAACTGTTTCAAATACTTCGATTTGATCGCCAACTTTAACATCGTTGTAGTTTTTAACACCGATACCACATTCCATACCGTTACGCACTTCTTGTACATCATCTTTAAAGCGACGTAATGACTCTAACTCACCTTCATAGATAACGACGTTTTCACGTAGTACACGTATTGGATTGCTACGTTTTATCAGACCTTCCGTTACCATACAACCGGCAATTGCACCAATCTTAGGAGATTTAAATACGTCACGAACTTCAGCTAATCCGATAATTTCCTGTTTGAATTCAGGTGCTAACATACCAGACATGGCTTGTTTCACTTCTTCAATCAAGGCATAAATAACGCTGTAATAACGTAAATCTAAGTTTTCAGTATCAATCACTTTGCGCGCAGATGCATCAGCACGAACGTTGAAACCAACAACTATCGCATTTGACGCTGCAGCTAAGGTTGCATCAGTTTCAGTAATACCACCAACACCTGATCCAACAATCTTCACTTTAACTTCTTCAGTAGACAGTTTAAGTAATGAATCTGAAATAGCTTCAATTGAACCTTGTACATCAGCTTTAAGTACAACATTTACTTCTGAAACATCACCTGCAGTCATGTTAGAGAACATATTTTCAAGCTTGGCTTTTTGCTGACGAGCAAGTTTCACATCACGGAACTTACCTTGACGATAAAGTGCAACTTCACGCGCTTTTTTCTCGTCTTTAACCACTGTTGCTTCATCACCTGCAGCAGGGATACCAGAAAGACCAAGTATTTCTACCGGAATTGCAGGACCAGCTTCAGTAATCTCTTTACCGTTCTCATCTCTCATTGCACGTACACGGCCATATTCCTGACCACATAATACAATATCACCTTTTTTCAAGGTACCTTCTTGAATTAGGATCGAAGCAACCGGACCACGCCCTTTATCTAAACGAGATTCAATCACAACACCAGCGGCCATACCTTCACTTGATGCAGTTAATTCAAGTAGTTCAGCTTGCATCAAAATAGAATCTAATAATGCATCAATATTTTCACCTGTCTTCGCTGAAATATGAACGAATTGTACATCACCACCCCATTCTTCCGGGATAACATCATGTTGCGATAATTCATTTTTCACGCGATCAGGATCCGCGCCTTCTTTATCGATTTTATTTACAGCAATAATAAGCGGTACTTCAGCAGCTTTAGCATGTTGAACAGCTTCAATTGTTTGTGGCATTACACCATCATCAGCAGCAACAACTAATACAACAATATCTGTCGCTTTGGCACCACGAGCACGCATAGAGGTAAACGCGGCGTGACCAGGTGTATCTAAGAAAGTGATCATGCCATTATCTGTATCTACATGATATGCACCTATATGCTGTGTAATACCACCAGCTTCACCATCGGCAACTTTTGCTTTACGAATGTAATCCAGTGTTGACGTTTTACCGTGATCCACGTGACCCATTACAGTAACAACTGGAGCACGCGAAGATTTGCTACCCGCTTCACCACGATCGGCAAGTACGTTTGTTTCAAGTTCATTTTCTTTAACCAGAACAACTTTATGGCCCATTTCTTCAGCAACTAATTGCGCAGTTTCCTGATCAATTATTTGATTAATGGTAACCATATCACCCATTTTCATCATGGTTTTAACAACTTCAACACCTTTTACAGCCATACGATCGGCAAGATCTGAAACGCTGATTGTTTCACCAATACGCACATCTCGTGTTACTTCAGCTGTTGGCTTAGTGAAT
Organism: uncultured Pseudoalteromonas sp.; assembly: GCA_965198975.1. Taxonomy (GTDB): domain Bacteria; phylum Pseudomonadota; class Gammaproteobacteria; order Enterobacterales; family Alteromonadaceae; genus Pseudoalteromonas. The sequence goes on from OZ240679.1 coordinate 3,754,317, forward strand.
CCATGCTGTAATGATGTCGGTGCTTTAAGGTTAGATTTACCTTTGCCTTTACCACGTAAAGTGGTTTTAGCAACCGGTTTTTTCTTTTTCTTACGACGTCCAACTTTTTCATCTTTCGCATCAGACTCATCTTCAGCAGCACGTGCAACCTGAGATGTGGTGACATGAATATCTGCCGTAGCCTCGGATTTTTTACGCTGTTCTTCTTCTTTTTTCCAACGAGCTTCATTTTCTTCAGCAAGTTTTTTCGCTTCTTCAGTCAGCTTTAACGCCGCCTCTTCCGCTTTTTTGGCAGCAACAGATTCAGCTTCTTTTTGTAATCGTTTGCTCTCTTCTTTTTCAAGGGCAAGACGCTCAGCTTCTTCTTTCGTTAACTCTTTCGGTTGAGATACTGCTTTTTTCTTATTTTCAGCAGCCTTAGCTTTTGCTTCTTGTTTCGCTTTTAATTCAGCTTCATGCTGCAGTGCTTTTTCTTTTGCTTGTTTGTCAGCGTCACCCTGTGCTTTCGCCTCAGCCGCAGCGGCTAATTTACGTTGCAATGCTTCAGCATCTTTACGTGCTTGCTCTTGCTGTTGTTCTTCAACTGCGCTTTTCTTAACATAAGTACGTTTCTTGCGTACTTCAACATTTACAGACTTAGATTTACCCTCAGAACCTTTCACACTTAATGTGCTTTTGCTCTTACGCTGTAAAGTCATGCGCGTAGGTTCATTTGTTCCTTTGCCGCCATGTTGTTTACTTAAGTGATCAAGTAACTTACTTTTTTCACTTTCAGTTACTAAATCGTTGCCTGATTTGCTAACGCCTGCATCGGCTAACTGTTTCACCAATTTATCAACAGTTGTGCCTATATCACTGGCTAGCTTTTCTATGCTTACATCTGCCATCTACTTGTTATCTCCGTCAATAAATTATTCGTCAGCAAACCAGCAAATATTACGTGCAGCCATGATTAATTCACCTGCTTTTTCTTCTGAAAGTTCTGTAATATCTACTAATTCATCTATAGCTTGTTCAGCTAAATCTTCTAAAGTAACAACACCTTTACTTGCCATTACTAATGCTAAATGTTTTTCTAAGCCTTCTAAGGCTAATAAATCCTCTGCAGGCTCAGCACCTTCAAGCGATTCTTCACTTGCTAAAGCTTGTGTTGTTAATGCCGCTTTTGCTCTGTTTCGTAACTCTTCAACTGTTTCTTCATCAAAATCTCCGATTTCCATGAATTCAGTTGCAGGTACATAAGCCACTTCTTCTAATGAAGCAAAACCTTCATTAATTAATAAAGTCGCAAAATCATCGTCTATATCTAAACTTTCTGTAAAGAGCTTTATTAATTTATCTGATTCAGCATTACTTTTAGATTCAAGTTCTTCAACTGTCATCACGTTTAGTTCCCAGCCAGTTAACTGACTCGCTAAACGAACGTTTTGCCCGTTACGTCCAATTGCCTGCGCTAAATTATCAGCTTCAACAGCAATTTCCATTGTTTGTGTATCTTCATCCATTACAATAGATGCAACTTCAGCAGGTGCCATAGCATTGATCACATACTGCGCTGGATTATCATCATAAAGCACAATATCAATACGCTCACCACCTAGCTCTGTTGATACAGCCTGTACACGTGCACCACGCATACCAACACAGGCACCAACTGGGTCAATACGTTTATCATTTGATTTTACAGCTATTTTTGCACGAGAACCTGGATCACGGGCAGCAGCTTTAATATCAATCATTTCCTCACCCACTTCTGGTACTTCGATGCGGAATAAGTCAATTAACATATCAGGCTTAGAACGAGTAACAAATAATTGTGGGCCTCGTACTTCAGGTTTTACTTCATATAACAGACCACGTACACGGTCACCCGCGCGGAAATTTTCGCGTGGTAGCATATCATCACGAGTAATGATTGCTTCAGCGTTATTACCTAAATCAAGAATAATTGCCTCACGGTTTGCTTTTTTAACAACACCCGTAACCATTTCACCAATTTGATCTTGGTAAGCTTCAACTATTAATGCACGTTCAGCTTCACGTACTTTTTGTACGATAACTTGCTTAGCCGTTTGTGTCGTGACACGATCGAATGCAACCGACTCGATTTGCTCTTCAATAAATTCACCTAATTTAATTTCAGGTTCATCATATAAAGCAGCTTCTAAAGTGATTTCTTTAAATGGATTTTCAAGGCCTGCGCCTTCTTCATTATCTTCTACCACCATCCAGCGGCGAAAAGTATCATATTCACCGGTTTTACGATCGATGGATACACGTACTTCAATATCACCTTCATGTTTTTTCTTTGTTGCAGTTGCTAAAGCAATTTCTAGCGCTTCAAAAATTTTTTCTTTAGGAACTGCTTTTTCATTGGATACAGCTTCTGCTACCAATAATATCTCTTTTGCCATTTGTTATACCTCACTGCCTTCCTTTCGCACTAGGATTAAAATTTAGCAATAATGTTCGCTTTTTCTACATTGCCTAGCATAACAATAAAGTCAGCTCCATCAATGTTCAGCGTTAACATATCGCCTTCAACTGTTACTAGGTCGCCTTTGAAGTTACGGCGTCCATCTTGTGGTAATTTTGTTCTAATACGAACTTCTTCACCTTTAGCCTGAATAAAGTGTTCAAGTTTAAATAAAGGTCTGTCAACACCAGGTGAGGACACTTCTAAATTATATTCATTGGTGATCGGATCTTCGACATCTAATATAGCGCTTACCTGACGACTCACATCAGCACAGTTGTCAACCGTAATGCCATCTGCATGATCTATATAAATACGTAAAGTAGAATGACGGCCCGCCTGAACTAATTCTAAACCTAACAATTCAAAGCCAATTGCCTGAACAGCCGGTTCTAACATTGCCGTTAAATCTTGCTCTATCTTCGACACAAAAGTCCTCCGTATAAATAAAAAAAGGGCATATAGCCCGATTAATTGATGTTTTAGAAACAACAACGCCCCAATATTGGGGCGCACACCTAAAACAAAAAACTGTGTGGCCTGAGGGCCAAGCATCTTTTGCAACGGAATAAACCAGAATGCAAAAGCAGTTACGGAAGCTGGATTTTATAAAACAAACGACCTTCAGCTGTTCATTTTATAAAAAAAAGCCCGACGAGCTACCAAGCTACGTCTTTTCACCTAATCTGGTTGCGGGAGCTGGATTTGAATAAAACAAACGACCTTCGGCTGTTCAGTTTATAAAAAAAAGCCCGACGAGCTACCAAGCTACGTCTTTTCACCTAATCTGGTTGCGGGAGCTGGATTTGAACCAACGACCTTCGGGTTATGAGCCCGACGAGCTACCAAGCTGCTCCATCCCGCGACAATATTTTTCATTATACTCTCGTTATCTTCGAGAGTTGCGAAAACTGGATTTGAATAAACAAAACGACCTTCGGCTATTCTTTCCATAAGAGCGAGCCCGACGAATTATTTACCAAGCTGCTCCATCCCGCGACAATATTTTTCATAATAACTGGTCACTGAAACCAGAATTTGGGGGAATTATAGTTATCCGTCCTCTAATAATCAACCTATTTTTGTATCTGATTTATTGTTGATAAAGGATTGACTTGCATTATAGAGGAGTTACTATGCTGATATATTAGTTTATTTTAAAGAATTTTGCATGTTAGCTTCAATTTCATCAACACAACGCAACCATCAAGTGGTAAATTGGCGTATTAGCGTCAATTTACTTCTGATTTTGCTGTGGATTGAAAAATAAGCAAATTATTTTATCAATCCGCAGCAAGCTCTGCGGTTTTGAACTTTCTACTTTCATTTTCCGCACAACTTCCCGGCTAAAATTATTTTTTGTCATTTACCAAGGAGAGTGAACATGCCCGTGTCGGTAGCCTATTTGGCTGTAGTATTAATTTGGTCTACAACCCCTTTAGGGATAGTTTTCAGTAGTGAGTCTATCAGTCCAACTTTAGCTGTATTAATGCGTATGGTTATTGCTTTAGTGCTTGGTTTTACCATTATTATCTTTATGAGAATAAAACTGCCATGGCATAAACAGGCACTACGACTTTATTCATACTCTAGTATTGGCATTGTTGGCGGCATGTTATTGAGTTACTTTGCAGCACGCACTGTTTCCTCAGGCATGATGTCTTTATTGTTTGGTTTATCACCTATATTATCTGGATTATTTGCACAAAAAATATTAGGCGAAGCCAAGTTTAGTCATGTTAAAAAAATGGCGTTATTTATTGCCTTATCAGGCTTATTAATTGTCTGCTCTGGTAATGTTTCATTCGAAAATGGCAGTTGGATCGGCATTATTTTATTGTTGATCGCAGTATCCTTTTTCAGTTTAAGCGGTGTCATGGTAAAAACAATACATATCTGTATTCATCCCATGGCCACAACCGTTGGCGCATTAACTTTTTCAACACCCGTGTTTATACTTGCCTGGTTTTTAGCCGATGGGAGTTTACCAATAGAACAATGGCAAGCCAAATCTTGGTGGGCTGTTTTATATTTAGGCTTATTTGGTTCACTAATTGGCTTTATTGCTTACTTTTATATTTTGCAAAACCTTAGTGCCACAACGGTGACTTTGGTAACGTTAATAACGCCGCCTATTGCCATTATGTTAGGCGCGCAATTAAATAATGAAGTATTAAATTCAAGTTTAATCTATGGCGCCCTGTGTATTTTATTAGGTTTAAGCTTATTTCAATTTGGTGAATCGTTAAAATTAAAGTTATTTAATAAAAAACTAAATTAATCTGCTTTGTGGCCGATATCGAGTATGTACACCCTGGAATTCCCTTGTAACATTCGTTACGCTTTGACCAACCTAATTTAGGTTGGTTTTTTTATTCCATCAACATTTTGACTTTTTCTCTGATTTCCTCATACCTTAAGTTTTCACATAAACCAAAACCAGATAACGACTTTACTTTATTTCTGGCAAATAATGGAACACTGATACCTGCAAGAAATCGACAATATGTATCCAAAGTCAGAGGAGCTGTTATTTTTTTTGCTAAATGTACTTTTAGTTCCGATATTTTTTGCATAATGATTTGATCTTCAGGCCAGTCAACTTGCTGTGAATAACACAGCTTAGCCACTTGTTGCCGGCATACACTACAATGACCACATATTTCAGGTGATAATGCATCATCAAAATATAATGCCAGATTGCGTGTTAAACAACGTTCCAGCTCAAAAAATCTAACTAAAGTGGCAATCCGTTGTACTTCTTTTTTTTCTTTGTCTATAAAATAAGTATGGAGTTTATTTACCAGCTGTGAATCATTTAATTTTTCAACATTAACACTAAAAACGTCTGTAATTTTTTTAGTTTCAAGCTCTATATACCCTTGCTCTGCCAAATAATCCAAAGCTGTTACAACACGGTTTCTGTCACAGCCATAATATTGATATAAAGCATCAAAGTCTAAGTTACCCCATACCTTTTTGAATTGCGTTTGTGCAAAAATAGCTGAAATAAATGAGTGCCTTTCTCCTTTAAAACGGGCCAGAATAGTTTCCATAGGGACTACAAATTTATATTTAAAGTCCGCAAAATAAGCATATAAAGGTTTAACCACTGCCAGCAATTCTAATTGAACTAATAAGGTTTTAAGGGGAAGTTGACGTATATTACTGGCCGTTGATAAAGCATTAATTTGTAATTCCCACTGCATACCTTGGTTATTTTGTAAGTTAACCGAATTCGACATCTCATCTTTGATATTGTTGATAATAAACTCTATTCCCGAATATTCAGGGGTATCGCCATATACAAAGTTTTCAACTGTTGTTATGCCATCCAAATTTGCAAATGTAATACAGCTTGATTGCAGACCGTCTCTACCTGCGCGGCCTATTTCCTGGGAATAATTTTCGATTGATTTAGGTAAATCATAATGTAATACAAACCGAATATTAGCTTTATCTATCCCCATACCAAATGCGATTGTAGCCACTACAACTTGTATTTTATCTGACATAAAATCAGACTGAATTGTTTTTCTTTTTTCATCATCAAAGCCTGCATGGTATGCAGATGCATTTATCTGATTTTGAACTAAGTATTCCGCTACTTGCTCAGCTGTATGTTGCAAAGTCACATAAATAATACCAGCACCAGTCTGTTGCTGTACGGCGGATAAAACTTGTTGATTTTTGTTTTTGGCACTTACTGGCAATACAGATAAATCTAAGTTTTTACGGTAAAAACCTGTTTGTACAATGTGCTGCTGCTCAATACCAAAACGCTTTGCCATATCATTCTTTACTTTTTTAGTTGCAGTGGCCGTTAGTAATAAAACCTTTGGTTCATTATTGGTACCTGACTTTAAGGCTTTTCTATAGGTCGGAAGTTTTAAGTAATCAGGTCTGAAATTATGGCCCCACTCTGAAATACAATGGGCTTCATCGACAACCAATAAAGAAACACAAACCGATTCTATAAATTGACGAAACCGTTCATTTTTAAATCGCTCCACAGACACCATTAGAATTTTAATCTTGCCAGCACGTATATTTGCCATAACTTGCTTGCTTTGCTCACCCGTTAATGATGAGTCTATGCTAGCCGCTGCAATACCTTTAGAAGCCAAAAAGTCTAGTTGATCTTTCATTAATGCTAAAAGTGGCGAAACTACTAACGTTAAATCAGGTAAATGAAGTGCACTTAATTGATAGCACAAAGATTTACCTGATCCGGTAGGGAAAATAGCTAACGAAGATGAACCAGCTAATAATTGTTCTATGGTTTTCGCTTGGCCATCACGAAAATGATCAAATCCAAACACCTGTTTTAAAGTAGTATTTATACTCATGAGCTCGTTTTAATTTAATTGTCACAATTTGAAAATTATATACGCAATAATTATAAATTACAGATTTCTCTGTGTTTGCGTATTCTATTCACTTGATTTGATAAAAATAATCGCCCTTTGACTTCAATAAAACGATAACTGTAATACATATGTATTTTATTAATCATCAAATGTTATAGTGATTATTTAAAACATATTTAATAGGCTTGTTATGATAGATTTTCGTTCCGATACCGTTACCAGACCAAATGAAAAAATGCGCCAGGCCATTGCAAATGCAGAAGTGGGGGATGATGTTTATGGCGATGATCCGACAATAAACGAGCTTGAACATTGGGCAGCTGAACGCCATGGTTTTGAGGCCGCTATTTTTTGTAGCTCAGGTACGCAAGCCAACCTTTTAGCCTTAATGGCTCATTGTGAAAGAGGTGATGAATATATTTGCGGCCAGCAAGCACATAATTACCGCTTTGAAGGCGGCGGTGCTGCTGTACTGGGATCAATACAACCCCAACCTATCGAAAATGAAAAAGATGGCAGCTTGTGTTTTAAAAAAATAAAAGCTCAGATAAAACCAATCGATCCTCATTTTGCACGCACCAAATTATTAAGCTTAGAAAATACCATAAATGGTAAAGTACTCTCTTTAACCTACTTAGCACAAGCACGTGAGTTTGCAGATAAACATCAACTTCAATTACATTTAGATGGCGCCAGAGTGTATAATGCAGCTACCGCCTTAAATGTTGATATTACTGAAATATCTAAATACTTCGATACTATGTCCATCTGTTTATCTAAAGGGTTAGGCGCACCGATAGGTTCATTATTAGTAGGTCCGGCTGCGCTAATTAACACAGCCCAAAGATGGCGTAAAGTGTTAGGAGGAGGGATGCGTCAAGCTGGTATTTTAGCCGCAGCCGCTAAAATAGCACTAACAGATAATGTAGTAAAACTCATAACAGATCACGAAAATGCAAAATACCTTGCGCGCTCACTTAGCGACATAAAAGGCATTAAAGTTTCTTTAGAGCATGTTCAGACCAATATGGTTTTTGTTAAACTTGATGATTCCATAAACCCTGCATTTATCGCCAGTCAGCTAAAACAACAAAATATACTCATCAGCCCAAGCCATAATATGCGCCTGGTAACACACTTAGATATAACCAAAGCGGATATCGATTTATTTGTTCAGACTTTAAAATCAGTATTAACGCAACATATGAACCAGGCTTAAGAATGACAATCAAAACAGATGAACACTGGCAGACTCTTTTTGAGCAGTTTATTCTTGAGCAAATGCAAAGCGATCCTGCTCATGATATTGCCCATATAAAACGTGTTGTCACAACCGGGATCGCTTTAGCTAAAGCTGAAAATGCTAATTTAGAAATTATAATACCTGCTTGTTGGTTACATGATTGTATTAATGTGCCTAAAGATTCAAAGTTAAGAGCCCAAGGGTCACGCTTAAGTGCAGACAGAGCAATTGAATATTTAAAACAAATAAACTACCCAGAACAGTATTTGGTAGCCATTCACCATGCTATCGCTGCCCATAGTTATTCAGCAAATATAGTCACACGCACGATTGAAGCCAAAATAGTACAAGATGCAGACAGATTAGGTGCCGTAGGCTTATCACGCTGCATTATGCTTGGTGCAACCTGGGGTAGCGTTTTATATAATAATAAAGATCCATTCGCTGCTCATCGCCCTCTCAACGATAAAGCATTTTGTATCGATCATTTTTTTGTGAAATTACAAGGATTAGTTGACACAATGAAAACGCAAGCGGGATTTTTGGAAGCGCAAAAACGCTGGTTATTCATGGAGCAATACCTATCACAGTTAGGTCATGAAGTGGGGGTTGATTTTGACTGTAAGTAATAACATAAAGTTATAAATTTCATGGCCCTACCTCCAAAAAACAGGGCCATAAAGATACAGTTATTTTTTACCATAGATAACATCGGAACGATTAAACATCACCCATGAATGAAGCTGATACTTATCATTAGAAAGAGGTTTATTTTGACGAAATGCATGAGTGAAATAAGCAGGAAAAACCAATAAACTCCCTTTTTTAGGGTTAACTTTACGGGCATATTCACTAAATTCAGTTTCCCCGCCTTCTTCAACATCATTTAAAAATACAGTAAAATTAAGCATGCGATGTAATACTTCATCGGTACCTTTTACCGGGTGGCTTTCATTGTGAAATATTGTTGTCACTCCATTCGTGACTTCACTTTTTTGCAATCTTATCTGACCTAAACGAAACAATTGTTTCATCATGATCTCAACTTGCGGCACTCCAACTTCTTCAAAATTGTCTGATGTCAGTTTCACTGGCTGTTTCGTTTTTGGGTGATATACAGTCAAACTGGTACCCGCCAGCATAGCCTGATAATACTTCGCATAATATTGTGCCAAAACCGGTACCAGTTTATTAATTATCTCACCTAACACCCCGCTATATTCCTGGTGGTGATTTAAATGAAGCTCCTTTATTGAGGCTTCCCGTGGTTGTACCCGGCCGGCAACTGCACCGTTAACTTGATGAGAACTTGCATTAAACGTTTCAATTAATGAATCACATAATTCAGCAGACAACACATTTGAATACAGCTCTATAAAATCAGGCATAAGGTTATCCTTTAAATAATTGTTCTGAACGGTTAAACAAAAGCCACGCAGTGATCACATACTTATCACCTGAAACTGGTATATGCCCTTTATGAGTATGAGTAAACCCTGATGGAAATATAACCACAGAGCCGGGCTTAGGTCTTGTTTTTACCCCCTGATAAAAAAACTCTGTTTCTCCGCCCTCTTCCACATCATTTAAATAAAGTAAAATAGCCAATTGTCTGTGTAAAGGTTCATTATGTTGATCTTGAGGATAAATTTCTGAATGCCAATAATGATATCCTCCTTGTTGCTGTTTATATTTTTGCACCGTTAAGCCGGTGTAACGAAATAGATAGCCAGTGATCTGGTCGATATATTGCAGCCCTACAGGATCAAAGTTATCTATATTCACACATATATTTTTACCCGTAGCAGGATCATTTACCATAGGTGTAATTCCTGAAACTAAAGCTGCGGGGTGACTTTTAAAATACTCACGCATACTCGTTTGTATTGCAGCTAAAACAGGCTGTATAAAAGGCTGCCACTGAGCATCGCTGTGCATACCAACATCTAAGCTATCTTTTAATTTTTTATCAACACCACTTCCTGTGCGCCCAGGTGTTACATGTTCACTGTGATTATGTGTATTTATGATTTGCTTACAAAGTTCTTCACTGAGCATATTTTCATAAACTTCAATTAAATGACTCATATCTTCTTATTATTTTTTTATTTGTCCCAATCATAAGGGTCTGAATTAAAAAATCCAGTGTTGTTCTGTAAAGTATTTACAATTTCTATAATGGATTTTAGGCTATTAATTGAGGAGTGTAGGCGTCTTGATGTTCGTGATACCCCTCAAATTCTTAAAACTTTCACAACAAAAAAATCTTGTTTGGCATGCTAGCGAACAAAAAGTCAATATTGATGTGTTTACATCAGAGTATGTCGAACTCTTAGATTATTTAGGTGATCCTATGGATTAGATACCAGGAGTCAAATTTCAACAAATATTCACTTCTAAGTGGCAGTTTGTTGCTGCTAAAGATCATCCATTAACAAAATTACCTATGCCGCTTAATGAAACCGATATAACAGCTTATACGTCCGTCGTGATCAAAGACTCAAAACTCCCCCATAATGACCCATAGAAGTTTCAACAAAAAAAATATACTACGCGTAACCAGTATGGAACATAAGATCAAAGCACTTGTTAATGGGCTCGGTATTGGTTTTTTATCAAATCATAAAATCCAAAAATATCTTATTTCTGGAGAACTTGTCGTACTTGCTATTAATAAAAATGCACCCGATACACCGCAATATTGTTCATGGCGAATAAATAATAAAGGAAAAGCAATGCGCTGGTTTTTAAATAAAATTTTAGCGCAAACTGAGTTAAACTCGAACCCTTGACAATAGTTCGATTGCCATCGAAGCAAAATAACACTCGATCCCTAAACTGCCAGACAAACAAAAGTAACAACGACAGTTAAAATAATGGAACTGATCAAATATTTAATTCAATACTTTCTTACCAAACAGGAATTAATTAATCTGAAATAAGTGAAAAAGAATTTACATTTTATCAAGAACAAAAACTAATTAATGAAATGCGATCAAAACATAACATTTAAGCACTTTTAGGGTAGAATTCACTTAATTAAAATCGGAAGTAAGTACAGAGAATGAAGGATAAAGTGTCACAGGCTAACAAAGGTTTTGATTTTACCAAAAAGAAAAAAGTGTCGGTTTGGGTTTCAAACCATCCTTATCAGGATATTCCAGAACAATATTTTGAAGAAACTTTTAGCCGTAAGAATACTCGCGCAGTTAATACCTGGTCTGCTAATTTTAAACTGAGTTATTTTAACCCACAAAACATGGAAACAAATGGTACACATGAGGGTTTAATTGATATCAAACAAGCAGCCGGTGAATGTTCTTTTTCATCATCATATATCGATGTTTTGTTAAGTAAGGCCAAACAGAAAGAGTTACAAAGTATTAGTTGGATTGTACTATTATTTGAACATGAATATAGTAGTAAACTAACAGGGATGACCAAAGATGAATACCTAACATTTTTAGGCGCTTTTACTTATGATGACGAAGCCGATAACCTGTATGAAACCAAAGAATAAACCAAGAGAAATTATTATGAGTGGAAACATCAGAGCAAATATTAAAGCTGGAATAGAAGTGAATATTGTTTTAAAACAAGACCAACGCACGGGCAATTTAACCAATGGGGTAGTTAAAGATATTTTGACTAAATCACCTAACCACCCTCACGGCATAAAAGTAAGACTAGACTCAGGAGAAGTAGGCAGAGTTAAAGAAATCATTGACTAACCTTAATGGTCCTACAACAAACAATTATGGGAGCTTTCACTCCCTTGTTATTCTATAAAGGTTTTACCAACATAACATTACCTTCAACACCTGTAATGATGCAAGGTGTATCTGATTCTATCGCTTCTTGAGGACAATCGTCAGCGAGTCGAGCATGCCAATTAATACCCGAGAAACGAATATGTCCTTGAAGATGAGTAATTTCACTGCTACTTGGTACTTGCTTGCCTATCATATCGCTACTGGTATCAGGGCCACCACCTGAATTTTGAAAACGCTTAAATGGCTTCCATAATAATGCTGTTATGATCCCAGTTAACAAACCCACAGTTAAAACTTCAATTTCCCAACCAGAAATAACACCGAGCTGAATTAATATTCCAGTAAATACACTGGCAATAGCAAAGAACAATAGCGGGCCACTAAAACCAAGTACGGCTAACTCAACAATAAAACTGACTCCCGCAATTAAATAATATAATTGCGCGTGGTTTTGTACAAAATAATGATAAATATCCATAATTACCCTTTTTGATTAGTTCACAGATGCATCAGGTAACTTTAACGAACTAGATACGGCTATAGCTTGCGCCACCGTATTTGCTATATTCTCACCGGTTTTTCCATCAGTTAATACCACAGTGCTTTGTGCTGCAATAGCCTGATGAGCTGAAATGGTATCTTGAGCAAGTGTTAGTGTAACCGCAGCTTTACCATTATCTGTTGCAGCAGCTTCACCTACAGTTGATAATGCAGCGGCTTCTGCATTCGCGACTAATCTAATCGCTTCAGCTTTACCTGTCGCTTCCAAAATTTGTTTTTCTTTTTCGGCTTCAGCATTTAAGACTTGTTCCGCTTTTGACGCTTCAGCATCTAATACTCTGGCAGCTTTTAGACCTTCAGCTTCTGTTATCGCAGCGGTTTTAACACCTTCAGCAGTTAAAATAACTGAACGTTTTTCACGCTCAGCTGTCATTTGTTTTTCCATATCCTCACGGATACTTTGCGGTGGGTTAATATCCCTGATTTCATAACGCGTTACCATAACACCCCAAGGTGCAGTGGCTTCTGTCATAGCAGCTAAAATCACAGCGTTGATTGTATCTCTTGACTGAAAACATTCATCTAGTTCCATAGAACCTATGGCGTTACGCATTGTGGTCATCGCTAATTGCGTTACTGATAATTTATAATCAGTAATGTTATTGGTTGCAGCAGCTGCGTCTGTTACTTTCATAAATAAAATACCATCAAGTTCTAAAGTAATATTATCTTTAGTAATAGCTGATTGTGAAGATATATCGAGAGATTGTTCTTTAAGGTTTCTATCTGCAGCAACAGACTGAATAAAAGGAATGATAAAATTTAACCCTGCTGACAGAGTTTTATCATATTTTCCTAAAGTATAAATAACATACCCTCTATTTTGTGGTACAAAATAAATACCTTTTTTTAACGTGTATAAAACAACTAAAGTGATCCACAAAAGTGGGCTGGCAATCAGGGGCATAAAAGCGTCCATTTAATTTTCATCCTGTATAAATTTATATTCATTAGCAGGTTAACATAAAAACCAATAAGTGCTACGTAATTGGGATTAACATAAACCAATAAAGCGAAATACGATAAGTGAGAAAAGATAAAACACTTTAGACACTTAAATTTGTTTAATTATTTTTAATAGACAATAAAGTTGAAAAAGGTACAATACTAAAAAATTTAAAAGGGATATTATATTCAATGACTTCGGCAATGATAAAAAATGCAGGTCTAGCTGGGAAAATTTATAGTTTTGGAGAATTAATTTACTCTCAGTTTTTCAAAAAGGAAAGTGACGCAAACAAAGCATACAATGCTGTTTATCCAGTCCTGAGAACTACATGTGGTAAATCAGGAAGAGATTCAAAAGAATTTACCCAGCTTTTAGAATTTTTAGCTTCTCTTGCCCCTATAGGAGCGAAGCGAAATAACTTTAAACGCAAATACATAGACAATAAAGAAGGATGGAGGTCATTACCTAAAGATCCAAATAATATACCTTATGGGTTTTGGTGGTAAATATGGACATAATCAGATTAAAATGGAAATTATTATTTTTTGCTATGTTAATATTTATGATATTTACACTATATGATAGTTTAAATACCCCTGAAATATTAGCTCCTACTCATCCATTATTTATTTCTATATTCCTTTTTATTATCGATACATTAATACTCATAGGGGCTTATAACTACGCGTTTAAAAAAAAGTTACTTCCCTCTATTCGTTTATGGAAGTTAATAATCTTCCTATTATATTTGGTAAATTTTGTTATTTTACTTTATGAGTATATAAATAGGTCTAGTGGTTATGAAATAAGCGATATTTTCTATCAAACATTTTTTACTCTGATTATCGTTTTCATTATTTCCTTACCAGCCCATAACTATTATAAAACAGACTTAATACAAGCAGTATAAATCATGATGTACGCTTACTTAAATATGAAATTAATAATTAAGCTAGGTATATCACGGGCTTGTAACAGTTTGCGGGCTTCTTCTACCGCTATTGCATGCCTTTTTGTAAGAGCATACTCATCTTTATCGTATCCACTAATAACAGTCGTTACAGGTATATTTAATTCAAAACAACGTTTTAATACAAAGTTATCTCGTGCTTTGATCTATTGTCATTTTATTGCCCGACATCGCTTTACTAGAAGCCTTCACAACAATATCAAAAACGATTAGTATAACTTATTATCTAAAGTGTTCAGCGATACTATGATCATCGCACGGCATAAAATATCCATGGTGAATATTAAGATTTATAGTACAATGCCTGAAAATTAAAAGTACAATGCCCGAAAATTAAAAAGACTTCTAAGTACCTGTAATTTGATAGTCTGAACTTATCGCTATCACAACAATTAAGTCAACCTACAGATGGCCCGCATATTGCCAAAATATAAACAACTATTAATATTTTTTTATTGCTTAACGATTCACTTTAATATTAATGCCAATGAAATCAAACAGTGTAAACGTCTTGTAATCGCAGGCGCGCAATCATGGTACCCTTATTCCTATGTTAAAACTGGTGAACAGTACTATCGCGGAGTGTTGTTGACCTCACTCGCAAAAGCGATTCAAGGAAGAGATATTACTTTAAGTCATTGGGCAGATATTCCATGGAAACGCACAGAAATTAATTTGGATAATGGTAAAATTGATATTATATTAGGTGCTTTTCATACTAAAGAAAGAGCCAATAAATGGTTTTATTCAAAACCCTTAGCAAATGCGGAACTCGCTCTTTTTTCATTAAAGCACATTAGTGATATTGAAACGTTAGATAATATCCGTAATAAAGTTATCGCCTATCCTTATGGTATGGCGACAGGTAAAAAGTTTTCTGCAATTAAACCTTATATAAAAACTGAACATATAGTACGCCATGAACAGATTTACGGCATGTTATTAAAACAACGCGCTGATTTTGGTTTATTACCAAAAATTGCTATTCAAACTTATTTAAAACAGCATCACTTAACAAGAGAGTTTAAAATTCATCCAATAGCGTTAAATTCAGAAGATATTTATTTAGTCACTTCAATCAATAATCCTTGCCTTACGGTAATCAAAGATATCTTTGGTGATCTACAAACAATGTAAATTCAAAACTTGATCCAACAATCACTGTAGCTTGAGAAATATAAATCAAACTTTTAATGTACCCAACATTGAAACAAAGTATCTACTCTGGCAGAATGGCGGCGAAAATCAAATTCATCCATAATCCAAAGAGGTATAAAATGGAACTTTCAGGTTTCAATCATGCTACAGATGCTATTTTAGTTACTTTATCTGAGGCTTTTCCAATTCCCCAAACTATCGATTTTGAAACATTATTCCCACTTGCGAGCGAGCTTGATGATACAGAATATGCACTATCAAAAGAGCAACATTCAGGTTCACGTTTATTCTTACTTGAAGAAGGTTTTATCAGAAAAGGACACAATAAAAATATGTATCAATTAACGTCAAAAGGACTTTCTATTTTTAACGTAATTATGACAAGTAATCCAAATAACTTATTATCAATTTCAAAAGTACAAGCTGTGCGCGCCATTTAAAATGACGGATAGCAGAGTTACCCGTAATTACTAAAATATGGTGCAAGGTTATGCTATTAATCTTGTACCAAACTATCAAAAAACCAAGTAATACGTTTATATTCTCACTTGATTATGAACCAATTAAATCCTATCAGAAACATTAACCTCATCAACAATACCTACCAGTAAAAACTTACAAACAAATAGAATTAGTTAATTTAAAAATCAATAAGTTAAAGGCTACCACTCATTACTAACATGCTATTCCAGGGCACACTTGACCTCTTCAATATACCAGCGAAATTGTATAATAACCTTGTTTTTTAAAAGCTAACACCCGTAATAAATCATCATCACAAAAACATCCGTTTGATACTTTTTTACAAGTAACAACACAGTGTAATTAAAAGGAAACATTGAATGAGAAATCTAAAATATATCTATATTTTATGTCTACTTTGTACCTCTTCTGTTTTTGCAGAAGAAGTCTTAGAACTATTTATCCAATCAGAAAACCTAAACCCAACGACTAATGTAATGTATACCGAACTAGAAAAAGAATCGATAATTTCTCGTTTGAAATATAATCCTGAGCTGAGCAAAATCGTCGAAGAAAAAGCCAAAATCAGATTTAATCTGTTAAATAAAAATATTGAATATAAAATCAGTAAAGTGAAACGAAAAGGTAGTAAAAGAGTCTCTTTTTCGGGATCAATCAGTAAAACCGATACCATAAGTATTGCTGATAATAATGGTCGAATTGTTGGTTCCATACATCATAACGGTAAACTTTATAAATTAAGGCCGGCCAAAAATGGGGATACTTTAATTACAGAAGTTCCTATGGAAACACTTAAAGATCATGATGCCAATTATACCGAAAACTTTGATACTGAGATAGTTGATAGAATAAAACACACAGCCAGCCCAGCTGCTAATGACACTCTGACTGAAGTAACAGTGATCGTTGCCTATACAGCCAACTTTGCCACAGATGCGGGTGATGTTAATGCCTATATGGACTTGTTAGAACTCGAAACTAATACCGCTTTTGAAAATAGTGCCGTCAATATTCGAGTGAAAATCGTTCATGCCTATGAAACTGGTTATCAGGAGAGTGGGGATTTTTTAACTGATGCGAGTATTTTACTGAAATCTTCTTTAGAGTTCGCTGAATTAAAAACTTTAAGAGATAATTATCAAGCCGATATTATGATGATGTTAACTGGTAATAATCTATATGAAAACTGTGGACTCGCTATGGGAGTTGGCGTTAATAAATATCAAGCTTTGGCATTCGTAAGAGAAAGTTGTGCAACGGGTTATTATTCTTTCGGCCATGAGATTGGACATTTATTTGGTGCTCGTCATATTATTACAGAAGATGATAATACAACGCCTTATGCATATGGCCATGGCTACTGCAATCTCACTGAATATACCTGGCGTACTACCATGGCATATAATTGCCCGCTAGGAACGGGTGGACCACGTATTCAGCAGTGGTCTAATCCGGTAATTCACATTAATGATGAAGCTACCGGTACTGCTGATTTGGAATACAATGCTAAGGTATTGAATGTACGCGCTGAAGAAGTCTCTAACTTTGGTGTTATCTATGAAACTCTTGATGCGCCTAACACCCCTGTTGGGCGATATGAAAATGGCCTACTGTATTTAGATTGGAATGATGTACAAGGCGCCGAGTACTATCAAATGTCATTGAAATACAATAACAATGATTGGAGACCTTTTAGTAATTACTTCGAGGCATCAACATGGACCATGAAAACTTTTACTGCAGGTATTAGAAAGTTCAAAATTATAGCTTGTACTAAACGTGGTGTTTGCTCTGAACCATCACCTGTTTCAGCAGACATTGTCATTCCTCCCAGAGAAATTAAAATGGCCTGGTGTCCAGAGAGAGTAACTGGAGACGCTCGCTGGAGCTGTGGTTCAATAGTGAATGGAGTTTATACTACTAACATACTGGCTAACAGTAGGGCCGAATTCCATTGGGAAGCGCCCCACGGTGCTAGTTGTAAAAATGGTTATAACATCGATTATGCAGCTTCAGGAACAAGTGGTACATTTTTAATGAATTGGGAACCAACTTCCACCTGGACTTGTAAATGGCGGTCTGGTGAAAAATTAACTATGACTGCAAAAGTAAAATTAATACAACCTGAACTAAAACTTGCCTGGTGTCCTCAAGGTGTGACAGGAGATGCCCGTTGGAATTGCGGTACATTAATTAATAATGTGCGTACCTCTTTAATCAAAAAGTATAGTATTGGTGAATTTCATTGGCAGGCACCAGGGGCAACGAGTTGTAAGAACGCATCTAACACTTCCTATTCAACTGAAGGTAAAAAAGGCCCTTACACTATGAGTTGGGAGCCCAGCTCAACCTGGACATGTACCTGGCCTGATGGTTCAACCCAAACAACGACTGCCACAGTTAAACTAAACTAAATAGGATTCTAAGCTAAAAAAGCCAGACATATACTGTTATTGAAAATATGTCTGGTGCTTAAAGATGAAAATTCCAACCCTAGATTTTATATCTGCTAACTCATCGTATTAATATTGCAATCAATGAATTGTATGTAATGATGAACAATTAATTCTAATGGATTGGTAAATAGTTATGTTAAAAATATTGGTTTTAGCTTTTTGCATTTTCTCACATATTTCTTTCGCCACAGAACTGAAGATAGAGCATATAGCCAATGCAGGGGTTAAAATTACATCTCAAGATCAAGTCATTTTAATTGACGCACTATTTGGCCCGCATGGCCGTTTTAATTCACTGAATAATACTGATTTTAACGAATTTATACAGCAAGAAGTTCATATCGCATTAACAACTCATGCTCATAGTGATCATTTTGGCAAAAATCGAACTTTATCATTTCTGAAACAAAACCCGAACACCCTATTTATTTCTACACCTCAAGTTATTGAACAGATAAAAGAACAAGTTCAAACCTCACAGTTAGCAACGGCAACGCTGACAAGCTTTCAATCCAAAACTTTTATACATAATAATATTAAGATCACTGCACTAAACTTCCCGCATATGAGCCCACATCATGAAAAAATTCAAAATTATGCCTATCTTATTGATATAAATGGTTGGCGACTCTTGCATATAGGTGATGCTGAAATAAATTCAAACAGCATAAAGAACTTAACACTTGCACAAAGAAATATTGATGTGCTTTTATCTCATGATTTACTCGCATCACAACCCGGTAGCTTAGATTTAATCAAGCAAATGAACGTGGATAAAGTCGTCTTTGTGCATTTAACAAATAACAAAGCTAAACCTCTAAACAATTGGATAAAACAAAACCTGCCTAATGCAGCTATGTTAGTGACGGGATATGAAAGTATTCATTTAAAAAAGTAAACTATACCTATTCAAAGAGTAGGTATAGTTTATCGTTTATCGTTACTGAACATGTTTGATCTGATATGTTCATACGATAATTAAAGAATGCGTTAGCGCAAGGTGATCCAAGCAGAATAATTACTATTACCACAGCTATTAACAGCCCTTACTCTGGTATATTGAGTACCCGATAAACCTAAGGAATAACTGGTATTTGTCGTATTACCATGATCTGTCCAGACACCTGTCCAATATTGAATATCATAACGAGTTGCGCCTGTACTTTTATTCCAGTTGATCGTTTGACTATTCCCCGTTAATCCTGACGGCACATCCGGTGCAGAATCACATGTATCTCCTGGCAAAGTCACTTCGCTCCACTGGCTATAATTACTACTACCACAACTATTGTGCGCATTCACTCTGACATATTGCGTACTTGCAGCTGGTAATTCTGTAAATACGTATTCACTTTGCGAACTTGAATCAATTGTTTGCCATTCACTATCATTGATCCATAGCTGTATATCATAACTACTAGCACCGTGCACACTATTCCAGTCAGCAGTAAAACTTGTCGCCGAATTAACTGTATTTAAAGGTTTTGAAGGGATATCCGGTGCACTAGTACATCCCATATCAGCTGCTGTGTAACTGTAATATAGCTGGGACCACTGCCCGTCCATTAAATAATGAAAGGTAATATGCACAACAGAGCCATCAAGAGGTAACCCAGAGACAGTATGAGATGTTCCGCTCAATTGACTTGAATTTCGATAATAGTCTTTTGCGCCGCGTGTCGAACCCGCATAAAACCAAAATCCGCTAGCTTGCCCTGGCTCCCAAGTGAATACCTGAGACGCTCCCGTTAAAACTTCGCCATCTACAGGGCTGATCAAACCCACTTCACCTGGTTGATCTTCATTAAACGCAATAAATTGATAATATTGTACTGACCATTGCTCATCAATTAAATAGTGAAAGGCAACATGAACCTCAGTACCATCTACCGGTAACCCAGTCACAGTATGAGATGTCGTATTTAACGGGTTGGTTTCACTATAATAATCGGTAGCTCCTTGGGTTGAACCCGCTGATATTTTAAATTCGGTTGCATCACCTACATGCCAGCTAAATAATTGAGACGAACCGGTTAAAGTTGCACCATTTGCCAGATTAACTAAGCCAGGTATTGTATTATCTGAGCCTGTAATAGACCCCTCTATTGCATAATAACCAACAGAAGAGTAACTTGAAAATCCATGGCTCGCAGTCCCTTCAGCTCCGCCCCTGATCTCAAGTGTATAATTACCTGCTGATAAATCTAAATCAAATGATGCTGAACGGTTTTGATTCTTATTCGATTGTCCAACCAAATCACCTGAACTATCTGTTATATAGGCCTGTACATCCAACATACCACCACCCAAATGTTCAATTCTGTCAATGGTTAAGTTAACGTGGCCGCCCGCCTCGCCCACAGTAAAGTTAAAGCGATCTGTATCTGTATTTCGTTCAATCTGACCATAATTATTAACAGCGTTTACACTACCATTTGAATCAATAGTAAGCGCTCTGTTACCAGGAATATCATCTGCTTTTAGAGGTATAAACCCTTGGATGATACTAAAATCATCCTCTTGATTACTGGCTCCATAATATTCACCTTTGCTCCACTGATAAAGTGCATGCGTCCAATTATTCCCCTTCCAAATATTTCCCATAACAGGAACCCATTGAAAATCAGCAAGTCCATTAAAATATTCCCCACCAGGCTGGCCCCCATCATGTGACAAATGAAATAAATGCCCTAATTCATGGGCTGCAATACGGCCTTGTCCATAAGCATCATTCTCTCTATATAAGGTACAAAAAGTAGAAGTTCCAAAAGCAAAATGACAAGAAGACCGGCCCGTTTCGCGATACATAGTTGCGCCACCACGTTTACTTGGCGCAGCATTATCGTAAACAGCTTTGTTTGTAGTTACATTAACGTCAAACATTGAAAAACTTGCAGAGGTAATCTGCCATGTTGTCCAAATGAATTCTTTAGATACATCATATGGCACACCGTTGCTCATAATTTTTCTAGTATCAAGAAAAATTACATAGTCAGAATCAGGTTTACTTTCCAACTGCCCCACATGTTCACCAGCATACGTTCCCAAATGAGGTGGATCAGTAAAAGACATAGGAAAGTTATAGTGCGTACTAACAGCGTGCCCTTTAAGGTTATGATTTACAAAATTACAAATTGGATGTATATCAGTAATGGCAACTTGCTGCACCACCAATTCATCATCTTGTGTAGTATATTCATAGGCTATATTTTCATTATTGAATATTACCCAACCATATATCCTTTTTTCATTACCTTGAATAATAAATTTTGAATTAGTAATACCTTCAACCTGACCTTCCATCGTTAATGTACCGTTATTTTCTATTGATAAATTATCGGCTATCACGTGAATGTCCTGCCCTTTACTATTTGTTAAAGTAAATTTGGCTGAGGTTTGTTCAGTCTGATCGACCATAAGATGATCAGACTTAGCGCCTTGTGCTTCTAGTTGTTTAAGAAAAGATGCTGGTGTACCAAGTGTTAAGGTATTAATTGGTGAGTTAAATTGAGCAGGGGTTTGTGCTGCATTTGCTGTCATACAACCTGTAATAGCCAACACAAAATAAAGCCAGTTTACATATTTATGAAGATTAAAGCTGTTTAAATAGAATTTGAATATTGTCATTTTTTCCATCCAATAACACAATAATCAGTCAGTTATTAACAACATTATAATTTCTAAGCAAAAATGATACTCATCATAGTTGTTATAAAAACATGTATATTTAAGCTTTAAAAATCATTAAAATAAACTTATCATTATTGCTGTAGTTTGATATAAAGCGAATACTGCTACTTCTTTCTAATTACCGATTTATCAGTAATTCAATCGCCGAAATAGGTCTTACACTGATTAAACTTCAACCACAAACAAACCCTATATCAGGTACAGAATAAAATCAACTTTAACTCATCTAAGAAATTCTAAATAATATTTGATGTGGAAATTTATAGGGCTCAGTTAATGCAATAATAAACATCATGGGTTAGGTTTTAAAATGACTTTACCGTCACTTTTGTGTTTTGCATAATGATCAATCGCAGATGAAAAATCTTCAAAACCAACACTGGCATATATATCGGTTTGAAAAATCCCCTGTGCAAATAGTTTTTGCACTTTTCGGCTTAACGCAAGTACCTGCCAGGGTTTACTATCCGCAATCGCTTTTGCCAGCCAAAACCCTTCAATTTTAATATTTCTAAAAATCACATCAGCCACATTAAATAAACCGCCTATGGGATCAAAAGTTTCTGTTAAGCGGCCATATACTATCGCTGTTGAATTGTTAGGCATTGCACTTAAAACTAACGGGGTATCTTCTGCAGCGACTGAATCGAGTAACACACTGGCATTTAAACTACGACAAGCGGCTTTTAATTGTTCAGGATAACGCTCATCAGTCGTTAACAATACGTTCGTTGCACCAAGTGATTTTAATATTTCAACATTAGCTTCACTTCTGACTGTCGCTATGGTTTTTATCCCTTGCATCTTCGCATAACGAATAACCCCTTTCCCAACCTGACTTGCCGCCGCATTGATCACGATAGATTTAGCGCCAAGCGCGATCGCTCTGTCGACCATACACACAGACGTACAAGGATTAACGATAATTGTTGCAGCTTGCTCATCACTTAATTCTTTACGAACCGGTAAACAAAAGTTTGCTTTGGTAACCGCATACTTAGCCCAAACCCCATCTATACCAGGTTGCGCCGATAACGCCACACGTTTACCTTCTAACCATTTGCCATATAAACCCGCATTCGCTTTGATCACTATGCCACAGCCTTCAAAACCAACATACGCACCATCTTGGGGTGGTAAACCATATTTACCCAGCAAATAAACAAGATCTGAAGGGTTAACCGGTGAAGCCAACATTTTCACCAATACCTGACCTTGTTTCAATTCGGGGAGCTCTTTGCCAATTAAAGTCATACGAGCCGATGAAGGTAGCTCAGTATCATCCATAAGTTTTAATGCAAACCCATAATTTTTCATCATGCTGTCTATTTATTATTTAGAGTGATTACTCAGGCTACCAAGTTTCATTTTATTTGCCAAATGGTATCTGGTTTAAATAACATCAATTTTATTAATTCTATATTTTGATTCAAAAAATGAATGTATTTATTACCATGAAATTGCTCGCAGCTTAGGCTGAATACGTAATACCCCAATAATATAACCTTTAACTATAAGCCAATTTAATCTGCCTAAAGCAATTGTATCAATCATAAATAACTAGGAAACAAAAGTTTAATCCGTATGATGAAACAAAAATAAGAATAAGTTTATTTAGGTAAAATTAATAACAATAATAACTTATAAACAAATACTTAAAGTGATTTTAGGATATTAAAAATGAGTGTTAGAGGTCAGTTTTCATCTCGATTTGGTTTTGTGATCGCAGCTGCGGGCTCTGCCGTTGGTTTAGGGAATATCTGGGGATTTCCAACTCAAGTTGCAGCAAATGGTGGCGCTGCTTTTGTTCTTGTTTACCTAGTGCTTACGTTTGTCCTGGCATTTCCAATACTCATGGCTGAGCTTACCATAGGCCGATATGCCCAGGCTAATATGGTGGACGCATTACAAAAAATATCAACAAATGCAGTAAATCAATTTGCTGGAAAACTAACAGGGTATTGGGGCCTGATTGTAGTCAGCCTTATATTGAGCTTTTACGCCATTGTAGCAGGCTGGATGATTGCTTATTGCTTACAATCGGTAACAGAAATAATTGGATGGAAAAACGCTTCGAACTGGTTAATTGAATTTTCTATCACACGTAATGTGATCTTTTCCTGTCTTTTTATGTTATTAACCATAGCCATAGTATGCGGAGGTGTCAGTAAAGGTATTGAACGCTGGTCAAGTCGTTTAATGCCGATGTTATTAATACTCATTGTCATAATTATTTTTTATGTGGCCACACAAGACGGTGCTATGGCAGGCTGGAAAGCCTATTTGCAACCCGACTTTTCCAAAATATTCAGTCAAAATCTATTAATAAGTGCTATGGGCCAGGCCTTTTTTTCTTTATCTTTAGGTGTGGGAACTATGCTGATTTATGGTTCTTACGTCAGTAAAAAGGAAAATATTGTCATTTTAGGCGCGTCAGTTGCGCTTGTTGATATTGGCATTGCTATTTTAGCCGGCATGCTAATTATTCCAGCCATGTATGTCGCATTACATAACGGCGTCAGTATATTCACTCAGACCGGGCAACTAATCGATGGCGACCGTCTTATATTTAATGTGATCCCTGAACTCTTTAAAACTATGGGTAATATTGGTCATTTTGTCTCTGTGATATTTTTTATCTTAATGACAATCGCTGCATTAACCTCATCAATTTCTATGTTAGAAGTGCCCGTTGCATATACAGTAGAAAACACCCAGTTAGGCCGCATAAAATCCTCCTGGTTGATAGGCACAAGCATTCTATGTATTAGTTTATTAATCATCTTTAATTTTGACACCTTATTTAGTTTAATCGTCACAGCAACAACTCAATACAGTCAGCCGTTACTTGGATTAATGTTATGTATTTATGCCGGCTGGATCTGGCAGCGCAACACCATATTAACAGAGATAAAACAAGGCGCCCCTGATATTTCTTCCTCAGTGTTCTGGAAGATTTGGCCTTGGTACGTCAAATTTATTTGTCCAATCATAATTCTCATTATGTTTTATCAAAATATAATAGTGTAATATGCGTCACTATACCTGAAAAAGGAACTTTCTATAAAAACTTCAGTTATCAATTCATTATAATGTTTTTAGTTTTGGGCAATGTAATAACATAATAAAAAATATATGGAGAATAAGTAAGATGATAAAAATGTTCCAACCTCACACTTTAACTTTAGCCATCAGTTTAGCATGCGGCAGTTTGAGTACTGTTGCATACGCTTCTGAGCAAGAGCAAGCAGACAAAGATATAGAAAAAATTTCAGTGTTAGGCTCTCGTTTTTCCAGTCGTACTGCCACAGAATCATCTGTTCCCGTCGATATTATAAACTCAGATTCATTAACCAAAGGCGGTTTTACCGAGTTAGGTCAAAGTCTTCAGGCAACAGCACCTTCATTTAATTTCAGTCGCACGCAAGTCTCTGATGGTTCAGATTTATTTCGTCCAGCCACCTTACGGGGACTGCAACCAGATCAAACATTAGTATTAATTAATGGCAAACGCCGCCATAACCAGGCTATTTTCGGTCTGAACGGCACTGTCGGTGCGGGTGCTGCCGGTACAGATATGAATGCAATACCTTTATCTGCATTAAAAAATGTTCAAGTATTGCGAGATGGTGCAGCCGCTCAATATGGCTCGGATGCGATAGCAGGCGTGATTAATTTATCATTAAAAGACAGTACAGATGAAATCACGGGGTACGTTCAAGCTGGCAGCACAGGTGAAGGCGATGGTGACATGATATCAGTTGGCCTTAATGGTGGTGTAGAATTAGGCGAACAGGGTGGTTTTCTGAATCTATCTTTTGAATTTAGAGACGCTGATGGTACTAATCGTGCGCAGCGGGATACCGGGGGCTCTTTAAATGTTGAGCCGGGAACTTTGTCTCAAGATGTTCGTTGGTCACAAGGTAATGCAGAGTCCGAATTTAAAACCGTATTTTATAACATGGCACTTCCTGTTGGTGAAAGCGAATTATATTCTTTTGGTGGTATTTCAAATCGTACCGCACTGGGTAATGGTTTTTATCGTAACTTTAATGAAGCAGCAAAAAATATACAACAGATTTATCCTGACGGATTCTTACCTCGTATTGATAATGAAGCTGAAGATACCTCTATTTCATTAGGGATCCGTGGTGATATTAATGATGACTGGTCTTATGATTTATCAGGTGTCTATGGTGATAATGCCTATGACTTTGATTCCAAAAATACAATAAATGCCTCCTATGCCGCTGAGTACTTATTCAATAACCCTGAAGCGACAGATAGTGATATTGCCGCCAATTCCGGACCTACAGCTGGTTATTCTGGTGGATTTAGATTTGATCAATTAACCTTTAATGCCGATCTTTCAGGCTCTGTGGATATCAACTTAAACGATCTTTTATATATTGCCATTGGTGCTGAATATAGAAAAGAAAATTATAAAATAGTTGCCGGTGATATCGCTTCATATGCTTGTGGAATGTCAAATAGTTCAAGTTCGTTTCCATCAGTTATTGACTCAGAAATCTATGCAGGGTGTGGTTTTCAGGCTTATCCGGGCTTAAGACCTGATGCAGCAACAAGTCAAAGTCGTGACAGTTATGCATTTTACCTTGATTTAGAAAACCAAATTACCGATGAATGGTTGATGGGAATTGCATTCAGATATGAAGATTATTCTGATGCCGGAGACGATTTGGTTGGTAAATTAACCTCACGTTACGATATCAGCGATGACTTCTCGGTACGCGGCGCTATTTCAACCGGATTTAGAGCACCTTCACTACAACAAAGTGCTTATACTGCTTATACAACAAACCTGGGCGCTGGTGGTGTATTATCCCCCTCATTCACAGCAACAGCGGGTTCTGATTTCCCTTCAGCTTTAGGTGTTGATGGACTCGAGCTTGAAAAATCAAAAAACCTAAGCCTAGGATTTATAGCGAATTTAAGTGATGCAATTACACTTACTTTAGATACTTACCATATAGAAATCAAAGACCGCATAACTTTGGGCAGCATGTTAACAGCAGATGATGTTAGTTTTAGCCCAGATGCTGTTGCAGCTCTCAATGCCACAGGCGCAGATCAAGCCAATTATTTTTCAAATTCAGTAGATATGACAACTAAAGGCGTCGATTTAATCATAACTTATGGCACTGATCTTTATGATGGGCAACTCGACATCACCTTTGCCGGAAATATGAACGACACTGAAATTGACAGCGTCAATTCACCCGCAGGGATCCCTAATTCAGTTGCATTAGATGCATTACAAGAAAGCTTTCTAACCGACGGACAGCCTCACGAAAGAGCAACCTTAACCTTTGATTACGAAAAAGATAATTGGCGCGGCGTGATCAAAGCAAACTATTTTGGTGAAACCGACATTACTTATTTTGGCAATGATCATATTGGTTTACCAGGCTCTTTATCTCCTACAGGTGAATTTAAAGCAACAAGTGTGGTTGAGTCAGCGGTATTGATTGATGTGAACTTTGATTACCAGCTTTCCTCTGAATTAACTTTCTCTTTAGGTATTAATAATATCTTTGACGTTACACCTGATGAACTTGGTCAAGATGAAGCCCTTGATTTTATTACTAATCAAGCATTCAAATATCCGGTTCGCGCTGTAGCTTATGGTTTTGACGGCATGAGTTATTACGCCCGTGTAGGT
This sequence comes from uncultured Pseudoalteromonas sp., assembly GCA_965198975.1. Lineage (GTDB taxonomy): Bacteria > Pseudomonadota > Gammaproteobacteria > Enterobacterales > Alteromonadaceae > Pseudoalteromonas. The sequence continues at coordinate 3,782,129 of OZ240679.1, forward strand.
TTTAATTTTTAATAAGTAGTTACTTAATATTAAAATAAATAAGGGAGCCTTGGCTCCCTGTTCACAAATCTTTTGTATACTGATTACATTAATCTGAATTTGCGTCTAAATGAAATACCTACTCCAGCTAAAATTAATAAAACCAATGACATCGAACCACCAGAAGAACCAGACTCATCTATCGCTTCGTAAACCAGTACTTGTTTCTTACTACCCAATAGCGTTTTAAATTCTTTTGTATCCACTACAGCGTAATAGGTTTTTGGTAATTCGGTATGCTTTTCGTAATGTTTTCCACTTTCTTTTTTTACCATATCTTCCGCACAATTTCGGCTCCACCTGAGTGATTTATTTTTGCACAGTTGTGTGCGAAATAGATCACACCACTACGCGACGGTAGATCAAAGTACATCACAGCAATAGATCACTTACAGCAAGAACCATCCCAGCCATAATACCAACACTCTTAGCCTTTTGTATGCGCTACCCTGATGACGGACTTAAAACAAATCTCCATCCATTCCATAGATCACCTGGGTGTGGTTTCAGCTTTGCTGAAAAAATACCGGGTTGCCGAGCGCATTGACTCTCTTGTTCCCATTGCAAAAGACGACCGCACTAATACCACTTATGGTCAGCGTGTCTGCGCTATGATCCTTAATGGTCTGGGTTTTACCAACAGCACACTTTACATGTCACCCGAATTTTTCCAGGACAAACCCGTTGAGCTTTTGATTGGCGAAGGGATCTGTGCTGAGGACTTAAATGAGAACGCCTTAGGTCGGGGGTTGGATGCCTTGCATGAATACGGCACGACCAGCTTATTTAGCCGGTTGGCCTTCGACATTGTTCAGGAGCAGGGGCTGCTCGGAAGATATAACCACCTGGATACAACCAGTCTGGCACTGTTTGGTCAGTATGATTCTGACGAGTGGGATAATGCGCCAATCCCCTCATACGGCCACTCCAAAGACCATCGGCCAGATCTCAAACAGATTGTGGTAACACTCATCACCAATGGACCGGCGGGTGTCCCCTTATTTTATGACGCGCATGACGGCAACGCCTCAGATAAAACAACGTTTCATGAGAGCATTGCATTGATGAGCGCGTTCTTCCAGAAGCAGGCCTCCAGCGGCGACTTCCTGTGGGTGGCGGATTCAGCTTTGTACAATGAGGAAAAGCTTCAAAAGGCCAATGTCTTATGGTTAACCCGCGTCCCCGCGACAGTCAAAGCCGTGAAAACCTATGTTGCACAATCGGGCTGCACCTATGAATGGGAAGAACTGGGCAATGGCTACCAGTGCACATCAGTCGAAGGGCCTGAGGGTGAATATTGGATGTTATACAGTTCAGCCAAAGGTAAGGCCAGCCAGTTAAAGACCCTGGCTAAGAAAATAGAAAAAGAGCGCATTGCTCAGGAGCAAGCGTTCAAAAAAGCCACAGGTACGCTTTATGGCTGTGAGTGTGATGCACGAAAAGCCGTACAGGTTCTAAGTAAAAAGCTGAAGTACCACCGCGTCGTGGAGCGAGACATGGTGGCAGTGATGGGGTGCGATAAACCGGGTCGGCCAAAAGCCGGGGATAAAAAAATTAAAGGTTACCGGATTAAAGTCGAATTGATTGAAGATAATGAAGCCATCGCCACAGCCAAAGAGCCGCTGGGTAGGTTCATTCTGTCGACGAATAAAAAAGGGATGTCTGGAGCTCAGGTGCTGCAAGACTATAAAGGGCAGTCACAAGTCGAAAATGGCTTTCGGTTCCTCAAAGACAAATCGTTTCAAAACAACCGGATCTTCCTTCAAAATCCACAGAGGATAGATGCCTTGATGATGATCATGACGTTGTCATTACTGGTATATAACTTAGGCCAGTATCAGTTAAGAGAGCGGCTCAAAGCGGAGGATGAAAGTGTGCCAGATCAAAAGGGCAAGCCAACAAAATCACCGACACTGCGCTGGGTATTTCAAATGCTTAGCGGAATAAGCAGCGCAAGCATAGCAGGGCAGGAAATGGTGATTGCTAATATAGGAGAAAGAGAAGCCAAGGTGATCCGCCTACTGGGTGAGGAGACCATGGCGATTTATAAAATCAGCTAATCGACATATTCAGGATAAAAGACACTGCTGTGCGGTGGAGTCCATCGTGCCTGAAATTTACCCATCACAGCTAGGGTTGAAGCTCAATTTTTAAAAAATTATTTCAACCCAGCCCAATTTCTTACGAGCAGTAAAAATTGTGCCGACAGTCTGTTAATAAAACCAATGACATCGAACCACCAGAAGAACCAGACTCATCTATCGCTTCGTAAACCAGTACTTGTTTCTTACTACCCAATAGCGTTTTAAATTCTTTTGTATCCACTACAGCGTAATAGGTTTTTGGTAATTCGGTATGCTTTTCGTAATGTTTTCCACTTTCTTTTTTTACCGCAATTTGTCGCCTGGTACTCGTAGCATGATCACTACCATTATATATCACGTAGTCTTCTACTAAATTATTAACGGTATATCTTGATTGATCTTCTTCTGGAAATATAAGGTACGACTCTAGGTCATCAATAGACATCCCTTCGGAAATTTTTTGTCTAACAGACCTAAAACTTAATAAATAATGATCGTAACCAAGAGAGCTTGCTATTGCTGACATTTCTTTATCTTTTTTAGCAATTAACTGTGCTTTAAGCAGCTCTTTTTTTTCTCTGGCTTCATTTGCCGATTTCTCTTCAGCTTGTTGCTGTGCTAATTTATCCTCAGCTTTTTTAACTTTACGTATTAATCCAGCCTCAAAAGCTGCGACTTTTTCATTACATTCAGTAACGATGCTTTTTAATGGGACGTCACGTTTATAATTAAACTGCATTGTAAAGTCTGATTGCAAGAAGTTAGGATTTTTCTTCTCAAGTAAAGCTAAGGTTTCCTTATATTTTTTCCCCCAAGATTTTTCTTTTTCAATATAAGATTCAGCAGCAAATGTTAAATTTTCAGACCACTCAGGTTTATGCAAATGCTTACAAAAACTACCAAGTTCTTGCATCAATTGATTTTCGGTTTCATCCGCATTAATCATCCATGGAGTTACCAAACATAAAGTTAAAACTACTATTTTTTTCACGTAATAAGTCCTATTTTAACGGGAGAAAAGTGATATTAGATCTAAAGAGCGCTCCCTCACACCTAGATCTTTGTGATAGCGCTCACTAAAGTTAAATAAATTATTCAATACTAAAAGTAAGGTTTATATCAAAAAGTATATAAACAACAGCCTAAAACAATATGTTATAATACACTTTAATCCATTGTTTTTCAAAACAAATCAAGTACCTACAGCGGGTCCTGATTTAGCGATTCTATCAAATTAATTACAATTTAGGTTATCGACAGCTGCACCTTACTACTTAGGTGTCTAAACCAAAACATACAATAAAAAGACGGCCGATAATCACGTTAAAAACGCCATAAATCATCACTTAACCTCCCAAAATCACTTTTTGTACCGTTATTGTTTACATGATTCATTGTTTCATCTAAGGTAACCCCATAACAGGAACAACAATAAAAACATCAATTACCAGGAAGTGACATGAGAAAAATATTAGCTACATTAACGCTTTTACCTTGCTTAGCAATCGCAGCACCGAACGATTTTGACATTTCGGAATTTATCAAACCCGTAAACAAATCAATTCTGAAAGAAAGTCCTGAATCTTCAAGCTGGTGTGATGGGATTTTAATACCAGAAACATATCAAGTCTGTGATGAACGCCCAATTTATGAAGATCGAGAGATAACAGAGTGTCATTATGAAAGTTTGGCAAATGAAGATACCTATTCATTTACCACAGCTGGCAGATATCAATGTAAAGGTCCCGTTTACAGGGGAAACACTCGCTATGATTTAACACGAACTGAATGGCGCACAGATAAAGTACAAGTTGGAGTAGAAAAATATAACTGTAGAACAAGAACACGCTGGGTATGTGAATATTAATTCAAGTAACAATTCTCAATGAGGACAATTTTGTTCCCATTGAGAATTTTATCAATTAATTTTTAAATATCTGTTTCAGATCCTACCTCTTGAAATCAATAGTCAAACAACCTCTCGCAGTCAGTTTCAACGCTTTCTAACAAAATGATTTTGGTATATTTTTGAATTAATGGTGCTCATCTTAATATAGAGGGAGCAGCAGTATCGCTTTATGATCAACATTCATGTCGACAACAACCTGTATGACCTGTTTAGCATCCTTACTAATACCAACTCTATAAAATACACCCTTGAAATTACCGAATACAGGCACTTGGTTGATAATTTTTGCTCAAAACGTTAAAATTATTTTAATTGAACGTTCAATTAAAAATAAATAGAGAGAATAGTGCCTAAAGTTGGAATGCACCCCCTCAGAAAACAGCAGCTAATTGATGCGACATTAGGATCTGTTGCGCAATACGGATTACAAAAAACCACCATTATTACGATCAGCAGAATCGCAGGTTTATCTTCTGGCATTATTAGCCATTATTTTGGTGGTAAACAAGGGCTAATTGAAGCGACTGTTAAATACCTTTTAGAACAGTTAAAACATGCTTTACTGGAGCGTATTAGCCAAACACCATTAAATACCAATGACAGATTAAAAATGGTGGTCGAGGCAAACTTCACCCAACTTCAACGCTCTGTTCCCGCAACTAAAACCTGGCTAAGTTTTTGGGCCCAATCAATGCACGACCCAGGTCTTGCAAGGCTTCAGCATATCAATAGTAAACGCTTACATAGCAATCTCCTTTTCTCTTTTAAGCAAATATTAAATAAAGATTTGGCAATAACTGCAGCCAAACAAACTGCCGCTATGATAGATGGCTTTTGGTTGCGCAGTGCTTTAAGCCCGAGACCTGAAGAAGAATTTAAGCACGCCGAACAATTATGCAAAAATTTTATAGATGCTCTGATCAAGCAATACGAGGAAAAATCATGTCAGTAATATGCTACAAAAATTATGTTAATGGTAGCTATCTGGCTAATACCAGCGGTGAAACCTTTGATGTAATTAACCCTGCAACAGGAAAAGTTATTTATCAGGTTGAATCTGCTGATGAATACATAAAAGAAAAAACCATTGAAAGTGCAAAACGCGGTTATGCAGTCTGGTCAGCAATGACCCCAATTGAGCGCAGTCGAATATTACTAAAAGCCGTCAATTTACTACGAGAACGTAATGATGAATTGGCTAAAATAGAAGTACTAGATACAGGTAAACCTTGGCAGGAAGCGTCTGTTGTAGATGTCCATTCAGGTGCTGACTCAATTGAGTTTTTTGCAGGTCTGGCTGCTGGCATAGAAGGAAATCAACAAACAGTCGGCGATGATTTTTATTATACTCGCCGCGAACCGCTTGGTATTTGCGCTGGTATTGGTGCCTGGAACTACCCTCTTCAAATTGCTTGTTGGAAATCTGCCCCCGCACTTGCCTGTGGTAATGTTATGATTTTTAAGCCATCTGAAGAAACACCTCTTGGCGCATTAAAACTGGCTGAAATCTTCACCGAGGCAGGATTGCCAGATGGTGTATTTAATGTTGTTCAAGGTGCCGCTGATGTAGGTGCCTGGTTAACTCATCATCCGGATATAGCAAAAATCTCCTTTACCGGTGAAGTAGGTACAGGTAAAAAAGTCATGGCTGCTGCAGCAAGTTCACTAAAAGATGTCACTATGGAGCTTGGCGGTAAATCTCCACTTATTATTTTCAATGATGCTGATTTGGATAATGCAGTATCTGCGGCTATGTTAGGTAACTTTTACACTCAGGGTGAAATCTGTACTAATGGTACCCGTGTATTTGTACAAAAATCAATTTATGCCAAATTTATTGAAAAGCTACTAGAGCGAACCAGTAACAATATCATTATCGGTGATCCCCTTGATCCAGAAACAAATTTTGGCGCACTTATTTCAGAAAAACACTTCAATTTAGTATTAGATTATATCAAGCAAGGGATCGATGAAGGCGCAAAATTACTTTATGGTGGCATTGCTTTATCGCCTGAAAATGCGCCTGATGGTTATTTCATTTCCCCCACTATTTTTACTGAATGCACAGATAAAATGACGATTTGCAAAGAAGAAATTTTTGGGCCTGTTATGAGCATTCTGACATTTGATGATGAAAGTGAAGTTATTACTCGCGCTAACGCCACAGAGTTTGGATTAGCTGCCGCAGTATTTACACAAGATATTAATCGTGCCCATCGGGTTATTCACCAAATGCAGGCAGGTATATGCTGGATCAATAATTACGGCGCCTCTCCTCCTCATATGCCTGTTGGTGGCTACAAACAATCAGGTATAGGTCGTGAAAATGGCCTGGCTACACTTAACCACTATACTCAACTTAAAGCAGTTTATGTGGGATTACAGCCTTTGGATAGTCCTTTCTAAATTCAATTGATTTTTCATCTTCGGATATTCAATCATTAATAATTTCACCGAGATCAAATTTTTTGATCTCGCTAGTAGCAAATACGAGTGTTAAATGACAAAAGAAAAATTTGACTATATTATAGTCGGTGCAGGCTCTGCGGGCTGTGTACTTGCTAATCGCCTGACAGAAAACAGTCAAAATCGAGTTTTACTACTTGAAACTGGCGGTACTGATAAAAGCATTTTTATTCAAATGCCAACGGCACTGTCGATCCCGATGAATACTAAAAAATATGCCTGGCAATTTGAAACTCAACCAGAGCCCTATATTAATAATCGCAAAATGCATTGCCCTCGCGGAAAGGTTTTAGGAGGCTCATCATCTATCAATGGCATGGTTTATGTGCGAGGACACGCCAGGGATTATGATGAATGGCATGAAAAAGGTGCAACAAACTGGGATTATGCACATTGCCTGCCTTATTTCAAAAAAGCCGAATCCTGGGTATTTCACGACGATGAATATCGAGGTCATACCGGTCCACTTTCAGTTAATAACGGCAATCAAATGCAAAACCCGCTTTATCAGGCGTTTATTGATGCAGGTGTTCAGGCTGGGTACTTAGAAACCAAAGATTATAATGGTGCCCAGCAAGAAGGTTTTGGTCCTATGCATATGACTGTAAAAAACGGAGTGCGTTGGTCAACTTCTAATGCATATTTACGTCCAGCAATGAAACGCAAAAACTTAACAGTGATCACACATGCCTTAGTACATAAAGTATTACTGCAAGGAAAAAAAGCAATTGGCGTACGTTATGAACGAAAAGGAAAAATAGTTGATCTGGAAGTAAATAAAGAAGTCATTTTATCAGCAGGCTCTATCGGCTCACCGCATATTTTACAACTTTCAGGAATTGGGCCTAGATCAGTACTTGAAGAAGCCGGCATTGAAGTTAAACATGAATTACCAGGTGTAGGTGAAAATTTACAAGATCATCTGGAGTTTTACTTCCAATTTAAGTGTAAACAGCCAATTTCTCTTAATGGTAAACTCGATTTGTGGAGTAAATTTCTGATCGGTACACGGTGGATCTTCACCAAAAAAGGGTTAGGTGCAACCAACCATTTTGAATCATGTGGCTTTATACGTTCTAAAGCGAATATTGAATCTCCTGATTTACAATATCATTTTTTACCCGCTGCAATGCGATATGATGGTAAAGAAGCTTTTGCTGGTCATGGTTTTCAAGTGCATATTGGACACAATAAACCAAAAAGCCGAGGCTACATAAAGGCAGTATCAAACAATCCGAAAGTACACCCTCAAATTAAATTTAATTATCTTGAACATCAAGATGATCGTGAAGGTTTTCGTGCCTGTGTTCGATTAACGCGAGAAATTATTCACCAGCCTGCATTTGATCAATACCGTGGAGAAGAAATTCAACCGGGTATAAATATTCAAACTGACGAAGAAATTGATACCTTTATACGTCAATTTGTTGAAAGTGCCTATCACCCTTCGTGCTCATGCAAAATGGGCACAGATGAATTAGCCGTTGTTGATCCGCAAACAAGAGTGCACGGCATAAACGGATTACGTGTTGTCGATTCATCAATATTTACAACTATTCCCAATGGCAACCTTAATGCACCCACGATTATGGTGGCAGAACGCGCTGCTGACTTTATTCTCGATAACCAAATCTTACCGCCATCTGGCGCGTCAGTGACTATTGCAGATAACTGGCAGTTACAACAACGAGCAAAAGAACCAAATAGAAAAATAGACTAAATTCAATCGCGTGCATTTTTATAAAATTAATTTTCGCAATTATGGCATTTATAACCTTAGTCATCATTGCGAAAGTTAATCTTTTGGCAGCTAGCTAAAAAACTAAAAGTGCGCTAACTATAAAAAAGAAACAGGAGCAATAAATACGTGTTTATATCCATAAAATTAATTAACAGGAGGCCCTTATGACCGCCTGGTTATCTGCGGGTATCTTATTTACCTTTACAGCCATTGCATTTGTAACTTATCGCTGGGGAAATATACGCTGCGTTGGTGTAACTCCCGTGAAAACTTTTACTTTTATCGCAATCTTATTCACATCTGGACTTGATGTGGGCCTGATCATGTTCCCGCTAACTGAATTTGCTGGCTATGCTGATCTGGCCACCAGCCCTGAATATGCTTTTACCAATCCGCTCGCCATAGAGTTTGGTTTTTGGGCATTTCTTATTTGGGGTTTTTATTTCTTAACTTGTTTTTATTTTTGCGTTATTGAACCTCGCGTCAAATTTTTTGATATACCACTGATCAAGTTAATTAATAATATTGTTATTATCGGCACTTGTGCGTTTACTGCGTACTTATTATTAAAGAATTTGCCCTGGTATGTACCTAACCTGGGTGACGGTGAATCAATTATTGGTAGCTTCTACCTGATAGTGTTTTTAGTTATCGCTGCTGCCGTTTATTCCAGTACCAATATTCGATTTGTACGATTGTTAAGCTTGGCGACAAGTTGGATGTTTATTGGATTAATTATACTTATGTGGGCAGGCGCTTTTCTGGTTGAAGGTTCTGGTATTGGTGAATTTGCAAACACCCTTGCACTGCTTGGAGGGTATTTTGGCAATATTCACGAATTTGTCTTACCTTTAAATGACTATCATGAGTTTTATCTTTATTGGTGGTTCGCATGGAGCATTATGATTGGTCAGTTTACAGCGCGTTTTGTTGGCGGTTTACGAACATATCAAGTGCTTATTGCTATGTTGGTATTTCCGTCAATCCCTATCGCGATATGGTTTACAGTATTGTATTACTACAGTGCAAACGGTTTGGAAACCGCAGGTTTCTATAATTTGGCGATGGCAATTGTTGGCATCACTTTTGTGATCAATTCTTTAGATTCACTGATCCGGCTATATACAGATAATCTGAACTTAACGGTAGATAGATTAGGAAAAATAAAATATATATTGAGCAATTTGTTTGCACTGAGTTTACTTACCTTATTATTTAAATTGGACTTTTTACAGATCCAATGGGTAGGTGCTGTTGTTATTGGCTTATTTTTCACTTGCTTTGGTTATATTATTTTCACCAAATTCAAAGTGGTAAGTGAAATAGAATGTTCACCAGAAGAAAATAAAATCGACTTTAATAAAATTGAACTAGTTAATTAATATGAGTATTAAACTAATGAATAAAAATATCATTACACTTGCAGCAACGAGTTTACTGGCAGTATCTCTGACCTCACAGGCAAATGTATCTTCAACAGTAAAAGTGGCCTCTGATTATACTTTTAATGGTGTAAGTCAAACAACCAATGATCCCGCGCTGCAGGCTAGTTTAGATTATGCAACTGATAGCGGATTTTACGTTGGTACCTGGGGATCCAATGTCGATTTTGGCGCAAATGAAGATACCAACATAGAATGGGATGCTTATATAGGACAATTTTTTCAACTAAATGAAAAAGTGGGTCTGGATGTAGGTATTGCTTATTACACCTACCATGGTGACAGTGTGTCTGATACATATAACTACCCGGAAGCCTATGCAAAAATGGCATATAGTTCCTCTTTAGGTAATACCGAATTTAACTTTTGGTATAGCTGGGATTATTTTGGCTTAGACGTAAATCACTATATCGCAATGCTAGCGCATACAGTAGAGGTTGCAAAAGGTCATAATGTTAAAATAAGTTTTGACCGCTCAATTTCAGCAGACGAGAACAAATGGTCATGGGATGGCGATGATACATACAATCATTACCGTATTGAATACATGACAAGCTGGAAAAGTTTTGATTTTAATCTGGCAGCTGAAAATACCAGTATGGATCAGGATACTGCAGACTCTCGTATTGTGCTTGCTGTATCTCGTACCTTTAGTTTTTAACCATAACCTATTACAAGTTTTATACTCTGTGACTGGTTGATAAACGGTGCTCTAACCTGTTTAGTGCGTCATTAATTAAGGTGTATGTGCTTCACATACACCAATTTACAACTAAAATTGAAAAGTAATTTAGAAGATTAAGAGCATTTCCATGACTAAGAACCATAAACCAAATAGTACTACCATGTTCAAAAGAGCCGTCAATAATATGCCCCTTGGCGTTGCTGATAGCTACCGTTACTGGGGTGAGGAAAATACCGTATTTTTAAATAGTATGAAAGGTTGCACTATTACAGATTGTGATGAGCAAACCTTTGTTGATTTCCGTTTAGCTTATGGACCTATTATTCTTGGCTACCGAGACGAACGTGTAGACAATGCAGTGATCAATACCATTACAAATGTGGGTACTATTTCGGGGTTTTCTACAGGACTGGATTCAGACGTTGTAGAGCTGATCAAATCGCTTTGTCCAAATATAGAAAAAATGCGGTTTTCTAACTCAGGCACTGAAGCGGTAATTGGCGCTGTGCGTACAGCACGCGGTTTTACTAAACGCAATAAAATTGTGGTAGTCGAAGGTGGTTTCCATGGTTTACACGATGAAGTAATGTGGAAATCAGATGTAGATAATTGGGATATAAACACACAAGAAGTACCTGAAATTATTCCTTTTGGTGGCGGAATTCCACAAAGCACCCGGGATCATCAAGTAAGCGTGCCTCTTAATGATATTGCTGCTATTGACCAAGTTTTTTCACAATACGGCGATGATATTGCTGCCATTTTAATTGAACCTATTATGGGCAACTGTGGATCCATTGCTTCAACACAAGCCTATATGCAAAAGTTACGAGATGTTTGTGATACTCACGGTTCACTCTTGATCATGGATGAAGTGAAAACTGGTTTTCGTGTTGCAAAAGGCGGCGCGCAATCCTTATATGGCATCTATGCAGATTTAACCACTTATGCAAAAGCCATGGGCAACGGTTATCCGGTTGCTGCTTTTGGTGGTCGTGCAGATGTAATGGATACCATCTCTTTTGCCGAAAATGGCGTCACCCATGGCGGCACTTATACTGCAAATATGATTGCTTTAAGTGCAGCTAAAGCAACATTAACTGTACTTAAAGACACTGACGCACTAAAAACAATTAACCAAACAGGAAAAACAATTCAACAATTACTTTCCCGTGTATTTACCAAGTTTGGCATAGAACATTGCTTCGCCGGCCCTGATACTATGTTTGGTGTACACTTTAGTAACCAAGTACCACAAAATTATCGCGACTGGAAACAAACCAACAGTGATCTGTACACACAATTTGCACTTAACTTAATAGAAAATGGTGTCATGTTAGAACCTGACTCTCGTGAGCCTTGGTTTATTTGTGAAGCTCACCAAACTATCGATTTTAACTGGCTGGAAAAAGTTGCTAAGCACGCAATGGAAAAAGCCATTTCAGCGAAATAATTTATCTATTCCCCTAATTTTTAAATTAGGGGAAATATAATATCATTGAAAATTAACCTGCCCTAAGCCCTACTATAACTACATGTAATAACGTGTAATATTAATTGATTCATTATCTTGTTAATTTAAATAAAATCATGATTATGCAATGAAATTTCAGGCATAAAATACTGATATTAGTTAAAAATGGGATCACACAATGAATTAACAAAAACATATTCACTTCTAATAATTAATTTACAAATGCCTTTGACACTAATAAAGGTACAGTATAATGTGTTACCTGTTACCCTTTGATGGTAAACAGCTTCTTTTGATGCCGTTTATAAACTTGTTATTCAGGACCTTGTCCTTCTTTGATGGAAGATAATATTCTTATGGATACCTGTATTCAAACAACTTTTGACTCCGATAATTACCAGTTATTAACTAAGATTGGCCAGGGAGGTTTTGGTCAAGTCTATAAAGCGATTCAAACCAGTACCCAACAAATCGTCGCCATTAAATTTCTGACGTTAGACGATAATTTTACCGTAGAAAAAAAACGTCGTTATATCGATCGCTTTCATCGCGAATCAGATTTAGTTCGCCGTCTTAATCATCCTAATATTGTTCATTTAATTGATAAAGGCCAGCAAAGCGATAACTTACTTTTTGCTGTATACGAATATATTGATGGCCATTCCCTTAAACACCGCCTTGAAACACAAGGACCACTTGGTGCCACTGAAGCCGCTGAAGTTATGGCTTGCGTACTAGATGCTTTATCCCATGCCCATGAGCAAGGGGTGATCCATAGAGATATCAAACCTGCGAACATTATGTTATATCAGGTTGGCGCGAAAACACATGTAAAGGTACTTGATTTTGGGATAGGGACGTTAAAAAATGAAGCACGTCAGCTTGATTATAAAAGTATTACCTTAACACAAGAAACTTTAGGTACGCCGTCATATAGCGCGCCGGAACAATTAAGGGGGGAACCTCCCGTAGCGCAAACCGATATTTATGTTTGGGGTTTAGTTTTTATAGAGTGCCTAACCGCGACCCCTACGATCACAGGTAGAAGTTTAGCAGCTATTTTTCACCAACAACTCAGCCCGGCAAATGTACCTTTAGGCATACTCGCGGGCCATAGCTCAGCTAACTTCTTTCGTCGCGTACTCAATAAAAAATCACAAGAACGGCCAAGAAATACAGCAGAGTTGTATCATGACTTTCGCCAGTTAAATTTTGCCAACTTAGTAGGTGACTTATCAGTCATACCGGACTTTATTCAGCATAACTTGCCAGCAAATGCCAAAGTTGAAAAAAATGTTGATGAAACTTTAATACATGAAGCACGTTATTCATATTCAAGATTAACAGAACGTAAACAAATCTCTGTACTTAGCATTATATTATCTACAGACGCGATACCAACTGAACAAACAACAACTCACAGCCCAGAGCAAATTATTGATCAAGATGTTATTGATACTTTTCATGCTGATCAAATGCAGCAATGTATCGACATCGCAGTACGTTATGGTGCTTATCACGTTGGAAATCTGGGAGATACGCTACTCTTTTATTTTGGCTATCCACACGTTACTGATAATGACAGTCGCCTATGCAGCCGCGCCGCATTAGAGATCACCAGTAACGTCAACAAGAAAAATTCGTTATTAAAAAGTAGTCAGGGCATAACAAGTCATATCCAAATGGGTATGCAAATTGGCTTAATGTTAAGTTTGGCGGATAGTTTGCCTGATGGTAAGGCAGCTCACGATGCAATGAGTTTATGTCGGCAGGCAATTCCCGGGCAAATACTATGCTCTGAAAATGTGAAACATATTCTTGAAGGCTACTTAAATTTCGAAGGTATAATGAAAGAAAGCCACGAAATTGAAGCACTACCCAGAAAAATACAAGCCTTATATCAATTACGCGGCGAACGACATGCCGAAGCTTTTGGGTTTTTACGTGGTACGCGAAAAAACCGCGCCTTTATTGGTCGACAACACGAGCTAACTACTTTAGTAAACTTGAATAATAAAAATATCAATAACAACATAGTATTAAATATAACCAAAGATAAAAACGATTTAGCGCAAACTAAGCAAGCTAAATTAGCGCATATCTATGGTGAAGCAGGGATCGGTAAATCACGTCTGGTATTTGAACTGCGAGAAAAATTACCAGAAGCTTTGCATTTAGTAGCCCAGTGTTTGCCAGAGCATAAGAATAACGCACTCTACCCTATTCTAAACTTACTAAAATTTAAGTTTTCTTTAGATGCACTATCAGCCAAACACTGTATTACAAGATTAAAACAAGCCATCGAACGAACTTCATTAGCAACTGAACATAAATCTCAGGGGTTAGAAGTACTTTGCGCCTGGTTAAATTTACCTATAGATGATAATGATTTAGTCCGAACAAATGCAATGGGTCATTTATCACCTGATATACAAAAACAGCGGTTATTTACCACATTAAGCCATTTATTTTGTCAGACTGCGTTATCGGTAGAAGGAACAGCTCACAACAAACAACACTTATTTATTTTTGAAGATATGCACTGGGCAGATCCAACCAGTAAAGAATTCATCAATTATATCATCAACACTAAGATTTTTTTGCAGGGCCAACATAGCTGGATCAATACTTCACGCGAACCTTTACCTGTCATATTAACTGAAAACACTTTTAATAATCTTGCTTTAAAAAAACTGAGTCATTCAGATACAACAAATTTTATCGCTTATTTATTTGATCAACAACCACTGGCTTCACGTTTAACTCAACTGCTCATTGAACGAACTGATGGGATCCCATTATTTATAGAAGAGCTAGCATCAACATTACAAAACCAAAAACTGGTCCATAAAGTCAACGGTATTATTGATTTTGTTAATAATGATAAACAAAGTCAGGTACCTGTTACTTTAAGGGATTCACTACAACAAAAACTTGACGGGCTTTCCTTTGCCAAAGAAACTGCTCAACTGGCAGCAGCTATTGGCAGAGAATTTGATTACAAACTGTTAGTAACAGCTTCGAATAAATCAGAGGAACAGATCCAGGCCGACTTAAAAGAGCTGATCATCAATGAATTGATATATTTGCAACGGCAAGTTGGGGTAGATGCATATATTTTTAAACATGCACTGGTCAGGGATGCGGCATATGAAAGCTTAACACCAGCCGATAGTGAGAAAATACATCTACAAGTTGCCATATCTTTAGCACAGGAAGCGATGCAAGATAGTAATAAATCAATGTCAGTAATTGCACAGCACTTTTACTTAGCAAAACAATATCAACAAGCTTCGGAATACGGTCTTAAGGGGGTTCAACAGCAAGTATCACACTCAGCCAATGATGAGGCCTTAGTCAATGCCGCAGAGGTTTTAACCTGGTGTAAAGAGATAAAAGATCCAGCAGTTTCACACGAATTGGAAATGCAGTTATTAGAAGCACAAATAGCTCCGGTATTGTCGGCTGATGGTTACGGAGGTGAAAGGGTAGATCATATCACATCGCGTATTCCACAATTAGTTGAACAATTAACAGCCTTAACACCGGATAAGAATATAAATTTGCGTACAAATATTAAGAATAAAAGTGATTGGGTATTATTCTTGAATTTGTTCTACGAGTCACAACGGGAAAAAGCGGGATCTTTAGCAAGAAAAATGATTGCTGAGGCAATACAGCAAAACGACATTCAAAGGCAAATGGTGATCTCTATGATGTTAGCTGAAGTCTATTTCTTTGATGGTGAAATTGATAACGCACTGATACTTCATGAAGAGGCTATAACGCTTTGGGACCCTAAACGAGATAAAAATTGTTATCAGGAATACGGTATCGAACCCAATGTGCAAAACCTTGCTATGGGCGCTATGTACTATTTACATCATGGCGATATAAACACTGCCGCCAAAAGACTACAACAGGCTGAAGCCTGTATCACTGATGAATTAGATGATATTTCTAGGGTTTTTGTCTACTTATTCCAGGCAATTAATGCCATGCACCTAAACGATATGCAACAAATAAAAGACAGCATGCATGCCTATGATGATAAATATGGCCAAGGCACGTCTGTCGTACATCATACAGTTTATCTTAGTGCATTATACGCCTTTGCCACTGATGATTTTGAATTAGGCAACGAAAAAACAAATATCATTAAGCAATCTGAACAAAACATCTCAACCGCCCGTTGGTGTACTTTCCTGGCGAAACTCTACATGAAACATCAACATTTTGACGAAGCCATCGCACGCTTTCGCCATAGTTTTAGCATCGCAAAAAACAATAATACCTTTATTTGGTTTGCGTACATCAAAACCACATTAGCAAAATGTTTGTTTTTAAAAGCGCATAAAGAGAACAAAAATAATGCCTTTAACGATGAAATCAAGCAACTATTAATTGACGCCATAGAACTTGCTTGGCGGCAAAACTCCAGGTGGTCTGCACTTGAGGCGTTGCACGCTCTCAAAAGTATGGCGCCAGAATTAATGACTCCAGACTATCAAGACAAACTAACTAGTTTAACTCAATTTATGAATGAACGAGGGTTAAAGTCCGTTGCTTACAAACCAGACTTCCAATACTAAGAATAATTGAGCAAACAGATAAAAAACAAAGGAATTAGCAATGTCTGAATTTACGACCAACCAGAAAACAACAAATATTAACAATATCGTCTTAAGCGATCGCTTGGTACTCAATCACATCTGGCCAAATGTATTAGCTAAATATTGGCAAAATTATGATGATGGTCATAAAGCTCGAAACTTATATGATATTTTAGAAGCGTTAAACATTGAAAATATTGCCCCTGTATATAGAAATAATAAAAATCAAGTTATCAAACACTATGATCTCTCGAACGTTTATGAGTCATTATCTAATCATAAAGACATTCAAGATTTTAATGTGGAATACTGCGATAACAATAAAAGAGTTAAGCGTATAAAAGATATAAGAGTTCTTACATGTAAAGAAAAGGAAGTCAAATATTCGGTTACTATAAATTCAAAATCTAATGATTATCCTGTTGAACTTAAATTAAATAATGGTAATAAATCAGAATGCATAAACTTCAATGAGCTGTTAATAGTTTTGGATGAAGGGCCAAAGCTTGTCAAAGTAAAAACTCACCTAAAAGAACACACTATAATTATTACTATTAGCGATCATGAGGTAGAAAATCGTGATGAAAAATATTTATATCTCAAAAAAAGCGGTGATCAAATAATTATTTTAGAAAACAATGTAGACAAGTTACACTTAGATAAAAGTTCTGTCCATATATTGAGTAGTGAAGGAGGCGAAGTTTTAGTAACGCTAACCGCAGTAGAGAATGATATTAAGTTTATAACCGAAAATTTATTTAGACCCGTTAATGGCTATGAGCATATTTTAGGTAGGCTTAAAGTTAAAATTCCTCCCGTGGATTCTTTATATACTATTCCTAATACACTACCAACTCCTTCAGCAAGCGAAAATGTCAACAAATTGAGTCAAGCCGAAATAATTGCTAATTATCAACTCTTAGGATTTTATTTTCCACTTAGTCAATTATTTGATAGTTACAAAGGGGCTAAAGGACATTATGGAGCTCCCGAAAAAGCAACATCTATTGCCGATAAAAAAAATGCTGCGGCCAAGCGAATAGTTAAAAGCCTCGCAATAGCGATTGATACATGGTGGAAAGATACACATAATCAAAATTCGACCGACAAGTTTGTTAATCGTTTAAGGAATGTAATACTCAATATATTAATTAATCAACATAAAAAAGCAGGAGAAAAACCCAATCCTGTAGGACAGCTGTTTGACCGTGGTGGCGCTCAAGCCTTTGATGATGACTTTAACTGGCAATATTTTGTTCCACGTATGGTCGCCTACAACTGGAATCACAAATGGCAAACCGCCGTTGTGCGTTTTTCACAAAGTCTGGAAGGTGAGAAAACATTAACAAGAATTGAAGATAAACTTCAACAAAGTAAGGAAAAATGCGTAGACGAAGTTTATAAAATATTAAAAGATGCAAAGCTTATTGATATTATTGTCAACAATTTTGAAAACACCATTACTGATGGCGATCAATTGTCTAGCTATCCAGAAATGTTGGAAACCCTAGAATATAAAATCATTGACGGTTTAAATATTTTTATCAAATATGCCGATAAATTACCTCAAGATAACGACGGCTGGCATCCCGAAGACTATGCCTGTGAATTGGAAGTGATTTTACCTGCACCACCCGAAATTGAAGATATTGGCGCTTCAGCGATTGCTGATTTCACAGCATTACGTGCCAGCCAGCCTTTTACTGTCGGTTAAACCTAACTTTTACATTTTACTAGACTTATAACTTATGGCCAACCTAGATGGCCATAAGCTAAGCGTATTAATACAGCCTATAGCAATAAATGAAATTATGAATGCCCAAATATTAACCGAACAATCTCTGAGTTATCAAAAAAATGGATTTACTTTATTCCCATCTAGCATACCTAAAAAATTAATAGCTAATGCATTACTTGGTACGCACAGAGTATTAAAAGGTGATTATAATACAGGTGTCGCCCCCTGGAGTACACCTGGGGTCGGACAAACGGATAAAATTCAACGAGTTCAACAAATTCACCTTGCGGATAGCACAGTATTTAAACTATTAACGCATAAATCAATTGGTCGATTAGTAGCTAATATTGCAGCAGCTAAGCGTGTACAAATTGCGATGAGTCAGCTTTATTTTAAACCAGCCAATAGTGGCCCAGGTGGACAAGTCGGTTTTCATCGGGATACCGACTATATCGCAGTGTTTACTAAAGGCGCTATAAATGCCTGGCTACCATTAACCGATATAGATATTAAAATGGGACCATTAACCTATGTAAACAACTCTCATTGCTGGCCCTTAAAATCACGGTTTACTGATGTTTCGCATCAAAACATTGATCAACAAAGAGATTTTTTAAAAGCTGAAGCCATGCCTGAAAATTGGCACGAAACCACTTCAGTTACCAAAGCAGGTGGTATCAGCTTTCATCATCCAAAAACTTTACATGGCAGTGCAGAAAATATCACAGGTAAAGGCCGGTTCGCCATCAGTATGTGTTTGATCACAGATCAAGTGCAATTTAGCGGTGATGTTATTGCTGCAAGAAAAATGTTAGAGGATGAACAAACTTATCCCGTAATTTATCAGGCGTAAGTAAGCCTTATACAACTTAGCATGCAATTAAAAAACTTTAATAAATAGGAAAACGAATAAATGTATGACTCAGATCGACATGTAATAGAACCATTAACTATGTGGCAAGAATATGTTCAACCGGATATTTATCAACGCTATCCTCTTTCTTACCTTTGTGATAATCCAAAAAACAAGCGTGAACGTATTCAAAATCATGGTGACAAAGCTAATATAGATTTACCCCCCATTTTTGTTATTGGCGATATCCCTGTTACAAACAACTGGGGAGTAAAAGAACAAATTGCCAGCGCACTGCTTAACAGCGACAGTTTAAGTCAACGCGAATACGCAATGACAGGTGCACAGCAATTAATATCAATGCAGCAAAACAATATCTCAGTCGCTAGTTTATTCCCGACTTTTGCGACTTTCATTGTCAATCACCAGCAATTGCCTGCTGAAGTTTCATTAGCTTATGCTGACGCCTATAATCGCTGGCTTAAAAATTACTGCGCTTATGATAGTACGCGTCTTAAAGGTGTTGGTTTAATTAGCCGCCATAAACCAGATAATATGCTAATACAATTAGAAAAAATAATAAAATATGGCTGGTCTAGCATAGTATTACGGCCAGAAGTGATAGCAGGCAGAGACTTAAACCATGTAGATTACGAAGCCTTTTGGGCTGCCTGCGAAAGAAATAATATTGCAGTTGCTTTTCATGGCGGTTCTTGTTTGCATGGTTCAACTGCTGGTAATCAACGATTTACAGCAAGATTTTCACTGCACGCTTGCTCCCACCCTATGGAAGCACAAATGGCTTTTGTCGCTTTATTAGAAGGAGGTGTTTTAGAAAGATACCCAAGACTTAAATTTGCTTTTCTAGAAGCTGGTGCCTCATGGCTCCCCTCATGGTTATGGCGTTTAGACAATATCTGCTATCCAGAATTTCCAAGCCTGGTTAAAGATAATATTAAAATGCTGCCATCACAATATTTTAAACGCCAATGTTGGGTAGCAATAGAGCTCGCAGAGCCATGTCTCAGAGAAGTGATTAATATTATTGGCCATAAAAAACTGCTTTACGGTACTGATTTTCCGCACCCGGATCATTTACACTTGTCTACTGACAATATTACCGAACAACTAAGTATACTAACCAAACAAGAATACCAGGATGTATTGTTCACTAACGGTTATGATTTTTATGAAAATAAATTAGCCGTTTCAGATATTACAACAAACCAAAAAATCGATGATACCGCCCAAAAGAAAAATTTAGCGATTAATCATGAAATGGCTGAAGTATTTCAATAATGGCGTTCTTTAACAAGTATTACCAATGGGAGCCTAAATACTATATTGCCCCTCTTTACGATACAGTTTATCGGTTCTTAGCTGAGCTAGAGACACACTTTGTAAAAATTGACCATTTTTCGGCACTCAATGAGCTTTTAGTTGCTGGTAAAAACCTCACTCAAATTAATGATAAGTACCCCACAGCTACGATAATAAGCCTGCGAAGCCAACTTCCCTTATTATTAAATGCTGGCTTTATAAGAGAGAATTTAGGTAATAAAACAAACTATTACTTACCCGAACACAAGTTGCAGCCACAATATGAAACTAATACAGGTCCTTGGCGTGAAGTAATTAATTTATCGCAAGGTAGTTTATTACCAGCTATAAATCTAGCCATTGAAAAAAATAATATCCCTAAAGGAATGAGCCTAGTAATCGTTGATGATTACTTAGATCCCCGTTTAGAAAAAATTAATCAACATTATCATCAAAGTAAACTTGACTGGTTATTACTCAAATTAACTGGTGAACGCGCGTTAGTTGGCCCCATCTTTACGAATACTAAAAATTCAGCTTGCTGGCAATGCTTACATCATCGGATGCATATGAATAATCCATTGCGATGGGTTGATTATGCCGAAAAGGCGTATACAACTAAAACGCTAGATCACCACAGCCCCCCTTTAGTAGCTGCTATTCCGATCAAGTACGATAACCAACTTATTGATCTGTTTTTGACACAATTGCCCTCAGTATTATCAAGCTTATTAGCTAATAATCAGAAAAATAAATTCATTGAGATCTCAAGCAATAATACTCCAGTTAATTTTCACCCTGTTATACAGCGCCCTCAATGTTCATGTTGTGGTGATGCTGATCTAGTCAAAAGACGTAATAAAGAACCTGTATTATTACAAACAGCAATAAAACGATACGAGAAAGATGGTGGGGTCAGATGTATCTCTGCAGATAAAACGACAGCACGTTTAGAATCAATTATTAGCCCAATAAGTGGCTTGCTGAGTCATTGCCACTGTGAGTCAAAAGCACAACAAGGGGTTAATCAAATTTATCGTAGCGGTTTTTTTCAGATACCAAGACAATTATCTTATTTACCAGTTAACTCCATTACTTCTGCTTTTTGGTATAGCACTATGGGAAAAGGGATCAGTTCGGTACAATCCAAAACTAGCGCATTAGCTGAAGGAATTGAGCGTTTGGCTGCACAATATCAAGGTGATGAGGCTGTGCATTATTCGTTACCTGAAATAAACAGTAATAATTACATACTTCCTCAAAATTTAACCCCTTTTTCGACTAATCAATATAATGATTTTATAGTAAACGGAAATAATGAAAATCGACTTTTTTCTAACGAAAAATATCAAACCAATGATCCATTACACTGGACACCTGTTTGGTCATTGACACATAAAACACAACGTTTTGTTCCCTTTAGTTTTTGTTATGCACATACGCCATTCGACGATCAAAGGTTCAGTCGTTTTTACCATAATGGTGGAGCTGCAGGGAATACATTAGAAGAAGCCGTTCTACAAGGGTTTTTAGAGGTTATTGAACGCGATGCGATTGCAATTTGGTGGTATAATCAAACGTTAAGATCGAGTGTTTGTCTTGATGACATAGATCCAAGTTTGTTAAATCAATTATCAAATACGTTAGCTAAAGACTGGCAGTATTGGGCATTAGATATAAGTAGTGATTTTACTGTACCTGTAATTGCAGCCATTGGACAGCATAAAACAACAAAACAATTTAGCTTTGGCTTTGGTTGCCACATTGACCCTATTATCGCCTGCCAACGCGCATTAACCGAGTTATGTCAAATAACAGAAATACGGAATAATCATACTGCTCCTTTCGATTTTGGCGCTGTAAAAGAAACTGATTTTTTATTTCCTAATAATAGCAATCAAACGGACATTACTGATTTAATTTCAACTCAAAATAGCGATATCTGTGACGATATAAATTTGTTAATGACTCATGCAACCAAATTAAAACTAGAAGTATTAGTCTTAAACTATACCCGTCCAGATATGATTTTACATACAGTTAAAGTCATTATCCCGGGATCTTGTCATTTGTTTCCTTATTTGGCTGCAGAACGTTTATATACAGTACCTGTTAACATGGGCTTATTAAAAACAATAAAAAAAGAGCATCAGTTAAATCCCCAAGCGTTACTGATCTAATGATTAAAGTTTATACGATAGATTTTCAAAATAAACTTCTGGAGTTATGGTGAGAGAACAATTTGAAAAAGATGGTTTTATTGTCCTAAAACAACACGAAAGCTGGATTAAAATTCATACTGAAATTGACTATCAATTTAAACGAATATTTATGGGCAATACCATTAATAAGATACCCGAAGTACTTTGTTGGAATATAGGACAACTAAACAAAATTCAAAAAATAGACCGGGTTCACTTGCTCAGTCAATCAGTTCGGGAGCTCATAAATGCGAAAGAGTTAATCACATATATTACTAAATTAACCGGAGCCAAAAAAATTCAATTATATTCATCGCATTTGTTTTTTAAACCACCAGGAAGTGGCGAAAAAGGTAATATTGGCTGGCATACTGATCTTAAAAATATCGTCAATGATAAGCTAAATATCATAGTAGCCTGTATTCCTTTGGGTGCTATTTCGCAACATAGCGGCAACATGAGAGTACTTCAGGGCTCTCATCTATGGCAAGGCAACTCAAATCACACCTTCAATGATGGTTCAATTACCAATTTGCCAAAGCAGCAACAGCAAATCAAAGCAATCATGCCTAGTAAATATCAATGGCAAGAATGCTTTGCGTATAACAATTCCACGGAATTTTCTCTTCACCATGGTAATGTGTGGCACTGCAGTGGACCAAATGAATCAATGATACCCAGACTAAGTTTATCTATATCAATGCATATTCAACATACCTCTACAAGCTACTGTTTACCAGATCTAGTTATGAATCCGATAATCTTTGATGGTAAAAAAAGTAAATAATGAAACTAGTATTAGCCAATAAAACTTTGTATGTAATATTGATGTAATAGCAAGTTTAATTAGGCTCGATTAAAGTATTCCCATAAATATTAAGCATGTTTAAGGGATTTTTATGTTATTGAATAATAAGTTGTTACAACCTAGCTTCAGTGATCGGCAAGGGTTTAATCGGCGATGGTTTGCAAATAATAAAAAACTAAAGGTATTTCGTCCTACAACAGCTACAGAAGTGGTCGCAGCTTTCCAACAAATAATCGATTCTAATCAAGTTAACGAAGATCAAGTACAAATAACTTGTGGACGACACTGCTATGAAAATTTTGTTTATAACAAAAATACGACCGCAATTATTGATGTAGGAAGTCTGAACCATTTTAATTTCGATGAAAATGAAGCGGTTTTATCAATAGATGTTGGTTTTAGCAATTGGGAAATGTATCGGACCTTAAACAATATATATAAGAAAACCTTACCTGCCGGCTCTTGTTATTCTGTTGGCTTAGGAGGTCATATCACAGGAGGTGGATATGGTCTACTTTCGCGATTATATGGGTTACCCATTGATTATCTGTGCGCGGTCGATATTGTTATTCAAAACGAGAAAGGAGAAGCTGAACTATTACATTGTGATGCGAATAACAACAGTGATTTATTATGGGGAGTTAAAGGCGGTGGTGGCGGTCAATTTGGCATAATCACCCGATATTATTTTGAAAAACCACCGAGTTCACCAGAAAGAATGTATACTTTTTCATTAACTTGGGATTGGCAAAAAGAAAACAGCAAATGTTTAAGCCGAGAACAGTTTGCTCAAATTATAAAATTATTTGAAAAAGAATTTTGCAACCAAGATGAAGATAGTTGGCATCGGTGGGCCAATATGCACCTTAACCACATTGATGCAAAAAATATCACTATTGCGGCATTTGTGTATTACGTGCCTGAAATTCATGGTGATTTAAATGCCTTCGAAAAGAACGAAAAATCAAAACTTCAATACCTCATTCAACAAGCAGATGCAATCGATGATTTGTCTACCAAAGATTACAAGTTGTATGGCCACCCATATATCTCCAGCACGCAAGCATTAAATGGAAATGATAACGACCCTATAAAGGGCAAATTACCTGCTAGTTTACGTCAATATACGTATTTAAATGGCACACAAGAAGTTAATGGTTCAGGAGATAATGCTTTTGGTAAATATAAGTCAGCATATCTCACTCAAAATTGGACTGAGTATATGGTCGAACAAGCATATATTTATTTAACTCAGCCAGTGTATATAGCAGGTAAAATACTAGCTGATATGTCTAAATCATTAATTCAGGTAGATAGCTACGGCGGAAAAATTAATCAAGTATCACCAACAGCAACGGCCATCCCCCAGCGTTCCTCAATTATGAAATTACAATACCAAAGTTATTGGGATAACCCTTTACCTCCTGGTCAAGATGACCACGATCAAGCTTTAGCTCATATTGATTGGTTAAACGAGATGTACACCGCTATTTATAAAAAAACAGGCGGTTTTCCTACTCCCAATTTTCAATCATCTGGATCTGAAAATATTGTTGATGGTTGTTATTACAATTATCCAGATATTGATCTGGGGAATATCAATCAAGGAGAGCCAAGTCTTGAGTTCGCGCTACAGCTATATTTTGGAATCAACCTGAAAAGGCTTAAAAATATCAAAGCGTTGTATAACCATAAAGGCTGGTTTAGCAACTCACAAAGCATAGCCTTATTCAATTAAGATCTCTCAATAAGAAAAGCAGTAAAAAATATCAACACTGACATACTAAATTTAAGCACCTGAAAATAAAAAACTAATTCTTTTCAAGTAATTTAAGCTTAAGCCAACCTTCCTTTATCAGTTGTTGGCCAGAAAACTGAGCAAACTCACTAACTGAATCAATACCTTGAGCATATTGAATAAGTATTTTCTCGACCTTCTCTTCCTGGCCTTTATATTCAGAGGAAAACTCCTTACCACTAAGGCCAGTTGTAACTAACTTCCGTTTATCTTTCGCTACCACCAAAGCTTTATTCGGATCCGTGTGTTGAGGATCCAGCCAATATACTGCTTTGCTAGATAAATATTCCCACAAGTGAACACCATCGCGACAAGAAGTTAAATTTTCATACTTATCGATAAATACATTTTTATCTATCGATTTGAGTTCTGAAATTTCCAGCCAGCGCGTTTGCTGCTTGTCACCGTTCAAAGATTGTTCACACTGCAGCCAAGTCCAGCTCTGTCCGCGATCTGAACGTAATGGTAGAGTTAGTTGTTTTTCAGGTGTTAGCAAAGGTGCATGTAAAAAAGTCGTTTCAATATTTTTCAACGTGTTTTTATAGAAATCAGAGGGAATATTAATCGTTTTAGTTGGCAAAAAACCACAAGTCGCATGTACTTCCCCCTGTACATCAACCAACATGCTAGCGAGTTGTGGCTTATCCTCAACGCTTTGGTACACATTAACCGGCCCTGAAGATAAAGAAATAATATTAGCCGATTTTCTTTCATCTGTTTGAGGCGTATAAAACACAGCATTATCCCTAGATAGCTGCGAATGATCAGATGAAAACTGCACAACACCTTCAGAGTCAATATCTTCTAACCAATACCCAGCCAAGCCATCGCCAAATTGGCTATGTTCACCTAATCGAATAGGCCACTTTACCGCGCCAAAATTATCCGTACACCTTTGTGTTGATGTCATATCATCCTTGAAAGCCCCCCACCCTTGATTAACAGCGGGTAAGCCATGCAATGACAAATTTAAGCTGCAACGCACCACTGCCAATGGCCGCCCTATCAATAGTGATGTAGCGGTCACGCTGCCTCTACTTTCCGGGTGCATGTTTTCCAATGCATCATCCAGGGTATGAATGAATTGATTCAAAAAAGGCTCATTCTGGTTATTCTGGTTATTATGGTTGAGGTTGTCCTGTACAAACTGAGCCACACGTTGAAGATATGGGTTTGCTATTTCGTCAACAGATGTTAACCCCTGCGCCAATTCAGACCCAATGGCTTTATGCCATTTTCCCGCCTTAAAAA
This sequence comes from uncultured Pseudoalteromonas sp., assembly GCA_965198975.1. GTDB lineage: Bacteria > Pseudomonadota > Gammaproteobacteria > Enterobacterales > Alteromonadaceae > Pseudoalteromonas. The sequence goes on from OZ240679.1 coordinate 3,808,551, forward strand.
AGCCGAGTGCCTCCCCCGTTTGATTGAAAAACATCAAGCTATGGTCAAATTTGTTGGTCAGCAGCCAACCACATATCGGATTGCTAGATTGCTGAGAATGACTTTCCTGATACGCATGCCCCGCGCTTAACCAACGAAAATCCAGCTTTGCAGGCTGGGTAATGCGAGGGGGTAAATTGATAAGGTATGGATGTGAGGGTACCGCCATTTTATTGCTGGTATTGACTCGGGTTACATCCAATGTTCGTGTTTGTCCAAAGGTATCAATTAGTCTCAGTTGCAATATTTTCAAGCAACCAGCACGTACAGGGTTGAACCCTGTTTGCGGCGTTGGGGCATATCGATTGGCACCGGCAACACTGTTATGAATAATGTCATTAGTAAATAAGCGATAGTCTTCAAATGCCATGGGATCTTCAATTGGCAATTGTAAAGTTTGTTCTTGCATCAACAGTGCACGGTTAAAGCCGGTGAGGGATTGTGCCAATACGTTTATGGAGTCTTTCGGATCTTTCGAGGGAGGAAGGATGGCTTTCACCTTGCTAAAGGTATAGCCCGGTTGCTCATAGTTGGCCAAGTCGGCACTATCATCATTTTCCTTTCTATTGATTAGCTTTGATAAGTTTCCTGCAACATGGTCGGTTAATATACTTCTGCCAGTATAGAGATTCGCTGCTCTTGTCAGACCGCCCTTATTGGCTTCAAGCGATAGATCAAAATGCTGATCTTTAAGCTCGTAATTAGATGTAATATAGTCTGGGTCATATTTTTTAAACCGGTCGGCATGATTTGAATGGCTTTTTACCGGAAAAAACTCAACATTCCACTCCAGAGCAAAAGGGTTCCAGGGGCGCCCTTTATATGTAGCCCTTTGGCCTTGTTCCAGCTTTAGATTAATCTTTTCGTAAACCTGACTTAAAAAATCAGTCGCTGGCTTTTTATCATCTAAACTCACGACTGTACAGGTAAGCTCACCATCGGCACCATGTCTTTTTGTCGCTTTGGCAGCGTTACCTTCTATTAGTATGACAGGATCATTCGCCTGCCAATAACGTGGAGCAGGGATTTGCTTTAAAAAGTGATGTGTTTTTTCGCTTGTTAGGGTTTGATTCAATTGATTAATAGCATCCATCAACCGGACTGCTAGCGAATAGTTAGCTGAGTTTTCTGTTACATAAACACAAATAATGCCGTTGTTTTTTTCTTTTTCCTTTTCATTTTTTATAATGATAGTCCCCGTCGACTTCACTTTTTCTTTTAGCAGGTTGAGACTGTGGCACTCGATAAATGCTTTTACCTGGTCAATTGGGGGGTAATGACTCAATGAAATGTCCGCCGGATAAACACAGGTCATATATTTATGCCAGTCAGAAAATACCTGGCTACGTAAAGCGTCTATCTCACGTATCGCAATATCATATTGCTGTTGCAGTTGATTAATTTCGCTAAGCAGCTCAGAAACACTGTCAGGCAGGGCTCCTTCTTCCGGGCGTTCCTCACCATTTTTATTTGTATCCTTGCCAATATGCCAAAGATACCCGCCACTGACAGGTGTAAAGCCTATTTGATGGCGTAACTGTTGAAATAGTGCCAGTACATCCAATCCTTTTTCATCTAAATGGTAACTCAGTTGCAGTGCTTCTAACTGATCTTCTATCAAACTCTGCAACTGTGGTTGATTTGATAATTTTTGCGCCAGACAAACCGACAATGCCTCCGATGATGTATTGGCCACAGCGACATTAACCTTGTCGTCAAACTTCGTAATAGTCGGTGATTTTTCAAACTGAATACCGCCGTAGCACAGTAAGCGATCAGGTTCGGGATCCTGATCAGCCAGGTGCCAGTGATATTTGTCATCTAAATAGGTCTTGATTTCAGACCTACCTTTCCCTTCAGTTTCTAATTTAGTTAATCCCTTTTGAACCAGATCCCTTTTGTCGTTATCGTACCAGCCAGCCACGTCATAGCTTACCTCGGACAAGTCCTCGCCTGGCTGAGGGTCATGAAAGCCGAACACGCTGAAACAGTTTGAATATAATGCAGCAAACTCAGGGTCGCCGTAGCCTATCGCGGTTAATTCGGAGAAATACTCCGCCTGATCATCATGGTGCTGCCACAGCTTGTCTTGCTTCACCCTACCGATGTAACGATAAGGCTGCCTGGAGCGATCCAATGGGCGTAATAAAATTTGCTTTAAATGCGCAAGCGTCACCTCATCAAGTTCAGGGTGAAGTTCGTGTGCACTGTCAATATTACCGAATAGATCGTTTAATACCTTTTCGTCAACCAGTTCAAGTAGCTTATCGCCAACTATCTTAAAAGCGCCAGGAAATAGTTTATTAAGTACAGCCAAGTCTGACTTATTATAGCGATATGCGCCTGGTCGATAGTGCCAAGACGTTTGCAAACTGTCGTCCCCCTGCTTGCCCTGATAAAGCCAATTCAAACTATGGTGCGGCACACTGACGTTTTTTCCCTTTCTGTTGATGTGAGGTGGCCATAGATAATCGCTTTCAACAACCCACTGTTTATCCTTTTCACCCGCTTTGCTTCTCGTGATCAACCAACGATTGGGCACCTCAGGAAAATTCAGGCTACTGTCTCCTCTGGTTAATGCATCAGGTAATGCCCAATGTAAATGTACCCCAGGATCCAGGTGGTGATTTTTATTGTGAAAAGGATGCGCCGCAATGGATTCGGCTAAATTGGCCACACCAGGATTAAAAGCCTGCCCTAGGCTATCCTCATAAAAAGGCAATTGGCTAAAATCAGCTTTTTGTGATACCACAGACAGGCCAGGCTGCGGCACCCATAACGCATCCACCTGTACCGGCACCATAATATAGTTAGTCATTTACAACTCCTGATACACTGAAGCGCCCTTTATTCGAGCCTTCCAGCATATATAAACCCAATTGTGCTGCGGTGAATTCAGGCTGCACAAAATCACTGTGATTTCCATCTTTGATGTAGTCGGTTACCCCTTTGAATACCATGTCAAATTTGTCTAACAGGCTGTCGATATCTAGCAACCTTAAGCCAGCGTCTTTGACTCCAACATCAACAGGGAATTCAATTTTACCGCCATCCAATTCAGCACTTTTTATATTGCTATCAGTAAATAATTGGCTGGTTACATTAGCATTGATGACCTTTGCAATGATTTGGGTACGTTTAGCTGCTGCTAAGCTCTGGGGTTGGTGGTTAAGAATCGAATTAACTACATCCTCGGTTCTGATACTTTTGAAGAAACGCTGCTCACGTTCCTGAAAACCAAAATGCAACCCCACGGGTTTTAGGTAAAACTCGGCGGTGGCTACCTTGCTGTCAAATAAGCAGAACAAGGTATCGTCCGCCAAACGGTCAAACCTTACGCATTTGAGTTTTTGGCTTAACTCACATTCGTTTAAGGGGCTGCTATCCGCTTTAGCAAATGGAAAGGCCTGTACATGCAGGTCGGGGTGGTCGCTAACCAGCTCTGATCGCAAAATCAATCCACTACACTGTTGCTTGATAACTTTCCCGGCCAATTCGATAAAGCAGTCTCTTTGCTGATTTTCACGGATATCTCCGCCAATGGAAAAAGCGCCGAATATCAGACATTCGATCCAGTGCTGATCCAGCTGAAAAAAACGCAATGACTCATTTGGCAGTAGTTTTTCGTCGGCAATCAGGTAATTGAATGGCACAGTGCGGAGTAAAGCCAAATCTTCAAACCATTTGGTAATTTTTTCTTTAAGTCCAGATTTTGAGCCTTCTGCGGTCTGCGAACTGATATGAATTCTATCAAGTTGTACTTGTTGTAGGTTTTTAATCAATTGCATATTGTAGGCATGTTTATACTGGTATAGTGTCTGCGAAAATAGCGGATCAGCCAATGCCAAGGTACGGCCTATTTCATACGCAGCCGCATAACTGACATCCAACATGCCACTGTTTTGATAGTAACGTAACAGTGAATCGGCATATTTAGGCAGCTCTTCCTCGGCACCCTGAACACCTGAGACAAACCGCGCAGGGTCAAAACTGGCAGCCAACGGCCCGCGATACCAGGAGTATGTGTGTTGCCCCCATCTGAGTTGGTGCGGCAAGGGTAAATAGCCGGTATCTAAAAATGGTTTTATATGAGCAGGTGACTCATCAGTGCCATCCAATCCAATTACTCTGCTATTAATTGCCTTTAATTGATCTTCAAAACTATGGCGGTAATGAGATAGGTCACAGCAGTCATCCGCGATGGCCGGTTTGAGCGGCGTTTCTAATTGGCTATTAATAGCTTGTATAAATGCCTTTTTGGTCGGATAAATGTGTCCTGTTGCGTAAAGTTGCTTGAGTGCTGCTCGTAAGCTGACATCGTCAGCGCTTTGTGGACCTTTAAACGCTTGTAAGCTTTCGTCAGTCACTTTAAACTGAGCCGGGCAGGAAAAGTGCCAGCTTTTTAAGCTGACTAATTGTATCGGTTTATCAGCTTCAAACAGATCTATATTCAATCCAGCTTGATCAAATAAACCTTCAACACTCACTAGGTGTAAAATACTGTTGCAGCCTTCTTTTGGTAGTCGATTGCACATCACCACAGCGCGCTCCAGTTCATTGCTGGTTTGTTCCTGATTGTTTTGATCTTGCTTGGTTTGCCCCTGACTTTTCTGTGTTGACCTTGGGTCTGAGAAATGTCGCACATGGCATAATCGTTTTAAATCCTCTGCGCTTGGCATGATCTTTTTTAATAAATTGGCATTAACCTGGATCACAGAAATGTCATCGTGCTGTTGATCGCTAAGCCCTCCATCACACTGGTACGCTGTATTTTTCTTAAACGCTTCAAATGATAGGTTTTTTGGTTTACTTACATCGCCGCGAGCCAGTTCGCCTTCATCAAATAACAGTAGCGCCAGCCAGGTTTGATCCGGATCCTTATCATCAGCCAGTCTCTCCCACGGCAAGGTACTGCGGTTTAACACTATATGGGGTAGCACATTAGTGTAATGTCCCATCCGACCATTAGGCGGAAATACGTGATACACAGATGCCGGATTAAGACTAAAACGTTCGCCTTCAACCAAGAGGTCGAGGGTCGGCGCATTAAACTTTTCCTGCCCCAAAGGCATAGTTTGAGTAACGGCAAAGCGATATTGCCCAGGCAATAAAGCCGGTTTATGGAATTGCACAAAAGTGACAGTCGAGTCTTGGTCGCTCATTTGACCCTCTATTATATTATTGAATATTTGATAATTAAATTAGTAGGTTATTTAACTCTTATAATATAATGAAAGGCGATATTTTTTGGCCGGGTTTCGCTAGCACCATTTTTTTGCGATCTTGTCTTACTGTCATATAAACGCCCACCACTGCCAGCACCTGCTTTCAGTACGTCTGCATCATTACCACCAGAACCCTCAAATGTCCGATAATGCGCATATATGTCGTGTGAAAATTCATGATAGTGGCTAGAAAGGGCATTTTCTTGCTTTGAGCCAATTCCTCTTCTCTCAGGATCCCCCAAGGCTACATTTCCCCTGTTATCACAACCACGAATAAAATACCCTCTACAATCAGGTAAGCTAAAGTCATTTGATGAATCATACCCCAACACTTTTGCCAGCACTGGGTAGTCAGAGCGACTCAATTTTCTACCGTCACAAATCTTCCAATTATCACTGTTTAATGTTTTTTCTTCACCCGCATAAGCCATTATAGTCCCCACGGGCACCAGATTATTTAACGCAAAAACTGAGGGAACACTACTTTTGGCTTCATCTGCCAATTTATCGACCACCTGGTCAACAATAGTATTAATAACAGCCGCTTCGTCGCCACCTAGTTTAATGCCTGATGCAGCTAATACCCCTTTAGTATCCAGTGCAGTAAAGGAACTACCATTACTAGGGCTTTCTATGGAAAGTAAAGGTTTTGCCTCGCTATTACGGATATAGTTCTTAACAATCATGCATGGAGATTTATAAGTATTGTTCTCAAAAATGGCCGCAGCCTTTGTGCCTTCACTGGTGACTCTCAATGTTTCGTTGGCGTCTGAGTTATTATTAAAGTATCCAGCATGTGCTTTAGTGTCCTTACACTCAATGGATTCAGTCGCTTTGATCTTTCCACTAGTATAAAGATCACCAGAAACGGTCAATCGATAATCATTGTTAGGAAATATACCTATTCCAACATTTCGATGAGCATCTTTGCTTTCTTCCTCTTTTTTTTGTTGAACCTCTTTGCTTTTTGCCTCTATATAGCTATGCACTATAGGTGTTTTTTCTGCTTGCACCACAAACTGGCCATCCCAATATCCGGGAATATTGTGATATTTAATATAGATATTCGCCAGGCCCGAAGGCGCAGTGGTAACAATGTTTGTTAAAATAAGCTCAAATGCCTGTCCTGGATCTAGCTGCTTAATTTTGCTTAGATCCAAGTTAAATACGGGCGCCACCGTTTCCGAGTCTATTGTGAGTTCCTTAGTGTCTTCACCTTCCGATGGAAAATAGCTCCACTCAATTTCTATTTTTTTTATATGATCTAAATTAGTCAGTCGCCACTCTGCATTATCGTGCACTGGGTCATCAAATAATACCTGCAACTGGGCCTGCTCATGCTGATGTAACCTTATGTTATCATCCGACTCAGTGAAAAATAGGGTTTTATCAGTAGAGGTATTGGTCAGCCTTATCCGCAATTTATTTTTATTTTCCTTGGAATCCTTATCTAGGCAATTTAACAGGGTATTTGAGCCGACAATACCAACATGTAGAGGCAAATATTTTTCACCAATATGCTTAATGACCTGGGTGGCCTGCATCAAGGTTTGATATTCATTGGGGTTTTCAGATTGTTCAGTAGCAGTTTGATAGCGTAATTCAACATCCGTATTAAAGGCATTAAAACCAACCAGAACCGTCGGGTAAACCAAATCGATGTGTAGCTTATCACTTGGATTAAGTTTTTTTTTGTCGTCGGATTTTATGCAAATATTTATAATTTGCTCGTGCTGATTATTTTCCTCATAGCTTAGTTCTATGCTGTCATAGAATTTTTCGGCCTGCTTAACCTGACCGATATCATCAAAAGTTTCTGGTTTAAAGACTAAGGCTAAGTGACAATCGCAAGACGAACCTAAAAAAGACAATTCTATTGGCGCATCCGATTTATTACACAATTCTATCGTCATATGTTGCTGGTGATTTTTACCGGCGACATATAAGGCTGGAAGGCCTTTTTTATCGATCAGCTTAAACTGTAGCCTACCGACTTGGTCATCAATCGAGAATCTGGCCTGTAGAGAGTCGTTGGCCGGAGCATGGTTAGTCATTTTACTTTCCTAATATCAGCAATAAACTTGTGGTTGTACCAAGAACGAATCTTCCGGTAATGTTAGTGGGGTAGCAGCTCCTGCATCATCCCACTCAGCTAGAGGGGCAAGTGAGCTAACCGCAGCAGGTAAAGAAGTAAAACCTATCGCTTGCGTTTCACTTGGCTTAACCAGTGCTATCGGTTTCTGCCAGGCAAAAGCGTTTTTTCTTGCGTCAATATCGTAGGCAAATTTCTTAACCGGCTTGCTTTCAGTTTTATCCGGTTTTTTGTTTGCTTTCGGCTTTATTTCAAACCCCATTAGCAGTGACTTATTATTCAGGTTTTTCCATAAGGCCGAAGGTACATTTTTAGTGATTGGGGTAATGGTAAATGTCTCGATGCATGAACTGCTTTCCCCCTTACAGATCACAACCGAAAAAACACAGTCTGATACATTCTCGCCCATCGGGGGTATACTATAATTTATATGGTTCGCACCAGGCATTAGCTCTATAACTTTCGCTTCTTGCTTTTGCTTTATCACTATATAGTTCGCCGGCACTGCGGAATTCACACTTATAGACAACTCGGCAGGATGCACTACAACTATCTTCTGGTTTTGCGATGTGGTTAACTCCTTGATTAAGCCACCGGCCACAGACATAGTACATATATCGCTGTTGTTATCCGGCAGGAAAGCCTGGCGAAATGCTGGCCAGTCCAGTGGGCCCGGTTTATGTTTATTGCCAGAGCCAAACTCAACATCAAATGAAACCACCTTCCAGTCGATATGCGCCACGCCTGAGAAATCAGGCCCCCACAGGTGCAGATTCGCCCCCAGATTAAGGTCAAAATGCAAGGTTTTACTGGCACTAAACCAGAGAAACTTCACCCTGCCACAAAAAGTGGCCTGAATACCAATGGATAAATATGCATGGCCATTATAATGAAAGGGAGCCCATTCAATTTCAAAGTCGGCACCAAACACAAAATTGGCCCGTACCCGACCGGATAATTCTGCACCCGCGATACCGATATCAAAACCGACCGAGAAACGCTCTTCAAATAATGCTTCGAGCCGCCCGCCAGCCATCAACTTTTCCGGAACCAGGGCGTAGTACATGCTGCCTTTAACACTCAGTGCTGAAGCGATCTGCCAATTCAAACTTAACCTGGGCACTTTGGGGTAATGGTCTGGTACTTTATAGTTTGGATGGTAACCGCCCATAGTCAGGGCAAAATCACCGGCGTGTTCTCCTTCAAACCAAGTATAAAAGGCAAAACCACCACTTAAGTGGCAATCTTTAGAAAAAATATAGGCTTCAGGGGTCAGTAAACCGTTGACTCTGAGTGCATTGTGCTCAAAGTCATAGGTCGCCTTTATCGCCACTTCAATCACCGCCAAGGGTGATTCAGCTTGAGCCGGTACTACCAACCTCGACATGCCCACCACATCCATTTGCAAGGTGTTCGACAAACGCAAGATCAGCAAGGCAAAGGAGTCGATCAGTTTAAAACTATTAAACTTCAAACCAAACGCCATAAACATTTCCCCTGCTGCCGGATAAATATCTGATGACATTTTTCTTAAGGTGTTGATCGGATCGGCACCTGTACTCGACGCATTATCTTCGCTTTTGCTGCCCGTTATCGCAGCGGCCATAGCCTCCTTAACCAGAGCAAAATCTTTTACGCCCTGAATATCCGGTACCCGTATCGAGCGGTTGTAGCCAAAGCCCGCTGCTATTCCCTGCACCTGAAAAAAGGCGGGCCCTACCGCAACTGGCAAGTCAACCACAGCATAAACAAATAATGAAGCCCCTTCGCCATGTTGCAACTGTTCGTATGCACCTACCGCGGCCATATTGAACCTGGCCGTCTTAATCAAGGCCGAGCCTAAAAAGGATTTTCCTTCACTCTGAGACTTGCGCAATAGGCTACCGCTGACTTCAACCGACCCATTGTGATAATCCAGCCCCAGGCCACTTAGCTCAAAACTGGGTTTAAAGCTGTCTAACGGACTGCTGACCCCAAGCCCGTCAAGGCTCACTGTCATAGGCCCCAGTTTCATGGCGGTATCCAGCAAAAAGACCAAACTATTTTCGATATATTTTGCGCCAATACGCTTGATTTTAAGTGGGCCAATGGATTTATTAACCGCCAGCCAGGCCGTGCCGTCATCCGCTTGATCAGGAACCGAATCAGCGGTTGGCGTTGTAGGCCGGTCGCTCAGATTTTGCCCGGCCTCATCCGCACTGTCATCCTGCTGATTTTGCGCATCAAAGATCAATGACTTAGGGTTAGCACTGTCACCCCGGATCAGATCAACCCTGAAATTGCCGCCTTTTTTCAGCTCATTGGGAAGTTCCACTTGCTGTAGTGGAATATTGTGTTGTATTTGCGCCGTCTCCCGACTATCAGCCGCGGCAGTGCTGTAGATAAGCTGAAAGCCCTGCAAGGCTATCATCTGCTCTGGCGGAATAAACTTGCCCACTAAAGGCAAGTCAGCCAAACTGATCGAAGCACCAAAATCACCGACCAGCACTAAAGGCGCTTTTGCCGCAGTTTCGCCATCACCTTTGTGATTATGTTTAACTTTAGCCAGCACCAGACTCGACACATCCACCGCCAAGTTTTTTGGAATTAACTCGGCAATGCGAGAAGAGATGGGCACTAACAAACTCCGGTCCAGAGTCAGCGATTTATCGTCACTTTTATGTAATGTAGTGACCAGGGTTTGCAGTGCTTCGCTACTCTCTTCACTTTTATCACTCTGATAACTGAGATCAATTTCATAATCAGAGATCTTGATGGTAAGATATTTATTATTGAGAATGTTCAAGGTGACTCCTAACTTCTAGTTTGCCTGACACAAAATATACGCAGGGAATTAAAGAACAATCGAAGATCAGAATTGAGAATTCGAGTTAGTGTTTATTTATTGTCACTTCCTTTTTCATAAACACAATAAAAAGAGGTGTCTATAACGATAGACTTAAGTTGGAGCCCTTTTTAGAGGTATCATTCAAATGCTAAAAAGAGGTTTACAATGGAAAGCCCATTTACCCCCAACTTTAAACACAAATATGTAGAATTAGTTGTTATTCAAACAGCTTGGAGCATTTCTTCTCTAGTTTTCATTGGTTCACCATTAATGGCTTCTACTTTCAGTGAATGAAAGAAGCTTTCAGCAACTGCATTATCCCAACAATTGCCTTTTCGACTCATGCTTTGAGCATGTTTGTGCTTGGTTATTAAGGCTCTAAAAGCATGTGAGCAGTATTGGCTGCCTCGGTCGCTATGAACGAGTACGCCTTTTGGCATGCCGCGCTTAAATTGAGCCATTGTTAACGCATCACAGACCCAGTCTGATGTCATTCTTGGTGCCATTGACCAACCCACGACAGAGCGTGAATAAAGGTCTATGAACACGGCTAAATACAACCAACCTTCACTAGTAGCCAAGTAGGTGATGTCGGAAACCCACTTTTCGTTTGGCGCTTGTGCAGTGAACTCTCGATTAAATAAATTAGGCGCTACAGCTAGCTTGTGGTCGCTGTCTGTCGTGACTTAAAATTTACGCCTCGCCTTCGCTATCAAGCCTTGACGTTTCATGCTGTCATTAATCGTTTTCACATCCGCTGGCGAGCCACTTTCAGTTAGCTCAGCCTGTATACGGCGTGCGCCATCACGGCCTTTGCTGGCAACAAAAGTCGCTTTGACTCTCTCATCTCGGTTACGTCTTTTTTGTTGCCTAGGGCTTGGCTTTCCACCTAATTTTCGCCAAGCATAATCCCCACTACGCGACACATTGAGCATCGACACCAAGGCCTTAACTGAGAACCGGTGCTGATGCGCCAAAATGAATTCAAATCGACTTATTTTTGATTTTTCGCGAAGTAGGTGGCCGCCTTTTTTAGGATCTCTAACTCCTCGCCTTTATCTGCCAATTGACGCTTCAGCTTAGCCACTTCCGCAGCAAGCTCAGCTTCTCTTCGGCTGACATTCGACTTCTTTTGCTTTGTTGCACGCCAGTTATAAATTTGCGATTCATAGACGCCTAGCTGTTTAGCGGCTTCTTTAACACCGACTTTTTCTGCCAGCTGCAAGGCCTCTAATTTGTATTCAGCAGTATAACTTTTGCGGGTTTTCTTGTTTGTCATTTAACACCTCTGTCAGTAATTTTGCATACTTAACGAGATGTCCAAAACTATTGGAGCAGATCAGAGTGCGTAGCTCTCATATCAAAGCTAAGTCCACGAGCCCACCCTAAACGAGATATACAGGATGGGCTATATCAGTTTGGCGTAATATCTTTGGTTGATAATAACGAAATTGGTTAACAAATAAGCTTAAGTACCTACTTATTAATTTAATTTAGTATCTGGATCCACCCCTAAAAATTCATTAATATCAGCCTCAGAATAAAAATGATTCCGTTTTTTGTATTTTTGCTGCAACACCTCAAGTAGAGTCGCCGCGTTCTCATTAGAATGTTTTTCTATGTACTGAGAAGCCAGCCTATCCTCTATGTAAGAAAACAACTTATCATCTAACTCTGATTTTATTTGTTTAGAATTCAAGTAAGGTTTATCATCACTCACAGGTATTAACGACTGTATTTTATCAATTTTATCAGAATCATAATAAACTCTTATCTTGTCTTGGTAGTTTGAATCACCTGTAATACTAATGTTTTGAGCTTCATATTTAGTTATCTTATCTAGAATAAAGCTGACAGAAGCACTAAGGTTTTTATCATTCAATCTCTCTGAAATTTTTTGTTTCAAATGTATTTTATCTTCACTATTTAAGCTATCTAATTTATTCAATTCATCATTTAACTCTTCATTGTCCTGATCATATAGGCTCTTAATTTTATCTGGAATATCAACCTTGAACGGCCCAAATCTGTCAATATGATTATATGGAGAGCTAAGTCCGAAACCTGCCCTTTTCTCCCACTGCATGTTAATATTTTTAATCACAGCATCAAACTGCTTGACTCTCGACCATTTTTTAATGATATTATCTACTTGCTTTTGATCTGCATACCATCTAATCAAGCTAATTAATAGCGTTGAGATTCCGTTTTTTTGAGGTGATGTAGAATCGTTCACAACATCACCATATATTTTGCTAACGACTTCTTCCTTTTTATCAAGTTTTTCCTTAGATGTTCTCAGCTCATTTATCCTTTCTGCCAAATCTTGTTTATATGTCAAAACCGAAGGCTTATCTAAAATAGTTCTATCTTCGAATATCCCTTTACTTCCAAGCATTTCCGTTATGTCAGAAAGTTTAATTAGTACTGATAATTGCTTAGTAGATAAATCTTCCAACTCTTCTCTTTCCTTTGTATAACCCCTCATCAGCTCATACCTTGCTGATTGTACACTTTCATTATCAGCACCATCTTTCATAGATATTTTATTATAAATAGAAATATTGTGTTGAAAGGACTCATTTTGTTCCTTTAAAAGTTCAATTGTTCGCTTATCTGTTGAATTATTTATCGAATCTTCATTTTGTTTTACATGTTTTTTAATTGATTTCACACAGGTATCACAAACAAGTCCGATCAATTCCCTATCAGTATCCTTTAGATCACTCCAAGCAATTCTCTGGTTACTATACATTTCAACATTAGATATACCAGTATCCAAGTTTACCAACACTTTCTTTGCTGTCTGTGCTTCCAGGATGAGTTTATCAAATTTATCATTTAACTGTTTTTTAGCGTCTTTTATTTTCTTTATGGCCTTAATAGCGTCAGCAATTTCAATGGCGGATATAACAATACCTGCTACTGCAACTACAGCAGAGAATACAGAAAAAGCCGTGGTAGCCACAGTCTTTGCATTGGCACGTTTATCAGCTTCAGTTGTTCTTGTTGAATTAATTTCTTTTGGTGAAACAGTGAGTTCATTTTGCCCACTCTCAATTTCTTTTCCTAATTGTTCGCTATCGAAATTAATAACCTTTATTGAATCAGAATCAGAATCAGAATCAGAATCAATAGCAAAATCCTGTCTTTTAATTTCTATTCCGTCTGAGTTTAATTCCATTAACGAGTCTGCTTTCTCATTAATTTCAACACGCGCAAGTTCAAGCTCTTTTGTTCCTACTTCATCGTCCTTAGGTTTTTCATTAGCATCTTCCTTTGCCTTTGCCTTTTTGTATCCATAATAAACTAGCAATCCCTGTACACCTAGCAATACGACCGATACTGAAAGAAGAATAATTGCCGCCACGTTACTTGTTTTATTTGATTGGGAGCCTTCTTCATTTTTTTCGTATTCCAACAATGCTTTTGATAGCTCTTTCTCAACTTTATTCAAATCATTGATCACATCACGATCATTTAATAAGCTCTTATGATATTCATTGCTTTCCCAATTTAATACCTCGTTATCTCTGATATATTTTTCAATGTCACTAGATCTTGATATGTTGTCGATTAATTCTTTTGATCTATTTGAAAAATAATAAATTGATTTGTTTACCGAGAGTATATCCTTTGAAAGTTCTATGCTTTCATCTTTGTTGATATTTATTAACCTGTTTTGATTAATGATATCTGTATCTAAATCCTTTAGTTGATCATGCTTTTTCTTAATTTCTGGATCCTCCTTCAATAAGTCATCAATATCTTTAGTTAGTATTAAACTAGTGATCCCCTCCCCGAGACTAACACCTGACAATCCTAAGTTGACTAGCTGTAAAAAAATTAATGCAGACATGTCTATATCCTCTTTGTTAGTATTTACATTATCTATATAACTTTGGTAATTTATCTATATGCGTAACTATTCAGCGAATCTGAAATTTTTTCAAAAAAGTTAAAAAAAAGCTTTTTTGTGGATTTTGGCCTGTTGTTAAAGTCAACCGTATTTGTAACTGCCACCAGATGTATTGCTGAGGCGATCTACTTGATCCTTGGAGATCTTTTCTTGACTCATAGATCCCCCTCCGTCAACCCGAATTGATTATTGCTCTGCATGTCCGTCAGTGCGAATTTCGCAAAAACGCCTATGTTATGCTAGCACCATCATTCTTAAACAGAGCCAGAGTTTCGATCTGTGGGCCTCGACAACGTAGATATTAATCAACTTCTCAGCCAGATCAGAGATGAGCTAGAGCAGGACAAAAGCTTGTCGCCATCGCTAAAAGCGTTGATCCAGATGTTACTCCTGGTTGTTCCTTTACTTTGTCAGAAGCTAGGACTTAATAGTCGCAACAGCAGTACGCCACCGGCTTTGGATCCTAATCGTGATAAAACGGGCAAGACGAAAAAGGACAAAGCTAATAAACCCGGCGGCCAGAATGGACACTCAGGAAGCACACTGCAACAAACATTAGAGCCTGATCACATCGAACACATTGAGATAGCGCGCTCACAGCTACCTGAAGGTGATTACCGCAATGAACCACCCGAAAAGCGCCAGGTTATCGACATTGATATATCCTTACAAGTCACCGAATACCAAGCTGAAGAGTTAGTTGTTCAGCAAACCGGTCAGCGGTTTGTTGCGCCATTTCCAAAAGGCATCAGCAAAGCCATACAGTATGGAAATACGGTCAAAGCGCATGCTGTCTATCTATCACAGTATCAGCTTCTGCCATATCAGCGAATACAAGACTATTTTGAACAGTACCTAAATTTGAACCTCAGTACAGGCAGTTTATTTAATTTTAACCAGGATGCTTATGAGAAGCTGGCTGAATTCGAAAAAATAAGCCAGCAGCAACTGTCGCAGCAAAACGTGGTTCACTTTGATGAAACAGGTATCAATATCGACAAAAAACGGCGTTGGCTGCTTCCGTTCGATGGAGGGCGCTAAAATATTCTGTCGTGTCAGAGGCTACCTGAATACCTGTCGTAAGCACCAAGTTTCAGCGCAAGAAGCTATGACATTACTATTCAAAGGCGAGTTACCTGAATTCGCTCAGAAACTCGCTGAATAATTACCTATATGCTATAGCAAAGTCGCTGTCTGTCAGCTAAGCCATTATCAGTGGAATAGCGAAAAGTAAGCAAAAAAAATTAAGGTTATAGTCATTTACACAGCTTTTTAATGAGTCAGGCATCAGTTCAATCAGCGCTTGCGGTACCTTAATAGACAAAAACAATCCGAATACCAAATCAATTATTTTAAACATTAAGGTAAAAATCATATCTATGAGCTGTTTTAATAAATCCAAACCTTTTCGATAAAGGTTTTGTATTGCCTTAATTAAACTTATTAATATCTTTGCTAGCGAGGTATTATTCGTTTCTGGATTGACTTTACCCAAAAGGGCATCATATTCAGAATGGGCATTTTCGATTAGCTCATAATAGTTTGACTTAATGCTTTCGCCTGTTTCGTTTGGAACCTTCAGCTGGTTTTCAATGAAGGCCCACAAGGTGCTCTCAATCCCATCATTATTTGCCAAAAGCATTCTCAGTTCATACATTATGGCTTGTTGATGACTGTTTAATTTCGAAGTTACGCCTTGCTGTTTATCGCCGAATAAGGCATCAAACAAGCCAAGTATATTTGATTCATAATTTGCTTCGTTAACTTCATCTTTTTCAGAAGTCCTCGCATTTGGCTCTGTTATCTCGCCTCTTTTCATATCGCTGACGGATGATAAAGTGTGTGTCTCCTTCAACGGGGCTTTGCTGTTTCCTTTAGCCCTATGCGGTTTGTCTTTAAGGCTGATCTTTATTTTGTTTTGTTCGATAAACCCGAAAATCTGTTTTAGCTTGTTAACTGGCTTCCAGATAGTCTGTGCAACTGAGCGCAACTTTCCTGTAATACTGTGCGCTGGCAGGTGGGCTTTAAATACGGCTAAAAAAGATTCTGCGTGATTAAGTACAAACAAGAGTTTACTTATGGCCGTATTGAGTTCTGATTTTTCCAGTTCCTTTAAACAGGCTGTAAGTGGTTTTTTCAAAAAAACTAGCTTTTGTTCAATCCTGTTAAGCCATAGTGCCGGGCTGGTACCGTTAATTTTTATATGGCGTAAGACGGCTTTAAGTGCAGTGCTTCGCTCGGCGATTATGGAAAATACATGCTCAGGCTTTTTCTCTATTAGCTCGTCTAAATCCAAGACCAACAGGCTTTCAGCCCAGTCAAATAACGCCTGTAAAAACTGTTCCCACTTTAACTCTTCGCCTTCCAGGTGATCATAGCCTTGCCAGCTAATGAAGTTTTTATTTTCATTGATATAGTATTGTGCTTTTTCTACAAGTGGCGCATAAGGTGATTGTTTTACAATCGGTGTTAACTCAGCCCATATCTGTTTGATGGTATCGACACGTTTAACAGGAGCACTGCTCCCCGTATTATCTTGATTAAATAAAGTGTCAATATGCTCGCTTAAATCAGGTGCCTGCTTTTCCTGCACATTTGCTTGATACTCTGACTTATTTATCACCGACTCAGCGTTAGCTTTACCCTTTAAGGTATTGATCAGTGCCAATACTTTTGGCGCAAGCTCCTGAACGATTGATTTTACTTCCTTAAGTAGTGCATCAGGGTCTGATACATCCAGTGAAAAGGCGGCATCTATCAATTGCACTAAAATGTCTTTTAACTGATCGCATACCAATGCTGTATTAATCGTTTTAATTTTCAGCGGCGCTAGAGTTTCTTTTAACAATTCGAGTTTGTTATCAATTAACTTTTCAAGTTGTTTAGGATCACTTTCATCAAAATCATCATTCAGCGCTAACCAGGCAGGCAGATCAACCGTGATTTTATCCAGCTGTTGATACCAAGCAGACGACACTATGCTTGATTCTAGTTTGTCCATGTCAAAATCAAGCGCTGAAAACAACATGCTTTTTAAATGCTCCGCTCGATCAAAGTAGCTATTTCCATTTGTTTGCTCTTCTTGCAAACCGCTTTCAACACGCCCGACGCCTGTCACCTTGGTTCTTGCCTGTTTAATATAGCGCTCAATTGTCAGAGATTTTTCGAATACATCATCTAAAAACTCAGGCAGTGATTTAATAAACTCTTCAGCGACAGACATAGATCCCCCATTATTTTTATAGAACCGTACTTGAAGTTGGTAACGACAAATAGGAGTGAATTACTAAGCTTTTTTATATCGTCACCACATCACTAACCGGAACTTGCAGCAATACACTCTGACCAAGCGAACCAAGTTGTATCGCCACTTTTTTTCCTTGCTGATCTTGAGTCAATATACCTTCTCTACCTGCAAGTACACCTTTGACGATTTTCACTTTGCTTCCTTTTACCAGGTAAGAATCGAGTAGCCCTACCTGATTGAAATGTGCTTCCACTTTTTTTACTAACTCTATTTCACTTGTCGGTATCGGTGTGGGGTATTGACCAAAACGCACATAATCTTTCACCCCTGGTGTGTATTTTATTTTATGAAAACCAGCATCGTTATGTTTAACAAAAACATAGCGGCTGAATAAAGGGAGTTTACTCTTCGCTTTAGCTTCTGTTGGTAAATAAACCTCTTCTCCCTGTTCAATCAACCTACTGGCAACATTGTTTAATACCTGAAATTCAGCCTTAGGTTTAGTTTGAATGGCATACCATTGCATTTGGTTCATAATTTTCCTTCGGGCACGCTCCGCCACTTTTTAAGTGTTAAAGTCGTTAATTTGCATTTATCTTAGGTTAAAAATATACCTGCAATCTTCATCAAACCCATAACCATCGTTATAAAGAAGTAGGGGATAAAGACTTAACTCAAAGCTTATAGAAATATCCAGGAATTAATATTACAGCGTCATTACACCACCGTAATAAACCACTTGCACAATCAGGATCCTTTACAAGAAAACCAGTAAATTTACGGAAAATAACATTACAGGTAGTTTTAGTGAATGTAGTGTCGAACTAATAAAACTTAGCTTAAGGTTTTCCACTATATGCACCCGAATAGGATTAACTACAAAGGCTGATAAGTGTATTTGTAATAGAGACGTAATGTTTTTTAATAGTAATGCTTGTAGTGTTCTTTTATTAAATAAAAAGGAATGCACTATGCCATTCGCTATACGCTCACAGGAGGACATGACCAGGAAGGTGAGTGTGTCGCCACCACAGGAAAGGTACTTATCGATTTTTCTGCAATGAATTAAACACAAGTTCTGTTAAATCCGTTACCCCCCAAAAAAATAAAAAAACGATAAAAAACGATGACACCCACCGTTAATTTTCTCAAA
Source organism: uncultured Pseudoalteromonas sp. (assembly GCA_965198975.1). Lineage (GTDB taxonomy): Bacteria > Pseudomonadota > Gammaproteobacteria > Enterobacterales > Alteromonadaceae > Pseudoalteromonas. The sequence goes on from OZ240679.1 coordinate 3,827,053, forward strand.
TTGAAGCTCTGATCACCTTCAGACTCGGAATTTTTCAAAAGTTGCTGTTTTTTGAATTAGAAATCAATCGTCACGGGTATTTTTTTGAGGATAAACAACGCAAGACAAAAATAATCTCAAATTTAGTTATCCCAATAAAATATTAAGGAGGTTAATGAAGTCAATTTTTTGAGCGACACTTTCTAAGCAAGTATTTTTTCACAATTAGTCTTATTCAATCGTCGCTTGATATGTTGGTGCTCACAAAATTCACTGAGAGCACGCTCTTTACCTACAGCACCATGAAATAATTTAGTAAATCGGCTGGTGAGTTTTATCCAATTTTCTGGTGTTATATCTAATCGTGCAAGTATAGGTAAAGCCTTTTGGCATATGTTTTCTTGGACTGCCAATAAATTTTGATAATGATTTTGGTTGTTTACCAGTTAAAGCATGTTTAATACGTTGTTGAATACTCGTGTAGTCTGAACTTTCAGGCGTACTGGCCATTTTTGCTCTGATGGGGTTTAAGTCTACATAAGCCATACAGGCTGCCAATGCAGCTTCATCTAAAAGCGCCTGAGATTTAAAACGCCCTTCCCAAAATCGACCACGACAATTATCTTCTCTGTTGGCTCGTCTGGCAATGTCTTCGTTCAACACGCGCATAAACCTACTGATGTCTTTTAAACGTGCTCTATATACACTAATTGTGTGTGCTAAAGTTGTTTTTTCTGCTGTATCAAACTGTGCACCGCGAAGAAACTGCTGAGTTAGCATTGTACCTTTAAATAATTTATGCCAACGAATAACGATCGCTTTATCACTTAGCCTTATTGCTTTTCTTTCATCAACATACAACACAATATGGGTATGATTACTCATCACCGAATAGGCACAAATATCAATACAAAATACTTTACCAAGGAATAACAGTTTTTCTTCTACCCTGTCGCGACGATGCTCATAAGACTGGCCTGTTTGCTCATCTTCTCCGCACAAAAAAGCGCGTCGAACACAACGAGAAATACAATGATAATAGGGCGTATCAATTAAACTAACCTGACGTCTTCTGGGAACAGTCATCTATTCTCCTCAAAAGCCTTCTTTGCCAATGAGCAGATCACGCTGCAAGGTTATATACAGTGGTCACAAATTAATTAATATTGAAAATCGAACAGGTAAGGCTGTTGGTTACGGGCTACAGCTTTTTTTAAATGTGAAAAATTTTAGGGTCAGATTCAGATCTAGCCGAGACTAATACACATAAATATAGGACGAAAAGTTCGCCCTATCTTCATTAGTGTTATATAAGGTTTATGATTCCACTTCAACCTGTGTTTCTGTTACATCAACTTCAGCTGTCTTTGATGATTTCTCATCAATGATATATTCAAGCACCATTTTATTGACTATGTCATCGTATTGACTTTCAGCAGTTACATTGGCACTGATACCAGAATTTTCCGACTTAAATACTTTATCATACGCTTGCAGATCAAAGCCTTTTTCCAGCATGACATTGGTTGAACGCAAAGAGCCTTCTACCCAGCCCTGATAATCGGAATATGCTTCATTACAGGTAAATATGGCCTGATCATCACCAAAAGGTTGTGCCAAACGTGCTATAACCTCTCTGTCATTGGCACCAATCCCCCATTGATGCACGCCAAAACCAAACTGTTCACTGTCTTTAACATCAAATGTCGTGCTACCTTGCCAGACTCTTGCTGACGTGAATACAGGTTCTGGGATATAACTGGTATTAAATATCTCTTTAAAGAAGGTAGTTGCTTGTTTTACAACGGCTTGAGATGCAGCGTATACAGTTTGCGGTTTATGTTCATTTGCTTCTTTTTGCATCTCAGAACTAAATTCAGGTCCGGTATTTTGCAATGCACTCCAAAAATTGATATTCAGATAATCACAATAAATCGTTAATGCCGCAGGTTTTTCATATTTACTTTGATTGATCTCATCGATTTTTTGCTGTTGTTGCTCATTAAATTCGATGCCATATTTTTTAGCCAGACGCTGCGCTTCTAAGGCCGCAGTCAATTTGTTATCTAAACTATAAAAGGGATAGATAGATCCTGTTGGCAAATCTGAAAAATTAGGACCAAATTCAACGGTTGGAAAAGCTGTTTTGTCTTTATCCCACCAGGCTTTATCATAATATAAATTAATTTTGAGCAACGCCTGATCCGTCGAAGTAGACAGGGTGTCCCACAAAGAACTACTGTCACTTTCTTCTAGACGGTTGAAAACATTGGCTTTCACAAACAATTTTTCTAATGCTAAACGTGGCATAGCCAAAATAATTTTATTTGCTTCAATCACACTATCAGTGATCTTTCCGTCAATACCCGTTTGACGATAATATAGCTTATATTTTTTACCTGCATTAGGGTCATCGTTTATTTCGATATTTTCTAATCGCGTTTTAAGAAAAATTTTCTCTCGGCCTATTTGATCAACTAACGTATTCGGAAGGGTACTAAATCCTTCTTTTAGCGTCTTAAATTGCGGATCATCCGGGAAATCTTTTAATAACTGGAAAGCTTCACCGGCGTTCATGCGCGATAAGAAAGTACCGTTAAAACCAGTAAGGCGGTACAATAAGGTTACACTTTCATTGCTATAACCCATATCCATAAATAAGTCCCATAAAGACCATTGATTTAACCCAACGCTCTGCCAGGAACAATCCAGTCGCAGTGCTTGCCAATATTCAGGTGTTAGATCATTAACATCCCATTTTTTGGTAAATTCAGGGTTTGCAGCCAGTATGCGGTTATACACAGTATCTATCATAGTACTGGGATTGATATTTTTTTCCGAGCTTTTCAAATTATACAACTTTGACCAAATAGCGTAGTTATCAGCTTCTGATTCATTGACATTAAAGCTTTCACCGCGAAAATAACGACGATTATTACCTCCACTACTCATAGGAAAAGGGACTATGTCCTTAGTAATACCGAGTTTACAAAACAAGGCCATTAAATTATCCATATATTTAAAGGTAAAGCGCATGCCGCCCTCTTCTTCTTTAACCGTATTTCCATCCTTGAACCGCACTAAATCTGAGTCCAATCGACCGCCAGTGCGATTGGCACCATCAATAATGACCAAATCCTTGCAATCGGTCTCATTAAGCAGACGCCAGCTAGCAAATAATCCAGCCATACCTGCACCGACAACAACAACATCGGTACTTACTGGGATCGCAGTTTTACAAGCTGCGTTGTGACTAAAATGTGGCATATATAATTCCTATTAAGTTTAAATTATCAAATCACAAAAAATTAGAATATTGTGGAGGTACCTAATGTTGGGTACCTAAAGTAACAACATTAATCTAAGTTGAATAAAAAACTATTACACGGTATTACAATCGGATGTTTAAAAAGCAACAGGGGAATGAAAATGAAACCTTCAATTTGGCGTAATAGGTGCTATTGTTAGAAATTACTCTACTACATTAATTTCATGATTGTCGCCTTTGCCAAAATGTCGAATTGAATTGTGTCACTTTTTGATATTCTGCATTACGTTCTGTTAAATAATTTTTAAAATTAGTCTGCATTAAACTCTGATAAGCTACAAGAAACTCAGGCTGTTCATTAAATGTTTTCACTATGGCTTTAGCCGCATAAAAAGCACTGCCCATAGCTGATGTAATGCCATAAGAAGACAAAGGGTCGTAACTGCAAGCCGCATCACCCACTGCAAGCCAATTATTTTCAGCGCACGACCTCAAACAGGAAGAATAAGCAGGAACCACTTTAAAGTAGGCCGATTCTTATAACAGCATAGTGAAGTCAAATTTTCCTGCTAATGCGAATGCTAATAACCAATGAATAACGTTTTTGTCCCTGTAATGGCGGGGTAATATTTTACTTCCCTTTTCCTTGTTACATTTATTTGTAACGAGTTAAGACCAACAAGCAAAGCGAAATCTGCACGCTAATTAACTCTATAAATAATTACAAACAGAATGACTTCAATATTAGTGATGAAAGTATTCATAAACCATTAAACTCAATTTCTCAGGACGGTTTTGGTCTTATTACCACACAAAATTATGGAGCTATCTTATTAAAAATACCATTTAGGAAAAAGGAAGCAAAAATGAAACCTCAAATCTCCCCCATAACCCTTAAAAAAAATCTTACAACCTTTTAGCACAAAATAAAAACCATGAACAAAATTTAGCAAGTCATATTCTATTAATCGAAGCAGCTGAAAACGCATTACGGCCCGTAAGCCAATTATTAATTCAGGAAAATAGCCTGACAAGCCGTTGTTCACTCTCGAAATATTTAGCAATTGAATTAAACACTCCACCTCAGCTAATTATTTTTGATCTGCTCGACAACAATTACGATCAAATAAGTACTATGAAGGACGAATTATCCGCCTACTTTGCACAACAACAACTTCCTTTGCCCCCTTTTATCGCTTACATCAATATTGACGCAAAAAATAAACATCAAATTTTTGAACTTGGCATGATCGACTATATTAGTCATCCACTCATTAAGCAGGAGCTAAGTTATCGTATACAACAAATACTGAGCAATCTAAAAATTAGCACGATTGACTCATTCTCAAACTTTGACCAAAAAAAATTCAACCAACTGACGATAAATACAAAGCAAGTGATAGGTATTAGTCATGAACTAGCTGAAAAGACCGCTAATTACCTACTGAAAAACCTAACTCATGAAATCAATCTAATACAATTATCCAGGGAAATGGCGACTAATAGAAATAAACTATCAAATGCTTTTAAAGCTCACTTTGGGTGTACCATTTTTTTTTGGTTACGGGAGCAACGCATGTTACATGCGTCACAGTTACTAACTACGACAAATAAAACCATACTGGCAGTTTCACACGCCGTCGGATACCCAGACTCTAATAATTTTTCTACTGCTTTTAAAAGAACTTACCAATTATCTCCGCTGCAATACAGACAAAAATACAAAGTTCACCAAACTGGGATCATGAAGAACCAAGGCAAGTCGGAAATTACCGACACTCTATTTAACTAATAATGCAATCAACAAAGATATCGGTGCAGCAGAAAAAGGTCTTAATTCCGAGAGAGGGATAACCTTAACTTCTCTTCAAGACGCTTGTAATTCTTCACATAAAACAAGAGATAAGAAGCGCGAATGAGAGTGGATATTACAGTGAACCGTAAAGATGGCAATGGAGTGTATACACTTTTGACTTAATTAATATGGTTTTAACTATTTACTAAATTCAAGCACAGAACAAAACCTAAAGCCCGTTAAAACCGGCTTTAGCCAAATTTCTATAAATAATTTTCTCCCCTCTTGTGCAAGAGAGGAAGATAAATAAAAAGGAAAGAATAATGACACAATCTAAAATGTGGCCTGAGAAAGCATTGGTTGGATATGTTACCGCTTACGTAGGTGCGCCAAAAAAAACAACTAATCTAATGATATCCGAAGCACTATCGCATAAATACACTGTATTCGTGTATGCATTCGGGGTTATTAATACTAATAACGAAGTTTCTATTCCAGATGGAGTTACTGAAACGGAGTTACAAGTTCAAATTGAAAACATACATAAAAACAATGGACTAGCTTTGATTTCCTTTGGAGGCGGTGGAGTTAATACATTTACACCTGGCTCTGATGCAAGTAAGGCAGCGTTGGAAACTGTTAAATTCTGTCAAAAATATCAGTTTGACGGTATCGATCTCGATTTCGAAAATATTACAGTTGATGTAGATTATCTACAATCTTATATTGACGAGTTCAGGAAACATAATAATGAATTGTTTATTACGGCAGCACCTCAAATAGGATCAGATGAAGAAGGTAAAGCAATATTTCAACCAAAGAATATATTTACCGAATTTTTCTTGGATAGTGCTGCTTTATCGGCTGTTTTTGTACAAGAATACAATCAACGAGGAGGTGCTGTATTTGACGGATTACAAGACACAAATGTCGGATTTATTAGCGCAAGCTATACGCCATTAACGAAGCTTGTCCCCAAAAACACAAAAATAATTATTGGTGAACCCGCCACTATGGCAGCAGCACCTGCGGGAGGTCTATTTAATCCAGAGGACGTTGTTAAAGACATTCAGCAAGGGGAAGTAGTCCTTAATAGTTCACAGTATGGTGGAATTATGGTTTGGGCCATTAATTACGACTCTGAACAAAACTGGTCCTTTGCAGATGGTGTGCAATCTGTAATCTAAGTTATAACAATACTAAAAAGTCCGTTTAAAAGGTAATGCTGATCAGTTTAACTGACTGGCATTACCTTTTACATCAGCTGTTCACCTTCAAGCGCAATATAACAATTGTTTAATACGAGCTGGAGAGATTCCTGATCAACCTACCGAAGTAGAAGTTATTATAATCTTAATTATAAAAAATTAGGTTGGTAGAGATTTATTTGGTAATAGCAATTAATTCATCAAAGTGAATATATCAAAGAAATCTCAGCATCTAGCAAAGGTTTCAATAAGCAATTTCACTTAAATTATCCCCTGTGCCAAGTATTTGTACACCAAACGCTATCAGCATAATTCATTATTAAATATAACTTTTATTTAATAACTAACATTAAACTATATAGAGAATATAAAAAATGGCTCAAGAAAATATTAAATTAAACTTTATCAACCGCTCTAATGATGTCAATAACAGTGAGGTGGTGATTTTTCAAAAAAACGTCGCCGAAACGTTTGATGAACTTGCCGTTGCCTGGAGAGTTATTCAAAATTGTGGTCGTAATGACAACCACCCTTTTACCTATCCTTTGCAATTTCAAGTTTGTGCGAGCGATTCATATGGCAACTACACACCAAAACTAACCGCCTATGATGGTCAATCTTTTGAAATGATCAAAGATACCTCAGGAGATGTGTTAAGGCTATCTAATACCCCTGCTGTATCAGCACAAGAAGTAGAAATAAAAAATAATTTAAGTACTGGTGCTATTAATGCCAACGTTTATCGTGATGGTAAATTACTCGCGGCAAAAACCAATGTTGCACCCGGTCAAAAAGGTGTATTTCAATTTCATCCACGTATTTTTATTGGCGTTGCTTCTCAAATCGAAGAAGGAGACGTAATTAACTCGGCTATTATTCAACAAATCAATACCGAAATTAACCTCTTTGGTATTCAAAGTGCCGACATTGTTATGACTGGCGGCGGCTCAGGACCAGGCGCGACTGCATTTAATTTTCATTTAGAGAACATTAATAAATAACTGAAAAGTCTATACGTTGAAGGTGAAATGAATAGCCTTCAACATTTAATTTTATACTAGCTAGCACATTTCCCGCATAAGGAGAGAAAAATGAAGAATGACCCAATTCTACAAGTGTGGCGTTCAGGAGATTGGCGTAAACGCCCTAATAAGGAAGCGCCTTACAATGGCATCGAAATTTCCGGAACCCCCATGTATGATGAAAATGGTTTTTTAATATCAATAGCGGTTACATTTATCGACTATACACTTGATAAACAAGGTGTTAAGAGCACGATCCCTGAACTAACAATTAGCGCTGGCAGGGTTGATATTACTGCACCAATAGTCCAAACGTCACCACCTAGCTCTCCACCTAAAGATAGCAGCGATTTCACTATAAAAGGTAAGGTGTCTCTTGAATCTACAGGCGCTAAAGTGTGCTTAAGGATCCAATTAAGTTATGGTTTAGAGCACTTAAGACGAGAAGAAATTGGTTATGTCATGTGTTTTGAGTTAACGACGGTTAAGTGATTTTGGCTATACCATCAGGATAAATAATACTATGTTTACTGATATTTGCTTTACTAATATGTCCCCTAACATTCATCTGCCTAGTGTTACATTGTTCCAACGAAATTTATTTGGAAAGAATAACCAACTGCTTGCATGGAAGGTGATCAGAAACTGCCATTATCAGTGGACTCATCCATTTCGTATCGATTGGGCTTATGAATACCAATTATTCGATGCTTACGGAAACTTAAGCCCCATAAACTCATTATCTTCAAATAATAAGTCCGAAATAGCTGATTATGGTATCTCTATAAACCATCAACCCGATCATGTTATTTTTAAAAAAAGGTTTGAAAATAAAATTGAAGGTATCAATTTACTTAAAAATAAACGCATTATTGCCTCTCATATACTCACTTTAAATCATCAAATTAAATTTAATTTATCAACAAAAATCTTTATTTGTGCTGATTTAAGAGCGATAGAAGGTGGCGTTATTCATTCAGATAATTTAAATATCAGTTTAGCCAAGTTAGATATCTATAAGAAAAAAAAGATCAGCCTTATTATGCAAGGGGGTCAATCGGGGCCATTATCTAAGCCGTTAAAATTTATAATAAGTTAATAATGCTTTTTATCAGAGAAGGATATTTCACTCTTTTTACTTTATAAAATAAGTCGTTTTAAGGATAAAGTTGCAAATGTATAAAAATAATATACTTGTTGGTGTTTATGTTGATACTAATACCACCAGTACCCAACTAGACAATGTGCTATACCATTTACACCTCAATATGGCAGAAATTAACAATGTTAAGCTGCTTTTATTACTGGATCAGCCCAATGCTCAACTCAAACACGATATTAACCAACTGCCATATTCATCTATAGAGCTACCTGTACAGCAAAACGGTTACGTATATTATTTTAACCGCCTAATTGCACTGCGAGCTGACTACTACTTATTTATTACTTGCGATATGTTATTAGCACCAAATAGTTTAGACATATTACTGTCAGTATTCAGATCTAATCAACAGATTGGCTTAGCTGGTCCCTCGAGTAATAATGCCTGGAACCAACAAAGTTTATATCAGGATAAATCACCAGATAAAGTCAATTTATTACTAAGAAGCCAAGAATTACAACATAAATTTCGCCTGCCTTCAAATACAGTATCACAACAATCATTATTAGAGTCTTGCTTTATGCTTAATAACGCTTTAGTTGAAACGATTGGTTATGCTGATGAAAGTTTTCAAAACGGATATTGTTGGGAAGTAGAGTATCAACATAGAGCCATTCAGGCCGGATTTGATTGTAGGTGGGTAAAAAATGCCTACGCACATAAGTACTATATCATTGAGAGTAGCAGTCGAGACAACAAGTTCTTAAAGAGCTCTCGATTACTTAACAGAAAAATTGAAAAAAATATCAATAAAACAGATGGTTATTATTTGCCGGTTCAGCAATTAAATAAGCAATTAACGCCACTCATATCCTGCATTATGCCTACGCGTGGTAGACCTGGTTTTGTAAAACAAGCTATCTTCTATTTTTCTCAACAAGATTACCCCTACTCCGAGTTAATTATTGTTTATGATACTCCAGCAGATTTGCCTAAAGGCATTTCACAATTTAGTAATGTTTATTGCATACAATCACCAGTAAAATCCAGCATAGGCTTTAAAAGAAACATGGCAGTCAAACAGGCTTGTGGAGAAATCATTGTGCATTGGGATGATGATGATTGGTATGTCAAAACCAGATTGTCAGAGCAAGTTAAGCCAATTATACAAGGTGAGGCTGAGATCAGTGCGTTATATAATACGACATTTTTCTGTCCGGCTAGTTGGGAAGCTTGGGAGACGAGTGTAGAATTGTATGATGATATGTTCATTAAGGGCGTACATGGAGGCACTTTGATGTATACACGCCAGTGTTTAGGACACACTCAATATCTTGATATTTCCCTTCGCGAAGATGCCGTTTTATTGGAGGAATTGCTCAATAAAAAAGCTCGTTTGAAAAAAATAGATGGCAGAAATTTATTCATATATTTACGTCATGATAGCAATAGCTGGTCTTTTGAAAGCGGTAAGTTTAAAAATAAAAAAGCCTGGGGAAAAATAGACATTTCTTCTTTACTGGGTAACGATCTGACATTTTATCTGCAATATTATAAAAGAAATCATCAAGCAATTACTGCCTCATCAGCCACAAAGTATTCTAATACAAAGGCTTCCCCCCAAGTATCTTGTATTATGCCGACCAAAAATAGAGCAACATTTGTAGTCAAAGCAATTCAGCACTTTTTCAAACAATCCTATGAAAATAAAGAATTAATAATTGTCGACGATGGCAACCAAGCTGTAGATAAGCTAATACCTTCAAACTTAAGCAATGTTAAATACATAAAATTAAGCTCTCATCATTCAATAGGACAAAAGCGCAATATCGCTAACGAACTCGCCAGTGGTGACGTGATCATTCACTGGGATGATGATGACTGGATGGCCAAAGATTGGATAGCCACGCAAGTTAATGCCTTATTAATTTCAAAGGGTGACATTACAGGGATCACCAATGCCTACTATTTCGATCCTAAGAATCAACTAGCTTGGCTTTATAGTTACCCACAAACAGAGCGACTTTGGGTATTAGGTGGCTCACTTTGTTATTGGAAAACTTTTTGGCGTAACAACCAATTTAAGCACAGTTCAATAGGTGAGGATGCTGACTTTTTGTGGACAAAAAATGCAAAGATTATTCGCCCTCATCAAAATTACTCAGGCTATATTGGTTTTGTGCATAGTGATAACACCTCACCTAAAGACACTAATAGCCATTACTGGAATAAAGTTGATCCGCAATATATAAAAACATTAATGACTAACGATGAACTGGCCTAAAAATAAATGAGAAACAAGTAGGAGGCTTATATGAATATCATATTTTGACTAGCTGCAAAGCTGAAAATAACTGTAATCACCCTGTAATAGCTTTTCAAGATAACAGCAGTTACAGTTAGTAAAAACCTTAACTTATCTAAAATAGAAAATCATCAGTGATTTAACTGCCTACAATAAGGAAATAATATGGCTTATTTAATTTCGCCTAAAACCAATTATCGACTCTACTTAAAAGCTTTTCATCAATTTGGACGTTTAACATCTGCGGTTGATACCCTAATTGACAGTCCGGAAATCTCTCGAATACATGCCATAATAGAATGGATAGATAATGCCTGGTATATTAGAGATATCAGTAAAAATGGCGTTTGGTTAAATAACAGTAAAATTAACACTAATAAATTATATCGACTCAATATTTCTGACGAAATTTGTTTTGCCGAACAAAAAAATTTGACCTTTGTTGTTGAAAATCTGAATAAACCACAGGATATCCTTATTCCTTATTCAGAACAGGAAAGTGAAAACTCAGAGCCACCAATTATCTTAGATCATTACCATTTTTTACCTTCTGAAACATCACCGGAATTAATTGTTTATTATGATGTAAATGAAAAATCCTGGTACTGTGAAAATGTTAATGAAACCGAAGTCTCAAAAATTGCAGATGGTGAATTACTCCAATTTTCCAATTCCATGTGGCAATTACTAAAAGGAGCAGACTTTTCAGAAAAAGAAACGGTTGCGATCAGTGAACAAACTGAGCAAAATTTAACTTTTATTTTTAATATCAGTCAGGATGAAGAATTAACTGAATTAACCCTGAAAAATAATGATCATAATATTGATTGTGATATCCGAAGCCATCATTACCTCACGGCATTGTTAGCGAGGTATCGTACAGAAGACAAACAAAAATCTATACCCGAAGATTTGCAAGGCTGGCGCACGATAGAGCAACTTACCAAAGATCTTGGTTTGTCTGAAAGCCATATAAACATTCAAATTCACCGGGCCAGAAAACAGTTAACGGATAAGCTTCAATTATTAGGACAATATGCGCCTTTACTAATAGAGCGCAAAAAAAGACACGTCAGATTTGCAGCGACTGATTATAGAATATTTAAAGGTCAAACGTTGGAAATTGATTCTCTGCAAGCATTAGTTTATTAGCTTAACTAAGACGTAAGTAGTCGATTTAAATCGACTATTTTGTCATTCCTAACAACTTATTCAGGACAGGATAAATATAGAAACTTGTGCCACAACTCCAGATGTAATAAGCCTGTAATACTTTTTTGTCATTAAACCACTATTTTTAGTTATGCAATCCTGCAAATCATTTACTTTTTATCAAAGAAATGGAGTTCCTATGTCTAAATTTAACTTTTTTGATTTCCATAAGGTAGTTACTTCCTTACAAAATCGCATTTATCGATTTTTTCTTACATCTTGCTTATTTGTATTTTCTGTCAGTACGTATGCAGAACTCCCTATAGGTGAGGAGTTTTTAGTAAATTCAGAAATTACAGGAAATAAAAATCGTCCTGATATGGCTATTTTAGTAGACGGAGGATACCTGATAACCTGGTCTAGTGAAGGACAAGATGGTGATGGTTGGGGAGTTTTTGCACAACGATACCAGATAGATGGAACACGCCAGGGAGATGAATTTCAGGTCAATTTACATACAATTAGTGACCAAAAGTCACCGGCTGTTGCCGGGTTAACTGACGGTGGTTTTATTATAGTGTGGGAAAGTTCTGAGCAAGATGGCGACGGTTTAGGTGTCTTTGCACAAAGATACAAAGAAGACGGCTCGCCTATGGGAGAATTTCAAGTTAATACTTATATCGATTCAAAGCAAAATAATGCTGCCGTGGCAGGTCTTGCGGATGGCGGGTTTATTATTACCTGGTATAGCTATGCGCAAGATGCGGCTGATCATACGCTTGCTGGTGGCGTATTTGCACAAAAATACCTCGCTGATGGTTCAAGAGATGGCAACGAGTTTCAGGTCAATACATATTCTCCTTTTGAGCAAGGCGCACCTGATGTAAGTGCTTTAACCCAAGGCGGTTTTGTTATTACCTGGACCACTTATGATCTTAGAGAAGATGCGTCCGGAATATATGCACAACGTTATACATCCTCCGGAACGCCTGATGGTAGCGAATTTAATGTTAATTCCACCACGCAATTAGGGCAACATTTTTCAGTGGTCACAAGCTTAGATAATGGTGATTTCATTATTACCTGGCATGGTAATGAATTAGGACAAGAAGGACCTGATGGCCATGGTGTGTATGGACAGAGGTATCAAGCTGATGGAATGACCTTAGGGGAAGAGTTTCTGGTAAATTCCCTTTCAATAGGAGATCAAACTTGGCCAAGTATCACCAGCTTAACAGGAGGAGGATTTGCAATCGTTTGGCAAAGCCAAGATCAAGATGGCGATTTGTGGGGGATATTTGGGCAACGCTATAAAGCTGATGGTTCCACAAAAGGCGAAGAATTTATGGTGAATTCCATAACATCTGGCGAGCAAACATTTCCTGTAATTGGCGGTTTGTCAAATGATGGGTTCATGGTTTCATGGCTAGGTGTGGATCCTGAAGGTGACGGCCATAATATCTATGCCCGTAAATTTAAAGGAGATTATACCAATAAAATGGAACTCGGCCCTTTAACTCAACCTCTATATGCAGGGAATAGCATAACATTACCCATTAATGTAGCTGGCAGCGCTGTATATGGAATTGAGGGACAAATGATTATCAATAACCCTGAATTGTTAAAGTTCACTCACAGTCAGTATGAAGAGTTTTTTCTGCCGAGTGAGCGATTTGGCCCAGAAAGTAGCACAACCGACGATGAATGGTTTGGTGCACTCACTTTATTAAGCCCTGCAGAAGAAAAAACGGGGGAAGGTAAATTTGCAACTGTGACCCTCAAAGCAACTGAAGCAGGTACAGCCAGCCTAACTCTTTATGCCTTATTTTCCAATAAGCAAGGTAACCTGATCCTGGAAAGTACAAAGAACTATTTTATTACAATTTTAGAGTCTTTTACTCTTTCAGGAAATCTGAGTCCTTTCAATATAAATGGTTCTTATGACAATGTTCAGGTGTATATAAACCAACAGCAGAAACCGATTAATGAAAATGGAAATTTCAGTGAAAATATCCCACCTGGAGAAGTCGAAGTCAGAGCGCAGGCATTAGGTTTTTTACCCGGAGTAAAAACTTTCATAATCAGTGAAAGTAACCAGAACTTGGGGGTTATTCCGCTAATAGGAGGAGATATCAATGGAGATCAGGTTATTGATAGTACCGATTTAACTTTACTACTGAATTCATATCGAAGTATATATCCAAATATAGGAACCTATAACCCGGCAGCCGATTTTAACAGAGATAATCAGGTTAATATTCAAGATTTGAGTATTTTAGGAAATCATTTAGGTCTCTCGGGCCCTCAAAATTGGTAGATTGATATTACCGTGGCAGGTATGGTTGAATAGTTCAGCTATGCCTTCTACGGTCTACAAGTAAAAACATAAATAATAGATTTTTTTACATATTATTAGTATTCAATTCTACCTTGTATTAAAACCAATATTTCTTGGTTAATAATCACTCAATAAATTATAATTTAACCTGAATAGTAATTAAGCCAAAAAAGTTTCTTGTAGCAGTTTATTTACGTTAAGGGGAATTTCACATGTTCAAAGATAAATCTAAACTCGTTCTACTATTAATTATGTTACCTATTATTTCTTCCACGTATGCATCTGATGACGATCCACAAGCTACGTGTAAAAGTGCTGCAGAATTATTTAAAGAAGGTGATATCGACGGTGCACTTGAAGAAGCACGTTGGTGTGTTACGCAATTAGAGCAAATGAAACAAAAACAGGTTTCAACTTTTTTTAAAGATTCTATACACGGATACAAAGGTGGCAAAATAAATCAACAGCAAGTCATGGGAATGTCTATGGTTGAACGCGCTTATAGCCAGGATGGTAATATCATCAAAGTCATATTAACAGGCGGTAATTCTCAGGCAGCTGGAAATGCCCTATCTGCTTTAACTTCTTTTGGTTTAAAAATGGGCGTAACTGGAAAGCGAGTTAGGATACAGAAACGTTCAGCGACAATAAATGATGAAGGTAAAATGATTAAACTGATTGTCACTTTAAAAAATGGTGGTGTATTAAACTTCGAGTCCAATGATATTTCCTCGGAGGATATCATTGCCTTCGCTAAAAAATTTCCAGTTGCCGATCTTGATAACTCACGGAATTAATAACTTTGAATTAATCACTATATTTAAAGGTAATGCAATAATATTTCCTTACCTTTAACCACTGAAAATCTAATAGACCAGATAATCCATATGCTAATAACTGGATAGGTTTTCCTGCGTTTTAATACCAACTTAATATAAATAAATTTGTTAAATCCTGAAATTTTTATGCTCTATTCCGGTCTTTGCTAGTTCATATTATTTTAAATTCACTTTAATAAAGAGCACTTGCAATGAATAAAACATTAATACTAATTTTTTCTTTCTTATTACTGATCACAACTTCCAGTACTTTTGCTGCACTTAAATCCATTAATGTTGGTCCTGAAATTGGCAAGATCTCACCAGAAATTACGGTTATTGATAATAAAAAACAAACAAAAACTATCAAGCAGTTATCAGGGAAGAATGGCTTAATCATCTTATTTTTTCGTTCTGCTGATTGGTGCCCTTATTGTAAACGTCATTTAATTGAATTTAACGACTATGCCAAAAACTTAACAGATTTAGGTTACGAATTAGCAGCCATTTCTTATGACGACACAGCAACCCTTAATTTATTTTCTCAACAGCACAAACTCAGTTACCCTTTGTTATCTGATGTTAATGCAAAAACAATGAAAACATTTAACATTCTTAATTCCCAATACAAACCTGGTGATGAAAACTATGGTATCCCGTACCCCGGCGTAGTGGTTATAGATAAAGATGGAAAAGTCAGTCATAAACACTTTTTCGAAGGCTATAAAAAAAGAGTGAAGTTTGCTGACTTACAGACAAAGTTAAAAATGCAATTCTAGCCCACTGTAAATAAGCTTTTAAAAAGTATCTCTTGATCCAGCTGTCTATTAATCGTTGACAGCTGTTTACATAAAAATTAACTATTACACCAACCTAAATTATTTTTTCTTACGTTTAGATGATTTACCATTATTACTTTTACGCCCTTTTGATTTTCTGCGATCCTGGGGACTTAGATCAGCCTCAAAATTACCATACTCCTCGTCGTCAATGACTTTTGATTTTCCTTTGCGTCGGGAATTAGAAGCTTTATCCGCACGACTGTGTTTCTTATTGCCTGCGCTTTTTATTATTGACTTTTTACTTGGCGCAAACCCTGGAATGATTTCACATTCCAGCTTACGATCTATCATGCGTTCAATAGCGTCCAACTGCTTAGATTCATCTTCACTAAATAATGAAACAGCTAAACCCGCAGTGCCTGCACGACCAGTACGACCAATTCGATGTACATAATCTTGTGCTTCATAAGGAAGATCAAAGTTAACCACATAAGGCAGTTTATTCACATCAATGCCTCTAGAAGCAATATCCGTAGCAACCAATACTGAAATACGCTCATTTTTAAAGCCATCTAAAGCACGGGTGCGGGCATGCTGCGTTCTGTTAGCATGGATAGAAGCCGCACTAATTCCCGCATTTTCAAGTACGGTCACCAAATTATCCGCCCCCTGTTTAGTTCGACTAAATACCAATACTTGATGCCATTTATGCTTGTTGATCAAATGGATCAATACTTCACTTTTTCGCTCTTTATCCACTGAATATATCGTTTGTTTTACCTTTTCGACCGTGCTGTTTGCTGCTGTTACTTCTATTAACTCTGGGTTATTTAACATCCCATGTGCGAGCGATTTGATCTCTTGAGAAAATGTAGCAGAAAACATCAAGGTTTGACGTTTATCCGGTAGCAGACTTTTTATATGACGAATATCATCGATAAAACCCAAATCTAACATCCGATCAGCTTCATCTAAAACTAATATCTCAAGCTGATCAAAGTTAATCGCCTGTTGGTTATAAAGATCAATCAAACGACCTGGTGTAGCAACTAATACATCTAAACCTGTTTGTAACTGTAATATCTGAGGTTCAATCCTCACACCACCAAACACAGCAGCAGCGCTAAGTTCCAGATAACGAGTATAATTTTTTACACTCTTTGCTACCTGAGCAGCAAGCTCTCGGGTGGGCGTAATAACTAATGCTCTTATATGGTTAGCCTTGGGATTAACACCACCAAACAATAATTGCACCATAGGCAAAGTGTATCCAGCCGTTTTGCCCGTGCCCGTTTGCGCCACCGCCATAACATCGCGCTTTTCAAGTACAGCCGGTATCGCTGCATGCTGTATTGGTGACGGTATTGTGTAACCTTGTTCTGACACGGCTTTTATAAGTTCATCACACAAGCTTAGAGAGCTAAATGACATAGATATACGTTCCTTGGATTAATAAATATTGCAACTATAAGTCTGATAAGGACAAAGTAAGATGTATGTTTTTTGTATTTTTAAATCACTATTTCACATTTGTTTCACTTACCTTTTTTTAAGCTAGCGTTAATGAAATAAAAAGGAACCATACTCATGCTTAAAAAAATCATATTCATCATAGTAACTTTAATTATTCTACTAATTGGC
Source organism: uncultured Pseudoalteromonas sp. (assembly GCA_965198975.1). Taxonomy (GTDB): domain Bacteria; phylum Pseudomonadota; class Gammaproteobacteria; order Enterobacterales; family Alteromonadaceae; genus Pseudoalteromonas. The sequence goes on from OZ240679.1 coordinate 3,844,463, forward strand.
TCAGCATATGGTACTAAATTCTGGATTAAAAGTTTACTACCCGATAAAGCTCACTTTGTCTCGTTAAAAAAAACTCAAACCAGTGATTTGCCTTATGTAACACAAAACATTCCAACAAACAGAGGGAAAATTTTGGCCGTTGTTACCAGCGTTGACAAAATGGGAGAAGACAAAGATACAGGATATGAACATACAGAGCTAGCCCGCGCCTACTGGGTATTTGTCGCGAATGGATTTAATGTTGATATTGCAAGCCCGAAAGGCGGTAAACCGCCTGTAGTAATTGATGGAGAGGATATGGGAGCCTACGATTATGCTTTCTTGAATGATCAATCGATACAAAAACAGGTAGCAAATTCCATCACATTGGTAGATGTAAACCCAAATGATTATGAAGCAGTATATTTTGTCGGCGGAAAAGGCACTATGTTTGACTTCCCTGATAATCCTCATATACAAAACATAGCCAAAACACTCTTTGAAAATAACAAAGTTGTCAGTGCGGTATGTCACGGGCCTTCTGCACTCGTAAACGTTAAACTAAATAATGGGGAAATGTTACTCGCAAATAAAAAAGTCAGTGGCTTTACAAACGATGAAGAGCTATTTTTAATTCCTGACGCAAAAGAAATATTTCCATTTTTACTCGAAGATAAACTCATAGCTCAAGGCGCACAATTTCAGGCTGGTACAACCTATTTAGAAAAAGTAACCCAAGATGGGAAGTTAATTACGGGCCAAAACCCCTGGTCTGTCTGGACTTTAGCTGAAAAAGTAGTTGCAGAATTAGGTTATCAGCCTAAACCAAGAGAAAAAACGCCAGAAGAACACGCTATAGCACTTTTAATGACCTATGATGCAAACGGTTTTGACGCTGCGAAAAATGAACTCAAACAAAAACCAGAAGCGTATCAACGTATTCTTGTTGTAATGCATAGTGTGCTTGCATTTATGCAATTCGACATCGGCAAAGGTATAGACCTATTAAGTCTGGCAAACCAACTCAAGCAATTGAACTAAGATAAGAAACTGTTGAACTTCCGCGATTAAAGGTTTGTATTACAACGCTTTAATCGTCCTCTCTACCTTATCCTTTTTAGCAACCTCTTATAATTTAAATAACAGAACTCTTCGTAACTGTGCGCTTTTGATCAGATAAAAATCACAAATGCTATTGATATTAAATATGTTATAACATAACATATTTAATAATTGTTATATTATCACGTTACATTAAATCTAACTATTTAAGAGGCAACATGAAAAAGGTATCACGAATTATGAGTGCGTTACTTGCCATCAGTGCAAGTGGTCAACTTTACGCTGAGCAAGTAAAAGGCACTGTCACCACTCATGAAGGGCAAGTCGTTTCAGGTGCAATTGTAAAAGTGATGGGAACTAATAACTTAGTTAAAACAGATCAACAAGGTGCTTTTAGTTTAGAAGTCAAACCTGGACGTTATGAATTACATGTCGTCGCAAGTCATTTTGCACATGAAAACCTGACGCTAGAAGTGAGCGATAATAAACAGGTCCAAGTTAATATTCAACTTGATAAATCAGCAATCGAAATTATTGATGTTAATGCAACACCTTTTCATAGTTCAAACATCGAATCTGCATTACCTATCACAGTATTACACGGCGAAAATTTACGCATGCGTCAGGCTAATACTTTAGGAGATACATTAAACAAAGAAGTCGGCGTACACAGTAATTTTCATGGTGGTGTTGCAAGTACCCCCATTATTCGCGGTTTAGATGGGCCGAGAGTATTGGTCACACAAAATGGATTAGACTCCGGTGATGCTTCACGTGTTGGACCCGATCACGCTGTTTCCACCGAAGCCGCAACCAGTGAACGAATTGAAGTACTGCGCGGTCCTGCGACACTCTTTTATGGTAGCGGAGCAATAGGCGGTGTTGTAAATATCGTTGATGAACGCATTCCAACCAACACAGATACAAAAGGTGAATGGTTAGCACAGTACAATAGTAATAATGATCAACAACTGGCTTCCGGATCCTTTACAAGTGGTGTTGGTAACATTGCTTTTCATGCCGATGGTTTTTATCGCGATAGCGACAATTATCAAATACCAGAAAGAAATGATGTTAATGAAGTAAACAACTCAGCCGCTCAATCAAATGGTTATACCTTAGGCACTAGCTATTTACTGAATAATGGCTTTGTTGGTGTTTCTTATCAGGCGTTAGATCAAGAATACGGTATTCCCGGCCATAGCCATGGTGATGAAGACGTAGAAGTGTTTGCAGACTTGGAACAAAACCGGTGGCAATTGTTGAGTGAACTTAACTTTGATAATTCAATGATAAAGTCACTTAAAACAAAATTTGCTTACACAGATTATCGTCACAGCGAAATTGAACTGGGTGCGATTGGTACAACCTTTGAAAATGAAACTGTAGAAGCGCGCATTGAATTATTACATCAAGATATTTTAGCTTGGCGTGGTGGTTTAAGTTTTCATTATAAAAACAGTGATTTCACCGCCGTTGGTGCGGAAGCATTCACGCCGCCATCAGAGTCAGAGTCTGCCGCATTAGCCTGGATAGAAGAGCGCCATTTTGGTGACATATTAGTGCAATTAGGTGCTCGTATTGAACGCACTGACATTACAGCAGCAAAAGTACGCCTGCCAGAAGTCGCGTTATTTGAAAATCAACTTAATGAAAACGAAACGGATCACCATGATCATAGTGGTCATACTGAACAAAGCTATATTCGAAACTTTGATGTAGAGCATACATTTACGCCAGTGAGTTACTCTGCCGGTTTAGTGTGGGATTTCAGCGATGGTTATAATCTTGGTATGTCACTATCTCATTCTGAACGTGCCCCCTCTGCAGCTGAGTTACTGTCTTTTGGGCCCCATATTGGCACTGGCTCATACGAAGTCGGCGCTTTATTTTCATTGCACAATGATCATGGCGAGCATGCGCACTTTGGCTTAACTGAGCGTGATATAGTAATGGAAACCGCAAACAATATTGATTTGACCTTTCGAAAATTTAAAGGCGATGTTGGTTTTATTTTTAATGCTTTTTATAATCAAATAGATGATTACTATTATGAACAAGAAACTGGCTTATCTGCAGGTGATGGCCACGACCACAGCGCGCACGACCATGGCGACCATGAAAATGAAGAAGAACATACCTTACCTTTATATATTTTCACTGCGCAAGATGTCACGCTACACGGATTTGAAGCACAAGCTGTTTGGCAAATAACAGATGAGTTTGCCTGGCGTATACAAGGTGATGTGATCCGCGCGCGTTTAAATTCAGGTGCTGAATTACCACGTACTCCACCGGCTCGTATTTCAACTGAATTAAGTTATCAGGGGAATGCTATTTCGGGTAATGTTTTTGTCAGTCATTATTTAGCACAAGATCATACAGCCCCCCTTGAAAGTGCGACTGATAGCTATGTCATGCTTGATGTTAATGTAAATTATCATTTCAACCTGGATCAGCATGATTTAGCTGTCTACCTCAAAGCCAATAATTTAACTGATGAATATGCCCAGATACATACCTCTTTCTTAAAAGATCTGACTCCGTTAGCTGGACGTTCTATCGCATTTGGCTTACGTAGCTCATTTTAATTCAACTTGTATTTAAGCCCATTACGCTCTGGGCTATCAATATTTTATTTAAAGGAAAACCATGAAAATCTTTTCATTAAAAAGCTTATTATTAACATGCACGACGACTGCGTTAATCGGTTGTGGTGACAGTGAAACACATATTACTGAAATCGCGCCAACGCCAGTTGTAATAGACGATGATCATAATCATGATGAAGCGTTAGGAAAAGGGCGTTTAGCGATTGCTGATGCCGAACAAGCAGTCATTCACATTTTTGATTTAGAAGACAATACTTTAATTGGATCAGTGAATATTACTCACCCTGCTGAATATTTATATGCAAGCCCACAAAATCGTTATGCCGTTGCTGTTCAACGGTCACTTGATCATGTTGAGTTTATTGATGGTGGTGTATGGCAAGAATTACATGGTGATCACTATGACCAGCATCTTGATGCGCCTTCAATAACAAACTTTACTTTAAATGACGTAAAACCCACACATTACGTACCTCGAGGTGATAAAGCGGCTATATTTTTTGACGGTGATAAGGACACTGGTGCGAATGCAGGTTTAAGTTTATTAAGTGACGCAAGTATCGCGCAAGAAAAAATAATCGCAGAGCATCACTTTGATACTTATATGCATGGAACAGCTGAGGTCCGAGGTGAGTTTGTTTTAACAACGCTACGTGATAATGACTCAGAAAGTAGTCTCCCTGATCAGGTTGCATTATTAGAAGTTCATGGCGATCATTTCCATCAAGAACAAGTATTTGACGCAACTTGTCCGGCTTTACACGGCAGTTTTCAAACTGAAGATTATGTCGCATTTGCCTGTGGTGATGGCGTACTCGCTATTGAGCAACAAGGCAGTATTTTTACCGCTCATAAAATCCCTAATCCTGCTGATATGCCTGAAGATGTTCGCATAGGATCGTTAAAAGGCAGTGCACAAAGTAATGTAATGATAGGTGCTTCACGCGCTGGATTCTTTTTAGTTGATTTAGCAGCTGAAGAAATCACTCCCTTTAACTGGCAACCGGAAGAAAGTTTAGCATCAGTTACTTATGGGTTTGATGGCCATAATGAGCATATGTTGATCCTGGATAACACAGGTAAATTAAACATTTTTTCTGCAGAAGCTAATTGGGGACTTGATAAAAAAATAGCACTGTATAGCGAGTTAGCAGAAGAAGCTAAACCGTTGATCATAGCTTCTAAAGCACATGAATTAGTGTATGTTATTAACGGACAAGAAGTAACAACCGTTGATTTACACGATGGCGAAGTTATTGGCCATTTTGATTTAGACTTCACTCCCGCAAAAGCTGCATGGTTAGGTGTTGCATCAGAAGAAGAACATGATCACTGATAGTTAGACAATTTGATAAAAATGCAGAGTTACCACCTTGATTTACATATCAAATGATAAATCGCGTAAAAGGTAACTCTCTATACTTAACGGGTTGTAAAGCAGTTAAACAACCCTTAACCTTACAATCACTTATACCATTAAAAATTCTAAAAGTTACATCATCTGGTAATTTATGTAGCGTTTATAATGCATCAACGCATTTAACACCCACAATTATATTTTCAGTGATGTTACACTCTTTAAAAACCCAAAATAACAAAAATATATATGCTACTTCGAGATCACTTTCATAAGTATCCGCTTATTTTCCTGCAAATTGGTGGCTGGGCTGCTTATATCATTATCGATATTATCGGCCACGTAAGGGCTGGTTATTTATTCTATACACAAATTACTGTATATGGTGTGGCAGCCTTTGTTTTAACAAGCTGCGTTGCATTACTTAGTAGTAAGAATAAAAGTGATAATATTATCTTTCGATCATGCTATTTTGTATTGATTTTATATATCGCGGCTATTATCTGGCACAAGATTTATAAAGTGGCACATAATCAAATAGAGGAACAACTTTCAATCAAGGTTGCGCAAATTTTTGAACTCAGTCTATTAGAGTGGACAAAAACCGGTTACATGCCATTATTTTTGTTTCTCGCCTGGGCCGGGTTTTATCTCAGCGCTAAATGGTATATAACCCATCAAACCCAACAAAATAAACTAACCCAAGCTTTAGTAGATAAAAAACAAGCACAACTTGAAACACTGCGTTATCAGTTGAATCCACACTTTTTATTTAACGTACTCAATAGTATCGATGTCAGTGTATTGAGTAACGACAAAGCAACTGCACATAACATGCTTAAACATCTAAGCGCCTTTTTGCGAACGACCTTAGAGGAAAGTGAAAACGATAAGGTCACTTTAGAAAAGGAATTCAATGTGATACAAAACTTTGTTTCAATTGAACAATTACGGTTTGGCGATGCCCTTACAGTACAAGTCGAATTAGACGAAACTTGCCGAAGTGCACTTATTCCACCTATGTTATTACAACCTTTAATTGAAAATGCAATTAAATATGCGTGGTCACAAAAAGAGACGGGGTATATTTTCATTTCAGCGTCAAAACAAACTCAAAGATTAAAAATAATTGTCAAAAATAACAAAACAAAGGAAGCGATTAAGCACGGTACCGGCACTGGCCTTAAAAATACCCAAGCACGGCTTCAACTACTCTATGGCGAGGATGCCTCAATACTGACTTTCGATCACGATAAGCATTTTGAAGTAGAAGTTAAAATCCCGTGGGAAGAATACATATAATGTATTAAATTTAACTTTAAATGACCCTACTAAAACTTTGTTACTTTTAAATTAATGCCATATAGATAGTTTATACGTTATTCTAAAATCACTCGTAAGACTTTATGTAAATAGGAAAATGTTATGCTGATTCGATGCCTGTGTATAGATGACGAGCCGCATGCGAGACAAGGTATAAAATTAGCTTTAGCACCCTATAAGGATTTTCAATTAATTGGTCAATTTGGCTCAGCTGAAGAAGTGCTCGAGTCTGATCTTTCAGACATAGATATTATATTTTTGGATATAGCAATGCCCAGAAAAAATGGCTTCGCTATGCTGGAAGAGTGGCAAGGGCCATTACCTTTAATTGTTTTTGTTACAGCCTATAATCAATACGCCATTAAGGCATTTGAGCAACAAGCTCTGGACTATATCTTAAAACCAATCGATGAAAATCGGTTTGCCACTGTAATAGACAGAGCCCGAATAGCACTAATACAAAAAAATCAATCAGCTCATTCTGGAGTCATGTTAAAAACCATTGAAACATTACAGCAGCAAATTACCAAAACTTCCAAAAGCATCAGTGTTAAAACAGATGAAGGATACTTCAGGATCAAAGTTGGTCAAATCATCTATATTGAATCAGTAGGCGACCATGTTTGTATTCATTTGCAAGACAGGCAGTTAATAACGCGCCAAACGTTAAAATACTATTGTGCTGAATTATCTGAATTTGGTTTTTACCAGGTTCACAAATCATATCTGGCTAATGCACAACATATAAAACAAGCAATAAAATTACGTTTTAGTGATTATCAACTGATACTGTCCAATGATAAACATATTCGACTGAGTCGTCGTTATAACTCAGCCCTTAATATGCTTACTACTTAATCTAAACAAATTTTGTGTTCCGGTGGACATGACTTAACCAGGTGGTCTGCAACAACTTTGTCTAAATCAGCCTCACTCAATATTCTTGGACCATGTGCATGGGCAAATCTTTGTACTTGAATACCTAATCTTTCAATCTCATTATGAAACGTTTTTATTGTATTGTTTGCCCCAGGTAGTGCCTCTATTAAGTTGGTTCCAAAGTGATCGGCACTAAATACTAATTTAGCCGATGGTACAAAAAATAATAAATAGTTTTCTGCATGCGCTGTATGAATGTCATAAACCTCAACCAGACCGTTTGCCAAACTCATTTTTTTGTCGACAAACCTGATTTGATCATTCAGGTGCTTATTAGTCGTTAAGCTATCAATCACCTTTTTGTGTTCAGTTGCTATTACGATAGAGGCCCCCATTGCTTCAAGCTCTTTTAGCGCGCCTAAATGGCCTCTGTGATGATCGGGTAATACCTGAGTTTTAACGGGCTTATCACTACCTGTGTACTCGTTTACTGCTGAAAGTCTATTTTTCAATCCCGATAAGCCACCAGCACCAATATAATAATCACCCGCATCAACAAAAATTGAAAAATTACCGCCCTTACCCGCCAAATAGACTTTATCAGCAAGTTTATCAACACGCATTTTTGAGCGGTCGATAGAACCTTTAAGTTGCATGGATCCTTTGGGAATTGAAAATAATTGAGGATCCACTTTATTTACTTCAATATTTCGCGATAAAGTAATAAAACGTGGCTTACCTTTAACAAACATGTTCATATCAGTCGCAAAAGTCACGCCTTGTATCTGTTTATGCTTTGCATATTCATAAACTCGGCCTGTAGTGCGGTCGCCGTCTTTTGACATGCTCAAAATCAAATGTGATGAAGCGTCAATATCAATAAAGTATTGATTGTTCTTTTCTGTGATAAATGAAAGGGTATAAGTAGGTTTTCCTGCAATTGAATTACGTGAAACTAAGTTAACTGAATCGCGGTACCTTGCTAACCACCGAGCCAGAATAGTATCAAGCATTTTCATCATACCCGCGCCAACAACATCCGTAGTAAGTGTTTTATTTTCTACATGTGTCCCTCGTAAATGATTAATGCTCCATCCTGTTTTACCATCAAATAAGATTTGGCTTAATCGGTTACCGTTGCTGTTTTCCCGCCAATTTTTAACACTTTTCTTGTCTGAACTAAAATCAATAGCCAAAGTAGAATACAGTGTAGAAACTGAGTTTATTTCGGGGTTTACTCCCTGATCCAGTGAAAAAACTTTATATCGATCGTTAACCTTTAGTGATGTCATCGCCAAGAGATTTTTGCCACCATAAGCGTCAATAACATTATCAACCAAGTGATCTTTTTCTAAAATTTCGGAGCTCGCGCTCAGCGGAAACATTAGGAAAAAGCTTAAGCAAATTATCGCTAATGATCTTCCCCTATTATCATCTGTATTACTGTTCAAAGTGAATTCCTTATTTATTGAAATAAATGTTTAATTCACCTTACTTAGGTTTTTATTTAAATTGGTGGTTTATCGGATATGCGGCTCAATGAGTAAGATAACAGGCACAGTGGTTTAAAAAATATCAATATTATTAACAGCATTGATTAATTCATTTGGTCTATTTAGCAAAGGTTTGTCTGGCAACGGGAATAAGCCTCAGCTTGTACATCTTAGATTAAATCACAGTCAAACTTACATAAAACCGTGGTTAACCTTAAATTGTGAGCGCAAATATGTTCCTGCATAATTGCCAATTTTTTAGATTTCATAAGTTCAAGATGCTCTTTTAAAGGCGTTTCGATGTGTGTAAGTATCAAGTTTTCATTCTGTCTCAAATACACCTCTTTTTGAGAGAGTGAGTGATTCGCAAGTATATCAGCCAAAACAGGTAAAATGAGGCCATTAGCTTTCATATCTACAACCCCTACATTAATGCCTTGAGGGTCAAAATCACCAAAATGAAACCACTTGCCAATAAAAGCTTGTCTCAGTGCTATAACGGCTTTAGGCGATGCGATATTATCGCCCCTATAAATGAGGATCACAGGTTCAGAAGTTTTGATGGCTTCAGATAACAAACCGTAAGTGGCAGATGCAAAAGTATCAAAATTTTCAACACTAACCACTGTTTTAATACCCAAAGATAATACTTGTTCAACATCACCTCCAAGATATCCTTGAGTGTCTGCTTGCGACATGAGTACCCTATACTCTATGAAAGCTTCTCGTGGCTTAAGCGAAATAAATTTCTCATTTTTCCCAAACTCACTATTTTTAGTTCGAGTGCATTTCGCTAACTTTTCAGCTGGATCATTAACAGGATCAAAGCCAGTTAAGCCTTTTACTTTTTCTCTTATAAACGCACGATCAGTCGCTGTCAGCTTGATTAAATCACATTGGTGACAACCAATATTATATTCATTGTAAAACGCCAGCCAAATGCCTTTAGCTGGTACATTATCGCTTGCCGTTTTCAAGTACTTACTAAGTTGAAAGTAATCTTGTTCACTCATTTTCATACTCAACTTATTGGCTCCAAAATCAAATCAGTAACGCTAACAGTTGCAGATTGCACAAAAGCTTTCCTGGTTTCTACCGTCAACTTTCGCTTTGTCTTAAGTGATTTTATCTGATTAAGCTCTGTGTATGCATATGACATAAATCCATAAGGATAACCAGATCCCCCCAGATTTAACTGCCAATACTCTCTACAGGATACCCGCTCTGTCTTTGACAGGCGTAACATTTCAATCAGGTGACTTTGCATCCTGTCATTGTATTCAATTTTAACTTCTGAATTAGCTTCACCTTCAAAATTTGATGGCTCTTTAATTTCTTGGCTATGGTCAAAACCAATTTCAAGCCTGGGTTTAAGGGAGCTAAGTAAATCTATATGGCATACTAAATGACTTTGATTTTCTGTATCAATAGCCAACTCTAAAGTGTTATGTTCGGCATAACACGGTAAAACTAATTTGGTTAGTTCTTCATCTGTAGGGTCATACTTAAACCCTTGGCTATGAGTTCTAAAGTGGTTATAAAAAGCCCATACACGCTTTGAGTCTTTTGATTGTTTCTCAAACTCCCATAATAAATGCTTTAAACGGGGAATAGAGGCTAATATAGCTTCTCGACAATCATCAATACTGCGAAATAGTCTTACGCTTAATATTTTTCTTAATTCAGAGTTGCTGCCAGCCAAATCATTTAATGTTTGCAGATCTAATACCAACAACTTTTTAGTCAATCTATCAAGGCGATTAATTAAATATTTGTTTTCTGCCTGTTTGTCTGCAATTGATTCAACATGACCAAACTTTGTATGCAAAGCAATTTCAATTGATCTCACCTCATTACCGATCCCGTCACGCATTAAAAAAACCAAACCACGTATATCCGTTAAATGCTGGCCATATATTCTTATATTTTTACTTTCTTTCGCCTGATTTAATTGAGCAATTTTAAGCTGTAATTGCGCGAGCCATTCATTCACATCCGGTGATAAACGTCTATTTGCTTCTTGTTTATTTAATAGATATGAAAGTTCAACTAATACAGATGACGCACTAAAACCTTCTACTTCATTGCCATGTACCAGATTATAACTCGTTAACGTATTAAAAAGACGCGTTAATTCACCTAACTCAGTCTCCTCTTCTCCATTAAGTTCAGTCAGTCGTGCTATCGCTTCAGCATTTTGTATTATCGCTTTACCAAGTTGAGAAAATTTTTCCGCTAAGCTACTCATGCGGCAACTCTATTTGTTCGTCCTCAGCTTCATCTACGGCTATCGTTTCATACTCTGCAATAAACTCCATCACAGTATGAATGTAATCTACCTTACCTGTGATTTGATATAACATTTCGCTACGGTTTTTTACAATAAGCAAGTTTAAGCGTTCAAGCCCGTCAAACAGTGCTGTTAGCTTATCGGCTGTAGATTTCTTAACGGTTTTAAAGGCTGATAATTGTATCAATTGATTTAAATGTTTTAAGTGCAACTCATTGTCCGTTACTAAATTTAGTATCTCAGCGTAACGAATAATGTCACCAGATAAGAGTATACCCGCATCGCTTTTAACTTTAGAAATAAACACTAAAAACTCAACTACCGGTTCGATTTCATCTCTGACTTTTAGAAACTCTTTTTTTAGTAATAACTTATCTGGCGCATACTCAGGATCTGTGGATGTTAAATAAAACGCGCCATTGTCATTAATTCTCGTTAGCTTTCTGCCAAACACAGCCATTGCCGCATTAACTTGACCTTGACCTTCAGCTGTTTCAAGGAACTCAAAACACGCTTCATCAGAGTATGAACAAATGAACTTTTTCTCATTATATAACTTTTCTAACACATTTCTTAAACTCATATTACACCCCTTCTGCTGCGAGTAATTCAGTTAATTTACTTGTCGTAGAAGTAATACTGTCGGCGGAATATTCCTTGTAAACACGTTTATGATCACTTTGACGTTCAATTTGATAACAATGCTGATAGTACTGCAAAATTTCGCCTTTTCCCGAAGGTTGAGCGCTTAAAATTCGGATCCCCTGTTCATCAAATAATTTAATCAGCAACATTGAATTTTCAGAGTCAATTTTATCAAACTCATCGACACAAAATGCCAATTTAACATTGGTATCACTTCTCATTAGGTTAATTAAGCCAATATAGATAGATACAATAATTAAGTATGTCAGACCATTGGAGCTCAATTCAGCTATTTCCTGATCATTGGTTGCCATTTTATGTGTTTCACCATCCATATAATCAACAGTAAATTCAAAATATTTAGCAATATCAATAACCGGTTTATGCGTATTAAGTAAGTTAACTAAATTGGTTAACTTACTAATAAGTTCATCACCCGGCAACTCGTTTAATTGCTGATATTTCCAACGATTATGCGCCTTAGAAAAATCTTCAAGGCTAGAAAAATAAGCGAGAGTTTTTAGCCTAGACGATACTTTAATATCAATTTTTCCCATACTTTCAAATGGATTTGATACCTGACCAATTTTTGTCGTTAATTGACGTCCTTTAGCACTTAACTGCTTATCAGCTTCTTTAACACTCGTACTAAAGTTACTGATGCTCTGTGCAACAACCGTATAATTTGAACGGAGCAATGATTCTTGAGATACATGATCTTCATTAAAGTAATTTCTGATCTCAAGGGCAGCTTTGATCCATAAATTTTCAGGCTCAACTTTCTCCAGCACTTCTTCGCGCATTTTTTCAAAAAATCGTGCCGGATGTGTACGCTGTACTCTTATAAAAACTTTTTGTAATTGATTAAATGTGTTCTTGCCTGATTGTTGCGTTTTTTCCAGCTGCTCAACTAATTTATCTAACGCTAATTTCAGCCTTTCAACTTCATAACTGATATAACGAGAGTTATAGGCTTCATTAGGCTGAATATTTAAGGTTTGACCTATCTCCATCATAAATTTGAGTTCTTTGAATCCAGTTGCAAGTTGCACATTGATTTCATGATTATCAACAAGCTCTGCACTGATTTGACTTCGCTTTGATTCTAAACCATTTCGTGTTTCTTGCGCTAACCTGCGATGTTGGCTCAAGGCCTGTTCAGTTTTTGTTTTTTCTTCAGTTAACCTTTGGTGTTTTACCCATTCAGAGGATAAAAATTTATTATAACGCCGAACCCTAATACCAGCCGTTAGAGCTCTTTCGTGTTGCTGCTGAGCAAGTTCATACGCTTGTTTAGCATTATTGATATCATCATCACTAAAACCATTTTCACGTATGGCCTTATTTTCGTCCGCAATACTTTTGTTAATTTGTAACTTTAATTCAGCTAACTTTTCTTCAGTGACCTTTGATGCGGCGATTTCTTGCTCACTTAGTTTAGCCTCAATGCAGTCAAGTGATGTTTGCTTTTGCGCATTAAGTTTTTCGATATTCTTTTGGTAAAGGGTATTTTGTTCCCTTTTTTGCCCAATCACGGTTCTCAAATTTGATTGGCATTCAGTTAAGGCCAGTTGTAACCCTTCAATATATTTTTTTAACCAAAGCGCCGCTTGAGTATTTTTATCTTGTATATCAGCTTCTAGTTGCTCGTTAAAAGCTTGCTCTTGTTTCGCTTCCAGACTCACTCTGGCAACGTCATGTTCTTTGGCATCACATTTATTCGATAGTGTTTTTGTTTCTACTTCTACCTGTGCTATCTGAGCTTCAAGTTCAGCAATGTGTTTGTCTAATTCCTGTATTTCTTCAATGATAGTCTGAACATTACCAAACCCCTTTGACTCTATTTGGCTTAAATCTATCTTCAAACCGTATAAGCTCGATTCACCCTCATTAAATTCTGGTTTAAGATTCTTACGTAACAATAGATCAGGGTTAATAACCTTACCTAAAGTATGCTCAAAATTAGGAACACTATCGCGTAAGTAATTAAAAAGTGTGCCATCTTCAATTCTTGATTTTAAAGCAGCTTGTTGATCTATTTTCTCTTGCTTACGTATAGATAAGCGATTAAATTTTTCGAGCTTGTTCTTTCGCTCACCCTTAAGCTCATTAAATGCATTAGTTTCAGCTAATAATTCTGCTTGTGCTTCAGATAAGTTTTTATTTGATTGAATATGTTCACGATTTAATTGTTCCAGCTGCTCTTTAAGTGCTGGTTTTAACACAGGATTTGAAAGACGCTCTTTATACTGAGCTTCCTCTCGTCCTACTGTGTTTTCTTTTTTATTTAAACTTTCACTGATTAACGTAAACTGCTCATTTAATGACTTAAATTGAAGCTCAAAAGAGTTATTAAGATTGTCTTTATCTAGCTGGCTTTGATTTTTAAAGCCCTGAATTGAATGAGCTAAATTTAAGCTTATATTTGAAATTGTTGTTTCTAATTCAGATCTTTGCTTTGCAAACGTTTCATTAATATTGGCTACACCAGAAGATATTTTGTCGTAATGCTCTTTTGTTTTTTTGCTTTGATATTCAAGACTGTCAACTTGTTCAAAAAGTGCTTGTAACTCAGCAATAGGTAAATACTTTTCACTCGGCGATTCAAAACCATCTTTTAGTTCTAATAAGTTAACTATTTCACGTGATACCTTATTAAATGAGTCTTCTAACGCATTTGTTGTCAGCCTGTCTTGAGTATCAAAGTCTACCAGGGATTGATTGGTATAATTTTGTTGCTTCGTTAAATCTTGGATTTTTTTATTAATCGACGCTTGTTCTATATCTAGTTGACTTTGCATCTTATCTGCAACATGCAATAAACCAGAGATATCGTTACAGTAACCTTGTTGCGCAATAGCCGCTTTAGTAAGTTCAATATTTTTTGGTTTTTGACTATCAATAGCTAGCCAGGCTTTACGCTCCGCCATCCACTCATTTATTTCAACTGAATGGTTATTTAAAGACAACAATTGATCTGGTATCGCACCTTCTTCAACCAAAATATTGGTTAATGTCGCACGAACAGCATCCATTGATACTTTACCCTTAAAAATACCAATCAATACACGATCAATGTTATCAATACTGTCACCTTGGGTCGGAAATGAATAACGAGGTCTCCATTTCCTGATAGATTCAGAATCAGGTGTTTTAAGTCTGTATGGTTTGTTCGATTGAATAATATTTCGATACGTTTCGCCACTTAACTTTGGACTGAGCTCACGCTCAAAGCGATCTGCGTTAGTACGAAGTGCATTATTTTGCACTATGGTTTTACCATCTAAGTTATCAAAAAGGAAAATTTTTTGATCAAAGGCACCAGACAAAAATTGATATTTAATAGCGTTGTCAGTTGAACTACAGATCACGCAATGAGTATCATCACCACGTACATACTCATAAACTAAATAACTACTAGGGTTTGGTAAATAATAATTAACAAAACTTTGTGTCACCTTTCCTTTCGCTTTTGCCAGATCACTGCCTTTTACACCATAAAATAATAAAGCCAATTTTAAAGTTGTTGTTTTACCAGCTTTGTTTCTACCGTCAAAGTTAGTATGGCCATTGGTGTTGATAACAACAAACTGCCCACGGCTCAAATTGTCGATAGCTATAATGCGGTGTAAATGAGACATGATTCCCTTTTTTAATATCCAAAATAATTAAAGCAATATTACACCAGAATCAAATGATCTGGCAGAGTTAAAATATTTTCTTAAAATGTTTCAAAGTTTTTCTAGCTTTGCTCTAATAGAGAATAATATAGAGGCAAATATGTTTTACTTACTTTAAGGACATTGTATGAATTCTACTAATCAAAAACCCAGACTGATAGACAGGTTTTTGAACTCAATTGAGCGCGTAGGCAATACCCTACCCGATCCTGCGATTATCTTTTTATTCGCCATGATACTCATATGGTTTTTGTCCGCCTTGTTTTCACAGGTATCATTCGATGCCATTGATCCAAGAACTGGCCAAGGCATCATAGTGCATAATTTACTCACTGGTGATGCCTTGGCTAATTTCCTTTCAAGTATGGCGAAAACCTTCACCGGCTTTGCGCCATTAGGTGTGGTATTGGTTGCAATGTTAGGGGTGGGTGTTGCTGAGCATTCAGGCTTTATCAATACTGGCTTAAAAATTATGTTGAAACGCACACCCAAAGCGTTATTAACCCCTTCGATTATTCTAATTGCGATTGTAAGTCATACCGCGACCGACGCGGGTTACGTTTTGGTAATCCCCTTGGCTGGGGTTATTTTCTTTGCCATGGGACGTCACCCATTAGTGGGGATTGCAGCGGCATTTGCAGGTGTTAGTGGCGGCTTTAGTGCTAATTTTATTCCTTCAGGCATAGATCCTTTATTGCAAAGCTTTACCCAAAGTGCAGCACAAATTATTGATCCTGATATTATAATAAACCCTTTAAACAACTGGTTTTTTACATCTGCCTCTAGCCTCTTTATCGTTTTATTAGGTTGGTATATTACAGACAAAATCATTGAGCCTAGATTAAAGAATACGCCTATAGATGGAGATACTTCAGATTTACCACAATTCGATGAAATTACTCAAAAAGAGCGCAAAGGCTTTTATTTAGCGTCTTTTGTTATGGTGTCAGGCTTAGTATTACTCGCTTGGGCGAGCTGGTCGGCAGATTCACCACTACGTGGTCCAAGTGGCTCTTTAGCTGACTTTAAAGCGCCATTAATGCAATCGATAGTACCACTAATATTTTTACTCTTTTGGATCCCTGGTGCAGTTTACGGTTTTAGTGTCGGCACTTTTAAAACCAGTAAAGATATGATTAATGCCATGAGTAAATCTATGGGCAGTATGTCGTACTATGTTGTGATGGCATTTTTCTGTTCTTTATTTATTGCTGCATTCTCCCAATCGAATTTAGGTGCCTTACTGGCAATCGAAGGTGCTGAAGTATTAAAAGCAATGGCGCTGCCTAGTGCAATTACAATTGTTGGCATCATCTTCTTAACCGGTTTTGTAAATTTATTTGTAGGTTCAAGTTCAGCAAAATGGGCACTACTAGGACCCGTATTCGTACCAATGTTAATGCAACTGGGTATTTCCCCAGATTTAACCCAGGCGTCATACCGAATTGGTGATTCAAGCTCTAATATCATCACGCCACTCATGCCCTATTTCCCACTAGTTGTGGTGTATTGTCAGAAATACGTTAAAGATACCGGGATAGGTACTTTGATTTCATTAATGTTACCTTTCTCAATTGCATTTATGATTGGCTGGACACTATTCTTACTGGCTTATTGGGGTCTTGGCATACCATTAGGCTTACAATCAAGTTATACCTACTAAGGTCATTTTGCTACACAACTTTTTAATATAAAAATGCCCGCTATTATAGTGGGCATTTTTACTTTAAGTTTATCTTAGTTATCAGTAATAAAAATATGACTACCGAGCTTTGCTATGAGATTTGATTTGGTATTTGATAGTTTCTTGCACATCTTTCGATTACTATCTTAATATTAAAGCATTATTGAATACATAACATGAAAATAGCGATTGTACTTGGGGTTACAGGGTTAATTGGACAAAACCTGACAAAAAAGCTTGCAGAACAAGCCCATATCAAAAAAGTAATTGCAGTGACACGAAGAGCTGTTAATTACACACACCCTAATATCGAAAACCAGGTTGTTGATTTTTCTAAACTCGAACAATATAGCCAGCTCTTTTCAGGGGATATATTATTCTCATGCTTAGGCACGACTAAAAAACAAGCTGGCTCAATCGCCGCTCAACGTATTATTGATGTTGACTATCAATTAACAGCAGCAAAACTTGCAGCCATAAACGGAGTTTCTGAATACTTTTTAGTATCTTCAAGTAGTGCTAATTCAAAGAGCAATAACACATATTTACAAATGAAAGGTGAGTTGGAAAATAAAATACAGGGCCTGGACTTTCAACGTATTTGTATTTTCCAGCCATCATTATTGTTAGGAAAGCGCAATAGTTTTAGATTGGGTGAAAAAATAGGGAGCTGGATTTTACCAACAATATGTAAACTACCGGTTTTAATACGCTATAGACCAATTTATGGTTATCAAGTAGCTGAGAAAATGTGCCAGATTAGCGCGCAACAAAAACTAGGCATTGAACGTTATTCATTAGATGCGTGTTTTCCTGAATAATTCGCTCTAGCATTATTTGTGCTTCGTTATTCAAATCCAGTTGAACTAGTATAATATTATTTATACATGTCGTTATAGCATTATCAGCAATTCTATTATTCTATGTGATTCAATGCGTATGTAATTTTATCCGTGAAACGCGTTATTAACCGTCGTGGTTTAGTTATAATTTTACCTACCCCATGCAACATAGGTTGTCTCTTTAGGGCCACCCCATAACTAGAAATTAATTGCTTTGGTAAGGTGAGTTTAACTAAATATCCCTGTTTATCTGGTACAGTACTTATCGAACTCACAACCCCTTGAAAGGTGCCAAACTCTGCGGCAAGATAATTTTCCAGCTCTATTTGAACATGCTGTCCGGGTTTAACTTTACCTACGCCTTTTCCTGAAACCTTCATCCACGCCTCCATAGAGTCTGACACTGGAATGATACTAAAAAGAATTTCATCACTGCGTACGAACTGGTGAGGTTGCAATGATTGGTTGAAAGAGACAATGCCATTCATTTGAGAGACGATCAAATGTGCTTTTTCCCAGCGCTTGATTTTGCTTAACATTAAAGCTCTTTGTTGAACTATTTCACTAGTTTTAAAGCTTACTTTTTCTTGGTGTATAATTGTCGCTGCAGCTAACTGCTGATTTAGTTCACTCACTTTGAGTTGATAAATTTGAATGTCTATCTTGTTGTCATTTAATTGGGATTGCCTTGTTAAATAAAGCTGTTTAACTTTTCCAAGTTCATTGGTGGCAATTAGATTCTGATTGACTAAATTTTCGGTTTGATTGAGTTCAGATTTAATAATATTCGTTTGCTTAAGCAGTGTTTCTTGTTTTAACTTCAACTCTTCAATTAAGTTTGTGTATTTGTCAATTAAAGTTGTTGTTGATTGTTGCTGATGTTTTAAAGTTTTAGCTTGTTGTAAACGGTACCATTCCTGTAAGTTTTTAACGAATGCGTTATAGTTTTGTTGTAATTCACCTAATTGGCTTCCAGAGGAGGTTAGCTGAACTTCTGTCAATAACTGTTGAATTTGAGTGAAATCTGAATATTTATTTAATAATTGATTAACTCGTTGCAATACCGAATAATCGAGCTGGCTTTCAAGTAAAGCAAGTACTTGTCCTTGCAATACTTGCTCGCCATCCCTGACCATAAGCTGCTCTAAATAGCCATTTGATCTGGCGGGATATTGAACCGTAGCCTGTTTGGTATGTAACGTTACCGGTGCTATAAGTTTATCAGGGTATTGAATGAACCAAGTTAAACTGAACAGCATAATAACAACTATAAATATTAAAGAGATCCCCGAACGAATAATCCAAGAAGGTTCTCGTCCTATAATGGCATCAACAACCGGTGTTTTAAGTAATACCTGATCAATCATTTTAGCTCCCAAGCTCTAATTGATTTTTAACTAACGCGTAATAGTAGCCTTTCTGCTGCGTTAGCTGCTGATGATCACCTTGCTCGATAATACGCCCTTGATCCATAACGATGATCTGATCGGCATTTTTTACCGTACTTAAACGATGGGCAATAACAACGACGGTTTTCCCTTTAAAAAAGTCTTGTAAATTTTCCTGGATTTGCTTTTCATTATTTGCATCTAATGCTGAAGTAGCCTCATCAAAAAATAAAAACTCTGGATTTTTATAAATAGCGCGAGCAATCAAAATTCGTTGGTTCTGTCCACCACTTAAACCAACCCCTTCTTGACCAATAGGAGTATTGTAACCCTGTGGCAGTTTTTCTATTTCATTATGAATATTGGCCGTTTTAGCGGCATTGATCACTTGTTGAAAATTCACTCCTTGATCGCCCATGGCAATATTTTTGGCAACGGTATCATTTAATATATAACCGTCTTGCATTACCACGCCACACTTACTGCGCCAGGCATCATGATCTATAAATTTAAGATCTTGATTCGCTACAGAGATCATGCCACTTTCAAGTGGATAGAATTTTAACAGCAGTTTCATTAATGTGGTTTTACCGCTACCACTGGTGCCAACAATGGCAGTTGTTTTTTGATTCGGTATGATAAAGTTTAACTGATCAATCACATTGGTTTTGTCATGGATAGAGTATTTAAAACAAGCATTCTTAAGTTCTATACTACCAAGGGGAACCTCATCACTTAATGCTAACCCTTGCTCATCTTTTTCTTCTTTCATGTCTTGTATTTCACCTAATCGTTCCATGCTCAATTTGGCATCTTGAGCTTGTCTGATAAACTGTAATAGCTGTTCAATAGGTGCATTCATTTGACCAAGAATATAGGTAATTGCCATCATCATCCCTAGGGTCATCTCACCATTAATCACCGCACTGGCAGCAATAAAGGTGATCCAGATGTTTTTTCCTTCGTTAAAGAATAAGGTGCCTGCTTGCTGATATTGCTCTAAGGCAAGTACTTTAATTCTGACTTTAAATAACTTTCCCTGAATAATCTCCCATGCCCAGCGCTGACTCGCCGCAGCTTGATTCATTTTGATTTCAGGCATGCCATTAACCAATTGCACTATGGTATTTTGATTGGCACGCATTTGATGAAACTGCTGATAATCCAATATCTTGCGACGATTTAAAAAGAGTAAAACCCAACCAATAGAAGCAAGACTACCAAAAAAGAAGACAGCAAAAATGGCACCGCTATAAATAGCCATAATGATGCTGAAAATAATCAAGTTAAGTAGCGCAAAAACAATATTAATTGCATGAGAAGTGAGGAATTCTTCGATCTTATTGTGATCAGAAACTCTTTGTAAAACATCACCTAAATTTCGGCTGCTAAAGTAAGATAAGGGCAGCGCTAAAAGCTTCATTAAAAACTCTGAAATAACTGCAATATTGATCCTGGTGCCCATATGCACCAAGATCCAGCCGCGGATAAACTCAGTGGCCGTGCGGCTTAAAAATAGCATTATTTGCGCAATTAATATCGCATAAACAAAATCTATGTCTTGATTACCAATACCGTGATCGACTAAAGCCTGAGTGAGAAAAGGAAAAATGAGATTTAAAACTGAGCCTAATAAGGCCCCTATTCCAAGCTGCCAAAGATAATTTTTAAAGCGAAATAAATGTGCGGTTAATCGGCTTAAGCCATTAGTGACATGGCGCTCATCGTCATCATCATGCTGAATGAGTTTTTGTGTAGGCTCGACAAACAATGCTATGCCAATATCCTTTTCTTGAGTCCAACACTCAGCAAACTCGGCTATCGATAATATAGACTTGCCTGCACCAGGGTCGGCAATATGTACTTTCCCTTTATCGATTTTATGGACAACAACATAGTGCTCCCCTTGCCAATGTACCAGACAGGGAAGCTGAGCCTGTTGAATAAACAAATCAAGCTTCATTTTTAAAGGGAGGGTTTTGAATCCTAATTCTTGAGCAGCGTGATTTATCCCTAATAGCGATACGCCTTGCTGCCCTTTATCGCATAACTTACGTAAACGATTTAAGCTATAGGTATTACCATAATGACGGCCAATCATCATTAAACATGTAGGGCCACAATCCATAATATCGAGTTGACGAATGCAGTGAAATTTTTTAGGCATAGATAAAATTACTTACTGAAAAAAATTGCCTTAACTTATTGGTGAGAACAAGCTAAGGCGTAACTTAAGAAAACTTAAGGCTCAATACACCAATAAATAGTGCCTGTATTTGGATTTATATATGAAATACGGCCACCCGTTACGGTTTTCATTTCATCATCTTTAATAACTTCGGCTTGATCTATTGAAATTTCTAAGCTCTCTAAGTCTACTGCTTGATTGTTATTCATTGTAATTTTCCTTATTTTTAGAATGGATTAAACTTAGTGGTGTTGGCAAAAAATAATAGTGCCATCAACTAAGATACGTGTGAAAGTACCACCCGTTACCGTTTTAAGTTCATCATCTTTGATAACTTCAGCTTGATCTATTGAAATTTCTAGGTTTTCTAAGTTTACTTCTTGATTGTTATTCATTGTAATTTTCCTTATTTTTAGAATGGATTAAACCTAGTGGTGTTGGCAAAAAATAATAGTGCCGCCAGGTAGGATATGTGTGAAAGTGCCACCCGTTACGGTTTTAAGTTCATCATCTTTGATTACTTCAGCTTGCTCTACTGAAATTTCTAGGTTTTCTAAGTTTACTTCTTGATTATTGTTCATTGTAATTTTCCTAAATAAATGGACTGGATTATATAAAACAGCTCACCTTGCCAGCCCGTCAAGGTGTGCTTTTTTACTTCACTGGCGGTTGCAACATTAAAATACTGGGGAACCGCTCAGGTAAGGTAAATCTTAACAATTGATAACCAATACCTGATAAGCCGTTCATCAACCCCAATGTTTCAAATCTATTTTTATCGTCACTTAAGCCATGAGTATTAAGCTTGCTGAGGCTTTGATTAATACTGCTGTTAAACTCTTTTTGTGTTATTTCATCAAATTGTGTATTGAGTATTAATTGCTGAATAAACTCTTGATTGCCGAAAAAACCATGGCAAAGACCAAAGCTTTTAACTGATGTCTTTGCCTGCACATTTTGTTTAGCATGGGCTATATCAACTTTTAACAGCTCATCCATTTTCTGATCACCAATGCCAAGCATTGATAAGCGGCTAAGGCCGATCCCCACGGCACCATTGCACCATGCCGTCATAGCTTTCTTTTTTTGTTCTTGAGGGCAATCAAACCGTAAATCAGGCCAGTTATTACTACCTGAGCAAAAGTTTGCCTGTTCAAATGTGACCGCTTTAATGGCAACATCAAGATAGCGGTTGATACCTGTTACTTCGTATAAGCGCATTAACGAATAAGCAATACCAGCACTGCCATGAGAAAAACCTGTGAGCAATTTATTGTCTATGTTTTTATTCGGCCAACCGCAGCCCTCAGGCTTTTCAATGAAAGCAGAAATTAAGTGATCGCCAAAGCTAGTAGCAACCTTAATGGTTTGTGGATCTGGGCTGACTTTGTAATAGGAAAGTAAGCTTAAGATTGCGCCTGAGCTACCAGCCATTACGTCAAAAACACTATCGGTATTAACTAAAGAGGCTAACTTGGCAATGAAAACTTTTGCAATCGAATATAAGCTCTCGTCACCCCAAAGATTCAATACGTGTGAGATGAAATAAACAATGCCACTCAGTCCTTCATAAGCGCCACATCCATCTTCAACAAAGCTCTCATTAAGCAAAGTGTCTAATATTTCCATCGTAGAGCGCTTGATTAATACGCTATTTGTATGGTCTGGTTTAACTGAATTTAAGTAGGCTAGATAGAATAATATGCCTAATGAACCATCGTGTAGTGAATAATTCGTACCATCAATACAGGCCAAACCATCCTGTGCATACTTGTTGACCAGCCAAAACAGGCTGCTTTCACTATCGGCACTGCTTCTTAATACTTGTTGTCCAATAAAGTTACTCACGTCAAGCCAGTGCTGATTACTACAGCCGTTTAACGATATATTGTTCACCAGTAATCTGTTCTGGACCAATGAAGGTTTATTATGTTGTTGCAGCTTTAGACTATGCTTAATAATTTTTATTTGTGCCTGGCAAGCTTGTTGTGAAAAGTTTGATAACTTACGAGAGACTAAACTTAAACTGTCTAGCTTAAAATATGCGTCATTAACAATTTTATTAGCTAAAGAAATGCTTCGTTCACCAATGATATTGGTAAATAAAGGGATATCACCTTGAAGAAGCGCATTTTTTTCAGCATCAATAATTTTTGCTAAATCAGGTCTTTTTTTACTATCAAGCCATAGTTTTTCATAACATAACTCTTGTTTCATTACAGATTGTTGATAGTAAGGCTGACAAGATGAGTGCCATAGACTGTGATATATGTGCGTAGGCCGAGCAAGATGACGTGACTTTATTCCCTTAAATTGATTAAGTTGCTGTGGTAATAATTTTTTTAGTTGCATTAGCTGTTGATAGCCAAATGCAAAGCCATTAATAAAGTCTTCACAATGCTCATTTAGTGGAATGGTTTTACCTGACAAGGTTGGCAAACTTTGACGGTTAATTTCTTGAGCACTGTCTCGAACTAAGCACATTGCCGCAGGATCTTGTTCTAAATCACTTAATTCATATTGGGGAATGAAGTGACTTTTTAATACGCTATGATTAACATCCTGTACTTTCTTAGAAATCACGTTATCTTCTCGCAGATGAAAAAGGGTTTCTAAATCTATAACCACAGGGCTTTCTTGATGTGCTATCACGTTTTCAAAATGAATGTCTTCTGCTTCTAATAAATGTAAAACACTTAATAAGCATCCAGAATGATAAAAATACTTCTGAATTTGTTGCTGATCTCGACAAGCTTTTGGCGCTATATGTTCCATCCAGCCATAGCTATCTCGTAATAAATAAGTAGGCTGGTATAATTCCGGAAAATCACTATTATGCGCAATATATTTCAAAAATTGATAAAATTTCTGTTCAATGCTTAACGAGCGCGGCTTATAGGCCAGCTTTTTTCCACATTTAAATTGGCAAATGAGAACAAAACGCCCTTGGTCATGAAAATCACCGTGTTCACTAGCAATAGACTTAAGCTGTCCCAGAGGCTGCTCGTTAAAAAAGGTGCTCTGCAATAATGAGAAATCAGCAACCAAATTCAATGCAAATTCAATTAAATAATTACTCCAATTGAGTGTTGCCTGATTAATTTGTTTCAGCATTGCCGGAAAATGATTATAGAGTCGATACCGTAAGGCCGATTCATCTTGTTGAGCATCATATTTATGTTCAACAAAAGCAATGGCTTTCTGACTGATACTATTTATACGGTTTAATAATTGTGGTAAAAATGCAAAAATTAGCGTCTCTATCTCAAAAGCCGCATTATCGCTTTGTTGCGAGCAAGTGCTAAGCGCCTTATCTATTCTTTTACATGCATTGCTGATTTGCGGCTTAAAAATGGCAAGCTTGCCTAGTTGTACCTTGTTTAATAAAAGGTGAAATGAAAGCGCTTCGTCAACTAATATTTCATCTTTAGCTGTCGAACAAGATGCCGACCAAGGTATTTTTATAGTATTGGCTTCTTCTAACCATTTGGTGTCAAGTAATAAGTCCAATTTTTGAGGGGTTAACTGATAGTGCGCTAACCAATTTTTCAGCAAATACTCATCATTGAAAGGAGATTCATTTAATAAGTTAACGACACGGCTGTTATTTATACTCATCCCGCAGTTAAACAGTTCTCTTTGTTGAGCCATGATCAGTTTATCTGTAAAGGAATAGGTATTTATTAAGCTTTGTTCTGTTAATAAGTTAAACCCTACTTGTTTAATAAAATACGACGTCGTTTGTGGTGCTTTTTGGTCAAACGGACGCTTTGTTAATATAGTAGATTTTTCTTTATTGATAACCATTACTCCTCCCTAAACAACTTTATTAATGCATACCTGATAGGCATTAATGAATCTAAATTGCTTGAATCGATACACGCTTTGAAAGCCAACTCAGAATGTCAAAAAAATTAAGCGAAGTAGTAACAAAATAATGACTAAAAACATAAAAATAATGACAATTCAATTTTACTACTTTAAAATCAGCAACTTAAAAGTACCTAAATCAGTGTTTTTTATTAATATTCTGTAACGGTTTTGAAAGTAAAAAATGTATAGCCGGGTTATCCGGATAAAATAATAAGAAGTTTCATTAAAGTATGCTAAAAAAATCTACAGCTGTTTTTGTAAGCTCATATCAATCACAAATAATAAATCTGATTTATCAATTTAGTCGATGTTTAACACTGACCCTTATATCTTTAAGCTTTGTTTTTTCTCTTTATGCAGAAAATTTACTCCCTGGCGGACCAACTTTTACGCATAAAAATATGCTTGGCCAACATAAACTAGGTTTGGTGACAAAAATCTATTATGGGAATAATGGCTATATCTGGTTAGGCACTATAAAAGGTTTAGTACGTTACGATGGCAATGGTGTAAAAAGCTTTGTTAGTAACAATAAAGTAGCAAATAGTTTAAGCCATAATGATATTTGGGATATTGCGGAAGATGCTCAGCAAAATTTATGGATAGCCACTTTTGGTGGCGGAGTCAATCTATTTGATATGAAAACAGAAACGTTTCACTATATCGGTAAAGAGCATGGTCTACCATCAAATACAGTGTTTTCGATTTATACAGCAAAAAATGGACGAGTATGGGTTGGCACTAAAAAAGGCTTAGCGTTTATTTCTCCAAAGAGCATGAAAGTAACATTGTTTAATCGTCTTGATGTAAAGAGTGTTTGGGACATTTTCGAGGACTCACAACAACGACTTTGGGTTGGTACTTCATCAGGGTTATATCTAATCGATCAAGAGGATAATTTAACACATTTTTCTAATAAGAAAAATGCACCATATTCTTTAAGTAATAATACTGTAAGGACCATATACGAGGATGTAAAAGGTCAGATTTGGATTGGCACTGATCATGGTCTTAATTTATATCAAAATAATGGATTTAAGCATTTTGTGTATGATGCTAATGATCTCGCTTCAATATCAGGTAATGAAATCCACAGCATTTTTCAAGATAGTTGGGGCCAACTGTGGATAGGAACATTAAACAGAGGGCTAAACCTTTTTAAAGAACAATCACAAGAATTTATACGTTACGCTAAGGATTTACCAGCTACAGAAAATTTTCCAGAGTCGTCGATATACTCAATGGTCGAAGACAGGAGTGGAGTGGTTTGGGCTACCACAGATAAGGGTATCGTTAATTGGCGGTTGTCTGATAAACGATTTAATCATTTTTTATTTACAGGAAATCAAAGTGAAAGAATCAACAACTTAGCCATTAACAGCAAAGGATATTGGGCAATATCTGATTCAAAACTGTTCAACTATGTCGACCAACAAGTAATAGAAACAGCCTCTTTTACTCAACATTCCCCCCTTACAGCAATTACGAGTACTGATAATAATATATGGATAGGATCTTTTCGTAGTGGCTTACTTCACTATTCACCTTCCTCAAAGAAAATAACGCAATTTAAATCTATGGAGTCAGTAGAAGGTGCATTACCCAGTAATGTTGTCTCTTGTTTACTGTTAGATAAATCACAAACATTATGGGTAGGAATGTATCAACCCACCACAAAAAAGCCAGGAGGAATGGCAAAGTTTGACCTTGAAACGAATAAATTCATCAGCTATTTACCTAACCAGAGTATCACCAGTATCGTTGAACTAAATGACAATACATTAGTCATTGGTACTTATTATGACGGATTATTGTTGTTTGATAAATCAAGTGGTCAAACAGAAACAATTAATTTAGGGGGAAATAGTAACAATTTTATTCGAACACTTTTTCTCGAGAACGAAAATACATTATGGATAGGCACAGAAGGATCTGGGTTAGGCGTTATTGACATACCTTCAAAAACCGTTTCCTTTATCGAAGGGTCTGATCAAGTTGCGAGCAATATAAACAGTATAACAAGTAATGGGCATGGTAATATTTGGCTAGGTACAATCAATGGTTTGGTCAAATATACCAAAGAAGATAAGACATTTTCCTTATTTGATGGTTCAGCAGGTATAAAGTTAAGTGACTTTAGCAATGGAGGTGCATATAGCACAAAGACCGGTGAGCTGATATTCGCTGGAGGCGGAGGAATATTACAATTCAAGCCTAATGATATAGTGAAATCTCAGTTTAGTCCTCCTGTTGTAATCAATGAATTCAAACTTCTAAACAAAAGGGTTGAGATAGGTGAGCAATTATCGGCATCTATTGAACATATAGAAACGCTAACTTTATCACATGATGATTATTTATTCTCATTAACTTTCAGTGCATTAGACTTCACTTCTCCCGAAAAAAACATTTACGCCTATATGATGGAAGGGTTACATAGTGATTGGGTATATACCGATGCTTTTAATCGAGTGGCAACTTTTACAACTTTAGCACCAGGTAAATACCGATTACGAGTGAAATCAAGTAATAGTGATGGACACTGGAGCAATAATGAAACGAGTCTAAATATTGAAATTCAGCCCCCTTGGTGGAGACATTGGTTGGCTTATTTGATTTATACTATAAGTTGTTTATTAGCTATGTTCGCATTTATTCATTTTCGCACACGTGCGCTAAAACTACGTACAAAAGACTTAGAAATCGGCGTACAAGAACGAACTTTAGCACTTGAACAAAAAACAAATGCTATCAGCGTATTATTAGAACAAAAACAACATATGTTTACCAATATATCACATGAATTTCGCACACCATTGACTTTGATATTAAGCCCTATTGAACAGTTACTTAAAGAGAATAACTCTCAGCAACAAACTGCTACTTTGATTTCGATAAAACGAAATTGTCAACGCTTACTCAGCATGGTAGATCAACTATTAGAATTAGCACGACTCGGTTCGCCAACTAAAACAAAAGCAAAACTTTATTCATTAAAAAATACAATATTGCTCACCGTTGCTTCGTTCGAACCCTTAGCAGCCAATAAGCAACAAAATTTAATCTTAAATCCTATTGATAATGTAACATTAAAAATGCAGCCGGACTCACTTGAAAGAATACTCGGTAACCTGTTATCTAATGCCATTAAATATACGGATGAAGGTGGACAAATAGAAATAACAACTAAACAAATTAAAAGTGATGTCATTATTTCTATTAAAGATACAGGTTGTGGGATCCCTAAATGCTATCAACAAGAAATATTTGAGCACTTTTATCGCGGTGCATTTGAACATAATGAACAAATACCTGGTGCAGGGATCGGCTTATCTTTAGTTAAAGAACTGGTGAAGTTACATTTAGGTGAAATAACCTTAGTAAGCCAAGAGGGAATTGGCAGTACTTTTTCAGTTCATATACCTATCTATCAGGGGCAATATACTGAGCAAGATATTTCAACCAGCACACCTCATAAAAACCTTTGGTTGGTACCTGAAGCAACAGAAAATAAAACGCAGGTGAGTAAGAAATTAACCAACCTGGATGCTGACTTGCCTTTATTATTGATAATTGAAGATAACACAGAAATGCGCGAACATTTAATCAACTTACTCTGTAAAGATTATTTATGTATTCAGGCAGTTAATGGCGAAGAAGGTTTGGCACAGGCTAAACTGTATGTTCCCGATATTATAATTTGTGATGTGATGATGCCTAAAATAAACGGCTATCAGCTTAGTGAAGAATTGAAACACGATCAAGCATTGTCACATATACCAATTGTATTATTGACTGCACGCGCAGATATAGAGAGCAGGCTTGAAGGCTGGCGAAAAAATATTGATGATTATTTAACGAAACCTTTTGTGGATGATGAATTAAAACTAAAACTGGAAAGCTTATTAACGATAAGGGCAATATTACGCACACGTTTTGTCAGTGAAATGAAAAATAGTCCTGAAAATCTAACGAAAATAAAACGGGAATTGAATGATAAAGACCAACAATTTATAGCAGAATTTGAAGTGATTGTTGAAGAAAATCATTCAAATATTGAATTTCAACTGCCTTTTGTTGCCAAAGAACTATGCATGAGTGATAGACAATTAATACGTAAATTAAAAGCAATTATGGGACTTTCTTTTACTGAATATGTTCGTAGTTTCAGATTAAGAAAATCACTTACACTTTTACAGGAAAGCATGCCTGTTACCCAGGTAATAGAAAAAGTAGGCTTT
Source organism: uncultured Pseudoalteromonas sp. (assembly GCA_965198975.1). Taxonomy (GTDB): domain Bacteria; phylum Pseudomonadota; class Gammaproteobacteria; order Enterobacterales; family Alteromonadaceae; genus Pseudoalteromonas. The sequence continues at coordinate 3,873,999 of OZ240679.1, forward strand.
TCTTCCCCTTCCTATTTTTCAAATTGTTTCAAGGCCGAATATAGTGAAACCCCTAAGCAATTTCAGCAAAGGTGTATTTCAAAGCAACGAAGTAACCAAATTGCCGAAAGTCATACCCCGTTTTAGGCAGACATAGTGCACTGCCGGTACATTTATTAATACAATGATGACAATTATGAGAGTACCAGCTCAAATTTTCTTATCTTTTATATTTTTTAATCATATCTTTAGCGAAATTTGAATTGCCATATTGAGGATCTAACTACAAAGCTTTCTCGTAAACTTTCACTCCTTCCTTTACATCACTTAGCTCTATCAATGTTTCACCATAACTATCAAATACATCAGGTGGTTTTGGAAAATGCTCTACATTAAACCTAAATATTTTAAGTGCATCTTTTAATTTCCCATTAGATATAAAGTCATAGCCGAAACTATTTATCTTTCTTTGTGAAAGATTATAGTCAGATGTAGTAGACTTGCTTATCTCCCTTACTATGAATAAGTTATACGACTTAAGTTCGGGCTTGTTCAACACCCAGATAAGGTGTCAGCTGCACGACACCTATCCTTGTTATGGCTACGGCTACGCGTGCCAGTTGATATCTATTTTTTTGTGTGTTGCTACACAATCTCGCAAATACAAATTAATTAGGCTTTGATACGGTACTCCTGACTCTTCAGCCATGCTTTTAAAGTACTCAATAACGTCCTCTCCTAAACGCATAGTGACAGGCTTTTTAAGCTTACTCGCGTAAGGATTTTTTCTTGATTTCATTGTTGATAGCTCATATTCATCTTTCATGATTAATGTCCTCGCTGATAATATTTACTTTCGTTCTTGGTTGCTTTTCTAGCCGAAATTACTCTTATGGTATTTTCATCGTCACGTTCACAGTGACATACAATAAGTAAGTTTGTTTTATTACTCATTCCAAGCATCAGTCTTCTGTTTCGGAGTTCTCTTGATCAAAGAACTGCACGGCAAATTCATCGAAAAATACGGATTTAGCTTCATCAAAGGTAACACCGTGTTTTTTGAGATTTGTAGCAGCTTTTACTGCATTCCATTCGAATTTAATCATATGTACATATGTATGTACGCAAAGTGGGATTGTCAAAGAAAGGAAGCGATGACACCCACCGTTATTTTCTGAAAATTGAAACTCTGAACACTGTGTTATTTTAAATTGTTATTTTTGTCAAAAAGTTTATTCCTAAAAGTGCTGCGAAATGTCGGTTATAACATTTTAGATACGTAAAATTAAGATTAACGGGGTGTTACTATGCCAGCTTATACCATTTTGTATTAAATTAGTGATCAAATATCAGTGAGGATAAATTTTCTACAACAAGGCGTTTGATTGAGCAATAGCAGGCTATTGGGATTGAAAACAACGCAGTTTTAGTGAAATTTAGGCCATTGAGAATGATCACATATTTGATGTAATTGGTATTAGTAACACCCCTCTTATTAATGTCTCTTAAAAGAATGAAAGTTATCATTTAGGGTATCCCTTAATTTCGCTACATTCAGTTAAAAACTATGGTTAAATAAAGATGCGGCAACAAGCCACATGACTATGCCGACAATAATGTCGATGACTCTTTGAACTGTCGGTTTTGCCAACCAGGGAGCCATTTTTGCTGCGCCTGTTGCCAGGCTATAAAACCAAATTAACGAAGCTAACATAGTGCCCGTAGCAAAAGCTAATTTTTCATTTCCTTGAAATTGTCCTCCTACACTACCCAGTATCATCACAGTGTCTAAATATACATGTGGGTTTAAAAGTGTTACTGCCAATGTAGTCCCGATAACGGTTTTGCGTTTCAATAAACCTTTTGTAGAGCCAAAGCCTAAATAATTATTTTGCCACGCAGTTCTAAAGGATAAAAAACCATAAGTCAGTAAGAATAAAATGCCGCCCCAGGTAATTAATAATAATAACCACTCATTAGTCGCAATTAACTGACCACCACCAAAAATACCTAATCCTATTAATAATACATCACACACCATACAAATTGTTGCAGCCAAAATGTGGTGATTTCGTTTTATTCCCTGGCCCAAAATATATGAGTTTTGTGCCCCTATCGGAATAATCATGCTCCCGCCTATAACAATACCTTGTAGTAATGGTGAAAATAACATTGAATGCCCTCTGATATACTAAAACTTGCATCTAATTTAAGCTTTCAATTTAAATAAATAAAATTAATAATTATTATCTATGATAAGTTAAACTTATGTTGCTTAAACTAAGTTCATCTGAGGTTTTATTTATGCATAAGCTCGACTACAAATTACTTCACGCCTTTAGTGTGGTGATAAAACAACAAAGTTTTGAAAAAGCGGCAAATGAACTTTGTATTACGCAACCAGCCGTATCACAAAAAATCAAACAACTAGAGGAATTGGTGGCACAACCAGTATTAATTAGATCACAGCCTATTGTTGCAACTGAGTTAGGTAAAAAGCTTCTGGGTCATTATCACCAGGTTCAGCAATTAGAAGCTGGTTTATTACCTGAAATCTTACCAGAACAACCTTTATCAACTTTAACCGTGTCGATTGCTACTAATGCCGATAGCCTGGCTACCTGGTTGATTGGGGCATTGACTTCTGTAACCAAATTTCACCCCATCGAACTCAATTTAATTATTGCAGATGAAGCCAGAACAATTGAAAAACTTAAGAATGGAGAAGTTTTTGGCGCAATATCATTAGATAAAAAAACAATTTCCGGCTGTGAAGTGACCAATCTTGGACAAATGAATTATGTACTTGTTGCCTCCCCTGAATTCCAACAAAGATATTTCAGTGAAGGGATCAATGAACAAACTCTAAGATATGCACCTGGTGTCGCTTTTGATCAAAAAGACGATATGCATATTAAATTTATTGAAAAATATTTCAATTTACCCGGAGGAAGTTATCCCTGTCATACAGTGAGATCTTCAGAAGCATTTGTAGAGCTCGCAATTCAAGGCGCAGCATACTGTCTGATAGCTGAACAACAAATTAGAGCTGAACTGGCTAGTGGTAAATTAATAAATATTCTAAAAGATACGCAATTGGTCCAAACTTTATATTGGCACCGCTGGATATTAGTTAAAGGTGTTTATAAACAAATATCCGATGCCATTATTACCTCTGCACAAGCATTACTTAAATAAAAGAAATGATAAAATTCCAAGACATAACAAATTTGAATAAGCCTATGATTGACTTTCAAGACGACTGGTCCAATAATAAACTATCAATTCTGTAATTTACTTTGAGTATAAGTAATGGTTAAACAAGATACACGTGAGTTAATTTTGGCAGCAGGCCATTCACTCATAATTGAGAAAAGCTATAACGGATGTGGCCTAAAAGAAATATTAGATAGTGCCGGAGTTCCTAAAGGCTCTTTTTACCATTATTTTAAATCAAAAGAAGACTTTGGCATGGCGCTGATAGAACGCGCCTCAGATGAAAATAGTGAATTCATGCGTGATATTTTCCGAGATAGAAAATTCACACCTCTCATCAGAATAAAAAACTTTTTTGCCCGTATTCAGCAATATCATGATGAAGAAGGCATAGACTGCCAATGTTTAATTCCCAAACTAGCATTGGAACAATCAAAACTCAGTGAAACAATGCGAAGCGCGTTAAAATGTTCACAGGACTCAATGAATGCTCAACTAGCTCAAGTAATATCTGAAGCTCAAGCAGAACAAGAGCTCAGTAAAAAAATCAACCCACAAAAGATGGCTGGTTTCTTATTTAGTGCCAGTCACGGTGCCTCAATTCAAATGCAAGTTGAAAATGATGCCCAACCCTACAATGATTTTGTTGAGATCATATTTGATCACCTGCTGGTGGAACTTGAACATTAATGGCTAATTAAACTTTAGACTCGCTGTTAACCTTTATTCTAGACAGTTAGTCTAATTCTTTTAAATCAATATTTTATATGACTTCCCTGTCATAGTTTTAAGATTCTGCTAACAACTTATTTGCCCTTTTAATTCCCACCAAAAAAGCGAGGTTCAAGATGACTGTCATACCAAGCAGTCCCATAAACAAAAACACATTTGCATAACCAAACATTTGCACAGCAGGCTCAGTGATTAATGAACTCATAAACTGCCCTAAGAAAAAACAGGTTGTAATACCGCCAATCACTTTGCCGCGCATTTTCACAGGAGAAAATGAAAACAACCAGATCATTAAATTAGGCCTGATCAACCCCAATCCTATACCTGTAATTAACAAAGAAATTAAGATAGTGGCTAATTGTGCACTTTGACTTACCCCAATTAAACCAAGACAAATCAGTGTCCAGCCTGATATATGTAATCCAGAAATAGACATCAACTGGCTTATTTTTCCATAAAACAAAGATATAAAAGACATAGTCAAAATCAAAAATGCCAATATTAGCCCTGTTTCAATTGATGATGCCATATTAAGTTGTTGTAACAAAAACGGTAAATGTAATATAACAGAGTAAAGTACTAATACTTCCAAAGCAGCTAAGCCGTAACAAAGAAATAGCTTATGTTTTGCAATAGATACTAACTCACCTTCCTGTTCATCAATTTGTATTTTATTTTCTGTTCCGGGTTTATCTGGCTCAGTCAAAAACGCAATAACACCGGGTAAAATAACAAGTGGAAATAAATATATGAAAAATACTTCATACCAATGTCTATCAGCTAATACACCCGCTAAGGATAAAAAAGCAACGCCACCAAATCCGCCGAATGCAGCTTGCAGGCCCATATATTGACCTAACTTTGGTCCCTTGAAATATTCGCCTGCTAGTATAGTACACGCAATCATGATCCCCGCAACAGCAATACCTAACGCGACTCTGCTGAGTAAAATAAATATCAGCGACTCTTGCTGAAAATATCCGATGAAACCTGCAATTGCATAGAATATTAACGCTGAAACAAGTGCTATTTTGTTAGGTGTTTTGTCTAATATTGCACCAATAAATGGCGCACAAACCGCAATAGCAAGCCCTGGCAAAGATAAGGTCATTTTCACCCAAAACTCTGCATACGGAATATGAGAAAAAGCTTGCTGCATACCAGGTAAAGCAGGTGCTAAAGTCGCACCTGCCATCACAGTCATAGTACTTGCTAGCAATAAAAATAATGTTCTCAACCCCCTTGAGCTGATCATGTTGGCCTTCCTATTCTTGCTCTTGCTGATGTCACTGCTTTTTCATAATCTGCAAATAATTCAGCTTCATTAAATTGCGTACTCATCCCATTTTTTACCAACCACTGTCCTGCTACCATGACACTATTTACATCAGCGCTTGAACCCGCAACTAAATAAGTTCTCAAAGGATGATTGCCTAATTTATATCTATAATCATCGGCATTAACCAGCACAATATCAGCTTGTTTTCCGACCTCAATTGAACCAATTTTATCCTGCCAGCCTAAAGCCTTAGCACCAAATAAAGTACCTGTTTTAAGTGCTAAGCCAGGTGGACAAGCTGTATTCGAGTTTTGTGCTTCATTATGCCCTAAATGCGCACCTCTCATAGCTTCACACATACCACCGATAAATGAAATATCTCCATCTGTACTGGTAGAAACCCAAACCCCGTCTTTTAAAAATCGACCTAATTGACCGGTTTCACTGACTGTTGATTCACCTAACATGCCGTAGTGTGCCGGTGAATGACAAATGTTGACACCGGTTTCAATCAACCTGTGATATTCGTCAGGTGATGCATAGGCTGTGTGAACGGCGAGTAACCTGTCGGTTAATAACCCCATATCATCAAACCTTTGTATTGGTGATTTTCCAAATACCGCCTGAACAGCGGCTCTTTCATTTTTTAAAGGAGCCAAATGTGTTGCATAAGGGACTTGATATTTATGTGCCAGTTCAGCCAAAGCCAGTAATTGCTGATCTGAGCTGCCAAAAGCCCCCATCACAGACGGCATAGCGCCAACTAAACCTGATTTATGATCATGCCATTTTTCTAATAAAGCAACCCAGTCATCTGTTTGAGCTTGTAAGTTAGCGATTGTTTTATATTCACTTGCGCCATTAGGGAGCATAATATCCGACCCCCAACGGCTAACACGCAAACGCATACCTAAGTCAATGGCTGCACTTGCCATCGCATCAGCCTGATTAGCAGAGCCTACATCACCTAAAGCCGTGGTGCCTGAACGTAATTGAGTCCACATACTCCAACGGGCAATAGCGATGCCTTCTTGCAAAGTCAGTTTTTCGCCAACCGTAGAAATAAAACCAAACATAGCCCCCAATGCCGCAATATCACCGCCTTGAGCATAGGCGGTTGGTCTTAAATCAGAGTCGTCAGCCAGTTCATGATTAGGCGCGACAAAGCTTTCGTGCCAATGAGGATTAATTAGTCCGGGTAAAACAAGTTTCCCGGTCGCATCTACCACATTATCATGCTGAGGTAATGGCTCATCACCAGCACCAATAGCAGATATTGTATCGCCTTTAATTAAAACCCAACTATTATCTATAACAGTGTTTTTCAGATCCGCTGCATATAAAAATCCGCCTTTTATCAAAGTAGATTTTTGTGTTTCGTCATTACGGTTTTGAAAAACAACTTTGTTATCATGAGAGTAAGGGGTGCCGTCAACATGATGATTATCTGACTTATTTCCTCCCCCCATACTCATCATTAAATTTTCCAGCCAAGTAGGTGTTAAACATGCGCAGCTCATCGTTTTTCCTGTTCTTTTTCAAATAACCCGTTCTCTAACATGGCGATTAAAGATGCTTTTATAGCGGTGATTGTATGGTTAATATCATCTTCGGTGTGCGCGCCAGAAATGAAGTTGACCTCTCTTCTCATTAGCACACCACGCTTCGCCATTTCAGCTAAGAAAGGTTCAGCTAACTTTACATGCTCTACTGGATTTTTAGCAAATAAAAACATAGGAATGGCGTCATAACCTACCACTTGTAAAGGCGTATTTAACTGCTTGGCTATTTCATTAACTTCACTTTTAAGTAACACTCCTAACCTGGCGATACGAGCAATATAATCTGTCGCCTGATACTCTTTTAAAACAGCATCACATACTTCTAACGATAACATTTCACCACCAAAAGTAGTCGAGACTTGTAGTGCTTCCATTTCTTTCATAAATTTATCAGGGCCAACAACAGCTGATAATGGCATACCAGCCGCGATGCCTTTAGACAAGGTCACCAAATCAGCCTGCACGTCAAAATACTCTTGTGCGCCACCTAAGGCTAATCGAAATCCAGTGACAACCTCATCTAAAATAAGTAATACATTATTGTCAGTACATGCTGCTCTGATCTCAGCTAAAAATGCCGATGTCAAAGTTCTGTTATAAGGAACAGACAATAAAACAGCTGCCAAATTGTCTTTTTTAGCCGTTATTAATTCAAGTATTGCGGGTTCATCATTTGGCGTAAATAAGGGCATTCTATGGGTAAATTGCTCTATCGCTTTTGGTACACCCGGGGTATCAAACATATATTGATCGTGCCAACCGTTATAACCTATGGTGACAATTTCATCTTTCTTAGTTATGTAACGTGCTAATCGAATCGCAGCGGAATTGGCATCAGCTCCGGTTTTAAAGAAGCGTGCTTTTTCTGCTCCCGGGATCATATTAACTAAAGTTTTAGCAGTTTTTATTTCAACGGGTGTAGGTAAAGAGTGGATCAAACCATTTTTTAAATTATTTTCAATTGCCCCGATCACAACCGGATGATTGTGGCCTAAAGTATTTGCGGCCAATCCACATATGAAATCGATGTATTCATTGCCATCAACATCAACTACCTTGCTACCTTCACCTTTTTCTAGATAAACAGGGAATTTACCAGCTGCAAATTGCTCTGGTTTTTTCATCATAGTTTGCGTAAATCCAGCAATGTATTGGTCGCCTTGCTGTTCAAGTTGTTGTGATTTTTCTAAATTTAACGGGGCTTTATTATTTCTGTTCATTATAACTCCAAACTATTTATTAACTTATTTATTGATTTTAAAAAGACAGCTAGTTACCTAGTGTCGCACCACCATCCACTAGCACATTTTCCATTGTGATATGGCGTGCTTGCTCTGACAGTAAAAAAATAACAACTTCAGCAATATCATCAGGGGTTGCGATCCGCTGCAAAGGTATACCCAGTTTATAGTTTGACAAATTGCCAGTAAGGGTATTTTTTAATCCATTTTCGTCTTGCCAAAGCTGCCTTTGCATTTGTGTATCAGTTGAACCCGGTGCAACTAAATTGCATCGAATACCATCTCGGGCCAATTCTAAAGCCAGCCCTTTGATCAAAGCGGTTAACGCAGACTTTGATGCGCAATAACTTGCCATATTTAATCGGGCAGTATTAGCCGCATTTGAACCCACAGCAACAATAGCTCCGCGCCCCCGTTTTTTCATATAAGGTGCCACAGCCTGACACAGGTAAAACGGGCCATGACAATTCACATCAAAAGCAGCCAGCCATTGGCGACTGTTATGCTCGACAATGGAACTCATATGCAAAACACCTGCAACACTCGCCACATATTCAACAGGCCCTAAGTTCTGCTCTACATGCTTAATCAGGTTAACAACATCTTCTTGTTGGGTGATATCTAACTGCACACGGATAATTCCATCATCATCAGCTAAATAACTATCTCGATCCGATAAAACACAGTGAAATGCGATATCAAGCGCAATCACCCGCGCACCAGAATGTGCCAATTGTTTTGCAACCGCTAAACCTATTCCCTGTTTAGCTCCCGTCACGAGTACGTATTTATTATTAAACTCCTGATATTCCATCTATTTAATACACCTGATCCATTATCGTATGGCGCTGTTCATGATATGTTTCTTCATCTTGCCCTCTTCGCCAATAAGGCACCGCATAGAGATGTCTTTTCGTCAGTTGATAGTCAGCTCTTAATTTGTCTCTACATGAAATAACACTGGCGTTTTCACCGGCAACAAATGCAGAAATACGCTTGACTGACATATCGGGAGCCACCAGGCCAATCGCATCTGTTAGAACATTATCTTTATTTGTAGCAGTACGTTGTAACCAATGAATTTTTATTCCCGCTGGGTGAACTATCTGGTGTGCATCACGCATATCATCCAACTCTATAAACACATGGCCTTTTGCATCTGCAGGTAGCTGTTCCAAAATTGCGCTGATCGCTGGAACTGCGGTTAAATCACCCGCAAGAATATGCCAGTCAGCGGGTGCAAGCAGCGGATCTGGGCCTCCGGGGCCAGCAACCCCGATATAATCACCAGGCTCAGCTTTAACAGCCCAACCAGATGCCGGACTATTATCACCATGTGCCACAAAATCTACCTCTAACTCGTTAGCGTCTTTATGGTATTTCCTGACACTATATGCCCGGGTGATAGGTTTTATCTTTGGCCAGATCACTCCTGTTGCAGATAACTTTGGCAGTTCAGGTTTAGTCTGACCTTCATGGGGAATAAAAAGCTTAATGTGGGAACCATTTTTATCGACAGGAAACCCCAGTAAAGCATCTCCGGTTAACGTGATCCTTAATAAATTTCGACTGATATATTGCTTTTTCACTAATTGCAATAATCTCGGTGGTACACGTTTAGGCTTAGAACTCATTTGCTGCCTCCTGTTGATTTACTGATAGATTGGTCTGATTATTTTCAGTGTTTAAAAAAGCTTTCATGGTCAGTGGCAGATCGAAACTGGGCAACGGCACTAAATTATGACTGATGCCATATTTTAAATACTGACAAAAATTATTTTTATCTATATGTGGCAGTTGTATATTTAATTCAGTGAGTTGCGCAACAAATTTGGAATTTATGCATGGACTAACATCAATTTTTTTATCATGGTTATCTGTTAATTTTGCTTGTTCAAAAAAACTCAGTATGGTTTGATCTTCTTCAGTACCCTGAGTTTTTATCACCTGGCACCAGGCTGGCAAATTAATCAATTCAAAATCAAAACTTAATGCCTTCAACCAGGTAAAAAGTTGATTAACTTGAACTTTATGCTCAGGTGTTAAATTAAAAACCCCCTTCCCTGACTGTTTAATACCATGAGTAACAATAAATTTCGCGATTGTATCTACCGGCGTCCAGGGTTCTTCAACTTGTAAATCTGGTAAAACCTGGTTATTTAATCCTGAACGTATAATGCTCCAAACCAGATCTTTACGATTAATAAACCCCTGAGATACCCCTCCGGTTACGCGCGCTAATCGATATACATTTACCGGATAATTATTTTTTTGAGCAACTTCAACTAAGGCTTCAGACACCCATTTAGATTGTTGATAACCATCTTTTAAGCCAGAATGGATCGGAACAAAATCTTCTTTTAACGTGTCATTTGATGACACTGCGATAGTAGAAATATGATTAAAAGCAACCCCGTTAATACTGGCTAATTGCAGTAAATTTGCCGTAGGTAATACATTTGATTCGCGTAAACTTTGATAATCACGTACTACACTCGTTTGCGCTGCATTATGGAAAATACAATCAACTTGCTGAGCTAACAACTTGTATTCTCCAGGCGTTAAACCTAGGCTGTTACTCGCTAAATCCAAGCATAAAGGGGTGATCCGCTCAGGACAAAACCCAGTCAACTCCTGTGCTTGGAACCCTTCAATTAAACGCTCCATTGCATGCTGTTGATCATTTGCTCTTACCACACATTTTATTTCGGCTTGTGTGGTATCCAATAAATATTTGAGTAATTGTGCACCGACAAAACCAGTCGCGCCCGTAAGCAGAATAACTTTATGATCTGTTTTAGTCTGATGTTTATTGGGATTTAGATTACGACTGAATGTATTGATATCTTGTTGCATTAGAATGAAGTTATTATTTTCATCAGCCTGATTTAATGAAGTTTCTGAGTCTATCGACTTGGCAAGCCCACTTAATGTTGGATTATTAAAAATTAAAGAAACGGGCACTTCTCGTTTTAGCAAGATACTTAATCTATTTGCGACCTGAATGCTGTGTAATGACTGACCTCCAATAAGAAAAAAATCATCATTGGCTGCAATTGAATTAATACCTAATACTTGCCGCCACACACCTGCAACCACTTGCTCAAATTCAGAGAGTTCATGGCTCACAATGGTATTCACTTGCTCAGTATTAGCCAGTTGATTTAATGCATTTCGATCTATCTTACCTGCAGGCGTTTTTGCAAAATGCTCATGCATCATCACTTTATTAGGCAACATAGGCGCTGGTAAACTACCGGCTAATGCTTTTCTTAATTCAGGCTGCTGCCACTTTTTCAGGTCCGATATAATATGAGCACAAATATACTGCTGATGTTGTTGTTTATAAATTGAGATCACCGCATCTTTAATACCACTTAAAGCTAAGATCGCCTGTTCTATTTCTCCGGGCTCAATTCTGTATCCACTAATTTTTATTTGGCAATCAATGCGGCCTAAAAATTCCACATTGCCGCAAGGGTGAATTTTAGCCTTGTCGCCAGTACGGTAAGCGCGAACATTATGTTTTCTATGATTTAAAGGTAAATCAATAAAACATTCAGCTGTTTTATCAGGAAGACCTAAATATCCGTCACTCAGGCTTGCGCCTAATAATAACAGTTCACCTGTTTCACCTTTAGGCAAAATATTCAACTGAGGATCAACAATAGCCAGTTGACGTCCCGTCAAAGGTAAACCAATTAAATTAGCATTTAGATCTGTAGACAAATCAGCAAATGTGGCAACCACAGTTGCTTCACTTGGCCCGTAGGTATTCAACAATTTAACTTGTGTACCAAAACGTTTACGCCAATTTAAAATACGTTCAGGCTGAACCGCTTCTCCTCCTATGATAATCGTCTTTAAACTATCAGGTAATGTTAAAGCCTGTGCTTCTGTTGCCAAAGCCAGTTCATGCCAATAGGCAGTCGGTAAATCTAATACACTGATCTGCCAAGTATTACACTGTTCTAAAAACAAAGCTGGTGAGGTGATCATCTCATCATTGCGAATGACTAGCCGTGCGCCTACAGATAAAGTTACAAAAATCTCTTCAATACAGGCGTCAAAATGTAGTGGTGCAAATTGTAATACAACGTCATTGTGATCAATTTTATAATCAAGAGATGCAGCCAGAGCAAAGTCATTTAAGGCTGAATAACTGATTTCCACACCTTTAGGTACGCCAGTAGAGCCCGATGTATAGATCAGATATGCACTATGATTGTGTCTTTCTTGTGATAACCATAAATGAGCGACATCAACATTGGCATTGGTCAGTTCCAGTGCCGGTGTATCAATACAATGAAAATTTAAAAAAGCCTCCCTCATTGTATTATTTATAAAGGGATACATGATCACCAGTGCCGGATTTGCATCTTGTAATACAAGTAAATTACGTTTTAACGGCGCTTCTGGGTCGATAAATACAAATCTATGGCCTAGTAATAATACCGCAAGCATATGAGTAATAGCCTGTTCACTTCTAGGTATTACAAGCGCTACTGTTTGCTGTTTTTCTATTCCTAATTCCCAGATATTTGCGGCTTGTCGGCTCACTTTGTCAATCAGTTGACAATAAGTAATTTGAGTTTCATGAGCCTTTATTGCCACTTCTGCCGGCGCGAGTTTAGCCCTTTGATAAATTCTTGTTAACACAGAATGAGTAGCAAAACTATTACGTGGTAACTCTGCCGCCGCTACATAAGAAATTCTTTTAATATCAATAGATAATGGTTTGGATAATGTCATATCTACATTAGAGACTGATATTAAAAAGTCTTGAATTAGCGCATCAATTAAAGGCTGAGAATAATTCTTAGGGTTAGCGTATAGTGCTAATTTAATACTATCATCAGCTTGCTTTACAAAGGTAAAAGACAGATCCTCAACCGGACCTGCGCTTAATGTATGTGCGCTTATATCGCAACCACTTAAATATAAACGACGCTCAAAAGGTATGATATTTACAACGGGCGCGAATAATTTTTTGTTGTCTTTATTTCGTCCTAAATTTTGTTTTAGCACTTCATATCTTGCTCTAAAATGACGTCTTCCCTGATTGATCTGTTGACTGGTTTCTTTTAGTAATTCAGCCTGACTAGACGCATTAGAAAAATCAAATACAACAGGCACGATATTCATCGTCATGCAGGGGATATCTGCTGCTACGGAGCCCATTCTTGCAGATATTGGCATACCGATGACAGTTTGCGATAGTCCGGTATATTGATGGATCAAACTGGCTACCATAGTCACAATTAAATCTGACCAGCTTGTACCGTGATATTTAGCAAGTTCAGAGATAATGTGAAATTCAGAGCTAATAATACTCGCTGTGGACTTTATATGGTCATCACTTATATCTGTTGCTACGGGGCATATAGATCTTACTGTTTTTACAGTTTCAAATAATTCGCGCCAATAATTAATATCTTGTATATAATATTTTGAATCCTTATAAGCCTCGTCTTCGTCTTGTATCTGGGTATAATCACCAAATGGTAGCTTGCTATTAAATCCTGTATTTAAAAGTCCTTTGTAATTATCTGTGATCGCAGTTGCCAACATAGCAAAACTATAACCATCAGTGGCTATATGATGGATACATAAAGCCCAGATAAAATGATCCGATGCTAATTTCAGCAACAAGTGCCGATAATTTTGTCCCTTAGTTATGTCTAACGGTTGCTTTAAAAACAGTGATAAGTGCTCGCTGACAGAATTATCATCACCTAATGACGACGATAAATCTAAAAACACCATTTTAGTAGCAAGGGCTTCTTTTCTTTCAATGTTTACCTGTACAGGCTGTTCATTTTTTAAAATAAAAGCGGTATTTAATGCCGTGGTATTTTGTAATACATAAGTCGCGGTTTGCTCAAATATGCCTTGGTTAAACTCACCTTTAAATTCGAGATATTCAGCCGTATTGTACATACTGCTTTTTGGCTTTAACTGCTGGCCCAGCCAGATCCCTTGCTGTGCAGAAGTTAAAGGCAATTCAAAAGCTTGGGATATCATATAAGTTCCTCAACCACACTCTGCGTTTGAAAATCAGCCTCAATAATTTCCCACCACTGTTGTAACGTCACCGTTTTCATTAAACTTTCAAAAGTAATATTTGTTCCCTGTGAACGCCATTTATCAACAAGTGTCATAGCACGTATTGAATCTAACCCCAGATATGTCAAGTTTTCATTCGGATCTACGTCATCTGCATCGACCAGTAATATTTTGGCAATATCCTGTTTCATACTTTGCAGACTGATTGATAATGGAATTCCTGCTTGCTTAATATTAAGTTCAGACACAGCCGTTTTTAGCGGTTTTACACTGCCACATCTACCGGCAATATAATTTAACGTGTGCAGGTGATCTTCTTTGGAAAAATCGGCTATCGCATCACCTATTACAAAAGGTTTTACATCTAACATAAAGGCATCTAATGCCGTTGCTAAAATACCGATATGCGCATAAATACCGCAAATTAATAACTGGTCTTTGTTATTTTCACGCATATAATCTAGCAAAGGCGTGCGTTTAAATGCACTATAGCGCCACTTTGTATATTGAAAATCCTGAGGTTCGGGTGCTAACGGTGCAATGATCTGCGTAAAACTATCATCTAATCCTGTTCCCCAAAAATCAGTTAATAAAGCTCTGTCTTTAGGGTCTTGATCCGCAGGCTGAGCGGTATAGATCACAGGTATATTATGTGTTTTAGCAAGCGATTTAAGCTGTTGCGTATTTTTTATGACTTCTGCCATAGGGGGTTTATCAATTTCATAGAAATTAACAAAGTATTGCTGCATATCATGAATTAGCAGTACGGCACGACTAGGATCAATCTCCCATTGAGTTTTATTTTCAGGGAAATCAGTCGCTTCAGGTAAGCAATACTGAGAGATTTTTGGAATAGACATTTTATTGTTCCTTATAAAATACTTTATGCGTGAGATAGTCGTTGAGTCAGCTTGTCTGCAATTTGCAGTCTTAAAGATTTTTTATCCACTTTGCCAAATTTAGTTTTTGGAAAATGATTAACAATTTCAAATCGATCTGGGGATTTAAATGTAGCCAGTTCTTTTGAGCGCATAAATTTACTTAATTCAATCGCTTTTAATGGCTTTTCAGGATTTTTCCCTATAACAAAAGCACAAATTTTTTCGCCTAAGTATTCATCTGGCATAGCAACAACGGCAGCGTCAAATACATCAGGATGGGCAAGTAATATATTTTCTAATTCTTCAGCAGCAATTTTTTCCCCCCCTTTATTAATTTGATCTTTTGACCGTCCTTCGACAATCAAATAGCCATCATGGGTCACCCTGACAATATCTCCGGTTCGATAAAAACCATCGGAGGTGAAATTTTTTGCATTATGCTCAGGAGCCTTGTAATAGCCTCTGATTGTATAAGGACCTCGGGTTAATAAATGCCCGGTTTCTCCAGGCAAGACGGCGTCATCGTTGTCATCTAAGACTTGAATTTCATCTGCTTGCGAAATTGGTCTTCCCTGAGTTGTAAGAATGGTATTTAAGTCATCGTCTAATCGGGTATAGTTAACTAACCCCTCTGCCATGCCAAAAACCTGCTGCAAAATACAATTAAAAGTGGGTGTCACACGTTTTGCCACTTCATAACTCAATTTGGCACCACCAACCTGCAAAATTTGCAAACTGGATATATCACACGCACTCACTGTTGATTGCTTCATTTCTATCCCATTGAGCCAGGCGATCACAATCGGCGGCACAACAGCGGTTATCGTTATTTGATACCGTTTTATTAAGTCAAAAACTGTATCTGATGATGCTGAATTAGTTAAAACAAGTGTTCCACCAGCCGCTAATACGCCAAGTGCTCCCGGAGAACTCATAGTAAAATTATGACAAACAGGCAATACGGCTAAATATTTAGAGTTTTCATTGATCTGACAAATTTCATTACTAGCCAATACACTGTAAAGATAATCATAATGAGTACGAGGAATGAGTTTAGGAACACCCGTTGTACCACCGGATAATTGAAATAGTGCGACATCAGCGGGTTGTATAACTTGTTCTTCAACAAGATCTCTAACATCTGTGGAGACAGTCAATAAATCAGTAAAGCTATCAACTTTGGTTTCAAGGTCAATTAAATAACTAAAACTAAAATTCATTGTTTCATTTAGTTTTCTAAATAAAGGTAAACAATCGAAACCATTTAATTGTTCAGCACCAATATAAGCTTTTGCCTCAGTAAAACGACAAAAATATTCAATTTCTGTATACCTATGACTAGGTAATGCCATCACTGGACATGCACCAATTTTG
This sequence comes from uncultured Pseudoalteromonas sp., assembly GCA_965198975.1. Classification (GTDB taxonomy): domain Bacteria; phylum Pseudomonadota; class Gammaproteobacteria; order Enterobacterales; family Alteromonadaceae; genus Pseudoalteromonas. Next base: position 3,890,329 of record OZ240679.1, read on the forward strand.
AATAATGCAAATAAAATTTCGAGTAAAATACAGGAGTTTGGCAAATGAATAACCAAAATATCACCTTTTTGTATTCCCATTGCTAATAATTTATTAGCTAATTCACTCGAATATTTGTCTAATTGACCGTAGGTCCAGGCACGCGTGTCATCAATTATTGCAAAATGTGGGTGCTGCAGGTGCGCTTTTAATAAATCAGCCAGCGTTTTCTCCTGCCAAAAACCAGCATCTTTATATTTTTTTACAAAATCTTGTGGCCAAGGTGTAAAATCACTATTTTGAGAAGTTAACTTATTCAATGTCCTGGCCTTTAATATTAAGGCCCAGTGCATTTAACATGGTATTGAATTTAGCGCCCGTTTCATTTAACTCTTTTTCAGGTTCAGATCCTTTCACTATTCCGGCTCCTGCATATAAAGTTACGTTTTTAGTATCTATTTCGGCACATCGAATGGTTACTACCCACTCCCCGTCTCCAGATGCATTACACCAACCAACCATACCGGTAAATAGGTTTCTATCGTAATGTTCGAGTTCGTTTATTGCTTTAATGGCCTGCTTAGCTGGATAACCGCCAATTGCCGGGGTCGGATGCATGGCCATGGCAATTTCTAATGAAGTAATATCTGGTGAAATTAACTCACCTTCAATACACGTAGATAAATGCCACATGGTTTCAGTGTGGATCACCGAAGGTTCGGCGGGTACATGCAAGGTTTTACAAAATGGTTTGAGTGCAGCTTCAATAGATCTGATCACCAAATCATGTTCATATCTGTCTTTTTTTGAGTTCATAAGCTGAGTAATGAGTTTGCTATCAGCCTCAGTGTCATGCTGCATTGGCTCTGAACCTGCCAAGGGGTTAGCAATAATTTTATTACCTGCTTTTTTAATCAATAATTCAGGACTGGCACCTAACAGAGTTTTATTACAAATACGTTGGCTATTGTAATTAACAGGCACAGCAAATGTGTATCCAGCAGTATTTATCATTTTTAGTCGATGTAAAATTTTAGAGATATCTACAACTTTTTCGGTTTTTAACTCTAAGGTTCGAGAAAGTACCACCTTATTTAATTCGCTATCAGAGAACTTAGCTAGTGCATCCGAAACTGATTGAGTAAACTCCTGTGGTTTAGGCACTGACTTAATTGAAACTGCACCAAGATCAGGAGCGTCGAAATTTTCAGTCTTAGTTAACGTTTTTTGTTCTTCCTGTTCAAATTGGCTACTTAACCTTAAAGCAGTAGGTTTTGAAATATCAAAAGGAATGGCACCTATTACCACAGTGTCTGTCTGCCCTAATTCAGCTGCAAAACGTAAAGATTCAATAACTTGTTGATTTAAGTTTTTCATCCCTACATCAAGTAAATTCACAAAAGGAGGTCGTGCCAAAATTGTATTTGATGGCGATGAAAAATAAGCGCTACGACCCGCTTTATATTGGTGAATAAGGGGTTTATGAAGTTCTGTGTTATCTAAGTTTGATAATATACACTCTGCCATGATGCACCATCTAAAAATAAATCAGACTAAGCTCACACTTAATCTTGCTAGTTAATTTGGGGACACACCTTAAATGATAACGATTATCATTTCAATAGTGAAATAGATCTTATTTTCATTTAAACTTATTATCTCTCAGGATTTTTCACACTGACACAGATAATTTATAACTAAAGGTAATTATTTAATTCAAAAAACCATATAGAGAAGCTTGCATCTGAGCGCAAAATAATCAAAAATACACACCTAGACGACTGGTCTAATATTCATTAAATATTATCGGAGGATGATATGCATCAAAATTCATTTTTAAATTTAATTAAAGAGCTGTTTCTCAGCTTAATTTTCCTGGCAACTCTTGTATCGGCTATTTATTCAGTAAATGTTTCGGCAAATCAAGTTGTGAGATATTCAACGGTTTCACAGCAAGAACTGCAATCACATAAACTAGTTACAGGTACTTTAAAAGCATTTAGCCAGTCTGATATTGCCGCAGCTGAAGCTGGTTTAGTGATGAAAGTATTCGTAAATGAAGGCGATACTGTAGTTAAGGGGCAAACCTTGATTCAGCTAGATCATAGAAAAATTTCGGCTGAAGTCAGTCGTATAGAAGCTGAATTAGCGTTAGCCCAGGCACAACACGAATTAGCGCAGGCTGAATTTAATCTTGCTGAAGATGATTTTATTGCTTATAAAGAATCAGCCACTAAAAACGCAATTTCAGAACAAAGACTGCGTCAAAGTAAGACCACAGCATTGACCAGTCAGGCAAGAGTCATTGCTGCTTTTGAGGCCGTAAAATCCTTAAAAGCACAATTAACCTTTATTCGGGTTAGATTAAGTGACATGTCTATTAAAGCTCCCTTTGATGGTCAGATCACACAAAGATCAGCAGAGCCAGGACAATGGTTAGGTGTCGGAGATAGCGCTATGGTATTAATTTCTCAAGGTAAGTTAGAAGCCTGGTTAGATGTACCTGAAAGATTTGCCAATAAACTAATGACTTCACCTGATTTAATTGGCTTAAACATAGGTGAGCAAATGTTAAATGGTACTGATAATAAAGTACTGAAAGCTGTAGATTCCAGAGCACGTACTTTTAAGCTTGTCAGTCAGGTAACATCCACAAATCTTATGCCGGGTATGTCTGTAAAAGCCTGGTTACCAGAAGGCAAAAAAACAGCACAGTTAACTGTACCCAAAGATGCGATTATTCGCAGAGGTAACAATACTTTAGTCTATAAAGTAAGTGAAAATGGTGATAAGCAAAATGCCAGCCCAGTGCCTGTAAATATTCTCTTTCACCAAGGTAATATTGCAGCGATCAATAGCAATATGCTCGTCGCCGGCGATAAAGTGATCACAGAAGGCAACGAACGATTAATGCCAGGACCTGTTGTAGCTATCCCAGATGAAAAAGGCAGCGCAGTTACCGCTTCTACACAAAAAGTATTGAAATAAGGCTTAAGGTATGAAAATGGTTGAAATGGCTGTAAAGCAGCCTATCAGTGTGATTGTTGGCGTTATTTTGTCAATATTAGCCGGGATCATGGCTTTTAATCAGGTTCCGGTACAAATGACACCAACAGTTGATTCTGTTGTGGTTAGTGTGCGCACTTTTTGGGAAAACGCATCGCCCGAAGAAATAGAGTCTGATGTGGTGGCTGAACAAGAAAAAGTATTGTCTGACGTTAAGGGTTTGATCTCTATGACCAGTATCAGTCAAATTTCAGCAGCGCAGTTAAGGCTTGAATTTGAAACAGGTACAGATATCGCGCAAGCACAAGCTGAAGTTGTGCAGAAATTAAATGAAGTACCTGCCTATCCTGCTGGCGTGACAGAACCAACAGTTGAAGGTGTTGATCCTATGTCTGTAGACTATATTGCCTGGGTCGGACTGGCAGCAACAGATCCTAACTTTGACAATACAACTTTATATGATTTTATGGAACGCCGATTACGCCCCAGATTGGAAAATATAGCGGGTATTTCTAAAGTAGGTATATTAGGAGCAAGAGAAAGAGAACTACAAATTAGATTCGATGCAACACGTTTAGCCAATTACGGTATCAGTTACAGCCAACTTATTGATGCGATTCAGTTAACTAACAGCAATTATTCTGGTGGAAAACTGCCTGACGGTAAGAATGATATACGCATTCGAGCTATGGGCCGCTTTAGTGATGTTGATACTGTCGCAAATACCGTAATTCGCCGTGATATTAATGGACCGGTTTATTTAAAAGATGTTGCAGAAGTTGTTGAAACTTACAAAGAAATGACAGATTGGGTCCGTGCACGTGGCGTACAAATGCCATTTTTCAATTTCCAGCTGGCTAACGGTGCGAACTTATTAGAAACCATGAATGCCCTAAAAGCAGAGTTCGCCCAACTCAATGCTCCTGGCGGTTTACTCGAACAACATGCTAAAAAACTGGGCCTGTCAGGTACCTTTGAATTAGTCCTGACCTGGGATTCATCTAGCTATGTAGAAAATGCCATTTCATTAGTGCAAAGCAACATTTTAATAGGCGGCTTGTTGGCCGTATTCACTTTATTATTATTTTTACGTTCTCTCAGAACCATTGGCGTGATCGCTATTGCCATCCCTATTTCCATGGTAGGTTCAATTGTTGTATTAGTCGCTTTAGGTCGCTCAATTAATATTGTATCACTTGCAGGTATGGCTTTTGCCGTAGGTATGGTGGTAGATAATGCCATAGTTGTCATTGAAAATATCTTCAGACACCTTGAAATGGGTAAAAAACCACTTAAAGCCAGTATAGAAGGCACACAGGAAGTGGCAGGTGCCGTATTTGCTTCAACTTTAACAACACTCGTCGTATTCATTCCTATATTAACAATACAAGATAGTGCGGGTCAGTTGTTCCGAGATATTTCACTGGCTATCATGGCTGCTGTATCAATTAGTTTCATTGTATCTATATTAGTTATTCCCGTTGCTGGTGCACATTTATTACGTGCGCGCGCAGACAGTAAACCCGTTGAAATTAATAATGCTTTGTTGAAAAAGCTCTCAGTAACCGCGGCTAAAGTACCTGAAAAAATAGGCAGCTTTGTATATAACATCTCAGGGAGTATGAAAAAAAGATTGATAGTTATAGGTAGCTTCGCCTTACTGACCTTAGTTGGTATTGCTATTTTAATTCCTCCAATGGACTATCTACCTAAGGGGAATCGTAATTTTGCTTTTGGATTTATGGTACCTCCCCCCGGTTATAATCTGCAACAAATATCTGAAATCGGCGATAGAATCGAAAATAAACTCAGACCCGCGTGGGAGATTTCAGGTGACAGATTTGTTGCAGAAACTAAACTAAGGGGTGGCCCGCCATCAAATGAAGACAATCGACCAGATGTTAATCTGATGGATGGCACCAGCATTAAAGCACCTAAAATTGATCATTATTTTCTGGTGGCGATGGGAGGCCAGATATTACATGGCATGATCCCTATGGAAGCCAAAGAAACAGTTGATGCGGTTGATTTACTGAATCAAACTTTGATGGGGGTTAATGCGCCAGATGTTATCGGGTTCGCATTCCAATTTCCATTATTTAATACAGGGGGTACTACAGGTTCTGCAATTCAAATTGATCTTGTCGGCGACGATTTAGCACAAATAACACAAGGTGCTACAGCCTTATTATTTAAACTTATCGGTAATTATGGCCCTTATGCAACTTTACCAGAACCGGCTAATTTCTTATTACCAACACCTGAGTTGGCAATTAAGCCAGTTGATGAGCGATTGGCTGAATTAAACATGAGTCGACGTGATTTAGGCTTAGCTGTTCAGGCCAATGGTGATGGCATTATTTTGATGAACGGCTTTGAAATAAATGGTGAACTGAAAGACATTAAAATTGTGAGTAATGCACAACAAGGTGAATTTCCAATAGATGACTTATTACAAACACCCTTGGCTACACCTGAAGGTCAGGTGGTTGATTTACAAGCCCTTGCTGTATTAGAACGTAGCCAAAGTGCCGATCAAATCAAACATGTTGCCCGCCAGCGTGCTGTTACATTACAATTTACACCACCTGCTGGTATGCCATTAGAACAAGCGATTAGTGCGATTAACCAACTAGTCGCGGAGTTAAGAACCGCTGGTGCCATTTCACCATTAGTTGATGTTAATCTTGCAGGTAGTGCAGGTAAACTGGATGATATTAAAACTGCGCTATTAGGAGATGGTACTTTATCTGGCATGTTAGGATCTAGCTTCTTTCTTGCTATGTTAGTGATTTATTTAGTCATGGTTGTATTATTTCAAAACTGGAAATACCCATTAGTGATATTGGTTACTGTTCCCCTTGCCACTTTAGGTGGGTTTATGGGATTAGCAGGCGTTCATTGGGCAAGTGTATTAGACAGGTATACACCGATTCAAAACCTGGATGTATTGACCATTTTAGGGTTTGTGATCCTCGCAGGTGTTGTCGTAAATAACGCGATATTGATAGTTCATCAAACTTTAAACATTTTGAAACAAAAAAACATCCCTGCTCGTCAGGCTATTCGCGAGTCAGTTGAGAGTCGTGTCAGGCCTATTATGATGTCAACTTTAACCTCTGTAGGCGGCATGTTACCACTTGTTCTCATGCCTGGCGCAGGTAGTGAGCTTTATAGAGGATTAGGTGCTGTTGTTGTTGGTGGTCTAGTTGTATCCACCGCATTTACTTTAATTTTGGTGCCTATCATATTAAGCTTAATGTTATCTGATGAAGATCAGGACCGCAAACCTGAACCTCAACAGTTAAAGGAAGCCGCATAATATTCATGCCCGAGTAATATGCACTGATATGGATATCAATTGATGACTGACAAAATCCCAGCTTATGCTGGGATTTTTATTGGAAACAGTTTGTATAAAATATGTATAATTGGACAAACCTAAACCTTTACTGGAACTTTCATGATAAAAATAACAAAAAGTCTCATTGCGCTTGCGATCACTGCCGGTCTGTTTGGCTGTGATAATAAACCAGCAAATACATCTAAGCCTGCCACAGTTCAAAACGAAACAAAAAAACAAGTCAAAACCACCCGCGCAGACATAGATAAAACAGTAGACAGTCATACTAAAGATTTTATGCAATTGCAGCCTGGATTGGCTACCTCATTAAAATTATCTGCAGACATTGCCGGTGAATACCAAAATAAATGGCCTGATTATTCAGCTAAAGGCATGGCTCATTTACAACAAACCATGGCAAGAAATATCAACTCACTCTCTAAGCATAATGTAAATACTTTATCTGACGCAGATAAATTACATTTAGAAGTCAATCAAGTGATCGCAAAATATTATTTGGGCGATACGAATTTTAAAGCTGGTTATATCGATACCTGGGGCGGACATTTACCTTATATTGTTAATCAGATCTCAGGTCCTTTAATTGATATTCCGAACATTTTAAAAGACCAGCATGATATCAATTCAGTGAAAGACATTGAAAATTATTTATTTAGATTAAATGGATTAACTGAACTTGTGCACGCGGTTGAATCAAAAGTAAAATCTGATGCAAAAAATGGCATAATTTTACCTAAAGCCTTATTTCCAAATACCTTAGGTTATTTAACAAATTATATTGCGATGCCGGTTGAAAACCATCCCTTAGTGATCAATTTAAAAAAGAAAATGACTCAGGTAAATGGTCTATCTGACCAACAACAGCAAAAGTACCTAGTTCAGGCCGCTGAATTTTTAACTACAGGCCTGTATCCTGCATTCACTAGCGTAAAACAGACTATGCTTTCGTTAGCCGAAAAAGCACCAGAAGCTGATGGGATCTGGGCTCAGCCTGGTGGCGAAAACTTTTATAAACACGAAATACTTTATCTGGCTGATTCAACTTTAAGCCCAGACGATATACACCAAATTGGCTTAAATGAAGTAGCACGCATTTCAAAAGAAATGGATGCAATTTTAAAAAGTCAGGGTATGACTGAAGGTACGATAGGTGAAAGAATGGCAAAACTAGGCCAAATGCCTGAATTTATTTATGAAGATTCTGATGCTGGTCGCGCTAAACTACTGGCTGATCTCAATGTTGAAATTGACAAAATAATGCAACAAGCACCCAATTTATTTGCCACTATTCCAAAATATGAAGTCGTAGTAAAACGCATACCTGTTGTATCACAAGATGGTGCAGCTGGTGGTTTCTACATGCCTCCGGCACTTGATGGCTCCCGCGCAGGTGAGTTTGCCATTAACCTCAAAGATATGAAAGCACAACCCAAATTCAGCCTTAAAAGCTTAACTTATCATGAAGCAGTGCCAGGCCACCATTTTCAGATTTCTTTGAATATGGAACAAACAGATATTGGGATCATGCGCCAAAATGGACAATTTAATGCCTATGTTGAAGGCTGGGCTTTATACTCTGAACAAGTCGCCTATGAAATGGGCATGTACGACAATGATCCCTGGGGCAACTTAGGCAGATTACAGGCTGAAATTTATCGTGCAGGCCGACTTGTTGTTGATACTGGATTACACCATAAACGTTGGAGCCACCAGCAAGCTGTTGAATACTTTCATCAGGCAACTGGCACAGCGATGAGTGATGTTAAAAGTGCGATTGACAGATATATTGCCTGGCCAGGACAAGCATTAGGTTACAAGTTGGGCATGTTAAAAATTCTGGAGCTTAGAAAATGGGCCAAAACTCAACTGGGTGATGATTTTGAAATAAAAGCATTTCATGATTTAGTTTTATTGCCTGGCGCACGTCCATTAACTATCTTAGAAGCCGATGTGAAACGTTGGGTAAAAGAACATAAAACCAGTTAATTTCTTTTATATGGGTCTTTTCATTTGATATAGGCCCATTATTTTTTATTCAGTGACTTCATTTGTCAAAGGCAAGACAATTGAAAAACATGCGCCATGTGGTTCATTTTGCTGATAAGTAATTTTGCCATTAAGTTTTTGTTCCACTTGTTTTTTAGTAATAAACAAACCTAATCCGCTTCCTCCTTTGCCCATTTTTGTGGTGAAGTATTTATTAAAAATTTTATTCTGCGCTTCTTTGTCTATTCCTTTTCCTGTATCTGAAATATTAATCGTTAACGAATCCAAATTCTTATAGGCATCTATGGTTACAATTCCCTCTATATCTGGTTCAAATGCATGGATAAAAGCATTGTTTATTAAGTTAATAATCACTTGTGCCAGAGCACCAGACTGTGTATTTAAAACGATATCTTCAGCACAGTTTATTTTTATATCATAAGGGCTTCGTTTAATTTTAGGCATCATTAAAAAATAAATGTCATCTAAAAAATGTTTTAACTCAAACATGGTCTTAGCACCACTAAACTCGCCAACGACTATACCTTTAAAACTTGTTACTAATTGATTAGTATGATTTAAGTTTGAAAATGATATATCAAAGCTTTCTTTAGATAGTTGAAGAAACTGCTCTAGTGATGTTTTTGATAATTTTCCCTGTGATAATTCTCTTTCCAATGCATTGCGTTTCTCCATCAATCCGGTAATGGCGGTATTGATAATCCCTAACGGAGTACATAATTCATGGGTTAATTCACCGACCATTTCTCCCATATGGGTTAATTTTTGCGACTCTTCCAATTGTTGATCTTTCATTTTAGAAACATTTTCTAGCTCTAAGTTTTGTAATCTTAATTGATCTATTAGTTCATCCCTGATAGTTAATAAACGACCTAATTTTATATGGGTAGATACTCTGGCTATAATTTCTTCATGTCTGATAGGTTTAGTCACATAATCTACGGCTCCGGTATTAAACCCGGTCATTACATCACTAATATCAGCTTTAGCTGTGACAAAAATAATCGGAATATCCCGCAATAAAGTAATAGATTTCATTCTTTGACAAGTTTCAAAACCATCAATACCTGGCATCATCACATCTAATAAAATCAAGTCAGGTTGATAGATGGTGGCTATTTCAATTGCTTTAAGTCCATCTTGCGCGAAGGCTATTTCATAACCTTCGATTTCTAAAATTTCAGTTAAAAGCTCTAAGTTTTCTTTTTTATCATCTACAATCAGAATTTTTGAGCCTGTAATGTCGATGGTATTATGATTCATAACCAATTTCCTTTATTGCCGCACTGAATCCGTCCATATCATAGTTATCTATAAACTCAAGTAAACGCTCACTTAATTCCGGGCTATCTTGTTTTAAGGCCAATAGTAAACTCTTGACATGAGATACTCGGTTAATTAAAGCGGCTTCTTTTATTTCATCAACAACCGCTTGAGGTAACTTATAATCTGAAAAAACAAACTCATGTTTTAACTCTGCCGCAGCCCCTTTAGCATCTGTTTCATAAACAACATCAAAGCAGTCTGAATAAAACTTTAATATACAATTGAAAATTTCTGAAAATTGATAAGGTTTAGCAATAAATTGGTCAAAACCTATTTCATAAAAGTGTTTTATTTCATGGCTTAAACTAAATGCAGAAATCGCGATACATTTTAAGTCAGTTAATTTAAGTTCATTTCTTATTATTTCTATTGCCTCATCTCCGCGCATAACAGGCATTAATAAATCAATAAAAGCAATATCAAACTTTTGATTTTGTAATAGTTCAATTGCTTCTTTACCATTATTAGCTTCCACAATTTCTATATTACAGGCACGCAATAACTTGTTTAATACTTCCCGGTTATTTGCATTATCATCTACAGACAATACTCTAAATTTTCGTTCTGGCTTACATGTTAACTGCAGTATTTTTCTTTCTGATTGTGGCATTTCCTGTTCAGATACCATCTCCAGAGGTAAGGTAAAATGAAAACGCGAACCTTCACCCAACTTAGAGTCAAGTTGGATGCTGCCACCCATCATTTCAACCTGTTTCAAAGATATAACTAAGCCTAACCCTGAACCGCCTTTTTCAGCTCCGGCTTTACCTTGTGTAAAAATAGAAAATAATGTTTCCTGCTCAGTTTCAGATATACCAGGTCCAGTGTCTATGACCTCAAAAAGAAAATGCCCTATTTTAGCCCTGCTTACTTTTAATCGGATCTCTCCCTGATCGGTAAATTTAACCGCATTACTCAGTAAGTTCATTAATACCTGACGGATCTTACTTTGATCCCCCATAACATAAACACGCGACCCAATACTGCTTTCAAAACGCCATTTTAAGTTTTTTTTCTCACACTTAAATGCAAACATTTGATTAATATCATCAATAAACCCAACTAATTCAAAAGCTGATTCCTTTATAACTATAGCCCCAGCTTCTATTTTAGATATTTCTAATACATCATTAATAATATCCAATAAATGCTGGCCCGCATGCATAATTTTTTTAAGCGTATCCTGATGATCTTTAGAAATATCTGCCGATAATTTCATTAATTGCGTAAAACCTAAAATAGCATTCATAGGCGTACGAATTTCATGACTCATATTAGATAAAAACTGACTTTTAGCAGAACTGGCCTGCTCTGCCTTTTTAGTTGCCTGGATCAGTTCAAATGTCCGTTCTGACACTTTAGTTTCTAAGTCTGTGTTGGTATTTTCTAAAGACTCTTTCAAACAAATGTTACTGCAGGTTATACCAATATCATGCACAAAATTAATTAACAAATCCTGTTCATTTTTTGTGGCGATATCTGTGTACTTAAGTAGCAGTAAAATTTTGTTATCTTTTTTACTGCTATATATAAAATGGGCAGAGCAATCTTCATCGAAATTATTCAATGATTTATCATTTACCTGAGAGATTAATTTAGTAAAATGCTCAAGCCAGTGATCAGGCAAATTGTTACTGTGGGATAATTGATGATGCTCATTTTCATCAAATTCAATTATTGAAAACTGTATTTCAGGCTCAGCATAAAGTTCATATAAAGGGAGTATTGAGGGAATTGATAAACCCAGTACTTCAAAAAACCCTTCTTTGGTTTTAACACTGATCATGGCATCCATGCATAATTTCATTTTCACTAAACCATGACGAATACTTTCTGAATCGAGTAAGTCATGGTATGACCTTAACGCTGAAATAATCGAAGTTTGTAATTTATCATAGGTAAGCTCTGTTTTATTTTTGTAATCATTAATATCATAATTTCTGATCACATCAGACTCGGGTGCATTGCCTGGTTGCCCGGTACGTAGAATAATTCTGACTATATTTAAATCTAATTCATCTCTGAGGTATTTTGCAACATCTAATCCTGCGTGTACGGATTCCATCACAACGTCTAACAAGATCACCGCGATATCTTCGATGTCGGCTAACATTTTTTTAGCTTCATCACCTGAATAACAGTGCAAAAAGGTGATAGGCCTGTCTTTATAGGTTAAGCCCGTTAAAGCCAGCTGCGTCATTTTATGGATATCGGGTTCATCGTCAACTATCAAGATTTTCCAGGGTAAAGCTTCATTTACCGCTTCTTCCGGCTCTTCACTAAATAAGAAAGTATCATTCACTGTTCTATGGCCAAATGATAATTAACGTCTTTAAAGTGTAGTTAAAATAAACAGGATCACACCTTATTTGGCAGTTTAAAATTTCAAAATCAGGGTGAAAAACGTTCAAACAAAAAATCAATAAAACATTTCACCTTTTTTGATAGATAGCGTCTATGGGGATAAATCGCGAATAAACCAAACTCTAAACTGGTATACTGAGGTAAAATAACGGTTAATCGCCCTTCATAGATCACTGTTATAATAAAGAATAGCCTGGCTATGATTCCAATTGTAATTTGCTGGTAAGCAATACTGCCTGAGTTCGATTATAGACACCTAGCTTTCTAAATATAACAGTGATATGAGCCTTAACCGTTGCTTCTGAAATATTGAGTTCATAGGCGATTTGTTTATTCAACAAACCTTGATGTAAATAACTAAGCACTTTAGATTGTTGAGGCGTTAAAGATGCCAGTAACATTGCCTGCTCAGCATCTTCATTTTTTAAAGCGTTAATTTTTTCTCGCAAGTCTTGCGGCAACCAAACTTCTCCTTGTAATACCTCATTGATCGCCATCGAAATTTCACTAGAAGATGATGATTTAGGGATAAAAGCTAATGCGCCATATTTCATAACTTTTGCGACTATGTTGAGATCTTCGCTGCCAGAAACAATAGCCACAGGCAGATCTGGATGTAATTCACGTAAGCTGATCAGTCCATTTAACCCATCATTCCCTGGCATATGCAAATCTAACAACAACAGATCTAATTCACATTCTTGCGTTACCAGTTTTAAAGTCGTTGAAAAACAATCAGCCTCAATGATGATTAAATCTTCAAAAGAGTTTAATAAGGCACTTTTTAACGCTTCACGAAATAATGGATGATCATCCGCTATCAAAAATTTATTCAATTTATACTCCTGAACAGAAACACTTATAACGGATATTACCCAAACTACCTTCTTTTATGGGAGTTTGGGTGAGGCTTATTCCATTAACTTTACTTATTTATTAAGCCTGTTTTCGATTAACTCCGTTACTACGCTCGGATCAGCTAATGTCGATGTATCTCCTAATTGGGCATGTTCATTTGCCGCAATTTTACGTAATATTCGACGCATGATTTTACCTGAACGCGTTTTAGGTAATCCAGGGGACCATTGGATCATATCTGGCGAAGCTATGGGGCTTAATTCTTTTCGTACCCATGCTCTGACAGTTTTAGTCAATTCATCTGTCACTGCAACCCCCTCATTCGGCGTCACATAAACATAAATCCCTTGACCTTTAATATCATGGGGATATCCCACAACAGCCGCTTCTGCCACAGCCTCATGTGCTACGAGCGCACTTTCTATCTCAGCAGTGCCTAAACGATGTCCAGAAACATTTAATACATCGTCTACCCTGCCTGTGATCCAATAATATCCATCTTCATCACGGCGGCATCCATCACCCGTAAAATAAACATTTGGATAAGCAGAAAAGTAAGTTTGTTCAAATCTTTCATGATCACCGTACACTGTCCTTGCCTGCGCAGGCCAGCTATCTAAAATAACCAAATTTCCCTCAGCGGCACCTTCAAGGTTATTACCTTCAGCATCAAATAAAGCGGGTTGAATACCAAAAAATGGACGTGTTGCAGAACCAGGTTTCATCGGCGTTGCCCCGGGTAAAGGTGTGATCATCATGCCACCAGTTTCTGTTTGCCACCAGGTATCCACAATAGGACATTGGCCATTACCAATTTTTTCGTAATACCAACTCCAGGCTTCTGGATTGATAGGTTCACCAACCGAGCCCAAAATACGCAGGCTATGGCGTTTCGAACTCGCGATTGGTTCATCGCCTTTTGCCATTAATGCACGAATAGCCGTTGGAGCAGTGTATAAAATCGTTACTTGGTGTTTATCAATAATTTCACCAATACGTCCGGATGTAGGATAAGTAGGTACACCTTCGAATAATATTTGCGTACATCCATTAGCAAGTGGTCCATAAGCAATATAACTATGGCCTGTGATCCAACCAACATCAGCACTACACCAAAACACATCATCTTCTTTTAAGTCAAAAACATATTCATGTGTTAAAGAGGTATATACCAGATAGCCACCGGTAGTGTGTACAACGCCCTTAGGCTGCCCTGTCGAACCTGATGTATATAAAATAAATAGTGGGTCTTCAGCATTCATCACCTCAGGCTCACAAGTGGCTGCTTCATTCTCAATTAAATCATGCCACCACACATCTTTTTCATTCCAGTTAACGTCTCCCCCCGTTAATTGATGCACTATCACATGTTCAATACTGGTTACTGAATCCTGTGCAACGGCTTCATCTACATTTGCTTTTAATGGCACCAGATTTCCAGCTCGCCGACCTTGATCTGAAGTGATCACGACTTTAGCACTTGAGTTATTTATTCTATCTGCAATTGCTGATGGTGAAAAACCACCAAAAACCACTGAATGTACTGCGCCAATACGCGCACAGGCTTGCATTGCATAAATAGCCTGAGGTGACATTGGCATGTAAATGGCAACACAATCTCCTTTCTTCACTCCCAGTTTTTTGAGACCATTTGCGATTTTGCACACTTCATCGTGTAATTCCTGATAGGTGATATGTTGAGATTTACCGGGATCATCACCTTCCCAAATGAGGGCAACTTTATCACTTTTATTTTTTAAATGACGGTCAATACAGTTATATGAAGCATTAAGCTGTCCGTCTTCATACCATTTGATAGCTAAGTTACCACTTTCAAAAGAAGTATTTTTAACTTTTGTATATGGACGAAACCAATCTAACCTTTGCCCTTGTTCTTGCCAAAATGTTTCAGGATCATTGATAGACCATTGATATAGTTCTTGATATTTTTTTTCGTCAATTAATGCAGCTTCTTTTACTAAAGCAGGTATTGGATAAACACTTTGTGACATGATTGCCTCCCTAAATTACAAACTCCCCCAAGAATTACTCAGCGGCACGCGTTAGAATATTAGACCTTAGTATTAGATATGGTTTAATGGATTTATATCAAGCTGTTAACGATATTTTTATTTTTCAAAGCCCGAAGCCGGAAATACTTTATTAAAATAATTTTTAAATGAAGCGATGTAACTTTCCTCAATATAAAGAGTATGTGCATGATAAAACGCTTCCAGGGCATATAAACTAGATAAAGCCTGATTGATATCTTTAACCATCTGATGGCCTTTTTCAGTTTTACTACAAGCAATATAACCTAATATATACGCATTATTATTTGCTAATTCACTAAAACCGAGACTTTCACCGTTAAGTTCAATTTTCATATCCGCTGGATATTCAATAATAAAATCAACACGTTTTTTTATAAGCATTTGCTTTAACGAATCAATACCATTTTGTCCAATTCGTATAAAAACATTTTTTTCACTCAAATGAGCAATTTGTTTATCCACATTTTTCCCATATGAGCGCCCTAAACTTAAGCCTAAAATCTTATCTGGAAAAAATTCGAATAATTTTGGTAATGTCATGAAGTTAATGTTGTTTTTTGTCAATCCTGGAGGAAATTTTAATTTAGAATCCAAATAATAAAGTTTAAGTCCGGGATATAAATTAACGGGTTGACTAAATACTGAATATTCTTCTCGTTCAGGTGTCTTGATCCTGTTTAAAATACATAATTCTTCTTTTTTAAATAATAACATTTTTATTCGAGGTAAAGACGCGGTTGCTAGTTCGATACGATAATCAGGCAGTGATTGCAGCAACATTAAACTGGTTGCTGAAGTAATAGATACCGGAGTCGCGTTTTTAAGGTTATCCATTTCTTGAGTATCATCAATCACCCATAAATAATCCTTTTTATCTGACGCTAACCCTTCAAAGCTACATAAAATAAACAATAATAAATATTTAAACAAGTTTTAAACCTGAACCTGAGTCCGGATCTTTTAAGCATAGACTGAAATATCATTTTCGGGTATTTACAATATAAAATGGATCTATTAATTTTATTATTTGTAATATTACAGATCAAAAAACGCAGCTTACGCTGCGTTTTTAATATATTCTTACCGAAATAAAATATTTAACTATCCGTTGCTAAACTTTCTACTTCGCCTTCTTCAGGCTCAATACTGGCTTGAAGTAACAACATATCACGAAGTTTTAATTCAATTTCTTCTGAAATCGATACATTTTCTTTTAAGAACTTGATTGAATTCGATTTCCCCTGACCAATTTTACTGCCGTTATAGCTATACCAGGCACCCGCTTTATCAACTAACTTATGCTTAACACCTAAATCAATCAATTCACCATGCTTAGAGATCCCCTGACCATACATAATGATAAATTCAGCTTGCTTAAATGGGGGAGCCACTTTATTTTTAACTATCTTAACGCGTGTTTCATTTCCTATGATTTCATCGCCATCCTTTACTGAACCTATACGTCTGATATCAATACGTACAGAAGAGTAAAACTTAAGTGCATTACCACCCGTTGTTGTTTCAGGATTACCAAACATAACCCCTATTTTCATGCGAATTTGGTTTATGAAGATACATAAGGTATTAGAACGTTTAATATTTGCCGTCAATTTACGTAAAGCCTGAGACATTAAACGTGCCTGTAAACCAACATGATGGTCTCCCATGTCCCCTTCAATTTCAGCTTTCGGTGTTAATGCAGCTACTGAATCCACAATTACGACATCAACAGCACCAGAGCGAACTAACATGTCACAAATTTCTAACGCTTGTTCTCCTGTATCAGGTTGAGAAATAAGTAACTCATCAATATTTACACCGAGTTTTTCGGCATAAACAGGATCTAATGCATGTTCAGCATCCACAAATGCACAAGTTTTTCCTTTTTTCTGCGCTTCAGCAATAACTTGCAAAGTTAATGTTGTTTTACCAGATGATTCAGGACCATAAATTTCAACAACACGCCCCATAGGTAAACCACCTATACCAAGCGCAATATCAATTCCAAGAGAACCGGTAGAAACTGATTCAATAGCTAAAGCTTTACTATCACCTAACTTCATAATTGAACCTTTACCAAATTGGCGTTCAATTTGTGAAAGTGCAGCGCTTAATGCTTTTTGTTTATTATCATTCATTTATTTCTCCGGATCTAACTTATCCAATGTCATTTAATGTGCTTAGTATACTGTATAGATTAACAGTATCAAGTTAGTTTTTACAATTAATTATTTCTAATGATTTTTTTAATGAAAATACAATGGCTTGCTGTCTTATTTCAGTTCTATTACCTGAAAACATTTTATGGTACACAGTATTTTTATTTAGATAATGAATACAAAACCATACAGTACCCACAGGTTTTTCATCACTTCCTCCCCCAGGGCCTGCAATTCCAGAAACACTAATAGCAATATCAGCATGCGCTGCTTCACACGCTCCCAATGCCATTTCTCTTACCGTTTGTTCACTGACAGCACCAAATTTCTCTAATGTCTCTAAACTGACCTTTACCAAATTACGTTTGGCAAGATTGCTATACGTGATATATGCCTGACTTAAATATGCAGAACTTCCTGGTGTATTTGTTAGCGCATAACTAATACCACCGCCAGTACATGACTCAGCAGTAGTGATCCAAAGTCTTTTATCCGTTAAACTAGCTCCCAATTGAGCAGCGAGATCAATAATATCTTGTTGTAATTCCATATTAAGCCTTTTTAGATAAGTTTTCATATGCCGTTAGATCTTTTTTCAGACCATACTATAAAGCAACAAACCCCTATGATGCAGCAGTATTTACGCATTAAATCAGAACATAAAAATATTTTATTGTTTTATCGTATGGGAGATTTTTATGAACTGTTTTTTGACGATGCAAAAAAAGCAGCGCAACTATTAGATATTTCACAAACTCACAGAGGTAAAGCTGGTGGTGATCCTATTCCCATGGCTGGCGTGCCCTATCATGCAGTAGAAAATTATTTAGCGCGTTTGGTGCAAATGGGTGAGTCTGTTGCTATTTGTGAACAAGTGGGCGATCCGGCAACCAGCAAAGGTCCAGTTGAAAGAAAAGTTGTTAGAATTGTCACACCCGGAACTATCACAGACGAAGCCTTATTGCAGGAAAGACAAGACAACCTATTAACCGCAATCTGGCAACAGCCCAAAGGTGATTTTGGTATCGCTTATTTAGATATCAATTCCGGCCGGTTTAATATTCTTGAAGCAGCAAACGACGAAGCTTTAAGTTCCTGTTTACAACGTATTCAGCCCGCAGAGTTACTTTACCCCGAAAACTTTTTATTAATGGATTTAATTGAAGGCTTTAATGGCTGTCGTCGGCGACCACAATGGGAGTTTGATTTAGATACGGCTTATTCTTTATTATGTAAACAATTCGAAACCAAAGACTTAATTGGTTTTGGTGTGGAAGGCGCTGAAGCTGGACTTATTGCCGCCGGCTGTTTATTACAATATGTAAAAGATACGCAAAGAACTGCTTTACCTCATATTCATGCAGTCACTTTAGAGCAAAATGATCATACTGTGATCTTAGATGCTTCCACACGGAAAAATCTCGAATTAACCTTAAATTTGTCTGGTGGCCTCGATAATACCTTAGCGCAGGTATTAGATAAAACGGCCACACCTATGGGTTCCCGACTATTAAAACGTTGGATCCATACGCCGACTCGTGATCACGATGAATTAAATAATCGTTATAATGCCATTTCAGAATTAACCGATTTAGATTTAATACCAGATATATATCAAAGTTTAAGAAATATAGGAGATATTGAACGTATTGTCGCCAGATTAGCACTACGATCCGCCAGACCACGCGACTTATCTCGTTTACGTAATGCATTACAAGAATTGCATCCGCTGCACGCATTACTTAAAGATACTGAAACAACAAAGCTTAATCAGATAAAACACAATACACCAATAAAATTAGAATTACAGACCTTGCTTGAACAAGCTATTATTGATAACCCGCCAGTATTGATCCGAGATGGCGGTGTGATAGCGCCCGGTTACAACGCTGAATTAGATGAATGGCGTGCATTAAGCCAGGGAGCCACTGATACTTTAGAAAAACTGGAACAAAGAGAAAGAGAACGCACGGGCATCGCCACATTAAAAATAGGATACAACCGCGTACATGGCTTCTATATCGAGATAAGCCGTGCATATTCTGAGCAGGTTCCCGTTGAATATGTCAGACGCCAGACTTTAAAAAACAATGAACGCTATATAATCCCTGAATTAAAAGAGCATGAAGATAAAGTTTTAGGAAGTCAAAGTAAAGCGTTAGCACTTGAAAAGCAATTATATGAAGCTTTGTTTGACTTAATGATGCCTGAGCTTAAAAATCTACAACAAATGGCTACTTATTTAAGTGAATTAGATGTATTTAATAATTTAGCAGAACGTGCAGAGTCATTAAATTATCACAGACCTAATTTAGTAAAAGAGCAAGTTATCGATATTCAGGCAGGACGCCATCCTGTTGTAGAACAAGTAATGAAAGAACCTTTTATTGCCAATCCAATTAAATTAACAGATGAACGCAAAATGTTGATTATAACCGGTCCCAATATGGGCGGTAAATCAACTTATATGCGCCAAACAGCCTTGATTGTATTACTTGCCCATATAGGTAGTTTTATTCCGGCAAATCATGCGGATATTGGTCCGGTTGATCGTATTTTCACACGTATTGGAGCCAGTGATGATCTCGCATCCGGACGTTCTACATTTATGGTAGAAATGACCGAAACGGCCAATATACTCAATAATGCAACTCGTCACTCATTGGTATTAATGGATGAAATTGGTCGAGGCACAAGTACATATGATGGATTATCACTAGCATGGGCAACCGCAGAATATTTAGCGAATAAAATTGCAGCTAAAACACTATTTGCAACCCATTATTTTGAATTAACCGAATTAGCAGATCAATTACCAGGGCTCGCAAATGTTCATTTAGATGCCATAGAACACAATGATACTATCGCCTTTATGCACACTGTTTTAGATGGCGCAGCAAGTAAAAGTTTCGGCCTGCAAGTTGCGGGGTTAGCTGGGGTACCAAAAGCCGTAATAAAACAAGCTAAACGTAAGTTACATTTATTAGAAAATCATCAAAGTGTTACCGATGCCAGCGTGATTAATCTTGCGCAAAATGAGATGCCGCTACTCAATGACGAGCATCCGGTGATAGATGAACTGATAGAAATAGACCCTGATAATTTAACACCTAAACAAGCTCTGGAAGCTTTATACAAACTAAAACAACTTATTAAATAGCATTAAAAAAGGTTAGCCTTGGCTAACCTTTTTTTACTGAAGTCTGAGCTTAACATTGAGCTTTTCGCTTGGTGCTCATCTATTGTTGAAATAAAGAGTCGATACTGAGTCCTTGATGTATCAATACTTCTTTTAATCGCCGTAAAGCTTCCACCTGTATTTGGCGTACTCTTTCACGGGTCAGGCCGATTTCTTTTCCTACATCTTCTAATGTGGATGGTTCGTATCCTAACAAACCAAATCTACGTGCTAACACTTCACGCTGTTTAGGGTTCAAGTCTTCTAACCAGTGAACAATACTATCTTTAATATCGTCTTCCTGGATACAAGTTTCGGGGCCACCACTTTTTTCATCAGCCAAAATATCAAGTAGTGCTTTATCCGAATCACCGCCAATCGGTGTATCTACTGATCCTATTTTTTCATTTAAACGTAGCATTTTAGTTACGTCTGCAACAGGTTTATCTAGTTTTTCAGCTATTTCCTCAGCTGTTGCTTCATGATCCAATTTTTGTGTCAATTCTCTCGCTGTTCTTAAATAAACATTAAGTTCTTTGACCACATGAATCGGTAAACGTATCGTTCTGGTTTGATTCATTATGGCACGTTCAATTGTTTGACGTATCCACCATGTCGCATAAGTTGAAAAACGGAACCCTCTTTCAGGATCGAATTTTTCTACTGCGCGGATCAAACCTAAATTACCTTCTTCAATTAAATCTAATAAAGCCAATCCTCGATTATTGTATCTTCTGGCAATCTTAACAACTAAGCGCAAATTGCTTTCAATCATACGTTTTCGTGACGCTTCGCAGCCTTTTAAAGCTTTACGCGAAAAATAGACTTCTTCCTTAGCACTTAACAACGGTGAAAAACCAATTTCACCTAAGTATAATTGTGTTGCATCAAGGTTTCTTACCACCTCTTCCTTCGCAAACATTTCTTCTTCGGCTTCTACATTTTCGAGTAGATCTGCACTTGGCTCCTTTATTGCTCCTTCTGCCATTTTTCCATCCTTAGAAACATCTACCTCAGCCTCTACATTTAGTGTACCCATAAGCATCCTCCCGAGCTATTTAAGCGACATTAAGAAATTACATTTTCTACACGCTGGCTCCCTAATGCTTGGGCAAATAATTAGCTGGATTTACTGATGTTCCACGATATCGGATTTCAAACCTTAAAGCCGTTATCTTAGCATCGCTACTACCCATTTCAGCTATTTTTTGCCCTGATTTAACCACCTGCTTTTCTCTTACCAGTATGCGTTTATTATGTGCGTAAGCACTGAGGTAATCATCATTATGTTTTACTATGACTAAACTGCCATAACCTCTTAACGCACTTCCCGAGTAAACTACAATACCGTCCGCAGCTGCCCGAATTGGTGTTCCTTGTTTATTTTTTATTTGTATTCCTTTATAACCATGTTCAGTGTTTGAAAAACGTTTATTTACTTTACCGCTTGCTGGCCATTTCCAGACAAGTTTATTAGAGTAATCAACCTTTTTTTGTTTCATTTTTGAACTGGCTTGTTTTTCAACATACTCCCGTTTTTTTGCCGGATCAAGTTCTTTTTTAACAACTTTGTAACTTTTCTGTTTATTTTTTGTTGACACTGGTGTCACATTGCTATAATTTTTCGCCTTTTTCGTTTTTATTTTCGGGGATTTTAACTTCAGAATTTGACCTGGGAATATGCGATATGGTTTAGCTATACCGTTGATCTTAGCGATTTCCCGAAAATCTTTATTGGCTCTAAAAGCGATTGAGTAAAGCGTTTCTCCAGCCTTAACTTTATACGAATCTTTCTTAATATGAACTTTTTGTGACGATTTGGTCGGATGTGAAGAAAGACTTGTAACTGGAGCAGGTACACTTCGTTGAGAGCAACCAGAAAATATAATGCACAAAGTGATTAAAATAAATTTTATATAAACTTTGTGCACAAACAAAGAAACCTCCGGTTATCTTAAAGCTAAATAAGCGGCCACTGCGAGTAAAATAACTCCGTAACCTAACCACTCAATATACTGCCTGAGTTTAGCTTCCATTTTTGGTCCACCTATTTTCATTAACGTCGCCACGAGAAAAAAACGTGCTCCTCGACCTATAATAGACGCCAGAACAAAAGGAATAAATGCCATTTGTAATACACCAGCCCCTAAAGTAAATATTTTATAGGGGATGGGTGAAAATCCGGCGATAAATACCACCCAAATACCATATTGCTTAAACCACTGCATCACCATATCAAATTTATCTGTATAACCTAAATCAGTAATAACAGGCTGCACGACACTATCAAACATCAGATAACCTAAGAGATAACCTATTATTCCGCCAATGGTAGATGCAATTGTGGTATATAAAGCGTAATACCATGCTTTTTCAGGTTTAGCTAATGACATAGGAGCTAACATGACATCTGGTGGGATAGGAAAAAAAACAGATTCGGCAAAGCTCATGCCTGATAAATAACGTACTGCGTGCTTATGCCTTGCCCAATTAATAGCAAGATCATACAGCTTAGTAAAAATTTTCAACTACAACTCCAAATTTATTCAATATCACCAGGGATCAAAGGTACAAAGCGAACTTCTTCAACAACATGCTTAATATACTGATCACCCTGACGTTGTATTACTATCAATTTCTGTATCGCGTCGCCTATGGGCGCAACTAAGACCCCCTGATCAGCCAATTGTGCCAATAACGCTTTTGGCACCTCTGAAGCCGCTGCGGTTACAATAATACCATTAAATGGTGCTTTAGATTGCCACCCAAGCCAGCCATCTGCATGTTTCATTGTAACATTATATAGATCTAATTTTTGTAATCGTCTACGTGCTTGCCATTGTAAACTTTTTATTCGTTCCACAGAAAATACCTGAGGAAACAGCTGTGCTAAAATTGCACTTTGATAACCCGAGCCCGTGCCTATTTCCAATACTTTTTCATTAACTCCCATCTCTAACAATAGCTGGGTCATTTTTGCAACAATATAAGGTTGTGAAATTGTTTGCCCTTGCCCGATAGGTAAAGCCGTATTTTGGTATGCTTTATGCGCCATGATATTATCAACAAATTCATGGCGAGGCGTGGCTGCTATCGCTTCTAATACAGCTTGCTGTTTTATTCCCTCATGAAACAATTTTTGAGCTAAAGAGTTTGCACTTCTATCATAATTACTCAACATGCTTAATCCTGCCTGTTATCATGAACATCACATCCTTCAAATGCAATATTATTAACCCAGGATGTCATTTTAGATAAACTCTCTTTGGCAGTCATATCTACACATAAAGGAGTCACGGACGCATAGTTATGTTCTACAGCATAAAAGTCGGTGCCAGGCCCTGCATCTCTTGCATAGCCTAAACTGCCATACCAATATATTTCACGTCCCCAGGGATCTGTTTGTTTACTCATAGTTTCGGCTTTATGTCTTGCGCCAAGGCGTGTCACTTCAACACCTTTGAGATCAGATAAAGGTATATCTGGTACATTAATATTAATGATTTGATTTTTTGGCAGTGGATGATCTGCTAATTGAGAAATAATTTTAACCGTAACCGCAGCAGCCGTGGCATAATGCTGTTCTTTTTTAGAGCATAATGAAACCGCAATTGCCGGCAACCCCATAAAACGCCCTTCAGTCGCCGCCGCTACCGTTCCTGAATATAAAGTATCGTCACCTAAATTGGCACCATTATTTATACCCGCAACCACAAGATCCGGAGGGGATTGCATTAATTCATTAAGTGCTAAATGAACGCAATCAGTTGGCGTGCCATTCACTGAAATAAACCCATTTTTAAGTATTTCTGTTCTTAATGGATTTAATAAGGTGAGTGAATTACTCGCACCACTACAATTTCTATCAGGTGCAACTAATGTTACATCAGCGATTACTGACAATGCATTGTAAAGTGCCAAAATGCCTTTCGCATGAACGCCATCATCATTACTTAATAAAATTCTCACGACTTATCCTTTTCTTTATCATCACTTAATTTTGAATGATTTTTAACTGAAACGTCCTTACACAAAGCAAGCTCTCTAAGTACCGAGGTGGCAAAGCACCCTTTATTGAGTGTAAATTCTAATACTAAATCACTATCTCCTTCTTGTTTAACGGTTAATCCTTGCGGGATCAATTTAAGTGTTCTGCGTTCGGTTTTGAGGCCAAGTTCAATTAAACCGGCTTGCCACTGCTGATATTTTTCAAGCCAAATTATTTCTTGATCAGTTAAACCTTTATCTCCCTTGCCAATTAATGGAGCCGATAAACAAATATCTCCGCTTGCCAATCTATCTATAGTTTGCGTATTTATTTTTTCTTTAAAAAACGCATTACTGCCACTCAACATAAACACTTCTTCGGGTAACGTTTTAGCTAAACCATGTTCAGTAACTCGTAAATCAACAATTTGATTAAACACAAATGAGCGGGCAGCGGAAATAATTAAGCCGCGTAATTTTTTGTCTCGGATCCGTTCACCTGCAAACATACGTTTAGCCATGTCCAGGTTATGTCCGTCATGACCAAATCGTTGAGGGCCAAAATAATTGGGAACACCACTTCTAACAGCATTGATCCGACATAAAACATCAAGGGGATCTGTTACATTGCTAAGGCGAATGGTAAATTTGTTACCGCGATGGCAACCTGTTTTTAACTTTCTATTATGCCTTTTTTGTGACAATACAAATAATGATTCTGAATTGAGTTCACTAAAGTCAAGCTGCTTTTTGATAGATACAGGCACACTGAACCACTGACTACACACCCCATGCCTATCTTTGAGTCCTGCATAGCTAATATTTCTCGGTGCTGTTTGCGCA
This sequence comes from uncultured Pseudoalteromonas sp., assembly GCA_965198975.1. GTDB lineage: Bacteria > Pseudomonadota > Gammaproteobacteria > Enterobacterales > Alteromonadaceae > Pseudoalteromonas. The sequence goes on from OZ240679.1 coordinate 3,915,454, forward strand.
AATTGTGCTAATTTTTTTGCTATAAACTGAGTATTTTCGCCTTTTTTAACAATCTGCAAGCAAACATGCTCACCTTCACCCGTTAATTCAAACCCTAAAACTTCATCTACAATAAAATCTTCAGCTGTGGCTTTAAAGTCTGCGTGAGATAAAGGCTTACCATATAAATAGTTTAAATTATCAATATCATACTCATTCATCAGAAGAACCTGAGGTAGTCTTTAAAACAGTGACTACAGCATGTGTTGAAATACCTTGTTTTTGGCCTTCAAAGCCTAAACCTTCCGTTGTTGTTGCTTTAACATTAATTCGCCCCACATCAGTTTCTAAGTCTTCAGCGAGTATTGCCCTCATTTTCTCTATATGAGGTAACATCTTAGGCGCTTGTGCAACGATAGTAATATCAGCATTTCCAAGTTTATATTTTTTTTGTTTTACCAGCGCAAAAACATGGCGCAGTAAAATCCGGCTATCAATATTTTCATATTCACTGGCAGTATCAGGAAAGTGCTTACCGATATCTCCTAATGCTAAAGCACCTAACAGGGCATCACATAAAGCATGAATAGCCACATCACCATCCGAGTGAGCTATAAAACCTTGTTCGTATGCGATGTTAACACCTGCAATCGTCAGCGGACCTGCGCCACCAAACTTATGTACATCAAAGCCATGTCCTATTCGGATCATAATGAATCCCGTTCATTTAAATAAAAACTAGCCAGTGTTAAATCTTCCGGCGTTGTAATTTTAATATTATCACTGCGCCCTGCAATTAAACGAACAGGATAACCTGCCCACTCCATTGCAGATGCCTCATCAGTAATGTCAATGCCACTGTCTAAAGCTGACTGCAAAGCATGATGTAATTTTTCATACGAAAACATTTGTGGAGTCATTGCATGCCAAAGATCTTCTCTTGGCACTGTGGTACATTTTTGGTCTGTTACTTTTTTTATCGTATCTTTCACTTTGTACGCTAATAGACCGCCGATACCTGAACTTATCGTTTGTGCAATGAGATTTTCAATATCTTGCTGTTTAACTAAGGGCCTTGCTGCATCATGCACTAATACCCAATCTATATTTAAAGCTTTTAATGACGCTAAAGCATTTAATACAGTTTGTGCTCTGGTTTCTCCACCGATAACAGTTTGTATAATGTCAGTGTCTAAGTTGAGCTCACTAAACCAGGTATCATCAGCACTCAGTGCAACCTTAATTAAATCAATATGCTCAACTACTTGTAGCTTTTCGATGGTATGCTGTAAAACTGATTTATTATTTATTTTCAAATACTGTTTTGGAATGTCACATTGCATACGACTACCAATGCCTGCAGCAGGCACTATGACAGCTATTTTTACTTTATTTTTCATTTATGTTTAGTCATTTGATTTTTTACCTGGCAGAACCCGGTAAAATGTTTCACCAGGTTTGATCAAACCCAATTCATTACGCGCTCGCTCTTCGACGCCTTCTAAGCCTATCTTTAAATCTTCAACATCTGCTTTTAATAATTTATTACGCTTGATCAATCTTTGATTTACTTTTTCATGCTCAGTTACGGCACTTTTAAATCGGGTATAATCAGTCACACCATTATGGCCAAACCACAATTTATATTGTAAAAAAACGAATAAACAGACTAAACCTAGTTGATATAAACGCATTGCATTCCTCTGATATACTTCACATTATCCTAACGTTGAGGTTTAAAAGGTTTAGCAAAATTATGCCAGTTTATTTGTGTGGCCAGCAGCATTTCACGTAAAGTGAGTAGCCTGGGATGACTTCGCTTCCCTTGGTTCCATCTATGCCCACAACATGCCGCTGTCATATTTACTTTAGTTGGTTTAAGCACTGCAATATCTTGCTGTTCCAGAGGCTCTCCAGATAAATCAAACCACCCATGTTCATTACAGTGCATTTTATCTGGCATTACCCTATCTAAGCTATCTATTTTTATAATTAATTCACCTTTATCTATTATCGCTAAAGGCACTATAGATCCAGGATAACTATTTTTTTCAAAATAAGGACGATTTATATTTCTATCTTGCTTAGGAGGAGCAACCCGCTGTTTCGCAATCCAACTACCATTTTGGCTATCTAACTGTAACGGGCTATTTCCATGTATCACATGTTCCGCAGCTCTTTGAATATAATAAGATAAACTTGCAAGCATTCTGCGTATACGCTTATCATCTTGCTCCCGGCTTAATTTCAATATTTCTCTGGCATAAAAAGCATTACACAACTCTATATATACAAAATGGTTTTTACCTTTTTGTAATAAGTCAGATTGCTGAAATAGCTGTGTAGACAAGGAGCTTCCCCCTAATTAATTTTATGTTTAGTTTTTATACCATAATAGTCAAATATCCCCAAACCACCTGCTCTTAGAATTTTAATTAAACTAAGATTTCGGTTTAGTTCCTAATTTAGCCTGCCCTGTTTCCATAAACTGCACAACTTCATCACGTTTTTTTCCAATCAATAAACTGCCATCGCTCATAAACAAGAAATTTTTCCAGTAACGTTTAAATATATTCCAACGTGTTTCGATAATATCCATGCGGCTATTACAAAAATAGATCACTGTATTGTTGTCCCAGTCTAAATGAGCCATTAATTCTTCAGGAAGCTGTTCTTGATCATTTTCCCAGGCTTTCTCCCAATCAATGCTATCACACCAGGTTTCATTTTTTGCAGGCCAATCCGAAGAAACAAAAAAATCAGGATGATCGTTATTTTTACTAATTTGACTCATCCAAACATTCGCAGCACGGGATTGACTCATAGGTTTTATTTTTTCAAGATCTGTACTATCTATTGGTAAATCTTTATGGCGAAATACCCAAGCCTTTTTATATTCATCTAAAGAAAGATAATTCATGGTTTTGTAGCTTTAATCTGATAAAGGGAAACTCGTTAATTATACATTTTCCTACACGTTTGAACATAAGTTGCAAAGATACTTACAAGTGAATCTCTTAAAATTTCAATATCAATCATTGTTAGTGCAAAAAGCCTTTGTCGCAAACTCGGGAGCCCGTGTCAAAGTCAGAATGGCAAAAAAATACAGCTAATTACGTCAGAACCTAATATGTGTTTGGAAAAAAGTTTATAAATATGGGAAAATCACCTCATCAGACCACTTTATTAATATGGATGAGTACTCAGTGCAATTTACCGGAACTGAAAATTATATAGCAAGCGAATCACTAAAACTTGCCGTTAACGCAGCTATTTTATTAGAAAAACCTTTATTGATTAAAGGTGAGCCTGGCACAGGTAAAACCATGTTAGCCGAAGAACTTGCCAAAGCCCTTGATACTGAATTATTGCAGTGGCACATAAAATCAACCACTAAAGCACAACAAGGTCTTTACGAATATGATGCAGTATCTCGTTTAAGAGATAGCCAATTAGGTGATGCGAAAGTCAATGATATCAGTAACTACATAGTTAAAGGTAAATTGTGGCAAGCATTTACCGCAAACAAAAGACCTGTACTGCTGATAGATGAAATAGATAAAGCTGACATAGAGTTTCCTAATGATTTACTATTAGAGCTAGATAAAATGGAATTTCATGTATATGAAACCCAGGAGCGTATTGCTGCAAAACAGCGCCCTATCGTGATCATCACCTCAAATAATGAAAAAGAATTACCCGATGCTTTTTTACGCCGTTGTTTCTTCCATTATATAAATTTCCCTTCCCATGAAGAAATGCAAAAAATCATTGATGTTCATTATCCTAATGTAAAACAAGATTTAGTAACGTCAGCTTTAGAAGTGTTTTTTAATTTACGTGAGGTAAATGGCCTTAAAAAGAAGCCTTCCACCAGCGAATTACTTGACTGGCTTAAACTATTACTTGCTGAAGACATCACTCCTGAAACGCTACATGATAAAACCCATAAAGGTGGTTTGATGCCTATGTTTGGCGCCTTATTAAAAAATGAACAAGATGTATCTTTACTTGAAAAACTCGCGTTTATGACTCGCCGATAAAGAGAAAATAGCTAGTTATGTTAATTGAGTTTTTATTGACCTTAAGAAAATATAAGATACCTGCAAGTTTACGTGAACTGCTAGATCTGATCCGCGCATTGGAACAAGGGGCTATTTTTGCCGATGTTGAAGCGTTTTACTTTTTATCTCGCACCATTATGGTTAAAGATGAAATACACTTCGATAAATTCGATAAAGCCTTTGCTGAATATTTTGAAGGGATCGAACATATTGATTTGTTTGAGCAACTAAAACAAACAAATCAATTACCAGCAGATTGGTTACGTAAAGAGTTTGAAAAGAACTTAAGTGAAGCAGAAAAGCAAAAAATTGAGGCTATGGGTGGCTTAGATAAACTCATGGAAACACTAAAAAAACGTTTGAATGAACAAAAAAAACGTCATGCTGGTGGCAATAAATGGGTTGGCACTGGCGGTACTTCGCCTTTTGGTGCACATGGTTATAACCCAGAAGGAATTCGCATAGGCCAGGACGGTAACCGCAACAGACAAGCCGTGAAAGTCTGGGATAAAAGAGAATTTAAAAATTTCGACAGTAATAGCGAGATCAGTTCTCGTACTATGAAATTAGCACTGAAGAAATTACGTAAATTTGCCCGAGCAGGCGCAAGTGATGAGCTAGATCTCAATGCAACCATAAGTGCAACAGCAGCAAATGGCGGTATGTTAAATGTCAAAATGCAGCCTGAACGTCATAATGCAGTTAAAGTTCTGATGTTCTTCGATATCGGCGGCTCTATGGATGACTATATAACAACCTGTGAGGAATTGTTTAGTGCGTCACACAGCGAATTTAAATATTTAGAGTTTTTCTATTTTCATAACTGCTTGTACGAACATGTATGGCAAGACAATAAACGCCGATACCAGGAAACCTTAAGTACCAGTGAACTTATTAATCGTTTTGGCAGAGATTACAAAGTGATCTTTGTTGGTGATGCAACTATGGGACCTTATGAAATAGCCTATCCTGGCGGCAGTGTTGAACACTGGAATGAAGAACCAGGCACTGTTTGGATGAACCGGATAACCCAACATTTTGATAAAGTGATCTGGCTCAATCCACAGCCACAACAACATTGGAACTATTACCATTCGATTGGTATGATCCAGGAATTAGTTGCCGATAAAATGTACCCACTGACTTTAGAAGGGATTGGAGACGGGATCCAAGCGCTCAGTTAAATCACTAATACAGTTAAACTTTAATTTAACGGATAAAAAGGTCAATAGTTGGAAATCTCTGATCTCCAACTATGACTGAATATTAAATTACAATATTTCTATTCTTTTCAAGCCTTCAATCGTACCATTTACGATACACGTATCACTGCCAAAAAGTTTTACTTTCTTTTCAGCGGCCAAAGCCATTAATAATTGTGAAAGCATTTGTTTACCAAATTCAGTTCCAGTATCAAGAACAAAATCCCATGTTGCGTTTTGATGGCAATGATTGGTGCTACGGGTGATATTACCACCCACATTTATAAATAACTTGGTACTATAGTCACTATCCATCATAGTTTTAACTATTGTAGTTTGACCCGACTCAGATGCATTGCTCATAAATGATAATAAAGATATAAAAACTAAAACTAACTTTTTCATTACTTCCTCTTTAATGTTAACAGCTTTATAAATTAGCTACTTGGAAAATTCGTTGGGAATTTTCTTAGATAAATCAACAATTATCAAGTTCTTATTTCAATTATTAGTCATTTTTACCAAATTCAGTACTAAGTTAGATATTTTGAAGCAATAGAGAAAATTAAAACGTAACATTCTTGACCTATGCTATTTTATGAGTAATCTACTCATTTTATTTAAACTGAGTCATATTTTTGCAACGCAGAACATTTCTTTCATTTTTATCTTTTACGACTGTTGGGATTGCAACATTCTCACGTGCAGATCTCACAGAGAATTTAAAAAAAAACAGACCGATTCTAACACGTGAAAAGACGATACTCATAAATTTAATCGATACCCTTATACCGCAGGATGATCTACCATCAGCATCAAAAATAAACATACACGAAGAAATAATCACTCAATTACAGAAAACAAATAATCAATTTTCGCGTTTCCTGAAACAGTTAAATCAATTGGACCAAAGTGCAAATAAACTTTTCTCTGTTGTGTCCACTAAAATATCTATTAGAAAAAGAAATGCATACATAAATAAAGTTTTTCAAACTCAATTTCCAAAAAATAGTTATTTATTTGTTCACTTTATCAATACACAAACAATTGACTTGTATTACTCATCCCCGTTAATTACGCCATATTTCCTGGGACAAACAGCACCTCAACCACTAGGTTATCCCGAGCACAATAAGAATATAAATGAAACATAAAAAATATGATGTCATTATCATTGGCAGTGGTGCTGGCGGCGGTGCCAGCGCTTATGCACTCACTAAAAAAGGTTATAAAGTATTGATACTTGAAGCTGGCCCTTTTTATGATCCCTCTTCTGATTATCAGTTAAACCAGTCGTCATGGGAAAAAAAAGAATTCCCTTACAAACCACAATCAGAAGCAAAATATACTTTTGCACCATTGCAAAACCTTGCTAAATCAAAAAAACATTTACGCTCGTGGAATCACAATCAAGGTCGCCTTAATACCACTAACATTCGTCAGGGGTGGAAATATCACCATGTATTAGGAGTAGGAGGAAGTACTTTACGTTATTCCGGAGAAGCACACCGTATTAATCCAAACTCTTTGAAATTAAATAGCAGGTTTAATACAGGCTTTGACTGGCCAATAAATTACGAAGATCTAGAGCCTTATTATACTCAGGCTGAAAAGGTCATTGGCGTGGCAGGCCCAGAAGTCCAATCTTTTCGACCGCGAAGTCAGGCTTACCCATTACCTACACACCCGATAAGCCAATTAAGCCAATATATAGCTATGGGCTGCAAAAATCTGGGCCTGGACTGGGAGCCTAATTCAGTCGCAATTTTATCACAAAGCTATGACGGCAGACCGAATTGTAATTATTGTGGTAACTGTAACAGAGGCTGCCCCAGAAAAGATAAAGGCAGTGTCGATGTTACTTTTATAAAAAAAGCAATAGAAACAGGATATTGCACAATTAAGCCTTATACAAAAGTATTAAAAGTATTATCAGCCGCAGGCAATATGATCCAGGGGGTGATCACGGCAGATAAAAATAATAAAATAGAAACTCTTGCCAGCCCGCTGCTTATTATTAGTGCAGGACCAGTTCAAACCCCCAGATTACTATTAAACTCTAAAACTGAATTTTCACCTGATGGTTTAGCAAATGCTTCTGGTCAGGTAGGTAAAAATTTGATGGAAACATTAAGCTGGACAAGCAGTGGTATTAGTAACTCACAGCTAAATAGTTTCAAAGGGTTACCCTCAGATAGCATATGTTGGAACTTTAATAACCCAGACTCAGTTCCTAATGCAGTAGGGGGATGCAGGTTTAGTTTGTCTGTTGCTGAATCAAATTTGGTTGGACCGATAAATTATGCAAAAAGGGTTGCACAGGGTTGGGGGCTTGCCCATAAAAAACAAATGATAAACAACTTTGGTAAAGTAGTTTCAATCACAGGTGTAGGTGAAAAACTACCTAATTCAGCATCATTTATATCCTTAGATGAAGAAAATAAAGACGAATTTGACTTACCTTTAGCCAAAATAAATTCATATATCAATGACAATGATACACATATCCTGAGTTTTATGCGTGAAACCTGTCAGAAAATACTAAAATCCGCAGGTATAAGAAAAATATTCGAAGAATACGGCACTTATGATTTTTTCAGTTCAACTCAGACCGTGGGAACTTGTCGTATGGGTAAGAACCCCACAACATCCGTGGTAAATGAGTATTGTCAAAGTCATGAGTGGCGAAATTTATACATAGTCGACGCAAGTATTTTCCCAAGTTCAGGTGGTGGTGAAGCCCCTTCATTAACAATTCAGGCGATGGCTTTACGAGCTGCGGAACACATTCATAAAAATCTGGTTAAATCAAACAGTTGAAAATAGTTTAATTAAACTTATAATGCCCTGCTTTATCGTTTGATCAAAAACATTATAATAACTTACCTTCATGGAGAAAAAATGCGTAGTTATCACTTCCTGAGCCTGAGCTTATTTTCGGTTCTCTTTTTATGTACAATACAAAATTCATGGGCTGGCGTTCCGCAACCACCAGCCGGAGTGCACTCACCCTGGATAAAACCTGGTGATGAGCTAGGCAAACCAGGACAATGTGAAGATGAAGGAAACCCTATTGATCGCCGTACCGGTAATAAGTTTCAGGAAGAAATTGATTACCTCTCCCCTTATCAATACGGATTGAATTTCAAACGATTTTACAATAGTAGAAAACTATTTAAAGGTAATTTATACAAAAGAACGAAAAACGGCAGTACTTATTATACCTGGGCAGCAGCTGGAGAGAGTTTACCCATATTATCTGGCTCAACCGATACTATCGAAAATAATAATTCAGGTTATGCAGGTTCATGGAATTATACTTATTCACAATACTTGGAATTAATCGAAGATGAATTTGGCTCTAAAATTGTTGTGCATAGTGCCGACGGCAAAAAAACGCCATTAGGATATTATACAGATAAACCTCTGAGTCAATTCACCACAGGCTCTCTTAACTACAAATCTAAAGGCACTGGCAATTCCAGACTAACCCGACTAACGGATGGTCAATGGAAGTTAGAACACAAAGAAGACAAAATCACTGAGCTCTACGATCAAACAGGTAAATTAACCAGTATTGAATATGCTAACGGTCATAGTCATGTACTGAGTTATGAAACAAACAAAATCACAGTAACCGATGATTTTAATAATCAATTAGTGATTAATTTATTTAATAATCAAAAATTAAATTATGTTGAGCTACCTGACGGTCAAATCGTTAAATATAGTTGGCAAAACGATTTACTACTAAAAGCATATTACCCTAATGATGTTCAAATTAATAACAACCAAAAATTGAGTGCCGATACACCATTCAGAGAATACAAATACCTTAGTTATGACCCTGTAAAAAACCTACAAACAGTTTCCGCGAGTTATTACTGGGCAGAATATACCATGCTTACAAGCATTACTGATGAATCAGGTAATAACTATGTCTCATGGCAATATGATTATACACCAGGTGAAACTTATACCAAATACCAATTTGCCAGAGCAAAGCAAAGTGCCCTTTATGGGGAAATTAACAAAGTGGTACTTAATTTAATCTCGGGTTCATACCTAGATGTAGGTATTGAAGTTACAAAAGGCGATAATGTTACGACTAAATATACTTACTCGACGGGTAATGCAAATGAAGTATATCGCGGTAATATAGATTCAGACAGTGAAGGTACCGGCTGTGCGAGAGAAGATATCACCACTCGCTTTTTTACTAATTATATTAGCTTTTCTCATGGGAGCAATGGATACGAAAGAGCAACGGGTTATGCATTAAGAAAACGGTCAAAAGAGAATGGTTTTGTTTCAGTAGCAAGCTACCAACAATCAACCATTTCATATAAGTCAGGACGGGAAATTAAACCTTTCCCTACACATAAAACTGCTTTAAAAGCAATTTATGAGTATCATCCTAAAGTAGAAGATGGCGGTTATAGCAATGGCACTTCTTGTATCGACGGTAATTTAACCGCAGGCAATGTGTGCTCATATCGTAACACTTCATATAGCTATAATTCATCTTATGGTGATATAAGCCAAATTAGTAAAACGGGGCAAACACTAAACTACCTGTTAGATGGCAAATTACCAGGTACCAATTCAATTACAGATACCACAGCGATTGACAACAAGCCTTATGATACCAAAGGGAATACCCGCGTTACCCGCTTTAATTATTATGAAACAATTGATCCATCAGCTTCGGTAGCACAAAATGCAGATAAAACCATCAACAGACAATTAAAGTCTATCGATGGTCCTCGCACAGATGTTTCTGACATCACGCGTTTCGAATATTACCCGTCAGGCCATGCCTACCAGGGGTTATTACATAAATCTATCAACGCCCTCAACCACGAAACTATTATTGAAACCTATAACAATGGCAAACCACAACGCATTGTTTCGCCAAATAATTTAGTTACAGAACTAGGTTACCACTATCGTGGTTGGCTAAATTCAATAACTGTAGATAATGATACAACTGAAATTAAATATTACGATAACGGTTTAATTAAACAAATCACCTTAGCAGATAACTCCTTTACTAAATTTAAGTATAATCAGGCACATTTACTGACTGAAATCAGTAATAATTTGAATGAAAAAATCAGCTACAGTGATTTTGATCATAGTGGTAATGCCCGTAAAATAGAAAACAAAAATGCGGCCGGGATCAGTAAATTTATTCAACGTTTTGTTACCGACAAATTAGGTCGGTTAGACTCAGTTCTTGGTCAGGACGGTCAAGAAACTGCTCTAGAATATAACCTTAACGGTGGCATAGATAAGTTAAAGGAGCTAGCTAAAAAAGTCGGCGATGCAAAAACCAATAACGAAACAAGTAATAAATATGATGTATTTGGCCGTATACGTGAAACCCACTATCCAGATACAGGCATCATAAAACTTGATTATGATAAAAGAGATAACTTAACCAAAGTTACTGCACAAAATAATCTTGTTACTGAGTACATTTATGATGGTTTGGATAACCTGGTTCAGATCACCAGCCCAGATACCGGCGTTACCATATTTTGGTATGATGATGCAGGTAATCAAATTAAGAGGCAGCAAGCTAATAACCAAATCACTGAGTATCAATATGATGCGTTAAACAGGCTGACGGATGTTATCTATACGGATAATGCACAAGACAATATTCATTATGATTATGATGAAACAGGTGGTAACGACAGCAAAAATGGTCTTGGTCAGTTAACAAAAGTAACAGACATCACAGGTACCACCGAATATTGGTATGATGTAAAAGGTCAGGTCGTCAAAGAGCAAAAACAATTATTAACAGGTACTTTCACCACTGAATATGCATATAGCAATATTGGCAAACTCACCAAACAGATATTCCCAAGCGGGCGTATCCTTGAGTTCAGATATGACACGATAGGCCGTATCTCTCGCATATTCACACAAACAAATAGCAATGCAGCTCAGGTAGAACTGGCAAATAACTTTAAATACCATCCTTATGGCCCTCAGACTGAGGTGACATTAGGTAATGGATTACAAGCCATTAACGAATTTGATACCGACTACCGCTTAACAAAAAATCAATTAATTAAAGCCAGCACAAAACTATACGATAACGATTATCAGTATGAATTAACCAACGAAATTGATCATATTGCTGACTTAGTCAATATAAGCCAGAGTCAGGATTTTGATTATGACTCTATGCATCGCCTTGATGTGGCCTCAGGTGATTACGGCATACTTGACCACAATTATGATACTGTCGGAAACCGTACTCAGTTAACTTTAGATGCAAACACTCAGGTATATGATTATAAAGGCACCAATAAGCTAGACAACATTACCCAATATCATCCTCAAAGTTATCAGTACGATGATTTAGGTAATCTCAGCTTTAACTCGTTAAAAAATCATACCTATTATTACAATAGTCAAAACCAATTACGCCAGATAAAAAAATCAGGTTCAACAATTGTTGATTATACTTATAATGCCTTTAGTCAGAGAGTGAGCAAAGTGCTCGCGGCTGAAACCCGCTATTATCATTATGATATGGCAGGTCAGCTAATTGCAGAATCAGATGAAACAGGAAACTTCATTCGAGAATACCTATATCTGAATGGCCAGTTACTCGCAGTCATGGAGCAACAGGCTATCACCTGGCAGGGAAAAAACCTGGAAACAAACGCGTCTCTCGCCACTACGTCAGAGCAACAAGATGCTTTAGTGATCACAGGTAAGGGTAATAATGCTGACTTTTATTATCATGCTATGCAAAATGATGGCTCACTCAGCGCCTCAATAGCAGATTTTGATGTAGCCAAAAAACAGTCAAGTCAGTTAGGCTTAATGATACGTGATAGTATAAATGCTGATTCTGCTTTCGCCAGCATCAACATAGTACAAAAATCAACCTTAGTTAATATATCTGGTCATTTATTTATTCCAACCTATGCCAACGTTGCCAAAGTACAACTCAGCTACCGTACGAGTGACAATGCAGCCCTAAATGAAGAGTTACTGACACTCAAAGGCAGAAACATAAAACTTGAGCGTTACGGTTCAGAAATACGTTTATATAGCTCAGAAAACGGTACCGACTGGTCATTATTAAAAACGGTGAATATCGCATTATCTACGGAGGCTTTAATCGGTATAAACAGTCAAAACCTGCAAGCTGGCACTCAGGTTGCGCTCAACAATGTATCACTGACTGGCGATGCAATAACAGCAGAAGAAATTGGCGTAAACTTTGTGCACAATGATCATTTGGCGACACCTAAACTTGTCACTAATGCAAGTGGAGATATCATCTGGCGTGCAAATACGACACCATTTGGCGCAGCCTATGTTGAACAAGACGTCGATCAGGATGGCAACAGCTTTGTATTAAATATCCGTTTCCCGGGTCAATATTATGATGCAGAAAGCGGACTTCATTACAACTGGCACCGTTATTACGACCCTGAAATTGGCAGATATATCACCAGCGACCCCATAGGCTTAGCCGCTGGCATAAATACTTATGGTTATGCCTACCAAAATTCAATTATGAATATAGATCCTAGAGGACTATTCGTTCCACAAATTGCTGGCGGATTAGGTGGTTTCGCATTTGGTATATGGTCTGCTTTGGCTCAAGGGCAAACAGGTTGGTGCGCCATAAGATCTGGATTATATGCAGGGGTTGCAGGAGCAGTTTCTGGAGGAGGCTCGGTACTTACTGCTATGTTAGTTTCAGGCGCTATATCAGTTGCAGAACAAACAGGACGAAATGGTTTTAGTAAAGTAAGTTATCTAGAGGCTGGTGCAAATGGGTTAACTGCTGGATTAGGCGGAAAATTAGGAGGTGCGTTTTCAAAATGGAAATATCCCACAGACAATTACTATCCTAAGAGATCTAGATTGAATCCCAAGTATTGGGGGGAAAAGCTAGGTTTGAATAAGCCATTACCTCCAATTGATTTAAATGAGTTCGACAGAGATGTTTTAACTGGAGCCTTAGGTGGGGCTATTGAGCATAGTGCTAACACCGTTAGGCCAAGTGCTGGTGGCGGTAGTTGTGGTTGTAATTAAGTAATGCTTCAATCTAACACAACAATCCGAAGTGTGCATTACTTGTTCTGTTTCGCTTTCATGATAACGTTTATAGTGCACTTTATTGATATACATATTCATGACTTAGTAACAGACCCCATTAGCTCCGCTTCATTGATGGTTGTGTCATGTTTATATGCTATTTTGGGTGGAGTACTTCAGCTAAGAAACAATAAGAAAAAACTAGTTATGTACGTATTAGGTATTTTCATTATTGTATCTATAGCTATGGTAGCTCTACTTTTCAATAATACTATAATCGTTGTTGTAGCTCTCCTTGGTTTTTTACTAGGTTTTTTCGACTTTCGGTTAGCAATAAAGAAACTATCTTAAAAAAAACAACAAAGGACATATATTGTAGCCTCCCACATTAACATCGTATTTTTTGCCAAATTGTTTATCGAACGATTTGGCAATTATTGTGCTCGATTACCATATTGGTATCGTGCGATATTGGAAGCTTACCAAATTTAATGTAGCGCGCTAAATTACCATCGTACTTTTTACCAAATTATTCATCATACCCATAGTCTAAAAAATAAGCGTATTACCACTTTATTATCATAACCAAAATCTTTTTTACCACTTTATTATCGTACTTTTTACCAAATTGCGTTATAAGATTTCCCAAACTACCATCGTATTTTCAAAGATCGCTTATATTTCCGGTTACTTTAATTTCGTAATATTTATCAAAGGATTGCCGATTTTCTAACTTGTTACCTATGATTAAAACGAAAAAACCGACTCAATTGAGTCGGTTTTTTTATGATACTGTTAGCTATTTAGATCTCAGTATCATGCTGTGTTTTAATCAAATTTTCTTTTGCTTCTTCTATTGTAGCGCGCTAAATTACCATCGTACTTTTTACCAAATTATTCATCATACCCATAGTCTAAAAAATAAGCGTATTACCACTTTATTATCATAACCAAAATCTTTTTTACCACTTTATTATCGTACTTTTTACCAAATTGCGTTATAAGATTTCCCAAACTACCATCGTATTTTCAAAGATTGCTTATATTTCCGGTTACTTTAATTTCGTAATATTTATCAAAGGATTGCCGATTTTCTGATTTTTACCTATGATTAAAACGAAAAAACCGACTCAATTGAGTCGGTTTTTTTATGATACTGTTAGCTATTTAGATCTCAGTATCATGCTGTGTTTTAATCAAATTTTCTTTTGCTTCTTCTATTGCACTTTCTTTGCGTATTTCGATGATTTCAGAACCATAGTTTGACCAAAGCGCCTCTTTTAAGTCATCCAAAAAGGTGATGATGGTCGCGGCTTCTTCTGCATTGAAATAATGCGTTAATTGTGTGAATTTCATGGCTATGATACCTGTTGCTTAACTAATTCTTCATGTGAACGCCAATGTGGCTGGATCAATATATTGTTGACGTGGCTGATGGTGACTATGCGTTTTCCTTGTTGGCAGGCCTCTATCAGACTGGCATAGCATAAATTATTACATAGCCTCAGGTTGCCTTCGCTTGACCTTATGATGAGTTCAATTGCAGCGCTATCATAAGTATTTAAACCCAGCTTTACTGCTTGGAGTTCTTTCTGGATGAATAACTCTAAGTCATTATCGTTTAAAGCAAAAATATTTTCAGAGTAAGTGATCCTACTTTTGATATCTTGATTTACGTTCATTGATAAATAATATAACAGATCCCGTTGACCCAATAATACTAAGCTGTGTTTTTTGGGAAAACGATCAAATAACAACCTGAGTTTTCGAAGTACGTACATATCAAGTAAGTGGGCTTCGTCGATCAGGGTATATAAGGTTTTTCGTTCTCGAATATGTGAAAACGCACATTGGATCAGTTCTTTTTCGATGTCTTTCATCGGCACATCAATTTTAAAAGATTCAGCCAGTTGCTTTAGAATATTTAGATAGGTATGCATGGTTTGTGAGCATGAAGCAACGATAGTATCGCGTTCATTATTCAGGCTTTCAATGTGTTTACGTAATACGGTTTTACCTACGCCAGGATTGCCTATCACCACAGAAAAACCGCCATGTTGAGAATGGATTTTGATGATATCGAAGATCTTACTTTGTTGCGGTAACAGTACGATTTCAGTACGGTTAAATGGTGTTTTGGTCAGGCCGAATGTTGACTTTATCATACCGAATTTCCTATTTTTGTTTTACGTTGATTAGCGTTAAAATGCAGGTTAAGTAGATTGGCTTCGCCCATGCGCTTATCACAGAAATAAACAATAAAACGATCTCGTGTGGTACGGGAATACCGTATTTGCACTTTCTTTTCTCTGAGATCGACGGGGCATTCAAATTTTTGCGAATTGATTGAAAATACGTTGGTTTTACTGACTTTTCGAGTTTCTTCAATAAAAAAAACTTCCTCAGTATATTCATCATTGGTGAGGTGCTTAATACGGCTATGGTCCAGGTTAAAACGGTCAATGGGGATCATCTGAATGCCGCTATGATGACCTTGATTGTAGTCAGTTTCTATCCAACTTTGTGTTTTATCATTAAGTTCGTCTAATGATTTAAACTCAGTATATTGGGTTAAAAACCTGTCTCTGAAACCCCGAAAAAATCGTTCTATTTTTCCTTTTGCAGCACCATCTCGTACCGGCGCATGGGAAAGCCTGATATCAAGGCGAACACAGGCTTGTAAGATCTCTTTAGAGGTGTAATTAGCGCCGTTATCAAAATATAAACGCTCAGGTTTTCCCCGTTTAAACAAGGCTGTACGAAAGGCATCAATCATGTTATCGGTATTGTCACGGTAAAAAAACTCACCATGGGTGATCACCCGGCTGGCATCATCAATAAAAGCGATTAAAAATGTTTTACGCCATTTTCCATCAGTTTGTTGAATAGAAGGGCCATACATGGTGTCGGCTTGCCAGAGTTCATTGGCAAATTGCATCGAGAAAGAACGACGTAATTTTTGCGCATTTTCACCTGTTAATAAGTCATTTTCTCTGACCATACGGTAAAAAGAAGTTTGGGATAACTGGCTGCGTTGAAAGAAGTTTTTCTGTAATAATTGACGATAAACGGTACTTTTAGGGATCACACCGGACTTGTTAAAGCTGAGGTTAGGGGTTAACTCAACAATCGCTTCAGCAAGTTCATTCAATTTCACTTTACGATAAGTATTTTTGTCGGCACGGGTCTTATTATCCATGGTGCTAACGCCATGTTTTTTAAATCGATAAAGCCAGGTGCTGATAGTGCGCCAGGTAAATTGGAAATGGCATTGTGCTTGCTGATCAAAAAAAGTGTCTGAAGCCACATGCTTGATCCGTTCACGAATATTATTACCGGGGGCATAATCTACGGCACTGATCACTCTCAGTCTTAGTTCAAACGAAGGCCGGGTTTTATAAACAGGGTCATTCTCCATCAAGGTATCCTTAAAAAATTTAAGCAATCGCTATGATATGGATAATATAAAGTAGTGTGTAGAGACAAGATCGGTTGCGGAAAAAAGGCGTAAATATTGAGTTTGAGGGGATCACACAGGTTCGATGATAAATAAGTAAAAAATGAACATGAAATACATCAAAAAGGCGTTTAGATATGTATGAATTGATGCTAAATAAAGGATGTTTGCATCAATATCTGATAGCGTTCACAGGATGTTTGAGATATTTTTGAAAATAAACGTTTTAAGATTGGGAGTAAGGTTTTTAATCGTAATGCTCTGTTATTAAATTGTTTATCGTACAGTGTGTTAGGTGACCCTAAAAATACACGATAATAATTCTGGCTGAACTGTAATTTATTGAGCCAACGATAAGCATTGCGAGGATCATCACAATGGGTGGCATTTAGATAAGCTTTTTGGATAGTTAACCCGGCAAAAAGGGCAGTAATAAAGGTCATTAAAATAGCAGCATTATAGACAAGATCAGGAATAGAGGAAGCCAGGTAAAGACGAAGCGTCGCACCACAGCCAGAGCGACCATAACGATCAGAACAAAAGATACGTTTACCAACGATAAGCATTTTAGCACCAGTTTGTTTTTTATAGACAAAGCCATGAGAAACAAACTGATCTCTTTTGGCGCAGTGACGACATTTAAGGGAACCAGCATGCCTTGAAAGCTCCATAGTGAATTGATGAAGTTGGTTAATGTGAGAAAAGAATAATTGCATGGAAGGTATTTTATCGAGATTGAATAAATGATCAGTAAAAAATTTAAAAATTACGTGGAGAAATTCAAATAACCAAATTAGCGTTATAGCGTAGAGAGATCTTATGATGACAAAAAAGTTGAAATAGTGGCTTTTGTACTACTGTAGTTTGGTAAATAACACTTTGCAGGGAGTAGAAGTGTACTATTAAAATGTGCGCATGCCCATCATCATAGTTGGTATAAAGGCGCATCTTGATGCTAATTTATTTATAAACTCATAAAACCTCGAATATTAAATTAATACTTTTTAAAGTAGCGTACTTTAATGCATGAAATTCAGGTCTCGTGTTCAAAATTACGGTTTCACAGTTAATTCCTTCTCACCCGCCCCAAAAAAATAAGCATAACTAGTTCTAACCGCTTAATTAAATGTTTAACATAATGTGAGAAAGCCAATCTAGTATATGATATCAGTAATATAAGTTAGCCTGTCTGGTCTTTTTTGTTTTTTTTATAGTTTAAAAGTTTTGTTTGTTAGGTAAATAAATAGCGCTCATCAGAGCGCTATTTATTGTTAAGGTCTTAAGTTAAAAATAATAAATGTTTAGCTAATTCAACTTAATGTCATAGATACGCACCTGAAAGGGCTCAAGTTTATCTTCAACAAAGGTATTGTTAGAAGTTACATTAATGGCCATACCTGTGTTATTGATATCTAATGGCGGTACGATATCGGTATTTGCATTGTACTTAGTTTCTATTACCCCGGGAGAGTCAATTTTTTCATATTCATATGAGTTATTGTAGTAATCATTTTTTATAGTAACAGTTGAAATTGTGCGTCCGCCAATCGAATAATTCACATTACCATAGGTATTTAATGAGTCATTAACTACTATTAAATAATAACTGTTTGCTGCATATTTAACTAATAAATGGTTAATGCCTAAATTAGCTTCGTGGCTGATTTCATTATTTATTGATGCGTTAATGCCAACAACAGGCAATTCACTTGTATCATTCATGATCAAATCAGGCAGATTTAACGCCTTCATATTCATGATTACTTTATGAACATTTTGGCTTAATTCAGTTTCAATATCTTCAATTTGAGCTGTACTTTTCAAGACTTTTATTTCCTCGCTTGAAAGCTCATTGGCAGATTTAAAGCTATAATAAAGAACGCCTCGTGCACCATGTACTACTGAGCTATAGGTCATATATCTCAGTTCCGTCATAGTCGGCTTTCTTCGCGAAGCACCATAGGCGCCCTCGCCCCATGCCTGTAATACAATGACAACAGGTTTGACCGGTGATATTGACCTCATTTTTTCAGTCAATTTTTTTAATCTGTTTGGAACGAGTAAGTTTCTTACCGTTAATACAGGACAATGGATTGAAATTGGATAAATATCGAATACGGGCACATCAACATGTGTTAAATAGGTATCGCCAATTTCAGCCGCCGCGCTTCCTGTATTATTGGCTGAAGAACAATCAGGAAATGCACCTCCTGTAAAGGTAAACCTGCTATCTGTATATGCGATATCATCACCTATGCCAAAAGCCAGGGCATCATCAACTAAAAACCTATTTTTAGTACTGTCATGATCATTAACCGCTTTTGACGCAATTTCTATATATGATGCAGGTTTGAAACTCTCGTCACGTGTAGGTTCATCTGCCAGCATATAGCCTGCAATAGCAGGATAACCTTGCCAATCAGTGATTAAATCTTTATAAGTTTGCGCGATGTTTCCATGTTCAATAGGAACAACTGGCATAGCAATAAGGTTATTATCTTGCAAATTATTTAGTATTTCCGTTTGTTGAGTTTCTGTTTTTCGAAAAAAGCCATAAAAATTAGCAATATTCACTTTATTTTTTAAGTATTCAAGTACAACAGGGTTAGTCGACTCACTATACCAGCCTAAGGGGAAAATCTTGTCTGTGCCCCCTCTTGTTTTAGTCAGGTTAGCGGGCGGATATTTCGGGTCATAATCAGTATAAACAATACTACTCCAAGCAGAAAAATTCGAACACGTTTCTACTTGATAACAGGTTTTAACTCTATAACGCCTTTCACCACCGCTAGGTGCTGACCAGCTTTTTGTTAACACAGTTAAATTTTCTTGTGGATATGAAACGAGATTTTTTTCTATATCTAAAGTGTAGCTGATATCAGGATCCGCATAACCCGACACATCACTACCAAAAACAGGCCAGTTCACAGCAATATGGGTACCTTGTTGAGAAACGGTTAAATCAGGATATTGCACCGGAAAAATAATATCTTTAGTTGAAAAGTTAGAATATTCAGTGGTAGTTTGTGCTGTATACGCTTGCACCTGATAGGTTCGTATGCCAGGTGGTAAATCGGTAAAGCTGATTGTTGGCGCTGTTAAGCCTGTTCTGTAATATGTCACGCCATTTTTGATAAACCTTAAATTATAAGACGTATCTACACCATGATCATGCCAGCTTACCTGAGTGACATTTCCTATTCGTGCAACAGTAGGAGGATCCATTTTTGCTGGTAAAATAGTAACTTTTTCTGACCAGGGGGAAAATTCTGAACACGCCCCCCCGCTATAACATACTTGAACTCTGTAACGCCTTACTCCGGGAGATAAAACACCTGCAGACCAATATCTAAAACCAGCAGTTAAGCCTGATTGCGGGTAACTTTGACCATCTTTTTCTATGTCTAATGTATAGGTTGCATTACTGTAAATTGATTTATTCCACTTCACCGTTATACTGGTCGGGCTATCCAGGCTTACCACAGGTGTAGCCATAACTTCAGGTTTAATGGTGATATTCGCAGACCAGGGCGAATACGCTGAACAGATACCGTTTGTATCACACCCTTTTACTTTATAACGCCTGACACCCGGACTTAAACTCCCATCATGCCATGTTTTAGTCGTTGAGGTGAATGATTGCCAATAAAGAGAGCCGACACCGTCTTTTTCTATGTAAAGTCTGTAATTGGCATAATTTGCATTAGTCCAATTAACCTGAATACCGCGTTCGATATTACTGGTATGTTTAACCGATACTGCAATGTCTCCGGCACGAACCATAGTTGCAGTTAACAGCATTAATCCTAAATTAAAAATAATGAATATTTTTTTATTTAGGACAAAATTTCGAATTCGTTTTAAATTGATACCTGAACAGGTAAACATGTTTAGTTCCTTATAAAATTTCAAGCTTTATTATTGGGTTATTTATCCAATTCAAATATGTTGGGTATAGGCAAAGTGAATACAAAAAATGCCTAAGAGGTTATGAATCACCAGAATACCCATTTAGCATATTCTGGTGTTTGAATTTACACTTGATTAAAGTTTGTCAACTTGAAGAATTGATAATTTCGCACCATTTCCATCACTACAGTGACCATAGCTATTACTTTGCTGCGTTGATTCACTACACATTTCAGCACCATAAATGATATCCGAAGTATCGTCTTTTTCAACAACAGCTATGCGCTCTATATTCCTGTTATTTAAGATATACTTCTGCCAAGGTGTTGTAGTATACCTTTCTATAACCTGTAACCTGTTCTCTAACGGGGTGGTTCCGGCTAAAGTATAATATACTCTTGCTCTTTCACCGTTATGTGTATGACCTAGTGCTGCAATTGTTGCACGACTTTCTAAGATTTCTGGCGTGGTCCAACTGCCATTCCATCTCTTTCTATGCACTTTATATACACCTTCATCATAAAAGCGATAAGTGATGCTTAGCTTATTCTCTTCTCCATAAACGGCCAATTTAGCGGTTTGGATCCCGTGGCTTGTAAAGTAGCTGCCAGCCTTTAAACCTTGATATACCAAATTAGGCGTATTCACGTTTACAGGCGTTGTTACTTGTTTACCATCTACCGTATAAAATCCGTTTCCAGGTTTATACTTTAAATAACTACCATAATTTCTCTCTGCGCGTGGGTGATTATATGCCCACTCCCATAAAATATGAACACTACCATCTTTATCAATTACAATATCATCCGGATAAACAACCGCTTTAGCCTGATCTGCAAACTCGGCAACTTTACTCCACGTTGAGGTTTTGTTATTCCAATGATGTAACTCACCTATTCCTTTGAAATTATCAGCGACCGCAGCCCATCTATTAGGTTGGTTTCTTACGATTAAATAGATATCGCCATTGGGTGCTGTGGCAGCGATAGGATAGGTGAAGTGGCCAGGTGTATTAAGATCATGATTACGATATATTTCTAATTTTTCACTTTCACCTGCGGCTTTCGCTCTAAAATAATGCCAACCATCAAGGTCTGCATGGTGATCAGCCCATACATGTACTCTACCGTCACCATCTACTGCGATTGAAGGCTGATCATGACCAATATCATCTTCATGAACCCAAACAGAATGATCTTGATTAATAAGTCTATCTTCTGTTGAAAATCCACGAGGGAAGTGTCTTAATACTTGAACTGAATGTACGTTAGTTGACCAACTCTTATTAAAAGCGGCGTATACCACATCATTATGATAGGCCAAAGGACTCCACCAGCCGGCTTGATTAGAATTATCAGATATAACATCTGACACAATTTCATTCACCTGAGTTTGTATTTCAGCAGCCATCAGTTCCATTGGTGCACTAAGCACAGCAGTTACCGCCAAAGCATGAATAATAGCGGTGTTTAAAATTTTCATATAATTTCCTTTATTGCCTTTCTATAAAAAACTCATTAGATACTTAATAAATAAAATAAAAACGAGTAAATTTTTCAAATCAAAATTAGCTTTTTAGTAAAACAGCTTGAAACCAGATTAAATCAAGATTTAACGTGGTTTTCATTTAATGAGTTGTGTTAGTTATTTTAATACAACTTTTGCGGTAAATTGTTTCCAGGTACCATCAGGCCAGATACACGACCAGGTTGAAGAAGGTGCCCAAGTCATACTCCAGGGACCTTTTTTACCATTATTTGCATAGGTGGCGCTGCCGTTAGTACAAGAAACAGCATTAGGTGCTTCCCAGTGAAATTCAGCTTTTGCGCCTTTAGGTATTTCTGTTGTTCTTACATTGCCTGCAACTGAACCACATGTCCATCTGTCATTTCCGGTTCTTCCTTCAGGACACCAGGACATTTTTAGTTCAGCTTCTGAAAAGGTCTGATCCATAGTACGGGTTACCCAACCAGTACTCTGTCGTTCACTACCATTATAAGCACCAAAACACTGCCAGGATGAATTTGCATTAAACGTTAAGTTATAATGTTCAGTACCTGAAACCGCCTGTTCACCATTTCTGGCGGAACTAATACAGTGATCAGCATGAGTTGCCTGCCATTTAAAAACCACATCAGAACCATAAGGCGCTTTGCTATCACAATTCCATAAGTTATTTTCATTTCCTTTTATATACCAGCACATGTTTAATGTGGGGTATGGCCATACATCATTAACATAAACTGTCGCTGTCGTAGGTTCCGGACTACCCAGCTTAACACAATTAAATTCAAATGATTTAGCACCTTGTTGGTGGCCAACATTCACTGGTTTCAGCATTACCGGAGACGTGATTTCAAAAGGTGTACCATTATTAATGGAACATGATTCTATAAACTCACTTTCTATTTTGATATCTACATTGCTATTCACCAGTACTTCATTTCCACTACCAATAATATTTACTTTTAAGGTCGAGGGCAGACCAAAAGGGGCATGATCTACAATACTATTTTGCATTAAAGCGGTATTATCTTCAGCCGTTAAAAAAGTAGTGGAGACTTGTTCAAGTATATTCATACTCTTGCGAGTACACGCATCTTTATCACAGTAGAAAAGATTGCCATGGATCTTAATATTTGCACTATTGACGTTTATATTTGCACCATTTTTGTTCACGTCAGGATTTTGTAAAAACCAAAATGTATTATTAAAGACTTCTGTTATGCCAGGGCTACTAACTGTACTCTGTATATTAATAGCCTGAGTATGGTGTTGTGATTCAAAAAAATTATCTCTGATAATTGCATTAGCACCATCAGTTCTAATATAAGCACTAGGCTTGTCATGTGTTACCAACCAGCCATAAATATGATTATTAACAAACTGAGCCCCAGGGCAATTCCTGACACCAAACCCAGAATAACCGATATTTTTCTTAGCAAGTTCTATAGAGCTAGAGTCAATAAATGGGGACGTTCCTGAACAGTTTGCTAACTCCACTGCATACTTACAATTTCTAAACATGGTATTTTGAATATCTACACTACTATTTTCTCCATTAATACAATAACCATGAGGGTTTGCAAATTTAGCATAATTGGATATCAGTTTAGACATGCCACTGAGGTCAACTAAAGCTGTTCCTCTATATATTGATTTTAGATCATTTTCAATATAAACATTGGATACTTTTAATATTGCAGATACAACACTAATTTTGCCTCCTGATGTTAGATTGATTCTCGATCTTAAGAACCCAGCTCCTGAAATAACAAAGTCCCTATTTATCGTTACTTCACTAGCAAGCGAGATGCTTTTATCAAAATAAATACCTGAATACTCATCACTATCTACTACATATTGGATTTTTTTACTGTTTGTATCACATGCAGAAACAGCAGAACATTCAATAGCAGACCAGTTAACAATTGGGTTACTAGCAGAAGCTTGGCTCGCAAAACATAAACTTGAAAAAAAAGTAAAAATTAATCTTATCATTATGCTTTCCTTATTTGAATACGTGAATGTTCTGACAGGTTTCTTGCGTAGCACCCGAATAACTATGATAACGTGACCAGATAATTAAGCTTCCACAGGTCAATGCAATGTCACTACTTGATGTAGCCGTGCCGTCAGACTGAATAATGGCACTCTGATTACCTCGGGTATTATAAATACCTACTTTTCCACCACCTTGCATTAATAGAATGTTAGGATAACCTTGAATTTTGTTCTGAGTGATTTGATTAACTGAATTACCAGCTAATAATTTTAGGAAGTATTCATTCGAATCCAGATCATTTCTTATAGTATTTTCTGAAAACGTCACTAAACTAGAGTCAGCTAATACGACACCTCGACTATGCGCCTTGATATTAAACGTATTATATTTAAAGGAGCTCCCAGCTAAAGCATTTAATTCTATGCATGTTTGGTTAGCCTCACAGATAAAAGTATTATGAGTAAAAAATTGATCAGTCGGTTTAAGGCAATATTTTCCTGCACAGGTCGTATTGCCACGTCTTGTAGATATGCCATGGCGTTCTATCTCAGTACCATACACATCTGTGTATAAATCGGAAAAAACACCATAGCCACAATCATTAAACTCATTACCCTCATAATGGTTTTCCAATGCGATAGCATTTGTTCCACTATCGGTTCTATGGAATAAACAAATGCCATAAGGCGCAGTAAAAAGGTTATTTTTATATCGAGCCTGAAAACCACTGACTTCTAATATACCGCATTGCAAATCTGTATAGCCATCATAAGGGTCTGCTATTTGTTCTTTATTACCATTTTCACTTGTGACTTCCTTAAACTGTTGAATACAAGAAGTATTGCGAAAATCTAAATCCTCAATCATTAAGTTATGGTTGTTAACTCTTTGATTCAACTGTGGAGGTTTTACAGAGATCATATAACCTTCGAAACCAGCTACTAAAATAGGTCTATTGACGCCGTCAATCACTCCTTTTAGTCGCACATTACCACTTTTAGGTAATTGAATACTACGGTTAATCACGATTTCTGTTTTGTTATTATCTCCAATCAAAATATCTTGATAAGTATCTACCGCTGATTGAATATCGGTAGTCCAATCTGACGATGTTTTTAAGTATAAACAATTTTTTGATTTAGCTGGTTTTGCACCTATTTCCCATATATCACATTGGTTTTCGTTTATCGTTTCGAGGGAAAACACATTGGTGTGAAAAAAGAATAAAATACTTATTAAAAGTACCTTCCTGAACATATTAATTAATCCTTTTGAATTTAAAGTAGCGGGTGTTACATACAAGTAACTTGCTGCGGAGAACATCATTAAAACAAGCTGCGCAGTTTAATTGAAAACTGCTTTTAATACCACATTTAGGTTAGTAAAAAAGCATTACCTAGATTAGGATTAGGATTAGGATTAGGATTATAAAAAATAAAGCTAATAAAAAACAGCAAGCCATATAGTTTCGACATCTGGTTTAGTCCATTTAACTTTATGTTTTTTATGGGCTGGTATATTAATATGTTCACCTGGTTTTAAATGTATGTCGGGCTCACTTTCAAAACTTAAAATTCCTTCACCCTTTAGCACTATTACCCACTCATTTTGAATTTGGTCATACCAGCCACTTTCGGGCGAACTATGCCCTTTAGACACGATGCGCTCTATGGTTACATTCTTATGTTGAAGTAATATATCTAAGACTTCCTGGTCTAGATTTTGAGGGATATCCTGCAATACATTATTCATGATTTGTCATTTACTTCTCTAATTCTTCAATAGCTTCAGTCAACAAAGGTAACCGTGCTTCAAGACTCGTTACAGCATCATATAAACCTTGATTATACAAAGTAACGCCACATTGCTTGATAAAAAAATCGACTAAGAATTCCACCTCAAAATTTCCAGCGTCACATTCCAGTTCGTCTAACAAATAACGCTGAATTTTGGGCACTAATTCATTTATTTGTTCACGTTTGAGTTTAATTTTTGGCATTAAAAGTCCCATTTTGCGCTATTAAAAGCTTAGCTTAAAGTTTACCATCAAAAAAATCTAATTATTCTTTATTACCATTACTTTCAACTATTAGCATTTAATCATAATCAGGCATTAATAGTGGCAGTTGATTTATATCTGCTATATCTGTCTTTTGACCTAATTGCTTTTCAATTAATTTAACCACTTTTTTAGCGGTAGCTCTAAAAGTTGTTAATTTTCCACCATACAGACTGATAACATCCAAGTTATTAAGATCTTGATAAATAATGCTTTCTCTGGGTCTGGAAAACGCCTTACTGCCACCACGAGGTAAAACACGTACCCCCGCAAAGCTGCTGATCACTTCTGGATTTTCAAGTTTAAAATAATATGTGTATATATCTAACAAGTAGTTAATTTCTTTATCTGTCGCGGTAATATTATCCGGTAATTTATCTAAGACGGTTTCGGTTGTACCTACTAAAGTTTTACCATACCAGGGCATGACAAAAACAACCCTTTGATCTGATTTAGATTCCAAATAATAAACCTTCTTAGGTGCTGCTTTATTTAATATAATATGTGCGCCTTGAACCCAGTCTATGTCACATTTTGGTATTTCAGAGTTTATAGTGGTTAAGACTTTATTAACCCATGGACCTGCGGCATTAACGACCATTTTACTGTTAACAACTATGTTTTCATCATTTTGTTGATAACAAATTTGATAACCGCCCTTAGTTCGCTTTTTGGCGGATATTAATTCAGAAAACTGGCAAACATTTGCACCTAATTGCTGCGCACTTTTTATAACAGATAAAGTGAGTTTTCTATCATCGGTTTGTGCATCCCAATATTGAAATACAGCTACGAGGTTTTCTGTATTTAGACCATGGATCACCGACCAGTATTTCTTAGAAACTTGTTTAAACCTGCCGAGCAATGTAAATCCGGACAATAATGCATATAAAGATAGTCCGGCTCTTAATGTCCAAACACCTCTAGCTGAGTTTTTATAAACTGGAATATAAAAAGGAACAGGCTTAACAAGCTCAGGTGCAAGCCGTAATAAAGCTTTACGTTCATTTAACGCACTATATACTAAATTTATCTGGCCACTTTCAAGATATCGCAAGCCACCATGAATGAGTTTACTTGAGCTGGTAGACGTTTGCCTGGCAAACTCCCCTTTTTCCAACAGTAATACTTTGTACCCTGCGGCTGTTGCAGCCTGAGCAACACCTGCACCCGCAATTCCGCCACCAATAATCGTTAAATCATATTCTGTCATTTATGTATCACTTTGTATTAGTTTAAGTTATTTACTTTAACAAATTAAATCCAGAAAAATTTTAAATTTTCCAACTTACATCACAAATAAATACATACGTATCAATAAATACCATGATTACACTAAAATTACGCTTTGAACAACTTAGCAACCCCTTAATTTTGAAAAACAATATTACATAATAAATGTAAATTAACTGGTTTGTTGCACGACAATTTTATCTTCATTGTATATAGTTTAGTTTCAGTCATCAGCCCTTTTTAAAAGGAATTAAACATGAGAAATATCCTCATAGCCGTTGCCCTTATAGCCTTAGCTATTAGCGCGTATATGTATCAACAAACATTCAGTAACAACAAGCCAATTAAGCACATTAGTAAACTTGCAGCGTTAGACTATGTGCCTGCTGATACAATTGTTTTTTCTGGTCAACTTACACCTTTTCCGATTAAACAATATTTAAAGCACTTTACCTATGATAAAGCCGCCCAGAATCAACTCGACGAACTATTAAAACACTTAAATGCAAATGAAAACCCAGAGCCTGCACAGGTGTTTTTTACCAGCTTAATACAAACCTATAGCGACGCAACAAAATCCCCAGAACAACTCAGTCAAACTTACGGCATTGGTGATGAAGTTCGTGCTTTATTTTATACTGTTGGCTTGTTACCTGTCTTAAAATATGAAATTAAATCGCCAGGGGCTTTTTGGCAGATGTTAGAAACAGCAGAAGTCGCATCGGGGATAGTTACTGAGGAGCATAAAAGTAACAACATAGCGTATAAAACCTATGAAATATACCATGAAAATGACTTTAAACTGGAATTAGTTGCCACAATCAATCATGGTTGGGCAACTTTAACATTTAACAGCCCCCTTAACGATCAAACAATGTTAGAGCAAGCATTGGCTATTACAAAACCACTAAAAAATCTATCTGATGAAAATACATTACATGATATCGCAAATAAACATGACTTTGACGGCAGTTATTTAGGGTTTATTAATCATATTGCCATCATAAATGGTTTAACAGGAAAAGATTCAAATCAATTTAACCAAATGCTGATGTCGATGACTGAAATGTCAGATGAGCACCCTCTTTCGATTATTCAAACCCCAGCTTGTCAGCAGGATCTATCAGAGATAGTGAATGACTGGCCACGTACAGCCTTTGGATTACATGATATTGCAATAACCGATGAAGCCATAAATATGTCTGCCGCTATGATCATTGAAAGTAACAACCTTGATATCATGAAAGTATTATCTAGTATCAGAGGCTTTTTACCAGAACATTTAAATGATGCAAACAATAAAATAATGAGTATAGGTTTAGGCATTGATGTTGCTAAGGTAACACCTTTTCTTAAAACAATATGGGATAACTTGACACAAACAACTTACACATGCCAACCACTTATTGAACTGCAAAAAGAAATTGCAAAAAACAACCCAATAATGTCCGCAATGGTGACTGGCATGGCAAATGGTGTGAAAGGAGTGAGTTTTTCACTGCTGGATTTACAGTTCTCAAATGAAAACGATAAACCAGAACTTAAAAAGCTAGATGCTTTATTCACTTTATCTGCTAACCATCCTGGCAGTATATTCAATAGTATCAAGGCATTTCATCCTCCATTAAAAGATCTAAAATTAGCAAAAGACGG
This sequence comes from uncultured Pseudoalteromonas sp., assembly GCA_965198975.1. GTDB lineage: Bacteria > Pseudomonadota > Gammaproteobacteria > Enterobacterales > Alteromonadaceae > Pseudoalteromonas. Next base: position 3,944,594 of record OZ240679.1, read on the forward strand.
TACTCCTGTAAATCTTGAGAAATACTTTCCATTACCAACAGAATTAGGCCCAGCACCTGACATCGCAATAAAAGGTAATCATTTAGTACTATATCGCGGCAATAAAGCAAAGCTCATAGCAGACAATATTGCAGAGCAAGAATTGGTCAACAATGGTTTTAACAGCTTATCAATTGACTATCAGGCTTTTTTCACACCCTTTCTTGAAGCTGCTGAATTTTCAGGTCAACAATTACCTGAACAATTACAAACTTTGAAAGATTATAATATGAAAATGCATTTTTCTATGGATTTCACAGATAAAGGCATAGAATTTACGAGTAAAATGGACAATAAAAAGTAAGTTTAAAACAAATATAGCAGGGAGATGAATATCACGCCCTGCTATTGCATCCAATCCAACTAATAAGGCGAACGGAAAAATAGCGACTTTATAAGCAACCCCTAAGACATTATGTTTTCTTGTTGTAATATTTAAAGGTAATAATCCCGGATTATTATGGCGCCAGCTAATACTGCCGCCACTTCTCACATCGGCTGTTAAGTATCAATATCGTATTGTACTGCGGGGTTATTTTTCGCTGATCCGGCGTTAATATAGTTCGTCATTGTCATTTTCCTTATGAGTTTTTCACGATAGAGATTAGCTATTATTTCATACCCGCATAGGGCACTTAATCTGTTTGTAATTATCAATTTTAAAACGAAAACAAACAATTTAACTAAAGATCTGTCGGAGATTCATTGTGCATCGTAGTAATACCAATTACATCAAATATGTGATCATTCTCAATGGCCTAAATTTCACTAAAACTGCGTTGTTTTCAATCCCAATAGCCTGCTATTGCTCAATCAAACGCCTTGTTGTAGAAAATTTATCCTCACTGATATTTGATCACTAATTTAATACAAATGGTATAAGTTCTGATTTTTTGCAATATGACATTTCCCTGTAATACTTAATGAATTAAAACATTCAATTAAGTTATTTATGCTGCCATTAAAATGGTTTTTTATTGCTACCTTGATCCTGACTACACATGCATCAATTGCTGAAAAAATGAAAAACCAAACCCCAATCAGAGTGATTATTAATGATTGGACGAGTCAAATTATTCTCGCCAGAGTAACTGGGGCTATTTTTGAAGAAATGGGTTATCAAGTCGAATATCCTTTTTCCACTACCAACCAACAATGGGGTTCACTAAGTAATGGGATAGATCATGTTCAAATTGAAGTTTGGCAAGGTACCATGTCTGAAATGTTTAACCGTATGGTAAAATCAGGTCGAATAGTTGATGCGGGCGATCATACAGCAAAAACCAGAGAAGAATGGTGGTATCCATTATACGTAGAAAAACTCTGTCCTGGATTACCTGATTGGCGCGCACTCAAAAAGTGTTCTGCTATTTTTTCACAAAATAAAAACTCTACAATCGGGAGATATGTCGCTGGTCCGTGGGAAAAACCGGAAGCCGCAAAAATAAGAGCACTAGGTTTAAATTTCGAAGTTGATGCTGTCGAAAAGTCAGACGATTTATGGTATGAATTAAAAAAAGCAGTAGAAGCTCAACAACCTATCGTTTTATTCAATTGGACCCCAAACTGGGTCGAAGCCATATACCCAGGTAAATTCATAGAATTCCCCGAATATTCTGACGAATGTGAAATAAACCCCAAATGGGGAATAAATCCTAATTTTCATCACGATTGTGGGAATCCTAAAAATGGCTGGCTAAAAAAAGCAGCCTGGTATGGAATGGAGGAACAATGGCAATGTGCTTTTAGTACATTAAAAAATATTAACTTTAATAACAAAACGATTTCTATGGTTTCCGCCTGGGTTGACCATAAAAAAATGAGCTATCAAGATGCTGCTAAAAAATGGTTATATGAAAACAAAAATCAATGGCAAGCCTGGATCCCAAAACAATGTAAATAATTTAGAGATAAATATTAATGGAAATGGCCCGGTTTTTACAAAAAGACTCGATCGCAACACAGCTGATAAGAATCGTTTTTGCACTATATTGTATCGTTGCAATTATCGTCACCTTAACTCAAATAGTACTTGAATATCAGCATACAAAGTCTCAAATAAATGATGAAATTATCATCAACCATAAAATATTCGAACCTTTGTTAGGCATAGGTCTGTGGAATTTAGATCAAGAGCAATTGCAACAAACCATAAATGGCATGTTAGCTGTTCCTATCATTACAGGTGTAAAAATAGAACAAAATAATGACTTTATTAAAGCCGTTGGGATCATAAAAAATAGTCAGGAGCAAACTGTGGCTTATGACCAGCAAGGTGTATTGCTTGAAACACATAAAATAATAAAAAATAGTGAAATATTCGAATTCAATTTTCCGATAAATTATCTATTTAGAGATAAATTTAGGCAAGTAGGTGATATTACAATTTACTCAGACTCATCAACTATCATCGACAGAGTGGGGATGGGTTTTATATTATTAGTTATTAATTCAATCCTAAAAACAGTAGCACTATGGGTTTTATTTTTTTACGTCAGCAAAAGGATTTTATTAAAGCCTTTAAACAAACTTCTTCATATCATTGAAGCCGTTGATTTTGAAAATCTAAACAAAAACAAAATTAATCTGAGCACGCATAAACACAATGAACTCACTATTATTGCTGATTCATTTTCTATCATGTTAGAAAAATTATATCAGGCCAAAAGTGAAGTTTTAGAGTTTAATATTAAATTAGAATCTAAAATTAAAGAAAGAACCACTGATTTAGCAACAGCGAGAGATGAAGCCGTACAGGCAAATAGTGTTAAATCTAATTTTATGTCAATGATAAGTCACGAATTAAGAACACCTCTAAATGCAATTATTGGTTGTTCACAAATTTTAATGCTCAATAAATCTTTGCAAGAAAAAGAACATACATTAGCTCAGCATACCTATGATGCCGGACATCACCTTATGATGTTAGTTGAAGATATAATGGATATTGCAATTTTAAATCGTCATGAACTAAAAATAGAATTGGAAACTTGTGATCTGAACTCTATATGTGAAAAAAGCATTGCTATGCTAACCCCCTTAATAAAAGATAAAAATATTAAAATAGATTATCAAAAAACAACAAAGCAAGTCATTGCTAATTCAGGCAGATTACAGCAAGTGATCATTAACTTACTTACCAATGCTGTTAAATACAATGTTGAAAACGGCCATGTTTATGTATTTGTAGAAGAAGATAATCAAACACTGAAAATTATCATTAAAGATACCGGTGTGGGTATTAAAGAAAGCGAATTACAAGACATTTTCACACCACTTTCCCGCTTAGAATATGCAAAAACAAACGGTATCGACGGGTTTGGCCTCGGCTTATATATAGTAAAAAACTTAGTAGAAAAAATGAATGGTAAGATAGATATCAAAACCCAAGAAGGAGTGGGTAGTCAGTTTATTATCACATTAACTAAAGGATAATTGGGTTAGCTAAGCTAAATCTAAGAGGGTTAAAATGAACTTTATTAAATTATTAATTATTTCTTTTTCATTACTCAGCTGTTTTTTACATGCTGAAGATATAAAAAAACCAGTTAGTTCTTTTTCCAATTCTTTCACACTTGCTTCAGATTATGTATTTAGAGGTGAATCAGAAACTGATGATAGTCAAATTCCAGCAGTTCAATTCTCTTCCACCTGGACCCATAAAAGCGCTTGGTATACAGGCATTTTTGCATCATCAAACCGGTTTTCTTCAGCGCCAGATGTAGATTCAGTAATAGGTCCTTACTTAGGTAAATCAGATAAAATAGCTAATACAGATTTTAATTATAATATTTTCATTTTCCATTATATGTACCCGGGCGTATCTGACCTGAATTACACTGAGTTATGGCTTAAAATCAACAAAAAATTTAGTAAAATTGATATGGGGATTGAAGTAACCCCAACCTTAAACGATTGGTTTGGTGTTCCTGATTGGCGGGGTATCAACTACGCTTTTCATACAAAATACCCACTTAATGAAAGCTTTTCTTTATCAGCTTCATTTGGCTATCAGAAACTCACAGGGGAAGGAGCTCAAGGCTGGCAACACTGGAATTTGGGAATTGCAAAAACTTACAAAGCATTCACTTTCGATATTCGCTATCACGACTCCAACATCAATAGTAGCCATAAAGTATATGGTCATCCCGCGGGGTTAAAAATATTTAATGGTCGTGTGGTGCTCGGAATTACTGTTCATTTTTAACATGACAAAAAGGTTAAAAATAAAAACTTTTATTTAACAATCATTTAACTACATTTTCTAATTTTCTATGATAAGTTTTATCTCAGGTACCAATTTTTAGACATTTCAATTGTAAATTCAAAATGCAGAATTTACATGAAATACAACACTAAACAAAAGGAAACCTTATGATAAAATCAAAAAAACCAGTAACAGAAAACGCAGAAGTAGATATGAACTCCATGTTAGATGTGGTATTTATTTTACTTATCTTCTTTATCGTCACCACCACATTTGCACGAGCGCAAGCCATAGAGGCTGAACGACCTAAATCAAACAACCAAAGTGTAACCACAAGTAAAAGTGTTTTAATACAAATCAATCATGACGATAGTATTTTACTTGATAATCGCGTTATGGATCCTGAAAGAATTTCCGTCAATATCGCCAGGATCAGTGCTAATTTTGATATTAAAAGTGTACAGATCAATGCTAGCGAAAATAGTACACATCAAGTATTAATGACAGTGATGGATCAGGTTAAAACCATGGGGAATTACCCTATTGCTATTACTTCGAAAACAATTTAACTACTAACTGAGCAGGCGGTCATTTATGCGCCGCCTGTATATCTCCCTTATTCCAGTCAGTTGTTTGTTGTAGCCAAACCGTCACTTAAGGCTTTTTCTTTATCAATTCCATTTGCAACTGCAAAAGTGAGGAGAGAAAGAACAACTCATATCAGATTAATTTTTCATAGCGTTTTTAACATATCTTTATGGTACGTTTGCTCATCAAGCGTTACATGATGGTTTTTTGCTATTGCAGTTAATTTATCATGACCCATATTGAGTTCATCTATCATGATTGTATTATCGTCTAACAAATAAAGCTGTTTAGAACCCATATAATAAAAATGCAATATTTGCATCGCTGTCACATCATTTTGCTCTACCGCCAGGTTAACTTGCCGTAATTTTCGGGTAATTTGATTTAGGGCTTGTTTTAAATCCCACACATAAACAACTTCAGTCATATATTCATGGCTTTTATTTTTTATAAGTACTGTTGCAATAATAAAACAGGAAATAATAACGCCTGATAGATTCCAGTGAAAATGACTCCCCTGTTCAGACGGGAAAAGAAAAATGAGTCCCTGTGCTATTGCTAAACTACCTATGGTCAAACTAGCAATACAAGCAAAAATAACGCGGTTTAAATGCTGTCGATATCTAGATTTATTTATTTCAAGCAATATCATTGAATGCTCATTTTATGAAGACTATTTAATAGGTGGGGAGTATAGCAAAAAGCAGAAAAGCGGCACCAGACTATTTATCTATGCCGCAGATTTATTCTGTATTTGTTGTTTATTTAAGCTTTTAACGCTTTTTTTCTGTCATTATAAATATTAATTAACTCACTAATAGCGGTCGGACAGTATTCTTTAATACCCGAAACAAGCATATGCTTCTCGCCCCGACCAACAATTTCACCATTTTCTAATAAATTAAATCTCAACGTAATATTGCCGCGTTTACCTTCATATTCAAACTCAGGTTCACCAAACTCAAGTACCGGATCGGTTAACTCTAATTTATCTAAATCAATCGACATTGACTGATACATAACCATAGGCCTTGCCGGATTGATCATCACATCTTTTTCACCCATTAAAGGCACTATCACATGTGGAAAGGTAGTACCTGAGAATTCAACATAATTCTTTGTTAAGCTTTGTGTTAAAGCCTGGCAACGAGAAGTATCACCGGAGCGCTTTACCGTTAAATAAACCTTGTCACCATCGGTCACATCAAATTGTTCAGCACCTTCAGGAAAAGTTAAATTAACATTTTCATTAACCATGCCTGAAAAAGTAAAATGCATTTTTTTACTAATACCATATTTTTGTAACACCAGTGAAAACAATAAATCTCCTGGTACACAAAACTTTTTGGCATCTGTATCATGTAATGGATTAAAATCATCAGCCATAGATTTAGCAAAATTACTGCCTTGATCACGACTAAAGGAAATTTTTTGTGCAGATTCTTGGTAAAACGGACTTAACATATTTAACTTACTTCTTCTGTTTATAACCGAATTATTCTACCAGTATTTAAGCTACCAGAGGTCTTATCAGTCATTATGGTATCTAACTTATTAATTTAAATTAAAAAAGGCACTCACTTTGAGCACCTTTTATTGCAAATTACGCAATTATAATTATGCTTTAGGAAAATCTCTGTAGGCTTTTTCTAATTTCTTAGCCTGCTTTTTAGAAACCCCAATGTGCTCAAGTGCCACACGCAACCTGGCTCTGGACATATCTGAACCTAATATTTCCATCGCATCGATCACAGAAGTTGATGACGTTTTACCACTAATAGCAACAAATATAGGCTCTAAAAACACTTTAATTTTCATATCAAAATGTGTCGAAACCGCCTTAGCAATATCGAAAATATCCGACTTCTGCCATTGACGTAATGCTTCAAGTTCCCATATGAAAAATTGTAATGATTGACGAATATCATCTTCATCTGCTTTACCTGCGGTTAATAAAGCAGGATCATAGCTAGGTAAACCAGATACAAAAAATCCAGCTAACTCAGATAAGTCAGATAGAGTATTAATACGCGGTTTAACTTGAGGCAAAATTTTAGCTAAAGTTTGGGAATTAAATTTCCAATTTACAAACCTTTCAATAAGTTCCTCATCGGTTAAATTTTCTCGTAACCACAGGCCATTTAGCCAGTTTAGTTTTTCAACATCAAATACAGGGCCACCAAGAGAAACTCTTTTCATATCAAAGTTTTCAATCATTTCAGCTAATGTGAATTTTTCACGCTCATCAGGCATAGACCACCCCATACGTCCTAGATAATTTAGAACAGCTTCTGGGAAAAAGCCCATTTCTTTATAATAATTAATAGAAGTAGGATTTTTACGTTTTGATAATTTAGATTTATCAGGGTTACGTAGCAAAGGTAAATGCCCTAATACCGGCGGTGTCCAGCCGAAGTCTTCATATAACTTTAATAACTTAGGTGCTGAATTTATCCACTCTTCACCGCGGAAAATATGACTGATTTGCATGTGATGATCGTCAACAACATTGGCTAAAAAGTAGGTTGGAAAGCCATCAGCCTTTAATAAAACTTGCATATCAACGTTTTCCCACGGAATTTCAATTTCTCCACGCAAGTAATCGTTAAATTTAAAGCTCCCTTCTGCTGGTATTTTCATACGAATAACATAAGGTTTACCCTGTTCAAGGTTTGCTTTGATTTCTGCTTCAGATAATTTCAAACCACGACCATCATATTTAGGACGCAAACCTTCGGCCATTTGTTGTTCACGCATTTCATCTAACTCTTCTGCGGTGGCAAAACAATAAAATGCTTTGCCATCATCAATCAGCTTTTGTGCGAACGTTTTATATAAATCACTGCGCTCTGATTGGCGATACGGACCAAATTCTCCACCTACGTCAGGGCCGTGATCCCAATCGAGACCCAACCAACGTAAACTATCCATAATCGCTTGTTCAGACTCTAATGTACTTCGCACTCTATCTGTATCTTCAATACGTAATACAAATTCACCACCTTGTTGCTTAGCAAATGCATAATTAAATAAAGCAATATATGCGGTGCCTAAGTGCGGATCACCCGTAGGTGATGGTGCTACACGAGTACGAATAGTCATTAGTTCAATCTCTTAAAAAATAGGTATAAATTAATTGCGGCACAGAGTACCACAAACACGAAAATCTGTAATGTAAATTCTAAATTACCACGTCATTTGACTGATCCAGCAGGCTGAATATCACATCAAGAGTTTCAATACCTTTATCAAATAACACTCTCGTTGCTGGCCCACCTAATGATATTCTTATCGCATTATGGGTTAATAACTCAGCAGGATTGATAAATGAATTAGCCGTTCTAACTTTCACTTTATGTGCAATCAGTAAACCATTAATGTGATGCATATTCAGACTATCAGGTAGCATTAACCAAATGTTCAATCCTCCAAATCGTGCTGTTAATTGATACCTTTCGAATAGTTTTTTAAATTCAGCTTGCCTGTAATGTAACTCTTGCGCTAAATAAGTTTGATTTAATTGATAATTATCTGAGCCAATAAACCGGCTTAATAATTCAAAATTCATAGTTGAAACCATCCAACATTGGCTATGGACATGATCTTTCAACATTTGTCGAAACAATACGGGGGCCAATACATAACCCACTCTTAAACCACCCGCAAAATATTTAGAGATACTCGAAATGTAAAAAACCCGATCTGGCATTTGTTGTTGCATCGGACTACACCAGTTAGTATCAAAACAATAATTAACATCATCTTCTATAATAAAAAATTGGTATTGACGGCTTAACGCAAGTATTTTATTTTTTTGCTCTTGGCTATAGCGTATATTTGTCGGATTTTGGCTATTAGGTGTAATATAAAGCACTTTCGGCTGATGATTTTGGCATATTTTTTCTAATTCAACTAAATCAATACCATCTGAAACTAGCGGCACCCCCAAGGTTTTAAGCTTTGTCGTCTCTGCCGCTTTAAAGAATCCAGGGTAAGTGAGTTCCTCGTGTAATATCACATCGCCTGGCTGGGTGAGGATCTGTAAACAAGTATATATGCCCTGCTGCGCACCTTGTGTAAAAATTAGCTCCTCTTGCCCACACATTATTCCTTTTGTATTTAACCAGTCAGTAAATATATGCCTGTGCTTATTAATACCATTGATAGAATAAGTCATTATTTGTACTACAGCATTGGTATCTTGCGCCAATTCATTTAATGCCTGTGACAATATATTTTGTTGCCCCAACATAGGCTGCATGCTAGATGCAAAGTCAATTTCTTGTATATTCTGCTCATGAATTACTTCACAAGTCACAAAGGTGCCAGCCCCGCGTTTAGCTTTAACTAACCCTCTTTTTTCAGCTAGTTCATATGCCCGTGTTACCGTACCATGGGTTACACTCAATTCATCAGCCAACCAGCGCTGAGCCGGTAATTTTTGTTTATGTTTTAATTCACCGCTTTTAATACTTTCATCAATTAGTTGCGTTAAAGCTTTATATTTAGCCACATGCTCACAAATAGCGATAAATCTGTGTTTTGGTACCCGCCAAATTGTATCCATAACAATAAACCTCTTGATCTTAAATTTCTTTATGTGCAAATTAACTAAATACAAACATAAACAATTGTACCCATACAATATTTTAAATGGAAGAGATAAAAATATGTTGTCAGCTTTAATTGAACTCGTCCCCGCAGTGGTCTTCTTTTGTTTAGCAATGACCATCACACCCGGACCCAATAACATTTTACTTGCTCATTCAGGAGCACATTTTGGTTTTAAAAAAACACTCCCCCATGTAATAGGCATACGATTAGGTATGACACTTTTACATACACTGATTTTACTAGGCTTAGGTCAATTATTTAAACAATGGCCACAGTTACAGCAGTCATTATCTATATTGGCCGCTGGTTACATTATTTTTCTGGCAATTAAAATAGCCAGATCAACGGCGCCTGATACACAAAATAAACTTCAACCTATGGGCATTTTTCAGGCGGCTGTTTTTCAGTTCATTAACCCTAAATCCTGGGCAATGCTACTAACAGCGAGTACCACCTTTACTTTAGCTGGTGATCTATTCTGGCCATCAGCAATATTAAGTTTACTGCTATTCAATCTTGCTACATTACCTGGCACTTTTATGTGGATCTCTATTGGAAAAATGGTGGCTAATAAATTACAACAAGCCAAATTTCATAGGGCATTTAACTTAACGATGAGTTTTTTATTATTACTCACTTTACCATTTATTTTTATTGGGAAATAACATGCATCAATCGGTCAGACAACTCAACAGCGCACAAATTGAAACCGCTTTTAACTATTTATCACAGCGTAGTTACTGGTCTAAAGGGATCAGTAAAAGCTGCTTTAAACGTGCGTGCGATAACTCCTTATGTTTTGCCATAATCAATACGACAAATTCAGAGTTAATTGCTTTTGCAAGAGTGATCACAGATAAAGCGACCTTTGCCAATTTATCGGATGTATTTGTAATCGAACAATATCGCAAAAAAGGATACAGTAAGCAACTCATGCAGCACATAATGTCAGATGAAAATTTACAAGGTCTGAGACGCTTCACCTTAGCCACAAAAGACGCCCATGATTTATATAGATACTTTAATTTTACCGAACAGAAAACACCTGAAAATATGATGGAATATTATCAACCTTGTATATATTCAGAGCAAAGAATTAAGAGCTGATAAATCAAAAGCAATCTTTTTCTTTTTAAGGTAACTTCTCTAAAGCATTGATAAATAATTAAAGTTTAAATTTTAAGATAACATTCTTATTTATCATGAGTTGATACATATCAATTGAACTAAATATATACCAAATTATTATTGCAAAACAATATAATTGCGAAGATAAATAGCCTACTATAGGCAGCACGTAAAGTTGACATAATAAATTTGAAAATAAAGAAGGACTATTCATGCCTATACGTCGTCATCGCAGTAAAGTTAGTAAAGTTTATTTACCTTCCAATTCCCGTTATAACCAGTTTCTATTGGCTGAATTTAAAATAACCGATGAGTTATTGGCCCGGTTTGAAAGTGAAAGCAGTTCAGACAAATTAAAGCCATGGAATAGTTTTTACCAAAAGTTTTCTGAAGAATTCTTCACAGCATGTGAACAAGCAGATATAGAAAATGTTCATTTTATTGCTAATGATAAGTTACCACGAGTCCGTTTTAATCAAGAGGTCAGATATTGGGAAACAGATCAACAAATGTTGATGTTTTATAACCCTGCTTACCATCAATCCTATAAAAGTCATTTTGACGGCAGTGTGCGTGCCAAAAAAATCTCACTTATGTTTTTAGCAACAGGTGATTCGATTCGCTCTGATGCGTCAGCATATCATGCAAAAGTTCGTGAAATGTTAGCACAGTTCCTGCCGCAAGTCGGTATTCCACTTGATGCAGTACGTTTACGTGATCATCAACACCTTACATATGATTTGTATGCGCGTGATAAAGGTTTTGAAGGTTCTCATGGCCATACTTTACGATTAATTAAAAATCGTTATAAAGCAGGTGAAGTAAGCTTACCTGAGCAGCATGATACTATGAGTTATGTTGTCGCGAGTTTACCTATAACCAGAAGATTGCTTAAGCGCTGTGATATCGACTTAACCTGTGAACAATCATATGATGAATTTTATAAAACATTAAATGATGCTTTTGTAAAATCAGCCACTCACTTTAATTTGAAAAACGGTGCTTTTATTGCAGATGGCCTGACACCCATTGTTCGTAATAGTGATAATAAACCAGTTCAGGAAATTGGTGAGCTTGTGATGTTAGGCTTTGATCCTAAATCACCTAAAGATGAATTTGTCAGTCAGTGGAAAGATGATCATTTAGTTGATTATGCACAAATTATCTATGCAGCAACCGAAGCTGATATTGAAGACAAAGGATATAGTAAATTCATGGATACGGTCGATAAATCTCTTAGAATGATGGCTAAAGATCTGGAGATGACACCTGATCATGATGAATTGACAGTTAGATTCCATCAACATCTGGCTTATCATTTTAGTGAGTAGCTTTTAATTATGGGCCTGTTTAGCTTGTACAAACAGGCCCTATTTCCAAGCTATAATTAACTAAAATAACTCCTTGCTCTGAAGACATCGAATATTTAACATAGATAAAAAGAAATCTCAGAGTCTCACAATGCGCATTCCCCATATTTATCATTCCGGTGACATCAAGCTTAATCAAATTGTTAATTTATGCTCAGATGCTGCGGGCCATATAGTCAGAGTTTTAAGAATGTCCACCGGTGATAAGGTAAGTTTATTTAATGGTTCTGGCGGTGAATTTTTATGTGAACTACATGAAATTAGTAAAAAGTCTGCTTCTGTTAATGTATTAGAATTTATAGATAAATCTGTTGAATCTCCGCTAAAAATACATCTGGGTCAAGGGATCTCTCGCGGTGACAAAATGGATTTCACCATACAAAAGTCTGTTGAATTAGGTGTCACAGAGATCACCCCGATATTTACCGAACGTTGTGGTGTCAAATTAACCGCAGAACGCTTAAATAAAAAGCATCAACAATGGCAAAAAATTGCAATCTCAGCAGCAGAACAATCTGGCAGAAATTTTATAACCACAATTCATCCGCCAATTAAGATTGAGCAGTGGTTAATGCAAAATTCAGATGAATTGAAAATCACCTTACATCCCAGAGCTGAGCACAGCATTAAAACAATATCACCACCAAATAAAGGATTAAGATTTATTGTCGGCCCGGAAGGTGGCTTTACAGATGAAGAAATGCAATTTACTAAAGAGAATGGCTTCATGGATATTCGCTTAGGTCCGCGAGTATTACGTACAGAAACTGCCGCTTTAACCGTTTTAAGTGCATTACAATTAGAGTATGGCGATCTGTGTTAAATTAAACCTCATATAAATAACGCTAGCATTTATAAAAATTGCCCCCATATAATTTTTAATACAATGAAATAATACATCTAATGAATATTAGATTTTAACAAGGGTTTACCATATGAGTATAAAACTTGGGATCATTTCAGATCCTATTTCAGGATTTAATATTAAAAAAGATACTGGTTTTGCCATGATGGTTGAAGCCCAGAGCCGTGGTTATGAAATTTATTACATGGAAATGGATGATCTTTATTTACGAAAAGGCCGTGGTCACGCGACTGCTGCTAAAGCTAAAGTATATGAAAATGAAGACCATTGGTACGATCTGACGGCAAAGGAAGATATCGAACTTGCTGATCTTGATGTAATTTTAATGCGTAAAGATCCACCTTTTGATACCGAATATATTTACGCAACTTATATATTAGAGCGCGCCGAACAAGCAGGAACATTGATCATTAACAAGCCTCAAAGTTTACGTGATTGTAATGAAAAGCTATTTACAGCCTGGTTTAGCGATTTAACACCCGATACTTTAGTAACACGTAATCAAGCTCAAATAAAAGAATTCTTAGCTGAACACAACGACATTATTTTAAAGCCTCTTGATGGTATGGGCGGCGCATCTATCTTCAGAGTAAAAAAAGATGATGCGAATATCGGGGTGATCTGCGAAACATTAACTAAACATGGTACCGAATATGCCATGGCACAAAATTACATTCCAGAGATAAAACAAGGCGATAAACGAATCCTGGTTGTCGATGGTGAAGTGATCCCATATTGTTTAGCACGCATACCACAAGGGGGAGAAACCCGAGGAAACTTAGCCGCAGGTGGTAAAGGTGTTGCCCAGCCATTAAGTGCCTCAGATTTAAAAATAGCGCAAACGATAGCGCCTGTTTTAAAGGAAAAAGGATTGGTGTTTGTGGGTTTGGATATTATTGGTGATAAGCTCACCGAAATTAATGTAACGGCCCCGACCTGCGTTAAAGAAATTCAGGCTGCGTACGATATATCTATTACAGGAATTTTATTCGACGCAATTCAAAGAAAATTGAACCATAATGTTAAAACGAATTAATTTTTCATTACGAAAAACACTTCGTTCCAATTAAACTCTTTTACAGAGGATTAGTTATGAATACATTTGAGAATTACTTTTTAATTGCAATGCCTTCAATGCAAGATCCAGAGTTTAAACATTCAGTCACTTATATTTGTGAACACAATGAAAGTGGCGCTATGGGTTTAGTGATCAATAATCCAATTGATACCACCATTGGTGAATTGTTAGATCAAATTGATATAGAAAATGATAAATCTACAAATGCTGCAAGATTAAATATTTTTGCAGGTGGTCCGGTACAAACAGACAGAGGTTTTGTATTACATTCACCAAAACCTGGATATGATTCAAGCTTATCACTCGATAATCAGATAATGGTGACAACTTCAAAAGATGTATTAACCAGTTTAACCACACAGCAGGCACCTGAACAATTTATGATAACATTAGGTTATGCAGGCTGGGGCGCAGGACAACTAGAAAAAGAGATTACGGAAAATTCATGGTTAATTATTGAAGCCGATCCTAAGATTATATTTGATACTCCCGCCCATTTAAGGTGGGAAAAAGCCATAGAAATATTAGGCATAGACCCTTGTATGTTAAGTCATCAGGTAGGACACGCCTGACATAGAGTTAAATTAAAATAGGCGGGTAATACCATTTGTATTAAATTAGTGATCAAATATCAGTGAGAATGATCACATATTTAATGTAATTGGTATTACCCGCCTATTTTTATGAATAATTAACAGAGGTTATAATGGCAACAAAACGCCAGCTAAAAGAGAAAGGTGAAAGAACTGTATTAGGATTTGATTTCGGCACTAAAAGTATCGGGGTCGCAGTAGGACAGGAGATCACAGGTTCCGCAAATCCACTCAATGCCGTAAAAGCCCGTGATGGCATTCCTAATTGGGATGAAATAGCACACATTGTTGAACAATGGCAACCAGATTTACTGGTGGTTGGTCTGCCACTAAATATGGATGGAACAAACCAGCAAGTCACTTTCCAGGCAAAAAAATTCGCAAACAGACTCAATAACAAATATAACTTACCTGTAGAAACGCAAGATGAACGTTTAACAACAGCGGATGCAAAGGCACAATTATTTGACAGCGGTGGTTATAAAAACCTCAGTAAAGGCAATGTAGATAGCATGTCTGCAAGCCTTATTTTAGAGAGTTTTTTTGAAAATCAGTGGCAGTAACTGAATTACTGCCAATCTGATACATTACTTGAATTTAAAATGTCAGTTAATAACCCTGACATTTTATTAGTTATCATCCCCTTCTAAGCCATCAATTGTTACACCTTGTAAGAAACCAGCACCTTCTTGCTCATTGTTTCTAAGTTTTATCATTAACCTTAAATCATTGGGCGAATCTGCATGATGTAATGCATCAGCATAATTAATTCTATGCGCCTGATAATGATCAAATAGCGCCTGATCAAAGGTTTGCATGCCCATTTCACGAGATTTAGACATAGTCTCTTTTATCGCGCCTACATCACCTTTTTTAATTAGCTCTGCAACCATAGGTGAATTCAACATCACTTCAATCGCACCTACCCGGCCCCTGCCATCTGAAGTTGGTACCAGTTGCTGTGCAACGATCCCTCGTAAATTAAGCGCTAAATCATATTTCAATTTATCATGCTTTTCTTTTGGTACTAAATGCATGATCCTGTCGAGTGCCTGGTTCGCATTATTGGCGTGCAAAGTAGCAACACATAAATGACCGGTTTCAGCAAAACTTAATGCATACTCCATTGTTTCCTGATCTCGAATTTCACCAATCAAAATAACATCGGGCGCCTGACGTAAAGAACTTTTCAGTGCTGCTTCAAAAGTTTCTGTATCTAAACCTACTTCTCTTTGGGTAACAATACTTTTTTGATGTTCATGCACAAATTCAATTGGATCTTCTATGGTTAAAATATGCCCTTTTTGATTACGGTTTCGATAACCTATCAGTGCTGCCAATGATGTTGATTTACCAGTACCTGTACCACCAACAAACAGGACCAAGCCCTTTTTAGCCATGATCATATCGGTTAAAACTGGCGGTAAGCCAAGATCTGCCACCTCAGGGATCACAGTAACAATACGGCGAATAACCATACCCGCTTTATCACGCTGCCAAAAAGCTGAGATACGAAAACGCCCTTCATCTGTTGCGATAGCAAAATTACATTCTTTTGTTGTATGAAACTCATGGATTTGTTTATCTGACATCGCAGATTCTACAAATTCCAACGCTTCATCTTCCGATAAATCATGATCGTCTAACGGTACGAGTTCGCCATTTATTTTGGCACTGACTGGCATAAAAGTAGAAACAAATAAATCTGATGCTTCTTTTTCAACCATTACATTTAGGTAGAAATTTAAATCATGTAACATAATGACCTCCTAATATCCGCCAGGTGAAGCGAATTGAGATTTATCTTGTGCTTTAGAGTAAGCGTCATTACTGGTAATGAGGCCCCTATTAACTAAATTTTGTAAACATTGATCCATGGTTTGCATACCATGTGATGCGCCGGTTTGAATTGATGAATACATTTGTGCAATTTTATCTTCACGGATCAAGTTTCTGATTGCCGGAATACCTATCATAATTTCATGTGCGGCAATTCGTCCTCCCCCCACTTTTTTAAGTAATGTCTGAGAGATAACGGCACGTAAAGATTCTGATAACATAGAACGTACCATATCTTTTTCTTCACCCGGAAAAACATCAATAATACGGTCAATGGTTTTTGGTGCAGAGGTCGTATGCAAAGTACCAAAAACTAAATGTCCGGTTTCTGCCGCTGTCATTGCTAATCTTATTGTTTCCAAATCACGAAGCTCACCAACCAGAATAACATCGGGATCCTCACGCAGTGCACTTCTTAGTGCATTACTAAAGCTTTTTGTATCTCTGTGTACTTCCCTTTGATTAATTAAACATTGTTTATTTTTATGAACAAATTCTATTGGATCTTCTATTGTCAAAATATGATCGTGTCGACCATCATTAATATAATCAACCATGCCGGCTAAGGTGGTAGATTTACCAGACCCCGTAGGACCGGTAACCAGTACTAACCCCCTTGGGTTATCAGAAATAGTTTTAAAAATTTCAGGAGCCCCTAAATCTTCAAGTGACAAAATATCACTGGGAATAGTACGAAATACAGCTGCAGGCCCACGATTAGTATTAAATGCATTAACACGAAAACGCGCTAAATTAGGAACTTCGAAAGAAAAATCGCATTCCAGATTTTCTTCATAGTCTTTACGCTGCTTATCACTCATAATATCGTATACTAAGCCATTCACATCTTTTGCCTCTAAAGCAGGGATGTTTATGCGCCTAACATCGCCGTCAACCCGGATCATTGGGGCTGTTGCGGCTGATAAATGTAAATCGGATGCCTTATGTTGAACACTAAAGGCCAATAATTCGGTAATATCCATGAGTATAACTCCAAAACAACTTGAAAAATATATGGTTACAATAGCAGAACGACTTCAATCCGCCTACGGTAGAATTAATCAAGCCGAAAAAAAATTTAATAAGGTTTCACAAAGTGTAGACCTTTTAGCTGTAAGTAAAACTAAACCTGTAGAACTTATTATAGTTGCCTATGACGCGGGACAGAGAAAATTTGGCGAGTCTTATGTGCAGGAGTCGGTCGATAAAATACTCGCGCTAAAACAACTAAAAGATATTATCTGGCACTTTATCGGGCCGATACAATCCAATAAAACCAAACAAATAGCTGAAAACTTCAGCTGGGTACAAAGTGTCGACAGAGAAAAAATTGCACTCAGATTAAACAATCAGCGACCTTATAATCTACCACCATTAAATATACTTATTCAGATCAATATTAGTAATGAAAAGTCTAAATCTGGTTGCCAACTGAATGACGTTGCGAATTTGGCTGAAAAAATCAACGCCCTGCCGCAATTAAAATTAAGGGGATTAATGGCTATTCCACAAAAAAGTGACAATTTACAACAACAAATCAAAAATTATCACCAATTAAAATCTTGCTTTGATACACTTAAGGCCCAATATACTGATATAGATACTCTCTCTATTGGAATGAGTGCAGATGTTGAAGCCGCAATCGCCGCAGGTTCAACTATGGTGAGAATTGGTACAGATATTTTTGGTGCAAGAGATTAATCAAACAATTAAGAGTTTTATTAAAATGTCAGAGCAAACAATCGCCTTTATAGGCACAGGTAACATGAGTCACGCGATTATTGGCGGCATGGTTAGTAGTGGTTTTGCAAAAGATAGAATTATCGCGACCAATCGAAATGCAGAAAAATTAGCGAAAGTAAAAAATGACTTTGGTGTTCAAACAGAGACAGATAATTTAGCAGCATTAAAAAAAGCAGATGTCATTGTCCTTGCAGTAAAACCTCAAATGATGGCTGACTTATGTAAAACTTTTGCCAGTTCAGGCATTGACTATAAAAATAAACTTTTTATTTCAATCATGGCTGGTGTCACCATTAAGCGATTGCATAGTTTACTGGCGCATCCTGTCAGAATAATACGCTGTATGCCAAATACACCCGCATTATTAGGTGAAGGCGTTTCAGGCTTATTTGCCCAAGATACCACAGATGCCGACAATCAATTTGCTCAGTCATTGTTTGAAAGTACGGGCATAGTTATCTGGTTAAAAAACGAATCGGATATTAATAGTATTACAGCCATGAGTGGCTCTTCGCCTGCTTATTTCTTTTTGTTTATGGAAGCCATGGAGCAAAAAGCAAAAGATTTAGGGTTCTCTGATGAACAAGCTCGTAAAGTAGTGCAACAAGTGGCCTCGGGCGCTGCAAAAATGGTTGAGGAACAAGATATATCTATCGCTCAATTACGAGCAAACGTTACATCGAAAGGTGGTACAACCGCCGCTGCCCTCGCCCATTTTGAACAAAAACTATTAGGCAAAACAGTGGCCGAGGCCATGGATAAATGTATTGCCCGCGCAAAACAAATGGAATTAGAGTTTTAATCTACTAATTTATTACAAATAAAAATTTAAGGTAATTTTATGAATACTAATCAAGCCTTTGTATTTCTAATAAGCAATTTATTTAATCTATTTTTAATGGTTGTTATTTTGCGGTTTTGGTTACAATTGGCCAAGGCAGACTTTTATAACCCATTGAGTCAATTTATTGTAAAAGTGACAAGTCCATTAGTTAATCCATTAAGAAAAATTGTACCTGGTTTTGGTGGATTAGATATAGCGTCAATTTTACTAGCGCTATTGGTTGGTATAATCAAGGTCGCTGTCTTAACTGCATTATTTAGCAATAACTGGGATACTTTATCAGTAATTATTTTGGGGCTAATAAGTGTTTTAAAAGAGGCTGTTTTTCTCGTTTATTGTATCTTGATCTTAAGAGCAATTTTAAGTTGGGTAAGTCAGGGCCACAATCCTATGGAGGCTGTATTACACCAATTAACTGAACCTATGTTACGTCCTATCAGGAGAATAATACCGCCTATCGGCGGACTTGACCTATCAATACTTGTATTGATATTAATAATCACCTTTTTTCAGCAATTATTTCCTGCGTTTATTTAGTTAATATGATTATTTATAAATGCACTAAATTCAAAATCAATAACTATACTTGTATAACGATATTAATAGATTAACAACTCAGGAAAAGCCATGAAACAATACAGTAAAATAATAGTTCTGTTCATCAGTTTATTTATTATTTCTACTCAGGTGAGTGCCAATGATCAAGGTGGTCAGTTTAAAAAACTAGGTAACTTGGAAGCGCATTATAGTGCTTTTCCGTCTACTTTTTTGCAGCCTAATATCGCTAAACATTATGGTATAGAGCGTAGTAGTTACGCCGGTGTTATTAATATTTCTGTGTTAGATGCTAAAAATAAAAACGCACTAAAAGTTAATATTAAAGGGGTCGCCAGAAATTTATTAGGCAATTTAATTAATTTAGAATTTAAAGAAATTGTTGAAGGTGATTCAGTTTATTATATTGCAGCCATTAACTACCGAAATGAAGAAACCTATCGCTTTGAAATTGATATCCAACAAAATAATCAAACACAAACATTAAAGTTTCAACAAAAATTTTATGTCGACTAGTTAATTACTCATTAACGCAATCAACTATTTTAAACCCAACTCTTGTTGGGTTTTTTATTATCCTTACTTTAATTCCGTTTTTATAGCACTTCAAACTCCACCTCATTAGATCATATACATAACATTAACAACCATAAAACTGTAACCATCTGATTATTATTAATATGATAAAAACACTTGGCATTTACTATGTAAAAAATGTAAATAAAACTTGAATAATGTATACAAAATATAATATAAATACATCTTGAACATTTGATTAACATAAAAACAAACAAAATAGATGGATTATTAGGGTTATCTGATATTAGAAAGTCACAACTTTCAAATCTCAGCTAGGGATAGTTTACCGCAAAGGTAAATTTAAGAAGTCGCCCTTTAACGAATGCAACTGAGTTGAACCAAATTATGAAAATAAATACCAGAAAGTCGTTATTAGCCAGTGCCATATTTATGTCACTTAATATGGGGGCTGTTCAGGCAGCTGAAATGTGCGGGGAAAAAACACAAGAGCGCCAGGGTAACGTACCCATAAATACAACACAATGCATGACAGACTATGGTCTGTATTTACACGTTACTATTCCATATGAAAACAGTAATGTGACTATCACTACTTCAGGGGGATCCTTCTCAGGCAGTGATGCTGACATTATTCTTTATGATGGTGATGACTGGAGCGGCAATCAGGAAAAAACGAGTTCAACAGCAGGCACCAACGAAGAGTCCATTTCATTTATCTCTCGTGCAGGTAAAAGATACTTTAAAATAAATGGCAATATAGAACAAACCAGCTTAACTGTGACTGTAACTGGTGGTGATATACCACCACCTATGGGTGATTATATCGTATATAATACAGATATCGACGTCACAATTCCCTCACCTGCTATTTCATCCAAATCTGACTATGCGCCAGTTATTGCATCTATTTTAGCCGCCAGTTACAGTGAATTTGCTGCAATTCAGGCGACAGGTCCTATTGCTGATGTTAGTAAAGCCCTGCATTATCTTGCCAGTACAAATGATTTAGCAGATCCAGATCTTAATCAAATTTTGTATTTCCTTGGTTCATATAAATATAATGCCCCAACACTGACAGATATCGAAGCATCAGATTTGAGCATCGCACTTCAGGCTGTAGCTAAAATGAATGGCTTTTTAAGTTCAGCAGGTGGCGTAATTCAGGAAGGTTACGCAAACGCACTGACAAATCTGGAACGCTATGCAGGCTCTGCCTATTTTAAAGATCAGTTACCGCATTTATTAGCAACAATTCAATACCACTCACTACAGACAAACCCTTTTGCAAATAATAATGCGGGTGATGCAACTATGGCACTATTAAGTGCTATTGGCTCAGCGGCATATTATGGTGATGCTGAAACTAAACAAGCCTTTAATGATAATATGCTTGATGTATTATCTGTTATGCGTTCTTTTGTATTCTTAGGTGAAACATCGTTAGATATGCGTTGGTCAGCTGAATCAGACCGAAAGTGGATTTTACCGCATTCATTCATAGCAATGGGAAAAATCTCTACTATAGCCACAGATGAAGCCAAAGCCCGATTCGACAGTACAATACTCGAAACTCGTGGTAAAGTAATTAACGATATTTCAGTAGTGACAACTGAAACGATTATCACTAAAAAATACCTGGAAAATGCAGGACGCACATGCGAAGCAGGAGACGCCTTATTCGGTAACTGTGTTGTGCCACCAAAAGAAGAAGATATTTTAACTGTTAGCCACGCCTGTACCAGTAATATCACAATTCGTGCACAAAGCTCCATTAGTCAGGCAACATTAGATCAGTCCTGTGCTGATATGGCATTACAGGAAACGGAATTTCATGCCTTTTTTAATACAGCTAATACCCCGATAACCAACGATAAAAACCAACATATCGAAGTAGTCGCATTTGCAAGTCCGGAAGATTATGAAGTTTATGCAGCCGAATTTTTTGGTATAAGTACTGATAACGGCGGTATGTACCTGGAAGGTACACCTGAAAATGAAGGCAATCAGGCACGTTTTATTGCGATGCAATGTCCCGATTCCTGGGTGGGAGGCTCTTGTCAGTATATAGATCAAATCTATAATCTCAGACATGAATTTGTACATTATTTAGATGGCCGATATGTCAAAGCAGGATCTTTTGGTGACTTTGATTATAACGTCTCCTGGTCTGAAGGGATGGCCGAATATATGGCCATGGGCTCAGAACATACACGTACATTAGAAACCCTAAAAGGTGAAACAATTCCCCCATTATATAACTTGTTATTTATGGCTTATGGCTACGATAATTTATATCCATGGAGTTATTTCGCGATGCGCTATCTTTCTGAAGAGCATCCAGCTGAAATTCAAACCCTAACAGCAGCACTACAAGCTGGTAATAATGACAATTATATTGCTGCGTTAAAGCAAGTTGCAGCACGAACAGGATCAGGCTTTGAAGCCTTTGTTCTGGCAAACTCTGAAGCTGTAGCACCTGCAGCAGCCCAATTACCAGCATCAGATACCATAGGTAGCTGTGCACTAGAGCAACAATATGTTCGTAAAGTTGATGCAAACACCACTAACTTTACATTCACTAATACCACAGATACACCTGTCTCCTTATTTTGGATAGATAATAACAAAGGCGCTACCAACTTCGCTAAAAACTATAAAACACTTAATCAAGGCGATACATATTCGGCCACATCTTGGAAAGAAGGTGATCGCATGATGTTAAGTGACAGCAATATGAATTGTTTAGGTGTCGCAGTAATGGGTGAAAACGATAACTCCTTTACCATTAATGCTGAATTAGTTAAAAACGTCGTGCCAGAAGCTATTCCTCTACAAGATCAATTAGGCAGTTGCGAACTTGCTAAACCTCATTTGATTGCAGACAAATCACATGAATTTACAATTACTAATAGTTCTGACTACCCGGTTAGATTGTTTAGAATTGACAATACCACAGGAAAAATTATCACAACCAGTGGCGCTTCTGATTTCACTCATGGTTACGGTATATTAGAGCAAGGTGCAAGTTACACCAATGATGTTTGGTATGGTGACCGTCGCTTAATGGTAACAGATGCTCGCTTAAACTGCTTAAGTGTGGGTGTATTAAACAACCCAACAGCTAGTTTCACAATAGATCAAGCTATGGTAGCTAACGCTGCAGCAGCAGAAGTTATTCCTGCAGCAAATACTATCGGTAGCTGTGACTTAATGGAAAAACACTTAACAGGTCCATTCGAAGCAGACTTCTCCTTTATTAACAACAGTGACTCAGCGGTACGTATTTATCGAGTTGACAGTAAAACCGGCGAACTAAGTGAAAGTTTTGGTTTTACCACACTTGAAACAGGTGAAACTTACGACAGCGTTTCTAGTTGGAAATGGTTTGGTAATCGCCGGGCAGCAATAACAACTGAAAGTGGCCAATGTTTAGGTGTTGCAGTCATGGATCAGGAAAACACCAGTAACGACTATACAATTACCAATGATTTAGGTGGTGGTACTTCACCTATTGATTCTGATGGTGATGGCGTTATTGATAGTCAAGATGCATTTCCACATGATCCTACTGAAACACTAGATACAGATGGCGATGGCATGGGAGATAATGCAGATGCCTTCCCGACAGATGCCACTGAAACGCTCGATACAGATGGAGATGGCGTAGGAGATAATGCTGATGCCTTCCCGACAGACGCGACAGAAACCTTAGATTCAGACGGTGATGGTGTAGGAAATAATTCAGACGCTTTCCCGACTGATGCCACTGAATGGTTAGATTCAGATAACGATGGATATGGCGATAATTCAGATGCCTTCCCAACAGACGCTACAGAATGGTTAGATACAGATGGAGATGGTGTAGGAGATAATTCAGACCCTTATCCAACTGATCCGGATAATGGTGGTGGCGTAGTTACTGATTGTGGTGATGCAACAATCACGTCAGGTAAACTAACTTTAGAAAATACAGAATGTGTATCCGGTGGTCGTGGTTCATACTATATATGGGTTGAAGAAGATAATACTGAGTTATTTTTAACCACAGCTGGTGGAAATGGTGACATAGGTATTTATTTTAATGCCGATACCTGGGCTACAACAGCCAATGCACAAAGTTCATCAGCAATAGCCGGATCAACTCAAACCTTAACGGTTACTGCAAATAGAGGCTGGCGCTATATAACACTTGATAGTGCGACCGATTATTCAGGTGTAAGTTTCAAAGTAAGCTTAAGTGGTGATACGACGACTCCGCCCGTTGAACCTCCGGTAACTGGCAATGTGACTGATGCATGTGACACATTATCACCCTTCACCTATGGTGGTTTAGAAACTGGTACTGCTGTTTGTACAGGTAATGGCCATAATAGCTATTATATTTATCTGGATAATAGTGTAACGAGTATTGAAATAAATACTGCACATGGTACGGGTGAAGTTGAGCTTTATACAGGTTCAAGTTGGCCAAGTGCAAGTAGTCATACTCATAAATCAACTGTGTCGGGTACAACGGTACAAAGCATTACTGTGGATAATCCGCCCGCAGGTTGGTTTTATATCGCGGTAGAAAGCACTGGCAATGATGTTGCAGTTCAAGTTGATGTTAAATAAAAACTAAATTTTACAATGCAAAACCAAACGGACCTAAGGTCCGTTTTTTTAGCTTCATAAAAAAGTTAGAGTTTTTACACTAGTTATTATAAGCTGATATAATCACATTAATTATCGTCAACTTAGAAAGGTTAGTATGAATCTTTATTTCCGACTGCTCTATATCTTATTTTATAAAGTAAAAAAATTAAGTTACCGCATAGGCTTATTAGATGAGGGAAAAATTAGTTTTAGAGCATTACCAAGTGATTGCGATATTAATTTTCATTTAAATAACTCACGTTATCTGGCGATGATGGATTTAGCACGTACCTGGTTGATGGCCGAAATGGGGTTATTGCATTTATTTGTTAAAGATAAATGGATGCCAATTATGAACGCGTGCTCGATTACCTATATTAAGGAAATTAAACCCTTGCAAAAATTTGATATAAAATCAAAAATGCTAGGCTGGGATGAAAAATATTTTTATATTGAACAAAAGTTTATGACTAATGATAAATTACATGCCATTGCTTATGTCAGAGGTGTTTTTGTACATAAAGGCAAGCGTATTGAAATTTCAGAGCTGATCAAAGCAGCTAATTACGAAGGTGATGAACCTCAGCTACCAGAGCCTATTGAGCATTGGAAAGCCCTGTTAGAAGCAAAGAAAAAGCATCATAGTTAAAGGCTGTGACAAAATAATCACCTGATGGTTAAATTGAATTTGGCATTCAACCTGAGCAAATTCAATTTAACAATTTAAAACCTTAAGTTACTTTATTATAGCAAGAATGGCTTTTTCTAATTCAGGGTTTTCCGGGTTTGAATCATTACTTTTTAAAACGATCTCACCTGACTTTGAGATAAAAAATGTTGTAGGAGTTCCGGTTACATTATATTTTTTACTGATCCCATCTCCATTGATCACAGTAATAAACTGATTTCCTCTTTCATTTAAAACAGCTTGAGGTGTAGCACCTTCATCTTCCCACAGGCTTACTGCCAGCATCTCTAAACCTTGTGGTTTATATTGGTTATATAACTTATTTAAACCCGGTTGTAGTTTCTTACAATACGGGCACCAGGTAGCCCAAAAATGTAATATTAAAGGTTTACCTTTATAGTCTGCCAAATTAATGGTTTTTCCACTTTCCGTTTTTAAAGAAAACTCTGGGGCACTAGCCGCAAATGCGCCATTTAACGAAAATAAAAACAAGATCACACTGAAAAAATATTTCATAAATTTATTTACCAAATTGAGTTATCAAAGTTATTTAACTTATGTAAGAAATATACAGACCCCTTAACCTTAGAATTACTTACAATTAATTCAATAAAAACTTCAAAATAATAAAAACTGTCATACTTGCACTCAGTGTTAAATAAACACTTTTGGTTTTAAAATTAGATAAAAGTACTTAATTAATTAGCGTTTATGTGATTATCAAACCCTGTTTCATCAATATAAGCTTATTTCGGTAATGTTATTTTAAAACACGCGCCAGTTAAACTACCTTCTACTACTTCAATATTCCCGCCATGCTTGTTAACAATGGAAGAAACAATCGCTAATCCTAAACCACAGCCTCCTGAATCTCTTGAACGACTGGGATCTAACCGGGTAAAAGGTTCAAATATTCGTAAAGTTTTACCAGGTGGTATACCGACTCCGTCATCTTCAATAAAAAGATGTAGTTCGTCATAAGTTGAAGTGATACTTACCTTACATTGACTAGTTGCAAAGCGACCTGCATTTCTAAATAAATTTGTCAGCATGCGGTTCATTAAATTCTTATCTGCATATAAGACGTGATCACAGGTACCTTGAGTATTAAATCTGACATTGGGATAAAAATTCTTAACCTGGTTGATTGCATTATTAATCAAAGTTTCCAAATCTATTAAATCATATTGAATCGCTGACTCAGTATCTTTTAATTTGGCATAATATAATAATTCTTTCACTAATTTATCTAAGTCATTCAAAGATGTATGCATACTTTGTCGCAACTTAGTTTGTTCAACTTCAGGGCTATCTTCTAACATTTCTAAAGCAAATTGAATTCTGGCCATCGGACTTCGAAACTCATGAGCAACACCATGTAATAAGTCTCTTTGCAGCAGTAATCGGCTTTGATTATCTAATTCTGTTTTAACTATCAAATTTTTTAATTCATTAATATGATCATAAATGTCTTTGTTATTCTTATTAAATTTAAAAGGCAAGTTTAAAATACTTAAGGACATTTTTTTAGTTTGTTTTTCACTATAACTCAAATAGAAATATGCCAAAGTGAGATTCATTAATATGGCAAATGTCCAGCTAAACCAATCACCAATAAATGTTAACCAGGTATTAAAAGGAACGGGTCCCAACTCAACTAAATAATCATCTTTTAAAGGGTAATAAATAAATCCATAATCTAAATCTATTAAGCCAGACTTTGACTGCTGCTTTTTTAACAACAATTGATTTTCGACAGATATTTGTGTTGTATGCAATTGTGTTATTACACACTCAGCATTAAATTCTTGTGCCAATAAAATCGCTTTTTCTTGCCAGGTTTCTTTTACGCTATCGGCAAACAACTGATGCGTTCTATTTTTTGCGTGTAATAAATAGTCGCTGTATTGATCAAACAGGTACTTTTCAAGTTTATAATAAATGTGGTTATCTAATAAACTCGCCATAACCAAATTAATAAGCAACATGCATAATATGATAATGCATGGCTTTTTATGATTAATTTGCAAGTAAATAGCCTTTATTTCTAATTGTTTTGATTATTTGCGGTTCTTTCGGGTCATCCCCTAATTTTTTTCTCAAGCGGGATATTCTCAGATCGATGGAACGATCAAAACCATCAAATTCAAGACGAAAGATTTCTAAATGCAATTTATCACGAGAAATAATACTACCGGCATTTAAAGCAAGCACCCATAATAAGTCAAATTCCGCACTGGTTAATACGATATCTTGCTTTTGATACGTCACAATACGTTTTCTGGCATCTATGATCAGTTCTCCTGAATTTACAGTTTTAATATCTTGATAACCGTAATTAGAAAGATTGGTCTGTCGTCTGAGTTGCGCTCGAATATGGGCTAATAGCACTCTGGGTTTAATAGGTTTACACAAATAGTCATCGGCTCCCACTTCCAGCCCTGTTACTTCGTCAATATCATCATTAAGTGCAGTTAACATAATAATCGGCCCCATAAAGTCATCTCTGACCATACGGCAAATCGTTAGTCCGTCGACCCCTGGCAACATCAGATCCAATACAATTAAATCTGGTTGGTATTTATCGATACTATTTACAGCATGCTCACCATTATGTTCAACTTCCACCTGGTAACCGTTCATTGTTAAAAATTGACTGATCAAAGAAGTCAACTCTACATCATCATCAACGATTAAAATTTTTTCATTTTCAACCATGGGATCTTTCAATTCAGAATTAATTGTTAACATTTATTTTACCATTGATAGTTACTTTTTATAACAACAGCTGTAATTTGAAACCTAGCCCTTTGCATAATTAAATAAAACTTATAAAACTTTATTCATACATTCTAATGCCTTTCATTGATTTTAAACCACACTGCTTAGTTAATTACGCTATGTTTTCAGTTTTTCATCCTGGAATAACTATGGTAAATCACATTATTTATTAAAACTGCGTATTACTTTACAAGCTTATTTACGGTTAATGGGTGTCGTAATGTGCTTGCTTTGTATCTCAATGGATACAAATGCCAACATTAACGAATAGATGCAATTAACGAGATCCCCAGATAAATTTACTGCTATGAACTAATTTGAGGGATTATTTAATTTTTTTCTGCAAGGATTTCAGCTAGCTTGTCTGACAATTCATCAGCTAACAGTTTTATTTTGGACTGCTTAGAAATAATAATATAACTTTCTACGGGTTCCTTATATTGATAGTTTGCCAATCTGAACTCATTTTGTAAGATATAGGGTTTTATTGAACCTTCCCGCTCTAAAAATGTATCGATTCTATTTCTTGATAACATACCAATTAGCTGCTCTATTGTTGTTACTTCAACTTTATTTAACATCTTATTTTCATCAAATTCGTTAAAATAACTCACTCCGCGAAGTACACCTATTGTAAGCTTCGTTAAGTCATTATGATTGTTTATTTGAATTTTAGAATTTGAATTCAGATAAAACTTAATGGGATAAAATTGTGTATAGATTGCAGGTTGCAAAAAGATAAAGTCTTTTGCTCTTTGCGCTGTTTTACGGATTGAAACTAACATATCTGCATCACCAGATTTAACCATAGCCAGACAGCGCGCTATTGGGCATATAATATGCTCTGGTTGCATATGTACTTTTTTTGCTAAAGCTTTAACTAAATCTATATCTTCACCTGCAAGCTTAGTACCTTCCAGAGTAATAAACGGAGGATCAATATAAGTTGCCACAATAAGCTTATTCGCCTGCACTGAAACAGAGCAAATACATAGATTTAGAACAAACAAAATATAAATATACTTTATTTCAAAACCAAAACGCCACATACAAAAACTACTATAATTATGATAGGGCTATTAAACAAATCTAGGAATGACTCACTCATTTGTCAATTTGATAACTTTTATTAATAACTAAATCGATTTAAACCAAGTTAGCCTTATGCCAAAGGTTCTTTCAGTTGAAAGCGCGCTTTTTTTATCCATGGTGAGTAAATATTCTTTATCTAGTAGATTTTCAACCCAGGCGCTCAATTGCCAGTCTGTATCCAGATCATAAACAATATTTGCATTGACTATATTTGCTGCATTTAATTTTTGTTCTCCACTGGCAAAATCAGATTTCGAAAATCTACGTTTCAATGTTAATTTACTTTGCCAAAGGGCAGCCTGATAACCTAAATCTAATTGTAATTTGTTTGGTGAAATATCAGTTAAATTCTGATTTTTATCATCAGTTGCCGATAAATAATGACCGCTTAATTGGTAATAAAATGACGATGGATAAGTTGAACTAAAACTAAATTCAATACCTTTAATTATACCGTTTTTTGTATTGTTATAACTTCTTGTATTTTCATCTATTTGTATTCGTTCAATATAATTTTTAACATCATTATTGAAAATAGCGATAGATAAATTATTTTGCATCGCGTTATAGTTCAAAGTTAACTCTGTATTGATAGAGGTTTCGGGGCTTAAATCTAAATTACCTAAAGTTTGCCCTCTGGCTGTTGTCCCGTTGTAAAAACGTTCCGCTAAAGTAGGAAACCTGAACCCTCTACTCAAACTGAATAATAGCCGCCATTTAGGATCTAAGTCATAATTAACACTGGCAAATCCAGATAAACTGTTGTCACTAAACTTATCATCAGAACTTGAAGTTTGTATTACAACGTTTTGCCGCAAGCCAGTGCTAAAACCTACTGACTGCCAGCTCACCTTACTACTTGCAAAAAATGCCGCGTCATATTGTTCAGCTGACAAGTTAATACCTTCTTTATTTTCTGGTATTTTTAAACTTATTTGTTGCTCCGTCGTTTTTACATTACTGCGTAATGTTTGATCTAACCCCCAGCTAAGAGTCGACCAGCCCAGTTCAGTATTAGCAATAAAATTACTAGAAAAATCAGTAGACTCAGTCGTAACCGTATTAATTCTTTTGTTAAACCGGGTTACTTGTGTATCAAGTTTTTGCTCATGCGCAGCTAAATTAAATTGCCATGCGTCTGAAATTAACGCAAATTGACTAAATAAATGCTTTTCCTGAGGGTAAATTGTCAGTTTTTCATTAATAAAATCTTCTGAGTTTGCTTTACCTATATCTTTGCCGTAACTAGGTATAACAGTAAGTTGGCCTACTAAATTATCTGATAATGGTAATTTAGTAATGAAGCTCGCTGATGTCTGCTGATATTGACTATTTAAAGTCAGATCAGAAGCCGTTTTACTATTATTAGCTTTGTTATGACTAAATGCAAAAGAGTAGTTTTCGTTTCCCAACCCAATATTATATTTACTGTGTTCACCAGCAGAAACGTAGCTACTGCTGATCGTTAGTTCATCAAAATGTTTTGGCTTTAACTGCACTACCCCACCAATCGCACCTGAACCATAAAATGTTGAGCTCGCCCCTTTAACCACTTCAATTTCATTTAATAAAAAGGGATCAATAAAAGATAATGAAGAGCCCGCTTTTCGCTGACTATGAATAGCTATACCGGCAATCTGGCTTTGTACACGTGCTCCGGATAAACCTCGAATCGAGTAAACCTGAAATAATCCTCCCTGACCATTTAAAGAAATACCGGGTAGTTGTGATAAAATTTTTGCAACCGACTCTGTTTGATTTTCAATTTCATCTAAATTAACTTTATTGCTGCTGATCATCTCATCATGTCTTTTATGATATTTATCACCAAGCACCTGTATAGATTCAATTTTACCTTTAGAACTTTGATGTATTTCAGGTTTTGCAGCTAATTTAGCGGAAAAAAATAACATGCCAGTGGTTACAGCCACTTTATATACAATCATATATTTATTCATATGACGACTACCTATATTTATTATGTGATCCGCGTGGAAATTAACAGTTTGTCTGGAAATAAAATATAAGAATTTTGTACCAAATTGTATCAATCAAGCGATTTTCTCTGTACAAATGGGTACATGCATTTTGTTGCAAAATAGTTAATGGAGAGTAGGATTTATTGCAGCGGCAGGGTAACTAAAAAATAACTTGCAATAAAATTGGCTGTATTATGAGGTCGGCAATGAAAACAATATCTTTATTTTTAGGTTTAATGTGTTCAACAATAAATTTAGCACAGGCTAAACAATATTCAGTTAACGATGTCACCATTGAAAATTATAACTGGATAGGTGAATTACCTAACCAAAGAAAAGTAAAAGTTATTAACCCTTATGGTAATGTTAGTTCCAGAATTAGAAGTGAACCACAAATAGGTGTATCTGCGGCAATTCAAAAAATAGGCCCATCTCCTGCAATCCCTTCTTTCGATATCCAGCAAAATGAAAATCAGACATTAATCATAGTTAAATACCCTAACGGTCAATTTGATGAAGATGGTGACTTTATCGGCCGGGTAGATATCGCAGTAACGATACCTGAAACTATAAGTATAGAAATGGAATCCACTTGGGGAGATATTAAATCAAACAAACATTTTTCTAACCTTACGGCAAAAACAACCAGTGGAAACATTACCTTAGGTTCTGTAGGTGAATTAAATGCGCAGTCTGATTCAGGCAACATAACATTAGATCACTACAATATAAACTGGGCAAACAATCAACATGTTTTTACTCAAACCGGCACTATCAATTTCACTTTATCAAAACAATCAAATGTAGCAATTGAAACATCTGGTAAAGAAATTATTACCAATTATCTTGGTGATAAAACAACTTCAAATTCACAAATATCATTTCTGGATATTAATTTAAACCACAGTAATAGCAAAATAGTTTTAAGTGCACCAGATGGAAGCATTAGTTTAAATTTAATTGATAAACCACATGGCGGTTACATTGGAGCAGCGACAGTTTTTAAAGGTGATATTAGAAACTTACCCACAGTGGCCCCCTGGAAACCAGGAGATCCCATACGCGAACAAAACGACAAAGGTATAAAACGAAAAAACAAATCCTAGCGTAGACAGCATATTTTACTGCAGGTAAATGCTGAATTGCTTACCTACCCAAAAATATCTTAGTCAAGACTTACTAACTGAAAGATAAAGAATTAGTTCTGCCGCAGAAGGTTTACACCTGTCTGTAGATAAAACTAAAAAGTGGTATTAAGTATATAAATTTATGGAATAAAGGTTCATGCAAAACCTATTTACATACGAAATACTGAAATTAAGTAAAATCAGGTAATAACAAATGAAATATTATAATGATAATAAAACAATTCTGGCCAAAACCGTAAGTACTCTGCTAGGCAGTTCAGCCTTAGTTATGACACTTGCCGCTTCAGCTCAGGACCTGGAAAAACCACTATTTATAAACGATAGCCAAACTTTACAACAGTTTACTGGTGCCGAGCTGATGGCTACCGTGACACCAGAATCATTTACTGGCGACATTCGAGATTTAAACACAGTCGAACAGTGGCAACCGGGAGATCAGGTAAAATCAATTCCGCGCAGAATTTACCCTCAGACAAACAAAAGCCCGTTAACGACTCCCATCAATACAGTAACAGGTAACGATGATCATTTAGTTAAATTACAAGCATTTGCTGAAGACACTTATAGTCGCGCTGTCACTGACGGTTCAGTGAATATCGAAGGGATCCCTTTCACTGGTGTAAATCCTGCAGATCCAACAGGTACCGTAGGTAAAAACCATTATATACAATCTGTTAATGGCAACGCTGGCGCACTTTTTTCAATATATGATAAGGCTACCGGAAATAAAGTATCAGGCCCTACGGCCATGTCTACTTTAGCAACAAACACGTGTAAAAATGCATTGGGTGATCCTATTGTATTTTATGATGAAACAGCACAAAGATATGTAATGACAGAGTTTAGTAATGAAGCAGGCCGTAGCTTATGTGTCTATGTATCAAAATCAGATAATCCTGTTACAGGTGGCTGGTATGCATACGAGTTCCAGGCACCCGAATTCCCTGATTATCCGAAATTCGGACGTTGGGGTGACTCTTACTTTGTCGGTACCAATGAAAATGCAGGTCCGGGCATCTATGCCATAGAGCGTAATAAACTGCTTGCTGGTCAAACAGCGCGTATGCAACGTAAAACAGCACCTAAACTTTCTGGGCTAGGTTTTCAAATGATGCTTCCTGTAGATGTAGATACAGTATCAGGCCCTGAAGCTGATGCGCCAGGAATTTTTCTTCGTCAAAATGATGATGAAATAACGAATAAAGGGAGCAATAATGCCAGCCAGGATTATCTTGAACTGTGGACATTTAAACCTGATTATAACAACAGTTCAAATACTCAGTTATCCGGTCCGATAAAAATAGCGCTAAGCGAGTTTGATTCTGATGTGTGTACTGGTGGTGAACAAGGTTTTGGTTGCTTAAAACAAAAAGGCTCCACAAAAACACTCGATCCGGTACGTGAAGTCGTAATGTATCGTGCACAATATCGTAAGTTTGCCGCTCACGAATCTATTGTAGGTAATTTTGTCCATGATTCTGGCTCAGATCGTTCTGGTATTCGCTGGTTTGAATTACGTAAAGTAGGTGCAGGTAATTGGGCATTACATCAGGAAGGGACATATTCACCTTCAGGCACAGATAACCGCTTTATGGGTTCAGCGGCAATGGATGGCAGTGGTAACATCGCATTGTCTTATCACATCGCTGGAGTAGATACCTATCCAGGGATAAATATAACTGGTCGATTGGCGTCTGATACAAATGGTACTATGACTCAGTCTGAAAAAGTACTGGTTGCAGGTACCAGTCATATCGCCAGTGATAGAAATGGAGATTATAGTCATTTATCTGTAGATCCTGTCGATAACTGTACTTTCTGGATGACCAGTGATTATGGTAAAGAAGGCGGTAAATGGGCTACACGTATTGCTAATTTTAAATTTGAAAACTGTGGTGCAGCTACCACACCTGACTTTACTATACAGGCAACAAATTTAACGCAACAAGTTTGTGCCAACACAAGTATGCAACCTATCGCAATATCAACAGCTGCTTCAGGCGGATTTAATAAGCCTATCAACCTGGCGTATGCTGAATTACCAAATGGATTTACTGGCAACTTCTCGACTAACCCTATTGCAACGGGTGCCAGTTCTAACGCATCTGTCGCGGTTGGCAATGTTAACGCTGGCAGTTATAGTTTTAAAATCAATGGTTCAGCAACAGGAGTAACAGCGAAAACACTTGATGTAGCGGTGACTATATCTGATAAGCCTGACGCAGTTGGTTTAACTACGCCAACGGCTGCTGCAACCAATGTAGCATTACGCCCTACGTTCAGCTGGCAAGCACAAACCAGCGCTACAGCCTACCGTATTGAAGTTGCAACTGATACTGCATTTTCAAATATAGTGGCTAATGGTACGGTAAATAATGGTACAAATTATCAACCATCTGCCGATTTAGCGGCCAATACAACTTATTATTGGCGCGTACGAGCTGAAAATGGATGTGGTAATGCATGGTCTGCATCATCAACATTTACTACGGCTGCTGTAAGTTCCAATGCATTAATAAAAGGTGTGGCTAAATCAGGTTTAACAGGGGAAACAAGTTCTGAAAAATCATTTACATTTGAAGTGCCAGCTGGTGCATCGGATCTGACATTTAAAACATCTGGTGGTTCAGGTGATGCTGATTTGCACGTTAAATTTGGTCAAAAAGCAACGACAAGTATCTATGACTGCAGACCTTATAAAGCAGGTAACAGCGAAACATGTAACATTTCGAATGTGCAAACTGGTACATATCACGTCATGTTGCAGGGTTATGAAGCTTATAGTGGCGTAACTTTAATTGCTGATTACACAGCCGGCACCCCAGGTGGTGGTAATATCAATGAACAAAACTTGTCTGGTTCATCATCGACTAAGTTGTTTCATACTATTGAAGTTCCTGCTGGTAAAAGTAAATTAGAAGTTGTGATGTCAGGTGGTACGGGTGATGCTGATTTATATGTACGCCATGGTAATAAACCAACACAAAGCAGCTGGAAATGTCGCCCTTATAAAACAGGTAATAACGAGACATGTACAATTAACAATCCACAGGCTGGTACCTGGCATGTTGGGGTGTTTGGTTATGAAGCCTTTTCAGGCGTTGATTTAACAGCAAATACGCAGTAATTTCATATTATGTTATGATGTCCAAAACCGCAGTTTATACTGCGGTTTTTTTCATTTACAGTTTTTTGCTCCAGCTATTCTGAACCAATATAAGCATAACTATAATACATGTTATTAATCCCTTACAGTCTGTAGATCCCACTCATTCAGGACCAGCATTATGGCCACTCTGGACCAACACCTCACATTAAGCGGGACCAGAGTTATGCTGATTTTGGACCAAAGTGTCAATTTTGGGTAAAATAGTTTAACTATTTTAGCAAAAAAATAGGCCCGTACTCATATACGACTAATTCATTAGAAACTTTACTCTGAAGACTTTAATTTCAAAAAATTGATTTTGTATTTAATATTTTACAAAAAATAATTGTACAGCCAAACCTCGTTATTAACGAAACTTGGCTGCACTTCCTTTATTAAAGTTGTATTATTTTTTATTCTACATATTTAACTGCTACTTCTTTTCCTTGAGCTAAATTCCTCAAGTCACTTTTATTGCTAACTTCATACTCTGAAAAACTTAATTCAGCACCATTGGTTGGTATATCATCATCATGTAAGTTAACTATTGAAATCAATTTACGAATACCCATAAATACTTTTTTAGCTGCTACTCCATTAACAGTTAAAGAACCACTGTCATCACCTTCCTCTTCTTTGGCTATTAAAATAGCTTTTTCCAATGCTTCATCTTCATCTTTAGCTTCAATTAAATAGCTATTCTCCCATACAGGAAAACTCTTTTGCTCACCTTCTTTATATTCGAAAGCTAAAATTGCACTTGCTGTATACCATGCCATATCTATTATCCTAATTGCATTCTTCTCGTTTTTTCTTATTTCTACATCCAGCTGCTTTTTGAGCTGTTTGTATCTCCTTTGCATCTTTTTTCTGCTTATTTGCTCTAGCTTTTTTATAAGCTTCATCTAAATAATCGCATGGATCACCACCATAAATAAGGGATTGATCTCTAGCCCAATCACTCCAATGATTTCTTTTACTTTGTTTTCCACCTTTAGCATATTGATTAGGATCATTATCAAATAAATTTCCAAAATCAAACGATGGTGGATTTGTAATTCCTGGGTTCCATATTCCAGGAGGGTTTAAAGGATCAAAAGGTTTTGGTTTGGGCTTAGTGCCAGGGTTTCCAATACCGATCCCACAAAGTGGACCTCGACACAATCTAATAGCAGTTTTACCATCGGGATCATATTTGTTGACTGGATTTCCATGAGTATAAGCATAGGTATTAACACCGTCACCTAATCCTGTCGGATCACTTTGAATATACCTTCCCAATTCGGGGTCGTAATCACGAAAGTAATTATATACTCCCCCTAATATCTATATTTGTAAGATCCTAGAATTTATTCCTGAATTTTTCCGCCATGACACCAAGCTTATACATTATATCTCTGGATTTAGCTTGATCATGTGCGTCAGGCGATAAGATTATCATAAGCAAAAAACAACTTTCATCCAATGAACCTTGGCAATATACCAAGTGAAAAATCACTGGTACGGTGGAATTGCATTTTTCTCAGTGGTAAGGGTTTATCTTCGCTACCCAAGTGGATGTGTTGTACTTTCTCAGAAAGTACGATTGGTAAATTAATAGGGTGATCATATGGAACATCTCGACCAAAATGATCAGGGACACTACCTGTTAATTTATAACGTTTGAAATCTGCTATCAACGCATTGAGTACTTCATCAGTCATTATTTTACGAATAATACTACTTTGAAATACGCGCATTATTCAGCAAAATCACCTAGGTCTTCTTCTGAAGCTGATAATATTAAACTGGCACCTTGCTCCGCTATTTCAGCTAAACGCTTACTCGATGGTCTGAAATTAGATACTTTAGATTGTCCATTTGTTCATATAGCTCAGCGCTTACCATATAACCAGCTGTTTTGTTACTGGAAAGCACAGCGACTGGTTCATCAATAAAATAATCGCAAGGCTTTTTCCTTAGCTCTGTTACTGAAACCGTTTTTTCAGCTAGTATAGATTGTATTGCCATAAATCACCTTAAAACACCTAATTTAGTACACATTTACGTACATCACAAAGTATACTATTAATAATTTATAGTTCCACCTATAGTTTTATGGCAATAACGTTAAAAGTTAATGATGAAAACAGTTATAAAAAAACAGGCACATCAAAGTTATGACAAGATCGCAGTAAATTGTTACTTACCAACTTAACCAGAAATTTCTAATGAGTGACCCCAGAGTTTCATTTTATTTTTCCAAGCTATCATATCTTTTAAAGAATGATATAAAGAAATATATTAGTATGCAGATTAACCAAACCAGTTTTGCATTTTGGTAGGTATCATTCTCTAGAGCATTAATGAAATAGTGCATTACCAAAGGTTGTGAACTGAGCGAAATATAAATAATCAGCACCTTTATAGTCACCGATATTTGGAATTAACGGTTAAATACTTGTATTTTGTTAATAAAAGCAGCAATTCAAATAAAGCAATCGAAAGTAAAAAATGTATGAAAATTACGCTGAATAAAATCATTTTACAATTAACCTCAAAAATACACGACGCGTAATTAAAATCACTTACTAACTTCTATCAGCAAATGGAGTCGCTAAGAAGTCAGATGAATGACAGGTGCATATTCACACCAATGCACGATTCAAGATCTGACCCCGGAGTTCCAAGATCTGACCCCGGAGTTCCCTTCATTAAATGAGTTACTAGATCCGACCCTTGTTGAGGAGGCATTAACACACTCAGGCGTAGCTACTATAAGAAAACGCAAACTCCCCATGGAACAGATGGTCTGGGCTGTTATTGGTATGGCTTTATTTAGAAAAATGTCTATGCGTCAATTGGTTAACCAGCTTGATATCATCTTACCTACTGGTGAACCCTATGTCGCACCGAGTGCTGTAACTCAAGCCAGGAAAAAGCTTGGTCATCAAGCAATCGAATATGTTTTCAATCAAACGCAGTCTTTATGGCATGAGAAATCAGCACATCCAACATGGTGTGGTTTAACTCTGCTAGGAGTTGATGGTGTTGTATGGCGTACACCAGACTCAAAAGAAAATAGTGAACATTATGGTCGAACAGGAAATAACCATGGTAAAGCAAGTTACCCTCAAGTTCGCATGGTCTGTCAGATGGAATTAACTAGCCATTTATTGACACAAAGCGCCTTTGATAGTATCGATATTAGTGAGATGAAGTTAGCTGAAAAATTAATAGAGGCAACGCCAGATAATAGCCTTACACTTTTTGATAGAGGTTTTTACTCACTGGGTCTGCTTAATCGTTGGCAATCTACAGGGACTGCACGTCATTGGTTGCTCCCGTTAAAAAAGAACGTGCAATATGAAGTTATTCGCTCATTAGGACGACAAGATAAAATAGTACGTTTGACTGCTTGCCCACAAGCACGAAAGAAATTTCCAGACTTGCCTATATCAATTGAAGCTCGTTTAGTATCTAAAAAAATTAACGGTAAAGTCTGCAATATTTTAACGTCAATGACAGATCCAATGAAGTTCCCAGTTGCTGATATTGTTGATTTATATGCACATCGTTGGGAAATTGAGCTCGGTTTTAGAGAGATGAAACAATCATTACTTGATAGTCAATTTACTTTACGTAGCAATCAACCAGAGTTAATAAAGCAAGAACTTTGGGGAATATTACTCGCATATAACTTGATCCGTTATCAAATGGTATTAATGGCGAAATCATTTGATTCGATACATCCTAATCAACTGAGTTTTCATGGTGCTTCAATGCATATTATTTATCAACTGACTATGTTGCCATTTAGTTCACCAGGCAACGTACCAAGGTATGTTATGGACATAACAAAAAGCGCTAAACAGTTTTTGTTGCCAGAGCGGCGAGAACGAAGCTACCCTAGAGAATTGAAGTGTTCTAAAAATAGATATCCAGTAAAAAAAAGAAATGCCGCTCAACTTAAGTGAACGGCATTACTCAATTGAGTCGGTTTTTTCGTTTTAATCATAGGTAAAAATCAGAAAATCGACAATCCTTTGATAAATATTACGAAATTAAAGTAACCGGAAATATAAGCGATCTTTGAAAATACGATGGTAGTTTGGGAAATCTTATAACGTAATTTGGGAAAAAGTACGATAATAAAGTGGTAAAAAAGATTTTGGTTATGATAATAAAGTGGTAATACGCTTATTTTTTAGACTATGGGTATGATGAATAATTTGGTAAAAAGTACGATGGTAATTTAGCGCGCTACATATGGGTATGATGAATAATTTGGTAAAAAGTACGATGGTAATTTAGCGCGCTACACATAGGTAAATGTTATTTACCAAACTACAGTAGTACAAAAGCCACTATTTCAACTTTTTTGTCATCATAAGATCTCTCTACGCTATAACGCTAATTTGGTTATTTGAATTTCTCCACGTAATTTTTAAATTTTTTACTGATCATTTATTCAATCTCGATAAAATACCTTCCATGCAATTATTCTTTTCTCACATTAACCAACTTCATCAATTCACTATGGAGCTTTCAAGGCATGCTGGTTCCCTTAAATGTCGTCACTGCGCCAAAAGAGATCAGTTTGTTTCTCATGGCTTTGTCTATAAAAAACAAACTGGTGCTAAAATGCTTATCGTTGGTAAACGTATCTTTTGTTCTGATCGTTATGGTCGCTCTGGCTGTGGTGCGACGCTTCGTCTTTACCTGGCTTCCTCTATTCCTGATCTTGTCTATAATGCTGCTATTTTAATGACCTTTATTACTGCCCTTTTTGCCGGGTTAACTATCCAAAAAGCTTATCTAAATGCCACCCATTGTGATGATCCTCGCAATGCTTATCGTTGGCTCAATAAATTACAGTTCAGCCAGAATTATTATCGTGTATTTTTAGGGTCACCTAACACACTGTACGATAAACAATTTAATAACAGAGCATTACGATTAAAAACCTTACTCCCAATCTTAAAACGTTTATTTTCAAAAATATCTCAAACATCCTGTGAACGCTATCAGATATTGATG
The DNA here is from genome assembly GCA_965198975.1 of uncultured Pseudoalteromonas sp. Taxonomy (GTDB): domain Bacteria; phylum Pseudomonadota; class Gammaproteobacteria; order Enterobacterales; family Alteromonadaceae; genus Pseudoalteromonas. Next base: position 3,985,087 of record OZ240679.1, read on the forward strand.
CAAACATCCTTTATTTAGCATCAATTCATACATATCTAAACGCCTTTTTGATGTATTTCATGTTCATTTTTTACTTATTTATCATCGAACCTGTGTGATCCCCTCAAACTCAATATTTACGCCTTTTTTCCGCAACCGATCTTGTCTCTACACACTACTTTATATTATCCATATCATAGCGATTGCTTAAATTTTTTAAGGATACCTTGATGGAGAATGACCCTGTTTATAAAACCCGGCCTTCGTTTGAACTAAGACTGAGAGTGATCAGTGCCGTAGATTATGCCCCCGGTAATAATATTCGTGAACGGATCAAGCATGTGGCTTCAGACACTTTTTTTGATCAGCAAGCACAATGCCATTTCCAATTTACCTGGCGCACTATCAGCACCTGGCTTTATCGATTTAAAAAACATGGCGTTAGCACCATGGATAATAAGACCCGTGCCGACAAAAATACTTATCGTAAAGTGAAATTGAATGAACTTGCTGAAGCGATTGTTGAGTTAACCCCTAACCTCAGCTTTAACAAGTCCGGTGTGATCCCTAAAAGTACCGTTTATCGTCAATTATTACAGAAAAACTTCTTTCAACGCAGCCAGTTATCCCAAACTTCTTTTTACCGTATGGTCAGAGAAAATGACTTATTAACAGGTGAAAATGCGCAAAAATTACGTCGTTCTTTCTCGATGCAATTTGCCAATGAACTCTGGCAAGCCGACACCATGTATGGCCCTTCTATTCAACAAACTGATGGAAAATGGCGTAAAACATTTTTAATCGCTTTTATTGATGATGCCAGCCGGGTGATCACCCATGGTGAGTTTTTTTACCGTGACAATACCGATAACATGATTGATGCCTTTCGTACAGCCTTGTTTAAACGGGGAAAACCTGAGCGTTTATATTTTGATAACGGCGCTAATTACACCTCTAAAGAGATCTTACAAGCCTGTGTTCGCCTTGATATCAGGCTTTCCCATGCGCCGGTACGAGATGGTGCTGCAAAAGGAAAAATAGAACGATTTTTTCGGGGTTTCAGAGACAGGTTTTTAACCCAATATACTGAGTTTAAATCATTAGACGAACTTAATGATAAAACACAAAGTTGGATAGAAACTGACTACAATCAAGGTCATCATAGCGGCATTCAGATGATCCCCATTGACCGTTTTAACCTGGACCATAGCCGTATTAAGCACCTCACCAATGATGAATATACTGAGGAAGTTTTTTTTATTGAAGAAACTCGAAAAGTCAGTAAAACCAACGTATTTTCAATCAATTCGCAAAAATTTGAATGCCCCGTCGATCTCAGAGAAAAGAAAGTGCAAATACGGTATTCCCGTACCACACGAGATCGTTTTATTGTTTATTTCTGTGATAAGCGCATGGGCGAAGCCAATCTACTTAACCTGCATTTTAACGCTAATCAACGTAAAACAAAAATAGGAAATTCGGTATGATAAAGTCAACATTCGGCCTGACCAAAACACCATTTAACCGTACTGAAATCGTACTGTTACCGCAACAAAGTAAGATCTTCGATATCATCAAAATCCATTCTCAACATGGCGGTTTTTCTGTGGTGATAGGCAATCCTGGCGTAGGTAAAACCGTATTACGTAAACACATTGAAAGCCTGAATAATGAACGCGATACTATCGTTGCTTCATGCTCACAAACCATGCATACCTATCTAAATATTCTAAAGCAACTGGCTGAATCTTTTAAAATTGATGTGCCGATGAAAGACATCGAAAAAGAACTGATCCAATGTGCGTTTTCACATATTCGAGAACGAAAAACCTTATATACCCTGATCGACGAAGCCCACTTACTTGATATGTACGTACTTCGAAAACTCAGGTTGTTATTTGATCGTTTTCCCAAAAAACACAGCTTAGTATTATTGGGTCAACGGGATCTGTTATATTATTTATCAATGAACGTAAATCAAGATATCAAAAGTAGGATCACTTACTCTGAAAATATTTTTGCTTTAAACGATAATGACTTAGAGTTATTCATCCAGAAAGAACTCCAAGCAGTAAAGCTGGGTTTAAATACTTATGATAGCGCTGCAATTGAACTCATCATAAGGTCAAGCGAAGGCAACCTGAGGCTATGTAATAATTTATGCTATGCCAGTCTGATAGAGGCCTGCCAACAAGGAAAACGCATAGTCACCATCAGCCACGTCAACAATATATTGATCCAGCCACATTGGCGTTCACATGAAGAATTAGTTAAGCAACAGGTATCATAGCCATGAAATTCACACAATTAACGCATTATTTCAATGCAGAAGAAGCCGCGACCATCATCACCTTTTTGGATGACTTAAAAGAGGCGCTTTGGTCAAACTATGGTTCTGAAATCATCGAAATACGCAAAGAAAGTGCAATAGAAGAAGCAAAAGAAAATTTGATTAAAACACAGCATGATACTGAGATCTAAATAGCTAACAGTATCATAAAAAAACCGACTCAATTGAGTCGGTTTTTTCGTTTTAATCATAGGTAAAAATCAGAAAATCGGCAATCCTTTGATAAATATTACGAAATTAAAGTAACCGGAAATATAAGCAATCTTTGAAAATACGATGGTAGTTTGGGAAATCTTATAACGCAATTTGGTAAAAAGTACGATAATAAAGTGGTAAAAAAGATTTTGGTTATGATAATAAAGTGGTAATACGCTTATTTTTTAGACTATGGGTATGATGAATAATTTGGTAAAAAGTACGATGGTAATTTAGCGCGCTACAGGTAAGCCTTTGCACAGCATCATAATCAAAGGTTTGTTGTATTGCCTGAGTGGTAATATCATTAATTTGTTTGATGTTATTTAACGGGTTGTAATCATACTGGTTGCTTATGATTGTATTGCTGGCGTTTTTGATTTCTTTTTCTATTAAGCGGTAGTTTTTATCAAAACGATTAGTAAATGTGACTCCGTTACCATAAGTAAACTGGGTTAATGGCCCAAAAGGTAAGTAAGCGATATTATCTGCTAATACATATTGTTCATCATTGAAACTGGTACTAAGTTGCTCAGGTTGCCCTAAACTATTGTAACGATAATGAATATTTCTGCCACTTGGATAGGTAATGCGGGCCAACTGACCAAATTGTGTGTAATGATAATCCAGACTGTAGCTATTTACGCCGCCATCAGCTTGCTGAATTTCCGTAGTTTGCCTTATTAATTCACCGTGCCCATTGTAGTCATACGCCGTGCTCCCAGTTTCATCTGTTACCTGAGTTAATCTGCCAATACCATAGGTTTTGTGTTCGTTATCGTATTCAAACTGTATATCGATATCACTACCAAAACCAACATAATCAACAGTTAACGGTCTGTTTAATGCGTCATAACTATATGAAGTTGTGATATTGCGTGCATCAGTTTTGGTCAGTATGTTACCCGCTTTATCATAGGTAAAACGGGTGATGCCGCTATCAGGGCTGATTTGTTTAGTGAGTTCACCAAATTTATTGTATTCGTATGTGGTGCTACGTCCTAAAGCATCGGTGACTTTAGTGAGTTGATCTAGCTTGTTGTATTCAAAACCTGTGGCACTGTCGGCCTGATCTAGGGTTTGGGTAGCACGTTTTAATACATCAAAGCTTGATTCTACCTCTGTATTATCAGGGCTGATTTGTTTAATTAAGTTACTGCCCACATCGTATTCATTGGTCCAGCTTTGACCTGTGGCGTTAGTGGTTTTTTCTAAGCGATTAATGGTATCAAATACCTGCTTTTGGGTGAAAGTAATCACTTTATCACTACCTTTAATATCTCTTTGCGTGATATTACCAGCAAGGTCTACAGTCAGCTCAATGCGGTTACCCTGATTATCTTCAATCGCTGTTAATCTGCGGGCAGCGTCATATTCATAATTAACTTGTGTACCACCAGAAGTCAGTTGTTTAATCTGACCCAGCGCATCATAAACATAACTAATAGTGCGCCCTGACTGAGTCATATTAGTTAAACGACCATTCACATCAAAGGTCAAGTTAGTTACCACACCATTGGCATCAGTGATTTTTGTGGCTTTACCAAAGCTATTATAATCAGCAAACTGGGTTGTATGACCTAAAGCATTAGTCACAGAGCTCAAATAATTATTCTCATCATATTGATAAGTGGTAATATCCTGCACATCATCACGCGGACCATCTACCTGACTAATTAAGCCGGCAGCGTTGTATTGGTAGGTGGTGGTACGCGCATTGGAACCATCCTTTTGTGTATGTGTGAGTACCCGACCTAAATCATCATAAGTAAACTCTTCACGCATACCACTCGGATGTGATATTTTACTTACAAGATTAGTCCCTGTTTTATATCGATAAAGAGTAAAAGTTTGTTCGGGTGTGCCATAGGCATCGTAAACATAATATAACTGACCTTTGGAGTTATAGCGTTTAGTTTGTATTTTACCGTTTGCATCTGTTTTTTTGATTTGACGCCCGTAATTGTCATATCCAAAAGTGACAGTGCCATCAATGCCGTTAGAGCTACAAGTCTCGCCAATAACTTTGGTTACTTTACCTTTACTATCAAAGGTAATGCTTTTTGTTTTGCCACTAATATCTGTTATTTCTACCGTTTTATTAGTGCCGTCATAAATGATTTCACCAGCATCTGCACCTAAAGCATGCCCTGAACTAATAGCAATGCCATCAGCATTATATTCCCAGTTGGCGTAACGAATACCATCTCTCCCTGTAATTCCGGTCAGTGCATAAGGGTTAACTAAGTCTTCATAATGATAAATTTCACTGGTATTGTCTGGGTGATTAACCGCCACCAAATTCTCGTAGTCGTCGTATCCATAATCAATTTGTGTATTGTCAGGTAAAGTCAAACTTGTTAATAAATAACCGGAATAACTAAAAGATAATTGCTGACCATGTAAATTAGTGACAGTTTCAAGCCTGTTATCTGCGTCATAAACTAAAGTTAACTGCTCGCCACTTACCCCACCAATATGAGTAAGCTTTCCTTGCAAATTGAATGTATATCGCGCATTGTTTTGTGCGGAATAAACCCAACCCGAACTTGTTTTAGTGAGTAAATCTCCTTTTGCTAAATATGCATCGTACCCTTGTGTTGACGTATTAAACCTAAAATTCCGATATCTATCTTGGCGCAATTGGATGATAATTTGTTCAATACCACCTTTTTCATATGGAATAAGCCTTAAATTAAAATTATGCTGCCACTGTTGTGCGCCTTTCTTTATCGACCCTTCTTCAAGAAGCTCATCAATAGGACCTTTATAATCGTCTGGCTTCCTAACATATCTCATCATCCCCTCATCCATGCTTCTTTTTTTGTATTTAACTGGTCCTGATTCATGGCGTCTTGAGGCATAGCTACGCTTAAATTCAAACAAATTTGATTGATTATAATCAGTAAAGGTTTGAACTTTTTCACCAGTTAATACATTAATAGGGTTTAATACTTCAGTTATTGGTTTTGCGTCTTTGTTAATCGAATTTAAAGCCACAACAGGCGCACTGGCACCTGTATTACCTTGTTCTGATGGACATTGATTTTCATCATCAAAATACAAATTAACACAAGCACCTAGTGCACTTACAAAGGTTGTGTTCGACGGGCACTCGGTTCTGCAACCAATAAAAGTCGAAGATGTGTGAAATTCATACACCTCAAAAGGCGCATAACACTGAACCCGACCGCCAAATGAAATCCCATATCTTGCATCCCAACATTTTTCAAAAGCCAACTCTTCAATTTCGCAATAAGAAAAGGTAGCGGTATAAAGAATGCTTGAAGGGTTTTCAAGAGAAAGATCGAATGTTTCCGCTTCATATTGTTTGGTAATTTCATAACGAGAAGATGAACTTATGCGTTCATATTTTTCTTTAATCCTAGGTTCAAACAATGCTATACATTCGTCAGCTGTGATACCATATTCGGTTAGGATTGTGTGTGTACAAATACCTAATATTGGCGGTTCTTCAGCTTTAACTGCCCCCGAAAACAACTGACTAAACAACAATAAGCTCAATAACGTTAAATATTTAAACAAAAGTAAAATCCTTAAAATAAAAAGTGATATGTGCACTTCGCCAATTTCCTTTAGGCCTAAAATCATTTGAAAGAATGAAGTTGCTTGGGTGGAGATTTGAATAGATTGAGCACATGAAATTGCGCGCATTATGCACTAATAACCAGGTAATTTAAACCTTATTCTATTGTGCATTTGAAAAGCTAACCCTATGAAACTTAATCTTTATACTGAAGCCATTTGAAGAATACTTTACTTTCGTCTGCTATATAACATAGCGATAAGAACTGAACTTTTATAAAACAGTTAACACCTTGCAAAAGTACAGGGAAATTCCCCCCCATTTAGCAAAATGATTCTCAATGAAAATCACAAAACCATAAAAATTAGAATTTAGTTCTATTAAATTCAAATTATCATGTATAAAAAACTTAAAAATTAAGCTTAAAAGGATTTTCATTTCAAATTAATACAAGTATTAACGCTAATAAAATCAGTACTTAACATTTGAGCAGGGTAAACTGATGAAACACTTGCTTGTGACTCGCTATAAATCAACTTATTATAACTAAACAGTATTAATTATGCCCTTTGGTTATATCGGGCATCATCTAGCAGGTCGAACCATGAAAAAGAATGACACTCTCAGCCAAATATATTTAGATGCGAATGCAACTACTCCGGTATTACCTCAGGCCGCAAAAGCGGCTTTATGTGCCATGGAAGATGTTTATGGTAACCCTAGTAGCAGTCATATTACCGGGCTGAAAGCCAAAGATTTAATGGAAAAAACCCGTACTCAGGCTAAGACTTTATTGGGCACAGGAAATGGAGAGCTTATTTTTACCAGTGGCGCAACTGAAGGAATACAAACCGCTATTTTATCTGCCTTAGTTAAAGCAAAAGAAACTTTAGACAGTGGTAAAAAATATACTTTATTATATGGTGCTACAGAGCATAAAGCCGTTCCTAACTCGCTGGCACATTGGAATGACATACTGGGTATAAATGCAGAGCTAAAAGCCATTCCAGTTGATAAAAATGGCACATTAGACTTAGCGTTTATTGCACGTGAAGTCCCCAATGCTTTGATGATTTGTACTATGGCGGTGAATAACGAAACGGGCGCCTTTCAAGATTTAAATTTATTAGAAACAACCATCAGAAACAATAATGCCACTATATACTGGATGGTAGATTGTGTTCAGGCACTGGGTAAAATGGCGCTCAACTTAGTAGAAACGACCATAGACTATGCCCCTTTTAGTGGTCATAAACTCTATGCGCCTAAGGGGATAGGTTTTGTTTATATTCGTGAATATGCCCCTTTCACACCGATTATTGCCGGCGGTGGTCAGGAAAGCGGTTTACGTTCAGGTACTGAAAACCTGCCCGGGTTATCAGCATTAAATGTTATTTTTGATATGTTATTAAACAAAACACAGTCTAGTTTTCATTCAGTCGACACTTTACATGATTACAGAAACCAATTAGTTAAAAGTTTAACACTGGCGTTTCCTGATATTGTCTTTAATCATAGTTTTGAAAATACTGTACCTACGACATTAAATTTTGCTGTGCCGGGATTTTCCAGTAAAGAAATTATGGATTTATTTGATGCTGCGAATATTCGCGTCAGTTCAGGATCCGCCTGTAGCTCTAAAGTCACCCGCAGTTTCGTACTCGATGCAATGGGTTTGCCTGCGTGGCAAAGTGAATCGGCTATTCGCATGTCTTTTGGTCCGGCGATGACACAAGTAGAAATAGATACCGCTTGCGATCGTATTTTATCGGCAGCCAGAGCACTTGGGAATAGTTGCCTGACCATAGAGCAAGATGTAACAGACAAAACCCAATTAGATGGTTTGATTGAACTAAGATCAGGCGCTAACTGCACCTGGATAGTTGCTGACGTTAAAACCAAACAAGCCGTGATCATAGATCCACTGCCTGAAATAGAAAAAAGGATCGATACGTTACTACAATGTCAGCAGCTCACGCCCATTGCTATTATTGATACCCACGGTCATGCAGATCATGTATCAGGGCGAGTAAACTTAGCCAAAAAGCATTTGAAAAATCAAGAGTCTGATCATTTAGGCTGGCCAACCAATACGAATAGTATCAAGATAACTGAAGATCAATATCACAGCATTAATATTGGTAAACAGTCTTTAATTAAAGTTGCCACACCTGGCCACACCGATGACAGCATTAGTTTATTACTTACCTCAGATCCCACTGATTTGAAAAACAAAACACACTATGCATTTTGTGGTGATACAATTTTAATGGGGAGTTTAGGCAGAACAAACTTTGAATCTAGTAGCACAGCCGATATGTTTAACAGCTTAAAAACCATCGAACGTTTAATTGGCCTGCAAACCTTAATTTGTGCCAGCCATGACTATAACAATGAATTTACCACTAACCTGGTAATAGAGGCAAAACGCAATCCTTTATTGCGCGCAGTCATTGATGGCAGTTTAACTGAATCTGAGTTTATCACCCAAAAAACACATTTAGATAACCACTTAAATGATGAAGTTGGCAGTGAAATCATTTGTGGTGCATATACAGCCACTTGCGATAAAAACCCGGTAAAAGAATACAGCAGTGCAACACTTAAAGATAAGTTGTCACATTCAGATGATATTCAAATCATAGATATACGTGAACCCCATGAGTTTTCGTTTCATCAGGAAATGGATAATTGTATTAATATTCCACTCACCCGTTTGGTGCAATTTATTCAGGAAAACAAAGATGATAAAAATCATGAATGGGTACTTGTATGCAGAAGCGGCAGCCGCTCTTTAATTGCAGCGCAAGCTATGCACCGCCTTGGCTTTGAAAAAATATCTCACTTAAAAGGCGGTTACGCGTTAAGTAGCTAACCCACTCAGCAAAAAAGGGCTAACTGCCCTTTTTATTATTTACCCTGTATCACTAATATTTTTTGGCAACTCGGTCTGCGCATTAAATTCTCTATATATGCCTTCACTGCTGGAAATTCAGCCAGAGGATTTATATTAGCAGGCACTAAAGCTGATAAATAATGTAACATAGGTGCTAATAAGGCATCTGCTATAGTAAATTGTTCCTGATTTATCACACGGTTTTTTTCTAACTCTTTTGTGATCACTTTGAGTGTATTAATAACTTCAGGTAATGCATTTTTAACCACATCTAATCTTACTTCGCCATTTTCACCTTTTGGAAAAGCGAATTCTAATAAACAATCTCGTAATATTGCTTTATCTATATATATTGATGAAATAGCACAAAATGCATCATGATATGCGGCTAATGATACCTCTTCAGGTTGTACAGATACGCCATTAAATTGTGTATCCAGATAACGACAAATGGATGCTGTTTCTGGTAAAGCGAGACCGTTATGTAATAAAACCGGTATTTTTCCATAGGGATGTAAATTAAGGTGTGCCTCGCTTTTATATTCAATTTCTTTACCATCAATATCAAAACCAAAAGTATAAGGAATATTTTTTTCTTCACAGATCAACATTACTGTACGTACAAAGTTAGACATTGGCATACCAAAAATATGCACAGCTTGATTTATATTTTCTTGATTCATTTGTTTGCTTCCTTTTAAAAATTAGATTAAATTTAGCCTAATTTAAAATATGTTCAACAACATATTTTAATGTTTTTATAAAAAGTAAGGAGCATGTTATGGCGTGGAATAAACAACATAAATCACAAACAAAAGACATTATATTAAAAAGTGCAGCCTTTTTATTTACACAAAATGGTTATGAAAAAGTCTCCATTGATCTGGTCATGCAAGAGGCAAAATTAACCCGAGGTGCCTTTTATGCTCACTTTAAATCAAAAAGCGATTTGTATTCACAAGCCATCACGAAAGCAGCGCTTGTTGCACAAGATAGAAAACCAGAAAATAGTAACCAGGACCTTAAAAGTATTGGCAGGTATTATTTAAGTAAAGCGCATAGAGATGATCTTTGGCAGCAACCCTGTCCTCTCGCGTCTTTAGTCTCAGATATGACACAGCAAAACGAAACCGTAAGAGATACGTATACCAAAGTTTTTAGAGGTTTTGTTCAACAAGCTAATAAGCATACAAACGATAAAGAAAAGGCATTGCAAAGTGCTGCGCTGATGATAGGTGGTTTGGCGATTTCTAAAGCACTCAATGATAAAGCGTTAAGTGATACCCTATTGCTGGCTTGTCAAAATGCCATTTGTGAAATGTCATAAGAAAGGTTCATTGCTGAACCTTTTCTGATTTTAACTTTATCTTACAGTTACAAACTCAGGATAAGCATCAACACCACAATCATGCTGATCCATACCACTTTGTTCTTCTTCTTCGCCAACACGAATACCCATAACTTTCTTTATGATAAACCAGGTAACAAAAGATGTAATAAAAACAAAGCCAAAAATAGTGACTGCACCAATAATTTGATTTACAAAAGTTGAATCTGTATTAGAAAATGGCACAAGTAATAAACCTAATAATCCACATACACCGTGAACAGAAATAGCACCTACCGGATCATCGATTTTTAGTTTATCTAACAGGACTATGCTAAATACCACTAAAGATCCCCCTAAACTTCCTAGAAGTAGTGAAAATACCGGAGTTGGTGATGCAGGCTCTGCTGTGATCACTACAAGTCCTGCTAAGGCACCATTTAACACCATAGTTAAATCAGCTTTCTTCCATAATAATTTACATACAACTAATGCAGCAATCGCCCCTGCAGCAGCTGCTGCGTTAGTATTCACCATGATTTTACCTATGGCCGTGGCATTTTCAGCATCTGATAGTAATAACTGAGAGCCACCATTAAATCCAAACCACCCCATCCATAAAATAAAGGTACCTAATGTTGCCAGTGGTAAGTTTGAACCAGGGATCGGATAAATTTCACCATTTTTCCCATATTTACCTTTTCGTGCACCCAGTAATAATACACCGGCTAATGCCGCCGCCGCACCCGCCATATGCACAATGCCAGAGCCAGCAAAATCAACAAACCCCAGTTTAGATAAAAATCCACCGCCCCAGGTCCAATACCCTTCCATTGGATAAATAAACCCCGTTAAGATCACGGTAAAGACTAAGAAAGACCATAATTTCATGCGCTCTGCAACGGCACCTGAAACAATTGACATAGCAGTTGCAACAAAAACCACCTGAAAGAAAAAATCTGATTCTAATGAATGATTGGCGTCACTGGCCTGAGCGCCAATTAATCCGCCTAAACTCGGTAAAAATCCCCCTTCAGTATTATCAACATACATGATGTTATAACCCACAAGTAAAAACATGGTACAGGCGATAGCATAAAGTGCGACATTTTTAGTGAGTATTTCAGTGGTATTTTTAGAGCGTACTAAGCCTGCTTCTAACATCGCAAAGCCTGCGGCCATCCACATTACAAGAATACCAGATATAAGAAAATAAAATGTATCGAGCGCAAACTTGAGTTCTATTACTGTGTTTTCCATTATATTTCCCCTTAAATCGCTTCGTCGTCGAGTTCACCAGTACGTATACGAACTATCTGTTCCAGGTCATACACAAAAATTTTACCATCACCTATTTTTCCAGTTGCTGCAACTTGGGTAATAGCCTCGATAACCCTGTCTACATTGTCACTACGAGTCGCAATTTCTAATTTCACTTTAGGAATAAAATCAACTTGATACTCTGCACCGCGATAAAGTTCTGTATGGCCACGCTGGCGACCAAAGCCTTTAACATCAACAACTGTCATTCCTTCCACTCCTAAATCAGCAAGCGCTTCTCTCACATCATCAAGTTTGAATGGCTTGATAATGGCACTAATCATTTTCATCACGGTCCCCTTAGAGCATTTTAATTATTCATTTTTATTTAATTAGCTTTATCAAACTCTATGCCACGATTTAAAAACAATAAAATACAACAAGTTAAAATATAAAATAAAAACTAAGGGGAAAATGCGCACCATTAAAGTGCAATTAAAATGCAGATTAAAACTAAACTGGTGCAACCACAATTTAGCAATGACATAATGGAAGGAAAATACGTTTAGTTGATTTTTCAGTACGGGGAAAAACAAGTGGCTATGGGAAAATAAAAAGAAAAAAACACTCACCTAATTAGGTGAGCAGTTCAGCCAATTGTTAACCGTGGTAGGACACAACCTGATTACGGCCATTACCTTTGGCATCATACAAAGCGGCATCCGCATGCTTTATTAATTCTTGTAAAGACTCTGAATCTCGGGCAACAATACCTGCACTAATTGTGACACTCATAGGTTGGCCATCATGTTTAAAGGTGCTGTTTGCCACTTGAAATCTAAATTCATCTAACATTTCGTATGCTTTTTCATGATCTATATCAGTTAAAAACAGCGCGAACTCTTCGCCACCAACTCTGGCAACCATAGCATCAGAGAAATACTCTTTTAATTGCACTGAAAGTTGCACTAAAATGGCATCTCCCGCCTGATGGCCATAAGAATCATTTATCGGTTTGAAATAATCAATATCTAACATAGCGACCACGATACTACGCTGTTGCTTTTCCAGGGCGGTAATTGAAGATTCAGCATTATTATAAAAATACCTTCTATTATAAAGATCTGTTAAATAATCTTTATTTGCGGCATCTTTTATTTTGGCAATCAATTTTAACTGCTCCATGGTATGCATTACCCGACAATGAAACTCTTCATGTAAAAATGGTTTTGTCAAAAAATCATTAGCACCATTTTTTATGAATTTAGCAGATAAACTTTGGCTGCCAGCTCCGGAAATACCGATTATCCCTAATACATCCCTACCTCGGGTATTACGTATTTCTTTCACTAATTCAAAGCCATCTTTAATTGGCATGGCAAAATCAGTAAGCAATAAGTTAATTGAAGGATCTTGTTTAAGCATGATCAAAGCTTGTTCACCATTTTCAGCTTCTATTACTTCAAACAACATTTGCTTTAGCATTTTTTTCATCATGCTGCGACTGGTTACGGAGTCGTCTGCAATCAAGGCTTTACTCCCCTGATTCGATAACAATTGTGCTAATAATTGAATTGCATATAAATAAGAATCACGATTATCTTTCAGTACATAGTCAACGACACCCATTTCAAGCATTTGCTGACGTTTATATTCATCCATCGTGGAGGTCAGCACCACAGTTGGAATACTCATTTTTAAAGTTAACTTAACCACTTCTCCATTCGGTGCATCAGGTAAAGTTAAATCAACTAAACTCAAAGTATATTTATTTTTTTTTATTAAACTTGCCGCTTCACGTAAAGACCAGGCAAAATCAACTGGAATATTAATCTGTTGTGAGGTTAAGTGGCGCAAAATTTGTTGAACCATTTTACTGTCTTCAACAATTAAAATTCTTTGCATAGATATGACTCCAGTCCAGCTTAATGATTATTTAATGGGCTTAATTAATTAACGAGACTTTAACATTTATCTATAGTAAAAATAAGTGAAATGTGACTTGTGTTAATCTTAATTTGTGAAATTTTACGTGTATTTAACGAGTTTACCTGCTAACTGTCTCAAACCTTTTGAATTTATTTCCTATATTTACTTTAATGGTCGAACATAAAATTGTTTAGGAAATACAATGAAACTCGTTAATACCTTAAGTATTATTATGTTGTGCAGTATCTTCAATACTTTTGCAGCTGACACCGTAAAACAAAACCCTAATCGTGAAATAGAAATCGATGGCCAGGTTGTTACTCAACATAAAGTAAAAATAAATGGAGAAAAAATATCATATACCACCGCCACAGGCACGCAACCTGTCTGGGATAAAGAAGGAAAAGCCGTTGCGAGTTTACATTACAGTTACTATCAAAAGGACGGTATTAAAGATAAAGCAAAGCGGCCACTGCTAATTTCATTTAATGGCGGACCTGGTTCAGCCTCTGTTTGGATGCACCTTGCATATACAGGGCCCAGAGTATTAAAAATAGATGATGAAGGTTACCCTATACAGCCTTATGGCGTAAAAGATAACCCTTATTCGGTATTAGATGTCGCGGATATTTTATACGTCAACCCGGTTAATACAGGTTATTCTCGTATTTTAAAAGATGAAAAAGGCAAATTACCAACTAAAGACAAACAAAAAGAGATGTTCTTTGGTGTTAATGCCGACATAAAATATCTGGCTGAATGGCTCAACACGTTTGTTACCCGAAATAAACGTTGGTTATCACCTAAATATTTGATTGGCGAAAGCTATGGAACAACTCGAGTATCAGGCTTAGCATTAGAATTACAAAACGCGCAGTGGATGTATCTCAATGGAGTAATATTAGTATCACCTACTGAAATAGGAATAAAGCGTGAAGGGCCAGTAGAAGTAGCCAACAGACTCCCTTACTTTGCCGCCGCAGCCTGGTATCACAAAACACTTAACAATGAGCTACAACAACTCGATTTAGACCAGTTTTTACCTCAGGTTGAAGCGTTCACTATTGAGCAATTAATGCCAGCTTTAGCACAAGGTGGGTATATTAATTCAGATAAGAAACAGCAGATAGCAAAACAAATGTCTCTTTATTCTGGCTTATCTGAAAAATTCATTATCCAAAATAACCTGGATATTCAACCAGCCGCTTTTTGGAAAGAACTCCTAAGAGATGAAGGAAAAATTTTAGGACGTTTAGATTCTCGTTATTTAGGTATAGATAAAAAAGATGCTGGCGAAAAACCCGATTACTGGCCTGAACTTTCTTCCTGGTTACATTCATTTACACCAGCCATTAACCACTACTTACGTGAAGAACTTAACTATAAAACCGACCTGAAATATAATATGTTTGGGAATGTCCACCCCTGGGATCGTAGCAACAATAATGCAGGAGAAAATCTACGTTCAGCAATGGCACAAAATCCTTATTTAAATGTGATGGTACAATCAGGTTATTATGACGGTGCAACCAATTATTTTGATGCCAAGTATACGCTGTGGCAATTAGATCCCAGTGGTAAAATGAAAGACCGCATGAGTTTTAAGGGCTATCGTAGTGGCCATATGATGTATTTAAGGCATGCTGATCTAAAAAGCTCTAATGACGATTTACGAACGTTTATTTTAGATTCAATGCCGAAAAATGGTACTGCTGCAAAATATTAACTTTACTGTGGTATTAATAGTATAAACAAAAAATCGGTATTACCCGATTTTTTGCTCTTAAACCCAAGCACAACACGATAAAATTGTTATAGTTAGGAATATCTTTGTAAAGTATATAGTAATTGGTATTACCCTATGAGTGATAATGTCATCATTTTGTTTGCATCTTTAGCTGACGGGTTAACAGCTGAAGAAGCAAAAAACAGGTTACAAAAAAAGCTTAAATTAAGCAGTGCTATCGCATCAAAATTTTTAAGCGGTGCAAAAGCATTTAACCCGACAACAAAAGAAAAAGCACTTAAACAACAAAAGGTATTTGCCAGCCTTGGTATTGACATTAAAGTCATTTCAGCCAAAGCAAAAAGTTCGCCGCAAATAAGTCAGGCCGAGAAAGACGAAAAAATCCTCAATGCCCTTGATTACATCACAACAAGCTTAATTCAATTAGAAGAAAAGGTTGATGCATTAAGTCAAAATGCACAATCCCAACTCCCTTCTTTAAATGAAGAAGATGAATTTACTCAACATCAGGAAACAATTGCCTTTGAAGAAGATCTTGATGAACCAATAAAATTAGGCTCAAACAAATTATTATTTATTTTTATCGCTGTATTTGTGGTTCTGCTTGTCATTTTATTAGCGGTGAGTTTAGCGTACCCTGAAATATTTGACCTAAACTTTTAACCATAAATATAATTAGGAATACAATTGAATCGTAGTCAGATCAGAGAGCTTATACGAAAAAAGCGTAATTCATTAAGTGTTGAACAACAAAAAAATGCAGCCACTCAGCTAAACATGAATTTATCTCAACAAATAAATCATAACAAAACATTAAAAATAGGCTTGTATCTCACCAATGACGGAGAGTTAGATACATCATTAATAATTAAAGATTTATGGGCAAATAAACATCACGTATTTCTACCCATAATCCACCCCTTTAATAAGCATAATTTGCTATTTCAACAATATGAAGAAAATTCACCCATGAAGACTAATCGCTATGGTATCTTTGAACCCGAGTTGAATTGTAGTCATGTTTGTCCTGTGGCAGCGTTGGATATTTTATTTACACCGCTAGTGGCATTTGATCAATTTGGTAACCGATTGGGTATGGGAGGTGGTTATTACGACCGAACATTATCTAAGTATTATCAAGAATCGTGGAATAAACCCAAAGTGATAGGGTTAGCCCATAACTGTCAAATGGTTGAACAATTACCGATAGAAAGCTGGGATGTACCACTAAAATGCATAGTGACACCAGAAAAAATCTATCAATGGTAAGCTAAAAATTTGTATAATATCGGCAATCATAATCCCGACTAAACCTTTGCCAACGGAGCGATACATGACACAAGATGAAATGAAAAAAGCAGCAGCCTGGGCTGCTTTAGACTATGTAGAAAAAAATAGCATAGTAGGTGTAGGTACAGGCTCAACGGTAAATCACTTTATTGATGCGTTGGCAACAATTAAAGATTCTATTGAAGGTGCTGTTTCCAGTTCTGAAGCTTCAACAGAAAAATTAAAAGCGCTAGGCATTGAAATATTCGATATGAATCAGGTTGATAACCTTAGTGTCTACATAGATGGCGCCGATGAAATTAACAATGAAAAAGACATGATCAAAGGCGGTGGCGCGGCACTCACCCGAGAAAAAATAGTCGCAGCAGTTGCTAAGAAATTCGTTTGTATCGTAGACAGTTCAAAGCAAGTGCCAGTACTAGGCGACTTTCCTTTACCGGTAGAAGTGATACCTATGGCCAGAAGTTATGTCGCCAGAGAATTAGTAAAACTTGGCGGAGATCCCGTGTATCGCCAAGGCGTTGTGACGGATAACGGTAACGTTATTTTAGATGTACATAATATGCACATCACTGATGCGAAAGCATTAGAAGAAAAAATCAATCAGATCGTCGGTGTTGTTACCAATGGACTATTTGCCCAAAGAGGAGCAGATATTGTTATAGTCGGTACACCTGATGGTCCTAAAACTATTTAATTTATTAATCATAGGATCAGGTAATGAGCAAGGTATCTTTAGCTAAAGAAAAAATAAAGATTTTATTGTTAGAGGGATTACATCAAAGCGCTGTAGAAACTCTGAAACGCAATGGCTATACAAATATTGAATACATTAAAACATCTTTACCTGAATCCGAACTAATTGAAAAAATTAAAGATGTTCATTTTATTGGCATACGATCCCGCACCCATTTAACAGAAACAGTACTAAATGCAGCGGAAAAACTCATTGCTATTGGCTGTTTTTGTATCGGTACCAATCAAGTTTCGCTTAATGAAGCACAAAAACGCGGTATTGCCGTATTTAACGCGCCATTCTCAAATACCCGCTCTGTTGCTGAACTTGTATTAGGCCAGTTAATTATGTTGCTACGTGGTATTCCAAAAAGAAATGCCATGGCTCATAGAGGTGAGTGGTTTAAATCAGCAGTTGGCTCTTACGAAGCCCGTGGCAAAACTTTAGGTATTATTGGTTATGGTCATATAGGGACTCAATTAGGGATCATGGCTGAGCATATAGGTATGAATGTACAGTTTTATGATATTGAAGATAAACTGACATTAGGCAATACCACTCAAGTTCATAGTTTAAATCAATTGCTACAAACTTCTGATGTGATCAGTTTACATGTGCCTGAAACACCGCAAACTAAGAATCTAATTGGGCCTGCTGAGCTTGAAGTGATCAAACATGGTGCAATTTTAATTAATGCCTCTCGTGGCACTGTGGTTGATATCGATGCGTTAGCGCAAACTTTATCTGAAAATAAATTATCTGGCGCTGCAATCGATGTTTTCCCGGTTGAACCTAAATCTAATAATGAAGAGTTTATTTCTCCATTAAGAGAATTTGACAACGTGATTTTAACACCACATGTGGGTGGTTCAACACAAGAAGCACAAGAAAATATCGGAATTGAAGTAGCAGGCAAACTCGCTAAATACTCAGATAACGGCTCTACATTATCAGCGGTTAATTTCCCGGAAGTATCGCTACCTGAGTTGCAAGGGCGTAGCCGTTTATTACATATTCACCATAACCACCCGGGTATATTAACGCAAATAAACCAGGCGTTTGCACAACATGGCATTAATATCGCCGCTCAATATTTACAAACTGACGAAAATATTGGTTATGTGGTAATAGACGTAGATACTGAACACTCTGACATCGCATTAAAAGAACTACGTGCAATTGAAGGTACAATCAAAGCCCGCATTCTGCATTAAACTTGTTAAAAAATTTAAACAATAAAAAACCATGCCCAAATAACGGCATGGTTTTTTATTTATTCAATGTTACAACTTAATGACGAGTCATTTTCTTTGGAATATCAAAACCAACTTCTTTTGCATCACTTTTAGATACTGCAAATCCGTCAGCCTGAGTATTAGCCCATACTTCAGGCCAGTCAGATAAATCACCTAGTTTGAGTGTTTTAATACGTGGTGGCTGTAAAAGATAGGATTCACCTGAATCGATTACGCCGTTATTGTTATTATCACTGGTACGAATATCTCGCTCTAGTAGTAACACCTTGCCTTCATCATCAACCGAAATAATATTCCATTCCTTATTATGTTCATAAGTATAAGAATCTTTACCAACCTTTAACTCATTAGCAATCAAATAAGTATTTAGTGCATTTAAAGTAAAGTCTTCAGTTTCAAGCATAGCTACTGTTGTTAACCCTTGAGCAAGGTGATAATCAGGGTTTTCAATTAACAAATGAATAAATGCCGCTATATCTACCATAGAAACAGCTGAGATAATACTTTACTGCCATCTCCCAACATTGGCACTAATTCAACTTGATGATTTGAACCTGTTCCTTTGGCATTAAGCAGTAACATGTCACTGGTATTATTTAAGGCTGCTGCTGTTTATAAGTTCTCGTTTTATCTAGTCACAAATAAGTAAAACTGTCTCTACAACAATATTGTTATTTTTAAGTTCGCATCTGCATAGACAACATGTGATAATTCATGCTTAAAATAGACTAAGTATTATGTATTCATCCCTTTCTAAGGAGTTATATCCAATTGAGCACCTCAACTCCATGTCCACAATAAAAAATACAAATAACCCTATCGGCATTTTAGATTCAGGCGTGGGTGGATTAACAGTCGCAAAGAGCATTAGAGAACAATTACCAAATGAAAATATACTCTATATAGCAGATTCCTTTCATGCGCCATATGGTGATAAAAGCAATAAGTTTGTAGAAGAGCGTATTTTCATACTAGTTAAATTTTTAATTAATAAGAATGCAAAGGCAATTGTTATTGCCTGTAATACGGCAACCGTTAATACCATACATAAATTACGGGCTGTATTTGATATTCCAGTGATTGGCGTAGAGCCGGGCGTTAAACCCGCATCATTAATCACTAACACTGGTATCGTCGGTGTATTGGCCACGACCAGAACCGTAAAAAGTCAATCATTTAATGAACTGGTAAATAAGTTTTCAACTAATACAAAGTTTAAATTGCAGCCTTGTCCCGGGTTAGTTGAGCAAATAGAGTCTCACAATATAGAAAGTTCTGATACTGAAGATTTAATAAAACAATATGTCACCCCTTTATTAGAAAGTGGTGTTGATACTCTAGTCTTAGGCTGCACACATTATTACTTTCTTGAGTCTATGATACGCCGGGTAGCTGGTAAAAATATTAATATCATAAGTACTCAAAATGCGATTGCTAAAGAAGTTACTCGTAGATTAACTCAAAGCGGGTTATTATCTTTAAATCACACTTCAGGAGCCGATTTATTTTTTACAACCAGTAACAAAGACAATAATGATAAAATATTTAGTCATTTATGGGGAAAAAACATTTCAGTATCTCATATTGATCTAAGGTAACGTATGGATAGAAGAACTGCATTACAAGCTATCGTAGGATTCAAACCCTGAATTAATGGGTGAAGTAAATAAAAATACTATCCATAAAATGTTGCATATATTAAAACAAGGCGGTACATGTTGAAAAATATAACTTATTATTGCTTTTTAATAGCTTGCTTAACATTCAGTTCTTTTATATTTGCTAAAAAACTCAAGTTTGTCGCAGAAGAACTCCCGCCATTTCATTATTATAATGCACAAAAAGAACCCGTTGGCGTACTGGTAGATGTCCTCAATGCCTTGCTAAAACAAACGAATATCGAAGCTGAAATAGAATTAATACCATTCGCCAGGAGTCTAGATCTCACAGAAAAAAACGCAGATGTATTAATGTTCTCATTCTTAAAAACTCCCAGCCGAGAGCAAAAATTCAAATGGATAGGCCAAGTCTATACCAATAAAGCTTATCTGGTCGGATTAAAAAATAGAAACGATATTAAACTTTATACACTTAATGATGCTAAAGACTATGTTACCGGCACAATCCGAGGATATTATTCAGAAACATTCTTACGTAATAATGATTTCAAAACACAAAGAAATCTCTATTTAACGGTTAATTATAATCAATTATGGGGGATGCTAATGAAAAAAAGAATCGATTTTATTCTGACGAATACCATAGCATTAGGATCAGAACTTGAAAGCCTTAAAATACAACCGTCCTTAATTCATCGTTATATAGAAATAGAAGACTTTCCAAATCAACTTTTTATCGCTGCCGGATTAGCTACGTCAGATGAAACCATAAAAACCTTATCTGACGCACTCAATACCATAAAACAAAACGGCACGTATAAAGAAATACTTACTAAATGGAATATGAACTAACCGCTATTTCACATTCCCTACTTTTTTATTCAATTAAGTTTGTGCCCTTTTAAATAATATAGTCTTATTAGTAATTAAAGAGACTTAGCACCTTGAGTTGCAACTTGTAAATTTAAAAAAGTCGCTATGCCGTCCGGAGTTTTTAGCTTTTTCAATATTTCAGGTTTTTGTAAGTCAGCAACCGTAGTATTTTCAGGCAAAGCTAAAGATATATTCATAATTCCTAACTCATCAATAAATGTATCTATGCCATGCTTCAACTCCTCTGGTACCGATAAATAAGCAAGTTGATGCTTCACCTTTTGTTGCAACTGAGCCAAATTCATATTTTGTGCCGAAGCCAGTTCAGACAAAGCTTGTTCGAGTTTCCCTAAATTAGCAATTTCAAAGGTTAAAGATTCTGGCTTTAATGCCATCATCACTTCCATTAACTGAGTTTGCTGCTGAAGATCAGCCTCTAAACTTAATTCCCCCCCCGTCTCAGCAAGTTCCTGCTGACTTTTATTCATTTCAATAGACAATTCAAAAAGCTCTTTAACATTTTTAAGTGAAAAGTCGAGCTTAATGGCGGCTACGCCTTCTGATGTCAGGGCATTTTTAATCACAGCATGATCTAATCCGTCATCATATTTCATGGTTGATAATACATCGAAATTTGAATGAATTAATTCATCAGCAATACCTGCTGGAACTTGTTTAATAAACTCTGGCGAAAAAACTAAATTATCTAAATTAAATTCTGCATATTCAGCTATTTTCTCAGGGTGATAGCCTATTACCTTAATCGAATTAACATCCGCGAAAGGGGTACCATCAGGCCCTGCAATTTGGATCTTATCAAGTACAATTGATCCCTCTAAAATATTCGCGGTAAGATTATTATAAGCTATTTGTACACCAGAGCCTTTTGACAAAACCGCTAATTGTTTATCTAACTCTAATTTAGCTGATTGTTTAATAGAATAATTACTGTACCCGATGCCACCAGCAATGGCCGCGGCAACGACAGTTGCTAAAATAAGTTTTTTCATGTGCTTTCCTTGAGCTAAATGCAGTGACCTTTTAAAAAGGGACTATCACGTCAAAATATTCAGGCGTAATTATTGCATGTAAACGTAAATAATTAAAAATAAAATAATAACTAAAATTAAATAACTTTGATAGCTTACTCACTTATAGCTATTATAACCACGAGTACTATAAATATTTATATTCATAAGATAATGGTTTTTTATATATGACAGATGATGTACTGCTTAAATATAAAGATTTAATCGAAGATCTGAAATCTGATTTAGGCACTGCTAAATTTGATGGTGTTTTCAAGAAAAAAACGGAAAAACTATCCAAACCCGATCAATTTTTATTAAAAATGGAGATGACCCGTCTTTCGCAACCTATTGCGCGCTTTATTGACCTTAGAGGACAAGTTACGGGAGATGTAAAACCTTATGAATATAAAGGTAAACAACACTTTATGGATGCGCTTGCCATTGAAGTATTTGAAAAAGCAATTAAACAATATGGTGATTATACCTTAGCTGTTTATGAAGCGGTTATGCATACAGAGAATAACCATAAAGTAATGCAACAAGCCGCATTTAAACAAGGAAAAAGTAGCCCGGAAAGACCAAAAAAACCACAAAAAAAACAAGTCGCAAAAGGTCATATGGTTAAATTTGCTGACTATGAATCCCGTATCGAAGAACGCATGAACTATTCAATTAAGGTCAAAGTTGAACTGAGTTCAGAAAACCAGGTTGAAGCGGCAACCTCTGATATCTCTGTTAGTGGTTGTAAATTGAAATTGCCAGTACGCTACCGTGTGGAACGTGGTAAAAAACTGCAATTACATTTAATTGGCCTTGAACAAGATTTTGAGTTAGGACTCAAAGAAGGGATCCAATATGAAGTGATCGCAATAGAGTCAGTTTCTGCTGAACTAAACCATATCAGAATGAAACGGACATTTTTAGAAAACAACAGTGCTTTTGATGATTTTTTACGTAGTTTCATTCACGGCAATAAAAGACGCTATAAAGTTAATTTAGACAATACATTAGAAGCCGTTATTATCAAAGGGTATGAACAATATTATTTACCCAGGATCACCTCTTTATTCGTTTTTTTAACAAGCCAGGTAACACCGCAGGGACAGATACTGCAAACCAGTTTAGCCCTAACTAATGAAAATAATCTAAATACCCTAAGGTATTTTAATGATGAAAGTAAACATTTAGTTTTAGCCAGTGTGCTTAATCAGGGGAGAATAACAAAACTACTCAAAGATCCGGGCCATGTAAAAGAATGTTTATTATATTGCTTCACCTACATAGTAAAAGGAAAAATATACTTCTATTCAGCAACTGAATATGAGTTAGCAAAAACCCCAAATTTAAAAAGCCTGTTCTTAGGTTTTGGCAGTAAAAAACCAAGTTGGAGAATTTTTAAAATTCAGCTTATGCCCAGCTTAATAGATGATGCGTATATTCCTTTATCTTTGCCCGATAGCGCAGGTGAAGAAGTTAGTAAATTAAACAAACCTCCCAGCCCCAGAGTTGAAGGGGCAATTAAAGATATTAAATATATCCTGATGTTAACCGACATCACTTCTCAGTTAGGTAATCTGGAATATCAAAACTATGAATTTAATAATGCCCATGCCAACGCTTTAAAAAAGTTTGGCCACGCGAAACAAACACAATACCCACATATTGATATAGTGGCTTTAGAATATGTGAATTTACGCCACGAAACGCGATTTTTATATAAAACAGCTGTGAATTTAGAGCAAGAAGAAAAAGGTAATTTAACTGGTCACACCCGAGACTTTTCTGAGAATGGCTTACAAATAGAATTAGAACAACCAACGCATTATGAAAATGGCGATTTATTGTTAATGGCATTACCTGAATTACAAAAAATCACAAAGAAACATCAGTTAAATAAACTGCCTTATGAAGTTATGGCCGTTAGTAAAACAAAAACAATCATTAATTTACGTAGTTACCGCCCTACAGCAGATTCTGAACATATTGGCACACAGTTTTTTACTCAACTTATAGACAAAAATAAAAGCAAGTTAAAGTCTGCAGTTGAATCACCAAAAATACCAGGATTATCTACAGCCTTGAGAAATATGGTTACCAAAAATATTTGTCAGTTTCCTTTTTACGTTCACAAAAAAGGAACCAATATAACTATCGGTGCTATAGGTCATGGATTATACCCAAGCCCGCTACATCTTATTTTAGGTCAATTTGGCTTGTTAGCTGAAAACTTTAATCTGGATGCCTTTTTTTCGCCCGAAATTATCAACGACATTTTGTTACCGAGTTTTAAACCGTTAAAAAGGCAAGACCCACCTCTAGAACTTGATATGTATCTTCGTTTTAATCCCAGAGCGAATGATATAGAAACCGCTGTGTTATGTGATTATCTCACACAGGAAAAAAGTAATACCAGTAAAAAAAGTTTTATCGCAGCAAGTATTAAAAAAGATTTATTTTTTGCATTTAGAATTTATCTTTCACGCACAGGCAGGCCCGACACCGAATATTTATCAAAGGAATTAAGTTATATCAGCCAATACGCTATGCACAAAGCTAAAGTGCTTGAAGAAGAGCTATGGTCTGTCATGGCGGTAGGTGATTTAATCGATATTAGTGATGAACTTTTAATTCGTTATAATTTAGATCCGACTCTTTGTTCCCAGATGAAAATGCGTAAAATGTTATGGACTAAGCGGTTAAACTAATAAAAATAAGCGAGTTTGTATATATATCAAACTCACTCAAATTGAAGAATAAAAAGCTACTGTGGAATTGCAATAAAATAAGCCAGCTGTAATAAAGAACCTGAATTAATCGCGACATCAGCTGTTTTTGCAACTTTTGGTTTCCCATGTATAGCTACACCTAACCCCGCAACCTCCATCATTTTCAGATCATTGGCACCATCACCCATAGCTAACGTTTGCTGTTTTTCCAGTGCCAGCTTTTTTGCTGTAGCAGTTAAAAATCGCGCTTTTTCATTTGCATCAACAATAGTACCTAATACTTTTCCTGTTAAAATATTATTTTTTATCTCTAGTTCATTCGCGTGAATAAAGTCTAGCTTGAGTTGTTTTTGTACTTGTTCGGCAAAAGGGATAAACCCGCCTGACGCAATTGCTAAATGCCAATTATTGGCTCTTAATAATTCACATAACTCCACGACACCCGGCATTAAAGGTAAGTTCTGTTTTAACTTTTCAATTAAATGATTTTCAACGCCAGTTAGCTTCGCAACTCTTAACCTTAAACTATCACTAAATTCTAATGCACCATTCATCGCCTGTGTCGTCACAGCTGCAACTTCTTCATAAACATTTGCTAAACGCGCTATTTCGTCAATACATTCAATCGTGATGGCTGTTGAATCCATATCCATCACTAATAAACCAGGTTTGGTTATTCGAGGTAAATGCGCTGCAACAGCCAACTGGCAATCTAATTGCGTTGATAAATCCGTTAAGAAAGGTTTTATATCAGCTACTTTAGCATTAAAGGAAAATACTAAGGCTGGTTCTAATGCACTAACCGGTTGATAGTAACTCACTAAAGTTGAGGTTATATGTTGATTTTTTAGAAAATCAGCTAATAAAACTAAATTATCAGTTGTTAATTTCTTACCAAATGCAAATAGATAACAAGGTTCATATTGCACACTATGTATATCATTATTTACTACTTTCTCGGAAAAATACGGCGATTCTTCTAAAGATAACAAATGCCAGTGGCCTAAATCCATGACGCGCGACAGTTCTGATTGCAAATCTTTTAACTTTGTTGAAGACATAAGTATTTCCGAATAATAATATCGAGTTGCATTTTAGCGTAGAAAGCGGCAGACTGTCACTGTGATCACTATGAAAAAAATACAACTTAAAAACCCCATTATCGCATCAATTTATCAGCGAATATCCAGATTATCTCTTACGATGATCTGCTTTTTTGCATTAATTTATATGGGATACAATTCTAGCTTTCAAAGTCACGATATATTATATAAACAAAGTCAAATAACGTCACGAAGCCTTATTCTGCAAATGTCTTATTGGGCTAAAGATGCTATTAAACAGCGTAATAAACTTCAGCTACATCATATCGCCAATGATGTGATCAAAGTACCTTATATTCATTCAGCTGCAATTTTTGATCAATATGGCACCTTATTAGCAAAAAGTGATAACTCAAAACTTTACCAACACCACACTGATAAGCAGGCAATGCCAGGGATAAATAAAGAGTTAACTCCCTTAGTTGAATCTGTTTTTGCTAATGGCAAGCGTATTGGTTTTGTAAGAATAAGTTATGAATCTCATAAAGCTATGAGTGCCGGACATAGCTATTTTCATAGTTTAGGCCGTCAGATCGGTATCATGCTCATTTTATGCTGTGTATTAACCTGGTTATTTGCCAGAACCATAAAACGCTGGCAAATTAAGCGTTATAACCGAAAAGTATCACAACAAGTATTATAAAGAATGTGTTTAATTTCTTCTGCAGGCTCAGGTCTTAACGCCACCAAACTTTCAAAGATTGTTATTAATGCTAATGGTGTATTAACCTTCCCTTGTTGACCTGACACCGGCATTGAAGGGGCGTCTGTTTCTAGTACTAAATGTTCAAGCGCGATTTCACTAAAAACCCGACGTGTTTTTTGCGCCCGTGTGTAAGTAATGCCTCCTCCAACACCCAATTTAAAACCTTGTTTTATGTAATATTCAGCTTGTTGCAGGCTGCCTGAAAATGCATGTATAACACCACCATATTTAGGTTTTATTTTTTTGAATGCCTGTGCAATTAAATGATGACTTTGCCTGTGATGAATAATAAGAGGTAAAGACAATTGATTTGCAAGTGTTATATGCGCTAAAAATAAGGTCATTTGCAATTCAATATTGTTTATTGTGCTATCTATGCCACATTCACCAATTGCAATTATATTTTTTTCATTACGTTTAGCGACCTCAGTCAATGCATTCATATCATGCTGGCTGTGCTGCTCTAAAAAATAAGGGTGTAAACCTAAAGCAATATGAAGTTGAATATCTTTAGCTTTGGCGTTATTTTTAAAACTAAAAAGAGATTGAGATTGGGATAAAGTAATACCAGGAATAATAATGTCTTTTATACCTGCCGCCACGGAATTTTTCAGTATTTCAGCGAGGTTGTCGTTAAGCTCCGCAAAATCCAGATGACAATGGGAGTCAATAAAATGTGGCACGATTAACCCCCAAGTGTATTTATGGATTTAGCCTTGAAATATCCCAAACCCCGTCATCACGTTTTTGGTACATAAATCTATCATGTAAACGGTTTGCTCCCCCTTGCCAAAATTCAACCTGATGGGGCTCGACACAGTAGCCGCCCCAAAAATCAGGCAAAGGAATTTCTCCCTGAGCGAATTTATTTTTCATCTGGTTAAACTTTTCCATTAATACTTGTCTGGATGAAACTGGTCGGCTTTGTGCTGACGCCCAGGCAGCTAATTGGCTTTCCTTAGGTCTGGATAAAAAATATTTAGATACCGCCAAGTTAGATAGTGGTTTGGCTTTACCATAAACAATCACCTGACGCTCAATGTTATGCCATGGAAAATGCAAACAAATTTGATTATTGTTACTTAATTCAAGGGCCTTTCGCGACCCTGTATTGGTAAAAAATACAAACCCTTTATCATCTAAATGCTTTAATAAAACAATACGCTGTGAAGGTTGACCTTGCTCATTAACGGTTGCGACAACCATAGCGGTAGGATCTACCAATTGAGCTTTCACAGCTTGTTCTAACCAAGTTTCAAATTGACAAATAGGATCATCAGCCAATATATCTCGACTTAACCCATCCTTTAAATACTCACGCCTGATATCTTCTAGATTCATTTATTATTATTTAACCTCAAACTTTTATCTCATATAAGATCAGTTAATACTGATATTACATTTGATCCATGGTTTCAATTCCTAATAATTCCAACCCTTTCGCTAAAGTTTTAGCCACAACACTACAAAGTAATAAACGACTATGTTTAACTTCGGTAGTGACATCATCTTTTAAGATTGGACAAGCTTCATAAAAGGTCATATAAATACTTGCTAATTCATACAAATATAAACATAAAACATTAGGCGTCGCTTCATTGATCATTTGATCTAATACTTCTTCTAATTGAAGTAATTTTAATGCTAATGCTTTTTCTTGGGGTTCATTGAGTAATATTTCGCCTGTCAGTGATGCAGCATCAAGTTGGGCTTTTCGAAAAATACTCCGTACTCGTGTGTAAGCATATTGTAAGTATGGTGCTGTAGCACCTTCAAAACTCAACATACTGTCCCAGTTAAATATATAATCACTGGTACGATTTTTAGATAAATCTGCATATTTAACTGCACCAATCCCCACTTTACGCGCAATTTCCATACGTTCTTGTTCAGACATATTTGCGTTACGCTCAGCGAGTTTTGTTGCTGCTCTTGATATTGCTTCATCTAATAAGTCAGCTAATTTAACCGTACCACCAGTACGTGTTTTAAACGGTTTACCATCGCTTCCCATCATAGTACCAAACGGACAAAACTCATAACTGGTTTCATCTCGCAATAAACCCGCTTTACGAGCCGTCAGCTCAACCTGATTAAAATGCAAACTCTGACGAGCATCAACAAAGATTAATATTCTGTCCGCATCGAGTTTATTTGAACGATAATCACACGCAGCAAGATCTGTTGTCGCATACAAAAATCCACCACCCGATTTTTGCACTATAAATACTGAAGGCTCACCATCTTTATTTGCTAGCTCATCAAGAAATACTACCTGAGCACCCTGTGATTCTTCAGCAATATTCTTTTCTTTTAATAAAGCAAGAACATTTGTTAATTCACTATTATACGCACTTTCCGCCATGATATTTTCAGGAGTAAGGGTGACATTTAATTTTTCATATACTTCAGTAGAGTGCTTTACTGAGGTATCAATGAAGAGCTGCCACAACTTATTACAATGTGCGTCGCCACTTTGTAATTTAACAACATAATCACGCGCTCTGTCAGCAAAACCGTCTTCATCATCAAAACGGGTTTTTGAATCACGGTAGAATGTCTCTAAATCAGCCAGTGCTACTGATTCTAAATCAATCCCCTGTTTTAATAAATCTTCTAAATGCGCAATCAACATGCCAAACTGTGTGCCCCAATCTCCCATATGGTTTTGACGTATTACAGTATCTCCTCTGAATTCAAGGGCACGTACTACTGAATCACCTATGATGGTTGAACGCAAATGACCAACATGCATTTCTTTAGCTAAATTAGGCGATGAATAATCCACTACCACCTTTTGAGGATTTTGGTGTGGGGCAATATCTAAATTCGTATCATTATGTGCTGCTAAAACTTTATTGGCCAAAAATTCATTTTTTAAATGAATATTAATAAATCCCGGACCCGCAATCTCAATTTTAGTGGCAATATCATCTAAAGTTAGTTGTTCTATGATTTTCTGAGCTAACTCTCTGGGATTTGTTTTTAGTTTTTTTGCCGCCCCCATAGCGCCATTAATCTGGTAGTCACCAAATTGTGGCCGGGTACTTTGTGTCACTGCTGGATTAGACCCTTCAGGCAAACCAGCCGCATTCATAGCGACTACCGCTCTTTCTACCAATAATTGACGAATATTCATTTTTTATCTCTTTAAATTCTTTTCAATTCATAACTGATTAAGCCGAGGAACGACGACAATGTCGCCGAAAATTTCTATCCTTAAGCCATTTTAATGTTCACGAGTTTGATGGAACTTAATGTCTGGATAACGTTCCATAGATAAATTCAAATTCACCATACTCGGCGCTATGTAAGACAAGTTACCGCCACCATCAAGTGATAAATTGCTTTCACATTTACGCTTAAATTCAGCCAGTTTTTTCTCATCATCGCATGTTACCCAACGCGCAGTTGCAACACTGATACTTTCATATAATGCATCAACATTATATTCAGACTTTAACCTTGCTACGACAACATCAAATTGCAGTACACCAACCGCACCCACGATCAAATCATTGCTTATAAGTGGCCTGAATACCTGCACAGCCCCTTCTTCTGATAACTGGATCAAACCTTTAAGTAGTTGTTTTTGTTTTAAAGGATCTCTTAAACGAATACGTCGGAATAATTCAGGTGCAAAATTCGGAATACCGCTGAACTTCAGATTTTCACCTTGCGTAAAAGTATCTCCTATCTGAATTGTACCGTGATTATGTAATCCAATGATGTCACCGGCAAATGCTTCTTCAGCTCGGGCTCTGTCGCCAGCCATAAAAGTAACAGCATCTGATATACTGACTTTTTTGCCTATACGTACATGATCCATTTTCATGCCCTGATTATATTTACCTGATACAATACGCATAAATGCAATACGGTCGCGATGTTTAGGATCCATATTAGCTTGTATTTTAAATACAAATCCTGAAAATTTATCCTCTGTTGCAACCACTTCTCTATCTACTGTTTGACGAGGTAATGGTGTTGGTGCCCATTTAGTTAAACCATCTAACATATGATCAACCCCAAAGTTACCTAAAGCAGTACCAAAAAATACCGGTGATAATTCACCTGCCAAAAACAGGTCTAAATCAAACTCATGAGAAGCGCCAATAACTAACTCTAATTCTTCACGTAAATTCGCAGCCAGATCTTCGCCTATTGCGTCATCTAACTCAGGATTATTTAACCCTTTTATTATTCTGACTTCCTGAATGGTGTGGCCAAATCCGGTTTGATATAAAATAGCCTCTTCACGATGAATATGATAAACCCCCTTAAACTCTTTACCACAACCAATTGGCCAGCTAATAGGAGCACAGGCTATTTTTAGTTCATCTTCAACTTCATCAAGTACTTCCATCGGATCGCGAATATCACGATCGCACTTATTCATAAAAGTAACAATCGGTGTTGTACGAAGGCGAGTTACTTCCATTAATTTACGCGTTCTATCTTCTACACCTTTAGCCGCATCGATTACCATTAAACATGAATCTACCGCCGTTAAGGTTCTATAAGTATCTTCAGAAAAATCTTCATGTCCGGGAGTATCTAATAAATTAACTAAACAGTCGTTATAGGGAAATTGCATCACTGATGTGGTAACAGAGATACCACGTTCTTTTTCCATGTCCATCCAATCCGATTTCGCATGCTGGTTAGAGCCGCGGCCTTTTACTGTACCGGCTTTTTGTAAAGCATTTCCGAATAAAAGTACTTTTTCGGTGATAGTTGTCTTACCAGCATCTGGATGCGAAATGATTGCGAAGGTTCTTCGCTTGTTGATTTCATTGAATAAATCTGACATTAAGTGTAATTACCTTGAAAATGTGTACTCAGTTGTGTACTCATTTTTGAAAGTACTCCCTGATGTCTAAACTTTAATGGCGAGTATTATATACTTTTTAAATACACAAAGAAGCCTCTTTATAAGGAGGTTTCTTAATACTGTCTATTTTTTTCACATTCATTGTCGATTTCAACAAAGGCTGGGTTGTTTGAGTATATACTAAACTATATCAGCAGCTTTTTTCGACCTAAAAAGTGAAGTCAAATGATAAAATTTATAGTCAGTATTTTTGTATTTCAGTTAATTATTTTCAGTGCCAGTGCAACAGAAAACAGCGAAATTGTTCTGGAAGTTGGCGAGTTCCCACCATACTTATCAGAGGATATGCAAAGTTTAGGGGTATTATCTGAGATTGTTATGCAAACGGCAAAAGATATTAACTATACCGCGCGCATTGAATTTGTTCCCTGGGCAAGAGCAAAAAAGCATATGGTAGATGGCTACTCTAATGGCTCAATAAGTTGGCAACCCAGTGAGAATCTGAATAAA
Organism: uncultured Pseudoalteromonas sp.; assembly: GCA_965198975.1. Classification (GTDB taxonomy): domain Bacteria; phylum Pseudomonadota; class Gammaproteobacteria; order Enterobacterales; family Alteromonadaceae; genus Pseudoalteromonas. Next base: position 4,017,001 of record OZ240679.1, read on the forward strand.
GATGTTATTTTTAGTCGTTATTATATTTCCGGTGATAATTCATTTTTCTTTTTAAAAAACACTGATTTTGTTTGGGAGCAATTTGAAGATTTAAAGAAATATTTACTCGGTATTGTTTATGGTTATGAGTTTGGAACTGAATTCAACCAAAAGAGAGGCGTGCTTAATATTGTAGAAATTCCAGAAGGTCAGTCCGGAGTAAAATTACTTTTCAAAAAAAGGATCGATGCCTACCTAAATGACAATCTGGTTGTAAAGCATGAAATAGATAAATATTTACCCAATAACAAAGACGATTTTAAACACAGTAAAACATACCATGTATATAAATATTACTTACTTAATCTTTCTAAAAAACGTAAAGACAGCGAAAAAATTATGCGGTTATTTGATGCCGCGGTTGAGAAACGCTTAGCGTCAGGTGGTTTCCCAAGCGCTAAGAAATGGAAATTTAATATAAAAAAAGATTAATTTAAAAGGCCAAAACATACAATTTCAATAAATATTTACGCCGAAAAAGTATTTAAAATTCTCTTATTATTTTTATTTTTGTGCTAACTTTGATATATAAATATAAGTTAATTAATTATTTATTTAATGACATACTCAAAATTATCGTTAATGATCTCTTGCCTCGCTACTTTGTCTGCACAGGCTAGTGGGTCTACACCAAATATTTATAACATTGACCAATTACACTCATTAACCTTAAATGAACTTTTAAGCTTAGAAGTCATTAGTGCCAGCCGAACAGCCCAAAGTCAACGAGAAGCACCAGCTAACATAACTGTCATTACACCCACAATGATTGCCCAAAGAGGCTATCAAAACCTGATAGAAGTATTGATGGACGTACCTGGATTTGATTTTTCCAACTTTGATGATAGCGCAGGAGAATACACGACACATAGTATAAATAGAGGCATTGGAGGTTCCCCTGGAAATGTTCAATTACTCATTTTAGTTGATGGTGTTATTCAAAATCATATTGCCTTTAACTGGTCTGGTCCCTGGGGGCAACAACAAATTTTTAGTGATTTAAAAAGAATAGAAATAATTCAGGGTCCCGGCTCTGCAACCTATGGTGCAAATGCCTACTCCGGTATTATTCACTTTATCACTGCCAGTTCTGATAACGAAATTTCAGACAGGATCACTGCAAGCACAGGTAAAAATAATACATTAGCTGCAAGCTTTGTGGTTGATCATCAATTTAGTGAACTCTATTTACAAGCGTCTGCGAATTATTATAAAACTGATGGCGACTCAGGCTTAGGTCGATATGATCCCGCCGGTTATTTTGCAGCTGTACCCTGGCCTGATACGCAATCCATTATGTATGATGAAAATAACCAGGCATTAATGAATAGCCCACACCCCTACGCAAGCCAATTACAGCAGCCCGGATTTAATAATCAAAGCACAGATTGGGCTGTGAGAGGTAAAGCAAGCTGGCAACCAAAAACATCAGCAACCCACGGGTTAAGTAAACTAACTTTAGGGGCATATAAGTGGGATCAACAACAAGGTTTAGGAAGTTATGTTACTGGTTTTGAATATCAAACACGTGCAGAAAGTTATAAAAAGCATCATTCTGCACAGCAAGTCTATTTAGCGGCTGACTATCAATTTTCAAAAAATACAAAGTTAATAAGTAAGCTTTGGTATCGAGATAATAAACAATTACCTGATACGGGATTTCAGTATGCTTATCGATTTGTTGAATTAATTAAAAGCTATCATAGTTTGAACAAACAAACCGGATTCGAACAAGAGTTAAATTACCAGGCAGATAAAAATAAGCACCTGCTAATCGGATATAGATTACAAAGTTCTGATAAAATGGCGCAAATTGTTTCCTTGGGGCAATTTCAAGATGTCCATTCAGCGAGTACTTTTTCATCTTGGGATCTTGCAAGTACAGGCTCAGGTCTTTTTCAAACAAAAAAAAATGAAACCTTTAAAGTTGATGAAAAAGCGGCTTATATTCAGTTTCAAAACCAGTTAAATACAAAACTCAATTACACTTTAGGTGTCAGATACGATCACAGTGACGATTTTGGTTCAACTATCAACCCCAGATTAGCAGCCGTTTTTAATGCCGATACATATTTAACACAAACTAGTTGGCGTATTAAATTTTTATATGGCGAAGCCTTCAGAGAACCGTCTATTTTCGAGCTAAATGATGAATTTAGAGGTAATCATTATTTAAAACCTGAAACAGTAAAAACCTATGAAATTGTTAATCAATGGGCCTCTTTGGATACATCCTTTGATGCAAAGTTAAAAGCATCCATATTTTATAGTAAACAAAATGACATTATTACTTTAAAATCAGGGGCATTTGAAGGAGGAAGTAAATATATTAATGGCAATAAAGCAAATGTATATGGCTTTGCGTTAGATGCACAGTGGCAACCTATAGATCAGATGTCACTTTATCTAAATTATCAGTTCACAGATGGCTCAAACAATATTGAACAAAATACCTTAGAGCATATTGCTAAGAACAAAATAAATTGGGGCATTAACTATTTAACCTTAAAAAATAAATTAAATATCAATTTAAGATTTAATCATATATTAAATCGACAAACACCAGATAGTAATAGCTATTTTACAGGTGATGCTGCTAGTCTGACGCTAGCAAATATGCACATAGCCTGGCGCGCTATGTCTGTTAACGGCATTGAAATTACTCCTTCTTTAATGATTAAGAATCTATTTGACAAAGATTATTTAGCAGTAGGCCGACAGGATGGTAGTAGCCAGGTAAGTGATTATGATCCGAAAACAAATATAAATCCCATTGGTTTTACTCCCCCTTACCACCCTCAGGCTGGCAGAATGATTGAAGCCAGAGTATCTATAAAATTCTAATATTTTTTTCAGTGAAAACAATTGTTGCTTTAGCGATAAATCGTGGCTATTTCTAAAATTTTGTTATCCCAATTTAAACCGGATCCCACACTCGTTGTTAAATTTATATAGAATTTTGGTCTGCTATCGGTTACGCCCATTGCCAAAGTTATCCCCTCTTCGACCCAATCGATATCAGGCGCAACAATAAGAACTTTGTTATTGGCTGCGTATTCAATTGTTTTGTCAATCAAGCTTTTATCGGCCAAATAAATAACATCAAAATGACTTTCAGGTAAAGTGGGACCAATTTCTAGTTCATCAATCTTAACTGCACCATAGCCTTTTTGTTTAAATTTATGAAAAGCCTGATAAACACTTGGTGAGCCCAAAACAAATACAGAAACCTTTTTTTTATTTTTGATTGATATTTCGTAGGGTAAAACTTTTGAAATTAAAACAACCTGAAGATTGGCTGGTAGATCATTGGCGCGACTAAGCAAAGAAAAAAAAGTAAAACATATATACACAAGGCATATCTGCATTATATTTTTCCTTTTAATAATATCCTTTTTATGCCAATTATGAACCATACTTTTATTTATAAACTCTATTAATAATCTGGTTATCAGTTTAATAATAATCCACCAAATGTTATAAACATAGTGAAAATAAAATAAAATCACATTTTTCTTTATTTAAGGCTAAGGACAAGGGCGATATCCAATGAAAAGAAGCAAGTTGAGCATAAAGTTACTTTGGTATGTAACGCCACTTGTTATTGTACCCCTGCTATTTTTAGGTGGATTTGCTTTAATGAATGTCACTAAATCGACTGAGCAACAAGCTGAAATTATTGTTAGTCGATTTGTACAACAGCAACAACAAAAAATATTTAATTACACATCTGTGTACCACTCTACAACAGAGTTATTATCTAATTCACCCGTATTAAGTGACTTTTTAAATACGCCATCAGAAAACACGTCAACAAAAACAGAGAAACTTGGCTCACTACTAGATGTTTTTGCCAGTTATACCAATGCATACCCGGATATTTTGAGCATTGAATTAATAGATCCTTCAAATCAAACAATTGCATTTTATTCCAGTGATTTATTTACCACACCTAAGCCCTATACGTTTTTAAATAAATTAAATCAAAGTAAGAAAGAAAAGATGCTTTTTATGGAACAAAATAAAACAAATGTAACCTCAATGTATTTTGTTCGACCGATTTATAAATCTCATTTCCATCTGGAAAGCAAAGTACTGCAGGCATATTTAGTATTACACCTTTCTCCTTCGGTTGTAAAAAGCAGTATTTTAGAGTCGCCATTTGAAAATACATTAAATTTAATGATAGATACCGAAGGCAAAATTTTATTTAGCTCAGATCCGGTAAAGCATGGTATTTATTTAACAGAATATGAACTCAATCAAATAAAACATGCCAGTAATAACGCCAATTTAGCTGAGCTCAGAATAAATAGTATCGATGATCATTTACGTATGATCTATGTCATTGAAATGCCACAAGGTGATTATTTCATTTCATCAATCCCTAAAGATGTTTTATATAAAGCAGGAAAAGAAATCAGTTTGATCACAGCGTTAATTGTACTGATCTCCATCGTTATTTTACCTATATTAATTTTTGTTGTTGTAAGAACCTTTTTATTAACGCCACTAGAACAACTTACACACGCAAGCCGCAGTGTAGGTGATGGTAATTTAAAAGTGCACTTACCTGCCTTCAGAAAAGACGAAATGGGGGATCTATTTCATGATTTTAACCACATGGTTAGTCAAATACGACATTACCAAGGTCAATTAGAAGATTATAAAGAACACCTGGAAGAAAAAGTACAGGCAAGAACCCATGCATTAGCAAAAATGAACCACCAACTTGAACACGCCATAGAACAAGCTGAGTTAGCCAATAAATTAAAAAGTCGATTCTTAGCCAACATGAGTCATGAAATTAGAACGCCTTTAACTGCAATTATGGGCTTTACAGAGCAAATGTTAGTTAAAAAAATGTCTTTAGATTCTGAAACCCATTTAAAAACTGTATTAAGGAATTCAAAACATTTGTTAGAACTTATTAATAACATACTTGATCTATCAAAAATTGAAGCTGAAAAAATTGAAGTCGAGCAACATGAATTAGACATACATCATTTAATCGAAGATGTTAAATCTGTCATATTAGTACAAGCACAAGACAAAAAACTAGCGTTTAAAATTGATTATCATTATCCCTTGCCTAGTACAATAAAAAGCGACATCACACGCCTAAAACAAATTTTATTAAACGTTTGCACTAACGCAATAAAATTTACAGCATCAGGCCATGTCAGCTTAGCAGTCAAATATTTAGCTGAAATTGAAAAGCTCAAGTTTGTCGTGACAGATACCGGAATTGGTATGGATCAGGATGCAGTTTCAAGAATATTCAAACCTTTTGAGCAAGCAGATTCTAGTACAACACGAAATTTCGGTGGTACAGGGTTAGGTTTGTGTATATCAAAAAACTTAGCACAATTACTAGGCGGCAATATTGAGGTTTCCAGCGAAGAAGGTATAGGAAGCTGTTTTACAATAACAATTTCGACAAACAATGCTAATCAGCCTGTTAAATTACTAAGCAATATTAACGACTTATCTTTAATTCAACAAGAAAAAATGCAAATTAAAAGCTCACATTACGATGCAAAAATACTTGTCGCCGAAGATAATATGGATAATCAGGAACTCATAAAATTATTATTAGAACATTGGGGATTGAATCCTGAATTTGCTAATAACGGTCAGGAAGCCGTTGAAATGGCGCTTATGAATGATTACGACCTGATTTTAATGGATATGCAGATGCCTATCATGGGCGGACAAGAAGCCACTCAAATGTTAAGGCACACGGCCTACGATGGTCCTATCATAGCGCTGACTGCCAATGTTATGAAACAAGATGTGGCGATATATCTTGAAGCTGGGTGCGATCAAACATTAGCTAAACCCATAGATAAACAAGCTTTAGAGCATACATTAGAAAAATACTTAAGTTTACAAAAAATCACCAATGACAAATGGGATGAAATACTTAATAGTAAACAATTCACCCAATTAAATGAAGATTATCAAAAGAAACTACCTACTTTACTAACGCAATTACAACAACCTTATGAAACTCAGGATTGGCAAAAACTAAAAGAGGTTGCCCATAGTATCAAAGGGAGTTCAGGATGTTTCGGGTTTATGGATATATATGGTTACGCCAACGAACTCGAACTTGTACTAGATCAACAAGAATATAATAAAATCAGTTCATTATATGAAAAATTAATTAATTGTATCGAACGGGAAAGTGTTAATTAGAAACTAAACATTAATGCCTTGCCCATTAATATGCCATCCTCACGCCCTTCATTCAACGGATAATAATTTTTACGTATTCCCATTTCAATAAAACCATACTTTTCATACAAAGCAATAGCCGCTATATTACTTACCCTTACTTCTAAAAATATATTTTCTGCGTTCAAATGATCAGCTTGTTCAAGTAAATTTGCTATTAATTTACCTGCCAACCCCTGTCTTTGGTATTTTGGCGCGATACATATATCCATTAAAGTAAAATCTGGGCCTGCTTTTTCAATAATATAAAAACCTGCTAACTCAGTATTATCTAATAAGCCGAAACACAAATATCTAGGACCAAAACAAGACTCCATATTCTTTAATGTCATTGGGTGACTGTGACATTGATCTTCAATTGTCATTAATAAAGGAATAGCAGTTACATCAAGCTTATTTATTTTAAAGGCCACGACAAATTTGATCCCATAATTTCTTTTTTTCTTGTGAAGTTAAACCGTTGCGGCAGATTGAGATCTGTTCGGCTGAAATTGTATACCCTGCATCTTGTTGGATCTCCAGCGTAGGTAAATTCATTGATTTAACCATAATGTCAAGATCACGCTTTAATACATCAGGAAATTCCCATTCAGCATCAGTTTGTTTTACATTGCTATGATAGTGTTTTTTAGAAAAGTGCTGATTTAATTTTAAAGATTCAACACCAAATATGTCAGCATTTGTTATTTGCATTTTACCAGATGAATTTAAGATTATTAGGATTTAAAGTTAACAAAAATTAAGGTTATTTTAAATGGCTAATTTAGATGAAATATAAGAAATGGCAGGGGCGGAGAGACTCGAACTCCCAACCATCGGTTTTGGAGACCGCTGTTCTACCAATTGGAACTACGCCCCTGCAATAGACTGGCATTATAGAGAGCTATTTAAAAAGGTAAAGGAATATTTATCAATTTTTTGTTTAAGTGCTTAGTTAATAAACACCAAGTTGATTTTATAGGCAAAATAGAGATATAAAGTAAAAAAGTGCCTGCAAGAAATATCAGACTTGCAGGCAAAAATTTATTGGAGCAAAAAGCTATTAGTTATTCCCACTCGATGGTTGCGGGTGGTTTACCGGAAATATCATAAACAACACGAGAAATCCCATCTATTTCGTTAATAATACGATTTGAGACTAAGCCCAAGAAATCATAAGGTAAATGTGACCAACGTGCTGTCATAAAATCTATGGTTTCCACACAACGCAATGACACGACCCAATCATATTTACGTGCATCGCCCATTACACCTACAGATTTTACGGGTAAAAATACCGTAAATGCCTGGCTTACTTTATGGTAAAGTTCAGCTTTGTGTAGCTCTTCAATGAAAATAGCATCTGCACGGCGTAATAAGTCACAATATTCTTTTTTGATTTCACCAAGAACACGTACACCTAAACCTGGGCCCGGAAATGGATGTCGATATAACATATCGTATGGTAAACCAAGTTCTAAGCCTATTTTGCGTACTTCGTCTTTAAATAACTCACGCAGTGGTTCAACTAATCCCATTTCCATATCATCAGGTAATCCACCTACATTGTGGTGAGATTTGATCACATGCGCTTTGCCCGTAGCCGAAGCTGCAGATTCAATCACATCTGGGTAAATAGTGCCTTGTGCAAGCCATTTGGCATTTTTAAGCTTTTTAGATTCAGCATCAAAAATATCTATAAAGGTATGACCTATCGCTTTTCGTTTCGCTTCAGGATCAGATAAACCAGCGAGATCTTTTAGAAACTGCGCTTCAGCATCGACTTTAATAATATTTAAGCCAAAGTGATCGCCAAACATATCCATCACTTGTTGACCTTCGTTTAAGCGAAGCAAACCATTATCAACAAATACACAGGTTAATTTACTACCAATAGCACGATGAATTAACATAGCGACAACCGATGAATCAACGCCACCAGACAGTCCTAAAATAACTTCATCATCACCTACTTTTTCTTTAATACGCTCAATCGCATCATCAATAATTGTTGCTGGTGTCCAAAGTTTTTCACAACCACAAATATCAACGGCAAATCGCTCTAAAATGCGTAAACCTTGCTTAGTATGCGTTACTTCAGGGTGAAATTGAATACCATAAAAACGTTTCTCATCATTAGCCATAATCGCATGGGGGCAAGTGTCTGTTTTTGCGATTGTAGTAAAATCACTTGGGATCTCAATGACTTTATCACCATGGCTCATCCATACATCTAATAAACCATTTCCTGAATCCGATAGATGATCTTCAATGTTTGCCATTAAATTAGAGTGTGCAATGTTTTCTACCTGGGCGTAACCAAACTCTTTTTTATCTGAGCTTTCAACTTTACCACCCAGTTGCATTGCCATAGTTTGCATACCATAACATACGCCTAATACAGGCACGCCTGCTGCAAATACATATTCTGGTGCCCGAGGACTATTTTCCAAAGTTGTAGATTCTGGTCCCCCCGATAAAATAATCCCCTGAGGATTAAACTCTTTAATTTGTTCTTCAGTAACATCCCATGCCCACAGTTCACAGTAAACACCGATTTCACGTATTTTACGCGCTATCAGTTGAGTATATTGGGAACCAAAGTCTAAAATAAGAATACGTGAATCGTGAATATTTTTGTTCATGAATAGTCTCTCTTAAAAACCTGAAAAGTATTAAGGTTTTTATAGTAATAGCTTCGCTATTGAAAAGATCTAGGCATACCAATAAGATTGATTCTTACTGATACACCCTAAATAACAATAAAAAGGACTTAATATCAGCGCTTATTTTGCCACTAAGTGACCATAAAAAGTGCGTCGCAACTTTATTATCCTTGACGGTAATTAGGCGCTTCTTTAGTGATTTGCACATCATGAACATGCGACTCACCCATACCCGCCGAAGTAACACGTACAAACATAGGTTTAGTATTCATTTCTGTGATTGTTGCACAGCCAGTTAGCCCCATAGAGCTTCGAATACCACCTACTTGCTGATGAATAATATTAGCGATAGGACCTTTATAAGCAACCCGACCTTCGATTCCTTCAGGGACTAGTTTTTCAGCTTGCTTAGAATCTTGGAAATAACGATCTGAAGAACCTTCTTTTTGGTTCATTGCACCTAAACTTCCCATACCACGATACGACTTATAATAACGACCCTGATAAAGCTCAACTTCTCCAGGTGCTTCTTCAGTACCAGCTAGCATAGAACCAACCATCACACATGATGCCCCGGCAACTAAGGCTTTGGCAATATCACCTGAAAAACGAATGCCACCATCAGCAATGACAGGAACACCGCGACCTTTTAAGCCTTCAACTGCATCTGAAATCGCAGTTATTTGCGGAACACCACAACCGGTTACGATACGTGTAGTACAAATAGAACCAGGGCCAATTCCTACCTTAACCGCATCAACACCAGCGTCTGCAAGTGCAATTGCGCCCTCTGCAGTGGCAACATTACCAGCAACAATTTGTAAATCAGGGAAATCTTTACGTGCCTGTGCAACTCTATCTATAACACCTTGTGAATGACCATGAGAAGTATCAATTAATAATACATCAACACCAGCAGCAACTAATGCCGTAATACGCTCATCTGTACCAGCACCTACACCAACAGCGGCACCAACACGTAAGCGACCTAATTCATCTTTACATGCATTTGGTTTTTCTTGTGCTTTTTGAAAGTCTTTTACAGTGATCATGCCCTTAAGTTTAAATCCATCATCAACAACAAGAATTTTTTCAATTCTGTGTTCATGCATTAAACTTAAAATTTCTTCGCGTTGCGCCCCTTCTTTTACTGTGACTAATTTATCTTGTTTAGTCATCACAGTCGAAACTGGTTGCTCAAGTTTAGTTTCAAAACGCATATCGCGACTTGTTACAATCCCCATTAAAGTATTATTAGCATCTGTTACAGGAAAACCTGAAAAACCTTTATCTTCTGATAAAATTAATGCATCTTTAATGGTAAGATCTGCACGTACAGTAACAGGATCTGATACTATCCCTGCTTCGTAAGTTTTGACCTTACGAACATTATTGGCTTGCTGTTCAATCGTCATATTTTTATGGATAAAACCTAAACCGCCCTCTTGTGCCATAGCAATCGCAAGACGTGCTTCAGTCACTGTATCCATCGAAGCAGATACTAAAGGTAAATTAAGTTCAATACCACGCGTTAAGCGTGTATTTAGATTGGCAGTATGAGGTAAAACAGTAGAATGACCAGGTACTAAAAGTACGTCATCAAAGGTTAAAGCTTCTTTAGCTATTCGTAGCATGTGGCAACTTCTCACAATTGAAGGTTAATATAAATATAGGGAGTTGCGGCTGGATTTTAACAGCAGTTTTAAAAATAGTAAATTAAAATTATGATTTATTATGCTAAAGTGGCAATTAGTTTCGTGAAGGTTATACAAATACCAATGGAAAATCATGTTAGCATTTGAAAAAAAACAGAAAATTTATACAGTTTCTAAACTAAACAAAGATATTCGTTTTTTATTAGAGCGAAATTTTGCGGCACTATCCTTAACCGGGGAAATATCAAATTTTGTCAGCCCGGCTTCAGGTCATTGGTATTTCACCTTAAAAGACGATAATGCTCAAGTGCGCGCAGCTATGTGGCGTGGTAACAATCGAGCTGCCACTTTTAAACCCAAAAATGGTGATCAGGTTTTAGTCAGAGCAAGGATCTCACTCTACGAGCCACGCGGTGATTATCAACTTGTTGTAGAACATATAGAAGCCGCCGGAACCGGTTTATTAAAACAAGAATTTGAAGCACTACAAATGCGCTTGGCTGCAGAAGGCTTGTTTAGCACAGAAAACAAACAGGTATTACCAGAAAATATCAATAAAATTGGTGTGATCACATCGGCAACAGGTGCGGCATTTAAAGATATATTAACGGTATTAAAGCGCCGGGCTCCTCAGCTTGAAGTGATTTTATATCCGGCACAAGTGCAAGGTACTGATGCTCATACTCAATTAATCGCTCAAATTAAATTAGCCAATCAACGTAATGAAGTTGATGTGCTCATTTTGGGCCGGGGGGGTGGCTCACTGGAAGATCTCTGGTGTTTTAACCATGAACAACTAGCCAGAACAATTTTTGCATCTAACCTCCCGATAGTCAGTGCAGTAGGCCATGAAATTGACACAACTATCAGTGATTTTGTCGCCGATGTAAGAGCCGCGACCCCTTCAGCTGCGGCTGAATTAGTCAGTCCTGATACGCTGCACATTCATAACCAGATAAATACGTTAGTTAACCGGTTAAACCGCGCTTATCGTCATTATTTGATCACAGCCAGACAACAACATAAAAATAAATTTCAAGCATTAAAAATACATCATCCTAAATATAAGCTACAGCAACAAATTCAGAAATTAGATGAACTAAGAATACGACTAGACTATGCTGCTGATAAGAAAAATCAATTAGATCGACAATTATTCTCGCAATTATATCCAAAACTGTTACAGCAAAATCCCGCTAATTTATTGAAACAAAAGTCATTATTATTAACTGGATTAAATAAAAGATTGGATAATGCCATATCAAAGCAGCTAGACAAAAATAAAAATCAATTAGGTATTTTAGCCGCAAAATTAAATAGTACCAGCCCTTTAGCTGTCTTGGGCAGAGGCTATAGTATTACTGAATTCAAAACAGACAAAAATACTCAACAAATTTTGACGACTGTAGAGCAAATTGAAACTGGCACTGAATTATGCACGCAACTTGCGGATGGAAAAGTGATAAGCCAAGTAGTTAAGATTGAATAAAATCAATCTTAACTGTAAATTTGATTACTCATTACCTCTCTACCATCTACACATGAGTTAAATACTAGATTTCTATACCTATGTTAGTTTGACCGTCTTCAACCGCTTTTAACTTCAACTTTTTAGTCAAATCAGCAGTGATCCGCCCCGCCTTTTCGATATAATCAATTAACTCAGCCAGCACATCTATTTCATATTGCATTAAAGGATGCGCCCTCACGGCTTCATTATTTGCTAACAAATCCTGGCTAGTTAATTGATACTCAATAAATTTAGCAACCGAAGCCTGAGATATTTTGCTTATGTTAATAAATTCATCTTCATCTTCTGTTAGCATACCATTAAGCATACTTAATAATGCAGTCGCAGTATCAATAGCGGGGTAAACCCCGAACATATCAAAATCAACTAACTCAGGTACATTAGGTTCAATTTTTTCGATTAATTTTTCGAAGCTAATTTTGCTTTTAGGAATAGATAATTTTTCCCATATTAAATTAAGCGCATTTCTAAAAACAGTGGCATCACCAAACTCAGTTGCTTGTGAAAATAAAGCGTAATTTGGTAACATACGCTCCAATAAAGCCGCTGCTAACACGGCTTTTTGCATATAATTTAATTCTCTAATTCTTTGAAAGTTATTCGGTTTATTCATTTTTATCCATTTGACAAGCCCAGCATATTTCAAAACCTGGCCCATTTTCTTCACCGCAACGAGTGCAGTTCCATTCACAATGTGCTTTATTATGAGTGTATTCTAACAGGATTTTTTTGGCTTGTTGTTGCTTTATTTCTAAAACAAAAACCCTTACAAGCGTTTGCTCATAAGGGATTTCTCCAAGAGCTCCACTAAGAGATGCTCCTTTGAATTGAACTTTAATTGAATTTACGGCCATTAAACCTTCGATCAGGTTAGCTTCAACCAAATTTTCAGCCTGGTAAACCTCAATCCAATCTAACTGCACTAACTAGCCAGTTGCTTCTGAGCATATTCAAATTTTAATTTAAATTCAGTTACTTTCGCTTCTAGTTCATCAATTTTATCGGTTAACTCTATATTTTTTGTTCTCATTTCTTCATAAGCTGCGCGAGCTTTTTTCGAATCATCTTCCTGACGAGACTTTATACTTGAATGTCGTCCCTGTGCAAAATCAAGTGCTGCGGTTTGCTCTTCAACTAAAGACTGCGCTTCACTAAGTGATTTTTCAAATTTAGCACCTTGCTCTTTTAGCTTTGCTATCTCATCAGTAAACTCTTGTTTTTCTGCTGCCAGTAAAGCAATATTTTCCTCAGCTGTATTAAGATCAATTCTTAATTGTTTTGCTTCTTCACTTAAATCTTTCTTTAAATCGTTAAAGCGACCTTCATGCTTTTTAACATTAGATTCAGCCTGCTCAAGTAATTTTTTATTTTCAGCTTCTAATGTTTCTATGTTTTTATTTAAGTTTATTTCAGTATTTTGCAGTTTATCTAAATTTTCTGACAAGAGTTGTTGTTCTTTTTTATTTTTGTCATTTTCAAGTTTTAATATTTCATTATTTTTTTCCGAGCTATCAATTTTTTCTTTAGCCGCTGCGATCTCTTTATTCAGGTTTTCCAGCTGAGCCTTTAATTGCTCAATGTTTTTCTTAGCGCTATCTTCACTTGAACTTAAAGTTTCACCCAATTGTTGCAATCTTTCTATTGTTAAAGACTTTTCTTCATCGTCATTTTGTAATTCCGTTACTTGGCTTTCTAATTCATCCAACATTTTATTTTGTTTTTCAACAAGTTCCAAGTTGTATTCTAGAGATTGCTGCATTTCACTATTTTCAGTCTTTAATTTTACCGTTTCGAGTTTTAACGCCTCTTCAACCTCTTGATATTTACCATTATTTAATTCATTTTCTTCATTGCGCTTATCAATCAACTGTTTTAATTTAGTAGATTGTAATTCGTTATGTTCTTTTTGCCTGTTTAACGCATGCTCAACTTGTTTTACCTGAGACTCTAAATCTTTCTTTTGCTGTTGTAGTTCATTAAGCGACTCTAGTAATTGCTTTTTATCTGTTGCTGAATCTTGATATTGCAATTCCATTTCTGCTAATTCGTCTTGAGTTTTAGCAAACCGTTCAGCTTTTTCAGTCAGCTGTGCAATTACTTCTGTTTTTTCACTGTTTTCCTTTTGTTCAGCAGCTAATTTTAGCTGGTGTTCACCCAACTGCTTTTTCAATAAAGTTAACTCAGTTTGAACAGCATTTAGCTGTTCATCTTCATCATCTTGTTGTTGTACCATCGCAGCCTGATGGCCCTTTTCTACAGCTTGTTGACACGCAACCAACATAAAAGCTTGTAATTGAGGAGTTATAAAATCAAGCAACTGATTAGAAGCTTGCTCTATATATGGATGACTATTTGATATTGTTTCTTGGATCTGGCTATTTACTTGTTCACCTTGCTGATCTAATTTTTGCGCAACAACCTGCAGAGTATCGTTAGGCGATGTAGACACTAAAGCTTGCAGTAATTCATGGAGCTGCTTACCTTGAAATTCACCCATAAAAAATCCTCTCTATATTAGTTCTAGTTGTTTTTGAGCTGGTATTATAATTAGTTTACGTTCAGTTAACCAGCATGATATTAATGTTTAACAAAACAAATTGGCTTCTTAGCAAGAAATTTTACTAAATTACGAACAAAATAAAAATAACTTCTATACTTAGATTGTAATTCGCTATTTGAGATTTCTTTGAGTGCCTGATTTTTTATTTCATGACGAAAACATATCTGAAGATAATGAACCGCAAATCGAAAGTTCAGATTGGAATGTGCTTGTTGTTGACGATGAAGAAGATGTTCATCAAGTAACAAAACTCGTCTTATCCGGCTTTAAATTTGAAGGCCGAAAATTGAATTTATGCCATGCCTATTCAGCTAAAGAAGCCATTGAAAAAGTAAAAAACAATGACAACATAGCACTATGTCTGGTTGATGTAGTAATGGAAACCACTCATGCCGGTTTAGATTTAATAAAATATATTCGTGATGACATAGAAAATCATGACGTCAGATTAATTTTACGAACAGGACAACCAGGAGAAGCTCCTGAAGAGTCGGTTATCAGAGATTATGATATCAATGACTATAAAAATAAAACTGAACTTACCGCAATTAAATTAAAAACCTTACTTTATACAGCACTAAGAGCCTATCGAGATATATTAACCATAGAAAAACATAAAAAAGGATTAGAGCAAATCATAAATGCTTCAGCCCATTTTTTAGAGTGTGAAACGGTTAATCAATTTGCCTCAACCATATTAGGCCATGTTTCTGATGTAATGGGCCTGACCGGATCAGAAATTTACTGTGCGGCAGCGGTCAACTCACAAACTAAAAAAGGAGCTGACTTTCAATTACTCGCGGCATCAGGCATAACAGATAACAAACATAAATCAGCACTACCCAGCGAAGTAAGTACGCTTTTTATCAACGCGCATAACAGTAAACAATCAGTAAAAAATGAAAATCAATTTGTCGGTTACTTTCCTACCAAAGATGGTTTAGAAACAATGATCTATGTCAGTAAATCATCGAAATTACAAGCTTCAGATCATCAGTTACTAGAATTTTTCTCAAATAATATCGCTTTGGCTTATGATAATTTATGTTTAAGAGAAGTGGTCAGGGAATCACAAAAAGAACTATCTTATATCTTAGGTGAGGCGATAGAGAAACGCAGCCGAGAAACAGGCAACCACGTAAGGCGCGTTGCTAAATTCAGTTATATGTTAGCCATTAAATATGGTTTAACAAATTATCATGCTGAAATTATCAGGTTTGCCTCCCCTTTACACGACATAGGTAAAATAGGTATTCCCGATAAAATCCTTAATAAACCCGGCAAACATACCGCAGAAGAATGGGAAATAATGCAATCTCATGCACAAATAGGATACGACATACTAAAAAACTCTAGCAATGAAATACTTCATCAGGGTTCACTTTTGGCCTATCAACATCATGAAAAATGGGACGGTTCCGGATACCCACAAAAACTAAAAGGTGCTGAGATTGATATTTCAGGCCGGATCACAGCACTCGCCGATGTATTTGATGCATTAGGCAGTAACCGTTGCTATAAACAAGCCTGGCCCATAGAGAAAATTCTGGATTTAGTAAAAGCAGAAAGAGGAAAACATTTTGATCCCGACCTTGTCGATATATTTCTCAATAATCTTGATGAGTTTTTAGCAATTAGAGATGAAAATCCGGATTAAAACTATAATTAGTTAACCTGTTAGATATGAAATTCACAATTAATTAACCAGGCTGATTTTTGACGTTGTTTTTTTAAATATTTATCCCTTGCTAAGATTGTATACTCTCCCAAGATAGTGTTTAATAATATTTGTCTGAGGCACAAAGAAGTGATCACTTACTAATTTGTGACTAGAGTGGGGTTAATGTTTGTTAACCTCAATAGTACTTTTTCACGATGTAAATAAGGATTATTCAGTGAGACTGGAACAATTTGAACAATTTAGAGCATTAGGAAATTTACGTCACTTTAGACAAGCTGCTGAGTTTTGTAATTTAAGTACTTCTGCCTTAACTCGAAGTATACAAACCATAGAGCAAGAATTTGACTGTGAACTTGTGGTTCGATCCACACGCTCAGTAACATTAACAGAAGCTGGAGAGAAGTTTTTAGTCTATTGCTCTCAAACTTTAGATGACTATGATAAGTTTAAATTAGACTTAGCTAAACTGAATAAAAAGTCATCATCAAAAATCATTATCGGTTATACCTTGGATGCTGCGTCAATCGTTCCCCATGCCTGTGGTGAATTCATGCAAAGATATCCAGATATTCGAATCGAAATGCAGCTCAAAGAACAGGATATCCTGCTTGATAAAATGACAAGTAATGAAATTGATCTTATTATTTGTCAGGAAAATGTAGATAGCCAACATGAAAATACTGTTTACTTACCTGATCAGCTTATTTTATTTGTCTATAAAGATCATCCTTTGGCCTTTGAGCAATTTATTGAAAAATCACATTTGGAGCCTTATCCGATTCTGGCTTGCTTCTCACAAAACAATCAAGTGCAAAAAATGCTACAAGATACAGTATCTTCATTAAGTAAACTCAATAGTATGAAAGTGGGTACTTTAGAGCAGATCACCCAAAGTATTCGACATAGTAATAATATTGCACTCGCTGGTATTGAACATACCAAAATAGTTGAAAATAACTCTGATCTTATTTTCATCAAACCCGAAAGAAGTAAATTAAAAAAACAATTGGTGATTAAAACAGGCAAAGATATTAACTCTGAAATCACACAATTACTTGAATTTATTGTTGATGAAGCAAACGCACAATCAGAAGTTTGCTTATATAATATATAGCATCAGGTAATTACCACCAAGTTATTAAAAATCCCTGTATTAATGGGATTTTTAATTTTTATTAGTGAAACGGTAGTTCCAATGCTATGCCTGAGAATAATACCAAGCCAACCCAATGATTATTTAAAAACGCTTTAAAACACTGTCCCCTATCGCGGTTTTTTATCAGCCAGTGTTGATATAAAAATAACCCGATGGCAATCGTAAAAGCTGAATAAAACAAATAAGTAAAATGATGTTGAATTGCGACGTAAACAATAATTCCTAGTGTGACACTCTGTAGTAGCCCAATAATTAATTTATCAAAATCAGCAAATAATATTGCGGTTGATTTGATACCTATTTTTTTGTCGTCTTCCCGATCTACCATGGCATACATAGTATCGTAAGCTACCGTCCAGAACAGATTTGCTATATATAATAACCAGGCTTCTGTCGGCACCGTTTTTTGTATTGCCATATATGACATAGGAATACACCAGCTATAAGCAGCACCCAAAACAACTTGTGGTAAATAAGTAAATCGTTTCATAAAGGGGTAACAAAAAGCGAGTGCAAGTCCACCCAAAGATAAAATAATCGTTTCTAAATTCAATAATAAAACTAATAAAAAAGCGATCGTAATTAATAATATAAATAACTGAATTGCTTCAATTGAGGTTACTTTCCCAGTAACTAACGGCCTATTTTTCGTTCTTTCTACATGACCATCAACTTTTCGGTCTGCAAAATCATTGATCACACAGCCAGCACTGCGCATCACAAATACACCAGCAGTAAACACACACAATAACAGAGTATCAGGTACCCCACCTGAACTTAACCAAAGTGCCCAATATGTAGGCCATAACAATAATAAAGAACCTATGACTTTATCTGTACGCATTAATTGCTTGTAATAAATTATATTCGAAAATTTCAGGGCGAGTTTACTCATTGTAGGCAAAAGATCCTGGTAAAAAGGTTTCGCAAACTAATAACCTTTGTTCATCAATAGAAAAAACACTTCTTCTAGCCCAGCATATTTCAGCGCCTAATCCCAAATTACAAGCCAATTGACTTATTGGGTGATTTTTTTCAAACTTAGCGACTGAAATTGCATGCCGAGTTAAATTAGGCTCTTTAAAAATTCTTTCACCTAAAGGCATATTACCCATTTGTGTTAAATGGTTTTCCCCTAAACCTAAAGGGATCCAGCTTTGAGCATAGATATGAGGTTGCTCATCACAAAATAATAAAACTTCGCGAAAAAGCGCTGGTTGAATTGCAATATCTAAAATTTTGGCCTGCTCCGCTGTTAGTATTGACGTAACTTCACTTAATACTTTTAAATAAAAGTGTGTACATTTTTGTTTTAATTTTTGCGTTAAAGAGCCTGTTTCAAATAACCATTCGTGTTGTAATTTTGTTAGTTCTTTAGGAATAACATCTAGCCAGGTATTTTCTAGACTAAGAGGAAAATTATGCACAGCTTATTGACCTAAATTAATAATAACGCAATGATAGCAAACTACGATTAAATGCAAAATAGCCAGATTTATCCAAGATTGGCAGAGCTTAAAAAAAATAAAAATAATAAACAATGCTGGTCTATATTTTGCTATTATTAATCAAGTGCTAAGATCACTACCTGTGATCTTAAAAATACAAATAAAATATAATTAGGTAAAATACACATGCGTTTGTTGGCTCTCACATTCTTAACAATTACACTACAATTTACCAGCCTTTCAAGTCACGCACTAAGCAATGTTGGCTATTTTGGATTTGAACCCGACATAACAACAAATTATATTAGTACGTCTAAAAAGAAATTAGGCTTTGTCAGGATCACAGTAGAATTAATGTTACTCGATATGTCTAATATTGAAGTTGTTGAGCATCACGCTCCTTTATTACGGGATGCAATTGTTGAAATTTTCTCAAAAGAACCAGAAGAAAAAGTTAAATCATTAGTTGGCAGAGAAGAAATACGCAAGAAATGTATTGAAGCAGTAAAAAGTTTATTAAAAGCTGAAACTGGTCAGGAAATTGTCCGCGATGTATTATTTACCAAATACTTATATAACTAAATTTACGCACTTTAAAAATCAACACCAATTTGAGATCTGACATTACATAATCAAATTGGTAAATTTATTTTTTTAATTTTACCAACAGAAAAGCGTAGCAAGTCCCACTCAATAAACCAGCTAGATGCGCCCAATTAGCCATATTAATAAATAATACATCGGCAAAACCGAGCAACATCCAACCCAACATAAAACCAACAATTGGTTTAGGTAAGTCAATTGCAGATTGAGGTTTTAAATAACCATATATCCAACAAAATCCCAGTAACGCATAAACAACACCCGATAAACCACCAAAACTTGGCCCTGTAACAAGATATTGTGACCAATTACTGATCACAGCACTAATTAAAAACAACAATATTAAGGTCATTTTCCCTAGATTTTTTGTAATCTTATTTCCTAAATGCATCCACCACATTAAGTTAAAAATAATATGAGCTGCTGAAAAATGAATAAGTGCTGGTGTAAGCCAATTTATAGGATTATCAGGCTGAAACTGCAACATGTTAAATAAAAACTCAAATCCCCCCAGAATAAATGCTATATAAAGCACCACGGCAATAATTGTGACACTTTGGATTAACCAGTCCAGAGAAATAAATTGCTTTGTAATATTGAGCGGTTTACCGGCATAGCTTAAACCTGAATCATTATTACCAACATACCAGGATGCTGACAAATACTTTTCTTGTTCAGGGTTTTTGACAAATTCATGCCACAAGGTTTGTGCCAGTGAAAAATCGGCTTCCGCAACAAATATCGCAACTGACTGAGCTTCGCCAGCCACCAGTTGCACATCAATTTTTTGTGTTTTTAAATAATCACAAAAACCCTGTGCAGCTCTGGGGTTCGTAATTTCAGCCAGTAATTTCATATGCGATCATTTTTCAATTTTATCTGAACATTGCACAGCCCAATCGGTGAATCCGCCATCCATACTAAAAACGTTGTCAAAACCTTGTTCAGTTAAATAATTTGCGGCGCCTTGAGAACTGATCCCGTGATAACAGACAATGACGATAGGTTGTTCATAATCTTTTTCTGTCATAAATTGGCCTATATTTTCATTACTTAAATGCACAGAGCCTGGAATATGCCCTTGACTAAAACTGTTTGGATCTCTGATATCAGCAACAATAAAGTCAGTTTCGTCTAATCTATTTAATACTTGTTGCACCGAAATATGCTGAAATGCCATATTTTTGCCTTTTATAAATCATTTCCGTCCCTGGAAATAGTGTTAATACGTTTATCGACTGGTCATAAAATATAAATTTATTTTAATCCCAATTTAAGATCACTTTACCCGACAGCCCTGAAACCATAGTATCAAAACCTTGTTGAAAATCATTAATGTGAAATTCATGGGTAAGGATAGGAGATAAATCTAAACCAGATTGAATTAAACTTGCCATTTTGTACCAGGTTTCAAACATTTCCCGACCGTAAATCCCTTTTATTACTAAACCTTTAAAAATCACCTGATTCCAATCTACAGCCATATCTGAAGGCGGAATACCTAACATCGCAATTTTACCACCATGGTTCATATTATTTAACATGGCGTTAAATGCAGACGGTACACCCGACATCTCAAGGCCAATATCAAAACCTTCGGTCATTTCCAGGTCAGTCATCACATCTTCTAGTTTTTCATTGGCAACATTCACTGCACGTGTCGCCCCCATTTTCAGTGCTAATTCCAGTCTATATTCATTAACATCTGTGATCACAACATGTCGTGCACCAACATGTTTTGCCACCGCTGCCGCCATAATACCTATAGGTCCGGCACCTGTGATCAAAACATCTTCACCAACCAAATCAAATGATAAAGCCGTATGAACAGCATTACCAAATGGGTCAAATATAGCTGCGAGTTCATCTGCAATATTATCTGGAATTTTAAACGCATTATAAGCCGGGATCACTAAATATTCGGCAAAAGCACCTTCACGATTAACACCTACACCCGTAGTATTTCGGCATAAATGAACGCGTCCGGCGCGACAGTTTCGACAATGTCCACAAGTTATATGTCCCTCACCTGATACTCTGTCACCAACAGAAAACCCGCGAACTTCCTGTCCCATATCAACAACTTCACCTACATATTCATGACCTACAACCATAGGAACAGGTATAGTCTTTTGTGACCATTCATCCCATTTATAGATATGAACATCTGTACCACAAATTGCTGTTTTACGGATCTTAATCAATAAATCATTATGCCCAACCTCTGGCTTAGGCACATCAACCATCCAGATCCCCGGTTCAGGTTTTAATTTAGAAAGTGCTTTCATACTTAAATTATTCCCATTTCTTTACCGATTTCAGTAAAGGCCGTAATTGCTTTATCTAAGTGCTCCTGAGAGTGAGCCGCTGAAATTTGCGTACGTATACGAGCCTGACCTTTAGGTACAACAGGGAAAGAAAAACCTGTGACATAAATCCCCTTTGCCTGCAATCTGGTTGCCATTTCAGCGGCAACTTTCGCGTCTCCCAGCATAACCGGGATTATTGCATGATCTTTACCTGCACAGGTAAAACCAGCCGCTTCCATTTTCTCACGAAAATAAGCAACATTAGACCAAAGTTTAGATCTTAACTCTGTGCTTGTACTTAGCATATCAAGTACTTTAATTGATGCTGTAACAATTGAAGGAGCTAAAGAATTTGAAAATAAATAAGGGCGAGAACGCTGACGTAACCATTCAACAATTTCAGCTTTTGCCGCAGTATACCCTCCTGATGCACCGCCTAAAGCCTTACCCAATGTACCCGTAATGATATCTACTCTATCCATAACATTACAATATTCAGGTGTTCCTCTGCCATTTTCACCAACAAAGCCAACCGCATGCGAATCATCAACCATTACGAGTGCATCATATTTATCTGCTAAATCACAAACAGTAGTCAGGTCGCAAATTACACCGTCCATAGAGAATACACCATCGGTCGCTATTAACTTTGTTTTTGCACCTGCTTCATCAGCAGCGATTAATTGCTTTTCCAAATCAGCCATATCGTTATTTGCATAACGAAAACGTTTCGCCTTACATAGACGTACACCATCAATAATTGACGCATGATTTAAAGAATCAGAAATAATAGCGTCTTCTGCACCCAGTAAGGTTTCAAAAAGACCGGCATTGGCATCAAAACATGAAGAATACAAAATCGTATCTTCCATTTTTAAAAATGCACTGATTTTTTGCTCTAGTGTTTTATGAATATCCTGAGTACCACAAATAAATCTTACAGAAGCGACACCAAAACCATGCTGTTCCAGTCCTGACTTTGCAGCCTGGATCAAATCTTTGTGATTAGCCAACCCCAGATAATTATTAGCACAAAAATTGATTACATCTTCACCCTCACCCACTTTGATTTCAGCTTGTTGCATGGAAGTAATAATGCGCTCATTTTTAAATAAACCTTCTTCTTTAACTTGTTCTATTTGCTGTGTAAGGCCTTGATAAAACGCAGATGCTCTCATCCGATATCTCCAAAATTTTGAACGGTTAAATTAATTGCATATTTTATTCATTAATGCTAATTATTTATTAAAATTGCAGCTAGTTTAAAAGTTAAATGATTTAATTGCACTCCTTAATCTTATGAAAAAGCGATATGTAATTCATTAGTAACTTTTATCTTTTATTACTGAGTATAAATCATCATAAACAGCATCAGCCAGTTTACAGGTTTCATCTAGAACCGGTTTGCCTGATCTCACTAATATTTTTGTTGTTACACCCGCATTAATAGCAGCTTGTAAATCCGATAATTTATCACCCACCATAATGCTGTTTTTAACATCGATATCAAAATCTGCAATTGCCTGATTTAACATCCCAGGTGCCGGTTTTCTGCAATCACAGGTCTTTAAATATTTAGCCTGTCCTTTTTCTGCTTTTTCTGGATGATGAGGACAAAAATAAACATTTGAAATAGTAATGCCTTCTTCTAAAAAGCGTGCTTTCATCCACTGTGTCAATAGATCAAAATCCTGCTCAGTATAATACCCTCTGGCGATCCCTGACTGATTGGTAACAACTACAATTAAATAACCTTGTTCTACAAAATATCGACATGCTTCAAAAACCCCACTTATAAACTCAAATTCGGATGTTTTATAAATATAACCATGGTCAACATTAATAACACCGTCTCTATCTAAGAATATCGCTTTTTTCATATAGACTCCTGCTCCACTACTCGGTCAAACATGTTAATGACACGTTCGACAGTAATTTGCTCCATTAACGCCTGGCCTTTAATTCTTTTGCCCCAGGGTAATTGTGCCGCCGTTTTACCAAACTGTTTTGCTAAATTATCATGGTAAACTTCAACAACATATTCTTGATAGTTATAAGGCCCGGTTCGCTGTGGATTTGAGTGGGCATAAAGCCCTATAACGGGGGTTGCTACAGTAACAGCCATGTGAGCAGGACCCGTATCCGGCGCTAAAACAAGATCTGCACATTTTAATACGCATAATAGTTGTTTGAGGGATGTGTTCCCAACTAAGTCTAAGACTTCAAAATCGCAGCAAGCTTTTATTTGATTGGCCAATTCATATTCCATTTCGGTGGCGCCTCCGGTAAGTACAACGTAAAAACCTAAACTGTGTGCATGTTTTGCCACTTCTGCATAACGTTCAGGCAACCAGTTACGTTCTTTTTTACTTGCTGCTGGTGAAATAACAAAAGTTTTATCTTTATTGGTTAATAGCTTTTTGGCAAATAACAGATCTTGTTCTGAATAAGGCATTTGCCAGTCAGGCTGATACTCAGGAACACCAATTGCGTTAGCAAAGCCCTGAAATCCTTCTAATACATGTGGTGCTGTTTGTGGGGCGATGCGCTTGTTGGTAAATATTGCATGGCCTTCTTTTGCTCTTGACCAATCAAAGCCCAACTTTATTTTTGCAGGTATGTGTGCCGCCGCAATATTTGCCCTTAATGCCACTTGCATATGTAATAGAACATCAAATTTTCGCCCTTTAAACTTCTGCTTGAGTTGTTTAAAAGCGGTTTTCCCTTGTTTCTTATTGAATATAACAAATTCTACACCAGGCAAATCAGCTAATAACATCGCTTCTACTTTACCGATAACCCAAGTGATCCTAGCTTTAGGATAATGTTTCTGAATAGCCTGAACAGCAGACACAGCATGGCAAACATCACCAATAGCCGATAAGCGTAATATACATATGTCTTGATATTGATCCGTTAAACTCACTAATAACCTTTAAAGTAAAAACTGAATTAATCCGATCTTAAATTAAACAAACCTAGATGCCTATAGTAAACTATCGCTATGCTGTATTTAAATAATTGATCACATGGTAAAACTGAATAAAATTAACAACAAAACGATTCTCAGTGGACAATCGAGTCCTGCAGATATTAGCTTAGATTGGTTCAGTGCGGATTTTTGGCGGCAACAAAATAAGATTTACGCCCAAAAAAAAGGCCGTGCCAGTGTCTGGTTTTTTAAGCATAACAATGTAAAAGGTGTTTTACGCCATTATTGGCGTGGTGGGCTAATAGGTAAATTACTACGAGATCAATATTTATACTTAGGTTTAAAAAATAGTCGTGTGTATCAGGAGTTTGACTTGCTGTGTAAACTGCAAAAATTGGGTTTAAATGTACCAACACCTCTTGCAGCCAAAATTGAAAAAAAAGGGCTGATTTATAATGCTGATATCATTACCCAAGCCATAGAAGGCGCCCAGAGCATTTTAGATGTTTTAAAACAACGACCATTAAGTTCGTTAGAAATAAAACAAGTAGCAATATGCATTGCTGAGTTTCATCGGCGAGGTGTTTATCACGCAGATCTCAATATCAATAATATATTATTTTCTCAAGCCTCTGGCCAAGTCGATGATATTAACAATAAAGTCTATTTAATCGACTTTGATCGCGGTTCGCTAAAAAAACCACAAACGGGCTGGCAACAGAATAATATAAATCGATTAAAGAGGTCATTTAGCAAAGAATCAAAACGTAATTCACTATTTTATTGGCAAAAAACAGACTGGCAATTATTAATTAATACATATGAACAAGCGAGTACGACTTAGTCGTACTCATTTTATCCTATTAAAACTGTTTAATTCTCTTGATCACATTAGAAGTGGAACACCCATTTAAAAACTCTAGCACTTCTACTTTACCGCCATTTTTTAAAACAAATTCAGCACCAGCAATTTGATCTATGGTGTAATCTCCACCTTTAATTAAAATATCAGGTTTAACCTGTTCGATTAATTTGGCTGGTGTATCGTTATTTTCAATACAACCAAAAGGGATCACCCAATCAACACAAACTAACGCAGATAATACCATAGCTCTTTCTTGTAAAGGATTGATTGGCCTTTGTGCACCTTTTAAACGTGATATAGATTCATCGTTATTTAATCCGACGACTAAACGATCGCCTTTAGCTTTAGCCTGTGCCAAATACCTCACATGACCGGCATGTAAAATATCAAAACAACCGTTAGTGAAAACAATTTTCTCACCATTTTGTTTCGCAAATTCAATATGCTGTAAAACATCATCAAAAGGAGCTTGATAATGCTCACCTGTATCAACCAAATACTGGCTCAATTTTCTTGCTAATTCTTCTGGTGACACAGTGGCCGCACCTAATTTGCCAACCACAATTCCTGCGGCCAAATTAGCAACTTCTACGGCGTCTTTTGGCGTCATTCCCGCAGCCAACATAACCGCGAGAGTTGCAATAACAGTATCTCCAGCTCCCGTTACATCTGAAACCTCTAACACTTGAGCTGGAAAATCATGTTTTTCAGTGGCTGAAATTAAAGACATGCCTTGTTCTGAGCGAGTTAATAGCATATTAGCTATCTTAGACGTCTTGATAATTTGGCGTGCAGAATCAGCAATAATTAATTCAGATCCTGTTTTACCACCAGCTGCTTTATATTCAGAAAAATTAGGCGTAATAAAGTCGGCACCAGCATAAAGAGATAGATCATGGGATTTAGGGTCAACTAAAACAGTTTTCCCCGCTTTTTTAGCCACAGCTATCATTTCACGAATAAGTGTTAATGAACCTTTGTTATAATCTGAAAATAAGACAAAATCATGCTCGTTAACCACATCTTTTAAGCGCTCTAATAATTGTTGACTATGATCGCGCGTGAAATTATCTTCTAAATCTAACCTTACAACTTGCTGATGCCGACTGATTATTCGCATTTTGGCGATTGTAGGGTGATCTGGCTGAATAACCAGATGTGAACCTATATTTTCATTAACTAATAGTGCCTGTAAGGTTTTCCCATATTCATCATCGCCTACAATGCCAAGTAAACTCACTTTACCATCTAAATGTGCAATATTTTTTGCCACATTTGCAGCACCACCTGCTTTATCTTCTAATTGATTAATTTTCACCACAGGTACAGGAGCTTCCGGTGATATTCGTCCTGAATCACCATGCCAGTACCTGTCAAGCATCACATCACCAACCACTAATACTTTGGCCTGTGATAAATTTTTCAATAATGATAAATCCATTAGCCTAACTTCCCTTTAGCCGATAATACGTCAATGGCTTCACACAGCCAGTGCCCAATAAACATATGCGCCTCCTGAATTCGTGCAGTTTCATTGTTATCAATAATAAGTGATAAGTTAGCAATATTTTTTACTTCACCACCATCCCTGCCAGTTAATGCCACAGTATATGCACCAATTTCATTGGCAGCCGTTAAGGCTAAATTAATATTATTACTTGTACCTGAGGTTGTTAATCCAATCACTAAATCTTCAGCTTTGCATAAACCTTTTACTTGTCTTTCAAAAACAGAATCAAAATGGTAATCGTTAGAATGGGCAGTTAAAATTGATGTATCGGTAGTAAGTGCAATAGCAGCTAATGGACCACGTTCATTTTTATAACGCACCATAAATTCAGCAGCTAAATGCTGTGCATCTGCCGCACTGCCTCCATTGCCAAACCAAATAACTTTACCACCTGCAACTAAGGTTTTTTCACATTGGTTTAACAGTGTTAAAGCAGTTTCCTGATGGGCTTCCAGTGTATCAAATGCTTTTCTATGGCGCTCTAAACTTGCTAAATAACTTTTTTCTAATGAATTAGTATCGGCCATATAATTTTCCTTTGCGCTTATTTCTATTTAGCCGATATTATTTCATAAAATTATGTTTGGGTATAACAATTCCCCAGCTTAAATAAAGTAACAAGATAAAAATCAACAAAAACCAATTGAAATTTGATAAAATCCCTGTTTTTGTAAACCCTATACTATTTACGAGGCATTTGATGTCAGGAATTGGATTCCCATTAATCTCAGCTGAAATGTTATCCAAAGCTAATAATGTCTTATTTATGACCCACTTAGCCTTAGGTGATTATATTTATCAAGGCGTTTACCTAGAGGCATTGAAACAAAAGCACCCTAATGTAACGCTTGATATATGGATTGACGATTGCAGAACTAAAAAGAAGTCCTGGCACTCTGGGAGAAACAAAACTTTATCGCAATGGCTTGAAAGTGAACCCCATATTAACCATGTATATCCCATTGCTAAAGACTTAGTTCACAGACAGCTAATTGTAGATGAAGCACATAATCAACAATATGATCTCATTATTTTTTTAGCAACAAAGCGTTCTGAAGAATATGCAAAGTTAGCAAGAATAATATCGCCTGATGGATACATTGCGGGTACTAAGTCAGAATTATTTACTAAACCATTCAAAAAATATTGGTACTTTAAGCAACTCTCTCAAAGTTACACCATTACAGGTAGTAAAAAATACTCTCATATCACCACCTATTATAATGAACAATATACAAAGCTATGTGGTATTCATTTACCAAAAAATGCATTTTTAAGAATTGTTGTTCCCGCGCAATATCAACTCGCAGCCAAAAATATCATTGAAACATCTCGTACTGAAAATGCACTAGCTGCAGGCCCGACAATATTCATCAATCATTTATCAACCGCCAGCAAACGAGATTGGCAGTTAACACAATTAAAAACATTTCTAATAAAGCAATACCATAATGATAATCAGAGTTTATTTATTCTAAACTCTCCTCCTGCGCAATATCAGGACCTATTAGAATGGATAAAACAAGATGATAAGTTAAACAAATTACCCATCAAAGTATTCAGTGCCAAAGAACATTTTTATGAATTACCGGCACTTATGGAACAATGTCAACTCATTATAAGTGTCGAAACCGCTATTATGCATATTGCGGCCAGCTTAGGTATACAACAAATAGCCTTGATCAGAGAATCGGCTCAGCAATGGCAACCTTTAGGGCCTGGTGACGTGTTAATAACTAAGGGAAGAGTTGATAACATCACCCCTGAACAAGTCCTGTTATCAACTACAAAGTTATTAAATCACCAAAAGAAAGAAATAGACGCATGACCATAGTTATCATCAAAAACATCTTTACCTAGCGTTATATTGCTTTCAATTCTGTATTTATTCCATTTTTGACTATTTATTATTTGCAGCTCTAAGCCTTTTTCGTATTGATAGGTTGCATCACTTTCGTTATTTATCATCACGAGTTTAGTTTGCCAAAATGAACTGGCATTTGCGAAATAATCAACACTTAAACTATGCACTTGAGACGGAACTGCATCAGAAAAAACTCGCTGGTCCCCTGCAAAATGTCCGTATACAACACCATCATTGGTATTACCAAATTTGTAGTTGTGATTGGTGTACCAAGCTGTTTTCCATTTATTATATTCATAGCGTACAGCAATATTGTTAGTCACTCTCGGTAAATGTAATCCCACAGAGTGAACCTGGTTGCCCAAACTATAATTACTACTACCTTGGGTATCCTCACCGCCATATTCAAAATATAACTCGGCAGGTAAAACCCAATCAAATGCAAATAAGCTGGTTACTGAAGCGATTTGATCGCCAAATTCATTATCCGTTCCGGTATTATCATTACCGGCAGGATCAAAAAAAGCTTTTGCAATATCTTTCGTACTCACTTCCCTGGGTCCGCCGCCAAAATGCAATATTCGATTAAACCCTAACTTCCATCCTTTTAATGGCTCTACACTTATATGCGTGCCCATTAATCTTGGCCTGCCATCATGCCATTCATTCTGATATCTTACTCCTTGGTCAACTTCATCTAATTTTGAATAAAATAACTCAAAATCGAAATTCCACCAGTTAGAAGCGGGTTGAGATAATCCTAACGAGATTGAAGGAGATGCTTTAGCATTAGAAGAAATTAACTGAGAAGACATTTTAAATGGCGAAAACCAATGTTCTTTATACCCTATGTCCAATTGTAATGACTCTCCGCCAAAACTAAAAAAACTATTGTATGCCACTAAATCGCCTGAATCGACCCGGTAATCCAATCCTACCTGTAGTAACATACTGTCATTTGGTCGCCATAACCCTTCAAATATACCTTGACCCCACTCTTGTGAAGTTAAACCTCTTTGATTTGCGATGGCGACATTTTTATCTTTGTCCACTCTAAACTTCATCCCCATGCGACTCACCTGATCAACCCCTCTATAAGGCTTCAATCCAGAGACAATTGCTGAATGCAAACTTGCATCAAGTTTCTTTAATTTAATTAACGCCAGATCTATTTCATTTAATGCGTAAGGTTTACTCATTGGCGAACCAGTTGTCAGTGCAAATAATCGATCTATTTGTTGTTCTAAATTGACTTCTATACCAATTGGCAGGTAAACACTTGGCTTAGCTGAAACAGATAAAGTACATAGAGTTAGTAGTAAACTTGATAATAATTTGATTTTCATATTTTTATTATTCAGATAAATAAACGTTAGGAAACAATGAAGCCGTAAATACTAACAGATCTATTTTAAGGTTAATACATACCAATTGTTTAAAAATGTTTAGATATAAACATATTCAGGCTAAAATGCGGTAACGCATAAATTTAGGTTCATAAATGGCACGTTTTATTTATTCTTTTGTCTTATATTTATTAAGTCCTTTAATTTTTATTCATTTATGGTTGCGCGGTAACAAAAACCCAGACTATCGTAAACGCTGGTCTGAACGTCTTGCTTTATGTCATTATGATCTAAGCGAAAAGAATAGCCTGGTATTTCATTGTGCGTCTGTTGGGGAAGTTATTGCAGCAGCGCCACTTATTAAAAAACTCAGTAACGAGTTATCAGAGCAAACAATAATAATTACATGTAATACCCCCACAGGAACAGAGCAAATCAAACGCAGTTTTTCGGGTATGGATAATATTAAACACTATTATTTACCACTGGATTTTCACTTTACAGTAAAACGTTTTTTAAACAAATTGCAACCTAAGCTAGTTTGTATTTTAGAGACTGAACTTTGGCCAAACCTAATAGTCCAAAGTAGTAATAGAAACATTCCGGTTATTGTTATCAATGCAAGATTGTCTGAGAAGTCATTTAAAGGGTATCAAAAAATTTCACCTTTAAGCCATTTAATAATGAAAGGGATCACCCAACTAGCTGCTCACAATGAGCAAGATGCAAATCGTTTTATTCAGTTGGGATTAGCACCGAAAAAAGTATGTAATACAGGCTCTATTAAGTTTGACATTAAAATAGATGAAAATATTAAATTTCAGGCGGCTCAACAAAAAAATAAATTAACGCACAATCAACCAATTTGGATTGCGGGCTCCACACATCATGGTGAAGACGAATTATTGCTTAGAACTCATAAAAAGCTACTCGAAAGTTTCCCTGACGCTTTACTTATTTTAGTACCTCGTCATCCCGAACGATTTGATGAAGTTGCAGAGCTTATTCGACAAGAAAATCTGCTATTAATAAGAAAGAGTGAGCAAGAAATTAAAAAATGTCAGGTATTATTGGCAGATACTATGGGTGAATTATTAACTTTATATGGTGCTGCGGATATCGCTTTTATCGGGGGGAGTTTAATAGAAAGAGGAGGACATAACCCGCTTGAAGCTTGCGCCTATTCAGTACCTGTGATCACAGGGCCCCATATTTTTAATTTTTCGCATGTTTACCCTGAATTACTCAAACAAGGTGGCTGTTTAATGGTACAAGATCATTCTGAACTTCTTCCCTTATTAACCAAATTGTTTCTAGACAAAAAACTTCAGCAACAGATAGGTAAACAAGGCGCGTTATTCGTCGCTGAAAATCAAGGTGCCGTAAATAAAACCTTAACTATTCTAACGTCATATTTCAAACCTCAAGGGTAACAATGCAACAACAAGTAATAGAACAAATGAAAACCTGGGTAAGCGATGTTATTGTAAAATATAATTTTTGCCCTTTTGCACGAAAAGAAGTAGAAGCCAATAGTATTTTTTATCAAATTTCAGACACTAATGATATTGGCAATGCCGTTGTTGAAATGATTGATGAATTGGGTAAATTAGAACAAGAGCCAAAAATAGAAACAACCTTACTGGTGTTTGCCAAAGGTTTTGCAGACTTTGAAGATTTTTTAGAGTTAGTTGATTTAGCCAATGCGATGTTAGTAGCCCAGGGTTTTGAAGGTAAATATCAGATAGCCAATTTTCACCCTAACTATGTTTTTGCCGATTCCGATGAACAAGATCCAGCTAATTATACCAATAGAGCCCCCTACCCAAGCCTGCATCTTATAAGAGAAGCGAGTATGGAATTAGCATTACAAAACCATCCTGATCCTGAATCGATTCCCGAAACAAATATTAAATTGGCACAAAGAAAAGGCCTTCATTTTTGGCAAGAATTATTAAGTAATTGTGTTCACGGCACGAAATCAACAAATAAATAACGCTTTAAAATTTGTTAAAAAGTGCCGGCTAAGCGGCACTATTTTAACTAATTTTTCTCATATTAAGCTTCAGCTAACGCCTTATATTTATTCTGTAATTGCGTGATCTGAGTGAGACCATCACCATAACTATAAGGTTTAAAAAGCAATAAAACCTTAACAACACCTTGATATATATCAGATTGTAAAATTTTACCGCTTAAATTGTGAGTTTTAACATACGGCGTCCAAAAACTAGACATCAACTTAATACTATGCGCCAAATCAGGAATATCCTCATCATCAATATCTATTATCTGAGAATGCTTTAACCCAACTAATACCGCTTTTACCTGCTCAGATAAATTATCTTGTAGCGCTATATATTCTTTTTTAAGTTCTGGATCTCGCGCCAGAATGTCATCCAAATTGTCATAAAAAAAGTGAAATTGCCACATCAGATCAAATAAGGAATCAACATAGGCTACTAATTGTTCTAAAATATCTTTATTTCTGTCGAGTGGAATAAACCGAGTTTGTAAGTGTTCCCGATACAAATCAAAGATGTGACGTAAAATGTCCGTTTTATTTTTAAAATGATAATACAAGTTACCCGGACTGATCTCTAAATGAGCAGCAATGTGATTAGTACTAATATTTTGTTCACCATGCTCATTAAACAAATCAATACTTGCCTGAATTATTCTTTTTTTAGTACTCACTTGGGTTTCCGGATATCAAAATGATTACTTAGTATAAACAATTTCTTAACCAGACTAAACGTATAACTCAAAGAGAAATACTGATAAACTAGTGCAAAAATTTATAATCTATTACTTTTATGAAAGTTAAAGCCATATATCCAGGAACTTTTGATCCTTTAACCAACGGTCATACCGATTTAGTTGAACGTGCAGCAAAAATGTTTGATGAAGTTATTTTAGCCATCGCTTACAACCCGACTAAAAAACCATTTTTTGAACTTGATCAACGTGTAGCCTTAAGTAAAAAAATATTGAGTCATTTGCCAAATGTCAAAGTCATTGGCTTTACAGGTCTACTTGCTGATCTCGCGACAGAACAAAATGCACATGTATTAGTGCGTGGTTTAAGAGCTGTCTCCGATTTTGAATACGAGTTTCAATTAGCCAATATGAATCGCAGATTAAATCCAGATCTTGAATCCGTGTTTTTAACTCCCTCGGAAGAAAACTCTTTTATTTCCTCATCATTAGTTAAAGAGGTGGCTATTCATAAAGGTCAGGTAGAACAATTTGTTCATCCATTAATTGCCTCAGCACTTAAGGAAAAGATCAAAGGATGAAGTTAAATTATTCCTCTTTTATGTTTACGTTTAGCCTGCTAATTTCAGGCACAACCATTGCCGAACCTTGGATAGGCACAGATGACGTTTACCTTAGGAACGCCATTGAACAATTAAGTAATCACGGCATTATAAAGCGTCCCGTAAATACTTACCCGTTAATGTGGCAAGGCATTGCGCAAGATCTTAAAGCTGTAGACCATAAACAACTATCACATGAGCTGAGTTTTGCTTTAACACATGTTAGTCATGCATTAAAGTTTGCACAAAAAACTCACGTTTCAGGCATAAAGATTAAAACGAATAGTGAACCTGATACTCTGCAAAGTTTTGGCGAAAGATACCAGGAAGAAGCCGCTATTCAGGGTTATAATGTGATGATGGGTGACAGAGTAACCGCCAAAGTCGCTGTTCAGGCGTCAACCGAAGCAAATAACAATAAAGATCTGGTATACGATGATAGCTATATGGCGATTTTATTTGCCAACTGGGTAGTCAGCGTCGAACAAATAAACCGTTGGTGGGGACCAGCTAATGATAACGCCTTGTTATTAAGTAATAATGCCAGCCCTATGCCAGGTATAAGATTCTCAAGAGTTAATACCGATTATTATGGACCACAATGGTTGTCTTTTATCGGTGCCTGGAACTTCACCACTTTATTAACGCAACAAAAGCACCATGTCATTATCGATAAAAAACGAATCACGCGTAATAATAAATTTTTTGCCGCTCGCTTTAGTGCAAAACCAATAGCGGGTCTTGAACTTGCTCTGAGTCAATCTGCGCAATTTGATGGAAAAAACCAGGGGCACGACTTAAGTGACTACAGTAATGTTTTTATTGGTCATAATAAACGTAATGATGAAACAGGTCTCAATGAATATAATCAGCTGATCAGTTTTGATTTTAAATATGCCACCACAAGCCTTAAACAAAATTTTGCACTATACGGAGAGCTTGCCGGCAGTCAAAATAATAATCTGATCCCTGAAAATAAGCTTTATACAGCAGGTATAGAAAGCTTTTTCGGCTCAGAGGATTATTTAATTAAAACCTATTTGGAATACTCTGATACCACAGCTAATTGTGCTGAAAATAATAAACCACACTGTAGTTACAAACACCCAAATTTTGATTCAGGGTATTATCAATACCAGCAAAATATTGGCCCAAACATTAGTAAAAATGCAAAAAGCCTGACACTCGCCGCGAATTACCATAAAACCAATGGTATCGCTGCTTTTGCCAAATTAAGATATTTAAAACAAAATTCATACCCTATTTCTACCATAAAAGAAGAAACAAAACGCATACAATTTGATTTAGGCTACCAGCAAGGGATATTTAACGGTCTGGCTAAAGTATCTATATCAGCATGGAAAGAAGATAAAAAAGTGATCAAAACCAGTGATACCAAAACCGCTATTCAGGCTAGTTGGGAATATAGATTTTAGGAAATAGGTTTTAGGAAATAGGTTTTAGGTTCTAGTACTCGTTCACAGAAGTTTTGATCAGTTGCCTTACTTAAATTCGGGCAACTGATTTATTCCAATTAATAACCTTATAGTTCGGCTTTTTCCTGCAATTGAAGTGATGAGTCCTTTCTTTTTAAGCGTTAAAATCATGGCATGAACACTTGATGATGCAGTCCCAAAATAACGCTCAAAATCACTTTCAGCAGGTGCAATACCATTCACTTTTGTGTAGTAATAAATAAATGCTAAATACTGCCCTTGTTTCGTAGTAAACGACGGCAACTTTTCTCTATTCATAATGAACTTTTTTCCTAATTGACGATCCTTTAATTCATATTTACTCATTTAATATTGTTATGAACCGAAAGTATATTGTTGAATTATCAGAAAAAGAAAAATACGAATTAGTTAATTACTGCAAAAAAGGCATGATCAATGTTCGAAAGTACAAACGAGCCGCTATTTTATTAAAAGCTGACCGTTGTCAATACACAACAGAGCAAATATGTGAGGCGATTCAAGTGAGTTCTTCAACTGTATTTCGAGTAAAGCGTCAGTTTGTCAAAGAGAGTTTAGATGCCGCTTTAAATGAAGGTGCACGCAGTGGTGCTATGAGAAAAACTTCCGCGAAAGATGAAGCAACTTTAATAGCAACAGCATGTACCGAGCCGCCAACAGGACATTGCAGATGGACATTAGCGTTGCTTGGTGAGCGATTAATTACACTGACGGATTTAAAGAGTATTTCGTATGAAACGATCCGTAGACGCCTTAAAGAAAATGCGTTAAAACCATGGCAAAAAAAGATGTGGTGTGTAGCGACAATGGACGCTGAGTATATTGCAAGAATGGAGCATGTACTTCAATTGTATGCAGAGCCAGCTGATGAGCTCAACCCCATCATTAACTTTGATGAGGCGATGAAGCAACTCGTTGATGATACACGGCCAGTACAACCCATGAAAAAGGGACAAGTAAAACGCCTAGATTATGAATATAAACGGGTTGGCGTGGCTAACTTATTTGTATTTTTTGACCGTCATCGGGGTTGGCGGCATGTTAAAACAACACAGAGGAAAACGAAAGTTGATTTTGCTCATTGTATGAAGGACTTAGTCGATGAACACTACCCACATGCGAATAAAATTCGTGTCGTACTAGATAACTTATCGACTCATACTGAAGGTGCGCTATATAAAGCATATTCACCTCAAGAAGCACGACGTATTTTAAATAAAATAGAGTTCCATTACACACCCAAACATGCGAGTTGGTTAAATATGGTCGAGATAGAAATTGGCAATATGAATAAGCAATGCTTAGATCGGCGCATAGCAAGTATGGAAGAGTTGAAGACAGAGCTTGCAGCGTGGGAATGGCGCCGAAATAAAGAAGGCGCTAGTATAAATTGGATGTTTAATGTTGATTCGGCACGTGAAAAACTAGTGAGAGCCTATGGTTCTCTCAACTAGTCAAAATTTGTGTGATGAAGTACTAGGTTCTAGGTTCTAGGTTCTAGGTTCTAGGTTCTAGTACTCGTTCACAGAAGTTTTGATCAGTTGCCTTACTTAAATTCGGGCAACTGATTTATTTCAATTAATAACCTTATAGTTCGGCTTTTTCCTGCAATTGAAGTGATGAGTCCTTTCTTTTTAAGCGTTAAAATCATTGCATGAACACTTGATGATGCAGTCCCAAAATAACGCTCAAAATCACTTTCAGCAGGTGCAATACCATTCACTTTTGTGTAGTAATAAATAAATGCTAAATACTGCCCTTGTTTCGTAGTAAACGACGGCAACTTTTCTCTATTCATAATGAACTTTTTTCCTAATTGACGATCCTTTAATTCATATTTACTCATTTAATATTGTTATGAACCGAAAGTATATTGTTGAATTATCAGAAAAAGAAAAATACGAATTAGTTAATTACTGCAAAAAAGGCATGATCAATGTTCGAAAGTACAAACGAGCCGCTATTTTATTAAAAGCTGACCGTTGTCAATACACAACAGAGCAAATATGTGAGGCGATTCAAGTGAGTTCTTCAACTGTATTTCGAGTAAAGCGTCAGTTTGTCAAAGAGAGTTTAGATGCCGCTTTAAATGAAGGTGCACGCAGTGGTGCTATGAGAAAAACTTCCGCGAAAGATGAAGCAACTTTAATAGCAACAGCATGTACCGAGCCGCCAACAGGACATTGCAGATGGACATTAGCGTTGCTTGGTGAGCGATTAATTACACTGACGGATTTAAAGAGTATTTCGTATGAAACGATCCGTAGACGGCTTAAAGAAAATGCGTTAAAACCATGGCAAAAAAAGATGTGGTGTGTAGCGACAATGGGCGCTGAGTATATTGCAAGAATGGAGCATGTACTTCAATTGTATGCAGAGCCAGCTGATGAGCTCAACCCCATCATTAACTTTGATGAGGCGATGAAGCAACTCGTTGATGATACACGGCCAGTACAACTCATGAAAAAGGGACAGGTTAAACGCCTAGATTATGAATATAAACGAGTTGGCGTGGCTAACTTATTTGTATTTTTTGACCGTCATCGAGGTTGGCGGCATGTTAAAACAACACAGAGGAAAACGAAAGTTGATTTTGCTCATTGTATGAAGGACTTAGTCGATGAACACTACCCACATGCGAATAAAATTCGTGTCGTACTAGATAACTTATCGACTCATACTGAAGGTGCGCTATATAAAGCATATTCACCTCAAGAAGCACGACGCATTTTAAATAAAATAGAGTTCCATTACACACCCAAACATGCGAGTTGGTTAAATATGGTCGAGATAGAAATCGGCAATATGAATAAGCAATGCTTAGATCGGCGCATAGCAAGTATGGAAGAGTTGAAGACAGAGCTTGCAGCGTGGGAATGGCGCCGAAATAAAGAAGGCGCTAATATAAATTGGATGTTTAATGTTGATTCGGCACGTAAAAAACTAGTGAGAGCCTATGGTTCTCTCAACTAGTCAAAATTTGTGTGATGAAGTACTAGGTTCTAGGTTCTAGGTTCTAGGTTCTAGGTTCTAGGTTCTAGGTTCTAGGTTCTAGGTTCTACAGAATAATGTCCCTGTCCTTTCCTAGCTCCTATTTTTCCCTAGTTCTTAGCTTTTTCTAGCTCCTATTCTTCCCTAGTTCCTAGCTTTTTCTAGCTCCTATTCTTCCCTAGTTCCTAGCTTTTTCTAGCTCCTATTTTTTCCTAGCACCTATTTCCCCTATATTTTCCCTAGCCCCTTTCCTATACTTCGTACAGGCTTAGTGACATATCTATAAGCTCTTAAAATACCCAGGAAATCTTTATCAACTATCAAAGCTACTATCATCATGAAATCGACCAGATTCACTCCGGCAGAATAAAGGTCCCACAGCCACCAGCGTTCTTTGTTACCATAGACAAAAGTATCTAAATGCATAGCTAAAAATAATGCAGAATTAAAAATCAGTCCAATATAAATATACTTTACACCTATTGATGATTTAGATTTTAGGTATAAAGCGAATGCAACAATAATGGCTAAAGTAACCACATCATATATAAACCAAATAAGGAAAATATCCAATTGTGAAAGTACTGAATTGAAATGATCACTGGTAAAATAAGAAGTGAACATAAAAAAAGAAGTAAAAATAAGTAAACTATCTTTTGTTTCTTTAATAAAGATCATCATGACATTAAATAAAAATGCCATGAGAAATCCCCAAACTATTAAAGCACCTAAAGTTATACTTAAGTGATTAGTTAACCAATCCATTAATATTCCAAATTACATTTATTAATTAAAAGATATAATACATTGGCCAAAAACGTGCTTTGTATATAGAGTAAAAAATATTTAAAGTGTAGGTTTAACTGGGTTACCTCCACCACCACGCATTGGCTCAGCACTCGCTAAATCTTTAGCTGCTTGCGAAAGCGTTACTTTATCAGATCCCGACGTTATTGCACTAGTATTCTGTTGATTTTCTACAGGTTTATAGGCTTGTAATTTCACCGAGGTTAAACCTGGTTGGGTAATACTGCCATCAATTTGCATAATTATATTCCTATTCTATTGTTGGACCTACTTATAAACACATGCCCTTTCGGACTGTATTCAACTCGCGCTAATTTTTATTCATTTATATAGCGTTCTTGTTTTTTTTAAATTCATTCTTTGTATTAAAAAGACATAAAACAAGTAGCAAGGAGCGATCCAAATAGCGAGAGAATTCAAAAAATAAGACAATAGCATTAGTTATAAAACAATGACTAACGTTAAATATAGGAGTTATTCTCATTTGAGAATTTTAAAATAAATAAAAAACAAACACATAAGAAAGGTTTAAAAATTTAAAACACCTCAATTTGCAAACATCGCATTCTGAGGTGCTTCAGTTAAGTATCGAGCAATAAATAATTTAAGTTTAGCAATTAAAAATATGCTCTATAAAAATCATAGCTTAAGCCACATTTTTGCACGCTATTTCAAGGCTGGGGGCTAACATATACTCCATTGCCACTTCATCACAATTATCTTTACGTAAGCAAAGTTCGCAATCTTTTATCACCTTTTCAGGCAATTCAGACTTATGACTGTCAGAAAAACCTAATTTGGCAAAAAAACCTGGTACACGAGTCAAAACAATGACACGTTGTAATGCCAGCTTTTTGGCTTTTATCAATAAATGATCGACTAATGCCCTGCCCTGTCCTTTAGCGTCAATTTCAGCACATATACCTAAAGAACGGATCTCTGCCAGACCTGTATCGTAAATATATAAAGATGCACATCCTGACACTTTACCGTCAATTTCAGTTACCGCAAATTCATTGATAGAATGCACCATATCACTTTTTGCTCTGGGTAAATTTTCGCCTACTTTCGCCCAATATTGGATTAGATCATTAATATATTCTACATCATTCAATGTGGCATCACGCACGATTATATGCTTTTTTTGTTTTGCTGATTTAATGGCAAATGAAACTTGCTGTTCAGATGTGCCGCCAAGCGCTTGTCTTGCCGAAATACACGCTTGTAATTCAAGTACAGGATAGACATCTTCTTCAATGGTTGAACAAACAGCTTTAAATTCAGTTAAAGATAGTTGCTCAAGGTTTTTTCCTTGCTGGATAGCTATTTGCACCAATTCTCCAACTATATGATGCCCTTCTCTAAAAGGAATACCTTTTGCAACTAAATAGTCTGCAAGCTCAGTTGCATTCGCATGCCCCCCTTGCGCCGCATATTTTGTTGCATCACGGTTAACTTTAACGCCTTTTATACAGGCTTCTGCCATATGAATGCTAGCAAGCCAGGTAGGCATAGCATCAAATAATCCTTCTTTGTCTTCTTGCATATCTTTATTATAAGCAAGTGGTAAGGCTTTTAACGTCATCATCATGGCACTGAATGCACCAAATACGCGCCCGGTTTTACCCCGGATCAGTTCAAGTGCATCTGGATTTTTCTTTTGTGGCATTAAGGAAGAACCAGAAGTCACACTGTCTGCTAGTTCAATAAACCCGGCTTCTCCCGTATTGTAAAAAATCATATCTTCAGCCATGCGGGATAAATGCATCATAGAAATAGAAGCACAGCTAAGCAGCTCCACCACAAAATCACGGTCAGATACCGCATCTAAACTATTGCTACTGGCCGATGCAAAACCTAAAGACACGGCAAGTTTTTGCCTGTCTACCGGATAAGCCGTGCCGGCCAGCGCCCCCGACCCTAATGGGCAGACATTTAACCGTTTGATTGCATCTGTCAATCGAGATTCATCCCGGGTCAACATTTCATAATAGGCCATACACCAATGACTAAATAATACTGGCTGAGCACGCTGTAAATGTGTATATCCCGGTAATACTGTTCCAAACTCCCGCTCTGCTAAATCAACTAAAGCAGACTTCAACGAGATAATGGCTGTTAATATTTTCTCAGCAGTTTGTCTGCTCCATAAGCGAAAATCAGTTGCAACCTGATCATTACGGCTTCGTCCTGTATGTAATTTCTTACCCAAATCACCAACTTTAGCTATGAGTGCCATTTCTACGTAGGAATGAATATCTTCTGCGCCCGATTGCACTATAGCATGTGGTTCTGCCGCAACCTCTTGAATTAATTCATTTAATGCTTGCGTAATTTGAGTTAACTCATTTTGATTTAATACACCAACCTGATTTAGTGCACCCGCCCAGGCAATAGAGCCTATAATATCTTGCTCTGCCAATTGATAATCAAAAGGTAAAGAGTCGTTAAATTGCTTAAATGCCTGATCGGGTCCCGATGAAAACCTGCCGCCCCATAATGCCATTTTATACCTCCCAAATTGGTGGGTAGCCCCACCTAAAGCTTACTATTGGCTATTTTCTTTACTTAAAGCAGTGATCCTGCTGGAAAGAGAAAATAAACGGATAAAACCTTCCGCATGAGATTGGTTATAAACATCATCAGCACCAAATGTTGCAAAATCTTCACTATATAAACTATTAGGAGATTTTTTCTGTACTGCAGTCACGTTACCTTTATAAAGTTTTACAACAATTTCACCTGTGAATACCTGAGCTAAAGACTCTGCGCTGGCTAAAATTGAATCCTTTAACGGCGTAAACCAGCGGCCATCATAAACTAAGTGGGCGAATTCATTCGCAAAAGTGTTTTTCCACTTCCGGCACTCTTTATCTAACACCAATTCTTCAAGTGCACGCAGTGCAGTGACCATTACAGTGCCACCCGGTGTTTCATAACAACCACGAGATTTCATTCCAACCAAACGGTTTTCTACAATATCGATTCTGCCAATACCGTGTAAAGCAGCCGGTTTATTTAATTTAACTAAACACTGATAAGGAGACAATTGCTCACCATCAATATGCGTGATCTCACCTTTTTCGATTCCTATATGTATATATTGTGCACTATCAGGTGCTTCTTCTGGTGAATTAGTCATAGGCCAAATTTCTTTACCCGGTTCGCACCAGGGATCCTCAAGCTCTCCGCCTTCGGTAGATAAATGCCATGCATTGCCATCTCGACTATAGATTTTTTTAGCAGATGCCGCACAAGGTATATCACGCTCTGCAAGATAATCTAATAAGGATTCTCGGCTATCTAAATCCCATTCACGCCAGGGAGCAATGACTTTTAAGTTTGGTGCTAACGCAGCAAAACATGCTTCAAAACGTACCTGATCATTACCTTTACCTGTACAACCGTGGGCGACTGCATCAGCACCAACTTTAAGTGCTATTTCAACCTGTGCTTTAGCAATAATAGGACGTGCCATTGAAGTTCCTAATAAATAAGTTCCTTCATAAACGGCGCCTGTTTTTAAAGTCGGGTAAATATACTCTGCAACCATCTCTTCTTTAAGATCAACGATATAACACTCAGAAGCGCCAGAGGCTATCGCCTTTTCTTCTATACCCGCCAACTCATCATCGCCTTGACCTACATCCGCGACAAACGCAACCACTTCACAGCCATAATTTTCTTTTAACCACGGCATGATCACTGAGGTATCTAAGCCACCTGAATAGGCTAAAACTACTTTTTTTACTGAATTCATAATGAAGGCCCCTTTAGGCAAAATTTGGATTTAATAAAGTAACTAACAGTGCATTTTGCGCATGCATACGGTTTTCAGCCTGTTGAATGATTTTGGCGGCAGGGCCATCCATTAACTCTGAGGTTATTTCAAATTCACGATGCGCTGGCTGGCAATGTAATACGGTACTTGCACCTGTTTGCTCTAACAGAGCGTGATTTAATTGATATTTAATATACTTTTCTTTGACTTGGGCTAAAGGGGTTTCATCTCCCATAGAGACCCAGGTATCCGTATACAAAACATCAGAACCCGCAGCCGTTTCAATACGATCACTTATCAAAACAGAAGAGCCATTAACTGCTGCAATTTGTTCAGCCTGTTTGACTATTTGCGCATCGGGTGAATTTCCTTTAGGACAGACAGCGACAAAATCTGTACCTAAGGTGGCCGCTAATAACATAAGCGAATGCGTCACGTTATTACCAGCACCTAAATAAGCGAGCTTTAATTGACTTACGTCTCCATGAACTTCCTGTAAAGTTAAAAAATCAGCCAGTGCCTGACACGGGTGATAAAGATCACATAAGCTATTAACTACTGGTACAGTGGCATTTTGAGCTAAAGTAGTCAGCGTTGAATGAGCATTCACTCTGGCAACAATGGCATCAGCCCAGGTAGAAATATTTAGTGCAAAGTCTTTCACAGATTCCCTTGACCCCATGGCCCCATTTTGCTGATCCAGATAAACAGCATGTCCACCTAATTTATTTATACCAATATCAAAAGACAAACGCGTTCTTAAACTTGGTTTTTCGAACACAGTAACAATAGACTTACCTTTTAATACCTGACTAAAATCTTCAGGTTGCGCTTTGATCTGTTTTGCTAACTCAAGTAACTTAAGAATTTTAGACTTATTTAACTCTAAACCGTGTAAAAAATGCTGTGACATAATATTTCCTAAATTTTAAATTTGTTCTCAAATACTAATTTTTGTGCCTACATGCTCACCTTTAAGTAAGGCGGCCAGGTTTTCTGGCTTTTGCCAGCTAGAAATATATACACTTCGTCGTAAATGTTTGGCGGCGTTAAGGCTAGTCTCTACTTTGACTTGCATCCCCCCCAAAATTACTCCTTCATTTACTAACTTTGTGATGTCATTTGTATTAAGTTGATGTAACGGTTTTTTTTCAGCATCCAGAACAGCTTCCACATCTGTCATGAATATAAGCTCTGCCCCAAGACTTTCAGCAATTGCAGCTGCAGCTTCATCTGCATTTACGTTGTACCAATTCCCCTCAAAATCAAAGCCAATTGAGCTAACTATAGGTAACCTTTTACTAGCTAAAAGTGTTGGAATTACACTATCTACACTCGCTTCACATGTACCAACCTGCCCTAACGCTTTTAGTTTTCGGTCACTTAAAATACCAGACTCATATAAACTTATACCCACAGGCTGCAATTTTGCTTTTATTGCTTGTCCCATTAATTGTTTATTTGCACAACCAGCTAAAGCCCCCACAATAAATGGCATTTGGGCTTTTGGACTGATCCTTAAACCTAAATGCTTGCTACTGACAAATCCTGCATCCTGTAGCCAGGTGTCGACTAATGAGCCTCCTCCATGAACTACAATAAACTCATCGTTTTTATGTGCATTCATAACCGCAAATAAAGCAAGCGCAGCATCAGATCTGTTAAGTACAGCACCACCGAGTTTTATCACCCATTTACTCATGATTTTATTCCACTACTTGAATGAACTTGTTTTGAATCCACTAATGAAAACTCACTGGCTAATCCCATATGTAAATTGATGCATTGCAATGCCTGACCTGATGCACCTTTTATTAAGTTATCTATGGCAGACATGACAATCAGTTGATCGCCTTGCTGTTGCCAGCCAATATCAACAAAAGGTTTATTTACAACTCCGTTAATTGCAGGGATGTTATTTTCTAATACGCGAATAAGTGGCTTATCAGCTAAACATTGATATGCAGCAGACACTTGCTCAGGTGTAATACCTTGTTTTAATTCCACATAAATAGTTTCTAAAATACCACGTGCAAAGTTT
This sequence comes from uncultured Pseudoalteromonas sp., assembly GCA_965198975.1. Classification (GTDB taxonomy): domain Bacteria; phylum Pseudomonadota; class Gammaproteobacteria; order Enterobacterales; family Alteromonadaceae; genus Pseudoalteromonas. The sequence continues at coordinate 4,061,800 of OZ240679.1, forward strand.
CCTAAATGAGGAGTAAACCAAACTTTATGCCCTAAATATCTTTCTATTTCAGGTGTATGTCTGTGATCAAATAATCCATATGCTTGCAAACTTACTTCACAAAAATGAGTCGATAATTTAGCTTTACGACCTGCCCCCGTAACACCAGAAACCGCATTAATAATGATGGGTTTATCAGAAATTAAGTCAGCATCTACCAAAGGCTTTAGTGCATTTAACGCTGCGGTAGGGTAACAACCTGGAACGGCAATTAGTTGAGCCTGTTTGATTTTTTCAGGCTGCCATTCTGCTAAACCATAAACAGCTTCTGATAACAGGGTTAAATTCTTATGGGTAAAGCCATAGTATTTTTCATAATCACTATTGGTTTTTAATCTAAAGCCGCCTGATAAATCAAAAACTTTTTTCCCCATTTCTAAAAATTTAGGCGCAAGTTCAATACTAACTTCATGATCAGTACACAAACAAACCATATCGGCATTATGCTGTATATCCAGATATGCCTGTTCATTTAAAGGTTGCAGTGCCAAATCAACTAAACCTAAAAGTTGTGGATACAACTCACTTAGCAATTTATTTTTATCTAAACTTGCATTCGATACATATAAACCTGTTATTTCCAAATATGGATGCTTTGTCACCAAAGAAGCTAGCTCCGCACCGCTATATCCACTTGCACCAATAATACTGATTTTCATGATATTCTCTTAAAGCACCCTTAAACTTGTATATAAACGACTTTTATATGAATTAAATTAACTTACGTTTTTAATATATTTATGATAAAAATATGAATTAAAATGCAGCATAATGAATTTTAAATTTATATGCAACATATCAGCATAATTATCTGAGGTTTATTTTATGGTCCAACCCACTTTTATACATATGTATCAAACTTTGATTGCCCAGCCATCAATTAGTGCAATGGATGAATCACTCAACCTAAGTAATAAAAGTGTCATTAATTACTTAGCAAACTGGTGTGAAAATTTAGGTTTTAACTGTGAGATAACAGAATTAGACAGTGCACCTGGAAAGTATAATTTAATTGCGATACATGCATCACAAACCGGCGCAACCCAAGGCGGATTAATGCTTTCCGGTCATACAGATACAGTTCCCTTTGATGATAGCAGATGGAATATGGATCCCTTTCAACTAACAGAAAAAAATGGCAAACTATATGGCTTAGGCAGCATAGATATGAAAGGCTTTTTCGCTTTTATTTTAAATGCTTTACAAACATTAGATTTAACAAAATTACACTCACCACTAACCATATTAGCAACAGCAGATGAAGAAACCACTATGGCTGGCGCTATGCAAATTTGTACGCATAATAAATTAAAGCCCGCACGCTGTATTATTGGCGAACCAACCGATATGACACCTGTTTATTCCCACAAAGGTCATATGTCTAATGCCATTAGAGTTATTGGTAAATCAGGGCATAGCTCAGATCCTGACAAAGGAGTGAATGCCATTGAAATAATGCATTTAGTGATCCAAAAATTACTAGAACTAAAAAAACAATTAAAGAATAAATATTCAGTAGAGGAATTTGAAATACCTTATCCAACTTTAAACCTTGGTCATATACATGGTGGAGACAACGCAAATCGAATTTGCGGTTGCTGCGAACTACACTTAGATATTCGGCCTCTGCCGGGGATCAGCATTAAAGAACTGGAAGCTATGTTGCTCGCTTCGATAAAAGATATTAATGAATGTTATGCAAATGCCGTAGAAGTTATTGATTTACATCAACCTATTCCAGCATTTAGTGGTAATACAGATACAGCTTTAGTTAGGTTAGCCGAAAAGTTATCAGGAGAAAAAGCAATTACCGTAAATTATTGTACCGAAGCACCATTTATTCAACAATTAGGTTGTGAAACAATTATTATGGGGCCAGGCTCTATTAAACAGGCTCATCAGCCAGATGAATATCTCGATATGAAAACCATTAAACCAACTCAGGCACTGATAAAACAACTTATTACAGAAAGTTGCTTAATTTAACCGCCCTGTGAAGTATATCTTTTTATACCTAGTCGCCAACTGACATGTACTAATATTTTTAAAAACATTAACCAGCATATTTGTTTTAGTATTAATGGCAAGTGACTCATTACTTCCTGTGTAAATAAGGTTATTGGCGTATGATAGATGGTGTCAAAAGGTAATAATCCAGAAAACCAGGATAGTTCTGCAGGCAATGCAGCTAATGGAATTAACTGCCCGGAAAACAACATAAAAATACAAAAAATAATGTCTCTGATAGTGAACATTTTTTTAAACCAAAAAGTCATTATCCCTATAAATTTTTGGAATTCTATCACAAGTAAAATAGCTAAAATTAGGCTAATACAAAAAGCAAGCACATTTAAAATTTCGACCTTAAACTCAATAAAATACAAGCTTGCAATAAAACAGGGGATCCCAACAATGAGCGCAATACTCGGTTCAGCTAAACTTCGAAAAGTCAGTGCAGGTAAGTAGTTAATGGGCCTGCATATATATTTATCTAACAAACCTTCATTTATATCAGTCCAAAGTAAATAATTTACCGAAAAGGTTGGCGATAAAATCAAAGTGATAAAGTGAACTATAAAATAATACGCAAGTACTTCTTTTAACGGCATACCAATAAAGGAATCAGTAAATTGAAAAATCCCCGACCAGAGCAAATAAATTATATACAATTGAAAAGGTTGAAAAAGCAACCAAGCGTAAAGATTGGCTCTGAAATTTAAAGCGTGTTTTAATTCTAAAAAATATAGCGACAAATATTTCACTTATCCGCCCATAGAATCATAACTTTTCAGCGCTTTTCGCCATAACAAAACAAAAACGACTAGCCAGAAACCAACCCCAATAACTTGAAACAAAAAAATTGAATGAACCTCAGGTATTTTATTCGTCAAAATTGCAACAGGAATACTCGATACTAAGCCTATGGGTAAGATCCAAGTTAAAAAAAATTGAAAACTCGTCGGTAATATTGTTAGCGGATAGCGTTGAAAATTACTAAAGCTATTAAAAGTGAAAGTGAGTTTACTTATATCTCCCAACCAAAATGCCAATAAAGAAATTACCCCTTCCAGCAAAATCAGCATCATACTACCTAATAAAATGGAAATAAAAAAAAGCATTATTTTCATTGACTTATAATCAAAATCATAAATTGCTTCCAATACAAAAAAAAGCAAACAACAGGTAAATAAAGATTGGATAGCAGGCCAAATTTTCATGTCTTCGGCCAATAATGCAAATAAAGGAGAGATAGGTCTGCATAAGTATTTATCAATTTCACCAGTCTGAACTTTTCTTCCCATAGTGGTGAAACCATAAAACATGAGTTTAATTGAACTATATATTAATGCAGACAATACTAATAAAACTAGCTCAACCTCATTCCAACCAGCAATATTTGTACCTATACCAACAATAACACTATGCCAAAAAATGATGAAAATCCCTTGGTAAACCATGAGATATATAATACTGGTAATAAAATCAGCTCTGAATATTGAAAGGTCTCGAAATGATAATATGGCAAATCGCTTAAAACACTTAAGAAGCATACATGAGTTCTCTGGCGTTAGAACGCTGCAAATACCCCTTAATTGTTTCATCTAATGTTGGCGGCATAATATTTAAATTAACAATATTCTTATTGTTAAGTAAGTTTTGTAACACCGCACTATCTGAGCTCAGCTTAATGCGATATCTATTTTCATCTATTTTTTCATAGGGCATATCAGGCAGTGATAAAATATGACCATTTGGTAAAGTATCAAACTCAAGTGTTTTATATTGCTCAAACGCCATAAGTTGTTGAGTTTGACCATCAAAAATAATCTGTCCTTTATCCATTATAATACTTCTGGCACACGTATCTTGTATGTCTTTCATATTTTGCGAGCTCATTAACACAGTTACGGATTCTTCTTTATTCAGTAAGGTTAAAAATCCCATTAATTTATCCCGAGAGTAGGGATCTAAGCCAAGTGTAGGCTCGTCAAGAAAAATGATTTCAGGGCAATGTAAAATTGATGCTGCGATTTCTGCCCGCATTCTCTGCCCTAAAGATAATTGATTCACAGGAATATGTAAGAAATCATACATACCAAGTAATTCAGTTAATTTTTTCAATCTAAGCTTATATTTACCTGGCGAAATCTGATAAATATCTCGGTACAGTTTAAAAGAATCTTGAACGGGTAAATTCCACCACAGTAAACTTTTTTGTCCCAAAACAACACCGATCCTCTGGGTATATTCTTGCCTTTTTTTCCACGGGATCAAGCCAAATATTTCTATTGATCCGCTATCAGGTGTGAGAATGCCAGTTAAAGACTTAATGGAGGTTGATTTTCCTGAGCCATTTGCACCAACAAAGCCTACAAACTCTCCTTTTTTAATTGAAAAGCTAATATTTTTAATCGCATTAAAAGTTTCATATTGGGGTAGTAGAAAATGTTTAACTTTTTGCAATAACGTCATCTCAGTTATTGCTACTTTAGGCCTCTTATAAGATTTTGAAACTTGCTTAACCTTTATAATTTCCATTCTACCCTCCTTATGAAACCCTCAGTTAATTAAATTCCTTTAATGCACGCAATCCATTTGTGATGTCTGTTGAAAAAATTCCTGGTAAGGTTCCAATAAAGCATTAGGTTTATCACTTTGCCAAATTCTTTTTAATGTATTCATTTTAACATTGCCAATTTTGGCCGATTGCTCAAAATTTTCCTGATCACCAATAATGCAATCACCATTTGCAGCAACGATAAGGCATGTTTTAAAATTGGTGCTAATACCTGTCTCATCTTCTTCTAGTATTTCACAGTGAGGATCCGTTAACGCAACCATGTCCAGCTTAACGCCACTATTGCGCTCTCCAATATCACAGACATGTCTTACCATAGCTAACATTCTATTTTGGGTAATAAATTCTGGACTGCCTATTTGATTTTCATTGAGGAAATTACCTGCTAATACAATATCTTTAACATTAAAATCTATCAGGTTTTCAATTAAATCAGGAATGTCAGTAATATTTTTTGCTGTGACCTGTATTTTGACACGAATATTTAAATCACATTTATTTGCACCAACAAGCATATGCTGAATTTTATGAAGACGACTCTCGCTATCCTCTATACCATCATCTAAAACTTCAGTCGTACCGTGCAGATTTAACTGTAAAGTCTTTAACCCAGCATGAGCAAGACGAGCAAGTAAAGGTTGTTGCAACACCTTATTAGTTGAAATATCTAAATGGATTTTTTTGTCGAGCAAAAATTGAATAATATCTATAAATCCAGTTCTTAAAAAGAGATCTTCACCATTAATATGCACATGCTGGATCCCCAAAGAAGCACATTCCTCAAATAATTTAAAAGCTTGTGCTTTCGATAATTGAGATTGCTCAAATTCAAGCGCATTTGAACTAAATTTTTGTGATGTATTAATATCAGTGATCCGCCATTCCAGACTATTAGGAATTTCCAATTTATTATTCCAGGGCGTATCACTTGGGTCAAACATAAAAGAAGAGGGATCATATCTAAACACCCCTTCAATTTTTTCATTTAGCATATCTAAATGCTCTGAAATATGACTAAGTAATTCATCTACAAAAATTACCGCATCACTTAATGGATATTCATAGACTTCCATTACCACATCGTAAAGTTGATTTACCCTTAAATCACCATTACAGCATGCGAGAATAACTGCTTGCATAGGATCTAAAGAAATAAAAGCATCACCTTGGTCTACTTTATAAATAATGACACGATTTGCTTCACTGGTTAAACGAGAGGTTTCTTTTAATTTAGGAAACTGATTAACAAACATAGTCAGCTCCTCCTATTCTAGTATCACAAATATTGTCATTTTCTTCGGAAAATGCCCATACGAGCGTGTTTAATGCAAATATTTTCCTATCTAAATCAGGATCATTGTTTGCTGCAAATATAAAATCTAACAACTCAAAATTAAGCTGGTTATTTTTTTCATGGACAATCGTCATAATGCCACCCTATTTTCAAATAGATTTGGTTTATAAAAGTTGCACATCCATGTGTCCAAGTTCCCGGAGAATTTACTCATTTTCAGAGGCATGCCCGCTGAAACAAATTGGTTGAAATTAAAACAACCAATAATTGAATTACTTTGTACCTATTAAGCTTTAATAATTAATTAAAGTTTCATTACAGTTTGATGAATGAAAAATAAATACTCATTCATTTATATAAAATTATAAATCTTCACAAAACGGATATGGTCGACATCCTGTTGGTGAATTATCTGAATCTTTTTGTTTAATTGTTTCTTGTTTCAGTTCTGTATCAAAATTTATATATGAATTTGTATCTGACAAAGCAGGTAAGGTAGTGCTGAAAATAACAGTAATAAGCGCGGTAATTTTGAATGAATATTTCATGGCTGACCCTTTTTAATAATATTTTTATTTTTAAAGCAGCATCAGATTACAAAAATTTTTGAGGAAATATATTGTAAAAACATTGTTTTTACATTTATTTATTCGGTTTTTATTGGGATCCGAGAAATGTGAGTATTATTCAGACTTGTTTGATTAAAAATCATTCGACCATTCGTTATTCGTATTCCATTCTTAAATGATTCAATTTCCATTAATGCAGTCGTATTTTTATTTTGTATATCAAACTTAAATAATACATTTTTATGGATATAATAAAGATGATTTTTGAATGCAGTCCATTTATATGAATTGAGTAAAATATCAGCCAACATAGGTTGTTCTGTTTCTACTTTATTATCTTCAGGATCAAACTGGTAAACAGCGTTTTTATTACTACGACTAATAAAGTATTGATTGCTGTCACAGTCAGATTTAATATTATCCACGTTTACAATAAGCTTCTCTTTAGTTCCTTTTATTACATTCAATTTAAAAAGATCCCAACTTTTCCCGTTTAACATTGAAATATAGGCAATATCTTTTTCTGTACAAGACCAAACCGGGCTTTTAACTGATTCTATCAATTGAAATATGTCACGACTTTGCTTACTTGCTATATTTAGAATGAACATTTTCTGATCTTTTACATAAATAATCTCTTTACCATCAGCTGAGAACTGAATATTTGATAATGAAACTGGCTTAGTAAAATCAGTTAACTGAATTAAACTTTCACCATATTTCAACCACACCTGACTATTCCCGGATCGGTTTGATATAAAACCTATCATTTCTTTTTCTGTATGTTGATAAATATCAGCACCAAAATCATCAAAGCTGGAAGTGATCAAAGGTTTTAATTCTAAATGCTCTTCTAACAAATTAATTTCTAGAATATTACTAATTAACGAATCTCCCGTTGAAACCAAAATATTTTCATTGGAAATTAAACTGGGAGAAGAAATATGTTCAAAGGATTGATAAAGCACTATATTATTCTTAGAACTAATATTCATTAAGTTAATCGATTTATCATTATCAATATAAACAATTTCTTGACTATTTTTAGTCCAGGCAACTTTGTAAACTATATGGTTAAATACTTTTAATTGATGCTCTTTCCCTGAATTTAAATCTAAGTAAAGCAATTCTATATTCTTACCGGATATAGCTCTTAATAAAGCCAATTTCCTATTATCCGGACTTAAACTTAAACTAAAATCGCCGTAAGATTTTACATTTGAAAATGTAATGATTTCTTCTTTTTGAGAGTTTAAATTATACTTTTTGATTATAAAAGGGGTTTTCTTATCCGTCTGATAAGAAAAATATAACCATTCGCTATTATTATCAATCGCAATTGGACTCATATTGCGCACATTTCCACAGTTAGTGATAATCTCTTCCACACCAAACTCTAGCGGTTTATTCAAATATCTTTTACGTTTGATGTTACATGTGTCGTTTTGATAAGTTTGAAAGTACAAGTATTCACTATTCAGATCCCAATATGGCGTGCTGCTATATTCACTATCGGATATATTTTTAGTTTGCTTTGTATCTAAATCTTGAACTATAACCTGAAAAGATAAATTTTTACTTTTTAGATTTGTAAAGGCCAAAACTTCACCGTCGCCAGATAAAGACGGAGCAAAAGAGAGTCCTTCAATATAGGTTAACGGAGTTGATACAACCATCTGATTTTTAAGATGCTCTTTACTTAAAGGCGATAGAGTAATAAAAAGTAATACTGCAGTAATACTGACCAAAGCAGCTAAAAATATGTAGTTTCGGTGTGATTTAATAAAAGCTAATATTGTAGTTTTTGACGTTTTCGTCGACTTAACAACTGGAACTACCATTTCCGAACGTTCAATATAGCTTATATCACAGATAAGAGAGTAGCCCTTTTTAGGATGCGTTTTAATATACTCTTGTGTTTTTCCACCAAAAATTTTTCTTAATCTAGAAATGGTTGCATTAATAGTCAAATCTTCAACATAACGACCTTGCCATACTGTTTTGATCAATTCTTCACGGCTTACGATCATGTTTTTATTATCAATTAAATGCATTAACAAACATGATAACTTTGATTCAAGGGGGAGTGGTTCTTCACCTGGTTTCTTAAGAGTGGCCGCTTGTGGATCAAAAATCCAGGTACCGAGTTTGATAAGACTATTAGTGTTCAATGTGTAGATAATCCTATACTTAAATCAGGTCTCAAGCTTGAATATATTCGATAGAAGGTTCCATTTTCATTTTCAATGTTTAACAACATAAAACTAAAAACTTATATAAGTCCATTGTGACATTAGAATAAAAAAATTCAATCGCTATTTTATTGAATCTAAATTATTAATTTAAACTTTGTTTAAATTAATTAATATTGGCAACGCTAATGTGATTAAGTATTAATTTTTCATAAGTAGATCTTTACCGAAATTTCAATGAATTACCAGTAAGAAGTGATAACAGGCCGGATTTAACTGATGCTTATTTATTGTTTTGCACATAACGCAACTAAAGTACCTTCAATTGAGCGTACATAGGCTGTTTTTTGTCCCCAATAATTTTCCACTGGCGCATTTAAAGGTTCAGCACCAGCTTGTACTGCTTTTTCATAGGCCTGGGTTACATCATCACAATTAAAACATAATTCGAACCCTAAAGCTGGCTGTTTAGGATGACTACGAATATAAGCCTGTTTAAAATTTGATTGTGCTAATGGATGCGATGCAAAAGCAATATTCATATTGCCTGTTGAGACTTCACCGAATTGTCCTGATTCATCAAGCTTAGCAGTAATAAGGCCAAAAGCCTGAAAATAGAAGTTAAGAGTTTCTTCAACATCATCAACATAGATAACTGTGTGTGTGTATTCCATAAGCCAACCTATAACCACGCTTTAAATTAAATTATAGTGTAAAAGTAAGCATAATCTATACCTAGGCATATTTCTCCTTTATTTTCAGACATAAAAAAAAGCACTTTGATCACTCAAAGTGCTTTTATTAACAATACAGTACTTTAAAAACGTTATTCATTACCCACTTGTGGGTTTGCTTTTTCAGCTTGTATTCTCATGTATATCTCTTCACGATGTACAGAAATATCTTTAGGTGCATTAACACCAATACGTACTTGATTTCCTTTTACACCTAAAACCGTAACTGTTACTTCATCCCCAATCATCAGGGTTTCACCAACACGACGAGTTAGTATTAGCATTTGCCTACTCCTAGTTGTCCAATATTAAAAGATTCCGTCTGTTCCATTTTAATTAATAAAACAAATAATTACCACATACATTAGTGTAGTTTTAATACGGGTTAAATAAAGTTTTTATTTGTACCTTTAACCAACCCGATATGTACCTTTTTTTTAACTAAGTTGAAGATTTATTGGGTTTTTTCGCTTAACCAGGCATGTGCACAATCTAAAGCGGTTGTTAAGTTTTCTGGTTGAGAGCCGCCAGCCTGAGCCATATCGGGTCTGCCCCCACCTTTACCGCCAACCTGTTGCGCCATAAAATTAACTAATTCGCCTGCTTTGACTTTTTTGGTTAAATCTTTTGTTACTCCGACGATTAAACTGACTTTTTCACCGGATGCAACGCCTAACACAATAATACCTGAGCCCAGTTTAACTTTTAGATCGTCTACCATACCGCGTAGCGCTTTTGATTCCGTCCCTTCAACATTTGCGATTAAAACCTTTACGCCATTAATATCAATTGCAGCGTCTAATAATGAAGAACCGGCTGCACTTGCTAATTTGTCGTTAAGTTGACTAACTTCTTTTTCCAAACCTTTTGCACGCTCAATCAATGCGACGACTTTATCTAATGCCGAATTGTTATCAGCTTTAACCAGGGTTGCTATTGAAGATAAAGTATCAGACTGACAGGTAATATATTCCATTGCGCCTATACCTGTTACGGCTTCAATACGGCGTACGCCCGCTGCAATACCGCTTTCAGAAACGATTTTAAATAAGCCAATATCACCAACACGCTTTACATGAGTACCACCACATAATTCAATTGAATATTCACCTATGGTTACGACACGTACTTCATCGTCATATTTTTCACCAAATAACGCCATGGCACCTTTTTCTTTGGCATCATCAATCTGCATACTTTGCGTATTTAAATCAACATTACGACGAATTTCATCATTCACTCTTTGTTCTATTAAGGTTAATTCATCTTTGGTTACGGCTTCAAAATGAGAGAAGTCAAAACGCAAACGCTCAGCATCAACTAAAGAGCCTTTTTGAGAAACATGCTCACCCAATACCTGGCGTAAAGTTTCATGTAACAAATGCGTTGCTGTATGGTTTTTCTTTATTCTGTCGCGGTTTTCAGTATTAATTTGCGCATCAACACGATTATTCACGCCTAAACTACCTGAGATCACCCCTTTATGAGCAAACGCATTACCAAGTTTAGTTGTACTATGAACGACAAACTCCCCGTTTCGGCCTTTAAGAATACCTGTATCACCTATCTGGCCACCTGATTCAGCATAAAATGGCGTACTATCAAGTATAACTATTCCTTGCTGACCATCTTCCAGACTTGCGACATTTTCACCTTTAACAAAAATTTCAACAACAGTTCCGCTGTATGTATCGTTGTTATAACCTTTAAAGTTAGTAACATGATCTGATTTTAATTGTTCATTATAATCAGTACCAAATTTCCCCGCTTGTTGTGCCGTTTCACGCTGAACCTGCATTGCCGCTTTAAAACCAGCTTTATCTATGGTTAATTCTCGTTCGCGCGCTACATCTGCGGTTAAATCAGCAGGAAAACCATAAGTATCATACAGTTTAAATACTAAATCACCCGGGATCACGCTTCCTTTCAGTGTTTTTAAGCTATCTTCTAAGATCACTAAACCGCGTTCTAAGGTTTTACCAAACTGTTCTTCTTCAATGCGTAAAACTTTTTCTAAAATGGCTTGTTGTTTCGTTAGTTCTGGATACGCATCGCCCATTTCTTTAATTAAGGCAGCAACCAGTTTATGAAAAAATGTATCTGTAGCGCCTACTTTATTACCATGACGAACAGCGCGGCGAATGATGCGGCGTAATACATAACCGCGCCCTTCATTAGATGGCATGACACCATCTGTGATTAAAAAAGCACATGAACGTATATGATCAGCAATTACTCTTAATGATTTATCTGAAATATCTTTTGCATTAGTAACAACAGCTGCGGCATCAATTAGATTTTTGAAAATATCAATTTCATAATTTGAATGAACACCCTGTAAAATAGCAGCAATACGTTCTAATCCCATACCTGTATCAACCGAAGGCTTTGGCAATGGTTCCATCGTACCGTCAGCATGACGATTGTATTGCATAAATACCAAATTCCAAATTTCGATATAGCGATCGCCATCTTCATCTGGTGTGCCAGGAGGTCCGCCAAAAACATCTTCACCGTGGTCAAAGAATATTTCTGAACAGGGTCCACATGGGCCTGTATCACCCATAGACCAGAAGTTATCTTTGGCACCAATACGTGAAACACGAGCTGGATCTACACCGATTTTATTTATCCAGATATCAGCAGCTTCATCGTCTTCTTCAAAGACAGTGATCCAAAGTTTTTCTTTTGGTAATTTAATAACGTCAGTTAAAAATTCCCAGGCAAACTGAATCGCTTCCGGTTTAAAGTAATCGCCAAAGCTAAAATTGCCTAACATTTCAAAAAAGGTGTGATGGCGCGCGGTATAACCTACATTTTCTAAATCGTTATGCTTACCACCAGCACGTACACAACGCTGAGAGCTCGTTGCGCGGGTATAAGGGCGAGATTCTGCGCCTAAAAAGACATCTTTAAATGGCACCATTCCCGCATTTGTGAATAACAAAGTGGGATCATTACCTGGTACCAGGCTACTTGAAGCAACAATTTGGTGCTGCTTAGTACTTGAAAAAAAATCTAAAAACGTTTGGCGTAATTGTGCGGTACTCATGTGCTGCATTTAGTTATCTCACTCGTCTGACGGCTCTTTTTGCATAGCAAATTCAATTTGTTCGTAATTAAAACCCCGATACATCAAATAGCGTATTATTTTAGCTTTTTGCTTTTGGTCGGGATCTTCCTGGATACTGGAAAACTTTCTATTATACGCTGTTCTCGCTAATTGATACCAGTCTATTTCCATCTCTTCTATCTGGTTATTTAGCAGTGTTTTATTTATTCCTTTGGCAGATGCATCAGCATGCACTCTTTTTATGCCATGATTTTTTGCCAGATGAAGCCTGATAAAGTTTTCGCAATATCGTTCTTCATTTATAAAGTTCTGACTTTCACACCAATCTAAAAGTTGCGTGATGTATTCATCTGTCGCCTGTTTTTTTTGTAATTTATAAGTTAAATCTCGACGAGAATAATCTTGCCTCGACAATAACCATAACACATAGTTTTTTAATTTTTGCTTTGTTACATCATCCATATCATTCAGGCACTAAATTGTCCGTCTGAATTTGATTCATTATCTGTTTGATCTTGTTTTTCTTCGTTAAAATCAGCAAAAATAGCCTGAAAAGATACAAAGAAACCAATATAACTTACAGGTATAACAACCAATAATGGAATTAATGATAAAGGAAAAGAAATGAAAAATAACAACGCGACAATGCCACCAAATAAACTTAATGGCGCTATATTATGCCAAAAAGCTAACAAACTTACTTTAATCACTTCGAATATACGACACTGCTTTTGAAAATAAACCATAGGTACAGCATAGGCAAATGCCATTAAATAAACACCTAATAAACATACAAATAATATAATACTTTCGGGTTTAAGTGCAGCCAAAAATAATTCAGAGGCTTTTTCTGGATCTTTAATATTTTGCTCTATCAGTAAGAATGCATCTTGAAACAACCAGCCTATCGCCATCGCAAACAAAAGTCCCATTGCCATTTGATATAAACCTAAACGCAATAAGCTTAATCGCACTTCTGTATTTGAAAATGGTTTAACAATATCAGACAACATAATAGGTTGACCTTGCTGCTTTTTTAGCACCGCAGCATAAAAACCAGCCATCAAAAAAGGCATCGCTAAGGCAGCCGGAATATGTAAAAAAGACAAAGAAATAGGGAGTAAACCCACTATAATTATGAAAAGGTACATAAAAATAAAGGTGCTCGGCTGAGTTTTAAAAATTTGCCAACCCGATTTAAACCAGGAAACTCCAGATTTCGCTTTAAATACTCTTAATTCAATTGTCATTATTATTTCTTAAGTTTTCTTAAATCTAATGTATGAGAGCCATGTTTGATCTTGGTTTCAAGATAGGCTTTATTGCCTTTTTTAACATGGGCATGTGTTGCAACGACCGTTTCGACTTTAATACCAGCGTCAACCAAAGATTTGATTTTCCGTGGGTTATTTGTGATCAATTTAATTTGACTTACATTTAAAGCTTGTAACATTAATACCGCATCAGAGAAATCTCTCAGATCATCTTCAAAGCCTAAATGATTATTTGCTTCATATGTATTCATTCCCTGAGATTGTAATACATAGGCATCAATTTTATTATATAAACCGATCCCTCGACCTTCCTGGCGTAAATATAACAAAATGCCCCCCTCCTGGTGCATTTTATCAATTGATTCATTTAATTGTTCACCACAATCGCATCGAGAAGAATGAAAAACATCACCGGTTAAACATTCTGAATGCATTCGCACTAAAGGAGTCTTTTGCTGTTTATCTGCATCATTAAAAACTAATGCAACATGCTCATGGCCATCTTTAAGTTCGGAAAAAGACACTATTTGTGCCGGAACATCACTATTTTTGCCAACATTTAGCTGGACTCTCGCTCTTACTTGCGCCACAACATATCCAAAATTTTAAATTCACTGCAATTATACGCTTTCCATAAAATAAAAAAAATTATTTTAAATCTCTTTAATCACATTTATGGCAATTGTTAAAAATAAATAAAATTAATTTCACCCCTTTTTAGATTCTGCTGCGTTTTACTTATGAATCTAACATATAAAGGATGTGCCCATGCTATTAACTTTAAATCAAAGTCCATTACATAAAGCAATTAAACTAACCAGTATTCTTTTATTGGGTGTATTTGTTACTTTTGCAACCTTTGGCTTTATGCAGTACCTAATTAGTTCTGAAGACAGAACCCCGCCACATACAGGGGAAATTATCACTCTGGAAATTTTTCAATCAGAAGAGTCTACAGTTATACATGAGATCAAGCGTCTTCCTACGCTCCCAGAAATAAAACCTATACCTAAAAATTCAAGTCCACCTGCTAGTGAAACTACGGACTCAACAGAATTATTTGCTTTAGCCGGACCCGGTGTAAAGATTGTAAATCACATAGATTCAGCTTTTAGCTTAGTGGGACAAGGAGGAGATGCGACAGCCCTCGTTAGGGTAACTCCCAAATACCCTCCAATTGCAGCCAGAGAAGGAAAAGAGGGCTGGGTTCAAGTTAGCTTTACAATTTCAGAATTAGGCACAGTAGAGAATGCACAAGTTATCAATGCTGAACCAAAAAAGATTTTTAATCGTGAAGCGATTCGCGCCATAAAAAAATGGAAATACAAACCTAAAATGGTTGAAGGAAAAGCAGTTAAACAACCAAATCAAAGTGTACAGTTGGATTTTAAAATTGATAAAATAAGCTAACAGCCACACACAGCCATAAATAGGAAGGCAGGTGTTATTCATTCACCTGACTTCTTTAATAATACAATAAAAAGGAATATGTCTATCGATGTTATTAACTTTAAAAAATTGGTTTAATCCAGCAGATAACCCACAAGACGTAATGAACAAATATGTGAAAAGTGGCAATAACAAATTACTTCAACAACTTATTTCATTATACGCTGATGATTTATATCATTATTTGATAAGTCAAAGTGATGCTGAACTAGCTAAAGATATTAGCCAAAAAACATGGTTAAAAGTAATTGATAAAAGAGAATACTATCAAGATAAAGGTAATTTCAAAGCCTGGTTGTTTACCCTGGCGAGAAACGCGTTATTAGATGAATTTAGAAAAACAAACCGGTTTGAACAATTTATAAACACTGATGAGATTATAGATACGCAATTTTCGAATGACTCTGACGATTTAGAAAAAAGATTTGCCAATGCACTATTGTTATTACCCTTTGAACAAAGAGAAGCATTTGTTTTGCAACAAGAAGATTTTTCGATTCAACAAATAGCTGACATTACAGCCCAAAAGCCAGAAACAATAAAAACGCGGCTCAGGTATGCAAAGAAGCAACTAAAACAGCATTTAGGAGGATAGTATGTCGAATAATAATGATTTTGATAAAAAATTAGCAGAATTATATCAAACATATAAAAAACAAAATTGCATGCCTGATAAAGAGAAAAAAGCGTTATTAACTGAGCTAAATTCAAATAATAAGTCTCATTTTAACTGGTTTTATTTTGCTCAGGTGGCTATGGCTTGCTGCGCTATTTTTATGTTGTTCAACATATTTTTTATCGAACAAAATTATTTAAACCAAGATCATGTGACATTTGATGCTAATAATTATGCCATTATTGAAGTGCATTCATTGTTCCAAGAGAAATATGAAAAAGAGATTCAATTTTCACATCAAATAGCCCACAAAAAAGCCAGCCAAGAATATCAAAAAGCAAAGCAATTATTAGCTCAGCACAAACAAGGCAGACTTATTAATAAAGCCGATGACTGGTTTATCTTATCCTGTAACGACGATATATTAGTTCAAATTCAAGCATCATTGCTAACAGAATTAACAAATAATTTAGCTATTGATAAAAATATTCAACAAGGTGATTTACTTGCGTTTTCACTCAATCCTCGAGGCGAAATTATTGCATTACTGAAACAGAGTGAGTCAAGTTTAAATTGTAGTTAATACCTGCGATGTTAAAGTGACCGCTAAAAGAGGCCTACAGGCCTCTGTAATATTCAAAATAAAAATTAACTAAAGATTGCTTTCACATCATCTCTGACGGTAATAAAATCTTCACTTTCTAATTCCTCAATACTATTTAAAATACCTTTATCTAAATAAGCTGTTAATGCAGCGGTTTTATCGGAAACTTGTAATACACCAACTTCTAAAGCACCAATACGAATAAAATCTACATAGCTCACCGCTTCAGGGCGGTAATTTGGATTAGCCCAACTTTCAGCCACTTCAACAAACTCTTCTGTGAATCCCCATGCTTTCATGATCGAGCCACCAATTTTGCCGCCCAGTTTTTGGATCGCTTGCCCTAAAAAAGCAGAGTTAGCAAAAACTTCTTGATGACGTTCTGCTTCGGTTAAGATGGGTAATACACCTATGTTATAAACTAAGGCGGCTAATGTAATGGTATCGACATTCAAAGATGTATGCTTATTTCTTTTTACAAAAAGCTGTAACAGAGCAATGGCATTTGCAGCCACTAATATGGTTTTTTCCCATGATTTTTCCATATAAGCTTTTACTAACTTATTTTGCGATACAAATAGTTGCTCCATTGCCATTGCCGTCGCTATATTTTTTATCTGCCTCAAGCCAATTCTGGTAACCGCTTGATTTAAAGTTGAAACTTTAATGCTCCTGCCTAAAAAAGCACTATTAGCAACTTTCATCATTCTTGCCGCTAAAGCCGGATCTTGGCCTATAACTTCAGCCATTTGCATCAAATTTACTTCAGGATCATCAGCTGATCCACGAACTTTAACTGCGATCGCAGGTAAAGTGGGCAGAACTAAAGTATCATTGTTAATTTTTTCGATTAAAATCGTAAGTAATGCATTCTCTGTTGACATAAAACCTCTTTCCTTCTTCTTTTATCTCTACATTTATAGGACGGGAGAAATTGTAGGCGTTTAAATTACTTAATTGCTCTTCAAAGTATTGACTAAGTTACCAGAAAAGTTAAGAAAAAATTTAATATTTGTTAGTTATTTTTCGGAATCACCTTTACTCAGGGTGACAGGCCCATTACCCTAAGTTCGAATCATTTTTCTAATAATTATAAATTTCTACAAGTGATATAAACATGAAACTGAATAAAATTAGCTTAGCACTTATTTTTTGTGGTGCCACAACATTACTTGGTTGTGACTCACCTCAACCTGAAAATAAAAAATCAGAATCTGCTGTTAAACAAGTAAAACAACTAGATTCAATGGCCCCTGTACTTGAAATCTGGGCGAAAGACAGGTTGGATATATACACCAATGTTGCACTAAATGCCGATTTATCTGGATATTCAGAACGACAAAAAAAAATGTTAGTCAAACTAATCGATGTTGCCAAAATAATGGATCAATTATTCTGGCAACAGGCATTTGGCGAAAATAAAGAAACATTTTTGGCAAAAATAAAAGATCCAAAAGTAAAAGCCTATGCAGATGTCAATTATGGTCCCTGGGATAGATTAGACGGCGATAAAACTTTTTTAACACAATATAAAGAAAAGGCCCCCGGCGCCCAGTTTTATCCTGCAGATATGACTAAAGATGAGTTAAATCAGTCAGAACTAGCTGATAAGCAAGGCTTATATTCTGTGATAAGCCGTGATGCAACAGGTAAACTCATCGCAACTCCCTACTCAAGCTTATATGCCAAACAACTGACTCAAGCCGCTGGTTTACTCAAAGAAGCTGCTTTGTTAGCTGATAACAAAGAGTTTTCAAATTATCTTTCACTACGTGCAGAAGCGTTACTTACAGATGAATATCAAAAATCTGATTTCGCCTGGATGGACATGAAATCAAACCCAATTGATATCGTAGTAGGTCCAATTGAAACCTATGAAGATCAATTATTCGGTTATCGTGCAGCTTTTGAAGCTTATGTACTGCTTAAAGACTTGAGCTGGAGCGATAAGCTGGCTAAATATGCAGCTTTCTTACCTGAATTACAAAAGAACCTTCCGGTAGACGCTAAATATAAACAAGAAGTACCAGGGTCTGATGCCGACCTAAATGCTTATGACGTTATATATTACGGTGGACACTCCAATGCAGGAAGTAAAACTATTGCTATAAATCTTCCCAATGACGAAGAAGTTCAACTAAAAAAAGGTACCCGAAGATTACAACTTAAAAACGCTATGCGTGCAAAGTTTGATAAAATATTAATGCCAATTTCAAAACAATTGATCGTACCAGAGCAAAGAAAAAACATTACTTTCAATGCATTTTTTGCAAATACAATGTTTCATGAAGTAGCCCACGGATTAGGTATTAAAAATACGATTAATGACAAAGGAACAGTCAGACAATCTTTACAAGAACACGCCTCAGCGCTTGAAGAAGGTAAAGCAGATATTCTAGGCCTCTATATGGTATCCCAATTACTTGAAAAAGGTGAAATTACCGAAGGTACGCTTGCTGATTATTATACGACATTCCTGGCTGGCATTTTCCGTTCAGTAAGATTTGGTGCAAGTTCAGCCCATGGTAAAGCAAATATGATCCGCTTTAACTTCTTTGAGCAAGAAGGTGCTTTCAGCAAAAATGAGCAGGGACTATATCAGGTTAATATGGAAAAAATGGGAATGGCTATGGCAAAAATGTCAAACCTCATTTTAACGCTACAAGGTAATGGCGATTATGCTGGAGTCGATACATTAGTAAAAGAAAAAGGGATAATAAAAGCGGATCTGCAAGCTGCTTTAGAAAAGCTGTCTGCAGCAAAAATCCCTGTAGATATTATATTTGAGCAAGGTGTTGACGTTTTAGGTCTTAAATAACCGGAACTCGGAATACCCATTTTATAAACCACAAAACTAAGCATTTTGTGGTTTATTTAAAACGTGACTTTAGCCTTGAGTTGCTCCAGTTGTTCATGCGTATAAGGCACCGCCGGATATTTCCCCCATACTGGCGCAGGCCAGGCTATATCCTGTTTATATCTGGCTATATGATGAATATGTAATTGAGGTACCATATTTCCTAAAGCCGCAATATTTAGTTTGTCGGGCGAAAAAACATTTGTAATAAGCCGACTTAATTTTGCTGATTCTTGCATAAAAGTAACTTGATCATTGTCTGACATATCAATAATTTCAGTTAACCCTGCTTGCCTTGGAACTAAAATAAACCAAGGATATTGACTGTCATTTAATAATAATACTTTACACAATGGCCAGTCAGCAATATCAATGCAATCTCTTTTCAATTCGGCTGCTAATTCAAACATTTTTTATTTATTCCCAAGTTTAGTGTCATTAATTAAAACGACTGTTTTAACGCTAATCTGCTATATACCTGTTGTACAAAATTTTGTATTACATTGGTGATCAAATATCGCTGAGAATAATCACACATTTGATGTAATGGGTATTATTACAGAAAATAACAAGTTTTTAGTCTATTTAGTTACTACATAATAAACAAATGCTTTATTATACTCGGATCTGCCAAATACACTGAGACTTAAGGTCAATAAATGAACAACGCCTGGGGCCTAATTACATTAGCAACTTTTTGCGCAACTATATGTACAAAAGTAAATGCGACCCCTCAACCAGAAACTCACTTATGCCAGGCATTAAATAATTCACTGCAATGGCAACCTCTTGCTGGTCTCGATTTTAACAAAATAGATATTAAAGCAGATGATGTAGAGCTGATAGGTGCGCAGACAGCTAAATTTTCTGGTGATGTTAATATTAATACAATGCAAATGCGATTATCTGCTACAGCAGCTTTTATAGATAAAGAGTCAGGAATACTCAACGCTAAAGGACCTATCGAGTTTCAAAACAATACATCACTTATTTCAAGTTCCGGCTTAAGTGCGAACTTATCAGATTATCAAATTACCTTAGATGATGCTGCTTATCAATTAACAAAACAACTGGGGAGAGGCGGCGCAAATAAACTATCAGTAAACCAAACAAAATTAACTTTACAAGGCGCAAGTTTTACAGCATGTCCCGAAAATAATGAGATCTGGTCAATACATGCAGAAGACATTGTACTTTCACAGGAAGAAGGTTGGGCTGAAACCTATAATACAGTCTTTAAAATATTAGATGTTCCTGTATTTTACTTACCCTATTTTACCTTACCAATTGATGATCAAAGAAAATCAGGGTTTATAGCACCAAATTTAGGGCCTTCATCACGATATGGTTTTGAAATTGCTACTCCCTATTATTGGAATATATCGCCCAACACTGACGCAACAATTACACCGAGATTACTAACTAATATTGGTTTTCAATTACAAACAGAGTTTCGCTATTTAACCGAAAAACATCACGGTTTAGTTGCATTAGAATTTTTGGATAAAGATAAATCAGAGCCAGACCTAAACGAAAGGTATCTATTTCACTGGCAACAAAAAAGTCAACTCAATGACAATTGGCGTGGCAGTATAGATATTACCAATATCAGTGACGATAACTATTTAACTGATTTGGATTCTGATTATGCAAATAAAACTGATACACAACTGTACAGAACGGGTTTGTTAAGCCATTTTGGCCATCGTTGGCAAACTGATATAAAAATACAAAATTTTGAAGTGTTAGGAGATCACTCTCCCTCTTATTCTGCATTACCACAAATCAGTTTTAATCAATTTGCTCCTTTTTATTGGCAAAATATAGAATTTACAATAAATGGCGAATTAAGCCATTTCAAAAATAACGAATTAAAAATAACTGACGCGTCCAGATTCCATATAGAGCCTAAAGCACAATTTATTTATGAAGATTTTGCCTGGTCATTCTTATCTGAACTAAGCTTGTTACATACCCAATATAAACAATCTGGTGACTTTTCCGGCTCTGAAATTGAAAAAAGCGTTTCCAGAACCATGCCTAAAATACGGTTACATGGCCAACTTAATTTAGAAAGAGAAACTCAGTGGCTAATTAAAGATGGTATTCAAACCTTAGAACCCCAGCTGCAATATCTCTATGTTCCCAAAAAAGATCAAACCAATATAGGTTTATATGATACAACGAAGTTACAAGATGATTTTTTTGGTTTGTTCAGAGACAGGCGTTTTTCAGGTGTAGACCGTATTGCTTCAGCGAATCAATTTACACTCGGTGTAACCACTCGCCTGTTTAGTCAAAACAATGAGGAACTATTTAACCTGAGTGTAGGTCAGATATTTTACTTATCAGATTCAGCGAAACCTACAGAGCAAGATTTAACGTCGAATACTAACTACAATGCGTTATTTGCAGGCGAAGCTATGTTACATTGGCATCGTCGTTGGTATTTAGGTGCAGGGATCCAATATGACACTGATGGTCAAGATTTGATACAATCCCATATGACATTAGATTATAAGGGTGATGATAATCAACTGGTGCAGTTGAATCATCGTTATACAAACAATGTATCAAATAATAAAATTGAACAAGTGGGTTTATTTGCCAGTGTGCCAATAAATCAAAACTGGCAATTTATAGGAAGTTATCAAAGAGATTTGGAAACGGGTAGAAGTGTAGAAATATTGTCAGGGTTACAATATGAATCATGTTGTTGGGCTGTTCAAATTACCGGACACAGACAAATTGAAACAAATTTAAACCAATCTTTAAGCGGATTGGGTGGACAAGAAGCAGCCTTTGACTCAGGTATCAGACTGAGTTTTATAAAAGGACTAAATGCAAGTAAGTTATTACAACAAAGCATTTTTGGCTATCGCCGCCCCTATTTTATTAATAATTAGATCAAGAACTTACAATGAATTTAAAAAAAATATTATTCAGTACGCTATTAGGCTTAGGCCTGAGCACATCAGTCACAGCTGAGCAGGTTGAACTAGATAAAGTGATTGCAATCGTTAATTCTGGCGTGGTGTTACAAAGTGAAGTTAACAATATTATAGATAGAGTAAAGATCAGAGCAAAAGCTGAATCTCAAACGTTACCCTCTGATGCTGCACTAAGGGCGCAGGCAATTGACAGATTAATCAATCAGGCACTTTTATTACAAATGGCTGATCGTATGGGATTAAAAATATCAGATGCCCAGCTAGACCAAACGTTAATGCAAATGGCAAAAGAACAAGGCGGTAGCATTGAAGATTTAAGAAAAACCATTGAAAATAGTGGTGATAACTTCCAGGCATACCGCGAAGAAATACGCACTGAAATAACCACACAGCAAGTGCTCAGAGCCAATGTAGACCGTAGAATTTATATTGGTTTACAAGATATTGAAAACTTATTAAAAATAATGGAAAAACAAGGCGGTGCTAGCGAAGAATATGAACTTGGCCATATTTTAATAGAAATACCACCCAATGCAACCACAGACGAAATTCAATCAGCCAATACCAGAGCAACTAAAGTATTAGAATTATTAAACTCAGGAAAAGAGTTTAAACGCATAGCTATTGCGTCATCTGGTGGAGCTAAAGCACTGGAAGGTGGTCAAATGGGTTGGATGAACATTAACGAAATGCCAAGTTTATTTGCTGAAGCAGTGAAAGGTGAGAAAAAAGACAGTATTATTGGCCCACTTCGTTCAGGTGCTGGCTTCCATATCGTTAAAGTTCAGGATATTCGTGGCCGTCAGGTGGTAGAAACAATTGAAATGCGTTCCAGACATATTTTAATTAAGCCTTCTATAATCGTAAGCGAAGATAAAGCCCGCTCGATGCTTGAAGGATTTGTAAAAGAGTTAAATGCAGGTACAGCCGATTTTGCAGAGCTTGCAAAAAAATATTCCGAAGATCCGGGTTCCGCATTGAAAGGAGGCGAATACGATTGGACAGATCCAACAACCTACGTACCTGCGTTCAGAGATACATTGATGTCTTTAGAAAAAAATGAATTAAGCGCCCCGTTTCGTACTAATTATGGTTGGCACATATTAGAGTTATTAGATAAACGTGTGGCAGATAAAACCGATTTGGCCAAAAGAAACCGTGCTAGCCAAATGCTATATAATAAAAAATTTAAAGAAGAAAGCTATGCTTGGCAAAGAGAGATCAGAGAGCAAGCGTATATTGAACAATTAGCAGAAGATTACTAATGACAATTAGAATAGCGATCACACCCGGAGAGCCAGCAGGGATCGGTCCTGATCTATTAATAAAATTGGCACAGCATGACTGGCCAGCACAATTAATCGCTGTCGCCGATGCTGATTTATTACAACAAAGAGCTAAATTATTAGGTTTACCGCTAAAACTATCTAAATTTGATAGCAAGGAGCCAATTAAACCTCATCAGCCTGGCGAACTATATCTTACCCAAATTGATTTAAAAGACACCTCTCATCCGGGTATTTTAAATGAAGCAAATGGTGAATATGTACTTGAAACCTTAAAGTATGCCTGTGAAAAAAATATGGATGGCACTTTTGCAGCGATAGTTACAGGGCCTGTACATAAAGGCATTATCAATCAAGCAGGTATTTCATTTAGCGGGCATACCGAATATTTTGCTCAACAATCAAATACCCAAGATGTGGTCATGATGTTAGCGACAGAAGGACTGCGCGTAGCGCTTGTTACAACCCATATACCTTTGGCATATGTTTCAAAAGCAATCACAGAAGAACGTCTTGCTAAAGTAACTGAAATATTAAATCAGGACTTGATCGAAAAATTTGGTATTCAAAATCCGAAGATACTCATTTGTGGCCTCAACCCTCACGCGGGAGAAGATGGTCACTTAGGCACAGAAGAAATAGATACTATCATCCCTACAATTGAGAAATTGAATCAGCAAGGTATGAATTTACAAGGCCCACTTCCCGCTGATACATTATTTCAGGATAAATATTTAAGAAAAGCAGACGCGGTTTTGGCCATGTATCACGATCAGGGGCTTCCTGTGTTAAAATATAAAGGATTTGGTAACTCGGTGAATATCACCTTAGGTTTACCTTTTGTACGTACTTCGGTAGATCATGGCACAGCGTTAGATTTGGCTGGTTCAGGAAATGCCGACGTAGGTAGTTTTGAATTAGCAATAAATGAAGCCATTCATTTAGCAAACAAAAAATTAAGTAAATAGTAATGACTGATAAAGTACATTTAGGCCACAGAGCCCGTAAGCGATTTGGCCAGAATTTTCTAAATGATGATCTGATCATAGACAAAATAGTCACCGCAATTGACCCTAAACCTGGGGATAATCTGGTTGAAATTGGCCCCGGACTTGGTGCAATTACTGAACCTGTCGTATCATTGTCAGGTCAGTTAACCGTTGTTGAACTTGATAAAGACCTTGCTAAACGACTCACCTATCATCCAACAATCGGATCTAAACTTAATGTGCATCAGGGCGATGCAATGAAGTTTGACTTTTCAACATTAGTCAGGGAAGGTCATAAACTTAAAATTTTTGGTAATCTGCCATATAATATTTCGACACCTTTGTTATTTCACTTATTTGAGTTTTCAGATAACGTTGAACACATGCATTTTATGCTACAAAAAGAAGTCGTTAAACGTATGGCGGCAAGCCCAAATTGCAAAGCATATGGCCGCTTAAGTGTTATGACGCAATATTATTGCCATGCAATACCCGTTATCGAAGTTGGCCCGGAATGTTTTAAACCAGCACCAAAAGTTGATTCTGCTGTCGTGCGTTTGATCCCTAAAAAACCAGAGCAAAAACTCGCTAAATGTACCAAGTTATTAAATACAGTATGCTTAGAAGCTTTTAACCAAAGGCGAAAAACCATTCGTAACAGCTTATCAAACCTGCTAAACCCAGAACAAATTGAAGCTTTGGGACTAGATTTAAAGATGAGAGCCGAAAATATAAGCTTGCAACAATTTATTCAAATTGCCAATTGGTTATACGACAATAACTCAAAAAATGATAATACAAAATGACGACTAAAACGAATATAGGTTCACCCATTAAAGTTTCTGTTGAAACTTTTTATATAGAAGCTCAATCAGATCCTGAAAAAGACAAGTACCTTTTTGCCTATAATGTCACGGTCAAAAACCATAGCTTATGCAGTACAAAATTAGTCAGTCGCTACTGGTTGATCACAGATTCTAATGGCAAAGAAACTGAAGTTGAAGGCGAAGGCGTTGTAGGCGAACAACCGACCATACGACCTGGCGAAAGCTATCAATATACCAGCGGCGCTCAGTTAGATACTCCTGTCGGAACAATGCAAGGCCATTATGTAATGCGTAACGAGTTTGGTACTGAATTTGAAGCAAAGATAGATGTTTTCAGATTAGCAACGCCAAATATTTTACATTAACCACGTAAATTACTGAGGGTTTCTTAATGACCGACTATGTTATTGGAGATCTTCAGGGCTGTTTTACTGAATTTGAGCGATTACTAAATAAAGTAGACTTTACACCCGGTAAAGACAAATTGTATTTAGTGGGAGATATTGTTGCCAGAGGCCCAGACTCACTTGCATGCCTGAGATTTTTGTACAAACATGCTTCCAGTGTATTTATTACATTAGGAAATCATGACCTCCACCTAATAGCAAGCTACCATCTAAAGCTAAAACCAAATCCACTAGATAAACTAGCTGATTTATTTTCAGCCAAAGATTGTCCTGAACTGATTAACTTTTTACAAAACCAGCCCTTAGCAATCTGGTTAGAAGAATATAATACCCTGATCTGCCATGCTGGTTTAACACCACACTGGGATTTAACAACTGCAATTAACAATGCAAAAGCAACAGAAAAAAAATATCAAGGGGATAATG
The DNA here is from genome assembly GCA_965198975.1 of uncultured Pseudoalteromonas sp. Lineage (GTDB taxonomy): Bacteria > Pseudomonadota > Gammaproteobacteria > Enterobacterales > Alteromonadaceae > Pseudoalteromonas. Next base: position 4,087,966 of record OZ240679.1, read on the forward strand.
CCCTATATTATTTTAAAAATATGTACGGTGATGGTCCAAAAAAATGGTGTAACCAACTGTCTGAAATAGAAAAATTTCGTTATACAATTAATGCATTTACCAGAATGCGTTTTTTTACCCCTGATGGTTCCATGGATTTAATACATAAAACAGCTCCTCAAGATAATCCAGATTTAATACCTTGGTATAAATTAAAAACGAAACTGCCCGATAAAAATATACAAATTATATTTGGCCATTGGGCGTCTCTACAAGGGGCTGTGCCGCAAGAAAACATAAAAGCGCTAGATACAGGTTGTGTTTGGGGTGGTAAAATGACTATGTTAAACTTAGCAACTGGTCAACTAATTCACGAGCCAGCTAACGCAATTCGTTCGCAATACTAAGCTTTAGCAATTACAATTAGGAGTTATTTTACAGATATCCTTTATATTTTATAAAGATCTGTTAAATTTATCTTAAGCAGTACTCAACTTATCTGCCTTATGACCGATATCTTGGGGTGGAATTAAAATTAAATAGTTCAATGGGAATGCATATGAACCTGACTGTCAGTCAACGGATCTGGGGTGGATTCGTTTTTATCACCTTTTTACTTATTTTAATTGGAGGTAATTCGTTAGGGAAAATAGCAAATATTAACCAATCAACACAACAAGTAAATCAATTGTCTTTACCTGCACTTAGTACAAGTTCCAAACTACAGGTGGAGTTTGTGGCTATGGGTAAAATTGCACTTCAAAGCTATTACACTTCAAATGAAAGTGAGCTGAATTCGTTAAAAAATGCCTTTGAAGAAAGTAAGAAAAATTTTGAGTCCTCATACAATACGCTCTCAAATGTTGTTAAAAACAATGACGAGCTAAGACAAGCTAATGTGAAAATTAAAGACTCATTTGCACAATTCACAAAAAATGTTGATTCACTTTTTAATGAGAAAATGGCTGTATTAACTTTAAGGCAAGAATTATCTTCTCAGCTAGGTGAAGTTGAAACTAATGCCGATGATGCCAGCACAGCCGTATTAGACATAATTGATGAAACAGATCTAGAATCTAAATCTTCAGAAGCCTTCAAAGCAGCAACTAGCATGGAAACCAATTTTCTATCCCTGGTCAGTAATAGTACTGATATGGTGACAGTTAAGAATATAGATATACTTGAAACCTTACATAACGAACAAAAGTTCAGTATCAGTGATTTAGAAAAAGGCATGGCAATCGTCACTAAAGCACTTGAAGATGACGACGACGCAGCCTCATTGATAGAAGATTTAACCACTTATTTTACAACGCTGAAGCAGTATATTCTTGGCAGCAACTCACTCGTTGAAAACAAGAAAAACCATTTAAATGCCATTGCAAAAGCTAAATCTGAATTAGCATTAGCAGATAGCAATACCAAAAAAGCCATATCACAGCTTGAAAACTTAGTAGAAATTGCCAATACGCTCGCTTTTGAATTACAAGAAGCAGTCGACAACGAGGTTAGCGAAGCCAATTTATGGACTTGGACATTTATGATCATAGCGTCAATCATCGCAATCGCCGTTGCCTATCTTACAGTCGGGAAAATAACTAAACCATTAGCAGAAGTTAATCGTATCCTGGAAACCGTTGCATCAGGCGACATGACCCAGAAACTCAATGATTCGGCAAAAGATGAATTTGGTGAACTGGCTTCAAGTTGTAATAGTGTGATTGATAATTTAAGAACACTTATTCAGGGAATTATTTCTCGCTCAACACAGCTCGCGGCAGCCTCAGAAGAAACTTCTACAATCACAGCTGAGTCTAGTCAGGCTATACAAGAGCAACGTTCACAGGTTGGACAAGCCGCTACAGCGACAACAGAAATGAGTAGTACATCTCAAGCGGTAACTCACAGTGCCAGAGAAGCTTTAAATGAAATAAAACATGCTGATAGCGAAGCTGAAAGAGTGAAAAGCATATCAGCACTTAATAAAGAAACCATAGAAAAACTTGCTTCTGAAGTTGATTCTGCATCTGTGGTAATAAATCAATTACATAAAGATAGCTCTTCAATAGGCAGCATTTTAGATGTTATACGTGGCATTGCTGAACAAACTAACTTATTGGCATTAAATGCAGCCATTGAGGCAGCCAGAGCCGGTGAACAAGGCCGCGGATTTGCGGTTGTTGCTGACGAAGTTCGCTCTTTAGCCAGTAAAACACAAGAATCAACGCAAGAGATCCAGGCAATGATAGAGTCTTTACAGTCAGGTGCTGAACAAGCTGTTTCTGTAATGAGTAAAGGCAAACAACAAGCAGTTTCTTGTGTCGAACAAAGTGAACAAGCAGCTGATGCGTTGGCAATGATCACCCAGTCAGTTTCACAAGCCCATGACATGAGTGAACAAATATCAACAGCCGCACAAGAGCAGCACCAGGTATCACAAGAAATAAGTGAACGTTTAGAGTCTATTGTTTCTATTGCTGAACAGGCCGCTTCAGGTGCTGATCAAACATCAACTGCCAGTCAGGAAGTTGCAAAACTTGCAGAAGAGCTTAGACTCTCTGTGGATGAATTTAAAGTATAGATAAAACTAAATTAGAATAAACAAAAAAAGCGCCATCGGCGCTTTTTTTATTGTCAATTCTAATTACTTTTTAGTGTGTAATTGTGAAATACGACTACGTTTTCTTCTTTCTGATAACGTAAGTTTATTAATTTTTCCAGCATAAGGGTTATCACCCTCTCTAAACTCAATTTTTATTGGCGTACCCATTACATTTAATGCTTTACGATAATAATTCATTAAGTAACGTTTATAAGATGTCGGTAATTTGTGCACCTGATTTCCATGGATCACGATAATAGGTGGATTATAGCCACCTGCGTGTGCATACTTTAATTTCACTCTGCGACCAGATACCATAGGAGGTTGGTGATCAGCTTGCGCCATATCCATAATACGACGTAAGATTGCCGTACTAATACGTTTTGTCGCCGACTCAAACGCCTCATCTACAGATTCAAATAAATGGCCAACACCTGTACCGTGAAGTGCAGAAATAAAATGAATACGTGCAAAATCAATAAAGCCTAACCTACGATCTAATTCAGTTTTAATTCTTTCCTTAACGTAATTATCTAGTCCATCCCATTTATTCACAGCTATAACTAATGAACGACCGGCATTAAGCGTGAAACCTAACAGGCTTAAATCCTGATCACTGATCCCTTCTCGTGCATCAACAATTAATAAAACAACATTAGCATCTTCTATTGCTTTCAGAGTTTTAATAACTGAGAACTTCTCTACAACATCATGCACTTTTTTCCGCTTACGCACACCAGCTGTATCGATTAATACGTATTCCTTATCATTTCGTGTCATAGGAATATATATTGAATCGCGGGTTGTGCCTGGTGCGTCATACACAATAACACGTTCTTCACCCAAAATACGGTTAGTTAATGTCGACTTTCCAACATTAGGACGACCTATAATAGCAAGCTTTACCGGCTTATCTTCAAGAGGGTTTTCAGCATCTTCATCATATGGGTCAATAAACTCTTCACTGGCTTCATCTTCAGTCCCAAATTCTTTGATGTATTCGTCAATGATTGGCTGTAATATAACTTCAAGTAAAGATGTCACACCACGGCCATGAGATGCAGCAATATGGTAAATTTCACCTAAAGATAATTGATAAAATTCAGCACAATTGGAATCAGCATCAATACCGTCAGTTTTATTGGCAACAACATATACTTTCTTCGATTGCTTTCTCAGGTGATTCGCAATTGCCTGATCCGCAACCGTCATGCCTGCACGTGCATCAACCAAAAATAGGACAACGTCGGCTTCTTCAATCGCAAGTAAGGATTGTTCAGCCATCTCCATTTCGATGCCTTCTTCAGAACCATCGATGCCGCCAGTATCCACAACGATAAACTCGTAATCTTCATAGCTTGCCTGGCCATATTTTCGATCTCGAGTTAACCCTGGAAAATCGGCGACTAAAGCATCACGTGTACGCGTTAAACGATTAAATAATGTGGACTTACCAACATTGGGTCGCCCGACTAGAGCGATCACAGGAAGCATAAACAACCCCTTAAAATAACCTTGCAAATTGTTTTATCTTATAAAAGTATATTTCAAAAATAAAAAGATGCTTAGGTTTAAACAACAAAAGGCTTCGCAATTGCGAAGCCTGATTGCCAATCAATATGATTGGGACTTATATCGAGAAGGTATTAATTTGGTGTTTTTATTACACTCAACTCACCATCTCTGGTAGCAACGATCAACTTATCATCAGCTACAATAGGTTCAACATAAAATCCTGAACCATCTAACTCGGTACGAGAAACTAGCTCACCGGTTTTATTATCCAGCCAATGTAAATAACCTTCGTTATCACCTAATGCCAAATAATTACCTAAAACTCCAACACCAGTTAAGTGCCAACCGATAAGCGCAGGTTGACTCCAACGTTCAATACCAGAATTTTTATCTAAAGCAAAAATACCGCCCTTACTATCAACCAAATATAAGTTCTGGCCAACAAGAGCCAATTCTCTGTATCCACTATATTCACGCTTAAATACTATGTTTCCCGAACGGATATCTACCGCAGCCAGGTTGCCATTATAGGCCAAAGTATAAACAAGTGAACCAGATACGATTGGTTTAGTATCAACATCAACTAAGCGTTCAAATTCCGATGCACCTTTCGCTAATGCAATATCAGCTTTCCAGGCAGAAAATCCAGAATCAGACATTAAAACAGCAAGTTTGCCGCCCTCTTCTCCTAAAATAACCCCACCATTAGCAACTGTGGGTGAACTCATTCCTCTTAACGTCAATGCTGGCATTTCTTGCAGATAACGCCAACGTTGCTCTCCCGTATCGGGGTGTAATGCTAAAAGTTCACCAGATCCTAAATTTACAAAAATAAGACCATCGCCAGCTGCTGGTTTAGATAAAACTTCGCCAGGTACTTCTTTTCGCCAAACAATATCGCCTGTTTCCCTATCTAAAGCAATAAGTTCACCATGCTCAGATCCAACAAATATTTTTCCATAGGCTTGTAATAAACCACCAGAAAGTTTGGCACTATCATTATCTTCCCAAGGCCAGAAAGCTTTTTTAGCCCTGACATCTTGTGCCCATAAGGTATCTCCGGTGCTCAATGATAAAGCTTTAACTAATCCATCTCGCTCCGCAGCGAATACAGTTTCTTTATACACTGTAGGCGATAAACGAGAAAAATAATGTTCAACTCCGTTACCTATGGTTTTTTGCCATACGATATCGGCTTCAAATTGATTTACAATTTCAGGTAAAACAAGCTCTTCTTCATCTACTTCGTCATCAGACGAACAACCCACTAAAGAAGCCATACATAAGGCTAATGCAGCCATGCTTACTTTTTTCATGAGTTAACCTTAAACAGCTGGTGTACCAACAGCTAAATTATCTAATTTAATTTGTAGAGTTGCATTATTTTCTAATCCGCCAGCATCTACTGCTTTTTCATATGCCGCACGTGCCTGCTCTTTTTCACCTTGAGCTAAGTAAACGTCTCCTTTTATTTCTTCCACATTAGCAGAAAAACTTTTAGGCATTTCTTTATTCAGACTCGCTAACGCTTTTTCAAATTCTTTTAGCTCTAATTGGATCCGAGCCAGACGCGTTAAAGCAATCGCTTTAAACTCTGAACTTGTCGCATTCTCACTGATCCAACTCAATTTTTGTGCTGCAATATCTAATTTAGATGCATCTACAGCCTCTTTCGCAGCAACAAATGCCGCTAAAACCGCATAGCTAGAACTCGTATTTTCTTTTATAAAAGTGTCTGAATCTGCAACTAAAGTCGAATCCTTTTGCCCCGCTTTTTCAACAAGCTTGGTATATGCATCAGACGTTAAACTTGTCGATTCTATTACGCTATTATTGTAGTACTTCCACCCGTACAACGCACTCAGTCCGACAACTACACCTACGCCTATTGCCAAACCATTTTCTCTGAAAAAGCCTTTAATTGCTTCTGCTTGTTGTTCTTCTGTTGAATAAATTTCCATTCTAACCTACCAATTGTTTTAAAAGTGCGGGTACTTCTGAAAGTTTCAATGTTAATTGGTCTTTATGTTCTCTTAAATATTTGACCGTAACAACACCTTGCGCTAATTCATCTTCACCGATAATCAATGCGATACTTGCACCGCTTTTATCTGCACGTTTTAATTGTTTTTTAAAGTTTCCACCACCCGAATGTACTAATAAGCGTACATTGGGTACTTGCTCACGAAATTGTTCTGCAATAACAGGAGCCTGAATACTAGCTTGTTCACCCATTGTGGCAAAATATACATCAGCAGTACTGCGAATATCTCCAACACAATCAAGTTCTTGTAATAATAATACTAATCGTTCTAAACCCATGGCAAAACCAACGGCTGGTGTTGGTTTACCTCCTAGTTGTTCAACTAAACCGTCATATCGACCGCCAGCACAAACAGTTCCTTGTGCGCCTAAACTATCAGTAACCCATTCAAATACAGTACGATTGTAATAATCTAAACCTCGAACAAGTTTATCATTTACCTGGTATTCGATACCTGCCGCCGTTAATCGTTCACATAAATTTGAAAAATGTTCTGCTGATTCATTATCTAAATGCTGAGAAAGTTTAGGTGCATTCAATAAAACCTGTTGTACCTGAGGATTTTTGCTATCTAAAACACGTAAAGGGTTTGACTTCATTCTACGTAATGAGTCTTCGTCCAGTTGGTCTTGATGTTGCTCCAGGTATGCAACTAACGCAGTACGGTAGTCTTGCCTTGCCTCAGTTGACCCTAAAGAATTAAGCTCCAACCTGACATGATCTGAAATGCCAAATTCTTTCCATAATTTTGCGGTTAATAAAATAACTTCAGCATCAATATCTGCGCTGGCAATACCAAAGGTTTCTAAACCAAATTGATGAAATTGGCGATAACGGCCCTTTTGTGGACGTTCATAGCGAAACATGGGTCCCATATACCATAATCTTTGCTCTTGATTATACAATAAACCATGTTGATTGCCCGCTCGAACACAGACAGCCGTTCCTTCAGGTCTTAGTGTTAAACTTTCACCATTTCGGTCTTCAAAGGTGTACATTTCTTTTTCTACAATATCGGTTACTTCACCAATTGATCGTTTAAAAAGATCTGTTGATTCTACTATTGGAAAGCGAATTTCCTGATAACCAAAAGAAGCAACTGTATTACGTAAAATAGCTTCTACTTTTTGCCAAATTTGTGTACTTCCTGGCAAACAGTCGTTCATACCACGAATTGCTTGAATTTGTTTCGCCACTGCCTGTCCTAACTAAGTATTTAACCTATTGTTTTATATAACAATAAATAATAATTTAAAAAATGCGCCTCTATATGAAATACGCGCTTAAAATAAAAGAGTCGAATTATAAACGAATTTAGCTTCAGGTTCTAGGTTCTAGGTTCTAGGTTCTAGGTTCTAGGTTCTAGGTTCTAGGTTCTAGGTTCTAGGTTCTAGGTTCTAGGTTCTACAGAGACTAGACATCGTAAATCTTTTTATTCTACTATTTTTACATCTAACAATGTTTGCTGTTCTTTCTTAGCAACATATTCACGGATCTGTTCTTCCAATTGATCTGCCATATGGTTATTGTCTATTCTTAATTTTTGTCGCTCACCGTTAATATATAATCCAGAACGTTTGTTAGCTCCTGCTAAACCTAGATCGCTCACCAATGCTTCGCCTGGACCATTCACTACACAGCCAATAACAGAAACTGTGATTGGTGTAATAATATCTTCAAGATTCTCTTCCAGTTGATTCATTGTATTAACAACATCAAATTCCTGACGAGAACAGCTTGGACAAGAAATGAAATTAATGCCACGAGAACGGATCCTTAAGGATTTTAAGATATCAAAACCCACCTTTATTTCCTGAACAGGATCGGCAGACAATGAAACACGTAATGTATCACCAATACCTTCAGACAAGAGTAACCCTAAGCCAATAGCCGATTTAACTGAACCAGCTCGAAAGCCTCCCGCTTCAGTGATCCCTAAATGTAAAGGCTGATCAATTTCTTTTGCTAACAGTTTATAAGCACCTACGGCTAAAAAGACATCTGAGGCTTTCACTGATATTTTAAATTGATCGAACTTCAAGCGTTGTAAAATTTCAACATGCCGCATCGCTGACTCAAGCAAAGCTTCGGGTGTTGGCTCTTTGTATTTTTCCTGTATATCTTTTTCTAGTGAACCACCATTAACACCAATACGAATAGGAATATTATGTTCACCCGCAGCATCTACGACTGCTCTGATCCTATCTTCTGAACCAATATTACCTGGATTAATCCTCAAACAATCAACACCATATTCAGCTACCTTTAAAGCAATACGGTAGTCAAAATGAATATCGGCGACTAATGGTATATTTACTTGCTGTTTAATACTTTTAAATGCTTCAGCAGCATCCATAGTCGGAACAGATACTCTCACAATATCAGCACCAGCATCTTGGATCGCCTGAATTTGTTTAACAGTAGCATCAATATTCATCGTGTCTGTATTTGTCATTGACTGAACAGCGATGGGAGCGCCATCACCAATAGGGACATCCCCTACGTAAATTCGACTTGATTTTCGTCTTATAATCGGTGATTCAGAAAACATATTTATACTCAGCTTCTATTTATCGTTTAATTTTAAGGTGTCTTAGTAAATGGTAAATTAAATTTTGCCAACTGATTTTTAGGTAAACTTGAAATATCAACCGCATCACCATCCAGGCTTATTTCGACTAAATGATGTTTACCTAATACCACTGAAAATGGTGCTATCCCTTTTACATTCATTGTATACCCAGTTTTTTTCACACCAAATGCAACACGATTCCCCGTAGCATCAAAAATCTCTACCCAACTATCGCCTGAAAACTTCATAACAATATGATTTTTATTAATCACTTCTGGTTTCAATTTCTCTTCAGTAGTAATTTCCGTTTTTATACTTTGTTGAGATAACTCTGGTGTTGATATCTCTTTTGTATAAGCATTGGTCACAGCCGTTGTCTTGATTTCCTGGCTTTCAACCACCGCAGGGAGAGTTTGCTGTGCAACCTCCTCTTTTTCAGTCTCAGAATGTGTGCTATCACCTGCATTGCTACTTTGCCACCACCACAACAAAGTAGAGCCAAGTATAATAAACAACACAATATAACTTACTAACATCAACCTACTGTCATGAGTTTCTTTTTCAAAACGCTTTGAAAAACTTTGCATTTCTGACTCTTGAGGATCATGTTCAACTCTTTGATAGCTCCTCATAACTAAAGATTCATCTAAGCCGAAAATTTTACAATAGGATTTTATATAACCCTTAATAAAAATATCAGCGCCCAGATTTTCAAAATGACAATTTTCAAGTTCATTAATTTGTGCAACAGTTAAATTTAATTTTCTAGCTAAGGTATCTACAGAAACATTAGCATCGCTCCTCGCTGATCTAAGCAGATGACCCAAATCAATCGAGTAATGTTCTTGTTCTATATTTATTTCTTGTTCGGTCATAATACGTAAGTTCTTGGATCCACTAATACAATTTGATAGCCTGTGGTTAATGGTGCATCGGCATGCAGTCCATTCCATTCAACCAGTTTATTCAGTAAAATATTATATTTTGATGAAATTGAAAATAAAGACTCACCTTCCTTTACCTTATGATAAACATTAGGATTAGCGAGGTAGATTTTAGTGCCAGGCTGAACTGAATCAGTTTCTGTTAATCCATTCCAATTCAAGAGTGTTTTCAATTTAATATTATATTTAACCGAAACATTAAAAAGATTTTCACCTTTCTTAAGAATGTGAAAAGGGATCACTAAACTTGGAATTTCAGCTTTGCTTTCAGGCTTACTTTCAGACTGAGTTACCACAGTATCAGTTTTAGCTACTACCGCTTCTTCATTTGATACTGCAACGTTTTGTGTTTGAGGCTTCGTTTCAGTGTCAATGTCTGAATGAACCTCTGGCTGGTTTTCAGGCTTACTTTCAGACTGAGCTACCACAGTATCAGTTTTAGCTACTACCGCTTTTTCCTTTGATACTGCAACGTTTTGTGTTTGAAGCTTCGTTTCAGTGTCAATGTCTGAATTAACCTCAGGCTGGTTTCCAGGCTTACTTTCAGGCTGAGCTACCACAGTATCAGTTTTAGCTAATACTTCTTTTTCCTTTGGTACTGCAACGTTTTGTGTTTGAGGCTTCGTTTCAGTGTCAATGTCTGAATTAACCTCAGGTTGGTTTTCAGGCTTACTTTCAGGCTGAGCTACCACAGTATCAGTTTTAGCTACTACCGCTTTTTCCTTTAATACTGCAACGTTTTGTGTTTGAGGTTTCGTTTCAGTGTCAATGTCTGAATTAACCCCAGACTGGTTTTCAGGCTTACTTTCAGACTGAGTTACCACAGTATCAGTTTTAGCTAATACTTCTTTTTCCTTTGGTACTGCAACGTTTTGTGCTTGAGGCTTCGTTTCAGTGTCAATGTCTGAATGAACCTCTGGCTGGTTTTCAGGCTTACTTTCAGACTGAGCTACCACAGTATCAGTTTTAGCTACTACCGCTTTTTCCTTTGATACTGCAACGTTTTGTGTTTGAAGCTTCGTTTCAGTGTCAATGTCTGAATTAACCCCAGACTGGTTTTCAGGCTTACTTTCAGACTGAGTTACCACAGTATCAGTTTTAGCTAATACTTCTTTTTCCTTTGGTACTGCAACGTTTTGTGTTTGAGGTTTCGTTTCAGTGTTCGAAACTTCAGTAAACTCATCAGCTTTGACGAGTGAATTAACCACTGCAGGTTCTGCTTTAATAGCCTCTTTATTTTTAACTGGTGCTGTATTAGCGTACGCATCAGCAGAACTTGGTTTTTTCTTCTTAATAATCTTAATTCTGGGTTTATTACGCTTTGTGACCATATCTTTTTGTAATTTTCTTAACTCACTCTTTCTATACTGCTCTTTTAATATCTCAAATTCAGAGGTATTGCTTTTATTGTCGCGAAGCACTTTTGCCTCTAATGAGGTTGGATAAGTTTGCTGTAAAGTCAAAAATATATTTCGTGCAGTTTCAATATGTCCCATATTTGTTTCTACTAAATATGACAACAATAAAGACCGTGATGACACTCGCCCAGTAGATTCATACCTTTTTAATAAGGTTTGTGCTTTATGTAAATCACTTTTAGCAAAATATAATGCTGATAAGTTTAATAATGAAGAACTTCGCATTGGACCGTGTTTTACAGATGCTTCAAGATGATCTTCTACTTTATCAAAGTCATCATTTTGAATTGCACATAAAGCTAAGTTTTCATAGCTTTGTGCTACCCTAAAGTAACGAGGAATTTCAATGGCTTGTAAAATATAATCTTCTGCTTTGTCATATTCACCGATACCACATAAAAACACCCCGTAATTGTTTAAGGTATTCGGGTCATCAGGATCAAGATCGATAGCTCTTTCGAAAGACTTTTTTGCCAACTCATTTTCACCAACGGCTTGATAATAATGGGCAAATGTATAATGCACTTCTGGTAATTTTGCAGAGTAATTAAGCGCACGCTCTAAGTTATACTTTGCCTGAGAGCTGTCTCCCAGTGACAAATATTTCAAAGCTAAGGTGATCCTGGTACGTGCAGCTGTTTCATCATCAACCTCATGGTTTACCACAGGTTTATCGCTACCTACATAACTACTTTCAGTCACACATCCAGTTACAGCCAAAAGGCCTAAGCCTAATATTAGTGATCTATGCATACACAATTCTACTTAATCCTAAACTAGTTGTAATTTGACAGAAAAGTGACCTTGTTTCATCTCTTTTTTGCTGTATTTATCTTATTTATTAGAAACCTGCTGTACAACAATCTCGTTTTCTTTTTGCATTTTCTTTTTCATAATGCGCTTAGTTCGATCCACAACATCACCGACTAACTGGCCGCATGCGGCATCTATATCATCTCCGCGCGCTCGACGAACAATGCAGGTGATCCCAGCTGCTTGTAAAACCTTTGAAAACCTATCAATTCGACTATTACTTGAACGACCATAGTCATTACCAGGAAAGGGGTTAAATGGGATCAGATTAACTTTAGAGGGAGTGCCTTTTAAAGTTTTGACCAATTCATGGGCCTGATCTGTACTATCATTAATTCCCTGGAGCATGACATATTCTATGGTAACATCTTTATTTGCTTTAGAACCATCAATATAACGACGACATGCAGCCAGAAACTCTTCAATTGGATATTTTTTATTAATCGGCACTAATACATCACGTAATTTATTATCCGGTGCATGCAACGAAATAGCCAAAGCAACATCAATTTTTTCTTTTAATATATCAAGTGCAGGAACCACGCCTGATGTACTTATTGTGACACGGCGTTTTGATAAACCAAATCCCCAATCGTCCATCATAAGCTCCATCGCTGGCACTACATTTTTTAAGTTGAGTAGTGGCTCACCCATTCCCATCATAACAACATTTGTCACAGGTCGATTTGTGCTGTCAGCATGAAGACCCACATCCTTTGCCACTCGCCAAACCTGACCTATAATTTCTGATACTTTGAGATTACGATTAAACCCTTGTTGCGCTGTGGAACAAAAAGTACACTCTAATGCACAGCCAACCTGAGAAGAAACACATAAGGTTTTTCTTTCTTTTTCAGGGATCCAAACAGCCTCAACTTCCTGGCCGCCATCTAAAATAAGTGCATATTTAATTGTACCATCAGTTGCAACTTGCTTTTGTGATATTTCGGGCGCTCTGATCTCACATTCAGCTTTTAATTTAGCTTTAAGTTTTTTATTGATATTGCTCATTTCATCAAAATTATCGACACCAAAATGATAGATCCACTTCATTACCTGATCGCCACGAAAAGGCTTTTCACCATAAGACGCAAAAAGCTCACGCATTCCTTCACGATTTAAGTCAAGTAAGTTAATTTTATTTTCTACAGTACTCATAGAGACCTCTACCATTTAAATCAATTTTAAATATAAATCTAATCAAATTAATATTTAAAACTAACTTTATTATTTGATCTGGAAAAAGAAAAAACCCCCGGCACAAGTCCAGAGGTTTTTTCTTTAAGCTAAAAGCTTGAAGCAGTTAACTATTATCTTGTACGTGCACAAAGTTCTTCGTCAGCGAAGAAATAAGCGATTTCACGTGCAGCAGATTCAACAGCATCAGAACCGTGAACCGCATTTTCATCTATGCTATCAGCATAATCAGCGCGTAAAGTACCGGCTAGTGCTTCAGCAGGGTTAGTAGCACCCATGATTTCACGATTTTTAAGTACTGCATTTTCGCCTTCTAAAACCTGAACCATTACAGGGCCAGAAGTCATGAATTCAACTAGAGCACCAAAGAATGGACGCTCTGAATGTTCAGCGTAAAAACCTTCTGCTTTTTCCTGGCTAAGATGAACCATTTTTGAAGCAACGATTTTAAGACCAGCTGATTCGAAACGGTTATAGATAGCGCCAATGTGATTTTTAGCTACTGCGTCAGGTTTAATGATTGAAAAAGTACGCTCTAAAGCCATCTTTATGCTCCATATAAATATTAAAAAGAATAAATTTCATTTATACGGATATCCATGATAGCCATATAAATATTAGTGGGCGCAAATTATACGCGATAAAATACAAATATCCTATCTTAATTACAGAAAATGTATTTTAGGTTAGTTTGACATGAAATTTTTATATAAAACTCACGCAAAGTTAATCCAGCTAAAAACATTTATTTAAATAACATTGCTTTTAGCTTATCTTCTTTTAGTAATAAATCTTTATATAAAGCAAATTGATTTCGGGCGCGGTCTAAATTATGACTTTCATGTTTTATAGTAAAGTAATGATCGCCATCAATGTAATCGGTCAGAAATCTAGTACCTATCATTAAACACATAACTTTGGCACCCACCCAAAAGCTTTGTTTTTCTTGTTCAGTGATCAAGTTCTTAAGTGGTGTCACATACCCTTCGACAATAGCATCAAAAATATCTTCTCGTATCAATACATTATCTAAATCAGTAGAGTCTTCGGTTTCTGCAGAACAGAATGTTCTTACCATATCACCAAAATCGAATAGCCAGAATCCAGACATACAAGTATCAAGATCTATCACAGCTTTCGCGATATGTTCTTTTGAACAAAACAACATATTATTTATTTTAGTATCATTATGGCATGGTCTTAATGGGAGTTGTTTAGTGAGTACTTCCAGTTCGTCGACCAATGCCTGTTGGGAAAAGCAAAAGTTAATTTCATTTTGGCACTCAGCCACTCTTTGTATGGGATCCTGCTCAACTGTTAATTTTAACTTCTCCATTCGTTTGGCCAAATGATGAAAGTCAGGGATCACCGGATATAATTTGCTCGCATCAAAATCAACCAAAGCGGCTGCAAACTGGCCAAATGCATTGGCTGCAATTTTGGCTTGCAGTTTATTAGAGACAACATCTTCACTATAGCTGCTACCGATAAATTTTAACGCACGCCAATTATCACCATTAATATCGACTAAATAATCTTTTTTCGAAGTTTCCAGATGTTTGATAATTTCTAAAGAGTAAGCACTCTGTTGCTTTTTTTTCTCTAAATGTTGTTCAATCAAACGTGCGTTTTTCACTAACTCTAATGGTTTAGGAAATACATAAGTATTTAATTTTTGCACAACCACAGGTGCTGAGTCACTTTGTAACAATAAAGTTGTATTTATATGCCCATTACCAATAGGTTTAATACTTATATTGTTACAGCCTAATCCAAATTTTTTAGATAATATTTCCGCTTGTTGTTGATACATCATTTATATTTATATAACAGTTACAACTGTTTTCCTTGAAATTATGAAATCGTATTACTTTGCTGTGCAAGATATCATTTTAACCTAAAAACGACTTCATTTTTGTGATTTATATGATTTAACGTCACAAATTATACACCTGCCAGACAACGCTGTCATTTGCAATTTTAAACCCGTTAAGGTTAGTTTATTGAATAATATAGTACTAAGATCAAAATTGAGGGCTTTAATAATACTCTCGGTTTTAGCATTGATGATAAAAGTTGACAGTGTACTCAGATTTTCGTTTTACCGCTATCAGTTTGTAACCAATCTAACGCATCATGTTGATTATTAAATGATTGTATTTCACTAGGTGTAAACCACTGTGTAATTTTTATCAAACCTCTTTGCCAGCGTTTACCACAAATAACCGCTACTTTTTTAAATTCTCTATTATGCTTAGTGCCAAATTTATAGTCATCCCATGCGGCATGTAAGGTCCACCCTTCAAGTTCTATAATATCAATTAGTACATTTAATTCTGGTGAAGAAACTTGTTCCAGAGCCGCCTCAATGGATGGCACCATATATTGATAATCCTCATGGTGTAACGTCCCAAAAGCTTGAATATGAATAAAAAATAAAGAGTTAGTCCTACTGATCCCTAAACTGATACCATGTGCTTTCATATGCTGCTCCTTGTCGCTAATTTACTTCTTCTATCCATGCCTGTTGAATGGCTTCTAATACTTTTTCACCACAGTGATTTGGATCATCTTCAAATTCATTAAGGTTTAATACATATTGTCGCAACTCTATAAATCTAATTTGCTTCGGATTGATTTCAGGATGTTCATCATACAAACATTCTGCAATGGCAATTGAATCACTCCAATGTAACCCCATAACAACCTCTTAAACATATTATTACTATCATAATAGTAATAATAGACTCTTTAAAATTGTTTTTAATAGGAAAAAATATTAATTTATGCATTTTGATTATTTAACAAATATTTGCATATCCTGACCTATTTGCTTTCTCGTTTCCATTAACTTTATCGCTGCCTGATGTTCTTTTTTATCTTCTTCTGTGACTGGTACCCATTCAGGTACTTCAATTTTTTGACCATGCTCATCAACAGCCACCATGATCACAATACAATGTGTTGTTAATCTTCGATTAAGTGATTTGGGATCACATGCATTTACCTCCAATGCAATATGCATTGAAGAATTGCCTGTGTATATTACTTTAGCGCCAACTTCAACTAAGCTGCCCACATGAATAGGTGCAACAAAACGAATGCCACCCGCATATGCTGTGACGCAGTATCTGCCACTCCAACCTGCAGAGCAGGCATAAGCAGCCAGATCTATCCATTTCATCACGGCACCACCGTGAACTTTCCCACCAAAATTTACATCTTGTGGTTCAGCTAGAAAACGTAAGGTGACATCTCTTTGTGGTTTATTCATTTGATCTCTCTACAGCAATAAAAATGACTATATCTAGTGCCATAATTATTAGCAGTTTATGTTCCATACATTTGATTAAAAATAAAAACATTTAAAATCAAAGATCTATAGTTATGATTTTGTCAGTTAACTTACAAACTGTATCAAATTGATGAAAAAGTAAAATTACTGCACCGAAAAAGTGCACACTCGAAAGTATATACTAAAAAATAGCCACATAACCTCAAGAAATCAATGAATTGCTAATATAATTCAATAAACAAAGCCAAGCTCATTACATAAATACTAGCCTACATGTAGCTCTTTAAAGTATTTTGTTCAAAAGATTATTAGCAATACAAACATTTCATTTAGCAAATTTCGCTAAAATTTTATCACTCGCATCTTCGATTAAATCTAAAACCAGCTCAAATCCATTATCACCCCCATAATAAGGATCTGGGATTTCAGTGTATTCAGAGTTTCCATGAGACAAAAACAAAGATAGTTTATCTTGATATTCAATCGGGCATATAGCCATAAGATCCATCAAATTTGCTTTATCTGCAGCTAAAATTAAATCAAAATAAGCAAAATCTTCATCAACTACTTTTCTGGAAGTGATCCCTTTAAACGAATAACCCCTCGACTGTGCCACTTGCATAGAACGCGGATCTGGAGGATTTCCCTGATGGTAACCAATTGTACCCGCTGAATCTATTTCTAAATCCAGGTTTAACTCTTCAGCCTTTCTTTTCAATACAGCCTCACCAGTGGGTGAACGGCAAATATTGCCCATACAGACAACCAATAGTTTCTTGTTCATATTATCCCCATTAAATATCAATATTAAATAAAAAACACGCCGCCACTTTCAAATGCACGCTTGGATTAATTTAATTCCCTCACCCTTTGCTCTAGGCAAAAAAGTAAACTGTTAGCGTCCATAAAACAGCCGCTATACTAGCAGCAAACGAAGCCGGCACTAATTGAGATTTAACATGATCCATTAAATCACAGCCAGTGGTCATTGCACTTAATATAGTGGTATCTGAAATAGGGGAACATTGATCACCATAAACACTCCCGTTCAATACAGTTGCAAAGCATACCATCATATAGATTTCAGGGTTTTCCAAACCTTGTGACTGACAAATAGCCCATGCGAGTGGCATTGCCAGTGGGAAAGCAATTGCATAAGTTCCCCAACTGGTACCGGTAGAAAAAGCAATTAACATAGTTATCAATTGCAACATTACTGGCAATAACCAAAATGGTAATTGTTCACCCATTAAGGAAACTAAATATAACCCTCCGCCAGTTTGTTTACTTATACTGCCAATGATAACGGCTAACATAAGAATAACAGACGCTACAACAACCCCTTTAAGTCCATTGCCAAACCCATCAATCAAATTTGTTAATGACATTCCTTTGCCCAAAGCAATAAAGGCTGATAATAACAAAGCGGTGCCAAACGCCCAATTTACTTTTGGTGAACCTAAAATAATGAAAGTGATCACTGCAATTGAAATCAATGTAATTAAGGGAAAGAGAAACTCTATAACATGGGGTTTATAACCTTCTGGCACATCACAAGATTGTAGTTCTTTTGCGCTTAAGGGCATACTTCCCGGAGCATCAAGTTCTCCGGTCTCTGCCGCTCTTTTTTGCGCCATTCTAATTCGTTTTCCTGAAAACTGAGTAATATTCAAACTCAGTAACAAGGTGCCCAAGACCGCGAAAATGCCATAAAAACTAAAGGGAATACTACTAAAAAAGAATTTTAACCTATCAGCTTCGGTTGCTAAAAATGCCACTCCAGGTACAAATATTAGTGCCTGAACATAGGCAGGCCAAGCGTTAAATGCTAAAACAGAAGCTATAGGGGACGCTGTAGAATCAACAATGTAGCTCATTTCTTCGTGACTCACTTTAGCTTTATCAGCTAATGGTCTGACAGTCGTTCCAACTAATACAGTACTCATAGTACCACCTTGAAAAAACAATACTCCTAATAGCCAGGATACACATTTTGCTGATCTTGGTCCTTTTACAAAGTGCTCAGTCATAAAATTAGCAAAGGCTTGTGCCGCACCTGTTTTTGACCAAATTCCCAGTAGCCCTCCCAGCAACCACAAATATAAAAGTAATAGTGCCGCAGTTCCTTCCTTTGCCAAGTTTGGAATAATCACTTTATCGGTCAAATCATACTGCCCAAGCATAATGGCGCCAACCACTATGCCACTTAATAACGCAGTCAATGGTTCTCTGGTCAGTAAACATAAAGCTATTGTTATTAACGCCGGTAACAAAGACCATAAACCTAAATGGAAAGCGGGTTTAAGCAATTTAATATTTCGTTCACTATCAACGATCCATTGTTGGTCGATTAATGGAGCCTCCTTTATTTGATTTAAATTTTGTTGATTTAATTCAGAATCATTATAGGGAGTAATATTTCTAACAAGGATCTCTTCCCCTTTATATTTATAAGCAAATCCCGAAGAGTCGGTTTCATAAATATCATAAACATATGATTGTTCTAACCAAGTTTTATCAACATAAAAATTCACATACAACCCAGACAATACACCAAATAAAAGGATCACCAGTGCATAAATTTTATTTTTATTATTTTCCATCAAGTTGGTCCCATTTGTACTCTATAAATGCCTGTAAGTTAACGCATATTATCTATCGGATGATTTGATTTATTCATGCTAGATTATAACTTAGTAATGAATGAAGCAATCTTTGCACCTTTAGTAAATGAAACTCCGTAAAAATTTATTTTTAACCGTTATTCAACCATACTTTATATATTCTTTAAGGGCTAAGTAGAATATCACCCTAGTTTTTAAACTACATAGTGATATAGAGCGTGTTATGAAACATAAAGTTGCTAACATTACATTGCGATTATCATTCTTAGTTATTTCGTTTTGTTTCATTACAAACTTGGCAAGAGCCGATGAAGAGTTATTGATCCTTTCCCACCCATTTCCTCCCTGGCAATTTTTTAATGAAGAAACACAACAAGTTGAAGGAATTAACATAGATATCGCCAAGCTAATTTTTAATAAATTAGGTATTAAAATTAAATTTATTGAACAACCCTGGGCCAGCGCATGGAATATTATAAAAAAAGGTCAGGCCGAAGCTATTTTATCGGCTTCCAGAAAACAAGCCCGAGAAAAATATCTATGGTATCCGCAAGAAAATATGTGGCTAAGTGAATACGTATTCTTTATTACTAAGAGAAATAAGAACGCAAAATTAACAGGGGATTATTATGATATGCAAAATACCAACGCCAGAATAGGTATTGTTAATGGCTATTCTTACCACAAAAGTTTTTGGACAGCATTTCCTTTTCAGGATTTAACAACATACTACCAAACAGATAAACGTGATTACCATGCTCAAATTTATGGTGTTCGTACTCCAGAAAAACTATTCAAAATGTTAATAGCAAACCGAGTTGATGTTGTAATAAACGATAAATCTATAGGCTTATATTTGATTAAAAAATTAAATATGCAAGAACAGTTAAGTTACTATGATACAACTTTATTTTCTAAAGGTTATCCCATGCCATTTGCTAAAATGTCAAAATATCCAGGATTAAAAAAAATAGCAAAGCAGTACGAAATAGAGTTGAGGGAATTAAAACAAACAGGTGTTTACCAAAAAATTATTGCAAAATGGTTATACTAAAGATACGTCAACTAAGTATTTTCTAAAAATAGATTAAATATAATGTCATTTCACATGATGTAATCACATGTAATATTTCCTTATTAAAATTCCTAGTATTATTAATTGGTATAAAACATAAATTTAATACAGGAAACTAATATGGCAATCGATGATCAAACAGTGCCACTCAAAGCTGCAATAAAGAACCCTAATAATATTGAAGCCAAAAAATATTATGTCTTTAATGAAACAGGCAATATCATGATGGCCAGCACCATAGATACCAATACACCGATTTCTGATTCAGTTCAAAAGGTATTCGCTGAAGTATCTGTATTTTTTGCCGGCATGTCCCGAGCCATCACCAATACAATAAATCCCGCTACCAACAAACCTTATTCACTTTATAATTATGAGGCTTTACAAAATGTAATTAGCGGTTCAGGGTTATTTGTACATGTTACTGAGGAAGATGTGAAATACGACACAAAAAGTTTTGGTGCCGATTTCAGTAAAGAATTAATAGAATCTTTACTTGGATTAGCCACGGGTACTGGTGAAATGAGGTTTGCATCAGCAATGATCTCTTCAATCGGGAAAGAAGGCCTCAATATCTCTGGCTCTTCTAATACGAACCAAAGTAAAGTCGGCAATATTATTTTTGTTTGTGAGTATCTGCTAGGTATGCCTGTGGTAAGTGCAATTGTGGTTTATGCCGATTGTGAAAAGAATAGCCAACAATTAAAGTTAGGTCCTTGTTTTAGTGAATCTTCAGTTTCAACCAGCTGGACATTACATAAAGACACTTATATGTTTGTAACTCCCTCATTTATTAAAGATTATGCCAATGATTTAAGCTCTATTAACTCTGATCCAGATTATTTAAGTTTAATAAACTGGTTAAGTAGTTTATTAACAAACCAGTCAGGTACTACGGAAGCCGGTAAAGTACAAAAACCCACTGCTACAACCAAATAAAATTATTAATTACTGGGATTTATAACTATGGGCTGGTTTGGCTTTACTGGTAAAAAAACACAAAATAAAATTACTCATGCTCGAGCAAACCAACGTTATCATTTTTTTAATGAAACGGGCAATATCTTAATATCAACACATCATGATCCTAAATTTGCGTTACCTGAGGTTGTACAACAGAAGTTTTATGAAGTATCGGCTTTTTTTGGCGTTATGATGAAAACGATATCAACCACAGTAAACCCTGAAACCGGATGTAACTACTCCTTCTTTAACTATCACCCTTTAGAAAAACTACTTAAATCATCAGGTGCTTTTTTAAAAGTCTCTGAATTAGACATCACAGTAGACAGCAATTTATTAATCAAAGAAAATCACCATGCACTTTTTAAAGTCCTATTAGGTTGGGAGTTTGAACTAAATGAAATTTCTTTTGCATCAGCTATTATTTCAAGTATAGGCACCGAAGCTAATCGAATTGCAAATTCACCAACGCAAAACGAATTTAAAGTTAGTCACATTATTTTTTGCTGTGAATATTTGGCAGGTATTCCAATAGTCACGGTAATTGTATTGTCTATTGATTGCCACAGACATAAATCCATGCTCAACAACAAGCCATGCCTTAACAATTCTATACAAAGCACAGACTTTGTAATACAAAAAGAAAGCTTTTTATTTGTATCTCCACAGCATTCGCGTTAACTTTTCATGTTAAAAAAATGCAGTTGCTTTTTAACATCTTTATTGGTGGCGTATTGTTTCTCTTTAATATTTAATATTACTTTGCTAAAAACAGGGTCATTTGCATATTCACTAAATAACGGCTGACTTTCTATTTTATATATCGAACTTAAACCTTGTTCTATTGCCTGAACTAAATAACGGATTGCTAATTCAGATCGCGAATTATAGGCATTAACTAAGGCCAGATTATAACTATGCAATGCTTTATCTGAACCCTGATTTAATAATAGCTTTAAATTAGATTCTAGTTGATTTAATTCTTCTTTTTCAATGCTATCAGTTGAAATTAATTGCATTGTTTTAACATTTAAATCCGATTGTTTGCTATCAATCTTTAGTAAATTTGCATACATTTTATTAGCGGTGTTTATGTTGCCCGCATAAAAATAACAATTTGCCATACCTTGTAACAGCAGCGCGTTATCTTGATATAGTGATAAAGCTTGCTTAAAAATCTTTTCAGCTTGTGTGTAGTTAGCCTGTGATACTTCAAGTGATCCCAGGTGATAAGTAGCCAGTATATAATCAGGTTGTAATTCAATAGCCTTTGAATACCATGTCCTCGCTAAGTTATACTGACCTAAATTTTCCAACGTTTGTCCTAAATGTACCATGCTAACCACATGTTCAGGATCGAGTGTTAAAGCTTTTTTATGCCAGTTCAAAGCATGCTTTATTTTGCCCTGTTCATTATAAATAAACCCTAAATTTGAAACTGTTTCTATATTATTTTTCGCCAATTCATAAGCTTTTAGATGAGCGTCAATGCTTTTAGATAGCCAACCAGAAACATAATAAGCGGCGCCTAATGCCTTATAAGATTCTGCAGAAGTATTATCTCTGGCTATTGCTTTATAAGCATTGTCAATCGCTTTGTTTTTATCCTGTTCATTGCCATTAAATTGATAAAGTTGCTGACTATAAGCCTGGCTTAATCCAGAAAAAGCCAAAGATAACTCGGGATCTTCAATTATAGCTTTATTAAAAAAATCTATGGCAATGGCATTATCAATTTTTCGATATCTTTTATAGTAGTTTCGTCCCTTTAAATAGAGTTCATACGCAAGCTCTCTTCCTTTGTCGGGTTGCGTCATTGCAAATTCTCTTGTCCCCATTATATTGACCGCCAATGCGTTCATCATTGTATTTTGGATCTCATATAGATTATCGGCTGTTATCAAATATTCATGGCTCCAGAGTAACGCTTGTTGCTGGCTATCATTTAATCTTATCTTTACTGTTAATGTGTCTTTATTTTGGTAAATTTCTCCTTCTATGATCAAACCTGCATTAAATTGCTCAGCAATAAGTTTCATTTCTAAATTATCAGATGCATAATCTTTTACCATGCTTGGTGAAATAACCTGTTTACCAGTTAACTTTGACGTTTTATGATTTAAATAATCATAAATTCCAGATGCTAAATACTGATTTTTTGCAGCTAAGTCATTTTTAAAAGGTAAAATTATAATACGATTCGGATCTAGTGCTTTAGATGAAAAATAACCATTAAACCCACTCATTATCAAAAGTAAAAAAAATGCCATTAATCCTATTTTGGAAACTCTATGCCAATATTTACTAAATTTAATATCGGCAATATTTGGGAAATGATCATGTCCTGACAGATCAACAATTACAGAAGCTGGTTTATGAACAATACACTCAGGTTTCACTTCAGGGATCAAACGATAACCTCGCCCTCTGACCGCTTCAATATATCGCGGTTCAGATGCGCTGTCTCCGATAGCTTTACGCAGTAATTTCACTCTTTGTTTTAACGTTTCATCACCAATCACTCTATCTGACCAAACTATCTCCATCAATTCTTGCTGACTCAATAATGCCCCGGAAGCTTCAACCAATGCCTTTAGCAAGTCATAACTAAGTTTGGGCAAGTGAATTTTTTCTTCATTTTGAAAAAGCTCACCTCTGCGCACATCCAAAATTAAGTCACTAAATAGATAGCGAGTAATATTCACAGTGTTATTCATCATACCCACCAAATTCTCCGTTTAACTTAAATTTACCGCCTTTTCACCAAAGTGCAACCAGTCATTCACTCTTTAACTGAAGCTTCACCAAACCTTACAGCAGCCTTCACCATACCTTCAAGTACATATTTTATAAGTTTTTATTATTAAATTTACAATTATAAATATAATGAAGGAATAAGCTATGAGCCAATCAGGAGTACTGGTATCTGATCCAATATTGCCAGCTAAAAATACACAATATGATGACCTATGGGGCCATCCAAAACCCTTGTGGATGTTATTTATGGCGGAATTCTGGGAGCGATTTGCATTTTACGGCATTCGCTGGGCACTCACCTTATATATTGTCGCTCAATTCTTTAATGGCGATGCTTCAGGACAAACATTCGCGTCAAATACTTATGGTGCTTATTTAGCCCTGGTCTATGGCAGTGCAATTTTTGGTGGCTATGTTGCAGATAAGATCATTGGTTCACAGCATTCTATTTTAGTGGGTGCACTTGTGATGGGTGCAGGTTTATTTTTATTAATGATCCCAAATCAAGACTTATTTATGGTTGGATTGTCTACCGTTATTATCGGTAACGGACTTTTTAAGCCGAATATTTCTAACTTAGTTGGAAAAATTTATCATAAAAATGATGCTCGACGAGATAATGGTTTTAGTATTTTTTATATGGGGATCAATGCAGGCGCTATGGTATCCCCTATTTTAACGCAATGGCTTGCCAGTACTTTATCTGATACGCCAATGATAGATAATTACAAAGCAGTATTTGGTGCTGCTGGTATTGGTATGGTAATTAGTTATATCTGGTTTTATTTTGGTCGAAAGCAATTAAAAGGCATAGGTAGCGTGACTAAAACACCAGTCAGAACCAAAAATTTATTTTTAGTCACTGTCGGTGCTATTTTGTCTATCGGTCCGGTTTATATATTAATGGCTTATGCTGGTGCCCAAATTCTTGCGTGGTTACTATTTATACTTTTTGTTGGTTTAACCATAATTTTAATAAGAGGCGCTAAAAAGGATGGAAAAAAAGCCTTAGATCGCGTGATAGCCTGTTTGATCATGTGTGGATTTAATGTCATCTTTTTTATGTTTTTTGAACAAGCTGGTAGCTCTTTTACTTTTTTAGCACAAAACCTGGTCGACAGAAGTATCACTGATGCCATCGAGTTTAAAATTGCGTGGTTTCAATCAGTAAATTCAGTTTCTATTTTGTTATTAGCACCTTTGGTCTCTGTGATCTGGTTAGTGATGGCAAAACGTAACATAGAACCGAGTATTCCTCGTAAATTTGCTTTAGGTTTATTAGGAACTGGGTTGGGATTTTTAGTGTTAATTTATGCTTTAGAAAACTTACTCGATGCTAATAATATGATCCCATTATGGCCTTTAGCAGCATGTTACGTTTTACACACAGTGGGTGAACTCTGCTTATCTCCTATTGGATTGTCTATGGTCAGTAAGTTAGTGCCCGCTTCGATGGCTGGGTTAGCATTTGGCGGCTGGTTTCTAAGCACAGCGATTGGTAATAATTTTTCAGGAATTTTAGCTGGCAGTATGAGTGGAGAAACAGGATTAACTGTTGCTTCCGCCCTGACAGGGTTTAATTTTAGCTTCTGGTTACTTACTGGCGGTGGCATATTCCTATTTTTGATTGCACCATTAATCAATAAGCTCATGCACGGTGTTAAATAACCTGAATCAGGGATAATCGATTTCAGATTAAATTATCTTTTTTATTGCTTTGAGGTCATTAGCTTATGCCTTTGACCTTAATAAAACATTTGAGTTAAACATCATGTTGCAACTATCCTTTTAGAAAACCTAAAAAATAATAACCAAACAAAAACTCTAAAAAAGTGCATTTTTCGCACAAAGAATATTGCGAATCATTCTTATTTAATTTATTATTAGCAGCAGATTAATTCATTAGGTTTTGAGATTTATGTACATTTGTATTTGCCACGGCGTCACCGATTCTCAAATAGAGCAATCAATTGAAAATGGTTCAACTACATTTAGAGAATTAAGAAATGAGCTTAAAGTTTCAAGTCAGTGTGGTAAATGTAAAAGCTGCACAAAAAAGATCCTAAATAATAAGCTAATGCAAATTGCGGAGCCTCAACCTAAAGTAGCTTAATTCTATATTATACGCTTTATAATTTATTGTTTTTCAGTAATAAATTTAATTTGTTTAACCGATTTAATCTCCACACTTATTTGATTTAACTGTTCGACAATTAATCGGTTCAAATCCGTTTCATATTGTTTACCAAGTGCCTCCTCTAGCGCACTTTTAGATTCAAATACGCAAGTCACTATTAAGCTCTTAGGAAAATCTTTATAGTTAACAGTATGCGTTAACCAGGAAAATCCAGGTATTTCACTTAATCCTATATGACATACTTTATTTAACGCGGTTCTAATTTGATTATCAATTTTTTTATCTGTTTTACGCATTTTTTTCCTGTTCAAATACAATGAGAATGAGTACCAAAATTGGTAAATTTTTAGTAACAGGGCCAAAAGGGTGCAACCAAAATGAAATATCTATTATTGAGAGTAAAACAGTATAAATTATTATTGTAATTATTTGCACTAAACAACATAGCCTCAGCCACTTTACGCTTATGATCCACAGACCCAAAACAATATCAAATAGTCCACCAGCATAAACAGCAAGTTCAGCAATTTCATTAGTTATATCTGCATTGGCTAAGATTTTAAATCCAACTTCAGGTGAGAAAAAGAGTGAGGTTAATCCAGTAAATATCCAAAGAAAAGCAAGTGAATATTTCGCAGCTAAATTTAAATTAAACATATTAATTTACCACAGGAAACGGTTTAAAAATCATTAACCAAAAAATACCAATAATAGCGATAAATGCAGGTATACCTAGTAAAACCCACTTCCTCATTAACGTCTTAAACTCAACTAAACTTACGTTATCCTCACACGCCTGCTTAGCCAAATCTCTTAACTTATATTGAATCCGCAATACTGGTAGCCAGCATAATCCGATAAAAGCAAACAAACTTGCCACCCAATAAAACCAGGGGGCAGAAAATGAATAACCCTGCATATTCATTAATATTAAACCTGATAATAATTGAATGATCACAGCTGGCAAAGTAAAAATCCAATCAGCTAAAATAACATGCTTACTTGTAATATAAATCGCCTGAATATTATTAGAGCGATTAGCCATAAACATAAAAAAAGCAATACCTGCACCTGTGCCAGTAACAACCACCGCAGCTAGAATATGAATAAATTTTAATAACAGGTAATTATCCAAATTCAAAAGACTCTTTTTGGTAAATCCCCAGACCATCAAAATATGATTCAAAGTCTTGTAAAGATAATAGGCCAACACACGCGCTGGCACCTGGCTGATTTAGCTCTTCTGATATTAATTTACGAGCAAGGATCAACATACTAAAAGTTGGAATATAAGGGCCGTATCCATCGGGTGCGTATAAATGCCAACTTCTTTTTATTACTTTATTTTGATGGTCTATACCCGACAATACAACTCGCATCGCACCTTTATCTGTACCAAATGGTAAGAATAAATTGCTCGTACTCACTATCGGCCTAGTTAACACCGACCAGTTTTTAATTAACTTCAATTTACTGAGCCAAGCCATAGTCTGCATAGATAAATGTAAAAATGACAATTCTAACCCAGCTTGAAATTTTACTTCGTCTAACACGTTATAACGGTTTGGAAATAATTCAAGATCTGGTACATCGACGTTCGCCAGCCAACGTTTGCCAACAATATCACCGAAGTCTACCTTTCTTGAATTCATCCAACCATATGCGGCTTGCCACTTACCTTGCCTATATACCTCAAATGCATGACCCGTATACGAAAGAATTGCATTGACTGTTGCCACACCTCTCTCGGCTTTGTTACCTGGAGCAATGGCAATATCAAGTGAATTAATTACTTTAAATTCAGTGTGATAATGATCGATAACAGCAGATGATAATCCAGGTACTGAACTTGCTCCACTCACTACAGTTACATTATGCTTTTTAGCGCTACGGTCGAGCGAATTAATATCACATACAAATCGTCGATCGTCTGCTAAGTCAATATAATGTGCACCTACTTTAATGCATGCCTGGGCAACATGATAACTTTGTCCCTGAAAAGGCCCACACGTATGCAATACCATATCAGGTGCAAGTGCCAATAATTGTTGTTCAAAGTGAATATCATTAATATCTAGTGCCACAGCTTGTAGTGAAGCTACTGATTGTTCTTTGAGCTGTTCAACTAACGCATTACCTTTAGCTAAATTTCGTCCCGCCACCAGCAATTTAATATTTTCTATACTTGCCAGATTTTCAGTAATTCTTTTACCGAAATTTCCATAGCCTCCTAATATCAAAACTGTTTTCAATTCATCATTCTTATTCAACTAAGATATATCCCTAACATTTTACTCTATTTTATTCACATGACGATTATGCCACTTTTAAGACATTATTTTTAGATGGTTTTACTTTATTTTATGGGTATTATCTGGGAAATGTTACAAATTAAAAAACCATACTGACCGTCAGCATAAAGTTCCGCCCTGCCTGTGGAATAAGGGAGTTTGCCCAACCTTGCGAACGTTGTTCAAAATCATCACCGCTAGCCGCCGCTTCAGCGCCAGAATGATAATAGTCTTCATCAAATAAGTTTTTAACTTTAAACCCTATATGAAAAGGTTCAAATCTATAGGTAATATTTGCATCCACAGTTAGGTATGCATCATTTTCTCTATTTTTAGCTCTCAGTGCATTTCTTAAATAAAGCGGCTTACTTGCAACCCAGTTAGTTTTAACATTCACATTTAACGTTTCACCTACCGGAATATTAATACTCGCATTAACTTTATGAGGAGCAATATCTCCAAGTTCTGCATCCATATCATCACAGGGATTGTATGACAGCGTATTGTTGTCGGCCACTTCCTGACAATTATCGATCCCTTTACCTACCCAAACATCCAGTGCATGATCGTAGCTAACACTACTTTTTGACTTAGTGTACGTATAATAAAGGTTTCCGGTAATATTCCCCGCACCGTCAATAAAATTAGGATATTGAAATTTGCCTCTATATTCGAAGCCAATAGTATTACGTTTACCGGCATTTTCTGCTTCTTCTTTTATTACATCGTCATATCTTGCAGTGAATAACGACATGTCATGTAACCAATTTTCTTGTTGAAACATATAGATAATTTCAAAGTTTTCCGCTTTTTCGGGCTTAAGATCAGGATTTGCTGCTCGGCCACTCCAGCCCCCCCAAAGCTGTATTGGTGCGGGCTCCTGAAAAGCAGTGCCGTAAAGCAGTTTGACTGTAGATTTATCTGAAAGATAATAAATTGCAGAAGCTCTGGGATTAACCGTACTGCCGTATAAGCTATTTTTATCATATCTTAGCCCGGCATTTACTCGCCAGTCATTTATATCCCAAATAGCCTGTGCATAAGCACCTCTATCAGTTAACCTTGCTAAATTTTCGTCTGGCATTCTACTTAATGTATCAGGCTGAATATTAATGGTGCTATCAGTGTTGAGTGCAACGCCATCTCCTGCCGTTTCAGCGGTATCAGACGAGCAAAAAGTTTCGGCATAATAGCTGCACGCATCATAAGCTTTGGTCAATTCTTTGCTTTCAAATTTAACACCGCCACTGACTTTTAATGTATCACTAAAATCGTATTCGTAATCTTGTTTAAACAACCAACTTTTATTACTAGTTCTCCAATGTGAAATAGTCAGATATGATACAACATCTGGGCCAGACAATGCATTAGAGCCAGGAAAAGATTCAACCCAGTAGCCACCATTACCACTAATTCGGCTAAGTAAAAGAGTATTAATTTGAAGCTTATCGTTAATGGGTTTTTGATGTCTAAGGTAGTATTGTTGAGAGTCTCTATACCATTCAGCACCAGGCTGTGCTCTGTCATGAGGATATTGAGGCCCCCAGCCATGGCGCATATCCCACATAATCATACCCAATGTAATGTGTTTAAAATTTACATCTGCGAGAATACCCCACTCCCTTTGCGGATCATGGTAGCTACCGTAGTCATTATTTTTAGAACTATGAGGGCAAGCATCAGCCATACAATTATTTGCCAGCGCGGTGTCGTATATTACAGGTCCCCAAATATCTCTGTTACTCAATAGGTCTTCACTGACAAACCCCCAAGAGGACAGATCATCTATACCGGCTTCATCACTTGCGTAATATTTAGCTGAAAGATTATAGGTTAAATCACCAGTGTTGCCACCAGCCGTTAAGTCTACACTTTGACTATCGTAACTACCTGATTGAATATTAACCTTAAGAAAATCATCATCCTGGTGAGTATCCTTGGCATCAAGTGTGATCAAATTTATGATACCTAAAAAAGCATTTGGCCCATAAACCGCTCCTGCAGGACCATATAAAACTTCTATCCTGTCTATATTAGATAGCGGATAATTTTTAGACAGAGTTGCTTCGTGATACCATAAATGATTATCCACTATACCATTAACTAACATTAAAGTTCTTTGAGTTAATGGGGTGCGATATCCGCGTTGATACGTTATAACCCCACCATTACCATTAGTCACTGTGCTATCAAACCCAGGTAAATCCAAAATTATTTCGTCAATACTGGTGTAACCACGTTGTTTTATATCGGTTGATGTAATGATAACCATAGCAGCGGGGGCATCCCGTAGTGTTTCCTCAATACCAGATGCTGATGATACAGTTAAATTAAGTAAGTCTTCCAGGCTAAGGTTGAGCAGTGTGTCTAATTCTTCGTTTTGTGCAAAACTTTTTGAATTGACCAATACCATAGTGAATAACAACAAAGCGGTTAACTTTTGTCTGTGATATTTGTGAGCCATGTTTTCTCTTTTATTTAACAAAGAGCAGTACACTAATTTCTTGTGATACTGCTTGTCATAATACTCAAAAAACTGACCTAGTTTACTTCCGACCAAGCTTACATCCGGCCAAGTTTACTTAGTAAAAACTTACGTAATTAAAAACTGACTTTAATCATTTATAGGTTAGAAGAAATCACCTGTATGTCAAGATTTAGCGGTGCGTAAGCCCGAGTTTTGTTCAATTTAAGTATTATTGATTTTTTTACTTATTGTAGGGTTTAAAACTGATACTCAAACCCAAGAGATATTGCTCTGCCCCTATTTTCAACACCTTCCTCATACATGATTGATTGTGTTTTATAATTTTGATCAAAAATATTGTTTATTAGCAGGTTTACTTTCATATCAGATCGTATTTTATGAGACATATTTACAGCAGCAACCATATAACTACTTTGATTTTGAACAGCGTTATTTGTTCCTCTATAAAATCCATGAAAATTAACATTCAGTTTATCAGTATGGTAATTAACGACTAACGCTCCGGTATTTTTTGCAATATTAATATCTGAATCATTCGTAAACCAATTCCAAATGACTTTCAGCGAAAGTTGCTGGTTTATTTTGTATAATAATTCGGATTCTACGCCTTGAGATTTTTGATCTATATTATTGGTAAACGAAGGAGCAAAAAATGGATTTTCAGGATGTTCAACCGGCTCGCTTAACAGGATCAATTGCTTATATGAGTTATTAAATGCGGTAATTTCAAGATGCCAATTTAACCGTGTTTTTAACCAAGAAACTTCCATTGTTTCAACTTCCTCTGAGTTTAAGTTTACATTCCCAAAGTCTACATAGTTATTGCGATCATATAGTTCTAAAAAATTAGGAGCCCTAAAAGCCGTGCCATACATTAGCTTAACGCTGCTTTTTTCTTGTTGTTTCCACACTAATGCTAAACGTGGATTGGCGGAAGAACCAAAATCACTATAGTCATCATGCCTAAAACCAGCGGTTACCTCCCAGTTTTCATTAATATGAAATTGATCTTGAAAATATACACTGACGATTTTTCTTTCTTTTTTATCATTGAAGCTTTGACCATCAATAAGTTTGATTGGTTGATCATATTCCTCAAGTGTAAATAAATCGTGGGTTGTCGCAGTGTAAATATCAGTAATACGTGCTTTCTCATAAGAAGATCCAAATGATAATAAATGAGCATCACTCGCTTGATAAGTAAAATTCATCGATAGTTTATGCGCTAATGATTTTAGAAAAGGACCACCCACAAAATTATTCTCCAACGCAAAACCTGGAAATATTTCAACATCTTTAGGAATAAGCAGTGCTAAAGTTTCCCACTTATCCTGGCTATGAGATATCTGAAAGTTATAGTCAAAATCATCAGTAATATTTGCACCATATTCAGCAGAAAAAGACCATTGCATCGACTTTTCATTATTAATGTTGTTTCCTATTGATCCTAATGAAAGAAAATCTTTTAACTCTCTTTTCATGTATCGTCCGGTAAAAAACCAATTATTAATTTTCTGTTTAAGATAAAGATCAATGCCCTTTACCGGATCTTTCACCTGTTCAGTGATCCCATTCAGATCAGTAAGGATATATTCATCTCCCTCATCGGAAAACAGTGAGAAGTACAAGTCTAATTTATTTTCGTGTGAATATTGATGAGCATAAGAAACACTTGAAGCAAGCCTATGGGGATCTGTAGCTGAGAAACTAACTTCATTATGCTCACTAACAGTCACTATATTGATTACACCTAAAAACGCATTACTACCATATAATGCAGAACCTGGCCCGCGAATTATTTCAATATGGGCGACATGACCTATATCAAGTAATCTATTTAGGATAGAGATTCCGCCTGTATATAAATCATTTATTTTTTGCCCGTCAATTTGAACAAGTACTGACTCAGACAAAGCAGTGCTACGGCCTCTTGCTGAAATTCTATTCGCCGTACCTTGTTCTACATCTCGACTACTTTGGAATCCAGGAACAAAATTAAGTACAGTTTGTAAATTGTGGATCCCCATATTTTTTAATTGCTGGCGTGTAATAACATATACACTGGATGGTGATGAGTAAATTGTTTGTTTATGCGTTGTTGCGATTTCAATTTGCGTTAACTCTTCTACTGAGAGTGAAAATAAATCAACGTCATCATTAGCTAAGACATTAAAAGAAAGGCAATACATACACATTAATAAAGTATTTTTGTATAGATGCATTTAAAGAGTAGGTAATCCAACTATGAATATCTTAAAATATAGAAGAGCAATCGCCTTATCACAACCTTAGCGATTATTACATGGTAACAAAAGCTAAGGCATGCGAATTTAAATCACGTCTGGATCCGGTAAAAACCGTCGACATATATTATCAAGGGTTTTTTCTGATTATGAACCACTGAAATATTAAGTGGTTATAGTGCATATCCGGCGTAACTAATTCCGGATAACTTAGCCATTTCACTATGCCAGGTTGCTAAGTCATCTTTCGTAAAATCACTTAAACTATGGTGACCACAAGCTCTGGCCATGACCTGCATCAATTCAGTTGATGCATTAAAAAAGTTTTGTAACTTAACTGACGCTTTATCTACCTCTAATCGGCTACGTAATTCAGGTTTTTGAGTAGCAATACCTGAAGGACAATTATTCGTATTACACATACGCGCAGCAACACATCCAATTGCCTGCATTGCACTATTTGATAAAGCAACACCATCGGCACCTAAAGCCATTGCCTTTACAAAGTCCATCGGCGTTCGTAATCCTCCGGTTATTATAAGTGTTACCTGACCTGATACACCTTGTTGATCTAAATAACGTCTGGCTCTGGCAAGGGCAGGAATAGTCGGAACACTAATATGATCTCTAAAAATTTCAGGCGCCGCGCCTGTACCACCGCCTCGACCATCTAGAATGATGTAATCTGCGCTTGCATCTAATGCAAATTGGATATCTTGCTCTATATGATTAGCACTTAACTTAAATCCAATTGGAATGCCGCCTGTTATTTCTCGTACACGATTAGCAAACCGTTTAAAATCATCACTGGTTTTAAGATCAATAAAAGTGGGTGGTGAAACCGCAGGTTGACCGGCTTCTATCCCTCTGACTTTTGATATTTTATCTATATTTTTATTGCCAGGTAAGTGACCGCCAGTACCGGTTTTTGCACCTTGCCCACCTTTGAAGTGAAAGGCTTGTACATCACGTAATAAATTTTCTTTAAAGCCAAATTTTGCACTCGCTAATTCATAAAAATATTTAGAATTACTTTGTTGCTCTTCAGGTAACATGCCACCTTCACCTGAACATATGCCAGTACCGGCTAGTTCAGCGCCTTTTGCAAGGGATATTTTAGCCTCTTCTGACAGTGCTCCAAAACTCATGTCAGATACAAATAATGGAATATCTAACTCAAGGGGTTTCTTAGCTTTAGGACCAATCACAAGTTTCGTGGTTACTTGCTTGTTCTCTAATAATGGTTTCCTTGCCATTTGTGCAACCATTATCTGAATATCATCCCAATGTGGTAATAAGTTTCTTGGTACGCCCATTGACGTCATAGGACCATGATGGCCAACTTTCGTCAGACCATTTTTTGCTAACTCATGAATATAGGCAACCGTTGGCTCTTCTGGCGTAGGCTCTCCTACAGGCATTTGAGCAACTTGTATTTGTACACCAGGTCCTTCTTTTCCTATCATATCAACATCAAATTTTTTGTGTGAACCGTCACAAAATGGCGCATTATTTGTGTGTTTACAGGCGCATAAATAGGCTGTGCCACCCTCTTCAGCTTGAAATGCTTTAGGTTTAAAATTAGATCCTTTATGAGAACCATCACAAAATGGTTGATTGTTCGATTTACCGCAAGTACAAAAGTAATAATCTTCACCTTTTGTTAATTCAACGGCTTTAGGTTTATTATCTGCTACGATTGGATTGCTCATACCTTCCCCTATGTGCTTTTACTTTTTACTCAAATGAGTGTAGTTCAGTTATCGACTAAGGTTATTCGAATCGAGGTTTCCACGATTATGCGGTTGTTCAAAATCGAGTTCAGGCCCTACAGGTATAATCAGATTCGGATTTATCGTTTCGTGAGAACCGTAATAATGAGCCTTGATATAAGCTATATCTACCGTTTGTGCGATCCCCGGATACTGATATAACTCTCTAAGGTAATTGTTTAAAGCCGGATACTCTGTAATACGCTTTTTATTACATTTAAAATGCCCGACATAGACAGCATCAAAACGTACTAACGTGGTAAATAAACGCCAGTCTGCCTCAGTTATTTCTTCACCGGCCAAATACCTTTGTGTTGTAAGTATTTGTTCAACACTCTCTAATAGATCAAAAACATCAGTCACACCTTCCAGATAAGCCTGTTGGTTAGTCGCAAAGCCGGCTCGATAAACCCCATTGTTAAATTTATGGTAAACCTCGGTGTTTATTACATCTATTTCAGTTTGTTTACTTACCGGGTAATAATCTCCTGGATGCGCGCCAATTTCGTCAAATGCACTATTAAACATGCGAATAATATCTGCCGATTCATTACTGACTATGGTCTTAGTGTATTTATCCCATAAAACGGGTACCGTTACCCGACCGGTATAATCTGATTTAGCCAGAGTATAAACTTGATGTAAGTGGGTTGTATCATTCACATTATCAGGAACCACGCCTTCTCCAGCGTGAAAAGTCCAGCCTTCATCCCCCATAAATGCATTCACCACAGATACAGAGATCATCTTCTCAAGTCCTTTTAACTGCCTAAAAATTAGAGTTCTGTGAGCCCAAGGACAAGCAAGAGAAACATATAAATGATATCTGCCAACTTCTGCCTTAAAACCTCCTTTACCTGTTGGACCAGGTTGACCATCTTTCGTCACCCAATGATTAAAAAATGCATCCTTTCTGATAAAACGTCCATTTGTAGATTTAGTATCATACCAATCTGAATACCACTTACCTTCAACTAACAGTCCCATTATTGTCTCCTCATTTAAGGTTTATAAAATTATTAAAACTGACCACGTCTGAAGTCATCAAACGCCTGATTGATCTCTTCTTTAGAATTCATCACAAATGGTCCTCCCTGAACCACAGGCTCATTTAGTTTTTTACCTGCGATTAATAAAAATCGACTTACACTTGCTATACTTTTTACTTTTACTTGTTCACCTTCTCCCAATATAGCTAATGTATTATTTTTTATAATGTGTTCTTGCTCACCAACTGCCAGCTCGCCGTCAATGACATAGATAAAACTATTTTGCTCTACATTTAGCGTTTGTTTAAATGCAACTCCCGCTAATAAGCTGATATCTAAATACGTTGGATCCGTATATTCATTGCTAACAGGTCCTCTGGTACCTTCATCAGTCAAACCCGCAATTACTCGGACATAAGTACCGTCTTCTCTGAGTTCAATTGCCATTTCATTGGGTTTAAACTCCTGATAGGCAGGTTCCGTCATTTTTGCTTTTCGCGGTAAATTAACCCATAACTGAAATCCTTTTAATAACCCCTCTTCTTGCTCTGGCATTTCCGAATGTAAAATACCTTTACCTGCCGTCATCCACTGCACACCTCCCGGTTCAATAACCCCCTCATTTCCTTTATTGTCTTTATGACGCATTTTGCCATTCAATAAATAAGTCACTGTTTCAAACCCCCGGTGAGGGTGGGTGGGGAAACCACCGATATAATCGGCAGCCTCATCACTTTCAAAACAATCCAACAATATAAATGGGTCTAGCATTCTTAACTCTGGTGTGCCGATAATGCGCGTTAACTTAACACCATCACCGTCCGATGCAGCCATACCTTGTGTGGTAGCGATAACGTCCCTGAACTTGCTGTGGTTTTTGATCTCAGTTTCCATATTAAATTTCCTCAGAGTTAGCTGCTTTACGGTTGTCTAAAGCATAACTACCAGGGCCTTGTGCCATCAATAATAAAAATGCGCCTGCGATAGAGACATTTTTCATGAACATGGCCATTTGCATTTGATCAGCAAAGTTTGCATGAAATAAAATAGCTGAAACTAAACTAAACCCGGCAAGTGCAAATGCTGCTATTTTAGTTTGCCAGCCTAAAATAATTGCCAATCCACCTACTACCTCAGCAAAAATGACGAGTGGTAATAAAGCGCCGGGTACTCCCATAGCTTCCATATAACCTTGTGTACCAGCGTACGAAAATACTTTATTTATTCCCGACATGAAAAAAATCATAGCTAAGAAAGTACGACCTACCGGTGCTGCTACAGTTTTAAATATATTCATTTTGATTCTCCGACTTAGTTAATTCAGTTTGTTTAAGTTGGATTTAGTTTATTTATTGATGCTTTAAGAATAAACAGTGATAATTACAAATGATAATTCTTATTTTGAGAACAATGATGGGCCAATTGGAAGATATGGCGATGTTCATTCGCATCGTAGAAGCTGGTGGTATAGGTAAAGCCGCCGAACAACTTAATCTGGCAAAATCAGCGGTAAGTAGACGTTTAGTCGAATTAGAAACCAGATTAGGTACCAAGTTATTAATTCGTACAACTCGAAAATCCAGCCTGACAGATGCGGGTCAGACATATTATCACCATGCAACTAGAATTATCGATGACGTATCCCAGATGAATGCACAAACAAGCTGTGTGGATACCGCGTTAAATGGCACGCTGAAGTTAGCCGTGCCACTTTCTTTTGGATTAATGCATTTAACTTCTGCAATCGATGACTTTTCTAAACAGCACCCAGATTTAACAATTCAGCTTGATTTTGCCGACAGACAAATCGACTTAGTAGAAGAAGGTTATGAGCTTGCGATTCGTATTGCTGATTTAAAAGATTCTAGTTTAAAAGCGAAACGAATTACACCCGTTCGTCATGTATTATGTGCCAGCCCAACTTATCTGAAAAAATTTGGTAAACCTAAAGATATCAAATCATTAAGTCATCATCATTTTTTGCAATATGGTATGGCCAGCCAAAAAACAATGATGATTCAGGATCCTAAAGGCAAATCACATAGCTTGCAATTTACTTCAAAAATAAAAGCCAATAATGGTGATTTTCTAAGAGATATGGCAATAGCTGGGCATGGTATTGTTTATATGCCCACCTTTATCACCTGGAAAGCAATTTCAATGGGTGATTTAGTCCCCCTTTTAACAGATCATGTTTTACCAACAAATTATGTTTATGCTGTATATCCACAAACACGGTTTTTATCTCAACGCGCGCGATTATTTATTGATTTTATGGCTGAACGATTTGGCGATAATCCTTACTGGGATCAATAACAATTATTTTTGCATTCGCCACTGCACAAAATAATAAACGGCTGCACCAATTAATCCTGAATACAAACACAATTTGTGTAAGGTTTCTATCGAGAGTATGCCTATCAACGCATTCATTTTACTAAATGGATAAAAAGGCTCAACATCAAAGTGCATAATGCTATCTAATAAAACGTGGCTAATACAACCAATGAAAGCACTTATGAAAGCAATCTTCCAGCCTATTAAATCCGGTTTATCTTTTGCTAAGCCTAGAGCACCATATAGTTTAAAAAGTGCGCACCAGAATCGGTGTAAATGGCATTTTTAATTTTCTTATCAGGCTTTTTTTACAAACTTAGCTGTGACCATCATTTCTCCCACGCCATCGACTTTGCAATCAAGTTCATGGTCTTTTTTATCAAGTAAGCGTCGAACAAGTGCTTTGGTGCCAATCTTAATAACGTGAGAACTACCTTTAATTTTTAAATCTTTAATCACGGTAACTTTATCGCCATCAGCAAGCAATGCACCATTAGCATCTTTCACTTTGATGGTATTTTCTTCTTCAGCTTCCACAGGGTTCCATTCATATGAACATTCTGGGCAGACTAATTGATTTTGATCTTGGTACACAAAATCTGATTTACAATTTGGGCAAGGAGGAAAAGACATAGCGTATCACTTCATTTAATTAATTTTTTTACTTAACTTTCATTAAGTAAAAATGACTTGTGTTTATTATACACCAGTATCTGAGTAAAAAAACGCTCTGTTAAGCATGGATTATGCGTTACCTATTCTTATATTTCACGTACAACTTTTATAAACAACCAATTGATATTTATTAAACTTACATTTTAAAAACACTAAAAAACAATACTTAAGATCTACTGCCATTTCAGTATTTATTTGGATCTCCGCCCCCCTGACGGTAACGAAAAAACGATGACACCCACCGCCGCCATTTTCATAAAATTAACACTCCGATCGCCTTCAAATTCCGAATTCTTGAAAAGTAGCTGTCTTGTTATTTTCTTTGTTATTTTTTATAAGTTAAGGAATCAACTGAAGTTTAGTATGTAATACGCTATGAGCGTTAATTCAAGCGCTTTGAGGGCGTAACCCAATAAAACTCAGGCTTTGCCAAAGACAATTTAAACTGTATAATGTATTCAATACAGTTTTAAAAAGAGAAAATATGATGGAAACAAATAATACAGATTGGCGATATACGGTTATGCCAGCCGTGTTTACATGGCTTAAAGAGTCAGAATCCGGCGCCCTTGAAATTGACTTTGATGCAACTCAAAAATACGCTGCAGATATTTTAAAAGTTCAGGGAAAGGGTGGAAGCAGAATGGGTGGGCTTGTCGGCTCTGGTACGCTAGGTGAGAATAGCTACCTAAGCTCTGAACAACGCCTTTCTTTACTTAAAGCCCTTTCTGAGGTTGCTAAAGAATACAATGTGCCATTAATCAGTGGAGCTGCAGCAGAAACTAAAGAGGAGCTTGCCAAAATCGTTAAAGAACTAGCGACGGTTGGCGTGGATACTGTCATGGTGATGCCACCAAAAACTAAA
Organism: uncultured Pseudoalteromonas sp.; assembly: GCA_965198975.1. Lineage (GTDB taxonomy): Bacteria > Pseudomonadota > Gammaproteobacteria > Enterobacterales > Alteromonadaceae > Pseudoalteromonas. Next base: position 4,127,561 of record OZ240679.1, read on the forward strand.
GAAGTTCCTTCTGATGAAGAAATGTATGCTTACTATGCGCTCTCTGCAGCAGCAGCAAAAGAGGCTGGCGTAACGATTATGCCTTATAATAACCCTGATGCAGCCGGATATCATGCACTTTCAACTGATATTCTTAGAAGACTTGCAGCTTTACCTGAAGTAACAGCGCTTAAAATATCGACTACAGATGTTTCAACTATCGAAACTCTGATGCTAGAGAATAAAGATTTAAAAATTTTGGCTGGTGTTGACACTGTAACTGTACATGCAGGACTTGCCGGCGCATGCGGTGGCATTACAGGTGTAGGTTGTATATTCCCAAAAGCGAGCGTTACTATGCAAGAGTATGTTAATAATGGAGAATGGGCTGAAGCAAATAAAATTTCTCAGGCTATGAATTCCATATCATATCTTGATGCTCAGCCGTTACTTATGGAATATCTTAAGTTTGCTTTTGGAATTCACCATAATGATACTACTGGAGGGCTTCGTACCTTAGGTAAGAAATTAACTCAACAGCAAATTGATGATGTCCACACTAGATATATTCTGGCAAAAGAAAGGCTTGAACTTCTGGATTTGATAGACTGAACCTTTCAAATATTAAAAATAGCAAGCTCCGTTTTTACGGGGCCCTATTCCACCTAACTCTGACATAACATGAACTCAGGCGGCACAGGGTACGACTAACACATTAAGGCAATAAATATCTCTTTTTCAGAATACTCAAATTTTTCTACATACTCATACACTGGATCACCCCGACTTCATCAAAGACTCTGTTATTTAAGTCAGGCTAAAGGATTTTCGAAAAATCCTCCATATTCCTTTTGATAATACCATTGCTAATGGTTATTCCAAATTACACCCGAACCTTTATTGACTTTGTTCGACATAAGCAGCTAAAAATCAACCGAATAATTGGTAATTATAGTAATAACAATATTTCTGTTGAAATCATGAATAAAACCTATAGCGCTATGATGTAACAGCGAATAAACAACAAGCCAAATTGCTACTTCCAACATTTATTTAAAGAAATGCCAAAGAGATAAAGGTTCAGACTTAATAGATTTAATGGCATGTGCAACTAAACTTTGATTTTAACTAGGTCCACTGCTTAGTTGCGTGTTTACAAAGATAACAACACGCAGAGTTCCGCAACATGAACTTGTAAATAGGGCAACCAGTTTGAAGCTACGCATGACATTCACATTTCTGCTTAGCAGAATATCCATACATATTTCCATTTAACAGCTTAATACCAGAAATTCATGTAATTTTTCCACTTTCAAAAGCTAAAACCAAATTTCTAGATATTATTTAACAATTTGAGTTGTCTATCACTCAAACTTTTTACAGACAATTAACCCCTATCAGATCGGGGAAGTACTTTAGGTAATCGCTCACTGCTTGGTCTACCGTACGATAGGATAAATGAAAAAGATAGAGCCTGTATATTTACCAGTACCGACTTTATCTATTGAGAGAAAATCACATTAAAAGATTTTTTATTTGCTTATGACAAGATATAAACAGATCCTGCTTACAAGTAGGGTAGCGTTCATATTTATGCTTTTCATATTTTCAGCTACCCATTAATAAGTGTCATTATTAGCAGGTTTGTATCTGTCTAAAAAATATTATCCTCTCTTATGCTGTTCCGCCATTTTCTTAGATGTTCAACTATTGGCTTAGGTTTGTGAATTATTGGAACGGAATTAGTGTATCCGTCGGCATCTTCACGCGCCTTAATATTTAACACTGCCATATCAAAAGCCTCGACAAAGCTTTCAGTCTTATCGATAGCTTGCTTAAAATAGGCTTCACCAAAGTAAGTGAAATTCGCGGTTTCTTTGCATCCAAATGACTTTCTTTCAGGTGAAGCCGAAGTAATTATCATCGACGTATCATTTTCAAGATAGGAGATAAGCCCACCAGAATAACAAGCTGAAATTACAATAACCTTCCATTTTATTTTGGATTTATTGAGTAAATCGGAAAAAGTTTCGGCGCTTAAATTTGGCAAAGTCAGTCGCTCTTGATTTAGCGTGATATCAAACGATTTTGACCCATGACTAGTCACATAAAGGAACAATATGTCATTCTCAAGGTCCATCTGTGTTTCAATACTGTTGATTGCCATACCAATACTAGTCGTCGTTGCAAGTGGCACATCTTTCACTGTGTCTCTGGAATTAATTAATGAAATAGACTTGTTTTCAGTTCCAAACTTTGATGAAAATTTATCAAGAATGTATTGTGTTTCTCTACGAAATACAGATTGAGCCCCGTCTCCAGATATACCTAGAAAATATAGTTCAATTTCATTGGGGTCATTTTTTTCTAATTTATTAAAACTTTTCTCTAGTAACTCTAGTTGATTATATAGCGCTAATTCATTATTCAAACTAGGGCTACTAGCTCTATTGTTCAGGCCAGGATCGATAAACCGTCCGTCTCTCCATTGACCGCTCTTCTCTTTTACACCATCTATAGAATTTACTAACGTAAGAGTGCCTTCTCCATCATATGTACCATACAAAAAATCACCATCATACACATCGCCATTAGATAACGATAACCGCCCCTTACCTTCATAAAAACCATACGCAAATGCGCCAACATATTCACTCTTTTTGGTTATAAGCTTTCCTTGACCTTGATAAAGCCAACCTGAAAAACCACCGGTATAATTAGTTCCATCGATATTCTTGTACGTGCCCTCAACGATTTGACCCGCATTAAACACACCGTCATAAATTTGACCATCACTTGTTGTGTAAACACCATCCCCAGAGAACATACCATCAACAAACTCTCCGACATAGAGATTGTTAAACTCGTCTAAAAACCTGCCTTTTCCATGCAGTTTGTTGTTGATAAATGTCCCCTCATATAGAGTGTTTTGATACTGATATTTCCCTTCCCCCTCCTGACGCCCATCTTTGAAAAAGCCAGTATAGATATCACCTTCGTGATAGCTCATTGTACCAAAACCTGTTATTTTCCCCTCAGTAAACTCGCCTTCATAAACAATACTATTTTTGACAACCATTTTTCCTTGACCATGATAAAGCCCTTTTCTAAAGCTACCTTCATAATAGTCGTTGTTATCCCATACAATTTTTCCTTTACCTTCGTAAACGCCACTAACTAATGTTCCATAATACTGACCCCCATCAGGCGAAAACGCGACAGGAAGGAGGTTGTTGTTTGAATTCAGGTATAGATAAAATGACCCGAACCCAGCAAGGAAGCCTAAGCTCAACACTACAATATATTTTTTCATTTTGTTCCGATGTTAAATAAAAATATTAATTTCATCATTTTCTAATGCCTTGTTAAATTTATGCGCCTTCAAACCATGACTCTATTTCTTGAAATTCATATGTATCTATCTGTTTTTTGAGATCAGAATCACAATGTTTCTTTATCTATTCACCCAGCTTGGTCGCACAGTGAGCCAATACGGGTGGAGGATTTCCTCTGTAAATGACATGACCACTGATGAATCTTATTTTAGTGGCATATTATTCGTCAACACTCAACTTTTCGCGCAAAAACTCCATTGAATCCCATGCTTTATTATGTATAAAAGAGTCTGGTCTTCTTCCTAAGTGATTATATCTACGCCATTAAAGATGCAAAATCATTCTGATTTTTAATATTGAGGAGGTATCATCAATTTATTGTTATCCTTTAGTTTTCTCACTTTTAAAAGCTAAAACTAAACTTCTAGATATTACTTAATAATTTGAGCAGCTTACCACTCAACCATTTTACAGGCAATTCAATCGTATCAGGTGAAAGCGAAAATTTAGGTATCGAATTAAAACGTTTATTTACTAAACGTGAAAAAGCAATGCTGACAGTAATTAGCTTTATTTTCTTATGATCGTAACCTATCATTTTTCTGTTTTCGTTTTTGTAAAAGTCACTAAAAACTCGGCGCCACCTAAATTTTTGGCCTGATTAATTTCAATTTTTGCCTGATGCCAGTCTACAATACGTTTAACAATAGCAAGTCCAATTCCATGACCTTTCCTTTTTTGCCGAGTATGATCTCCTCGAACAAAAGGTTTAAACATATTTTCTCTTTCTGCTTCAATAATGCCATCTCCGTCATCACTTATGCTTAATGTAATTCCACCCATATTCTGAGCTAATTCAATACAAATTTCTTTATGGCCATATTGAAGTGCATTTTGTATTAGGTTATTTATTAGCATGCTAAGATAAGCGGCATCACCTATCACTTGATTATTAAAATTTGGTTTATTGAAGGTTATTTTTTTGCCATCTATTTTCTTATTTTTAATGCTATTTAATATGATGGCATTAAGATCTACAGGCTCTTTTTTGAGTTCTATCATTGCCTGATCTAAACGAGCATATTTTAATAATGTTTCCACCAGCGATGTCATCTCATCAACATTATCACTAATTTTTTGTTCGAATCGTTTTCTGGCAATCGGATCTTCTTCTTCCTGTAATGTATCAACGCCAAATCGAATGCGTGCAAGAGGTGTTCTTAAATCATGAGATACAGCACTACTCAATAGTTTCACATCATTAACCAAACCTTCAATTCTTTGCGCCATTTGATTAAATTCAATTTCGATATCTCTAATATAGGATATCGGCCCTATTTTCACTCTTTGCTGTAACTGACCATCGCCAAATGCTTTAGCAACTTTTCTTAATGATAGTAACTGGCGGATCAAGGGATACACCCAGGCCAAAAATATAACTACAAGCCCTAAATAAAATAAAATAGTAAAAAGGTAGCCCATATTTGTTTGTTTTACATCTAACAAAGGTGACTTTAAAATCAATAATTCTTTATGGTTAGGTAAATAATAATGAAAAGCCAAATGCTGGCTACTTTCTAATAACACAGGTTCACCAGCCATAATGCTTTTTACTAATGCTTTAGGGAGTGGGAAATCATCAAAAGTTGTTACTTCTATTGTAAAAGCAGCATCTTCGCGCCATTTATCAACAAACGCCTGAGTATTAGCTTGTTGATCTAAGGTCAAAGCAAGCTCAGTCCCTATTTGTTCTACTATCTTACTATTGTCTTTGTTATGGGCGTTTTCAGTGGCATATTGCCCATAGAGATGATCGAACATCCAGCCCAGGCCAATTGTCGCCAGTAAAGCAACAACAAGTAGTGATATGGTTAAAGTACGCATTTAATTACCAGGCATCCTTAGCAAATAAATAACCTTTACCCCAAATAGTTTTAATGCGATACGGCTCTGAAGGATCATCTCCCAGTTTTTTTCTTAATCTGGAAATTCTCAGATCGATAGAGCGATCAAAGCCATCGTATTCAAAGCCTCGTAACTGTTTTACCAAGTCATCTCTGCTAATAGACTGTCCCGCTTTAAGGGCTAACAACCATAAAACGTCAAATTCATTAGATGAAATCTTTATTTTTTCATCATTAAGTGAAACAACTCTCGCCTGATTATCTATTATCAAGTTATTAAATTGTAATTGTTCAGGTACTTGGTCTTGAACCTCAGCTTCCATTTTATCTATTGCAAATTTGTTATTTCGTTCTATTAACTTACGTATTCTCGTTAATAAAACTCTTGCTCTGACGGGTTTCGTTAAATAATCATCAGCCCCCATTTCCAGACCTAACACTTCATCAATTTCTTCATCTCTGGCGGTTAACATAATAATAGGGTTGTCAAAAAATGGACGTACTGTTTTACATACATCTAATCCATCCATTCCCGGTAACATGCCGTCTAAAATAACAACATCGGGGTTTTGCTCTTTAATAAAAGTGACGGCATCGTCCCCTCTACCAACACTAGACACATTAAAATCCTTGGTTGACAGATAATCACACATCCATTGTGCTAATTCTTCATCGTCTTCAACCACTAATATATGTAATTGGTTTTCTTGCATACTAATTCCTTAAAACATTCGCCATGAAACATTAGAGCGGTTTGTTTTTTTGTAAACCCAGGCCATTTCTAGTTCTGCAGTCGCTAATATACGTTGACTTTCGGGATGTTTAATATAAAAGCGTACATTCTTATTTGATTCTATCTCTGCACCAAAAAAGCCATGTTCAGTCGACTGCCAGCATTTTAGGGCCCGTTGATCTTGTGATGAATATAAACAATAATCACTCACCTGAGTTGATTTCCAGCTAAATACAATATCCACATAACATTGTTGACCTTGCTGCATAGCAACACATTGATTTGGTTTTAAAATAAGTTCAACCTGTGGTTCGTCAGCATATAAATAAGTAGGCCACAATAACAATCCACAGATAATTAAAAAAGCATTTTTTATCATTTTAATGTTGAAGTATTCCATCATTAGCAATATCCCAATTAAAAAACGTAATTAACTAAAATGCCGACTTCAGACCTATTTTCACTGCGTGAACTATCGTATTTTATAGAGTTTTGCAGTTGCGGACTGTTTGTCATTGCATCTGCTAAATCGGTATAACGCAGATAACTCTCAAATACCCAACTTTTATTGATAGGATATGTTGCACCGAGTTGACCTGTTACATTAAAACCACTACCGGCTTCATAGGCGGGTGTATTTTCTGTAGCGACATCTTCAGGTACGCCATAATAATAATCCATTATACTTTTTGAACGATATTGTATACCGGCCGATGCGTGAAAATTCCAATTTTTAACTTGCCAATGCCTACCAGCCCATGCAGATGCATACACACCTTGGTCATAATCAGTATTACTCGAGTACGGCATTACCGTAAATTGCACTGTATTATCACCAAAATAACCCCGGCTTCGTATCCCTAATCTGGGGCTGACTTTAGTTTCAATGTGAACATGTTGATCATTTTCCATTACATCATAAATAAGTGAACCATGAGTAACCGATGCAATTAAATCAAAATCCCAATTTTCTGTATTATAAAAGTTATATCCTATACGAGCACCCGGTTCTAATTTATTGTTTGCACCAGGTTGTTCTACAAATAAACCATTTTGCCATTGATATCTGCCACTTAAAAATAATGACAGACCACTGATCTCTTCTGAATAAGGCGATTGTACAAAACGATAACCTAAGCCAACTTTAAAATATCCGCCCGCTTTACTTGTTGTATTTTCTTCAACTTGACTATCATCTACTGTTAATTCGCCTGCCATAACTGATGTAGTACTTGTTAAAATAGTGCCTGACAATATACCGGCTATTATAAATTTTTTTGATTGCTTCATTGTTGATCCTTACTTTACTTAAGTTGATAAAACAATCTTAATTAAACGCATTCGATAAAGACGTATCACATATCTTCAAGCTGTATCACTTTGTATCCTGTTTAAGAATTTAGATACATATTATCTTTAAAGAGCAGACAGCGAGTTGCATATCTCACACCGAAAAATGATGTTACAGTAAACGACAGCTGAACCGCCAATAAATAAAGAAGATAAATATGATATAGCTGAGAAAAGTATTTGATGATAATGTAAACTATATTATTGATATAAAGGATAACTTAATTTTATTTACGCTGCATATTTCAGCGAAAAGAGACATTATTGAATTTTCATTAGATTAATTGAACATAGCGCCAAGGATCTTGCTCACTATGAAATCAGTACGCCGATTATTTATGTTTGTTTTAACTGGTTTTCTTTTCAATTTTCCAGTTTTGGCGCAAGATGCCGCCGCCAAAATTATTCAACAAAAAGGCACTAATCAATGGCGGCTTGCCATAGGAAACCCCTGGCACAAAACAAAATTAAATCAAACCCTTGCTGAAGGTGAACATTTAAAAACGGGCAAGCAAAGCAAACTCGCTTTGTTATTTCGCGATGATAGTCAATTAAGGCTTAATCAAAATAGTTTATTAATTATTAAAGATGTGCTGGACAAAAATGGAAAATCAACACGTTTCAAACTAGATGTAGGCCGTGCCTGGGTAAAATCTAAAAACATTCCTGATCGCCTTATCATGGAAACGCCCAGTGCCGTTGCTGCAATACGAGGTACTGACTGGGATATTGAAGTTGCAAAAAATGGTCAATCTACACTCACTGTATTACATGGTAGTATCCATTTTTATAATACCCATGGTGCAATTACCGTCAATGCTAATGAGCAAGCAATTGCTGAAGTTGGAAAAGCGCCTGTTAAGTTAATTATTGCCAATCCTAAAGACAGGATCCAATGGGTTACTGAGTATCAATTAAATCCGAATAAATTTAATCAACTCCCTGGCGCAGGGAGTAATTTAGCAATTCAAATCCTGCAAACCTTCAACCACAGTAATTTAGATCAATATTTAAACCAGATAGAACAACTTGTTCACTCACAATTTAAAACAGCTTTACTTGCTGATATATATTTATATCAAGGAGATACGGAGCTTGCGATAAAAACAATATTAGCCTTTAAAGATTATGAAAAAACAACCGAACTTAAAATCCTGAAAGGTAAAGCTGGACTCATGTTGGGCGAAGCGAATTTACTTGATAATAAAAATAATAATAACCAAATCAGTCTTTATAATGCGCAAGTACACTTATTTAATGGTCATAGCCAAGCCGCTATTTCATTATTTGAAACCGTAATAGCACGAGATAAAAACAATCAAGAAGCCTGGTATCAGTTAGGAAAAATTTACACCGAAAAAGAACATATTAAGTTAGCAATGCAAAGTTTAAATAAGGCTATTTCGCTAAAACCAAATGATGCAAAATCATATAGTGAAAAAGCCACATTACTTACTTTTACCAATCAATTTAAGCAAGCTGAAGAATCATTTTCAACTGCTGAAAACCATGCTGCTAACCAGGCACTCACTTTCACAGGTCGCGGTATTTTATCCCTTAAACAAGGAAAAACCTTAGAAGCAAAAAACTACTTTTTACAAGCGGGCGTCTTGCAACCGCAATTAGCGCGTATACATACCTATTTAGCCGTAAGTTATTATCATCTTGGCGAAACGAAACTCGCTATTAAAACCTTAGAAAATGCCACTGAATTAGATGATAAAGACCCGCTTCCTTATTTTATGTTAAGTAATATCCAACGAGATCAATTTGATCCAAAATCAGCGCTCAGTTCAAGTAAAAAAGCAGTTAAAAGGCTACCTTATTTAAAATCACTTAATCAACTCGCTAATAATTTAGCAGGCAATGCTAATTTAGGAGCAGCACTTGCTGATTACGGATTAAATGACTGGGCAACAAAATATGCCGTAGATTCTTACAACCCTTTTTGGGCGGGAAGTCAGTTGTTTTTAAGTCATCGATTTGATAACGATAGATTTATTCAGCAAAGTGAACTATTTAAAGGCATTTTAAACGATCCTTTAGTTTTTGGCGCCAGTAATCAGCACACAGAACTTGTACAGCAACCGGGAATATACGGCACCTTACGCTGGCAAAAACAACGCACTAAAGCCAATAACTATAGCTCAGATGCGATAGACCCTATCCTTGCGATTAACGGCATGAATAATACCTTAGTACCCATAGCTTATTTCTTTGAAAAAACAGCACATAAGCTAAGCCTAAATTATCAGGAGGAACAAGGGAGTGTTAATGCATCACCCAAATTTACTCGAATAGGGCTCGGTGTAAAAGCGACACCTAAGTTTTCTTTATTTGCTTATAACAATTCAGGTGGTGGTACATCAACAAATAATACTTTAAATGACAATGAAACAGCACAGATACCTATCAAACTGTTAACAACAAATGATCTAGACGACAGTTATTATGGACTGCAATACCAATTTACGCCGACTAATGATATCAGTCTAAGCCACTTTGATATTAAAGACAGTAATGTGCAAAATTCTAGCCTAAATTCAACACTTGAAAATGTGACTGGTGATTTTATTTCTATCACCGAAATCCAATCTGATCAGGTCATAAATATTGATAAATCAATTGTAAGCAGTCAGTTAAACTGGCGATATAAAACACAAAAACATCATTTTTTTGATTTGGGTTTTGCCATAGACGAAAATGAATCCTATTTTAAATTTGATACAAATCAACACGGGTCCTCCTCTGCGTTTTATTTAGGTGAATTAATCAATAATTCTGAGTTCGAAAATCATGCTGTCAGTACCATTTTTGATAAAAACACAATTAAACAAGCCTATCTTCACTGGCAAAGTAATATCCATAAGCAATGGTATCTGGATACTTTGATAAATTATCATAAGGTTGACACTGAGCATACAGAACAACATGAAAATACAATAATTGATACAACTTTCAGCCAGTTAAAATATAGTGATTCACACACAGCGATAGGGTTTGGCATAAAATATTCATTCAATTCCCACTGGTTATTACGTACAAGTTTTCAAGATTGGATTAATTCAGGCGCCGTTGTCACATCAGGACCAACTATGTTAGCTGGGATCCCTTTAAGTACACAATACTCAGTTGTTGGCAGTGAAATCAACAGGTTTGCTTTACAGCTTGAGTATGAAAGTAAACATATTTTTGCCAAACTATTTGCTGAGCAACAAAGAATTGACAATACCCAACTGCCAGAAAGTTTTGTAAATAACTCAACCGATTTATTAGACGATAATATTCGCCAACTCTCAGCAATCAATAATGAAATAAACAATCTGTATGATGTAGATAATGAATACTATGGTGCACCTAAATACACTATCGTTAAAGGGAAAGTACAAAATTACTATCTTGTCTTAAATGGATATTTATCGGAACGACTTTCAGGTGCATTATCGTATCAGTATTCGGATACTGAACAGTGGGATCCTAATTCCAATATTAAAGATAAAACGTTTATGCAACATCATGCCCGATCTAAGTTTCATTTTGGCTTCAATTATACAGCCAAGTTTAATGGAACTGCATTTATTCAAGGCAGCTATTACCAATATCCGGCCTTAGAAACTGATTTACACGACAATTGGATTTGGAATTTGGGCTGGAGGCAGGAATTTTTCAATAAACGTGCATTACTGACTTTTCAAAGGGTTATTCGTGGTGTCGACGATACAAAATTATGGCACATAATCGCTGAAGTCAGATTTTAATTGACTATGAAATTTAAAAATACCATCACCAGTTTTGTCATCAGTTGTGTATTAACACTTTCTTTAATGCAATTAAATTTTTGGCAATTATTAGACAAAAAAAGTTTTGATATTGCATCTATTTTATTACCTCCCCAAATTGAAAATACCGATATTATTATTATAGGGATCGATGAAGCTTCATTTTCAGAACTTAAAACCGCCTGGCCATGGCCCAGACAGTGGCACGCTAAGTTATTAGAAAGATTACAACAAGCAGGTGCTAAAGTAGTTGCCTTTGATTTGATCTTAGATACGCCATCCAGCTATGGAGATAGCGATGATATGGCTTTTGCAGAAGCAATATTTAACTTTAAAAAAGTTGTTTTAGGTAAATTTAAACAAGAACAATTTTTAGCTGAAGGCTATCAGATCACTAGCATTGAACCTATCGATTTATATATTGAGTCAGGTGCAAATACAGGCAATGTAGGTATTACCCCAGATCCTGATGGTGTGATCAGATCATTCCCAAATATAGATAATCCATTTTGGTTACAGACATTACATACGGCTAGCGTTATTCCTTTACAACACCCCGACTTTAATAAGATACAATTAACACATTTTTATGGCCCGGCTCATTCATTTCCTTTTGTTTCTTATTATCGCGCATTAAATAAAAACCTGTTACCCGACAATATTTTTAAAGATAAAATTGTACTGGTAGGTTTAGATATACTCGCACCTGCAAATGTGGGTTTGCAGGCCGACGATAGGTTTATGACGCCTTACTCACTTAACTCTAAACAAAATATGTCCGGGGTTGAATTTCACGCTAACTTAATTGAAAATGCAAAGCATGGCCTGATCATTACTGAGGCTGGGGCACAATTAAATATCATTATTATCACTTTACTGTCATTATTATTCGCCTTTATTTTTAGCAATTGGCGCGCATTTAAAAGCAGCATTTTTTTATTCACCAGTCTATTCTTAGTGCTATTAAGTCACTGGTTACTGTTCTACTTCTCATTATTTATACCGCTCTTTTCTTTATTATTTTGCGTGTTTTTTTGTTACTTATCACAGGGAGCTTTCGCCTATCACAGAGAGTACAAAGATAAAAAGTTTATTACTAAAGCCTTTTCCCATTATGTATCACATCAGGTATTACAAGAATTAACCTCGCAACCAGATAAACTTTCATTAGGTGGCACTCGAAAAAATGTCACCATCATGTTCACCGATCTTGCTGGTTTTACAGAGATTTCAGAACAATTAGCCCCTGAAAAAGTGGCCGAATTGTTACAAGAGCACCTTTCTAGAATGAGCACTATTATTGTGAAATATGGTGGAACATTAGATAAATATATAGGCGATGCCATTATGGCTTTTTGGGGGGCCCCGCTTGAAGATATACAGCAAGCTGACAATGCGCTTAATGCGGCTATAGAAATGCAATTGGAATGCAAAAAAATAAGAGCAGAATTTAATCTACGGGGTATGCCACCTATCTTTATGCGGATCGGGTTACATTCAGGTGAAGCAATTGTGGGAAATATGGGTTCAACCAGTTTATTTGACTATACCTGTATCGGAGATGCCGTGAATTTGGCAGCTCGCCTGGAAGGGATCAATAAATATTACGGCACTAATATTATGCTGAGCGAAACAACAAAAAAACAATTAGTACATCAACATCATCTGCAATTAGCTGATTTTGTTTGTGTTAAAGGCAAATCCATCCCGATTAAAATATATACACCTTGTAGCAATAAGCGCATCTCAGAACAAACACTCGACGCATTTAATGCATACCGAATACAAGACTGGTCAACAGCAAAAAAATTATTGAATCAATTAATTGCAGATTATGAGAATGATCCAGTAGCTATTAAGTACTTAGACCGTATTAGTGTTCTGGAAAAAAAGCCACCTAAACCTGACTGGAATGGCAGTCATAAACTTACTTTTAAATAATACCTATTACATCAGACATGTGATCATTCTCAATGATATAATTAACCAATCAAGCCCACTTTATATTAGAGTAGTGTTAACTTTAAGCACATTATTACCCCATCTGTTTTTATGCCTTAAAAAGTGATATAAAGTATTCCGACTCAAAATCATTTACGATTTAAATCATTTTGAATCTATCGCCCTTAAAAAACTAATAGAGCCTTTCGATACCTATATGAAAATCAATTACGCTTCATACACAGAAGACGAGCTTCTCGAAGCATTAGAGTTTGTAGATAAAGATAAGTACCCAGATAATTATCAAAGTATTCTTGAAAATTTAAAGAAATATAAAGTTGAATTTGAAAACGAAATTAAGCCAAATTTCAATGAAACTGAACTCTTTGAATGGACAGCCTCTGAAATTGGTCAAAAAGCTGAAGATTCAGGCCATAAGCAAGAGTATGCTATCATTTTAGCTATAGGGGTAATGGGTGCATTTCTTTTTATGGAAACGCGATATGCTATATTTGCATTTATATGTATCGCTATAATTTCTTCAGTGATATATTTGTTTAGTAAGGCAAAAGATCTAGATATTTTTGAAAAACATAACTGCCCAATATGTAATGAACAATTAAATTTTTATCAAAAAACAAAAAATAGAGTACAGTATTGGTATATGCAGTGTAGTCAATGCAAAAAAACAGCTCCCACAGGTTATAGTGGGATTCAATCAAAGTAATCAATTTTATGGGCTCATTAAGCATTACAAAAATACGATATTTCTTCATCATTTTTATAACTATGGTCGTTTTATCTGGCTGCACAACGATTTCTATGCCAGAAAATACACCTGTGTATGTAATCGGTATACCTAAATCCATGATTGCTACAAACTGGTATCGAGATTATTGTGCAAATAGTCAGCCAACAAACGATAAAGAAATTCCTTATGGTGAATCCTGTAAAAATGGCATTCTTTTACATGCCTACATGCATACCGTAAAAATCTATAATCCCAGAAATGAGCATGGTGATTCCTATGAAACGCCGCTAGTTGTAGCGCTAACTGGAGCTAAAATAATTGACTTCACAAGAAACAATCGAAAAAAATTTGAATTTATACTGCAGTTAAGCCCCAAATATTTCTTTGAAAAAACCGGTATTAAATATATGGCAACATCCATAAAATATAATAAAGTAGAAAATTGTTTAATCGATTTACCCTATATACATTCAGACCTAAGTAAATGCCCAGATCGTAATTTCCATAAAATAAACAAAGGAGTATGTTTATCTTTAGACAAATTGAAAGGGCATTATAATGAGTATTAACTTAACGCCACTATTAAAAAATCAGGACAATTATCTGTAATTTATTCGAGAACAGCCAGTTGGCAATTGAGTTTTGCCGTAGTTTTTTCTAACCTTTGGGCCAGGCCTTCAATGACTCTTAACGCAACGCCACTATTGTTATTGATAAGGGTTTTGAATTTTTCAGCACTATAAGCGCGCAGGCTTGTTTGTGAACCCGCTCTGGCAGAGCATGAACGTACTCTATTTTGCAATAACGCCATTTCCCCTAAAAATTCACCTTTTCCTAACCGCGCTATTTCAATATCACCATCATCTGTTTTTTTGGTTAATATTATATGACCGCTATTGATCACATACATTTCATTGCCATCTTGCCCTTCTATAAAAAGCGCTTGTCCCTGGCGTAACTCAACTATGTCTTCCATGTTTTTTCCCTGTTTTCCTATGATAAATAAAAGTAAAAACCTTTTTAAAAACAAATAATAAACATCTACCTCAAGAAAGTCTATGATACTAAAGTCCATAGTCCGCTTAGCAAAACAGTTAATTTATAAAAGCATATATTGCACATATTTCAGTTACTTGCTAAATTTCTTATAAATAAATACCTTTAAGATACCGTTATGGCCCTGTTTAAATTTGCTAACTTCCAGTTTAATAATCAAAACTACATATTAACCCGGGGCAAAATCAGACAAGAACTCAGGCCTAAAACCGGTTTATTGTTAGCTTATTTAATCGCACAAAGAAACAAAGTCATAGCCAAAAAGGAAATCTTTGAAGCCGTCTGGCAAACTGAACATGTTCAAGATCATACTTTATTTCAAGTAATTAGTGAGATCCGAAAACTCGCCCCCGAATTAGAACTGATCCGCACTCAACCAAATTTAGGCTACCAATGGGTAATAGAAACCAGCCTAGTAAACATAAACAAGACTAAAAATATCAATTACGCTATTGCAGCTTGCATTGCCAGTTGTCTTTCCATCAGTTTATATGTCAATTTATATGTCAAGAATGGGATTAAAACAAAAGCAACGCCTACTACTTTAATTGCATTAAGTGCTTATTCAAAAGGTGTTTTAGCCCTTGAACAAGGCGATCATCAGGACGCTGAAAAATGGCTTACTTTTAGCCTGGCAGAAAACCCGACTTCTGTAGAAACACAATTATTACTGGCTGAAAGTCTATTTCAGCAAAACAATCTAATCGCATCTGAATCTTATGTACGACAAATTATAAATGAGTCAATACAAAGCAGTTATCACTATGTAGCAGCCTCAGATCTGTTAAGCCGAATATATCAACAACAAGGTTTAGTATTTGATGCACTAATGCATGCTTTAAATGGTGCAAATTCTTTACAAGCTTCGCGTTCCGCTTGCAGTATTCAAGCGGTTGATCAACGCATTCAAAAACTATTAGAAATTATAGATACACAGCCAGGATCAAATCTGAAATCTAATAAACTGGCCAATGATATTTATAAAGAATATGCATTAAACAAAATTAAAAATCAGCACGACAATTCTACTACTGAAAATTTTTCAGATTTATGTGAACAATTGACTAAACCCATTAAAAATGACCTGAGTGCCAGATGTATTTCTTTGCAGGAAACAAAAAATCTATTTGTTTTCAATAATAAACCAGGTTTAAACATAACCTCTTAATTATAAGATTTTAAAAGACTTATAGTTATTTATAGGTCTTTTTAGATTTATTTATTCTTAAAATTCGCTTCTTACAGGTATAACTCTTCTAAACATTTAAGGAGTTATATTATGAAATCATTTTTACCTGTTATTTTATTGTGTTTTAGCATTATCCCTACACATTTTGTAAACGCCAATGAAGTGCCTCTAAGCGTTATAAATAAAATAAAAACAATATTTAATCATCCAAAAAATCTTATTGTTAAACCTTATAACGCGCATTTAATAGAAATTAACCTGGGCGCAAAGGTTTTATTTGCCAGTACAGATGCTGAATATATTTTTGCCGGTGCAATTCTTGAAACGGCTACAAAAACTAATATTGTTGAAGCAAAAGAAAATCAGTCCAGACAAAATAGGATCAGTAGTTTAAAAGACAACATGACGCTCAAATTTGCTGCGACTTCTGAATCTAAACATACGATTACTTTATTTACTGACATCGACTGCGCTTATTGCCGTCGTTTTCACAAACAAATCCCAGAATTAAACGCAAAAGGAATTAGTGTTAATTACATCATGCTTCCGCGAGCAGGTTTGAACTCAAAAACCTATGACAAAACCCTTTCAGTGTTATGCTCTGATCAACCGCAGGAAAATATGACATTAGCAATGAATAATGCGTTTTCAGCATCCAATACCTGTAATTCTTCTCTTGAAGATCAATATGCTTTAGCAGCAGAGTTCAATATCAATTCTACACCAACTATGATATTCCCCGACGGCTCCATTGTCAGAGGCTTAATGACACCAGATCAACTCTTAGCAAAGCTTGAGCAATAAGAGGGAGCTATTAAAAATAAACATAATCCCACAATTAAAACCTGACATTAAAGTCAGGTTTTAATTAACTTCCAATCTGTTCTCAGTTAAAGTATGTTCTTAATATAATTCATAGCTTTAATTTTTATAGGCAGATCACTCATGACGTTTAATTCTTTTATTCCACCCCGGCGTATATTAATGGGGCCAGGCCCTTCGGATATTAATCCTCAAGTTTTATCTGCTCTTTCAAGGCCCGTTATAGGCCATTTAGATCCTTTGTTTGTGGCCATGATGGATGAAGTAAAATCATTGTTACAATACGCCTTCCAAACTAAAAATGAATTTACAATTGCACTTTCAGCGCCAGGGTCTGCTGGTATGGAAGCCTGTTTTGTAAACTTAGTTGAACCTGGTGATAAAGTCATAGTGTGTCGAAATGGTGTTTTTGGCGACCGTATGGTGCAAAATGTAACCCGAATTGGCGCCGAAGCTATTATTGTAGACTCTCCCTGGGGCCGAGCTGTAGAAGTAACAAAAGTAGAGCAAGCTTTACAGACACATCCAGATGCTAAGTTTGTCGCTTTTGTTCATGCTGAAACTTCAACAGGCGCATTATCAGATGCTAAG
The DNA here is from genome assembly GCA_965198975.1 of uncultured Pseudoalteromonas sp. Classification (GTDB taxonomy): domain Bacteria; phylum Pseudomonadota; class Gammaproteobacteria; order Enterobacterales; family Alteromonadaceae; genus Pseudoalteromonas. Next base: position 4,144,991 of record OZ240679.1, read on the forward strand.
TCTTTATGTACCCTTGCTAAAAAACACGATTGTCTAACCATAGTTGATGCAGTGACTTCATTAGGCGGTGTCGAATTAAGAGTTGATGAATGGGGGATAGATGCAATTTATTCAGGCAGTCAAAAATGTTTATCTTGTGTACCCGGTTTATCTCCAATTTCATTTAGTGAAAAAGCTGTTGATATAATCAAAAATAGAAAAACACCGGTGCAAAGCTGGTTTTTAGATCAATCACTTGTAATGGGTTATTGGTCTGGCGAAGGTAAACGCAGTTATCACCATACTGCCCCGGTAAACTCTCTGTTTGCATTACATGAATCTTTAGTACAATTACACAATGAAGGCTTGGAAAATAGCTGGGCGCGTCATAAAGCACAACATGAAACGTTAGCTAAAGGACTAAAGGACTTAGGTATTCAATTTATCGTGCCTGAAAATGAACGTCTTCCTCAGCTTAATGCTATTTTTATTCCCGAAGGCATTGATGATGCTAAAGTAAGAAGTTATTTACTTAATCATTATAATCTTGAGATCGGTGCTGGTTTAGGGGCTTTTGCAGGAAAAGCCTGGCGTATTGGTTTAATGGGTTATGCAGCTAAAAACGAAAATGTTGCTTTATGCCTGACAGCACTTAAAGATGCATTAAATCAATAACACCTCAAAAATGTGTGGTGTTCTTTACTGAATACCACACCCTTTTAGTATTATTGTGGTTAAAGAGTTTACAACAGATTCAAAGTCATCATCATCCATTTCTTTTTTATCTAGTGCGGTAACCACTTGCACATTAAAGTCTGCATAATGTTGCGTTGCACCCCAAATCAAAAATAACAAATGGTAGGGGTTCACTTCATCGATTTCTTTACGTTCAATCCAGGTTTGTATTACCGCCACCTTTTCTTGTATCCAGGTTTTAAAATCTGAAGATAAATACTCTTGTAAGTGAGGTGCTCCGTGTATAATCTCACTGGCGAAAATCCTTGATGCATCAGGATCTTGCTTTGAATACATCACCTTTGAACGTATATAACTTGTTAACGCTGTTTTCGCATTCTCCTCTGCATTTAATGTATCAAACTGGCTATTCCATATCTCAAGAATACCTGCAAATAATTGTTGGTAAAGATCTGTTTTATCTTCAAAATAATAATGAATATTGGATCTCGGGATCTCAGCTCTTTCGGCTATTCTTTTGATAGAAGCGCCCTTAAAACCATAAGTCACAAATTCTTGTTTTGCAGCAGATAAAATAAGCGCTTTATTCTTTTGACGAATTTGTCCATCAACTGATTTTTTTTCTGACACCGGTTAGACTCTCTAAACTTATATTAATGAATATCATAGATTTTTATCGTGCAACAGGCAACCCAATGCCTGACATATCCCGAAATTTACTTAGCACACAAAATTCAATTATTACCAGCCTTTAATCGTTTACGACTTTGATGCAATAAAGGTTCAGTGTATCCACTTGGCTGCATTTCACCTTTAAAAATAAGGTCACTAGCCGCTTTAAATGCGATATTATTTTCATAATCAGGGGCCATATTTTGATAAGTTTTATCAGCCGCGTTTTGCTGATCGACTATTTTGGCCATACGTCTTAAACTCTGATCCACCTGTTCTTTAGTTAAGATATTATGATGTAACCAATTACATATATGTTGGCTGGAAATTCTAAGTGTTGCCCTGTCTTCCATTCTACCTACATTATGAATATCAGGTACTTTAGAACATCCTATACCTTGATCAACCCAGCGCACCACATAACCTAAAAGCCCTTGAATATTGTTATCGAGTTCATCCTGTATCTGTTGTTCCGTCAGGGAACTTTTATCTGATAATAATGGAATAGTGAGTAACTCAGTTAAACTTTTACTGTGATCAGTATTTGACTGCGCAAGAATATCACCTTGTACATTGGCAACATTGATCTGATGATAATGTAATGCATGTAAAGTCGCTGCTGTTGGTGATGGCACCCAGGCACAATTTGCTCCGGCAGATGGGTGAGCCATTTTAGTTTTTAACATGTTTGCCATTTGATCAGGAACAGCCCACATCCCCTTGCCTATTTGCGCTTTCCCTTTAAGTCCGACCTGCAACCCAATGGCGACATTACGCTCTTCATATGCTGAAATCCACTTTTCATCTTTCATCAGCTCTTTTGGTACCATAGGACCTGCCAGCATAGACGTATGGATCTCATCTCCGGTTCTATCTAAAAAGCCGGTATTTATAAAGGCAACTCTGCTTTTTACTGCGCGAATACATTCCTTTAAGTTAACAGAAGTTCTGCGCTCTTCATCCATTATGCCTATTTTTATAGTATTTAACGCTAAGTTTAAATGCGTTTCAATTCTGCTAAATAGATCATTTGTAAACTCAACTTCTTTTGGTCCGTGCATTTTTGGTTTTACAATATAAATGCTACCAGCCTGTGAATTTTTAATAGTCGAAGTTGTTTTTAAATCATGCAGAGAAATTAAACTTGTGATCACGCCATCTAAAATACCTTCAGGTACCTCCTGACCTTCTGGAGTCAGCACGGTATTTGTCGTCATCAGGTGACCTACATTACGTATAAACTGCAAACTACGACCAGATAATGTAATTTTTTCACCTTCAGGATTTATGTAACTGCGATCGGGATTCAAACTTCTGGTTAATTTTTTTCCATTTTTTTCCAGCGTTTCTGTTAAATCTCCCTTCATTAACCCAAGCCAGTTTCGATAAACTAAGGTTTTATCCTCGGCATCAACGGCGGCAATGGAATCTTCACAATCTTGAATAGTACTTAAGGCGGACTCTAAAACAATATCTTTAATGAAAGCGGGGTCAGTTTTGCCTATCAGGTGAGTTTTATCTATTTGGATCTCAACATGTAACCCATGATGACAAAGTAAAATTGCTGACGGGGAAGCTGCGTCTCCATTATACCCACAAAACAAGGACTCATCTTGCAAATAAGTCTGTTCGCCAGTTGATAATATAATAGTTAAACGCCCTTTATCTATATAATAACAGGTCGCATTTTTATGACTTCCACCTGCTAATGCAAAGTTTTGATCTAAAAAGTCACGTGCAAATTCGACAACTTTTTTACCTCTAACCGGGTTATACGCTTTTGATATTTCCGATCCATTATCAGAATCAATTGCATCAGTACCATATAAAGCATCATATAAACTCCCCCATCTGGCATTGGCAGCGTTTAATGCATATCTGGCATTCATTAGCGGAACAACTAACTGTGGTCCTGCTATCTGCGCAACTTCACTATCTACATTCTTTGTTTCAACTGTAAAATCATTTTGTTCAGCAACTAAATAGTCAATATCAGATAAAAACGCCTGATATGCTTTAGGGTCAAAGGTTTCAGTATTATGCGCTTTATGCCATTGATCAATTTGTTGCTGAAGTTCAACTCTAGTCGCTAACAAAGCTTGATTAACAGGAATAAACTCTTGAAAAATATCAGCAAGCGAATCCCAAAAATTATCTTTATTTATCTCTAAGCCGGGTAATATTTCATTATTAACCAAGTCAAATAAAGGCGTTGCTACCTGATAACCGTCTTTTATTATATGCATATATATTTCCCCTTTAGATCACTTAATTTCAGCGCCTTTAGCGATCCATAAATTAAGATAGTTTCTTTCATCATCAGTCATATTTGTCTTGTTCATAAATGGCATATCAGGTGAGTCTATTACTCTGGCTTTAATTCTGGGTGCCCATTGTTTAATAGACTCCAGATCAGTAAAAATAACACCCGCTGGTGGAACTGTAAAAATGTCATCTGTAGGTTGTTCTGAATGACAAGAGCCACACCTGGACTCAATAATACTTTGAACTTTACTGATATCTATCACTTGTTGCTGTTGAACTTCAGTTACTACAATAGGTTTTGGCATAATTGCATAAGCTAAAGCAAGTGTTCCGATAATTGCAGCAATAAAAATAGCCGGTTTTTGTTTGCCAAAATGCCTTAAAACAAAATATTGCCTGATTGCAGCAGTGATCAAAACAATTGCCATTAAGACTAACCAGTTTGCACTATGGTTATAGGTCATAGGGTAATGGTTACTGATCATAATAAACAAGATAGGTAAGGTGGTATAAGTATTGTGGGTAGAGCGTAATTTGGCATTTAATCCGAAAGCAGGATCTGGTTTTTCACCTTGCTCTACCGCTTTAACTAACGCTCGTTGCGACGGCATAATACCAAAAAATACGTTACCAGCCATGATAGTACCTATGATAGCTCCCATATGCATATAAGCACCACGCGCACTTAATAATTGCGTTAATCCATAAGACAGCGCCGTAGCTATAACTAATAATATAATACCTAAAATCAGACCATGGTTTTTAAGCTTAGTGCGTACTAATACCTCATAACTACCAACCCCTACTACAATTGAGCCTAACCCGATAGCAATGGCTTGTAACTGAGAAATATCGGCAATACGTTTATCGATTAAATATTGATCCGCCCCCACATAGAACATTAATGTTAATAATAAAAAGCCAGTGATCCAGGTTGTGTAAGCTTCCCATTTAAACCAATGCAACGTTGTGGGTATTTGTGGTGGTGCTAATTTATATTTGGCCACTTCATAAAATCCACCACCATGTATGGCCCATAAATCCCCCGATATACCTTTATCTTGTTTCCAGGTTGGCGGTTTTTGTAAGTGATTATCTAACCAAACAAAATAAAATGATGCACCTATCCAGGCAATGCCCGTGATCAAATGCGCAAACCTGATAATTAAATTTAGCCATTCGTTTATATATGGATCCATGATATTCCTATTCTTTATTGTACAACTGGGCTTTAAACGGATTCACCCATGATATAAGTAGCCTTTACATGCCTTTCATCACCTAACATACTTAAAACAAATAGTTTTTCTGTTAAGTTTTTACAATGTTTCATTCTTCGTGCCATTAATGGAGTTGCCTGATAATCCAGTACAATAAAATCAGCTTCATTTCCCTGTTTAAAACTTCCTATTTTATCTTCCAGATCTAAAGCAACAGCGCCGCCTAATGTCGCCAGATAAAAAGACTGATAAGGCGTTAATTTTTCACCTCTAAGCTGTTGGGTTTTATAAGCTTCATTCATTGTACTTAACATTGAAAACGAAGTGCCAGCGCCGATATCAGTTCCTAAGCCTATATTAATATCATGCTCTTTAGCTTGATTTAGATTAAATAAACCACTGCCTAAAAATAAATTTGAAGTAGGACAAAATGCGATTGCAGAATCGGTTGCAGATAAACGCTGACATTCATGGTTTTTTAAATGTACACCATGGGCAAAAACACTACGACGACCTAATAATTCACTTTGATCATATACATCTAAATAATTTTTGCTTTCAGGAAATAAGGCTTGAACCCACTCTATTTCTTTATGGTTTTCACATAAATGGGTATGCATATAAACATCTGGATATTCTTTAAGCAGATCTCCCGCTTTATTTAACTGTTCGCGAGAGCTGGTAGGCGCAAATCTAGGTGTAACGGCATAATGTAATCTATCTTGATTATGCCACTTTTCGATTAGCATTTTACTATCTTGATATCCGGTATCCGGTGTATCCATTAAATAATCAGGACAGTTGCGATCCATTAATACTTTACCACAGATCATACGCAATCTTTTTTGTTGCGCTATGGTAAAAAATGCATCCACAGACTCTTTATGTACAGTACCAAATACCAAGGCAGTGGTTGTGCCCGCAGCTAATAGTTGCGTTAAAAAGAATTCGGCAACTTCCTTCGCATGATTTTCATCAGCAAACTTACGTTCTTCCGGAAAAGTATAATTCTCTAACCATTCGAGTAATTGTTCACCGTAAGATGCTATCATCTCTGTTTGCGGGTAATGTATATGTGTATCTACAAAACCTGGCATGATCAACCCTTGCGTATAGTGCTTTACAGTTATATCCGCATAATCAGCTAATAAATCTTCTGCAGCGCCAACCTGTTTGACTAAACCATCTTCAACCACTAATACCCCGTCAGAGTAGTACTCAAAGCTCTGCGCCAAAGGTACTTTCTCAGGATCGGCTACAAAGTGTAATATTTCGCCTCTAAATACTTTTAACATACATTAATCCTGCTTTATTTCTGCAATAATTTTTGAACCATCCAGGGTAACAATATCGCAGTTATCCCCTTCACCACCTCTGTCGACCACTAAGAAGTTACTCGTTTTATGTAATGCAAGACAGTAATGGTGCCAGGTTCCTTTATGATAATTCACGCCCTGATCCGCGCTTGCCAAAAATACTTCGATCAGCTCTGCTTTAAATTCACCTTTAGGTGCCACTACGACCAGATAAGGCTCATCTCCCATAGGGATAAATGCCTGACTGGACAAAGGATGGCGCTCCATCATCTTGATAGCAATCGGTTGTTGCAAAGGTGTAGAGCGAAAAATATTAATCAAGGTATGACCATTATTTTCACTCACATCTACTTTTGCTAAATCATGGTAACGCTGAGTATATCCATCATTTATTGCGTAATGATTTAAATCATCATTAACTTCAATAACATCACCGTAAAGCGCAAAACTTTCTTGTGTTAAAGGTTTTGGTACTATCGTCATATTAACTACCACGATAAGTTGAATAACCGTAAGCCGTTAATAGCAGAGGTATATGGTAATGTTCACCTTTATCATCTAACTCAAATACAATATCAACATAAGGATAAAAGCCAGTTTCATTGTTAGCATCAAAATAACTTTTAGTATCAAAATGCATCTGATAAATACCTGCCGCTAATTTAATATCATCATTTAGTAAACCTGCAATTCGACCATCTTGATTAGTCATACCAGAGCTTAATACCTGCCAGCCAGAATCTGTTTTCTGCGATAACGTGATCGCTAAATTTGCCGCAGGTTTACCGCGCGTTGTATCTAAAACATGGGTAGTAATTTGACTCATAGTGATACCTTAAAAGATTTTTCCAGTCTTAAATGAAATATTTTTTGTTGCTCTGATGCCGCATTTTCTAATTCAACTTCACGTGTATTAGGAAGCCTTGCTTCTAACAAAGACAGCATTTGCGCAGCGCTTTTTCCTGTAGCACATACAATAAATATAAAACCAAATTTAGTTAAATAGGCTTCATTTCCTTCAGATAACCTTGTCAAAACGTCCTCCGACGCTTGTGATACAGCACTTTGCTCGCCACTTGCCAATGCTTTTGTATTAGCATATTTGGCACGTAAACTATTGACGTCCCCAATTTTTGGGTGACCATCAAAGGCCGCTAAATAATCACTTTCAGCACATTCTTGCCAATATGTGTCTGCAGTAGATACTAGCGAATCAAAATTGCTATAAGGTCGACTACTAACCATTTTATTTACCCAATTTTCAGCGGTACATGTTTGCATGAAAAAATTGAAAGCGTCAGTTTCCGACAAGTGATTTAATGAGTGAATATCCATCATGATCCTTTATTTATGCCCAAAAACACGCATTCTGCTAACACCACCATCAGGATAAATACTCAAACGTACATGCGTAAACTTATCACTTTTAGTGGTTTTGACCTCATCAACAAATAAATGCTCACGATGTGCGTATAATTTAGTTTGAGGTATAATTGTTTGCCATTGTGTTTGGTGATCATTACCTGTGAAATCATCACTATCAGATACAATTCCCTCTAATTTAAAACTATCTGGAAAATTACCTTTAAAGTGACATGTATCTATGATCACTTTATGAATACTGCCTAGATCCGCTAATTTTACAATTGACCAGTCAGGACCTGGATCACGTCTGCGCTTTGTTTCCCAACCATCCCCCATATCTTTACCGCGACCCGGCATAATCAAATTATTTTTGTCACTGAAAAACATGTCGCTGACCAGTAACGCTTTTGCCCCATTTTTGATATAAGCTAAATCGATTAATTCACCTGCAACAAATTCATCCCAATTAGGTTTAACTTCGCCATAAACTCTCAGCCTTGCAACACCGCCATCAGGAAATATATTGAGCCTGATGTGAGTCCAGGCCATATCTAGTTTTTCTGTTATTTCAAAGATATTTTGACTATGTGCCAAGACCTCACTCGTCGTTAAAATAGGATGCCATTGCGTATTGTTATCAGGCTGTTCCTGACTAATGCATGCTTCGACGGAGACGGTTTGCGGTGCGTTACCTCTAAAGTAATTCGTATCTATATCTAAACCATGGATAAACCCTGGCATGCCTAAACGTATTATGCACCAGTCATATTCTCTGCCGTTATCACGCCCGTAACTACGGCGAGACTCCCAGCCATCCATCCATTTACCACGTTCGGTATATTTGTCATCTATAAAAACACCCCGTCCAGGCTTGAGTAAGTTTTCCATTTCAGCAAAAAAATCATCGCTACAAGACAATGTTTCACCACCTACTCTTTCACTGGCAAGATCAACATAATAGGTTTTTAGTTTTAATTCTAACTCGGCACTTTTACCTGTTAATTCATTCGTTTGTTGCATCTTACCTATCATGATTCTTGTTCCTGTTGTGTATTCAGTTGGCCTTTTAATAAAGGCCGACCTATCGGTTTATTAATAAATTCATCATTACTATAAACTTGCTGACCTCGTACAAATGTTTGTTTAATTTGCCCGGTAACACTACGACCTTCATAAGGGGTGATCTTGTGTTTGTGTTTGATCATGTCTTTTGTAATTTCAAAGCTCGCTTTATCGTCAAAAACTAAAAAGTCGGCATGTAACCCCACTTTTATTTGACCTTTGATTTCATTTAGCCCTGCAAACTTGGCCGTTTCTTCAGACATTAACCTGGCTAAATCAACTAAAGTAAAACCTCTTTCTTTCGCCTCCGTCCAAATTAAAGGCAGGCTGAATTGTAAAGCAGAAATTCCACCCCAGGCCTTTTCTATATCACCGCTATCAATATGCTTTAATTGAGGCGTACAAGGTGAATGATCTGACACAATAAAACTAATTTTTCCATCTTTGATCGCCTGCCATAAATGCTCTCTGTTTTTATGCTCTCTAATTGGCGGACAGCACTTAAACAAGGTTTTTCCATCTGGGATAGCTTCAGATACTATGGTTAAATAATGCGGGCAGGTTTCAGCTGTAAATTGCAAGCCCTCTGCTTTTGCATCGCTAATACTGGTGAGTGCTTCATCAGAGGATAAGTGCACTATATGAACTTTGACATCATGCCCTAGCGCCTTTGCTTCTTGCGCTAATTGATACATCAATGCTACAGCATCATTTTCCCATTTTTTTGGTCTGGAAGATAAAAAGCTTTGGTATTTATCACCTATCACATCGTTGTCATGACCACCACAATCTAGTTCAGCATGGATCAAATAAGGTACATTATGTTTTGCCAGAATAGGCATAGCTTTTCGGATATCATCAGCAACCACATTAGGAAATTCTTCAATCCCTGAATCAATAAGAAAAGATTTAACCCCTAATACTCCAGCATTTAACAACGCATCTAAATCATCAATATTGTTTGGAATTACTCCCCCCCAAAAGCCACAATCTACCCATAATTTATCCTGCACAGATGACAGTTTTTCTTCGAAGGCTGTTTTTGTTGTCGTAACAGGTATACAATTTAATGGCATATCAACAAGCGTTGTGATCCCGCCTGCTGCTGCAGCCTGAGTTGCGGTATTAAAGCCTTCCCACTCAGTACGCCCCGGTTCATTGATATGTACATGTGAATCAACCAATCCCGGCATTAAAACGTGCTCACCTAAATCACGAATTTCACAATCAAGTTGTTGTTCATAAGGGTAGATCTCATGGATCAGTTCACCTTTAATTTCAACACAAGCGGCTACCATAGCGCCGTTTATGATCACATTTTTACTTTTAAGGGCAAAATGAGACACTTTGCGACTCCTTTTATTTTTTACTTAGGATCTTTGAGTTTGCATTAATAAATGCTTTAACTCTTGATATTTAACACCTTTATGAGATGTTTTAGATTCTGTAGACTGTTCACTCAAATTCAAAGTGTGATACAAAGCAATGATTTCGCCTGCTATGGCCACTGCGATTTCCATCGGCGTTTTACCAGGCACCTGAGATAAGCCAATCGGGCAATTCATCTTGTTGACTAAAGTTTCATCTATTTCTCTATGCTTAAATCGCTGCTGAAACCGGCGCCATTTAGTGCCGGATGCTATAAGACCTAAATAATTAAAATCAGCACGTTTCAGGATTGACTGACAAATATCAAAGTCTATTTGATGGTTATGCGTCATCACAATATAAAAACTGCCTGCAGGCATTGTTCTGACTTCATCTTGAGGAGATGAACTAATTATCTGAGTTACATTATGGTATTTTTCTTGATGTGCCGGAAATTGGTTTTCTCTGCTATCAACCCAGGTTATTTTGCAAGGTAACCCGGCTAAAATAGGCAATAGAGCTTGCCCTACATGGCCTGCACCAAATAGCATTATATTCACTGAAACAGCACTGAAACATTCAAACATAACACTTGCTGTGCCACCACAACATTGACCTAAATTTGTGCCAAGTTGAAAATGCTGCAACACCTGACAATCGCTATTTTCTGCCAGCAATGTGTGAGCATGATCAATTATTTTATACTCTAAATGACCACCGCCTATGGTATCGAATATTTCATCTTGGCTGATCACCATTTTAGTACCACTATTTCTGGGTGTTGAACCAGAAACTCCCACTAAAGTGATTAATACATAGGCCTTTCCCTGCTCACTGAGTTGATGTGCTGCCTGAACCCAATTCAATTTATTCATCAGCGTTTGCATCACAGTTCATTTGACTTTTTATATCTTCCACCGCCCATAAAACACGCTCAGGTGTTGCAGGTGTATTTAAAACAGGGCTTTTTTTATAATCACTAAGACTGGAAATAGCATCTCTTAATGCAGACCAGACAGACATAGCCAGCATAAATGGTGGCTCACCAACCGCCTTGGAGTTATAAATAGTGTGTTCTCTATTTGGATCATCAGGAACTAAAGCAACATTAAAGGCCTCTGGCGTATCACTTATCGCAGGTATTTTATAAGTTGCGGGATTATTACTTAATAACTTTCCATCTTCATTCCATACTAGCTCTTCGGTTGTTAACCATCCCATCCCCTGAATAAATGCACCTTCTATCTGGCCGATATCTATTGCAGGATTCAGAGAATCACCTACATCATGTAAAATATCGGCTTGTAGTAATTTATATTCGCCCGTTAAAGTATCTATTAGGACCTCAGACACTGCGGCCCCAGTAGAATAGTAAAAAAATGGTCGCCCCTTTGCTGTTTTTCGGTCAAAGTGGATCTTCGGTGTTTTATAATAACCTGTGGAAGATAAAGACACGCGATTCATATAGGCTAATTGAATTAATTCAGCAAAAGGCATTTTTTCATTTTTAATAATGATATGGGAATCTTTAAAAGCCACGTCCGATTGCGCAACGTTAAAATGCTCCGCAGAAAATTCCACTAAACGCTGTTTTAATATTTTGGCGGCTGCCTGCGCTGCTTTACCATTGAGATCCGTACCTGAAGAAGCCGCTGTTGGAGATGTATTAGGCACTTTATCTGTTCTGGTTGCTGAAACACCTATAGTATCAACATTGACCTGAAATTCTTCAGCGACAATTTGTGCAACTTTCGTAAACAGGCCTTGCCCCATTTCAGTACCACCATGATTTAAATGTATGGTGCCATCGGTATAAATGTGAATTAAAGCACCCGCTTGATTTAAGTGCTGTACCGTAAATGAAATTCCAAATTTAACTGGTGTTAATGCAATTCCTTTTTTCAGAATTTCATTTTTTTGATTAAATTCTGCAATACTTTTTCGCCTGATTTGGTAATCTGAACTTAATTCAAGATCATTAATTAAGCTCTCAATTTTATTGTGCTCGACCGTTTGATGGTAGTGAGTGACGTTTCGCTCATCCTGGCCATAGAGGTTTATTTTTCTGACCGCCAAAGGGTCTTTATTTAAATGGCGCGCAATATCATCCATTACCATTTCTATGGTCATCATGCCCTGCGGGCCGCCAAAACCACGATAAGCAGTATGTGATACGGTATTCAATTTACACCGATTACCTGTCACTTTAGCTTCATTTAAGAAATACGCATTATCTGAATGAAACATAGCTCTGTCTACAATTGCATCTGACAGATCCGGTGAATAACCACAGTTTCCGTTAACTGTGATCTCTATCCCCTGGATCTGACCATTATCGTCAAATCCTACATGATAATTATTTTCAAACGGATGTCTTTTCCCTGTCATACACATATCATCAGTGCGACTGAGTTTAAATTTTACTGGTTTATTGGTTTTGTGCGCTAACAACGCCGCAATACATGCCCAGGGCGCAGCCTGAGTTTCCTTACCGCCAAAAGCCCCGCCCATTCTGCGCGTATCCACCAAGACTTTATTCAGAGGAATATCTAACACTTCAGCCACTAACTTTTGTACTTCACTTGGGTGCTGTGATGAAGAGTAAATATTCATCGCGCCATCCTCACCTGGCTCAGCTGATGATATTTGACCTTCTAAATAAAAATGCTCTTGCCCGCCAACTGATATTTCACCTTTAAGTTGATGAGGCGCTGACTGAATCGCAGAAGCTGCATCACCTCTTTGCATTGTAAAAGGAGGACGAACAAAGTTTTGTTTTTTAAGTGCCTCTTTTACAGTTAATACAGGTGTTAATGTTTCATATTCTATTTCAGCTAACTTAACGGCTTTACGCGCAAGCTCGTAACTTGTTGCTGCTACAGCAAAAATCGGTTGACCTACATATTCAACTTTATTTAGCGCAAGAACAGGATCGCCAGGAAAAACAGGGCCAATATCTGTATGGCCAGGTACGTCTTCAACTGTGATCACCGAAATCACACCTTCTGCGCTTTTTACTTTTGACAAATCAATGCTTTTTATATTGGCATGTGCTTCGCTACTTTGCCCTACAGCCGCATGTAATTGACCTCTCAGTTCCGGACGATCATCAATATAACGCGCCTCGCCAGTAACATGCTGCGCCGCACTTTCATGCTTTTTAGACTTGCCAACACCGCCTAAACCTATCGCTGAACGGCTATTTTTATTATGTGACTCTATCTCTGTCAGGCTACGCATAATTCACTACTCTGGTTTCAATTTGACGACTTTGTAATTCAATAAAACATTTCTGCAACAGGTTTTGTGCCAATTTCATGCGATATTTATCTGATGCTCGAACATCGGACATAGGGTTAAAATCGAGTGTTAATGCTTGCTTAGCTGCATCGATATTTGCTTGTGTCCAAGGTTTGCCAATTAACGCTTGCTCACTTTGTATCGCTCTTTTTGGAATAGCCGCCATACCACCAAAAGCCATACGTATGTTTTTGACTTGATTACTCTCAAGTTCAATAAAAAATGCAGCCAGTACGGCTGAAATATCGTCATCTATTCGTTTCGATATTTTATAAACTTTAAGTATCTGACCTGGCTTAGGTTTAGCGATTGTTACCTGTTTAATGAATTCACTCTCAGCTAATATAGTCTGCTTATATCCCGTAAAATAGCTTTCTAATGCCACATCACGTGTGTGCTCACCTTTTTGCAAAGTAACAATCGAACCTAACGCGATCAAAGCTGGCGGCATATCACCTATTGGTGAAGCATTGCCAATGTTGCCACCTAAAGTGCCATTATTTCTAATTTGAGTAGAACCAATTCGTTCAATCATTTCTCCCAATTCAGGATAAAATTGAGATAACAGCGGTGTGAACTGGCTATAAGGTAATGCTGAGCCTATCACTATGTTATTTTCAGATTCAATTAAATGCTTAATTTCATTCACGTTACCCAAATAAACTAATTTCTCTATACTTTGCAAGTTTTGTGTTACTGATAATGCTAAGTCAGTTCCACCAGCAACCAATTGGGCATCAGGTTGGTCGAGTAATTTTTGTGATAATTCAGATAAGCTGTTAGGAACATAACAATATTGAGCAAGGTTTTTTAATTCTGTTGCCCCTGTTTGATTCATTTTTGTTAAGTGGCTAACTGTTTGATGATAAAAAGTAGAAAAAGAATCTGCTTCTGCATTTTCACTCGATTCTAAAGCTGAATCAATTATTGAGCGATATCCGGTACAACGACACAAATTACCTGCAAGTGCTTCAATGACCTGCTCTCTGGTAGGTGTTGATGTTTTTTTATGTAAGGCAAATGATGACATCACAAAACCAGGTGTACAAAAGCCACATTGAGAACCATGGTTATCAACCAGAGATTTTTGCACATGATGTAACTGACTGCCCTGCTTCAAATGTTCAACAGTGATCAATTGCTTACCATGCAAGCTCGCAATAAATGTAATGCAGGAATTAATAGACTTATAATCTAATTGACTAGGATCTGACTGAGATAGCTCTGCAAGTACCACAGTACATGCGCCGCAATCTCCTGAGGCACAACCTTCTTTAGTTCCTGAATCATATCTGATTTCTCGCAAATATTGCAATACGGTTAAATTAGGATTGATATCATTCAGAGAAACAATTTCATTATTCAGTAAAAATTGAATTGTATTATTAGCCATGATTGACTTCCATTGTTGCCCACCTATTTTTCAAACAGAAAACTCTATTTTTAGTATAGACGCACTATAACAGAAGATAAACCTGACACAAGTGTCAAGTTTATCTTTTAATCATTTATAATTAAGATGAGATATTCTTTTTATTTATAACTTCAACTTCTCTTTAGCAACTAAAGCCATGATTTAGGGTCCTGTTAACGCTTCAATTAACTTTTCTGTCATTAATATTGCTGACGCTGGGTTTTGCCCTGTGATCAATCTGTTATCAACAACTACATGAACACTATTCTTATCACCACGTGAGTACAAAGCACCTAAAGATTTAAATTTGTCTTCAAGTAAAAATGGGTAATTATTCTTTGCCCAGTAACCTTCTTCTATATTGGCTTTAGCTGTTAATTTTTTACCTTCAACTAAATGTTTTCCGTCAGACAATTTTACATTTACCAGAGCCGCAGGACCGTGACAATCAGCAGAAACATATCCTCCCGCTTCATAAATTGTTCTGGTGATATTTTGTACATCCAGGTTATCGACTAAGTCAAACATAGGGCCTGAGCCGCCAGGAAAATAAATAGCCTGATAATTTTCAGCCTGTATTTTATTTAATGCTTTTATATTGTTAAGTTGGGTATTTAATGTTGATTTTCTCAACCAGGTTTTTTGTGAACTTGTTAAACGACTTCGCCCGGCAGCATAGCCTTTACCGCCTAATGGGCTGGCAATATCAATTTCAAAACCAGCTTGTTGTAACAATTGATAAGGCTCAATCACTTCTGAAAGCCAATACCCGTGACTATCACCAGACAAAATAAAGAGTATCCTTTTGTCTGCGACAGGTTCGCTTTCAGCCCAACTTTTGCCTGATAATAAGAAAGGTAACGCAGCGAGTATATATAAAAAGCTAAATATCAGCTTCTTGACCAAAGTAGAATAAAGGTTTGTCATGTTTGTGCCTATTTAATAATTGGATAATCAAGAACAACAAATCTAACTTTAGAAATATAAGAAGACATGAATTATGAATGAATTACAAGGAAACCTAATGACTAAGACGTGACCAAGTTATGACTAAACAATTAAAACATATAAATATCAAACTATTAAGTAAAAACGTTTTTTCATTTTTAATAATACTAATACTTAAATAATATGGCGTTTTACAGTAAGATGTTGATTCAATTTATCCCTATTAATTACTTCAAGGAAACCAATTGCGTTATTTACAGTTTGCCGACATCTGCATAGATACACATAATCAAATGTTATTTAAAAATGGTGAAGCCATAAATTTAGCGCCAAAAGTTTTCGAATTATTATTATTCTTTTGCCATAACAGTGAAAGAGTGATCAGCAAAGATGAATTAATGGAGCAAGTATGGGCCGGCACTTTAGTTACCGATAACGCAATTAGCCGAACTCTGGTCAAAGTAAGAAAAGCATTGGGAGATGATCCTAAATCCCCTGAGTTTATTATTACAGTACCGAGAAAAGGTTACAGAATGATAGGTCGCTTTGAGCCAACTGAGGAAGCTAAGGTAGTTGAACCAAATACTGAAACTCACTCAGTTAAACCGCCTGTTCAAACAGCTCAAAATTATTTTAATAACCCTTATTTATTTACTGTATTAATTGGCCTCATTATAGCGTCAATAATTGCTGTGTTTTTTATTTTTTTCAATACTTCCGATCCATTACAAAGTAAACAAATTACCTCACTTACACGCGCGACAGGATCTGAAACGCAACCAGCCATGTCGCCTGATCTGAACTGGTTTGCTTATACACAAATAAATAATAAAACCGGATTAAAACAAGTTTCAGTTAATAATGAAAAGGACAACACTCACTTTATTATATCCCACGCCAGAGGAAATATAAGCAAATTGGCGTGGTCACCAGATAGTTTAAAAGTAGCCTTTCTGTATAAACATAATGTGGTGTGTAACATCTTCTGGGCACCGATAAATCTGGTTGAAAATAAAGATAACTGGGAAAAAATAACAGAATGCGACAGTGATAGTTTCCCGGAGTTTCGTTTTTCTCCAGATGGTGAATCACTGTTTTTTAATAATCGTCAAAGTCAGATATCCGGTTATCAAATATTTAGGGTTAACCTGGGAAATAAAAATAAAGATATTGTTAATCAGCCTATTACAAATGGCAGAGGCAACTATCATTTTGATATATCACCTGATGGCAATAAACTTGTCATACTCAATAGTGAATATGACCCCTATACTCGGATTTATACATTAGATTTAAATGATTCAAAATTGACACTTACAGCAAAGTTAAAGTATTTAATGCGCTCTGTCATTTGGCACCACGATAGTGAAACACTGATCCACCCTTCTCCACATCCCGCGTATGAACTTTGGCAAAGTAATACTTCAGGTGAAAAAATAGCGGTTGTTGCCAGCAGCCCTTTGAGAGTGAAAGATCTATCCCGAATTTCAAATGGTAAAGACTTTTTATTCAGCTCTTATTTATTAAACAGAGATCTACATTTCAAAGATTTAGAAAATAACACATCGATAAGCATGCATAACTCCAGTGTCATGGATTATTTACCCACAATCGCCCATAACTCAGATCAATATGCATTTGCGTCGAAACGAACGAATACTGCTGAAGTTTATATCGCTTCATTAGATACATTAACCGCTAAAAAAATAACCCATTTTCAAAGTCCGGTAAGGCTTTATGCTCTATCTTTCTCACCAGATGATACAAAGTTATTGATGATGGCCGACAACCAAATTTATATTACTGACATAACAACTGAAAAAACAATACAGTTACCAATTAATAATAATGCGATACGTGGAGTAAGTTGGGAAACTAATGACAGACTACTGCTTTCTGTTATCAAAAATAACAACTGGCAATTAATGCGTTTTGATTTGACGAAAAATGAACTAACACAATTGCATTTTAGTTATACGGCAGGGACCTATTCAATATTTGATAAGCATTATTATTTTATTAATGACGAAACAAACCAGGTAATGAAATTAACGAATGCTCAAGCTGAACCTGAAGGCTTAGATTTGGTTTGTTCACCAACATTTATCAACCGAAAATTAAATTTGACAGTGACAAAGCAAGGCTTGATCTGTCAAACTGATATTAAACCTTCACGATTATCTATGTTCGATTTTGAAACAGGGAAAAGTCAGGATTGGCAAAGTTTAGGCACTTTATCTGATTTTGAAGTTAAAGATAACTCAGTTATTTATGCCAAAATAAAACAAAATGTCGCCGATATCATGCGTACAAATACCCAATAGTTGCTCTGTAATGCTATATGCTATCGAATATTAGCCGCTTTCACTGCTTCAACGAAAGTTCTGGAAACCGGAACTTCTAGCTGATTAGCTAATATTAAAAAGGTTTTTCTACCGTCTTTCTTTAAAGAGATGATGGCGCTTTTTGCAACCCACCAGGATCTATGAGTTTGTAATCCAGGATAATCGATTAAAATATCCAACGCATCTTTAAAACGCATAAGCAATAAATGATGCCCTTTATCTGTATAAACTTTTAAGTAGTGATCTGACATTTCAAGGCATATCAGTTCGCCACGTTTTTCTATTGGTAATTGTGCAATCAATTTATCTAATTGCTGATTGGTCGCTTTATCTGCCTTTTGCTGTTGCTCCTGCTGCTTTTTTTCAGACGCTACAAGTTGCTCTTTCTGCCTTTTAATCAAGTTCTGCACCATACTAATAAAAGTGATCACACCACCTATTATTATTGCTTTAGGCAACACAGCCAAAAATTGTTTACTGTAGTCTATATTATTTTCAAAAAGTGCCCAGCCTATCACGGGAACAACAAAACTCATTAATATGCTTGCGATAAATGTTGAAAGCGCAACTCTTACCCATTGTAATTTTATGCGTTGTTCTAAAAGTATTTCACCCATATGAATGAGCGGTGTATAAATCAAATAACCGCAAATACAGGTCACAACCCAATACAAAATAGAAATCCATACAGGCAAATGATCCATGCCAAAAGGTGCTAAATACCCGATGAAAATTCCAATAGCTAAAATAATTAACAGATCATTGATCAGTTTACTTTTACTATACAATTCAGTTAACGATTGATTTTTAAGGTTCATTTCACGATTCGTCAATGGTACCAGGCCTTAATATGTACTTTTTGCGAATTGTTTGTGGTACTTCACGAAAAGTAGCTATTCATTTTAATACTGACATTCTATCGTCTTTTCAACACGACGCAATTAACAGATACCTTTTAACAATTGCGTATTAAATAAAATAAGGAATTCAAATGAAAACATTACATACTATTTGTGCATCATCACTACTGTTACTTTCACCTCTCACTTTTGCCAACAACATAAATTTCGAAATATCAGGTATCAAAAACGATTCAGGTAAAATTTATGTTCAGTTATTCAAAGGCGAAGAAAACTATCAAAATAACAAAGCTGAAACAGCCTCTATGGTTAATGCAGTAAAAGGTTCAACATTTGTGACTTTTAACAATGTTAAACATGGTGAATATGCAATACGGTTTTTTCATGATGAAAATGATAATGGCAAAATGGAAACAAACTTATTTGGCTTTCCCACCGAAGGATATGGTTACTCTAATAATGCAAAACCTAACTTTGGTCCCGTAGATTATAGCCAGATAAATTTTATGGTTTCCCAATCAGAAAATGAAACCATAAATAAAACTCAGGTTATTTATTAAACGGAGACACTAAAATGCAACGTAGAACATTATTAAAAAGTATGGCCGCTTTTGGCGCTGGTACTCTGTTATTTAATTCACCTTTAAAAGCGGCTGAAAATGTTACAACACAAGCCGCAAAACTAGTAGATTATAAATCGCTATTTAATAAAGCCCTTAGCGACAACCCAGAGTTAATTGGCTTTGATAATATTACTAATAATTATTCATCTCGGGAGTTAGCCCTCGAAGGTGAAATTCCAGCAGATCTAAAAGGTACTTTTTATCGTAATGGTCCGGGGAAACATGAAAGAGGTGATGTCAGGTACCAGCATCTATTTGAAGGCGATGGCATGTTACAAAGCTTTCAAATTACCGATGGTAAAATTATTCATCACGGTAAATTCATAGCAACACCTAAATTTACAAAAGAACAACAAGCCGAGCGTTTTTTATATTCAGGCCCAGATACTAAGTTGATTACCCCATTACCTGTATCGAATTCAGATATGATAAATACGGCCAATACCAATATTATACCCGTTGGTGAAGACTTATGGGCTTTATGGGAAGCGGGCTCTCCAACTAAAGTAAATGCCACCACCTTAGATTACCAGGAACACATTACTTTAGGAAAAAACGGCAAATATGGTAATAGCTTGCAAGGTTTACCTTTTTCAGCCCACCCTAAAATTGAAGCAAATGGTGATATCTGGAATTTTGGCTTAAACCCATCTGGTCATATTGTTTTGTATCACTTATCTGCCAGAGGTAAAGTAAAAAATGTAGCACTAATAAATGCACAATATCGTGGTGCCATGCTACATGATTTTTTGATCACAGATAAGCACCTGCTTTTAATACTCCCTTCACTCACTAAGGGGGGCTTAACTAACGATCCACAGCAAGGATACTTTGCCCGTATAAAATTTAATAAAAATCAGCCGATGCGCGTATTAGTAGTAAATAAAGCAGATTTAAAACTAAAAAAACAATATGAATTACCCGCCGGATTTGCTTTTCACTATGGCAACGCCTGGGAAGAAAAAGATGGCACAATTCACTTTGATGCCAGTTTATACCCAAATGTAGAGGTACTTCATAATTTATCTGGCCTTATGCAAGGAAAAATAGCTCATAAAAACATCAAGGCACAGACTGCTTTATTTAGATTAAAACCAAATGGCACCGTATCACATACTCTACTTCATAATAACAGCGAATTTCCAAGGATTTGTGACCATTTAACCGGATTAAGAAATGATGTTTTATATCACCTGTCATCTGAGTTTGACAGTATATGGAGTGATACCGTTTCAGCGTTAAACGTTAATTCAGGTAAAGAAGATAAGTACAGCTACGGTAAAGACTTTTTAGTAGAAGAACATATCAGCATTTGCCCGCAGAAAAAAGAAGGTACTGGTTACCTAATAGGCACAGCTTTACATGTTCCAAGTAAACGAACTTGCTTAAACATTTTTAACGCCAATAACTTAGCGCAAGGACCCATCACCAGAGCCTGGCTACCCTATCACCTGCCTCTTGGGTTTCATGGTAACTTTAAAGCGGCATAATCGCTCATCAAAAAAAATAATGAAAGAACTCAACTTTCAGAATTTGGAACACGCTTTGTTTCAGGCATAAAAAAACCCTTACCGTTGGCAAGGGTTCAAAAGTGGTACCAGTAGGCGGACTCGAACCGCCACACCCGAAGGCGGGGGATTTTGAATCCCCTATGTCTACCAATTCCATCATACTGGCATAATTTTTCTTTGATCTTCTCACCTTAATTTTATCAAATAAAACTTAAGAGAAAATAAAGAAAAACCACTTTAGAGCTCAAGCTTTATAATATTATTATTATTATTTGCTCTCATCTCCATGCTTTGCATTATACAAAGTTCAGGTGTTGCGGCAAGCTGTTTTTTACTTAAGGGGACTAACTGCTCGGTTATTGTTCAGATTAATACTTTTTAAAGATTAATCTGCTTATGTTTGATAAAATCCACTCAACTTTATTAAATGAGCCCGTTATGACCCACATGACTACAGATACAGCAAATACCTATCCACGTAGTGGTTTTGCGCGCAGGTTAGCTTCCTGGATATACGATGCTTTAGTTGTTATCGCTTTTACTATGCTTACAGCGATCATATACTTATTAGTGCTTCAGGCATTAATTTCATTCAATGTTTTGTCTCTCAACGGTGCTACTGACATTAGCGCACTAATCGAAGAAAGTATTCTTTTAGATAGTTTAAGAACTATTTTATTTATCTCTGTTAATTGTGGTTTTTTTGTTTATTTTTGGACTAAAGGCGGCCAAACAATCGGTATGCGATCATGGCGTTTAAAAGTGCAAAACCTTGATGGCTCAAAGTTAACCGCTACTCAAGCTTTGATCCGTGCAATTACGTCTTTTTTGGGATTAGGTAATTTACTGGTTTTATTAGATTTTAAAAATAAGCGCGCACTGCAAGACTATATAGCTAAAACTGAAGTTATTGTATTAACAAAAGAAGAAAATAAACGTATCTATAAATCAGTTTAATCGCGTTATTCTAGTGAATAACGCTGATTTACAAAGCACTAATTACGTTTATTTAGCAAATAAGTGGATAAAATGATAAAAATCAAACTGGGCACTATTGCACCTAACACAGGCGATACCTCATAAACGAGTACAATAGGCCCAAAGATTTTATCTGTTAAATGGAAAATAATACCGGTTATCACCCCCATAACAATTCTGGCCCCCATGGTGACCGTTCGAAGTGGTCCGAATATAAAAGACAGCGCAACTAATAACATCACAGCAATCGATACAGGCTGCATTATTTTTCGCCATAAGGCGAGTTCATAATTACTGGTATCTTGTTCATTATTTTTCAAATAAGTTAAATAATCCCACAAGCCGGTAAATGACAATGACTCAGGCTTTACAGATACTACACCTAGTTTCTCAGGAGTAAGTACTGACTTATATAAATTTTGTTGCTGTGTTAGAACGGTAACTTCATTTTCTGTCAGATTCATTTTATTCACATCATTCATCATCCAGCCTTCAGAATGAGGTATGGCTGTTTTAGCCTTAGTTATGGAAGATAACTCTAAGGTATTTTTATTAAAATGGTACATATTAATGCCATTAAGCGTGCCTGAATCATCTATATGCTCAATATTAATAAAAGTGTCACCATCTTTTGCCCATAGTCCTTTTTGGGCGTTAAATATATTGCCATCTGTGATCGCATTTAATCTTAAATCTTTTGCTGTTTTTTGCGCTTCAGGAACACCCCACTCACCTAAAGCCATCATACATATAGCCATAAATAAAGCGGTTTTCATTACAGACACAATAATTTGAAACCGGGACATACCCGCAGCCTGCATGACCACCAGTTCACTATTTGATGCTAAAGCCCCCAAACCAGTTAAACCGCCAATTAACGCTGCCATAGGAAAAAAAATCACTAAATCATTTGGCATACTATACAAAGTATAAAGCCCGGCGGTAACAATATCATAACTCCCCCGCCCTACAGACTTTAATTGCTCTATAAACTTTATTAATGTACTGATCCCAACTAATACCATTAATGCAAACCCTGTGGTTTGGATTATGCTGCGGCCTAAATACCAATCAAGTGTTTTCAACTTTTCATACCTCGGACAAATAAGCCTTTATATCTTGCTCTGATCGCAGTCCCTATTGGCCTGCCTTTTAAAATCATTAAACAACCAATAAATAATGCCGTTAAATGTACCCACCATAAACCTAATGACGGCGGAATTTTACCATCAGCCAGAGCAAATTTAGCCGCGTTTAACAAAATAAAATAACCTAAATATAAACTAATCGCAGGAACAAGTTTTGCGAATTTTCCTTGCCTAGGGTTTACAATACTTAAAGGCACAGCTAATAGCGTTAAAATAGGAATTGATAAAGGAATTGCTAATCGCCATTGTATTTGCGCAATTGCTTCGCTGGTATTTTGTTTTAGTAAAGTTTTACTTGGCACTGCCTGAAGTTTCCGGCGCTGGCGTTCAATTTCCTGCCCTTGAATTTGCATTGTATAACCGCCAAACTCAGTGAGTTCTACATCAAGGTGTGAACCATCTGTTTGATAGCGTTTTCCATCAGTTAAGATCAGTTGCTGCTCGCCCGACTCTTCTTCAATAAAAGACCCTTGCTCCGCATAAACAATTTTAACATCTTGGTTTGAATTTTTATCAGATTTATCTGGAAGTTGCGCTACAAAAACCCGCTCTAACTTTTTACCATCGTCTTTAATATCATGAATAAACACAACTGCTTTTTCATTACCGGTTTGCTGAAAACGCCCGGCCCTTAATGCTGAAACTCCGGCATCAGCCGCGGCCTGTTCTTTAATTTGATATTCTTGTTCACTGGCCCAGGGCGCTATGTATAAAGTAAGTATTCCCGCCAGAAATGTTAGAAATAAGCTAGAAATTAAAGTCACTCTGATTACGTACCATTCACTCACACCACAAGCTTTAAATACAGTCATTTCACTATCGGCATAAATTCGACTATAAGCCAAAATAATGCCAAGAAAAATACTTAAGGGTAGAATTAATGATGCCAGTTGAGGTAATTTCAATGCCAGTAATGACATAACAAGTTTACCGGGGATCCCCCCTTCAGAGGCAGAACTTAATATGAGTACAAATTTCTGGCTTACAAAAATAGTCATTAATGTGAAAAAAACAGCTACTTGAGATTTAAAAACTTCAGCCGTTAAATAACGAAAAATTAGCAATTCATGCTCCTATACATAACTTAAACGAGATAAAACTCATAAATTTTAAGCTATAAAATATTTACTACCAGCCCCTGAAGTGTTTATTTTCAGGTTGTTTGGATTTAAGTCATGTCTTTTCACTGGAATAGTGTGAAATTTCGAGTAAACTTGTTATTTTAGCAAGTTAACATTGTTAACCAATTATATGTCATTGGCGCGGAAGATAAACCTAAAAATTTATTTTTGCGTCAATACAATTCAAATTAAGATCAGGAGTCGCTATGGAATTTAGCGTAAAAAGCGGAAGTCCGGAGAAGCAAAGAAGTGCTTGTATTGTTGTTGGTGTATATGAACCAAGACGATTATCGCCAATAGGCGAACAACTGGATCGCATAAGTGATGGGTATATTTCTACATTATTACGTCGAGGTGATTTAGAAGGTAAACCCGGACAAATGTTATTATTACATCACGTTCCTAATGTATTAAGTGAGCGCGTACTACTTGTAGGTTGTGGTAAAGAAAGAGAGTTAGACGATAAACAATATAAACAAATAATCGCAAAAACCATTAACACTCTCAATGAAACAGGCTCTATGGAAGCGGTCTGTTTTTTAACAGAACAACATGTAAAAGGCAGAGATATATACTGGAAAGTGCGCCAGGCCGTAGAAACAACACAAGACTGTTTATACACCTTTGATCAACTTAAAAGTAAAAAAAGTGATACCCGCCGACCACTACGTAAAATGGTTTTTAATGTACCAACTCGCCGTGAATTACCACTGGGTGAAAGCGCGATAGAACAAGGTTTAGCCATTTCAGCGGGCATGAAACTCTGTAAAGATGTTGCCAATATGCCACCCAATATTTGTAACCCTGTATACTTAGGTGAACAGGCCAAAGCCTTAGAAGATACTTTTGATAATGTTAAAGTAAATTTAATAGGTGAAAAAGAAATGGCTGAATTAGGAATGCACTCCTATTTAGCTGTGGGTCGTGGCAGTGAGAATGAATCACTTATGTCGGTTATTCATTATTCTGGCACCAGTGAAGAACAGGCACCCATTGTATTAGTTGGTAAAGGATTAACATTTGATTCTGGTGGTATTTCACTCAAACCTGGTGAAGGTATGGATGAAATGAAATATGATATGGGTGGTGCAGCCGGTGTTATCGGTACCATGCGTTCTATTGCACAAATGAATTTGCCTATTAATGTTATTGGTGTTTTAGCTGGCTGTGAAAATATGCCTGGTTCCAATGCTTACCGCCCTGGTGATATACTTACAACTATGTCAGGGCAAACCGTTGAAGTGCTCAATACTGATGCGGAAGGACGCTTAGTATTATGTGATGCATTAACTTATGTTGAAGCCTTTGATCCTGAAATAGTTATTGATGTTGCAACCTTAACGGGTGCATGTATCGTTGCTTTAGGTAGTCACGCTTCAGGCTTATTAGCAAACCATAATCCTTTGGCTCATGATTTATTAAAAGCATCAGATCAAAGTGGCGATCGCGCCTGGCAATTACCGTTATGGGATGATTACCAGGAACAATTAGAAAGTCCATTTGCAGATTTCACCAATTTAGGTGGAAAAGCAGCTGGTACAATTACAGCCGCATGTTTCTTATCTAAATTTACTAAGAAATATCACTGGGCACATTTAGATGTGGCAGGTACTGCTTGGCGTAGTGGTAAAAATAAAGGTGCTACGGGTCGTCCGGTAGCCATGTTAACTCAGTATTTAATGAATCGGGCTGAAATTAATCCGGTTTCAGAAAGCTAACATTAAGAGTTATTAATGAACGCAATTTTTTACGTTCTAAAAGATGAAGATGAGCCGGATGCAAAAATCCCGGCTCATTTTGATCTGGCTGCTAAATTAGCGGCTGAGAAATATAGAAATGGGCAAAGAGTCTTTATTTATACTGAAAATACCGACGACGCTCACATAATAGATGAATATTTATGGTCTTTTGATGCGCATAGTTTTGTACCACATAACTTGCAAGGTGAAGGGCCAACAAATGGTGCACCTGTAGAAATAGGCACTACGGCACCTGTTGGACATCGCAAAATTTTAATCAATTTAGCACCAACAATTCCTGATTTTATAAATAGATTTAACCAAGTGTTTGATTTTGTACCGGCTAAAGCCGAGCTAAAACAAGCGGCTAGAGAAAGATATAAATTATTTCGTCAAAATGGCGTAAATATCTCTACTCAAGATATTTGATTGCATACTTAAGAGAAAGGCTCGACAAGTGAATAAGACTTACAATCCACAAGATATTGAACAATCCCTATATGAAGAATGGGAACAAAAAGGCTACTTTAAACCATCAGGCAAAGGTGAAGCATATTCAATTATGATCCCACCACCCAATGTCACAGGTAGTTTGCATATGGGTCATGCTTTCCAGGATACCATTATGGATACCTTGACGCGTTTTAAGCGTATGCAAGGCAACAATACTCTTTGGCAAGTAGGTACTGATCACGCAGGTATTGCAACACAAATGGTCGTTGAACGTAAACTAGCCGCAGAAGAAGGTAAAACACGTCATGATTTAGGCCGTGATGCTTTTATCGATAAAATCTGGAACTGGAAACAAGAGTCAGGCGGCACTATCACCAAACAGCTTCGTCGTTTAGGCGCGTCGGTAGATTGGGATCGTGAACGTTTTACTATGGATGATGGCTTGTCTGAAGCGGTAAAAGAAGTCTTTGTTCGCCTGCATAAAGAAGATTTAATATACCGAGGTAAGCGCCTGGTCAACTGGGATCCTAAGCTTCATACTGCTATTTCTGATTTAGAAGTTGAAAATAAAGACAAACAAGGCCATATGTGGAATTTACGCTATCCACTGGCTGATGGCTTAAAAACCCAAGATGGTAAAGATTATATTGTTGTTGCCACTACCCGTCCTGAAACTATGTTGGGTGACTCTGGTGTTGCGGTAAATCCAAAAGATGAACGTTATCAGGACCTAATAGGCAAAGAAGTATTACTTCCCATTGTAAATCGTAGAATTCCAATTGTTGCCGATGATCACGCCGATATGGAAAAAGGTACTGGTTGTGTAAAAATAACACCAGCACATGACTTTAATGATAACGAAGTAGGTAAACGTCATCAATTACCTATGATCAACATCTTTGACAAAAATGCGGCAATTACCACCCAGGGAGAATGTTACACCTTTGATGGTAAAGAACTTGATTTAGATGCACCATTACCAACACGTTTTCATGGTTTAGACCGCTTTGCAGCGCGTAAACTTATCATAGAAGAATTTGAACAAGCCTATTTACTTGAGAAAATAGAAGATCATGCATTAACAGTTCCTTATGGCGATCGTTCTGGTGTTGTTATTGAACCTCTATTAACTGATCAGTGGTATGTGCGTGTTGCCCCAATGGCGACTCAAGCGGTTGAAGCTGTTGAAAATGGCGATATTCAATTTGTACCTAAACAGTATGAAAACATGTATTTCTCCTGGATGCGTGACGTACAAGACTGGTGTATTTCACGCCAACTTTGGTGGGGCCACCGTATTCCGGCCTGGTATGATGAAGCTGGTGAAGTATACGTAGGCCGAGATGAAGCCGAAGTACGTAAAGAACATAACATAGCCGATGATGTTGTTTTAAAACAAGATGAAGACGTACTGGATACCTGGTTCTCTTCTGCGCTTTGGACATTCTCTACACAAGGCTGGCCTGAAAATACCGACGATTTAAAAACCTTCCACCCATCTGATGTATTAGTAACAGGTTTTGACATTATTTTCTTTTGGGTAGCACGCATGATCATGATGACCATGCATTTTGTAAAAGATGACAATGGCAAGCCGCAGGTACCATTTAAAACAGTGTATGTCACCGGGCTTATTCGTGATGAAAGTGGCGATAAAATGTCAAAATCTAAAGGTAATGTATTAGATCCTTTAGATATGATTGATGGAATAGATCTGGAATCTTTAGTTGAAAAACGCACTGGCAACATGATGCAACCTCAACTAGCTAAAAAAATAGAAAAAGCGACACGTAAAACCTTTACTGATGGCATTGAAGCGCACGGTACTGATGCTTTACGTTTCACTTTAGCCGCCATGGCTTCAACCGGTCGCGATATTAACTGGGATATGAACCGTTTAGAAGGTTACAGAAACTTCTGTAACAAGCTTTGGAATGCCAGCCGTTATGTATTAATGAATACCGAAGAGCAAGATTGTGGTTTTTCATCAACTGATAAAGACCATTCGCTAGCTGATCGTTGGATCTTAGGGCAATTTGAAAATACAGTTAAAACCTTTACGGATCATTTAGATAATTATCGTTTTGATTTAGCTGCAAATACCTTATATGAATTTACCTGGAATCAATTCTGTGACTGGTATTTAGAATTAACTAAACCTGTACTTTTTAAAGGCACAGATGCCCAACAGCGCGGTACCAGACATACGTTAATTACCGTATTAGAAGCCTTATTACGCTTAATGCACCCAATTACGCCATATATCACAGAAACCATTTGGCAGCGTGTAGCGCCATTAGCAGGCATAGAAACAGCTGAAAATGCCAATACTATTATGTTGCAACCTTTCCCAACCTATAATGAAAGCAAAGTAGATGCACAAGCTATGGCCGATTTAGAATGGGTTAAACAATTTATAGTGGCAATCCGTAATATACGTGGTGAAATGGATATCAGCCCAAATAAACCGCTTAATGTATTACTTAAAAATGCCAGTGCAAACGATATTCGTTGTTTAACAGATAATGAAACTTTCTTAGCCTCATTAGCGAAATTAGAAAGCACAACGTTATTAACTGAATCAGATACCGCCCCGGCATCAGCCACAGCCTTAGTAGGTAATTTAGAAATATTGATCCCTATGGCAGGGCTCATTGACGTTGAAGCAGAACTTGCACGTATTGCCAAACAACTTGAAAAAGTTGAAAAAGAACTAGGCCGCGTTACAGGGAAACTCAACAACGAAAAGTTTGTCAGTAAGGCACCTGAAGCTGTAATCACCAAAGAAAAAGCCATCTTCGCGGAATTGAGTGAAGCTAAAGCTAAATTGGTTGAGCAGAAAGAGACGATTAAGGATCTTTAAAAATAGATCTGCTGCGCAGCCCTATTAAGTCACTATATTAAGGCACTAGGTGCTAGCTGATATTGTAAATTAAAAAAGCCGCATTATATAATGCGGCTTTTTAAAGCTGACAAATATTTTATATCCCCATTTATTTCACCTTTCCCGCAGGGAAACATTAACAAAGCCTCAAGTGTGTTAGTGAGAAATTGTTATGACAAATCAGCAAAGAGTGTAAGTACTGCAATCAATACCAGCATAAAAATAATATTTCTTTTCACTAATTTAACCATACAAGCTGCTTCAAGCGAACAGCCAATATGGCGTTTTTCAACTTGCTCTGCGGCAAAAGCAGTTTTTGTAACCACTTTTCGATTACTCGCTTTAAAATCAAATAAATACTTTAGCCAGGCTGAGGTGCCTTTATTAAAGTTACCTATAACTAAATAACCAAAGCTGGCTATACGTGCTGGTAAGAAGTCTAGCCAAAATAACAATGTATGTAATACTTTATTATATTGTTTGATATTACTTTCACTCTCTATGTTTTCTTCCTCAATATCGCATTCAGTTCGCACCATATCGGCATAAGTTCTTACTAAAGCATAAAATACGGCGCCAGCTGGGCCTAAAAGTACAAACCAAAATATCACAGTGCAGTAGTATCTAAAATTGATCCACGCTAAAGTCTGCCCTAAAGATTCACACTTTTCAGGCTCTCCATCCTGACTTTTTTGCCCTAATTGCATCGCATATAAACTGGCAGCTTCAGCATCATCTCGTTGCAGCGCGTTTAGGTAGCCTTTATATTTATCTCTTAAATAAATACATCCCATAGCCACTAACAAAACCAGTACATTAACCATTAACTGCCACAGTACAAAGTCAACCATGTGATAAACCAACATGACTGCGATACAAGGTAAAACCAGCCACAAAATAAAAGTGATTCTTTTATCTATTAATTTTTGCAAGAGAAAATTTTGTGAAGAAAATTCATGATACGCCTTAGCATAAGTATATATTTGCCAATATTTACCTTTAGCATCTAACCTTTCGATTATAAGTGCGATTAATATGGAAATTAATGTCATAGTGGATCACTCTGTTCAGATAATAATCTTTGAAAATAAAGCCAGTCAAAACTCTCGCCTGGATCTGTTTTTCGACCCGGTGCAATATCCTGATGGCCAACAATATCTTGAATACCCATATTAGGATAATGTTTTATGAGAGATTTAGCTAGTGCGCTAAGTACCTGATACTGAATAGATGTATAGGCTAAGTTATCGGTTCCCTCTAGCTCCACCCCGATACTAAAATCATTGCAATTATCAATGCCTTTATAATTTGAAACCCCAGCGTGCCAGGCACGTTTATTAAAGGGAACATATTGTATCAGGTTGCCATCTCTTCGAATTAAACAATGGGCTGATACTTTAACATCAATTAAATCAACAAAGCTCGGATGCGCAGTACAGTCTAGCTGCCCTAAAAATAGATCTGTGATATAAGTGCCATTAAATTTCCCTGCAGGCAAAGAGATATTGTGGATCACTAATAATGAGGTTTCAGCGCCCTCTGGTCTGTCATTAAAATGGGGTGAGGCTAAATATTCATAGCCCTGGATTTTATGATCTTTTATCAACATAAATTGCCTGATTCAATATAACTGGTGAGGTATAACTTATTTAAAATAATACTTATCTGACTGTTCCAATGCAAACCTCCAATACAAACCACGCACTTAATAAAAAATTTAAATCGCAGCAGAGCTAATCTATTTAAAATTTAGTTAGCAAAAATGCATCAATTAAAGGTAAAATTGAAAATAACAATGTACGGAAAATTAATCCCTTTTATTTAAATAAAATTAATTAGAGAAGCCCAGCATGTCACCCTCTCCTGAACTTATTAGCCAACTTGTCACTATAGCCTTAAATGAAGACCTAAATAATCAAACTGCCACTGACGGCGATATAACAGCCCAATTGATCCCTGAAAACCAACAAGCCACCGCTAATGTGATCAGTCGAGATGAATGTATTTTCTGTGGTAAAGCACTGGTGATCGAGGTATTTAAACAAGTAAATCCAAGTATAAAACTCAGTTTTAGCGTAAATGACGGCGACTTAGTTAAAGAAAATGAATTATTGTTTACAGCTGAAGGCTCCGCAAGAGGTATATTAACCGCTGAACGTACAGCCCTGAATTTTGTACAAACCTTATCAGGCACTGCTACTACAACATCAGAATATGTTAAAGAATTACAAGGCACCCAAACCCAATTATTAGATACCCGTAAAACAATCCCGGGGTTACGTGCTTTACAAAAGTACGCAGTAACATGTGGCGGCGGCCAAAACCATCGCATCGGCTTATTTGATGCTTTTTTAATTAAAGAAAACCATATAGCAGCATGCGGTGGCATAGATAAAGCAGTAGCACAAGCAAAACAAAATCATTCTAAACTAAAAGTTGAAGTAGAAGTTGAAAGCCTTGACGAATTGGAACAAGCACTCAATGCGGGTGCCGACATCATAATGTTAGATAACTTTACTGTGATACAAATTCAACAAGCCGTTAAATTAACCCTGGAATTTAATACAAGCCATTCACAACAGACGAAACTTGAAGTCTCTGGCAATATGACTTTTGAAACTTTAGTTGAGTACGCACAAGCCGGTGTTGATTATATATCCAGTGGTGCATTAACAAAACATGTAAAAGCAGTTGATTTATCGATGCGTTTTGTCAATAATACGCCTAATAATGAAATGTAATATATTATATAAAAGTCAATTTATTAGAAAATGGCTCATATATAACAAATTATGTTTTGTTATAAATAAGTAAAAAGTATGGTACACAAGGCTGAATAGTCATGGTAGCATTCCCTTAGTTTTAGTTAGTGATGGATAGTTAGCTAATACAAAAGAACTAGATTAATTTAAAATTCAAGTCAGTTTAAAATTAATTTTAAGTTTTTTGTTTTTAAATTCTAATGGATTAGCAAAAAGTTAAGAATAAAGTGGAAAAATTACTTCCTCATGCGAAAATCTTAACTATACTTAAGTAGATTGTAGGTCTGGAACAATGTTAATAACTTCGGCTTAGAATAAGAAAAACTCCTTATCAAGTAGTTATTCTTATTTTGATAAAGAGCAAAGTTAGATACAAAATTCAACCTGCACACTACAGCCCCAATATGCCCCGTTAGGAGAGGTACTATGCAAAACATGAAACAAAGAGCCCAAAAAGGTTTTACACTAATCGAATTAATGATCGTTGTAGCAATTATCGGTGTGCTTGCCGCTGTTGCAATTCCACAGTATACAAATTATACAATTACTTCAGCAAATAACGCATGTAAACTAGAGTTGGCTGCATTTATGAAGCACGCAAGTGTTGAAATCCATCAAGGTAATGCGGCACCTGCAGCACCTACAGGTGGAGCTTGTTCTTCTGTAGGAGCTATTACAGATTTAACATCTACTCCTCAAGCTGTATCAGATGCACCAGGAACAGTAACTTACACAGGTGATATGGCAACTTTAACTATTACACCGTAGTAGATTATTGTTAATAAGTCAGTTATCTATTCAGATAACTGACTTTAACCTTTCTAATTTTAAATAAAATAATAAGTTTATATTGACTTCATCTGTTCTATCCAGTGAAATAGACTCATATCTAAAATAAGAATTAAATCTCACGATATGCTAATAAACTCCCCCTTAGTACGAAAATTGGTTCATTTAGGCGTGTTAGATAATGAACGAGTAAAACAAACCAATAAAGATGATAAACAGCCATTAGCTGAACTTATTTGCCGAATTTCAGATTTAACGGCTAATGAATTAGCTCTAAGAGCTGCACAATTATTTCAGGTACCCCACTTAGATTTAACCGACTTTGATATGCGGCTATTGCCTGATGAAGATATTATTAATGAAAAACTGATAAAAAAACATCATGTATTACCGATTGCAGTTAAAGGTAAAACCTTATATTTAGCTTCGTCCGATCCTACTAACTTTAATGCCTTCGAAGATTATGAATTTAATACCGGGTTACAAAGTGAAGTTGTTGTTGTTAGTCATGAACAATTGCAACTTGCCATAGAGTCTTTATTTGATACCGATTCAGCGTTAGAACTCAGTGATGCGCAAATGGCGGAGTTAAATGGCGAAACTGATGAAAGCTCTAGTAAAAAGTCATTAGCGACCGATGTTAATAATAAAGATGATGATGCACCTATTATTGTTTATATTAATAAAATATTGATGGATGCCATCAAACGTGGCGCCTCTGATTTACATTTTGAACCTTATGAGCATAAATACCGAATCCGTTTTAGGGTCGATGGCGTATTACATGAAATAGCGACGCCGCCAATAGGACTCGAAAGCAGAATATCCGCCAGAATCAAAGTTATGTCCCATATGGACTTGGCTGAAAAACGCAAACCGCAAGATGGCCGTATAAAATTAAAAATAAGTAAAAAGAAAAGTATCGATTTTCGTGTAAGTACCTTACCTACATTATGGGGCGAAAAAGTAGTAATGCGGATACTTGATTCATCTAGTGCCATGTTAGGTATTGATGTTTTAGGTTATGAAGCAGAACAAAAAGAACTTTATATGAATGCCTTAGCGCAACCACAAGGCATGATATTAGTAACAGGCCCTACGGGTTCAGGTAAAACCGTATCTCTTTATACAGGTTTAAACATTCTAAATGTACCAGAAAGCAATATATCAACTGCAGAAGATCCGGTAGAAATTAATTTAGAAGGCATCAATCAGGTTCAAATTAACGCCAGGTCTGATATGACCTTTGCTAATGCTTTACGCGCTTTTTTACGTCAAGATCCCGATGTAGTCATGGTGGGGGAAATCCGTGATTTAGAAACAGCTGAAATCTCTATTAAAGCGGCGCAAACCGGTCACTTGGTATTGTCTACACTGCATACTAATTCAGCACCGGAAACCTTAACCCGTTTAATGAATATGGGTGTGCCTTCATATAATATCGCAAGTTCGGTAAGCCTGATTATTGCACAGCGCCTAGCAAGGCGTTTATGTAAACTTTGTAAAGTACCAGAACAATTACCACAAGAAGAGTTATTAAAACAAGGCTATACTGAACAAGATATATTGACACTTACCTTATATAAAGGTGTTGGTTGTGAGCACTGTACCGATGGTTATAAAGGCCGGGTAGGAATATATGAAGTTATGCCCATTACACCAAACATAGCACAAATTATCATGCGCGGCGGTAATTCTTTGGAAATAGCCGAAGCCGCAACAGCAGAAGGTGTAAATAACTTAAGACGCTCAGGTTTA
The DNA here is from genome assembly GCA_965198975.1 of uncultured Pseudoalteromonas sp. Taxonomy (GTDB): domain Bacteria; phylum Pseudomonadota; class Gammaproteobacteria; order Enterobacterales; family Alteromonadaceae; genus Pseudoalteromonas. The sequence goes on from OZ240679.1 coordinate 4,179,567, forward strand.
ATCAAAGCAGCAACAGGCATTACCAGTTTAACCGAAATAAACCGGGTAACGAATTATTAGTCTAAGCAAATAAACAAATAAGCGAAATAATTATAATGGCTAAGAAAAAAACAGTAAAAAAAGATGTGGTAGATACTTTTGAATGGGTTGGTGTAAATGCCAGAGGCAAAAAGCTTGAAGGCGAAATGAATGGCCCAAGCCTTGCTATGGTTAAGGCTCAATTACGCCAACAAGGTATCACGCCATCAAAGGTAAAGAAAAAAGCAAAACCTTTATTTGGCATGTCGTCAGATCCCAAGATTACCGCCAAAGATATTGCTATGCTCACCCGGCAAATCGCGACTATGCTAAAAGCCGGTGTGCCACTAGTACAAACGATAGATATGTTAGCCTCTGGTACTGAAAAAAAATCAATTCAGAAGTTACTTAACAATATAGGCAATGAAGTCAAATCAGGGATTCCTTTAAGTGACTCGTTAAGAAAACACCCTTTGTATTTTGATGACTTATATTGCGATTTAGTTGAATCTGGTGAACAATCGGGTGCCTTAGATACTATCTACGATCGCATTGCTATCTACAAAGAAAAAGCCGAAGCGCTTAAATCTAAAATTAAAAAAGCCATGTTTTATCCAATAGCCGTTTTAGTAGTAGCATTTGGTGTTACAGCATTATTGCTCATCTTTGTAGTACCTCAATTTGAAATGGTATTTTCAGGTTTTGGCGCTGAACTTCCTGCATTTACTCAATTTATTGTTATGCTTTCCGATTTAATGCGTGCTTATTGGTGGCTAGTATTTGGAGCTATCGCCGGTGCATTTTATGCTTTTAGGCATGCACACAGAGCGAGCCCGAAACTTAGAGATGCTACAGATAGAACTATTTTAAAAATCCCCGTTGTTGGTATGATTTTAAATAAAGCAGCAGTTGCAAGATATGCAAGAACCTTATCAACTACCTTTGCTGCGGGTGTTCCTTTGGTAGACGCTCTAGATTCAGCAGCGGGTGCATCTGGTAACGCTGTATACCGTGATGCCATATTAGAAATTAAAGGCGAAGTTAGCTCAGGAAATCAAATGAACTTCGCCATGAAAAACTCTAATATTTTCCCGGAAATGGTAGTGCAAATGGTAGCCATAGGTGAAGAATCTGGTGCCCTCGATGATATGTTGTCTAAAGTAGCGACTATCTATGAACAAGAAGTTGATGATGCCGTTGATGGCCTTTCAACACTTATTGAGCCTATCATCATGGTAGTTTTAGGTGTATTAGTTGGCGGTTTGATTGTGGGTATGTACTTACCAATATTCCAATTAGGGAACGTTGTAGGTGGATAATATAATACAAAATTTTATTTATCTGGCTGAACATCAGACTTGGTTTTACTTGTTAACAGTTTGTTTAGTAGGATTAGCTATCGGCAGCTTTTTAAACGTTGTAATATATCGTTTACCTGTAATGATGCAAAATGAGTGGCGCTCTGAATGCAAAATCCTATTAGCTGATTCTTTAAAGAGTGAAGATAATAATACAACTGAACCAACAACGTTTAATTTAGCAACACCGGCTTCAACTTGCCCTAGCTGCAAAAGTAAAATAAAAGCCTGGCAGAATATCCCTGTGATAAGCTGGTTATTGTTAAAAGGAAAATGTGCAAGCTGTAAAAATAGAATATCTATCCGATACCCGGCAATAGAGCTGTTAACAGCTATTGCCAGTGTATCTATTGCTTTGGTTTTTGACGTAACTGAAATTACTTTTGTTTACTTACTTGTTACCTGGGCGTTAGTGGCATTAATATTTATTGATATTGATCATATGCTACTACCAGACCAAATCACCATACCCCTACTTTGGTTTGCATTAATAGCTTCAGTATTTGGCATTACCATACCGCCAGAGCAAGCCATTATAGGCGCAGCTGTTGGGTATTTAAGTTTTTGGTCTGTATATTGGTTATTTAAACTGGCTACAGGTAAAGAAGGCATGGGTTACGGCGATTTTAAATTAATGGCCGTATTTGGTGCTTTATTAGGCTGGCAAAATTTACCTATGATAATTTTGTTATCTAGTGTCGTGGGTGCAGTAATAGGTATTACGCTATTAGCTGTACAAGGAAAAGATAAAAATACTCATATCCCTTTTGGCCCTTATATTGCCATTGCAGGCTGGGTTGCCATGTTATGGGGTGAGCAAATAACCTCAGCTTATTACCAGTTGATATTAGCTTAAACTATGAGCTCTCAAAAAAGCTACATTGTAGGATTAACTGGTGGCATAGGCTCAGGTAAATCAGCCGTCAGTAAACTATTTGAAGAATTAAACATCACAGTTGTAGATGCTGATATTGTTGCCCGCGAAGTTGTTGCGGTAGGAACGGATACATTAAATTGTATTAGCGATTATTTTGGCCCTGATATTTTATCACCAGATAAAAGCTTAAACAGGGCTAAACTTCGTGAAATTATATTTAATGATGAAGCAAAAAAGTTATGGCTAAACAATTTACTACACCCTAAAATCAGAAGTGAAATTACAAACCAATTATCAAACTCACATAGTGCTTATACTGTACTGGTAGCGCCATTATTGTTTGAAAACGGATTACAAAAATTTTGCGATAGAACACTACTTGTTGATGTGCCGATTGAAATGCAAATTGAACGCACCATTTCCCGTGATAAGGTAGATGTAAACCAAGTTAAAAATATTATCTCAGCACAAATGCCAAGGGAAGATAAGCAAAAACTTGCTGATGATATTATTGATAATTCAACTTCTTTAGAAAATACAAAAAAACAGGTTTTAGAACTTCATCAACAATACCTAAGCCACATTCAATGAAACAAGACGTTTTTGTTACAGAAGATGAGTACTTAAAAGGAGAACTTATAAGTGACGTCAAACACGAATATGTTAAAGGTCAGGCTTATGCGATGGCTGGCGCAAGCAAAAATCATGAACGAATTTCAGGAAATATTTATGCGGAATTTCGCGACCGAGTGCAAAATGAAGATGTAATTGAATTCTTAGAATTAAAATAATAAACCTTAGCAGTTAAATTTAAATTCACTTCAAACTTGCAATTTAAGCTATCTGAACAACACTTAATTTAAGTATTGTAAGGAAGCAAAAAATGAATTTAAATTCTCCCTTATTACGTAAATTTGTTAGTTTAAACTACTTCACAGATGAACAAATCAAAACCCATGCTGCGGGGTGTAATTCTGTGTCTGAGCTGATCATTAAAGGATCTGAATTTAATGCTGGTACTCTCGCGCAAAAATGTAGCGAAATATTCAGAGTACCTTATTTAGATATTGCAGCATTTGAGCTAGATAACATACCTGAAGAAGTATTAAACGAAACCCTGATTAAAAAACATCATATCCTTCCTTTAAGTGTAAAAAATCGTACTTTATATATAGGCACAGCAGATCCGACCGATTTTGGTGCCTTTGAGAACTTTGAATTTAATACTGGTTTGCAAACAGAGGTGATTGTTGTTAACCATACTGAACTCGAAAATAAAATAGAAGCCTTATTTGATACCTCATCAGATTTAACCATGACAGAAGAGGAACTCACTGAGCTCAGCGGGTTAGAAGTCGACACTACAGACGAGCAACACGAAGACGACTCAGTTGAAAAAGATGATGCCCCGATTATTGTTTATATTAATAAAATTTTGATGGATGCGATCCGCAAAGGTGCATCCGATTTACATTTTGAACCTTATGAGCACAGTTACCGCATTCGGTTTCGAATTGACGGAATATTACATGAAGTCGCCAATCCGCCATCGGCATTAGCAACCAGAATATCGGCCCGGGTAAAAGTTATGTCACGGCTAGATATCGCCGAAAAAAGAAAACCACAAGATGGCAGAATAAAATTAAAAATCACCAAAAAGAAAAGCATCGATTTTCGTGTGAGTACTTTGCCCACTTTGTGGGGCGAAAAAATCGTAATGCGGATTTTAGATTCTTCCAGTGCCATGTTAGGCATTGATGTTTTAGGTTATGAACCTGAACAAAAAAAACTTTATATGGATGCTCTAGCACAGCCCCAAGGTATGATCTTAGTTACCGGGCCTACAGGTTCAGGTAAAACCGTATCGCTTTATACAGGACTAAATATTTTAAATAAGCCTGAACGAAATATATCAACAGCAGAAGATCCTGTTGAAATTAATCTTGCCGGAATTAACCAGGTGCAAATAAACCCCAGGGCTGATATGACATTTTCTAATGCTTTAAGGGCTTTTTTACGCCAGGATCCTGATATTGTTATGGTCGGGGAAATACGTGACTTAGAAACAGCTGAAATTTCAATAAAAGCAGCACAAACGGGTCATTTAGTGCTCTCGACCTTACATACTAATTCAGCGCCTGAAACTATAACACGTTTGTTAAATATGGGTGTGCCAGCCTATAATGTGGCAAGTTCAATTACTATCATCATAGCACAGCGTCTGGCGAGACGATTATGCAACAGATGCAAAATAACAGAAGAGCTTCCACAGGAAGAGCTTATACGCCAGGGGTTCTCACCTGATGCCTTAGAAAATATCACGTTACGTAAAGCCGTTGGCTGTGAGCATTGTACAGAAGGCTATAAAGGCCGTGTTGGTATTTATGAAGTTATGCAGGTAACTAAAGAAATTGCACAGATTATAATGCAGGGTGGAAATTCATTGGAAATTGCAGAAAAATCTTTATCTTTAGGCTTTAATAATTTAAGACTATCAGGATTAAAAAAAGCAAGTGCCGGTGTCACCAGTTTGGCTGAAATCAATCGGATCACCAGTTATTAATATTTAACAACTATCTAAATTGAGTCTGGCTTGATAAACCTATATTATGTCCTGAAGAAATGCTATGAACTACCAGCAATAGAAAAATTTATTGTACAACTAGAGTAACCCTATGACTACCGAAGTAAACTGCCCTACCTGTAAAAACAAAGTAATATGGTCTGATGAAAGTCCGTTTCGTCCATTTTGTTCAAAACGCTGTCAATTAATCGACTTAGGTGACTGGTCATTTGAAAATAATAAAATTTCTGCACCTATTGCTACACAAGATGAATTTAACCCCGATATGATTGAAGATATCGAGGCTATGTTAGCAACTAAAAATGATGATTTTTTTGAAAGTTAAAGCATCAAGGTTTATTGCGTATGCTTGTTATGTCTCTTTTTATTACGGTGAGAAATCATTTTATTCAGTTTAGTTTGCTGCTCTTCGGTAAGTAAATTCCATATTTGATTTTTACCTCGTGCTTTAATTACGCTTGTTTCAATTTTAACTTCCTGGTTTTGCGTTGTTAATTCACGAAATGCAACTTCATCAAAACTGGGGGCCTGTATAATGGCTTTTAAATTCTGATGTGCCTGTTGTCTGTCAGCTTTAAATTGAGTTAATGCCTGTTTCTGTTGTTCAAATACTGATTTAATTTGTGCCTGTTGTTGCTCTGTCAGGTTTAGCTTTTCTACGGCTCTGTCTGATAACAGCATATGATAAGACGACATTCCGGGTCTTGCTAATAAATCTGTTGATAATAAAGATACAACAGAAATTCCAGCAATAAAAATTAGGTTAGTTAATTTCATAATATGTATTCCTTTGATAAGTAAGTTTCAGTGTTTCGACTATCTGACACTTAGTTTAATATACTCAATGAAAAGGAACGCAAAGCGATAGTAAAGATTGTGTAAAGATCTCACTTTAAATGCCTTAACTTTGTAAACTATAAAAAAGACTTAACAGTGGAACAATCAATGCAACTATTATTAATAGATGATGATACTGAGCTATGCGACCTGCTTAATGAATATTTAACAGCACAAGGATTTATCATTAATATTGAACATGATGGAGAAGCAGGGTTAAATCGTGCTTTATCACAAGACTTCGACCTCATACTGCTGGATGTTATGTTGCCTAAACTTGAAGGTTTTGATGTATTAAAACAATTAAGACAAAAAAAGCTTACTCCGGTGATCATGCTCACAGCGCGTGGTGAAGACTTTGACCGTATTTTTGGTTTAGAACTCGGTGCTGATGATTATTTAGCTAAGCCGTTTAATCATAGAGAGTTATTAGCGCGAGTAAAAGCGATCACCCGACGTATTGAACACATTAATGCAAATAACAAACCTGAAAAATACAAAGTAAATGATATTAATATTCTGCCAAAAAGTCGCCAGGCATTTGTGATAGATCAACAGCTTACACTCACAGGTACTGAGTATGAAATATTAGTATTACTCGTTAACAATGTGGGTGATATCGTTAGCAAAGAAACCATCAGCCATCAGGTACTAGGCAGAAATCTGGCCCCCTTTGACCGTGCAATCGATATGCATGTTAGTAATATCAGAAAAAAAATATCTCAACATGTAAGCGATGAAAAAATAAAAACCATCCGAGGGTCCGGTTATATTTTCCTTGCAGGTAAACCTAGTTGAAGGTTTCAAAATCATGAAGTTTAATCCTTATCGTTTTCTTTTTTTCAGGATCTTTATCTGGTTTTGGCTGACTTTAGTTGCCACAATTGGTTTATTGTTATTCCTAAGTAATTTACCGAGTAATGAACTCAGTCACGAACCTTTACGTGGCCCAATGAAAAAGAATCTTCATTATTTAGCTAAACATATAGAAAGGCGCGCAAATAAGTCGCATAAACCATTATCTGAAATAGTAAAACATCCCAGAGTAGGTAAACACCAGCTACTCTATATTGCGGCAGAGACCCCAGAAGCAAGCTTTTTTAATCAAGCCTTAGAAAAACCGATAGATCCAGGCCAGCTGCACTTTAGTAAAACACTCAAACCTCAGGTGATTTTCACAGAAAATTATCAAGCTTTTGGGCCTGAACCAATTAAAGTTAATCAAAAGACTTATTGGATCTATCAAATTAATCCACATAAAAAATTTCATATGTTAGGTAATTTAAGGCGAATGCCTAATTCAATAAAGTTAATTATTGCTTTGATTGCCTCCTTCTCATTAAGTTTATTATTCAGCCGCACTTTAATAAAACCCATCAATGCGTTAAAAAAAGCCGCTTTTGAGATTGCATCCGGTAATTTAAGTAGCAGAATCGAAACAAATCAAACGCGCCACGACGAATTAGGAGAATTAACCCAGGACTTTAATAAGATGGCTCATAAGCTAGAGCTTTTGATGAATAGCCAAAAACGTTTATTAGCAGATATTTCTCACGAATTAAGATCGCCACTCACTCGCCTGCAAATGGCTACCGGCTTAGCACAAATGCAGTCTAAAGATGATGACAACAGTCATTTAAAGCGTGTAGAACAAGAGGCAGCAAAATTAGATGCCATGATAGCTGACGTGCTAAAACTATCTCGATTTGAAGCTCATGAACAGGAGCTTAATTTAGAATATCAAAATTTCAGTCTTGTATTAGATCAAGTTATTAGCGATGCAAAGTTTGAATCACAACAACTCAATAAAACCCTTGAAGTTAACGGTGAGCAAACAGCTGAACTTTCTTTTGATGCTCAGGTGATGGCAAGCGCCATTGAAAATATATTACGAAATGCTATAAAATATGCAAATAATCTCATTTCAGTTACTATCCAACAAACCACTCATCGGCTGTTAATAACCATTTGTGATGATGGCCCGGGCGTGCCAGGATCAGAACTTGATGCTTTGTTTGAACCTTTTTATCGTATTTCACAATCCAGAACTCGTAATTCAGGTGGAACAGGACTAGGCTTAGCAATAAGTAAACATGCCATAAAAGCACATAATGGGGAAATAACGCTATCAAATCAAAATAACTCAGGTTTATGTGTTTTAATCTCATTACCAATTCAAACAACCAAAACGAGTACGCCACGAGAATGATCAATGTTTTATAGTTCAGAAAATACCTTAACATCAGCCTTGCAAGAAATTGAAACATTTTGGCATTCTCAAGTAATAAATGGTTTTATCAATGAGGGAAATCATAAATTAGCCTACGCTTATGTCAAACCTGAACAAGCAAAAACAGCCATAGTGATCAGCAGTGGACGAATTGAATCTTTATTAAAATACAAAGAACTCATTTGGGAGTTATATCAAAATAATTTAGCCGTTTTTATTGTTGATCATATTGGTCAGGGCCTGTCGAGTCGAAAACTGGCTAATTCTCACAAAGGTCATATTCAATCTTTTGAACATTACGCCGATGACTTATCACTATTTATTAAAAAGATTGTAAATAACCATTGGAGCGGGCAAAAGGTACTGCTGGCACACTCTATGGGGGCGGCAATTGCTGTTTCATTTTTTAATAAACATAAACATGATTTTAACGGAGCCATATTTTCCGCTCCCATGTTTGATATTAATAACCATGATATTCCGCGCTGGTTTGCTAAATCTCTGCTTTTTTTATGCAGTAAATTAGGCTTAGCCAACCAGTATGTGCCAGGGCAAGCCGATTATCAGGATAAACCCTTTAGTTTAAATGAACTGACTCATAGCAAAATCAGATATAAAATATTTAGAGCTTGTTATCAAACCCACCCAGAAATACAACTCGGCGGTGTTACTATAGCCTGGTTAAATGCCGCTTTAAAAATCATTAAGCAAATAAAAAATAGCCAACTCATTCTGCCCAGCCTGATATTACAAGCAGGTGCAGACAGCATAGTATCAAACCCGGCTCAAAATCATTTTCACCAAAACAATCCATTATCAAAATTGATTACTATTGATAATGCGAAACACGAATTACTCTGTGAAAAAGACAACTATAGAAAAACAGTTATGACACATATTTACAACTTTGTTTTAGACGTTACCACAGATAAAGGGTCCTGATGAATTAAGATATCTAACCTACCTGCAAATTCTTTTTGTAAAGAAACTTCAACTTCATCAGCCACGCTATGTGCAATAATTAAAGGCAGGTCATCATCTAATTCAATATGAAATTGAACAAACTTGGTATGCCCTGCCTGCCTGGTTCTTACAGCATGAATACCATGTACTTTTGCATGACTATTAGCAATTTCGATAATTTTAGTGGTTTCTTCCACTGGAAGTTCTTTATCCATTAAATGCTCACTACTTTGCATTGCAATTTGCCAGGCGTTATACAATAAAAAAATCGCCACTCCAATGGCAAATACTCCGTCGGCCCTTAACCAGTCAAAATAAGCTAAGGCCATTGCCAAAACGACGCTGGCATTTAATAATAAATCCCCTTTGTAATGTAAAGAATCGGCCTGAATTGCAATAGAGCCTGTTTTCTTTACCACCATAGATTGCACAAATACTAAGATCAGCGTACATAAAATAGAAAAAAGGCTCACACCAATACCTATGCTAAATCCAACAACGGGTATTTGCAGTGGATTAAAAGTTCTTTCAATACCATGAAAGGCAAGCAGGCAAGCACTACCAGCAATAAATGCAGCTTGCGCTAATCCAGCTAAAGACTCAGCCTTACCATGACCATATTTATGATCTTCGTCAGCGGGCATTAACGCATAGCGGATCACAAAAAAGTTAATTAACGTTGCGGTTATATCTAATAAAGAGTCAGTTAATGAGCCTAACATCGCAGCCGAGCCTGTTGCTAACCAGGCCCATATTTTAGTTATTATCATCAGGCTGACCATTAATATTGCTGTCCAGCTGGCGAGCTTTAGCCAAAACCCATAATCTTCTTTTTGCATAATCACGTAAGTCAATAAGTTATACTAATAAGCATAACATTTTTAGAAACTATGCCGAGTATTTGTTATTCTAAATTAAACCACTTTTATCTATATCCAATTTTTGCTTAATAGATCCAGCAATAAAGGTATACTATGCTGGCTATTAATTTATTAGAGTTTACTTATGTTAGATGTTGTACTTTACCAACCTGAAATTCCGCCAAATACCGGCAATATCATTCGACTTTGCGCAAATACAGGCTATTCACTACATTTAATCGAGCCGCTTGGTTTTGAATGGGATGACAAACGCGTAAAACGTGCAGGACTGGATTACCATGAATTTAGCAAAGTTAAAATTCATAAAGATTTCAATGCTTATCTTGAATCTCAACAACCAAATAAAGTATATGCTTGCACCACTAAAGGTTCAAAATCCTTTGATAAAGCCGAATTTAAAGCCGGTGATAGTTTAGTATTTGGCCCTGAAACCAGGGGTTTACCTGAAGAAATGATTTTTGATCTGCCCGAAGATCAAAGATTACGTATTCCGATGCAAGCTAATAGTCGCTCAATGAATTTATCAAATGCCGTCGCCGTATTTGTGTATGAATCCTGGCGTCAGTTAGATTATGCAGGCTCTGTATAAATTAAATAGAAGTTGTAAGTTTGAATAAAAAACTTACAACTTTCTTTTTGTAATTGAGATAGCTACCCTTCGTTTTTCTTTTCTCTGCCCAATAATGACATCGCCGCATCTTTCACATCTTTACCTTGGTATAAAACCTGATAAATTTGTTCTGTGATCGGCATCTCAACACCAACACGTTTGGATAAAAGGTAAACTTCTTTGGTATTTCGGTAACCTTCAACTACCTGACCAATTTCAACCTGCGCCTGCTCTACTGTAGAGCCTTTGCCAAGTGCCAAACCAAATCGCCTGTTTCTCGATTGATTATCGGTACAAGTTAAAATCAAATCTCCTAAGCCCGCCATTCCCATAAACGTTTCAGATTTAGCGCCTAAAGCACAGCCTAATCGACATAATTCAGCCAATCCACGTGTAATAAGTGCTGTTCTGGCATTTGCGCCAAAGCCTGTACCATCAGAAATACCTGCGCCAATTGCAATCACATTTTTAACCGCACCGCCCAGCTGTACACCAATAAAATCATTATTAGCATAGACTCTGAAAGAGCGGCCGCAATGTAACAGATCAGATAAAGTATCTATAAATTCAGGATCCGTTGAAGAAACAGAAATAGCCGTTGGTAAACCCATGGCCATTTCTTTTGCAAATGTAGGTCCTGAAATAACAGCCAGAGAGACCTGCTCTCCTAAAATATCTGTAGCAACTTCCTGTAATAATCGTCCTGTATCAGGCTCTAATCCTTTTGTAGCCCAGGCGATTTTAGTACCAGGTTTTATTTTATCTTTTATTGCATTTAATGTATCTGAAAAAGCATGGCTAGGTACCACCAATAAAACAATCGGGGTATCACTTAGCGCAAGACTGAGATCCGTTTCTAAAGAAAGTGTCTCAGGGAGTTTTACATCAGGAAGATATTGCTGGTTTGTTCTGCTTTTCGCTATTTGTTTTATTGCGTCAGAGTTTCGTCCCCATAAACGTATAGGATGACCATTTCTTGCAAGACAAATAGCAAGGGCGGTCCCATACGAGCCCGCCCCCAAAACAGTAACAGCATTATTAGCTGCATACATAAGGTATATAACCTTTTATTGAGTTTACTATTATGCCTGTGCTTCAGCTGATTGTTGAGCTTCTGCAGCACGTTGCTGTACATATTGACCAAATAACGCATCAAAATTAACAGGCGCTAAGTTTAATTGTGGGAAAGTACCACGATTAACTAAATTAGCTACCGCTTCACGTGCATATGGGAATAATACGTTAGGGCAATATGCACCTAACATATGTGCCATTTGGCCTTCTTCAAGCTCAGCCATAGTGAAAATACCTGCTTGTTGAACTTCACATAAAAATGCAGTTTCTTCACCTAACGTCGCTGTAACTGTTAATGCCAAAACAACTTCAAAAACACCTTCATCTAATTTATTAGAACGTGTATCTAGGTCTAACTTAACTTCAGGTGTCCATTCTTTTTGAAAAATAGCAGGTGAGTTAGGGGTTTCAAAAGAGATATCTTTCGTGAAAATACGCTGGATCGCAAACTGCGCCGCTTTTTGTTCTGGTGCTGCTTGCTCTGGTGCTACTGCATTTTCTTGTTCTGACATGTTAATTCCTATTAATTTTATAATTTATTATTTAGTAAGGTATCCAATTGACCTTGCATCTGTAAAGCCATTAAATCATCGCAACCGCCTATGTGCTGCTCAGCAATAAATATTTGTGGCACAGTGTAACTTCCGTTTGCTTTTTGAATCATTTCATCTCTAAGCTCTGGTCGTTGCCCAATATCATATTCTGTATATTCAACTTGCTTTTGCGCTAATAGCGCTTTTGCCCTTACACAATATGGACAATACGCACTTGTATAGTTAATCACTTTATTCATACTTATTTACCTGCACTCATAGGTAATCCTGCACTTTGCCAGGCACCAATACCGCCAGATAAGGTATAAACTTTTGAAAAACCATCTTTAAGTAAGCTTTCGGCCACACCTGATGCTGTCATACCTGTTAGACATACAACAATAATGGGATCGTTTTTAAGCTTTTCAAGTGATGAAAAATCTTTTTGTTTCGCTTTTTCAGCAGACAAATGCGTAGAATTAGCAATATGACCCTGATTAAAATCTTTTTGCGCACGAATATCTAGAATATTTGCGTCTTCACGATTTACCAATAAAGTTAATTCTTGTGGGTTAACCTGCTTGATTGGTGAAAACTTAGCTTTAAACCAACTCATAATCAACATGCCCGCTAATCCGATCCATGCTAAACCGAGTATGGTGTGGTTTTGAAAAAATTCTATATATTGGTCCATTGAACTTCCAGTTAATTTAAATGCACAATTAAACTTGCGCTAAATGGCGCAATTATACACACCGTTAGACAGAACAAAAAGCCTATTTTCCCGCTTATATTTATTCTTTGCAGATCTTAAACATAAAAAAAGATAAACTATCTGGACCTTTAATTTAATCTCTCACAATGTGCCTAAATAGGAATGAAAATGACACAAGCTAAAAAACCTCTGGTATTAATAATTTTAGATGGCTGGGGCCATAGTGAGCAAACACAAAACAATGCAATTTATACGGCAAATACACCTGTCCTTGATAAATTATATCAAGATTATCCAAACACATTAATCTCAGGATCAGGTTTAGAAGTGGGTTTACCAGATGGTCAAATGGGAAATTCTGAAGTTGGCCATGTAAATTTAGGGGCTGGCAGAATTGTTTATCAAGATTTTACACGTATAACCAAGGCAATTGTTGATGGAGAGTTTGAACAAAACACAACCTTAGTAAAGGCCATGAATAAAGCCATCAAAACAAATAACGCAGTCCATATTATGGGGCTATTAAGCCCGGGCGGTGTTCATAGTCATGAAGAACATATCGTGGCTGCATTAAAACTTGCAGCCAAACAAGGCGCTGAAAAAATATATTTTCATGGTTTTTTAGATGGCCGAGATACACCACCCAGAAGTGCACAAGCGTCGATAGATTTAATTGAAGCCACCTTCAAAAAACTAGGGAAAGGTAAAATAGCCAGCATTGTTGGCCGTTATTATGCTATGGATAGAGACAACAGGTGGGATCGCATAGAGCAAGCCTATAATCTAATGGTCTGTGGTGACGCTGAATTTAATTATTCAACAGCAACACAAGCATTGCAAGCCGCCTATCTCAGAGACGAAAATGACGAGTTTGTTAAACCATCAAGCATTGCTACTGTTCCAGAATCGCCAGTTACCATAAACGACGGTGACGCAGTGATCTTTATGAACTTTAGAGCCGACAGAGCACGCGAGATGACTCGTGCATTTGTTGATACAGACTTTACCGGGTTTGTTAAGAAAAAATCTCCCGCTCTCGCTGAATTTGTTATGTTAACCCAATATGCCGCAGACATAAAAACACCATCAGCTTTCGCCCCGAATAAACTGGTAAACGTATTAGGTGAGTGGCTTGAAAAACATAACAAAACCCAACTGAGAATTTCTGAAACTGAAAAGTATGCGCATGTTACCTTCTTTTTCAGTGGCGGAAAGGAAGCGCTTTTTGTTGGTGAAAAAAGAGAGTTGATCCCATCCCCCCAGGTAGCAACTTACGACTTACAACCAGAAATGAATTCGCAATTATTAACTGATAAGTTAGTATCGGCAATTCATAGTGGGCAATACGATGCTATTATTTGTAACTACCCTAATGGAGACATGGTAGGACATTCAGGCGTATTTGATGCTGCGGTTAAAGCCTGTGAAGCAGTTGATACCTGTATCGGACGTGTGGTTAAAGCGCTTGAAGAAACCGGTGCTGAAGCTTTGATCACGGCCGATCATGGAAATGCCGAGCAAATGTCAGATCCTAAAACGGGGCAAGCGCATACTGCGCATACAAGCGAGCCAGTACCATTTATTTATGTTGGCAGAGATGCAATAGCCGAGCAAAATAAATGTTTAAGTGATGTAGCACCCACTATGCTGCATTTAATGGGTATGCCACAACCTGAAGAAATGACAGGTTCATTAATAATGAAACTAAAATAAATGAAAGTGAAATTAAGCAATCTAAGCATTTTATTTTATTGCCTGAGTTTCTTTTTTGTAGTGGTGACAAAAGTCACCGCTACAGAAAAACAAACTAAAGATGATTTAAATCAAATTCAGCAAGAACTAAAAAATAAATCACATGCTTTAACCGAACAGCAACAAAAAATCATTGGTATTGAAAAAATACTGAAAACTTCAGAGTTATCAATTGCTGAAAACGCCAAAGCACTCAACGAACTTACGTTTTCAATTGAACTGAATAAAAATGAACAAATTGCATTACAACAGCAAATTGCCACTTTAGATAAAGATATAAAAGCACAACAAACTATATTAGCCAGTCAATTAAAAAGTGCATTTATGACGGGCAGTCATGACTATAGCAAGCTATTATTAAATCAAGAAAAAGTATCAAGCTTTGAGCGAACTTTAACTTACTATAGCTATTTAAATCAGGCCAGAGCCAAACAACTCGATACGTTAAAAAATACTCTCCTTTTACTTGCCGACAAAAAACAACAATTGGCTGCAACCCATACAGAATTATCTCGTCTGGTATCATTACAAAAGCAAAAGCAGTTAAACCTGATTGCCGCACAAAAAAATAGAAAAACCAGCTTAACATCACTTCAGGTTCAACTAAAAAATACCCAGGACAATATCGACTATTTAAAACAAAATGAACAAATATTAATAGACACATTAAACAGCCTTGCAGAACAAGTTAAACAAGAGTTTGAACTCACAGGATTAGTACCAAAAAAAGGCAAATTGAACTGGCCAAGTGCGGGCCGTTTAAGGCATAAATTTGGTCAGAGAAAACATGGAAAATTAACCTGGAAAGGCGTTGTTATTAAAGCAAAACAAGGTGCTACGGTTTCAAGTATACAAAATGGACAAGTGGTGTTTGCCGACTGGCTAAAAGGCTTTGGCTGGGTTATTGTCATTGATCATGGCGAAGGATATATGAGCTTATATGGCCATAATCAGGCATTATTAAAAGATGTGGGAGAACAAGTTTCAGGCGGAGAAATTATCGCATTAGTAGGACAAAGCGGTGGACAAAGCAATCCTGGTCTATACTTTGAAATACGGCACAAAGGCCGTGCAGTAAATCCGAAAAAGTGGTGCAGACGCATTTAAAAATTTAACAATTTAATTGGCTGCCCTTTCCTTTTAACGGGATAAAAACTGGAGTCAGCCAATGAAACTTTTATTATCTATTTTTATCAAAAAGTTAACCTATAGCATAAAGCTATCTTTCATCTCTCTCGTATTTTTCATCCCTAGTTTTTCTTTTGCCGGATCTGAATCGACCAGTGTTTATGACGTGATTGAGCATATCAATGCATTTTACGTAGACGAAGTTGATCCGAAAAAATTAAATAATCTCGCAATAGATGCACTATTAAAGCAACTAGACCCTCATTCTGAATTTTTAGATGAAACCGAATTAGCGGATTTGTTTAACATCACCAACGGACAATATACAGGATTAGGTATAGAGGTAGAGATACGAGAAGAACATATAGTGATAGTCACTTCTATCGCTAATTCCCCGGCAGCTCAGGCAGGTTTAAAGCAAGGTGACATTTTACTAACCGTCAATGGTGAAACTGTGCTTAATAAACCCATTAAAAGAGTAGCCAAATTAATCGATCAGTCAAAATCCAGCATGGTTCGCCTGAGTATTGCCAGAGCGGGATTTGCCTCCCCTTTAAACTTTGATCTGACTCGAGAAAAAATTGATATTGAAACTGTAAAAAGCGAATTAACCGAAAATGGCTATGGGTATATACGTATTGCAAGCTTTAATAATCATACATTACACGATGTTGCCAGACATTTAGCACGCTTAATCAACCAAAATGGAATGAACTTAAATGGTCTGTTAATTGATTTAAGAGATAATCCAGGTGGTATTTTAGATAGTGCAATTGCAATTTCAGACTTATTTCTAACACAAGGTACCATAGTCAGTACAAAAGGTCGTTTTTTTGATGCAAATCAAAAGTATATGGCCAGTAAGAATGACATTCTCGAAGGCGCTCCTATGGTAGTTTTAATTAATAAAGGTTCAGCATCTGCAGCAGAAATATTAGCCGGTGCTTTGAAAGATAATAATAGAGCAACCGTAGTCGGTACACGCTCTTATGGTAAGGGTTCGGTACAATCTTTAATACCTTTAGGTAATGGCCAAACAGCGTTAAAATTAACAACCGCTAAATATTATACTCCTTCAGGCCTTTCTATCGATGGCATAGGTATCTCTCCGGATATCGCTATCGAGCAAACCAGCTTGTCAGAAACAGATAAACTGGCTTTAATGGAAATGAGCAAAGGAGAAGATAATCAGGTTTTATTAAACACATTTAAAGACATACAATTACTAAAAGCACAGAAAATATTAGCACAATGATAGATAATTCAAAGTGAAATTGTGGTAATCTTGTATTTGTAAATAAAAATAATAATAAAGTAAAAGATATTAATGCGCTTAAATTTTAGAATATTAAGCTTAGCTTTGTTGGCTGTTAGTAATATAGCTCAAGCTAAGCAAGTTGCTATCATCATTGATGATATTGGATACCACCAAAGAGATTTAGCTGCCATTTCATTACCAGGTGAAATTTCCTACTCTATTTTACCTCATACACCTTTCGCTAAAGCCTTTGCTATTGAAGCACACTTAGCAAATAAAGAAACATTATTACATGTTCCCATGCAAGCGCTAAGTGGCAAGAAACTTGGCCCCGGTGGACTAACTGAACAAATGTCTAAAAGGCAAGTTCAGGAAACTCTGGAGAAAGCGCTAAATGAATTACCACAAGTAAAAGGCATTAATAATCACATGGGTTCATTTTTAACTCAAAAATTAGAGCCAATGATCTGGACTATGGAGATCTTAAAACAGAAAAATCTTTATTTTTTAGATAGCAAAACCACAGACAAAAGTTTAGCGCAAAATATAGCCAATTTGCATGGTGTTAATAATGTAGCCCGGCATGTTTTTTTAGATAATATTCCAACTGAAACACAAATGAATTATAGGCTTAATCAACTTATTCGAATTGCAAAAAAACGAGAGTTTGCCATTGCGATCGCACACCCCTATCCTGAAACACTGGAGTTTTTACAAAGGGCAATTGTGGTATTACAAGAGAATGAAATTGAATTAGTACCTTTGTCACAACTCGTGCAAAAAAAATATATAAAACTTGCAGCTTCAGACAGAAAAAAATCAGCTGAATAATTACCTTATACAGCATGTAAAAAAGAGAACAATAAATTTTTATATATTGTTCTCTTAATTTATACCTAAGTCATTTCAAAGTATGAATTCAAGACTGGCTTGTTATTGGTTATTGTTATAAACCGGCACGATCTTTAATTGCCGCTGCAATTGGAGAGGCACTATGACCATTTGCATTAGCCCAGTCAAAATCACCACTTGACGCTAATACACTCTTAGGTAGTTTCTTGACTATAAACTCCCCTGCCCCGTTTGCATTATTTGCGATTGCATGCCTGAGTAAATTATTGCCGCCACATGAGACACCATCAAATACATTTCTTATTTTTATTCTGGCTTCTTTTAACTTTTTACGTAAACGCTTTTTATCATCCGCCGCAACATAATCACACAAACTAGCTGCGAGTTGATCATTTGCTTGTATTGGAAGACTAAATAACAAACAACTAGAAATCATCATACCTAGCACTAGTGTAGTAATATACTTCATTATAAACAGCCCCTTTAATACTTTATAACTATATAATTAAGCTTAAATTCTATCAGATGTTAAAAAATCTGCAACAAAGCAATTAAACCTTTTGGTACGTTATAAAAGTATAGTTATAAGGATTTAAACTGTCATTATTATGATGCGCTTCTTCTACCTTTTTCCAGTTGGCAACTGCCTGGTGATCTGGAAATTGTGTATCACCATCAACATCGAGCTCTATATGCGTTAAATACAATTGTTCACACAAGGGTAAAAATATTTCGTATATATGACCACCGCCAATAATCATCACTTCATCTACATCACCCGCTTTTTCTATCGCCGCTTCTGGCGACATTACAATTTCAATACCTTCAGCCTGATACTCTGTATCTCTTGTTATCACTATATTCATTCTACCAGGTAGAGGTCTGCCAATAGATTCAAATGTCTTTCGACCCATGATCACAGGTTTTCCTATTGTAACAGCTTTAAAATGCTTTAAATCAGCTGGTAAATGCCACGGCATCTGATTATTTTTACCTATCACTCTATTATTTGCCATTGCGGCTATCATTGAAACTATCACTATATCAATCCAACTATTAAATTTAATACACAAAAAAGGCGCCTCAGCGCCTGTTTAAAACTATCTATTTATTTTTGATAAATAACTTCAACATCATAGTCGTCGTCATCCCAATCATCATCGTCTAAATCATCTTCAACGGCGTTTTTAATCGCCTCTTCATGATAATTATCCCATTTAAACTCAACTTCTTCTATTTTCTCTTGTTCGAATTTATCCTGCGGCATTTCATCCAGTAAATTCATAATATCAAAAGATAATTGTTCAGTATTTATTTTATTAAAGGCAGAAATTTGGTGGATATTATCACTCACACCTAACGCCTCAGCAATTTCATTACACTTCGCAGTCGCTTCTTCTTCTAATAATAAATCAATCTTATTAAATACAATCCAGCGAGGTTTTTCAGCTAGTTTAGGGCTATATAAAGCCAGCTCTTCAGCAATAGTTTTTGCATTTTCAACGGGATCTGAACCATCAATAGGCATGATATCTATAATATGCAGTAATACCCGACAACGTTCTAAATGTTTTAAGAATCGAATACCTAACCCGGCACCATCAGCAGCGCCCTCTATCAATCCTGGAATATCAGCAATTACAAAAGATTTATTCGAACCAACCCTAACTACACCTAAATTTGGCACTAATGTTGTAAAGGGATAATCAGCAACTTTAGGTTTAGCAGCCGAAACACTGCGAATAAAAGTAGACTTACCTGCATTTGGTAACCCTAATAAGCCAACATCAGCCAATAACATCAATTCTAACTTTAAATTACGAATTTCCCCTGCTGTACCAAGTGTCTTTTGTCTTGGAGCACGGTTCGTACTCGACTTAAAACGAGCATTGCCTAATCCGTGAAACCCGCCTTTAGCTACCAATAACTTTTTACCATGCAAAGTTAAGTCACCTAACAATTCATCAGTATCTGTATCCCTTGCTCTGGTTCCAACTGGTACTTTAAGAATTAAATCTTCACCGCCTTTACCGGTACAATTAGCACCGCGTCCATTTGTACCGCGTTCAGCGTGATGAAAACGTTCAAATTGATAATCTATTAGCGTATTTAAATTTTCATCAGCCTGCAAATAGACACTACCGCCATCACCACCATCGCCGCCATCAGGACCACCAAATGGTACGTATTTTTCTCGACGAAAAGAAACAGTTCCACTGCCTCCATCACCCGCTTCTACACGTATCTGAGTTTCATCTACAAATTTCATAATTAACCTTAGGTTTAAGTCTCGCTTGCGCCCGATTTTTCGAGAATAACTTGAATTATAGCCTAAGTCCCACGCGATACGACCAAAGCTATTATTTGAAAACAAAAAACCCCGCCTAAGCGAGGTTTTTCAGCATTCGTTTACTGTTTATATAACGCTTACTCAGTAACTATGCTTACGTATTTACGGTTAAGTGAACCTTTTTGCTCAAACTTAACTTTACCATCTGCTTTTGCGAAGATAGTATGATCTTTACCAAGACCAACGTTTGTTCCAGCGTGGAATTTAGTACCACGTTGACGAACAATAATGCTACCCGCAAGAACTGATTCACCACCGTAACGTTTAACACCTAAACGTTTACTTTCTGAATCACGACCGTTACGAGTACTACCAGCTGCCTTCTTATGTGCCATCTTTCTGTACCCTTATTAAGCGTTAATGCTTGTGATTTTAATTTCAGTGAACCATTGACGATGGCCCATTTGCTTACGAGAATGCTTACGACGGTTAAATTTAACTATCTTAATTTTCTCACCACGACCATGAGATACAACCTCAGCAGCCACTTTTCCACCAGAAACAAATGGTGTACCAATTTCAATTTTTTCGCCGTTAGCAACTAAAAGAACTTTGTCAAATTCAACTGCAGAACCAGTTTCTACGTCTAATTTCTCAAGACGAATCGTTTGACCTTCTGTCACACGATGCTGTTTACCACCACTTTGGAAAACCGCGTACATAATTAACTCCGTCTGTGTGTCCTCAAATCGACACAACTAAATATTATTCATTGGGCGCGAATTCTACGCGAATTAAAAACAACAAGCAAGTCAAGTTTTACAAAAAAAGAGCAATTAAGATCACTTCAATAAATCGATGCAGAAGTTTACTGGCCAAAGTGATTAAAGTGATTAAACTGTCGAGCTATGGTCATTTATGGTGTACAATCAGCGCCAAAATAATACCTGCAACTGAAATAATCTGGCTCGGAGAATAATGGATATAGAAACTATCCAGGCGTTAACAGAACAAGATATGCAAAGCGCCAATGACCTTATACACAAGCAAATGCGATCAGATGTCGCACTTGTTAATCAACTTGGCGTTTATATTGTAAATAGTGGCGGCAAACGTATTCGCCCTATGCTTTCAATTCTAGCTGCTAAAGCGTTGGGTTATCAAGGCACGGAACATATCACCTTAGCGACTATCGTTGAATTCATTCATACTGCCACCTTATTACATGATGATGTCGTTGATGAATCGAATTTACGAAGAGGTAATCCAACGGCTAATGCCGAGTTCGGTAACGCAGCAAGCGTGCTCGTAGGGGATTTCATTTATACCAGAGCATTTCAGTTGATGGTCAGTTTAGACAAAATGAAAGTGATGAAAATCCTTTCAGATGCCACAAATATTATCGCTGAAGGTGAAGTATTACAATTAATGAACTGTAACGACCCAGATACCACTGAAGCCAGTTACATGCAGGTAATATACAGTAAAACAGCGAAACTATTTGAAGCTGCAACCCAACTCGCTGCGGTTATCACTGAGCAAACTCCTGAAGTTGAAAAAGCACTGTTATTCTATGGCATGCATTTAGGCACCGCTTTTCAGCTTATTGATGACGTATTAGATTACAGCGCAGACCAGGAACAGTTAGGTAAAAATATCGGAGATGATCTAGCCGAAGGAAAACCTACATTGCCCTTAATTTATGCGATGAAACATGGCACAGAAAAGCAGGTGGCATTGATCAGAACTGCAATTGAATCTGGTAACGGTTTACAATATCTGGATGAAATACTAGAAACTTTAGATCAAACCAAAGCCCTCGAATTTACAACACTTAAAGCTCAACAAGAAGCCGATAAAGCAATCGCTTGTTTATCAATACTTAAAGATAGTGAATACAAAACTGCCTTAGAAAGTTTGGCGCATATTGCGGTAAAGCGGAATAGCTAAATTCTAGGATTTAGGGTCTAGGGTCTAGGGTCTAGTACTTCATCACACAAATTTTGACTAGTTGAGAGAACCATAGGCTCTCACTAGTTTTTCACGTGCTGAATCAACATTAAACATCCAATTTATACTAGCGCCTTCTTTATTTCGGCGCCATTCCCACGCTGCAAGCTCTGTCTTCAACTCTTCCATACTTGCTATGCGCCGATCTAAGCATTGCTTATTCATATTGCCGATTTCTATCTCGACCATATTTAACCAACTCGCATGTTTGGGTGTGTAATGGAACTCTATTTTATTTAAAATGCGTCGTGCTTCTTGAGGTGAATATGCTTTATATAGCGCACCTTCAGTATGAGTCGATAAGTTATCTAGTACGACACGAATTTTATTCGCATGTGGGTAGTGTTCATCGACTAAGTCCTTCATACAATGAGCAAAATCAACTTTCGTTTTCCTCTGTGTTGTTTTAACATGCCGCCAACCTCGATGACGGTCAAAAAATACAAATAAATTAGCCACGCCAACTCGTTTATATTCATAATCTAGGCGTTTAACCTGTCCCTTTTTCATCAGTTGTACTGGCCGTGTATCATCAACGAGTTGCTTCATCGCCTCATCAAAGTTAATGATGGGGTTGAGCTCATCAGCTGGCTCTGCATACAATTGAAGTACATGCTCCATTCTTGCAATATACTCAGCGTCCATTGTCGCTACACACCACATCTTTTTTTGCCATGGTTTTAACGCATTTTCTTTAAGGCGTCTACGGATCGTTTCATACGAAATACTCTTTAAATCCGTCAGTGTAATTAATCGCTCACCAAGCAACGCTAATGTCCATCTGCAATGTCCTGTTGGCGGCTCGGTACATGCTGTTGCTATTAAAGTTGCTTCATCTTTCGCGGAAGTTTTTCTCATAGCACCACTGCGTGCACCTTCATTTAAAGCGGCATCTAAACTCTCTTTGACAAACTGACACTTTACTCGAAATACAGTTGAAGAACTCACTTGAATCGCCTCACATATTTGCTCTGTTGTGTATTGACAACGGTCAGCTTTTAATAAAATAGCGGCTCGTTTGTACTTTCGAACATTGATCATGCCTTTTTTGCAGTAATTAACTAATTCGTATTTTTCTTTTTCTGATAATTCAACAATATACTTTCGGTTCATAACAATATTAAATGAGTAAATATGAATTAAAGGATCGTCAATTAGGAAAAAAGTTCATTATGAATAGAGAAAAGTTGCCGTCGTTTACTACGAAACAAGGGCAGTATTTAGCATTTATTTATTACTACACAAAAGTGAATGGTATTGCACCTGCTGAAAGTGATTTTGAGCGTTATTTTGGGACTGCATCATCAAGTGTTCATGCAATGATTTTAACGCTTAAAAAGAAAGGACTCATCACTTCAATTGCAGGAAAAAGCCGAACTATAAGGTTATTAATTGGAATAAATCAGTTGCCTGAATTTAAGTAAGGCAACTGATCAAAACTTCTGTGAACGAGTACTAGGGTCACCAATAATAAAAAAGGTTTGATATTGCTATCAAACCTTTTTCTTAATAGCACTAATAAATAGTCCTATTACGCCATAAAGTCGATACCTTCTTGGATATCAGCTTTTAATGTATCTAACATATCGTTCTTAGCTTTTTCTTCAAATGCACTTAATTCGCCATAAGCTAGTATTTCTTCAACACCATTTTTACCTAAACGAACCGGATGAGCAAAATACGGTGCATCACCATTTTCTAATGCAACATAAGCATAATCTACAACATCTTCACCTTGTAGACCTTTAACTAAAGACATACAAAAACGTGCAGCAGCAGCGCCCATTGAAAGCGTAGCTGAACCACCACCGGCTTTAGCATTAACAACTTCTGTTCCGGCATTTTGAATACGCGGAGTTAAAGCTGCAACTTCTTCATCAGTAAAACTTGTACCTTCAACTTGAGAAAGCAGTGGTAATATAGTTGTACCAGAGTGGCCACCGATCACTGGAACTTTAACGTCAGCAACATTTAAGCCTTTTAATTCCGCGATAAATGCTTCTGAGCGAATAACATCTAAAGTGGTAATACCAAAAACACGGTTTGCATCATAAGTACCCGCTTTTTTGAAAACTTCAGCAACAATTGGCACAGTACCATTTACTGGATTTGTAATAATACCAACAAGTGCTTTAGGACAGTTTGCTACTATACCTTCAGCCAATGTTTTTATAATACCTGCATTAACGTTGAAAAGGTCAGCGCGATCCATTCCTGGTTTACGCGGCATACCCGCTGGAATTAATACAATATCAGCACCTGTTAAAGCATCAGCTAAACTATCAGCACCAAAACCTGCAACTTTTACAGCTGTAGGTATATGAGATAAATCAACAGCAACACCCGGTACAACAGGCGCAACATCATAAAGTGACAATTCTGAACCTGCTGGTAATTGAGTTTTTAGTAATAATGATAAAGCTTGACCTATACCGCCAGCGGCACCTAAAACAGCAACTTTCATTTCTATTCTCCGAAGAATGTGAAGGGGATTTATTTTGCCCATAAAGATAATGAAATTAAGACATAAAAACAAATTAAACCCATCTATTTTGCCCAAATAGTAGACTATAGTTGTAAATAAACCATTTTTTGTCTCAATAAGTCTAAAAATAGATCAAGATATCTTTACCTATGAGCTTGTTTGCGGATTATACTGAAATTCCACTTAAAATTGTGTAGAATTTACAAAACGTTTAACAATACAAGTATCATGATGCAAATTCCAGATAAACAAGAGGCTTTAATAAAAGCATTTAAAGCATTATTGAAAGAAGAAAACTTTGGCTCTCAAAGTGAAATTGTTGCTGCCTTAAAACAGCAGGGATTTAACAATATAAGCCAAAGTAAAGTCTCGCGTATGTTAAGTAAATTTGGCGCAGTCAGAACCCGTAACGCTAAACAAGAAATGGTCTACTGTTTACCAGCAGAAATGGGGATCCCTACCGCTAAAAGTCCATTACGCCAATTAGTAATCGATATTGTTCATAATGAAATGATGATAATTATCCGAACCAGTCCGGGAGCCGCACAGCTGATAGCACGTTTACTTGATTCTTTAGGTAAAGCTGATGGTGTTTTAGGCACGATAGCTGGGGATGATACAATATTTATTGCACCAGCAATGATATCTGAAATTGACGATACAATTGAAAGGATCAGAGATTTATTTGAATCTGTTTAACTTTTAGTTTTCTACAATAAAGTTCACTGAGGGAGCAAAAAAAGATGCTCCCATATCAGCCTGTGTATAATCAAGCCAATTATCATAATTGTTTTCATCTCCAAATCGAGATTTAAGTATCGTTTCAAAGGCATTGCTATCACCACTACAAGTTACCTGGAACATGCCTTGTTCATTCATATCGCCGTATGGCATGCCTTGATTAAGCAATAAAGGTAGTCCATTTTCATCTTTCAGCTCAACTCGATTAGCATGGCTATTACTACTAAGAGGTTCTAACAATTGATTATCTAACCGGCTGCGCCCCATGATTAATTCTTGTTCTTCTGCAGGTAAACTTTGCCACTGGGCTAAATTATGCCGAAACCTTTGTACATGAATAAAGCTACCTTGCGTAAATTCAGGATCTGAGTCACCGACTAAAGCGATATGTTTTTTGCTTCGACCATGTGGCGTATCTGAGCCATAAATAAAACCATTAAAATCACGCCCGTCTAAAAATCGAAAACATTTTACCTGTTCAACCAATTCAACATCTGATGATAATAAATTTATAACATTGATACCAAAAAGATGAATAACATCAGCGCGATCAGAGCGGATCTGAATGAATAAATCATAAGGTTGAGATTGAATAGCATGATCTGAATTGTCTATGTGTGGGAAGCCTGTTAACCCTTTAGGCGTATTCCCAGGATATATATGAGGCCAATATTGTGCCCCTATCGCAACGATACTGGACAGCATAGCTTCAGAAAATCGATCGGAGAAGTCTTCCTGCAATGCGATAATTTGTTTTAATTTATCAGCTATTTGCTCATCATGTCCGTCTAGTACATTAAAAAAAAGAAACAGGCCATGTAAGTTGGCTTCTGAACATATACCTGATTGAGCTTGGGGCATCTTTTGCTCTCTTTATATGTAACTTAAAAACTAAAAAAATTTACCGGATGAGGCAAGAATTCAATTCCAACCTTATCACCTACGTCCAATTTTGAGTATTTCGAAGCTGCGACTTCTATTTCTTGTTCAGCGAATAAAATGCGATACACATAATCTGTACCTATAAATCGCTTACTTAAAATAGTAACCTCATTTCCGCCTTTTAAATTTAATTTCAAATGTTGCGGACGTATATAAATTTCACCCTCTTTATTATTTATTTCAACATCATAAGTCGAAATAACTGTTCCAAACTTAGTTTGAAAACAATTATTTTTTTGATATTGAGCCTCTAAGTATATGCCGCGACCAAGAAATTGAGCAACAACCTTTTGTTTTGGATGGTGAAATAATTCTTCAGGAGTCCCTAATTGCGCAATCTTACCTTGATGCATAATTGCCAGTTTATCGGCAAAAGCAAATGCTTCTTCTTTTGAATGCGTAACAAAAATAGCTGCGACTTTTTGATCTTTAATGATGCGGCGAATGTCTTCTATTAATTGAAACCTAACCTGTTGATCAATATTAGAAAAAGGTTCATCCAGTAATAATAAGCTGGGCTTGTAAGCCAGCGCTCTGGCGATGGCAACTCTTTGTTGTTGCCCCCCTGATAATTGATGAGGATAGCGCTGTATAAACTCTGATAAATGTACCAAAGCTAACATTTCTTCGACCCGCTCTTTAATCTGTTGCTTTTTCATTTTTTGTAAGCCGAAGGCTATATTTTCTCCGACTGTCAAATGAGGAAACAATGCATAATCCTGAAACATCATGCCAATATTTCTTTTTTCAGGCTCTACAAAAACCCCATT
Organism: uncultured Pseudoalteromonas sp.; assembly: GCA_965198975.1. Classification (GTDB taxonomy): domain Bacteria; phylum Pseudomonadota; class Gammaproteobacteria; order Enterobacterales; family Alteromonadaceae; genus Pseudoalteromonas. Next base: position 4,206,475 of record OZ240679.1, read on the forward strand.
ATCACTCACTATTTGATCTGCAATCGAGATAGATCCTGTTAATGGTTTTAATAAACCCGCTATCGCTCTTAATGTGGTTGTTTTACCACAGCCACTAGCACCTAACAGGCAAACAATTTCATTACTTACCACATTCAAAGATAAGTCGTTTACAACCGCTTTTTTTTGATATTCAAAAACTAAATTATTAATAGATAAATTACTCATTACTGTTTTTATCTTCTAATGTTGCAGCTTCCATTGAGCTGGTAATAAAATATAGTGGCAACAAACCCACTAATACGATAAACAAAGCAGACACTGACGCTAACTCTAACTGTTCATCACTCACATATTGATAAACATGAGTTGCTAATGTTTCAAAATCGAACGGTCTTAATAACAAAGCGGCCGGTAACTCTTTCATACACTCAATAAAAATCAGCAAAGCTGCGGTTAACATGCCACGGCGTAATAACGGCAGATGTATTCGTCTTAACGTCTGACCATACGATTTCCCCATTGAAGCACTTGCCATATCTAATGAAGGAGAGATACGAATGAAACTGGCATCAATTGTTCCCTGAGCGACAGCATAAAAACGAACGGTATAAGCAACAATAATCGCGATTATTGTGCCACTAAAAATAAGACCGGGCTCCTCGGTAAATTTTGCCATAATATGATTTATCCCTTGATCCAGTAAACTTAATGGTAGCAATACTGCAATCGCTAAAACAGTACCCGGTAAAGCATATCCCATACTTGCTAGCCGACCAGGAAGCTGATTAATTTGATGAAATGAAATTCTTTGATTAAAAACCACTAACACACTGAGACATACACAAATAAAACTTACTATGGTAGCGAGTTTTAAGCTTTGCCAGGCATAAATTAAAAAAGCGGGATCCCAGGCTTGGTCAAAATAATTTATCGCATAACCAAGTAAAACTGAAATAGGAATAATAAAAGCAATTAATAATATAAAACAACACAATAGAATAGCCAAAGCAGCTGAAAAACCGACAAGCTTATACAAATGAGATGTATTGTGCACAGCCCCTCTTTCATGCACAACTTTATTCCGACGACTGAAACGCTCTATACCTATAAAAACAAAAACAAAAAGCAGCATGATCCCAGATATTTTAGCCGCCGCAGTTAAGGAATAATATCCCAACCAGGTATCATAAACGGCAGTAGTTAAAGTACTAACCGAAAAATAATTTACAGTTGCAAAATCAGCCATCGTTTCCATACCGATCAATGCTAAAGCAGCTACAATCGCTCCTCTGGCCAAAGGTAAAGAAACAGAAAAAAAGCTCTTACTTGCCGATAACCCCATTAGCTGACTGGCCTGTACCAGTTTAAAAGACTGTTCCTTTAATGCCGTTTTAAATATGAGGTACAAGTATGGATAAAGCACTAAAGCTATCATCAGAATTGCACCTGGCAAGGTTCTAATATCAAAGAACCAATAGTCATCAGGAGATTGCCAGCCAAATGAGTGGCGTAACCAAATTTGAACCGGGCCAGCATAATCTAATAGATCAGTATAAACATAGGCAATAATGTACGTTGGCATTGCCAGAGGTAGCATTAGTGCCCATTCAAAATGTTTCTTGCCAGGGAAATCACAATACGCAACCAGCCATCCTAAAGGCAGTGCTATTAAGCTACTAACAATTAACACACCTATAATCAGCAAGATAGTATTTAAAGTGTAATCCCATAATACGGTATTCCATAAGTGCTCAAATACTTCAGGTTCGGGCACAAATGACTCAAAGATAAGAAAAAGGAGAGGTAAAGAGAGTGTCACACCGGCAGTCCAGGCTATTAACTGCCAACGAGAAATTGAAAATTGCATTCTGACCTTGTTTGTTCTTTTTATGCTAGGTTCTTTAGGTATTTTATCTCAACCCGCCCTTCGAACCTAGTAATATTACGCCACTTGACTTATAAATCGAATTTCACTTCATCAATTAATTTCAACGCTAGCATTCTATTATTACTAATTTTATATAGTGGTAACGCATCTTCTTTAAATTTCCCCCAGGAAGCCACCATTTCCGACAGCGCAACACCAGACTTAACCGGATATTCCATATTAAGGGAGGCATACATTTTCTGTGCCTGATCATTAGTCATAAACTCTATCAGTTTCATTGCATTGGCTTGATTTTTTGCATTTTTACTTAGAACAACACCTGAAACATTAATATGAGCACCACGGTCAGTTTGGTTTGGAAAATTAATTTCCACTGCATCAGCCCACAATTTTTGTTTAGGATCTTGTAACATTTTCCCAAAGTAATAACTGTTTCCTAAAGCTAAATCACATAAACCTTCTTTAACTGCTTTCACCTGAGCGCGATCATTTCCCTGAGGTTTACGTGCCAGGTTTGATTTAACCCCTTCCAACCATGCTTTGGTATCTGCTTCACCATGATATGCAATCATAGAGGCCACCAAACCTAAGTTATAAGCGTGCTTTCCTGAGCGCGTACATATTTTTCCTTTATAAACCGGGTTGGCTAAATCTTCATAACTTAATTTAGGTAAGGCGCCAAGTCTATCTTTTGATGAATAAACATTACGAACACGCTTAGTTAACGCAACCCACTGCCCAGCCGGATCTCTAAATGCATCAGGTACATTTTTTGCGACAACATCACTTTTAATAGCCTGAGTAAGTCCGGCGTTTTCTAATTGTAATAATGCGCTAAAGTTAGATGTTAAAACAATATCTGCCGGGCTATGTTTCCCCTCACGCTTCATTCTTTCAATTAATCCCTTTTTAGCAAAAACAACTTTTGTTTCTATCCCGGTATTTTTAGTAAATTGCGCCAAAATAGGTTCAATTAAAAAAGGTTGACGAAAAGAATAAATGTTTACAACATCTTTAGAAAAGGATTTAGTCGAATATAAAACGCTACATAAGACAAGTGAAAGAGAAGTTAAAGAAATCAAAATATTTTTATTCATAAAAAGCCTAGTTTAATGTTTAAATAATAACTATTATCACTTAGATAATAAACTTTCTCACACAAATAGTACAATTTAATTATATCCTCCCGGCTATTAAGCCAAGCTTTCACCTAACTACAGTAAAATATGCGAAAAAAAGAGTAAGATATCTCTCACAAAACTGACAGATATTTAGCAAAAAAAAAGCGAATAAATAAATGAAATAATTATTATCTATTGATTTAAAATACATTATCTTAATTTAATGCCAAATAAGGCATGTTAATTTTATTTCTAATTCTTTGTGGTTCTTATTTAAATTTCTTATCAACATATACTTAATAGCGAGTCTTAAAGATACCTAACAAGGAATACTTTAGGTTATTTAAGCAAATAGAATCTCAAAGGGTTTAGTACCGAAAGGTGAATTTAAAGGATAACTGACAAAGGACTGTTGCTAGGAGCATATAGATTTAGGTGAGGAGCACCTACTATTTTTAAGGATAGCTAAGGATAGAAAGATTTAATGGAACTAGTTTCTATGAGTTAGTTTCTAGTAAGCAGGATGCTTAGAAAGATTCCAGTCAGCGCGATATACGTCCATATATCGCGCTTTTTCTGCTTATATTCCATTTATCTTTTTTTACATTTTAAATATGCTTCTCTAAAGTCCGTAAAATGCTTTTCTAATTTTTTTGCTGCATCAAATTCTTGTGCCATTTCAAGCACCATAATTGCCACTTCAGCCGTTCCTAGATGATGATCATGTATCGCAACTCTTAGTTTATATTCTGACAGTTTATCAGGCGAAATTGACAGCACGGGAAATTTATCTAAGTAAGGACTTTTTCTAATCATTTTCTTGGCTTCACGCCAGGTACCATCTAAAAAAATTAATAATGGTATTTTAGCTTCAATTTTAGGTAAGGATTTAATAATCCGCTCTTTAGGCAGATTATCATCAGGAAAAATAACAATCGGCTGATATTTATCATTATTAAGCAAGTTAATAAGCTTAGGATCAGGTTGAGTGCGATCCCAACAAAACGCATAATTATCAGGCACCACATCAGCAATTAATCTCCCGGTATTAGAAGGTTTAAAGCTTTCATTTTTATACATTAACATACAAACAGCTAACCCGCATTCAGCCACTTCTATCCCATCGCATATGCACTCATTTATATCAATCAGGCAATGATCACATCGTTTTAGTTTTGCACCACGCGCTCTAAATTCCCGCTTAGATGCAGCCAACTGTTTGGCTCTAAGTGTTAATACTGAATTTATCATTAAGGCCTGAGAGTGAGTTAAAAGGTCGCTAGTTTATAGCGGAATTACACGACAATCTAGCAGTTTAAAAATTTTCGTTAATGTATTATTTATTCATTTCTGTTTTGATCCAATCCATAAATATTTTCAATCTAGCTTGTTTAGAGGAGTTTAGATCGTAAACCAAGTAACGCTTCACCGACAATGGATGTTTTATTAAAAAAGGAATAACCAAATTTCCGTTTGCAACCGCTTGTTTAAACAATGATTCTGCGGCTAAAGTAAAACCATGGCCATTCTGTACTGCACTTAATGCCAAATCAGTACTCATTACCTCAGTCCATTTATTATGTTGCTTATAATGCTTTATACCGGCATTTTCAAACCAAACGTCCCACGAAAAAGGGCCTGGTTTTTCTAATTTAATTAGCCAGTGATTTAAAATATCTTGCGGACTATTTAATTTATTTTCGCTTGCCAGCTTAGCTGAACAAACAGGATAAACGTGATCTTCACCAAAATAGTCGCATATCAAACCATCTTGTGTTGATGATTCGACACTTGTACCAAATCGTATTGCCAAATCAATATGGTTTTGTGCCAGGTTTTCAAAGTTAATTGATGATACTACACGTATTTTAATTTCTGGGTATTTTGTCGTGAATTGGTGTAATTTAGGCATCAGCCACAAGGCCGAAAATGAAGGCGTGGTTGTAATGGTTAAACTTCCCGCAACCTCTTCATTTTGAATATTATTAAATTCAGTCAATAATATTTCAAATGCTGACGCTGTGGCATTAAACAATTGAGTACCACTTTGGGTTAATATCATGCTTCTGCCTTTACGCACAAAAAGCTTAACACCTAATGATATTTCTAATTGCCGCATTTGTTGGCTCACCGCTGCCTGTGAAATACATAATTCAACTGCTGCTTTACCGTAACTTTGATGTCTGGCTGCACATTCGAAACTACGCAAATTATTTAAATGCCGTAATCTTTTATCCATAAAGTTCCTTATTCATAATGTTAATTAATCAACTAAAATTACCTTTATATATTTGGCTAACTGACTTTTAAACCCGCACTCTCATATTACCCCTTTATTCATTCTATTATAAGCAGGGCTTATAGTTATGGTTAGATAGTATCGTTGGCTAATTAGCGTTCCCAGAAGCAAAATAGCGGTTATACACAATAAGATAATCGAGAAAATAATGAACTTCAAAAACTTACATCAACAAACTGAACCATTACTGCTGTGTAATGTATGGGATGCAATAAGTGCCAAAAAAGCTGAAAAACTAAACTTTAAAGCAATAGGGACTTCAAGTGCCGCGATAGCTAATATGTTAGGATATGAAGATGGAGAACAATTAAGTTTTGCAGAACTTAGTTATATCGTTAAAAGGATCCTTACCAGTACAAATTTACCGCTTACTGTTGATATTGAAGCCGGGTTCAGTCAAAACCCACTAGAAGTTGCATCATATATCAAATCACTTGCAGATATGGGTGTAGTAGGCATTAATATCGAAGATAGTATCGTAACTGATAGACGTGTATTAAAAGATGTCAAAGAGTTCGCTACATTCTTAGCTGCTATCACTCAGCAATTGACACAAGATAAAGTGGATATATTCATAAATGTCAGGACAGATACTTTTTTGTTAGGTAAAGAAAATACATTAAATGACACCCTTAATCGTATACAGCTTTATCAGGCCGCAGGCGCAAACGGAATTTTCATTCCTTGTATTACACAACCTGTTGATATAAAAACAGTCACTGCAAGTACCGAGTTACCAATAAATGTCATGTGTATGCCTGACTTACCAGACTTTAATATACTAGAGGAATTGAATGTTAAACGTATTTCTATGGGCAACTTTGTATTTGATAATTTAGCGAACAATTTAGAGAATACACTACATTCGGTTTTAGAATCCCAGTCATTCTCCCCGATCTTTTAATTCAAACACCTAACCAGGATCATCAAGGAAACTCCATAGCCAGAGTGATTAAAAATAAAGTAGTAAAAACAAAAAGGAGCCCCAAGGCTCCTTTTGTCTATTTTTCCTCGGCCTAGCCAAGCATTAAAAATAAATTGTCAGCAATTTATTTTTTCTTTTTAACTGCCTTTTTATTTGGTAAATCTGTGATAGAACCCTCAAAGATTTCAGCAGCCAGACCAATTGACTCATTGAGTGTTGGGTGAGCATGAATAGTCAGCGCTAAGTCTTCACCGTCTGCGCCCATTTCAACAGCTAAACCAATTTCACCTAGCATTTCACCAGCATTGATACCTACCATAGCACCACCGATCACACGGCCAGTGTCTTTATCAAAGATCATTTTAGTTTGACCTTCAGTACGTGCAGAAGCGATAGCGCGTCCAGATGCAGCCCAAGGGAATACTGCTGTTTCGATGTTTAGACCTTGTTCTTTTGCTTCTCTTTCAGTAACACCAACCCAAGCGATTTCAGGATCTGTATACGCAATTGAAGGGATACATTTAGGATCGAAGAAATGTTTTTGGCCTGCAATAACCTCAGCTGCTACGTGCGCTTCATGTACTGCTTTATGAGCAAGCATAGGCTGACCTACAATATCACCGATAGCAAATATGTGGTTTACATTAGTACGTAATTGCTTATCAACATTAATAAAGCCGCGCTCATCAACAGCAACGCCCGCTTTTTCAGCATCAAGTAGCTTACCATTTGGCGTACGACCAACAGCAACTAATACCTTGTCATAGCGTACAGGTTCTGCTGGTGCTTTTTTACCTTCAAAAGTAACGTATAAACCATCATCTTTCGCTTCAACGCCAACAACTTTAGTAGAAAGCATGACGTTGAACTTATCTTTTACGTATCTTTGGTAAATTTTGATAACGTCTTTATCAGCAGCAGGAACTAGTTGGTCTGCAAATTCAACAACATCAATTTGTGAACCTAATGCACGGTAAACAGTCCCCATCTCAAGGCCAATAATACCGCCGCCTAGTACAAGTAGTTTCTCAGGAACATCTTTAAGTTCTAATGCACCTGTAGAATCAATTACACGATCATCTTCTGGGATGAAAGGTAAGTTTACAGGTTGAGAACCTGCAGCAACGATAGCATTATCAAAAGTAATTGTTGAACTTGTATCACCATCAACAACTTCTAAAGTGTTAGAACCCGTAAATTTACCGTAACCGTTAACAACTTTAACTTTACGCATCTTAGCCATACCGTCTAGACCACCAGTTAACTGGCCGATCACAGACTCTTTCCAAGAACGAATTTTGTCTAAATCAATTTGAGGTGCACCAAAAGTAACACCGTGAGAAGCCATATCCGCTGCATCATCAATTACTTTAGCAACATGTAGTAATGCTTTAGATGGAATACAACCAACGTTAAGACACACACCACCTAAAGTATTGCGAGACTCAACTAAAGTTACTTCTAAACCTAAATCAGCAGCACGGAAAGCTGCAGAATAACCACCAGGTCCACCACCTAGTATAACGACTTGCGTTTTTATTTCGTTACTCATGCTTTTACCTTTATATTTTTGAACGGGACAAAATCAATTTTGTCCGCTTATTTCCTGCCACTTACCTCTGAAAAAGTCTTATGTTCAGGAATAAGAGACAAATTGAATAAATTTGTGGCCGAATTGTATCACCCGACCTAAAAAAAATCTCATTAATTCTTACATTACTAACTGGCGAATATCGCTCATGTAATTTGCCAAGGTTACCGTGAAGCGCGCCGCTAATGCACCATCAATTACACGATGGTCATATGACATAGAAAGCGGAACCATTAATTTAGGTTCAAACTCTTTACCATTCCACTTAGGTTTCATTTCAGACTTAGATACACCTAAAATTGCCACTTCAGGCGCATTTACGATAGGTGTGAATGACGTACCACCAATACCACCTAAAGATGAGATAGTGAAACAACCACCTTGCATATCTGAAGATGTCAATTTACCTTCACGTGCTTTTTTCGAAATATCCATTAATTCGCGAGATAATTCGATAATGCCTTTTTTGTTCACATCTTTAAATACGGGAACAACTAAACCATTTGGTGTATCAACAGCTACACCAATGTTGATGTATTTCTTAAGAATTAAACTTTCACCATCTTCACTTAATGACGAGTTAAATCGAGGGAAATCTTCTAACGCTTTAGCTGCTGCTTTCATAACAAATACAAGCGGCGTAATTTTCACGCCAAGCTTGCGTTTTTCAGCCATCACATTTTGTTCTTTACGGAACACTTCAAGGCTGGTGATATCTGCTTCGTCAAATTGCGTAACATGTGGAATTTGTACCCAGTTACGATGTAAGTTAGCACCAGATAACTTTTGAATGCGAGATAATTTTTGCTCTTCAACTTCACCAAATTTAGCGAAGTCTACTTTAGGCCAGGGAATTAAACCTAATTCACCACCGCCAGCACTGCCTTTAGAGGCAGAGATTTGACCTGATTCAACTTGCTTAACTAAGTTTTTAACATAGTTTTGCACGTCTTCTTTAACTACACGGCCTTTACGACCCGTGCCAGTTACGTTAGCCAGGTTTACACCAAACTCACGCGCTAAACGGCGAATAACAGGTGAAGCATGTGCATACGCATCATTTTCTGCAAAGCTTTCTTTTGCTGTTGGTGTTTGAGCGACAGGAGCCGCAACAGGTTTTGCCGCAGGCGCAGAAGCCGCAGCTTGTATTGCTGGTGCTGCAGCTGGCGCACTTGCAGTTGTTTCAAATGTCATCACTAAAGAGCCTGTCGATACTTTATCGCCAGCAACTACTTTAATGTCTTTAACAGTACCAGCAAATGGTGCCGGTACTTCCATTGAGGCTTTATCACCTTCAACGTTAAGAATTGACTGATCTTCTGTAATAACATCGCCAACAGCAACTAAAATTTCTGTTACTTCAACTTCATCACCACCAATATCAGGCACATTGACATCTTTTATTGCTGATGCTGAAGCCACAGGTGCAGCTGTTTCTGCGCCCGCTACGTCACTCTTGACTTCAAAGATCATGACCAAAGAACCTGTGGAAACGGCATCACCCGTTGCCACTTTAATTTCTTTAACAGTACCGGCAAATGGTGCTGGTACTTCCATTGACGCTTTATCGCCTTCAACATTTAAGATTGACTGATCTTCTGCAACAACGTCGCCAACAGCCACTAAAATTTCAGTAACTTCAACTTCATCACCACCAATGTCAGGTACATTTACTTCCTGCATTGCAGATGCAACTGGTGTATCGACTGACTCGACTGCAGCAGGTGCTGATGACGGTGCTTGTGCTTCACCTTCAAAAACCATTACTAAAGCACCTGTTGTTACAGAGTCACCAACCGCAATTTTAATTTCTTTAACAATACCTGCGGTTGCTGCTGGTATTTCCATTGAAGCTTTATCACCTTCAACGTTTAAAATAGATTGATCAACTTCAACCTTGTCGCCTACGCTTACAAGAATTTCCGTCACTTCAACTTCATCTGAACCTATGTCTGGTACATTAATTTCAATTGTCATGTTTTTATCTCTTATGCGTATAAAGGATTAAGTTTATTAGTATCGATTTCGAATTTAGCAATCGCATCAGTTACAACACTTGCTTCAATTTCACCGCGTTTGACTAATTCAGATAACGCTGCAACAACAACATAACCTGCGTTAACTTCAAAGTGACGACGTAAATTATCACGACTATCAGAACGACCGTAACCATCTGTCCCTAATACTTTAAAGTTTTCGGTTGGTACAAATGCACGTACTTGCTCTGCGAAGTTTTTCATGTAATCAGTTGCAGCAATTGTTGCTTCAGAACCTAATACTTCGTTGATATATGATTGACGTTGCTCAGCTGCTGGATTAAGCATGTTGAAACGCTCAACATCTTGGCCATCACGCGCTAATTCATTAAATGAAGTTACGGAGAAAACATCTGAACCAATATTATACTCTTCGCTTAAGATTGCCGCCGCTTTAAGTACTTCAATCATGATAGTACCTGAGCTTAATAACTGAACTTTAGATTTAGCACCAGTAAACGTTTTAAGTTTGTAAATACCTTTACGAATACCTTCTTCAGCACCTTCAGGCATAGCTGGTTGATGATAATTTTCGTTCATCACAGTTAAGTAATAATAAATATTTTCTTGATCTTCACCGTACATACGACGAATACCATCTTGCACAATTACCGCCACTTCATATCCGTAAGTAGGATCATAAGAAATACAGTTAGGCACTGTGCTTGCTAAAATATGACTGTGCCCATCTTCATGCTGTAAACCTTCACCATTAAGTGTTGTACGACCAGCTGTAGCACCTAATAAGAATCCACGAGCTTGTTGATCGCCCGCCATCCAGGCCATATCACCAACACGCTGGAAACCAAACATTGAATAATATATATAGAAAGGGATCATAGGTAAATCATTGGTACTATAAGATGTTGCAGCTGACACCCATGAAGACATCGCTCCGAGTTCATTAATACCTTCTTGCAATACCTGGCCTGAAGTACTTTCTTTATAGTAAGAAACTATTTCTCTATCTTGCGGCGTATAATTTTGACCATGAGGGTTGTATATACCAATTTGACGAAATAAACCTTCCATACCAAAAGTACGGGCTTCATCAGCAATGATAGGCACTATATTTTCTCCAATATTCTTATTTTTCAATAGAATATTTAAAGTACGTACAAATGCCATTGTTGTTGATATTTCACGTTTTTGTTCATCAAGTAATACTTTGAACTCTTCAACTTTAGGGATCACTAAGTCTTTTGTGAAGTTAGGTAAACGTGCCGGCGTGTAACCGTGCAATGCTTCACGTCGTGCATGTAAATATTTATGCTCAGCTGAACCTTCCTCAAGTGTTAAATAAGGGAGATCTTTTAATGCATCATCAGATACTAAATCTTGTAATCCTAAACGAGAACGTAAATGCTCAACATGGCTCATATCCATTTTTTTAACCTGATGAGCAATGTTTTTACCTTCTGCGGCTTCACCCATACCATAACCTTTAACAGTTTTAGCTAAAATAACCGTTGGGCGGCCTTTTGTTTCTTCAGCGGTTTTAAAAGCAGTATAAAGCTTGGATGGTTCATGACCACCACGCTTAAGCGCAAAAATTTCATCATCAGTCATATCTGCAACTAGCGCAGCTGTTTCTGGATAACGACCAAAGAAATGTTCACGTACATACGCGCCATCTTTGGCTTTATATGTTTGGTAATCACCATCAATGGTTTCATTCATTAATTGAAGTAGTTTACCTGTGGTATCTTTAGCGAGTAATTTATCCCAACCTGAACCCCAGACAACTTTAATAACATTCCAACCAGCGCCTTTAAACAGTCCCTCTAGCTCCTGAATAATCTTACCATTACCCATTACCGGACCATCTAAACGCTGTAAGTTACAGTTGATCAGATAACATAAGTTATCTAGCTTTTCACGGGCGGCAAATGAAATAGCACCACGAGATTCAGGCTCATCCATTTCACCGTCACCTAAAAAGGCAAATACACGCTGACTCTTTGTATCTTTTAAACCTCGGCCATCTAAATACTTCAAAAAACGAGCTTGATAGATGGACGCAATTGGACCCAGGCCCATAGATACTGTAGGGAATTGCCAGAATTCAGGCATTAACTTTGGATGTGGGTATGAAGATAAACCGTTACCATCAACTTCTTGACGAAAGTTATCTAATTGCTCTGCCGAAAGTCGCCCTTCGACAAATGCGCGTGCATAAATCCCCGGTGAAATATGACCTTGATAATAAACTAAATCACCACCATTTATTTCATTGGCGGCTTTAAAGAAGTGATTAAAACACACTTCATAGAATGCTGCTGAAGATTGGTACGATGCCATATGACCGCCCAACTCTAAATCTTTTTTAGATGCACGCAATACGATCATGATCGCATTCCAGCGAATGATTGAGCGTATACGACGCTCCAGATTGACATCCCCAGGATATGCAGCTTCTTGTTCAGCAGGAATTGTATTTACATAGTTAGTTGTTATGCCCGTTGGCATATCAACACCATCTAAACGAGCTTGCTCCAGAACTTGTTCAAGTAAAAACTGAGCACGCTCTACACCTTCTTCTTTTACGACAGATTCAAGTGCTTGCAACCATTCTTGCGTTTCAAGTGCGTCGATATCATGTTTCTGGACTTCAGACATAGGATGTTTCCTTAATCTATTAAATATTAAATTTTTAAATTCTTTATAAGCAACTTTAAATACGTTAATTCTGTTGCGTACGTCTTAAACTACGTTTTATTCTTGAGTGTTCTTTGCCCGCTTCGAGTAATGCTTCTTCAATAAAAGCTAAATGTGCATTACTGGCTTCTCTTGCGTGCTGTGGCTGACCTTCAATAACAGCATTAAATAAAGCTTTGCGATGTTCAGCCAATTGCTCTCTAACATCGTCTTTTTCTACCAATACAGTTAAATTTTGTAATATGCTCTGCTCTAATAAAGATTGCATCCCACGCACTAAGTGTAATAAAACAACATTATGTGAGGCTTCCGCGACAGCAAAATGAAACTCATTAATCGCTTTAGCTTTCGCTTCCAACTCTGTTTCACAGCTTATTTTGTCAAAACTGATTTTGACTTCAGCAAAGTCAGTCTCCGTACCTCTTAATGCAGCGTAATAGGCTGCGATCCCTTCCAAAGCATGGCGAAATTCAAGTAAATCAAATTGAGATTCAGGGTGCTTACTGATCAATTCAAACAGGGGATCTGTCATCCCTTCTTCTAGCTGATTTTTAATATAGGTACCGCCACCTTGTCGCCTTGTTACTAACCCTTTCACTTCTAATTTTTGAATTGCTTCACGTAGAGAGGGACGAGACACTTCAAATTGTTTTGCTAATTCACGTTCAGGTGGTAATTTTTGCCCGGGAGCCAATGAACCTTCCAGTATCATATTCTCCAGTTGTTCTAAAATCACATCCGACAGCTTGGCTGTTTTTATCTTTAAGGACATAGGTAAATTGGTCATACCAAATTTATTTTGCATAAAATAACAAAAATAGTGAATAGTGTCAAAGCCATTGCGATAGTATGACAATTAGGGCGTTCCAGCCTGAATGCACTAAAATTTAACATTTTCCATTAGGAAACACTAAATTATGGAAACTTTTCCAGAAATTGATAGTTAATTTGTTTAAAATACAATTGGTCAGACCAGACTAATTTCCAACTTATCTTAAATAATTATTATGAAATATAAAATATCTTGCATATTCATAACTTGTGATTATGAAGTTATTAGCAGTAAAAACTAAAGCCTATAAATGGTGTTTTATACACTTGTAGATCACACTCATTCAGGACCAGCATTATGAATACTTTAGACCAACACCTCACATTAAGCGGGACCAGAGTTATGGTGATTTTGGACCAGCGTAACGATATTGAGTAAAAATAGTATAACTATTTTAGCGAGGAAATACGCCTAGCATCACATACGACTAATTCATTAGAAATATTACTTTTGAAGATTTAAATTCCAATAAACTAATTTTGTATAAGAAAATTTACAATAGCTCATTAAGGCTTAAAACAGGCTGTAGATTCCTCATTAATCTTGCCACCTGTGCCAGAGGTTCACTGCCTAAGAAATAAAATAAAAAAACCCCATTGATTACAAGGGTTCTTCTAGTTTTTCTTCAAACAAATGAATGTATAATTTATCTTTAAGTCACCGTATCATTGCTTAAATACTACTCATCCAGCAAGATCATTTCGGTGTTGAGGATCAGCGGAACTCAGCTAAAGCGGTGGGGGGAATAAATGCCTTCGATTACTTTAACGTATTCCAGCGAGAGCAGGTTAATGTAGTCGAAAATCCTGAGCATTACCTATTACCTCCCTTGGAACTATCAACAAAACAAAGAACTGACTCAGTCGTAGGCTGGGTTAGCGCCATTCTAAATAACTAGACTTGTTATGCCATGCTATGCTGCCGTAAGCTCACAATGTTTCGGCTTTCCTGGGTGATATCCAAGTAGGTGTATGACTCCTTTAATCTACTCGTTGTTTTAATTAATTCTGCTGGTTACAGAGTCATAGCTTCCCTTACTTTCTATCGTCAATAAACTCTGGCGTTTGTGCCAAAAGCGTTTGAAAATGCATTCTAGTATGGCAAAAAGTAATGATTGTAATATCAAACCCTTTAGCTGTAGGTTCTAACTTATAAATGAATCTATACTGCCCTTTGATCAATTCTCGATACTCATCTAAATTGATATATTCACAAATCTTGCCTGATTCAGGCATCAATGTGAGCTGGTTTTTGAAATCACCAATTAACCCTTTGATCTCATCTCTGGCTGTCTCATTTAGAGAGGTTTTTCTCAGCCATTTAATCGCCAATTTAATATGTGCTTGCGCTGTTGTACTAACTGTAAAGTTTACTAACATTGTTCGGTAGCTCTATATACTCGATAAGAAATCATCCAAGTTTGCCGTATTACCTTGTTTGATGTCCTTTTCTGATTTAATTATGAGCGACATTAAAGCGATTTTCTCCTGTTGAGCGTGATAAGCTTCTGCCGTCTGCACTACAAGCGACTCATGGCCGTTTTGTGTTACAAACAAGGGTTCAAACCCTAGCTCTTCGCTCAGCTGGGCGGCATTCGCCTTCATATAACTGATTGGTTTAATGTTCATGTGCAAATCCTCATCCCTCTCTATCTCCCTGTAAACCTACCTTTCTGAATTGAAAGTAGCGTGGTATTGAGATTTGAATTCATGAGAAGGAGCTGAATTCAAACCTCACGACCAAATTTAGACCTCAGAGTGGAAAAAGTCAAACATAAACACACCAGCACAATAAATAATTGAGCAATTAGCCACAAAATTTGATTATTTAGACGGAGAGTGAAAAAGGTTAAGGCTGTTGATCTGTTGCCAGCATTTAATATAATCGGGGCGCAAAAGCATTCTCATTACCTTAGCTGGGCAGGCGAGAACTGGCCCTATTTCGTGTAGGGCCACCCTTCACTTTTATTTATTTTTCTAATTGCGCTTGCGTACACAAAAGTGCAACTAGCAAAATTAAAAACAAACATGTACCTATACAGATGTATCTACAGGTCCAGTGTTCATTATAAGTTCCTGTAGACTCCGCTCCTAAATTGCCAACCGTTCGCTAATAGCTTGCCAGCTATATCAGTGTTTTTTGCCACTTTAGAATTATAAAAAACAAATAGAAAAGCCTCGCTAATTACGAGGCTTTATTGGTAAGTACATTCAAATTTGTATGGTAATTCCGACTTTATTGTTATGCTGGGTTGTCAACCTCACAATCTGAAAATACATAAGCACCATCAATATCGTTTTTATTTCCCACTGATTCACTACACATTGGTTTTGGGGAAAATAAATAAACCAATAGTAATATCAATACTAAGCCGATAGAAAAACGAACAAAAAATTTACTATTAAACTTCATAATTACCCACCATTAATATAAGTATTCTTAAACCCGAAAGAAGTTGCGCTATTACCAAAAAGCCAATGGTTTTCATAGCCAAGTTGATAACCGTTTCCACCTGTTACCGGTACACCTGGAAGTGCGACACTTAATTTTTTAGTTAAATTATTTTCTCCAGAAGCATTGTTACAGCCTTCTAAGTTTACCTCTCCATCAGGGGATAATTTGCGCTTTAATAAATCACTTAGGCTCCCTAAATCTTTCCCATTACTTATTATATTTAGGTTACCATTAATAAAGTCATCACAACCAGTTCCAGCGGAAATACACTGAGAAAAATTATTTCCATGCCCAGCAATCTGGAAGTTTAAAATTGAAGAATCAGGCAACCCATTCAAAATAGCTAGTAACTGAGCTGCTGTTGGGTTATCCAAAATTATATTATTACCTCCTATATCTATTGTTACTTACCAACTTAATAACATTTCATACAACAGTTTTGGTTCTTTTTCCTATCAAGTCTTGTTTGCGCTGTCTTGATCGTAAATTGGTAAAATGAATTCCTAATACCATCAAATATTTTTTTCTTGTCCTTCTTTTTTCTTTTCTGTTTAATCTTGCTATGCAAATATTCTTCAAAAATATCGATTCTGTTCAGCAATTCACTTCTTCACTTAAAACTCACCCCTCGTTACAGTGCAATCGCTGTTTTAAAAAAATACACTTTATTTCCCATGGCTTTATTTATAAACACCATTCTAGTGTTAATAAAGAGGCCGTCGGTAAACGCATCATTTGTTCTAATCGTTATGGTCATAAAGGCTGTGGCAGAGCTTATCAATTGAATGTCGCACATAAATTACCTAAACGCTCCTACGCCTGTGCCGTACTATTTACCTTCATCCGTTTATTACTCGCTGGTAAGGCTGTGACTGATGCCTATCGTTACGCCACCGGACAACAACAATCTCGTCATGCCTGGCGCTGGTTAAAACAACTAAAAATGAATATCATGCGTTATCGTGGATATTTAAAAGTCCCTATTAACCACGCCACACCTGCTGATATTCCTCGACATCATCGATTATTGCTTTCTACCTTAAATCCTGTGTTATTAGCAACACCTTGCCCTGTCGCTACTTTTCAAATAACACAACAATTAGCCTTTATTTAGTACTTTTCCTGGCTTTACGCAGTCATTTCTCCTGGTGAATGTGATTTATAGGCGTTCATAACCGCTTTTTTATCATAGCCGTGATTTAATTTTTGTCGAACACCCTAGTTGCTCTGCCCAATTATATTCATCATTTCTTCCCCCACAGCAGCCGTCACTGCCTGCGTATGAGTTCATTGATTATGCTCTGTGTGTTTTAGTCTTAAGGAGATAAACATGACATTAATTAATCACAAAAAACCGCCCCTTGAAATTAGACTTCAGGTATTAAGCGCAATTGATTATGCTCCCGGAAATAGCATTCGTGCTCGTATACAAAGCGTTGCATCTCGCTCTTTCATTGATAAACACACTGAACGTACTTATCAATTTACCTGGCGCACCATCAGTACCTGGTTTTATCGCTTTAAAAAACACGGGATCACCACATTAGATAATAAAACTCGCTGTGATAAAAATACTTACCGAAAAATTCAGCCTAACGAACTCGCTGAAGCGATTAATGAAGTATTACCCACATTAGGTCGCTGTAAGAATGGCGCTATCCCTAAAATGGCCCTTTATCGACAATTACTTAAACGTAATTACTTCTCGCGTAGCCAGTTATCACAAACCTCTTTTTATCGTATGATCAGAGAAAATGCGCTACTTGATCTTGAACAAAGTAAAAAACTCAGGCACTCCTTCGCCATGCAGTTTGCCAATAAATTATGGCAGGCTGATACCATGTACGGCCCCAGTATTAAACAAAGTGATGGTAAGTGGCGGAAAACCTTTTTTATCGCCTTTATTGATGATGCCTCGCGCCTCATTACCCACGGTGAGTTTTTCTATGCTGATAACACCCACAATATGTGTGACGCTTTTCGTACCGCACTGTTTAAACGCGGAAAACCTGAACGCTTATATTTTGATAACGGGAGTAACTATCGTTCAAAAGAGATTTTACAAGCCTGTTTACGATTGAATATACATCTGTCACACGCCCCTATTCGTGATGGCGCTGCAAAAGGAAAAATAGAACGATTTTTTCGGGGTTTCAGAGACAGGTTTTTAACCCAATATACTGAGTTTAAATCATTAGGCGAACTTAATGATAAAACACAAAGTTGGATAGAAACTGACTACAATCAAGGTCATCATAGCGGCATTCAGATGATCCCCATTGACCGTTTTAACCTGGACCATAGCCGTATTAAGCACCTTGCTAATGATGAATATACTGAGGAAGTTTTTTTTATTGAAGAAACTCGAAAAGTCAGTAAAACCAACGTATTTTCAATCAATTCGCAAAAATTTGAATGCCCCGTCGATCTCAGAGAAAAGAAAGTGCAAATACGGTATTCCCGTACCACACGAGATCGTTTTATTGTTTATTTCTGTGATAAGCGCATGGGCGAAGCCAATCTACTTAACCTGCATTTTAACGCTAATCAACGTAAAACAAAAATAGGAAATTCGGTATGATAAAGTCAACATTCGGCCTAACCAAAACACCATTTAACCGTACTGAAATCGTACTGTTACCGCAACAAAGTAAGATCTTCGATATCATCAAAATCCATTCTCAACATGGCGGTTTTTCTGTGGTGATAGGCAATCCTGGCGTAGGTAAAACCGTATTACGTAAACACATTGAAAGCCTGAATAATGAACGCGATACTATCGTTGCTTCATGCTCACAAACCATGCATACCTATCTAAATATTCTAAAGCAACTGGCTGAATCTTTTAAAATTGATGTGCCGATGAAAGACATCGAAAAAGAACTGATCCAATGTGCGTTTTCACATATTCGAGAACGAAAAACCTTATATACCCTGATCGACGAAGCCCACTTACTTGATATGTACGTACTTCGAAAACTCAGGTTGTTATTTGATCGTTTTCCCAAAAAGCACAGCTTAGTATTATTGGGTCAACGGGATCTGTTATATTATTTATCAATGAACGTAAATCAAGATATCAAAAGTAGGATCACTTACTCTGAAAATATTTTTGCTTTAAACGATAATGACTTAGAGTTATTCATCCAGAAAGAACTCCAAGCAGTAAAGCTGGGTTTAAATACTTATGATAGCGCTGCAATTGAGCTCATCATAAGGTCAAGCGAAGGCAACCTGAGGCTATGTAATAATTTATGCTATGCCAGTCTGATAGAGGCCTGCCAACAAGGAAAACGCATAGTCACCATCAGCCACGTCAACAATATATTGATCCAGCCACATTGGCGTTCACATGAAGAATTAGTTAAGCAACAGGTATCATAGCCATGAAATTCACACAATTAACGCATTATTTCAATGCAGATGAAGCCGCGACCATCATCACCTTTTTGGATGACTTAAAGGAGGCGCTTTGGTCCAACTATGGTTCTGAAATCATCGAAATACGCAAAGAAAGTGCAATAGAAGAAGCAAAAGAAAATTTGATTAAAACACAGCATGATACTGAGATCTAAATAGCTAACAGTATCATAAAAAAACCGACTCAATTGAGTCGGTTTTTTCGTTTTAATCATAGGTAAAAATCAGAAAATCGGCAATCCTTTGATAAATATTACGAAATTAAAGTAACCGGAAATATAAGCAATCTTTGAAAATACGATGGTAGTTTGGGAAATCTTATAACGCAATTTGGTAAAAAGTACGATAATAAAGTGGTAAAAAAGATTTTGGTTATGATAATAAAGTGGTAATACGCTTATTTTTTAGACTATGGGTATGATGAATAATTTGGTAAAAAGTACGATGGTAATTTAGCGCGCTACAATTAATATCAGATGCAACAGAAGCTGGTCGACATGCAGTAGTGATCATGGACGGTGCCAGCTGGCATCAAGAATATCTTGATGAAAGTTTCCCTAACTTAAGCATCATACACCTCCCACCTTATTCACCGGAGTTAAATCCGATAGAACAAGTTTGGTCCTGGTTGTTATTTACCAAACTACAGTAGTACAAAAGCCACTATTTCAACTTTTTTGTCATCATAAGATCTCTCTGCGCTATAACGCTAATTTGGTTATTTGAATTTCTCCACGTAATTTTTAAATTTTTTACTGATCATTTATTCAATCTCGATAAAATACCTTCCATGCAATTATTCTTTTCTCACATTAACCAACTTCATCAATTCACTATGGAGCTTTCAAGGCATGCTGGTTCCCTTAAATGTCATCACTGCGCCAAAAGAGATCAGTTTGTTTCTCATGGCTTTGTCTATAAAAAACAAACTGGTGCTAAAATGCTTATCGTTGGTAAACGTATCTTTTGTTCTGATCGTTATGGTCGCTCTGGCTGTGGTGCGACGCTTCGTCTTTACCTGGCTTCCTCTATTCCTGATCTTGCCTATAATGCTGCTATTTTAATGACCTTTATTACTGCCCTTTTTGCCGGGTTAACTATCCAAAAAGCTTATCTAAATGCCACCCATTGTGATGATCCTCGCAATGCTTATCGTTGGCTCAATAAATTACAGTTCAGCCAGAATTATTATCGTGTATTTTTAGGGTCACCTAACACACTGTACGATAAACAATTTAATAACAGAGCATTACGATTAAAAACCTTACTCCCAATCTTAAAACGTTTATTTTCAAAAATATCTCAAACATCCTGTGAACGCTATCAGATATTGATGCAAACATCCTTTATTTAGCATCAATTCATACATATCTAAACGCCTTTTTGATGTATTTCATGTTCATTTTTTACTTATTTATCATCGAACCTGTGTGATCCCCTCAAACTCAATATTTACGCCTTTTTTCCGCAACCGATCTTGTCTCTACACACTACTTTATATTATCCATATCATAGCGATTGCTTAAATTTTTTAAGGATACCTTGATGGAGAATGACCCTGTTTATAAAACCCGGCCTTCGTTTGAACTAAGACTGAGAGTGATCAGTGCCGTAGATTATGCCCCCGGTAATAATATTCGTGAACGGATCAAGCATGTGGCTTCAGACACTTTTTTTGATCAGCAAGCACAATGCCATTTCCAATTTACCTGGCGCACTATCAGCACCTGGCTTTATCGATTTAAAAAACATGGCGTTAGCACCATGGATAATAAGACCCGTGCCGACAAAAATACTTATCGTAAAGTGAAATTGAATGAACTTGCTGAAGCGATTGTTGAGTTAACCCCTAACCTCAGCTTTAACAAGTCCGGTGTGATCCCTAAAAGTACCGTTTATCGTCAATTATTACAGAAAAACTTCTTTCAACGCAGCCAGTTATCCCAAACTTCTTTTTACCGTATGGTCAGAGAAAATGACTTATTAACAGGTGAAAATGCGCAAAAATTACGTCGTTCTTTCTCGATGCAATTTGCCAATGAACTCTGGCAAGCCGACACCATGTATGGCCCTTCTATTCAACAAACTGATGGAAAATGGCGTAAAACATTTTTAATCGCTTTTATTGATGATGCCAGCCGGGTGATCACCCATGGTGAGTTTTTTTACCGTGACAATACCGATAACATGATTGATGCCTTTCGTACAGCCTTGTTTAAACGGGGAAAACCTGAGCGTTTATATTTTGATAACGGCGCTAATTACACCTCTAAAGAGATCTTACAAGCCTGTGTTCGCCTTGATATCAGGCTTTCCCATGCGCCGGTACGAGATGGTGCTGCAAAAGGAAAAATAGAACGATTTTTTCGGGGTTTCAGAGACAGGTTTTTAACCCAATATACTGAGTTTAAATCATTAGACGAACTTAATGATAAAACACAAAGTTGGATAGAAACTGACTACAATCAAGGTCATCATAGCGGCATTCAGATGATCCCCATTGACCGTTTTAACCTGGACCATAGCCGTATTAAGCACCTCACCAATGATGAATATACTGAGGAAGTTTTTTTTATTGAAGAAACTCGAAAAGTCAGTAAAACCAACGTATTTTCAATCAATTCGCAAAAATTTGAATGCCCCGTCGATCTCAGAGAAAAGAAAGTGCAAATACGGTATTCCCGTACCACACGAGATCGTTTTATTGTTTATTTCTGTGATAAGCGCATGGGCGAAGCCAATCTACTTAACCTGCATTTTAACGCTAATCAACGTAAAACAAAAATAGGAAATTCGGTATGATAAAGTCAACATTCGGCCTGACCAAAACACCATTTAACCGTACTGAAATCGTACTGTTACCGCAACAAAGTAAGATCTTCGATATCATCAAAATCCATTCTCAACATGGCGGTTTTTCTGTGGTGATAGGCAATCCTGGCGTAGGTAAAACCGTATTACGTAAACACATTGAAAGCCTGAATAATGAACGCGATACTATCGTTGCTTCATGCTCACAAACCATGCATACCTATCTAAATATTCTAAAGCAACTGGCTGAATCTTTTAAAATTGATGTGCCGATGAAAGACATCGAAAAAGAACTGATCCAATGTGCGTTTTCACATATTCGAGAACGAAAAACCTTATATACCCTGATCGACGAAGCCCACTTACTTGATATGTACGTACTTCGAAAACTCAGGTTGTTATTTGATCGTTTTCCCAAAAAACACAGCTTAGTATTATTGGGTCAACGGGATCTGTTATATTATTTATCAATGAACGTAAATCAAGATATCAAAAGTAGGATCACTTACTCTGAAAATATTTTTGCTTTAAACGATAATGACTTAGAGTTATTCATCCAGAAAGAACTCCAAGCAGTAAAGCTGGGTTTAAATACTTATGATAGCGCTGCAATTGAACTCATCATAAGGTCAAGCGAAGGCAACCTGAGGCTATGTAATAATTTATGCTATGCCAGTCTGATAGAGGCCTGCCAACAAGGAAAACGCATAGTCACCATCAGCCACGTCAACAATATATTGATCCAGCCACATTGGCGTTCACATGAAGAATTAGTTAAGCAACAGGTATCATAGCCATGAAATTCACACAATTAACGCATTATTTCAATGCAGAAGAAGCCGCGACCATCATCACCTTTTTGGATGACTTAAAAGAGGCGCTTTGGTCAAACTATGGTTCTGAAATCATCGAAATACGCAAAGAAAGTGCAATAGAAGAAGCAAAAGAAAATTTGATTAAAACACAGCATGATACTGAGATCTAAATAGCTAACAGTATCATAAAAAAACCGACTCAATTGAGTCGGTTTTTTCGTTTTAATCATAGGTAAAAATCAGAAAATCGGCAATCCTTTGATAAATATTACGAAATTAAAGTAACCGGAAATATAAGCAATCTTTGAAAATACGATGGTAGTTTGGGAAATCTTATAACGCAATTTGGTAAAAAGTACGATAATAAAGTGGTAAAAAAGATTTTGGTTATGATAATAAAGTGGTAATACGCTTATTTTTTAGACTATGGGTATGATGAATAATTTGGTAAAAAGTACGATGGTAATTTAGCGCGCTACACTGGTTAAGACAAAATGAAATAGCTAATAGGTCGTTTAAAGATTATGAGGACATTGTTGATAAATGTACAACCGCTTGGAATAACTTTAGAAGTGATGTTGATAGAGTAATGTCCTTATGTACAAGGGATTGGGCAAAAATGGACAGTTAATTATCGGAATTGGTATAATAATATATAAACGATAAAAAAGTAACAACAGTGAAGATAGACCATTTATTTCCAAAACCATGTACTACAGCTTTATTAAACAGTTTTTGCGATTCTTGCTCGCTTATTCCATCCTTAATTAAGATATTACAAAATGTTGATTTATTCATTTACTGGACACTCGTCAAGAGAAGGCATAGAAAAGGAGGCATCATCATGATATTGGTTTTTTCGACGATGATGCCTAAAGGACCTTGCTAAACTATCATAGGTTATTTAAAGGCCTTAGCTACTTAACTCTAATTGAGCTTTTCTCGCACAAACCAATTATGCTTGAAAGCTTATCATTGAAATCTCCATATATATCAAAAGGTGCTTCGTATTTCTCTTGGTTTTTTGCGACAATTTCCAAAGCTGGCATCAGTTCAGGCATGCTTGATGATACAAGTGAAGTGTTATTAATAAGCATATACTCCACCATGTCCAAAAAGTAACTTGTGAAGTCTGAGGCTTCGTAGCAAGGAAACTTGTCAGCAAGAATAAAATCTCGAAAACCAATAATGTAATATTCAAAAGCTCTTGGTGGCATAAACCTTATTTCAGTCATTAATTCAGTACCATCTTTAAAGAATTTACTTTGCATATCCGCATTAGACTTACCAAAAAAAGACTTGAACGCACTTTCACTATCAAGGTCCTTCTTATAATCGCCCCAATCTTCTTTACTTGGTATTACCATCATTTTTATTCCTCAAAATACACTTTTGAATTGTTCGGTTAATTACACTTTTCTTTTTCACACTGCTCAGCGAGTTTTCTAAATTTCTGGGCCCTTCTTACCTCTTTCATAATTTCAATGGTATGCCTACCAGGCCACCACTTATCATCCCATTGCTGCCTCAGTTCTGCACACATTTGGGCCTGTTGCTGTTGATTTCTAAAATCCTGGCACTTATCACCTGAAGGAGGTAGTTTTGGCTTACAAACGGCTTTATAGTAACCGTATTCTGTATCAGCTTTCGGGTCATCCACTCGCTTCTCGCCACCCGCAGCTTCATTATGAATGGGAATTATAGGGATAATTATCCCATCATCTTCATTAGGGTTACCAACACAAATAGACAATTCAGCAAATAATGTATTAAGTGTATAACAACTACTTAGACCATAAGGATCTATTAACCCAATAGGATTCCCACCAACATAGCCATAAGTATTAATCCCACCGGCTAAACCAATCGGGTCACTTTGAATATACCTGCCAAGTTCGGGGTCGTAATCACGGAAGTAATTATAATATAACCCGCTTTCGACATCGTGATATTGTCCCGGGAAACGTGCCTTTAGCTCTTCATTAATTGTATTTATTACAATTTCAGCTTCACCAAAAGGTGTATAGTTGGCCTGCCAGACGGTGACACCATTTGCATTGCTGAGCGCTAACGGGGCCTCTATATGATTGGTATGTACATAATACACACTTGGTGTTGAGGTTATATCAACTAAATTCCACTTGATATGGGGCAGTTCAGTACAATCAACGCTCTGTTGTTCGTCTCTGCCTGCATTTTCATCAATAATACAGTTTAAGTCTGTGTCTGTTACAACAACGGCTCCCGGTGCATCAGTGTCACTGCCTGTTTCACCTGTACCCGGATTTTCTGGCGCTGGATCATCCTCACATTCGGGCTCTGGTGTTTCTCCTCTGCCATTATCTTCTGCAGGTATGCAATCGGGATCTGAAGGTATAACTGTGCCTGACCCATCCTGATCGTCTTCACCCGTATCTCCCGGCGGATCGGTTGGCGGTGTATCGTTATTACACCTGCTTATTTCATTACCGCCTCTGCCGTTATCTAGTGGCTCTGGGCAGTCGTCATTACTGGTTATTGCCGGGGCGCTGTCATCATCGGTATCTGTAGATGTACCACCCGCACTGACGATAAACGCCATTCTTTGGCCGTTGAGGTAAACGTATTCGGTTAAACTGTTATTTGTGGTATTGAACTCACTGATCAACTGGCCAGCCGTATCATACACATAATAAACCTCATGACCTTCTGCGGTTAGCTTGATATTACGCTGCCCCAGATAGTTATATTGGTAAGCTGTGGTATTGCCGTTAATCGTTGCACTACTTAAACGCCCTGCTGCATTATAACTAAAGGTTGTACTCCCTTTTTGTATTAAATTACCCGCAGCGTCATATTGCATTGAAACCGTTTTAGCACCGGTTAAATCACTTAATTGACTATTATTTTGATAGCTGTACTGGGTGGTATTTTGCCCAGATGTTTTTTCTATGCGGTTTCCTATGTCATCATAGCTGTATGTTAGTTCACCATAAGAGCCTGTGGCATTGGTAAGCCTTTGCACAGCATCATAATCAAAGGTTTGTTGTATTGCCTGAGTGGTAATATCATTAATTTGTTTGATGTTATTTAACGGGTTGTAATCATACTGATTGCTTATTATTGTATTGCTGGCGTTTTTGATTTCTTTTTCTATTAAGCGGTAGTTTTTATCAAAACGATTAGTAAATGCCACCCCATTACCATAAATAAACTGGGTTAATGGCCCAAAAGGTAAGTAGGCGATATTATCTGCTAATATATATTGTTCATCATTGAAACTGGTACTAAGTTGCTCAGGTTGCCCTAAACTATTGTAACGATAATGAATATTTCTGCCACTTGGATAGGTAATGCGGGCCAATTGACCAAATTGTGTGTAATGATAATCCAGGCTGTAACTATTTACGCCGCCATCAGCTTGCTGAATTTCCGTAGTTTGCCTTATTAATTCACCGTGCCCATTGTAGTCATACGCCGTGCTCCCAGTTTCATCTGTTACTTGAGTTAATCTGCCAATACCATAGGTTTTGTGTTCGTTATCGTATTCAAACTGTATATCGATATCACTACCAAAACCCACATAATCAACAGTTAACGGTCTGTTTAATGCGTCATAACTATATGACGTTGTGATATTGCGTGCATCAGTTTTGGTCAGCATGTTACCCGCTTTATCATAGGTAAAGCTGGTGATGCCGCTATCAGGGCTGGTTTGTTTAGTGAGTTCACCAAATTTATTGTATTCGTATGTGGTGCTACGACCTAAAGCATCGGTGACTTTCGTGAGCTGGTCTAGTTTATTGTATTCAAAACCTGTGGCACTGTCGGCCTGATCTAGGGTTTGAGTGGCACGTTTTAATACATCAAAACTCGATTCTACCTCTGTATTATCCGGGCTGATTTGTTTAACTAAGTTACTGCCCACATCATATTCATTGGTCCAACTTTGGCCTGTGGCATTAGTGGTTTTTTCTAACCGGTTAATGGTATCAAATACCTGCTTTTGGGTGAAAGTAATCACCTTATCACTGCCTTTAATATCTCTTTGGGTGATATTACCTGCAAGGTCTACAGTCAGCTCAATGCGGTTACCTTGATTATCTTCAATCGCTGTTAATCTGCGGGCTGCGTCATATTCATAATGAACCTGTGTACCACCAGAAGTGAGTTGTTTAATCTGGCCCAGCGCATCATAAACATAACTGGTAACCCGCCCTGCCTGCGTCATTTTGGTTAAACGGCCATTCACATCAAAGGTTAAATTAGTGACTACACCATTGCTATCTGTAATTTTTGTGGCTTTACCAAAACCGTTATAATCAGCAAACTGGGTTTTATGACCTAATGCATTGGTCACAGAGCTTAGATAATTATTCGCATCATATTGATAAGTGGTGATATCACTAACATCATCACGGGGACCATCAACCCGGCTGAGTAAACCCGCTGCGTTGTATTGGTAAGTTGTGGTGCGAACATTCGTGCCATCTTTTTGGGTGTGGGTTAACACGTGACCGAAATCATCGTAAGTGAATTCTTCTATTAGGCCATTAACTTGTCTGATAGAGCTTAATAAATTGGTTCCAGCTTTGTAACTAAAACTTTTAGAAGTTGTTTCTGATTTTCCTCTGGCATTTTGTATAGAGCTTAATTGACCGCTACGGGTGTAACGCCTTCTTTCGATTTCTCCATTAGCATCAAATTTATACTCCAGACGACCATACCTGTCATATTTATAGGTAACTTTGCCATCAACACCGTCAGAGCTACAAGTTTCACCAATCGTCTTAATAACTCGGCCATACTTATTAAAAGTAATTTTTTTTGTTTTACCACTTACACTCGTTACTTCTACTGTTTTATTATCACCATCATAAGTAATAGTGCCTGCATCAGCCCCTAATGCATGGTCTGAGCTCATTGCAATACCACTACTATTGTATGACCAATTTCCGTAACGGATACCATCTCTGCCAGTTATACCTGTCAGGGCATAATGATTGACTAAATCTTCATAGTGATAAATTTCTTTTGTGCCATCGGGGTAATTCGCCGAAATGAGATTTTCGTATTTATCAAATTCATAACTGATTTGTGTATTATCAGGCAAAGTTAGTGCCGTTAATAAATAGCCCACATAACTAAAGCGTAACGTTTTCCCATGCAAGTTAGTGACAGTCTCTAGTCTATCATCAGCATTATAAGTTAATGTTAATTTCTCACCATTTGGTGAAGAAATATTAACTAATTTACCTAATGCGTTAATCGTATAGTAGGTATTATTAGGTGAGGTATAAACCCAATCACTACCATTTTTTATCAGGCTATCTCCAGCACCTAAAAACGGGTCATAGGTAAGTGTTGTTTCGTTAAATTTAAAACTTCTGGTTTTACCTTTCCCTAAGGTTATTGTTACTTGCAAGGTGCCTTTTTCTTCATAACTTCGAAGCCTTAAATCAAAGTTATGCTGCCATTGTTGAAAACCTTTCTTTAATGCATTTTCATTTTCTTTATCTAAGAAATTAGGCGGTGGCCCTTTATAACCTTCTGGCTGTTTAACCGTATAAGTAGAGCCTTCTTCCATGCTTCTTTTTATACGTTTAATACCCGGAGTTTCATGACGTCTGGATGCATAATCACGTTTAAAACTAAATAAACTACTCTGATTAAAGTCGGTAAAAGTCTGTACTTTCTCACCCGATAAAACATTTATGGGGTTTAAAACCTCTAACGGATTAAACGCTTTACCTTTACAGCTATTTGAGTCATCAGAATAAGTTAAAGCTACACAAGCACCAACACCTGCTACAAATGTTGTTCCTTTAGGACATTCTTCAGTACATTCCATGCCAGTACTACGATTGTTTTTCCTAGGTTCGAAAGGGGGATAGCACTGTGCCCTACCATAAAAAAGAATAGTAGGTGACAAAGTGTGGCAATTAGATAAATTCCCACGTTCATCTTTATAGCAACTTCTATATTGCTTTAAAACTAGACGGTCATTATCGCTATCAACCGGAATAGAGTCATGGTTTATGTCTTGGAGTATATCAATTAATACCCGAGAGCCTGTTGTTTGAAACTCGAAGTCAGCATTAATTTTATCTATGTCAATGCCTTACACTCAGAAGCAGTTACAAATGGCGTAGTTGTAGAGTAATATTTACAATACCCATATACAGGCGGTTCTGCTTTTGCCACTCCGGAAAACAACTGACTAAACAACAATAAACTCAATAACGTTAAATATTTAAACAAAAGTAAAATCCTTAAAATAAAAAGTGATATGTGCACTTTGCCAATTTCCTTTAGGCCTAAAATCATTTGAAAGAATGAAGTTGCTTGGATGGAGATTTGAATAGTTTAAACACATGAAATTGCGCGCATTATGCATTATTGCGCTTTAAAATAGAACTAAAATTACAGAGACGAAGTAACAATGCTGATCACGCTATTAATTGATCTCTTAATAAACGACTTAGATTAATTTCATGATCTTGGGGTTTAATGCCAGAAACTATTTTGAGGGATAAGTCATGTTTACTTAAATGAATATCTTTACTGGTTATATAATGATTATGCTTGGCATTATAAAAAACTTTAATTTTAGGCCTGACTGGATCGTTTCTATTACCTTCTAATACAATAGCTAATCGGTCTGATGTGAGTTTAACAATAGAGCCAACCGGGTGGACGCCCATACATTTAATAAATTTTTGCACTAGCACAGGATCAAACTGATGCTTTTTCGCCAATAAGTGCCTTAAGACATCAACGGGCTCTATTCCGTCTTTATATAATCTATCGGCTGTCATTGCACTGTATGCATCAATGATGGCCATGATCCTTGCCGGCGTTTTTAGCTTTTCAGCAGTTAGCCCCCTCGGGTAGCCACTGCCATCCAACCTTTCATGATGATTAACTATCATATCTAACATCACTGGGGTTATTCCCTTTTGTGTTTTGATCAAGTTAAAACCCTGGCTAACATGTCTTTGCACAGCTTTTATCTCTAATTCTGATAATTTAGTTGGTTTTGATAATATACCAGCTGGAATTTTAGCCTGACCTAAATCATGTAATAATGCGCCCAAAGCAAGCTCTAATACGGTATCCTTCTTATAATTTAAATACCGGGTAAAAACTGCAACCAAAATAGTACAATTGATTGCATGTCGCCATGCATAAGCATTTTTATCTCTTAACCGTGTTAATACCGCCATCGCATTTTCATTCCTAAAAACTGAGTCAACAATATCGGTCGCAACTCCTTGTAATACATCTGTATTAAACACATTACCTAAGGAAATATCATTGTATAAAGTTTTAATCGTATTAACACTTTTGTCGTAGGTTTCAGAAGCTTTAGAAAACTCTTGTTCTAGAGTGATGTCTTTTTTCCTCTGTTTAGTTTGAGCATCATCGACATTTGAGGCGTCTTTATTTTGCTGTGAAGGAGTTTTTGTTTCTCTTTGTTCGGCTTCAGCTACGATTTCCTCTGCCGCTGTTTTTTCATGTTCACTTTTATCTAAATCAACTATCAGTTCTAAGATACCTTCTTGTTTTAATTTTTCAATTAACTCTAAAGAGCGCACCCAACCATGGGTTTTTATTTTCAGTTTTTTCTTTTGTTTGCTTACACTTTTTACAAACATCCCTGGGCGTAATTGCGTAATAGATAAAGTTTTAAGCATAGATATCTTTACATTGTATTAAATAGAAGAGGCATAAAATAAAGCAACACCAAGTTTAACCTTAACGTAACACTTTTTACTTAACAGTGTCTACTATTCATGCAGACAAGCAAAACTTTAGGCTTAGTACTGGAGAAGGTTATCAGAAAAATCGAGTGAGGATCATGCCTCACTATCAGGTTTGCCAGCTTCGCAGGGTAAACAAAAAACCGCTCAGTGAGCGGTTTTTAACAGGTTGGGGTTGGTATTATATACTTATAATAAACCTAATTTAGAGAGTTCTTTTGATGCCAGTTTTCCGGATAAAGGAATATAACCGTCTTTTTCAACTATGTGCTGGCCTGTTTGAGAAAGTACCATTTTCAAGAATTCAGCTTCAATAGGTGATAGAGGCTTGTTTGGGTGCTTGTTTACATAAAGATATAAGAAACGTGATAGCGGGTATTTACCTTGTGCTACGTTATCCATAGTTGCATCAATAAATTTATTACCTTTTTTAGCTAAAGGTACGGTACGAA
Source organism: uncultured Pseudoalteromonas sp. (assembly GCA_965198975.1). Classification (GTDB taxonomy): domain Bacteria; phylum Pseudomonadota; class Gammaproteobacteria; order Enterobacterales; family Alteromonadaceae; genus Pseudoalteromonas. The sequence continues at coordinate 4,237,501 of OZ240679.1, forward strand.
CACCCGAGGTTTTATAACCTATGCCTGAATAACCAATGGCATTTAAAGATGATGAAATTGACTGTACCACTGACGCTGAACCTGGCTGTTCATTTACATTATTTCTAAAGTCACCTTTACAAAGCGCTTTCTTTTTAAAGTAGCCATAAGTACCAGATACCGAGTTACGGCCATATAGTTGCACATCTTTGGCTGTCCACTCACCATTCAGGTTCACATCGCCCCAACGCTTAACTTCTTCTGACGAACCACATTTACGCGTTGATGAGAAAATAGCATCAACCTGGCCAATTGTTAAACCTTCGATTGGGTTGTCTTTATGAACAAATACCGCTAAAGCATCTATTGCTACACGAATTTCCGTTGGTTTGTAACCAAAACGTTTTTCAAACGCTTCAATTTCTTTTGATTTCATTCTTCGGCTCATAGGGCCAAAGTTAGACGTACCTTCTGTTAATGCCGGTGGCGCTGTTGAAGAACCAGCCGCCTGAATTTGAATATTTACATTTGGATATTGGCGTTTATATTCTTCAGCCCAGTAAGTCATCATATTTGCTAAAGTATCAGAACCCACCGATGAAAAGTTACCTGAAACACCGCTTGTTTTACTATATTGTGGGATACTTTTGTCAAGTGCCACTGCATTGGTAGCGATAAGTGATGTGACTGCAAAACCCATTGCTGATATTAAATTTTTAAATTTCATCTTAGTTCCAATATTAAATTAAATCTGAGTTATCTTTTCAACTGTGACCATTATTATGATTTTTTATGACAGTTAAATGTCTACAATGTGACAGTTTTATTAATACCAATTACATCAAATATGTGATCATTCTCACTGATATTTGTTCACTAATTTAATACAATTGGTATAGCAGCTACTTTTACAATCCGCGAATCATCAAAACTAAATGAAAAACAAGAGCCTTCACCTAATTCACTGGTTATTTTCAACTCTGAATCGTGATGGGTAAGCACATGTTTAGTAATAGACAAACCTAAACCTGAGCCACCAGTTCTGCGAGAACGTGCTTCATCTACCCGATAAAAACGTTCTGTTAGCCGACTAATGTGTTCAGCTGCAATGCCCGAGCCATTATCATAAACAGCAAATTCGGCCTTGCCATGCTTAAGTTGCCAGACAATTCGTATATGTCCCTGATCTTGCGTGTAATAAACAGCATTAAATACCAGGTTAGAAAAGGCGCTCCTTAGCTCACTTTCACTGCCTAACACCATCAGATCTGGCGCTATATCCAATTCAATTTTATGTTGTTTTTCAGAGTTTAAAGAACCAGCTTCACGCGCAATCAGTTGTAACATAGCAGGCACATTAACTTGTTGTTCTACTTCAATACGACTGGTACTTTCAATTTTAGATAACACCAATAATTGATTTACCAGGCTATCCATACGTTTACATTGTTCTGTCATAGTGCCATGCGCTCTGCCCCATACCGGAAGTGCAGGAACTGTGTCTATATCCATCATTTCCAGATAACCACGCATCACAGTTAATGGCGTTCTTAATTCATGGGAAACGTTTGCCACAAAATCTTTTCGCATTTGCTCTAAATGCTTGATTTCGGTTACATCTCTGACAACCATCATCAATTGATTATCAGCATAAGGCATTATTCTAAATTCTAATATTTGTTCAATTCCTAATGGAGAATCTAATTCTAAAGGTTCCTGATAATCACCTAGTTTCATATACTGAGAAAATTTAGGCTGTCTGATCAGATTATCTAACCTTTGCCCTTGATCCATTGGCCATTTTAAACCTAATACGGTAACGGCGAGTTTATTACACCACAATATATTTAAATCTTGTTGTAACACTAATACAGCATCGGGCACGGCTTCTGCACCGTCACGAAAACGTCTGATCAAGCCGGCTAATTCAGTACGTTTTTGACGATTTCGATATTGTAAGTCATAGATACCATCAAATATCTGTTCCCAATGACCTTCTCCCTCTGGTGGGCTAAAAGTATTTTGTTTGTGCAGCCAGTCACTTAATCGGTAAAATTGTTTATATTGCTTAAACAATAAAACCATAGCTCCCAGGAACAAAATCAAAAAAGGAGTCCCTAGCAAGACTCCTATCAGAAATAATGGTAAAAAATATAAAAATAAACGCATCCCGTGGGTACGTTTATCTATCATTCTTAACATAAGTAAACTCGACTTATTTACAAGAAAATAAAATTAATGGGTTAAATTTTATTTGAGAAACGATAACCCGACCCTCTGACTGTTTGGATCAATTTATCATGTACGGGAGAAACGGCTTTTCTTAAGCGTCTTATATGGACATCAACGGTTCTGTCTTCAACATAAACATTAGTGCCCCAAACCTGATCAAGCAACTGCTCTCTGCTATATACCCGTTCCGGGTGCGCCATAAAAAAGTGTAATAATTTAAATTCTGTAGGTCCCATTTCAAGTTCATTCACACCCGAAGTCACGCGATGAGAAATAGGATCTAACCGTAATCCATGGACTTCAATGGCTTCTTCCAAAGATGTAGGGGATACACGGCGGATCACAGCTTTGATACGAGCCATTAGTTCTTTTGGTGAAAATGGTTTAGTTACATAATCATCAGCACCCACTTCTAAACCTTTTACTTTATCTTCTTCTTCGCCACGGGCGGTAAGCATAATAATAGGTATTTTGCGCGTATGATCGTTTTGTTTAATTTTCTTTGCAATTTGAATACCGCTGTTTCCTGGTAACATCCAGTCTAATAATATTAACTCAGGATAAGGTTCAACAAGTGCTTCCATTGCAGAATCTAAATCTTCAGCCTCAATAGCCTGATAACCATTTTGGTCTAATACAAAAGACAACATTTCCCTGATCGGCGCTTCATCATCAACAACTAGTATTTTTCGTGACATTCCTTTAGATCTCTTAAAGATTTTAGTGCCAGTATTATTATGACTATATATGACAGTTTTATGAAACTAAAGAAATTGGTATAAAATAATACCTTTTACTAGCGGACTATCTATTTTTACTACTTTCTTACCAAGAGGTTTCAAGGTACACTGAGGTATTGGATAAAAATAATACAATGAAAAATTAAATTTATAGAAGTTTATATGACAGTTACACCAGTCAACAAATTAAAAATATTACTGATCGAATCTCATTTAGGTGCGCGCTCCCATGTAAAAGGATTATTACGACAGTTAGGTTACCAAAATATTACGGTTGCAAAAAATGGTGCCGAAGCATTAACGAACCATACTCAATTCTCATTTGACTTATTGATCTTAGATTTTGATATCGACAATTGTTTTTCTGGCACTGAGTTTATTCGATATTTAATGAGTCGAGATTTATTACCGACCCATTGTCGTGTTTTATTTATTACAGATAAAGCAGACAAAATAAACCAGGACCTGCCTTTCAGATTGTTAAATACCGAAGTATTACAAAAGCCCTTAAATAAAAACCATATAAGCCATCTATTAGAAAACTATTCAAGTTGTAACAGTCGATTTAAAATATTATTTAATCAACTCCAAAAGGCCGATAAAAATCAACAATTAAAAGTTTTGCAACAAATGAATTTTGTTGGTTTAGATCAAAGTCAACAAAATGAAATATCTTTAATAAAAGCAAATCAATTACTTGAATTAGGGCATACCAAAGAAGCCGCTGCGACATTAAAAACCATTAATAATATGGAACAACAAACAGCCGCACAGGCCGGTTTGTATTATCTGATAGGCAATGAAAATCAATTTAAACTTGCGATACTAAAAAAACAATCCCTCGGGATCTTATCCCGTAAAAAAGCTTTATTTGAAATCGCCTATGCATTTAATAATAAACATTTTATAGACGCATTAGCTATCATAAATAAGTTTGAAGAGCATACATATTCACCACAAGAGGTAGAGTTAAAAGCGTTAATATTATTCGAAATCGACGATTTTCATGCCGCCTCTGAATACTTGCAACAAAAACTCGGCACTACCCTTGAAAACCAGCATTACCGCAACCGGGTTAGTTTATCTTGGTTAAAAATTGTTTTACTTGATTTTATACTTTTAGATCATGCCGATGAAAAGCAAAACTCTGATTTTATCGCTAATTATCAAATGGCTTTCTCAAGTATTCAGTTTAAAGGCGCACATAAAGAAATTCAGCAATATCATAACTATGTCAAAAAAATATTAGAAATTATTCAACTTAATGCCAATCCCAAAACGGCACAATTAAATGCAATGTTACACAATGCAGATGATCCTAATAAGAAATTTTTTATGGCATGTATTTATAGCTTATTGCAGCAAGATAAAAATGTCATGACAGTATTTCAAAGTAAAATAAAAATATTAAATCACTTAGATCACAGCGCCAAAAGTATTAGTTTAAATTACTTAACCACTCGCTTATTAACAAAAGCCTGTAAAACCCCCGATCTTATGGCCACATTTTTAAATCGTTCAGGGCTTATGCATCAAAACGACAACCAAAGTTTTATTTCACTAAATGATTTTTATCATGCACATCAACTTATGCCCGAGAATATTGTTTATATACTAAATTTACTCAACGTCATGCAAAAATTAAAGATCAAAAAGTACTGGCAATATTCACAACAAGATCTGATAACCTTTGCGTCACAATTGAAACTAAATTCTGAACAAAAACAAAGATTAGAGCAAATTACAATGAATCAAAAAATAACACAATACTCTGAATAATATGACAATTTTATAATGGGATCCGTTTTATACTAAGTAAAGATCAATTTTTAACTAAGTAAGGATCAACTTTTTACTAATGATGATAATTAAGATCAAATTTTTACTAACTTTTGCTTATTAAATAATAAAAAAATCATTCATATTGTCTAAGCCCTTGATTGTTGAACGCGGGAAGTTTAAAAAACACACAAAAATTTATAATTCTTAGTAATAAAATGATCCCAATTTGTTTAATTTAGATCTTACTCAGTAAAATTTTGATCTTTGTTAGTTAAAAATTGATCCCTGTTAATAAAGATCTGATCCAACTTAGTCAAAAACTGATCCCGGTTAATAAAAAATTGATCCCTGCTATAAATCCTAGTAAATCAGGCATATAAAAAAACCTCTGGCCTGAACAACCAAAGGTTTATATTATCTTTAGATATTTTAGAGTTTACAAATAAGCTATTTTACTTGTGCTGTTAACTCACCAGATAAATAACGTAAATGCATATCATCTAACGATATTGGTTTAATTTTCGAGGCCTGACCTGCTGTACCAAATGCCTGATAACGTGCAATACAAATATCAGTCATAGCAGTCGTTGCAGCCGCTAAAAATTTACGAGGATCAAAGTTAGATGGGTTTTCAGCTAAATGACGACGTACAGCACCTGTGGATGCTAAACGCAAATCTGTATCTATATTAACTTTACGTACACCATGTTTTATCCCTTCAACGATCTGTTCAACTGGTACACCATAAGTCTCAGGTAATTCACCACCAAACTCATTAATTACTTTTAACCAGTCTTGTGGCACTGAAGATGAACCATGCATAACCAAATGCGTATTAGGAATACGCGCGTGGATTTCTTTAATACGATTAATGGCCAGTATGTCGCCTGTTGGTGGTCTGCTAAATTTATAAGCACCATGTGAAGTTCCACAGGCAATGGCTAATGCATCAACATTGGTCTTGCTGACAAAATCAGCGGCTTCTTCTGGATCTGTCAGTAATTGATCCATACTTAGCTTACCAACAGCGCCAATGCCATCTTCTTCGCCCGCTTCACCCGTTTCTAAAGAACCTAATACACCCAACTCACCTTCAACAGATACACCGCCAGCATGCGCCATTTCAACAGTACGACGTGTAACATCTACATTATAATCATATGAAGAAGGTGTTTTACCATCATCCATTAAAGAGCCATCCATCATTACTGATGAAAAACCTAATTGAATTGAACGTTGACATACACCTGGAGAAGTACCGTGATCTTGATGCATTACCACAGGAATATGTGGCCATTCTTCGATCGCAGCTAAAATCATATGACGAATAAAAGGTGCACCTGCATATTTGCGTGCGCCCGCTGAACCTTGCACAATAACCGGACTATTAGTTTTATCCGCTGCTTCCATAATTGCACGGATCTGTTCCTGATTATTTACATTAAATGCTGGAACGCCATAACCGTTTTCGGCTGCATGGTCCAATAATTGGCGCATACTGATCAAAGCCATTTTGTTTTCTCCACTTGCTGATAGTCTAAATAAAGTAATATGTACTATCGATTTTGAACGGATAGATCTGCTAAGCATCTCTATATAAGTCACTAAGTGACAAACTGAGTTAAATAATGAAATGTTAGTGAGAGCTTTATTTCATTATTGTTAAGTGTAATTTAATTTTAATCACTTAAAAAGGAAGGAATATAATTCCTTCCTTTTTAATTATTTTGCGCGTTGCTCAAGCATTGCAACTGCCGGTAGTTTCTTGCCTTCCAAGAACTCTAAAAAAGCACCGCCACCAGTTGAAATATAAGAAATTTTATCAGCCACATTATATTTATCAATTGCAGCTAGTGTGTCGCCACCTCCGGCAATTGAAAAAGCATCTGATTCAGCAATGGCTGTTGCCAGCGCTTGTGTACCATTACCAAATTGATCAAATTCAAATACCCCGACCGGACCATTCCAAACAACTGTCCCGGCTTTTTTAATAATATCAGCAAGTTGTTTAGCTGAATCAGGACCAATATCAAATATCATATCTTCTGCGGTCACTTCAGATACATCTTTTAAAGTGGCAACGGCACTTTCAGAAAACTCAGAACCAACAACTACATCAGTTGGTACCGGTATATCACCATTATTTTCTTTTGCTGCTGCGCTTAAGCGGTTTGCTTCGTCAATTAAATCGGCTTCATAAAGTGACTTACCCACTTCATGACCTGCAGCGGCAATGAAAGTATTAGCAATACCGCCACCACACACAAGCTGATCTACCACTTTAGACAAAGAATCTAACACTGTTAATTTAGTAGACACTTTAGAGCCGCCAACAATCGCCACTAAAGGTCGTGCCGGATTATCAAGCGCTTTACCTAAAGCTTCAAGTTCATTGGCTAATAAGGGCCCTGCACATGCGATGTCAGCAAAAAGTCCAATGCCATGGGTTGATGCCTGCGCTCTATGCGCAGTACCAAATGCATCCATCACATAAACATCACATAAAGCGGCCATTTTTTTACTTAAGGCTTCATCGTTTTTCTTTTCACCCAGGTTAAAACGTACATTTTCAAATACCACAACTTCGTTATCTGTCAGCGCTAATCCATCAAGATAGTTTTTTTCTAAACGCACAGTTTGAGTTAATGCATTATTTAGATATTCAACAACAGGTGCTAATGAGTATGTTTCATCATATTCACCTTCGGTCGGACGACCTAAGTGCGACATAATCATAACTTTAGCGCCTTTTTCTAAGGCTAATTTAATCGTTGGCAGTGCAGCACGAATACGTGCATCAGATGTCACTTTGCCATCTTTTATCGGAACATTAAGATCTTCACGAATTAATACGCGTTTACCTGCTAAATCTAGATCTGCCATTTTAATAACTGACATTAAATTCTCCTTAGTTGTGTTTGAATTACAGGTTACCCTGAATATTTTATTTTGCTTCCATCATGGCTTTGGCCGTATCTAGCATACGATTCGCAAAACCCCACTCGTTATCACACCAGACTAATAATTTTACCAATCTTTTATGACTAACACGTGTCTGGGTGCCGTCAATAATACTAGAATGAGGATCATGATTAAAATCAACAGAGACTAACGGCTCATCGGTATAACTGAGTATTTTGGCCAATTTACCAATTTGTGCATGTTTTATAACCTTATTTACCTTCGCAATATCAACATCAGTATTAATCGTAATACTCAAATCCATCGCTGTTACATTGATTGTTGGTACACGCATCGCGATTGCTTCAAATCGCCCTTCAAACTTAGGTAATATTCGTTCAATACCACGAGCCAGCTTAGTATCCACAGGAATAATAGATTGACTTGCAGCTCGGGTTCTTCTTAAATCTTTATGGTATGCATCGATGACTTGTTGATCATTCATCGATGCATGGATAGTAGTAATTGCTCCCGATTCTATACCAAAAGCATCATCGAGTACTTTGATCACAGGAACAATACAGTTAGTCGTACAAGAGCCATTAGAAACAATAATATCAGAGCGGGTTAATTCTTGTTGATTAATGCCAAATACAATGGTTTTGTCCATATCTGCGTCGGCAGGCTGTGAAAACAGTACCTTTTTAGCACCGGCATTAATGTGTTGCATTGCATGACTTCTTGAATGAAAATTTCCCGTACATTCAAAAACAATATCAACATCCAACGTTTTCCAGGGTAAGTTTTCCGGTGAAATTTGGTTAAATAACTGAATACTATCTCCAGCAACATTTAAACAGTTCACATCTAAACTAACGGGGAATTTAAAACGTCCGTGAGATGTATCATACTTTAACAAATGCGCGATCCCTTCGGGATCCGCTAATTCATTTATAGCAACAATTTTAAATTCATTAGATAAATCGGCTTCGTACAAAGCGCGTAATATATTGCGGCCTATACGGCCAAAACCATTAATTGCGATTCTGATAGTCATCGAGATAAAAAGTTCTCATGAGAGCCTGAAAAATCAGGTCTGTTTTGAATTGAGCGTATTGTAATCGACCTTGTGCCCGAACCCCAGCGAAAATTTATATTATTCAATAAAAATAAAAAAGGGCGCCTGTTGGTGACGCCCTTTTCATATTATTTATCTAAAGAATTTAAAATAATTCGTTAGCTTTAGCCACGATATTAGTCACGGTAAAACCAAAATGTTCAAATAATTCACTGGCGGGGGCTGATTCACCAAAAGTCGTCATGCCTACCACTGCACCATTTAAACCAACGTATTTGTACCAATAATCTGCAATTCCCGCTTCGATTGCGACTCTACGTGTCACGTTTGCAGGTAAAACAGACTCTTTATATGCCGCATCTTGAGCTTCAAATACATCCGTTGAAGGCAGTGATACAACACGTACAGTCTTACCTGATGCTCGCAGTTCTTTAGCTGAGTCTTGTGCTAGTTGCACTTCAGAGCCTGTAGCAATAAGAATAATATCCGGATTACCATCGGTTGCATCACAAGATAGTACATAACCACCTTTTGTTACATTAGCCAATTGTTCAGCGGTACGTGCCTGTTGCTCTAATCCCTGGCGAGTGAAAATCAATGACGTTGGGCCATCTTTACGTTCAATAGCTGCTTTCCACGCTATCGCAGATTCAACCTGATCACATGGACGCCAATTATCTAAATTAGGCGTTAAACGCATACTGGCAATTTGTTCTACAGGTTGATGAGTTGGTCCATCTTCACCTAAGCCAATTGAATCATGGGTATAAACAAAAATAGCAGGCTGTTTCATTAGTGCCGCCATACGTACAGCATTACGTGCATATTCCATAAACATTAAGAAAGTAGCGCCATAAGGAATAAACCCTTTATGTAATGCAATACCATTCATAATTGCTGACATTGCAAATTCACGCACACCATAAAATACATAATTACCTGACGCATCTTCAGCCGTTAATCCTTTAGAACCAGACCAAATCGTTAAGTTAGAACCCGCTAAGTCAGCTGAACCGCCCATAAATTCAGGTAATAGAGGACCAAATTCATTCAATGCATTTTGTGATGCTTTACGTGTTGCCGGATTGGCTGGATTTGCTTGTAATTTTTCAATATAAGCCTGAGATTTCTCAGCCCAATCAGCTGGTAACTCACTATTTTGACGACGCGCTAATTCTGCTGCCAATTCAGGGTGCGCCACTTTGTAGGCATCAAATCGCGCATTCCAACTCGCTTCTGAATCCTGACCTTTCGCTTTAGCACTCCATTCATTGTAAACAGTTTCTGGGATTTCAAATGCGCCATGTTGCCAACCAAGAAATTCACGTGCAGCAGCGATTTCAGCATCACCCAGTGGTGCGCCGTGACAATCATGACTTCCTGATTTATTTGGTGAGCCATAACCTATTACAGTTTTACAACAAATTAATGTTGGTTTATTTGTTTCAGCGCGGGCCGCTTCGATTGCACTACGAATTTCATCACTATTATGGCCATCTACATTGGCGATAACGTGCCAACCGTAAGCTTCAAATCGGGCAGGAGTATCATCACTAAACCACCCTTCAACTTCACCGTCAATTGAAATGCCATTGTCATCCCAAAATGCAACTAACTTCCCTAAACCTAACGTTCCGGCTAGTGAGCAAGCTTCGTGAGAAATACCTTCCATTAAACAACCATCACCTAAAAAAGTATAGGTAAAATGATCTACAATATCATGGCCTTCACGATTAAACTGAGCAGCAAGTGACTTCTCAGCAAGTGCCATACCTACTGCATTTGTAATGCCTTGTCCTAATGGGCCGGTTGTTGTTTCAATACCTGGCGCATAACCATACTCTGGGTGACCTGGTGTTTTTGAATCCATCTGGCGGAAATTTTTTAAGTCATCAATTGACAGTTCATAACCACTTAAATGCAATAAAGAATAAATTAACATTGAGCCGTGACCATTTGACAGTATAAATCGGTCGCGGTCTACCCATTCTGGATTTGTCGGGTTATGTTTCAAATAATCGCGCCATAAAACTTCTGCGATATCAGCCATGCCCATAGGGGCACCTGGATGACCTGATTTAGCTTTTTGAACTGCGTCCATTGATAAGACTCGAATTGCATTTGCAAGTTCTTTGCGAGATGGCATGAATTTTCCTACCTTTTAGTATTGATGCTTAAGATCTAAGTTAGCTATTCTCACTTATTCCTGTTTTTTGAGCAATCAAAAAACATTCAATTGGCTCGGTTCTTTATAACTTTTTGACATATGCTGCAAAAAAAATCAATGTTTAGACGTCTAGGCGTAAAAACGCTATGAAAAAAAATAACTTTGATATAACATACCCTATTAATTTTTTCGCGCATTTTTCAATCTTAGCTGAATAAGCAAGATCGGCGCCCTAATTGATGAGCATAATATAATGGCAAGACATTTATTTACTTCTGAATCGGTATCTGAAGGTCATCCGGATAAGATTGCCGATCAAATCTCTGATGCGGTACTAGATGCAATTCTAGAGCAAGACCCACATGCAAGAGTTGCGTGTGAAACTTACGTCAAAACCGGTATGGTCATGGTAGGTGGCGAAGTCACAACCAGTGCCTGGGTCGATATTGAAGAATTAACACGTAAGACTGTGCGTGAAATAGGTTATACCCACTCAGATATGGGTTTTGATGCCGATTCATGTGCTATTTTAAATACCATAGGCAAACAATCACCGGATATAAATCAAGGTGTTGATCGTTCTCGTCCTGAAGATCAAGGCGCAGGAGATCAAGGGTTAATGTTTGGTTATGCCTGTAATGAAACAGATGTTTTAATGCCCGCACCTATCACTTATTCTCACCGACTTGTGCAACGTCAGGCGCAAGTTCGTAAAAGTGGTGAGTTAGACTGGTTGCGTCCAGACGCTAAATCTCAAGTTACTTTTGCATATGATAATGGCGAAGTAGTTGGTATAGACGCAGTTGTATTATCAACGCAACATTGTGATTCAATTAAGCAAGATGATTTAATTGAAGCCGTAATGGAAACAATAGTAAAACCTGTATTGCCTGCAGAACTCATTACCTCAGCAACTAAATTCTTTATCAATCCTACAGGCCGTTTTGTAGTTGGCGGCCCTATGGGTGACTGTGGTTTAACAGGCCGTAAGATTATTGTTGATACATATGGCGGAATGGCACGCCATGGTGGTGGTGCGTTCTCAGGTAAAGACCCATCAAAAGTTGACCGTAGTGCAGCCTATGCAGCACGATATGTTGCTAAAAATATTGTTGCAGCGGGCCTAGCTGATAAATGTGAAATTCAACTTTCTTATGCAATAGGTATTGCTGAACCAACGTCAATTAGCGTTGAAACTTTTGGCACTGGCAAATTAGAAGAAGCGAAATTAATTGAATTAATTCGTGAGCACTTTGAATTACGTCCATATGGCTTAATTAAAATGTTAGATCTTGAGCGTCCTATTTATTTGCCTACGGCAGCATATGGTCATTTTGGCCGCGATGAGTTTCCGTGGGAAAAAACAGATAAAGCAGAAGCATTAAGAATATCTGCCGGGTTATAAACTCCTGCGACAGATAATAAAAAAGGCGCTTATGCGCCTTTTTTAGTTAGTATAACTTAAGTTTATTCATAACCTTGTGGATTATTAGACTGCCAATGCCATGAATCTCTCATCATGTCATCTAACCCCAATTTAGCCTGCCATTTTAGTAATTTTTCAGCTTTCTGCGGCAAGGCATAACAGGCGGCAATATCGCCCGCACGTCTGGGACTTATTTGATAAGGGATCTCAATCCCATTTACCCGTTCAAAACTCTGGGCCATTTCTAATACTGAATACCCGTTACCTGTTCCCAAGTTTATCGCTTCAAAGCCAGATTGATTTTCAAGTAACGTTAACGCTTTTGCATGACCATCAGCTAAATCAACTACATGAATATAATCTCTGACACCTGTGCCATCTTTAGTTTCATAGTCATTGCCAAATATGCTCAGTTTATCACGCCTGCCAGACGCAACCTGAGTAATAAATGGCATTAAATTATTAGGGATCCCACTGGGATCTTCACCAATCAACCCTGACTCATGTGCACCGACAGGATTAAAATATCTTAACGCTACAACCGACCAGGCACTATCGCTATTACATACATCCCCTAACATTTGCTCAATTTGCAATTTGTTTGCACCGTAAGGATTGGTCGTTCTTAATGCACAATTTTCATCTAGTGGTAATCGTTCGGGTGTCCCGTAAACCGTAGCTGAAGAACTAAAGATGATGTTCTTAACATTCGCTGTATTCATTGCTTCTAATAATCGCAAACTACCGACCACATTATTATCATAATAACGTATTGGTTCAGCAACAGACTCACCAACGGCTTTTAATCCGGCAAAATGAATCACGGAAGAAATATCATGTTCATTAAAAACTTTATCTAATGCTGCGGAATTTCTAATATCTCCTTGAATAAAAGTAACTTCTTTTTCTGAAATTCGCTCAATACGAGATAAAACTTCCTTTTTTGCATTAGATAAGTTGTCAAATATCACTACCTGATAATCTAATGCTAATAATGCAACAACGGTATGGCTTCCTATATAACCACACCCACCTGTCACTAAAACTGTCATTTAAAACTCCTTGTATTCTTTTACATCGATTGCCACGCTAATTTAATGAAGGATAGTTTATAGAAAATGAAATTAAAATCAGCTTGAATTTAGGCCATTAAGAATGATCACATATTTGATGTAATTGGTATTAGCTGCTTTCTTAGGTTTTTAAACGTTTTAAACACACTATTAGTTGTCATTGAATTTGACAACCATTGCGGAATATCGCCCTGAGGATCAGCGTAGGCCTGGTAGGTTATTTGCATTTTATTTTCAGCTATATCTTCCAATAGCCAATGTGCTTTTACATCCCGAATGCGAACATAATTCGCAATAGGTTTAAGGTAATCAGAATCTTCTATCCATATTTTTAAACTACCGTCAGCCATAATTTCGTAGTTTGAATAAGTAACCATATCTCGATTTTTAACTGGCCAGGTTAAATCAAATTGTGTGTGAACTATATATTCTGATTCAGAACTTTTATTTAGAACAGTCACTTTTGTCGCTCTATCAAACCACATAGGTACATTTTTTGTGTCATTTAATAAAGCTATAAAGTGCGCCTGATCACTCTTTAACTGCATTTGCGCTTTTATTTCAATATAGCCAGAGGGCGTCATTCGTTCATAAACAGAAATACCCGATTGATTTTTTACGAGTAACCAAACTTTATCACTGGCTGTTAAATTAAAAGAAATAAAGCAGCTCAACCAAATTAATTTACTCAACATAAAAGTAAGTTAACGCCAATAAGGTGTGAGTTTAAAAGTCAGCAAACGGCTTTGTTCCATCGCGGCAACCAAATTCAGCGACTTTTGCTCAAGCCAGTTTTCTATTTTCTTTAGATCCGCGCCTGTTTGGTTAATACATAATTGTTTTAAATTATGTAGTGTATTTAATTCATCTATGCCATAAATAATATCTAACCAAGGTGCACGAAAAACATCTCGTAACTCAGGATCAAACAAGGAACCTAAGCAACATCCGCTTAATAAATTACGTTCAAGCTTTTGTTTCTTATCAATATAAGCTGATGCGGGTATGTCTTTATCTTTTAAGATCAATTGTTGCATTTCCAGCCAGTATTTTTCAAATAATTTAGGCGCCGTTTTTATGACTTTTTGTTCGCTTGCTAAAGCTTGAGCACCAGACCAGTCTTGTCGCCATTTTTTATCAACTAAGGTCATTGTTAATGACAATATCAAATGATTATAACGTGATGAGTGAAATATCTCTTTTATTTGCGCTACATTGGGGTGCTTACTTTTAAGATTCGAAATAACAGCACTCAGTTCTGGCGCATTATTTATTTTTTTATAATAAGCGTGTTTTTTAGAAGTGTAGTTTTTTAATTGTACTGCAGTTTCTACCCAGGACAATTCATTTAAAAGCCACTTTAATTCATCTCGAATAGCTTTCATTTTATTTTTATCAACAAAGTCTTCGAATAGCCAAAGAGTATGGCGTATTAAACAAAGCCCACCAATCACTCTTTTTAAGGCATTTAAAGAAGGCGATTCGAAATAACATTGCTCATGTTTTTGTACAAACGCTATACCATATTGAAAACATGCTATAAACGCCTGTTCTTGCGTACAATTTTTTGGTAATTTGACGCATCCAACCTGGCTATCACAAGTTAAAGGATTTAAGTCAGCCAACATATACCCTCTGGCTGCTTTGCTATATAAACCTAACCTGACTTCTGAATGATCTAATAGTTTTTTAGCTAATGAAAACAATTCAGCACGTTCACCTGAAATCAGTTCCATCTCAACTTCACTGATAGCTTCACAGCGTTTATCAGCACAGATTTCTCCCTTATCAAGAACCAACTCTATTTTAGCACCTGACTGAGTCTCTATGATCCAGGTTCTTCGTATAAAATTAGTAGAAAATATGGGATATATGTTGTCATTGATTGCCGTCACTTGCATACCATGAGGCCATATATCAGCATCAAATTGTGTGAGATCTGGTCGATGCCCACTTAATGGTAAGTTATATTCAGGTCTTTGATGTAAACCACCAATGACCTGACCTGCAAGCTTTATCGTTTGTTCACAATTTTCATCACAAGAGTGTTCATGGCGATAGCATCGTGTTCTTAATCCGATATCAAGTGCTCTTAATTCTCGACTGGCAGTATCAAAATAAGCATTTTGTAAATTTCGGGATGGTTTATTAATAACTGTTTTGGCAAATTCAGTAATAATTGCAGGTATTTGCCCAATGACTTTTTGAGAGACTAAAAACTTTAGTTCAATCTCAATGTCCTTTTTTGCTGTATCCATGCTGTTTTGGAAGCGACTTTTTTATATAGGAAGTAGTCAAAATAAACTAATACCTAGGAGGAATGCAAATTATTTATAGAATTTATTAATAAATTCTATAACAATCGAATGTGGATACTTGCTATTGAACTCCTAACTTCATACTATTTATTGATATAAATTAATATAGGCTTTCAAATGTTTAAACATTTTCTTTTAGCTGCAGCGGCATTGGGGTTTTCAACCTTGATACATGCAGAACAAGATGGAACTGCACCCACAGAGCAAACCGAGACAGTACAAGATCCAACGTCAATTCAGGCAGCGGCTAACAATAAAAACACGGCCTATATTATTGATGAATTGCATATTTTCATGCATTCTGGCGCGGGTAAAAAATATCGTATTTTAGGATCTGTCAATGCGGGTACTGAATTAGAACTTGTGTCAGAAGATGACGACTCTGGCTATTTTAAGGTAAAAGATCAAAAAGGTCGTACCGGATGGGTAGATAAACGTTATATTTCGAAGAAACCGGGTTTATTACAGCAATTACAACAATCTAAAGAAGAATTATTTAATACACAGAATACGCTGAAAGAAGCGCAAGTCACCCTTCCCCAGTTAGAACAAAAAAATAACGAATTAACCCTCAATAACCAAACTTTAACTAAGCAAGTTAAAAGTTTACAACTAAAAATTGACGAACAAATAAATAAAGTATCACAGGCAAGTGAAGCAGAAAGAAAACAGCTCTTACTCTATGGCGGTGGTATCGCTTTTGTAGGCTTATTTTTAGGTGTATTACTCACTTTGATGTTATCAAGAAGAAAGCGCCACGAAGGTTGGGCTTAGGCAGTTTAAACTAAACCACTTCAGGATCACATTTAAATTGATATCTTGAAGTGGTTTCAAAATAATACTAGATACTTTTATCCAAAGCAATACCCTGATCTTGTTTTACATTTTCTATCACCATATAGGTATGATGTGTAGCCACCCCCGGAATATCAACCACTTTGCCTAATACTTCACGGTATTGCACCATATCAGCAACTCGGATCTTTAATAAGTAATCATAACCACCAGCGACCATATCACACTCTACTACCTCAGATATGGCTAAAATATGCTGCTTAAATTCTTTAAAAATTTGTGTTGTAGATTGCGCTAACGTCACCTCCACATGAACTACCACACTTTGATTTAATTTATCTGCGTTAAGTCTGGCATAATATCCTGAAATATAACCATCAGCCTCTAATCGCTTCACTCTGTCAAGGCAAGGACTGGGACTTAAATTAACTTCTTTAGCTAAATTTACATTCGATATCCGGCCATTTTTTTGTAAGGCGTCTAGAATAGATAAATCAATTCTATCTAATATTCGCGTCTTTATAGAAATTGTCATAACAGCATATTATTTTGTTTAATTGAGTCAATAAACCGTAAAATACCGGAATTTCCCGAAATTAACCAGCACATACTGCTGTAGTTTCTATAAAATGCTCAACATAAATTTTAAAACTGATTTTATTTAAGGGCTTTACTTATGTTATTTAACGGCAACTTAAAAACTGATTGCGAAATTCGTCAAAAAATCCGCGATTTTTATCGTATTGATGAAGATAAAGTAATAGATCATATTTTACCATTGGCAGAAGTTGGTGTATCTGCCCGAAGTCGCGCCTGGGAACGTGCTCGTCAGCTTGTCGTTAATATTCGTAATGATCAACAGGGTCAGGGTGGAGTTGATGCACTCTTAATGGAGTTCTCATTGTCTTCAGAAGAAGGTGTAGTACTAATGTGCCTGGCCGAAGCTTTATTAAGGGTGCCAGACAGCGAAACCCAAGATGAGCTTATTCGCGATAAATTAACATCAGGAGACTGGAGTACACACTTAGGTAACAGTGACTCTATATTTGTTAATGCATCTTCTTGGGGCTTATTGATCACAGGTAAGATGGTGAATTACACAGATAAAAATAAAAAACTACAGTTTGGCCTGCTTAAAAAAACCATAGGTCGCTTAGGTGAACCTGTGATCCGTAAATCAGTGCGTGTTGCCATGAAAGTTATGGGCAAACAATTTGTAATGGGCCGCACAATAGATGAAGCACTGGAGCGTGCAGTAGAAAAAGAAACTAAAGGTTACGCCTATTCATACGATATGTTAGGCGAAGGTGCTCGTACTATGGCTGATGCAGAACGTTACTATCAAAGTTACGAAAATGCCATTCATGTTATTGGTAAAGCAGCAAATGGCCGCGGCCCGATAAAAAGTCCGGGAATTTCGATAAAATTATCGGCCATTCACCCTAGATATGAATTTAGTCACAAAGAGCGTGTAGTTGCAGAACTGATACCAAAAGTAAAAGAATTAGCCCTGCTTGCAAAACAATATGATATCGGATTTACAATTGACGCCGAAGAAGCTGACCGTTTAGATATTTCTCTGGACATTATTGAAGCAGTTTTTTCAGATGATGCATTAGGCAACTGGAATGGTTTTGGCCTAGCCGTACAAGCTTATCAAAAACGCGCCACTTTTGTGATTGACTGGTTAGTAGAATTAGCCACTAAAGTTGGCCGTCAGATGATGGTACGTTTAGTAAAAGGGGCCTATTGGGATACAGAAATAAAAACATCACAACAAGATGGTTTAGAGCACTTCCCTGTATTTACCCGTAAAGCAAGTACTGATGTATCTTATAAAGCCTGTGCCATTAAACTAATGAATGCACGTCACGTTATTTTCCCTCAGTTTGCGACTCACAATGCTTACTCTGCCACCACTATTTTAGAAATGGCAGCAGGTAATTTCAATAATTTTGAGTTTCAATGTTTACATGGCATGGGTGAATCTTTATATAAACAAATTATCGCTGAAGATAAAGTCCAATGTCGTATTTATGCTCCTGTAGGACAACATGAAGATTTATTAGCTTATCTTGTGCGTCGCTTATTAGAAAATGGCGCTAATTCGTCATTTGTAAATGCGATTGTTGATGAAACGAAACCTGTTGAATCTTTACTGCAAGATCCGGTTGAAAAAACACAAGGGTTAAAAAACAGATTAAATCAACAAATTTCATTACCAATTAATTTATATGGTGCTGAACGCAATAACTCAAAAGGGATTGATTTAACTGATATAAACCATATTACACCATTTAAAGAAAACCTTGATAACTGGTTTGCCGAGCATCAAATTACAGCGGCTGAAATTCCTGACGACGCTAAAGCCGTTAGAAACCCAGCTAACCATGATGAAATCATAGGTTATATTACACATCAAAATGATGAAGCAATGCAGCAACTAGTAACAGATGCTGCATCAGCCTTTACCAGCTGGTCTCAGACACCCGTGAATGAGCGAGCTGAATTATTACGTCGTACTGCGGATATTTTAGAACGTCATCGTGATGAATTAATCGCTATTTGTATTAAAGAAGCAGGAAAAATTCCACAAGACGGCGTTGATGAAGTCAGAGAAGCCGTCGATTTTTGTCGTTACTACGCAGCAAGAGCCGAAGAACTGGCAACAGACGAACGTTTCGAAGCCCGTGGCGTAATATTGTGTATTAGTCCCTGGAATTTCCCGTTAGCTATTTTTCTCGGTCAGGTAGCCGCAGCAATCGTGACAGGAAACACTGTCATTGCAAAACCAGCCGAACAAACAAGCCTTATTGCATTACGCACTATAGAGTTAATGCAAGCAGTAGGTTTACCAAAAGGTGTGGTTCAGGCAGTTATAGCCCGTGGTAGCAAAGTTGGCCAGGTTATTATTCCGGATACACGCATTAAAGCCGTAATGTTTACAGGTTCAACTGAAACTGGCACACGTATTTCACAAACACTGGCAGAGCGCGGTGGCGACCAGGTACCACTGATTGCAGAAACTGGTGGTCAAAACTGTATGATAGTTGATTCTACAGCCCTGCCGGAGCAAGTTGTCGATGATGTTATTTCTTCAGGTTTTCAAAGTGCAGGCCAACGATGTTCAGCATTAAGAGTACTATTCGTCCAAGACGAAATCGCTGATAAAATAATTAATATGCTCAAAGGAGCTTTAGCTGAACTGCACATTGGTAACCCTGCAATGTTATCAACAGATGTCGGACCGGTTATTGATGCTAAAGCACTCGACGCCCTTAACGAGCATGTAGAGTACTTAAAAGGACGTTCAACTCTACATTATGAATGTAAAGTTCCCCGCGTTTTGGCTAAAGATGGTACCGAAGCAGGACACTTTTTCTTTGCACCGCGTTTATATGAGATCAGCGATTTATCTGTATTAACAAAAGAAGTGTTTGGTCCATGCGTGCATATCATTCGCTTTAAAGGTTCAGAAATAGATAATGTGATCAATCAGGTAAATGGGACAGGCTTTGGTTTAACTATGGGTATTCATACCCGAATCGAGCAACGTGCACAATATTTAGCTAAAATGTCTCGGGCTGGTAATGTGTACGTTAATCGTAACATGATAGGGGCGGTAGTTGGTGTGCAGCCTTTTGGTGGCCGAGGATTATCTGGTACAGGTCCAAAAGCCGGAGGCCCTAACTATTTAACCCGATTAGTGGCAGAAAAATCGACAATTCATACACCTGCGTCAGTTAAAACCCCTGACCTTTCACCTTTTCCGGCAGCAAAAGAGCAAGTTGATTTATTATTAACAAATGCCATGAATGTTGAAAATATTTGGCGTATGACACCACTAAACGATCGTATTTCAGCTATTAGACAACTGTTAGCCAAAATAGCCACTGTAGAAATCGTTAACGAATTGGCAGATGATTTAGCATTAACATTAGCAAATTCTCGCACTCAATTAAATCACATTGAAAAACGATTAGCGAAACCAACAAGCTTACCTGGGCCAACTGGTGAGTCAAATAAACTTTATCTTGAACCTAGGGGTTGTGTAACCTGTTATGCCGATAAAGATACTTCCTTTAATTTTTGGGTTTTATCTATTGTCACAGCACTTGCAACCGGAAATACTGTGATCACAGTTGTATCAGATCTTTTCTACGATGAAGCGTTAGCATTTAGAGATAAGCTTGTTTCAACCGGAGTTGCAGAAGGTGTTTTACAAGTTGCCAAAGCGAATCAATTGCAAACGTTACTTGCGCACCCTAAATTAGCAGGCGCAGTAATTGATAGCGCATGTGAGCGAAAAGCCTATATCAGTACTCAGTTTGCTGCCCGTACAGGTGCCATTTTACCTGTGATCAGCGCTGAATATTATGATACGTTAATTTCACGTTTAGTCACTGAAAAAACCATCAGTATAGATACAACTGCATCGGGTGGTAATACATCCTTAATGACACTAACTGAAGACGAATAAAGCGCTACAAGCGGACTAATTTAACAAGGGGTAATACAAAATTACCCCTTTTTATTTTTAAGGGGACATTGGTAATATGTGATTTCTTTTGCTAATTTTAATCTATTCGCCCTTTTATAGTGCCCCTGTCTTTTATGCTTAAAAAACTACTAATTAACCAATTACAACCGGGCATGTTTGTCAACAATGTAACCAGACAAGAAAAGCAAGTGAAGGTTAAAAATCAAGGATGGGTTAGGAGTCAATCTAACATTAATAAATTGATCCAGGCAGGGATCTTGGAAGTTGAAATAGATACCAGTAAAACACTCAATAATGACAACAATGATCATACAGATCCTGCCAAAACAGACACAACCACAGAAATTACTGAAAAGTACGATCCAACCTATGCCAGTGTCAGTTTAGAAAGTGAAATGAATAAAGCAACCAAACTGTATACTGAAGCAAAAGAAATACAAGTCCAGGCCATAAAAAATATAAAAGCGGGTAGAAAAATTGAAATTGGACCTTTCGAAGAAGTAGCCACTGATTTTATCGACTCAGTATTTCGTAATCAAGATGCGCTGGCATGTATCACCAGGATCAGAAAAAAAGATGCCTATTTATTAGAACACTCTATTAATGTTTCCATTTTAATGACTATATTTGCCAAACACTTACATTTTGACAAAAACATTATCCATGAACTCGCTACTGGTGCACTTTTACATGACATAGGCAAAATCAAAATAAATGAATCTATCTTAAATAAACCCGGTAAATTAACAGAGCAAGAATATCTGGAAGTGCAAAATCACGCCCGCTATAGTAAAGAAGCCTTAGAGGAAGCTGGTTTATCTGGCATTGCTGTTGATATTGCAGGGTATCACCATGAGAGGTTAGATGGAAAAGGCTACCCCTTTGGTTTAAAGGCTGATGAAATAAATCAATATGTACGTATGATAGCAATCGTTGACGTCTATGATGCATTAACAGCAAAGCGTGTATATAAAGAAGATATGACCCCAATCAAAGCGTTTAAAATCATAAAAAGTGATTGCCCTGCAAGTTTTGATGCTGAATTAGTGAATAAATTTATCGAATGCATAGGAATACACCCTGTAGGCACTTTAGTAAAATTAAAAAGTCAGAAAATAGGCATTGTTTCTAAAAGTAATTTCTCTCATCCGTTAAAGCCTTGCGTTAAACTTTTCTATAATGCCAAGTTCCATAGAAATACCGAAGTAAAAGATATAGATCTCTCTAAAAAACAATGTCATGATGAGCTCGAATCTTCAATAAAACCAGAGGATTTTAATATAGAATTAATACGCTTTTTTAGGACTGCCTTTACAAACTAAATGAACAATTTAAAACATATATCCATCACGAAACTTGCAGTTGGCAGTTATGTCGATAGCGTATCCAAACAACTCGGCACAGTCAAAGTAGTCAAAACAGGTTGGGTCCGAGATAAAAAAGCAATAAAACGCCTTAAAAAAGAAGGCGTAATTGAAGTAATTATCGATGTTAGTAAACAAATGGCAGTTAAAACAAACACTGTAGATATAACCTCTGCTTGCGCCTTAAAATCAATCACATTTGAACAAGAAATAGAAAAAGCGAAAACCATTGAACAAAATGCAAAGCAAACCTTAGGAAATATCAAACACAAGATATTACATAACCACCCTTTTGATATGTCTGCGTTATCTCGTTTAAGTGAAAGTATATTAGCGTCAGTTAAACGTAATAAAAATAGCCTTGCTTGTGTCATTCGGATCTATGCTAATTCAGATCCGATTCTGGCACCTTGCCTCAGAGTCGCTGTCATGCTGGCTCAATGTATTGCAGACCACAAAGTAGAATATAATAAAGCAATCGCGATTATTCTTGCAGGACTATTACATGACTTGGGAAAATTAGCACAGGCTCCCAAAACAGAAGCTAAATCTGACTTTAGCCATATAGATGATCTACTCAATATACTTGAGCTCAGTGGCGGCGCACCTGAATTAACCGTCGAGCTTTGTAAACATCAATTAGAAAGGCTTGATGGCAGTGGTTATCCTGATAAACTCACCGCGGAAAAAACGTCGCAATTAACACGTTTATTTATCATAGTTTGTGAGTTTGACAAATTAAGTTGTATAGAAAAAAAACAAGAGCTAGTTGGTTCAATAACCGCGTTTAAACTCATTAAAGAGCAATCACCGGGGATGTTTGACGCTAAAGTGATGCAAACTGTCATACAGAGTATTGGTATATACCCAGCTGGTACTATCGTACGGTTAACAGCAGATAAAATTGGCTTTGTAAAAGACTTTAAAACAAATACAGCGAACTCTCCAATTGTACATTGTATTTATAATGCCCAATTTAATCATTATATTGCCGCGAAAGATCTCGACTTAGCCAATGAATTTGTTAAAGACGAAATTATTGCAACAGATAATGCCAAAAAATACCAACTTGATCTTACACAATACATTTAACCTAAACACCAATAAATACAACTAGGGTTGCCAGTCACTCATAGCCTGTAAACTAAAACGATAACCATCCACGTCCATTAAAGTTAACTCAGGCGTGATCTCTACAACTTGTACATTTTGCAGCCACTCCCCTTCATACAAATCTTTGTCATTTATTTTTATCCAACGTTTATCAGATTGGGTTGCATAAATATGTGCCTGATATTGCATTGCAGGGATCATCGCCTGGATCAAATCAGGTAACAGTTCGATAGGTTGAGCCATTGCAGAGTCCTTGGTGGTTTTAACGACCTCGTAATCATCATGATTTTCGGTCGCAGCAACCGCATTTGCAAAAGCCGCTTTCAAAGTTGAAGATAAGTGCGCAGTTTCATCTATTTTTTCTTGCTTTGGGCTGTCCTCAACGGGTTTACCAACAACTTTATATTGACTGTAATCAATCGCTGTATTTGGCTGGATTTGCGCTTGTATATTCGGCTGCACAGGCACCAGTTGATATTGAATACCATTAGCCGCCTGCATCACTGGCTGGATAAAGTTACCTTGAGGCTGCACCTGAACGATTGGACTTTGAATTGTGCCTGGTTGCGTAACTTGTGGTAAATCTTGTTGTTTTTGAGTAACGCTTTTTTCCGGCGTGATTTCCGGTTTAGTGACAGATACAATATTATTGTTTGATTCGACGTTCTGCACCCATTTACCCGCCATAAAACCAACAGCCAATGTCAGTAACAATATAAACAGGGAAACCAAAGCGATAGATAAACGGCGATAAAAACGTAAGTCCTGATGCTGATGATAATGTGTACCTGTTGCACTATTATAGGCTGGAGATGCGCCTTTATCATGGGCTTCAGATTGCTTTAACGCATCTAATAAATATGACATAAAATACTCTAACTTTTATAAAATAAACGACATAGCAAAACCTAAGCCGACACAGACAATACAGGTTAAAAATATCAATAATGAATGATTACTTTTTTCTACAACTTGTTGATCTTGCAGTGGCAAAACCTCCAGTGCCGCTTGTTTAACAATTAATTTTGTTACTTGCTGATCTTGATTGGCAAATGCGCCCATTAAAGCTCTGTCACATAATAAATTAATTAGCCTCGGAATACCCGCAGTTAATTGATGAATTAACTTTATTGAATGTGTCGCGAAGATAGGGCTACGAGCACCAGCCTTGTGTAAACGGTGTTGAATGTAAGAAAACACTTGCGCTTCCGATAAAGGTAATAAATGATATCTTGCAGTGATCCTTTGTGCTAACTGCCTAAGTTCATTGCGTTTTAGTAGCAGCTGCAGTTCAGGCTGGCCTACCAGGATTATTTGCAATAATTTTTTGTGGTTAGTTTCTAAATTAGTTAATAGTCTCAATTGCTCCAAGACTTCAGGTGCTAAATGTTGTGCTTCGTCAATTACCAGCATAGTATGACCACCATTTTGGTGGTTTTTTAACAAACGATTTTTAATTTTATCCGTTAAATTTTTAAGGGTTGCATCGGTTTTTTTATAACGAATTCGTAATTCATCACAAATACTGGCGAGCAACTCCAACTCTGATAACGAAGGGTTTAATACAAAAGCAACTTGAGTTGACTCTGGTAACTCTTCAAGCATACAACGCGTCACTGTGGTTTTACCTGTGCCAACTTCGCCCGTTAGCAATACAAACCCTCCGGCATCACCTAAACCAAAAGTTAAATGTGCTAACGCTTCTTTATGCCTATCACTTAAAAACAAATATTCCGGATTAGGGGCTATCGAGAAGGGTTTTTCGGCAAGGCCAAAAAAACTTAAATACACCTTTAAACATCCTGCAACTAAATCAATCCGCCTATAATGACAAAAAAATCACCACAAAAAAATAGTTGAGGTTGCTTTTAGCAAAAATAAACCAAAAAGCAAATCTAAAATTGATAAAGATAGTGATATTAAGTACCCTATGCAGGTATTAAATGCTAATTAAACTTTAAAATAATAAACTCAAGGATGAAAATAAATGACTAATTACATCAATGCAGGATCTGCAAAAGAAAGCCCCGCAGTACAGTATGATATTGATACCTTAACTGCTGATATTCGCTCTGGAGGCAGTCAAACCTGGCGCCATAATAATCCGGGATTATTGCCTTTAAATATTACAACAAGAAAACATAATGTCTTAGGGGTTGCTTATAAAGTCGCTATTTTTCCAGACAGAGAAACCGGCGAAAATGCATTCAAGGCTGAAATAGCCAGACCTAAATATCAACATAGCACTTTAGGCGAGATGATCAATGAGTTTATCAGTGATTATGTGACTGAGCCACCAGAGTGGGATGAACAGGCAAATAAACCAATATTACCCTGGCTTGAAGAGCAAACGCAGATGGATATGAATAAACCCATTAGCGATCCTGATGCCTTCTTACAGTTAGTGACAGATCATTTAGGCTGGCAAGCCGGACAAACAGAACACTTAATTAAAGATGAAGAAAGTATAGCGCCAAGCATTGCTACCGTTTTAGGTGCTAACGTATTGATCAACGGCAAAACAGCAGTACACTAGAGCACCATGTAGTTTGAAAAGTATACGCCAGCGAGATCTAAAATTTTCGCAGACAAGGCAAATTTTTTTAGGTTTAGTTATTCTAAATCAAAAGAATTTAACGCAGTATGCGGGAATTTTAGACTCGCCCTTCGGGAATCGCTGTAAATGACTCATTCTGCGTTATGTAAACTCGAAATAGATAAACTATTCCATTCGCTTACATGCCTTGACGGAGTCATTTTCAGCGACTCTGGTGCGCACTTTTTAAACTACATGGTGCTCTTGGACAGCGGTGGTATTTTACAAACCGTCGATGTCTGTTTAACCACAGTCGGGCCATCTGTCGTGCCAATTCCTTATCCCAATGTTGCGACATCGAGCGACGCAGAAAACACGGCAAGTTCAGTCTTAATTAATGGTAATCCAGCTTGTAATTTAAAAAGTAATTTCTCACAAAGCACAGGCGATGAAGCCGGTGATAAAAAAGGCATTGCCAGTGGCACAACCCAGGGGAAAGCTGAGTTTTTAGCGGGCTCTTTTAATGTCTTAATTGAAGGCAGCCCTGCCGTAAGACAAAACGATTTAATGGTTTCGAATAATAAAAATACACCTCCGGCTCCTCTCAATCAAGCCGGAGCACCAACACCACCACATTTGAGTGTGGATCAAAGAGAGCCAGTCCTAACGAATGACAATGATGAAGCACAAGCTGTTTATCAGTTAGATACTGAAAAAGATAATAAATTACTTGGACAAGGGACATTTCAAATAGCCCAAGGTGGTTTTAAACGCACTATCGTAACTGGTGACGGGCAATAACTATGACGATTCCACGTAAATATAAACCAACAATTCCCAATATAGAAAATAGCTGTAAAATTGAATTAGCTATGCCTTGCCCCAGTTCTGATAATGTCATTATTCCTTTTGGTTTTACTGCAACACAAAAGAAATCGGAACCTATTCCCGATGAACAAACGCCGGCATTTGTAACTTTATTACCGCATGTATTTAAAGAACCGACATTAGATAAATCGAAATCAGGTGCGCCTGAATATCTCCCATTCATAAAAAATCAAGACCAATTAGCCGATGGCGAAGCGATTGGATATTACTACCTGTATGTTGATGGCTATTTATGGCGTGAAATTGCAGCGTTACCTAATGGTTTACTAAGTGATATTGATCTTTCAAAAACACATGACCAAAATTTTAGAAAATATAGCAGTAAAGCTGCTAT
The DNA here is from genome assembly GCA_965198975.1 of uncultured Pseudoalteromonas sp. Taxonomy (GTDB): domain Bacteria; phylum Pseudomonadota; class Gammaproteobacteria; order Enterobacterales; family Alteromonadaceae; genus Pseudoalteromonas. Next base: position 4,264,728 of record OZ240679.1, read on the forward strand.
TGATATAATCGTACCACGCAAGGCTTTAGGATTATTTAATGACAATGCCAGCGAATTAAAGGAACCCGTGATCCAAATCGCGTTTTCAAGAGTCCAATGGTCATGGGAATATATTACCTGCTTAGGAGGGATGTACCAGCAAGATCCCAGATTAGCGCTCAGTCCTTTGTTATGTAAATGTACCGATACAGACCTGGCAGTACAATATCGTATTCAACGTATGCAATTAGTTAATTTTTCGGGTGCTACTGATTTTACAACCCTTGAAAACTTAGGTTTGTCACAAGATGGTAAGCTCAGTGTTTTTGTGCATGACATTATAGGCTTAGCACAAAAATCCTATTTAGATTCTGCTTTTACATTGTTTGAGCTTATGCAGCACAATACACAACTACAGGCTGAACCTTTTTATCAATCGGCTATGTATGCACACAACTTCTATTTAAATGAAGAACTCACTTCACGAAAACCACTATCTGTACCCAAAAGTTACCATCATGAATTAAAAAATAATGATAACCAGAGTAATATGGCAAGAGATGTCGGTAAATATTTATGCAAAGATAAAATAGAATCTTATCTTGTAAAAGATGTTGATTTTGTATTGCAAAAAGTAGCATGTTACCTGACACAAAGGGAAAATTTATATGATCTATTTTATTTAGATAATACTTCATTAGCACTTACACTTGATGAAATATGTATAGAACAGAACATACAAGCCCCACCTGATTGGCCGGCTTTAGTGAGAGACTTTACAACATTATCTGCACTTGCTTATCCGACAAGTCTGGAGTTATTTTTTAATCTGTTAACATCACTCCTAATACCCGAATACCTTATTCCAGTTTACTTTCCTGCGATAAACAATCAAAAACCACGTAGTGACGAGATTAAAACAAGGTTAAATCAACGAATAAACGATGATAAGTTATTGATCAGTGAATTATTAGCCGATGAAAACAGTTGGTTTAATAAACAACTATGTCCAAATAAAGATTTATTTGCCAGTGATTTATCTGCAATAGAACCAGATACAGACAAAATACTTCAAGAATTAGGCGCATTTGATCCGATAAAATTACAATATAATGCCGTGAAGATTGAATTTAGTAGTTCACACTATATCCCTGATAAATTTTATCCTTCAATAATGAGTGTCGATACCATTAAAAGGGGTTTTGAAGATGCATTAAAGTTTTACGAACGCATTTTTAAAGAACAGCTAGTACCAAACGAGGATAATGCACGTTTTTATCAAATGGTGGGGGCTTTCACAAAGAGTTATGATATCGATAAATTGAAAGGCATACGCTTAACCGGGTTTGCAGGCGTACCTGAAAATCATGTAATGTTACAGTTTGATATTACTACTCATCCAATCATGGAGAAGATCAGCAGTAAAAAAGCTAAAACAGCGATAAAAAATTCATTGGCATCTGTTAGAAAAGGAAGAACTCCTAATACCAATCAGCTGATCACGATAGCAAGAGAATTGCAAAAGCAGCTTAATGTGACAACTATCCACAGTAATATGACACAGCCTGGCGGTGAGTTACTAGCAACACAAGTAAAAGATGAAATAGTACAAATGTTAAAAGAGCTTGTCTCTAAAGAGCAAACCTATAGAAGCGTAATGGGTGTCGGGGTTAAAACATTATCAGTGCCATATAAGCATGTTCCTGCAACCGCTGTTTATGAATACAATTCTATAATAGATGAGGAATTACAGCACACAGCATTAGATCCCAACAAAATACAAAAGGTAATATTTGAAGGCACCCGAGGTTTTACCGCTGCACTTGCGGCATTAAGTACGGTTACGGCTTATTTTATCTATGCCGAATATGATAAGAATTTTAAAGGAAAACAAAAAGGTGAGATTTACGCAAAGCACTTTGCAACTTTGGGCAGTGTGATAGCCAGCACCGGCAATGTTTGGGAGGTATACTATCGACCATCAAAAACACATTTTTTAGTTAAATCAAGAATACCAGCAGTAGCAGATTCATTAAGTGAAAAACTTAATAAACCAGTCAAATTTACTGTTTTAAGATCTTTTGGTGGCTTAACTGGCATTGTTGGCGGTGGTCTGCAAATTGCCGATGGTTTTGAGTTATTAAGTAAACAAGATAAAGACGCCGCCGTTGCCAGTTTTTTTGCCGGCTCATTAGCTGTGGCATCGGCATTTTATGGTGCGGTATTTTTAACTATGGGCCCCATAGGTTGGGGTTTATTTATCGGCAGCATAATAATGACCTTGGTTGCCAGTAAATTAACAGATACTTTAGCCCAAAAGTGGGCTAAGTTTGGCCCATTTGCAAAAAAACCAAAAGGTTTTTTTGCGGGAGATAAAAACCCACCTTTTAGTCAATTTCAACATAGCAGCCAATATTTAAATTATTTAATGTCGGTATTATTTTCACCTAAAGTATCCACGATTGCAGTAGGTGATGATGCTTATGTAGTCCATATTGATTTAACCTTATTTGATAAAACCCAATCAGAAATCGAATTAGTTGTACCTTATACATGGTGGGATCCAATAAAAACTGAGTACTTCTCTGGCCAATGGCTTAGAGGTACCAAAGTTTATAAATCAAGTTACAATCAGGCTGACCAACTGATCAGAGCCAGTTACTATTTTAAAATTGACTCAGGAGCAGGCTCAGTCACTAAAATCACACCATCAGCTATTTTAAGATATGACCAAAATCTTACTTTTCCTCTTGATTACAACCAATTTGAAAAGCCAGCATTAAATTAACTAAAAAACACACTTTCAGGAACAGTTTATATGCCCGATATCAATACTGACAAAGCGATGCAACGCATTAAATTTTATGGCTCAAACATTATTCCTAAACGTATTTTGTTTAATCGTTTTTTTAGCGCTAAAACAAATATGCAATTATTTGATAGTTTTCAAGGTCTCTGTTTTACCGATGATTTTTATAAAAAATCAACGTTTTATGATACTAAACATAGATATATAGCACTAAGTTGCGGACAAGATATTTGGCGCATGTTTATTTTAGGCCCGATGTTTTTAGGCTTTTGTGGTAGCTTTTTTTTAGCTACCTTTGTGCCTTTTTGGTTATTTGTTGGTGAATATGAACCATTCCCCTGGTGGATGCTTATTTCACTACTGATTTGGAATATTACATTTTGCAACTTAATTCCTATTTTATCTTCATGGGATCCAAAACGTTGCGCTTATTTTGATAGAAAAACAGGCAAGGTTGGTTATAACAAACAGGACAAAGATAATGAATTCCCCGAACGAGATGAGCATGGTAATCCCTGTTTTGCATGGGATGATATTATCGCAACTTTTGCTTTATCTACAGTAGGTCATGGTCAATCCTCTTATGTGCCCACAGTACACCATAAAGATCCTGATAAGCAGAAATGGACTAAAGTGTTTGCCGTTGTGGGTGACTCAAGTACCAGCCCGGTACATTGCTTTTTGTTTTGGGAGCGGATCGTACGTTTTATGGATAATACCCAACCTTTAGCGGATATTCCAGAGTTTGAGCATTGTCGTCATTTAGATCCCGTCACGGCTGAGTTTGATAAAAACAATAACCGTCCACAATATTACTGGCGCAATATGAGCTTTAAACAACAGCAGAAAATTAGTGATTTTTTACTTAATGAAGCCTTTCACTTTGACTTTAAATCCGGCGAGCCACGCTCTGAGATCACTAAGCCGTGGGAGAAGTGGCCCATAGATCTTAATATTGAAAAAGAAGAACTTAACTTTAAATATAAAGCCAAACGTATTTTTTTACAATTAACCTGCGCTTTTTAAAATCTGATTTTTCCGCTTGACTTTCCGCTTGGTGATAACCAATTTGAAAAGCCAGCTTTCAGGAACCGTTTATATGCCCGATATCAATACTGACAAAGCGATGCAACGCATTAAATTTTATGGCTCAAACATTATTCCTAAACGTATTTTGTTTAATCGTTTTTTTAGCGCTAAAACAGATATGCAATTATTTGATAGTTTTCAAGGTCTCTGTTTTACCGGTAATTTCTATAAAAAATCAACACCTTATGATACTAAACATAGGTATATAGCCTTAAGTTGCGGACAAGATATTTGGCGCATGTTTATTTTAGGCCCGATGTTTTTAGGCTTTTGTGGTAGCTTTATGATTACTTTATTTGCAGTAATATGGCCATTTTATGATGAACCAGATCCATTCCCCTGGTGGATGCTTATTTCACTACTGATTTGGAATATTACTTTTTGCAACTTAATTCCTATTTTATCTTCATGGGATCCAAAACGTTGCGCTTATTTTGATAGAAAAACAGGCAAGGTTGGATATAACAAACAGGACAAAGATAATGAATTCCCCGAACGAGATGAGCATGGTAACCCCTGTTTTGCATGGGATGATATTATCGCAACTTTTGCTTTATCTACAGTAGGTCATGGTCAATCCTCTTATGTGCCCACAGTGCACCATAAAGATCCTGATAAGCAGAAATGGACTAAAGTTTTTGCCGTTGTGGGTGATTCAAGTACCAGCCCGGTACATTGCTTTTTGTTTTGGGAGCGCATCGTACGTTTTATGGATAATACCCAACCTTTAGCGGATATTCCAGAGTTTGAGCATTGTCGTCATTTAGATCCCGTCACGGCTGAGTTTGATAAAAACAATAACCGTCCACAATATTACTGGCGCAATATGAGTTTTAAACAACAGCAGAAAATTAGTGATTTTTTACTTAATGAAGCCTTTCACTTTGACTTTAAATCCGGCGAGCCACGCTCTGAGATCACTAAGCCGTGGGAGAAGTGGCCCATAGATCTTAATATTGAAAAAGAAGAACTTAACTTTAAATATAAAGCCAAGCGTATTTTTTTACAATTAACCTGCGCTTTTTAAGCGCTAAATTTCAGGTTTTAAATTTCTTAATAATTTTGAAATTGAATCTGAAATTCTCTGTTGCCGGATGGATTTTTCTAACTTAGGTTCCAAAAACATTTGCACTGTCCCTCTCCAGGCTGCTGTTCTTTCAAGCGGGTCAACAATTGCGACAATTAAAGTTCCTTGAGATAAATCACTATCGTAACTTAACTCAGGGAATAGCTTGAATAAAGATAGGTATTCAGAGCTAATTTGTGTTTTGTCGGCTACCGCCAGCGCTATCACCTGATATTGACTGTCTGTTTCTTGCAATTGAAAATTAAAACCTTTGTCGATTAATTCATTTTCAATTTGTTGCTTGATCAAAGCGGTATAACTCGCTTTATCTGCAGATGGGATGTCTGAATGAATTTCAAAGTCAGCATACCAGGTTAACGCCGTTGTACGGGTAATTTTGATTTGTGGATTACTGACTGCTACAACCCGCCGCTGTTTTAAATCATTGGTATTACTACAGCCAACAGCCAATTGTAATACAAGTATGATGAAAAACTGAATTACCAATGCAGATTTAGCCATACAAAGCCCTTTAAATCATCAAAAATATAAACAATCCAATACCCAATACTAAACGATAGATGACAAATGGCATCATGCCCATTTTTTCTATGATTTTTAGAAATAAAAATATACATAAGTAAGCTGATATAAAGGATAGTACAGCACCTATGATCAACACCTGCCAATCTACGGTCTCATTACCAAATATCATTTCTATCGTATAATAAAGACCCATCATAGCTATTACCGGAATAGATAATAAAAATGAATAACGGGCTGCACTTTGCTTGTTCATGCCTAACATCAGTCCGGCTGTCATTGTAATACCTGAGCGTGACGTACCCGGGATCATAGCCAACGCCTGTGCTAAACCAATAAATAACGCTGACTTCCAATTCAATTGGTAAATGCTTCGTACTTGCTTGCCTTTAACATCCGCATACCACAATAATAAACCAAAAATTATCGTGGTAGACGCGATAACCCAGGCGCTGCGCATATAAGCTTCGATAAAATCCTTTGCCAATAATCCAAACACGGCAGCCGGTATTGTGCCAATAATTATCCACCAACCTAATTTACTGTCTTCGGTTTGTTTATTATTCGCCAAAGATTTAAACCAGGCGGATAGAATAGCAACCACTTCTTTTCTAAAATAGATTACAACGGCAACTAAAGTCCCGACATGAACCGCAATATCAAAAGCCAACCCCTGATCTTTCCAGCCTAAAATTTGTGAAGGTAAAATTAAATGTGCTGAACTTGATATGGGTAAAAACTCGGTAAACCCTTGTATTAATGCTAATACAATAATTTCAATAAATGTCATACTCACGTCCTAATTATTCTCTAAATCTACTGGCCACAGCTTTTGTTGTTTTTTATCGTAGTTCTGCCAAATTTCGCCAATAGTTTTATTTGTTACCGGGTGTATAAAATCAGCCGCTATTTCAGCTAACGGCCAAAGTACAAACGCATTTTTAGTTATTTCATCTCGAGGTAGTTGCGCCGGTTGCTGGCAAATAACATCATCATAAAACAATAAGTCGAGATCTAAAGTTCGAGGACTAAATTTTTTATCATTGGCTAAACGTCCATTATCTTTTTCAATTTTTTTCAGTAACGTACAGACTTCCAGCAAGCTTAATTCAGTAATTGCACCTGCAACTGAATTGTAAAAATTACTGCCTTGAAATCCTACAGCTTCACTTTCAAAAATACGTGAGCAAGCTAAATCAACAAAATAATGCTGCAGTGTTGCTATGGCACTTCTGATATTTTGTTCTTTATTTATGTTTGAACCTAAGCTAATAAATATTTGCGGCATTAGCTTGTTTTACCTTTAAGTTGTGCAGCATTACGTATTATTTCAACGCCGACAGTGTTAGCTTGTTTGACGGCAGCGGGTTTACTGACTCGAACTAATACCTGCGCCACATTAAAATCAGTCAAAATAAAAGCAGCTATTTGCTCAACTAAGGTTTCCAGCAGCTCGACTGGTTTAGCTTTTACATGAGTGATTATACGCTCACTGACAACAGCATAATCTACTGCATCATTGATATCGTCTGATTTCGCAGCCTGCTGTATATCAGTCAACATTTCAATATCAAAAAATAAACTTTGCTCTTGTTCTTTTTCAAAATCATATACACCAATAATGGTATCTACTTGCAATTGGGAAATAAATACTTTATCCATAACTTTATAATCTCGATATATTAAAAATCAATTGGTATAATTCCCTGGCGCTAACAAGGATAATAGCTGGTCGGATACCCTTTTAAAGCAAAAAGAAGTAATCTTCAGCAATATAAGGCGCAGATAATAACTTAATTTCATTTATTAAAAAATAAGGATTGTTGTGATCACAGCATTGATGTGTATTTTTGCTTATTTGTTCGGCTCTATCTGCTCAGCTGTTATAATTTGTCACGTATTTCGTTTACCTGATCCGCGACTTTCAGGTTCAAATAACCCAGGCACAACCAATGTGTATCGTTTAGGCGGAAAGTTTCCAGCTTCCTTAGTGCTGATTTTTGATGTACTAAAAGGCACCATACCTGTATGGGGCGCTTACTTTTTAAAAGTTGAGCCTATTTATTTAGGCTTTATCGGCGTTGCTGCCTGTTTAGGCCATATATATCCCATATTTTTTGGTTTTAAAGGTGGTAAAGCAGTTGCTACCGCATTTGGCACATTATTGCCCATAGGTGCATCATTGGCCGGATTACTCATTTTAACCTGGGTTTTCATAATTTGGCTGAGTGGTTACGCCTCTTTAGCGGCGTTGATCACAGTGACACTAGCTCCTTTATATACTTGGTTCATCAAACCTTTGTACACCATACCTGTGGTGATGTTAACAATTTTGATTCTTTTCAGACACAGAGAAAACATAGTACGTTTATTAAAAGGCACTGAGCCTAAAATAAAGTTTAAAAAATAGCTAAGTAATTGCGACACTCTGCACTTTCATGTTAACTTTATTGCATCCAATATACAGTTATTAGAAGGTGAACCTGATTATGACTAAAAGTAAAAAACATTTATTTATTTTGACTGTGTTGATATTAGCTGGAATAACCTACTTTTTTAATCGTGATAATTCACACATTACAGATAAACAAATAACAGAATTACATGATAAAAAATCAAATTTGGCACTTAAAACCCAAACGATAAGTCACAGCCCATTAGCAGATGCTTCTGACGACACTATCAGCCAAGCTTTACCTGCTAATCAAAAAATAAGCCAACAACAGAATGAGGCATTAGCGCATAAAACAGATATCGCACACCCAAAAGATCATCGGGCTAAACATCATCATGCTCGCCCACATGGTCATGAGAAAAGACTAAATACGCCGCAGAATAAACCTCCGGGTGAACCAAAAGTCATCATTGAAGAGCGCTAAACCTGCTGTTTTAAAGGTGGTAAACTATCAATTGGCCAACGTGGTTTAGCTTTCATATCTTTTGCTGCGTATTGTTTCGCTTTTAACCTTTGCATGCCGGCATACGCTATCATGGCACCATTATCTGTACAGAACTCAGTGCGAGGATAAAAAACTTCGCCTTGCATACCTTGCATCATACGGGCAAATTTTTCCCGCAAATCCTTGTTTGCACTCACTCCCCCGGCAATGACTAAACGCTTGATACCCGTTTGCTTTAACGCGCGTTTACATTTTATTGCTAAAGTATCAACGACAGCGGTTTGAAATGCATGAGCAATATCTGCTTTAGTTTGCTCATCTAACCCTTTACCTGTTAATGGTTCACCTTGAACTAAGTTTTTACTTTCTCCACGAATGGTATTAGCCGCATAAGTTTTTAAACCACTAAAACTAAAATCAAGACCTGGCTTATCCGTCATAGGGCGTGGGAAAACATATTTTTTTGCAATACCTTTAGTTGCCAACTGGGCTAATAAAGGTCCACCAGGATAATCTAACCCTAATAACTTGGCGGTTTTATCAAACGCTTCTCCAGCAGCATCATCAACAGACTCACCTAGTATTTTATATTCACCTATATTTTTTACTTCTACCAACATAGTGTGGCCGCCAGACACTAACAATGCGACAAAAGGAAATTCAGGTTTGTTTTCTTCTAACATAGGCGCCAATAAGTGACCTTCCATATGATGAACAGCAACGGCTGGAATATCCCAGCCAAATGCTAAAGAACGGGCGATAGATGAGCCCACCAATATTGCGCCAACAAGTCCCGGGCCCGCAGTAAAAGCAACACCATCTAGTTCTTCTGGACACGTATTAGCTTCTTTAAAAGCAGCATCGATTAAAGGTAAAGTTTTGCGAATATGATCCCGGGAGGCTAATTCAGGTACAACACCACCATAATCTGCATGCAATTTCACCTGACTATAAAGTTGATGAGCCAGTAATCCTTGCTCATCATCATAAATGGCAATACCTGTCTCATCACATGAAGATTCAATCGCTAAAATTCGCACTTATCACCTAATTATCAAAAAATACTTAAATTAAATGGCAATTTTACTGACTTAAGGATATTTTGCCAACTTAGTTTATGGATTTTTTAATTAGCACTATAATTATACTTTACATTCGAGGGTGGCTCGGATTACAATACCGCACCATTTTTTAAACAAACGGTCATTTATTGATCGGTATGAGTTGAACTCATTAGCTATTAGGTAAATTTAATGCCAGTAATCAAAGTTAGAGAAAACGAACCGTTTGACGTTGCTTTACGTCGTTTCAAACGTTCATGTGAAAAAGCAGGTATCCTTTCAGAAGTTCGTCGTCGCGAGCACTACGAAAAACCAACTGCAGAGCGTAAGCGTAAAAAAGCAGCCGCTGTTAAGCGTCTGATGAAAAAGCTTTCACGCGAAAACGCACGTCGCGTTAAATTATACTAAAACTGTTTCCAGAGTCTTGTAAATGAGTCTATTAGTAGAACTTAAAGATGCAATGAAAGATGCTATGCGCGCTAAAGACAAAACTCGTCTTGGCACTATACGTATGGCACTTGCTGCAATCAAACAACGTGAAATTGATGAAAAAATTACTGTAACTGATGCGGATATCAAATCGATTATAGTAAAAATGGTCAAGCAACGTCGTGATGCCCATGATCAATTTGTTAATGCAGACCGTCAGGATCTTGCTGATAACGAAGCAAATGAAATAAGTGTGTTGGAAGGTTTTTTACCAAAAGCCTTAACAGATGAAGAAATTCTTGCACTTATTGATCAGGCTATTGCTGATTGCAATGCATCAGGAATGCAAGATATGGGTAAAGTAATGGGATTAATTAAAAGCAAAGCCGAAGGTCAAGCCGATATGGGTAAGGTTTCCGGTTTAATTAAGCAAAAATTAACCTCATAACAACTGCTTTCAGTTACTAAAACCGAGCTTTTTGCTCGGTTTTTTATTTTTAGTCACAAATATCAAAAATCTCCTCGAATTCAACTTGTTCTACTTGTGTCATTAGTTATTTAGCATTAATCTTTGATAAGATTTGTATAAATGGATATCTTGTATGGCCGTTAAGCTTAAGCTATTAATTGTTGATAATAGCCTGAAGCAAAGAAATTCAATTAAACGTGCACTTGATAAGTTAAATGTTTTTGAATTGATCGAGGTTAAAAATAGTAGCTCAGCCCTTGAGTTATTAAAATTAAATACTGTCGATATAATAATTACCGGAATTAACATAGGTAAAATAGACGGCTGGCGATTTTCTAGAATGATCCGCTCAGGACTATTAAAAACCCCCAAGAATACCCCCATTTTATTAAATACACCCACACATTTCGAACGTATAGCAGCGACCACAGCCAGAACTTATGGTATTGATACCGTACTGACTGAACAACAAATGCCTCAATTACCACAAATACTGGCGAATGTACTATCAAGTCATTTAGAAAAAAGTAGTCGGCTGAACTTATTATTAATAGAACCAGATAAGAATCAGGCTAATGAAATAGGTTTATTTTTACAAGAAACCTTTAAAATAACCCATGTACTTGATAACACAGCTGGCATGGCGTTTTTTCGTCAGAATGATTACGCCATTGTACTATGCAATGCGATGACGAATATGAGCCCGACAACTCATGAGTTAGTCGCAATGATATTAGAGCAAAACCCGAATCAGGCAATTGTGACTATGATAGAGTCCACTGATCCCGATATTGCAGAACAATTGTTATTGTCAGGTGTCAGTGACTTTATAAGAGCCCCTTACACACAGCCTTTACTTAATAAAATTTGTGATCAGGCTGCACGTAGAGAAGATTTTATGGTGAGTTATGCTGAATTCGCCAAAAAAGTAGAACAATTTAGTCAGAGTCAGCAAAGATACAAAAAGTTATTTTCCGCTCATCAAAGGATATTACACCACCTAAATACAGTGGTAGTAGAACTTGATGCGCATGGTGTTATTCAGTTTATAAACCCCGCCTGGGAGAGTTTAACTGGATTTGGACTCAAAGAAAGTTTGGGTAAATCCTTAAACGATTTTTTTGAAATAAGCTATCAACCCACGTTAGAACAAAATATTCTGTCCATATTATCTGGTCAATACCAAAAGAAAAATATAGAGCTGCAAATTAAACATAAAAATGGCAATGGGATATGGATTGCATGCCGGCTACAATCAATTGACGATCAAAAAATTGGCGTTGGGATCACTGCAAGTATCGATAATATTCATGAACGAAAACAAGTTGAACTCCAACTACAACACTTAGCATTACATGATACTTTAACGGGGCTACATAACAGATATTACTTTGATATGCGATTGAACCAAATATGTCAGTCTGCTAAAACAGGTGAACACCACGCACTTATTTATATCGATCTTGATCATTTTAAAGTTATTAATGATAGTTTAGGCCACCAGCAAGGTGATAATGTTATAAAGAAAGTAGCCAAATTATTCCAGCACCATATCACCAGAGGTCAAATTGTTTGTCGCATTGGTGGTGATGAATTCGCGGTTATTTTACAAAACACGGATTTACTAGCGGCACATTCTGTTGCAGAAAACCTCTGTCAGGCTATTGAACGTTATCAATTCCATTCAATTGACAGAAAATACTCCATCAGCTGTTCAATCGGCTTAACCACGATCACAACAAGTAATAACGACGCGAGTGAATGCTTAAAACAATCTGATATTGCATTATACGTCGCTAAAAATCGCGGTCGTAATTTAGTACATTGTTACTCAAAAGAAGATGACGATAGTAATAAGATGATGTCAGGTCTTGCCTGGACACATGAAATACGCCTTGCATTACAGCAAGATAAAATAGAACTACACTTTCAACCTATTTGGGATTTAAAGCAGGATAAAATCACCTACTTCGAAACCTTATTACGTATCAGAATTAATGACGCTTTAATTTATCCAAATCAGTTTATTCCTCCTTTGGAACTCACTTCTGACATTAACTTACTTGATCATTGTGTGGTTAAAAAAGCCATAGAAAGTGCAGCTAAATATAAAGAACTCAATAAAATAGCAATTAACCTTTCTGCGCACGCCTTCGCTGATGATACCTTATTGCCTATGGTAAAAAGCACCTTAAAAAAACACCATGTTGCACCTGACAGAATAGTATTTGAAATTACAGAATCTGCCAGTATCAGTAATTTAGAAGCAACTAAAATGATGATCCAAAAACTCAATGAGCTTGGTTGTAGTTTTTCCATTGATGACTTTGGCACCGGATTTAGTACCTTTAGTTACTTAAAACAATTACCTGCTGATCAAGTAAAAATTGATGGTTCATTTGTTAAAGATATGCTCAATGATCCTATTGATCTTGCATTAGTTAAAGCCATTAAAGATATCAGCCATTCATTAGGTAAAACCTGTGTCGCCGAATTTGTTGAGGATTATGAAACATTTAAATTATTAAAAGAAATAGGTGTGGATTACGCACAAGGTTATCATATATCTAAACCAATCAGTGCTGATCTTCTGGCTGAAAATTTGAAAAATATAACACCATATAAAACATAAGATTAATAAATAATCGATATAATTTAGTCAATTTTAATAACCGAGTATTAAAGCTTGGCTATACTAACAGGTATTGAGATAACAAACTCACTGATGAGTTTTTACGATAAGGAGTCAGGTATGACACTATTTATTTTACTTTTATTAATCGCCAATATTTTAATAGCCTATTATTGCTACCATAATGCAAAACAAAAAGGCTATCCTGTTTTAGTTTTCACCCTGTTTGGCTCATTACCTTATTTAAATCTGGTTGTTTTAGTCTATTTACTATTTTTACCAAATTTAAAGTCTAATAATCAATTACAAAAAGATAGTATTCTAAGCTAGTAGCCTTGTATAAAAAACTTTAAAGAGGCCATGTTAACAGGCCACTTTTTTTAGTTTTTTAGAACTGATAATTAATTGAAGAGGCCAACAGTTTTTTCGAGTCTATATCCCCTACCAGGCAAGACTTAATATCTTTTTTTGAAAATACGTACACTATCCCAGGCTGGTTTTTTGATCCTGCTGAAATAATAAAATTAACTTTTTCATTATTTGGTAAACTTCTAAGGCCAGCACCATAATCACATAAAGTCATCGCAATTGACTGCCGCAACTTATTTAAAACTTTCAGCTTTTTTTGTTCCGCTTTTTCTCTATGTAGAGCTTTGTCTTCTTTAAGTTTTACGCGAATTGACTGTTGTTCTTTTTCTAACTGATCTTTTTGCTTTATTAAGCCATCAATTTGCGCTAACAAGGTTTTTTTTCTATTTTCCAGTTGAGATACATCTTCACTTTCAGAGTGTCTTCTTTCAAAGTCAACATCCCGCTTTTCCCGTTCCAGTGTTCTTATTTCATAATTAATATCTCTTTCTTTTTCAGCCAACTCCCTGATCTTTTCACCTGATTCCGCAATCACTTCCAGGGCAAGCTGATAAGCCTCTTTTGATGCAGACAACGCCTCCGAAGTCCATGCCTCTATTTGCGCTTCATCAATATGAAGTTCAGATACAGCGGCTCTTGGAAGCATACTTGCCCAATCAAAATGCCTAGATCCAATCCCTTGAGTATCTAACTGAAAAGTGATCCCCTGTGACATCAAATAATGCGCTTTGATCTTTAACCTTCCTATGTCTTTATCTTGTGCAATTGATTCTGTCAAAATATTTTTCATGATATTAATTTCACGCTTCATCTTTGCCAGATCCACATTATTTTGTGTAGCATATGCCGAAGAAGTTGCAATTAACATGGCGATTGCGATCATTTTTTTCATTTTATTTTTCCTCTAATATATTTTGCGCGACTATTGCTGAACTTTGGTTTTCAACTTGCTCAGCTAAATCATTGAGCTGTAATTTAATTAAAACCTGATCTTGATTTCGTTGTTCATTAAAGTGCTTAACTAACTGAGTCATATCTTCACTTCGTTCAAGCCTTCCTGTATCAATTGCTTGTTGCACCATCTGCCATGTATGTTTATTATTTTGTTTTTGAATATCAACAAACATTTGCTTCAATTCAGCTATTTGTTGCTGTTGACTCACCTTATTCTGGCCATTAAAAGAAATTTCAAATCCGTGCTCATTCACGCTGAGATGTGTATCATTCACAACAAGCACACAGAGTAATATCGATAAACTTAATACCGCGCCATTAAACCAGTTAAATCCGCTAAACTTAGTATGTTCAGTATTTTTGCCAAACCAGGTACTTTCTCTATTCCAATCTGGAACTGCGCTTTCCTTGTAATAAGTTGATTGTTTTTGCCAATTCTTCGCATTTTGATACAACTCACAGAGCTCAGGATCCAACAATAAATGTTTTTCATCCTGTTTTGAGATCACACCTGTATCCAGCCATAGTTCAAAAATTTTATTTAGATCAGCCATGATCTACCTCCAACTGACTTTTTAATTTCTTTAACGCACTATATAAGCGTGATTTAACCGTATTTTGTGAAACATCTAACTGAGTTGCAATTTGTTCAAAGGTAAAATGTTGAAAAAATTTCAATTCAACCACACTTCTTTGCTCCCATGGTAATATGGATAATGCATTTATGACCTGCTCACCACTTTGATAATTAAACAAATGTAATTCAGGGCTGCTATCATCACTATAGATCTCTGGCGCCTTATCCAACGGCTGGCAAACTTTACGCTTTCGGTAAAACTCAACACATCTGAAATGTGCAATTCGAATCGCCCAGGTTTTAAAACTACTGTCAAAGCGAAAACTATCTAAGCTTTTATAAATGCTCATAAAAGTTTCTTGTAAAAGATCCACTGCATCATCGGGATCACCTAACATTCTCAAACAATAGTGGTAAATAGGTTTTTCAAATTGTTTAATCAATTTAAACCACGCCCGCTTATCTCCGCATTTCGCTTTTTGTATTAAGCTTTTCTCTGACTGAAAAAACACATTAATTCCCTATTCTTTTTTTATTAGTCGAGGTGTAATTAAAAAAAGTTTGATTAACCATCAAAAAAATTAAGTTTGCACTACAATTCTATTAATACCTGCTATTTAGGAACCATTATGTCTTTAGCATTAGATATGGCACAAATTGAAAACACCTTGGAGAGTTTTACCATTCCTCCCAGGCCTGACATGTTAAAACAAGTACAACAGGAAGTTGAAAAAGATGATCCTAACTTAAAAACCATAGCAAACTGCATTAATCATGATATTGGCATAGCAAGTTTTACATTAAAAGTTGTTAACTCTCCTTTATTTAGCTTATCACGAAAAATTTCGACTATAGAACATGCCTGTATGTTTTTAGGTTTAAATAAACTTATAAAATTGGTTAACAGCATAGTATTAAGGTTTGCATTAAGTGATGGCAGTGAGGAAGCTTTTACAGAAAAGTTATGGAATAGCTCAATGAAAATAGCTAACGCAAGTATGGTACTTGCACAACATTTTGAACTGGAAAATAGTTTAGCGGAAGATTGTTACACTTTGGGGTTATTCCATAACGCAGGTATGGCACTAATTTATCAGGACAACAAAGAATATCCTGCGCTGTTAAAACAGGCTTACCTTGATCAAATCCCCGTTGGAGAATTTGAAGAACAAGAGTTTGATACCTCTCATGAAGTATTAGGATTTTTAATATCTCAAACATGGGGTTTAAGCAATGAAATCAGTAATGTTATTGCTTATCATCATAGTCCAAATGTGATTTTAGCAACGGGTGAAGCCACTGAAAAAAAAATGTTTGCGATATTAAAACTCGCCGAGCATATGACAGGTACACCTGAACTATTAACCGGAGTAAACCCAGATCCCGAGTGGGAACGTGCAGGCCCGCAAATATTAGACACCTTGCATATAGAAGATTTTGAACTATTAGACTATGGCGAAACGCTTTATCAGGCAGGGATCGATAACATTTACCATACATAAAAGCGGAAGATATTTAAAAATGACATTTTTCCTGCATAAAAGCGCTTAATTTATCACTTAATAGGCGAAAGTCACGAATTCTACCACTGGTTTTTCGCCATAATAAGCCTATTTCTCTGTAAGCATCATCAAATGCGGGCTTTATTATCATAGGCTTATGAACCAATATTCCCGAGTTTATTGCCATTTGGGGTAAGAAAGTAACACCTAATTTATTCTCTACCATACTTAATAATGTATGTAAGTTAGTGGCTTCAAATGGGTTAACACATGCTGTATTTGTCAGATGACAGGCACTCAGTGCATGTTCTGTCATACAGTGCTCTTTTGCCAATAAAAATACGCTGGCATCAGGTAAAAAGTTAAAATCATCTATATGTTTTGCACCTTCAAACTCCTGGTGCATTATCAGGCTAAACTTGTCTTTTACCAGTATTTGCATATGAAACTTTTCAATATCATATGGCAGTGCAAGCATAGTTAAATCTACCAAACCCTTTTCTAATTTATCCAACAAGTTATCACTGGTGTCTTCTATTAATATTAATTCTAAATCAGGAAAAGTATGTTTACAAAAAACATATAAGTCAGCGGCAACGAAGCTTGCTATAGTTGGGATCACACCTAAAATCAACTTTCCTTTTAAAGGCGTTAAAAAACTTCTTGTTAGCTCTTTTACGCTGATCGTATCATCGATTATTTTCTTCGCCCGCTCAACAACCTCTTCTCCTACAGAAGTAAACATCAAACTACGATTCTCACGCTCTATTAGTTGACATCCGAGATTTTCTTCCAAATTTTGTATCGCACTGCTTAAAGTCGACTGACCGATAAAGCACGCTTGTGCTGCACGACCAAAATGCTGATGATGATATACAGCCAATAAATACTGTAGTTGTTTAATACTAGGTAGATGATTCATTTCAATCGATAAAAAGATTTAGTATAAAAAGAGTATGCGGGAAAAAACAAATAAAAAAAAGGTGAGAACCTCTCACCTTTTAATATAGTCATCAATTATTTATTTAAAATTTTAGACGTTAAATATTGCTCTCAATATAAAAAAGATAACAATTGATAATGCGGCACCAACAGGCAAAGTGATCACCCAGGATACAACAATATTACGAATAACATTCATATTAAGTGCTGCGATACCTCTTGCCATTCCTACACCTAAAACGCCACCCACTAAAGTTTGAGTCGTTGAAATAGGTAAACCAGTACCTGAAGCGATAACAACCGTAGAAGCGGCTGCAAGTTCAGCAGCAAAACCACGACTTGGTGTTAAATGTGTAATACCTTCACCGATAGTTTTAATCACTTTTTTACCTAAAATCGCTAAACCGGCCACAATACCAATACCACCTAAAGGTAATATCCACCAGACTAAAGCAGATTTTTTAACGATTTCACCTTCATTTTGTACAATACTAACAACTGCCGCTAATGGTCCGATAGCATTGGCAACATCATTAGAGCCATGAGCAAAAGCCATACAACACGCAGTTAATACCATTAATACAGCAAATACTTTTTCAACATTGTTAAACTGCATTTCTTTATCAGCGGCAGGGTCTATTTTTAAGCGCGCTATCGCAATTTTACCAATAATCGCCACTAAAATAGCGACTGCGATAGACAACAAATAACCTTCAGTAGCTCCCATATTAATACCGATATGTTTAAGGCCTTTTTTAATTGTAACCAAAGACATTACAAATCCGGCAAGCCCCATATAGATAGGTACATACTTTTTAGCATTTTTTAAAGGCGCATCAGTATCAAAAATTAATTTTTGTGCGCTCATAAAAATAAGATAAGCAATAAAACCCGCTAATAATGGCGTTACTATCCAGCTACCTACAATGCCACCTACTTTATCCCATTGGATCGCTTCAGCGCCAACAGCAACAAAAGCAAAACCAATAATGGCGCCGATAATCGAATGGGTTGTAGAAACAGGCCAGCCAAGTGCAGAGGCAGCAAGTAACCAGGCACCTGCTGCAAATAAAGCTGAGATCATGCCTAATACAAATAAATCAGGATGACTAATAAAAGGGGCTGAATCTATAATGCCTTTACGAATAGTTGATGTAACTTCACCGCCCGCTAAGTATGCACCGGCAAACTCAAATACCATTGCAATTAAAATGGCTTGTTTTATTGTTAAGGCTTTAGAGCCAACTGATGTGCCCATTGCATTGGCAACATCATTTGCGCCAATACCATAAGCCATAAAGAAACCAACTGCTGCAGCAATTAGAATTAAAATTGTGCCATAGGATGCTATTAAATCCATTGGAATACCTTTTTCTTAATTATATTTAGTTAGTCAGTTAATGAATTAACGCGCTAACATAAGTTCTAAACGTGAGCCTACTCGCTCTGCAATATCAGCTAAATCACCAACCCACTCTAATATTTTATATAAAAACATCACATCAATTGGATTTAAATTTGCTTCAATATTACGTAATTGGCGACGTAACCTTATTTGCATTTCGTCAGTATCTTGTTCTATGGCATCCAATTCCACTAACATTTTTTCTACAAGTGTTACTTCACGTCCACGAAACCCGGTTTCCAATAACTCGTCTAATTCATTTATTGCCTTAGATGCTTGTTTTGTCGCATCCACACAGCGTTTTAAATATACTAGAAAATCTTTTTGAATTTCTTCAGGAACATCCATTTCACGACCCACTACACGGCCCGCAATATCTTTCGCTTTATTGGCTATTTTATCTTGCTGAGTCACTAGCTCTAATAAGTCAGTTCTTTCAACAGGGAGGAATAAACCTCGAGGAAGCTGAAGACGTATGTCTCTTTTCATTACATCGGCTTCACGCTCAAAAGTTCTGATCTCTACTCTTACTTTCTCTGCATCTTGCCATTCTTTTTTAAATACATGTTCAAAAAAGCTCACTAAAGTTGCACTCGCTTGATGAACCTTTTTTATATGTATTTCAATCGGTTTTATAGGTGATTTTGCAAACACCCCTAAAAAAGCATTTCCAGACATTATTTACCCTTAAATCATTATCTAGTTTACTGCGGCGGATTTTACATTATCTGACATATTTGTGAATTATTATTATCATTCAAATGATGTCTGATACATGTAATACTTAATTTCAATAAAGATATAATAATTAACCTAGAAAATTTTTCTCAATATCTTCTTTTGAAGTATGGCGAATATCTTTACCTTTCACAAAATAAAGTACATATTCTGCAATATTTTGACATCTGTCACCAATTCTTTCTAATGAACGAACAGACCAGACTAATGCCATTATTTTTGGAATTGATCGCGGATCTTCCATCATATAAGTCATTATCTGGCGGATCAGCCCTTCGTATTCTCTATCGACTTTAGCATCATCTTGATGAACTTTATATGCTGCATCCACATCCATTCTGGCAAAAGCATCTAATACATCGTGCAACATTTTTGATACTAAACGGCCTAAATTATCCAAATTCACCAATAAATCTTGTTGATCTTTGGTAAATGAATCTTCAGCAACTTTAGCAATGCGCCTTGCTTCATCGCCAATTCGTTCTAAATCAGAAATCGTTTTAGCAATCGCCACAACCAACCTTAAATCGCTGGCCGCTGGCTGACGCTTAGCTATTATACGCGTGCACTCTTCGTCGATACTCACTTCCATTGCATTAACTTTATAATCACCGATTTGTACTTTACGAGCCAACTCAGCATCATTAGTTGTAGCAGCATCTAAAGCCGTATTTAATTGCTGCTCTACCAGCCCACCCATGCTTAATACATGGTTTCTAACATTTTCTAATTCTTGATTAAATTTACCTGAAATGTGCTTATTTATATTATGTTCCATACTAACCTTCTTTTTCTATCTTAGTGGGTACTCTTCGTTTGTTGTCATTAACTAAGGTTAGCCGTAACGACCCGTAATATAATCTTCTGTTTGTTTTTTACTTGGTGTAGTGAACAGCGTATTTGTATCAGCATATTCTATTAACTCACCCATATACATAAATGCAGTCTGATCAGAAACCCTTGCAGCCTGTTGCATATTATGAGTAACAATAACAACGGTAAACTTATCTTTTAATTTACCGATTAGTTCTTCTATTACTAAAGTTGAAATAGGATCAAGTGCTGAAGTCGGCTCATCTAATAACAATACTTCAGGCTCTATGGCAATGGCACGGGCAATGACCAATCTTTGCTGCTGTCCACCAGACAAACCAAAAGCACTGTCATGTAATCTGTCTTTTACTTCATCCCACAATGCGGCATCTCGTAAAGATTTTTCGACAACTTCATCCAGCTTTCTTTTATCTTTAACGCCCTGTAATCTTAAACCATAAACTACATTCTCGTATATGGATTTAGGAAAAGGGTTTGGACGCTGAAAAACCATACCAACATTACGACGAAGTGCAGCTACATCAACACGTTTATCATAAATATTTTCGCCATTGAGGTTTATTTCACCCTCTATTCGACAAATATCGACCAGATCATTCATTCGATTAATACAACGTAAAAGAGTTGACTTACCACAACCTGAAGGCCCGATAAATGCGGTAACCTGACCTTTCGGTATTTTCATATTGATATTACTTAACGCTTGTTTATCGGCATAAAATAAATCTAAGTTTTTAATTTCTAATGCCGTTTGGTCAGCTGTTAAATTTTCTAAATCTAATTGTAAACTTGAGGCCAATTGCGTCACTTCTGGTGTTACTGTAATCATATTTTTACCTAAACTTAATTCTTTATACTTGCTATAAAAGCACCCGCTAATTAATGATATTCTAACTAATTAGTGGTCCAATACTCTAAATTTTTCACGTAAATGATTACGTATTCCTATCGCAGTAATATTGAGTGCAATAATCACTGAGACTAATAAAAATGCAGTTGCATAAACCAAAGGCCGGGCCGCTTCAACATTTGGGCTCTGAAAACCAACATCATAAATATGAAAGCCTAAATGCATGAATTTTCGGTCTAAATGTATAAATGGAAAATTCATATCCAGTGGTAATGTCGGCGCCATTTTTACAACACCCACCAACATAAGAGGTGCAACTTCACCTGCAGCACGAGCAACCGCAAGAATTAAGCCTGTCATAATCGCCGGGCTGGCCATTGGAATAATAATACGCCATAAGGTTTCTGCCTGTGTCGCGCCTAAAGACAGCGACCCTTGACGAACAGAACTTGGAATACGTGATAATCCTTCCTCAGTAGAGACTATTACAACAGGTAACGTTAATATCGCCAAAGTAAGTGCCGACCAAATCACTCCCGGAGTACCAAAAGTCGGGCCAGGTAACGCTTCAGGATAAAACAGCTGATCTAAACTGCCCCCTAACATATAAACAAAAAAGCCTAATCCAAATACACCATATACAATAGACGGCACACCAGCCAGGTTAATAACTGCAATGCGTATCATCTTAGTTACTGCATTCTTAGCCGCATACTCATGCAGATAAATAGCCGCAACGACACCAAAAGGAGTCACAATCACAGCCATTAACATCACCATAAATACAGTACCAAAAATAGCCGGAAATACACCGCCTTCAGTATTTGCCTCTCTGGGATCATCAGAGATAAATTTGCCTAATTGTACAAAGTAACGGCCTATTTTCGCAAATAAACTCATATTATTAGGAAAAGAGACATCTAATACCTGATACAAAGGTAAAGAAACAAGTTCCCCACGCATATCTTTTACGATAACCTGATCTCTTTTCGCTTGTGCTCTTAAAGAAAATAATTCCTTTTCCAACACTTGGTATTGAGATTTATAATCGGCTCTTTGTTGTTTAAAATCGGCAATGGCATCTGCGGTTAATTCACCTTTAAGCTCTAAAGACCGTTGTTTTAGGCGTAACCTTTCTAGTCCATAATTGATTTTACCAATGGGACCATTTTGCAAACTCAAAGCCTGTTCATTAAGCGAAACCGCACGTTCTACAAGCTCATTAAGCTTGTCAGCTGAACGAGTTTGACCATCTTCAATCACTTTGGTTACAAACCCATAAAAATTACCATTTTTGCTACGCTCAAATACAGCAATCTCTTCTGGAATCGATCTTGATACAAGATCTGTAGTCAGTATCCATCTAAAATCTAACTCGACAAATTCCCTGTTACCAGTTTTAACCAGTAACCTTTCAACCGTTTCTCCTTGTATATTATTCAGTTTGATACCTGCATCGCGTAAGCGTGATACAGGCACTTCTTCTCTGTCATAAATTTCCCCTATCACAGTTTGATTTAAACCATTGGTTTTCAATTCAAACTGGTGAACTTCTGCGGGCCAGAAAAAACTTAATCCGCGCCAAGCAATGAGTGCTAATAAGCCGATCACTGAAATAAGGCTAATACTGACCGCTCCACCCGTAAGCCAAATCCAGGGAGAGCCTGATTTAAACCAGTTATTCATTTACAAACCTACAATTAATATCAAATAAGTACTTACAATCTAACGCCATATTCATCATGTATAACCCAATTACATAGAACTATATTTATCACGTAACTGCTGGCGAACAAATTCAGCAATGGTGTTAAATACAAAAGTAAAAATAAACAGCACAAAAGCAGCTAAAAATAGAATACGATAATGGGAACTGCCTACTTCTGACTCTGGCATCTCTACAGCAACATTAGCCGCTAAAGTACGCATTCCCTGGAATATGCTCCAATCCATAATAGGTGTATTACCCGTTGCCATGAGTACTATCATAGTTTCGCCAACAGCACGGCCTAATCCCATCATAACCGCTGAGAAGATACCTGGACTCGCCGTTAAAAGGACAACTTTGACCAGTGTCTGCCATTGTGTAGCCCCTAACGCTAAAGAGCCATTAGAAAGATGTTTAGGCACACTGAATACGGCATCCTCAGCAATTGTGAAAATAGTGGGTATCACAGCAAACCCCATTGCAATTCCCACCACTAAAGAGTTTCTTTGATCGAAGTTTAAACCTAAGTCATTGGTTAAATACTGACGTACATCACCACCAAACATTAATTCTTCAACCAGAGGACTAAAACCAAAAGCAACAAAGCCAACTAAAATCACAACAGGTATCAATATAATTGAGTGAGCACCTTCAGGCATTTTTTGCCTGAGAGTTTCAGGTAACATAGTCCAGCCAAAAGCGGTTAACAACATGGCTAAAGGTAAACCAAATAATAAAATAATCACCGCAGGTAAATTCTGTTCAAATATTGGTGCTAACCATAATCCAGCCAAAAATCCTAAAATAACAGTAGGCAATGCCTCCATAATTTCAATCGTTGGTTTAACTACTTTTCGCAGCGCCGGCGACATAAAATAAGCAGTATAAATAGCAGCCGATAACGCAATAGGGACAGCAAATAACATTGCATATAAAGCAGCTTTTATTGTACCAAAAGATATAGGTACTAAAGAAAACTTAGATTCAAAATCATCACTGGCTGATGTTGATTGCCATACATATCCAGGCTTAGCATATCCTTCATACCAAACCTCCCCCCATAAAGCAGACCAGCTAACTTCTGGATGCTCATTTTCTATATCAATCACAGACAAGGTGTTATCAGCTAATACAAGTGCCGCATTAGAACGGGGTGAAATAGCAAAATCTGATATATCAGTGGCAGCGACTTGTCCTTGATATAACTTGGTATCACTTGTGGTGTAATAAACGCCTACTTCGCCCTGTTTATTAGTAGTGAAAAAAGTACGTCGATAATATTCTGCATAAATCCCTGAAATCTCTTCATCTTCAGTTTTAAAAGTACGAACTTTAGTGAAATGTCGACCTTCATCAGTTAACACTTCAAACCATTGAGAAATTTCCCCATTATCATTATTCACCATTAATGAATTGGCACCTGCAATTAAACTTGAGGACTTTATATTTGCATTTTCTTCATTAGCTGCAAGTAGTTGAATTCTACTTATGTTATTTACATCACGGGTATTAAAAATGAAGATTTGATTGGCGCTTCTGATAAATGCACGCGTACCATCAGGCGTAATTAACAATTCATTGACGACTCCGGATACATCGAGTTGTGTATATTCAGGGATCCATTGAATTTCACCCGTCATAAAGTTTTCTTCTTGCGAGAAACTAGTGAAAATAACTCTTTTATCTGCTGTTAATGCCAGAACTGAAACTTTTCCTTCATCCAATGAAAAGGCAAATTGGCCTAATGGCTGCTCATTTTCATCAACTAATAACGCATTGTTACCAACTGGATAAGACACTTCTGGTGTGATCAATCGTTTATTACCAGGAAAGGACACATTAAATTCAGGCTTTACGATAGCTAACTCGCCATTTTCAAAGCCATAAGCATATAACTCTTGATGTGGCATACTTTTCGCCAAACTACTCACTCTGGCATTGAACCTTAATTGCTTTCTCGCCAACTCAGTACCAAAGTTTTCGCCTTTAATATTATAAAAAGCCATTTTACCATTTGATAATAAGGTATAAGCGATTTCAGATTGCTCTTCCATTCCTAAAGCCAAAACTGTTTCAGCTTTATCTAATGCAAAACTATTTCTCGGCTCAATATGCACTGACTCAAAAATGGGTTTAACTACAAATAATAGGTAAAAGAAAATCATCAATAAAGCAGCAAGTACCAGAACCCCACCAGAGAAAATACTAACCTTTGCTATCTTGTCTTTGATTAATCGACTTTTATTGGTGTTAAAGCTCGACTGTTTTTTATCTTCTTTTCGCAGATTAATTGTCTGAGCACTTGAATTTTCGGAAATAGAAGCCATCTAAATAATATTCTTCATTAAAGTTAGCGACATTATATTTCGTCAAGATGACAATTTTGTTACAACCGTGAAATATTTCATCAATATTACAAATGTCCCTTTTAAAGTACCATAAATGTAAATCATTTAGTTTTACTTTAAATTGGACAAATCGTTAATGCAGGCTAATACTTTTAATGCGCTATTCGACATAATCTCTCAATAAATAAAAAGAGAAATAATATGAAACAATTAGTTTTAACCTTAATTGGAAAAGATCGACCAGGTTTGGTCGAAGAGGTCTCATCGGCAGTATTACAAAATAATGGAAACTGGTTATCCAGTAACTTGAGTCACTTATGTGGCCATTTTGCGGGTATTTTACAAATCGAAGTACCAGAAGAACATCTTCAAGCCTTACAAACTGCCCTGTTAAATATTGAAGCTTTAGAAGTCAGAACTGAAACTGGCAACAAAGTTGAATTTGATAAAAGTAAACATTTAAACTTTGTAATTACAGGTAACGATCGTCCGGGCATAGTACAAGAGCTTTCTAGTGTTATTCGTCATAAAGGCGCAAATATCATTCATTTCACATCAAAACAACAAAGTGCACCAAATTGGGGAGGGCAATTATTTCATGCGATTGCCACTGTAGAATTACCACTAGGGTTAAATAAAGAGGAAGTCATCACAGCCCTTGAATCAATAACAACAGATCTAATTGTTGATGTTGAAGCTGAAGAAGCTGTGGTTTAAATATTTATTTTCGCCCTGAGGGAATTGCTATTATAAAAATTTACTCAGATACTTTTTAAACAAAAGATCGGTTAGCGCGAGTTCTTTTTGTTCTTGCAATATATCTTGCAAGATAGCTTTTGAAGTAAGTGGATTGGCCAACACCACTCTAAAAACAACTGTTGGTAAATGATTATATTTAGCTGGTTTTAAACGCGTTCTTGAAACAAAAGAACGCCCTGCTTCTCTTTGCCTTTTTTGTATACTGGCTGTTAAACGGTTTAATGCAATAAATATCTCCAGTTTAGTTTCATCATCGGCTGTTTTTAACCGTTGCTGAATTTTTTCAGGCACATATCTATATGTTAATAAGCATAATTCAGGTTCTGATATGAGTTCAAAATCAGGATCTTCAATAATTAACCTCTTAAAATACTGAGCTTTTGCTATACCTTTATCTATCAGTATTTCATACCCTTTTCGACCGATAATATTCAGGCAGGCATGCACTAGCATTGCCATACCCGGACGGCTTCCCTCTAAAGTATGACTGCCCAGATCTTTAGAGCCTTTTCGCAAAATATATTCAGCATGATGTTCAATCACGTTAGCCGCTTCTGGATCTTTAAATAATACGACTCCCGATCCCATAGGGACATACATTTGTTTATGGGCATCAATAGTCACTGAATCAGCTCTTTCTATTCCCTTTAATAATTTTCTATGGGTATTAGATAATAAAGTTGCACCGCCCCATGCTGCATCCACATGAAAATGACAATCGAGCTCTTCACTTAAATCAGCAAGTTCATGAAGCGGGTCTATATTTCCCGTTTCAGTCGTACCGGCGACTCCTACAATCGCCATAACTTTTATGCCGTTTTGCGCTAATTCTTTAGCTGTTAAACGCATAGCATCTACATTAACTTTATTATCATCGTCAGTTTGTATTGCGATAAAATTCTTTTGTCCTATTCCCAGTACGTCGGCCGCTTTCCCTAAAGAGTAATGACCTCTGTCTGAAACTAAAACAGCTAACCCTTTATAACCATAATGTAACATTGCAGCCATCAGTCCATCGGCAGTGATCCCGCTAAAGTCTCCGTCAGAACGTAAAAGTCTATTTCTGGCTATCCATAATGCTGAAATATTCGCTATGGTGCCACCAGAACAAAATGCACCTAAAGTATTTTTTGCACTATGCATCCATTGTTCATAAAAGGCATCATTTTCACCATAAACTAAATGGTGCATCATGCCTAAAACCTGGCGCTCTAATGGCGTAAAAGCTTTTGATGTTTCTATTTTTACCAGGTTTTGATTCAGTCCTACCATCAACTTAGATAAAGGTAATACAAAATGAGGTAATGCTGAAGTCATATGACCTATAAAACTTGGAGCCGCCGTATGTACTGAGTGAGCAACCAATTGTTCCATAATATATTCAGCATGATCAGATACAAATGTTGGATTTTCTGGTATCTGCGGATCTTGAAAATCTTTTTCAATTTCATGTAATGGCTTTTCAATCGCGGCAATGTTTTCATTTAAAAATCCAGCCAAATTACTGGAAATTTCCTGCTCTATTTGATTTAAAGTTGAACCGGGAGCTTCTGGCACAGTAAAGATCCTCATCAGGGTTTCTTCAGAGGCTACTGCATTTCTTTTTTTATTCATCTAACAACCAATACATTTTTATATGGATAATTTTTAGGGTCACTTTGGTTAACTTTACTTTATCTTCGCTTAAATGTCTCGAATAACTCCATTATCTGCTAAACAGAGTTTAACAGAATAAGAGAAAATAAATAAAAACTACAAGGATAGAATGAGTCGGAAACTTATTTGGCCGCTCGCCCAATATTTGCGTTCAAAGGGGGTTATTGACGTATCTGATTGATAAGCTGACACTGAAACTTTATGACCTGCAATTTCTAACGCGCGCGCGAACTCTTGTACATACAAGTCCCAATTACTTCTTAATTCTAATATCCCCCCTAATTTTAACAAATAAGGAAACACAGCCGCACCATGCCAACGTCTTTGAATATGCTTACTTTTAGGCCATGGATTAGGATATAACAAGTAATGATGACTAATTTGCCAATTAGCTTCTACCGCTAAGCGCCAAAAGTCATTTAGATCAGCTCTGACTAATATATACTGTCCCTGTCCAGTTTCA
This sequence comes from uncultured Pseudoalteromonas sp., assembly GCA_965198975.1. Classification (GTDB taxonomy): domain Bacteria; phylum Pseudomonadota; class Gammaproteobacteria; order Enterobacterales; family Alteromonadaceae; genus Pseudoalteromonas. The sequence continues at coordinate 4,292,810 of OZ240679.1, forward strand.
GACTGAGAAAAAAACGCAACATCATGCTTATCGATCCTATGTGCAGACTTGTCTATACCAATCACTAACGCATCAGGATGTAACTTTGCAAGGTTAGCCGTGCTTTCACCAACACCGCAACATGAATCTAAAACAACTTTTCCATTAAAAGCCTGCACTTGTTGATCCACTTCATCAAAGGCCTTTTGAGTATGTTCACTGATAGGCTTTTTAAACTCAGCATTTAAATGCCTTAGCACTATCTCATCGAGTTTATCGTTCAGTCCATTTTGGTTTGTGGTGATACTTCTTGAATTTGCTGTTGTCATGGTACTATCTACTTTCTAATAATCAGACGGATTTTATTTTTTAACCTTGCAAAAATAAAGCTAAAAGTAAAATATGTTTCACCTATGTTAATGTCTCAACCCGACACCTTTTTTAATCAATGTCAGAGCAATAGTGAATAACACAATAATAAAACCAGTCAACACACTAAAGGCAAGCACTAAATTTACATCGGTGTAACCTAAAAACCCATATCTAAACGCATTTACCATATAGATAATAGGGTTTATCTGAGAAACGCCTTGCCAAAAATCAGGCAATAAAGTGATAGAATAAAATACTCCGCCCAAATAGGTCAAAGGGGTTAAAATAAAGGTTGGAATAATACTAATATCATCGAAACTGTTAGCATAAACGGCGTTGATCAATCCACCTAGGGAAAATACAACAGAGGTCATAATGACAGTTAAAATGATAACAGCAAAATTATGAATTTGAATATCAACAAAAAATAAAGAGATACAGGTCACTATCAGTCCAACCAGAATTCCACGTGTCATACCACCACCAATATACCCTAATACAATAATGTAATTAGGAACCGGAGAGACCAATAATTCTTCGATACTTTTCTGAAATTTTGTGGAATAAAAACTCGATGCAACATTAGAATAGGAGTTTGTGATCACTGACATCATAATAAGCCCAGGCACAATAAACTCCATATAATTAAACCCGCCCATCTCGCCAATGCGGGAACCTATCAAGTTGCCAAAAATAACAAAATATAAGCTCATTGTAATTGCTGGTGGTACTAAGGTTTGCACCCAAATTCGCAAAAAACGGATACATTCTTTGATCCAAATACTTTTTAACGCAATAAAATTACCTGTAAAGTCCATAGCTTATTTACTCCCTTGTTCTATATCTAAACTTTTATTTTTATCTAATAGAGAAATAAATAATTCTTCTAAGCGATTAGCTTTATTACGCATACTTAATACCGTATTTCCTTGCAAAGTTAATTGTTCGAATATTTGATTTAACCCTTGAGATTTAAGGATTTCAACCTCTAAAGTATGATCATCACTCATACTATATTCATACCCCGTCAGTTTTACTTCCTGAACAGGTTGTTGTAAATCAAGTACAATTGTCTCTTTATCTAATTTAGCTAACAATGCTTTCATACTCGTATCTTCGACTATGATACCTTTATCAATAATTGCGATGTTCTTACATAACATTTCCGCTTCTTCAAGATAATGCGTTGTTAAAATAATAGTGACACCTTGTTGATTCAGCTCACGCAGAAATTCCCACATAGAGCGTCTTAACTCTATATCAACTCCCGCTGTTGGCTCATCAAGAATTAATAATTTAGGTTCGTGCATCAAGGCTCTGGCAATCATTAAACGTCGCTTCATACCACCCGATAAAGTGCGCGCGGCCATATCTTTTTTATCAAATAAATCAAGTTGTTTTAAATATTTTTCAGCCCTTTTGAAGGCTTCTTCTCTAGGTACCCCATAATAACCTGCCTGCGTTACCAGAATATTATTTAAAGTTTCAAACATGCTGAAATTAAATTCTTGGGGAACTAAACCGAGTTCAGATTTAGCCAGCTCTAAATGAGTATCTATATTATGACCAAAAACTTCGACAACCCCTTCAGATTTATTCACCAAAGACGCTATTACACCAATAGTGGTCGACTTCCCTGCACCATTAGGTCCTAATAATGCAAAAAAATCACCTTTATTGACTTCTAAATCAATACCTTTTACAGCTTGAACTGAATTTTTATAGGTTTTTTTCAACCCTTTAATTTTTAACGCGACGGTCATTTGATGTCTCTTTTATTAAATATATGCAAGATTTTTCAGATTATAGAACTAAGTAATTTTCAGCTTTTATAACCCCAGCGTTGCTGTAATTCATGCGCAATTGACAGGTGATCTAAAATACGTCCAACCATAAAATCGACGAGATCTTCTATTGAATTTGGTTTGTGATAAAAGCCTGGTGCTGCTGGCATAATTGTTACACCCACTCGTGTTAATTTAAGCATATTCTCTAAATGGATTTCACTAAAAGGTGTTTCTCTGGGTACTAATATGAGTTGGCCTTTTTCTTTTATAACCACGTCTGCTGCACGCTCTAGCAAATTATCTGAAGCTCCATGTGCAATAGCTGAAACAGTGCCTGCACTACATGGACATACCACCATTTTTTTTGGTGCAGCGGAGCCTGAAGCAACCGGGCTAAACCAATTATCTTTACCAAATACTTTTAATTGATTCGCTTCAGCCTTCACTAAACGACTTAATTGCTCGGTCGCTTTCTCTTCGTTAGCAGAGAGTTTTATATTTGATTCCGTATCTAAAACCACACGCGCAGCAGAGGATATTAAAACAAAAACCTGGTGGTTTTTTTCAATTAAAACATCCAATAAACGTAAACCATAAGGTGCGCCTGATGCACCACTAAATGCAAGAGTAATTGTTTCGTTATATTTAGGTTCTAACATTAATTTGACTCAAACTTCATTTTTAGGGCATCAATCAACTTTTGGTGAATACCACCAAAGCCACCATTACTCATTATCAGTATATGGTCATTTTTCGACACCTTTTCAAGTAGTGAATTAATAATATCAGCGACATTTTTAAAACATTGAAAATCGGTTTCTTTTGCAGCCTCAGTTAATGACCAGTCCAAATTATCGGGTTCGAATAAATAAACGTCATTGGCTTTCATTAATGAATCTGTAAGTGTTTTTTTATGGACCCCCATTTTCATTGTATTTGAGCGAGGCTCTAAAATGGCGTGTATTTTTTCATTCCCTACTTTTGCTCTTAATCCTGCCAAAGTCGTTTCAATGGCCGTTGGATGATGGGCAAAATCATCATAAACATTTATATGATTTATTTCGCCAATAAGTTCCATTCTGCGTTTTGGTGAGCGAAACTGAGCTAAAGCAGCACATGCGTGCTCTACCGAAATACCTACATGACGCGCTGCAGAAATAGCCATCATCGCATTTTTAACATTATGCTCCCCCATGGCTTGCCAGCTGACAGTTCCCATAAGTTGATCATTTAAAATCACTTCGAATTCACTGCAATCTTTAGAGCGCAAATTATACCGCCACTGGCTCCCTAATTGCTCTGTTTCACTCCAGCAACCTTGCTCGATAACTTCTACCAAGGCTTTGTCATCAGTTGGGTAAATTGCTTTACCATTTTTCGGTAAAGTGCGCATTAAATGATGAAACTGGGTTTGAATCGCACTAAGATCTTTAAATATGTCGGCATGATCGAATTCAAGGTTATTTAAAATCAAAGTACGTGGTAAGTAATGCACAAACTTACTTCGTTTATCAAAAAATGCCGTATCGTATTCATCTGCTTCAATAACAAAAAAAGGCGTTTCCCCAAGACGCGCAGATAAACCAAAGTTTTGAACAATCCCACCAATTAAAAATCCCGGCTTCAGTCCCGCATACTCTAAGATCCAGGCCAACATACTTGCTGTAGTTGTTTTCCCATGTGTGCCTGCAACTGCCAAAACCCATGATTTTTTTAATAAATTTTGCTTTAACCATTCAGGCCCAGAACTATAAGGCAGGCCTTTTTCTAATACATATTCAACACAGGCATTTCCTCTGCTCATAGCATTACCTATGACCACCATATCAGGTGCAGGTTCAAGTTGTTTAGTATCATAACCTTGTGTCAGTTCTATACCAAGATCTGATAATTGGGTACTCATAGGTGGATAAACATTTAGATCGGATCCCGTTACTTTATGTCCCAGAGATTTAGCTAAAGCAGCAATACCACCCATAAAAGTACCGCAAATACCTAAAATATGAATATGCATAATGAATTCTATTGATCCCTAATAATAAAAAGCCCGGATCACCCGGGCAAATATAATTAAATTAAAAATGTATTAACACTAAATAGGCGAGCCTGGTGGCAGTTTTAGCGCATCATAGTTTTCAGGCCATTGAGCCGTTGTTAAAAATACATTTATTTGCTCAGCTAAATATACCTTAAACTGATTATTTGGCGCAGCGTTATTTTGCCAAAATGATATATCAGCTAATTCTAAAGCTAAAGTTTTAAGGTAAAATTTCAGTTGTGCCTGAACTTCTGGCGCCACTTTTTGATTTACTATTTGAGTTGCAATGTTTCTGGCTGTTAAAAACTGTAATCTTTGCTGGATCTGTTGTGCTAACCCAGTTAGATTTTTTGACTTAAAGACAGTTTGATCCAATTGATTTAATATTTCAGCAACATTAAGTAATTTATTATTTCGCATACTTTGCTGCTGTACCCGGTTCAGTCTCTCACTGTTAAGTAATAGTGTCAGGCTATGGTTAATAGCAACCTCAGGCAAAGCCATGGCATCAAAATTAATTCCCGTTCTGCCAATAATGCTTTCGCGAGTTTTATATTCTCCATACGCTTTAGGTGGGATAATCGACAAAATAGATTCAGATAACGTCAGTACTTCAGGGTTTAAAGTAGCTAATAATCCAGACAATGCAGCTTGTTGTTGCGCTTGAGTGACAAACTTGACTCCTTTGACCTTATCATCAGAACGAACTTCATAACTATAATCTGTGCCGCCAATTAACTTAGCAACTGCCTGAACCTGGAAACGATGGAACAAATAAAGTGGAATTAACACTTCTTCTAACTGGGATAAGGCAGTACCATTTTTTATATTTTCAATACCAAACTGTGCAAGCGCTTTTTGACGTATCGACAACATACGGCTTAATTCATCAACCGGATCCTGACCATTATCCCACAAATGTGCAGTTGGATGTGCACTTGATTGTGAGCGTGCATCAGGATCAGATATAAACTCAAGCTGTAAATCTTGGTTCTCTTTTAGTATATTTTCAAGTGCTTTATTTTCGTTTTGAACACCAAACTGAGAATAACCATATTTTATCACCTGTTTATCCCATATTCCCAAGCCCAGATCATATCCCTTGCTGGTATTTAATGAACCCTCTTCATTTAACGTAACTAAGGGATGAGGATAATCCATCACAGAAGCACGGTCTTTTACCGATGCCGAAAAATTATGTGCAATTCCTAAAGTATGACCAACTTCATGAGCACTTAATTGACGAATACGATTTAAGGCCATATTTTCTAATTCAAGTGCTACTTCATCCCCCCTCTTAAAAGGTGCAGCAAGTGCTTCAGCAATAAGAATATCCTGACGCACACGTAATGACCCCAATGTAACGTGCCCTTTAATGATTTCTCCGGTACGGGGATCTATAACAGATGAACCGTAAGACCAGCCACGTGTCGCTCTGTGTACCCATTGGATCACGTTGTATCTGATATCCATAGGATCCGCATGTTCTGGTAGCATTTTCACCTGAAAAGCATTTTTGAATCCTGCAAGATCAAACGCCTCAGACCACCAGCTAGCCCCCTCTATTAATGCCGTTCTCACAGGCTCAGGAACACCAGGATCAAGATAATAAATAATAGGTTCTACAGCTTCACTTACCGGTGAGTTTGGATCTTTTTTAATTAATCTATGCCGTGGAATATAACGAACTTTCATATCTTCACTTAACGTCGCCGCGTAGTTTTTATGTTCTACACTCCAATAACCCGCACCTGGATGAAACTTGCGAGGTTGATATTGATTATCAGGCAACTCAACAAGAGAGTGATGTAAATTTAAACTAATAGCGTACGGATCTACCACTGCTTGTTTAACATACTCTCCTGGCATACTACCTTTAAATGTGAGTACAGCTTCCAGCTCTGTATTTTTTAGAAAAGATTTTGATCTCGGCATATAAACCGCGCTTCGACTGCTATCAAGAGAATAAGCGCCTTGCTTTTTTTGTTTTAATTTTCGTGTCACACCATGCACATCGGAAAGTAAATAAGGGGTGTAGTCAATTAATAAACTGTTATCTGTTTTAGCGACCAGATCAAATCCGTGCAATATACTAGAGGCAAAAGCCTGCTCAATACTGAGTTTTTCAGCTTTGTTTTTAGTATTCGCACGATAATAGGTATTTAACTGGCGCAGCATCACTTTAGCACCCATTTTTTCAAACTGAACTAAACGAGTTTCGCCTAATTGACCACGATCTAAACCTATGTCGTTCGAGCCTAATCCATTAGGTAAACTTTGTTGTAGTAAAAATGGATAATTTAATTTATCTAGCTTTAAATAAAGATTTCCACTTGAATCATCATAAAAAAATGTAAAATAGCCAGGATATCGATTCATATCCTTGGTAAAATCATTAATAGATTTAAGTGCAGCATGTGCTTGCGTTATAATCGATAACAACAAGACGAGAGAAAACAGTAAAAACTTAGTTGTTTTTGTCATAATTTTTTCTTTTGTTTTAGTTATAAAATAATAGTTATTCATGTTTGATAGACAATATACAGTACTATCAAATTAATTCATAAACCAGCACACTGATTATTTCAATTGATATTTTCACTATCACCTTTGAAAATATCAGAATGCGATTAGCTTCAGGACACTAAAATGCGTAGACTTCCACCGGTAATGCTCGAAGACGGCTGCCCAAGAGATTTACTTTCCCTACTTCGTACTATATTAGCTGCAAGTAAAGAGATTTCATTCAGAGTTGGCCAGGGGGCCCTGTCTGGTGTTTTAGGTTCAACGTTAGATGAAAACATTCAAGGTGAAACTCAGAAAAAACTAGATGTTCTTTCAAATCAATTATTTAAAGATATATTGTTAGAGTCAGGTTATGTTAAAGCTATCGCATCAGAAGAAGAAGATTACACAGTAGCAGGTGATCCTAATGCTAAATATATTGTTTCCTTTGACCCGCTAGACGGTTCATCAAATATAGATATTAACTCTTTAGTGGGTACCATATTTTCAATTATGGAAGCGCCAGAAGGTTCAGATCCTGCTGATCCAACCATATTTATGCAACCGGGTCATAAACAAGTTGCTGCTGGATATGTTTTATATGGTCCGTCAACCATGCTAGCACTCACAATAGGTAAAGGAACTCGTTTATTTACCTTAGATAAAACCCATGGTAGTTTTCTGTTAACTGAAGAATTTGTAAAAATTCCTGAAGATACTCAAGAGTTTGCGATTAACATGTCGAACCAAAGACATTGGCATGCACCAATGCAACAGTATATCACAGATCTTATTGCAGGTGAGACAGGACCCAGAGCTAAGAACTTTAATATGCGCTGGATTGCTGCCATGGTCGGTGATGTACATCGTGTATTATGCCGAGGTGGTATTTTTACTTACCCGGCAGATACCAAAGATCCAAACAAACCCAATAAATTACGCTTATTGTATGAAGCCAACCCGATGGCTTTTTTAGTTGAACAGGCAGGTGGGCTGGCCGTAGCCAATGGTCAACGTATTTTAGATATTGAACCCGAAGCAATCCATCAACGTGTTGAAGTGGTGTTAGGCTCTAAGAATGAAGTTGAAACCTGTTTAAGTTATTTTAATAAATAAAACTAAGTGAGGGGGATGTATCCCCCTTAATTCCTAACATATTTATTAATTATTTCTTGATATTCAGTACTTCTTTTTAGTTCAATTAGCGCCTTATTTAACTTATTCACAACAGCATCGGATACATTTTTATTTAGCGCCAGATAATTCCCTTGTGTATCAGGCATTTTTACTACGGGTTCAACTTGGCTTACATTACTCCCGTTAATACTTAACAAATAGGGTAATACCAAATCAGAGCCTAATATTAAATCCACCTTACCAAATAAAAATGGCTTCATGTATTCTGCATTGTATGAAAATAACACCAAGTTTTTTTCAAGTTCAAATCCAAGCTCTTCAAAAATAGTCTGATATATATCTCCTCTCACTGCGGCAATAACATAGTTTTTTGCATCCGCCATAGATGAAACTGATATATCTTTCCTTGATTTTAATTTATATAAATAGCCTTTACCTGACGCAAGCGGACCTACCCACTTAAATTCATTTTCACGATTTGCATTACGAGCTGTAGAAATTAGTCCCGCATTGTTTTTATCTAATGTATTTTTATAGGCTCTGGGCCAGGGATATAAATGAAAAACAGTTTGCATATTTATTTTTTTTGTTATGCTTTTTACAATATCGACATTGATCCCCACAATTTCTTTATTCTTCGAATAATAATTATAAGGCACCATTACTTCTGTATTGATAATCAATTTATTTTCACTTTGCGCTATGAAACTTATAAAAAGTATCATAAATATAAAGCTTTTAATGGTAATACCAAATCCAGTTAGAAGTACCGTCATACGATTAACCTCAGGGAGTAATATATACTATCTGTGAACTTGTGGCGCATGGCTTCAAATTAATAATCATAATCACTAGATTAAACATATGACACCAGATGCATTAGAGCAAGTAACCGTTAAGTAGCTAATCAATTAAAAGCTTACATCAAACTTATGCCAATAAAAGCAGATCAATTTACTGTAATATGGTCTGCTCTATAAGTTATGTGTTCAACTATCTTGATTAGAGTTGAATTGATACTTCCTGACCTTCAGTTAAACGCTCAGCACCTCTGATCGCAACCACATCTCCCTGACTTAATACGTCTTGTGCCGACTTAGGAGTAATTTCAACCAATGCTCCCTCGCCTTGCCCCACATTCACTTGAATCCGCTTAGCTTTGTTTTCTTTATCAATTTTAACAATATAAATACCATCTTTACGCAAAATGAGTGCATCCCGGTTGACTAAGATTTTTGCTATGGATGTTATAATGGGTACCTGAACTTTAACAAGCTGCCCTGTTGCCCACTTTTGTATTTGGGATGACTCAATGTCAGCTCTGATCTCAAATGTTTGAGAGCGCGCATCAGTTGCAGGAATAATCGCCCTGACCTTAGCTTTACTACTTAGATCAGCCGTTAAATCATCGGGCCTGATATTCAACTCAGAACCCTGTTTAATATAGGTAAGGTACTTAACTGGAATATACAATCTGGCTTCCAAATTATGGGTATCTAATAAAGTTACTAATTCATCTGCTTTACTTACATCACCACCAGCCTGGCGAATTCTTTGACTGATCACGCCTGAAAAAGGCGCCAATACAGTTGCCCGTATTATTTGCTCATTTAATTGTCGTAATTTAAGTTCAGCAATTTCAATATCTGATAATGCTAAATCATATTTCGTTTGAATTTCGTCAACTTTAAATGCGGCCGTACTGTCTTTTAGTGCCAGAGATTTTAACCTTTCTAATTCTCTTTGTTGGTATTGAGAATTAATCTTAGCACGTTTGATCAGCGCTACTTGCTCAGCCTTTTTGAGCTCCAAAGGTAATAAATCAATTCTCGCGATAACATCACCTTTCGCAACGTGACTACCGGGTTCAGCAACATAGGTTAATAAACCACTGGCACCCGCTGTTAATTTTACGTCTTTTCTACCATAAACTGTACCGTGAATATCTAATACACTTTTTAGTGGGGCCTGCTGCACCGCTTCAACCGATACCGTGACCTCTGATTTAACAGCCAGTCCATAAAATGAAGTTAAAGTTAATAAACTAAAGAAGGATATTTTAACTGAATTTTTTATTATAGATTTCATAGAAACTCTCACTTATTAACTACATTTTCAAGGTTTAATGATTTATTATCAGGCGCTTTAACGTATGATTTTTCCGATACTTTACCGAGTAATAATAAGCTCGGCATTAATATCAAAGTAAATAACGCACTAATGGCCATTCCCCCTACGATAACAGTTGCAAGCCCCCGATAGATTTCAGATCCAACACCTGGCATTAACATTAAAGGCAACATACCGAACAAGCTGGTTAATGTACTTAAATAAACAGGTCTGGCACGCATTAATACCGCCTGCTCAACGGCATCTTGCCTGGATAAACCTTGCCTTTCAGCAAGTCGAGTTTGATCTACCAGTAAAATAGCATTATTCACAACTAAACCTAAAAGTATGATAAAACCTATCATGGTAAGTAAATCAAGCGATTGAAAACTAAATACATTTAATATATTCAAAGCAAGAACACCGCCCGAAATGGCCAAAGGCATTACTAATAATACTAAGAAACTATCTTTCGCTGATTTAAACAAAGCTGTCATTAATAAAAATAAAATAAATAACGCCAACATAAAATTAATTAACATTTCATCAATTGCTGAGTTCATTTTAGTCGCATTTCCAGACAGTATAATACTCCCATCCGGCGTTAACTTAGCTTCCATCTCCGGTAAAATTTTCGTTATCAATATATGTTGTGCTTGTGAAAGGGACATATCAGCAGGAGGAGTCACTTGTATCGTCACCGTTCTTTTTCCCTCAACGCGGCGTAACTGAGATGGACCAACGGTTCGCTGTAACGATGTTAGTTCACCTATAGTTTGAATACCGGCATTTGGCGTTACTATAGGTAAAGCTTTTAGCTGCTCTGGCGTATCCCATTTTTGTCCGCGTAAAATTACATTCATTCGGTCATTACCATCAAAGTATTCACTTACAAATAGCCCGCTTGTAAACGCCTGAACACTTTTAGCAACATCACGCCGAGTCAAACCGGCCTGAGTAATTCTTCTGTCATTAGGTTCTAACCTTAATTCAGGTTCAGCCATATCTAAGGCAGGAATCGGCTGTGCCGTTGCACCTTTCATATGTTCTGAAATACTTGATAGCCCTGCTTTTGCAACTTGAATTAAATTGTCCATATCGGCTCCCCTCAAATCAAGACTTAAGGTACGGCCATTGCCCCCACCATTTAACCGTATCATAGAGCCTCTAAACAGGAATACCTGAGTATCGGGTAAACCAGCAAAGATTTCATTTCTTGCTGCCTCCATGAGTTCTTCAACTTTTTGAGGATCAGCTGAATAAACGAATCCACCAGCATTGGCACCAAAAACATAAAAATTGTAGTCTTTAATTTTCAGATCTTTTTCGCCATTGTAATACGGTGCCATTCTTTGCTTCACTCTTGACGCTAATTCAGCTTCCATAAATGCGATATTGCCACCTGGCGGTAAAACCAAACTATAAAAAAAACCATCAGTGGGTGCTCTTGGCATAAAATCTGTTTTTGGTAACATCAGAATAGTTATCGCTACAGCAGCCATCATCAATGATAAAATCCAACTCCATTGCTTTTTTCTACTGTTAGTTAATTTCATTATCCAAGCTGTGAGTGTTTGCCAATACTTTTCATAAGGGTCAGCTTTGTCTTGATTTTTCAACAGATACTTACTGGCTATTGGTATGATAGTTATCGCACTTAAAAAAGATGCTATCACTGAAATTGATAAGGTTAATGCCAGATCTGAGAATAACTGCCCCTCAATCCCTGCCATAAATAAAATCGGCAGAAAAATAGCGACACTTGTTGCTGTTGAGGCAAATAAAGCCCCTGTAACTTGTACGGCACCTTTTAAAACAGCATTACTTTTTTCCATGCCTTGCATTTTTAATCGGGTTATATTTTCCTGGACAATAATAGCCGCATCTAAGACCAGACCGACGGAAAAGGCTAAGCCTGCTAACGAAATAACGTTCAGGCTACGATCAAATATATTTAACGCTAGAAATGCCACCATTAATGAAACTGGAATTGTGGCGGCTATAATTAATGTTGGCCCTATCCCTCTAAAAAATAACCATAAAATACCGCAAGCTAACAATACACCTAAACTTAAATTACTTTTCACTAAATCTAATGCATTTCGAATATGAACAGATGCATCAAAACTTAATTCTAATGCAAGCCCGGCTTCACCCAGTGTTCCTGAATTAAGTTCTTTAATCGCTTTATTCACTTCATCTAATACAGCAACTGTATTAGATTCATTACTACGTGTTAATGTTATGTAATATGCAGGTTTCCCATTTCTTAATGTGAAAGCTTGTTTATCAACTAATGTATTTTCAACAATGGCAATATCTGACAAATAAATGGGTCTGTTATTACTATAAGCAATGCGCATATCACCAATACTTTGAACATTATATTGGCCCGTAAATCTTACGGTATATTGACGTCTGCCAACATCTGCGACGCCTCCGGATACGTCAGAAGCACTCGCCAATGCTTGTGTGATTTGATTTATTGATATACCAAAAGAAGCCGCTTTATGTGGATCGAAAGTAACCCGCAACTCACGTGCTCGCTTACTATTCATATTGACATTAGCCACTCCCGGAATACGGGATAACCTGGGTTCAACAATATCTTCAATGACTTTTTGATAATCAGCCATATCAGTTGAATCATCAAATTGTAAAGGTACAACTAATAATGAAGCCGCTGTAGGCCCTCCCGCTCCCGCACCACCATTTCCACCGGCAGTAATAATCGGATCTATCGCATCTAATGGCAATGGCGGAGCCTGGTTTAGATTATTTAACACATCTAGCATGGCTTGTTGCATATCAGTGCCAATGTCAAAAGTTAAAGTAATAAAGCCTGTTCCCCGGCCAATTTGTGTGATCACAGAAATTGCACCCGGCGTATTTTTAACTGCATTTTCTAACGGCTCGATAATTACAGATTCAAGCTCCTCAGGAGCTGCCGAACGCCAGCCTGAAAAAATAGTAATTTGTGGTTGTTCTATATCGGGAGTCAATTGGATCGGCAATTTAAATACACTGATGACGCCAAATAAAATGATTAAAACCAAAATAACAAGCACTGTTGCAGGGCTTTTTAGTGAGGCGCGCGTCAAATTCATGAATATCAACTTAAATGTCAGAGGGAAATGATGGCAACATTTTAGAAGATGAGAAAATTAATAAATAGCCCCTAAAACACGGTAAATAACAGCTTTGAGATGAATAACTCGATTGATACGATGAATCACCAAACCTGAAATAAGTTGTAACTATTTATTCACCGCCAATGATGTTTTAGTTTTCCAAGCTAGCTTCTGAATCTTCCTTAATATCCTGGTAATCATCTTCATCTAAATTTAATGCCTCGAGTACATCTTCTTTTACATACGGCCAATCAGGTGCTGCAACAAAGCGTTTATTTATATGCACCAAGTTTTCAGCCAGTTTAAGTGTTGCAAATGTTAGTTGATCAATACCTTCGTCAACTTGTTTTAAATAGGTTATATCATGATGTCTTAATATCATCTGACAAATATTAGGCGGTAAATTCCAGGAAGAAGCCAAAAAATACCCTACGACAGCATGATTAGTGCCATATTTACTCTCTTCCCTATCGATTAAAGAAACATGATAATCTTTATTCGATTCAGCAAGTACTTTGATAAAATCAGGATATTTTAACGCCATAGCCGGGATCCCTGCATCATGGAATAACCCCAACATATGCAAATTTTCTAAAGGCACTTTACTTTTTAATTTTTTACCAATTAATGTTGATACGATGGAAATCTCTGTTGCGGTGTCCCAAAATCGTTCAAGTGAAATACAACATTGTTCTTGTTTGAAAGCCTGCTTAATTAAAAATCCCGTGACAAGTGTTGTTATACTATCTAACCCTAAAAACATAACAGCTTGTTTAATATCAGTCACAGTTCGGCCTAAGCCATAAAACGGTGAATTAATTACTTTCAGTACCGCAGCTGAGGTTGCAATATCCTCTGAAATAATTGCAGCGACATTATTTAATTCTGGTGACTCTAAAGCGAGTTCATCCTGTAACTTTTGTAATACATGAGGTTTTGGTGGTAGATTAAAACCATGCTCAATATCCGAAAGCACTTTTTCATCGATATCTATCATAGGATTTCCTTATATTTTAAGCTAATAATTATAATATTGACTTTAAAATTGTGCGAATTTTTAGCTTTTAAAAAACCTAATTAATGATGCGACCTTAACAACGCCTAAAAAACACACATTAGATATCACACTTTAGAAAAAATGCTCTTTATGCGAAATCGACTATTCAATTGGTAATTTTGGATCAGCTCCCCATTCACTCCACGAACCATCATAAACAGCCAAGTTTATATGGCCAATATAATCAGCTGCCAGCGCTAAAATACATGCGGTCACTCCAGAGCCACAACTAAAAATAAGGTGACTCGCTTCTTGACTCACTTTTTCTGTAAAGATCTGTTTTAATTTTTCTTTTTCTAACATAAAACCACCTGCAACAAGTGTTGTATAGGGAATATTAATCGCATGAGGAATATGCCCGCTTCGCATTCCCTTTCTGGGCTCAGGATCAGTGCCAGAAAACCGAAGAGCACCTCGAGCATCGATTAGCTGCTTATTTTTATTTCCTATATTCTTTACAATATAATCTTTATCGACAAATTTCTCTTTAACGTAACGGGCTGTAAAATCGCCTGGACTATTTGCAATTTTGTAGTGTGTAGCAGTTAAATAACCTGTTTCAAGCCAAGCTGGTAAACCACCATCTAATACCGCAACATTGTTAAATCCCATTGACTTAAACATCCACCAGGCTCGTGCTGCGCTATAAATACCTTTATCATCATAAACAACGATGCAACTATTATTGTTAACACCGAATGCACGCATCATCTGTTGAAATTGCTCGGCTGAAGGCATAGTGTTTGGCAATATATTTGTTAAATCACATATTTCATTGCAGAAATCAAAACGCATAGCGCCAGCGATCACAGAAGAAGACTTATATGGTTGATCACTGCCAACTTTAGCCATTCCAGCATCAAATACGATCAAGTTTTTATCAGATAAATTTTTGTTTAACCAGTGGATATCAACGAGCGGAGTTGGAATTTGCATGTTTAGCCTTTCAATTACTTTATTGAGGCTTTAAATAATAAGTGAGAATGACTTGTGGATATAGAAAAAAATAGAGTAATTATATTCAGATATAAAAAAACCCAGTAGAACTGGGTTTTTTTCAGAAAAAAGCAAAATTATTTAATTTTAGCTTCTTTGAAAATCACATGTTTACGAACCTTAGGATCGTACTTTTTGATTTCCATTTTTTCTGGCATATTACGCTTGTTTTTGTCGGTAGTGTAGAAATAACCAGTACCAGCAGTTGAAACTAAACGGATTTTATCACGCATGGTTCAAGCTCCTTAAATTTTTTCGCCGCGAGCACGGATATCAGTAAGAACCGCGTCGATGCCTTTTTTATCGATGATACGCATACCTTTAGTAGTAGTACGCAATTTAACAAAACGCTTTTCGCTTTCAACCCAAAAACGGTGAGTTTGTAGGTTTGGTAAAAAGCGACGTTTAGTAGCATTTCTTGCGTGTGAACGGTGGTTACCTACCGCTGGACGCTTACCTGTAACTTGACAGACCTTAGACATGTCTATTTATCTCCAATGGACTTGCTCGAGCATTATATCCCCAACCTTTAGTATGTAGCCCCAGAACACGTTAAAGGCACTTTACTACATCAACTACTGGTAAAGATCAAGATTAAGTGGATAAACCCACTTAGCTCATATGTAAATTTGATAGCGGCACATTATAGTGATCATCAAGCATAAGTGAAAGGAAAAAGTGCAGTTAATTTAAACTAATTTAAAAAAATCTAACAAATCAATCTAAAAACGTCACAAAACAGGCTAAATAAGTGATTAAATCCAGCCTCTTTCAGCAAACGAAACTGTTTTATTACTCGCGACAATCAGATGATCTAAAATTTGCACATCAATTAATAATAAAGCTTGTTTTAATTTATCTGTAATTAATTTGTCAGCCTGACTTGGCTCAGCGATCCCTGAAGGGTGATTATGCGCTAAAATGACCGCCGCTGCATTATTTTTTAATACTGATTTAACCACTTCTCGCGGGTAAACATTTGCAGCATTAATCGTACCATAGAAAAGCACCTCATCTTTCAATAATCGATTCTGACTATCTAAATATAACAAGAGAAACAATTCTTGCTGTTGCGCTTTTAATTTTAATGATAAAAAATCTTTCACTGATTTAGGTGAATTAAATAAAGTCTGTTTTTTACATTGCTCAGCTAAGTATCGTCGACTTAACTCTAGCACAGCTTGTAACTGGCTGTATTTAGCGTCTCCTAGCCCTTTAAACTTTTTAAATTCAAATAATGGAGTATTAAATAAATTTTGTAAACTTCCTGATTTAACCAATAAATATTCAGCCAATTCCACTGCATTCATTCCTGAAATGCCTGTACGTAAGAAAATTGCTAGTAATTCCGCATCAGTAAGAAATTCAGCGCCTCTATCTAGTAACTTTTCTCTTGGTCTGTTTTGTTTCGACATATCTTGCATTTTCATTATTCAATCCTTGAATTACTTTGCTGATTTAATATGAGTGTAGACTATTAATCTTGTATACAAAAAAGTCCAATTGAATTCCTATCCGATAAAGTGACTTAAGGTAAACGGCCATGTTATTCTATGTCAGCCAAATTAGTGTAATTAAATTTGAATAGGCAAGGTGTCATGGATCCTGAAAATAAAAAAGTGGTAAAAAAAATCATTCTGGCTATGAGTGGTGGCATTGCAGCCTATAAATGTGCAGAATTAGTTCGTCGATTAAAAGAACATAATTGCGACGTAAAAGTGGTAATGACACAATCAGCTAAAGCATTTATCACCCCCCTAACAATGCAAGCTGTTTCAGGGAATCCTATTTCAGATTCTTTATTAGATCCCAGCGCAGAAGCTGCAATGGGCCATATAGAGCTAGCTAAATGGGCTGATCTTATCGTAGTCGCACCCGCCACTGCCAATACCATAGCAAAAATGGCACTCGGGGTAGCAGACGATCTCCTTACCACATTATTACTTGCCACACCGGCAAAAGTCGCAATAGCACCGGCAATGAATCAACAAATGTACGCACATCAGGCAACCCAAAGAAATTTAACAACGCTTGCAGAACAAGGCATTGAGATCTGGGGCCCGGCAAGTGGCGAACAAGCTTGCGGCGATTTAGGTCAAGGTCGTATGTTAGAGCCCATGGAATTAGTTGCTTTATGTACGGCACCATCTAAAGCGCAAACATTAGCAGGAAAAACAGTAACAATAACCGCAGGTCCAACACAAGAAGCCTTAGATCCGGTGAGATTTATCAGTAATCACAGTTCAGGTAAAATGGGGTTTTCTTTAGCCCAGGCTGCCATTGATTTAGGTGCGAAAGTTAACCTTATTTGCGGACCTGTTGATTTAGCTACCCCAAAGGGCGCTAATAGAGTAAATATAACGAGTGCCTTAGATATGCAACAGGCTGCGTTACAATTAGCTGTAAGCTCTGATATTTTTATTGGCTGTGCGGCTGTAGCCGATTATCGGGCGGCTGATATACAAACACAAAAAATAAAAAAACAAGGTGATACGATACAATTAACTTTAGTTAAAAATCCCGATGTTATTGCATCTGTCGCTAACTTAAACACAAATAGACCTTTTACCGTTGGTTTTGCCGCCGAAACCCAAGATGTTGCCCAATACGCTAAAGGGAAATTGAAAAATAAAAATCTGGATATGATCTGTGCCAATGACGTATCTAAAAAAGGTATTGGGTTTAATTCAGATCGCAATGCGCTTGTTTTATATTGGGAAAATGGCGAGCTTGAATTACCTGAAAATAACAAAACATCCATCGCTGCCGATATCATGGTTGCAATCGCTGAGAAGTTAAAAGAATAGCACTGGAAAGAAATTTGATAACACTTTATGATGTCCCACTTAGATTATGGCTTAAAAAAATAATAAAAAGAAGTAAAGGATAATTTAATGCCTGCAAGCAAACGTAGTAATCGAAAAGAACAAATTTTACAATCCCTCGCCCATATGCTGGAAACCAGCCCGGGTCAACGTATTACTACAGCTAAACTTGCTGCAGAAGTGGGCGTTTCTGAAGCGGCGCTTTATCGCCACTTTCCAAGTAAAGCTAGGATGTTTGAAGGCTTAATTGAGTTTATTGAAGATACCTTACTTTCTCGAATCAACATTATTTTGGAAAAAGAAAAAGAAACCGAAAGCCGCATCTACAATATATTAGTATTAATATTGAGCTTTGCTGAAAAGAACCCCGGAATAACACGTATTTTAACGGGTGATGCACTACAAGGTGAACAAGAAAGGCTACGTTCAAGAATTCAAAATTTATTTGAAAAACTAGAGACACAATTTAAACAAGTGCTAAGAGAAAGAAAATTACGTGAAGGAAAAACATTCACGATAGATGAAGCCAATTTAGCTAATATTTTTCTCGCATTTGTAGAAGGAAAAATGACGCAATTCGTACGCTCTGACTTTAAGCAAAAACCAACACAAGCTTTTGAAGCGCAATGGACACAACTCGCATTAATTTGGCATTAAGTTTATTCTCCAGACCACTTAAAAATGCTTATAACAAATACATTCTAAGTGGCTGGACATATTATTAAGCCATTTTATCAAATTACTTATCGATTTTTATTTCCCGCAACTCTCGGTTTAGTATTTGCTTTGTTAAACTGGTGAGCCCCTGTATGACGGGATAATGCCGGACGCCCACCATGTTTTAGTCGATTGCCTTTGGTATTTTTATTTTCGTCACGTCCCTCTGGCGGTACTAAATGGCCCGGACTTTTCCCGATTAAATTAGCCATTCCCATATTACGCAAAGCTTCACGAATAATTGGCCAGCCAGCAGGATCATGATACCTTAAAATTGCCTTATGCAATCGGCGTTGTCTGGCACCTTTTGGCACTGAAACCTGTTCTTTGTTGTTTTTAATATTTCGTAAAGAGTTCATTTCTGTGTGATAAATCGTGGTTGCATTCGCCATAGGGGAAGGGTAAAAATTCTGCACCTGATCTAATTTAAAGTTCTGTGCTTTTAACCACATAGCTAAATTAACCATATCTTTATCTGTCGTGCCCGGATGAGCCGAAATAAAATAAGGGATCAAATACTGCTTTTTTCCCGCCTCTTTAGAATATTTGTCAAATAACTCTTTAAACTTATCATAAGTGCCCATGCCCGGTTTCATCATTTTTGATAATGGGCCTTCTTCTGTATGTTCTGGCGCAATTTTAAGATATCCACCTACGTGATGTGTCGCTAACTCTTTAATATAGCGAGGATCTTCAATTGCCAAATCATAACGCACCCCAGATGCTATCAGTATTTTTTTAACTCCCTCTACATTACGGGCCTTTTTATACAGCTCTATGGTTGGCGTATGATCGGTGTCCATATGTTTACAAATATCAGGATGAACACAAGATAAACGACGGCATGTACTTTCTGCTTTTTTACTTTTACAACGTAACTTATACATATTTGCAGTAGGGCCACCAAGATCTGATATCACCCCGGTAAAGCCCGGCACTTTATCTCTGATCTGCTCTATCTCTTCGATAATTGACTCTTCTGAACGACTTTGGATCACTCGTCCTTCATGCTCTGTAATAGAACAAAAAGAACAGCCGCCAAAACAACCTCGCATTATGTTCACCGATGTTTTTATCATGTCATAAGCAGGAATGTTTTCGTCACCATAACTTGGATGTGGGATCCGCTGATACGGTAAGCCAAATACGTCATCCATTTCTTGAGTTTCTAACGGAATTGCTGGCGGATTAACCCATATATGCCTGTCACCATGACGCTGAAACAAGGCTCTGGCACATCCTGAATTCGTTTCCTGATGTAATATACGTGATGCATGTGCATATAGGGCTTTATTAACTTTAACTTGTTCAAAAGCGGGTAACTTAACATAAGTTTTTTCCCACGGTTTTCTGCGCGCCGGTTGGATCACTATAGGTTTAGCTTCTTCAGCCTTAAGATCTATACCAGCCTGTTTAAATTCAGATTTACTACAGCCAACATCATCTGCACCATATGGGTTTGGAATAGGATCTATTTTGCCTATTTTATCAATGGCTGTTGAATCACTACCGCGCCAATCTGGTAAAGGTTCTTTTCTGATAACCGCAGTGCCGCGAATATTATGCATTTCACCTACGGCTTCACCTGAGGCTATTCTATGGGCTATTTCAACAAGCGGGCGTTCTGCATTTCCATAAACCAGCATATCTGCTTTTGCATCAAATATTACGCTTCTGCGTACTTTTTCAGACCAATAATCAAAGTGTGCAATTCTACGTAAGCTAGCTTCAATGCCGCCTATAATAACTGGCACATCCTTAAAGGCTTCTTTACAGCGCTGGCTATACACTAAAACAGCACGATCGGGTCTCTTTCCCCCAATATTACCTGCTGTATATGCATCATCATGACGCATTCTTTTTTCTGCGGTATAACGATTGATCATTGAGTCCATATTTCCGGCTGTGACACCGTAAAATAAATTAGGCTTGCCTAAACCCATAAAGGCATCTTTATTTGACCAGTCTGGTTGAGAAATAATCCCCACTCTAAACCCCTGAGCCTCTAAAACCCGGCCAATAACAGCCATGCCAAAACTAGGGTGATCAACATAGGCATCACCGGTTACAACGATTATGTCACAACTATCCCAACCTAATTCATCCATTTCAGCACGAGTCGTAGGCAAAAATGGGGCGACTCCATAACATTCAGCCCAATATTTTGGATAAGAAAAAAGACCTTGGGTAGCAGATAGAGCCGTCATTAAATACACCTAAAGATAAATAAGGCTGCGGATTATACCTGAGATTAACAAGAATTACATTGTATAAATATCACACAATACAGAAGGGCTAAATTTTAACCATTTGTATCTTTAACATAGTCTAATAACTCATCGGCAGGTAAAGGTTTAGAATACATAAAACCTTGTGCCTCATCACAACCAGCTTTAATAAGATAATCAGCTTGCTCTTGCGTCTCAATACCTTCAGCGATGCAATGTAAGTTTAACTTTTTACTCAAGGACACGATTAACTCTGCGATTGCACCCGCCCCTAAGCTGGGAATATCTTTAACAAAAGCACGATCTATTTTAATGCGGTTTAAAGGGAGTTTTTGCAAATAGCTTAATGAAGAAAAACCTGTACCAAAATCATCAATTGCTATTTCTATCCCTAAAGCTTTAAGTTCAGTTAATACACTGATAACAGCTTGCGGTTCCCCCATCACAATGCTTTCCGTGATTTCTAATTCCAAACATTTAGGCTCAACCTGGTATTTTTCCAATGTATCTTTTACTTGTTCAGCGTAATTTGCAGCCCTGAACTGTGGTATAGAGACATTAACCGCCATACGCAATGAAAAGCCCTGAGCTTCTAGAGCTTTTTGTTGCTGGCAAGCTTGTTCCAATACCCATTGGCCTATTTCTACAATTAAACCTGAATATTCAGCCAAGGGAACAAAAATAGCAGGAGAAATATATTGATTATCACCGGTTTTCCAACGTAATAGCGCTTCACATCCTATTACTTTACCTGTTTTAAAATCTATTTGAGGCTGATACCAAACTTGTAATTTCTGCTCAGCAAAGTCTTGGCGTAACTGGCGAATGATCCCCAGTCTCCATGTCATTTTTTCTTCCATTTCAGGTAAATAAAATTCGTAATTACCTTGAGCGCCCTTTTTTGCCAAATTTAATGCAATATAAGCACTTTTTAACGTTTTCAGGCCACTTTTATGAAAGTGTTCTTCATCACAAATTCCAATGGCAAAATTCAGTGGTAATAAGTGCTCACCCGCCCTGAATGGCTCTTGTAACAATATGTTTAATGCTTCGGGTTCAAGTTTTGAGGTTTCAACTAATAAAGCAAAAACATCAGCGCCGATACGTGCCATTATGATATTTTTTGGTAATTCATCCTTTAATCTTTTAACCACAGCTTTTAATACTTTATTACCAACATCTTGCCCCAAACCATTATTGATATCAGAAAATTGGGCAATATCAATAAGAAACAATCTATAACTTACTTGTCTATGATGCTTAGATAATACAAAGTCTGCGATTTTATCTATAAAATCAGTACGGTTTGATATTTCAGTTAGTGGGTCTCGATAGGCTGCATGTCTTAAACGATTAAATAATTCAATATTATCAAATCCTACACAGACATTTGTTAAAAAAATCTCAGCAAATTGTAATTGAGATTCCGTCGGTTTTTCGGTTAACTCTAAATAAATGGCTGCCTTATGGCCTTTTCCCTGAATGAAAAAAGTGATGTCAAATTCAGTTTGTTGATCGGCCTTTTCTATAAAACAATTTTGAACCTGATGAATAACACGGCCATTATCAAGTTGCTCAATACCATATCCTATAAATTCATTATATTCCTGGCTGCCACCCTGAACGAGCATAGCTTTATTGCCGTCTAATTTCCCACACAGTACACCAGATGCCGGACATTCAAGAATATGCGCTAATTGCTCTACAACTTTAACTGCAAAGGTTTGGCCGTCTGTGATCCCTAAAATCGATTTTGACGCCGATATTATTTTCTCAAGTCCACAGGTTTGATTTTCTAATCGGCACAGTTGCTGATAAGAGCGGATAGCTGCAATTAAAGAGGTCACTAATTTACTACGAGTTAATTCAGTTTTGGTTTTATAATCATTAATATCATATTCACGTATTACTAATTCTTCCGGAGCATGGCCAGGTTGCCCGGTTCTTAAAATAATACGTATCGTATGATTTTCTAATTCATTTCTTATTTTTTTAACCGTTGTAAGGCCCGCATCATCTGACTCCATAACAACATCTAATAACACAACAGCGATATCATTATTGCCCGTCAGGAATTCTATTGCTTCTTTACCAGAATAAGCATGATGAAATCGTAACGGTTTATCCCAAAATAAAACATCCGTAAGAGCAAGCTGAGTGACCGAATGAATTTCAGGATCATCATCTACAATCAGCACATCCCAATACTCAGAATAATGGATTTCTTCTTCTTCTTCTTCATGGGAAAACAAAAAATTTTCATGTTCCGACTGAGTCATATTTCCCCTAGAACTAATGTCAGTATTAATTGCATTTTCTTTAATTGTTAACTGCCCTATAACATATTCTATATGTATATTATGATTAAACATAAAAAGAACCTGAAATGATTATAGTTTATTATTAACAAAAAGTGTTGATGATAAGATGAGATATCAATTTTTTATCTGGGATAAAATATGAATTTAAAAGTTTCTGCCGCAAGTGATAATCTAGCCCATATGATAAAAAGGAAATTAGGAACAAAAATTCAAAAAATAACAACAAAAGAAGTGATACAAAAAGACCCGCAAGCGAGTCTGCAAAAACATGGAGTATGCCCGCAATATACTTTTAATTCAAAAGATACCTTGCAACAAAGAGCACTAAAAAGACAACAATTATCGCTGTTAAGGAAACAACAAAACATAGAATCTATCATGGCTTTAGCACTTGAATATTGTCCTGCAGTAAATGCTGAAACAGATCCTGATCCAGATTGGGTCGAACGCTTTATTACATTGGCTGAAGATAGTTCGAATAAAGCAATGCAACAATTATGGGCTAAAATTTTAGCAGGCGAAACAGTTAAACCTGGTACATTCTCATATAAAAGCCTGTTAACACTAAAACAAATGACACAAAGAGAGTCTGACGCTTTACATAGCTGTATTAGTTTATATGCAAGATCGGTTCGCGAAAAAAGTAGTTTGATTTTACTTGGATATTACAAAAAACCCTCTATATTTAATTTTTTTAGATTACAAAATAAACTATCAATTAACTTAAGCAAATGCGGCTTAAGCTTTCCTCAGGTACTGACTTTGGTAGATATTGATTTAATTTATGATCAAGAAATAGAATCTGCAGAGTTAGAAAATCAAGAAGAGTATGTACTTAAATTTTATCAGACAGAACTCACATTAAAAGCAAAAACCTCAGGTATAGTGTTAACCTATTACAAATTAACACAAACAGGACATGAACTTGTTAAACTATCTCAATTACCTGTTAACACCCATTTCAAAGCACAATTAGAAAAGGATTTATCTAAGGATTTTGAGTTAAGTTGGCGAGAATCAAAGGGGCACTAAGCCCCCAATCAAATTAAAAATGAACTTGTAAACCCGCAAATGGACCTTGAATTTCGAGATCTGTGGTGACATCGTCTACATCATCAAGTTCTAATAACAAAGAACGGTAGCCAAATTTAACCGCTATATCAACAGCCATGTTATCAACAAACTCCCAGGCTACACCCACTTGATAATCCTGAATTTTACTATCATCAATTGCTAATAAACTGCCTTCAAAGAAAACACTAAAACCTGTAAAAGGCAAACCGGCTTCAGCAGCGGCATAACCTAAAGGCACATATCCAGAGAAACTTTGCGTTTCTGATACTTCAACTAAATCTAAAGTTTGCCCTTTTACACTAATATTTCCGTCTATGTCTTTTACATTAAACCCCAAATCAATTGAGAATAAATCATTATCAAAAATTTCATAATATAAAATCAAATCATTATGTGAAAAATCACCAATTGTTGTAGCTGGTGTATTTACCTGAAAATCTGAACCACCAAAGCTAAAGCCTGAATCTAAAGTAGTAGTACCACTAATATCGATTTCATTATGCTTAAATTTCATATTGGGGATCAATGGCACCGGATGCTCTAATGCAACATAAAAACTGGTGAAGTTTTCATCTTCAAAATTAAAAGTTTCAAGTGGTCCGGTAGAAGAAAAACTTCCTGTTGTTTCAGTTTTCCAGCCGTCAACACCAGCATAAACGCCCAGTAAAGTGTCGGCTTGTGAAAGTGGGCTGACCAAACCTACTGCAATAGCTGCAGCCACATAGCGCTGTTTCATAAAAAGTTATCCCTGTTCTAAAAGTGTATTCAACTCAATAATTGCTGCGTTTGCTCTGGAGATATAGTTAGCCATCACTAAAGAGTGATTAGCTAATAAACCGAAACCATCACCATTTAAAACAAGTGGGCTCCAGACAGTTTCTTGAGTAGACTCTAATTCTCTGATTATTTGTTCTAAGCTAATTTTAGCATTCTTTTTATTTAATACATCATCAAAATCATATTCGATTGCTTTTAAAAAGTGTAACAATGCCCAGGATGCACCTTTCGCTTCATAGAAGACATCATCAATTAACCACCAAGATGTTTTTACTTTACTTAATTTAGGTGCATAGGTCGCTTGTTTTGCATTACTATCACCCGCTAAGTCGGTATTTATTCTTTCTTTACCAACACTGGCACTTAAGCGTTGGCTTAAACTCCCTAATCGTTTTTCAATCGCTTTGAGCCATTCTTTTAAATTGTCAGCTCTGGCGTAAAATTGACTGCGCGTATTGCTTGTATCGGCAATTTCACTACGATATTTAATAATATAATTAATGCCTTTTTTATATTCTGACTCTGCGCTTGGGAAAGCCCAGGCTTTTGAGTTAATATTAAACTGAGGCTGTGCTTTGGCCAAAGCTGCATGCTCTACCGATTGAGATTGTGAACGGCTAAATTCATTGCGCATAGCTAAAGATAGATCTCGCGTCATTTCAAGCGCACCAAATTCCCATGCCGGCATATTATCCATTAGCACTGAGGGAGGCATTTTGTCATTAGAAAGATAACCGCCGGGTTTTTCTAATAATACGGAACCCACTTTAATCAAAGTTGAAGTGGTAATATAGCCTACAACTAATTCTTCACCGTTAGCGTTAGCCTGATCTGACGCATGTTGTTTCACATCAAATATGTCAGGTTCTAAACTCCAGTAAACAGAAACAATATAGCCTAATAAAAACAAGCCTATACAAGCTGCAAATATCCTTCTTTTATGTTTTAACATATCAACCCCTTAATGATGGTGAGCGTGATTTTCAGCTTGTTTTATCACAGCTACAACCTGTGCTGGTGCGGCTACTTTTTCGCCATTTTTAAAATGCAATGTCAGTGTTATTTGCTTATCAATAATTGGCAAAGTAACGGGGTTAAACAACATTAAATGAAGTCCGCCCGGTTGAAAGTTTACTTTTTCGCCTGTATTTATCACCAATGAATTTATCTGACTCATTTTCATCATGCCATCAACAAATTCATGTTGATGAATTTCTACTTTACCTATACCTTCAATTTCTGCAGAAGTTAAAGTTTGGGGTATGTTAGATTGATTTTTTATTGAGAAGTAGGCCACACTTTTTGATGTTCCAGGAATAAAGGCTCTGACCTGTGCATTTGAAACTAAAAGAGACTGAGAAAATACAAAATTTGAGAAAACTAAACAAAAACTTGTTATCAATAAAGATAATTTCATCACCTGATCCAATGGTTTTAATATATAAAGTTAATAATTCTAAATATACACTATAGTGTATTGATATTTCATATTAAATTCAGTTTAAACTAATAAATCTAGTTAAAACTAAAGGAAATAGCCAGGTATTTCCTTCATTTTAATTGAATCATGGATTAATTTAATACTCAGTGTCTTGTACCTGTTTATTATCACTTACCAATAACCAAATCACAAATCCCATTAATAGAATTGGCCAAACTATAGCACTACCGCTAATAATCAATGCCATTGCAATAACAAATGCACTAACTCCCAATATACCAGCAATACCAACGGCCAGTAAAATCCCCAAAATAAACACTCCAACTAGAATTATGGCAACAATAAATATCGAAACTAACAACTCTATAATAGTTTGATCTAACCCCAAATAATCAGGCCAGTGCCAATGAAAAACATCACTTATACCCGATGTTAAAAAAATGAGAGCTAAACCAATAACAATTAATAATTTCATATTCCTATCACCTATTTGAAATGAATAAATTTAAGGCAAATAACGCTCAGGTAACACCATAGCGGCAACAAAATAGCCAATCAAAACAGCAACAGGAAATACAAAGAATAAAATTAGTGTAGCTAACCTTGTTGACCAAATTGGTAAGTTGTTACTTTGTGCTAAACCTGAACATACTCCAGATATTTTCTTATTAAACTTATCTTTAAAAAAACTCGATGTATTTTGATATTTACGCATAATAAAACCCCTTTTAAATATTCGCTTAAACTAATTAGGCATTCACTACTTTCTTTTTAAGTTCAGCCAGTTGCTTATCAATCTCTTCCTGTCCCTCAAGTTTGGCAAACTCTTGCTTTAAACAGGCTGCTTCTCCTAATTCATAGGATTCAACTTCAGCTTCAATTTCGTCAACCTTTCTCTCTATAGACTCAAAACGCGCTAATGCATTATTGATTTGCTCGCTATGTAATTGTGTTTTTATTTTTAATCGCGAATTAGCCGTTTGTACTCTTTGTTCAAAACCTGCTTGTTTAGCTTTTGCTTGTGCTAACTTAGATTGTAAACTTTGAGAATCTGCGGTTATCTTATTTAAAGCATCATCCAATTTAGTTAATTCTGAATCTAAAGAGTCTAAATCTTTATTCACTTTATTTTTTTCAATAAGTGCAGATTTAGCGAGATCATCGCGATTTTTATCTACTGCCAACTGCGCTTTTTCTTGCCAAAAAACTTGTGATTCTCGATATTTTACTTGTTGTTTTTGCAACTCTTTTTTCTCAGCTAACAAGCTAGCTTGCGTGCTACGTACTTCAACTAACGTTTGTTCCATTTCCTGGATCATTAAGCGCACTAATTTTTCAGGGTCCTCAGCTTTGTCTAAAGCTAAAACAACATTTGATTGAATGATATCTGTTAAACGGGTAAATACGCCCATAATACTTCTCCTTGAGGATAATTAAATTTGCAATACATCATAGTTATTACAATCACTGTGCCACTTTGAATAAAAACACTAAACAATTGATTAATAACAATTTAAATGAAAATAAAAAACACAAAAAGTAATTCAACAAAAACTAAAACCAAAAAAAAGTTAATTTGACCACTGAATTGGTCAAATTAACAATAAAGTAAATACTCAAAAAACAAGTAATGAATAAAAGTATTAGTAGCACGTGTATTAAATTAGTGAGGGTAATTTTTTAGCGTAAAGCGTTAATTGAACACAGTCTCGCTAATGGGGCTAAAAGCACCTAGTTCTAAGAAAGTTTAAATCTAATGAAGTAAAAAGCATTGGCAATGAGTACAAATTTGATGTACTAGGAATATGCAATAAGTGCGAATGAGATAAAGGATTGTTACCGGCACGACTAAAAGTGGGAATAAAGAATGTTTAATTTTAAGCTTAAATGGGTTAATTGTGCTTTCGACAATTAATTACGACGAAAGCACCAGGAAAAGGCATTGGGAGCTAAGTAACTTAACTGCACTCCCGCAAATGTTAATAACAAGCTAATAACGGGAATGAGTAAAATACTAAATAAAGATAATGGTTGGATCATAAACACCACCTATTCCGCAGCGCTATTTTTATCCTGACTTTTCTTACTTACATTCAAGTCTTTAATCGTTACATTATTGTGTTTCGTAGAACTTTTAAATTTATCCACTGCTGCCAGGATACTTTTCTCAGTTTCTCTATTTATCGTTGATATAGCTTCAGTTACGCCATTTGAAACTACTCTGGAAATCATTTTATCCCAGCTTACAACTTCAGCTTGTGCCATAGAAGTACTTGCCAAAACAACAAATACACTTGCGGTTACTTTTTTAGTGAAATTAGACATTTTATATCCCTTTTAATTTAATTAATTACGTTTAAATTCGTTAATAAACGATGAAAGTTATCTTAGTTAATACAACCTCCGTGCCAATTTAGAAAAAACTTTTCAATTAATTGTTTTATAAGGGATTTAAGTGGAACAGAAATACAACATGGTTAAATTAACCACCTAAAATAGTAAAAAAGACTAACTTATTGTAAATTGAGTTTTAAATCACATCCCAGTTTCGGGACTGTGATTCCCGAAATCAGAAATGTATTGTTGTTGAAGTTATTAAAGAAAGGAAATTAGAACTAATTTTCAGGTACAAACGCTAATGCTTGATCCATTAAATCTATACCAGCACCCTGCTTATGACCATTCTCAGATAAATGACGACGAAATGCACGTGCACCAGGCATCCCCTGAAATATACCAAGCATATGCCGGGCTATTTGCCAAAACCGTGCGCCTTCACTCATTTCATTCTCGAAATAATCATACATAGCGCGAACCACCTGATGCCTGGATAAAACAGGATTATCAACACCATAAATCAAACTATCTACCTCAGATAACATATAAGGATTAGCATATGCTTCACGCCCTATCATCACACCATCTAACTGAGTTAAATGTGCGAGTGTGTCAGCGAGTGTTTTTACACCGCCATTAATACTGATATCTAACTGTGGGTAATCTTTTTTTAACTGATAAACTCGTTCATAGTCTAAAGGCGGCACATCTCTATTTTGTTTCGGACTTAAACCGCTTAACCAGGCTTTACGAGCATGAATAATAAAATCTTCACATCCAACTGCAATGTTAGCTTCCACCAACTCACATAAAAATGCATAAGAATCCTGCTCATCAATACCGATGCGTGTTTTGATCGTAACAGGAATATCAACTTCAGCCTTCATAGCCGCAATGCAATCCGCGACTAATTTAGGCTCCGCCATTAAACACGCGCCAAACTTACCGTTTTGCACCCGATCAGATGGACAGCCAACATTCAGATTGATCTCATTATATCCGCGTTCATTTGCCAATTGAGCACATTTGGCTAAGGCTTCTGGATCAGAACCACCTAACTGTAACGCAACAGGCTGTTCATGTGCATTAAAATGCAGGTAATCACCTTTGCCATGTAAAATAGCGCCCGTTGTCACCATTTCCGTATATAACACAGATTGAGACGTTAGCTTTCGATGAAAAGTACGACAATGCCTGTCAGTCCAATCTAACATCGGTGCTATAGAGAAGCGTCTAAAGCTTGTATTCTTTGGTACCACTGGCTTAGAGCCTTTATCTAGTATGCTGTTCATTTTATCTTTAGTGCCTCTGAGAGCTATGTAACTTGATTGAAAATTGATGCTGGTGCCCCATATGGCCTCCATTTTTTGTAGGACGATTTAATAAAAATGGAACTTTTAAGGCTTGTTTTATTATTGAAAAAAACAATAAATAAGTGGTTACATAAGCTACCTCTTTACTCTGCACCTTACTCTGCGCTTAAAAAAACTGCAAAATTATACACTGAGAATCTAAAACTTTCAGTAAAAAAGAATAAATGAACACAGATGATATTAAGCTAGGTTTTGAGTAGCTCAATCAAACGACCCAAAAACGCTCAACAAGCATAAAATTTCTAATGTTGGGAATATAAAAATAGAATTGATGAAATTATTTGATAATCAATAGAAAGGATATTACACTCGATTTTCAATTAAATGCTTTCAGTGCCATAATCGCTTGTTATGCGGTGTAAACCTAAAGTAAATATATTCTTCATTGGGGAAAAGTTACAATATACTCCTTGAATATTCGCCTCTATCCAATCTTCCTTACTTACTACATCCCAATCGATAACATAATCATTATGTAGAGCCAAATGTTCAAAAAAAATCCTTTGAATTCGTCCATTTCCTTCTCTAAATGGATGAACCAAATTCAAATCGGCATATAGTTCAGAAATTTCAGCTACAAAATCCTTCTTGGATAAACCCTTAAAGTATTTTTTTTTGTTAAGTGTGGCAAAGATTTTATTGGCTTCTGGAAGAATACGACGCACAGTACAAAACCTGGTATCCGCTTTAGAGATATCTACCTCACGTATATCACCAGCCCAATCATATAGAAGACCAAAAACTTGTTTATGCAAAAGTTGCATATAACTTAGATCATAAGGAGGTTCACTAAACTCTATCAACGATACACTATACAAAGTAAAATCCCTTTCAGCTTCATGTAATACATGTGCTTCACGAATATTTAGCTTATTTTTAAGTACATCAGAGTCAGGGTAACAATATTTATCTTGACCAACACCATATTTATCCAAACCAATTATTAATCCATTAAATAAATTGAATAGAGCTCATCTAGAGACTTTGGCTTTTCATCCGAGTAAAACACATTTTCAAGTTTAGAGCTTTTTTGATAAGACTTAATTTTAAAGGAATTATAAAGTTCTTTTTTACACGGCGTTCTAGTAATTTCATAAAAATCTACGTATAAATTACGGATTTTTAAAATTAGGTCGTTCCAACTTTTAGCGCTAATTTGAGAGCCAATTATTTTTGAAACTTGTCTTTTTCGGTCAAGAAATCTACCTGGCTTCACGAATTTAGTTTCTATTAATACGACATTATCAATAACTTTGTGATATCTATATACAGATGTTTGGAGATCAATTATTTTTTGTTCAATTACTTTTTCAGAGTCAAGCTGTACTCCGTATCTATTCTTAAAATAAGAAACATCTCTAACTTTATTTAGATGATCAGATAGCTTTTCATTGAAAGTTGCAATTTGCATGTATTCTCCTAGTTAGTACTAATCATCATATCATATTATAACAGTTAGACGTATATCGAGCCTTAGAATTTATCTAAGGGCCAAAAATCGTTGGTTATAATGTTTATCGAAGCGAAATCCACTGTTTTTGTTTCGTTTAAACACCTTGCACGGGCTTGTCCAACAACCGGATTAAGTCGCGGCTGCGCGCGACCTATCCATGTTTATTATAAATGAATTCAGCGACTACACGGCATTAATATTCCGTCAGTAGAAAAACTTATTTCATCATTTTCACTAACATGGACGATCCCATTTTTATATATATAATAAATAGCATAAAGAACTGGGAAGTGATGATGACGATCTAAGATTGAATTAACATTCCTAGATAGCTCTTCCTTAATCTGTTCTTCTTTGCACTCTAAAACCAAGGACATAATTTTTTCTATTTGCCATAATTGAACACCAAAAGATGGAACATTAATTCCCATATTTGTAGATTTTATTCGGCGATTATTTAAACGCTCAGAAAAACAGGCATCAAAATTAGTGACTTGCTCATAATCAGAGTATATCGATTTTAGTTTATCCACTATTTTTCTATAATTATTTTCTTCATATACATTGAAGATTTCTTTTAAAGTTGTTTTCTTTAATGCTTCGTACGTAACATTCAAGGACAACTTATGCTCTTTCAAATGAAAAGAAGTTAGCCCATCAGATTCTTTTTCTTCTTTAATTGCTTCAAGATATGCAATTAAAATAGAAGCTGTATTCTTATTTAAAACAAAACTATCACTACCAACATAATCAATAATTCTATAGCTTAAATCTTTGAGCCGCAGATATTTATCATCATTTTTTTTAGTTCTTTTTTGTTCAATAAAAGTATGGATAGCCCAAACAAAAACAGAGATAGTCGCGATTTTAGATGCTACATCAACAAATCCAATAAACCCATTATTTAGATCATTGAAAATGACAGATATGCCTGAAAGTAAAAATAAAACACCTTGGAAAAGAATCATTCCAATGAAAACAAAAATAACTATACGCACAAACTATCCTTTTACTTATAACAGCGTATTATGTCGACGTCTCAGTAATGCCCGCAACATAATTTAAATTTAATAAGATCAATAACTTTATTCTAACCTCTGTTGTATTGAAAATAGTAGGGGATATGGATATTAAAGAACTGTTTTAGGTTTTCTCTCAAATTCAGCGAATAGATCATGATATTTTATATCGTGCAAATTTGCATGTGTGATTTCTCTGATAGGCAAATTAATTAAAAATTTATTTAGGTTTTCTTTGCCCCCACTTTTTGATATTAAAGCTTTCATCACTGCTTCATAATCTGTAGTTAACTTAAGATTTAAGGTTTTCTCACATCTGTAGCCGGATAGGATAGGTAAAACTTCAATATCATTAATATGGTTTGTAACTGCGTTGGGATAGCCAATATACACTTTTCTATTGTTAAGTGTGAAAGCTATTGGTAAGCCAAGATCTCCTGAGCGAAAGCATAACGAGGTAAATTCGGGTGTGTCATCTGTATTTCTATATTGCGCAAAAGCCATATATCTTAGATAGCTCACCTGAGTATTAGTTAGCTTGGATGCTAATATTAGTAGCGCTTTAGGTAGCCATGCACTGTTTATCCAAGTAAGAGTAACAATTAATAGTATATTTAACTCATAAGACTCAAGTCCGATACCAGGCATTAAAAATTCTATTAGGTTACCAAAATAATGCATAACACCATTTTGAATATCTAAAATACGATAAGCTATAGATGCAATAAAAGAAAGTATTAAAAATAAAATAGAGTGTAGAAAAGCTAAGAAAATCCCCCACCCAGCAGACATTAAAAAAGTATGGTATCCAGAGGTTTTCTTAAAGGTAACATGGGTCATTAATGCTCTTGAACAAAACAAATATCCTGCAATGCTTAACATTAATACAATTATTATCGTAGGTTTGATCATATCCTTGAAAAAAGACTTCCTTTAAAGAACTTCTTCCTCTTTCCTTCTAGCTTCATCCATTACAGCGCTAGCTGCTTCCATTTGCTCTAAAACCTTTTCGTTATTCGAAAAAGATTCTAAATCTAATTCAGCTCTATCCAAGCCAACCATTTTATATTTTAATGTTGTTTCTTTATAGTTTTCTTGCCAATCAGGGGCAAGTATCCTTATTAAAAGTTTTCTCAAACTACTCATAGAGATCTCCAAACTTTTTCCGTAAAGTCCAACTAAATTAATTAACGGTATTTTATTAACGTTAATAGTGACCCTTATATGTAACGCTTATAAGTGACCCTTTATTTATAACTTTGATGGTAGGCGAAAATAGGCGTATTAGCAATTAAATTATTTTTGTCAATTTGAAATTAAACCTTTTTTATGGGGCCCCCATTAAAATGATACAAACCGCGGGCCCCAATAGACCCCCTGAACACTCTAAAAGCTTTTATTTACGGGAAAGCCAATCTAATACCAATTCCGATAATTAACTGTCCATTTTTGCCCAATCCCTTGTACATAAGGACATTACTCTATCAACATCACTTCTAAAGTTATTCCAAGCGGTTGTACATTTATCAACAATGTCCTCATAATCTTTAAACGACCTATTAGCTATTTCATTTTGTCTTAACCAGGACCAAACTTGTTCTATCGGATTTAACTCCGGTGAATAAGGTGGGAGGTGTATGATGCTTAAGTTAGGGAAACTTTCATCAAGATATTCTTGATGCCAGCTGGCACCGTCCATGATCACTACTGCATGTCGACCAGCTTCTGTTGCATCTGATATTAATTTCAAATGAGCGCTCATAACGTCCATATTACTTACCGGAGCTATAATTGCTTCCGTCTTTCCATTTGACATACACACCGCACCAAACAAATAAGCATATGTAAATTGTTGCTGCTGAACTACACGTGGTCGCGTTCCTGTCTCAGCCCAAACTCGTGTAGTCGTATTCTGCTGCCCAAACCGTGCCTCATCTTGAAACCAAATATCAACGCAATCAAGCGCAATATATCCTGGGATCTTAAGGATCGTTTTTATTTGGAATTTTTTTAAAATCTTCTTGTACTTCAACCGATTGTTTTGGATGTTTTGAGCGGGTGGTGATCCAACTTAAATTAAGTTTATGCAGCAAGTGATAAATATTTGTTTTTTGATATTTAACATTAAATTCAGATGAAATATAAGCTTGTACGTCTTTACCTTGTAATCGACCACCATCAGGTTTTACAGCTGAACTTACAACATAATTCTTAACTTGCTGTAATTGACTATCAGTTAATGCTTTAGGGCGTCCTGTACGTTCTTTCTCTTCAAGTCCCTTTAAACCATTATTTAAATAGCATTTAATCCATTTATTTACGCTAGTTCTACTTACCTTTAAATAACTCGCAATTTGAGTTCGATTTTTACCATCTATAAAGTGGGAAACGGCCAGTAAGCGCAGTCGGAGTCTAGCGTTTGCGGTTGACGAAATTATTTGTGATAAAGTTTTTGACATTAATAACCCTCCTTTCTTTGGCTATTAGATCACATAATTATCGGAATTTAAAGAAGATCATTAAATTATCGGAATTGGTATGAATATAGAGTGTGGAGACTGGTACGGTTATATATTGTGGAATACATCCTGTAGCATCGTCCGGATCGAAATCCATTTCTCGCGTTATATCGGGCGAAATATATTTCGCAAAGACTCCGCTATAACCCTACTATCACATAAAGGATATTCGCTGCGCGAATGCTTTTAACCTACCCATGTTCGAGTTTTCTGAGAACACAAAAAATCATCAGGAATGATTTTTGACAGCTTCAGCTGGCCCGAAGGGTGGATGCAGGGAAAGCAGACACAAAAAAGCCCGAACATTAGTTCGGGCTTTTTTGTTTATTTGGAGCCTGGCTCAGGCCCGGCCGACGGGCAAGCCCTACGGCGTTCAAGTGGGCGAAACACGTTTCGCAAGGCCCCACTTTCACCCTACTCACACATGGTACCCATGTGAGAATAGAACATTATCAAATCCCAGAAATTAAAAAACCCCGGCAGCAAGCTGTTGGGGTTCTTAAATTTAGGAGCCTGGCGATGTCCTACTCTCACATGGGTAACCCCACACTACCATCGGCGCTGTTTCGTTTCACTACTGAGTTCGGCATGGGATCAGGTGGGTCCAAAACGCTATTGTCACCAAGCAAATTTGGTTGATTTAAGGGCCTAGTTACTAGATGCTAGTTTCTAGAATCCTTCAATCTAAATTCAGAATGCTGATTTAAAAGTAAACCCTAGACCCTAGCTTTCTAGTTCCTAGTGTTTAATACTTATATCTACTTTAGTTTTGTCAGAATAAATTCCAACCTACAAACAATAACTTCTGTTTTGCGCTTTAACTATCACACAACAAAACCACTTTGGTGTTGTATGGTTAAGCCTCACGGGTAATTAGTACAAGTTAGCTAAAGGCCTCACAACCCTTACACACCTTGCCTATCAACGTTGTAGTCTCCAACGGCCCTTCAGAGAGCTTATAGCTCTAGTGAGAACTCATCTCGAGGCCTGCTTCGCGCTTAGATGCTTTCAGCGCTTATCAGTTCCGAACGTAGCTACCGGGCAATGCCTTTGGCAAAACAACCCGAACACCAGCGGTTCGTCCACTCCGGTCCTCTCGTACTAGGAGCAGCCCCTCTCAATTCTCAAACGCCCACGGCAGATAGGGACCGAACTGTCTCACGACGTTCTAAACCCAGCTCGCGTACCACTTTAAATGGCGAACAGCCATACCCTTGGGACCGACTTCAGCCCCAGGATGTGATGAGCCGACATCGAGGTGCCAAACACCGCCGTCGATATGAACTCTTGGGCGGTATCAGCCTGTTATCCCCGGAGTACCTTTTATCCGTTGAGCGATGGCCCTTCCATTCAGAACCACCGGATCACTATGACCTACTTTCGTACCTGCTCGACGTGTCTGTCTCGCAGTTAAGCTTGCTTCTACCATTACACTAACCGTACGATGTCCGACCGTACTTAGCAAACCTTCGTGCTCCTCCGTTACTCTTTGGGAGGAGACCGCCCCAGTCAAACTACCCACCAGGCACTGTCCACAATCCCGATAAGGGACCTATGTTAGAACATCAAAACTACAAGGGTGGTATTTCAAGGTTGACTCCAACAAAACTAGCGTCTCATCTTCTAAGTCTCCCACCTATCCTACACATGTAGGTTCAATGTTCAGTGCCAAGCTGTAGTAAAGGTTCACGGGGTCTTTCCGTCTAGCCGCGGGTACACAGCATCTTCACTGCGATTTCAATTTCACTGAGTCTCGGGTGGAGACAGCGTGGCCATGGTTACACCATTCGTGCAGGTCGGAACTTACCCGACAAGGAATTTCGCTACCTTAGGACCGTTATAGTTACGGCCGCCGTTTACCGGGGCTTCGATCAAGAGCTTCTCCGAAGATAACCCCATCAATTAACCTTCCGGCACCGGGCAGGTGTCACACCGTATACGTCATCTTTCGATTTTGCACAGTGCTGTGTTTTTAATAAACAGTCCCAGCCACCTGGTTTCTTAGACCAACTTCAGCTCCACAAGCAAGTCGCTTCACCTAATGTTGGCGTACCTTCTCCCGAAGTTACGGTACTATTTTGCCTAGTTCCTTCACCCGAGTTCTCTCAAGCGCCTTAGTATTCTCTACCTGACCACCTGTGTCGGTTTGGGGTACGATTCATTATGAACTGAAGCTTAGAGGCTTTTCCTGGAAGTATGGCATCAACAACTTCATCACCGTAGTGACTCGTCTCGACTCTCAGCCTTAACAACAACCCGGATTTACCTAAGTCGTCAGCCTACAATCTTTCACATGGACAACCAACGCCATGCTTGCTTAGCCTGCTCCGTCCCCCCTTCGCATTCATAATAAGTACAGGAATATTAACCTGTTTCCCATCGACTACGCCTTTCGGCCTCGCCTTAGGAGTCGACTCACCCTACCCTGATTAACATGGGATAGGAACCCTTGGTCTTCCGGCGTGGGGGTTTTTCACCCCCATTATCGTTACTCATGTCAGCATTCGCACTTCTGATACCTCCAGCAACCCTCCCGGGCCACCTTCAACGGCTTACAGAACGCTCCCCTACCCCGCAAACATAAGTTCGCAGACGCAGCTTCGGTGGTATGTTTAGCCCCGTTACATCTTCCGCGCAGACCGACTCGACCAGTGAGCTATTACGCTTTCTTTAAAGGATGGCTGCTTCTAAGCCAACCTCCTGGCTGTCTGGGCCTTTCCACATCGTTTCCCACTTAACATACACTTTGGGACCTTAGCTGGCGTTCTGGGTTGTTTCCCTCTTCACGATGGACGTTAGCACCCACCGTGTGTCTCCCGGATATTACTTTACGGTATTCGGAGTTTGCATGGGGTTGGTAAGTCGGGATGACCCCCTAGCCCAAACAGTGCTCTACCCCCGTAAGTATTCGTCCGAGGCTCTACCTAAATAGATTTCGGGGAGAACCAGCTATCTCCCGGTTTGATTAGCCTTTCACTCCTAGCCACAAGTCATCCCCTCACTTTTCAACGTAAGTGGGTTCGGTCCTCCAGTTGATGTTACTCAACCTTCAACCTGCCCATGGCTAGATCACCGGGTTTCGGGTCTATACCCTGCAACTATTCGCCCAGTTAAGACTCGGTTTCCCTACGGCTCCCCTATTCGGTTAACCTCGCTACAAAATATAAGTCGCTGACCCATTATACAAAAGGTACGCAGTCACCTAACTAGTAGGCTCCTACTGCTTGTACGTACACGGTTTCAGGTTCTATTTCACTCCCCTCACAGGGGTTCTTTTCGCCTTTCCCTCACGGTACTGGTTCACTATCGGTCAGTTGGGAGTATTTAGCCTTGGAGGATGGTCCCCCCATATTCAGTCAGGATATCACGTGTCCCGACCTACTCGATTTCACTTATTATAGATTTTCATATACGGGACTATCACCCTGTATCGTTGCACTTTCCAGAGCATTCTACTAATCACAAATAAGCTTAAGGGCTGTTTCGATTTCGCTCGCCGCTACTTTCGAAATCTCGGTTGATTTCTTTTCCTACGGGTACTTAGATGTTTCAGTTCTCCGCGTTCGCCTCGTTAACCTATGTATTCAGTTAACGATACCTGTAAAACAGGTGGGTTTCCCCATTCGGAAATCTAAGTCTCAAGTGCTTTTTACTAGCTCGACTTAGCTTATCGCAAGTTAATACGTCCTTCATCGCCTCCAACTGCCAAGGCATCCACCGTGTACGCTTAGTCACTTAACCATACAACCCAAAAAAGTCTTGCTTGGTCTTTTGTATTTATACTGCCTTGCTGTCTTATTTTGCTTGGTCACATAACTCGTTATGCTCCCGGCGACAAAATAATCGGCGGCGTTGTCTAAATTCAAAATCCACATCGCAATACAAATTTAACTTGTATTATCTTATGACAGTTAACTTCGCCAGAAGTTAATGTTTTGAATACTAAAGTAGATACCACTTCATTCCTTCGTAACCTAAGTCACAAAACAATAAACTGGCATAATTACAAATATCTTTCGATATTCGTTTTTACTTTTTAAGAACTCTTTCAATCCTATTCCAAAGAATAAGTTTGAAGAATTTTTATATCAGCTTTCCAAATTTTTAAAGAACTTTTAACTGGGGTCAGGTCTTGCATTTTGCATTAACCTAATCCCGGAACCTGATAATGCACAATGCAAGACCTGACCCCTTGTTAAATATAATCATCTGTGTGGACACTGCGAACAAATCGATTCTAAATCGTATAAGGAGGTGATCCAGCCCCAGGTTCCCCTAGGGCTACCTTGTTACGACTTCACCCCAGTCATGAATCACTCCGTGGTGACCGTCCTCCCTAAGGTTAGACTAGCCACTTCTGGAGCAACCCACTCCCATGGTGTGACGGGCGGTGTGTACAAGGCCCGGGAACGTATTCACCGCGGCATTCTGATCCGCGATTACTAGCGATTCCGACTTCATGGAGTCGAGTTGCAGACTCCAATCCGGACTACGACAGGCTTTAAGTGATTCGCTGACTCTCGCGAGCTCGCAGCACTCTGTACCTGCCATTGTAGCACGTGTGTAGCCCTACACGTAAGGGCCATGATGACTTGACGTCGTCCCCACCTTCCTCCGGTTTATCACCGGCAGTCTCCTTAGAGTTCTCAGCATGACCTGCTAGCAACTAAGGATAGGGGTTGCGCTCGTTGCGGGACTTAACCCAACATCTCACAACACGAGCTGACGACAGCCATGCAGCACCTGTCTCAGAGTTCCCGAAGGCACCAAACCATCTCTGGTAAGTTCTCTGGATGTCAAGTGTAGGTAAGGTTCTTCGCGTTGCATCGAATTAAACCACATGCTCCACCGCTTGTGCGGGCCCCCGTCAATTCATTTGAGTTTTAACCTTGCGGCCGTACTCCCCAGGCGGTCTACTTAATGCGTTAGCTTTGGAAAAGTTGTCCGAAGACCCCAGCTCCTAGTAGACATCGTTTACGGCGTGGACTACCGGGGTATCTAATCCCGTTTGCTCCCCACGCTTTCGTACATGAGCGTCAGTATTGACCCAGGTGGCTGCCTTCGCCATCGGTATTCCTTCAGATCTCTACGCATTTCACCGCTACACCTGAAATTCTACCACCCTCTATCATACTCTAGTCTGCCAGTTCGAAATGCAGTTCCCAGGTTGAGCCCGGGGCTTTCACATCTCGCTTAACAAACCGCCTGCGTACGCTTTACGCCCAGTAATTCCGATTAACGCTTGCACCCCTCGTATTACCGCGGCTGCTGGCACGAAGTTAGCCGGTGCTTCTTCTGCGAGTAACGTCACAGCTATAGCCTATTAAACTATAACCTTTCCTCCTCGCTGAAAGTGCTTTACAACCCTAGGGCCTTCTTCACACACGCGGCATGGCTGCATCAGGCTTGCGCCCATTGTGCAATATTCCCCACTGCTGCCTCCCGTAGGAGTCTGGACCGTGTCTCAGTTCCAGTGTGGCTGATCATCCTCTCAAACCAGCTAGGGATCGTCGCCTTGGTGAGCCTTTACCTCACCAACTAGCTAATCCCACTTGGGCTAATCTATAGGCGTGAGGCCCGAAGGTCCCCCACTTTGATCCGTAGATATTATGCGGTATTAGCAGTCGTTTCCAACTGTTGTCCCCCACCTAAAGGCATATTCCCAAGCATTACTCACCCGTCCGCCGCTCGTCATCTTCTAGCAAGCTAGAAATGTTACCGCTCGACTTGCATGTGTTAGGCCTGCCGCCAGCGTTCAATCTGAGCCATGATCAAACTCTTCAATTAAAAGTTTTTTGTGTTCTTACCTAAGTAAAAGCACAGCTCAATGAATTCTGTTTTTGATATTAAATCTAATAAATTAGACTTAACGTCGCATATGACTGTGAAGCCACTCAGATTACATTTGAGACTCTAAATTTTTTGTTACTACTCAATTAAGAGGAAGTAACTGTTAGAATCTTACCTGTAAGAGTGCCCACACAGATGATTACTTATTTTTAAAGAACGTTTCCAGCAACTCGTTACCGATACTTGCTAGGGGTGCGAATAATACACCGTAAAAACTTTGAGTCAACATTTAATTTAAATTTCTTTTTAGCGAATCTAAATTTGATGTTAACCGTAAGAGTAAACTCTTACTGCCAACTCAGCGCTTATCGCTACATCCCGTTAGGCTCTTGCCTTTAGCATGTCGCTGCTGTCTGTGTCGGTGGATGCGCATTATAGGCAGATTAACTTTTGGCGCAAGTGTTTTTTTGAAGTTTTTTGATTTTATTTTTCATCTTCAGGTTAGGCACATTTAAACTACAAGTTACTCACAAAAACCTGTGGATAAGACTTGTTTATGGTTGTTTTATCTGCACCTTTAAATTAGTGCTTTCTAATTGGTTCTATAACTTTAATCTATCGCAGACTCATATTTGTTAAAGATTTGAAGTCTTAAAAACAAAAAACCTCGCGAATGCAAGGCTTTTATAATTAGAGAGGACGCAACTCTAAGCTACACCGTAGGTATCTCTATAAGCTTTAACCGCA
Source organism: uncultured Pseudoalteromonas sp. (assembly GCA_965198975.1). Lineage (GTDB taxonomy): Bacteria > Pseudomonadota > Gammaproteobacteria > Enterobacterales > Alteromonadaceae > Pseudoalteromonas. The sequence goes on from OZ240679.1 coordinate 4,334,542, forward strand.
GCCAGTTCTTCTTCATTGCCCTGCTGTTCAAGGTAAATGATGAGATCTGCAAGTTTAACGATAGAAATAACTTTAGTATTAAAGTCTCTTTCCACTTCCTGAATAGCCGAAAGTTCAGCTTTACCTTTTTCTTGCCTATCTAAAGCGATTAATACACCAGATAAGTCTGCACCATTGTCTTTAATGATCTCCATTGATTCACGAATAGCAGTACCAGCTGTGATCACGTCATCTACTAACATAATCTTGCCTTTAAGCTCAGAACCAACCAAAGTCCCACCTTCTCCGTGTGCTTTTTTCTCTTTACGATTAAAGCAATAAGGAATGTCTAAATCATAATGGTCAGCTAATGCAACCGCAGTTGTTGTTGCAATTGGAATACCTTTATAGGCAGGGCCAAATAATACATCATAATCGATATTTGAATCTGCTAATGCAGCGGCATAAAAACGACCTAAACGCGCCAAGTCTCTACCTGTATTAAACAAACCGGCATTAAAGAAATACGGGCTGGTACGGCCTGACTTTAAAGTAAACTCACCAAATTTTAATACTTGTTTCTCTAAAGCGAATTCAATAAATTCTTTTTGATAATCTTTCATTATATGAACCTATGATCAGTTGTTATTACGCCAACGTCTGTTTTTGAATATCAATAATCTCATTAATAGAGTTTTTAGCTAACCCTAATAGACTATCTAACTCTTCAAAAGAAAAAGGTTCGCCTTCAGCTGTACCTTGTACTTCGATTAATTTACCTGTTTCTGTCATGATCACATTCATATCAGTTTCAGCTACCGAGTCCTCAATATATTCAAGATCGGAAATTGGTTCGCCTTTATAAATACCAACAGAGATAGCCGCAATCATATATTTTAGCGGGTTAGTATTGATCATTCCTTTATTGCGCATATAGGTAAGTGCATCAACTAAAGCAACACATGCACCACTGATAGAAGCAGTTCTAGTTCCGCCATCAGCCTGTAAAACATCACAATCTATAGTGATAGTATTTTCACCGAGTGCTTTTAGATCAATTGCAGCTCTTAATGCACGCGCGATAAGACGTTGAATTTCCATAGTACGCCCACCTTGCTTGCCTCGAGCGGCTTCACGTCCACAACGACTATGAGTTGAGCGCGGCAACATAGAGTATTCAGCCGTTACCCAACCTTTACCCTGACCTTTCATAAAGCGTGGTACACCTGGTTCAACTGACGCAGTACATAAAACTTTAGTATTGCCAAATTCAACTAAAACTGAACCTTCAGCATGCATAGTGTAGCTACGAGTAAATGTAACTGGGCGGATCTGATTCGATGTTCTTTCGCTAGGACGCATTGTCTAACCTCATAATTCAAAATTTGTCATATTATAGAAGTTTGCGCGCAATGATGCTACGCCCAATTCAAATTGCGTAAATTCCAGCTGTAAAATATATTTACCTCGCTATAATAGTTAACAATTATTTAATTCTGCATCAATTTTAGGGAATACACATCCATGATCCACAGCATGACGGCATATGCTCGCCAAGAAGTAAAAGGCGACTGGGGAACAGGCGTTTGGGAAATTCGCTCTGTAAACCAAAGATATTTAGAAACTTTTATTCGTTCACCTGAACAATTCAGAGGTATGGAACCTGTGATCAGAGAACGGCTTAGAAAGCAGTTGCAACGTGGAAAAGTAGAAGTATTTTTAAAATTCACAGCTAACCCGGCAAATGTAGGCCAGTTAACGATTAATAAAAGTTTGGCAACACAACTGGTTAATAGTGCTCAGTGGGTACAAGAAATAAGTAACGGAGATATCAACCCTGTTGATATTCTGCGCTGGCCGGGTGTTATGGAAGCTGAAGAAGTAGATATGGATGCAGCACAGTCACAATTATTGTCAGGCTTCACACAAACGTTAAATGATTTTAAAGAGGCACGCGCTGCTGAAGGCGAAAACCTGCAAGAAATGATCGAAGTACGTTTAACTAAAATACTAGAACAGGTTGATATTGTTGAAAACCATATGCCAACGGTTAAACAATGGCAACGCGAGCGTTTACAACTTCGCCTTGACGAATTACAAACCGAAATAGACTCCAATAGATTAGAACAAGAGCTAATTTATCTTGCACAAAAACAAGACGTTGCAGAAGAACTAGACAGACTTAAAAGCCATGTTAAAGAAACACGTAAAATCCTTAAAAAAGCAGGCGCCTGCGGCAGAAGGTTAGACTTTATGATGCAAGAATTCAATCGCGAAGCAAATACCCTAGCCTCTAAATCAATCAATTCAGACATCACCAACGCCTCTGTTGAACTTAAAGTATTGATTGAACAGATGCGTGAGCAGATCCAAAATATTGAATGATGTTTTTACAAGTTTCATGCTGTTCATAACACCTTAAAAAACCTAGCTTTTGCTGGGCTTTTTAAGCTATCCCCTACTGTTACCAAAGTTCAGAGAAATATGGTTAGGATTTGACGAAATTAGCGAAACAACAATATTGAATTCACTTTCAGCTTATTTTGAACTCAAAGATCTTGCTAGCAATAAAAAAGTTAAGATGGCTGATTTGAATAAAATAGTCAGTGAATATCGTATAGAACTAGAAACTATGAAATACCACATACTTGATAGGTATGGTCTTGAGCCTTTCGTACTCATGCGATCTGCATTAGATAGCTATTACAAAAATACAGATTCAGAGCACTTGCATTTCCACCTTTTCACTAAAGTGGTAAAAGGCCCCTATTTTCATGATTCAGAAAGTGAGGCAAAGTTAAACCTGGTGTACAAAAAACAGAAGTATAGATTTAGGGTTTAGTTGTAGTACGTAAGGGTTCAAGGTCTGCCATCTAAAAAACATTATGTCAAAGAACTCAAACTACAATAGCGAAGCTAAAAACTTTGTAAATGGAGAAATATTCTCATCAACGCTAGCAGACTCAAGTGCCTGCATATATTCATCTCTACGTTCTACAGGCACAACTGTCCAAGGGTAGCCACCGGCTGCCATCATCAGGTTCATAATGAACCGTCCCATACGGCCATTACCATCAAAATAGGGATGAATATATACAAAAATAAAGTGACCCAATACAGCACGAACCGCCGGATTATCCTCTTCCATTAATAAATCAAAAAGTGCTGGCATCATATCTCGAATAGCAGTTCTGGTTGGTGGCGTATGTTTCGACTTTCGAATGTAGACAGGCCCCGTTCGATAACCCGCTAAATCTGATTGCTTAATGATACCGGCAACAATGCTTGGTCCAAACAATGCCAAATACCAATCAGAATGAGTGGCTTCTAATACTTCACCAGGGTTTTCACCATTGAGTACTCGCTCTACTGCAATTTTCACTTGCTGAAACGAATCCCAATAACCTTTTGCAGCCATAGTATCTATATGTTTTTTACTATCATCAGATTGTTCTGGGTTCCAGTCTCCAGAGCGTACATGCTCAATTAACTCATGAGTAACCCGATATCCTTCAATAGAAAGTGAGTGATAGGCATCGGTTACGAATTTATCTTCCAACTCTGCTAAGTAGCTTTGTGTATCAATTTTAGTTTTTGGCGCATCAGGAAAATGGGCAATGACGTCCGCTCTCATACTGTGCCACATTAATCGCATACGGTTCACATAAGGAGAAACATCACGGCGACCTAAACTAATTTGCGTCTCATCCTCAAAAGGGTCTACTTCCTTTACCTTATAGTCGGCTGCATCCATTCCCTTTATAATATTATCGGCTATCAACCCTCGACCAATATTGCGAAATGCACCAGCTAAACGGCCAGCACTTGTAACATGGCCACCATCAAGCAACACCGATAAAACATCAGAAGCATCGGTCAGCATTGAAAGAAGCGTTCTCATTTGTATCGGCTTTTGTATAAAGGCGTTGGTTGAGCAATGCACCAGGCTAGCTGCTAAGTTATAAACTTTAAGGCCATCAATTTCGGTTAACAATGCCTGATTTGGCATTGAAGCGCGTATATCAAAAACTGAGGTATTGTGTAGTAACGTTGTTGGCTTATTTCGCCCTTTAGGCGAACGCACTAATAACTGCGGCGGTACAGTTTTATCACCAATATGAATTTGTATTGATTGCTCAGGTGATAGACACCAATTTTGTTCAAGTCGCTCATCTAAATAAGCGCCACAAAAATCCCAAAAAGACGTATACCAAGCTGTACTATCGCCTTGTTGCTCATCAGGGCTAGAACTGATGTACCAACCTCGCATCACTTCATTGATAAAACCATGTTTGGTCAATCGCTCTCTATCGGTGCGATCAAGCATTTTCGATTGCACAGCAACAATACCACTATCTTGCAATTGCTTTAATTGCTCTAGCGAATGCGCTAGCTTTTTTGATACTTGGTTCATAATGCACAGTTAGCTTTTAACGAATAAATAAATTAGCTTTTATTGTAGTTCACAATTAGCTTTTAATGCAACCGCAGGTTAGCTTTTATTGTTATTAGATAATATTAACAACCTAAAAGCCTTTACTTATTCTTACTTTAAGCCCTTGATTCAATATCATTATGAAAAAGGTTTTGCCCTTTTAAGTAAAGTAAATAGACAGTAAAAACTATATTGCCCCCTCTAAATGTAGGATTCAGTTGAAGTTAGAAAGGCTTTAGTCAAATTCTATTAATTGCATTATTTCTAATTTATTTCACTCTCAGCTTTGCACTTTTAAGTGGTCACTATCCGCCATTTTGATACAAAAAGTGCTACCTATTGTTCGAAATATTTTACTGTCTAGACCTTAAATATCGGTCTACGGCCTTGAAATAATCGGGTTTATAGACATTAAAATCCCACTCACCACTGGACAATTTTTCAATGTAATGATTACAATAATCCACTTTTCTGTTCTGAGGCATAATTTCATACACTTTATTAACGGCAGCCAAACCAGCATTAGTAATATTGTTGACCATATGAGGAACTTCATTTTTTGCCTGTGTCATCATCTCATCTGTAAAAGACAAAATACGATTATTGCTCACAGCCCACGTTGCTAATGATTCTGATATTTTCGTTTCTAGTCCAGGGAAATCCACTTTGCACAAGTTTATAACTCTGTTATATGAAATTTGTTTACTATAAAAAAAACCAACAGCCCCTTTAATCGTAACTTGATTTGCATTGGCCAATGCAGGAAGGAAAAATGCCATTACCATGAAAACTTTCATCATACTCCTATGAGCCTAATAGCCCGTTTAAATTATGGTTATATATTGGCAATATTATATAGCAACCAAATACACAAGTAATCAAGAACCCAAATGCAAACAATGTAACTCCTTCAACAGTTAGGAAGTAAGTTATTATTAAAAATTCCGCTAAGGAACAGAAAAATATAAAACCAGCTCCCCATCGTATCACTATCCCAAGTTTGATTATTGATTCCAACAACAGGATCTCGTTGTGGCTTCACACAATCTATCCTTGTATATTATGTGTAATTTACATTTGATTTCATTCTAGGTTATTTAAAGCGACCCAAATTACAACTATCAAAATCATAAGTATTAATAGAAATTTCTTAGCGTCCTTTAAATTTCCCCCACAAGCAGGGCAAGTCGCTATTCTAATTTGTTCATTCTTAATCGTCGTTGATATAAATTTTGGCGCGTATATTTCAGATTTACATTTTCTACATTTCATAAATGTCCATTTGTATTAAAAAATAGTACTCGGTCAGCCGTTTATTCCTAAAGGTGGCACTGTCTGTCATTTTGATACAAAAATGCTCTGGGCACTCGTTCTGAAGCTGTGGGGCCATTCCAAAACGTTAAGTTGTTCACTATGCGTTAAGCCACTTAACGCATAGTGAACAACTTAACGCATAACCCAGTTTATTCCAATTATCTAAATTCGTTTAATTGCTATTTTATAAACCTCATTGCGCTCACGCTTACCAACAGTAACCACAGATATTAATATTTCACTATCTCTTACTTGATAAACCAACCTGTACCCTGCACTACGCAACTTGATTTTATAACAATCTTTCATGCCACTTAATCGAGAAGACTCAACACGAGAATTATTTCTAAGTTCTCAATAATTTACTTACAGAACGCGATGACTTCGATTATATCTTGGGGCGCTCTGCCGGTTGCGATTAATATTTTTCGCCATAGTTCATAAGGGACTTTGTGTTTCCCCTGAATATACTCTCTTAATCTGCGGTCGTTAATACCAATATATTGCGCGCTATTTCTTTTTGTGTGTACTTACTATCGAATGCTTTTAACTGGTCACAGTAATACTTCACAATATCGGGGTGAGGTGCGTCATAACCTTTATTTTTATCAAATAAGTGAGTATCAGCATATTCACTCTCATCAAAATCACTAAAGGCTATTACAACGGGGGCTAGCAAGTTTTGTTGTAATTGTACTATCGCTTCACTAGTGGCATTTTCAAACACCGCGCGTTTATTACATGCAACTAAAGGTTCATTTTTGAGATCACAGTTTTCCATTTGTTTAATGTTCTTATTTTAATTTTAAATTAGTCAAATATTTAAAAAGACTCCCTAAGGGCCTAAGTAATATTGGCTTTATGCTCAGATAAACAATCTTTATATTGCCAAAACGATTTACGGAATTCTTTCGCTATTTCAGCATTACCGGTAAGAATTGCCAAAAAGTAGCCTGTCATACCGTTAACACTATTTGACCCAACAAGTATCTGTTTTATTAGAGCAACAGGATAACCCTTTGAATGTCTGTTTATGGCATGAATACCACCATGTACATATGAACTTAACGGTTTCCATGAATATTCTTTAAACTCTAACAATGGATCAAGTGCATTTTTAGGCGCTTTGCCTTCCATTTTTTGCAGCATTTCACTCAACATGGGTAATTTATTTGCTTTTCGCGCTGACTCAGCTGTTAAATCCGCAGATAGCTTTTCTACAAGCCCATCAGAAGCGGCATAATAAACCCATATAGCCCTTACCAATGCTTCATATTGAAGTCTTAATAGTCCTAGAGCTGATGTAAAATTGCCTGCTGCCAGTAACATTTTTGTGCTTTCAGCATGCTCAAGTGATACTGAGCACATGGTTCGACTAAGATTACTACGAGGTAATCTATCGTATGGTGGCAATAACAAAATGTCATTTACCAATTTATCGTACTCAGCTGAACGTTGAAGTAAACGGTCCATGTTTCGGTTTCCTATTTTTAGGCTTTCACCTATATAATTACTGTGTGCTTATATTTTTATTTCTTTATTTTTGCAGCAAAGAGACCAAGTCCTTTAACTTAGCTACCTCTGCAGTGTGATTTAACTCATTTTCTAACACTTGATATAAACCACTTAGCTTTGCTACGACATCTGATTTAGGAGGGTAGAAATAATATGATGCTGTATGTGTTTCAAACCAACTACTCACCGCTTGCCAAACTAATTCATTCTCTAGGTTATAAGATGTCTCAGTTAATAAGTATATCAATCCTGACCATTTATTTAAGCGTGTGATAAGCGTTGCCCATACAAGTTTATCAGCAAGACTGGTGGAACTTGCCAGTTGCTGCTCAAGGCTAGGTAGTGAAATAAGTGCATAGCGTTTTTGTAGCTTTATCGCTTTTAATTTATTACTTTGTTCATCAGATTTAATCATCGAAATACAAATATCTGCAGTATCATCCACTTTCAATTTTGTGGCTGCTTCTAAAACGGCTTGTTGAATGCTTGTATTTTCATGTTCAATGAATGCTTGTATATGATGCCAATCTGCCGCTTCGCATACTTCCGATAAGCCTATTATTGCGTACTTCAGTTGTTCTGTGTTCTTTACTACTTCAGTTAAATAAAATGTTTTGAAGTCTTTGATTCCGACTTCTTTTAAGTAGAAACGTGCAAAGTCTCGTAACGAATAAGATTTATTCAGCAATAACCGCTCAAGGTGAGGTAGCGCCTCCTTACTGTATTTCTCAATGAAAATATAAAATACACGTTTTTTATTACCAGGAACGGGATCGTTTTTAGCAGCGCATAAAAATTGATACAAATAGTCATCTTGTAACGTTGTTTCAGCTACTTTAATGGTTTTGGCCCTAACGAGTGCATCACTTGCGTTGCAATTAATATCAATTAAATCATCTTTACTGATTTTACTTTGAGATAATAATCCAAATACTATACGAGCCAATTTATGGTTGTAAGATTTAACAGCAACCAATAATAAGGACCGATTTTCAGTTTCATTTAACCGCTTGGCTATGTAATCAATTAAATCACTATGATCGTGCCTTAACTGATTTTTTAATCTATCAAATAGAAATAAATGGTCTATTAGTTTTTCATCACTCAGTTGTTCCAAACATTGCCAAACTCCGGCATAGGACTTTAAACGCACTTTAGTAACCCAGTCATTCGCTCGTACAAGTAACTGAGGTAAATAAGCTTGTTGCCCACCTATCAAGTTAATCGCTTTTTCACGAACGTAACCGTTAGAGTGACACGAAAACATTTTTAATAACAAAGTTGAACAACTTGCCTGCTTTAAATAATGATTAACTTTATCTGGTTCAATACGCCACCATTTATGGACAATATTGCCATTATATTTATATGAGTTGCCTCTTATTCTTTCATCTAATACAGCCCATATCTCAGGTGAAGTACTTTCTAACAACTTATTAATGATGCTGGTGGCACTATCTCTCACAATCGCTTCATCAGCTAGCAATAAGGGCACAATATAAGGCACAGATAGTGGCGATTGTAATTTATTCAACTCATCAATATTTTCAAGCAAGGGATCACTTGGTTTAATGAAAGTCACTTTTTCTAAAAATGTTTGCGCAACAGATTCATTTTTAAAGTAGCGTTCTAAAATCTGGGCATCTTTATTATATTTATTATTTAGCATCTATTTTTACTGCTTGCCTATAATTGGGTTAAAAATCTTTCTTAACTCTCGTTCCACCAGCTCAATACCAAAATAGGCATCACTAGTGATATTCAATTCATAAAAACTGATCCTAAATTCTATATCTCTAACGATATCAGGTCGTAGGTTTAGCTTTAATGAATAAGTCTCACTTGTCACGTCGGCAGATAGATGTTCGACCACTCTCTTTTTGATATTTTCAGATTTGCCTAGGTAAAATGGGATATATTCATTATTTCGAATAGCTTTAGTATGTACCTTCCCTCGTTTTACATAATACCTTGATACCCAAGAAGGTAGTTGTTTTTTAGACCTGATTTTGCCCCATAACCCACCAAATTCATCTAATGCCTTAGCAGTGCTAAAACTCAACTTAGCCTCGATATAATAAATACCAGATAACTCGCTTAACGCTATATCATCAACACTGTCATTTATGTTGAAATGCATAACACCTAGTTTTATCTTATTCGCTAACTCAGCCATTGTTTGGCTATCAGTTATTTTTGCACGTACTTCAGATAACGAATTCAGATTGTTAATTAAATTTTCCACAATTACCTTTCCATAATATTTCTAGGTTATGATTTCCATACTAAAAACCAACTTAAAATCTAAGAGCTGAGTTCATCTAATTTACTTTCATATCGCTCAATAACTTGCTGGTGGGTGTCATCGCCAAAACAATTCATAAAATCGGCTAAAGTAAGCCAATGACTGATCGCCGCCTTTAAACCAAAGTTATTTTCTTCAGGTGATACATTTTCAAGGTATTTATCTGGAACTTTAATCATCTCATCAACATACCGAGTACTCTCAGTTGGTATGTTGATGTCACCTACAAAATTTTCATAATCGTATTTAATAAGTTGGGTACCTTTTAACATACTCTCAATCCAGTCTTGAGAAGCTATTTTACCGATTGGATGAAATTGGTGTTTAAAAAGTAATGCACAGCAAGCTGTAAAATAGGCTTTCGACTTCCAATAATCTATCGCCTGACTGCTAGACACATAATAACGATAAATTGACCTGCCATTAATTTCACCAATTGTTTCAGTGATAATCATTAAACCATCATAGGTGCCTGAAAAGCGTTTAGATTTATGGGGGAATATTACAAAGGTAAAAAAGTTATTGTCGCTCCCTGAGTTTTTTATGTCAGTTAAGTAATCTCTGCATTCATTTGGTTGTTTATAAAAATCATCAACGTTATAGATTTTATCTGAGGCACCTTGTAACCACTCAATATTAGCTCCAAAAAAACTTGCTGCATCCACCAACATTTCAGGTGTTAAGACCTTTAATAGTTCTTCGTCATTTGAGCATGCATGGGTCGTTAAATCATGATTAAAAAATTCGGGAATTTGATTACGGTGAATACCGTGGGATTCGAATAAAGCAACGAAACGGGAACCTGTGATCTCTGCTTTATCTTCAATTTGTTTAGTTTCTTTTTCTGAAGGGGCTTTCCAGAAAAATTTATATAATGTCGTTAATGCAACCAATACTGCAAACAATGTTCCTATTACTTTAATTGCTACTTCCATATAATCAATTCCTTCAATTCCTTCAATTCCTTCAAAGCCTTTATTAGGCCGCCGTTTGCATTTGTAAAAGTTCCATCATTACCCTTTGTCCTACTATATCTGAATTAAAACAATCTCTAACAACGGCCGTGAACTCTTGATCTGGATTAGTTAAGAATACTTTTAATTCTTTTTTAACCTGCATAGCTTGTCCTGCAATCACTTTACTTCTTTCTTTTTTTGCTTTTTGAAGCAAGTTTTTATATTCGTCAAAGCGCTCACTTATACTTTGCCAAAGAGCTTTTCGTAAATCACAAAGATCTTTATCATCTAGCCGGTACCTCTTAATAGAAAACTTGATTCGTTTATGATCCCATTCATCCAAGTCCACTGCAGGTTCTTGTATTGGCTCCGGTAACCCCAAGCGATTAAAAGCGATAAGTTGGCTATCTTCATCAATTGAAGGATCTAAGAATAAAGCATCTTCATCATCGATTGAATCTGTTGGTTCTATAGCTGCCCGTCGTCTTTTCCTAAGGGGAAAATAAGTCCCTTTAACAACATTAGGCATTGGTTTAGATAGACGATAGTTATCAATATCAAATGCTAACCACCAATACCCTTCATGACATCGTTTCCAATCTTCGTCCCTAGCACAACTTTTGGGTCGAAAGTGCTCAACTTGAGGATATTCAGCAGCAAACTTAACTTCTGTATACCAACATTTGTTATTAGACAGACCTTTTAAAAATTTAAGTAAGCCTGCATCTCGCCAATGTTTGGCGTTTTTCCTAATAATAACTTTACGTTTTTTACTATCAGGTTCAGCTTTAAGTAAATCAATAATGTCATTGGACTTGTCAATCCATTCATCAATATCATCATGGTTACATGTTTTTAAAGGGATATACTTCATTCTTCCCCCTTTTCATAATGGTTATCAGCTGCATCCTCAATTAAGCTAGCTGTGAACGCTTCTAGCTCATCTAATTCATCAGCTGAAAATTGATTTTGCTGAAACTTACTATGTTTAGCCAAAGCCGAAGAGAAGTGATCAAAATAAGGATGAGGGAAAGACGTTGCAACACCTAATGAATCCAGTTCTTGAGTTAGCTCAGCTAATTCTGCAGCCATTTTTTTGGTTTTATTTTTAATACCTAATAATTTGTATCTCGCTGTTAATTTATCAACAACTTGAGGTGGAAGCACAGAACGTAAACCAAATATTTCCGATTGTAATAAACCATCTACGCCCATGCCTATAGGGTCTTCATCTGGTTTTTCGGCAATGGTCTTATAGCTATTCTCATTTTCTACTCTACGTAACAAGCGCACTTGTTCTTTTTTTAATCCACCAATCATTAATGGATTATGTGAAGCGATCAACATTTGAGAGCTTGAATCAACAACCTGACTTTCTAACAGGTTTAAGTATTCATAAGTCCATGATGGGTTTAAATGGGTATCCGGCTCATCTAATAAAAATAATGACTCTTCACCTTTGGTAAAGTTTAATAAACCTAATACAGTCAATAACTGTTGCTCACCTTCAGAAAGCTGATCAAATCGGATAAAACCTGCTTTTGTATGTTTTACAGTTACTCGTACTTGATCTAATAAATCACAAAGGTATAACCCCTCTAAATGAGCAAAAAAATGTGTTTCATCCTCACCAGGATACTTCATTTCTTTTAGGGTTTTACTGTCTTTTATGTAAAGGTACAGCCGTTCATGATCCTCTTTTCTATCACGAAAATCTTGAGTAACTTGCTCTTCATTACGTATAGGCGCTAAACAATGTCGCCATAAACGGTCTGTAAAATTTAGAAAAGCGCCCTTCGCATACCAAAATAAAGAATCTCCATTTTCAATTTCACTTTTAGTCGGCTTCCCTTTACTCCAAAATGGACGGTGTAATACAAACAATGCCGATTCAAAGCTTTCAATATTAAGAAAGTCACGTAGAAACTCTTTAACCTTATGGTTATCATCCATTAAAAAGAATGCAAGCAACACTAATTGACTATAATCTTTTCGGCAATAAAATAAACGGCGCAATGGAATATTGTCGCTTTTGCTCCCGCCTTTCCACGCTTGGTACAATTTATTTGTTGGTTTTTCAAATAACCTTTCTAACCTTTGATTCCAACCTGAATAATAAGAGAAAACATACTTAGGTAAATATACATCTAACTTTTCATTAAAGTCAGCTTGCTTCGATAACTTAATGCCATCAATAAAGAACTTCTGTTTAGGTTTACTCTGCAGACAATTGCTGATCTGAACTTTTAGGCCTCTAATTTCATAATCTATTTCATAAGAAAATGCTGATACTTTTTTATCTTCTAAATCACGAAATATCTCAACTATGACTTCAATCAGATTAGACTTACCTGCACCATTTCGACCTAAAACTACAGTCGTTTGTTTTTCTTTATCTTGTTCAGGGAAAAACTCAAAATTACGTAAGTTACCATAGCTAAGCACTTTTAATCTAATAATACGCATCCTGCTATTTACTCCTTTGTTAGCTTTAACGTTCTCGCATCGGGATCTAAAGAGTTATTAATTTCTTCAATATTAATAATTTCCTTTTTTAACTGCGCATAAAAATCATCAATATCCATTTTAGAGTCTTGCCAAAGCTGTTTAGCGTGTATTTCGGTTCCATCTTTAGGCATCAAATTTTTTAAATAGTTTTCAGGAGCATCTGTTAATTTCATATTTTTAACTACCGGCTTTTTAGATGTTGTACGTTTTACTTTCGTTTTAGGTTGTTTTTTTAGTTCAGATTGAATTCTATCTAATAGTTTTTCTGCTGGTTCATCATTGGGACTTTGTGGAACTAATTCACCTCGAAAGGCTTTGGCTAGAATGGATTGGGTTAAACGGTTTATTTTCGCTTTGGCGACATTAAACTGTTTTTCTACGGTATCAGCCATACTAAACAGTGACTCTACTCGACGGACTATTTCTTCTTGTTCTTTATATTCAGGAAGTAAAAAACTTAGATTAGCTAACTCTTTACTATTTATATTATTTATTCCACTAGTAGATCTTGAGTTTATTTCAATAACATTTCTTATGGCAGGACTTTGCAAGGCATACATAATATATTTAGGAACTACCAGTTCTGTATTAAACCTAATCCTAATTAAATAGCCTGCATATAAACAATGTGTATTTTTCTCTTCAATTATAGCCGCTTTTCCGACTAGTTCTACACTACCATTTGAACGAATAACGAGAATATCCCCTTTTTTGAGCTTTAATTTATCAAGTTCTTTGTCATCAAAATCTGCATATTTCAAGTCTGATAAATTAATCCCCCCATTTCCAATGTTAGGAATTCTTAAAACAGGTGTCTTTTCTGGCTCGTACCCACACTTCTTCGATGTGCCATACTTGATATCTTTAGTTAAGCTACCTATTTTGGTTAATTGGCCAAAGTCAATATCACCTCGCCATTCTTTGGTTAACTCACCAGAAGTAGCAGCAGCTAGGACTGATTGGCGGAAGCGTTTTAGGATGTTAGGGGTTTTGTCGAGGCGTGCCTGGGCTGCATCTACTTTTGCTAATATTGAATCAAGTTTATCGGCGATACGGATTTGTTCATTTAAAGGAGCTAAAGGAAAATCATAATTTTGAACATCAGATGATTTAGCTGCTGGATATAAAGCACCTTGGACAACACCTGAGATAGAGTTAATAAAATCCTGTGTTTTTACTAAAGCGAATATATAACGACTATCAACACCTACTGATTTAATTACTTCAAAACCTGTCGACGCATACTGTTCATCATATTCTTTAGTGATATGAGCGACAGCATTTAAGTTTGGTCTTGTTAATGATACTAATACATCATTAGTATTTATTCTTTTCCTTGCTCGGCTAGGGGCCGCAGAACCTTTTAAATATTGTGGGTTCTCAATAACTTTCAAATCTCTATTGATACTACCGATATCAACATAAATTAATTCCTCTTCATTCTCAGGTTTATTTTGAACACATTTAATTGAGACTTCTTTTAATTTAGCTTTTACCCATCCCTTCGGTAACTCACTCACGAAGTCACCTCATCATTTTCTTTTTCTACACCTAATTCAACAGCTCCTAATTCAGAAAGAATGGCTTGCAGTTCAGACATAGCGCCAGCCATTTCTTCTAGGGCTTCATTAATCAATACATCTGGCTCTGGCAAGTTGCTGGCATCTTCGGTACTGTCATCACGGATCCAAGATAAATCAAGGGAGTCGTCTTTCTTGGCAATTTCTTCACGGGTGAAACAACGTAACCTACAAGTCTCTACATTACCTATTTCACTACCATTATTGTGTTCTGTTATAAATTTCGCTCTGGCACTTTCATCCACTGTGGTTAAGTCATTACCTACGGCTTCAAAAAATTCATTAAAGTGAGTGCGCCCAAGTACTGTGCGTTTACCAAACATGGGCATGTTTGAGCGTAAATCGTATACCCAAACGTTTTTGGTTTGTGCTTTATCTTGCACTTTACCTTGCTTTTTTCCATGGGAAAGGTCTTCAGGTTTTGAGAAAAACAGCACATTGGTTTTAACGCCAGCTGCATAAAAAATGCCAGTAGGTAAACGTAAAATGGTATGTAAATTACATTTTTCCATTAAGTCGTTTCGTATGGTTTTACCTATGCCACTCTCAAATAAAACATTGTCTGGCAATACTACGGCAGCACGGCCACCGGCTTTCAGCATTTTATGGTACATCAGGTGTAAAAACGCCAATTGCTTATTACTGGTGTAATGTACTAAATCATCACGGGTGGGAATGCCGCCGCCCATTTTGGTACCAAAGGGTGGGTTGGCTAATATTAAGCTCGCTGGTGGTAAGGCTTGGCCTTCACTTGATAAGGTATCACCATATAAAATGCCGGCGTTTTCATCATCAACGGCTAAATCATGCAACATTAAGTTCATCATGGCTAGTCGGCGGGTATCTGGCACTAATTCCATACCATAAAAGGTCTTATGCTGATATTTGTCGTAGGCTTTTTCACCTAACGACATAATGTCGTTATTTTCTTTAATGTGGTGATGGGCACTAATTAAAAAGCCGCCTGTGCCGGCAGTTGGGTCAACTATTACATCGTCTAACGTTGGGTTCATTAACTCAACCATAACGTTAATTAAGGTACGTGGGGTAAAGTATTGGCCTGCACCTGATTTTTTCTCGCTAGCGTTAATTTCTAACAAACCTTCATACATATCACCTAAACCTTCAGCTTTGGCGCTGTACCAATCGAGCTTATCTACTTCGGTGACTAATTTACTTAAGGTAGCGGGTTTACGAATGACCGTATTGGCGTTGGCGTAAATGGCTTTGGTGATCAGCGAACCATGAGAGCCTAAGTGAATAAGTAACTTTTTATATTGTTCTAAACGTGAGGCGGCATCGTAATTTTCTAGGTCTTGCCAGCGAAATCCTTCTGGAATATTAGGCTGCTTTCGGGTTTCACCTTTTGCTAACTCTCGCGTTTTTTCTTTTTCTGTACGGCCATCTTCAGTGTCTGTTTCTTTCGCCATTTTTAAGAAAATAAGATAAGTCAATTCGTTAATGTATTCGTGATAAGTAACGCCGTCGTCTCTTAATAAGTTACAAAGGTTCCAAAGTTTAGCGACTAGATCTTGGGTGCTCATAATATGTGTTCTCTTTTATTCTTTTTTAGCTCAAATCTAAATCGATTTTTATCGCTTTAATGAAAATAAGGCATAAATGTAATAAGTGATGCTACTTACTTGGTTACTAGATACCTGTTTTTTAATCAGATAACAGCGCATAAAGTTCGTTATTTAAATAATAATTGTCTTTACCGAGTTTGTGTTTTGATAACACACCAATATCAACCAGTTGGTTTAAATATTTACTGGCCGTATTACGATGTATATTGAGATCTTGGGTAATAAACTCGACTTTGGTGTACGGATGGGTAAATAGATTATTAATTAATTCGTGACTATAAATTTTAGGCAATTTGGTTTTAATGGCTTGCTTGGTGGTTTGCATTAACGCAATTAAACCTTTAATTGTTTTTAAGGTATCTTGGCTGGTGACTTGAATTGCTTTTAACATAAATAGCAACCAGGGTTCCCAGCTATTGTTATCTCTGACTTGTTGTAAAAACTGGTAATAATCTGCTTTATTTCTATTAAGATAGCGTGATAAGTACAAAATAGGTGCGCCCAGTAAGTTTTGTTTACTTAAAAATAAAACATTAATAATACGCCCTGTGCGACCATTGCCATCATAAAATGGATGAATGCTTTCAAATTGATGGTGAATTAAAGCCATTTTTACTAAATCATCATAATCACTGAGCTCATCGTTATTAATAAAGCTTTCTAGATCCCTCATTAAGTCAATTATATGCTGACCAGTTTGTGGTGGTGTATAAACCACTTGGGAATTTTGTTGATTAACAAGTTGGGTGCCGCCTTGGGTTCTAAAGCCTGCATTGTTGTTTTCGATAAGGCGTTGAATTTCAATAATGGTATTATTGGTTAGCAAGCCTGTTTTATTAATGGTATTAAAACCAGTTTCTAATGCCTTTGCGTAGTTATGTACTTCTTTAGCACTGGTTGAAAGAAACTGCTGCGATTGATAGTTACTACGGTATAAGTCGTCTTGCGTGGTAATAATATTTTCTATTTCAGAGCTTTCTTTGGCTTCTTGTAAGGAAAGTGTTGCTAATAAAAGGTATTGGTTAGGCATAGTCACCGCCAACCCTTTTAGTTCACCCAATGCTTGGTGCGCCTTAGCCGTGGCTTTTAAAACTGCTTTAGTTTCTATATCACCCAATTGCTCTAATGGCATAAAATTATAATTACAATTCAACTTAAATTACCTTAGATCATTGGTATTAATCGATTAACCTTAAATAAGGTATTCAATAAAATCGGCTTTTTTGTGCACGTCTTTTTTATATGCACTTATTTTTACACTTTTGTGTGCACATAACAATAATATAAACACCTTATAGCATTATTTGTGCATGTTTCTCGTTACTTTCTCACCATACAAAAATAAAACATAAATTAGCTTACCCAGAGTGCTCGGTTAAAATCTGACAGTACTTGTGTAATAGGCTGCTCAAATAGCTTGTTGGCTCGTTTTATACCACCTAGTTGCTGCTTAAAAATACCGCTATCAAGGGCGACATCATCCACTATCGTGGTCGCCTTCATTTGTTTAGCTATGGCTTGTAACCACTGTTTTTGCGGTGTTTTCCACTGCTGGCTTGCTAGTATTTTTGTAAGGGCGTTATCTACACGTGTTTCAAATGGTATTAAGGCTTCACCAATCGCTGCCTGGCGAATAAAGCCTATAATACGGGCGGCAATTTCTTCATTTTTAACTTCATTCCAGGCGGTACGAAGTGCTTGCTCTCTAAATTTATTTTTTTCTAACTCGTATGCAAGCGCCTTAAGGCTTTCACGTGTTAATTCCCAAGGTTTTTGAATAACTGTTTGAAGCGCAATTAACCTGTTACTGTTGGCATTCACAAAATCACTAAAAGACTGTAGATAATCTTCAGGCTTTTGGCCGTCGCCATAACCATGGGTAATGTTGGTTATTTCATCTTGATGTTCTGATATTACGATTGGCGTTGTGCCTGAACCACCGCCCGTTACTTTCATGTCAAGCAATTCACCTAACCCAGGGTGATCAGTAAACCACTTGGCGACCTCTTCTAGCTTCATCGCTTTTAACTCTTGGGCAAACTCTTGTGGCGGCTTACCCACAATGCGTTCAAAGTTATCAGCTTGAATATCCGTTAAATGGCGTTTTTTGCTTTGCAACTTGGCCAAAAATTGGTTTTTAGCCAATTGTTGTAACTCTGATGATACTGATTGTGTTAGCTCTTGTTCAAGCTCTGAGAAGGTAATGTCAACTTTAGTCACTACCGGTTTCATCGCGTTAACTTGCTCAAGTTGTTTGTAGATATCAACCGCATCGTAAATGCGAAAGGTTTCTTTACCTATTTCGTCACAGCGGCGTGTTGCTCGGCCAAGCATTTGTTCAAACAATATTCGGCTATTTACTCGGCGTAAAAATACTAAATTGCAGATAGCGGGAACATCTACTCCTGTGGTTAATAAATCAACCGTCACTGCGATATTGGGCAGACGATCATTTTTATAGCGTTTAATTTTTTCTAATGGTTTGTCGCTGGCCCCTGTGATTTTTTGAATGGCGTCATCGTCAATTTCACCATGGTAGCTTTCACAGGCCTTTTTAAATGCTTCAACGACTTGATCAGCATGTTTGTCGGTAACACAAAAAACTAAGGTTTTTGCTGGAGAGTAAGGGTCAATCGCGTCACTTTCTATAAGCCATTTGGTTACTTCTTCTGTAAAGCTAAGCGATATTACTTTTCGGTTAAATTGTGAAACATCAAAATCTAATTCATCAGGTGTATTAAAGGTTTCAATATTGCTGTTTTGTATATCGTAAACTTTTACCTCTTCATTTACTTGGTAATGAATACCCTGCTCTGCTAGTTTGGTATGAATACGAATGGGCGGTAGGTGATCTGTTAAATGGCCATCTATTACAGCGTCTGTATAACTATAGCTATAAACTGGTTCACCAAAAATATCAACAGTATGCAATGCTGGTGTTGCGGTGAGGCCTATTTTAAAGGCGTCGAAATATTCTATAACAGCACGATATTTCGATTGATAATCTTTTTGGTCGCGAAATTCTATTTCGGTATCACTTAGTTCTCTGTCGAGTAAATAGCCGCGGTGACATTCATCAACAACGATACAATCGTACTGACCTACCCCTGGTTTGTTGTCGTTATCACTCGGGTACATAATTCGTTTAACTAAGCCTTGCACCGTGGCGATATGTACTTTGGTTTCATCTTCTGGTTTTTTACCAACAGGTTTGTTTAATTGCATGCCCATGATGTCGAACGTATCAGCAAAGGTTTGTAGGTTTTCCATACGTACTTCTGAAAAGTCATCAGTTGCTTGTATACCAAGCGCAGAGCGGTCAACTAAAAATAATATTCTGCGAAAACGTTCTGATTTTAATAATCGATACACTAAAGCAATACAGGTTTTAGTTTTACCAGTACCCGTAGCCATGGCAACCAGTGCTTTTGAGTCACCTTTTTTGATGGTGTTTTCTATCGCTTTTATGGCATTGATTTGGTAATCACGTAATTTTAAGTCGTAAGCAAAGTCCATATCACCCAGTTTTTGATCAGCTTGTTGTGGCGTTTGCTTTAGGTAGGTTTTAATTTCGTGAGGTGAATACCAACCTTTTAGGGCTTTACGGCGGTTACTGTTATCACGAACATCAAAAAAACATATACCGCTTTCTTGTTCTAGTTGTTTTAAATATGGACGACCATTAGTAGCAAAAGTAAGGGGGACTTTAAATTCATTCCAAGTATTTTCGATTTCAAAAAGGCCTTTCGATTTTAGCCCTACGGCATAACGTTTTGCCTGATCAATTGCTGAGTAAACATTTTTGGCTTTTTTCTTAGCCTCTACTACCGCAACGGGTGTTAAACCCAAAAATAAAACGTAATCTGCTGGCCCTGATTCAGTTGGCCATTCAGCAATGGCTTTATTTTTGTTTAGCTCTGGCTTTGAACCTTTTGAATAACGAATATTCACAGAATCAACTTCCCAGCCAGCATCATTCAATTGCTGATCTATTAATACACGTGTCGCCTCTTCATCTAAGTAAAAAGTAGACTGTTGTACTTGATTGATAATGGCTGTTTGTTTGTCTTTATCTAATAATGCAAAGTCATTAATACGTTGGTTATTGGTTTGATCGAATTGCTTATCTAACTCTTCAATTTTCTTTTCATGTTTTTGAGCGGCTGACTCCCAAATGGCTTTTTCTTGTGCCATTGCATCAGCTCTTTGTTTTTCTGCTTTTACTTTTTCTTCTGTTACCTGATTGAGTTGTTCAACTGCCGATAAGCGGTCTGAGGAGCGTTGGGCTTCAATTTTTAGCGTATTAAGCTTTTCTTCAAGTTCACGAACATATTGGGAAGGGTCGATGGGTTTAATAAAGGGTTTAAATTTGAAATCTTTAGCCTTAGTACCTCCAAATGTTACATGATACCAACCGCTTAATGCACATCCGATTTGCATACACTTTAGCGCATCACGATGACTGGAAGAAAGGTATTGATGATTAGCGACATTTCCTAGCTTACGAATGGTGTGAAATGAGTTTTTAACGTTATCGTCTAATTTCAGTCTGTAGTCTAAGTCACTCAGTAAATCGATTTGCTTAATGTTACGACCAGATTCGACACCGACTTGCGCAGCTATATTTTGTGCTAATGCTTCACCTAATTGTCGCATTTTAATGAGTGATGTATTTGGATCAGCTGCATAACAATGCTCTGCAGTTTCAGCTAAACGAAATAATAATTCATCATGATGTTTTAAGAATTCGAAATTGCTTTGAAAAACCATTGAAAATCCTTTTAATCTTCTAAAAAATAATCGCTATCGAGTGATTTCACTTCAAAAACTTGCTTGGTGCTTACACCTAAGTTGTGGGTCAGCATTAATTCTGTGAGCTGTTCACCATCCACCAGCACAATCCGTTTCTCTATCATACCGACATACTCTTTGGCTTCTTTGCTAAAACTGCTGGTGGTAATAAATACGCCTTTTTTGGCGCGATGCATATCAAGTGCACCGGCAAAAGCTTGTATGTCAGGCCTGCCAATTGTTTTATTGGTATAGCGTTTGGCTTGTAGATAAATCATGTCTAAACCAAGCTTATCTTCTTTGATAATACCGTCGATCCCGCCATCTTGTGTATATTGCGTAGCCTGCCCTGCATCCTTACGAGAACCGCCATAACCCATAGATAACATTAAATCGACAACTAAGGTTTCGAAGAATTCAGGTGAGGCATTAAGGATGGAGCTGAGTATATCATTACTCAAATTTGAATTTATGGTATTAAAAGCTGACTCAATTAACTCTTCAGGTGTTTTTTGTGAATTCACATTATCTAATTCAACTGCTTCAGAGACTTCAACAGTTGAATTACTTTGGTTATTGCTCCTGGTTTTAAATGCAATGAAGTCAGAGAATTGATTTAAGTACTGGTTATTAATTTCTTGCTCTGATTTAATGGCTTGCTTACCTGATTCAGTAATGGTGCAAAATGCTCTTTTAGGTTGTTCAATTAATCCAGCTTGTACAAGATAAGTTTTAGCCCAACCTAGTCGGTGGTAAGCATAAGTTTGTTTGCCACTAGGGATCCGCTGTTGGAGTTGTTCATCGGTTAAACCTAAAACCTGATAAATATCCGCTTCGACTTCTTTTAACTTAACCGTTTTACCATCAGCTAATTGCTGTAGCAGAGGAGTCATAAATGCTTGGTAATCTGGAATTTCCATAAAATCCCTTCTAGCCCTGCTACACTATAACTGTTGCAGAAACTAATCCCTTATTTTATTTATTGTTTTTATTTAGATCTCGATGTTACCTTATCTTAATTATCTTCTCAAAAATAACGGTGTGATAAATTAGTTTATTTGTGCAGATTTATTTTTAACCTCAGCCAAGTGGTTACTTAACTGGTTACTAAAACTAACAAGCCTAAATAAAAGGAAATATAATCACCAGTTTTTAATGCGTTTAATCTCAACACTCAATATTCAAATCCAGAATATAGAATAGTGCTTCACGCTGTTTCAGTTTGTTTTAAATCTGAATAAAGCCGCTGACTTAAGTGGTTTTTTTCTTTTTCTGCAACCATCATCTTTGCGTGAAGACAAAAAATAAAAAGGTTGCTGAAAATTCAGCAACCTTTTTAATATTATCCACGGTAAATTTTTAAAAAATATTTGTATCACTCATAATCTATGGGTGCGCGTAATGATGAATGAATCGTTATTTCCAGCTTCTCATTTTATGGCCTTTAACGGCATAGAATAGAATAAATAAGTAACATGGGAACATGACTAAGTAACCACCTTGCTGACCTAAATCTGTTGCGCCGCTGGTGAGCCCCCAAAATAGCGGTCCAAATGCACCACCTGAAATTCCCATTACTAACAAAGCAGAGCCCGTACTGGTTAATTTACCTAAGCCTGATAATGCCAGTGGAAATACAGCAGGCCATACGATTGCGTTAGCTAAGCCTAAACACGCAATTAACATTAAGGTATCTGGTAATTGTGTAAAACCAAACGGAACTAATAATGCGTTAGAAATTGCAAATGAATTATTATCACCCAATACAACCCCGGCTGTTAGTAATAAGCCGAGAATTGCAGAAACCATAAGTGCTTTTTGTTGAGAAATAAATTTTGGAATAAGTAAAATACCTAATATGTAACCAAACACCATGCAGCCCATAGTAAATGACGTCATTACACCATAATTTTCTACTTCCAAAGATAATGCAAATGCACCGATAGTATCACCGGCTATCACCTCAGCTGCGACATAAAAGAATAACGCAACAACGCCTAAAGCTAAACTAGGGTGTGATAAAGCTTCTTTTATATGACTTTTTCCTTCTCCTATGCTTTCTTCCTCGGCTTCTTTTTCAAGCTCAGGTAATGGCGCTTTCGTCACAGCAAAACCTAACACACCAATAAAAATAGCCATACCTAAATAAGGTAAAATTAAACTGTTAGCCATACTATCGATTGTACTTTGCGTTAACTCTGTACCTACAGTATCGGTAAAATTACTCAAAATTAATGCTGTGAATACCATAGGAGCCACAACACCAGCACCTTTATTGAGTATTCCCATAATAGAAATACGGGCAGCCGCTGATTCTTCTGGCCCTAAACGTACAACATAAGGGTTAACCGCGGTTTGTAATAATGTCTGGCCTGTCCCCATTACTAACTGCGCAAATAAAAATAAAGGGAACATCTGCGTTTTTGCTGCGGGTATAAATAATAAACCAGCAAGCATCATGATCCCCATTCCCAGTGCCATGCCATTTTTATAACCCACTTTACGGATCACAGCAGCGGAAGGTATCGCTGTAAACGTCACCGCAATATAAAATGAAAACAAAATTAAAGAGGCTTGAAAAGGCGTTAATTGTAAGATTTGTTTTAAGTAAGGCATCAAGGAGCCGTTAAGCCAGGTTGCAAAACCTAAGATAAAAAATAATGTTGCAACAATTGCCATTGGCAAAAAACTACTTTTCGAACGATTCTGAATATCCACTGAGGCTTCCATAATACCCTTCTCTTTAATGTTTAAGTGTAATACATGTTCGGCCACGAACTTAAATATGCACTTAAGTTAAAATTATTAACGCTGTTTTTGTTTAGCTCTGCATTAAATATCTACTTAGTAACTAAACATTAACAAAAATGACAGCGCTATCATAAAACTTTACGATAATTGAACAAAATTTACCAGTCGCTTTTAAAATAAATATTAGAAAAAAGGGAACGTAGCCCCTTTCTTAGAATAAACCTCACCAATTCAAAATATTAACCACTTAATTTAATTCCGTTATTCTACTTTTATGGTTTTTATTCAAAACACTTCGCACAAATATTTTTTGTTTTTCATCTACCGAAACCGGTACATTATATGTGTGCCAACTCTTCATATTATCAATTGAGTACTCTAGTTTAAGGTTTGGTATTGAAACGTTTACCTTCAGCTGTCCTTTTTCGATAATGGCACCTGGCACCGGCAAATATGGTTTAATTCCCGCTACATAGAGTTTATCTAATTCTTTAGCCCCTAAAGCAGATGCAAATGATAACCAGTCTTTATCTTTACGCTTTGTATCAATGTTATCGCTTAAACTATCCGCCTCCCAGGACGCTTTATGCCAGGCACGTTCAGCAACGGATAGTACTCTGGGAAATAGCATTTCGAGTACTTGCTGTTCTGTTCTGATAGTTTCAGTCCAGATCTGCCCCTGCATACCTAAAATATTTTCAGGCTTTTTCAGTTTAGGTAAAGCACGGCCAACCAGTGCTTCTAAATTATCGATTCTTTTGCCTTCCCTGGTAAAATCAGCATTGGCATAAACATTATCTGGCATGTAACTAAAGGCTTTTTCCGTACTGGTATATCGAGACGCCCAATAATAGCCACGCTCTTTAGGGTGAGCCTCATAAGGGTGGTCAAAATATAGGTGTGTACCGTGAGATAGTATTACCTGAAAACCTTCATTCGCTAAACGATAAGCACGATCAGACACGCCCCACTCCCAAATGTTATCCCATACATTTGCTGTAAAAGTTTCATTATTAAGCTCTTTTCTATTAAATGTATTTAACGTATCAAACATTAAACCGTCTTCCCAGGCACCAGGAGAAACCCCTCTCACCTGCAATAAATTGGCAACACGTTTGGTAAAATAAGGCTTAAGATCAGCAATACCTGAAACATGATTGCCAGTCTGCTGAATGAGCTTTTTACATTCGGGAGAATCAACCCAAGAACCTTTACCAACCTCATCACCGCCAAAATGTAAATTATTCAGCTTAACGCCCGCTTCTCGATACATTTGTTGCAGCTCATATGTCACTTTATCAATAAACTGATAACTTGATGCCATGCATACATTAATAGCGTTATCATTATAATTTTGTACTGTTTTATAGTGAGATTTATCTTGAGGATCACTTAATAAATATTGCTCAGCACTTACGTTATCACCAGCTTTAATTAATTTTCTATAACGCGCTTCCATAGACTTAATTGCGGCCCGAGCATGCCCTGGAGACTCTATTTCTGGAATAATTTCAATATGACGCGCTTTAGCAAATTTTAATAATTCAATAAAATCATCACGTGTCAAAAAGCCATTACCCGATCCCGATTTAAACGGGCCTGTGCCTAATTGCGTTAACAAACATGTATTTTCTGCTAAATCAAAACATCTGTGTGCTCCGACTTGCGTTAGTTCAGGCAAACCCGGAATTTCTAGCCTCCATCCTTCGTCATC
Organism: uncultured Pseudoalteromonas sp.; assembly: GCA_965198975.1. Classification (GTDB taxonomy): domain Bacteria; phylum Pseudomonadota; class Gammaproteobacteria; order Enterobacterales; family Alteromonadaceae; genus Pseudoalteromonas. The sequence goes on from OZ240679.1 coordinate 4,359,976, forward strand.
GGAAAAATGCCAGTGAAACCGATTTAATTTATAGCGACCCATTTGTTCTATTAACTTAAACATCGCGGCTTTGCCCTGAAAATTTCTGGCATTATCGTAATGCATTCCCCGCCAATTAAATCTTGGCTCGTCTTTAACTTCAACTTTAGGAAGTCGAATAACCTGCTGTTCATCTTGATCTATTAAACCGAGCACACTTTGTAATCCGTAAAAAGCGCCAGCATTATCACTTGCGATAATTTTTATACGGTTTTTTATAATTTCTAGCTGATAACTTTCCTTTCTGGCGTTGTTTAATTCCTCATCGACTAATAATTGAATTAACGGTTTACCGACTGATTTAATATTATCTGGTCTGGCGGGTATTTTTAAATGATAATACTTCTCAAGATCTTGTAAAAAACCGTTAACTTCAGACGTTAAGCGCCCAGCATAACGTATTTCCCATTGTTCATTCAGGATCACCTGTCCGCGTTTAAATTTCACCTCTTTTGGCATGGGAATAAGCCGATTGGTATTTATATCATCGGAAGAAAACTGACGTAATTTCTTTGCATTATCATGATATCTGTTATTAGCATTGGCTATCACAGTGAGATCTTTTGGCTCATTAAACTTTTTCACCTGATTATCTTTAGTGAGTGGCAATACAAATTGACTCATATCTTCTGTGTCTGTATTACTAAAAATCACAGGCTGGCCATTCTTATATACCATAAACGCTCTTGGCATAAAGTCAGTTTCGGCTGCAATCCATACGCTTGCCTCAAAATTCAGCGTTAATGTATCTCCAGCACTCAGTCCTTTAAAATCTTTGGTAGAGACAATTTTATGTAAATCACCATTAATATGTTCAAATCTCAGTCCGTCAATTTCTTTCGTATTTATCGGTCTGATAAAATGAAAATACAACGCCCAATCATTTACACCGGGCGGTAAAGACACATTCGATTGATTATTCAGATTAATTTGTCCAATAAAGCTTTTATCTTTATTATGATAATTATCAACTACGGCAAATGTTAATGCTGTTTTTTTTGTAAATTGCGTTATCGATACCTGAGATAAGTTCGCAAAAACAAACATGGGCAATATACTTAAAACACCCAAAATAAAGCTATTCTTTATAGTCACCATAATCTCCAATTTTTTCTTAAGTAATAATGAACAATTCCACTTAATTTATGATCAGCCTAGATTGTTTAATCTGATCCTATACTCGATTTACAACAAACCGAATCTGCAAACCTTAATTTTAATAACCAGTCTAAACAAAATAAAATGACAGCGCTATCATTTTATTTTTTCATTTAAAAAGTAAAAACCCGGAAAGTTCCGGGTTTTAATATCAACTAAATTATAAAATTTATATTCTTACCAAATTTTCACTCTATCTTCCGGCTTTATATACATTTTATCACCTGATTTAACATCAAATGCCTGATAAAATTCTGGCATATTCGCTAAAATACCTATCACTCGATAGTGACTTGGTGAATGCGGATCTGTCATTAAGCGGTTACGTAATTCTTCATCACGATATTTTCTGCGCCAGATCTGAGACCAGCCCATGAAGAAACGTTGTTCGCCAGTATAACCATCAATTACCGGAGATTTACTATTATTTAGAGATAATTGATAAGCTTTATAGGCAACAGTTAAGCCACCTAAATCACCTATGTTTTCGCCTAATGTCAATTTACCATTAACATTTGCATCATCAAAAGGTTTAAATTCATCAAAATAAGCAACTAATTTAGCGCCTCTTTGCTCAAACTGTTTAAGATCTGATTCACTCCACCAATCACGTAAGTTACCATCCCCATCATATTTAGCCCCTTGATCATCAAAGCCATGACCTAATTCATGACCTATCACAGCACCAATCGCACCGTAATTTACCGCATCATCGGCTTCTAAATTAAAAAATGGTGGCTGTAATATTGCAGCAGGAAATACAATTTCATTATTTACCGGATTGTAATATGCATTTACCGTTTGCGGTGTCATATGCCACTCAGAACGATCAACTGGTTTGCCTAATTTGTTTGTCATATCTGTATATGACCACTGGCTATGGCGAATAAAATTACCAACTAAATCATCGGCTTTAATTTCTAGTGCTGAATAATCTTTCCACTTATCAGGGTAACCAATTTTTGGCGTAAATTTATTTAACTTTTCTTTTGCAGCGACCTTAGTTTCTGCACTCATCCACTCAAGATCATCAATCGCAACCGTGAAACCTTTAATTAAATTTTCCACTAAGCCTGTCATTCTTTTTTTAGCCTCAGGCGGGAAATTATCTTTCACATAGACTTTCCCTAAAATTTCACCTAAAACAGAATTAGCGGAATCGACAGCACTTTTCCAACGTGGTTTTTGCTGTTCTACACCACTTAATGTTGTACTATAAAAATCAAAATGAGTATCTACTATCTCTTTATTTAACAATTTTGCATAATCAGTAATATAATGAAAAGCTAAATATTGCTGCCAAACATTAATCTCAGTTTCAGTATAAATTTTACCTAAAGCGGCTAAGTAAGAAGGCTGAGAAACAATTACATTATCTGTTGATATTTTAGAAACTGATGCAAATTTAGCAAAATCTAATCCCGCCATAGATTCATTTACATCAGCAATTGACAACTTATTATAAGTCTTAGTTGCATCTCTGTTTTCAACTCTGCTCCACTGCGCTTTGGCTAATTTTGTTTCTAGCTCAACGATATTCTTAGCCATGTCCGCAGTATCTTCAAAACCAGATAAAGCTAATAATTTTTCAATATAAGTCAGGTATTGTGCACGGATCTTAGTGAATTTTTCATCCTCTTTTAAATAATAGTCTCTATCAGGTAAACCTAAGCCCGATTGATAGATATAAACACCATATTCACTGGAGTTTTTTGCGTCATTATTAACATACCAGCCAAAAGGCGTGGTTGCTCCTTTCATTCTAAGCTCAGCCATTAATGGCGTTAGTTCATCGTGGTTTTTAACATTGGCAATTTGCGTTAATTCAGCCGATAAAGGTTTTATCCCTAAAGCATTAACTTTTTCTTCATCCATATAGCTTAAATAGAAGTCACCCAATTTCTTTTCATCAGAACCTGCAACGGCCTGTTTATTTTTGGCTGCGGCTTCCACTACAAGTTTTAAGGCTTTTTGAGAATTGTCGTATAACTGGCTAAAAGAACCATAATTAGACTTATCTGCTGGAATTTCAGTTTTCTCCAACCAGACACCGTTAATGTGATGATAAAAATCATCTTGCGCGCGAACAGTTTTATCCATATTGGCTAATTCTATGCCGGATACTAAAGGCGCTTTTAGTTGAGATATTTTGGGTTCAACTGATTTCTCAGCCACTGATTTTACTGTTTGCTCTTCTTTTTTATCGCTGCACGCTGCCAAACCTAACGCCATAGTGACGCTAGCAGCAACCAGTGTGAGCTTTTTAAATTTTGTCATTTTATAACCTATTTTCGCTTGTTATTGTTATTTAACCATTTCATCATAAAGTGCTTTTTTAATCGTTTAAAGCTTTTATAGCCATTAATTTTTCAATGATCACAGCGTTTGCCTCGGGAAACTGATAATTTCCCAATTCATTAATCGTAACCCAGGTTGATAACTGCCCCTCATGCCCTGTCGCTACCCCGTTAAAATCTTCAACAATATGAATGTCCAAATGCACCGACTTATCAGGATAATCATGATGAATTTCTAAAAAATTATGGCTGCTGTTCACATCGATATTGATTTCTTCTTTTAATTCACGTGCTAACGCTTCTGTAACCGTTTCACCGATTTCAACTTTTCCACCTGGAAATTCCCACTTTCCTCCCTGATGTTTATCTTCGGGTCGTTTACAAATAAAGATTTTGTCATCTTTTTTTATAATACCCACAGCGACATGAATGCGTGTTTTTTCCATTATGCTTCTCGTATTTAAAATTTTTTTGTTAATTTATAGCGATAAAAAAAGCGACCTAAGTCGCTTTTTATTAAAATCTCATACTAAGACAACTTACCATGACATTGTTTATACTTTTTACCTGAATTACACGGGCAAGGATCGTTTCGACCAACTTTAGGTTCAGCACGTGTTACTGTTGCTGCAGCCGGCGCTTCACCACCAACATGCTCTGCTTCCTGATGTTGATATTGCTTTTGCGTACTTTCGCTTTGTCTATGTTGTTGCTCTACAACTTCAACATCTTCTTCAGCACGCACTTGCACTTTACTTAAAATTCCAACCACATCAACTTTTAAGTTTTCCAGCATATCAGTGAACAATTCAAAAGATTCACGTTTGTATTCTTGCTTAGGGTTTTTCTGAGCATAACCACGCAGACCAATCCCCTGACGTAAATGATCCATAGCGGCTAAATGATCTTTCCAATGTTGATCTAAACTTTGCAGCATAATCGCTTTTTCGAACTGGCGTAATACTGACTCGCCCACTTGCTCTTCTTTATGTTTGTAAGCAATCTGCACGCCCTCTTCAATGCGTTCACGTAGCTTTTCTTCAAACAGTTTATTATCTTCGTCTAACCAGGTCTGGATCGGCATATCAACCATGAAGTCCGCTTTCAAACGTTCTTCTAAGCCTTTTACATCCCACATTTCAGCCAGTGATTGTGGTGGTATAAATTGATCTATGGATGCATTTAATACATCTGCACGTATAGCAGTTATGGTTTCTGATATATCACCATCTTCTAATAATTCGTTACGCTGGGAATAAATAACATTTCTTTGATCATTAGCAACATCATCATATTCAAGTAATTGTTTACGAATATCGAAGTTACGCGCTTCAACTTTACGCTGTGCATTTTCAATTGCTTTATTTACCCAAGGATGTTCAATGGCTTCACCATGTTCCATTCCAAGTTTACGCATCATATTAGTCATACGCTCACCGGCAAAAATACGCATTAACGCATCATCCATAGATAAATAGAAACGACTTGATCCTGCATCCCCCTGGCGACCAGAACGTCCACGTAACTGATTATCGATACGACGAGATTCATGGCGTTCAGTTGCAATTATATGCAAACCACCGGCTTCAATCACCTGATCATGTAACTCTTGCCATTTATCTTTTACATCTTTGATTTGTTCTTCAGTTGGATTATCTAGTTTGTCTATTTGCGACTGCCAGTTACCACCTAAAACAATATCCGTACCACGGCCCGCCATGTTAGTTGCAATAGTCACTTTACCTGGTAAACCGGCATCAGCAACAATATCAGCTTCCTGAGCATGAAATTTAGCGTTTAATACGTTGTGAGCAATTTTTTCTTTTCGTAGATACTGAGATAAATATTCAGAGCTTTCGATAGAAATAGTTCCCACCAATACGGGCTGACCACGTTTTTGACAATCAATTATATCTGTTAATATGGCTTCATATTTTTCAGCTTGTGTTAAATAAACTAAATCAGCGCGATCATCACGTATCATAGGTTTATTTGTTGGAATTACGACTGTATCTAATCCGTAAATTTGTTGGAACTCAAAAGCTTCGGTATCTGCTGTACCTGTCATTCCCGCTAAGGTTTCATAGATACGAAAATAATTCTGGAACGTAATAGACGCTAAAGTCTGGTTCTCATTTTGGATTTGAACACCTTCTTTTGCTTCAACAGCCTGGTGTAATCCTTCCGACCAGCGACGGCCATCCATAGTACGGCCTGTGTGTTCATCAACAATAATAACCTGATTATCTTTAACCACATAATCAACATCTTTTTGATAAAGTTTATTCGCTCTAAGTGCAGCGTATACATGACTTAATAAGGTAATATTAGATGCTGAATAAAGCGAATCACCTTCTTCAATTAAACCTTTTTTAACGAGTAATTCTTCAACCTTAACCTGGCCACGCTCGGTTAAATGTATCTGTTTACCTTTTTCATCAATTGTATAGTCACCCGTACTTTCAACACCCTCTTCGTCTTCTTTTTCCTGACGTTCAAGATCTGGTACCAATAAATGAATTTGTGCATAAAGCTCAGAGCTATCTTCCGCCGGACCAGAAATGATCAAAGGCGTTCTGGCTTCATCGATTAAGATTGAATCGACTTCATCGATTAATGCATAATTTAATGGTCTTTGAGCACGTTCTTCAGGAGAAAAAGCCATGTTGTCACGTAAGTAATCAAAACCAAACTCGTTGTTTGTACCATATGTAATATCTGAATTATAAGCTGCCTGTTTTTGCTGAGGCGCTAAACCAGAAATATTACATCCTACGGTTAACCCTAAAAATTCAAATAAAGGTCTGTTTGTTTCTGCATCACGAGTCGCAAGATAATCATTAACCGTAATAACATGAACACCTTTACCAGATAAACCATGTAAATAGGCCGGTAATGTTGCTGTTAACGTTTTACCTTCACCTGTTCGCATTTCAGAAATACGTCCTTGATGCAACACCATGCCACCAACCATTTGTACATCAAAATGACGCATATTATAAACACGTTTTGACGCTTCACGTACAACAGCAAAGGCTTCTGGCAAAATGTCGTCAAGCGTTTCATTTTCTTCTAAACGCTTGCGAAATTCAGCTGTTTTCGCTTTTAATTCTTCATCAGACAGGGCTTCTAGCTGAGGCTCCATTTGATTAATAACTGCGACCGTTTTTTGTAAGTTTTTAATGGTGCGGTCATTTTTACTACCAAATAGTTTGGTAAATATTTTAGATATCATGATAAAACCGTTACAACCCTTTATTGCCAGACTACCCTGACATCTTTAATTTCAATAGACTTAAGCTTATATGGTGACTAAGTAATCAACTTTCAATAGCAGATTCATCTATGCGCCATTTTAATCAGTGATGTATAATAAAAGGTATTGAGAACTAATACTAATTTTTTTACAGGTATTTTTCGATCAATTTGTATGTTTTGAATTATTTGTTTAAGGATCCTCATGGCTAAAGACAGGTATGCACCTAAAACCCTTGATGATGTAATGTCTGGACTATCTGGAAAATTAAAAGCTTATGAAGGGAAAAGTCTTGAACTTTCAAAGTTTCAACGTTTATTAGAAAGCTCAATTGGCGGGCCTATGGCACAGAAATGCCAGGTAAGTAATTATCGCGATAATATTTTAATCATTACTGCTGATTCGGCCGCTGTTGCTATGCGGTTAAACTATATGAAAATGGGAATATTAACTGATTTAAGAAAAAATGGCCTCGCGGAACTGAGCCAGGTTAAAGTACAAACTAATCCTAAATCAGCTAAATTTAGTCAACCTCAGATCAAAATATCAGATGCAGATATGAACCATCGCTGCATGAGTGATAATACAGCGAATTCTTTATTGGAAGTTGCAGAACACGCTCCACCTTCCTTAAAAGCAAAATTAGAAAAACTTGCCAGGCACAGAGGGAAAAATATCAAAAATTAAAAAGCAAAAAACCGATATTAATATCGGTTTTTTAAATACTGAACAGTTTAAAATTAAGCGGTAATAACTTCTAATCCCGGTGCCGGCATTGAAACTGTATCTTCAAATGTTGCCCATTCCCAGGCTGATTCTGTTGCCATTAATTTACGTAACAATTTATTATTTAAATCATGTCCCGATTTAAATGCTGTTACTTTCCCTAATAAATTATGACCAGCCATAAATAAATCACCAACACAATCAAGTATTTTGTGTTTAACAAATTCATCAGGGTAACGTAACCCGCTCGGATTCAGAACTTTATATTCATCCAATACTACCGCATTATCCATGCTACCACCTAGTGCAAGGTTATTAGCATGAAGATATTCAATATCTTTCATAAAACCAAATGTTCTGGCCCGGCTAATTTGCTCAGTAAAACTTTGTGCAGTAATATCTAAGCCAATGCGCTGTTTGCTATCATTAATTGCCGGATGATCAAAGTCGATTTGAAAATCTATGTGAAAACCGTCATAAGCTTCAATTTCAGCCCATTTATCACCATCTTCAACACGCACTTTTTCTTTTATACGAATAAAACGTTTACTGACTGTTTGCTCTGCAATGCCGCCTTTTTGTAATAAATAAATAAAAGGTAATGCACTGCCATCCATAATTGGCACTTCAGGGCTATCTAATTCAACAATTAAGTTATCTATTCCAAGTGCCGCTATTGCAGCAATTAAATGCTCGGTTGTAGATAAACGAACGCCGTCTTTATTAACTAAACAAGTACATAATTGAGTATCACCCACAGCTTCAGGTGTTGTTGAAAAATCAACAACCGGATCAAGGTCTACGCGTCGAAATACAATCCCGGTATTCGCGCTAGCAGGTCGGAGAGTTATAGAAACCTTTTCACCTTTATGAAGACCAACTCCAATGGTTTTAACGACTTCATTTATAGTACGTTGTTTAATCATAGGCTGCCTCGCTTAAAACGTTCAGTTAAAAAATGACGGCGAATCATATCACAGATAAGACCAGTTGCCAACTATGTTATGCTCCATAGCTTAATCAGCTTGGTTGCGTAAAAAAGCTGGAATATCGAAATAATCCGCCTGCTCAGCTTTAGATTTCGACTCTTGAGGTGATGACTCTTTCACCTGACTAGTCTCTATCTTTTCTTCTTGTACTAGTGACTCAGACGTCGCCCCCTGACTTGCAAAACTAGGAACAAAAACACCAGGGTTTGTTGCTTGTTTAGTTGTCGTTGTTGGTGCAACATCTGAACCTGATGCTTTTTGGAAACCATTATCAACTATGCCAAATTGTGGCTTTCTTTCTCCACCCAAACCTGTTGCAACAACAGTCACTCTTAGCTCATCTGACATTTCAGGATCAATCACAGCACCAACAACAACTGTTGCATTCTCTGATGCTAATGCTTTTACATGATTACCAACAGTTTCAAACTCTTCAATAGCAATGTCCATTCCCGCTGTAATATTAACTAATATACCTTTAGCACCAGTTAAATCAACATCTTCTAATAAAGGACTGGATATTGCAGCTTCTGCAGCTTCCTGAGCACGATCTGGGCCACTCGCTGAAGCGGTTCCCATCATGGCGGTTCCCATAGCAGACATAACGGTACGTACATCGGCGAAATCCACGTTGATCAAACCTGAACGCGTGATCAATTCAGCAATACCTTGTACGGCACCAAATAATACATCATTTGCTTTTGCAAACGCATCTAGCAGTGTAGTGCCTTTACCTAAAACTTTAAGTAATTTATTGTTAGGAATTGTAATGAGTGAATCTACAGTTTCTGACAATTCATTGATACCACTGTCAGCAGCTGATGCGCGCTTTTTACCTTCAAAGTCAAATGGGCGTGTCACAACTGCAACAGTTAGAATCCCCATATCTTTAGCTACTTTAGCTACAACAGGGGCTGCACCAGTTCCTGTTCCGCCGCCCATACCTGCCGCGATAAAAATCATATCAGCGCCTTCAAGGCTTTCTCTGATTGATTCTATGTCTTCTTCAGCCGATTGACGACCGACTTCAGGATTCGCCCCGGCACCTAAACCTGAAGTGATCTGAGTTCCTAATTGAACTGTAATATCAGCTGAGGAGTTTCTTAACGCCTGTGCATCTGTGTTAGCTGTTATAAACTTAACACCTTCAATTTGTTGTTTAACCATGTGCTCAACGGCATTACCGCCACCGCCACCAACACCGATTACTTTAATAACGGCTTCTTCACCGTGTTCTTCTATATAATCAAACATATTTACTCTCCGACTCGAGTTTAAAGCTATTAAAATTCACCCTGGAACCATTTTTTAACACGGTGCCAAACATTCACATCAGCAGTATCATTCGATTTTTGCGCATTCGCTGTTTGCAAAATTCGACTATACTGCAACAGGCCTACAGCCGTCGCAAATGCAGGATCATCTACATAGTCTGTTAACCCAACCATCCCGATTGGGTTCCCAATTCTTACAGGCATTTGGAAAATTTCTTCTGCAACTTCCAATGCCCCTTTCATTTTTGCAGTTCCGCCAGTTAAAACGATCCCTGCAGCAATTTGATCTTCATGGCCCGAATGACGAATTTCAGTCGCAGCCAATTCAAATAATTCTCTAATTCTTGGTTCAACCACCTCTGACAATGTATGTCTGGACATGGTTCTGGAAGGCCGACCACCAACACTCGGCACTTCAATCGTATCTTCAGCACTGGCCATCTGACTACTGGCACAGGCATATTGTACTTTAATCGATTCAGCATGAGATATCGGAGTTCGAAAGATCTTAGCTATATCACCCGTTACCTGATTACCCGCTACGGGGATCACAGCAGAATGCCTTAAAGCACCATTTGTATAAATCGTTAAATCCATGGTACCGCCACCAATATCTATTACAGCAATACCTAATTCTCTTTCATCTTCTGTTAACACTGCATGACTAGAAGCCAATGCAGTATAAGTTAACTGATCAACGTGTAAACCACATCGTTCAACACATTTCTCTATATTTTTGGCCATATCATTTGAACAGGTAATAATATGGGCTTGTGCTTCCATTCTAACGCCACTCATACCAAGTGGGTTTTTTATGCCATCTTGCATATCAACTCTGTATTCCTGAGGAATAGCATGTAACATTTTTCTTTCAGCTGAAATCGGCACAGATCTCGCTGTATGCATTACATTGTCAATATCTTCCTGGCTCACTTCCGTATTATTTATTGCAACAACCCCATTTTCATTTTGGCATTGTATATGTTTACCTGATATTCCTAAATAAACTGAACTGATATGACAATCAGCCATTAATTCAGCTTCTTCTATTGCCCTTTGAATCGATTCAGATACTAGATTAAGGTCATTTACGCCACCTTTATCCATACCATGAGAAACCTGGCTACCAACTCCAACTATACTTAATTGATTATCTGCGGTGATTTCACCAACCGTTGCAACAACCTTAGATGTCCCTACATCCAGCCCTATCACCAGATTTCGCTCTACTGACTTAGTCATGCTTTACTCTTTATTTGTTTTAATTTTTCCATGTCAATAGCCTTCCAACTGACAGCTAGCCCGGTATCATACCTTAAATCTACGACATCTACCTTAGCATCTTTACGTTTCTTCATATAAGGGTATAAATTAATAAACCTTTGTACCCGTTTTGCCTTTTCTTTACGACCTAAATTCAAATTTATGCCGTTATTTAACCACAATTGCCAAGAGAACCTTTCCGATAAAGCTAAGCTAGTTAATTTAAAATTATTTATGTAAAGCAGTTCATAAAACTGCTGAAAAGTATGCCAAGCTTCTACTTCACTTCCTTCCGGACCAAATAAAACAGGTAAAGTACCATCTAATTTTTCTGTTGGTGCCTGAAATGCATTCCCATCATCATTAAGTAACATGTCATCATTCCATATTGCGACAGCATGATGCTCTACAACATACACATTGAGCTTATCAGGCCACTGTTTTCTAACTGATGTACTCGCAACCCAAGGTAACGCATTCACCCGCTGTTGAATTTGATTAACATCCAATTCAAAAAATAAAGATAAATCAGACTCTTGTATAGCATTAATAATATCTTTCTCAGTTGTATATTTAGGTTCTCCCAGAACAATAACTGTTTTTATCTCGCTTTGTGGTTCACTTTCAACCCAGGTACTTACAATATTGAATGTTTTTATCAAACCAAAGATCACTAAGCAAAAAAAACTCACACTGACAATACGCGGCCAGTTTAGACCTCGTTGCCAGTGAATGAATTTGCTTAATCTTTGTTTCATAATAATTATCAATGCTCAATAGTTTGTTCAATAATGTTTAGTACCAGTTGCTGAAATGAAATACCATTTGCTTTGGCTGCCATAGGGACTAACGATTTTTCAGTCATACCCGGAACGGTATTAACTTCGAGTATATAAATGTCACCATTGTCATCTTGCATGGCATCAACCCGACCCCAACCTGATGCGCCAACTAAGTCAAATGCTGCTATTGCATATTCTTGTAATAATTTTGTCTGTGCTTCACTGATATCAGCCGGACAATGATACTGTGTGGTATTGACCTGATACTTAGCTTCATAATCATAAAAACCTCTAGGAGTTACCATTTCAATCACAGGCTGTACAACTCCGGCTAATACAGTCATAGTAAACTCTCGTCCGGTGATCCATTTCTCTAACAGAACGGTATCATCATACATAAAAGCCTGATTTACCGATTCCATCAATTCTGTAGCAGTAAGCGCTTTAGACATACCAATACTTGAACCTTCATGAGCTGGTTTAACCATCACGCTTCCTAACTCTGTCATGATCTGAGCCGGATCAAATTCTTTTCCTTTTCGTATAACAACAAAATCAGCTGTGGGCAGTTGATTAGCTTTAAATAGATATTTACATTTCACCTTATCCATAGCTAAAGCTGAACCTAAAACACCACTGCCCGTATATGGGATCCCTAAAAATTCCAGTGCGCCCTGAACCGTCCCATCTTCACCTCCACGACCATGAAGCGCAATAAATACACGGTCAGTATCATGTGTTTTTAATTCAAATAGGTTTTGTTTTGCAGTATCGAAAGCAAATGCATTAACGCCTGCTTGTTGTAAAGCGGCTAATACAGCATTGCCAGACATCAAAGAAACTTCTCTTTCCGCTGAACTGCCACCTAATAAGACAGCCACCTTTCCTAGTTGCTCTGGATTCATAATGCTACCTGCTTTAACTTTTGAATATCTAACTTAGTTTTTGCCAATTGTTTAACTAACTGGCCTATATTTCCGGCACCTTGCGTTAAAACAATATCACCATCCTGTAAAACATCACTTAATGCCGCCGAAAGTTCTGTTGTTTCACTGATATATACAGGTTCCTGGCCTCTTAATCTGAGGCTTCGACAAAGACTTTTACTATCAGCACCTGCAATTGGCTCTTCACCAGCCGGGTAAACTTCAAGTAAAAGTAATAAATCTACATTCGCCAAAACTTTTACAAATTCTTCATATAGATCTCGTGTTCTTGAATATCTGTGCGGTTGGTATGCCATCACCAACCTTCTTTGCGGCCAGCCATTCTTTACCGCTTGTATTGTCGCTGCAACTTCTGAAGGGTGATGCCCATAATCATCAATTAGCATAACTTTACCCCGACCCGTTTCAAACTCGCCATATTGCTCAAAACGCCGACCTATCCCTTCAAACTTTGCTAAAGCAGTAACGACGGCTTCATCAGCAATCCCTTCATCTTTGGCCACTGCAATAGCAGCTGTCGCATTTAACGCGTTATGTTTACCTGGCATATTTAATTTCACAGCCAATTTATCACCATTTTTGGTGACAACTGAAAACTGACACGTATTAATTGTCTGGCTAAAATCAGTCAATCGATAGTCAGCATCTTCATTTTCTCCGTACGTAATCAATTTACGGCCAAAACGAGGTCGTAATTCATTTATCACCGGACAATCTATATAGGCAACCGCCATTCCGTAAAACGGCAAATTATGAATAAACTCTATATAGGTATCTTTCATTTTTTCAAAGCTACCTTGATACGTATCCATATGATCAGCTTCAATATTAGTGATCACAGAAACCATAGGTTGTAAGTGCAAGAATGATGCATCACTTTCGTCAGCTTCGGCAATTAGAAACTGGCTTGAACCTAATCTGGCATTAGTTCCTGCGCTATTTAATAAACCTCCAATAACAAAAGTCGGATCTAATTTCGCTTCAGCAAAAATACTGGCAATAAGACTTGTTGTTGTCGTTTTTCCATGTGTTCCGGCAATCGCAATGCCATGGCGAAACCTCATAAGCTCAGCAAGCATTTCAGCTCGCCTGACAATCGGGATCCTATTTTCTTTTGCCGCGATAATTTCAGGGTTAGTCTGATCAATAGCAGTCGATACTACAACGACACTCGCATGAGCCACATTAACAGCCTGATGGCCTATATTTATTTTTGCTCCCGCCTGTTGAAGTCGTTCTGTCATCATGTTTTTAGCGATATCAGATCCTGTTATTTTATAACCTTCATTCAAAAGAACCTCTGCAATTCCTCCCATGCCAGCTCCACCTATCCCAATAAAGTGAATACTGTTTACACGTCTCATTGCTGGCAAATCATTTACTTTTTTCACTTAATTCTCTTTTATTAAATTAGGTCTATAATTCATATTCTTAGCGTTCCTTTACCATATTTTCAATATATTCAGCTACTTGCTGATCTGAATCAAATACAGCCATCGATTTCGCTTTCTTAGCCATATCATCGATTAAATCTGGTTGCTCAATGTAAGGTTTTAATAAATTAAACAAACTGCTTTTAGTCATTTCTGATTGTGCGATCATCAAGGCAGCCTGTTTATCCACTAAATATTGCGCATTTGCCGTTTGATGGTCATCAACTGCATGGGGGAAAGGTACAAATACAGCCATTTTTCCGGCCGCAGCAATTTCACTGACAGTTAGTGCACCTGCTCTGCAGATCACGATATCAGCCCATGAATAGGCTAAATCAATATCATCAATAAATTGTTCAACTTTTGCGTTAATATTAAATTCTTTATAAGCTCTGGTAACTTCATCCTGCCACCCTTTACCGGTTTGGTGCCATATATCGACTTGTTTCAATTCATGTAACAAGGGAGCCACCATAGGAATGTTATCATTAAGGACTTTTGCACCTAAAGAGCCGCCTACCACTAAGATATGGCAATGGTGAGTATTTTTTTCATGGGTAATTGAAGACACAGAGTCACGGACCGGATTCCCCACCACCATTTGTGTTCCTTCGCCAAAAGCATTCGGGAAGGCAACCAAAACCTGATCTGCAAATTTTGCCAACAATCTATTTGTCATACCTGCTACAGCATTTTGTTCATGGATCACCAGCGGGATCCTTAAAGTTTTAGCTGCGATACCAGCAGGTCCAGTTACATATCCACCCATTCCCAACACAATATCAGGTTTGGTTTGTTGCATAATTTTTCTAGCTTGTAAGATCGCTTTTAAAACCATAATAGGAGCTTGAAATAAACGTTTTAGCCCATTACCACGGATCCCTTTAACTTTAATAAACTTGATACCAAAACCATGTTTTGGCACAACTTCAGCTTCCATACGATCTGACGTGCCTAACCACAAAACTTCCCAGCCTTGCTTTTGTAAATACTGAGCGACTGCAATGCCCGGAAATATATGCCCGCCCGTACCACCAGCAACAAACATTATTTTTTTACCCATTAAACTCGTCCTCTCGAAGTTGCCTGACGAGTTGATAACTTTACTTCGAAATCAATTCTTAACAGAATAGAAACTGCGATGGTCATCATTAACAGACTCGAACCACCGTAAGAAACAAAAGGTAATGTAAGACCTTTTGTGGGCAATATTCCGGCACTGGCACCGATATTGACCATAGTTTGAAAAGCGAACCAGATACCAATCGCCATTGCTAAATAACCTTCATACTCTTTTTCATTTTTTAAAGCATTTCTACCTATCATTAATGCGCGAAATACCAATACACAAAAAACGGCTAAAATACTCAAGACACCGATAAAACCTAATTCTTCAGCAATAACAGAGAAAATAAAGTCCGTATGGGCCTCCGGAAGATATTGTAATTTTTGAATACTATTGCCAAGCCCTTGTCCTAGCCAATTACCCCGACTATATGCCATTAAGGATTGAACCAGCTGATAACCATGCCCAAAGGGATCATCCCAGGGTTGCCAAAATGATGTAACCCTGGCTAGCCGATAAGGGAACAATATAACCAAAAAGATAATAGAACCAACACCTGCTAACATTAAAACAAAAAATTGCCATAGTTTTGCCCCCGCTAAAAAGAGTAAGCCAACCGTCGTCACAAACATTACAACAACCGTGCCTAAATCAGGCTGCAATAAAATTAAAAGGGCATAAACAATAAACACCGCAATTGGCTTAATAAAACCTTTTAAGTTTTCCTGTACCTCATTTCTCTTACGTACTAAATATCCAGCTAAATAACTAAAAAAGAATAACTTAGCCATTTCGGCAACCTGAATATTAAAAGCGCCAATACCTATCCAACGTTTAGAACCGTTAACTTCACGGCCTATGACCAGTACAGCAATTAATAACAAGATCCCCAACAGTAATAAATACGGACTAGACCGTTTCCACCAAACCATAGGTAAACTGGTAACAACAACAAATAAAAAAAAGCTCAACCCCAAAAAAATGCCGTGCCTGAGAGTGAAATGAAACGGGTTATGATATAACCGCTCTCCAACAGGCATTGACGCACTGGTCACCATGACAAAACCAATGCCAATCAACATTAAGATGCAATAAATAATATTTTTATCGTAAAACCCAGCGGATAACTTTTGGTTTGGATCCGTAAAATCAAAAATACTTTGTTTTAATAGAGCAATCATAATAACTGCTCCTCGATATCGCTTTGCAGCACACAATGTACAAAATCATCACCACGCGCCATAAAATTAGGATACATATCTAAACTTGCGCAGGCTGGTGCCAATAAAACTTTAAAACCAGGTTGCGCTATTTCTTTTGCTAACCTAACCGCTTCTGCCATAGTCGTTGCAAATAGGGCGTTATCATCTAATGCCATCAATAGCTCGGCATCTTTACCAATACATATTAATTGTTCGACATAGTTATCTAAATGGTACTTAAGTGACGAGAAATCAGCGCCTTTACCATCACCCCCTGCAATTAAGATAATTTTCTTATCCGAACTATAAAGCCCTTCAATAGATGCAATGCAGGCTCCGACATTAGTCGCTTTTGAATCATTAAAATAACTGACACCATCAATTTTTTTAACTAACTGACATCGATGTTTTAATCCCTGAAATTTAGAAAATGCTTGTATATACACCTCATTTTTTAGTTTTAAAGGTGATAATAATGCCAATACAGCTAGCGCATTTAGCTGATTATGCTTCCCTTCTAAAGGTAAGCAATTTATATTAAATAGTGCGTTGTTCTTCGCTGAGAAATTATCACTATTATTTTGATTAATAATACAAAAATCAGAATTAGCCAAGCCAAAACTCACACTCTTTTTTGCTGATTTAGGATAAGTATTGATATCCTGATTATTGTATATACAAATTTCGCTTTGTGAATATATTCTATGTTTAGCCTCAATATATTCAATCATACTTGGGTAACGATCTAAGTGATCTTCAGAGATGTTTAAAATCACAGCTGATAAGCAGGATAAGCTTGAAGTTGTTTCTAATTGAAAACTAGACAACTCCAGAACATAGATATCTTTATTTTGTGATAACAAATCTAATATCGGTGTGCCTATATTTCCACCCAGACCAACATTATAACCAGCTTCAATAAGTACATTAGCCGCTAATGTGACCACACTCGACTTTCCATTTGACCCTGTAACTGCAACAATCGGTTTATCATTAATACGCGCAAATAATTCGATATCACCAATAATTTCTATGCCGGCTTTGCTGGCTTGTAATACAAATTCATTTGCCAATGCAATCCCCGGGCTAATAATGATCATGTCTGCATCTATTAACCCTGCATGTTCCAGCTCGCCATAATGAACAACTAAATTCGCCTGGTTTTCTTCAATCCACTCTTTGCCTGGTGGAGATTGTCGGCTATCAACAACTTTTGGGATTATATTATGACTTAACAAAAAGCGTAATGTACTCAACCCGGACATTCCCAGGCCAAGTACAATTATTTTTTTTCCTGTTAATTGCGCTAAGTATTTCATAATATAATTGTCATACCATTATCTGATCTTCAATGTGGCTAATCCAGCCAATACTAAAACAACGGAAATAATCCAAAAACGTACAATAACTCGAGGTTCAGGCCAACCTTTCAATTCATAATGATGATGTATCGGTGCCATTCTAAAAACCCTTTGACCACGTAACTTATATGAGCCAACTTGTAAGATCACTGATAAAGCCTCCATTACAAAAACCCCCCCCATAATCACTAAAACCAACTCTTGACGGACTAAAATTGCAATGATCCCTAACGCGCCTCCTAAAGCCAATGAACCAACGTCCCCCATAAATACCTGAGCCGGATACGTATTGAACCATAAAAAACCTAAACCAGCTCCGACAATTGCCGTACATACTATGACTAACTCACTGGCTAAAGGTAAATGTGGAAGGTGTAGGTAATTAGCGAAATTAATGTTACCGGTAACATAAGCAATAAAAGCCAGTGCAGCGGCAACTAAGATAGTAGGAACAATCGCCAGACCATCTAACCCATCAGTCAGATTAACCGCATTGGATGTGCCCACGATCACGAAATAGCTCATCACGATAAAAAATATACCTAACTGAGGCATAACATCTTTAAAAAATGGTAATAACAAAGCAGTTTCACCACTTAGCTGTGCCGTACTATATAAAAAGACACCTGTTACTATGGCAATAACCGATTGCCAAAAGTATTTCCACCTTGCTATAAGTCCTTTGGTATCTTTACGGATCACTTTTCTGTAATCATCAACAAAACCGATTAATCCGAGCGAACCAATAACGAACAAAGTAACCCAGACATACTTATTAGACAGATCGGCCCATAACAAGGTACTGGCAAAAATAGACGCCAATATTAATAAGCCCCCCATAGTCGGTGTACCTGACTTTGCTAAATGAGATTCGGGTCCATCGTCTCTTATTGTTTGACCTATTTGCATTTTTTGCAGGGCACGTATCATTTTTGGCCCAAAATACAGGGAAATTAATAGTGCCGTTAAAATACCTAAAATAGAACGAAAAGTTAAATAAGAAAATACATGGAATCCATTATGATATTGCGTTAAATATTCAGCTAACCAAACTAACATTTGCGTTCTCCACTGATATTTTTACTATTGACAGTTTCACCTGCTCTTTTAATTACATCTTGCACTAATAATTCCATAGCCGAACTGCGCGACCCTTTTACTAATATTGTTATTGCGTGAGTGATTGAGTTGATATCTTGAAAAATCTGCTCTACTAACCGCTCTCGATCGTTAAAGTGACAATGAGGAAGATTGTAAACATCACTAGCATGGCGACTTAGAATACCTAGGCTATATAAACTGTTAACCCCGGCTTCTTTAGCATAATACCCCACTTCCCGATGATATTGCGCTGCGTCTTCCCCAAGCTCTCCCATATCGCCTAATACTAAAAATCTATGACCCTGAATGTCACATAAAAGATCAATGGCAGCTTTTACTGATTGCACATTTGCATTGTAAGTATCATCAATAACGGTAAGATTTTCCGTTACTTTAATCAAATTAACCCGGCCCTTAACTGGTGTTAAGTCCATTAAACCATCGGCTATTTGCTTCATTGGAATGTTCAGTGCATAAGCTAAAGTTGCAGCCGTAAGTGCATTGGTAACGTTATGCTTACCGGGTAAAGCTAAGGTGACAGGTGTTTTTTCAAATTGATTACATAACTCAAAAGAGGCCCTGCCTAGTGGATCACATGTGACAGCCTCAACCCAAAGATCTTTTTTCTCTGCTAACGAAAACTCTAAAACCTGATGTTGATTTAGGTTTTTTAGCCAATAATCTTTAAACTGGCTATCACTATTAATCACCGCGATACCAGAACTGTTTAATCCGTTAAAAATCTCCCCTTTCGCTTTCGCAACCCCTTCAATGCTACCAAAACCTTCTAAATGTGATGCTGCTACATTACAAATCACCGCAACATCAGGTTTCACCAATTGCGTTGTGTAATCTATTTCACCTATATGATTTGCACCTAACTCTATAACGGCATATTCAGTGTCTTGTTCTACATTAAAAAGAGTCAGTGGCACGCCAATGTCATTATTGAAGTTACCTTTTGTGGCTAACACTTTTCCATTTAAGCGAAGAATAGCTGCTGTCATCTCTTTTACTGTGGTTTTGCCTACACTGCCTGTGATCGCGATTGTTTTTGGTTTTACTTCAGCTAACATGGCACTTGCTAACAACCCAAGTGCTTTATGTGTATCAGCAACAATAAATTGCGTAATATCAGCCGGAAGCTGTTCAGAACAATCTTCAGACACAATTACAGCTGTTGCACCTAATGAAATCGCTTTACCTATAAATTTATGCCCATCAAAATTAGCGCCTTTGAGCGCTAAAAATACTTCTTGCGGCTTTATTGTACGTGTATCTGTATTGATATTCTTTACTGACTTCGAATTCCCTTGAAACTCAACTCCCAGTACTGCCGCAATCCAGTTAAAGTCTATACAAATCATATAGCTTCTCCCGCTAGCAGTTTCTTCACTAGTTTACGATCACAAAAATGATGCACCTGAGTTCCTATAATTTGATAATCTTCGTGACCTTTTCCTGCAATAAGTACCACTTCATTCTCATTTGTTTGCTGAATGCCTAAAGCAATCGCTTTTGCTCTATCTGGTTCAACCAAAATACGACCGCTATCGTTAAATCCCATTAAAATATCTTTGATTATTTCATCTGCGTTTTCTGTTCTTGGGTTATCACTGGTTACAATTATTTTGTCAGAATATTTCTCTGCTGCACGAGCCATTATGGCTCTCTTTCCTTTATCCCGATCACCGCCACAACCAAACACACATGTCACACCTCCCGGCACATGTTGTTGTAACGCTTGCAATGCTAAAGACAATGCATCTGGCGTATGTGCATAATCAACAACACATGTTGGTTTGTCAGGAACAGAAAAAGACTGCATTCTACCCGCAACTGGCTCTAGCTCCTTAACTGCTTCAATTAATTTATTGAAATCAAAGCCTAACCCCAACAACACGGCCAGTGATGCCGCTAAGTTGTATAAATTAAATTCACCAAAAAGCGCACATTTGACGACAGCATTTCCCCAACTGGTATGGAAGTTCGCAGAAATCCCATTAGCCGAATACTTGATTTCATCAAATAAAACATATTGACTGTTATTAAATGCTTCTCGACCTTTGCCAAATACAATTAAACGATTAAAATCATGTTCCTCAACCCATAATTTTCCAACTTTATCATCAATATTTATCACTGATAACGCAGGATCACATTGCGTGAATAATTTTAATTTGGCATCAGCGTACGCTTTCATATCACCGTGATAATCTAAGTGATCTCGCGATAAGTTACTAAATACGGCTGCTGAAAATTGGCATTCATTTACTCTACTCTGAATTAGACCATGTGATGAAACTTCCATCGCAACCAAGTCATTTTTATCATCAGCTAATGAACGCAGCATTTTTTGTAATTGCACATTTGAAGGCGTCGTATTGGCAAGTGGTGTCAAATTATCAGTTTTTCCCCATCCTAAAGTGCCTATAACACTGGCACTTTGGCCGCACTGAGAGGCTAAATTAGCTATCATACTCGTAATAGTTGATTTTCCATTAGTTCCGGTCACACCAACTAATGTTAAATCTTCACTGGCACGGCCATAAAATTCAGCACTTATATGAGCTAATTTAGTATTTAACTCATGTAGTATGATCACCGGAACTGAAAAATCTAATTCAGGTAAAACACAGCGACTATCGGCTATAACAAGTACAGCTCCTTGTATAATCGCCTGCTCTACAAATATTCCTCCATCGAGAGCATGTCCTTTGATAGCAACAAAAACATCACCTTGTTGTACTTCCCTGCTATCAATGATCAGATCATTGACCTTATCCGGAACCTGTTCGAAATCAGCTTGAGCCACCCCGACAGATGATAATACTGCTTTAATATCAAACATCATTAGCATCCTTTTCGAGTAATGCAACAGCCTCTAAATCAGGTGCTACATTGAGTATTCTAAGTGCCCCTGACATGATTTCTGAAAACGCAGGACCTGCAATATCACCACCATAATACACATCACCACCAGGCTCATTAACCATCACCACAACGGCTAGTCGAGGATCAGAAACAGGTCCAACTCCGGCAAAATTTCCAACATATTCATCACCATAACCTCCTGCGATCGCCTTTTCAGCAGTTCCTGTTTTACCAGCAACTCTATAGCCATCAACTTTAACATGCCTGGCCGTCCCCTCTTTTTCAAATACGCTTTCCATCATTTCTAACACTGAGTAGGCATTTTTTTGTGACATGATCCTGTCACCTTCCAAGGGGTTTTCTTGCTTCAATATTGTTAATGGACGAGATATTCCGCCAGCACCTAAAGTTGCATAAACTCTGGCTAATTGGGCTGTACTTAAAGCCACCGCATAACCAAAAGATAAAGTCGCAATTTCGTGATCAGACCAACGTCTGTCGGGGCTGTATATACCACTGGTCTCACCCAACATATTAGTGCCTGTATCTTGATCAAATCCAGCCTTTTGGTAAAAGCTTAATAAATAGTCTTTTGGTAATTGCTGCGTGATTTTGGAAACCCCCATATTACTTGATTTTTGAATGATTTTTCTCAAGCTCATTTTTCCATAATTACGCGGATCCTGTACTATACTGCCGCCAATACGCATCCAACCGGGATACGTATTGATAATTTCATCAGACTTTATCGCACCATATTCTAAACCAGCCAAGACAGCTAGCGGCTTTAAGGTTGAGCCCGGCTCAAATAAATCTGTAATAGCTCTATTTCTGCGTTTATAGGCTTGCGCATTTTTCAGATTATTGGGGTTAAATGAAGGGCTGTTCGCCATGGCTAATATTTCACCTGTTTTAACATCCACCACCATTGCCGATCCAGAAGTTGCCTTATAAGTTAATACTGCCGATTTTAACGCTTTGTATGTTAATGCCTGAATACGTTGATCTATGCTTAATGAAATATTCTCGGGCTCTATACGCTGTTTTTCACTTAAAACTTCAACCTCACGTCCTTTTGGATCTTTTCTTACGGTTCTTTGCCCTGAAGTTCCCGTTAATGCATCATTAAATTGATATTCAATACCTTCAGCGCCAATACCACTATTATCTGTAAAGCCGAGAACATGTGCGCTTACCTCTCCAGCAGGATAGTAACGTTTTGATTCATTTAATAAATACACACCGGGTAATTTCAAACGTTCGATATAATTCGCTACTGCAGGAGTGATCTTACGCTTTAAATAAACAAACTTTTTATTTGCATCACTTAATAACCTATTATCAACATTATCCTGTTTAAGCCTTAATACTTCAGCAAGTGCCTGCCAATTCTGTTCTTCTTGATATAACTGCTTTTTACGTTTAACGAGTTCTGCTTCATTATTTTTTAATAATTTAAGATCTTCTTTATTTTTTTTTGCTAATTTTAAAACTTTAGCTGTTAATGCTTTATCCAGTTCATTTGGACTCGCGGAAACACTTACAACAGGTACACTTACAGCTAATTCATTGCCCAACCGGTCGAAAATCATGCCTCTTTGTACACGAAGCTTTTCCACTCTCAAAGTACGCTTATCATTTTCGTTTATACCAAATTCAGGTTCGATTACCTGAATATAAGCAGCGCGCCCTGCCAAAGTGACAAAAACTGCGACCACAGCAAAACAAACCAATACAAAACGCCAAGTGTTCAGGTTTAAAGTTATCTTTTTTCTCTGATCCGTTGTCATACTTTAACCCTCTCACTCATGGTAAAATAACCACTTGCTCATCAATACTTTTAGGCCGTTTCATTTGCAACTTAGTTCTGGCAATATCTTCAATTCTCACGTGTTGCGCATAAAACTCTTCTTCTACGACTAAATAGCGCCACTCCAGGTCCAATTCATCTCTTTGTTGCAATAATCTATCTTGTGTTATTAATTCCTGCCTACTTGCATGCGTGACCTGCACCACTGAAATTGCTGTTACGAATATAATAAAAAGCAGCCCCATAGTGACTTTCTCCCTAAGAAGTCCCTTCGCAATCTCAACAAAAAGATTCGGTGAGCGAACATTTTTTTTTGAGCTCATCCCAATCTCTGTGCAATACGAAGTACGGAGCTGCGCGCACGGCTATTACGAGTGAGTTCATCCTCACTCGGTTTTATCGCTTTACCAACTGCTTTTAACGTTAATTTTTGCTCTAACTGATCATTTGTTAATGGCAGGCCTCTTGGTAATGTTTTGCCTTTGCTTTGAACTTTAATAAAACGTTTCACTATTCGGTCTTCTAAAGAGTGAAAAGATATAACAACTAAACGCCCTCCTGGCTTTAGCACATCTAAAGACGCATGTAGTGCTGTTTCGATTTCTTCCAGCTCACTATTGATATAAATACGAATAGCCTGAAAGGAACGAGTAGCAGGATGTTTATGAGGATCTTTAACAGGCACAGCCAAATCAATTAACTCAGCTAGCTGTTTTGTCGTCGTGATTGGGTTTTCATCTCTGGTTTCTATAATTTTATGTGCAATACGACGTCCAAACTTTTCTTCGCCATATTTCTTTATTACTAAAGTAATCTCTTCTAAATCGGCAACAGCAAGCCATTGTGCGGCACTGCGTCCTTTAGTCGGATCCATCCGCATATCTAAAGGGCCATCTTTCATAAAACTAAACCCACGCTCAGCTTCATCAAGCTGCGGTGAAGAAACGCCTATATCTAGCAATATGCCATCAACTTTACCTAACAATCCATTTTCTTCAGCAACTATTTTTATTTCTGAAAATGTATTATGCGCAATCGAAAATCTAGGATCATCCGCATATTTTTCTGCTGATTTAATAGCTTGCGGATCTCTATCTATAGCTTGTAGTCTCCCATTAGAACCTAATCTCGCAAGGATTTCACCCGAATGACCACCTCGGCCAAAAGTACCATCGATATAGATACCATCTTCATTAATATCCAATCCATCGATTGTTTCTTCGAGTAAAACAGAAATATGTTCTAAATTTTCTGACATATGCTAATAAAACCTTAATTTTGTTTTTCTTCTTATCTAAAGACAAGTAGTTAAAATGAGAATGCTTTTAAACTGTCTGTAAGTTCAAAATCAGCTTGTTTTTCTTCTTCTATATCTTGTTGTATTTGCTGCTGCCAGTTAGCTTCATCCCATATTTCAAATTTATTTAACTGGCCTACTAACATGAGTTTTTTGTTAAGGTTTGCGTGTTCCCTTAATGGTCCAGATAACAAAATTCTACCATTTTTATCAACTTGACAATCCATCGCATTACCTAATAGAACTCTTTGAACCCGTCGTTCATTTGGGTTCATGTTTGACAACTTTAATAATTTACTTTCAATAACTTGCCATTCAGATAGTGGATATAGCAATAAACAAGATTCTTTTAAATCTACCGTGCAGACCATTTGCCCTTCAAGATCAGCTTGTAATAAAGCGCGATACTTGGTCGGTATAGCCAAGCGCCCTTTAGTGTCAAGACTAATTGAATATGCACCACGGAACATTCACGAACCTTTGTTTTTAAAAAGTTATACAAAATGATCCATTAAGATCCACTTTTGCCCACAATCTACCACGAAATCAAATTTTAGGTCTTGACAAGCCATTTTGTCAAGTAAAGATGGTGTTAATGTGTCAGCTAAAGGCCAGAAAAAATAAGGGCTGGAGTAAAGTGGTTGAATTTGGGAGAAAAAAGTCAGATAAGTACAACAAACCACGTTTTAGCTCAAAAAACATACAACAATCAGCTTTTTTGAGATTAATAATGCTAAACCTGATTAACTAAAAATAATGAATCAATTGAATAATACAAAGGAATTGAAATTTAATATGTTGCAGATATGCAGTTTAATTGATTACAACTTAATAAAAACCAATTTTCTTAGCTTCATTAAGAAAGGTTTTACGTTATTGGAGTATTTATACCAATTCCGATAATTAACTGTCCATTTTTGCCCAATCCCTTGTACATAAGGACATTACTCTATCAACATCACTTCTAAAGTTATTCCAAGCGGTTGTACATTTATCAACAATGTCCTCATAATCTTTAAACGACCTATTAGCTATTTCATTTTGTCTTAACCAGGACCAAACTTGTTCTATCGGATTTAACTCCGGTGAATAAGGTGGGAGGTGTATGATGCTTAAGTTAGGGAAACTTTCATCAAGATATTCTTGATGCCAGCTGGCACCGTCCATGATCACTACTGCATGTCGACCAGCTTCTGTTGCATCTGATATTAATTTCAAATGAGCGCTCATAACGTCCATATTACTTACCGGAGCTATAATTGCTTCCGTCTTTCCATTTGACATACACACCGCACCAAACAAATAAGCATATGTAAATTGTTGCTGCTGAACTACACGTGGTCGCGTTCCTGTCTCAGCCCAAACTCGTGTAGTCGTATTCTGCTGCCCAAACCGTGCCTCATCTTGAAACCAAATATCAACGCAATCAAGCGCAATATATCCTGGGATCTTAAGGATCGTTTTTATTTGGAATTTTTTTAAAATCTTCTTGTACTTCAACCGATTGTTTTGGATGTTTTGAGCGGGTGGTGATCCAACTTAAATTAAGTTTATGCAGCAAGTGATAAATATTTGTTTTTTGATATTTAACATTAAATTCAGATGAAATATAAGCTTGTACGTCTTTACCTTGTAATCGACCACCATCAGGTTTTACAGCTGAACTTACAACATAATTCTTAACTTGCTGTAATTGACTATCAGTTAATGCTTTAGGGCGTCCTGTACGTTCTTTCTCTTCAAGTCCCTTTAAACCATTATTTAAATAGCATTTAATCCATTTATTTACGCTAGTTCTACTTACCTTTAAATAACTCGCAATTTGAGTTCGATTTTTACCATCTATAAAGTGGGAAACGGCCAGTAAGCGCAGTCGGAGTCTAGCGTTTGCGGTTGACGAAATTATTTGTGATAAAGTTTTTGACATTAATAACCCTCCTTTCTTTGGCTATTAGATCACATAATTATCGGAATTTAAAGAAGATCATTAAATTATCGGAATTGGTATTATTTACAGCGGCAAAAAGAGTTTATTGCCAGTTAGTTATCTAACAATAAACAGGGAATATCAGACTTTAATTATAAAACACGAGAAAAGCGTCGCAATTTAACTTGTTTTTCTAAGTAAGCATCAAAATGCATACAAATAATTCGAATAAATAACCTGCCTTTTGCTGTAACTTGTATTGAATCTTGATAAATATTCAACATATTATCTTTCACTAATGCTTCCAAAGCAGCAATTGATTCAGAAAAATAAGAATTAAACTCAATATTAAATTTTTGACTAACCTTATTTAAGTCCAGTTCAAAATGACAAATTAACTGTCTTATAACATACGCTCTAATTACGTCATCTTGATTTAAAATAAGACCTTTTGATACTGTAATACCAGTTTCATCAAGCATTTTATAATAAGTCTTTAAATCTTTGGCGTTTTGATAAATGCTTCTGTCTATTTGGGAGATACTCGATACACCTAACCCCAACAAATCGCAATTACCATGGGTTGTATATCCCTGAAAGTTGCGATGTAACTCCTGATTTTGCTGCGCTATGGTTAAACTATCCGATTTTTTAGCAAAATGGTCCATGCCAATTAAAACATAACCAGCTTGTTGTAATTGATTTAAGGTGTTTTTAAACATTAATAGCTTGTTAGCAGCACTTGGTAGCTCGTTATCTTTTATCTTTCTTTGCGCAGCAAATAACTCTGGAATATGCGCATAATTAAATACAGAGATCCTATCCGGAGACAATGTAATTAATCGTTCAATTGTTTGTTGAAAACTTTCAGGTGTTTGTAGTGGCAATCCATATATCATATCAGTATTAATAGATTGATAACCTAGTGTTCTTGCCTCTTTGATCAGATTTGCCACCTCATCAGCATTTTGCTCTCTGTTGACTGCTTTTTGTACATCGTCATTAAAATCCTGAATACCAAATGAAACTCTGTTAAATCCTAATGATTTTAGTTCTTTTAACATACCATCAGCGAGAGAACGAGGATCGATTTCTATGCCTATTTCCGAGTTTTCCATAAAGTTAAAACGTAATTTAACCATATGCATTAATCTGGTCATTTGTTTTTTTGTTAAAAATGTCGGAGTTCCGCCACCTAAGTGAAGCTGCTCTACTTGATAATCTTGAAATAACTGCGCTTGTATCGCTATTTCTTTTTCCAAGTAATCAAGATATAAATCTGCTTTATCCTGATGACGCGTAATAATTTTATTACAACCGCAGTAATAACAAAGTTGGTGACAAAATGGAATATGAATATACAAAGACAGTTTATTATTGTCAGACTCAGATACAGCGTGAACAACTTGTTCTTGAGTGAAACCATCTTCAAATGATAAAGCTGTTGGATAAGAAGTATAACGCGGGCCTGATACATTATATTTTTTGATCAGGGGATCGTCCCAAATAATTGAGTTTTGCACTGAGTTAATTCACTTTTAAATCCACGTAGACATCTGGTTATTTTAACCAATAAATCTAAAGACTATTTGATCTAAAACAAAAGCAGGTGAATTAGGCAAGATTTCTCTTGCCAGATCTATTTATAAAGAAATGGTTTTACTTGATGGATCTGCTGGAAATTCTACAATAAGTTTGGCTAAGTCAGGCTTAATTTCGTCTTCAAGTTCCTTTTCCGCATTTATTCTTACCTTATCCATATTAAAAATTTCTTTTTTTGAATATTTCTTCCTTGCTTTATGCGTCGGCATTTCTTCAACTACCTGATACATTTTAAACACACCAGGATAAGTAGCTTCCAGGTTAACTTGCTCATCAAAAGTATATTGAGACATTAATACCCAAACTCGTAAACACCCTTCTGAATATTCACATTGCTTTTCCTTCATCGCCTTAGCAATTAAATTAATACTATCTGAAAGTTTGATATTTTTAATCGCTTTTTCTTTATCAAAAGCGTGTTTTCTTTTCTTTTGTTGTTCAGTCTGAATTTTTAATTGCCAGAGTAATTGACCTGCGTAGAAGGCCAGGCCAATTACAATCAAGGCTCCTGTCGCTAAAACAAAAATCCAAGCTAAACTCACTTCTCATCCTCATCTAGCCATTCACTTGCAAGATCATCAGAAACAAATTGATCAAACGTATCATCTGCTGAAACATCATGTTCGATTTCATCTTCGTCATCTAACCCTAAAATGTCACATAAAGCCTGATGTCTGGCTATTTTCGCATTAAAATATTTTGCATCTTTACCTGACAATAATTCACCAGCTTCATGACGTTCAATAAGTGCTAACAGGCGTTGATCGCTTTCTAATTGCTCCAACTCTTGTTCTGGCAATAATTCAGGTTCAACGACTTTAACTAATTCAGCCTTAGGTTTTAAGTTACGCTTTATTTCAGCTTTAGGTTCAACTATTTTTTCTTGAGGCACAAGACTAACGGGTTTTTTACTACCAATTGCTTTATCTTTCTTAACTTTTGGCACATGAGTTTCAGTTACCGTTAAGCTGTCCACATCATTACGAGAGCCTGCTTTATTACCTTTTTGTTTTTTACCTTTAAGATCTTTTAATGCTCTTTGTTCTTTAAGTTTATCTTTACTTAAACGCATTGAAGGACTACTTACGCCTTTACGCGTTTTTTTTGTTCTACTCATTAGGGTATCTAATTATTCGGTCAAATATTGACTGCATTTTACCTTATGTACCAAATCAATTCTATTGATTAATATCATCCACATATTTAGCGATAAAATGATTCGTTATTTATAGAGTTTATCAAAGACACTTTCAATAAATTGCAGGTAAATCAGATGAGACTTGAGGTGGTAAAAAATAAAAAGGCGGTAGATCACTCTACCGCCTATAATATTGAGTGCCAAATAAATTCTGGACACCTCTCCCTTCGACTATTTAAGTCATATTATTATTATTTTTTATTTCTACTATCCATATTGTTTTTATTATTAAACTTCCATGAGTTTATTATTTTTATTTTCTTCGGTTATCCTAACTCGATTATTTTTAGTCCCTTGTTTGAACATAAAACCTATATTGGCTTTATTGCTCAGCTTCCCCCACTTAACGCACAATGCTATCGCTAATTTTCCGTATTTACTTCTTTCCGTGTTGTTTTATTATTGTTTGCGACAGGGGTTAATTTACTTGTTAATGATTTTGTTACAACTGGTTTATATAAAATTAATTAGATTTTTTTACATGCTAAAACAGCAATATTATAAATTACATGAAGTTAACGTTTACGGAAACTGAAAATGACGACTTTACCTACACGTAACCATGGACATTAACCTACACGAATTGTAAGAAATATCCTACACTGAAATTTTCATTAACATAAGGTATAATATTTACAACATGGAATTGTTGCAGGTTAGCAGTAATTTATTAGTTAAAAAATTGCTTTAATAAGAATTAAATATAATATTTTATTTATTAAAAACACCTAAAAACAAAAAAGCAGCCTTCAGCTGCTTTTTTATACTTTAATTCAGGTAAGTTAGTGTAAGCCACCTAAATACTTAGCAAGTACGTCTATATCTTTATCTGTCAATTTCTTCGCAATATCAGTCATCATTTGATTCAGATCATTGTGACGAGCACCACTTCTAAATTTTTCTAATTGTGCTTTTATATATTCCGGATGCTGAAAAGATATTTTTGGGAATCCAGCTAATGATGTGCCATTTCCTCTAGGGCCGTGACAAGCAGCACACGCAGGAATACCGCGCTCTGCATCTCCGGCTTTATAAAGCTGAGTACCTGCCACTTCAACATCTTTTGGTGTTGAACCTTCTTTCATATTAAGGGAAGCAAAATAAGCAGAGATATCTTTCATATCCTGCTCACTGAGCGGCATCGACATTGCGCTCATCACAGGGTCCATTCGCCCTTCTTTGCCACCACTGGTCATACCATTCTTTAAATCTTTGAGTTGTTTAAATATGTATTCTGCGTGTTGGCCGGCTAACTTAGGGTATATAGCGACAGGTGCGTTACCATCCGCACCATGACATGCTGCACAAACAGCAGCCTTAGCTTTACCGGCTGCGACATCGCCGTCAAACGCTGTTACGTTACTTGTTGCTAAAGTCCCGAATAATAATGTTAATGAAAATGCTATTTTTTTCATGGTAAATTCTCTGTTTCAGATCCAGTTAACCGACGGTAAAGGTTAAAGTCACCCACTCAACCCACATAAGATTAACATTCTACACGATATTCTTTTTTCTGACACTATATCCTAAATAAAATCTATAAATTATAAAGGGTAAACAGCATAAGACTGATAAATGCTGATTTTTATCGGGCTCTAAGGCGGTTAAACTCAACATTTGTTTGATCTTAGTATAAAATAGCGGCTATTAGCGATTTATATCAAATTTAATTTCGTGTATTACTTAAGGAACCACTGTGCTTAAATCACGTATCAAATATAATACAGCCACTTTTATAACAAGTGCACCTGAAATGTCGAAACTACCGCCAGATACAGGTGTAGAAGTTGCTTTCGCTGGAAGATCAAATGCAGGAAAATCTAGTGCTTTAAATACATTAACAGATTCAAAACTAGCAAGAACAAGTAAAACTCCCGGGCGTACACAGTTAATTAATGCATTTGATTTAACTGATGATAAACGCTTAATAGATTTACCTGGCTATGGCTATGCTAAGGTTCCAATCGAAATGAAAAAAAAGTGGCAAAAATCACTTGGCCATTATTTGCAAAATAGAAAAAGTTTAAAAGGGATTGTCGTTTTAATGGATATTCGTCATCCTTTAAAAGATTTAGATATGGATTTAATATATTGGGCTGCCGAAAGTAATATCCCAGTACTCGCATTACTCACTAAAGCAGACAAATTAAAGCAAGGTAAACGTAAAGGCGAAGTACTAAGGGTAAGAAAAGAATTATCAGCTATAGCTGGTGATATTACTGTACAAGCGTTTTCATCATTAAAAGGAACAGGTTTAGTTGAATTAGCTAAACAATTAGATAATTGGTATTTAGGGCCAGTAATCCACGAAGAAACAGAAGAATAAATAAAAAATACCGGCTTATCAATTAGGGTAAGCCGGCTATAGCAATCTGGGGAGAAGCTATCAATATGTTGCCCCTTGCTATAAGCAAGAAGCGCCATAAACTAGGAAGTTAATACAATAAAACGCGCGCACTTTAACAAAGCCACCACAATAAATAAAGCCAATAATAAGACAAAATAGCCTAATTATTTATTGAATCTATTTTATTAACTAATACATAACAACTTGCTAAAATTTGGATCCCTATTGTTACCTTACTATATAAT
The DNA here is from genome assembly GCA_965198975.1 of uncultured Pseudoalteromonas sp. Lineage (GTDB taxonomy): Bacteria > Pseudomonadota > Gammaproteobacteria > Enterobacterales > Alteromonadaceae > Pseudoalteromonas. The sequence goes on from OZ240679.1 coordinate 4,392,170, forward strand.
TCAGTTAATAAGTTAATGAGCTTGATCCCAGTTATCCCCACAGTCAGCTTCTACAATCAGCGGCACATCAAGTTTGACGGCAGATGACATTAATTCACAGATAGTTTGAGTATAAGTTTCAATATAATCTTCTTTAATTTCAAACACTAATTCATCATGCACTTGCATTAAAATTTTCACATTATTATTAGGTTGCTCGTGAACCCATTTATTGACAGCCAGCATTGCCTTTTTAATGATATCTGCCGCAGTACCTTGCATAGGAGCATTAATTGCAGCACGTTCAGCCGCCTTTCTTCTGGCCCCATTTCTCGCATTTATGTCAGGTAATTGCAGCCTGCGACCAAACAATGTTTCTACATATCCTTGTTCTGCAGCCTTTTCTCTTGTTGACTCCATATATTCTAAAACACCTGGAAAACGTTCAAAATATGTATCCATATAATGTTGTGCTTCATGGCGAGGAATATCTAATTGCTTTGATAAACCAAACGCCGACATACCGTATATTAAACCAAAATTTACAGCTTTTGCTTTACGTCTCATATCAGATGTTACTTCATCGTGATGCACATTAAAAACTTCAGCAGCTGTTGCTGTATGTACATCTTTGCCTTCTGCAAAGGCTGTTAATAACCCTTGATCCTGAGATAAATGCGCCATGATCCTTAATTCAATCTGGCTATAATCTGCTGCGACAATTTGCGCCCCCGGCGCCGCAACAAAAGCTTGCCTGATACGCTTACCTTCATCGGTTCTAATTGGAATATTTTGTAAGTTTGGATCTGTAGAACTTAAACGCCCCGTTGCTGTTACAGCCTGATGATATGAAGTATGTACACGGCCTGTTTCGGTATTGACCATTAAAGGCAACTTATCTGTATAGGTCGACTTCAATTTAGCCAAGCCTCTATATTCCATAATTAATTTAGGTAAAGGATAATCATGTGCCAATTCCTTTAATACATCCTCAGCGGTTGACGCTGCGCCTTTAGGTGTTTTTTTAATTATGGGTAAACCCATTTTTTCAAACAATATATGCTGTAATTGTTTGGGCGAACTAAGATTGAAAGGCTCTTCTGCAATTTCATAAACTTGCTTTTCTAATTCAATTAACCTTTCACCTAATTGACGACTCTGTGCATTGAGCATTGCACTATCTATTAATACACCTGTACGTTCAATATCTGATAATACTGACACTAGGGGTAACTCTATTTCTTCAAATACAGCTTTTAATTTTTCGTCATTTTCAATTTTAGGCCATAAGACCTCATGTAATCTCAGCGTAATATCTGCATCTTCGGCGGCATAAGGTGCAGCAACCTCAATGGCTATTTGATTAAAAGTTAATTGTTTTTTACCTTTTCCTGCCACATCTTCAAAGCTTATATTTTTATGCTCTAAATACTTTAACGCTAAAGAGTCCATATCATGGCGTGTACCAACACTATTGAAAACATAAGACTCTAACATAGTATCAAAAGCGATTCCGTTAAGTTCAACCCCAGCTCTGGCAAGTACACTCTTATCATATTTTAAATTTTGACCTACTTTAGCTTTATTTTCATCAGCTAAGATCCCTGCAAGTTTGTCAAAAACAATTTCCTTACTTAGCTGCTGCGGTGCATCTAAATAATCATGTGCTAAGGGTAAATATGCAGCCTTTCCAGCTTCAATACAAAAGCTCATGCCAACAAGATCAGCTACCATATAATCAACACTGGTGGTTTCTGTATCAAATGCAAATAAGTCTGCTGCCTGCAACTTTTCAGCCCAAATTTCTAATTGTGATTCTGTTAGAATCGTTTCATATTCAGTCTCAATTTCAGGATCGATATTTTCTGAATTACCGTCAGATGAAGCTTGCTCTGAACTCTTATCTTGTACACCTGACTCTAATAAAGCTGATAACCAACGTTTAAATTCACATTCGCCATATAATTTAATTAATTGATCTGTATCTGTGGCCTGGATCTTTAACAGATCCAAATCACTTTCTACATCAACATCCAGTTTAATCGTTGCCAACTCATAACTTAATGGCAAATGCTCAATCGCAGCTCCTAGTTTTTCGCCAATTTTACCCTTAATATTTTTCGCATTGGCGATCACTTCTTTTAATGACCCAAACTTCTCTAACCATTTAACCGCTGTTTTAGGGCCACAACCTTCAACACCTGGGATGTTATCAACTTTATCACCCATTAAGGCCAAATAATCTATGATAAGTTCAGGTGCGACTCCAAATTTCTCAACAACGCCAGATGGATCTAATATGGTATCCGTCATAGTATTTATCAAAGTGACATGCTCATTGACCAGTTGAGCCATATCTTTATCGCCCGTTGAAATCAAAACATCACGCTTTTGCTCAGTCGCTATCCGGGCAAATGTACCAATAACATCATCCGCCTCTACGCCTGGAATACTAATAAGAGGTAAACCCATAGCTTTAATTATTTGATGTAAAGGCTCTATCTGAGTTCTTAAATCATCAGGCATAGGTGGACGATTCGCTTTATAGTCTTCGTACATGTCATTTCTGAAAGTTTTACCTTTTGCATCAAAAATAACGGCTATTTGCTCAGGTTCAAATTGCTTCAATAAACTTTTCAGCATATTCACTACGCCGTATATAGCACCTGTCGCTTCACCTTTAGAGTTAGTTAAATGTGGTGGCGCATAATACGCACGAAAAAGGTATGAAGAACCATCAACTAAGATAAGTGGATTTTGTGGGATCTGTGCCATTAATATGGATCCTGAATATGAATTGAATAAATAAAAATAAAGCATGCCATAAGGCTATAGAAAATACGAGTAGCTGAGATAGAGAAAATCCCCAAACCCTTAACACCCTGTGGATAACTTTGTAGATAAATTAGACATGAAAAATAAGCCAAATACATAAATGCATTTGATAAATATATTTTCCCTTTAAAATCAAACTAATGGAATAAATAATATCAGTGAAATATTTAACTGGTAAATATCTCTCAATGTGGAAAATAATTTTTAGTTTTTATTCTTAAGACTAAAAATAGAGTCATTTATTTTAAAGAGGCGGTATGATACCACAAAGGATCAAAGATCATAGAGATCCTTTATACTTTTTTTTCATTTATATATATTTCTTTTAAAATTTGATTTCAGATAATAAAAATAAGGGAGATATATAAGCCTATCCACTAATATCTTTAAAAAAATAGACACTAACGCTATAATCCCAAAATATCGTCAATTATGTTTTCTACTTTTAAAAATGAGCAAGGTACCATGAAAAAACTTTCAGCCGTTTTATTACTACTGGCCGCATCAGGTGTTGTACAAGCCACAGATACAGATATGAGTGAAGATGCCATTAAAAAGCGTATAGCGCCTATAGGTGCTGTTTACTTTGAAGGCGATAAACCAGCGGTTCCAGTTGTACCAACAGGACCAAGAAGCGGCGAGTCTGTTTTTAAAACAACATGTTATGGCTGTCATGGTACGGGTACTTTAGGCGCACCTAAAACAGCAGCTGATTGGGAACCCCGTATGAGCAAAGGCTTTGATGTTTTGCTAGATCATGCAATAAATGGTTTTAACTCTATGCCACCTAAAGGTACATGTATGGATTGCTCTGATGATGAGCTGAAAAGTGCAATAGAGTTTATGGCTAAAGGTGTTTAATCATAATCATTGAGGCTGCCTTGCAGCCTTTTTATTGCGATAAAAACCTAAATAACTTAACTATTAAAGCTTATATAAAAAATTTTATTTTTCTACTTGACCTCTCTGCGTAATAATGAAATTATTTGATTAGAAAATAACCATAACAATAATAACAATGGTTGAAGTCAATGGAAGATCTTACTGAGCAAAATTCGTTGATTAAAAAAAATCAACGCCTGAAAAAGTTATTAGTAAAATATCAACATACTCGTGCACAACAAGATGCACTTATTCAACTTTCAGAAAAAGCCAGTACAGTAACAGAATTGACGTTGCTTTATCCAGCCATTCACCAAATCTTAGAATCCTATTTACCAAGCAAGAATTTTTATGTGGTATTACTTAATGAACAGAGTCATCATCTGGAACTAAACTATTTTTCTGATGAAAAAGACTCTAAATTACTGCCTTTAGTAGAAGATAATCATTTCAACCACGGCCTGACCGGATACGTATTCAATACAGGAAAAACCCAGCTATACAATAAAGAGCAAATGTTACTTGATGCCGAAAAAGGCAAATTTAATATTCAGGGGTCATTAGCTGAGCATTGGCTTGGTGTACCTGTCTACAAAGATAAACATATAATAGGGGTTATGGTAACGCAAAGTTATCAGAGTGAACTCATTTATAGCAAGGCACAAGTTGACCTGCTAGAAATGATATCCTTGTATTTAGCAACCGCGATTCAAAGAGTGAAAAAAAGGGAATTACTAGAGTTAGAAATCAAATTTAGAACAAATGAATTAAAATATAGTAATGAAAGATTAGAACATAGAGTTGCTGAAAAAACTTATGAATTAAGAAGAGCAAATTTACATTTAAAGTTGCAAATCGAAGAACGTAAAAAAGTTGAAAAACAACTCTATCATGACGCCCATCACGACACATTAACAGGATTAGCAAATCGTAATTTGTTTATGATGCAATTACAAAAGTCTCTGCAGCAATATTTACGTCATAAAGACCTTAGCTTTGCCGTTTTATTTATTGATTTAGACAATTTTAAAGCAATTAATGATAATTTTGGACATCAGGCTGGCGACCAGTTTTTAATCGAAATTGCCACGTCGTTAAAGTTATGTATTCGGGATCACGACGTGTTAGCCCGTGTGGGCGGAGATGAATTTGTAGTTTTATTAACCCATGTACAACATCCTCAAGAAGCCAGAGAAGTTGCTAAGCGCATCATAAATTCCGTTAAACAACCTTTTTGCATGAATGGCCAATGTATTCACTCTGGTGCGAGTATTGGTATCTCATTCAGTCACAGTCATTACCAACATATCGATGACATAGTCAAAGATGCCGATGAAGCTATGTATCATGCGAAACAAACAGGCAAAGGCAAGTTCAAATTTTACCATCCAAATCTTAATGCCCATCAAGATGCGCTCGTTGAAAAAGACCAATTAGAAATTAACGCCAGCGATACTTTCTTTAAAGCAAAAGCAATTGAAAATAATAGGAAAAAACATATTACTGCTTATTTAATAGAGCAATACTGGCACCACCCTACATTAGGAGAGGTTGATTTCACACAATTTCAATCAACTTTGAACTCCGAACAAATATCTCAAATTTTAACTTTAACGCACTTAAACAAAATTCAGCATCACTTTACCCATAAACAACAATTATTATTATCTATCAGCACAGCAGTTTTAAGCCATAATCATTTTAACACGCTCAAAAAACAATTAAGTCAATTTAGTGTCGATGTAAACTTGTGTTTAGTTTTTCAAGAAAAAGGGTTAAGAGATTTAACCTCAAAGCAAGCTGCCAATTTAAAACAATTAAAAACAATGAATATAAAAATAGGGATAAATAATTTTGCACAAATACAATGCGAACTCAATTTAATTACGCAATACCAATTTGACTTCATTTTGCTGAGCCCTGTATTCAGTAAAAGAATATTGCAAGATATCAGTTACCAATTACAAATACAGGGCTTACTTGCAATTACAAAGCTAATGAACTCCCAAGTCATTGCAAATGGCCCCAGTATTTTTAATTTCCATAATTTACTTGAAAAACAAGGCATCAATTTGTTTTGTACCCATCAATCAATTGAAATGACAGCACAAAATAATACACTTAGTTATTCAGCTTGTACCAGCTAAAACCCAAGATTTTGATGTCATTTCATTACCTAAAGATATCAGGTAAACCAGTATTATAAGGCTCTTTGACGTAGTACTTCAAATAAACAAATACCTGTTGCCACTGAGACATTTAAACTTGAAACAGTACCAACCATAGGTATTTTTACCAGAGCATCACAATGTTCTTTCGTTAAGCGTCGCATACCCGTTCCTTCAGCACCCATAACAATCGCAATAGGACCGGTAAGTGGCGTAGTAAATACCTGGGCATCAGTTTCGCCAGCCGTACCAACAACCCACACTCCAGCGTCTTTGATCTCCCTTAAAGTACGGGCCAGATTAGTTACCTGGATCAAGGGAACCGTTTCAGCTGCGCCACAAGCAATTTTACGTGCAACACCATTTAGTTTTGCAGAATTATCTTTGGGTACAACCACCGCATGAGCACCTGCAGCATCCGCACTACGTAAACAAGCGCCTAAATTGTGGGGATCTGTAATGCCATCTAAAATGAGTAAAAATGGTACTTCATTGTTAGCAATAATTTCATCGAGATCCTTTTCGTTGTATTTTTTACCTGCTTTTACTTTCGCGATAATCCCCTGGTGCTGTTCTCCTTTGGCTTTCTCATCTAAAGTTTTTCTATGCATAAACTGCACTGATACACCAAATTGTTCAGCGCTTGCTAAAACGGGCTTTAATCTTTTATCTTCACGCCCTTTCAAAGCATAAATTTCAATAAATCTTTCTGGCTCAGCATTTAAAATTGCTTCAATACTATGAAAGCCAAAAATTAGTTCATTACTCATGATATATCCTGTGCTTATTTTTGGGTTTTGACTTTTTTACGTGCATTTTTGCCTAAACGTTTTTTCTTAATTTTAGCTGACGACTTTTTATTTTTTGCCGATTTCTTGGATGATTTCGACTTTTCATCTGACTTCTTTTTCTTATGATCAGCTGGGTGACGTTTTTTATTATCTTTAGATTTTTCTTCTTCGGATTTATTCTTCCATGGTTCAGCTTCCCCAGTAGTCCCTTTATTTTTAGGAATATGTCCGGTTTTTAACTGTTCACGTACACTCGTTCTTCGAGGGGAAGTCCCTTGTGGTTTAGTACGTCGACGAGAATAACGATCTGATGTCGTGCCATCTGCCAAAGTTAAGTTGACTCTTCTTTGCTCTAAACTTACCGACACCACGCTGACTGTAATTTTATCTCCTAACCGATAAACTTTATGCGTATTTTCACCAATCAAACAATGTTTGGCGGCATCATAATGATAATAATCATTTCCGAGTGAAGTAATATGAATAAGCCCATCAATATGCACATTATCTAATCGAATAAAGAGCCCAAAATTAGTGACCGAAGAGACAACACCTGTAAATTCATCGCCAACATGATCTTGCATAAATTCACATTTAAGCCAATCCGATACTTCTCTTGTTGCATCATCAGCCCGGCGTTCTGCTTTAGAGCATTGCTCACCAAGCTGATCAACCTCATCATCATTATATATATATTCACCTGAGGTTTGTTGACCTTGCTGATTAATAATGCCCTTAATTGATCTATGCACAACTAAATCAGGATAACGGCGTATTGGCGATGTAAAATGAGCATATGCCGGTAACGCGAGTCCATAATGGCCAATATTATCTGTTTGATAAACAGCTTGTTTCATCGAACGCAATAACATGACCTGGATCAATTCAATTTCTGCACGTTCAGATAACTTACTGATACTTTCTGTGATCTCTTTCGGAGAAGGATCATTAGGCAAGGTATTCTCAATACCTAATTCCGACAAAAAAGAACGAAAATTAGACAGTTTTTCAGAGTCTGGTTCATCATGCACACGAAATAATGCACTGGCTTCATGTTTCTCTAACAATCTGGCAGCCGATACATTAGCCAGTATCATGCATTCTTCAATTAATTTATGTGCATCATTGCGTTCTAGTATAGTTACCGACTCTATCTTGCGTTGTGCATTAAAATTAAACTTAGGCTCTACTGTATCAAACTCAATTGCCCCTCTATTATGCCTGGCCGATTTAAGCGCTGAATACATATTATAAAGATCTTTAAAATGTGGCACTAAAGGTTTATGTTCTTCAATCTGCTGTTGATCTTCAGCTAAAATTGCCGCAACTTGTGTATACGTCATACGTGCACTTGAATTCATTACAGCTTCATAAAAACGATAACCTGATAATCGCCCGGCACCAGAAACAGTCATTTCTGCCACCATGCACAGCCTGTCTACCTGAGGATTTAGTGAACATAAACCATTCGATAATACTTTAGGTAACATAGGGATAACTTGTTCTGGAAAATAAACAGAGTTCCCCCTATTTATCGCTTCAAGATCAAGCGCTGAGTTTTTAGTGACATAGTGAGAAACATCAGCAATCGCAACCCACAAACGCCAACCGCCTGATTTTTTAGGTTCACAATATACTGCATCATCAAAATCTCTGGCATCTTCGCCGTCAATCGTCACTAATGGCAGATGACGTAAATCTATGCGGCCTTGCTTTGCCTTTTCATCAACCTCATTACCTAAAGGTGCAACTTGTTTGTCAACAGCGTCAGGCCATTCATAGGGAATATCATGGTTTCGTAAGGCAACTTCAATCTCCATGCCTGGCGCCAAATGTTCACCTATAATTTCAATCACTTTTCCGACCGCATCCATTCTTTGACTTGGTCTTTGAGTTATCTCTATTTGAACCATTTGATTATGCCTGGCGCCATTTTCACTACCAGGTAAAATAACGATATTTTGTGTTATTCTGGGATCTTCAGCGACAACAAGCGCCATGCCATGTTCAACAAAATAACGTCCAATGATCGGGGCGCGCTCACCTTCTAAAACCCGTATCACTTTAGCATCACATTTTCCGCCTTTTGCACGAGAAGCGGGCTTAGCCAACACTTTATCACCGTGAAATAAGGTTTTCATTTGATGCTTAGGAATAAACCAATCTTTACCGCCATCGTCAAGTTCAAGAAAACCAAAGCCATCTCGATGACCTATTACTTTACCTTTAACTAGTTCAGATTCATCTACCAGACAATACGCTTTAAATTTGTTAAAAAAAATCTGACCATCTCTTTCCATCGCCCTTAAGCGACGTTTCAATGCCACCTGACGTTCATCGTCAAGTACTGATAGCTCTGTACATAATTCATTAAATCGCGCCGACTTATCTCGAAGCTTAAGATGCGTTAATATAAACTCCCGACTCGGGACTGGATTGTCGTATTTATCTTGTTCTCGACTTAGAAAGGGATCCTGATCAGACATTAAATGACTTTAAAAATGATATATATTTCTATTTTAAACCAAAAGCCCTAATTGAAACAGGAAAGATACTATTTATAATGATTTTTTAGCTCGACGCACTACACTCGCTGGCATTTTCTTGCCTAGTTGCTCAAGAAGTTTTGTTATTTTCTTATGTGTTTTATCATCAGCTGAAACCGCATTAAAAAGCCAGTGATAGGCATCTTCATAGTCTGTCGGACTACCGCCACCTTGATTATAAATTTTAACTAATCGCATTTGTGCTTTCAGATTACCTAATGCTGCCGCTTCTCTTAAATAAACAATTGCTTTATCTATATCTTGCTGTACAAACTTTGCTAAATGATAATAACGCCCCATTTGCTCTAAAGATTCAGGAAGTCCCTGTTCAGCAGCTAAACGCATATAATAAAGCCCCCTTTCAACATCTCTATCGACACAAACGGCATAAGCTAACATATCACCAAATAAAAATTGATAAGCGGGAATATTCATTTTAATGGCACGCGCTTCAATATCTTGCACTAACTGACAATCATCGGCCTTTACTTTGGCCAAATGACTGTTTGTTTTTATTAAAGACAACAATTCATTTTGTGAATAAATTTGCACCGCTTCTAAAGGCTCTGCGGCTTTTACAACACTGGAAAATAAGGCTATAACAATACAGCTCTTTATAAAAGATCTCACAAGCTCTCCCATATGAAATGAAATAAACTAAATTAACAGACTCTTCAAGCAATAAGTTATTTAATACAAAAACTACGCCAATAGTTATTAACTGACGTAGATTATGTTTTAAAAAACGTCTTTATTTAACATAAAGTAATCGGGTTTATCTTGTTTTTTATAAAATAAATCATTGATTTTACCTGCTTTAGTTATCGAACCACTGGAACATTCACCATATTCAATTAAATGTAATGCCTCTTTTAATAATGGATCTTCAATATCCCCCCAGTCAGTAGAAATAGTATCCTCTGCGGCACAATCGACGGGTAAACCGTCAAAATAATCACCTGAACCTAAAGAATTTGTAGTTTGAAAATTAATAGCAAACACTCTGTGATCGCATAATTTATCAACATTCATACCAACGGGTTTACCATAGGTTCTGCTGCCAACTGTTTTAACATCAATATGAGGAGATAAAGCGTTAATCACCATTTCACTTGCTGATGCCGTTCTTTCAGTAGTTAATACAACCAAACGTGTTAAGTCTAATTGTTCAATCCCTGCGCCCAAATTAAAATCCACACTGGAGTTACTGCCTTGATGATTATCATTATAAACGTAATTAATCATCGTTTTATCTAAAACGTGACTGCCAGCAATCTGGGAAGCAAGTTGATTGGCGATACTGATATAACCTCCCCCGTTATAACGTAAATCTAGTACTAATTCTTCTATCCCCGATGCCGATAAATTGGCAAATGCCTGATTAAGATCTTCAGCACTTCTTTGGATAAAACTATTAAAAACTAAATAGCCAACTTGAGTATTAGCACGCTCTATTACCTGAGTCGATAAAACGGTTTCAGTATTAACTTCTGCACGAGTCATAGTGTCTGTATGTTCTTCACCATTAACATCTAACCAGGTCACTATAACTGAAGCTCCTTCTTCATTTGGACCCCAAATACCTCCTGACTCATAACTACCATCAAGTACAGCAGCGGTAATAGATTTACCATTAACAGCCGTTATTACAGCACCTCGTGTTAAACCAATTGCTGCGGCACTGGCATTTTGAAAAACGTAACGTACCTGCAAACCTGACTCAGCTTGATCCAAGGATGTACTTAAACCAAACCCGGTATATACCGCATTGATAAAACTATCTTGATAGGCTTGCTCTGTCATGATGTAACTAAATCTATCTAACGCATTTTTATTGCGGATATCTGCCATTAAATCATCAAGAGAATTAAATTGGCCAGGATCCGTTGCTGTATCTAATTTATCATGCCAAAAATACCAGTCTTGCATATAACTCCACAAAGCGTGATTTTGTCCACTTTGAGACTCACAAGTGCCAGGCTCTACATTAATATTTGAGTCACTATCACTACTACCACCGCACGCCGTTAGCACACTCATACACGCTATTGCACTAAACAAGCGAAAAACTGACTTTCTCATTACCATATCTCAAATAAATACTTAATATTGTTATAGTACAAAAAAAAAACTGTCTGAGGGCAATTTTTTGTTAAAAAATAGGGTCTGCATTAAAGCTTTGTGTTTTGCTCGCAACTTGCATTATTGCCATTAACGCTATGCATAAGAGCTGGCTATTATTAAAAGGTATTTTTAACGGCTGTTGTCATTTTAAAATAGTTAAAATAGGTGATATATATGATTAAGATAAAAAATAGATTCAGAGCAAGCTTATATGGATAACTTTACACTCATCGTTAGCGCTATATTTATTAGCTTTTTTTCTATGGTCACAACCTATTTTTTATACCGTACAAGTACAACAGAAAAATACCTGATTGACTGGACAATATCCGGTGCCTTTTTCTTAACGTCTAATTTAGTAAGAGCCTTTGCTGTTAATTTTGAAATACCCAAATTTATTATCTCAACAATCGCTAATACCGCTTATATTGCGGGCCATGTTGCAATTTTAACAGGCGTCCTCCGACTAACCTGTGATAAAAATATTCGTCACATTATACCTTGGGCTATTTTAATTGTGGCAGCGCTACATCAACTTGCCATTATTCAACAATCGATAGAGCATCGAATGCTACTTTTGTTTCCTATGACAGTCTGTATCAATATCGTCAGTTTATTTTACCTTTGGTCACATCGTAAACAATCACCTGGTGCAGCATTTTGGCCACTTATGTTTGCACTTTCATTTTACATTTTCGAAATATCATTACGCGGTGTTTTAATATTTGTCGATCCTGTGCGCTATCCAATGCAAGGTAATCAACTCATGCAAACACTTGGCACATTATTTTTGATGATTTTTTTATTTATGCTGACTATTTCATTTACCTTAATTCTAAATTGGAAAAGAGAGCTTGAACTACGAAAAACATCTGTTACCGATAAATTGACTGGCTGGTTAAACCGCAATGATTTTGACAATTTAGTCAGTAATGGATTTGATACTTGTAAACAAACAGGTGCATCATGCGGTTTCATTTATTTTGACATAGATCATTTCAAAACAATCAATGATAAATTTGGACATAATAGCGGTGACGCAGCGCTAAAACATGTCTGTAATATCGCATTACAACAAAGCAGAAATAGCGATCACCATTTTAGAATGGGCGGGGAAGAGTTTGTTATATTTGTCTCAGATACTGACAGTCATACCATAAATAAAGTAGCTGAAAGGATCAGACAAAATATTGCTAACTCACCATTAGAACTCAAGGATAAAATAATCGATATCACTATTAGCATAGGTATAACTATTTCTGATGATACAGATAAAAACTGGGAAAGCATGCTAGACAGAGCCGATAAAGCGCTATATCAAAGTAAAAATACCGGTCGTAATTGCGTCACTCAAATATTTCCTTTAAGTGACAATCATAAATACCTTTAATCTGTTGAATTTTCACTTCCCTCCTTAGTGAGCGTGATTGGAAAAGGCTCTGTTTTCTTGCCTGTATATAAGGATAAGTGTGGAAAAGGGATTTCAATATCTTCTTGATCAAAAGCAATTTTAATTTGCTCATACATACTATTTTTTAACTCTAAGTAATTTTCACGTTTTGCCCATACAGAAAATTGCAATGACAGCGACGAATTCTCAAAACCCTGAAATATATATAAAGGCTTAGGCTCTTCTAAACAAAGGGGATTCTCGAACGCGACTTTTTCTAAAATGCCTTTTACTTTTTTGATATCTTCTTTATACGCTACACCTAATTTCATATCCAGGCGTCGAATAGGAAACTTAGTTAATGTCGTTAATTCTGATTTTATTAATGATTCGTTAGGCAGCCTGACAAATAAATTATCAAACGTTCTAATTTTTACAGATAGCAGATCAATTGACAGTACTTCGCCTACAGTACTTCCCACCCTGATCACATCTCCGATCACAAACGAGCGCTCCGCCATTAAAAATATGCCGCTGATAAAATTTGATGCTGATGTTTGGGATGCAAATCCAACCGCCACCGTTAATACGCTTGCGGCACCTAATAAAACGTTCAAATTAAAACCTAACTCTAATAATGCCGAAAAAACAAATAGCATAAAGATAAGGTAATAACTGCCTCTTTGTATTAACTGGCTGGTATGCTGGGTAAAAAGTTTTCCTAAAAATTGCGAACTGTAATGGCTGATAAATTTTGCCAACACAAAGCCAATAACCAGTAATACAACAGCACGTAACATCTTAACCGTTAATTCACTATTAAACAGTTCATTAAGGTATATCCACATTTCATTCATCGAATTTCTCTAACTAAATATTGCACTAAATGCCCTTATTATTTGTCCATGGTCTAATTCAACTCTGGGGCCATTGACTAAGGTCGTATTTGGTTGTGAATGGCCTAATTTCAATTTAGCATAATCGCCATCATCTTCCCTAATTAACGATACATCTTGTGTCCACAATTGCCCTGACTTTGTAGCAAATAACGAAAGAGAAGGTACTGGTAAAGCAACCCGTTCAAATATCAGATCATTATCTGCTTTATTTTCAATAAGTAACGGCGTAATAGCGCGCTGTACTCTAAAGGGCAAATTATCTATATCTAACCGACCTATCGTTTGGCTCGCATAACATAACTCCCCCACTCTGGTCGATGCGCCAAACCAGGTATCAGATAACCTTTGCGTTGCGACTTCTTTTAATAAAGTGTACTCATTGCCTAAAACCCCGATGGTTAACCAAATTGGTGTACTGAGATACATCACAACACTGGCGCCAGGCACAATAGTGATAGGCGATTTAGGCCTACACACTACATTTCTATCTGCCAAATTAGGTTTGATATCTAAAGTATCATAATTACCACTGACAATATGACGACTCATATCACCACAATACACAGGAGAAAACTCGCCAATAGACTGTTTAAATTCATTTTCCGCCGCTTCGCCATCTAATGAATTATCACGTCTGACATGAATACACCACTCTTTAGCTTTATGCTCCACAGCTAAATCAAATGCCGTACTATTTAACATAAAGCTATTGTTTTCACTAACGTTTACTGAACCCCACCATTTGGTATTCTGCATATTTATAAACCTAACAAAACATGATAATAATTAACAAACGAATAAACTAAGTGCTTTTAATTTCTTGGGGTTGCATTCCTTTTAACAACAATCCAAAAATATCTGCACCTGTGATTATTCGTTTACTCTCTGACCAAACCAGTAATACATCGTGCTCAATTGCACCATCAAACGACTTATCAACAGATTCGCTCATTTTCATTTTCATAATGGCATTATTTAACATTGTAGATTCATCTGTGATGATGGTCGGACGGTGGCAATGTTTATAGGGATCAAAATTATCAGACTCTAAAAAGGCATCACGTAAAAATCCATCGGAATCAACTACCACTAAAGGATCTCCTGCATCATTTGTTAAAACGACCCAGCGATGCCCTGACTTATTTAATAACTGTAAAAATTCGTTATCAGCCCCAGAAGAAATATCCGGGATAATAGGTAAATCCATTTGAGTAGGCAAAGCGATAATTGAATCTGGATCTATCAACTCTCCCTCTTGTGCAACCGAAATTTTATCTAGTTTAAAAAAGTTTAATGCGCCAATACCTTCCACATGATTAATATCTGTTTCTTCTGCTTCTATGTGTTTACGAATAATACTGCTCAGTTCACTTTCCGCAAGATAAGTAATACCTTCTTTACCAAGCCAGGCATCTAGTATGATTGCAGTCGGTTTTGCCACTGGATAAAATAAAATTTGGTAAAACTTAATAATAGGTGAAAGTAAGCTTCCCATTTTTAATGCATTTCTGGAAAAATAAGCCTGTGGAGTGATCTCCCCGACGACAGTAATGGCAATAGTTGAAAACATAAATGCACTAATACCCGCCAGCACGGAATCAGATAACATAGTCAGTAATACATTAATGCCAACGTTTCCCCACAAAATAGTCGTCAATAAGAAGTTTGAATCATTGCGTAACGCCAGTACATTTTTTGCCGCTTTATTGCCTTTTGCCGACTCAACTTCTAACTGCAATCGACTTAATGAAAATAAGGCGATATTTAACCCTGAAAATATAGCTGATTGTGAAATACATAAGGCGATAGCAACCCAGGTAACTATATCTACTGACATATACGCTCCAATAAATGGTGTTAATATTATTTTATATATTAGAAGTTTATAGACTAATGCGAACTAATGGTATTTAATTATTTCAAGCTTGATAAAAATATTGTGAAATAACTTGTTTCCTGAAAAGCAAACAAGTCAATATTAAAAAGAAACAATAAGCCTGTGAATTTAATCGCTACTTATCTAACCCACCCATACACAAATACTTAATTTCCATATAATCATCGAGTCCGTATTTTGACCCTTCACGGCCATTACCTGATTGTTTAACTCCGCCAAAAGGGGCAGCAGCATTTGAAATTAAGCCTTCATTAATGCCAATCATGCCAAATTCTAACGTTTCCGCAACCCGCCATATCCTGCCTATATCACGAGAATAAAAATAAGCGGCCAATCCGAACTCTGTATCATTAGCCATAGCAACAACTTCTGTTTCATCCTCAAATGTTATAATCGGAGAGACAGGGCCGAATACCTCAGTAGCGGCAATAGGCATATCATTGCTAACATCAGCTAAAACAATAGGAGGTAAGAAATTGTCACCTAAATCATGAGCCCCATCGCCAATTAACACTTTTGCCCCCATTTCAACTGAGCGAGATACTAAAGTTTTAACTTCTGCAACAGCTTGCGCATTGATCATAGGACCTATATCTATACCAGGTGAAAGGCCATTGCCAAGAGACAGCTGTTTAACAGCTTGCAGATATTTTTCGATAAAACCTTGTTTCACACTGTTTTGAACAAATATACGATTAGTACAAACACAAGTTTGCCCCGCATTTCGATACTTAGAAGCAATCGCACCTGTGACAGCAGCATCAATATCCGCATCATCAAACACAATAAACGGCGCATTGCCACCAAGTTCCATTGATACTTTCTTTACCGTTGTAGCACATTGACTGATCAGTGCCTGGCCGACAGAAGTGGAGCCGGTAAAAGTGAATTTCCTTATATCTGGATGTTGCGTAAGTACCTTTCCTATGCCTCTGGCATCATCACCAACAACCACATTAAATACACCAGCAGGTATACCTGCTCGCTCAGCTAATTCAGCTAAAGCCAATGCAGATAATGGTGTTTGTATCGCGGGCCTGACTACAAAAGTACAGCCGGCGGCAAGCGCCGCAGCCGCCTTTCTGGCAATCATCGCATTCGGAAAATTCCAGGGGGTAATTGCAGCAACAACACCAATCGCCTGTTTGATAACAATAATGCGTTTGTCAGATGATGGCGCAGGGATCGTATCACCATAAACTCGCTTACTTTCTTCTGCAAACCATTCAATAAAAGAGGCACCATAGGCTATTTCACCTTTCGCTTCTGCAAGAGGTTTCCCTTGCTCTAATGTGAGAATTCGCGCTAAGTCATCTTGATTTTTCATAATGAGTTCAAACCAGGTACGTAGCAATCTACTTCTTTCGCTGGCCGATTTTCCTGACCAGCTTTTAAAAGCCAGCTTCGCTGATTTTATCGCAAGCTCAGTTTCGACCGTGCCAGCGTTACTCACATTAGCGACTAATTCATTATTAGCCGGATTGATTACCTGTATTTCAGTTGCACTTTTATGCCAACTGCCATTTATATATGAAAACCTTTTTATTAAGGTACTGTCTTTCAATGTTTGCATTTTGTCACCTAAATAATGCTGACATATTATTTTGGCTAAAAAGTAACAGTTACACTAAAAGTATCCTTGTTGTTTTTCACCACATATTGCCAGTTTTGTTGCTCGCAAATAATTTCGACTAAATATAATCCTACGCCAAACCCAAACTGCAGTTGGCTTTTATTTTCAAAGTCGCTTTTCCTATAACCGTTAGTAATACATAAACTTTTGCCATTTAATGTCAGATTGATATTACCACCTTCACTATATTGACATGCATTTCGCAGCAAGTTATTGACAACAATTTTAACTAATTCAATTTTTTCGACTACCTCTACAGCTTGATTCTCATCAATCGAAATATTCAGCTCTTTAGCAAAATAAACCGCACAGTTGTCTATCGCCTCTTGAATTAAAGGCCTCAGAGAAATTTGTTGTTTGGCCTGCTTACCTTTTTGTTTACGCCATAATTGCAACAAAGTTTCAGCTAATTGCTGCATATTACGATTCGCTTTTATCAATTTTTCAACAATGCTGATATCTTTTTCAGTTAATTGATTTCGTTTTTTTAATAAACTCGTTGCCGCAGAAATGATGGCAATTGGCGTTCTCAATTCATGACTTAACGTACTTAAAAAATCCTTTTCTCTTTGGAGCATTTCCTGTGATTTCATACGTAATTCATGCTGAAGTTGTAAACTAGCGGCTAACGTTTCTGCGGTATTTAATAATTCGTCAAAATAAATATCGTCAGGAATTTTATCCTGGGGAATAGACCCTATTTCAGCCTCCGTAACCTTTTTTACCCAATGATGAAAATCACCTATTTGCTGTATAACAGTACGATTTATTTTTAATATATAAAATATCACACAGCTAACAATCATCAGAGATATGAGGGTTAATATATCTGTCAGCACTTGATCACCCTGAGTATAAGTATCAGGAGTAAAGATATGTATGACATAAAAAATCAGCCCTTCTTTATGCTCATAAGGGAATATGTAAATAAACTGATCTTCTGACTGATACAAATTAGCCTTATGATCCTCTAATACACTTTGTTTAATTAAATTTTTATAACGTTCTGGTAAATTTTCATCTCCCCAATAATACTCTTTTTTACCTAAATCGAACTCGATAATCTTATCTGTTGGCTGGTAATACTCACTCAACACCTCAGCTTCATAAGCCATATAATATTCTGTTGTATCATCCATTCCTGACAGGTTCATGAAGCTAATCAAAAAGCTAAAAACCAGGGTTAACAATATTAAAACAGCAATATAACGTGTTGTCAGATAGCGATGTAACGAGTTATTGATCATTAGCCAGCCTTAAAACAATACCCGCACCTCTAATTGTATGTATTAATGGCTGCTGTTTATCGCTATCAACAATACTTCTTAAACGAAATACAAGCATTTTCAACATATCTTTACTCGGTTCCTGGTCTGGCCAAATTTCATTTTCTAAATTGATCCGACTGACAACATTCGGACTATGTCTCGCTAATATTGTCATCAATTGCCATTGACCAGGAGTGAGTTCTAAAGCCCTGCCTGCTCTGAAGATCTGGCGTTGGCCATATTTAATAACTAAAGTATCCAACTGAAAATCTTTATTCTTTTTTACTTTTCTGTTCGCCAAAACTTTGATGCGAGCGACTAATTCAGCGACTTCAAATGGCTTAGTTAAATAATCATCGGCACCTAATTCAAATCCAGTTAATTTATCGTCCAATGCATCTCGAGCCGTTAAAAAAATCACCGGTGTGTCATTTCCAGATTGTTTTAATTTTTTACACACAGAAAAACCATCTGATCTTGGCATATTCACATCTAATACAATGACATCATACTGATTTTCAGATAATAGGTTCATCGCATTCTCACCATCAAATGCATAATCACAATCGATATTTTCTGTTTCTAAATAGTCAATTATGAGTTCAGCTAAATCTCGTTCATCTTCTGCAAATAAAACCAACATGATTATCAATACCTTTGCTATTTCGAATTACAGTATGCCACGATTAAAAATGCCTCTGTTACCTAAGCGTTACCTACCAACAGATAAACTTCATCCAACTTAATGAAAGATGTTGGAGAAACACCATTATGCAATCCTTAATACAGTTTAATTTAAAATTTATTATTTCGATATTAGTGACAAGTTTAACACTGTCAGGCTGTTCAAGCGCTGACAATACCAAAGACGAAAAGGTAAACCCTGCAATGAAAAATATCGCTTCACAAGTTTTCAAAAACGGCGCTATTTATACCGTAAATGAAAAGCAACAATGGGCGCAAGCAATTGCAATCAAAGACAATGAAATTATTTTTGTCGGGGACAATGAAACTGTCGATGACTTCATTGACTCAAGCACAAAAATTACCGATTTAGATGGCAAAATGATGATGCCTGGCTTTCATGATGTGCATATTCACCCGATTGAATCAGGATCTGAAAATACTAAGTTTGTACTCGATACAGACGAACAAGACGCTGAAAACTTTATCGATGAAATAGCACACGCTTCATTGCAAAACCCAGATTCACAGTGGCTCATCGGATATGGCCATTCTATTTTCACGCTAATAGAGTCAGGTCGTTCACCGCTTGAAATCATTGATGAAGCAGTTTCAGACAGACCAGTCATTATTATGGAACACACTTCTCACTCTATGTGGGTGAATTCCAAAGCACTTGAATTAGCAGGGATAACTGAAAATAGTGAAGATCCAATCGGTGGCGTTATTGGCCGTGATGAAGAGACAGGCAAGCTCAATGGTATTTTAATAGACAATGCCGGTAACCTTGTGATGGATTTAGCCATGCAACCAACCGAGCAGAGCATGCAAAGTGACTATGATGGGTTAGTCGAATATACCTTACCTGAACTTGCAAAAAATGGTATTACCTCCATCAGTGATGCCCGTAGTTTCTGGCAAAGAGATGATCATGTAACTTGGTTAAAAGTACAACAAAACAATAAATTAACAACTAGGGTTGCTGTTGGTCTTTGGGCATATCCTGAACTAGATGATGCATTTCAGCTAGAAAAATTAACCTCATTACATACAGATCCGCATGACAGCTTATTACGTTTTAACCAAATCAAGCTGTATGCTGACGGCATATTAATAAATACAACAGCGGCAATGAAAGACCCATACGAGTTTAATTTATTGGGACTGCCAGAAAATAAAGGCTTAAACTATTTCAGTCAGGATCGTGTTGAAAAATATATACAAGCACTTGAAGGTAAAGGATTTGATTTTCATATACATGCCATTGGCGATAGAGGCATACATGAAGCTTTGAATGCCATAGAAAATGCAGCAACTACACAAGGTCGCCACAGGATCACACATGTCGAAGTGGTAGATCCCCTTGATATTCCTCGCTTCGCACAATTAAATGTTACTGCAGATGCGCAAGTTGCTGGCGATTTCACCAACCCGGAAAATTGGCATCATAATGAAGATTTTATAGGCGCAGCCCGTGCAGATAATGCAGTGCCAATAAAATCATTACACGACGCTGGTGCCAGAGTAACCTTAAGCAGTGATTGGAGTGTTAGCCCTTTTAACCCTTTTCTTGGCTTACAAAATGCTGTAACCCGTGCGCCGCAAGAGTTCAGTATCGCTCAGGCTATAAAAGCTTATACCTTAAATGGCGCCTATGTTATGAGACAAGAAGATAAAGTTGGTAGTCTTGAAGTAGGGAAATTAGCTGACTTAGTGATTTTAGACCGTAATATATTTGAAATTGATAAGAACACTATCAATCAGACTAAAATATTAATGACTATGTTAGATGGAGAAGTTGTTTATCAAAAGTAATATTCAACCTTATAACAGATTCTGTAATCTTTAATCCTTTTTAAGCAACGATTTAATAAAAGCTAAATTGTTGCTTAATTAATTACTGTAAACTCTATTTTCGATTGTATCCCAGTCAGTTTCTTCACAACCCAGTTTGGCGTATTTGTATTTTTTCTCGCGTAATAATTCCTGATAAGCCTTTACATCATTCATTTGAAGCATGATGGCAGCCCCCGGATTGCAATCACCATGATGTTCAGATAAATGAATACACCATGCATCACAGGAAACTTGCATATAAATAGGAAAGTCAGCTTCAAATCTGTGTTCAAAATCAAGCGTAAAGCCCAAAAAATCAATATAAAATTCTTTGGCTTTTGTCTCGTCAAATATTCTTAATATTGGAATTATTAAACGTTCATTCATCAACCATTCCTAATATGTACTTGATATGAATCTAACTTTTCGATTACCACGCTACACAGTACCTCAAAATTAAATAACTAAGATATGTGAACTTAAGTTATCTTGATAAACTGGCTTATTAGACGCCAATTTATAAATATATGCTTATTAGAACAATACTCAATATTATGACCAAAAAACCTGTACATATGATTCGGCCCTCATGTTTTTCAATTTGTCGTCCTTGAGGATAATTACCTAATGCCACTACTATCAAAAATATACGACCGATCCAATAAATAACAAACTCACAAATAGCGTCAATAAGGATAAAACGGAGAATCCTAAGGATAGTTTTGATTATACCTTCGGCTAATTCTTCCATTTAAATTTCCTTGTCATATAGTAAGCTTTTTGAATCTGCCTAAAGGTCAAAATTTAATAATTATTAACACAGAATTACATACTTTTATCCTGCAGTCAGTGTCATTTTGACACTTACAGGCATGGTTAGAAATATTAATACTTTAAAATAAGTGATCTCAGCTAGCAGTATTGGGTCGATGATAAACACAGTCCATAAAGATAATCATCACCATATTTATTATTCAGTATTGAGTTTTGTTTTAAACAACCTTCTCGTGAAAAACCAGCTTTTTCAAGTACTTTAAATGAAGCAATATTACGAGTTGAACACGCTGCAACTAATTTGTTTAAAACAAGCGTTGTAAATGCCAACTCTTTAACAAGCCCTAATGCCTCAGAAGCAATACCTTTGCCCTGCGCTTCTGTTTTAAGTAAATAACCTACCTCTGCTACCTTTGCTGTGTGGTTGGTAATTTTTAAACCAATACTTCCCAGTTTATTCCCCGAATTATTCTCATCAATAGCAAAGCACAACCATTGATCTGATTTATCATCCCAGGGTTGTATACGTTCTTCAAACCTTTCTTTTGTCTCTTCTAAAGAAAAAGGTTCGTAAACGTACTTCATTATTTTTGGGCAAGTATTTAATACCAAAAATAACTCCCAATCAGACTTATCAAGCAAACGAAGACTAATTTTATTACCCGATATTTGCATAAAGTTCCTTAAACAACTGCCATTGATTAAATCTACTGATTCAATTTTAACATAACTTCTATTTAGTAGGTTGATTTCACAATACATTAAATAGGATTAATACGTAGATTTTTATGCCGAATATGTTAATTTTAAAACTATAATTAACCCATAAGTTTTAATTGATAACATAAAAACTTAAATCAGGCTAATTCCTATATTCTCCAGCGGCAGTACAATTATTGTTAGATTTAGGGTTGGCACCAGAAATGAATAAATTGGGTCTAGATGTATTAGATCTTTTATTGGAAGACAGTTATGAAAATGGTCGGCTGAATAGAAGTTTAACTTTAACTGTATCTAAAGTGGAGTAGATAGAGCCAAGCCATTTTTCAAGAGTTGCCAGGATAAAAAATTCTACCCTAACGAATATAAAAAGTTGGTTCTGCTTAGTAGCAAATTCATGGTAAAGAATGAAACGCAAGTGAATCAATTTCGACTTTAAAATAAATTAAAGTCTTCTAACAAATTGAGTTTGTCTGGTTCATGCTTCTGCGTCGCTTATTCAAACCACTATATTCCGCCCAATAACAGGGATAGTATGTCATGATCGGAATTATGAGAATGATATAGATGATGTTATTGATGATCTTTTGTCAGACTTTTGTACAGTAGAAACTGATTCAGGATTAGACTTTCTCGATGAAGATGATATAGATATCGATGCCGCGATCACTACCTATCGTACTGGCTTTGGTGGCTTGCAATCAATTAATATCTATTTCGAAGAAAGTTCAAATGGTAAGAATATACGACATGCCATTAAACCTGATATTTCTGACCATGTTAATCGTATAAATTCAACTTCAAGCACGAGAGAATTGGCGAGTTGCATTTTCAATATTTTTAAAATGTCACAAAAAATGAACTAATAAACTCGACCGCCTTCTGGGAACTGCCAGACCAACAAAAATAACAGGGGAAAAGGTAAATAAAAGAAGTGCCAAAATTGTGTACATTGCAGCTAACTGTATATTATGTAGACGTCTCAGCAATGCCCGCCACATAGTTTAATAATAGTTAATATCTCACTAACTCTAAGCTTTATAAACGATTTAAACATTAATAATTCGGTCATACATGTGGATGACTAGAGCGTCATACTTTTTTACTTGCTAAAAACGGCGAGACTCCAATAGGACTCCATGACCCTCTGAACAGCCCATTAATAAAGAAAGTCAGTCCAATCCAACATTAGAGCTAATCTAAATACCCGTAAATTTATGTTATAGCTAAATCAATTAGAAAATTAACAATTGATGCCATGGTTTCTTGTTAGGTATTCAGTACGCCGAACAAGTTAAAAACACACATTATAGTAAGACCTACGTACCACAATGTTATTACTATTGCGAAAAACCATTCAAGCATGAACCCAAATGATTGAATGATTTTTTTACCTAAATGTTTACTTTCAATTTGTTGAGGTTCACTTTTGAACCATAACCACAAAATAACAAATGAACCACACCAAAAAAACACAATACCGCAAATAGCTTTAATGGACTGCCAAATGACATGCTCTAATTGAAGGTAATTATCGCCGTGTTCCAAGACTCCCCCTATAAATAACGCTAGAAAAGCAGTCATGAAAATTGATTTTTTATTACTCGCGATTTTCATCGCTGAGTTGTGCCAAAATATCGGAGTCATATAATGAGCTGCTAATGTTGCCAGCAACAGCTGGTTTTAAGTATGCCATACGGCTTAAAATCAGTCAGATTGCCAGACCTTGTTTAAGATTACTACTCACTGATAAGTACCTGAATATCAGGTTTAACTACAGTTACTTCTACGTCATTACTGCTGACGAATGAAAGGTAACTGTCATCGTTTACACCGATTTTATACCGAGCAAACTTACATCCCATTATTTTATATTCAAGCAATGTGTGGTTCTTATTTTCTCTAAACAACCTAAACCTCCTGAGTCTCCTCTAATATACCTATGAATTCAGTTTTATCCCAATGAAGCACGATCCTCCTTATGCCTTATAACTATTTTGACAAACGAAAATTTGTGCTTTTCAGCAAAGTTCTGGTCCTCTCTTTTCGAGGGTAATTTACTCTTTTTATTAAGTGCCTTTATTTTGGCTAAGTTATTTCACTTAACAATGGTAACTGGGATGAGCTGGTATAATAACTAAATTCACTCTCTCCCAATTCGAAGTTATACGTACCTATCACAAATATCAAATCCTTGGTTTTCACCTCACCTTTACGTACACCTTCGCCAATTTTAATACCACTTTCCATAGAAAAAGGAAAATCAAGTTCACATGAATTTTCCCAATACTCTCGAGGTATAAAAATGACCTTATAATCCA
The DNA here is from genome assembly GCA_965198975.1 of uncultured Pseudoalteromonas sp. Lineage (GTDB taxonomy): Bacteria > Pseudomonadota > Gammaproteobacteria > Enterobacterales > Alteromonadaceae > Pseudoalteromonas. Next base: position 4,416,917 of record OZ240679.1, read on the forward strand.
ATACTAACATCGAAGAGCTAAAAGGTTTGCCTGTATTCACATTCTTAACTAAGATTTGTGCAACGCACCTTATTTCGTCTTCAGCAAGAGTCTCGTGCTGAAACAGCGCAATCAATAATAACAGGGAGGATCGAATCATAATAAAGACCTAACTGTATATTATGTAGGCGTCTCAGTAATGTTCGCCACACAATCTAATTTTTATAATCGATAATGTCCCATAAACTAAAAATTTTATAAACGATTTAAACATTAATAAATGCAATTACGTATTACTAAAACGTCTCAGTCCGATCCGGCATGAAGGGACAAACCCTGGATTTTCGCTACGCTCTGTTAAAGTATAAACCTATAAAATATTATGTTTTTTCATTTACCACACCTTGTTTTGGGTTTTCTCTATTCCAATGCATATACCCTCTGATGTTTATCAGACAAAAAGCAAAATTACCTAAAGCCAATCCCCCCTAATCCACTCCATAATGGGCTAACAAACTTTCCATTTTTTACCTTAACGCTCAAAAGAACGATTAAATCGAATAAACACAATAAGCTGACATGAGGGCATTATACTCAACCAGCATAATTGTATACAAAAAAGTAATTAATATTCCCTGATCAACTTTGATATTACCCATTTTTGTAATGGGTCTTCACTATACCTGGGATGCCAGGCGGCAATAACATCAAAAGGTTCGGGCGATTGCTTTAACTCAATTTCAATTAAATCTAGTCCTTTAATTGCTCTGGAGGGTAGAAAGGCGATTGAATCCGTTGATTCGAGATACATAGGTACAATAGAAAAACATGGGGCTGAAACCATAATATTGCGCTTTAAGCCAAACTGTTTAAACCAATCATCAATAGAGCCTTTGAAGTTTGGCCGTGAAGGTGACGCGATAATGCTTGGATAATTAGCAATTTCAGCTAAAGAAGGGGCTTTGTCGGCTATAACAGCATTCCGTGATGCAACACAAATGTGTTGTTCTTCAAATAATTTTATTAAAGGGTAGCTCTCTGGAATATAATCAGGAAACGCTATCGCAAGGTTAACTTTACCGTTTTCCATCAACTCGTGAAGTTGATCTATTTCAAAGTCTCTGATTATTAACTTAAGATGAGGCGACTGCACCCTGAGCTCTGAAATCAACGCAGGTAAAACAACTTGCTGTGCGTAATCAGTCGCCGCTATAACAAAGGTGCCTTTAACAGTTTTAGGATCAAATACCTTAGGTGCTAATAATATTTGAAAATCATTAAGTATTTTATCTATTTCTGGTGATAATGCTTCTGCATGGGGCGTCGGAATAAAGCCATTCGTTTTTCTTAAGAAAAGTCTGTCATCAAATACATCTCGTAGCTTTTTCAACTGTTCACTCACAGCTTGTTGAGTCAGACCAAGCTGACTGGCCGCTTTTGACGCATTTTTTTCTCTGATGAGGGCTTGAAATATTCTTAACTGTTTAATGTCTAATCTATCTAACTTACTCAAAACTTAACTCAATAACTTTTCGAACGCATAAGTATCAACTTAGCACATAACCAAAATATCTTGTATCACTAACAAAGAGTTGTTGTTTCTATTTGTTTTACACTTTCTTTATCATTGCGTCATACATTAAGTTAAATGAGTGGAGAAGATAATGAAAACAGTAATTTTAATTGGTGCATTAGGAAAAATGGGGCAGGCAGCGTTAACAGGCTTGGGTAATCATAAGGTAATTACCGCCGGTCGTTCAGGCAATGTTGATCACCTGATCGATATAACAGATGAGCAATCAATCAGAGCCATGTATGAAAAGGTTGGACACTTTGATGCAGTTGTAAATACGGTAGGTTTTTGTGAGTACGCTAACTTTACCGACATGACAGAAGCACAATGGATGACAACAATCATGAGTAAACTGATGGGCCAAATAAACCTGGTTCGCATAGGACAGGAATACATTGCTGATAGTGGCTCATTTACGTTAATCAGTGGAATTTTGAACATAAAGCCCATTCCACATGCAATTGCCGATGCAACAACAAGTGGTGCGATTGATACTTTTGTTAAATGTGTTTCCTTAGAAATGCCCAGGAACCTACGAATAAATGTCGTTAACCCTACGGTATTAGCAGAAGCCTGGGATGTTTATGGCGAAATGATGCCAGGTTTTGAACCTGTGCCAGGAAAGTTAGTAGGTAAAGCATTTGAACGTTCTGTTGATGGCTTTATTACAGGTCAGGTCATAGTCGTAGATGCCTAATACAAATTAATAATCAAACCAGAAAACAATATTAACCAACTAGAAAACATGGCAATTTATTTCTCCCACGTTTTCTGATTATAAAATCACTTGTTAGGAAGCTTACAATGAAAAAATATGTACTCACATTTATTGCAGTTTTGATCTCAGGCTGTAGCAATTTTCAAAATGAAAACAGCCCTGAACAGCTTGAAACAATAATAAATTCAGCACAGGTTTGTACAAAGATATCCAGGCATAGAAACATAATAAATTATTGCCGTCCTCTGACTGACATAAATTAAACATCCAAAACCTATATAATGCCAGCCAGAATAGCAGGCCCCTTTTTGTTTCTGCTAAATCATCTTCTCCCTTATGGCTTTAATTTTTGTTCGGCCAATAGGTAAAACGTCACCATTAATCAGAGTCAGCCAATACTTACTGCCAGCTTCGGATTTTATAGATTGCATAGCACTAACAGGTACCGCATATGATCTATGAATACGTTCAAAAGTAGCAGGTAATACTAATAGCAGTTTATCGAGGTTTTTATCATGTAAAATAACGTCACCACTAAGCGTAATTACTTCAGTATAATGCCCTGCCGCTTTTAAGTAGATCACATCTTTTATAGGCAATAACTCAACCTTTCCCAGATGTTTGTAACTTAAGTAGTGGCTTTGCCCCCTACCGCTTTCGGGCCTTAAACGGTCAATGGCTTTTTGAACACGTTCTAACGAAAAAGGTTTAGCAATAAAGTCTAATACGCCAATTTCGAATGCTTCTATGGCCCGGTTTGTATTCGCTGATACCACAACAGTATGAAAACTCCGACTCACTTGTTGTTTTAATAATTCAAACCCATCTTGTCCCTGCAAGTTTAAATCTAGAAATAATAAGTCTATCGGGTTATCAGCTAAATGGTCGGTCGCATCATCCAATGTATTAAATAGTTGAATGTGAATACTCTGCTCACTATAAATCGTATTTACAAAACGTTTTAGTCGTTTTGCTACCATAAATTCATCTTCAACTATGACTATCTTCATAAACCTCAGACCTTATTGCTGATAGAAAGTGGCAGCGTAATGGTTATTTCCCAATCTGTAACTGTTTGTTTAGATTTAATATCCCAGCTGTCACGAAAGCTCTCCCGTAACCTGGCTTCAATGTATTGACTGCCTATGCCGAGGTTTATCATATTATTTTTTAATTTTGCTGTTTTGTCAGATGTCACTATAGGTGCAGTAAATACCAGCTCCACTTCATTATTTTTAACGCATTGTTGAATTTTAAAAGTAACCTTCTGTTTTTGATATGCGTTATGTGAAATTGCATTTTCCACCAAAGTTAACAATACGCCTGGAGGTAAGTATTGGCTCGATACCATGCACTCTGTTAGCAATTCAAAAGTTGTTTCAGTCCTAAATTCCATCACCTTTAAATGTGCTTCACACATTTTAATTTCGTCCTGTATTGAAATCAAAGATAGTGAAGATATTTTTGCCATTTGTCTGAACTCATCTGCCAACGCATCGATGAATTTAACGGCCATTGTTGGTGACTCTTCGATCCATTCTTCAACAGCCGTCAAGGTATTTAAAATAAAATGTGGTTGTAAATTTTTCTTGATCAACTCCAGTTCTAGCCGACTTGTATTAATTTTACTTTGCATCAACTGTTGCTGCTTCACTTTCATAGTTTGCGTAAGTGTGTATAACATGATGCCAATCAAAATCGCAAAAGATACAAAAAAATATTGCTCCATATATAAGCGCACATCCATCACCAGCGGCACAGTAAAAAATACTAAACCAGCTAACATTAACCGTGCATTTTGTTGCTTTTTAATAACGGCATAAATACAGGCGTATGTAGAGGTTATGATCCCTATTAAAATTAATAACAAGCTTGGTGTATCGTAACCATCTACAAAAATTAAAACGTTTATTTGCAATAATATATTCATTGAAATAATTATATAACGTTGCCTGGCAGCCATATTAAAGAAAAATGAGAAATAAGCGGCCAGCAACAAAGAAGCTGTGCTCGTTAACATTAAAACTAACTCTAATCTGGGAATATGCCAGTCGTAACTATACCCCCATAAACCACGCCAGGATTCTGTGATAAACAGCAATAAAATAATTAGGCTTAGTCCGCCAAAGAGTAAGTAACACAGATCTTTAATGGCGGTAAAATAAAGGAAAAAACAATATAGGGCCAATAGAAAAAATGCTCCTGTCATTACCAAAGGCAACATGGCACTTTTATGAGAATGCATTACAACTTCTGGATATTCTCCCGAAAAAATGTAAAAAGACCCAACTTCATTATTCGTACTATTGTGATGAGATGCCACTTTAAGACTTAAAGTATGGCGACCTACGGCAAGCTGTTTTTTTAATAATTGCACACCAAACTCTATTTGGCCGGGAACTTCTGTTTGTTTATTAATCCCCAAAAGACCATTTTTACCAAGTAACTCTCCATCCCAATAGGCTTCATAAGAAGCAACCATCATGATCAATAACCCTAACCTTTGTTCCGTTTGTTGGTGAACTTCAAAGTCAACTTGTAGCCAGATATTTTTGTCTTTCAGGGGAAGACCGCCAAAATGCCTTTTAGTCCAATCAGACCGGTCTGATACCGCATGAGAGTGTGCCGGGTTATCTTTGGCTGTGATGTAAAAAACATCACTCATTAGTAACACCTGCTCACTGTTGTTAAGCTTTATATTGTCAGAGTACCTGAGCTCCGCTGAAATAACGTTAAATGCAGTAAAAATATAAAAAACGAGGAACCATTTATTCAGGCTAGCAGGCAAAATCATCTCCATTCGACATTGTATTGAGTTTATTAATCATAACAAACTATCGACTAAAGATATGAGCAGTTAAGGAGGATATCGAGCATTTGAGGTATTAATTCTTAGATCAAATTTTGAAATAATTAATATGGACTCATCAACTTATTTTGGAGTTCATTATGAAAACAACCCTATATACTGCAGCATTCTTATGTTTATTAAATCAAGGCATCGCAGAGGCAAGTTCCACCAACTGGCAACAGCAAGTTAAAAAACTAATTGCAACAGAAGTAGCATCAACAGGGATCCCTTCTTTACAAATTGCCATAGGTAAGGATGATGCTGTTATTTTTGAATATGCACATGCTTTAGCAAACATAGAGAACAATGTCGTTGCTACTTCAAATACCAAATACCGCATAGCTTCCATTTCAAAGTGGATGACAGCCACAGCCGCTATGGCCTTGGTTGAGAAAAACAAACTAAATTTAGACGCACCTATCCAATCGTATTGTCCTCAATTTCCTGAAAAAAACTGGCAAATCACAACTCGCCATTTATTAACGCACACTTCAGGTATCAGACATTATGCTGATTATCATACTCAGTTGAAAGAGGCAAAAACAGATGAAGAAAAGTTAGAGGTAAAACAACGTCAGGCAAAATCACTTTTAGGTCGTTTTACGCGTTATACAAATATGCATGCACCATTGGAAAACTTCAAAAATGACGCACTGTTATTTAAACCTGGAACAGATTGGCAATATACTTCTTTTGGTTATAGGGTATTAGGATGTGTACTAGAAGGCGCTGCAAAACTTAGCTACCGTGAACTAATGCAATCTTTAGTCCTGTCGCCTGCTAATATGAGCAATACGGTAGATGATGATGCCTGGACAATCGTACCAAATCGCAGTGCCGGTTACCGAATTGATCGGGAGAAAAACCTACGCCGTGCAAATATGCGTGATATCAGTGAAAATTTACCCGCTGGCGGGCATCTGTCCACCGCGACAGATCTGGTAAAATTTTCATTAGCATTTAATAACAATAAATTGGTGAATGAAACATCAAAACAAACAATGATATCGCCATTAAATCAAACGATACAACAAATGTATCGAACGCCAATTTGGCGAGATGCCATGCCATCTCAGCAAAACTATAGCCACGGTGTGATGTTATTTCCTGATACTCACAAGTTGAACATAGGCCATTCGGGCAGGCAAGCTGGCGCCGATGCCATGGTTGTACTTAATCCTAAAGACAACCTGGCAATCGCCATACTCAGTAATGTGAAAGGCTATAACGGTGAGTTAAAACTCATTGAAAAAATAGAAGCGATAATTTTAGCGAAATAATTTCAAGAATATAACCATTCGGATTGTTAACTAGCTGTATACCTAAGTTTTACCTTTCAAGATCCGAATGGCATATTTCACTTTATTTCTTCAATTACTACTTTTTATTCTTGTGTCGATTTATATTTTTCAAACCAGGCGAGAGTATGTTCGATTTTAGTGATCATACGGGAAGGTTTACCGGCTATGCCGTGGGGCGCGCCAGGCACTTTCACTAAAACAGTATCTACTTTACGTAATTTCAACGCTTGATAATATTGTTCAGTTTGTGCCATTGGCGTTCGTAAATCCTCTTCACCTGTCATTAATAATGTCGGAGTTGTGACATTACCGACTAAAGACATAGGAGAACGCTGCCAGTAATGTTCAACATGCTCCCAGGGCATACCCGGAAATTGTGTTGGAATTTGGCGTAAACCACTATCCGCGGTAAGCACTTTACTTAACCAGTTAATAACAGGTTTCACAACGGCCGCTGCTGCAAATCGATTGGTTAGGCCAATCGCATAAGCGGTCGCAATACCACCTGCTGAGCCACCAGCAATAAATAGGTTTTGATCATCAATAAAGCCTAAATTTATCATGGCATCAACACCTGAGTTATGATCGGCAAAATCTTCTTTTGAGCTGTATTTATATTTAAGTAACATGGCAAAACGTTCGCCATAAGAGCTACTGCCTCTGTGATTATCATAAAATACAACATAACCTTGTGCAGCAAAACGTTGTAATTCTGCTGAAAAGTGCGGGCCATAAGCTAAGTGGGGTCCACCATGAATTTCAAGAATAAGCGGGTATTTTTTAGTTGGATCAAAATTAGGTGGCGTAATATACCAACCTTGAATTTCTTCGCCATCAAATGATGACTTATATTTAACTTCGTGCATTTTACCTAATTGTTTATGCGCCAATAAATCATCATTTAAATAGGTTAACTGGGTTACGTTTTTTTTAGTTGTTACCACAGCAACATCAGCAGGCCTTTCTGCCGAACCAGTGGTAAATGCTATTGTACCTGAGCTATTAGTATCAAATTCACCGCTAATATAAGGTCTGCCAATGGTAGTACCTGTAACTGTGTCAGTTAGATCTTTAATTTTTCCTTTAGTAGAAATGGTTGCTAATTTGCGTTTGCCAAAATCATCATAGGTAAAAGCAAGTGAAGACGAAGAAAGCCACTTAGGATTTTGAATTGAACGGTCAAAGTCTTTCGCTAAAAGAGTTACTTTTTTTGACTGCCAATTTAAGATGTTTAATTTTGCATTACGGTAGGGATTTAATGCATTTGATGTAGAAAGAAACGCTAACTTTTTACCGTTATCAGAAAAAGTAGGGTTGTATTCTCTACCGGGAGCCGATGTTAACTGAGTAATTTTACTGTCACTGATGTTGACTGAGAACAGATCCCCCTCAAGTCCTTTGTATTCCCAATCTTCAATGCGATTTGCAGAAAAGACAATTGATTTATTATTTTTAGTCCAACTGAGTTTACCACTATGATGAAACTCACCACTGGTTAATTGTCTTGCGCTCCCCCCTTCAGCAGGTAAAACAAATATATGATGATAGCCAGGTTTCAATAATCCCCTGCCATCAGCCTGATAATAGGCTTTATCTATTACTACAACAGGATCAGCCCACTTAGCGCCTTTTGGTTTTTTAGGCATTTTAGCTAACTTGGTTTTTTTACTAACAACTTTTTTACTAAAAGCCAACCACTTACCATCTGGCGACCAGGTTAGGCTACTAATATCCTCTTGCAGTTGACTGATCATCGCGGTTTTATTTTGTGCTATGTAATGCACGTGGATCTGCTTAGTTCCCGACAGATCACTTACAAACGCAATTTTTTTACCATCGGGTGACCAGGTTGGCTGTAAATATTGATTATCATCTGAAAATAATGGCGATTGCTCTTTAGATTTAATATCAACCAACCATAAATTCTTATTTTTATTATCGGTCATAATGTTATTGGAATTTCTAATATATAGAATTTTTTTTCCATCGGGAGAAACTTGAACATGACTGGCGTATTCAAGGGAAAAAATATCTTCCGCCTCAAATGTTGATGATGCCGATACCCAAGCAGAACTTAATATACTACTGACTAGTACCGCACCTTTAAATAACTGTTTCATTAATGATCTCCAAATAGTTAGCTTCAAAGCTATGTTTCTTATAAAGAATTAACCGACTATGCCTTGCTTCAATTATTTTCGCAAACACTATGCGTTTAGCTGGGGATTTTTTGGGTTTAATATTGATCACATAAAAAAGCAGTGCAACTGTAATAAAAAGTACATAAATAATTCATTTTTTTAACCGCTGATTGTCATCCTTACTACTTAGTTTATCTCGCTAACTTTTCAATTTTGGACGTAATATGAAGTTAATAACTAAAATAATATTTGTGGGTAGTGCGGTATTAGGATTAAACGCCTGTGATGACGATACTGTAGAAATAAAAGAAGTAGAAAAGCAGGTTATTGTTAAAGAAATAGAAACTGTCGAAGTGCCTGTTATTGTTGAAGAAGTACGAGTAGTAGAAGTTCCTGTGATCGTACCTGTACCTGCTGGCGATGCTTTAAACGTTCAGGTAGGTAGCCGCCCGTATTTTTTAGTGGATGATATGGAGGAAGGAGAATTAAAAACAGCTATGCAAGCTTGTTCAGAGGGCCCTTTTTATAAAACCGACTTTTCCATTGGTCATCGCGGAGCACCGATGCAATTCCCTGAACATACTAAAGAGTCTTATGAAGCTGCGGCTAGGATGGGAGCCGGAATATTAGAATGTGACGTCACTTTTACGCAAGATAAAGAATTGGTATGCCGTCATTCCCAATGTGATTTACACACAACCACCAACATTCTTGAAACAGAATTAGCAGCTAAATGCTCAATACCTTTTACACCCGCTGATCCCGAAAACGGTGTTCAAGCTCAAGTTCAGTGCTGTACCAGCGATATTACGCTAGCTGAGTTTAAAACGCTTCAAGGTAAAATGGATGCGGCTAATAACAAGGGTACAACTGTTGCTGAATACATGGATGGTACCGCCGGATGGCGTACTGATCTTTATGCAAGCAGAGGCACCTTATTAACCCATGCCGAAAGTATTGAATTATTTAAGTCTTTAGAAGTTAAAATGACACCTGAGCTAAAATCCCCCAGTGTAGATATGCCTTTTAATGGTTTTACTCAAGAAGCATATGCACAAAAAATGTTGAATGAATATAAGAATGCAAATGTTGCCCCAGAGCATGTTTGGGCACAGTCTTTTAATCTGGCAGACATACAATATTGGATTGCTAATGAAGCTGAATTTGCTCAGCAAGCTGTGTATCTTGATGGTCGTTACGATATGGATACTTTTGATATTAACGAACCATCCACCTGGTCACCGAGTATGCAAGAATTAGCCGATCAAGGAGTAAAAATTATTGCTCCTCCAATGTGGATGTTGGTCACCGAGAACGATGGTAACATTGTTCCTTCTGACTATGCACAAGCCGCTAAAGATGCCGGTTTAGGGATAATTACCTGGACTTTAGAGCGCTCTGGTCCACTAGCAAGTGGCGGAGGCTGGTATTATCAAACTATCGGCGACATCACTAATAATGATGGTGACCAACTTAAGTTGCTAAACGTACTAGCCCAGGATGTTGGCGTATTAGGTGTTTTTTCTGACTGGCCTGCGACAACAACATACTATGCTAGTTGCATGGGTATGCCAGCGAGCATTTAAACAAGATTAAAACTCTGGCACGATAAGCTATATTTAAAATTATGCTTTTTTCGAGAATAAACCAATAGACTCACCATGGCATGTGCAACTAGACTTTGATTCTAACTCGAGCACCATATAGTTTAAAAAATATACGCACTTTTTAAACTATATGGTGCTCTAGGGGCACTGCTTAGTTGCACATTTACAATTAAAACAGTTCCAAGCACCTTGTAACAATACTAATTTACAAGTTAAATTTAATATCCATTTCATTGATCTACATCAAATAAACGTCTTATTTTAGATAGAATTTCCTTTGTATTAATTTCAATATGATATATTCGCCTTGCTCCTATACTCACCGGAACGAGGCAACTATGAATCACCAGAAAAAATCGAAATCAAACAATCAGGAAGTTCACTTTTCTGAATCTGAACAATTGGTCTCAATTACCGATACGCGCGGCGTAATAACCTATGTAAATGATACATTTTCTCGTGTATCAGGTTATTCTCGTGAAGAATTAATTGGAAAAAACCATAATTTAGTGCGCCATCCCGACATGCCAGCTGCTGCCTTTCGTGATTTATGGCTAAAACTTAAAAATAATCAGCCATGGCGCGGTATGGTTAAAAATCGATGCAAAAATGGGAGTTTTTATTGGGTTGATGCTTACGTAACCCCGCTGAGTGAAAATGGAAAAATTACCGGATATCAGTCTGTCAGAGTTCGTCCGAGTGAAGAGCTAAAACGCAAAGCAACGCATTTTTATCAAAAGGTTAATGATGGTGAAAAAATCAATGACTTACAATCGAATAGAAAACTAAAACATAGCCTCTTTATTAGTCTGCTTTTCTTACTAAGTTTTGTACAGTTTTATCTCAGTCAAAGCGTAATGATCGTTTTTATGCAATTACTGTTTACTAGCGTGATATTTTTGATTTATAAGGAAGAGATCTTTAAGCTCCCTAAATATGCACTTAATATTAAAGAAAATATTGATAGCCCCTCACGCTTTGTATATTCAGGAAAGGGTCTGGTAGGTATTACCGATTATGCACAACAACTCAGTCAATCGCGTTTAAATACTGTATTAGGTAGAAGTACTGATTACGGTAACAATTTAGTAAACATTTCAGCTAAATTAGCCGATACATCGGATCAAACCTTAGATGGGTTACATGTACAAAACGCACATTTAGATCAACTTGCCAGTGCGATTGATGAAATGAGTGCCTCGATTGACGAAATAAGTCGAAGTACTTCTGACTCAAAAGATAATGTTGAATTAGTCAATGATGAGTGTAATAGAGCAATTCAAAAAATAAATCAAACTGAATCAACTATCAACTTACTGGCTGATGATGTCACTTTTGCTGCCAATGCCGCCACTTCATTAATATCAGATGCTGATAATATATCTAGCATTATGTCGGAGATAGACAGCATTGCTGAACAAACTAACCTTCTGGCGCTTAATGCTGCCATCGAAGCTGCCAGAGCCGGCGAGCAAGGTCGGGGTTTTGCAGTAGTTGCTGATGAAGTCAGAACGCTGGCAAGCAGAACTCAACAAGCTACAAAGCAAATCCAAAACTCTGTAGTAGCATTACAACAAACCTTATTATCCTGGAATGAAATGATGTTAAAAAATAGAGATCAGGCACAAATATGTAATGAACAGAGTCAACAAGCTCATCAAATTATGGATAACATTATCACTATGATGGGTAAATTATTAGATGCGTCAAGCCAAATAGCGGCAACAACTGAAGAGCAAAGTGTGGTGGCTAATCAAATTACCGTCAGTGTACATACAATCGATGATGTCTCAAAAAATAATACTCGCCTTGCTGAACAAGTACAAATTAATGGCACACATGTCAGACACCGTGCCGAAGAAATAAACAAGTTAAGCAATACCTTCCATTAATAAAAAATGCCTGTGTTTTTGTGGTCATAAAAAATTAATGGCCACATGACATGCTGTTAATAACCAGTCAACTCTTCATCTTCTTCACTTTCATCTTCTTCATTTATGTAAACTTGCTCTCCCTGAAGCAAAGTCATTAATACATAAGATGTTTTTATATCCTCAGGCCTGAGTTTTGTAATATCTCTATTTAAAATAGCTAAGTCAGCTGACTTCCCAATCGAAAGTGAGCCTGTTATATCGGCAAGGCCCATGCTTTCTGCCGGATTTATGGTGTAAGCGTCAATAGCCGAATAAATATCAGGTAATCCTGAATGTCCCATTATTAAGCTATTTGCTATTCCTTCTAATGGATTAATAGAATGTACATTCCAATCACTACTTAAACTGATATTTACTCCTTTTTTGTATAGTTTCCCGATTGGCATCAATTGATCCGAACGTTCTTTCCCTAAAAATGGGATCGCCCAGCTATGATCATGCTCTGCAATATAATCTGAGCCAACTTGAAAATCAGCTGTTACATTAAGCTTTAAAAATCGATTTAAATCTGATTGATTAACCATCTCTACATGGGTCAAAGTGTAATTGAGTTTAGAACCTTTACCTCTTAAATATTGAATAGCATTTAAGGATTCTTGAACCGCACCATCACCAATTACATGAATATGGGCACCATAACCTATTTTTTTTAGAGCTGCTAACCAGGTTTTCATTGCATCAGCTGGAATATAATTCAGCCCCTTAGGTTGCTCTGTAATATAAGTAAAATGATAAGGTGATAATAACTTTGCCGTTCCATTAATTATAATGCCATCGCTATACATTTTGACCTGATTCACTTGTAGCAACTCATTTAGATTATTGGCATAAATAGATTTAAAGTATTTCAGCTGCTCAGCCATAGCGACATTAGGATAAACCCAGGGCCGAATAGAGACTCTGGCAGTTAAATTATCTGTTTTGGCAATTGCCAGCCATACATCAAACCAACCTCTTTGCCAATAAAGCCTGCCATCACCTATTGTGGTGATCCCATGCATGGCAGCCTGATTAAGTCCATTTCGTAACCCATCATAACTTTGATTAAATTTATTGGTCATACTATTCCAGGCTAATTCCATCACTTTATCGCCTGCGCTATCTAACAATATACCGTTTAGCTCACCTGTTGATTTATCTTTTAGATATTTACCACCTTGGGGTTCAATTGAGCTTTTATTAATGCCAGCGAGTTTAAGCGCGGCGGAATTAACCCACATAGAATGAGATGTTTGTTCCATTATCACTACAGGTTTATTTGGAAATATTGAATCTAAAGTTTTTAATGGTGTGCTAGTGTTGTTATTAAGTATATTTTCTAATGTGAATCCATAACCCATGATCCATGAAGATGTTTTATTCTTCTGGCGGCAATAAATTAAGAATTCCATTTGTTCAGTTAAACTGGCATCTCGTCCTACTTCACAATGTCCACCCGCACTCGATGCCGCCTCAAATACATGATTATGATTATCTACAAACCCAGGCATGATAAAAGCCTTATCTAAATTTATGACCTTGGTTTCTGCTGAAATATATTTCTGTACATCCTGCTCACTGCCAATGAAACTAATCTTTCCATCAGCAATAGCAATCGCCTCTGCATCAGGCCGTTTATAAATGACCGCATTGTAAAATACTTTATCGGCAAACCTTTGTTCCAACTCTTGCGATAAATTTGCGTGTGTTTCTGCAACAGAACTCAAACTTAGCATAAAGCATAAGCTAAACAGACCTGAATAAATGACTATTTTCATCAGTTTTCCTTTCATTTACTGAAGGGGTATATAAGTTTAGATTGAATCGCAATCTTTACCAAATATGGCTTTTGCTCAGAACAAATATTAGCTGCTAATAATCAATAAGTTCATTTTTCACAGATCACTTTTTGTTAAGTGCGCTAAAAACCTATTATTATCATTTTTCATTTTGTTAAGTTTTCATCAACATGCAGCTAGTACAACTTTTGCTGTGATTGGTGACTTTGGCGATATAGGAACTGAAAATTCAGGGGAATGGTATGTGCTTTTAAATGCTTTTTCGAGCTTTACGGACGTAAACCTAGAGCGCCATATAGTTTAAAAAGTGCGCACCAGAATCGCTGAAAATGACTCAGGCAAGGCATGTAAGCGAATGGAATAGTTTATCTATTTCGAGCTTACATAACGCAGAATGAGTCATTTTCAGAGATTCCCAAAGGGCGAGTCTAAAATTCCCGCATACTGCGTTAAATTCTTTTGATTTAGAATAACTAAACCTAAAAAAATTTGCCTTGTCTGCGAAAATTTTAGATCTCGCTGGCGTATATTTTTTAAACTATATGGTGCTCTAGTGGTTAACTGGGATTAATTTCTATTAAAGGATAATGCTGCTGTCAAACTGCAGCATTATTATATAAGCAGTTTATTTTTTAATCCATTTACCATGTGTATTTTGAATATAATGGCCTGAAACCGTTTTTTTAATCGCCTTTTCAGCCGCTAAACTAGATACTTGTTCTAGTGACAATTTATTTTTTCTCGCCAATGAAATGTAAACCTGTTTACGCTTTTTATTCACATTTTTAACTAAGTTACTGACCTCAGCACTTTTAACCACTTCGCCTAAATAACCGTTTTGCATTTCACCAACAAGCCCTTGCTGTTTAGCGTCTTGCAAACTAATAGCCATGGCTGGAAATGCCATTACTAATACAACAAACATAACAGAAATGTGCTTTATTAAATGTTTCATGATTTCTCCTTAAAATATTGAACTGTCTTCACTAAAAATATCATCAAGCTCTTTATCCACTTTCACTCGAATTTCATGATCTATTTTTAGATTTAGGTTAATTGTGATGGGTTCTTTAGCACTCACTTCTACTTTATGAGTACATGCGCTTAACAGCCACAAGGTTGTTGCTGCAATGAGTAACTTATCCATTTAAACTCCTTAGTTTTGTTTAATTTTTTTAACCATATCTTGCTCTAACGTATCGGCTATACGAATTGATTCAATTAAACCATATAAATCATAATCAATATTTACGTTAAAATTCACATCATTATCTAAATCAGGGTTAACGCCTTTTATTGCGGTTTCTAATAACATCTGACCATCATCTGACATACTGACTAAAGAGGTTAGTTGATGATAATGTAAGTTTTGTAACGCATCAAATGCCAGCTTTAACTGCGCATTATCTTTTTTAAGTTGGATCACTGCTGGATTGTTTTTCACCTGAATTATGCCATCGCTTACATTATATAGATCCCCTTCAGCTATAGTGACTTTATTATTATCTACAGTAATTGGTAAATCTCCAGATATCTTACCTGTCACAACTATGCCATGCTGCTTTTCTATCGCTACTAATTCACTAAGCTCTATAGCGTTTAGTTTTAAATCAATATTTTGTGCCTTTACTGCGGGCCAGTGAAGTTTAGGGATTGAAAAACCACCAGAAAACGCCTCTGCTGATAAATCATGAATATCAATATTAAATTGATTATTGTGATAGTGCATCTCGGTTGTTGCAGTTAAATTTGTAATCGGAGTGCCAGCTTCTATCAATTCAATTGAGAGATTATTATTTGTTGATATTGTATTTATTTCACTCTGATGGAGTTCAAATTTTTGTTGCCAATTAATATCCTGATACCAGATATCATCGATTTCCCCGGTCATATTCTGAATTGATAGCGTCAATGTCATTTTATCAAGTTTTTCAACATTAAAATCATTTACTTTACCTTCGAAAGTATAATCAAATATGCCGTCGATCAAATCAATTTTAACTGGTAAGTTAATATTTAATGCCATTAACTCGGTTAACTTTATCTCTTCTCCTTGAACAATAATATGAGGCTGTTTTGCATCTCCAGATAGTACCAACTTTGCAGCTATTAACTGTTCGATAATTAGCTCGCCATTAACCGTAATATCGCTAAGTTCACCGTGAATATTGGCATTGAAATAAGATTTATCTAACTTAAACTGATCAACAATTTGCAGCTCACTAAATTCACTATTTACTTGCAGTGCTGATGTTATTTTATTGTTATTATCTATATTTAATTTTCCTGTTGCAGACATCTTAGCTGCTGCGATTAAAATCTCTTTATCTTGGTGTAAAAACTTCAGGTTAGTAAAAGATATCTTTGAAGCTTTAATAATATTAATTTGATTCACCCCAGGCCTGAATGAAAAGTCTCCTTGTAGTTTGATATTTGCCGGAGTATCTGTAAAAGACTGAACTATTGGAACATTAATAATCGCATTAGCTGAAAAATCACCTTTTGCGTTTAACTTGCTAATATCAGATAAATCCATAAAAGTATTATTTAATCTAATACTCACAGGTAATTCTTTGTTAGTATTCGCCACTACTACCTTATCAAATGATAGTGACCCTTCTGACCAATCATAAATTGCCTTGCCTGGCGGAGTTATTTCAAACATTTCATTTTTATTTATTTCAAGAAACGCTAAAACTTCTGATGAAATATTATGTACAGCAAGTTGATCAGATAATACCTGATGATTAACTTTTAGATTCATGAACTCATCTGAGTCAAAAGTTGCAACTAAGCTTTGATCATCTAGCCTTAATTGCCAATTAAATTTTCCGTGCAAATCAAACAGTATTTCATTATCTGCTACTTCATTACCACGCAAGCTAAAATCCTCTAACTGATTAGATATACGTAAAGTATCTTGCTGGAGTTTAAATTGACTGGTTAATTTACCTGCTATAGCAACTAAAAAAATTGAATTTACAGGAAGCTCGAGTTCATGTGCAGCGAAAAACTGTCGAACAGCGTTTAAATCAGCATACATATTGCCGGTAATTAACTGATTTACTAAATTAATGTTAATTTTTAAAAATTCGCCCCTAGCCGTTTTGGCTAAAGATACAATCAATGTATTGTTGACCTTATCGATATTGGCCGAATAGCTTGTTACATCAGCAGGCAGCTGAGTGTGATCCTGATAGCTAACTTTATCAATATTTAGCGTAATATAGTGGTAATTAGAAATAATTTTGGTTAATTCGCTAATCTGGTTTTTAAAAGAATTCAAAGAGTAAGTATTGTCAATTTTCCTCGTATTATCGCTGCTATCTTTACGACCTTTAACTAAAACTTCACTAATTTGAATACCTGTTATTGCTTTTTCTGATTGAAATCGCCATTTAATAATACCATTCAACATTTCACCAGTGAACTTAGCGTGCTGTAAACACACCTTATTAATAATCAGATCTAATTCATTATTAAGTTCTACATCAAGACAGGTAATTTCAATATTCTGTTGCTTAAGATAATTTTGAGAAACATATATAAGTAGCTGATTTTTACTGAAAAATAAAATAGTAAAAAGCAACATTAAAGTGCATGTGATTATTAAAAATGTTTTTTTTAAATTCAAACTCACATCCATTCTTTAACCAGCTCCATATACCAAAAGTATAAATGAGTTTATAAGTTCACAAATAAGATTACAGTAGTTATTTGTAGTCTAGCGTTTCAAGATATTTCCACAATTGTGAAACTAGACTAAAGTTTAACCTCCAAATTCTTCTGTAGCGAAGAACCTGGATACACAGAGATTTTTCTACCAAACAAGAAAATAGATAACAGGAATAAGACAAACTAATACAACTAACATGATCAATAGTGAAATACCAAAAGCCAACCAATTAGATTCAAACTTTCCATTGTATTTTTCATGATCAGAAAGCGGCAACTCAAACCATTTTTTAGCTAATTGCACCATAGCAATAACCTGAGCCACAGTAAAAACTGAATTAGGAATATCAACGCTATCGGGGATCAAAAATGTAACTGCAAATATTAGTACAGTGGCTATAGCTGACCATATTAGCACTTTTTTACCTTCAGCTTCTTTGCCTAAAGCTTTGTAATTACGATAAATTATATATCCACCAGCTAATACAGTACCAAAAAAAGTTGCAACACCCACCGCTGATGTTTTAAATAGCTTGTAGTCATACGATTTTTCTTCTACCACATTTTCAATATTTGATTCTGGAGCCTGGTATAAATTTTCCATTTTTTACCTATTTAATGAGATCAGGGATCAGTATTCTACCAAAAAATAAATTAAAACCTATTTTAACGAGCAATTGAAATTCGTATTATTTTGCTTAATAAAATTTATAATTAAAACTCGCGATTAATTCAAATTCATTTAACAGCAATTTCTATGTTCTCAATGCCTTTGATTTCTATGCATTGGCGCTATACCTGATATTGTTTTAATAATCTCGAAACACTCGTTTTAAATAAAGTATCTGACTCATTCATAGGTGCTGTATGTTGTGTTATAGCATGGCCTAAATAGAGGCTATAAAGTTCATAAGCGATTGCGACACTTTCAATTTGGTCTGTTAATTTTTTATGTTCAACGCAGCGCTGAATTCTGTGAGTAAGGTAATTGATCAATCTATTTTGTTGCTCTATGGTGAACGTTCTGACTTTTGATGCTGGTCTATTTTGAAATTCAACCACAGCCTTAATAAACGGGCAACTCACCTGATGTTCTTGAAACATTTCGCTGGTCCAGTCGGCCCAATTTTCTAATAGCGTGATCACGTGATCTAATGGGTTTTCTCGCCATGCAGATTTTATAACACGTTCGCGAAAAAGTTCTTCACCATATTGTAAAATCGCTATTTGCATATCTTCTTTATTTTCAAAGTGAGAAATCACACCCGTTCTTGATAAATTACATAATTTAGAAATCGTTCCTATGGTTACATCGGCCAGCCCATATTGACTGCTATATATTATGCCTTGCTTTAGTATCGCTAAACGGGTACGTTCACCTTTATTCATTAAGAAGATAAAACCTGAGAAATATTATTAATGACCTTAGTATCGCTTAATATTCTTCTATGTCCAAGCCCTTCTGTTTCAATCAGGGTTGTTTTTTCTTGCTGTAAAAACTGTGTGACATCTATAAAAGGCGCATATTTATCATGACGATCATGGATAAATGTAAAATTCGACGTTAATTTATTACGATTGTTTTCAGTGGTTAATTGCTGCCAGGTTTTTCCATATTTATAACTAATGCTATTTAACACTCGCTTTAAAAGTTTACTCGATATACCTACCTGCTCTACTTTATTAAACATGATTTCAAAAAATTTAATCGGTGATGAAATTAAAATAACTTTTTTATTTTGCAGTATATAATCAGGGAGATTTAAAGTCGCTATCGCTCCCATAGAGTGACCAATAATAGCGTCGACCTGAATACGCTCTTCATTAAACTGCTCAATAAGTAATTCAAGGGTTTCAATGAAACTCAATAGGTGAGATTGATTTCCCGATGATTTTCCATGACCTATATGATCTATTGCTGCAACCACATACCCCTGCTGCGTTAAGCTAATAATCATCTCTTGAAAACTATTACTGGTATCACCCCAACCATGGCTCACAATAACAACCTTGTTACCTTTACCAAATACATTTACATGCACATTACCCATAGATGTTTGCAAGTTCAGCGTGGTTTCTGGTTTGATTTGTTCAAATTCATACTTACGTGGTCCATAAGGTTTAAGTAAAACATTTTCGCCAAGCACTGAACTTAGTTTAGGCGCCAGTGTACTTAATGTTGCAGTTAAACCGAGTCCGATAGACGTTAAGCCAAGTTTAGAGCCATTATTGTTAAAATAACTAAATTTCATATTTATATCCTTGATACAAAATAGTACAACTGTGTTTTTAAATAATAGTACAAACGTTCTTTTATAACAATAGTTCAACCGTACTATTTTTTATTGACGGTATAAGAATGAAGATAAACATTTGATTTTTAGATAGATAAAATAACGACAATAACTTAAAAAGAAAGGAGTAAATAGTTTTTCTACATAAGAGTGAATGAAAGTTACGCCTGAATTAACACATAGGATTAGTTATTTCTGAAAGAAAACGTAACTTAAGCAGGTAGTTTTACATGATTAATGCTTTTTCTTAACACCATTACGAACCATGTCTTTCCCTGAATCAAAAACTTCCTGAGTCACCCAGCGTGCTAAGAGCAGCTTGTTGTGATCATCAAATACGCCGACAAAATGACGCCCATCTGTATTATTCGTAGCCATACCCACGCCAGCAACCCCTTTTAACCCTAAACCACCGTTTTCAACGGCGAGTAAAAACGTCTCGAGTTCTTTTAAATTATCAATGACATCATGATCGTTATTCATTTTAGTTACTCTTTAATTCAATTGATCGCACCAGCAGAGCTGGCGCATTAGCTTATCGGGTATTTTACAATTGATGGCTATTAATTAGAAGTTCCAAGATAGTTTAACTAGTAATTTAAACAAGCTGATTAGTTTTGTGATTTATCTATAGACAGGCATTCAACTTTTGCATATACCCATTGATAATCTAAATTAACGCTAGAAACAGGGAGATAAATCTCTAGATTAACCTCCCTGTTTTGTTCGTATAGTATCCATGCCACACCCGTTCATTTTTTACTTTTTATGAAGGAAAGCAGCCAAAAAGAACGAACCAAGACAAAATTAACAGGATTAATTTTGAACAGCAAAAGGCTGACTTCAGCAAAATATATGGATGTATTTTGTAAAAATCCGCCCGCTCTTCATGAAAGAAAAGCACATAGATCTTTAAATAGTTAATTGATTATTAAGCAACCAGCATGTAAGGAGCATCCCTGCACCTGCATGCTTTAGCAAACATCCTGTTTGCATATTGCTAAATCAGTCTATACATCTCAGGAGTGATGTAAGGGGGAGCTGGAGTCTATATCTAAGTTTTTGTAATGCAAAGTATTAAGGTGAACTTCCTGTTCCCTTTACATTTTTACTATGAATAAAAGTTTACTGCAAAAATTATCGGGCATGGATGCCTGGTAAAAGCCTTACTTACTCATGGACGAGTCATTAAGGCTGGTTTTTCGAAAGTAAAATTTGATTTATAGATTAAAAAAATGTCAGGGTCGCCTTTCTTTTGGTTACTTTGCTTTGGCGAAACAAAGAAAAGTGACATGAGCCCCAAGGATGGGGTTTATTCAATACAGGGAGGTAAACATTTAAACCGGTTTACTTCGATGAAATGCGATATACAACTGTTTGAGTATTTCAGGTAAAGCATTCCAGTATGGCTCAGCTTTCTTTGCATCTACTTGCCAAAATAGATTTTCCGTAAAACAAACATCTACACAATTTTTAATTTCTGTATCTCCTGAATGATATTGTTTTCTTATAAATTCATAAACTGCTATATAGTTTTTTACTGGCGCCCCTTTGGACATTTCATCATTCAGGGAGTTTGCTAAACTCTCAAACCAACTATGCGTAAACTCAGCTTCTATATCCCCCCATAACCTAAAGTGTTGCTTATCGACTTTTTCCGTAAGCTCAGGAAACACTACCCTAAATTCATTGTACATACTAATTACAGATATCATCCTTTCCCCTTTAACCTGAAGTTCCAATTTTCTACTTTGCCCGTTTCTAACCTTGTAATGATTTTCTCTCGCCAACTCGATGACAACTTATCTAATTTCAATAATTTATCCAGGCCATTTTTATTCAATGGGTCGCCAAAATAGATATCACATATCGCTTTAACACTTAAGGAATTTTCGTCTCGGCTGATCATGGCCATTGTAGTATTAACTGGTATTAAGCCAGGTTTGATCACACGATAAAGCCAGCCACATTTACTCAGCATTTGCATCTTCATTGATAAATCAGTTTGATCCCATTTTCTATTGACTTTAAAGCAGGGAGATCTTGGTTGGCTAACTTCTATAATCGCGTCACCTATTTGGTATTGATCACCTATATGTACACTTTCTTCGGTCATGCCAAATGTACTTAAATTTTCTCCCATACCAGGAACTTGCCAGGGGGTTTTTGTATTCGGGTAGTGTTGTTGCCAATATGCATAGTGCTCTTTTGGGTATTGATGTAGCGCTCGTTCGATACCACCATGATGCTTAGTGTCTGCGCACTCATCATTAGTTAATCCCTGTTTATTTAAATAGATATCACCTGAAACAGGCTGCTTATTTATTGCGGTATCCACACCGTACTGTCGCCTTACTCTACCTGTATATACAATTACATTAGACTGTTGATTAGTAATATAACAATCAGGATCAACAGATTTATTTTGCTCAGTCATAGCAACTGGTTTCCTATACAGCAATTAATAAATGTAAGCGGTTTTGCCCTCACTTACGTAATAAGACAATTTACTCGAACACAACTCATATTCAAACTGTTATTAATACCATTTGTAATAAATTAGTGATCAAATATCAGTGAGAATAAATTTTATGGATGCAATGAAAATAATCAAACTGAATATGCAATAAGAGCAGACAATGCTATTGTTATCAATACAGTTGCTTACGGACTCAACTTAAAAATCAAATGAAAATATTGTTTTTATTGTTATCTTTATTTTTACCTATACTCACACATTCAGCTAACTTAGTTGTTGTCACTGAAGAGAGACCACCACTTAACTACGTAAATGAACAAGGTGAGTTAGTTGGGGATGCAACTGAAATGGTAAAATCTGTACTAGCCGAGGCTGGTATATATTTTGATATTCAACTTTACCCTTGGGCCAGAGCATACGATATCGCTTTAAATAAGCCTAATACCCTAATTTATTCAATTCGAAAAATAAAACAAAGAGAATCTCTTTTTCACTGGATTTGCCCTATAATTCCTTCACTTAAAGAGAATTTTTATCGCTTGACGGCAAGAAACGATATCATAATTCATTCACTTGAACACGCCAAACTTTATACATTAGGCGTAGTAAGAGATGATTTTACCCACCAAAAAATGAATGAACTTGGATTTAAAAATAAATTACATTTAGATGTTAATAATGATGAAACAGCAAACTTAAAAAAATTATTAAAAGGAAGATTAGATCTCATTATTCAAACTGAAAGATCTATCTCAGAACAATTAAAAATGCTGGAACTACCCGCAGATACGCTGACAGCTGAATTTCCATTTTTACATGAAAGCCCAACCTGCATGGCATTTAGCTTAAACACCCCCATTGAAATTGTTAATAAAGTCAGAAAGGCCCACCAGAAAATAATCGGGAACTAATTATTGACCATACTGACATTGCAACTTTAACCAAAATTTCCATTTATGCGAAAAGATCACTCTAGCTTTTTACATATTTTTTATATTCCAAATTGCATGCAGGAAATACGATATAAATGCAGGCAAAAGAATTTTTACCTGCTAGTAGTTTTTTACTCGTTGAGTTTTTAGCTCGCTTTAGGAATGTACTGAAATACTGGTGAATAAAATGTTAGTTTAGGTTTTTTTACATCCGCTTCATTGTAGGTCTCGGCTAACATAGCTCTCAGTTGTTCTGCTTTTTTAGCTTCACCCATCTCCATTAAGGCTTCAATTTTAAATGAATTGGTATAAACAATACTTTTGTTATTGTTAGCAAATTTTAACATTTCATCTGCGGTTTCAATCACTTTTTCATATTGACCGTCAACTAAGTATGCTAGTGCCAGTACAGATAATGACCCAACTTTGTATTTAGCCGGTTGCTTATACGCAAACTCGCCCATTAATTCAATCGCCAATTCAGGTTGCCCGCTCTTAATATAAGCTTTTGATAAATGGTGTCTATAGAACTTTTTAGGGGTAGGTTCTTCAGGAAACATCTTAAGATATAACGCCGGAATTTCATCAACTCTATCTAGTTTATCTAATAAATAACAAGAGACAGTGAAAATATTTCCTCTCATACTTCTGTCATTGGCAGGCTTTAACTGCTCTCGATTGAGATCCCATTCCATAATATCGTTATAAACTTTATTAAGTGTTTGTTTGTCATTACTTTTTGCTTCCCAGGATACTTGAACTAATCCATCAAATAATTGTTTAAAATACTTATTTTTTCGATAAACATTCGCTCTTTCATCCTGGTTGATTTCAGCGCTGTTTGCAATTTCGACCTTTGAATTACCAACGGTTGCAGCCGCAACTGTACTTAACCCTGCTGCGATCATAAGTGCAAGTACGTGTTTCTTTTTCATTTGTCTTTCCTTAGTGAGTTCTTTGATACGTTTAATATTAAATTTTTTTCCTAACTTTATATTCAAAGCCGTGATAACAGGTATTTGTGTTCCCCCTTGCAAAAGTACAATTTCAGCCAGATCATAAGCGTAATTTTCCTTTAATTGATTCGCGCACTTTTCATCACAGCTAAGCTCGATTAATTCTTTCGCTTTTTTTGTAAATAACCAAACCACCGGATTCCACCAGTTTAATTGCTTTATCACTGTTAACATCCAAATCCAAACAGGATCATGTTGTTTAATATGATTTAATTCATGGGTTAATATCGTTTTTACTTTTATATCACTTACATAAGACTTATTAAGCCAGACAATAGGTTTAAAAATACCTGTCGCCATACCTGGACCTGTGTCATCCAGAATACGAATTGAAACCTTTTGAGGATCAAATCCATGTTCTTGCCATAGAGAATTGGACTCAGTTGAGCTTGCTAGTAACCGATTTAGGTAAAAATGATAATTAAAAATGTCTTTAAGCAATAAAAATATGCCAACTGTTAAAGCAACTATCATAAATAGAGAGAAATCTATTTTTTCTTTTAAGTAACTCAGTGAATATTCATAAGTGTAAACAGTTTGCTTGCCATTAATTACTGAAGTGCTTATTTCATCAACTACTTGATGATCCTCAACCCAAAATAAGGTATCAACCAATTCATCAGCTACAACTGGTTCAGATAAAATAGTCAGGGCAGATACAAGATGCCAGGGGATACACCATGCAAACATCGCGATTACCACAACATAAAAACGCGCTCTGGCTGGTGCACTTTTCAAACTAAAAAGCACGATAAATGCTAAAAAACTTATCACTAAATTAGTGAGTAAATAATCCGTCATTATTAATCCTTATTTTTCCCTTTTTTTTCAGCTAAGAATTTTTCTAAATAGCTAATATCGTCATCACTTAATTCTTCATCTTGCATTAAGTGAGTAATTAAATGACTGGGTTTACCATTAAAAAAACGTTTGAGAAAATCTGGTAATAATTGTTTGGATATCGCATCTTTTTCAATGGCAGCAATATAAACAATGGAGCGGCCTTCCAGGCGATCTCGTTTAATTGCGCCTTTTTCTTCCAATCTGTCTACGATAGTTTTGACTGTTGAATAAACAACTTTTCTTTCTTTAGCTATTTGTTGAAAAATTTCAGGAGAAGAGCACGCCCCTGTATCCCAAAATAATTTCATCACATCTAATTCAAATTCACTTAATTTCATTTTTAATCCATTTCATTGAAAACTACAAATGTAGAAGTTAACTTCCACAAATGTAGTTGTAATGAAAAGATTTGTCAATAACTTAAATTAGAAACCGCTTTATAACCTTCTTCTTGTTTTTCGAATTTCAATTCATGAGTTAAACAATTGAGTTGATCTCTGACATCATGGCTAACAAATAAAATATGGGTATCGCTATGTGCTGCGATATAGTCAACTAAAGCCAACACTTTTGCCCGATTATTGTTATCTAATCCCTGGCAAGGCTCATCTAAAATCAATACCATAGGTAACTTAACCATAGCTCTGGCTATCAGTGCCAGCCTTTGTTCACCATAGGAAAGTTCACTAAAATAGTGCTTTTCTTTATGCTCCAGTCCTAATAATTTTAACCATTCTTTTGCTGTTGCAACTTGCTCTATGCCAGGTTGTTCGTATAAGCCGATGCTATCAAAAAAACCAGATAACACAGTATGTAATAAGGTGGCTGACACCCGGTGATCTCTATGTAGCTGCGCACTGACCAAACCATAATGACGCTTAATTTCCCATATGGTTTCCCCACTCCCACGTTTTACACCAAATAACCAGATATCTTTACCGTAAGCTTTGGCGCTATCTCCTGAAATCATAGATAGCAAAGTAGATTTACCGCATCCATTAGGTCCACTTATTCGCCAGTGTTCTTTTCGGTTAAATAGCCAGTTAAGCTGGCTGAAAACTTTATTCTCTTGAAACGCGACACTGAGATCCTTAATTTCTACCAAAGGTGTACCTGACTCTAAATGATCATAATTAGTGCAGTCGGGTAAATGTTTGGGCAAAGTGTAATGCGGTTTAGCTTCTGCTTGCCAAAGTTGTGAATTGACAATTTCCTCTCTGTTGCCGTTAAATTTGATCTGGCCCTGTTGTAACTTTACCAGTTTAGTAATTTTTTGAGGTAAAGTTTCATGATAAAAATCAAATAAAACAATGCTTGTTCCTTGATCTATTAAATGATTGATCACTTGCGTTAAGTGCGCCTGAGAACCAATATCTAATCCTGCGTAGGGTTCATCTAAAATAATAAGCTTGGGTGATAACATAAGCGCTCTGGCCATTAATACTTTGCGCGTTTCACCTGTTGATAAAATTTTAAAGGGTTTTTCCAGCAAGTTTTCAATTGCCAATAATTTCACAATGTCATCTAATTCAGGGCCTTCGCCTATGATCTGCTTGGCATTACGACCCCAATCTATCCCTCCTTCAATATCTTCGCTTTTATCGTGCAGTCTGTCATATTCAAGGGTTTCTGCTTCTAATTCAAAACTTAAACTCGTGGTTTTTTCACACAGTGAAACAACGCCCTGATAATTTTTAATACGACCTGAAAAAATTCCCGCTAAGGCAGATTTTCCACTCGCATTATCGCCAACGATCAACAAAGATTCACCGCTTTTTAATGAAAGATGGTCAATCGTTAACTTAGTGTCATCATCTAACTGATAATGTAATCCTGAAACATTTAACATGGAGATAGCTGAGAAAGTTAATAATTGAAGAAGTGTAAAACCAGTCAATCAAAATGGCTATGATTTATTTGCTCTTTGATATATCCCATATTAAATTTTTGGCACTTGCTGCAAAGAAATCTCGGCATAATTCCAACACCAGTATTTCTTTTCTAAGTTATTAATATAGTCAGAAGATAAATTTATTTCTTTATATTTTTCACAACCACAGAATTCGCACGTCTGTATAGATGAACACCTTGAAATTTACAATTTGAGCACTCAAACGCAATATTTTCTCCAGCCGACTTTAATGCTTCAATAATGCTAACCAATGCCTTTAATCCAATTGGACTAACCATTTATTAAGAATAGATTGATACCCGCCATCTTTTTTAATTTTTTTAAGTACATCAGACAACTTCCTTGTGATTTCCCCTGAAGTGTTAATGTTCGCTGTAATAGTTTTACGACATCAACAAGTAAACCTGAGGTGAAACATTTGATAGGGAGGAAAGTGTTCAGTGACATATCTAAGCTAAAAATAAAAAATGTATACCGCATTTAGCTAACGTAGAATCGATTTTAGTATTATTTAATAAAACACAATGATTATAAAGTGATACCTTTTCATGTTCACGCATAAAAAAACCGATGGCAATAAATTGGCATCGGTTTCATACTTAACTTTTATTGATTTATAAAATCATTAAACAGCTTGCTGAATAATCACAGTATCTGCCTTTTTAGTGTACTCAGGCATTTTATGGAAATTCAAATAACGATATGTATCTGCAGCAGTTGCATTGATTTTCGCTGCATATTCCTGATATTCCTCAGGAGTTGGTAACTTACCTAAAATTGCAGCAACAGAAGCAAGCTCAGCTGAAGCTAAGAATACATTAGCACCATTACCTAAACGGTTCGGGAAGTTACGGGTAGATGTTGATACTACCGTTGATTTCTCAGCAACACGAGCCTGATTACCCATACATAATGAACAACCCGGAGTTTCAATACGTGCACCAATACGACCAAAGATACCGTAATAACCTTCTTCAGTTAACTGATCTTTATCCATCTTAGTCGGCGGAGCAACCCAAAGACGTGTAGGGATAGAACCTGAGTGCTTATCAAGTAATTTACCAGCAGCTCGGAAATGACCAATGTTAGTCATACATGAACCGATAAATACTTCATCAATATGCTCACCCGCTATAGTAGAAAGTAAACGTGCATCATCCGGATCATTTGGCGCACAAAGAATTGGCTCTTTGATATCGGCTAAATCAATTTCAATAACATGTGCGTATTCAGCGTCAGAATCAGCAGTCATCAATTCAGGATTTGCCAACCAGGCTTCCATCGCAGTAATACGACGTTCTATAGTACGTACATCACCGTAACCTTCAGAAATCATCCATTTAAGCATGACAATGTTTGAATTTAAGTATTCAGAAATAGACTCTTCACTTAATTTAACCGTACAACCGGCAGCTGAACGCTCAGCAGAAGCATCTGATAGTTCAAAAGCTTGTTCTACAGTTAAGTTTTCAACACCTTCAATTTCTAGTACACGACCCGAAAACTCGTTAATTTTGCCTCGTTTCTCTACTGTTAATAAACCGTTTTGAATAGCAAAATAAGGGATAGCATGAACTAAATCACGTAATGTAATTCCTGGCTGCATCTCGCCTTTAAAACGTACCAGAATTGATTCAGGCATATCAAGTGGCATAACACCTGTTGCCGCTGCAAATGCGACTGCACCAGAACCTGCCGGGAATGAAATACCTAATGGGAAACGCGTATGTGAATCACCACCAGTACCTACTGTATCAGGTAATAACATACGATTTAACCATGAGTGAATAACACCATCACCCGGGCGAAGCGAAACACCACCACGATTCATAATGAAATCAGGTAAAGTATGGTGAGTATTAACATCAATTGGTTTAGGATAAGCTGAAGTATGACAGAAAGACTGCATAGTTAAATCTGCAGAGAAACCTAAACAAGCAAGATCTTTAAGTTCATCACGGGTCATAGGACCTGTTGTATCCTGAGAACCCACAGTGGTCATTTTTGGCTCACAGTACTGACCTGCGCGTATACCTTCAACGCCACATGCTTTACCAACCATTTTTTGCGCTAGTGTGAAACCTTTACCTGAATCAGTTACCTGAGCAGGTTTACGGAAAATTGTTTCAGCTTCTAAGCCTAAAGATGTACGCGCTTTATCAGTTAAGCCACGGCCAATGATCAATGGAATACGACCACCAGCACGAACTTCATCAAGAATTACGTCTGATTTTAAAGAAAAAGTTGATAATACTTCATCTGTACCATGGCGCTTAACGACACCTTCATATGGGAAAATATCAATTTGATCACCCATATTTAATTTTTCTACTGGTAATTCAATCGGTAATGCACCTGAATCTTCCATTGTATTAAAAAAGATAGGCGCAATCGCATTACCTAAACATACACCACCAACGCGTTTATTTGGTACATGAGGAATATCATCACCCATAAACCATAATACTGAGTTAGTTGCAGATTTACGAGATGACCCCGTACCAACTACATCACCCACATAAGCTAGCGGTAAACCTTTAGCTTTTAATGTTTCAAGCTGAGAAACAGGGCCAATTTCGCCTTCTTTTTCTGGATTGATACCATCACGGCCAATTTTTAACATAGCTAAAGCATGTAATGGAATATCAGGACGAGACCAGGCATCTGGTGCAGGAGAAAGATCATCCGTATTCGTTTCACCAGTAACTTTAAATACAGTCACTGAAATCTTCTCTTCAACCGCTGGTTTATCTAAGAACCAGGAAGCATTTGCCCAGGCTTCAATAACTTGTTGTGCAAAAGCATTACCTGCTTTTGCTTTTTCTTCAACGTCATAAAACGCATCAAACATTAATAATGTATTAGATAAACCTTTTACAACAATCGGTGCGAGTGTCGCGTCTTCTAACAGTTCTATCATAGGTGCGATATTGTAACCACCTAGCATAGTGCCTAATAGTTCAGCAGCATATTCTTTAGAAATGATAGGCGATTGTGTTTCGCCTTTAGCAACAGCAGCTAAAAATCCAGCTTTGACATAAGCCGCATCATCAACACCTGGTGGTACGCGATTTACTAATAAATCTAAAATGAATTCTTCTTCGCCCGCTGCAGGAGTTTTGATAAGTTCGATAAGATCTGCAGTTTGTTGCGCGTTAAGCGGCATAGGTACGATACCTAATGCGGCACGTTCTTCTACGTGTTTACGATATTCTTGAAGCACAATTATGGCCCTCTTGGTGACGTGAGTTGAAAAAACCGCATTAGTATACGTGTTTTTCAGACTAGATGATAATTAATCAAATTAATCCTTTACTTATACCCACTATAAATATGGTGAATAATGTTTAATATATAAACTAAACTCGTGAATATAGTATAGATTAATTTGAAAAATTGATATCCTTTCCTGCCTGTGATCTGTATTTCAAGGCGTAATTTACAGGCTCTGTTTATAAACTAAATGCGCCGCGACTAAATCACTTAAGGCTGTACCTACAGATTTAAATAAGGTGATCTCATCATCTGATTTTCTCCCCTTCACACTAGCTGCACAAAGCTCTGCCAATTCTGCTTTGACATCTGCTTCACTAAAGGCCCCTTCACTTATTGGGATCAGTAATTCGCCCGCTTCATTAAGCACATTCGTTCTGCTATCAACATATACTGAGCTGTTCAATATTGCCTGAGTATCACATTCTCTGCGATCATGATTGTGGTTACCAATTAAATCAAGATGAGCACCTGGTTTTAACCAGTCACCTTTAACCAGAGGTGCGCCAGAACCTGTAGCACAACTTATAATATCAGCTGAACGCACTGCCGATTCCGCCTCATTTAAATCACAAGCTAAAAAACTAACCTCCGGGTGACGTGGCGTCATTTGTGCGATTAAACTTTCTACTTTATCAGAATTACGACCAACAACTTTGACCGTTTTAATATCTCGTACACTCAGATGCGCGCTGATCATATAAGTTGACAAATTTCCTGTGCCAAAAAATACCATCTCTGAACTATCTTCTTTAGATAAATAACGCGATGCTAATGCCGAAACTGCAGCCGTACGCCAAAATGTCACACTGGTGCCATCAACTAATGCCAGTGGAACGCCATGATCTCTGCTAAATAACATGATCTTCGAATATAAAGAGTCAAAACCCTGATCCGCATTTTGCGGAAAATAAGTAAACGATTTCACGCCTATCACATCTTGATTCCACGCAGGCAATACCGCGAATGCATTATGTTGTTCACAGCCGGGAACAAGTTCAAAAACCTGACGTTTTGGCATATTAAAGTCGCCAGAAAAACCAGCATCAAGTGCTGGTATTAATGCTTCAAAGTTTAATGACTGCTGAACTTGTTCTTTTTCAATTACTTTCATTTTATTACCTGTAAACTAATGTTCTTAAATATAAATACCTGTAAGAATAAATTCTTACCTACAAAATACCTACCTTGGAGAATAAATTGTTAAATACACTAAAACACTGTTATATCACCATAGGCTTAGGCGCGTGAGTTAACACTTGGTAACCATCTTCGGTGATCAATAAATCGTCTTCTAACCTGACTCCACCAAAACCCGGAATATAAATACCTGGTTCTATGGTGATAATATTGCCAGCCTCTAAAATATAATCGCAGTTTGGTCCAATAATCGGTGCTTCATGTAAAAATAAACCAACACCATGACCTAATCCATCACCAGCATATGCACCATATGGTGATGCATTTAATACCTCTCTGGCTGCATGATATGCGTCAATAGATGGTAATCCGGGTTTAAGTATCTGAATGGCGGCTTGCTGTGCCTCTGCAACCTTAGTATAAACATCAATCTGTTTGTCTGTCGCCTCGCCAAAAATAAAACTACGTGTCATATCAGAGCGATAACCATTGATCACAGCACCAAAATCTAAAGTAATAAAATCGCCCTTTTTGAGTTTTTGTTCACCTGGAATACCATGAGGCAAGGAACTGCGTTCAGCAAACAACATAATAGTGTCAAATGATAAACCTTCAGAACCTAACATTTGCATCCTATACTCCAGCTCTATAGCAACTTCCCTTTCTGTCACCCCTTCTTGAAAATAAGGCATCACTTCATTTAAAGCCTGATCAGAGATAGCCGATGCACGTTTAGTTTGATTGATTTCCCACTGATCTTTCACCATTCTCTGACGTTCAATTAAACCGGTTACCGCTTTAGTTGAAACCCCCGTCAACTCAGTTGTAATACCTAACCACATATCAACTGTGATAAATGCAGATTCAAACCCTAATGTCCCGGCAGTATTAATATGACGTTTAATACACGCACCTAATGATTCAGTTTCCCTGTTTCGGCAAATAACCTCAAATCCCTGACATTCATTTTTGGCCTGTTCTACATAACGATAATCAGTGATTAAAAATGAACTTTCTTTTGTCACAATGCCATAAGCTGCATGGCCACTAAAACCACTCAAATATTGAATATTTTCACAACCAAGCACTAATAATGCATCTAGTTCTTTGACTGCTAACTGAGCCCGTAACCGGGTTTGTCTTTGTAAATAATTTGCTTTCATCTGAATATAAACCCTTGTTTTAGTGGATCTGAGGGATCAATATAAAATTCACTTTTACCTGTGATATGCGCCATACCCGCCACTTGTGGAATAATTGCTTTATGAGGACCAAATTGTGTCGTTGCAATTGCTTTAACATCGAAATACGATCCTAAAATACTTTCTATTTTCACCGACTCATTTAAAGCTAATTCATTTTTTGCATAATGAATGGCAATCCTGCCACTTACGCCCGTACCTGTAGGGCTACGATCAAGTTCACCTTCAGCAAAAATACAGATATTTCTGCTATGTGCATCTGATGAAATTGTTTGTTTATGCGAAATAAAAATAACACCATATAAAAAACTTAACTCAGTTTGAAATGGGTGTTCAATAGGAAATTGATTTTCAACAGCTTTTTTTATGCGTTTACCAGTTTCAATAATAGCCATAGTATTATCTTGCGACATATCTAAATCTAAGGTGTCCTCATTTACATAGGCGTAAAATGCACCGCCATATGCCAGATCAAATGTGACAAGACCTAAGCCTTCCACCTGTACTTGTTGTTGCTCTAAAGCCAAAAACGAGGCAACATTATTAAAATGAATGTTTGTCACAACACCATTTTTTACTTGTATATATGAAGTGATCAATCCCGCAGGGCTATCTATTCTAAGCTCATTTTCTCCCTCAACCACCTCAATCACATTGGCTTCCACAGCAGCTTTAGACAACGCAACAATTGCATGGCCACACATAGTGCTATAGCCTTCATTATGTAGGAATAATACCCCAAAATGACTCGTTGCACGTTCCGACTCAGTGATTAATGCGGCATACATATCAGCATGACCACGCGGTTCAAAAATCAGAGCTTTACGCAGATCATCATGATTCTGCAAACAATATTGGCGCTTTTCAAGTATGGTTTCACCCTTTAACTCAGGAAAACCACCCGTGATAACCCTTAAAGGTTCACCACCTGTGTGCATTTCTAAACTCGTAATATGGTGCCAATCAGGAGGTACCTGCCAGTTTGCGAAGGCGTTCTGTTGCATGAGCAGTCACTAAATAAGTACATTTGCATACAATATACTTATGTTTTTATTAAATGCAAATTAAGCTTCAAACCATTTAAAGACGACTTTATTGTAGAAGCTTACTTATACCGTATTCATGTTGCACAAACATATACTATAATAAGCGAACCAACCGATCATAAAACCAAGTCTGAATTTAAGGACAAATTAAGAGCCCTGCTATGAAAATTTCATCTTTCTTTTCACGTTTTTTAATGTGGTTTTTGATCTTTCAATCTGTCGTTTGGCTAACTTATACCATTCCTGCTTTGGCAAATTCAATTCAATCTACGCTTGCATCTGTGGTAATTTGGTTTTATTCATTATTTTCAAACGGCGCTACATCTGATGGCAATATCATTAAGCATGTAGAAACAGGCCGATTTTTAGTTATAGATCAATACTGTACAGGTTTTACTTTAGTTGCAACACTTGTTGCCGGATTAATGGCCTTACATATTTCATGGACTAATAAGTTTTTTGCAGCAATAATAGCCATATTATTCATACAGTTTGAAAATATATTCAGGATCACGCATTTATTTTATGAAATCAAACAGCCAATAAATAATTTTGAGATTTATCATTTATACATTTGGCAAGGTATTAACTTCATAACTGCACTTTTGACTTTTTATATTATCGTACGACTTTTCAAGCAAAAAGAGACCAATGTATTTAAATAAAATTATATTAATTTCTTGTACCTTATTTTTAATCAGTTCAAATGTTGTTTTTGCCACCGGCGGTGGTGCTGGTGGAAACGGCGGTTCTGGTTCTTCAGTCTTTTTTTTAAACCCTTTTGTTAATCTTTTATGCTTTTTTGCAATCTATGTGATTTATAAAAAAACGAAAAAATAATGTCCGTTGAATTTAACACGTATAACGTGAAATTTATTTCGACAAAAAAGCAAATACTAGATGTTCTGTTAATCCTGACAACCGTTTTATTTTTTTATCTGGCCTTTCCCAGTGGCGGTTTTGGCAATTTAGCCTGGTTTTGTTTAGTACCTGTGATCTCTGCATTACGTAACGTTTCAGGCCGCTATGCTTTTATGTTGGGCTTGTTAGCTGCTACATTAGGTTGGATGGCCGGTATATGGTGGTCTGTAGGTGGTTTAGCTAAAGTTACTAACAGTCATTTTAGCTTAATGATCCCTGTGGTATTCGTATTTTGCTTATTCTCTGCATTACCCTATGCCATAAGCACCTGGTTATATTCCCGATATAAGTGGCACGCCTCTTTTTTTGGTGCAATAAAAGCAGCAAGTATATTCACTTTACTTGTCACTTATATCCCGCATATATTGCCAGGAAATTTAGCCCATGCACTATATTTATCACCATACCAAATACAGCTAGCGGCAATTGGCGGTATCCCATTACTATTCTTTGTTGTTCATCTGGTTAATTTTTTACTTGCTATGGCAGTGATCAACTTAAAAAACAACCTTAAGTTTAGCATTCAGTGTATTATAATTGCATTCGCACTCTGGTCAGGAAACTACCTCTTTGGATACATAGGATCTTCGCAGCTTGAACAACAATTACAACAAGCAAAAAAAATAAATGTCGCCATGGTGCAACCTGATTTTGATATTTCACTCAGAACACGTGAACAGTGGCTCCAACATGCACCTGTGGTTCAAGGCTTAATAAAACAAGCCTCTGCTAACAAAGCAACAGATCTTATTGTATTACCTGAATTACCAGTGCCTATTTCTTATTCGGATCATCAAGTTGATAAACATATTTTTGATACTGTACTAACAAATAAACCAATTTTAATTGCTACCATACATGCACCTGATGGATTAAGTTCAAACAAACAAAGTTATTTTAATGCAATTGAACTAATTGAAAATAAAGAATTCAGGCAACGCTATCACAAGCAAAAATTACTCCCTATGGCCGAATATTTACCTTTTGAGAAAGACTTGCCCATATTAAGAGACATATTCCCCTATGCTCCCAGATATCAACCCGGTCACAGCTCTGAATTATTACCAATTAAAACTAAACACTTAAACGTGAATATAGTGCCACTGATTTGTTACGAAGCGGTATTCACAAATTTAGTAGGCGAAGGCATAAAACTCGGCGGCAACTTATTTATAAATAGTGTAAATGACGCCTGGTTTGGTTTAACAGCTGGCAGAGATGTACATTTTGCATTGGCTCTATTCCGCTCTGTTGAATATAGAACGCCTTTAGTGCGAGTAACAAATAACGGATTAAGCGCCATTATCAACGCAAAAGGTGAAATTATTGAAGATTCTCGCATTCCCGCGCTTCAACCAGGTTATTCAATTACCGCCGTATCTATTACAGATATAAAAAGCATCTATCAACAATATCCTTTTTTATTTATGATTATCTGTTATTTAATTTCTGGTTACGCAATTTATTCGGGGCAAAAAAATTATAATAAAAATATCAGCAACTAAATCAGTACATGGTCATGTGCTGGCGCCGTTATAGAAAACATTGCCAGCCTGCTCGCATTACAAAAACAATAAGTTCCGACTACAAGAAACTCCCAGGCAGCAGATCCTAACTGTGATCTTGATTATGTAACTCAGCAATGTAAAACCACAAATATCAATTATGTTATGAGCAATTCATTTGCTTTTGGCGGCATGAATACCAGCTTAATATTTAAACGCTTTACTGAGTAAAAGGATTGCTAAGCTCTGGGTCGTTAATAAATTTTTCATCGGTTAAAGCGGTTAAAAACGCAATCAAATCAGCTTTATCTTGTGGATTCATTTCAAAACCGTTAATAAACTGGCTTTTTAGCGGGCTTTTAATGCCATTTCCTGCATTTTCGCCCTTATCAATCACCCGGCCACCAGCCGCATAATGATCAAGCACATCAGATAAAGTTGCAATACTGCCATCATGCATATAAGGCGCTGTTAAAGCCACATTTCTTAAAGTAGGAGCCCTGAATGAACCTATATCTCTATATTCAAAAGTAATTTCATCTAACCCGGTATCTTTTTCAGGATAAGCCCCTTTACCATCTATATTATATAAACCCGTATTATGAAAAGGTCGCCTGTCTAGCACTTGTTTTTCATGGCTTGTAGACTGAGTAAAGTTAAATCCGCCGTGACAGTGATGGCATTCTAATCTTTCAGAAAAAAACAGATCCATACCACGAATTTGACTGGCCGTGAGTGCATTATCATCCATACCATAAGCATATTGATCAAAGGGGCTGGTAAATGAAATTAACCTGCGTACAAAACTCGACAAAGCTTTATTAATATTATCAAAATTTATTTCAGCATCATCAAAAGCGGCCTTAAACAATTTTTTATATTCAGTCGTATTAAAACGCGCCAATATGGTAGTTTCATTACCTGTAATGCCTAATTCAACCGGTGACTCACCAAACATAGGCAATAATACCTGACGTTCAATACTCCCTAAGCTGGGATGCGCCCAGGTTAAGGTTTTATTATAAGCTATGTTGACTAAAGCCAATGAATTTCGTCGGTGCGGTTCACCCGTTGATCCTACTGAAACTTTTAGCGGTTCGGCAAATGCGTTTTTCTGCATATGGCAACTGGCGCAATTTTGTGTTTGATTAGCTGAAAGGTTTTTATCATAAAATAAAAAACGGCCTAACTGGACTTTTTCAACAGTCATAGGATTATCTAATGGTACTTGTGGTTTTGGGAAATCTTTTGGAATAGGCCACTGATAAGTTTTGTTTTGCTGACCACAACCCATAGTGATCACAGACAGACTAAAAACAATAAAATAATAAATACAACGCATTTAAACCTGCTATTTAATTTGAGAAAACAAAGTGTTTTTTGCTAAGTTTTTGAATAATATTTTACAAGATTTATCATTAACATCACTCATACATGCATTCTCATTTGTCAGTTCAAGTTCCGATATTAGCTGTTCTAAATGAATGTAAACGGGTTTATTTATATCAAAGTTTTTAATTTCAAATTTAAAACGGTTTGCAAATTTACAAGCTTTAGTCGCAGAGCGCATCACTGACGCCGAATCACACCCAGTACTGCCTAAATGAAAAGCCCAATTTTCACCACCGGATACTTGCCCCAGATCAAAACGTAAAAACTTATGTCCTATTTGCCAGTTCCAAAACATATCAGGTTGATTTAACGGCGCTTCAGCTTTAAGTGGGTTAGTATGATTTAATTCAAACGGTACCGCCATTTCAAAACTAAATGACTCACTTTTTTTATCTAACTTGCCATGTAAAGTCTGTTGCCAATTCATCTCCCCCTGGCACATACCTCCCACTAAAGCTAAATCTGAGACTACACCCGTAGCATTTTTAAAACCAACTTGTACGTTGCCTAACTGTGCTTTTGCAATATAAAACTGAACCCCTTGTAACTGCCATTTATTACCCTGCAACTGCAATGAACTGTCACAATTTACCGCCTGCCCATTTAATAAAGGTATAAAATTTAATTGCGTTGTGGGTGGTTTTTGGCAACCAAACAGCACAAAAATGGCAATTATCTGCATTAATAACATCGCTTTAATCACGGGAGAGCCTTCCATTAATAGTCAAATTTGGTTATAAATTGGTAATATCAAAATTATCTTCGGATTATAAACACAGGTAAAGACAATGTTCCACAAATCTTTATTGATACCTATCGGTATTATCGCCTCTTTATACAGCGCTATGGGTGAGGCCCATATAGAACATGACAAAGCAAGGTATGTTGCTGACAACGGTATCGATAAAGGTTATTGTGACAAACCTTTCAGACCATGTAAAACAATCAGCTATGCAGTACAACAAGCCAGTAAAGGCGATAAAGTATTAGTTGCCAGCGGCCATTATAAATTGGAGAACGAATCAGACCTGTTTTATTTACAAAGCCAGTTAGTGCCGGTAAAAGCCGGGTTTAATCGTATGGACCACTTTCAGTTACAAAGCCCGACCAACAATCCGACTTTCATAAGTAATGCCCCTATAAGTATGCATGATACTTTATATAAAGCAGGTTTTACTGTTATCAATGACGGAAAATCGAACCTAAACTCTGCTGAAATTCAGGCTAAACTGGCTAAAGTTAAAATACTGTCGGAAGTACAAACTGAGCAGGATTGTGTTAATGGCATAGCAGGTGGATTTAGCTGTAATAATGTTGATTTAGTAGCACATGTACCATTAACGAGTTTTTCGGGTAAGCCGAGTAGTGGTAGTGATATCTGGGGTCATGTAGATTTAAATACGCAAAAAGAATACGCATTAATGGCTCACAGAAACGGCGTTACTGTATTTGATTTATCTAACCCCAGTCAACCCGCAGAAGTTGGCGTTGTGACAGGTGTTAATACCAGTTGGAGAGATGTTAAAGTTTATCAGTATTTTGATACTGCTCTTCATTCATATCAGGCCTATGCCTATGTGACCGCTGAATCTAGCGATGGCATCGTCATTATTGATTTAAATAATCTGCCTCATTCAGTGACTAAAGTAAATCAACTTAACGACGATGAAAGTAAAATCCATAACGTGTACATTTCTAACATTGATTATACTTATAACTTATCTTTGCCTGGCAGTAAATCAAATGTGCTCATGGTGGGCGGCTCACAAACAGGTGGTGCATTTAGAAGTTATTCATTAAAAGATCCGATTAATATCCCGATAGACTTTAAGAATTCAGGGGCTTCTCGTTCAGACTACACCCATGATGCCGCATCGGCTTTGATTAAAGATAACAGAGCAAGCCGAGACTGTGAGGAAAGCTCAGGAAAATGCACCGTATTAGTAGATTTTAATGAAACTGAAATGCACATCTGGAATATATCTAAATCTACTGAACCTAAGTTACTATCAAGTACCAGTTACAGTGAAGTAAGTAATAGTAATAAATATGTTCATTCTGGCTGGTTTTCTGAAGATAACAAATACGTATTTTTACATGATGAATTTGACGAAACCCGTGGCGGTTTAAATACCACGGTACGTGTATTTGATATTCAAGATTTAACACAACCAAGCTTAGTCGCTAGCTGGAAAAGCAATAACCAAACTATAGATCATAATGGTTTCACCCGTGGTAATCGTTATTATATGTCTAATTACGAAAGAGGTTTAACTATTTTAGACATCAGCGACCCCACTAATCCAAGTGAAGTAGGCTATTTTGATACTTTCCCAAGTTCAAATCATAGTAGTTATAACGGTGCCTGGGGCGTTTATCCATTTTTACCGTCTGGACTAATTTTGATCAGCGATATTAACAGCGGATTATATGTATTAAAAGATAGAACCAAAGAACTCGCCAGTGATAGATTATCATTTTCCAATGCAAGCATTGAGCTTGATCAGGCAGGCCAAATACAAATTCCGGTAACGCGTAGTGGTAATACAAACCTGGCCGCCAGTATCGATTTCGAATCATTAAACGGCAGTGCTAAAAATAATGCGGAATTTGAACTTGAAGACAACACGTTAAACTGGTCTGCAGGTGAAAGTGATACTAAATTTATTACGCTTAATATCACTCAGGATTTCAGCCAGTCACAGCCAGCAAAAGAATTTTTCATTCGCTTGATCAACCCACAATCTGGCAGTGCTATCGGCGATCATGGATATATCAGAATTAACCTGGCTGGCACCAGCCAATCTGGCACTATTTCATTTGGTAATACGCCAACTAAAATAGCTGAAAACCAAAATTCAGTAACAGTTAACGTTAATCGTACCGGCGGCAGCGAAGGGCGTTTAGATGTGAGCTATCAACTTGCTGATAATACTAACATAAATCAAGACGTAACATTAGAACAAACCACTCTGACCTGGTTAGATGGTGAAACCGATGTAAAATCTTTCACTATTAACTTAATTGATGATAATGAATCTGAGCAAGATGAAACAATAGAAATTGTATTTACTGCAACAAATGAAATGAGTCAAATCCATACCAGCACCTTAGAAATCACTTTGTTAGATGATGAAAATAATCAGGCACCGATTGTTGATTTAGCAGATGGCGCGCAGATCCCCACACGCAGTGAGTTAAACTTAGTGATAACCACAGCAACAGATCCTGAAGGTGATGATATGACCTATTTATGGGAGCAAATTTCAGGCCCAGCCGTTGACTTTAGTGGTTCTAATTTATCATTAGTTTCAATTAGCAGTGGCGATGACGAAGGCGATGCCGTGTTAAAATTAACAGTAACAGATCAAAGAGGTGCATCAAGTTCAGATACCATTACATTTAAAGTTGTAGAACCTCCAGCTGTAGTCACTGAAGATAATAATTCTTCAAGTGGTAGTATGATCTGGATATTGCTTGCAATGATAGGGTTAATAACAAGAAGAAAAATTTAGTCCTTATAGCACTAAATAAGAGCTGGCTAGAAAATAAATATTCGTCGTACTTTGCGACGAATATTTTCTGCTAATTGGTATTATTGCTCTTTCCAGAATATCACCCTATCGTTCCCCCGATAACGGCCAAATTGAACAATACCTTGAGGGTTGAGTTGAGAATTATCTCCCTGCCAGTCAAATTTCAACCAATCTGGTGTTGCTGTATATTCCAGAGTAAATACACCTTGCAACTCTGTTGATAAGCTTTCAACAAATATTCCCTCAGTGTTTTTATATGCCCCTAAAGCAAAAGTATAAGGATTTGTGCCATTGATATTAAATGT
This sequence comes from uncultured Pseudoalteromonas sp., assembly GCA_965198975.1. Classification (GTDB taxonomy): domain Bacteria; phylum Pseudomonadota; class Gammaproteobacteria; order Enterobacterales; family Alteromonadaceae; genus Pseudoalteromonas. Next base: position 4,458,270 of record OZ240679.1, read on the forward strand.
TAATACGGGAGATACGGGCGAAACCTGGCTTATATTCAGGCTATAAGTCGAACAATTATCAAGTTGGTTTAATCTAAATTCATTACCATCCCAGTATTCAAGGCGCAGCGGTAATTGCATTTTATTAAACGCAGAACCATAGGTGTTTTGCATAGCCAATCTGCCATATCTAAATTCAAGTGGGGTTGAGTTGAGTTTTTTACTATTGCTGGGTGAGCCAGTACCTAATACTTCTGGATCTTGATCTAAATTTTGCAGTACTGAGCTATCAGGATCTGTTAGTTTTATCATCAAATCTATATCAGTATAGGGGCCATCTACAGTATCATTTCGAAGCAATTTCACCTGCTGATCATAATTAATTTCACCATTTAACCAGTTTTGCATTGGCATACTTAGGCGAGTACTTGAATCACTCGTTTTAATAAATTCGCTGGCCTTTACATGATCTGAAACCATATCATTTTCAATAAAGTATGCGGAGCCAGCTTTAGCAAAGTTTTTAGTCGCATCAACCCCATCATACATATAATTTGCGGTTTTTACATTAGCGGAATTTTGTGCCTGTAATGTATATTGCACATTTAATTCCTGCCCCATATAAGTAAAACCAGCGCAAGCTTCAGTGACTGTCGAGCTAGTTAATTTGAAATGGTCGGGGACAAAACGGCCGACATTCTCTATTTTACCCTGAATGTTGCCCCCGGTTAAGTAATCACCATCAGTCAGCACAGCATCTAATCCTATAATCCCCACCTCACTATAATTATACGTATTATCAGCAATACTACTGACAAAATTATTACTTGTTTGCGCTGTTAAAGTGCCATTAGTTCCACTTACAGGTTGCAATAATCTTGGCGTAACATTTATACCTTCATTATTAAAATAACCTGCGATTGCATTATCACTGAGTAAACTAAAATCATCTGGAATACCATTATTATCGGTATCTTCTCCATTCACCCATTGCACAGCGGTGGCTCGCAGATTAAAGCTCTCTCCGGTTTTTTTAAATTTAGTGCCCGTCGCATTCGCGGCTAATGCATCAGTCGAATTTGCATCTTGCGAAAAATCAAGCTTAAAACCAAAGGGTCTGACAATAAAATTATTAGATGATTTAGCAATATTTTTAGTTAACCCACCCACTGTAATATCTTTTTTCGCGTTAACAAAAACTTTTCCTGCATCTGGATAATTGACCGAAAAATATGCTTTAGAGTCGGTATTAAATCTTAAATTGTGTGCTGCATAAGCTTGAGTTAAGCCCAGATCATTAGCATTGTTTCTCAGTACTAAATTATTCGTACAGCTGGTACTGTCAGGGTGGCAGGTATAAGATAACTCGACAGCAATATCGCCACCATTTGGAAATACTCCGGTACACGCCCCGGTATTATCATCAGTCTTAACAGCCTGTAAATAGATACTTTGCGCATTAAACCCGGTATCAGAAGGTTTACCTGACAGCTGCACTGGCAATACCGGCGTAACAGCAGCATCATTTGCAAACCTGAAACCTGTATCATCAAAATTAGTTTTGCAATCGCTCAAATTTGAAACTTCTGAGCCGCCAATAAAACATCGTAAAGAAGCTGAAGGAGTTGCTGAGTCTAATCCGTATGTAATTGTACTTGTTGTGGTACTACTAAAGGTCAGAGCTTGTTGTCCCGTAAATGAAAATGACTCACCCGGACTCCAGCTAGTGGTGACACCAGGTGAAGGTGATAAGTTTACCGTTGTGCTGGCCGTTGAGTTACTATTACAGTTTGCATCTAAGCAAGCTTTTAACGTCATAGATTTTGCTTCACAGGTTAAGCCTGAGATATCAGTGATTTCTAATCTATAATGATCTACAGTACTTAGTGTGCAAGGTGTTAATGTAGTATAAAGATCACTAACCTGCTGAGCTGTTAATGCCTGAGTATAAACCCTGACATCATCTATTAAACCATCAAAATAATATTGATTTGTTCCTACCCTTTTACTGATATTTAAAGGATCTGTTGTTTGCACCAAAGTTGTAGCCGTAAAACTGCTTGATACCACTAAAGTTCCATCAAGATATAAATTTAATGAATTACCATTAAATACAGCAGCAACATGCACCCAATTTCCAGCAGGTGTAGGTAAAGGCGCGGTAATTTCCTTTCGCCCTGCATTTGTTTCTGCTCGTACTTTAAATACACCAGCTTCCGAAAATACCCCCATTTGTGCCCGTCCAGATCCCCCACCATGTACCGACTTAGCCATAATTTGATCTATGCCAGTCCAACTATCTGGGCGAATAAAAGCAACATAAGTTAGCGCATCAGAACCATTTAACAGTGCATCGTGGGGTATTTCGACATAATCATCAACACCATCAAACGCACCATAACGACATGCACTACCTATGGTATCGGCACCATTGTAAGCTACGCCATTAAAACCACTTTCACTATCTATCACAGCTCCCCAGGAGGCTTCATCCATTTCATAGTGAGCCACAGGTGTTGGCAGACAACTAACAGCAGCCCGTGATGTTGCATCATAATTTTTTTGTTGATTTTGATTACTATATATATCGCTGATTTCACTCGATGATAATGCCTGTTTGAATACCATAAACTCATCAAGTGGCGCTCTGAAACCTTGCGCATCTATGGTATTTACATCATCAAATGAAGTACCAATATATTTTAACGTCCCCCCAGGTGCACGATTAATTGTTTCAACATAGCTGCCATCAATATAGAGTTGGCTTTGATTATTGTCATACACTAAAGTTAAGTGATGCCAGTTACTATCTAAAGTTGCGAACGAGAAAGTACCATCCGTTGATGATGAACCATCGTAAATCCCCCAGGTCCAATTGGTTGACCTGTCTAAATATAGTAAATCTCCTCCTGCAGCCATAGCGCCTAAAACAAAATTTATGCTGCCAGTTGTATCTGTCGGCACCTTAAACCAAGTAGAAACAGACCAACTAGCAGGTAATACTACAGTCGTTTCAATATGATCGTCATAACCCTGTAGATCAGCAAAACGCTCTATTTTCCCGATATCTCCTGTTGATACACCTCCTTTACTTGTTGCATGCTGATTGCCCATCTGATCTATCACTTCACTCGTTGTACCATCCCAACTACAGGCATCAAACCGATAATTAACAAATGGTGCCAGCACAGGCGCACCACCACAAATAGACCCAACCTGTAACCCACTGACATCTTCATAGGTAACAGTGGTATTGCCATTAAGTTCTAATTTATTACCAGAGGAAATTACACCGGTAAAATCGACATCAGTTTGCAATTCAACTTCTGAACCAACACCGTAGATCACCGCTTTGATTTCTACAGAGTTTTTCAGGTTTAATTGAGCATAACTCACGAAAACAAGATCTTTTGCAGCACCCGCAATATTTACTTTACTGGTGTCTTCAATATTAAAATGTTGATTAACAAAAATAGTAACGGGTCCGTTAACAATAATTTCTACATTGTCTAAAACCTCTAAAAAATCGAACCAATATTCTCCAGCATTAAAAGTTACTTTAGGTGTACCAGTGCCAGAAAAAAAACCGCTCTTTATTTTATAAGGCGTTGCTGATGCAAGAAAAGTTACGTTCGCACTGCCATTTATCGTCAGCACATCAATTTCAGATACATCATGATCACCACCCGACCCTATAGTGGCACTGCCACTGGTTTCAGTCACATCCGTGGTTACAGAGGTTGTTAAAAAAGCAGGTAATGTTAAAGCCGGTGCCACTGTGGTTGACACACTGCAATCGACCGTATCGCAAGAATCATGATTACCGACTGTTGTATCACTTAACGTGGGGAAAGTTAAAGTATTATCAGCGTCACCAATAACTTGTGCTGAATTTCTTAAGATAAGATTGCTTGAAACACTATTACCTTGCAGCGTATCGGGAAAATAAGCATCACATTGACTTGACGATGCCGGCGTACATAAGTCAGTTAAATTACTCGATATGGGCGACTGATATGTCAATACAGAGTCATGCCTTAATATGGCATCGGCTCCTCCGGTAAAAGCCCCTGAAAAAGTGCCATTTTCTATTAAATCCACATAACCGTTAGCATAAATATAAGCTCTGAGAAAATTTGTATAAACAACCACACTGCCTTCAACATAAATAAATAAATCGCCGGGGTCGATATTATTACCTATAGATGCAGTAATCGATAAAGCACCTGTCACATAGATTCTGGTTGGCCCTTCTATTCTCAGGTTTGGCTGAGTTAAAGATAAGGAACCTGTAATATGGTAATCACCACTTAATTTACCGTTAGCAGGAATAGCGGTTTGTGGGTTTGAAAATACTGGTGCAGCTAATGTGCCTGAATTAGTCCCTGTTGCGGTGCAAGATACGCCATTACAAGTCGCCCCAGAGCCAGAAGAAACGAAAACTGACGTAAGTGCAGATGAAGTTTGATTAATCACACTGGCGTTTGCATCAACATAAGCGGTTCGATTATTGAAAGTGGCTAAACCTGACGGGAATACAGCTGAACAATCCACAGCGTATACACCACTAATATTCATTAAATTAATGAATATCGTGATTAAGACTGAATTAATTAAGTGTTTTAGCTTCAACATTAATGGTCCTTTGGGTTTGCCAAAATTCTTTACGACATGCATTACCTTCTGCACAGGCATAAACAGGGCAGGTAGCAGCGGCTGATAATCTAAATACAGAAACCGCACCTGATGGCAAAGATAAATCTACAATGCCAGCGACATCATCATTACAAGTTAAAGCAATAGTACAACCAGATAAGTAGGCCGTAGAATAAGTAATAGCAGGTGTGACACTGGCACAGCTTGTTACTGCTGCATTTAATGGAAACAACTGCGTCAACCCTTGTTCTATACCACTTTGCGCCGCTAAAAATGCACGCGCACCATAATACTCCACCGCATTATGATGTGCAGAGCCTGACAATATTTTCACTAAAGCAACCCCTAAGGCCAGCATGACAACTGCAACAAATAAAGCGGTCATTAACATACTACCCGCCTGTTTTTTTAAACTCATTTTCTCCTCGTTTTATCTAAGTGCTAGGTTATAGACTCTAGGTACTAGGTACTAGGTACTAGGTACTAGGTACTAGGTACTAGGTACTAGGCACTAGGCACTAGGTACTAGGCACTAGGTACTAGGTACTAGGTACTAGGTACTAGGCACTAGGTACTAGGCACTAGGTACTAAGTTCTAGGAACTAAGTCCTAGGAACTAAGTTCCAGTCAAAAGCTTATAAAAATTAAAAAACGTCAGTCAAGCTTTCCTCAATTTTATTAGAGATGCTAATACCTAAATCCTGAGTTCCCTAGCCCCTATTTTCTTCCTAGCCCCTAGTTCCTTCCTAGCCCCTAGTTTCCTAGGTTCCTATCCCTATCCCCCTAACTTCATTATGGCACATTCACTAAATGTATTTCATGATTCAAGGCGACTGTTTCAGAGCTATTAAAACTGAGTTCAGCTTTCACATTTAATACTGAGTTACGGGTTAAGCTCGCGCTGTTATAATTAAAAAAAGTAGCATCCCCCACGCCGGGAGTCAGCAAATTATTCTGAATAAAACTTCCCATTAGCACACCCGTAGTACCAGACAAAACATGGCTGGCATTAGGTAATGCCTGATTGGTATTAAAACCGTATCCTTGATATCGATATAATTCGCTACCTTCCACACAAAATGTAACAGGTAAATCAAGTACAAAAATTCGCTTAGTGGGAGACTCTTCAGGAAATATGGCAGCCATGGTCCAGTCATCAACATATGTTGGCTGTGCTGTATTATTAACGGCTGAATTAATCACAATACGCTTGCCTGCTGCTGAGTCATAAATATCGGCCGCATTCAGTGCATAAACCACAGCGTTGTCATTGTTGCTATTTGCAGTCGACGTTGTGTAATCTAGGGGTTCGATTACATTAATAGTCGCAGTATTTAAATCTTCAATATAAATGGAACTTGCTTTAAAAGGCGTAAATTCCATACATTGTGATCCCGTATTACATAAATTTCCGGCACTGTTATCACAACTTAAACGCACTGAATTGGGTGCGGCATGTCTTAACTCTTTTGTCAGGCGAGTTAACATAAAGCGCCCTTGTGCAACAACTTCATCACGCTCTGTAGCATCGGCGTAAATCAAGGCTCCCAAACTTAAATACTGCACAGTGCCTACACTGACAATACCTAAAATAACCACTACTAATATGAGTTCAACTAAACTAAAGCCAGCGCACTGCTTATTGATTCGGATATGTGAATTATCTGGATACTGAGTTTTATAATTGAAGTCTCGTGGTCGGTATAAATACCGACCCACAGCATAAGCCAATGCCCTGAATTGCAAATAAGAATTTCTAAAGGAAGTTACTGTATGTTTCACTCGTTTGAAATAGGTATTCTTTTTTTTGAGCTTCTTTATAAACATTAATAGTTCCCCTTATAAGCGGAGAATCCATACACTTCATTGGTACTGGATGTTACGCTAACCGTAATAAGTTTGGCCGTTGCGTTAATGTTAGTATTGATAGTAGTATCATCATGATCACTATCATAAATCACAGTCACTGTGAGTTCATATCCCGTATAATAATTACCCGTTCCCGTACCTAAACTATCTAAAATCGCACTACCAGACCAAGTACCTATGTAGTCATCAACATCATTAAAAGTTGCTCTGGTTTCTAAACTTGAACCTGTGCAGGCTGGAGCTGTTTTAGTATTGTCTAAACAGTCAGGGCCCAAAGTTGCGCTACATACATCTGTGCCTGTTTCGCCACACCTTAGCCAGGGCGGACTACGATCTGAGTATTCATCAAAAGATTTAGCCAATATTTCATTCATCATGGCCTGTCCGAGCTCACTGGCACGTATCTGAATGATAGGATCCGCGCTATGCTTCGCCTGAGGAGCTAATAAGCCGGTAATAATAGTCATAACAATAGCGAGTACTATCATGCCAATAATGAGTTCAACTAAAGTAAATCCGTGAGGTTTTTTAATTGAATTAACAGTTAGTTTGATAATTTCAGTTTTGGTGCTTTGAGGACGTGTTTTATTGGCAGCCATAAATCAATCCCTCGCTGGCAATACAAATATCAGCTTCACCGGCATCTATTCTGCATCCTGTCGCACAACTTTTATTATTATTGCCGGCCGCATCAAATAAACTTGGCCGACCAAAACTATCAAATTGAATTTGATTGAAGGTTGCACCAGAAGAATCTAAGGCGGTAAAAATAATATCAGTGCGACTGGCATCAAGTTCCACAACTAAATAATCTGTATTACCACTGGCATCGGCAGTATTACCGCACGTACTCGCAGCTGTTAAGGGAGAAGCGGGCGCTATTAAGTTGGTTGAAATTATCAGTTTATGACAAGGCTGAGCAGCCGTCATTTGCATTGCCCGTAATTGCATAGTGCGTAATGCGGTTAAAACGCTATCTCTTGCCGTATACGAATCGTGAAGACTTGGACCAAAAAGTTTAGGCAGTACTGTCACTGACAGCACGCCTATTATGATGATAGTGATGATAAATTCGATTAAGGTAAAACCCAGATTAAACCTTAAGTTGCTAAATTTATCATTCACTTTAATAACTTAGTTTAATCTTAGCTATTATCAACAGCCACAGTACATGGGTTTAATGTAATGGTCGGTTTAGCACCATCTGAAGCCGCAGCCTCATAAACAATACTACAAGCCGCTTTTGCCGCTAATTTAGACGCACCATTAGGTGCTGTTGAACCTGAACCTGCGGCCCACACTAATACAAAAGTTGGTGGCGTTGCCGTATCTTGTATCGTAGTAAATTCAGTTGAATCAACATCTAACATGGCATCTAAATTTACTTTTAATGCGCTTGGGTAGCCATAAACAAGTGCAATGCTTGTACCATTCACATCTACTGTATCGCCACTAGCACTTGACTGCACACCTTTGATCAGTGCCTTACCATAAATAATATTCATATTAGTTTTAAGCGCCGCTTCCACACCTTCAAGTGTTGCCAGATGAGCATCATCTTGTAAATCTAAAAACTTAGGAGCCGCTGTAACAGCTAAAATGCCTAAAATAACAATTACTATGATCAATTCAATCAAAGTAAAACCGCGTTGTTTATTCATTTTGTTCATATATCAAGCCTCTTTATGCTATAAAAATTTAGATCTTCTTGTTAAAAAACCAATACTTGCCCATTCTGAGGAAAGTAAGAAAAACCCTGCGTGCCTGATGCAATATTACCATCAGAGGGAATACTATTTATATCTAACGAATTAGATAAATAATAAATACATTGATCGTTACCGCTATTGCCATTAAATCTGACCAAATATTTACTATTACTAATATCAGTCTGATTACTACTTATGGTATTACTTGGCGCACTTTGCAGTACATCAATAAAAACTTGCTGACACTTAGTATTATTCATTTGATCTGCTCTGGTATCAGATTCCGTACTTCGTGCCGTCGGATAACCTATCGTACCATCTACCCCTATTTGCAAGGTATCATAGGTTACTAAGCTTTTATTACTATTTCCTGATTCACCATTCGGACGCCCTTCTAATTCCCACTGCGCCCTGACTAAACCAATAGCAGCAGCAAATCCCCCAGCAACCCCTTCAATAGAGGCATCTTGCGCTTTTTCCGACACATCTAAAAACCGAGGTAAAGCAGTAGCCGCTAATAAACCTAAAATAATCACGACTATTATTAATTCTATCAGTGTAAAACCCTGTTGTTTTTTCTTCATCTTACTTTCACTTATTCCTAATTCGGGCTCAATATTTTTTAAGTATAGACTAAATAATTAGTTAGATTATCAACTTACCTTTATTTATCTTTCTATTATATTACCTGATTATTAGTCAATTATTTCACTTAGGTCTATTTAAAGTTGTCATTATCTATTCTTATACATTAACAACAACCTGACCAGTAGTAAAAAAGTATTGCAAAATTGTTAACTTTTTCTTTTTATGCAAGTTAAATTCGCATCCTTTTATGCTACCGTCAACTGAATTTTTTATCATTTTGACACTAAAGCTGGTTAACCAGGGCTGTGACTGTAACTTTAACCATAAATTTTTACAATTAACCTGTAAATGCTGTTTTTCTTCTAAACTGGTATACACATTAATCGGCCAGCCATATTGATTAACCCTAAAACTCGCTACGCCTTGTTTTTTAATACTAGGGTCTTTTAACAAACTCAGTGTGACCACGGACTGTTTATGAGTTAACCATTTACTTCTAATGGCGATCAAACTTTGTTGCATTTCTGAACGCGATTTATCAATATTTACTTCATCAACAGTGTCAATGATTGTCATGGCATATTTAACAAAGTAACCAAAAAATACCAAGATCAAAATAATAAAAATAACAAGTTTAAAGGTATTTAGCTCCCCACCTTTTTTACCTGAGCTTGGATATTGTTCAAGACTCAAAATATCACCTCGTTCTAAATTCTAGGAACTATTTTCCTACTTCCCTTTTATCGCTGACATCATGTCCCACATAGGGGTGAAAATACCTAAGGCTAATACTAAAACCATCACAGCAACCACAGAAATAAGGATAGGTTCAATTTTTGCTGTTAAACTTTTTAAATCAAAATCAACTTCTCTTTCATAAAATTCAGCCGCTTCTTGCAATAATTCGTCAACCTGGCCGGTTTCTTCGCCCACTGACACCATTTGCAATACAAGTTGAGTAAATAAGCCACTTGATTTTGATACTCTAAGCAGGCTATCACCCTTTTCAATGTTACGGCGCATTTCTATCACTTTTTGTTCCATAAAAGCATTATCAACCGCTTCTGATACTAATGTTAACCCTGTGGTCATAGGCACTCCCGCTCTTAATATCATAGCGAAACTTCGGCTATATCGCGATAATAAAGAACGCTCAATAATACTACCCACCAAAGGTATTTTTAGTTTTATTCGATCCCATTTGAGCCGCCCGGACTTAGATTTAATATATCCACGAAAACCAAAAACTGCAGTGATCATAGCAACAATAATGACTACCCAGTAAGCTAATATAAAGTCTGATGTACCAATAAGGATACGAGTCATTAATGGCAGTTCGGTATTAAATCGTTTAAACATTTCAGCAAAGGTAGGGATCACAAAAATATTTAATATAAACATAGCCGCAACAATAGCGATGATCACAAAAGTAGGGTATCGCATGGCGGATTTAATTTGTTTCCGGGTTTCTTTTTCACGTTCAAAATAAGTCGCGAGTTGTAAAAAGGCTTCTTCTAATTTACCTGTATTTTCTCCTACTAACATAATAGAAACCATTAATCGATTGAAGGTTTTCTTATGCATAGTCATAGCGGTTGATAAATTTCGACCTTGCTCTAATTGTGTTGCAACATCCAGTAAAGTCTCCTTAAATCCTTTATGGGTTGTTGTTTCAGCCAAACCGACGATCGCCCGAATAATAGGGATCCCGGCTTTCATTAATGCGTACATTTGTCGACAAAATATAATTAACTCTTCCAGACCAACCCTGGGCTCCAATAGTCGGCTGATATCGATGCTTTCTTGTTTTATAACTTTTTTAGATTCAACAATGCTCAGAGGAATACAGTTTTTTTTAAGTAAAATATTCGCGGCAGCGCCTTGATCATTTGCTTCCAGGGAACCTTTGAGCAATTTCCCATCCTGATCTTTTGCCTCATACTTATAAAAAACCATAAACAGTTATACCGGTTCTTTAACGGAAGTTTCGAGTTCAGGCATATTTTCTGCGACACGAAATACTTCATCTAAACTGGTGATCCCCTGCCCGGCATAGTGCAAAGCCATAATAGACAAAGGTTCAAAATCGGGATTTTCACGCGCAGCCTGAGCAAATGCCTGCGTATCGGCTAACCTTAATGCGTCCATCATAGGTTCATTCATTTCTAATAATTCAAATACACCGATTCGACCACGATATCCGGTATTATTACAGCTACTACAGCCTCTGCCGTGCTTAAATTGTTGTTCGGTATTTTTTCCTTTTAACAGATATTTTATCCAGGACTGCTCTTGTAGATCGGGTTGATGATCTTCCTTGCAATTATCACACAATCGTCTGACTAAGCGCTGGGCTAATATTGCTCTGAGTGAGCTTGCGACTAAATAAGATGGCGCTCCCATATCAATTAAACGCATCGCACTGGTAATAGCGTCATTTGTATGCAAAGTTGATAAAACTAAATGCCCGGTTAATGCACCTCTTAATCCTATTTCAACGGTTTCTTTGTCCCGCATCTCCCCCACCATGATGATGTCGGGATCCTGGCGTAACGTTGTGCGTAGTACCCGTGAAAAATCTAAACCTATCTTGCTATTAACCTGCACCTGATTTATCCGTTCAAGACGATATTCAACGGGATCTTCAACAGTAATAATTTTATAGCCAGGCTGATTAAGTTCGCTCAATGCACCGTACAAAGTGGTGGTTTTACCTGAACCTGTAGGACCAGTTACTAAGATCATGCCATGAGGTCGCTTTAATGTATCGCGCATTTTTTTTAACATAAAGGGTGGCATACCCGTTTGATCTAAAGTTAATAAACCAGCCGATTGATCTAATAAACGCATCACTACCGACTCACCATGTTGAACCGGCATAGTTGAAACACGAATATCTACACTATGTGCTTTAACTTTAATATTAAAGCGACCATCTTGTGGTAAACGTTTTTCAGAGATGTCTAATCCCGCCATTAACTTAAGTCTTAATACCAGAGCCGAGGCAATACCGACCTGATCTAAAATACTTTCATGCAAAATACCATCAACACGTTGCCGGATACGTAATAAGCCTTCATCAGGTTCAATATGAATATCAGACGCGCGCATTTGAACGGCATCTTCAAAAATCGACTGCAATAATTTTACAACTGTTGTATCAGCGGTATCTTCATCTAATGCAGCAAGATCAAACTCTTCATCATCTTCATGTTCTTCTTGTAATTGACTGGCAAAACTTTCTATTTCTTGTGTTCTTCGATACAGATTATCAAACGCATCCATCATCTGACTTTCTTGTACCACAGCAAGCTCTATTTGTTTTGGTGCTAACATAGGTGCAATTTGATCTAAGCTGCTTAAATCAGCAGGATCGCTCATGCCTACAAGTACGGTTTCACCGTTATCTTCAATAACTAACGCTCTAAACCTACGTGCAAATACTTCAGGTAATAAATTAACAATTTTTGCAGATATTTTTCGTTGTGAAATATCTAAAAATGGCACGTTAAGCTGCTGTGCTAAAAATCTGAGTAACTCAGGCTCTGATACAACTCCCTGGCCAATTAATGTTGCCCCTAACTTTCTACCTGAGGATTTTTGTTCTTTGAGTGCTGCCAGTAATTGTTGTTCAGCAATAATCCCTTCATGTACTAATAAATCACCCAGACGCATTTTTAGCTTTGGTCGGATCATAAATTCACTCCAAAATATGTAAGCCTGGCCTGTGCCATTTTAGTTGAACCAACAGACAATCCACCCAAAGAGACAGCCTTCAAATAAAACTTTTTGGCAGATTCCAAATCCCCCATCGCATCATTTGATGTTGCCAATGCTAACCACCACTTACCCTTTTGTGGCTGTGACTCTGATAAGTACTTAAAATTACGAATTGCGATTTGGTGTTTACCTAATTGTTGCGCGGCCGTGCCTTTTAAGATCCAAAATTCAATATCTGCTTTTTGTTCGAATTCATCGCTTAATATGCTGAGTACCTCAGAATATTGTCTTTGTTCAATCTGCAACTTAGCCAATAAAATCCGCCAATGTATTATTTCAGGTAATACCTTAACTCCCTGTAATAAAATTGATTTTGCAATCGTTTTTTCACCTCTGCTGTAATAAGCCGATGTCAGTAAGTTTCTCGCTTCGATATGCTTAGGTGCTAAAATCAAGGCTTTCTCTAAGTGTTTGATCGCATCACTCACTAAGCCATAATGAAACGATTCTTTGCCTTTTTTAAACCAAAAATGTGCATTTTCTTTTTCTCTTTTAGGCTTATTCGTAACAATAGACTTAATTAACACATTTTTTTTATTTTGCGCCACTATCGGATCTGATTTAACGCTTTGCTCTTTTTTTACAGCGTCTACAACTTCAGCATGTGTATTTATTTTTTCAGTAAAGCTTGCGTTTAAAGCTATTTCCTGTGGCTCATTCATTTGTTGGTCAGTAAGTTGTTTATCCTCTACGCGCGCTAATTCATTCGCCGCTACTTTAACCTTTGTTTTTTCAACATCTAGCTCTAGTTTTATTGTTGATATAGGCGTTATTTCAGTGACTTTCTCTTTTACAACTATATTTTGTGTTGCACTTTCTTTTGCAGGGATCAGGTAATAAGCGCTAATTGCCAAACTAATTATGATCACAGTAAAGCCAATACGTAATAAAACAGGCCCCTTGTCTCTTACTTTTTTAACAACAACTGTGGGTTCCAGACCTAACATAGGATCCGGATCTTTTTTATCTATATCTTTGAGCATTTTATTAATAATACTCATAGCACCTGCCTCCAAACCCACAAGGCGGCTATAAATACTGACAAACTAATACCTGAAACCATAAACCAGAGGTAATTTTTATTTTTGATGCAATCTTCTGTATCATTAATCGCATACTCTATATGTTGATTATTTAACTTTACGGTTCCCTGACCAAACGCTTGCAATAAGACTTTGTGGCACAGCAAATTAACTAACCTTGGGATCCCTCTGCTGGCTTTTGCAATTTTCAAGCTAAGTTTTGTGGTAAAAAGAGCATCAGAATCATTAATTACTTTATCAGAAGCAATACTCAGTCGATGCGCAATATAGTGCACAACTTCCGACGGCGTCATTGCTCTCAGATCATAAGAAAAGCTGATCCTTTGCCGTAACTGGCGTACTCTGTCATTTGCTAATTTCACGTTTAATTCTGGCTGACCAAATAATACAACTTGTAACAGTTTTTTGTTTTCGGTTTCCAGGTTGGTAAATAAACGCAGCGCCTCCAATGCTTCCCAGCTTAAACATTGCGCTTCATCAATAATCAAAACTACAGATAAACCATCACTTTGCAATGCAAGTAACTGGTGCTGAATTTTTTGGCTGAGTGCTTGTTGATCTAATTGTCGGTCAAGCTTTAAACCTAATTCACTGGCAAATTCCCACCTGAGTTCTTCCGGGTTTAAATATGAGTTTGGTAAATAAGCAGCCACACAGTTTTCTGGTAAACTATTTAATAGTTTTCGACATAACAGTGTTTTTCCTGTTCCAACCTCACCGGTCACTTTAATAAACCCCTCCCCCATTTTCAGTGCAGTCAATAAGACTTGCATTGCTTCATTATGCGGCTCTAGCGCACAAAAAAACTCAGTATTTGGCGTCAGGGAAAATGGCATTTCTTTTAAATTAAAAAAATTCAAATACATATTAATCTGACCATTTTGGTTAACAAAGAAACTGATAAGCCCTTAAATCCCAGGGATTAATGAGAATACCAGCTTTTTAATAGTTTCATTGTACGCTCTTGTTGCTGTTGCCAGGAATCAGCCATAACCACAGTTGGCCTGATCAATATAATAAGCTCTTTTTTGACTTGTGTTTTATGAATACTCTTAAATAATCCACCAAAAAAAGGGATATCGCCAAGTAATGGCGTTTGCGATTCTTCATCCACAGTGAGTGTTTCCATTAATCCGCCAATAACGACAATTTCGCCGCTGCCTGCTCGTATTACGGTATCAGCTTCTCGTATATTGCTATGCGCTAAAGGTAATACAAACTCTTCATTATTTAGGGTTATCACTTTATTCTGTTCTTCTGTTTTGGTTACAGAAGGGTGTACATGCAATATCACAGAGCCAAACTCATCAATTTGCGGCGTAACATCTAATGCAATACCAGAGAAAAAAGGTGTTAGTTCAATTTCAGGCGTTGTGGTGGTTGAATTACCTGTGACTGTTGTACTGGAAACTTCGGTTACAAAATACTCATCCTGACCCACTTTAATAACAGCTTTTTGATTATTTGTTGCTGTTACCCTTGGGTTAGATAGCATTTGTACATCACCTTGGGTTTCCAGCAAATTAATAACGCCATTAAAATCTGCATTTGCAAAAACCAAACTAGATACGCCGCCTAAATTCGCAGTTGTCGTATTGCCTAACGTTCCACCCGCTGAGGTAGAAAAATTAAAATCGGTATTTTTTAAATGACCAAGATATTTCGTATTACCGATATGGCTCAGTATATTGCTCCAATTAACACCTTGTTGATAATCATCATTTAAAGAAACTTCAATGATTTTCGCTTCTAATATCACTTGCCTTTGCAGGCTCTCCTGGCTTTTTTTCAAAAAATCTTTAATTGCAAAAATTTCACTGGGTAAGGCATGAATAGTAACTAAACTAGCCTGCGGGCTAACAATGATATAACGGCCGTTTGCATTTCCTATAATTGATTCTAAAGCCAGTTTTAAACCATGCCAAAAATCACTTTCTGAGGAAGTTTGAATGCTAGCCCCATTCACTTGCATATTACTGCCATTACCAAGTCCGGAACCGCTATTAGAACTATCTTGATTATTGACGCTGTTGCTTAAATTACCTGAACTAGACGAACCGCTAGAACCCTGATCAAACTGACTGACCCCACCTGCAACCACGCTCACAGTTGAAACACCACTGCGTTTCATCATCAAATAACTGACAGGTATTGATTCGGTTCTCATTACAGAAGGTAATACCTGCACTATTTTGCCTTCTCTAAAAACATCGATTTTATACATTCTTGCAATGACTTTAATCACCTCATCTAAAGTCACGTCTTTTAAACTTAAGCTTATTTTGCCACTTACATCAGGATGAATTGCAACACTGTAAGGCGTATCAGCCACCAAACCTACAAAAAAATCTCGCACTTCTACCTGATTCGCGGATACTTCAAAACGTTTAATTTCAAGTTCATTTGGTGAGAATAAATCAGTATTAATCCCAGACAATAATTCATCAGCCAGGGATTCGGGTACTTTATCTGACTTTTGGGTGGTTGTATTTGTTTGGTTTAACTCATCAGAAATATAAGGTTTTATGTCTCGATCTATGCCATCAGTTATCTGACAACCCGATAATAAAACAAGTGCTATAGAACAACTGCTAATTTTAATTATTTTTTTAATGTTTAATTTCATATTTATAAAGTTCTAATATTAGTTGCTCAATGTCATTGGATAAATACACTTTGTCGGCGGTAATTTTAGTTAATTTATATTCGCCTATTTGTGCACCTTCAGCATACAGTCGACCAGAAATAATGGCTTTATTACCCGTTCTTTTCAATATCAAAGATTGAAGTTTTAACCCTTGTACATGATCATCACTTATTTGCTCATTTGCATTATCTGCATTCAATTTAAAGTTTTTGGGCCTGGTTGGATCCTTTAAAGTTTCAGCAGTAAGGCTAAACTGCATTACCAGCATTAAAATTAATACGTTAAAGCGCAATAAATTTTTCATTCGCACTCACCGTTGCAATCACTAATTGAAGTTCAGCTTCCGGGTAATTTAATACCTTATATCGAAACTGTTGAATAAAAAGCTTTTCTTTTATTTCGTTTATATTCTTAACATAAGCCAATAAACTAAAAAAATCACCTGTTACGACTAATTTCATACCATGCTCGTAAAAAGCAACCTTCTGTGTTTGTGTATCAGTACCAAGAACAATCGGAATTACAGGTTCTAATTGAAAAGATTTTAACGTTAAGTTCTTTTTTGTCATTAATAATGATTTTAGCACCGCAGGCATTTTATATGGCGGAATAAACCCTTGGCTAAAGTCATCTAATTTTTGATCTAAATCCGACAAACTTTGTTCTGTTTTTTGTATTTCCTGGCGTATTGAAGCCGTATAATCCCGTTTTAATGCCTGAGTAAACATATCCAACCTGACTTTTCCCTGAGCCAAAGACTGCTGCGTTTTCTTTAATTGCTTTTTGTTATCAGCAAACTGTATTTGCAAAGGCGCAATAAAAAACCAGATAGATAAATACAAAATCAGGAAAACCCCCACACCTAAGACCATCAACTTTTCACGCTCTTGCAACTGAGATAATTTTTCTGACCACAATGTCCATTGTTGATTCATTTATTCACCATGCCATCATTGAGTACTGACGCAACATGAAATTTAACGATTTGTTGTGTTTTAGATTGCTCTTCATCAAAAGAAAAAACTGAAAATTTTTGACCTGAAAAAAAAGAAGATTGTTTTAAACCATCTAGCCAATGAGGTAATTGCGCCACTTTTTGTGTGCTGCCTTTTAATTCAATTTTATGATCCATAAAACTAAATTCAGTTAACCATATATCTTTATGCCTGTATTTCGATAAATCAGTCATCACAGCTGCGTAACTTACTTTTTCATCCTGATTACGACCTTTCATATAATCTAATAGTAAGTTTTTGTGGGTAAGTTCTATATTTAATTGATTAAGCTGTTGTGATAATACGTTTTTATTTTGTTTTTTTAATAACTCTTGCTCTATTGCTGCTATCTGTGCTGTCTGTTGTGATAATGCGGATTTTGCTAAAAATAATTTTTTATTCTGCTGCTGAGAAAAATAATAAACGCCTGAGCCATAACTTAAACAAATAACTAAAATAATCATCCAGAGCAAAGAGATATTATTTAAATTAATAGGATCTTTTTTAGGCTTTAACTCATCAATTAAAAGGTTAATGCGTAACTTCATTTTCTCTCCCGGTTAACTCCATTGCAGCACCTATAGCAAAATAAAAATTTTCTTTTTGTCCGCTACAGTGAGCTAGGCCCGGCTCAAACCCTGTCACTTTTACAACAAAGTGTTGGGTAAGTTGCTCAATTATTTGTGGTAAAACTTCTGAAGGTAAAAACAGCTGTAATGTTTTTAAAGGTGGTTGCTTTAACTGACTTTCGAAAAAATCAATTGAGCGCTGGATCTCCAAACTAAAATTATCTAGCAACCCTGCTTTAAGCTCTTCAATTGTCAGGCTAGATAATAAACTAAAGCCCCGTAAACGGCGGGTAAATACCAAAGCCCCATCTTTAATGATTTGAATACTTGGCTCTTGTTCTTTATGCTGATGAATAATCAAATGTGCTGCGTTATCCATAGCAACAAGCCCCGCCAAAACAAGTTCTTCAGAAGTTATTTTGCTTAATTCTGCGTGACTTTTTTCAATACCATTAATGATAGGCATTAAAAGCGCTTTATTTGCAACAAAGGTAGTGATTTTATCTTGAAAGCCTTGCTTTATAGGGTTATCAACATAATCAGCAACGATATTTTCAACCGGGATAGTGACTAAATCTTTAACCGTCCAGCGCAGTGATTTCTTAATTTCTTCATCGGTTAAACTGGGCTTATCCATTTGTACTATTTGGTACATGTGGTTAGGTAATACCACTGCAACCTGGGTATTATCTTCTCTGAGTTCATCGATAAAGTGGGTGATATTGCGACTAAATTCAGACTCATTAGTTAAAACAAAACTTTTATTTTCAGTTACTAACAATTGCTCTTGTTTTTTCTGTAGTCGCACAGCAGTTAAATGATTTAGTCCGACAACTAAACCTATATAACTATCAATATTTTTGTGTGCACTAAAAAAAGGCAGCTTAGCGAGCAAATGTTTTATCATGCTTCTATTTTATTATATTTTCCCATAAGTTAAATTATCAGTTATTTATCAAACAAAGCAAGTCATTGAATGCTCTATAGTAAAATAAAATAATATACGGGCTCTAAAACGATGTATTTGAAAAAGCAGACAACTCTTGTAGTGGTTCAGAAAAATAATGTCCCTGTGCGCCATATACTCCCAGATTATTTAAAATATCTAACTCACATTTTTGCTCAACACCTACTGCAAAAACCGGAATTTTATGCTCTTTGGTTAACTGTATTATATTTTTAATTTGTTGCTGCTTATTGATATCTAAGTTGATGTCATGGATCATTGCATAATCTAATTTTACTGCATGAATTTTAAAGTGAGATAAGAGTGCCGAATTTAATATTGCCCCTTCAACTTTGTCTAAAATTATTTTCACACCTAAAGCATTAAGCTTTTTAAATATATCCTGGAGTTGAGGATCCGCGGTTAATAAATCCACTTCTGCAATTTCAAGTAATATACTTTTACTTACTTTTGGATCTTTAAACATGACCAAAAGCCAGTCACAAAAATCAGAATTAAACCAGTTAATTTGATGAAGGTTAATACTGACATAGTGGTAAACCACCTCAGATTTGATGACTTTTATAACCTGCTCAACAATTGCTTTATCTAAAAGCTCTATTTGCTCTTTACTTTGAATAGACGGAATTAATTGTGCAGCATTAAGTAAACCTAAAGTTTTATGACGCACTCTTAATAAGGCTTCATGCTGTAATATTTCTCCGTTAGTTAAAGAGAATATAGGTTGAAACAATAATAAAAAACATTTCTTTTTTATATAGTGATTGATTTCATCTGGAGATAGATTTGATAATTGTATTTGCGTTTGATTATAAGAAAATTTATACGTATTTAACCACTTACTCGATTTACTCACCATTAAAGCCGACTGTGCTAATTGATAAACCATCACTTGATCTGCATCTTGTGCGTAATTACAATAACCGATTTTAATATCGGCTTTTTGTTCTGTATCGCCAGAAATAGCAGCAGAAATGAGTTCAAATAAATTTCTGTTAATATTATCTAAATCCAAAACACTTAAACCAATTACAGTTAATGTATAACCGCCTGATTTAAGCTTTTTTAATGATATTTTTGTAATGTTATTCGATAATTTAACAAATTGCTGTTTAACTATCTCTTCACTCACATTTAGATCCTGATTAATTAACGCTTCAAACATAACAAATATATTCTGACTTTCATTGCTCACCCCTAACAAAGAAGCTGTGAAGTGCGGTTCTTTTTCTAAAGTATGATCTTTACTTGCCTTCACGACAGAATTTAGTAATAACTTGGGATTTTTAGCGTAAATAGCACCGCCTATAGCATGTATGTGCTTACTTTCGTAAATTTTAGCACTCAACTTTTTATAATACACCAGGGCACCAAATATCAAGAATATAGCGATATCTAGTAATACGAACAAATGCCAACTAGTCACCCACACTGGATCTGAACTCGTATCTATATTTTCAACATGTTGAATTCGTTCTGCACTGAGGTAATTAAAAAGCGTTTCATTTGCAACTAAAATCAAAACAATGAAAATAAAAAATAACGCAAAAAATGACCAATTTGGAATACGCTTAAAATGAGACAACATAAGGTGTATTATTTTTTAAAAAGTATGTTTTAAGTGTTGTTCAACAATAGGAGGAATACAAGTTAATAAAGCACAAAAAGCCCGCTAAAAGCGGGCTGCAGCAATTTTATTTTTTATGCTTTTCTAAGTATTGATTTTTAAAAAGGAATATCATCATCAAAATCAATAGGCGGTTCCATCGGATTAGAAGCGCCACCTTGTGGTGCATTTTGTGGTTTAGGTGCAAAGCCGCCTTGTGGCTGACCCTGTTGCGGTGAAAAACCACCTGATTGTTGACCTTGTTGTGGTGCAAAACCACCTTGTTGCTGACCTTGTCCTTGTTGCGGCGCAAAACCACCTTGCTGTGCTGCTGGTTTTTGCTGCTGTGGTGCAAAGCCACCTTGTTGCTGACCTTGTCCTTGTTGAGGAGCAAAACCACCTTGCTGAGCTGGCTTTTGTTGCTGTGGCGAAAATCCACCAGCTTGTGCGCCTTCATTACGACTGCCTAGCATTTGCATTTGACCACTAAATTGATCTACAACCACTTCGGTCGTATATTTATCCTGGCCTTGTTGATCCGTCCATTTACGTGTTTGTAATTTACCTTCAACATAAACCTGTGAACCTTTACGTAAATATTCACCGACAATTTCCGCTAATTTGCCAAAAAATACCACACGGTGCCATTCTGTTTTATCAACCATCTGACCTGTATTTTTGTCTTTATAGCTATCAGCCGTTGCTAATGTGATATTTGCAACAGCACCGCCATTTGGCATATATCTAACTTCGGGATCTTGGCCTAAATTACCAACCAATATTACTTTATTAACACCACGAGCCATCTGGCTTCTCCTTTAAATTATATAATGAAGCTGCAAGTTAGTTGCCAGAAGCGACTAGTGCTTGTGCTTTTTCTAAATCAAATTCTGTATTTTTAACTTTTAAATAAGTTCTGTTTTCTTCAAGTACAACAGTCGCCTCTACCACACCTTTTAATGCAACTAAACTAGCAGCTAATTTCTCAGCTTCTTGTTCTGTATCAAGTTGCGTTAAAAAACTAATGAGTTTACTTCTGGGCGGGATTTTCATACCCCAGGCGATAGCTAACCATATTACCCCAACAAGGGCTGCGGCGGCAAATACTGATTCAACAGAATCCTGCGATGCAATAAAACCTCCAAGGATCCCGCCTAAAAATGCACCAAAGAACTGACCCGAGGAAAAAACCCCCATCGCAGAGCCTTTTTGATTCGCTGGCGCCATGCGAGACACCATAGCGGGCATCGTCGCTTCCAAATAATTAAAAGCAATAAAATATCCAAGCATACAAATTGCAATACCAATACTTGAATGTGCCACAAAAGTTAATGTCATTAAACTGGCAACAATTAATGCAATAGAACCAACAAAAGCCTGTTTTTCTTTCTCTTTTTTAATCGCGATGATCATGACCGGGGCCATTAAAATAAACGCTAATAATAAAACCGGAATATACAATTGCCAATGCTGCTCTGCTGCCAGCCCATCTTCTATCAGTTTATTAGGTAAAACAACAAACATAGCCGTTAAGGTGAGATGTAAAAACATCACTCCTACATCTAATCTTGCTAACTGTGGATTTTGAATAAGTTTTTTAATATCTGATAATGCGGCACTGGTTTCTCCTTTTGGTGCCCGATTAACTGCTGTAGGCACAATCGTCAGTACAATTACAATACCGCATAACGCCAATATTGCGGTTAACCAGAATAACCCTTCAATCCCAAATTCACTGGCAACCATAGGACCCAATAACATAGCTAATGCGAAACTCAATCCAATGCACATCCCAATAACAGCCATGACTTTAGGCCTTTGTTCATCACGGCTTAAATCTGCGGCTAACGCTAATACGGCACTGGCAATAGCGCCCATGCCCTGCAATGCTCTGCCTAATGTCACCATATAAATAGATTCAGCCATTGCCGCTACAATAGAACCAATAGCAAAAACAATCAAACCGGCAACAATAATGCGCTTACGACCGAATTTATCAGATAACCAGCCCATAGGAATTTGCAACATAGCCTGGGTTAAACCATAAGCTCCAATAGCTAACCCTATCCACAGCGGAGAAAAACCAGCCAGATCTTTACCATAAATAGCCAGTACTGGCATTAACATAAACAAGCCCAGCATACGAAAAGCAAATACACTGGCTAATGAAACAGCCGTGCGTTTTTCCAGGGAATTTAAAGAGGAGGAACTCATAACATTACGCGCTTATTATTATACTAAAAAATAAAATGGGAATTGCAGCTAGTTTAACATGGAAAATACTTCGATGTTATACCTATAAAAATATGAGATACTTTTAATCATTGATATTTTAAGATAGAAATAGGCAGCATGGACCAAATAGAAGTCAGAGGCGCACGCACTCATAATTTAAAAGATATTAGCTTGAGTATTCCCAGAGATAAATTAGTTGTAATTACCGGTTTATCAGGATCAGGTAAATCATCTTTAGCTTTTGATACTTTATACGCAGAAGGCCAGCGACGCTATGTTGAATCACTTTCAGCCTATGCCCGTCAGTTTTTATCTCTCATGGAAAAGCCTGATGTTGATCATATAGAAGGTCTGTCGCCTGCGATTTCTATTGAACAAAAATCTACATCTCACAACCCTAGATCTACAGTGGGAACTATCACTGAAATCTATGATTATTTACGCTTGTTGTTTGCCCGCGTAGGTGAACCTAAGTGTCCAACTCATGATTTACCTTTGGCAGCCCAAACAATCAGCCAAATGGTTGACCATGTTCTGGAATTACCTGAATCCACTAAGGTGATGTTACTTGCGCCTGTGGTAACTGAGCGTAAAGGTGAACATGTAAAATTATTAGAGCAACTCGCTGCACAAGGCTTTATTCGCGCTCGGATTGACGGCGAGGTATGCGACTTGTCTGATCCACCTGAATTAGAACTTCACAAAAAGCATAGTATTGAAGTGGTTGTCGACCGGTTAAAAATAAAACCAGGATTAGAACTACGTTTAGCTGAATCTTTTGAATCTGCATTATTACTTTCTAATGGCGTTGCTCAAATCGCATTTATGGATGAGCCTGAACGTGAGCACATTGTGTTTTCAGCAAACTTTGCCTGCCCGAGTTGTGGTTATGCAATGGCTGAACTTGAACCCAGGTTATTCTCATTTAATAATCCGGCGGGTGCCTGCCAAAGTTGTGACGGATTAGGTATCAGGCAATATTTTGATCCAGACCGCGTAGTGCAGAACGCTGAGTTAAGCTTAGCAGGAGGTGCAATTAAAGGTTGGGATAAAAGAAGTTTTTATTATTATCAAATGTTACAGGCTGTTGCTGCACATTTTAATTTTGATCCTGAGGTACCTTTTAAAAGTTTAAGCGCCAAACATCAAAAAATAATCTTAAATGGTTCAGGAACAACCAAGATTGAATTTAATTACCGTAACGATCGTGGTGATGTTGTAGTACGTAATCATGTATTTGAAGGTGTCCTCAATAATATGAGTCGCCGCTATAAAGAAACAGAATCAAACTCAGTACGAGAAGAGTTAGCGAAATACCAAACTCACCAAAATTGCCCTAGTTGTGCTGGATCCAGGTTACGTGAAGAAGCCAGAAACGTCTTTATTGAATACACTAATTTACCCAGTATCACGCAAATGAGTATTGGTGAAGCCACAGGTTTTTTTGATAACTTAAAACTGACAGGTCAACGCGGAAAAATTGCCGATAAGATCTTAAAAGAAATACGAGATCGTTTATCCTTCTTAGTGAATGTAGGATTAAATTACCTGTCACTGGATCGTAGCGCCGATACTTTATCAGGTGGTGAAGCACAGCGCATTCGTTTAGCAAGTCAAATCGGTGCCGGTTTAGTGGGTGTTATGTATGTATTAGATGAACCCTCCATAGGTTTACATCAAAGGGATAATGATCGACTTCTTAAAACGTTAATTTATTTACGAGATCTAGGTAATACAGTTATCGTTGTTGAACACGATGAAGATGCGATAAAAGCCGCAGATCATATCATAGATATTGGTCCGGGAGCCGGTGTACATGGCGGTAATATCATTGCCGAAGGAAAATATCAGGATATTATCAGCAGCAAAGAATCTTTAACGGGTCAATATCTTTCAGGTGTTAAAGAAATAGCCATTCCTAAAAACAGACATCAATGTGGTAATAAGTGGTTAGAACTATTAGGTGCTTCAGGTAATAACCTAAAATCTGTTGATTTACGTATACCATTTGGCCTGATGACCTGTATTACAGGCGTTTCCGGATCAGGTAAGTCTACACTTATTAATGATACTTTATATCAGCTTGCGCAAACTGAGCTCAATGGTGCAACCACAGCTGAACCTGCCGCATATAAAAAAATTAAAGGGCTGCAACACTTTGATAAAGTAATTGATATAAATCAAAGCCCCATAGGCAGAACCCCCAGATCCAACCCGGCGACTTATACAGGTATATTCACTGCCATTCGTGAATTATTTTCTGGTACACAAGAAGCCCGTTCCCGTGGTTATAAACCAGGTCGATTTAGTTTTAATGTAAAAGGAGGCCGCTGTGAGGCTTGCCAGGGAGATGGCATGATCAAAGTTGAAATGCACTTTTTACCCGATGTCTATGTACCTTGTGATGTGTGTGCCTCTAAACGCTATAATCGTGAAACTTTAGAAATACTTTATAAAGGCAAAAACATACATCAAGTACTCAATATGACAGTTGAAGATGCAAATCAATTTTTTGAGAAAATTCCAGCTATTTCACGGAAATTACAAACTCTGATGGATGTCGGATTATCCTATATTCGCTTAGGTCAATCCGCAATTACTCTGTCAGGAGGCGAAGCACAAAGAGTGAAACTTGCTAAAGAACTGTCTAAACGAGATACAGGAAAAACCTTATATATACTTGATGAACCTACAACCGGATTACATTTTCATGATATACAGCAACTCCTTGCCGTATTGCACCGACTCAGAGATCACGGCAATACGATAGTTGTCATTGAGCACAATTTAGATGTTATCAAAACAGCAGACTGGATTGTCGATCTTGGTCCTGAAGGTGGCTCAGGAGGTGGAGAAATTTTGGTATCAGGCACCCCTGAAGAAGTTGCTAAATGCGACGCTTCATTTACCGGATTTTATTTAAATAAGCTCTTAAATTAACGGTTTCGAGGGGGCAAAGGACGCCCCCTCACTCATAAAAGGTGTTGTGCTAATTTTGCTCTTTCACTATCAGAAAGTTTCTGTGATGTTTTATTGGTAAAATCGTACCTCACCATAACAGCCTTTCCCAGTGCACATAATTCACCATGCTGCCAAAGGCTTTGCTCAACGACAAATGAACTATTGCCTATATGCCTGATCCCGGTTTTTATTTCGACCGGCTGGCCATAAAAAATTTCTCCCTGAAATTCCACTTCAATTTTAGCGACAATCAATCGCCAATCAGTCGGGTTTAAATCAGGCGTAAAAAATTTAAATATCGGTTCTCTACAAGCCTCAAACCAGACAGGTAATACCGTATTATTTATATGACCTAACACATCAGTGTCACTAAACCTGGGGGAAAACTTTTCTGTAAACATAATTATCCTAAAGCTTAATATTCTATTGTAATTTACTTTTACCTTACATTATCTAACAATTAATTAAAAATAGGCTTTTATCATATCTACTTTTTAATGATAGTATCGAATAAACATTTAGTATTTTAGAATAAACAATGACAATTAGAATCCTTTTAGTTGAAGATGATGAATTATTAGTTAAGCGTATCTTAACTCATTTTCAGGGCACTGAGTTTAGCTTCGAAATTGACTCAACAGGTGCTCAAGCTCTGGATATCGTATTAGCGAAAAAAGATGATAAGCAACAATCAATTCATTTGGCAATTGTTGACATTGTCCTGCCCGATAAAGATGGTTTACAGTTAGCTAAAGAGTTAAACACCTTAAGTGAAATAGGCTTAGTGATGCTGTCTAGTCGAGATTCACAATCAGACAGAATTGCCGGATTAGCACTTGGTGCAGATGATTATATTTGTAAACCCGTTGATTTAATTGAATTAGAACTAAGGATCAGGGCATTATGTAAAAGGTTAGCTCTGTCAGTAGAAGAAGCTGATGACTACATTGAATATTCAGATTTTAAGTTACATCCTGAACACAGAACACTTATTACACTTAATAACGAAGAAATACGCCTTACAGAAGCTGAGCATAAGGTTTTGATCTGTCTGATTTCAAATTCAGGAAAAGCCACACCCAGAGAGAAATTATCAGAGGAAATAGGTCAGCCAGACTGGAGTCCGGCTGATAGAACAGTTGATGTTTTAATCGGTCGATTAAGAAAGAAATTAGGTGATGAAAAAGAACAGAAACGTATCGTTACTGTTCGTGGTAAAGGTTATATGCTGTCATTGGTATAAAGATCACCAGGTTGCCAGTTTATTATTCTGATAAGACACTAAATGCGAATTAAATGGTTTCATATAATAATCTTTATCTGAAGCCTCTTTAATTGCCTGCTCCTGATAATCTATCGCCTCATCAAAATCTCCTAATTTAGCATAAGCAGCAGCTAAATATTCATAAGCTAACGGATCATCACTTTCATCTGCCACATGCTGCGCTAATGTAATTGCAAGCTCTAATTCTGCCTTATTGTTTGAGTTAATCGCGTATAATCCCGCAAGTTCTCGCTTAGCAATTAAGTTCCCTTTTTCATGTGCTGAAACTAACCAGGATTTTGCCTGTGCAACTTCTTCTTTCGTTGGGTTATTCAATCGATAGATACATTTAGCAGCTTGAATTTCAGCAGGCTCATAACCTATATTTGCCGCCACAGTTAACAGTCTTAAATTACAATTAGCACCAAGTTGAAACAAACTCTCAGCGTGGCCACCTTTGGCTGCAAGTTTACGCCAGTAATCCGGATTTTTATATTTAGATTGATTCATTATGCTTTTTATTTTCACATTTGTCCGTGCTAAATGATTTGCATATTCACTATGTTCTGCTTCGTTATTGTAGTAAAAACTCACCAAATAGGGACCCTGAACTTGCTGTGCTTTATCTGGCTCTGAAAACTTTAATTGCCATTTTGACAAAGTTTCATTCGCATTATCTAACAACGCTTGTGGAATATTAAGGTGATTGAAAGCCTGTTTTTTACTGATCTCGCCCGCTTCATTTAACCAGACAAGGTAATCAAAATTAAAAAAGTTTTCCTCTAAAGTTGGATTATATGCAAAATCGGGTTGATCTGATGCTGATAAAATGACATTAACTGGCACTTTTTTGGCTGCCTGAACTTCACTTTTATCAAAAGTAACAATATGATCAGGCAAAGTATTCATAATAACCAATAAAGAGGCCAATTCAGATTGTGCATTAACATCACCACTGCGTGCTTTTGAGGTTAATCGCTTTTTCTTTCTTTCGAGTTTAGTCAAAGTTTCCTGAGGGAGCTGCGAACGTTTAAACAAGCCGGTGAAATAAGCATTTGTAAAAACCCTTAAACTTCCATTAATTTTGGAAGGGGTATAACGAGATTTTTCTAATTTTGCTTTTACATTTTCAGCAAATTCAGGTTCTGGATAACTACTCAATAATATAAAATCTCTTGGCACACCATTTTTATCTATATCAAATGTATACGTGGCTGCACCGGGGATCCCGTCACGAGCAAAAGATTTTGGGTACTCTACATCAGGGTTAACGATACGGCTCGGGGCTGGATTAAAACTTCGATTATGTACCAATGCTGTATCAATATTTTCGCTCCCCTTAAATCCATAAAGAGCTATAAATTCTTGCGCTTTGGCTTTTGCTGATTCTAATTGCACTGGAGATAAACGTTTGGCCACTGATTTTAGTGCCTGACCCGCCATCATAAATTTATTATCAATGGCAGTAGACAAATAAGCATAAGCCAATACAGGATCAGCTTTTACTCCTTGTCCTCTTAAATATTGCACACCTAAATTAAACTGACTTTTTCCATGACCTAAATGAGCTGTTTGCTGAAATAAATTAAAAGCTTCTTTATATTCTTGATTTAGGTAATAATTCATCGCTTTATTAGCATCTGCCGATGCCGTACCACAGTGAATGGAACCATATAAGAGGCCTAAAACCAATGCCAACCTTTTCATCCAAAAACTCCTTATTCCCAGCTAGTAACTGCAAATTGATATAACAACAAAATCAACTTTTAATGTTAACAGCTGGTAAATTTTGGTGCAAATACTATCTGGAGATTAAATTAGCCAATTAGTCTATATACGAAGATATTTATTGCGAGGTTAATTGTGTGATTAATCTTTCAAATGCCCGGTAACTCAAAGCTTCTTTCAGATGGCTAAGCTGAATATCCGGTTCTTGACCTAGATCAGCAATTGTTCTGGCCACTTTAATAATACGATGATAAGAACGCGGTGATAATCCCAATTTTTCAGTTACAAGTGCTAAATAGCTTAACGAATCAGCGTTAAGTACACAGTGCAATGATACTTCTTTATTAGTTAAATATGCATTAGCTTTGCCCTGTCGGTTTATTTGAACTTCTCTGGCAGCGACTACTCGCAATTTAACTTCAGCGCTACTTTCCGCGACTTGCTGACTTTGTAACTCCACACTCGATATTCTTGGTAACTCAACCTGTAAATCGATACGATCGATAAAAGGACCTGAAATTTTAGATAAATATTTTAGTACTTGCTCTGGTGTTGACCTTTTATCGGTATAACAGCCTGATGGGCTTGGATTTAATGCTGCTATCAATTGAAACTTTGCGGGAAATTCACTTTGTCTTGCTGCACGAGAAATAATCACTTTTCCCGTCTCCATTGGCTCCCTTAAACTATCGATGACTTTACGTTCATATTCAGGTAATTCATCCAGAAACAATATACCATTATGGGCAAGGCTGATCTCACCTGGTTTCGGATTAGACGATCCCCCCACTAACGCAACAGCAGAACATGTATGATGAGGTGCGCGATAAGGTCTTTTTTTCCAATTGGTTAAATCAACCTGGTGTCCGGTAATTGAATATATTGCTGCTGTTTCTAACGCTTCATCGTCTGCCATTTCAGGTAATATACCTGTCATTCGTTGTGCCAGCATAGACTTTCCCGTTCCAGGCGGGCCTAAAAATAATAAATTATGACCACCAGCTGCCGATATTTCCAACGCTCTTTTTGCTTGCAGTTGCCCTTTGACTTCAGATAAATCAGGGTAATCACGCTCGGTCAATTGATCTAAAGTATGGGGCAGATTAAATTGAAGTGCACATTGACCATTTAAATCCAACCATAAGTTATGCAAGCTCGTGACTCCTTTACGGCGAGCTGCTTTGATCAAACTTGCTAATTTATCATTCTCATAAGGAATAAAACATTGTCTGCCAGCAGCTGTGGCAGCTAATACTGAGGGTAAAATTGCATTCACAGTGCGCACTTCACCATTTAATGCAAGCTCGCCATAAAACTCACTCTTATCAACTTCATGATAAGTTAACTGTTTTGAAGCGATTAAAATACCTATTGCAATCGCTAAATCAAATCTGCCTCCTTCTTTAGGTAAATCTGCAGGCGCTAAATTAACTGTGATCCGTTTATCAGGAAATAAGAAATTGGAATTAACCAAAGCACTGCGAACTCTGTCTTTTGACTCTTTGACTGAAGTTTCCGGTAATCCAACGATATGAAATGCAGGCAGACCATTGCCTAAATGAACTTCGACTATAACTTGCGGTGCCTGCATACCAACCTGAGCACGAGACAGGATCCTGGCTAAAGACATATCCTTGTCCTTTTTATGATGAACTTTAACTCAAGCTTAGTACAGTTCTTTAATTTTTAACGTTTTATTTAAAACCCTTTAATGTGGATATTTAAAAACAGGTAAACTCCAACGCCATTTTATTGCACCTAAACGCAGTAATAAAGTCGCCAGCATACCTAAAAACATCGCCACATGGGTTGCAATATTAAAATTGAGACTTGTGGTATAAATCACACCACCAAACATGCAAGTAGTCGCATAAAGTTCACTTTTAAGTACCATAGGCATTTGCCGGGCAAGTACGTCTCTGATCATACCGCCTGCGCAACCTGTGATGATCCCCATAATAATCGCAGCCAGATCTGATACGCCATATTCAAGGGATTTTTGCACTCCCATCACTACAAAAAACGCCAACCCCAATGCATCGGCTATTTCGAGTAACACCTGTGGAAATTTTCGACGCTTATTTAACCAAATAATAGTCACAAAAGCAGATATCATAATGGCATACAAATAACTTTGATCTTGCAGCCAAAAAACAGGGATCCCTAATATTACGTCTCGTATCGTGCCACCGCCAATAGCCGTTACCGAGGCCAGAACAATCACGCCAAAGCCATCTAGTTTCTTGCGATAGGCAACTAAAGTTCCCGAAATAGCAAAAACTCCGACTCCAATTAAATCAAACCAATGAAATAATGAAAACATCTTTATCACATACCACTTTAACCAGGTGAAGTTTCTAAAATTTGTACTTCTAGTAAACTAAAAAGTTTTTCAACCATGTTATCAATGTTAGCCACCTCATTACTTTTTATCGCTTTTTCGATTAATTTAGCTTGCATTGCAATATCTTTAAAATCAAATATATCAGCCGCACCAGCAAGTCTGTGTGCTTGTTTCTCCAAATGCACAAAGTCCTGACTTTGATAACTCTGGCTAAGGGCTTTTAATTCAGTACCCAGACTATTTTTAAAATCACTTTGCAAATCTGACATATCTATTGACTTTAAAGTATCATCTAATTCGCTGGCCTGTGGCATATTTTTATAATATTGAATAATAGTAGAAATAAAATGTTGTCTTTCAATCGGCTTTTTTAGGTGACCGTCAAACCCCAGTTCAAGATAGTGCGCAATTTCATGACTCATAGCGTTAGCCGTCAGAGCGATTACAGGTTGATTGCAACCACATTGGCGTAATAATTTAAAAGCTTCTATGCCATCCATTTCTGGCATTTGTATATCTAATAAAATGAGTTGTGGTTCATATTGCAATAATAACTCAACAGCTTCTTTTCCATTTTTTGCCGTGATCACTTCTAAGCCTAATCCAGTTAATAGCCGCGAAATCAATCTACGATTGTCATTATGATCTTCAGCTAATAAGATCTGACCAGAAATTTGTTCAAATTCAATCTGTGTAGCCTCATTATTATCTTCAAGGCGATAATCTTGAATTTGCTCACAAGGTAAAATAAATGAAAAAATACTGCCCTGCCCAATTTCACTTTCCACATTAATCGTGCCACCGAGCAAAATTGCCAATTGCTCTGACAAACATAAACCTAAACCCGAACCGCCAAAACGCCTGCTGATACTATTATCAGCCTGAGTAAAACTTTTGAAAATTTGTTGTACTTGGGTTTCACTCATACCAATACCTGTATCTGAAACTTTAAATACTAATTCTGATTTGCGTGTCACTATATCTATTTTGATATGACCATGATCGGTAAACTTGATCGCGTTTGAACATAAGTTAATTAATATTTGTTTTACTCTGAAAATATCAAGCTGTACAAAAAAAGGCGTTGGTAAACAATGTGAAATACTAAAGATCAAACCTTTCTTTTTAGCTGTATCAGTAAACATATGATTTAAATCATTCAAAACTGAATGTAGATCTTGTGTCTTATATTCGAGTTCAAGTTTATTAACACCTATTTTACTTAAATCTAAAACATTATTTATTAATCTAAGTAAGTGTTCACTATTGTTATGAATTATTTCAATTTCTTTATGTAAATAAGCTTCTTCAACATCGCCATTTATGATTGCTTCCGCCTGACCGATAATTGATGTCAAAGGTGTTCTGATTTCATGGCTCATATTTGCAAGAAATTGTCCTTTAATTTCATTCGCTTTTTGTAGCTCTAACATTAAAGTTTCTAACTCTTGTGTTCTTTGCTTAACTTTCACTTCCAACTCTTCTTTCGAGCTTCTTTCTACATTTCGTCTATAAACAAAAAAACCAGCTAGTAGTAAAAGAAACCCGGCAATAATCGCAAAATTACGTTTTTGCGCAGCCTGTGCCATAGCCAGATTTTGCAATAATTTGTTTTGTTCTAACTTCTCTACTTGTCGTTTTAATTTTTCCGATTCCAATAGCGCTCGATATTTGGCTAACTGTAGATTAAGTGCTTTGTTTGAAGACATATTTGCCGCAGAAAGGTATTTAAAATGACTGGACAAGGCTTGCTTTGTATCATTTTGGGCTGCATAAATTAATGAAAGTAACGCTATATTTTCATTAAGTTGCTGATGATCAGCCATAGTAACCGCCACATCACTAGATTGCTTTAAATATATTTTACTTTCTTCATATTCACCTTTACGAAACAAAGCTTTCGCTAAACTATATAAGCTACCAACATAGGCATTTTGATGTTGCTGTTTCACACTAAGTGCGATGCTTTCCTTTGCATATTCAATACCTTTTTCTATCTCATCGGTTTCAATAAACAAATCAGACAGGTTATGTAATTGAGATGCTTGATTATATTGATCTTTTTGTGCCTGATAATAAGTCAGTGCAGCCAATAAATAGTGTTTAGCCTTTTCATGCTGACTGGATTTTTTATAAGCGATCCCCAGATCACCATAAGCAAGTGCCACACCGCTGGTATCATTAATTCGCTTGCGATCTTTAATTACTTGCAAATACATATTAATAGCAACATCAAATCGACCAAGTCGATTATATAAACCGGCAATATTAAAGCGAATATCAATTTGATCTTGTTCCGAACCTAAATTCTGATATATAGGTTCAGCACGCTGATAACTCTGTAAAGCTTGAGAAATATCTTCCATAGCAGCATATACCAGACCGATATTATTGAGTAAATGCGCTCGTTTTATAGGTTCATCTAAAGTATCGTAAAATTCAAGTGCGGTTTGATAATTGGTTAAGGAAGTGGGGTTATCACCTTTAAAGTAATGTAAAACGCCTAATCTTTTAAATGCCTCTGCTTCTTCTTTTTTTAGATCTTTAGTGTGAGCATATAACTGGGTTTGACGCGTTAGTTTAATCGCATTATCCAAATCCCCTAAAGAGTGATGGAACTGACTCCCCAAATTTAACGCTTTGATGTATTGCAAGGGAGTCATATCGGGATTTAACAATAATTGGTTAACATCCTTAAGGGCTTGTTTTTTATCAGTGGATTTTATTAATTGGGATAATTGATTATTAATATCAGCAGGATCTGCAAATACAAATCCTGAACTGCTAATAAATATGCAATAAACAAGTATATATTTGAAAAAATCCGCCATAAAATTTCCTTAGGTACAATGCTTTAATTATGCCTGTACTTGATCCCTTTTAGAAAACAGCAATAATAAATCCTAGTTATACCATTTTATGCAATCGAACAAAATAAAAACTATTATATAGCATAAGCTAAAACAATATAAATAACGGTTTAAGGGACTTATCATTGCAAAAAAATCCACTAACGCACATTATTTTTGACTATTTACTGACATCAAAAAGTTGGAAAATCCATACATTAGCTTCAGAGTTAACCCTTCATGGTTGCCTGAGCCAGTTAGACACAGATTACAATAAAAACTTATTTAAACGTAACTTTTTAATTATGAACGCATTATTTGAGTTAGAAACTATATTTTTATCACACAATTATAATTTACATATATCCAGTTTAGACATTAGATTAATTGAAAAGAGCGCCTTACCTGAATGTCATAATAGCCGTAATTTAAGAGATTATTACCTAAACTGGGATAATTATGATACCAACCAAACTGAAATTGATGCTCTATTAATGCAATTCTGGCAGGATTATTTAAATCTTGCTGTAACCCCCCCCCCTAATGAAAAAGATATAAAACAATCACTTAAAAGATTTAATTTACCTGAAAATGCCACAGACAAACAAATACAGCAACAATGGCGAAAACTGGCACTGAAATATCATCCAGACAAAACGGGGGGAGACAAACAAAAGTTTCAACAATTACAAAATGATTGGGAAATATTAAAAGTACGACAAAGAGGCTGCAAACAGCTATAATACGGCCAATTTTTATTTGCCATGACGACAGTATGGAATGAAATACAAAGACCTGCGAGATTTTATAAACTTACTTGAAGAAAAAGGCCAGCTAAAAAGGATCTCACAAGAAATCGATCCTTATTTAGAAATGACAGAAATAGCAGATCGCACATTACGTGCAAAAGGCCCCGCATTATTATTCGAAAACCCCAAAGGATATGATATTCCTGTTCTTGCTAATTTATTCGGTACGCCTGAACGTGTCGCCATGGGCATGGGTAAAGAAGATGTAGGCGCACTGCGTGAAGTGGGTAAATTACTGGCCTTTTTAAAAGAGCCAGAGCCACCAGCAGGAATAAAAGAGGCCATAGGGCAAATACCGGTTTTTAAACAAGTATTAAATATGCCGCCTAAACAGGTAAAAAAAGCCCCTTGTCAACAGATCATCCTTGAAGGTGATGATGTTGATCTTACACAACTTCCTATTCAGCATTGTTGGCCTGGCGATGCCGCACCGCTTATAACCTGGGGGCTAACAATCACCAAAGGCCCTTATAAGAAACGACAAAATTTAGGGATTTATCGCCAACAATTGTTATCAAAAAATAAAATTATTATGCGCTGGTTATCACACCGTGGTGGCGCACTAGATTTTCAGGAATGGTGTAAAGAAAATCCAGGAGAGCCCTATCCCGTTTCTGTTGCCTTAGGCGCTGATCCAGCCACCATTTTAGGTGCAGTTACCCCGGTACCAGACACCTTAAGTGAATATGCGTTTGCAGGTTTATTGCGTGGCAGTAAAACGGAAGTCGTAAAGTCTATCTCCAATGAATTACAAGTTCCGGCAAGTGCTGAGTTCGTTTTGGAAGGCTATATCGCACAAGGCGAAATGGCGCCTGAAGGCCCTTATGGTGATCACACAGGTTACTACAATGAGGTTGATAGTTTTCCGGTAATGACAGTAACGCATATTACCCATCGTAAAGACCCAATATATCATAGTACTTTCACCGGTAGACCACCAGATGAACCAGCTGTACTTGGCGTTGCTTTAAATGAAGTATTTGTTCCTATTTTACAAAAGCAGTTTCCTGAAATTGTCGATTTTTACCTTCCTCCCGAAGGATGTTCGTATCGTATGGCAATCGTCACTATGAAAAAACAATATCCAGGTCATGCTAAACGCGTGATGATGGGAGTCTGGTCCTTCTTAAGACAGTTTATGTATACAAAGTTTGTCATTGTATGTGATGACGATATCAATGCCAGAGATTGGAATGATGTGATCTGGGCAATCACTACTCGTATGGATCCCAGCAGAGATACTACACTTATAGAAAATACACCGATAGATTATCTGGATTTTGCTTCCCCTGTATCAGGTTTAGGTTCAAAAATGGGGCTTGATGCAACAAATAAGTGGCAAGGTGAAACAGACAGAGAATGGGGAGAACCTATTGTGATGG
Organism: uncultured Pseudoalteromonas sp.; assembly: GCA_965198975.1. Lineage (GTDB taxonomy): Bacteria > Pseudomonadota > Gammaproteobacteria > Enterobacterales > Alteromonadaceae > Pseudoalteromonas. The sequence goes on from OZ240679.1 coordinate 4,494,250, forward strand.
ACAAAAATATAAAAGTTAAAATCGACGACATTTGGGATTCACTGAATATTTTGAATGAAGAATAGTCGCGCTTACAATTAAAAACGGTACAATTGAAGATAATATGTGCTCAACAGGCATCAATTAGACATATAAATATATTAATTTTAAGGTTTTAAACATGCAATTATTACAAGCTGATGTCGTTTCTATCAGCCCTTTAACTGAATTTGTTTTTAAGGTTGAATTAAAACCTAAAAATGAAGTTAAATTTGAAGCAGGTCAATACCTGCAATTGGTTTTAGATGAAAAAGACAAGCGTGCATTCTCAATTGCCAGTCGACCAAGCCAAACTCAATTACTCGAATTACATATTGGTGCTTCAGAGGCTGACTCCTATGCAATGCAAGCACTAGCGCATCTACGTAAACATAAAGAAAATAATACACAAGTAACTTTAGAAGTTGGCCTGGGTACCTCTCAACTAAGAACTGATAGTGATAACCCGATTATATTACTCGCCGGCGGAACAGGATTTTCATATGTAAAATCTATGGCAGATCATTTAGCTGAAACAGGCTGTGATCGTCCTGTTTTATTTTACTGGGGTGTAAAAGAAGAATCAGCATTATACGCGAACGCTGAAATGCAAGCCTGGGCTAAATCTAACGCTAAATTTAACTTTATTCCCGTTGTAGAACAAGCGACTGACAGCTGGCAGGGACATACTGGGTTTGTACATAACGCAGTTATGCAAGATATTGTGTCACTTGAACCCTATGATATTTATATGGCAGGTCGGTTTGATATGATGGGTCCGGTCAGAGACGACTTTATACAACATGGTGCGATACGCGAAAATATGTACGCTGACGCTTTTGCATTTATAAAATAGTGATTATCAAAAAACCTATGGATGTAACGAAACATCATTACATCCATTAAAAAATACTAAGCTTTCAGATTTTTAAGTACCTGCTTCTCACTTTCAGATAAAAATGCTATCTCTATCGCATTTAATTGAGATTGTCTGATATCAGCAGCTGTTAATCCTGCCGCTTTTGCTGCAACTTCATATTCATAATTAATTTCAATTGCACTTACACCGGGATCATCTGTATTAATACAGGCTAAAACTCCATGATCCAAAAACTGTTTAAGTGGATGTGATTTTAAACTGCTTACAGTACTTGTCTGAATATTACTGGTTAAACAAGACTCTATACCAATACGATTTTTTGCTAAATAATCCATTAATTTAGGATCTTCAATTGCATTCACACCATGGCCAATTCTCACAGCACCTAAATCTTTTATTGCCTGCCAGACACTCACAGCACCAGCAGCTTCACCCGCATGAATAGTCGCGCTTAAACCGGCTTTGTTAACTTGTTCAAAATGTGAAACAAAGAGTTCACCTGGAAAGCCGAGTTCATTACCAGCCAGATCAACTGCAACTAAGTCCTTACTGCAGGCCAGTAATGCATCAAGTTCATGCTGACATAAATCTTGGCCATATGTTCTGGACAATATACCAATCAAATTTACTTTAAGCTTAGTATTTTTACTTGCTGACTTAACACCATCAATCACAGCTTCAACAACTTTAAATGTGTCAAGCCCCTGACTTTGCGCCATATAATAAGGACTGAATCTCAGTTCAACATAATCAAGCCCCTGAGCAATGGCATCCTCTACATTTTCCATTGCAATCCGTTTACAGGCATCATAATCACCTAAAACGGCCACTCCCCAATCCAGTTTTTGTAAAAAAGCCATAAGGTCTGGCTCTGTATCCATGATTTGAACATGAGGTGTTAATGTTGCAACATCAGTCGCTGGTAATTGAACATTAAAGGATTGCCCCAATTCTAAAATAGTCTGGGTCCGTACATTACCATCTAAGTGACGGTGTAAATCTAATAAAGGTAAACTCTTATCTATCATAAATTAACTCAGAATAAAAACACCGGGCAAGAATTAGTTTCACTATTAGTTTCCTGGCGTATATTGTTGGTATAAGCTTAATGCCTGTTTCGTATCGCCTTGCTGTGCATAACTATATGCCGCCGCTTGCCAATGGGCAGGCTCATTGTACTGATTCAGTACTGATTTAAAAATTTTCGCAGCTAAATCATGATCTTGTTCAGCTTTAGCGATATAGGCGAGGCACAGTAACAAATCTTGCTGCTCTGGCTGCTTTTTTAACGCATTTTGTACTGCTTTTTTTAATTCAAGACAAACATAATTGACTGGTACTATTAATATTTTTAATAATTGTTCAAATTGCTCCTTCTTCAGCATTTTGATTAATTGTGGTATGACTTCTGGCGCGTTTTTAGTAGTCAGCATAGCTTGTATATACATACTTTCAGCTTTCTTTTGCAACGACCGATTGAGAGCTTTAAATTTAGATTTAATATCATCACTACCAATATCATTAAAATATTGTTGGAATAACACTTGCCATTCATTTTCGCTTAGCAATTGTTTTTTATCTAATTTTGGCAATAACTCTGTTAATTTATCCCACTCTTTCTCTTGTAATAACAGTTGGCTATACAAGCGCAATTCTAAAGGAGTTCGCTTTTTATCGGCAGCAACAGGCAAAAGCATTTCTTTCGCTATTTCAGACTCACCTGACTCTACAAATAGCTCTGCAGCATAAATTTTATCTGATCCATCTAACTCGGATAACAAATCAAGTGCTTTAGACTTATCTCCCTGTGCCATCGCCGACTTTGCCGCAATCGCTTTACTGATCCCCTGCCAACCATCAGGTACGTTAGATTTTGCCAATAGCTTGTATGACGTGGCATGATCGCCAGTTAAATTTGCCCATATGCCTTGTTGCAAATTAACCAGTTTTTTATTTTCAGAGCGAAAGCTAAATCCTAACCGCGTGTTTGCATATAATTTAAACAAACATCTTAAAATATAAAACACAATAACTGCGGCTAATACACCAACTACAGCCATGATAGAAAAACTCATTAGTGAGCCTTCTAATACTGTGTTATTCCAGCTAATTAAAACATAGCCCCTTTCATCAATGATCATGGGAGAAAAAGCTAACACTATCACCACAAGAAACAAAATAAGTAGATATTTGACAAGTTTCATCATAATGACCATTCCTTAATTACCTGCTCAGAAACAAGAACGAAATGGGGATAAAAATCTGGTTGGTTTTGCTGTAATTTCGCTAATTCTTGCAACATGCTTGTCACATTATTAGCTTCAAGGTTAAAAAACTCATTTACAGTATCAACTGATTTATGTAATGCAATTCCATATATATTATGCTGTTTTTGCATCAAGGCCGTTTGTGCCTGTACCAAGTAAAAGCTTAATTCTTGACGTATTAACATCTGCTGTTTTTCCGTCAACATAGGTTTAATCGGCGACTTTAACTCCCTTTTAGAAACGAAATCATCAATAAACAACTGCCAGGTACTTTTTAAGTTAGGCCACCAATCGTCTATATTTTCAGTTAATGCCGTTTCTTTCTTTAAAGCTGATTTATCAGGAACTCTGGCGGTATTTGTATTAAAAGGTAAACCGGCAACTTGTTGACTCAAACCATGTATCGTCAAATAAAGACTTTCAATCGGTGCTTTAGTTAATCCTTTTAAAGTTTGAATATCTTGATTAACCGCTTTACGCAATTGATTACTACCTGCGTGCTCACTCAACAAATTATCTAATCTGACAAGGATCTCTATTGCACCAGCATAGTCTTGTTCTGCTTTTGCTTTAAATACAGCCATGCGTTGCAAACTTTTCACCTCCTGTGGATTCAAGGAGACTTTAGTCGCTTGTTTTTCTTTTAAAGCTTGTGTTAATTCACTTTTAAGTGCGCGTTGAGTTTGATTTAAATGCCCCTCCACACGCTGTTGTTGAGATTTTAATGCTTGTTCTGTTGCTATAGTTATACTTTCTAAATCCGACTTTAATTGCGTTTTATTTTGCTCAATCTGGCTTGATAATACCTGGTTTCGCTTGGTTAAATCAATAACTAAAGATTGCTGTTGCTGCTGCTTAAAATAGCTATAAACCACGCCCGATACTGCTACAACAGACGTTAACAATGCGAACACTGAAACTAATGCTATTACTTTTCCACCCGATGACTCTTTTTTAGCTTCTTGATTTTTACTGTCAGGTTTTTTTGAATCAACTTCTGTCTTATTTTCATTATTCATTCTACTTTCCTGTTCCTTAGTGTCCGCTATTAAAGTTGATTCTTTTTTCTTTGATGTTTGTTCTGTTTTTGCTGAGTTCACTGTCCTGTCTGCAAGCATATTTTTTTTGATAGTTGCAAAAATAGCTTCATTAGAAGCCCCCTCAGATACCATTATATTATTAGCTTCAATGCCATATGTTTCTATATATTCAGCAATTCTTTCACTAACAACATAATAGTGGCAACTTTTCAGCCACGCTAAATGATTCGGTGTAACTTCTTTAAATATAACGTCAACTGCCGCCGTACAACTTAGAATAATACTATCTATATTTTGTTGTTGCCATTGACTGATCCACTGCTCTACATCTCCATCAGTAGCAACACGCTCATATACACAGATAGAATTAAGGACAGCTCCTTTTTCTTTCAGTGTTTTCGCCAGTAAAGTTCGTCCCCCTTTACCTTTGATCAAAACAACACTCATACCATCAACTTGCTGGAGTTGCTTTAGCCCCAACAAGCCTTCGCTATCATGTTGAAGCGGTACAATTGCCTTTTTATTAAAACGTTGTTTTATACATTCAGCGGTTTTTTCACCAACAGCGAAAAATTCAGCATTAACATTAAACTTTGTTTTCTGATCAGCTAAATAATTGACGGCATCTTGTGAGACAAAAATGATTTTATCGGCATCAATTAACGGTGTTAACTGTTCATTAGTAATAGGTAAAGATTTTAGTTTAAGCAGAGGAAATAAGAAGGACTCATGTCCGCTCTGTGTGATAGCAGTTACAAGATCAGCCCCCTTATCTTCCGGGCGAGTAACAAGAAAAACAGACATAACAATTCCTTATCAAAAGCTCCCCTGTAACACAGCTGGCATATTTAAACCTACGGGGAACTTTAATCATTATAGTTTACAACTTCAAACATTCTCTACGCGTTTTTATAAACTTCAGATAATATTTTATCAGCCCCTTGTGCCAATAGTTTATCAGCCAACCTTTCACCTAGTGTTTCCGCCTGCTCCGGCGTACCTGATACTGCATCAGATAAAATCACTGAACCATCAATCGCACCAACTAAACCCCTTAAGGTGATAACATTGTCTTTAATTTCAGCATAAGCACCAATAGGAACCTGGCAACCACCTTGCAATTTACGATTCATAGCTCGCTCTGCCAATACCCTTAAACGTGTATTGTGATGCTCTAAAGGAGCCAATAATTCCCGGGTTTCAGTATCATCATTACGACATTCAATACCAACGGCTCCCTGCCCATTCGCAGGTAGTGACGTTTCAGGTGCAATAAAATCAGCAATGCGCTCAGGCATTTCCAGTCGGATCAACCCCGCTGCGGCAAGAATAATCGCGTCATATTCACCATTATCTAATTTGGCTAAACGTGTATTTACATTGCCTCGTAAATCTCTAACCTCCAGATCGGGACGTAAAGCTTTTACCTGACACTGACGACGCAGACTCGAAGTTCCTAATATAGCGCCTTGCGGTAATTCAGCTAAACTTTTGTATTTATTAGATACAAATGCATCTCTTGGGTCTTCACGTTCACAAATGACATGTAAACCCAATCCGTCAGGAAAATCGACAGGTACATCTTTCATCGAGTGTACGGCAATATCAGCTCGACCATCTAACATGGCTTGCTCTAATTCTTTGACAAATAACCCTTTACCGCCAATTTTAGCCAAAGGTGTATCTAATATTTTATCACCTTGTGTTGACATAGGAACAAGTTCAACATTGAGTTGAGGATGAAATTTTTCAAGTTCAGCTTTTACAAATTCAGCTTGCCACAAAGCAAGCGCGCTCTTTCTTGTTGCGATTCTCAACAACGTTTTTACTTGTGTCATAAATTACCTTTATCCAAAATTCGATTCTTTTCAACTATCCTAAAAGATTTACTTGCTAATACATTGTATTGTTTGTCAATAAGTTCAACCCGCCAGTTGCCAACCTGGTTAGGCATAATACGTTTTGAAGAGTATGTGCGGTGTCTGTTATGTGTTATATCAAGGGATACCTGGGCCAGTTTCTGCCCCTCAAAATACCATATGTGCTGCACCTTTTTGAGTTTCATATTCTTCAATTCAGTAAAAAAATATATTTTTCTTTCTGCGCCCGTAGCAAAAATGCTTTCATTAAGCAGATCAACAGGTTCTCGGTTTAAAACCTGTGAAGTAAGTAATGCACGTGTTACATATTGAGTATCAATAGACACACTAGCTGAAACTTTAGATAACCGCTCGGCTTGCTTAAATAACTGCTCAGTATTTAAATTATCATGTGTTTTAGTGTCGATTTTCTGTTTATTTAATGGCTGTTTTTCGCTCTCAGTTACTAAAACTTTAGCCTGAATATTTTTAACATCCACAGGTTTCTTTAATGGTAATGCTCCTGCCTCTAAATCAATGCGTTGTTCAATGATCTGATTATCCATTTCATCAGTTTTATCACCTGCATTAGCCTGATAAGAAAAGCCCAATATAATACTTACAATTAAAACAACTAAAAACATGATAAATCCTATAATTCGATGCCAGTGCCAGTGATATTCCGGGCTAGTATTTTTTTTGTTCAACGTCAGAATGTAACTTCGCTTTGATAACGATTTTTTGCACTTATAACTCACCATTCCATCTAAACCTAAATAAAATAAATCCACATTAAAGCGCATTATTGATTTCGGTTTGATGTATAAAATATCAACTTACATTAATCTGATAGTTGCTCAATCAGCCAATTACGTATCATCATCACTTCTTCACCACATACTTGATGGCCCATAGGATATTCATGCCACTGCACCGCTAACCCATTTGTGGTTAACACGTCTAAAGCTTGTTTTCCTGCATCAACAGGTACCACTTCATCCTGAGTACCATGGGCCATCAAAACAGTTAAATCCTTTTGCAGCACTTCGTCATTGAATTTATCAGGACGACACATATAAGTTGATAATGCCATCACTCCGGCCAGCTTTTCAGAATAACGAGGCCCCAAATGTAATGCAATCACACCACCTTGAGAAAAGCCCGCCAAGATGATTTTATTAGCAGCAATACCTGAATTAATTTCTTGTTCAATTAACGCTTCAACTTGCGCTGCTGACTCCTTCACTCCAGTTTCATCAGCCCTTTTATCTAACTCAAAAGATACAATATCGTACCAGGCTCGCATTTCCATACCGCCATTAATCGTAACTGGGCGAATTGGCGCGTGCGGGAAAATAAACTTAATACCTAGCTCATCGGGCATATGTAATTGTGGAACGATAGGCGCAAAACCCTCTCCTGAATCCCCTAAACCATGTAACCAAATCACACTTGCTTTATGTGGCGTACCTGGCTCACATATAACGGCCTTTAAACTCATGTTTTTGTCCTTATTAATTAGATTGCCAAACAATTTCAGCGCCAGCTTGTTTACTGGAAGCTTGTGATAAAAACTGCCAAAATTCTGCACCGGAGCGATTATCAATCCAGCCGTCATCTTTTAATTCAAAATGGTGACCATTAAATTTAGTTGCCACCCAAATTTGATGTAATGGCGCTTGTTTATTAATAACTATTTTAGAAAGATCAGGAAAAATGATTTCTAAAATTCCAGTCGCCGACTCAAAGTCCAGATCTAGCGGACAATCATCGATTTGTTCTTCTAAGGTCAACATTATTTCGTCTACGATTAGATGATATTCACTCTCTGTCATATTTTTTCCTGATTTCAACTAAGGCAAATTAAAGGATAAGTAATAAAAAACACCTTGCTTGTCTGCATTTATTAAATTTTCTGTTATTCTCGTCATTATACTCAAACAACCTCAAGATGCGAGCTTCTAGATCAGGTTAAAATGGCGGCAACATCCGGTTTTTGAACAAAGTAGATTGCTTAGACAATTAGTTAATATTTTTAGCAAAAGAAATGATATGAAACGATTAAAAAATGCACGTATCTTTGCCTTTATTGGGGCTTTATTCGCTTTAAGTGCTTGTGGTCAAAAAGGTGCTCTCTATTTACCCGAAGATGATGAACAAGTAATCGAATCAAAAGAGCCCGTTACTCAACCAGTGTCAAAACAGGAAGGTTAAATGCTCATTAATTTTTCAAAAATGCACGGTTTAGGCAATGATTTTATGGTGGTAGACAATATCACCCAGAATGTATTTCTATCCAAAGATCAAATTCGTAAATTAGCAGATCGTCACTTTGGTATTGGCTTTGATCAATTATTAATGGTCGAAGCGCCATATGATCCGGATTTAGATTTTCATTATCGAATATTTAATTCCGATGGCAGTGAAGTAGCACAATGCGGCAATGGTGCACGGTGTTTTGCACGCTTTGTAAGAATGAAAGGCCTGACAAATAAACATAAAATATCAGTATCAACTAAAGCTGGTAACTTACTATTATACATAGAAAAAGATGGCCACATCACAGTTAATATGGGCTACCCGCAATTAGAACCGAATAAAATTCCATTAAAAGCAACAAAAAGAGAAGCCACCTATATTTTAAGGGTAGAAGATCAGACCGTTTTTTATGGTGCCGTTGCTTTAGGTAATCCCCATTGTGTCATTGAAGTTGATGATATAGAAACCGCCGATGTCGCTGGTTTAGGATCATTAATTGAGGTACATGAACGTTTTCCTGAAAAAGTAAACGTTGGTTTTATGCAAATTATCGATCCTGAGCATATCAAGCTACGAGTTTGGGAGCGTGGTGTGGGAGAAACATTAGCCTGTGGGAGTGGCGCATGTGCCGCTGTAGTTACTGGTTTCATACAAAAAAAATTATCTGCACAAGTTCAGGTTGACTTACCTGGCGGCAGTTTAAATATTCGCTGGCAAGGCGATAATAACCCAGTACGCATGACAGGCCCTGCTTTACATGTATTTGACGGACAAATCATACTTTAATGAACACTTTAACTGAACAACAAGTTGCCGACTATTTGCTACAAACTCCAGATTTTTTACTGCTGCACCATCATGTGCTGGAGTCATTAAATTTGCAACAGGAACAAGCAGGCACACACTCTTTATTTATGCGCCAACAACGGGTATTACGCGAAAGAAATCAACAACTCATAGAGCAACAACAACAGCTCATTCACATAGCTAAAAAGAATGAGATTATTTATCAGGTTTTTAGTGCTTGCCATCGACATTTACTAATACACAATAGTTTTGATGAACTCGCACTCAATATTACAACTTTGATCTGTAACGAACTCACATTAAAAGAGTGTAAATTAATCAAGTATAAGCCTGAGTTAGATTCTATTATCAGTCACCGACTAACAGAACAAGTTCAATATTTAGGTCGAATTAATAAGAAAGAACAAGAAATTTTGTTTGCCTCACACTGTCAATCAACTGCACTATATTTAATAGGTGAACCAAAACACCCTCTGGCTATTCTTGCTTTCTCTAGTGATGATGACGCTCACTTTTCACCGACACAAGATAGCTTTTTTATTTTGGAATTTGTCAAAGCATTAGCAATTAAATTAGCTGTACTGTAATAGAAGTGTTTAAAGTGAGTAAAAATGATAATTTATAAAAAAACCAATAAAATAAAAGTACTTAGCTTTGATTTAGATGATACCTTATACGATAATAAACCGATTATAAAAGCCGCCCTTGAAGCACAATCTCAATATTTAAACCGCATAGATAACTGGCGGCAACAAGATAATAACTTCTGGCAAATTTGTCGTCACCATGTCATTCAATCCCAACCCGATATTTACTATGATGTCAGTAAGTTAAGATTAGAAGCGTTAAAATGGGGATTAGAAAAACTAGGGTTGTCCACCGCCGATATAAACCATTATGCCCATGGTGCTTTTCAAGCTTTTATGGAGGCAAGATCCCAGGTTAATGTTGCACCACAAGTATTATCTATGCTCGATTCACTCAGTAAAAAATATCATTTGATTGCCATTACCAACGGAAATGTTGATATTAGTAAGTTTAGCTTAAATAAGCGTTTTGAATTGCTATTAATGGCTGGACCCGATGGTTTACAAAAACCCGCCTCTGATATGTTTACACAGGCAGCTAACACATTAAACTTACCGCTCTCAAATATCTTGCATATCGGAGACAATTTGGATTCTGATGTTCAAGGTGCAAATAACGCAGGTTGTCATTCATGTTGGTTAAATGAATTTGCTCAAAAAACGCAGTATCAGGGGTTACCAAACATCGAAATCACCAATATAATGGAGCTTGAGCATTTTTTATAAGCGTATTTATTTCTTAATTTTATGTTCATGAACAAAGGCTTGCCAATCAAGTAACATAGCAACAAAATCCTCAAAACCACAGCCAGCTATTAAACCGTTATCATCTAAATCTAATGCGTCATCTGAAAACATAGCCAAGTCAGGCTCATCGTGATGCAATGAATTCGCTTCAATTATAGCCTCTGATCGGGTTAATTTTAAACTCACTTCTTTGCCTACGACTGTACACTCAGGTAATTCATGATCCTTTATTTGTGCAATCATATCGAACAACAGATTAAATTGCGTATCACATATACCTACTTCGTCATTTAACCAACGGCCGACAATAACATGTTCATGTGAAAAATACGCCTGAACGCCTTTACCTTGCGTATCTAAATCCGGGTCTCGAATAAATTCATATTCCATACTATTACCTTAGCAGTTAGCCAAAAATTCAAGGCAGGAGTATATATAAATTATAATACATGCGGTAATACTTTGTTGAAACTATGCAAACGTGCATAATACGCATCACCTGAGGATCTGCGAATAAACCATGTCTATTATTTCAATTATTTTCCCATTATTACTTATGGTCTCTTTAGGTTTTTTTGCAACTAAACAAAAATATCTTAATAAGATACATATTTCAGGTATCAGTAAATTCACGTTTTATTTGTGTATTCCCGCTTTTTTATTTTTAAATATGTTTCAAGCAGAGTTATCGCAAAGTATCAATATTAATGGGCTTATTGTTTTTTATCTGCCAGTGCTCATAATTTATGCTTTAGGGTTTTTCATTAATAAATTATGCTCAGCTAAACCTGATCATAATACAAGTAATGCTGTTTACGCCTTAGGTAGTAGTTATTCCAATACCGTATTAATTGGTTTACCTGTTGTTATTTCTGCTATCGGTGAACACATGATGGGAAGTGTTTTTTTTATCATTACTTTTCATAGCGCTATTTTATTTGCCATCACCTTTTTATTTGCAGATAAACAACAAGGTACTCGCTTTTCCTGGCTGAACTTTACTAAATCCGTAGTTTTAAATCCGGTTGTATTTGCCATCAGCCTGGGATTACTGGCAAATGCTCTAAAAATCACTTTGCCGCAGCAACTGTTAAACGGTATCAAATTAATTGCTGAGCCCGCACTCGCCAGCGCATTATTTGTTTTAGGTGCCAATTTGAATTTTTATAAAATCGCCAATGATTGGCATTTATCAGCAATCGCCTCAGCTTTAAAACTCCTAATATTACCTGCTGTAGTATTCTGTTTTGGTCACTATATATTAAAAATAGATAAGGAATTATTGTCTGTAGCTGTATTATTAAGTGCCTCACCACTCGGTGTTAATGCATATTTAATTGCCACTGAGTTAAAACAACATGAATCAACCTTAGCCAGCACGGTTGTGTTATCCACTTTATTATCAGTACTGACTTTTAGTTTTTGGTTAACCTTTTTAGGTTTAGCTTAGTACTTGTATATACAAAAATACTAAAAATCCCAGCATTATGCATTTATGATTTATTGTTTGGCTTTGATCAGATCACCATCAATAAATAATTCACCTTGAATTAATCGACCATCGTCTGCACCGGTAAAACCGATGCAGCCAGACAAAATAATGGTACTCAGTATTAAAAATATACTTTTCATCTAATAATCATGCGATTTATATTTTGCCGCATCAATAATAGCCCATATATATACTATCGGTAGCGTGATCCAGCCAATTAATACCCAGGTTAAGCCCCAGGAAATTGCCCAACCTGCAAAAAAGAATATGGCAGCTAAAATTCGACCTTGAACTAACTGACCTAAACCTGGAAAAAAAAGATTACAAATTGCAGCAATAACATTACCGCCTGATCCTTGTCCTGACATATTTACCTCTTTATTTAATGTTCAGGAAGCGAATACCATAAAACGCTCCCCCTATTTAGAATAATAAACAAATGCCATGCCAATTATAAATAATGATATATATCAATATACTATTAATATTTTTAGAATGAAAAACTGTTTACTAAAAGTGAAATTAACTAATATATAGTTAAAAACACCACCTCTGAAAACTTAATATTTTAACTTGCCAATATTTTCATTGGTAAACTTAAAATCACATTTTCTGAGTCTGCAAAATTGACTATTACCCAGATATGTCCCACTGCAACCAGTAAATACCAGATAGCAGAAAAAACTTGGCCATATGTATCTAATGGGACCAAATGAGAAAACTGGCGCTGACGCCATTCTAAAATAACTTCAATAGAACCTATCACTAAAAAAAACACCAGCAATGCCAAACCAAATACATAAGACAACCAGGCTCCTAACGCGATACCTGACATACACACTGATAATCCAATCCATGAACGCATAGAAAAACTAATACTTTTTAAAACATGGCCACCATCTAAAGGCACTATAGGTAATAAGTTAAACAAATTTAATAGAGAACTGAGTACAGCTGCACCTGCAAATAACTCCATATCAGTAACAAAATAGAGTATTAAACAAAAAATCGACATCACTAAACCAAAACACGGACCCATGATAGATATTACGACGTCTTGCCAACGGGTATTTATTTTATCGTCAGAAACAGCTAACCCGCCAACAAAAGGAATCAAGTATATGCCTTTCGTTTTAATGCCAAAATACTTCATAGCCCTGATATGGCCATATTCATGTGCCACTAAACAGGTTATTAATACTAATGCGAACTCGATTGAAAACAACCAGGCGTAACCCGCAACTGAAGCGCCGGCAAGTACCACTTTAATTAATTTTGCGCTTTTAAACAGTTTAAAAACCAAAGCCGCAATTCCCATCCAGCCTTTTTTAACTTCTTGTTTTGCCAGGTGTTCGTGTTCAGGCAATGCAAATTCACCACTTTCTTGTTGGTTTTCATTAATCCATAATTGATATGCAACTGTGTCATCTTTAGCTTGCAAGTTAAGGCTGATTGCTACCTTATTTTCTTGTTGCGTTAGATTAAAACGGTGTACTACTTCACTTACAGTGATACCCGATAAATCTACTTCACTTACTTTTTTATCAGCCCAATAGAGAGTTTGTACTGAATCTTGTGTGATCAGTGTCAAAGACTGCTCAAATAAAGTTAATTCTACTAATGTCATATTTAAATCTAATCAATGTTTTAGACAAGCAGTTTACCTGAACTATTTCTAATATATAGCTGCAATTTTCACGGCGAGTACTCGATTAACACCAACTTAACAGTAAAAACTAAGATTTATCTTCAAAGAATAAAGTTTGTATAATAAGATCTAATCCCTTTTTCGCTTTTACTTCATCCATAGCTGCAAAACCCAGCCGAATAAAGCGATAATTTTTTTGGTCTTCGATACCAGCTATACCACTCAAGTTAAATTCACATTCAGTTTGCACATAAACTTGTTTATCTAACAGCTTTTGTTTTAATCCCCAAATTGACTTACCGGTATCAACCCAAAGTGCCATGCCACCGTCAGGTATAATAAACTTGATCGGTAAACCAGTATTCTGGTATTCGATTAAATGATTGATCATGGCATCTCGGCGTTGTTGATATAAACGCGTCATACGCCTTAAATGACATTCAAAACCACCTCCTTTCATCCATCTGGCGACTGTTTGCTGGATCAAAACATTGCTCTTATGATTTACTAATGATTTAAAACCCACCAAATGATCGATTAACTCTGAACTTGCTGCAACATAACCGACTCTGGCACCGCCAAACATTAGTTTAGAAAAAGTAGATATATAAATTACCAAACCTAAAGGATCATCACTGGCCATTGGCGCAATTGGCTGACATTTAAAATGAAATTCATGATCATAATCGTCTTCGACTATTGCTGCTTTGTACTGCGCTGCGAGCTGATATATTTTCATTCTCCTACTGGCATCCAAAGTGACTGTAGTTGGATATTGATGTAAAGGTGTGAGATAAATTAATTTTATTTTACCTTGTTTTAAGCTCTGCTCCAGCTCATCTAATAAGATACCTTTCTCATCCTGCTTTATTATAGCAAGCTCAGCACCCGCACTTTTAAATGCAGCCCAGGCTGGTGGATATCCCAGCTGTTCTACAGCAACTTTATCACCTGCACCTAATAGTAGTTGAGACACAACATATAAAGCTTCCTGTGAGCCATTACAAATCATCAACTTTTTATTTGTGATAGATCTTACCCTTCTTAAGTAAGTACTTACCTGTGAAATTAACTCAGGATCTCCTGCATTATCACCATAACCTAAGTCATCAAATCGAGGGCGTTGACAAGTTTGCGCAAAATAACTTTTAAATTCTATAAACGGGAATAACTGAATATCGGGCTGACCACCTGAAAAATTATAAGTATATTCAGAAGCTTTAATCGTATTTTTACTGAGCCCCTTGCGTACAAAATGCCATTGAAAACCTTGCTGTTTAGTATCAATTTTTTGCAAGCTTTGGCTTGATTGTACGGGTAATGTGCTAACAACTTTATAACCAGAACGTAATTTTGATTCTACCCAACCTTCAGCCACTAATTCTGCAAAAGCAACCATGATAGTATGCCGATTTGTACTTAATTGTTCCGCCAATTTTCGTGCGGATGGTAATGCTTCACCCGGATCAACCAAGCCTTTTTTTATTGCTATTCGCACTGCATCCGCTATCTGCAGATACATCGCCTTACCTGTTTTATCTAATTTTAAAGAAAGCGCCCGCAACTGGTATACCTAATAGTTAAATTCTGGTTATAGCATTTATACCAAAAAAATTAATAATAAAGCTATATAAAAAAGGAGAAAATAATGTTCAAACAGCTCACTCTTGAAAATGAATTAATAAAACTCATCCCTTTAAGTATTGAACACTTAAATGAAATTCATCTTGCAGGTAATCACCCTGACGTAGTCCGCTGGATGCCGCTTAATCACTTTAAAAATATAACAACAACATCCCACTGGCTAAAAGCCGCGCTGAAAGAAGTTGCAACAGGACAACAACTTGCTTTTGCGACTATAGATAAAAAAACTAATCGCCTTGTCGGCTCTACCCGATATTTACGGCCAAATAAAAAAGATATGGCACTAGAAATTGGTCATACATTTATAACACCTGAATTTCAACGCAGTTATATCAATACCAATGCCAAATTATTGCTCTTAGAACATGCCTTTGAAAAACTAAACCTCACCAGGGTGGAGTTTAGTGCCCATGAAAGTAACCATAAATCACGCACTGCAATATTAAGAATTGGCGCTAAATTTGAAGGCATATTAAGAAAGCACCGCAGCTTGCCTGACGGAAAATACAGAAACACCGCCTTATTCAGCATTCTAGATCAAGAATGGCCTGGTGTTAAATCGCAATTACTCGCTAAATGTATAAAATATAAGGAGAATAGAAATGTACCCGCCTAAATATTATCTTGAATATGATAAAACGCATCTACATACTTTGATTGAACAGAACCCCTTAGCAACTGTGTTAACGCAGGACTTAGGAAGTTTTCCTGATATTAGCCATATACCGTTTCATTTAAATGAAAGTAATTCTTATTTAATTGGCCATGTTAGTAATCAACATCCACTAGCCAGAAAGCTAAAAGAAAATAAGGAAGAAAATATTTGTTTAATATTTCATGGACCAGATACTTATATTTCACCTAATTACAGTGAACAGCAAGTCGTTCCCACCTGGAATTATCAAAAAGTACATATAAAAGGTAAAGCGGTAGAGATAGTTGATAATACACAAAAATACCATCAAATGTGCCTGACAACTCAGCACTTTGAGCAAGGTCAAGCGACCCCCTGGTCATTAGATCTGACACCCGATATAGCAATCTCACAAATGCTAAAAGCTATCACCATTTTTAAAGTCTCAATAGATGAGTTTACCGGGATTTTTAAGATGAGTCAGAACAAACCTGACATAGTGAGAAAGCAGATTGCAACGCAATTAGCACTCAAAAATGATAACGAGTTCGCGCAAAAAATGTCAAATGGATGAAAGTAATTCATTTAGAGCAAGTATTAAATACCTGCTCTTTTAAACCGCACCTAACATTATTTAATCTTCTGATTTTAACGCATGGATCGCGGGACGATTAATTAATGACCTTAAAGGAATATAACACGCTAAAAATGTGATCAATGCAATTAATGTGAGTGTTATTACACCTTGAGTCAACAATTGCCAGTTAAAGTATTGAAGTAAAGACTGCTGAAAAATATAGGTTACAATCGCTAAAAAAATAACACAAATAGCCAGACCTAAGATCACTGATTGACTATTTTCTTTTAAAATCATCACGATTAAATCTTTTCGTTTTGCACCAATCGCCATTCGCGTACCAATCTCAAAACGACGGATTTGCGTGCTGTAACTCATAACACCATACAATCCTAAGCTCGCTAGAAAAAAAGTTAAACAGGCTAAAACCGTTGTTGTTATTGCCGTGGCTTTTTGTGTGAATAAACCGATATTTTTAGTTTTATCCAGTGATTCAAAGCGTTCAATCACCATAAACTTATTAGTTTTACTAATAACGTTAACAAGTTGTTCTCTGGAAAAAGTTTGATTAGGTTTAAATTTAATTAACATACTTCGCTGCGAAGCATTACTTGGCCCATAAACCCGAAAAGGTTGATCTGCTTGATTAGGTTGCTTAATGTTTTTAACCACCCCTTTAATTGTATAAATCTGATTATTTCCCGGGTTTACATTGATCCCTACAGCACTTCCTTCAGGTGCTAAATATTTAGCCAGAGCTTCATTCACAATCCACACGTTATTGCCATCTTTAATATCAGCTGAAGTGAAATTTTCACCTTCGAGCATAGGCTGGCTTATCAAATTAAAATAGTCATCTGCAATATTTTTAATGAAAATGGTATAACGCTCTTTTCGTACTAAGTCATTAATAGGCCATTGCCAAAATTGACTCAAAGGTGAGCTTGAATGGCTCAACGCTTCAATTTCAGGCTGCTGCTTCAGTTTATCTAATATTTCATTCATTATCGGGCCAAAAGCGGCGTATTCTGGCCATTGCATATCTGAATAGATCAAATTTAAATAATACAAATCATTTGTTTCAAATCCACTATCCTCATTTAGCGTATCTACTGCCCGATTAAATAAACTCGTATTAGCAAATATCAAAGCAGTCGCTATTGCCACTTGCGTCACCACTAAAAAGTGTCTGGTTTTTTTTGATATCTGCGCACTATTTCCTTTACCACTTGAACGCAAGTTTTGGATCAAACTGCTATATCGCACAGATTTAGAGCCCACTTTAGCAAAAAAATAAGCTAAGAAGACAACGATCAATAGCGCAGTTAACATCGAAATGCTATTTAATGATAGCTCAGCAACGCGTGGTAATATATCACTTAAATACTGTTGCATAAGGTAAAACCCAGCGATTGCGATTGCTAAAGCTACACCAACAGATAACAACATTAATATTCCAGATTCAATCAATAAAGCGGTAAATAAATGCTTTTCATTTGCCCCCACCGCCGCTCGCACCGATAAATAATGCTGCTGCTGAACACCCCTAGAAATAAATAAATTTGCAATATTGGCACACGCAATCATAACCAATCCAATCACACCAGCTAAAAGAAGATAGACAACTCTTTTACTGTCGCCTATGATCAAAGTCTTAAAACTATGCAGTTTCATTTGCAAGGTCCAATCATTTAAAAAAGTAACACCTCCAACATTATCTCGCCAAATTTGATTTTCAGCAGGCGTGATCTCTTGTTCTATCTGAGTAATACTTTGAGTCGATTCCAACTTACCAACAAATGCGGCCAGTGGAATTATATTACCCCAGGCTTCTTTTGCATCTGAGTCTAAATTATAATCCCAGGGTAACCATATTTGCGTTTGCCTTCCTCGTTGTTCAATTTCAGGTTCAACAAAACTCTCTGCCGTCACGCCTACAATTGAAAAGCTAACACCACTAAAAGTCACTTTTTTTGACAAAATATCAACATCACTACTAAATTCATTATGCCAGGTGTCAAAGCTGATAACCGCAACCGGGTTATGAGTATTTAATTCTTCGGTTGACTCAAATGGACGTCCCATAAACATAGGAATATCTAGCATAGTAAACCAATCTGGAGTCACATAACCCATAAACAAATTTGGTTGTTTCACCGAACTAGTTAAAATATTGTTATCGTAATGGATAATTGCCGCTTTACTGAAATGGGTTTGATTTTTATAAAAGTGAATTAAGCCTGGATAAGTAAATAAATTGTTATCTACTTCACCATTTTGCATAATCTGACTTTGCACTACTCTGTAGAGCTTTTCCTGATCTGGATAAGGCAATGGTTTAAACAACATTACATAAGCTAATGTGATCACACATAAAAGCGCACCTAAAGTTATTCCCATAGTTGTCGCAACACTGGCAACAAAACCTGGCGTTTTCTGAAGACTATACCCAGCTTGTTTTATTTGATAGAACACTTGGTTCATAAAGCAACCTTTATCTTATCAACAGCATGAGGAACCGTTAAAATCGCACCATCAAGCAATTTAAGTTGTATATTTGCCATATCAGCATAACGCGGATCATGTGTAACCATGCAAATTGTAGTGCCTTGCTGATTTAATCTTTCTAATACATCCATGACCTGATCGCCACTCTTTGAATCTAAATTCCCCGTTGGCTCATCCACCAGCAGAATAGCTGGTTTGGCAACCAAAGCGCGTGCTATCGCAATTCTTTGTTGCTGCCCACCCGATAACTGATTTGGCTTATGTGATTTCCTATGAGACATAGCCACCGACTCTAAACATTCATTTACCCTTAGCTTTATTTGCTCTGAGGTTAATTTCTCTGTGCTGTAACGTAGCGGCAATGCCACATTATCAAAAACATCAAGCTCATCTATTAAATTAAATGATTGAAAAATAAATCCTATTTTTTTATTTCTAATTTCAGCCGCCTCATCTAGCGATAGTGATGAAACATCAACACCTTCTATAAAATACTCTCCGCCACTAGGCATATCCAAGAGACCTAAAATAGACAATAATGTGGATTTCCCACAACCTGAAGGACCAGAGATAGAAACATAATCTCCTGCATTAATCGTTAAATTAATACCGCGAAGCGCATGGGTTTCAAGCTCCTCTGTCTCAAATATTTTTGCAATATTATTCATTTGAATTTTTATTTCTTGGCTCATATTGGTTATTCCTTCTAAATCGAATTATGTCACGTGAGAAAGTGTTACTTCCCCGTTAAAAACCTGTTATTCATTACCACATAATGAATGGATCACGGGTCTGTTAATTAAAGATCGTAATGGTATGTAACAGGCTAAAAATGAAATGAAACAAATTAAAACAAGTGAAATCATGAATAAAGGTACTAATTGTATTGTTAATTGCTGAAAAACATACTGGTAAAAAATAATACCTAAACAACTCAGAATGACACTGCCAATTAACATACCTAGTAATATGGCATTCACATTGTCTTTAATTGTAAGCCGTAAAATTTGCATGCGTCTGGCCCCGATAGCCATCCGGGTACCAAACTCAAATCGCCGCATTTGAATGTTGTAATGTAATATTCCGTATAGGCCCACAGCTGATAGCAAAATGGTTAAAATAGCCAGCACTCCTGTGGTAATTGCAGTCACAATTTGTGTAAATAACAATTTTTGCTGGATATGAGAAACACTTTCCATCGAAAATAAAGCAAATAAACTCGTAACCTGATCTACCGATTTTACGATTTCTTCACGAGATATGCTCTGATCAGGCTTTAGCTTAATCACCATAGAAATAGAATGTACCGATGCTGGCATATAAGCACGAAAAGGAATTGTTTTGGTACCGGGTAATAGCACTCCTTTCACAACACCTATAATTGTATAAACATGCTCAACGCCTATCCGTACCTGTAAACCTAATGCACTACTGTTTGGTGCTAAATGTTCGGCCAGTACATCATTTATGATAAGCACCATAGTGTCTACTTTGCCTTCTGGTGCTGTAAACCCCTCCCTGATATCACGCGTTGTAAAATAATCCCCTTCAATTAATGGTTGCTCAATAAGTTGAAAGTATTTTTCATCAACCCAATTTACTTCTGGTGACATATGTCTATCTGTTTTTAAATCCGTTAATGACCGCATTCTAAAACCACTTAAGGGTGACGGTGAACTACTTACCGCGTCAACCTGAGGCAACAAAGCAATTTGATTACGAATTGCAGTGCCTAACACTGGCCCGTTAATTTCCTCCTGGGTTGGCGCTCTGGCCGTAGAAAATCGAATATCGATAAAGTTATCAGTATTTATACCAACAGGCGTATATATCACATCTATCGCATCTTTAAATAAGCTAATGCTGATAAAAATTAACACTGTTGCGACGGCAACCTGACTGGTAACTAAAAGCTTACGTACTGTCGAAGAAACTTGAGTTCCCACACCTTTACCACTTGTGTGTAACATAGTTGCTAAAGATTTATAACGTAATGTTTTACAACTGAGGGCAGATAATGCGAATGCTAAGCAGATCACTAAAAGACTCGCTAAAGTTAAGGTAATTCCATTTATACTCAGTTCATCTACTCGCGGAAAAACTGCAGTTAAATTTTGCTGTAAAATAATAAAGCCTAAGTACGAAATACACAGTGCGAGTATGATAGAGAAAAACATTAATAACCCTGTTTCTGCCAATACAATTTTAAACAAATCTGATTTTTTTGCCCCGACAGCGGCGGATATGGCAAGTTGCCTTTGTTGGTCAGCCATACGTGCAATAAATAGATTAGCTATATTCGCACTCGCAATTAAAGTTAAGCCAACCACACCAGCCAGCAATAAAAATATACTTTGGCTCTTATTACCAATTATTACTTCTTTTAAAGGTTGCAACTTTACATTTACCTGCCAGCCTTTATAAAAATCAACAGCCTGAATACCCTCTTGCCAAGTTGAATTAACGAGAGATGTTAAGCCATGCGCCACTGAGGTTAAATCGTCTGCTGAAGTAAGTTTGCCTACAAACATTAAGTTATCGCTACTTAATTCAAAATTTAGTCTGTCTTGTGCATCAAAATCATTTTGCTCCCAACTCAACCATGCTTGAGTTCTCAATCCGCTTTTTAATAATTGAGGTTCAATAAAGGAAGGCGCACTAACTCCTATTACTTTAAAATTGATATCTCGAAATCTGACCGTTTTATTCAATATGTTTGCATCAGCGGCAAAAACCTGTTGCCACATATCATAACTCAGAATAGCTAAAGGTACGTCTGATCCCACTCCTTCAGAACTATCAAATTGACGCCCCAATAACATTTTCATATTAAACAAAGAAAACCATTGCGGTGTTACATAACTCGTGGAAATTGTAGGTTGTGCCGGGTGTGATGTTAATATTTTTTTATCGTAATACACCAAAGCGGCATGAGAAAATACCTGCTGACTTTTATATAAATGCATCAATCCGGGATAATTAAATTTGTCACCATTATTGACCTCATTGTTATCTAACAACAGATGCTGTACTTTATAAAGCATTGCTTGATCAGTGTAAGGCAGAGGTTTGAATAACATGACATAAGCTAAGGTTGATACACACAATAAAGTACCTAAAGTAAATGACATGGTAGATACAACACTGAATACCAGCCCCAATTTAAGTTGTAGACTTTTCCACGCTTGTTTTAACAAATAAAAAAATTGTTTCATATACCTGCCATCTTAATAATTAATTGCCAGCTCTGAAGTGCTGTGTTTTAAATTTGAAAGATCAGAAATAATAAACTGCTCATCTCGCTTTGCCCCAGAGACTATTTCAATAAATTGACCTGCCTGGTAACCAAATTTAACAGGCCATAATTCTGCCTTATGCAAATTTTCATTAAGTTTATAAAGAGAGATTTCAGCATGTGTTTTAACATTAGCCGGGCGCTTAATGTAAGTGACGTTTTCTAACGTTTTAGCAATCACCACCCCATCAACATTCAATTGCGGTCTGGCACTTGCAGGTAATATTTTTGGCAATGAAACCTCTATATTAACGGTATTATTTTCCACAATAGGATCTATTCGAGCAACTTTACCCGTGATTTTATCTCTTCGAGTATCGATAATCACGGTTTGCCCCACGGTTATTTGTTGCGCCTGACTTTGTGGTACTCTGATCATAGCAATCAAATCTGTGACACTACCTATTAACGCAATTTCCTGCCCGGCAGCTAAACTTTGCCCAAGCTCCACAGTAAGTCGTTGCAATACACCATTAAATCCAGCTTTTACAACTAAGGCATTAGCCCGTGCCATAGTGATATTAAGTTGACCAAGCTGCTGTTTTATACGTTCATTTTGAATATTCACAGCCTCTTGGTGTACCAAAGTTAACTGCTCAGTTCTTTGTTTTAATATGGCGATACGCTTTGCCAACTGTGTTTCGTTAAGCAAGGTTTGTTGCAATGTCAATTGCGTCACAATACCACTTTTTGCTAATTTTTCTTGTGCTTTACGTTTTAATATCGCGGTTTCATACAGAGCTGAGATCTCAGCCAAATTGGCATTTTCATGTAGTTTTTCACGCTGGTTATTAAGTTTTAACTGCCGTAAGTTTGCTTTTTTTTGCGCTAATTCTTGTTGTGAGTTTTCTACTAATTGCTGTAATTCAGGGTTTTCTAACCGCACGATCACGCTATCAGCTGTAACAATAGCACCTGGTTTAAGTAAAATTTCTTTTACTGTTGCCTTAGTTAAACTTGTGATAAGTTGTAGTTTATCGGATCTTAAATTACCGTAACCCGCAATACTAACCGCTAAATCGCCTTGTTGTACTTTTTCGATAAGCACCTGAGTACGATCTACACTGATCGAAACAATTGTTTGTTTAAACAAAAAAAGAGCAAGTATGATTAAACTCACGATTAAAAATACAACTTTATAAGGTTTTTTAAAAAAGCGATTGTGTTTTAATTTCGTTTTTACAACATCCACTACAGCATTCCTAACTTTGCACTCTTGATATCTGATCTGACACTGCCATTATCATGCCAAATAACAATACAACTAATAAACAATAAGTTAGACCATTTTAAGTAGATTATTGCTGATAAAAAATCCGATATCGGACTGATTAAATCCAATATCGGATAGCTGGCTAGCCTGAAATGCTCAGGGTATTTGATTAGGCGGGTAAGTGTATGATTACAGTGACACCTTTGTCAGTATTATTATTGAGTTTAATAATTCCAGCATGTTGTTCAATGATGTTTCGACAAAAATTCAAACCTATCCCCTGGCCATCTTGCTTTGTTGTATAGAGTGGTACAAACAGGTTTTCAAAGTTTGCAAAACCATGGCCATCATCTATTACTTGGATCACATATTTATTTTTATGTTCACTAAAATTGATAATAATCCGTTCTGCTTGTGCTTCGTTGGCATTTTTTATCAGGTTGATCAGTACTTGTTCTAAAAATGTTTCGTCAGCCCATACACTTATAATAGAATGATTTATAACTAAATTTATTTTACTAAACAAACCTTTTAATCGTTCAACCAATTGTGATATCACAATATTTTTTCTATTAAGATTAAGGGGTTGAGATAAAGAAGAGTATCGATTAACAAAATCTTGTAAATGATGACAACGCTCCGAAATCAACGATAATGCTTTTTGATCTCGATCTGAGTGTAAATGTACTGATAAACTTTCAGCCAATGAAGAAACGGGTGTAAGAGAATTGCGAATTTCGTGTCCCATAACCCGAATGATTTGCTGCCATGCATTCAACTGACCGGCTCTTAATGCTAACGTAATATTGGTAAAAACCAGTAATTGGTGTGCCTCACCATTGTCTACAAATTCACTTTGGCTGATTTGCCATTGCTTGTTCTTATTTTCACTATCTTGATCAGTAGACTTAAACATCCACTGCCCTGCCAATTTAGCTAATCCCAATAACTTAGGGGAAGCATGCCGGTACATTTGCCACGGCTGTTCGTATAACTGATCAAACGCACCATTAGCATAAGTAAGCTTATCTTTTTGATTAAAGACTAATATTGGCGTATCAAGCTGATCTATTAATTGATAAATTAAAAATGCATGTTGATCATACCGGGATTTTTGTACTAGTAAAAACTCACTGAGGGCCTTTAACTCACGGTGGAAATCACCTACTTTCCCCTGTTCAAACTCTGTTTTTGCATATTGATTATAGTCTTCCATATGTACAGCTTCTATATGCAGTAAACCACGATCATATGCAGCCATAATCCGATTATTAAATCGCAGTGCACTATTAACTAAAATTAATAGCGCACTACCTATAGCCAGTCCAATCGCCCAAAAAGGCCAGTTAAGCTGTAACACGATAATAGTAAGCAACCCTATCACCATAAGCGATAGCACAATCAACCTACGTGCAATGTAAGTTTCTAATGACTTACTTTTTAGCAAACTCATTTTCGTATTTTTCCAACCTGCGATAAAGAGAGGATTTTGTAAGGCCTAATAACTTTGCAGCTTGCGGTATGCTTTCTTTTGCTACGACTAAGGCCTGCTTGATTAATTTAATTTCAGCCTGTTCTAACGTCATTAACGGCAAAGTTTGTGTATTCCTATTGGGAGACAATAAAAGATCTTTAGCATATAGTTTTATATCACATGCAGTTTGATTGTTGCCATTCGGCAGCTGATACAATAACACAGCGCGTTCCATTAAATGACTTAGCTCTCTGATATTGCCAGGCCAGTGATACATCAATAAAGCTTGTTGCGCACATTGACTCAACTCTGGCTGTGGCTTTTGATATTTGTTCGCGTAGTGAGAAATGAAATATTGCGCTAAAGGTACAATATCATCAACTCGTTCTTTTAGCGAAGGAACCCTAAATTCCAAAGTGTTCAACCTGTAAAAAAGATCTTCTCTAAAACGATCTGTTGCTATTAAATTTTCAAAATTTCCATTTGATGCACTGATCAACCTAATATTCGTTTTTTCAGTGACACTAGAACCTAACATTTCATACTCCCCCGACTCAACAACACGGAGTAATTTAGCCTGTTGCGACATAGGAATGTTAGCAATCTCATCTAAAAATAAGGTCCCTTGTTTTGCTAATTCAAATCGCCCTATTCGACTGGCCTTAGCATCGGTAAAGGCGCCTTTTTTATGACCAAACATTTCACTTTCAAATAAAGATTCAGAAATTGCTCCCATATTCACTGCAATAAAAGGACCTGATTTTCTATGGGATCTTTCATGGATAAACCGGGCTAACTGACTTTTACCTGTGCCATTATCCCCCGTTAATAAAATAGCGACATCTGTTGTTGCGATATGCTCTATTTGAGACATTAATTGTTGCATACAAGACGAACGCCAGACATACTCAAACTGACTTGCAGGTTCAAGCCTTTGCTGTAGTTTTTGATTCTGAACTTTTAATCCATTCAAAGACAATTGATGAGCTATGATCTGAAGTAGCCTTTGATTTTTCCATGGTTTCTCAATAAAGTCGCCAGCGCCTAACTGCATTGCTTTCACTGCCAAAGCAACATTTGACCATGCGGTCATAGCCACAGCCGGAATACCTAACTCTGATTTTTTGATCCAACTTAACAATTCAAGGCCTTCCTCACCTGATGTGGTGTCAAGTGAATAGTTCATATCCAATAAAATCAAGTCAACTTTGTTGTTTGTGATCAACTCTTTGGCTAAGTAGGGGCTATCAGCCTCCAATACAGAATAACCATTGTCTTCCAATACAAAACTGGCGCTTAATCGAATGTCAGGGCGATCATCGATAACTAAAATACAAGGTTTAATCATTCTTAACTTTATTGCTCAAGGAAAACTAACAAGCTTTATAACTAAAAGCTATAAAAAAGGGAATACTAAAATCCCCTTTTTTAAATTCATCGACCTTTGTTTATCTCAGTGACGTGACTTTAAAACAATTGCATCCTCTATTTTTACCGGCGGCGCTAAATAATAACCCTGAATAATACTTGAAGATGATAATTTGATAGCATGCTTTACTTGCTGATATGTTTCAATATCAGAAAAAACAATTCGTGCACTCAGATTCTTAGAGAGTGGCTTAACTTGTTCTAATTTAACTTTAGGTAAATCAATCTGACTTTTAACCGCTGTTTTTGCTCTGAACTTAACTTCATCTACCAATAACGGTAATCCTTTTAATTTACTCAAATCTCCTTGGTAACCATCAATTGCAAGCTGAAATCCTAATGATTTCAATTCGCACAATAACTCAATGGACTCTTTGCTAGAGCTAAAATAAGCATCATTAGAAAATTCCAAAGTTAATATTTCTGTAGATATTCCTGATTGTTTAACCAAATTTTTTAACATCTCAGTTAAATTATATTTATCAATATTATACAAAGATAAATTTATTGATAGCCTGGAATCACTAAATGCTGGCAATAACTCGGCCAGGCGCTTAAAGAACACTTCACAGAAAACATCCATCATAGCAAGTTTTTCAATCTCTTTAATGACTTCTAAAGTATCCAACCTGGTACCTTCATTAAAGAATCGCGTTAAACACTCAAACCCCCACAAGGACTCTCCCTTTGCAACATATTGAGGTTGAAACTCAATCGCTAAACCATCACGACGCTTTAAAATAGATTCAATCAGTTTGCGTGAAATGGTTGTTTTATTCTTGTGCCCTTTAGATTTACAAAATATTTCATTAAAATCTTGCACTTTTACAGGTTTATTAATAGTTGCAATGAGTTCGCAGGGAAGAAAATCCGGTGCGGACTCCCCTTGTTGCAATAAAAGAATTAATTTTCCCTTATATCCAGTTGCCAATATCCAACTTGCCAAATTTTCATCCGAAAATTCCGACAAAGACAAAATTAAAGTATCAAATGAAGCTAAGTTTTTGCTAAGGCTATGTTGAGCATCAGCTAAATCGGTACAAACATCAATTTGCCCTTCCCAAACATACCTTAAGCACTTGTGTATGTTATTCATGCTATTTGTATCACTATCAAGCAGCAATATTTGCTTTTCCTGTTGTTCTAATTCCATCTAATACAATCCTCAATCGCAATTATCTAGCTTATATAAGTGTTAGCATAAATAGCTATATTTTCCACTATTTATATCGATTTAACTTCCCGTCATTCATTACAAAAATAAAGTTATTTCATTATGAAATTTAACAAAGATAACGCAATAGACCACATCATAATACACACAAAACAATCGAGTATTCGCCAGGCTATCGGTTTCTTAAAAATCGGAGCCATTTTTCTTGCTGCCAGCGCCAATATGAAAAACCAGACAAACGAGGCACTAATAGCACCAAATACAAACCATATTTTTTGATCAGCGACAAATTTTCCTGCAACCCCCCCTAAAATCACCACTGTATCTAAATAAGCATGTGGATTTAGCAGACTGACAGCCATAGCTGTAAAAATCGCTTTTTTACGACTCGTTGCCGAACGCGCTGACGGATCCAATACTTTAGTACTGAATATAGATTTAAATGCAATTGCACCATAGACCACCAAAAAAATAATACCAGCCCATGTGGTGACCAAAACAAGCAATTCACTTTGTTGAATAATTGCGCCGACGCCCAATACACCTAAAGATATTAAAAATACATCACAAAAAGAAACAGTTAAAATAACAGGTAAGCTAAAACGGCCACTAATAGTTTGCGAAATTACAAACGCATTTTGAGCGCCAATCGCCATAATTAAACCCAAACTTAATAAAAAACCTTCTAACCACATCATTCGCTTTTCCCCGATATTGAAATTTCGGCTAGATTAACAATGATTATTGGATTAATAT
This sequence comes from uncultured Pseudoalteromonas sp., assembly GCA_965198975.1. Lineage (GTDB taxonomy): Bacteria > Pseudomonadota > Gammaproteobacteria > Enterobacterales > Alteromonadaceae > Pseudoalteromonas. The sequence goes on from OZ240679.1 coordinate 4,522,557, forward strand.
AATTAAACATTTTTGGTTATCATTAATTTATTTAATAATACAAGTCTAAAGCGCTGTTATAAATAACATTTAAATACAAAACAATTAGGTTCATAAAATGCTTGAAGGTAAGTTATTAACGGCTTTTTCATCGGTTGCTAAATTACAGAGTTTTGACTTAGCGGCTCAGCATTTACATATCACACAGTCTGCAGTATCTCAGAGGATCAAACAATTAGAGCTAAAAGTTGGACAGAATTTACTTGTTCGCTCTAATCCTATTAAACTAACGCCCGCAGGATTTACTTTACTTCAACATGTACAAAAACTTGAATTATTAGAAAATCAATTAGAAAGAGAACTTAATCTAAGTAATAAAACCGGACCCATACGTTTAACACTTGGCATAAATGCCGATTCATTATTTACCTGGTTCTGGCAGGCTATTGAACCTTTACTATTAGATCAAAATTACTTATTTGAATTAATTACGGCAGATCAGGAACAAACACTAGATTTAATGAAACAAGGACGTGCACAAGCGATTATAAGTGCTCACAATAAACCAGTAACAGGAGCGAAATCTGAATTTCTAGGTAATATGCCCTATCAATTGGTAGCAACACAAAGGTTTTCAGATAAATACTTCAAAAATGGAGTGACAAAAAAATCACTCAAACACGCACCTACCGCGGTTTATGGTAAAGATGATGAGTTAACATTTGATTATTTAAAACAATTTTATGGATTAGAAACCCACTATGTTCCTTACCATACACTACCTTCATCAGAAGCGTTTGAAAAATTAGTCCTGGCAGACGGAGGGTATACTTTATTACCTGAACTTCAGACTGCGAAATATATTCATTCCGGTCAGTTAATAAACCTGGCTCCTAATAATTGTTTCAGTGTACCTTTACATTTACACAGCTGGCAATTAAATAATCAAACATTGCAAGATGTCTTAGTGAAAATAAAGTTAATGGCTTCGAATTTACTTGAATAAAACCACTAAAGATACAACTTATAAATAACAACAAATCATACTTTAGCACTAATTTATTGTTGAAAAATTAATCTCACCCTGATAAAGTCTCGATCAATTAACTATTTTAACTTTTAAAGATGGTGCTGTGACGATTAATATTGCTGATGTTGGTAACACAAGAGATTCTGATAAATTATTCACAAGAAAATCATTAAAATTAAGAAAAAAAGCTTTTTCCAGAAATAAAATATATGTTTACTGTCCCGTCAATAAAGTTGAAGAATTATGTCAACTTGTGGGGTTTTATATTTTTGATTTAGTAATAAATGACTACTCTGTAAAAAGCTTTAGTAATAAAACGATATGTTATTACGAAAATGAAGGCCTTAATAAAGTAGAACAAAAATTTCTTTCTAAAGCTAAAAAATTCGGAGCATGGGTTGACTCATTAATAAACTACCTCGAACATAGATTAAACTATACGGAAGTAAGTTTAATAAAAAGTGAGTATTTTAATCAGGTTCAGGAATTTTCTTTACTATCCAAAACCGAATCTCAACATGTAAAAAGAATTTTAGATGTAATCACATCTTTATTATTACTAATATTAACATTTCCAGTAATGTTAATAACAGCTATCGCCATCAAATTAGAAAGCTCAGGGCCTGTATTATATAAACAGAAAAGACTAGGTCTTTACAATCAAGAGTTTGAAGTAATAAAGTTTAGATCTATGCGTGTAAATGCTGAAGTATCAGGTGCGCAATGGGCAAACATTAATGATACCAGAGTTACACGAATTGGCGGATTTTTACGAAAATCAAGGATTGATGAACTCCCCCAATTATTTAATGTACTAAAAGACGAAATGTCCATTGTCGGCCCTAGACCTGAGAGAAAAGTATTTACGAGTCAACTAGAAAAAGAAATACCTTATTACCATTTCCGACATCAAGTAAAACCAGGGATCACAGGATACGCACAAGTCAGTTATAAATATGGTTCATCTATTGAAGATTCATTATGGAAACATAAATATGATGTTCATTATATTAAACATCACTCTCTGTGGTTTGATATCAAGATTTTATTTAAAACAATAAGGGTCGTAGTGATGGGATTAGGCAGGTAAAAGTTTACAACTGTTCAATTGCAAATAAAAAAGGATACAGGTAATTAAATCGCTGCATACAATATTACAATATGTCGTTACACATACAGTAAACCTTTTTTATAGATTTCTACCGGCTGTTTTATTATTTATAACGATTAAAGTTATAGATTCATTACAAGACCCTGAACATAAACTTTTTTATATCGACTTATTATTATACCTTCCACTTTTATTGCCTTTTTTTCGTTTTGGTTTTCCTGTCACAATATTAAGTATTAAAAACAAACGACAACAAGATGAGTTGATTTTTAATCTAGGCTTAATTCAATTAGCATTAATTATAGTTAGCCAACTTACTATTTTTATTGATTTTTTCTTACATCAATTACTTGTTTATTCAATCATAGCAGCAATGTTTTTTAATTTTGGCGCATTATTAATAAGAAAAGGAAAGCGTTTAGGTTTCGGCTTACAAAATGGTATTTTATATTTATTTTTAGGCACACAAACCCTATTAATTTATCTGAATAACACATTGTTTGCCCCACTAATTTTTCTTAGCTTATTCTCACTTTTTAGTATTTTATTTTTTCTATTCTCTTACTGGGACAGAAAAATATTGAACCTTGATAATTTCAAAATAATAAATGCAAAAGCTTGGTTTTTAGATACATTAACTGCGTTTTATGTGCCATTAGTGACATTATTAAGCATTAATTTACTTGCCATAAAAGATGCTAAAATACTTTTATTGTTAAAACTCAGTGCTTTTATATCAGGTGCTATCGGAGCATTAATTCTTCTTGCAATTAAACGTTTAGATAAGGTATCAAAACAACAAAACTTATTGACTCAATACTTTTCTATCAAAAAAAGAATATTTCCGGTGCTGGCAATCTTAATATTTGTTATTAACACTTTTATTTTGGTTCTTGAACCAGAACTTTTTATATATAGTGTCTGTTTTAGCCTAATTGAAATAGGCATTCTTTTTTACGGACATTTTAATATATTATTAAACTACAAAAATTTACTTAAAGAATCCATTTATGCTATTTTCGCTACAGCCATACTGGCGAGTTGTATGTACCTATTATTACAGTTGTTAAATATCGATAATTCAACCACTACAGCGCTAAGTTTTTATATGATTTCAATTGCGAGTTATCATTCACTTTGTCGTATCAAATTTATTAATCATAATCCGGGTACCTAAGTATGGGGTATATACTAGCCTTTTGTATAAGTGTTGCTACGGTGCCCTTCCCTTTTATAGGTATAAAGATTTTTTTCCCTCTAGCTATCATTATTGCAGCTCTTGCAACTACCCATATTTCTCTTAAATCTCTTTTGATTGTTGTTAGTACAATTGCATATATGACTTTAGCGTCCTTTCTGTTGAGTGACAGTCCCTCAAAAGTATTGATTATTACCTATTGTGCTATTTCTTTAAGTTTAGTTATTTTAAACTTTAAAATTGAGTCCCATCACTGGTGCTACATAGGATATATACATCTCATCGCTTTTAGCCTCTCGATTATAACCATTCTCGTTCTTGGATATGACTTATTGGCAATGTCAATATATGGAGAATCCAGGCATTTAACTGGAGCATTTAAAGCGGTCTCCTTTAGAGGTTCAGGGTTATTTCAAGAACCCTCTACTTTTTCCTATCATATGCTAGCAATTACTTTATTGCTGCATAGTTCCGCACCTGCTGAAAATACACTAAGCAAATTTGTATTCTTAATTTTTTCTTTACTTAGCTTTTCTGCAGCTGGCGCCGTTTCATTAATTTTTATAATTTATTTAACATTCTCACCCGCTATCAGTCGAAAAGTAAAGTACATAATAACAGGAGTTTTAGCCCCCATAATTTGCTACATAGGCTACATAGTAATTGACTTTTTGTTTTATAAAATAGATGTGTATACAAAATTAGGTTTTAGTAAAGTCACCAGATTTGAAGCTGTAACAACATATTTTACAGAGTTTCCATTACTAGGGCTGTCTGCAGAAGCATTAAGTCAGTATGTAGTTTACGATTTAGGGCCGTTTGTTTCTTCAATATTGGTTTTTGGTATATTATCTACACCTTTATTATTGCTGCTTATATATAGCTTAATAAAACAACCTTTAAATGGCTGTTTAGTTTTAACTAAAATTCCTATAACAGATCCAATATTATGGCTTGTCATAAAAAATTCAATTAACAGGAAAGCCATGAATGAATAACGTAAAATATTTGTCTTTCAATATAGATAAGCAAGAAAAGAAACGCTTTACAGAAGTCATTTCACCTCCAGAAACAGCACATTTTTATTATGAAGAATGGTCCAGCTGGCGAATAATTTTAAAAAAGCTAAAGGTAAAAACAAGTTTTATCTGGGGGAGACGCCCCCCTGATATTGCAGCGTTTAAACTAGCTACTGCCATATCTAAGAATTTAATTATATTACAACACGCTAAGAACCCAAGACGTGAAAAAGTTCCTTTAAGCTATTTTATTGCTAACTTTAAAAAAGTTATCTTATGGCTTACCTCCATGCTTGTTATTAAATTGAGATTATCTCTATCAACTAACAATAACGAACAAAAATGCAATGTGAGGATTTTTTACTTTACGGAGAGTTATGCATCTGAATGGAAAAATACAATAGGAGAAGACAGTAATATTACTTACATAAAATGCACTCTACCTGATGTTACCCAATTTGGCACTATTGCTAAAATTAAGATTAATCACGATGAAATTGACTGCTTTTATGTAGATGAACCTTTAACCACTACTTTAGGGATTTCTTACCAACAAGAAATAAAAATTTTAAAAGATTTGATCCATGAAGCCAATACTAAAAACATTTTTGTTAAACTACATCCAAGATCAGATAAAAGTAAATTTAATACCTTAACTGAGTTTACCTTAACTGAACAAGTTTATAAAAACTGTAAAATACTTGCAGGATATAACTCAGCTCTTATGGATTATAATTTTAATAATATTCACTTAATAAAATTACAAAAAGACAGTACATGGAAAGTATCTGAACCGAACGTAAAAACACTGCAAAATCAAAGTAATTACGAAGCCGATGTATTATCAAATATAGGGCCAACATGACATATAATATACTCTGGAGTAATAGAAGCTATGGCGGAGCCGAAATATACGTACGGGCGATGAAAAAACAAGCGCAGATCCCTTTTATCTGTATAAAAGGAATGTCGGTAAAAAGTAAAATAAAACTTTTATTTTTATTAATCAATCCGAATAATAGCTTTATTTTCCATGATACACGCGCTTCGTTACTTTCATTATTAAGAATACTCTACTTTAAAGATCACTTCGTTTTACATGGTCCAGGAAAAAACCCAATTTTAAATAGGTTGCTATTTAAAATATTTAGTATTTATGCAAAAAAAATCATTTTAGTTAGCGGGCATATATATGAAAAACTACCAAATAAATCATTTATGGTGTTAGAAAACACATCAAAATTAAATACAGAAATTAACGTTAAATCAGGTGACTGCATATATTACGGACGAATAGAAGAATCAAAAGGCATAAATCATCTATGTAAAACTTGGGATGAGCAAAATACAAACTCACGATTACATATAGTGGGAGGAGGATCCCAATTAAATACATTACAAAAACAATATAGTGATAAAATAACATTCCATGGACCAAAGAATCATACTGAACTGGAAAGTATTATTAAAAATTGTACTTTTTATATTAGCTTTAGCCAAAGAGAAGGAAAATCTTTATCCTTAGATGAAGCTTTAAGTGTTGGGCTTATACCCATAGTTGCCCATATACCTACCCAAGTTTTCATACACTCACAACTGAGCCTTCCGATGATCGCAGCGGATCTGTCAAACGCCTCAGACATCTTAAATTTTTATTTAACACTTAATGAAAATAAACGTTTAGAAATGAGTAAACTAATTAAGAAATACTATCAAGAAAACACAACCGATGAATGGGCTTCCTATTGGAATTCAATTAAAAGCTAAAATAAATAAAAGTACTAAAAACGCTCAGGCATTATTATCTCGTAATAAATTTATTTTTTGTTCTAAGCTAATCTTTAAGCTGTTAATTTGCTCTTCAGAAAAAACTTGAATACCATTTTGCTCTAATAGTTGAGCTGTGAGGCCCATACCTTTTATTTTTATATTTTGGTGCAAGCCGTTATATATGAAATTACGACCACATGAAGGGCTTCCTTCCTTGAGGAGTGCAAATTTAATATTATGCTCAACACAAGTTAATAACGCTTTTTTTGCACCTAACTGAAACTGCGGTGTTACATCCTCTAAGCTGGCTGTTAGCACTTTACCATTTCTCGCTATTTCTGCTGCATCTCGGGGAATAGGCAAACCACCAGCCACTTCAGGACAAAAGGACACCACCCTCCCTTGCGCTATCCACTTTGCTAACTCATTATTTATTAATTGTTTGCCGTTACCGTCATATCTAACCTTTTCACCTAACAAACAACTTGAAACTAAAATTTTTTCCATATTTCCTCATTAAAAACCCAGCTAAATGCTGGGTTTTTAGCTATTAATATCGTTTACTTAGCTGCCAAATAATTTATAAGTTTACTCATATCATCAGCTGAGCTGATCCCTGATTCTTTACCTATAATCATTTTATATTTCCCATTTATAATGAAAGTCGGTACGCTTTTAAGTGCGCCGATTTGATTATAATAAATTTGATCTTTATTCATTTTTGAGGTTTTAGTTCTGATTGAGAAACCTTTAAATAATTTATCAAATTTATCAGCGTCAACGCCCTGTGCGATGAAAATATCTTTCACGTCAGCTTCACTATTAAATTTACCGCGCTTACCATGTATATGGCCAAACATGGCTGAAATAATTTTATCCTTTTGTGGTAAAACCTCAGCTGTGGCTAATGCTTTAGACAACATTTTTTGATTTTCTTTTGAATATCCACCCATAAAATCAACGTGGCTTTTCTTAAACTTAATGTTTTTGTTCAGTTTAGGTTTAACTTCATAAAGTGTATTTTCAAAGTTATTACAGGCCGGACAATAAAAAGAGAAAAACTCTTTTATTTCTGGTGATTTAGTTGCTTTTTCAGAGATAGTTTCATAATGTTTTCCCTCTTTGTATTGCTCTGCATATGCTAAAGTAGGTAGCAATAACGCGATCATTGCCAGTTTTATAATAGTTTTCATTTTTACTCCAAATCTTAATTTTTAATAATTATTCTTTTTCTAAAAGAAACTTAACTAAATCACTAAATTCCTTTGCTGATTTTAGCTGACCATAATTAACTTTATATTGACCATTAACAATAAAGGTTGGTACGCCGGTTAGTCCGCCATTTTCACTATATTTAGTTTGTTCACTGACAAAATTTTGCTCTGATATATTAACAGGCATACTGTAAACTAAGTCGTCAAAGTCTTTCCCTTCCATACCATTTAAAATAAACAGATTTCGAACATCTTTAACATCATTGAATCCAGCGCGACTGCGATGAATATAATTAAAAATGGCATCAGTCATTTTAGGTGCAACTTTTTTTTCCTTAGCAACTAAATAAGCCCTTGATAATAAACTTTGTATTTCTGAACTTCTACCTGGCAAAAAATTAACATGACTTTTTATAAAAGCAACATCTGCGGGCAAACTGTTAGCTAGCTCTTTTGCCGCAGGTTCCATTTTATAGCAATGACCACAAAAAAATGAAAAAAACTCTGTCACATTTGGTTTGGCACTTTTTTCAGCATTTAGTTTATTGTAATGCTTTCCTAGTTCAAACTGTGTTGCCATTGCTGTTAGTGGTAAACATAAGATAAGTAAACCTAGTTTTAATTTTTTTATCATAATTCATTCTATTTATTTTAGTGAAATAATAAGCTTAGCGGCGGTTCTTGTAATGCCGACAGCTGCTCTTTTAGTGCCAATATTTGCTGTTCCCAGTATTTATCTTCTGCAAACCAGGAAAAATTCCGTGGGAATGCTGGGTCTTGCCAGCGTTTAGCCAACCACCCCATATAATGGATCATCCTCATAGCTCTTAATGGTTCAATTAAAGCAAGTTCCTGATGATTAAACTCACAAAATTCTTCATAAGCATTAATTAACGTATCAAGTTGCAATAATTGATTCTGTCTATCGCCACTTAGCATCATCCACATATCCTGGATCGCGGGTCCTGTTCGACTATCATCCAGATCAACAAACATTAAACCTTGCTGTGTCATAAGGATATTGCCTGCATGACAATCTCCATGCAAGCGGATCAGCTCAATTTTATCATTATCTACCGCCTGATACCGCTTGATGGTTTCTGCTATCACTTGATCTAAGATAGTGACAAAAGCATTTTCCAATGCTGAACTCACCAAACCACTGGCTAAAAGTTGTTGTTTAGCATCAGTTAGGTACACTTGAGTACTCATTTTAGGTCGATAATTAAAAGGTTTAGATTTTGCAGTTTGATGTAGTCGACCAATAAAGCGACCCAAAACTTCTAACTGATCTAAATTATCTACTTCGAAAATTCGACCTCCAACACTTGGAAATAACGTAAATAAATATCCTTTGTATTCAAATAAGCTTTTATCTTTAAATCTTTCTGGTGCGACGACAGGCACTTCATCACCTGCAAGTTCAAAACTGAATTCATGTTCTTCAAGGATCTGTTCAGATGTCCAGCGCTGCGGACGATAAAACTTCACCACATATCTTAAGCCATTTTCTGCACTAAATTGATAAACTCTGTTTTCATAACTATTTAATGCCAATAGTCCTGATTCAGGATATATACCTACACTTTCTATTGCATCTAAAATAAAATCAGGCGTTAAATCGGTAAAACTAAATTGCATTATTTCATTCACTTTTATTATTTGGTTTTTAAATTAAGCACTAAGCTTTAATTATTTACCCTTAAAAAAACTACTTGGCTCCGCAATACGAACACCATTATTATCAGTCGCAAAAATAACAAAATTAAATTCAGTTACAGGCTTTTTTAAATCATATGGATCTATGGCGATAGATAAAGGCAGACTATACGATCTTCCCGCTTTTACTTTAACTGTTTTTTTCCCTTTATAAGTAAAATGAGAAAGCCCCTCTACTTCTACCTGATATTGCTTATCAGTTTGGGATTTATTTAATATTCTTAAAGTGAATGTATTTTCAACTAATCCATCCAAGTTCTCTCTGTATAATTGATTTCTGTCTCGGATTATATCTAACTCCATCGGCACCCGAGTTATAATATCAAAAGCTAAAATACCAATCATTACAGCTAAAGTAATGGAATACCCTAGTAACTTAGGTCTGATAACTTTTGTTTTATGCGCAGTTGTTAAGTTTCTTTCTGTGGTATATGAAATTAGACCTTTATCATAATTCATTTTCTCCATCACACCATCACAGGCATCTATACACGCACCACAATTAATGCATTCATATTGCAGCCCATTTCGAATATCAATTCCAGTGGGACAGACCTGCACACATAAATTACAATCGATGCAATCACCTAACCCTAATGCTTTGTGATCTTGCTTTTTACTTCTGGGACCACGAGTTTCACCTTTTGATTCATTATAACTTACAGTAAAAGTATCTTTGTCAAACATGGCTGACTGAAAACGGGAATAAGGACAAATATGTAAACACATTATCTCGCGCATCCAACCCGCATTCCCATATGTACAGACAGTAAAAACGAAAATACTCCAGTACGCGTAAGTACTGGCATCAAGTATAAAAAAATCTAAAAATAATGCCTGTACCGGTGTAAAATATCCAACAAATGTCAGAGCCGTTAATAAAGAAAAAGCAACCCAGGCTAAATGTTTTGCGGTCTTTCGCCAAAATTTATCAAAATCCATTTTCCGCTGATCAAGTTTTTTTCTTTGATTTGCAGTACCTTCAAACTTCTCCTCAAACCAAATAAAAATAAAAGTCCAGACGGTTTGTGGGCACATATAACCACACCAAACACGGCCGTAAAATGCGGTTGCTAAAAAAAGAGCAAATGCAGAGATGATAAGCAACCAGGCCAAAATTGTTAAATCTTGTGGCCATAACGTAATACCAAAAATATTGAACTTTTGATTAAACAAATCAAATAAGACTGCTTGCTGGCCATTAAAAGTCAGCCAGGGTAACAACATAAACGACAGCATAGCAATAAAGCCCAGCCGCCGACGAAATAGTTGGCGCAACCCTTTTACCGCACGAACATAAATACGGTTTCTAGGATTGAACCGATCAAATGTATCTGCTGATGGCTTATGTATTTTGACGTCAGAAGGTATATTTTTGACTTTTATCTGTTTATCCATCGATATTCCTAAATACCAGATCTTGAAATGAGCTTAACTATTGCTAAGCAAAAAAGAAAAAAAACTTGCTTACTAAAGATGTATTTTATTACACTACAAACGTTTATACTGCCTTTTTAATAAAAAAATTAATTCTTTATATTAATTAAAGTAAGAAGAAACGCCGCTATGAAAAAATTCTTATTATTTGTTTTACTATTTTTTACATTTTTATCTGTGGACTACCCGCCAGTAAATAAAATTAGAACGCAATTATTTGATAGTTTTACGCAAAAAATGAGCGACTCAACTAAAATGCAAGTAAATCAAGCTGCCAAACGAATTGTTGAGCAGATAAATAAAAAACTGTCATTATCAAATCAGGAAAAGAAATATATTGAAAAAAACTTAAGTACAAATGATGATACTGCTGAATTTAATAGTAAATATTGCACAAATAGAAACCTTAATATGTATTTTCAAGGTGATCGTATGCGTCAAATCTGTCGTATAATCGCATCAGAAAAAGATAAAATTTAACCGTAATGGACTTTTCACATATAAATAAGCAAACATCCAATTCCTTCCATCAGCAAAAAAATACAATTAAAAAGCTGATGCAAGGAAAAACCATACTATGTTCCCATTGCAATCACCCCATAAAACTCTATTTACCTGAAGATAAACAAGCCAATGGCGCTCGCTGTGATAAAGGTTGTACTAATATTGCATTAGAGTTTTCTTAAAACTTAATATTAAAACAGCGATTTAGCTCCCTTCCTACAATCAATATAACTTTTTGATATATAAATTACGTTATTATTACTTTTTAATATCTTCACTTCGTTCTATTCTAACAATCAGGTAATGATATTTAGTTAGGAATTACAACAGTGGATAAGGTATTGGACTCTCTAGGTCTGGTTTATATGGTCGGTTCTGGTCCAGGCGATCCTGAGCTATTAACCTTAAAAGCATTACGCATCATTCAGCAAGCAGATGTTGTTGTATATGATTATTTAGTTTCCGATGAAATTATGGCTTTGATACCGGAATCTGTTAAATTGATTTGTGTAGGAAAACGTCGCAATAACCATAGTGTCGCTCAGGAAGATACTAATCAGTTATTAGTAGATTTAGCCAAAGCGAATAAAAAAGTATGTCGCTTAAAGGGTGGCGACCCATTTATTTATGGTCGCGGCGGAGAAGAAATACACATATTAGCTCAACATAATATCCCTTACGAGATTATTCCAGGGATCACAGCGGCTGCCGGATGTGCTGCTTATGCAGGCATTCCATTAACACATAGAGACCATGCCCAAGCAATTCAATTTGTTACGGGTCATTGTCAAAAAGACGGAAAAGACCTTAACTGGCAAGGACTGGCACAAAAAAATCAGACTTTGGCAGTATATATGGGCGTGATTAAATCCCCCTATATACAGCAAAAATTAATTGAACATGGTCGCTCTGGAGCAACACCCATAGCGATTATTGAAAATGGTACCAGAAAAAACCAACGTGTGATCACAGGCACTTTGAGTCAACTCGCTCACTTAGTCGAAGTTGAAAAAGTAATATCACCCGCTTTATTAATTATAGGTGAGGTTGCACAACTTCACTCACAACTTGCCTGGTTTAATGAAAGTGATTTACCAGATATTAGTCCACAAGCTTTAGTGGCATAATTTTAATAAGTATTTTTAGTAGGAAGGCTTAACCAATATGGCTTTAACACATCTTCAACAACTTGAAGCTGAAAGCATTCAAATTATCCGAGAGGTCGCAGCTGAGTTTGAAAACCCAGTGATGTTATATTCTATCGGTAAAGATTCTTCAGTTTTATTACATTTAGCGCGTAAAGCATTTTATCCGGCTAAAATTCCTTTTCCTTTATTACATGTTGATACTGACTGGAAGTTTAAGGAAATGATCGAATTCAGAGACCAAGTTGCAAAAAAGTATGACTTTGATTTATTAGTCCATAAAAATCCGGAAGGATTAGCAATGGACATCAGCCCTTTTACACATGGCTCGAGTAAGCATACAGATATAATGAAAACTCAAGGTTTAAAACAAGCACTTAACAAATATGGTTTTGATGCTGCTTTTGGTGGTGCACGTAGAGACGAAGAAAAGTCACGCGCTAAAGAACGAGTTTACTCATTCAGGGATAAAAATCATCGCTGGGATCCTAAGAATCAACGCCCGGAACTCTGGAATACCTATAATGGTCAGGTCAATCCAGGTGAAAGTATCCGTGTTTTTCCACTTTCGAATTGGACTGAATTAGATATCTGGCAATATATCTATCAAGAAAATATAGATATCGTCCCCTTGTATCTATCTGAAAAAAGACCTGTTGTTGAACGTGATGGTTTACTGATCATGGTTGATGATGAACGTATGCCATTAGAAGAAGGTGAAGTTCCTGAGCTTAAATCTGTTAGATTCAGAACCTTAGGTTGTTACCCTTTAACGGGCGCGGTTGAATCCAACGCAGATACATTAACAGGTATTATCGAAGAGATGCTCTTATCTACATCATCAGAGCGTGAAGGTCGAGCCATAGACAAAGATTCTGCAGGCTCAATGGAAAAGAAAAAGCGAGAGGGCTACTTTTAATGTCAACTGCAAATGAAGTTAAAGAATTAGGTATTGAAAATTACCTTTCACGTCAACAAGACAAAAGTCTACTACGTATGCTGACCTGTGGTAGTGTTGACGACGGTAAATCTACCTTAATAGGCAGGCTTTTACATGATAGCCATCAAATTTACGAAGATCAGCTAGCAGCACTACATAGTGATAATGAAAAAATGGGCAATGCCGGTGAAGAACTGGATTTGGCATTACTCGTTGATGGTCTTCAGGCTGAACGTGAACAAGGCATCACAATCGATGTAGCTTATCGTTATTTTTCAACAGCAAAGCGTAAATTTATCATCGCGGATACACCAGGCCATGAGCAATATACCCGGAACATGGTAACAGGCGCATCTACCAGTGATGTTGCAATAATTTTGGTTGATGCGCGATATGGCGTGCAAGTCCAAACCAAACGCCATAGTTTTATATGTGATTCTTTAGGCATAAAACAATTTGTGGTTGCTATTAATAAAATGGATATCGTCGATTTTGATGAAGCTGTTTATAACAAAATCAAAACTGATTATTTAAAGTTTGCTGAGCAATTAAAAATTGATGCAGCTGATATTAAATTTATCCCAATATCAGCGCTAAAAGGTGATAACGTTGTTAATGCGTCTTCACACACACCTTATTACACAGATAAACCATTAATGGCTTTATTAGAAGACTCGCCGGCTGCAGCTTCAAACATTGATTTTTCAGCGCGTTTTCCTGTGCAATATGTCATTCGTCCAAACTTAGATTTTAGAGGTTTCCAAGGTACTTTGACCTCAGGTGAAATCAAAGTTGGTGATAAAATCAAAGCATTACCATCAGGTAAAACATCCAGTGTAAAAGAAATTGTCACTTTCACGGGTAATTTACAACAAATAGAAGCGGGTCAGGCAGTCACATTAACTTTAAACGATGAAATTGATATTAGTCGTGGTGATGTAATTGTACCTGAAGATTCCAAAGCGACTGTGAGTAATCAATTACAAGCAAAAATCGTTTGGATGCACGAAGCTCCTTTAGTATTAGGTAAAGAATATAATATTAAAATTGCCAGTAAAAAAACTACGGCAACTGTTGCTAAAATTGATTATACAATCAATGTTAATACATTGGAGCATGGTCAGGCAGATAGCCTACAGCTAAATGAAATAGCAATTGTTACTTTAGATTTATCCGAGCAAGTATTGGCTGATATTTACAGTAAAAACCGAGAAACAGGATCCTTTATATTAATTGATAGATTGTCGAATCTGACAATTGCAGCTGGTATGATAGAACAAGTTTTAACCACAGAAAACAAAACAACCAATTTCAGTGAGTTTGAACTTGAATTTAATAGTTTAGTGCGTAAGCATTTTCCACATTGGCAAGCACTTGATATCACTAAGCTATAAGATGATTACAAAGCGAGATTATCTCGCTTTGTAATTCAAAGGTAAAATTTAAAGATGGATTATTCGCAATTAACATTAACCATAATTATGGTCTCCTTGGTGCTAAGCTTATTTATCACCAAGATTAAACCTGCCTGGTTATTTGCTTCTGCCATTGGCGCTAGTTATTTAGCTGGTATCATTGAACTAGAACGTATGTTGATTAATTTTGCAAATCCCTCTTTAATCACATTAGTACTGTTAGTATTAATCAGTATTGGCATTGAAAAAACCTCCTTAGTACGTAAATTATCTAGCTCGTTAGCAAAAGGAACGTTGTCACAATCAGTGACTAAATTAGGACTTTCTACCGCATTTTTATCATCATTTACCAATAATACAGCAGTTGTTGCTACTTTGATCTCGGCTGTAAAAGATAATCCAACCCATGCACCCTCTAAGTTATTATTACCTTTATCTTATACCGCTATTTTAGGTGGCACTTTAACGCTCATAGGCACCTCAACTAATTTGATCATTAACGGTTTTGCTGTTGATGCAGGCATGGAACCATTAGGCTTTTTTGACTTTACCTTAGTTGGATTAGGTGTTTTAACGGCCGGATTAATTGCTATTTTATTCATGCTAAAATTACTTCCAGATAATGGAAAAAATGAAGATGAAGTTGTCCCTTTTTATCTTGAAGGTAAAATCACTTCAGATTCAAAATTGATAGGTAAAAGCATAGAAGAAAATGGCTTAAGGGAGTTAAAAGACCTATTTTTGGCCGAGATTTTACGGGATGGAAAACGTTTATGTGCCATAACACCACAACAAGTACTCAAAAAAAATGATGTGTTGATGTTTGTTGGTGACATAAAATCAGTTCCCCTTTTATCTCAGTTTGATGGTTTAAAAGTTGTACATGACAAACAAGAAATGAATGTTGAACATTTAGTTGAGGTTGTTGTTAGCCATGGTGCTTCATTTATAGGTAAGACTTTAAAAGAAGCCAAATTCAGAGAGCAATTTAATGCAGCAGTAATTGCAGTTCGTCGTGGCCATGACAGATTACAAGGTGGTTTAGGCCAGGTAACATTACAAGCAGGCGATGCACTTATTCTTGCACCTAGTCCCCAGTTTTATGATAGCAGCAATCTCAAACGTGAATTTGTATATATTTCTGGGTTAGATTTACAAAGTTACTTAAACAATAAGAAATCTCATGGTGTTTTTGCGAGTTTTTTAACTGTTTTAGCCTTAGGCATAAGTGGTATCGTACCTTTAGTCAAAGGATTAATGGTATTACTCATTGCATACCTTTTGACAGCGATTGTAAAACCCGGAGAAATAAAAAGGCGCTTTCCAATTGATTTATTAGTTATTGTAGGTAGCGCCATTGGATTAGCAAAACTGATGATCAGCACAGGTCTTGCTCAGGAACTATCAAACATTTTGCTTATTATATTAGGTGATTGGGGGCATTATGGTGCCTTTATCGCTATATTTCTCTTAACCTTAATTTGCACTGAATTAATAACAAATAATGCAGCAGCTGCTTTAGCTTTTCCGATAGCATATTCGCTTGCATTGGGATTTGATGTAAGCCCACTCCCTTACATTATGGCAGTCGCTTTTGGTGCATCAGCAAGCTTTATATCACCTTATGGATATCAGACTAACCTAATGGTTTATAGCGCAGGAAATTATCAGTTTAAAGATTATATTGCCATGGGTTTGCCACTATCAATTGTGTACTCTGCAACGGCACTTATTTTGATCCCGTTAATATTCCCTTTTTAAGCAAGATTGTAACGCACTTTTTGAATAACGAATGCGCTAAAATAAGCACAAAATGGCTTTTATGCCTTTAGTTTAATAGTGAGAATTAAACATGAAAGATGAAAATGTGATCTGGCACCAACATGCCATATCTAAACAAGACAGAGCGACACAAAAAAACCATAAACCTTGTATTATCTGGTTTACTGGCTTATCAGGTTCAGGAAAAAGTACTGTTGCCGGCGCGTTAGAACATGCTTTACACGAATTAAATGTTCATACCTACTTACTCGATGGCGATAATGTAAGGCATGGTTTATGTAAAGATTTAACCTTTTCTGATGAAGATCGAATTGAAAATATTCGCAGGGTTGGTGAAGTTGCAAAACTCATGGTAGATGCTGGTTTGGTAGTTTTAAGTGCATTTATTTCACCTTTTGCAGCTGAACGTCAATTAGTCAGAGAACTTGTAACTGAAGGTGAATTTGTCGAAGTATTTTTAGATACTCCTATGGATATTTGTGAAACAAGAGATCCTAAAGGCCTGTATAAAAAAGCCCGAACAGGTGAAATTAAAAATTTCACCGGTATAGATTCAACTTACGAAACCCCGGCTGCCCCTGAAGTAATCATAGATACCAGCCAAAATCAGATCCAGGATTCTGTTGCTCAGCTTTTAACTCATTTAAAAAACCAAGGGATTATTTCATAATGGATATTAAATCAAAATTAGAATCTTTATTAATAATTGCAAGAGAAGCCGGTAAGGCCGCAATGGTAATTTACGACAAAGATTTTAATATTGAGTATAAAGGTGATAATAGTCCGGTAACAGATGCCGATCTTGCCGCACATAAAGTAATAGTCAAAGGGCTGGCAAAGCTAACTCCTGATGTACCAATATTAAGTGAAGAAAACTCTGATATTAGCTGGAGTGAACGCCAAACATGGCATGAATACTGGCTGGTTGATCCTATCGATGGTACCAAAGAGTTTATTAAAAAAAATGGGGAGTTTACAGTTAATATTGCTTTGATCCAGAACGGCAAGCCGGTAATGGCCGTAGTGGATGCACCAGCCCTGGGATTCTCCTATTTGGCTGAAAAAACCTTAGGTTCATTCAAAGACGATGGCAAAACCCGGAGTCAACTTCAGGTTAAACTAAAACCCGCCACAGGTACTATCAGAGTTGTTGGCAGCCGCTCACATCCCTCCGCAGAATTGGCTGAATACGTTAAACAATTTGACAGCGTAGACATGGTTTCAAAAGGCAGTTCTTTGAAACTATGTTTAGTTGCTGAAAATGCCGCTGATATATATCCGCGTCTGGGCTTAACCAGTGAATGGGATACGGGTGCTGGCCATGCTATTGCTGAAATAGCAGGTGCACATATTACTCAATTAAATGGCTCACCTTTGATTTATAATACAAAAGAATCTTACTTGAACCCGTTCTTTATTGTTTCCGCATTAGAACTTTAAATATCTACTTCTATTAGGCGTGCCTGCGCCTAATATACTCAGGCCACATCAAAATATAGAATTCGTCATTGATAACCCGGATGATACTTACTCACCATAAATAATCAAAAACTCACAATTTAGTGGTAATAATAAATGTTGCTCTTGCGGTGTATATACATCGGCAGGTTTCATGCCAAAAAAAGTTTCTTTTTGTTGGAAACTTTGCATGAAAGTTTGAATTGGACCTTCAATTGGGAATAAAATGAGTTTAGTTTGCTCCTTTATCCATTTCCCAGTCATAGTTTCAATCACTTCATTCTCTTTAGCTAATATCTCATATTCAAGAATAAACCCCCCATTAGGTTTAAACATCAAAGTAGCATCTGACCATTCACAATACTGAGTTCTCAAGTACTTTGGTAAAGGGTTTAATGTACTCATCTCGGGATTTCTCAAATATAAACCGATATTGTTTTTGGTGTAGAAATGTCTGCCTTCAGCAAAACGATATTCAACAACAGGACCAAATCCGAGTGAATTTAAACTATTATGTAATGCTTCCAGTACTTTAAAATCGCTAAAACCTGGATTGAGAGAAAGAATTGCATCAGTAAATTCTTGTGGTATTTCAATATCAGCATCAATAACTGTAATTCCATTTTTTGCTAACTTAATTTTTAAGCTTTCAATTTTAGCGGCTGAATATCCATAATTGATTAAATGTAATTTAGGACTTTGGCACCCCAATAATAAAACAACAAATATAAAACTAAGACTCTTCATGATTACACCTGTAATTCAAATTAACACAAAGATTACACTTGTAATTAATATAAGCAAGTTTTTTATCGCCCAATTATTAATTCGCGGGTTATAATAGTGGTAATAAGTACCATTAGGATCAGAAAATCATGTCAGAGCAAGAAATCACTGCCGAAGTTGAACTAGAACAAGAGCCCATAGAGCTATGTAAATTATTACAAATATTAGATCTTGTTGATGGCGGCGGTCAGGCAAAAATGTTGATCAGTGAAGGTTATGTAGGCCTTAATGGGGAAATTTGCACACAAAAACGGAAAAAAATATTTGGTGGTGATTTACTCGAGTTTAATGGCGCGCTTTTTCAGATATTATTATCTGACAATGCAGAGCCTTTACCTGAAAAGCAAAAAACAAGTGAACCGGAAGTGAAACCTGGCCCGTCTAAAAATGCAAAATCAAAAGCCAGAAAACAAAAAAATAAACTCAAAAATGCGGCTAAATCTTCCGATCCAGCCTCAGGTACCGGAAGAAAACCAATTTCTTTTGGCTAACCCTTACTTAAATTTTATTTTTAGTTACAAAAAACCCGCTTTGAAAGCGGGTTTTTTAATTTCAAATTAAAGTGTGAAGCTTAGCGTCACAGCATTTAATCAATGGCTATGCTTTAGCAACACGGTTTTCGCGTTTACGTTCATTTTCAGTTAAGAAACGTTTACGAATACGAATATTTTCAGGTGTTACTTCTACTAACTCATCATCATCAATAAATTCAAGCGCTTGCTCAAGTGTATATAAAATTGGCGGAGTAAGAGTTTGCGCTTCATCAGTACCAGAAGCACGAACGTTAGTTAATTGCTTACCTTTTAACGCGTTAACTGTCAGGTCGTTATCACGACTATGAATACCGATAACCATGCCTTCGTATACTTCAACACCGTGACCAATGAATAATTTACCACGTTGTTGTAAATTAAATAGTGCATTAGTAAGTGCTTTACCAGTTGCATTTGCAATGATAACACCATTTTTACGAAGACCGATTTCACCGCCTTTATGAGGTCCGTAATGATCAAATGTGTGATACATTAAGCCTGAGCCTGAAGTAAGCGTCATAAAATCAGTTTGGAAACCAATTAAACCACGACTTGGGATCATGAAATCCATACGCATACGACCTTTACCATCTGGTGCCATATCCGTTAGCTCACCCTTACGTAAACCTAATTGCTCCATGATAGAACCTTGATGTTGTTCTTCACAGTCAATAGTTACTTGCTCGAATGGTTCAGATCTCACACCATCAATATCTTTAATGATCACTTGTGGACGTGACACAGCAAGTTCAAAACCTTCACGACGCATATTTTCGATTAAGATACCTAAGTGTAATTCACCACGACCAGAAACACGGAAACTATCCGGGTTATCAGTTTCTTCTACACGAAGAGCAACATTGTGCACTAATTCTTTTTCTAAACGCTCAAGAATATTACGTGATGTAACAAATTTACCTTCTTTACCACAGAATGGTGAATTATTTACAGAGAAAGTCATAGTTACTGTTGGTTCATCAACACTTAATGGCGGTAATGCTTCAACTGCATTAGGACAACACACAGTATCTGAAATTTTAAGTTCACCACACCCTGTAATAGTGACGATATTACCAGCAAACGCCTCGTCTGTTTCAATACGCTCAAGACCTAAGTAGCTTTGTACAGTACCAACTTTTGCATTTCGTACTTCGCCATTTTCACTTATGATAGTGACTGGTTGATTAGGTTTAACTGAACCACGTTTGATACGGCCAACACCAATAACACCCACATATGAATTGTAATCAAGCTGTGATATTTGCATTTGGAATGCACCATCAACATCTACAACAGGCGGAGCAACATTATCTACAACTGCCTGGAATAAAGGCTCCATGTTGTCAGATTTATTATCTAAATCCATCGTAGCCCAACCGTTGATTGCAGATGCGTAGATAACCTGGAAATCTAATTGATCGTCTGTTGCACCTAAGTTATCGAACAAATCAAAGATTTGATCCATTACCCAATCAGGACGTGCACCTGGCTTATCAATTTTGTTAATTACTACGATAGGCTTAAGACCTTGTGCAAATGCTTTTTGCGTTACAAAACGCGTTTGAGGCATAGGACCTTCTTGAGCATCGACTAAAAGCAATACAGAATCAGCCATTGAAAGTACACGTTCAACTTCACCACCGAAATCTGCGTGTCCAGGAGTATCTATGATATTGATATGGTAATCTTTCCACTCAATTGCAGTGTTTTTTGCAAGAATAGTAATACCACGTTCTTTTTCAATGTCGTTAGAATCCATTACACGTTCTTCGTTACCACCACGAGTTTCTAAAGTACCCGATTGCTCAAGTAGCTTATCTACTAAAGTTGTTTTACCGTGGTCAACGTGCGCGATGATGGCTATATTACGTAACTGTTCGATGCTCATAAAATTGTCTCAGAGAATTTAATCTCGCTGATCCTAAAAAATCTACGCTGTTTGCCGCAACCAGTATCTTCAAAATGAAAGATACAAAACGCGATTTCTTAGCATAGGGGAAAATTTGGTCGCATATTATCCCTTAATAATGGCATGGATGAAAGTTTATCCAATAAAAAATTTAAAAAACTATTGATAAAATCACTTATAGACTGATTTTCAAGCATTAATTCTTAAAATAATATTTAAGCTTAAAATGACGCTACCACAAACTTCTTTCTTATGGCGTTTTCAAAAGCCCTAGAGCGCCATATAGTTTAAAAAGTGCGCACCAGAATCGCTGAAAATGACTCAGGCAAGGCATGTAAGCGAATGGAATAGTTTATCTATTTCGAGTTTACATAACGCAGAATGAGCCATTTTCAGAGATTCCCGAAGGGCGAGTCTAAAATTCCCGCATACTGCGTTAAATTCTTTTGATTTAGAATAACTAAACCTAAAAAAATTTGCCTTGTCTGCGAAAATTTTAGATCTCGCTGGCGTATATTTTTTAAACTACATGGTGCTCTAATTCGCACCAAAATTGATCTACGGCGGATCATTTTGGTGCATAAAAAGATTGAACAACCAAAAAAAATTAACAATAAAGCTATATATCAATGAGTTATAAAAATGGCATGAAAAAAGCTTAATGCAGTGCAATTCATTTTTAATTTGAAAAAACCACATTGGAGGACACACATGTCACACTCGGTTTTAGAACTTATCAAAGAAAACGACGTTAAATTTATAGATTTACGCTTTACAGATACCAAAGGTAAAGAGCAACACGTTTCAATACCTCACCATCAAGTTGACGAAGATTTTTTTGAAGACGGAAAAATGTTTGATGGTTCTTCAATTGCTGGTTGGAAAGGTATAAACGAATCTGACATGGTTTTATTACCGGATGCAGATTCTGCAAAGCTAGACCCTTTTACAGAAGAAACCACATTAATTGTACGTTGTGACGTTGTTGAACCTGCAACATTGCAAGGTTATGAACGTGACCCGCGTTCAGTTGCTAAACGTGCAGAAGAATATATGCGTGCTACCGGGATTGCTGATACGGTTTTATTTGGCCCTGAGCCTGAGTTTTTTGTTTTTGATGATGTGAAATACAAGACTGATATGTCAGGTTCTATGTATAAAATTGACTCAAAACAAGCTGACTGGAATTCAGATAAACATTATGAAGATGGTAATACAGGACACCGTCCTGGTGTTAAAGGCGGCTACTTTCCAGTTGCACCTGTAGATGATTTCCAGGATTGGCGTTCAGCAACCTGTTTAGTACTAGAAGAAATGGGTCAAGTTGTTGAAGCACATCACCATGAAGTTGCAACTGCTGGTCAAAATGAAATCGCAACACGTTTTAATACTATGGTTTTAAAAGCTGATGAAATTCAGGAAATGAAATATGTTATCCATAACATGGCTCATTTATATGGTAAAACAGCGACTTTCATGCCTAAGCCTGTAGTTGGAGACAACGGTTCTGGTATGCATTGTCATCAATCTTTAGCAAAAGACGGTGTAAACTTATTTGCTGGTGATAAATACGGCGGACTTTCTGAAGATGCGCTTTATTACATTGGTGGCATCATTAAGCATGCAAAAGCAATCAATGCTTTCGCTAATGCTTCAACTAACTCTTATAAACGTTTAGTGCCAGGTTTTGAAGCTCCGGTAATGCTTGCATATTCTGCACGTAATCGTTCAGCATCAATCCGCATCCCTGTAGTACCATCAGCGCGTGCACGTCGTATTGAAGTACGCTTCCCGGATCCAACTGCAAACCCTTATTTAGCATTCTCTGCAATGCTTATGGCTGGCCTTGACGGTATCAAAAACAAGATACACCCTGGTGATGCGATGGATAAAGATTTATACGACTTACCTGCAGAAGAAGCTGCTGAGATCCCAACAGTTGCAACTTCATTAGAAGATGCATTAGCTTCTCTAGATGCAGACCGTGAATTTCTGACTCAAGGCGGCGTATTTACTGACGATTTAATCAATGCTTATATTGCGCTTAAAAATCAGGAAATAGAAAAATTAAACAGTACAACGCATCCTGTTGAATTTGAAATGTACTATAGTTGTTAAGTTAAAATCAGCAACAATCTGATAAATTATTTTAATGTGTGTTCCAAAAGCCTGCTTTAGCAGGCTTTTTTTGTAGCTAAATTTGGTGATTTCCGTTAAAGTGCATATAATTGTGTTAAAAATATGTGCCACTCGAAACTATTTACCGTTGGATTGATTAGATATCTACCATTAGATTGACCAGATATCTAGCATTAGATTAACCAGAATGGAAATATTTAACTAAAATAATAATAAAGCCTCACAAGGATCACTCAGTGCGTTTTAAAACCATGCTGATAATAATTTGCTTATTTACACTGCTGTTTTCGACAATTGCGATTTCGAAACAAAAGAAGATCTATGTCTGGCGAAATGATAAAGGTGTTTTGGTTTTTTCAGATACTCCGCAAAAAGGCGCTGAAGAAATAAAACTCAATAGTAAATCTACAGAAATGAAAGCCGTTGATACCAGTATTCTATATGAAGATAAGCCAGATAAAACAACAAAATATCAGATAGAAATAACCACACCAGAAGATCAAAGTACACTCAGAGAAAACTCAGGTTCAGTGCATATCAATGGTAGGATCAGCCCCAGATTTTCACAGGGCCATAAAGTACAATTATATTTTGATGGGGTCGCAACAGGTTCATCTATTCCCTCAACGCTTTTTGTATTAAGAAATATTGATCGTGGTGAGCATAATATCCAACTAAAATTAATAGACTTAAAAGGAAAAGTGATTGCAAGTAGCGATGTAAGAACTTTTTACCTTCATCGTACAAAAGCTAATTAATCAAAAACATCATCTTTTTATATTTAACCTGATATGAAACATATGTTTTTACTCAAGTCCAAACCCGACAACATCCTCAATCGGTGCACTGCACCAAAGTGGTGCAGCTATGTTCAATGATCGCACATTCTCAACATCAATATTAAAATCTATATGGCAAAACTTAACAACAGCCGTCATCCTACTTGATAAAAACCTCACTGTAAGCTTCGCAAATAGTAGTGCAAGTGAGTTATTTGGCTTAAGTAATAAAAGATTTACAGGCCAGCAATTTGAAAGATTATTCACGCATCATTCAATTGATTTAGAACGCATTGAGGCACATACATTAGAACAAGGCATAGACTTCAGTCAACATAGAGCTGACGTGGTTTTCCTCGATGCCAGACATGCTAAAATCACATTAAATTGCCGGTTGATCCTGGAACAAAACACCCGTTATATTTTAGTTGAATGCAGACAACTTGATAATGAAATTAAGCATGATCAAGCGTCTATTCAAATGCACCAGCATCTAGCGGCAAAGACATTGATCCGGGGATTAGCTCACGAAATAAAAAATCCTTTAGGCGGTATTCGCGGAGCGGCGCAGTTATTGCAATATGAAACTTCACAAGATGAACGTGATGAATGTGCAACTCTGATCATTGAACAAACGGACAGATTAACCGAATTAGTAGACAAACTTTTAGGGCCTAACCAATTACCTAAAATGGTGTCGACCAATATCCATCAAACTTTAGAGTCGGTGGTTAAACTGGCTGTATTAGATAATCACAAAGATATTAAGCTGATTAAAGATTATGACCCCAGTATTCCGGATATCATGATAGATCAAGGAAAAATACAACAAGTCGTTTTAAATATTGTCAGAAATGCACAACAAGCAATAAATAGCGTTCAAAGAACTCAACAGGATATAGGCAGCATTAGATTAAAAACGCGGATCCGGCATCAAATGCGGATCCATAAAAAATCAATGAAAAATGCATTACAAATACAAATTTCAGATAATGGACCGGGTATAGATAAATCTATTATAGATACTTTATTTTTTCCTATGGTGACAAATAAAGAAGGTGGTTCAGGGTTGGGACTTTCAATCGCCCAAACCCTGATAGATCAGCATAATGGTTATATTGAATGCGATAGCTGGCCCGGACATACTGAATTTAATATTTTTTTACCGCTGAACTAATCCAGAAGTTAAAATTTGAAAGGTAAGAAACGATGAAAACTGTGTGGATTGTTGATGATGACGCATCAATCAGATTTGTATTAGAAAAAGCGCTAACACGCGCAGGATATTATGCAGAAAGTTATAATAGCGCTGAAAATGTCTTAGAAGCTTTAGAATATAACCAACCAACAGTACTTATTTCTGATGTACGTATGCCAGGCATGGGTGGGATGAATTTACTTGAGGGCATAGTTAAAGATAATCCAGGTTTACCCGTGATCATAATGACAGCCCATTCAGATTTGGATTCAGCAGTACAGGCATTTCAAAAAGGGGCCTTTGAATACCTGGCAAAACCTTTCGATCTTAATGAAGCCGTTACGCTAATAGAAAGTGCCTGCAGAGCAAATAGCAGGATCAAAGTTAAAGCGAAAAAGGAACCCAAAAAAACGCCCGATATTATAGGCGAAGCACCTGCTATGCAGGAAGTTTTTCGGGCGATAGGTAAATTATCGGCCTCCAGCATGTCTGTACTGATCAATGGTGAGTCCGGAACCGGTAAAGAACTCGTTGCTGGCGCACTGCATAATCACAGCCCCCGAAGAGAAAAAGAATTTATTGCCTTAAATATGGCAGCGATCCCAAAAGAGCTTGTAGAATCTGAATTATTCGGCCATGAAAAAGGTGCATTTACCGGAGCTGATAGTGTCAGAAAAGGTCGATTCGAACAAGCAAATGGTGGCACACTTTTTTTAGATGAAATTGGCGATATGCCGCTGGAAGTACAAACCAGATTATTACGCGTCTTATCTGACGGTGAATTTTATCGCGTAGGTGGCCATCAGAGTATCAAAGTAGATGTGAGGATCATTGCAGCTACTCATCAACACCTTGAAGAGTTAGTTAAACAAGGGCAGTTCAGAGATGATTTATTTCATCGTCTGAATGTTGTGAGATTAAAACTGCCACCTTTGAGAGAAAGAGTTGAAGATATTGAACGCTTGTGTCAGTACTTTTTAAATAAAAGTGCCAAAGAATTAAAAGTAGAAGCTAAAGTACTTGGCAAAGAAACCTGTTTAAAATTACAAACATTTAGCTGGCCTGGTAATGTACGCCAGCTCGAAAATACTTGTCGCTGGTTAACCGTAATGGCACCAGGACAACAAATCGATGTCGAAGATTTACCACCAGAAATTACCGACATACAAATAGCAACCAAACAGGCTAACTGGCTAGATGAATTTCAGGCATGGCTCGATAGTGAACTCAAACTTGGAAAACAAAATATTTGGCCTGAAATACAAACACAACTAGAAACCAGATTGATTAAAACAGCTTTAAATAATAGTAATGGCCACAAACAGGAAGCAGCAATAAAAATTGGCTGGGGCCGAAATACCCTAACCAGAAAATTGAAAGAAAGAAATATGGAATAAGATACTGTTTATTTAACCAGCTTTTATTTAGTCAGAACAAAACTCCTGTTATACTTTCGCCATAATTTTACCGATTGTTCTTTTAAGGCTAAACGATGGACGTTTCTGAATTACTCGATGGTTTAAATGATAAGCAGCGTGATGCTGTTGCCGCACCGTTACAAAATATGCTGGTATTGGCTGGAGCAGGTTCGGGAAAAACCCGTGTTTTAGTACATCGAATAGCCTGGTTAATGCAAGTGGAACATGCATCACCTTATAGTATATTTGCGGTTACTTTTACCAACAAAGCAGCCAAAGAAATGCGCAACCGCGTTGAAGAAACCATCAAATCTTCGGTTGGGGGAATGTGGATAGGCACTTTCCATGGTTTATCCCATAGAATTTTACGCGCTCACCACCTCGAAGCTAAATTACCTGAGTCCTTTCAAATAATTGATACCGATGATCAAATAAGAATGATCCGTCGATTATTAAAAGCAATGAACATAGATGAAAAAAAATGGCCAGCCAAACAAGTTTGTTGGTATATAGGTGCGAAAAAAGATGAAGGATTAAGACCAAAAGATATTAAAGCCTATGATCCAAACGAAGCCATGATGCTACGTATTTATACAGCATACCAGGAAGCCTGTGATCGTGCCGGATTAGTTGATTTTGCTGAAATATTGTTACGTTGCTTCGAATTACTGCAAAATAATGCCAGTTTATTACGCCACTATCAGGACAAATTTCCTCACATCCTCGTAGATGAATTTCAGGATACAAATACAGTTCAATATGCCTGGTTAAAATTACTCGCGGGTAAAACTGGTAAAGCCATGATAGTGGGAGATGATGATCAGTCAATTTACGGCTGGCGTGGTGCTAAAATTGAAAATATCCGCCTTTTTCTTGAAGATTTTAATGCCGAAACAATACGTTTAGAACAAAACTACCGTTCAACAGCAACCATATTAAAAGCAGCTAACGCCTTGATCACCAATAATTCAGAACGTATGGGTAAGAACTTATGGACACAAGGAAATGAAGGCGATGCAATCTCTATCTATGCTGCTTTTAACGAACTGGATGAAGCCCGATTTATCGTTGGTAAAATAAAAGACTGGCATAGCCAGGGAAAATCACTGATCAATACAGCTATTTTATACCGAAGTAATGCACAGTCTCGAATTTTGGAAGAAGCATTAATTCAGGAAAGCATCAAATATCGTATTTATGGTGGCATGAGATTCTTTGATCGCCAGGAAATCAAAGATGCCCTCGCCTATTTAAGATTAGTGAATAATCGCCAGGACGATGCTGCATTTGAACGCGTGATCAATACCCCTACCAGAGGCATAGGCAATCGTACAATAAGTATCATACGTGACAGCGCAAAAAATGAATCTCTGCCATTATGGTATGCAGCGCAATCATTAATCGAACAGAAACAATTAACAGGCAGAGCCGCTAATTCGGTAACAAGTTTTGTTAATTTAATTGCCGACATAGAAGAAAAAATAGCTGACGTACCACTTGCTGAACAAGCTAAAATGGCCATCAGTCATTCAGGATTAATGGCCATGTACCAAGCAGAAAAAGGTGAAAAAGGTCGTGCCCGAGTAGAGAATCTAGAGGAACTTATCAACGCCTGCTCACAGTTTGAATTGCCAGAAGATGAAGACTTCTCTTCACCATTGTCTGGTTTTCTATCTCATTCAGCTTTGGAATCAGGTGAAGGACAAGCCGATGAACATGAAGATGCGGTACAAATGATGACATTGCATTCAGCAAAAGGTTTAGAGTTTCCTATGGTGTTTATGGCCGGAGTTGAAGAAGGTATGTTCCCGTCACAGCAAAGCCATGATGATTCTGAACGTTTAGAAGAAGAACGTCGATTATGCTATGTAGGCATGACACGAGCAATGGAAAAACTTTATATCAGCCATGCAGAAAGTCGCCGGTTATATGGTCAGGAAAAACATCATAGTCCATCGAGATTCCTGAGAGAAATCCCGGAAGAATGTATCGAAGAAATTAGGATAAAAACCCAAGTTATAAAACCACAAGCAAGTAGCAGATTTAGTAATGCAGTAAGTCATGCCGCATTTGAAGAAACAGGATTTAAACTAGGCCAACGGGTTATCCATACAAAGTTTGGTGAAGGCACGGTTTTAAACTATGAAGGTTCTGGCCCGCAATCAAGAGTTCAGGTTAATTTTGAAGAAGTAGGTAGTAAATGGCTGGTAACTGCATACGCCAGATTGCAGGCTAAATAAAATGATTTTTCCACAAGCTGTTCGTGAGTATGTAACACAATTAGAAATAAATAAACACAGACAGCTGCTGGCAATTACTGGGGATCCTTTCTGGGTAGTACAAGAAGCCAATAAGCTCCTCAATGCCATAGCAGGCAATCACTGCGTTTTAAGTAAGAATAAAACACTCACTAACGCTGTCTGGCCCGAACATAACCATCAGATACTGGGCCAGGAGTATCAAGTCGCACTTTATGACTTTTATTCAGGTTTAATACCAGATAAATTAGCTGCACTCACTGGTACGATTAAAGCTGGCGGATTATTAATTCTCCTAATGCCCGACTTAAATAATATATCCACTTTTAAAGATCCTGCGTTTGAAATATTTCAATCTTCGGGTATTAAAGATAATCCTGCCACTCATTTTAACGCACGTTTTGCATCTCAGTTAAACGCTTTGTCTTACATCAGATTAGATCAAAATATCGGTTGGAAAATACCTGAGATACAAGTAACAGCGCGTATTGAGCAGGATATTTACACTGAACAAAAACACGCTATTGATTTAATTTGCAAAACAGCAAAAGGACGGGCTAATAGACCACTACTAATCACCGCCGATCGTGGCAGAGGAAAATCCACAGCTCTGGGTTTTGCCGCTTTTGAACTGCTAAGGCAACACAAAAACATCATTATAACTTCACCGCAGAGACGCTCAGTAGAAAATGCCTTTCATCATTTAGCCGCATTGACGCAAAAAAATTATACAACAGGAAATAATATCCATGAAAACCTCTGTTTTGTAGCGCCCGATCGTTTACTGTTAGAAAAACCGCAAACCGATATTATATTTATTGATGAGGCTGCGGCTTTACCCGTGCCTATATTAAAAAGCATATTAAAACATTATCCCAGGGTCGTGCTGACCACCACAATACATGGATATGAAGGAACCGGTCGTGGTTTTACTTTACGATTTATTCCTTTTTTAAAACACAATTACAAAAATTGGCAAAGCCTGGAATTAAAACAGCCCATTCGCTATGAAGTAAGTGATCCTTTAGAACAAAATATCAATCAATTATTATGTCTCAATGCCGATTGCGCTTTATCGATAGCAAATGATAATCAGGTAAAAATAAAAAAGATATCTCAGCAAACATTAAGCCAAAATGAACTTTTATTAAATCAAATATTTGGCTTATTGGTATTATCCCATTATCAAACTACAGTGAATGATTTAAGACATTTATTAGACGGAAACAAGCTAAATATTTATGTTGCAATAGTAAATGAAAATCATCAGGATAAAGTGATTGCCGCCGCCTTAGTTGCTATAGAAGGCCAGCTTGAAAATGATTTAATATCGGCTATTCTTGCTGGAAAACGCAGACCAAAAGGTCATTTACTGGCTCAGTCACTTGCTATAGAAGAAGATTCTGCGGATTGTTTATCTAAAGCAATAGCCAGAGTAATAAGAATTGCCGTACATCCATTAGTACAAAGACAAGCTCATGGCCAAACTTTACTAAAATATATTGAACAAGATCTCGCAGATAAAGTCGTTGCTATCGGAGCAAGTTTTGGAGGTTATCCCCAATTATTAAATTTTTGGCAAACTCAAAATTATCATTTACTGAAACTTGGTTTTAAACAAGATAAAATAAGTGGTGAACATGCATGTTTGGTTGCCAAAAAGTTAGATCCATCTTTTAATCGTATTGAAAAAATAAAAATGCGTTTTGATACACAGCTCCCAATACAATTATTAACCTGCTTTAATAACCTGCCGACAGAGTTATGCCAGCAAATCATAAAATACACTTTAGCAAATACACAAATTCATCCCTTCGATTTAAATGACGCTCAGCGATTTATAAATGGCAGTATAGGATATGAGCAGGCACAAGCTTCTTTATGGCGGCTCATATGGCATTCGCCCCATAACTTAAATGCGTGTAGCAATTTATCTCAACAGCTGATAATCGAAAAAATAATTCAAAATAAAGCACAAACTGTATTAACTAATAACAGTAAAAAACAGCACAACGATAAGCTAAAAATAGCAATCAAAGAATTTATAACTAAGTCTTAAAATTAATTAAAATAATTACTCATTGCCGTAAGCAAAAAAATCCCTCTGAACTATGCTTAATATTCAAAAGGTAACGACTTTATGTGGCTGAGGAAATAATGGACTTTATAAATTTTAAGGTAGGATCCAAAACAATCGCATTAAAAATATTGGATATTTTGTTAACAGAGAGATTTAATAACGACCTTACAGAATTACCAAATAACAACAAAAGTTTTATTGGTGTGAAAGATTATATGGGCACACCGACCCCCATATTTGATTTAGGATTAATTTTAAATAATGAATCAACTTATGTTGCCAAATCCACTTTAGCCAAGTTATTACAAGCAAGAGAATCCGATCATATGGAATGGTTCAGAGCCCTTGAACATAGCTTAAAAAATGACTTACCTTTTACAAAGCAACGCGATCCTCATAAATGCGAATTTGGCCAATGGTGCGAACAATTCAGAACAGATGATGAAGATTTACAGATTATTTTAAAAAGGTTTGATCAGCCCCATCAAAGACTCCATTACCTGGCTGATGAATTATATGAATTAGTTCAACAAGGCAACAAAGAACAAGCCTTAATCGTGTTAGATAAAGAAAAACGTACAACCTACACCCTATTACTGCGACTCTTTGAATCAGCCCGTGAGCAAATTCTGCTAGAATACAAACCCATTATCATATTTACCACAAAAAAT
Source organism: uncultured Pseudoalteromonas sp. (assembly GCA_965198975.1). Lineage (GTDB taxonomy): Bacteria > Pseudomonadota > Gammaproteobacteria > Enterobacterales > Alteromonadaceae > Pseudoalteromonas. Next base: position 4,554,049 of record OZ240679.1, read on the forward strand.
GGGCAACACCCTCACATAGGATTACTAGTAGATAAAGTTGAAGAAAGTGTCAATGTAAATAAAGAAGACATAAAACCCTTAGACAAATTAACAAGCATAGGTTTTGATATTGATCCACAAACCAGAAATATGATGCGAGGTTTGATCAAAATGGAAAACCAACACAGCGTAATAGTCGACCCCAGTGCGATATTTTTAAATGAAGAAGTACTTGAAACCGAACAGTACTGAGCTGATAGTAGAATTAAGCATCGAAACAACGCTTGTCCAAGATTTATTCTTAGCACATCAGGTTGAATTGCACATTCATGTTTTTCTAATTCATAAATGTAAAAGCCCTCTTTTCCGTTAAGAAAAGAGGGCTTTATACTAAAACTTAGTTCTTAAAATTAAGAATTAAGCTTCAGAAACAACGCTTACTAAAGTCCAAGATTTATTCTTAGAAATAGGTGCACATTCGCGAATAGTCACGATGTTACCTTCATTACAAGTATTGTCTTCATCATGTGCATGTAGCTTAGTAGTACGTTTGATGAATTTCCCGTAAATTGGGTGCTTCACTTGACGTTCAATTGCAACAACAATAGATTTATCCATTTTGTTGCTAACTACACGACCTTGAAGAGTACGGATATTATCGCTCATTATGCGTCTGCCTTCTGTTTGATAACCGTTTTAACACGCGCGATATCGCGACGTACTTTTCTTAGTGTATGTGTCTGAGCTAACTGACCAGTGCTAGCTTGCATGCGCAGGTTAAACTGCTCACGAAGAAGCTCTAGAAGTTCAGTGTTTAACTCTTCTACAGATTTTTCTTTAAGTTCGCTAGCGTTCATTACATCACCGTCCGAGTTACAAATGTTGTCTTGAATGGTAATTTACAAGCGGCAAGTTCAAAAGCTTCACGAGCAAGCTCTTCAGGAACACCTTCCATCTCATAAAGTACGCGACCAGGTTTGATTTCACAAACCCAATATTCCACGCTACCTTTACCTTTACCCATTCGAACTTCAAGCGGCTTGTTTGTGATAGGCTTATCAGGGAACACACGGATCCAGATTTTACCTTGACGCTTAACGTGACGTGTCATAGCACGACGAGCAGCTTCAATTTGACGTGCAGTCATACGACCACGGCCAGTTGCTTTCAAACCGAAAGAACCGAAGCTTACTTTGTTACCGGTATTTGCAAGGCCAGTGTTGCGACCTTTATGCATTTTACGGAATTTGGTACGTTTTGGCTGTAACATTAATCGCTACCTCTACTTAGTACTTTTACGGGGCTTTTTCGGGCCACGTTTGGCTGGCTTTTCAGCTTCAACTTTCAGTGGAAGACCACCGATCACTTCACCTTTAAAGATCCAAACTTTAACACCGATGATACCGTAAGTAGTTAAGGCTTCAGAAGTTGCGTAATCGATATCAGCACGAAGAGTATGTAGAGGTACACGACCTTCACGATACCACTCACCACGTGCGATTTCTGCGCCGCCTAAACGACCGCTAACTTCAACTTTGATACCTTTAGCGCCAATGCGCATTGCATTTTGAACCGCACGCTTCATAGCACGACGGAACATAACACGGCGCTCTAGTTGAGACGCTATGCTATCAGCTACTAATTGAGCATCAAGTTCTGGTTTACGAACTTCAGAAATATTGATCTGAGCAGGTACACCAGCAATTTTTGTTATCGCTTGACGTAACTTTTCTACATCTTCGCCTTTCTTACCGATAACAACACCCGGACGAGCCGTGTGAATTGTTACGCGGATAGATTTAGCTGGACGTTCGATAACGATCTTAGATAAAGATGCAGCTTTCAATGCCTTAGTAAGGTATTGACGCACCTGATGATCGCCGAAAAGCATATCTGGAAAATCTTTAGAATTCGCGAACCAAGTAGAAACCCAAGGTTTCGATATACCTAGGCGAATACCAGTAGGATGAACTTTTTGTCCCATTACTATTACTCCTAGTTATCTGAAACCACAACAGTGATGTGGCTTGAACGCTTAAGGATACGGTCTGCGCGTCCTTTAGCACGTGGCATGATACGCTTCATTGTAGGACCATCGTCCACAAAAACCGTAGCTACACGTAGCTCATCAATGTCTGCACCTTCGTTATGCTCTGCGTTAGCAATAGCTGACTCAAGTACTTTTTTAACTAATACAGCAGCTTTTTTGTTGCTGTACGCTAGGATTTCTAGAGCTTGATCTACCGCTAAACCACGGATTTGATCTGCTACTAGACGAGCTTTTTGCGCTGAACCAGAGGCAAATTTATGTTTAGCTAATGCTTGCATTTTTTAACCCCTTATCTCTTCTTCGCTTTCTTATCAGCAGCGTGGCCGCGATAAGTACGAGTTGGCGCAAATTCACCCAGTTTGTGACCGATCATTTCGTCTGTAACAAATACAGGTACGTGCTGGCGACCATTATGGACAGCAATGGTCAATCCGATCATGTTAGGTATGATCATTGAACGACGGCTCCAAGTTTTAATTGGCTTCTTTTCACCGCTTTCCAAAGCTTTCTCTACCTTCTTCAGCAAGTGTAGGTCTATAAATGGACCCTTCTTGAGAGAGCGTGGCATGGCTATTCCTCAATATTACTTAGTACGACGACGTACTATAAATTTATCCGTACGCTTGTTCTTACGCGTCTTAGCACCTTTAGTCGGTTTACCCCATGGAGACACAGGATGACGACCACCAGATGTACGACCTTCACCACCACCATGTGGGTGATCTACCGGGTTCATGGCAACACCACGAACTGTCGGACGAACACCGCGCCAGCGGTTTGCGCCTGCTTTACCAAGCGAACGAAGCATATGTTCAGCATTACCTACTTCACCTAATGTCGCACGACAATCAGACTCAACTTTACGAACTTCGCCTGAACGAAGACGTAATGTTACGTATTGACCATCACGTGCTAGGATTTGTACGTATGAACCAGCAGAACGTGCAATTTGTGCACCTTTACCTGGCTTTAACTCAACACAATGTACTGTAGAACCAACAGGCATGTTACGCATAGGTAATGTGTTACCAGCTTTGATTGGTGCATCAACACCAGACTGGATAGCATCACCTGCTTTAACGCCTTTAGGAGCGATAATGTAACTACGTTCACCGTCTGCATATAATACAAGAGCGATGTTTGCGCTACGATTTGGATCGTATTCTAAACGTTCGATTTTGGCTGGAATGCCATCTTTAGTACGTTTAAAATCGATAACACGATAATGATGCTTATGACCACCACCGATATGGCGAACCGTAATACGACCATTGTTGTTACGACCACCTGACTTAGAGTTTTTCTCTAGTAGTGGTGCGTGTGGCTTACCTGTATGAAGATCAGGGTTTACCACTTTAACAAGGTGACGACGACCCGGAGAAGTAGGTTTACACTTTTGAAGTGCCATAATAAAACTCCTTTAGTTACTCGGCGCCGCCGACAAAGTCTAGCTCACTGCCTTCTTTAAGAGTAACGTAGGCTTTCTTCCAGTCAGAACGACGACCGAAACGAGCACCAGTACGCTTAGTTTTACCCTTAACATTTAGGCTACGAACACCAGTCACTTCAACTTCAAAAAGCTTCTCAACTGCAGCTTTAATTTCAGCTTTAGTTGCATCTTTAACTACTTTGAAAACCATAGTGTTGTTTTCTTCAGCGTTAATAGTGCCTTTCTCAGAAACGTGTGGTGCTAAAATTACTTTTAATAAACGCTCTTCACGGATCATGCTAATGACTCCTCAAGTTGCTTAACAGCAGCTGCTGTAATAAGAACCTTATCGAAGGCGATTAAGCTAACTGGGTCAATGCCCGCTACGTCACGTACGTCAACCTTATAAAGGTTACGTGAAGATAAGAATAAGTTCTCATCAACTTCTTCTGTAACGATTAGCACGTCTTTAAGCTCAAGCTCTTTTAGCTTAGCTACAAGTTGCTTAGTCTTAGGCGCATCGATGCTGAAGTTTTCAACTACGATTAAACGCTCTTGACGAACAAGCTCAGACAATATGCTTCTGATCGCTCCGCGATACATCTTACGGTTAACTTTTTGGCTGTGATCTTGCGGCTTAGCTGCAAACGTCACACCACCCGAGCGCCAGATTGGGCTACGGATTGTACCAGCACGAGCGCGGCCAGTACCTTTTTGATTCCACGGCTTTTTACCACCGCCGCTCACTTCAGAACGTGTTTTTTGAGCACGAGTACCTTGACGAGCACCAGCTGCAAATGCAACTACTACTTGATGTACTAATGCTTCGTTAAACTCACGTCCAAAAGTAGCATCGGATACTTCAAGAGCACTTTGTGCGTCTTTCAATACTAATTCCATCACTAAATCTCCAGGACTTATGCTTTAACAGCAGGTTTAACGATAACATCGCCACCGATAGCACCAGGCACTGCGCCTTTTACTAACAGTAGATTACGTTCAGCGTCAACACGTACTAGTTCTAGGTTTTGCGTCGTTACACGAGCATTACCCATATGACCAGCCATTTTCTTACCTTTAAACACCTTACCAGGTGATTGGTTTTGGCCGATTGAACCAGGTGCACGGTGAGAAATCGAGTTACCATGCGTTGCATCTTGCATTGCGAAATTCCAGCGTTTAATTACGCCAGCAAAACCTTTACCTTTAGAAGTACCAGTAACGTCAACTGTGTTTACGTCATTGAATAATTCTACAGTGATTTCTTGAGCAAGCGCGAACTCACCCTCATCACCATTAAGGCGGAATTCCCACAGACCAAGACCAGCTTCTACGCCAGCTTTAGCAAAGTGACCTGCTTCAGCTTTATTTACGCGACTTGCTTTCTTAGTGCCTGCAGTTACTTGAAGCGCACTATAACCATCAACTTCCTCAGAACGGATCTGAGTAATGCGGTTAGGAGTTGCTTCTATTACGGTTACAGGGATTGATACACCATCTTCAGTGAAGATACGTGTCATGCCCACTTTACGACCGACTAGACCTAATGCCATTTTCCTAATACCTCTCTAATCTTCCGATTAACCCAGGCTGATTTGAACATCAACACCAGCAGCAAGATCTAAACGCATTAATGCATCTACAGTCTTGTCAGTTGGTTCAACGATGTCTATCAGACGTTTATGGGTGCGGATCTCGTACTGATCTCGCGCGTCTTTATTAACGTGCGGAGAAGTTAGTACTGTGAAACGTTCAAAGCGTGTAGGTAAAGGGATTGGACCGCGTACCTGTGCACCAGTGCGTTTCGCTGTTTCCACGATTTCCAAAGTTGATTGGTCAATCAATCTATGGTCAAAAGCTTTTAGGCGAATACGAATGCGTTGTGACATTCTTAAACCTCAAAAAAATAAAAGAGCATTTTAAAAAGAACACGTAAAAATACCCGTAACACCTAAGATAAACCCAGGGCCGGTTATAAATAATGTTCTTACCGTTGAACTCCAAATCGGAGCTCCTGTTTGTATGGCTTGAAATCCAAGCCCATAGTATGCCTTTCCGTATATTAGCGAACTAATATTTGTGAAAGCCTGCGTATTATAGTCAGATTGGTGATAAAAGCAACATAAATTTATTTACGATAACTTATTAGTTTTGTTTGACTGGATCATAGCTAATTTACGGGTAATTTTACCGGGCTGAATCGATATTATTGCCGAGACGATCTAAGCGTAAAATGGGATCTATAAATACGGTGAAAAATTAAAATGGTGTGAAGATATTTAAAAAACGGGGGTGGATAAAGCCCCCACTTTGGTCCAAAGAGAATCGCTAAGCGATCCAGCGTCTAAATTAATCATTCAGCTTAATAAAAACAATGCTTAAGTGACTAACTGAGGCTTTATTATGATAAAAGGAAGCTTTAATTAAGCCTGTTACATTGTGGTTACAACAGCTTCTAATTTCTTCCAGTTATAAAAAAACCCTTTCATTTGAAAGGGTTTTTATTATTACAGTTTATTTCAATAAATTAGAATTTCATTGAAATACTAGCGTTGAAGTAACGACCAGTAATATCATATGCTTCAGGTACTGTATTGATACCTGTAGAACCGTTTTTATGGCTTTGATTTGCAACTGGCGGTTGCTTATCAAATAAATTTCTTACACCAAAAGTACCAGAGATGGTATCAGTGAACTGGTAAGACGCAGCTAAATCATGATAAACATGTGATGCAAATGTGTAATAACCTGAATGATCATCACTTTCTACATCATCTACTGAACGATCCCAGTAACGCATCTGCCATGACATACTTAAGTTATCCATTGCATAACCTAGATTGAAGTTAGCACGATTTTCCGGATTTAATACTTCACCCGCATAATCAACCGCAGAGCCATCTGCAATAGAAGTTTGTACATACTCAATAGTATGATTCCAAAGTAAATCAGCACTTAATTGGCCAGGGCCAAAATCAGTACGGTAAGATATTTCTAAATCAACGCCAGATGTATCAATGTTATTTTCATTACTTGTGCTTGAGTGAACTTCTGTTAAAGCACCTTTAAAGTCACGGGCAAACGCACCATTACACGTTAAATCCTGATTAGCTTGCGCATAACAACGATTTAATACAGTAGTACGAAGTGTCGTATCGATTGCATCTTCTACAGAAACATCATAATAATCCATTGTGATATCTAGGCCATCTGTGACTTGCCAGATAAAACCTACACTATAAGTATCGGCAGTTTCTTCTTTCACATTTGGGTTACCACCCGTTGTACCACCAGTACTTTGCTCTTCTACCTGAGTCAGTTTAAACTCCCCTTGTGCCGCTAAACGAGCTGCGATTTCAGGGTTAGCTAAACAGTTTGCTCTAACGGTTGCATCAATAGAATCACTACCGTCTGCTTTCAAGCCATTACAAGGATCGATTACTGTTCTAAATGTTTCACCTGCACCACCAAATAAATCAGCAATATTCGGCGTACGAATAGCCGTTGCAGCTGAAGCTCGTAATTTTAATGCTTCAAATGGTGAGTATTCAAGACCTGCATTCCAGGTCGTTTGACCACCAACTATTTCATGATCTGAATAACGCGCCGCTAGGTCAACTGTTAACTCATCCATTACAGGTAATACAAACTCAGCAAAAACATCGTTAGAGTAAAAGCTACCATTTGTTGGCTCAGCTTTATTAGTACTAGAAGAACCTACTTGTGCTAATGCACCTGGTGTATATTGGCCTTTTTCTAATCTATGCTCAATACCAAATGCTGTGCCTATGTTACCACCGGCAAGTTCTAGCGGTAATTCACCAGAAATTGAACCTGAAACAACAAACTGCTCAGTAACACCACTTGTTGTGGCTGGCGATTTAACGTAGTCAACAGCTTCTGCTGATACAGTATTTATACCAAATAAATCAAGCGGTACACAACCTTGCAAACGTGCATTGGCATCAACACACTGCATCACACCATCAGCATTTAGTTCAACATCTAATGCTTTTTCTGCACGTTCAACATTGATTTGACCACCATTTTCTTGCTTTTGAGTGGTACGACCCCAACTCATGTAAACTTCACCAGCCCAGTCATCACTGATATCAAAGTTTAACCCATGTGCAATTCGAACAGTTGAACGTTCAACATCTGTAGAACGTGGGCCAAATTCAACCATACGACGCCAAAAATCACTTACTTGATTAAGATTTGTAATACCGTCAGCAGCTAAGTTTTGACGTAACGCTTCAGGGATCAAAGGAGAGTTGATATCCATTCCACCACTGCCACCACGGTCTCTGTTCCACACGTCATCATTAACATCAAATGCTGTAGGTTCAATAGTAGAATTGTTTGTTTCTGTACTATTAAAATTAACTTCGGCAAAATATGCTACTGACTCACTTAATTCCTGATTAACAGTAAATGCAGCATAGAGGCGCTCAACCGGAGTTGAAAGTTGACGATAAGCAGCACGATTAAATCTATCTCCGTCAGTACTCAAACTACCATCAAAATCCGACCCATCACCATTGTACAAACCTACTGTGCCTTGTTCTTCGGATGTAGCTCCACCAATGCGCGCACCTGGAGGGAAAGATGAACCTAAGTATTTAATGACTTGTTCACCATTTTCAACCGTCACATATTCATCATATCTTGAAAAATCACGATCTGACGCTTGAAGGCCTTTATCTTCATCATAGCCCATTGCCATGGTGAAACTACCTTTATCCCAGCTTGCGCCTGACGCTATGTTAAATGCGAATTTTTCACGATCACTTTCAGATGAAATACCTGATTGCACGTCAACTTCAACACCTTCAATATTTTTACGGGTAATAATATTAATTACACCAGCCACCGCATCAGAACCATATACTGCTGATGAAGCGCTTTTTAAAATATCAATTCTTTCAATTAATGCTGTAGGAATTGAGTTTAAATCTACTGCATATCCTACTGATGGAGACATACCAGACACAAAACGACGACCATTTACTAATACTAAGGTTCTGGATGCATCTAATCCACGAAGTTGAGTTGTTTGTAAACCAATTGAAGAACCAGCGAATGTGTTGTTTGAAGTACCTAAACCTGTAATTGATACTGGTGATTGATTTAATACGTCAGCAACATTTAATGCGCCAACGGCTGCAAAGTCGTTACGAGTAATCGTTGTGATTGGAACAGCTGACTCTAAATCAGTGCGTTTAATACGTGAACCAGTTACTTCAATGCGCTCTACTTCACTTGCTGAATCTATTTCAGCTGCAGTTGCGTTAAATGCAAAACTTGATAATACGGTAGTGCTCAGCGCAAGCTTTATCGCTGAAAGTTTAAATTTGTTCAATGTTTTTCTCCCTGGATATTATATTTTTTCAATAATTCATCGAATCATTGTGCGTACAAAATAAATCCAGAGGTCTCATCTAGCCAGCGAATTTCCGCTAAAGGCATGCATAATATGACAAGTGGCACCATATTTGTTTTTAAATTTTATTTCTTACAACTTAGTTACAAACTGTTGTCAATCTACTGAAAAAATACCAACAAATCACTTCGTTTTTATAAAAAATACCTACCTTAAAATTTTTATTAAATTCACCAATTTCAATTTTGAAAACTTTTTCTTCATTTAGTTCAAAAAAAATTAAATTTATTTTTGTAACTGTTTGGTTAATGTGTTTTCACTGATTCGCATATTATTTAGCCGTTAAAGGAAGCTTATAGCGGATAAGCGGACATTTTGATGAATTAATCGGCATAATTAATTCTCCATGTTTACAAACTGTTAAAAACAAAAGCTGACACGGTAAGCAGTTACTTTCATTTTGTTACATTTTTAAACCCTTTTATAATAGAATATGCTTTATCTTGTACCACTTTCCATTAATTGCATGTATTTCAAAATAAAATGCGCATCTTAAATAAAGGAGTTAGATATGAAAAAATTCAGTGTTGTGATCGCTGAAAATGATGAACTGACCCGTAAAAACATTCAGCAAAGATTAAAGCAACATGAGTACTTTGAACCTATTGCATTAGCATTCACTGCCGATGAAGTAAAAGAAATTTGCATGAGTTTTCAAGCAGACGTGCTGTTCATTAATGACGACTTGACTCAAGATTCAGAACTAAGAAACGTAATTGAGCAATTACCGCCTTACACACATGTTGTATATATATCAAAAGATCGCACAAAAGCAGCCAAAGCATTTGAATATGACGTTGTTGACTATTTAATGCCACCGATAAATACAATGCGTTTTCAAAAATGTTTAACTAAGTTGATGAAGTATTTGGAGGGCACGACCGAGTCTCCGATGCAACAAGTGCAATCAATGATCCAACAATTACAATTAGGTACACATCAAAAAGAACCTGTTATCGTAAAAGATGCTGGAAGAATTCGCATCATAGATAGTGAAGACATTTTATGGATAGGTGGTGCGGGTAATTACGTGGAATTACACCTGGTAAATGAAGAAAGGCCCATTCTACATAGAGAAACCTTAGCCTCAATGCAAACAAAATTAATTAATCAAGGTTTTGTGCGAATACATAGATCAGCCTTAGTAAGAAAACAAAGCATTAGTGAACTTAAACCTACAGAAAATGGGGATTACTTAGTTACCCTAAAAAACGGCGCATTATTAAATTTATCTCGTCGATATAAGCAAAGCATGGCAGGTATACTTAATTAGTTGATTAATAAAAACAACATAAAAAGAATAAAAGCAAAGCTTCTACTATAGTTAAAACTTAAAAAAGAACTTAACTCAGGTAAGCTATGCGCTTTAATAATGAACTCGCTTCGATATTCACCCAAATAGATCAGCAAGATTCTTTTGGTGATGCACTACCGTTAATCGAAAAAGAGATATTAAAACTTTTTAATGCACAAAGGCTGACAATTTATCAGAGAAATAGATTTTCTCAGGAGATTTTTTCTAGATTTAAAAGTGGTGAAGACACCCAAGAAATACGTGTTGCGATAAGCCCTCACTCTTTGGCGGGCTATGTTGCTATGAGCCAAAAAGTACTCCTGATCCCCGATGCATATGATCAAGCCAGATTAAGTACAATTCACCCTAAATTACAATTTGCAAAACAATTTGATCAAACTTCAAATTTTAGGACCAAAAGCGTGCTGGTAATACCAATAATTGCCGACAAAGTACTACTTGGTGTCATGCAATTAATTAATAAGAAAGATAATTCTGAATTTACAAGAGATAACGCTGTACTTGCGATGGAACTCGCACATGGCATAGGTGAAAAATTCAGATATGAATTAGGTGGAACAAAAGCTGCATTTGATTTATTAGTCTTTAAAGGCTTACTCACTGACGCACAATTGAAACAAGCCCTAAGCAATACAAATTACTCAGAACAAATTAACACCCTTATTTCAAGCTATAAAATTAATAAAAAACAGTTAGCTACCAGTTTGGAATCTTATTACCAAACGCCATTATTAGAGTTTGATGATCAAGCTTATCATTTGCACCCTCTTAATAGAAAATTGAACACCTCTTATTTAAAAAATAATTTGGCTGTATTGTTAGCCGATGTGAGAGAGTCTGCCATTGTACTTATGGCGAAACCCAACAATGCAGATTTAATCATGGAGATTGAAAGCGCTACCGGGCTTGATGAATATAGAACTTGCGTCGCTTTACCTGAAACAATCATTGAATACCTGGAAGGAAATTCAAGTAAAAGCGAAGACTTAGGTGATATGGGTGATATTCTAAGTGAGTTTGATCAAGATCATGAACTAGAAGAAGATAAAGAAGATTTTGTCAATGAAGAGGCGCCTGCTGTCGTCAAATTGGTAAATAGAATACTACATGATGCCAATAATTGTGGTGCATCTGATATTCATATAGATCCAAATAAAGGCTCAACCCCAACTAAAGTCAGGATCCGTGTTGACGGGATTTGCCGAGATTTAATTGATATTCCCGCCAGTCACCAGCAAGCTTTAGTTGCCAGAATTAAAATTATTTCTCGTTTAGATATAGCTGAAAAACGCTTACCCCAGGATGGTAAATTTGGTGTTTCATTAAACGGCAAACCTACTGAAATACGGGTTGCAACTGTGCCAACAGTAAATGGCGAAGGTGTCGTAATGCGTATATTAGCCAGTGGTGCAGCATTACCATTTGATAAGCTTCAATTATCAAGTAAAAATAATCTTATGCTTAAAAATATGGCAAAGAACCCACATGGGTTAATGTTAGTTGTTGGCCCAACAGGATCAGGTAAAACAACGACTTTGCATGCCGTTTTAGGCTTATTAAATACGCCCGATAAAAAAATATGGACAGCCGAAGATCCTGTAGAAATTACCCAGCCGGGCCTTAATCAAGTACAAATAAATAATAAAGTTGGATTAAAGTTTGAAACTGCTCTCAGGGCATTTCTACGGGCCGATCCAGATATTATACTAATAGGTGAAATGCGTGATTTAGAAACAGCGGCCTCAGGCATAGAAGCTTCACTTACCGGTCATTTGGTGTTATCGACATTACACACAAACTCAGCCCCAGAGACCATCACACGACTGATTGATATAGGATTAGATCCAATTAACTTTGCTGATGCTTGCATAGGAATTTTAGCACAGAGGTTAGTTAGAACCTTATGCCCTGACTGCAAACAAGCATATCAAGCCAGTAGTGAAGAAATTGACTTTATTTATCGTCATTACAGTAGTCAAATCGGTATTGAGTTAGCGAAAGAAGAATTAAAAATAACAGCAAGTTGCCAGCTATATCAAGCAAAAGGTTGTGACAAATGTAATGACTCAGGATATCGAGGCCGCGTAGGCGTGCATGAATTACTACCTGTGACAAATGAAGTAAAGAATCTCATATATCATAGTGAAGGAGTCGATAAAATCAAAACAGAAGCAATTAATGCAGGCATGAGAACGCTAGTCCAAGATGGAATTTTGAAAGTATTAAATGGCATAACAGACTTCAAACAGCTTCAATCTATTAGTAATTTGGATTAGTTATTCTCTTTATTGACGCAGTATAGTCTATTGATATTACCCTGGAATTCTAGGTGATTTAGTTTTCGCTTGACTGAAACGACTTTTTCACCCATTTTCATCATGCTTTAGCTTTTTTAGCTACCCAGCGTTATCTTTTACTTTTATCTCACACACAGTTCGAGCTGCACAGTTAAGTACATTCTTTCAATTAGTTTTTTTTAGACTTTTTTCGTCGCGGTTACCTCGTAGCTACCTGGATTCAACATTAAATCCATTAAGTGCGTCCAATCATCAACTACAAGCATCCGAATGGTAGAGCTAAAGTTTTCCCACAAATGTGATTTTGAGCCAAATGACAACCGACAAGCTCAATAAACACCATCGGTTAATTCAAATATCTGATGGAAGTAAAAAACCAGTAATGTAAGTACATGTTCTCTGTGATCCTTCTTTCAAACTCTTTACCTAAAGTAACATTCATCATTAGCACTTCACTTTACTAAGGCATTAAAGCAATCAAAATCCATACTCTGCATCCCATTCATGACTTATCGCTATGTTTTTAAAACAGTAACTACATGGAAGGTGTTAATGGTACCCCACTTTATACCCCTACACCTCAAACTTTCAACCTAACTTGTTGAATAATAATTAAAAATCGTTACTTGACATTCTTTTGAAATGCTTATTAACATGATCATTTTCAGAAATTGACTACCCTATAATATAGATATTCATGATCTTACTACTAAACAAAAAATACCCTGATAATTTTTCAATTAGCTGACATAAAGTTCATCCACAGCAGCTTTATCTATAGGAATAAACACTACTTTTGCAAATGGTTGGCATGAAAGCGTAAATGATCTTCAATAAAACTCGAAATAAAGTAATAACTATGGTCATAACCTTCATGAAGGTTTAGTTCTAATGGATAGTTACTCACGCTCGCCGCTGCTTCTAAAACTTCTGGCTTTAATTGTTCCGCGAGAAAATCATCTGATGTCCCTTGATCCACTTTAGCTGGAACAAATTGTGAAGCTTTTCGCATTAATTCGCTGGCATCATGTTTGCGCCAAATTTCTTTATCTGTGCCCAAATAAGCAGTAAAGGCTTTTTGACCCCAAGGGCATGTCATTGGGTTGCTGATCGGGCTAAAGGCTGACATTGAACAGTAACGTTCAGGGTTTAGCATGGCAATTGTTAATGCGCCATGACCACCCATTGAATGTCCGGCGATTGAACGTAGCTCTGACACAGGAAAAGTCGCTTCGATTAACTCAGGTAACTCGCTGACCACATAGTCATACATTTGATAGTGAAGATTCCACGGCGCTTGTGTGGCATTGACATAAAAACCTGCGCCTTGCCCTAAATCATAATCTTCATCATCTGTTACATTCTCACCACGAGGACTGGTATCAGGCGCAACAATAGCAATACCTAACTCAGCAGCTTTGCGAAATGCGCCGGCTTTTTGCATAAAATTTTCATCACGGCACGTTAAGCCTGACAGCCAATAAAGCACAGGCACTTTGTTGCTTTTCGATGCTTGCGGAGGCAAGAAGATAGCAAAGCGCATATTGCAGTTTAATACAGTCGACTGATGGCGATATTGTTTATGCCAACCACCAAAGCTTTTGTTTACAGTTAAATTTTCAATTGTCATTACAAGACCTCAGTTTACTAGCCAATAGCTTTACAAACTGTTGGGCAGTATGATAACGATTGCTATTCAAATGGTTTTGATCAAAACTTATTTATTAAAATGAATAACAGTGCGGATACTTTCACCTTTGTGCATCAGCTCAAACGATTTATTAATATCTTCTAGTGCCATAGTGTGGGTTATAAAATCACTTAATTTAAATTCACCCGCTAAGTAACGCTCTACGTAATCAGGTAACTCTGTACGACCTTTTACACCACCAAATGCTGAACCACGCCATACACGACCAGTTACAAGTTGGAACGGACGAGTTGAAATTTCTTGCCCTGCGCCAGCAACACCAATAACCACAGATTCTCCCCAACCTTTGTGACAACACTCTAACGCTGACCGCATTAGGTTAACATTACCAATACACTCAAATGAGTAATCAACACCGCCGTCAGTCATTTCAACAATTACGTCTTGAATTGGCTTATCGTGATCTTTTGGATTAATAAAGTCAGTTGCGCCTAATTTTTTCGCAAGTTCAAACTTACTTTCATTAATATCTATCGCAATAATGCGAGATGCTTTCGCCATAGTTGCGCCGATAACTGCTGAAAGGCCAATTCCGCCTAAACCAAAGATAGCAACTGTTGCGCCTTCTTCAACTTTTGCTGTATTCATTACTGCGCCCATACCTGTGGTAACACCACAACCTAATAGACAAACTTCTTCTAATGGCGCTTCTTTATTTACTTTCGCTAAAGAAATTTCCGGTAGTACCGTGTATTCAGAGAATGTTGAACATCCCATGTAATGGAAGATAGGCTCGCCATCTTTGTAAAAACGTGTTGTGCCATCAGGCATTAAACCTTTACCTTGCGTTTCACGAATTTTTTGACAAAGGTTAGTTTTACCCGATAAACAGAACTTACATTCGCCACATTCTGGTGTGTATAAAGGAATAACATGGTCGCCAACTTGAACACTGGTAACGCCTTCACCAATTTGTTCAACAATGCCACCACCTTCGTGACCTAAGATTACTGGAAAAATTCCTTCTGGATCATCACCAGATAACGTAAATGCATCGGTATGACATACGCCAGAAGCAATAACTTTTACTAACACTTCACCTTTTCGAGGTAACATTACATCGACCTCTTCGATTGATAAAGGTTGGTTTGGACCCCAAGCGATAGCTGCTTTTGATTTAATAAATTTGTCAGTCATTTAAATTCTCACTTTTGTTTAATATTTACGTTAACTATTGGCTTTAAATAATATTTGGTGAATAACGTATAAGTTACTCACTGTTAGTTTGTTGTAGTAATCCACTATCGATTCTTTTTATTTAGACATACCACTTAGTGCGCATGCCCTTGAGATAAATTAATTAACACCACACCCGCAGCAACAAATGCCATACCTGCCCATGTTGTTAAGTCTAAGTGTTGACGATAAACAATAGTTGATAATAACGTCACACTGACTATTGCTAATCCCGCACATAAGGCATGCACAATGCCTACCGGCATACCTTTCATTGCTTGCGACAAAAACATAAAAGCTGCAAGGTGACCTAATATCACCAACACACTAGGAACGGGGCGGGTAAAACCCTCTGTTTCTTTTAACGCAACGTGAGACAGAGTTTCAGCAATAACGCCAAATAAAAGAAATAACCAGCTCATGTTCCCGCCCTTTTTAATATTTATATATAGTCGTTACCTAAATAAAAACTTCATTAGGTTGCTCTGCTTTGATGCAAGCTATTATAACTACCCCATAAAAAATGATAATATAGCCAAATGGCAAATAACTTTTACACAGGAGTAACAATGCAATGGGAAGGTATTAGCGAATTTGTCTATGTCGCAGAGAATGAGAGCTTTACTCAAGCATCAAAGAAGATGGCAATCTCAACCGCACAGGTTAGTCGTCAAATAAGTGCGCTTGAAAAACGATTAAATATAAAATTGTTTTATCGTACTACTCGTAAAGTCTCGTTAACCGAAGAAGGCAGTGTTTTTTATCAACACTGTCGTAGTGTGCTTGATGGGCTAGAAGCTGCTGAGCGAGCCATCACCAACTTACAATCTAAACCTCAAGGTAAGATCAAACTATCTGCGCCAGTAACCTATGGAGAGCAGCAAATTTTGCCACTGGTTAACGATTTCATGACGCAATACACAAATGTAGAAGTGACCGCCTACCTAAGTAATCGACAAGTTGAGCTTGTTGAAGAGGGTTATGACTTAGCTATTCGCATTGGCAAATTAAGTGACTCTTCTATGATGGCAAAGAAGTTGAGTAAGAGAACAAATTATGTCTGCGCGTCGCCCGAATATTTAAACCAACATGGCATTCCTCATTCTTTATATGAACTTAATAAACACTGCTGTCTATTAGGCTCGCTTGATTATTGGCGCTTTAGAGAATCAGACAAAGAAAAAAGCATTCGTGTGTCAGGCAGGTTACGCTATAACAGTGGGCAAGCGCTAGTTGATGCCGCCTTGAAAGGTTTAGGTATCGTGCAATTACCCGACTACTATGTTGAACATCATTTGCAAAGCGGAGAACTCGTTACGTTATTAGATAATTATCGAGTACCTGATGAAGGAATATGGGCTGTTTATCCTCAAAACCGTCATTTATCGCCGAAAATTAGATTATTGGTGGAGTATTTGGCACAACAGTTAACTTAGCCCTTCGAAAACTTCCGCACACTAATGACATAGGTTTAACTACATCTGAATGGTGTAATGGGAGGGTTTATTGGTACCTAACTTCATCCCCCTAAATGATTAACTATCATGAAGCTACAAAAAAGCCATAACATCAATACGTTATGGCTTTTAAATAAAGCGATTTAGCTGAATTTTATTACATCATGCCGCCCATTCCACCCATTCCGCCCATGCCGCCCATATCTGGTGCGCCACCTGCAGATGCTTCTTGTGGAATTTCAGCAACCATAGCTTCAGTTGTGATCATAAGACCGGCAATTGATGCTGCGTATTGTAATGCTGAACGTGTAACTTTAGTTGGATCTAAAATACCCATTTCAAGCATGTCATTGTATTCGCCGGTAGAAGCGTTATAACCATAGTTACCTTCACCAGTTTTCACTGTATTAACAACAACTGAAGCTTCATCGCCTGAGTTAGTTGCTATTTGACGAAGTGGTTCTTCCATAGCACGAAGAGCTACTTTAATACCGTGATTTTGATCTTCATTATCACCCGTTAAGCCTGCAATTTTGCTAGCAACACGAACTAATGCAACACCACCACCTGCAACAACACCTTCTTCAACCGCTGCACGAGTTGCATGTAATGCATCTTCAACACGGTCTTTTTTCTCTTTCATTTCTATTTCAGTCGCTGCACCTACTTTTATTACAGCAACACCACCGGCAAGTTTAGCCATACGCTCTTGTAGTTTTTCTTTGTCGTAATCTGAAGTGGCTTCTTCGATTTGTGCTTTTATTTGTGCAACACGACCTGTGATTGCATCTTGCTCACCAGCACCATCGATAATTGTTGTATCATCTTTAGTGATCACAACACGTTTAGCAGTGCCTAAATCTTCCATTTGTGCTTTTTCAAGCTCTAAACCGATTTCTTCAGAAATTACAGTACCGCCAGTTAAAATAGCGATATCTTGTAACATAGCTTTACGACGGTCACCAAAGCCTGGCGCTTTTACAGCTGCAACTTTAACAATGCCACGCATATTATTTACAACAAGTGTTGCCAGCGCTTCACCTTCAAGATCTTCAGCAATAATTAATAAAGGCTTGCTTGCTTTTGCTACGCCTTCAAGTGTTGGTAATAACTCGCGAATGTTAGAAACTTTTTTATCTACTAATAAAATAAACGGGCTATCTAATTCAACAGCGCCTTTTTCCGCATTATTAATGAAGTAAGGTGATAAGTAACCACGGTCAAATTGCATACCTTCAACAACATCAAGCTCGTTCTCTAAAGCTTGACCATCTTCTACAGTTATTACACCTGAAGCACGACCTACTTTCTCCATTGCATTAGCAATGATATCACCAATTTCTGTATCGGCATTTGCTGAAATTGTACCAACTTGTGCAATCGCTTTTGCATCTTCACAAGGAGATGAAATTGCTTTTAATTCTGTAACAGCAGCAACTACAGCTTTATCTATTCCACGCTTAAGATCCATTGGGTTCATGCCCGCAGCAACTGATTTTAGTCCTTCGTTCACAATTGATTGTGCTAAAACTGTTGCTGTCGTTGTACCGTCACCGGCAGCATCATTGGCTTTAGAAGCAACTTCTTTCACCATTTGTGCGCCCATATTTTCAAACTTGTCTTCAAGTTCGATTTCTTTTGCTACAGAAACACCATCTTTAGTGATCACAGGTGCACCAAAAGATTTATCTAATACAACGTTACGTCCTTTTGGACCTAAAGTTACTTTAACTGCATTGGCTAAAACATTTACACCTGCAAGCATTTTTGCACGCGCGTCACCTGAAAAAATTACTTCTTTTGCTGTCATGATATGATTCCTTTAAAATTTGTTTGAATATAAAAATGAAAGTGAAAATTAGCCTACAATACCTAAGATATTGTCTTCGCGCATAATCAAGTATTCTTGATCTTCTATTTTTTCAGTTTTTTCGATATAAGAACCGAATAACACTGTTTCACCTACTTTTACTTCTAATGCTTTACGCTCGCCACTATCTAAAACACGACCATTTCCTACAGCGACAACCTCGCCACGAGTCGACTTTTCAGCCGCAGAACCCATTAATACTATTCCGCCTGCTGATTTTGTTTCTTCTTCTAAACGCTTTACGATTACACGATCGCTTAATGGACGAATGTTCATTTAAATGCTCCTAACAATTTCTGATACTGATGTATTTTTGCTAATTATTAGCAAAAATACAGGGATAATATTTAGTTGATAGTTTTATGGGGGTGATTTTTTTTAACACAAGTATTAAGCAACAAAAAGTTAATCTTTCTTAATAAATTCTCCTTCTAATACTTTTGGCTCAGATGAACTTGCTTGGTTTTCATACGTGTTTCCTTTTGCATGAGCGCCGGTTTGAAAGCTTGCAGCTGAAAACTGAAAACCCTGAGCACCAGACGTAGCTCTTACACTCGCTTGATTTAATAAGCCTTTCGCCATTCTTTGACGTATTGCCGGTGTTAATAATAAAAAACCAAAGATATCAGTCATAATGCCGGGAGTGACTAATAAAACACCTGCAATAATAACGCATAGCCCTGAAAATAATTCCTGTGCGGGCATTTGGCCCTGAGCCATTTGCAATTGCACATTACGTAATGCGTCTGTGCCTTGTTGTTTAACTAATTTAGCACCAATTAATGCAGTGATCACAACTAAAGCAATCGTACTCCAGCCACCTATGATTTCACTTACCTGGATCAATAATGCAATTTCAATAATGGGAATGATAATGAAAAAGACTAATAAAATTTTAAACATGGCAATACTCACGCCTCTTTGTATAAACAATGATGAAATATAAATATGGGCAAAGCGGTCTATTTCAAGCCTGAATTAGCCTCGTTTTGCTGATAAGGTTAATAAAATAAGGTATAAAGAAACCAGCTGGGTATATTATTTTATGTAACCTTTAGCTAAGTGTACATTATTTAACTTAATGACAACTGAATATATTTTATTTTCAACAATCAATAACACAATAATAACGGCATGGGTTCAATTTGAAAAGTAGCTCAATATCATATTAGATTTAAGGGTTTATAAGTAATGCGTTTTATATTTATGTTTTTTATACTATTTAGTAATTTTCTAATTATTAATCAAAGTACTGCCAATAATATTCTTGATGACTTACTAGCACCTAAGCAGCAACAATTTTTACCCGTTGCAGAGGCTTTTAAACTTGATTTTGATCAGCAAAATTCAAACCTGTATATTCATGTAGATATTGAACCCGGATATTACCTATACCAGCAAAAACTTAAATTTAGCGCGAAAAACACCAAAATAACTGAGCCTAGATTACCTGAAGGAAAATGGATAGAAGATGAGTTTTTTGGCAAAACACCAGTCTATTTTAATGCTTTAGATTTAACGATCCCTTTAATCGAAATTAATACTAACGCTGATATTAAAATAGAATATCAAGGTTGTGCGGAAGCTGGTTTATGTTATCCGCCAGAAACAGTGACCATTCCGATAAGTAAATTAATACAAACAAGCAATACAACCGTAACGCCTGACGTTAAGACACAACAAACAAATAACTCCAACATAGAAAATGCCACAGATAATAGCTCTTTAACGGAAAAACTAGTTAATCAAAGCTTAGTTACTAATTTAATTATATTCTTTTTATTGGGCCTGACATTAGCATTTACACCTTGTGTCTTTCCTATGTTTCCAATACTGTCAGGCTTGATTGCCGGACAAGCTAAAAATGATAATACGTCAAGTGCATTAACCACAAAAAATGCTTTTTTCCTGTCTTTTGTTTATGTACAGGGAATGGCCGTCACTTATGCCGCTTTAGGTTTAGTCATTGCAACTTTAGGCGGACAGGTTCAAGCTTATTTGCAGCACCCGGCAATATTAATTGGTTTTAGTCTTTTGTTTATTGTGTTAGCTATGTCGATGTTTGGCTGGTTTGAAATCAAGCTCCCTAATAGCTGGATGTCTCGTTTAACACAAGTTAGTAATCAACAAAAAAGTGGAAATTACCTTGGTGTCTTTTTCATGGGTGTCTTATCAGGATTAATCGCCTCCCCCTGCACCACAGCTCCTTTATCAGCTGCGTTACTTTATGTGGCTCAGACTGGTGATTATTTTATAGGGGCCATTACTTTATATGTATTAAGTATAGGTATGGGGTTACCGTTATTAATACTAGGCACATCTGGTGGTAAGTTATTACCAAAATCAGGCGCCTGGATGGAGCAGGTTAAAACACTATTTGGTTTTATCATGCTTGTAGTCCCTCTTATATTATTAGAACGTATATTAAACTTTGATACCATTTTAACCTTGGCCGCTATTTTATCTATTTTCACCGCTGCTTATTTATATTACTGGCAATCGTTAAGTATGTCGGCTAAATCTAAAACTGTGTTATGGCTAGTCTCTTTTACACTATTATTTGTAGGTTTAAACTTAATTCAAAATCTCTACTTTACGGATCACCAGGTAGCTGATAAATCAGTCGCTGAAGTGCCCTTAGAAAATAATAATAGCCAGTTTATAAGAGTTTCAAATCTGGAAGATTTAAAATCACAAATACACCTCGCTAACTCACAAGGTAAAATGGTTATGTTAGATTTATATGCTGATTGGTGTGTTGCCTGTAAAGAGTTCGAACACTACACATTTTCGGCACCATCAGTTCAGCAGGCATTTCAAAAATTTGTATTATTACAGGCCGACTTAACTGATACCGATGAAACAACCATGACTTTTATGAAAGAGTTTAATATCTTTGGCTTACCCAGCATTTTATTTTTTGATAAACAGGGCTCTGAATTAACAGAAAAAAGAGTAACAGGTTTCATGGATGCTGAAAACTTTGCCAAACACCTGCAACAAATGAAATAAAACTATAAAGCCTGACCGTAATAGCAGCCACATGAAATAAAAGTCAGGCTTTTCCCTCATTTATTAATTTTTTAACAAAACCCACTGATTAGACCAGTATTTAGCTGCTATTTTCTTTGAATTATCTATAATACGTCGTTAACGTGATAAAAAGTTGCCATTTTCAAGATAAGCTACTATGTTAAGCCTTGAAATTTAATAATCAACTCAACTCACCACATTAAAGGATAGTTCACAGAAAATGACTACTAAGTTTAAACTTTTAGTCCTAAATGGACCAAATTTAAATATGTTAGGGAAAAGAGAACCACAAACATATGGTGCTCAAACTCTTGACGACATAGTACACACTCTGACACAAGAAGCTGCAAGCTTAGATGTAGAACTAATTCACTTTCAATCTAATGGTGAGCAAGCACTAATAGAAAAAATACATTCAGCTTGGGATAAATTTGATTTTATCATCATCAATCCCGCAGCATTTACACATACCAGTGTCGCTTTAAGAGATGCGTTACTCAGTGTTGATATTCCTTTCTATGAAGTGCATTTATCTAATGTACACAAAAGAGAAGCTTTCAGGCATCATTCGTATTTTTCGGATATTGCCCTGGGGGTTATTGTAGGATTCGGAGCAAGTGGATACTCTATGGCATTAAATGCTGCCGTCACTCATTTGCAAACACATATTAAAACTAACTAAAAGGCGGGTCTTTTAATGGATATTCGCAAGATAAAAAAATTAATTGAATTGGTGGAAGAGTCTGGTATTTCTGAATTAGAAATCACAGAAGGTGAAGAATCAGTTCGAATCAATCGCTATAGCCCTGCACCAGTAACAGCAGCACCTGTTGCTTACGCAGCACCAGCAGCTGCTCCGGCACCTGTTGCAACGGTTGACGCAATACCCGCTCCAGTAGCTGCGCCAGCTGCAGTAGCATCAGGTCATATTGTTAAATCACCTATGGTCGGCACTTTTTATCGCTCAGCTTCACCTGAAGCACCCGTTTACGTAGAAGTTGGCTCAACTGTTAATGTTGGCGATACATTATGTATTTTAGAAGCAATGAAAATGATGAACCAAATCGAAGCTGACAAAGCTGGTGTTATTAAAGAAATATTAGTTAATAACGAAGATCCGATTGAATTCGATCAACCTCTATTCATTATCGAATAATCAAAGGCAAACACTATGTTAGATAAAGTTGTTATCGCAAACCGAGGTGAAATAGCACTTCGTATACTGCGTGCCTGTAAAGAGCTAGGTATCAAAACGGTTGCCGTACACTCTACAGCAGACAGAGATCTAAAACATGTATTGTTAGCGGACGAAACCATCTGTATCGGTAAGCCTTCTGCATTAGAAAGCTACTTAGATATTCCACGTATTATCGCAGCAGCTGAAGTCACTGACTCAGTAGCAATACATCCTGGATATGGCTTCTTAGCTGAAAATGCAGATTTTGCCGATCAGGTAGAGCAAAGTGGTTTTGTTTTTATTGGTCCAACGGGTGATACCATTCGTTTAATGGGTGATAAAGTATCTGCAATTCATGCAATGCGTAAAGCCGGTGTTCCTTGTGTACCTGGTTCTGACGGCCCATTAACTGATGATAATGAGCGTAACATGCAAATTGCAAAACGCATCGGTTATCCAGTTATAATTAAAGCATCAGGTGGCGGCGGCGGACGCGGTATGCGTGTAGTAAGAAGTGATGAAGAGTTAATAGACTCTATTGCTTTAACCCAATCTGAAGCGCAACAATTCTTTGGCAATAGCATGGTTTACATGGAAAAGTTCCTTGAAAACCCACGCCATATTGAAGTTCAGGTACTTGCAGATGGCCAGGGCAACGCCATTCACTTAGGTGAGCGTGATTGTTCAATGCAAAGACGTCATCAAAAAGTCGTTGAGGAAGCGCCTGCACCTGGGATCACAAGTGCAATGCGTAAATTTATTGGTGAACGCTGTACCCGTGCCTGTATCGAAATAAATTATCGCGGCGCTGGCACATTTGAGTTCTTATATGAAAATGGTGAATTTTACTTCATTGAAATGAATACCCGTATTCAGGTAGAGCATCCGGTCACTGAAATGGTTACTGGTGTTGATCTTATAAAAGAACAGCTGAAAATTGCTGCGGGTCAGCCTTTATCAATTACGCAAGATGATGTGGTGATCAGCGGGCATGCGATAGAGTGTCGTATCAATGCTGAAGATCCGGTAACATTCCTGCCATCACCAGGAAAAATTACCCGCTTTCATCCAGCTGGTGGTTTAGGCATAAGATGGGACAGTCACATATATGCAGATTATAGCGTACCTCCATATTATGATTCTATGGTAGGAAAGCTTATCACTTATGGTGAAAACCGTGATATCGCCATTGCTCGAGCAAGAAATGCGCTTAATGAGTTAGTAATCGATGGTATAAAAACCAATATTCCACTTCATAAAGAAATTTTAGCAGACGAAAATTTCCAAAATGGTGGCACTAATATTCATTACCTTGAGAAAAAACTCGGTTTACAATAACCTTGAGTATGTAATTCAGTTATATGTGTCGTTCATTGATAATGAACGACACTTTTTTTATCAAAAATTAATATCACTTCGTATGAGTATGCCAGATACAAAAAAAGCCCTATAAAAATTATAGAGCCTTTTTTAATATTGAAAAATTTTAACTATTTTTCAAATGGACTACGTAATACCATAGTCTCAACACGATCCGGACCCGTTGAAATAATATCAACAGGCACACCTGTTAGCTCTTCAATACGTTTAATATAATCAATTGCCGCTTTAGGTAATTGATCTATTGAAGTTGCACCAACCGTGTTTTCAGTCCAGCCCGGCATAGTTTCATATACCGGCGTAACTTTTTCGTAGCCTTCAGCTGCTAGTGGCGTTACATTAGTTATCGTACCGTCTTCTTGCTTGTAACCAGTACAAATACTGATAGTCTCTAAGCCATCTAATACATCAAGCTTAGTTAAACAAAAACCGCTAATAGAATTGATCTGTACTGCACGGCGCATAGCAACGGCATCGAACCAACCCGTACGACGTAAACGCCCTGTGGTGGCACCAAATTCATGGCCAACATCACCTAAATGTTTACCAATTGGGTCTTGTTTATCTTCACCATCGTATAATTCTGTAGGAAATGGACCTGAACCAACACGCGTGGTATAAGCTTTAACAATACCTAATACATAATCTAAGTTTAACGGACCAAAACCTGCACCCGTAGCGACACCGCCAGCAGTTGTATTAGAAGATGTAACATAAGGATATGTTCCATGATCGATATCAAGTAGTGTACCCTGAGCACCTTCAAATAAGATACTATCACCCGCTAAACGGGTTTGATCTAATAACTCAGTAACATCAACTACCATAGCTTTTAATATATCAGCAACAGCCATCGCATCATCAAAAGTCTTTTGGTAATCGACTGCATCAACTTTATAATAATTGACCAAAGTAAAGTTATGGTATTCAATAATTTCTTTTAATTTCTCAGCAAATAACTCGGGGTTGAACAAATCACCAACGCGTAAACCGCGACGAGCTACTTTATCTTCATATGCCGGACCAATACCACGGCCAGTTGTACCAATAGCTTTTGAGCCACGAGCCTCTTCACGCGCCATATCTAAAGCGACATGATAAGGTAAAATAAGAGGACAAGCTTCACTGATCAATAAACGATCGCGAACTGGTACGCCACGCGCTTCAAGCATGCCGATTTCTTTCATTAACGCATCTGGTGCTAAAACAACACCATTACCAATCACACATTTTACGTTATCACGTAAAACACCTGATGGAATTAAATGTAATACTGTTTTTTCGCCATCAATTACTAATGTATGACCAGCATTGTGGCCACCTTGATAACGTACAACTAAAGATGCTTTATCAGTAAGTAGATCAACTATCTTACCTTTGCCTTCGTCACCCCATTGGGTGCCTAATACAACAACGTTTTTACCCATTGTAGATTCACTTTGAAAAATTAGGCGAAGATCTTAACAAAAATTAGCAGTGAATATCACCTAATTTCGAACATTTTTACTCCATTAAAGGTGAAAAATATGCATATTTAATGATAAGCCTGCATTAAATCTATAAATTTAAAGGTGTTTAGCAGAATAAAAATATTTATAAATTGATACAAATAAATTTTAACCAATAAAAAAGTCTCGCTAAACGAGACTTTTAGTTAACCATAAAATACATTTGATTATATAGCTTGCGGCAATTTAGTCTTAAGTTAAATCTTACTTAGCATCTTTCATATACTTGAAGAAATCACTGTCAGGAGCCAATACCATAACATCATTTTTATTGCTGAATGTTTGCTTATAGGCATCCAAACTACGTAGAAATGCATAAAATTCAGGATCTTGGTTATATGTTTCAGCGTAAATTTTAGCCGCTTCCGCATCACCTTCACCACGTATTGTTCTTACTTTACGTTCAGCATCAGCCAACATTACAGTCACTTTACGATCAACTGCAGCGCGGATAGTTTCAGATTGCTCTTTACCTTGTGATCTATGCTCTTTCGCCACAGCTGTACGCTCTGCGCGCATACGTTGAAAAATTGAATTACTTACTTCGGCAGGTAAGTTAATTTGTTTAACACGCACATCTAGTACTTCAATACCTAACTCATTCGCACTTTCAGAAGCCTGAGCCAGAGCATCACGCATTAATTCACTACGCGCACCAGACACTATTTCCGTTATAGTTCGCGAACCAAAGTTAGTTCTTAAGCCATTATTCACTTTTTGTTGTAACAAAGTTTCAGCATAAGCTTTATCGCCACGAGCACGTAAATAAAAGGCACTAAAATCGTTAATTCGCCATTTTACATACGAATCTACAATTAAATCTTTCTTTTCACTTGTTACAAATCTATCAGGCGCACCATCTAAAGTTTGTATACGCGCATCTAAAATTCTAACTTGTGTAATAAAAGGCACTTTAAAGTGTAAACCAGGTTTGTAAACAATGGCTTTCTCTTCGCTTTCACCTTCAGCAATGGTTTTTTTAACTTTACTAAATTGCAGTACGATGGCATTTTCGCCTTCGATAACGACAAATACAGAAGAAAAAGATAAAAATACTGCTGCAACTAAAATAGCTAAAATAAAATTCTTCATTTTTTATCTCCCGTTGCCAAAACGGTCTTTAGAAAACCTGTCATTAGAACTATTAACCTGGCTGTTATTATCAATTGCATTACCCATTTTATTTCTGAGATTTTGAATTTCAGAATTGCCAGGCAAATTAATAGAACTCGCATTATTTTTCTGGATTATTTTATCTAGCGGTAAATACATCATGTTATTACCTCCTTTAACATCCACAAGCACTTTGGAAGTACTCCCTAATACTGACTCCATGGTTTCAAGATACAAGCGTTGACGTGTTACTTCCTTTGCAGCCTGGTATTGTGGCAGCAAACTTTCAAACCTGGCAACTTCACCTTTAGCTTCTAAAGTAACACGCTCTTTATAAGCTTCTGAGTCTTGTGTCATACGTGTAACCTGACCACGCGCCTGAGGCTCAATTTCACGTGCATACGCTTCTGCTTCACGAATGAAACGAACTTCATCTTCCTGAGCGGCAATTGCATCATCAAACGCATTTTTAACTTCTGAAGGTGGACGTGCATCTTTAAAGTTAACGTCTGTTACCATTAAACCTAAGTTATAAGGTTTAATTATCTCTTCCACAGCTTCTCTGGTTTGTTGACGAATTTCTTCACGGCCCTTAGTAAGTATGTCATCCATTTTTGCATGACCTACAACATAACGTAACGCGCTATCTAATGCCTGTTGTAAACTGTGATCGGCATCTGTCACGCTAAAACGATACAAATGTGGATCAGTTACACGATATTGCACAACAAATTCTACAGCTACAACATTTTCATCTTCAGTAAGCATAAAACCCGAAGCAGAAATTGATCTTACAGCTTCAATATTTACAGGAATTACCTTATCAATAAAGGTCATTTTCCAACGTAAACCTGGTTGTGCTATTTCATGATATTGACCAAAACGTAATACTATTCCCCGTTCAGCTTCTTTTATTGTATAAATACCACTCAGGCCCCATACAACTAAAGCAATAACCAGTACAAAAATAAGCACTGTACTGCTGAAAGGATTACTACCACTATTGTTTCCCGGCTTTCCACCACCAAACAAACCACCAAATTTATCTTTATATTTATTAAAGACTTCATCTAGATCTGGCGGACCTTGATCTCGACCCCCTTTGCTCTTCCAGGGATCTTTATTATCGTTTTTGCCGCCGTTATTACTGCCATTGTTACCCGGCTCGTTCCAGGCCATAGCCATACTCCACTGTAAAAATTTAAGTTAATTTACCAAAAAAATAGAGAAATATCATAATTAAATCAGTGTTTAGATCAATCAGTGATAATAAACTCCTCTATTTCAGCTCCGTTATCTTTTTTCAATCGGTTCCAGTCATTTATAGGGACTCGAATATTGAGTAACCAATTACCAAATTCATCAAACTCTTCTTTATTAATACTATTGAGTTTATATAAAGCACCTCTCAGACGACCATATTTTGCAGGAAGTTTAAGATCACAATCCAACATTTGCATTTCTAAACATTCAGTAATGGCTGTAAGTACCAACTCACATCCTTCACCTGTTTTAGCTGAAATCCAAACTCGAATCGGTTTACCTTCTGCATCACGATCTATTCTTGGCGTTAGCTCTTCAACTGCATCAATTTTGTTATAAATTAACAGTTGCGGAACATCATCAGCCTCTATTTCTTTTAATACTTCATTAACTTGCTCTATATTTTCTTGTCTGCGATTATCAGCAACATCAATCACATGTAATTGCAAATCGGCTTCTTTTGTTTCTGTTAAAGTTGCTTTAAATGCCGATATTAAGTCATGGGGTAAGTGACGAATAAACCCAACTGTATCAGCTAAGATAATGCTGCCGATACCTTTTAATTCAAGTTTTCTCAATGTTGGGTCTAAGGTTGCAAATAATTGATCGGCAGCATAAACATCAGAGTGAGTGATCCGGTTAAATAAAGTCGATTTACCCGCATTGGTATAACCGACTAAAGATACAGTTGGCACCTCATTTCTATTTCGGGCTCTTCGTCCTTGCTCACGCTGTTTAACTACCTTTTCCAGCCGCTTTAAAATACTTTTAATTCGGCCTCTGAGCAATCGTCTATCTGTTTCAAGTTGTGTCTCACCCGGGCCTCTTAAGCCAATACCACCTTTTTGCCTTTCTAAATGCGTCCAACCTCGGATCAAACGTGTTGAAATATGGCGAAGTTGCGCAAGTTCAACTTGTAACTTACCCTCATGTGTACGGGCTCTTTGCGCAAATATATCAAGAATTAATGTCGTACGATCTAGTACACGGCACTGACATACAACTTCAAGGTTACGTTCTTGAGAGGGAGTGAGTTCGTGATTAAAAATAACAACATCTGCGTTATGGTATTGGACAATCTCGGCAATTTCTTCAGCTTTACCAGTTCCTACAAAAAATTTGGCATGTGGTGTCTGGCGAGAGCCTTGCACTACCGCCAAAGAATTAACACCAGCTGAAGAAACTAACATTTCCAATTCAAGTAGATCTTCACGATCACCTTCTTTTGGAAACTCTATATGCACTAAGACTGCCTGTTCACCGGCTTCATAACGGTCAAACAAGCATTACGCTCCTAAATTAAAAGTTGCCTTCATCCGCTGACTCAGGCTTTTCATCGCCTGGTTGAGCAGCCTGAAATTTGATAGCGCGAGCTGGAACAACTGTTGATATCGCGTGTTTATAAACCATTTGGTTTACAGTGTTTTCTAATAAGATTACAAATTGGTCAAATGACTGAACTTTGCCTTGCAATTTAATGCCATTAACCAAATAAATAGATACAGGAATGCGCTCACGGCGTAATGCATTCAAAAATGGGTCTTGCAGCGATTGGCCCTTTGCCATTGTTATTATCCTTCGTTTTTAGGTGTTATTATAATTTTGAAAATTGATAAATAATTCAAGTGTTTTCATCTACAACTAGTACTAGCTTAGCGAACTTAACACATGTTGCAAGTTTTCTTCATCTCCTGATTCTAACCAGGTAATATTCTGCCAACCTCTCAACCAGGTTAACTGCCTTTTGGCAAGTTGACGAGTAGCAGCAATACCACGAAATATCATTTCATCATGATCGATTTTGCCATCCAGATAATCCCACATTTGGCGATAACCGACGCACCTTATCGAAGGTAATCCCGGATGTAAGCCCTCAGTTCTATATAAGGCCTTTACTTCATTTTCAAACCCCTGATCTATCATTAATTTAAATCTTTTTTCAATTCTTTGATGTAAAACTTTTCGATCAGTAGGTGCAATTGCAAATTGATGAACTTTATAAGGCAAAGCATCCGACTTTATTTTTTGTAATTCTGACATGGGTTTACCTGTAATGCGATAAACTTCTAATGCCCTGTTTATTCTTTGAGAATCATTCTCACTTATTTTACTACTTGCAATCGGATCTATTGCTTCAAGCTCTTTATGTAGTGCGGGCCACCCTTTTATTTGTGCTTCGCGCTCCAATTGCGCTCTAATTTCAGGTTCCGCTTCCGGTAAAGGAGAAATTCCTTCTAACAAAGCTTTAAAATACATCATAGTTCCACCTACAAATAAGGGGATTTTTCCCTTCTGGTGAAACTGCTCAATTAATTTTAAAGCATCTATTCTGAAATCTGCGGCTGAATAAGCTTCTGTAGGGTCAATAATATTGATTAGATGGTGAGGAGCACTTGCAAGTTCTGCAGCTGTAGGTTTTGCAGTACCTATATCCATAGAACGATAAATGAGTGCTGAATCAACACTTATCACTTGTGTATTTAAAGATTTGCATAACGCAATCGCTAAATCTGTTTTTCCCGCAGCTGTGGGACCCATTAAAAAAATAACTGGTAAACTCAAATGATACAATTCCGATTAGTAAGTTGCTTTAAGCTATTTGTGTAGTCCGTTAAATCTATTTTAACGGATAATTTAATTAATTCAGCCATTATTTCTATATTTTCATTTATAAATCTTAATATTAATGCTTGTTTGGTTACTGAAAAATATTGTTCACTTACCCAGTTCGCTTGCCAATGTAACCAGGCTTCTAGCTCTGTGAACCCTTTCTTCGCGACTAACAGTACGTTATCTATCACCTTATTAACATCAATAGCATAAATTGCTTCAGGTAATTTTTTGACCATTAAAAAGTCTGAACTCAGTTTAAAGTCATATCCCAGTATATTTAACCAGGAAATATTATCACGAATTAAAGTTAAATCAGCTTGCTGCATACTGATCCTGACAGGTAACAATAAAGGCTTACCCATTAATTGTGCATTATTTTCAATATCGACTAACCACAACTTATGCAGTATGAATTTAAAGTGACTTATATAAAGCTCTGAATCATAAGTATAGACAAAAGAACCATCAACTAAAGGTATGATACTCGCAGCCAAATTTTCATCATCTGAAATCACAGGGACCGATGGTGTAGTTAAATTTTGATTGACGATACCAGCATTATCATTGTCAGGTATACTTTGCTGCAGCGCCCCCTGGTAGAATTCATTTACTTTATTTTGTTGTGACGCACTTGGAAAATCAGAATAACGCGTTATTTGCCTGTTGTTTTTAGTTTCATAATGATTATTCGTACTGTGAGGATTTGCATCATAATGGTTTTTATCTGGCGCCTGATTCTGACTATAACTATGCTCCATGCCGCTGCCTGATGCAATCTCAGGACTCATATTTAAAATTAACTGTTTTACCCCCTGAAAAATAAAATCATGGACCAGTCTGGCTTGGTGGAATCTCACTTCATGTTTTGCCGGATGTACATTCACATCAACATTCTGAGGATTAATTTCTAAATATAAGACAAATGCAGGGATCTCTAATTCAGGATGAATTTCCTCAAACGCCTGGCGAATCGCATGTAAGATAAGCTTATCTCGCATCATTCGACCGTTAACATAGGTATACTGTGGTTCTTTATTTATGCCAAATGGTAATACCCAGCCAAACAATTTTAACTCTGCTTCCCCTGATTCTAAGTAAAGTGCATGTTTTAAAAAATCAGGGCCTGCAACTTGAGCAATGCGTTTAATTCTTGTTTCTACTGTTTTTTGTGCTCTATATTGCCGTACAGATTTACCATTGTGTTTTAACGTAATTGCCACATCAAACCGACTTAAAGCGATACGTTTTAAAAGTTCATCAATATGATTAAATTCGGTCTTTTCTGTACGCAAAAACTTTCTTCTGGCTGGTGTATTAAAAAAAAGATCGACAACTTCAATGGTCGTACCATCAGGATGGGCCGTAGGCTGCACTTTTACAGCCATATCTCGTCCTTCAGCAAAAGCCTGCCAGGCTTCTTTTTGCTCTTTTGGCTTAGAACTTATACATAACCTGGAAACCGAACTAATAGACGCCAGCGCTTCACCCCTAAAGCCTAAAGAACAAATATTCTCTAAATCATCTAAGGTTTTAAGTTTACTGGTTGCATGACGTGACAATGCTAAGGCAAGCTCATCTTTATTTATGCCACTGCCATTATCTCTAATTCTTATTAGTTTGTGGCCACCACGTTCAATATCAATTTGGACTTGTGTAGCACCGGCATCTAAACTATTTTCCACCAACTCTTTAACAACGGAGGCGGGGCGCTCTACCACTTCTCCGGCAGCAATTTGGTTCGCCAATCTGGCGGGTAATATTTGTATCGACATTAAAATTAACTTCTTGGAATCGTTAAAGTTTGACCTATATACAAGGTATTTGATTTCAACTGATTCATTTGCTTTATTTTACTAACTGAAACACCGTATCGTTTAGCTAATAAACTTAAAGATTCTCCTGAGCTTACTTTATGGGCGGCAGGTTGATTAGTTTTCAATTTTGCAAACAAAGAATCGTCAGGTGGGTTATTTTTAAAATGGCTTCTAATCGATTTAAAAATCGCTTTCGCCAGCTTATTTTGATGTTGAGTATTTTTTAATAGTTTTTCTTCTTTTGGATTAGAAATAAACCCCGTTTCCACTAAAATAGATGGTATATCCGGTGACTTTAATACACCTAAGCTCGCAGCCTGAGGTCTTTTTTTATGCATTCTGGTCACTTTTTTAAGTTCTTTGACAATAGAGTCTGCCACTTCAAACCCTGTTTTCATAGAATGATCCATCGACATATCCAACAAAGCCTGAGCTAAATACTTTTCATTTTCAGTATTTTTTATCACACTTGCAGCTCCACCCAATAACTCTGAGTGTTTCTCGCTATTTTCTATCCATTTACCTATTTCAGAATTAGCTCGCCCGAGAGATAATACCCACACAGAGGCACCCCTTGGTTGAGGAGATGAAAACGCATCAGCATGAATTGAAACTAAAAAATCAACTTTATTTTTTCTCGCTCTTAAGGTTCGGGTATCAACTTTGACGTAATAATCACCCGTCCTTGGCATAATTGCTTTCATGCCTTTTTCAGCATTTATCATTTTAGTCAGTTTCTTTGCAATATTAAGGGTGATATTTTTTTCAAACGTACCAGCTGGACCTATAGAGCCAGGATCTTCACCGCCATGCCCCGCATCGACAGCAATCACAATATCTCTGTCACCTCTGATATCTCTATTCTTAGCGATTGTTACTTCGGGTTTTCTTTGTTTTTTAGGAAATAAGTCTACGACTAACCTGTCACCATATGGCCCTGTTGGTGATAAAGAAAAAACAACGGGTTTAACAGGTTCTAATATTTCAAAAACCAACCGTGTCCATCCTTTCTTTTTTGGCTTGCTAAAACGCACTTTATTAAGAATTTTATGTTTTTCTGTCACTTTTGGTAGAGAAACCTCTTGGCTTGTTTTCTTAAAATCCACCACCAAGCGATAAGGTTTTTTTAATACAAAATAACTGTATTCTGGTTTATCTTTTAAATCAAAAACAACGCGGGTACTTTCCGGCGATGGCCATATTCTCACACTAGTTATTTTATTAGCCGCGTATACGAAATCAGTGGTGATCAAACCACCAAAAATAATGATAAATATGATTTTTAGAAAATTATTTCGCATCAGTTTCAGTTGATAATAGTTTATTTACTATTTCCTGACCTTTTTTAGTTTCTCCTATAATACTAATATTACGCATATTATCAATATACTCCAATCTGATATTCAAATCTGGCTCTGCTAAAAAATTAGCACCATTTTGCGGCCATTCAATTAAACATATTGAATGCGCTGAAAAATAATCTCGGATCCCCATAAATTCAAGCTCTTCAGGATCTGCTAATCTATATAAATCAAAGTGATAAATGTTTTGGTTTGTCAGTTCATAAGGCTCAACTAACGTATAAGTTGGACTTTTTACCTTACCAGAATGACCATAGGCCTGGATCACTCCACGAGTGAATGTTGTTTTGCCTGCCCCTAGATCTCCATGTAAGAAAATCACAGCCCCCTGATCTATACACCGGGCAACTGCCCCACCCATTGCAACCGTTGCAATTTCGTTATTTAGTTTGCAACTAAATTCTTGTACCATTTTAACTATCCTAATAATCTTCTGATCTCAGAAAACAAATCACTTGCCAATAAACCATTACCACCCGCTATTGCCATATTTTCAGCGGCAAGACCATGAATATAAACAGCAAGATTAGCTGCATCAAATTTATTTAAGCCCTGGGCAAGTAGCGCCGCGATTATACCAGATAATACATCCCCCATCCCAGCACTCGCCAGTGCATTACACCCTGAACGATTAATATTTAAGTTTTCACCGTCAAATATTAAGCTGCCAGGCCCCTTTAACACGACTGTTGCCTGATATAACTTCTGAATGTTCTTTAAACTATCAAATCGATGATTTTCTATATTAATATTATCATTTCGCAGTAACCTTCTTGCCTCACCGTTATGAGGCGTGATCACTGAATTTGTTACTTTTTCTCCTTCTATCGCTAGCAAAGTAAGTGCATCTGCATCAATCACGGTTAATTTATCAGGAAATTGCATAACTGTATGCCACATCATTTTTGACCATGTAGTCAGCCCTAAGCCTGGACCGATTAATATCACAGTTGCTTTTTCAATTAACGGCTTTAATTCATCAGGAGAATCCACGCCATGTACCATAAGTTCATATCGCCCCTGAATCACGGCTGTTACATTATCAGGATGTGTAGCAACACTCACCAAGCCAGTACCAGAACGCAGGCAAGCTTCACTTGCCAGTCGTATTGCACCAGCCATTCCTTTACCTCCACCAATACATAAAACATGACCTAGTTGATTCTTATATGCATGGGGTGCTCGTTTAGGTAAAGTAGAAAGCAAATATTTTTCGCTATAATAATGTGTACTGTGTTTTACTAATGACGCAAATTGCTCCGCAATACCCAGGCCCGCAAAATATAATGTCCCCGTAAACGATTTAGCTACGCCAGATAATAACCCCTGTTTTAAAGCGATAAAGGTCACGGTACAAGTTGCCTCAATGACATTAGATAGTACTTCACCTGATGTGGCATTGAGTCCAGAGGGTACATCAATACTCAATATTGGTAAATTTTGATCATTCACACTCGCAATAATATCATTAAGGTCTGGCGTTAATACTCCTCGTATGCCTGTACCTAGTAAAGCATCTATAACGATATCACAAGTTGAAAAGTCTAAGGTTTCGACAATAGTACCACCTGAAGAAATATAATTTTCAAATGCCGTTTTTGCATCACCTTTCAATAAACTCGGAGGGAATGCATTAAATACAGTAACCAGCATTCCTTCTGCCAAAGCTAATTTCGCCAGAATATAACCATCTCCCGCATTATTCCCTTTTCCGGCAATCACTAATACTTTGCTACATAAAGGAAATTTGTCATATAAAACGGAAAAAACAGCAGCACCGGCATTTTGCATTAATTGAAACATTGCTACATTATTTTCTTTCGCCGCGATCGCTTCATTTTGTTGAACTTGCTGGGCTGTATACGCGTATTGTGGTAAA
Organism: uncultured Pseudoalteromonas sp.; assembly: GCA_965198975.1. Lineage (GTDB taxonomy): Bacteria > Pseudomonadota > Gammaproteobacteria > Enterobacterales > Alteromonadaceae > Pseudoalteromonas. Next base: position 4,589,917 of record OZ240679.1, read on the forward strand.
TTAGTGCTGTATATTTCAGTCTTAAGATCTGGCATTTAAAGAAATCACTATGGAAACATCGAACATCAATTATCAAGAACTTGCGCTTAAAATCAAGTCATGGGGTAAAAAACTAGGATTTGCGCAAGTTGGCATTTCAGATATAGATTTATCTGAGCATGAAGTGCAATTAAAACGTTGGTTAGATGCTGGGTTTCATGGGGATATGGAATATATGGCAACCCATGGTATGAAGCGTGCTCGCCCTGCTGAGTTGCACCCGGGCACTAAAAGAGTTATTTGTGTCAGAATGAACTACTTACCACCAGACGCGAGTTTTGCTAAAAACCTGAAGGATACCCACAAAGCTTATATAAGCAGATATGCATTGGGACGTGATTATCATAAATTAATGCGAAATAAACTTAAAAAGCTCGGTCAGAAAATAGAGCAAGAATTGGCGAATATATCTGAACATGCTGTAGATTTCAGACCTTTTGTTGATTCAGCACCAGTATTGGAACGGCAGCTAGCTGATAAATCAGGATTAGGCTGGACAGGTAAACACAGTTTAATCATAAATAAAGAAGCTGGCTCCTGGTTTTTCCTCGGCGAATTATTTGTAGACCTTCCTTTGCCTGTCGATGAACCAGTTAAAGAACAATGCGGAAAATGTATTGCTTGTATTAAACTTTGTCCAACAGGTGCCATTGTCGAACCTTATGTTGTAGATGCCAAAAAGTGTATTTCTTACCTCACCATAGAATTAAAAGGCGCAATTCCTGAACAATATCGCCCTCTTATAGGTAATCGAATATATGGTTGTGATGATTGTCAGTTAATTTGTCCCTGGAATCGTTACTCACAAATCACAGATGAAAAAGATTTTCACCCAAGAGCACAACTTAAAAATCAAGATCTCATAACGCTTTTTTTATGGGATGAAACACATTTTTTAAAAAGTACAGAAGGCAGTCCCATTCGAAGAATTGGCCATGAATCCTGGCTAAGAAATATTGCAGTTGCTTTAGGCAACGTTTTAGCTAATTCACCAGAAGATAATCAAGATATTATTGATGTTTTAGCGTTCAGGCTTAAAGACGCTTCACCACTCGTTACTGAGCACATTAAATGGGCCTTAAACCAGCGTACTAAAACAATATCTAACAGCGACTCTAAAACCATCAGATTGATTAAATCCATTGAAAAAGGACTGCCAAGAGATGCCTAACGTTTTCCGTCTAAAATATCGGTAAGATCTTGCTCTATTTCAAAAAAAGCTGCCTTAACATCTGTCAGTAAGTCTTCTCTGGCTACTGATTTTTGAATAGTGTCATCCACTTTATTATAAATATATAACTCCTGATCTTCATCTAGGCCCATGTGCGGTATTCGCATTTCAAATTCATCTTGCAGCTCTCTAAAAATCGCTTCATTCATTTCATGACTTAAATTTAACACACAGACCAACTCTTCAAAACGTGATCTGACTAAAGCAAACGAACGCTTTAGTTGCATTTTTTGAAATTCTAACTGTTTCTCTGTAAGGATCGCTTGTAATTGCTTTTCAGTTACACCCACAATAAAACAAATGTGATCCCGGATCCGACCCAATTTAACTGGATCTTCAACAGGCATATTCATAATTAACAAACTAATATTAGTGTAATTTACTAATATGCGCGGCATAAATTCATACAAGCGCCCTTTATTTTTAAGTAACTCAAATAATTCAATCACCATAGGGGAGCAAGGCCCTTCAGAACTATAATGGGCTGCTTGTTCTGCTATTCTAAATTCAATACAGGTTTTCAATGAAAAGCGCTTCAGGCAATGAATTAATGCAATCGCTAACTCTTGCGGATCTTGTATCTCACCAATATTTTCAATGTATTCGACTATACTGCCCATTTCACTACTAAGTGACATCGCATTAAAAGCAGCATCAGAAGCTTCTTCTGCTTGTTGCTCTAACAACTGCTTATTTTCTATAACCTTAAACAAACCCGATAATTTAACTTGTAATTCTTCTTTGCCAAAAGGTTTAACGATATAATCTTCTGCTCCCACATTGTATCCGGCTATTCGCTCTTCAACGGAACCTCTGGCAGAAACAAACATGACCGTAATATTTGCAGTTTTAGGATTTTCTTTTAATTTTTGGCAAACCTGATAGCCATCCATATCTGGCATACTGACATCAAGTAAAATAACTTCTGGTAAAAATGTTTCGACTACATCTAAACATTCAGGCCCACTTCCTACACATTGAAGTTGATAATTATCGAAATCTAAGATTTCTTCTAATATTTCTAAATTAAAGGGCTCATCATCAACGGCGAGTATTTTATTGGGCTCCATTACATCTCCTTAATCGACCTCATAGAGGTATCCTTTAAATTGTGAATTGACAAATACAAATTAAGCATAGTTAAGCTTCTATTATTTCACCAGTCGTTATATTAATTGGGATTTCAAATAAAAAAGTAGCCCCCTGGCCATTTGCATTATTAAACGCTTTAACTACACCCTGATGTAATTCAATAAACTCCTTACAAATAGTTAAACCTAAGCCTGTTCCACCAGCACCTAAATTAGTTTTACTACTTTGTACAAATTGACAGAATATATGTTCAAGCTCATTTTCAGGTATACCAATCCCCTGATCTATCACCTGAATTTTGATATCTTTGTCAAATTTTTCTAATACAATTTTAACATTCGAACCTTTTTCACTAAACTTAAGCGCATTACCAATTAGATTTCGCATTACCTGGATCATTTGTTCGCTATCACACTGTATAAATAGCTCATTAACTGGTGGGGTAAATTCAACAGCAATCCCCTGTTTTAAAGCTAAACCTAAGGTATCTTCTATACTTATTTTTATAATAGAAACAAAGTCATGCTTTGACGGGTTAAAAGGAAACTTGCCCACATCGAGTTTAGATAAATCAAGTAAGTTATTAAGTAATGACAGTAGCCGTTCACCACTTGTTTCAATTCGAGAGAAATATTTTTTTAACTTTTCAACTGGCAATACGTCCTCTTCCAGTTTATCCATTCCAAAACTGGAAAAACTTAAAATTGAATGCATAGGTGTTCTTAATTCATGAGACATATTAGCCAGAAATTCGGATTTACCTTTATTTGCCAGCTCTGCCTGGTTTTTTGCCAGCTCCAACTCTGAGGTTCTTTCTTTCACCTTTTGTTCTAACAAAAGCTTAGCTTCCGTTAATAATGTTTCTTTTTGTTTCAAATGAGAAACATTTTTTAAAATAGCTGCACATGCAATTTCGCCATGAAAATCAATCTCAGTAAATGAACCTGCAAGTGGAATGCTAAGTCCGTCAGATAAACTCACCTGGAAATCACAACTAAACTGCTTACCATTATCAAAATCTTGCATAGAGCGCTTTATTTCTTCTGAAGATGCTTTGTCAATTAACGAATATATAGACTTGCCAATCAAGTGATCATTGGGAGTAGAAAACAAAAATTTACAGGAATCATTTGCCTCGAGTATTTCTCCTTTTTCTGAAAATAATATGATGCCATCCGGTGTATTTTTATATAAAACACGTAACAAACTATCTTTTTCAATCAAGGCATCAACCGTATCTTGCAGTCGGTCTACCAATTCAACATTATTTCTTTTTAACAACTCTGTTTGCCATACTTTTTGAATTGCCTGTAATAATACATTTTCATCGACTGGCTTTTCTAATACATCTTCTACACCAATTCTTATGGCTTCAATTAATGCACTTTGATGGGGTTTTGATGTAATTAAAAGGCAACAACAATCTCTGTGACACATTTTTATTTGTCTGAAAACATCAATACCTGTGCAGTCAGGCATATTAAAATCCGATATTAATAAATCTATATTTTGTTGCAATGCAACTTGCTTTGCGCCTTGTAAGTCTTTAGCTGTACTAACTTGAATATGGGCATCCCTTAAACACTGTGCTAATTTATTTAAGCCAGCTTCATCATTATCAACTATAAGCACATCAGGCAGATGAATATTTTCTTTTCCCCCACCTATTAATAATTCAGATTCGATGATATTGATCACATCTTTATTATTAAAAAATGGATAGATAGTTTGTGATTGAGGCAAGAGTTTGTGTAATTTAGAGAAGTTACCAAGTAGCTGAACATTGTCTGTATTAGGTGCTATTAAAAGATAAGAAGAGAAAATAAAAATAGACTTTATTTGTTTTACTAATGAAATAGGAACGCCGTGGGCAATAACCACCATATCAAAATGTTCGTTTTTCATCAACGGATCGATAACGGAATAATGACTTAAAACAGTTTCGCACCCTAGCAACTCTAATAAAACTTTAAGCCGCATCGCCAAAATACTTGTATTATCTACGATTAAAATCCGTTTTTGCATTTTGTTTAAGTTGCTCTTTTCTATCAGCACATAAACTAAGCGTAGACTGTTTTTGGCATTCACTCATCTTCTGCCAGGATAAAATTTCATCAATATGACGAAAACACCCCATACATACGTCTTTTTCGTTTAGGCAGCAATTGCGTATACATGGATTTTCTATTGGCATAACAAATTTCAAATAAAATGTGATTATTTTAGTATAGTCGGGGAAGGAGTTAGGTTTTAGGTTTTAGGTTTTAGGTTTTAGGTTTTAGGTTTTAGGTTTTAGGTTTTAGGTTTTAGGTTTTAGGTTTTAGGTTTTAGGTTTTAGGTTTTAGGTTTTAGGTTTTAGGTTTTAGGTTTTAGGTTTCGCATGATTTAAACCATTTTAATTTAATACAAGTTAAAAATTTTAATATTTAAATTAGGAGATTAAATTGAAGAAGAAAATATTTTGGAGCGGTACACGAGGCTCGAACTCGTGACCTCGACCTTGGCAAGGTCGCGCTCTACCAGCTGAGCTAGTACCGCATCACATATCTATATTTAATCAGGTGATAACCTGTTATCTTGCGCCGAAATCAAGATAAATATTTTGGAGCGGTACACGAGGCTCGAACTCGTGACCTCGACCTTGGCAAGGTCGCGCTCTACCAGCTGAGCTAGTACCGCATCACAATAACCTATTTTAAACAGTTAGCTTTCTGTATTGCCATATTTCACTCAAAAAAATACCCCACTGGATGTTCTCCTAAGCGGGGCGAGATTCTACTGAAATAAGAGATCATTGCAAGCATTTTTATTAATTTTTTTATAATTTAAAAAATTCCTTGCGGTAAATCGTAAGCTCCATAATTGATTCTCGAATATCCTGTAACGCTAAATGAGTCCCTTTCTTCTTCACTTTATTTAACACATCAGGTTTCCAACGTCTTGCAAGCTCTTTAATTGTGCTTATATCTAAATTTCGATAGTGGAAATATTCTTCCAAATCTCTCATATGCACTAACATAAAGCGACGATCTTGCCCAATTGAGTTACCGCACATAGGAGACACACCTTTAGGTGCCCATTTTTCCAGAAACTCTTGCGTGATGCGCATTGCATCTTCTTCAGTGTGTTTGCTTTCTCTACAACGCTTAGTTAACCCTGATTTACCATGCTGATTAACGCACCAGGGATCCATACCATCCAGAATTTCATCTGTTTGGTGAATAGCAACCACAGGACCTTCAGCCAAAATATTCAGATCACTATCGGTTACAATAGTCGCTATTTCCAAAATTTTGTCTGTACGTGGCTCCAGCCCGGTCATTTCCAGGTCTAGCCAAATTAAATTAGATTCATGAAAAGACATATAATACCTTAAGTGGCGCTTTCCTTTCGATTTTAGCCGATTAGTTATATCATAATACGCTTCTGCGATGGATCAAATGATTTTTTAAGAAATCCAGTTTATTAAGTTATAGGCTAAATGTGGCAAAACGAAAGAAATTAAGTAAAGGTCAGTCAAGAAGAATAAAAGCGAATCACGAAAAGCGCTTAAATTCAGCCAATGAAAAAGGCTCTGAGACAACCAATAAAGTCCAACAAGAATGGCAAAATGATAATTTGGGAGCAACTGAATCAGCTATTGTGATCAGTCGTTTTGGGCAACATGCCGATATAGAAACCGAAAATAAAGAGGTGTTGCGTTGCAATATTCGTAGAACCGTCAGTAATATAGTTTGTGGCGACAATGTTATTTTTCGTCGGGCTAAGGTAAGCCTTGGAGATTTAGCAGGTGTAATTGAAGCCGTTGAAGAAAGAAGCAGCCAGTTAACCAGACCTGATTTTTATGACGGTGTAAAAGTTGTTGCCGCCAATATTGATCAAATACTCATGGTATCAGCGGTTTTACCTGAATTCACTCCAAATATCATAGACAGATATTTAGTAGCATGTGAAGATATGGGTATAGAACCCATAATACTGTTAAATAAAATAGATTTATTAGATGACGAAATGCTGGCATATATAGAGAGTATTTTGGATATATATCGCGATATTGGTTATCAGGTCTTTTTATTGAGCAATAAAAATGGACAAGGGATTGATGAATTAAAAAAACTTTTAGTCAATAAAAACAATATCTTTGTTGGCCAAAGTGGTGTCGGGAAATCAACGTTAGTGAATACCGTATTACCCGACTCTAATATCCTAACTAAAATTGTGTCTGAAAATAGTGGACTAGGTCAACATACAACAACTGTATCTCGATTGCATCATTTACCATCAGGCGGTAATTTAATCGACTCTCCTGGTATTAGAGAGTTTGGCTTATGGCATATTGAACCTGATCGTGTAACTTGGTGTTTTAAAGAGTTCAGAGAGTTTTTAGGTGGATGTAAATTTAGAGACTGTAAACATTTAAATGATCCTGGCTGCATCATTCAGCAAGCGGTCAAAGATGGAAAGATATCTGAATTAAGAATAGAAAGTTATCATAGAATTTTAGAATCTATGCAAGAAGGCAGAGCTGGTGCACGTGCTCCAAGAATTTAATTTATTACCTGATTTTAAGGGAAACTAAGTGAGTCTAAATAATTTTAAAATCGGCATGCAATATTTAATGCCAAAACATTTAATTTCACGGATTGTCGGAAAACTAGCAGCAGCTAAATTAGGCTGGTTTACGACCTTTTTGATTAAGCGCTTTATTAAACAATATAAAATTGATATGACAGAAGCTAAATATGAAGATCCTGCTCATTTTGATTCATTTAATAATTTTTTTACCCGTGAACTTAAAGACGATTTACGAACAATCGCTTCAGAAGTTGATATTATTGCTCACCCGGTTGACGGCGCAATAAGTCAGTTAGGTGATATAGCACAAGGAAGATTAATTCAAGCTAAAGGACATAACTTTAGCTTGCAAGAATTATTAGGGGGCGATGAAGAAACGGCTTTACCATTTAAAGACGGTAAGTTTGCAACTATTTATTTAGCACCTAAGGATTATCACCGTATCCATATGCCGATAGATGGCATATTAAAACAGATGATATATGTGCCAGGGGATTTATTTTCAGTCAATCCGCTTACCGCACAAAACGTACCTAACCTATTTGCTCGAAATGAACGTGTTGTCGCTATATTTGATACTGAATTAGGCCCGCTGGCCATGGTACTTGTAGGCGCGACAATCGTTGCTAGCATTGAAACCGTTTGGTCAGGTACTGTTACCCCTCCGGCAGGTAAAAAAGTAACAAGCTGGGGATATCCAAATGATGGTGAAAATAAAATTGAATTGAAAAAAGGGCAGGAAATGGGTCGATTTAAATTAGGCTCAACGGTTATTTTAGCCTGGCCTAAAGATGTCGCTGAATTTCTAGAAACTGAAATACCCGAAAAAATCACACGTTTGGGGCAACCTTTTGCACAAATAAAAGTGTAATTGCATTAGATAGTAAATAACTGTAACGAGCGATTTACTATCTATTTTTGCCGATTAGGTTCTGGTTATAAAAGCGTATATAGTAATAATAACTTTATATAATAAAAAGAATCGTCAATGCTAAAACAGCCAAATATTAAATTCGCAATTATTTTTTGTTGTACCCTCTCTTTCTCAGTACTTGCACAAACCGCAGAAAAACCAAAACCTTGTACTAGTGAAGAATATCAGGCTTTTGATTTTTGGTTAGGTGAATGGCGTGTTACTGCACCCAAACAAAAAACACCACCAGCGACTAGCATTATTACAAAGGCAAACAATGGTTGTTCTATCCATGAAAAGTATACTACCAGCAGTGGTTATACAGGCAATAGTATTAACTTTTATGATTCAGGCACTAAAAAATGGCATCAAACCTGGATTGATAACCAAGGTGCGCCGCTCTACCTTAATGGTGAATATAAAAATAATGCTATGGTATTAACTAACGATCAAAACCGTATTACCTGGCGCCTGTTAGAAAACAAGCAGGTTAACCAGGTTTGGGAAACCACTAAAGATAAGGGTAAAACCTGGCAAATAATCTTCAATGGTTTCTATACAAAAAAATAATAAGAAATATCATCAAGTCTTCAGCAAAACTAACTTACCATCTTTTTTAAGTTGGTAAGTTTCAAAGTCATTCGCTAAATAGAGATTTCCATTATAACTTTCTTTGGCTTCTTGACGAAGAGTATCGATTGAGTTTTCTCCATTTCCACCATAACGTGCACTAAAATGCGTTAACACTAAATTTTCAAGCTTCACCTGTTCAGCAAAATCCGCCACCATTTTCGCACTAGAGTGCATAGGCGCATCACCGACTTTATCTGCGACGGTTTGACAATAAGTGGCTTCATGAATAAGAACATCAACATCTAACGCAGCCTGATGCAGCAACCCAGGTTGATCGTTATCTCCCGCGACTATCACCTTACGACTATGATGGTTGGGTAACCAGTATTCCCTCCCCGTTAAAGTTCTCCCCTCATGTGTCACAATGTCACCGTCACATAATTGGCCCCAAATAGGCCCTCTTGGGATTTGCTCTTTAATTAATTTTTCAATATTCAATTTATGGTCAATATTGATTTCGGTGAAACGCCAAGCATGGCAAGGAACACGGTGTGATAACTTAAAAGGTTTAACCTGAAAACCAGCAACATCAATTGGTGCAATTATCTGTTCTGTTGCTATAAACTCAATATCATATGGAATATAACAATCTGTAGTGCGTAGCATCACCTCTATAAACTCTTCTAAAGGAGCTGGCCCGACTATCTTTAAAGGCAATTTGCGACCAGCCATACCTGCACTTGCCAATATTCCAGGCAAACCATAACAATGATCACCGTGTACATGAGTAATAAAAATTACTTCAAGATTCGCTAACGAATAAGGCGTATATAATATTTGTTGTTGCGTACCTTCGCCGCAGTCAACTAAACACCATCCTTTATCGCGCTCCAGTCCAATTGCTAACCCAGTTACATTACGTTTTTTTGTAGGTACTCCGGCTGAAGTACCTAAAAATGTGAATTTCATAATTATTTAAATCTTCTCACTCCAAATAAAAACAACAATAACCAGGCTAAACTGCCGCCTGAACTATCATTTTTAACTGGCTCTTGTGTTTGAGCTGTTTTAGTAACTATAGAACTTTGTTCATGTTCATCTGTAACAGTCAATTTCACTTCATAGCTGCCAATACTTTCATAAATATGACTTGCAGTTATCCCCGTGCCGGTCGCGCCATTACCAAAATTCCATTGATATTCTAAAGAGGTACTATCAAAGTCTGTTGTACTTGATGCATCAAATTGACATGTTTTTTCCGTACAGTTAACAGAAAAATCCACTTCTGGCGCCAATAACTCAGTAACAGAAAAGTTAATTACAACCGTGCCTGATAAGTTAAATGGCTTATTCTCAACTGTATACACAGCTGTATAATCACCGATTGCCGGCATAATAAACTCAGCAGAAACTTCTTCACTTGTCCTGCCATCTGCTAACTGCCATTGGTAAGAATATGCGCTATTAATATCACTCCCTTCAAATCGACATTTAGCACCATTACAGCTGATAACTGCCTCGGTATCTGGCATATTATTTGACACTTTAATAGCTGAAACAGGTCCAAACTGTTCTGACTCATCACTAGCCTGCACGTAAACTACGCTCGTCTCAGTGCCTGAAATATCAATGACTATTTCTTCCGATTTAGCATCAGCAGCACCATCTTTTATCGTAGCTAGTTGCGTGTTTTGATCTGTAGGATACTCATTCAAACTATATCTTACTTGTTTAATATTTTGAGTCGGTTCAGTACCATTTTCATTTCTAAAACGTAAATCTGTGGCGACACCTTCAATTAAGAGTTCATTATTTGCACCTGTTGTAACGTGTAAATCTACGACATCAGGACCTGAGGTCAACAAATATGGTGCTTCTACAACCTTAGCGGCGTACATTAGCGCATCTAGATTGTCGGGCTTTATAGTACCTTCATATGCAGAACAGGATTGAAAAAATGCGGTACCCAATTCGAAAGTTATATGCGCGACACCAAGTTCCCCATACGCTAAATTGTCAGAGGTGCCATCGGTAGGATACAAACCAACTGATTGCATTGGTGTATAACCATTGAAATACGCCAATTTTCGCCCAAGCGCTTTTAACCCTTTATTATTTGGTGAAACGAGATCAGTATGGCCAAATGGCCATAAAATAAGTTCACTATAGCTATGAATATCCAAATACAAACCTTGTGTATCCACAGGTGCTGCATCATTGTCATCATCTCCTCGGGCATCAGGATAGATAGAACGTATGTAAGTTTCTAATGCCGCTACTTCTGGTTCAGATCCAGGTGCTGAGCCTCTATATATATCAGAACAGTCATCTCCACTTGAGCCACCAGGAACTTCTCCCCAACCAAATGAAAAATTACGATTTAAGTCGACGCCTACATTACCTGCCGGGCAATGATTTTCATTTTGATTTTTACGTTGTAAATTACCTTGTTCAGCTATTTTTCGACCGTCAGGGTTGGTTTGAAATAAAATATGAATTTGATGACGATTTAAGATCCAGTCAATGTCAGCGTCGTTACCCGCACCTTGTAATAACTTTTTAGCAAAGGCTAAGGTGAGTGCTGCCGTTGCATATTCTTTAGCATGCATAGCACTTTGAATAAACAATATTGGCGGATCGACTAAGTCTTTATTACCAATTTTTAATACTTTTAAATCATAGCCTGCATTGCCATTTTGCTTTTGCCAGGAATCGCCAATATCGATCCAGCTGGTAAGCCCCGGATATTGTTCTGATAATAACTGTGCTGTTGATAAGGTTTCTTCCACTGTCTCATAACACGCATAACCTGGGATCCCTCCGGTTTCATTGGTATTATAATTTTGTAATATTTTCTGCTTAAAATTATTGTTTAAGTGTTCCTGCCATAACTCATCCGCCGGAGAAAGCTTTATACCTTTGGCTTTTAAAAGACTCACTTCTTTTTTTGATAGCTGTAATAACACACCTTCGCTATTAGCTGACACATTATTATCAATTAATAATGCATGATGAAAACTAATTCGTGTTTTATTCTCAAGCTCTTTATTTGCAAACGTTGCCAGGTAGACAGGATAATCGACCCCCGCTAAGGACATAGATGATGCCAGTGCCAATGCACTCAGAATTGCCATAAATTATCACTCCATTGTGTATGTTTTATAACGGTATGTTAAAAAGGCGTCAATGGGAACAAATAATGCCATGCATAATGTCAAAAATTGTAAACTAGCAAATTTCACAGTCAGAATTTTTTGATAATTGAATATTTATTTGTTTTAGAGTCAGACCATCAAAACTAATAAATTGATTACCCTCAGTATGACCAAGTATAATATTCATTGCATGTAATGCCTGCATAGATCCTATTACACCTAACAAAGGACCATAAACACCTGCGGTCTGGCAATTGAGAGAAGTTTGCATTTGCGAAGGTGGGAAGATGCATTGATAACAACCCAGATCTGGTTGGCGATTATCAAATACCATGAGTTGACCTTGCGTACCAACTGCAGCCCCTGAAATTAATACTTTACTTTCTAGATGACAGATTTCATTTACCAAATAACGAGTTGTGAAGTTATCACTGCAATCTAACACTAAATCCGCATGCTGGATCAATGCATTTGCATTGTCAGCTGATAAGCGGGCTGTGATTGGCTTTATCTTAATTTCTTTATTTAGACTTGTAAGATTTTTTTGCGCTGCTTTTACTTTATCCTGACCTAAATGATTAACTTTAAAGAGTATTTGACGCTGTAAGTTGGTCAGTTCAACGCTATCATCATCTACTAAGGTTAATTCACCAATACCTGCAGCAGCTAAATAAAGTGCAGCTGGAGAACCTAACCCTCCTATTCCGATAATTAAAATTTTAGCCTGTTTTAATTTGAGCTGGCCATCAGGTCCAATCTCAGACAACATAAGTTGTCGACTATATCTCAATTGCTCTTTGTCGCTCAGGAATATGTTATTCACCACAAAAACTCTGTAATTTTTTTATTGCTAATGATGGATCTTCAGCTTCAGTGATTGCTCGTACTACCGCAATACTGCCTACTTGTGTATCTGCAACTTCCTGTATTCGCGATAAATCAATGCCGCCAATAGCTACTGTCGGATATTCTTGCATTAAAGGTACAAAGTGATTCAACTTTTCCAAGCCTTGAATTTGCCCTGTCATATCTTTAGTCGTTGTAGGATAAATGGCACCAAAGGCTAAATAACTCGGTTTAAAATTGTGTGCTTTTAACATTTCATAAAAACCATGGGTCGATAAACCTAAACGTAATCCGGCAGATTTAATCGCAACCAGATCTGCTTTATAGAGATCTTCCTGACCTAAATGCACACCATACGCATTATGTTTTAATGCTAGTTGCCAATGGTCATTAATAAATAAACGTGCGTTATATTCTTTACCTAATACAATCGCATTTTTAATTTTGCTTTCGAGTAAAGGATCTTTATTATCTTTGATCCTAAACTGTATTGTTGATATGCCATTTTCTAAACAGAGTTTTATCCACTCAACAGAATCTACTACAGCATATAAGCCAAGCGCTTTAACATCACAACTTGCAAATCCGCTTGCCGGAGGATTTAAGGTTACCGGGTCTAAATCTAACTCCAACCCCAAAAAACTATCGGCTTCAATAACTTCAGGGAAGTCAGCCAGTTCATCTGGAAATCCACAATGCGCGACAGGTCCTATCCCCTGAGCAAATCGTTGTGAAACTTTTAAACCCTGATTAATGTAAGCTTTTGCCAGAATAAACGCGTCTTTAATAGGATATTGTTTGGCTATACACGCGGCAATACTTGATGCAAAACTACAGCCCGTTCCATGATTATGGGGGGTTTTAATTGTTTTGTTACCAAGCCAATATTCTTCTACCGCGCTGCCAAACTCTCCATTTTCATCTGAAGACATGCAATAATCTATACAATATCCTTTAGGATAATCCCAATGTCCCCCTTTTATAATGACAGTATCCACGCCCATTTTGAAAAAAGACCTGGCTGCATCTCTTACTGCACCAGGACCAATTAAATAGACACCTGTTAAAGTTTGAGTTTCACGTGTATTAGGGGTGAGGATATCAACTAAAGGTAACAAGTGCTCTTTGATCGCTGGGAGTACGTCATCTTCTGTCAGGTTTTCTCCTGTCGACGCAACCATCACAGGATCGTAAACAATCTTAGGTTTTATAGGCCAATTATTTTTATATGATTGTATTTTCTGTGCAATAAATTCGATTTGTTTCACATTTGCCAACATACCAATTTTTATCACAGCTGCTGGCATATCTTGCTCTAATACATCTAACTGCGATTTAATGACATCAACAGAAACTGCATTGATCTCTTCTATTCCCATACTATTTTGTGCGGTTAGTGCCGTGATCACAGTACAGCCGTGAATACCAAAACTTTGCATCGCTTTCACATCCGCAGTAATACCCGCACCACCACTTGCGTCAGAGCCTGCAATAGTCCAAACCAATTTATTCATTTATGATACCTAATAATACGTTTAATTTATTACGTCTGCTCATGCCAAAAAGGAGTTCCTAATGTTGGCGTTGATGCATGTGCCGTTTGCCTTTGCGGCATGATCCCAGCCAAATAGCCCTGACTACCAGATTTAATAGCACCAGCAAAAGCGTGTGCCATTAATATTGGATCGTCAGCTAAGGCCACTGCACTATTAAGTAGTACACCGTCATAACCCATTTCCATGGCAATACATGCATCAGATGGTTTACCTATACCCGCATCGAGTATCAGTGTGGCATTCGGTAAGCGCATGCGTATTGTTTCAAGATTATAAGGGTTCATCAAGCCTTTACCTGTACCGATTGGTGAAGCCCAGGGCATGATCACTTCACAACCCAGATCATATAAACGTTGGCATAATACTAAATCATCGGTGCAATATGGGAGTACTTTAAACCCTGCTTGCACAAGCTGCTCTGCTGATTTTAATAATTCAATCGGATCGGGTTGTAAGTTATAGTCGTCACCTATCACTTCCAGTTTGATCCAATCAGTATTAAAAATTTCCCTGCTCATTTGCGCTAAAGTATAAACCTCTTTGGCAGATTTACATCCAGCTGTATTAGGTAATAATTTCAATCTCAGTTTTTGAATATGCTGCCAGATTTTCGCGCCGCTTTGTTCAGTGGGGTTTTGCCGTTTTAAAGATAAAGTGATCACTTGTGAGCCGCTAGCTTTGACGGCTTTACTCATAATATCGGGAGACGGATATAAAGCACTACCAATTAACAATCTGCTAGTTAATTTTTCTCCGTAAATTGACCATGTCATTTTAACCTCCTGCAATCGGGCTTAAAATATCAATCTTATCGCCTTCAGTTAATCGAGTTGTTTCATACCGGGCTTTTGCTACAAATTCACTATTAACAGCAATAGCAAAGCTACCTATTTTTTCTTCCTGAATAAGTAATTGAGCCAAAGTAATGGATTCTGAAACAGATTTCACTTCTGTATTAACACTAATTAGCATATTCACTCACTTGTTCATTGGTTTTATTTTTCATTTGATCTGCCACAATTTTAAGGGTTTGTCTCAACATTACCGGCGCTAATAAAAAGCCATGCCGATATAAACCATTGACACTGATCAAACCGGTCACTGAGTTTATTTTTGGTAAGTTATCGCTAAAAGCAGGTCTGCAAGCACTCACCTGCTCTTTAATTTGTGCTTCCGCAAACCCCGGATGAACACTGTACGCAGCCGACAATAGTTCTAATGCTGAACGCACTGTCATAGGACCAGAATTATCAGACTCAATTTCAGTGGCCCCCACTACATAATGATTATTTGGCTTAGGTGCAATATATAAATGATAATGCGGGTGCATTAATCTCACAGGCCTTTGAATCTTTACTTCAGGAGCGATTAACTGAAACAACTCTCCTCTTACCGCTCTGAGAGATTGAAGGTCTTTAACAGCGCCGGTACCGCGAGTATCAATTATTAAATCAGCTGTACAAACTTGCCTATCGATACAAATCTGGTGCGCCATAACGTTAGTGACCGTCGAATTTAAATGCCAGTTTATTCCCTCTGATTTTAACTGGTTACCTAAAGCAGTAAGTAATTTACGATTACCAATTTGCCCTTCTTGCGGCAAGTAAATAGCAGAATTAAACCGCCTGGCTAATTCAGGTTCTAATAATGCCAATTGTTCACGATTTAATTTCTGCACCTCATGATCAGGCCAACGTGTTTCCAGATGTCTAACAAAACGCCGCATATCACCACTATCTTGAGTATGAGATACCACAACTGAGCCCGCTTGCTGAAAATAAGTATAACTATCCAGGCTCGATAATATTTCAGGCCAGAGCGTAATTCCCTGCATGCCCATTTTTATTATTTCAGGTTCTGCGATTAAGGATTCACTTAGCGGGGTTAACATGCCACCAGCTGCACGTGCGGCACTGCCAGTCGCCTTAAAATCACCTTGATCATATAAATCAATATTAAAACCCTGACGATTTAAATATAAGGCGATTAATCGCCCCATTAATCCACCACCAACAATAATGATATTTTTGCTTGCCGATTTCATATTAAAACACTTTATATAAAATAATAGAGAGCATTGATTTAGTGCCCTCTATACTCGTGAATTGTTAAGCCAGAGATTTATAAATTTCTGAACCTGCTTGTTTGAACTCGGCAGACTTGGCTTTCATTTCAGCTTCAACATCTATCATTTTTATTTCAATGGCATCCCCCACATTATTTGGATCAATACCTTGTGCTTTTAAGTCGTCAGCATAATCACGCACTTCCTGTGAGATTTTCATTGAACAAAATTTAGGACCACACATAGAACAAAAGTGAGCAACTTTACCCGACTCCTGCGGTAAACTTTCGTCGTGATAAGCAAGTGCGCGTTCTGGATCTAAGCCTAAATTAAATTGGTCAAACCATCTAAATTCGAAACGCGCCTTAGACAAGGCATTATCACGAATTTGCGCACCCGGATGCCCTTTTGCTAAATCGGCAGCATGTGCCGCTATTTTATAAGTAATTAAACCTTCTTTAACATCTTCTTTGTTTGGTAATCCTAAATGCTCTTTTGGTGTGACATAACACAACATAGCACAGCCGTACCACCCTATTTGTGCCGCCCCGATCCCAGACGTAATATGATCATACCCAGGTGCGATATCAGTTGTTAACGGGCCTAAAGTATAAAATGGCGCTTCACCACAATGCTCCAATTGTTCTTCCATGTTTTCTTTGATCATGTGCATAGGTACATGCCCTGGGCCTTCAATAAAGACTTGCACATCATGCTTCCAGGCTATTTTTGTTAACTCACCTAAAGTATGTAACTCAGCAAATTGTGCTTCATCATTTGCATCGGCAATAGAACCCGGACGGAAACCATCACCCAAAGAAAATGCAACATCATAGGATTTTAAGATCTCACAAATTTCTTCAAAATGTGTATAAAGGAAGTTTTCTTTATGATGAGCTAAACACCATTTAGCCATAATAGAACCACCACGAGATACGATACCGGTAACGCGCTTCGCTGTCATAGGGATAAATCGCAGTAAAACACCCGCATGTATTGTAAAATAATCCACTCCTTGCTCAGCCTGCTCTATTAACGTATCGCGAAATACTTCCCAGGTAAGGTCTTCGGCAATGCCATTTACTTTTTCTAACGCCTGATAAATTGGTACTGTACCAATTGGTACTGGAGAATTACGTACGATCCACTCTCGCGTTTCATGAATATAACGTCCGGTAGATAAATCCATTACCGTATCTGCGCCCCAACGTGTAGACCAAACTAATTTCTCTACTTCTTCTTCGATTGACGACGTAACAGAAGAGTTCCCAATATTCGCGTTAACTTTAACTAAAAAGTTACGCCCCACTATCATAGGCTCTGATTCAGGGTGATTAATATTGTTTGGTAATATTGCACGGCCTCGTGCTATTTCATCACGCACAAATTCAGGCGTTATAAATTCAGGAATGCTCGCACCAAATGATTCCCCTTTATGTTGCTCAGCAAGGATTTCATCTTTTAACTTAGCACGGCCCATATTTTCACGAATGGCAACATACTCCATTTCAGGTGTTATAATCCCCTGACGTGCATAATACATCTGCGTGACATTTTTTCCTGCTTTAGCACGACGGATCTTAGGCAAATGTTCAAATCTTAAGTGATCTAATCCGTCATCAGCCATACGTTGCTGTGAAAATTGAGACGTAACAGAATCAAGTAATTCAGTATCATCACGTTCAATAATCCATTTCTCACGCATTTTATCTAAACCCTGGCGCACATTTAACTTAAAATCAGGATCTGTATAAGGGCCTGATGTATCATAAACCTGTATCGGGTCATTTTTTTCAACTACGGGATCATCTTCAGGGCCACTTACATAGGTATCTGATAAAGTTATTTCCCGCACACCAACTCGAACACCTTCTAATTCACCTTCTAGATATTTTTTTTCAGAATTAGGAAATGGCTGACCAGTCAGATTATAAATAAAATCTGATGCAGCTTGTCTGGTTTCACGGCGTGACGGTTTATTTTTTGTTTCTGTTGACATGACTTACCTCATTTAAATTAATGATGGCTTGTCTGGAATTCCCTCAGGAATTAAGAGATATGCTAGTAATAAAGCATGTGTGAAAAATACAAGATAATGTAAAAAATCTACATTGCCACAAATGGATAAGTTGTTTCCCCTTGTACTGTATTTACAAGGAGGAATAAACCAACCCTGTAATATTTGGGGCAGCTTGTTCCCTACGTAGATATTAATCTATTCAGGTTCACGGATCCCGCTTATGCGATCTCAGCCCTTGTTTTAATAATAAAATTAATACAGAGCACTCCGACAAGTAACTGCATCGAAGTGTACTCAGTATGACGCTTATAGGCAAGTAAATCTGGTATAACCTGTAATACCTTTAAAATAGTATCATCGAATAAAAAATTATTCTGTAAAAGGAAATAGCTGATCAATTGAGTCTGGTAAAAAAGGACGGCCTCTTTCATTGAGTGATGTGCCTATTACCAAAGCTTCTAAAATCACTTTTTTATCAGTCGTACGTATAATCGTTTGCCTGAAACCAAATCTGACTTTTTTAATGCGTTCTGGAATTATTTCGACATAAAATTCATCGCCAGGTACTAAAGATGATTTATAATCCATTTCACTACGTACCACCACTAAATTAATTTTATCTTTTGCCAGTTGAGCAAAATCAACCCCATTTTCAGCCAAGAACTCATGGCGAGCATGCTCCAGGTAATTAAAGTAAACGCTGTTATTTACTATCCCTTGTAAATCACATTCATAATCCCTTACTTTAAAATCCAATCTAAAAGTCATACCACTCTCTTTATTTACATTATTTTATTGATGTGCATAATTTAAATGAAAGACCTTCTGATTGCTAACGGTAAATTTAATCTGACAAAAGCTGTGCTACTGACGACTGAGTAAGATAAAAAACAGACAAATCACAAATTAACTGACTATAAAATCATCATTTAAATTAAATTCCGCTAAAAATTTAACTTAGGGTAATGACAATCAATAAAAAACCCCATATACTTCACCCCGCTTTCAACGTTGACAGGTATCATAACCATTCACTGGCAAAGCAAATTAAAATGTGGCCCTTTAGCTCAGTTGGTTAGAGCATACGACTCATAATCGTCAGGTCCCCTGTTCGAGTCAGGGAAGGGCCACCATTTCTTAAAGATCTCCAGCATTACATTTACTAAAAATTCGTAAATAAACTTATATTGGGTCTGGTTCTAGGTCTAGTTATTTTGATATTCAGTAATTCTTTTTTTATTTATGTCTTCGAAAATTTTTTTCTATCTATTCCAAGCTCTATATCCATATTTTATTCTCTCTTGATTTTAAATAACAATAAAAAATACCCCAAGAAAACTCAGAGCATCGAGCAGCCAAATTTCTTAATGTTAATTTAAACTTTCCTCTAATTCAGCTATTTTATCTTTAATAGCTGGAAGCTCTTCCATCCGGAAGTTATACCAATTCCGATAATTAACTGTCCATTTTTGCCCAATCCCTTGTACATAAGGACATTACTCTATCAACATCACTTCTAAAGTTATTCCAAGCGGTTGTACATTTATCAACAATGTCCTCATAATCTTTAAACGACCTATTAGCTATTTCATTTTGTCTTAACCAGGACCAAACTTGTTCTATCGGATTTAACTCCGGTGAATAAGGTGGGAGGTGTATGATGCTTAAGTTAGGGAAACTTTCATCAAGATATTCTTGATGCCAGCTGGCACCGTCCATGATCACTACTGCATGTCGACCAGCTTCTGTTGCATCTGATATTAATTTCAAATGAGCGCTCATAACGTCCATATTACTTACCGGAGCTATAATTGCTTCCGTCTTTCCATTTGACATACACACCGCACCAAACAAATAAGCATATGTAAATTGTTGCTGCTGAACTACACGTGGTCGCGTTCCTGTCTCAGCCCAAACTCGTGTAGTCGTATTCTGCTGCCCAAACCGTGCCTCATCTTGAAACCAAATATCAACGCAATCAAGCGCAATATATCCTGGGATCTTAAGGATCGTTTTTATTTGGAATTTTTTTAAAATCTTCTTGTACTTCAACCGATTGTTTTGGATGTTTTGAGCGGGTGGTGATCCAACTTAAATTAAGTTTATGCAGCAAGTGATAAATATTTGTTTTTTGATATTTAACATTAAATTCAGATGAAATATAAGCTTGTACGTCTTTACCTTGTAATCGACCACCATCAGGTTTTACAGCTGAACTTACAACATAATTCTTAACTTGCTGTAATTGACTATCAGTTAATGCTTTAGGGCGTCCTGTACGTTCTTTCTCTTCAAGTCCCTTTAAACCATTATTTAAATAGCATTTAATCCATTTATTTACGCTAGTTCTACTTACCTTTAAATAACTCGCAATTTGAGTTCGATTTTTACCATCTATAAAGTGGGAAACGGCCAGTAAGCGCAGTCGGAGTCTAGCGTTTGCGGTTGACGAAATTATTTGTGATAAAGTTTTTGACATTAATAACCCTCCTTTCTTTGGTTATTAGATCACATAATTATCGGAATTTAAAGAAGATCATTAAATTATCGGAATGGGTATTATGCATCGCTATATGTTTTTCAACACAAGGTGTTTTCGGTAAGTAAGTATCTTTCCAGTCTGAAGGAAATAAATCCCCCTCTAGAAGATCAGAAAATTTTATATAATATGAAAACATCTTTTGCGCGTAATGAATGTTAGCAATCTTATTAAGCTCATCAATTTCTTCAAAGCTTTGTAAGCCCTTCTCTAGGCGAACTTTGTTTGCGTCCTCATAATAAGTACGAGCCAGGTTTTTTATATCAACAAAATCTTGTTTGGTTAACAATGCTGACGGATTTACGCCGCTAAAACGATTTTCATAATCAGATGATTTTTCTAAAAATATAAAGGCTTGAAACATCTTGCCGCATCATGCCGAATTCGATATATGCCAGAGCCGACTTAAGATAACCTTTTACATGTTCACGTCCCTTTCCTTTACGTTTAGCATCCTCTGCTCTACCTAAACGATAAACAACTAATTCACGCAATCCAGATGAAGTATCACCTAAAGCAATAAGTTGTTGTGCTGTATAAAATCGAGTTCTTCCATCAAACGCCTCATAACTAGGCGTCTTAAGGATAGTTATAAGCGCGAGTATATCGTCATTTTTAGCTAATCTAAGTAAAGTATCTCTATCAGAGTACCTGTAAGCATCAAACACTTCATCGTTTAGACCTGGAAATTCATCATTGGATGCATTTAATCCCTTCATAAGGTCATTTGCTTTGCCCCCTCTGAAAGCAACATGCCCTCTGCTCAACTTCCATTCATTTAATTGGTTATTTGCATAGGAAATATCTTCTTCGGATAAATCTTCACTAGCGACACACCAATCATTCGCATAGGAAAGTCTCTTTTCATCCGATAATTTTGTTAACTGTAGGATTTCCTTATAGCGAACTCGGGCATTATTTTTAAGTTTTTGTATACGTTTTTTAACACTAATAGATGATGCATTATTTATTGCCATGGGATCCTCAGCAATTGTTGACTGCTTTTCAATCTGTTCAGTTGCATTATTTTTATTCTCGACTCCCCAAAAGATAAAAAAAGCACCATAAACAAGTGCAACAGCCAATGCAGGTATTAAAATTTTAGAAGGTATTTTCAATGGATATATCTCACCTCTTCCATTTGTAAAGTCATTCTGGCTGGTATTAATTACAAACTAAATAGTAGGGATAATACTTGATGTATTTGGTTCGTGCGTTATTTGAAGTGAACCGTTCAGACATATAGCGGATAGTAATACTTTAGCGGTTTTAGACATAACTATTCCCTTGTAAGTAAATAAAAATCATTCGCATTAAATCGAGAGATAGGTACTAAGTCAATAACTTTATTGAAAAATAAAATCATAAGACATTATTATTTAACTTGTAGTTGATGGGATGATTATTTACTTTAAAGTGAACATAGAAAGTTTTACTGCCAGATAGCGTGACTGTAACTTTTAAATTACCTTACACTTTGACATATTCACTGTTAAATTACTTAGAATTCAACCACGCTAACTCACTGATAAACACATGAAACTAATTAAATTTAATTTCATTTTGAATAGTCAAGCAGAAATATGACACATATAATTGAAATTGGCACAAAGTAATCAGAATTAGTTATTCATATGAAGCCCCAATAAAGCATAAATATCGTTTTTATAATCCTAGTTAATGCAATTATAACAGGTTGTACTAGACTTATTCACAATAGAATACTCAGGTTATTAATAAGTGCAAAACAATGGAATTAAAAGCGCTATAAAATTAGGTTTAATGGCGCCAATTTCAGGCCTGGCGAGTCTTTATCGAGATGAAATATGTCATGCGGCACAAATAGCCTGTAATACAATAAATAAAGATGGCGGAATACTTCATCACCCAGTCGAAATAATCATTAAAGATGGCGGTAACCAACCTGAAATAGCTATCCCGGCAGCGCGTGAGTTAATAGAAAAAGAAAATTGTAATGTCCTAATTGGTACCTTTTCGTCAAACTCTACTATTGCAGTTACTTATCAAGTCGCAGACCGATTTAAAGTGCCATATCTCAATTTTTCATTTTATGGAGGTGGTATTCACTCGCCCTATTTTTTTCATTTTTCCACTATTACAAGCCAGCAAATCGAAAAACTCATTCCTTATTTAGTTAAACAATATGGCTATAAGGCTTATTTTGCAGGCAGTAATTATGATTTTCCACGTGGTACTATAGATGCGGCAAAACGCACATTATTGGGTTTAGGCGGTGAAGTTTTAGGTGAAGAATATTTTGACTTTGGTACCTCTGATTTTAGCCAACTGTTTAACAAAGTAGCATATTCTGGCGCTGATTTCCTGCTCCCTTATTTCACCGGAGACGATCAAACTCATTTTTTTGAACAATTAGCATTAACAAATTTAAAAAATAACATTGCAATAGCAACAGGATATTTTGATGAAGTCATCGCGTCTGGCTTATCACCCCGAGCAAGAAGCGGAATTTACTCTTTAAACTCATATTTTATGTCGATTAAGTCGACCGAAAACCAGGCATACTTAGAAAAATTACAATCTTTATACCCAGATCAAAAGTTATGGCCAAGTGGCGACTTATTCCTGACTAACTATGGTCAGGCAACCTATTTGTGTATTTTGGCCTATGCTCAGGCGGCAAATACTTGCGGCAGTATGGATAATAACAAAATTTTAAAAGCTTTAAAAAATGTTGCTATTTCCGGACCTGCAGGCAATATCTCTATGGATAAAGAACTACAGCATATTTGCTTAAACACATACTTAAGTCAATGTGATAGTGATGGCAATTTTAATATCATTAAAACTTTTAAAAATCAGGCTCCTCACATGCCTAATGGCTATAATTCAAGTTTATATGCTCATCATTCCAACCTTGCTATTACTGAAATAGATAAAAAAGAAAGTTTAACTGCATCACATTTTAAACATGTATTAAACATGGTTGAAGAATCAGTGATCATTCTCAATCAAAATGGTCAAATTCACTGGGCAAACCAAAATACATTTTCAATATTGGGTTATCATCCTGATGAACTTAAAGGTAAAGATTTACATCACTTTTTAATTCCGCCACGATTTTGGGCTAAGCATTTAAAACATTTTAACGCCTATTTATCTGATGAAGGCAGAGATCAGGGACCACGTACTTTAAATTCACGAAACGTTATAGGATATAGAAAAAATGGTTCTGAATTTCCAGCTCATGTATATATAAGCAAAACGAAAGTTGATAATGCCTGGTTATTATGTGCCACCATTTCAGATATAACTGAACAAAATCAAACCAAAGACAAAATGCAGTGGGCAGCCGATCACGATGCGCTAACTCAATTGCCAAATAGGCAGCTATTACAAGATAGGTTGCAATCAGCATTAGAGCGATGCAATTTTTCAAACCACAGAGTGGCATTAATTTTTATTGATCTAGATAACTTTAAGCTTGTTAATGATACTTATGGCCACGAAATGGGAGATAAATTATTAAAAATCATAGCTGATATTTTATTACACTCTGTTCGGGCTGGCGATATAGTTGCGCGTTTTGGTGGCGATGAGTTTGTGATCTTATGCGACAAAATCAAGAGTCGTAATGAAGTTGTTGAAGTAGCAAATGAAATATTAAGCTCATTACACCAACCAATGACATTAGAAAATATAGAGTATGTAGCCACAGCCAGCATAGGTATTGCACTTGATGAAGGTGCAAAAAAAGATGCGCGAGATCTATTAAGAGATGCAGATGCAGCCATGTATCAGGCAAAAGATCGCGGACGAGACCAATGGATTTTTTTCAGAGATTCAATGCACTCTGATACACGGAAAAAACTCAATATTGCAATGGGATTACATGATGCAGTAGCAAGGGAAGAGTTTCACATTTTAATTCAGCCTGTTTATCAGCTGGATCCCTTTAAATTAACAGGCGGTGAAGCTTTGATCCGTTGGATCCACAAAGATCAATTCATTAGCCCGGCAGACTTTATCCCTTTGGCCGAAACCAATGGCTTTATCTATGATATCGGTTTATGGGTGTTTAACCAATGTTGCGAAGCACAACAAAAATGGCAACAAGATTTCATATCGGGCAAGCTTGAGTACATATCAGTAAACTTATCAACCCGACAGCTTATGGATAAACGCTTATTAAAAGATTTTAAAGAGACATTAGCCAGAACGGGTGCCAAAGCTCAGTATATACTATTAGAAATAACTGAAACAGCCATAATGGAAGATGCTGGACAAGATCTAAAAATACTGTATGAATTAAAAAGCATGGGCTTTGATATCGCCATAGATGATTTTGGTACTGGTTATTCTAGTTTCAGTCAACTAGTCAATTTACCTTTGGATATTCTAAAAATAGATCGAGAATTTGTGATCCCATTGCAAGAAAAAAAACAAAGCAGAACATTGGCAAAAGCAATTATAGATCTGGCCCATAACTTAGGTGCAACTGTGATTGCAGAAGGTATTGAAGATGACTTTCACGAAGCGTTTTTAATAGAAAATAAATGCGATAAAGTACAAGGTTTTAAATATTCAAAACCAATATCTTTGAGTGAATTTGAAAAACTGCTTAAATAAAAACCGCGCATAAGCGCGGTTTTTTAATAAAACTAAAAAATAGTTCTATTAAGCTTCAGCAATAACAACAACTTTGATAGTTGCAGTAACTTCTGAATGTACTTGGATAGCAACATCAAACTCGCCTAAGTCACGGATAGTACCGTTAGGAAGACGAACTTCTGATTTAGCTACCGGAATACCAACAGCAGAAATTGCATCAGCAATATCACGAGTACCGATAGAACCAAATAATTTGCCTTCATCACCCGCTTTAGATACTAAAGTAACTTCAGCTAAAGTAGTAAGTGTATCAGCACGCGATTGCGCAGCTTCAAGTTCTTTACCAATTTTAGCTTCTAATTCAGCACGACGTGCTTCAAAAGTTTCAACGTTTGCTTTTGTTGCAGGAACTGCTTTACCTTGTGGGAAAAGGAAGTTACGAGCATAACCCGATTTAACTGCAACTTGGTCGCCTAAAGATCCTAGGTTACCAATTTTATCTAGTAGAATAATTTGCATGTATCTACACCTTTTAAAAACTGTTAATCCGCTGCTTACTTATGTAAGTCAGTGTATGGAAGAAGGGCTAGGTAGCGAGCACGCTTGATAGCTGTAGCTAGCTGACGCTGATATTTAGCGCTAGTACCAGTAATACGACTTGGTACGATTTTGCCACTTTCTGTAACATAGTTTCTAAGAGTAGCTAGATCTTTATAATCTATTTGTTGTATGCCTTCCGCTTTAAAGCGGCAAAACTTACGACGTCTGAAATAACGTGCCATGAGATAAATCTCCTAAACTAATTCTGTTTATTTGTTGAGCATGTAGTACTAATTGACTTAGTCCATTACGACCTTCATGGCGATTTAAAAATCCCGTGACGGCCAATTCCTGCCCAACTTCTAAATTTTGAGTTTGTGTTTGTAACGAATCACCACTAGCAACAACCTGCATACGAACATAACTATTACGGTTAAATCCGGCTTCAGTTTGTTGTGACTTGTGTTCCAGCACCAAAATACAATGTGGAATACCTGCCGGGCTTTTACTGAATTTTGGTGCTTTACACAAAACCCCAGATATATTCAGTTCATTCATAACTTTACTTCACTCAATAATTAAGCAGCTGCTGCTTCTTTTTTCTCTTCTCTTGCAAGAGGAGAAGCTTCAGTTACTGCTTTTTTAGTGCGAATAACTAAGTTACGTAGCACTGCATCGTTGTAACGGAAAGAAGTTTCAAGCTCGTTTACTACTTCAGATGTCGCTTCAACGTTCATAAGAACATAGTGTGCTTTATGAAGCTTATTAATTGGGTAAGCCAATTGACGACGACCCCAATCTTCTAAACGGTGGATAGTACCACCAGCTTCAGTGATTGAACCAGTATAACGTTCGATCATACCTGGAACTTGTTCACTTTGATCTGGATGAACCATGAATACGATTTCGTAATTACGCATGGGTATTCCTTACGGTTAATTAGCCTTTTACCGTTTCGACCGGTCGGTTTAAGGCAAGGAACTAATATTAAGTTGGTCGAAAGAGCACGCATTTTACACAGTAATATACTCAGGTGCAATGCTTGATTTATCTTTTCAATTTAGTACCTAAAATAACAATATTGGTTACTAATCGTGCTACTACAAGTTTATTTTTTTAACATCGCTCTTAAACCCGCAACTTTAGATTGTCCTTTTTCCATTCTTTCTGCCTGGCTACTCGGCTGTTTACGGGATTCATACATTAAATCATCTTGAGGCAATTCCTGTACAAAACGACTTATTTCTGTTGTTGAAGTTTCACCGTATTGGCGTCTTGATTTGGCATAAGTAAAAATGAGTTCTTGCTGAGCGCGGGTTATGCCCACGTAAGCTAAACGCCTTTCTTCTTCTATGTTATCTTCATCAATACTCGCCTGATGAGGTAAAAGTCCTTCCTCCATGCCCACCATAAAGACATACGGATACTCTAACCCTTTTGATGCGTGTAAAGTCAATAACTGAACAGCATCCGACTCTTCCTCTTCTTCATTACGTTCCAGCATATCTCGCAAAGTTAACTTGGCCACAACTTCTGGTAAAGTCATTGGCGGGTTCTCATCATTGCCAACCAACATATCAGTGATCCATTTATACAGCTCTGATACATTTTTCATACGCATTTCAGCGGCTTTTGGACTAGGTGATGATTCATACAAATATTCTTCATAATTAATTTGATGGATCATACTTTTTACCGCTTCAACTGTGTCTCCTCTAAATGCGTTATCTGATAATTCCACTATCCATCGGGCAAAACCTTGTAAAGCAGTAAAACCTCTTCCAGCTAATCGATTTGTTAATTCATGATCAAAACAGGTTTCAAACAAACTAATATGCTTTTCGTTAGCTAAAGTCCCCAACTTTTCAAGCGTAACAGTACCAATTTCACGTCTGGGTGTATTAACAATACGTAAAAACGCATTATCATCATCTTGATTAACTAATAAACGTAAATAAGCCATAATATCTTTAATTTCTGAGCGTGCAAAAAATGACATGCCACCACTGATTTTATAAGGGATCCTATTTGCCATTAAACCTTTTTCAAAAATTCTAGCCTGATGATTTCCGCGATATAATATGGCGTAATCTTTATAATTGGTGCGCTTAGTAAACTTATGGGAAATAATTTCGGCAACCACTCTTTCAGCCTCATGCTCTTCATCACGTGTACCTATTACTTTTATTAACTCACCTTCTGCAAGCTCACTAAACAGTTTTTTATCAAATACATGGGGATTATTGTCTATCAATATATTCGCTGATTTAAGAATACGTTGATAACTTCTATAGTTTTGTTCTAATTTTATTAATCTTAAAGCTGGGAAATCTTTACTGAGCAAAACTAAGTTTTGTGGTTTTGCACCACGCCATGAATAGATTGACTGGTCATCATCGCCCACCACAGTAAACCTTGCTCTTTGCCCTACCAAATATTTAACTAATTGATACTGACTGGTATTGGTATCCTGATATTCATCAACTAACAAATAACGAAATCGGTTTTGCCAACGCTCTGTCACTTCAGGAAACTTGGCCAATAAGAGCGTGGGGATCATGATCAAATCATCGAAATCTAATGCATTATAAGCACGCAGTTGAATTTGGTATCTTTCATACAATTGTGCAAATAACACTTTTTGTGGCTCTCTTGCCTCTGCAATCGCCTGTTTTGGAATAATTAACTCGTTTTTCCAGTTTGAAATTTCCATTTTTAGCAGGTTTAACTGATCTTTGTCTTTTTTAAGCTCTTTGTCCGTCAGATCTGCCAATAATTGATTGGTATCCTGATCATCAAGTAAAGAAAAACCGGGCTTATAGCCTAATGTTTTTATTTCTTTTTTAATGATTTCCAAACCTAAAGTATGAAAAGTTGAAATCCAGATACCTCTGGCTTCTTTTTTCCCCAGGCTTTGCGCTAAACGTTCTCGCATTTCTTTTGCGGCTTTATTTGTAAAGGTAACCGCTGCAATATTTCGTGCTTTATATTCACACTTTTGTATAAGGTAAGATATTTTATTAATAATAACCCGCGTTTTTCCAGAACCAGCGCCAGCTAAAACTAAACAAGGTCCACTGATATATTTTACGGCTTCATCTTGCCTTGGATTAAGTTTCATTTTCGAAAATTACCATCAATAAAATTAGAGAAAGGATTTTAGCTGATTTATAAAATTACGCTATTAAAAATCACCAGCAATGCGTTACTATTAGCTTAGTAACCTTTACCGAGATAATATAGATGATTAATCCGACTAAAATTGAAGAAATTGCTAAACAAATCACCGAAAGCATGCCTAAAGGCGTTAAAGACATCGCTGATTCAATTGAAAACAAAACCAAACAAGCACTACAAAATAAATTATCTCAAATGGATTTTGTTTCTCGTGAAGAGTTTGAAATTCAAACTCAGGTATTGCTCCGTACACGTGAAAAGTTAACGGATCTGGAATCTAAAGTTGCGGAACTAGAAAAGCAATTATCAGAAAATAATTGAGGTTTCTTATCTTTAATTATCGTCCGTAATAACCGATTAAACGCAGAGCAATACCGGCTTCACGCCGATATTGCTTAACCTGCTTAAACTCTAGAAAAGGTTCTACTTCAAAATACAACCACTTTTTATAAAAAAGATTGCGGTAACGTACCGAAGCTAAATAGCTTTCATCACCGTATTTATCATGGTTATATTGTGCTCCTGTGACTAATAACTGAGTATCCTTTAAATTTTTTATATGGTGAAACCCTATTTTTTTTCTTGCATCTAATTCTTTTTGCACTTCTTGCCAGCTAGCAGAAAATGATAAAAGACTTTCTGCTAAAGGATAAGTCAGACCTAATTTAACGCCAGGTGCCCAACCATCTGAATGATAATAATCTAACCTTGGAGATATCTGTAATTGATAACGACTAAATTCCCAGTTCCTTCTAATTTCACTACGTGCATATAACTGGTTTCTTGATATACCTAATCGGTTTTTGATCCTCAATGTATCATTAAATTGCTTAATATATTGCACTGCTAAATTAACGTCATCGGTTGAATGATCCTGATCTATTGAATCAGCCTCATAATCAAGCTTAAGTTCATCCTCATCATCATTATCAAGTACCAGTGCAAATCTGTTATTCCAGCTTGGCAGGCTTAAACGCACTTTAAATCTGGTTTCAATATCCATAATATCAGAGGTTCTGGGTAACCAACCTAATTGCACATAACCTTTTGCAGACGCTTTGCCTGTTGGCTTATCAATCGCCGCAATATTATCTAGCCAGGATGCTGTATTTTGCATCATATTATTAATACTTTGTTGTAAAATATCTACACTATTTGGAGTTTCATCAGTTTGTTCAGAACATTCACCATGGCCTGATATCGCACTCAATACAGTAAAAATAATAATCTTTTTATTCATACACTCAATTCTTAAAATTAGAAAATATGATGACAAAACAAACATATAAACATACTTATAGACGCAAGCCAATTCAGATATGTGCATTACGAGTTAGATAACTACCTATGATAAAGAGCAAGCCTTTATTTTATTATATTAGTCTCTTTTTTTACTGAATGTTGAGTTTTCATGCTAATTTTTCAGGTAGCGATGATGTAAAGTTTTATATGGCATGCTTATTCTATTTATCAAACTCTGCTGATGTTAAAATAAATAAATCTTCACAATAAAATTGCTCCGCACTACTTATTTTCCACCAGTGCGCCCATTTATTATTGATACCTTTGTTTTCAAGTAAAGCATTCTTTTCTAAGGGGGTAATAAGACTGCCAACAGACATTAATAGTCCATATGGAGAACGTTGCTTGATCATCTGAGGCACAAGCTTGGCGGGATCATCCAGCCCCATGCTTGCGACTAACTCATAGAAATTTTTCAACGTATTGTGATGAAAGTTTTTGACCCTTTCACTTTTTATATTAACGTCTATTGCTTTCATTCTGGCGGGATCTTGTGTTGCAATTCCTGTAGGGCAAAGATTCGTATTGCAATGGCGTGATTGAATACACCCTAATGCCAACATCATAGTACGTGCCGCGTTAACTATATCTGCACCAAGAGCAATTTTAACTAACAAGTCGAAACTTGAGGCTGTTTTTCCCGAACCTATAATGGTAATTTTATCTCTAAGTCCCACGCCTATTAAAGCATTATGAACAAAATAAATTCCCTCTAAACAGACCATTCCTAAACGGTTGGAGAACTCGACAGGAGCAGCTCCAGTGCCACCTTCCGCACCATCTACAGTAATAAAATCTGGAGTTATCCCTGTTTCTAGCATAGCTTTGCAAATAGATAAAAATTCAGCTGGATTACCAATACACAACTTGAATCCAACCGGTTTACCACCACTAAGCGTTCTTAATGTCTGTATAAAATTCAATAAATCTTTTGGTGTTGTACATTCAGGATTAACCGCCGGTGAAACACAATCCTTATCCATTGAGATATGGCGTATATTGGCAATTTCTTCGGTGATTTTAGCTTTAGGTAATACGCCACCATGCCCTGGTTTAGCGCCTTGTGATAATTTTATCTCGATCATTTTTATTTGAGGTTTTTTCGCCATTGCCTCAAAACTTTTAGGGTTGAACCTTCCGTTCGCATCACGACAACCGAACAACCCCGAACCAAGTTGCCATACAATGTCACCTCCATGTTTTAAATGATACGGACTAACTCCTCCTTCACCTGTGTTATGAAAACAGCCCGCTTTTTTTGCACCTAAGTTTAGTGATTCAATGGCATTTTTACTTAAAGAGCCAAAGCTCATCGCTGAAATATTAAAATAAGAGGCGTGATACGGTTGACTGCATTCTGAACCGCCGATAATAACGTGTTTAGCCTGTTCTTTTACTTCTTTAGGAGTTAATGAATGCCATAAGCTCAGATAGTTACTTTCAAGTAAATCTCTTTGAGTACCAAAAGCGATTGTATCCCTGACATTTTTTGCTCTTTGATAAACCAGAGATCTTTGCTCACGATTAAAAGGCCGCTCTTCTGTATCACTTGCGATAAAATACTGCTGAATTTCACCTCGGTATGACTCCAAAAAATAGCGAATATAAGCAACAACGGGATACAAACGATTCAGGTTTCTCGGGCTAAACTTAAGATCGTAGTAACCCACTAATGTATAACTCAAACTCAATATAAGTATTAATAAGGTAAAAAAGCCACCTGTATTAAACCAGAAATAGGCAGCCAATAAATTCCCTAAGGTGGCGATTAACCAAAACACTTTTTGCATTATTGTCATTAAACGCCCTTTATATTAGTGGAATGCCTGTTATCTACTATTTAATTAAGATTAATTTTTATTTAATAATACTTGTTTCGTTGCCTGCTCATAAATCTCTAAAAAACCGTCAGAATTTGTGACACATGCATTTAAATC
Source organism: uncultured Pseudoalteromonas sp. (assembly GCA_965198975.1). GTDB lineage: Bacteria > Pseudomonadota > Gammaproteobacteria > Enterobacterales > Alteromonadaceae > Pseudoalteromonas. The sequence goes on from OZ240679.1 coordinate 4,622,067, forward strand.
AGCCAGGTGACCATCAGTTAAACCATAAATCCAACCATGAATAGACAACTCCTGCCCGTTATCCCACGCACTTTGCACTATGGATGATTGGCTTATATTTTTAACCTGTTCGATAACATTCAATTCACATAATGCATCTAACCTTTTATCATAGCTTTCGATTGCATCTAACTGAAGACCAAACTTTTCTTTTACATCAACAACGTGTCTTAACCAATTATCAATTAAACCGAGTCTGACTCCATCTAAAGCAGCCTTAACACCACCACAACCATAGTGACCTACAACCATAATATGTTTTACCTTTAGCACTTCTACTGCATATTGCATTACAGAGAGACAATTGTGGTCCGTATGCACAACAACATTGGCAACATTTCTATGCACGAATAGTTCACCAGGTAACAAACCAACAATTTCATTGGCTGGTACTCTGGAATCTGAACATCCGATCCATAAGTACTCGGGATTTTGTTGCATTGAAAGTACTTTAAAAAAATTAGGATCTTGTTCTGTTGTTTGACATGCCCAATGACGGTTATTATCAAATAAATTTTGTAACTTTTTCATATCAGCCTTCATTAATTTTAACTTATCGCTATCTGATCAATTCGCAAAGACAGCTCTAATCAATATATTTCTAGGTGTAACCTGTTTTTCACAAAACTCATTTACTTCAACCTGGTAACCATGTTGTTGTAAATATAATACGCGATCTAAAATCAACCAAATTTCAATCGCTCTTCTAAATAAATGCCTGACCAATTCAATTCGCTCAGTCACCTTCTTTTTGACCTTTCCTTTTGCCAGATAAACTTCAAAGTCTTCGTCTTTGATTAAGTCAGATGGTAATTTAATGGATTTTTTATCAGCTGCCCACAAACAAAACTGCTTAAAGCTACCTGAAAACATACTTTTACTCACAGATGGTACACTGATGTACTTATTGTCACCTGTAACACTGCGCATCAGTTGATCAAATCCCAAGCGCCACTCTACCTCAATATTGCGCTTTATAGTGATCCGATTAGCTGCTGTTACGGTTTCTTGTAAAGCTAACTTTAAATCATGCAAGGTTAAATCCAATGTAGAGTGTTTCGCAATATCACTCATTGCCTGATAATGCTTTTCAGGTATCAGATGATAACAACAAGGAGACAAAGTTATTTTTTCGGTTTGAGTAGAAACAGCCTTTGTCATAAGCGTTTGATGTAATTGACCGCAGGCATGCAAAGCAACAACATGTTGTTTTGATTTAATATATTGATCAACTGGCGTTTCAAGTACATTAGCCTGAGTAAATTGAATATTCATATCATATTTTTTTGCCAGCATATTGCCTTGTTCACATAAATGCTTTTGTAATTCAATACTATGTACTTGAGGTGAGCCTTTATGAATTAACATCCTTCCCAGATGCCCCTTTCCTGCACACCACTCAAGAACAGGTAAATTCTGCTCATTAACAGCTGCAACAAAAGATCTCAATTGCGAAATTTTTCTTCCTTTAACCCCCGTTTCCAACCAAAACGGAAATTTCACCTCATCTGTGTACTGAGTCAAACTTGAGGTTATTTGATGTATTTTCGTTAATTGCGGGATTGTATTTTTAAAAAACGCTAAAGATAAGTCAGGATCAGATTCTAACTCTAAAAGAGAATGCTCGTTTAACGAGTTGAGTTCAGGCTCCAATTCTGACCAGGGGATTTGATCTTGATCAAAAGCCAGCAACTGCCAATATTGTTTGGTATCCAACAATAAATTATTGAGCGTTTTAAATGTATTTAAATAATCCATATGCCAGATAAATAAGAAGTTGAATCGCTATTTTACACCAAGTATTGCATTTTCAGCAATCAAGTAAAAATTTGACCTAGTGCAAAGAAATCCTTCATTCGATATTGCACAATCAAGGCTCCTTACCCACGTACTTGAAAGTACATGTTACAAAGCCGTAAAGCGGGTATTTATAATTTAAAAGCTATTTAATGGAGCATCAACATGACCGATAAAACAGATCATTATGCACGTAATTTTGGTTCTGAATATGCCAATACATTACCTTTATTAGGTGATACATTAGTAGAAATTTTAAACTTCTTTCAATGTCATCATATTTTTGGCGTAGGTGGTGATTTTGCTGCAAATCTCATCGCAGCATTTAAAGATAAAATCCCCTTATCAGCATCAAGTAATGAAATGCATGCGGGCTTTAGTGCTTGTGCACAAGCAGAAATCGGCGGTATTGGTGCGGCACTGACAACCTACACCGTAGGTAGCCTGCCCTGTACGAGCGCCGCCGCTCTCGCAATGACAGAAAAATTACCCGTTATTTTTATTTCTGGTGCGCCGGGTGAAAGTGAAATATCAGATCACACCATTCATCATACTGTTGCTTCATCTTCTTCCTGGCATGCCGATTATGATTGCGCTTTAGATGCATTCAAAGCGTTAGGCATGAAAGCCGAAAGACTGCAAGGCTCACGCACCTTAGCACAACCTAATATGGCTGCAGAGCGTTTCTTCCAACTTGTTGTTCATGCCTATTTAAATAAACAACCTGTATTTATTGAAATTCCCCGAGATCTTGTTTTTCAAAAAACTCAGGCATTAGAATTACCAGCTGATCTTTCTCACTTAAGCAGAGAAACCTATGTATTAAAAGGTGCAGAAGTGATTGCACGCAATGTTCTAAGTAAATTATCAGAAGCGAAAAAACCGCTTGTTTTCATTGGTGAACATGCCAGATTGAATAAACAACTCTGCTCTCAGATCATGACTTTCTGTCAAAAATTAAACATACCTTATGCCACCAGCTGGCTTGCAAAAGGTGTTTTTAATGAGTTCGACCCATTATGTATTGGTACTTACAATGGTGTATTTAGCGCTTTAGGTAATCGCTATTATATTGAAAATGAAGCCGATTATGTAATTGAAATAGATACCAGTATCCATGCTCAAGATACCAATTCAGCTTTTAATACCGGAACCCATGCTATTGATAATTTCAAGAATAAAACGGTTATCAAAGGAACTGTGCAAAATCAACAAGGTGTATTAAATATATTTGAACATTTACTGACAGCTCAAATCACCCCCTATGATATTAGATTAGCAGAGAAGAAAATTTTACCAGTGCCAGGTAATGAAAAATTAGATTTTCATAATTTAACGCAAGTGCTTAATTCCATCCAATTAAATAATGAAGAATCAACAGTATTTATTCCTGAAGTTGGTAACTCATATTTTTGTTCTTATGGTTTAATAACAAAAGGCTCCCAATTAGGCCGAAGCTGGTTAACGAATCCCTGGTATGCGGCTATGGGCACAAGCCTGCCTTATGCCAGAGCCGTTTGCAATGAATTAAAAAGAGCACAATCCACTGATAGAGCGGTTGTGATCACCGGAGATGGCGGATTTCATTTTCAGTTAAATGAGTTAATTCATTTCCAAAAAGAAAACCTTAACTTGATTATCATCTACATGCGCAATGATATTTACCATTTAGGCAAAAGCGGAGAAGCAGATATATACCATTGTTCTACGCCTGAATTTGATGTTTTGAAGTTGATCAGTGCATACGGAGGCACAGGAATACACTGTGAAACAGTTGAAGAATTCACAAATGCATACAGCGCTGCATTAGAAAAAAACCAGGGGCTCACTTTAATTGAAGTACCCGCAGATACAGCACCTCAATATCAATGTCATGAAATAAAAATGCTGAATTTATATATTCAGGCTAAAAATGGTGATTTAAAGGCACAAGGAGAATGGGAAAAACTATTATGTAAATGATTTTAGGCATATTCAACTTCCCTGTTAAATTACAGGGAAGTCAATAAATTAAACTGAGTTCAGGCTAACTATGACTAGCAAGAAACCTCTGATAACACGGGTTATCGGTTTCTTCCTGATATACATAGGCAAGTTGTTGTAAATGAGATTTAAATTCGTCATTTTCTTGTTCAGGCACTTCAAATGCAGCTAATACATTACCAATCGCTGAGCCATGATTACGATAGTGAAATAAACTGATATTCCAATTTTCACCTAAAGTATCTAAGAAACGTTCCAGTGCACCCGGATGTTCAGGAAATTCAAATCTAAATATCCTTTCATTTATTGGATCACAAGGCTTGCCACCTACCATATAACGTATATGTAACTTGGCAAGTTCATTATCAGACAAATCAATGAAACTATATTCATTTTTAGTCAGCTGAGTTTTTAACTCATCCAGCTCAACCTGACCATTACGTAAACCAATGCCTACATATATTTCAGCTTGTTTATCGTTAGCATATCGATAATTAAATTCTGTAATGGTACGACCGTCCAGTGCCTGGCAAAATTGTTTAAAACTGCCTTTTTCTTCGCCGATCGTCACGGCAAATAAGGCTTCATTTTTTTCACCTAACGCCGTTCGTTCAGCAACATAACGTAACCTGTCAAAGTTTAAATTTGCGCCTGATAAAACAGCCGCTAAATTACGCTCTTTAGTACCCGTTTCGAGGCACCACTTTTTCAAACCAGCCAGAGCTAAACCACCGGAAGGCTCTGCCACTGCGCGTGTTGAAACAAAGATATCTTGCATGGCAGCACAAATTTCATCGCTTGAAACTGTGATCACCTGATCGCAAAATTGCTGTGCTAAGCGAAAAGTTTCAGATCCTATGATTTTTACTGCAACACCATCGGCAAAACTGCCCACTCTTTCCAATTCTACGGGCTTGCCAGCTTTAAATGCCGCATCTAAACAAGCACTTTCCTGAAATTCAACGCCTATAACCTGAATATCCGGATTCAGAGATTTTATATAAACCCCCATACCAGCCAGTAAGCCACCGCCACCAACAGGAATAAATACAGCATCTAAGTTTGGTAATTGCTGCATAAGTTCACGTGCTATTGTACCTTGCCCTATGATCACATCGGGATCATCAAAAGGAGGTACGAAAATCGCACCATCTTTTTCAGCCAGATTTTTAGCATACTCATTAGCGGCATCAAAATGATGACCATGTAAAATGACTTCACCACCCAAGTTCCTAACCGCATTCACTTTAATTTCAGGTGTAGTATCAGGCATCACAATAATAGCGGTATGTCCTAGATGACTCGCACTCAATGCTACACCCTGGGCATGATTACCAGCCGATGCAGTCACCACTTTAGAATTAGCCGGTAATTGCTTTAGCTTTTGAAAAGCGCCCCGTAATTTAAATGAGTATACAGGCTGTTGATCTTCACGTTTTAACCAAATATTATTATTTAATTTAGCTTCTAAACTCGTTACCGGACTAACATCCGTCACTTTCGCCAAAGGCGCCATATTCGCCTGGATAATCGCTCTAAAATAATCTAATTCTTTGCTGACCATTTTCATTCCTAAATAAAACCCCATATGCATTATTACGATGAAAAATGGAGGTTTTATGGCTAGTTTACATTTATAGTAATTCGTCGAGTTTAGCGAGATCTCTTACCGCACCTTTATCTGCGCTGGTAGCCAGTAATGCATATGCTTTTAATGCCGGGCTCACAACTCTATTACGATCGAGCGGTTTATAGGCATCTTTACCACGCGCTAATTGTTTATCAACACGGGATTTAAGTTCAGCTTCTGAGATGTCTAAAGCTATTTTACGATTTGGGATATCTATAACAATCGGATCGCCATTTTCTACTAAAGCTAAAACACCGCCACTTGCAGCCTCCGGCGATGCATGGCCAATAGAAAGACCTGAGGTTCCGCCAGAAAAACGGCCATCTGTTAGTAGTGCACATTGCTCTGCCAGGCCCATAGATTTCAGATAACTCGTCGGATAAAGCATTTCTTGCATACCAGGCCCGCCTTTTGGACCTTCATAGCGAATAACAACCACATCACCTGCTTTTACTTCGTTATTCAAAATACCATCAACCGCATCATCTTGTGATTCATATACGCGCGCAGGGCCTGTAAACGTTAACATTTCATCAACTACACCGGCACTTTTAACAATACAGCCATCTTCTGCTAAATTACCGTATAAGGCACATAGTCCGCCATCTTGTCTAAATGCATGCTCAACACTACGGATACAGCCATTCTCACGATCATTATCCAGTTCCGGCCAACGACATTCCTGACTCATAGCTTTGGTTGTACGTATTCCTGCCGGACCCGCTTTATAGAATTTTTGCGCTTGCTTATTCTCTGACAGAGTCGCGTCCCACTTTGCAATCAGGTCACCTATTTTACTGCCTTCGACATGATCACAATCTAAATTAAGTAAATTCGCTTTACCCAACTCATTTAATAATGCCATGATGCCACCAGCTCTGTGTACATCTTCTATATGATACTCAGGTGTGGCAGGTGCAACCTTACATAAGTAGGGGGTTTTCAATGATAATTCATTAATATGTGTCATATCAAAGTCAACACCGGCTTCTTGAGCTGCTGCTAATAAATGCAATACCGTATTAGATGAGCCCCCCATGGCTATATCTAAGGTCATGGCATTCATAAATGCATCTCTATTGGCGATATTTCGGGGTAACACAGCCTCATTATCATTGTTGTAATATTCATTACATAAACCAACGATCTTTTCTGCGGCAGAGACATATAACTGTTTACGATCTTTGTGGGTTGCTAATACAGTACCATTACCTGGCAGCGCTAAGCCTAAAGCTTCTAATAAGCAATTCATTGAGTTTGCAGTAAACATACCAGAGCAAGAACCACATGTTGGACAGGCTGAACGTTCTACCTGTTCTGATTGTTCATCACTTACATTAGGATCTGCGGCTTGCACCATAGCGTCGACTAAATCTAGCTTTACATCTATAGAGGCGAGCTTAGTTTTGCCTGCCTCCATTGGCCCACCAGATACAAAAATAACAGGTATATTCAATCGTAAAGCAGCAAGTAACATGCCTGGCGTGATCTTGTCACAATTGGAAATACACACCATGGCATCGGCACAATGTGCATTCACCATATATTCGGTAGAATCTGCTATTAAATCTCTTGAAGGCAGCGAATAAAGCATGCCACTGTGTCCCATTGCAATACCATCATCAATCGCTATGGTATTAAATTCTTTTGGAACACCACCCGCTTCGGTAATTGCATCAGCCACCAGTTCACTGAGTTGATTCAAATGCACATGTCCGGGGACAAATTGAGTAAAAGAGTTCACAACCGCAATAATAGGCTTGCCAAAGTCTTTATCTGTCATTCCTGTTGCACGCCATAATGCACGGGCGCCAGCGCGTTTTCGACCTTGGGTAGTTGTTGCACTTCTTAATTTAGCCATTATTTCCTCTATTTTTTACAAAAATCAGTTTTCTATTACTGAGTTTTTATTAATTTATTCTACGAATTCTAACCAACCATTTTTATCAGTTGTATTACCTTTCACTAAATCAAAATAGGCAGCCTGTAACTCTTCTGTAATTGGTCCGCGTTTCCCCGCGCCCACTTGAATTTTATCTACACTTCTTACTGGCACTACTTCTGCTGCAGTACCCGTCATAAAAAATTCATCTGCCAAATATAATGCTTCTCTGGCGATGGCTTCTTCTCTGACTTCATATCCGTTTTCTGTTGCTAGAGCGATCAATGTATCTCTTGTTAAGCCAGGTAATATACATGCGGTTGTAGGTGGGGTATAAAGCACTCCTTTTTTAATCACAAACAGGTTTTCGCCCGCCCCTTCACTTAAATTTCCATTAGTGTCTAAGGCAATGCCTTCAACATAACCATTACGTTTTGCTTCACCTGAAATAAGTTGAGAAGATAAATAATTACCACCGGCTTTAGCTGCTGTAGGCATAGTATTGGGTGCCAAACGATTCCATGAAGAAATACATACATCCACCCCATTTTCCAGACTTTCTTCACCTAGATACGCCCCCCATTGCATAGCAGCAACAGATACATCTGCAACATGCGATTTGGGGTTTAAGCCTAAACCAACATGCCCTAAAAAAGCGAAAGGTCGTAAATAGGCATTAGTTAACCCATTTTGTTTCACCGCTTCTTTACATGCCTGTACAATTTCCTCAAGCGTATAAGGTATTTCCATACGATAAATTTTTGCCGAATCAAACAAACGCTGAATATGATCTGTTAATCTGAAAATCGCCGGGCCATTTGGCGTATCATAAGCTCTAACGCCTTCAAAAACTGAACTGCCATAATGTATTGCATGGCTTAAAACATGCGTTGTTGCTTGTTCCGATGGAACCATTTTTCCGTTGTACCAAATTAAATCAGACATAAACTTATCCTTAATTACAATCGCAAATTTGACATTTAAACCGCTTGCTGATGCTCAACCGCCAATAATTGCACCTGTACAACATCCAATAACTTTTCTAATTGTTGAGTTAACAGGTATACAGGTCGATTACTATCAACAGTCATATTGACAAAATACTTGTCATCATTGGGCTCTAGATGCAAGTTTAGTAATGAAAAGCCACGATGGCGAACCACACGTAAAAATCGTTCAACTGCGACACTTTGATTTTTAACTTCTAATTTCAATTGATGTTTCATAGCTTATAATCCTGTTAACATTTTGTCATTTGCTGCACCTGGCGGCACCAATGGCCAGACATTTTCCTGTTCATCGATACAGGCATGTAATATATATGGCCCTTTAGAATCAACCAGAACTTGTATCGCGTCATCCACTTCACTTGCTTTAGTAATAGTTTGTCCTGGAATGCCAAATACAGCTGCTAATTGCACAAAATCAGGATTATCAGACAATATTGTTTCACTATATCGTTCTTCGAAAAATAATTGTTGCCATTGCCTTACCATGCCTAATCTTTGGTTATCTATTACGAGTATTTTCACCGCTAGATTATTTCGTCTGATAGTGGCCAATTCTTGAATATTCATCATAATTGAGCCATCACCTGATACTGTAATAACAAAATCATCGGGTCTGGCTATTTGAGCACCTATTGCAGCTGGCAGGCCAAACCCCATAGTACCGGCACTACCACTACTCAAGTGATTATTAGGGTGTGTAAATTTCATATGCTGGGCAACCCACATCTGATGCTGCCCTACATCACAACAAACAACACCTGTATCAGGCATTTTTTTGCTGAGTTCATTAAGTAAATAAGGCGCAAATACTTTCTCGCCAGGATAATCATAACGCCAGGCATAATCCGTCATCATTTGCTTTATATATTGTAGCCATGACGCATTAGTTTTATGTTTCGCTAAAAAAGGTAAAGAATCTTTTAAATCAGCCACTAAAGATGCTAAAACAGGTTTACGTTTACCCACTTCAGCCGCATCTATATCTAAATGAACAATTTTCGCATTAGGTGCAAATTTAGTTAGATTGCCTGTAACCCTGTCGTCAAACCTTGCACCTATACACAATAATAAATCACATTCCTGCACAGCCATATTCGCAGCTTTTCCGCCATGCATACCTAACATACCCATATCATATTCATAATCAGGTAATACGGAGCCTAAAGCCTTCAATGTGCTGACAGCTGGCATATGAGTGGCATTTAAAAACTCCATCAATTCATCTTGTGTATCAGAGGCCTGTACACCACCACCTATATAAGCAACCGGATTTTTTGCTTCAGCAAGTAAGTTATTCGCTTTGATTAATTCATTTTGATCTAAGATTGGATTTTCATTTTCTGGTGCTAACCAAGGTTGATAATGAACTTGCGCTAATTGAATATCTTTAGGAATATCAACAAGAACAGGGCCAGGTCGACCAGTGGTAGCAACATGAATAGCTTCATGCAGTATTTCAGCCAAATCTTCTGCTTTTTCAACAAGGTAACTATGCTTTGTTATCGCAAGTGAAACACCTAAAACATCTACTTCCTGAAAAGCATCAGATCCTATTGCAGCTGTGGGAACCTGACCCGTAATAGCCAATAATGGGATTGAATCTAACATAGCATCAGCGATTGAAGTCACTAAGTTTGTAGCTCCCGGACCTGACGTTGCAAAACACACCCCCAATTTACCTGAGCTTCTGGTATAGCCTACAGCAGCAAATCCTGCACCTTGTTCATGACGCGTTAAATAATGTTTAACTGGAGAGCCATACAAAGCATCATAGATGGGCATGATTGCACCACCCGGATAACCAAAGATTTCTTTGACTCCGTGTTTTACCAGTACTTCAATCAACAACTCTGCGCCTGTCATGCTCAATCCCAACCTTAGTAACTAAAATGCAAATAAAAAATAAAAGCCTAAAAACAAAAAACCCCTCGAACCTATATAGGTGCGAGGGGTTTTGGTTATTCTTGCCTGTGTTAAAGCACTAACCCGCCCTCGCGGTGATAATAATCACCACGCTGATAATAATAATGACGAGAGAAATTGCTTTAGATAACATGTAAAATAACCATAAATTTAGTTGAAAACAAAAGAGCTTTGTTATTTGCTCTGTTTCTGTGCTGCAATTCTTAACTTTATATTTCCCTTTGTCAAGGATTACTTAAAGTCAAAAAAGAGAATTGAAAACATAATATATCTAAATAATTCTTAATAACCATATTTTCATGCATATATAATTCACTCAGTGTAAATTCATCAATATCTATAAACCTGAATATAATCAAATTAAAGCTTAATAATGTATATTATAAACATATATAACTTTAGGATATATGATAAAACTGAGTCATAAGATAATTAATAGGACATACAATGAAAACCCATTTTAAAATATACTTTACTTTTACCTTGTTTTTATTTTCTTTTACCAGCTTCGCTGAACCAGCTCTTTGGCAAGTGGAAAAAAATGGTGTTACATCTTATTTATTTGGTACGGTTCATGTAGGTGATACCAGCATGAAAAACCTGCCTGATAAAGTAAAACAGGCAATAAAAAAATCAGACGAAGTTATGGTTGAAGTAAATATATCTCAACTGCCCCCTCTGGAAATACAGGCTAAAACCTTGCCTTTCATGATGTTAAATAATGGTAAAACGCTAAAAACTGAATTGAATGCTAAAAACTATGAAAAATTAGCAAATTATTTTAAGAAAAAACAAATTAATATAGATATGTTCAATACAGTACAACCCTGGGGCGTAATGTTAATGATCACGCAAATGGAATATCAAAATGCGGGTTACTCCGAGACTTACGGTATAGACAAACAAGTTATGGCATATGCTAAATCGGTTAATATACCGATTAATGAACTTGAAACGTTAGAACTTCAACTAGGCTTGTTTAAAAAACTCACACCTTACAATAATGAAATGATTTCTGACAGCCTAAAACAACTCAAAGATATGCAATTGTATTTCACCCGATTAATTAATGCTTGGAAACAAGGTGATCATCAAGCTCTTGAAAGTTATTATGCCGAAACTTTTAAGCAAAATAGTTTTAGTAAATTAAGTGAAAAAGTATTACTCACAAACCGTAATAATCAATGGGTTGCCCGGTTAACTCCTCGACTCAACAAAAAATCACTTTTTATTGCTGTGGGCGCACTGCATCTTGTAGCTGATAAAGGCCTGATAAAACAATTCAAACAACATGGTTTCAAAGTTAATAAAATTTAAATTAAAAAAATTTAAACCTTTTCACTCCCTTACTGCGTCTAAATATTTATAAAACGTATAAAATTAACTTTGACACAGGATACGAAAAATGAAAAAAACACTGCTAGCTACAAGTTTAATTGCCGTATTACTAAGTGCAACAGCTATTGCACAAGATGAAAAACGTATTGTTGAAAATATAAAATTAAGTGCGGGGAAAAATTTAGATATTAATTTCCCTGTCGGTAACCTTGAAGTAGAAATAACAGATGGTGACCAAATTGAAATTGAAATCGAATTGAAACCAAGCAAAGGAAATTGGGATAAATGGTTTTCTTCTGGTAAAAATTTATCAGATATTGAACTGAAAAAAACGGATAGAAATAACAAACTCGTACTAGAGATTGACGAAGAAAATATCAATCAGAAATGGCATGTAAAAGTGCCAAAAACTGCGGCATTAGATATTGATTTAGGAGTGGGTAATGTTGAAATTGACGACCTGGCAAACTCTGCAGAAATTGATGTAGGTGTAGGTTCTGTAGACATAGATACAGCAATTAACGACTTTAAAGAAATAGACTTAGAATCTGGTGTCGGTGATACCCGTATTTCAGGTTTATCCGGTAACAGCAGCGAAAAACGTAAAATGGTGAGTTCCACCAGCGAATATTTTGGTAGTGGAGTATATCAAATCGAAGTTGAAGTAGGTGTAGGTGATGCAAAAGTACATCACTGATCTATAGCTTCTTACAGATAAGCCAGTACTCGCTGGCTTATCATTTTATCAATAATAATCTAAAATTCATCATTGACAGCCAGATGGCTAAATGTTTAAATCTGCGACTTAAACCCTATTCAATATCTATTCTTAGTCGATTTTTAGAGTAGATTATAGGGCTGGAAGAGGTGCGTTATTTAGGTAGTTAAGTGTAGGAGACCAATCTCCGATGAAACTTAACAATGGAAATAACGCCGAGGAATATATGATTTGGTTAATTATATTCCGGGCGTCTGGGCTGAATCCCAACGACTGTCACCAATTTTGGTGGAGAGCTTCTGGTCTTAAAGAATTAAGGCCACCAGCCTGATTTTTTCTTTATAGTCCATTGCTCTTCGAATTTAACCTGTTCGATAGCAATCCGGATACTCTCCATTGCACTATCGAACATGATTAGAGTTCGGTAGAGATGAATCAAAAATTTAATTTATCTGATTATCCTTTATGGACGGCACTCATTACGCCGTTCAATCAAAATGATGAAATTGATTTTGTTACTTTGAAAGCTTTAGTTGCAGATCAAGAGCAGGCTAATAATGGCATATTACTGTTAGGTAGCACAGGTGAAGGGTTAGCACTTACTTCATCTGAGCACAAATCTATTGTTGACTATATTTGTCAATTAGCGCCAGGTGTCCCGCTCATGGTTGCCGTGGGTGGTAGCAATTTAAAGCAACAATTAGAGTGGATATCTTACTGTAATGAACTCCCTATTAGTGCTTATTTACTTGGCTCACCATTATACGCCAAACCAGGTGTTGTCGGACAAACTCAGTGGTTTGACAGTTTATTAACACACGCTAAATCCCCTTGTATGTTATACAACGTTCCAGGCAGAAGTGCTGTTGAAATAGCGCCTGAAGTTGTTAAAAACTTAACTCATCATCAAAACTTATGGGCGATGAAAGAAGCCAGTGGAGAAATAGCTAAATTTGAAGCATTTAGAAATGCCGCACCAGAACTCGCTATTTTTAGCGGAGACGATGCGTTGCTGCCCTACTTCGCACAAGCGGGAGCCAAAGGGTTAGTCTCTGTTGCCGCAAATGCATGGCCATCACAAACCGCGGAATTTGTACGCCGCGCACTCTCAGGTACGTCACCTAATCTATTTAAAACCTGGACTTTAGCTGTAAATAGTCTTTTTTCAGTTGCTAATCCTATCCCTGTAAAAGTACTTATGCATCAGCAAAATAGATTGCCTTTACCGGATCTCAGACCGCCTTTAACGCATAAAGAACTATCAAGTATGGCTGAAATTAAAGCAGCAAATACCAGCATATTAGCATGGACATAAAAGCCTTCTTAAAAACAGAACATAACGCCACGTTGTGGCCACAATAAAGATGTGTAGCAGATTTAATAAATATAGGTAGTAATAAAATGAACTGGTTAGAACTTTTAAATAATTTAGAAAATGGCACTGTACGCGCAGCTTCCCAAGATGAAAATGGCCAATGGCATGCCAATATTGAAGTTAAACAAGGCATATTAGAAGCCTTTAAAAATGGTAAAAACACTGAATTCCCTGGTGGTTTTGTAGATAAAGATAACCTTGCGCCCAGAGGATTTGCCGCAGAAGAAAATGTCCGTATGGTGCCTGGCGGTACAAGTGTACGCCGTGGTGCCCATGTTGCATCGGGTACGATTATTATGCCTCCGGCTTATGTGAATATCGGCGCTTATGTAGGCGCTGGCACTATGGTAGATAGCAACGTTTTAGTTGGATCTTGTGCACAAATAGGACAGAACGTTCACTTAAGTGCAGCGGTACAAATTGGTGGCGTATTAGAACCCATTGGTGCCAGTCCGGTGGTGGTGGAAGATGATGCATTTATAGGTGCAGGCTGTATTTTAGTGGAAGGTGTCGTTGTTAAAAAAGGCGCCGTATTAGCACCCGGTGTACGTTTATCTGCAACCATTCCCGTTTACGATTGTGTTAATGAACGCGTTTTAGATAAAGGCGAAGCCATTCCTGAAAACGCCATAGTGATCCCAGGCTCACGTCCATCATCAAGTCAATGGGGTAAAGCTCAGGGATTAAGTATGTCCTGTGCCTTGATAGTGAAATATCGCGACGAACAAAGCGATGCGTCACTTGAATTAGAAGATATATTGAGATAAACATTATGAGCTTTTTGAGTGATCAACTTCGTAAACATATTCAACACATTGTAACAAAAGAGGTTAACCCTTTTTTCGTTTACGATCTGGACAACTTGTCAAAACATTTAAGCAAATTAACGACTCAGGAATCAACCAGTGATAAAGGTATAAAACTTTGGTACGCCGTAAAAGCAAATCCTTTATCAGCTGTTATAAATACGTTAGATCGCAGTGGATTTAATTTTGATGTCGCAAGCTTAGGTGAACTCCAGCAAGTATTAAAACAGGATATAGATCCAAGTCGAATACTCAATACAGGTCCGGCAAAAAGTAAACGTCAAATACGAGAGTTTATAGCACTTGGCGTTCGTACTTTTGTCGCTGAAAGTATTAATCAGGTCAACTGGTTAAACGCTGAAGCTCAATTAAAAGACGTTAAACTAGATATCTTATTGAGAGTCCAGCTGCGTTGGCCTGATTCAGAAAAAAACCCCTTAGGTGGAGATAGCCTGACGCCATTTGGTTTAGGGTGTGCCCAATGGCATGAACTAAATATAGCCTCATATTGCCAACTTAATTTTATTGGCTTACACATTTTTCAGTGGGGTAATATGCTTAGTACGGCCAAGCTGAGTGAACTTTGGTCTCAAATGGTTCCTCCTTTACAGCAGCTTGCCACTGAATTAAATATTCAATTAAAAGTATTAGATCTAGGTGGCGGTTTAGGGATCCCCTACACTCAGGAAGATCAACAACTTAACTGGCATGAACTAATAACTGCATTACATGAAATCAAAATAAAAGCAGGTGTTGAACAACTTTGGATGGAACTAGGTCGTTATGCTGTAGGTGAATGCGGCCACTACATCAACCCAGTCATTGAACAAAAGCAAAACTATGGAGTTAATCAATTAGTCATGCAAGGTGGTATTAACCATATTTTACGCCCGGCGGTTACTGCACAAAATTTTCCTGTTGAATTATTAAGAACTTCTTCATCAGATCAAGTTGCATTCAATATTCATGGACCTCTTTGCACGGCGCTAGACAGCTTAGGTCAACATTTTTTACCTGCCGATATTAACGAAAATGACCAATTAATCTTTAGTCAATGCGGCGCTTACGGTTTTACAGAAAGCATGCCCTACTTTTTATGCCATGAACTGGCAGCGGAATATGTGATAAAAAATGACAAAAGTGAATGTATTCGCCCGTCTTTAGATGCGGAGTCTTATTTATGCTAAATGAATCTTTTGACTTAAATCAGATCACGCAAGAAAATATCAATGTGGGTGAAATCGCCAATGGTTTACCTTTAACCATACCTGTATATCGTTTACAGGGGGACGGTTCAGGTCCGCATATTTACATTCAGGCAAATATGCATGGTGCTGAAGTGCAAGGCAACGCTGTTATTTACCAGTTACTTGAGCAACTAAAATCATTACATTTAGCAGCCGATTTCACCTTAGTGCCTTATGCAAACCCTATTGGATGTAATCAAAAATCAGGGGAGTTCACCTTAGGACGATTTGATCCTATTACCGGTGTAAACTGGAATAGAATGTATCAAAACAACGATAAATTGATTACTCAGTTTGTAGATGAGTTTAAAGATGCAGATCCCCAAACAATCAAAACCCAATTTAGAGCGGCCTTAATTAGTGAGATAGATAAAACGCTAGATGCACCTGCCCATACGATTAATACGGGTAAACGCATTGCACTGAATTTACAACGTTTGGCGCATCAGGCCGATATCGTGCTTGATTTACATACTGGCCCCATTTCCAGTAAACATCTTTATTGTCCTGAATATGCAAAAGCAAGCGCCCAATATTTTAATATCCCTCATGTACTCCTGATCCCGAATGATTTCGATGGCGCAATGGATGAAGCTTGTTTTTGCCCCTGGTGGAATTTATCAGAACAATTTAAATCATTAGGTCGCGATATCCCCGTTGCTGTAGAAGCTTTCACCGTTGAATTAGGTTCTCAGGAATTAATCGATTTAACTGAAGCACATAACGACGCCCTGAGTATTTTAAGTTACTTAACTTACAAAGAAGCTTTTATAAACTCTGATTTTCGGCCAGAAAATATGACGCGATACGCTTGTTTATTAGAAGATTACAAAGCCTTTTATGCTCCGATAGGAGGTATGGTGGAATATTTGGCACCACTAGGCAGTAAAATAAAATCAGGCCAAACCATTGCGAATATTTTAAGAATGGAGCGATATTTAAGTGAAGTCCCATTACAAGCAATTAAGCTCGATTATGATGCCATTTGTATTTTGCATTTTGCCTCTGCAAGTGTAAATCAAGGCACAGAACTCTATAAATTTTTTACCAATTACTACGAATTAACCACTAAAGTATTGAGATAAATTGCGTGAGGATCATAGTTTGATTTAAAACTATGAAAACTCAAGGTTTGGCAGTGAAAGCTGCCTGCCTTTTTCTAAACCTTGCTTTGAATAAATTGGTATAAAACTGTAATTCTGTATAATGCATTTTTATTTTTAACATGGATGCTGTTATATTTATGCACAAATTTATCTTAGTCGCTTCGTTTTTCACCTTAATCAGCTTCAATAGTATCGCAGAACAGAAACAAGCTGAACCCTATCCGCAAATCAAAGAATGTATCATGACTGAATTACTATCAGGTGATGAGCAACAAACCATCGCAGATATAAAAAGCACATGTAAACAGCATGCTAAAGCCAAACAAATTACTGCGATTGATAAACGCGTAGCCCGGGAACAAATTAGCCAAAACAATCCCAATGTACTCACCCCCCATAAAAGAAATTATATTTTACCTGTTACTTACATGAGCAGCCCTAATAATAATCCAATATTAAATGGCAGCGATCCACAACAAGCGTTAGAAGAAGAAGTGTTAGACAATTTTGAAGCTAAATTTCAGTTATCAGTGAAAGTGCCACTTTATACAAATTTTTCAGATAAAGATCAGGCAATCCACTTTGCTTTTACCTTGCAATCATATTGGCAAGTTTATAATTCAGATATTTCAGCCCCCTTTAGAGAAACTAACTATCAACCTGAAATCTTCTGGAGCAATATTTTAGATGACGAAAATCGCCTCTGGGGCGATGAAATGGTTTTTGTTATAGGTGCTGAACACCAATCAAACGGCAGAAGTACCCTATTATCCCGTTCCTGGAATCGTATTTACGCCAATTTCATCTGGGAACAAAACAATATGGTGTTTAGCTTAAAACCTTGGTACCGCTTACCTGAAGATAGAAAAGAAGAAGTTGGACAGGCATCGGGTGATGACAATCCAGACATTCACAAATATATGGGTTATTTTGAGTTTTCAGGGGTATATAGATATGAAAACCAGGAAATAGGCTTTATGAGCCGAAATAACCTTTCTTCAGATAACCGAGGAGCATTACAAATTGACTGGTCATTCCCTCTTTGGGGCCGTTTAAGAGGCTATGCGCAATATTTTAATGGCTATGGTGAAAACCTAATTGATTATAACGCTTCCGTTGAGCGCTTTGGTGTCGGCATATTATTGAGTGATATATTGTAGTTTGCTTCTTACGAATTAATAAATTGCCAAAAGTTGAATGGATTATTTTTAACGCAATTTAGTGCGGCTTATAAATAAAACCCAGGGACGGGTTTTATAAAGCAAAGTAACTAATCGAGCGACAAACCTGACTCCAAATTCACCTTACTTCACGCCTAAAATGTAATTGTTAAATTTAAAGATTTACCTCCCTGTAGTTAATAACCCCCCTCCTTGGGGTTCATGTCACTTTTCTTTGCTTCGCCACACAATTGTATGGAACAATTTTGAACGCACTTTAGTGCGGCTTTTAAGTAACACCCAGGGATGGGTTTTATAAAGCAAAGTAACCAAAAGAAAGGCGACCGTAAAAATCAAACTTATCCTCAAATAACCATTTGATGTGAATATAAACGTCATGATAAGGCATCCCTGCCTAAGCATGACTTACTCGATGTCCTATCTCGTATTATTCATCAAATGATTATTTTCTGGTTTGATTAAAACGGACATTAGAGTTCACCACACTCCCCTTACATCACGCCTAAATCAATAAAACTGATTTTGCAATCTATTAGCATGGCGGAATGTTAGTTCCCGACAAATTCCAAGTACCTAAATCCATTTAGGCAATGCTGATGAAATGATATCCAGCACACGGACGTGCTGTATATCATGTTTGCTAAATAATCAGTGTTATTGCTTCAGATTAAGCGTGCTTTCCTTAATAAATGGAGGGCGACTTTTTCCGTATATTTTGCTGAAGCCTGTCTTCGACTGTTCAAAATTAATCCCGTTAATTTTGTCTTGGTTCGTTCTTTTGATCGCTTTCCAGAATAAAAAGTAAAGATGAACGAGTGTGGCAGGGATGCCATACGAAATAAGCATGGAAGCTTAGCCTATAGCGATATTTAAGATTTACCTCCCTGTATATAATAAACCCCATCCTTGGGGCTCATGTCACTTTTCTTTGCTTCGCCAAAGAAAGGTAACCAAAAGAAAGGCGACCCTGACATTTTTTTGATCTATAAATAAAAGTTTACTTTCGAAAAACCGGCCTTAATTACTCGTCCATGAGCAAGTAAGGCCTTTACCGGGCATCCATGCCCCGCAATTTTTGCAGTAAATTTTTATTAATAGCAAAAATGTAAAGGGAACCGGGAGTTCACCTTAGTACTTTGCATTACAAAAACCTTCAATCCAGCCTCCAACTCCCCCTTATATCACTCCTGAGATGTATTAACTGATTTAGCAATATGCAAACAGGATGTTTGCTAAAGCATGCCGGTGCAGGGATGCACCTTACATGCTGATTGCTAAATAATCAGTTTATACATTGAAGATCTAGAGTGATGTCTGGGGCGGCTTTTTCTTGGTTCGTTCTTTTTGGCCGCTTTCCAGCATAAGAAGTAAAGAATGAACGAGTGTGGCAGGGATGCCATACGAAAAAAACAGGGAGGTTTATTGTTAAACTTAAAAATTTACCTACCTGTATATAATAAACCCCCTCCATGGGGCTGAGGGATCCCCACTTTTAAACGACCGCTTCTTTTTGATATTTTAAGATAAATTGCTTTAAACTTTTTTCTATATAGTTCATGGTGATACGACTCTTAAATTGCTTTATGACTTGTTTTGCTAAAGTTAAAAATGATAATACTCTTCGATTTTTTATCGTATTAGCTTGAAATTTGATGTGCCAATTTCTTCGTTCAGCTTCACACCCTATAAACCACAGAGCTGTACTCGCTAAAGACGCTATTAAGCATAAAATACTCATTCTATTTACCCCTGTACTTTTACTTAAACGCCAAGAGAATCCATATTTCATACTTTTATCATCTCTAAAGTTTTGCTCTATTTGCATTCTTTTACTATATAATTTAACAACTTGCTCACTCGTTAATGTTTTATCTGATGTTGCCAGTAACCATGGCTCTTTTGCTAAATTGCTATACATTTTAGTATCTTTGGTAAACCTACTATTTCCTTTTCAACCTTTATTCTTACCATGGTAGTGATGCAAAAATGCATCGCATGCTGTTAGACTATGCTGAGTTAATCTAGATTTACCCAAGGACTTTGGTATATCGTTCGCACCAACTCGAAGTTGCTTCAATGTTTGCCATTGTGACTGATCTTCTAGTTTACATTTCATTGTACCTCGTAAACGTCCCACCATATGCCACCCTAAAGAAATAACTTTACTATACCAAGGTGTAAGAAACCCTCCGTCCGTTACAATATACACACTAGGATGATCTCCAATTACTTTATAAAGTTCATCTAGAAATAAGCTATTGATTGTTGGGTTATCTAAATCTTTTTGTTCTACAACCATGTTATATATAACAATTGAACGGCCATCAACGAGTAAACTAGCTCGTAGTAAATGATATTCGTGACCACATGCACCACTCCAATCAACAGCGATGGCAAGCGAAGACAAAGAAGAGGTAATAGAGTGTGCTAATGCTTGGTAGATAGCAAATCTTTCCTTTTGCAGATGTGTATTTTTTAAAAAACGGTCAACACGCTTTATTTTATGTTTTACATGCGCGTTACCAGCTAAATTTCTCCCTATTTCAGTCAAGGTTAATTTGTTTCCAGTAATTAATGCGTCGCCACAGCTCATTAATGTTTTCATTCTGGCATTGTTAAACGAAGATAAGGTATTTTTGAAATATTTATGGCAAAGTAGTGGTTCAGGCATAGTTTTTTATACTTATGTTTGTTGTGGTGATTAACATAAGATCATAAATTGCTATGCCTGTCACGTTTTGGGGATTCGTCAGTCCATGGGGCTCATGTCACTTTTCTTTGAACCACCAAAGCAAAGTAACCAAAAGAAAGATGGCCCTGACATTTTTTTGATCTATAAATAAAAGTTTACTTTCGAAAAACCGGCCTTAATGACTCGTCCATGAGCAAGTAAGGCCTTTACCGGGCATCCATGCCCCGCAATTTTTGCAGTAAATTTTTATTAATAGCAAAAATGTAAAGGGAGCCGGGATGGCCTAAATATCTGAGTTTTAAAACTCGATTAATAGCTAAATTCACAAAACTTCAACCCAGATCCCACTCTCCCCTTACATTACGCCTGAATCAATAAAACTGATTTTGCAATCTATCAGCATGGCGGAATGTTAGTTCCCGACAAATTCCAAGTACCTAAATCCATTTAGGTAATGCTGATGAAATGATATCCAGCACACGGACGTGCTGTATATCATGTTTGCTAAACAATCAGGATTATTAATTCAGATTAAGCGTTATGTCTGGGGCGACCTTTTCTTGGGTCGTTCTTTTGAGTCGCTTTCCAGCATAAGAAGTAAAGAATGAACGAGTGTGGCATGGATGCCATACGAAAAATACAGGGAGGTTTATTCATTGCTACACAAGTCAAGATAGGGAGTGTCTAACGTGTTTCCGGCCAACCAATTACAATAATTATGTGATATACCTATTTATTTAGGAGCCCATTTAGGTGGAAACTTTTGTTTCCCACTCTATTTCATCAAAATTTTTACCACTCATTAATTGTTTATCTTCTGTCTTAGTAATCCACATACCATGTGAATCGAGATAAAAACTGTTGCCATTTGAAAGTTTTATATTTTTAACTATTGAATCTAAACTTTTCGATTCCAATAATCTAAAAGGTATTTCACCTGTAATTAAAACCCGCTCTGAATTTCCATTTGCTATATGCTATATGCTATATGCTATATGCTATATGCTTAGCTTCAATAAAAGAATAGTATCGATAGCCATTTTTGCCTGACAAAGCTCTAATAAATATTTATTTCTTTCGTTCAATTCTGTATTAAACCAATTCATAGTACGTTTATCCAAATTAGAAGGTCCAGTACTCTTTTCCCAAGAAGTAATGGCAAAATTTCACCCCTTAACCTTTGAGTTCCTGTATAAATAAATCACCTTTCAAAGCGCAATGATAAAGAGGTATTCAAACTTAACCAATCAAAAGGCCAAGTTTGAACTAACAAGAATAAAAGCTACCCCTTTGGCACCGCAATAAATATACCTTCAAATTTGGCGACCGGAATTTCGGCATCGTAAACCGTTACAGGCACAATAAATTTAGCCTTTTCACCGTCAACGACTTTTTCCAATTGACCAATACATTGATTTAATTCAACAATCGCTTTAGGCAAGGTTTTTAGAGGTTTCATATATTTTATTTCAGCATCAGCTAATACAATATCAGCATCTAAACCTTGTTCTTTTAATGCTAAAAATGTCGCCCCCCACCCTGTTAAAGTAGCCAGGCTATAGATGGAGCCTGCAAACATAGTGTGATGCAAATTGATATTAGCACCAAAGTCTGCACGTGTACTAAATTGCCAGTCAGTATAGCTATCAACTTTGATACCCATAGCATCAGAAATTGGAATTGATTCACGCCACGTATCCTGTAAAACCTGAGCCCAATCAGGATGTCTGAACCAACCAGGCTGCGAAGGTTTACGTTTTACCATTCTGAAATGTTGAATATCACCGTAAGCCAAATGTGCTTTTTCTTTTAATTCATATCCATGCTGCTGATAAAAATTAACGGCGCGCTCTCTGGCAAATAAAACCAGTTCATCCGCTTCCTGTTCCCACGCAAGCAACTCTAATTCATTGAGTAATCTACTGCCTAAATGCTTATTCCTTTGTGTTTCAGCAACTGCCATATAGCGAACTTGTGCTTGTTGCTGAGTATTAAAATGTAATCTTGCTACCCCTAATACTTCACCCGACTTATTTTTTATGAATCTATGCTCTGATTCCTGCTCAAGGTTATCTTGTTCTGAGCCTCTGGGCTGATGCCAGGGTTCACGTAAAACTTGCCAACGTAAATGGTAATATTCCTGCCAATCCTGGCTGCTACTGGGCGTTGTTACCTGAAACATATAAAATCCTTAAATACAAATTGCAAAAATATAAAAACAGGGATTATTTACAAATACCATACAACATTTACCCATAAGTTAAAATACTCATAAATACTAAAACGACCATTTAAATAAGCATATATGACTAAATATCAATAAGAAATGTCCATTATTGTCGCTATAAGTGACACATTAGAATTCTTTGACTATGCTTCAATTTTTAACTGTCAGTTTATGCGTAGGTTATGGATTACATAAAACCAAAAACAGGAGCTGTAAGCCAAAATTTTGTAAAACATTGCAATGAAATTGGACAATTGATCTATTGGCATAAGGAATGCGGTAAAAGTATTCAGGTTCGTCAACATAAACAATTAAGATGGTTACTTATAAACCATATATTACAATCTGTTATTGAAAAAGGAGAACCTGAGCATTTATTATTCCCACACTTACAGACCTTATCTGAATTATGGCGTAATTTAGATCAGCCAAATTCAGTTTTAGAACTCGGTCTAGGTGGTGGTGCTATACGTAATTATATACAACACATCTATCCTGAAACTGAAATTATTACATTAGAAAACAATCCTGACGTGATCCATTGCTATAAAAAATATTTTGGCGGCACTCACTCAAAAAACCTTCATTGCCAAGATGCAATCACAGAGCTCAAAACCTTAAAAACATTTGATTGGATAATATTAGATTTATTTAGTCAGATTGATGCCCCCATATTTTTATTCCAGAAAAATTTTTACGATATGATCTATCATGTCTTAAACGAGCAAGGCTGGCTATTTATTAACTTTTTAGCAGAGCATGAGTCACAACTGATCCAATTGAAGAAGATATTAACGTCTGTATTTAATGTTTCAATACATGATGCAAAAATTCCACATTATACAAATCACATTTTTTGGTTACAAAAATAATTAAGCTTCTAATCTAAATGTAACGGGTCCATCATTAACAATATGAACTTTCATATCAGCACCAAATTCCCCCGTTGAAACAGATACTTCCTGCTTTGCGTGCTCCACAAAATAATTATATAACCTTAATCCTTCATCGGGCGCAGCAGCTGAGGAAAAACTCGGTCTCATTCCCTTTTTAGTATTAGCAGCTAAAGTAAATTGAGATACTATAAGTAGCTGACCATTTATGTCTTTAAGACTTAAATTCATCTTATCTTCAGCATCACTAAAAATTCGATAGTTTAAAATTTTATGTAATAATTTCTCAGCTTTTTTTTCGTCATCTGCTTTTTCAATGCCCAAAAATACTAATACTCCCTGATCTATATCTGCAATAATTGTGTTATTAACTACCACTTTTGCCTGACTGACTCTTTGGATCAACCCTTGCATTATTTTTCCGTATTTATATTCTATTTTTCATTGAGCAATAAAAGGTATCACTCGCAATTCTAAGCGCATCCGCATAGACGGGGTGTTCGCTACTATGTCCTACATCATTGAGTATATCCAATTTAGCATTCCATTCCATAGCCAGCTGATAAATAGATGAAAAACTGCATATTAAATCTTGTCTGCCATGGATAAACCAAGCTTTAATATGTTTTATTTTATCTAAGTTATTTTCTATGTAGTGATCGGATAAAAAACAATTATTAACAAAATAATGATTTTCTATCATGGCAACGGAAAGTGCTTTTTGTTTATCACAAATTTGAAAGTCTCTTAAATGATTTGGGTATAAACCAGATAATATCAATTCCCATTCACACCACATTTTAGCCGCTTTCACTTTAGCAATTTCGTTATTGCCACTTAATTGTGTTTGATAAAAAGCCAGTATTTCTTCTACACTGGTTAAATCCTGAGAAAAGCGGGCATAGTGCTCTGGGTAAAAACTAGCAGCAGCACCATCAGCACTAAATAACCAATTAATATCCTGCTCAGTAGCTAAAAAGCTACTATGCAATATAAGTCCGCAAACATGATCAGGATAAGAAATCGCATAAATTAAAGCTAAAGTCGCCCCCCAGGAACCTCCCGCTATTACCCATTTATTTATACCTAACGACCCTCTGATCATTTCGATATCAGCAATCAAATGCTCAGTGGTATTTTGACTCAATTCAAAATGAGGGGTAGAAAGTCCACAGCCTCTTTGGCTATATAAAATAATACGATAGTTACCTGGATTAAAATATCGACAATTCAATGCATTTAAACCAACCCCTGGTCCACCATGACATATAAGTACAGGTACACCTTCTGGGTTGCCGTATTCTTCTATATGTAATTGATGACCTTGCCCGACAGGAAGATGGTAACTTCTCTGCGCATCATAAACAGGATAAAGGTTTGGCATATGCATTCCTTTTAGAATAACAGTTTAAACTCACTCCATAATGTCATTTACAAACCTTAGGCAAAAGGCAATAAATAAAAATTAAGGGCTGTTCACTGTTACTAGTATAGGTCGAGATCATAGTTACAATTGTGTAATTTTCATTCTTTCTCGTTCCTGCATTGAAATAGTAAACTCAGCCCCCAGTAACACTACAACCCAAGATAAATAAACCCAGACAAATAAAATTGGTACTGTCGCTAAAGCACCATAAATAAGCTCATAGGATGGAAAGTGACTTACATATAAGGCAAAACCTTTTTTACTTGCTTCAAATAAAAAGGCTGCAAACAAAGCCCCTGGTATCGCAGCTTTATACGGCACATCAGTATTTGGAACTAAGGTATAGAGCATTATAAAACTCATTACCGAAATGAAATAAGGCAATAACTTAATCAAAAAACCACTGAAGCCAGGGATCCCTTGATCGGCGATACTTGCCAGTGAAAGTAAGTAAGATGATAAACCTAAGCTTGCACCTAATAAAATAGGTCCTAACGTGAGTACCATCCAATAAATGGCAAATGAAATAACCGATTTACGCTTTTTATCAATCCGCCAAATTTTATTCAAGGTTTTATCTATATTTTTGATCAGAAATAGTGCAACTACAGCTAAAAATCCTACACCTACAGTGGTCATTTTATTTGCATTACCAGCAAAATCTGAAATATGCTCTTTAATCGCATCACTGGATGTAGGTACAAAGTTAGTAAATATGAAGTTTTCTATCCCAATACGAAAAGATTCAAATACAGGAAAAGCAGAAAAAATTGATACACCAACCGCCATTAAAGGAACTAAAGACAGTAAAGTTACATAAGCTAAGTAACCTGCCGTCACTGAGATCTGATCTTGTTGGCAGCGGTTAAAAAAATAACACCACCAATCGGATTGCTGCTTGAATACCCTTTTTAGTTTACTAATATGTTGTTCTAACTTGGTATACATGAAAATTCGATCTTTATAAAAATAGCTAAGTTTGTAACAATAATACCAATCAAGGAAACAATTAACAGAGTTATATATGAAAAACATTTTAGTTGTCGGATTAACCCTATTTATTCTAACGGCATGTCAATCGGCTTATTATTCTGCAATGGAAAAAGTAGGAATACATAAGAGAGATATATTGGTTGATAGAGTAGAAGAAACCAAAGAGTCCCAACAAGAGTCCCAGCAACAATTTAAATCAGCGCTGGAAAATCTGAGTTTGTTAATTAATTTTGACGGTGGAGATCTTCAGAATGTATATGAAAAACTGACTGACGATTATGAAGCCAGCGTAAAATCAGCTGAAGACTTATCAGGTAGAATAAATAAAGTTGAAGACGTTGCGATCGCGCTATTTGATGAGTGGCAAGATGAATTAGAAGAGTATAATAATGCGAATCTCAAACGTGAAAGTCAAAAAAAATTAAGCTCAACACAAAGGCAATTTAAAAAACTCTTAAGGTCGATGCGACGTTCAGAAGATAAAATGACACCTGTCCTCGGCGCACTAAAAGATAATACTTTATACCTGAAACATAATTTGAACGCACAAGCTATTAGCGCAATAAAAGGTGAGTTCTCGAATTTAAAACGTAATATTCAAACTTTAATGAAAGACATGAATCAATCTATCGAAGATTCAAATGACTTTATTGAGCAAATGAATAATAACGCTCAATAGCAAGGAGTAAAATAGCAGTAAATTGTTGAACAAGTCAGTCGTACTTGGAATAATTTTCGTTCTGACGTTGAAGCGGTAAAAAGGTTGTGTTCCAGAACATGGACAAATCTGATCACTTAATTAATAGTATTGGTATAATTCTTTAAGGTTTGAGAAGAGCCTGGCTCAGGTCCGGCCTACGGACAAGTCCTTCGGCGTTCAAGTTGGCGAAACACGTTTCGCAAGGCCCCACTTTCACCCTACTCATACCCATTCCGATAATTTAATGATCTTCTTTAAATTCCGATAATTATGTGATCTAATAACCAAAGAAAGGAGGGTTATTAATGTCAAAAACTTTATCACAAATAATTTCGTCAACCGCAAACGCTAGACTCCGACTGCGCTTACTGGCCGTTTCCCACTTTATAGATGGTAAAAATCGAACTCAAATTGCGAGTTATTTAAAGGTAAGTAGAACTAGCGTAAATAAATGGATTAAATGCTATTTAAATAATGGTTTAAAGGGACTTGAAGAGAAAGAACGTACAGGACGCCCTAAAGCATTAACTGATAGTCAATTACAGCAAGTTAAGAATTATGTTGTAAGTTCAGCTGTAAAACCTGATGGTGGTCGATTACAAGGTAAAGACGTACAAGCTTATATTTCATCTGAATTTAATGTTAAATATCAAAAAACAAATATTTATCACTTGCTGCATAAACTTAATTTAAGTTGGATCACCACCCGCTCAAAACATCCAAAACAATCGGTTGAAGTACAAGAAGATTTTAAAAAAATTCCAAATAAAAACGATCCTTAAGATCCCAGGATATATTGCGCTTGATTGCGTTGATATTTGGTTTCAAGATGAGGCACGGTTTGGGCAGCAGAATACGACTACACGAGTTTGGGCTGAGACAGGAACGCGACCACGTGTAGTTCAGCAGCAACAATTTACATATGCTTATTTGTTTGGTGCGGTGTGTATGTCAAATGGAAAGACGGAAGCAATTATAGCTCCGGTAAGTAATATGGACGTTATGAGCGCTCATTTGAAATTAATATCAGATGCAACAGAAGCTGGTCGACATGCAGTAGTGATCATGGACGGTGCCAGCTGGCATCAAGAATATCTTGATGAAAGTTTCCCTAACTTAAGCATCATACACCTCCCACCTTATTCACCGGAGTTAAATCCGATAGAACAAGTTTGGTCCTGGTTAAGACAAAATGAAATAGCTAATAGGTCGTTTAAAGATTATGAGGACATTGTTGATAAATGTACAACCGCTTGGAATAACTTTAGAAGTGATGTTGATAGAGTAATGTCCTTATGTACAAGGGATTGGGCAAAAATGGACAGTTAATTATCGGAATTGGTATCACACATGGTACCCATGTGAGAATAGAACATTATCAAATCCCAGAAATTAAAAAACCCCGACAGAAACTGTCGAGGTTTTTGTGAATATAGAGTGTGGAGACTAGTACGGTTATATATTGTGGAATACATCCTGTAGCATCGTCCGGCTCGAAATCCATTTCTCGCGTTATATCGGGCGAAATATATTTCGCAAAGACTCCGCTATAACCCTACTATCACATAAAGGATATTCGCTGCGCGAATGCTTTTAACCTACCCATATTCGAGTTTTCTGAGAACACAAAAAATCATCAGGAATGATTTTTGACAGCTTCAGCTGGCCCGAAGGGTGGATGCAGGGAAAGCAGACACAAAAAAGCCCGAACATTAGTTCGGGCTTTTTTGATAATTCTTTAAGGTTTGAGAAGAGCCTGGCTCAGGCCTGGCCTACGGACAAGTCCTTCGGCGTTCAAGTGGACGAAACATGTTTCGCAAGGCCCCACTTTCACCCTACGACTACCATGGATGGTGGAAGTGCAGATTATGCAGGAGCATTCATCTGCCTCACCCATGATAGGATGCTGACTTCGTCAGCGCTTTTAACCTACCCATGTTCGAGTTTTCTGAGAACACAAAAAAGCCCGAACATTAGTTCGGGCTTTTTTGTTTATTTGAAGCCTGGCTCAGGCCCAGGATTTCACAGAGCTCAATCCGTTCAAACGGGCGAAACACGTTTCGCTGTTAACCGTTTTCACCCTACTCGAGAGTAGGACATCAAAGCCAGCTCATAGAAAACAAAAAGGCCTCTGCATTGCAGAGGCCTTTTTGTTTTATTTGGAGCCTGGCGATGTCCTACTCTCACATGGGTAACCCCACACTACCATCGGCGCTGTTTCGTTTCACTACTGAGTTCGGCATGGGATCAGGTGGGTCCAAAACGCTATTGTCACCAAGCAAATTTGGTTGATTTAAGGGCCTAGTTACTAGATGCTAGTTTCTAGAATCCTTCAATCTAAAATTCGGAATGCTGATTTAAAAGTAACTCCTAGACCCTAGATTTCTAGTTCCTAGTGTTTATCTCTACTTTAGTTTTGTCAGAATAAATTCCAACCTACAAACAATAACTTCTGTTTTGCGCTTTAACTATCACACAACAAAACCACTTTGGTGTTGTATGGTTAAGCCTCACGGGTAATTAGTACAAGTTAGCTAAAGGCCTCACAACCCTTACACACCTTGCCTATCAACGTTGTAGTCTCCAACGGCCCTTCAGAGAGCT
>OZ240680.1:0-1318995 GCA_965198975.1 uncultured Pseudoalteromonas sp.
TCAGATAATTTAAATGAAACCCACGATAACTTTAGCCAACAAACCAATGATGCACATCAGCACTTATTATTGGTAACACAGAGTACGCATTTTATATTAGATAGTTTTTCCGCATTACTTTCAGGTGTTGGATTTACAAGTTATGAAACCATAGTCAGGTATTCAAAGGAAGTTTTAGAAAGAGTTCCTCATATATATCAGATACAAGCGGCGCAACATGTACGTCGGCGTAATTTAAAACGTTTCAATGAAGAACAAAGTGCCTTTAGTGATTTTCATGTCAGAGTCTTTGATGGCTCGAGTTTTAAAACCGCATATAAAAGTAAAAAAGATGCTTTCTATCCGATAACCTTTTTTGCCGACAAAGAAGATGCTCCCTTTAACAATTTAGGGATAGATGTCTTATCTTTGCCTTTTTTAGCGACGCCTACCTTATTAGCTGAAAAACAAAACAAAACAGCAATTTCAGAGCCCTTTGATACCCTGGATGATGAAAGAGTTTTTGTTATGATCCAACCCGCATTTTTCAGTGAAACTAATAGGGCTGATTTCTTTGTATTTTTTGTGATAAAAGCGAGTTATCTGTTAAACCAAGGTACTAAACTAACCGATCATTCCATTAGTATCAGTTTGAAAGAAAATAATGAAAACCCATTATTAGTACAACAGCAAAAGCCTGTTGGCTATTTAGCTAAACTTTTATTACCTTTGTATCAGTACGAAAAAGAAATAATAATAGGTAAACAAACACTTGTACTTAATATTTCAAAACAGCTAAATTGGTCAGCAATTGCTATACATATCCTTTTAGCTATTTTTACTGGCTCTAGTCTATTGTTATTTGCATTTTATTTTATGTTTAAAATTCACTTTAATTCAGAAATTCTTAAAACAAAACATAGTGAACAACTATACCAATTGGCTAACTTCGATCCTTTAACCAAATTGGCCAACCGACGATATTTTGAAAGTGCATTTGAACATAGCCTCAAACTTTCATTGCGCAGGAAAAGCACTGTTGGCATTTTATATTTAGATTTGGATGGATTTAAGGCAATAAATGATACTTTAGGGCATCAAATAGGCGATGAAGCATTGATTGCATCCGCCAATAAAATTACAGCCAACTTAAGAGACACAGATATCGTAGGACGATTAGGTGGTGATGAGTTCGCCATCATACTAAATGACATTGTTGATGAACAATTATGTCATGAAATTCAACAACGAATAGAAAAATCCATATCAGAAATCAAAACAATAAACGAAAAAAACATTAATTTAGGTGTCAGCATCGGGTTTGCCATTTATCCAAGAGACGCATTATTGGCTGATGAATTATTAATTTTAGCGGATCAACGCATGTATGAAAACAAAAGACACCGTAAAGAAAAGCAAATAAAACAAGTCATCTGAAGATTTTTAGTTAACAAAAGGTGCACTTGTTCTGGCAACCCATTCCCACCAAATTTGCTCATTGTCTTGTACAACTTCCTTAGTTTGATATATATCCCAGGTGATCAAAAATTGAGGATCTTTAATTTTAAGGTTATTAATATCCGTGTGAAAGTTGCCTTTAGGCGCTTTAAACCAAGGCGCTAAATTTGCTGGCAAAATAAATTCTGAGCTTGCCTGATCACTTTTAGCAAGTAACGCAATCTTGATCCCAATTTCATTATCAACAGAGACTACTTTGCCTGCTAATATACTTGCCTTTAATGGGTTGCCATGAAAGTCAAAATAACTTAAGGCAATCAAACACGTTTTATTTAGCGTATCTTCTAAATTATGTAACATATATTCACTTCTTTTGATTTTTAATGGCTGATCTTTTGTCAAAATTTACGACAAAAGATCAATTATTGTGGTACAGGTAAGTTTAATGTGCCAAAGGCGCAATGCCCGCAGCTGGATTATCAGCAAGTCCCACATCTCTTGCATGTTGTTCAAACGCTTTATTTTTCCAAAAAAATGCGCCTGGCATAGTTGTCGGAATGACGAGAATGTAGAACAGAGCTCTGCCAATTACTGCCGTTATAACATTAATACATATCAAAATAGCCCAGGCGATAACATGGAAATGCAACAATTCACCGATTAATAAACTAATAATGAGCCCAATAGATAAGAAAATATTTAAAGCCAAGAGAACATTTCTAAAACAGTAAGTTTTGCCAAATGTGGTACATTGCACATAGTGGGCTGCGCCGTCTTCATTTTCATTTCTATTTAAATCATAACTATGACTGGCTAAGCCGATTGCTTCAATGAGCATACCTAAGGTAAAAACTGACGCTAAAACCAAAATGGACTCTTGAATATCGTAATTGATAAAACCTAAACCCGGCACTATAAAAACAGCACAGACACTCGCACCCAGTGATAACGCGTTGCCCATAAATGATGTACTTGTTTGAATATGATCCCAAAATGGTCGTGCTTTAATACGATAGCATTGATTCATATAAAATAAACCGACCACGCCCGCAAATATACCTACAGCCCCCATAATGGTAACCATAGTAGATAAAGGTAAAAAATTAGCCAACGGTTTAATATCAATGGTCAACCAGTAATTGATTGCATCAGAAACATAGACATTATCTGGTACTAAAATCAATATTAACACTGCACATGCACCACTAAATAAAGCTAGGCCTAAGCCTTCTCGACTCATAGGTGAATATCGCAAATTATTAAACCCGCGATAAAACCTAAAGGGTTTCCCTAAATGCGTTACGCTCATAAATAAACCTAATGTGGTAAGAACTAAAGAAAAAATGATCAAAGGTAAAATGAAATCAGACTTCATAAAATACACAAATGAATTAACGCCTAAAAATGACGCTAAAAATGTAATAATAAAAGTTCCTACAGCAGCTTGCGAAAGTAACGTAAACAATACTAATGGATTTTCGCGACTGCTTAATTTTTTAAAATTCCAATGTGCAGCCTTTCCCTGTTTTTGATCTACTACAGGTTTGTATTGTCCATCCTGGTTTTTATGATATTTAACTGGCATTGCATCCGTGCGATTCATTTCTATTGGTAAACTTTTAGTTTGCTGAAACCGGATATTAGGATGTGTTATATCAGGATCGGGAAAGCCGGGTAGCTGTGTGTTACATTGTTCTCTGTTTTCAGGTACATTTTCAATAATTCCGAAATCTAACGCATTACCAACACAAGCAGACACACATGCCGGTTTTAAACCGACCTCTAATCTATCAACACACATATTACATTTTGACACCCGCCCCTGTACTGGATCTAATTGTGGTGCATTATAAGGACATACCCAGGTACAATAACCGCAACCAAAACAGGTTTCAGGATCTTGTAAAACAGCACCATATTCGGCATGTTTTGTGTATGCCCGTGTCGGACACCCCTTCAAACAAACAGGATCATCACAATGATTACAGGCCATAGAAATATTCATTCTTTTATAATCAGGATAAGAGCCACCTTCAACATACCCGACAGAACGAAAAGCCAAATGTGCCGGGTTATCATTTTTTTCAGAACACGCAGCTTCACAGGCATGACATCCGATACAATTATCTGCTGTAAAGAAAAATCCATGTTGTTTATTCCTATTCGGGTTGGAGCCAATCGCGGGGTTTTCATTGATAAAAAGCGACCTTTTTTCAGGTAAATCAGTAATATCTAACAGGTCAATCTGTTTGCCATATCTATTTTCTTTTTGATGCGTTTTATCCGATAGAAAAGCATAATCCCGTTCATTGGTTCTTACTTGCCAGTGATCAGAACGCCCTGATTGCTCTGTGCTTTCACGCATAGTTTTTGGATCAAAACTCTGAACCGTCGATTCTTTATTTATTGTCATAATATTATTCCTTAAAATGCACGGCGTTCGACATTTAATCTTGCAGCTTCATCTTGATCTATATGTTCTATTTTTATTGCGCATTGCTTAAATGCTGGTTGTCTCGAATAGGGATCTAACAAACCTAAAGATAAACGATTAGCACAATCGTGATAATGAAAGGGAATAAAAACCATATTTCTGGGTACTCTGTGTGTTAATTGCACCATAACCACAGCATCTCCTCTTCTGCTGATGAGCCGCACATAACTTTGGTGCAATACACCTAATTCATTAGCCGCATCAGGGTTCATTTCCATATAGGGAGTCGGGCTAAACTTATTGCAGTTACCAATTTTGCCTGTACGTGTTCTGGTATGAAAATGCTCTACTACCCGGCCACTATTAAGCCAAAAAGGAAAATCTTTACAAGGTTGCTCATTATTATTATAAAAATTGACCGGGATCAGATTTGCTTTCCCTGATTGAGTTTGAAACACGCCATCAGTATATAACCTGGGATCACCTTTCAAACTTTTTGCATTCTCACGATATGGCCATTGGATCCCCTTTGCATCTAATATTTTTTGATAACTCATGCCTGAAATGTCAAGTATTCTGTTTTTACCTTTAGATAAAACCTTCATTTCATTAAAAACAGCTTCAGGAGCTTCTGGAAATTTGATTTTACTGCCATGGTCAAATCGTTTTGCCATTTGATTAAAAATCCATAGATCAGGTTTTGAGTTTTTAAAAGGTGGTAAAACATGGCTGATCAGATTGACACGCCGTTCAGTATTCGTATGACATCCTTCTTTTTCAGCCCAAACTGACGCGGGGAAATACACATGGGAATACTGGTTCGTTTCTACGTCTTTATATACATCCTGTATAACCAAAAAATCTAAATTTTCTAGTGCCTTACGTATTCGTGCCGTGTTTGGCATCGAGGTCATAGGGTTCGTGGCAACAATCCACATTCCTTTTATTTCGCCTGTTTCAATAGCTGGAAAAATATCAGTTTCAGCAAGCCCTCGCTTTTTAGGGAAGAATTCAGCATCAATGCCCCAAAACTTTGCAATCTCTTGCCTGTCAGCTTCATTTTCAAGATAACGATAACCTGGTAATCCAGAGCAAGAAGACCACTCTCTGGTGCCCATCGCGTTACATTGCCCTGTAATAGATAAACTTGTGCCGCCCGGTTTACCAATATTTCCTGTGATCAGATTTAAATTATTTATATTTGCAACACCATCAGAACCATGAGTCGATTGATTAATGCCCATAGTCCAGATACTCATAGCTGATGGAGCTTTTGCATAAATTCGCGCCACATTCCTTATGGTGTCTTCGTCAATTCCGCATGTGTGCTGTGCAACTTTAGGCTCATATTCCTGTACCAGGGATTTTATCGTTTCATAACCTTGTGTATGAGCGTCTATATAACCCTGATCTTGTAAGTTTTCATTGATAATGACATACATCATAGCGTTGATCAGGACACAATCTGTACCTGGCGTGACAGGTAAATGAATATCTGCAAATTGTGCCAACATAGTTACGCGAGGATCTACCACAATCAAAGGAAACTTTCTCTTTTCTAAAGCCTCTTTGAGTCGCCAATATATTATTGGGTGCTGTTCAGGTAAATTTGAGCCAAATGCCATAAAACAATCAGTATGTTCAAAGTCATCATAGCATCCAGGTGGACCATCAGAGCCGAAAGAACGTTTATATCCGCTTACCGCTGACGCCATACATAAAGTGGTATTACCATCATAATTATTAGTTCCTATACACCCCCTTACCAATTTACCCAAAGTATAAAACTCTTCAGTAAGTAGCTGACCACTTGACACAACCGCGAAAGCATCTCGACCATATTTATGCTGAATTTCCTTTATTTTATCAGCGGTGGTATCCAGAGCCTGATCCCAGGAAGTTTCCTCAAAAGGTTCATAATGTTTATTTCTGATCAGCGGCGCGCTACCTCTACCAGGGCTTTCAAATAATTCATGCTCTAAAATTCCTTTAATGCATAATTTTCCACGATTTACATCTGCACCTGCATCACCTCGTGTTGTAACTATTTTATTTTTTTCATTTAATCCTATTTCTATCGCACAACCTGTCGAACAATAATTACACGTTGTATATTTCCACTGTTCAACCTTTTTATCTGCAATGGTAATAGGTTTTCTTTTTTTTCGCCCAAACAGCATAGCGGTCCTTGAATTAATAGTAATCACTCTCACTGTTAAGAGCAGATACTATGCCAATAAAAATAGACTTATAATTCAATTAGTAAGTAGTAAATAGGTTTTATTCTGCGCGCTATTGAAGTGCACCTGAAATATTTTGGTGCACTGAGGAATTTGAACTTAAGAAAAGTAACGGGATCTATTACGAGCTCCCCAGATACACTTACCACGCTCTAAAGCAAGGGTACTGTCAGCGCCTTCAACCAATGCCAACATCACAGCTAAGGTACTTATTATCGCTTTATCAGCATATTCAGACTGAGTCTCACCTTGCCACACATTCTTAATTATTTCTAACTGAGAAAAATCGGCTTTTAATTGTCGACTATTATGCGATTGCGCAAACTGTATCGTTTTTTCTACGCGGTTTTCATCGATTATATGTAAGGTAAAATCTCTTTCGGGGTTCGCTTCAATCTCTCCACCTTCCCCTCTAAAGCAGCCAACTTGTACATCATTAGTCAGGGATGCGACTTTAATATGTCTTTCATCAAATCCTTTATGATACACACCATGTAAACTGCACTTTGCACTTATCGGATTTAGCATTCTGGCAAGAGTATTAGCACAGGTTCTTAAGCCAAATTGTTGTCTTAGATCTATCATTAATTTTAAAGGGGGGTTAATGCTCGCCAAATCCATATAACAAAAGTTATGCGTATTTAAACTCAAAGTAGCATCGGCTGTTGAATGACTAACAGGTAATCCCAGAGTTTTAAAAACGTCATCTAAATACAAACGTTTCGAATCCGGTTCACGGGTACCGTGCACAAATATTTTTAATCCCGAATCAGCTAATGCCAATACAGCTAATATAAACCAGGGGAGTTGACGCCTTTTCCCAGCATAACAACCGAGATCTAGATCAATCCCGGTAATGCTTTTAAGGTCACAATTATTATATGCTCTGCTTGCTTGTAAAAAACCAGCCAATTCAGCTTCACTTTCTTCCCTCATTCTTAATAACATCAAAAACGCCCCCACTTGCAATGGTGGCACACTTCCCGATAAAACTTGATCCATTGCGCATTTAGCATCTATTTGTGTTAAATATTTACCTGCTTTTTTACCACGCCCAATATGTTTAATATATTCACTAAATTGCATTTTTTACATTACTCTTTATTAAAGCCGCATCTTGAAACTGAAGCAAAGATAAATCAACATTTTGCCTTGCCGCGACAACATGGCCAACAATAATAAGTGCCGGCCCGGTAAACTCCACGCTTTTCAACGCCACAGTCACCTCATTTAATACACTCGTGATCACCTGTTGCTCACTACTTGTTCCCTTATCAATAATCGCAATGGGTGTTTCACTGTCCATACCATGTAAACACAGTTGCGTTACAATTTCATCAATTCGACTTAACCCCATATAAAAAACGATCGTATCTTTACTTGATGCATGATCAGCCCAATCAGCTTGTAATTTCGCATCTTTCATATGCGCAGTAACAAATCTGACTGACTGTGCATAGTCTCTGTGGGTTAATGCTATACCTGAATAGGCAGCACATCCTGATGCAGCCGTTACACCAGGGATAATAGCAAAAGGAATATTATGTTGAGTTAAAATATCCGTCTCTTCAGCTAACCTGCCAAAAATACTCGGATCTCCTCCTTTTAGTCTTACCACAGACAGACCTTCTAATGCAGCGTCAAGTATTAGCTGACATATTTCTTTTTGCCTCACACTATGCGCGCCGCAGCGTTTACCCACATAATGTTTTTTAATATGCCCGGGGAAACTCTTTATTAAGTCCTGACTAATAAGGCTATCATAAAAAATGACATCTGCTGAGCGGATTATTCTAGCGGCTTTGACTGTCAGTAACTCAGGATCGCCACAGCCAGCGCCTACTAAAAACACGCTGCCAGATTTATTATAAGTTCTTTTACGGGTATATTTTTTGAACGAAACAAGCAGTGTTTTAAACAATTGCGACCTATCGCGTTTAAAAAACTGAATTAAAGAAAAATCATTTTGTAAGTTTAAAGCCAGTTTCATTTTTACAACCTAAACATTTTTCAGACTGCTTTAAAAACGCAAATATAATGCCACAAATAAATACTAATATAATCAAAGATTAATACTAAAAAATAAAAATGAAAATAAAAAATTGCACTAGTATATAAATCATATGCACTGTAAAAGTGCACTTAGATCACAGAGTCAAATTTGCCTGTTCAGTAAATTCAAACTGTTCTATATTTAACATTGGATTTCAAACTAATTTAGGATGAATATGTCAGATCATAGTTATAAAAAAGTTGAAATTGTTGGCTCGTCAAAAATAAGCATCGAAGAAGCTATCAGCAACGCAATCCGTGAAGTTTCAAAAACTGAAAATAACCTGGATTGGTTCGAAGTAGTCGACACTCGCGGTCATATCGAAAATGGCATGGTTGCACATTACCAGGTCACCTTAAAAGTCGGTTTTAGAATTACAGGAAGTTGATCACGGTTAATGATATAAGTACTAACACCACCTTTTGACAAACCTATTGCAAAAAGGTGGTGTTATCTCTTGTTTAATACGGTAAAAAATTAAATGAATAATTTAACCGCGTTTGTGTCACGAGATCTTTACCAAAACTTATCAATTTAACTCTGGCAATTAACTTAGCTTCCAATTCACTATTTTCCAGTTCACTTGATAATATTTTACAAGACGAAACAGAGCCATCACCTTCAACAACGATTAACATGGTAACTTTACCTTCAAGCGCTGGATCTTTTCTTAACGCACGACGATAAATAGTGTAAAAAGCCCCTTTATTTTTATCTAATACCTGTCTGATAGATTCCATTTTTCTTTTTTGCGTAGGTCCTGTGCTCTCTTGTTCGGGTACTGGTATTCCGCTTTGTGTCGCATTAGCACTACTTGTAGTCACATCGGCTAATGCAACCAGTTCTCTTTGCGCTAAAGCCACTTGTTTTCCTTTAGCCTGTGTCAACTTAGATGTATCTAAGCTTTTTGATGTTGCCTTAAATTCAGATGTGAGTACTTTTCGTTTCGCTTTAACTTCCTCAGCCCCTTGATTGCTTAATGGCTTAGTCGCTAATGTTGGCGTTTCTATTGTATCTCTCATTTGTGCCAAATCATCAGCTAAAGCTAATAAACCTGAACGCTTTGCCTCATCTTTTGCTTTTTCTAATGATGTATCAGCAACTTTAACCTTAGGCACATCGACAACCTTAGGGATAGGTTTCTCTATTTTTTCGACAATTTCCTTTTCTTCAGGTTCAATAGGTTTTGGTATCACTTTAGGTTTTTCTTTTAGTTCGATTTGTTCGATTATCTTAGTCAGATGAACAGGCAGCTTTTCTTTTTCTTCTCTTGGGATCTCAGGCAACTGGGTAAACTTTACCACCAAAGAAAACAATATTGTTGCTACCAAAAAGAACCAGGTTATATAATTAAACAAACGATTACCTGACTCTTTCATATAAAGAAAATCGGGTTCTAATGTAAGATTTTGGGTATTTAAATTATGCATTATCACCCTCTTGTGGGGTATCAATTGCTTTTTCTACAGCCAGCGAAATATTGCCAAATCCTGAATTTGAGCAAGTCAATAAAATCTTTTTCAAAATTGCATATGGGATTTTTTTGTCACCCATAATTGTTATTGAACCTTGTTCCTTAGCCGGATCGCTACTTTTTATTTGTTTGTCAAATCGATAATCTAATTCAGCTTTTAAGCTCAAAATAATATCTTCATCGCTATTAGTGATCGCAGAAATAGTCGTTATTTTTTTTCCTTGCAAGATCAAATTTGTATTATTAACTAATAATACTAAACTATCCTCAGCAAGTTTTTCTGCAACTGAGCTAGGCAGTTTTATACTTTTATCAGCTTCTAAAACTTCGACACTTGATGAGTTTACAATCAAGAAGAAAACCAAAATTGTAAATATATCCATCAAAGAAACCAAACTCAATTTTGATGTCTTTGCCATACGTTTATGGTGTCTTTCTATCCTGAGGGCTCTGACTGATTTTTTCATAATTGAGCACCTTTTAATGTTAATGCGGCATTTTCTTTTATAATATCTGGCGCATCAGCCAAGGATATTTCAGGAAATAGTTCAGCGTCTACCACTGATGCGGCCACGACAGCTTTATAAGACCGTACGGCATCCATCAAATTCACTATCGTCTGATAATCAATTTCAGGGTCGAGTAAAATAGTGATATCTTTTTTATCTATCCCTTTTTCAGCTAGCAAGAACTTTACTTCTTTGAGTGCCTGCTGCAACATTGGATAGTCATAGCGCTTGTTATTTAATGGTATTGCTTTTAACAAAGCACCTTTAGGATAATAAAGTGCAATCGCGTCGGCTCTGACAATAAGTTCTAATTCTTTTACTTCATTTTCTTCAGCACTTCCTTCTGTGATCCCTGTAGGTAATTTAAGCTCTAAAATGCTGATATGTGAAAATACCATCATCATCAACAATACAGGGACGAGTACTATCATCAAACTCATAAAAGACGTGATATCTAATTCAGGATCAACTTTAGACCGTCTGTTTTTGTTAAACATATTACTCGTCCGTGCTACGGGTTTTATTTTCCATACCATGCCTGACAGAAAGCAAGTTCAAACATTTAACACCAGCCATTTCCATCGTATCTATGATCTCTGTGGTTTTTGTTTGTAATACTGAATGGCATAATAACAATGGGATCGCAGCTATCAAACCAAATGCAGTTGTATTCATTGCAACTGAAATACTTTGTGATAATAAAGAAGCCTTCTCTGCCGGATCTGCATTAGCAACCGCTGAAAATGCCGCAATTAATCCGATGATAGTACCTAATAACCCTAATAAAGTTGCGATATTTGCTAATGTTGCCAGATACGCAGTTCGTTTTTCAAGCTTAGGCATAACTTCCACAACACACTCTTCCATTGCATATTCAATATCTTCGCGGCGGTGACTATGACTTAATCTTGTTACACCTGCTGATATCAAATTACCAATTGCAGATTGATGTTTATTTGCATAATCGACAATACTGGTATAATCGTTTTTATTAAGCAGAGGCTGTATTTGTGAAAAAGCCTTTTTGTTCGCACGCTTTGAAGCAGACAAAAACAACATTCTTTCTAACGCAATCGCGAGGCCGACTGCCAGAACTAATGAGATTGGTAGCATAAAACTACCACCTTCTTGAAAAAACCTGATCATCGTATTGTAAAATTCCATTGGTATCCCCTAAATTGGTTATTTTGAATCTGTATTTTTAGTTTTGTTTAAAACTAATTCGTTATAAAGTTTGAGCTGACTTTTTAATTCTTCAGGCTCTAAAGGCTTAAAAGACTTATTTAGTGACTTAATTAAACGGACTTTATCTAGCTTGGTTTGATGTAAAACACGCCATGGCACAATTGATAAAAATTGTGGTGACTCTTTATTCCCTTTTATGGTTGTTTCTATTTTTAAAACATCATTTTCATTCGCCTGAGCCAGACTAATAATACCGAAACTCAATAATAAGACTTTCAATCTGTTAGCCATTGTTTGCTCCTTGGGCTATTTGTCTTTTTAAGTCAGCTATCCATCCTTTTGCCTTTTTATCTATTTCATTGTTTTCAAACATAAATAGCTCTTGATAAAGTTGATATTCTTTTAAAGCCAGCTCTTTTTCGCCTAAATAGAGGTCTAACAAAATAGCCAAGTTTTTATGTGTTAACGCATATCCGGGCCAGCTGATAATTGCTTGTTCATATTGCATTTTAGCGCGACTAAACTCCCCCTGTTGCCTTAACATCAGCGCTAACCTATTTCTGGCAAAATAATTATGCTGATTGATTTGTATTGCATTACTATAATACTCAATCGCGTTGTCATGATTATTTTGTAATTTTGCAATATCACCCAGTTTTAACCAGGGACCAGATAAGGCGCTGTTTAAGTCAATAATTTCTTTAAGTATTAATTCGGACTTTACATATTCTTGCTTATTAAAATAATCAATCGCCCTATCAAATTTACTTTTGACATCTGTACTTAAAACCTGACCACTATTTAGATATAAATTTTCAGTCGATTTTAACTGTTGTGCGACAGAAATGGGTTTCACTTCCACAGCCGGAATATCTTCAATCCCCTGCATATCAGGCTCATCAAGTATTGGAGGTGTTTGCTTTACCGTAATTGGGCTTTGACACGCTACCAAAAACAATAGGCTGGCACTAAGAAGATATATTTTATTAATAAATAACATTTTGCTTTGCATCCACACTCTCTTGCTTATTATATCTGCCAGGCAATAATTCAGTTAAAGCGGCAAAACTATTTTTAACCCATTTATCATAGGTACCTTGCCAGCTATATTGACTATTATTCTCATGGATCAATATTGCTTTATCCTCGAACGGATAAGCTTGCTCTTCTAACAATATTTCATATTGCTCTAAAGCCAATGCATCCAAATTTTTTGGTCGCTCTGAATTCAGCAAGTCTTTTGCAAGCTGACCATAAACCTGAGCTATCTGATAATTAGCTTGTGTACTAAATTCAGCAACCTGATAATTAGCTGCTTTTTGATAGGACTTAAGCGCTTTTTCTAAGCTTAGTTTTTTGCGATTTAAACTCGTTTTTAATGGCAATGTAAGTTTGATTTTATTAAAGATATAGTGTGAATCTTTTGCAAATACCATCGCACTCATCGCCGCCAGATAGGTTGATCTGGGAGTTGTATTCGTTTTGGCAAAATCATTTATTTCTATCAGTTTTTTTAACCAAAATCGTCTTTTAATATCATCTCCCTGTGCCAGATAAATCTCACTCAGCTTAAACCTGACTTCAACAAGCGTATCAAAGGGCGTTTGATAGGTATTAGCATATTTACGATAGGCCAATCTTGATTTTTCTAAATCCCCCGCTTTTTCAA
Organism: uncultured Pseudoalteromonas sp.; assembly: GCA_965198975.1. Lineage (GTDB taxonomy): Bacteria > Pseudomonadota > Gammaproteobacteria > Enterobacterales > Alteromonadaceae > Pseudoalteromonas. Next base: position 13,002 of record OZ240680.1, read on the forward strand.
AGTATTGTGCAGCCAAATATAAAGGCTCTTGTGCACTTTCATCGTATTTACGGCTCAATGCGATTGTTTGATATTCCATAGCTGCTTTTAACCAGTCTTGCTGGTGTTCATATAAATTGGCGAGTTGTAATGGAATATCTTTTGCCAGTTCATCCTGTGAAAATCGACTTCTGAAGTCCTCAAGTAAACTTGCGGCCTGGCCATACTGTTTTTGTTGATACAAATATTGGCTTGCATTAAATTGCGCTAACTTACGGGTTGTGGTATCTGGTAGTAATTCAATAATACTTAATAACAGAGCTGTGGCGTCTACAAGTTTATCTTCTGCGACTAATCGTTCTGCCTGCTTAAAGATACTGGCCGCATAATTATCTTTTAAGCCAGCACTCCTAGCATCCTTTTTATCCAACAAGGAAAGCGTTTTCGCATAATAATTCGACGCTTGATCAAAATTAGATAAGTTAAAATGACTATGTGCTAATACCAGATACCCTTTTATCTGTTGTTTTACTTCTAGCGTTTTAGGCCAATTTATAAACTGTTCAGCACTGAGTATCGCATGCTTATAACGCTTTACATTAAACCTTGTATCCACCAGGTTTTCGAGCACATTGAGACTTCTGCTATCATTTGGAAAACTATCAATAAACTTTTGCGTACTTATTTCTTTTTGTTTAGTCAGTAATGTTTTGTGCTTCTCATTCTTTCCAGGTTGTTTTACTAAGTTATCGTAAGCTAATAAAGCTGTGTAAGCTGCATCTTCTGCTGTTTGCTTTAATTTCTCATGATCATCACGCCCATAGGCATAAGCTTCATAGTTATTTATAGCTAACGCGTATTGCTTACTTGCATATAAACTTTCTGCAAATAAAAACAAAATATCAGGATTATCATTGAAGGTATCTATATATTCTTTAAACCACACGGCTGCTTTTTTGTATTCCAATTGTTTCAGTTGTACTTTTTCAGTTTTTTGTGCGATACGATATTGATTTTCTGCAATTTCTGACAGGTAAGATTTTAAGTTTCCAGCCAATTGCTGTTGATAATCAGCATCCCAAGTCTGCCAATACAGGCCTGTTATACCAAAGGTTTTTACAAAATGCAGTTTTTGCTCAAACGCCAGTGAAGGAAAATTTCCCTGTTGATAAATCTCTATCTTTTTTATTGCGTAAAAAGCAGCTTTTGGATGAGCCGTATGATTTATTACAAATGTATTATAAGTTGCAGCACTATCTTCGAATCTTTTTTCCTTTAAATACATATTCGCTAAATTATCGTAACTTAAATATTCGTAATAGCGCTTACCAAAAACATTAAAGTGCGCCTCAATACCACTGGCTTCATTTGTATATGAAAATATTAAACTCATGATACGTAATGTATCTATCACTATTTGCTTACTTGACGCTGGCAAACTACTGACAATAATGTCGTCAGTAGGCGCTTCAGGTAAAGAAACATCTAATACCTGAGTAAAATAATTTAATGCAGCTTGGCTGTCATCTAATTTAAACTTTGACCAAGCCAACATATATAAAGATGTTTTAAAATAGACTGATTTGGCATCTCCTAAAATCACTTTCTGATATGCTTGTGCTGCGAAATCAAACTGCTTTTTAGAAAATAAGTATTCGCCTTTTCTAAAATAAAGTTCTTGCAAATAAGCACTATGCTCATATGCTTCAGCCAACTGTGAGATTATCTGAAAACTTTTTTCACTTTGTCCCTGTAGCTCATATGCTTTCGCTAATTGATATAATAAATGTTCACTATGCTGACTGTTTGGGTACCTTTTAAGTAACCTGTTATAAGCCTGTATTGCAGTATCGTAATAACCTTGCTGTTGCTTATTAAGTTCAGCCCCTATCTCTTGTGCATGTTCATTACCAACTAATTCTAATTCCGCCAATCGGTAATTGATTTGCTCGTTAATTGCAAAATCCTTACTTAACAACAATATTTCTTGATAGTTTGCTTTTAAGGTTTCAATATCTGGTGCTTTGATCTTACTTTTAACCAAAGGTTCATATTCAATTTTTAAATCTGCTAAGGTCTTTTTCTTAACTATCACCTGTTCAGTTTCATCAAAGATTGAAAAATCGGGTCGTATACTGCTACATCCAGTGATGAATATACATACACAAAAGTAAAAAATTCTGGTGATCAAAATGTTTTTCATTTCAATTCACCTAAGGTATTTAATGGGAGTTCAACAGCGCCAAAAACCTCATCCTGTATTCTGATTTTTGCCAACTTAGCCTGTAATAGCGTATCTTCTAGTTGTGATAAGTTAGTAGAGAGAAATCCTAAAAATTGATTATTTATCGTGCCTTCTATACCTTCAATAATATTTTGGCTATTCTCTATTTGCTGAGAGATCCTCGTTTTTATCGCAGATATTTTAATAATTTCATTTTCAGTATTGTCCACTTGTTCAACCTGTGTTTTAAAACGGCTATATTGTTTTTTTAATGCAACTAAAGTTAAATGTAATTGCTTTAATTCATTTTTGTTAACACTACTATTAGCATCAAAATGATTTAGCCCTTCCCATAGAATTCTGCCTGACAAAAAACTGAGTCTTTGTTGCAATAATTCAGTATTTTTCCCCGCCGTATTTATTTTATCCAATTTAGCCTGCGCTGATGTTATACGCTGATCCATACTTAAAGTCTCAGCAGGTAAAAATAAACGCCAATCTGTTGCTAAATGCGCGATATCAATTGTTTTGGTTAATCTGCCACTGTCAGATCCAAGCTTTTCAATTTGCAGTTTAATTTCTTGTAAATTAATTTTATCCAGACGACTTTTTACAAGCTGTTGCTTTTCATTTAGCATTTTTTGATAAAGTTCTAGCTTGGTTAATTGACTGAAAAACATCTTTTTCAGAGCCGTTACTTCTTCCAATTGTGCCCTTAGACTATTAAAATCTGAAGACGACAAAAAATTGATAAAACTCAGTTCTGTTGAAATATCGTTTTCTGAAAATATGCTAGAGGGTGCTAAATCTGTTATGAAATCTTTATAATTTTTCTCTTTACGCTTCATCTGTTGTTCGAGCAATATTATCTTCTGCCTTTGATGTTCCAATTGCAAAATTGCGTTATCTAATACATTAATAGCCCGTGAAAAACTGCCTAATTGCTCTAAACTAAACGCCTGCCCCAACATTGCTTCACGTACATAATGACTAATATGTTGTTGCTGTGAAAGAATTTTAAATACGCCTTGTGCCTTTTGATGTTCTTCTAAATTACTTAATGCCCAACCGTAACCAAATAAAGCAGGTTGATTTAAATGAGAATCAAGGGTTATTTGTTCAAAGGACGCTATCGCATCTTTTTTATTGTTTTCAGCTAATAATCCATATCCTAATGCAAGGAAACTACGATCAGCTAATGCCTGTAGTTCATTATTGCCGGGCTCGAAGTTTTCCGCCACTAAAGCGTTTAATTGCGCTAATGATAATTCATTATTGCCAATTTGATGCAAGATATAGTTATGCGTTAAATAAGCACGTTTGTTTGTATCAGATTTGATCAAATTTTTATTTAACAAAAACGTATCTAGATCACCTTGCTTTAGGGCAAGTTGTGCATTGTAAAAATAAAATTCATCCTGATGTTTTAAAGACAAAGTATTATTCGTATTGGCAAAAGCCTTTATTGCAGCTTCTTTATTTCCTTCAAGATAATGTAATTTACCAGCATAGAACCACGCATTTGCCTGAACATGCGGGTGTAACGCTTGCTGTAACACCTTATCAAAAATTTTATTAGCCTGATGAAATAATCCGTAAGACAGACTAATGCCGCCTTTTACCAATTCAGGAGATATGCCATGATGCTCAACTAGGCGTTTACTTTCAATAATTGCATATTCTGTTAGTGCTTGTTGATGATTTCCTTGATAATACTCATATAAAACAACGCCATAATCGAGATCTGTTATTATGTTTAAGGGAGTATCTGCATGATTTTGTTCAGCCTGACAGGGTATAACAATATTAAACAAGATCAGGGTTAAATAAAGCGATTTCATATTAAGCAACTATAATTCCACCAGTTCAAACATTGCCTGCTCTTTGGCACTGGAATCTCTGATTTTTAATTCAATTGCCTTAGCATCTTGTGTTTTTGTTATCTTTTTTGTTGTTCCTCTTTTAACTTCTCTGCCTTCAGGACCTTTTCCTAAAACAAATACGGTAATTTCATGTTCGCCCTGATTAATATTGCCCATGTGCAACCTTTGAACGCCTCCTTTTAACAGTGCCGCTATTTGTTTTTTGGTATACAAATAATGCGTCATAGTGTCGCCGTCAATTTTTAATTCAATCGCATCTAACTCAAAATATTTACCAACATCCATAGACACATACACAACCACTTGTGTACTTGCCGGGTATAATAAATCTTCTTCAAGTAAAAATAAGTCACGATTAAGGGCTATCATTTGCTGCTTTAAATCTTGGATTTCGTTACTTATGCTCGTTTGGGCCATAAGCTGACTGGATATTGATAAACACGCAGTAATCAATAGGTAATTCAAAAGTTTCATTTTACTTCCTTTAGTGATAGTTACAGGTGGTTAATACCAAATCGAGACATAAGCTCTAACCACGTTTGCGCTATAGCTATATAAAGGTTCTTGTCCGATAACCTCATTACTTAACACATTAGAAAAATTTTCATAATCAAATTTGATATGACTAACAGCCAAATTTAAAGAGCTTGATTTTATCAAATTATCGTTTGAAAACTTAAATAAATAACGTGCTTTCATGCCCACGGTGAGATCTTTAAATTGACTCATTTCTTTATCACGCGCCATGAAATTAAACTCATCTTTACGTGAAAATACGTCCTGATAAAAGTCGGCTTTAGTTTGCGAATAGGTTCTTACATGTAAATCAAACAACCACTTATCAAATAAGCTATGGCTATAACCCATAGTGAATGTAGTTGAATCAATTCCCCAGGTATCTGAAAAAACTCTGGCATTTGCATAAATAGCCGCTTTATAAGGTAAATAGTATCTAGCACGGATTGCTGCGGCATTACTGGTACGAGTCGATGGGTAAATTTCTGTAGCGTAGCTATACCCTTTTTCAGAATTTGTATCCAGATACCTGTATGAACGATACGGGTTATTTAAATAACCTTGATCTGTAATTGTTTCTAAATTCGTTGCTATTACAAGGTTTTTAGTCACAACCTGACTTAAACCTAAACGGTAGTTTGCGCGCTCGGCTACTTCATCAAAGTTTTCATTACCATTTTGTCCAACCTCGTCAGATCCTTTTGAAAAACCGAAACTAAGTGTGGTTAAATCACCAAAAAAGTCCTGACTTACGTCAAAGTGTACTGACTTTGCATCATAATCACTTTCACTGGATTGACTCACAGCCATACTCATAATCGTTTTGTTATGTAAATAATCAACCGACACAGATTGCTCTTTTCTTTCTTCTTCATAAGGACTCGCAGTTGCTAACACATCAATAGAAGCACTACTGACCATATCAATATAATAATTTGCAGCAACTGATACATTTTTGCCAACTTTTTTACGTATCAAAATTGATGGGCCATCAATAGACATTCCACCCCCTTGATAACTGTGATACATAGCATCAGCTCTATCCTCAGCTAATACAGCTGCACGACCACTAAATACCATAGTAAAACAACAAATTATTAGGAAATACTTCATACTATCATCGCATTTTTTATTTTAATTTTGTCAAAACGACGGGTATCTAACATGTGATAAATTTTAGTTACAACCACACCCGCCCCCTGAAATACCTTCAGCGCCCCTTGACCCTTCGCGCGCCTGATATACATGATGCATATAGCCACCTTCAATCGCATCAAGTTGCCAACTCATAACGGGTTCTGCTAAGTTATTTCTTTCGTACGGTTTTACCCAAGGTTTAATACTTGATTCGCATGCCACTAAGTAAGGTATTATCAATAAAACCAACATTTTCATAAGTTTTTTATTCACGTAATAAACCTTTAATCACATTTTGATATTTAACTTCATCCCCTGATTTATAACCACGATGTAAAAAACGTTGGTATCCTTGTCTGTCTACAACCACTGTCATCGGCATGGCATCTACATTATAAAGTTCACTTACAACATTTTTAGAATCAAACAAAATGGGAAAAGAAATACCTAATTCAGCTAGAATTCGTTTAGCCGGACTGCTATCTTCTTCAACATTGATACCAAGTACTGTCACACCTAAATCTTGATATTTTTTACTAATGTCTTCTAAAATTGGCATTTCTTTACGACAAGGGCCACACCATGAAGCCCAAAAATTAATCAGTACGATATCACCGCGCATTTCTTCTAATCTTAGATTTTCATCTTTATTGCTTTTTAAGGTAAAATCGGCGGCTAGTTTTTTATCTTCGGCTCCATGAGCAAAAAACACACTAAATGCAATTAACAAAATTGACATCAATTTAAGGGGTTTAACTAAAGTCATGTTTTTTCCTGTTTAAACGTTTAATATTCACACTAAAAAAAGGCACTTAATCCCAGACTAAAAGCCAAATTATGTGTTGTTAATTCTTCACCCAAAATATCATTATCAAAAATATGATCTGTCATATCTATATGAACTGTAAAATTGTCTGACAGTAAAATTCGATACCCGGCTCCCAGACTAAGCGTAAACCTGTCGTCGCCACCAAACTCAGTACTACCGGCACCAAGCTGAACATAAGTGGACGAATTAAAAACCAGGTTTTGTGTAATAAAAGTTTCTCCCTTAAGATTGTAACCAATCGACAAATTGTAAAAACTATATTCTCTTTGTTCATCGGTTAATAATTCAGCACCTCCACTTAATCGTTCAAAACTGGTATCACTGCCTTCAGACTGACCATAAGAAATTTTGCTAAAAAAGTTTTCATTAATATGATAGGTAAAATCTAGCCCAGTTAAACTATTAGAACCAAAATCTTCAATATTTAAAACACCTGCAAATACACCAAATTCGAAATCGTCAACATTGATCCGAGATTCCGAAATCTCGCGTCTATCAATATTTGGGTCAATTACCGGGGCATCATCTGCCGCAATAGCCGCCCCACTCATCAAAGTAAGCACTAAAAAAATACTGAAAATCCGGCTTTCCACAATTCTAATTCCTCTGTTTTGTCTCTTGTTGTTAAAGCATGCAAACTTTTGTATTCCAGTGTTAATACAAAATTACGCATTAAATATGTTTTTACGCCAATACTTGCACTTAAAATATCTGAATTTCTTGTTTCATTTCCTGAACCTATTAGCGGGGTTCTGGGTTTTGTATTGATAACACCAGCGCCTATAGCAACATAAGGCGAGAAGCGCCAATCTAAAAAAGGTTGATGTGAAATTTCAATTGTACCTATTTTACTTTCGGATACGTTGCCTAATGCTTGTGTATAATGTAATTCTGCAGCAAGGTTTTCTGTAAATTGCCACGCTGCAAACATGCCTAGCGCCGATGCACCTTCTACAACACCTGAATTTACACCAAATTCAAAACTTCTTTGGCCAAATTTTCCGTCGATCTCAAGTAAGTCTGCAAAAACCGTGTTATCGCCGGTCAGGGTTTTTGCAAGCTGCTGCTGAATAGTCCATCCTTCTTTGCCATCAAATGTACGTACTTTATACCAATTAGTATGTTGTTTAATTATTTTAATTTTTTGATTTTGCTCTGCAACATGTAAAATCGGATAACCAACTCCGGGACCAGAGTGAATATCAATATAAGGTTCAACTATCGTCACAGTTAAATAATCATCCTCAGCCATTACGCCAGTTGTAACCAAAGACAAAGCTAGCGCAACAAACCATATACTGATTTGATTTTTTAAAATTTTCATATTAATTTGCCGGCACAATGAAAGGATTATTATAATACTGTGCACCTAAATCTAACCATTCAGAAACCAGCTTTAACTCAACGGGTGATAAACGATTGAAATGGGTACCCTCGCCAGCAAATAAACTCATAAATCTTGTACTTGCATTAGCGCCATTAACAGACAAACTCGGGCTGACATTGACTGATTGAAATACTTGGATCGGATTGCCATCTGCATCTAAAATCAAGTCGCCATTTTCGTCAGTTTCAAATACCGGGTTGCCATCACTATCAAGCACCGGAAGTAACCTATCCTGTAAAATATCGTCGATTATTTCTTGCTCATTATCGTTAAAGAACAGATCTCGATAGGCTGTTGTGTAAAAGGTGTTATCAGTAGATGCTTGATTTCTTAAATCTAATTGTGCTGCCGGCACTTGGATTACGTCTTCTTCATCCATGTTAGTATGGCATCCTGTACAACGATTATTTGCAACTTCAATATTGTCTTGATCGAGTATTGGCCGTGATAAATCAAATAAAGGTTGAATATGTACTGGGAAATTAATTGTAACGCGGCAATGATTTTGCCAGTTTTGCGCACAATTTTCTGAAATAGGTTTTTGTGTTTCTAAATCATTGTAACTTAAAAAACTGGACTCCTCAGCTGGTAAAACACTTGTATCCGTCCAAATATCACTATAATTAAGATCAGATGATAATTTGGTTTGCCCCAATACTCTGGATTTTGCTTCAGCCATAGTTTCATTTACTTGCGCACTTATATTCGGTGTACTCCCTACAAAAGGCCCTTCAGTTTGTGCACCTGAATTAAGAGCCGGGATCCCTTTATCTACCAGACCATGAGGCACAACACTATTCGCGGTATGACATCCGTTACAGGTTCTTTTTTCACCCGGTGCTAATTGTAACCAGGAATCATGCAGACCAAATATTCGCCTGCCCTGTATATCTAAAACCTCTAATCCAAATGCCATATTCGCAGGTAAAACAACATGTACTGAGCCATCAAGCTCTACAGGCGCATAACCTAAAATGTCTCGCATTAGTTTGCCTCGGCTTCGACCAAAAGCAGCACGATTAAAATTGTGATCATCTCGGTCAGGAATGGAAACGGGTTTAACAAATCTAATAAAATGTGCTTGTCTATCATTTCTTGCTGTTAATGCTGAATTTGAAACGCTAGTTAAATCAGGCTGTGCTAAATCCTCTCCTGCAAAATCATACACACTTCTAATATGCAAAATACCTTGCTCTGTATTTTCCAATTCAGGATCTGACGGTATTTGCGTTTCTAAAGGAAAAGGCTTTTTTTCAAATGTAGCAACTTCAGTTAAAATTGCATTTTCTTCTGGCAAGACTAAAGGCCGTTGAGTCTGCTTCACCGGATCAAAAACCCATAATCCAAACAAGGACGGTGCACTTAAAATATCTGTTTCATCTAGTAAGACTTGATCACAAGGTAGAATTTGTTCTGTATTTTCAGGATTTAAAACGCGACATTGATCCCATCCCATAATAATACGACCACTTTCATCATTTAATGGATATGCAAGATTAAACTTACCGTTTAAAGATAATTCGCCATCTAACGGGCTGGCAGCAAATAATGCGGTCACTTGTGCAGGTCCCTGCAAACCAGATTGAATATCGATAGGCTGTTCATTATCTATATAAGCGTGCGTATCTATAATAACAAAATCTGTTGACAGTATGTCTTGTTCTACAGGTCTGACACCTAACAATATTTTACCATCAGCTATTTCTCTGGGTTGAATAAATTGTACTTCTATATCATTTTGAGCATGAGAGTGTCTGCCATAGACTAATTCAAGTTGTTTACCATCTGAGTCAATTTGATACAGGTTCATACCGCTATTTCGGCCTCTTTGCTCCCATCGACTAAATAAAATTTTACCCGACGTTAAAACAATAGGATCTCTGTCATGGCTTTGACCATAAGATATTTGCTTGATATTTGTGCCATCACGATTCATAACATGTAACACTGAAGCTTTACGGGACATTGCATCATCAAGCGCCTGATATTGCGGCTTTCCTTCATCTAGCAAAATAGCTTTATTACCTGTTTGGCGTGTCGAACTAAACACTATCCTACCATCAGGTAAATAATAAGGAGCTGTGTCGTGCCCTTGTTCAGCTTGCAGATCAGAACTGATAATGCGCGTTAACGCTTTAGTTGCAAATTCATATTGCCAGATATTCCATTTGGGTTGCTCATTCTCGTCGACATCTTCAAGTTCAGGTGCGCGCATACTAAAGATTGCAAATTCACCATCGTAGGAGGTTTCAATATCTTTTACATCATAAGGTAAAATGGTGTCTTCTGGCTGAAAAAAAGCACTATCACTAATATTGATTGGTGCTGTGGTATTTGAAAAGTCTGTTTTTAAAAATAACGACGCTCCGGGCCTGAACGCAGTAATATCAGCTAAATTAGGAGATTCAGCCTGCTCTTCCATTCTAATCCTTTTTACGTATAAAAAAGGAATTTGCTCCACAACTGGATCGGCAGTTTGTTTTTCACTATTAACCAAACTGTCACCACTACATCCAGTAATAATTAATAATAATAAACTTAAGGTAAAACGAAAAATCACGTTACTGCTTTCCATTAGTTAACAAAATAGTGAATAATTGCACATCATAGCTTTAAATTTCATGAATGCCAATTTCTTTAAGGTGTTTTATTTTACGCCTTTAAATTATTGAGTTTAGTCTACTATCAATTGAATGGAGAATACACTATATTACGCATATTGGTGCAATATTGCATATAATTAAAAAATTAGCTCATCAATTAATTAACATAAAATTAAATTACTGAGCTGAGGATAGATACTGTGGTGAAATACAATAAAAATAAAGTTGATTTACCAAAGCTGTTTTTAGTTTTGAAATTAATTATCCTATTTCCCTTATTACTAAACTCACACTTTAGTACTGCAAATATACGGGACCAGGCAATTAATATGCACATTAAGTTGACAGGCGTAACCCCTGAAGAAACAGTGATCCAGGATATGGCTACAAAAATAACAGAGGGTAAATCCGTTGAAGCCGCTTTTATTGCCATGGAGAACGCCAATTTTTATAATGTCGCCCTAAAAGACTGGTCTACTCCCTGGACCAACGAAGAGGCTGACATTTACGCTCCGCTCAATGACTACAGCGCCACAATCATAGGTATGGTAAGAGACGATATTGATTTTAGAAGTATTCTTTTTGGCGATATTTTATATACTGGAAATACTTCACTTAATATCCCAGCCTACTCAAATGTAAATAACGGCCATTATATAGCATTGCAGGAACAAGGTATTGATTTACAAACGCACCTTGAAAAAAACGCCCAATCTCAAATTACCGGACTCCCTGCGGCAGCAACCTCAGGTGTACTAACAAGCAGAGCAGCCGCCAAAGCATTTTTTAAAGATGGTACTAACAGAGCCATGTTCAGATTCACACTGATTAACCACTTATGTACAGATTTAGAAGCATTAAAAGATACCAGTCGTTCACCAGACAGAATAAGACAAGATGTTAGCCGCAGTCCGGGTGGTGACAGCAGGTTATTTATGAACTCTTGCTCTGGCTGTCATTCTGGCATGGATCCATTCTCTCAGGCATTTGCTTATTACAACTATAGTTATAACTTAGATCAAGACCCGGGTGGAGACAACGGCCAGCTTACTTACAACACAGAGAATCAAGTTGATCCTGAAACACAAAGTCGCGTACAGGCCAAGTATCATATCAATAGCAATAATTTTAAATATGGCTTCATTACAAACAATGATAATTGGCAAAATTATTGGCGTTCAGGTATTAATCAAACTTTAGGCTGGAACCAAAATTTAACTGGTAAAGGGCAAGGTGCTAAATCTATGGGTGAAGAGTTAGCGAATAGTGAAGCATTTGCCAGTTGCCAGGTAAAGAAAGTTTTTAAAAATGTTTGCTTACGTCAACCACAAAACAATGAAGACCGTCAGCAAATCAATTTAATGACTGCCAATTTTAAAAGTTCACAATACAAAATTAAAAATGTATTTGCTGACGCTGCAAGCTATTGCAAAGGAAACTGATCATGTTAAAACACATAAATATAATAATTTTTCTGGCTGTTTTAACTGGGTGTGGTGGTTCAAGTGAAGTAACCGAAACCGCAAAACCGGTCGAAGAAAATGGTCCATTTGTTTATACTGGCCCCGCACCAAAAACATCAGATATTCAACAATATAAAATACAATTTTGGGACAATATAGTTACAGATGATAAATGCGGTGCTTGTCATAATCAAAACGGTCAATCACCACAGTTTGCCCGTTCAGATGATATTAACCTCGCTTACAATGATGTTAATTCACTTATAAATAGAGAAAAACCTGAAGAGTCACTACTCATTCAAAAAGTTGCCGGTGGTCATAATTGTTGGTTATCAAGTACATCCGCGTGTACCGATATTTTAACTGTGTGGATCGCAAACTGGGCTAATACAGAGCAGAGCGCCAACGAAATTCAATTATCAACACCTATTATAAAAGAGCCCGGTGCCAATAAACGTTTACCTGATGATGCTACATTATTCGCAGCGCATGTTTATCCAATAACAAAAACATATTGCGCAAATTGCCATGCAAGTAATGCAACTATTCCTATTTCACCTTATTTTGCAGAAAATGATGTTGAAATCGCTTATCTTGCTGCAAAAAGTAAAATAGACTTAAACTCCCCTGAACTATCTCGTTTTGTATTACGCTTAAAAAATGAATTTCATAATTGTTGGGATAATTGCTCCGCCAATGGCAATGAAATGCTAAATGCAATACAAGAAATTGCCAACAATGTCGCGACAACAGTGTTAGATGATGAAATTATTAACAGTAAAGCGTTAACTTTACCTGATGGTATTGTTGCCAGTGGTGGTAGTCGATTTGAACAAAATGTGATTGCGAAATATCAATTTAAAACGGGAACAGGTTCTGTCGCATATGATACCAGCGGAATCGAACCCGCATTAGATCTTAACTTTAACGGAGACGTAAATTGGGTCGGCGGCTGGGGTATCAAATTTGGTAATGGACGCGCACAAGGCAATACAGCAGATAGTAAAAAACTCTATGATTTGATCACAGCAACAGGTGAATATTCAATAGAAACCTGGGTGACGCCTGCCAATGTAACTCAAGAAGGACCCGCCAGGATCATCAGTTATTCAGGTGGTAAAGAAAGTCGTAATTTTACTTTAGGACAAACCTTATATAATTACGAACACTTATTAAGAACCAGTAATACCAACGCCAATGGTACTCCCTCATTAACAACAGATGATGCAGATGAAGATTTACAGGCAAGTTTACAGCATGTAGTGATCAACTATGATCCTGTGGAGGGACGAAAAATATATGTAAATGGCGTTTATACAGACGATGCAGATACCATAGCTCCTGGCACATTTCAGGACTGGGACCCAAGTTTTGCTTTAATTCTTGGAAATGAAACCTCAGGGGATCTCCCCTGGGCTGGTACTATACGCATGCTTGCGATTCATAATAGAGTATTAAATCAGGCGCAAATTACACAAAATTATGAAATAGGCGTTGGCGAAAGATTTTACCTGTTATTTAGTATCTCAGACCTTATTTCAATCCCTGATAGTTATATTGTTATGGAAGTAAGCCAGTATGATAGTTATAGCTATTTATTTAAAGAACCCTTTTTCATTAGTTTAGATGAAAGTGCAAATCCACAAAATATTAGTGTACAGGGCATAAGGATTGGAATTAATGGTGCTGAGCCCCAACTTGGACAAGCATTTAAACACTTGGACACTAATTTAGGGGGCAGTACTTATAGTTCACAAACAGGGCAAAAACTTTCGAGATTAGGTACTTTAATTCCGCTTGAAAACGGCTCTCAGGCTGATGAATTCTTTTTAACATTTGAACGTTTAGGCACACATGAAAATATTAGAATAGAACCTGAACCACCTGTAATAAGTGACCCTGCAGATCTTGAACCCCAATCACAATTAGGGATCAAAATATTCAGTGAAATTAATGCCGGCTTATCGCAAATGACCACAGTATCAAGTCAAAATACAGCGGTTAAGAGTACTTTTGATAATCTTCAGCAACAATTACCAGCCATTACAGATATCAATGGTTTCCTGGCATCCAATCAGATGGCAATTTCTCAGTTAGCAATAAAATATTGTAATGCGTTAATTGAGGATACAAATTTAAGGCAAAGTTATTTCCCAGGATTTAACTTTACAGCCAATGTTGCTGATGCACTTAATGGCGCTAATCGAGATTTACTCATAGATCCTTTGATCTACCACGCTTTACCGGCAGGCACCGAAGCTCAGGCAGATCCTCAATTGGTAAAACAAGAATTAAACAACTTAATAGATAAATTAAGTCAATGCACTGTGGCCTCAGACTGTAATAACGCCAGAAGTCTAACCATAGCAAAAGCAAGCTGCGCCGCCCTGATGGGTAGTGCTGTAAACCTATTACAATAAAGAGACGCAGGATCATGGCCAAATTTAAAAAACCACTTAATGCAGATGCGCCCTTACGACACAACAGCCATAGTAAACCTATGACAAGACGTGATTTTATTGCACAAGGTTTTGCAGCAGGACTGGGTACAGTATGTACAGGTTCATTATTAGGCTTATTTGCCAACCCAAATAAAGCCCACGCAACTTTATCACCTGATCTTGAAGCATTAAAAGCCAGTTGTGGTATCGCATCACAAGGTGCCGGGAAAATTCCATTCATTTGTTTTGATCTGGCCGGTGGTGCCAATATTTCAGGCTCTAATGTATTAGTTGGTAAACAAGGCGGTCAGTTAGATTTTTTAACCACTGCCGGATATAATAAACTAGGATTACCCGGTGATATGATCCCCTCAATCATGAATCCCGATACCGGCCTAAGTGATTTTATAAACAGTGAATTGGGATTATCTTTTCATTCTGATAGTCCATTTTTAAGAGGCATTTTAGAAAAAGTATCAGTGGCAAACAGAGTGAATATTAATGGTGCCGTGATCCCTGCCCGCTCCGAAAATGATAGCGGAAATAATCCACATAACCCTATGTATGGAATTAATAAAGCGGGAGCTGATGGCTCATTGATCACCTTAGCGGGTTCTCGCAATACTGATTCTGGTGGCAATTCTATGTCGGTCGACTCTATGATAGATCTCACTAAACGACCCACTAAAATAGACAGAGCTTCTGATGTTGTCGGGTTAGTTGATACCGGCGATCTGATAGGGCTACTCAACCAACAGGACTCTGTGGCTGTGATGGAGTCAATTCAACGGATCAGTGATTTATCACTGAATAAGAAAAATACACACATTACCAAAGACGATGTCATCAAAGATTTAGTACGCTGTGGATATGTAAAAACAGCCGATATCACAGACAGATTTGGCGATCCCAGTAGTTTAGATCCGCTTTTAGATCCAGATATAGTGGGTGAAGATGCTATTTTCACCCAAGAAGAAATTCAAAGTGATGGTGAATTTCAAAAAACCGCTTCGGTTATGAAATTAGTTATGAATGGTTATGCCGGCGCTGGCACTATCACCATGGGCGGCTTTGACTATCATACCGGAGACAGATCAACAGGTGAAATACGTGACTTAAGAGCAGGCCGCTGTATGGGTGCTTGTTTAGAATATGCCGCGAAGTTAGGTACGCCATTAATGATGTACGTGTTTAGTGATGGCTCAGTTGCAAGTAATGGCATGATAGATGATTCTGTAAATGGACGTGGAAAAGGAGTCTGGACAGGAGATAATTCTTCAACGGCGGCCTCATTCTTTTTGGTATATGACCCTAATGGTACACCAAATCTGATAGGAGCCACGCCAGATGAGCAAGCCAAACATCAACAAATTGGTTATATGCGCCCTGATGCATCCGTTGAAACAGCTTCAAGCCCGGCTGCCAACAATGTGAATTTATTAGTAGAAACAGTGATCCTTAATTATATGGCCCTTCATGGCGAGCAAGGTAACTTTTCATCTATTTTCCCAAATCATGGATTAGGCAATAGTAATTTAATGGACAGTTTAACTGCATTTGAACCTATTATAACAAAAACCTGATATTCCTTAGATTAAAAAATCGGCCGCATGCGGCCGATTTTTGTTAACGAGTTTCAATAATCATTAATGTGTCGCCACTAAGCTTACATTTGAGAACTGCGAATACCCATTTAACATTACATGATAACGGCCTTGCTGAACATTCGACACTGTACACGTTTCGTTATTACCATTTAAATATGGGCGGCATTGATGTTGCTCTAACGTAGGTTGAGCACCAAATAGCATATAAAGATCTGCATCGCCTGAACCACCACTAATTTCAAAGTTTAAACTTGAAACACCAGCGGGTACATCAATATAAAAATGTTTTTGCTCACCAGAATTTCCGGAAACAACCCTAGCCACGCCATTTTCTAGTAGCCCATCGGTTACACCACCGTCATAACTTGCCGTTAATTGAGCGTTTGAGAAGTTACTATATGCACGTAGCATCACATGGTAACGACCAGACTGAATGTCAGTCACATTACAAGATTCTGTATTACCATTTTTAAATGGACGACAGTCATAACTGCTAGAGGTTGGTGCAGCGCCAAACTTAACATATAGATCTGCATCGCCCGTTCCGCCGCTCATATCGAAGTTTAGGTTTGATACAGACGCGCCAGCAGGAATATCCAAATAAAAATGTTTCTCATCACCTTGCGTACCTGAAGCCGTTTGAGTGACCTTATTTTCCAGCTCAATAGGATCATTAGGGATAGTCGTGCCATCTATTTTATTATTTATCCAATCAACAAATGTTGATGTACGAGCATACACACCATATTTATTAGGCGCGGCGCAACCATGCCCCCAACTTACAACGCCTATACTATAAATTTCATTCATATAAGAAACGACCATAGGACCACCGCTATCACCTTGACAAGAATCTTTGCCACCTTGCTGATAACCGGCACATATCATAGTATTATTAATGCTTCCATTATAAGCTGCTGCGCTATTACAAGTTTCATTTGAAACAACAGGCACACTCACCTCATGTAATATATCAGGACTTGTGCCACCACTTGATAATCTGCCCCAACCTGAAACAACCGCCATATCACCAGGCGCCCCCGCTGCTTGCATCACTGCATCAGTAGGAAGTTTCGCTCTGACATAATTAGAGTTAATTGATCCGCTCACTTTCAAAAGCGCAATATCATTACCACTGCCTGCACTACTATAATTTTCATGCACTATCGTTTGAATAACATTATGTACTTCCCCCTGGTTCGAACTTAAACTATTAACACCTACTCTCACGCTCCCAGGCCAACTGCTAGAAATACAATGTGCAGCGGTTAATATCCATTGATCAGCGATAATTGTTCCGCCACAACCACCATTACCAAGTGAAACCTGATATGAACGATCGCCCTGTGCAACCGGATCACCACCCACTATCAATGGGGTAATTGAACCAAATTCTGCACTAGCTAATGGCACACTTCGTAACTTGGTGTCTTCATTTGCATGCACTGTGATACCAGTAGACATAATAGAAAGTGCAAGCGTTCCCATTGCAGTCTGTAAAGAGGGTAAATACTTTTTCATTATTATTTTTTCCTATTTAAGATTTATTATATATATTTTGTGCTGTAACTGACTTAACAATACCCAAAATAGACACAAGATCAACCTTTAATAAACACTTTATTAACAATTCAACCCATAAAATTTACTTTTGGCAGATTTTAGTGCTGAAGAAGCAATGAAATAATTATAAAAGTGGGATTAAGTTAATGATGAAAGCAGTCATTAAAAAACAGGCACATCATAGTAACGACAAGATCGCAGTAAATTGTATAACGGCATTTGGTAAAATGTATAATTTAAATTTGGGAAGCCGACAATATCGTACGATACCAATATGGTAATCGAGCACCATAATTGCCAAATCGTTCGATAAACAATTTGGCAAAAAGTACGATGTTAATGTGGGAGGCTACAGGTAATTCCGACTTTATTGTTATGCTGGGTTGTCAACCTCACAATCTGAAAATACATAAGCACCATCAATATCGTTTTTATTTCCCACTGATTCACTACACATTGGTTTTGGGGCAAATAAATAAACCAATAGTAATATCAATACTAAGCCGATAGAAAAACGAACAAAAAATTTACTATAAAACTTCATAATTACCCACCATTAATATAAGTATTCTTGAACCCGAAAGAAGTTGCGCTATTACCAAAAAGCCAATGGTTTTCATAGCCAAGTTGATAACCGTTTCCACCTGTTACCGGTATACCTGGAAGTGCGACACTCAATTTTTTAGTTAAATTATTTTCTCCAGAGGCATTGTTACAGCCTTCTAAGTTTACCTCTCCATCAGGGGATAATTTGCGCTTTAATAAATCACTTAGGCTTCCTAAACCTTTCCCATTACTTATTATATTTAGGTTACCATTAATAAAGTCACCACAATCAGTTCCAGCGGAAATACACTGAGAAAAATTATTTCCATGCCCAGCAATCTGGAAGTTTAAAATTGAAGAATCAGGCAACCCATTCAAAATAGCTAGTAACTGAGCTGCTGTTGGGTTATCCAAAATTATATTATTACCTCCTATATCTATAGTTAATTTTGAAAGACCGTATGGATCAATATAACTAACCGGATTCCCACCAACATAACCATAAGTATTAATCCCACCGCCTAAACCAATCGGGTCACTTTGAATATATCTGCCTAATTCGGGGTCGTAATCACGAAAGTAATTATAAACTGACCCCTAATAAAAAAGGCAATAAATTCTGCTCACGGTCACCAATGATAAAATAGATTAACTCTCTATAAGTATAGGAGATTTATGAAGTTTAATACTAGATAGAGCTACAGGCCCTACTGCCCATTAACGCAAATAGTTTCTAATAAAGAAATTACCATACTGAATTAAACACTGGCCTCTATAAACAAAATAATTAAGTTATAAAGTATCATACTCAAACTTGCAGAACTAGTTTCAACAATTTTCACCATCGAAATTTTTTATTAAGCTCTAATGGCAACTTAAAGCCTAAAGTGGTCGTTATAAAACTGATTTTGTAAATATTGCCTGTTCGATTAAAAATCGGGTTTACTTCTGATAATTCTAATTCTAATTCTCGAAAGTAAAATAATCAGGTTTTATAGGGCTTTTTAGGGGGATTTTGATTACGCCCCTCAAAGATATGGTTTTATCATATCTTTATTTTTAAGTATGAATTTATAGTATTTGCCATCAACAGTATCGCCTGTATCAATATTCCATTGCTTGGTCATTATCCATAACAAAGCAGCTCTTTCTGTAACAATTAATTCATTTTGATCAGGCTTCATACCAAAATCTTTTCTAACTGCTTTTTCATCATCTGGCCCTAACATTGGATGTAACGCTAGAAATAAAGAAGTTGATAGATTCCATTTAACATCTTCTGAAAGCTCTTCATAACCAAGCCTTTCACCTTCATCTGAGCTTACCTTCTCAACTGACGTTGCTCGAGAAAAGTTAAAGTTTTTAAACTTATCGGCTCGAATTTTGTCACTTCTATCATAAGCTCTAAATATCCAATTCCTACCATCAAATAAAATCCCTAATGGTAATAACGTTCGGGCGTTATGATTATCGCTACTATTAGAAATATAATCGCATTTAATTGCATATCCACCAAAGATAGCTCTAGTAATTTTAGATATTTCATTTACATCTAATAGATTAGGTACACTTCCGATTCTTGCGTATGGCAATACAGGGTTATCAGATAGTTTATTTTTATTAAAACCATGTGCCAACATGCCTAATGCGACTTCTGCATCTAAAAGGATAAGGGGCTCGTAAGTATCAAGTTGTATTGAATTTACTTTTTTATTCCTATCATAAATTAAATTATTATTTCTTAACTCGTTGTACTTAGAAATCACTCTCGAAGCGGTGGCATCAGACATTCCAAAGGCTTCATGTAAATCAGATCTTTTAACTATGCCTGTAAACCTTAATTTAAAATCAATAAATGCAATTCTTTCAGCATTGGTACCAGTAATATTGAGAAGTTTAGAGTAACTAATAGGACTATTCATATTATAAATCTATAGTGGCGTTTTATTTCATAGTATACGAGAAAACACATAAAAACAATTAACACAGATCATTTTGACCCGTGTTAATTGTTTTTATGCAAGAATTTACAGATCACATATTGCTTACTTTTTGTTCTTAATGTATTATCACTCAACATATAGTGTTTTAGTTTTTTATTTTCACTATATATAGGCTTTAGTTTTATTGAATTAATTATTTTATTAGGAGGTCAATTATGGCTACCAATGGAGAATCCGGAGATAACAGGCGTCATGGTGCTGTACGAGAAAGATCCCAAACCCAAACCCCTAGTGGTCACTGGGCAAAAAGAGATTCAAATACAGGTCGGTTTATTGATGTGAAAACAACTGATAAAACACCTTTTAAAGGCGTAAGAAAAGAAAAATAGGTATTGATATTTTCAATACCTATTTCTTGTGAAACAAGAAAATAAAAATTGTGGAGATTTTTATTTTCAGGCTATATACCGGAGGTCTAAGCCTACAGGGTATACTTAAACATAAACTGTTATCGTTTAAGAATATCTGTAGTTGTTTCATATTGCAAGATCCCTCCGTAATTTTATAAAGGAGGTTAAAAATGAATAAAGTTAAAACTGTTCATGTTAACTCTTACCCTCGGTTTAAAAATGGTCAGTGGGAATTAGTGTGCAGCCATTACCGTTCAATGCCAGTGTAGGTAAAAAACCTTAAAAAGGGGGGAGTCCCCCTTTTCTTTAAGTAGAACCATATTCATTTCAATTATTTATTACAGATAAACATATATTAAGCGAGAAAAATTATGATCACAGACAATTACGCGCAAGTTCAATTAGCATACAATTATTTTAAACGTAACATAAATATGAAAGTAACAGTACCTGAGATTGCATTTGCTATTGGCTGGAAAGAAAGTACTGTACGTACATACTTTAATAA
This sequence comes from uncultured Pseudoalteromonas sp., assembly GCA_965198975.1. Lineage (GTDB taxonomy): Bacteria > Pseudomonadota > Gammaproteobacteria > Enterobacterales > Alteromonadaceae > Pseudoalteromonas. The sequence goes on from OZ240680.1 coordinate 34,041, forward strand.
AAAGTGGAACGAGTTAATTCTAAACCGCACAGCAAGAGGTGTGTATCAAATTTGTATGAGTAGAGAAATGAACTTAGAACAGTTTACTGAACTTCACTCCCAAGTAGATACACATTTACGATGAGTTTAATCTCCCACTATGAAATTCGAGTAGAAAATCCAAATAAAACCGTCAATAATATATTATCGACGGTTTACATATGCACTTCGTATGAATACATTATTTTCAGGTTAATCTAATGACTATTTTTCCTGAAAAACTGCCGTTAATGAAAACATATAAGTCATATTAATAAAGCCAATAATTTCGGCCTTATTAATAATATCAGCATGATACTTATTACTGTCGCACACTATATCGCTATTTTATCATTCATCTTTTTCATTTGTATCATCGCGTTCTCCTTTGGCTGCTGGGTGAGTTTCTTTATATACTTTACTTAAATCATTAATAGCAATATGTGTGTAACGTTGGGTACTTGAAATATGTTTATGTCCCAGGAACTCTTGTACATACCTAATGTTAGCGCCTGCTCGAAGCATATTTGTAGCTGATGCATGCCTAAAAAGATGGCATGAGCCTTTATCTCGAAGGCCTGAACGTCTCATATATTTACCAACGAGATCTGTTAGCTTTCTATTATTAATCCGCTTACCTAACTGATTTATGAATAATGCATTGCCAGTTTCAAAAGTCGATAATTTTGGTCTGAGTTTTTTCATGTACTTAAAAATCCATTCTAATGCACGTTTTGCAATTGGAACACACCTGTCGTTATTGCCTTTACCCTTTCTAATATTCAGTAATTGATATTTAAAATCAACATCTCGAATATCAAGGTTAGTGAGTTCACACCTTCTAATTCCTGTTGCGTTATGGACTTCAATAATCGCCCTATCACGTAATCCCAAGCTAATGTTAGTTGATGTTTGATTCAGAACGACTTCTAACTCATCTCCATCAGGTATATTCATAGGTAGCCTCTGAGGTAAACGAGGCAATTTAAAATATTCAAAAAAATTGGATTTGATTATCTTGAAGTAATACATTCGCTTTAAGAAAGTTGTAACTGCAATTAATCGTTGAACCTGGGTTGAAATTGATAATGGCTTTCCATCTTTTAATTTTCGATATTGATACAGGTAACGCCTATAACCCTCCAATTTTTCACAATCAATATCTGATGGCTTTTCTATATCATTAGTTTCACACCATTTTTTAAAGAGTATTAGCAATAATCGTTTTGACACTATAGTTGCATCGCTTTGACCTCTTGCAGCTGAATCCTCCAAGAAAAATCTAATGCATTCATTCAATTTTGTAACTTTATAAGTTGGCGTTTTCATGACAAACCTCCCTTAATACCGGTACAATTCAAAGTACAGTCAATTAAGTTTCTAACTAATTTCACAGGTTCAACAGCTGATGTAACGTATTGATTAACATCCATACCATCAGGTAGAAATAACTCGTAACTCAATATGTGTTCTTTTATGAGTTTCTGTTTAATAAAGGCAACTTTCTTTTTGGCAGTTGTCGTTTTCCCATAGGCCAGCAGTACTGTTTGAATTTCATATTGTTTTAATTTCTTCAGATGTTGATCTGTAAAACTTAAATAGCCCATTGTTGCGACAACATTCTTAAAACCTAAACACCATAGTGTTAAAGCTTCCAGAGGGCTTTTACATAGAATGATTTCTTTATTCTGAGCTAATGCCGGCAAATTAAAAAACGTCGTATTGTCGGAAACCCAATGCAAATGATAAACTGAAGGTGCTCTTAATTTAGGTGTGACCCTACGACCATAACCACCTGTAACCTTTCCTTCTTCGTCAGTGAAAGGAAATAAGATGGCTCCGCTAAAGAACTCATGTCCTGTCGATTTAAGTAGACCACTTCGCTGTAACGAGCCTCTCACTAACTCTTCTTGCGCTTTATCTAATTTATGTAATTTAAGACCCAAACTCCTATCTGCAAAACCCAAAGAAAAATGATCAATTGCTCGCAAATAATACAACCCGCGGGATGACAAATAATCGGTAGCTCTTTGTTCAGTTTTTAACGTATTAACATAATAAGATAAGACTTGATTAATATACTCATCATCTCCATCACAGATATTTTCATAACCGTATAATTTTCGGTTATTTAATGAAGATAAACGTTTAAGGATTCTGACATTATTAATATTTTCAAAATAATACATAATATCCCCCTGAAACTTCTTTTTGTTTATTAATCGCAGAATGGCAATTGGCGTTACCATCACCATGAATTGAACTGCTCTCACAATGATGGTTAACACTGATGAATTCATAAAATTCGAGTTCACCATTCAACGATTTTTGTCCACTAGTATCACAACAAAAAGACACCTCTTCATTTACTTGTATTGGCTTAAGCTGCTTCATAGCTCACCTCCACGCCGTTTACTAACTAGCTTGCGGATAGAGTCAACTTTACCTCGATCAATTACATGTGCATTATGAACGATTCGATCTAATACTGAGTCAGCAATAGTCGAGTCTTGAAAGCTTTCATGCCAGGTACTCACTGGATATTGCGAAGTGATTAAGAGTGAACTATTTTGATCACGAGATTCAATCAATTCAAATAATAAATGCCGTTCCTCACTGCACATTAATGCATTCCCCCAATCATCGAGGATCAATAGCTTCGCACGGTTAATCTTTCGAATAAATTTGATTAAGGTACCTTCTTTTTTTGCCGCAACTAGTTCTAATAATAACGTTGCCAGGCGATAAAAAAGTGAAGGTATATGTTGTTGAAGTGCCTCCTGTGCAAAGCCACAGGCCAAGGTTGTTTTGCCTGTCCCCGTAGAGCTAATTATGAGTGTATGGTGATTCTGTTTTATCCAATCACAGCTCGCTAACTTATTAACTATATTAGCTTTTAATTTAGGGTATAAAGTGTAATCAATATCGTGAATAAACGCATTAGGGTAACGGAGTTTAGCTTGCTTGGTTAGCGTGGCAATACGCTTTTCGGAATTACACTGAACCTGTGCATCTAACAACTCATTAAGGCGTTCATTAAATGATAATTTATCGTATTGCGGTGAACTTTCTTGCAACTCAAATGCATCAGCTAAGGCCTTTATTTTTAGCGTATGACATTTATCAATAATAGAGAAATCATTCATCAGAATTCCCCTCAAAATAGTCCTTACCATGGATATTGTTGTGATCTATTACGTTTGGTTCGTTATCTGACTCCCATGCTCTGGCACGAATAACGAGTTCGATTTCACTAACTTCATACCATTCGTGTTCTATAGCATAATGACAAGCTTGGGAAAAAATCTCTTTGCCACACTTGTCACATAGCTTTTGTAATGCAATACAACGTTTACCTATTGCACGGGATTTGGCATTGCTGGTGAAGCTATAGTGCTTTTCAATAATCTCTTCAACATCACGGCCAATTTCATGTGCCCAGGCCATAAACGTTTCTTTTGATTTATTCTCCTCAGCTAAATGAGAAGGCTTCATATGTTGGGGTAAACGTGTAAAACCAGGAATATCATTCTTCAATAGATGTTGAGCCATAAGAATATTTTTATGCTTTGCAATAATTTCAGTTTCTGTGATATATACCACAACTTGTTTTCCTACTAATGTGTAAGGCACTGAATATTCATGACCTTTATAGGGGATATGATATGTTGAAGGTACAAGTATTGTTTTTCGAATATTAAAATGTTTAAACGGAGTTAGGGGTAAAGGTTTTAATGCCGGTTTTTCTTCTTTTTCAAACAATTCATTGCTACTGCAAGGGCGTTTTTGAAAAGGCGCTGCATCAAGTTTTTCAACTTCTTCTAGTAAATGCTGGTTAGCCTCTACTTGACTAAAAAATATAAAGTCAGCATTCATTACTTCTAAAACGCGTTGAGAACAAAATTTTACACCAGCTTCTGCATTAGCGTTATCGGAAGGTGTACCTACACGTGAGGTATCGCAAATACAGTCATTATGCTCGGCAAAGGCTTTTACGTTATCATTTAAAATTGCAATCATCCCAGCTTTAACCACCATAGCTTTGGCGTTATCAAACTGGATCACTTGAGGAACACCACCAAAATGTTCAAACGCTTTTGATAAAGCAAGGATCCAACTTTTTGATGTCATATCAAGTGTTGCAAATGCAAATAACTTTTTTGAATAACCAAAACATGCAACAAATACATAGAGGTATTTTACTTTACCGCTATCTATAAATTTCAAACGGGTACCAGCATAATCGCAAAATAATACCTCCGCAGGTTGAAAAAGTTGCTTCATGAAAACATTTCTATATTTAAGTTCTTTTCGAACTAACTCATAGAAATAAGATTCCTTATAGGCTTTCTTATCATATTTCAACCAATATTCTAAATACAGCACCTTCCGTGTTTTTTTGTGCTTGCCCCTTTTAGAAGTTTCTTTACATATTTCATCAAAATCCGGCAATATTTTTTCAGATTTTCGCACCTTTAAATTGGGGTATAGTTTATCAATCAACGCATCATCATCTAACTTATCTGCATCTTTATAGGTTACAGAGTTAGCTTGTATTCTCTTGATAGTGCGCCCGTATGACTGATGAGAAGAACCTATTAACTGACCAGCTTGTCTATGCGTATAAGCGGGTAAAATATAATGAACCCGAATAGCTTCTCTGAGTATTGAAACTGCTAACATAATAATTGTCCTCTGTTTGAATTAAACAAAGGCGCAAAGCATTTACATTGCTAAATATTCATAATTCCCTTGACAAATAGCTGCTTGATTTCAAGAATAGATATGTCGGATAGCTTTCGACAAGCTTGTTTATCAAGCGCCTCGAAAGCGGCCTGAACACCGCTTTCGGGGTTTTACCTGCGCCGCACTCATAATGTTGTTAATGCATAAGCATTCTCCGTAATAAATTTTAAAGAAAAATGTCTGAAGCAATTTGACAGGCGCAAGAAAGGGTCTAAACTTAGGAGTAAATCTAATCCCGCCAAGAATTGATTTACAGCTAAGCCATGGACATCGTTTCGTGGCTTTTGCAATTTTGCTTCACGCAAAAATAGAGATTAAGTTAAACCCAAGTCATGACAGCTCCTCTAAGATTAATTTTAGAAATTCAGATATAAATAGCCCTATCTAGATAGTTCTAGTCCAGAATTAGTTAATTTTCAAGGGAGTCTTTTAGAGCTTATCCTAACGGAATATGTGGTAGCACCTCTTTTAAGCACGAAAGAAAGCTCATAAAGTCATTATAATGCTTTTATGATTTTGTCCTGAATTTATAACTTATTATAAATGAATGAAATTCATAGATTAAACATAGAATTTTGAAACTTAGAGCCATGAATTAAACCAAAACGGCTACATGTATATTCGGATATAACCATTTATCACTAAATTTGAGTTATTAAGACATCTATTTCAAAATGCTGATTCTTTCTGGTTACACAATCTTTTATTAATTTATTGTAAAACGACTGGTCCAAATTGTTCCGCACTCTTGGTCCAATACTATAATTACGTTGGCTCACTTTGATAATCACTCGTGGTCCTATTCATCGTAATATACAAATGTAGATTCCACTCACTCAGGACCAGCATTATGAACACTCTGGACCAACATCCCATATTAAGCAGGACCAGAGTTATGGTGATTTTGGACCAGCGTAACGATGTTGGGTAAAAATGGTATAACTATTTTAGCAAGAAAATATATTCAACATGATATACGACTAATTCATTAGAAATTGTATTGTTGAAGACTTAAATTCCAAAAACTTAATTTTGTATAAAAATATTTACGGATATTCATAATGGATCATTACCGTTGAAAACAGGCTGTAGACTCCGCACCAATTTTGCCACGTGAGCCAGTCAAAATTGCCAGCCGTTCGCTAAGAGCTTGCCAGCTGTATCAGTGGTTTTTGCCACTTTAAAAAAACTAAAAATATCATAATAAAGTTTGTTGTCGGTCGAAATAACATAAATAAAAAAACCTCGTTTTGAACGAGATTTTTTTATTTATTAGAAATAGAGTAAGAAAAAGCCTCATAAAATTAAGTTTATGAGGCTTAGTAAACATTCTAAGTTAGTTTTAAAGTATGGCGATAAAATCAATAGGTAGCGAGTTCATCCCATAACTTTTTACGAGTCTCATGTATTTTCTTTCTAAAATCATTCGACCCATTAAAATTATTTAACAATATATCAAGTCCAGCTACTATTTGTCCTATATGTAACGATGTATTTGATTTTTCATGTAAATCCAAAAAAAAGTTAAATGCAACTTTAGCATCTAGATTTCTAGCTATATAGTCACAAGTAACAACACAGAGCATCTCATTTCTGTAATTCGGATAGTTCTTCGTTAATGTTTGCACAACTTCAATAACTTGATCACTTTTCAGATCTTCAGTATCGATGGAGTGAATGAATTTCCATGTATCCTTTAAGTTAAAAAGCTTCTCATTGGAAAATATGGTATTTATAAACTGTAGGTATTCAGAAGGAAATCCATCATATTTCAACAACTCATTTTCGAAAATATCTACAAGCTTACCAATCCCAATAGATTGCTCACCATTAATAAATTTCAATAAATCTATTTGTTTCATATTTCAACTCTTTTTAGAAAAGCCCATATAAAAGAGGGCCTGTATCATACAATTATTATTAGATAATATCTTTTTAAGGAACTGTTAAATTACCAGGAATTGTCCACCACAAAGGGGGAGCTAAGGAAGGTACCATTCTACACCCTCGATAGATTAAATATCCTACACTTACAGTTGCCACAGCTTTAACTGCAGTATCGCATGCGTTGTCACAAGATGTTATTTACCAAACTACAGTAGTACAAAAGCCACTATTTCAACTTTTTTGTCATCATAAGATCTCTCTGCGCTATAACGCTAATTTGGTTATTTGAATTTCTCCACGTAATTTTTAAATTTTTTACTGATCATTTATTCAATCTCGATAAAATACCTTCCATGCAATTATTCTTTTCTCACATTAACCAACTTCATCAATTCACTATGGAGCTTTCAAGGCATGCTGGTTCCCTTAAATGTCATCACTGCGCCAAAAGAGATCAGTTTGTTTCTCATGGCTTTGTCTATAAAAAACAAACTGGTGCTAAAATGCTTATCGTTGGTAAACGTATCTTTTGTTCTGATCGTTATGGTCGCTCTGGCTGTGGTGCGACGCTTCGTCTTTACCTGGCTTCCTCTATTCCTGATCTTGCCTATAATGCTGCTATTTTAATGACCTTTATTACTGCCCTTTTTGCCGGGTTAACTATCCAAAAAGCTTATCTAAATGCCACCCATTGTGATGATCCTCGCAATGCTTATCGTTGGCTCAATAAATTACAGTTCAGCCAGAATTATTATCGTGTATTTTTAGGGTCACCTAACACACTGTACGATAAACAATTTAATAACAGAGCATTACGATTAAAAACCTTACTCCCAATCTTAAAACGTTTATTTTCAAAAATATCTCAAACATCCTGTGAACGCTATCAGATATTGATGCAAACATCCTTTATTTAGCATCAATTCATACATATCTAAACGCCTTTTTGATGTATTTCATGTTCATTTTTTACTTATTTATCATCGAACCTGTGTGATCCCCTCAAACTCAATATTTACGCCTTTTTTCCGCAACCGATCTTGTCTCTACACACTACTTTATATTATCCATATCATAGCGATTGCTTAAATTTTTTAAGGATACCTTGATGGAGAATGACCCTGTTTATAAAACCCGGCCTTCGTTTGAACTAAGACTGAGAGTGATCAGTGCCGTAGATTATGCCCCCGGTAATAATATTCGTGAACGGATCAAGCATGTGGCTTCAGACACTTTTTTTGATCAGCAAGCACAATGCCATTTCCAATTTACCTGGCGCACTATCAGCACCTGGCTTTATCGATTTAAAAAACATGGCGTTAGCACCATGGATAATAAGACCCGTGCCGACAAAAATACTTATCGTAAAGTGAAATTGAATGAACTTGCTGAAGCGATTGTTGAGTTAACCCCTAACCTCAGCTTTAACAAGTCCGGTGTGATCCCTAAAAGTACCGTTTATCGTCAATTATTACAGAAAAACTTCTTTCAACGCAGCCAGTTATCCCAAACTTCTTTTTACCGTATGGTCAGAGAAAATGACTTATTAACAGGTGAAAATGCGCAAAAATTACGTCGTTCTTTCTCGATGCAATTTGCCAATGAACTCTGGCAAGCCGACACCATGTATGGCCCTTCTATTCAACAAACTGATGGAAAATGGCGTAAAACATTTTTAATCGCTTTTATTGATGATGCCAGCCGGGTGATCACCCATGGTGAGTTTTTTTACCGTGACAATACCGATAACATGATTGATGCCTTTCGTACAGCCTTGTTTAAACGGGGAAAACCTGAGCGTTTATATTTTGATAACGGCGCTAATTACACCTCTAAAGAGATCTTACAAGCCTGTGTTCGCCTTGATATCAGGCTTTCCCATGCGCCGGTACGAGATGGTGCTGCAAAAGGAAAAATAGAACGATTTTTTCGGGGTTTCAGAGACAGGTTTTTAACCCAATATACTGAGTTTAAATCATTAGACGAACTTAATGATAAAACACAAAGTTGGATAGAAACTGACTACAATCAAGGTCATCATAGCGGCATTCAGATGATCCCCATTGACCGTTTTAACCTGGACCATAGCCGTATTAAGCACCTCACCAATGATGAATATACTGAGGAAGTTTTTTTTATTGAAGAAACTCGAAAAGTCAGTAAAACCAACGTATTTTCAATCAATTCGCAAAAATTTGAATGCCCCGTCGATCTCAGAGAAAAGAAAGTGCAAATACGGTATTCCCGTACCACACGAGATCGTTTTATTGTTTATTTCTGTGATAAGCGCATGGGCGAAGCCAATCTACTTAACCTGCATTTTAACGCTAATCAACGTAAAACAAAAATAGGAAATTCGGTATGATAAAGTCAACATTCGGCCTGACCAAAACACCATTTAACCGTACTGAAATCGTACTGTTACCGCAACAAAGTAAGATCTTCGATATCATCAAAATCCATTCTCAACATGGCGGTTTTTCTGTGGTGATAGGCAATCCTGGCGTAGGTAAAACCGTATTACGTAAACACATTGAAAGCCTGAATAATGAACGCGATACTATCGTTGCTTCATGCTCACAAACCATGCATACCTATCTAAATATTCTAAAGCAACTGGCTGAATCTTTTAAAATTGATGTGCCGATGAAAGACATCGAAAAAGAACTGATCCAATGTGCGTTTTCACATATTCGAGAACGAAAAACCTTATATACCCTGATCGACGAAGCCCACTTACTTGATATGTACGTACTTCGAAAACTCAGGTTGTTATTTGATCGTTTTCCCAAAAAACACAGCTTAGTATTATTGGGTCAACGGGATCTGTTATATTATTTATCAATGAACGTAAATCAAGATATCAAAAGTAGGATCACTTACTCTGAAAATATTTTTGCTTTAAACGATAATGACTTAGAGTTATTCATCCAGAAAGAACTCCAAGCAGTAAAGCTGGGTTTAAATACTTATGATAGCGCTGCAATTGAACTCATCATAAGGTCAAGCGAAGGCAACCTGAGGCTATGTAATAATTTATGCTATGCCAGTCTGATAGAGGCCTGCCAACAAGGAAAACGCATAGTCACCATCAGCCACGTCAACAATATATTGATCCAGCCACATTGGCGTTCACATGAAGAATTAGTTAAGCAACAGGTATCATAGCCATGAAATTCACACAATTAACGCATTATTTCAATGCAGAAGAAGCCGCGACCATCATCACCTTTTTGGATGACTTAAAAGAGGCGCTTTGGTCAAACTATGGTTCTGAAATCATCGAAATACGCAAAGAAAGTGCAATAGAAGAAGCAAAAGAAAATTTGATTAAAACACAGCATGATACTGAGATCTAAATAGCTAACAGTATCATAAAAAAACCGACTCAATTGAGTCGGTTTTTTCGTTTTAATCATAGGTAAAAATCAGAAAATCGGCAATCCTTTGATAAATATTACGAAATTAAAGTAACCGGAAATATAAGCAATCTTTGAAAATACGATGGTAGTTTGGGAAATCTTATAACGCAATTTGGTAAAAAGTACGATAATAAAGTGGTAAAAAAGATTTTGGTTATGATAATAAAGTGGTAATACGCTTATTTTTTAGACTATGGGTATGATGAATAATTTGGTAAAAAGTACGATGGTAATTTAGCGCGCTACAGTTAATCCCTAAAGCCATTAAAAAATACGCACATCATAATTATGACAAGATTGCAGTAATAAACTGTATAACGGCATTTGGTAAAAAATATGATTTAAAATTGGTAACCCCCTATATCATACGATAAAAATATGGTGATCGAGCACAATAATTGCCAAATCGTTCGATAAACAATTTGGCAAAAAGTACGATGTTAATGTGGGAGGCTACAATTTACTTCATTCCATCTCTTAAATAATGTTTCAATTTATGGTCCCTCAATTTTAAAGAAACAATAAAATACAATATGAAACTTAATGCAAAATACCCATTGGAAAAATCTAAAAATCCTAAGTTGAAATTTTTCGTTTCTATTGGTAATAATATATAAACGATAAAAAAAGTAACAACAGTGAAGATAGACCATTTATTTCCAAAACCATGTACTACAGCTTTATTAAACTGTTTTTGCGATTCTTGCTCGCTTATTCCATCCTTAATTAAGATATTACAAAATGTTGATTTATTCATTTACTGGACATTCCTCAAGAGAAAACATAGGAGAGAATTGGTTGTTAGCTTGAAAAGAATCTATAGCAGTGTTTACAGTATACCCACCTATCGCTGTACCAATACCTATTGGAACTGCTGCACCTGCGGCTAGACCACATGTACCACCGATTACGCCACCGGTAAGGCCTGTATTAAACCCAAACTGACCAATATCAATAAGTGAATCCAATAATGACTTAGTTCCATTATTTGTAAAGGCTTCATTTGCAAATCCATAAATTAAACCTCCAACTAAACCAACTCCCGCTCCAACAGCACCACCTACAAGCCCACACTCACCAGTAGGATCCACATAATTTACCGGATTCCCACTAACATACGCGTAGGTATTAACACCATCCCCTAAACCTATTGGGTCACTTTGAATGTATCGACCAAGTTCGGGGTCGTAATCACGGAAGTAATTATAATATAACCCGCTTTCGACATCGTGATATTGTCCCGGGAAACGTGCCTTTAGCTCTTCATTAATTGTATTTATTACAATTTCAGCTTCACCAAAAGGTGTATAGTTGGCCTGCCAGACTATATCACCATGTGCATTGCTGAGCGCTAACGGGGCCTCTATATGATTGGTATGTACATAATACACACTTGGTGCTGAGGTTATATTAACTAAATTCCACTTGATATGGGGTAGTTCAGTACAATCAACGCTCTGTTGTTCGTCTCTGCCTGCATTTTCATCAATAATACAGTTTAAGTCTGTGTCTGTTACAACAACGGCTCCCGGTGCATCAGTGTCACTGCCTGTTTCACCTGTACCCGGATTTTCTGGCGCTGGATCATCCTCACATTCGGGCTCTGGTGTTTCTCCTCTGCCATTATCTTCTGCAGGTATGCAATCGGGATCTGAAGGTATAACTGTGCCTGGCCCATCCTGATCATCATTACCGGTATCTCCCGGCGGCTCGGTTGGCGGTGTATCGTTATTACACCTGCTTATTTCATTACCACCTCTGCCGTTATCTAGTGGCTCTGGGCAGTCGTCATTACTGGTTATTGGCGGGGCGCTGTCATCATCGGTATCTGTAGATGTGCCACCCGCACTGACGATAAACCCCATTCTTTGGCCGTTGAGGTAAACATATTCGGTTAAACTGTTATTTGTGGTATTGAACTCACTGATCAACTGGCCAGCCGTATCATACACATAATAAACCTCATGACCTTCTGCGGTTAGCTTGATATTACGCTGCCCCAGGTAGTTATATTGGTAAGCTGTGGTATTGCCGTTAATCGTTGCACTACTTAAACGCCCTGCTGCATTATAACTAAAGATTGTACTCCCTTTTTGTATTAAATTACCCGCAGCGTCATATTGCATTGAAACCGTTTTAGCACCGGTTAAATCACTTAATTGACTATTATTTTGATAGCTGTACTGGGTGGTATTTTGCCCAGTTGTTTTTTCTATGCGGTTTCCTATGTCATCATAGCTGTATGTTAGTTCACCATAAGAGCCTGTGGCATTGGTAAGCCTTTGCACAGCATCATAATCAAAGGTTTGTTGTATTGCCTGAGTGGTAATATCATTAATTTGTTTGATATTATTTAACGGGTTGTAATCATACTGATTGCTTATGATTGTATTGCTGGCGTTTTTGATTTCTTTTTCTATTAATCGGTAGTTTTTATCAAAACGATTGGTAAATGTGACCCCGTTACCATAAGTAAACTGGGTTAATGGCCCAAAAGGTAAGTAAGCGATATTATCTGCTAATGCATATTGTTCATCATTGAAACTGGTACTAAGTTGCTCAGGTTGCCCTAAACTATTGTAACGATAATGAATATTTCTGCCACTTGGATAGGTAATGCGGGCCAACTGACCAAATTGCGTGTAATGATAATCCAGACTGTAGCTATTTACGCCGCCATCAGCTTGCTGAATTTCCGTAGTTTGCCTTATTAATTCACCGTGCCCATTGTAGTCATACGCCGTGCTCCCAGTTTCATCTGTTACTTGAGTTAATCTACCAATACCATAGGTTTTGTGTTCGTTATCGTATTCAAACTGTATATCGATATCACTACCAAAACCAACATAATCAACAGTTAACGGCCTGTTTAATACATCATAACCATATGAAGTTGTGATATTGCGTGCATCAGTTTTGGTCAGCATGTTACCCGCTTTATCATAGGTAAAGCTGGTGATGCCGCTATCAGGGCTGATTTGTTTAGTGAGTTCACCAAATTTATTATATTCGTAGGTAGTGCTACGTCCTAAAGCATCGGTGACTTTCGTGAGTTGGTTTAGTTTGTTGTATTCAAAACCTGTGGCACTGTCGGCCTGATCTAGGGTTTGGGTAGCACGTTTTAATACATCAAAATTCGATTCTACCTCTGTATTATCAGGGCTGATTTGTTTAACTAAGTTACTGCCCACATCATATTCATTGGTCCAACTTTGACCTGTGGCATTAATGGTTTTTTCTAACCGGTTTATCTTATCGAAGGCATATTTCTGCGTAAAAACAATGGCTTTATCACTGCCTTTAATATCTCTTTGCGTGATATTACCTGCAAGGTCTACAGTCAGCTCAATGCGGTTACCTTGATTATCTTCAATCGCTGTTAATCTACGAGCAGCATCATATTCATAATTAACCTGTGTACCACCAGAAGTGAGTTGCTTAATTTGACCCAGCGCATCATAAACATAACTGGTAGAACGCCCTGCCTGAGTCATATTAGTTAAACGGCCATTCACATCAAAAGTTAAGTTAGTGACTACGCCATTGGCATCAGTGATTTTTGTCGCTTTACCAAAGCTATTATAATCAGCAAACTGGGTTGTATGACCTAAAGCATTAGTCACAGAGCTCAAATAATTATTCTCATCATATTGATAAGTGGTAATATCCTGCACATCATCACGCGGACCATCTACCTGACTAATTAAGCCGGCAGCGTTGTATTGGTAGGTGGTGAAGCGGGTGTTGGTGCCATCTTTTTGGGTATGGGTTAATACATGGCCTAAATCATCGTAAGTAAATTCTTCAATGAGGCCACTTGCTTGTCTAATGCTACTGATTAAATTTGTACCAGTTTTGTACTTAATATAATTACTAGTTTGTTGTGGTGACCCATAAGCGTTGTAATTTAAGTACGCCTGACCCTTTGGATTATAAATTGCTCTTGTTCTATTACCATTTGCATCTGTTTTTTCAGTTTGACGGCCGTACCTGTCATATTTAAATGTTTCTGTACCATCGACGCCATTAGAGCTGCAGGTTGCACCAATCGTCTTAATAACTCGGCCATACTTATCAAAAGTAATTTTTTTTGTTTTACCACTTACATTCGTCACTTCTACGGTTTTATTATCACCATCATAGGTAATAGTGCCTGCATCAGCCCCTAATGCATGGCCTGAACTCATCGCAATACCACGACTATTGTATGACCAATTTCCGTAACGGATACCATCTCTGCCTGTTATACCTGTCAGGGCATAATGATTGACTAAATCTTCATAGTGATAAATTTCTTTTGTGCCATCGGGGTAATTCGCCGAAATGAGATTTTCGTATTTATCAAATTCATAACTGATTTGTCTATTATCAGGTAAAGTCAGTGCAGTTAATAAGTATCCAACATAACTAAAACTTAACGTTTTTCCATGCAAGTTAGTGACTGTCTCTAGTCTATCTTCAGCATTATAAGTTAATGTTAATTTTTCACCATTTGGTGAAGAAATATTGATTAATTTACCTAATGCGTTAATCGTATAATAGGTGTTGTTGGGTGAGGAATAAATCCAATTGCTACCACTTTTTATCAGACTATCTCCAGCGCCTAAAAACGGGTCATAGGTAAGTGTTGTTTCGTTATATTTAAAGCTTCTGGTTTTACCTTTCCCTAAGGTTATTGTTACTTGCAGGTTACCTTTTTCTTCATAGCTTCGAAGCCTTAAATCAAAGTTATGCTGCCATTGTTGAAAACCTTTTTTTAATGCACTTTCATTTTCTTTATCTAAGAAATTAGGCGGTGGCCCTTTATAACCTTCTGGCTGTTTAACCGTATAAGTAGAGCCTTCTTCCATGCTTCTTTTTATACGTTTAATACCCGGAGTTTCATGACGTCTGGATGCATAATCACGTTTAAAACTAAATAAACTACTCTGATTAAAGTCGGTAAAAGTCTGTACTTTCTCACCCGATAAAACATTTATGGGGTTTAAAACCTCTAACGGATTAAACGCTTTACCTTTACAGCTATTTGAGTCATCAGAATAAGTTAAAGCTACACAAGCACCAACACCTGCTACAAATGTTGTTCCTTTAGGACATTCTTCAGTACATTCCATGCCAGTACTACGATTGTTTTTCCTAGGTTCGAAAGGGGGATAGCACTGTGCTCTACCATAAAAAAGAATAGTAGGTGACAAAGTGTGGCAATTAGATAAATTCCCACGTTCATCTTTATAGCAACTTCTATATTGCTTTAAAACTAGACGGTCATTATCGCTATCAACCGGAATAGAGTCATGGTTTATGTCTTGGAGTATATCAATTAATACCCGAGAGCCTGTTGTTTGAAACTCGAAGTCAGCATTAATTTTATCTATGTGCAATGCCTTACACTCAGAAGCAGTTACAAATGGCGTAGTTGTAGAGTAATATTTACAATACCCATATACAGGCGGTTCTGCTTTAACTGCCCCCGAAAACAACTGACTAAACAACAATAAGCTCAATAACGTTAAATATTTAAACAAAAGTTAAATCCTTAAAATAAAAAGTGATATGTGCACTTTGCCAATTTCCTTTAGGCCTAAAATCATTTGAAAGAATGAAGTTGCTTGGATGGAGATTTGAATAGTTTAAACACATGAAATTGCGCGCATTATGCATTATTGCACTTTAAAATAGAACTAAAATTACAGAGACGAAGTAATAATGCTGATCACGCTATTAATTGGTCTCAATGGAACTTAGTTAAAGAATTAATTTAGTAAGCAGGAAGGTTTGAGATCTCAGCCGACATAATGAAATAAATCGGCCAGACATAGGAAAGTTAATTAGCCCTTAATGCTTTTGAGTAATGTAACTTACGATTTTTATCAACAATTAATGCATCATAGTCAGGTAAGGTATCTATCAGTTTTAACCCTTTAACTGTGCCTAATACAAAAACACTGGTAGAAAGTGCATCTGTCATAATAGATTGTGGGCCGACAATAGTGACACTTTGAACTTCTGCCGCTGATTTGCCTGTAGTGGGTTGTAAAATATGATGATATCGGATGCCATCAGCTTCAAAATACCTTTCATAATCTCCCGATGTTGATAATGCTTCGTTCTCTAGTGGTAGTCGTACTGCTTGCTTTTGTTTATTACGAGGATCTTGAATACCCACTATCCACGGGCGACCTTTTCTATCACCTAATAGTCCGGTATCTCCACCAGCTGTCACTAATGCATGTTTAATTTTCAAACCGCGTAACAGCAAAAGTGAATTATCAACAGCATAACCTTTTGCTATCCCGCCTAAATCAATTTTGGTATCCGGGTGAGAAAAATACACCGTTTTATTGTTTATATTCAGTTGAATCTTTTTATAATCTAGCGCCTTTAGCTTTTGATCTAGCGCTGTTTTTGAAGGTTTGAGTTTATTTCTATAATCATATAAAAAACCAATACTTGCGAACGTGATATCAAATGCACCTTGGGTTAATTGTGAAATTTCAATCGATTTATCAAGGATCTGATAAAATTCATCCGAAACTTTTACCGGTTTAATGGCTGCATTTTCATTGATAAAATAGAGTTCGCTTTGCTGTTTATACGGACTCATTAAGGCATCAATTCGATGCATTTCATTCATGACCGCATTTATTGCTGTATCAGCTTCTTTTTTTGTTTCAGCCCAGAGCTCTACGGTAACTCGGGTGCCCATAATTGCTTTATCTTGCTTGTACCAGGCAGCAGAGCACCAAGTTGAAATAAATAAAACCAAGAATAAAATAAGTTGCTTGAAAACCATCAAAAGACTTCTATTGTCGATTAAAACTAAACAGATTATACACGCATAGCTGATAAACTTTTTATTTTAATCAGTAGTAAAGATATCTTAACGTTAATTTTTGTAGAATTAACTTATATTTTTGCACTTGGGCTTTAAATAAGGTTTGATAGCAATTAAAAATTGATTTCAACCCTATTTATGGATATCTAAATGAAAAAAATCCTTACGCCAATAGCGCTTGCACTTTTAGTTGCCGGCTTTCAAGCTAATGCACATATAAACCATGATGAAACGGAACTAACACCAAAAACAATACAAGTTAATCCCTTTTTTCACGAGTTTAAAACCCCTTATGGTATTGCACCTTTTGAAAAAATAAAAACAGAGCATTACTTGCCAGCCTTTGAAAAAGGGATCGCAGAAAATAAAGCTGATATTGATGCTATTGCCAATGCAACCAGCAAACCAACGTTTGAAAATACCATAGTTGCAATGGAAAAAAGTGGTGTCTTATTAAATAAAGTAAGCCGGGTTTTTTATGGTTTAACAAGCTCAATGTCAAATGATGAAATACGTGCTATCGCTAAAGAAATGTCACCTAAATTATCATCTCTGACTGATGATATAGCATTGAATGCTAAACTTTTTAATCGTGTTAAAGCTGTTTATGATGACAAGCACAATCTTGCATTACGTATAGATCAAAAAACCTTATTAGAAGATACATACAAAAACTTTGTTCGAGGCGGTGCTAATTTAAATGCCAAAGAAAAAACGAGGTTACGTGAGTTAAATCAGGAAATCAGTAAGCTATCACTGAAATTTGGTGAAAATTTATTAGCTGAAACGAATAATTTTGAATTGGTGATCGATAACCAAAAAGATCTTGCGGGTTTACCAGACGATATTATTGCCGCGGCTGCACAAACAGCAATTGAACGCGGACATAAAGGGAAATGGGTATTTACCACACATAGACCCAGTAAAAATCCTTTTCTAACGTATGCCGAGAACAGAGAGCTTCGCGAGCGAATTTATAAAGGATATACCCAAAGAGGGAATAACGGCAACGAACATGATAACCAAAAAATTGCTTCAAAATTAGCCTCTTTACGCTATCAAAAAGCGCAGGTATTAGGGTATAAAACGCACGCCCATTTTGTACTTGAAAATGCAACCGCAAAAACGCCGGAAAATGTCTTTAAATTACTTGATAAAGTATGGCCGGCGGCTATCGCAAAAGCGAAAATTGAAGCCGCTGATATGCAAAAAATGATCGACGCGCAAGGCGGCAAGTTCAAACTTGAAGCATGGGATTGGTGGTATTATGCCGAAAAAATCAGAAAAGACAGATATGATTTAGATGCAGCTGAAACTAAACCTTATTTCTCTTTAGAAGGTACGTTACAAGGTATTTTCTATACCGCTGAAAAACTTTGGGGTGTCACCTTTAAAGAACGTTTTGATATTCCAAAATATCACCAGGACGTACGTACCTTTGAAGTTTTTGATAAAGATGGTTCTAATGTTGGTTTATACTTAACCGATCACTATGTACGTGAAAGCAAACGTGGTGGTGCATGGATGAATTCTTTCAAAAAGCAACATCGTATGTTTGGCAAAGAAGTACACCCTATTATTTACAACGTACTCAATTACCCTCGCCCTATAGGTAATGAGCCAACATTACTGACCTTTGATCAAGCCTCTACCTTATTCCATGAATTTGGTCATGCAATACAAGGTTTACTGTCAGACGGTTATTATCGTTCACAAACAGGGACTGCATTACCAAGAGATTATGTTGAATACCCATCTCAGGTAATGGAAAACTGGATGATGGAGCCCGAAGTTTTAGCTAAATTTGCGAAACATTATAAAACAGGCAAAGTTATCCCAATGCAAATGATCGATAAAATTCAGGCTGCCGGCCAATTTAACCAAGGTTTTGGTACTACCGAATATTTAGCCGCTGCATTATTAGATATGAATTGGCACTCTTTGGAAACCGCTGAATTACAAGATGCCAATAATTTTGAAAAATCATATTTAAATAAAATTGGTTTGATCAAAGAAATATCACCCAGATATCGTACTGGTTATTTCTCTCATATCTTCGCCGGAGGATATTCTTCAGGTTATTATGGTTATATCTGGTCAAATATTTATGATGCTGATACATGGGAAGTATTTAAAGACAAAGGTATTTTTGATCAGGCTACAGCCCAGGGGTATCGTAAAAATGTATTAGAGTCGGGCGGCACTGAAGATCCGGCTGTAATGTATCGCCGATTCAGAGGGGAAGATCCAAAAATTGAACCTTTATTAAAGCGCAGGGGCTTATTAGAAACTAAAACTAAGCTGTAAGCTGTAAGCTGTCACATACCATGACCTCAAACACTTAGTTTGAGGTCTTAAAAATTAAGCTATTTTTATTCTGACTATTTTCATAACTTCCATATCAAATCCGGCAACAGACTCAATTTCCGGATAGTAAGTAAGATTCACTCTGGCACCTTTTAAGTTTTTATAACGCTTTTTACGTTTATATTTAAAAGGCACGTCATATTGATCTAACATCACTGTATTTAAAATCCATTCTTCTTTTTCACGTTGTACATGGGAAACCACTTTTTGATCATCTGACTGAATAAGTTGTTTATGTTTTTTAAGCAGCTTGTCTATTGGGCCTGTCATTTAAACCAACTCCTATTTCAATAAAGTGAACCCGTATTTTAGTCGATATTTGCAAATAATCCAAAACCTAAAATACACTTAATATTTTTATGTTATAGATCAATTAAAAGCTAACTAAATAGCAACTCAACTAATGTGTTATAGCATGCATTAAGGTATATTGAGGATAAAGGCTACTTGAAAAAGAGTGGTAATCAATTAGAAATGGAAATGTAATATGTCTTGTGATTGTGATGCAGTGCAAAGTCAGCTAATGCCTTTTAATGAGGCATTAACGCAGTTAATATCCAGTGCACAACAAACAGTTAAAATAGAAACTTTGATGATCCATCATGCGCTAGGCAGAGTTTTAGCCGAAGATATCGTATCTCCGGTGGATGTGCCACCACATGATAATTCAGCGATGGATGGGTATGCCATACAAGAAAATTGTTTAAATGAACACAATACTCTCACGTTAATAGGCACCTCTTTTGCCGGACAGCCATTTACACAAACATTAAACTCGGGTGAATGTGTTCGTATAATGACTGGTGCCGTCATTCCCTCAGGTGCCGATAGCGTCATTATGCAAGAGCAAGTTACAGTCAATAATGACCGCATTACTTTTTTATCATCAGCAACTATAGGGCAAAATATCAGAAACACAGGCGAAGATATCGCCCAGGGTGCCATTGTTTTAAAACAAGGTCGAAAACTTAGACCCTCTGATATAGGTTTATTAGCCTCTTTAGGTATTAATGAGATAAATACCTTTGCAAAAGTAAAAGTCGCTATTTTATCCACCGGCGACGAACTCGTGGCACCTGGCGGAACTTTATTACCTGGTCAGATATTTGAATCTAATCGCTTCACTGTGATGGCCCAATTACATAATTTACCTGTCGACATCATAGATTTAGGTATAGTACCTGACAACCGAGATTCTTTGACTCGTGCTTTTGCAGATGCGAACAAGATTGCAGATGTGGTCGTATCCAGTGGCGGTGTTTCCGTAGGTGAAGCTGATTTTGTCAAAGAAATTTTAGCGCAAATGGGTTCTATCAACTTTTGGAAAATTGCCATCAAACCCGGTAAACCTTTTGCCTTTGGAAAATTAAGTGATAGTCATTTTATTGGTTTACCAGGTAACCCAGTATCAGCGGCAGTCACATTTGAACAACTCGCCATTCCCTTTATCAAAGTACTATCAGGGCAAGAACATAAACCTATTGCAACACTCAAAGCTTTGACATTAAGCGATTTTAAAAAGCGTCCGGGCAGATTAGAGTTTCAGCGCGCCATTGCACATCAAGATATTGAAGGTAACTGGCAAGTCACTTCAACCGGGAAACAAGGTTCAGGAATTTTGTCTTCCCTTAGTAAAGCCAATTGCTATGTGGTTTTACCAGAAAATAGTTGTGGTGTACCGCAAGGTGGCGAAGCACAAATCCAACTATTTAGTATGCTAGACAACTAGCCTGAATATTTTGAAATAGTGGATATATTTATTATGTCCCTATTTTAAATTAAACTATGCCTTCCGAAGTTAAAAAAGTATACTAAAATAACAACATACAAGTTATCAAAGGATCAGTTACTTTATTATATGCCGTTAAACTTCAAGTGTGATCACATACCAAAGATTTTAAGCTTTTGTATCTTATTTTTCTGTTCCTCAATTCAAAGTGAGCAGTTAACATTGGTGTATCCAGATGTTAAAGCTCCTTATGACAAGATATTCCAGCAAATAAATCAAGGTATTCAACAAGAGTTTAATGGTGATATCACATTTATACCTTTATCCAAAGATTATAATATTGAAAAAACAGTACAAGCTATCAAAACTCAAAAAGTCATTGCGCTTGGCAAAAGAGGTATGAATGTCGCAAAAAGAATTTATAAAAACCAAGATGTGGTGGTTGGTGCATTGCCGATTAAACCTAATGGTATTTCAGGAGTCAGCTTAATGGCTGCACCTAATATGTTATTTGATTCTTTAAATATATTAGCACCGGAGATCACGCAAGTTACCGTATTATATACCCCCTCTTCAGCTTGGATCATGGGATCAGCTAGTAACCAGGCTAAATTACATGGCTTAACTTTAAATTCTATTGAAGTTAAAGATCTGAGAACAGCGGTAAAAACTTATAATGCTTTGTTTGAAAATGATCAATTAAAAAATACGGCTATTTGGTTACCATTAGACCCTATTACCGCTCACGAAAAAATCATTATCCCCGTGATCCTGGAAAAAGCATGGAGTAATAAAGTGGTTGTATTTTCAAGTAAACCTACCCATGCTAAACGCGGCGCTTTATTCTCAGCCATTCCTAACAACCTCGAGTTAGGAAAACAATTAGCCAGATTAGTAAACAAGATAGATCACAAATCCGTTCCATCGATTGTAAAAGCACTCGACAATGCAAACTTAGCCGTTAATTTAAGAACCGCTGCACATTTAGGCTATAACTACAATGCGAATAAACGCGCGCATTTCGCGTTAACTTTTCCGCAATAATACGAGTATGCCAGATGTTTTTGTTAAACACCTTACTTAATTCTGATAAGAGTATTAAAAGCCAGGCCACCAGCTTTTTGATTGTTGGCATTACTTTAATGACTATCGTAATAGGTCTTGTCACTGCGACAGCAGTATATTATCAATCAAAAAATATCATGGTAAATAATGCTTATCAGATTGCTGAGGGCTTAGCTAAACAAGCTGTATTTCCTATTCTTTCTGGTGATAATGACAATGCACGTGATGCTTTACAACAAGTACTTGGGTTTCCATCTGTTACCGCTGTCAGTTTGCAATTAGAGAATATGACACCTTTTATAGTGCAAGGACTTTACCCTAAAGAAATTCCAGTAATAGAGAGATATCCAGATAAAACCACAACAATTTTCGAAACTGACGGATATTGGCAAATATTAACACCTGTAATAATTGAAACCGACGAACAAAATGAGGATAACCAATTTGCAATGGATCCCATGCAAGTAAATCAGCCTGTAATAGGTTACGCAGAGGTGATTTATAGTAAACAAAATTTAATAACTTCTCAAAAACACATCGCGATAACAATTGCCAGTATAGGTTTACTGTCAATTTTGCTCCTCACCTTAGTCCTGCATATAGGGCTAAAGCATTTATTTACACCTTTGGCCCAATTATCACGTACTATGCAAAAAGCCGAACAATCAGGCGAACATATCCTGGCAACTGTAAATGGTGCCAAAGAAATACGTGGCATGGCAAATGCGTATAACAGCATGATGAAAGTCTTAGATCAACAAGAAGATGATTTAAAATCACATAGAGATGAACTAGAGCAAGAAGTCTGTTTAAGAACCCAGGAATTGGTTGAAGCAAGAGATAGTGCATTAACCGCAAGCCGCCATAAATCTGAATTTATGGCAAATATGAGTCATGAATTACGGACACCCATTCAATCTATCATAGGTTATGGTGAGCTGGTAACAGAAGAGTTAGAGCATCAGGGACAGTTTGATCTGACTCAGGACATGGACAAAATTTCTCGAAACTCACATAAATTACTGCAAATGATCAATAGTCTTTTAGATCTGGCAAAAATAGAGGCTGGTAAAATTGAATTAAATAGTACTAATTTAATATTAGCTGAGCTCAAAACAAGTCTTTTTGATACTATTTCTGTGCTATCGCAAGTTAATAATAATCAGTTTACCATTGAGCTGGAAACATCCTTAACACATATACTTATTGATTCAGCAAAGCTAGAGCAGGTCTTGTTAAACTTACTCAGTAACGCATGTAAATTCACAAAAAATGGACATGTTAAATTAACCATAAAAGACATGTCAAATAATATCTACTTTATAATCAAAGATACAGGTATAGGTTTATCTAAATCACAGCAAGCCTTTATTTTTGAAGAATTTCGTCAGGTCGATGCCAGTCATTCCCGTCAATTTAGCGGCACAGGATTAGGGTTAACGATTTCGAAGAAATTTGTCGATGTAATGCAAGGAAGTTTAAGTGTAAAAAGTGAATTAAATCAGGGGGCAACCTTTATTGTTGCACTTCCATTAACCAGCACAGAAATAAAAGTTGCTGCCGTCTCCTAAATTTAAACTATATGGTGCTCTGGCCCTTACAATTTCCTTGGTGACTTTCCTGAATAATGAATATCTTCACAAGTAAGGGGTAAGAACGCATTTTCAGGGGGTGTTAAATTATCAACGTAACAGGCCGTCACGCCACTATTAACACATAAAGCTTTAATTCTGTAGACTTCATCTGGCGTAAAACCCTGATCTAACATAAAGGCTGCGGTGTAGCCGCCAATATTGATCCCTAATTGATATTCTTTGTTTACATACTTATCTATTTTATTAGCCAGAAGCATATATTCCCCCTCACTAAAACCTAACCTTTTCGACATAGTTCTATGAGGTTCAATCCTTTCGTCTATTCGGTCAATGGGTCTTGCAAACCCGATAATTGCCGGCTTTCCTTGTTTAAATGGTATCATATCAACAATTTGTCTGATTGAACTTCCGCACTGAAAATCATTCTGTGCTTTCATTAAAAACTGCATAGCAAGTTGAGAAGTTTGACTACCTCCATATACACGAGAATCGCCACCTAAAGTACCCGCCATAGCCGCAGCAACAGGTGTCGTTGCCATAGAGCCACATAAGGCACCTATACTATTACACCATATTCTTGCATCAGGGTAACTCATCACCATAAAATTATTTTCCAACCAGGTACCAAGCTCATGACTGATCATACGACCCGTTACATTTAAAACATGCAACTGCATATAAGAAACCTTATCAAATAAATCTGTAAGTAAAGATTTATCTCTGATAATAATATCTACGCCTCCAGTCCATTTACCTATATGTGTTTCAATTTTGTTGCGTCTGTGATGCCAATAATTAAGGGGATCAATTTTATTATCTGAGTTCATAATGTTCATCTTCCAGCAAAGGCATATCTGTAATGGGTCTATGTGTTTGTTCTACGCCTTGTGCGAAAATGCCTGGCGCACAGGCTAATTGAAATAAACCAACCGAGCCTCGTTTATCTATACCTAATTCCAAAAATATTGCCGCAGCTAAACCTGTCGTTAAAAAGCCCATATTATGAAGTGAAAGTTCAGCAGTGAAGTCAGTACACCAATTAAAAATTCTGGAATCTGGTTTAACCTGCATTATTTGTTGTGCTAATCGGTTAATAATCGGATCTTTGTCACCAAAACTACAGCCAAAGCCTGGTGCAATATGCTGATCCTCACCTTTATGGTTATTTGTTATACTTCTTGCGCATTGAACAGGATCTAACGCTAGTGAATTATTAATAAAGATATGGGCTAATTCAACCTCCGCTGCCCCGCCTTTTTCTCCACCCAGCGTACTCAGTCCAATCGGCAATAAATGCTCTGCATTAGTCTTACTGATCCCCGCAATCATACTGGCTCTGATAGCTGGATGTCTGGGTCCTAAATTCATCAATCCAACAAATAACATATTTAATATCACGCTATCTTTTTGTTCAGGTAACTCAGATTTAAAAAGTAAATATAATGAATCGATGTAACTACACTTAGTCGCCATTTGTTCAATATCATAACCAGATATATATCTTTTTTCAGCGAGATATGGATTATCTACCGCAGGTTTTTCCAGACAGATATTGGTCTTTATTGACTTAGAAAAACCAAATTCTTTTTTCTCTTCCATTAAATTCTCATTTATTCAAAGGTATATTCAAAAATTCCTGACACACTTCGGCCTTCCATCGGAATGTCATCCGCGATGCTGCCATTTGATCCTTCAAAATAGTCTTTATTTAATAAATTCTTAGCCACTAATTTCAATTTCATGTTTTTTGTCGGCTGATAAGATAATGCCATATTGAGCAAAGTGTAGTCAGCCATAGGTGCACGCTGATCAGATGCTTGTCTATAACGGTTTCTGATATGATTTATCTGAGTCGTTAATTTAACGTTATCTGATAACTTAAATTTCAACGCCGTAAAAACTTGGCTCGTTGGTGCATCAGCGACTTTTTGGTCATTTTCATTATCCACCGACTTTTGATAAGAAATACTGCCGTTCCATGAGATATATTGTGTAATATCCCAGGCGTATTCAATTTCAATTCCATCCCCTTTTTGATTTCGTGCATTTTGGGATGTACTTGTTGTAGCCGGCGCCTGATCTTTTACGCGCATAATAAGATCTGTGGCTTTATATTTAAAAAAGTTAATGGCCACTTTACTATCAACACTTGGTCTGTAGTCAAAAACTAATTCAAGTGTATCTATTTCTTCAGGTTTCAAATTTTTATTGCCAAGTGCTGCGGGGTTATTAATTAAAAATAATTCTGAAAAACTAGGTGCCCTGAATGCAGAGCCATACATTAACTTAGTCGTTAAATTATGTTTTGCCTGCCATACCATGGCAGCTCTGGGATTAATCGTGCGACCAAAATCAGAATAATCGTCATAACGTACACCTATAGTAAGCTCCCAGTCATTACTTAAACGCCATTCGTCCTGAAAAGTTAAATAACTTATATGGCGAGTTTGATCATTCACGTAAACATCTGTCGTTCCGCTCACATCAGTGAGTACGCCAGAAACAACAGGCTCATAATTAATACCATCTAAAACACCAGGACCAAAATTCTTATACTCTTTGGCTGTTAATCTAGTTTCTACCCAGCCTAAAGCAACTCGAAAATTATGATTATCAAAACCAGTATAAGTATTAATTAATCTAAACCTTGTCTCTTTTAAAGAGGGGATCGGGTTACCTATCACACCATCTGGAAATGCAGTTAATCCCCCCCCATCAACATCAGGTAAATTTGGTGTGAATAAGTTGCCATCATCCCCTATAGGGATACTTGTGCCTTCAGGAAACAATACTAAATAACTATCAGCTTCAGTTTTATAATAAGACAGCTGAGATTCTAAGTCCCAATCATACGTGATGTTACTTTTATACATGATTTTAGATAAATAACTTTTGGCATTCTCTTTGCCCTGATGATCTATCGTTTGTGTAGCTCCGTTGCCCTCACCGCCGTCTTTTAAAGACCAGTACCAGTTTTCAATGGACCAGTCTTGCCAGGTTAAGTCTAAATTTATATTGAGTATTTCTGATTGTGTCGCCAGATAACCTGGTGCTAATGATGCAGATGTACCGAAGATACTATCAAAGTTAGATTGTAAATCACTACTCACTATTCTGCCTTTATCACCTTCTGTTTTTGAGTGATTTATTGCAAGTCCGAGGTTAACCTCATTATAATTTACGTTTATATTTGCCCATGCATCGGTCGTAGAAAAAGAGCCTGAACTAATGCCCACAGTCATCGCGTTTTTATCATCGGGTTTTCTGGTAATAATATTTATGACTCCGCTAAAAGCATCTGCACCATAAACAGCTGAACCTGGGCCGCGAATGACTTCAATCCGCTCTACATTATGAACCGGATATTTAAACCCATATGTCAGCGCTGAACTTGTCGGATGTTTGAATTCCACACCATTCATCAATACCAAAATTTGTGGATTAAATCCGGTTTGTAAGCCACGAATCGAATAAACAGGCGTTAATCGCGCAGCACCCGATGGCATAACATGTAAACCTGGTACTTGTTCAAGTACCTCATCAAGATGCAAAGCGCCCATATCTGCGATGTCTTGTCTCGAAATTACTGTGGCTACTGAGGGTAACAAGTGAAACTGTTTTTTGGTTCCGGTTGCTATCTCAACCATTTCCTCACTGCCGTAGAAATCGTCAAAGAATTCATCATCATTACTATACTCTTCAGCATTTATTCCATGATTAAACAGTGCAACCATAGCTGCACAAATTATTTTAATTTTCATTGAATACCTCAAATGCGTGCATTTCACCTCCAGTGTGAGCACTTAAATTTATTATTATGGTAAAACGACTTAAATAACTTTCTCACATTATTGATACCCTTTAACTTCGAACGAATCTTTCTGTAAGTTATTAACTCTGTTCAACATAGGCGGGATCTCATTGGGATCTATTCTTACATCTAGTAAAGTGGGCTTTTTTGCACTAAATATAAATTTTAAATCAAGATCTAAAAGTTGTTGTGGTCGCTCAATAACGATACCTTCAGCTCCTTGCGCAATCGCTAACATTGCAAAATCAACCTTATTTAATTCCCAGCCTATTGACTCTGCATCACTCAATTTTTGACCAAAGCGTATCATGCCGTAGGCTGAATCATTCAGAATAATAAACAATATAGGTAATTCATGTTGTACAGCCACCCCTATTTCGTGGGAGCTCATTAACCAGGCACCATCACCGGACAAACAAACATGTGGCTGAGCATCAGAGCCAAAATAAGATCCTATGACAGCACCGATAGACCAGGCCATACTGCCATATCCCATTGAAATACGATAAAACCCCTGATTTGAGCTATGATTCAAATAATGTGTTGCCCATGCCCAAATGTTTCCGGTATCTATAAACACCCGGGTTGTATCAGGCAATGCCTGAGATAAATACCCCATTAATCTTTGTGGTTTTATAGGGACAGCATCAGATAAGCAAATATTTTCATCTATCAATTCCGTAAATCCTGCCAATACATTTTTATCGCACTCAAACTCTAATCCTTGCCAGGTACGACTCCAACTCCTGGCATCAATTTTATTTAATAATCGATTGAATACGGCATCAAGATGGCCACACACATGTAATTTTGCCATAGGAGAACGGCTAAAACTTTCAACCGATTCATCAATATGAATTAACTTATTTGTTAAAATATCATTTGCCAGCCCACCAATCCCCATTTCTGTGATAGAAGTGCCTATGGCTAACACTAATTCAATTTTTTCGTTCTTAAATAAGTCATGCGCTGATGCGTGCCCGGCATAGCCGTACACACCGCGATAAAGAGGATGGCGTTCATTAACCCAACTTTTCCCCATAGGTCCCGTGACAAAAGGGGCATTTAAGGCTTCTGCAACTTGTTGAATTTGTTGATAAGCTCGGCCACATCCATGACCGATAAACAAAACAATATTATCTGCATTAATGACTTCTTCAATCAATTTATCAACCGCAGGTTTATCTTCTAAATAAACCCGATTCATCAGATAATTAACATGGACATTGGGGTTTAAGTGACCATAAGGCGCACGTAATATATCCGAAGGAATACTAATATGAACAGGTCCTTTTGGAGATTGTACCGCTTCCATTAATGCTGATATCAGCTTACTTTCCAGCTGATCGGGATGAGATATTAGCGCGTTAAATTTTGTGCAATTTCTAAAAATGCCAACTGTATCTATGGCGGTTTCACTTGAATCCTGTAAAGGTCTTTTACCAAATTTTGGCAGTGCCGTTTGCGCCGTGATCACTAACATGGGACTCATGTCTACTGACGCAGAGGCAACTCCTGTGATCAAATTTGTCGCACCAGGTCCGGTTGTGGAACACACAACTCCCAATTTACCGGTTTCACGATAATAACCATCTGCCATAAATGCAGCCGCACATTCATGGCGCGCAACAATAGCTTGTGGCCCACCATTTCTTTTTGAACGCGCTAACGCATTATACAAAGGTTCTATTGCGCCACCAGGCACACCGAATACATACTCGACACCTAATTGATGCAGATACTCTAAAATTAGATCTGCATAATCAATAATCTGTGATTTATGTTTACAGTCTAATAATTCATTGCCAGCCATTTTATTTCCCTATTATTATTTTTATATGGTAGAAATAAATCTATAAATGTTTATGCTGCAGAATTTGGTTCTTCATCCTTTTCATATAAATCAGTGATATCCATAGGCTTACTAATGTAAAAACCCTGAGCATAATGTACACCTAATTCAGCTAAGTGAATTAACGTTGCTTCATCTTCAACAAACTCAGCCACAGTTTTTTTATTCAATGCCAGTGCTGTTTCATGAATTGATTTAACTAAAATAGCATCTGTCGCATCGGTAAGCATATCTCTTACAAAAGAGCCGTCTATTTTCACACTCGCTGCTGGTATCTGTTTTAAGTAAGAAAATGTACTGAATCCAGTACCAAAGTCATCGATAGAGAAACTACAACCAAGTTCATTTAATTGATTAACCAACCTTTGCGTACCAGTAATATTAGATAAGCTTGCAGTTTCAGTTAACTCAAAAATAATGCGAGAGGGACAAATTGAATATTCAGCCAATTTTTCTTGTATATATAAATATAACCTGTCGTCTGCAAAAGCTTGCGCTGACAAATTGATTGCCACTTTTGTTAATACAGGGTGAGATTTCATGATGCTCAATGCCTTTCCTATGACATGTCGGTCTAACAGGCTTATATCTTCCGCTTTTTCAAGAGAGGGAATAAACTCACCAGGAAAA
Organism: uncultured Pseudoalteromonas sp.; assembly: GCA_965198975.1. Taxonomy (GTDB): domain Bacteria; phylum Pseudomonadota; class Gammaproteobacteria; order Enterobacterales; family Alteromonadaceae; genus Pseudoalteromonas. Next base: position 63,998 of record OZ240680.1, read on the forward strand.
ATCATTTTATTATCTACGACTAACCTGACAAGCGCCTCATAATACACAATATTACGGGTTTTAACGTCTATAACAGGCTGAAAGTGCAATACAATATCATCAGCAAATAATGCAGCCTGGAGTTTTTGCGCCCACTCAAACCCCTGCTTAAGCTCTTCCGTTACTTTATCATCGTCTCTGTATATATGTACGCGATTTCGGCCACTTTGCTTCGCCGCATACATTGCAATATCAGCTTGTTGTAAATAAATATCACATGAATAGGCTTTACCATCGATTGCAGATATTCCAATGCTTGAACTTACTTTAAATACTTTATCATCAAACTGAAAACATGAATTAGCGATGGTCTGACAAATTTCTAATGCAAACTTTTTTGCGTCCTCTATCGATGTATTGGTTAACAACATCGCAAATTCGTCACCACCTATTCGACACAAAATATCACTGGCTCTTGTTCTTTCAGACAATAATCTGGCAATTTCTTTCAATACTAAATCACCTTGATGGTGACCCTGAGAATCATTAATAATTTTAAAATGATCTAAATCTAAATACAGTAAAGAGTGATGTATCCCTGTTCTGGCAGCTGAATTGGCAATATTTGTCAGCTCATTATCGAAATAGTAGCGATTGTGGATACCAGTCAAGGTATCATGAAGGGCAACATGTTTTAACTGTTGTTCAGCTTTTTTACGGACACTTATGTCATCAATAGTGCCCGAAATACCAATGATTTCTCCGGCATCATTCAAATAGGGAGTCAGATTGAGTTCGCCCCAAAAAAAATCATTACTTTTATGGATCAGCTTTAATTCAATATTATCTTTAGTTATCTTCCCTAAAAGCAAATCACTGATTGATTCTTCAATATAGCTTTTAGATTTATAACCAAGCTCATGAATAAAATCAATAAACAACTTACCGATAGTCGCTGATACCATAAAACCTGTACTGCGAAACCAGGCGTTATTGACGAATGAAATTCGCCCACTAGGTGCAATTTCAATTACGATACTGCTAATACAATCTAATACACGATAGTGGGATTTAGATAATGAATTAAACTTTTTCTGTTCACTTTGTAAAGCCATGGTTTTTGCGGCAAATTGTTCGTTAGAAACAATAAAATCTTCTCGTTTTGATGCTATATCACATACTTTCCTTAGTTGCTCGGCCCTAAAAGGTTTTTGAATATAATCGGCAGCCCCTTTAACCAGCATTAACTCAGCCAAATCCACAGTGCCATGCGCTGTCATAGCAATAACAACTTGCTTTGGATTAGTTTCCACAATGACGTCTAAAACTTCATCACCCGACATTCCTGGCATCATAATATCAAGTAAAACAATATCATAAGGTCTTTTCTTTAATGCAGTAATACCTGAAAAGCCATCAGGTGCAATATCAACATCAAAATTATGTTTTAACATACGTTGTATTAAAGCAGCAGTATCTGGCGTATCTTCAATAACTAAAATTGACCCTTTGTTATTTAAATTCCCCTGCTTTGTACTTAATTGCACTACAACGTCATTGACGAGTGCCAGTTCCTGGTACGAAATTACGCGGTTTATATCAAAAATTTTGGCTGTTGTTTCAGCAATTCGCTCACAGTGATTTTCAGTGATCAATAAGATAGGTAATTCATCTGAGGACGCCAAAATGCCAGATCTTATTAATCTAGCCAATCTCCAACCATCTACTTTTCCAATATCCACTTCAGTAATAACAAGGTCAACCTGATAGCTTTTTAAAACAACAACTGCTTCATTACTATTGTAGGCATATCTAATTTGATGTCCGGCAACTTTTAAATTGCCAGATACAAATTCCATCACTGATTTATTTTTTAATACTAGCAAGATTATCAATTCATCGACTCACGATTAACTGCTTAAAATAATTTTAATTCCAACTGAATTCAGCATCTTAAGATGCCTTAGATATATACTTACTGTTACTCATAATTTAATAAAAGTAAATGATAAATGTACATTAGTCCTAAAATTAGGTGCAAACATTCAATTTATGATAATAATTTGAGCGCTATTTACTTAAAAAGTAGTTGAAAAGATAATGGGGATATTTAGAGGCAATATGGAATATACTCTAAATTTTTAGAGCATGAAATAGGTTAAAGCCCTCATAATGAGGGCTTTAATATTTTTATTGTTGTACAACTCCTGCATCTTGCACAGTAATTGAATGACCCATACTATCAAAGAAATTAGCAACCTGAGCTTGCATTTCTTCTGTTGCACGACCATTCAGTGTAACGTCTTGTGCTTCTTCACGTGGTGCAGGTGTTAAGATAGAGCCATGATGACCATATAAATAACGTACGGCACCTGAAACGGTATTTTCTGCGTCTGTCACTGTTTGTGATACACCCGATAAATTCATTACCCCAATAGCACCTTCAGTGCCAGCCATTGTTGAAGTGGTTACTGTATTTGGAATAACCTGGTCGCTTAGATTATCCAGTCCATCTCCAACAACTTCAATAACATGAGTTGGTGTTTGCGTAGCAGCTAAAATTCCTGCATATGAAACCGGATCTCCTGCGTCCAACACAGTTTGCGCTGCAAATGCAAACTGTGAGAAAGTCGCATTAAGTGATGCCTGTTGTTCAACATTCAAATTACTGTAAAACAAGACATAAGCCGCTTCAATATCGTCAGCTGAAGGTGTTACATCAGGATAAATTGATGCTACAAACCCTTGAAATTCTGGCGAACTTTTATAAGTTAATGATGACTTAATCGTATCACCAAATGCTGAAGATTCCAGTAATAAATTAGCAACCATTAAACCAGGCATTGCCTGACTGTTCGTTGCAACCTTAAAAAAGCCATCAACTTGTTCATTTAATGGTGTATTGGTTAAGGCCATAAAATTAATGCCAGTGATAGCACCAAGCGAATGCCCTAAGAAATGCACCTCTGATGCATCAACTTTAATTGGAGCGCCAGTAACATCTACTCCACCCAGGAAATTTAAACCAAAACGTAAACCTAACAAATCCAAAGTGCTTTGACGTAAGTTATCGCGCGCAGTTAATAAACTAGCAAGATTCATATAATGAGTTGCAGATACAGTCGATGCGTTTATTTCATCAATACCATCACCATTTAAGTCAAAACCACGACTACCGTGTAATGGATGATCAATCGCCACAGTTGCAAAACCATACACAGACAATAAACCTGTCAGTGCGAGCATATCTTCTTTTTTAGAGGTTATTCCATGTTGTAAAATAACCACAGGCCAGCCATTTTCGGGGTTATTGAGTTCAGGTAAGCCCTTTGCTGTGCGTACAGCATTGGCAATCGCCAGATCAGGGGTTGTCATTTGAACCGTTAATTTGCCGGCATCAGGGATGTGCGGGAAATCACTGGCTGCTTTTGGCGCAACAACAGGACTATATTGCGTTAGATTACGTTCAGTATCTATGCCTAAATCTCTTAACCCGGGAGACGCTAATCCCTGTGCTTGAGAAATCGCCATACACATACCATCTGATTGACTCACAGGTGCAGCAGGAATTGAAGTTGGATCAGCGGCAGCCATACCTGACAGCATTACGCCTGAATCACATAAGCTTTTCCACCACTCATTTACAGGTGCCATAGGATTTGCCATTGTCGGCACACCTAAATAATAAGGTAAAGTAATTGTCCCCTGCATGAAATTTGCACTGGAATATAACGTGACCAAATGATCAGGAATATTACCCGCTAATATATCAGCAACGGACGCACCTGTATCTTGAACACCTATTGTTGGATAAACTCCCTGAGCCAGATTTGCAGCCATTAAACTTTTAGTTGTATAAAGCACATCTGTAGTAGATTGTGTGGTCATTGCCATAGTATAAATCAATGACGCTTTATCTCCTCCGGCTGCAGCAATGGCATTTTCAAAGCTATTAATTAAACCCTGAACCGCAAGTTGTGATGCTGTTTCTAAAGGTAAGGTATTGATATCTTGTTTAACTAACTCATAGGTTGAAGAGCCTGCAACTGATGCACCGGCGCTATCTTTAATGTTATTACTCAAAGCAACTATGTAACTAGTCTTACCTTTTAAAGGTTTTAACGGCACAACAGCGATACTATTACCAACCGCTTTTGCGACATAATCAACACCAAAGGTTAGTTTATTAACCACTTTACACGCTAATCCACGAGGTACTTCAGCACATTCATCCGCCCCTCCCCCCATGATAGCTTCATAAACGAAAACAGATTCGGGACTAAACACACTTGCAGCATCTAGTGTAGTTTGGTGTACATCATCGCCGTTAGCATCTTTTTTTGTTGGGAAATCGATAGCGAGTACAAAAGGGTTTGAAACTGACCATCCATCCAGTGCACTGATCGCGACTGATGGATCTGAAAAATCGGTTGCATCTGCAACTGGGACATTTAAAGTGCCATCTAGTGTACCTTGAAATAACAGGTCGTTAGGTATTGATAATTCACCGTCCGATGGATTAAAGACCACTCTTGCGGCCGGAATAACTTGTGTGCCATTTACAATCGCTTCATTTTCAATATCTTTCAAAGATTCGTCATTACAGCCACTTAAACCAAGTGCACTTATAATAGCGAGACTAATCGCTAGCTTTTTCATTATCTCTCCTCAACAACCCGACTTGATGATTTTATTTATTCGAGTTCGGTAAAATCTTATTTTTCTTTTACTCTATGGCTCATTTTTTAAACTTATTATTAAAAATTTGTTAATACCAACAAGTATGACCAGTTAAAGTTAACCTAAGATTTACCTAAGTGCTAGAGTTTTTATTCTTTTTATGTAAATTAATTTAAATAGTAAGCACTTTATTAACGGGTAAATCCCTGATCCGGATCCCTGAAGCATGATAAATCGCATTGGTAATACTTGGTACAATAGGGGGCACACCTGGTTCTCCTATACCGCCAGGTGGGTTATCTGTGTGTAAAAGGTGTACATACAACTCAGGAACTTGATTCATTCTCGTAACGGGATGATTATGAAAGTTACTTTGCTCAATGACGCCACTTTTAACCGACACCTCGCCCATTAAAGCGATAGACAAGCCAAACACCATAGCACCTTCCATTTGTGCCTTCACTCTATCTGGGGTGATCACAGTTCCGCAATCAACAGCTGTGTGCATTTCTAGTATTGTTAGTTTATTATCTTTAACCAACACCTTTGTTGCGGCCGCCACATAAGAGCCAAAACTACGCAAAAAACTTATCCCCCAACCTTGATTGTCAGGCACTTTAGCATCAGCGTTTGCTTTGTCTGTAACATAATTAATGAGGTTCTTAATGCGTTTTGTATCAATTGGATGTTCTTTAGCATCTAAGTTGTAATTTGAGTATTTAAACCCTTCTATAGTCGGATCGACAAGTTGATCTTTCCCTAATAAATTTAACCACATTTGCTTTGTAGTGATCTCAGCTTTTACCGCAAGTTCATCAACAAAGGAGCCTAAAGCAAAGCCATTGTTAATACATGCAACAGAGCGTACCCAACCGGGTCTTACATAAGATGCAGCCTTATGTTTTTCAATACTTAACTTATTAATTTCAAAAGGTATATCAGCAAACCCCAGTGATAGTTGATCATCACTTGGAGTTTGTGCGTTTACATCCCATAACCAGGAAATAGGAGGGTAAGCGTTTCTTAAAATCCAGTTATCAACTTTACCGTTTTCAATCAGTTCTGCTTTACAATAATTAGCCGAAATAGAATGGTAAAAACCGTGTTGTATATCGTCCTCTCGACTCCACACCACTTTAACAGGTTTATTCACTGTGCTTGATAATTCAACAGCTTCTAAAATAAAATCAGATTTAGACTTTCGACCAAATGCGCCCCCCATCAATGTGACATTTAATTCAACTTTATCTGTCTCATTTTTAGCGTAACCTAACTCAGTTGCAACCAATGCCTGTGCCCATTGCGGGTTTTGGGTACCAGCCCAAATAATGCATTTATCCTCAGTTACAAAAGCAGTAGCCGCTGGTGTTTCCATAGGTGCATGATGCAAATAAGGTATTGAGTAAGTTGCTTCAATTGTGTTGTTTTGATTAAATTGATGGGCTGATAAATTTCCTTTTTCACGTACCGTTTCACCCTGGGTTTTTACCAGAGCTTTCAAGCCTTTATGATACTCCTGAGAATCATGAGCAGCTAAATCGCCATGTTCCCATTGTATATTCAACAGCTTGCGTCCCTCTAGTGCGGCCCAGGTATTGGTCGCTAACACGGCAACGCCAGACAAGGGAAGTACACTTGTTGGTATCGTACGTTCCTTTAATTTAATAACGGCCACAACACCTTTTATTTTTTTCGCTGCACTGGCATCAAAAGACACTACTTTTCCACCAACGACTGGTGGTCTTTGTATACTTGCAATTAACATATCAGGTAATTGTATATCCTGAGCATATTGCGCCTTGCCAGCTACAATAGTATCTAAATCGATTTGTTTTACATCTTTACCTATCAAAGAAAATTCTTTAGCTGACTTCAGTTTTACTGAATCACTATTAGGCACAGGCAACTTAGCCGCGCTTGCTGCCAACTCTGCAAATGAGAGTTTTTTTCCTGTTGTTAGGTGAACAACAAAATGGTTTTGAGCTTTAACGGCAGGCTTTTCTACTTGCCACATATTTGCAGCTGCTTGCTCTAACATATCGCGCGCCATCGCCCCCATTTGCCGAATAGTGGTAAAATGGCTTCTGATTGATGCTGATCCTGCGGTGCCCTGTGAACCATATTTTCGATCAGCTTTAGCTTGAACGACTTTAACTTTATCCCAAGTAGCGCCTAACTCATCAGCAATAATTTGAGGGACACTCGTTCTGATCCCCTGCCCCATTTCACTTCGATGACAAACTATAGTCACTTCACCTGCGGTATCAATACTGACAAAAAAATTAAGTTCGTGTGCAATATTGGCATCTAGCTTATTCGCGGATACAGGCATATTCATACCTAAAACCAATGCGCTACCACCCAGACCCAGTAATTTTATAAAATTTCTACGACTTACATTCTCAATGCCTTTATTTATCATCTTAAATACCCTTTTTCATTGCTTTAGCCGCAGATTTTATCGCCAGTTTAATTCTTTTATATGTACCACAACGACATATATTGCCCTGCATAAACTCATCTATCTGTTGATCAGAGGGATCATTATTGTTAGCTAACAATGCCGATGCACTCATCATCTGACCGCTTTGGCAATAACCACATTGAGGCACTTTATATTCACGCCATGCAATTTGTACCTGATGATCACTGTTTTCACTCAATCCCTCTATGGTTTTTATATCTTTGCCTTCCACAGCCGACACGGAGGTCACGCAAGACCTGAGTGCGACACCATCCAGGTGCACAGTACATGCCCCGCATAAGCCTGCACCACAACCAAATTTTGTTCCGGTTAACTTTAATTGATCTCTAATGGCATAAAGTAGTGGCATTTGCGGGTCTATATCTAGAAGCGTCTCTTTATTATTGATTTTCAATTTGATCATATTTGCTCCATATTCCTTGCAACTGTTTATTTAAAAATTCATTGAGTTTTTCTTGTGTATCTATGTCATTACTCGCCGCATTAAAATGTACTGCAAAGTCAGGGCTAGCGAAGCGTTTCAATATCTGTTTTGCCCCATTATCACCCGTTAATTTCAACAAATCATCATAGTATCGTCGTGGAAAGATAACCGGTGGCATCATGATACCATGCGCCATAGTGACTATAATTTCATCCGGTGCTGCGATACTTTTGTTGATTAAATTACTAAGATGAGACTCGGATATTTCCAGTTGATCAACCAAATAGATCATCAAATGGCTACATTTATTGTCAAGTGCGGATACGGCATCCGCAATACTATGCCCCATTCCTTTTTGCCAATGCTTACTTATAATAGGTTTTACATTTAGGGGTAATAGAGGAAGTAATTTATCTACATAAGACCCTAAACAAACGTAAACATCAGCCACTTCTAATGTATTAAACTTACTGATTGCTCGGTCTAATACTGTTTCGCCATTAACTTGTGCTAACGCCTTAATACCATTAAATCTTTTACTTTCTCCCGCAGCCAGAATTACAGCACTAACCAACATGCTTAAACTCCACTTTATTACCCAGAGCAGCGGCTGTTTTTTGTTCTAATGTTGCATGGATCTGAGATAAAATAGACAGTGCAATTGATTCTGGTAAATCTCCCCCTAAATCTAATCCTATTGGATTCACTAAATGATTTTTTTGTGTTATTTCATTTATACCTGATTTTGCATAAACTTTTAATGTTCTATGAGCCGGCCCTAACATTCCCACAAAATTAACTTGATGCTTGTTACATACACGTAATGCAAGTGCATCTAACTTAATATTGTGATGCATTATGATTATTGCATCTGTATTTTCCTGATTTAATTCTAACTTATCGTAATCTTGTTTAATGATGATATTTACTTTTTTAAAGTCAGACTTTCTGCCGTAATTAACACGGCTATCAATGATACTTGTATGCCAGCCTAATTCAGATGCCATATTTACCAGGGGAATTGCATCCACCCCTCCACCAAAAATAACGATTGAAGGTCTCGGTTTTAGTTCGTTGATATAATAGTTAGTTTTATTTAATGATCTGTTAAGTTCTAAGAACTTTTGTTGCTCAATAATTTTGTTATCAGGATAACTGGCCAAACTCTGAGAGTAATAAATAGTTTTTCTTTGCTTTAAAGCATTTAATACATTATCTAAGCTTAGATAAGCGTTTTTCTTGTGGATAGGCTGCAATAAAATCTTTACCATACCACCGCAGCCAATACCTAACTGCCATGCTATATCTGTATCGTCTCGCATGTCGTAGCACACTTCATAATTTTCATCGGTTAACCAGCATTTTTGTGCCTGGCGCATCAGATCCGACTCTAAACATCCACCACTTAACAAACCCGTGCACTTACCTAAGCTATTGATCAACATCATGGCTCCGGCTTTTCGATAAGCAGAGCCTTTGGTTTCAATAATTGTTGCTAATACCCATTGCAAATTATCTTTATTGCCAGACCAATTTTCTAATAATTGCTCGAGTCTGTTTCCCATATACAGATCCATTTATCCAAAATCGTATTCATTAAGATAGAGAGCAATTGATTGAAGGTAAATAATTAAAATGTAACAAATGTTTTTAAATTTGATGTATTTGTTTTTGAAGTAACTCTTCCAAATCTTCTATCACACTAAGAACCTGACTCTCGGACTCTACAGTCGCGTGAACACAATGGAATGTTATATTTTCAAATGCCACTTTTTTATTATCCAACTTGATATTGTTAATATTAAATGCTAATTGTTCCGCCTGTCTCTTATTTAATTTCGGACAAAAAATAACAAACTGACCTGATTGCCAGTAACAAATTAATTGTTCGTCTGATAATTTTGAAGAGAAATGATATAGCAGATCAATTAAGATATGTTCTGCGACCGATAAACCAAGTACGTTACGTTTTTCTTCTAACCCAATAATGTTTATCATCAATAAAGACGCTGGATATTCTTCATGTTCCGTGGTTTGATTTAATAATCGTTTTATCGCTCTGCGATTAGGTAAATTGGTCAATGGATCGGTAAGAGACAACTCCTCACAGTATAACGAATAATATTTAGCTTCTTGCCAGCGTCTGTAAGAAAAAATAGTTAAACACACTGTTAAAACGAACAAAGTAGGAATGAGCTGATCTAAATGATATTGTTTAAAAGAAAATAATATACCAGAAAGTAAAGCGTAGGCATCAATACTACTAAAGAAAATAAATGATATTACGACAACAATTAAAATAATATAGACATCTTTAACGGTTCGAGAACGAATTTTATGTTTTAGTCTTTCCGGCACAATTCACCCTCATTATCTAATATTAATTCACCATATATAAATAAAAACAAAATATGAATACGAATTTAGTATTAAAAATAGTCATAAAGTGTTAACTGCTGGAATTTATAAGTAATTGTTTAAAAACAATATTACCTATTTTAGGTAAATAAGAGGTGGTATTCTGGGTACTAAATAAAAAATGTAGTAAAAAACCACTTTAGAAATGCTTTGAAAACATAATATCTAAAGTGGCTTAAATCTTATTACTTATTTTGTCAGGTCATCGAAGAACTTTTTAACACCATCAAAGAAACCTTGTTCTTTTGGACGGTATTTAGAGCTGTCTTTACCCATACTATCTTCAAATTCTTGCAATAATTCTTTTTGACGACTGTTTAAGTTAACGGGTGTTTCTAAAACAACTTTACAGATAAGATCCCCAATGCTGCCACTGCGGACAGATTTCACACCTTTACCACGCATGCGAAACATTTTATCAGTTTGACATTCAGCAGGGATCTTTAAGTTTGCTCTGCCGTCTAAAGTAGGTACTTCAATTGCACCACCTAGTGCTGCCGTTGTAAAACCAATTGGTACTTCACAGTAAAGATTATTGCCATCACGCGTAAAAATACTGTGTTCACGAACTGAAACCTGGACATATAAATCACCTGCTGGCGCACCATGAGCACCCGCTTCGCCTTCCCCTGACAGTCTGATCCTATCTCCGGTATCAACTCCCGCAGGTATTTTTACTGACAAGGTTTTATTCTTCTCTACACGCCCTTCACCATGACATTTGTTACATGGATCTGAAATAATCTTACCTTGCCCACTACAAGTAGGACAAGGTTGTTGTACTGCAAAAAATCCCTGACGCATTTGAACTTGTCCTGCACCATGACAGGTATGACACGTTTTTGGTTTAGTGCCTTTTTTAGCACCAGTACCATCACATGGTGAACATGAAACCCAGGTAGGGACTCTGATTTCAACTTCTTTACCACGCACCGCTTCTTCTAAAGTCAGTTCCATATTGTAACGTAGGTCTGCACCTCTTTGCTGACGAGACTGACGACGTCCCCCACCACCAAAGATATCACCAAATACATCACCAAAAATATCACCAAAATCACCCTGGCCACCACCGCCGCCACCACCTTGTTCAAATGCAGCGTGTCCGTATTGATCATAAGTTTGACGTTTTTGGCTATCTCCTAATATTTCATAGGCTTCTTTTACTTCTTTAAACTTTTCTTCTAATGATTTATCACCTGCTGTTCTATCTGGATGATATTTCATTGCTAAACGTTTATATGATTTTTTAATGTCACGTTCACTGGCGTCTTTTGCTACACCTAGTACTTCATAATAATCACGTTTTGACATAATACTCTCTATTTCTAAATAGAAATGCAGTGCACTTCTAATGTAACCACTAACGTGGTGTTATTTATTATAGGTCGGCCTATAGGTCGTCATGTAAATCTCGACGGCCTATAGGCCGACCCACAGATATGACTTTACTACTTTAAACCAATCATTTTTACGACAAAGGGCGCGTAGACTTAATCGCCTGCACACCCTAGATCATTTGATAATTTGGCTAGCAACTAGCCAACAAGTATAATGGCGAGGCTATTTTACTTGTCGTCTTTTACTTCTTCAAATTCAGCATCAACAACATCATCTTGAGGCTGTGCTTGTTCAGCTTCAGGTGCGCCACCTGGCTGTTCAGCCTGTGCTTTTGCCTGCGCTATTTCCATTAATTTTTGAGACTTTTCCATTAATGCCTGAGTTTTTGCATCAATTTCAGCTTTATCTTCGCCTTTTAGTGCAGCTTCAAGATCTGACACTGCGGCTTCGATTGCTTCTTTATCTTCAGCTGGTAATGCATCACCGGCTTCTTCTATTTGCTTCTTAGTGCCATGAACCATAGCATCACCCTGGTTACGTGCAGCAGCTAACTCTTCAAATAACTTATCAGATTCAGCATTTGCTTCTGCATCACGTACCATAGCTTCTACTTCTTCATCTGACAGGCCTGAATTTGCTTTGATTGTGATTTTTTGCTCTTTACCTGTATCTTTATCTTTTGCAGATACATGTAATATACCATCAGCATCAACATCAAAAGTTACTTCAATTTGTGGTGTACCACGTTGTGCAGCACGAATGCCTTCAAGATTAAACTGACCAAGTGATTTATTATCACTAGAACGCTTACGCTCACCTTGTAATACATGAATTGTAACCGCTGACTGGTTATCTTCAGCTGTTGAGAAAGTTTGCGATTTTTTCGTTGGTATCGTGGTATTTTTCTCGATTAATGTAGTCATCATCTGACCCATAGTTTCGATACCTAAAGAAAGTGGGCTTACATCTAGTAGCAACACATCTTTAACATCACCGGCAAGTACACCAGCCTGGATAGCAGCACCCATAGCGACTGCTTCATCAGGGTTTACATCTTTGCGAGATTCTTTACCAAAGAAGTCAGCAACCGCTTTTTGTACCATAGGCATACGAGTTTGACCACCTACTAAGATAACATCGTTGATGTCTCCTACAGATAAATCAGCATCTGCCAATGCTTGTTTTAATGGCGCAAGTGATTGCTCAACTAAATCTTCTACTAATGATTCTAATTTTGCACGTGTGATCTTAACATTCATATGTTTAGGACCAGTCGCATCAGCCGTTACATAAGGTAAGTTAACTTCTGTTTGTTGTGCTGAAGACAATTCGATTTTAGCTTTTTCAGCGGCTTCTTTAACACGCTGCATAGCAAGCGGGTCATTTTTAAGGTCAATACCTTGATCTTTTTTGAACTCTTCTGCTAAATAGTTGATAACACGGTTATCAAAATCTTCACCACCTAAGTGAGTATCACCATTAGTCGCTAATACTTCAAAAGTATGTTCGCCTTCAACTTCATCAATTTCAATGATAGAAATATCAAATGTACCACCACCTAAGTCATAAACAGCAACGACGTTATCGCCTTTACTCTTATCCATACCATAAGCGAGTGCTGCGGCAGTAGGTTCGTTGATAATACGCTTGACTTCTAGACCAGCGATACGACCAGCGTCTTTAGTTGCCTGGCGTTGTGAATCATTAAAGTACGCAGGAACTGTGATCACTGCACCTGTTACTTCTTCACCTAAATAATCTTCGGCTGTTTTTTTCATTTTCTTCAAAACTTCAGCTGAAATCTGTGGTGCAGCCATTTTTTGGCCTTTAGCTTCAACCCATGCATCGCCATTATCAGCTTCAACAATTTTGAAAGGCATGATATCGATATCACGTTGTACTTCTTTATCTTTAAAACGGCGACCAATTAAACGTTTAATCGCAAACAAGGTATTTGTAGGATTCGTAACAGCCTGACGCTTTGCTGGCTGGCCTACTAAAATTTCGCCATCATCAGCATATGCTATGATAGAAGGAGTTGTACGATCGCCTTCTGCATTTTCTATTACACGCGGCTTACCGCCATCTAGTACTGCTACACAAGAGTTAGTTGTACCTAAATCGATTCCGATAATCTTACCCATGAGATGTTTCTCCAACTTCTATATTCTATTTGCTAATTTGATTAATTAAACATTAATACTATTTGATGCTTACTAAATAGGGATGAATATTATGAATTCAACAGTAAAAACAAATTAATTTAAAATAAATGAAATTTTTTTATTAAAATCTGTGTCTCGTTTATGTTGGTAAACCTCACCCTGGTCCGATGACTTGTAGTGTGATATAAAACGAATAAAAATACACGACAAGATATTTACACATGCACTTTGATCAACTTTTACAGAATGTCAGTCAAAACAACAATGAAACAATACAATTTCCAGCAAATTGGTGCCAGGGCCGCACAGCCTTTGGTGGACTCACTGCAGCCATGCTAGTACAAGCAATGCGGCATCAAGTGTGTGACACATTAAGGTTACTTTCCTTACAGTGTAATTTTATAGCACCTTTAATTGCTGATACAAACTTTCAGATCCACACAGAAATACTAAGAGAAGGCAAAAACACCATACAAGTTTTGGCAAAGGCCATTCAAAATGATCAGGTTTGTATCTTAATGCACGCATGCTTTGGTAAAGCCAGGGTATCTGATATTCGTGTAGACATTTCAGAAAAAATGAATTTAACACCCGTAAACCCAAAAAATATCATCTCTCACCAACCAGGGATCACGCCAGAATTTTTTCAACATCTGAGTTTAAGTCCGCAAATAGGTAATATGCCATTTAGTGGAGGTAAACAGTCAGAATTAACGGGCTGGATGAAATTTAAGGAAACACCTAAAAACCTGTCTGAAGCACATATCATTGCATTAACAGACGCCTGGCCGCCAACTTTATTACAAATGTTTAATAAATTCGCTCCCGCAAGCAGTATTTCCTGGAGCATGGACTTTGTTGAAACGCCTGAACTGGCAGCTGATGAATGGCTGGGATATCAGGCTAAATGTCAGCATAGCAAAAATGGATATGGCATAGAAGATGGTACTATATGGAGTCAAAGTGGTAAGTTAATCGCATTGACAAGACAAACCGTCGCGATATTTATTTAAATAAAGTAAAGCCAACAGTTAGTTGGCTTTACTTTCATTTGCTTACAACTTCAAAGTTTTACGTTTTGTAGAGCAATAGTAAAAAGCCATAACAATTAGCAACCATAATAGACCACCACCAGACGATGATTCTTCAGCAGGTTTAACTATTACAGCAATATCATCATTTGTAATTGTAATCGTCAACCTTTGCGCATCACTGGCTAAGTGCTCACTGGCTAAAACCAACTCAAATTGGCGCTCACTATCAACATTATTATTATCAATAATGTCAATTGTTATTGTTTTACTACTTTCACCAATAGAGAATTTATCTGCGGCATTTATCGCGATAAAATCAATACCATCAACTGCGGTGCCATTTACTGAAGAAAGCATATAGTCTATTTCACCTGCAGTACCGTCAATACGTTCTATATTTATTTGTGCACTGGCACTATTTTCAACCACACTTAAGGAAGTCACTGAAAATTGTAATTCGCCTCTTATATCATCATTTTTAATTGAAACTGTTAATGCTTGCGCTTGTGGGTGCAAATGTTCACTTAAAATATTGACTTGAAACTCTCTTGTCGCATCTAAAAGATTGTTATCCAATAACTCTAGATGAATAAGTTTAGATGTTTCCCCCGCTAAAAAAGTGAAGCTATTGTTTAATTCGGTAAAATCAATTCCAGCCTTCGCAGTACCATCAATGGTGTTCAATGCGAAGTCTAACTCTTCATCACTGCCACCGATTCTATTGACAACAATATCTACCGTACCTGAATTTTCAGATTGTGAAATCTGAGCCGCTTCAAATTTAATTTCACCTCGATTTTCATCATCAACAATATTAAAATTGATTGGTTGATAATCGTCGGTTTTATAATTACTTTCAATTTCAATACTAAAGTTTCGCGTTTCATTAACCAGCTCATTATTGAGAATTTTTACATGGAAGCTTTTATTATATTCATTACCAGCAAAAGTATACTCTTCATTAATAGCATCAAAGTCTGCACCTGCTATTGCCGAATTACTTACTGTTTTGACACGTATTGTATGCGGAGTTACACCATCACCATAATGAAAAACCTTTACTTCTAATACGCCACTGTCTTCTGAGATATCGCCACCTTCCATTGCAAATTTCACATTACCAGGCACATCTTCATCTACAATTGTAATAATCGATTCTGTCACTTGACCGACATGATCACCTTCAACAATTAATTTAAGTTGTCTATCGCCATCGTCAATGACGTTATTAATAAACTCCACAAAAACTGTATATGAAGTTTGTTCTTCATTAAATTCAATAGTTGTATTTGTCAGAGGTTGATAATCTACACCTTCAACTGCTGTGATACTTTCTAATCTTAAAGTAACTTCTGTTGTCATGCCGTCATCAAAAGATTTTTGTAGTTCAATATTAATGCCTCCTCCATTTTCAGTATTACTTACTTGCGTGTCTATCACATTCACTTTCGCGGTTACCGGCGTTGCTGTTTCGCCAAAAAAGCTTAGATAATGACTCATAACAAGTTGTCTGGTTGCTACAGGAATATCACTAAAACGTGATGTAGTTGCGAGTATTTTTGCCTCACCAATCTGATTGGTGATCGCAAGATCAAAGGTAGGAGTGTCTAATTGCCAAAATGATTTTATAGCTGTTGGTTCAGAATTACCAACAAGTTCAGTATACAATTGATAGCTCCCTTCTGGTACATTATATGTTATGCCATAAACGGGTGTATCTACAGCACCTGAAATAGAACTGACTTCCTGAGACCAGACGAAACTACTCTTAATTCCTAACATTGATAATTGCTGATTTAACGTTTCCCCAGCCCAGTACCAATCTACATTCTCATAGTACACATGGCCGCCAGAATTAATAAAATTAGTTAAATTAACTACTTGTCTATCAGTTAAACCTTGACTATTCGTATTATCTATAAATATAACTGGTGTTTTTAGTTTATTTAACACAGGAATATCAGATAACGTTATAACCGTTTTTGCGTTTGCATTTAAGGCATTCATTAAGGCGCTAGTTGAATTTGACTGACTCAGACTGATCACCAAAGGAGTCGGTTCTTTGGGCAATTTTAGTAAAGTTAATTGCGCACTATTTTTAGTTCCTTCATTCGTGAACGCTTCAACAGATAACTTTATTTCACCGATATCAAACTCCGTTGTATTTATTGATGCAGAATAAGGAGCAGATGTATCTTCTGACAGTAACTTGTCATTCATATAAAACGTTACTTTATTGATAGTTTCATTTGGTGAAATTGCAAGATTTACCAATTGCTGATCGTCTACCGTTTGTAAATTATCCAAATTAGTGAATGTAATATCAGGTAATGTCGCTATATTAGCGGTAAATTCAATCGTATCATTTATTTTATTTATGTTTTTTATTTCAACACCTGAACCAAGGTTTTTGTAACTTTGACTATTAGGGATAGATACCGTACTAAACTCCTGACCTGTTTGAAAATAGTCTCCAGCGTCAGCCCCTAGTCCTTGCTCTATTTGTTCAAGCCCGTCAGCTTCCATTAAACGAATAAGTTTATGGTCGGTATAACTATTATTTTGTACAAAACCTTGTTCAGTCGCGGTCGCATCAACATGCCAAATCAATAAACCCTCATTCGGAAAGTTAGAATCATTAAGTGTTTGATCTCTATTTTGAACAACAAAGTACTCGCTATAGGTTTTATCAATAGTGAGTTCGGGCATAATGATCAAAGCATCTTGCGTATGACTCGACGGTTTCAAGGATATTTGTTTACTACCACTCCCTACAACTTCAGGTTCAATCCAGCCAAGAATAAATTTCGAAAAAGCGCCATGATCTCCCCAATTACCGTGCATCATATCAAGTCCGCCAACACCGCCTACAGGCCCTACTGCCGCATCATAATCATAATAATCAGGTAACCCTAAGCCGTGTCCGGTTTCATGAATTAATACTAGCGGATCAAAATCATCACTGGCATTATTATAACTTAACCATTGCCAGGAAAATGCCGCAAGTTCTTTCCCAGAAAGTTTATAATCAGGATCGTAAAAAGAGCTTTGCCAGCCCCACCACAAACTCGCCCATGCACCAATTTCTCCAGTCCAAACCACAGAGAAATAATCAATATAACCATCGCCATCATTGTCATATTGACTAAAGTCATGGCCTTGATTTTCAAGATGAGTAAGTGCTTCTTTGATCACTTTTCTTGCATCCGTAATTTCACTACGCGGGTAGCTTGTTGTATACCAACCTAATACATTTCCGCTTATATTAAGCTGCTCATACGATGCTCTTTTATAATAATTAGTCAAACTCTCTAACGGATATCGCGATGCTACGCCATCACCATATATATGATTCTGGATCACATCCGTTGTTTGATGTGCAGGCGCGACTGCATCTGGAAAATCGAGTAATAAGGTAAAAGTTTTCACGTCGCCTGTAGAGGGTAATCCTCTATGACCAGGAATACTTTTATTCACCTTTACTTTTTCTGATATACCCATTTTATGATTGATAAATCTTGATGCGTTACTAAGTAAATGTGGTGACACCTTATGGTTACCATATTTTTCAGCTTGCGTTATTTTTTGTTTTAATATGCCATGTTTTTTATATTCAGCAATTTGTTGCTCAGTAGGAGGTTGCAGTGCATTTGATGTTAAAGTGACAAAAAACAAACTAGTTATATATAAAATGAGGAGGTTTTTAACTGACATGTGCTTAATTTATGAGTCAAAGATTTCGGGATCATATATTGAATAATATTATCTGCCAATCAATTTACTCTTAATTTGTTAATAAATGTAAATTACATTAATTTTTAATATAAAATAATAAATACACTAATCAGAGGAACCATCTCACTATGGCCAGTGAACCCGAAACCACCAAAGCTACGTTAATGCCCGGCGAATTACTTAAAAATGAAATAGATCAAGTAAATCGATTTTATCAAATAGCCGTTGATTTTTTTGCCAATTATAGCTTTCAATTACTTGGCGCTTTTATTATTTTCATTATAGGCTACATGGTGGCAGGAAAAATATCCGCCTTAGTTTTACGTTTGTGTGAAAGACATCAGCTTGATATTACATTAAGTAAATTCATCGCAAATACCACAAAAATGTTGATTGTAATTTTGATCACTATTATTGCACTCAGTAAACTCGGGATCAGTGTCACACCATTTATTGCGGCAATTGGTGCAGTTTCTTTAGGCGCCGGTTTAGCCTTACAAGGATTACTAGCCAATTATGCTGCGGGATTTAACATTATTCTTATCCGTCCTTTTGTTGTTGGAGATACCATTAGAGTTCAGAATGTAACCGGGATTGTTGAAGAAGTATTGCTTGCTTATACTATTTTACGCGATGAAGATAATGTTAAAATTATGATCCCCAATAAACATATCGTAGGGGAAATTCTTGAGAATTCCAATAAGGATTCATTATTGGAATTAACAGTCGGGATCTCCTACCAACACAACCCTATTGAAGTAATCGCGATACTAGAGCAACGGATCAATGAATTAGATCATGTAAGTAAAGTGAGAAAACCACAAATAGGGATCAATGCGTTTGCAGATAGTTCCATTAATTTAGCAATACGATTATGGACACCCACAGAAAATCTCTACGCCGCTAAATATAAGACATATGAATGTATATATTTAACTCTGGAAGCTGCAAATATAACGATACCTTTCCCACAAAGGGATGTGCATTTGATTAAAAGCGAGTAGCGATCCCTTCTTTTTCAAACATCGTTTTGATCTCTTCAAGCTGAGCTTGGTAATTTTTCCAGCGACCAATTGATTTTGTATTAATTGGTTCACGGACCTGCACTTTACTGGCGGTTGATACTGGCGCCTCATTATCATAAAACGATAAGCAAGGATCTTCCCATGGCAAATCACAAAATTCGATCAATTTTTTGATTTCCAGATCCCCACCTTTAACTAAATTCTCATAGGTCAGTAACTTAAAATTCTGATAATTCATATTTTGCCAGTGCATTGTCAGTTTGTAAAATTCTACATAAAAACGTGCTGTTAAGTTTAAATCTAATGAATAACCGTAATAAGGATTATTTAGCGTAAACAGTTGTCTGTAATTTCCAATACACGTATCTAAAGGGTTTCTGAGCAAACAAATTATTTTTGCATTGGGGAATGTTTTCTGTATTAGATCTACATAAAAAAAGTTAAAAGGGAGTTTATCAGTAAATCTTGGTGTGTTTCCTGTGATCGTTCTGGTTCTATTAAGGTAATGTTCACCTAATATTTTGAAATTTAATTTATAGGCAGAAGATATAGTCTCAATATCTAATACTTTATTTGTTTTTGTGCCTGTTAGTTCTTTTACACTCATGCCAAAATCTTGCAATTCACCCGCAGATGTTACATTACTATGACTTGAAATAATACGTTCAACTAGTGTTGTGCCCGAACGTGGCATACCCAATATAAAGATAGGTTCATTACTACAACAACCCGCCATATCAGCTGATTTACGGCTCATTGAGTGAATATGTCTGAATAAGTCTTTTTGTTCGTCAAAATCATATTTGAACGATAACAGCTTCTTTTTTTTACTTATATTTAAAATATCAAAAGCTTTAGAAAATTCATCAATACTTTCATACTCTTTTGCTAATGCATGCCCTATATGCAATTGTGCATCGGCATTTTTAGTCTTAACAAAAACAGAATTTAGTCTTTTTATATGATTACATTGTACATTGGTATTCCCAATATCAGATAAAGCAAAATGCGCCTGATGATGATTTTCTCGAAGTGCAATCGCTGACTCAAAAGCATCTTCCGCTGCTTTAAAGTCACCCATAAACTTACAACATACACCGTAATTATAATAAATCTGTGCATTGTTTTTATTTAGAGTCAAAGCCCGCTGAAAAAATTTAAACGCCGTATCATGGGAACCAATGTGGTTAAGTGTAACCCCGAAGGTATCCGCTACACTTGCAGCTGTAATATTGCTTTCGATTACTAAATCAGTACAGTCTTTTGCTTTTTTTAAATCACCTGATAACACGAAGCATTTTGCTAACTGAGCCAAATATTCGTAATTCATTTCAAAAGACAGCGCTTTTTCAATTAAAGCGATGGATTTTTTCAATTTCCCTATTTGTAAATTTACCATGCCTAATAAAAAATAAGCGTCAATATAATTGGGATCCAATTGAAGGATCGTAATCAAACTATAATGTGCAGATTTAATATCTGCGTTGTTTAAAAATTTTTGTGCATCCTGATGTAGCTTTTCAATTCTCTGCGTAGGCATTAATTTCTTCTTTTTAGACTTTAGCTTGCCATTTATGGCAAAATTATAAAAGCTCAGATGAACAGTCTGAGCTTTATGGTCGCACAGAACCGATTAAATAGTTTTCAACTTTGGCGTTATGATCCTGCCTAGTTGCATCATAAATTTAACCAGTTTTATGTTAATTTACAACTCAAAAGAATAGTTAAACTGCAAACCGATAGTTCTTGGTTTTGTTATGTAATGGCCATAATTCCTCTGAATTTGGGCACCATTTGCAGTTGTAATATCTGATTTATCCCTTCTTACCGAAGTATACGCATATTTATCAAACAAGTTATCTATATAAATCGTTACAGCCCATGTATCTGCAGCGACTTTAGTTGATAAATTACTTAACGCATACCCAGGTAAAGTTTCACCATGTGCATGTAATCCAACTTTAGAGATCACATCACTTTGTGCGGTTAAGCCATAGTTAAAATCAAGTTGTTTATCATTAAAAATCTCAGTTTGATAATTTAACCCCAGGGAGAACTGTTTTTGCGGTGAACCCGGTAACCTATCACCGTCAAGGCCACCATCAGTCCCGTCACTATTAAATAATGTTGGTGCATCACTTGTCAGTTGTACTTTTGTATATGCATAAGTAGCATAGGCTGTTAATGAATTACTGAGTATTGCACGAGATGAGATTTCTATACCTTTTGCATTTGCTGTGCCCGCATTGGAAGTATAAGGTAATTGCCCAACCTCGGTTGCTCCTGCTATTTGCGCATCTTGCCAATCAACATTGAAAATAGCGGCATTAAAATGAACTTTATTTCTTAACCAGGTACTTTTCAAACCTAGTTCATAATTAACAGTTGTATCCGCTGTATAAAGCATTTCATGGGGTTTACCACACCCAATTTGTTTATCAGGCAAAGGTTCCGGGCAGGGTATTAAACTATTTGAACCACCGATTCTAAACCCTTCACTCACCGTTGCGTAAGTCAAAATATCATCATTGAACTGATAGTTTATGTTGGCTTTAAATAAAGAGCCATTATCTTTAGCATCACTTGATTTGAAGTTTAAATTAATGGCATCAGGATCTGCTCCACTAAATGCAGTATTAGCGAGAGGAAAATCAACTGCTGATCCTGCATCTACTTCATATTCATAAAAGCGTGCACCAATCGTAACATTTAACTTTTCATTTATCGCATACCCAATTTCCCCGAACAAAGCCTGTTCGGTTATTTCACTTTTATCAACTGAATAATATTCCAAATCATCGGGTCGATTTACTTCTAAAAAATCTGCGTACCCCGGTGTGAACTCTTTACTAAATCCATCACTTTCAGACTTATTGTAAAACCCTCCTACAATCCAATTTAATGGAGAGTCACATTGTGAAACTAATCTGATTTCCTGAGTAAAGGTATCAACTTTACTTTCTTCTCGGGTAAACACCGAAAATGATGGAAACTCTTCATAACCATAATTTAGTCGGATCAATAAGTCAGTTTGATCTCTTTGCCCTACCGCCTCAAAGGTTGACAAACCCGTAGCTGACACTAACTCCGCAAAGCCAAGATCCGCATTTAATTCGAGACTTAATAATGTATCTTCTTTATCTCTGGGTTCCTCATATCTATAGGCAGATTCAAATACGCCAAGCTCTCTTCGCACACCATTGTCTGAATGCAATGCATTATGATGCACAATTGAACGACCTTCACTTTTTTGCTTTTGATAAAAATAATTTAAAGTACTTTCAAACCACTCAGCGGGTTGCCAACGCAGAGATATTCGTCCGGTAGTTGTTTTCTCCCCATTTGCATCTTCTATTGTTTTTAGATTCTCGGAAACAGCATCTGGGTTTATCCAGTCAGGATCAGGCTGTGATACTCCACCTTCTTTTACAACATAGGCATAATCAATAAAGCCAGGATCATTAAAATGATTCAAACTGGCACGAATTGCTAAAGTATCTTCTATCAATGGAAAATTGAAAATTGCACCCGTTTCACCGCCTAGGTTTTCACTTTCATTAACACTAAAAGTTTCTGCGTATACTTCGCCTGAAGTAACGTCCAACTGAGGTGCATTTAGCATATACCTAATTGCCCCTCCTAACGTACCAGCTCCGTATAAAGTACCCTGAGGACCAATTAAGACTTCAACTCTTTCTACATCTGTCAATCGCATATCAATTGCAACAGGGATTTCATTAATATACGTAGCGACAGTACCACCGTCTGAACCAGGTCCTGACGAATTAGTATTAAGCCCACGCACAATAATAGGCGAACCAGAACGTCCCCCTTGATCTGTAACAGTTAATCCAGGTACCCAACGAGCAATATCGGCTAATTCACCAATATTTTGCTCTTTCATTACATCACTATCTAGTGCTGTAATGTTGAGTGGTGCTTCCTGTACAGTCCCTTTTCGTCTGGTTGCTGAAATCTGAATGACTTCAATTGACTTTTCAGCACTTATTTCTTTTGCGTATATGGCACTAGGACTGACAAGTGCACTGGCAATTGCCAATGAAATAACACTTGGTTTAAACATTTTATTCCCCTTAGGTTTACTTTTATTTTATGTTTGCAACACAAGATAAACATGTAAAACTAATGAAAACAACTTGAAAAAAAATCACATGAATTGTTATGCATTCTTCATCTTAAACTATGCGTTAAACCGCCAAAATTATTGACTTCTACAGGAATATATCACCAAGATTAAATTCTGAAGCTTAACAAAAAAAGAGGATTTATGTGAATTTTAATCACAAGAAATTAATAAGTGTATAAACGGTTTTCAGTTCTGGATCACAGCAAAAATCATAGGCTATTCATCAAACAAGTTTTGTAAATTAAGACTGATTGACTCTCGCTCTTTAATTGCAACAGGTAAAACCATTACGCTATCATCACCGGCGATCACCGCTAATACCTGAAGTTTATCTTTCATATTATCAATGATACCAGCTACAATATTTGCAGCCCCAGGTACGGTTGAAACCATGATCATATTTTCATTGGTATTTATCGCAACAACGAGTTCATGAATTTCCGTATCTAAGGTAGGTATCATTAATTCATGTTTTATCGCGTATACAGATTCGCCCGTTGCATTTTTAAGGTAAACAGCCCCCACTTGCTTTAATAACCGAGATATCTGCGACTGACTCACATTAGCAAAGCCTCTTTCATCTAAATAATAAGCCAATTCATAATGGCTTCTGATCTGTTTCTGATGTAACAGCTCTTTAATATTTTCAATCAATGGGCTTTGCTTGTTATTCATAATTTATGACTTATTTATCGCATTAATTAAAAAAGCAGACAATTTGGCACCTTCTTTTAATGTAATGTCTGAGCTAGATTGACCAAGTAAAGAGCTATCTGTAAATGGGGCGATTTCCATCATGTCAGCACCTGTAATTGGAAATTCATCGGATAACGCCTGTAAAATAGTTAACGCTTGTTCTGGTGTCATACCATCAGGTTCAGGAGTTCCCGTTGCCGAAGCATATTTTTCGTCAAGGGCGTCTATATCAAAACTCACATAAAGTTCATCGACCTGATCATCTTTGAGTTGCTTAATGATTTGTGCAACGAGAGCGTCTGCGCCTTGTTCATTTATTTCGTGAGCCCAGTGTTGTTTAACTCCAAAAGTTTCTTCCCAATGTGACTTTGGTTTGCCACTTGAACGTATGCCAAGCTGAATTAAATTTTCAGGTTGTGGCAAATATTCAAGAATATGCGTACACCAGGAGCCAAAACACAAATCGATACCTAGTCGCTCAACTAATAAGTCTGTATGTGCATCAAAATGGATAATTGCAGTTCGTTTGCCTTGAGCGCGTTTTGCTTTTAGGTAAGCTTTAGTTAAAGGATAACTAATTGAATGATCTCCCCCTATTCCAAATATGCCTTTATCTGGCAGATTTGCATAGAATCCATCACACACATCTTCAGTAATTGATAGCGGGCTGACGGCATAATCCGTTTTAATACTTGTATTTTCTGCTGTTTTATACAAAGATTTTTGACAATTTTCTATGGTGGCATCATTTAAATATTTATCATGTAACAAATGAGGAATAACACGAACATCGCCCATATCAAATGCTTTACATGCTGGATGCTGCTCTACTAAAGTTGTTCGCAGTAATAAAGGTCCCCAATTTGCACCACGTAAAATTCCTCCCCCGCAATCTGAACTGATCCCCAATATAACGGCTTTATGCTCACTTTCTGGTAGCTGTGTCAAAGACGTCTGCCACAATTCGTTTACGTCACTTTGTTGTGTTTTACCGTAAAGTTTTTGATGTAATACCTCTTTTCGTTCTTTTGCCGTATTAACTGTAAAAACACCATTCCCAGGCGGGCAAAGGCAGTTTTCTATTTCTGTTTTAAATTCATTCCAATCGCGGCTCATTATACTCTCCAAAAACATCAAAATCGGTTATTTATTCAAGTTAAATTATAATCTAATAATTTTTAAAACTAACAAATTGGTCTTATATCAGGCTACAAAACTAAGATCTGTCATTCGTTAAAACCATTAGGGTGTAAATATAAAAAATTGAACAATCCCCTTTAAAAACAAATAGTTTAAATCAGGTAAATACGCAATTGTTTTATGTTTTATTAAACATATTAGCGTGTTATACCTCTATCGTAACTGATCAATAAAACGAATATAGATTGAAGTCAATAACAGGCATACTCCCCGGCCAGGTAAGATTGGTGTTATATGCAAGTTAATTGAATAAAAGCCTGTTATAACTTAAACAATATTAACTTGTTAAATAATTTATCACTATCGTGTTTTAATTGATGCTAAATACAACTATTTTGCTATATTTTAGTGAGACTTATATAAAGGGTTATAACTTTGAAAAAGAAATACACATATGGTTATGAGCCATGGATCAAACGAATTAGTAAACAGGAGATGCCAGCATTAGCATCAACAGTTAAAGCCCTTGAAAATATAGCCAGAGACGACACGGCCTCACTAACTAAACTTGGGCAAACTGTATTGCATGACCATGCTTTAACGTCTGCTATATTAAAAGTGGCTAATAGCAGTTTATATATAAACCGTGTGCCAGTCACAACCGTAAGCAGAGCAACAGTAAAATTAGGCCTGACAACAATAAAAAATATTTGTATTACAGCAAAAGTTCTCAACAGTTTACTTAAAAATAAAAACCTATGCCCGGCAGTTTATGAACGTTTACTGAAACTTATGGCACAGTCTTTTCATAGCGCTATGTTAGCCAAAATGATGGTTAAGGAATATGATCATGATGTACAAGAAGAAACCTTCATCGCCGCATTACTTTACCGATTAGGCGAAAGCGCATTTTGGAGCATTGGCGGTGAAATTACCGAAGACTTAGATAAACAACTCATAGGCTCGATAGATAAACCCCAATCTGTAGTTAAAAACTTTTTAGGCGTCAACTTTGAAGAATTAAGCTTAGGTTTAGCAAAAAACTGGCAATTGGGTGAAATATTGATCCATGCTTTAGAAGATCCCCAATTACGTACTCCTGAAATACAATCTATAGAACTCAGTGTCAATTTAAGTGAAGCGTTATCTTCTGAATATAAACAGCCAGTCACCCATATTTACGAGAAAATGGCACAATTGATGAAAATTGATAGCAAATTAATGCATCAAAATGTGGAAATATGTACTAAGCAGACAATCAAGTTATTACGTTATTACGGTGCATCTATTTTAATTAAATATATCAAGCAAACTCATCAAACAGATTCTTTTATAGAAAAAGTAGAGCCTGAATTATCAAATCATGCATTACAGTTAAAGATATTAAGAGAGCTTACCTGTTTACCCACTGAAAATGGTGATATCAATATGATATTACAAACAGCGCTGGAAGGTATATTCAGAGGGATCAAAATGGATAAAGCAATTATTTTATTAAAATCCCAAAATCATAAAAGTTTAGAGCCAAGATTAATCTCTTCAAAATATGCTTCAAAAGTAAAACAAGACTTCTTAATAAATATCGCCAAAACTGATCATATTTTCAATTATGTATTAAATAATCAAGAGGCTGTATGGGTTACAAGCTTGAATGATTCGCATTGGATAAATTACCTGAATAATACGATACGTAATATTGTCAGCTATAATGGTTTTTTTATTGCCCCTATTATTTTAGAACACGTCTGTATCGGTGTTTTTTATGCTGACAGGGATCCTGTTAATATTGATAAGGGCTTTAGTAAAGTACTTAATCATGACGACTTTTTATCTTTTACGCATTTTAGTCAACAAACCAATTTATGCTTAAATATGATACAGAGTTAATTTAAGTTATTAATTTATTAGTAAATCAAGAGGCCAATGTGGATGTAAACGAAATTACAAACAATTCAGAGCTGGTAACCTCTAAAAAAATGCTCATTATAACAAGTATTTTTTTATTAATATTACTTGTTTGGCAGACTATTTCTGCAAGCGTGCAACATCAGGCCTATCAAGGATCTCTGATGGACTCGGTAACAGATAGAGTACTATCTGATTACCAGGAATATTTTTCTCAACTTAGATTAGAAATCGATTTATTGCAACAAAAACAATTAAGTAACTTAAATGCATTAGAAATAAGTGGCAAAAATGCCAAAGAAGACGATTACATGGCCGTACTAAATGTTGTCAGAAAAGATATCAAAAATACCCGTTTATTTGCACTAATAGATAACCACGGCCAGGGAAGTTTAAGTCATATAACTGGCGATTTTTTACCCGCATGTAAAGAAGAAATAAAATCCACATTACAACATGGAACACAAAAGCATATATTCCTCCACCGTAGCAAAAATAGTGTCCATTTTGATCTGTTACAGCCTTTATTAACCAATAATCAGGCAACAAGTTATCTGTTTGTCGCCTTTAATCCTGATATTTTAAAAAAGTTGCTGATGAAATATCAACTTCCTCATCAGGAATTATTTTTAATGCGCAGTGATAACATAGGAAAAATTGAATTATCTTCACAAAATAATAATAAGCAATATGATCAAATGACCATGTCCTCAAAAGAACTCAATAGTTTCAATTATGTTAAGCCTATTTCAGGCACTCGGTGGCAGATAGCGATACGACTTGATCCTAAATATAGTTCTAATTTATTTTTAATGGGCGTACTCAAAGCATTAGGCATATGGAGCGTCCTGACGTTTATCATATATATGTTTTATAAAAACCAACAACAAAGGAGCCGTAGATATTTAAAGATACATCAACAACTATCATACAAAGATAATTATGACAAACTCACAGGTTTAAATAATCGCGCCTATTTTGAGAATAAACTGGCGTCATTGATCAATGAAAAACATCAAAAAGAATTATCACGCTCAGGTGTGGTGCTGCATTTAGATATAGACCAATTTCAGATAATAAATAATAACTTTGGTTATGGTATTGGGGATAAATATTTAAGTCTGATTTCCGATGAATTAATTAAATTCAGCCCCCAGGATGCCACTGTGAGTCGTTTAGGTAACGACGAATTTGCAATACTGTTACCCGATTTACCACACCAGGACGCTAAAGATTACGCACACGAAGTCAGAATGTTTTTTCAACAATTAGAGTTTCCTCAACTGGAACAAAAAATAAAGTTAACAGTAAGTATTGGTATTGTGATGCTAGATTGTTATCAACAAGATATTGAACAGGTTTTTTCTTCTTTGGCACAAGCCATGAACTTAGCCAAAGAAAAAGGCCGCAATCGTGTACAACTTTACCAAAGTAATGATACACAATTGATCCAACATGCCAATGATATGGCTGCAGTTCACGAATTAGCGGCTGCATTAAAAGATAACAGACTCATATTATACCGCCAGGAAATACGGGCATTAAATTCCATGCTAGCACATCAAAGATATGAAATATTGGTCAGAATGAAAAACAAACAAAATAAACTTGTTCCACCCGGTTTGTTTATTCCAGCCGCAGAAAAATATGGCATGATCTCCCAACTCGATTTTTGGGTTATAGCCAATACATTCAAAGCAATATGTGAACTAGATAAACAAGGTAATACGTGTTACTCAATTAATTTATCAGGCTTAACCTTAGCAAACAGAGATTTGTTCGACTTTGTGAAAAGCCAGTTTGATTGTTATAAAGTCGCTCCACAGAGGATCTGTTTTGAAGTCACAGAAACATCTGCGATCACACATTTAGGCTCAGCATTACACTTTATGGAAGAAATGATAGAGTTAGGCTGCTCATTCTCATTAGATGATTTTGGCAGTGGCTTATCTTCATTCAGTTATTTGCAAACTTTGCCGGTAAAAATAATCAAAATAGATGGCGCCTTTATTAAAGATATAAATCACAATAAAATCAATCGAATTTTCGTAGAAAATATCTTTCGAACTGCGGTTGCTATGGATAAACAAACCGTTGCCGAATTTGTAGAGTCAGCTGAAATAGCACAAACATTAAAAGATATCGGAATTGATTATGGTCAGGGATATCATATTCATAAACCAGAGCTTTGGTATGACAGTAATAAGGAAGATTAATTACCTTAGATCCGGTCAAAAGTCCTGTTTTTCATATACTCATGTAGAAATAATGGTTCTACAATTTCAGTGATATACGATGATAGGTATTACAATGAACAAGGTTTTCCATTTAGGGTTACATACGGCCCAACTAGAAGGCGCAACACTTGCTATTATTCCTGGCGATCCCGCGCGTGCAAAACGAATTTCAGAACAATTGGTAAATCCTAAGTGCTTAGCACAAACACGGGAATATCATATATTTTTAGGAATACTTGAAAACAAACCTGTTATTGTATGTTCTACTGGGATCGGCGGCCCATCAACTTCTATTGCTGTCGAAGAATTGGCACAATTAGGGATCAGAACATTTTTAAGGATCGGCACGACTGGTGCAATTCAGGAGCATATTCAAGAAGGTGACGTTTTAATAAGCCATGCGGCTGTCAGATTAGATGGTGCCAGCCAACATTTCGCCCCCATAACCTATCCAGCAGTTGCAGACTTTTTCACAACCCAGGCTATGGTAGACGCGTGTAAATCTTTAGACGTGCCTTTTCATCTTGGGATCACCGCATCTTCCGACACTTTTTACCCAGGTCAGGAACGTTACGATACTTATTCCGGTTACGTACCAAATACTTTTCAAGGTACTTTTACTGAATGGCAAAAGTTAGGTGTTATGAATTATGAAATGGAATCTGCAACTTTATTTACTATGTGTGCCGCTTTAGGTCTCAATGCGGCATGTGTAGCGGGTGTATTAGTCAACAGAACCAGACAAGAAATCCCGAATGTTGACCATAGCACCATTGAAACCACCAGTGTTGCGGTGGTATTAGAGGCTGCCAGAAACCTAGTTTAATAACTGATATTTTAACGGCACAGTAAAATTAAAACTTTCTAAAACCAGCTTTGTAACCCCAAGTTGGTTTTGCTTCCCTTCGACTTCAATTAAACTCACTTGCTTTATCGTTTCATCCTTAAATTGATAACCCGCTAAGGTGAGTTGACTCATTGCACTTTGTAACGGCGATAAACTAGGACTATAAGCAGCATTTTCCGCATATCGGCCATAAAAACGTTGTCCATCATAAGTTTCTATCATACAGGCTGCATAATTTTTTGTATAAGGTGCATAACTTTTTATAGCATGAGTTAACAAAGTGTTATCTATGTGCGAAGTGGCTGAAATATGGTTATGTTCATGAGACAATAATCCCTGATCTATGCCCAAATCTTTTGGTCCAAATGCATTCGGTAAGAATCCTGAAAAACCTATGAGTTGATTATCTAATAAAATATCAATTTCTGATGACGAATCAATTTCATTAATAAACTGGCGACAATAACCGCACGGCGCTGCATTTATCGCAATTTTTATGATTGTATTTTCACCGTTTAGCCAGGCATTATTAACCGCTGCCTGCTCTGCATGTAATACCAAACTTAAAGCTTGATTTTGAAATTCAATATTCGCACCAAAATAAAAAGTATATTTTCCCTCTTTATTTTGTGTAACTGCAATTGCACCCACTTTAAAATTCGAAATAGGTGCAACAGCAAATTCAGCCGCAAGTGGTAATAAATAATTTAATAAGCCATCATGGTTAAGTTTATGCTCCGCCGTTAATTCTGCAATCACTTCATGTACAAGCATTCCCCCACTTTCTTTGATCTGAGCTATTAACTGTGTAGTTTGTGATTGGGTAAAAATGGAGTGTGTGTGTTTTTTATTTTTTTCCATAATACTGATAACTTAAGAAACAGCCTGTTAGTATATTTTATTTATCGACTTTTTCCTACATGCAAAAAAATTTAACACTTGATAATGAGCTGTTAATAGTTTATTTTGCATACTTTATACATAAAAACATTAATACGATGACAAATAATAAAAGAACACCTTTTAATAAATCATTTTATGTAGCCAATACCATGGAGATATTTGAACGGCTCGCCTGGTATGGTTTTTTTACACTCTCTTCTCTTTATATGACAAGTCCAATCGCACAAGGAGGTCTTGGCTTTACAGATCAGGAGCGTGGATTTTTACAAGGTATGATACCCTTTTTGCTCTATTTATTTCCGGTGATCACAGGTGCACTGGCTGACCGATATGGTTATAAAAAAATGTTTGTTATCTCATTTTGTATTATGGCTCCTTCTTATTATTTATTGGGTCAGGCTACTGATTTCTGGTCATTTTGTTTCACATTTTTAGCTGTGGCAATTGGTGCTGCCTGCTTTAAACCTATCGTTGTAGGTACCGTTGCCCGGGTCACAGATGATACCAATCGAGGACTCGGTTTTGGTGTATTCTATACTATGGTCAATTTAGGTGGCTTTATTGGTCCTTTAATTGCGGGCTACATGCGCGTGATAGGTTGGGATATGGTATTTGTTATGTCAGCAATTTGGATCACCATTAACTTTATCCCGGTTATTTTCTTTTATAAAGATCCGGTAGAAAAACCAGCTGGTAAAAGTTTAAAACAAGTTTTTGCTGAAGCGCAACAAGTGCTGGGCAATGGACGATTAGCTTTATTAGTCTTACCACTGTTATTAGGTCTGATGATCACTGCAAAAGGCGTTTTTAGTTATCAAGAATTTTTGATCTGTGCTGTAATGTGGTTAATTTTAAACTTTTGCTGGAGCAAGTTATTCACACAACATAATCACCCCAGCTGGTACAAACAATCCATAGAAGTAGGTAATAAACCATTTGTGATTTATTTGCTGATCTTGTCAGGTTTTTGGACCATGTATTTACAATTATTTATTACCACCCCCTTATTTATCAGAGATTTCGTAGATACCAGAGATTTAGTCAGCTTTTTGTCTGTTTATACACCAAGTTTTGTAGATTTTCTTGCTGCAGTTAATCCTGAGCAATTGACAACGACAATAACAAGCTTAACGCAAACTAAAAATATGTTAACAACTGACTATTTAAATGAAAGCTATTTCACATTAGTAAATTATAAAGTAATGGTTCCCTTGAATGAAATTCAAATAGGGTTACAAGCAGTACAAGAAAAGCACCTAACAGCGGCTCAGTTGGCTACCAACTGGATAACTAAGTATCGGCAAGTGAATCCTGAATACATCATCAATTTAGATTTTGGTATGATAGTATTTTTACAAATATTCATTAGTTCCTTTTGTAGTAAATTAAAA
The DNA here is from genome assembly GCA_965198975.1 of uncultured Pseudoalteromonas sp. Classification (GTDB taxonomy): domain Bacteria; phylum Pseudomonadota; class Gammaproteobacteria; order Enterobacterales; family Alteromonadaceae; genus Pseudoalteromonas. The sequence goes on from OZ240680.1 coordinate 96,547, forward strand.
GCGTTACCAGTTATCATTATTGGCACACTTGTTGTCGCGTTTGGTTACTTAATTGGCGGAATGGCGCATGGTATTGTATTAGGCGGTACTATGATAGTTACGTCTGTGGTCGTATTTGCCGTAGGTGAAATGATAGCTTCACCAAAAAGTCAGGAATACGTTGCCGCTATCGCACCAAAAGACAATACTGCTATGTACATGGGTTATTATTTTGTATCTATGGCACTTGGCAATCTATTTGCTGGTTTATTATCTGGAACAAGCTATGCTTACTTTGCAAAAACGCTGCACCAGCCCATGCTAATGTGGATCATATTTGCAGCAATTGGTATTGTAACTGCCATTGCATTATTTGTTTTTAATCATTTCATGCTCAGACAACAATCAGAAGATTTAACGACTCCCGTCACAGCTTAAATTTAATGAAGTCAAATAACAGCAGTAAATATCACCATTTACTGCTGTTATTATAAATGTTGTTTACTCCGTTTCTGTCTGCTGTAACAACATCATTCTACTTTGATCCATTAATTTTATATGACTTAAAGTAAAAGGACCCTGATAGCCTTGATTTGATACTTCAGTTAAATTTAGTGGCAAGAGAAAAGTACCATCCGTTTTAAAGTGCTGTGCAGTTTCAACAGTCGAAATCACTGTTTCCTTGCCTGATTTATCGTAACCATTTAATGTTGCTGTCACAGCATATCGTCCGGGAGTATAGACACTAAGATCTAATGATAAAACTGAGGTGTTATTTCTTTTTAATTCAGCGGTTTGCGCTACTTGTATAAATGGTAACTTAGCCGTTCGCTTAACGATGCGATTATTTATCTTTTTCTGCGTTGTTAGTTCAATTTCATATAACCCATTGTATGCACCAAAGTTTTCCATATTATCTGGTAATTGAACTTTACCAGAAGAGAATTTCACCTTTTCGACCTGTCCATTGGGTGCGATTAACTGAACTGATGTATTTTTATCAAGTAATTTAGATTTACCTAAACTCGCTTTTACTGAAAAATCACCTTGTTGCTGATCAAAATAGTTTTGACCTGTCAATTTAAGTAAATGTTTACTTGATTTTTCTTTTACATGGATCAGATATAGGTCTTGATCATTAAACACTTGGTTTGATTGTAATATTAAGGGTTTATCAAATTGTGTTTGATTAACTTTAAACGCAATACTGCCATCACTAAAGCCAGCCAGTTCCATTTCTTTTTGAGAAGCAAGTTGTTGCATATTATGTGAGGCAGAAAGCGGTAATTTATTATAACTCAGTGCCTGTGTATCAATATTACTAACCTTACGACTAAACTTTGAACCAGTTTTAGGTGCAATTCGTAACATTGACTGTTCAGAGCTAATGTAAATTTCTATGCCTTTATTTAATTCAGCCCCTGATATGTGCTGCCAGTATTCGTTACTTTGTATAACTTGCTTTTCATTTACTTTAATACCGATAGTATTTGCTTCAGGATAAGTATAACTAACACGCGTTTGATTATCAGCTAAGGGATCAAACAGTACATCCATTATCTGCGTTTTTACCTGGTAGTTATTTGATTTTTTCTGTAACTTGGCTGCAACTAATTCAGTATTTGCATTAACACTTAAGCTCAGGCCTAACAGTAATAAGTTTACATATTTAATATTCATTATAATTCTCCTAAATTCGATTACGGATCAAGCTACCTAAATTAAAACAATCACGTCGACTTTGATGATGACTTAAAGGTTCACTGCCCTTACTTTTTTGCTTATCCTTAAACCAAACAGTGCCAGCCGCTGATTGAGAACTACAATTTAAAAATCCGTCAGAACAAGAATCTAACCAATTTTGTGTTACTTCCAGTGCAACCTGGTATTGATAACCACCACAATAACTATCCCCATCCCATATTGCCGAATCAACATCACTACCAACGACAGCTTCAAATATGGACCCTATCTCAGGTCTGCCTTGGGTGCCATTCAACCATTGCTGATTGTAAAATTCCATCCAGCTCACTTGTTGTTGCTTAACTGCATCACTTTTGTAACCTAATAACCAGCCAAGACTTGATTCAAAGGTATTACCTGCAATTGCTGCATCTGCCAATGGCGTGCCCCCACTTGATGGTGCAAGTGCAATAGTATGCGTGATCGTATTAATAATTTGTGGATGCTGACTATCCCAGGTCGGATTTGATAATATCCATCTGAGTACATTGGCACCATTTGAATGTGTTATCACTTTTAACTCAGTTAACTGATTGTTATTTATAAACTGACTCAATGAGCTTGCCAGACATCCTGCCGCCTCTGTTGCCCACATATATTGATCAAAGTCACAATTAACCACCAGTACGTTAGAAGGATCTGATAAACCTTGTTTTACTGAATTAACAAAATCCCCAGTCCAGTAATCGTTATAGGCATCAGTTTGCTTCCCTGTGCCATGTACTATGGCAAGTCCTGTCGCAGCTTGTGCAAAGTTGTTAAAGAATATAAAAACCAACACAAGTAAAATCTTATTATTTTTCATTGTTGTTTCTCTTATTGTTAAATTTAAATGATCGGAGGTGCGTCCTCCGACCACCAATTTATACAGAGTTATTTTTAAACAGCAACACCTATTTACTTTATATTAACAATTGTTCTTAAAATGGGGATTGATATAAGCATTAGTTTCTAAGTAAAAACAGACCAATTTTGTCTACTTTAATTTTGTGACCTATACTTTCAAAAATCACATGTCATTCATTTTGAATGTATCAATACTTTTCATTTCAGGATGATTTGGACAAAGGCATCTATAGTGAGAAACAAACAAAATGTATTACTTAAAAATGCTATTCGAATATTCATCGGTATCTTAATCATTTATATCATTTTTATTTTGTCTTTTACTCAAGGTATCGCAACGCTGCACAAAGATATGTTTAAGGAAGAAATTGAGACCATAGTCAATAAAAATGCTGAAAACAGTCGTTCAGCCATTATATCTACGTTATTTTTATACAATGATGTACTCATTATTAAAGATAAATACCATTTAGTGATCAATAAGCATAACAACCACTACCAAACCATACCAATTAGCACTATGTTCAACAAAATCATATTATTGGCTAACATCCCACTCATACTGATCCTGCTGATTGTTTTTTTTATCGCGATGTATTTTAGTACGATCAAACGCAAACAACACCAAGTCTACCTTGAACAAATCAATCATCAAGCTTCTCTTTTATTAGCCGCTTTTAATATCACCCCACCAGCAATAGAGAATCAAAATACACTATCTTCTTTAAATCTCTCTATGACTCTTTTGCTTGAAAAAATAACCACATATAAACATGAAACTGAACTTGGGCTATTTCAGGATAAACTTACAGGACTAACAGACAGGCATGCCTACTTATCGCATCTTAGCGATCAACTCGAAGTTGCCGAACAACAAAAACAAAAAAGAGCATTGTTATTCATCGATCTTGATGGTTTTAAAAAAGTAAATGATTCCTTTGGCCATAGTTTTGGCGATGAAATATTAATACAAGTCGCTGAGCGGTTAAAAACAACCGTAAGAAACCAGTCATTAAGCTCAATTAACAGAACAACTTTGTTAGAACAAAACCTTGCAAGATTAGGGGGGGATGAATTTTCAATATTCATTGAAGATCTGACAGATCCATCACTTGCTGTCAGAGTGTCTGAGTCAATTTTACACGAAATAGAAAGAGACTTTACCTTAGGTAATAAGTTAGTCAAGATAGGTGCAAGTATTGGCATAGCTATCTACCCTGATAGTGCATCTAGCGCTCATGCCCTGTTACAAATGGCAGATGTCGCTATGTATAGAGCAAAAACAGATGGCAGAGGAATTTTTAGAGTTTATTCTGCAGATATGGGTAATAAAATGCGTCGCCATCATTATTTATTAGAAGAAATGAGATTAGCACTTACCAGTCAGAATTTTAGTTTATCTTATCAACCTATAGTGCATGTAACCGATTGTAGTATTGATTATTTTGAATCATTAGTGAGATGGAATCACCCTGTCGAAGGTGTGATCACCCCCACAGAATTTATCCCTATCGCCGAAGAGTCTAATTTAATTCTTGAACTAGGTGATTGGATCCTGTTTGAAGCTTGCAGGCAAATGTCTGCATGGTTTGATGCCGGAATGAGAAAAGTTCGTATGTCGATTAATTTATCCGGAGTACAACTAAAACACAGAACTATTCACCCCTGGATCATGGATACTTTGAATAAAATAGGCCTACCACCTACCTCAATCATGATTGAAATAACCGAGTCTTGTTTTATTGAAGCTACAGATAAAACAATACAACAACTTGAACTATTACGACAAGAAGGTATTTTAATTGCGATCGATGATTTTGGCACAGGCTTTAGTTCTTTGAGTACCCTTGCAGAACTACCGGTAGACGTCATAAAAATAGACAAATTGTTCATCGATCAGGCCAATGAAAATAAAAAATATTATAATATTTTATCTTCAATCAGTGAGTTAGGTGAAAAGCTAGGATTAAAAATAGTTGCAGAAGGCGTTGAATATACAGAACAATTTGAGTTAGTCAGGAAATTAGGCATACAATGTGTTCAAGGATACATAGTGAGTAGACCGCAAACCTCTCGCAATGTAGGAAATAAAGTACTCAAAGAAAATCAAAACCTGATAGCAGCCACAGGAACCAGTACCTGGCGACCTAATGATACGAATCCCCCAAGTTATCTGCAATAAAGCCAGGATCTAATACTATAAATACTGGATAAGCATCAATAGGCAAGCTAGAATTAACCTAATGAATTATTTTATAACGACTAATACCATGATTTTAAAACGCTTAAAACTCATCATTGCTATTTCTTCCTTGTTTAGTTCTTTATCATTTGCTGATCTTCAGGCTGGTATAGATGCCGCCAATGTGGGTGATTTTGAAACTGCAAAAAAAGAATTCGAGTATTTAGTAAAACATGATTACGCGCCAGGTATGTACCATTTAGCTGAACTGTACGCAAAAGGGCTTGGTATGCCCCGTGACTCGAAAAAAGCAGCTGAATTATATCAAAAAGCCAGTGATTTAGGATATGAAGATGCCATGTTCTCACTTGCAATTATGTACCAGCATGGAGAAGGCGTTGCTATGGATCTACAAAAAACAGTATCCTTACTAACAATGGCTGGCAATAAAGGGGTTGCCGCTGCCCAGTTTAATTTGGGCGTTATGTATACTAATGGTCAGGGAGTCAATAAAGATTATTATGCTGCAGTAGACTGGTATACTAAAGCAGCTGCACTCAACTATACCTTAGCACAGTTTAATTTAGCATTGATGTATTTTGAAGGGCTAGGTACCGAACAAAGTAATGAAATGTCTTATGTCTGGAATACAATTGCTGAATATAATGGTAATAAACTTGCCACGAAGAGTCGCCAATTGGATGAGAAAAAATTGTCGCCTAGCCAGATCAAAATAGCAAAAGAAAAAGCAAATGAAATCTACTTAAAGATTAAAGCGGGTAAATATATTGGCGACCGTCGTATTTAACCAATTTTTTGCGAATTCATAAACATCGCATAGGAACTTTCGATTATTAACTTAATATCACACTCTGGATTATCAATCAGATACTGGGCGGTTGATAAATAAATGCCTTGCAATATGATAACAACCAGATCAACTGGGAGTTGTGAAAAGAGACCTGCTTGCTGTTCACCTTCAATAAAATGCGTTAAAAAGCCAAAAGTCTCCAAAATGATCTGTTGTTGTACCTCTGCAGAGAGTTGTTCACTATGATGATATAAATTAAACATTTGAATTTTTAATGGATTCTTTACCGCCCAGTCAAGCGCATTAAACCAAAAATGCCAGCCTTTTTGATTATCTTTATCGTGCGCTGTACTTTGGATCACATCAGCTAGCTCATTTTTGATGGTTAAATATAGTTCATCAAACAACTTCTGTTTACTTGAAAAATGATGAAATAAGGTGCCCGTTGCAACATTAGCATCGAGTGCTATTTTTGCAGTACTTGTTCCATTAAAACCATATGTTATAAACAATTTCAAAGCAGAATTTAATATATCTGTACGTTTATTCGATTTCATTTTAGCGAACAAATAATTTAGTTAATAATGACTTCATACCAGTTTGATACTTGTTTAATAAACTGGCTCTTGGATTAATTTTATGGCTTGTTAAAACTGTTTTTGCATGGGAAAAGGTGAGAAAACCTTCTTTACCATGATACTGGCCCATACCCGAACCACCAATACCACCAAAAGGTGCGTCATCAGCTGCCACATGCAATAGCGTATCGTTTACACACACTCCACCACTGTGAGTATGCTGCAGAATATTATCTATATTACTTTTATCAAAACTCATTATATACAAGGCTAACGGTCTTTCATTTTGATTAATGTATTCTATCGCTTGTTCAATAGAAGTATAAGTTTTGACTGGTAAGATTGGGCCAAATATTTCATTTTTCATAATCAACATTTCGTCAGTAACCTGGGTGACAAGATGCGGAAGTAACCTATGTTTACTATCCTCATTACTAAGTGCGTTGACAGGATAAATATTTGCCCCTTTATCTTTGGCATCCACTAAATAACTTTGTAATCTTTGATATTGGGCGTTATCAATTATCGACGTGAAATTAGGGTCTTCAATTCCCTCTGGGTACATATGATTAAATACTTCTTTAAAGTTTGTAATCAATTCCTCCACTTTAGACTCTTCAATTAAAATGTAATCAGGTGCAACACAAATTTGTCCCGCATTAATGCATTTTCCTAATATAAGCCTTTCAACCGCTGTTTGTATTGAGATATCAGGTGCAATGATCACAGGCGATTTGCCACCTAACTCTAAAGTAACAGGTGTTAAATTATCTGCTGCTGCTTTCATTACCTGTTTACCAACTGATGTAGAACCCGTAAATAAAATATGATTAAAAGGCAAAGAAACAAAAGCCTTAGCAACTTCTAATTCACCTTCTATCACTGTGATTTTTTCGGATAAGGGAGATAAAACCTGACGGATCACTGAGTTAGTTTCGGGTGTGTATTCACTGAGTTTAACCATTATTTTATTGCCAGCGGCCAGGGCTGTTGCAATGGGCCCTAAACTGAGATTAATTGGAAAATTCCAGGGAACAACAATACCAACAATACCCAAAGGCTGAAATTGTACAGTTAAGCTGGATGGATACAACAACAAGCCACTATGACGTTTTTGTTTTCTCATCCATTTAGCCAAATGTTTAATACTGTATTTGATATGTTGCACTGTAGGTAATATATCAGCCATTAATGAGTCAAATTCACTTCTAGCACCATAATCTTTTGCTAAGGCTGTAACAAGCTGCGACTTGTGTGCTAATAGATTTTCCTTTAGTACATTCAAATCAGCGATCCGCTCTTTTTGTGTAGGAAATTTTTTATTTTCGAACTCACTTTTCAAGTTCTTAAAATTTTGCTTTAGCTCTAAAACCGAAATAAAATTGTTTTGATGCATTTGCATACTCTTAACCGACTGACTAGTCGGTTAAGAGTATGCAAATGTCAAACAGCTGTCAAACATTCTGTTCAATATTGATAATTTATGCCAAAAGATATTTGTCTGGATTTACCGGGAATTTTTCCATTATTTACTCGTGGATCAAATACAAAAAATGTTTTATTAAATAAATTATTAACCTTTAAACTCAGCTTTACTTTTTCTGAAACTTGATACAAAAGTGTACTCGACCATATTGCATAACTCGGCATATAAAAGTCTATATTATTACTCGATTTTGCTGTGAGCTCATCTCTAATGATAACATTCAAATTTGTCAGCCAGTTACCTGAACGATAATTAACAAATGTATTAAAAAATCGCTTAAAACTCGCATTTATTGGTTTATCAAATAACTGTGTACCTGTCAGTCCCATCTCTAAGCTTGGATTAATCTGCCAGTTCATAGCCATTTCTGAACCTGTAATATCTTTATTTATATTGTTTTGAAAGGTAAATTCAGCTTCGCCACTTTGATCTGGCACTTTATTAATAAAATCTTTAAGTTTATTATGAAAAACGACTATTTCAGTTGTCAGGTGTTTATTTTTATAGGCCCAAACTAATTCACTCGTTTTAACAAATTCTGAAGTCAAATCCGGATTACCTGTGGTGACATCATCGCTTGAATACAGCTCGTTTGTTACCGGAGTTCTATAAGACTCCCCATATTGTAATTTTAAGCTGTGATCATCTATTCCCTGATAAACCATAGCTGCCCGAGGTGAAAACTTATTTTCTATGTCAACTACATCATCGTATCTTCCTCCTATAAAAAATGTAAGATCCTGCAAAAAAAGCCATTTTAATTGTGTATAAACCGCATTAGCATTGATCGATTTTTTAAAGCGCTCAGCGCTTTCGGTATCATTAAATTCAAACACTCCATTTAGGTAATTACTATTATCCGGAACAGCTTCATTAATTTGATAATCAAAGTGAGAAGTGACTACACCAGCCTGAAATTGTTTTGCTCTTCTTAATTCTACGCCTGAGGATAAAATCAAATCAGGTAACACTTTAATTTGATGATCGACATTAAAAGTTAATTCATCGGTGCTCCAATATGGACCGACTAGAAAATCATGTGAAACAATCCCTGCTTCTTTAGGCAATACCATTCCAGCAGAAGAAATATGATGAATACCGTACAACAACCTTGTAGATAAAGAAGTTTTAGCAGAGTCATACCACTGATAATTTAATTTAACATAAGTATTATCACTTCGATGAGTATTTTCTAATGAATAACCGCCTAAATTTAAAAATTTATTAAGTTCAACTTGGTTAAACCTGGTAGAAAACGATAACTTGTCATATTTTATCCCTAGCTCAAGAAAGATGGATGCGAGGGGATCTTTAATTACAAAGTTTTCTGATGGATAATAATTTTCGCCCTGCTTTTTATCGATAGCAAAATTAATATATGTGTTAAACTCATTTTCAAAATCTTTATGCCAACTGGCAGAGCCCCCCCATGAGCCATTATTACCTACAGAGAATTCAGTTTTATTAGAATTGTTTTTAGTAATAATATTCATTACACCTAAAAATGCATTGCTACCATATAGCGCAGAGCCCGGACCTCTAATAAATTCAATACGTTGAACAATAGTCGCTGGTATATAAGGGGTATATACCGATGCTTTACCAAATGATACCTCATTCAGCCTTTCGCCATTAACCATGACTAAAATGTAGCCATTATCCAAAAAAACCCCTCTGGCGTGCTCTTTAGGTACCGCACCAACCCAGTCACCTCTTGTGATCTGAAATCCAGGAACAAAGTTGACTATATCGTAAGCATTTTGAATGCCCAAATTGATTATATGTTGCTCATTAAATACTGTGATACTGGATGGAACTGACGACAAACTTTCAGACGTTTTTGTTGCAAGATCTATATTAACTTCCAATAACTCTTCAAAAGTTAAGTCAAAAATATCTTTTTCAATTTTTTGTGCATCAGCCGAAATTGAATATATAAAACAATTTAGCACGAAATATTTTAAATAAAATTTGATAAGCGATACCTGTGTGATCCACACTCTTAAAATGTAGCAAAACTCAGATTATTTTCCATAAACTATCAAAAAAATAACAATATATTAAGGAAAACATGCCATCACAAAGTTGAAATGAATAGCGCTAATATCCATCAAAATTCAAGTTTAAACCCAAAAGTACAACTATTGCTTAACTATATCAAAATTGAGTACTTTCAAGTTATGAGCGATATCTTCTGCTGCGGTTTTTGTGTTGATATCATCGTCAATTTTCTTAATGATGCCATGTTTATCAATATAAAACGTGACTCTGCTTGCTACCCTAAATAAATTAAGCACTTTATAGGCCTTTGCGATGGATTTATCAGGGTCGCTAAGCATTGGAAAATTAGCATTTGTTTTTTTTGCAAAATCCCGATTATCATCCAATGGATCAACACTTGCCATAAAATAACTCACGTCAAACTGCTTAATTAAATGACCTTTTTGCGTTAAAGATAAGCATTCTAATGTGCATCCACGTGTATTAGCCATTGGGTACCAAGCTAGCACAACCGCCTGCTTACCTTTATAATCACTTAACTGAAAAAACTCTCCTGTCGTTGCCTGTAATCTAAAATCAGGGGCTTTATCACCTACATTCAGGCTCCCTGAAAATGAGGAAAATGACAATACAACAAAAATAAAACCTATCCATAATTTATTCATTTCATTTCCCCAATTCGATATGTATTTTTAACAATATAGTTTATTTGAATTATTGTGCGGCATTAAACCATTCATGGTTATTTTCAGCCAGCAGTTTTTGCGAAGCTTCCGGTCCCCAGGAACCCGCACGATACAATGAAGGCTCACCTTCTCGCCAATTTTCCAAGATTGGATCTATCCATCGCCATGCTTGTCTCACTTCATTTCTATGAATAAACAAAGCCGGATTATTGGCTGCAGCATCTAACATTAATCTCTTATAAGCATCAGAATGAAAACCATCTTTATGATCTTTAGCTAAATCAATGTTTAAAGTTACCGGCTCCAATTCCATTCCCAAATTGTCGAGCTGTTTCGACATTAAAGTTAATTGTATACTTTCTTCCGGTTGTAATCTTATCACCAATCTATTGGGTTCTATTTTCCCGACATTTTGTTCAAAGACATTATGTGACACCTTTTTATATTCAACCACGATTTCAGCACAACGTTTGGTCATACGTTTACCAGTTCTTAAATAAAAAGGCACGCCCGCCCATCGCCAATTATCAACATGCGCGCGTATGGCAACAAACGTTTCAGTTTTAGAATCGCCTTCATTTAACTCTTCTAAATAACCTGGCACTAATTTTCCTGCTAACTCACCGGGAACATATTGGCCCCTAACTACATTTTTATTTACGTCATCATCAATTAATGGTCTTAAAGACTCTAAAACTTTTAACTTTTCGGTGCGGATATTTTTTGCGTTAAGCTTATTAGGAGATTCCATCGCTACTAAGCATAATAACTGTAACAAATGATTCTGAACCATATCCCTTAAAGCACCTGCTTTATCATAAAACCCCGCTCTTGATTCTAACCCTACGGTTTCAGAGATACTGATTTGAATATTATCAATTGTTTTGGCATCCCATAGATTTTCAAATAAAACATTAGAAAATCTTAATGCCATCAAATTTTGTACTGTTTCTTTACCTAAATAATGATCAATTCTAAAAATTTGATTTTCTTCAAAATATTCTGCAACCTTAGCATTTATTTCTTCTGCAGACTTACCACTATATCCAATTGGCTTTTCAACAACGACACGAGATGATGCGGTGATCAACTGTTTTTTTGACAATATTTCAGAACACTGTCCATAAACAGCGGGTGGTAATGAAAAATAAAATACACGAGATTTATCACTTTCGTGTTTTTCGAGGAGATTTTTTAACGTATCCCATCCGCCTTTTTCATCTGTCACATTAACGACCAATGGCATTATAAAGTTACTGAAATTTTTCCATGCCTCTTCGCTATATTCTCCATTCGCTAAATGTGCAATTAAACCGGCTTGAACTTTATCTAAATAGATGTCTTTGTCAGACATTTCACGAACAGTTGGGATTATACGGGAGTCGGCAGGTAAATTACCTTCTTGAAATGCGCGATACATAGCTGGTAACAGTTTACGAAGGGCTAAATCCCCCCCGCCGCCAAAAATCACAATATCAAATGGATTCAACATAACATATCTCTTAATATACAAGGGAATAAAATATATAAATATTTTTGGTAATTGATAACAGCTTAGCCACTATTGACACCGGTGTCAATCACCAAATAGAAACTCAAAATATTAAGACAAGTATATTACCTACTTCAGCTGTTATTACTCACAATTAAGCAGTATTCCTATGTTGTTTTTACAAGAATAATATCAATTTGAGCCGTATTTTGTTATAACTGATCGTACCATTTAAAATATCGAATTTGGAAACACATTAAATGCAATACGCCGAAATCACAGGCTGGGGTAAATGCATGCCACCAGCAACACTATCAAATGATGATTTGAGCACTATCTTAGATACAAACGATGAATGGATCCGAACTCGAACGGGAATTTCAAATCGCCGAATTAGTCATGTAACAACGGCAGATTTGGCAAGTTTAGCAGCCAAAAGAGCGCTCGCGTGTGCTGGCATTAAAGGCGAAGAAATTGACTTAGTATTATTAGCAACCTGTACTCCATCTACATTAGTCGCCAATACAGCCTCCTTAGTTCAAAAAAATATAAGGGCTAATGGCGCCGCAGCCTGTGATGTAAACGCCGCATGCTCTGGTTTTTTATATGCGTTACAAAATGCAACAGCGCAAATAAGAATGGGTATGATAAAAAAAGCCGTTGTGATAGGTGCTGAACGCATGACCTGGTATGTAAATTGGTCTAAACGGGACAGTGCAGTACTTTTTGGTGATGGTGCAGGTGCCGTAGTACTTGAAGCAAGCAACGTAGAATCGGGTTTACTTGCAACAAAAACAGGATGTGATTCAGGAGATCGTGATATATTACATATACCAAATTTTGGCAGTGATATTAATAAATATGATAAACCAGTTGGTCCATCAGATTTACTTTTTGAAGGCAGAGAAGTTTTCAAACGTGCTGTTAAAGGCATGAGCGAAGCCTGTGATGATGTACTCACTCAGGCTAACTTAAATTTGGCTGATATACAGGTCTTGATCCCCCACCAGGCTAATTTAAGAATTATTGAAGCAATTCAACAACGATTGAAAGTACCTGATGATAAAGTCATGGTCAATATCCAAAATTATGGTAATACTTCTGCAGCAACTATTCCTATTGCATTATGTGAGGCGGTTGAAACAGGATTAATTTCGCCAAATACAAATATAATGTCAGCAGCATTCGGAGCCGGTTTAACATGGGCCGCAAGCTATATAAAATGGGGCGACAGAGTCACACCACAGGGACACTGTGATGAAGTTCTGCCTGATTGTGATAAAACCGCATTAGAATTAATACATCAAGCAGTCAAAGCCTGCAACTAACACCTAAATCAGCACTTTAGTAGTAAAATTATTCATAAATTTATACTTTAGTGCTGTAAAACCTTGCGTTATTCTTTTATATCTCCTTTAATTTTGTATAAATATCATTTAGGAACTAACTTTAATTTAACCCAGCCTGGGTTTAAATCGGAGGAATAATGGCAATAGAGCAACCACCAGAAAGACGCTCCTCAAATAGACTCGATATGGAAAAAGAGTTAATTTCAATTAATTGGCTAGATCAACAAGATAAATTACATCAAAGAGATGTCATGTGTCTTGACGTATCTCAAGGCGGATTAAAAATTAGTTTAGAAAGAGACTTACCATTAGACACTCAGGTAAATATTCAGTTTAAAGCGCGCTCTTCTACCACAAAAGTATTTAAAGCAGTTGTTCTACGATCACAATTATTAGCGCATGGTTGGTATGATATTGGATTGCAACTGATTGATTAAATTACTTTTATAGGAACAGAGAAATGATAATTTTAATAGGTGGTGAAAAAGGCGGGAGCGGAAAAAGCTGTTTAGCTCAGAACTTAGCTGTTTATCTGGCAAAATATAAAGATGCAGGTGTGTTGATGGTAGATTGTGACCCACAACGAACAACATCCGACTGGATCCAGGCCAGAAACAACAATCCAGACTTGCCTTTAATAAACTGTGTTCAACTTTACGGAAAAATCAGAAATGATTTGATTAGCTTAGAAAACAATTACCAATATTTAATTGTTGATTGTGGTGGTCAGGATAACTTAGCATTACGGGCTGCAATGTCGGTCGCAGATCATGTTTTGATCCCGCTTAGACCAAAAAGACGAGATTTAAAAACAGTACCTCATATGGAAGATATTTTGTCGACCTGTAAGATGGTAAACCCTAAAATGTGTGCATCTTTTTTGATGACACAATGCCCCTCTTTACCGAATCAGGCTAGCCGTATAATAGAAGCGAAAGAAGTCTGTTCAAGTTTTAATATCAATGTCTTAAACAGTATTACCTATAGCCGGAATATTTATGATGATAGTGAAGAAAATGGAGAGTCCGTTGTAGAAATTGATCCTGATGGTAAAGCTGCAAAAGAAATTATAGATATCGCAGAAGAAATGTTAGCTATAGAACCGGATTATTTACATGAGTTTAACTGATTTAAAAAAGAAAACGAATAAAACAAAAAAAGTCAAAAGTGTTAATATTGATGACTTTATCGATGATGCCACAGCTTATGCTAAAGGCCAGTCCATTTTGAGTAAAAAGAAACAGAAACCTGGCCGTAATAGAAACTATAAAAATGCAACTTTTACACTCACGCCCGAACATATCACACAATTAAATCATTTAGCTGAGGAAACCGGTTTTGCAAAATCCAGAATATTAAGGTTATTAATAGAGCGTTTATCCCATGAAAGTGATATTAGCGACTCTGCATTAAAAGAGATATTAAATACGGAAAAAAATGAAAATAAATAATGGTTTACCAACTAAACCAAACTACTGTTATGTAGCTTGGTTTATGGTTCTTCAGCTAAACTAACAATATCGCGTTTTTAATAATTCAAATACAGCACGCACGCCAAAAGCTTCCCCTCCTATCGGGCGCCCAGGTAATTTTCGATTGTTCCAGGCCATTACATCGAAGTGTATCCAGGGCGTAGCGGGGTCAACAAATTCCTGTAAATATAAAGCAGCTGTAATTGCGCCACCAAATCCTGATGGTGCACAATTAGACAGATCAGCAATATCACTTTTTAGCATGTCTTTATAAGGTGCATAAAGAGGTAACTGCCAAACAGCATCTGATACACGCGTGCCCGATTGCGATAATTCCTTAGCCAAAGTATCATTATTAGTAAAAAAACCTGGCAATTCAGTGCCTAATGCAACCCGGCAGGCACCTGTAAGAGTAGCAAAATCAACAATGAGTTCGGGAGATTGACTTTGGGCATCCGTTAATGCATCACATAATACCAATCGACCTTCTGCATCCGTATTATCTATTTCCACTGTCAAACCTTGTCGGGTTTTTATTACATCTCCCGGTCTGAATGCATTATTTGACACCGCATTTTCAACAGCAGGCACTAAAACTCGTAACTGAATCGGTAAATCAAATGCCATAATTAAGTAAGCTAAGCCCAAAACATGCGCGGCACCACCCATATCTTTTTTCATTAACCGCATACCGGCGCCAGGTTTTAAATCTAACCCACCAGAATCAAAACATACCCCTTTACCTACCAGCGTAATTTTAGGATTTCCATTTTTCCCCCAATTAAGCTCAAGTAGTCTCGGTTTATTAACACTCGCGCGCCCTACCATATGTATTGTTGGATAATTCTGTTCTAGTAACTCATCTCCGATACATTGACTAAAATCACCATTAAATTGCTCAGCAAGATCAGCCATTACTTCAGCAAGGTGCTGAGGCATCATATCCCCGGCAGGTGTATTTACTAAATCTCGAACAAGTACGATCCCCTGTATCAAGTCATTTAATTGCTGGCACTGTGTTCGATCTGAAATGACCAGTTGCGCCACATCTTTTGATACTTCCTTATATGAGTCAAATTGATACGCACCTAATGCCCAACCAAATGCAACGAGTCTGCAATGCGCTTCATCATTACCTTGTAAGATATATTTTCCTTTAGGTAATTGTTCAACCAAAGCGCCACATTGCCAACAATCTTTTATATCATCTACAAAATAGACGGCTTGGGATAAAACACCGGTTTCTGGATCTGGAATTAATACTAGACCTTTACCTGAAAAATCAGTGCTTGAAAGCCAGGCAATAGTGTAAGGAGTTTGCTGTTGCCGCCAATCAGCAAAATCAGACGAAGGGAGTATGAATAAAGGAGTACCCTGTTTTCCAAAAACAATCAAGTGTTTCATATTAGACTCAGTGAAATAATTAATGATTCTAAGAATAACAAGATACGTTCCTAAAAGGTATTACTTAATCATCACTTTTTGCTTGATTTTTAGTGGATGTATTAAAAGAACTCGGTAAAACTTCAACACCTACCAGTCTCCCTAACTTAACTAAAATGGGAATAGTGATGGGAGCAAAAGGCAATACAGCAAATACACCTAATCCTAAACCCTTCAATATATCAAAAAATTGCTGATGCGCTATTTTCATTTCTTGTTGATTTGCTTGTTTTTTAGTATATTTTTTATAAGTTCTAAGCATATTCTTAGTTTCGATTTTTTCCTGAGCCAATGCTGCTTTAAGAGACAGCATAGTTCTACGCAGCTTTATTCTGCTGCGTTTATGGCTCAATTTAAAAACCCTGATTGGCGCTTTATGTAAATAGATATATAATCTCATTGCTAAATTGTCCCACACTATGGCACTCAGTAGCAAAGTATTCTGTAATTAAACATTTATTAATCTAAAACACTGTTTTTAAACTGGGATCTACGATGACAATATTAACTAAACCTAAAGAGCCCGAACCAGATGACTGTTGTGGCGGCGGCAGTTGTTGCCCTTGTGTATGGGATGAATATTTTAAACTGTTAAAACTCTGGCAAGAACAACAGCAATAACCTGTTATAAAATAAGTGCACGCACACTTGCATATAAAAAATAAAAATAATTTTCGACTTCCTCTGATAATCGACTACATTTCATTTAGTTATAATGAAACTTCATGCCAAAAAACTATTTTATTTAATAAAAGTAAAAATAAAATAGAGGAAAAGTTTCATTTATCTGTTCTATATTGGTACCAGTTAATTAAATTTTAATTAACATGGTAGAAACATTTATCTAAAGCATTGATAAATGTGTAAACAATATGTATAAATAATAAAGGTTTTGTATAAATATCAAGTTTATACAATACGCACTCTCTACAAAGTTGAAAATAATAATATCTCTGGGGAACAGAATGATAAAACATAAAGCGCTACATACTGCGATTAAACTGGCACTTACAACAGCGACTACGGCTGGGTTGTTAGTTTCACAGTCAGCAATCGCAGAAGAAGAAAAAGCTGAAAAAAACATTGAAAAAATTGCCGTTGTAGGTTCACGTGCTGCACCGAGATCTATAGCAGACTCGCCTGTACCGGTTGATATTGTTGGTGGTGATGAGTTAGGTAAAAACGCCTCCAGTGATATGTTAGATATGCTTCAAGGGGCAATTCCGTCATTAACAGTAAAATCTCAGCCTATCAGTGACGCCGCTTCTTTCATACGCCCAATTAATTTACGTGGTTTATCGTCAGACAGTACTTTAGTGCTATTAAACGGTAAACGACGTCACAGAGCATCCGTTATTGCCTTCCAGGGCGGTGGTATTAATGATGGTTCACAAGGACCTGATATCTCAGTGATCCCAAGTGTTGCACTTAAACAAGTCGAAGTATTACGTGATGGCGCAGCAGCCCAATATGGTTCAGATGCAATTGCAGGTGTAATGAACTTTGTATTAAACGACTCATCGGAAGGTGGCTCAGTTTCGGTAAAACAAGGTCAATATTACGAAGGTGATGGTGATACGACAATTATCGATGGTAATATCGGCTTACCTTTTACTGACAATGGTTTTGCCAACCTGAGTTTTCAATATAAAGATGCTGACAGAACAAGTCGTACAGTACAACGAGATGATGCCAAAGCTTTGATTGATGCTGGTAATACTTTTGTCAATAACCCGGCGATGACCTGGGGTAATCCTAAGATTAAAGATGATTTCACTTTATTTGGTAATGTTGGCCTAGATATCGGTGATGATAAAGAATTTTATATGTGGGGGAACTACTCATCACGTGAAGCAACAGGCGGTTATTACTACCGTAATCCGCAAAACCGTGGTGGTGTTTTTACAGGTACAGATTCAGATGACAATGATATACATTTAGTTGGTGATATGGACGGGATCGGCATAGGCATTGAATGTCCGACGCTGCCAAAATTCCCGAATAACGATAATATATTAGACGATCCTGATTATCAGTTAATCGCAGATCCCGATACAGCTGTAGGACAAAACTGTTTCGCATTTAATGAAATTATGCCAGGTGGTTATACACCTCAATTTACAGGTGAAATTAACGATACGTCACTGACTATGGGAACTAAAGGTGAAATTGGAGAAGGTTTCTTAGAAGGCGTTTATTACGACATCAGTGGCTCTGTGGGCCGTAACGAGTCAAACTATACTTTGGTAAATACAGTCAATCCTTCATTAGGAAGCGCGCAACCACTAGGCAATAGTTTTGATGTGGGAACATATATCCAGCTAGAAAAATCTTTTAATATCGATGTAGTGAAATCAATTGAAATTGGTTTAGATGATCCGCTTAATTTTGCATCCGGTGTAGAATGGCGTGAAGAAAGTTTTGAGATTATTTCAGGTGAAGAAGCCTCCTGGAAACAAGGTCCACTGGCAACTCAAGATTTCAGTGTTGGCTCACATGGTTTCTCTGGTTTTTCTCCTGAATCTCAAGGCACAAGCAGTCGACGCAGCATTGCTGCCTACATTGATGTTGAAGCATACCTTACCGCTGACTTTTTATTAGGCGGCGCATTAAGGTATGAAGATTTTACATCCTTTGGTAATACAACAAACTACAAATTAACGGCCCAGTATTCTATTACCGATGAATTATCTATGCGTGCCTCCCATAGTACTGGCTTTAGAGCACCTACTGTTGGCCAGGCAAATGTTGTAAATACGCAAACATCATTAGTAGGCGGAGAGCTAATTCAATCAGCAACGTACCCGCCAACTCATCCTGTATCTGCACAAAAAGGGGGAACAGAATTACAGCCGGAAGAGTCTGTCAGTTATGCATTTGGAACAGTTTATCAAAATGGTGATTTCTTCTTAACCGCTGATCTTTATCAAATTGAAGTTACTGACCGTATTGCACAAACCGATAAACTCGTAATAGAAGAATCAGATTGGGAACCATTAAGAGACAAAGGAATACAAAATCCGGAATTATTAGGTCAAATCACTTATTTTGCCAATGATTTTGATACCACAACCCAAGGCCTGGATTTAGTTGCTAACTATTCAATGGAACTTCTAAGTGGTGATACACAATTAAGTTTAGCCTATAACTGGAATAAAACATCCGTTGATCGCGTCGCAACCAGATTAGATCCTGTTACGGGTGAAGAATTGCAAGCAACATCAGCATTCAAAATTCAACGTTTAGAAGAAGGTATCCCTAAACACAGAGCAACTTTCACTGTGGCGCAAAGTTACGATTCAGTTACTATGTTTATACGCGGTAATTATTTTGGTGAGTTTTTAGCTGTACATGCCGATGATCCAGGTGTTAGTGAAACCGGTGATTCAGCTGTAACATTTGATGCTGAAGTAAGTTATTTCATTAATGACAGCTTTACGTTATCAGCAGGTGCTAACAACATATTCGATCAAGAAGCACATAAAATGCCACGTTCAGGTAGCCAGGAATACGCTGGTGGTGTTTATTATGAAACCAGCCCATTTGATTTTAATGGTGGCTTTTACTACGCGAAACTATCTTATAACTTTTAAAGTTTAATCGCGTTAATAAAAAACCCAAAGATTGCTATCTTTGGGTTTTTTTATATTAGCTACTTTGAGCATTTCAGCTTATTGATGTTGTTCAAACCAGTTTAATAAATCCCTAAATTGATCTTCATGTGCTTGTGGATGTGTCAACATATCTATATGGCCATAGTTATGTTTATGCCCATGTTTTGTACCATAAATCTTCATAGTTTGAAGCCCTTGCCCTGATTCATCCATAAATTTTTGAATGTCGATAGGTTGAGCTAGTGCTTTATCTTTTACGCCTGCGATATGTAAGATTGGTGGTAGTTTAAGCGTTTCAATTGCACTCCCATAATCAAATTTGTCGAGCGGATCTATCCAGGGAGCGACTTTTGCCCAGGCAACACTATGCATTAAAGACTCCTGTGTTTCATCATCTGAGCCCCACCCCATTTCCCTTGCGGGTAAAAAACCTCTTTTTTTAACTATTTTAGGCGCTAAGAAATACCAAAGTAAATTTGCCTTAAATAGTTTTTGCGGATGTTTATTATACAATGAACGCTTACTACCAAAATAAGCACAAGCAGATACTGTAGAAATAACCTCAGGAAACCTGGCCATATAACTATTAAGTAATACGCCTCCCCATGAATGTGCAACCCAATATGGCGGATTTTTTCCTGTCTGACGCGCTATTTCAGCTAAAAAGTGTGGAATATCTTCTTGTATCGCCTCATTTTGTCCATATTCAGAGTTGGCATTGATATTTGGTTTACTCTCACCTCGCCCTCTTAAATCAGCAACAAAACAATTATATCCTTGCTGCGCCATAAATGGGGCTAACCCTTTATTTTTATGTGTATAGAAAATCTTACCGTTTTCAACTGCACCATGTAAAAAAAACACCGCAGGCCCTGTTTTATCTTTATTATAGATATGCCTGAGATGAAGCTTTTGATCTCCTTTCATTGAAATTAAAATAGACTCTTGTTTTACACTATCCATAAATTATTACTTACACGTAAAAGATAGGCCCATCCTATCAGCATTAGAGTAATAGCTCAAAATTCAATTTATACCATGTGTATTAAAATAAATTTTTCCTATCTGCGCTCACTTTTAAGGTATAATTCCCGTAGTTCATTTTTCAAGTATTTACTATGACGTCAGAAAAACAATTAAAATCAAATCTTCACAAACGTAACTTACATAATCAAGGATATGACTTTGAATTACTGAGTATCTCTCTTCCCGAGTTAAAGTCATTTTTAATAACCAATCCACATGGTCAAACGACGATAGATTTTTCAAATAATTTGGCCGTAAAAAACCTTAACAAAGCCTTGTTAAAAGCGCATTATCAAATTGATTTTTGGGATATTCCAGAGACTTATCTTTGCCCGCCTATTCCTGGCCGCGTTGATTACATTCATTATTTGGCTGATTTACTGGCAGAGGACAATCAATTAAAGATCCCCACAGGGAAAAAAATAAGTATGCTAGACATAGGCACAGGTGCAAACCTGGTTTACCCGATAACTGCAAACAAAATTTATGGCTGGCAAGCAACAGCGTCAGATATCGATCCCATCTCAATAAAAGTTGCAAAACACATTGCACAGTTTAATAAATTGAATGTGACAATAAAACAGCAAAAGCACCCACAGAATACTTTCATCGGACTTATTAAAGCTAAGCAGTTTTTTGACATTACCTTATGTAATCCCCCTTTCCACGCCTCAATCACTGATGCCGAAAAAGGAACTCAGAGGAAATGGAAAAACTTGGGCAAAGCCACATTAACGGCTAAAAATAAAAATTTAAATTTTGGTGGCCAAAATGCTGAATTATGGTGTCCGGGTGGGGAATTAACCTTTATAAAAAACATGATAGAAGAAAGTACCCAATTCAAACAACAATGTTTATGGTTTACCAGTTTAGTCTCAAAAAAAGATAATTTATCCGCGCTTTATAAATATTTAAAACAAGCAAAGGTAACGGAATTTAAAACAGTTAACATGGCCCAAGGTCAGAAAAACAGCCGCTTTATTGCCTGGACATATTTTAACAAGCAACAAAGACGAGAATGGGCCGAGCAACATTGGTGCTAAATTTAGGCTATTAAATTTATTCACATCTTTGATGTATAGCACAGATACAACTATTTATTTAATGCCGATTTGTAATGCTTTCTACACACTGAAACATATCTGTCATTGCCACCAATTTCTACCTGGTTACCATCAGATATTGCCAAGCCATTTTCATCAGTTCTAAGCACCATATTTGCTTTTCTGCCGCAATGACAAACGGTTTTAAGTTCAATCAGTTTATCCGCCCATGCAAGCAAGTATTGCGAACCTAGGAACAATTCCCCTCTGAAATCTGTTCTCAAACCGTAACATAAAACAGGAATGTTGAGTGTATCAACCACATCACACAACTCTTGTACTTGTTGTTTAGTTAAAAACTGACTTTCATCAATTAAAACACAATGTATTCTGCTTTGAGCATGTAACTTCTTTATATGCAAAAACATATTTGTATCACTATTAAACAGTTCTGCATCCGCTTCTAAACCAATACGAGAGCTGACTTTCCCTTCACCAAAGCGCGTATCTATTTGTGCTGTAAATATAACAGGTGTCATTCCTCTTTCTTGATAATTAAAAGAAGACTGTAACATAGTCGTTGATTTGCCTGCATTCATTGCTGAATAATAAAAATACAATTGTGCCATTAAGTGTTCCGAAATGATTTTTTTTATGCAAATTAACCTATCAGGATCAATTCGGCAAGTTTAACCATAATTGATTAATCAAAAGTCGCATTTTAAACCATTTGAATTACATTATGGATATGATCAAGCAGAGGATACTCAAATAATATATTTTTGAAAAAAAGTGTCGCTTTTAAAATCAATAAAATAATGCCAGATTTTTTCAGCTAACTCAGGCTGTCTATTATAAAAACCATGAGATAATATGAGATAACCTCGCTGTATTTTTATTGGCGGATAAATCATTTTTAGCGTTTGATGATCGGTTAGTTTTAGCAAACGATCTTTTTCATCAATCTGGCATAGAGAAACCGCCATATCAACACGCTTTTCAACCAATAAATGTAACGCTTGCTCTACAGAAAGTGCTTCATGGATGACTACGGGCAAAGTTTTTATTTTTGAAATAATTGAATAACCCGCAGGTACAGCGATCGTAGGCTGCATATTCGACTTTAACCTTTTTCCATCCCAGCCAAAATCAGCCTCAATTTCACTCACAAAACACGTAGCCTGAGAACTGACAGATCTTCTACGATCAATCATATTATTAACAAGTGGAAACCGACCAATTTTTTTCCGCTCGCTGCGATAATTACCAACAACCGCATCAACTTTAGATTTACCCAAGTCACTTAAACAACGCTTCCATGGTTGCCTGATAAAACTGATATTTAAATTGTCTATACTCAAAGCCAGTGATTGAATGATATCTATTGTTGCACCTGGCATTTCTTTAGGTGTTTCAGAACCTACGCCCATATAATAAGGCGGTAACTCTTTATCTTCGTAACAAAATAAAAGGTTTACGGGTTCGCCGCTATAAACGTTTGAACTAAGAAAGTAAAATAAAGCGAGAGCAAACAATGATCTTGTCTTCACAGTGATATCTGATGGCTAAATACTAATAGTAGAGTTTAGTAGAGAGCCATTACTTTTGCGAATCAATCAAAGTCGGTTTTAAAGTTCAAATGCAAGTTTGGTTACTTAAAACCAAACTTGCAATGGTTATTGTAATTTTAATTGACTGTTTTGGTAAATTTCGCATATAACACAGGTAATACAAATAATGTAAGCAACGTTGCAGTAATTAATCCACCCACAATGACACTCGCTAACGGCTTTTGTATTTGTGCACCGACACCTGTTGATAATAACATAGGTATCAAGCCCAGAGCTGAGGTTAACGCCGTCATTAAAACAGGTCTTAATCTTGCAGTCGCACCAGCAAATACAGCTTGATTAATATCGGCACCATTTTTTATCGATAGATTGATACTTTCCACCATAACAACACCATTTAATACCGCAACACCAAACAAAGTAATAAACCCGACTGAGCTAGGAACTGATAAGTATTGCCCTGAAATATATAAGGAAAATATTCCGCCTATGATAGCTAATGGTACATTTACCAATATCAGCATGGCCTGACCAACAGAACCAAATGCAAAATAAAGCAAGATCCCAATTAAAATTAATGAAACAGGGACAATCAAAGTCAACCTTTTTTGAGCACGTTGCTGACTCTCAAATTGACCACCAATTGAGACTGAGTACCCAGAAGGCAAACTAATATTTTTCGCTATTTTCTGTTGAATATCGGCAACAACACTGCCCATATCCCGCCCTTGGACATTCCCCTGAATAACCACACGTCTTTGCACATCATCCCGCCTTACCTGAGGAGGTCCTGAGGAAATAGTGACACTTGCAACATCGCCTAATCTCACCCAGGCCCCCGTAGGTGACTGTAACCTCAATTCCTTGATCACATCAAGATTATTTCTATACGCATCGGCTAATCGCACATAAATATCATACCTTTCATTGCCTTTGATCACCTGCCCGGCCGTTGTACCACCTATACCGTTATTGACCAAAGTCATAACATCACCCACAGATAACCCAACTCGTGACAAAGCGCGTCTTTTAGGTTTGATAACCAATTGCGCTTCACCCACTATTTGTTCCATAGCCACATCTGTAGTACCTGAAATTGTTTTAACTAATCTTTCTATTTCAAGACCTTTAGTTTGCAATATATCGAGCTCAGGGCCAAATAGCTTTATCGCCAACTGCGCTTTAACACCCGACAAAAGCTCATCAACTCTGGTTGCTATAGGCTGTGAAAAGTTTAGTAATAGTCCGGGGAAATTAGCTAATTTTTGTTCCATTAACGCCTGTAGCTCATATCTGTTATCAGCACTCACCCACTGTTTTACAGGTTTCAGCCCTATATATATTTCGATATTATTTACAGGCTCAGGATCGCCTCCAATTTCAGCACGACCAATACGACTTAATGCATAGTCAACTTCAGGAAATTCAAGTAGCATAGCTTCCAGTTTTGGCGCAACATATAAAGCAGTATCTAAACTAAAGGAGGGTGCCAACGTGACACGTAAATTAATAGTGCCCTCTTCAAGTTCAGGTACAAATTCAGTCCCTAATCTTGGCAATAATAATAGTGCTGAAATCACCAGTAGTATTGAAACAGTCATCACAACTTTGGTATTTTTTAATGCCCAGCTTAGTCCTTTTTTATATGCTTTTTCAATCGGTGTTAAAACGAAGCTTTGTTTATGCCTCACGCCATTTCTAAACAAAAAACAGGCTAAAGCAGGCACCACCACTAGCGCTACAAATATCGCAGAAATGACAGCCAGAATTATACTGATCGCCATAGGCTGAAATAACTTAGCTTCAACTCCTTCAAAACTAAACAACGGCATAAAGACCACTAAAATAATAGAGGCAGCAAAAAATACAGGTCTTGCAACTTCCTGGCCGGCAAGCTGAATTAATTGCGGTATATTTAGTTTTCTTTCATCAGATAAGGTTAAATGTTTAAAGATATTTTCGACCATAACAACTGAGCCATCAACTAACATGCCAATTGCAACAGCTATCCCGCCTAATGACATCAGATTTGCTGATATGCCATACCAGGACATCACAATTAAAGCAATGCCAATTGAAATAGGGATCGACACCAGAACTAATAAAGTAGCCCTTAAATTCATCAAAAATAGCGCTAAAATCGCTGCAATAAAAATGAATGCCAAAATTAAGGCTTGTACAACCGTACTAACAGCTTGCGTGATCAAGTTAGCCTGATCATAAAAAGGTTCAAACTTAACCCCAGGTGGTAAAGCCTGATCAATTAACTTAAGTCGTGCATTAATGCCCTCTATTGTTGATTTAGTGTTAGACCCCATGCGTTTAAGTACAATACCTGATACAACCTCACCTAAGTTTTCTATGCTGCCATCTGTTTTATTTCTACGAGTCATGGTCACGGCACCTTGTCGTATTTCACTGCCAAATTCTACCGTTGCAACATCGCTTACCGTGACTACAGTCCCATTAACCGTTTTGACTGGTGCTTGGGCTATATCAATTAAACCTTGCTCACCACTATTAAACCAACCAGTTCCGCGTATAACTAATTGTTCCTGACCGCGATTTAAATACCATCCACCAACATTCGCGTTATTGTCGCTTAATGCGTTAATAATATCTTGTTGGCTGATCTCATAAGATAATAAACTTGAAGGATTAATGTTCACCTGATATTGCCGTACATCACCACCAAAAGATAAAACGTCAGTCACGCCATCAACTGGCATCACCAGCAATTTCACAATCCAGTCATTCAAACTTCTCAGCGCCATTGCATCATAATTACTGCCTGGCTGCGCAATTAATAAATATTGATAAACTTGCCCTAAACCCGATGTATTTGGGCCCATGGCGGGTGTACCAACGCCGGGTGGTATCAATTCTTTTGCAGCCTGTAATCTTTCAAATACTTGTTGGCGGGCAAAATAAATATCGGTGCCTTCTTTAAAAACAACAGTGACACCAGACAAACCCGTTTTAGAAATCGAACGTACCTGTTCAACATCAGGCATCGCATACATTACTGCTTCGATTGGATAAGTAATAAGTTGCTCCACTTCTTCAGCAGCTAAACCCGGTGCTTCTGTATTTATTGCAACCTGAACATTTGTAACATCAGGAAACGCATCTAAATTCAGTTTCGGGATCATAAAAATGCTAGAAAGAACAATACAACACAAGATCAGTAAAACAATTAATCGATTACTTACTGCCAATGATATGATTTTATTAAACATATTAGGCCCCATTAATGGTTATGCGGATCAAAACCGCCTTTGGCGATTTCAGCTGCAACAAACAAAGCACCTTGCATAACAACGCGACTGTTAGCCGTTATACCAGATATTTCATAAAATAAGTTTTGCTTAGTACCAAATTTACGACCAATCTCTACTTCCATTA
This sequence comes from uncultured Pseudoalteromonas sp., assembly GCA_965198975.1. Classification (GTDB taxonomy): domain Bacteria; phylum Pseudomonadota; class Gammaproteobacteria; order Enterobacterales; family Alteromonadaceae; genus Pseudoalteromonas. The sequence goes on from OZ240680.1 coordinate 123,274, forward strand.
ACTTAAATGTATTAACTTCGCCTTCCACAAATACCGCCCAGTCACCATCAGTATTTCTAACAAGAGCAGATTCAGGTACTGCCAGTACAGGCGTGTTAGTTTTAAAAACAAAATTCACATCTGCAAACAAACCCGGATGTAATAGATGGTCTGTATTCATCACTTCTAAACGTACCCGCCTGGTTCGGGTTTTTAAGTCTATCGTATGAGATTTTTGACTTACTTTAGCCTGATAAACGTTATTTGAAACCTTAATGTATGCTTCACTGCCAAGGGGTAATATTTCATTAAAATAGGGATTTAAACTGGCCTCGACCCAAAGTACTGATTCAGAAGCTAATTGCATTAACGCATTACCTGCATCAACTCTTTGACCTTGTTGAAAATCATCTGATAAAACCGCGCCATCTATTTCCGCGGTTAATACATATTCTCCTAAAATAGTTGCTTTATTAAGAGAAAGATCAATCGCAACTTGGGATAATCCATAGGCTTTTAACTTGCCTAATGTTATTTGGTAATTTGCTTTAGCATCTAAAAAGTGTTTTTCAGTCACTAAACTTGGCGCCAGCTTTTGAACACGTTGCCATTCGGCAAAAGCCACACCATAATTTGCTTGCTGTTCCGCAACCGTTTCGCTAAAAAGAGTCACAAGTTCAGTGCCTTTTTTCACATGATCACCTAAAGCCACATGACGTTTAAGTACAATTGAGTCAACTCTTGGCGACACTAAATAACTGTTATAACCATTCGCTTTTATTTCACCTGGTGCGTACACACTATAATCCATATTTTGTAAAACTAAGGGGGCGACTTTTATATCTGCAAGGCCAAGCTGCGCTGGTGTTAAAACAACTTCCTGGCCGTGCTCTTCTTCAGACGATAAAGCACTTGTGATCTGTTCCTGCTGATGTAGTTTAACATCATTACTTTTAGTTAAATTTTCTGCGTGCTCATGTGCTTCATGGTCACTATGTTCTTTAGATATTGGCTTATCATTATGTGCATAACTCATAGCCCCAGCAAAAATAGCCATGCTGATCAGCAGGCTTTTATTAAATAAATTCATTTTATAAAATCTCATACGCATATACCGACCATACAGTTTAAATTTCAGCCACAAAGCCAAAATAAACGCAAATTAATGATCAGTATGTGTTTAAAATACACGATATCAATACCAGCCAATAGCGAGTAAATAGATACCTGTTAATATATTTTTTAATAAAATTTATAAAATTGGAGGACGAAGATCAGGCGCTCTGCCTGTTGATGAATAGTGGGTGTTTTTGCCTAAACTAAATTGAATGTTTCTATCTATTGCCATCTTATTATCAGTCGCAATATACAAGTGAGTAGAACCATGACAGTGACAACAGTGATGGCAGTCAAACTGCTCCTGATCAAATTGGATATTTTTAAGAACCACAGAAGCAGAGTCTTTAATATGCTGATGTTCATTACTGTTAAAGCTCAAATGCTCTGAACCTTGCTGATGTATAGTATGATCATCAGCAAATGCAGCAAAAGATTGCAACGCAACCAAAACCACCAGCAAATAAATACTTAACAACTTAAACATCAACAACCTTAGCAGAATAAAATGAGTTCTAAAACAACTTGGAGAATATCAATAATCTAGAATATTACAAAGCTATTTTTTCTTTTTACAAAAAATAAAAATTACCACTATAATTAATTTATGAAAGAAAATATTCCTGAAATATTAATAAAATCAAAGGCGCGGCGTAATAAATATACGACCACAATGCTTGGCTCTGTGCTCTGTTTGCTGTCCTGGTTAGCGGCAAATACCCTATGGCAAGCATATCAATTACAATTGATTTTCATCAGCCTCATAGGTTTATTATTAATCGTCATAGGGCTTTTTAAATATTTTGAACCTAGATTCTGTTTATCTTTAACACCTGAAAAAATAAATTATTACCATAGACATGGTCAATGGAGTATTCATTGGGACAATATACAGATCATTCATCAGCCAAAGTTTAATTCACAAAATGACTCAGGAACCATACCATATATTGGCATTAAACTGCGTAACCTGGACGCCAGTTCCAATATGATCACACCAAGACTGGCAAACCATTTAATACATGAGCAAAACCCTTTGTTAGTTCTGGCCGCCCAGCTAAATGAAATTGATGCGGAAAATACCCAAATAAATTTTTCAACATATAAAACGCAAGATGGCAGTGAAGTAACAGGCCCAATCGCAGCCTGGTTACATCAGACTTGTGTATTAAGAAAGCTGTATGGCTGTGATTTATATATTCCGGTAAATAATTTTATGCAATCACCAGAGCAGATGCTGACTTTGCTAAAAAGATGTCAACAAAGCGCTTTAAAATTAAGTACAATTAAAGAAGTCAAAAACCCTATTTGATAAAGACGTATTAAGCCGCTATTAAATAGGACTCTCGTCCTTTATGTTTATCCTTTCTATTGAATGACCCTTTTCCTTTTTTAGCTTTAACTACCTGAACTTTATATACTTTAGACGTTACAAGTGCAGCTAAGAAATTATCATTGATCTTGCCCCGGCCCATGTTGGTTTGATTGATACTTTTATCTGAACCCCGTCCAGATTTCTTATTTTTACTCATTACTTTTCCATTTTGGTTAATTAATATTTTTCGAAACGTCATTATAATGATTTTAACAACGGTGACAATTGGCTAAATTTACCATCAATTGGATGGTTAATCGACAAACCTAAAATATGTGCAATCAATGGCATTATATTCACATTTTCCTGACTGTCCAATTGATATTTTGATTTAAACGCTGGGCCTGATGCGTAAAATATACCATCCATATCTAAGGTATCAAATTGACTCCATCCGTGATTACCTTTTATGTCAGATTTACTCGATGCAATACCCCAACCTTTATCAGCCAGACATGTAATGTCACCCACTCTGGAGGATTTACGAATATTAAACTTAGCCGGGGTATTTTGGTATTCATAGCAAGAATAATGTTCGGCATTGTCATTCAACAAGTTAACCGACTTACGTAAAAAAGAAACCCCTTTCTTTTTTGCATATAAATGAACAATTGGTCCTTTTCCTTTTATGCCAAATTTATTATTTACCCAGTGAGGTAAAGTTTCAAAATTCTCACCATTATATTCAGCCATACCATGATCAGAAACAATAATTACATTCACTTTATGATCTAACTTTCCAAGATCTGACATTAGTCGCTTTAAGCTGTTATCGACTTTATTAATTGCCGAAATCAATTCAGGGGAGTTCTGCCCAAATTCATGGCCTGCGCTATCTACATCATGAAAATATAAAGTCGTAAAATGCGGACGACGTTCAGCGGGTAATTTCAACCAATCTACCACTGTTTCGATACGTTCTTCGTGTGGCATATTATGATCATAGTTTACAAAGTAAGTCGGAGTGATCCCATTAATCGGTGCCTCAGAACTTGGCCAAAAGAAGCTTGCACTTCGCATTCCCTGCTCTTCAGCCAATACCCATAAAGGCTTTTTTAAATAAAAATCAGGATTCAAAACAGACTCAGGCTTTTTGAATGAATAATGCTTACCTAAATCCTGAGCATAAAACCCATTAGCTAATATACCATGATTTTGCGGGTAAGAGCCCGTGACTATGCTTATATGATTAGGAAATGTTTTAGTTGGGAAAGATGGACGCAATGATTTAAGGCGCGCGCTTTTTGCTACAAACTGAGATAAGAATTCAGGTTTATATTTTTCGACATAGTCCCAACGAAAACCATCAAGTGAGATTAATAATACATAAGGGGCTTTTTGCGATTTTAATGTATTGTTTTTATTATTGCTGACATTAAAAATAGCCTCAGCTTGAGACTTTATAGCAAACAGAGACAATAATACTAATAAGAAAATTCTATTCATTTTCTCTCCAAAAGAGACAGATCAAATCAAACAATTTGTATGATTTGACCAAAATATACGTGAAGAGAAAATTTTGCAAGTATCATTGATTGTTATCGTTTGATTTTACTTAGCTATATACTTTAATAATACGAATACTTTTAGGAAAAAAAATGTGTGGCAGATTTAATGTTATTGGCGATCCGCTCTCTCAAATAGTCAGCGAACAATTGGGAATAAAATTTTCAGCACAAAATAATCCCGATCTTTGTCCCAGTCAGCAAGTGTCTACATTAGTTAAGCTTGCCAACGATCAACCTGAACTGAAGATAGGTCAATATAATACAACATGGGGTATTAAGCCTGACTGGTCTAAAAAACTGTTAATTAATGCTCAGGCTGAAACTGTTACTCGTAAGTCTACTTTTAAAGATATATTTGAATATCAAAGATGCCTGGTTCCTTGTAATGGGTGGTTTGAATGGCGTAAAGAAGGAGAGAGAAAAGTTAAATACCATTTCTCACATAATCAGGGGGAGCCACTCTATATGGCAGGGATGATTTTTTTAAACGAAAAAACTGAACTGGTTACCTTAACCACAACAGCCAATGAAAATTGTATAAATTACCATCGCCGCATGCCATTTTTGGTCGCTCCTTCTGAAATAGGCTTTTTTCTTAATGCCAATTCAGACCAATTAAAACCTTTGTTGAACAAGGCGATGCCAGAAAACATAAAGGTTGAACAAGCAGCTATAGCGCATAAATAAAATTGCTAAGTGTCAGTTAAAAATTTATAACTTGTTTTTTAATCTTATCTGGTCGAATTTTTGACACATGTCATCTAAACCATCTAACATTCTTGGCGCAAATCTATGTAATAGATCGGCATTGACCGTAATAAAGTTGTTATGAGTGACAGCCGGTAATTCAGGCCATTTTTGCCAATTAATAACAGGCTGTGGTGTGTCTGATTTTTCATCGGGAATAATAATCAATTCAGCTTGGGTAACCAGCACATTTTCAATACTGATCTGAGGGTAATCGGTTGGATTATCTGCAAACACATTTTCACCCTGACATATCTCTATCAGCTGATTTATCCAGGTATTTCGATTTATCGTCATCATAGGCTCAGGCCACAATTGATAAAATACTTTAATAGATGAAGCTTTTTCGTTAAGACTTTTGATATTTTTTAGTTTCTTCTCAAAATTGGTCGCCGCTACTTCAGCTTGTTCAACATTATCAGTTAATTTTCCATACCTGCGTAATTCCGTAGCAACATCGTTAATTTTTACAGGATGACTATACACTACATTTATTCCTAACCTTTGCATTTGTTCCAGATCTGATACTTGACTACCACTTTGCCAGGCGATAACTAAGTCTGGTTTTAATGCCAGCATTTTTTCGATTTGAATCCCATGGAAACCACCAATTCGTTCTATCCCTTTTGCGGCCTCGGGATAATCAGCATAGTCAACTGTGCCAACAATATTATCACCCGCACCAATTTCATATAACATTTCTACAATATGAGGGGCCATCGCAATGATCCGCTGCTTAGAAACAGCGGAAAAACTAACAATAAAAAATAGCAGAAATAAAAGCCTTATCATTAATAGTCAAATCCTTTTTGTGCTTTTACGCCCGCATCAAACGCATGCTTAATATTTTTTACTTCACTGACAATATCGGCTAAATCAGTTAAACGTCTATGAGCCCCCCGCCCCGTTATGATCACATTTTGCATCTTAGGTCTATTTTCAAGTACATTTATGATCTCATCAAGTTCAATGTAACCATAAGTGGCCATATAAGTGATTTCATCTAATAGTACTAAATCAAATGTCGGATCGGCTAACATCACTTTAGCCTCTTGCCAGGTTTTTTGCGCAGCCAAAGTATCAGCCGTTTTATCTTGCGTATCCCAGGTAAAACCGGTTTTCATCACGGCAAAAGGTACTGAAAGTTTTTCAAGCACAGTACGCTCGCCGCAATCCCAGTTTCCCTTGATAAACTGTACCACACCGGCTCTCATACCATGACCAACACAACGGGTAACAGTACCAAACCCAGAAGTAGACTTACCTTTGCCATTGCCCGTGATCACCTGTAAAATGCCTTTTTCGATTTGAGCATCAGCAACTTTTTTATCTACTTGCGCTTTTACTTTTTTTTGACGGGCTTTATGCTTATCATCTTTATTATTCTGATCTGTCATTTGATATCCTAAATTGAGGAATTTTGATGTGTATTTATAATATTTTTAATTGAAGCCATATCTAAATTATCTTTAAATACGTCAGCAAGTTTTTCCAATTCCAGCTCTCTGTGTTCATTCAAATCAATTGTCGCGTCAAATTCATCGGAATCTGTTACCCAATTTAGAATCAATTTACACCCGGCTTTTGAATCAAATAACCCATGCAAATAAGTGCCTATAATTTGGTTATCTTCAGATATACAGCCGTCAAAAAACAAACCATCTGGATGGTTTTTATAGCTAAGCAATGGAACATCAAGTGCTTTACCTGAACTCTTACCACAATGGATTTCATAACCTTCAACAGAACAAACTGTACCATTTAACTCAAGATCAGCTTTTATTTGATATAAACTTTTGTTTTCAGTTAATGTGGTAGACATATCCAACAAATTCAGGCCTTCAGTTTGTTTAACATGAGATTCTATACTGAACGGGTCTAATAATGTATGCCCCAGCATTTGAAATCCCCCGCACACTCCCATTAACTTACCACCATATCTTAGGTGACGTTTGATCTGTTGCTCCCATTTTTGCGATTTTAAAAAGAGAAGATCTGAAATGACATTTTTACTACCCGGGATAATAATTAAATCTGTATTATCAATTGCTTCTCCCATTTTTATATACTGTAAATCGATATTTGGCTGTAATCTAAGACAATCAAAGTCAGTGTGGTTACTAATATGGGGTAATAATAAAACACTGACATGCATCTTTTTATCTTTGACAATATTTTTAACGGATATGGCATCTTCAGCATCAAGCGCTAAATCATGGATATAAGGTAAGACTCCCAACACAGGTTTGTTGGTTTTTTGTTCTAACCAATCAAGCCCAGATTGCAACAAACTAATATCCCCCCGAAATCGGTTAATAACAAAGCCTTTAACACGCGCCTGCTCTGACTCCGATAATAATGCAAGAGTGCCAACTAAATGGGCAAAAACACCGCCTTTATCAATATCAGCAATGATGATCACCGGACAATCTACCGCTTCTGCGTACCCCATATTGGCAATATCATTCTCTCTCAAGTTAATTTCTGCAGGACTGCCAGCGCCTTCAATCAATAATAACTCAAATTCCTTTTTCAGATTGTTATGTGACGTTAATACCGCATCCATCGCCACTTTTTTATAATCATGATAGGTTTGCGCTTCCATATTACTCACTGCTTTACCATGTAAAATAACCTGTGCACCGGTATCTGAATTCGGTTTTAATAATATGGGGTTAAAATCTACTCTGGCAGGCACTTTAGCTGCTATTGCCTGTAACGCCTGAGCACGACCAATTTCTTTACCATCAAACGTTACGGCACTGTTTAACGCCATGTTTTGTGGTTTAAAAGGTGCAACAATAATATTATCATTGGCAAAAATACGACACAGAGCCGCAACTAAAGTACTTTTACCCGCATCTGAGGTAGTGCCCTGGATCATTAATGTTTTCATGTATTTTCTTCTGATTTTAAATTAACGGCAAGTCCGGCCTTAACTAAGTCAACTTGAATATATGAATTATTATTTGTAGACAGTATTTTTACATTGAACATTAAACTTCCACTTAAATTTTAGTTTTTCGCGAGTATAAAAGCGTCAAGAAAAACACACTACCAAGGGCAGCTGTGATCACCCCAACAGGTAACTCTTGATTTTCCATAACAGTGCGTGCTAACAAATCAATCCATATCATAAATATGCCACCCACAAATGCTGTTAACGCTAAACCAGATAACCTGCCTTGAGAAATAAAATGTCTGACAATATGCGGGATCATTAAACCAACAAAACCAATCCCACCACACAGTGATACTAATGTTGCCGTGATCAATGAACTTAGCAATAACATGACCAATCTAAATCTTTGTGTATTTATACCTAAAGTAGTTGCACTTTCATCACCCAGTAACATGGCATTAAGTTGTCTGCGATAAGCCAACATGATCAAAGTACAAATAGAAATAACTAAACCCGGGATCCAAAGCGTATGCCACTGGGCACGAGAAAAGCTTCCCAAAGTCCAGAATAAAATCGCTGAAACAGCTTGTGGATCACTCCAATATAATAACAAACTGGTAAAAGCACTAAATAAAAACGACAGTGCGACCCCAGCCAGCAGCATAGCTTCAATCTGCCCATTACCCTGGTTTTTACTGACTAAAATGAGCAAACTCATAGCCATTAAACTTCCCACAAAGGCAGCGCCAGACATAGCAAGCCCAGATGTGACCCCAATCACAGTGATCATTACAACCACGCCAAATGAAGCGCCTGTAGAAATACCAAATAAATAGGGATCAGCTAAAGGGTTCCTGGTAACTGTTTGCAAAATAAGTCCTGATATTGCCAGTCCAGCACCCGCTAAAAATGCCAATAAAGTGCGTGGTAACCTAAGCTCCCAAATAATTTTATCAATATAAGAAGATGATAAACCTGCTGACTGGTGTGTTAAGCTCAACCATACATCAAGAAACTTAGTGGGTGCAGCTCCAAAAGACAAAGCAATAAAGAGACTGAGTATTAAGCCTGATAATGCGATACACATGATAATGCCAGATGATGACTTACTCATTAACTAAGCTCTCGTAATAATAAGTTATATGAGGTACGTTTTGTCGCGGGTGAAGCGCGATATCAGTATCAACACCAAAAACATCCGATAACATCGATTTGTTAAACACCTCAGCTGGCGTTCCTTGTCGTATTAATTTACCCTCTTTTAATAGCAAAATATTATCACACATCGCACTGGCCAGATTTAAGTCATGAAATGATGCAAGTACCGTAACACCTAACGACTTTGCCAACGTCATTATTTGAATTTGATATTTAACGTCTAAATGACTAGTAGGCTCATCCATGATAAGTAAAGTAGGAGATTGCACTATCGCTCTGGCTATCAATACTCTTTGTTTTTCACCACCAGAAAGGTGTTCAAAATTTTGCTCACTATGACTGAGCATTCCCACTTGTTCAAGCGCTGTGAATATAGCTTGCCGATCCTGATTTTGATTAAAACTAAATATCGATTTGTGAGGTATCAATCCTAACGCAACCACATCAAATACCGTTAAATTAAAATAACCAGGGGTTTCTTGTAGTACTACGGCAACATTTTTTGCGTAGTCATTTGATTGAAATTGCCAAATATCTTTGCCATTAAATTTAATACAACCAGAAGTTGGTTTTAAATATCGATAAAGGCAACGTAACAAACTAGATTTTCCGGCACCATTAGGTCCTAACAAGCCGTTAAAACTGCCAGGCTTTATCTCAAAACTAATATTATTTAAAATGTGTTTACGATTAACGTGCCAATCCAGTTTATTCACTGTCAACAGATTATTTGCGGTTTCAGCATGAGTATTTTGCAATGTGAACTCTTTTATTTAGTGAGCACAGACACACCGCACAACACACCTTTTCAGATGGGTATACAATGTTTGAGTAACCCGCTCAACCTTGTTAAAAATAGAAGTTTTGCCTGGTATCCTGACTTTATTAATTGATTTTAACTCATCATTAATATTTACAGTTGCGGGCACAGTTATGGCATTTCACCATATTCCCAGTATTATTTTAAATTACCAAAAAAATTCACAAAACTAATTTAGGAGCCGAATTATCCTGATCTAGTCCAGAATAACAAGCAGAATCCTTCTTAAATTAAATTATTTCAAATTAATATCTTGATGTAATTAAAGTTTTTTTGACAACTTGAAATTTGTATGGCCTGTCAAAACGCTTGATTTTTCAATTTCTCCGTGACGTATAAAACTTAATCTTTGATACACTTTCAGGATGCTATCAAGTAAACATAGTTCTATCAAACTCAAACTAAAACCGCAATGTCATTCAGGCCGTATTTTATAGGATCACCTTATATTTCAAATTTTTATTTAGTTGAAAAACAGATCAATGCTAACTACGCTTAAGCTACCTTTCACTTAATTTACTGAGAAAAATGAGAGCTTCGAAATGGATATTATTCATAGCGATTATTTTTGGTCATATCAGTACAGCAACCGCCGCAGAAAATTCAACGCAAATCTTAATGATCAATTCTTTAAATCAAGATATGCCCTGGCAGAAAAGTGTAGAGCAAGGCTTACGTAGTGAACTGGAAAAACAATCTCTTCCTTACGATCTTTATGTAGAAAATTTGGACGTAGGGCGCTTTAACGAAATCATGCAAAAACACGCGATGAAATTATTTTTACAACAAAAATACGTGAATAAAAAAATTGATATTATCATCACTCAAGATATTTCAGCTGCAATGTTATTATCAGAATTCACATCATTATTTAAGGGGGTTCCCCGTATTTATATTGAACCTGGTGAAAAATTCACTATTCCTGTCCCAGAATCTGGCATTATTGTTCAGGCAGAGTTAGATTTCGAACACGCAACAATCCATGCAATCACACTGATGCAACCAAAAAAAATTGTCACTATGTTAGATACTAATAGCCCTATAGCAATAGAGTTTCAACAACGTCTGGATAAGCTAATCTCAACTAACTATCCTAAACTTACATTTGAAAAATGGCGAGATTTACCTTTAGCACAGTTAAAATCTAAATTAGAAAAAGAATCCGGCACTACTTTAATTTTATATATCCCCTTATTCAGAAGTTATAAAAATCGCCCATTAACTCCCTATCAACTGGCATCAATTTTAACTGAAAATAGCCAAGTACCTATATTCACTTATTGGCACTCTTTACTTGGTTCTGGCGTTGTTGGTGGTTATTTACTGTCGGGTACCAGACTCGGACAGCAAACCGCATCAGCAATCAAACACTTTATGAGCGATAACACGTTAAAACCGGTAAAAATTAACTTGATCAGTCATCATTATTACGACTGGCGTCAATTACAAAAATTCAATATTTCACAGGACATTTTGCCCCATAACGCTGAAATTGCTTACTATCAAGCCTCCTATTTTGAACAGCATAAATCTGTGATCATAATTTCTGTCGGCATTATTATCACTTTAAGTAGTTTTTTAACCTTTGTTATAATACTGAATAATAAAAGACTCAGTTTATTAAGAGCACTTAAATTAGAAAGACAATCACTTGAAAAACGTGTCGTTCAGCGCACAAAAGAACTAAATAAAGCTAAAATAAAGGCAGAAAATCTGGCTTCTGCTAAATCTGAGTTTTTAGCAAATATGAGTCATGAGATCAGAACCCCCATGAATGGTGTTATAGGTATCACTCATATATTAGAGAAAACGGACTTAACTAACCTGCAGCGAAATTACCTGCAAAAAATTAAATATTCATCTGACCAACTATTAGTTGTGATCAATGATATTTTAGATTTCTCAAAAATTGAATCTGGCAATATCTTACTTGAAGAAATTCCCTTTTCTTTAAATTCTGTTGTTGATTATATTAAAAATTCATTTGAGCTGGTGGTCAAAGACAAAGGTATCAAATTTATTATCATTGTAGAGCCTAATGTCCCACCGGATTTGATGGGCGATATTGTCAGAATAAACCAGGTATTATTAAACTTGTGTTCAAATGCCATTAAGTTTACTGAAAAAGGCCAGGTTAAATTAACCATAGCGACTAAAACAAATAAAAATAACCATGAAGAAAATGACAAATTAATTAATTTTATCTTTAAAGTTGAAGATACCGGTATTGGCATCGCTGAAAAAAATCTGGCTAATCTGTTTAAATCTTTTACTCAAGAAGATAGCTCCACCACGCGAAAGTTTGGTGGTACAGGTTTAGGTCTCACCATCAGTTTGCGTTTATGTGAGCTAATGCAAGGTAGCATATTAGTGACAAGTAAACACGGAATAGGAAGCTGTTTCACTGCGAATGTAAAACTTAAACTCAATAATAAAGTGATCACACCTGATCAAGACCATCTATGTTTTGAAAACGAGTTTGAAGCTTTAATCGTTGACGATAACAAATTAGCGTTAAATGCACTGGGGGAGCAATTATCGCTAATGGGACTTAAAGTTACATTATGTGAAAGTGCCAAACACGCGATTTCACTTGTTGAACACGAAAAACACCAATTTAAACTCGTCATAACCGACTGGACTATGCCAGAAATCGATGGCGAACTATTCCTTACTCAGTTAAATAAACTGATCAATTGTGACACAATTATCGTGCTTACCGCATACAACAGTGAAATAATCAAACGCTTTGCTGATCGATTGAAAATCTCCTGTGTATTACAAAAACCAGTGCTCGCCAGCGTATTGTTTAATACCATACAACACTATCTTCACAATACATCTGACTTTACAAATTCAAATGAAAGTCGCGTTTTATCTGGGCTGAATATTTTAGTTGCAGAAGACAATAAAATTAACCAACTTGTCATTTCTAATCTGTTAGAAACAGAAGGGGCGCATGTTCATTTAGTTGAAAATGGTTTCGAATGTACCAAATCTCTTGATTTAAAAGAATTTGATTTAATACTAATGGATATCCATATGCCTGTAATGGATGGCATTGAAACAACAAAGTTTATCAGGAAAATACCAATGGATATACCAATCATAGCCCTGACAGCAAACGTCATGGCAGACGATATTAATAATTATTTATCTATTGGAATGAATGCGCATGTCGCAAAACCGATTGAATTAGAAACATTACGTAAGACAATATGTAACCTACTGTGAGTTAAAAATTAAATATCACTGTAATACCTGACGTTCTAGGCTGCGCATAATAGGCTGTTGCACCTAACATGCCTAAATCTAAACTATATTGTTTATATACTTCATCTGTAACGTTTTTCATCCAAAGACTTATTTCCCATTCAGTATTTTCTGGATTTAGATTTACCCTCATATTTGTTACACCATAGGCTTTTTGATACGCGCCGCCACCATTAGTCACTTCAAGATATTGATCGTCATAATAGACACCATCAATTTGAGCTGTAAAGGCATTGTTAAAAACAGGTAATTGATACCGATATAAATAATTTATCGAAAATTTTGGCGCATTTGGTAGTTGAACGTTATATAAATTATCAATCGGGAAATCAATCACCGTCCCCCCGACTGGTGAATTCCACTTAGCCACAGAGTTAACTTTTTCAACATTAGAATCAAGATAAGAGGCACCGACTTCTAACTCAGATCTTGAATTGAGCTGCCAGGAGAATTCAATTTCGGCCCCGCTAACCTCTGCATCACTATTATCTATTTGTGGTGATAAGCCAGCCATTGAGAAAACTTGATAATCATTATAATTGTAGAAAAATGCGGTAGAATTTACGCGCATAGCGAGTTCTGGAATACTTTTTTTGAAACCGAGTTCATAGGCATGCAGAGTTTCAGGCTTATGTTGTAACTCCTCTACGGGGACTCCGGCGGATAAAGACCAATTACCGACTTTTATCCCTCTATTATATGATGCATATATTAAAGATTTAGCCGAGACCTGCCAGTTAAACTGTAATTTAGCCGCATAGTCCTGATAATCAATATGAGCAAAGTCATCATCAGGCCCAATACTCGCTTGTTGGATCAAAGGGATCCCTGAACTTAAATCCTGAAAACCACGAAAATAATTAATCGACTTTTTATCCTTTGACCAGCGTAAACCAGAAATTGCAACAAGTTCAGGAAGTAATTTAAGTTCAACCTGTGAAAATAATGACCAATTCATCGAATTTATTTTATATTTCTGGCGCGCTTGTGGAGCTCCTAAAGCGGGATCGTAATCCGCTTCGATTTCGCCATTATTAATCAAAGTATTAGCCAGGCGTATTACCGGATTACCTGTTGTGATCGCTTCACCATCATGCTCCATACTCAAATAATACGCCCCCACTTGCCACACTAATTTATCGCTAGCGCCTGATAATCTCAACTCCTGGGACAATTGTTGGTAATCCATATCTGTTTGAAAAGAAATAATAGGGGCCGGTGTTCCATCTCCATCTTCCAGGTATCGCTTTTCTAAAGTATTAAAGTTTGAAATAGCATGAAATTGCAACTCAGGTTCAACTTCCCAACGAAGATTGAAAGTCACATTATCTATTTGACGGTCTAAATAACCATCAATATTAGAAAAATGTTTGTGAGGCTCGGTGTGATCTCCCTGATACAATGTTAAACCTGCTTCATTGACTGGTGTGAATCCATCTGTTGTATTAAAAAAAACATTTTGAGTAAATTCACGTAAAGTCAGATTATCAGGAGGTGCTGCGCCATCCAATATGACATTTTGCGTAAAATCCATTAACTCAGACGGAATATATCCATTATTAATTTCAGTTTCTCCCCAAGGTAAAAATGCATATCCGCCGGTAGGGACATTGTCGTCTTTACTATATTTATAAAGAAGTTCTAACTGTAAATCGTCTTGAATATCCCATTGAAAGGCACTTTTAACTGATAAGTTATTGGTTCCCCCAACAGCCCTTATATTACTGTCATGTGATTTAATATAACCATCAGACCTATCTTTATGAATAGCAATTCGGCCCCTTACGTTTTCAATTAATTTCCCCCCATAAGCAGCTTCTAATAAAGTGTGATCAAAAGATCCTCTATTCAGTTTTACATAGCCGTTTGCATAATCCTCATCTGCTGAGCGCGTTAAATAATGCACTAAGCCTCCTGTTGCATTACGGCCAAATAACGTTCCCTGTGGTCCCCTTAGCACCTCAACTCTTTGCATATCAAATAACTGCCCGGAAATTGCATTTAAACTACCGATATAACTATCATCAATATAAACAGCGACAGGCGCTTCAAAATTATCGGTAAAACTATTTTGTGACACGCCTCGCAAATTAAATATAGTCAGATTGGGCGACCAGGTGTTTAATTGCAAATTCGGAACCTGTTGTGTGATATCAACCGTATTAACCAGGCCAAGCTGACTCAATTTATTTTCAGTTAAAGCGGTTAACGATATTCCCACATTTTGCATATTTTGTTTACGTTTTTGCGCAACAACTTCAATCACTTCCATTTCATTATGATGATTTTGATCTGCTTTCAGGGAGTATGTGAAACACATAATGAGTAAGGTAAACAAGACTCTATATCTTATATACATATTTCTAAGCCTATAAGTTAATCCATTAAAAATTAAAGAGTTCCATAATAGAACGCGACTACTATCTATATATAGCAGTGAATGTACGCGTTCACGAATTAATAGCCAAAAAATTTACTTTAAAACTGTGATAACAATCACACCATATAAAGAAAAATTTGCAATAAAATGACATTTTAATGAAACTTTATTTTTCTGCTGTTGTCGAATGTTTTGGAAATTGGAATTTTATTGTATATAAGATATAAGAAGGTTCGGTATCAATGACAAAAAATATAATTACGGGTCCAACATTAAATAGAGCATTAAAGTTAAATAATATCCAACAGTCTGTGTTTGCTTTTAGAGGGCGCATTAGATTAGACAAAATAAGAAAAGTCATCAAATCTAAAGCCCCTGTACCAGACTACTTTATTAGGAAACTCAAGCTTATTTTTAATGTTGATATAACGCAATATCAATAAAACATCCTCAGGGGTGTAGCAGCCCCTTTATTTCACACCTGGTAGAACAAATTCTCTTATAACCATCCCCTTTAACCCTGTATATTTAACTGTTCTGGAAAATATTGAACCACAACTGTTTAACTATAATCACTTTTATTTTTGATTTAACTCCTGCTCAAGAGATAATACTAATGTCTTTATCCCATTAATTTTATCTCTTGCAAATTGAAGCTGCTCCTCAGGCAAACCTGAACTTTCGCCTTTTAGTAATAACGTATTCAATTGTTCCACCTTAATTTTACTCGATTTAATAAAATTTAGTTTTAGCGCATCAGACTGATTTAACTCAAACGTTTTATACGCATCTAAATCTTCCAATTCACCTTGAAAACGAACAGGCTCTGTGGTTCTGTAGCTAATAGGGGGAATATAAACCTGTACCCTATTCTTTATTGTCAACTCTGTCGCCTGTAGCTGTGCTTTGTTGCTCACCTTAGTCGGAGTCACCTTTTCTTGTTTTGTTTTTGGCGTATTGACTATTACTAGTTCACTCTGACTGTGCGAATTGCGGCCCATTAACTCTAGAGGAGAGCCATGCGTTTTAATTAATGGTGCTTCTTTGCCTGAATTACCATTAAGCGTTAAATATAAAATACTGATCATTATCACAACGGCAAAAATCAGCGTATATAAAATAATTACATTAACTCGTTTTGTCATTGCAGGGTCTTTAACCAGTTTGACAATTCGCTATTATAAGCAAAACGTGCTCTTTTGAGCGCAATAAACTTCTTTGCCTGATATTTAACAGTTTCACTCAATGGTTCAAAATAATCATATTTTTTAGCACCATTATTCACCACCAGCCAGTTATTTTCTGGGGTTCGTAACGGCCTGGATATCGTATGTTCAGCTAAACTAAATGCCGTTTGTACCTGCCAGTTCTTTATCTTTCTATTTAGTTGATTATTATATTGTTTAAATTCATCTGTAAAATTTCCTGCTTCAACCTGGGTAAACCAGCTGTTCCTATCTACATTTTTTGCAAATACATCTGCCTGTGATTTTGATTTAAACAACACGGCACGAGAATCCACTTCAGACAGAAACTTAAATTTACCTCGATTAACGTGATAAAATTCAATAATGTCTTTTTCTGATATTTGCTTATTTAATCTTTCTAACGTATCGCTATGACTATGCATTAATTCTGCGATACCAAAGTAGTTTTGCATATCAGGTCTTAAAATACTGGCTAAAGCGATATCATAAAAATGAGCGTAATGCATATTTTGGCTTTTCATTAATGGTTTTACCCGCTCTAATAACAAGATAAAGTCATATCTTTTTTGTAATTCATTTGCTAAAAACGCGATATCTCCCTGATGTAATTTAAACCGACCTTGCATTGAAAGACTTAAATAAACCTCCGCCAAGGTTAATTGGAAATCAGGGACAGCTAATAAAGGAATTTGTTGTAATTTTTCTAATACGTGCCCATCAAGTTTTCCGTTGGCTGGGTATTGGCCTAAATATTCCATTAACTGACGTTGCGTTAATAAATTTTTATCTTTAAGTTTTAATGGAAGACTGGTTTTTTCATCAGCTAACTTATTTAATAATGGCGTTAAAAAACGTCTGATATGATGTTCAGTTGAAAACCCAACGTCTGACAAACGTGTCAATAAATGCGGTTGAAGCCGTTGTGCTTGTGCTAATAAAAACTGATCTTCCATAAGACGTTGCTTTACAACCTCCTTGCGAATATGTGGATCTGCCTGTTGATAAACATCATGCATAAAATTAATTTCTTGTTTCGTAAAATGGCTTGTGACAGCAAACGCAGGCAGGCATAACAAGCCTGCCAGAAATATTAAGCATTTCATTTATAATTGTTCCATTGCATGATTTAATAAATGAACAACCATCGCAATCGCATTAGGGATCACTTGCGTGCCAGTATTAACTCTGTCGTAATGATCTGTAGAATTAAGTACAATACCTGCTTGTGCATATGAAAATGCGCCACCTTGAGTTAGCAAAGGTCTGATATCATCGTCATTTTTATCTAAAGAAGTGTAATTAGTCAGCGCCTGTTCAACTAGAGAGAAGTCATTGAGATCTTCCTGATCATAATAATCCTTTACCCAAGTTTCCCAACCACTATGGTTCAGATCTGAGGTTGTCCAGGTATGATGAGGCTGCAATAAATCTGTGGTGTGAAAAACAAAGCCTAATACTTGCGGATTTTTAGAAGCCACAAATGATTGATACCAATATTGTCCTAAATTATCGATTGGTTGAAATGCGGCCTGCTCGAAATCATCATACATTTCATAATTCGAATGACTATCAATTCTATAATGTGCTTCCGTTATATCGTAGCTGTTATATTTGGAACTATCGGCATTAAACCACCCTGTTTCACCTCCGTTACCATCATCTAAGTAGTCGCCTTTTAACCAGGTTGCAGCTAAGGAATCTACCGTTCCCCATACTGTGAGTTTGTCATAATTATAACCGCCAAAATCATTGCCATGAACGTCTGCGCCTTGTGTATGATTTTGAAAGTGCCAGTAACTGGTGTACTTTACAATACTTTCAGCCATGCCCCAAACAGGTGCTTGTACACAAGAACCTGTAATAGCACCACATAGGAAAGTGTCTTCAAAATCATCTACATCATACGCAGCCTGCCCCATCAACTCACCCAATGCAGCAGGTGTCATATTTAATTGTGTAGCCCAGTTTTTTAATTTGCTATATTGCGTAGTATCGGCATTCTGCCGCATATACTCTACAGCATCTATCACAATACGTTTGTGTGTTTCCTGACTAAACGCGGCCAGATTAAATGAACTGATTGCAAGTGCGGCACCCATAAGTAATTTTTTCATTGTATTCTCCTGTAGTTATTATTGTTACTGCTACAGGTACATTTTATACTTAGAGTAATGACACTAATAAGACAAAAACTTTACAAATAAGTTAAAATCTAAAATGTCATTGCTATTTCATACAACTGAAATTCATCATTTAAGCTGGGAGAATTTTCATTTTCGCTTAACCTCACCACATTTATTTTAAATTCTTTTTAGCTTGCTCCACTTTAGAAAAATCCAGGCCAAGTTCTTCAACCGCTTCCTTGATAAGAGCCGGGTTACTCATAACCAAACCCATAATATTTTGTAGTTTATCGGCGGGTATGCCCATATTCTGAATAACAGACATCGCCATTAATGGGTTTTCAGTTAAGGTTTGAAAAAGTTCTTTTGTTTTGTCTTCGCTTATATTTAATTCTTGTAAAATTTGAATAATTGGGTTCATTGAGTATCCTGCTAGCTATCTGGAGTTTATTAATTTTACCAATGATACCAAGAGAGCGGCTATCGTGAATAGTTTTTTAACCCGACTTTTCAATAATAAAGATAATGAAAAAAAGTGCTTATCAAAGTCAATTTAATAAGCACCCATTTTTAAGTTAAGGCTGGTAATGCCAATTTAAAGTAACATCATTAAAGCTACTTCTATTGCCTCTTATACCAATATACCATTGTCCTGTTCCAGGTGTTTCGATTATACAGTTTTCTTCATTATCTGCGTTACGAGAACGACAATCATAGTCACGATTTGAAGGTTCATCTCCCAACTTTAAGTATAGATCCGCATTACCAGATCCACCTGTTAGCTCAGCTTCAAGTCTTGCAATATTTTCAGGTATATCTAATACACGATACACCCATTGGTTTCGGTTTGCCGATAAGTCAGATTCAGTACCACTGTCTCCCTCGTCTGGCGTTGAATTACTATCATCGTAATTTACCGTCAATGTGAGATCCTCAAAACTCACCTGTGCTTCTACAACAATATACCAATACCCTGCTGCTGGATCTGCAAAATTACAGGTTTCATTATTATCTCTCAGATCAGGAAAACATACGTTATCTACGGGTGTTGGGATCCCTTCATATTGAACAACTAAATTTGCATTATCATTTTGCGTATCAACGATAGGTCCGTTAATCGATATATTCAAATTTTTTGCACCTTGTGGAACTTCAATAACATACTTCAGATGCACTCTATCATCAGACCACAGTTCGGTTAAAACAGTGTTATTGTCTATATTAGTAAAATCTGAATCAGTAGGTGGTCGCTCTTCACTAAAATCAGTACACATAGTAATACCAACTTCTGCAAAAGCATTTTCCACATCATCTAAATCGTAACCTAAATCATTTGCCGCAGTATAAACGCCGCACGCGCCTTCTTCAAAACTAGAGCCCGCCCACCAATATAACTGATTAGCAACAACATAAGTTTCACCAGCCATGCGAATATCCCAACCAGGTGTATTAGTGAGTAAATAAAAGGCCTTATTAAAAACACCAGAGCTATGATGAACATTCATAAAAGCATGAAAATCAGAAGCATGGTCAATTGATTCACCATCTAAAGGCGGGTTATCCATATAACGTAATGCACCTTGCGCTTTAAAAATATCTTTACCGACATGCCAGTCATTTGTTCCTCGCATATAGTTTTTCGCAAGCTCCCCCATCACATCGGAGAAGGATTCATTCATGCCACCAGACTGACTAAAATAGGCAAGTCCAGAATTTTGTTCAGTAAATCCGTGACTCACTTCATGTGAAACAACATCCAGGCTGACTAAAGGGTGAAATTTGTCTAACCCATCGCCAAATGTCATTTGCTGCCCATCCCAAAATGCATTTTCATAATCAGTATCATAATGCACACGCATACCGAGTTTAAAAATCAATGGTGCAGTATTAAACCAGTCTTGATACATATCAAACACGACACCGCCAAAATAATGCGCATCATTCAATGCTGAATATGAACCATTAATTTCCTTATAAAGATTTTCAGGACACGTAAATTGATGAACACTACCTCCTGTTGTTGCATGGTTCATGTCTATCGTAGTGACATTGGTATTATCCATTTCACAATTTGAGCTAACGTCCAGAAAGCCATAATCGTTACCATAATAATAAGGCCCAGTTTTTTCATTGCCACCCGGACCCATAGCATCATTTGTTGCCAATCCGTCATATTCGACTAAAACACGGCCGTCATTCGCATCAATTATTGCAGTTGGACGCCGGGGTAATTTACCATATACAACATAATCTGTGGCATAGGCTAAATGTGCTTTATCATTATGAATATAAATAACTAAGTCCGCTTTGTGATGGGCAATATCATTATTTTCATCCGCATTCATTTTTCGATGCCGTAATTTAATATTAGCCCGGTCAATCAAAGGAGCGACTGAAGTGATATCTGATGCAATATTATGAGTAAATTTCCCCGACACCTGATGTAATATGCCCATGCTTGATATTTCCGCCGTGACACTATGACCCCAGACAGGAATACCTTTAAAATATTGTGACATACGCTGTTTTTCAATTCCCTTTTGAAACCACCGTTTACTTTTTATTTTGTATTTATAATCATCTGATAATCCGAGCATTTCATGCATTTCAATACCTGAGGCTGGAACTCGTTTTAAGTGCTTTTTAGCATCGATTGTTTGTGCAGCAAACGTACTATGTGTTGCTAGCGCTCCTAATGTTAATAGTAAGCAGGCTATTTTATTTTTCTTCATCATTATATCCTTTTAAAATTATATAAAAACCAAAGAAATCAATTACTAATTTCTTTGGTGTAAAAATTATAGGGACAAAAAAAATAGTTTTTTACTAATAAATTAGAAGATTAGAAAAAAAGATATCAGCAGATAAAAAAGATAACATATGACATAAAAAGACCTATTTTAGGTACGTGATAATTGCAATTATTGGTATTCAGAAATGAAAAAAGCCAGGCGAACCTGGCTTTGAAGGGAAACTCTAATGTAATGGGTTAATTAAAAATTAACTGTCACTTCATTAGAACAAGCACTCGAGGCATCACATATTTTGTAAACAAATTGAGACCCATCTACACGACGTTCTCTGTCACGGTAAATACCATTGTTTTCGACCGTGGCAAGTTTTACGCCATTTCTATACACATCTACCATTTCAGACGGGCTGCCCTGCCAGGTAATATCAACACGTAAATTACCTAAACGAGATTTATAAGCACGTTTTACTGCTAACTCAATATCCACATCAGAAACAGTTACAGACATAGTTTTAGTATCACTGGCTCCAAGCGAATCTGTCGTTGTTAAAGTAACATCATAAGTGCCGGCTTCAGCATAGGTATGCATCGGATTTTGTTGATCAGAACGATTATCATCACCAAAACTCCAATCCCAGCTTACTATATCGTTATTTGCATCACGGCTTGTATCTGTGAAATTAACGACTAAATAGTTAGCATCAAAATCAAAATCAGCGTGTGGTGCAACCGGGCCAACATCACCTAATGCAGAAAATGTAACAGACCAGTTATTTAAATCACCTGAATCTTCAGCATAAGTATCAACCACATTCAATGTCCAATCACCAAAAGTAGACTCGCCATTAAACGCCGCTGAACTATAAGTTTTATCGATATCGTCTGCACTGCCACCCGCTTTATTATGCAGCGTCGCTTTAGTACCAGCCGGAGATGTTAATGTAACCACTAAATCGCCGATATAAGTATGACTAATATTTAAATAAGTACTTGAATCAAAGATTGTCAGATCATCTGCAATTGAAATAACTGAACTCACACCGCCATCGGTATTATCAGGAATAGCAGCCGGCACATCATTGGTATAAGTAAAGTCATTTAAACCTTGAGGGTTAACATATAAACCTAAAGTTTTAGTTTTTACCAGTTCGCCACTGGTTGCCGTTACTTCAAATTCATAACTACCCCATTGAGTTGCAGCCGTAGTCGGTACAGTTACCTGGAAACTTTCGCCTGGACTTGCTGTTGTTGTAGATAAAGTAGCACCATTTAATGTACCTGTAACACTTAATGCAACATCACCATCCCACTGCGCAATTGATCCTAGATCAAAGTTATAAGTTGCTGTTTCACCAGCTGTTAACGTAACATTTGTTGGACTGACAGATAATTTAAATCCTGGTGTTGGATCTGCTTCCAATAACGCATTATAAACATTCAAACGCTTACCAGAAACTGTTTTACCTGTTAAAGCAGCATTATCATCACCGCTATTCATCAATAATGCTTTTAATTCACTCGTATTCAGATCTGGATTAACAGATAATACTAAAGCTGCCGCACCAGCGACATGTGGGGTCGCCATAGACGTACCCGAATACGTATCATAACCACCACCCGGAACAGTCGATAAAATCCCAGAACCTGGTGCACCCATATCAACACTTGTTAAACCCCATTGTGAAAATCCAGACATGCCATCACTTGATGTGGTACTGGCAATTGATAAAACACTTTCATGAGTATAACCAGATGGGTAAGAATCGTTTACGTCATTATCAACGGCATCATTTCCTGCAGCTGCAACAAACAAAATATCAGCCTGCTCTGATGCTGTAATAGCGTCAGAAAGCGCCTGACTAAACCCGCCGCCTCCCCAACTATTATTTAATACACGAATGTTGACACCACTATTTTTTAAATCGACCATATAATCGATACATTTAATCGCGTCTGAGGTTGAACCTGAACCTGATGCACTTAAAAATTTACACCCGGCAATAGACACTTCATGATTAACCCCGACAACACCTAAACTATTATTACCAGATGCACCAATAGTACCCGAAACATGACTACCATGACCGGCGTCATCCATAGGATCGCCAGAATCTGTAATGGCGTTTATGCCATGTACATCATCTACATAACCATTACCGTCATTATCTATACCATCGCCCGCAATTTCGCCTGGATTAACCCACGCATTATTAGCAAGATCGGCATGATTATAATCTACACCTGTGTCAATCACACCAACAACCACATCACGGCTACCCGTTGAAATGTCCCAGGCTTCTGGCGCATCAATATCTGCATCATCTACACCACCCGTTTGACCTGTATTATGCATACCCCATAAATCTGAAAAACTTGTATCATCTGGAATAACGTTTGCTGTAACGATATAATCTGGTTCTGCATATAAAACAGCCGGATTTTGACGTACTTTATCTAGCGCATCTTTTACCGACATGTTTTCAAGCTTATAATTGGCCATGCGACCATTTAGTACATTACGGTACTTATCATCTACTTCATCATCATTAAGATCTGAAATTTTGGCCAAAACCAAATTTCTGACTGCTCGGCGTTTAACAGCCGATGAGCCTTCTTTATAAACAACAATTAAAGAATCTTGTTTATAAGCTGGTTGAGCTGATGCACTCAATTCAACAGATGCGTTAGCAAAAGCTGGAATTAACGCTAACGACAGCGCTGATAATTTATATTTCATGTTATGGATCCATTATTATTTTATGTTCAAATATTGAACGCTTAAACAAATCCTTTACATTAAATCTCACGAACTACTTTTTACGGAATCTAGCAACATTTACACTTTAATCACAATTAAATAACAAATACCATATGAAACCGTGAAAACACGACTAATTTATTACAAATTAATTAATAAAAAAGCTAGCTAGTACCTTTTTTGTATTCAACTAAGGTACATACAACGATCCGAAGGCCACCCTTTTTTACTAGATTGTAAAACCAACATTAAATTATTAAATATAAAGCATTGAAATATATCATATAAGATCAAATACAATTTTTGGGTGATATGCATTCTAACTATAAGATATTACAGTTTTTAACGAATTGGGGTACAGATTGAATAAAAAAATGATACTAATAAAAAAAAGTTTTGATAATGATAAAGCACCTGTAATACAACGCCATAAGGCTCTATACGTGTTGCCATTATTACTTTTAAGTTCATTTTTCAGCCAATCTGAAGATCTGATTTCAGGTACCGATTTACAAGACTCTCCTTTGTCATTAAGTCTTACAACTACTTTAGCAATCAAGATAAATAACAGCATGCAACACATTGCAGTGAATCAATACGGAATTAAAAATCATGTCGCCGTTAACCAAATGGCGAATATGGTTAACGAAATAAACATTACGCAAAATGGCATTAACAATAAAGCGAATGTAATTCAGTCTGGTGCAAATAATACAGTCAACCTCTTGCAACAAGGTGACGACAATTTGGCTGATGTTACACAAGTGGGTGATGCCAATATCGCTAATATCAAACAGGTAGGTGAACAAAAATTTATTGTTCATCAAATAGGTAATGAAATGCTAGTGAATATTACACAATATTAACACTAGAATTGGAGAATCCCGTGAAATTACAAAAAACAGTGATCACAGCAGCCATTCTTATGGCATTTGGTACAGCGCAAGCCGTAAATGCAGCAGAAGATACAAAAGAAACATCTAACCCAATTGAAACTCAATTAATGGCCAACGCGGCTGGCAATGTGATTGTACTATCACAAACATCAGATGCCGGCGCAGTATTTGGTAACGATGTAAGCTTATCTCAAGAAGGTGACTTAAATGGGATCAATGCAGCTGTAAATGGTGACAATAACACAACGGCTATTGGCCAAGTCGGCACTGAAAATATCGCCATTAGCTCCTCGATTGGTAACAATAATGAACAGAGCATTAGCCAGGATGGTACTGATAACCAATCAGAATCTACAATAACAGGCAGTGACAATACGTTAACAGTGTCTCAGGCTGGTGACGGTTATTTAGGATTTGGTAATCAGGCAATCAATGAAATAGACGGTAATGATAATACGGTTACTATGGAGCAGGGAGAAGGTGGACATTGGTCATACAACAGAAACTTAAATGGTTCTGGTAACACAGTAGATACCATTCAAAACGGCCAATGGAATGAAACCTATATCGACAATCTGGTAGGCGATGAAAATACCGTTGAGATAGAGCAAGATGGTTATTGGAATGTTACCCATGTATTTGATGTACAAGGCAACAACAATGATTTATCTTTTAATCAAGGTGGCGATCGAAATAAAATTACCGTAACTGAAGTCTCTGGTGATGATAATGCAATCAGCATAGATCAAGATGGTGATTATAATGAAGTTACCTCTAATATCTTTGTTGGCGTTGATAATGACGTATCAGTCAATCAAACTGGTAATGAAAACGCATCGACGTTCGATATTATTGGTGATGAAAATACCTTTAACTTCACACAAGCCGGAGATGCCAATACTGCTTACATAGGTGGTGCAGGCCAGGATAATCGATTTGCAATCAATCAAGTAGGTGATATGAATGAAGGCCATGTTGTTAATTTTAATGGCGATTCAAATGATATTGATGTGATACAAGCAGGTAATGAAAACGTTGCGACGATACAAGCATCCGCAGATGATAATTCTCTGACAACAGATAACAACGACATTAAAATCACCCAAGCTGGTGATATGAATGATGCCGTAGTTAATATGAGCACTATCTTAGATAGCAATGATAATACGGTAAATATTGCACAAGATGGTGACCTAAATGCGTTAGATATCTTAGTTGAAGGAAGCGGCCATTCAATCGATATCGCACAAACTGGCGATGAAAACTTAGTAACAGGCGCCAATGGTGATGCTATGCTAATTGGTGGTGCTGATATTGCTTTAAATATTAGCCAAACTGGTATGGGTAACCTTGTTGAAGGTTCAATAATCAGCGCTTCTGGTAGCGTTTCAATCACCCAGGTAGGTGACTGGAATAGTGCGACTATCGTACAACAATAAGGTATAAATTATAAGAAAGGGGATCACTCCCCTTTTATTTCTATGTTAAAAAAATTCTTAATAATATCCTTACTCACATTATCCTGTGTAAATTTAGCCAACGAAATGGAAATCGGTGGATTGTTATTAGACAGTACCCGAAGTCGTCAAGGTCATGAGTTTTACTCAACATTCAGTCAATTGTGGCGAGACGTGCCAAATAGTAGTGGCCACATTGTTGTGATCAAAGAAATTGTGATCCCGCGTTCTGGCACACGCTTAACCGTTAGTCTAAATAATCACACTATATATACAACACACTTGGGACGAAGACAAAGTCCTATTAAAGATCGCGTAGAACAAGCCGTACTTATATTAATTGAAGCAATGGCAAAATCTCAACTAAGTCAAGATAACCCTGATTTAGCAACAAGCGGATGGTAGTAATGAAGAAATCAAATATCAATCAAATCCTGCTTTGCAGTATAATTTTCCCTATGTCTCTGACTTTAAATGCCTCTGAGTTAGTTTACAAACCTATCAATCCCAGTTTTGGCGGCAACCCGCTTAATGGCAGTTTCCTATTAGGTAAAGCAAATGCCCAAAACAAACATAAGGCACCGGTTGCAAAAAAAACTTACGCCGAAAAATTCCAGGAGTCTCTTGAGCGTGCCTATATTAGCAAAATGGTAAGAGAAATTACCGATCTCGCTTTTGGTGAAGAAGCAGATAGCAGCATGTTTGGCGAAGATTCAATTTTTAGTAGTGGCGACTATGAAATATTAGTATTAACCAGCAATCCAGATGCCATCACAGTACAGATCACCAATACCATCACAGGTGAAGTAACCGTGATAGAAATACCAAGGTTTGGATAAAATAGTATGAAAAATATAATAATAATACCCATTATCTTACTATTTACTGCCTGTAGTACGATGGAAAAATTGATCCCACCTGAATTAGCCAATGCCGTTAAAATTGAAGATTCAGAAACTTTTAAAGAGCTTAAATCTTTACCTAAGCCTATGGGAGCAATACCCGTCTCAGTCTATGCATTTAGAGATCAAACTGGTCAATATAAACCACAGGCAAACGTAAGTTCTTTCTCTACGGCAGTCACGCAAGGTGCCACATCCATTTTAATGCAGGCGCTCAGTGATTCAGATTGGTTTATGCCCGTTGAAAGAGAAGGTCTGCAAAATATATTAACTGAAAGAAAAATCACCCGCGCAGCTAAAAAAAGTAAAAATGATCAAAGTGAACTGCCACCACTGACCACAGCAAAAATCTTGTTAGAAGGAGGGATCATCAGCTACGACTCTAATACCACCACAGGCGGGTTTGGCGCAGAATATTTTGGCATAGGCGCATCGGAACTATACCGCGAGGATGTTATTTCTGTTTATATGCGCGCAATTGACGTTCGCACAGGTCAGGTACTGGTTTCTGTATCCACCAGCAAAACGATTTTAAGTAAAGAAATGCGCGCTGGCTTTTTTCGTTATGTGAGTTTCAAACGCTTAGCAGAAGCAGAAGCCGGATATACCACTAATGAACCTATGCATTTATGTGTTAAACAAGCATTAGAAAAAGCCATCACTGAACTGGTTAAAAAAGGATTGGAAAAGCGAGTATGGCGCACACAAAAGAATGCGGTATCACCTTTGTATCATAATAGATTATAAGTTTAATCATCAACAAGCACTATTTTCTAACTTAAGCACATGTAAAGCAAGGGAAAATAAACTTTCCCTTGCTTAGATATTTAATTTACTGTTGCATCAAATCGATTGGGGGCTAAAAACTGTAAAGACCAAGTGATAAGTTCAATTCGATTTCGAGATTGAGTTTTTCTAAAAATACTATACACATGTGTTTTTACTGTATTCGTACTAATATCCGTGATCCAGCACCCTATTTAACAGTTTCTTTTTTGCTCAAAATATACGCTTAATTATAAGGATCAAAATATTTTTCAGGATCGATTTGACGATCTATTTTAAATGTGATCTTATACTTTCTTTTTAGCAAAGAAATTATTATGTCAGCACCTTTTAAACCTTTCACCAAACACCTTGGTCATTTAGGCCTGATCGCTCAAATGTGTAAAGAACTAAAAATAGCAGAGCAAGTTGATCGACTCATTCCTTCACCGGATGACAAGCTTGTTTCTTATGGCGAATTGCTTGTTGCCATGATCATCAATGGGTTAGGCTTTACTAGTCGGCCATTACATTTATTCCCTGAGTTTTTTGCCAATAAAGATTTACCTCGATTATTAAGGCCCGGTATTGAAGCTAAGCAGCTCAATGACAGTGCCTTAGGTCGCGCCATGGACAAATTTTTTGAATTTGGGGTAACAGAGTTATTTTCGCATTTAGCCAGCAATACGGTTAAAACACTCGACTTAAAAGTTGAAACGGTTAATCAAGATATCACCAGCTTTCATGTTGATGGGAATTACGATACTGAATCTGATACGGGTGCTGTCACCTTAACCCATGGCTATAGCCGCGATCACCGACCAGACTTAAAGCAGGTTGTGTTGCATTTATTAGTTGAGCAACAAGCCGGGATCCCGCTGTATATGTCACCGGCCAATGGCAATGCAAATGATAAAACCGAGTTTTACCAGTTAGTTAAAGAGTTTAAGGATTCGGTAAAAAGCGCTTGTGACAGCAAGTATCATATCGGCGACAGTGCCTTATATGTTAAAGAAACGATACAAGCATTGGCGAAGCAGGAAAGAATATTCATTAGTCGCGTGCCTGCTGTTTTAACTCAGGCCAAGCAGCTGATAAACCAAATAACAGCGTATAAACTCATAGATTTCGCTGACGGTTACAGGGGCTGCTGGATTGATAGCGGTTATGCAGGTGTCAAACAGAAATGGTTGCTTATTCAAAGTGAAGCGGCGAAAGAAAAAGAAATGAAAACACTGGGAAAGCGTCTGCAAAAACAAACAGATAAGGCGATAAAATCCTTTATAAAACTGAACAAAGAAGCCTTTTCCTGTGAACAAGATGCTCGCAAAGCTTTAGCAAAATGGCAGAAAAGTTCGCCGATAATGCAAGTTAATTCAATTAATATCAGAGAAAAAGCACGCTATAAAAACAAAGGCCAGCCGGCAAAAGACGCCCAACCCGATTATTTTGAATACTTCATCGAAGGGATTTTAGCCAGCTCACTAACCGAATGTGAGCGGATAAAAACCAAGTGCGGCTGCTTTATTCTGGCCACCAACGAAATCAATAACCTCGATATGGCAGAGTTGTTAAGCCAATACAAAGGGCAACAGCGAGTTGAGCGTGGCTTTAAGTTTTTAAAGAGCCCAGAGTTTTTTACCAGCGCGATATTTTTGAAAAAGCCGGAACGAATAGAAGCGCTACTGATGATAATGACTTTATGCTTAATGGTTTACAACGCCCTTGAGCACAGGATCAGAAAGGGACTACGGGACACTGGCCAACACTTTCCCGATCAAAAGAAAAAGCCAAGCCAAAAACCAACCGCCAGATGGATATTTCATTGCTTTAGCGGTATCACTGTTATGTATTTTGAGCAGAAAAACGGCCTAATTGCCAACTTAGAGCCCAGGCACTCAAGCGTGTTAAATGCCTTAGGCAAAACATATCAAGAAATGTATTCATAAACTAGGGTGCGGAATGTCGGTTATATGCGCGCAATTGACGTTCGCACAGGTCAGGTACTGGTTTCTGTATCCACCAGCAAAACGATTTTAAGTAAAGAAATGCGCGCTGGCTTTTTTCGTTATGTGAGTTTCAAACGCTTAGCAGAAGCAGAAGCCGGATATACCACTAATGAACCTATGCATTTATGTGTTAAACAAGCATTAGAAAAAGCCATCACTGAACTGGTTAAAAAAGGATTGGAAAAGCGAGTATGGCGCACACAAAAGAATGCGGTATCACCTTTGTATCATAATAGATTATAAGTTTAATCATCAACAAGCACTATTTTCTAACTTAAGCACATGTAAAGCAAGGGAAAATAAACTTTCCCTTGCTTAGATATTTAATTTACTGTTGCATCAAATCGATTGGGGGCTAAAAACTGTAAAGACCAAGTGATAAGTTCAATTCGATTTCGAGATTGAGTTTTTCTAAAAATACTATACACATGTGTTTTTACTGTATTCGTACTAATATTCAATTGATCCGCTATTTCTTGATTTTGCGCACCTTTAGTTACCAAATTAATAATTGTATTTTCACGCTTTGTTAAATTTGGGTATTGCGTTTTACTTAATGAGTTGTCTACTTGCGGTGTCACCGTTTTATTTAACTTTAACAAATGCGCCACTGCATGATTCATCACTGAATACTTAAACCACCGCTCATTTTTAGTTAATGAATTAAGCCCTTTCAAAATATTATCCGGACTATCTTGCACATAGAAGATGCCTTCAATACCATTTAATAACAGAGATTTTTCACAAAGTTGAGAGTTTTGAACATTAAACAACGCCACTTTGGTTTGCTGTGATAATTTGTGAACCCTGTCTGGCAAATTTCGTATATTATTATGATGAAATAAATCAATAAAATAAATATCATGATCTTTAATATGCTGCTCATCTGGCAGTGTATTAGCGACAGTTAATTCAAAATTACACGCCTTAATCAAACATGAAATTTGACTCAGTGCAGCTTGGTGATTGGCATTAATCGATGTCGTTTCAGGAGTGAGCATAAAAGCTTTTTGCACTTTAGTGACTTTAAAATCCATAAACGTCCTTATCTTGTAAACTTATCATATATTATCTAACTAACTATAAATAATAAATGTACCTTTATGAGGTATTGATGTCTATCCTTTTTTAAAACGACTGCATTAAGTGCGCAACAGATGTACAAACTCCTGCAAAATAACCAAAATACCCTAAGTAAAATACTTTCATTGTCTTTTTAAACATGCTCAAAATAAATTCGATACGTAGATGCCCAAACCGGGTAATCTACTTCTACCATGTAACATACAAAATCTTGTTTGTTTAACTGCGCAAAATTAAAAACAAAATCATTAATTTCGCCAACAGCGAGTTCACCAATAAATTTAGAACGTGGTGATGTAGGGTGTATAACATTAAGTTCTGGAAATTCAGATACTTGTTCTATCCACAGATCACTGGCCTTAAATTGACTTTCATCTATCCGCTGATTTCCTGAAAAGCAACCCACATTGACCGTACTACGCATATCCAGTTTTTTTTCTAAAAACACCATCATCACTAATTTTTCGGTTGGCGATTTAATGGTAATATTTGTTGAACTACAACGACTTTCATGCACTAAAGGATTAGCTAACTCATCAGGGTTACTAAATAAAAAAGTTGCGTCAAAAGGTGCATTAGTCCCCAGAGAATTAAAAACGATACCAGCATTACTTTCTGAATAATGTGAATAGGCGTCACGTAATCCAGCGTCTGAAAACTGATCAACTATCCCAACCCGAAACTGACTTGACTCAATGACTGAATCTTGAGTTATGCTTTCAGGACCCTCGAAGTTCTTAGGTTGTGGATGCGTATAAAACTGTACAAATGGCGGGCCTTGCTCTTTGAGACTAACACCTTGTTTCGAGATCAACGCTACTTCAAGTAAGTGCTCTGTATTTAAATTATTTTCTGTTAAAACATAACAGGTATACAAAGATTTTACGGAAGATTGCAATAACTGTTTGGATGCCACAAAGTGCTGCTTTCGGCACTGTGTCGCAGACAAAGTTTCATTTTCTTCAGGTGTTATTTTTGCAGCTTCCGTTAAAAAACGTTTCAATTCAGCATGGCTACGACTATAAGTATAGATTTTAGTATTAAAAGAGTTTATCGCTTTATTGATATCTTCTATTAAAGATCCATCAATATTTTGTTTTTTGATCTGATTTACAAACTCTTCTAACCCTGCGATCCCAGGCAATAAACATAATACATCTGTGCCCTTTTTCGCATTGGTGATCGCATTCAAAATGCGTTGACAGTTTGAGCGATTAAAATTCAACCATTTTGACATTCCCGATATGGTTTTTGCCGATAGTGGAAATTTTTCGACTATTTGCGTTAATACATGTTTTAACTCTTCGCCAGATCCATTTAAAACAACGATTGCTTCTTTATTTAAAGGCATATTCTTTTAGTACCTGTTATCTGTGAGGTCACATAGTAAGATAAGTATTTATGTTAACGTATTAGACTTGATATATTAACTAGATAATGATTTTTTATAAACCATCATGAAAAATATGATACCAGATAGTTACTGGCATCATATCAAAAATTATTTAAAACTCGTAAGTCAGCCCTAAATAATAAGCACGACCAATTGCATCATAAATAGAGGATCCTAATTGTAACGAAGGCCTGTTTTGTTGAGGACCTTGATCCATAATATTGTTAACGCCAACATATGTATTAATCGTTTCACTCAGATTATAACTTCCTCTGAAGTTTGCATAAACCACTGAATCAATATGATTATTTGGATATACAGGATCATCAGAATCAGTTAATGCGATACGTGAACTGCCTAAATAGTTTAATGCTAAATGCGCACTCCAGTCTTGCTGGTTTACTGTAATATTAAAATTACCTCTGGATTTAGGGTTATTCGCAATACCGACACTTTCAATAATTTCATCGGGTTTATTTGCATTAAGTAACTGATCATTTTTGTCATAATGACTGGCAACTAAATTAAATAATACAGAAGTAGCATCAGGTAAATCTAGCATATAGTCCATCTCAAAATCATAACCACGGGCAGCCAGCGCAGCCACATTGACTTTCTGATTTTTTACATACTGAATGATATGTGTATCAGGATCTCTTTGGCTCAATGCACAAAATGGATTATCAGCCATATCAAAATCAATACAGTTTTCTAATATCTCGTTATTTTTAGGCGCTGAAATCGCATTTTCAATGTCAATATCCCAATAATCCAATGCGATTGAAAAATTATCGATTGCGTCCGGTGTTAATACAATACCCAACGTCGTGGAGCTTGACTCTTCAGCTTCCAATTCTAAATTGCCTGACAATTTAATGGGTACTTCCCCCCCATCAGAAAATGAAACCCAGCCTTCAGGGATCCCAAGCGCCGCACAATTTGCAACTCTTGTTGCTGTATTTTGGCCCGCATTAATATTGGTAGCTGAACAGGGATCGGTTATTTTACTTAATTGGGTTTCTTCAGGTTTATACAATTCAGCAACATTTGGCGCACGAATAGCTAAACCAAATGCAGAGCGAATGCGTATCTCATCCGTCATAACCCAATCCACGCCAACTTTATAGGAAGTTTGCCCGCCTACCGTACTATAATCTGAATATCTTACCGCTGATTCAAAGGTAAGATCTTGAACTAACGTTTTATCACTGAGTAATGGAACTCTTAATTCAGCGAACACTTCAGCTACATCATAGCCTCCTTCAACAATCGCTTTACCCCCTAAATAGGTTTTTTGTGTTAAACCACCCGGGATCAAAATAGCATCGGGTGTTGAACTACTTTTTTCGTCTCTGTATTCAAAACCAAATGCAAATTGCATCGGCCCTGCCGGTAACTCAGTTAAATCACCATTAATATTAAAGTTAGCAACTGTTTGCTCCAGCTCACCATCAGTACCAAAATCTCCCATTATATACTCAGCTGCTTCCGCAGAGGCAGATTTTAATCCAAATGGATTTAAAGGTGCACAACCGCCACTTGTATCAGCACACACAACGGCACCAGAACTATCATAAACAGCATCCATAGATTGGATCAGGTTGGCCACAATGGCATCCGACTGCGCTTGTCGCGTTTTACTTTTACCATGCTGTACAGTGAATTCGTATCCAATATCATCTGTCAAGTCTCCTCGGGAACCAATTACAAACTGGTAAAGATCATATGTATTCTTTGTCGGTGCTCTGCCAAGTCCGTCAAACGCTTTATTAACATAAACAGCTTCTAATTCAGCTTCTGTCATGGCATCAATGATGGGTTGATACGCTTCCAGATAAGGATTTCCTGTTTTAACTTCAAATAAAGGGCCGTAATAGCCATCGGTAAATACCCCCTGAGACGTATTTTTTCCTGTGGTGCTTGAATATTTTAGATCAGCAAACAATGTATGATTATCATTTATTTCATAATGACTGGTAACACTTGCGATTATTCGTTCTGTTGGTGTACTCAATTGTGTATAAGGTGCTATTTTAAATGAATCATCTCCCTCACACATGATCCCATCCTGACAATTAGCAATCACTAAATCTCGCATAGTGCCATCAGGATTGAAAGTTTGAGTCGGTAAGTTGCCAATATTAGTACTATGCCACCCTCCTTGCGATACATATCCTGCCGAATTTAATGGATTAAAACCCAAATCATGATTTATCCGTTTTTGCGCAAGCCCAGATCCCGGATAATATTGCTCATTGGTAGCCCAACTAATAGTTTTATCAGACCAAGTTCTGTCTAGAGCTTCCACCCCTTTTCGGTCGGTATAATCAAAAGAAAACATGATGTTGCCTTTATCATTGTCAAAGTTAGTACCTGTCAATAAACTTAACGTCGCTTCTTCACCGTCGCTACGCGCAGTTTGACCAGTTTTTATATCAAACTTAAATCCTTCATAAGACGTTTTCATAATAAAATTAACCACGCCCGACACCGCATCTGCGCCATATACAGCACCTGCCGCACCTGTGATCACTTCCACTCTGGCTATCATTTGAGTAGGGATCGAACTTAAATCGACAGAAGTATTACCCGCAGAACTACCAACATGGCGCCGGCCATTAATTAATACTAACGTACGGGCTGTACCCAAACCACGTAAATTAGCTAATTCCAAACCTGCGGTAGCATCTGTTAATCCATCAGATCCACTTCGTGCACCTAAACTCCCTGAGATTGCAGGTAAAGAATTTAGAATATCGCCAGCATTATTAAAGCCTAGTTGAGAAATTTGTTTATCATCCAAAACCGTTGTCGGTACAGGTGTCGCCGCACTCGAACGTTGTATGCGAGATCCTGTCACCATGATCCTTTCGACTGCCTCTGCGGACGATTTGACTTCTTCACCTTGTACAATTGTTGGCGAAGCGAGTGTCGATACCAAAATGGCTAAAGTTATTTTTGAATTATTAAAGCGCATAATTTTCCTAAATAAATATTGTTTGTTGTCAATATAGTTTTGCTTCAACGAAGCACTTCCCCAGACAATAACAAGATGCATCTGAGATTAATCTCAATGTAACAAGTTAAGTTCAAAAAGACTAAAAATAGATCAAATATTAAAAATTAATATGTAAAATTTACGTTACGGGATATTTAAATTAAGTGTCTATTCGTTAATGAAAAGATATTTAAAGCCAATAAAACGACTATTGATAAGTGTCAATAGTCGTTTGAGGGAGGTTTAACCTGAATTAATTACACGCGCCGACTAAAGCCCATGCATAACTATAATCCGGTTGTTGGTAGTAATTAGTGTAAACAGCCTGATAAAGATCACCGCTGTATGTCACTCTTGCACCAGCATAATAATAATTCCAATAACTCCAGGCACTATAAGCGCTACAATCATGACCAGTTGATGAGCCTTTGCTCACAGTTACGGTTTTACTTTCTCTATCTGTTGCACCTTCGTTATCTGTTACTATAAGTTCAACGGTATAATCACCTGCTGAAGCAAATGTATGAGCAGGCGATGCAGCTGTATTTGTGGTGTTATCACCAAAACTCCATTGATAAGATACAATATTGCCATCTTCGTCATTGCTTGATGAGCTATCAAAAGTACAGCTTAACTCATCACAACTAGTTGAAAAGTTTGCTACTGGCGCCTTATTTGACCCTGTATCAGCTGTGTAAGTACCTTTTAAACTCACACCTGAAAAATCCTGATATACGTTTAACATCACATAATAAGTGCCGCCGGTATCCGTTAATGAACAAGATTCAACATTACCATTTTTGTATGGACGACAGTCATAATTACCCGTAGTCGGTTTTTCACCAAATTTAACATAAAGATCGACGTCACCTGAACCACCACTAGTTTCAATCGTGACATCCTTCGCACCTGTTGGCACAGCAAATGTGAACGCTAATGCACCACTTGACTGAGTAGCCGAAAGCCCCGTTTTAGCAATACCATTTTCAAGTTCAATTCCACCTTGATTATCATCTGCGCAAGGTGTACTTTGATCAACACCAACAGCCAACCAGGCGTTACAAACTGTAGAGTGTTCATCCTCGCCATAGAGTTCTTTTGCCGACCTTTCTGTTGCAGCACGTGCCTCAGCAAAATTAGTATTTTGACCCATGTAATTAACTAAGGCGTGATACCAAATCTTTTCAGCTTTAGCCATGCCGATCCCTTGCACGTCAATATTAGTTTTTCCTCTGGGATGAGTACCGCCCTGAACAACTAAAACATAAGCTAAATTTGCAATACCCGAGTTTTTATGAACTCCGCCATAGTCATTATTTTGGTTAGGGTTTTGTTCAAAAGGTATGCGTTCTGGCCAATAATCTGCTGAACGGCCATCTTTAGTAGGGTTATCCATATAACGAAAAGCAGAACCATCAACTTTAAGATCATTGCCTAGCTCCCAACTATTAGGTGCTGACAGGCCTCTTCTATAGGTATCTGCACTTAAACCAAAAACATCTGACCAGGATTCATTTAACGCACCTGACGCATTTTGGTATTTCATATTGGCAGTACTGCTTGTTACGCCATGGGTAAATTCATGGGCAATAACATCAAAATCTGATGTAAATGATTTAAATGTTGTGCCGTCTCCATCTCCGTAAATCATTTGCTTTTCTTCCCATAAAAAGAATGCATTATTTACATTTGTCCCCATATGAACACTAGATCTTAACTCTATGCCATTACCATCAAAACTATTACGGTTATGAATTTCACTATAATATTCATCAACTTTTTTAGCGCCATCATGCGCTTGTTGCGCACTGGTATCATGACAGTTTTGATTATCAGTACATAATAATTTTCCCGGTAAATGCTGCTGTGCATCATATTGGGTTTCAATTTTTTTATTTTCAAGATCATAAGTTTTTACAGTTGCACTATGGTTTAAAGCTAGTCTATCAACAAGCTTATTACTCTTAGCATTAAAGAATAATACGTCATGCATAGGCATACCATTTAGCCCATATTTCACTTCAACCCGATACACCAATTCAGTTTTACCTGTATATTGAACATATACATAAGAAAGTTCAGGTGAAGAAACAACTTCGCCCATATTTTTAGCCGCTTTTAATACAGCCAAAGTATTCGCTTTTTTACTTTTAATCACTTTATTCAATACCAGAGAATGCTTAGGTACTGATGCCATGACACCATTTACTAATTCAATTTCATCTGCATGATTACTATGTACAGACAAAGAAGCACCATATACATTTAGACCATTTAATTTTTGCTTATATTTAGTATGAGTGCGACCATTTTCATCAGTTGATTGCTGTACCACAGAAAAATTTTCCGCACCTGAATATCCATATGCCGATTGTGATGACAGATATTTAGTTAACGATTTCACTGCGTCAACTTTCGTAAATTCACCTAATTTACCAGTTACAAACGAAGGCACCCCAGATGCCGAGACTGCTTTAATTTCTAGTTCTTTATCCGCCGCATATAAAGACGCTGAACAAAGACTCAAACTTACCATAGCAGTTAACATTTTAATTTTTGTTTTCATAATGTTTCCTAATAGATCTAAACCCTATTATTCAAATTTTTTGATTTAAATCACATATGTTATTTGATGGTCTCGCATTGAGCCAAAACCAAGATTAAATAATCTCAGATACACACTGAGAGTTAACACAAAATAACCTAACAAAAAAAATCATGCAACAAAAAAGCAACAAAAAACTTTATTTTTTATACAATACACAAAATGGGTACAATAAAGTCGCCCAGAAAAACAATAGTAACAACTTGATATTTATATAAAATAAAACATAAATTAAAAAATAAACAAGAAATACAAAAAGAAAACCAAACAAATTTGTTAATATATTAAAACAGGTACAGAAAAAATAGACACATCAATAAAATAAATGAATAGCCAAATAAAAATGAATCAATAGCATATGTTTTTAAGCTAAATATCCATCGATGTATATGAATTTTGATTCACAAAAAAGAGTTTTCAGAGAGTTATGACATATCTTCCGCACAATTTCGGCTCCACCTGAGTGATTTATTTTTGCACAGTTGTGTGCGAAATAGATCACACCACTACGCGACGGTAGATCAAAGTACATCACAGCAATAGATCACTTACAGCAAGAACCATCCCAGCCATAATACCAACACTCTTAGCCTTTTGTATGCGCTACCCTGATGACGGACTTAAAACAAATCTCCATCCATTCCATAGATCACCTGGGTGTGGTTTCAGCTTTGCTGAAAAAATACCGGGTTGCCGAGCGCATTGACTCTCTTGTTCCCATTGCAAAAGACGACCGCACTAATACCACTTATGGTCAGCGTGTCTGCGCTATGATCCTTAATGGTCTGGGTTTTACCAACAGCACACTTTACATGTCACCCGAATTTTTCCAGGACAAACCCGTTGAGCTTTTGATTGGCGAAGGGATCTGTGCTGAGGACTTAAATGAGAACGCCTTAGGTCGGGGGTTGGATGCCTTGCATGAATACGGCACGACCAGCTTATTTAGCCGGTTGGCCTTCGACATTGTTCAGGAGCAGGGGCTGCTCGGAAGATATAACCACCTGGATACAACCAGTCTGGCA
Organism: uncultured Pseudoalteromonas sp.; assembly: GCA_965198975.1. GTDB lineage: Bacteria > Pseudomonadota > Gammaproteobacteria > Enterobacterales > Alteromonadaceae > Pseudoalteromonas. The sequence continues at coordinate 162,506 of OZ240680.1, forward strand.
CTGTTTGGTCAGTATGATTCTGACGAGTGGGATAATGCGCCAATCCCCTCATACGGCCACTCCAAAGACCATCGGCCAGATCTCAAACAGATTGTGGTAACACTCATCACCAATGGACCGGCGGGTGTCCCCTTATTTTATGACGCGCATGACGGCAACGCCTCAGATAAAACAACGTTTCATGAGAGCATTGCATTGATGAGCGCGTTCTTCCAGAAGCAGGCCTCCAGCGGCGACTTCCTGTGGGTGGCGGATTCAGCTTTGTACAATGAGGAAAAGCTTCAAAAGGCCAATGTCTTATGGTTAACCCGCGTCCCCGCGACAGTCAAAGCCGTGAAAACCTATGTTGCACAATCGGGCTGCACCTATGAATGGGAAGAACTGGGCAATGGCTACCAGTGCACATCAGTCGAAGGGCCTGAGGGTGAATATTGGATGTTATACAGTTCAGCCAAAGGTAAGGCCAGCCAGTTAAAGACCCTGGCTAAGAAAATAGAAAAAGAGCGCATTGCTCAGGAGCAAGCGTTCAAAAAAGCCACAGGTACGCTTTATGGCTGTGAGTGTGATGCACGAAAAGCCGTACAGGTTCTAAGTAAAAAGCTGAAGTACCACCGCGTCGTGGAGCGAGACATGGTGGCAGTGATGGGGTGCGATAAACCGGGTCGGCCAAAAGCCGGGGATAAAAAAATTAAAGGTTACCGGATTAAAGTCGAATTGATTGAAGATAATGAAGCCATCGCCACAGCCAAAGAGCCGCTGGGTAGGTTCATTCTGTCGACGAATAAAAAAGGGATGTCCGGAGCTCAGGTGCTGCAAGACTATAAAGGGCAGTCACAAGTCGAAAATGGCTTTCGGTTCCTCAAAGACAAATCGTTTCAAAACAATCGGATCTTCCTTCAAAATCCACAGAGGATAGATGCCTTGATGATGATCATGACGTTGTCATTACTGGTATATAACTTAGGCCAGTATCAGTTAAGAGAGCGGCTCAAAGCGGAGGATGAAAGTGTGCCAGATCAAAAGGGCAAGCCAACAAAATCACCGACACTGCGCTGGGTATTTCAAATGCTTAGCGGAATAAGCAGCGCAAGCATAGCATAGCAGGGCAGGAAATGGTGATTGCTAATATAGGAGAAAGAGAAGCCAAGGTGATCCGCCTACTGGGTGAGGAGACCATGGCGATTTATAAAATCAGCTAATCGACATATTCAGGATAAAAGACACTGCTGTGCGGTGGAGTCCATCGTGCCTGAAATTTACCCATCACAGCTAGGGTTGAAGCTCAATTTTTAAAAAATTATTTCAACCCAGCCCAATTTCTTACGAGCAGTAAAAATTGTGCCGACAGTCTGTTATGAAGTTAACAGTTTTATTAGAGTTAAGTAGGAACTTTATAGGATGATAGATCAATGGTCAGATAAAAAATTTAGTGTATCTGAATGGAACATATATCGCAGCGAACGATAATACAGAAAACACAAAAGTAGATGGTAGGATTTTGAGTTAACGACTTCATTTTATTAAATGAAGTCGTTCAGATAGTTTTTAGCTAATATCAAATCAGCATTTTATGATTAAAATTGGTAGCCCACAGAAACCATATACACCATAGGATCTATATCAACGGTTACTTTTCCCGGTACGGAACCATCTACAGCCGTGAAACTAGCATCGGTTTGAATATCAATATAACGTGCTGACGCATTAAGTAACCAACTCTCATTTAATTTATAATCGATCCCAGCCTGAAAACTCAACCCCAAAGAATTTGATAGTTTTAAATTTCCAGCGTTTAACGGTGCATCAATAGGTGTTACTGATGTACCATCACTTATACTTTCAATTACAGGGCTGTCTGAGCCTTGCATATTCGTATTAAACTTTTCGTCAAAGAAAAATGTATAGTTAACACCGACACCTAAATATGGCTTTAAGGTTGAATTCGAATCAAAGAAATAAACCGCACTTAAAGTAGGAGGCAAATGTTTCGTTTCACCCAATTTTGTTGCGCCTGCGCCAGTATGCACTGTTATATCATGACTAAAAGGTGTTGCTGCGAGTACCTCAACAGCCCAATTACTATCAATCATGTAAACTAAATTTAATCCTAACTGCGTATCATCTTCTACAGCAACGTTTATTGCACCCGCACCCAAATTAACGGTTTGACTCGCAGCAAACACAGTAAATTGATCATTTGCTGGTGAAACATTAGCTGCGCCGCCGCGAATAATAAAATCACCGGCTTCATGAGCAATTGCTAAATTTGTTACACCTAATGTACTTACTAATAATGTTGATAATACTGATTTTTTCATTCTTTTAGATCCGATAAAATATTAAAGCCATTATAAATATTATGGTTATTTAATTTATTGATCTAACGCAAATATTTTTATACATATTGTCAAGGAATTAGAAGCGGTAAAAATGGGGATAAATACCTTTGATCCAGGAGCCATAGAAGTCATAATACGCTCAGCAAGCGGTAACCTGAGGCTGTGTCGTAACTTATGTTTTGCCAGTTTAATTGAAGCATGTCGTGAAGCTAAGAAAAACGTGACCATCACCCATGTAAATCAAGTCTTGGTACAGCCGCACTGGCGCTCCCATGATGAATTACTCAAACAACAGGTGTCATCATGAAGCTCATACAACTCACACTCCATATTAATTACGATGAAGCCGATACTATCATCACCTTTATTGATGAACTGAAATTAGTATTAAGTACACATTATGGTGAAGAAATACGCGAAAATCATCGTGCCAGCAGCGTTATAACCGATAAAACACAACATCAATTAGCACGCAAAAAGCGGTAAAAACCGTCACATCACAATAAGAGGCTAAAAGCCTCTTATTGTATTTAAAATTCACTAAAAAACCGTTTATACCCGCAAACATTATCCACAAAGATAATCGTACTTACTCAGAAACTCAACACTCATTTCATGCATGTCATCAACAGACATAACGTTAAAAGTTAATGATGAAAACAGTTATTAAAAAACAGGCACATCATAGTTATGACAAGATCGCAGTAAATTGTATAACGGCATTTGGTAAAATGTATGATTTAAATTTGGTAAGCCTCCAATATCGTACGATACCAATATGGTAATCGAGCACAATAATTGCCAAATCGTTCGATAAACAATTTGGCAAAAAGTACGATGTTAATGTGGGAGGCTACACTATTATACCTAAACTCATTTAAGATGCTTGTTTTTATATCAATCTAAAACGAAAAAAATGACATTTTGGTTAACGACAGTCTTTTTCTTTTTAATCTTTTGCCTACAAAACCAGCTTATTTACCGTCAACTATGCAAAGTTTTCCGCCAAAAAACAGTTGGCACATTCAGTAAAAAAAAGCTTAGTTTGAGAGCCAATAAAATTAGCATGTCAGTCATTGCCAGAAATCAAAAAAAGCCGCAGTGGGTGGTTGATAGAGTTAGATACCCAAGCCGCCTCAAGATCCGAGTTTCAGGATTTCTGAGCAATTCATGATTTAGGCGCGTCTTTGTATTAATGGCTATTCCCTTAAAAAAAGAGGCAACAACAAGCATGGTTTGCTCAGAAGTCCCTAAAAGGTTGGTTTAAAAACGCTTGATACTGCGTTATTGATTTTGAAAAGGGAATAACCATTCTCTGCAATCAATGCCTTGTCTAAAGCGTTTTTAACTCCAACTGAATTCTGAATCTTGAGGTGGTTTGGGTATAAACCTAAAGGCAGTATCTGGTGCCGGATGTGGGAGTGTTGCGGCGCTTTTTAATCAAAGATACGGCCATAAAATGACTGTTTCTAAAAGTTTTGTTTATGAAAAACTGAAACAGAATCAATATCAACTCAAAATCATTCAACGCAAAATAAAACATCAGCCGCCGAAACAAGTGCCAATTAATCATACATGGGGAGTCGATATCACTACCTTGCCATTATCTAACAAACAGGCAACTATATTGGGAATTGTCGAACATGGATCGCGGTTGAATTTAGCATTAAAAGAATTACCCTCTAAACATTCTGCTCAAATTTTGTTAGCCCTTTGCCAGAGTATCCGCCAATATGGCTGGTCTATCTAACCTGAATTAGGGCTAAGCAATCTTACACTATCAAGCTATTTTAAGGGCTCTCATCGTTATTTTTACTACTAATAGCCAGCTATTAGGTACGTATAAATGCCTTGATATCCATTAAACTATCATCATAGTGTATGGCTATGAGATTTAACAATCGTTAACAAATAGCGTTAAACATCCATTTCATATATTTATTCAAGCCACGGTAAAATTCATTAACCCGAGTTCAGGTTAAATATATAACAACCGATAATGAAGCCTGTTTTACATCTCGGTTTTTACCTTAGGTCTTGCACTACTAAGCATAAAACATAAACGTACTAATATTGCTTCCCCCTGGGAGAATGGCAGAACTGAAAGGTTTTTTGGTACGCTAAAAAGTAAAATCAAACAACTAGATTTAACTCGGTTAAACACGATTCAATATGAATTAAGCACCTTTCAGTTTTGGTATAACCATATTAGGCCCCATCAAAACTTGCAAGGATTCACACCGATTGAAGTGTGGAAAAATAAAACACAACGACATTCTGCAAAAGCTATTTGGATCAACGAATGGCATGGCTTGTTGACTGGATACTATTTTTTTAAGTAAGCTTTTATTAATAAAGCTTACTTAAATCTAAAACTTTAATAGACTAATAAAAAACATAAGCGTTTGGACTTATGCCGGATATTCATGCTTAAAACTTGAGGATTTACTTTAAAATGCCAAAAACTTTAAAAACCAAGGCATTTATTTAGTAAATCTAAGTTATTTATTAGCGCCAGTAAATAAAAACTGGCGTTAGTTTAAACAAAACACGCCTAAAAATAACAGCCTACCCGTCCGAACGATCAGAACGGGACACATTAATTAGAAAAAAAGCTAAAAACAAAGCCATTTAAGTATTGGCTCGTATTTCCGCTATTTTTTCACCAACAATTTCAGCAATTTCTGGCTCAGCTAATACGACTTTGATTTCTTCTGCTAACTTTATTTGTCGTTCATCCTTTCCTTTTGGATCAAAACTATCTAATTCTTGAATTAACCACTCAAATTCGGGCCTATTTTTATGAACACCAAAATCACTACACTGAGCATCGAAACCAAGCTTTATTGCATCTCTCCAATATTGAACTTTGTACTGGCATATATCCTCTTTTATAAATTCAGTTCTAACTAAATAATCTTCAAATCTACCGCTAAAACCTAAAAACCTCCTCCTTATAGTTTTTTTATGATCAGTTATTGGTAAAGTACCTAACTCTTCTTCTAGAGTCTGAGGCATTAATACTAAATCTATTAATCTATCGCGACCATTTAACGGACTAACACCTTTAAAACTCACATTAGATGAATAGACAGTCATTCTGTTAAAAGACTCTACATAATCAAGATGAAGGTCTGAAAGTGACTTTTTTTCAACTGTATGTCGCTTTAATACCAACTTAAGAACGTCAATATCTCTGCTTGGATAAACCCATAACTCAAGTAATAAGCTATCCAGCATTAAATATATTGATTTTAATGCTTCTAAATCCCCTGTTAGAAAGTATTTCTCGACCTGTTTTTGTTGTTCTTTATCTATATTCATCCAGCCTTCAGAAAACGCATTTATATTGAATTTTACTTCACGCCAGTCACGTTTTCGCTGTTTAACCCATTCTTTGTCGTCTAATTTCCAATCACTCATGTTTGAACCCTAGTTAATCATTTATTAATTCATTGATAGATTCTTCATCTACGCCATCTAACAGGAAGGATTTAGCATCACCTAATACCCAGTTTTTTATATTCTGATGTTTAAAGCGGCTATTCACTTTTGATTTGGGAAATTGGGTATTATTATCTGCCGGGTCATCATACCCCAGGCTAGCATAGCCAGCTTGTTTGTTAGAACTCGGTAAATATCTTAATCGTGTTCTGACCATACTCATTTCACTCGCATTATAAGCTCGTCTACTGGCACGTTTAAAGTCTTGTAACCACCACTCAAAATCTTCAGCTTTACGTAAATCTAACGTATCAGCTAATGGTAATGGGTTTAATGTAGCCCCAACCCTGTCTAAGTAAAATTGTCTGTGATAGGAATATTTATTCCCTCTTAAATTCCACTGTTTCCAGCTATCCAAATAATTTGCTTTGTACTTTAAAGATTTTATTTCAACCCAGATATTTTGCTGTGATATTCTATTTTCAGTTGCTTCGCTACCTTGTAGAATGATATCAACTCTGCGTTTATAGGATAGACCTGACTTTACTGCTCTTCTTCTCTCTATGTTTACTAACTCAATTGGACGTGACACTTCCATTGCAATGGGCTTCTCAGATTCAACACCATAAAGTTCATAAGATAATTGTTTAACTGCTAGCATCGCCAGATGAAAAGCACCACCAATTTCTCTGCCGCCGACCCAGGCAGTATTATCATTTAATGAAGAAGCAAAAGATTCTACATAGAGTTTACCTAACTCTCCTTTTATCTGGTCTGGGAAAGGTTTACATTGCGGGTATACATCACTACAGTCATCTTGTTTATGGATTTCTAAAAATGTCACTATAGCCATTAAAGATAAGGGTGACATTCTTAAATTTCTAGTCGTTTCCAAAAACTTTCTATTTAATGTCTCTCCAACAGCTTTGGCTGAAAACAGAGGCAATGGATTATGTAATAGTTTTCTTAAACCTTCATTATCACTTTTCTTCATTCCTTGAGTTACCGATTTAACGGAAGACACAAGTTTTTCACCATCAATATCTCCGCCTTTCTTTGCAAAGCCTTTGGTTACTTTTGAGAACATTTTGGTTAATCGAACAACATCTACCAGCTCCCCCGCATTTGGTCCTTTCGCATAGGCTGTATTGAAGAAAAAGTTATTTTCCCAAGGGTAAGGGCTTTGTTTTAAAGTATTGGCCAAATCAATATTCTTTTCTTCACCATCGGTCCAGCCATTAGACGGTAAACCTAAATACTCAGCCCAAACAAACATATCATCGGCACTGGTAATCGATTTAATCATCACCATCAGACCTTTTCTAGACTCTTCATCCGCCAACATTTGTCCGGTAATTAACAAGAAATAACCGATATTAACTGCCGTATCATATTTGCCGTTAATTACGTCTTCACCAATTTTACCTATTACCCCGCCAATTGACTTTATGAATTTGGGGTTAGAGGCATTCAACGGTTTCAAGAATACTTTTAACGCATTTTTTAATGGTAGTAGTACAGGTTTTAGTATGGGTATTACACTTATAACTCCTAAACTACTTAAGGTCAGTTCAAGCGGGTCAAATCGTTTATCGTCATCAATTAAATAGTTTATTTGTTTAATAAAGTTCATGGTGTCTTCAATAGGCAGCATCACATTGATAGCGGTTTTCATTGCATCAAATGCATCATCGAAGCTCCAGTCCCAAAACCCTGCGTGGGCCACACCTATAAATGGAATTGGCGTATATTGTTTGTAATACCCCACTGCAGCAATTGGGTAACCTTCTGGTTTCATGGTTTCGGTATAAATTTGTGCTAATTGTCCATAAAATTCTTTACTAATTACTCCAACAAAATAGTCGTGGTCTTTGGTGCGCATACCCACCCGATAAGTCTGGGCTGTTTCTCCCTGCTGATTAAGCTGACCATTACTTATCACTTTAATCGCCGCAACTGATTGGTCTGCCTCAAAGGTATGGGCTTTTTCAGTTGTGCCATCTTCAAAAGTGATTAGAGGCTCAGCATCGTAATCATAGGTTTTAAAACTACTGAGGTTACCACTGAAGTTTTCACCTATGGTTAAGCCCCGTTGGGTAACTGAGTAAACTAATTCACCAGTAGCATCTTGTGAATTTAATTCACCGTTTACTTCAAGTTCTAGCTTACCGTTTTTATAGCGGCCCGCTACCGTATGCCAGTTTTCAAGGGCAATGGGCGCTGAGCTAACACTTTGTTTCCCTTCTTTGGTAAATAAGGAATAAGTTAAACGGCCGTCATCTTCTAAGCTTAAGGTTTGTACACCCCCCTCAAAATCAAAGATATTACCGCCCGTTTCAGTGGCTTTTAAGTCAATTCTAAACCCGACACTGTTCGCTGGTTTAAATCTGGGGCTTTGTGGCACGGTAATACGGCTAGATTCCCACACATCTGATGGATTGAGCACAGCCTGTTTATTAAACTTAAAGCTATTTCCCGTTTGTGTTGGATTATCTTCTGCTAACGCAACATGATTGATAACGCCAGTGTGTAACTGGTTATTGTCGATGGCGTTTTCACCATCAAGCTGGTTCATTATGTACGCAGCTGTGGGTTGTAAGTTAGGCTCTGCCAATGTGCCTAGTGTTAGTGTTTGGTTGTCTCCGCCTTCACCATGCAGTACTACCTCAGCTTCGGTTTTAAAACCTAAACCAATACTTGCGCCATCAAAACGTTCATAGGTGTAAGTACCATTCGCTGTTTCATCCCCTACAACCAGTGTGCCACTGGTATCAGCATATTTATCAGCGTGAGGCTCTACTTTTGAAACAGCCACATCGCCTTTAACAAAACCAACCCTGGCGCTGATATTAATATCTTCTAATGCATGAAAACCACTAAACAAATTCGCTGTAACCATACCTGCGCCATCTGTTTGTATGATGCTTTTTCTAAATTTACCTACGTTAGAATCTAATATTACCGATACATTCGGCACCACCTGACCACCGCCCGGCTCAGTAACTTTAACGACGATGGGGTAGCTTTTTCTTGCTTCCATTGCAATTGGGTAATCGTCTATTTTAACTTCAAGTGGTTGTACAACAAAAGGAATTGTTTGCGTTAAATCAGCGACAGCCACCGTTAACACAGTTTCTAAATCTGGGGTACTGGTGCCTTCAATAAATATTCTGGCTTTACCATTTAACGTGCCACCTTCTTGTGCATCAATTTCAGTTAATTTGGCATTACCTTCTAAAGCAAAACTCACAGACGTGCCATCGGCTACCGCATTACCATGGGCATCTTCAATGTACACTTCTATTTCTTTGCCTTTATGGCCTTCTATAAATACATCACCTTCATTCTTGGTGATACTTATATTTGCGGGTACGCCGGGTACCACTTCAATATCACCAAGTTTTACCACATTATCGGCATCTAAATAGGCATAAGGCTCTGCACGTGCACCCGCCTGGGTGCTCATACGAATATCAGCCGGAAATACGCCTTGTTGTTGATAGCTTAAGTCTTCTTCTTCAACAGTTGCGGCACCATTGGCTTTCCACTTCAGTCGCAGCGGTGACGGGTTTTCACGGTTGGCATACCCTAAAATAATGCCTTGTACCGGTACCACGGGGTCGTCCGCTGAAACATAAATCGTCCCATCCTCACCTATGTTATCGTACCCAGCCCAGCGGGTATCTACCGCTACCGCCTCAAACGCATACTCCCACAGCACATTGGTCGGGTCGTTGTTGTTGTATAAACTCAAAGTCACAAAATCTTCAACATCTAAAGATGCAATGTGTTCCAGGTTTGTGAATATAAGTTGGTTACCTGGGCCCATTTTGGCTTTGATTTCATTGGCACCTAAGGCAAACACCAGCTCCTGACCTTCACCTAAAAATTCTAGGGCGTCCTGATTACTTTCAAGTAAGTCGTACATAAATTTAACTAAGCTGTCGCCTGCGGCTATCATAGGGACTTCTTTTTGATAGATTTCTGATGTTTGGCCGTCTTGCTGCTCACGTAAAATACTGTTTACGGCTAAATCATAGGTACTGAATTGCAATTCAGGGCGATATACCCAGCGGTAAATCGGATCAGGTTTTTCTATGCCTTCAGCGTTACCTTCTTGCTCTAGTTTTTTGTATAAGTAAGTTTGCTCTAAGGTGGCGAGTTGGTCTAATACCGGCACCATAAAAGGCACATAATGTTTAGGCCGATATTGCAATGGCCCACTGTCACTGGCGCCGCCGCTATTACCTCCAGAGTCAGCGAAGGTCGGGTTACCATGTTTAGGCTCACCACTTACCTGAATATAAAAATGGTCGGTGGCACTGGCATCATCAGGCAGTTTAATTTGTACAATATGTTTGCCCGGTTTTATGGCAAAGTGTTCCATTAAACCACTGGCACTGACTAAGCCTGAGCCATCAATTTTCGCTAAACGGCCGGTATAACCAAAATCGTCTAAGCCATCAGGTAATGGCGTGCCATCATGGTTGTACCATTCTGTAGTAATAGTCACCATTTGGTCACTTGCCATGGCTGAGCCTTCAAAGCCTATCAGGTGTGTTTGTTGTTCATTAGAGGCGCTTGGGCCTTCAGTCACTTTATAATAACGCTCCGCACTTATTTTAAGATTAGGCGCCTGCATCGGGCTTAAACTTAAACCATTTAATACATTGCCATTGGCATAGCCGTTGTAATATAGGGTGCGATTGGCACCGATATAGCCGGTTTTACGGTTGATCAGTATCACATTAAGGGTTTCACCTTGTTTAAGATGATCAGCATCACGATTATATAGCGCCGGGTTCATATTGGCATCTGACTGAAAACGATTAAAGCCTTCTTCGCCTAAATAGTCTGCATGATAATTCTGTGCTGTGGCAGCAGGTCCGCGGATCATCATTTGGTAGATAAATTTATTATCTTCAGTGCCATAAAAACTACGACTTTCATTTAATTCGTTTTGGGTGATCCCCCTGCGCTCAGTGATCAACATGCCCGTTGCTTCTCTGAATATTAAAATGTCGGTATCTTGTAGGTCATCCTCAGAAATACTTTCTAATAACCCCTGATGCGTGAAATCTGGCATTTTATCTGCCAGGCGATATAAATCTGGCTGCGTAGCTTCCGGCTCGGCATCATCACAATTAATGGCCACCCCTTCGCTGTGCTCAGAGCTTAAATATACGCCCTGATATTCGGCATTTGTGGTATCTGTTTTACACACAAACAAATCGTTCTCGATATTACCTAATACGGCTAAATCAAATTTTAAATCACCATCAAAATCGTATTTGGGGTTGGCAACGGGATCTAAATCGGGTGCTTTATAAATATATTTAGTTGAGCCAAGCGGTTTTATAGGATTTGAGGTTTAAAACATTAAGTGTTGCAAAAGAAGATAATAGTTAAAAATGCGACAACACTTTATGTTTAAAATCAGTTTATTAAAGAGCAAAATTAAAACAAAGCTATTATACCTAAACTCATATAAGATGCTTGTTTTTATATCAATCTAAAACGAAAAAAATGACATTTTGGTTAACGACAGTCTCTTTCTTTTTCTTTTTAATCTTTTGCCTACAAAACCAGCTTATTTACCGTCAACTATGCAAAGTTTTCCGCCAAAAAACAGTTGGCACATTCAGTAAAAAAAAGCTTAGTTTGAGAGCCAATAAAATTAGCATGTCAGTCATTGCCAGAAATCAAAAAAAGCCGCAGTGGGTAGTTGATAAGGTGCTTTATTTAAAGGCTGTTTCTGGTGCTGGATGCGGGAGTGTTGCGGCGCTTTTTAATCAAAGATACGGCCATAAAATGACTGTTTCTAAAAGTTTTGTTTATGAAAAACTGAAACAGAATCAATATCAACTCAAAATCATTCAACGAAAAATCAAACATCAGCCGCCTAAAAAAATGCCAATTAATCATACATGGGGAGTCGATATCACTACCTTGCCATTATCTAACAAACAGGCCACTATTTTAGGGATTATCGAACATGGTTCACGGCTAAACCTCTTATTGAAAGAATTACCGTCTAAACATTCAGCTCAGATTTTGTTATCGCTTTGTCAGAGTATCCGGCAATTTGGTTGGCCAAAATATATAACAACCGATAACGAAGCCTGTTTTACATCTCGGTTTTTTACCTTAGGTCTTGCATTATTAAGCATAAAACATAAGCGTACTAATATTGCTTCCCCCTGGGAGAATGGCAGAATTGAAAGGTTTTTTGGTACGCTAAAAAGTAAAATAAAACAGTTAGATTTAACTCAGTTTAGCTCCATTCAGAACGAATTAAGCACCTTTCAGTTTTGGTATAACCATATTAGGCCCCATCAAAACTTGCAAGGATTCACACCGATTGAAGTGTGGCAAAATAAAATACAACGACATTCTGAAAAAGCTATTTGGATCAACGAATGGCATGGCTTATTGACGGGCTATTATTTTTTTAAATGACGTTTCAAAAATAAAGCTTCTTTTCTATAAATTGAGAAGAATCTTTAATAAACAAATAAAAAACATAAGCGTTCGGAATTATGCCAGATATTCATGCTTAAAATTTAAGGATTTACTTTAAAATGCCAAAAACTTTAAAAACCAAGGCACTTATTTAGTAAATCTTAGTTATTTATTAACGCCAGAAAATAAAAACTGTCGTTAATTCAAACAAAACACGCCTAAAAATAGTAGCCTACCCGTCCGAACGATCAGAATGGGACACATCGGATTTATGCCGGATATTCATGCTTAAAACTTGAGGATTTACTTTAAAATGCCAAAAACTTTAAAAACCAAAGCACTTATTTAGTAAATCTAAGTTATTTATTAACGCCAGCCAATAATAACTGGCGTTAATTTAAACAAAAAGAGGTTTAAAAACAAAGCCTACCCGTCCGAACGATCAGAACGGGACAAAAAGTTATTAATAACCTGGGAAAGGCGAATATTTTTCGAGTTGTGCTTTTGATTTTTCTGGTACGAGATACGCGGCCACAAAATATTCGTCAACTAAATCGGTAATAAAACAGCTAGCTAAATTAAACGTACTCGCAAAATCATTAAAGTCTTCGAAAACTTCATGATCTAAATGTTCATTATCTGCTTCATATGAATACTCAACATCTTTGTTGTTGTAAACAAAACTTATGACAACATCATCTTCTTCATCATAATGTGCTTTAATTGAATCAGCGGCAATACCTAAATCCGCCATAGCGACCATTTCTTGCCAAATTTCTAAGTAGACCTGACTTTTATCTTCAGAACCTTCTAACCAATCCATTTGGAATTTTGCTTTTTTTCCAGGCAATAACAAAGTCAAAATTTCGTTCAACCCTGGGCTTTCATATGAATGTGCAAAAACATCATCATCAAAATAATCAACTTCGTCTGGGTTAGCTTCCAGATATAGAGGTTTTAAACTTTGTAAATCAAGAAGCTTTGGAATATCAATCGGTTTAGCCATTTGCACAGTTAAAGCTTGGTGAACATAAGCAAACCGCTTTGAAATATCTAGTTCATAAAACTCGTCTAGTTGGATTTCTTGTTGTTCAACATCCATCTTATTTAAATTCCTTTTAAGTTAAATTTCTGCCAAAGTTCAGGCGGGCGTTCATTTACAAACTCTTCAACAACTATTGGGTGATATCTTCCCTGCTCTGTCTTTATCATTTGCCATCTTTTTGTTAATTCTTCAGGCAAGCCTTTATTATTGTCTAAAATATCAGTCATTTTATTAACAAAGGCTAATCGTTCTGGTTTGTTTTCTATTTCCGGGTTAAGTTCACGCCAGTAATAAAGTTGATGCAAAAAAAAGGTTAAAAATATTGAACGCTTCTTCCCGTAATCTGCCATAGGTGCAGTTTGTAGCCAGATATCAACTAAATATTGTTTAAAGTCATATTTATGCGCTTGATATTCAGCTTCAGAAAGTAGAAACCGCCACATATCGGTACAAAAACTTTCGAAAAAACCTTGTGCTGTTTTTTTCACTTTTTTAAGTTCAACTTCAGTTTTACCTTCCACAGTTAAATCAGGGGTAAAATACTGACTGTAAAACTGTTCTTTACCATTTAAAATACCCTCTTCACCATAAGGTTTTTCAGAAAAAACACGAACAGGTTCTAGCTCTAATGTATGGGCAACATTATCTTCTAAAAACATATAAAAACTAGATTTAAATGCAGGATAATCATTTTCATCAAAGCTATCTATTATGTTTTTTAGATTTTCATCACTCTGGTCCGGGTGTAAATAGAGCACTTCGATTAACGGATGAAAGCTCAACCCTAATTCAGCTAAATTCTCACCGTGCATAAAATATTTTTTTAGCTTATCAACGTCCTTCTTTTTATACTCTAGGCCTTTTAATAGCTTAGGTTCAACCTCTTGCCATTGCATTTCCCTGGCCGCCAGCCAGCCTTGATTATCAACCTGCCAGGCCGATTTATCTAATTGATTTATTATATCTTTTAACATTGGGGGTCCCACTCAAAATCACTTGCAGTCTGGCCATCATAAAAGTCAACCAAAACGTCTTTAAATTCACTTAATAACATATCTTTAACTTGCGGGCTTAATATCCAGTTTTTAATATTAAACGGCATAATCACCCTGCCTTTTTTTAATCGCTTAACAAACTTTTGATTTTCGCTAACTGAGGTATAACCCAAAGAGCCTAACATAACATTTCCTTCAGGCGGCACACTCATGGCATCGAATAATTTTGCATTATCGGCTTTGGTATAACTTTGCTCTAATTTTCCGGTATTCTTTTTATTTTGTTTTGTCTTAAATACCTGCATCCACCATTCCGCTTTAGTGGCTAATTTTACATTACCATTTCCATATTTTCTGAAACCAGGCAACAAATTATGGGTGCTTGCAACTCTATCTAAAAAGAATTCCTTCATGAAATTGCTGGAGCCTTTAATGTTATCTTTATGTTTATCATAATACCAGGGGCGAAATGCCACAGGTAAGTATGGAGAAGCAAAAGATTTAAGTTCAACCCATACTGGAGGTTCAGAAGCATCACAACTTTCAACAATAATATCTGGGTCTCGGCGCATAGTTCCCATATCTCTCAAAACTGTTTTGCTATTATTTAATGTATGTAACCTGATATTTTCAGTTTTATTAACCCACCTAATTTTACCGCCCTTGCCTAATTCAAAATCTACCTGTTTAACGGCTATCATCATAAGTTCAAAGGTAGAGCCATTGCCCCAACGGTCAAAATAAGGGTTTTCTCCGGTAGAAAAGCCAGATAGCGCCGTTGAATAGAGTGAACGTATTCTGTCAGGTATCTCGTTATAATCCAACGATTGGCAACCAGGAATATCCGAACAAACAGGCGACATTCTACTTTCAAGATAGGCAATTACCGCAGTGAGAGTTAAACCAGATACTCTTTGGCTTCTTATTTTATTACTAATTAAGTGCCTTAAATACCTGGCACCACTATATGTAATAACACCCACCCCCGATTTTAATGCTGTTTTATTAAATAAAATCCGTCTAAAAGCAGCTGTGGGTAATTCACCTTTTCGACTACCAAATGCCTTAGCTAGTTTACTCAATATTTGAGGGTCTTTTTGCAGTTCATTCTTAAACTGCTTTGTAATGTCATTAACGTCTTTCGCGAATTCCTTGCCATCTACTTTTTTCTTTGGTGTGCCTTTTTTCTTGTTCGCATAAGCAACCCCCATTACACCATTCAGTGGTGAAAAATAATTATCTTGTTGATAATCAACCTGGGCTGTTAGCCCAACTTCAGGCGGTTCTTCGTCTCCATCCCAACCATCTGCAGGCAGACTTAAATAATCTAGCCAGGCAAAGAAATCATCGTCACTTTGAATAGATTTTACGATAGCCATCAAGCCAGCCCTGGCTTCATCGTCCCCTATCATGTCGGCAACCAATATCATAAACAGCCCGAGATTAAAGGCGGTGTCGTATTTGCCTTGAATGACATCATCGCCTATTCGGCCTAGTACTCTGCCTATTACTTTAATAAATTTAGGGTTGGCGACTTTTAAACTTCTGAAGAAACCTTTAAGCGCCAGTTTTAACGGGATTAACGGTTTAAGTATTGGCACTATGGTGAGTACGCCTATGCCACTGATGGTGAGTTCCATCGGGTCAAAGCGCTTATCGTCGTCAATTAGGTAATTAACTTGTTCATAAAAGGTTTTAATATCTTCAAATGGCAATAGTACATTCGCCACGGTTTTGATATTGTCCCAGACATCATCAAAACTCCAGTCAAAAAAGCCTGCATGGGCCACACCGATTAAAGGAAATGGCGTGTACTGTTTATAATAATTAAAGGCCACTGGTGGGTAACCTGCAGGTTGCTCGGCTTCAGTATAATAAGCTGCAAACTGACCGTAAAATTCTTTAGATATTACGCCCACAAAGTAATCTTGCCCTTGTGATTGCATACCCACTCTGATTGTTCTGGCAAGCTCACCATTTTTGTTTAACTGGCCTGAACTAATGACTTTGATTTCGGCTGTGTTTTCATCTGCCGCAAAGGTATACGCCTTTTCTGCACTGCCATCTTCAAAGGTCATTAATGGTTCAGCGTCATAATCATAAAATTTAACGCTGCTTAAGTTACCGCTATAATCTTCACCTATGGTTAAACCACGCTGAGTAACGGAATAAGCCAGTTCTCCTGTGGCCGGGGTACTGGTGAGTTCACCGTTTACTTCAAGCGCTAATTGGCCGTCTTTATATCGCCCTGCGACTGTATGCCAGTTTTCAAGGGCAACAGCTGCTGAGCTAACACTTTGCTTGCCTTCTTTGGTGAATAGGGAGTAAGTTAAACGGCCATCGTCTTCTAAGGTTAGCGTTTGTACCCCGCCTTCAAAGTCAAATACCTGTCCGCCATTTTCTGTGGGTTTGATATCTAACCTGAAACCCACACTAGTGGCCGGTTTAAATCGGTCACTTTGTGGTACCGTTATACGGCTGGATTCCCACACATTGGCTGGGTTCAGTGCCGCCTGTTTACTGAATTGATAACTTTTACCTGTGCCTGTCGGATTATCATCCACTAAGGTAATGTGATTATTCACCCCATGATGTAACTGATTAAAGTCAACTGCATTATCTTCATGGTCATCATTCATGATATACGCAGCAACAGGTTGAATATTAGGCTCTGCCAAACTGCCTAATTTAAGGGTTTGAGTTTCATTGGCAGCGCCATGAATAACAATATTGGCTTGTGCCTGATAGGCAAGTCCAAGGGTTGCGCCGTCATATCGTTCATATTCATAATAACCATCTACAGTTTCATCACCTATCAGCATAGTGCCGCTGGTATCGGCATAACTATCTGCTTTTGGCTCAATACTGGTAACCGCTAAATCGCCTTTAACTAATCCCACTCGGGCTGAGATTTCTATATTCTGTAATGGATGAAAACCACTATAAAGGGTTAAGGTTAATTCACCATCGCCATTGGTATAACGGCTACCACGTTTAAATTTACCCGCATTGGCATGCATCACTACTTTCATGCTTGATACTGCCGCGCCACCTGGCTCTGTGACCCGTACTGTGACCGGGTAACTGCTTCTGGGCTCCATTTGCGTTGGATAATCTGCTATTGTTACCACTAAAGGTTGCACTGAAAAAATAGTCTGTGCGCTTGCATCACCGGCACTCACCAATAAAGTATTTTCAGCTTCTGGCATACTGCCACCCACAATAAACGCCTTAGCTTTACCGCCTATTGTGCCATCATCTGCCACAGTCAGCTTTGCTGCACCATTAATAGCAAAACTCACAGACGTGCCATCTGCTACCGCATTACCATGGGCATCTTCAATGTACACTTCTATTTCTTTGCCTTTATGGCCTTCAATAAATACATCACCTTCGTTCTTGGTAATACTTATATTTGCAGGTACGCCGGGTACCACTTCAATATCACCAAGTTTTACCACATTATCGGCATCTAAATAGGCATAAGGCTCAGCACGTGCGCCCGCCTGGGTACTCATACGAATATCAGCCGGAAATACGCCTTGTTGTTGATAGCTTAAGTCTTCTTCTTCAACAGTTGCTGCACCATTGGCTTTCCATTTTAGTCTGAGCGGTGACGGGTTTTCTCGATTGGCATATCCTAAAATAATGCCTTGTACTGGTACCACGGGGTCGTCAGCGGAAACATATATTGTTCCGTCCTCTCCTATATTATCGTACCCAGCCCAGCGGGTATCTACCGCTACCGCCTCAAACGCATACTCCCACAATACATTGGTCGGGTCGTTGTTGTTATACAGGCTTAATGTCACAAAATCTTCAACATCTAAAGATGCGATGTGTTCTAGGTTAGTAAATATAAGTTGATTGCCCGGGCCCATTTTGGCTTTGATTTCGTTAGCGCCTAAGGCAAACACCAGCTCCTGGCCTTCGCCTAAAAATTCTAGGGCGTCCTGATTACTTTCAATCAGGTCGTACATAAATTTAACTAAGCTGTCACCTGCGGCTATCATAGGGACTTCTTTTTGATAGATTTCAGATGTTTGGCCGTCTTGCTGCTCACGTAAAATACTGTTAACAGCTAAATCATAGGTACTGAATTGCAATTCTGGGCGATATACCCAGCGGTAAATCGGATCTGGTTTTTCTATGCCTTCGGCGTTACCTTCTTGCTCTAATTTGTTGTATAAGTAAGTTTGCTCTAAGGTGGCGAGTTGGTCTAATACCGGCACCATAAAAGGCACATAATGTTTAGGCCGATATTGCAATGGCCCGCTGTCGCTGGCTCCGCCATCAGAAAAACTCGGGTTACCATGTTTAGGCTCACCGCTTACCTGAATGTAAAAATGGTCGGTGGCGCTGGCATCATCGGGGAGTTTAATTTGTACAATATGTTTCCCCGGTTTTATGGCAAAGTGTTCCATTAACCCACTGGCACTGACTAAGCCTGAGCCATCTATTTTCGCTAAACGCCCAGTATAACCAAAATCATCTAAGCCGTCTGGCAATGGCGTGCCATCATGGTTGTACCACTCTGTGGTAATTGTGACCATTTGGTCACTTGCCATGGCTGAGCCTTCAAAACCTATCAGGTGTGTTTGTTGCTCATTAGAGGCGCTTGGGCCTTCAGTCACTTTATAGTATCTTTCGGCGCTTATTTTAAGATTAGGCGCCTGCATCGGGCTTAAACTTAAACCATTTAATACATTGCCGTTGGCGTAGCCGTTATAATACAAAGTGCGGTTGGCACCGATATAGCCGGTTTTACGGTTGATCAGTATCACATTGAGGGTTTCACCTTGTTTAAGGTGATCAGCATCACGATTATATAGCGCCGGATTCATATTGGCATCTGACTGAAAACGATTAAAGCCTTCTTCGCCTAAATAGTCTGCATGATAATTCTGTGCTGTGGCAGCAGGTCCTCGGATCATCATTTGGTAGATAAATTTATTATCTTCAGTGCCATAAAAACTGCGACTTTCATTTAATTCGTTTTGGGTGATCCCTCTGCGCTCAGTGATCAACATGCCCGTTGCTTCTCTGAAAATTAAAATGTCGGTATCTTGTAAATCATCCTCAGAAATACTTTCTAATAACCCCTGATGCGTGAAATCTGGCATTTTATCTGCGAGGCGATATAAATCTGGCTGCGTGGCTTCCGGCTCGGCGTCATCACAATTAATGGCCACCCCTTCGCTGTGCTCAGAGCTTAAATAGATACCCTGATATTCGGCATTTGTGGTATCTGTTTTACACACAAACAAATCGTTCTCGATATTACCTAATACGGCTAAATCAAATTTTAAATCACCATCAAAATCGTATCTGGGGTTGGCAACGGGATCTAAATCAGGTGCTTTATAAATATATTTAGTTGAGCCAAGCGGTACATTCACATCCCCATTGGTGAGCGCCGCAGCGCCAGTGATAATGCCGGTATCTACATAAAAATTATTGCCTTTCATGGCGGGGGTGGCAATACTGGCCATAATGCCAATCACTTCAACATGCGCCATTAATCCCACTAAGTCGGTTTGTCCCATGTAGGCATCGTAACCAATACAGGCATCGTAACCGGGTATTTTTGATACATCCATCAGAGGTTTTACCCCATTTGGTGTAAATGCGGTATATTCGTAGGTCATCCAGGCGGGTGTGGTATATTCAAAGAAAAATCCCGGGCAAGGTACTAAGCCAAATAATAAATTATATTCACCGTTTTCATCAGCATAATCGGGGTAACCCTGCGCGGCATAGACTTCCACTTTAGCGCCATGAAACGGAGCGTAGGCTTTTTTACCTTTTAAGGTTTCTAAAATAGGCGGAATGGTTTTTTCTGGATCTTCGCCTTCATAAAAACCCGACTTAAACGCGATATTATATTGTGAGGTATGGAGAATTTCACCTGCCATATCGAATAAACCGGCCGTAAAGTTGCCCGCTGATACACTGGTTAAATCAAAACGGGCAAGCAGTAAAATATGGCCATCGGTAGGATGTAAAATTGATTCAGTAGGTTTAATAGCCACACTTTTATAATAATCTGGCAAGGTTATTTTAGGTAACGCTAACCCGCCAACGGTTTTAAATTCCTGACTGTTATATTCTTCAACACTTAATATACGGACTTTGTTGTTATATTCGGTTTTATGGGCATCCAGTACATCTAGTGTGGCCTGCACGTATTCACCCGATAATACATAAGCTGGTTGCTCTGTTAAAAATGACCAGCCAGGCACTATGCGCCCTTGTTGATCATATTCAACATACCTTAAATTATCGCCTTCCCAGGCTAACCCTCTGGCTAATACATGGCCGAATCTGACTCTTTGAATATCCATCCAGCCATAGGCATCAGCAGTCCAGCTGCTAAAGCCCGCCGTTAATACGCAAATAAAAATTAAAAATGTTGAAATTATATTTTTCATTACAATCACTTCCTAAGGGTTAACGCTTGTTTGCAATAAAGCTTTAAGTTGCACTAACCCAATCTCTCCTTGCGCATATTGTTGTAATACGGCTTGCTTGTCAGGATGTACCCGGGCAAAACCTATGTAATCTAAATTATTTAACTGTACTTCACCTGTTGAACGCACCCAGGTGCCTTGCCGTTTAGCAACGCCAACGGCATCAAGCATATCGTTATTTTCATCCCTGCCTACTAGTACTAAATAATCACCGTCAGCAGGTAAATATTGATAACTACCATAAAAACTGGCGGCTTTTATTTCAAGTGGTGTATCACCTGTTACTGCCACGCCTTGTGGCTGGCCTGCAAATACCCATAAAGCCGGCGTATTGGGGGATATGCCCATGCCAGTCAGGCTGGTTTCCAGCAAGCTGAACTGCATATTGGCTTTGTCTTGCCCTGTTGGGGTGGTTAAGTTTGCCGAGGCGAAATTGATTTTTAAATCACCATTAGCAAGTAAGGTATTACCCTGACCTGATTTGACCTGCGTAAAAGGCACTTGTTTGTTTACCACAGGTAACGTGATAATGCCTAACTGATTACGCCTGCCTGCAGCCACATTAATATGGCGAATGGTATTACCGTAAAGGGGGTTGTCACGATTGGGGTTAATTTCTACTGTGTAACTGCCAGCCGGAATATTTTGTTCCCCCCCTTCAAGATAACCAAAAGCAAAGGTGCCATCTGAATTGGTATAATCGTGACGATTAAGCTCAGTTAAACTCACTTTAATATTGTTTACGCTATTGCCAAAACTGTCTTTAACATTAGCGTCAATTAAGGTAGGTAGTGCTCTGACATCATAACTAAAGCGCTTTAACTCAATACCATCTACACTAATTTCCACTTTAATATTGGCACCATAAGTAAAGCCTTGCTCGGGGTAAAAGGCATAACTATGGTCGCCCGGTAAACTGGCAAGGCTACCGGCAACGGGCGCATTGACCTTATTTACTTGTTGCAGTTTAGCGCCTTTAGGTTCAAGTAAACTTGCGCCTGGCTCAGTATTATCAACATAGCTTTTGCCATAGGCTGTTTCAGTGACGCTTACCTGAATACGTGACTTTTCAACCGCTTTATTAAAGTAAAACGCAATAAAACTATTTGTTTCAACATTTTTTTCTAAACTCTGTGGTTGTGTGCTGGTGATAGTTAATGGCACATCAGCAAGTTGTTTGATTGCAAAATCAACTGACGACTCACTTTGTAACTGGCCGGCAGCATTATATAACATCACTTTTAAGGTGTGCTCAGGCCCTGATGCAATAACAGCGTTACTCAACGGGATACTGGTATTGATCAAGCCATTAATTGCCACGATATCTTGTACAGCCTGGTTGTCTATTTGTATTTTTATGCCCGGATTAATGGGTGCATTAACCAGTTGCGCAACCAATTGCAGTGCAAAGTCTTGCTCTTCAATTAAAAATTGTTTGTCTTTAGCCGGTGCAATAATATCCACACTACTGCTGGCTTTATTCATCACAATATAGGTTTGTGTGGTGTTATTACCAGCAAAATCAGTGGCGCTAAGTTCAAAAGATTTGGTTTCATTTTGTGCTAAGTTGATATCTAAATCAAAGCTATATTGATTTGAAACCTGAGTGGGAAGCAAGTTAACCACTTCACCGTTAATACTAAAAGATACGGCCTGATCGTCTATCACTAAGCCTGAAATATTAAACGGCACCTGTAAGATTTCGTTTAAGGTGGGCGCTGTTGCCAGTGGAGTTGCTAATTGGATCTGTGGTGCACTGGCATCTATGCTGTATTCCAGTTGCTGTTGTGTTTCGCCGGCATCATTACGTGCAATTAAAGTCCAGGGCCCGTCACTATGGGTTGCCGCATAACTAAAGATATATCTGCCACTCACATCCGGGTACAGGCTAACAGCAATATCACTTTGTAATTGCGTACTTATACTAAGCTCTGCATCTGCTTCAGACAATATATAACCTTTGATCACAAATTGGTTTTGGCTGATTTGGGTATGATTGACCGGAGACGATATTTGAATTTCAGGTAAAGCGATATCACTTAATGGCTGATAAATAATTTTGATAGTCTGGCTATCACTGCCAAGCGGTGAATCTACCTGCACCTGAATTAAATTATCACCCGGTGACAATACCAATGCATTAAATTGCACCTGATAAACATGTTCTGCCTGGTACTGTATTGCTCCGCTCTCAATGTGATTTAATCGCACTTTGAGTGCCTCTACAGGCTGTTTTGTATTGATCACAGCCATTAAATTTACGGTATCTTGGGTGACAATTTGCTCATTTTGGTGACTGGTTATAGTAATACCTGGCGCATCTGGCGCAATACGGTTTATCACTAACCCTTTACTGACTCTGTTTCCTAATTTGTCTACCGCTATTACAGTAATATTATTTTCCCCGAGCATAAGCGGTATTTCGCCACTAAAGTTGCCATTGGTCTGGGTGATAAAACCAAAGCGACTGGCAGGGTAATGATCTGACATCATATTAAATTCAGCAATACCGATTTCATCCTGAATATGACCTGTGAGGGTTAATTTACTCAGCTCAGTTGTTGGATCTGTTTGCTCAAGGGTTAATACAGGTGCCGAATTATCTTGTTTAAACACTAAATTAACCGGCGCAGTATGTTGCGCGGGTGTTTGCTCGCTCACAGCCGTCACAGACCAATTTAAGTGCTCAGCATCTACAGGTAAGGCGATATTAAATTCCTTCGCTGTTACCAGGTACTGTTTTTCTAATGCGTTCGAGCTAAAAATTAATTTAGTTTCGTTGTCTGCATTAATTAACTTGCCCTGCACACTAACCTGTTGTTGGTTAGCACTGGTTCTGGTAAACCAGGTATAGGTATTGCCCTGAATGTCACTGGCATTAGTAAACAATACATTAAGTGCAAATGACGCTTTAGCAATCACAGCGTCACTATACGGACCATCCACAAAAAAGCTTTGCTGGGTCACAGGATCCG
Organism: uncultured Pseudoalteromonas sp.; assembly: GCA_965198975.1. Lineage (GTDB taxonomy): Bacteria > Pseudomonadota > Gammaproteobacteria > Enterobacterales > Alteromonadaceae > Pseudoalteromonas. The sequence continues at coordinate 186,236 of OZ240680.1, forward strand.
TTAAGTTTTGCCGGGTTTTAGCACGATACTGATAAGTTTCATCATTTAACACTTGGGTATCTATGGTATTGTTTGCCGATTGCACTGTGATCAATGGTACCCAGGTTTGTTCACCCTGACGCTTTTCAATGATCACTGATAATCCGCTCACCGCCTGCCAGCTAATATTAATGCCGGTTTCCTGCATTTGCGCTTGCAGATTTTCAACTTTAACGTTATTAAATGCGGTATATATTTGGCTGGTATTACTGCGCCCTAAATAACTGTTAGCTGCATGTGCTTCAACCATATAATTATATTGTTTATTTTGTAATGCCGTTTGATCAATATAAAATTGTGTTGGTGCATCTAATTCAGCTATTTGTACCAGTGAAAAATTCAATTCTGCGCGATAAACACGGTATTTTACCACGTCAGTATTATCTTCATGTTGCCAGTCTATTTTTACTCCGGTATCAGTACCTGTTAAGCTTAAATTTACAGCCAGTTCAGAGTGCCAACGGGTGGGATCAAGCGGAAATGCATCTTGGTCATTATCATAGCCATCACCATCTATATCAAGATCTGAGTTATCACCTATGCCGTCTTCATCCATATCAGCCCATTCAGAGGGATCATCAGGGAAAACGTCATCGTTATTATTGTGGTCATCACCGTCACGGTCGGGATCTGAGTTATCACCTATGCCATCTTCATCCATATCAGCCCATTCTGTCGGATCATCTGGAAAAACATCATCGTTATTATTGTGATCATCGCCGTCACGGTCTGGATCTGAGTTATCACCTATGCCATCTTCATCCATATCTGCCCATTCAAGTGGGTCATCGGGAAAGATATCATCGTTATTATTGTAGTTGTCACCATCTCGGTCTGGGTCTGAATTATCGCCTATGCCATCTTTATCCATATCGGCCCATTCTAGTGGATCATAGGGGAATTTATCCTGGCCATTAGCATGGCCATCACCGTCTATATCTGGGTCTGAATTGTCGCCTGTCCCATCTTTATCGATATCTGACCATTCACTGGGATCATTTGGAAAGGGATCAGGGCCATTATCTACGCCATCACCGTCTCTGTCCGGGTCTGAATTGTCGCCTGTCCCATCTTTATCCATGTCAGCCCATTCAGTTGGGTCTAGTGGAAACACATCATTTGAATCTGGATAGCTATCGTTATCGTCATCTAAATCTTCATTATTTCCTGTGCCGTCATTATCAGTATCTAACCATTCATTTTTGTTATCCGGAAAGGCATCAACATCATTATCCCAATCGTCTCCATCTCTGTCGGTGTCTGAATTATTACCGATACCGTCGTTATCTAAATCAGCCCATTCTGTTGGATCATCTGGAAAGGCATCAAATGCATTTTCGTGATCATCGCCATCGCGGTCGGTATCTGAATTGTCACCTATGCCATCACCATCTATATCAGACCATTCATTGGGGTTTAACGGAAATGCATCATTGGTATCCGGGTGGCCGTCATTATCATCATCAGGATCGGCGTTATCACCTTCACCGTCATTATCTGAATCAAACCACTCAGTGGGGTCGTTAGGAAATGCATCTATATGATCAGGATAGCCATCTTCATCGGTATCAATTGCATCTGGGTCGTCATTCCACCGAGTAGGATCATCTGGGAAATCATCCTCATCGTTATTAACGCCGTCACCATCTCTGTCAATATCAGAGTTATCACCGATACCGTCTTTATCTAAATCAGCCCACTCTGTATCATCTAGCGGAAATACGTCAACGGCATCAAGGTGACCATCATTATCATCATCATCATCGGCCTTATTACCTATGCCATCGCCATCGGTATCTTGATGCTCATTGGGGTCAAGGGGCATCTCATCTGCGACATCCAGATAACCATCGTTATCATCATCATCATCAGCATTATTACCTATGCCATCTTTATCTGTATCAAGCCATTCAGTTTTATCTAACGGGAAGTCATCGTTAACATCCAGGTAATCATCGTTATCATCATCATCATCCGCATTATTACCAATGCCATCTTCGTCGGTGTCTACCTGCTCATTTGGATCGAGCGGAAAGGCATCATTTACATCAAGTGTTTTGTCACCATCATCATCGTCATCGGCATTATTACCAACGCCATTTCCATCTGTATCAACCCATTCGTTTTCATCTAATGGAAACGCGTCTTCACCATCCAGATAACCATCGTTATCATCATCAGGATCGGCATTATTACCTGTACCATCACTATCGGTATCTAGCCATTCACTATCATCTAACGGAAAGGCATCTTTCTCATCCAGGTAATCATCATTGTCATCATCGGGGTCGGCGTTATTACCAATGCCATCTCCATCGGTATCAAGCCATTCAGTTTTATCTAACGGAAAGTCATCATTACCATCCAGGTAACCATCGTTATCATCATCTGGATCTGCGTTATTGCCTTCTCCATCTCCATCGGTATCAAGCCATTCAGTTTTATCTAACGGAAAGTCATCATTACCATCCAGGTAACCATCGTTATCATCATCTGGATCGGCGTTATTTCCTTTTCCATCTCCATCGGTATCAAGCCATTCGTTTGGATCTAACGGAAAGGCATCGTCGACATCAGGAACCAGATCATTATCATCATCGGGATCGGCATTATTGCCTTCTCCATCTCCATCGGTATCAACCCATTCAGTTTTATCTAACGGAAAGTCATCATCACCATCGGGAACGCCGTCATTATCATCATCTGGGTCCGCATTATTACCGTCACCATCGCCGTCGGTATCTAACCACTCTTCTTTATCAAGTGGAAATGCGTCATCTTCATTAAAATAACCATCTCCATCGATATCATCATCGCTATTATCGCCTTTGCCATCGCCGTCGATATCTGATGATTCGCTCGGATCATTCGGAAATGCATCTTCATCATCAGGCACTTTGTCGCCATCAAAATCAGTTTTGACATCAAATATTAAAGACAGAAATTTAAGCAGGTTTAAGTTAAGTCGAATTTTTCCGCTGGGTGCAACTTCTATAATAGGGAGTTTGAATGCATCTTTAACTTTATAAAACAAAGCTAATTTATAATGACCCGCTGTCAGGAAAAAAGTAATGGCATGGTTTTTTTGTTGCCCGTCAGCACTATTAACATGGCCCGTAACGCGGTTAGACAGGGTTTGCCCTGCTATCTGAAGTTCAACTAAATCGTCATGCTCTAAATAAAAAGTGTAATTACCTGCTTCTTCAATTGTTAACTGACTAGAGAAATACGCTGAATAGGGATAATCAATGTGTTCTTGTTGAATTTCAAAGCTATTTAAGCGCATTGCCGTATTAGGCAATTCGGTTTCAACTGTTGCAATTGAATCAGGTTGGTTTGAGTAATAATAGCGACCATTAATACCTGTTTGCCACTCTTGATTTTCGGGTTCGGGGATTAAAGCTGGCTGGCTATGCTGCTGTGCCGTAAAATTAAGTTCTTCGAGTGGTAAAAAAGCGGCTGATGTTTGTGCTGTTTCAGCGCCTTTGTGCCAGCTAAAAAATATCTCATCAGCGTCACTTTGGCCAAGCACTGAAATGCTACTTTGATAAATTCCAGGCTCTAACCATAATGCGCTGATCTGTGTTGCTGCTGTAGTTTGCTGATGTGATGCAACTAACTTTTCGCCAACCAGCCAGCGAACGGGCAAATTGGTATTACTTTTAAAACTATAAAAGGCAGCATCTGCTACCTGAAAATACCCTTTGATCACCATAGCCATATTGTTATGGTTATTTTTTTCTGACAACCCTATTTCATCGATATTGCCCTGCTCTATGGGCTCAAGGGTTTCCAGCATGTCGAAGGTAATATTATCAGCTTCGTAATAATGGTAGGAAAAGCCATTTACACTATCTTGTGGCTCATCAACTATCACATTTGCCTGTGTTAGTTCAGCCTGAGATACAAATAAATTACCTTCGGCTAAGTCTGTGTCTGCACCTGACTCTGCAGATAAAATAATTCTAGGTTGTATGTCTGTATCATCGGCTAATAACCAATAGTTTAATTTATGAAAACCCGCAGCTAACGCCAGCTCACTGGTTGCAGCTGAGTTATTGATTAATAAAGAACTAGTACCACTTTGCTGCGATGTAAAATCATATATCCCTTGTTGGTTTATTTTTACATAACCCTGAAAATGATAACCACCCGAGGTAGTATGTTTTACTGTATCTAAACTTACTTCGCTAACAAAACCTGTGATTTCAGGATTTGCACCAGATAACGCAGCAACTGACGCATAATCTCCCTGGAAATATTCAAATTCAACGGCGTTGATTGCATCACTTAATTCAATACCTGCGGTATATTTTACTTCTACCGGTTTTTCTTCTTCCGGCGATTTAGAACAGGCACTCAAAAGTGTGGTAAACAGACACAATAACAGAGCTGTTTTTATTGCATGGTAAAACTTAATCAAGCGCATATATTTTCACCTCAGCCTGACGTTTTAATAACTCAGCTTGTTTTTTAACGGCTTTTTTGATTTGCAGTGGGGCTAATCGTTTGCGGATACTTTCTTTTACATCAACTAAAGGCTTAGCAGGCGTTTCTATTAACTCAGTCACTTTAAAGCGCACTAAAACGCCATTAATACTGTGTACTTTTGATGTTTGATTTTTACTGAGCCCGTTCACTACTTGCTGATAAGCAGGCAGTAAGCCTTTTTCGCCAGTATGCCCGGTTATAAAATGTATTGCTTGCCCTGATGTACGCGCTATTTCTACTTGTTTACGCCAATCATCTGTAGGTGAAAGTTGTTGTATTAACGTATTTAATTGTTTTATGCGAGTTTGATTTTGTCCGGTATCGGCTCTGACCATTTCAAAGCGCCTGAGTTGCTTTTGACCAAATTGTTTCAGATTATTTTGATAATAATCGGCAACCATCTCATTGGATACCGGCTCAGCGGCAATGTTATCTCTGATATACTGTTTGGTAAGTAACTCATCACGATAGGCTGCCACTTGTATTTCAAGGGCGTGCATATCATCTGCATTCATATGTTTTAATTGCTCCGCTTTCATCAGTTTTCTGAGCACTAAACTTTGCAATATTTTGTCTTTTGTTTGTTGGTTCATCTGAAAAGCAGCGTATTCACCCACAGTTTGATTGACAATTAAATCAAACTCTTCTTTATAAATAGCTTCACCATTAACTTTGGCTACTATGTCAGACATCTGTGGTGCAGCTTGCACTATGTCTTGCTGCGTGTTTTTATCGCACGCAGCAACAAGGCTTACTAAGAGTAATAATCCTAAAATTCGCATTGATACTTCCTTTTTTACTCTGAGTAAATGTAAATAGTAATAAAGTGTGGGTTATTCAGTGATTTTAATACTGGATTGTAACCTGTTGATTTCTGCATCTTTCGCCAGTTTACGTAATTGTCGTTTTATATTACCTCTGACTTTTTCAAAAGGTTGTTTAACGACCGATGGCGCTTGCTCTAATTTCACTATGTGATAACCAAACTCAGTGAGGAAAGGTTCAGAGATTTCTGTGGCTTTTAACTTATTAAATACCTGCTCAGAAAATACCGGCGATATTGCCCCTTTTTGCATCCAACCTAGTTGGCCGCCTTTTTTCGCAGAAACCAGATCTTCTGAATAAGCTTTAGCGATTTCATTAAACGGCGTGCCTGTGCCCAATTTACTGTATGCTTCCATGGCTTTACTGTATTTAACCTGGCGTTCTTGTTCGCTGGCATCTTTAGCCACTCTTAACAAAATATGAGACACTTTGGCTTTTTCTTTTTGGTATTTCGCTTGGTTTTCTGCATAATAATTACGCATTGCGGTATCAGTAACCGCTTGGTCTAAAAACTTCATTAAATAGCGATTAAGTATTAAATCACGTTTTATTTCAAACAATTCTGTTTCAATTTTTTGTTGATCTAACTGGCCTTCATTTTCAATTGCAGTCACTAATGCCAGATTATTTAGATAATGGGTTTTGCCAGATTCATATTGCTCTTTATTTTTCAGGTTTACTTTTTTAAAAGATAAATAAGCTTCTAACTCTGCCTTGCTCACTTGTTTATCACCCACTTTAGCAATGCCCGCAGGTTCACCTGTACATGCCGTTAAACCACCAGCAACGATCGCGACACTCAACAAGAACTTCAAGCTTTTCATGCTCACTCCATTTCCCTAAAAATTATTACAACAAAATTGCGCGAGATTATACCTTAACTGGTCAAAAAAGGTGATTCTTATTTCAACTAATTTTAACGGTGATATTCTCTTGTTTTTGCGGCCTCATAGTGAGAACACTATGGCCCTATATTAATACACAGTTAAACCCTGTCAGTATAAATACCGACCCACAGACAAGACCCTAATTTCAAATACAAATATTTAAAATTAGGGTTGCATGCGGGTAAAATCAGCTGCGAATACAAAAAATATGCTTATTCTAACCAGGTAATACTCGCACCGGTTTGGTCTAAATAGGCTTTAAACGCCGGGTTAGCCGCCCCCAGTTTTAACTGAATATTATCCATCACATTCGAGGCTTCTATATCTGTTACTTCAACCCGGTTATTACCAAAATCTACATTGGCACGATTTAATAACTCAATCGCCTTCAACTGATGCACACCCTGATAGGTTTTACCCACTAAGTGAGATAAGTCGGTAGTGCTTTGTACTTCAAAAGCATTGACTGCATTAGCAACAATGGTCAGGACCTCATTATTGTCATCTTCGATATCTAAATCGATTAGGCGACCCACTAAGCTTTGATCTCGTTCATAAATTGAGTCGTTCCATAAACCCGGACCATCTGAGCTATCACATTGCCCTTGAGGCAGGATCATCCATCTATCATTTTCATTTAAGTTTCTGACACAACCAATGACTCCTTTGCCTACACCTCGCAGCATAGTACCTGCGTTATCTGGTAAAGCATTTACTTTAGTTTCATTTGGCGCAATTGTTAATTTACCCTGTTCACCGTTAATATCTGCAATATAAATCGTGCCTGCTCCCGCTGACTTATCGTTATCGATTTCATCGGCTGCTATCGTTTCAATATTGCCGGTAAAGCCTGACATATCTGTTTGGTATAGTGAAATACGACCTGCACCACCCTGGCGATTATTTGACGTAGAATAACTACCTTTTGCAGATAATAATCCCACACCTGAAAGGTGTTCGGTTGTTAAATGAATTGCTCCACCGGAGGCTCCACCAGATGTAGCACTTTGCATTCCGTCAGCATTCATTTCACCGTGATGAATAACCGATCCCGATCTGATATTAATCACACCACCACCTGGAGTCTGGTTATTATCGCCACGAGTACCAGGATATTGAGCATAACGATAATCACCATATTCACAATCTGTATTACTTGCCTGACTATGGCTACCATGACAATAAGCTTTAGCTGAATAACTCGCAGTATAACCATCGCCTTCAGCCGATATCACAGCACCTAATTGTGTCGTTAAAGAACCGATAACATCTAATTTAAGGCTCTTAATTTGGGAATCAAATGGGCTATCTAATTGCATTTCAGCATTAGCTGCTAAATTCATACTATTGCCAATATACAAGCCATTTACAGCAATGGTTTTTAATTTTGCATCTTCTGCTAAATCAAAGTTATCACCCACTTGCCATTGATCTCCTACATAGATTTGATGTCCGGCTGGTGTACCACCTTCAAAACTGGCTGTAACCGTTAAGTTTGTATAATAACTATAAGCATATACAGAAATTGTATAGAACCCGATTATCGGTGAGGTTACATTACAGTTTTCATTTGAAGATCCACTCGCACTATTACAAACAGAAGAACCTGATGTCACATTATGGCCTTGCCTGACTCGTAAATCCGCATCACCATTACTGCCTCTGGTGGTAATATTTAGATTTTTTGCACCTTCAGGCACATTAATAATGAAATGATTGTAACTCCCACTAGATGACTCGGCTATTATTTTAGATCCTCCGCTTAAAATTTCATTATCTTCAGGTTCTCCAGCAGGTCCTTCATTGATTCTTTCTATATAAACAGACTCTGTAACCACTAAGTTTTCTTCTACTTTCAAAATTAATGCAGCTTCTTGTTCGACATTCAAGCTTTTCTTTAATTCAACATTATTGACATGTAAATCCAACAAAGATTGAGTTTGAACTTTAGTTTCACCATGTACTATTAAAGAATTAATCATTGCCGGCAGTTTCAGCAAACTTTCATTTGAAATGATTAAATCACCAAATATTTCGATATTTGTATTAGTAAAAGTACCTAACAACTCACTACCGCCATCTAAGGTGAAATTACCGTTAACGGTTAATTTTTTAAATATGGTCAGATTCAGTTTTGCTGCTTCTGATAAATTAATGTCGCCATTTACTATGATATTATTGGCGATATAACTTAACTCAGTTCCTTGATTCATCGCTAATCCGTCAGAAATTATCACTTCATCCTCTATAATAGAAACTGCTTCATCGGTAAGCCAGGTTCTCATTTCATTATCTAAATAACCAGTTTTAATCCTTACATTCTGTTCAATTGTAGACGCATCCTGGTCTAAAATGACTAATTTATCGGCTCCTAAATCTAAGCTTGAAAAAGATGATAACCAGATAGAATCAAATACATGTACGCCAACGAGTTCTTGATCCACTTCAATCATTGCAGCTAAGTCTTCAGCTGATTCCACCACTAAACTATTGGCATCGTGTTCCAATATTTCCAGATACTCGCTCACCTCGTCTAATGCATTTAGATCAACGTATTCACCGGTAATACTAAAACCTTCACGCTCCGTAGCCAGATTCCAATTTGCACCAACAACATGTATACGCCACCTACCATTACCTAAATCAGTAATGTCAGTAATTATGTGTTTACCTACTTCAGGCAATGGTGTCCAGCTAGAATCTATTACTCTAAAAGGGTCACCAATAAGATCTATGTTAGATTTCAACTCTAATCGACCAAATATCATCTCAGAGGATTTAACGAAAGCAGTACCTTGTGAATATAATCCGTCATATTGACCCCCTGAGTGTATTTCGCCGCTAAACGTATTGAAATCTGCATAAATCGCAATTCGACCTGCACCACCGATCCTATCTTCTCCGTCAGTGTTAAAGGATGCTCCTTTAGATTCTATTCGACCTGTACCCGATAAATTGTCGGTATCGATATAAATTGAGCCTCCTGAAGCAGGAAATATCTGATAATACTTGCTATCTGTCATCGCTGAAGCACTTATACGGCCGTTTAATTCGATAGTATTAGCAATTAATCTAAGTGCGCCCCCTCCCATGCCATTATCACTTTTTTCCACACTACAAATAGAACTATTATTACAATCAGAGTTAAATAGTGCACTTGAACCAAAAGTTGTTGGTCTTTTGTAATTCCCTATAACTTCAATTATACCATTAACAACATCACCGGCGATTGGTGCTGAGGCGTGTACACCAGCCCTTTTTTCCTTAACCTCATTTTCTTGTCTGAATGTATCATCACCTTCTTTTGCTATAATACTGCCATTATCATTCACTGTTAATTTACCAGCGATATTCAATTCCACTTGTTGATTACCTGCCTGATATCTTGATGGCTTTATTTCCAAGGTTTGATTTATGGTCAAATCACCGGAGAAGTTAATTACTTCTGCAGATAAAGTTAATTTCTGTTCCAAATTTATGCTCTGATTGAAAGATATATTCGGTGCGGTTAAGCCACTGTTATAAGCATTAATTTCAGTCAAATTTTCTAATGTGATATTTTGGTTCAGATTAAGATGTGAATTTGCAGTATTATCATCCAGTAATAAAGCTGCTATTAAACTGATATCCATAGTTCCCGTTGCTAAATCGGCATCGGTCATTTGTATGCTTTCTACTTCTAACAAATCATTACCGAAACTGATACTTGCACCATTCAAATGTAATTCAGTAAATTTATGCAGACCTTGTATATGACCATTTACTAATTCATCTATATCTTCCACTGAACTAATTATCAGACTATTATCCATATTGCTCACAATTAAAGCATCGAAACTTGCACCTGATTCTGATGTTAATCTTACTGAAATACCATCTAACTGCCTGCCTGAGTCAGCAACATTATTTGACCAAGGCGTTCCGGATACGGTTATTTGCCATAACTCAGGTTCAACTAAATCAACATTTTGAATTTGATGATGTCCTACAGTTAGCATTAAGGAATAAGCATTTTTTAATGAGTTAGTGAATGTCGTGTTGTCATTAACTGGTATATCTTTCTCAGCGTTTTGGGCTGATGATTGATTTACCAACATTTTCTTGTCAATTGCAGTAGGCATGGGGAAGTCATCTTCAACTTCCTTTGTACCAAAATTCATTATGGAGGCTTGACTTGTTTTATGCTCAATAAAACTACTACCGGGCATTATCCCACTTGAAATATTGATTAAAGTGGATAACTTTGTCATATGCTCCATCACGATAGGATCGCCAGTAGCTACCAGGTTGTTTGATTTATTTAAATCAACTTTTGCTGATTGTGGGCCTGGATCTGATGGACCATTACCACCTTCAACCCGGATATCAAATTCGTTGGCTAAAATAGCAACTCTACCACCAGCACCTATGGTTTCATACCACTCAACCATTTCCTGTCTATACAGAGATTCAACCATATTTCTCACATTAATAACGGTCAATTCATGAGTCTCAATAAACACACTGCCTCCGGCACCTGGAATAGCGTACGAATCTGCCTCTGTACCACCTATATCTAACCAACTATTTTCCATATCTAATTCGATACGATTAGCTTCGATTTGTATAACACCGCCGCCATCACTTGGTTGTCTCCATGATTCATCTGCCATTTCACCACCAGAACCTGCATATAGAGGCTTTCGATAGTCACCATAACTGCAAAATTCAGCGATTTCATCAAAAGAATTCCAGTATTTTTCTCTTAGTCCTATTGGTGCACCTAAACAGTAGTTTTCTTTAAAGCCAAAACCAAAACCAGCCGGATAGCCAGCAGCCTTTACAGATATTGGGGCTTTAGCCGTCAGTTTTTGGCCTACTTTTAAATGAACCGGATATATTTCTTTTTTCTCAACATTTGCTTTTAAAGTAAAAATACTGCCAGCCTGAATCAGATCCAGATCAACTTCGAATTTACCCGTTAAGCCTAAGGTTAATTTTCCTCCGCCTATATTACCATTTCCATGGCCAATCAGGTTTTCACCAATGATTGAACTCTCTCCACTAACACTAATATTTCCACTCACGTCTATCGCTTGTGAATCAAAAATTAAATCACCATTTTCAATTAACAGATCTCCAGTTATAAAAGTACCAGATAAATTATTCTGAATGTTAATTGATGCAGGTTCCAACACTTCAGGTAAATAATAACTTGCCATTAACCTATCGACAGAGAAGGTGCCTTCGGAACCCAATATTATGTTATATTCACCAGGAATTGGTTCAGGAATTAAACATATGTCTTCATTATTAACATTGTTAAAACTACAAGTCGCATCATCTGTATCTTTATTGTGACGTACAGAAAAACTTCCTAGATATCCAGTAATGTTTGTTAATTCGACTTTAAAATCATACGCTTCATTTGGAATTATTAGAGTTTGATAAAAAATTTGAGGTTCTTCTATAATTAAATCCGTTTTATTAATTGCAGTGATTAATTGGTCACTCTGGTAGTCACCTATAACAGATAAATTACCACCAACGATGAGTTTGTCTGTCACAATATTAAGTTTTGCGGCACCGGTCACATCAAAATTACCTGCAACACTTAACTCACCGGCGATATTGACATTTACTTCACCTATGACAGTTACGCTATCGGCGAATACCGGGCCGTCGAAGCTGACGTCTTCGTTTTCCCAGACTACATCGCCCAGTGAAATGGTTTCAGTTACGCTCAGCATTGAAGTATCTGAGAAGGCACCGAAGCTTACGGTCAATTCAGTTTCGCCTTCAGCTATTGGAGTGAAGCCCTGATAAGACGGTACGGCAACGTTGTTGTCAGCAGCGGTGAAGATCAGGTCGTAATAACCCGGATCTGATACATCTACTGAGTAATTACGGCCGTTCAGCGTAATTTCAGCGGCAACGGTTAGTGTAACGTCTTCAGATTGTGATCCTATGTTGTAGTTCACTTCTTTAGGCGTTACCTGAATTGCGGTAATAAATTCAGGTTTAATGCTGCGGCTATTGATATCTGTTGGATCAGAGCCTGATGCCACTTCGATGGCATCGCTAATGCCGTCACCATCGGTATCTTGTAATGTCGGATCGCTGCCCCACTGATATTCGTCGCCATCAGACAGTCCGTCATCATCACTGTCTTGATTTGTTAAGTCTGAACCTAGGGATAATTCCGTCAGGTTATCAAGACCATCGTTATCATAATCTTCACGACCATCTTCTATGCCGTTATTATCTGAATCTCGATTTGTCGGATCTAACCCCAATTCATGCTCTAACCCATTGTTCAGGCCATCACCGTCGTAATCACCCGCTAAGGTCAATAACGGTAAAGAAATCGTATTAGCCACCACCAAATTCTCATTTGATATTTGACCAGCAAGTGAAACAATTGCAAGTTCACCTTCTTGTAACTCAGTTACGACCGGGGCGGTGAAACTGGCCTGGGTAAAGTTAAAGTTTTGTGCCACATCATTAATCATGATGTGTCCTTCACTGATTTGCGCACTTGAGATATTTTGACCATATTGCATATTTAAGGTCATGTTTGTCTCGGTTAACAAATAAGGTTTCGTTTGTGCGTCTATTTGCATATGTGCACTGGTAAAGTTGGCTTGTTGTGGTAACAATGGATCAGCTGCCGCAACCCCAATTAAGCCAGAATCAGCCGTTGAATACTGGTACACAGCATTTAACGTGAGCGCTTCATTTGGTAAGAATTCAACTCTGGTGTCATCTAACCATTCAAACTGGCCTGGAACCTGTTCACCATTTATATCTGTTATTGCTAAAATATGGTTAACCGCAGTTTCTATCACACTTTCTGTAAAGTTAAACTGCACAGGCGTAATAACTGACTCGTGCACTGTTTGCACACTCACTGCGTTAATCGCCGGTAAACGTTTAACAAATTCAAGTTCTAAATTAACAGCTTGATTGATTTCGATATTGTCATGAATATTAAGCAGTGACAGCTGAGTTGTTTCAGCAACGTCATCGCTTACCTTAACACTGACACTGCCTGCATTCATGGTGAATGTCTCTATTGCTGTTCCGGTTTCAAAGCGTGCATTATTAGTTAACTCAAGTGTCATTGTAATATTGGCATCTTGCATTTGCCCATTCACTGCTATCTGGCTGACTTGGTTGCCATAAATATCCGTTAATTGCATATTTAGGGTTGCGGTTTCATCCACTTCTAATACATCAGCACGGCCAAATTCATGATTGGTTAAACTTGTAATTGCTAACTCAAACTGCGCAGCTGGCCCTGCAACTATGGCTACCGGAATATCATTTACATGAGTATGGTTACCAGCGAGTTGTGCCTGATAGGCTAAGTTTAGTGTCGCCGGGTGTGAGCTCACTTTCGTTAATTTATATGCCCCGGCTTTTTGTGGTACAGAGACATCAAGTATTGCCTTACCTTGTTGCAGTTGTACTGTGGCACGTTCGGCAATAAATAAGCCGGTATCATCGTACTGGTTTGTCACATTCACATGTTCAGCAAAACCAAAATGGAAATCATTATGATCAAACATTAAATCAACGGTGAGATCATTGCGGTTATAAATAATGTTTTGCGCCTGATCTGTCATAGCAATATGAATTTGGCTGGTACCATTCACTTCTATAGCCGCAATATGATCGATTAATACATTGGCAGGCTCGCCCGGTAATATATCAATTAAGGTTATATCAGCACTGATAGCCGGGTAGTCTTTTAAGCTTGCCATTAATTTATATTGACCCGCTTTTAAGTCCCAGGCATTAAAATTAAAGTTCGCATTACCTGATACATCAGTAAGTCCATTACCCATGATAGTTTGCGTACCATCACTGGCAATTAAGGTATAAATCACAGTTTGTAATGGTACAGGCCTTGAAGATATGTCTAATACTTCAACGTTAAAGTCGCCCGATTGTCCGCTTTGTAACTCTGCCGGATTTATATTAGCCAGTCCCATATCATCATATTGGATCAGATTGGGTTGTTGGGTCAGGCTAATACTGGTTTTATTTGTGGTTGACGTTTGCCCGAGTCTGTCGGTTAATTTAACCGCTAATTCAACAGTATCACCTGTTACTGCCTGAGAAGGTAAATCTATTGTGGTTGCGACAGTATTACGACATTTGTTATAGCTTAACTCTGCTAAACAGATGACTTTTTCTTGTTGTAATACACCGTTAAAGTGCAGTTGTAATCGGGCATCAAGCTGTGCAACGCCGGCATCATCTGCGGCATTTAAGTTTGAAATATCAATTGTGGTTTTTTGGCCATAAATTGCAGCATAAGGGGCTGTTAAAGCCAATGCCGCTGCATCAGGTGCCTGATCAACTTTAAGCGGTATAGTGAAGCTTTGTTCAGTCACCTGACCTACATCATCTTTAATTGCAATAACTAAGTTCTGTGTGGTATCCGCTGTAATTCTTTGCTGACGAATATCTTTCACTTTAAAGTTTTGGCTGGTTTCTTTACCTGCAATAGCATAGGCTCTTTCATAACCTGGCCATTTAACATCAACCTCAGCTAAATCAATATCATCTTTTAATGTCAGTGCAAGGTTAAATTCACCTTTTTCAATCACCTGAGCGGGTAATTGAATATCAACAAGTTCAGGATAAGCATCTGCCACCACTTCTACCTGTTGATTTACTGTGCGTACATTATTAGCTTTATCGCTTGCAACTAACGAGTATAAATAGGTTTTACCTAATTCATGACTCGATTCTGTAATATCAATTTCGCCATCGCTGAATCCAGCCCAAATCACTAAACCATCACGTTTTAACAATACTAAGTCAATACCGCTGCCACTATCACTATAAGTAAGGTGTAATTTGAAATCATGGGTATTTGGCACTTTACCTTGTGCTGATAGCGGAGAAATCAAACTGATATTAATATCAGGATCTGTCTGATCTGTTAACCGGTCAATACGTTTTGGCGTTGATTCAACAAAATTACCATAAATATCAACGGCACGCGCTTTTATGTATTTACCGCTGTCTGCCAGTTCAAAGTTACGGCGCACAACAAATTCAGGGCCATAATGTTTACGGATCATCTTATATGGACCATTTGCCGTATCACTTAAGTAAAACTCAACCTGACGCACATCCTGATCACTATTTGTTATCAGGGCTTCTAACCTCAGTGGCCTTGGCACATAGCTAGGTTGTTGGAAATCAAGTGTGACTTCAAAACCATTGACTGGTAGTTCATCACTTTGCAGTAATAAACGTTTATTTTGGCTGGTATATGTTGCGCCGTGAATATCTTTAACAACTGATTTAAGGACAAACGCCTGACCATTTTTCAATTCAGCAGGTAGTAATACATTCGTGCCAAATGGATACGTGTTTTCTGAGGCAACTTTATTATCATTAATATAATAATCTACTGCTACCAAACCTGCTGGCTGCGCCTGACGCATAATTATTCTATCGCCTAGCTGGTAAACTTGATTAATATAAGGCGCTGATAATGCACTCAATTGCTGCGCTGCATTTTCATCTAACCATAATAATTCGATGCCCGCTAAGCCCTGACCTAATAATGCCTGATCGCCCGAGATGGCAATGGCATTAATATCTGCATTGGCCTGATAAAGCGTATTTACCTGCTCTGAGTCTGTTAAAGCAAATTGATTTAACTGATCACCCTGACTAAACCATATTGCACCTTGCGCTAACGTGAAAGTTTGTACCTGACCTGCGAATAACAGCTTGGTCTGATCTGTGGCTAAATTATATTTATGAATACCGGCATCAGTTAAATAAAACAATTCATCGGCTAAAATCTGCAATTGGTGCTGCGCTGTATTACCCGCTAATAATTGTTTGATCTCGATATTAAAATCATCTAAAGGTAATGGCCCAGTTTTCACCTGATACAGGCTGCCACTGAGTGTTGCAACATAGAGATATTCATTATTTGCGGTCAGTGACAAGATGCTATCACCCACAGAAACCACTAATTCACTTTCATTGTCGCTACTTAAATCTTTAAATTTAACTTTATCGCCTACCGCAACAACAAGACTATTTTGATAAGTGTGCATATCTGTGACATCTGCCTGCTTCATTACCAGCTGACTATTTGCAAGTTTGTCTGTTGCTAACTGATAAACAGCACCACTTGCCTGATCGTATGCCAGGGTGGCTATTGCTGTAGATTTAAGTTGTTTGATATCCGCAGAATAAGGTGCTGGGAATATCTCAGTTAAGGCTAAATGGGGTAAGTCTTGCTGTTTAGTTAGCGCATAACCCTGATTTGCAGCAATAGACTGGCCATTCACTAAATGAACGTCAGTTGTATTACCGCGAACCTGCTCTGAACCATATAAACTGACTAATTCATTTTGAGTTTCAGCCCACTGCCATACCTGACCGTCGCTGCTCATTAACTGGCCATTATGTACACTTAATGTACCTTGAGTGGCGATATCATAACGCGCAATAACATAAGGTTCAGAAAGCGCCGTACTTATCAGCAGCCATTGTTGATTTTGACTATCATAAGTCCATAAATCATGATTAAACATACCAAGCTGACGGGTATTACTGATATCTAATGACCATGACGTGAGCGTATTATCACTGGCTATTTTGATCAATTTACCTGATTGAGTCAGTAACCAGTTGTCTTTGGCCACTAACATCGCCGATAAGTTAGCTCCCACATAAACTTGTATTATCTCTGTTGGCTGTGCTAAATCTATTTTTTCCAACGTATTTGTTGTAACAACCCAAAGTGCATCGGTATCTTTCACTAATTGCAGTATGTCACCCAAAATATGAGTTTGTTCCAGGGTTAAGCTATTGCCTTTAATGGTTAACCTTTGTAGTTCACCTTTTGAATTTGCTGCCCATACGGTATCACCCGTGACAGCCAGTGATTGATAACTAGCGTATGATAAATAAGTACCCAAAATTTCGAATTCATTTTCTGGATCAACAAATACTAAACCTATATCTTCTAAGGCCAGTAACCAACGATCGTATAGATGAGTAACAGCCTGTACATTGCCATCAAATCTATGTAATAAGTCACCATTTTGATGATAAAGCGCTTCGTTTTCAAAATAATAAGTCTGTTCAGTGGTTAATAATGTGTGCTGATAAGAGTTATTATCGGATGCTGCTGTTAATTGATACGCATTTTTAAGCCATATTTTTTTGCTTTGCTCATTAATATTACCCAGGCCATCCTGACGTGTCGCCTCAAGCTTAATATATTCAACATCGGGAATAGTAATACTTAATGGTTCTGTACCATTGGCAAGTACATTATTCTGATGATCATAAACCGTAAACTGAGCTTTAGTATCTGTTTGATCTAAACTGTGTGTACTTAAAGTTAAGTGACTGCCAACATAGGCACGCTCCCCAATCCCTTTAATGGAGAAAGCCAGATTTGCTCTTTGTGGGCTTACTCTGATACCTACAGTATCTTCTAAATAATTATATTGTTCGCCAAAATACACACGTACTCTGATTTTGTAGGTATCTAATGCATCGAGAGCCGTTAATTTAAGCGCCATACTGCCAGATGTTTTATCACCTAATAGTTGCGTGATCACTTTGCCATTAAAGTCCATTAAAACAACTTCGGCGAAGTGAATATCCGTGATGTCTTTACTTAAATAATTAACTTCCAGCCAATCACCTTCAGTATAACGACTGTTATTAAGTGGCGTTGAAATACTTAACTGACCATTTCCAGGCTGATTTTCAGTAACCGTTATTATCTCGGGTTCCACTGCCATTGAATTAACATTTAGTCTGATCTCTTGCGCACCAGGCTGTTTACTATTCAACCAAGCCCAGCCATTATCTGTGCTTTGTACTAAAGACTGCGTCTGCTCGTTAAGAATATGACCGTTAACAATGCGATTATCTGCAGGATAAACAACTTTTACCGGTGCAAATGCGTCATTGGCTAGTTGAGACGGAGCCATTACCATCATTGAATCAATATCGGTTAACGCAGTATTGTTTACACCAAACTCAGCCGTTAAACCCATTTGTTCGTTATCACGGATAAATACTTTTAACTGACTGCCAGACATATCACTGCGTTTAACCGCCAGGGTTTGTGTATCTAACCAATAGGCAGGGATACTTTGATGATCTTGATTAACAATAACAATATCTTGCTGTGCCACTGAGTGATCAAAACCACGCACTAGCAAACTTGTTGGTGTAGTATCAATTGTTAGGGTCGCATTTTGAGTCATTGCAGATTGCAGCGCATAGCGGTTTATGCTTTGCTCATTGCGTTGGTAAATACCCGTTCCTATGCTGATTGGTTGCTGCCAGGGTAAGATCCCCACAATTTCACTGTGCTCAATTGCCAGCCAGTTTGCACCATGTACTGTATCTAAAGTCGATAACCATAAAGTTGCACCATGTACTTGCGAACTTTGAATTTGCGCATGTACATTAATTTCGGCAGTGGTTACTAATTCCAATTCTTCGGTCAAGGAGTAATGGGTTATCACATCATTTTGCCATAGATAAATTTGGCCTGCGGCAACTGCAATATGCTCAGCATCTGTCATAGCAAAACTGGCTTTTGATATTAATCGTTCACCTGTTCCACGAATGAGTAAAGTTAACTGATTTTCAGTTAATACCCAAATCTGATCGCGCCATATCGCCACTGATTTAATGTCAGTATCAAACTGGTAACCTACTAGTGGTGTCGGTTTACCACCAGATGCAACGCCTGAAGGTTCAAATCCGGTTAATAATTTTCCTTGTCTGGTAAAAATGGTTTTGCCGTTAATCGCTGCAATATCACCTGATAATAAGCCTTCTTCCGGGGTTTGACTGAGTGTTTTATTAAAATCAAAGATCAATACTTTATCAGTACCGCTGTCATTGAAATGAGCAAACACTGCGGCAGTTGAGATAGTTAACGTCTGTAATTCACCTTGATTTTGAGTATAAACCTCAATATCGTCAGCCATGATGCTGAAACCTGAATCTTTTGATTGTAAGCCTTTCCAAACACGATACCCCAGTGCTAAAGGTTGCTCTACCGCATCTACAAATCGTTTTTCCTGACCTGAAATATCGGAGATCACCACTGCATCAGTATTTAAATAAGGTGTTTTCTGCAATGTGACACTTTGACTTTTTTGATGTTCTGACAAATCAATTAAATTTGCGTCAAGGATCACATCTTCATTGCCGGTACCTATTGTCACTATGCTGTCAAGCGGTGCCATAGCCAAAGTAACTGGCGCCAATTGTCCGTCTGTCACTGTGACATTTGATCTCGGGTTAAAGTCACTCATAGTCTCAGGAACCTGACCTATCAGGCGAATTGCCGTACCCGATAATATCTTGCTGTCAGGCAGTAAAGTTAATGAAATATCTTCTTCTATGCCTGTATCTTGTACTAAATTGATAAAGCTTCTGGCTGTTTGATCAGCGCCAGACAGTTGCAGTAATACCACAATATTCTCATCGGTGACAGGCAAGGTAATTGCCTGCTTAAACCTCTGTGGATCATTTTCACTACGAGAAATCGTGATCTTAGCCGGATTTCTGATATCGCTCTCATCAGCGCCCACTAATATCGCCAGTTCAGCTTGCAGAATATTCTTAAGCAATACCTCAATTTCAAAAGTTTGACCTTCTCTGAACTGTGCTCCATTTGCCGGATTCAGAATGGCAAGTTCAGGCTCTCCTTTGGTTGCATCAAATGGTTTAACCTGTACAACGTCTGAATAACCGATATTGCCATTTGGATCTGTGGCTTTTGCCTGCAAACTCACCACATCTTCTGAAGTTGGCACAAAGGTAAATAGATTTGCCGTTGCCAACGCCTGATAAGCTTGTCCGTTTACAGACATTTCAACTTCTGTTACACCATATTTATCAAATGATTGAATGATAACCTCAGCTACTTCATCAATCGGTAATCTGTCACCATTATTTGGCGATACAATTTTAATAGTAGGTGCTGTGGCATCCATATACAGCTTATAACTATTCGTTTGTTGTTTCACTGAGCTGGCACCAAAGTGCACCTGAGTAACAACCGTGATTGTATCAGCCGGCGCTATTTCAGTTAATCTCGGATTAGCATAATTAATACTGACTAAACCGTTTGTCTGGCCTTGTTGATAGTTAGCGTGATGCCATTTACCGTTGATCTGCATGTCAACTTTAGTTACTAAATCAAAGTCACCCGTTAACGTGAGTCCAATCTGAGCACTTGTCAGCTCTTCGACCTTAATTGGATCTGTGGTGAGTTCAGAAATATTAATAACAGGGTCAACAACCGCCGCACTAAAGGTTTCTTCTTTAAAGTTACCAGAAAGATCTGTGGCTTTAACTCTGATTTTTAGTTGCTGGAATTGCTCAGTGATAGCAATTTCAGCTTTGCCATTATCCATAGTTTGATAAGCATTAAATGTTATTCCATCGGTGGCAATACGATATTGATATGAAAGCTTGTTTTGCGCCGTTAAATTGTCTATGGCGCTTGTTACAAATTGATAGCTGCGTCCACGTGTTAAACTCATGCCTGGCGTCACAGCTTGTGCGTCTTGTACACGTTCTAAACTAACATTTACCGGTGCTAATCGGTCTGCCGTGGTAAATTCATAATCCAGATCACCGGCTAAAATACCGTTGGCGGATATCGCCAGATTACCTGTAATATCTGTAACTGACGTTAAATTAAAGTGATAAACACTGTTATCTTGTAAAGTCGCTGTGGGCTTAAGTGCTAATTTTATTTTGTTATCAACAACCGTTAATACAAACTGGTCTTTAACATCCGTCAGCGGGCCATTTGTATAATCAAATGCTTGTTTAGTCACCGTATAACCAGCTACTTTCGCTTTTTCATTTAACAGCAAGGTCAATGGCTGCTGGTAATTAAAACCATAAAATTGGGTTGCAATGGGTGCAGTATCATCAATCGCTAATAATAACTGACCTGCGGTGATCTCTTCTTGTGTTTCATCTTTTACAATAATCACCTGATACTGAATACCTGGTATTACTCCAGGTGATAAAAAGCTTAACTGGCCGTTATTTATCGTATAATTCACTTGAGTTGACTGATTTTTCTCTTCAGCCAGTTCAGGTGCAAGTAAGTAAATTTCTAAATGCCCATTAAACCCTTTGCCAGATATCGTTACTTTATCCTGACCAGAATCTGATAATTTATCACTCCCTTGCGGGTTATTACTGCTGACAGCGGTAACGCTTAATGCCTGTGATACATTCACAGCCGCAATTAAGGTATCGGTATAAACCGATTTAGCAAGGGTTAAGCTTCGTAGCCCAGGCGTATTAAATGACTGTTCAAAAACAATATTATCCGCTGATTGATTTAAATCATAATGTGCTTTAGCAAGGATCACTTCGCCAATAGAAACCGACGCCAAATCGTTTAGGTTTTCACCAAACACAGTAAATACAGTATTACGGCCTGTGATTGTTGATGCCGGACTCAATTGATATACAGCAGGCTCTTCAGTGCCAAATAATACGTGGGTGCCTATCTGACTGATTAAATCAAAATTAATAAATGCTCCCTGAACAGGTTGCTCAGGTAAGGCATGTAAACTTAAATTTATTTCATCATTTAAAGTGAAACCTGGCTGTAATGGTGTAAAGATCAAACTGGTGTCAAATAGCTCAGTGAATCCCGCTTGTTGCTGCCCGGATTTTGACAATACACTAAGTGAAGCTGAATGCCACAGAGCGTTTTCTCCGGCAATAGTCATTATCAACTTTTGTTGACTATGTTTAATGACAGGTGTTGATAAACTGACAACATTAGGCAGTGGAACATGCGCCGTAAATAAACGATCACTTGACGTTAACGCTGTTACCGTATCACTGTTAAAGCTAAGTTGTGAAATTGCATCACTTAAGTCTATACGTGTTAATAACTGCCAGCTAAAGTTATTTTGTGCCAGATTAATATCATAAAGAGACAAGCTTTGCGTATCAAAAATAGCCGCTAGTTCTCCATTTATCGCAATTTGCTGGGTATTTTGTGGCAATTGCCCTTGATTTAAGACAGTTAATTGCATGGATGCCGCTAACTTACTATTATCAAGCTGAACAATTTTACTGCCAGAGAGCACATAAATTCGCCCCATATTTTCCATCAATTGATTAGCACCAATCATAGGTAAATTAGTTGTAACAATCTGGGTTGCAAGATCATTAAGTTTATAGGCTATAACGGTATCTGACGTCAGAGCATATAAATAATTGTCATCAAGTATTGCATCAACAGCACTCACATTTAGCTGCTGCATTTCACTGGCATATTCATTGGCCAGATAGATTGTATCCTGGTCGATGGCAATAACCGTTTCCTGATGCAGTTTTAACGTCACATTATGACTAAAGTTTGTGGTTACTAATCTGTTTATCTTATTGGGAACATAAGGATCGCTAATATCAAATATCACCAAACTTTGATCGTCCAGTTGCACCAGTAATCTATTTTTAGCCACTTCGATTTGTTGCACAACCGCATCTAAGGTTATTTCAGCCAAAAATTGTGGCTGTGCTTGCGTTAAGCTAAATAGATTAACCCGTTGCGAGTTTTGTTCTGCAGTGGCTAATATGTTGTCAGAGCGGCTATGGGTTTTCAGTCCGGCATCGCTTAATTCTGAAGGTAAAATAATACTCAAGTCATTATTTTCAACAGCAACCTGGGTATCTTGCTCGTTTTCTATTCGCACATTCAGGCTACCTAACGTAGATTCAGGTAACTGGAATGTCAGTAAGTTATGTCGTGTTAATGTCACATTTAAGGCCGGTTGTTCATTTATATAAACCCGACTATATTCACTGTATCCTTTACCTTTAGTGGCCAGGGTTACATTTTCATTAAACTCAAAGACTTGCTCTGCGGCCAAAACAGATACTGACTCTGCATCAAAGCGGCCTATTTCATCTATTGTAGGATCGGTAATATAAGTAAAAATACCGTCTGTAAAATCAGTCAGTCGACCTTGAGTTACAGTCAGGCCCACTAATAAATTTTGTTCAGGTACAGTCTCTAATGCAGGTAAAGTAAAGGTGACTTTTTGCGGGCCAACAAAATGAATATCTTCGGCCGTGATCAATTGTTCGCCTAATTGAATTTGCATCTGTGATGAGAAGTTTTGCCCATGTAAACTCATTTCAATTCCGCCCCTAAATGGTCCGGAAACTGGCGTTATATAATCAATCTTAGGTCTGGTATATTCTGAACTGTAAAAAGAAAAACGATGATCTGTGCCCAGCAAATTACCATTAATATCCACAACCTGGCTATTTACCGTCACAATATAACGTTTGTTTTCTGCCAGTGGCTGATTTGGTACAAACACCACCTTACTACCTAACTGATAGGTTTGTTTTTCCCAGTTTCCAGCAATTGCAATACTATCCAGACTCACTTCAAATAATGCATCCGCATAATCGATAAACTGTGCGTGATCAATTAAACCATTAAATTGAATTTCGATCTGTTCAGAAGCGGCCAGCTCAGCTTCTATAAGCGGATGATGAGATAAAATACTCAGGCCATCTTGTTCAAAACTAAATACGCCACCACCAATCTGATTGTATTTTTGTCCTAATTCAACAGGGCTTTCTACTGGTTCGCCACGACTATTACGGGCATAAGCTACACCTGCGTATAGCATATCCTGATCTAATGCCAGCGCATTAACCGCGCCAGTTACTGAGAAGTAATTATCCAGTTCAATAGTTTGGTTATAACGGTTCATCAGCCAATGATTAATATTAAACTGTTGCACATCACCATTTGCAGCAGCGACAGATAAGCTTGTACCTCTGAGATTAAGTCTGCCCGCATAGATATCTCCATTTCTTAATAAATAAGAAAGATTCAATCCAGTTAAATGATTGGCTGACGCAATATCAAACACTTCAACACTTGCTTGTTCTGCCGTTGATACCAGTAGTTTATCGTTTACAACCAGGAGATCTGAAATCGGTAACCTGTGACCAGAAGACGTTGTTACAGGAATTTCTTTTTGCAGCTTATACTCACCACTACTTAGCTCTAATGCCACAACTTTTCTGGCTGACGGTAATGCAGCCCACAAGGTATCTTTTTCTATTAATACCCTTGATGGCCAGCCGCCTAACTTTGAGCTTACTAATGTAGTTAATTGTCTTAGACCTGCATCTTTTTCAATTTTATAAACAGAGATCCCGGCTGTTGTTGCAACATAAATTAATGTATCACTCGTTGTAATGCTTCTTGCCTGACCCGCTAATGTATATTCTCCCAATAACACAGGATAAGCAGCTTGACTGATATCAAACTGATACAGTTTATTGGCACCCACGACAAACAACATGTGGTCTAATTTTGCTAAATCTGCAAACCCACTAGGCGATAACTGTGTTTTAAAATGATAATTATGAACCTGATCATCCTGTGCACGCGTTATTATTTCAGGTTTAACCGGATCTGTGGTATCAACCAAGATCAATTCTGAATTTTTAGTTTTTAATGTCTGAGTTGTTTTACCATCAACATCATAAACTGCATATTGCCCACCTGTGATAGCATAAATAACCCCCTGATGTAATGTCATTGCAACTACAGGGTTTTCGCTGTCATCGGCTAAATCTACCTGACCTGTTTCACTGCCAGCATAGAAATAATCGGTCGGTGATGTACTGCTCTCATCGGCAAATTGCGGATTAACAGCGCTAACTGTTGCAAAGCCAAATTCATTGGCAGGCATCATTACTTTTGCTTCATAAGAGGACAGCACCTGAATATGATTAACCGGTTTACCAGCGACTAATACCTGAGTCGCCAGATTAAAGCCAAACCCTCTGATTGTCACTGTATTGCCACCTTGTGGCGGACCTGTCGGTGGATATAAATCTTGCAATACCATTTGTGGCATGAT
The DNA here is from genome assembly GCA_965198975.1 of uncultured Pseudoalteromonas sp. Lineage (GTDB taxonomy): Bacteria > Pseudomonadota > Gammaproteobacteria > Enterobacterales > Alteromonadaceae > Pseudoalteromonas. The sequence goes on from OZ240680.1 coordinate 211,419, forward strand.
CACAACTGCACCTAACTGCTGCGTTGATACATCATTTTTATGTATGCTGACAGTCAGTGGCGCCACCACTTGTGCTAAATACAACTTAGGGAAATTAAATAACACAGTACTATCACTCATTGATGTGATATTTTCAGCTGATAATAAATGTTCACCTAAATAGATTTGGATCTGAGTTTTATCATTACCAAAGCCGCTGCCAGTAATTTTTGCTTTCTCAGTGCCGTCGCCATGAAAATAATGACCTAATGTTTGGCCATTGTTAAGCCTGTCGATTTTTTCAAACCTTGGTCGGATATGTTGACTAACAGGATAATTAAATTCATACCTTTTGTTTAAACTCTGATTGTTCAGATTTACCAGTGCGGATTCCACCACTAACGTTATTGCCGTTAAATTCGTAAATGAATCCTCAGAGAACGCAACTTCTACATGCGCGCCTTGTAAAGTATTAATAGCAATAATTTCAATGCCATCCAATGGTTCACCTGTATTGCCATACACTTTAATATTTTCATTAATATGGCTTTCATCGGTATTAATTAGATTATCAAACTCTATCGCTATGTGATCTTTTGCCGTTATCAATTGATCTGCTGAGGGAGAAATATTAACCAAATTCAGATCCGGAGCAATCAGTTGCACAAAGCCATTTCCAGTTGCCAAATAACCGGCACCACCACTTGAGAGCAATGCGCCGTTTGTTGACAATTCTTCCCAGTATACTGTTTGGTATTGACCATTTTGTTGCGCTAGTTTCAGTAGTTGATTATCGTGGCTGAGTGATATTTGCCCCTGTGAAACCAATAAGCTCACTAAACCACCTTGATAATGTCCCTTATCAATCGCTTGCGTTGTATAACTTAAGTCATCGCCAAACTTATCAAAAATAGCCAGATGCAATTGAGCATCACGTTGATACACCACATAAAGCTGATGATTTAACCATGCTACTTGTAACGGCTCACCCAGTAAATCTCCCTGAGTAAATTGAATATTAGTATATCCGGCTGGTGGTGTCATTTGCTCATCATTAATGTTGATAAAGCGAATAAAACCGTCTGCAAAGTCACTGCCTGCAGCGATCGCTAAGATATTAGCGCCAGTTTTTAACGCGAGATCATTGGCGTTATAACCGGCAAACTTTTGTTGCTGAATAATAAAGGGTTTGTGCAAATCATGTAAATCTAAGACCACTAAACCCTGACTTTTTGCACTGATAAACGCTAAGTTATCAGCAATTTCCAGACCCGTTACACTGTCTTGTAATGGTAATTGAGATAGTCTGACAGGCTGTTGTAATAAACTCGTATCATAGATCTCAAACCCGTACTCCATTAAATACGGATATTGTGCTGAGGGCTGCTCACCTTCTAATACACCAACAAACAATGTATCTTGACGAATTGCCATGGCACCAATAGTCATAGGCGGATAATTAGGCAGATCTATGCTAACGCCTTTCTCCTGCTGATAAGAGAATTCGCCAATATAAATACGTTCACTGTTTTGATTTAAATAAACTTTAACAACTTGAGGTTTAAGCACTTGCGGCGCTCTGAATTTAAATGTGCTCATAGTGACCACATCATCATAAAGATTAACTAAATAATTGCCTTCATCAACTAGTTCAGTAAATATTTCTGTGCCGTCCTGCTTTATCAGACTGACCGTCGTACCCGGTAAAAATACATTTTTATCTGAGGTGATAGCAAGTTGATATCCGCCCATAACAGGGCCTGAATTAATGTTTAAACTTATTTGAGCCTGATCCAATTCATCCGCTATAACCAGCGCGCCCATATGCCAATCAACCAAGTCATTTTGTGTTACTTTCACAGCATGTTGGCCAGCATTAAGCGGCAGCAAGTTTAATGTTGCATTATTAATCGTGATCAGATTTGAATTTACTGTCGCTGTTACCTGATATGGACCAACAAATACTTTTGCATCGTTACTAAAGTTATCGCCATGAATTTTAATGGTTGAGTTAGTGCCTCTGCGCACTAATCCATCTTCCACCCAAGTGATCTCAGGTTTATTTGTCGCTGTTGCGGTGAAGTTCAGTTTAAATGGCGCTAGTAAGCCTTTAGCTCTGAGACTTTCAGCAGACGCTATATTCAGTTGATATTGATGAGCATCTTTAGCTGTAAATTTCACATCAAATTTTGCCGCCGCGCCGTTCGTTTCTGCTACTGGCTCAATCGTTGTTGCTACATTTACTGAGTCTGTTACATCATAAAGTGAATAAGCTGTGGGTTCTAATAAAGACGATGTAACAATATGTTCATTAAACTCAATTGTTAATGTTTCATTTCCGGCCAGTTTCTCCATGTTCTTAACCGTAGAATCAACAACAAAAGCCCCAGGTAATTCGATGGTAGTGATACCTTCTTTTCCTCTGGCTGCAACCAGGTTTCCTTTATAGAAATCGACTGCCTTAATATTTAAATTAGTACCGGCTGAAATGAGTTTTGCATTATTAATATCACTCAGATCGTAAATTAAGACGCCACCTGAATCTTGAGAAACCAATAAAGTAGAACCCAATACAGATACTTTAACTGCCTGTCCGATATTTGTCTGAATCGTTTCATCCAGTGTTAACCACTGCGCAGTAGCAAATGCGGTCTCATGCATAATAGCAACACCCTGACTGCCCATAGCCAGAATATAATGATCTCCATATTTTACAATGTCGTAAATATTACCGCTAATATTGATGGTATTACTGAGTAATGGATCAAATAAGTTTGTTGCATTTAGGACATATTGCGTTGCATCAGAATTCACAGGCTCGGCTGTCGTCACCAAATCAATAAACGGACACCCTTGATCTGCAGCCCATATTTGTGCGCCCTGACGCCCACCATGAAATAGCCAACCATCTTTATCCAGATATAAAGCATTTGTGCCAACTTCTGGTGCTTGTGACATTGGCATAACCACAGCATCTTGCGGATAAGATAAGTTAACTGAAGACAATGAACTTGAAGATTGAACACCAGAAACAGATTCACAAGGCATAGGTTTAGGTGGATTTAATAATTCACCATTAAAACTGGTACTAAATACAGTTAAATCTTTACCTGTGATAGCGCTGGTGATAGGATCTGCTGACGTATTGCCCATATATTCACGGTTAAGAGCCGTCAAACTAGTCACTTCATCTAGATTTAAGACAAAAACACCTCCGGTTCCGGCACTTAACAGAGCACGTTCAGTTGTTAGTGGCCCTTTTATACTGGCAAGTTCAAATTTGTCTATATCCAGGGCATCTAAACTAAGGCCCATATCATCAACCTGATGATATTTAACATAATCTTGTTCTTCTTCACTCAGCTCATCACCCACCAGTGTTTTCGCCTGAATCGCTCTTAAGGTGATCAGCTGTTCTAAAGAACGTTTTCCTTCGACTGTATTAAGTAATGAAGATAATCCGCCCACTGTAACTGGTTGGTGTACATTATTTATATCCACTGAATAGGCCACTGTCTTATCTGGGATCGGATAATTAAATAAAGTCTGTTGCGTATGGCCGTCTTTAAATAAGCCCCCGGTTGAAATAGCGATACCTGAGCTTTGATCTACAAATAAATCTGTCGCTGCTGTACTGCTTGCTTGTGTCTGGCCTTGTAACTTAAGACCGTAACCCAACTCAAGTTCAGTCTCTGTGTGGTGGATATCATGATTTGACACAGATATTTGTTTTAAGCCAGTTACATTTCTTGGTGCTTTAAAACGTAAATGTGTTGTAGATAAAACAGTTACATCTGCTGATTTATAGGTTCCTACCGTCACTCTTGTACCTTGAGTTACACTGTTACCAGGCTCAAATCCTGTGCCCCATAAATCAATGTGTTCACCCCCTTTAATATCGGTCCAAAGTGGTGAAATCTGACTCGCAGATAATACATTATCAACAGCAACAGCCCCGCTTAGTCTTGCATAAAACGCAACTGAATCAATTTCTAATTTAATAACAACATCATATAACCCAGGATTTTCGATGATCGGAGAATTAAAAGTAATAAGTGATATAAACTCATTCTCCTCAGACGCAAGCTGTGCGATATCAGATGCTGCCATTCCCCCTATTTCCACTGACAGATTCGAATAATTTGCAGGTAAACCTGAAACGGATAAGGTCATCTTTTGTGCGTTATTGATTGTTACACGACGTGGCACCAGATCTATAATCTTTATTTGATCAAGGCTTTGTGTTACATATTTTAATGTAAATTCTTTACTATTTTTAAGTTCGTAAAGTGTTTGTACAGTGCCATTGATCAGTGGTTTAACTGATTTAATACCCGCTTTTACTTTAAGAATAACCGATTCGCCATGACTAATTGCCTGATCATTTAAATCGATAATCAAATCGTTATTCGTGATCTCAACCTCATAAGGCAATAAGCTTAAATCTGTTTTGGTCACACTTACTTTATTAAGATTATCCGACCATAAATCAATTGCTTTATTAAACCTGACTCTGATTGGGTTATCTTTGGTAATTACATGATTTTCAGGACTTAAACCAATTATTTTAAGTGCTATATCGTTAAAGCTCACTAGCTTATGTAATACACCTGCTTTTGCGTCAATATGCGAGGCACCATAAACTGCATAATCAGAGACGACCAAAGTTTCAACTTTATATTGCTGTTGGATCATTCCATCCAATTCAACCGGCTCTGACGGGTTGCTAATGTCTAATGCTTTAATTCCCTTATCACCCAGCGCCAAATATAAAATATGACCACTGATCGCAACATCAAAAACATGGCCATACTCAGGAATTCTTCGTAATACTTTTGGCTTATCCGCCTGACTAAAGTCAACAATTACCACACCCAGATCACCTGATGCCGCATAAGCATAATGACTTTGTGTAACCACATGGGATGCAGGTAAATTGATATGACTGACTGATTTTAAACCTGTACTTGCATGATTTTCAACAAGATAAATACTGCCAGAGTCAGGCGTATGTTGTCTTAACGTATTAACATTAAAATCAAAATCACCCGTTGCAACCACATAATGTGTTTGCGTATCTGATAGCTTTATTTCAGCAACATCTAACGCTTTATCTGTGCTAAAACTTTGCTGTGCGGATACATATAATTTTGAATGTAAATAAGTATCTACACTCACTAAACCCGCCTCGCCAGATGCTGCATAGACAGCATAATTTTTTGCGATCAGTCCTTTCGCATATTGACTGTTTAAGGCTAGTTGGTTCACAATAATTGCTTGTGTTATATCCAGACTATCAATTGCCAAAATAAATAACTGAGCTGAGCCTTGTTCGGGTTCACCATTTAAATCAAACTTTGCAGCACTAACAAATAGTCTGTCGTTATTTCTTTCAAAATATCCTGATAGCCCAAGAGCAGCATACCCTGCAGGTAATTTATATTGTGCAACTAAACTTTGCTCATCAGTCTGAGCTTTTGTCAAATCGTGTAGATATACACCCTCAGTACCTACAGCTGAAAATAGGTAATTGCCAGAAGGATCTAATACCGTATCGAAAATACGCCCTTTACCTGATACTTCAAAACTGACAGGCATTCTATATTCATAGCTTTTTTCTAATGTCGCCGTACGGCCATCGGTGTAACTTAGTTGCACGTCAGCACGTCCTAAACTGCCCGCGGGTGTGATCAGTTCCAAATGATTGGCATCAATAACATTTAACATGTGTGCCGGGGCCGCTATCTGACCAAAATTAACCGTTAATCTTTGTGTTCCAGGCTCAAAACCTTCACCTGTGATCACCACTTTATCACCCCCGGTTACACTACCTACGTCAGGAGAAATAGAAAGTACTTTTAAAGGACTCACATAATTAATTGCGCCAATTTTTTCAACAGTAAAACCTCTGCTATCTATCACAGTTAAGGCGGCAGCACCGCTTAAGTTTGGTGGTAATAAAAGTGTATAATGACGTCCTTCGATATGCGTTGTTATAATTTTTGCCGCTTTTCCGGCAACATAAAATTGTGGTTGTAACGCAGTTTCAGTTAACTTAACTTCAACTTTTTCGCCTGATGTACTCACTGAATGTGGCGTTACAGAATCGATTTGAAATTGCTTACCTGCGCCATTTGCGGTTTTGAATTCGATATTGAAATCAACTAAACCTTTTGAGCGGCGACTTAGTGCATCACTTGATAATTTAACTTTATAATGACTCAGTGATGATAATGTTGAGGTTGGCTTGATCACTAACTGATCAGCCAAATGTGGCTGCCAACTCACTGAAAAATCAATTGCCTGGCCCGAGTCACTACCATCAAGTTTAACTAAACTGATGTAACGACGAAGAAATTGTTCAACTGCTTCACCGTGAAAATCAATATTACGACTGAATGTGATAGTAATCGTACTATCCATAGGTACATTTTGTTGCTTAGGTAATGGGTATGTTGTAACCACATCCTGAGTTAATAAATCAACTAAGTCTAATTTGTAAGTATTGTCACCAATATTTTCTGATGCTAATAATGCGATGCCATCTAAGGATTGAGCCATCACAGTAGGCCAACACGTATTATCACAAATTTGAACTATATCGTGTAACGCTATGTGCTCTGTGCCCGCTAAATCAAATATTGCCAGATCTGAATGGGCGTCAGGGTTGTTTTGCAGTGACGGTTTCGTAGCTCTGATATTTTGTAAAGTAAGGGTTTCCCTGGTTTCAAGCTGTACTAATTCATTGTTATTATTAGATATATTAAAGCCAAAACCTTTAAATTGTTTCGTTAATTTTGGTGCCCCAACTTGATTAATATCCCACATAGAAACCTGAGCTTGATTATCAATATAGAAAGCGGATAGCGGCGTTATACTCGCAGGTGCAGATAATCGATTTGTCGCAAGTAGCGGTAATTCAGGTTTATTCAGGTCATAAACAAGGTTGCGAAACACCTTACCCGAAGATGTGGATTTTTGTGTTGTGATCCAAAGTTCACTAGCGTTAACCTCAACATCAGCAATATTTAGCACTTGCGTTTCACCGTCTAAAACGACGCTGCGCCATGTTTTTAATACATAGGGTTGAGCCGGCTGTGCTATATCTAATATTAAGACCTGATCTGATGTTGCCATAATCAATAAATTGTCTTTTATTTTCATAAAATCAATCTGATGATCAATTGGCAATTTAATGTGATTTACAATGCTTCGGTTTTCAGTCGCATTTGCATTACCTGGTAAATGCTTAACCTTATCTAAAACAACCAGATGATAACCATCTTGATAATCAAGGTTTAAATACGGGAAATTTCGACCTTTTGCGGCCACATATATATTGTCATTTCCTAACGCTAATTTATTGGGTATTAAAGTTTGTGGAAAATCGTAGTATCCCAGGCCATGCATAGGTGCAGCCTGATTGAGATTGGCTGGGTCATAATGTACTAAAGATAACCAACCTGGTGCATAAAATTGGCTGACATAATCTGCATCGGTAACGTCTGATCCAGCCAATACAGCGATATCATTAATTCCTTCACCTAATACATAAACTAAGTTCAGCTCAGCATCTGATTGCATGTCTTTTATTTTACCTGGCGGTAATTTAAGCGGATCAATTAATTTAGTTTGTTCTCCACTATTGTAATCTTTGATTTCGTCTAGTGTGAGTGGCTTAGACGTGACCAGGGAGCGATCTATAACAAGGCCACCATAAAATAAAGCGCGTGGTAAATACGCTTTTCTACCACGTAAATCAGTCATTTCTATATCCACAAAACCACGGAAATTACTACCAAAATCAGGTGCTTGCCAAATCAGTTTTTCAGCACTATATAAGGTAAGGGCATCACCATCCACTTTTTGAATGATAGTCTCACCTGTACCATCAGATTTAAACGTGCGTAACGTAATATCTGGATTGAAACCATGACCTACCAAGTCTACAGTATCATTTTCCCCTTGTTGACTCACACTGACAAAAGGCGGCGTTGCAAAAGATAAACGTAATTCATCTACATAAGTAAAAGCACCTGGTATAACAGTTTCTACCTGACCTGGATTTATCAGCTTTATCGCTGCCGGTCCAGGATAATTGGGAACGGTTGTTGCCTTAATAATATCAAATTCACTATTATCATCAGCAAACTGTATATCAGTAATATTAAGTGGGATCCCACCTAATTCCAATGTCATATTATTTGCAAAATATTGACCTAAAATAGTAATTTCGGTGCCGCCAGAAATATCCCCCATTTCTGGGCTGATACTCACAAACTCTGCTATATGCTCTGATTGTGCCGACAAAGTTGAAAAACTAAACTGGTGATCAGTGGCCAGTGCATACCCGGTTAACCCGGATAAACCCGCTTTAATCTTAACAAAGAAATTCGCTGCACTTTGTAATTCTGCAGTCGGATTTAATTTTGCAACTAAGGTATTAGCAGATATTTCACCGTTACTTAATTGTTTTAAGCCAAACTCAAACAAATGACTGATATCCTGTCCTATATCAGGGTGTCCTTGGGTAATGCTCACATAATTCGCCAAATTTATAGCCGGACTGAGCGAGGTGGAGAGTTTAACTTCTATGATCAAGTCTTTTGTAACAATATTTTCTGCATTCGCAGTTGGCGTATGCTCAGTGATCGTTAACGCGGGGAAACTGATTTCAGCAATCCCCTGTTGTCCGCTCGCCAGTTGAACTCGCCCATGAGCAAGTGCAATATCTGTAGTTACAAAATCTGTTTGAGATGCGGGTCTGTGAGTGATCACCGGATGACTAGGATCCACATTAAGATCAGAGATTTGGTTTAAATCAATAATTTCAACTAACCCTTCTACAGGTTTTCCTTCTTGATCTACATAATACGTGCTGACATAGGCTTTATTACCAACAACTTCAATATCATATGCACCTGCACTGGTGTAATCTTTTCTTTGTGCTTTTAAACTAAAGGTTTGCTTTAATCTTGGGTTTAAAGGGTCTTCGATATCAACTATATGCAATGCCCCCGCACCATCCCATAATCCCATATCGGTAACATACGCTGTATTACCAACAATATTAAGCTTATTTGCTATGCCACTGACATCTAATGTAGCAATAACGGGCATACTCGGGCTGGCCAAATCAACAACAACCATCCCCTGATATGATGCCGTGATATAAGCATATTGACCTTTAACCTGTACATCTCTGACAAAACCATCAGGTTTAATATAGCCAATATGATAAGGTGCGTTAATATCATTAATATTAATAACTTGAACACCACCAGCACCATTAGCAACGAGTGCAAGCGCACCTGCTTTAGCGACAGCATAGGTATCATTAAAAGGTAATTCAACTGAACCTGTTAATAAGTATGGGATACCAAATTGTTCATCTTCATTACGTTTGTTAAATAATAATAATTCAGGTGATTTATTATTATAGACCTGCCCTGTTTCATTAAACTTAGCGATTTCTGACGTTAATTGTAAGTAAAACGGTGCATCATCAATGCAGGTTACACAAGTATCAGCCGCCTTTGTGGCTAATATAATATTATCTTCTGCTGCAACATCTGTGATAGTACCAGCAAAAATTTCCGCACTGCCATTCATTAGCTCTGAAAAAATGAATCGCTCACCATTATCACTTGGCTCATGATGATCATAAAAATCAGCCAGGAATAAACCCGTATAAGGTTTGAATTCTTGTTCTGGTAGCGTGTTAACGCTATTGTCATATTGACTAAAGCCAGTTAACACTTGCATCATTGATTGTACAGACCACGAAGCCACTAAGCTTTGTGTTTGACCTTGTTCAGAGAATTGCGCTAAATTGGTATAATACACCTGTTTTGCAGCATCTTCGCCTGCAATACTAAGTGTAGGTGACCAGTACTTTCTTTGTGCCACAGGCATAGATATTTCATGTATTGTTTCATGGGTAACAACATGGTTATTTGTTGTGATCTGAGTGACAATTCTGACTCTTTCAAAATCAAACTGTTGATCTGTCAGTACATTACCATCTGAAAAATCTGTTAAATAAGTGTAAGTATATTTTTCAGGTTGACTAACGGGTAAACCTCGCGCTTGCGCTAAGCCATCATCGAGCATTAATTCTCGGCTATTTTTTGCCAGGGTGATCCAGTTACCTGTGTTATCTTTATATTCTCTGATCCAGTCCTGGGAAACAACCCGTTGTTGTAACGACCCCATATCCTGTAAAATCAAACTTGTTTCTACATTTGTACCTGCTGGCAGAATTTCACCATCCACAGGTAAGATAGCCAGTATTTTTGGCTCTATGGTATCTTCAACAATACCTAGCTGAATAACTTCGGAATACCCAGATTGATTTAATTTATCATAAGCAATTACTTGAATATTCACACCTTGACTATTTTCAGGCGGTGTAATAATTGCGCGATATACGTTATTTACCGTAGATAGCGCTTCAGGTTTATAACTACGAGTCTGAGTACTTACGATTTCGTTATTCATCATAAATACCACACGATCGATACCTTGTTCGCCTAAATCATCATTTACCTGAGCAAAAACTTCAATCGGCTCTCCTGATATAGCAAATGATTGATCGCTACCAGGCTGAATAATTAAGACTTCAGGCGGAGTATCGGCAATAATTTCAAATTCAACACCTTGAGATAAATCAGATTGATATCCATCCTGGTCAATTGCGATCGCTTTATAAGCTATCGTATCGCCTGCGATTAAAGAGGCGCTGTCTTGGCCGAATTGAAATGGTGCTATATTGTCTTCACCTACCAAAGTATATTCAGATTGGTCGGTCGGGTTAATCGCTTTATATAACCGTACGCTATCAACGCCTTTCTCCGTATCTGAAGCGCTCACATTGACTAAAAATTCCCTGCCACTGGTTACTTTATTGTCTGAACCATAACTAAGTCCTTGTGTATCAAGCAGATTAATCGCGTTAATAATAGGTTTACTATTTTGGATCAAATTAAATAATATTGCGTTTGAACCACTGTTACCTGCTCCGTCAAATGCAGTAACGACTAACTTCATATCCAGATCTGTATTAGGTGCAGGCACTGCTGCTAAATATTGCTCTATGGTGCCAAGTTGTAGCTCTCCAGCATAAGGTGCCGTTAACAAATATTGTTCTTCTATCAACTTAGGTACGGCATTAACAAATGCAAACACCTCAAGTTTAACGGCAGTCACAGCCACATTATCAGTAGGAGTAAAATAATAAGCCAACTTGCCTTTTTCTGAAATACTCGCGCCACTTAAGGGAGCCTCGATCACGATATCTGGCGCTGAATTATCATTGGCAACCTTAATATTTACTGGTTGCGACTGTACTATCCTTGCATCACCATGTTCTTTATGTTCTGTGGCAGTAGCCGTAAAGACAATATCATTTGATTTTTGACCATATGGCAATTCTACTAAAAACTCATAAGGTGCACGTGCATCACTTAGATTTTGGTTGCCGGTAATTAATCCATCAACCATTAATCCTACGTGTTGAATACCAATATCATCTGCAGCATTAATTTGCACTAGTACATGCTGGCCTTCAGTATACTCAGAACCAGGTAGTGGTTTAGCAATCGTCACCACTGGCGGTTCATCACCTTTTATTGCAAGGTGAATAGTCTCTACTGCTAAATGATTATCCGGATCGTTATGAGTTACGCCATAATGATCCATTGCACTCACAGTTAACACTAGCTGATTTTCCGCTGCGGTATCACTCAGAGCTGGCACTTCAAACGCATAAGTGTATGGTCCCTGATGTAATTTTTTATGATAAATTTCTTTATCACCTTGCGTTACAACTAAATTTACATAGCCAATGCCAACATCATCATACGCATGTACATTGATGGCAACTAAGCTGTTTTCAACAACTTTTTGGCCGTTAACAGGGCTAATAATGTCTACAACAGGCCGTTCATCAACTCTTATTTTAAAGGCTTGTTCTATATCATAGCTATTTCCTGAATGATCAAGTGCTTCTAATTTGACCCAGATATCAAATACATTATCTGTACTAATTGGTAATTCATTAAATTTACTATAAAAATCTAATATTTTAGGTATAAACACACTGGTATTATAGACAGGCGTATCTATATTATTCGTAGTTACAATTTCAAAATCGTTTGCCGGTATTGCATCAATAATACGAATAGGATCGCCATATTCATTTTTGATATAGCCCGTTGCTGTTTGTACACCATAACTCATAGAGAGTGACAAATTAGCAACTTTAACATTATCAAATGCACGATATTGCAAAGTAATGTGGCTTGCTTCTGTGACAAACTCATTACCTGACGGAGAGATAATGGCTGCTTGTGGTGCTATTTCATCAGCGGCGCCAATAAAAGTAACTTCATGACTACCTATCGAATTATCTGAATCTTTGATTTGCGCGGTTAATACAACCTCTTGATTTTGCTTTATAAGTTGTGTTGGGATCACTAAAAGACTTTCAATGACTTTTACATTCGCGCTATTTACTTTAGCGTAATCATTTGCGATATCAGTGCCATAATTTCGTTGATAATCATCATAAATTTCATTCAATAGCTGAATATCAACGTCAGATAAACTTGTGTCTATGAGTTCTTCAGGGATTGTTTCTAATAAAATACCGTCTGCAAATACCTGTATCTCAGTATCTGATAAGGGCATATCATCTGTCATAATTGTACGAAGTTTAAGATTAAACGTCCCCGAGGTGATGAGTTGTTGTTCTGCTGGTGAAGCAATACGGATAGCAGGGATCACATTTTCTAGTGGATGAATAAAGAAACGCATTCTCGCTATTTTACCTACATTATCCGTAATTCGGACTTCATATTGTTGTAATTGTGCAAAATCAAAGACACCAGATAATGTTTGAACTTCATGTAAACTTGGCATAGCAGGACATGAAACTTGGTAGCTTTTTTCAAATACTAAAGCTTCTGTACCATTCTGTAATAGGCGTACAAGTTGTACATTATCTATCCCTGTATCATCAATAAAATCAAAAGTAACTTTAAATTCATCACCCTGTCGCACCCAAAATTCACCATAATTTAAACGAGCGACATCTGTGATCTCACGATGGGATTCAAATTTATTTAAATATAATTCTGGATTTTGATTTGCAGCTACAGGAAAATATCGGGTATCTTCAGTTTGTTCACCAAACATATCTTCAGCCACAATACGAAGACTCGCCTGACTTCCTGCTATAAGTTCTTTTTCTATCGGTAAGGCTAAATGATATTGAGTATTAAATAATTTAGATCCTTGCTCCGCGACTTTTTTATCATTGAAAAAATAGTCTACCTGTCTTAAATGTTGTGCATTGTCTCGAATTATAGAATCTATGCTAAGTGTTTGCCCTGCAATAATATGCGTATTAACTGCTGGCGTATTAATCACCAAATCTGGAGAGCCATTATCACTATTTAAGGCTATTGTCTGGTGATCGGTTATCTTCTGTTTGATATCTGCTTGTAAATTGCGATCAGCTGCAATGGTGAATATGTTGAATTGCTCAAGTCTTTTATAATTTGACAGTGCCGTTAATACACCTGTCGTTGAATTAACTTGATGATTATCATCACCTGATAAGATTTCATGATGACCAAAGTTTATCCAGGCTGAAGACGTTTCACTGGTATCATCCTGTAATTTAATACTTAATTTTGCTTCTTGCTTTGTAATATCAAGTGTTTGATCTACACCGGGGTAAACGTTCAATTCATTTTGTTTTGTTAAGTCAATGTTAAGTTGCTTAATAAATGGATGCGGGACATTATTTTCAAGTACTGGCGTGATCACAACCTCAGTCACACCAAATGGTAAAATATCTGCTAATATCACACCTGTATTTGCACTTATTATGGTTTCTTGCCATAAAGATGGGCAGGTATTACCTGTTAAATATTTTATTTTAAAATTCAGGATATCGTTATTTAATGAATTGAGTTTTAAACGTTGATTTATATTAAATTCTCTTGAATATACTTGTAATTCACCAGGGGTGAATTTAACTAAATACTCATCTTCAAGATTCAAATCCCAACTACTGACAGACTCAGGATAATCTAGACCAAATACCAGTAAATCATCAGATTTGATATCTATTGTATTTACATCATCTCGCCAGTAATAGGCATGCCTGCCGCTATCAGAAAGAGTGAAACTTGTCGCAAGTGAAGTCGCCATCACAGGGTCGTTTTGCTGGGCAAAATCATCGGTTAACCGCGTTTGATAAAAAACCGTTCCGCCCTGGACTACATGCTGTGGATAAAACGCAGCCACTGAAAACTGAGGAGCCTGGTCTTTTATTATTTTGAACTGATGTAATTTAGAGGTCTTATTGTTTTCTTTATCCCAGGCATCGATAATGACAGTGATAAACCTTCCCTCTTCTGGAATGGGTGAAAACGCATTTAAATCAAGATTTAAAGTTGAATCTTCATTATCTGGCTTAATTAAAACTTGATTAACAGTTAAGTTATTTTGCTCATAAATAGGCGTGCTTTGATTGTTATTCAGATAAACTTGAACCCTGTCTAACTGGACATTATCCTTAATGTTAATTTCAAGGGCGACAGTTTGATTTTCAACTAATTCCGATAAAGGTGATAAAACTGTCACCTCAGGGGGTTGTTTATCAGCCTTTAAAACTAAATTAACTTCGCTTGAATCTATTTGATTAATACCTTCGTCAGTCGCTCTTAATTTGAGCTTGTAATGCGTATCTTCATTGCTGTATAAATTTGCACCAGGCAATGCTGTTGCGACGATCTTAGATTGAAACTTTTCTTTAATTATGGTCGACCCTATTGTAATAGGATCTGGGATCTCTATCTTTTTAATAGAATCAGTGCGAGACAGATGGTGCCAGGGTAATACGATTTCATTTTGATCTTTATCTATTAACACCAATATCGTGTTTTTTACATAAATATCATCAATTGCAATTCCTTCGACAGACAACACCTCACCTGGTAGTAACTCAATATCTGTTTCAGGTTTTAACATCAAAATACTAGGCTTGTTCGTATCATCAAGTACATTCAGTTCAATTTCAGTACTTGTTACTAAATTATGATTATCTGTGGCATGGGCTCTGAGCCTTACTGCAGAGCCAGTTGCAACATTGGGTAATCGCATGGATGAACTAAAATTAGCTTCAGTAAGATTTTTTGATACAACTTCCTGACTTACCACCACATCATCAATAACAAGTTCAAAATTGACTTGCTCTACGATACCATCATCAGTTGCTAATGAATTTATCGTGAATAACTCACCTTCATATATTTGCTCACCTGGTACTGGCGCTGTAATTTTAATCAGTGGTGCTGTGGTATCGATCACATTATATTGCCAGCTCTGAACTGAAGCATTTTGTAACGTATCTGTTGCTGAAATTTCAAAAAGAAGTACACCCAACTCAGTTGGTGTATATGAAATGGATTTACTAAAGGAAAGTTCCTGTTCAGTATAAGAATCTTGTACAACACCATTAATACTTAATGTGGCATTTAATATATTCGATGCGTCTTTAACCAGCCAGTTTATTTTTTGTGCAATACCCTTTTGCAATAAGGTTCCCGCTACGGGTTTATTAATACTTGCAATAGGACCTTCATTATCTGCCACAACATCTATCAATTTTTTATATTCTGCCGCGTTTTGAATTGAACTGTCTTTCGCACTGGCGACAAGTGTCATAGTTTGATCTTTATTATCTAAGTTTATCCTTGTTAAATCTAAATTAAATGTCGCATTTGTTGTGGCTGTAGTCACTAACCCCGAGTTTTTATCTGCAACTAGGCTAGTGAGTAACGTATTTTGCTCATCAAACACCTGTAAATGAATGGATGATATTTCAACATCATCTTTTGCAAAAATAGTTGTTTTTAGCGTATCTTTAGCCCTGAATTGAGATTTATTAATTTGAATATCAGTTATTTCTGGTACTTCATCAGGAGCAATACCAATATTTAAATGGGATATAGAAGCATTACCTCGTTCATCTTTCACTTCAATATTGATAGTATAAGGGTCAAACTCATTACCATTTTGACCATTATAATTTGGCATTTGCGTATAGGCTGCGATAGAAAATGCATGTGCACCACCTGGAATATTTTGTATCGGAATATCTTGCTCAGTGACAATATCAGTATCATTACCTGTTAATTCATATTGCGAGCCAGTTTTTCTTAACCCTGTTAAAGTAAAAGATTTTATTCCCACATTATCATAACCAGTTATCTTGATTAAATGAGAAGTCAATTCTACAACTTTGGCAATACTATTCGCTCCCGTTACTGCGTTAATCTGAGGAGATACAAACTGCACAACCGGTACTTGATTATCATAACCAAGTGTTACTTGTACATTTTGACTGATACCAATTTGATCTCGACTATCTACCGCCTCGGCACGTACAGTTAATATTTGCTCGCCTTGGGTCAAAGCAGGTGTAGGATATACAACATGATAGGGTGGTGTAATATCGGTACCAATAATTTGTTCATTAATATAAAAATCAACTCTTTTTACATGTGTATCATCTGTCGCATTTGCCATTATTTCAACAGGCAGACCAGCAACCCACACGTCACCTTCAGAAGGTGCTGTTATACCTATAGTTGGAGCCTGGTCTTGTTTTACTGTTAATTCAATTATTTCAGAGCTAGTTATTTCCCCATGAAAATCAGTAACTTTAACAATTAATGTTATTGTTTCACCTAAATCCTCTTCTGAGATCAAGATTTTATCAAGAATAGATTCTGAGTTTTCTTCATAAGATGATGCGAGTTGTTGCTGTTTATCTGCAAATCTCACTTCTTTAATTTTTTTATTATTTAATAGCACCTGAACATCTGTGCCAAAATACAGAGTATCATCAGACACATTAAAATGAAGTGGCGTATATTGCCCAGCAACAACATGATTTAACGTATGTGGTTTGGCTATCGATATTTTTGCGGGGCGGTTTTTCAGCAGCCTTAACAGTTTTGTATCAGTATTTATGCCGTTATCACCCATAAAAATTTTAGCATAAACAGGTAAACCTTTTTCTGTTAACGTACTTTTTGGTGTAATACCTTCATAAGACCAATTTTCGTAAATAAAATCTTCTGATCCTGACACTAATTGCTTCTTTCTGATTTCAAAACCAGGACTTGTAACTTCACCAACAAGTTCACCATCCAGATAATATTCAATCTTTTTTATCCCAGACTGTTTATCATATGCTGACTTTGCCAAACCCAATTCATGGGTGATCTGATATAGTATCGGGCTTGATTCAACCACTCTTTGATTTTCAAGCGGGTATTCAAAAGATATTACTGGAATACTCACGTCATCTTGAGTGAGGACCTGGACATTCTGCGTCGCAACAGAAGACAACTGCCCGGCACTATCAATAGCGACCGCTTCAACATTTAAAATCTTTCCTGTCGACTCTTCACTTATCGGTAGCTCAACCTTAAAAGGAGCGCTAAGCGGACTTGCAATAATAGCACCATCTACAGAAATATTTACTTTATGAATTTGAACGTCATCACTGGCAAACGCATTAATTATAAGAGTTTCACCAGGCTTAATTGAGGACGCGAGATCCAATTCAATTTCGGGTTTAGCGTCAATCGCAACAATATTAAGTACACCATTAACATTAGGATCATTTGACAAACTAATACTCAATTGAACAGGTGTAGCAGCAGAAACGGGTTGTGCGGCTGTTATTGTATTGCCTGATAAAGCAAGAATTCCTTCAGAATAATGGGGCAAAGCTAAGGTTATTGGAAATTGATCCGCTAAAACCTGTTGTGAGCCATCACTAAAAACAGCCTCAATAGTCGGCAAGGAAAATGCTTTATTTAACGAGGGTAAAATGAAAGTTTCATTTTGGTGATCTTTAAATCTTAAACTTTGTAAGGTTTTAGATAAATCAACTTCGACCGGCAATATAAGATCGGGGAGTCCGGGGTATGATATAGTGACTGTCGTATTAATATTCCCAATTTGAGAGTCAACATAAAGAACACCCGCTGATGATACAAATAGTTTATCATCAGAGGACGTATAACTGACACCTCTGCCAGCTCCTGACATAAGTGTTTCACCTCTAAATTCAAAATTTATAATTGGTGTAAGTGACACCGATTGTAAAACATCAGTAATAATCACTTTTTCAGGCTGGATATGCCAGGATAGGGCTTTTTCTTCAATTTCTCCCCCTGTCGTTTCTATCGCAGAAAATGCTTTTTTATTACCTGAAGAGTCAATAGCATATGCTTCAATTAAAACCAAACCATCACTGGCTATCTGCGCATTACTTAATGAGGTTAATAGAGGTAAATTAACCGTAAATTCATTTTGAGAGTCAAAGACCGGATATGAGCGAATATAACCCTGACTATTGGCAAACGCCAATGGTTTCACCTGATCTATGATCCCGCCAACGGTTTTGAGAGAAGACGCCTTAAAACCAAGAATATCTACCGCTAGATATTGTAAATCGATATCGTCACTGCTGGTAAATTTTACAGATATAAATTGCTGTTCATCAATATCACTAATTGACAACCCGGTAAAACTGAGTGTGGGTGAATTTGCTTCTAACTGAAAAGACTCTGTATAGTTTTGCGAACTGCCATCTTTATAATGTACATCTACAGAGGGATTTAATTGTGAGTTTGAAGATGCCGGGAATGAATAATCACAACCAGGTAATTGAGACTGAATTTCAGAACTTGTTAACCTTAAAGGCTTCCCTTCAAAAACAGTTTCTACATAAGAAATAGCTGAACAATCGTTAGATGATAAAAGGTAACTATGTTGATTATCAGAGGTTAATTTACCAATAACCCTAATATCGAAATTAGGCTCACTTAAAACCAGGTGACTCATTAATAAGCACCCTAAAAGGAAAATCCTTTTAAACATTATTTATCCCGTATATCTTTTTAATAGTACGACGCTGCTACAGCCTTCACTTAAAATACAAGTTAGAAGACGATAAAAGTAATTTACAATATCAATTACACTACCGCAGTTTCAGCCGAGAGTAATTTCGCGGGGATATTAACATTTCAGATCGGATAAATAAAATACTATTTAAATAAAGTCCATAATATATGAATGATTTACACAGTTAGATTATCATTTTTAACTAGTTAATATGATATAAATGCTCTAAGCCTATATTTTATCAACATATATTATAATTTTTCATCATTATCATTAAAGTTACTTTGTTGTTCCAATATTCTGGACGCCTTTGTAATTGCCCTCACAGCCTTAGATTTAAATTCCCGTGTATATAAGGTATAAACAACAATAACACTCGATAATATAAACAATACGGGATGAAAAAACCAACTTAGTACAGCGAGTGAAAAGTAATAAGAACGTAAACCGTAGTTATAGGAATGCGCTGCTTGATCTTGTACTATCGCCATTTGATTTGCATAGGCTAACAAGTTTTTATTAGATTTATCTAGTGAAAAGGGAGCGGCCCCTACCATAACATTAACAAAGCCATATTGTCGCATTGACCAAGTGAACTGAAAAAAGGCGATCACAAAAATTAATCCTAATATACAGAGTTTTATTTGCACCATAAAATCATTAGATACATGGGCATAGGAAAAAGAACTTATGATAGCAACAAGATAATCTACTTGTGCAAAAAGTGTTAAGACACCCGCTAATACAAGTAAGGTGGTTGATGCGAAAAAAGCTATGTTACGTTCCAAATTCGCTAATAATGCGGCCTCTCCTACCCGTATTTCCCGATGCATTAATTCAGTCATCCAATGTATACGATGTTTGTGTAAAGAGCGTGCGATGCAATTAGTAGATTTCGCTTTTATTCGCGCAAAACGTGTATAACCTGCCCAGCTCAACACAAAAAAAAGTAAAGAGATAATATCCAACACTGAGAATAACATAATGATTTTAGCCCCGCAGACCATTCAGCTTTTTAAATTAACAGTTTCCCGTCTCTATTTGTAATACGCTTTGTTTAATCGCAAATTTTTTACTCAGGAGCTGCTCCACCTGGTAACGACATATTTCATCATGTTTTTCAAGCGTACAACTGTGTTTCAATACAATATGTGCACCGACATAGAGTTGGCCTTTCTCTTGCTTTACAGTCAGGTTATGTACATTTAAGATATGCTCAATTTTTAGCATGGCTTTTTCTAATACCTTAACTTCAGGTAATGCGGGTTTAGTAAAAAACAATCCTGCAACACATCGATAAATCAGTTGTATACCAGTTACCAGAACAAATAACGAGATCAGCATACTTGAAATAAGATCGACAATTTGCAGATCCGTTAAGTAAATAATGATACTCGCAATAAAGGTGGTAATAGTAGAGAGTAAATCAAAAAATGTATGCAAAAATACGGCATACACATTAATGCTGTCTTTTCTGCCTTTATATAAGATAAAAGCGGAGGCCGTGTGAAACAAAAAACCGACTGCCGCCACACTTGACATAATAAAAGTATTTATTTGTGAGGTATCATGTTCATGGCTTAAAAAACGTTCACTGCCTTCGAATAAAATAAAACTACTGATCAATAAATATAAAATCCCATTAATTAAACCACCAGATAGCTCGGCTTTACGATACCCATCATTATAAGTTGCAGCCAGTCTAATAGCTAAAGAAGAGGCTATTAGTGCTATAAATAATGAACTATTATGGACGAATAAGTGCCCTGCATCCGCAACAACAGCTAAAGAGTTAGAAAAGTATGCACCAAAAAGTTGGATTACCATAAAACAACTAGTTAAAGAAAGCGCAATTAACAACCTTCTGCGGGATGCTTTATGGGAAGTGATATCTGTCATGAAAATCTAAAGAACCTTAATAGAACCAAAAAACGGAAAGCTACATACGTCATAACTTATACCTTTGGCACGTCTAAATGTTATAACATCCCAATTGTATAATTTAGATCACACAAAAGCACCTATTTTTTACATTAGTATTCATCCTTTACTTCTTTTTTGAATTCTTCCATGATACATTTTGAATATTGCATACAATTTAATGGTATTTTTATGACTATAGGTGTAGGTGGCTCAACAGCCGAAATAGAACTGGCGCGTTTAACAAACATGACATTAGATGTTTCAGAAATAAAAGAACAAGAGTTTCGTGACAGAATTAAGCTTGCTCAAACATATATGCGAGAACAAAATATTGCCGCACTTTATTTAGATGCAGGCACCAATTTATACTATTTCACCGGATTAAAATGGTACAAAAGCGAGCGTATGGTCGGTGCTATTTTACCCGTTGAAGGTGATTTAGAATTTATAGCGCCTCATTTTGAACAAGGTTCACTCAATGATCATATGTTGATCACAGGTAACTTTAACGGATGGCATGAACATGAAAGTCCTTATGCTTTATTCGCTGCTGTGCTGAAGAAAATGGGAATTCAATCAGGTAAAATTGGTATTGATGAATCCGCATCTTTTTTTATTTTTGATGGTTTAAGAAAAGCAGCACCAGAATACGACTATAGTAATGCAGCAGAGGTAACAGCCCAGTGTCGCCAGATAAAATCAACAGCTGAAATTGCTTTAATGCAACGCGCAAAAGACATGACCATCGAAGTACACAAAGCAGCAGCTCGTATATTACGTCCGGGGATCTCAACTGCTGAAGTGTCTGAGTTTATTAATTTAGCCCATAAAAAAGTGGGGGCACCAGCAGGCTCTTCCTTTTGTATTGTTTTATTTGGCCTGGCAACTTCTTTTCCACATGGTGTGAAAGATCCTCAAATCTTAAAAGAAAATGATTGGGTATTAATCGATACAGGCTGTTTATTGCATGGATATAATTCAGATATAACGCGTACTTACGCATACGGTCAAGCTACAGAAGCGCAGCGCATTGCCTGGCAAGCAGAAAAAGATGCCCAGGTAAATGCATTTAACGCAGCAAAATTGAATGAGCCTTGTGGTGAAGTTGATGCGGCTGCACGCGTTATTTTAGAGCAAAGAGGATTTGGACCTGGTTATGATTTACCTGGTCTGCCACATAGAACGGGACATGGATGTGGATTAGATATACATGAATGGCCCTATTTAGTACTTAATAATCCTGTTTTACTCAAGCCTGGCATGGTATTTAGTAATGAACCTATGCTTGTGATACCTGATGAATTCGGAGTCAGATTAGAAGATCATTTTTACATGGATGAAAAAGGCCCTGTTTGGTTTACGCAGCCTTCTCATTCTATTGATGACCCTTTTGGTTTAGAAGCATAAACGGGAGTCATTTTAGCAATTTTTATTAACGCCTGTGTACTTAAACAATAAACAAATCTTAGTGGTGAGTTTAAGTATACACACGCCCTGAATGCCATTTCAAAAAATTCTATTATTTTATCTGTAAAAACAAATTTTAGACTATACTTAATTTCAAAACATAATAAAGATATTAACTGAACCTTTTCAATTGATCAGTTCATTAATATCAATAAAATCAATTTAATACTCTGCAGGGGAATATCTAAGCAATACTTTTTGATTATATCAAAAATATTTTTGTTACTTTATTAGTAGACAGAATTTCTGGAGATTAATTATGCCGTTTCCTGCACAAATTGTATTATGTTTTTTGTTATTACCTGCGTCAGTTTTCGTAACAGTTGCTGATGAAAATAATACTTTAAATCCTTTTGAAGTAGTCAAAACTAAACCCGCAGAAAAAACTTTAAATGAAAAAATTGAAGTGTATCTTCAGGCTATCGAAAAAATAGAGTCACAAGAAGGCGCATACAGTGACAAACTGGCTCAGGAGTTGTCAAATTTAGGTGACATTTATCAAAGATATGACAAACATGACAAAGCTATTGAGATATATAATCGCTCTTTACACCTAAATCGCATAAATGATGGACTTTACTCTCATTTACAGATCCCCACTGTAAATAAAATAATCTCCAGTCTGAGATCCCAACAAAAGTGGGATAAAATAAATAACAAATATAACTATTTATATTGGTTACATCAAAGGAAATACAAAAAAACAGATATAGAAATGTTAGAAATAACTAACAGAGTAGCAAATTGGAACTTAAAATCTTACGCTAACAGATATTCAGAAACTCCCGGCCAGAACCTGCTAAATGCATACAACTTATTTAACCGCTCTCTTGCGATTATTTCGTTACATTATGGTGAGCATGATTTAAGCACAATAAAGATTATTCACAGCCTGATGATTGTAAATTACTTTTTTGCCACTTTTAATATAGATACTATCCCTACTAATAATGCATTTAAAAGTGAATATGGCGAACACTCTAAAGCAGATAACAGGCTTATATCTTTAAAAAGAAGAAGTTTTGTTACAGGCAGGGAAATATTAGAAAAAGAGTTAGTTGTTTTACAGAACCAAAAAAATATAAATCATTTTCAGGTATCAGAAGTAAAACTGCGTTTAGCCGATTGGCATTTATTGTTTGAAAAGCGCCAGTCAGCTATGTCTCTTTATCAAACAACCTATCATTATGTGCTAGATCATTCCGAAGAAAATTCATATAAGAATTTATTTTCTAAACCAGTTGCATTACCTAACTTGCCAAATTTAGAAACAAATTTACAAGATGATGTTATTTTAGCGTCTCTTACGCCGGATATTAAATTTGTTGAAGCAAGTTTTGATGTAACCCGTCACGGCAAAGCTAAAAATATAACGATAATTAATTCTAACATTGAAGAAAATACACGTTTACGCTCAAGAGCATTAAAATCTCTCAGATTAGCCAGGTTCAGACCTAAACTTGAAGAAGGGATCCCCACAAGAACAGAAAAAATGCAATTGCATGTATTTCCATAAGTAGGAGAGGAAAATGAAAACACTTAGGTTAATTATAGGTTTAATCACACTGAGCTGCGTATTGACTGCTTGTAAATCCACAGAGCAACAACAACAACAACAGTCTCAGCAACCGCCGTCAAGTTCTTCTTCGTCTTCTACTGCCAAAAGTTCGCCATCGAGTAGTGCTTCTTCATCTCAATCAAAATCAACGCCTAGTACCGCACCTTCTTCACAGACTACAGCAACAGCTTCACAACAAAGTTCAAGCCCGTCAGGTAGCCAAAGTAACACACCTGAAAACCAACAAAGTCAAGCTGATCAACAAGCTCAAAATTCATCCAATCAAAGTCAAGATGAACAAGATTTTGAAGATGAAACATTAAATAATGAAAATCAGTCGCCAAGTGATGATATCGATTTTTCTGAAGATGAAACATCAGCATCAGCATCAGCATCAGCATCAGCATCAGCATCAGCATCAGCATCAGCATCAGCATCAGCACAACAAAACACAGACACATCAGAGTCAAGTCAAAACAGTGCGAATGCGCAAAATACAAATTCGTCATCATCATCAAGTGCCGCTAAAGACATTTCTGAAACTGAAAAACTAGTAAGAGCATTAGAAAATGAAATGCAAGGGGGAGCTAAAACACAAGGTGAGCAGATAGCATCTTTAGATGAAAAACTAAAGGGTTCTATGAGTGAATATGACGGTATGATATTAAGCGAACGTGACTATATTCAAAATAAAGGAAATGAACAAGGTAGTGAAGAAGAAGTTGAAATTGCTCAGGCAGGAGCCTTGTATGATGATGTATTAAACGGAGAATCCCCCAGTTCACCACAAGCGGCACCAGAGGGCAGCGATCCACATTCAGGGGCAAACAACATGCCAGTTGTCGTACAAACTTCTGCACAAAAAGATCAACAAGGTGCGCCTACAATATACACACCACCAGCAGATATTCCAACAGGACAAGATGATGACGTAGTTGCTCGCCAGATAAGAGAAGCAGCCTTAACAGAAGCAGATCCCGTATTAAGAGAGAAACTTTGGCAAGAGTATCGTAAATATAAAAATCAAGGAAAAGGGTAAATTTATATGACAAGTATCCAGATAAAATTATCATTTTTTGTACTTTTTTTTAGCATATCTTTATTAACCGGATGTGCAACCACTGAAGTTAAATCAGCAAATGTAACAAAAGTGATCCAAGAAACTGCGGAAATTCCTGAAGCTGAATTATTAGACGTTGGGATCCAAATATTTGATCCCGGACTCGATAACCTGCGAAAAGTAGAAGATGATGTCATCTATTTTCCTGAAATCCGAATTGCTGAAGCAAGTTATATCCCCTATTTACTGATGGGAACATTACAAACAAGCTCAGCCTGGGGCGCTGTTCGTGTTGTTCCGGCAGATCATGACTCAGTTGACGTGCTCGTTAAAGGTCTTATATTACAATCGGATGGAGAAATTTTAAACTTGGAAGTAACAGTCACAGACTCTGCGGGAAATCATTGGTTCAAAAAAGAGTATAAACATAAAGCAAGCCGTTATTCGTATAATGCCAGAGCAAAACTTCATAAAGAGCCATTTCAGAACATCTATAATAACATCTCCAATGATTTGTTACTGTATAAAAAAAAGCTTTCTTCACAACAACTTATAGAACTGCGTAATGTATCTGAATTAAAATTTGCTAAATCATTTTCTCCTGACATGTTTTCTGAACATTTGGCTGAAAAAAATGGTCGTTTTTCAATTATTAGATTACCAGCGAAAAGCGATCCTATGTTCAACCGGGTGAAACAGATCAGAGAGCGAGACTACTTATTTGTAGATACATTACAAGAATATTACGATAGTTATGTTAAAGAAATGAAAGCGCCCTATCAAATATGGCGCCAGGAAAGTTTCCATGAAGTCATCGCAATGCGAAATATGAAACGCAAAGCCAGCAATCAAAAATTAATAGGTGCAGCCTCAATCATAGGCGGTATTTTAGCTGCTGGTAATTCTAATGCCAGTGCGCGCGCAGCTGGTGCTGTATCTGTTGCTGGTGGAGGATATGTGTTAAAAGATGGCTATGATAGAGATGCAGAATCAGAAATACACTTAGAGGCTTTACAGGAGTTAGGCGATTCACTTGAAGCCAGCCTTGAATCACATGTTATCGAATTAGAAGACAGAACAGTTACTTTATCTGGTACCGTTGATAATCAATATAAACAATGGAGAAAAATTCTGCAGGAAATTTACAAAGTTAATGTTGGTGAATAAATCATTTTCTTTTTGATATTTTAATATTCATCAACTGCACATTAGGTTTTCAATCCCACAGAAAATGATCTCATATTTTATGTAATTAGTGTCATTACTCCTAAACAGGTGCTCTAGAGCACCATATAGTTTAAAAAGTATACGCCAGCGAGATCTAAAATTTTCGCAGACAAGGCAAATTTTTTTAGGTTTAGTTATTCTAAATCAAAAGAATTTAACGCAGTATGCGGGAATTTTAGACTCGCCCTTTGGGAATCTCTGAAAATGGCTCATTCTGCGTTATGTAAACTCGAAATAGATAAACTATTCCATTCGCTTACATGCCTTGCCTGAGTCATTTTCAGCGATTCTGGTGCGCACTTTTTAATCTACATGGTGCTCTAGCCACCTGTGTTTACACTATTTTATCACTTTTAAAGACAAAAAATATCAGATAAAAATAATGCAAGGTATTAATTTATAGCCTATAAATTATATATAGGCGATGAGAAAGCTAAGCCATCTAAAGATACAGTTTCTGGACTTTTACAATTTAACAACTGGAGGTTTGATGACAACTAACCAAGACAACAAAAATAATAATACTGCTTCAAACGTCACTTTAAGTATCGAGACCAAAAGTACAGACTCAAATAGTAAACAGTCATTAATATCAAATTGGCGTATACAACTTGCCCTATTGTTATTAATATCGACTTTAATATTTGTCATTTTTTACTTACCTAATTCCATTACATCCCCTGAAATTGAAACTGACGCCAAAGTCTTTATTGCTGAAGAAATTAATAAACCCATTGACGACTCGCCATGGCATGAAGCACAACTCGCAAAATATCGTCGAAATGCGCAAGAAATTCTTTCGCTAGTCCTCGAAAAACAAAATATGCTAGAACAAAAAAAAGTAAGTATATGGGCTAATGAACAATATAATTCAGCTTTAGATATCGCAAATGAGGGAGATTTATTATATCGAAATCAAGAGTTCGAAAAAGCATTAAATAATTACCAGTTAACCTTAGATAAATTAACTGAAATCGAGCGAAAAATCCCCGAACAACTAAATTATTATCTTAATTTGGGTATAAAAGCATTAGAAAACTATCAAGCTGAACTTGCAATGGAAAATTTAAAAACAGCCATGTATCTTCAGCCCGAAAATACACATGTACAGGAAAATTACGACCGCGCCTTGGTACTTGATAAAATTTTAAAATTGATTAAAGAAGGCACCATTTTACAAGAAGAAAAGCAATTGGCCGCTGCACAAGAAAAATATCAATTAGCTTATGATTTAGATCCTATGACAAAAATAGCAGAAGAGAAATTACAACAAATAAACAAAATGATTGATAAAAAAGAATATTCACTTGCTATGTCTGGTGGCTATAAACACCTTAAAAATGCCCAATACGATCAAGCAATAAAATTATTTAAATTAGCGCAAAAAAAACAACCTGAAACAAAAGATCCCATAAGCGCCTTAGAACAAACTTATAATGAGAAAAAACAAGCCTCAGTTTCTTCTTTTGTTCAGCAAGCACAAGCATTTGAACTTGCACAAAATTGGCATGACGCACAGATTTACTTTAAAAAAGCCTTAGAGAAAGACCCTAATTTAGTATTGGCAAAAGTTGGAGAGTTAAGAACTCAGGCTCGCGCCAATCTAGATGATAAAATGCAAAATATTATAGATCAACCACACAGGTTATCTGACAAATCCGTATATAAAGAAGCAAAAAACACCTATATAAATGCAACTAAAATTAACAATCCGGGCTCTAAGTTAGAGCAACAGATATTACAAGTTACTGACATTTTAAACTTAACTTTAATACCAGTAGATATACAGATTGAATCGGACAATTTGACGCATATCAAAATATATAAAGTAGGTGATTTAGGGCAATTTATTGATAAAACACTCAGTTTAAAACCCGGTGAATATACCATAGTAGGTACACGGAGCGGTTATCGCGATGTCAGACAACAGGTTATTTTAGCTGCTGGCAGTAAAGGCCAGACAATTGAAGTGAAATGTAATGAAAAAATAACAAATGGGTGATTATATTGAAAACTCATAACCAAAATACAGAGCAGGTAATTAAACCATTAGAATTCATCCCGGCAACGGGTGAATTAAATAAACAGACACGAAAATACAAACCCGTGATCTTTATATTAACTAGCCTGTTTATTTTTGGCCTGGGCATAATTTTCTATCTGTTCGTTGCTAAATCAGTATTGATCAGTACAACGCCACACTCTGATAATATTCATATATCCGGTGGTCTGCATTTTAAAATCACAGATCATTTATTGATGTTATCAGGTACTTACAATATTGATGCTAAACTACCAGGATATTACCCACTAAATAAAAAGTTTACGGTTAGCCCGGAACAAAATCAAACCCAACATTTTAACTTTGTTAAATTACCCGGAAATTTATCAGTGTCTGTAGAACCTAAAACACCTATTCAAGCTTTTATTGATGATAAAGCCGTTGCAATAAATAATGAAGGGATCATTGAAAACATAGCTGCAGGCCAGCATAAACTCACCATAAAATCTTCTGAACATTTTGATTATCATCAAAAAATCAACATCGAAGGTATGTCAAAAAAACAAAACATCAATATAAAACTTGTACCTGCCTGGGCACTAATTAAAATCGATTCTAACCCCACTGGTGCCAGTATTTATAACAATGGCAAATTACTCGCACAAACGCCCAGCGAACTAAAGTTAGTAGAGGGTGAATACCAGTTAGCACTTAATAAATCAGGATATCAATCTGCTAAAAAGACAATTAATGTTGTCGCAAGTATTCCACAAACCTTTGCTCCTATTAACTTGACGAAAATAACAGGCGAATTAAGCGTAAATTCAGATCCAGAAGGAGTAAGCGTCACCTTTGGTGACACATACTTAGGTACAACCCCGCTACAGGCCAAAGTCCTCCCAGATTTAAAAAAGAAATTATTATTATTTAAAGATGGGTACCATGAGGAGTCAATTTCATTACTTGTTCCTTCAGGACAAAGCATGAGTCAATTTATAAAACTAAAACCTATTTTAGGCCAGATCAGTTTTAACGTTAAGCCTGAAGGTGCATTACTTTACGTAAATAATGTATTAATGGGCAAACCAGATAAAACACTCACTTTACCGGCATTGCAGCAAAAAATTAGAATTGAAAAGCAAGGTTTCGTTAGCTACATCGCAAATGTATTACCACATCCAGATCTATCCAAACATATTTCTGTAGAATTAAAAACACAAGAGCAAGAAAGGTTAGACAAACTAAAACCAGAAATAACAGCTGCTTCAGGTACCAAACTTAAACTATTTAAACCTGAAAGTACATTTGTAACAGGTGCTTCCAGACGGGAGCAAGGACGTAGAGCCAACGAAGTTAAACGTACAATTAATCTGTCAAAACCTTTTTATTTGAGTGTTACTGAAATCACAAATAAACAGTTTAAACAATTTAGTAAACATCATTCTTCTGGCCACATTAAAGGTAATAGCCTTAATGGGAATCACCAACCTGTTGTCCAAATTACCTGGTTGCAAGCTGTTCAATATTGCAACTGGCTATCAGAAAAAGAAAAATTGACTCCAGTCTATACAATTGAAGATTCAAAAGTGATTGCCTTTGACAATACCGCAACAGGATACCGTTTACCAACAGAAGCTGAATGGGTTTGGGCGGCCAGGTTTAATAAAAATCAAATGCTAAAATACAGCTGGGGTAATGCTTTACCACCCATAAAAGACTCCGGGAATTTTGCAGATATATCTGGCGCCGCTATTTTAGGCAATGTACAAACCGCCTACAACGATACCTATATAGCGTCTTCTCCGGTCGCTTCCTTTAAGATGAATGAAAAAGGACTCTTTGATATATCTGGCAATGTTGCAGAATGGATCCACGATTATTACGAAATAAAAACAGGTCTTTCTATGCAGGTAGAAAAAGATCCTATGGGTGCAATTTCAGGAGATTACCATGTAATTCGAGGTTCTAGCTGGGCTCACGGAACACGTACAGAATTAAGATTATCTTACAGGGATTACGGCAATGAAAAACGTAATGACTTAGGTTTTAGAATAGCCAGATATGCACAATAATGAGGAGAACCTTATGATAAAAAGTACGATGTTTATTGTTGTTCATGCCATATTTATTAGCTTTTTGAGTAGCGCAGCAGATGATTCTAGACTGACTGTAAAGGATATGAAACAAGAAAAAAATTCAGTTAAACATTTTCGTTTAGCGCCAGAAAAAGAAGCAAATACGACGCCAAAACAAGTTAAAAAAAAGCAAGCAAAAAAAGATAAACGATTCATTCCTTCTGAATCCATATCTGAAGATTTATCCGTATCATTTCCTATTGATATCTAGTAATTAAAGGAATAGAACATGAATAAAAATGCGAGTTCAGAATTTATTTATCAGTTATTCTCACTTTTAGTATCCGTGATATTAGTTCATGCAGTGTATGTAACTGTGATACGACCCAATGCAGAGGCTATCATTCAACAGCAGGCTGCCCAACAAGTTGCTGGTGCACAAATCAGTAGTGAGAGATCAATTTATATTGTATTAAAAGATTATGAACAGGAAACATGCTTTATATTAATGATCTGGGCATTTATGATCATGATATATAAAGCGAAAATGGCCAATAAAGAAAATAAAGTCCTTTCTCAGACTATGCTGAATATTCAGGCTGGAACAAGCATA
Organism: uncultured Pseudoalteromonas sp.; assembly: GCA_965198975.1. GTDB lineage: Bacteria > Pseudomonadota > Gammaproteobacteria > Enterobacterales > Alteromonadaceae > Pseudoalteromonas. The sequence goes on from OZ240680.1 coordinate 242,319, forward strand.
TTACCCCACGATACCAGGGATTTATCCCGACCACTTGAAAGTTTATCGAATGATAAACAAAAAATGTTATTGCCACGTACCTTATTAATTGCATTAAAACGTTTTAATGCAACGGCAAGTGTTGCCGCAGTGGCAACAGCAATAAAAAATATCTGTGATAGCGAGGCTGACCGATTAGATAGTGAGCTTGCCATGATCCGCTATATTTCATGGGCGATCCCCTCTATCGGATTTATTGGCACGGTGAGAGGTATAGGTGAAGCGCTAGGTCAAGCTCATAAAGCCGTAGAAGGAGATATTATTGGTGTTACAAATAGTTTAGGAGTCGCGTTTAACTCTACTTTTATCGCATTAGTGATCAGTATTTTCATCATGTTTTTTACCCATCAATTACAATTATTGCAAGAACGTTTAGTACAAAACACCCAGGATTATTGCGATGAAAATCTGCTAAATCATTTGAAAGTTGCTAAAAATGAGGACGCCTAAATGTCATATCATATTATCGAAATAAATGACTATGAACTCGTCGTTTTTGAAGAAAAAAAACAGTTTAAATATAACGGTTATGCGTTAGTTGAAAAGGATGATGTGTACTTCTGTGACGCGGCAATAAAATCCAGCAGAACTTCTCCCGATAAAATTTATTCGCATTATTGGCAGCACTTGGGATATGAAAATCTAGATACACAAAACCCCTATGTGCGTCATAATGCAGATCTCGCTTTTATGCAATTAAAACAGATAACAAAACACCATGATTGCAAAAACATATATTTGCTGGTACCAGCCTATTATACCAACGAACAACTTTCCTTGTTACTTGGTATAGCCAATTCTTGTCAACTTAATGTCAAAGGGATCGCCAATGCTGATATTGTACGCTTATCAAACTGTAATAGCTCTGGCCTTAATTACCTTTTAGATATTGGATTACATCAAACTCATTGCGCAACCGTTAATATTACAGATTCTATTGGGCTCATTCAATCCCAAAACTTTGCGCAGCTTGGCGTACATGAATTAATAAACGATATCGCACTTTGGTTAAATCAAAAGTTAATTAACAGTGTTCGTTTTGATGCTTTTCACACAGCACAAACAGAGCAGGCGCTATACAATCAAATTTTACCTTTATTGCGCAGTAATTCAGAACAAAAAACAATTAAAATTGTTGGTAAGGAAGTTAATATAAATCATCATGAACTCAGTGAAAGATTAACCTCCTTTTTTACAGCTGTGCGCAATTTTCTACCACAAAATTCACCCATTTTTCTATCAAACAGGATCTCCCCATTTTTTTTAACAGCACATTGCCAATTAATAAGGGATACGACGCTGTTTGACAATCTAAGTTACAACCGTAACGAATTTAACAAATATAAAGATTTAACTTTGATTAAAAAAATTCCCATTAAAAACGACAAGGCCAGTGAAACTAAATGTGCATATAAAATATCACACTTACTCAGTGGCGGGAGGGCCTACCCTATTTCTGGCGCAGCTCATTATTTATCGGATGTAAAAAACATGGAATTCAGTACACATACTCAACCTGATACATGTGCCATTTTGAAGCAAGAACACCAAGGTTGGTACATTGAAACCGTGAAAAAAAAACAGGTGGAAATAAATGAACAAGCAGCCAAAAATTATCAACAAGTATTTTGTGGAGATCGTATAAATATAAATAATAAAACTAATTTTACCTTGATCAATGTGGTGGAGGAAAATCAACTTTATGACTAATAAACGTAAATTTTCCACTTTTAGCTTATCCTTCCTAGACATAATGTCGTGCGGCTTCGGCGCTGTGATTTTAGTATTTTTAATCATAAAGCATGATGTAAATACACAGGTCGAAGAGCAAAATATTGAACTACAAGCAGAAGTCGCTTTATTAGAAGAAGAAATAACCGAAGGAGAAAAAAATCTGGTGAAAATAAAGAATACCATTTCTTTATTTAGTCAGGAAATAGCTGAAACTAACGGGTTAGCTCGGCGGATCAATGATGAAATAGATGCATTAGACAATAAAATAGCGCAACTGGATATAGAAAGTGACGATCAACAAATTCAAAAAATAAAACAACAACTTAAAACTTTAATGATCGAAAAAAAGAAACTTGAAGATGAACAGGCAAAAGGCAATAACGCAAGAAGATATTCAGGTCAGGGGGAAAGACAATATTTAACAGGATTACAATTAGGCGGGAAAAGAATATTAATTTTATTAGATAATTCCGCCAGTATGCTAGATGACAAAATAGTGAATATCATACGGCGAAAAAACATGTCAGATACGACTAAAAAGTTATCAACTAAATGGTTAAGGGCCATATCCACTGTAGAATGGCTTGTTGCTAAATTCCCATTAGAAAGTCAATACCAGATATACAGTTTTAATACACAGGTCGAAGCATTAAATGAAGGAACATTGCACAAATGGTTATCAATATCTAACAGTCAGGAGCTGGAAAAAAGCATCGATAATTTAAAAACTCTCATACCAAATGGCGGCACGAGTCTGGAAAAAGTATTTCGTTCGGTCAGTTTACTCGACCCCTTACCAGATAACATTTTACTGATCACTGATGGACTTCCAACACAAGGGCTGGTTAAAAGTAAAGATTTCACCATTACGGGTCCGCAAAGAGAAGACTTGTTTGAACAAGCTGTCAATACACTGCCTCAGGGGATCCCAGTTAATGTAATGTTATGGCCTATGGAAGGTGATCCTATGGCTGCATCCGCATTTTGGAAATTAGCACAATATACTCAAGGTTCCTTTATGAGCCCATCAAGTGACTGGCCATGATCGTCAGTAAAAGCATAAATCATTTTGCAGGAGCAGTATAATGAGTAGAAAACGCCGGGGACAGGAAGAGTTTAACATCGCCTTTTTAGATGTGATTTGTTGTGGTTTCGGCGCTATTATTTTATTGCTAATGATCACCAAAACAATGGCGCCAATTGTACTTGAACAATCAGCAGTAGATTTAGATGCCCAAGTAGAAAACCTGCAAAAAACACTATTCACCATTCGTGGAGAAACCCACCTTTTCAATAGAGATTTAAATGCTAAACATGAACAAATTGACAAAAACAATAGACGTATTGCCATACTTAGAACACGCTTGGCAACTTTAGAAGCATTACATGCACAGGAATCAAAAGCAGCCTCTTTTAGTAGTAAAGAAAAAGGCAAACTCGCAATCGCGTTACAGGACCTTTCTGCCGAAATGGAACGATTATTGGGTAAGAATTATCAGAAAAAAAATGATTTAATTGGCGGGATCCCGGTAGATAGTGAATATCTTATTTTTATTATCGATACATCAGGCAGTATGTATAACTATGGTTGGCAACGATTATTAGAAGAGATCATTGCAACTTTAGATCTATACCCTAAGGTTAAAGGAATTCAGATAATGAATGACATGGGTAAATATATGTTCACAGGGTATCGCCGTAAATGGATCCCTGATACACAAGGTCGGCGAGAAGCTATTATAAAAAGATTAAGAACCTGGAACCCATTTAGTAATAGTAGTCCGGTGGAAGGCATACAAAAAGCCATAGGTACTTTTTTCAGTCAAGATAAGAAAATCAGTCTATATGTAATGGGAGATGAATTTTCAGGTCGATCCATAAAAAAAGTACTAAGTACCATAGAAAGGATCAATAAAATGAATAAAAAAGAGGAGCGATTAGTCAGAATACACGCTGTAGGTTTTCCAGTTCAATTTATACGCCCGTTACATTTACAAAAAACAGGTATACGGTTCGCCACCTTAATGCGGGAATTAACCTATAGAAATGGTGGCACTTTTGTCGGACTGAATGATTATAAACCATAATGGTTTAAGGCAATTAATGTATATGCACTTAATGAATATAACGATTCATCGTCATTAACCACAGGAGTTAAATAATGGTTAGAAAAATAGATTACTTAAAAAAAATTGGGTTATTTTCATTACTCCTTGTTATATCTGGATGTAGTAGTACATTAGATGTTGAAGGCAACTTCCCTACTCCGATAGTCAATCAATTACCTTATACTGTTGGTATCATTTACGATGATGACTTTAAAATATTTCGTTATACAGAGCAAAGCGATAATAGAGATGACTGGGATATTAACTTAGGTGAAGCACAAGTAAAATTATTTAATACCGTATTACCCGCTATGTTTGAGAATGTCGTAACAACACAAACTTTAGGCGAAGAAAGTGATACTAATATTGATATATACCTAAAACCTTCTATTGATGAATTCCAATATAATATTCCCTCTGAAACTAAACTAAAAATGTTTGAGATCTGGATAAAATACAATCTGAAAGTATACGATGGCAAAGGGCAATTAATTGCTGACTGGATATTAACCGCATACGGCAAAACCCCAACCGCATTTATGCAAACTGAAAAAGGAGCGCTAAACGAAGCAATGATCATTGCATTAAGAGATGCGGGAGCCGGACTTTCATTAAAATTCACGCATATTCCAGAGATTAATACATGGCTCAAACAAAAAAACGCAACTATGCTTTAAGTAGAATAAAAACATATTTAATAACCGCGTGAGCTATAACATAAAAATAAGTTAAGTGTGGCTTGGTTAACTGTTTAATCATTTTCCATACAATTTTGCTACTTGAGGTATTAACATGGCCAAGGCATTACTAAAAGTTCTCAGTATAATCATTTTATTATGTTGTTTCAGCGCTTGCACAACCGTCACAATCGACGAAGTAAAACATAGCGAAAGTCAGCTTGTTGAAGGTGAAACCATTGTTGTGATCGGCAGACGAAGTGGCAGTGATTATGAAACAGAACCAGAGCTGATTTCCTGTATTGGGGGAATGTTATCTCAAGGCAGTGACGGGCTGAATGTTATTCCTGAAGAAACATTTGTAGATGACATGTACCCCTGGTTTGAACCACGTACAGCTCCCGTTAAAGTGAAAGATCTACAACGTTTACTTTCTTTTAATGAAATATCCAAAAAATTTGATGATTTTAATGTCCATTATATTATTTGGGTTGATGGCAACACGGAAACCACCCGAAGCAGTGGCAGTATAAGCTGTGCACTTTCAGCTGCCGGCGTGAGTTGTTTTGGTTTTGGCACCTGGGATAAAAAAGCCGAATATGAAGCGTCAATTTGGGATTATAAAAAGAAAAAGTTAATAGGTCGCGTAAGTAGCGAAGCCGATGGAACATCTTATATGCCAGCAATCGTGATCCCTATTCCTATTATCGCACCGGTTCAGGCTGATGCCTGTAAAGGAATGGCGCAACAGTTAAAACTGTTTTTTGACACAGACGAAGAAGAAGACGACGACAGCGAATAATTATCTTAGTGATAGTCACTTATTATCAATTAATACAGGAAACTTTAAGTGACTCAGGCAAATATAAGGGATCTGGAATGATTATACATAATATATTTAAGTTAATGCTTATTCTGATAATCACATTATCTTCAACTGCGTGTTCAATTAACCCAGCAACGGGTACTCCCGATGTCGTCCTTATGTCTGAAAGTACAGAAATAGCTATGGGAAAAGAGATGCATGAAAAACTGATGCAATCAGTGCCTATTTACCATAATGAAGAATTAACAGCATATATCAATCAGATAGGTCAAAATATTGTAAAAAATAGCCATCGTCCAGATATAAAATACCATTTCACTGTGATTGATGAACCAGATATTAATGCTTTCGCATTACCTGGTGGGTATATATATATTAACCGGGGCTTATTGGTTTATCTGGATTCAGAAGCTCAGCTTGCCGCTGTTCTTGCACATGAAATCGGCCATATTACGGCCAGACACGTTGTCAGACAAGATTCAGCACGTAAAGGTGCAAGTGTGTTATCTGTACTTTCGGTATTTACAACAGGAAGTATGGTCGTAGGAGATGTTGCAAATTTATGGAGTAGTGTTGCAGTCAAAGGCTACGGCAGAGAAATGGAATTAGAAGCGGACGGTTTGGGAGCAGAGTATTTATTTAAAACCGGATATGATCCTCACGCTATGGTGAAAACAATTGGCGTATTAAAAGATCAAGAAAAATTTGCCCGCTATCGCGCAAAAGAAGAAGGTAAAAAAACGAAAAGTTATCATGGCGTATTTTCTACTCACCCCAGAAATGACATACGCTTAAAAGAAGTCATAGCTAAAGCAGGTGAACTGCCGGATAATCATACAAACACTAGAAATAAAGACGAATACAGAAAACAAACTGAAGGCTTAGTTTATGGTGTCAATTATGACGCCCTGCCAAAAAGTAGGCCCGTAGAAAAAAATAGGTATGTGCATAATAAACTTGGCTTTTCTCTTTTATTTCCAGAACAATGGCAAATACAATCGAATAATCAAGCGATATTAGGCTTACCTGAAGACAAGTCAGCGGAGTTAAAACTACAAGTTTCAAAAAGAGTCAAAGGAGTGTCCCCTGCAGAACATTTACGAAAAATAACCAAAACGTCTATGTTACAAAAGTCAGAAGACTTTACACAATATGGGTTACATGGGCATACCGGAATAATTGCAGCAACAGACAAAAATCAAGATATACGTATAGCAACAGTGTTTCAGGGCAGCCGGGCTTATCTGCTTACTGGAACCATTTTTGACAATAAACTAGATGTTGATTACGACAAATTATTCCTATCTAGTATTCATAGTTTCAGGCCCGAAAAACCGCAACGAAAATTACCTAAATCTAAGAAAATTCACTATGTAATGGCAAATGAACAAACCAATATTACGCAACTTGCAAAACACCTAAAATTAGGACTTTATGCAGAACAACAACTTAGGCTGATAAATGGTCTTTATCCCAGAGGCGAACCAGAACCTGGTGATTGGATCAAAATCATAAAATAATACCAATTTATAACGAGTTTGATTAAACTGCCCGATATTACTAACTAAAAGCCAACAGCATGATAGATACTGTAAGAGAACACTTAACAAAATTAAATGAAAACTATGTAGAAAAAAATGCTGTTTTTAAAGTAAAGGTTATTCCTTTTTTTTGTTCTGTAAGAATAAAAAAAGATATCAAACAAGAAGATGTTTTAAGCTTTTATTCTAATCAATTACTTAAAGTTTGTTTAACGATTCTCTTTTTATTATTTGGTTTAGCAATTTATGATATCGATAAAGGTCTAAACCATGGACCGATACAACTAGGATTTTCTGCATTAATATTTATTAATTTAATCATTACCCAAATAGCGATAGAGTCACTTAAAAGTAGGTTATTCTCCTGTAACTTAATGACATTCAACAAAAACATAAAATAAGTTAGCGAGTAGCCAGCTAAAAGCATTTCACTATTTAACAATGGTATAAAATTGATAATGGTAAGCATATTTTGAAGCAAGTATTAGTCATTGGCTATGTATGGCCAGAACCAAACTCATCAGCGGCTGGTAGCCACATGATGTCATTATTACGGATTTATAGAAAAAAAGGCTGGAAAGTTGAATTTGCAACACCGGCACAAAAAACAGATCACATGCATGACCTTAATAGTGAGGGCATTACAAGTAAAGAAATTAAGTTAAATTGTACTAGTTTTGATACGTATGTAACTCAGTTAAAGCCTGATATTGTCATGTTTGATCGTTTCATGATGGAAGAACAGTTTGGCTGGCGTATTGATAAATACTGTCCAAACGCATTGAAAATTCTTGATACTGAAGATCTACAATGTTTAAGAAATGCAAGGCACTTAGCACATAAACAAAACAGAGAATTGACCACAGACGATTTATTCAGTGATTTAGCAAAGCGAGAAGTAGCTGCAATTTATCGTTGTGATATTTCCTTAATTATTTCTTCTTTTGAAAAAACGCTGTTAATAGAAAAATTTAAAGTAAATACCAACTTATTATATCATTTACCATTTATGGTTAATGCTGAACAGCTTTCAAAGCGCACTAAACCTTATTTAAATCGCAACAATTTTGTCACGATTGGTAATTTTCGTCATGCGCCTAATTGGGACGCTGTTTTGCAATTACAAAAAATTTGGCCAATGATACGAAAAGCGCTTCCCCAGGCCGAATTACATATTTACGGCTCTTACCCACCGCCAAAAGCTACCGCTCTTAACAATCCTAAAACAGGGTTTTTAATTAAAGGTTGGGCAAAAAATGCGCAAGAAGTCATAGAAGGTGCAAAAATATGCTTAGCGCCACTGAAATTTGGTGCCGGAATTAAAGGAAAATTACTTGATGCGTGCTTAGCGGGCACCCCTAGTATTACCACAAGTATTGGTTCAGAAGGTATGTTGCCCCAGACATTAGACTGGCCAGGAGAAATACACGACGATTTAAATAAATTTGCACTAGCGGCTATTAAGTTATACCAAAACAAAGCTGATTGGTTAAATGCACACAATAAATGTCAGCGCCTGTTATCTGAACAATTTGATATGGAAAAGCTAGAAGCACCACTATTAAATATAATTACAGTAACTTTAAATAACTTAACACAGCACAGATCAAACAATTTTACGGGTGCAATGTTAAAACATCATAGTATGGCGAGTACCAAATATATGTCGCAATGGATTGAAGCTAAAAACAAATAACATTTTTCTCAAATTAGTTTAAAATAGTTATATACCTAAGATACCTCTCGGTACAAGATGCTGTGCACCTTAGAATAGCTTAAGTATCACTTACAAACACGTTATTTTAAAAATTGATCGTCACTTTATAATTGTGGAAAATCATTGAACAATTCAAATTTTATACAAAAAAGAAAATTTATTGTAAAACTAGGCAAAATGCTCCATAAATATGGTACTCCAGCATATCGACTGGAAGCCCACTTGCTTAACATAGCAACTGCATTTGGTTTACGTGCCTCTTATATTATTACACCAACAGCACTTACTTTTGTGATCTGGTCTGAAGGCCATGAAAATGAGTATACTCATGCAGCCAGAGTTAATCCCGGTGAACTTGATCTGGGTTCATTATCGTCATCAGATGAATTAGTCGATGAATTATTAAGTGGCACTATTACATTAAGCCAGGCAGATCAAAAATTAGATGATATTGATAACCAACCAAATCCTTATGGCAGATTAATAACCGGTTTAGCGTTTGCGATGTCAAGTGGTGCTTTTGCCATGTTAATGGCAACCAGCTGGAATGATGCTTTCTGGTCATCTGTTATCGGCCTTATTATTTATATTTTTGTACTGTGGGCAGAGCGTTCTAAAGGCGTTGCTCATATGTTAGAGCCTTTGGTCGCGTTGATAGCAGCGCTAATCGCATGTGCAATTAGCACCTATATAGATCCTAGCATTAATATCCGTTTAGTTATTTTGTCTTCAATTATTGTATTTATTCCAGGTTTAGCACTCACTTTAGGGTTAGCTGAATTATCTGCACGGCATTTAGTCTCAGGTACAGCTAGAATTATGGATGCTATCATGCTGTTATTTAAACTTTATTTTGGTGCATTTCTGGGCATGGCCATCGGGTTTTCATTATTTGATCAGGTTGAATTTGTACAGGCAACACCTCTGCCCAAATGGACTACCTGGGTTGCAATCGCCGTTTTATGTTTAAGTCTGCTCGTACTGTTTAGAACAAAACCTAAATATACCTTGTGGTCTGTTACTGTTGGATTTATTGCTTATGGTGCCAGTATATTAGGTGCAAAATATTTAGATCCTACTTTAGGGGCGTTTATCGGAGCTTTTGCTGTGGGCGTATATAGCAATTTATTCACTCGTATAAAAAATGCGCCTGCATGCATTGTATCTATGCAAGGATTGATTGTACTTGTCCCCGGAAGTAAAACCTATATCGGTTTAAATACTTTAATATCAGGCCAGGAATTTATTCATTCAGAACACATAGGTCAACAAACTTTTTTGATCTTTATGTCTTTGATCGCCGGTTTAATATTCGCCAATGTCGCGCTCCCCCCTAAGAAAAGCTTATAAGATTAATTGTATACGCCTCACTATTTAATCGTTAAATTCGTGAGGTGTGATACCCATTACATCGAAAATGAGATCATACTCAACAACCTAAAGTTCAGTGCAATTTGTAATCAATTGTTAAAACTGTTACTTATTGTAACTGTAAGTAATTATTGGTAAAATTGCTAATAATTAGATTTTTTGCATGCCATACTCCAGTCACTTTTAACGATTGGAAAATATAAATGGCAATCAGTCCTTATTTTAAAATAACCTTACCTACAATTCTTAGTATTGCATTAGCCGGATGTGGTGGTTCTAGTGATTCAAATAGTAATGGTTATATTCAATTTTACAACGGTTCAGTAGATAGTCCTTCTACCACTTTATTTATAGAAGAAATTCAGCGTACTGGCGCAGAATTTGGTCAGGTTTCTACGCGTCACAGTTATGAGCCAGCAACATACGAAGTGAGTTACGAATATTTCGACGATAATAATGAATACATCTCTTTGTTTAAAAATGATGTGCAGATAAGTTCAGATCATAAAAAATTGATTATTATGACAGGTCCCTTTGAAGACCCTAAATTCACTGAGTTTGATATAGAAAATAAAGATACGAGTATCGACGATGATAACTTTTCAATCTCTTTTATCAATACCCTGTCTGAGGAACAAAATTATAATGTTTACATGGGGGAAGACAATTCTGGTTTCGCCAATGCACAACTTTTAGGCAACAGCGAATACCTTAAACAGACTGAGTTAAAAGATTTACTCGAAGGGACTTACACTTTCTATATCACAAAAAGTGACAGTGAAATCATAGAATTTCAATCATCTGAAATCTCTATAGGTGATGGTTATAATATAGTCGCAGTGTTAAGAGAGTCATATGGCGCCTCAGAACAGTCTATTTCCCTGGATTTAATTTCTGATAACAATACTGTGTTAGCATTAAAGCACACTGAGTCTATCGGACAAGTACATTTCTATAATGCCATAAATGAATACGACAATGTTACTTTTAGTGCGACACACAGTGAAACAAGTCTGATCACACAAGTGACACCTTCTGATAGCTTTTCAAATTATCTCACGTTACAGCCTGGAGATTACAGTATTAGTATGTCTGAAAATGACACCGTGCTTGTCGACAATTATTTACTAACAATTGAAAAAGAGCAAAGCCTGGCGGCTATTTTTTATAAAAACCACGAAGTAGAAGAACCCAGAATGTTGTCAGTCACTGAAAAATTAATTCCAAATTCAGTAACGCATCAAATTAAAGTGGTAAACTTAATTGATACATCTCCAACAGGCCAACCTTTAGATGAAATTGAAATATATTGGACTAAAGGTGACGAAAACATCTCAGATACCAATACATATATTAAGAATTTAGATCAATATGACAGTAAAAGTGTAGATGTTGACGATGATATATACACTCTTCAAGTAATTTACGAAGAAAATGGTGAGAACTTTATTTTATTACAACAGACGAATATGACGTTTAACCAAGATGGTAACTATATCATGATACTAGAAGAGGATGATGAGACAGGCTATAAAATCACCATGGAACACAATATAGCGGAATAAGTCCCCATTACCAATTTGATAGAATTTATGTTCAGTTCAAATTTCACTCAAATTAGTTGAATACTTAACCTGGATAAGCATGAACACCCTCATGCTTATCCCTTACCTGATTATTTTTGCCGTTAATCGGTAAATATCTTAAAAATATTCCCTCCCAAATCGGATTTTTGTACTAGCCTTATAAAGTAAATTTAGTTAAGCCATATGTTGTAACCATAAATAGATCAGCATCACGTCGTAATATTGCTGATTGCTATTAACGATAAAGGTTTAAATATGATCCATACAACATTAAATAGTGTCCATAAATCGATTTTATGCAGACTTTTAAACTATATTATCTTGGTTGTTGCAAGTTGCTATTTTTCTTCAGGTATAGCCGCCGAGAAAACATTAGATAAAGTGCAATTGCTGAACAATGCCAATCAATTACTCAAAAATAATCAAATGAGTGAGTTATTAAATCTCCTGGCTCCTCATGAACTAAAATTAGCCGGCGATGCACAATATGATTATTTGCTGGGTATCAGTTTATTGGATACTGGTAACCCAAGCCTGGCAGTACAGGTTTTACAAAGAGCCATTGATGTTTTGCCTAATTATGCTGGTGCCAGACTTGCGCTTGCACGCGCATATTTTGATGCATCAGATCATGAAAGAGCCAGATATCATTTTAATATTTTAAAATCAATGCCCCCACCTGCCCATATCACAAGTGTGATAGATAAGTATTTACTCGCCATCGACAGGTTATCAAATCAATACACACCTAATTTATTGGCCTGGTTAGAAGCGGGTGGCGGATATGATACTAATGCCAATGCAGCAACCTCTGATGAACTTTTTTTAGGGTTCCAACTATCATCAGTAAACGTTGAAAGCGCTTCATCATTTGCGTCTTTCAGTACAGGCTTATTTTATAATCACCCTATTAATACTGAATGGAATTTCAGTACGACTGCTAATTATTCTTACAGAAATAACCCTAGTGCCCATTTTGTCGATCTGAGCCGCGCAATGTTAGAAGCAAAGTTAGATAAAAAATATAGCTTTGGTACTGTATATGGAAAATGGACAGGATTGCATACTTCTGTTGACAACAAAACAAATCAAAGAAAATTTCAGGGGAATATTGGTTTAGACATCGGCGTTACAGATACTTTAGCTGTGAATTTAAATGCTTATTATGCAAAACAAAATTTTGAACAACTATTAGAGGTAAGAGATGTAAACAGTTTTAGAGGTTCTATCGCACTTATCAATAACTTTTCAGGCGAATATAATCAAATTGGGATTAATTTAAGTTATGGTGAAGATGACGCAGTTAAAGAATCCAGTCCTTATTCAAATTCTCAGTATAGTCTACAGGTATTTTCTCGATTTGCCGTGGGAAATCAAAATTATGCACATATTCAGCTTGCAGCGCAAGACATAGATTTTGACGATAACAAACTCTTTTTCGGACTACAAAGAGAAGATAAAAAATATGTTTTTTCTTCTAGTTATGCCTGGTTTGATTTTCCTTCAAGCAACTGGCAATTAACAGCATCATTAGATTTAATTAAACACGAGTCAAATATCGAATTATACGAATATGACAGAATGCAAACAGCACTTTCAATACGTAAAACATTTGATTAACCGGGGGCATTATGCGTTACTTTTTTACTAAATCGTTTGCTATTTTATTACTCATATTAAGTCAAACTTCATTTGCTGATACTGGAAAAGTACTATTTGCAACAGGACAAACTTTTGTTCAGCGCCCTGCACAAATTGCCTTGAATAAAGGCGATGATATATTAATTGGTGATACCATAGTTACAGGCGATAAATCCAGAGTACAATTACTTATGAGTGATGGCGCACGGATCTCTATTCGTGCAAATTCAGAATTAAATATTGAAAACTATCTTTTTACAAAATCATCAACTACAACAGCCAGCCAATCAACTAGCACCCTCAATTTAGTAAAAGGAGGTTTCAGAACAATTACAGGTGCCATAGCCAGTGGCGCAGATAAATCGGGGTACACAGTTAAAACAGCAGTTGCAACTATTGGTATTCGTGGTACCGATTATAGTATTTTATTTTGCCAGGGAGATTGCAAACCTCTGGAAGAGTCAACAAATAGCACCATTAAAGACGGGTTATACGCTGGTGTTTCGCAAGGTGCAATTGCATTAGTTAACACAGTTGGCGAATTGCAAATTGGTGCAACCGAATCAGCCTATGTGGCAAATCAAAATACAATGCCGATAAAATTAATGGGGCCACCACGTTCTTTATTTGGGCAAACTACGCCAATTAAAAAGCCAGATATATCTGGTGAACCAGCCACAGCTGTATTATTAAGTGATATAGATATTATTCCACCAAAAAGAAAATTAGACGAGACAGAAGAAGTTGTTGTTATAAAAGAAGTAGAAACAAATGATGATATCGCCATTTCTCAAGTGATAATAGATGATGGCACTGATATCAATATAGATAATGGTGTCATTGATGAACCTGATATTGATGAACCTGACTCGATTACAAATGAACCTATCTCATTCACAGTTGCAAGTTTAAGTGGCGTTAATGTATCTATTAATGAAACGTCCAATTTAACTTTTGATGCACAAAATAACCTAACCGGTTTTTTATTTAACGCATCCAGCGGAGAAAACATTAATATTGGTACAGCACAAAGTTTAAATAACGGCTTTGATGAAATAACCGGATTTCGCTGGGGTCGCTGGAGCTTAGGGGTTGCGAGTTTTAATACTGGTGGTTCACTTGATTTAACAGAACAAAGTCTACACTGGCTTTCAAACGATAACTTTAATGGCGAAGTCGCGTTACCACAAGCTGGACAAGCCAATTATAGTCTGACAGGAAATACAGATCCAACCAATAACCTGGGAAATATAGGAGTATTGGGAACAGCCAGTTTTTCCGCAGACTTCACCAATCAAACCGTTTCTAATCAAATTTTATTGGGGATCAATGAACAAGTATGGCATGCCAATGGAACAGGTTCTATTAGCAACGGGATCAACCAATTTAATGGCAGTTATACAACATTAATTAATGGTATAAATAATGGTACCGGACTATTTTCAGGCTTTTTTAGTTCTATGATAAATAGTCAGCAAATGCCTTCTGGTGCAGGTTTAACTTACTTTTTGCAAAATAATGCGGGTACAGAGCAAGTAACTGGAAATTTGATTTTTGGTAGACAAATACCTTAATTCACGACCAATTTAAAGAGTGATAATTATGCAAACGATACATAGTGTTGTACTTAATATTCGGTTATTTTTTATTATACTAATAAGCACTTTTATTATTTCATGTGGTGAAGGCGAACAACAGAATAACGCTGCTGAAATTCAGCCAATAATGATTCAAGGCACTGCGGCCAAAGGGGCATTATTTAATGCATTAGTGAGCCTTTATGAATTAGATGAGTTTGGCGAGCAAATTGGTGAATCTCCCATAGCACAAACAACAACAAATGCTTTTGGTCAATTCACTTTTGAGCTCACACCTTTTGAAACACCGTTGTTAATAATAACCTCAGGTGGTGAGTTTATTGATGAATCAGACCAGGAACCTGATATAAACTTAAAGAGACGTATCATATTTGCACAAAATGAAGGACTTGTTTCAGTTCTCACGCCAGGTGACAGTACAGCTGCAATTACCATAGCAACCTCAGCCCTTGTAATAAAATCAAAGCTGGAGACATTTGGCAATAGCTTCTTTGCCACTTTGCAAAACAATCGTGACAATGCGGCCGCTGCATTTGGTTTTGACATTTTTTCAGTTCAACCATCAGATACAATTACCCCTGATGTCACTGACTCAGAACAAGCAAAACAATATGCTTTAGTGCTAGGTGGTCTGGCTAATGTTGTTAATAGAGTTAGTTTAGAGCTGGGATATCCAAACCCTAACTTTCATATTGTTCAGGCTGTTGTACAAGACTTAAGTGATGGGGTAATCGATGGGAAAATGCAAAATGAATTATTAGAAACAATTAATTTTAGTGGTGCTTTGCAATCAATTCCTAACGATATTTTACTTAATAATGAAATCAATCGTTTTAGAAATAACAACTTTTCGAATTTTTCACAAACAAGTTTAATTGAAGTTAATGAAAGCTTATTAGCAGAAGATAACGCAGATAATCAAATACCGCAGGTAAACGCAGGTAATGATATTACATTAATCTCTGGCGCCGAAAGCACTATCAGCGCAACTGCATCAGACACAGATGGCACTATAACACACGTTTTATGGCAACAAACATCCGGCAATGAAATCATATTACTTAACCCGGAAAGTTTAGATCTTAATATCGCAGTGCCTTTTGTAGAGCAAACTCAAACAGCTGAATTACAAGTCACTGTTACTGATAATAATGGTGCCACTAACTCTGATTCCATTACAATTACTATCGTCACAACAGATGAAAATCAATTGCCTTTAGTCGATGCTGGCGAAGATCAATCGGTTACTGAAAATACGCAAGTTAACCTCTCTGGCACAGCTTCCGATCCCGACGGTAACATCACGACAGTTTTATGGACTCAATCATCAGGTTCTCCCGTTTCGATAACCAACCCAGATCAACTTAATATGAGCTTTACAGCGCCTTCAGTGACGGCGCCAACATCATTAAGTTTTACACTTACCGCAACAGATAACTCTAATGCATCAGCAAACGATACGATAGTGGTTACAGTGAACCCAGCTGGAAATCAGCCGCCAACAGCCAATGCCGGGACAGATCAGACAGTTGATGCCCAAGTGAGTGTTAGCCTAATAGGCACAGGCACAGACTCTGATGGCACCATTGTCAGTTTTTCCTGGAACCAGACATCCGGGCCGAGTGTTACCTTAACATCACCCAATAGTGCGACTACGAGTTTTACATCGCCCAATGTAGAATCAACTACCGTACTTACTTTTGAGTTAACAGTAACCGATGATGATGGCGCTACAGATACAGATCAAATATCTATTACTGTGGTACCAGGTAATCAACATCCAACAGCCAATGCCGGGACAGATCAGACAGTTGATGCTCAAGTGAGTGTTAGCCTAATAGGCACAGGCACAGACTCTGATGGCACCATTGTCAGCTTTTCCTGGAACCAGACATCCGGGCCGAGTGTTACCTTAACGTCACCCAATAGTGCGACTACGAGTTTTACATCGCCCAATGTAGAATCAACTACCGTACTTACTTTTGAGTTAACAGTAACCGATGATGATGGCGCTACAGATACAGATCAAATATCTATTACTGTGGTACCAGGTAATCAACATCCAACAGCCAATGCCGGGACAGATCAGACAGTTGATGCTCAAGTGAGTGTTAGCCTAATAGGCACAGGCACAGACTCTGATGGCACCATTGTCAGCTTTTCCTGGAACCAGACATCCGGGCCGAGTGTTACCTTAACGTCACCCAATAGTGCGACTACGAGTTTTACATCGCCCAATGTAGAATCAACTACCGTACTTACTTTCGAGTTAACAGTAACCGATGATGATGGCGCTACAGATACAGATCAAATATCTATTACTGTGGTACCAGGTAATCAACATCCAACAGCCAATGCCGGACCAGACCAAACTGTATTATCCGAAGCAAATGTAAACTTAACGGGTACTGGTACAGATACTGACGGTACAATTACCAGCTTTTCCTGGAGTCAAACATCAGGAGCATTGGTATCTTTATTAAATGCAAATACTGCCAATGCAAACTTTACGGCTCCATCAGTGACAAGTACATCTATAATCTTAGAATTTACTTTAACAGTCACTGATGATGACAATGCAACTGCGGTTGATACTGTTACAATTACAGTAGATCCTTCAACAAATCAGCCCCCATCAGTTAATGCAGGGCCAGATCAAAGTGTCACTTCAGCATCAACAGTTGCATTATCAGGTTCAGCTTCAGACCCTGATGGCTCTATTATGAGTTATTTATGGCAACAAGTTTCTGGCTCTACAGTAAGTATTACCGATGATAATATGGCGGATGCAAGCTTTAGAGCACCCTCAGTGACGAGTAGTGAAACTTTTACCTTTAGTCTAACGGTAACCGATAATGAAGCAGCAACAGCAACTGATACTGTAGCAGTAACAGTAACACCACTATCAAATGGTACCCTGCTTTGGACCTTTCAAACTTCTGGTCCCGTATTATCGTCACCGGCATTAGATCCCAGCGGCAATATTTTAGTGGGCTCCGATGACTTTTGTTTATATTCAATATCACCTCAAGGGGTGGAAAACTGGAACTTTGCGGCAGCAAGTTTTGTACGTTCATCTCCCATGTATACCAGCTCAGGTAATATATACTTTGGTTCAAGTGATACAAAACTTTATGCTGTAAACAGCTCTGGAAGTCTTATTTGGAGTTTTGCTACACCCAATGCCATTATTTCATCACCGGCGCTAATGCAAAATGGGAATATTTTTATCAGTTCTGTGAACAGAATTTATAGCGTAAATAATCAAGGTGGTGAAGACTGGCATTTTACAATACCTTCAGGAGAAACAAGTCCCGCAGCCATTGCGACTGACGGAACAATATTTGTTGGCTCTGGTGATTCATTTACTTATGGATTCCCACCACAACCACCAACGTTCCCTGTTAATTGGGAATATAATGTAGGACAGCCTGTTCATGGTGCAGCCGCTATTGGTTCAGACGGAGCGATTTTCATCGGTGCCGATGATAATAAAGTGTATGCCTTTGATCCAATTGCGGATAATGACTCAATTTTAACTTTAAGATGGTCATTTGCAACATCGGGAAAAGTAAAAGCCACGCCGGCATTGGGTTCAAACAATATCTTATATATCGGATCTGAAGATAATAATTTTTATGCTATAGATATTTCTAGTGGCACAGTAGTCTGGAGTTTTCCAACTGCAGGTTCGATTGTTTCATCAGCTGCAATAGCAAGTGATGGAACAATTATTTTCGGTTCTGGTGATGGTAACATTTATGCACTTAATGCAAATGGTACATTAAAATGGAAATTACAAACCAGTAATATAATCGTATCTTCTCCAGTTATCGCTCCTGATGGCACTATATATATAGGCTCAGCAGACGGAAAAGTATATGCAGTGTATGACAACAACGGCGGTCTTTCTACCAATGCGCCTTGGCCTATGTTCAGGTTTAACCCTACACATACAGGAAATATTAATTAAGTTAAAGCATGGGATCATTAATAGAAGTCAAAAAAATAATGATCCGACTTGCCCTGACGGGTATTGTTTTTATATCTGTTTTTATACATAGTGCCGGTTATGTTGACTGGCAATTATTAACTAAAATAGAAAACGTTTTCTATGATGCCAGGCTACTATCTTTTATGCCTGAAACAATTGATAATAAAATTGTGATCATAGATATAGATGAAAAAAGCCTTTTGGAGCAAGGCCAGTGGCCCTGGCCTAGAGATAAACTAGCGAAATTAGTCAATAACCTGTTTGATTATTATGAGGTGATCAGTTTAGGATTTGATGCCGTTTTTGCAGAACCCGATGATAATTCAGCACTCAATCTTTTAAATAAAATCAAACTGACAAAACCAGATATATTAGACACTGTTACGTTCAATAACTTACAACAGCAGTACAATACAGATCAACAGTTTTCTGAGTCATTAATTGCGCGAAACGCCGTGCTTGGTTTCGTATTCAAACAAAAAAGAAATAAAACAACCTTGATGACATCAGGGTTACTTCCATCACCGCTGATCACAAGTCAAATACTGGGGCCTGCCGCTAAACATATACATACACCTGTAGGTTATACGGCCAACTTAGCACAGTTACAAAATGCCGCCATGTTTTCAGGTTTCTTTGATTATGTATCCGAACAAGATATTTTAAGAAAAGTACCTCTAATTCAACAGTATAATAACCAATTATACCCTTCTTTATCTCTAGAGCTAACAAGATTAAGCTTAAATCAACCTCCTATAGAATTTATTTTAAGTGAAGACTCACAAATATTAGAGCAAATTAATTTAGGTGATATAAAAATGCCAGTTGATAAAACAGGTTCAATTTTTATTCCTTTTAGAGGTTACTTAGGCAGTTTTGAGTATATATCAGCGTCAGACGTAATAAATCAAACATTACCTGTCGACGCTTTACAAAACAAAATATTACTTTTAGGCACAAGTGCGGCGGGATTACTTGATTTACGTTCAACTCCCGTTGGAGATAGCTTTATTGGAGTTGAAGTACATGCCAACATTGTGTCCGCTATACTTGAAAAACGATTTTTACATCAACCCGATTATGTTTTAGGGATTGAATTAAGTATTTTGTTAACATTTTCTTTGATTATGACTTTAATTTTTCCCAAATTGGATCCAACCTTTGAGTTCTTCGTCTATATCTTACTGTGTTTTATTCATATTATAGTTAATCTCTGGTTTTGGTATTATCATCAGCTCGTATTACCTATGGCAAGCCCCCTTATATTATTAACTGGCTGTGCTTTTATGCATATTAGTTATAACTTTTTCATCGAACAAAAACATAAAAGGCATTTATCCAAAGTATTTAGTCATTACATTCCCCAAGAGTTAGTAAAAGATTTTGATGTTAACGAAGCCCAAATGAGCCTTATTGGTGAAACCAGAGAAATGAGCGTACTGTTTACTGACGTACGAAATTTCACGTCCATGAGTGAAAAAATGCACGCAACTGAATTAACTAAACTCATGAATGAGTTTTTAACACCCATTACACGTGCCATACATGAT
This sequence comes from uncultured Pseudoalteromonas sp., assembly GCA_965198975.1. Lineage (GTDB taxonomy): Bacteria > Pseudomonadota > Gammaproteobacteria > Enterobacterales > Alteromonadaceae > Pseudoalteromonas. Next base: position 262,701 of record OZ240680.1, read on the forward strand.
CAACATGGCACCATAGATAAATATATGGGAGATGCGGTAATGGCTTTTTGGGGAGCTCCCGTTAAAGATAAAGATCATGCAAAACACGCTATTTTAACGGCACTTAATATTATCAAAGCGATGGACGACATCAGCATCGCCTTCAAAAAGAAAGGATGGCCACAAATCAAAGTCGGGATAGGTATCAGCAGTGGGCCTATGAATGTAGGTAATATGGGTTCAGAGTTTAGGATTGCCTATACGGTAATGGGTGATACCGTGAATTTAGGCTCCAGGTTAGAAGGTCTAACTAAAATTTATGGTGTTGATATCATAGTTAATGAAACCACAACTCAATTAGCTGACGATTTTGCTTACAGGGTGTTAGATAAAGTCAGAGTTAAAGGTAAGCTAGAACCTATTACTATTTATGAACCAATGCGCTTAACAAATAAGAAAAACTTCAATATTTACCATCAAGCTTTGGCATTATACTGGCAGCAGGATTTTTCAAAAGCTAAAGCACACTTTAGGGAGTTATTCGAAGCTGAAGAACACCCTTTATATCAATTATATATTAAGCGATGTGAAAAATTTGAACTCACAAGCCCAGAACAACATTGGGATGGCGTCTTTACTTACACCAGTAAATAAAATTGAGCCCGCAATTAAAAAAAACGTCTAAAAGCTATCTGATATTGTCTTTCTATTAACCTCACATCTTGATGTAAATAATATCGAGCAGGCTTAATTGATTGTAACCAATTGTATTCTGTATGAATAAAGCTCGTTTTATTCAAGCGATATCTGTAACTGACTGTTAGCCCTTTACCATATTCCTGATTGTTATCACCCCAGGTTGAATCAAGATCTGATATCGAGAACTCTTCAGCCCTTAACGCAATATGGTGTTTATTCCATAAATGTCTCAACATAACAAATCCATTTTTGTATTGGTTATCTACAACTTTTGATCCATAGGGAGAATTCATTGAAGTACTCCCCTGCATCCACTGAGAAATGATTTCAGAGTTTTTACTCACTTTATATTTAAACCCTAAATGATAAAAATCAGTACCCCAGGTATATTGACCTTCTTTGACAACATTAGGATCGACGTTATTGTTATAGTATCCCATATTCAATTTCAGCTTATTTCCAAACTGCCAATCTCCCACCAGATGACTACCCCAACGATTATCTAATTCTATAAATGGATCGGATCCAGCTGCTTGGTTTATTAACATTTCTTGTCTCGCTGGCATCGGCTGTACTAATAACTTTTCGTGAATTAAAGTTTGCCTGTTACCTACCGTCCAGCCGTGCCATGCTAACATTGCACCGGCAGTATCATTATTTTGAAATAACGATAAATCAACAGTAAAATTGTGTTTACTATTAGAAAACTTTCCTAATTTTTCTAACCTAAAACCGACACCTGAATGCCTTAATTCTTCGCCCATCCAATTATTCAAACTAGAACTTGTCAATGTATAAGGGGTAGACCAGGCTAACGAGATATTCTCTAAAGAAATTTTAGGGTAAAACAAACCTACGCGTGTATTCAATCGCCAGCCATTTGGTGTTGGCAAGCTTTTATAATTTAAAAAGGCTTCTGTGATCCCTAACGCAATTGCATTTTTATCTTTATATGCATTGGCTGCAACATGCATATTAATGCCATTATCAAAAATTACTTTATAGTTAATTCCGAGTTGTGCCAAAGCAAATGAGCTCTCAGAATCAAAATTAAATTTTCCATAATCCCCCTCTAAATAACTATTGCCCTTCGCTGGATTGTCTATTGCAATAACGCGAACATCAATAAGTCCTTTTATTGAATGCTCAATAGCCTGAGCTGAGCTACATATCAAAAACCATAACAAAAAAACTCTATTCATGATCTAAACCTTTATCAAAATACGCAGATGCCAACAGCCACTTAGTAAATAAAGTAGCGTCAACGGGCCTACTTATAAAATATCCTTGCGCCAACTCACAATTATGTTGCTTAAGCCAACTGAGTGTTCTTTCATCTTCAATCCCTTCAGCGACAACGGTTAGCCCCATATTGTGAGCAAGCTCTATGGTTGAACGTACAATAATTTGATCGTCTTTATTTTGCATTAACTCCTGCACAAAAGATTTATCAATTTTTAACTCTTGAACAGGTAATTGCTTCAATTGTGACAACGACGAATAACCCGTACCATAATCATCAATAGATAATTTAAAACCGTTAGATTTTAAATAGGTTAAAATTTCCGTCGCTTGTTTAGGATCTGATAATACTGCGTCTTCAGTCACTTCTAACGTTATCTCTTGATCTGCAATCTTGTTATCTTTTTTCAGCGCTATGATGAAATCACTATATGATTTATCTTTCAGATTTTCAGCAGAAATATTAATTGCGATCTTGATGTTAATGCCCATTTTTTGCCAATTTAAATATTCCGTGATCGCTTGTTTTGTCACCCAGCGCGTCAGCGCATCCATTTGCCCTGTTTGTTCTGCTATGCTGATAAAAGAATCAGGGGGAATTAAACCATTAATCGGATGCTGCCACCTTACCAAAGCCTCGGCATGACTTATTTTCATTGTTTCCATTGATAATTTAGGTTGGTAATAGAGCACTAACTGACTTTCTTCAATCGCAGTCTTTAAACTATTTATCAAATACAATCTCTCAACAGTATTAAAATCAAATTGCCTATCATATATTTGATAAAACATATTTTGTTTTTTAGCATATTGAAGTGCCACATCCGTTTTTTGTAAAATTTCTGCAACATCTTCTCCCTTATGTTCAGGAAATAATGCGATACCTAATGAGTATTGCAAATGTAAAGTGTAATTATCATGTTCATACAAAGGTTCAAGTTTAGATTTTAGATTAGCAATTAAACGAGTAATTTCTTGTTCGTTACACAATAGAACAAATTCATCACTACCAATATGAAATACTTCTCCCTTAATATCCGACTGCATAAGTCTATGAGCAACTTCCTTGATAACTTCATCACCCACTTTATGTCCAAGAGTATCGTTTACTTCTTTTATTCTTTTGATATTTAGCTGTATCACTATATAATTTTGATTCGAAGATGTTCTGGCAACCAAAGACTTTAACAAATAATTCCTATTCGGCAAATCTGTCAGCGGTTCATGATAGACCCTATGCGTGATAGTTTTTTCTCTTATTACGACTGACTCTTTCATACTATTGAATTCATTGGCTAATAAATTTAACTCTTGACTATCTGAGATAGTAACAGTTTCATTATAATTGCCATTTGCGATGGATTTTACTTGGGTAATTAACAATCGTATCGGTTTTGTAATACTTGCCGAAATTGCATAAGCACCAGACAAAGATAATAGTAAGGTCACCAAAAAAAAGACTAAAAGTTGCCACCAGTCAGTGACTATTATTTTTAATAAATCAGCTTTCGATTTAAACATCAACGCATTCAACTGTGCATTATCAAGGCTACCCAGCTTAATGTTTGAGGTAATATACCGTTCAGAATTTATCGCTTCAAAAGCCGAACTACTTTGTTGTCTGGAACTGGCTAATAATTTTTTGTCATTATTTTGTGCCGATAATAAAAAGCTAATATTCACATTAGTCAATTCAGCCAATTCATTTGCTAAATTGTCATCCACCACATAGCCAAAACCAACCCAACCTATAACTCTGCCCCCACTTTTCAAAGGTGCTAAACTCAACTGAAAAACAGAATTGTCTAACATATATAGCCTGGACAGTTTACTGTTATCTAACCAGTTTGGGTATTTAAACAACTTCCCTTTTTCAGCGCCCTGTTTTATTTTGCTTTGATTTTTATCATTAAAATAACTAATAAGTTGCGCCGTTATATGCCCTGTATCATTTATTGCAATTGCAAAATCTGCATTTATTCTTTGTCTATGATTATTTAAAGCAATTAGAAAGCTTTTAGGATCATCTTTAAAAACTGACTTTAATCCATAATCTTTTGCGGCTGTTTCTGCAAAGGCCGTTAAATAATAGCTTCGGCTTGTATATTGGGTTTCAAACACTTTTTTTGCTGTGAATAAATGATTATTTAATTGAATTGATTCAGATTTTTGATTAGTTTTATACGTTGAATAAAAAGACATCAACTGCACTAATAATAATAAGAATATAAACAACACAAATATTTTACTTTGTAAACTTTTAAACAGTGTGATTCTCACCTAATTAATATCCTTCTAAAAACTCTAATTCATCCTGATCTTCTTGTTGTGGGATTGATGATAAACCGACAGGTAATTGAATGGTTAATGTCCTATTTGCAGCTATCTGGACCTCTTGCTGAAATTGATTTTTTTGCGCTAATAATTGTGGGTGCCATATGGTCACCTTATAGTTATCAGCAACCAGATTATCAAAATACGCAATACCTTCACTATCTGTCTGAGTATATAAATGAGTATCTACCACTAAAATATAACCACTCATCCAATCATGTATATTGCAACCCATAGCAACTTCACCTAAACGACTTAACATGACATTCGGGCTTTTATTTTCCGATTTAATTTTAAAATCAAATCGATTGCCTCCTGAAACCGAGTAAATATGATGCGTAATGTCATCATTATTTTCAAAGTTCAGCCTTTTATTTTTTTGGGTTACAGTAATATAAGGAATAAATTTTTTATCTTTTTGTTTAATAATCAATGGTGCCTTTTTTGTCTCAGTTTCAGGTTTTTTTGTGATTGGTGTTAAATAAACAACCAGCTCTGAGCCTGCGGTTTTATCAGGTAATAGCACTTTAACGGCAAGAGAGTTAGCCTGACTACTTATACTCATAATTAACAAAAGAATACAAAAAGTGTATTGCATAAAAAATCCGTCTTATATTTATTACTAATGGAACTATTAGCAGACCCATAAACAATTGAAAAAATTTCAATAAATTTGAGTATAGCTGATTTTAGACTCAATATTAGCGTAACGATTTTAAATAGCGGATCCATTTTCAGACTAAGTATTTGCAATAACTGCGTAAATAAATCAAAATTGAATATTGCAATAGTGACTATTAGCGATTTTTATGGAACAACACTTAGCATGCCTGCATTGCGATCAACTTATTTTCATAAGTAAACTAACAAAGACAGAGTCAGCCTATTGCCCTGTATGTCGCACAAAATTAAAATCCAATAAGCAAAATGCACAACAAAAAGTCGTTGCATTAAGTCTGAGTTCCATTATTTTATTATTGAGTTCATTGTTTTATCCGTTTATTTCATTTAGTGAAAAGGGGTTAATGCAATCTATTACCTTATTAGATGCAGCTGATATATTATTTACATTTCACTATCCGCTTTTAGGTTTACTGATAGACTTTTCTATTATCTTTTTACCCCTGTCCTTACTATTTATACTGATTTTAGTTCATATCGGACTATTAAAAGTTGTTCCAAAAAAATACGCCGCGCTTTTATTAAAAACCTTATTCAATTTATTTCCTTTGGTAATGTGCGAAATATTCTTGATCGGTATTTTAATTTCTATGATTAAAATAATGTCTATGGCGGATATTCAATTTGGTGTGAGTTTCTATTCTTTTTGCCTGTTTGTAATATGCTATTTAAAATGTATTTCGTATATAGACAAAAGCTACTTATGGCAGCAAATTTCCACCACAAAACAAATTCCGCTGCTGGTGAAACCAACCAGAGCAATTGAAATATCTTATAATAATTGTCATGTGTGTCATCAACTAACCCAATCAAATGTTTGCTCTCGCTGTAATTCGAAGACATATCTCAGGGACAACGCCAATATTCAAAAGGTGTTTGCTTTACTGATAACGTCATTGTTATTCTATATTCCAGCCAATATTTACCCAATAATGCATACTTGGGTATTAAATCAAAATGAACCCGCAACCATATTAACGGGTATATTGGCATTATGGGAAATGGGCTCTTATCCTATAGCTGTTATTATTTTTATTGCCAGTGTGGTGATACCATTAATTAAAATGTTTGCACTTGCTTTACTGTGTTATGTTGCCCGTTATGCAAAGACATTCGATCGATACCAGTATACAAAAATGTATCGTATTACTGAATTCATCGGTAAATGGTCTATGTTAGATGTTTTTGTCGTTATCGTATTGGTATCACTTGTACAATTAGATGTATTTATGTCAATCAAGCCGGGGATCGGAGCACTCTTTTTTGCGGCAATGGTATTTACTTCAATGCTTTCAGCGCATGTATTTGATCCCCGATTATTATGGGACCGAAAATTAACCTTGCAGGATAAATAATAAAGATGACACGATCAGCAGAAATAGAATCTCAGTCACACATTTCCGCCATATGGATCTTACCTTTGCTCGCCTTTTTTATAGGTGTTTGGATGATATACCAATATCAAACTAATAAAGGGGTTGAAATTTTTATCCGTATGCCGCACGCAGAAGGGATCATCAACGAAAAAACAGAGATAAAAGTACGTAGTGTAAAAATGGGTATTGTACAGGACGTAAAATTATCAGATGATCAAAAGTTTGTCATTGCCAGAGCAGAAGTAGATAAACGCTACAAACATTTACTTAATCAAGATGCCAAAATTTGGGTTGTCAAACCACGGATAGATCAAACCGGGATCACCGGAATGAATACATTATTATCGGGCGTATACTTGGAGTTTCTACCAGGTAAAAGTGAAAAAAGTCAAAGTTATTTTCAGTTACTTGAAGAACCCCCTCTCATTTCTGAAGATATCATAGGCGGTAGATACAATTTATTAAGCAGAGATTCCGACACCATAGAGGTGGGTACAGGGATTTATTATAAAGGATTTAAAGTCGGACAAGTAGAAACCGCGAATTTTGACTGGCAAGAACAAACCATGCGCTACAAAATATTTATAAGAGCGCCATTTCAAAATTTGGTCACATTAAATTCAGTATTTTGGGTCAACTCAGCAATAGAGGTAGACTTATCTGTTGATGGCATAAATGTTAAAACAGGATCTTTAGCGAAAATGTTAAAAGGAGGGATTTCATTTACCGTGCCACTAAGAGAGCAACCGGGGGCGATTGCAACCGATCAACATATCTTTTCATTAAGCTCTGAATACAAAACGGCATTGGAGCAAAGGTATTATTCCTTTGATTATTACGTCGTACAATTTGAACAATCTATCCGTGGACTAAACGCAGGTGCACCAGTTGAATATAGGGGTATAAGAATAGGAACTGTGGTAGAGGCACCCGCATTATTAGTTGTTAATGACAGACCCGCTTATTTTTCTACAGAAAAAACATCGGTACCGGTACTGATCAAAGTTGAGTATCGCCGTATTTTCCATGATGCCAAAATCGCAAAGGAGTTCTGGAAAAACAATCTCGATAAATGGATTGAAAAAGGGATGAGAGCTTCATTAAAGCCCGGAAATTTACTAACTGGTGCCATATATGTAGACCTTGATATGTATCAAAATATGCCACCCTATGTTCCAAGTTCTATTGCAAATCATACCGTTATTCCAACAACATCAAGTGGATTTACAGTGATGGCAAATCAGGTTTCAGATGTATTAACTAAATTTAATAAACTTGAAATTGAACAAAGCTTAGTTGAAGTAAACAAGGCGCTCGAAGAATATAAATTACTGGGAAATGAATTACGCGGATTTTTAGCAAAACAGAATACACAAGATATTCCTTTAGAACTCAATCAAAGTTTACAGCAAGTTTCCACGAGTATGCGCCAATTTGATCAAACTATGAAACAATTTGAAAATACTATGGCTGATTTTCAGCAAGGTTCTATGATTTATAAAGAAATAAAGCAAACATTAGCCGAACTCAAAAAGTTAGGACAGGAATTACAACCTTTCAGTAAAAGTTTAAATGAACAACCGAATATTTTAATTTTCAACAAAACACAGCAAGAAGATATTAAACCAAGGAAGCAAAAGTAATGCATCACACGCTATTAATTATATTGTGTTTATTAATCGTTTCTTGTAGCGGTTCACAAACTCAGATCTACTATTATCAATTTGATACACATGGTCAGAACATAAGTATTAGTTCAAAGCAGGTAAAATCCCGACTACTTATTTCACATATAGATTTGCAAAGCGCGCTCAATAACCGGGGGATTGCAATGCAAGCGAAAAAAAATCAGTTGATTAATGCTAATTGGCACCTTTGGTCAAGTGCACCCGATCAAATGCTGCTACATTCGTCTCAGGTGTCTCAATACCAATCTTTAAATGACTGGTTAGTGCTAAAGGCCGCTGGATTAAACAATCAAAATTTCAATGGATATGAATTACAATGGGAATTGAGTCGATTTAATGGCACGGATCATCAGACAAGTCGGATTGCCGGACTCTGGCGTTTGTACCTACATGACGAAAAAAATGCGGTACAATTGTTAAAACTAAAATACTTCGACTACGAAGTTCCCTTATTAACAGATGGTTACGATGGATTAGTATCCTCTCTTGAAACTAACTGGCAACAAATTAATTACGATGTAAGCAAAGAGATATTAGGGTTTTATCAGGATCCAACAAAATGAATATGCGAATTTTGACCTTTATTTTTTGCTTCATACATGGCGGTGTCCGCACCTTGTAAAAATGAATTTAACGCCATATCTATTTCTGGGATCACAGTATGGCTACCGACACTTATAGTGATCACATTAAAAGGTGGGTTATGTGGGTGATTAATGTTTAATGCTTTTACCGCTTCTAATAATCGTTGGCAAATTAACTGTGCTTGCTTTTTATCTATATCAGGTAATACAACAGCAAATTCTTCACCGCTATATCTGGCGATCAAATCACTACTGCGTACAAATAAGGATTTGAGCACAAGCGCAACCTGTCTTAGTGCTTCATCCCCTTCAATATGACCGAAATTTTCATTAAACGCTTTAAAATTATCAATATCACAAAATAACAAAGTGAGTGGTTGACGTATTCTGCATGCCCGGTTAAATTCTTCTTCTAACCTTTGATTAAAGTGTTTTCGATTTGCTAAGTTTGTCAATCCATCTGTATTAGCTAACTTGAGTAATTGTAAGTTTGCTTCATGTAGTTTCAGATAAGTATCATCCAATTTTTGATTGGATTGAGTTAATTGCTTATTTAGTTTCTCTTGTTTATTTAAAGACGCCTGTAACGCATCGCGGTTCACTTTTATGTCTTGTTCCATTGCCTGAAACAAATGCGCATTTGATATAGATATCGCCGCTTGAGCAGATAGTAACTTAACAATTTCAATATTTTTTTGACAAAAAGCATTCTGTAACAGGTTATTTTCCAGGTATAAAACCCCCAAAACTTTATCTTGGTACAAAATACAATTAACAAAACATGAATAAACAGATTTCTGATCAAAATACTCATCATTTAAAAACCTGGGATCTTCTATCATATTATCTATGACTAGATCTTGTTTCGAACGCTTTGCATAATTCACAACCGATAAAGGTAACAGTTGCGCTAAATTATGCTCATCTGACGGTTTAACTGGTGTAACACTTAATGTAAGTTCTTCAACCCAGCCCATAGTTTCTAACTTCAACTCACCTTCGGTATCAGCCAAAAACAGAAAACCACGTTGCCCTCCCCCGCTTTCCATAATAATTCTTAAAAAAATCATAGTCAGTTTATCTAATGTTATTTCTTTCGTGATCAATTGCGCAGATCTAATCAAGCTAGATAAATCTAATTGTTCACTAAATTTCGTACTTGTCGCTATACTATTGTTAGTTAAAATCCCGCCTCGGCTTAAGTTAGGAATAATTCCCATATAACTTTGCTCTAAATGTTTAACTTTGTTATCAGCATGCCAGTTACTATACAGATAATGGGCTTGTTTAATATCAGCCGTCGCAACTCTGAGTTGATTAAGATTTAAATAGAATTTAGCAGATAACTCATGGGCCAATGCCTGTTCGTGTAACAATTGCGATTTTTCCGCACCTTCTATGGCACGCCCATATAAAGCGATAGCACGGTTAAAGTTACCTTTAATACTCTGGAACTGGGCTTCTACAAGTTGCCATTTATGTAAAAAGTTTTCGGGGGAATACGTACTCCAAGCTTTCAGTTTTTTTTGATTCTTTTTGACTATTTTAAGTAAAGACGCGTCATTTTTACAATCTGAGACCAAAGCCAGAATGATAAGCGATTCGTAAAAAAAGAATGTTGAAAATGCATACATACCCGCACCAGCCATCAAATGAGTTTTAGCCTCTTTGGCAAACTCCATGGCTTGTTGATAATCATTAAAGTAATAACTTAACAATAGTTTATTAAAATATAACAAAAATAACGTACTATGATCCTGCGATGACTGATGTTTAGACAGCATTATCGTTTCATTATAAGCTTCACCAACAAGTAAACTCGGATCATCGCATTCTTGATGGAAATTTAATGCTGTTTGCCAACATATATCATGCCAATACTGTGAAGAATTAAAGCCAAAACTCAACAAGCTTTGATGGGTATTTTTCATTTCTATTGTTAATTTATCCAGCTGAAATGCAGAATGAAATTTAGCTTGCATTAGATTATTCAATGCATAGGAAGCAAACTCATTATCCCCTTTTTCCAATGATACTTCATAAGCCTCATTAAGTAGCGCAATAGAGTCCCTGATGGGATGCTCATAGTTACTTAAAATCCACCCCATAAAAAATACGGGTTGCTGTAACTGCAAATCAAACCTATTGGCGATATCTATGCCCAATTGTCCATATTTAGTACCACTTTTAATATCATTTAGCAATGTAGCAGCCGTGATCCCCCACCAGGAAAAAGCATATCCAGCCATGGGAGAATAACCTTGTAATACAGAATATTGGGTCATTTTAAATACGATTACTGCCACTAAATTCTGTGAAGTCCAATATGCACTGGGTACTGTTAAACCCAATATTTTCATTATTAACAGACTTTTAGGATCTGTCATTTTCGGTAAGTTTAATAAATCATCAATTGATTTTCCTGCAAGCCGATACTTAGTTTTGACCAACTCAACCATGACATTTAAAGTAGACGGCTTACTATTTAACTTTACCCCTAACAAACCCAATGCCACATTAGACGCATTGACGGCTTCCACTAATCTATTTTGTGCTGTGTAAGCTTGTAATCTGATCACCCACACTTCGGCTTGCTCTATCGATAAACGGGAGTTCGCCAAAAATTCATCCAACCAAAGTTCCATCGAGGTATATTTAGTTTCAAATAATGCTGATTCAGCTGCAATCAGAAAAAGTTCACTACAAATATCAGAGTAATGCTCCCAGGCATTTTCAGGTAGCAGTTCTATCGCGTTACTAAAATAATTATACGCAGGGCCAAAAGCTGAGGTTTTCATTGCCTTTTTTCCAGCTTTAATATTCAAAATAATTAACTTATGTAACAAAGTAATTTCAGTTAATTTCTGTTTGGCTTTATTATAATGATTTACAATATCAAATAATTGTTTTTCTTGTTCTGAGTCTTTTAAATTAATTTCCATTGCTTTAGCAATTTGTAAGTGGATCTCATTATGATTTATTTCTACTGGTAACAAATAAGCCGCCTGCTGAACTTTATCATGTGCAAAGTGAAAGCTAACATCATTTGCGGCTGAATATTGATAATGAGGGCTAGATGGTCTGATCACCTCTTCTTTGATAGCCGGCTCTAAAGCTTGTAATGTATTTCTATCTGGTATACCTAGTACACTAGACAACATTTTTAAAGAGAAAGTATTATTGATAAAGGCTGAAAATTTTAGTACTTGCTGAGTTTCTGGCGCAAAAGTGATTAGTTTTTGTGATAACAATTCAATCACATTTCCAGAGATATTTTGTTGTAACAATACATCGTAATGCCAATACCAGTGTCCATTTTTGCTATCAAACTTAATGAGTGCTCTTGCTTTTAGGGTTTCTAAAAACTCAATCAAGAAAAAAGCATTACCAGCTGTTTTTTCATACACTAAGCCGACCAACTCATCCAGGTGAGGTGGAGAAAATAACATATCACTCATTAAATCATGTACATCTGATAGCAATAAATTATCTAAATGTATATGTGTTGTATTTATTTTTGCATCAGCAATGTGATTTATGATCAACGTCAATAGGTGACTGTCGTTGACCTCATTATCTCGATAAGCATTTATCAATAATAAATGAGTATCTTGATTTTCATCTGCTATTTTTTTTAGCAAAGCCAAAGAAGCACTATCAGCCCATTGCCAGTCATCCATAAAAATGACTAAAGGATGCTCCTTAGTTGCTAAAGTGCGTATAAACTTTATGAATATATAACTTAGGCGATTAACAGCTTGCGTGCCTGTTAACTCACTCACCTCTGGTTGTTTTCCTATAATGAATTCAAGTGAAGGAATTAACTCCGTGAGTACCTGGCCTAGCTCACCAGCTGCTTGTTCAATAAGAAGTTGCCATTTAACAAGTTGTTCTTCCTTTTCTTTAATCATTAATTGGATCAGCTTTTCAACCGCCTGGATCCAGCCAAAAAAAGGAATATCTCTTTGGTATTGTTCGAATTTACCTGAGATAAACATGCCTGATGTTAACGTTAATGGTTTATAAATTTCATGAACAAGTGCACTTTTACCAGTACCAGAAGAACCGGATATGAAAATTAACTCAGATTGTCCGTGACATGCTTTTTTATAGGCTTCTAAAATTTCAACTGTGTGTTTACTTCTGCCATATAATTTTTGTGGAATATTAAAGTTAGGCAGGAAATCCTTTTCCCCTATAGTAAAAGCTATTTTACTTTTATCTTCTAAACGGATTAACTGTAAACATCGTTCAAGATCAAAATATAAACCTTCACAAGTTTGATAACGATTATCTGCAACTTTGTCAAGCAGGCGCATTATGATGTTTGATAATGGCCAGGGGATCAATGGGTTTATAGCACGTGGCTCGATTGGAACTTTACAAATTTGAGAATGGATCAAAGATAAGTGTTCTGTTTCTTTAAACGGTAGATTTCCTGTAAACAATTTATATAATAATACGCCTAAAGAATATAAATCACTTCTATAATCTAAAATCCGGTTGATCCTACCAGTTTGTTCCGGCGAAATATAAGCCAGATTGCCTTCTAATTCATTGACATTTTGAAACTCATGAAACTCATGATTAAGGACAGACGCAAGGCCAAAATCAATTATCTGAACAGATTTATTAACAGGGTTTAAAATAATATTGTCCGCTGAAATATCCTTATGGATCACTTTACTTAAATGAATTTCAGTAAGGGCACTTACAATATGTAATGCAATTTCCAGTCTATTTTCAATATCAATGTCAGTTTCAGTGTTACACCAGTCACAAAGAGATACTCCACCTATATCATCACCTACTATGACTAAGGTATTATGAATAGCAACCAGCTCTTGTGTTTGCCATATACCGGATTTTCCGGCCAGCCTTTGGGTAATATTGTACTCATGACGAAATTTGTTTAATTGAATATCAGTTGGAAAATCCTGATTTAACGTTTTAATAATCACGGGACTTAAATCAAGTAAAGCTTCACCTCTGTATACTATGGTCAAATCGCTTTCATGAAGTTTTTCCAAAATTTTATAATCAGAGTAATTCACTTAATACTATCCCATAATTTGTAAGCTTTTAAATAGTGTTAATACATCAATATTTATCTGTTTATCTGCTAAGGAAGGAAAAAAAGAAAGGCACAGAGTATCGTCAGGTGAAAAGCTGATCACCGCAACAGGCCTATTTACTAACGCAGCGCCTAATTCATCTTTTGGTGCTATATTTACACCACTAATATGCGCTCCTGATTGGCAGCCATCTATGTAGTTTTCGGTGTTTAAATAGTCGTAATTATTCCAATTCGTCACAACAAATGAGATGTCATCTTCAGCAGTCCCCACCAACTCTTGCTCTATCGCTTCTTCTGTTAAAGTGAACTGAGACACATCAATACCTAAAGTTTTGAATTCAATTGTTCTAAGATGAATATCTAAAGCAATATCGACAATTGTTTTTTCACCTTTGACGCTAACTGGCACAAATGCAATATAATTGCCGATATACTTCACTCGAAGTGCTGCTGGCAATAAATCGGATAACATCTTAAAACTTATTTCATGGTGTTCCCGGTAACCATTTTTAAGATTGATTAAATAAAAGGCCTTTGCCAACATTGCACAAACAATGCTATTTCTTGATAATTGGGGAAATCTAAGCCTACAATTTTGTATGACTTTATTTACATCAATATGGCAAATTAATGGCGCATTTGAAGCTGTTTTAAATTGCGTCAGACATTGGCCTAAAGCACTTCTTTTTATGCCAAAACCCCCTAAATCTTTCACTTTGTACTGACTAAGGTGAGTTACATTATCATTATGGTTAAAGTTAGATAACGATAACCTTTCGTCAACAAAGTTTTTCCAATGTATCGTTTCCAGTATTGATACAGCTTGAATAGATTCTCTTTGTACTTTAAGGTCTTTTTTTAAACTCCCATTATAGTGTTTAATGATATGGCCAAAGATATAGTTTGCACTTCTGGCATCCATATATGTATGGTTTGTTAACATGGCAAGTATAAATGCGCTATTTTTTTTATCTTCTAGTACATAAAAAAGGCAAGGTGCATTACCACTGTTTGTTATTAAATCAATACTATTACTTGATAAATTAATGAAGTCCTGGCTTAAGTTTTGAGAGTTTTGATATTGAAATAAATTTATGTAATGACTATTATTTTGCCAGCAAAAATTATTTTGAGATGTGAAATTGATTTGATATTTAAATTTATCAATACTTGAAAATATAAGACTGAAGCTATTTTTTATTTGCGCTAATTCAATAGCACCCGAAAACTGATAAGCATTGGTAAAAATAATACAGGCTCTGTCCATCAAACCTTCTAAACCTAATTTACCAATCTGTTTCATTCAGTCTCCCGCATATAGTTTTCTAATCAAATATGATTATTAACTATAAAGTTAGGTAACGCCAATTTAGGCTAGAAATTGATGAAATTATTCATTTTTATTATCTCTGAATGTTACCTAACTAAGGAATATAAGTGTATAAACGCAGCTTAGCCGCATTTATTTACTATATAGTACTATTTTTCTAATTTACGTCGTCTAAGCAAGAAGCCTAAACCCGCTAAAGCCAACCAACCCACTGAGCCACTTGAAACAGTATCATTGCCAATTGGTGTTGTTGGGGTTTCTTTTATTAGCGTATTTTCTATTGGGGTTAACGTATTTGCTGATGCCGGGTCGTCATCAATAACAGTCACTTGTGTAACCGTAACAAAATGCTCAGCTGATTCTTCACAGGTAGTAACAGGAACAGAATCAAAAGCATCTAACTTTACACTTGGGTCAAAATCACATTTTGTGAGTCCGGCTATATCACTAATAACATCCATACCCTTAGTAACTTGGCCAAAAACAGTAAACCCTCCATTTTGCACATCCAAACCATTTATACCATCACCTGTACTATTATTAGCCAGATTAAAAAACCATTGACTAGTTGCACTGTTCTTATTTCCACCAACTTTAGCCATAGCAATAGTCCCTTGCACATTCGACCATACAGGTTCATTAATGACAGCCGGAAAAGTATTCACTCCAGATGGAGTATAGGTCCCATCATTATCAAACCCTCCCCCTTGTATAACAAAGCCCGACAGAGCACGATGAATCATAGTATTTGAATAACTATTTTGATTTACATATTTTAAAAAGTTTTCAACTGTTGCCGGAGTAGATTCATCGTAAAGGTTCACTTCCACTGTGTCTTGAACTGTGCCATAAGCAATTTGAAATTCAACTATGGTGGCCACTGATTGACTGGCAAAACCTAATAAACTTGCCGCTACCATAGGTTTAAGTAATTTTGAAAACGAAGGCTTCATTTTAAATGTCTCTATTGTTAATTAATCTTTAAAAAATTAACAACAGAATAAACATTATCCCCATAGAACACCAGAAAAAATCTCACTTGATTACAATTGATAACACGCACCCTAAGCGGGTACTGTTATTGAATTTATCAATAACCAGACTAACCACTATCTGACATAATAACGATACTTAGATGCGGTATAGATTTTATATGATCCATCACTTTAAAAACAATATTATGTCTGGCATCGGGTGATGCTTTAATAACAACACTTTGGGTATCAATTTCAGCTAACGCCCTTTCGATATTTGCTTCTACTCGCTCAAGATCTACTTGTCTTTTTGGCTTATCAGCGTAGCTTAACCAGATAACCTCATTAGCAGTAATTTCAATTGAAAGCGAATTCCCCTTATTTACACTTTTATGAGTGCTTTCATTTCTTTGCGCTTCAATTGCTAATTCTTTAACAAAAGAAGTAGTCACAATAAAAAATATGAGTAGAATAAAAACGATGTCTAACATAGGGGTCATATCAACACCTAAATCTTTGTCTTTATATTGCTTCTTACTTATCGTCATATTTCAGTAATTAAAATAAACTAACTTAATGAATTAAATTTAGTTTATTATATGGATATTTCCATTAAATCATTGATTATTAATCTTTTTATTACAAATATCATATAAACCATTAACAATAAAACTGATATTTAATATCAAAATATTTAAATTAAAACTATTAATTTTATTATTTGCTAGGTAGCATTTGATTTTTGACACAGATGTCAACTCAATTTAAACAATAACCATATTTTCAACTAGGTATATTTTATGTTTCCAGGTATTAAAAACTTGATTCTCATGTTCAGCATGGCACCATTAATTTCGTGTAGCTTACATTCTAATAACTTAGACTCGGAAACTAAAAGAATCACTGTTTTACATACCAATGATAATCACGGTCGATTTTGGCAAAATGCCAATGATGAATATGGTATGCCCGCACGAAAAACACTGATAGATCAACTACGTTCAGAAGCCCGTTTAAATGGCAACGAAGTCATTTTATTATCTGGTGGTGATATAAATACAGGGATCCCAGAATCAGATATGCAACAAGCAGAACCTGATTTCAAAGGTATGTCTTTGATTGGATATGATGCAATGGCAATAGGAAACCATGAATTTGACAATCCTTTATCTGTACTAGATAAACAGCAAGAATGGGCCAATTTTCCTTTACTATCAGCAAATATTTATACCAAAGGCAGCAATACATTAAGATTTAAACCTTATAAAATTTTTAACAAAGGTAATATTAAAATTGCAGTAATAGGATTAACAACGACGGATACCGTTAAGATTGGTAACCCTGAATATATCAGCCATCTCGAATTTCGAGATCCCGAACTAGTTTCAAAAACGCTATTAGAAAAAATAAAACAAGAACATCAACCAGATATCACCATAGCAGTCACTCATATGGGCCATTATGCCAATGCAGAATCGGGGATCAATGCCCCTGGGGACGTTAGTTTAGCAAGAAATTTACCGCAAGGCTTATTAGACATCATAATTGGTGGACACTCACAAGAACCTGTTTGTATGGAAGAACTAAACGTTGCAAATCGTGAATTTCAGCCTGGAGATGCATGTAAACCAGATCAACAAAATAATACCTGGATCATGCAAGCACATGAGTGGGGAAAATACGTCGGCAAAGCCGAATTTGAATTGAAAAATGGCACTTTAACATTAGTAGATTACCAACTAATACCTGTAAATTTAAAAAAGAATGTCACTTTAGCCAATGGAAAAGTTAAGCGTGAATTAAGCCATAAAGAGATAAAACAAGATCCGCAACTTTTAGCTTTCCTTGCACCATTTCAAGAAAAAGGACAGGCTGAATTATCAGGCGAAATCTCCCATGTAAACGGCTTACTTAATGGTGATCGCAATCATGTAAGGTTTCAACAAACCAATTTAGGCCGCCTTATTGCCCGGGCCCAAATGGAAAAGGTTAATGCCGATTTTGGTGTGATCAGTGGTGGTGGCATAAGAGATTCAATTTCACCCGGTAAAGTGAGCTATAAAGATGTACTAACAGTACATCCATTTAAAAATCGTCTTACCTATATAGATATGAAAGGGACAGAAATAATGCAATTTCTAAATGTCGTTGCAAGTTTTCCGCCAAACGCCGGTGCATACACGCAATTTTATGGTGTATCTTTAGTATTAAAAAATGGCATAGCAACACAGATCAAAATTAATAATGCGCCTTTAGATTTAAATAAAACCTACCGTTTTAGCTTAAATAGTTATAATGCCGCTGGCGGTGACGGATATCCTAAACTAGATACTCATCCGGGATTTGTTGCAACTAACTTTATTGATGCAGATATACTTAAAGATTTTTTAATCAAAAATAATCCATTAGATGTCAGTTTATATACCCCTAACAACGAAATTAGTTACCAATAAAACGCAATATAAAGAGCCATGACTCACTGTGATAGCTTCAAATTGTTATCTGAATAAGGTTATTTTCCAATTACTTTATAGTCTGATTTCTCTATTAAAGATAAACCATAATGATGAAGTTTAGATCTTGAACCTTCCCCATGCGCTTTTGGCGGATAATAAACTTCCTTTAATTGTGGTGTTGCCACAAAGGCTTCATCTAATGCCGCCCGAATTTCACTTAACGTTTTTTCCAGGCTATTTGTAAAGTTAGGTCTTTTCCTGATAGTATGTCCTAACTCAATTAGCCTGAAAAAATATTTATTAGATAACTCAACTAAATCCTCTGGCACATCTTTATTTTGACTAAGCACACTATCTTTATTTACGATACAAAATTCAATCAAAGCAATATAAAAGCATAAAGGTTTGTTAGCTAAGGGGATTTCTGTTTGCGTTAAACTACTCGAAATTGTTTTGTTTTCAAGGTTGATCACCAATATGCTAGCTTCACTCTCCTCGAGTGTATTTTTTTGTTCAATCCGTCGTTTTTGCCTTGTAACAATATTGCCAATGGTAAAATAAGCTAATGCAAACGACACCAAAATAGGCACTATACCAATATACTGCCACCAGGCTACATGCTTGATTTGAACGGTATAAGGTATTTCACCTGATGGCGCATTTAATATAAAAGTTTTTGACGTCTCATCTAAGATGGTTTTGTCACTTATACCTGCAATACTTAATAAATTCACTTGTAAAGATTTTTCATTGATCAGTTCGTTTACTTGACCAATATATTTAACAATTGCTTCACTATCTCCCGCAATATTCATCTGTGTATCTGGTAAAACAAGACGTGGTAAATCGAGTGAAATACGTTTACCTATACTTTCAATAGCCGTTTCAACTGCCGCATTATGACTGTAGTTAACACCTAAACTATAAGTTAATTGTAAAATAAGCCAATACGTAAAAAAAATGATGAAATATTGCTGTTTACTTTTCACTCATTACCTCATCACAATCTGCGATTGTTTCTGCGTGACTAAAATAGACCGAGTTTTGTTCTTTAGCCAATGACGCCAGACTTTTTTGCACAGAGCAAAACAGATCTGTATTTTCGACGTCCATTTTCAAATACCATTTACTACCACTTATTTTCGAACTGATGGGTGTAATATAGTTTTTAGAAAACCGTTTTGTATCATCGCTTTTCCAATAAGATGCGATGATATCTACTTCTCCTCGTGCCAATAACTCTCGTAATGCATCGTGAGAATTAACATAAGTAATATTAAGTACATCCATATTTAGATTTAATTTTTTGAACAGGCCTTTAGGTAAAATATGCCCAGATTGACTTGTAGGGTAATCTAATAAACCGATTTTTTTATCAATAAAGTAATTTTTAGTTAACTTTGGTTTTTCATTAAGTGAAATAAAGAATGCTGTATAACTTGGATATGCCAGTACCGCCTGATAATTATAAGTAGATTCAGCTCTAAATGCCTGAATAAAATGTTCTTTTGCTAAAATTAAATCGGCAATACCTTTCCCCAAAAATTCGATTGAATCTCCTAACTTATTGCCCCAGTAAACCTTAACCTGACCAAATTGTCTGGATATCACAGGATCAAGGCATAATTTGTCTGAAACTTGATATGCAAGAGCTTCTGATGGTACATAAGCAATCAATTGATGCTTGTTATGAATCGATTTTGTATCACACACTTTTGATACTTTAATAAACAAAGGGATCTCAGTATTTTCAGAAAAAAACACCCTGCTTCCAAGGAAAGCCATCAACACAGTTGATAGACACAAAAGTGTAACAATTACGATTTTTAAAATTAAAACGTTATATAAGCGCACATTAGATTTACTATATTTTCATTGAGGGTGTATTTGAACAATTATTCTTACTTATTGCAACTGGTAATTTTACCTATAAAGAGTAAGATATTGATATTGTTTGTTTATTAATAAGTAATGATGAATTCTATTGAGTCCTTTCTATTTTATCTAAAAATAAGGAGAATTTGTAATTGGAATACAACTAAATGTAATTATTTATGCAGCTTAAAAAGTTATTAACAAATAAATTTCTTGTGATTTTTTCATCAATCATACTGTTGTCAATACTCAATAAAGGGTTTGCCTGGGGTCAAAATGGCCACCGAATAGTTGGTAAATTAGCCGAGCTTCATCTTACTGACACAAGCCGACAGGCGTTGCTTCCGTTATTAGAAGGAGACAGCCTTGCTGAAGTCTCTACCTGGGCCGATGAAATGCGCTCTAACTCTTCCAAATTTTGGAAAAAAGAATCTAGTCGCTGGCATTACGTTAATATAAAACATGCAAATGAATTCAACCCGGCTAGCTACAACATTACAGCAACTAGCGGAAAAGTTACCGATGCCTACTCCGCCATTCTAAAGTGTATCGCAATTTTAAAAAGTCCAACATCTTCCCCAGATCAAAAACGTTTTCATTTAAGATTTTTAGTCCATTTGGTTGGTGATATTCACCAGCCGATGCACGTTGGCCGAAAAGAAGATCATGGTGGCAATAAAATAGATATTGAGTTTTTTAACAAAAAAAATAATCTACATGGATTATGGGATACCTTATTAATTCAAAATGAAAACCTTTCTTATTCTGAATTTGTCGAGTTTATTAATACCGATAATAAAGAAATCATCGCTGAATATCTTGAAAGTCAGCCAAAAGACTGGGTTTTAGAGTCTTTTCATCTGGCACAACAAATATATCAAATCGGCAATGGTGAATTCAGATATACTTATGTTTATCAACAAATGCCAATAGTCAAAACCAGACTCACCCAGGCAGGGATCAGATTAGCTGGTTTATTAAATAGTATATTTGATAAATCAGCAATACCTTTGGTGGATGCGCTGACAGCACGCAGCCAACAATAAAAATAAAAAATGTAACACTAAAGTATTATTATAAATTTTTAAACAACTTAACAACGCTAACTTTAAATAGGGAAACGACTAAATGAAATCTCAAATACGCAAAAAGGCACTCTCACTTGCCATTGCCGCGTGTCTTGGTACCAGTGGTATGGCCATGGCAAATGATACGAGCTCGTCTATACGTGGTCATATCACAGGTCCAAATGGTAATGCAGCAGCCGGTACTAAAGTCACTATCGTTCATTTACCATCTGGTAGTACTAAATCAGCGACCGTAAACGAAGCGGGTTTATTCAGCGCTAAAGGCTTACGTGTTGGCGGTCCATATAAAATTGTCGTGGATTCAGAAAGATTTGAAGATACACAATTAAACGATGTTTTTTTAAAGTTAGGTAAAGCATACCCTGTTACTGTTGCGCTAAAAACAAAAAATAATATAGAGCAAATCGTTGTAACAGGTAGTAAATTAAGTGCATTATCTGGTGGTACAGGGCCATCAGCTAATTTCTCAGTTGAAGATTTAGAAAATTCACCTGCAATAAACCGTGATTTAAAAGATATTGTACGTGCCGATCCACGTATTTTTATCGACGAAAGCCGTGGTGATGATGCTATTCAATGTGGTGGTGGTAACCCAAGATTTAATAGTATGACCTTAGATGGTGTTCGTATGAATGACAACTTTGGTTTAAACGATAATGGTTACCCAACGGTGCGCGCACCATTTTCATTTGATGCTATAGAACAGGTTTCTGTTGAACTAGCCCCTTTTGATGTGAAATACGGTGGTTTCACATCGTGTAACTTTAATGCCGTAACTAAATCTGGTGAGAATGACATTCATGGACGTGTTTTTTATGATTACACCAATGATTCATTGCAAGGCGATAAAATCGAAGGTGAGGATTTTGATAGTGGAGATTTCTCTGAAAAACGCTATGGTTTTAGCGTAGGGTTACCGTTATTAGAAGACAAACTTTTCTTATTTACTTCGTACGAAAAACTTGAAGGTGCTCAAATTTTTGAATACCCGAAATTTGGAGAAGATTCAGCGGTAACACAAGCTGATATAGATCGTGTTGCACAAATATCACGTGATGTATATCAATATGACGCAGGTTCTATGCCAGCGAGTATGCCAGTCGAAGATGAAAAACTATTAGTAAAACTAGATTGGAATATCAGTGATGAACATCGTGCCAGTTTAGTGTATAACTACAATGATGGCTTTAAATTAAGTCAATCTGATGACTGGGCTGTAACTATGGACAGCCATTTTTACAACCGCGGTGCAGAATTTCAATCTTTTGTCGGCTCGCTATACTCAGATTGGACCGATGACTTTTCTACTGAAATACGTATAGGTAAAGCAGATTTAGATGCAGATGTTGCCTCTTTAGATGCCGCCAGTAGCTTTGGTGAAGTACAAATCAGACATAACGGTACAACTATTTTCTTAGGCCCAGATGATTCTCGCCAATCCAATGACTTAAACTGGGATAACCTGACTTTCAAATTAGCGGGTACTTATTATCTTGATGAGCATACCATCACTGCCGGTTATGAATATGAAAAATTAAACGTCTTTAACTTGTTTATGCAACATACCCAAGGTGAATTCCGTTTTAATTCGATTGACGATTTTGAAAATGGCATGGCGGATCGTGTTTATTATAACAACTCTGCAGGCACTAATAACCCGGAAGATGTAGGGGCTAGCTTCTCATACGCATTACATACTTTTTATGCACAAGATGAGTATACCTTTACTGATATAGATATGACGCTAACTTATGGTTTACGTTATGACAGATATACCAGTGATGACTTACCAACATTAAACCCTAACTTTAAAGCCCGTTACGGTTATGATAACCAAAAGAATATGGATGGCATTGATTTACTGCAGCCACGTGTAGGTTTTAACTGGCAAGCAGCAGATAATATGGAAGTACGCGGTGGTATCGGACTATACTCGGGCGGAAATCCAAATGTATGGGTTTCAAACTCTTACTCTAATGACGGTGTAACACAAATTGGTTTACGTGAAAACGATGTAGACTTATTTAATACCCAAATGACAGGTGATAATCGCCCGGGTTATGACATCCCACAATCTATGTATGATGAAATTCAAAATACTACCATAGGTGAAGGAGATGGAGCAGTAAACTCAATTGCTCATGACTTTGAAATACCATCTGCATGGAAATTAGCCTTAGGTGCTACTTTCACCACAGAAGACGACTATGTATTTGCAGTTGATGTTTTACATACTAAAAATCAAGATTCAGCAACTATCACAGATCTCGCCATGGAGAAAACGACCGAGACATTGCCAGATGGTCGCCCTATGTATGCAGAAAAAACCAACCGTCGTAATGGTGATTACCAGTTAAGTAATATCGAAGGTAGTGATGCTAGCGCAACTGTAATTTCAGCAGCGGTAAGCAAAGAATTTGACAATGGCATTGATGTGACTATGTCTTATGCCTTTACCAAGTCTGAAGACAGAAATCCGATGACAAGTGCTACATCAGGTTCTAACTACGGCAACCTGGCAGTAACCGACCCTGGTAATCCTGGTCTTGCAACTTCTAATTATGAAGTACCTCACAGATTTACAATGAAACTTGGTTATAATATTGAGTTATTTGAAGGCCTTAAAACACGTTTTAACCTGTTAGGTCAGGCAAGTGAAGGTCGTCCTTATTCTTACACTTTTGAGAATAGTGACAGAGGATTTGGCGATCAAAACTGGAACGGTTCTCGCAGCTTGCTTTATATCCCATTAGAAAATGATCCAAATGTTGTATATTCACCAGAGTTCTTAGAAGAAGATGAAAACGGAGTATCTCAGCTATCTCAAATGAATGATTGGATTGCAGCCAAAGGCCTTACTCGTGGTCAAATCACAGGTCGTAACGACTATAATGCCGACTGGTGGGTTAAATTTGACCTGAAAATTTCACAAGAAATCCCAGGCTTCATGGAAGGTCATAAAGGCCAGGCCTATTTCACCATTAAAAATATCGGTAATATGTTAAATGATGATTGGGGCGTATTAAAAGAAGGTGCTTTTGTTGGTAATCGTATGGTTAGAGCAAACATTAATGATGATGGTCAATACGAGTTTACACAATTCAATGAAGACAATGCAGTACAAGATACAAAGCAAAATGCTTCAGTTTGGCAAATACGTATGGGTGTTAGCTACCGTTTCTAAGTAGTTAATTATCTTATGTAATGAAAAAAAAGGCTCGTAAGAGCCTTTTTTATTGTTTAATCTTGTTTGGCTAAGTCTAACTTATCTAATAAATTAAATAATTGTGATTTTTCATTTTCATTAAGTCCTTTTAAAATATTTTCCTCCCACGCTAAGGCTTTAGGTACTATCTTCAAATAAAGATTGCTCCCAGCTGGTGACAAAAATAGGTTATATGCCCTTTTATCTTTCTCATCTGCTTGTTTAATGACATATCCCGCATCTTGCAAACTGAGTACTGCACGTGAAACGGTTGATTTATCCATTGCTGCTAATTGCCCCAAATATTTCGCATTGACTGTGCCATACTCAGCCAGATTAACTAAAATTCGCCATTGTGGAATGGTTAAACCAAATTCTTTTGTATAAACAACTGAAAATGCTTCACTGATATGATTGGCACACTTTGCCAGCCTGTAAGGTAAAAATTTATTTAACTGGATCACGTTTTCTGTTTTATTTGGCATAAATACTATTCAAAAAGTTGAAAGTACTCTCACGTGAGAGTACCATTGGTTTATCGATGTTAACAGATGAGTTTAATACCATGACAGAAAATAACACCAATAATTTAAAATATATGACAGGCTTTGGTAATGAATTTAGCACAGAAGCCTTAGCAGGCGCATTACCTATAGGCCAGTTTAGTCCACAAAAAGTGAAATACGATTTATACGCTGAGCAATTCAATATCACAGCTTTTACTGCCCCACGGGCTGATAACCGCAGAAATTGGTTTTATCGTATTCGCCCATCTGTTGTACAAGGTAATTATCAGCCAATGGATAATGGTTTAGTGCGCACTGCACCCATTACTGAAGTGCCAACTCCTCCTGATATGCTTCGCTGGGATCCGATTGAAATACCACAAGAAAAAACTGATTTTATTGACGGACTCATTACTATGGCCGCCAATGGCAGTGCCAACGCACAAACTGGTATTGGTATACATGTTTACCGTGCAAACGTTTCTATGGATGGCCGATATTTTTGTAATGCCGATGGTGAATTATTATTTGTACCCCAACAAGGTGAAATTCAGTTAAATACGGAATGTGGTAAGTTAACCCTTAAACCCGGTGAAATTGCGGTGATCCCTCGCGGTATTAAATTTTCCGTTAGCCTGTTAGATGATAATGCCCGAGGTTATATTAGTGAAAACTATGGACACCCCTATATACTCGCCGAACGAGGCCCTGTGGGTGCTAATGGTTATGCGAACGACAGAGATTTTCTATATCCGGTTGCTGATTTTGAAGATCTTGAAGGTGATTTTGAACTAGTGACTAAATTTAACGGCAATCTGTTTCGCTGTGATATAAAACACTCGCCTCTTGATGTGGTTGCCTGGACCGGTAATGCAGCACCTTATAAATATGATTTAGCGCGCTTTAATGTAATGAATACCGTGAGTTTTGATCACCCTGATCCGTCTATTTTTACTGTGCTCACTTCTCCTTCAGGTACACCGGGTGTTGCAAACATAGATTTTGTGGTATTTCCGCCTCGCTGGATGGTGGCAGAAAATACTTTCCGTCCGCCCTATTATCATAGAAATATTATGAGTGAGTTCATGGGTCTAATTGAAGGCGTATACGATGCTAAAGAGCATGGTTTTGTGCCAGGAGGCGCAAGTTTGCATAATTGCATGTCACCTCATGGCCCAGAGGCTGATGTGTTTGAAAAAGCATCTAATGCAGAACTTGAACCACAAAGATATGAAAATACACTCGCATTCATGTTTGAATCTAAATATGTCATTTCACCAACCAAATACGCACTCGAAGGAAAGGAGCGTCAAAGTAATTATCAAGATTGTTGGCGCGAGATCAAAAAATACTATAAGCCTCAAGCATAATAAGGAATTTTCATGAAATTATTTACTTACTTTAGATCTTCTGCAGCTTACAGAGTGAGAATTGCATTAAATCTAAAGAATATCCAACATACATTAGTCCCTGTTAATTTATTACAATCAGAACAACAAGGAAAAGATTACCAGCAAGTCAATCCTCAAGGCCTATTACCGGCATTAGAAACAGAAAAAGGCACCTTAGCACAATCACTGGCTATGTTAGAATGGCTTGAAAGTGAGTATCCAGAAATACCTTTATTAACTGGCGATCATTGGCACCAAGCCCAAATACGTAACTTTTGTTATGCCATTGCCTGCGATATTCATCCAATCGATAATTTGAGAGTCTTAAAATATTTAACCAATGAGCTTAAAGTTGATGACCAAAGTAAAACTGACTGGTATAAACATTGGATTGAAATTGGTTTTGAAAAACTTGAACTTATGTTAACAAATCAGGTTTCAGGCCCATTTTGTTTTGGTGAGCAGGTTACATTAGCTGATACTTGCTTAATACCACAAGTTTATAATGCACTCAGATTTAAAGTAGATATGACTGCTTACCCGAGAATATATGCTATATATCAACACTGTAATTCACTACAAGCCTTTATAGATGCTGCACCTGAGAATCAGCCAGATGCAACTTAGATAAAGACAGACAAATATCACTTAAGGCGAATAACTAAAAATAGCTGATCAGCCTCATGTAAAAGTCACGCCAGGATAGGTGACTTTTACATAATTAACTACTCAATGCTGATTGTAAGGTTTGTGCGTGTTCGGCAAGATCTAACCCTAAGTCAGTTAAATAACCTCCATCTACCTGATCTATAATTCCTTTATCAAATAATCTTTGTGCGGCTGAGATCAACGAGGGTGGTGCATCGTTGTGAATTTTAATTCCTTGCATCATACTATCCAGAGGAAATTTTAAAATCAGATCCAGTTCTTCTGCCATTTGTTGATTAAATTTCATATTTCTGTACGCCTTTCATATTTTTATTGTCAGGTAAAACATAGCCTTTTGCAGAATAAATTTAAAGTAATTATTACCAAGTTTTACGATTTAAATTAAAGGAAATCCATATAATGAAGAAATTTAAACCCGTTGTACTACTTATTTCCTTTGTTACTTTCATTAGTTATGCACAAGTCCCTGCCCCTGCGGTATTAGTTACCTCACCAAATTTGGAGAAATTATGCTGGTACAAAAATGAAAAGTATTCTGAAGGAGCCATTATCAAAATGACGGAATTTTATTTTTCATGTGCTCAAAAAAATCAATTTACCATGAACGGCACTGTGATCTGGTTAAAACTAGATAAACACGGGCAAGTTATTTATCCAAAACCAAAAAGAAAAATAACAATAAAATAAACAGCTATATCCCAAGCCTGCTAAGTTGTTTACTTAAATTATTATAACAAATAGGTTTCATTAGAAAACCATTAACCTTAGCCTGGATCACCGCTTTTATTTTGGCGCCATCTTCTTCAGCTGAAACCATAAGTACTGGCAAATTAGCGAATTTTTCTTCTTTTCTGATTTTTTCCAGTAATTGTTTACCATCTAAATAAGGCATATTTAAATCTGTTATCAATAAGCCATATTGTTTTTTATGCATTAATTTTAAAGCTTGAACACCATTAGTTGCTTCATCGTTTTCTGTATGTCCCATTTCTCTTAACATATGTATTATTAATGTCCTAATACACTCGGCATCATCTACAACCAAAATTTTCATAAATAAATTCCCTTTCAGGTAGGCTTACTAAAGTTTAGTACAAGTTTATTTAATTTGCTTACGCAATAAAGTTTACACTAAAAACCAAAAACAGGTGTTTAGATCAAACTTTACCTTAATTTAATTTAAATATAACTGCTAATGAGATTGATTATCATTGCTTTACGTATATAATACTCGCTGAAATCTGTAGACTATTAAAAAAAGGTAAAATTATAATGTTCAATGCACGTAAGTCTATTCTAACTACTGCCGTTTTAGCTGCCACTTTAGGCCTATCAGCGTGCGGTTCCAGCTCAAGTGATGACAATAATAACAATGCTAATGTCGCGCCAACAAATATTACTTTATCGGCCGCGACTATTGCAGAAAACGCAGTGGCAGCTGAAGTAGGGACATTAACGGCAACGGATGCAGACGGCGGCGAAACATTCACTTTTTCAACTACAGATGCCCGTTTTGAAATTACTGGTACAACTTTAAAGCTAAAAGCAGATACCGCAATTGATTTTGAACAAGAGCCAACTGTTACCGTCAATGTAACTGTGACTGATAGTGCAAGCAATACATACTCAAAAGCACTCACTATCGCAATTACAGATGAACTTGACTTTTATGGTTTCACTAGTCGATTTGAAGATGGTGAATCAACAGTGTCATACTCAGGCCAGATTGCGCGTCATTTATTAATTAAAGAACTATACAATTATATCGGTGCAGAGTCAGGTTTTGCACAAGATGCAGCAACACTCGATGCAACAGCTTTAAAAGCAAAATTAACTCACTTTTATCGTTTATCAGATAAAACGGATAAAACAGCTCAGCAAGCTGACTATGATAATTTCTGGGATCTCAATTCGTTAACTGTTGCAGCAACACCGGGCGCTCAAACTACATTATTAGATATTTCATCTAGTTATAAAGACTTATACGGTAAAATTGCTGGTAATGATAATACAGGCCAACATAAAAATTGGAATGATGGCACAAGTTTCAAAGGATGGGATGGTTTAGTAGAAAATACGCCTCATGGCTTAGTGGATACATTATTTGATCAATTAACAACACGTGCCTTATCAGCAGCCGGCGCGTCAACTCCTGATGGGCAAGAGCTAAATGCTATTTATGTAACATCAGAAGGTGTTGATCTTAAGCAACTTATTCAAAAATTCCTATTAGGTGCAGTTGCTTTCTCTCAAGGAACTGATGATTACTTAGATAATGATACTGATAATAAAGGATTATTAACTGATAATACCACTCAAATAGATGGGAAGTTTTATACCAACCTAGAACATCAATGGGATGAAGGCTTTGGTTATTTTGGTGCAGCCCGTGATTATTTAAATTACTCTGATGATGAAATAGCGAGTAAAGTAACTGATGATTCAGGCCGTGCCGATTGGAATGGTTACCATGATACTAATGGTGATGATGCAATCGACTTTAAATCAGAGTACAACTTTGGTAATTCAACTAATGCTGCCAAACGTGATAGAAGCGCAACCACAGCACTCGATTTAACTGCAGAAGCTTTTAATGCATTTTTACAAGGTCGTCAGCTAATTGCGAATACGCATACTGCCTTTACAACAGAGCAGGCAGCAGAGTTAAAAGGGTATGCAACAACGGCAACACTAGCATGGGAAAAATCAATTTCAGCAACGGTTATTCATTATATTAATGACTTATCAGCTGATTTAAACACTATAAAATCAGGTAACTATACTGTAACTGAATTTGAAACTATGGCGAAACATTTTTCTGAAATGAAAGGTTTTGCACTTAACTTACAGTTTAATCCTGAATCTCCTATGAATAATGAGCAATTTGTAGCACTAAACGATTTCTTAAAAAACAAGCCCGTTATCACTGGGACATCAGAAATAGAAGCATATCAGGCTGATTTATTATCTGCCCGTGCTTTATTACAAGTTGTATACGGATTTACTGAAGAGAACGTATCAAACTGGTAGTTTTTAACCATTAAAAAAATTAAAAGGCGAGGCTCTTTAGGGTCTGGCCTTTCGTTGTATTTATAAAGAGGTAAATCATGGCAATTAAGTTAACGCCATTCATAGTGGCGACGGCCATAGCGAGTATATTAACGGGTTGTGGCGAAAGTAGCAGTAGTAGTCAAGGTGCTAAGTTTGAGGGCGACAATCCAGCGACAGTAAGCTTTGATGAAGCAAAACTTATCGTTAATTTAACTGATAATATTATTACCCCCACCTATGTCGAATTTGTTAACCAAACCAACCTACAAACCACTGCCATTTCATCATATTGTGAATTAGAGTCCGAATTTGACGCTACATTAGGCGATGAAGCAGCACAGCAACAACTAGATACGGCAAAACTCGCTGCACAGCAAGCCTGGAAAAATACCACTCAATTATGGCAATACGCTGAATTAATGCAATTGGGGCCACTATTAACCAATGATGGTGAACTCAGAAACAAGATCTATTCATGGCCTGCTGTCAGCAAATGTAACGTGGATCAAGATGTGGTTTATTTCGAAGAAGGCGTAATCAATCAAGATGAAAACCGCCCTTATGATATAAAACAACGCGTCTCCACCCGCCGTGGTTTAGTCGCATTAGAACACCTTCTATTTAATACCGAATTAAATCATAATTGTTCTGCAAGTTCCGCAGGGCAAGCTTTATCAACCTGGAATACTAGAACAGAACAATCACGTAAAATTGCCCGATGCAATTTTGCGGTCGAGGCGGCAAAAGATCTGACCTTATCTGGTAACGAATTATTAAGCCTCTGGCAAGGTGAAAACGGATTCGCATTAAAATTAAAACTTGCAGGACAAGCTGATAGTCCATTTTCTTCGACACATGAAGCGGTAAATCACCTCTCAGATGCACTGTTTTATACTGACTCTATTGTTAAAGATAAAAAACTTGGGATCCCACTCGGTAAATTTGCAAATTCTTGTGGTCTTGAAGCCTGTGCAGAAGATCTTGAATCATTTACAGCTGAATATTCACTTGAAAACATTAAAGCCAATTTACTTGCCTTTGAAATGCTGTTTTCCGGCACGAATACATTGACTAACGATCAGACAGGTTTTGATGACTTTTTAATAGAACAAGATGCCTTAGCGCTTAAAACAGCAATTTTGGCAAGTATCCAACAGGCTCAAAATGCAGCACAGAGTATTGATTCAAATTTAAAACAAGCATTAGAAACAGATTTGAATAAAGTTGAAGAAGTACATGCAAAAGTAAAAGACATCACTGATGTATTAAAAGAAGATTTTATTAATAAACTCGCTTTGGAGTTGCCAGCAACTTCAGCCGGCGATAACGACTAAGGAGCAGACATGAAAAAATCATTAATTGCGGTAACAGTTGCTACTTTAGTTAACCCTATAATGCCATTTGCCGAAGAAATTTCCAGTGAAAATAATGCCATTGAGCATATGCAAATTATCAGTCATAGCGATAAATTGCGAACTGAATCAGGCTCAGCCACCCTGCTTTCTGAAATTGAATTGGAAAAACATGAATATGACGATATTCACCGTATTTTAGCCTCAGTGCCTGGGGTGAATATTCGTGAAGAAGACGGCTATGGTTTAAGACCAAATATTGGTTTTAGAGGAGTTACGCCAGAGCGAAGTAAAAAAATAACAATATTAGAAGATGGCGTTTTGATAGGTCCTGCTCCCTATTCAGCTCCTGCAGCATATTATTTCCCTGTCACTACCCGCATGACAGCTGTAGAAGTATTTAAAGGCCCGGCAGCAATTAAACATGGACCTCAAACCGTTGCTGGCACGCTCAATATGGTAACCCGTCAAATCCCTGAATATTCTGAAGGTGCATTAGATTTATCTATTGGTTCAGATGGTTATGCAAAAACACATGGATTTTATGGCAATACAAAAAATGATATTGGATTTTTATTTGAAGCTGTTCACCTGGAAGCCGATGGCTTTAAAGAACTTGATGGCCCAGCGAATGTAGATAAAAATACAGGCTTTAAGAAAAATGACCTGCTCACTAAATTTAATTATATTCTAGATGGCAAAGACTATGACCAAAGTTTTGAACTTAAATTATCATATGCCGATGAAGTATCAAACGAAACCTATTTAGGCTTAACTGATCAAGATTTTAATGACAATCAAAATAGGCGATATGCAGCAAGTCAGCCTGCACTCATGGATACTGAACATTCACAAGTGATGTTTACTCACAACTTAAGTTCTAAATCGCTAAATTTAACCAGCCGTATTTATAGAAATGACTATCAAAGAGCCTGGCGTAAACTCAATAGTGTAACCAGTACCCAAGCTTCAATTTCTGACATTTTAGCAGATCCTGAGACTTATGAACGCCAATATGCTGTGATATCTGGCATGCAAGACTCAAAAGCTGGCAATGATGGTACTTTAACAAATCTGAATGTTGGTACCAATGATAGATCTTACTTTTCGCAAGGCCTGCAAGTTAATGGTGATTACCAGTTAAAGTTATTTAATTTAGATCATGAGATCTCCTTTGGGATACGCTTACATCAGGATGAAATAGATAGAAATCATTTTGAAGAAACGTATGCTATGGAACAAGGCCTGGCAGTGCGTACACTGGAACCTGCCGCTTTAACATCACAAAATATCGAAAATACAAAAGCGCTGGCTATTTATCTAGAGGACTCAGTTTCATTTGACAATTTAACTGTTTCAGCAGGTTTGCGCGGTGAATTTATGGATATGCACTTTGCAGATAAAAAAGATCCTGAGAATTGGCAGGACAAAACCTCTAGAATTTGGTTACCCGGACTCAGCGGTTTTTATCAATTATCTGAAAATTCGGGCATTTTAATGGGTATTCACCAGGGATTTTCACCAACAAGTCCTAGTCAGACTGCCGATGTAAAAGTAGAAAAAAGTGTAAATTATGAGTTAGGCGGACGTTTTAATAACGGCTCAACGCAAGCTGAGCTTGTTGGTTTTTTTAACGATTATAGTAATTTAAAAGAAAGTTGTTCTCAATCTAACTGCGGTGTAAATCAAAATACAGATGAAGAATTTAATGCCGGTGAAGTTGATGTATATGGTATAGAACTGCAATTCAGCCAAAGTTATAGCGTAACAAACCAGATAGACCTCCCTATAAATTTTGTATATACCTATACACAAAGTGAATTTAAAGAAGAGATCAGATCTGACTTTGTACAATGGGGGCATGTAAAACCTGGCGATGAATTACCTTATCTGGCAGATGATCAAGCCACTTTAAATTTAGGCTTAGATAGCAATAACTGGCAAATAAACCTGGCAATCAAATACGTTGGAAAAATGCGTGAATCATCAGGCGTAAGTTGGACCGATGAGAAAGGTTTTAACATTAAAGTACCGCTACAAAATAGTTATACTGATGCAGTAACTATCATTGATTTATCTGCCAGTTATGAGCTTGGGGATTTAGGTCGACTGTATGCAAAAGTAGATAATTTAATGGATGAAGTAACCATAGTCAGTCGTCGTCCTTATGGCGCAAGACCGGGAAAACCCAGACAACTTGCTATTGGCTATAAATATCAATTTTGATTATTATAATAAACTTATAGAGGCAGCAAAAGCTGCCTGTATTTTTAAATATCATGGTATGAAGTCGCAGTGTTAGAAGAGTTAACAAATAATTTATTAGATTTGCCACTGTACTTTACTGATGCAAATAAACGTATATTCATCTTATATATACTCTCTGCACTTTTATTAACTATTCCTGTTTTTTTGCAAGGTAACCAAACATGCAACCTCTCTAACTTCTTTAAATTTATATTGCCACGTAAGATATGGCTACACGCGAGTGCAAAACTAGATTACAAACTATGGGTTCTCAATAAAATAATAAAAACACTGTTATTCTTGCCTTTTATTTTAACTATGGTGCCAATCGCATTAGGGTTTAGCGAACTGTTAACCACAACGTTTGGTGCCAGAGAGCCTATTATACTGGCTAACTGGCTCATCATTGCTATTTTTACCACTTCTTTATTTTTACTTGATGATTTTTCCAGGTTTTTATTACACTGGTTATTGCACAAAGTCCCTGTTTTATGGGAGTTTCATAAAGTGCATCATTCAGCTAAAGTGCTTACCCCCTTCACTATATATCGAACTCACCCCATAGAAAGCTATTTATATGCCTGTCGTATGGCCCTGATCCAGGGTTTGGCAGTAGGTATTAATTATTATTTATTTGGCCCTACTTTAAGTATGTTTGATATTTTAGGTGCAAATGTATTTGTTTTTATTTTCAATATAATGGGCTCAAATTTACGTCACTCTCATATTTGGCTAAGTTGGGGTAATAAAATTGAAACGATATTTATTAGTCCTGCACAGCATCAGATCCATCACAGTGACGATCCTCAACATTTTGATCGTAATTTAGGCTCTGCGCTTGCAATTTGGGATTTGATGTTCGGCACGCTAATCAAAGCATCACAATGTCACAATATTTCTTTTGGTGTAGGTCAGTATGATGCAGAGCATAATAGTATTTGGGCTATATACACTAAACCTTTTATACAGGTAAGTAAGCGCTTATTTAATAAAGAAACTAATAAAACTTAAGCTAAAGTATAGCCTGCCAATTACATCAAATATGCGACTATGCTCAACGACCCAAAATTCATTGATATCTGCTCATTAATTTAATGCAAATGGTATTATATCGCCCTACATCAGCTTTATTGGTATAGTTATCATCTGTTTTACTAATAAACTAAAATAATGGCACAAAATCAACCAAATAATCCCCTTCATGGGATCACATTAGAAAAAATACTCATCAAACTCGTTGAAATATATGGTTGGAATGAGCTAGGTAAACTCATTGAAATAAAGTGTTTTAATAATGATCCCAGTATTAAGTCCAGTCTGAAATTTTTAAGAAAAACACCTTGGGCACGAGAAAAAGTAGAAGCCCTTTATATAACTAGTTTATCTCACTTCACCTGGCCCGGCTAAAAACTATATTTTCTGCATTAGTACTCCATTTTATTCAATAAAAATTCGTAATTTAGCACTTTGTTGTCTAGTCTATTTATTGAACAGTTATCAGGGGAAATATATATGAAAAAACGAAGTATATTGGCACTTGCTATAACATCAGCTTTGCTTTCGTCCTCAGCGATTGCTGAGATCAGAATAAATGGCTTTGCTTCAGTGGTAGCCGGGCTAGATACTGAAGATAAAGATTTTTCAGATTCACCTTATACAGAAGACTTTGATTTTAAACCAGAGTCAAAATTTGCGATACAATTATCAGCGGACTTAGCAGAAGGACTCTCAGCAACAGCACAAATTATGGCCAGAGGTGTTAATGATTTTGATGCTGAGTTTGAATGGGCTTATCTGAGTTATGAAATCAACGATCAACATACATTACGCGCAGGAAAACTGAGGTTACCTTTCTATAAATATTCTGATTATCTCGATGTAGGTTACGCTTACCCTTGGATACGACCGCCCAGAGCTATGTATAGCCTGCAATTCAGTTCATTTGAAGGATTGAGCTTACTCAGTAACTTTTCTTTAGGTAGCTGGGATTTGTCCAGTAACGTATTTTGGGGAAATGTTAATGATACATTTTTTTCAACCACAACCCCCACTGTCGGGCAGCTTGAAGATATTGCCGGTATTAATATTCAGATCAGTAAAAATTGGTTTAGCGCTTATGTCGCCTATGTAGGCACCGATGTTGTTATACCGCATTCAGGTATCGAAGGCGCAGCGGATTTAGTTGACTTAGTAGCACAGGGTCAAAACCAAGGCACAAATATTAGAATGGATGGCGATTACGGCGACTTCTTAGGTTTTGGTTTTACGATAGATACGGAACATTGGTTATTCAATACTGAATGGTCCACTGTTGGCATCGAAGATTCTATGACATTGGATACTAAACAATGGTATATGAGCCTGGGATATAGGATAAATGAGTTTATGCCTTATATTACCTATCAGACTACAGAATCAGAGCGGCGAACTGAAATTGCAAATGCTTTACCGTCGACTCCTGTACCTGCAACTGTACATCCTGGCCAACCGCCATTAAATATTTTTATACAGTCGGCATTTGATGCGCAACAATTTGAATATAACGCCTATACTCTAGGTATACGTTATAACTTTCACCCGAGTGCGGCATTTAAACTCGAGTATAACCGATACGAAGATATTATAGATATAGGAAGATTAGGAACCAACGCTGATCCTGAAGATTCTGGTAATTTATCAATTGGCGTAGACTTAGTTTTTTAAGGGGCTCTGAAATGAAACTTAAAACATATTCAACTTTAATTATTTTATTAATGGCAAGTAATCAGGTGTTAGCTGATGTTGCTGTCATTGCACATCCGTCAAATGCAAATGCACTGGATAAATCTGCTGTAAGTAGGCTCTTTCTGGGAAAATCCAAAACATTTCCAGATGGTACTCAGGCGATCCCACTAAATCAAAGTGAATCAAGTGCAGCGACAGAACAATTTAATAGCAAAGCCCTGAGTAAATCAGCGAGCCAATTAAAAGCATATTGGTCTAAGCTAGTATTTACAGGTAAGGGGACGCCGCCTAAAGTTGTTGATAACGACGCAGCTGTGTTAGAGTTAGTTGCTTCAAATCCCAATAGTATAGGCTATGTTGACTCTGGCGCAGTAACCGCTGGCGTTAAAGTATTGGCTACTTTTTAACTGATTATAATGTATATAAGTGGTAGTTATTAAAACAAAGTAATTACCACTTTTTTGCATATCAACTGCGAAGTCAAAGCGCAATTTTTAACTATTAGGATATTTTCGTCGATATCTTGGTAACATAGTCTCATTCCCTAAAACCCCTCCCTGATGAATATACAATATAGGACCTAAAACCTTTTGCTCTTCTACCAGTTTTAACAAGTTTAACCAGCCTAAAGGATCATAGAGTAAGTCAAACTCAATATTTGTATCCTGAAGTAAACGTTTCCAAACGAAAAAAAAATCTCTATACAGTTTACCGAAATGATATTTTTTTTTGGCTGTAACGACTGTAGGATGATGTGTTTTATCTGGGATAAGTTGCGAGAATTGTTTTGTTAAATAATTCATATCACCCACACAGGGGCATGTTATAACTTTGATAGGCTGTGCCAATTCGATGAATCTTTTTTGTAAAAAAACCGCCGTTGTACCGGTTCCTGATGGTAAAAATACATTTAACTGTATTATATCAATAGATTGCATCCATTTTATGATTTCTTCGGCCAATATATTTATACCTGTTTCAGCGTGTTTACTACGCCCGCCTTCAGGTATAAATAGTACATTTTGATCATCTAGTACACCGCGCTCATTTAGCTTTTTTTCAATATCTTCATCTGAGAATTTATTTCCGACTTCAATTACATTTGCGCCATTATTAAGTGCAGCATGATAATTCCCCTTAGGGGTCTCTTTTAAAAAACCAGGTATAGACTTTACATAATAATCAAATTGCCACCCTTTCAATTTGGCCAATGCCGAAAATGAAAACAATGAATTTGCTTGTATAGAGCCGTAACTAACTAATTTATTTACTTTTTCGAATTCATTTTCTAAATAATAATAGAACTTCCTCGCTTTATTTCCCGAAAAAGCATGTCTAAATTCAGCTTGATACCAAGGACACTGCGCCAGAACT
The DNA here is from genome assembly GCA_965198975.1 of uncultured Pseudoalteromonas sp. Classification (GTDB taxonomy): domain Bacteria; phylum Pseudomonadota; class Gammaproteobacteria; order Enterobacterales; family Alteromonadaceae; genus Pseudoalteromonas. The sequence goes on from OZ240680.1 coordinate 300,603, forward strand.
TCTAATTTATCGTCACGTTTGATATAAAACTCTCGATGATCCAATATAATTTTTTCAATGGGTGAATTACTTAACATCGCTATCATATGTTGATTTTTTTAATACTCACTAATGTACTAAAAAGAAATAAAAAGTCAGTAACAAATTCAAGAATATTTGCTATTACCTTTAAATATTGTATACAATAAACAAAGTTGTTTTTCTAATTTTTAAATCCTATGACTATAAATGAAATCGCAGAACAGTATGTTAAATTATCCTTAAAAATTGGACAGCACAGTCAATATTACGTAGATGCATATTATGGTCCTGAAAATTGGCGACCCTTATCTGAACCGACCCCATTAATTGAATTACAACAACAAGCTAAACTTTTGATCAGTTCAATAGCAAATGTAGACGTCAAACAAACAGAACAAAGAAGAGTTCAATATTTAACAATACATCTAAATGCAAGCCTTGCTTATATTAATCAGTTACAAGGTGTTACATTGACGTTTCAAGATGAATGTAAAGCCCTGTATGACGTTTCACCTCCTATTTTTAACGAGACTCATTTCGATCAGATATTAAAAAAACTGAATAATTTAGTACCAGGTAAAGCAGACTGCGATTTAAATGAAAGATTAGATAGATATCGCCAACAATTTGTCATTGATATTGATAAACTTAATATTGTGTTCGCAACTGCAATTAAAGAAACCAGAGCACGCACATTAAAATATATATCACTTCCTGAAAATGAAGACTTTACAGTTGCATTGGTCAACAATCAGGTTTGGAGCGCTTATAATTGGTATAAAGGAAATAGTTATAGCTTGATTGAACTAAATACCGATCATCCTATATTCATTGACCGGGTAATAGACTTAGCTGCGCATGAAGGATACCCGGGCCACCACGTTTTTAATTCTTTATTGGAAAAACATATGGTAAAGAAAAATGGCTGGATGGAATATTCGATTTACACTCTATTTTCTCCATGCTCTTTATTATCCGAAGGAAGCGCTAATTACGGTATTGAAGTTGTATTTCAAAATCAGGACCGACTCAAATTTGAAAAAGAAATATTGTTTCCACTGGCTGGTATTGATCCCGACAAAGCTGACAAATATTATCAGATACAGGGGGTTTTACATGAACTTTCATATGTAGATAATATGGTGGCACAAAAATATTTAGATAAGGAAATTTCATCAGAACAAGCCATTAAGTTATTGATGAAATATGCATTGAGCAATGAACAACGTTCAAAACAAAGATTGAATTTTATAGCATTAAACAGAGCATATGTGATCAACTATAATTATGGTCAGGATTTAGTCAAACAGTACTTAAATAATAAAATAAAATCAACAACTCCTGATAATTTATGGCACGCATTCTCTCAATTATTATCACAACCAAAAACGGCCTCCATGATGTTATCCATGAACTAAAGTTGATTACAAATAGCAATAAACTAAACTCTATTAATAGTCATCAAAATTTTTTGCGTATTAGCTATGCATATTTTTACATTCACTAAACATCGTTTTTTGTTGTCGATAATTTTATTAATAATTTCAACTTGCTTAAACGCAAAGCAAATTGAAATTGCGGTCGGCTGGACAAAACCTCCCTATGTAATTGAAACTGGTAATACAGGTTTTGAAATTGAATTGATAAAAGGTATCTTTGCCAGTATGGGCCATCAGACAACATTTATCTATGTACCCTTTGCTCGTTCACATTATCTGTTAAATAAAGGGAAAGCGGATGTCGCTATGACTTTAAGTAAGCGATTAGATATAGGAGATAATATTTTAAGCGAGCCTTATATTACCTATCACAATGTTGCAATTAGCCTCAAAGGAAGGGGCATAAAAATTACCCAAATGTCTCAACTTGGAAACTATTCTATTGTAGCTTTTCAAAATGCCAGTATTGTTTTAGGCAGTGAGTTTAAACTAGCCTCTAAAAAAAGCCCTTTTTATATCGAATTACCAGACCAAAAAAAACAGGTAGAAATGCTACTCAAAGGAAGAACTGATCTGGTCGTTATGGATATCAATATTTTCAATTATTTATCTAAGGCTTATATAGGCAGTAGTCATATGGAGAGCATTTCAGTTCACCGGGTTTTTCCATCAAACCCATACCATTTAGGATTCAAAAATAGCGAACTAAGCAAAAACTTTAATAAATCACTGCAAGAATTTAGACAGTCAACTCAATATATCGATCTGATCAACAAATACGAATTTATTCAATAGTGCAACTTTGTTAATAAATGTAAACAAGATTAAACTTCTATATAAAAGCCAACCAATAAAAACAAATAAAATAATATCAATACCTTAACTTGTTAAATTGATTTTATTTTAAAATCACCTCTTCGATAAAATCCATTACCACCGCTTAAAAGTAAATTTTTTGTAAATTTAAATTTGCTGATTTTTAATTTCTGTCTACATTTTAGGTAACTAAGAAATGTTGATATTAAATTCCAAAAAGAAATCAATCATCGACAATAAAAATTCTACTTAGTGTTAAGAAAATCGACTCAACTCAAAATATAAGTTGAGTAAATTAATACATTAATCAAAAATTACAACCCATTGAGGTAAATATGAAAAACAGTATTAGAACAATTGGAAAAAGCTTTACTTATGGTGCTATTACTATAGGCATTTTATCAGCAATTCCAGCAGTAGCGAAACAAACAAGCAATCTAGAACAAAACGAATTAACCGCGGCACAAAGCATAAAACGTTATGTTGTTACTTTTAAACAAAATAGTTTGTCATCAAAAAGCGCAAAAGTAATGAATAACGGCTCATTTTCACAACAGGCAGCACAACAATTAACACAGTCACTTGGTGGTAAAGTAGTTCGTTATTTAAATAATATCAATAGTGTGGCAGTAGAACTAAATAAAGCTTCTATGCAGCAAATGGCGAACAATCCACAAGTAAATAGTATAGAAGAAGACCAACCCAGGTACTTACTTGCTGAATCAACACCTTATGGGATCACTATGGTACAAGCTGATCAGGTAAGTGATTCTACCACTGGAAATATGAAGGTATGTATTGTTGATACTGGTTACGATCTTGGTCATGAAGATTTAATTAACTCAGGTGTAACGGGTAGTGATAATGATGGTAATGGGAATGATACTGGAAATTGGTATAACGATGGACACGGTCATGGTAGTCATGTAGCGGGGACAATCTCAGCAATTGGCAGTAATAATAAAGGTGTCGTTGGTGTAAACCCAAGTGGCCAGCTTGGATTACATATCGTAAAAGTTTTTAATGATGCAGGCTCATGGGCTTATGGCTCAGATCTTATTGCAGCAATTTCTCAATGTCAGTCAGCTGGTGCCAATATCGTTAGTATGAGCTTAGGCGGCGGTGCAAGTATGGCATCAGAAAATAATGCGTTTGAGTCGGCCTATAATGGCGGTATGTTATTTATTGCCGCAGCCGGAAATGATGGCAATACAAGCAAGTCTTACCCTGCATCTTATGACTCTGTGGTATCTGTTGCTGCTGTAGATAGTAGTCAAAATTTGGCGTCTTTCTCTCAACGTAACAACCAGGTTGAAATAGCCGCACCTGGTGTAAATGTTGAATCCACTCTACCTGGCAATACTTACGCTTCCTGGAGTGGTACGTCTATGGCAACCCCTCATGTATCTGGTGTCGCAGCCTTAGTCTGGAGTTTACACCCAGAATGTTCTAGTAGCCAAATGCGTAATGTATTAAATATGACCGCAATCGATAAAGGCACAAGTGGCAGAGATAATAGCTATGGCTTTGGTATCGTCCAGGCTAAAGCGGCTCATGATGCAATTACAGAGCAAGGTTGTAATGTATCAGGTGGACCAGATCCAGATCCTGGAACGGGTGAAACACACGAAAACTTAAGCAAATCTTCCGGATGGAAACGCTATTCTTTTGATTTGCCATCTGGTATGAGTACTTTAACAGTTAGGATCTCAGGTGGAACCGGGGATGCAGATTTATATGTAAATGAAGGCAGTAAGACAAGAAATAATCGATGGGATTGCCGCCCGTATTTAACAGGGAATGATGAAGTCTGTACCATTAACAACCCTGGTGCTAATACCTGGCATATAGGTGTAAAAGCATATTCAGCCTATTCAGGTGTTACATTATCCTGGGAATATCAATAATAGTAAAATAGCGTTTGCTCCTATGAGCTGAGATCAAGCAGTTTTAGTATTGTAGATAGTACAGTCATTTTGATATCAGCTCCTTTAAAATACAACTAAGCAATTCTCAAATAAAAAGTACCAGTTACAAGTATTCGATCCTAATATTAGCCTGAATGTTCGACTTCACACTCAGGCAACTCAGCTAACCTCAATTTCTTTACGCGAAAAATATCGTTTAATTAATTTAAATGTAAAAAAGCTTTCAAGATCAGATTTATCATTTAACACATTTTATTTAATCGCTTTGAAATTAAAAATGAGTGGGAATTAAATTTTTGATGCGTATAATCCCAAATACTCATCTATTTACTCATTAAAACAATGACTAAAAATAAATCAATTACAAATAAAATGAATGGTGCTGGGATTTCAAGGATAATTAAAGCGACTTATTGTTCATTTAAAGGTTTTAAAGCCGCATTTAAACATGAGCCTGCATTTCGACAAGAACTCATATTCTGTATTGCTTTATTCCCCTTTTCATTTCTCTTAGCCCAATCTAGGCTACATTTTATATTCTTAATATCGACCTTACTTTTTCTACTTTTTGCAGAAATTATTAATTCAGCATTAGAAGCCTTAGCTGATAAAATAACCACAGAGTTTGACGAATTAATAGGCCGGGCAAAAGATTTAGGATCGTCAGGGGTTTTTATTGCAGTAATATTGTTACTTTTAGTTTGGTGTGAAGCCTTTTATACCAAATTATTCTGATACGCATCCATATTAAGTTAACTTTAAACCAAGTATTTATATGCTCATAAACGTTAATTGCAGCTAATATTTAATCAATTTTTTTCGTAAATAAACGACAAAAATTCATACAAAAGCGACATAATTAATCTAACATCATACACAAATTGCATAAGTACTCAATAAAAAAGCATAAGTAATCAACAATAATTGAATTTCCTTAACGTCTATAATCCATTTTCATAACTTTTAAATTAAAGACCCTGTATTAGGTACTTCAAATCTTAACCCACCCATTTAATTTACAAATAAATAACATATCATGAATAAAATTCACATAATTTAACATTTTGACAAAATTTATCTCTTCATTCATAACTATGGGCCTGCGAATAAAATCTGTATCGCAAAAGGACAGACTATTTTAACAAGTATTAGTTTTGTAATTTCAAATATGACGCTTATTAAATAGTTTAATTAACGAATAAGAATTTTAAGGTTTTGATAAGATGAAAAAGAACAATCTTACATTAATTGCAGCTTCAATAGCGAGTGCCTTTGCATTTAGTGCAATCGCGAATAACGTGATAGATACTCAACTAGAAGCTGTAAATAGCAGTAAAAAACAGCAAACAAGATATATTATAAAATTTAAAGATAACTCACTTACCAGTACAGATAATAAAAGCACGATCAGTAAGCACTCCAAAAACAGACAATTACAACAACAAACGCTAAAAACATCAAAGTTGGCTGCACATGGCGTGAAAGCGTTAGTGCACTTAAATCGTAATAATGCATCGGCTGCAAATTTAACAAAAGCACAATTTAAAGCGTTAAAAAATGATCCAAGTGTAGACTATATTGAGGTTGATCCAGAGCGTTTTCTAATAGAAAGCTTAAATCGTGGCTTTGGTACAATCACACCAGGTGCAGTTACTATTGCCGCTGAAACACCACCTTATGGCATCGCTTTAGTACAAGCTGATCAAGTGAGTGATTCTGCAACATCTAATATGAAAGTATGTATTACAGATACAGGTTATGAAGGAAACCATGAAGATTTAAGGCCTTATACAGATTCTGGTGTTACCGGTGATAACGATGATGGCCTGGGTAATAATACAGGTAACTGGTGGCAACCTGGTCATTCACATGGTACGCATGTAGCTGGAACCATTGCAGGTTTAGGTAATAATGGTGTAGGTGTTGTTGGTGTAAATCCAAGTGGTTTGCTCGATTTACATATAGTTAAGATATTTAATAATGCAGGTACTTGGGGTTATGGCTCAGATATGGTGAAAGCCGTTGAACAATGTCAAAATTCAGGCTCTAAAGTTATCAGCATGAGTATTGGCGGCAGTGGTTCAAGTACCACAGAGGAGAATGCATTTATCGCAGCGTCTAATGCTGGTCTGTTAAATATTGCAGCGGCTGGTAATGATGGCAATACCTCATTATCTTACCCAGCTTCTTATGATTCTGTCATGTCTGTAGCAGCCCTTGACTCAAGCAAGAATTTGGCTTCATTCTCTCAAAGAAATGCACAAGTTGAAATCGCTGCACCAGGTGTCGCAGTGACATCGACTATCAATGGGAATAGCTACGCAACATGGGATGGTACGTCTATGGCAACACCACATGCAGCAGGTGTTGCAGCATTGGTATGGAGCCATTATCCAAGCTGTACAGGTGAAGAAATTCGCCAGGCAATGAATTCAACAGCGGAAGATTTAGGTAGTAGTGGCAGAGATAACAGTTATGGCTATGGTTTAGTGCAGGCTAAAGCTATGTATGATGCTATGGCAACCAGTGGTTGTACTATAACACCTCCACCACCACCTCCTCCACCTGAAGTTGTTGTATTAGAAAATAACGTTGCACAAAACAATCTTTCAGGTGCTAAAGGTGATCAACTTAACTTCAAAATGGATGTACCAACTGGTGCAACAGATGTTAACTTTGCAATGAGTGGCGGTTCAGGTGACGCTGATTTATACGTTAAGTTTGGTTCTGCACCAACCACTTCAAGCTACGATTGTCGTCCATGGAAAAATGGTAATAGTGAAAGCTGTGCTGGAACCAATGATAACGGCACTTATTACGTCATGCTAAACGGTTATAGTGCTTTCAATAATACTAGCTTAGTGGGAAGTTTTACCGATGTAACAACTCCTCCTGGCGATTCTTACACCAATAATGATGATGTCAATATTGTGGATAACTCAACTCAGTCAAGTACTATCAATGTAACTGGGAACGGAGATTCAGGCAGTATTACCGTAGATGTTGATATTAAGCATACTTATGTAGGTGACCTGACAATTACGTTAGTCGCACCAAATGGTGATACATCAGTACTGAGACAAAATACAGGCGGCTCAGCTGATAATATTGTTGCAACTTATACTGTAGACGCATCGGGCATTGAAAGAAATGGTCAGTGGCAATTACAAGTGAATGATAACGCCTCATGGGATACGGGTTATATCGATAGCTGGACAATAAATTTTTAGTCTAACAAGATAAAACTTTATTAAAATAAAATGCAGCTAGGCTGCATTTTTTATTTAACCTAAAGTTAAACACTTACCCTTCATACGCTAATATACTTAGTGATGTTTAATAATGATGGTTTGTACACATTCAAGTTTCTTTAGGTATATACTTAACATTAACATTAACAATTAGGCTCTTGTATATTTACATGAATTTCAAGTTGATCTATGAAACTAAAAATACTCATATACATTTTATGGTTACTTCCTTTATTGTGCACAGCAAAAGCACCTATTGACTGGTATGGTTATCATCAACCTCCAGCTGTTTTTATGTCAGGAACCGATAAAGGAATTGGTTTTGTTGATCAAATACAAAAAATTATCATAAAAAATTTACCACAATATGAGCATAGAATTCATAAAGTAACAATGGGACGTACCATGCATGACATGAAAGCGGGTAAAACAGTGTGTAATCCAGCTTTATTTAATACACCCACTCGCCAAATTTTTGTTACTTTTTCCAATTACTCAGTGATGCACCCAAATTTACAAGTAGTTATGAAAAATACGTTAGCTAATTCATTAAAACTCGATACAGAAGTAGATTTAAATTTATTGTTTAAACATCATAAATTAATAATGAGCCGGGTAGCATCTCGCTCTTATGGGCATTATTTGGATAATATACTGCTACAGTATAATTCCTTAATCAATGATCGGGCATCAGATTCTAATTTCGCCCTGTTTAAAATGCTGGAATCCGACAGAATTGATTTTATTATCAGTTATCCAAGTGTTGCTAATTACGCTATTTTAAAGCTACAAAGTAAACACCAATACCGTACTCTCAAAATCAAAGGCGTCGCCCCCTATGTTATGGGTTCAATAGGATGTAGTAAAACACCATGGGGGGAAAAAGTCATTGCAGATATTAATAAAGTACTCGCCAAATTAAAAATAACCGATGCGTATTTTAACGCAATTTCATCCTGGCAAAATCAGCAAACTTTAAATCAAGAATATCGTAATTTTTATCAGAAAAATTTCATAAATAACCTTAAAATAGGATTATAAAACTCAATTAATCTAATACAGTTTAGGCCATTGAGAATGTTCATATATTTGCTGTAATTGGTATTATTCCGACCATACAGCATATTCATTTTTGTTAGTATCTTCAAAATGAAATCTACGGCCACCTGGAAATGAAAAAATTGGCTTTATTATTTTGCCACCAGCTCCTTCAACTTTATCGATAACATTTTCCAGTTTATCACTATAAAACACAATCAACGCACTACCATTATTAGTAGAAACATGAAGGTCTGACTTATAAAATCCACCATCAACTCCCTGATCGCTAAAACTACAATAGTCAGGCCCATAATCTATAAATGACCAGCCAAAAACTTCAGCAAAAAACGTTTTTGTCATTTCGATATTTTTCGCAGGAATTTCAATATAATTTATTTTATTTGCAACATTCATGATATTTCTCAGCTGTTTATTTATGAAAACAACTTTACTTTAAGTTGTTGATAAATTTAATGCAATACTTTTATCGCTTGCTTAATTAACTCTGCATTATGAGCTGAGCGACCGAAACCTTTATAGCTAATATGTGTATTCATTGCAGTCACTAAAACAGACCGATCATTTTGTTCAACAAAGTAACTGATGGCAGCTTTAAAAGCGCGAGGTGTATAGTGGGCATCAAACTCAGTTAAATTTCTTTGATGATATTTGCCCACATCAATTTTATTCGCTAATTTACTACGGGATAAAAAATAATAGCTATTAGCACGATATGCCAGTTTGTCACTATCAATCCACTGCAATAATAATTCTTCAACTAATGGTAATAAAGGAATAGAGATTAAATCAGCCATTTTCTTATATTCTGGTGTTTTCTCTATGTTATGCAATTGATTAAATAGCTTTAAATTATTCAGCTTAGGAGCAACTTCAACAAAATTTTGCCACTTAATTTTATTATCCGTCAGCCAGTTAATACTTTCATATAAAAATAATCTATCTGATGTATATAATTGTTCCAGATTTCTAACATGATAAATAAACCTCTGTTCATCAGTTAATGTTGCATATTCATTTAATAATTTATAACTATTGAGCCTTTCATCCCCTTTCCCCGTATCAAGCCAGTGATAAGCCTGTTTAAAGCCTTCTGGATATCTTGTTGCCACTAGTTTACGCAGCTTAGCTGCAGTTTCTCTTTCTGCCGATTCATTACTCATAGCATGCAATAAGGTTTTACCCTCTTGTTCAGTCAATGGGTTGGCATGATGTTTTGCTAACAAAATCACAGCCGATAAAGCTTGTACATAAGGTCCGCGATGAGTGTCAACCCCCATTAACGATATAATATCTTTTAATAACGTTTCATCATCGGGGTGGTTTTTTAACAATGGGGTTAATTTGGATCTGACAAAAGGGTTAGTAGGATAATAGGTTTGCACCATTTTCCAGGTAGTTTGTTTAGACAATTCACTTAAATCAAGGTGTTTTCTAGTTTCTTGCACTTGTTGAATTTTTTCCAGTGCTTTATCAAATTGCTCTGTCTTTATAAGTTGTTTATTTTCCGCCTCAGCAATATGATACAAAGCTTGGTGAACTTGCAATTCATCAGGATATTGCTGGTATAACGCATCAGCCCGACTATAAGCCAAACCAAAAGATTTATTTTCAATGGCAACATTTATATCTTTCAACGGTTTTGATAATGGATCAATTAAGTTAAAGCCAATAAAGATAATCGCAATAATAGAAAAACACGCAATCGCTATTATCCAAGGTAACTTTAAAAACCTTTCAACATTATTATTAACTGAAGCACCGGAAGGAGTTTTTACTACAGCTCTCGAATTACTCTCGTTTAGATTATTCATGAGGGATTGATAATCATCTGAATGTGGATCTTGGATCACTCTATACACTTTAATCGTTTCAGGAATACCTTTTAAACGCCTTTTGCCAACTTCACTTGATGGCACTTCGGCTTTATTCATGGCTAAATAGACTGATTCAGTAAAGTAAATTTCATCCGCTTCGGTGATCCCTTCAATTCTGGCAGCAATATTGACAGCTTCACCAAATATATCACCTTTCCTTTGTTCAACTTCACCGCTATTAATGGCAATTCTAATTTTGATAAATTCGCCATCATTTTGTATTGCATTATACTCCCGCAATTTTTGCTGCATTAACATCGCACTCAATACAGCGTTAGTTGGTGATTCATAGGTTAATAATAAGGAATCACCAATGGTTTTGACTAAGTGACCATTAAACTGTTTAGCTACGGGGAGCAATAATTTCTCATGAGCATCAAGCAAAGACAATAATTGTTGCCTGGAGGTTTTAGAAGTGCGGTCAGTAAAACCCTGTATATCCGTAAACATCACAGTTAAAACACGACTGGTCATAAGTTAATCCGTTAATATCAAACACAAATATAAGCTTAGTTGTTTTTGTAATTTTTGTTAAAGTTGATTGATTTTAATAAAGAGGTGTAACCATTTCTGATAATAATAATTATATCGGATTTGGCATAAATGGTTGCTTACAAGGTGACATGCCAAATGTTTATCGCGTTGATGTGAAATTCTAATATTCAACTTTCTTTTCTAATAGATCCCACAATCACAGCTATAATCAATAAATGGATATTGTTCATCATATGTTTATTGGCGGTGCGGGATTTGTTATGGCGGCAGCTGCGGGCCATGAAGTGGCGGGGGCTGCTTTTGTTGCTGCCAGTATTTTACCCGATCTCGATGTACTCTTTATGGTTTTTGGCAAACGCTTTTATTTACAAAATCATCAGGGGATCACCCATTCATTATTATTAGCTCCTCTTTATGCCGCGCTGTTAATTTGTTGGCCTTTATGTTGGCTATTAAACCTGAGTTGGCAATGGCCGGTATTTTTTATGGCCTGGTTAGGGTTAACTGTACATATATGCTTAGATTTATTTAATACATTTAGGATCCAGTTACTTTCCCCTTTGATCAAAAAACGTTTTAGTTTAGATGCGGTGTTTTTCATCGATAGTTTTACCCTGTTTTTAACTGGCTGTTTTTATTTGTTTCACGTTCACTTTAAGTTAGATATCACCCTATTCTGGTATCCGACGGTATTCGTTTTATATTTTTTATTTAAATGGTTGTTACAATCTAAAGTTAAACAATATTTAAACTGTGATTTCGCCATTCCCAGCGCACTAAACCCTTTTGAATTTTATGTATTAACAATACATAAAGAGCACTATCAATGTTATATCTATCATGTATTGTCACAAAACCAGCAACAAGTAAAAAACTATGACAAAGTAGAGGCTAAATATTTAATTTTGGCAAATAAAAGTCAGGTGTTTAAGGATATGTGCGGCATTACCCGTGCTTTAGTTATTACGGACATCAATGAGGAAAGCGATACTATTAAGATAACAGCACAAGATCTCGCCGTTAGAAATTTTGGCGGACGGTTCGCAAAAACAGTATTAACCTTTGATAAACATGAAAATTTAATAAATGAAACTGCTAACATTTAAAAAACAAACACAAGCTGGTTTCAGGCTAAATATAAGTGATGTTATTTTCATTAGCCTGCTGAGCGCCCTTAGCTACCTGCTCTACGTGATACTACCTGAATTAAGCCTTTATTTAATTCCAATATACCTGGGCGCCTCTTTTTTTTGTTTTTGTAATATTTTCAGAATAGGTAATAAATTAGAGCCTTTTTGGTATATCCCTTTTGTCATAGTCTCCTTGTATTGTTTAAATACTTTTGATTTCCCGTTATTTTGGGCTTTAGTCTTGTATATTTTAGAACCTTTAAAATGGGCACTGATCATATACAGTATGACGCAAAATTCTTACCATGGCCTTGGCTATAAATGGATCAATCGATTAAAAAGTTAGTTATTATTTCCTTCCTTCTTATTAGATGATTTAGATTTAACAGTCTGAATAGTCTCGCCGCACGCAGTGCAATGAGCCCCTTTATTTTTTCCTTTCTCTGTGGTGCCTAAGTTAACGCTTTCCAGGTGATTTTGCTGACTTTGATAAAGCCCCAACAAACGATTGACCTTATTTATATTCTTATTAATATCAAAGTCAATGACACGCAGGTTTTGCTCGTATTGATATTGCGTTTCAACATAATCTGCTGATTGTATTGAAAAGCCATTACAAGCTGATCCTTTTAATTGCCATAAAGCTTGTTTCAAATCATGACTCGCGGCCAGTAAGGAAGTCAACTGCTCTGAACTGGTATTTGAACTATTTTTTATTGTTAAAGTAGCCCCGCCTTTACTCAGCTTGAGTAATTCTGTTATATCTAAACTTTTGGCTTCTGCTTTTAATAAAGCTTGCATTAATTTTTCTAGTTTTGCATGTGTTATTTTCCAATCACTTAAACGCTTTTCAGCATTTTTTTGTTCAATTTCCGTTTGCTTCTTTAACATTTCTTCAGAATATTTAAGGCGATTATCAACAACTTCTGTTAGCTTCCTCATATGCTCGTCGCAGGTATTACATAATATATCTACTTCTTTTTGTAACGTGATAGAAACCTCTTTCATTTTCAATTGGTTCAACTGCTCTGTATTTTGTGCTACTTTTTTACATAACCCAGTGTACTGTTCATTTTGTGCCATCAAATCACGCCTGAACCTAGAGCACCATATAGTTTCAAAAATATACGCCAGCGAGATCTAAAGTTTTCGCAGACAAGGCAAATTTTTTTAGGTTTAGTTATTCTAAATCAAAAGAATTTAACGCAGTATGCGGGAATTTTAGACTCGCCCTTTGGGAATCGCTGAAAATGACTCATTCTGCGTTATGTAAGCTCGAAATAGATAAACTATTCCATTCGCTTACATGCCTTGCCTGAGTCATTTTCAGCGATTCTGGTGCGCACTTTTTAAACTATATGGCGCTCTAGCCCAACTCTCAATTTTCGGACCTTTAAGTGCTAATTCTATTTGTTCATTGTCTTTGTTTGCTTTATCGAAAATTTGATTAATATCACTGAGTTTTCGTTGCACACGTAAATGTTGCTTATATTGTCGCCTGCCATCACTCCATTGACGCCAGCTTAAATTAACATAAGCCAATACCATAAATGCAGCCCCTAGAAATAGATATTCTCTGATCTCTCCACCATAAACACCATTGACGACTAAAGCGATTGTTAAACCCGCTAACGGTAAAATTCGCGTCAAAGCAAATTTCATATCAATAAAATCAGTTTTGAAATTATGCAATAAATACACAAGTAAAAGTGGTAAAGAAGCAGAGGCAGCAATAAAAATAGCGGTAACAACTGATGTATTATAACGAAACATTAATACTTCAAATGCCAGAAAAAACATAGCATACGTAATTGCTAATAATAAAAAATCGCCCCATCGAAAATTATCCAAACCACCTGGTTTTTTGCCTTCACACAAATATAGAAAACCCGCACCAAATAGAAAAACAGCCAGGCCAGCCAGTTTTCCTAGCAAAATAACCTTACCTAAAGGTGTATCCACACTGGGTAAATTGATCAGTAAAGTGCGATTATTCGTCACCAGATTATCAAACTGCCAATTGAAAGCATCACTTTCTACGTTGCTTGGCTGCAAACTCATTGATGGAATTAAGTCTGCTGACGCATTATTGAGCGCAACATTAACCAATACGTTTTCAGTTCGGCCACTGCCAGGCATTATTTTTATCTGACATTTCAAGTAGTACTTCGCGAGCCTGTATAATTGAATGCAATAACACTCGTTAGATCAGCATCGTACCAACTACGAACGTTTAGTCCAACCACCTGATGACCAGTTGTTAACGCTATCTGAGTTTCAATTTTTTTGACGTCTGCAATATTCCCCTTTATCTCGCTCCAGGGAGGTGGTTTGCTGATGTCTGTTTGTTTTTCACTTTCATTAACCACTTCAGCGTCTGTAATTTCTGCGGGAGCGTCTTCACCAAGTTTCGCTATTTGCGGTATCGCGATAGAGGCCAATATACCTATGATCACAACAACTATCATTAATTCAATTAGCGTAAATCCGCCATTTATTTTTAATGTTTTCATCGTTAATCCTTATGTGAAATTGGCAACGCTGCTAAATATTATTAATTAAAATAGCGGAAAAACTACCATCTTTTTTAAGGCTTTCTAACGCAGTTGTAAGTTTAACCACAATACTCTCAGGGGTTTTCTTACTTGCTGCAACATACAATTTATTTTCATCAACAATATAAGAATGATTAAAAAACGGATCTGAATTTAAAGCCAGAGATTTATAAATTGATTCACCGATAATAGCATTTGCATAGGTCATGTCTGCTCTACCTTTTAGTAACATTTCCCAGGCTTCAAGGTAACCTCTGGTCAATGTTAGGTTTTGTCCTTGAACAAAGCCCAATTTAAGCAGTGATTCAGCTTCAAAGCTGCCTCTGACGGCAACCATTTTATATTTTTTGGCTTGTTCAATATTTGAAATGAAGTTTTTTGTGGTCGATTTTAGAGCATAAAAACTGTATTTTAAATTTCTCAACTCACCGATCCAATTAAACTTATCTTCTCGTTCAGGGCTGCGTGTCATGGAAAAAATGATGACATTTTCTTCATTCAATGCGATATGGTAAGCACGCGCCCAAGGTAAAACTTCAAATTTAACTTTAAAACCCGCTCTTTTAAAAACCTCAGCCATAATAAAATAGGAGGTTCCCCCAATTAATTTATTATTTTTGACTATTTGATAAGGAGGCAAGTGCTCAGTAACTACCCTTAAATTTTCAGTAGCTGAGGCCAGCAAAGAGAAACTAACTAAAAAGATGATCGGTAACCACTTCATAAGTTTGTTTTATCATTATTGTAATAAGTAAACACATACACAGTGTAGCACTTTTTGAACTGGTTACTTTTCAATAAAATATGCAATACGTTTTTACTTAAAACTCTACCGAAACCTGCCAGGCAACTGTGTGATTGTCTGTTATTTGTTCATCTTCTGTTGGCGTGTGTTTAAAGTCTCCCTTTAAATATTCCAGTGACATGATCAAATGCTCAACAGGCAACCAGACTAACGACATACCATATTGCTTGTCAGGGGTTTCTGCCAGTTCAGCACTTTTTTCAATCCGAAAGGCTAACTGGAAATCTCCTGTGAAAAAATACGCTAGCTCCAAATTAGTTGATTCTGGTTGATCGGTTTCAGATGAAAACTCTTTAAATTTATCAAGACAGCGAATAAACTCAGCGGTTATTTCAAAATTATCATAACCAAACATTAGATTGCCATTAATGGCAGCCACATCCGATATTGAATATGATATTAATTCCTCACTAAAATGGTCGGTCAAAAAACCTTCATCACTTTCTGTAATATCGGAAATATAACTTAAACTGGTTACAAAACTTTCATCATGATTTTTCCATTCGAATGCGAGTCCCCAATCAAAATTTGACCCAAAATTCAACGTTTTAATTTTATTATCAAAGATGAAACCTGTTACTTCAAATTGCTCAGAAATGGTATAGTCAATCACTACCGATTTTCGTCTTGTTTCACCAAATTCAACATTAGGCCCCACCACAAAATGGCTGTAATATTCGCCAAATGGTAAGTTTTGCTGACCAAACGCAATAGAAAAATCATCATATTCCCAACTTAACAGCGCTTCATCAAATTTACTTTTAGTAGAGCCTTGCTTCTCAAGCTCAACAATTATTTCAGCAGCCAAAATTTCAGTAAACGAAAAATTCATGGCTATTTGTATATTTTTCAGCATAGGCTCATTGTCTGATACGGTAAATTTCAGGCCTTCTTCATCCACTAATGTCAATTTTTGTTTTGCTTGTTCAATTTCAACTAAACCAGAAACTTTAAGCCAAGGTGTTAACTGAGTCCCTAAACGGGCTTCTCTGCGTTGCTCCGGACTAGCATAAATCTCCCTAATGCGGTCTGCTTGCTCTTCTTCTGCATCAAAGTCTTGTTCTATAGAATAAGAGACTGTTGGAACAATCATAGTAAATACTAATATGGCATAAATAAATACTAAAACAATATGCTTTAAAATCATCGTACTAACCCTCTTTAATTTCCACAGGAGTCATTTTAAATATGGTCGAAATAGATATAGATTCAAGTTAGTTTGGATTACTTAACCAAATGATAATGTTTGAGGTTCAACATGATCATCGTACTGCTTGGCTATTTGTCGGAATTTAAATTGTAGTTCAATAAATGCATCAACCATATCGGGATCAAAGTGTGTACCTTTGCCTTTTGTTATAATATTAACTGCTTTTTCATGACTAAATGCCGCTTTATAACAACGCTTACTGATCAAGGCATCATAAACATCCGCTACCGCCATTAAACGGGCAGAAATTGGGATCTCTTCCCCTTTTAACCCTATTGGGTAGCCTGAACCATCCCATTTTTCTTGGTGAAAGTACGCAATTTCTTTGGCATATTTTAAGAAACAGTTTTTCCCTAATATTTTCTCTGCCGCAGCCAAAGCATCCCCTCCTAATGTAGTATGGGTTTTCATTATTTCAAATTCAGCGTCTGTTAACTTCCCTGGCTTTAATAAAATATGATCAGCAATACCCACTTTGCCGATATCATGCAATGGCGCTGATTTATATAACTGTTCAATTGTTTCATCATCCAGGTAATCTCGATATTTTTCATTTTTCTGTAGCCTTTTTGCTAAGGTTTTCACGTAAGTTTGCGTTCGTTTTATATGACCACCCGTTTCAGGATCGCGACTTTCTGCCAGTGCGCCCATAGAGATCATTGTCGCCTCCTGCGTTAGTATTAATTTTTCTGTTCTTTTTGCTACAAGTTCTTCTAAATGGTGTTTATAATTCAGGTTCATTTTTTCAGCAGCGCTCAGACGCGACATCATAATATTCAATTCCTGCAACAATATACCCAACTCATCAAAACGACGAGGCTGCTCTGAGCTTTCTTTTATCAGTCCTATACCAAATAAATAAATATGTTTTGCAATCTGATCCAGTGGATTAAAAAGGGCCAACTTGAGATAACTACTGATTGCCAGAATTAATAGCGCTATTAAGATTACAAGTGCAATTAATATATTGCTTAAAATTTCTCTTTGTTTCACATCTAAAAAACTCAGCGACAACTTAACGTTAATACTGCCATAAGCCTTGTTATTGAAGATTAATGGTGTCGTAATGTTAATAAATCGATCACCAACCGGAAAATAATGGTCAGGGTGGTTTTTATTCTGTCTGTGTTGAAACTCAGTCTCGTCTTCTAATTCGTCGTCTTCAATATCTAACTCTAAAAAAACGGTATTAAGTTTTAATGCATTCAGGAGTTCTTGATGTTCTTCAGGATCAGTCTGTTCAATATTATCAGGCACATTACTGGCAATCACACGAGAGCCTGATAAATCGTTTATTTGATTTAAAAAAATCACGTTAATTTCTACGTCATTTTTCGCCCTTAATGAGACAAATCTATTTAATGTATCTTGAATATCCTTAAAATTTCCTGACAATATTGGCTTTTCAATACTGATTTTTAAGATATTTGATAAAATTTCACCTTCATGCAATACATTAAGCTTTGACAGTTTTTGAAACTCATAAATCGCATATCCGCTATAACTGATAGAAAATATGATGACTACACTGGCCACTAAAATTAAAATCCGAGTACGAATTGAGTCACTAAACTTGGGGGTCAAATTACTGGGAACACTTGCTAAATACGCATTGTTTACTGGCATATTCATAATAATCACCAATGGAAATTAAGTTTAAAAGCACAGTTCAATAAGCTGAATTATTGAACTGCAATCAATGAAGTTAAGGCATTATTTGGGTCAAGTCTGCAAACCCTTCATCACCTTCTTCACGCACTAACCCTATCCCTGCTGCGTAATATTTATATTCAACCCCACTTTCTTCATCTAACGGATTCCATTCTTTTGTTTTAAGCGTATTGTAGCTTGTGCCATTAAGTAATGTGATCATGACATTAAGCGCATTTATTGCGCCGATATCTTCTGCTTCTCCAGCACGAAACTCCTGACGAAAAGAATCACCTATTCGTAACAATGCGGGCATTTGAATACCAGGCTGTGCCCCGTCTATTCCTGCTTCCCAGGCGCCTTCGTTATCGGTTGAAATCAAGTTTCCGTCATCATCATATTCATAATTAATGACCTCTTCACCAAAATACCAAACGTTACCGTCATTATCCTGAGCAAACCAATCCTTAGTATCTTCAATTATGACACCGTCAAGATAAACAATATCTCTGACCACCCGTGTTTCTATACCCATAACATTACGTGTGGTTGGTGTTACTTCCACTACGATAGTTTCTAAACCGTCTTCTGTTTCTATTTCAAAGTTTTTTATTGATCCCACAGTGAGCGGGAAAAATTCATGATCTATGATGGTCGAATTAGAAAAATCGCCTTCACTGATGTGAGGCTGCTTTTGATCCACTTTATCAGTAAACTCTATTCGTTCACTGCCATCTTCTTTTTCTTCTAATATAAGCCCTATGTCCGGTGTAAAATATTTAAATTCTCTGATGTTTTCTGGGTCTAAGGGATTCCATTCAAGAATTTTTACTGTGGTATAACTGGTGCCATCAGCCAAGTTGATACCTAAATCAATCTCATCTATTTTAGCCATATCTTCTGCAACACCTTGATAGAACTCCTGCTGATAACTGTCTCCTACAATAAATTCAGCTTTCATTATAATACCAGCGATCGCATTTTCTCCGACTCCGTCAATATCTTTTCCACTTTCCCATGAGCCTGCATTATTAATTTTTTCTCCCGCTTCATATTCAGCAGAATCTTCGCCCATGTACCAGACATTCCCTTGCATATCCTGGGCAAACCAATCAAAAGTTTCTTCTACCATTTCATCATCAACATATACTCTATCAACCACTATACGAGACATGACACCATCAATTTCTTTCGTTTCATGAGACACTGTGATCTCAAGCCTTTCAAGCTCTCCTTCATCATTCAGGCCTTGATAAAATTGTGTTACACCAGGTGACATGGGCATATAAGTGTGATTAATATTTGCAGAATCGCTATTAAATAAACTTGCCGAAAAAGTGACTTCAACAGGGTCTGTCACTGTTTCCTCTAAAACAGCTGGGATCACAGTTTCAACCTTATTATTATCACTGCCACAGCCTGTAAACCCCATTGACAATAATAATATCATCAAGGATTGTTGTATTTTATTTCTGGTCAAAATCTTCATTTTTAATTCCCTCATAAACAGTAAATTAAACTTACTGTTGAAGCATAGAAAATGAAGCTCACCAAAAGTTAATAATAAGATGACCATTTGGTAATGTTCAATTCTCAGTAAATAAAATGCCAGGAATTAATATACAAAATGATGCTTATTTATCCTGATTTATTGTTAGGGAAATGGATTGGTTTGTATCGAAGAAGCATATTGGTCAAGGATTGAGATTAGTTTGTATAGCCTAACCTTGTGAGATGATTTTGATATACTTTGAGGTATTTACCACTTGATTTATATTGTTTCAAAGCTGAATTAAATTCGTCGCAATCTTCCTGATCGCTAAAGCCCATAGAAGTGGCCACTGGTGGAAAAATATTATGGATCAGAAAATCGTTGGCGACGATATCTGGTTTATTCATAGATAATATTGTATTAAGAAATATGTATTTGTCGCCAATACTTGCATCCACTAAACCTCTGGAAAGTAAAATAGCCTGATCTTTTGGTTGTGCCACTTCTTTGTAATATTTACTGCCAATGACCGCATTTTTATATTTATCGCCTAATAAAGTTTTTGCGCCCTGATACGACACCACAGACAACTGTGACAAGTCTTTCAAGTCTTTAATGATAAGACCCGTTGCTTTAACTGTGATGGCAACATCAGAATAACTAAAAGTAGGATCAGTTAAACACCCATTTATTTCTGATTCAGAAAATACATTCGCCGCACCATGAATTTTTCCATTATTTAATTCTGTTACTAACCTTGCATTTGAAAGCATATATCGATATTGAATTTTAACACCAGGAATATAAGTATATACACCATCAATCAAGTCTTTAAATAATGCAGGCTTATCAGGCTCTGAAAATAGAGGCTCAAAATTGCCTAAGCCTATCACAAGCTCCTTAGACCCAGCTTTATGTGGAATAGCTATCAAAAAAATACACAGCAAATATATCGTTTTAATATGAATTTTCAAATAATCAACCTTACGTTAATTTGTAACCAATTAAAGTATAGTAAATGATTATTAACAACAGTGTCTTTTTTTAGTTTTAAACAAAATTTCCCATCATAGGTAATAACACAGTAAACTCAGTTTTTATCAGCGGTTTACTCTTAAGTACCAAATCACCACCATGGGCACGCGCAACAGCACGAGAAAAACTTAAACCTAATCCACATCCTTCTTGACTGCGACTTTGCTCTGCGCGATAAAAACGCTCAAATACACGCATTTGATCATTTGATGCGATCCCTATGCCGGTATCAGCAACCGTTAACTTAATACCTTGTTTATTTTGCTCTAAACTAATGGCTACACTACCGCCTGTGGGCGTATATTTAATCGCATTATCAATTAAATTTGCCACCATACGTTGTAAATTTTGAATATGACCCGAAATAACACAGTTTTTTTCAATTATTGACGTTAAGGTAATTTTTTTGTCTAATGCCACTATTTCAAATAACTCACAGGCATCCTTGATCAATTCAGTTAAATTAACACTTGTGTGCTGGCATGCTTTTATACCCGCTTCTGCTTCTGCCACATCTAAAGTGGTATTAATTAATAATAAAAGACGATCGCATTCATGTAAGGTATTCTCAGCGGCTAACTGGTGATCTTTAATATTCTGTTTACTGGTTAACATCATTTCAGAAATTGCACGGATCCGCCCAAGGGGACTTCTTAAGTCATGGGCGATATTATCTGTCATTTCTCGCATTTCAATAATTAATTCATTGATCCTTTGTGCCATAGCATTAAAAGTAATCGCCAACTGCTTTATTTCTAACTCTTTAATATTCGTAGAAATCCGATATTCAAAATTTCCTCTTTCTAACTCTTTTGCGGCTAAATTAACGGCTTTAAATCCTGCCAGCGACTTTTTTGTCATAATAAAAACCACAATCGCCGCCACAGGCAATACTAATAAAAACACCAAAGCAAAAACATATTGTAGTAACAACATAATTTCCATTTTGCTCTCAGTAGTTTCACCGAGTTGTATCATGTACTGTGGCAAAATAGCGCCGTAAACTATCCTGATAGCAAATTCATGTGCAGGTAAATATTGAGTTTCTAAAACAGGTTCGTTAAACTGATTTTTAGTCATGTCCAACTTAGTTAAATTTTGCCAATGAGTCATAGGTGATTGGTATACGAGTTCACCAGTATCACGATATAATTGAATAAATACCTGTTGGCTATTATCTGCAAACGTTTCTCGATTAAATTCTTCGATTAACCCATCAAAACCTTTATCCCGATATATCATGTTAAATTCGGCTATATCTTCAATTAAATCCTCATCAATTCGATTGTCTAATATCTGGCCAACAAGCAAATATAACCCCGCTAAAACACTCGCTATCAAACCAATAAAAGTCAGGCTATAACTTAAAGTTATGCGAGAGGACAAACTTTGTGGCCAGGTTAACAACTTATAATTTAAAAACATAACCTAGCCCCCGTACAGTATGGATCAAAGGCGTTTGTTGATCTCTATCTACTTTTTCTCTTAATTTGCTGATCCTGGCTTCTACAATATTTGTATTTGGATCAAAATTATAATTCCATACTCGCTCCATGATCATCGTTTTAGAAACTACTCTGTCTTTATTTCTGACCAGATACTCCAGCAAGGCAAACTCTTTAGGTTGTAAATCAATGTTTTTACCCGCACGGCTCACCATACGTGACATAAGATCTAAGCTGAGATCACCTATGGTTAAACTACTTGGTTCAACCACTTTATTTGCTCTTCTGATCAAAGCTTCAACACGTGCTAATAATTCACTAAAGGAAAATGGTTTAGTCAAATAATCATCACTACCATGGCGTAATCCCAATATTTTATCGTCAATGCTACGTTTAGCACTTAAGATTATAATAGGCATATCACATTTATTATCGCGCAGACGTTCTATTATTGATAAACCATCTAAACTGGGTAACATAATATCGATTATCGCCAGATCGTATCCATTACTTAAAGCGTTATTTAACCCCTGCAGGCCATCAGCAAAATGTTCAATAGCAAAACCAGCTTCTTTCATGCCTTTTGTGATCAAACTGGCAATCACGGTATCATCTTCAATTAATAATATTCTCATGTGCTAATACTCTGACTGATCACCTTATTAAAATATATGCAAAAAAATACATAAAGTAATTGAAAATCAGTGTTTATTACCAAATGATAATGTTTGATTCAGTTTAAAAAGCCCTAAAAACTAATTCAGGGCTTGGTTTAAAACTTAGCTTACGTCAAAAACAATTAAAGGTTTGAAGCATCTAGGAAGTCTTCTGAATGCGGGTCGCCTGAAGTATTGTTAAAGCTATTTGTATTTTCAGCAGCTTGCAATAATGCTGAACGTGTATTAATAAAGGCTGTGCCATTTGCCTGCTGTGGATTACTAGCCAGATATAATGCAGCCGCTCCCGCTACATGAGGAGAAGCCATAGAAGTCCCACTCATGGTTGCTGTGCCACCACCATGACCTAAAGATAAAATAGTGCCACCCGGTGCCGCAATCGCCACTGGCGCCGAGTTATTACTTGTCCAGGATGCACTTTGACTTCCCCAGTTTGAAAAACTATTCCAATCATCGCCTTGTTTAGTTGAGCTCACAGTGATCACTGTATCCGAATATCCAGCCGGGGTGTAATTTGCAGCATTATCACTATCATTTCCAGCAGCAACCACTACGACCACACCTGAATTACGCGCATTACAGATAGCTTCATGATAAGCATCATTACCTGTAAAACCATTATTTGAACAACTGCCAGTTACACTACCACTGCCACCAATTGACATATTAACGACTGCAGCTTCTCCTCGGGCATTCACTTCAGATGTCACCCAGTCAAGTGCTGCAATCGTGCTAGAATTAGGGCATGAGCCACGGCTAGTACAGATCTTAGCTGCATGTAATGTTACCTGTGATGCCATACCCACAACATCTATACTATTATCAATAGCACCAATCGTACCGCCTACATGCGTTCCATGACCATGATCATCATCCCAGCTTGTGTTGCAACTTCTGCCTTTACATTGTTCAAAAGCCATACTATTTCCGATATTAGCAGCTAAGTCAGCATGATCTGAATCTAATCCGGTATCTAAAACATAAACATGAACACCTGCACCTTCATTTGAATTATTATCAGCCCCGGTACGTGCTATTCCCCAAGGCATAGTTTGTGGCGTTGGGTTTCCACCCGAACCCGGTTTACCTTTATTAATTGTTTTTTCTACATCAAATTCCACAGACGCAACATTAGGGTTATTTCTTAGTGCATCTAATCTACCTTGCGTTACTGACGCTGAAAAGCCAAAAAACGCAGTACCATAAGCATGTTTTACAGCACCTACTCCCATACCCGCAGCAAGATTTTTTGCATTACTTTTATTCGATTCATGACCAGCAACGGCCAGATCTGATTTCAATTTTACAATAACATTCAATTTTGCTGATGAATTAGCAGCCATTGCAGAAGTTGCGCCAAAAACTAGTATACTGGCCGCAAGGTATTTCATTCTAAATTTCATAACATATCCTATTATTTTTATTTATCTGTAATTGCAATTACAGCTTTGTAAATCAATTATGTATATTCCGAGTTACCACTAACGCGTTGTTAAACATATTAAAACCCGGCGCTCTAAAATCATGGACCCAATTTATAATTACCAATAGTAGGAAAACGACAATTACTAATATCAAACCGACAAATACAATAAATAATACAATATTTTAATTTTTTACTATGTTAACTTGATGTTACTATTTTGAATGATATGCTAAATGTTCTTAATTTATTAGCCTGCTGATAGGTGTACTGATATATTGTTAAAATCCACGTTAAATCTATTTATTTTTGCTTTGGTTATCGCTGGTTTACTGCTTGCGGGTCAAGAATTTGTGCCACAATTAAGTATCGCTAAATACAATAAAAATTGTGTATGGGTTTTGACATTCATCTGCTTTGTGAGTCTTATTAATTTAAACAGAAACAAACATATTAAATCAGAAAAGCTTGTCTGGCAGTTTTTTCTGTTTGCCTTTACAAGTAACATATTACTGGCTTTGCTGCCTACCGCTGAATTTGCAATAAAGACCCAGTTTTTATTACAAGATTATCGATATCTATTATTTTACTTATTAATATTAATGGCGTTAGAAGTACAACCGAATAAAGGATTAGTCCCCATAACAAAAATGGCGATTGGTATCATTCCTCGCGGTGTATTTATTTTAGTATGCTTTAGTTATTTTATTATTTTACCAGCTAACTTTTCCCCTGACATTTACATTACAAAGATCCCCTCACACTATTTTTACGTGATAGTGAATGCTTTGTTGATAGTACAACTTATCTATAATTTACAGTATGCAGCCAATAGCTATTGGCGACATATTTATTTAGGTTTAACCATTTCGGCTGTTTTTTTATTAATTCATCATAGTTTGATTTTTATACCCACTGACAAATTGAATCTAAGATTTCAGTCTGTTTTTCTGATGTTTTCTTTACTGTTATTTTTAGCGACAAGCTTAATAGGAAAAACAAATACAGAAAAAAATCTTAATATAAAACAACATACTGTTTTTCCACTGTACACTATTTTATTTTTGGTTTTATTACCGCTTATTCATCTTTTTGCGACGCATTTTGATTTAATTTTTATCGTTAATAATATAGGCCAGACATTACTGATCTCTACTTTATTGGTGTTTGCTTTTGTATATTTTTTTCGATTAATAAAAATTCAACAAACGCACTACCATAAAATGAATTTACGATTTAAACACCAGCAAGAAGTTAATTCCCATTTAATATCTGAAATAGAAGCGTTAACAGATGAGATCACATATAGTGAAGAAAGAGCCATTGTCGGTGTTTCAAATAACGCTATTTTAACTTGTAATACTCAAGGCAAAATTCTCAGTGCAAATCCCGCTGCGGTTAAACTTTTCCAACGATTAGAAGATGAATTAATTCACTGTAATTCAAATGAGTTATTTGTAGAACATGATGAAATGAGACAGTTTTTTAATTTTGAAAGTAACCTGCACTCATTGCAAAGACATGAACGGGGGATTTCTAAAGAGTGTTTAGCGCTGCGCTCAGATCAACATCAATTTCCAGTACAAGCCGAATTACAATGGGCACAAAGAGCCGAACAACCTTTAGTTGTATTAACTTTCATCGATCTGACTTCACGTAAACTTGCTGAACAAAAAAACCTGGAATCCAAAGATAATTTTATCGCTAATATTTCTCATGAACTCAGAACCCCATTAACCATTATAAACGGGATCATAGATCATCAATTAGGAACAACCACTAACAATCAAGAAATTGTAGATTTAACGACAGCAAAAAGAAACGGTTTGCGCTTAGTCCGTATGGTAGAACAACTTTTAGAATTATCACGATTAGCAGATACACCTCCGCTTGAAAAAATAACCTATCCTTTAGCATCTTTAATGAAAATGCCACTGAGCTCATTTTCCCGATTGGCTAAACAAAATGGAGTTACATTCGACTACAAGCTGCCAGCAGAGCTCTGGATTGAATGTGATGCCCAGGGGTTTGAAAAAATATTATTTAATTTATTAGCAAACGCCATAAAATATACGCCTTCAGGTGGACAGGTAAAAGTTGAAATAGTTAAAAAATACAGTGAAATTTTTATCAATATTATTGACTCCGGAATAGGCATTAACAGTGATATGCATGACAAAATATTCCAACGCTTCCAGCGAGCAGACGAAGTTATGAATAAATCAACGTTTGGTGTCGGCATAGGTTTATCATTAGTTAATGAGCTGGTAAAAATTCATGGCTGGCGGCTCAATCTTGCAAGTAAAGAAGGCAAAGGGAGTCGATTTACGCTAGTGATCCCCGCTATTCAGGAGCCAAAAAATCAACTTGCGATCCCGCCAGGTATGTCAGAGCAGGAAGTAAGCTCATTGATCATCCCACAAACTCCCCATTTATCTAAGTCTAAAAATCATTCTCAGCATATGGTTTTAGTTATTGAAGATAATATAGATATGCAAAGCCATATTAAACGTGTTATTGAACAGCAACATCACTGCATCATTGCCGACAGCGCAGAAACAGGAATAGAATTAGCTCTGGCAACTATTCCTGATATTATTGTGTGTGATTTGATGTTGCCTGGTATTGATGGTTTTGCGGCATTAACGGCATTAAAAGAAAATGAATTAACCTGCCATATTCCTGTCGTCCTACTCACAGCCAGAGGCGATTTGGATAGCCGGATCTCTGGATTTGAATTAAAAGCAGACGAATATCTCAGTAAACCATTTAATCAACAAGAGCTGTTAGTTCGTATTAACAGTCTAATCGATAATAGAATGAAGCTTAAAAGTATCCATCTTGCTAATGCATTGAAAGATCAGCAACAAAATACAAAAATAGCCACTTTAAATAAAGCCATAGATCTCACATCCCATGATACGCCAAAAACCACACAAACAGATAAGTTCCTGATTAAACTGGCTGAAATCACCAGCAAAAAATATGCGCAAATGGATTTTGACATTCAATTACTGGCAAAAGAGCTTGCAGTAAGTGAACGCCAACTGCAACGTAAAGTAAAAATGTTATTAGATATCAGTCCTAATAACTATATAAAAGAATTTCGTTTGGTAAAAGCAAAAGAACGCCTGTTAAAAGGGGAACAAGTCGGTCAAGTTGCTTTAGCTGTCGGTTTTAGCTCACAGACTTATTTCGGCCGGTGTTTTAAAGAAGTTTATCACTGCACACCAAAGCAATATCAAAAAGAACATTAATTAACCATACTTCACAGTCACTAAACTCTTGATTTGTGTTAACTCTTTTTCTTGCAGGAGTTGATTAAAATCAAAAGGATATTCACAAGGCTGGTAAATTCCCAGCCAATTTTGCTGACTGGCATTATTAAGGGCAATTTCCGCTATGATACTGGTTTGGTCCCAGTTTAACGATTGCGGTCTTTCCAAATCAAAGGGAAAGAATGAATATCCTATCGTTAATGTACACTGGTTTAGCGCAATATTATCCTTTTCTCCGGCTAAGCTGCTTGCAAACATACTGACATTTTTATCTTTTTCCGATCCGATCACCGCAAAGACATTATGAGACCAGCGAACAACTAAATCGTCCTGATCACATTTATACTGTAAAAACTCGGCGACATTAATTAAGGTTTTATCAGTCAGATCCGGTTTTTGAGCTACTTTGATCAATATCAGGTATAAACGAGGCAACAATGCATTGGGTGATTGACTGATATTATGGTGTATTTGCGTCATTAACCTGGAAGTTTGTTCTATATAAATATCCAAATACCGTCTGCTTTTAACACTTGTTAACTTGTCTATAATAGCCGAAGACTCTAATTCTTGGTTTAACTTTATTAATTGTATGTTTTGGTTTTTGAATTCCTGGGTTTTTTCTAATACTTCTTTTTTTAGTTGCGCTCTTTGCTCTTGTTCTGATATCAATTTACGTGTCATAAACCGCGAATAGAAAAGCAAACTTAATCCTAATATACATGCATACCCTATATACGCCCACCAGGTATTCCAGGGGGCCGGATGTACACGTATTGTTAAGTTAACATCGGCATTACCCCAAACGCCAAAATTATTAGCGGCAATGATCTCTAACTGATACTCTCCTGCATTTAAATTTGTATAGGTAGCACGGCGGAGTTTTCCTGCGTTAATCCATTGTTTATCAAATCCTTTTAACCTGTATTTAAACAAATTCGACTCCGGAGAAGCATAATCTAAGCCTGTATATTCGAAAGCGATTAATTTGTCTGTATAGTCAAATTCAACATACTTTATTTGTGATAATGGCTTATCAAATTGCATTTTTTTATTTAAAGAATAAATATTAGTAAGTCTTACATCAGGTGCATGTTGATTCGACAGTAAATTATTAGGATTTAATAAATTAAAGCCTTTCGCACTGCCAAACAATATATGATTTTGGTTTGTCTTTAGTATTGCCTGAAAATTAAATTCAAGATCAAGTAAACCGTGACTGGTATCAAAATGCATAAAACTTTTACTATTAGGGGAATAACGGGAAACCCCTTTATTAGTATTAAACCAAAAGTCACCGTTATCATCTTGTGTAATCGCAAATACGGTACTACTTTTCATGCCATGATTGATATTAATATGGTCAAAATGGACTTTATTATCACGCCTATCTTGCTGGTGCCAAATATTAAGTCCACTGGCTTCAGTGCCAACCCATAAATTATTTTTATTATCGAGAAATAAACTCCAGGCAACATCATTACTGATACTATTAGCGACGTGTTCATTATGGTGGTAACTTATTACCTGTTTTGTTGTCGTATTTAATTTATTTAATCCCCCACCATCTGTTGCAAGCCATAAGGTTTCTTTGCCTTCAGGTAAAATTTGTAATATATGGTCAGATGTTAATGCCTGAGAATTATCAGAATTTCGCTGCCTGTAATGCTCAAAGCCGCTATTGCCATCGAATCGATTTAAGCCGCCGTGATACGTCGCAATCCAAATAGTATCTGTATTATCTACTTTAATATCCGTAATACTATTTGCAGATAAGGAATTTGGTACATTTTGTTGATATTGATAATTAATGATATGTTGAGTTAATAGATTAATTCGGTAAACCCCCGATGCCCGGGTACCTAACCATACCTCATTTTTATGAGATAAAATGGCCATAATTCTTTTATCTTTTAATTGAGCGTTATAGGCCGGTTGAGAGATTTGGTGAGTAGTGACATTAAGCTGGTTAACCCCGCCACCATAAGTACCAATTAAAATATTATCCCGATCTAACTGAGTAAAAGTGTGAACACCATTATTGTTTAGCCCGCTTTTATTTTGTATATTAAATTGCTTAAAAGTAGCGACATTAGGGTCCCATCTATTTAATCCACCAAATGTACCTAACCAGATCATTTTTCCTTTGTCTTCAAATATAGTCAAAATCATATTATTTGAAAGACTGTTAATATCATTGTTTGCATGCACAAAACGTTGAAATCGATTCTGTTGATAATTAAATATATTCAGCCCTTTATCTGTGCCAATCCATAGTCGATTATCCGAATCCTCAAATATATTTGTTACGATATTTGAAGACAGCGAGCTCAAATCCTCTGGTACGTTTTTATAATGCCTGTAATGATCAGCAACGGGATCATACTGAGTTAAGCCACCTTCAATGGTACCAATCCAAATATTACCCTTATGATCAGATAATAAAGCACGAATAATGTTTGCAGGAATCGTTTGTTCTTCATTATTGGTATGTTTTAACTGCTTAATAAATTCGCCAGTCAAAGATAATATAAAAATCCCTGAATTTTCAGTCCCCACCCAAATTTGGTCATTCACTTCTATTATGGCTCTGATACTCAATTCACCTAATAACAAAGGTGAAATATTTACAATTTCAGTATTTTTTTTATTAATTCTGAGCTTATTTAATCCTTTTTCAGTTCCTATCCAAATCGCCCCCTGAGAATCTTCAAATAAGGTGGTTATATTATTGTTTATAATTGCATGCGACGTTAATTGCGTATTAAAGCGCTTAAAATGGTTACTATTAGCCAGAAATAAATTTAAACCACCGCCACGTGTTCCTACCCATATCCGACCCGATTTATCAGTAATTAAACTACTAATTATATTGTGACTTAAAGAGTTAACATTATTTAGCTCATGGTGGTAAGTGATCACCTGATAACCATCAAAACGGCTTAAACCTTCTTGGGTTCCAAGCCAAATAAAGCCATCATGATCTTGGGTAACAGCTCTGATAGATTGATGGGAAATATCTAAATTAGGGTCTAACTTTTTAAAGAAGTTAGGTTCAAATGGGTATGAATAATGTGAAATTGAAATAAGAAATAACCAAAATAACACTTTAAACTTTTTCATTTTCTACCACTTAAATAATGATGGCGCAAAAAACAGGCCGCGCATACCACGGCCTATCTATTATTCCTGGTTTACCCAGTTATTTACGTTATTTACATCTAATAACACATCACGCCAGATAAACCCGCCATCTCGCCAAATAAAACCACCATCATTTTCTGGATAACCATCACGCCAGATAAATCCACCATCGTTCCAGCTGTAAGCTGTGTCACGCCAGATAAAACCACCGTCACGCCAAATAAAACCGCCATCTCCCCAGGTATAGTTATCGCGCCAGATGAAGCCACCATCACGCCAAATAAAGCCGCCATCTCTCCAGATAAACCCGCCATCATTCAGCGCTTCACCATTTAAGTCTTTAATATAAAAATCACCATTTTCATCTTTGTTTGCCGGTCCGCCATAATGTTGAACATGTGCAAGATCTAAAGCAATATCTAAAGCTTGATTAGCACATTGTACCTGCGTACTGTTTACGGCATCTAATGCATTTACCAGACCAGCACCTTGCTGAAATACACTGTATGCTAAGGTATTTTCATCTGCAAAAGCAGGACGAGCGGTTGACAATAATCGACATTTTACGTCATCAGGTGTCAAAGACGGATCTTGGTTTAACATTAAAGCGACGATACCAGTTACAACAGCAGTCGCCTGAGAAGTACCTGACATAGTAAAATATTTACCGCCATCATGAAATTCAGGATGTTCACGTGCAAGTCGGGTATTTCCGGGTAATAAACCAACCATATGACCGCCCGGTGCCACAACATCCGGCTTCACAAAGCCTTCAACAGTTGGACCCGCGGAAGAAAAGCTTGTTAATTTATCATCACCTGGGGAATCTGGGGTATAATTATCAGTCATCGCACCGACGGTAATAATATAAGGTACATTGCCAGGGACGCCAATAGTCATAGGATCAGGACCTTTATTACCTGCTGAAGCAACAACGACAATACCACTTTGCCAGGCTTTCATTACCGCCTGATTAAGTGGATCATCCCAATAATAAGAACGCGGAGGCCCGCTAAAAGACATATTTAAAACGCGAATATTAAGTTGTTCTTTATACTGTATAGCCCAACTAATTCCTCGAATAATATCAGCATAAGTTCCCTTACCTTCAAAATCAAAGGCTTTAATACCTAACATTCTGGCATCTGGTGCAACGCCCATAGGTTTTCCATTTATATCTACTTCACTATTTCCTGCAATGCTTGAAACATGAGTACCATGTCCATTGATCTCATTATCATTATTCATCACTTTATTGCTTATAGCATCATAAGTACCATAGGTTTTTAATAACCCGCGAGTATCCGCTTTAAGTCCTGTAAGTTGACGCAAACCTGTATCAAGAAACGCCATGGTCACACCGGCACCATAATTATTCGTTTGATGGACTTCATGTGCATTAATAACTTGGTTAACCACTGCAAGTCTTTGCGCTGCTGCAGATGCTACGGAGCCACTCAATTTAACATCACTATTCTTAGCTAATTTAAAGCCGTTAATCTGTATAAACTGATTAACTTCACTTTTTGTTAAATTAGCAGCCATGGTATTGATTAAGGCCAATTCGTGAGTCGGTTCTACTTTGATACTCTTTAGGGCTATTTTGATTGCTTTTAAGTTATTTGCCTGTATCAGATATGATGTCTTCACTGGCTTATTTAGTTGACTATTATTAGCTAAAATTAAACCAATCCCAATGACAGTAATTACGGACGTAATTATCGACAGTTTTTTTGTAAGTGCTATTTGCATACTTTTCCCCGTTGAGCCTTAATCATAACCGTAAAAATTAACCCCGATACGACCATAAGATTAAATATCATATTTAACCGACTCCTTGCAACAGGAGTCTATCTATTAACTTTAATTTAACCTAAGTGAAACTCAGATTCTGCTTTTAAATCAGGTATGTCGTAAAACCAACAATAAAAGTCGCTTTTGTACTAAAACAAACAACATGGTTAAAAGCTATAGAAACCTTCCTTTTGCTAAAAATAGCGCTCTATTTGGATTTTAATTATTTAAATGGCATAGTTCCTTATATTCAACTGATACTTAAATCACTGAAAAATAACGAATAAAAATTATTATGTCGTTTTTGTATGAAAACCCGACGCTTGATTGCTAGGACTTATAGGAAAAATTGTTAACATCGATTTAACTTCTTGGGAAGGCCTGTTAGAGATGTGCAGCCCACAAGTAAACTAACTTGACAATAACAATAATAAATTACCTCATCGGAGATAATATGAAAATTTCGAAATTTACCACCTCAATTTTAGCACTGGCTGTTACCACTGCTTTTTCAGTTCATGCTGCTGATGACAGATATATAATCAAAGTAGACGAATCAAAAAAAGGGATTGTTAAAGCACTTGCTAAACAATTAGGTGGCGAACTAAAAGTTGAAGGTAATGACTTCTTTGCAGCATCTTTCTCAGGTAAAGACTTAAACCAGGTTAAAGGCTTATTAAATAATCCACATATTCAGCTAATAGAAGAAGATGAGCGTCGTATGCCACTTTCTATCTATAATGATGATATGGGCGATGCGATGGTAAAGCAAATCACTCCTTATGCGGTATATCAATCTCAGGCTGATCAAGTTAACTTTAACGCAAGTGCTGGTATGAAAGTTTGTGTAATCGATTCGGGCCTAGACCGCAGTAACCAAGATTTTATTTGGGGAAATATAACAGGAGACAACGATTCAGGAACTGGTAACTGGGATGAACATGGAGGCCCTCATGGAACCCATGTCGCAGGTACAATTGGCGCTGCCGATAATAATGTAGGTGTTATCGGTATGGCGCCTGGTATTGATATGCATATCATAAAGGTATTTAATGCTGAAGGTTGGGGTTATTCTTCAGACTTAGCCTATGCAGCTGACAAATGTAGTGCAGCCGGTGCAAATATCATTAGTATGAGTTTAGGTGGCGGCGGTGCAAATAGCACAGAAGAAAACGCATTTGATGCATTTACTGCTGCCGGTGGTTTAGTGGTCGCTGCAGCCGGT
Organism: uncultured Pseudoalteromonas sp.; assembly: GCA_965198975.1. Taxonomy (GTDB): domain Bacteria; phylum Pseudomonadota; class Gammaproteobacteria; order Enterobacterales; family Alteromonadaceae; genus Pseudoalteromonas. The sequence goes on from OZ240680.1 coordinate 334,352, forward strand.
AATGATGGTAATAACGTACGTTCATATCCTGCCGGTTACTCATCTGTCATGATGATAGGTGCAAATGATGCCGATAATAATATCGCTGATTTCTCGCAGTTCCCTGGCTGTACTATCACCACAGGCAAAGGCAAGAACCAACAAACGGTTACTGATGATGGATTCTGTGTTGAAGTAACAGCAGGCGGTGTTGATACGCTTTCAACTTACCCTGCAGATATGGCAACAAGTGCCTCTTTATCAGTAGATGGTGCTGCCATGGCCTCGTCTGCGATGGAAAATGCAGGCAATATCAATGCAAATACTTATTACATGGGAACAGCTGAAGCAACAGACAATAATGCTAACGGTAATATCTGTGTGATTGACCGAGGTGGAATTTCTTTTCATGACAAAGTGTTAAATTGTGAAAATTCTGGCGGTGTTGGTGCGATTATCATCAACAATGAAGCGGGCATGCTTTACGCCACTTTAGGTGATACAAATGCGACATCTATCCCGGCAGTAGGTGCTGCGTTTGAAGACAGAGCAACTTTATTAGCATCGACGAATGCTGATATTACGATAGGGTCATCTGACTACGGCTTTATGAGCGGAACCTCAATGGCAACACCTGCAGTATCAGGTTTAGCTGCTTTAGTATGGTCTAATCATACAGGTTGTACTGGTACTGACATTCGTGATGCATTAAAGGCAACAGCTCAGGATGCGGGTAGTGCCGGTAAAGATGCATATTTTGGTCACGGAATTGTAAAAGCGAAAGCTGCCAATGATTATTTAGCAGCTAACGGTTGTGGTACGGTTACTCCGCCAGCAGGTGATATCACTTTATCTGCGACTACGTCATACGCTAAGCGCAAATATACCGTCACTTTAAGCTGGTCTGATGCTGCGACTTCAAATGTTGACATTTATCGTAACGGATCATTAAGAACCACCACTGCAAATGATGGTTCTTATGCTGAAACATTTAGAAAATCTGGTACATATACTTATAAGGTATGTGATCAGGGCAGTAATAATTGTTCAGCAGATGTAACTGTTAACTTTTAAAAATTTTTACTCCTTATCTTTATAAAAGATGTTACCTATATCCGGTTCACCCAGTGAACCGGATATTTTAGTTATTCTAATCTTTGATAAATTTTACCAGGCTCATCCAGTAATCTGTACTTCTTTTCTAACGGGGTAAACTGTAAACTTTCTTTTGAACCAAGTATTAATATGCCAAAACGACATAAACTTGCATCAAGTAAAAGTAAGACTTTATTTCGCAATTCCTGATTAAAATAAATCAACACATTACGACACAAAATCAAATTAAACTCATTAAAAGACCCTTCTGAAACAAGGTTATGACGTGAAAAAACGACATTTTTTTTCAGTTGATTATTTAGTGCCGCATTATCATATTTGGCAGTATAATAATTAGAAAATGACTCTTTGCCACCAGCCATTTGATAATTAGCTGTATACTCCTTCATCACATTAAGGGGCATGATCGCGTTTTTCGCTTGTTTTAATATCGCTTCATTAAAGTCTGTCGCATAAGTTTGCGTTTTATTAGCCATGCCTTCCTCCTCTAATAAGATCCTCATTGAGTAAACTTCTTCACCTGATGAACATCCAGCATGCCAGACTCTTAAAGAGGGATAAGTTTTTAATAATGGAATAGTAATATTTCGGATTGCTAAATACATATGCGGATCACGAAACATTGACGTGACATTAATAGAAAGATTAAGTAAAAACCTTTCCATTACATTTTTATCATGGAGTACTCTTTCCTGTAGCGCAGTGATATTAGGCAGGTTCTCCAAATTGAGTAAATTTTTTACACGTCTTTTTAATGAAGCGCGCGCATATTCTCTAAAATCAAAACCATAATAGCGGTATATAGCTTCACAAAGGAGATCAATTTCGATCTCCTTAAGTTTATTACTCTGTGTTGGGCGGTCTAAATATTTACAACCTTCATCCATAAAAGCCTCCCCATAATGAAATAAACAAGCATGATTGTGAAGCTAAGATGTTTCTGTATAAAGCCAAACCCTCACTAATGATAACAATTGTTCGGTATCTATCGGTTTCACTATGTAATCATTAGCGCCTGCGTCTAAACATCTTTGCCTATCCTCTAACATGGCTTTAGCTGTTACCGCGATTATTGGTAAGTTTTGATATTTTTTAATTTTTCTAATACGACGCATTGTTTCGTAACCATCCATTTCAGGCATCATAATATCCATCAGCACTATTTCAATTTCCGGGTGTTGTTTGAGTTTTTCTAACGCTTGTTTTCCACTTTCAGCAAATAGCGTCACACTATCATGCGCTTCAAAAACGGATGTTAATGTGAAAATATTACGAACATCATCATCGACAATTAAGATAGTTTTACCCCATAGTTGTGGATCATTTTCATGTACTTGCTGTAACATTTGCCTTTTAGACTCAGGTAATTTTGCTTCTACTCTGTGTAAAAACAGGGCTGTTTCATCTAACAAGCGTTCTGGTGACTTTACATTTTTAACTATAATCGTTTCAGCCACAGCTTTAAGTTTAGTTTCTTCTTTTTCAGTTAACTCTTTACCTGTATAAATAATAATAGGTAAATTCATCAATTCTGGTTGCTTTTTGATCTCATCAATTAATTTTAAACCTGAACTATCGGGTAACATCAAATCAAGCACCATGCAGTGAAAAACCCGCTCTTTGAGTGCTGCTCTTGCTTCTTTGGCACTACCGACCGCCGTTACCTGAACGTCACCATTCCCAATGAGTTCTATAATTGCTTTACGTTGTTTATCGTTATCTTCCACCACTAACAGTTGTTTGTGCTTTTGTTTTTGAAATTCATCAATATCAGAGAAAATTTTCTTCAGGGTATTATCATTTAACGGTTTTTGTAAAAATGAAATTGCGCCTTGTTTTAAACTGCGCTGTGTCACATCATCTGCTGACACAACATGCACAGGAATATGCCTGATTGCAGGATCGTGTTTAATTCTATCTAAAACAGTCCAGCCATTAATTACGGGTAATTTAATATCTAAAATTATCGCATCTGGTCTATATTCTTTTGCACATAACAAACCCACATCACCAGAGGTTGCTACCACACCTTTAAAACCACTTTCACGTGCATTTTCAAGTAATATTTTCGCAAAAATAATGTCATCTTCGACGATTAATACAGTTTTGTCACCAGCAGTAATGGCTATTCTATCGTCTTCCACTTCACTGATTGTTTTGGTGTTTTGTTTTGGTACTAAGGAATTTGTCAGTTTATCAGTTGCAATAGATTGTACACTACTGTTTGGCGTCACTATTTGATTTGATATTCTTTGTTCATAATCGCCTTCTATTGTGGATTCAGGATAGATTTGCGGAATATAAAATGTGAAAGTACTCCCTTTACCTGCAGCACTGCTTAATACAATTTCGCCTCCAAGTAGGCCGGCGATTTCACGACTTATTGATAAACCTAATCCAGTGCCACCATATTTTCGGCTTGTGCCGCCATCTGCTTGTTGGAATGCCTCAAAAATAATTTGATGTTTATCTTCAGAAATACCAATCCCCGAATCTTCAACAGCAAAGGCAACAACAATTGTAGCTTCATTTAACAAATAGGCATTTTCACTCCAACCCGTTTGTGCGTGCGAGATTGACAATTTAACATGACCTTTGTCGGTGAATTTTATCGCATTTGACAGGAAGTTTTTAATAACTTGTTGTAAGCGTTTTTCATCCGTTTGAATCGTTTTTGGCAATGAAGGATCTAGCTCAGTTATAAACTTAATGCCTTTGTTTTCAGCCATTTGTTGAAAGCCTCGAACTGCCCAGTTTTGAATACGTTGTAGGAATATATCGCCAATTTGAATCGACATTTTTCCAGCTTCAATTTTTGCTAAATCAAGGATTTCATTAATGAGTTCAAGTAACTCGATACCTGAATCATGAATTGTATTCATTTTATCGATTTGTTTTTCAGTGAAATTCTTGTCAATATTTTTCCGTAAACCATCAGACAATACCATTAAACTATTTAAAGGAGTGCGTAGTTCATGTGACATATTGGCAAGGAATTCAGATTTGTATTTAGAAGAAATTGCCAGCTGCTGTGCTTTTTCTTCTAACTCAGACTTAGCCTCTTCAACTTCTTTTTTCTGTATGACTAATACTCTAGACTTTTCTTCTAATTCTTCGTTAGTTTGCTGTAACTCTTCTTGTTGATTTTTAAGTTTTGTTTCTGAGTCTTGCAAATTTTTAGCTTGTGCTTGAAGTTTATCATTGGTATTTTTTAATTCTTCTTGCTGAGTTTGTAGTTCTTCAGACAAGGATTGTGATTCTAACAATAAATTTTCAGTTCGTGCACTTGCACTCACGGCATTAGCGACAACACCTAAACTCGTCATTAATTGTTCTAAAAAGTTAAGCTCATTATCGTTAAATGTACTAAAGGATGCTAATTCGACCACTCCCACCAGCGCATTTTCAAATAAAACTGGTAAAACAACGACATTAATAGGCTTGGCACGCCCAAGTCCCGACAATATATTAATATAGTCACCCGGGATCTCATGTACTAAAATACGCTTTTTTTCTAACCCAACCTGACCGACTAAGCCTTGCCCCAGTTCAAACTCATTGGCCACTGATTTACGCTCTTGATAAGCATAACTTGCTAACATTCTGAGTTTTGACGCCGCATGCTTTTCATCAAGGTCGATGTTTTTTTCATACGAATAAAAAACACCATGTTGTGCTCCAATAAGGGGGCAGACTTCTGTGATCACAGACTCAGCTAAAGATTGCAGTGACTTATTTCCTTGCATTAAGCGACTAAAATTAGACAAGTTAGTTTTTAGCCAATCCTGCTGCGTATTTATATCAGAGGTATTTTTAAGCGTCGTGATCATTTGATTTAAACCACTTCTCAGTGTTTCTACCTCACCTTTAGCCGTTACATCAATGCTACCGGTCAAATTTCCAGAGGTAACATCGGTGACCACAGTCAATATCGCCCTAATTTGCCTTGTTAAATTATCTGCCAGTTCATTAACATTATCTGTCAGTTCTTTCCAGACGCCAGTTGCAGCCGGTACATCAGCTTGCCCGCCAAGATTCCCTTCAGTACCGACTTCTTTGGCGACAAAAGTCACTTGGTTGGCAAAAATTGATAATGTATCTGTCATGGCATTGATGGTTTCTTTTAATGCAAGTACTTCACCACGCGCTTCTACTGTAATTTTTTGTTCTAAATTACCTGCCGCAACAGCGGTTGCCACACGCGCAATATCTCTTACCTGATTGGTTAAATTATTTGCAAGCTTATTAACATTTAACGTTAAGTCTCCCCACGCACCCGTCACGCCTTTGACTTCGGCTTGCCCACCTAATACTCCATCAGTGCCAACTTCTTGTGCTACTCGCGTAACTTCTGATGCAAATTGGGTTAGTTTATCAACCATAGTATTTATGGTTGTTTTTAACTCAGCAACTTCACCTTTTGCCTCTACGGTAATTTTTTGGCTGAGATCACCATCGGCCACGGCTGTTGCGACAGTTGCAATGTTTCGTACCTGATTCGTCAAGTTATCTGCCATGCCATTTACATTATCTGTTAGCTCCTGCCACGCTCCTGATACATTTTTCACCTGAGCTTTACCACCTAAGATACCGTCAGTGCCGACTTCCTGCGCTACCCGGCTCACTTCTGATGAGAACTGAACCAGCTTATCAACCATAGTATTAAGCGTGTCTTTAAGTTCTAAAATTTCGCCTTGTGCATCGACAGTAATTTTTTGACTTAAATCACCATTAGCGACTGCTGTGGCAACCGTTGCTATATTACGTACTTGATTAGTTAAATTATCTGCCATGCCATTTACATTATCAGTTAATGCCTGCCAAACCCCTTCAACCCCTTCAACCTTTGCTTTTCCACCAAGAATACCTTCTGTTCCTACTTCTTGAGCAACCCGCGTTACTTCAGAGGAAAACCTTGTCAGTTTATCTACCATGTCATTAATGGTTTCTTTAAGTTCAGCAACTTCTCCTTTTGCATCTACCGTAATACGTTGTGATAAATCACCTTCTGCCACAGCAGTTGCAACTGTTGCAATATTTCGGACCTGATTGGTTAAGTTATCCGCCATACCATTTACGTTATTGGTTAAGTCTTGCCATACACCGCCTACACCTTGAACGTCAGCTTTACCGCCAAGCACACCTTCAGTGCCAACATCTCCTGCCACTCGGGTTACTTCAGATGAAAACTTAGTTAACTTATCGACCATCGTATTTATGGTATTTTTCAGTTCAAGCATTTCACCTTTAGCATCAACCGTGATCACTTGACTCAAATCACCATTTGCGACGGCAGTGGCAACATTGGCTATATTTCTCACCTGGTTGGTCAGATTATCAGCCATGCCATTTACATTATTAGTTAAGTCTTGCCAAACTCCTGCCACATCTTCCACATCAGCACTGCCGCCAAGTATACCGTCAGTACCTACTTCTTGTGCTACTCGTGTTACTTCACCAGAGAATCGCGTTAGTCTTTCTACCATAGTATTAATGGTATTTTTAAGTTCTAAAACTTCACCTTGTGCCTCCACGGTTATTTTCTGTGACAAATCACCTTCAGCAACGGCTGTTGCAACGGTCGCTATATTTCTCACTTGCGAGGTAAGATTGTTTGCCATACCATTTACATTATTGGTTAAGTCCTGCCATACACCTGCGACATCAACAACTTTCGCTTGCCCTCCTAATTGACCATCGGTACCCACTTCCCGGGCAACACGGGTCACTTCGGAAGAAAATCGGGTTAACCTATCAACCATAGAATTAATCGTTTCTTTCAATTCTAAGACTTCACCCTGAGCCTCAACTGTGATTGATTGCGTTAAATCACCATTGGCAACGGCTGTGGCAACAGTTGCTATGTTCCTCACCTGCAGCGTCAAGTTATCAGCCATTCCATTTACATTGTTAGTTAAATCCTTCCAAACGCCCGCGACATCAGCTACTTCAGCTTTACCACCGAGCTTTCCTTCTGTACCAACCTCGCGTGCGACACGGGTTACCTCAGAAGAAAATTGCGTTAAACTTTCTACCATGGTATTTATCGTATTTTTTAGCTCAAGTACTTCACCTTTTGCTTCTACTGTGATTTTTTGACCTAAATCGCCGTTTGCAACCGCAGTTGCAACCGTGGCAATGTTGCGTACCTGGCTGGTTAAGTTATCAGCCATACCATTCACATTATTGGTTAAATCTTGCCAAACACCTGCAACATCAACAACCACAGCTTCACCACCCAGTTTACCATCAGTACCTACTTCTCTTGCGACTCGGGTTACTTCTGAAGAAAACTGAGTGAGTCTATCAACCATAGTATTTATTGTGTCTTTTAGAAGAAGTACTTCTCCTTGTGCATCAACGGTAATTTTTTGTGTTAAATCGCCATTAGCCACAGCAGTTGCAACTGTTGAAATATTACGTACTTGGTTCGTTAAATTGTCTGCCATATTATTAACGTTATCCGTTAAATCTTGCCAAACACCTGACACATCCCTCACTTCAGCTCTGCCACCTAATTGCCCTGAGGTTCCAACATCCCTAGCAACACGCGTAACCTCTGAAGAAAATTGAATAAGCCGTTCAACCATCACATTGATAGTTTCTTTTAAATCTAATACTTCGCCTTTTGCCTGTACGGTTATTCGTTGAGATAAATCACCATTCGCAACTGCTGTTGCAACCGTTGCAATATTACGAACCTGGTTGGTCAGATTGTCACCCATACCATTTACACTATTGGTTAGCTCAAGCCAGACGCCTGAAACCCCTTTGATTCTGGCTTGTCCCCCTAAAATACCATCGGTACCAACTTCCAGGGCAACTCGGGTTACTTCTGATGAAAACTCATTCAACAAATTAATCATTTGATTGGTGGTTTTAGCAACACGTAAAAATTCACCTCGCAGCGGTCTGCCATCTAAATCAAGCGCCATAGGTTCGGTTAAATCACCTTTGGCTACAGCGGCTACCACTCTGCCAAACTCACCGATCGGTACTGCCATTCCATCAATGGTCGAATTATATGCATCTACCGTTTGCGCCCAACCTGCTGTTGCTGAATGAATAGATACACGTTGGTTTAACCTGCCATCACGGCTAACTTCTTTACTGACACGGGCAAACTCTTTGAGCATTAACTGATTTAAGGCAACTGATTCATTAAAAGCTCGGGCTATTTCACCAGCAATCCCGGTTTTCGACTCAGGCATTCTGACATTAAAATTTCCATTTCTATATCCCCTTAATGCTTTAAGTAAAGCTTTATGATCAACAACTTCAGATTCATCCTTCCATGCTTGTAGTGCCTCAAGAATTTGTTTTGACGTTAATTCTTTCACTGCCACGTTATACTCCTTTTATAAGCTGTATTATTATTTTGGTGATATGATTTAACAACTAACATGACGACTTTAAAAAAATTGTTGCCTGGCAATTAAGCCCCAAGATTTAATTAAACTTTCAATCATCACACTTAATTCAGCAAGCTCAGACGACTTGATCAAATAAGCATTGGCACCTAAAGCGATACTTTGCTGATAATCACGTAATGAACTTGAACCAGACAGCATAACAATAGGTATAAACTTACTTTTGGTATTTTCTCGCAGCTTTTCCAGCAGCTCTAACCCGGTTATCCCTGGTAAACCAATATCTAGTAATATAATCGTAGGTAGTTTATTTTCATTTAGGGTAAAATAGTCAAGTACCTCGTCACTGGTACGTCTTAATTCATAATGACCATTAAAACCTATTTTAGTTAATATATGTTTCATTACTCTTGCATCCGCTAACTCATCTTCAGCGTGCAAAATATGTATGTTGGAATAATCAAAGATCATAAAGATTGCTGCTCGATATTTAATGGTAGAAATACATGAAAACAGCACCCTTTTTCTGGCTCTGCTTCTACGGTTATTTTACCGCCCAGTTCTTCTACCGCTGTTTTACAAATTGAAAGGCCTATGCCATTACCTTCATAAACATCCTTAGTAACCAGGCGTTTAAACGGTAAAAAGATACGATCGACATAATCACTATCAAAACCTATACCGTTGTCTCGTACCGAAATTTGAATTTCTTGTATTGTTATTTTATGACTTATATTAATTTCAGGTTGTTTTTTATTATTATATTTACAGGCATTACTGATTAAATTTTGAAATAAATGCGTTAACAGAGAAAAGTCAGCGGCAATTGTGGGTAGTTTTTCACAACTAATATGCACATTTTTTTCTTTGATTAGGGGGGATAACACAGCAAACACTTCATCTAACAGTGAGTTTAAGTTCACGTTAGAAATTTGCTTATGTTCAGAGTTAACCCTAGAGTACATAATCAGATCATCAATTAACGTGCCTAAATTTTGGGTATTAACCTCCAGAGCTGCTAGCTCATTGTCAATGGCCGACTGATCTTTTTGTTCTATCGCCTCTTTTAAAAACATAATGTAATTTTGAATATGCCGCAGTGGTGCTTTCATATCATGTGACACTATGCCAGCAAACTGTTCTAATAATTGATTTGATCTGACTAAATCTTTCGCTTTTGAGGCCAGTTTATTCTCTATTAATTTTTGTTCACTAAAATCAATAAGAATACCAGAAAATTTATCAGGCGTATTACTGGTCATATTGCCTTTACAAATCATCCACACGGAAGTACCTGAACGGGTGGTAATTTCAACCGGTATTTGAAATGCTTGATCACCCATTTGACATTGAGCCACTTTGCTTTTAAACACGTCACTGTATTGACCAAATAAAACATCAAGTGAAACAAGTTGCTCACCGTAGCCAAGCTTATTCATTAATAAGCTTGAAAAGAATGATTCATTAGTGACTGGTGTCCATTCAAAATAGCCGTCAGCAATAGCGTTGAGGGTATTTTCAAAACGCATTTCATTCGCTTCTAATGCCTTTTGTAAGGTGCGATAATTAGTGACATTTACAAAGGACAAAATAACACAATAATTTTCACCTTCATTTTCATTTTTACTGAACAAAAGCGACTTTTTAGCTGATTTCTCCTTATTTTGTGCATTGATCCGAACTAAATATGTAGCACCTTCATCGTCACTCACCTCACGCTCAATTAACGTGCCTTGCTCTGATACTTTTTTTATGTCTTCTTTAATATTGTTTAACACGACACCTGACGCCGCCGAAAGTGGCCTGCCGTAATCGGTTTCAATCAAGTTAAACAATCTTGCCGCTTTAGGTGTCATTTTTCTTACACATAAATTTTCATCGAGAAAAATGAGTAATAGATCACATTCAGCGATAATGCTTGATTCGTCTGATTTTAATTCGCTTCTTTCTTTATCTTTTTTTATAAACTCAGCATTAACAGTAAACAACTCTTCATTAACTGACTGTAATTCCTCATTGGTACTTTGCAATTCTTCGTTTGAAGATTGTAACTCTTCATTAGATGATTGCAGCTCTTCATTACTGGCTTCTAATTCTTCCACTGTGGTTTGCAAAGTTTCATGTGCAAATTGCAACTCTTCTTCTAATTCAATGATTTGCTCTGAAATAAATGAATTTTGAATTTCAGTTACTTGTTCATCACTAAGCAATGAATTCAGTGGGTCATCTAACGACGCCTCGGGTAACTGTGCTACTTGTTTTTTGTCAGTAAATGAGATCAACAAATACGATAAATCAATATTTGATTTTGATAATGGTCTGACAAATATGTCAACATTATCATAACCGCTAAACCCTGTTATATCTTTTGACTTCATTGGCTTATGGTGTTTATTTACATATCGGATCATGTGACTGATAACATGTTTTGCTTCTCCTTCCACCATTTCCTGGATCACTAACGTCGGTTTACCAATGTTAAAAGAAATAAAATTATTTGCGTTGCCAAATACATGCAAAATTGCCCCTTTGTCATTGATTAAAATACTGGCGGGAACATATTCTTGCAATAATGCCTCTAGTGCCTTATTTGATTTCATATTAGAAATTTTGTTTTCGACGATTGGCATCTCATATAACTTAGCGCCCGTTTTTGGCACAGAGACTTGCATCGGAATATCGTGTCGGATATTTGATTCTGAATTCTTTCTAAATATTCGGTTGGTAACATCAAGCGCTTTGTAATCATTGCTATGAGAGCCAAGTGATTCGCTAGAACCCAAAAACAATAATCCTTTATTAACTAATGAAAAAGTAAATAGGCTAAGTACCTTTTGTTGCGCCACTGTATTAAAATAAATTAAGAGATTTCTGCAACTAATGAGATGAATACGCGTAAAGGGTGGATCTTTTAATATATTGTGCTGAGCAAACACGATTGGCTTTCGAATGACGGGGATTATTTGAAATTGATCAGATACCGTACGTTTAAAGTATTTATCGATATAACCATCTGGTAAACCGGAAAGTTCTTCCTCTGTATATATACCAACAGACGCTGTTTGAATAGAACGATGGTGAATATCAGTGGCAAATATTTTGTAACTTAATAAGGGAAATTTTTCATTAATTAATTCATACAATAAAATAGACAAGGTATAAGCTTCTTGCCCTGTAGCACAGGCTGAGATCCAAATTCGCACTTCAGTGGCACTGGCCAAGTTTTTAAATGAAGATAACAATGATGCCCTAAGAGAATCAAACGCAGTCCGATCACGAAAAAAATGGGTAACACCTATGAGTAAATCATGGTATAGATCTTCTAATTCATCTTCATTGGTCATTAACAAATCAATATATTCACGTAATAAAACGACTTTATTATGCCGTAAGCGTTTTTGAATTCTTCGTGTAATAGTGGGAGGTTTATACTGAGAAAAATCAATGCCAAATCGCGAATGCAATAATACTAAAATTTCAGAAAATTCACCCACTTCATTGTCAAATGAACCAACATATAACTGTTCGGGCATTTTAGCGGTAATTTTAGAAAAATTAATTAACGCTGCGGGCATAATATCCGGTGTACAAACTAAATCAGTACAATTTGACTCTATGACCGAGCGCGGCATGCTATCAAACTTACAGCTTTGAGGGTCTTGTGCAATAACATAACCTCCCTGATCGTGTATTACTTTACACCCTTTAGTACCGTCAGATCCCGTGCCAGAAAGGATAATACCTATACTATTTTCTTGAAAATCTTCCGCCAATGACCGTAAAAAAGTATTAATAGGTAAATTTAAACTTTCGCCTTGTTCTCGCTCTGTTAAATATAATAACCCATTACTGATGATCATTTCTCTGTTTGGCGGCAATAGAAAAATAGTATTAGCTTCAACCGGCATTTGATTTTGCGCTATCTTAATGGGAATATTCGTTTTTCTAGCTAACAATTCATCCATCATGCTGCGATAGTCGGGAGATAAATGTTGCACAAGTACAAATGCCATTCCAGTTTTAAGGGGCATGGCTTCAAATAAGTTTTCAAGTGCCTCTAACCCCCCAGCCGATGCCCCGACGCCAACTACAAATTTAGGACGATAAATTTCGGGTAATTTATTAATCACTGTTTTTTTGTCAGTCGCTAACTCTGAATTTTTCTCTGGCTCAGTCACTGTGTACATCACCCCACAAGCTGTTTATTTCAGTTAAGGTTGAAATTGCCTTTTCAATTATGTCTTTACGCTGTTGTTGATTAGTACGGGTATTAATTATTTGCGTTAATGGGGAAATGAGAGAAGATTGAATATTTTCAAAATGCTGTTCCATACTCATTATTGAGTTTATGCGTTTTGCCTGCTGTACAATAAAACTCACTTTTCTGTATACAGTTTCCGGCGTTAAAGGCTTCAATAAAAAATCAACCGCACCATATTTGTATGCTCTGAGAGTTTCATTTTCACTAAAAATTTTGCCAGTGATCATAATAACCGGAATTTTGGCATGCGCTGGTGCACTACTGAGGGTTTTTAAAAACTCAAAGCCATCCATTTCAGGCATACTTACATCAAGTAATACACAATCTATGGGTTTCTTTAGCATAATTAACAATGCCTCTTTCGCAGAATCAGATTTAATGATGTTCGCATCAATACTCTCAAGAATATCTTCAAGTGCGATTAAACTGGAAATTTGATCATCAACTATTAAAATATTGATCTTTCGCATACATTAAAGCCTTTCAATTTGTTTTTTATATGTCAGGGTACATCTAGCTATGAGAGGGAATGCCCCTAAAATTCTGACTCTGAAAATGAACCATTGAGTAACTCGACGGCTGCGAATTTATTCAACACGCACAAAAGACTACGAAATCACGTATATTAAAGATAATACAAAATAAATTAATTGCTAGGCGCAAAGAGCCAAGACATCTAAAAGTGTAAATTTCAATATCTTGAGGTACTTTAGGTGGGGGGATTAATAATACCAATTACATCAAATATGTGATCATTCTCAATGGTCTAAATTTCACTAAAACTGCGTTGTTTTCAATCCCAATAGCCTGCTATTGCTCAATCAAACGCCTTGTTGTAGAAAATTTATCCTCACTGATATTTGATCACTAATTTAATACAAATGGTATAACGTGTCATTTGATGAAGAAAATAAATAAAATGAGTTTTAACCTGATCATGAAAATTATATTTATAATACTTTTTTATAATACCATAGTGATAGTATCGCATCTTTCATTGTGACCCAAGTTCACTTTAATTTCATCGCCCACGTACTGGTTCATCAGTGCCGCACCGATAGGTGAATGAGGCGTCACCACTGTAATTTTACAGCCATTCATTTGGATATTAAAACCACCCGCTACGGGACAGATGAAAAACCAATGATCATTCTTCATATCTTGCTCTAATTGTATCAAGGCAGATAAATTAATTGTGCTTTCATTATCAAAAGCATAAACGGCCATTTCATTCAGGGTTTGTAGCGCTAATTGGTGCTCCTCTACTCGACGAGACTGACCTTCTGCCAGATAAGACGCTTCAATTGCCACAGTATCATATTGTGTTTCAGCCACTGATTCATCATCAATGGCATCATTACGTGCATTATTGGCCGCTAAAATGGCTTCATTTAGCTGTTGTTTTAAGTACGCCCTGATCTCATTTATGAGTGGCGCTTTATCCAACTGATACGCCAAAACTAGCCCGCTCTCATAGCAAGTAATGATTTTATATTTAGCGCTTCTTCATACAAGACGAATTTTGTCGTTCGCGAATTAATTGCCAAAATAGACATGCGATCAGCCAGCTCATTTCCTTCAACGCCCACATGACCATTTACATGTAAAATCTGGACGTTTTCTTTAATAACCTGGTATAAAGCGAACATTTTTTTAATGAGTTCTAAATTTTTGATTTCACCAGAGGCTTTTTTCCAGCCTTTCTTTTGCCAACCACTGGCCCATTGCGTAATACACTGAATAGAATATTTAGAATCACAAAAAATTGCGACACTTCTATTCTTTTTACGCTCATGATCAGCAATGATCATCGCATGATGTAGCGCATTTAATTCTGCTGTATTGTTTGTACCATGAGGTTCAAATAAACCATACCATAATTCATCAACTTGTTCGTTTCTGTATATTGCAATACCGGATCCTGCTTTACCCGGGTTGGGTTCACAGCCACCATCAGTATAGATTTTTGTATCTATTTGCATTTTTTCAATGTCTTTGGCTGTGTAGGTTTTAACACCATTGGCTTTTTTAGTGCTCAGCGAACGAGTTTTTCCCGGACTACTATCAATTTTTTTACCTGAAAATGCCGCTTCAGCCTCACTACGACTAGGAAATGATTTATATTTTGCCCCAGCAAATTGGTCTACCTGTTGTTTACACCTTGTCCAGTCGGTAAATATGCCAGTCTGGCGCCCTTTCCATACAACATAAAATTTTGTAGCCACAAAAAAACCTTTTAATTTATTTGATTTTTCCATTCTCTGTCTTTTTTCTGGCAGAGAATCTTTTTTAGTCACCTCAAATTACTAAACCTAGCAGCTTGAGGTGCATGTTATTAATCTTTTAAATGTTTATTTAAAAATGTGATTAATTGAGTGTAATAATACTCAGCTTGCGCTGTATTCTCAAAACCATGTTTAAATCCATCTAAAACCGTCCATTTAAAGGGGATTTTATGTGCTTTTAGCGCAAATTTAAGTCGGTAAGCATGTTCAATATCAACCACTTCATCATCTGTACCATGGGCAATAAATAACGGGGTTGTAATTTCGCTTGCACGATAAATCGGCGAATGTTGGAATAACTTATCTTGCTCTTTATCCGGATCCCCGACAATTTGACGTAATTGCTTTTGGATATCATCATCATTTTCAATATCAGATCGTTGAAACATAAGCGCTAAATCAGTTACGCCTGCAAATGATGCCGCACATTGATACAATTGAGGTGATCTGATTATACTAAATATGGCTGAATATCCACCATAACTCCCGCCAATTATGCATACTTTTTCTGGATCAACGGCAAAGTTTGCTTTGGCATGATTGAGTGCAAGCTCAATATCATCTTCTATTAACTCTCCCCATTGTCCCATGCCCTGCTGTTTAAACTTTTTGCCATAACCAGCCGAACCGCGATAATTTACTTGTAAAGTCGCAAAACCAGCGTCTACTAATACTTGAATTTCAGCAGAGTAATGTCTTGAATTACTCACTCCGATAGGTCCACCATGAGGTATCACAAGTAAAGGTGCCTTTTTAACATTTGTAGGCAGAGTAATAAAGGCTTCTAACTGACTGTTATCTTCTGTTGTTAAAGTGATTAATTTTGACTTTTGTAACTGAGTACCTTTTAACCAAGGTTTTAATTCAATTATCGAGGTGAAATTATCCGACTTTGCATTATAAATATAAAGTTCACCACTGTTATTGCTATCTGATACTTTTAATACACGATTATTATTTAACGAAGCAATATCAAGTATATATGAATTATCTACATTCGCTTTTTTATTCAGCCGCTGTGTGTATTGTTTGTCTTGATCTTTAAAATATTCTTGGGTATAAAACCCATTTTCTATAAAACTGACACCGATAATACTTGTTTCATCTGCTGATAGAATGCCAGATCTCACATCATATTTAGGGTGTGCATAGACTATGTCTGATAGTTTATTTGTTGCAGTATCAAATTTACGCAGTACTTTTTTATCCGTTCCTGCATTGGTGATCACATATAAAACCTTATTATCATTATCGTATAATACAGGTTCCATATAATCTGACTCTTTGCCTGTCCAGGCTAGATCCCATTTATATTTCTTAACTTTTTTACCCGTCCTGACATATAACTCAGTAACGTTATTTTTAGTTCTGGTTCCGGCCGCTCTATGCCCCTTGTTATCAATTAACCACTCTTGTAATTTGGGACCTTTTTTATTTACTCTTTTTTTATTACGGGTCTGACCATCTAAATTGGTTTTTGTTAAATTTATTTTAAACAGATCCACATGATAATCGTAATCATCATTTCCTCTTTCTTTAGCAAATATAGCTGATTTACGACTATTAATTAAAGGGTCGGCCCAATAACCATTTTGGTTTAAATAGGATTCCTTTTCCTGGGTGATCCCATCGTCATCGATATCTAGTCTGATGATTTTTAACCTGCGAAAGCCATCTTTCGTATTCTCTCTGACTGAAATGACATCTTCGCCTAACCAAAATATGCCCGCAATGCGATTATCATGCTCTACCCATTTAATATAATGTTCTGATTTTATCGCTTCATCTGTATATCTCAATGCGGTATGCACTTTATAAGATTTAGCGGTTGCTACATTATACAAATAGATATTGTATTCTTCTTTTAATGATTCAGAATATGCAATCAATTCGCCATTCGGACTTATTCTAAAATGATCATAATTACTTGTTTTAAAAAATTTTTGGATGTCATTTTCTGATGTTGGTTTATCTTCTTTCGCATTTATACTAATTGATATTGCAAAATAAACTAACGCTATAACTAAAACTTTCAATAAGTTTCTCATTTTATTCTCCTTGCTTAATGGCTTTTTCACCATTTAAATAAAATGGGATGTAGGGATCGTTAGGATAAATAGCATTTACTATCTCATAATTTTTTAAGTATTGAGGAAAGTCTTGCTTTAACATCGCCAGGATAATACTGGTTCTGTTGAGAATTTTTGCACTAAAGTAACTGCCCGTTGTTTCAAACATTAACAAGCCGGTATAATTTAACTTTCCTGGGCTGATTTCAAATGACAAATTAAATTGTTCTAAATCAGATGTCTGGTATATATTGCGACCACTTTTTTGTAGTGCCTGTTCAGAAGAATATTCTTCACTCTTTTTATATTGTGCGATATTTTTAACAACCTTATCCCACGAATATTTACCCGCTTTTAATTTATACACACTAAAATGTTGCGAATAATCAAGTGGACCAAACTCATGATTATTGCCTAAACCATTACCATTTAATACAATTTTTTCTGCATAACCTTTACTGTATATGGCAACTATGGCTAAACCTTCATCTTCTGCCAATTCAATTTTATTATCATTTGCGACACTCTGTAGCGAATAGCTAAACGCAAACACGGCTAGTATTAATAAATATTTCAAAATAACCCTCAATAGAAACTCATATTTTTATCCGCGCACAGTTTACCTGTGTAACCAATCAGCTTCAATCGAATGTTATTTTCTCTTTAATCAAAAAAGCCCAACCTATTGCAGGCGGGCTTAAGTTTACTAGAGCGCCATATAGTTTAAAAAGTGCGCACCAGAATCGCTGAAAATGACTCAGGCAAGGCATGTAAGCGAATGGAATAGTTTATCTATTTCGAGCTTACATAACGCAGAATGAGTCATTTTCAGAGATTCCCAAAGGGCGAGTCTAAAATTCCCGCATACTGCGTTAAATTCTTTTGATTTAGAATAACTAAACCTAAAAAAATTTGCCTTGTCTGCAAAAATTTTAGATCTCGCTGGCGTATATTTTTTAAACTATATGGTGCTCTAGGTTACAGGGCTTAAAATTGGTATTCGTATTGAACAGACAATTCAGTCCCTTTTTCTTTGTATCTTACGATTTGATCGTTTGCTTCGATCTCTTGTCTTTGTTCAAGCATATTTTTAACCGTAAATTTCACTTTAGAATTAAAATCAGGATAGTAACTGTAATTCAAATCCAGAGAATGAAAAGGTTGCTCCATAGCATCTTCCTGACCTTCAATACCCGGAATAATGATGCGATCACCAAATACGTTATATATCAAAGTTGCAGCATGATTGCCGTTTGGTGCATCGTAACCCAGCTGCATATTAACAACATATTTTGAATGACCCGTTAAACGACGTTTGGTATTAGTAATTGCAGCCGACACTTTAGTTTGATCAACGATTTTTTGCCGGTCGAGTGAAATTTCAGAATCACTCAGCGTCAGGTTTGCAGTCATAAATATATCCTGACCTATGCCTCCCATAAACGCGAAGTCTTTTAAAAATTCGAATTCCACACCTGCCACATAACCTTCTTCTGCATTGGTTATACGTACTAATGGTGGACCATCCTGCAAAGATGACTGCACAGTTTCAATAGGATCTATCATATCTTTATAAAACAAACCGATTGAAAAGTTCTCCCCTGAATCAAAATAATTTTCATAACGGAAATCATAATTATTAATTGATGTGGTTCTGAGTCCTGGCGTACCACCTACCGGGTATTCAGTTAAGGGATCTATATACTGAGATTTATTGATCTCTCTGAGATCGGGTCTTACAACTGTTTTGCCATAGCTTAAACGATATTGAGTTTCGTCATCGTAAACATAAGTTAAAGCAAGGGCCGGATAAAAATCATCTTCCTGAAAAGCAAGTTCCTTATAGTCTTGTGCATCTGCATCACTGTCAACAACGACCTGGCCGGTATAAGGATCTAAAGGGACAGATATCTGACGAAAATCTTCCCATCTTACACCGCCACTCACGCGCCATTTATGATTAAAAAAGAAATCAGCTTCAAAGTAATAAGCATCTATCTTCTGAGCTGATAAATAATCATCTCCATCAATTGTTGTATCATTTAAGACAGGCCTGATCACATCAGCATTATTCAACGCATCATCAGACAATACATCATTGAACTCATGACCTGTTAAATCAAAGTTAGTAAATGCTCTGGTATTGATATCAAACCTGCGATTACTGGCACTTCTTTCTTTAGATACATAATCTGCACCCGATTTAAGCTCTATCTCTACAGTATCTAAGGATAGAGGTACAGTCACATTGAAGCCATAATTCTCAACTTCGTCATCTAACTGTTGAAAGGTATAACGGCCAGCCGTATTTGCATTAGATAATGCAGATTCATTTTCAGTATCATAAACTCCATCTTCATTAGCATCTGATAAAATAAATCGTGTTTGCATATTGCCCGGCGCATAACGATTTGATCGACCGTTGGAATATTTCCAATCTACACCAGCATAATTTAGCGCTGGCAATGTATGCATGCCGGTAACCTGATTGACAATTAATTCACGTTCTTCATAGGTCACATCATAGGCTCTGATCCTGCGGCCATCGGCTTCATTGACATTTTCCGATATGCCCACTTTGTCGCGGATTTTATCTTCTGTATCATGTAAAACCATATTGCTAAAATTAACTTTATGGTTCTTTTTCCATTCAACTGCAAAGTTCAACATACCTGAGTATTTCACCGTATGTTCAGTCCCATTTACAGTATCATAACCCGACACCATAGCAGCCGTTGTTGCACCGGTATCAGTTTCTCCTAAGATATACTTTTCACCCTGAAACTCTTCTGCAACTTGGTATTTATTTTCATAACTAATGGCCGATAAAAAGCCATAAGCCCAGTCTCCTGATTCAAAACGATTACCCAAAGAGAAGTTAAAGCGCATATCTGGCGAAACAGAGTCACTTTTAGGGTCGTATTCACGATTCAAATCTAATGCTAATGCACGGCTTTCTTCCGGACTTAGATCATCCAGAGACTTTCCTGATTCATAGACGGCACGAATAGAAGCCGGTAATTCACGTGTGCCGTCATCAATACCACGCCAATCATCATCACCGCCTTGATATGACAATGCATCACCTGAGTTATTGGTATTAGTGCCAATTTTTGCAGCTGCACTGAAAATAAAATCACTTGGAATAGTTTTAATACGAATATCAACATTACCACCGCCAAATGAGGCTGGCATTGACGGTGAAAATGACTTTTGCACCGACAAACTTTCGATGATATTTGCCGGAAATAAATCTAGTGGTATCACAGAGCGAGTAGGATCCGGACTTGGTACTGACGCACTATTTAATTGCGTACTTGAGTATCTTTCACCTAATCCCCTGACATAGATAAATTTACCATCAACCAATGTCAAGCCTGTTACTCTGCGAAGCGCTGCTGCTGCATCACTATCTCCGCTTCTGGATATTTGCTCAGCGCCCATAATGTCAGCAACAAAGGCTTGTTGTTTACGCTCTTCAAGTACGGCGGTAGCAGTCCCTTTTAACCTGCTGGCACTGACTACCACTTCTTCTAATACTTTATCATCTGTATCTACGACTGTTTGTTCTTGTGCAACAACACTGCCTGATAAACTGAACAGTATTGCTGCTGAAACAAGGGATAAATCGAATTTTTTGATTTTCATATGTTATTACCTTAAACCTGAAATAAAGAATCTAGTTAACAATATTCTTGTTCGGCGCAAAGCCACCACAATTATTCAATGCAGTGGCTTAGTGCTTATCTTTTATTCCAGACCAACAGTCCAACCCGCAGTCCAATCATTATCTTTAGATACTGCACCTATGTGGGTTGTTGTATCAAAAAATCCATCAATCGCTTTCACATCTGTTGCTACTGTAGTATCCGTTGTGTAAATATCATCAAGTACATTAATTTGTGTATTTGCCACTGAGTTACCTAAAGTATCAGACCACCAGTTTGCTATATCAAAATCAATATCTTTCGGATTTTTAAAGTTTTCAGAACAAGCAATCACGGATGATTTGAACATTAAAGAACCATCCATTGCGTTGTTGATAGTTTCACTTTCTACTAAGACTGAATCCTTAGGGATCCCTTCTAATTCCAGACACTCTCCCATACCCTCAGCACCTGTGATCACTATGTTATACATTTGTGCAGCTGAGCCTTCACGTAAATAAATCCCCTCGCCTTCATCTTCACCTTTGAAGGAATTGCCAATAATCGTTAAGTTAGCGATTGTTGGGTTAGACTTAGGTGTTTTACCAGGTGTAGAGCCGTCGTTATCACCTTCAATACCCCGGTTTGCATCTGAATTATCTTCAGCCTGTTTGATTAATACATGTTGTAACTTGCCCTGGAAGCCATTGTCCCAATCTACGCTATCATCCTGAATACTGGTCAGTACCAGATATTTTGCCTGCACAGTACCGCCAAAAAATTCGACACCATCATCAGCATTTTGATGAACTTGTACATATTCAATTGTAGTATCGGCACCTATGCCACCAAAAGTAATGCCATTTAATTCATTACCTGGGGTGATTTGATAACCTGCATTCATAACACGTACATAACGTAGAGTGCCTGAATTATCATTTACATCTGTACCACCAAATACGCCTCCGGCCTGCACACCTTCAACCTGAAGCGCACAATCTGAACCGTCTGTAGGGCATTTATTCGACGGTGCATTACCAAGTAATACCATGCCGCCCCATTGACCCGCCATGGTCGTTTCACCTAATACATCTTCACGAGACGTAAAACTGATAGGCTCTTCCTTAGTGCCGTTAGCATTAATTTGAGAGCCTCGACTAATGACTAAGTAATCATCACCATTACGCCCATAAACAGTGACACCTGACTCGATATTAAGTTTAGCGCTATCGCTATTATCACCACCAACAAATACTGCGCCATTCAATGCATAATAATTACCTGCTGTCAGTGTTATATCAGAGGTTATACGACCACTTAACTCACACGTTGTTGTAGCACCATCTATCGGTGTGATTGATTGCGTACCACTTGGGCAACCTGCTACAGCGGCAGGTGCTGTAACTTCACCACCACCGTAACCAAATGCCCAACCTTCACGCCAGTCATCCTGGCCGTTTAATGCCCCTACAAAATCCACTGAATCAAAAAATGCATCAACAGTATTGTTTACATCCTGACCAGTACCTAATAAAGGAGAACCTGATAATGGTTCACCATTACTTGCTATCATAGGTTTGTTATTGACACTGTTTGAATCTGTATTTAAGAACCAATCTTCTAATTCAAGTAATACATTGCCATCCTGATCTTTTGGATTTTTGAAGTTTTCATTATTTGTACAAGCTAACATTGAATTTTCAATTTTGATTGTGCCATCGTTAGCGTTATTTACTGTTTCACTTTGTGTAAATTCTGAATCTTGCGGAATGCCTTCTATTTCAAAACATTCCCCCATTTCTGAAGGGCCAGTAACAACCGCATTGTATAAATGTAACCCTGTTCCTTCTCTTAAATAAATACCTTCAGATGAGTCTTCACCTTTAAAGTTATTACCTATGATAGTTAGATTTGAGATAACAGGCAGTGACTTTGGCTCTTTGCCTGGTGTGCTACCGTCATTATCAGCTTCAATACCACGGTTTGCATCAGTTGAATCTTTATCTTGTTCAATGTAAACAAACTGCATTTTACCTTGGTAACCGTTATCCCAATCTACATTATCGTCATCATTACTGGTTAAAACTAAATGTTTTACATTAACTGAGCCACCAAAAAACTCGACACCGTCATCTGAGTTATTATGCACTTGTAAGTAATCAACTGAAGTTTGTGAACCAACACCACCAAAAGTAACGCCGTTTAATTCGTTTCCGGGTGCAATTTCATAACCCGCATGCTTAACAACCACATATTTTAATGAACCTGAGTTATCTTCTGCGTTAGTACCACCAAAAACAGCCCCAGCTTCAACACCTTCTACTTGTAACGCACAATCTGAACCATCAGCTGGACATTTGTTTGAGGGTGCATTACCTAATAGAACCACACCGCCCCACTGACCTGACTGCGTAGCTTCACCGACAACATCTTGTTTAGACGTCATGATAATAGGATCATTTTTTGTACCCACAGCTTCAATTTTTGAACCGCGACTAACCACTAAGTAATCTTTTCCACTTTCACCAAAAATCACTGCACCAGGTTTAACTGTTAAAGTTGCTGAGTTTGCGTTATCACCTCCTACAAATACCGCCCCGTCCAATGCCCAAAAAGCATCTGTCGTTAATTCAGTATCAGCTGTAATACGACCAGATAACACCTGAACTTTTATTTCTTTCCCTAAAGCTGCGGATACATCAGCAGATAAACTCGGACTATAAACACCCGCTAACTCAACAGGATTGGTTGTTCCCCCACCAGGTTCAACAACCACTTTTTCTTCGCCTTCAACATTCAAATTAATGTCGCCACCACAACCGGCAACCGCCATTGCAGATGCTAATATACTTATCTTAAAAATATTCGAAACCTTCATTATTTTCTCCGAGTTTTGTAATTCTGTTAGCGCTTTCTAAGTTGGTGTATAAGGTAAATGCATGGTGTGACACTTCAGTGACAGTTAATTAAAACTAAGATGACAATTTTATGGCGTATTTATTAATTTGGTTTTATGTTTTTATTAAGGGTACAAATTTTTAGCTTTTATGTAAGGATCATTGACAAAGCCTCTGCCTTTCGAAATTCCCTGTTAATGCTTATACTTGTTAAGGCTAATGCAGCATATTCTATTTGGATAAACAGAGATCAGAATCTATGAATTCAAAACACGTAAAAGTGGCAATAGTTGATGATGAAAAGTCTGCCTATTCATTGCTCAAAGCCATACTTAATAGCATCAATCAAGACGTTAAGCTCTTTTATTATGAATATACCTGGTTTGAATCAATTGATTCTGCGTTACATGCTTTTTCAACTGAGAATTTTGATATTGCGTTAGTTGATTATCATTTAGGAGAAGGCTCAGGGTTAGAGTTTATAAGCTGTTGTAAAGCACTTAATATTGATTGCGCCTGTATTATATTAACTGGCTATTCTCATATTCATTTAGATCAGGAATCCATGTTGGCAGGCGCGGCAGATTTTTTACCTAAGTCCGAATTAAATAAGGATATGCTAGAACGCATACTCAGACACTCTTATCAAAATCACAAACTACAACATTCACTCAATACATTAAACCAAAATTTAGAAAAACAAGTTGAGCAAAGAGCACAACAATTAAATACAATGCAAAATCAATTGATTGAGGCTGAAAAAATAGGCTTGTTAAGTACGATCGTGCCCGCTTTTATCCATGATATAAGCTCTCCAGTAGGCGTATGCAAAATAGCAGCAGAAACGATCCAGGATAAAAGCGAAGAATTAACACAACTATTAGAAAATAAAACTCTGAGCGCTGACACCCTGGGTCAAGGTTTAGCATTTATCAATGAATCTGGCAGTTTGATCAGATCCAGTTTAGAAAAAGCGGTTGAATTAATCGGCAGTTTCAAAACTGTCAGTATAGACAATGCCACCCAGGAAAAACGCGTATTTAATATTAAACAATATTTAAATGATATTTTGATAACATTAAAACCCAAACTGAAATTAGGCAGTTATACAATCAACCTAAATTGCCCTAACGAAATCAATATCAATAGTTATCCGGTGGTATTTTATCAAATCATGCTAAATCTAATTAATAACTCAATTAATCATGGATTTAGTAAAGACAATCGCGGTACTGTAGATATTGATATTGTCATTAAAAATGAACATTTAATGCTTGATTACAAAGATAACGGGTCCGGGGTGAGTTTAAATATTATTAAGACTTTATTTGAACCTTATGTCACTACCGCTAAAGATAAGGGCGGTTCGGGTTTAGGCACCGCCATTATTCGCTCTGCGGTAGAAGATACACTAAAAGGTGATATTAAATTTCATAGCGAACCAAATAAAGGCGTTCATTTTATTATTCGTTTTCCCGTAGAGTTGGTTAATATTTAATACGCTTTAGGAAAAGTACAATAAAAGGTAGTGCCTTTACCTTCAGGTGACTCAAGCCAAATAGACCCATTATGAATACGCACTATTTTTTGACAAATGGCTAAGCCTAACCCTGTCCCCGGATACTTATCCGCACTATGCAAACGTTTAAAAGCAATAAACACACTGTGAGAATGTTTGCGCTCCACGCCTATTCCATTATCTTTTAGTGCTATGCGCCAATGATTATTAAATGCCATTGCTGAAATTTCAATTTTTATCGGAGACTGATCACAAAATTTAATGGCATTGTGCAGCAAGTTTTGAAATAAAATCGTCAGTAAAGAGATATTACCATGTATCTCGGGCATATTTTCAAAATGGACCTGTGGTTTAAACTGTTCAATCTCACAAGCCAAATTTGACATAGCAATCGTGATCGCATCATCTAATGCCACCATTGAAAATTGTTCTTCGTTTTTCTCAATGGCAAAATAACTTAACAAATCTTTTACTAGTTTTTGCAGACTTGCGACATTGGTGTGAATATTACGAATATAATTATGTGCTGATGCTGAAAGCGCGTCATTATTCTCATCTACTAACAACTGGCAAAATTGCGCTGTACGCCTAAGTGGTGCTTGTAAGTCATGAGATACTGCATGAGAAAATTCCTGAAATTCTCGTGATTTATCGGATATTTTTAATAGTAACGCATTTTTTTCAATCGCATTGATCACGGATTTTTGCAATAAATCACACTTTAAATCCCCTTTCACCAGATAATCCTGGACCCCTAATTTCATCGCTTCAACAGCAATAGATTCATTGCCCTGTCCGGTTAACATAACGACTACAGGCAATGGCTCATTATATTCACTTTGCAACTCACCTAAGTCAGCTAAAAATTCTAAACCGTCACAATCGGGTAAATTATAATCAAGTAAAATACAATCAGGATGATATTGCTGAAATAACGCCAGCCCCTCTTCACCCGTTGGGGCAATTTCAAATTCAAATTTATTATAATGACCATTATTTAATAACCTTTGATATAGCTCAGCATCGACCGGGTTATCCTCTATTACTAAAATTTGAAAAAGCGGGCATAACTGGTTGTTAATATGGTTTCCTTTTTCAACCGCTGCTTCGACTGTCTGAGTCAAACTGAATTCAGTGATCTCACATTTAATTAAATAATCAAATACCCCACTTTTCATCGCTTCTACGGCAATTTGTGTCGAGCCCAGACCGGTTAGCATCACTATAGCAGGTAAATTTTCGCCATTTACAACGTGGTTTAATTCAGCTACAAACTCTAACCCATTAATATCAGGTAAATTATAATCCACCAAAATACAATCGGGTAAGGTCTTTTTATATCGCTTTAACCCTTGTTTTGCTGATGATGCTAAGACAAATTCAAAATGATAGTTCTGGCTTTTATTCAATAACCTTTGATATAACTCTGTATCGACTTCATTATCTTCTATAATGAGTATTTTTAAACTGGCAGTGCTCATAAATTATGTCCCATTTGATTTAGGCAGTATGGCTATTTGCAACCAAAAATCAGACATCCTTTGTATCGCTTCCATAAATTCTTTTAAGTCTATACGTTTACTCATATAACTATTCGCACCTGCGTCATAACAGGCTTTAATATCTCTTTCGTCAGTTGAAGTTGTTAAGACTATGACGGGAATATCCTTCAAATTTGGGTCTGCTTTTACTTCTTGTAAAACTTCTTTGCCATCTGTACCTGGCAAATTTAAATCAAGTAAAATGACTCCTGGCCTGGGTGAGGTTTCAGGGTCCTGATATTTACCTTGTCTAAATAAATAATCCAGGGCGTCATCTCCATCCTCACAACGCAAAATTTTATTGCAAATACCTGCTTTTCTTAAAGAACGATAAGTAGCTTCAAAATCATCGGCGTTATCTTCCACAACTAATATGATCTGCTCTTTGTCATTCATGATGATGTCCTTGCTCTGCTGCTAATGTGAAAAAAAATGTTGTTCCTACGCCCACAGCAGAATCCAACCAGATTTTCCCATCGTGTCGTTCTATGATTTTTTTAACAATTGTCATACCAGCACCGGTTCCACCTCCGTACTTATCTTTACCATGCAAACGCTTAAAAATCTGAAATATTCTGCTTTGATGCCGCTCTTTAATACCGATACCGTTATCTTTTACATAAAATACCGTGGGGGAGCTATCTAATACGCCCAACTCCAGGGTCTTATTTTCTTTATCATTATATTTGATCCCATTGGTGATCAAGTTTCTATACACCTCAGCAATACGTACTTTGTCACAATAAACTTTTGGTAAAGGAGCTTTAAAAGTGACAACAACATTCAACTCAGTTAATCGCTCTGCAATAGAATCAATAACCTCTTCCACTATTGTTTGTAAATTATGAGTATTTAATGCCAGATCAATGCGACCAACACGAGAAAAATGTAATAGTGAATTTATTAACGTTTCCAAATGTTTCGTGATCACTGGTAATCGATTAATACGCTCTGCAATTGCCGGCGTAATTTCATGAGCCAAATCCTCAAGCATAAAATGAATATTATTTTCTATGCCTCTTAAAGGCTCTTTTAAGTCATGAGATGCAATATACGCAAAATCATCTAACTCCTGGTTTGAGCGTGCTAATTCCAGATTCACATTTTCTAATTCAGCAGTACGTTCACGCACCCTGTGTTCAAGTAACTTATTCGCCTGTGCCAATGCGATATTGGCCTTAGCCAGTTCACGGCCACTAATATTCCTTTCAATCAAAATGCTATGAACAAGCAATATTGTGATCACTGCAACAGAGATAAACCCTTGTAACAATATAAGAGAAACATTTTGTTCTGCTCTGTAAAAAGGTCCCATGCCAGCAATAGTGCCAAGCACAGCAACAACGGAAATAATTAATAATGCACAGAGCACCACGTTAAGCGGCAATCGAAAAATAAAGATCAATAATAAAGGCAACAATAAATACGCCTGTGCGGTAAAAAAAACAATATTAAATAATTGAAAAAATGTCAGTATCGCGATTAAAAAACTCATGCCGAGCGCCAGCAAACTTTGTAAATTCATAAATTGTGTTTTTAAAATACGCCTATGTATCACCATAGATAAAATTAAAGGCAAAAATAAATAGATACCGGTTGTATCGCCCATCCACCAGGTAAACCACACAGCAAACATCAACTCAGTCGGGATATAACCCGTTAACAACAAACTTGTTGCACCTACAGTACTACTCACTAAAGTAGCAACAGGCGTTAAAATGATTAATACAACAACTGAACGCGTAGAGCCAAAATTAATGGTTTCAAGTACATATTTATATAAAAACAAAAAAATAAACGCTTCACCAGCATTGCCCGTTGCAATCACGACACTTTCACAAAAAGGCAATAAAGCTTGTGCCATAAATTCGCTAAACTCAGTGGCTGACTTCAAATAAAAATCTAAAAAATTTGCACTAAATGCGCCTAAAAAAATCCCCGTTAAAACACGATTACCAAATAACATTACAGCCGCAACAGCCAGCCCGGACGGGGGCCAAACTGGGGTTGCCTGCGATTGTTCAAATTGTAATATTAAACTCATTCTGGCTAGCAGAAAATATAAACTGGCTACACTGAAATTTAAAATAAATGGATGAATAGTTAAAAATAAGCTACCGCAATAAAAAGCTTCTTGTTGATTTTTTAGTTCATTTTCATTAATAACGTGGAGACTTTCTGAGCTCATCTGATCACCTGACTTATTAACGATTGACCTGTATGACGACAAAAACGATAAGTAAAAACAATTAAAACAGAATACGAATATAACCTCGTATATATCACGCTTAATAAAACACTCTTAATTTAGTCTAGGATATTGTGTGTTATTTAGCCACGGCGAAATAACACACAAAAGTCATTAAATCTCACCAAGTGCACGACTATTTTACGATTGAAAATAGTCGTAACAAGGTCATTTACAGGTAGGCGGTTTTTAATACATTGGCACTAAGCTGCTCACGTTTCACATACTTGATCCATTGAGATGCTAATTTTTTAGCTTTTAAGTGTTTTTCAGCTTGTTCAAAGGCAAGTATTGAAGCATCGAAATTTTCTAAATTAAACTGTGCCATACCAAGTGCGATAAACGCATTTGATTCTGATTTCAAAGTTCCTTTATCTAAGGCTTCACGCGCTGCATCTGCCGCTTCTTCATACATTTCTACATTTAAATATATTTCAGCGAGTCGTTGTGCATAATTACCATGTGAAACAACTTTAGATGCCTTCGCAAAGTAAGGTATCGCTTTTTGGTCTTCTTTGGCCATCAAAAATGATTCCGCTAAAAACGCTAAATTCTCTTCATCCTCTATGATCAGGCCTTTTTTCATAGCTAATTTAATTGTTTCAGCCGCTTTATAACCTAAACCATTATAGAGATACACCTGGGCCAAATTTCTCAGTTCACTTTTTGTCTGAATAAACCCTTGTTGCTTCGCCGTTTCCATAAGCGCCAATTGTTTATTTTGATCGCCCACTTCCCCATACATATTAGCCAATTGTAGCCAATACGCGGGTTTATTATAGTATTGAACCATTTTTTCAAGCACTTCGACGACTAAATTAGGTTGCCCTAATGAATAAAACAAAGCGCGCTGTAAAACTAACCAGTTTTCTTTAGGGATCTTACCTTGTTTTTCAGTTGAATTTATCACTATAGAAATATGCTTTAGTGCCTCAGGAAAAGCCTTATCCTGATAATAGGCCTGGGATTTAAGCACATAAAACTTATCGTCTACCGCTTTATTTTTATTTACGATGAGATTAACCGCATGCCAGCGATCGAGATAATTGATCACTTTTTTGTACTGATTATCAGCCATTGCTAACTGAGCTAAACTGAAATAGGTATTTAGTTTTAAAGTTGCCGGGATCTCCTGAATGGCTACAACCTGTTCAAAAGCATTCATTGCATCTTTTAGTCGGCTCTGGTTGTAATAAATAAAACCATAAAAGTTATGCAGCATCGCAATTTCATAACCATTCATGCTTGATGTTTTTCTTTTTATATTATCCAGCGCCTCAATACCAGCCGCTACGTTACCGTCATCAGCTAATTTTTGTGCACGTGCTAATTGAGAATACACTTTTTCTCTTAAAGCAGGCACACGTGTTGTATCAACTTCTGTTGCCATAACCTGATTAATTGAAATACCCGGGATCAAATTAATAATACCCATACATCCCAATACGAAACACAGACTCGCTACTCGTATATTTTTAAATTTTAATGCTTTCATCGCTAAACCTATCACTATGCCCTATATTGACGTTATGTATTAAAACTAACCATTGATTTGAAAACTAATTTTATTTTGAACACCGGCCACTTCTACTGCGGTGCCATTAACCACTCTGGGCTTATATTTAAACTTTAATGCCGCATCCATCGCGGCTCTGTCAAATATACCCTCAGGTTCAGCTTCCATCACTTTTGGCTCGCGAACCGTGCCACTTTTTGTCACAACGAATTCAACAATCACGTAACCTTCTATACCACGCGACAAAGCACGTCGTGGATATACAGGAGACACTTTCACAATCGGTAAATATTCACCATCACTTGCTCCTAAAGACAACCCCTTTCCTAAATCTAAATCAGCAGCAATATCAGCTGAAAAGTCCAGTCCAGAGGTATGACTTTGCTCGGCTGTATTTTGCTGAGGTGAAACCATAGGTGGCGGTGGCTCTTTTGGTTTTGGTGGTTTTTTGGGTTTTCTTTGTTTTTTTTCAACGACCTGATCTTTTTTCAGACGTACAAAATCTAAAACATTACCTTTAGCAGGTTCAGTCATTGCGCTATCGCTATTTGCTATGAGTGTTTGCATGGCAAAAAATAACGCTGCGGTAATAACAAAAGAAATCCCTAAAGCAATAAAATAACGCATCATGCTCCCCTATAATTCCTTAAGCTTCTTGTGCTGCAATTGAAACGTCAAATACACCGGCTGCTCTTGCTGCATCCATCACTTTGATAAGTGTTTCGGTTGTTGATTTGCGATCAGCCTGGATCACCACAGAGCCTTGTGGATTTTCGGCATATAGTCTTTCGATATTTGCCTGCACTGCTCTGACGTCAACTTCACGTTTATTGATCCAAATAGCGCCTGTGTCAGAAATCGCCACAAGTATATTTGCTCTTTCTTTTTTCACTGCCGTTGCAGCCTCAGGACGATTTACATCAATCCCAGATTCTTTTACAAATGTTGCGGTAACGATAAAGAAAATCAGCATAATAAATACAACATCTAACATAGGTGTCATATTAATTTCTTCTGCTTCTTCCTCCTGGAAGATTTGACCTAAAGGTGCTCTCATTTTTATTCCTATTTATAGCCACAGAGATAAATCACTGTATAAAATTATTTTGTGTCTGGTTATACCACCCAGCATTTAAGCAATAATGGTATAAATCAATGATCCAACACCATTTTATCGTCCAATAGTGCCACTTCTCTTTTTGCCTTACGTTGCAGATAAGTCGATGCAAATACACCAGAAAGCGCGCCAACCATGCCAGCCATTGTTGGGATAGTTGCTTTAGAGACACCCGAAGCCATTGAACGCGCACTACCGGTTCCGGTTATTGCCATAACATCAAAGACTTCTATCATGCCCGTCACTGTTCCCATCAAACCAAGTAAAGGACACAAAGCCACCATAACGTTGATTAATGATAAGTTCTGATTAAGTACCATCCCTGCTTTTGATACCCAAGCCTGCTTAATTTGATTTGCATTCCAGCTATTTCTTTCTGGCCGATTAAACCATTGATGTTTTATATTTTTCTTAAATCTTTGATAACCAAAAAATAAGAAAATAAATCGTTCGATAATCAACAACCACATACCAAAAATCAGGACACCGATCACCAGGAGAACCTGACCACCCGTATCGAGAAAATCTCGGATTGCATTGATAACATCAAGCAATAACGTCATGATCAAGCTCCAGTCTGACTAGCGGCATTGATTGTCGTGGATTCACTTCGCTCAGCGATAATACCTGCACTTTGTTCCTGAAGAATTAACAACATGTGCTTTGAACGCGTTTGTAAAAGGGTGTAAATGAACACGGTAGGTATTGCAACAACCAAACCGAGTACAGTTGTTACCAAGGCCTGTGATATACCACCCGCCATAAGTTTAGGGTCGCCGGTACCAAATAATGTGATGGCCTGAAAGGTCACTATCATGCCTGTTACTGTTCCTAATAAACCTAATAAAGGCGCAACAACTGAAATTATTTTAATTAAAGTGAGATTTTTAGTAATTTTTGGCATTTCACGTAATATAGCTTCACTTAACTTTAATTCAAGCGTGTCATAAGCAACATGTGGATATTGCTCTTTTACTTTCATAACACGCCCTAACGGATTATCATCTAATGCAACAGGTGCCTTTAATTGACGACGGACTTTTCCTGCCATCACAAATAACGCAATAAATCTTTCAAGTGCAATTATTAATGCAACCAGACCAACGGCTAAAATCACATACCCGACATTGCCACCCTGGTGAACTCGTTCCATATCACTGGGTGCCTGTACTAATAACCCCAAAATAGAACCGCCAGTTGGGTCTAGCGCAAAATCCACATATCCAGATGTTTGCTGCTGCATGTCAGTGGTCGTTGCAAGATATCGACCTACAGGTTGACGGGCTAATTCTGATAAAGAACCCGTATTCGCATTATGTTCCAGGTACTTACCATTAGAAATGAGATTAAACGCCCCCACTCTCATTACTTCTTGTTTTACTTTGGCGCCACCAGCAAGGATAACGTCAGTTTCAAAACGTTTAACTTTTCCTTGTTCAGTCATTTCCCTTTGTAATTCAAACCAAACTTGTTCAATGTCAGCAATAGATGCAAGTGATGAACTTGAGCCCATTTTCTTCGCCAGATCTGACATAAAAACATCTCGGTTCGGAATTTGTGCCGAAATTATTGACGTGGCAAATTTATTTTTTGAATCACCGGCCACTTGCTGTAATACACCAAACAGTTCTTTTAAAGAGCCAAGACGTTTTGTCAGTGTTTCCGTTTTATCAGCCAAGGTGAGTTCATTTGCATCAAATTGGGCTTCTAATTCACTTGAATACTGAATTTGCTCGTTACGTGTTTTTATCGTTTGATTGAGTAACCTAACTTGCTCTGACTCTCTTTGAATAAACTGTGCTTCTCTTTGCTTATTCTCAATACTTTGTGCTTGTTTACCTTGCTCTAACGTGTTTAATAATTGATCTAAATCCATTGGTGCAGCATAGCTTGATATTGCAGTGGCTGAAAATACGCTGCTTAATATAATATTTCTTATTAGTTTCATGGTTTTCTTCCTTATTCTGACGCTTGTACTGGCAAAGTGATCATATCCGGGGCCAGTTGTTTACGTGCAATGCGTAAACCTTTACTGATTTGAGATAAATTACGATCAGGTAAATCGATAAAAGATCCCTTTTGTTTATCCCAAATTCCGGCTTTTTTTCCATCTCGTGTCATATAGATGAGATCTAAACGTCCAATTCTCAAAAAATCGACTTCACGCTCTTTACCATTCACCGTTAATAAAGAGGTATAAGCCTCTATGGTACGACCATAATCAACTTCAATTTGATATGCCTCTAACACACGGCGAAATTTTTCACTTGATGTGATGTCAGCACGATCCATCATGACGTTTAGTTTGGCTAACCTTGACTGGCGCTCTTGTGTTAAAAATGGCACATCCAAGGAAATAAATTGCGTTAAACCTGCAATCATACGAAGCATTAATGGTGTGATCTGCCGTTCAATAACTGACACTTGGGTCATTGAATCTGCGATTGTCTCTAACTCTTGCTGCTGATTATCTAATTGCTTGTTAAGTTGAGCGTTATAAATGGTTAATCCATCAATTTCTTTATTTAATGCTTTAAATTTTTGTAAACGAGTAAGCATAGAATCTGAAATCACATCAATTTTCTTTTGAGTCGCCAAGGCTGATTGATTGATTTTTCCACTTGAATTAATCACCTGATTTAATTCATTTTCAGCATATGCAGTACAGGATGCGAGCGCTGATACTAACAGCAGAGATTTAACGCATTTCATAATTTTTACCCTATCAATAATTCGGTATAATGAGCTTTAATTTATTTAGGGTGATCATAATGAGAAATGATGTCAGTTATGTTGCGCATAAATGACATTTTTATTTAAATCTGATAACAAAAAGATGACAGTCAAATCAAATACAAAATTTGAAATTAACAGGGAGAACTCAAGTGATAATCTGAAAATGAAACCAATACTACATACGAAATAATAATGTAGTATCAATTTAATCTTTAAAGTGTATTTTTACCCGCTAAGTCTAAAATAAAGGCATATTCTAATGCGCGATCTTTCAGGCTTTTAAATCGACCCGATGCACCACCATGTCCCGCTTCCATATCTATTTTAAACAAGAGTTTATTGTTATTTGTTTTATGCTCACGTAATTTAGCCACCCATTTAGCAGGTTCGAAGTACTGTACCTGAGAATCATGTAATCCGGTTGTCACCAATAAATTAGGATAAGCTTGCTTTTTTACCTGATCATAAGGGGAGTAAGATAACATATAGTCATAGTATTCTTTCTCGTTCGGGTTACCCCATTCATCATACTCATTAGTTGTTAATGGAATAGATTCATCTAACATAGTTGTTACTACATCAACAAACGGTACATGGGCTGCAACACCTTGATATAATTCCGGCGCCTGATTGATCACAGCACCCATTAGTAAGCCACCAGCACTACCACCAACAGCAAATACTTGCTCTTTAGCCCCATATCCTTGTGCTGTTAATGCCTTTGTAACATCAACAAAGTCATTAAATGTATTTTGTTTTTTGAGCTTCTTTCCTTCGTTATACCAGGGACGGCCTAACATTTGTGAGCCACGGATATGCGCAATGGCAAAAACGAATCCACGATCTAATAAGCTTAATCGTGCACTAGAAAATCTCGGATCTATGGTGGCGCCATAAGAGCCATACCCATATTGATATAAAGGATTAGTCCCATCTTTTTTAAATTGATCTTTACGATATACTAAAGAAACAGGTACCTCAACACCATCTCGCGCTGTGATGAATATACGCTCTGAGCCATAATTCTCTGCTTTAAAATCACCT
The DNA here is from genome assembly GCA_965198975.1 of uncultured Pseudoalteromonas sp. GTDB lineage: Bacteria > Pseudomonadota > Gammaproteobacteria > Enterobacterales > Alteromonadaceae > Pseudoalteromonas. Next base: position 369,697 of record OZ240680.1, read on the forward strand.
AATACGGTTTGTTGTTTTAATTCTAAAGCGTTTGTTGAATCAAGATCAAAGTCATAGTGCGTACCAGGTGTTGTCAAACTGGTGTAATACAACCTGAGTGATTGATTGTCTAATTCGTGATTACCATACAAATACGCAGCAAAAGCATCATCATTAAATTTCAAACTCTGCTCTTTACCTGTATCCAAAGCGCGGATGATCACGCTTGATTGTCCTTTTTCTCGTACTTTATACACTAAATGTTGGTTAAATAGCTCTACATCTTCTAACTTGACACCTTCTCTATGAGGAATAACTTCTTGCCAAAGTGTTTTATCGCCTATTTTTTTCTGATGCACTTTCATCAGTCTGAAATTAACCGCATGCCAATTTGTTGAAATATAAAACCAATCAGCTAATTTTGCGATTTGATATTCCAATCCAGGCTCTCTGGCAATAAAGGGAATGGGTTTTGCCTTATTGTTATTTGCATCAATTAATGACACACCTTTTGCTTCTGGACTAGCATGCCCTATAAAAATAAACTGCCCGTCTTTACTTTTGGATATGCTTGTATAATAAGATTTATTTTTTTCTTCATATACAAGTTCATCTTTTGATTGGGCCTGGCCTAATGTATGACGATAAACCTGATAGCCTAATAATGTCTGTAAATCCTTTTTTATGTAATATAAGGTTTTATTATCATTGCCCCAAACAACTTCCCCTTCAGTATTCTCAAGTGAGTCAGTTAAAAGCTCTTTAGAAGCCAGGTTTTTGATCTTAATAGTATAAAAACGACGACTTAACTTATCTTCACCGTAAGCTAATAATTTACCATCTGGACTGGTATTTAACTCAGATACATCAAAATACTCATGTCCTTTAGCTAGCGCATTGACATCTAATAATATTTCTTTATTTTCACCTTGAAAAGAAGTACTCCTGATATAAACCGGATACTCATTATCTCCGCGCATTTCAGATGAATAATAAAAGCCGCCCCGTTTTACAGGGACTGAATCATCATCTTTTTTGATCCTTGATTTTAACTCTTCAAATAAACTATCTTGTAATTTTTCAGTATGCTGTAACATCGCATCACTATATGTATTTTCTGCATTTAGGTGTGCCAATATTTCCGAGTCTTGTCTTTTATCATCTCGCATCCAATAGTAATCATCAGTCCGATCTGAACCATGAATGGCCATTTTATGAGGTATTTTTTTAGCCACAGGCGCTTTTAAACTTTCTTTTATCGTTTTTTGCGTTGTTTCTTGTGTCGTTTGCTTGTCAGTAACTTGTGTATCACAACCCGCAATAGCTGCAACTGCTAATAAACTAAAACTCAATGAATTGAGTACCTTCATCCTGAAATCCTTGTGATTTATTATCAATATTTTTATTCGAATGCCTTATATTAGGTGATGATAACAAACAAAACTATCCTTCTGTGTAACTATTTGTAAATTCGATTAGTCCCTGAGAACACTCCAGTTATCACTTATTGTTATATCTTATGCACCTTTTAAAAAAAACACTAGACATTAAAAATAATCTAATTTACATTTGATTTACACTGTCCCTGTTATATAAACAACCATATATTATAGGTCACGTGTATTCATGAGTAACTGTATTGCTCTAAATTCATAGTTAAGGAAAATTAAAATGAAAAAACAAACTGAAACTAAATTATTTGCCTTTAAACTGGCTGAAAATAACCAAAAAGCAAAGTCAGACACTAAATGGCAAGCACGTGAAGATGTAGCAACAGCAGGTTGTTCAGGTCCTTGGGCACGTGGAAGTTCACGCTGGGGTCGTGACCAAGGTATGTGGTGTTAATACCCGATCTAAATTAAGCCTTGAACATTCAAGGCTTTTTTATCTTCAAGGAATAAAGACGTAACCAATAATGAAAAAAATATTAATAATAACAAATAGTCATGATTTACACGCCGATTTATTACCCCCTAAACTGATACAAAAAAACCACCAGCCATTTAGAATAAATTTAGACCAGTTTCCGCGAGATTATCAATTCATTCAAAGCTTTATTAAGGGTAATGTAACTGCTGAGATCATCCATATACCCTCTGGAGAAAGCATCCAGTCTGCAGATATTGCCGCTGTCTGGATGAGAAAGCCAGCTGAATTTAATTTTATCAGCGATGATTTAGCTAAGCAGGAACTGGCATTTGCTAAAACTGAAACTGAACATGCGTTACTTGGATTCATCTATTCTTTAGATTGTTACTGGATGAGTCACCCTTTGAAAATGCGTGCAGCAATGTGGAAAGCTGAACAATTGATCACAGCACAAAAGTTGGGGTTTATTATTCCTGACTCTATCATTACCAATTCAGCCGATAAAGTGCATTCATTCAATTCTGTTTTAAATACGCCAATGATTTTTAAAACACTATCTTCACCAGATTTAGCCGCTGATACTGTGTCACAATCCGATGTTATACACGATTCCATGCCTACCACTATCATAACCAATGATATGTTAAAGCAATTAGACGCCGTCAATTTGGTGCCAAGTCATTTCCAGGGCTATGTTGAAAAACAGTATGAATTAAGAGTCACAGTGATAGGAAAGGAGATATTTGCAGCTAAAATAAATTCACAGGATGATATTAGAACTCAAGTTGATTCTAGGGATTTATCAGCCTCTATCGATTATCAAAGTATTGAATTACCATTAAAAATTAAACAGCAGTGTTTTGACTTTGTTGCCAGTTATCAGCTCAATTTCAGCGCATTAGATTTTATCGTTACACCACAAAATGAATATGTATTTTTAGAAAACAACCCTAATGGTCAATTTTTATATATTGAACAACTCATTCCTGAATTTCATTTATTAGATACACTTGCCAATACCCTGATCAAGGAAGTCGAATGTCGCAGTCAATAAGTTTTTCCATTTTTAACGAAATAGAGCAAATCGAAAAAATAAGAAATAGCCGGGTACTTGTGCTGGCAGCCTCCCATTTAGAGCTTGAGATATTACCTGAACTTTATCAACAATTATTAACCATTGGACATGCTGAACGATTAGATGTCATTTTACATGCCAGAGGTGGTGTTGTGAATGCAGCTAGACGGATTGCATTATTACTGAGACAGTTTACTGATCATTTAAGCTTTATTGTGCCTTATTATTGTGAGTCATCAGCGACAATCTTAACCTTATGCGCAGATGAAGTTATCGCAGGTGAACTTGCCATTTTTACACCCATAGACCCTCATCTGCACGGCGGCTCACCTACACAGGAAGCCCCTTCTTCTATGTCTTGCCTGGATATAAAAGAATTTGGCGAAATGTGTGAATCCTGGTTTGGTGTCAATGCGCAAGAAGCGAAAGAACAGTCTTTATCTCTTTTGTGTAATAGCATTTTCCCACCCACTTTAACGGCTTTTTATAGAACAACCTTAGAGTTAACCAAAATAGGCGAAGAGCTTATTCGTTTCCAACTACCTATGGCAACTGAACTATCAAGAACACAGATAATCAAACACTTAATGTTTAATTATCACTCACATAATTATGCTATAACACGTGAAGAACTTAAAAGCCTGGGACTAAACATACAGACATCACCAGATATTGAGCCAATTGCCTGGCTGATTTCATTATCAATTCAACAAACTGTAGGTGGCGCGGTACGTGAACATATAGACGCCCCCTGGATAGATACATTATTAGCGACCCGAGATCATACGACCATAAGAGAAAATAGCACCAACGGACTGTTACCCAAATGGAATACACTTTGATGACAACATTAATGGTTACTTCTGAGATTATTAGATTTTATATAGGATTTATTTTATTAGCGTCTGCCTGGGGGAAAACAAAAACCTACCATCAATTTATTGATAATTTAATAACGTCTTTTCATATAAAAGCCATTTTCAGCCAATTTTTGGGTCCTATGATCATTTTACTGGAATGGGTATTGGCCATTATTTTAATCACACAGTTAATGAATATAAATTTAACCATGATAATTTGTTTAGCACTTTTTTCCAGCTTTACTGTCGTACTGATTTATCTATTCATGAAACACGAAATAGTAAAATGTAACTGCTTTGGTGAAGCACAACGCCCAATCACGCATCTCGATCTTATGCGTAATTTAATTTTAATCGGTGCAGCTCTGTTTTATGTGATCAATACGCCCAATAATATTCTGCTTGCTGATCAGGTAACAATTTTAATTGCGTGTGTTGCATTAATCATCACAATAATGAGTATTCATTTCCATGAATTAATTTTGTTATTAATAAAAGGAGAAGTCTAATGGAAATAACGCTGATTTATATCGTACTCATTATATTAAGTTGTAGTGTAGCGCTAAATCTTAAACTGACATTTAACCTTTTAAATATTATAAAATACCCAGATCAAAATGAACCCCCCTTGTTAGCTGTAGAAATAGGAGATAAATTACCAGATATAACAGGCAAATATTTAAATAATGAAAATTTTGTACTTAACCAATTAGCTCAACCGGGTGTATTCCTTTTCTTATCAAGCAAGTGCCCTAAATGTAAAGAAAAAATCCCTGAGATAGAAAGGATACTGCCAATTATAAAAAAGGCTGGTTTAGCACTATTTTTGATGAGTAATGAGTCTGAAAAAAGTTTGTCAAAATTTCTGATTAATACTTCCTTAGCTAACTTAACGATAAAAACAAATAACAAAAATTACAAAAGTATTAATCCAACATTAAGTTCACCCTTTTACCTCTTTATTGATCACCAGCATCAATTACAAGCCGGCGGCATGATAGGCGATAAAAACTGGTTAAGTTTTCTTGAGCAAATGGCTGAAATTCAATCACAATTCACAGAGGCAGCATGAGGCAAAAATCAAAACACTTTCAATATTTATCATTGATCAAAGAGTTTTCTATTCGCTTGTTCTTCGGACTTTTGATCATGGGGATCACAGTTGTAATCCAGTTACTCTATCCTAAAGTGATATCCTATTTTATAGATAACGTCCAGCTGTCACAGACCAGTGATTGGTATAATGGTATTGCATTATTAATGATATTAGCCGTATGTATTCAAGCCTGTGCGACCGCTTTACGATACTATTTGTTTGAATCTACGGGATTAATGATAGTCACAAAAATTCGTCGATTATTACACCAGGCATTAATTAGTCAAAATATCGCATTTTTTGACAAACATAATATCGGTGAATTGACTAACCGCTTAGCTGTGGATGTGGAAGTGCTACAAGACACTTTAACTATGGGACTGGCAATTTCCCTGCGGGCTTTATGTGTATTAGTTGGTGGTATTGCCATGTTATTGTGGATCTCCCCTGTGCTGAGCGTAATGTTGTTAGTATTTGTACCTTTAAGCTTATTTTTGGCGAAATGGGTCGGTGATAAACTTAGAATGAGATCCCGCGATATTCAGGATTGTCAGGCTCAAACAGCTAAAGTGGCTCATGAAAATCTAACGAATATAAAACTCGTCCACGCATTTAATGGTCAAAACAAAGCGCAGGAAATATATGTCACTGAAACACAGACAACCTTTAATGTTTCCTTATCTTGTACGCGTTTTATTGCCACTTTTCAGGGGTTATCCTCATTAACTGCCTATTTAGCTTTATTGATCACTTTGTGGTTTGGTGCAAACCTAATATCAAAAGGTAGTTTAAGCATCGGTGAATTAACAAGTTTTGTGATCTATGCAGCTATGGTAACAAGCTCAGCCGCCGCCGTGAGTGATTTTTGGAGTGACTGGATGAGAACTATGGGCGCAACCGAGCGAATTTTTGAAATAATCAGTACAGATAAGTTTGAACAAACTAAATACGAGAATAACCTATGCATACAAGGAAATATCTTATTTAAAAATGTTGATTTCAAGTATCCGCAAAGACCGGAGCAATTTGCCCTTAAAAATTTCAACTTATCAATTTCCAGCGGTGAAAAAATTGCGCTAATTGGCCGCTCAGGTGCAGGAAAATCCACGGTAGCCAGTTTAATTTTAGGCTTCTATCAAACAAACCATGGCAGCATATATATAGATGGTACAGCATTGAATGAATTAAATATCAATGCAGTACGTAAAAACATTGCAATTGTAGAACAAGAGCCTTCGCTTTTTTGTGGGACTATTTTTGACAACATAGTATATGGTTCAGAACACCAGCAAGCCGAAACCGCAGAGGTAATATATGCAGCAAAACAAGCCAATGCTGATGAGTTTATTACAGCTTTTCCTGATGGATATAATACCGTTGTGGGTGAACGTGGCGTTCAGCTATCGGGTGGTCAAAAACAGCGCATCGCCATCGCAAGAGCGTTACTGAGAAATCCCAAAATCCTCATTTTAGACGAAGCAACCAGTGCATTAGATTCTTCAAGTGAAGCAAATGTACAAAAAGCGCTGGATGTACTTATGACCGGCCGAACAACGATTATGATCGCACATAGGTTTTCAACTATCGCAAAAGCAGATAGAATTTTAGTATTAGATCAAGGACAGATCATTGAGCAAGGCGATCATCAGACTTTAAAAGCGCAGCAAGCAGGACTTTATGCTAAGCTGATGAAAAATCAATTAGCTGAAGTGTAATTTATATTTAAGCAAGGTGCAATGATGCACCTTGCTTCTAAAATTAAGCTTTAATATAAGTCGCAAACAAACTCGCCACAGACGCAGCAGTTGGTTTACCGTGTTGCCAATCTCCTCCCTCTACGCCACTGCCTGCAATATCAATATGAACATATGGCAAAGGGCAATCTGAATCATTGCCGTGTTTATCTAAACCTGAGGCGATTGCTAAAAATGCCATAGGAAATTGATGACCGCGCGCCGTCACCGCAGACGGTGCATTATTACTTGATAAGACATCATCAGCTAACGTGTGTGGTTTGATAAAATCAAAATCTTCTCTGCGAGAACGAGATATTTCTGCACCATCGGCCCAAAGATCACCATTGTTTGAGATCTTCTGTGAGATATTAGCGGTTCTTGCCGGTCCGTTCTCAACTAATGCTGAATAAGGCCCCATCGCGCGCGCAGCATGACCTGTTAATGTAGCCACAGTAAAAATTTCAGGATTGATTTCATCTTTAGCCAAATCTTTAATTTCACTCAATAAATCACCCATTGCTAAGCGGCCTTCTGCATCTGTATTACCAATGCGTACCCTGATACCTTCGCGTGTTGTAATAATTTCATCGGGAACAAAACAATCTGAACCAATAGAATTCCTAACCACAGTTAAATATGCAACAACTTTTACATTCTTTGCCTGATAATCAGATACTGATTTAACAAAACCGGCCACAGAGGCTGCTCCGCCTTTGTCTCTGCTCATACCTGACATATGACCGCCAACTTTTAAGTCGGCCCCGCCAGTATCATATACAAGTCCCTTACCTACAAACAACAGTGTCTTATCTATGTTGCCTTCAGGCACATACGTTAACTTTACAACACGCGGATGGTGACGTTCGACTGCCATAGAAGCCCGTGCAACCGTTGCCATCATCGGATATTTTTGACTAATTTCTTTAAAGTCAGAAATAACGTCAACTTTAACATTTGACCCTTCAAATAAGGTTTCACAATAGTCAGCAAATTTAGGTGGTGCCATACGTTCAGGTTCAGTGCCGCATAAATCTCGCGCAGCGTACTGACCAGCTTCTATCGCTTTAGCATATTGACATAACGCATCATCGGCACCAATTAACCCTATCGATTGCACGGGCTCTATCACGTCGCCCAAATACTCTCTGGCTTCAAGTGGTTGCCATAAAGCCTGACAAGCCCCTAAATAGGCAACGGTAAGTGCATTTTTATATTCAGCTGTTAACGGCTGATCGGCTAATAAAATTGCCGGATGTATACTGCCAGCTGATTTAGCAAGGTCTATCGCAGCTTTAGCCGCATCAAAATAACGTCTTACATCGTCATAATCACGATTTAAATTGCCGGTTGGGGCTAAGATCATACGATCGCCAGGCGCTAATTCACACACGCTCATAACAACTTGCTGGCCGATACGTGCATCTACTTTATGAAGTGCATTTATTCTGGTTTGCAGTGTTTCATCTTTTATCTGTGAAAAATCAGATGCGATGATGATTAATGCATCAAATTGTGTTTGTTTTAATTGTGACAGGTCAGTCACAGGAATGGGGTTTGGAAACGCCATGAAATTGATCCTTAAATACAATGAACGAGAAAAGCAGTATATCAGAAAATCACACAATTAATTTAGGGTATCCATAGAAGATTATTGTAGTCATAAGTAGCAATCAATTAAGAATATAAATACAATGAGTGACTTTAATAAAAATAAAAATTTTACTTAGGAAAATACGATGTATTTAAAAAACATTCACCAGTTATTCATCATTCTGTGTTATTTCTTTATGATCTCACCTGTTATGGCTGAGAAAATAAATTTACTCGAAACACTCGAACTAAAAAATGCAAAAAACTACACTGAAAAATATATTACGGGCGGTCAACCTAGCGTTAAAGATCTCACTTTATTAGCTAAACATGGTGTTAAAACAGTTATTAATTTGCGTACTAAAAAAGAATTCACCCAATTTGATGAAAAGAAAATCGTTGAATCACTCGGTATGAAGTATATCAGTATTCCAGTCGCTGGAAAAAATGGGATTAATCAGCAAAATCTTACTTTATTCAATCAAGCGCTTGGTCAAAATAAAAATAAAACCTTAGTTCACTGCGCCAGTGGTAATCGTGTTGGCGCTTTTTTTGCGCTCGATGCGTTTAACTACAAGGGAAAATCCGCTACTGAAGCCATGATCATAGGGAAAAAAACAGGTTTAACACGACTAGCCCCTACAATTAAGTCTCAATTGACAGGTATATAAATTAAAAAAATTTCACACATCTAAATTAAAAAATAAAATCATAAAACTAAAGAAGGTAATTAAATTGGCTAATTTTGCAACGCATTTTAAAGTAAGTGTCATCACAAGTGCAACATTAGCCACAGTGATTGTTGCAAGTAAGATAGCCACCTTGAGTGATACTTTAGTTTTAGTCTTTATCGGCTCTCTTGCCGGCTTATTACCCGATCTTGATGCCGATGACTCCACCTCGATAAACTGGCTATTTTCAATTCTGAGTATTGTTTTGGCTTGTGGAGCAGTTTTTGTTTTTCCACTAAACTCCTTAATAGAGTTATGGGGAAGTGCAATTCTAATTTATATTGCCACGCAATATATTATTCGACCAAGCTTTGAAAAATTAACCATTCACAGAGGAAGCATGCATTCCTTACTAGCAGTATTCATGTATAGTATTTTATCCATCGTGGTCTCATTAATATTAAAACAACCATTGGATATAAGCTTATTAACGGGTTTATTTATTCTATCAGGCTCATTAACCCATTTAATTTTAGATGAATGTTATAGTGTTGATTTAGCAAATAATAGTATAAAAGCATCTTTTGGCAGTGCAATTAAGCCAGTTGAATTGCGTTATCCCGGCGCTGTCATTTTACAGTGTATAATTTTATCTGGCTCACTGTACTACCTTTATCCACAACGAAACCAAGTACTTAATTTAACTAATAGTTGGATAAATAAGTTATCCCACCTTACTATCATGCCCGACCTGCCAATATAAACAAATGTCATTGAACCGCTAAAAACGAAAATACTTCATTTTGTTAATACAATTTAATATGCCAGCCCGAATTAAATTTAACTATCTATAAACAAATTCCTTGCTATATTTTGTATGGATAAGGTTAAATTGATCAGGAACATGGAATTAATACATGGTAGTACTTAAAAAATACTTAGTACAATACTTTGAAATGATTTTCATTTTGATCATTATGTGCAGCGTTTCAGGTATCGTCTATTTTGTCCCCTATAAACTCGCTTTTTTAAGTTTCTTTTTTATACCTGTATTATTGGCGGCCGCATATTTAGGCACCAAACAAGCTTTACTCGGTGCTTTTCTATCTGTATTTATCGTTTCAGTATATGCATATTTGTTTCCTGATAGTTTTTATGCGAGTAATGCGAGTTACGATTTATTTGCCCGTATTATGGTTTGGGGAGGTTTTTTAATACTCAGTGGTGCCGTAGTCGGATATCTGAACCAACAATTAAAAGAAAAATTACTTGAAGCAAGTACTATGAGTACTGAATTATGCGATAACAAAGAATTACTCAATAAAACTACCAGCGAATTAATGAAGTTTACTGAAAATTTTGAATCAAAAGTGGCTGAACGCACCAGCTATTTAGAAAAAACCAAACAAGAAATTGAATCTCATAAACACAAAATTGAAGATGCGCTATATTCCACCATGGACGCAGCTGTTGTTAAATTAATGATAGAAAAAAGATTACGTACCGAAAAACGTCGAATTAGCATATTATTCTGTGATTTGGTTAGTTTTACTTTATATTCAGAACAACGCAGTGCAGAAATTGTGATCACTGATTTGAACAATTATCTGGCTACCATGGAATCAGTACTTCTATTATATAATGCGCATATTGACAAATATGTTGGTGACGGAATTATGGCTGAATTTGGTGCGCCAATTGATTACGAAATGCACGCTTTAATGTCGGTCGCTGCAGCGCTAAAAATGCAGGAGCATCTAAAGCGAGATGATTTTCCATGGAAAATGCGCATTGGTATTGCGACAGGAGAGCCCATAATTGGATTAATTGGTCACCAAAGACAATCTTATACCGCTTTAGGAGACGTTGTTAATCTCGCTTCCAGGATAGAAAGTTTATGTGAACCGGGGTTCGTCACGATAGATTATGATACCTATAATGAAATTAAAGATTATTTTGAAGTAGAATCAATTTATATTTTAGACAATAACCAAACACATTCTTCAACATTACCCGATGATATAAAAAAAGCACTTTCTTTATGGCAGCAAGATCAATCAGCGGCTTCTGCCTGTGCTCTTGCCAATTTATTCGAGCAAGGCGCTGACTATCATAAAGCGGAAGAGTTTTATAAAAAAGCATTACAACTAGAACCTAACAATTCTGAAATCAAAATAAAGTATGCGGAACTGTCTTTAAGATCTGAAGTTATTAAGGAAGTACCGATAAAAGGCAGAGAAAAAACCAGTCATTTATACAAGGTCATTGCTTTAAAAGATCCGTTAATTAATCAAACAAGGATACCACAAAGACTTATTAATCATTATTATAACGAAGTTACACGCTTAATACCTTTTCCTGAGGATATTATTCTTCCGGTAGAATGCCTGGATGGATCTGTTGGCAATGCTAAAATTGTCGGATTTTTATCTTATATCATTGCCGATACATTAGATTTACCAGATAAAGATAAAAAAGATATTTTGGAAGCTGGATATCTCAGTGATATTGGCAAATCTATTGTGCCCCATCACCTGTTAAATCGAAAAGGAAGTCTAAATAAAGAAGAGTTTTCTGAAGTGTGTAAACATCCAAGAGAAGGCGTTCGAAAACTAAAAAGCATGGGGTATCAAAATCATACTATGCTTACGCTAATTGAAAATCATCACGAATATTTTGATGGTAGTGGTTACCCAAATGGTTTATCCAGCACTCATATTCCTTTAGGCGCCAGAATAATCGCAATTGCAGAAGCTTATTGTTCACTCACAGGTTGGCGACCCTATCGTGAAAAATGGGAGTGTCATGCAGCCTATGCTGAACTCGAGAAACATGCGTATAAAGGTAAATTTGATCCCGACCTTATGCATATCTTTGGTCACATACTATTTCAAAATAAACAGGAAAAAGAATTTAGGACCATAATGAATCAAGTGATCGACAATAATAAGCTAAGTTATTACTAATAAATTACCATGACATTAAAATAGATCTTAAATGTTATTTCTTTGTATAAATCTAATTATAAAAATGATGCAAATGACGATTTCCTTCACATTTATTGACTAAAATTAATGAAAAAAGAAAGCAATTAGGTTTAAATTTCAAAAACCACCACCTTAATTCCATAATAATTCATCATTTAACATCTTTAAACATCATTTCTAGTAATAAATCATGAATTAAAATATCAAAACCTTTTCGGCTTTAAGTAAATTTGAGTCAAGTGAAATATTACAACAAAAACATTATTTAACAAAGCTTTAACAATAAACGTTACGCTCAGAAATAAGCTCTATCATACAATTCATAAAATCATATCATCAAATAAATGACTTTATTGTACCTAATAGTATTACTTACTCTTCGCCCTAACGAATTGTATATTAAATACATCTTTAATCGGGATTTAATAATTAACAACTAAACCTTGGAGTAATCTATACATGTTTAAATTCACCCCCATTGCACTTGCATTAACATCAGCAATAGCAGTACCAGCAGCTTTAGCTAATGGCGCAGCAAATGAAGAGATAAATGAAGATCAGTCTATCGAACGTATTTCAGTTACAGGTTCTAGAATTTCTAGAATTAATACAGAAACCCCCTCACCTGTTGTATCGATAGATGCTCAATCAATTAAAAATACAGGCATATTAAACGTAACAGATTTATTAACCAAAATGCCGCAATTTGCATTAGGTAACGACGGTTCTACGGGTAATTATTCTTTTGGTAATGCAGGTCTAAATTCAACAAACTTAAGAGATTTAGGATCTGCCAGAACCCTTACACTTATCAACGGGCGTCGGGTTGTTCAGTCAACTACAGATGCAGGAAAAATGGTAACTGATACTGGATTTATACCTGTTGATTTATTAGAAAGAACAGATATTCTGACTGGGGGAGCATCGGCAGCATATGGTTCTGATGCCGTTGCAGGTGTAGTAAATTTTGTTTTAAAAAAGGACTTTGAAGGTACACGTTTATCAGGCCAGGGTGGAACATCTGAACTAAATGACGGCGATGAAAGAAGCATTACTTTTACTACAGGTCATAATTTCGCAGATGATAAAGCCAATATTGTATTTTCAGTTGACTACCTGGATGTAGCATATGCAGGATTAGAAGGTAGGCCTTGGGGCCAATCAAGAACAGAATGGATAGATAACCCATTACACGACCCAACGGCTGAAAATTTTGAAACAGATGGTATACCTGCCTATATTACAGGCAACAATATCACCTGGGCTGACTCCAATATTCCTGGACAAATGGTCAGAATATTAGTTGATGGAAGTTCCCAGTTTTTTGACATCACAGATGGCAATGTTAATCATATGTTTAATTATGCTGATATCGTATCTGACGGTTATAAGCTTACTAATGGCGCAGGATTTGATCCTGAAGCCGATGGCAAAGTGCAATCACCATATGAAAGGTCAAATGCATACTTATTATTCAATTATGACCTAACTGATTCAACACATCTTTCAACTGATTTCAGATATACAAAAGTAAACTCTATTAATAGCATATCACCTGAATTTAACTACGGCTCATGGGGCACTTCAGATAATTTCGCAGCCGATTATGTTCCGTCTGACGCACTTGCTGAATTGTTAGAAAATGATGGTGGTTGGTACCGTGCACCCTTTACTTTATATGAAGTTGGTCTAAGAACCAGTGAAGTTGAGCGGGAATTATATGCCTTTAGTGCAACCTTAGATGGTGAATTAGATAATGGTTGGTATTGGGATGCTTATATTTCAACAGGTAAAACAGCTTCAGAATCTAGGCTATCTAATCGAACAAATAAATTAAGATTAGGTCGAAGTGGCAACAATACCACAAACGATATAGGTGAATTATGTGGTATTGAAGATATGTCTTGCCCTGCATGGAATTCTCTACAAAAAATGAGTCCTGAAGTAGCCAATTATGTAAGAGTTGACCCATACGGCCATCAGATTGATACCGAGCAGCACTTAGTTTCTGTTTCGCTTTCTGGCGATTTAATGGAATTACCAGCTGGCTCTGTAATGTTTGCCACAGGAATTGAAGCTAGACGCGAATCAATAGATGTAACTGTTGATGAAGTATGGCAAACAGAAGATGTAACTGGTTCGTCGAAAGAACCTTGGGCTGCAGCAAGAACAGTGCAAGAAGCCTTTATTGAATTAGATGCACCTATCATAAGTGACGTTTACTTAATGCAAGAGTTCAATATCAATGTTGCTGCCAGAACTTCAGATTATACCTACGCTGGTAAAAATGAAAGCTGGAAAGTAGCTGCTGACTGGGTAGTAACCGATGATTTAAGGATCAGATCAACTCAATCAAGATCAGTCCGTGCACCGCAATTATATGAACAATTTCGCGGTGCTTCGATAGGCTGGAGTGGTGGAACATCTGACGTATGTGATCAAAAAAGTGTGAATGCTTTAACAGGTGACTTACGAGAGCAAGTGATCAGTAATTGCCAATCATGGGGCATAGCAGATCCAACTACATTTGAATCACAAGTAAATTATGATAATGGTGTCAACGCAAAAACTTTGGGGAACGCTCAGTTAAAGGTAGAAAAAGCAGATACTTTTACTTTAGGTTTTGCTTACCAGCCTGAATTTTTAACCGATTTTGCAATGACGGTGGACTATTATAATATTGAAATTAAGGATTCTATTGAAAACTTAAGTTCAACAGCAATTCTTAAAGAATGTGCCTATTCAGCAGACATTGCAAGTAATCCATTTTGTAGCTTAATTCAACGTGATACGACAGGTAATGTTGAGCTAGTAACTAAATGGCCGGCAAATATTGGTAAGTATATTCGTCGCGGGGTAGATATCGAAACTTCTTATGCATATAGCTTAGGTGATAGCGGAGATATAAACCTGAAGCTATATGCTACAAAAATTATAGAATCAGGAAAGCAATCTACAACTAACGAGGACTACAATAATTACCAGGGTGTATATGGTTCACCAGAATGGAAAGGTCGATTTGTAGTTAATTATGGGTTAAATGACTTTAATGCAAATTGGTCTGTTGACCACACAATGGCAAGTTTGGTTGAAAGAACGGCTACATTGGAAATGTATGACCAGCCAGAATTACCAAGTTCAACGGTACATAATGCACGCGTATCATTCAATCTGACTGAAGATGCTAATTTATATGCAGGCGTAAAAAATGCATTCGATAAAAAGTGGTCAGGTCATCCTACTGCATCTAATGGTAGTGGCGCATATAGCTTAATGGGTCGTTATTATTATGCAGGTTTCTCGTATAACTTTTAAATAATATTGATTTGTAGTGCTCCCCGCCTAAGAGTACAAATGTAACGCCATTTGTACTCTTTTTTGATTGATTAAGTCACTTATCGGATCTAGTTGAACAAACTAAATAAGCCATTTAAACTAAATAAAAACTATAAAATAAAAAACTGCCAATATGATTAATTTTCAGCAAATATTTAAACTTAACACTATTATTGTCGACCCCAATACCGATCAATTAACAGCAAATGGCACTACACTTGAAATTCAGTCTATGGCGATGAAAGTATTATGCTATTTTGCTATGAATCAAGATCAATTAGTCACCCGGGATAGCTTAAGAGAGAATGTTTGGCAGAACATAACAACCTCAAACCATACGATTAATAATCATATTTATAGTTTGCGACGTACACTGGCCAAGTTAGATCCGGATACAAAATTTATTCATACAGTAACTGGCAGTAACGGTAATGGTTATCGTCTATTGATACCCGCAAGCCAAGGTGATGATATTGAAGAAAAAAAAACGATTACCTTATCAACCCCAGACATAATTCCAGAAACACCAAAAAAACCTGAAGAAATAGCAAACATCACCAAGACAAAAACACCTAAATCAATCAATTTAATGTTGTTTTTGTTAGCCTTAATACTCACTATTATGTTCGTAATTGCATACTCAATCAATACACCAGAAACTTATAACACAGCTTCAGGCATTACTTCACAACAAGGCCGGGAACAAAGCCCAACTATCAGCCTGGATGGTGAAGTGCTTATTTACGCCAATAGAACTAAACGTGAATCTTCTTGGGAATTATATGCCAGTCACACGCAAGATATTACCAAGGTAAAAAAAGTGTTTAACTCAACAAAAAATAACGATAACTTTGTTGCCATCTCACCAAACAAAAAATATATCAGTTTCAATCGCTATGAAAAAGGTAACAATGGAATTTACATTGCTGATTTTAATGCAGAAAAATTAACAGCCTCAAATGCTAAACTTATCATTGCCTTGGATGAGGTTAATTTTTCTCCTGACGTAAGCTGGCTCAACAACGGACAGTTTTTTTATAGTGCAAAAGAAGCATCGTCAGCACCTTTAAGAATTTATTTATACGACCTCGCACTTGATACCTCAGAACAAATTAGTTCTCCACCACTGAACAGTTTTGGCGATATGGCTGCTGTAGTTTCACCTGACAAAAAATGGTTAACCATAATGCGCTCTGACGGAAGTTATGGTTTCAGAATATTACTCTTAAATTTGTTAACGAAAGATCTGATACAAACAAAAATAACAAGTGCCGAAATGCGATTAAATACAAGTTATAGCGATGATAGTCAATATATATATTACGTTGATGAAAAAGGCTACCTATCTCAGTATCATATTTATGAACAAACAATAGAACGCATTTCTGCTAAACAGTATTTAGGTTATTACCCAGTAAAAGTACCTGGAAAAAAACAATTCATCATGCAACAAGATTGGGGATACTCCTCACTTACAACACAAATTATCAGACATAATAACCCACTAAAAGGCGGTGATGGCACATCTGAAGTTGTCGTTAATAACGGATTATCTATCAGATCGATTGAAGGCATAGATAACAATGGACTTATTTTCGCATCAATAAAACCAAATTATCAAATTGAGCTTTGGCAATACAAAAATAATGAAGCTAAAAAGTTAAGTGAATTCAATGAAAAACCAGAATATAGATACCCATTAAGTTTAAATTGGCTTAAAGATACAAATAAAGCACTATTGTCCATTAACCAAAGCTGTTGGCTCATCAATACGGATAGCGGAAAAGATAACCCTTTATGTCCAGCTGGAGAACATCTGTATGCAGGTCGCTTTTCTCTTGATGGTGAATCAATTTTTTTACCTGGGTTTAAAAATGATAATGCAAAAGCGGTGAAAATGGGGATCACTGGCTATCCGTTAGAAGCGCTTGAACACATGGCCGAGGCTAATTCAATAATTCAAAACACCGAACATGAATATTTTTATAGTAAAGAAGCCAGTTTTGATATTTATTACTACAACTCAAAAACAAAAGAAAATAAAAAAATCATTGAACGTACTTATATTAACAATCGTTATTCCGTCAATGATTTTGTGGTAACTAAAACCGGTATCTATTACATGGATCGAGTACGAGTAACAAAAAATGCCATTTACTTTTACGATTTTACAAGCAAACAAACTCAATTAGTCATATACAGCAGAGACAACTATCCCAATATAGTATTAAGTGATGATGAGAAATATATTTATTTAATTCAATCCGTTGATAATAATAGTCAGTTATTGTTGATTGAATAATACTTTTCAAAATTATTGCTAAATCGCGAGATCAAATTCAAACGTGATTTAAAATGATTAAATTGATGAAAAATGATGAGATCCCGATTAATAGTTCAATTATTTTAAATCGTACTATTCCTATCAGCTAAGTAGATCTCATTATGCCTTTTTCGCCTTTTATCCAACTCAGTTCCTTACTCCTTTTTTATTCCTTTTTGCTAACTTCCTGGCAATGCATTGGAACAACAATACCTGAAATAGCATATCAATCGTTTACTTTAGAAAATGGATTAAGGGTGATAGTTCATGAGGACCGAAAATCTCCCGTCGTATCAGTTCACGTTTGGTACCATGTAGGATCAAAAGATGAAACTCAGGGTAAAACTGGTTTTGCACACTTGTTTGAGCATATTATGCTCAGTGGTTCTGAAAATCATAACTATGGTTATTTTGACACCATAGATAAGTTAGGCGCAACTGAAGCTAACGGAACGACCTACATGGACAGGACGCAATATTTCCAGAATGTACCAACTGGAGCACTTGACACTACGTTATGGTTAGAATCTGATCGTATGGGTCATTTATTAGGTGTTTTAGATATCGAAAAACTCAATAAAATACGAGAAGTCGTAAAAAATGAAAAGCGTCAAGGCGAAAATAAGCCATATGGTAAGGCAAACCAACAAATTTTAAAAAACATCTATCCGCAGGATCATCCTTATTCCTGGCCAGTTATCGGCTCTATGACAGATCTGAATAACGCAACTTTAACTGATGCTAGAAATTGGTTTTCTAAATATTACGGGGCCAAAAATGCGATATTAGTCTTATCTGGAGACATTGACTTACCAACAGCCAAGCAAAAAGCACAACATTATTTTTCAGATATTCCTGCCGGGCCACCATTAATTAAAAAGAAAACCAACATAGCAAAACGAAACCAAAGCAGCCATCAACTTATGTATGATCACGTTCCTCAGCCCAGGTTATATACAGTCTGGAATGTAGCGCAATTAGGGAGTACTGATGCAACTATCCTGGAATTAAATGCAGATATTTTAGGTTCAGGTAAACACTCCAGACTCTATAAACGACTGGTTGAGACCGAAAACTTAGCCACCAATGCATATGTTAGCCTCTGGCAATCAGAAATATCTTCCATGTTTCGTATAGTAATAGATATTAAAAATGAAGATGATATAGAAAAAGTAAAAATCATAGTCAAAGAAGAATTAGTCAACTACATCAATTTTGGACCCAGTGTAAAAGAATTAAAATTAGCGAAAGCGGTTAAGTCAGCGCATTTTTTACGTAAATTGGAGCGTATTGGTGGTAAATCAGGTAAAGCAGCAATCCTTGCAAAAGGTGCCTTATTACTTGATGATCCAAATGCATTGATAAAAGCTGAAAACATGTATCAGAATACAACCGCAATACAAGCACAAAAAGCAGCAAAAAAATGGTTATCACAAGGGGAATTTAATTTAGACGTACGCCCCTTTGGCCAACTACGCACAGTAAAATCAAGCGTTGACAGGTCTCAACTACCGGCAGTTAAGAAAACACCTGCATTAAACTTTCCTGAATTAGAAAAATTCACATTAAACAATGGATTAAAAGTTGTATTAGCATCACGTCATACTGCGCCATTAGTTCAGTTTTTAATGCAATTTGATGCAGGGATCGCAGCAGATCAATTTCATCAACCCGGGATAGCCAGTTTTGCATTAGATATGCTCACTAAAGGTACTCGCGATTTTAGCAAAACAACGATTAATGAAAAAAAATCTTTACTCGGCGCACAAATAACACACTGGACAACTTTAGATAGCTCCATCATTAAACTAGATGCATTGAAGCAAAATATGACAGGATCTTTAGCGTTATTCTCTAACATATTACAAAATGCAGATTACCAACAACAAGAATTAGAACAATTTAAAGTTAGCCGTGTAGCTAAAATTAATTTGGAAAAGTCTAACCCTTATAAAATGGCGTTACGAACATTGCCCCCTTTATTATATGGCCAGCACCACCCATACGGCGTGCCATTAACTGGAACAGGTAATAAAAAGAGCATTTTGGATATCACACAAAATAAATTACGTCATTTTAAACAACAATGGTTTCGTCCTGATAATGGGACTCTGATTGTAACCGGCGATATAAATAAAAACGAACTCGAAGCTTTATTAAACCATTATCTGGCTGAATGGGAAAAACCAGCAACAACTTTACTAAAAAAACCTTTGCCTCATGTAAATTTACCTGGAAAAAGTGTGGTTTACCTGATTGATCAACCTAATGCTGTACAAACTACAATTATTGCAGGACAACTCATCCCATCGGTATTAGATGAGCATGATTTATCCTTTAAAATTGCAAATACAATATTGGGAAGTGATTATATTTCACGGATCAATATGAATTTACGCGAAGATAAAGCCTGGAGCTATGGTGCATATACAAAAGTAAAAGAAGCTAAAGGTCAACAGGCATTTTTTGCCTATGCGCCAGTGCAAATAGATAAAACCAAAGCCGCTATTTTGGAGTTAAAAAAAGAGCTTAAACAATTTGTTAATTTGAAACCCGCCACACAACATGAGTTAGATGAAATAGTGAATATGAAAGGCAGCGCATTACCAGCTCGGTATGAAACAAATAATAAAGTAGTGAGCGAAATAGCAAATATGCAAACCTTTGGCAGACCTGATTCATATATTCAAGATTATAAAACGAGTTTAAGCCAACTAACTTTAAAAGAAATAAATACAGTGGCACATAAAAATTTGAAGCCAGATCAGCTAACTTGGGTAATTATAGGCGATTTAAATAAGATAGCAGCAGAAGTAAACTCTCTTGATTTAGGTGAAGTTAATTATTTACATTAAACCTCAATTTTACCTGGCCACTTCAGACTCATTAATTTGATCTGCATCAATTAGCAAGGATCTAACTATGGGTATGATAAATACCCTTTAAAAAAATAAGAATCAGCCATGAAAGATACGGAAATACCCATTATATATTCATGCTCAGGATGCTCAAATTTAGGACAAATGGCCCACGATATAACATCGAGCCTGGACACTGATGGCATAGCGCAAATGTCTTGTATTTCTGGTGTGATCGGAAAAGTAAAAGTAATTGCTAGTCTTGCACATTCTGGCCGTACAATTATTGCTATCGATGGTTGTGAAATGGGATGTACATTATCCTGCTTAACTGCATGCCAGTTGAAACCAGCGCACTATTTTGTGATCAGTGAGTTTGGTATTGAGAAACTGGAAAAAGACAATATTTCATTAAGAGAAAACCATAGTGTAATGACACAGATTTATAAAGAATTAAGTCGTTCAGGCATTACCTATCCAAAAAAATGAGTTATTTTTATAATTAAATATCATTTTAGGTCATTAAGACATCATAAACACAGTCAATTACAAGATATTTACAATCTAAAAACAACATGGCACAAGTCAGTTACATATTTTAAGTAAGCTATATATAACAACAGGATAGTAATAAATATAAGATAACCCCTCCCCCTGAATTTTAAATAAATGTTAATTTTGTACCTGAATCATAGCTAGTATCCTCCCTATTTACAGTAAATCACGCTCTATCGTATATTGCATACAACCCAGCAAGTATAACAATAAATAACTAGCTAGAGAGAGAGTAAGATGATCAAACTAAACAAAACTATAACAGCAATCGCAATTGCAGGAGCCATTTCCGGCTTTTCAAATAGTGTTAGTGCACAAACACTACTGGAAGTTGGAGAAATGAAAGTGCCATTGATACTGGTAAATTATAGCGATACAGAAACAACGGCAACAGCCAGCCAAATTGAAAACAAACTATTTAATGGTGAGTTTGATGTAAATGATTATTTTAATGAAGTAAGTTATGACAAATTCAATGTCACCGGTAAAGCCTATGGTTGGTTTACCATGCCAAAAACACATGATTATTATGGTGAAAATGATCCTGACAATGCAGATTGGGATAAACACTACGCTGAATTAGCTGAAGATGCTATCGCGGCATCTGACGCCACCGTTGATTATTCTGATTATGATGCTGATGGGGACTGTATCGTAGATTCAGTTGCTGTTGTTTATCAAGGTTATGATGAGAATGATCCCCTTGGTAAAGACAGTAATATATGGCCTATCAATATGTCTTTATCATGGGAAAACGCAAATGGTACGACTCAAGATCGATGCGCAAGCGATAGCAGTCGTTTTGTCGAAGTAGAACGTATTACCCTGATCCCGGAACTACGAAGTGATAACCCTGACGGCTTGAGTCCTATCGGCTTACTGACCCATGAGTTAGTTCATAGCGGTTTTGGTAATCGTTTAGGTGACGACTGGTTCCCTGATTTATATGGTGCAAATGGCAGCAAAGGCATTAGCTTATGGGGTTTGATGGGGCTAGGAAATCATTTAGGTTCTATTCCATACCGAAATGCAGATGGTGAATTGAATCCAGATTATGTGACAGATGATTACACCCGCCCTGCCCACATGACAGCATTTACAAAAGTATTAATGAATTGGGTGACACCTATTGAACTTGAAGCGGGTGACAGTATTAATAACGCACAATTCAGAGCGGCATCTACATCTAACCCAACCATATACAAAGTAGCAAACCCGAATGATCCTAAAGAATATTATTTAATAGAAAATCGCTATCAAGATGCTAATAGTTTCGATGCAGGTATAGACGCGTCAGGTCTGGCTGTGTGGCATATTGATGAAGGTTCATGGAACGACGGTACCAAGTGGGGATGTTCTTTCCCTGATGATCCTTTTGTTGCCGCAAGTTCAGGTACATGTGATCAATACACACACTCAGTGATTGCTTTAACGCAAGCTGATGGTTTATGGGAAATGGAAGATGGCTCATCGTCAGATTATCAGGATTTATTTTCAAATAGCAAAGCAGGTATTTCCACTTCAACCTATCCAAGCAGTCGCTTCTATGACTTCTCCGAAAGTGGGCTCTCAATTACAAATATCAGTGCACCTGGTGCCACGATGACGGCAGATATCAAGGTTTCCTTTCCTGATACCAGTCAACCAACATACTGTGAAGCTGAAAAACCTTATTCAAAAGGTAATGGGACGTCAACATTAAGCATTACCAATGCGGGTTCAGATGAAACCGTTGGTTTTTACTGGTTAAATGAAGATGGTGAACGTTACCCTGATTTTGCACTACGTGCACCTTACGCCTGGATCACACCTGATGGCACGGGTTACAGTGCTGATTGGACCAACGGCGATAAAGTTGTGTTTGTTGATCAAAGTGATAATTGCTTAACTGTCGCTGACGTTACATCAGGTGGTACAGATGTTGAAGTTAAAGCAGATGGTGGATATGCCAATAATGTAAAAATATTTGATTTAGGTGATACAAATGTACCCTGTGAAGACACTGGAACTTGTCCAGTCGATGGGTATGCAGAGCCAGCTGCAAATAATACTAATTGGGAGCATATAGATAACGTGACAATTTCAGGTGTTAATAATGCGTCTGGCGATAATAACGGGTATGGTGATTTCTCAGGAAATTCAGTTATTGAAATTTCTCAAAATGATGAAATTAGTCTGAGTGCATCAGGCAATAGTGCTGAAAACTGGATTGTTTGGGTCGATTTGAATAATGATTTTGAATTTAGTTCAAATGAAATTGTTTATCAAAGTGCAACAAAGGCAAATGATGTTACAGGTACTTTATCTAATTTAACTAGTTCAACTGGTATTACAACACGCATGCGTATTGCGATGAGTTATGGTACACCGAATGCAACGGGTGGCTTTGAAGGCGAGATTGAAGATTATACTGTCACAGTAACTGATGGTGGCAGTTCTTGTGCGCCTAATTGTGGCGGCACTGATTACCAGGAACCTGCAAGCAATAATACTAATTGGGAGCATATAGATAACGTGACAATTTCAGGTATCACTAATGCGTCCGGTGATGATAATGGCTATGGTGATTATTCAAATAATTCAGCTATATCAATTGCACAAGGTGGTTCAATCAGCCTGAGTGCATCAGGAAATTCAGCTGAAAATTGGATCGTTTGGGTAGACTTAAACAGTGACTTTGAATTTGCTAGCAATGAAATTGTTTACCAGAGCACCACTAAAGCTAATGATGTCTCAGGAACTCTATCAAACCTAAACTCTGCAAATGGATTAACAACGCGTATGCGTATTGCCATGTCATATGGCACGCCTACTTCAACAGGTGGTTTTGAAGGAGAAATCGAAGATTATACTGTGACAATCGGTGATGCTACGGGCTGTACAAACAACTGTTCTTCATTACCTAGTACAGACATTTATGACGTCAATGTTGCAAGTGGTAGTTATGAACACTTCTCTGTAGAAGTACCCGCAGGTGCCAGCACAATAACCGTAAATTTAGATAAGAACGGTGGTTCAGCAATGTTAATGTTAAACAAAGGTTCACAGGCGAGCGCACAAACCTATGATGCCAGAGATACCGGAGGTACCCGTGTCAGTATCAATGATCCTGCACAAGATACCTGGTACATCGCCATTCGCGGCCGTACTAATGGTGTCGAAAATGGTACCCTGACCATTACAGTTGAATAAATAAAGCTCTGTTACTAAAAGTTCTGACTATGTCAGAGCTTTTCTCTATTTTAAATCCGATAAAAGAAACTACATAATGAAACACCCATTACTTATCGCCATACCTTTAGCCCTATCCGGTTTGTTTGTCATTTTCACACAATATGAGCCAACCCCTATAGTTGTCAATGAGCCTAATTTGCTAACCACTGACTCACGAGTTCAAGAGGAAAACACTGGTATAATCACCGCAACAATGCCCGCGCCAATCGACAACAATCAAATCGCACATGAGCAACATAACCATAGTGAAGTAAGACATGCGCGACAAGCCAGTAAAGCAAGTTTGCTAAATAGAAACAAACAGGCTCGTATTAGAAAAACACCTATCGACAACATTGATTTATCAACCGAACAACAAGCGAAATACCATGCGCAACTTTCAGAATATACACAGCAACGTAAACGTCTTGTAAAAAAAAGAAATCGCATATCACCAGAAACTTATCGTGATGAGCTAACTGAAATAAAGTTACAACATCAGCAAAAATTGGCATCGTTTATGAGTGAAAAACAGTTTGCTACATACAAGGAAAATATTCAGCTTTATATGCGCAATAATAAGAAACAAGTACCACCAAGAAAACATTCGGTTCAGGAAAAACGTGATCAAAATGAAAGTCAAACGCGTAGTTTAAATTCCTTTTAATATTGCCAAATCAATGAGCACTGCCAGCTTTAAAATAAATCGTTATGACTAACGCAGGCGTAATGATTTATTTCTATATGAAAAACCCAATTAGTTTACGCTGTTCCCTTTATTAAGCCAAAAAATTTATAATTTAAAGTCATTTTTACTCTGACTTTACCAATTAGTGGTGTGGTTAAAGTTCTATTCAGTTATTTTTAGAATATAGCCACTATCTAAAAAATAAAAATAAACACTTACTTAACAATTAGTTAAATAAAATAAATTATAGTGTTACATTTGAAATTATAAAAAATGATATCTAAATAACCGAGTTTTCAGCCTACTTACATCAGAACACTTTGTATCGTATATTTCATCCAATCAAGACATATTGCTAGGAATA
This sequence comes from uncultured Pseudoalteromonas sp., assembly GCA_965198975.1. GTDB lineage: Bacteria > Pseudomonadota > Gammaproteobacteria > Enterobacterales > Alteromonadaceae > Pseudoalteromonas. Next base: position 394,897 of record OZ240680.1, read on the forward strand.
ATTAATGACTTCTACAAATCAAATACAATATAAAACAATGACAGAACTCGTTATTGAATCCCTGAGAGAAAAAATAATTACAGGTGATATTAAAACTGGTGAACGCATTCAACAAATGGAGTTAGCTAAGGAATTTAATGTCAGTAAAAATCCAATAAGAGAAGCATTACTACATTTACAAGCTGAAGGTTTTGTTATTTTCGAAGCCAATAAAGGCGTTAAGGTTATTGATATTAATTTAGAACAAATCGATGAATTGTTTGCCTTAAAAGTGCTATTGGAAATTGATCTATTAAAAACGTCACTGCTGCAACTATCAAGTTGTCAGTTACTTAAGGCTAAAGGTATTTTACATGAATTTAGTGCTGATATTGCAGTGACACAATGGAGTCACCTGGAAGCTGAATTTTTAAGTTTTTTATATTCAGGCGCTAACCGACCACAAACCCAGGAAATGCTTACTATATTAAACAAAAAACTTGAACGTTATACTCGATTATATTTATCTACAATGGCTGATAAAATAACGCTAAAATTAAATTATCACAATTTGTTAAATTTTTGTACCGATGGCAAGATAGAAAATGCAGTTCAGTCAAGACAACAACAAATATTAAGTTCCCGAGATGAAATAAAAAACTATATGACAAAATAGACTAAAACCCAGCTCACAGTGAACTGGGTTTGTCAGTTTTATGAATTAAGCCCTTTTTTTATTACGACGCAATAACATAATCGTTGTTAACAAAACCATCAGTCCAAGCGGAATACTACCAGAAGACTTTTCTTTTTTAACGACAGTCACTGTTTCTACTGTCGGTTTAGCTTCAACTGCGACTGATACTGTAGCCTGAACTTCAGCACCAGCTGAGTCACTCACGGTATAATTAAATGTTTCCACACCAGCGAAGCCTGTTTTTGGTGTATAACTTACTTGATTTTCTGTGATCTCAACAGCGCCTGCACCGGAGTATGCTATTGATTTAATAGTTAATTCATCATCTGTATCTATATCTGAATCATTTTCAAGTACGGCTATCATATTATTTGTGCTATCTTGTTTTACAATAGCGACATCACTAGTTGCCTGTGGTGCATCATTAACCGGATCAACAGTAATTTTTAACATAAAGCTTTCACTATCTACTTTACCATCAAATATTTTGACTGGAACAGATAACTCACCGAAAAAGTTACTGGCTGGCTGAACAATATTACCAAACAAAGTGTAGTTTTCACCCTCACTTGTCTGTAATACAAAGTTATCAGCAGATGAATCAGGATCGACTATTTGCAATGATGCTGGTGATAAAGCGATTAAACTGTCTTCATCTACAGCTAATTCAGACTGTCCGGTAATTTGTGCAGGCACAGGTGGTGGTGTTTCAGCCAACAGAGTACCACCTGTAAATGCAGTATAGCCAGATACCATTACATAGTATTTTCCAGCTTCAGGCGCTTCAACCAAGCATACTTCATCAGAGGTTTCTTCGCCTTCACTGGCACAGACCAGATCATCTCGTGATTGTGGGATGGCATCAAAACTGGCATATAAATCGCCGTCGCCATTATCTGCCGTTAATTTAAAGGTCAACGCAGCTGGTGCATCATCAAATTGAGTGACAAAATAAACTCTTTCGTCGTTACCAACATTAATATCAGTGAAAGGTACATTTTCCTTTAAAATATATGGATCATCAGGTGTACCATTTCCTATATCAATACCTGTGGTAAAACTTTTCACTTCAGTCATGGTTTCACCACATATATTTGCCGCTTTTATACGCCAAAAATATTGTGTTTCTTCAGCTAATTTCTCAGAAGGACGATATTTATCCCCACCACTGATGTTTGCCATCGCAACCACATTGGAAAATTCATTATCTGTCGCAACTTCAATGATAAAACTTTGTGCTTGTCCGTCATTAACCCAGGTAAAAGTGGGTAATACTTTTACGCCAAAGGCTTCATTTTCCGGATAAGTTAAACCAGCCGTTGATGTATCCCCTACTATCTTAACATTTGCTGTAGAAGATTTATCTGTTGCGTCATCACCTTTAGCATTAATAACAAATTGATAATTTCCTGCGGTTGCACCTTCACCAATCGTCATACTTAACTCACTTTGCGCGCCAGAGCCAAGTGGATTAACACTAAAATCACCACTAAAATGGTTTGGTAAATCAGATAAACTGAGAGCAACCGGTTTATCAAAATCATTGTAACCTGTGATACTCACTGTAATAGGTGCTAAATTGCCATTTTTACAAATTTGCTGAGAAGTATTACCAGTAGACAGGGTAAAACCAGGATTCGGATCACCACAACTTGGCACTTTAAAGCTGGAAATACGCGTTCCCCATACGCCATCTTCACCACTATATTCTCCGGTAAACCAGAAAGTACAATTATCAATCGGATCCACTCCCATTTGAGCATAATCGCCATCACGTACTGTTGATAGCGCGCCAGTGCCTTCTACCAATACATTTTCACCAAAAGACATAGTGCCAGCAGGATCTTCAGCCAATCGTCCTGTAAACGCCAGACTAGGGTAACGATCGGGACCTGCTACCATATAACCAATAGCAATATTTCCAGCGCTATCCATCGCTGAGGCAGCCATATAACGGCTGCTACCATCAGCAACGTTATAAGATCCTTCATCATGTAAACTATACTCGCCATCACCTATACGACGTAGTTCAAACCAACGCAAAGTTGCTACATTACCTTCTGTTTTCGTAACATAGTTACCTACAATAGATTCATGACCATCAAACTTTCGATATTGCGCCTTGTACATCACCACTTCTTTTAACGGATCGAGTACCGTGTCGCTATCTTTTTGTGTTAAACAACCAAATCCCTGCGGACAATCAAAATTTGAATCAAAATCAGTCACAGGAATATTAATGGGCCCTACAACTTTAGAATTATCTTCATTGTCAAAATCTACAGCGTAAGTCCATAGTTCTAAGAAGTCTTTCTCTGGATCATTTGCACCCGTATTGTGTAATTCGTCATCTCTGTGTCTGATAAAATATCCGGGGGTATTACTTTCGGGCTCCAGTTCGCCATCTACATCAACAGGTGTGATCGACTGAAAACCAAAACCGGCTAAACTGGGGATCGTTTGCCTTTGCATTCTCGCCGGTAAACCTTGCAACATTTGACTACGCTCAATCGCAAACACCGAACCACCACTTTCATTTGCTGAGATGTAATACGCATCTCCCATACGACCAAATTTAGGGTAATCAGGAAACTCAGGTGCCTGAAAATCATAACCGTACCAGCCACCAGCAACCGGATCTTCTGTTTTAGAGATCAGCACACACATTTTCTTAGTTGATTCGTTAGTGAATTCCGTGATCATCCAGCGCTTAGCTTGTTCATCAAACAAAATGATTGGATCGCCCATAGTATTAGTACAGTCGCCAGTTGCCAAATCAGCCATTTTTAATGGACCAGCAACTTGTTCACCTGTTGTTTTATCATAAATTGCAAAAATAGATCCTTCGCTACCATTGATAGACTGAATAAAGTATTTTAACCCTATATCCCCCGTCGTATCTGGTGGATTAACACCCGTAAAACCTAAGCCATCTATGTTAATCCCCATATCTACAGCAGCTGTAGCTGAACGCAATTTATTAGATTTTAACTGCTTAACAAGTAATGGATCTTGTGTCTGAACTGACGTATTAACAGGTGATAAAAGGTCTTGAATATCTCTGATATGACGAGGGTTAGCAACTTTCACCGCATCACCTGGTAACCATTTATCAGGAGCTGACATTTTACTTAAATCCTGATTAAATTCAGTCGGATGTGACACTCCTATATTGGCCGCTCCAGGCTTAGTCACAGTACGTACAGTATCGTCAATTTTTATTTCACTGGCAGCATGAGTTACATTTGCAAAAGTGGCACTCGCCGCCATCAATGCAAAAGTTACTGCACGACTTATACGGGATTTAAATGGTGCAGATAAAACAGGTTTATCTGAACCGACTAAGTGATGATTCATTTTATTCTCCGATTATGGTTTTTGATTTTTAGTAAAGGTAAGTGAATTATTGCCTGGTACTTAAGGAGGCTAAGCCTGGCTTTTTATAAAATGAGGGTCTGTCTAAAACTTTTAACATAAGTTCGCCATGTAAACTTTTAGCATTAAGCTTATGTTTTCCAGATGTGAATTTTGCAAAAAGTTGTTTATCACTTTGCGACAGTACTTTAATTGTGTCGTAATCATCTAATTGCTTAGCCGTAATAGATGCAGCTTGTAGATTAAGATTAATATCTGCGCTATGAACCAGACTTAATTGAATATCACCATAAATAGACGAGATGTTCTGTTCCTGGTACCAATTGTCAGCATACAAATCTACTTTTATGTCACCACTTTTTGAATTGGCTTGCACCGTCCCTGCTGTACCGAGTTTTATTCTTCCAGAATTTGACAGAGCCTGAAGATGAGAGCGATGTTTTTTAGCTTTTATATCACCAAAGTCAGTCTGCATATAAACGGCAACATTTGCCGGAACATAGACACCTAAATCAAACCTCGCAATCCTTACATCATGAACAGATTTAACGCCTTCAGGATAAAGTACACGAATTTCAGTGATCCCTGCTGATTCCGTGATTTTCACTTCATAGGGTTTTTTAATGTCACCAACTTGTTGAATAACCCCACCAAGCTCAATTTCATTACGACTGGTATTACTACTGCTTATATTACCAAACGGGTTATAGACTTTAACCAGACGCTTACCAGGTACAGTCCCTTTCCAGTTGTAGTGTTTTAGTTTTACATCTTTTTGGGTGTAAACAGCTTGATCTGCATGTGTGTGCGCAGACAATCCACTCAGACATATAGCTATGATTATTTTTATATATAATTTCATAAACTTACCTTAAATACCGACTTCCTGAGAAGTAAATTAAAACTAAGGTAAATATTAAGATAATGAAAAGTAAATAGATGTTTATGCTTTGTGTCTGCTTTGTACCAAAAAGTATCAAAACAAGTTTTACTGGATTTTTTTGCCATGTTTAATAAGATATGCAAAAATATTAACCAACAATTAAGAATAAGAATGACTGGAGCAACTGAAAAAAATTCAGCACAACATCCGATATTAGAAGTCTTCATTGCTTTTTTAAAGTTAGGGTTGACATCTTTTGGTGGCCCTGCAGCCCATATTGGTTATTTTAAAACTGAGTTTGTAGATAAAAAAAACTGGATCTCAGACAGCCAATTCGCTCAATTACTTGGTTTGTGCCAATTTTTACCTGGTCCAGCCAGTAGTCAATTAGGGTTCTCACTCGGTTTAATTCGCGCTGGTTGGCTTGGTGCTATTGTTGCTTTTTTATCATTTACACTTCCTTCTGTTTTGATGTTATTCGCCTTTGCTTTTACCTTACCTTTACTTTCTGCTGAAATAGGCACCACTTTAATACATGGTTTAAAACTAGTGGCGTGTATTGTTGTTGCTGATGCTGTAATAGGTATGTACAAAAACCTGTGTCCGGACACTAAACGCAAATGTCTGGCTATGCTTGTGACCTGTTTTATCTTAGTTTTAAATTCAGTGTGGTCACAATTATTAACTGTATGCATAAGTGGGATTATTGGTATCTTTATCTGCCGTAACACCTTAAGTCTTGATAAAAACCAGCTTCAAGTCAGATATAGCAAAAAATTAGGAGCAGTACTATTTTTAGTATTTTTAATATTGCTGTTTTCATTAACTATGTTAGCCAATGAAAATATGATAGTTGCGATTGCACATGCCTTTTATAATGCAGGTGCTATGGTATTTGGTGGTGGCCATGTTGTACTACCCTTACTTGAGCATTCGGTCGTCAACAGTGGCTGGATCTCAAATGAAGTTTTTCTCAGTGGTTATGGTGCTTCACAAGCTATCCCGGGTCCCATGTTCGCTTTTTCAGCTTATTTAGGGGCATTGATCCCAACACAATTCAGTCCGCTATTCATTGCAACTATCGCGCTTATTTTCATGTTTTTACCTGGCTTTTTATTACTAGCTGCTGTGTTACCACTATGGCAAACCTTATCAAAAAGTACGACAACATTAAGCGCAATTGCAGGAATTAATTCATCTGTTGTGGGTATTTTAGCTGCCGCATTATACGATCCGATACTCACCTCAGCTATCAATTCCAGTATCGATTTAGCAATTGTGATCATAGGGTTTTGTTTACTATCAGTATGCCGATTATCTCCGTTAATAATCGTTTTGTGGTGTATTCTGGCCACCATGTTAATGAAATTTATTTAAGGAAAAAGAATGCGGTTTATCTATTTCGAGCTTACATAACGCAGAATGAGTCATTTTCAGCGATTCCCAGAGGGCGAGTCTAAAATTCCCGCATACTGCGTTAAATTCTTTTGATTTAGAATAACTAAACCTAAAAAAATTTGCCTTGTCTGCGAAAATTTCAGATCTCGCTGGCGTATATTTTTTAAACTATATGATGCTCTAGCTTATCCCGAGTTCAGGTTACTTAGTTACATTCGCAAATAGATCAGCTGCCAAATTGCCTAACGTCATACGTTTGAACATATAAAAGCTAGAAATATTTGATAATAATATCAACCCATTTTTGCCTTCTACATCGAGAAATATTTCGGAGCTAAAACCTGCTGTTCCGCCATTATGCCACAATCGTACCGCACCACTGTGTTGTTTAGATTTAATACCAAACCAACCTAAAGTGGAACAGAAACAAGCATTCACCTGATTCGTCACTGTATGCTGTAATTTAAATGCCTGATCGTTACAATTAAAATTAGCCTGAACAAACTTTACCATATCGTTCAAATTGGAATATATTCCACCTGCCCCAAGTATGGCATTCAGATCCCAATGCGGAATTTCTTGACCTTTTTTATTTAGTCCTGAGATAAGTTTAGTCGTGGCTAATTCTCTATTTGTCGTTGTATTTTGCATATTAAATGGCTGACAAATATTACTCTGCAATAATGTCTCGTAATCCATCTGGTAAATATGACTTAACATATGCGCTAATATCCCTACACCGATATTTGAGTACCTTTCTTTTCCTTGTTTTTTTATTTTCAATTCATTTTGTAAATAGTCTAATAGCTTGTGTTTATCAAAATTTTGATATGGATTATCTGAACGTTTAATATAGGCTTGCCATAAAATACCTGGCGGTAAACGCGGTAAGCCAGAAGTATGATTAGACAACTGTTTAAACGTTATATTTACATTCTTGTGAAGGGGAAAATCCGCATAATTTGTAATAGCATCATCTAAAGATAACTTACCCTGAATAACACTTTGAGCCAACAACGTACTGGTCAAAACTTTACTGATCGAACCAATATCAAATACAGTATCCTGATTATCTATTAAATTGATTTCATCATTCTTTTTAATCACGCCAAAAAATTTGGCCTCACCGTTAGCAATACGTGCCAATGCAATTTGACTATTGTTTGGAAATAAGTTGAGCACCTTTTCTATACGTACTGATTCAGATGAACTAAACATAGACTAACTCGACTCCAATTAAGCTGTTAAACAGTTTGTGATTTTGTTAACTGTGACAAACATACTACTAAAACGAGCAATTAAAAAGCAAAGTCTACCCTATCAAGGGTTAGCAGACAGATTAGATATGTATATTTTAACCATTAAAAGACAACTAAATGGCAAAGAAATATCCATGTCTAAATTGTTGGCTTTATGCGATGCTGCAAACGTGACATTTTCGAAAATTTGGCAACAAGTTGAGCAACATAAAACACGGCATACCTGTTTTACTAAAGAGCAGGACCTGGCTTTTATAATCACCCACATTTATACCAATTACATCAAATATGTGATCATTCTCAATGGCAGTTAACAACGGCCTCTACACATTTTTATTTAAGAAAATTGGAACAACTCAAATTAATTAGTTTATCTATAAAAAACAAAAATACAATTTAGCCATTAAGTTTTAAATAAGACATTTGTTGATCGGCCCACAGCATAGATCCAAGATTGGTTTTAACTAAGTCTTTTTTCAATATACTACGTGAAGCTGCAACTTCTACTACATTATCCCACGCTCCTTTTTCACTTTCTATTGCCAATTCAAGATAAATGGCCAACTCGCCAGTTTGGTCTAAAATGGCCGTTGTGATCCTATTAGATAAAGATAATTTCTTTAATGCTTGTGCAGCCGGTTCTCTAAACATAGGTTCGATAAGAGATAACAGGCCAACTAAAAAAGCCTCTGCACGTTCATTGTCAGAAGAGCGCTTTGTTTGATCTAACTCAATAACAGATTCACAAAATTTACCGCGATATAAAGATAATCTAACAAGCTCTTTTGATCTGGCCTGACTTAGCTGAGATGTAAAAAGTATTGAAATAAAACGTTTTAATTCACACAACCCCAGTGTCACAACAGCCTGTTTAATACTTGAAACTTGTTCGCGCCTTCTAAAAAACACCGTATTAGCATAACTCAATATTTTATACGTTAAATAAACATCCCGATTCACAATTTCAATCACTTTGCCAAGCTCTACATTACTTAAGGATGTCTGGTATAACAGCTCAGCTAAGGTAGTTTCTGCTGGTGACATAGCCCGGGACATTAAGATTTCGGTTTGCGCAAAAAACACTCCGGAAAAATAACTAAAACCCATTTGCATCGCAGTTGACTGATCAGCGTACTCTTTGACATTTGTCGCAATTAACTTGATATGAGGATGTTTTCCAACACAGTCTACAATTTTGAATAAATCATTTGCTGTAATGGTATTTATATCGTATGAGATATAACCAATTAAAGGAAAAATGCTTTGCCATGCGGTACTGTCGAGCATATTATTTAAACAAAGACTCACACCTTGTTCGTGGAGCGATGCAAATGAATCTAACAGCCTGGCTGTTGGTGCTATTTCAGCGTCAACAACGATAATCAAAAATTCATTATCAATACATTTGTCTATCATTAATGCAAGCATATCCAAATTAAAATTTACAAATGCGAGCTTTTTGGATGCTATCTCAGATAGATTTAACTTTGTATTATTTTCAGACACAGAATTAAGGGTACACATCTCGACTAATTGCGTATCAACATCACCTTGAAATGATAAGTTATATCCGAGAATACTCAGATCTGTCGTGAATATAGGTTGCCTGGAAACAAAATATTCCATGTCTATTCCTTAACTGTAAAAGCGATTTGTAGTATGAGTTCTCATTGAACTCGACTTACCATAGGATTTAAAACCTTATTAACCATAGACAGTATCTCCTCGCTGGTAGAAGGTTTTACAATGTAACCTTTTAGCCCATGATGCGCCCACTGTTTAACCACTTCTTTATTTTTGTTACCCGTTAAAGCAATTACAGGAATATCGCAACCGCCTGACAACTGCCTAATTTTTTTAGTCGTATTTAAACCATCTAAATTAGGCATAAATAAATCCATAATAATTAAATCAAAATGTTCGTTAGCAATTTTTTCCAGCGCATAAATACCGTCACGGGCTTCATCAATCTCAAAATTCTCTTTTTTCAATACACTGCCCAATAACTCACGATATAAAACATTATCTTCAACAACTAATATTTTTTTCAATTCTGCAGATGCTTTCACCTGGGCGGTAGGACTGGCTCTTTGGGTTGCGTTATCATAAATATCTTTAGTTTTGTGTATATCGTTTTGTATTTCCATTAATTTTGATTTAATGTCTGGCCAATTATTATATTCCTGAACTTTTTTCGCATGTTGCTGCTGATTCGATTTTTGTACATGTAATTGATCTATAATACTATCTAAGCCAATTTTGATATCGCTTTCCAATTGATTGAATACAGGATCAACGGGATCAACAGGCAGCTGACCTTGATCAGCGTTCACCTGTGTATTTTTTACCACTTGCTCTTTACTTAAAGCGACTTTTTGTATCAGCTGATGTTTACATTGACTACTGTGATCAATTAACTGAGTCAGTTCTTTATCAAGATTGACAAAGTTTTCATTATTAAATTCTGCTAATTTGACCTTAGATTGATATAACATCAAACCATAATGCACTATCATCAGTAATCTACACTTATCAATAATGGGATCATAAATAAAATAGTCATCAAATAAACCTTTCATACAGCACTGAAATGCAACAACTGACTCTTTAAGTCCACATAAAATAACACTGAGATGTGAGTAATTTATTTGATCGCTTTCGACTAATTTTGCATAATATTCAACACTTTTATTAGGCTGAGATAACGCGAACAAAATAACTTTTGGTTTACTATTGATCAGTATATTGCTGGTCTGTTTGTCCATAGGTATCGCTTGATAGTTTTTAATTTGGGCCTTCAATATTTTCATTGTTTCTATCACACGCGGTTTATTATCGTATATTAATACCACCTGAGGTTTTGGAGCTGGTTTAGTTTGTGGATTGTTGTTCATTATTAATTACCCCACCGAGTTGATTTAATTGTGTTTTTAAATGCAAAATATAACGTCCACATACAGTTAAATTTTGATCATTAGCAACAATTTCCAGTAATTCCAACAATTCGCTAATTTGCTCTGCACCAAGTGCTTTTGACGACGTTTTTAAATAATGGGATTGTGCTGTTATCGCCATATAATCAGCACAATGAAAAGCATTTTCTAGTTTAATTAATGACTGCTCAGCTTGGACAATAAAATCTAGTTGAAACTTTCGGATCAGCGCCATATCGTCACCAACGAGATCTGACATTACCTGTCGGTTCAGCACTTTGCCTTGAAAATTATCCATATACATGCCACTTTTTTAATAACTGTCTTAAATCATCAAGTTTTACGGGTTTGTTAATACAATCGTTCATGCCATGGGTTATACAATGCGAGATCTCCTCGTGTGACGTACAGCCAGTGACGGCGATAATTGGAGTGATTTTACGTTCAGTTTGCGATTCTAACTCTCTGATCGTCATAGTCATTTGATATCCATCAAGTACGGGCATCTGACAATCAGTTAATATAAGCTGATAGTTGCCAGCTACCCACAGCGCTTTCCCTTGATTTCCATCCTTTGCTATATCACATGTAAAACCCAAAATATCCAGTTGTTTGGCGAGTATTTTTTGATACATGACATTATCCTCAACGACCAATATTTTTGCCACATTAGTCGCTTTTGAAGAACAAGACAGCCTGTTTTGAGAATAAGTTTTAATTGATTGTTCAGCAGATTTAATTATTTGGTATGGAGCAAACAAACTTACAGACATATTAAATATGTCATACAAGACGACTGAAAAAAGGTGTTGGTCCATCGTACAAGGTGCTGGTTCCATAAGATAGTCCATTAAAATTAACTACAATAAGTGTTAACAGATCCCTCCTTAAAATATAGCACTATTGAAATAATAATCTATTAAAGTGCAGTGTTAAATTTCTAATACTTTGCGCATTTGAGTTACTTGTTTAAATCCACCATAATAATCACTTTGAATTTCACCATCATGATTTGTGACAACAAAGTACGGAACACCTTCCAATTGCGCATTGCGATAGAAATGATTGTTTGTATCAAGTAAAACAGGAAACGGATATTTATCTGCATATTTTGTCACGGCACTTAATTTATCTTTACCTACCACAACTTCAGCTGAAATACCTTCTGTTTTTAATGTATCCACTAAATCGATGATCATAGGATTTAAAATTCGACACGTTGAACACCAGGGAGCCACATAAATCGTCACACACTTTTTCTGCATACAGGGACCACCTACACTTTTACTCCCTTGCTCATAAGACTCTTTCGCATGAATTTTTAAAGACGTCATAGGTAATAACGCTGGGCGACTAAGTAAATAACCACCTATTAAAATGACAATAACAATGTATTTTCCCACGATTAATTCCGCTTTAATTTTCAGAACGTGTAATATACGCTAAAAATTCAATAAATAAAAACAACGTTATTTGATAGGTATTAAGTGAAAAAATACATGTTACTAGCTTTCGGCATCATCATTGGTTTCAAAATGTCTCAATTGTCGATCAGGTATTGGTTTATAAACAATGAATATGTAGCTCAGTCCATAGATCTCTTTAATCAATTTTCAGCGTATATTGCAATGAATGTTGATCTAGAAAACTTTATACTCACTGCATTATTAAACCTACCATTTTTTAGCTTGTTTGGATTAATATCCGGCTTATTAATCTGCTACTTTTATCCCGCAGGGTTTCGATATTTCTTAGTGGGTATCTTAGTTAATATTGGCTATTACCTGTTTTTTTCTGGTATACAATTTCCCTTTATGCATTTATTAATCAGTCCGGCGATTGAGCCTATCTCCCGGTTTGCTGAAATAATTTTCTCTAATTTATACTTTACACTATTTTATTTTTTTGCATTTATTTTATATAAAAGGCTTATATTAAAAGTTAATCAAAGTGTTATACAAGAATGAAAATACATCAAACTGTATTTATAGTTTATTTCTTAGCCCCTCTTGAATTTAGTAATGCCATAAGAGTACTATGCTTATTATCCTTCGCTATCATGAATGCAGTTTTACCCATTTTGTCTTGTAAGTTTATATCAGCATCTAAAGACAATAATAGTTTTACCAATTTTATGTTGCCCTTATTTACCATATCCATCAATACAGTTTTACCTTTATTATCAGCCAGGTTTATATCAGCCCCTCTTTCAACTAATAACTTTAACCTATCACCATCGCCAAAAAAGCCGGCCATATGTATCGCAGCATCGCCTCTTTTATCCTGCTCATTAATATTAAATCCTTTATCTAATAATAATGTAAGTAATTCAGGATAGTCCGAATTAGCATATTGCCAGGTTAATAAACTCAGGTAATTTTGATCCATAAAGCCTTTAAAACTTAGATCTGCACCTGTATTTATCAGTAACTTAAAATAATCACCGTTTCCTTGCTTAAATGTATATGCAGTAAGAGGCAAGCCTTGTATTGTGAAATTTAGCAATGTTGGATATGCTTCATACAGTGTTTTAGCAAGTTGCAATTGTTTTTTGTATAGAGTTATTAATAATATTTCTTCAACCAGTTCGGGTTGATTTATCCATGAAGGAGTGTTTAACAACAAAGAAGTTGCCTGATTAATTTTATCATCTGCTAATGCTGTTAATATAGGATGTGATAAGGGCTTTTTGGATATATTATTTGCCAGTTGTGCCCTGATCCATTGAACATAAGGTGATACCCTTGAATAATATTCTGTAGAATTATACCCTCCTTGCAATTCGATCCCATCTTTTGTTATTACAGGCTGTTGACAACAACCAATACCAGCTATATAAATTTTCTTATTGTATTCTATAAGTGCCGGGCCACCACTGTCTTGCGTACCACTCACGCCCTCTAACAAAGTTGCAGTATCTGGTTCATTAAAGTTAAAACTTAACCAATTATCTTCCACAGCATTAACAGTATTGGTCGCAGCTCTGACGATATTATCCAACATGAGCTCCCCTGTTACTCCATTGCCAAATTTTCCTTTGCCAATAAATACTACACTCTGGTCAAGTTCATCATTTTTATCATACAAGTTAACCGGTACAGCACTTTTCAATTCCCATCGTAATTTTAATAGTGCCATATCTAATACTTCAGAGTCCTTTGCATCAGGGTGAACTATGATCTCTTCCACTGCGTATTTTTCGTCAAGAAAAGTAATATGCAATGGCGCTGGCATCTCTGGATTGACACAATGCGATGCTGTGATCAACCACTTTGTATCAATCAAGGTTGCAACACAATAATCAAGATAGGCAATTGAATGTTTATACTTATTGGCCAAATCTCTATATAATCTATCATCTGTATCGTGCCTGATCACAATTGCCTGACTACACAGGGAATAAATGCAACAAATAATACATAACAATTTTAAATTCATATTCACCTCTTTTTTATAATTTATTTTTTTTACTTAAAATTGGAGTTAATGCCATATGGTTTTTGTCGTTGGCATAATCTAACGCAGTTTTTCCAGCGTTATCTTTTAAGTGAATATTTGCACCGTATTTGATTAATAATTGACTTAAGGGTTCATCCCCTAATTCAGCAACATACATCAAAGGCGTATAACCATCATTTGCTGGAATATTAAGATCTGCACCTTTATCTAGCAACAATTGCAAACTCTCATAGTTTGTGTCTCTATGCGCTAAATAAACAGCCAGTGCAAGAGCGGTATTTCCTCTGTCATCACGGCTATTAATATCAAAACCGCGTACTAACAATTTATCTAAAACCCCTGCTAATTGTTTCAAATTGATAGGAGCTCTCAATAATTGGATCAACAGCGACTCAGCATAAACATTTTTGTGTTCTAGCCCAACGCCAGCATCAATCAATAGTGTTAATAAAGGCCAATTTCCATGCTCTATCACGTACACAGCTAAAGGTTGACCATTTATGAGCTGTCGCATTAATTTGGGGTAGTAAGCAAAAACCCGCTTAGCCTGCCCGATTGGCAGCTGGTAAATAAGGGAAAGTAAAAGTTGACGCTCGACCAGAGAGTTTCCCTGCCATGTGGTATTTTTAGTAAAATACTCATCAATTTCTATTTGATTATTATTTTCTAAAGCAGTGATCAATGGATGTATGACACCATGAATTGAACGATTAGCTTTAATCGTACTTTGGATCCAGTCAGTCGTAGTTGATACACGAGCATAATATTCTGTTACGCCATACAATCCTTCAACACCCCGATTTTTTTGCCAGGAACTCACTCCCGCTATAAATAGTTTATTATCACGTTCAATCAATGCAGGTCCGCCGCTATCTTGCGGGCCACTGATCCCTTCTAATGCAGTAGCATTATTGTTTGCATTAAATATAAAAGATAAATGACTTTCAGAAACTGCTACTACTGTATTAGTAGCTGCACGATATATTGGCCGTGAATTTAAAACTCCATCTTTACCATTACCAAACCCGCCATTACCGACAAAAAATACCGCCTTATTAATTTCATTTTTCTCTGAATAGAGTGAAGTAATTTCAGCATTTTCAATTGGCCACTCTAACTGTAATAAAGCGATATCATTTTGATAATTTTCTTCGGAAAAATTGGGATGTTGATATATCTCTTTAACTGGATATTTCCTATCTAAATGTTGTAATAAAAAAGGAATGTTTTGTTGCTTAGACACACAATGCGCAGCTGTTAGTATCCACTCTTTATCGATAACGGTACCGACGCAGCCGTCAAGGGTCACCACAGACGCAATAAATTTTTTAGCTAAATTTTGATATAGTTGGTCGTCAACATCATGACGTATTACAATAGCCTGAGCCGTGCTCATAATAAATAACGATAAAGCACATAATAATTTACTTAATAAATGATACATAATGTTATGAATTCCCTAATAATAAACACAATTAAAATCAATTTTTTAGTTCTGTATTTATGATTAAGTATTAAATAAAAAATAAACATGTAAAAAAGTAAATTAAAACCTTAAGAAAACCTTAAGCACTATAAAATCAATAAGTTGAGTAGTTTTGACAAAAACGTTTTCAAAATTAAATACTATGCCTAAACATTTCAAACTGGCAGGTAATACCATAGATGTAGCACGCGGAGAAGTTAAAACACCGCATAAAGTTCACCAGCTTGAACCCAAAGTAATGGCTGTATTATTATTCCTTATCGCCAACAAAGGTGAAGTCGTCAGCCAGGAAGAAATATTTTTTCAGGTATGGCCAAATTCAATTTTTAATCCAAGTTCAATACAAAGATGCATTACCATACTTAGAAAAGCTTTTAACGATGATGCCAAACAGCAATCATTTATCGTCACTCATCCCAAACGTGGTTATAGCCTGATCCCGCAAATGGAACCTTTAATAGATCCTGCGCGAACAATAAAAATTAAAATATTCTTGAGTCTTATCGCTATAGCTATTTGTAGTATTATATTTTTATTTACAAATCACAATCTTGCTTATGAACCATTTAAAATAGGCCATATGCAGCCCGTCACTACAGCAGGTAAAAACAATAGATTTTCTGTATTCTCTCCTAATAATCAATACATTGCTTTTATCCGTCAGAAGGACAAACGCGATAAGACCGATACTATCTGGTTAAAAGATTTAGTCTCAGAACAAGAAATGCAACTTAGCCAGATTGAATCAAATATCATGTCTTTATCCTGGTCTGCTGATAGCAAAGCGCTACTTTTTACAACCAAATTTAACAAAAGTGTGAGTATCAAACGTATTCAAATATCTAATAAGCATACCCAGGAAATAATGAAACTGAATGACTTAGTGCAAATAAGAAAGGTCCACTGGGGTAAAAACAATCATATTTATTATCTGGCTACTGATAAATTAGAAACTCGACTTCATATAAATAATCTAACTACGGGCGAGCATCAAATATTATTTACAGGAAATAAAAACTTTAAGCCATATGCTATAACATTAAATAAAGAGCAATCTCGCATAGCAATAGTTGGTTTTAATAAAGAATTAGCGAATGAGATTAAATTATTAACGATAGAAAAAAATCGCCTTATCCATACAAAGCAACTCGCCACTTTAACATCAAATGTATATTCTATTGATTGGCACCCGGACAATCAGTCATTATTAATTAGTGATGGTAGAAAGTTACTACAGCTCTCTATAAAAGGTAAACAGACAGATCTTAACTTTAATAACTATGATTATATTTTAACCCCTAGTTTTAATGCCGATGCAAGTGCAATCACTTTAACTAAAGAGAAAATAGACTCTGATATAAATCAGATCCCCTTAAATGGTACTGCATTTGCTCAAGAAATTATTAATACTAACTCAGCGGATTACGCGCCGAGCTTATCTCCTGACGGTTCTAAAATGATTTTTATATCAGAGCGAAATGGATATCCGCAACTTTATTTATATAACTTAAACACACAAGAAAATCGGGTTATTTTTAACAATCCGGAACGAAAACTATATTTAGCTCCCCCTATTTGGCATCCAGAAAAACCGTTGATCAGTAGTGCAATCAACGACAAACTAATTTTAATCGAATTACACAATAAAAAGGTTAAACTGACGATAACAGAAACTACAATAGGTCACCCTAAACAATGGTACTACAATGAAAATGCGCTTCTTATGGTTAATTATTCCGGGAAATCACAAAGTTTTATCAAATACAACCTGACAACACATACCGCGACGACGGTAGAGATTGCTCAAAATAAACTTGCATTTTTGACTGATAATAATTTAATTCTACTATTTGACAAAAATAAAATACTAAGAGTTAACAACCCAAGTGATAATGACATTTTACATACCGTCGACGGAGAGATCATAAACGTCATTGCTAAAGATCTAGGCATGTATATTCAAATCGAAAAAAATCATATTAATACTCTGTGGTATTTAGATTTTGAACAATTACGTTTAACAAAGCACGTAGATTTACCTAAAAATACTCACCTTGTATCGGATATACATATTCAAAGAGATATTATTTTGTTTGAATCATCCGAGATCTCACATCATATTATTTTATTATCAGGACGTTAATCCCTAAATGTATTTCTAAGGGAATATCTAGTAATTCTAGTAATAATTCACATGCAGTATATAATAAGGCCATATTAATAATAGGAAAACACTGTGATCATGTTGAAACGTATGTTGTTTATTGGAGTTTTATTGGTATTAAGCAGTCATGTTGGTGCTACACAAAGATTAATGGTCAATTTCGAACTTATACAAGATAAAACAATACAAGAGCAAGGTTATGTATTAGTGTCTGACAAGTTGAAAACATGGAACAAAGGACTACAAACCAGCTACCTGAAGTTACAATGCAAGCAGTTAAACTCAGGTAAAACAGAAAAACAACTCTCAACAGTGAGTTTATTTGATGGATTACAAGTAACCCACCAAAGAGTTGAGGATTTTATTGAACTCACTGTTACAGTAAACAAAGTAAAACCCAGGTTTATTGAAATACGTAAATTAGCAGCTAATGAATGCCAGGAAATGTCACCTATAGTCACCAAAACAACTGAAACATATAAAGTAGCAGCAAAAACTGGCCTAAACGGTTCTTATCCATTTGGACAATTTAAGACCTTTAAGTACAGTGTTAATTAGCTTAATTTTTTAATCCACTCAATATTAAATTAATTGAAATAGATATAACCACAAGCAACATAAGCAAAATAAAAGCTGAGTAAAAACAGTGACTTTATTTTGCTTATCAAGTGAGAAAATAATACAAACAAGGTTAAAACTAAAGTAATAAATAATAAAATCCACTGATCAAAAATGACAAATCGTCCATTAAAAGGCAAAGGGGTAATGAGCGAGGAAATGCCAACAATACCTAAAATATTAAAAATATTACTGCCAACAACATTCCCTACAGCAACATCCATTTTATTTTTTAGCACTGCCATGACAGAAATAGTAAACTCAGGTAAAGATGTGCCAATTGCTACTAAGGTTAACCCTACAAACGCCTCAGAGATCCCTAACTCTTTTGCTATTACGGTTGAACCACTGACAAACCACTGTGCACCAAATATAAGAAAAACTAAGCCAAATACAATTGTTAATACAATCAACCATGTCTGAGTAGGTTTACTTTGTAGCTCTGCTCCTTCATCTTGGTGTAGTTTATGAGAAGGGCTATCTTGATCTTTTTCTTTATAAATAGTGTAACCTAAATAAGCACAGAGTACGCCCATCATGATCAGGCCTGAAAGAAAAGTGAAATACCCATTTAATCCCAATAAACTCAATAATAACGCAGCAATACACATAACAACAATATCACGTTTAAGCGCAGCCTGATCAAAAGCCAACGGCGCAATCAAACCACAGGTACCCAAGATCAGACCAATATTACCTATATTACTCCCTATGATATTACCTAGCGCCACAGCGGCGTTATTATTCGTGATCGCATTAATTGAAACAATTAATTCAGGAATCGATGTGCCAAAACCAACAATGATCAAACCACTTAAAAAAGGTGAAACCTGTAATTTATTCGCAGCAGACATTGCTCCTCGAATCAACAGTTCTCCGCCAAGAAATAACATGACAAGCCCTGCTATCACCATTAAAAAATTCATTGTTCATCCTAATAATTTGTATTCTTTTCGGTAGTTTACTTCTATACTAGCAACTAATATTACTTATAACAGTGTAAGTTACGCTATTGTTTTTTTTCATATTCAGCCTTTTATTAACGGGCTTTTGGTTTTTACTTGCTGATGGCGATTTGACTTCGTTACTCATAGGTATTGTTTTTATACCTCTGAGTATATTTGTGTCTGCCAAGCTTGCAGAAAAAACAGACAGCGATAATAGCAGTTTGCACATTAATGTTATTAAAATACCTAAGTTTATCTACTTTTTTCTTTACCAATCAATAAAAGGCGGCACCGATACCGCTTTAAGAGTGTTTTCATTTGATATGAAATTACAACCAGAATTCATTCATTATCCAATAAAGCATTTACCTGGCGGCTTACCAATGAACTTATTTATGAATGTAGTGAGTTTATTACCAGGTTCAGTCAGTGTCATAAGAGAGCCGAACAACGTATTAGTGCATGTTTTAAGTGTTACAAACAGTACAATTAGTGAAATATATGAATGTGAGCTTGTTATTAGTGAATTATTTGGTTTAGACATAACATGCCCTGATAATTCAACGACTGAAAAGGATCACTTACTATGAATTATTTTTATATTTTAGTTGTGACTATGCTATTACTATGCTTAATTATCGGGCTGATCAGAGTCTTATTGGGGCCCGATAATGCAAATCGTATGTTAGCTGCGCAATTGTTTGGCACTATAGGTACCACCATAGTCATTGTTTTATCCGTATTACAAAACAATGAAGTGATCACTAACGTTGCGTTAGTCTTTACCTTACTGGCATCTATTACTATTATTGCTTTTTTAAAATTGGCAGAGCAACCAATCGACAATATTAATGTAACAGACAGTGAACAACATGATAGCTAATATTTTTACTATTTTAATGCTAACCCTTGGCTGTGTATTTTTTATTGCAGGTACAGTCGGTTTATTACGTTTCCCTGACGTATTTTGTCGCCTGCATGCCCTGACTAAATCAGATAACTTAGGATTAGGTTTAATAACACTAGGCCTGCTGCCTCAGGTAAACAGCATTTCAATGGGAATAAAAATCTTATGTGTTTGGGGAATTTTATTGCTAGCCAGTGCAACCAGCTGCCACTTAGTCGCACGACACGAACGAAGAAGGCAATTAATTGACAATAATGAAAATGTCAACGTACAAGGAAAAAATGATCAATGAACTTTGAGTCATGGATTGATATTTTATTATGCATTTGTGTTTTGGTAATAGCCAGCTCAATGTTTTTAGTTAAACAATCATTTACAGCTATCGTTTTGTTTATCAGTCTGGGATTGGTGATCACCTTATGTTGGATCCAGTTAAATGCTATCGATGTTGCTATCGCTGAAGCAGCTATAGGTACAGGCTTAACCGGCGCCATGTTATTAGCATCATGGCGGAAACTATCAACTAAGCAACCGGCAGATAAAAAACACCGAGGTGATAATTGACTGCACTATTAACGAATAACCGAGGTCTGATAGAAAAAGCGTGTATTATAATACTGGTCATCATATTTACCACCATTTTCATCTCAGCGATATTTAGTCAGCCAGTTCACAATAATAATATGCAGGCGTTATCAGTTTTTCATCTCGAGCAAACAGGTGTGACTAATATTGTTACAGCCGTACTTTTGAATTATCGCGCTTACGATACTTTTATCGAGTTTGCTGTTTTTTTATCTGTGGCAATCGCTGTTTTACCGTACATTTTGGATATTCCGCTATTAAATTTCAAACTCCAGGAAGAGTCCCAGGTTTTATTAATTGCTAAAATATTTCTACCTTTGACTATTATCATGGCAGGATATTTATTGTGGGTAGGCTCAAGTAAACCCGGAGGGGCTTTTCAGGCTGCGGCTTTATTAGCTGGTTGTTTGGTTTTACTCTCCTTAGCAAATGTACACATTATAGATTTTACAAAGTTAGGTTATCGTTTACTAATGTCGTCAGGGTTAATTGCCTTTATTGCTGCCATATTACTGCTTTACTTTGAGTCCTATACTTTTTTAAAACTTCCTGTTGAGTTTGCTGGTAGCATCATTTTAATGATTGAGTTTTTTGCAACCTTTGCGATCGCATTAATATTATTTCTTTGTTTTGAATCTATTAACAAAGGACATGCATAATGGCACTGACACAAGCGAATTTATATACCTTATGTTCAATCTTATTATTTGCGATTGGTTTATTGGGTTTTTTGTTACATACCGATTTTATTCGAAAACTACTGGGTTTAAATATATTAGGTATTTCAATTTTTATGTTATTGCTAGCAACAGCAAACTCTTTTCCTGATGCCATAGATCCTATCCCGCACGCTATGGTATTAACTGGCATTATTGTTGCCGCAGCAGGTACCGCATTAGGTTTAAACCTGGCATCTAAGATTGCTAAATTTGCCCGTCTGGTTAAAAAAGAAGAAGCAGTGATCCAGCCGGAGTCGGTAGTGATTAAAAATAATGACGATTTACCGGATCGAGGTTAGCTTGAAAGAACTCTTTATTACCTCTTTTTCCATTCCTGCATTAATTATCTTACCTACGATCATTGCTATTATTTGTTTTGTAGCGGGAAATACAAAATTAAGCCGTGTCATCAGCATACTCAGCTCTGTACTGTTAGTAACAATATCTGCGCTTCAAGCCGGTTATGTATTACAACAATCAGCCCCTATAGAATTACTAATAGGTGGCTGGCAGCGGCCATTAGGGATCAGATTATTAGTTAACGAATTTAGCGCTATTATGCTATTAATGACCTCTACTATCGGTTTAGCTATCACCTATTACAGTACGCAATACTTTGATGATGACGATAAAGAACTGCGTTTTTGGCCCTTATGGTGGTTTTTGATCACAGCTTTAAATGGTATTTTTATTTCATCTGATATATTTAATACTTATATTATGCTCGAACTTTTAGGCTTATCTGCTGTGAGCCTGATTGCTATTCAGGGAACGCAACAAGCATTACAAGCGTCTTTTCAATACCTTTTGGTTGGCTTATTTGGTTCTTTGATGTATTTATTGGGTGTCGCGATTATTTATAGAACCTATGGTGTACTTGACAATCAACTTGTTGCAGATCTGGTGGTGAATAATTTAAGTATGCAATTGGCGTTAGCATTAATCACCTTAGGCATGATGATGAAATGCGCCTTATTTCCGCTACATTTTTGGCTACCATCAGCACATTCAAATGCATCAGCTCCCGTAAGTGCGATGTTGTCAGCCCTCGTCGTTAAAGCTGCTTTTTTTATATTATTTACTTTTTGGTTTGAAATTCTGACGCCGGTGATCACTGTTACAGCGGTTACAGTTTTAGGCATTTTTGGTGCACTTGCAGTAATTTATGGCTCCTATCGCGCTTTTACCTCACCTCGTTTAAAACAGCTGATTGCCTACTCGACTGTTGCGCAAATAGGTTATTTATTTTTGGCATTTCCACTCATGCTCACGACACCTGATTTAGCACGAACAGCAGTGATTTATTTTATCGTGGCCCATGGATGCGCTAAAGCCGCGATGTTTTTAGCAGCAGGAGTGATTCAAAAAACGGTAGGCCATGATCAACTCTCCGAATTACAGGGTATTGCTTCACAATTGCCGATTAGTATTTTTGTATTTGCAGTGACCAGCGCCAGTTTAATAGGACTGCCTCCGAGCGGTGGATTTATCGCAAAATGGTTATTACTCAACAATGCGGTAGAATCTGGACAATGGTGGTGGGTATTAACCCTCTTTATTGGCGGATTACTGGCCAGCTCTTATTTATTTCGAGTTTTAAATTTAGCATTTACTACGCCAGCTCAAGAGAAGTCGGCCATCACCTTCACTGTAAGTGAAAGCAAGCTTTTAGGTGCACTGGGCTTATCCGTTATTACTATTATTATTGGTTTAAATGCCATGTGGTTAACTAACCTTATTATGAGTAGTTATTCATGAAGAAAATGCTAATTGTTCACGTTATATGTGCACTTAAGGGCTGCGTAATATGTTAAATGAATGGTTACCACTCATTATTCTCATTGTTGCTTTTAGTACCAGTATTTTAATGCTGCTTATTAATGAGAAAAGTGAAAAAACCAGAACAAGTGTAAATTTGATCAGTGCGGCAATTAATATCGTCTTGATTGGAGTCATGTTACTGGGGGTATCGCAAGGGGAAGAATTTGAAACTCGTTTACCCTTATTACCCGATATTAACTTAGTACTTAAAGCAGATGCGCTTTCTTTAGCGTTTGTCACTTTATCTGGGGTATTGTGGTTTTTTACAACGCTATATGCCATAGGTTATTTTAAACAAGGAAAACACAAAAGTCGCTTTTTTGGGTTTTTCAGTCTTTGTGTATTTTCAACTTTAGGGGTTGCTTTAGCTGGAAATCTAATCACTTTTTTGATTTTCTATGAGTTACTTACCCTTGCAACTTATCCTTTAATCGTACACAAAGGAAACGATGCTTCCTTACAGTCTGGCAAAACTTATTTACGTTACACTATGATAGGCGGTGCTATTTTAATGGTTGCTGTTGTTTGGTTAAAGTCGATTGCCGGCGCGTTAGATTTTTCAACACCTGACATTTTATTGAATACCCCGAATATAGATCACACCACTATCACAATAATATTTGTTATGTTGATATTAGGTTTAGGTGTTAAAGCCGCTTTATTTCCTTTACATGGCTGGCTACCCCGAGCAATGGCAGCCCCAGCACCGGTCAGCTCATTATTACATGCTGTTGCAGTCGTAAAAGCGGGGGCTTTTGGTATTATACGTGTCGTCTATGATGTTTATGGCGTTAACTTAGCCAGTTCCTTAGGCGTACTACAAGTGCTACTTATATTTGCGTGCATAACGATTATTTATGGTTCAGTCAGAGCGATTTATCAGGATGACATAAAAAAACGCCTCGCCTATTCAACTGTCAGCCAGGTATCATATATCACCTTAGGCATTGCATTAGCCGGACCCATTGCAGCTGTTGGGGCTATTATGCATTTAGTACATCAGGGGCTGATGAAAATCACTATGTTCTTTTGTGCGGGTCTGCTTGCTGAAACACATCACATTTATAAAGTTAGTGAATTAAATGGTATTGGCAAAAAAATGCCCGTCACCATGACAGCTTTTACGATTGCAATACTCGGAATGATAGGTATACCGCCAGTAGCAGGCTTTGTTTCTAAGTGGTATCTTGGCGTTGGCGCCATTGAAACAGGTCATATCTGGGTTATTGCCGTATTAGCTGGTAGTAGTGTTCTTAATGCTATTTATTTCTTCCCTCTGATTTATCGGGCATGGTTTACTGCACCTGATGATGAAAACGAAAAAAATCTTGATAAACATTGCCATAAAAATAATGAAAAACAAAAAACGTTTCGATTAGAAGCTCATTGGATGATGTTATTACCACCCATAGTGACGATTATGTTTTCAATCTTGGCAGGGCTATTTGCAAACAGCCAATACAGTGCATTAAGCTGGTCTAAACTCATTGCAACCTCACAATCAATTGGTTTTAATCAAATGTTGACTGCATTGCAACCTTCTTTTGAATCAACACAATTTTCTAGTCTGTTGATTTTGTGCATTGGTTCACCATTTATATGCTCAGCACTTGTGATGATCCGACCTCGATTAAGCTATTTAATGCCATTTTGCGCCATGCCAGCTATTTATTTAGCGGTACAACCTGAGTATTTATTTCAAAATATCCCCTTTATGTTTTTTGGCAGTGAACTGTTACTTGACAAGCTAAGCCAGGGATTTTTATTATTAGCCGGTATTTTGTGGTTACTTGGTACTACATACGCCTTATATTATCCACATATAGACAAGCATAAATCCCAATTCATGGCCTTATTTGGAATCGCAATGGGAAGCAGTTTTGGTTTAATCTTAAGTGCTGATCTGTTCGGATTTCTGAGCTTTTTCACATTCATGAGTCTATCCTCATATGTGCTTATTATGCTAGATAAAACGTCTGGGGCGATTACAGCCGCTAATATCTATATCAAATGGGTTATTATTGGCGAAGTTGCAATTTTTAGTGCATTTTGTATCCTCAATTATATGTCGTTATCTCAACAACTGGTTGATACACCTTTATTACAGTTTCTGGGGTTAATGCTCATTGCTGGTTTTGGTATAAAAATTGGTTTATTAGGTTTTCACACCTGGTTACCTCTGGCCCACCCCGTTGCGGCAGTGCCAGCAAGCGCATTATTAAGTGGTTTTATGGTGAAAGCGGGCATGATAGGCTGGCTTAAATTTTTCCCATTTGAATATAACGGCGCAACATTATTTTATAAATTAGGCTTATTTACTATTTTCCTTGGAATTGCAGGTGCATTTTATGCCGCAATAAAAGGGGTATTCCAAAAAGATCCAAAAGCTGTGCTTGCTTATTCTACAGTAAGCCAGATGGGACTACTTAGTGCATGCTTTGGGGTGATTTTAGCCTTTCCATTAATGAAAGAACCTATGACTTTAGCAATTGTTTTTTATGCTCTACACCATGGTTTAGTTAAGTCTGCACTCTTTTTATCCGTAGGCATAGCACCGTTATTAAATAAACAAATTAATACCACACCGTTTGTGCGCGTTATGACTTATTTAGTCGCTCTGATACCCGCCCTTTCATTAGTGGGTGCGGCATTTACCAGTGGATTTTTTGCTAAAAATGAAGTGAAAATACTACTGAATAATTTGCCTTATTTAAAATATGCGATAATCAGTAGCTCAGTATTTACAGGGTTATTAATGTGCCGTTTTATCCATATGCTGTATTATAAAGGGCAACAAACCAGTACAACAGATGCAATTAAATCTGACTATCCTTTATTGGCAATTTGCCTGCTTAATACAAGCTTAGTCATACTTGCCCCATTATATTTATTAGACGCACAGCAATCATTTACCAAGTTGCTAGCTATTGTCAGCATTAATAATCTAATTATATCCTTAATACCTGTGGTATGTGCGGTGATCTTATATAAATTAATCATGCAATTTAAACCTATTGAAAGTTCATTTTTTATCAGCCAAGCTTTAAAAAATATAATCAAATCTATATTATCTTATTTTAAAATAACAAAAAATAATAATGAACAAGGCATTATTTTTAGCAAATTAACTCAGCTAAAAAACTATTTTGATCACAAACTTTCACCTAAAGAAGTGATGCCGCTAAATATGCAATCAACCTATGTCTCTGTGGTCTTAATAGGTGTATGTATTTTATTATTAGTGGCTTTTGGAGTTTAATATCTAATGAATAAAATAGAACAAGAAAAAGAACGAATTTGTAAAGTCAGTTCAATACTCTATAGTGCAAGTCAACCAATTCGCATTCTCTCTCATTTAGAATGGAATTCAGATATTAAACATCAATTCTTTGCTAATAAAGCGAAAGAGTTACCCAAAGTCAATTACCCTTCATTCGATCCGGTTAAAACATTAACCTTAGTTAATGAAGCACGTAGCATGCTTGGTAATTCAGATATAGATAAATGGCTACAACGTATTGCAACCAAACTTGAATACGGTGCGTTAATGATGGCTTCGGTAGGTACTAAACAGTTTTATCAGTACTCTGAACAGCTCTACGGCAAGCCAACTAACCCTTTTACAGATGATATATCAACTCCACTTGAGCTGGCAAATACCTTTGACAAGCAAATTAGTAGTTACGCCACTTTAAATCTCGGTGCGCCACCCCCTATGTGTTACTTAGCCACAGATATTGCTTCGCAAATGCAAACAGCCGTGGAAAAAATGTTTGGTAATGATGCCCCGCAAGTAGACATAGTCGATGAACTGTCAGCAAATGCTTTAGCAAGTCCTAAACTCATCAGGATCAGAAAAACAGCCTGTTTCACTGATCTCGATGCACAACAATTAATCAATCACGAAGCGCATATTCATGTCGCCACCTCTATTAATGGTCTCAATCAACCCCATTTAAAAATATTAGCTGCGGGACATCCTGGCACAACCAAAACCCAGGAAGGGTTAGCTGTATTTTCTGAATACATCACCAATTCAATCGATTTGAATCGACTAAGACGCCTTGCAGATCGCATTATCGCGATACAAATGGCCATTGAGGGCGCAGACTTTTTAGACATTTATCATTATTTTTTAGGACGTATAGGTAATGAATCACAAGCCTTTGAGAATAGCCGAAGAGTTTTCAGAGGTGGTGTTTTAAGTGGCGGTGCCCCTTTCACCAAAGACGGTGTTTATTTAGAGGGGTTGATCCGCATACATAACTTTTTAAAAGCGATAGCAGCAAATGGCAGAGCTGATTGCCTTAAATTATTATTTTGTGGCAAATTAGATATTGAAGATATACCCGTATTATACAAATTAGAAGAAATGGGGCTATGCCAACCAGCTAAGTATTTACCACCATGGGTGAAAGATGCACGTTATTTATTAGCGTATTTAACCTGTTCTGACTTCCTGACCAAAATGGACCGGGCTAAAATTTATTCGCACTATGATGAATTGCTACATAAAATACCAAAAACATTTAATTAGCGCACTCTATAATTCAACACAATAGTGCAACAAACATACGCCAGCGAAATAAACAATTTTCGCAGATAAGATAAGTTTTTATTTGTATATTATTACAACAAATTTTAAAGGATCAAATATGGATATATATAAAGATGCACTGCAACGTTTAAGCGTTTTGGCAAAAGAAGCCTCTATTTCTAATACAGTACTAGATGCCTTATTACATGCCGATTTAATGGTACAAGCAAGTATTCCGGTGAGAATGGATGATGGCTCAACACAATATTTTGACGCATACCGGTGTCGCTATAATGACGTACTAGGGCCAACAAAAGGCGGGATCCGCTACCATCCTATGGTCAATGGCTCTGAAATAAAAGCGCTCGCTTTATGGATGACAATAAAATGTGCACTATTAAATTTACCTTATGGCGGTGGTAAAGGTGGCGTAACGGTTGATCCCACAAAATTAAGCCGTATGGAATTAGAACGATTATCCAGAGCCTATGTCAGACCTATGGCGGATGTAATAGGACCAGAAATCGATATACCGGCACCAGATATGTATACCGATGCCCGTATTATGGGCTGGATGATGGATGAATACGAAACGATTCACAGGCGTCGTTGCCCGGGTGTTATTACAGGAAAGCCCGTCACATTAGGCGGCAGCCTGGGTCGAGAAGAAGCGACAGGAAGAGGTGTATTTCATTGTGTTGCACATCTATTAAAGAAGAAAGGATTAAAGCCTGACCAAGTCACAGTGGCTGTACAAGGTTTTGGTAATGTTGGGTATAATGCCGCACGCTTATTAGCACAATATGGCTGTAAAGTGATCGCAGTATCAGATGTACGTGGTGGCGCTTATGCTGAAAAAGGCTTAGACGTAGAAGCATTGGAAACTCACAGAAAAGCAACAACACAAGCAAACAGACCTTTGAGCAGTGACTCTGTAAGCATTGCTCATGTCGGCAGTCCAATTAGCAATGATGAACTACTGGCACTGGATGTTGATGTTTTAATACCTGCAGCGATTGAAGGAGTTATTACACTTGAGAATGTTGACTCAATTGGTGCTAAATTTATCGTTGAAGGCGCCAACGGTCCTATTTTATCTGAAGCTGATACCATTCTCAGTGCAAAAGGCATTCTTGTGGTACCCGATGTACTTGCAAACGCAGGTGGCGTTACTGTGAGCTATTATGAATGGATACAAAACCGCAGTGGAGAAGCCTGGCCTTTAGAAAAAGTAAGAGAAAAGCTCAGCGTTGCCATGGAAACCGCATTCGATCAGGTTTGGGACATTTCACAAACTGAAAAATGTACTCTTAGGGAAGCCGCTTATCGAAAAGCACTTCGTCGATTAGCCAGTGCAATAGATGCACATGGCGATCAGGCCTATTTTACTGCCGCTAAATAATTAATACAGTTGCCTCCTTAAACTAGAAAAAGAGCACAACAGTAGCTCCCTTCATAATACGGATATTTATAACGTTCGTGAAGGGAGATATTAAATAAGCATAATTTCGCCGCAATCAAAACAACAGAAGCCAAACTCATCGCTGGCTACAAAATCACTCAATGCGGCCAACACGTATTGTGATAGATATGTAAATAAAAAATACATCTAGAATATTTTTACATTTAAAATCAACACCTTAACTTTAATCTCAAGCCTTTTTTATATTAAAATAAAAAAACATACAGTTATTTACAATTGAGATTAGCAAAAAATTACCTGTTTTTGGTATTATGTTGTCAATTGTATTTTCAAGGTGAATCAAATGAATCAAACATGGATAAAGTCGCTGTTACCTGTTGCTGTACTTGCAGTTGCTGTTGGTAGTTTTTTTGCAATCAATGCACTAGCGAAAGATAAAGAAGAAAAAGTG
The DNA here is from genome assembly GCA_965198975.1 of uncultured Pseudoalteromonas sp. Taxonomy (GTDB): domain Bacteria; phylum Pseudomonadota; class Gammaproteobacteria; order Enterobacterales; family Alteromonadaceae; genus Pseudoalteromonas. The sequence continues at coordinate 424,538 of OZ240680.1, forward strand.
GACGTGGATACCCGCCCTACTGTAACAATTGAAAACATGACTGCGAGCGACCATCAAATTGTTATTACCAGTTATGGTGAAGTGACTCCTTTTGAAAGTACACAACTATCAGCACAGGTTTCAGGAGAAGTCATTAACTGGCATCCTGATTTTATTGCCGGTGGTTTAGTACATCGCGGCGACATATTGTTTACGATAGAAAAAGATAATTATGAAGCTGCAGTCCTGCAAGCTGAAGCTCAGCTCTCAAGTGCTGAAGCAGCATTAATAGAAGAAACAGCAAAAGCGAATGTAGCCAAAGATGAAGCAAAACGTTACCCGCAAAAGAATTTTACTGACTTATATTTACGCAAACCTCAGGTATTAAGTGCCAGGGCAGCAGTTAAATCAGCGCTGGCAGGATTAAAAAGAGCACGACGAGATTTGGCCAAATGTGATGTTAAAGCACCGTTTGATGCACTTGTAGTATCTAAAGAAATTGGTGTAGGTCAATTTGTTAATATGGGGGCACCCGTAGCCAAGTTAAACAATATCGAGTCTGCCGAGATTTTGATCCCCATAGCCGGTTTTGACAGCGCCTTTTTGCCTGCAAATATAGCGGGAGTAAAAGCTAAAGTTCATCATAAAGGCATCAATAATTTTACAAGAGAGGCTAAAATTTCACGTGATCTGGGTGTGGTTGATAAAAGTACCCGAATGAGTAACTTAGTTGTGAGAATTACAGACCCTTATGGTCTGACGTCTGATAAGCCTAAACTTAAATTTGGTAGTTACGTTGAAGTCAGTTTTAAAGGACAAACATTACAGCAAGTATACAAATTACCACAAGAATTAGTTAATAACCGTACTGTTTGGGTCGTTAACGATAAGGAAGAGCTTGAAGCAAAACAAGTACAAGTGATCAGAGAGGAAGGTGAGTTCTTTCTGATCAGTCAAGGTTTGACTAACCAAGATCAACTTGTATTAACCTTACCTGAATACCCACAAAAAGGCATGCAGGTAGTTATAGCTAACGGCACAGATAACAGCGCTGAAAAACTGTAGATAAAGGACTAACGATGACTTCACAAAAACAAACCGGGATCATTGCATATTTTGCCAACAATCCTGTGGCTGCCAATTTAATGATGGGATTCATCATTATTATGGGTATATTAAGTTATAACAGTATTCAGCGTCAGATGTTTCCCAATATTGAAATTAACTATATTATTATAGATGCATCATATCCCAGCGCCTCACCACAAGAAATAGAAGAAAGTATTCTGGTAAAAATAGAGGAATCCATAAAGGATGTGACCGAAATTAAACGTGGTATATCACGGGCATTTCGTAATAGTGGCAGTATTCAATTAGAGATAGACCCAGATAAAAAATTATCTGAGGTGCTTGATAAAATAAAGCTCAGAGTTGATGGCATACCCACATTTCCGGCAGGTATGGAACCTGTGACAATTTATCAGGCTGAATTTCAACAGGATGTTATTGAAATGTCTTTGGTAGGTGATTTACCACTGACTGAACTCAAGCCCATAGCACAGCAAATCGAAGATGAATTGTTACAACTTCAAAATGTCTCGTTAGTTAAGCTCGATGCCCCGCAGGATGAAATCAGTATAGAAATATTACCTGCAACACTCAGAAAATATAACTTATCACTGAGTGACGTTACCAATGCCATCAGTAAGCATTCAGCCAATTTTTCAGCCGGACAACTGCGCACAGATGCGGGGCTTATTTCAGTTCGCATAGAGAATCAATATTATAATGGTGAAGAATTTCGTCAAATTCCGATTAAAATAGGCGAAAATGGCGCTAAAGTACTACTGCATGATATCGCAGTCATTAAAGATGGTTTCATTGAAGGTGAACGATACTTTAAATATTCAGGCAAGAATGCCATGTTTATGTCGGTAAAAGCAACTAAAGACCAAAACATGATCCCCGTTGCAGATTCTGTCAAAGCCTTTATTGAACAAAGAAACGAAACCTTACCACCCGGCGTTGAACTTAAAACCTTAGTTGATATGACCTACTACCTAAATGCCCGTTTAGATATGATGCTGAAAAATCTGTTACAGGGTTCTATCATGGTCGCGCTGATGTTGACACTATTTTTACGATTTAAGCTTGCCATGTGGGTAATGATTGGATTACCTGTATGTTTCTTAGGTGCCGTAATGGTGATGCCTATGGTCGGTGTCAGTATCAATATTATTTCACTTTTTGCCTTTATTATGGTGCTGGGGATCGTGGTGGATGATGCCATTGTTATTGGCGAAAGTGCTTACAGCGAAATAGAAAAACAAGGAGGTGGCGTAGAAAATGTGGTACGCGGTGCAAAAAGAGTCGCAACACCCGCTACTTTTGGCGTATTAACCACTATGGCTGTTTTTGCGCCTTTTACGCTGTCAAGCGGTCCTGAAAGTGCATTCTTTTATGGCATTGCTGTGGTTGTTATTTTATGTCTGGCATTTAGTTTAATTGAATCTAAACTAATTCTACCGGCTCATTTAGCCCATTCAACATTTTCACCTATTTCTCCCGATAGCTGGCGCGCAAAGTTTAACGCGCGCTTTATGGGTTTTGTAAATGGTCCCTATAAACAAGCCATTAGTAAAAGTATTGAATGGCGCTGGTTGGTACTCTGTAGCTTTATTGGTTTATTGATCATTAGCTTTGCACTTATATCCTCAAATTTGGTACGTACTGTGCCCAATCCAAAAGTACCCCATGATTTCCCGAGTATTAGCATTGAGATGAATGAAAATATCTCAGACTTGCAAACCATTGCTGCATTAAAATTAGTAGAGCGCATAGTATGGCAAGTAGAAGAACAAACTAAGTCTGACTATAACCAGGGCATGATCAAAGATTTATTGGCATTTAATCAAAGCAGAACTAAGGCCAGAATTGTGATCCCCCTTGTTGATGAAGAGCTAAGACCTTATAGCACATTTGAGTTGTCCAGGCGCTGGCGTGAGCTACTACCAAAAATACCGGGGTTAAAATCCCTTTCAATTCAAGATGATGTTAATGGTTCTGGTGATAATGGTGAATTCGGCTATTTATTATACGGCCCTGATATTGAAACACTCAATAATGCGGGTCGTCAGTTTATTGCCATGTTGCAGCAACAAAAGGGTTTATATGATATTAGTTCAACCATAGATCCCGCCAGCAAAGAAGTACAACTGAGTTTATTACCTGTTGCTTATGATCTGGGACTTGATCTGGCAACCATTGCCAATCAGGTTGGTGCCAGTTTTTATGGTGGTGAAGCGCAAAGAGTGATCAGAAACGGTGAGGAAATTCGTGTCATGGTACGCTATCCAAAACTCACTCGAGAGGCGTTTTCATCTCTCAAATATACAGTGATCACCACAAAACAAGGTAAGGAAGTGATGTTAGGTGATGTGGTAACGCTTGCTGAAAAACCTGGGATCAGCTATATCAGACGCGAAGGTGGATACCGTACCGTTTACATTTACGGTGCAATCGATGAGGAAGCCGTTGAACCAAACGAAGTTGTTGAAAACATAGATGATGATCTGTTACCTGAATTGAAAAAACAATTCCCAGGCGTTAAAACTGAATTGGGTGGGTCTATTGAAGAGCAACAAGCGCAACAAAATGAACAAATACTCTTCTTTATAGCCGGTATGATCATAGTTTATATTTTACTTGCAGTACCCCTTAAAAGTTATACCCAACCATTTATTATCATGTCGGTGATACCCTTTAGTTTAACAGGTGCTATTTGGGGGCATTTCTTTTTTGGCTTAGATCTGAGTATGATGTCTTTCTTTGGGATCATCGCAGCAGCGGGCGTCGTTATTAATGATAGCCTGGTAATGACAGACTATATCAACCAAAAACGTAATGAAGGTTGGGCCATTCGACAAGCAGTATTAGAAGCAGGTTGTGCTCGCTTTAGAGCGATAACATTAACCTCAATCACAACATTTGTTGGTGTATTACCAATTATGTTTGAAACGAGTTTACAAGCCAGGTTTGTAATACCTATGGCAGTAGCGCTGGGTTTTGCGGTAATGTTTGCTACGGTTATAACCTTAATATTAGTACCTTGTTTATATATCATAGGCCAGGATGTACGCTTTGTATTACGAACCACTTTTAGTTTTATTAAAATCAAACTCAACATAGTAAATGATAAAAAAGAGGTCCAGATACAAGAGTAACGCTAAATAATGTCGCCCCTAGGGCGACATTATCCACTTCAATATCAACTTCAAAAGTTAGTTTCATTATCAATAAATTGGTTTTAGTGCTTAATTCACCTCACTAAACTGGTCTGTTATTGGTATCCGTTTTATACTCTGACCGTGTTTTCAATCTTATAAGAATAATTTTCATGAAAATAAAAAATAAAATTGTTTTATCTTTACTTAGCGCTACCGCACTTATTGGTTGCACAGAAGATAATTCTGATAATGGCCATCAAGCTAACAATACAGCTAAAGCAATCAGTACTAGTTATCAAAGCATAAATACCCAGCAATTAATCGAGCATGTAAAAGTATTGTCCTCTGATAAATTTGGTGGTCGTGCCCCTTCTAGTGAAGGTGAAAAATTGACTTTAGCGTATTTAACCGAACAATTTACAGCGATAGGCTTTAAACCGGGTAACGGTGATAGCTTTTTGCAAAAGGTGCCACTCGTTTCAATTGAAGCATCTACAGATATGACGTTAACGATAGACGGCAAGAATTATCAATACGGCACTGACATGGTATTAGGTAGTAGTCGCATTACAAACTTAAGCGAACTTAATCATTCGGAATTAGTATTTGTTGGTTATGGAGTTAATGCACCAGAGTACAACTGGAATGATTATAAAAATTTAGATGTAAAAGGAAAAACAGTCGTGATCCTTGTAAATGATCCAGGCTTTGCCACACAAGATCCTGAGTTATTCACGGGTAATGCTATGACATATTACGGTCGTTGGACTTATAAATTTGAAGAAGCAAGTCGTCAAGGTGCAGAAGGTGCAATTATTATTCATGAAAAAGCACCCGCTTCATATGGTTGGTCTGTTGTGAAGAATTCTTGGTCAGGCCCTCAGTTTGGCTTTCAGCGTGATGACCTAAACAAAAACCGTGTTGCTGTAGAAGGTTGGATTAATAGTGCTGTGGCGAAAGAACTTTTTTCTAAAGCCGGTTTAGATTTCACTGAAATGAAAAAAAAGGCAGCACAAGGCAGCTTTAATATTGATATGGGTGACTTAACGGCCTCTGTAACGATTAAAAACACCATCAAAAAATCTGTTTCAAATAACTTTATCGCTACATTACCTGGTAGTAAAAAAGCAGATGAACATATTCTTTATACCGCACATTGGGATCATTTAGGCACAGATCTAAGCCTTGTAGGAGATCAAGTGTATAATGGTGCCCGTGATAATGCGACCGGTACCGCTGCGTTAATTGAAGTTGCAGAAGCGTTTGCAAAGTTACCTAAAACACCTGAACGTTCCATTTCGTTTATGGCTGTCACTGCTGAAGAGCAAGGTTTACTTGGCTCTCAATATTATGCCGCTAACCCTGTAATTCCAGCGGCTAAAACGGTTGCCAATATTAATATGGATGCACTTAATGTAAATGGTAAAAGTAAAGACGTTGCTGTTTTTGGTTTAGGTCAATCAGAATTAGATAATTATTTAACTACGGCGGCGAAAAAGCAGAATCGTATTATTTCAGGTGATCCAAGACCCGCTGCAGGAATTTACTACCGTTCAGATCATTTCTCTTTTGCAAATATTGGTATTCCAGCGTTATACGCCAAAGGTGGCGCAATCGCTGCTGATGACGCAACGAAAGCATTAAGAAAAACATTAGACCCAATATTAGGTAAGTGTTATCACGGTTTATGTGATGAATATAGCGATGATTGGGACTTAACAGGTGCAGTTGAAGACATGCAATTATTCTTTGAGATTGGTGTTGAAATATCAAAAGAAAATGTATGGCCTCAATGGAGTAAAACGTCTGAATTTAAACGTTAGGTATAACAATATTTAAAGGCTTTATCTTTCAAGTCTTTAACAATTTATCCAATTCCAGGGTTGATGATAAGAGAATCATCAACCCTTTTTATTATAAAAAATAGGCTGTTACTTAGCCGTATCCAGTTTATTTTTTTAAATCAACATCTTGAGTTGAAAGTAAATGATTAAGTTGATCTATTTTAGCCTCTAGCACCAACATATCTTCTTTTGTTGCTATGGTTTGTTTTGGCTTCCCTTCTTCTTCATGCATTATTTGCATAGCATCAACAATTATCCCAATGAATAAATTCAATACTGCAAAGCTTGTGATAATAATAAAAGGCACAAAAAATAACCATGATAAAGGAAATAGCGCCATAGTTGGGCGGACAATGCCCATAGACCAACTTTCAAGTGTCATGACTTGAAATAAAGTGTAGGCTGACGCGCCAATACTGCCAAACCATTCTTGCATATTCGCATCCACATGACTGCCAAATATCTTCGTGGTTAATACGGCAGACACATAAAATATGATACATAGTACCCCAACAACAGAAGCCATTCCTGGTAAAGAATGTCCTAATGCACCTATAACACGACGCATTTGTGGTACAACAGACAGTAGCCTTAATACCCTCAATATTCTAAATGCACGTAATACTGATAACGGACCACTACTAGAGCACCATATAGTTTAAAAAATATACGCCAGCGAGATCTAAAATTTTCGCAGACAAGGCAAATTTTTTTAGGTTTAGTTATTCTAAATCAAAAGAATTTAACGCAGTATGCGGGAATTTTAGACTCGCCCTTTGGGAATCTCTGAAAATGACTCATTCTGCGTTATGTAAGCTCGAAATAGATAAACTATTCCATTCGCTTACATGCCTTGCCTGAGTCATTTTCAGCGATTCTGGTGCGCACTTTTTAAACTATATGGCGCTCTAGATACCCAGGAAATTGCAACGATAATGAAATCAAACCAATTCCACCCTGAGCTGAAAAATTTATGTCGATAAACTATCAGCTTCATCACTAATTCAATACTGAAGATAATTAGAATGACATTATCTATACTATGCAATATATGCAGATAAGTCTTACCTATTGTTGTTGTCTCGAGCCCTAACGTAATCGCATTTAATAAGATAAGCGTAATAAGAAAGTGTTGAAAATACTTACTTTCAACTATTTTTTGTAAAGTGAGATCAGGCCTGCTTTGCGATGACATTAAAAATCCTATGTTATAAAATAGTGTAGCAAGTTAAGTGTTATATGGGATGGTCGATAAAATTCAAGGCATTCATATTTTATAACGAACATAAGGACCTGTGCAGAAGTCGGTTCACGAAAAAATTAAACCCATGTTAATGCACATTGAATAAACTCCTGATTACCAGGAAATGATAAATAAATATCAAAACTAAACTAATAGTTCTGTCCCTTTTGAAATGAGTCAATTTAAGGAAACCAATGCCACATTGTATTATTGAATATGCCAAAGAGCTGGAACAAATTATACAGCCAAAACAACTCAATCATGCAGTCTTTCTGGGTGCATTAAAATCAGAGTTATTTGAACAAGATGACATTAAGCTGCGTGCAATTGCCTATGAGCACCATCAAACAGGTAATGAGAAAATTAATTTTGTTCATATTACAGTTCGATTGTTATCCGGTCGCAGTACAGAGCAGAAAAAGCAACTATCCCACTTAATATTAACTGAAAGCAAAAAATTACAGTTGATGAACATATCACTAACAGTAGAAATTACTGAAATCAACCGTGATACATACTGTAAACTTGTCGTGTGACTCACCATGGATTCCCTTAATTAGAAACACTGTTTATTTTCAATATCATTGAAATAAATGCTGTTTCCCATCATTCCTCACTAGAATAAAAACTCTATTTTACAATTTTTTAACAATCTGGTTCGAAATTATTTGAACTATAAAAATAACAAGAGAGTTTTATGAAAAATATAATTGTTCGGCTACGTCTGTTCCAGGCAAGCATTATTTTAATTGTCAGCATTTTTTCTGTTCACACTCAGGCTTTGCCTTTAGTGGATTTATTAAAAGGTATGATAGGACAGCCAGTTTTTAAACAATCACCATTATATACCAGTGATGATAATATTGTGATTGACGCACATGATGGTATTTCACTCCATGCTAATATATTTGTGCCAACTTCAGGCAAAGAAGCCTATCCCGTTGTTATATTTATCAATAGCTGGGGCTTAGATGAATACGAATATCTCACAGAAGCAGCTGTTTTTGCTGAACAGGAATATATCGTATTAAGTTACTCAACTCGTGGTTTTGGTGATTCAGGGGGGAAAATAGCGACAGCAGGCCCTGAAGATATCAGCGATGTATCAGCTGTCATTGACTACCTGATTGAACATTATCCTGTTGAACAAGATAAAATTGGCCTTGCCGGTGTATCTTATGGTTCAGGAATTAGTTTATTGGCAGCAGCGCACGACCAAAGAGTCTCTGCCGTGGCCGCCATGAGCACCTGGGGTAGTCTTACAGGTTCTTTATATGGTCAACAAACGCCAAGATTAGTTTGGGGCGCTTTATTAACCGGCTTAGGTTATTTAACAGGCGATCCAAGTGAAATTATTGCTAAAAATTACTTAGGATTATTAAAACAAGAGAATATAGCCGAAATTACACAATGGGCAGATGCGCGCTCTCCTTTAACTTATATTAATCAGTTAAATCAAAATCAGGTACCTATCTATTTAGCTAATAATTTTGGCGATAACCTGTTTCAACCTAACAGTGTTTTAGAGTTATACCAAAATCTAACAACACCTAAAATGTTAGATCTTAATCAAGGTACTCATGCTGTAGGTGAAGTGTTGGGTATGGGTAACTCAGAGCACCATGTTTGGAAGAATGTGCATTTATGGTTTGATCACTGGCTGAAAGGAATCGATAATAAAATCACTGAGAAAGCCCCCATTGAGATGGAAGTGAAATTTGGCCAATACGAAACGTTCAACCAATGGCCTGCTACCGATGTAAGTCAACAAACTTTATATTTACATGAAAAAGAATTTGATGGTGACGGCGATATGAAACCTTACACTTATACCCCCTGGTGGCCAAAAACAGATACACTTTACTCAGGATTAGATACTTTAGCAACCACAGGTATTCCACTACTTAGCTATTTTACTGAAGATTTTTTGAAACTCCCTATTATTTCCAGCATGCCCTTGATCAGTACCACTCATGCAATACGTTGGGAGTCTGACTGGCTAGAAGAAAAAACCAAACTCAGAGGCATAACTCAAGTCAATCTAAATGTGACACCCAGTAAAAGTAAAGGAATGCTAGTTGCTTATTTATATGATGTTAATTGGGCAGGCATAGGCACTTTAATAACTCACGCACCTTACACTATTTTAGATGCAACACCGGGCAGACAAATGCAAATTAATATGGATTTAGTATCAACCGCTTATGATGTACCCCAAGGTCATTATATTGCTTTGGTGATAGATACTGCTGATATTTTATATAGTCCGCCCACAACCTCTCTTTATAAAATTAAGGTGAACTATAGCAACACCACTCATAATACCTTGAAATTACCAGTTAAAGACTAACAAATTCAGTGCTAGCTCAAAGTGGCTAGCACTGAAGTCTGCTTAACTTTATTGCCACTGCGTATGCAAAATATCATTACCATGAATATAATAAACATCATCACTATGCAGAATAGAACGATCGTCATGTGCACTAATATACTTAGTTTCGTCATTCACAGGTACAATTTCAGCATTGTTTAACAACTGGGCACCTGAGTCTGAAATATTAACTTCTAACAATTGCAAACTGGCTTGCGAATACCACATGAGTGAGTCAGTAGCGCCCCAGGTTTCAATTGGCAAAGTAAAACGAAATTCAGACTCTGTTACAGCCAAAGACGTAAACGCCAAATGATCCCACTGTACCGTTGAATAGCTATTTGCAAATACAATTTCATCTAGTTCAATTGGCTGGCTTGGATCAGAAACATCAAATAATGCAACTTTAGCTCCTTCTACAATCGGATTATCTGTTGACTGGTTATTTTGTCCATTATCAGGAACTTGATTCGGGTCGATTTGCTGTCCTATGCCCAATAATAAATTTTGGTTAATTGGATGTAAGTAAGAAGAAAATCCAGGGATCTCTAATGATCCTGTAATTTTTGGTGCTTGTACATCTGCTAAATCTAATACATAGAGAGGATCTATTTGCTCATAAGTGACAATATAGGCTTTTTCATTAAAGTACCGTACTGCAAATATATCTTCATTTGGTTTACCTATGGGTTCTGGCTGAGTTTCATTCGGTAATTGACTGATCACGTTCAGTTTTTTATCATTATCCGGACTATCTAAAATAAATAAGTGATGACTAATTGACTGTTCAGTTATTTTTGATGTCACAACACGTAACTTATCCTGATATTCACTTAACCTGAAACTTGCATTTCTCCAGCCAAAATAACCGTCAACTGTGCCTGTTCCTAAATAATTAAGATCTGTACTTAAATCAAATTTATGAATAACTGACATTTGTTCATTATTAGTGCCTAGCAAGTAAAGAGAAGTATTGGAAACATAAATATCCTGAGTTAATGAGCTGACACATTGGCTTTTAATATTACCTGGTTGAGTTAAATCTATTGTTGTTAAAGTGACCACTCTGTCAGAACCATCTAGCTGAGTTGCATCTTCTGGAATGAAACAATCTTCTGGTGAAACTAAATTGTTATCAACGCCGTTACCTATACTTATTTTAGGCATAAGATCATTAATATTCATCGCTTGTATTAGATCAAAGTTTTGTTGTTTGTCTTCATCATTGGCCGCTGAATAATTTATACCTGCAACACTTGGGGAATAACTTGATACCAGATACATTTTATTATCTATTTGTCTGCTTGATAATAAATATCCATCAAATGATATAAACTGAGTTAACTCAGGTGATATCGGTGTAGAGACATCATATACAGCCACTTTTACTTTTTCATCATAAGGTTGCCATAAATCGAAAGGTTCAATAATGCCATAAATACCCGCGCTGCCTATCGCTGCAAGTTTATGCTCATTGAGATATAAACCTTTTACAGATTGAAAGTTATCAGGCAAAGTTAAAGACTGCTCATGGCTCATTGATGAATCTGACTCACGCTGCATGATCTTAATATAATCAGCTGTGATAGTTTCATCTTCATTTTGTGGGTCGTAATAAGGCCTGGCCGCAATATAAACATGTTCTCCATCATATTTAATACGATCAGCTTCGTTAACCCCGGCTACCTGATTATTAGTCACTGAATAGTCAAGGTTTGCATCTGCTGCTAAGGCTTCATTGCATACATCACAGCGCTCTACCTGCCCTATGCTGTTAACATATAAACCATTTTTCAGATAAGTTGAAAAATCGGCAGCGCTTGCGGGTTTAAGTGGCTCCAAAGATACTTTCGCTGAGTTAATTTCAACCAGCTCTTTTGTTACTGCTTTATTATCATCACTACCACAAGCCGTTAATAAGAACGCCCCGAGTGAGAGTAAACATAAACTAGCGCGATGTGTTTTCATGTGTAAATAATCCTTTTTATTAATTTAGTGTAAATCCAATATTAGCCCCAAAGGCGCAACAAACCTGTTACTGCTTAGCAGTGATTTGTGATTAATTGTAATCCAATTCGAATAGCCTAGAAAATTACATTGTTATAACCATAATAAAAATTACATTAATATTTTTAATAAAACAGGTATAAGCATTTGATTTGATAAAGACGAATTAAAAATAGACTGTTTACTTTAATTAACATTTAATTATCCAAAACACTTTCATTTTCACCTGTACCGATATAAGTTATGCATTCAAACAACTGTCAGAAAAGGAAGTTTTGTGTTAGCACCCTTATCAAAGTTTAAAATATTTACCTTAATTAATTGTTTTTTGTTGTTAACTGCTTGCGATAAAAGCCCGGTAACGCCAACAGAAACACCGCCAGTTTATACGACCAAAGACGTGGTGCTTGAAAAGTATAACTGGCGCGATAAACTGCCAAACAGTTCCAGAGTCAAGGTCATTAACCACTACGGTAATATCAGTTCACGTAATACTTCATTGGCCGAGGTTGAGCTGTCTGGTGTGATCCAAAAAGTAGGACCAAATGCACCTAAGCCTGAATTTAAAGTAACAGATATGAATGGTGTAACTGTCATTGAAGTGATTTATAACCAGAATGTTATTGATAAATATGGTAACAGAATAGGCAGAACAGATTTAGGCGTATATGTACCAACAGGCGTAATTTTAACACTTGAAACTAATTTTGGTGATATTAAAGCGAAAAAGCATGCCTCCAATATAACCGCAAAAACTACCACAGGAAAAATAAAATTAATGACCCGTGGCGTAGTAGATGCACACAGTGATTCTGGCGATATAAAACTGACTATGATGGAGTACAAAAAAGAACAATGGCTCAGTAAAGGAAAAACGCGTACACATAAATTAAAATCACAATCAGGTAATATTAGTATATATCCACATAGTCAAACTGGATATCAGGTTTCACTTAACGCTAAGCAACCAATTAAAACTGACAATAAACAAATTGCTGATAAAGTAATACAAAAAAACCACAGATTTCAGCTTGAAACGCAATTACTAACAGGTGGAGACATCATATCGGCAACAAGTCAAAACGGCGCGATTACGTTACAACATGCCAAAATATCAAATTCAACCAAACCCGGTGTTTTTACCGGCAATCTAACGGACTTGCCAGAAAGTAGCTCCTGGAAACCGGGAGATCCAGTCGAAGAAGTAAATGAAAGAGCCAATAGCAAAAATAATCTAAGTAAAGGCAAACAGCAGTAGTCGCCTAAAGTTGATAAATATGGAGATAAAAATGACCAAAAATACGAAAAAGAGGTTCAAAGGAGTAAAAAACTCAATGAACACTGAATTTATGAAACTAGTATTGGGTACAAGTGTTGCCTTGACCGTGTTTCAGGCTGCTGCAGCCCCCCCTGAAAAGATAACCCCTTTTATAAAAGCAGATCCATCGGTCGCTGTACAAGCGGTTGTAGACGGAAAAAACAAAACTAAAGTGTCTAAGGGCGTAGATTATGCCACAGCAGCAAAACCTTCACTTTTTAAGCTAGATATAAGAAATTTACCTGCGAGCAAAAAATGGCTACCAGGAGATCCGGTTAAAGTTGCCAATCCACGCCATATAAACCATGTAAATGTGCAGTCACCGGTAAACACGGTTATTGATAATAAACCATTACAAACTAAACAACGTGCCCATGCAACAAAAGGAGTCGAAACCGATTTAGCAGTACAAGTAAATGAGTCTGGTTTTGAATTTAATGGTGTTAATCCGCCAGATCCAACGGGTGAAGTAGGTGAAAATTATTATATACACGCTATCAATAGCCCTAACGGTGCATCAGTACAAATATTCAATAAAGCAGATGGTACGAAAGTTGGTAATGCATTTGATATGGATCAGTTAGCAACAGAAGGTGACTGTGCATCAGGACTTGGCGATCCGATTATTGTATATGATGAACTTGCAAAACGTTGGTTACTCTCTGAGTTTAGTTCATCGGGTAATAAAATGTGTGTTTATGTTTCTCAAACCTCAGATCCTGTAGCTGGCGGCTGGTACAGTTACGCATTTCAGGCACCCGGTTTCCCCGATTATCCTAAATATAGTATATGGAACGACAGTTACTTTATAAGCTCCAATGAAGAAAGTGCGATTTTATATGCGGTAGAAAGAGACAAACTTCTAAACGGTGAAGAAGCAACCCTCATTAGAAAAGCTTTACCCAGACTCGCTGGTTTTGGTTTTCAATCTATAACACCGATTGATGTGGATGGTATAGAACAACCAGATGCAAACAGTGCCGGTATGTTTATTCGCCACAACGATGATGAATTACATAATTCAGGTTCTAATGACGGCACCAAAGACTTCCTGGAAATTTGGCAGTTAACACCAGATTATACCAATGTTGACAATACGGTACTTGAAGGGCCGATAAACATAGATATCAATGAATTTAGTTCAGATTTCTTTTGCCCTGATGGATTTGGCTGTTTACAACAAAAAGATGACAATGACAGTTTATCTGCACTCGATCCGTTAAAAGAAGTTGTTAACTATAAAGCCCAATATCGACGTTATTTAACGCATCAATCAATTGTTGGTAGTTTTGTTAGTAAACAAGAAGACAACACAGCACAATTGCGCTGGTTCGAACTGAGAAATGCATCAGATGGTTGGGAGTTATTTGATGAAGGTGTCGTTGATGGCAGCGATCAAAATAGTCGATTTATGGCTGGCGCTGCACTTGATGGTGACGGCAACATGGCATTAGCTTATATGATCACAGGTGCTGATAAATATCCAGGAATAGGTTTAACCGGTCGTCGTTGGACTGACGATCCTGGCACTGTTGCCGATGAAATCAGTTTATTTGACGCTGAAGGTGGCATATCAACTGAAAGAGCCGGTGACTATTCACATATGTCTGTGGATCCGATTGATCATTGTACATTCTGGTTTACCACTGAACATGGTGCCGCCGGAGATATGTGGGGAACCCGTGTAGCCAGCTTTAAATATCCTGATTGCTCCGGATTTGGTACCACAGATCCCTTATTTACTGCCAGTGCTACCAATAAAAAGCAAGAAATATGTATGGCTGAAACACCTGAGCCTATCACTATCAGTCTTAAAGCCTTTAACGGCTTTGATGAGAATGTAAACTTAAGTTTTAGTGGTTTACCAACTGGGATCACGGGCACATTTAGCCAAAACCCACTCACAGCGAATACAACATCAGACGCACAATTAGTTATTGCTGAAAATACACCGGCAGAAGCTTATTCTTTCTCTATATTAGCTGAAAATGATAATGTCGATAACAGAACACTGAATGCCAGTTTGCGTATTGTAGATGCAAGCCATGTTGCTACTTTAATGACTCCTGCAAATGGTGCTGATAAAATAGACACAGCGCCAACATTAACATGGGAAGCAGACGGGTATGTTAAAACCTTTGTTGTTGAAATAGCCACGGATGCTGAATTTACCAATTTAGTTGCGACAGGCACTACCACAGGTAATGCTTACAGACCTTCTGCTACACTTGAGCAAGTTACAACCTATTACTGGCGAGTAAAATCAGCGAATGCGTGTGGTGATGAAACTTCTGAAGTATTTAGTTTCATTACTTTGTCAGATAAAGATAAGTCTACTGAATTAACAAATGATGAAAAGATTATCATTTCGGGTGCAACTGATTCCTTTAATTTCTACTATGTTGACGTGCCTGAAGGTGCTGATTCATTAACGATTGCAACAATCGGTGCTGATGAAAATACGGGCGATCTAGATATTTATCTAACTTACGATAGCCTGATCAACTCAGCGGGAAGCAATATAATTTGTGATTCAACAAGTGCGACTAGTGATGAAAACTGTCACATTAATGCACCTGATGCAGGCACGTATTTTGTAACTATCCATGGTTATTCTGCTTATGAAAATGCTGAATTACATGTGCTCCATCAGGGACAAGGGCCGGTGATTGAAGCACAATCTGAATTAACTACCGCTGAAGATACGGCGATAGAGATTACGACAGAAAGTCTGACGATCACTAATTCAAGCAGTACCGAGTTTACATTATCGTTAAATAGTGGTGAAAATTATACTTTTGATGGTAATACAGTGACTCCTGCTGAAAACTTTGAGGGTATTCTTACAGTGGGTGTGACAGTTTCTGATGGTGGTTATCCAAGTAATGTGTTTGAGCTATCAATTACTGTAACGCCTGTTAATGATGCGCCTGAAATAAAAGACGTTCAGCCTGCCAGTATGGATGAAGACACCAGCTTAGAAATCACTCAAGATCTATTAGATATTGTTGACCCGGATAATACAGAGTTTACTCTGACAGTTAGCGAAGGTGAAAACTATACCCTAGATGGCGCTACTGTTACCCCTGCTCAAGACTTTTTTGGCGAACTTACCGTAAGCGTAATGGTAAATGATGGAGAGTTAGACAGTGAAGCCACTGACATAACGGTCACAGTGAATGCAATCAATGATGCACCCGTTGCTGTTAATGATAGTTTTACTGTGCAAGAAGGCAGTACAAATAATACATTTAGCCCGTTAACCAATGATACTGATGTAGATCCTGGTACTGTGTTAAGTTTAACAATTACAGCTTCAACCAGCTCAGGTACCCTTACTGTAACTGACGATACTGTAAGTTATACACCTAATTCAGGGTTTAATGGTTCTGATTCATTCACTTATCAAGTAAGTGATGGTTCTGGCGGTACCGCAACAGCGACTGTGGCAATCACAGTGACAGCTAAACCTAAATCAAGTAGTTCGACTGGTTTTTGGCTGCTATTAGCATTACCTTTATTATTTAGACGCAAAATGGCTAAATCACAATAAAGTAGAAACTTAATATAGGGGCTTTGAGGTTAATTAAAGCCCCTTTAGTAGACTCAATAAAAGACTCAGAACATAAAGCCACAAAAGCACAGGCTCTAAATTAATAAATTAATAAATTATAAGATACAAACTGTATTTTTAGCGCTTCAAAATTCAGATAACCTCAATCAAATAATTAAAAGCCTCATCAACATGATCAACTAAGGTATATAAGTTTAAATCTTCTTTAGCGATGAGTTGTAGTTTAACCAACATTTCAAAATTAATAACCTGGCTCCAAAACTCTTTCCCAAACAGTATAATAGGAATTGGAGGGATTTTTTTAGTTTGAATTAACGTGAGGATTTCCATAAGTTCATCTAATGTGCCATATCCCCCCGGGAAAACGACAATCGCAGTTGCACGTTTAACAAAGTGCATTTTGCGTAACGCAAAGTAATGAAATTCAAAACTATATTTTTTAGTAATAAAAGGATTAGCGTGCTGTTCATTAGGTAATAGTATATTTAAGCCTATACTTTTACCACCCGCTTCAAAGGCACCTTTATTGGCAGCCTCCATAATGCCGGGACCCCCTCCAGTGACAAGTGTCGTATCAGATTTCCCCTTTTGCTCTAAATATTGTACTAAGCGCTTAACCAGGAAACGTGCTTGATTATAGTGTTTAGCAAGCGGTGAATTGTTATCAGATGTAATGCGTGCACTACCAAAAAACACCAAAGTTTTTTGAATATTTTCCTTATCTAATGTACGTTCAACATGTAGCCATTCTTTTGCAATTCGATCAGCTCTTTGTTGATCTTCATCATAAAAATCTACTTTATCGCTCTGTCCTTTCAACATTTCTGTTATCCTTTAATAGACACTTTTTCAGCTTAGGTATTTACAGTGAAAATAACAATCTTTAGTACTCAGCAATACGATAAATCCTATTTCGAATGCGAAAATTCACATTATAATTTTGATTTGAATTTTGTATCTGAACAGTTAACACCAGAGACAAGCACTTTGGCTAAAAACTCTGATGCTGTATGCCTGTTTGTGAATGATATAGTTAATGATAAAGTCATCAATTTGTTAGCTAAAATGAATATCAGATTAATTGCGTTGAGATGTGCGGGTTTTAATAATGTCGATTTAAAGGCAGCAAAAGATAACAAAATTACAGTCGTGCGGGTGCCTGCATATTCGCCGACCAGTATTGCTGAACATACAGTTGGTCTCATATTAACTTTGAATAGAAAATATCATAAAGCTTTTAATCGCGTCAGAGAGGGGAATTTTTCTTTATCTGGCCTGATAGGATTTAATTTAGAAGATAAAGTTGTGGGTATCATAGGTGTTGGTAATATCGGCGCTAAAGTAGCCAAGATTTTAAATGGCTTTGGCATGCACGTAATAGCTTATGATCCCTCACCGAGCCATTTTCAACATTATATAAATTATGTCGATTTAGAAACTCTATATGCGCAAGCCGACATTATCAGTTTACATTGCCCTTTGATGTCAGCCACGCAATACATGATAAATCAACACAGCATCAACCATATGAAACAAGGCGTAATGTTAATTAACACCGGTCGGGGCGGATTAATCGATACCCAAGCCGTCATTGAGGCATTGAAGAATAAAAAAATTGGCTACCTGGGTTTAGATGTTTACGAACAAGAAGAAGCGTTATTCTTTAAAGATTGCTCTGAAGAACTCATCAATGATGATATATTTGAAAGACTCATCACCTTTCCTAATGTATTGATCACCGGGCATCAGGGCTTTTTTACCGACAATGCATTATCGCAAATTGCTCAAACCACCCTTATGAATATTGACCAATGTAAAAAAGGACTTCCTTTGGTAAATGAAATTTAGCGGTTACTGTTTTCATATGACCTTGTTAGCGAAAATTTATAGTCTTTAAAATTACGTTCGAAAATTTCGTCAATTTCACCTGACGATTTTAGTTTTTTAAGATAATTAGCAAGTTCTTCGCCATACACTTTATACTTATCAGATTTTTTTGAAAATAAATAATAAAGTCCGTTATGATCGATAGGCTCACCGACCGAAACCAGCTTGGTATCTCCATGATAAACGCCTTGCTGTTTTAATTTAAGCATGATCACTTCTAAATTCCATGGATTCATAGGAATATAATCAACCCGTTGCAAGATTAATTTACCCACATTTTGTTGTGCACTATTAACCTCGGTCCACTGACGCTCTGATAATGATAATTTAAAAGTGTCAAATTTTTCACCATAACTATCTCCCCTTACCCCGCCACCACGATACTGTTTTAAATCATTAAAAGAATTAAATTGAATATTTTCGCCATCGCGAATATAAATTTTCATCGCATCAAAACCAATTTCCTCAGCGACGTAAATACCAAAGCGCTCACGCGCTTTTGTTTTGTATGCCGCAATGGCAATATCGATTTCACCGGTTTCAACAAACTTTAAACATCTTGCCCAACTTCCTAATACAATTAATTCAAGTTCTACCTTTTGTAAGAAAAAAAACTTTGAAGCAATATCACTACCAACCCCTTTTACCTGTGTTTCTGTTTCCCAGTTGAAAGGGATCCACAAAATGCTAGAGCAGGCAGTTACTTTCTCTTGTGCAGAAACACAAAAAAATGGGGTGCTGAATAATATTAAACATAACAAGCTTTTAAAAATAAATTTCAATTTGAGAACCGACTAAATTCAATCTGTGAGAAACCTTCACTAAGCATCGTCATTTATTCTGAATTATCAAGTCACTTTAATTTCCATCTATGATGATAAATCTGAATTAACATCTAAAATAAAGTGTAGATATTAAAACCTGCCAGGCAGAGGTTATGAATACAATTATTATGTCGATGATTTGTTCTACCGCACTCTTAATGTCAACTACACATGCTAACCCTAAAAATGAAACAGATCTTTTTTCACTTTCTTTAGAAGAGCTATTTAATATCGAAATAACCTCAGCATCATTCAGACGTCAATCTGTAGTCAAATCTCCCTCTAAAGTTAGGGTAATGAGCAAAAAACACATCAAAGACAGAAACTATAGATATCTTGCTGATGTTATTGCAGATTTACCTGCTGTTCGCTTATCACTTTATGCCGCATCTGCTGATTCAGGTTCGTCAGAAATGATAGTACGGGGAATTAGGGGAAACAATAAAGTTGTTCTGATGTGGAATGGACAACGACTGAATCACCCTGATGCACAACCACTGCATATTACCCCTTATTTATATCCACTTGATGACATAGATCAAATTGAAGTCATTTACGGCTCTGCGTCAGCACTTTATGGCAGTGATACTGTCAGCCTGACAATGAATATGATTTCTTCGCCTTCATCAGAAACCAAACATACAAATTGGACTATATCCCTTGACGCTGGCCGCTATAATGAAAAAAAAGGCACCATTAAATACACAGGAAACTTCGATAACTTCTCTGCTGAATTACTATTAAATAAGTATGAAACCGACGGCATTGATTTTTCTGATTTTGAACAGTTTTACAGCCGCTATCCAAATGAAGCCGGTATTAATGCCAGTTATACCTTTTTTCCCAAAGAACAAAGAGCTGACTACTACCATCCCAGTGAAGAAAGTATTACAGCCAAGCTAAGATTAGAAGCTGGTGAACTTGCCCTACAAACCTATTTCCAACGCTTTCAAACACAAACTCAAATTGGTTGGTCACCACTAACATACGAAGCTAATGGAGATTCAGGTCAGTATATATTTAAACAATTAGGCTTTTATTTAACACATAAGCTTAAGCTCAATAACGGTGTCATTTTAGAATCACTCGTTGATCATACGCGTAACCAATTGAACCCATACTCCCACTGGAACAGACCAAATATGGCACCATTTCGTATTTATAGCTCAGCACTAGAACCCCGAGGAGTAGGCACTCGTACCTATAAGCTAAATTATGCAAATCGAACTAAAATTGAAGAAAGAATAAATTGGCAGCAATTGAACAATAAACTCCATTCAGTTATTGGCTTATCATTAACAACGGTTGATATGCTACCTAAAACTGGCAATCTTGATTTTCCAGCCTCATATGATGACTCGATTTCAAATCAAGTTGACGATAGGCTAAAATTTCATAATTTAGCAGAAAACAACCTTGGTATTTTTGCCCAAACGCAATATGACTATTCCAAGAAACTAACATTTACACTGGGCGGAAGATACGACAAGCATAATCGCTATGGTAATACATTTAATCCTAGACTAGTGGTAAATTACTTCAACAATCAAACTAACTGGTTTATAAAAGGTATCGCTGGCACCAGCTATTTAGCGCCAGCCGCATTCTTTACATTTGATACATTTTTTATTCCAAGATCAGCGCAACAAGTGCCTAATACCGAACTGAAACCGGAAGAAACTACAGACCTTGAACTTAACTTAGGTAAAAACTTTAAAAAATTTGCAATTGAAGCTTCCTTATTTAAAACTAAAGTTGACAATTTAATCATGCAACGCCAAATAAAATCCATTGAACAACTAACTGATGAACAAGGAGAATACACATTTACCACCACACATACGATTAATTCAGGAAAAACGGATATTTATGGTTTTAACCTGGAGCTAGAAAGTCAGTTAACAGACAATATTTCCCCCTCACTTTCATATTCATTTGTTACGGGTCAAACCACAGATAAAACCAATAATGAACAAAGTTATGATTTAATTCACACGCCTAGAAATCAACTGAAATTTACCCTAGATTCAAAATGGTTTAACTCGGCGTTAGCATTAAATTTTGACGCTAAATTTACCGATAAGGCAAAATATCACCCCGATAATTACCGATTTCCAGCTTTGGATAATAATGGTACCCAGTTTGAAATGAGTTCGTTTTGGATCTTTGATTTTGGTGGCAGTTATCAATTTACCGACAATATATCTATGCATTTTAATATCACTAACTTAACCGATAAAAAATATGATCAACCTATAGTGGGACAAGAAACGTCAAGTTGGACACGTATTGCAGCAACACCTGGCACGCCAAGGCAATTTTATATTGGTTTAAAACTTTCATATTAAAATTACACGAATCAAATATTCCCAGAGGACCTCACTAAAAAATGGCTCATTGTGAAGTATTGTAAATAGACATTCAATGACTAAAGCAAACTCAATTAAATCATAAGCAATTGATTATAAATAAAAAATAAATATGTTGTATATTATTTTTTTAATTGTAATTAAAATGAGATTGTATTGATTGAATAAAGACTCTATTCCCATTTGTTAATTTATTGCAATACAGAATTCCTATCTGTACATTACGTTGCTTGAAAAATTGAATCTAAAAGTCCGTACTCTTAGGTTTTTACTACCCATAAGCATAAAACTTCGTAATAATAAATTAATGGAATTTAACTGATCTCTTATGAATATCAACAACTTATTTACACTATCTTTAATCACCAGTGCCTTAATGCTTACAGGCTGTGGCGGCAGCGGTGAGAAAAAAACTGAACCAAAAATCAATCAATTACCATCAATTATCGTTAACGATGCAATAACCAATGAACATACTGATGTTGAGATCATTGCAACTGCAAACGATAATGATGGCACAATAGCCAATTACAAATGGGAAGTAACCAGCGATCATGTTATAGAACTAAGTGGTGAAAATACTACAAAAGTTACATTTACTGCACCCAGTGTAGCTAATACAGGGGATACTGTTACTTTAAAATTGACAGTAACAGATAACGACGGCGGATCAGCAAATAGTAATGTCTCTGTAACTATAAATAATGTTAATGAACTGCCTTCGCTTACATTAGTTGAATCCGAGAATAATGAAAATACCCTAGTTACTATCCCAGCAATAGCGACTGACACTGATGGCACAATTGTGGATTATAAATGGGAAGTTACTAGCAATCATGCACTTTCACTTTCTGGCTCTGATACGACTCAAGTTTCATTTTTAGCGCCGAGTATAGAAGATACACATGAAATTATACAACTTAAACTAACAATAACTGATAATGACGGTGGTTTGGCAAGTGATACTGTTTCTGTTGCCATAAATAATGTGATACCTGAGGTAACACTTACTGATGTGAGCTTTGATGAAAAATCAATAGTATCAGTTAACGCACTGGTAGATAGCCAAACAGATACTATCGTATCTTACTCATGGCAAAAAATATCAGGTCCAGATGTAAATCTAACAGGCTCTGATACTGCCAGCATTTCATTTAACGCGCCAGAAGTCAGCGAGGACACAACAATTGGCTTATCATTAACTGTGACTGACAATGATGGCGACGTAACAAGAAAAGAAAATACTGTAACCATAAATCAATTAACAATTCCTTTAAAAATAACAGGGTTAGCTACAGATTCACCTATTTCAAATGGTGAGATCTCTGTTAATGTTGCTGGCCGAGATATTACAGTCGACGTTACTGCTGATGAAAGTGGCGAATATACAGTTGATTTATTACTTGATGATTCTGAAGCCGATGCATTTGTTTCTATTATTGCTAAAGGTGTCGCTGATCAAGCCAATGCAGGTTTAATTTCTTTATTAGGCACTGTGGGTCAATTAAGTGAGCTTGCTGGCGAAGATAACGAATTAACAGCCGATGAAGGCTTCTCAGTAAATGTCACTAACATCACTACTGCTCAATATGCATTAGCAAAATTAGCTAATAATGGTGAAGAAATTGAAACTGACGCACAATTAGAGAACCTGTCGCAAGCTTTAAATTATGACGAAGTTATGGCATTAGCAACAGCGATTAAAGTTGCAATAGATAAAGCCGGTGACAACGCTGATCTAGCACTGCCAGATGGCATCACAGATACATTAGCATTAGCAAATAACATAGACGCGGCAAAAGCTTATATTCAAGAAGTGCAAGACGAACCTGAATACCAACAAGCACAAGATGAAATATTAGCCGACGAAAACCTGATAGATACGCAATCCGCTTTCACAGCACCTGACGCATATTACTTTTTACCTCAGGCCACACTTTATAGCGGTTTTATTTTCAGATTTGATGGCAATAACGGCAGCAAAGGCAATAACTTATTTAGCTGGACCCAAGCTAACGGTGTAATTTCAGCGGTAGTTTCTTCCCCAGACACATCTTTTGGTGCTGAGTATCGCGAAATAAACGGTGAACAAGTTAATATTAATGCTGAATATACTGATATCAGCTACGAACTAAAACGCCTTAGTACAGGTGAAAAAAGTGACGTTATTTCATTAACAACTGTGCGTAAAATCCACTTTCCAAATGGTGAACTCCCAGATGAAACTTCCACAAATTCAGTTACCCATACAGCTGTAAAAAATACAGGCACCGTGGCAATTAATCACAGTGGTGCAGGCGTTGCTTATTTACCGTTTAACCCAAATATAAGTTCATTTGGCTCTACCGGAGCAGATGAATATATTTTAAATGCAGATGGTACTGGTCATGCTAATATAATGAACTTTGATTTCACCTGGCAAATAAATAATGGGGCATTAGAGTTTAATATTCCAGTAAATACGACAGGGGAGACTTATGTTTCCTCATGGAGACAACTTACAAATAACTCAGGAACTAATCAATTTGGTCGTGAGCTTGCTAATAATTCAGGTGACTTTGTCAATCAAGGTGCTATTTTATCAACTTCTATGACCTGGAACAGCGCATCGATAGCTGGTATCTACAGTTATGATAATTCAAACTTTAGTGATCCATTGGAGCATTTCTGGTTTGAACTAAGCGAGAATGGCGATGCGGTTACAAAATCAAGTAAAGATAGCAATGGTGATGGCATCTTAACGGAAGATGAAATATGGCATATGTATGGTAACTGGACAGTTAATAGTGATGGTACTTTAACCATTTCAAGGATCAGACATATTGATGGTCATTATACCCCTGAATGTAAATCAGCAGCTACTGAAGGCTGTATTTTATATCATGAGCGAGTATGGCGTTTAATCGGTCAGTCAAATAATAAATATGACTTATTTCATAAACATGACTTTAAATACTCTAATTTTGAATGGGGTGGTGATGATGCTCTATATTATGATAATAGATCTGTTTTTAAAGTTGACTCAGCGCCAGTTACACCAGTAAGAAATGTTGAGACTAGTAAGCAGAAAGTCACAACACAATTTACTCTTTCTGAAAGGTTTAGTAAGCTTGAACCGCAAAAATAAGTAGCATCTAAAAATAAAAGTGTCATTCATATTTAAGAATGACACTTTTTAATCTGAATTATTCACGTATATTATTCTACTATAACGACTCAACCCTCCCCCACTTTTCGACCATTAAAATAACTTCTTTTTCATCAAAAGGTTTAGATAAAAAGTCGTCCATTCCAGCTTGTGTACACTTATCTTTGGTTTCTTGTAATGCACTTGTCGTAAGTGCAATGATAGGGGTAATAATGCCTAATTGCCTGATTGCTTGCGTTGCCTGAAATCCATCCATTTCAGGCATTAAACAATCCATTAATATGATGTCATGATCCCTGATAGTAACTTGTTCGATGGCTTCTTTACCATTATTGGCCACTTCTATTCGATGTCCCGTTAATATTGCTTTGACAATATCCTGGTTGGTCCCCATATCTTCAACCAATAAAATATCAAGTGGCTTAAAATCAGCCGTTTCTTCGGTAAATGTAACAGGAATATTTTCAATTAATTCCGCTTTTTCAAGTGGTAATTCAAAAATAAAACTCGCGCCTTCGCCAAGTTCACTTTCTATCCATATTTTCCCGGACATCAAATCTATTAACCGTTTACATATTGCAAGGCCTAACCCTGTACCACTACAATGCTGAGTTGTAGAGGTACCAGGCCATATGAATTCTGAAAAGAGTTTATCTAGTTGATCATTTCTCAGGCCAATGCCCGTATCAGTTACAGCTACTTGTATTTCATAATGGGAGTCATCAAAGTCCACAATTTTAACATTAACTACAACTTGACCATGAGTCGTAAATTTAAATGCATTACTCAATAAATTTACCAGAATTTGCTTAAATCGAATTTCATCTAAAAATACACGATGCATTAATCCGTGTGAAAACTCAGTTATCAAAGTAATATGGCTCTGCTCAGCCGTTTCTCTAAACATATCAATAGTGGTTTCAACTACTTTAGTTAAGTCACATGATTGCAGATCAAGTGTTAATTTACCGGAATCAATTTTAGAAAAATCAAGAATGTCACTAATGATAGATAACAGTTGTTTTCCAGATAACCTGATTGTTTCAGCGTATATTTTTTGGTCGCCAACTAAGTGCGTTTTATTGAGTAAGTTCGACATACCAATAATGCCATTGAGCGGCAGTCTGATTTCATGGCTCATCACAGCTAAAAAATCAGATTTAGATTTGACCGCTTGTTCATTCAGTGCTTTTTGTTGTTCAAGCTCAAGTTTATTTTCGAATAATTCATGATTAAAATGATTAAACTCAGCAATTAAAAAGCCAAATTCATCTTTAGATTTATATTCTATCTGAGTTTTTTTATGACCTTTATGCACTTTATTTATGGCTGCTAATAACAGTGAAACTGGTTTGCTCACCTGCCACTTAAAAAGCAATAAGATTAAAAAAATGGCAGATAGAAATCCTATTAATGCACCATAAATTAATTGCTGATTTCTTTTATCTATTATCCCAGTTACATTATCTGCATTAACGCTGACGATCAATAACAGTGGATTTAACGAATTTTTATCTTCACTCAGCCCTTTAAACCTGGATACATAAACAAGTCCATTATGTACATTTTTCCAACTATTTCTTTTATGCAAATCCATATTTTTTAGTAAAAGAGCCAGTTCATTACCTTGATGAAATGCAGACTTATTCTCATGTTTATTAATATTACTCATCAGAACCAGCTTACTGTTATCATCAGCAATCATTAAGTTATTTACATTATCTAATGCACCTAAATCGTTGACGATTTGGCTCATGCTTTCAGCATGCATACTTGTTGCTGCAGATACCTTAACAGCTTCCGCTATTAATTTGGCTTCATTGAGCAATAAGGTCTGCTTTAATTCATTTGATGCTTTATTGTTAATAACACACAATATTAAAATCACCAAAACATAAGAAAATATTATCCCTAATATTATTTTCATCTTTAAATTTAAGAAATTCATACTGAGTCTTATTCCACTATCATTAAAGGATCAGACTGCATTTTATATGCAAAAGAATTGACTAATCGATCTCGCAATAAAAACCCTTGTTTTAAACATGATGTAAAATACTGTTCAAAATTAAATATACTTAAAGCTTTATTCCTTCTCATTACACCCCCTAATAAATTGATATTTTCAGTATAGGTGATAAAAAAGAAATAAATAATATTTAAATCAATTACTAAAGAACAAGCTCAAATCAAACCTAAATCTACAGCTTTTAAAACGGCACGAGTACGGTCTCGCACATTAAGTTTGTTTAATATAAATGATACCTGGTTACGCACCGTGCCAACGGAGCGATGTAACGCAGCAGCAATTTCGTGATTCGAATATCCGGCCGCCACTAAGCGTAAAACCTGTTGTTCAATATTCGTTAGTTCACACTCTATCAGGCCTTCATCCAGTTTATGTGAGGATAAGTTTTTCTCTATTCTGGTAGTCGTTGCAGGTTTTATCCACTTCTCACCATTTGCGATTTTTTCAATTGCAGTGATCAGGGATTCTAAGCTAACATCTTTTCTAAGATAGCCTTTTGCCCCTAACTTTAAACAATCCAGAACTAAATCATGCTCATCAAAAGTCGTTAGTACTAACGTGGGTATATTATTATCCGTTTCATTTAAGTGTTTTAACACTGCCAATCCATCCAATTTTGGCATCCGTATATCAAGTAAAATTACATCAGGCTGACAATTTTCTAATTGTTCTAACGCTTCTTGTCCATCACACGCTTCTGCAATCACACAAATATGCGATTTCAGTTCCAATAAACTTTTGATCCCTTCCCGTACCAGGTTTTGATCGTCAACCAGTAAAATATTAATCAAGTTAAATAATCCTCATGATTTGGAATACAAATTTTCAAATTTAACCCATCTTCACCCATGGTGACAGATAAAGTGCCATCTAAAATGGCGAGCCGCTCTCGCATTCCGGTTAATCCGTTACCTTCCACCAATTCTGTTTTAATAGCGCCGTCATCTTGTATAGACAAAAAAATATGCTTATTACTTTTAGTTAAAGTAATTTCACAATGACTTCCTTTACTGTGCTTTAAAACATTAGTAAGTGCTTCTTGTACACAACGAAATATCAATTCAGCCTGACGCGCATTATTAAGTGAAAAGCCCGGTTTTACATTTAAATCTATCTTTATTTTTGGTATATCTTCACATAAATCAGCCAAACTAGATTGAATATCAATCGCGCAACTTTCTCTGATATCGGTCACAGCTTGCCTAATATCACTTAAAAGTAATTTGGTAATATCCTGACCTTTATGAATATGCTTTTTGGATGCGTCACCTTCGGTATGACAAGCCACTTCTAACTGTATACTTAGGGCGGTAAGGTGGTGGCCTAATACGTCGTGTAAATCTCTTGCAATACGTAAGCGTTCATCACGCTTAGAAGTGAAGTTTAACAACCTTTGTGTCGCTTTTAACTCTCTGACTAAATGAGCCGATTTTTCTTTTGCTTTTTGTTCTGCCAGTATTTTACTGCTAAATGTCAAACCAAATAAATTTAAAATTGTATTAGCACAACCATTAAAATAGGCATAAGACAAATTATAAAGTAAGTCGTTTGCCACTGAAAAATATAAGGGGATGCAAATAACAAAATAAATAAAACCCTTATTAAATTGATATTCATTGAGCCTTACCACCAGAATGATAAGTAACAGAGGCAGTAAACCATTTTGAAACAAAATCAACAGGGTAACAATAACGCAAGTGGCACAATAAAAGATGAAATGTGTCAGCCGACTGTGTGATTTATCTTTACAGTAAAACTCAGTAAGTACTAAAAAAACAACTAACAGGCAATATAAAAAACCAACAACCAAACCATTGATTATTGTAGGGCTTATTAATGAATAAAACAGTTTATCCGAGTTAAACCAAAAACGATATGTAGTCGCAAAAACAAAAGACATAGTACTTAATGCAAGTACAAACTCAGCTCTGCGATATAGATGATCAAATATATTTTTCATAGTTTTATTATTTCATATCTCTGACATGTTCCTAATAGGGCAAATGTCACGAATTTTAAAAACGTGACATTTGACACAAGGCAGCATGTAATTATGTCTTTATGATGTGCCTAAATTAACTTCAAAGGTACTATATATAATGGAACTATCTTCTCAAACAAAAATGTCCTTTTTAAGTCTGCTATTGTTATTTATGTCAGGTATTTACAGCCATAACTGCATTGCTGAACAATGGCAACTTGAATATGGTGTAGCTCAGGGCTTATTTAAAATGCCATATAAAGGAATGAAAAATCAAACCACACCTTTACCTATTATTAATGCGCAATACGAAAATTGGCGTTTTGGTGTTCATCATGGATTGATACAATACGTTGTTAATAAAGAAACAGTTGAAACTGCATTTGGACTGAACTACCGTGATGAAACCTACGATAGCGCAACATTATTTGACTCAGAACTCTCTGACGATCCTGTATTTAATGGATACAAGGCACCTGATGGCGATTTCACATTAGATTTTCAAACGCAATATAAAAATTTAGAAGTTAACATATCACAAGATATATCAGACAACTCTGGTGGGTTAGTTGCATCAGCCATGTTAAATATTCCCTTATATCGATTTGATTTTGGACTCATGTTGGCCGCTGATATCGGTGTTAACTGGCAAGATGAAGAATATGTTAACCATGTTTATGGGATCAGCGAAGAAAACAGTGATTTATCTGTAGGTCGTACAGTTTATCAGGGTACAAGCGCGACTAACATAATTACCTCACTTAAAGTAATTTACCCTTTAACAAATCAATTGAGTCTAAGTTTAATCGCCACCAATAAACATCTCGACAAATCCATCACGCAAAGCCCTATTATTACCAATGATAATAGTCAGTTAGCTATTTTTTCTATCATATATAAAATGTAAAGGTGTCCCATGTATAAATATTTAATCATCATAGTATCTGTTTTATTGTTAAATGCCTGTAGTGAAGATGACTTAAGTTTCGATGAAGGCGAAGATTATTATTATAATGACTACAAACTGGTAAATGCCTCCAACCACGAATTAGACTTTCATATGGTTAATCGCGATGTTGTTGGCAAATATCCAGATGTGTATAAAAGTAAATATAGAGTTGCTTCACTGACACCACAACACACGCCGTACAAAATAAGGCACGAACGTAATTTTCATGCCAAAATAAAGTTTGCTATCACCGCCCCTTACCATGAAATCGCAGACAATAGTGTTAAATATAAAGTAAATAATAAAACCGATTACCATGTCATTGGCTGGGATAAATTACATGGGGTTGAAATATCTGTTGTAGAGCAAAAACAATCCAATAAAACCGGAGAGTTCAGGATACGATTTTTTATAACAGAGGCTACAACTCAACTGGCTTTAGAAGACAACACTATCACTTATAATACAGCCAAAGAAACTGACTTTTATACGATAAAAAACTGCCTCGATTCAATTAAAGTGGCAGAACAGCCTGTTGATATTTGTCAGGCAACCCCCGGCTATTCCTACCTGCTTATTTTATCAGCCGATGGAGAAAGTATGCTGGTAAGAGAAAACTGATCTATTTTAACGCTAATAATATGAAAAAATACATACGCCAAAAACCATGGGGTATGTATTGGCTACTAACATTACTCTCTACAGCCATTTTCGCCACACCTGAAGTACATTATGAACAATATAAACAACAATTTAGTTATTTAGGTACTCAGTATCAGGGCACAACAGATAAGAATAACACCTCAAACCAATGGTGTTATTTGAAACAAACCATTGACGGTTCAAGTTGGGGAAATGTGAGAGCGCAAACCATTCCTAAGTTTAAAACAATGTCGGGACAATCCTGTAATGCGCCTTCGAGTTATCAAGGAGACGCGAACGCCTACTCCGGTTAGTACAAAAATCAATTAATGAAGGTTATACAAAAATCAATTAATGAAGGTTATACAAAAGCCGTGATTTTTTTATCAGGAGATCAACATTGGGGTGAATTGCTGCAAAAAGACATACCAGCCGACCCAATATTTGGAAAAACAACCACTGTATATGAAATTACAGCTTCCGGTTTTGGTCAAAGCTGGCCTTATCATATAGAAAACCCACTACGTTTACCTGTCTATGCAGATAATCAAGGTAATGGGCAGTATAACCAGCTTAACTACTGGACATCGACTGGCAAAAGCGTCAAATAAAACTGTCTATTCAAACTAGTTCAGAAGAGGCTGTTTCTACTATGATACGGTTTTAAAAACCCTAATTATTTGTTCGTATCATACGTTTGGGGGTCTTTATTAGACTCCAATATTTCCAGTCTTTTTGGCAGGCCCTGCACTTAAAATTGCAACACCTTGTCGATATCCCAACCCGCCATTACCATGCACTAAACCAAATTTTTGTTGACTCGATAATAATTGATGATACATTTCAATCAAACCGTATAGTGCGGGGTTATTCCAGGGTGCACGCGCCAGATTCATGCCGCCATTTAATGTTAATAAGTGCTCTGATAAAAAGTCTGGGATCTGGGCTAAATTCTCTACTAACCCTGTATTTAATAAAAACGCCATAGGGACAACTGGATAACAAGTATATACCTTCATCAACGCCTGTTTATTATGTACTAATTGATTAAAATCAATGTTTGCTTCAGCGCACGCTATTTCGTATGCCTGAGTTAAATGTTCGTACCGTGAAATTTTTGCAATAGATTTTAATTCATCAACGTCTAAACTCCCCACGCCAACACCAGCGACCTTTACCAGATTATTCAGCCCCAATTTTTTTGCTAAGCTATCACTACAAAGTAATAGCTTACCGGTAAAGTCGACCAAAGGATTTGCACAGTCAACCCCACGAAATAAGTCTGTAACATGATGAAACCATTTAGGTTCTGGCGATTCAAAATAAGCTCGATTTTCTTTAACTGCAAGCTTATGACTACGAGTATGGTTTTGAAATAAATGATCAGCTAAGGCTAAGAATTCTTCTTTAGAACTATCGTGATGATCAATAAACTGGTGCGCCAGATCATTATATAAATCTGCAATTGACTTTTTATCATTGTAAATTGCCATTAATTTGTGTCTTTGACCGCGATCATAACCTGATTTTAAGGGCTCTTCACCACTGATAACCACTGCATGCTGACCTTGAGAAATCAATTCTTTTGCTTTATAAATTGCCTGAATTGGCGCACAACCACTCCTAAAATGATTAGGTTTTAATTCACTATGCCAATCTGTTGATAAGGGATCGATAGTTAATGTGGTGATCTCAATTTCTTGCTCAATGATCTTTTGCTCAAGCTGTTTAAAATTATCAAAGGCATGTTGAAATTTATCATCAACAATTTGATTTATTTGAGCATAACCCGCAGCTATCATAGTGTACGTTTTAGTCATAGTTAAACCCGTTAATGGCCAGCTGGAATACTGAACCAAATCATAGCGACCGGACACGCTAAACTCACAGCCCATACGATAGAACGTAAAGTACCTAGATCCACATAATACAATAAACAATAAGCCACTCTGGCAATCAAATAACCAATTGATAAATATTGAATTGTAGTGCCTGTTGTATTGGTTGCTAAAACAACAGCAATCGCCATGGTAAAAATAATTAACGACTCAAAGCAATTCTCATGGGCAGCCAATGCACGTGCGCCAAACCCAGTTAATCTGGCTTGTTGTTGCCTAGGGTAATTATTGTCATATCGACTTTCTTTATTCATTGCAAAAGCAAGTGGCATTTTAGCCAAAAAAGGCAACATAACCGCGATCAGCGCACAAATGATGATAGTTTCCATGTGTATTAATAACTCGTTGTTTTTATAAGGCACTTATTTTATACCTAAACTCCATAATTAAGCGAGCTTCAACTTTATGTATTTAACAATTAGATTGATATTCAAAGTAATTCCAGGGACCTATTAAACAGTTAATATAATTAAATCAGGAAAACCAAGGTTTTATCAGAATATTTAGCACGTACAACTAAGCTGTACAAACTGTTAAGATAAAATTGTGGCTTAGCCCATTTAGCGGCTATATACTCATAATAATAACATTCAGTCAGATACCGGTTCTAGCTGATACTTTTCAGGCTGTCGAATTGCCTTTATGTGAGTTTATTTTTTGAAACGACTTTTTTGGGAAATTTATAGCGCTATTCTACTCAGTATATTTACCGTGCTGGTATTATCTTATTGCGCTTTTGAATCCCTTAATCATTACCGTTACCAATTACATTTACAGCAAATAATGTCTGGTACAACCAGGTTATTACAACTTGGCGCCGACAGACAAAAAGGAAATAACCAAGAAAAATGGCTTTCAATATCTGCATCTTTATTAGAAGCTGAATTAAGCATAGATAACAATCTGAGATTAAATACTAAAGATAATCAAAACCTGTTACCCATTTGGCATGATAAAAATAAACGTTTCGTTATTCGACAACCACTTAAAAACTCCCGTGCATCTTTATTATTTGAGTTTGAAAGTTTTACTGAAAAAGTCGCCACAACAACCGCCTTTTTATTATTAAATGAAGTGGGTCGTTTTCCTGTAGAAAAAAGACAAAATGTCTTTGACAATATAAGCCAGTCATTCTCCTACCCCGTTTATCGCATTGAAAAACAAGATTTAGATCTTGATAGCAGGCAGCTTGAAAGGTTAGAGCGCGGTGAAACCATTATAGAATGGGATAAACAATTTGGCAGGGGGTTATCAATTAATGTATATGCGCCTTGGGGCACCACATCTGATGTATTAAAGCTAGGTTCAATCGAACTATTTGATCCCTACCCGGTAAAAATTGTGGTCTCTTTTTTACTGTTTGCTTTAGTGTTAATGGCTATGAGCGTATTCTTTATAATTAAACATTTAGCCCGGCAGTTATATCAATTACAAGACAAAGTTGATGCGATCAGCCCAGGCCACCTGCCAGAGGAAAATACAAAAGATCCTAATGTTATCGCGCAACTAACCTTAAAAGTTCAAAACATGGCTAGCCGTATAGAAAAATTGTTAAATGAAAAAGCCTATATGATCAGGGCCGTTTCACATGATTTAAGAACCCCTATTGCCAAAATGCACTTTCGTATAGAAACACTTTATGCCGAATTAGGTGAAGATAATTTAACTTTACAAGGTTGTGATAACGATCTTGAGCAATTAAATCAACTCATTGACGAATTACTCACCTACGAAAAGCTCACGCTAAAACAAGAAGTTGAATTTGAAGAAATTGAAATTTATGAATTACTGAAAAATCAGATCCAAGGCCTTAAACTATTGTACCCACAGCTAAAACTTGAAATAAAATATCAAGCGGATCAAAGTTATATGGTTTACGCCAATGAAGCGCTACTGTGCAGATTATTGGATAACTTACTAAGTAATGCTGGCAGATACGCAAGTAACAAAATACTGATCACACTCACATTAGAAAAGAATAATTTACTGATCTGTATCGACGATGATGGAGAAGGATTAGATGAAAAAGTAATCACACATTTATTTAATCCTTTTTTTCGCGCTGATACCAGTCGCAATAGTGATTTAGGAGGGTATGGTTTAGGTTTGGCCATAGTTAAACAAGTTGCGATACAACATAATGCAAATATAGAGGCAATGAATAACTCCTGGGGTGGTGCGCGATTTGTTTTAACTTTACCGATAACTCAAAACCATAGACATCAAGGGGAACAGCATGTGTCTATATAAATCGATACATAAGAAAGTCCCCACCTCTGAACAAGCGCATTTAATAAATTCGATATTAAAGTTAGTATTGTTATTTTTTACAATCGTTTATGCTATGCCATCGTTTGCTGATACAACTCCTGAAACACCCGAACAAACAGCAACAAAAGAAGTAAAAGAAAAAAAGCTTGCAGTAGACCAATGGGACGATTGGAATAACAAACCTTCTTCACCAAAATATGGGGTAGGTATTCAAGGAAATCTAGAGTCTCAATTAAATCAACTCGATAAGAGCAGTTTGTTAGATAAGGCCAATGGCGTAACAGCCAAAAAAAGTACTAAAAAAAATAATAATAAAATGAAACCCAAAAATATTAAGCAAATGATGGCTGAGTTAAAAGCAATGGAAGCAGAGGTAAAACAGGAATTAAATAATGAAACAGAATTCTAAAAACCATGCATTAAGTATGAGTAATCAATTACATTATGCATTACACACCTATCGATTTTCGACTGTAGTTTTAACTTTATTAATCATTTTGTTAACGCAAAAAAATACAGTTGCAGCCTCAGTAACTGATGAACAACTATTTTCAGAGGCAATGACATATATTGAAGCAAAACAGTGGCAAAAGGCACAGAACGTACTTCAAGTTTTATTATCTCATAATAATCAATTACATCGTGCCAGAGTAGAGTTAGCACAGGTGTATTTAAATCAGAATAAACATCAACTGGCAATCAATGAACTCAACCAGGTATTGGAAATTAACACACTCCCAGTTAATGTCAGACAAAATTTAGAACATGTTAAAGCTCAGGCCGAACATGCACTGCTAAGTGAAAAATCACAAAAAACCGAAAATAGCTTTAACGGTTATGTGGATATAGCGACAGGTTATGACAGTAACGTATTGTTTAGTTTTGGTGACTATTTTATAGAAGATGATCCCTACTATGATAGTTTTTTTGTTGAGCTGGCTGATGGTAGTTTTTTATTTATTTCAGCAGATAGTTATGTATACGATGAGGACGGTAATCAACTTTACAAAAATAACGGTCAGTTTGAGTTAGATACAACAAAAAAAAGCAGCCAATTTAATCAGTTACAGCTTAATTTAAATCATAAATTACAATTGAAACCTTTCAATCACCTTACCTGGGAAAATAATTTAGATATAAAAGCAACAGATAACAATGCGCTAAATGACTATGATAAATTACAAATTAAGTTTAACTCCGACCTTTCCTGGCAAATTAATAAAACATTCAAATCTGGTATCTCGACCCATTACCGAGTTTTAAAAAGAAATTCACAAGTGCAAGTACAAAGCTATGGTCTGAAGCCTTATATATCTTATTATAATCATTTAGGGAATTGGGAATTAGGTTTTCAATGGCTTAATCGCGATTATAAAGGGACATATATTTATCGGGGAGATATTGCCTATGTATTTGATGCCGTTGACAGTACAACACGTAATATATCTTTAAAATGGTCTAAATTATTCTTAGCAAATAAACTGCTTTTACTGGCAAAATTTGAT
This sequence comes from uncultured Pseudoalteromonas sp., assembly GCA_965198975.1. GTDB lineage: Bacteria > Pseudomonadota > Gammaproteobacteria > Enterobacterales > Alteromonadaceae > Pseudoalteromonas. The sequence continues at coordinate 460,603 of OZ240680.1, forward strand.
TATCTGGATGCTGATGCAAAAAGTTTCGCCTGGGATACGAACGAACCTTTTACAACCGATGATTATGATTACCAGGGTCATAAATATTCCGTTGCTGCGGTATATTCAGTCCATTCTGATCTCAAGTTATCACTCACTATGATTAATTTAACATTGAATTTCTCTGACAATGATACCTATTATGGAAATGAACAAGATACAAGCACAACGATTAAATCTAAGCTGACCTATAAAATCAACGAGTCTTTTGATGTGTTTTTAACTGCAGAACATGCAAACAGAGAATCAGATCAATACGAAGGCATAAAAAACGATAAATCAATCGCCAAGGTTGGCATTAGAATCAAATTTTAGAGAGTGTCAAATGAAACGATATCAACTACTCATAGTGGAAGACGATAAAGAACTTGCTCAGCTTACATTCAATTTCTTTCAGCAATTTGAATTTGAATGTACTGTACTCAATGAGGGGCAGCTCGCTATAGATCACATATTAAAAAATCAACCTGATATCGTTTTACTCGATTTAATGCTACCCGATATGGATGGCTTACAAATTTGCCAGCTAATAAAAGGAAAATTTAAAGGCAAGGTAATAATGTTAACGGCACGTACCGATACTTTAGATCAAGTATTAGGATTGGAAATGGGTGCTGATGATTATATTGCAAAACCTGTAGTCCCCAGATTGTTACTTGCAAAAACACGGGCTGTTTTACGTAGAGATCATGAAAAAAACACACATGCTAACTTATCTGAAAAGTTTCATAATATCGAAATAATCAAGCAGCGCAGAGAAGTATTAAAAGATGGAAAATTAGTGGATGTGACCAATGCAGAATATGAATTACTTTTATATCTGGTTGATCATAAAGGTGAAGTTGTAAATAGAAATCAAATATTTTTACACTTGCGTGGGATAGAATATGACGGTATCAGCCGTCAGGTTGATACCACTATATCCGCACTTCGAATCAAATTAGAAGAAGATCCAAACCAGCCTGTATTGATCAAAACAATACGCACTAAAGGTTATCTTTTTGCCGGAACTTAATCTATATTTTTCATAACGCCAGTTTCAAAAAAATTGGCTAACTGCGCTAAATAAGGCTCAATATCATAGCCTTTATCATTCAGCCAGTTTCGATTGTAATACGTATCCAGGTAGCGCTCACCGCTATCACAAATAAGAGAGAGAATACTCCCTTGTTGATCTGATAAGTTTAGATCAGACATTAGTTGAAATGCGGCGTACAAATTTGTTCCTGTAGAACCACCACATTTTCGATTTAGTATATTTTCCATAAAGTGCAGCGTCGCGTAACTTGCGGCATCAGGCACTTTAAGCATTTTATCTACAATCGCCCTATTAAAAGACGGTTCAACTCTTGGCCGTCCAATCCCCTCAATTGCGGATCCACTTTGAGATTTAAGCGCTTTATTTCCTGATTTATAATAATCATAAAATACGGAGTTTTCAGGATCCGCAACACACAATTGTGTTTCAAAACAATGATATCGAATAAAGCGCCCTATTGTTGACGACGTGCCACCCGTTCCCGCACTAACAACTATCCAGTCAGGTACCGGATGTGGCTCTAAGCTCATTTGTTCAAATATTGATTCTGCAATATTATTGTTTCCGCGCCAATCAGTTGCTCTTTCAGCAAATGTAAACTGATCCATATAATGGCCTTGTAATTCATCCGCTAATCTTTGCGCTTCAGCATAAATTTCATTCGGTTCAACAAAGTGGCATTGTCCGCCATAAAAAGTAATTTTATCTATTTTTTGCTGTGACGTATTTTTAGGCACTACTGCTATAAATGGTAAGTTTAACAACTTTGCGAAATACGCTTCGGATATCGCAGTATTACCCGAAGATGACTCAATTATGGTCGTTCTATGATGAATATGACCATTACATAAACCATATAGGAATAAAGATCGGGCAAGTCTGTGCTTTAAGCTGCCTGTAGGATGTGTTGATTCATCTTTTAAATATAACGAGATATTTTCACTACCTGGAATATCGACTTTTGTCAGATGTGTATCAGCTGAACGTTTAAAATCCGCCTCAATAAGTGATATTGCATTATAAACCCACTCTCTCATAACCTATCCTTATTCTATTTATAAAAACTAACAACCCACTATTAATCGAGTTTATAAAATTACAACACAATATTTAATATATATTATAACTTAACGATATACATAGTAGATTAATATGCGTTAATAACTCATTTAAGCTTCTGAAAATTAGCCCTAATTTAATTATTAACAACCCCAACTAACTTGTAAATAAAAACCAAACTATACGTTAACAATTGTAAACAACCACTCCTGCCAACATAAAATTTTATAAAACCTAAAATAAAATAAACCAATAAAATATCAACATGTTAACAATTAAAATAACTGACATTCATGTCAGAATAAATTGATAACAATAACTATTAGTATTTGTATATATGAAAAAAAGTCATAGTTTACAAATATTTGTAACACAAATCTGCCACTGATAACCTGACCTTGAATCAGGTACAAATTGTATTCGTAATTAACATATTATTCAGGAAACTATTTATGAAAAAAATAAAAACCTTATCCCTTACGGTTTCTGCGTTATTGGCAACATCATCACTTTGCACTTTAGCTTATGAAACATCAGAGATAAACATTGAGAGCCACACTAAGACGGGGAAACCGACTTTTGTTAGCGGAGATTTAGGATTAACAACAGCTAAAACAACGGTTAATGATATAAAATCTTTTTTAGCCAATCAGCCTGATTTTCAGATAGGCAATGAAATTGACTTCATAGAAAAAAGGCAATGGACCGATACCTTAGGCAAAACGCATACTGCTTTAATACAAACAATTAATGGCTTACCTGTTGTCGGCACTAGTTTAATTGTTCACAGTGAAAATAGACCTGCATTATTTAATGTCAGTACAACAAAAACTCAGATATATGCGATGAGTGGTACAGTTGCACCATTAGCTAATTCTGTTGCAGATAAGGCAGGCATTAAGGCTGCCAATATGAGTGCTGAGGAGACGCTTAAAATCGCATCGGATCTAGGTGAATTAACAGCTAAACCAAAACTCGTATATATTTATTTGCCTTTTACGGAAGAAACAAAGTTAGCCTGGCAAATTGCGCTGAAATACCAGACTAAAAATGGTTTTGAACAAGATGATGTCTTTTTTGACGTAAGCACCTCAAAAGAGCTAACCCGGCATTCTAAAGTTTACAGGGCTAAATCACATCAAACCTATGACTACAATTACGCAGAGCCCACGCGTTGGCAGCCAAATGGTACTTTACTATGTACAAATAACCAGAACTGTTCCGATGATTCAGCACAACGCGCACATGATGGTGCATCTGCAGCGTACGACTATTACGCGCAGATCCATAATAGAGATAGTATTGATAATAGCGGCGTAACAATAAAATCGAATGTACACGTAGGTCCAGTAGGTGATGGCGGCGCATTTTGGTGGAACAATAACATGTATTACCTTGACGGAGACGGCAACAGATATAGTGATGCAACCTTATCTTATGATGTAATTGCCCATGAGTTAACCCATGGCATTACAGAAAAAACGGCGGGGTTAATTTATCAAAATGCATCCGGGGCACTTAATGAAGCTTTTTCTGATATTTTATCTGTATCAGCCGATGCTCACAGACGTGGAACTACACAACCAGACTGGGATTTAGCTGAAGACTTTTACACACCAAATATTTCAGGTGACGCGTTACGCTATATGGACGATCCGACAAAAGACAGAAATGGTGCCAGTCAATTCTATTCCAGAGACTGGTGGCCTGATCGTTTTCCATATAGCGCCAACCCAGATCCGAGTACAAATGATCTCGGTGGTGTTCATTTAAATTCAGGTATCGCTAATCTCGCCTATAGCTTATTAGTTGACGGAGGAACTCATCCCAGAAATAAGTCAACAGCACAAGTTCCTGGCATAGGATTATTAAAAGCTGAAAAGATTTTTTATCGCGCCCTGGCCACTTATTTAACGCCAAATTCTGATTTTGCCGCAGCAAGAGCAGCAACTTCAACTTCAGCCGCTGAACTTTTTGGTGAAAGTGAAAAAAATGCTGTCGAAACAGCATGGTGTGCCGTTGGTGTAGGAACTTGCCCTAAAGTGTCTGTACCTTTAGCAAATGGAGTTCCGATAAACAATATTAGTGGCACTGAAAAACAGCAACTATTTTATACCTTAGATGTCCCTGCTGGTGTGTCTGATCTAAATTTTGTTACAACTGGTGGAACTGGTGATGCAGACCTTTATGTTAAATATGCATCTCAACCAAGTTTAACGAGTTTTGAATGCAAAAGTACGACAGCTACCAGTAATGAAAGGTGTGATATTACAAATATTCAGGCTGGAACTTATCACGTCATGGTGGAAGCCTGGAATGAAATAAAAGGGATCAGCTTAACAGCGAGTTTTCAAGACTCAGAAGTCATAAATGTAAACTTTGGTGACTTTATATATATGGATCAGGGTAAATGGGTCTATTATTCTCAGGAAATACCTGCAGGATATTCTAGTATACAAATAGACACGTCCAGAGGCTCAAGTCTGAATGGAGATGGTGGCGATGTTGATCTGTATATTCGCCGAGACCAAGCTCCGACTAAATCAAGTTACGATTGTATTTCAGCAAAAGCTAATAACGACGAAACCTGTATTATCAACAATCCACAAGCGGGTAAATGGTATATTGGTTTATATGGTTATAAACAAACCCAAAATATCAGCTTAAAGCTTAAGGCAACGCCTTAAATAGCGCATAAAAAAATTAAGTCCCATTATAAATAATGGGACTTTTAACTCATTATAGGTTAGTGAGTTTTTGAAGTTCTTCTAAAGAAGCAGCTATTTTAATACCTGGGATATTACTTCCCACCATAGCGCGATATGAACCTTGAACAGAACCACGAAATGAAGTGAAAGAGATACGATATAAACCACGAACCAATGCTTTAGTTGGGCTACTTACTTCCGATTCATGACGTAATAATGAATTATATTTACGACCGCTTGGGTTTTTACCTAGTTCACTAGAATCATCATTATAAGTTAGTGTATCTAGTACTTTTCCGCCTTTAGCTATTTTTTTAGGATCAACAACATCCATGCGATCTAATACTAAATAAGTATCAAAATATGCTTTTTTGTCTTTTTTCATACCTGCATTAAACCCAGAATGAATAAAGTCTGTTTTCTTTTTTGGTTTGCCTTTAGCAGGTGAAACCATTGAAATACCGATTTCGTCCATCGCAGCCGGTACCCATACATAAAGATAATATGCATCCTTATCTTTGTATTTGCCTTCAGGTTTTACATCTTTGTCAACATAGCCATAATATTTTGTATATTTAGCATATGGCAAGCTAACTTTTAACGGGCCGACACCTTCAGATTTAGAACTATTAAATTCATCATCATCTCCACCAAAAAATCCAGTACAGAGGAAAAAAGACAAACCCACAACACCTAAAGTTTTAAACATTTTCATTTGATATCCTTATTATCTAAAAAACTGTAACAAAGTGTATTTATATTAAAAAAGCACTGCTTTTACAAGCTTTATTGTTAATGTCACCAAGTAACTTCTCTATTTATACAAGCCGTTGAATGAATTTAGATTTAATTAGATTGCTTTTAGAATCGTACTGCTTGATAAATGAACTGGCCTCAAGCGATCGAGTTTCAAAGAGTCCTAACTGACTCCATAAGCTTCTTTTTCATCAAATTCAATCAATTGATTTTACACATATTTACGGATTGTAACTTATGTTGCGTTACCAATTATTTCAACAAAGTAACTTTGATTCCAAAGCTTTCCTCCCCAGAAATAACGCTTTTTTAATACTGAGGTATAACTTAAAAAACTCTCTGGCTGAAATACTTTTTATCATCTTCATTATCTGACTCAGTGCTATTATTGGTTCACTTCTTACAATCATATGAATATTGCCATCTTGTATTTCTAACTCAATTATGTCTATATCTCAATCGTAACCAATTTTTTGGATTATTATTTTCATCGCTTCACGATAAGGCTCCGAAAAAACTTTACTCCGATACTTTGATTTAGCCACTGCTGACTATGCCATGATATTTTGTCATCCATAGAGGTTAATCGTGTTTGTTGTTTTTTTAGAGTAGAGGCTCGAAACTACCGTGTCTATCTCTAGGTATTTCAATATCGAATTATCCATCTTCAGTGTTTAATGTCTTAACGGAAAAACTATTAAGACTATTCTCATTTGTAGATAGTTCATGCTTTGCATAGCCAAGATGGTTACCTAACTCAGCATACAACGCTGCTCCAACGGTTATTTTGGTTAACATTTTGCTGAAGTTACTAAGGTCTTTTTCAGTCGTTATTGATTTTGCCGCTTCGCGAAATATGCTTCTAATTCATTTTATTCATAGTTCGCCTATCCTTAAACTCTCAATAAGAGTAGTAATGATAGGCAGTTACACAATCTTTTTTACAGTCTCTTGAATTTGGGCAAAAACTAGTGCGCCACTAGCCAGTTCGTTTCCATACTGCTTAACAAATAAGAAGATATGCTGCCATTGTACTTTATTAACCAGATCCTGTTACGTCCAGTGGCATCTCGCCATAAAACATCAGCTATTCCATCATTATCAAAATCCATGAGCTGTTGTATTTTCCAGTCAGTATCATGTTCGTGTTTCATGCTAACCACAAAAAGTCTCTGTCCACCGTTCATTAACCAATAAAGGTTTTTTCCATATGCTTGATGGCGCCAGAAAATATCGGCCTTTCCGTCACCATTTAAATCATCGACTCCAGCTATGTGATAATCCATATCAGCTTGTGTCGTTAGGCTATGCACTGACTGGCGTAGGCCATTATTCATGAGCCATGCACTATTTTTCCCGTTTTCTTTATGTCGCCATACAATATCATCTGTACCGTTTCCGGTGAGATCATTAATACCTGCAACTTCCCACTGGGGCTCTATCAACCTTGTTTGCGGAATGACCGATGTCCTAACATTACCGTCCATAAGCCAAATCAAGTTTTTGCCATTTGATTGATGTCGCCAAAATATATCAGATTTTCCATCGCCGTTAAAATCACCCACTCCAGCTATTTTGTAGTCTAGATCTGGCATAGTAACCAAAGAGGTGGTACTAATTCTGTTAGCCCCATTCATTAACCAGAGCATTACTTTACCGCTGGTCTGATGGTACCATAATATATCTTGCTTACTGTCTTGATTAAAGTCACCACTTCCTGCAACTTGCCAATCGTTATCAGTAAGATTCACCAGTGATGCAGTATCAAATTTAGCACCTTCACTGACACCAGCTTTAACCAACCACATTAAGTTTTTACCTGTGATACTATCGCGCCATATAATATCGGCAATACCGTTATTATCAAAGTCATAACTTATTTGTTTGACGCTTTCCTGTGAACCCTGATTAACCATTTGCCATGATGCTTCAGGCTTATTTGCCAGATTGCCACTATCACTTAGACCTTGTTCATCTAGTAGCCAAACTTTATTTGCTCCTGTAATTGCGTTACGCCATATCATATCTTGGTAACCATCGGCATTAGTATCTGCGAGTATAGAAAGTTGCCAATTTAAATCAGTTTGTACTGGTAATTCTTTTAGGTCTGTTCGGGTAACGCCGTCAAGTTGCCAATAGTAATTACTTCCCGTGCTGGTGTTTCTCCATAAAACATCGGTTTTATTATCTTGGTTCATATCAACTAGACCAATAATTTCTTCATTTGCAGAAGGACTATAAAACCATAATTCACTTAACTGTTCACGATGTCCTGATTTCATTAACCAAAGTTGGGTATAATCATTCTCTAAAAAACCATCATCAGAGCGCCATAATATATCATCAGTATCATCGTTATTAGTATCTCCTATACCTGCGACAGTCCAATGTTTATTACCAAAACTCGGCTGAACCTCTTCTGATTCCAGTAAAGCACCATTCATCAACCAAATTGTGCTACCACCATTAAATTGATGGCGCCATAATATGTCGCTCTTCCCATCGGAATTAAAATCACCTAGTCCCGCAATTTTCCAGTTAGTGTTTGACATTGTTGTGAATGAGTGAGTGCTTAATCTACTTGTCCCATCCATTAACCATAGCATCACTTTACCAGTCACGTTGTGATAAAATAAAATATCCGTACTGTCATTTGCGTTAAAGTTTCCAGTACCAGCTACTTCCCAAGCTTTATCACTTAATGTGGGTAAACCAACCACTTCAGTGCGGGTTTTCCCATCCATTAACCAGATTTGATTAACGCCAGTTTCTTTATTTCGCCAGAGGATATCCACTTTGCTATCCGCATTAAAGTCACCAGTTAGCACTGTACCACCTACTAAAGGATCCAAAGGCGCTATATCACGGCCATCTGGAGTGCCATCTCCATCGGTATCGGCCTTATCAGGGTCAGTGCCTGCCAGATATTCTTCATATAAAGTAAAGCCATCACCATCGGTATCTGATAATCCATCGTAACTGTCTAGGGGGTCCATAGCATGCGCTAATTCATAGACGTCTGAAAAACCGTCATTATCATCATCGTCATCCGTAGCATCATCAATACCATCATTATCTGTATCATATTGTCTACTAATATCAGTAACAAACTTATCAACAATATCAGGGACACCATCCATGTCGCTGTCAACAAATTGAACTTTTTCTGGTATAAAACGACTTTCACTGGTGCCATCTCCCAGTTGATTAATGCCATTATGACCCCATGCCCATAAAGTTCCATCCTGCTTTAAAGCAAAGCTAAATTTGTAACCGGCAGATACTGTTTTCCAATTTAAATCAGTTGTAATTTTTAAGGGTATTTTGCTACTAACATTTGTCCCATCACCTAACTGACCATAATCATTGCGTCCCCATGCCCATAAAGTGCCATCCGACTTTAATGCCATCGAATGCTCACCACCGGGACTTATTTTCAACCAATCAGTTTCGATTCCTATTTGAATTGGCCTGGTTTGATAATCTGTATTATTATTCCCCAATTGCCCGTAATGGTTATTACCCCAGGCCCATAGTGTGCCATCTGATTTTAATGCTAAGGTATGCTTATAACCGGCGGTAATATGTAACCAATTATCATCAATTCCAACCTGTACTGGTGACAATTGATCAATTTTGCTACCAATACCCAGTTGTCCGTAATTATTAACTCCCCAAGCCCACAGTGTGCCATCGGTTTTTAGTGCCATCGTATAACCAAGACCGGCGCTTACATATAACCAGTTTGTATCTAATCCAATTTGCATCGGCATCAATATATCAGTTTTGCTACCATCTCCAAGTTGGCCATTTGAATTCTCCCCCCAGCCCCAAAGTGTACCATCAGATTTTACAGCCAAGGTATGAGGCGTATCTCTCCAGTGATCTTTACCACGAGAAATATGGACCCAATTAGCTTGGTTATCTACTTGCGACTTCAGTTCTGCGCCTTTCCAAAGAGTACCATCAGACTTCAGGCCTCTTTGTTGCCATCGATTGCGCGTACCTAAAAGGGCTGGATCTTTATAGTCACCCCATAACCAAAGTGAGTCATCGGTATCAATAACTGATACCGAGTAGACAGATGCGTCTATATACTTCCACGATTTTGTAATTAATGGCGCATTTTGTGCTGGAAAAGGAATTTGTTTTGTACCAGCCATACTTAACTGATAATAATTATTATTTCCCCATGCCCACAGTGTAGTATCTGATTTTAATGCCAAACTATGGTCAGCACCGGCTATAACTTGCTGCCAATTGGTTTCAAAGCCTACTTTTACTGGTATAATCTTTGTTGCCTGGGTTGCATCACCTAACTGACTATTATCATTAAGTCCCCAACTCCATAATGTACCATCTTCTGTGATAGCCACACTATGTGCTACTCCGGTATCTATGTATTTCCAATTACTCGTTGCTCCGATCTCAACGGGTATTGTTCTGTTGGTTTTGCTATTATCTCCTAGCTGCCCGTGTTCATTATCACCCCAAGCCCATAAGCTTGCATCTTTTTTAATTGCTAATACAAAAGCTTCTTTTGATTTTACACTTAGCCAATTGGCCTCTATACCAATTTGACTCGGAACTTTTTTATTGGTGTTAGTACCATCCCCTAATTGACCGTGAGTATTCGCCCCCCAGGCCCATAAACTACCGTCTGTTTTTATCGCAATACTAAATGATTTACCCGCCGCCAATTGTGACCAATCGTTTTGTATTCCAATTTGAACAGGTGCATTTTCTTGAATCGTGGTACCGTTACCCAATTGACCATAATTATTTCTACCCCAGGCCCATAAAGTACCATCCGATTTCATAGCTAAAGAATGATATGCCCCAATCGCTGCTTGTTGCCAGTTAGTATCAGATCCTATTTGTTTTGGCCTAGTCTGGAGCGCAGTATCACCCGTACCTAACCGTCCAAATGCCCCATCGCCCCATGCCCATAATGTACCATCGGTTTTTATAGCTAAAGTATGATAATCTCCAGCGATAACACTCAGCCAGTTATTATCAGAACCAATTTGTTTATGCATGCGTTTGAATGTAGTACCATCTCCCAGTTGGGCATTGGAATTTTTTCCCCATGCCCATAAGGTGCCATCAGACTTTATTGCCATGGTTCTTGAATCAGAAGCTGAAACTTGTACCCAACTTCCTTCTAATGTTGCATTTATTTGTACTGATACAAAAGACAAAAAAATAAATGTCAAAGTCTTAAAGAGTGCTCTCATCTTGCCCACAAAATTGTCCATATTCATTCCTACACATAACACTTCTAATTTACAAAAAGCGATTATGTCAATTTATTCAAAAAAATTCTACGTCGTAATAACTGACTAGTATCCATCTCACAGATTTGATTGTACAGAATTGAAATTAGTTTGCCACTTTTAACCTGCCTAACTGATATTATTAACTTAAATGCTGAGATTCGTCAGAACCTTTTCTTTTGCAACTAAAGAGCTTAGAAGATATCACAAAGCTGGATGCAAAAATCAAGACATTTCTCGGTTAACCTCAATAGGTAAAACCAGGCAAATATCAAATGCTCTGTACAACCTGACTCTCAATCATAACTGTCGGTTTTCATAAGTTTAGATTTTGACCCAGTATTATTATTTCAAAATCGAGTAACCTTTTTATTATTAAAACTAATTACTATTGATACAGGGTGATCACCAAGTTTATATAAACGCTGTTGATTTTACATCCTAATTCCCACGTAGTAATTCACTCTATACCCGTGATCAATGAAGATGCTTGATCTATACAATAATCAGGATCATAATGGTCATATAAAGGTAAAAGTGCTGGCGTACTCAAGTCATATATCAAAACAATAAGAATATGGCTCGTGCTGCGGGCCGTTGGCAACAACAAGAAAGATTAAAGCATCGCAGACCCTTCTTAATATACTTAACGGCGGGTGATAATCGGGTTCGTGCAGAGCATTCGAAATGGAACAAGGTTGTTTTACCAGTTGATCATGAATTCTGGCAGTCGCATTATCCGCCTAATGGCTGGGGCTGTCGGTGCAAAGTCGTCTCAATCAGTTATCGAGATATGGACAGATTAAAATTAGACGTAACAGCTCAAGATAAGTTAATTGATATCGTCATTATAAATGGCTTTGTCGGGTATAGATTTAGGCTGGGATTACAATCCAGGTAAAGCATAGCTAGGTTCAGATGTTGCATTGGATAAGACATTAATAGAGATGGATCAAACATTGAGTAAGATTGCGATCCCACAATTAAATAATCAAATGCACAAGGACATTTAGAACAAACGAAGATCAGTAAACTTAAAAACACGTTAGTGACGATCAGCGCAAAGGATATTTCGCAGGTGATCAAGTCAGGCATTCCAATAGAAACTGTTTTAGATTTAATGCAACAAGGTCAAAAAGGAAAACTGACGACATATAAAGGAGGGAGTTTGCAATTATCGGTGAACGGGTTTATTCTTTTGCTCGAAGTCACCAAGACTCAAAATAGCATTATTAAGATAGAAAGAGCTTAAAAGTTTAAATCGCGTTTTAACAGTCTTTAAACTGAATAAAAGTGATCTAATTCTAAACGTAAAATGAACAATAATGAGCGTGTTTTGAGTCAGAATGAACGTTTTTGTCTAAATTCTATTGTAATTTGTGTTTAACGATTTGATTAAGTTTAAACATGAGATTTCAGTAATAATGGGGCTTACAGAGGATTTCAGACTCACATTTCTTTTTCTATATTTTTCTAAGAATAAACACCCCCTTATATGTAATTAAATCTAAAACCATTCAGCGGCTTACATCTATTTAAAAAATCACACAAAAACACAATAGAGTCATTAAGACCACCTACAGAATGAGTCATAATAACTCATCAAAACACAATTAAAATATAAACCCTTGTTTTATAAGACATATAAAATTGGCACTACACTTGCTAATAAGAAACTAAGTAGTTAACGCATATAGTAAAGAGACTTGGAGTCAAATATGTACACGCAATTTTTTATTGATGATGAACTTAGATTTAATCAAACAGAGACTAATTTTCAAAAATGCATCATAGGCGGTAATTGGCTTATGTTAGTCGCATTATCCATCACCTTAATTTGTTTATCTATGACTTTTGGTTTTGATCATTTGATCAATATGTATGCACAAATTGCAGCACATATTCTTACTATCGTTTTTGCAGGAATTTTTAAAATTGGTTATGTCATCAGATGTATAGGCGTTCACGGTTTAGGCTATAAGGTATTTTAGTATGTTACAAATAAACGATCCCGAATTAATGACATTAAAATATAGCCAAACTCAGAGCTCTCCTGCTATGGGCAAATCTTTTTGGCCAAGAGTTTTACAACAACCCATATTAGAACTGCCATTCAGACCATTTTTTTTACTCGGTACGCTCGCTTCAAGTATCAGTTTAACTTTATGGGTTTTATTATTGAATGGCCAATATAACATGAATGTATCAGGCTTAAGCCCAGGAGTATGGCATGCTCATGAAATGATTTTTGGCTTTGCTGCTACCGTAGCGATAGGATTTATTTTAACCGCAGCACAAACCTGGACCAAACAAGCCAGTATGAGTGGAAAAAACCTTTTATATTTTTGCCTGATTTGGCTCACCGCACGATTTGCTATTTATCTCAATACTGAGGTTTCGATCACAATTGCTGTTCTGTTACAAGCCTTATGGTGGCTAATGGCTATTACCACATTTTTTAACATGGTCGTAAAGGCTAAAAACCACAGGAATTATATATTTATCCCTATGTTAATTTCTATGATGTTGCTAAACACAGCCGTTATGCTCACTGATCTGACTGGTTATTCAGACAGTGCATTGCACCTTTCAAGGGCTAGCATATTACTGTTTACTTTATTAATGTCTATCGTTGCTGGCCGGGTTATTCCTTTTTTCACAAAAAATGGTGCTAAAACAGACACTATATCAACACCAAAATGGTTAGAAACTTTATTACTCCCGGTAGCAGTCAGCGGTGTTCTTATATTCGTACTCGGCTTTTATATTGAATTACCGATTAGCCCTGCTGTATTAATGATCATCACAGGATGTTTACATTTAATTCGATTAAGTTATTGGAAAAGCTTTAAAACAACTGCAGTCCCCTTACTGTGGTCGTTACATTTGTCATATTTATTTATGGCAATCGGTTTAATCGTATTAGGGTTAAGTTATTTCAAACTCCCTTTAATCAACTTTAGTATTCCTTTTAGTAGTGCCTTACATATTATTACGATAGGTGCGATAGGTTTAATGATTTTTTCTATGATGAGCCGAGTTTCTCTTGGCCATACTGGCAGGATGTTAATTCTCAATAAAGCACTGATAGTGACATTCCTATTGATAATAATCTCCACATTTATCAGGTCGATTTTACCTATTTTAAATCAGCCACTCATGTCGTGGAATTTAAGTGCCCTGTTATGGGTTGCTGGATCAATTGTATTTTTAGTTGTGTACACCCCTATTCTATTTTCTAAACGTCAGACTATTTAATTTTTGGAGTTTTTAAAAACTCCGCGCGTGTTTATATTTATATTAATTTGGAATTTTTATGTTAACAGAACAAGACATCACTTTAGTTAAAAGTACAATCCCTTTACTTGAGGAGGCAGGCCCGGCAATTACTGAATATTTTTATCAACGTATGTTTAAGCACAATCCTGAGCTTCAAGACATCTTCAATATGAGTAATCAACATACTGGACGTCAAAAAGTTGCTTTATTTGAAGCCATTGCTGCCTATGCTAAAAACATCGAAAACCTTGGTGCTCTCACCAGTGCAGTAGAACGGATTGCGCATAAGCATACAAGTTTTAACATTCAACCAGATCACTACAACATTGTAGGCCACCACTTACTCGCGACATTACGTGAACTTGCTCCCGATGCTTTCACAGCGGATATTGAACAGGCTTGGGCCAATGCATATCAATTTCTAGCTCAAATATTTATCGGCAGAGAAAATGAACTCTATACCAAAACCGCAGCTGCAACTGGTGGATGGTCCGCAAAACGACAATTTAGGTTAATAAGTAAAAAAATAGAATCCGCATTAGTCACAAGTTTTGTATTCTCACCCATAGATAATAAGCCTGTCATTAATTATCAGGTCGGTCAATACTTAGGAATTGAAGTGCAAACGCCACACTCTGAAAACCTGGCAATTCGCCAATATTCATTGTCCGATAAACCTAACGGACAAACCTACAGGATCTCAGTTAAACGTGAATTAGGTGAGAACCCCGGATTAGTATCAAACCATTTACATGATAATGTTAAAGAAGGAGATATCGTCAATCTTTATGCACCTGCCGGAGATTTTTATTTTGTTGATAACAGTACGCCTGTGGTATTAATTTCAGCGGGCGTTGGCGTCACACCAATGCAAGCTATGTTAGAGCAATTGTCTGAGATATCTTACCCACATCAAGTGCAATATATTCATGCCTGTGAGAATAAAGAGCAACACTCATTTAATGCCAGAGTGAAAGAATTGTCCGATAAACAACAATGGCAGCACATCACCTGGTACAAAGAATTAACCGAAGAAACAAAAGGTATTCATCAAGGTTTAATTGATTTCACCAAATTAAATTTACCAGTAGCAGATGGCAATTTTTACATGTGTGGCCCATTAGGTTTTATGGCATTTGCCAAAAAAGCCCTGGTTAAACTCGGGATCTCAGAAACTCGTATTCATTATGAAGTATTTGGCCCTCATGCAAGCTTATAGCTAATCCACTGAAATTACTGCTGAATTTAGTCAGCAGTAATTTAATTTTTCCTATTTCAAACTTTTTATAAAACCACCACGACTAATTTATTGTCACTTAAACGAATTTATAAAAGGATTGAAATATGAAATTATTACATAAACTGAGCATGGTCATTATCATTGCAGGCACATTGGCGACTACAGCAATCGCTATGCAATACGATAAAGAGAACTACCAGATCCAGGTTATAAAAAATTGCCAGCTTGTCAGTGAATTCACTATGAATGAAAGTCAGATTACCGCATATTTGAAACTTAAAGATGCAGAGCATGTAATGCAATCTTTAGAAGCTCCCATCAACGATATTGAGGATGAACTACAAAGCTATACACAACAAATTGAAGAGCTCACAGCATTAGCAATACAAGAAACAGATGAACATTTAGCAATAGATAAAACCATGTTAAGTAAACAAGAAAAAGTGGTAAGGCAATTAGATATTTTGATGACAAATCACCAAAAAGATTTTGATGCGTTAGGGGAACAAGGCAAAATCATCGGAGAAATTGCTGATGCATTTACCAGTTCTCTGGCACCAAGTTTAAAGGGAATAGACCACGACCAGATCCAAATCAAAGCGCCCGGTAAACACATAAATGATCATTGCAGTAAAAGTGGATTTCATATTTGATCTGCTTGAATGGTAAGGTAACACGCTTTACCATTATCGCCCCGCTAAATTTCTCCCTGTGAATACGTATGCAGAAAAATGTTTTAATAATCATTCGATTGTATGATGACAGTTCAATTTCCATACAAAAATATAATTAGGAATGATAATGAAACAGCTATTTTGCTCAATCGTTTTAGCTTTATTCAGCTATACCCTATCAGCTCAACAATTAGAACTACTCTCACCTGATCAAAAAATAAAAATATCTATTACCGATGACAAACATCCGAGTTATCAAGTTACTTTGAACAATCAGCCTGTTATTGATTTTTCCAGATTAGGTTTACGCTTTAAGAAAGCGGCCGAATTAGGTGAAGGATTTAAAATTAAAAGTTTTACTCGCAGCTCTGCCAATACAAGCTGGGAATTGCCCTGGGGCGAGCGCACTACAGTGATTGATCATCATAATGAACTCGCTGTTACTTTCAGTTTAAACCGTCAAAACGCTAATTTATTTACTGTTCGCTTTAAAGCTTTTAATGATGGTATCGGATTTAGATATGAAGTGAATGAAGATTCAGGACTCAATCAAGTCGAGATCACAAAAGAGTTAACTGAGTTTGCAGTCAATCAGGCAGATAAAGCGACCGCCTGGTGGATCCCTGCCAGGCAATGGAACCGGTATGAATACGTGTACAACACAACAAAATTAACGCAAGCAGATATGGTACACACTCCATTCACTTTTAAATTAAATACAGGAACTCATATCAGCATTCATGAAGCTGCTTTAGTAAATTATGCCGGCATGTCATTAAAACAAGCCAGACCCGGTACTTTTAACGCAGATTTGGCCCCTTTATCTGATGGTACTTTAGTTAAAACTCACACAAACTTCAAAACCCCCTGGCGCACAATACAGATCAGTGAAAATGCGACAGGATTATTAAACTCAGATCTAATATTAAATCTTAATGAACCCAACAAACTCGATGATATTTCTTTTATTGAACCTGGTAAATATGTAGGCATTTGGTGGGGCATGCATATAGGTGAAAATACCTGGGCCAGTGGCGATAAACACGGCGCGACCACAGCAGAAACTATACGTTATATGGATTTTGCAGCGAAATATGGTTTTGACGGTGTATTAGTAGAAGGCTGGAATATAGGCTGGGATGGCAGTTGGTATTTTAATGGTGATTTGTTTAATTTCACCAAAAGCTTTAGTGACTTTGATTTAAAAGCTGTGTCTGAACATGGCAAAACTAAAAACGTGAGGTTAATTGGCCATCATGAAACTTCCGGCGGTGTAACCAACTACCGAAATCAAATACCCGATGCATACGCACTTTATCAAAAGCATGGTGTCCGTCAGGTTAAAACCGGATATGTTGCCGACGGTGGTAATGTAAAGCGTATTGATGATAAAGGGATCACACGCTACGAATGGCATGATAGTCAGTTTATGGTTAATGAATACCTGTATAGTGTTACCGAAGCGGCTAAATATCAGATCAGTATCAATACCCATGAACCGATCAAAGATACAGGGTTACGTCGAACCTATCCTAATTGGTTAGCGCGAGAAGGCGCACGTGGACAAGAATTTAATGCATGGGGAACACCACCAAATCCAGCGGAACATACCGCTATATTACCTTATACACGTATGCTTTCAGGCCCTATGGATTTTACTCCAGGTATTTTTAATTTAGGTTTTAATGGCTTAGGCAGTGATAAAAACCGACCACAAACAACATTAGCGAAGCAGCTAGCCCTGTATGTTGTATTATACAGTCCAATACAAATGGCAGCTGATTTACCAAGAAACTATGAAGCCAATCTCCCTGCATTTCAATTTATTACAGATGTCACCACAGATTGGCAGCAAAGCATCGCGTTAGATGGCGAAATCGGGGAATATGTTATTTACGCTCGCCAGGCAAAAAATAGCGAGGATTGGTTCGTAGGTGGTTTAACCGATGAAAATGCAAGAGATATTAATATAGACCTCAGTTTTCTTACTAAAAATAAACAGTATGTAGCGCAAATTTATCGCGATGGCAAAGATGCCGATTGGATAAAAAATCCATACGATATGATCATTGAAGAAAAACCTGTTACGGCAAAAACTAAATTAGTTATACCACTTGCCACCAGTGGGGGTGTTGCTATCAGGCTTAAAGAAGTACTTTAATCTTTTTAAATTTTGGCCTGCGCTATCAGACCTTAACGATTGAAAAGCCCCCTGACTTACTGTATTAATTGGTGCGCATTAGTTTCTGTTAAATTATTTTCGGCAGACTTCCCAAGCAGCATAGCTCTATTTTCGGCTGAAACAGGAACTAATCCTTTAGTTATAAATTGTTTTAAAATATCCTGCTGGATCACTAAAACAATCGCAGTTTGATCGCCTGTTGGTAGAGTAATAAACCTATCAGGCAGCTGATTATCGATAGCTATATTATTTAATAAAGTTAACACCGCTGAAATATCATACCAATCACCATAATTTTGTGCCACTTGATGATATTCCTTACCTTTAAAGCTCGCGATTAATTGATAGGGGGAGTCATAATCATTGTATTCGCCAGGAGCCACTTCTTTAAAAGTCGCAATACTTAACTCTTTAGATAAGGTGGCAATCTGATCTAATAAGAAATCATGATTATTAGGGAAAAAACCAGTTTCACCATCAAACCAATGTATTCTACCATATTGTGTTAAAAGTTTAGCTACAGTTAATGGTGGTTCACTGCTAAGCTTCATTTGCTTATTGAACAAATTTAATTCATCTAAATATGTCATCAATTCTTCATCGGAACGGAACTGTATCAATGTATTAATAAGCATATTTAGCTCACCTTCATCTTGATTTGATACATTCCACTTTGCTAATACTCTCGCATCTGCGGTCGCTAACAAACGATCACTTAAAGCAAGCTGACTTAGACATATATTAACCTCGGCCATCCGCTGATAATTGCCAAAATGTAAACTTTTTTGCCACCCTACGCAACGTCCGGCTTTGAAAGGAAGATCGGTAAACTCAGGCTTTAAAACCCGATTGTCATTCTCATGTTGCTGCCAATAACGGACACTCAGAATGATCAAACTCGCAAACATAAATAAAAGTGCTAAGCCCCACTTAATATTCAAATTGAAAAACTTTACAAGTAAAACAATTATCGCAATACAAAAAATAACAACGCCAAACAAAACAGACGCAAATAAAGAATAAAACATCACTTTTTCTTCAATTCTTCTAATTGTTTAATCGAGTCAAGATATTTACTTTCAATAAAGTCTTTTTCTTTAATGATATGAACTCTGGTACTGTCAGATTCTTTTAATTTCTGCTCTAACTGTTTCACTTTTTTATTTAAGACTTCAGCCTTAGCTGCCCCGGGAACTGAAGAAAGCTGTTTATTTTTTTGTTTTAGATAATCGAGCTCTTTACCTTGTTTTGCCAGTTTACCTTTATAATCATTTGCAGCTTCAACCAACTGCCTTTGCTGACTTTCATATTTAGTAATTTTATCAACTAATACCTGACTTTCTTCCATTGCTTCTAATTGTTGCTGTTGATCCAACAAAAACTGTTCATTTTCTTTTCTCAAATTATCAACCGTATCATATTGCTGGTATAATTTTTTCTTCGTGTGTTCTAACCGCTTTTTACTGGTAACTAATTCACCTTTTAGCTTTTTGATCAATGCATGAGATTTATCAAGTTGTGCTTCTAATTCAATAATTTTACTGTCATCCTGATGGTTTTCTACCTGATTCTCATGCATCAGTTTTAACTGATTTTCCAAAATTTCATGTACTGAGGTTAATTCATTTAAAGTCGCCGTATGCTTATTAACAGAATCTAAAGCATCATCCACTGATTGCTGATAAATAGGTAAGTGTTCGTCTTGCCCTTTTAAAGATGTTATATCTTTCACAGAATTGGATACTTTTCTAAATTCTCTAAACATAAATAGTAAAATTAAAAACCAGCCACTAATTATAACTAAGCCTAAATCAAATGCTAAAATTTCCAGTACACGCTCTGGTAACATCGCTTTCCTCCGCTATTATCAAACTATTTAAACAGACATTAACTAAGGTAAAAAGATAATAAAAACAGTAATTTTAGTATAGCCGCAATTAAAAATAGTGCCTATACTAAAAGTTTAATCACATTGATTCATTTTTTAATAAAGGCTGTGCATGAAAATTTTGATCGTAGACGATAGCATTGCAATGCAAGCTATTGTTCGACGAGGTTTAGAAAAGTTCGGATATAAAACCTTAGACATACGCCAGGCTTCTAGTGCTATGGAAGCGTTAGAAATTATCGATGACTGGAAACCTGAAATCCTATTATCTGACTGGCATATGCCTGAAGTTACCGGATTCGAATTGTTAAAAGAAATTAACAAAAGAGAAATTGACATCCAAACAGGCTTTGTCACCACAGTCAATGATGAAGAACTCGTAGCGTCCGCAATAGAAGAAGGTGCTTGTTTTGTTTTAAATAAACCTTTTGAAGATTCAGAATTACATAAGGCAATTTTACCTTTAGTCCAAGGTGCCAATGAAAGTGAAAAATTACTAAGTACAGAGTCAGCGCCGCCCTCTATTAGTAGTGAACTGGTTTTGCCTAAACTAAGTCAGTTAGAAAAAGTTCTGCATAGATTTTTATGTGATAAAATCAAACTCATTGATGCCCCCTGTCAATCCTTTTCTCCTGAAAAAATCCCGACTGTATTAGCATTATTCGAAGATGTTGACAGCCAGAAAATAAAAGCTGTCGCAATATTAGATCTTAATACAGCCTGTGCTTTAGGCGGTACAAAAAGTAATATACCCCAAGCTAAAATAATCAATATGATCACTGAAAAAGTGATAAGTAAAACAGTTTTAGATCATTGTGAACACGTAATGTCTGATTGTGCATTTGCCTTCTTAGATAGAAAAACCCGAAAAAGCTTACGTTTAAAAAGTGTCAGCTTTATTCCTGCGAGCTTTCCGAAACTTGAAGTACTATTTCAAAAATCGCCCTCTCAAAGAATAGATATCATGTGTGAAGTCTCAGGCTTTAAAACCGGCTATATTACAATAGTAAGCTCATGATTTGATATATCAATTATTTTTTATTGCTAAATATTTCACACCATAATACCAGCTCAATTCTGCCACTGTACTATGACTTTCATGCTCAAAATATCGAGATTTAAACTTTAATGTTGGATGCATTGCTAACCGTTGTGCAAACTCTCTTCCCCAATCGGCATTTGTTCTACCTAACTCTCCCAGATGTAAATTATTAGCAAAAGAAATATAAACATTAGCGGTCGTATTCACCTTTTGATATTCTAATTCTTGATACTTACGATTCAGATAATTGTTATCCCACACTGCCGTTGGGTCGATAATAAGGTAATCACTAAATAGCTTGGGATTTGACAGCAAAACATAAGCTGAAAATAACCCTGCAAAAGAATGACCTACAATTAACCTTTTATCATTACTCCTGTATGTTTTATCAATCTGTGGGATCAAATCTTGTGCCAAAAATTGAATAAATTTATCAGCCTCACCTACATCACCAAAATCTTCTAACAGTTTGCCTTTAAAAATAAATTTTTTATTTTCTGGCAAAAAGTACTTTTCTCTTCCACCCATATTTGGAATAGCAACAATAATATATTCTGACACCTTATGATTTGAAGCCATAGACCCTAGCAATCCACTAATGCCTTTAAATTTGGTTTCATCACCATCTAATACATACATCACAGGATATTGTTTATCTTTGCTCTGAATATAGGATGGCGGTAAATAAACAGAATAGGGCCGGGTTTGTGCTAATATTTCAGAGTCTAGCTGGTGCCATTGACCCAACTTTATATCTGTATTCGCAAATAAATTCAAATGCCAAAATAGAAAGGTTAATAAAGAAAGGTTTTTAAACATCAGTTTTTCCTTTGAATAGTATGAGATAATCATAAATCGTGCTTGAACACGGCATATTAAAAAATTTGAACGCCAAAAGCACAATGTAAAAAGATGTATGGTTTTCTGATGAATACCTGATGAACTTATTAATCAAGGAGTTATGTTAATTGAATTCTTTTCTGTTAGGTGACATTAAAGTTGATGTAGCACGTTGTCAGTTAATAAAAAACGATGAAACCTGCACAATAGAGCCAAAAGTGATGGATGTATTACATTACTTTGCTAAACATCAGGGCGAAGTGATCAGCCAGGAAGCCTTATTTAACGATTTATGGCCCAATGGTATTTATAACCCGGGATCAGTACAACGCTGTATTACTATTTTAAGAAAGTCATTAGGTGATAATGTAAAAAACCCGAGTTTTATAGTGACGCACCCAAAACGCGGTTATAGCCTGATAGCTAAAGTGAGCAAATTAAATCCTGCACAAAAAATACGTAAAAAGCAGACACCTTTTACAAAGATAAAATATCTACTCATCCTATTAACCTTTAGCGCTTTTTTTATTCTGATATGGTCAGTTACAACACCTGAAACAATCAACTTTAAGGGAAAGTTAACCCCGCTCACCAGTTCTCATCATTACGATTTTATGCCTGGTTACTCACCAGATGGTTCCTGGCTGGCATTTATTAGTCAACAAGATGGTGACTCCCATCTTTGGCTTAAAAACCTTAAAACAGGAGTGCTTACTCAGTTAACTCAAATAAGTGACAATTATCGGCAGCTTAGTTGGCATCAAAACAGTAAACAACTCGCTTTCGTCACTCAAAATGAACAGGCTAATACAGTTAGTTGGCTCACTTTAGACTCGCCAGATAATATACAAGTTTTATTCACAACACCTGCTACAGCTGAAATATGGAAAATTCATTGGCATCAAGATGAAGTTTATTACCTGACAGCCCAAATCAAGCTAAATACAGCACCTGTCACCCAACTGAAAGTGTTTAATTTAAGTAATAATAAACACACTTTAATACTTAAAAACAATGCAGAATTTACACCATATAGAATGGCTTTTTCGCCAGACAACTGGCAAATAGCACTCGCAGGTGAAGACAGTCAAAATGGCGTGGAAATACGCTTATTCGATATTCATAAGGAGACCTTAAGCAAACCGATTAAACATTTAGCACTGGGTTTTACTGACATCGCCTGGCACCCGATAAAAAATCAAATACTCGTATTACATCAAAATCAATTACTGCTATTGAGTTTAACGGGAGAAACAACCACTTTACCTTATTATCATTATCAAAAAATATATAACCCGGTATTTAACCATGATGGAACCCATATCGCTTTGTCACTCACTGAAAATGATATCGATATTTATCAAAATCAAGGAAACATCTATAAAAAAATAATCAATTCAACGGGTGAAGACGGCTTAGCAAGTATATCTCCTGACAATCAAAAAATAGCTTACATATCCACTAAATCAGGTTATCAGCAAGTCTTTATCTATCATAATAATAGTTCTGAATTAATTTATGACAATCACTCTGAACACCCTATTTACCGTGCACCTGTATGGTCGCCAGATGGTAATACTTTGAGCTTTATGCATCATAAAAAACTACACTTTTATGACATAATCAGCAAAAAACATAATACACATTCAATCAATGGAGCAGCCAACAGTATATTAGACTGGTATCATAATGAACCAAGCTTATTATTACACCAAAAGTCAGATAATATTTCTCGCTTTGCCAAATACAATGTTGCCACACAAGAGATCGCAGAATTGAGTGATTCAGGTATTCACTATGCGGCAAAACTAAACACTCATGATCAATTAATATTTACTAAAAATAATAAAATCATTAGTACAGGTGAACAAGCAGACAGATCATTGCGTTTAATAACCGAAAATGATATTAACAGCCCCATTTTCCCGACAACTCAAGGTTACATCTATCAAAATAACCACGAAATCATAACTATAAAGGCTAATACAAAATCAGCCACTCAACTTCCAGAATATATCGCTGAGCTAATTGATGTCAGCCCGGATGGTAAAACCATGTTGTTTAATTCTTATAACGTATCAGGGGCAAATATTGTTTCATTTCAATAATATGAACTTACATATATTTAAAGTTAATAAAAATGTTTGAAATTCCATTAAACAGCTTTGTCCGTCGTATCAATAAACCTGACATATTAAAAGCTGTGATCAAAAACTCGGGAGCCAGGTTAACCCGGGTTGGTCGTTCACGTAATTGGAAAATCAGCGCAGATTTAACACAAGTTGAAGCAATTTTGCACCAGGCCCAAGCTGAAGAAGAGCCAAGCTGGCAATGGTTCATAACACAACTGAGTCAATATAAACCGCAATTAACTGTGATTGATTTAGTTAACATAATCAAAAACGAACCTTTGATCACCCTTAACCAGCTAATGGCAAAAACCGACTGTAGCACTAGTGATGCCAGAGCAGCTATGGATAAAGTAGAATGGGATTAACTACGACCTAAGCACATTTTAACTATTCAAATTAAACTCACTAGTTTTAATCTAACGTCATATGCAATAAAGGATATGGCTTTCCCTGACCATCTAAAGGTGAACGCCCAATAACTTTAAAACCTTGTTTTTGGTAAAAAGCCAAAGCCTGTGTATTTTGTTCGTTTACATCTACTTTCGTTGCGCTTTGAAACTTAATAGCGTTAACAGTTAATAAACGCCCTACACCTTGTCTTCTATATTCAGGCGCAATAAACAGCATTTCGATATTTTTATCATGAACGCCACAAAAGCCAAGAATATCGCCATTTTCATTTTTTGCACATTTTAACTCAACCCGCAATAAAGCAACATTATATTTAAGACTTCTCACTAATAAAAGGGATTCGATATATTAACTATATTTTCAAATAATGAATATAGTTAGTTCCCATTTAAATGATTAAAGATCCACTGTTTAAAGATAGTCACCGGCTCTGAGTTAGCCTGAACTTCAGGGTAAACTAAATAATAATTTCGCTCACTTGGCAGCTGAATATCTAGAGGCTTAACCAGTTCGCCTGTTTGTAATTTGTCTTTAATAAGTCTGGGATCTATCAAAGCCACGCCAGTACCTGCAATACAGGCTTCCAATATTTGCGAGGTATTTTGAAATGTCATTAAGGTCGCTGGTACTGTGATTTTGTTGTTTATTTTTGTAAACCACTCGCTCCACTCACTAAGAACATTTGAATTATGCAATAATAAAGCCTGACTTAAACTTTCCAAATTAACAATGTTTTTAGCCAATTTCGAACTACACACAGGCGTCAATTGCTCACGATATAAGAGTATAGACTCCATATCTGACCATTGTCCGCCGCCTCTGCGAATTACTAAATCTAGCTCTTCCTGTTTAAAGTCTGACTTAGTGGTACTGGTATTGATCTTGAGTTGCCAGTCTGGGTTTAGCTGATAGAAATCAGTAAGTTTTGGCATTAACCAACGCGTTGCAAAAAAAGGCACCGCTGCAATTTTGATTTCTTTGTGTTTTTTACTCACTATGAGTTCTTCAGTGGCATTAATCAGTAGTTTTAAACCTTTTTTAACTTTCGGATAATAACGCTCGCCATCAGCACTTAAACGGACCTTTTTGTCTGAACGGATAAATAATTTGACTGCAAGTTTACTTTCCAATAAACGCATTTGATGGCTCACCGCCGAAGGGGTAATAAACAACTCTTGTGATGCTAAATTAAAGCTCTCTAATCTGGCGGCAGCTTCAAATGTACGTAGCGTATTTAATGAGGGTAATGCCATATGCTCTCCTTTTAAAGAAATCATAGAATAGCAATTTTTGTATACAATACCATTCATTTTATTTTTAAAGCATATTTTTACAGGTGAGCTTTAACTCATCTATGTAGTGAATACATATCATTTGTCAGTGCTGTGCCTTCTGTATAATCTGGCGTACATCTAATCCCTATCAGTTAAAAAAACACATATGGAACCTACTATGATATTAAATGCAAAGCAGCTAATTAACGGCCAATGGATCTCAACTCAAAACAATACTTTTAAAGCACTTGATCCTGTATCAAATCAAGTACTTTTACCTGAATTCTGTATTGCCAGTAAATCAGACGTTGATTTAGCTGTCATGGCCGCATCAAACAGTTTTGTATACTATTCAACTGTATCTGATCAACGAAGAGCTGAGCTCCTTACAACCATAGCGCGTGAACTAAAACATAATAAAGATGACATCATAAACCGCTGCATTTCAGAAACAGGTTTAAGCCAAACCCGATTGGAGTCTGAGCTACTACGAACCACCAGCCAATTATTACAGTTTGCCGAATTGATCAGTCAGGACAACTGGCGTAACCCCGTTTACGATCATCTGTCTACGGGACCAAACGAAGATACACGACTATTCCTAAATAAAATTCCATTGGGTCCTGTTGCGGTATTTTCTGCCAGTAATTTCCCACTCGCTTTTTCGGTCGCCGGTGGTGACACAGCATCAGCATTAGCTGCTGGTTGTCCTGTCGTTATTAAATCACATCCGGCACACCCAGGTACTTCTGAGCTGGTAGCGCAGTGCATTTTAACGGCGATTAAAAAATGTGATTTACCCGCTGGTATATTTAACTTATTACACAGTGATGGTTATCAGTTAGGTCAAGATTTAATCACCCATCCACAAATAAAAGCAGCTGGATTTACCGGCTCTATAAAAGGTGGTAGAGCTTTATTTGATTTGGCTGTTGCGCGTCCTGAACCCATTCCATTTTTTGGTGAGTTAGGCTCTACCAACCCGGCTTTTTTATTACCTGATTTCTTAGCTAAAAATACAAGTGATCTTGCCAATGACTTTATAACAGCTTTGACTATGGGAGCCGGTCAGTTTTGTACCAACCCGGGAATACTTGTTGCGTGCAAAAGTGACGCGCTAAATGACTTTATTGAAAAAATAACATTAAGCGTCGCTGAACAAAATGCTAAAACTATGCTTTCGAGCCAAATTCATAACAGTTATGCACGTCTGATCTTTGAACGTTCCCATTCACCTTCGGTAGATTTAATCATGCAGGGACACACAGCTGATGATGATAAAAACCAGGCACAGGTAAGTATATTTAGTGTTAGCGCAGCTGATTATTTAGCTGATCCGACCCTTGAAGAGGAAATCTTTGGCCCTACATCATTACTTATTATATGTAACGACCAGGATGAAATGGTGCAGCTAACGCAAAGTTTTAGCGGCCATTTAACAGCCAGTATTTTTAGTAATGATATAAACAAAACACTCGCTCAAAAACTAGTAAATCAATTACAGTACAAAGTTGGACGATTAGTTTTTAATAATTTCGCAACGGGTGTCGCGCTATCAAAAGCCATGTCTCATGGCGGCCCTTATCCTGCAAGTACAAATATATCTGCCACCTCCGTAGGCAGCAATGCAATCAATCGATTTTTGCGGCCAATTTGTTTTCAGGATTTACCTGAGTATCTGACTATTTAAAGCCGTGTGAAATATGGTGAAACTGATTTCACACTTGTTTCACATACCTCCCCTTAGTATTAACCTAATTAAACTCTAAGGCTTAGTATTATGGAACAGATGATCAGTGTGAAATCAGTATCTCACCACTTTACAACGGACAAGCAAGAAATTTCTTTATTTAAAGATTTAACTTTTAATATTCATACTAAAAATACCTATGCCATTACCGGACCATCAGGCGTCGGTAAATCAAGTTTGTTATTAATACTGGCAGGCCTTGAGCAACCTAGCGCTGGCAATGTTCAATTTATCAGTGCTGGACAAGCGCTGTCTAATTTGTCTTTGAGACAAGTTTCAGGTTTTATATTTCAACAATTTCATTTGATCCCTGAACTTGATGCGCTAAATAATATTGCCCTACCATTAAAATTAAAAGGTGATAAAGAGGCCATTAACAAAGCCAGATTCTGGCTGGAAAAAGTGGGATTAGCACACAGAGAAAAACATAAACCTAGCCAACTTAGCGGTGGCGAGCAGCAAAGAGTTGCGATTGCCCGTGCCTTTGTTGCCAATCCCAGCTTTGTATTTGCTGATGAACCAACAGGCAACCTGGACGAAAAAACCGCAAACCAGGTTGCAGATCTCATGTTTGAATGCAGCAGAATCAATGATACCAGCCTGATAATTGTGACACATAGCAAAAGCTTAGCCCACAGAGCCGACTTTAATTTTAAATTACAAGACGGACATATACTTATGCCTGCATCACAAGGACAAGTAGCATGAAAACAACCACATTAATCACCCTTGCCTGGGAACATTTTTGCCAGCAATATCGTACCAGCGACAGTCGCCTATTACGTTGGACGCAATTGTGTTTAATATTTTTTCTGCTAACCCTAAATTTAACCAGTCATTCCATTCAACAATATTTAGACGACAACCTGCAACAATTATTAGGTGCTGATGTGGTGATCAGCCAGTTTACACCTTTAAACCAAACTCAACTCGATCAAGTAAACCAACTTAATAACGGCATGTCTGTCGTACAGCAATTAAACGTGACTCTCACAAATAAGCAAATTTGGCAAAATATGCAATTAAAGGTAGTAGATGATAACTACCCTTTGCAGGGTCAGTTAAAAACATCGGTGTTAACCAATAGTGTCAGTGAAACCACCACTTCGGGTCCTAAACCTGGATTTATCTGGCTTGGCCCGAGAGCATTTTCAACGTTAGATTTGACTATAGGCCAAACGATTAACATGGCTGAACACAATTTTATTGTAGAGCGGATTTTACATCATGAACCAGATCGTCTGATGGAAGGACACAATGTTGCTATGCGCGCCATGATCCATAAAAAAGACTATTTAAAGATCAAAAAGCAGAGTCAGGAAAAAATTAATTATCGCTATTTATTATCTGCTGATTTAAGCCAGAGTGCACACATTATCAGCTGGGCCAAAACAAATTTACCCACAGCACAAGTGCTGCATCGCCAGGGCGGCCATCCGCTTGCTTTATTCTGGCAAAGAACTGAGAACTTTTTAGGTTTAACTTCTGTATTATTATTTTTGATGGCCGCCATTGCCATAGATCAGGCCGGACGTAGGCAATTATTAAAACAAAAACATTACATTGCGTTGTGTATGAGCATGGGGATAAATCAACAACAAGGTATATTATTTAGCTTTATCAATTGGATAATTAATTTTTTGCTATTACTGATCCCAAGTTTTTTTGCCGCTTTCCTTGCTCAGGAGTTCATCGTCAGTCAGCTGCAACAGGAGTTTACGGGTATTGCCAGCCAAATTAATTATGCGGAATTAATAAAAATGGTGGCGATATTATTTTTATTATTGATCAGTTTTCAAATTCCAAACTGGATTGAAATATCAAAAACAACAGTGGCGCAACTCATACGACAACAGCAACACACTAGCATGAAATTTCACCGTGTTTTCTGGTCTTTGTTAAGTATCACAATTTTGGCTTTTGTTTATTCAGATAATCTATTACTCACAGGCTTAACTATGGGTATTATGGCCGCAAGTACACTCATATTAGCCTTGTTAACCTGGCTCACCTTAACCTTAGGTGAAAAGCTCTCCATAGGAAAAACCGGTTTATTAGCATTTAGTTTTTTTATGATGAAAAACAGGTTATTAAGTAAGTCTGCACAAATTCTGGGAGTTGGTTTATGTACTACTTTGTTATTATTTACATTAAGTTTAATGAAAGATATCGGGGTTACCATGGGGAAATATACACGCAGCCACGATGGCAATCTGATCATTGCTCAGGCTCAGGAGGAGCAACTCATTCCACTGCAAAACTGGTCGAAACAAACTAATAGTGAGATCAGACAACTTAAAGCTTTTTCTTACGGCCAATTAATAGCGATAAACGATAAATCATTAACAGAACATAGTGATAAACCCAGTGACAGCGCTGCAACCTTAGCTAAACCCATTAGGTTACACAGTACCCAAGAATTACCAGTTAATAATCAAGTGATTTCAGGAAAGTGGTGGCATGACACTGATCAAAACTGGCAGCAAATTTCAGCTGAACAGGAGATCATCACTGATATGGGTTTAAATATTGGTGATAAGCTATCATTTGATATCAATTCCAAGCGATTTGATTTTATATTAAAAGCAAGTCATGAATTCGTTCCTGGTAAAGGCACTGTTACTTTTTGGTTTCAGATCCCACAAAGTGCGGTAGACATAATTCAAGCGCCGAGATTTTATATGGGGAGTATGGAATTACCCGACTCGGCCTGGCCAAAATTATCTCAACTATGGCAGCAACATCCTTCACTGAGGTTAACCCCAGTGAAAGAAATGACTGAGCGTTTTGACGACATGCTGGCAATTCTGATTAAGCTTGTATCAGCATTCAGTGCCATGATCAGTTTGTTGGCGTTATTAGTTATTATGGCCTCAGTGCAAGGTTACGAAGCCGATGAAAAACTAAAAAACGCTTTATTACTGAGCTTTGGTCAATCAAAGCTAACTTGCCTGAAACTCAGTATCATGGAATGGTTAACCACAGCATTAATTGCAAGTGTCGGTGCAATTTTAGGCACCTGGTTAGCGGGCTCGCTGATTTATTCCTCCCAGTTTGGTATGCAATACACACCTGATATCATCTGGACTATTTCAAGCTTATTTGTTGTAATCATTATAGTTTGTAGTGCCGGGTTAATCACAAGTCGTCATAGTTTACGTACTTCAATCAAACAACTTTTAGCCTAATCGTCATTAAGGATAGCGAGTAATATGAAAAATTCGGGGTTAACCATATTGATCATAGAAGACCAAAATGATCTGGCTCAGAACATGGTGCAATATTTGGGTTCTAAAGGACACATAACTGATTATGCAAGTAACGGAAAACAAGGTTTGTCACTTGCTTTATCGCAACACTACGATGTTGTTATATTAGATATCAATATGCCGTTAATGAATGGTCTTGAAGTGTGCGAAAATATCAGGGAAAAATCAGTAAAACACCTGCCTATTTTAATGTTAACTGCCAGAGATACACTCAATGATAAAATTAAAGGTTTTGAAGTAGGCACTGACGATTATTTAACGAAACCCTTTGCTTTGCAGGAGCTCGAAATTCGTTGTTACGCGCTATCAAGAAGGCACTTATTACAAACAGATAAGGTGATACAGATTGGTAACCTGCAAATAGACCGTCAGCTGAAACAGGTTTCCAGAGAAGATAAACCTGTGAATTTAAATACCATGTCATTTAATATTTTACTTATATTGGCAGAAGCATTCCCTCAAGTTGTGACACGTACAGAATTATGTCAAAAACTCTGGGGAGATGATCCCACTGAATCAGACTCATTAAGATCTCATATTTATCAGTTGCGCCAAATTATAGATAAGCCTTTTTGTGAGCCCATTATTAAAACGATACATGGCGTTGGTTTTACAATAGAAGAAAAGAAATGAGATTAACAGCCAATAAAAATTACAGTATCGCGCGTCGAATAATAATACAGTTTTGCCTGTTTGCGGTTTTATTATCTTTATTATTTAGTTTTTATAACTTTGTATTTTTATATACACTGGAAGATGGTTTTTTAGAAAGGAGT
This sequence comes from uncultured Pseudoalteromonas sp., assembly GCA_965198975.1. Lineage (GTDB taxonomy): Bacteria > Pseudomonadota > Gammaproteobacteria > Enterobacterales > Alteromonadaceae > Pseudoalteromonas. The sequence goes on from OZ240680.1 coordinate 492,237, forward strand.
ATTAAAAAAGAAGCACAACATCTAGCTACTGAATATAAACGCACCGGTATCTGGCTGGCGCCAAGAAAAAGCAATATGACGCTCTATTTTGATAGTGAAAAATTTCCTCGGGAAGTAAAAGTCCAATTCAAAAAAGATCACAAAGAAAGAGAGTTTTATGGCAAAAATGGCTTACATTATCATTTATATATCTTTAAAGAGTTTTCTTCTGTTTACTTGCTTGCAGAGGTGAGTGAGGAATTAGTTGTTCGACCCTTACGCCGGGTGATCATTATCTTATTAGTCATTTCAACTTTGATATTAACTTTTATTGCTTGCTTAATTGGCTATAAGTTGTCACGTAGAACCATTAAACCCCTGACAGATTTAGTTGAGTTAGTGAATGGAGTGGAACCTAACAAACTACCAAAGAATTTTGCCGGAAACTTCCCAAATAATGAAATTGGCATTCTGGCAACCACCCTTGAAACTGCGATGGCCAGAATAAATGACTTTGTATCACGCGAGCAACATTTTACCCGAGATGCCAGCCATGAATTACGTACACCTATTGCCATCATTAAAAATGCCACTGAGTTGTTAAATCAGCAAAATTTAACCTCAGATGAGAGTAAAACCCTGATCACCAGAATAAGCCGTGCCAGCTTGCAAATGGAACAGACTGTTAATGCACTCTTGTCTTTAGCCCGCGAAGAAAATACAGATCCAATAAAGCAGGCGGTAAAAGTCTTACCTATTGTTGAAAAAGTCATAGTTCAACATGCCTATTTGCTAACAGATAAACCCGTTGAGGTGGAGATAAATATTAAAAGCACTGACCAGGTGATGTCAGACGAACCCACTGTGTACATTCTTATCGCCAACCTGATTGGCAATGCTTTTCACTATACTTTAGCAGGCTTAGTTACTGTAAGTTTTGAAAACAATACTCTTACAATTTCTGATACAGGCCCGGGGATTGATAAAGCCATTGAAAATTGCGTACTAGAGCCAATGATAAAAGGTCAACATAGTAAAGGTTTTGGTATTGGATTATCTATTGTTAAACGTTTGTGTGAACATCATAAATTAAACTTAGTGATAAATAATACAAAACACGGCATGATGGTCAATATCACTTTTCCACATTCCATTTAACTCAGGATATCACTATGCATTATTTAAAATTGGTTACGGCTTTTTCATTCAGCCTGATATTAACAGCTTGCGACTCAGGCAAAGATACAACAAATACGGCCGAGGAAAAAACTCAAACACAACAAAAAACAGTGATAGATCCTCAATTACAGGTCCTAAAAAATGCAAAAGATGCAGCAAAAAAATTAGAAGAGGCTCAAAAGAAACGTAAAGAACAAATAGATTAACTTTTGATCTGGAGAAGCAAAACCTCTGCTTCTCCAAATCATCAGAATAAATTATTGATCATTTAAAAATACAATGCTTGGCAAAGTCCGTCGCTTCATTTGCCGTCCAGTCACCCTTAGGTTTTTCTTTCAGATCAGTACACCATTGCTCACTGCCTATTTCTGGCGAGCAGGCTGTTAATAATAATATGATTGTTGTTAATGCTAATTTTTTCATTTTAATTTCCAATTAAATTTTTTTCATTATAACCACAATCCAATTAAAAATGCAGAAATCTTACCTTGCATTTTTATGAATAAGATATATCTTATTGGTTATATTTTATTCTATACAATGAAATATACATTTCTCCAGGGAACACAAATAGCAATAAAACGTATACAGCAAAAGCTAATGAGTGAAATTTAACGAGGAAAATGAAATGCAGCGCAGGAAGTTTTTAAAATACGGAACAGGTTTATCCGCAAGTCTCGCACTAAGTTCAAATCAAGTATCCAGCCAGACTAACTTAAAGCCAACGACTTTTACGGCACTTGATCCTAATCAGATAAAAACAATTGAACAGTATAATCAGGTATATATCCCACCATTAATCAGCAACTCTTATAGTCGTCGATACAAACTGCCAACACTATTTGTACAAGATACACTTCATGAATTTACACCAGGCGTATTATCACCAGCAGTGGGTTTATCAACTTCATTTCAGCATTGTTCATATTTAGGGCCTACCATTAAAGTAAAAAAAGGTGATCTTGTTGATTTTTCAATAATAAACTTAAGATCTGAAGCAATTACTAATCATTGGCATGGTATGCATATACCCGGGCGAATTGATGGTGGACCGCATCAGATGATAGAACCTGGCGCTGAATGGAATATTACTATGCCGATAATTCAGGAAGCTTCAACAAATTGGTACCACGCACATACCTGTAATAAAACAGCGGAACAGGTATATTTTGGTCATGCAGGCATGTTTATTGTGGATGATTTCCCAAGTTGGATGCTCGGATTACCAAATGCTTATGGGATAAATGAATTCCCACTTGTGGTTCAGGATAAATTATTTAATCAACATGGAGAACAAGTTTATGATTTAAGAGGCAGTCCGATTTTTATCGGCGACGATATGATAGTAAACGGCACAATTAACCCTTTTTTATCTATCAGTGCAGGCTTAACCCGCTTTAAAATATTAAATGCATCAAACGACCGCCATTATGAATTTTATTTTAAAGATGGAAGACACTTTAATATCATTTCTAGTGATGGGGGCTTATTAAATAACCCCGTTCAGGTAAATGAAATTACACTTTATTCGGGTGAACGAGCTGACATTATTATTGATTTTTCTAAAGATAAAGGAGCAATCATTGATATGGTGGCAAAAACCATCGTTTTCGATCAGGCCGGTGGTGATTTGATAGTCCCCATTATTAGACTCGCTGTGAACTGGCTACCGGCACTGCCAGCTTTTTTACCCACAAAGTTACGAAGTCGTCGTAAATTCATTGACTGGCAAAAAGAAGTGGCTTCAACGCCCTCAGTAACACGAACATTTGATTTAGGAAATAGCCCTGACATGTCAGAAATGCAGATCAATAATAAAGCATATGATATGAGTATAATTAATGAAACAGTTAAGCAAGATCAAAAGGAAGTCTGGCAGATCCAGTCTTTGACTGGTGGGCATCCATTTCATATACATGGCTGTTCCTTTTTAATTATGGAAATAGATGGACAACCGCCAAAAGAAGAATTTAAAGGGTGGAAGGATATTGTAGTACTTCCTTTGCCTGAACCAGGCACTCCTCCGGGTTCCAAAGTTTATACTTGTAAGATTTTAGTTGAATTTAATTTAGACACCTATCGCACTGCGACCGAATTTCTCGGTGGCCGGGAGAACGCTTCAGATTTACAAAATCATATTCCCTATATGTATCATTGCCATTTGTTAGCACATGAAGACAAAGGCATGATGGGCCAGTTCTCTGTCTATACCGATGAATAAACAATTTTACTAACAGGAATAATCGCAACAATTAAGATTATTCCTTATATACCCTGACCTGCATTTTTTAACCCTTCAAATGTAATTTTATTATCTGCATGAAATTATTTAAGAAAAACCAGCTGCTACTATTGAGTTTTTTGCAATTTAATACAAAGCTTTCCTTACAACAAATTAAATTGGTCTACACTTATCTAGAACACCATATAGTTTAAAAAATAGTGGCCTGCGAGATCTAAAAATTTTCGCAGATAAGGCAAGTTGTTTTTAGGTTTAGTTATTCTAAATCAAGAGAATTGAACGCAGTATGCGGGAATTTTATGGGTAAAAATTTAAATAGATATGCAAACCGTTAAACAATCCATCACAGATTTTAATCTGTTAACAGAATACGCCCCGGTAGGTATATTTAAAGCGGGCTCGGATGGTGAATGTAAATACACCAATTTAGCGTTACAAAAAATGCTCGGTTTGAGTTTTCAAGAAACTTTAGGAACCGGTTATACCACCTACTTTCATCCAGATGACAAAAAATCCGTAATTAAACATTGGTACCATTGTGTTATTAACAGAAAAGATTTCTCTTATAGCCTCAGAGTATTATTACCGAACAATAACCAAAAACAGATCCTGATCAATGCAACTCCGATATTTAATGAGGCTAAGCAAGAACTTATTTACACAGGAAGTGTAGAAGACGTATCTGAACTTAATAACGCCTTATATGAATTAAAACTTAATCAACAAAGATACGAACTTGTTGTAAAAGGAGCCAGTGCAGGAATATGGGATTGGGATATAAAAGCCAACTCAGTGTATTATTCAGATAAATTTACTGATTTACTGGGTTATGATAATTTTGCATTCGGTAAAGCCTGGGATTCATTTTTAGATCAAATTCATCCATCTGACTTAAATAAATTTGAACAGGCAATTAATGAACACTTAGCCTCTTCTGAAATGTCTTTAGATATTGAATGCAGATTCTACACGCAAAAAAGAAATTTAGTCTGGTTTCAAATTGTTGGCCAGGCAATTATCAATGAAGAAAATCATCCGCAACGTATGGTAGGTTCAGTCTTAGATATCACTGAAAAGAAACAATCTCAACAGGTTATATGGCATCAGGCCAATTTTGATCATCTGACTCAATTACCTAATCGTAATATGTTCATTGATAGATTGAAACAAGAAATAATCAAATGTAAACGTAATAAAGAAAAATTCGCTCTGTTATTTATTGATTTGGACCATTTTAAAGAAGTGAACGATACATTAGGCCACAATGCAGGAGATAATTTATTAATTGAAGCCTCTGAAAGATTGCAACTTATTTTAAGAGAATCAGATACCGTTGCCAGAATAGGAGGGGATGAATTTACGGCCATTATTTCTCAAATTCAGGAATTATCAGATATAGATAATGTCGCACAAAAAATAATCCAGGCAATTGAACTCCCTTTTAACCTGGATAATGAATCTGTTTTTATTTCAGCGAGTATAGGTATTACACTTTTTCCAGAGCACAGTGAAGAAATGACCGAATTACTCAGATTTGCCGACCAAGCTATGTATAAATCGAAAGCTGAAGGTAGAAAAAGATTTAGCTATTTTTCAGAACAATTACAATTACAAGCAAATAAAAACCGTCATTTGTCGCAGGAATTACGCGTTGCTATCATAGATCAACACTTTGAAGTTTTATACCAACCCATAATGTCATTAAGTGATAACCAGGTAATCAAAGCCGAAGCGTTAATACGCTGGCATCATCCTGAGCTTGGTATGATCAGCCCGGCAGATTTCATTCCTTTAGCTGAGTCTACGGGGATTATCGATGAAATAGGCAATTGGGTTTTTTTATGTGCAGCTAAACAAGTAAAACAATGGCAACAACTCACCCAAGAAAAATTTCAGATCAGTGTTAATAAATCTCCAGTACAATTTCTTGATACAGATAATGCAACAAATGAATTTTGGTTTGATGTTCTAAAAGAACTCGATTTAGATCATGGTATTTGCATCGAAATCACCGAAGGCTTATTACTAGATGACGCACCTGAAATAAAAGAAAAACTCATTAACTTTCAAAAAATGGGCATAGATATCTCATTAGATGATTTTGGCACTGGTTATGCCTCTTTGTCTTATTTGACAAAGTTCAATATTAATTTCCTGAAAATTGATCAAGCTTTTGTATTTGATCTTGAAAATTCGCCACAAAATCAAGCCTTATGTGAAGCTATAATCGTCATGGCGCATAAACTAGGTTTAAAAGTTATTGCTGAGGGCGTGGAAACTCAGGCAGAAATGGATATTTTGCGCAGTGCAGGCTGTGACTATATACAAGGTTACTTAATTTCTAAACCGATTAGTCATGTAGAATTTACAAGACAGCTAAATATGGCAATACCTTTTGACATTCAAATTAATAAACAAGCTTAGTTTTAATTTCGGTCAATCTATTTTGTGCTTCTTCTCTCGCTTGCAGAATTTCGTTTTTATCTAATACTTGTTCTATTTGGTTCATATGCACTCTGGCATTATTATCCCCTTGGGCAGACGCAATTAACGACCAAATGTAAGCGAGTTTATTATTTTGCGCGACTCCTTCACCTTTAAAGTACTTCATACTTAAATTATCTTGTGCAATCGCATGCCCTTTATTTGCGGCACGTTTATACCAAAGCACTGCTTTTTCATGATCTTGTTTTACCCCCTTTCCTAAATGATACATAGCTCCTAAATTATTTTGTGCATTAAGCAGTCCTTTTTCAGCTGCTTGCTTATACCAATATACAGCCTGCTTCGGGTTTTTAACGACGCCCCGTCCAAAATTATACATATTAGCTAAATTGTATTGTGCTTTTACAAAACCTGATTCTGCTGACTTTTTATACCAAAATAGCGCTTTATCAAAGTTTTGATCAACGCCATGTGATTTTTCATACATACTTGCCAAACTAAACTGCGCATCTATATGCCCTTGTTTAGCCGCAGTTTGATAATGACTGAAAGCCTGTTTATGGTCTCCTTTTCGATCGGCTTCAAGCGCAATATCAAAAAGTTTATTTTGCGCATTTACAGTACAACTTAAAAATGAAATTATTATTAAACTCATTATTTTAAAGATTAACAACATATCAGAAAGACTTATTATGATTCATTAAATAAGTATAGAAAATAAAAGCCAATCTCTACAATTATCTGTGTACGATATTTCATTATTTTCATTTTTTCGCTAATATATTCTAATAAAAACAATAGCAAATAATTGAACATGAATTATATCAAAGTTAACAAAGCAACCTGGGATAAGAGAACACTCATACATTTAGATTCTAATTTTTACGACTTACCTGGTTTTATTGAAGGCAATACCTCTTTAAATGAAATTGAATTAAAGGAAGTGGGTGAGGTTAAAAATAAAAGCCTGTTACACCTTCAATGCCACTTTGGGCAAGATACACTTTCCTGGGCAAGGCTCGGAGCAGAGGTCACAGGTGTCGATCTTTCCTCTGAAGCCATATCACAGGCAGAAAAACTCGCTGAAAAAACAGGCATAAAAGCACGTTTTATTTGTGATGACATTTATCAGTTTGGCTTAAATAATACACAAGAGTTTGATATTGTTTATACATCATATGGCGTGCTCTGCTGGCTACCAGATCTTGATTTGTGGGCGCAAACAATTGCGCGAAGTTTAAGACCCGGGGGACAGTTTAACCTGATAGAATTTCATCCATTTAACGATGTACTTTCTGGCTACTCCTATTTCTCTCACGGTAATGCAGACATTGAAAAAGAAGGTACCTATACAGAAAATTGTACCGGAGAGAAATTGACGACACATACCTGGCCTCACAGTATGAGCGAAGTGATAAACGCTTTAATAAATGCAGGCATAATAATCAAGAGTGTGAATGAACATATATTTAGTCCATATGATTGTTTTGAAGATGCTGAATTTGTTGAAAATAAAGGGTACAAATTAAAGTTTAAAGACCATGATATTCCGCTTATTTATTCTATCAAAGGGACAAAAAGCGCATAAGGAAACCCGATGTTTTTAGAAACCACCCGACTCACAATGATACCTTTAGCTTCCTCTGATTGGGCGCTATTTCAACAGTTACACCTAAATACCAATGTCATTAAATATATTTATGGATCAATGATTTAAAGTTGGGAGTATTACAAAGTGAATATAATGACTCATAAAATAAAACCGCCTGCAGGCGGTTTTTGATTTTAATTATCTAGCGCTTAACTTTCACTTTCTCGGTTATACTTATCACAGCTTCCACTCTGCGATTTTCAGCATGAGCAGCAGCGTTATTACCAGTATTTTTAAGTTTTTCTTCACCTAAACCAACAAACTCAACACGTGCTTTATCTATTGTATGATCAAGCATCAGTGCTTTTGCAACTGCTTCAGCACGTCGTACAGATAACGCTTTGTTATATTCACTTTTTCCAATACTTGATGTATGACCTTCTAACACTACCTTACTCTTAGGGTGCGCTTTCATAAATTTAGCGACTTTTTCAATATCAGCCTGATATTGACTTGTAATATCTGAGTTATCATTTGAAAAAGTCACAAGCAAACGTATAGAGTCAGTTTTATTCTCAAATATGCTACAGCCTTTACTATCAACAGCATCTTGCATAGGTGTATTTGTACATTTATCTTGTGCATCAATGACACCATCTTTATCAGTATCATGCTCAACAACAACGGGCGGCTGACTTTGTTTTGGTGCGACATAAGGCGTTGACTCTTTGGCACCAAATAGATAACTAATACCAAGTTTAACGCCTAAATCTCGATAACCCACATCAAGCCCTTTATACCAGTTTGTTTCTGCAGAAATAGCCCAGTTTTTTGCAATATTAAATCGCCCACCGACACCTAAATTAACGGCTTCAATACTTTTTCCACCACTGATTTTTTTGAGACCACCAACACCATAAAATGGTGTGTTAGCAAGTCGGCGAACCACATCTGCACCTTTGCGATAACCCGTTTGATGACTATCATCAGTTTTATCGTTAAATTGCAATTTTGCATATTCAAACCTAAAACCCCATAGTTCCGTAACATCATAACCTAACGCTAAACCTGGGCCATATCCTTCACCTAAATGTTTATTATGTTGTTCATCTATCGTATCCCAATTTGCTTTGTGATAGTCAGCAAAGACATCGATATACGCACCGATATGCGGTTCCATTTCAGTTGCTAACGCAAATTGGCCAGATAAACCTAAAATAACAGCTGTGCAGAGCATTCCTTTTTTCATTTATAAAACCTTTTTGTAACATAAAATAGTGATTAAGTATTAATTGTAACAAATTATACGCATAACGAATTGAAAGGTAAGCAACAAATTGCTTTTAGCCACAACATTTTTTATATTTTTTTTGACTACCACATATACAAGGGTCGTTACGGCCTACTTTTTCACTTTCTCTAACCATAGGTTTTTGTGGTGCATGGTGATGATGATTGCAATCTGGGCCATGTACGTGATCGTCGTGGTGGGCTTGTTCATTTGTCATAATAATTCCTCAATATAATTTTGGCATATATATATCAAAAAGCCTCCCTTATTACCAGATGAATTGAACAAGCTTCCATACATTGGCATAACTTTCACTATTCAGCTAAGCTGGCCAACATATCGAAATTGAACATATTAGGAAAAAGATGAAGATAAGAAAAGGCCAGTTAAGTGATTTAAGTTCTTTAGTGGAATTTAATCAAGCCATGGCGCAAGAAACAGAAGGCCTGACATTAAATCAACAAACGTTAACAACGGGAGTAACCACATTACTTGAAAATCCGGCAAAAGGGTTTTATTTAGTTGCTGAAATCGATAATGAGATAGCAGGCTCACTCATGGTTACTTTTGAATGGAGCGATTGGCGAGCCAAAGATTATTATTGGATCCAAAGTGTCTATATTCGTCCACAAAATAGACGCCAGGGGATATATGGAAAATTATATCAAGCTGTAAAAGATATAGCACACGAACAAGGTGGCGCTGCGAGTTTTCGTTTATATGTAGAAAAAGAAAATACCCAGGCACAAAAAACTTATCAGGCTTTAGGAATGCATGAAAGTTATTATTTAATGTATGAAGAAAAATAAAATTAAATCCTCGTTGAAAGAAAACGAGGATTTATTGAATAGCGATATTGACGCTAAAGGCTGATCACCAGCCCTTTTTTATCTGACAGCTAACACCATCAATCCTGGTAATATAAAGAAACTACCCACTACGTATAACAGAGCTAAGAATTTATTTTCTGTACCAAGCGTTGCAAGCTTTTCCGCTGCAATTATAGGTAAATCACGTAAGTAAGGGATGCCATATATTACAAGCACAGCAAACACATTAAACAAAAAATGTACCAGCGCTATCGTTAATGCAACTTCACTCGCTTCACCGGAAATCGCTGTTGCTGCCAGTAATGCCGTAATGGTAGTTCCTATATTAGCACCTAAAGTGAAAGGGTAAATTTGCTTTGTCGTAAATACACCACTACCAGCCAGCGGTATCATTAAACTTGTCGTCGTAGAAGATGATTGTACCATTACAGTAACTAAAGTACCGGATGTGATCCCGGCGACAGGACCACGACCAATTGCATTATGTAACATGTTCTTTGCCCGACCTACCATAACTTTACGTAATACTTTACCTAAAGAAGTTACCGACACTAAAATAATAAAAACCCCTACTAACACCATAGCCAGCCCTATATTAGTACCTTCAATGAAGCTAAGCGCATCTTTAATTGCCCCGACAGCAGGTTTAGTTAATGGTTTTATAAAATTAAAACTCTTAATTGATAAATCAGTTGCCCCCACAAATAAATGAGATAAATACTGCGCAACCGTTTGTAAAAAACCAAAAGCGATCTCTAAAGGGAGGAAAATCGCGACTGCAATTAAATTAAAAAAGTCATGCACAGTTGCAGCACTAAAAGCTCTTTTAAATTCGGCTTTATCTCGAACGTGGCCAATACTTACTATCGTATTAGTGATAGTCGTGCCAATATTTGCCCCCATTATCATAGGAATTGCAATATTAATAGGTAATCCTCCCGCAACCAGTCCAACAATCACAGAAGTCACAGTAGAAGATGACTGTACTAAGGCAGTTGCTAAAGCGCCTAGTAATAACGCTATAAATGGGTTTGTTGCAAACTCAAAAATCTCCTTAGCCCCTGCACTGCCTCCGGAAAACAACTTAAAGCCACTACTGACGGTTCCTACAGCGACCAGTACCATGTAAACAAAAAATACAACTGCGGCCCAATTTAACACCTTCATGCCCAATGAGGAATTCATTGGTTGTGCAATATTACTACTCATATCAAGATCCTGTTAACACATCAACTGTATGACGGTTAGGTTAAGTTTTTATGACAGGCGCATTTAATCAGAGAAATATGACAGAAATATTACAGTTGAATATTATTAAATAAATAATTGTGTATTGTACAAACCACGCGCATTACAAAGAGATTTAATTAACTATTTTTATTCCATAAGTTTTGATATTTCGAATAAGAAAAATATTCGTGGGGGTGCCAGAAATCAGGAACAAATTCAGCTTCACTTTGCCTGTGTTCAAAGTTAGACCACAGTTTTTGTAATATTTCCTGGAGTCTTTCACTGCTAACCTTTTCTAGCTTCTTACGGCATTTAGGAAAATACAAATTATTTCCGGGCGAGATTTTAGTGTCATTACCGGCTGAACTAAAGGTTAAATTCTTGGTCACAACACGGCAAATAGGTATATCAACAGAGCTGGGATACAGGCCATTAACGATCGCATATTCAAATCTATCTAGATCATGTCCTTCTGTACTTTTTGGAATATAAGTAATACCAAACCCTTGTGGGAAAGTACCTAATATTTTATGCAAACAATTTACCACAACCTGACTATGCCCGCCTTTTTCAGCCCCTTTATGTAACAATAAAAAAACTTTTGCAAGTGATCGATAAGTAAAATTATTTCGTGTACTTAACACTACTGAGATATAAATCTGTGGGATCTTTATTACATTACCTATACCTTGTTTAGGGTCTACCGAGCGCTTTAATAAATTTAACATAAACTCCATTTTATCTGCTTCTACTTTCTCAAATTCAGCTCTTTCTTCTTTACTATTTCCTATATACTGTGCCTTACCCAGGCCATGTTGAAGATAGTTTAAACTTTGATAATAATTCACCTTTAATAACGCCAAACGTTCATCATTCTCTAACGTTCTGAATTCATCTGTTTTACCATTTACATCACCAAAAATTGCTAACGCGTCGGGGTGATAATTCCCCACATCTAATAATAAAGCAGTTAATAAAATCGGAATTTGCACATGTTCCTGATAAAACTCGACATCATCTAATTCTTTTGCTTTATTGCGAATACTATCAACATATTTATTTGACAGCAGATTATCTGCCAATAATTGTTCAAATAAAATCAAACTCAAGATTGCGCGATATAAATGCTTACTTTTTTTGTTCTGATTAAGTGCAGCTATGGTCATAGTGGGAGTCATAAGTTGAATAGTACCTAATATCCTGGCGTACTTATTATTTGTGTCTTGTTTATCTTTTCCCCGACATAAGTTCAGTATGTCATAACATACTTTTTTTACCTGAGATAATCTTCTTTGTTTATTTTGAGACTCTTGCTTAACTAAAACGCTAAGCCCTTTTTCTGCACTATTGAGTTTTTTAAGTAATTTGTCAGATTTAGGATCTAATTTAAGTGCTTGCTGTGCCTTAACAATATTTTGTTCGAGATAATTTTTTTTGTCCTTGTCTTGTTTCGCGGTGACAAAATAACTTTGTGCTACTTCATAGATGGAGTCATTCAGACTTGAATTCGTAAAAATAAGTTCAATCAAAGATTTAATTTTTTTAGTATAAGCCGATTCTTTAACGATATTTTCAGCCATGGAAAACACGATCTCACTATCAATAGATTCCTTAAACAATCTTAGTCAGTAAACATCGTAAAATCTAAAAATAAATAACAATTTGTATCCATTAAATATTATTTTTTAATTGTCACACAAGCCCAAAACAGGTACATAGACTAGTTGATTAATATAATTAGTTAATTTTAACTCTGGGCTATTAAAGGTCATTTCCAGTAATTTTTCTTTGGCAGGTATAGCCAGATGACTGATGATCAAAAGTATGTTTTCATAATTTTCAAATTCAAGATAAACAATGTGAGGAAAAGATTGTCTGATAGCGTATAAAATTTCTTGTAATTGACCTGAGTTTTTCGCCAATATATTTAAGAAAATCACGCCATATTCTGATAAGTTATCCTTTAATGTCTGATAAAAAAACTCATCATAAATACTATGAGGGTTATCTTTACCGTTAAAAATATCACACAAAATCACATCAAATGTCTGCTTATTTTTAATTAAAAACTGCTCTGCAGATTCAATTAATACATTTATTTCATCTGGTAAATAAAAATATTTCTTCGCAATTTCAGCAATATAACTATTACTTTCAATGGATGTGATATCAAGCTGATTTTTTTGATATAAAGCACGCTCTATAGAGCCTGTGCCCATGCCTAAATTAAGTAATCTGACAGAGTGTTGTTTCCATAACAAAAAAAGCAACATAGCCTGAGTATAAGGAAAAGTTAATTCATTAGGTTTGTCTAAAGAGATAATAGACTGGAACGCATTATTGCGACTATATTCGTTAAAATATAACCAACGATACCCGTGATTTTCGCGGATTTCTATTTGTTGATGATCAGTAAACTTATGAAATAACAATTCACCATCATGGGCCTGTGTCGTTAAAAAATCCAACTTTCCTCCTAAAACTCAATCATTATTAAATATAGCGTAATCAATAAAAATAAAGTGTAAGCCGTATATTCAATTCAATAACCAAATGTTCATTTAAAAAATTAGCTCTTAAAAGAAATCGGCAGCGAACCAAAACTATTTAGTCTAAATTGGCACTTTATTATTCTTCTCAATCGCTAAGATAGGTAAAATTAAATTTATCTCATTGATTATATTAGAGTTGCATACATAATTTGTTTTTGTTTAACTCATAGAAAATTTATCAAAAAGATCTAACATGGAAAATATTAAAATTCGACATAGTCGGCCAAACGATTTAGATGGTATAAAAGCAATTTTGAAATTGAAGGCACAAGTAAAATGAATGCTTTTAGAAATGGTGAATATGTTGATGCTTATTACATGGCCCGACTTAAAAAAAGCACCGTATAACAAGTCCCTGTAGGTTAATCCAGCTGGATATGCTCATTATGTTCGACGATCCTACAGAAAATTCATATAGCAATCATCTTAATGCCATTTTATATACATTCTACAATCCGGGGATTTCAGTGGAATTTGACTCTAATCCCCACCGTCTTTTTATCTCTATGAGTTTTCCAGACGCTTTTAATTGTATAAATGCATCTTTATATTTAGCGACTAGTTTTTCGCTTGTTTGCAAACTAAACGCAACACTTAAATCTGACTTTAACTCTGGCACCCTTAATACTTTTTCTATTTTGTTAATATCTAACCCCAACTCTTCACTTCTTTTTAAAAATGAAAGTTCAGAGCCTAAAATAAAATCAACTCTATTTTTAAATAACATTTTCATATTCTGAGTTTCAGCGGTGACATAAATCAATTTTCTAAAGTTCTGATGTTGAGCAAACTGAGACGTATTAGAGTTCTTAGTGACTGACACTATGCTAGATCTAATATCACTAATTGTATTTATTTTTTTATTGCTGTTTGATTTCAAACGCCAAAAATAAAGTTGCTCCTCGATTAAGCGGCCAACCCAATTGAATTGTTTTTCTCTTGCTGCTGTTCTTGCCATAGAAAAAATAAGCGTATTTTCATTTTTTTGCGCCATCATATAAGCCCTAGGCCAGGGTAGCACCTGAATATCAGGTGTATCACCAGTAATTTTAAACAACGCGTAGATTATTTCTGTTGCATAACCACCTAAGCTACCATCGGCATTTTTGATTTGATATGGCTGTAAATATTCAGTTACCACAGATATTTTTTCTGCTTGCGCTAATGCACTGTACAATAAGAAAAAAATACAAATAAAAAAAGGTGTTAAATAGAGACGATTGGGCATAGTGTAAATAAATGACTTTCCAGATAACAATAAACATAGTGTTTGAAGCTAAAATAAGCCACTTTTGATAATTACAATATTACATGTATAAGCCTTGATTCACTGATTAACACCTTTCAGAATAACCTATTACAAGCTATATATTAGTATCAATGCACTCAATTAACTATTGAGGAATGCGTAATGACAAGAACTCATGGTCATATTACATGCTTAGACATATGCCATAAAATTTTTAAAGTAATTCTAATCATACTTGCTTGTATATTTGTACCAACTAAAGCATTTGATTCAGAAACGAAATTGATTATTGCAACATTTGACTTCCCGCCTTATGAATATAGGAAGCAAGATAACATCGACGGCCTCAGTGTACGTATTGCAAAATATGTATTTAACAAAATAAATCAACCAGTTGAGTTTATTGAGCTGCCCTGGTCACGGTCTTTAATGTATTTAGAACAAGGTAAAATTGACGGGTTATTTGAGATTTTGTGGAAACCTGACAGAGTGCTTTACGCTGACTACTGTAAAGAAGTTCTTATGTATGAAACCAGCTCTTTATTTATAAAGAAATCTTCAAACATATCTTTTAACGGCGATCTCAATCGGATTACATCCTATAAAATAGGGATCAGACAGGACTTTAGTTATGGTGTTAAATTTGACAAATTAAGACAACAAAATAAATTTAAAATGATCATATCCAGCGTCGACCCTGAACAGTTACTAAGGATGTTAAATCAAGAGAAAATTGATATCCGAGATAAGTTTGACGCAGCGCTAAAAGCCCTTAAGGACAGTGGTGAATACCAAGAGATAATTGCTCGCTGGGAAAACGAACACATAAGATCAACGATAGAAAATTTCAAAAACTAAGGTTTACAATTAATTACCTGACTTTTAAAGGCTTGAGTTTTACGTCTTTCATACTAAGGTTAATACCAGCGATAAAACATCCATCAAGTGTATTATTTACCTTATCGTAGGATGTTGTCATCTCTTAAATATGAATTTCATTGCCAATGGCCCTTTAACTGGAGTTTAATATGTACGAATTTTGGTCAAATTTGTCTATTAAAAAAAAGCTGATGTTAGCTATGGCTATTGCATTGATATTATCCCTGGGAACACTGGCATTTTTAAATAACCTGTTAACAAGTAAGATAATTAAATCCCGATTAAGTGAAGCTGAATTACCTTTTGTCATGTCTAGTATTCGTCTGAATATCGAAAAAGAAATATCTATGGCTATTAACGCGTCTATGCAAATAGCCGAAAATCAATACATAATTTCATGGTTAAAACGTGGTGAAGAAAAAGCTGGACAAGCAGACTTACAAGCCTATTTAACACGGATAAACAAAGCAAATAAAGCAGGTGAAACCTTTGTTGGTTCATGGCAAACAAAAGATTATTTCACGCAAAATGGCTATGTGAAAACTATGTCGTCAAATAAAGATTCTGATACTTGGTTTTTTAATTTTTTCTCAGATAATTTATCTTATGACACAGGTATTGGGCCCAATAAAAAAACAGGTGAATTAACCCTCTTTATTAACTATAAAGTCAGTGATAACAATAATGTATTGGGTGTGGCTGGCATGGGCGTAGGAATTGGCCAGCTGGTAAATTTTATTAATAATTTTAAAATTGGCGAAAGCGGAATTGTCTATGTGGTAGCCAGTGACGGTACCATTAAAATTCACAAAAATAATAAATTGTTAGACAAAGCAAATATTGAAACACAACCCGGTTTAAAAGGATTAAAAAACTCCATTTTACGAAAGAAATCCTTTAAACTTACTGAGATTGAGCGTGATGGAAAGGCTTTTTTTGTAGCATCCGATTATATTAAAGAATTGGATTGGTATGTGCTCGCCGAAGTACCTCAGGATGAAGTATTTTCAGAATTAAGCTCCATGACAAGAAACAGTGCATTGGTTGCTATTTTCATCATGGTAATATTTTTATTTATTTCAATTGCATTAGCAAAAGGAATTAGTGCTCCCATCTTATATATTTCTGATTTATTGAAGCAAGTCGCAGAAGGTGAAGCTGATTTACGTAAACGTTTACCTGTTAAATCAAATGATGAATTAGGTGCTCTGGCAAAAAATTACAATGCCTTTATTGGTCAACTCCAATCGCTGATCCAGCAAGTATTAAACAATTGCGAATTATTGTTAGACTCAGTGGCTGAAGTCAATCAACTGAGTCAAAAAACATCAGAAGAATTAGCCCAGCAAAAAGATCAAACAATTCAGGTGGCCGCTGCGGTGACACAGATGGGTGCAACAATTGAAGAAATAGCGCGTAATGCTACCGACACAGCCGCATCTGCGGACACTGCTGCAAATAATGTCACAGAAGGCAGCAAAGTTGTTAATAATACCATTCGTTATATCAATACCTTATCTGGCGAAATGCAAAATTCAGGCGCTGTTATATATGAACTTGCCGAGCATACACAATCAATCGATGCAATATTAAGGGTGATCAGTGATATTTCTGAGCAAACCAACTTACTCGCATTAAATGCTGCAATAGAAGCCGCGCGAGCTGGCGATCAGGGTCGTGGGTTTGCGGTAGTCGCCGACGAAGTACGTAGCTTAGCCAAAAGAACACAAACTTCAACGGAACAGATACAAAACATGATTGAGAAATTACAGTCTGGTTCCAAAAATGCGGTGACCGCCATAGAGGCAGGACAACGGCATGTAGACAAAAGTGTAGCTGCATCGCAAAAAGCGGGAGCCGCACTAAAGGAAATAGATAGATCCGTGGAAATTATTCAGGGTATGAGCATTCAAATGGCAACCGCAACAGAGCAACAAAATGTGGTTGTACATGATATTAATCGCAATATTAATAGCATTAGTGATGTCACTTTATCAACCAGTGACTCTGCCCGTCAAAGCTCTGAGTCCTGTGAAAAATTAAGGGAATTGACTGAGCAGTTAAATAGTTTAGTTAGCCGTTTTAAAGTATAAATTTTTCATCTAAAAGGTATTTGTATTAACATACAATTACCACTGCCAAATGATTCAATTAGTTTATTAACTTAAATCAGAGTGTGTAATCTATGGCTACGCCTATTGTTCTGCCCGGTTGATAATCAGCATCTTCATCGGCTGAACCAAAATACAACTTGTTTAATAAGTTATTACCATTCACCGTGAAAGTTAAGTTTTCGTTCGCTTGCCATAACCACTTCATATTCCATATAAAAACATCATTTAATTGGGTTTCGCCATCACCAAAATCAGATTTCTTTTCACGTAAACTAAAATGGTTGTTTAAACTCATATTATCGAATAACCAGGCGCTTCGAAAGTGCCATTGCACCGGGTTAAGATCGGCTAAAGTCTGGTTGTCTGAGTCAGTTCCTTTTTGCCATTGATAACTCATTTGATGGGACCAGTCACCCAGCTCAACCGCATAACTTAGCTCGACTCCAGATATTTTAGCTTCAGATAAATTTTGGTAACTACGTAAATCCTCGTTAACGCGATATCTTTGTATATAATTATCTAAAACCTGAACATAACCACTGAGTGCTAATATTCCTATGTCGTTTTGATATGACCAGTCAAGTGAAATCCCCTCGCTGGTTTCAGGCGCTAACTCTGGATTCCCAAGTGTACTGCCTCTGGGGGTTTCGCCATTAAAATATAACTCTGATAATGTCGGAAAACGAAAGCCAGTACCGTATTCACCGTGAATCTCTATGGTATCTGATACATCCCAGGTTGCAGAGAAACTGGTATTAAGTCTTTCATCATGGCGCGCAATCGCCTTATTAATATTGTCTTGGTAAATCGTATCAAATCGCATGGCAAGCATGAAACTTAAGCTTTGATGTTGCCAATGATTATCGATAAAAACACCCAAATTATCTTGTTTAGCTGCTAATAAACTATGTGAAAAATTAACATTTTGTTCTAAATCTAGTTCAGTTTCAGATATATTTACACCGCGCCGCCCTATCCATTCAACGCCAAAACGTCCTTCACCCTTGAGTAATTTTTGAGATTTATAAAAAAGGCTACCCAAAGTATGTGACTGGTAAGCAGTTAAATTGGTTCTTTTATTTACTCTATGTACATCACTATCCCAGTTTTGATAATGATGATAAAACTTCACTAACCAATCTTGCTGATAACTCATTTGAAACTGGCTCAAGCTATGTTTTTCACTTGGATAAATCGTCACCCGCTCATCGGGATAAAGTGCACTACTTTTTCCTATATTTTCTGTATCACTGGCTAAAAAACTTAACACCACATCATAATCAGCCAATTTATTCTGATATTTTATCAGCCCCGCCTTTTGTGAAAACTGTGTATTTAATTCTTTGTTATTAGCCGCGAAACTATTATCTGACTTTCTGACAACTAACCCTCCTTGTAATCCTTTTTGGCCATAACTCATAGCAAAACCATTTTGTGCATCATTATTTTGTCGATTATAGGAAATGTTGAGGTTTTTAGGCGTAATGGTCGATAAACTGACTACACCTCCCATAGCCTCAGAGCCATATATGGTTGAACTTGGGCCTTTTTGCACTGATATGGCATCAATCAGAGCGGGTGGAATAAAAGAAACTGAATTACCCGCGCGCCTGTCAGTAATAATAGCAATACCATCGACTTCGGTACGGATCCTGGAACGACTTAATCCTCGCAAACTATAACTTTGTAATAACCCGCCTTGCCCATTAAGAGAAACACCTGGAACCTGAATTAACCTATCAGCGACACTTCGGTCTAATCCCAGCTGGTCTTCAGCCAGGATAAAATCAGTTTTTGCAGAACCAACTTTGTTTGCACTCAATAAATTCCTATTTGAACTTATCTGAATGCGTTCCAGTGTCGTTAAATCACCCGCAGTTGCGACTGTATTTGTTAAAAATATTGCAGTGGAAATAAGTACCATATTACCTAACAACTACCCATAAGTAGTTCTATTTTCGTATAAAGGGAGCGCCATTATACATAACGCTATCAATTTGGAAATAAAATAACTGTAACCAATTAACACAATCTGAGATTTCATCTCAATCTGTTTACAATTGTATACATGGAAAGTTGACCTATAAAATCTAAAAAGTAAGAATGCAAAAGTCTTCACAAAAAAATACAAAATATAGAATACTAAATGCAATAAATTTAAAAATATTTTAATAAAAGGAAAAAACATGCATAGCTTCATCTCTAAATCTCTAGTTGCAACAGGAGTCGTACTCGCACTAGGGGGATATATGTATCAATCTGAAATCTCAGAGCAACATTTATTACCTCAGCCGTATCAAGATAAACTAACAAAAAAGCGTATTAATAAAGAAAAATATGGCAAACCCAATGAAGCCGCTGAGTATTTCAATAGTAAACGACTGCCTGAAGGCTTGAAGCTATTACCTGTTGAACGCTACGATACTGCACGACAGCTTATGCAAAAATTACCTCATTACGATTTGGCTGCACAATCTTTTGTTCAACCAAATCCCAATGGTTTATATCGTGCTGGCGCCGTAGCCAATGACAATATAGATCGCTGGGAACAACTGGGTCCAGGTAATGTTGGTGGCAGAACACGTGCTATATTATTCCACCCTGACATGCCAGATACTATGTATACGGCCAGCGTTTCAGGTGGGATCTGGAAATCTACAGATGCCGGCGGAAATTGGCAACCACTTAACGACTTAATGACACACCTGGCTGTAACGACACTAAATTTTGAGCCTGGTAATCCAGATATTATTTATGCCGGTACAGGTGAAGGTTTCCGTTACTCTGGTATTATGCGCGGTAATGGTATTTTTGTAACAGAAGATGCCGGAGCTAACTGGACATCAATTAAATCAACGGTAAACAACCCTGATTTTAACTTTATATATCGTGTTGCCGTCAGCCCTAATAATCCTAAAACTCTCTATGTTGCCAGTAATGGCGGATTATTTAAAAGTGAAAATGCAGGAACCGACTGGACTCAACTGTTAGATGGCGCTGATTTTGCGGTAGCATTAGATGACGGAGAAACAACATTTGATGTTGGGTGTTTAGATGTTGAGATCAGAACAGATAAAGACGTAGATCATCTGGTTGTTGCCTGTGGTAACCACTCATCACCAAGCAAAATCCTGACTTCAAATGATGCGGGTGTTACTTTTACAACCACATTAGATTCTCTGGTTGAAGGAAATGAAGATTTCGGCCGTATTGAACTGGCACTGTCTCCTTCAAATCAAGATTCTGTTTATGCTTTAGTTGTTGATAATAATAGCAGTGCTCTACATACCTTATATCGTTCTATGGATGGCGGTGCAAATTGGGTAGCTCAGGTTAGCAGAGAAACTGCACCTGAAGAAGCACCTATCGCGCGTAGTATGTTAGGTTACACCTACGGAGATGGTGTAATTAACGAACAATGTTGGGATGGTTCTAATGATATGGGCACAGGTCAGGGTTGGTACGATTTAACACTTGCCGTAGATCCTGTTGATGCAGAAAAAGTCTGGGTGGGTGGTGTAGATGTACTACGTTCAGACAATGGCGGTAAAAACTTTGGTATTGCCAGCCAATGGTGGTTAGACCCAGATCACGAACGCTATGTTCATGCAGATAACCATATCATCGCATTCCACCCTGATTATGATGGTGAAGCAAATAAAACTATGTATATCGGTAATGACGGCGGTGTACAACGTACTTTAGATGCGCATGGTAATGTATTTTCTGTGGTATCGGATATGTGTCATTTAATGTATTCAACCTGGTATGACGACCATTCTATTGGTTATGAAAAAGAAGAGTACATTAAATTCGAAAACATGAATAATAACTACGCCGTGACTCAGTTTTATCATGGTGGCGCCGCAAGTGATGGCAGTAAATATGCAGCTGGTGCTCAAGATAACGGCACTCAAATGGGCACTGAATTAACAGGCCAGGATTGGGTTGAGATCCGCGGTGGTGACGGTGGTTATACGTCTATCGATCCAACAAATTCAGATATTATTTATTCATCTTATGTCTATAACTCTTTGCAAGTGAGTTATGATGCCGGTAACTCATGGGTTAATGCCAATGTTCAGGGCGAAGATGATGGCTTTAGATTTATCACACCACATATTTTAGACGTTAATAAACCCGAGCGTTTATGGACAGGTGGTAACTTTATCTGGCGTACTGACGACCGAGGTGAAAACTGGGTTCGGGCTTCAACAGCTATGCCTGATGAAAGTAGTATTACCGCTTTTGGTATCGCAGCAGGTAATTCAGATCATGTCTTAGTAGGTACTTCTCGTGGTTACATAGTACGTAGTGAGCAAGCTGGTTCTGCAGTTGAAGCGACACAATGGCACCCGGCATTACCAGTAAAAGGTAATGTGTCGTCAATTAGTTTTGATCCGAATGATAGCCAAATAGCCTATGCAACTTATTCTACTTTTGGTATTTCGCATGTATGGAAAACCTTAAATGGTGGGATCAGCTGGCAGGCAATTGACAGCTTAGGTGAGGCAAACGGTATACCTGATATTCCGGTACACACTATTGTTGTTGATCCGAATGACAGCAAACGTTTGTTTGTAGGTACAGATCTTGGTTTATTTGTTTCCTTTGATGGCGGTGATAACTGGGTAGTTGAAAACACAGATTTTGCCAATGTAATGACTGAACATTTAACCATAGTAAATAATGAATTATATGCATTTACCCATGGCCGTGGTGTTTTCAGAGTTGAACTTGATAAGTTACCACAGGTACAACTTAAAGGTAGTGATTTAACTTTAGATGAAGATACTAATTTAACACTTAGCCAAGCTTTAGTCAGCGAAGATATTGCTGACACAACGAACGTTTCACATGTATACATTGAAGCCTTGCCAAAAAATGGTGTACTAAGCTTAAATGATGTTGCACTTGAAGCTAAGCAACATATTACTGTAGCTGAACTTGATAGCGTAACTTATCAACCTGAAGCAAATTATTATGGCAGTGATGAATTCTACTTACGTGGTAGTAATGGCACAGAGCATAATACAACCAAAGGTAAATTCAGTTTAAATGTTACGTCTGTAAACGATGCACCTGAGTTTTCTGTCAGCAGCAATAACCTAACATTAGAACAAGATTTTACGACACAATCTAATGTGACAGTCACTCCTGCAGCTGTACCAGAGAATGAACAAACTCAGACTGTAAGTTATTCTTTGTATCCTGCAACCTCTAATGTTGTTACCGTAAACTTTGATTCGCAAACAGGTAACTTAAGTCTGACTGCGCTTAAAGGTGCCCATGGAACAGAAACATTTACAATTGTAGCTGATGACAATCAGGCGAATAATGATACAGCCAGCCAAAATATCAATGTGACGGTTGATAAGAAAAAGAGCGGTGGTTCTACATCTGGATTATTATTAATCGCACTTGCAGGTTTATTTACCCGCAGGTTTAGAAGATAATCATTAATGTGAGGGTATATCAATTGATATACCCTTTTTTAAATGGAGCCTTTATGAAAAAATTATGTACTTTACTCGTTACTAGTGTGTTCATTGTTGCTTGCCAGGACGAGGAGCCTAAACAAGAATCAATAGCCGTTGAGCCATTAGCGACAAAAATAGACAATACAGAAAAACTAAACACGCAAGCCACCGTTAAAATAATGGCTTATAAAGTGATGTGCCCTGGAATGCCAGTAAACTTAGAATCAAAAAAACAGTGTAAAAAAACCACCATTAAACAAAAATTTAACTTGTTTGATAGTACGAACAAGCTAGTAAATTCATTCTATACGCACCAGGAACAAGTTACCGAACTAACCTTACCAGCCGGAAAATACCATATTAGTAGTATTGCCACTCCTGTCATGGAACAACAAAATATTAAATTTACACTGGCACCAGGCGCAGTGAAAGATTTAGAAATACAATTAGCTCTCACCTTACCAAAAAATAAGCCTTTGGAAATTCAACGTTAATCTTAAATTTTTTAAAAAAAGAGAAAAAAAAAGAGAAAAATAAAAGAGAAAAAGGACAGGCCAACTTTTCTTATTGATATAACGTTCGATAAAAGTATAAAAATTCAGTATTTTAAATAATTTCATCGATGCAAGTAGGATGTGATTGTTGCTTTATGCGAATTTTATCAGCAATTTACTAATCTGGTGGATTAGTTAAAACCAGAACGTAGAAAAAGATCAATTTATAATTAATTAGATATTTCTATGGATTAGATTGCGACGAAAAAGACTATGAAGCACCTTTATACCAACTATGGTGATGTTGATGCGCACAAGCTAATAGTGAGACTCTTTCTCCCGCGAAGTTAGCGTATTGCCGCCTAAAGTTCTTTATCGATTCTAACCAGTCATCTTTTTCAATTTCTAGGTCACTTAAAATATGAGGTATATCGTTAGTTATATACCCTCGCTTTTTAGGATCGATATGTCTACCGCTCCAATCAGCCAATTCCAGATAATCTAACAAACTAAATGGGATTGTTTTTTCATCTTGATTTGAACCAAATTTTAGTAACTTACCGGGTTGTGCTGCAACTTTAATACCTTGCTTTTTATTTTTAGATTTCAATGATTTTTTATGTGATTTATACTGATTAATACGCTCTTGAATTGAAGTAAAGTCGCTTTCGTCTAAAGTTTTAGCCATTTTGGCTCGAATAGGGTTTAAATCCACGTACATCATACAACCTAATATAGCTTTTTCATCGAGCAATGCCTGCGATTTGAAACGACCTTCCCAGAATTTACCTGTACAATTATCTTCTTTATTCGCTTGCCTCGAAATATTCTCATTAAGACTCTTCATAAACCAGCTTATATCAAATAACCTAGCACGCCATTTATTAACAATCTCTTTTATTGCAAATAAACATCCTTTATCAAGAGTTTCGCCTGCCAAATAGCGATTAACCAATACATTACCATTGTACAATTGATGCCAACGACTAATAACTTCATCATCACTCCAACTAAGTACCCGTTCTCTATCTACTTTTAATACCAAATGGTAATGGTTAGACATAATACTATAAGCAGCGACATCTATCGCAAAAATAGTTGAAAGCAATTTAATTCTATCAACTAACCACTGTCGTCTATGGTCAAAATTTTTACCCGTGTATGGGTCATCACCATTCAAAAAAGCTCTTCTGACACATCTATTAATACAATGATAATAAGGGGTCGATTCTAAATCAATTAAAGACTCTCGCGCTCTAGTCATGACCTACACCTAATTAACTATTCATTAATTAAGCATAGTTCATTTTAATGTAATAGAACAAAAATCAACCAAATATTTTAGTCTGTCCCATGTTGGTTTAAAAATCAACCAAATATTTTAGTCTGTCCCATGTTGGTTCCCCATGTTGGTTCCCCTTCTGTTGGTTTCTCATGGTGGTTTAGGTTTTTTTACGTGGTTTGTCATCTAATTACTCTAATTATTCGATCTCTTTTATTATCTTTTCTGCAGTTTAATCGTTCAAAAAACTTAATAATGTGATCAACCCTAATCGAATCAATTTTGTTTTCTTTCAAATAGGATTTTAGCGGCTCGCTTACACCTCTATTAGTAATTATTTTATCGTCACTTTGTGTATTTTGTTCAATTAACATTGCCCATAGAAACGCGTCTAGATTATTGCTAGCAAGCTCAAGTTTGAATACTGGGAAATAAGCTGGTTCATAGCATTGATATGCCGCATTGTATAAATTTTTCTTCTTCTGCTCTTTACTATCCTTAAATAGCTTATTTCCATAAATTTCAAGAGCTGGAGAACCAAAACCTTTACTTAATGATTCATATGTATACTTTTTAAAATCCTTATGTTCAACTGCACCCATTGCCTCTATACAAAAATCAACTTCTTTTTCAGAGCTTTCCTTTATATTTGAGACTCTACAGAGTTCTTCTTCATTTCCTGTTTTTACCTGTGAGTGATCTTCATGCGCATTTATGTAAGTTGAATTTAGAAATAAACTGACGTAAATAGTTACTATATATTTTATCATATTTTAGTCATCCAATTTTTGTGGGTAATATGTGACATCCTTACCTTTTCCTTTATGGCTAATTGCACCGGTTTCCTTATTTATTTGTATTAAGTAGGTAGGTCCAGTTACATTTACTCTCAATTCATTTGCTAATAGCTGAGCAAAGGACCTATTTCCTAATGCACCAGTGT
Organism: uncultured Pseudoalteromonas sp.; assembly: GCA_965198975.1. Lineage (GTDB taxonomy): Bacteria > Pseudomonadota > Gammaproteobacteria > Enterobacterales > Alteromonadaceae > Pseudoalteromonas. Next base: position 518,017 of record OZ240680.1, read on the forward strand.
AACAGGCAATTAATCTTATATTCATTCCCGGTTTCCATCCCTGTTTTTCTAAGAATAAAGTAACTGCATAACCATTCGCCCTTTTACTACTACCTTGAATGTCTATATAGCCAACTTCTTTATCGAAGACTAAACCTATAGTTCCATGAGCAATCCAATCAAACGTATTAGGGTCATCCACTATTTTACTCAATACTTCTATAATTAAAGAATTTTCTTCTCCAGAATATGGATCCGTGCCAGTTTCACTAAATGAATGCGCATCAGGACCTTTTCCTTTTCTAAGAGCACTCATTTGGGCTAACTGAGCTAATGCTTTTTCGGCTAGTACTTTATCAGCTTCATTTATAGATTCATCGATTGTAGCTGTTTTTGAGGATTCATTATCTATATTATCAGGTACTTCCCCCCCTAAAGAAATATGTTCTGAGTTTTTTTCACTCGCTATACTTGCTTGCGACCCAATATCAATCGGCCCCGAAGCTACTATAGAAGCATTACCATAATTTGCCGCTGCAGCGCCTATGCTACTGACACCAAATGATGTACTGACTTTAGATCCCCCCACTGTGATTGAACCTGCGGTGTTTTTAGTGAGTGATTGTCTTCGCTTAATTCTACTGCCCGTAACCGTTACCGGTTTCTCCTGCTCCAACAAACCTTCCGCCGAATACCCAGTCGGATCTGTCCCTGCCAGCGGATTATTCATAATATACGAGTAAGGATTAAAACTCTGCGAATTGCCCGGACTCTGAATAAAGGGATCCACACTCATAAACCTGCCCAGGTTATAATCGTACACCCGACCGTTCATATGAATGAGTTCAACTTCATCTAGTTGTTCGTGGTCAGTGAAACCACGGCGACTAATATCCGTATCAGTCAGTTTGGCATCGCCATCATATTGATCCCCTCCTGCTGCCAGGCGAGGTTTACCGAATGGGTCAAAGTTTCTGAGTTCACCTTTGGCAGTGCCTGTTTCATCAACAAATAGGCGAGCGCTGCCAAGTCTGTCTTTTAAACTATAGCTGATATCCTGAGATTGCAGGGTATTACCAACACTGATGTCTTTGATAATAGCGATACCACCTATATAAGCACGGCTGGTATATTTATTGATATTGCCTTCTTTTTCAACTTCTACTTCATAGAGTTTATCGGCGTAATAGGTTTCTATTGTTTTGCCGTCTGTTTTACGTGTTTGTTTGGTTCGCATATGGTTAGGGCCATATACAAAGGTTAAACTCGTTTCATCTTTATTGATACTGGTAGGTTTATCCATGGCATTGTAAATTGCTGATGCTAAACCGTCACCTGAGGTCATATTACCGCGGCTGTCGTAACCAAAGTTAACCCAAGTGTCTTTGTTTTTACCCTTTGTTTTAAATACACGTTTAACGGCATTAGGGCCACCGGTTGCACCATTACTGTAATCATAATTATCAGAATAATCAGATTTTTTCAGCAAATTACCCATGGCATCATAATCATAAGTAATGGTGGTAAAGTTACCGACTGCCAGTGATTTTAATCTGTGTAAGTCATCATATTGATACGATTCAGTGAAATTACGTTGTGTATCTAAAAAGCCAGCAGTGACTTTCATCTTCGTTAAATTACCAAAACCATCATACTCTTGATATTCAAGATTTAATAAATCTTCATTACCTTTAACATATTGTAATTGCTCAACCTGACTATTGCGCAGGTTATAGCTTGCAGTGTGGTTAACCACACCACCTAACAATGCTTCGGTGACATTACCAAAATGGTCACGTGCGGTTATTTCCTGATAGACATAGTCATTAGCCGCATTTTTAACCTGAGTTTGATAACCGTTTTCATCATAGATGTATTCTAAGGTTAAGTTATTAGGGTATCTGAGGCCTTTAGGTCTGCCAAAATTGCTATCGTATAAGGTTTCAATTTCGAACTTATTCAGCTTATCATCGGTTTCTTTGTCGTTGTTTATGGTCGTTAATTCAGGGCGACCTAAATTATCATAGGTATATGCTCTTGTAACTTTATTACCTGATTCCTCTTTTAACTGCCCTAAACCGTTCGTTGCAGTATCGTAAACATAGCTCGAAATTTCTTCACCTGTGGCACCTGTGGCATTGCGCTCAGTTACCCGGCCAAGTTCATCCGTCACATAAGTGATAGTGCTACTACCAACCCGGGTTTCTTGCTGTAATTCACCAAAGCCATTGTACACAAAGTTCGTGGTGCCCTGATTTGGGTCAATCACTTGTGTTTTTTGACCTAAGGCATTATAAGTTGCGACTATGTTATTGCCGCCGGTATCAGTAATAACTATGGGTAAACCTAAGTTATTATAGGCGTAACGGGTTATGCCACCTTGCAGATTTTCATTGGTTTTGTTGGCATCTAGCGTTCTTACCAATTGCTTCAAACTGTTATAGGTACGGCGCATATTGAGGGTTTTACCACCAGTACAACCATCAACAACATCAACTTCGGTTTTGAAACCATCGTAGGTATAAGTTGCGGTCATATCAGCACCACAAGCCTGGCTGGTTACTTTCGTTGTCGGGCGACCTAGTACATCAAAGCCTGAATAAGTCATGCCATATTGGCTACCACTACTGTCTTTTGGAATTGATTCAAAAGTCAGGTTGCCTTTATGGTCAAAGGTTTTGTCCTGGAATATCCATTGGTCTTTTTCAAAACCGGCAACGGCACTACGTAAACTACGCCCTAATTTATCGGTATACGTCTTTTGGGTAGGTGCTCCTGATTGTGTGGTGGTAACTTGCATTACAGCCAAGGTTGGCTCATCAGTATCAGGTGCGGTAATTTGCATATATTGTGTCGGCATACCATCTGTTTTAACACTATAAGTTCTGCCAAAATTATCATAGCTGAATGCTGTATTCAGGTAATTGCTAGCGCTCAGTTGTTTACTGACTTGCTTAGGTTTACCCAATCCCGGATACGTTTGTGTAATAACCTTATGGTCTTTGGCATTCGTGATTTGATAAGGGAAATAGCCTTCATCTTTTGTGTCTTGTTTTACCCCATCTTTACTATAAGTTATCCTGCTAACATTACGGGTTTGTTGTACCCAATTGCCATCTTTATTCATAACCGCGGCTGTTTTACTGATAGATGTTGGTAAGCCTGCTGTATTATAAACCGTGGTCGTTTCACTACAGAGTTTATCTGTGGTAGCACAAGGAGCCTGACTGGCATTAGTTTCCCCATCGGCTGCCGTTGTGGCTATGCGTATCAGGTTAGGTTTACGTACGGTATCGTTGTATTCCATATGCGTATACACTGTGGTTGCCGTATCTAACCCTGATAAACCAGACAGTTTATAGGCATCGTATTGGTTTCTTGCTGTAATACTTTGACTGGTTTTTTGCGTATCTGTTAGTTTATTCAACCACCAGTCAGTTATATTTTCTGCGCTTGTGTCAAAAGTATTAACAACTGAGGTTTTTGACGTCCCCCAATCTGTGCCTTGCATTTCTGTATTACGTTCGGTGACATTACCGTATTCGTCAATGCCGGTAATGGTTTTGATGGTTTTGCTCAGTTGTATCCCGACAGTATTACTGTTGTTAACAGCACGGGTAATATTAACACCACGAGATAAATAATAATGCTGACTATTGGCAGCATTCTGTGTCCACTCATTTTTAACAAAACTGAGTGCTGTGCTTGTATCATCTTCGATACTGCCTGCAACATTCGCATAATCTGTTTCAGTATAGGTTCCCTGGAATAACAATTTTCCTTGTAATGGGAATAATTGTTTAAACTCAGACTGGGTCACTGTTTGCTGGGTGACATCTTTTTCTATCAAGGTTTTGAAACCCATAAAGCCGCGGCCCTGAGTATTGTACATGGCATTTTCGTAGGCATATTCAGTTTCATTTTGACCGCTTACCCCATTGTCTTGTTCAAACTTATGTACCACATACATGCTAGATGCAAAATACAAATAACCTTGTCCATCATCCGGTGAAAGGGCGTCTTTTGTGTACATTTTACCTTTAATGGTCTCACTGTCTGCACCGGTAGAAAGCGGGCGATATGTGAACTCACTGGTTAAGCCGACACCATTTGTACTGCTTAACAGCATATCTCCTGGCTGGTAATCGGCATTCGTAGCACCTGAGCCTGAACCAAAGTTACGGTTTATATATACGCCTTCTACACCAATATTACCCGCAAAAGGAGAATCTGATACCAATTCATTAAAGGTCGTACTGCCTGGCTGAGTATGATTAAACACCATGCCTGGTAAGCCGTTACCAAATGCGTCAACAATTACAGACTGATAGGCATGACCATAGAGATTTGTTGCTTTAACGGCTGTATCTATTGATGCGTTACCTTGCTCATCTGTATTAACTGTAAAATAAACAGCTTTAAACTGATAAATACTATGATCTTCGCCTGCACTATCTACAGAACGTTCTGATTGTTCTGAATTGCTTGGATAATAAGTCCCATATAACTCATCGCCACACCATTTAGTTTCAGAGTGAGTCATAGAGAACCCCCCTTTACCATAGGAGCCTATTTTTTTACAGCCTTCATAAATACGTGTGCCTGGCATTAATAATTCTGCCACACCATCATTATTGATATCGTGTATTTTAAAGGCAGCGGCATATTTAGGTACTCTTCGTGTTAATGGCCCATCGCCTTTTAAATTTACAACGTCATCTTTTGTTTCGATGAAGTTATCGTTTAATGAAATTTCGGGTGCAAACACTACATCGCCTTCTACAGCACTTGCTGCCGTGTCGTTGTTATAACCCATATTAAAGCGCACAAAAACCTTGCGTTTACGCCATCCCAGCCAGTCTTGTAGTCCATCGCCATTAATATCTATAAAATAACTAAAATCAGGCTCAGTGGGTTCTGTGCTTGAAACTAAGTCTAAAGCCTGGCTGGTAAAGTTACCCTCACCATCATTTTTCAGCAAGGTTACTGGCAATGGCTGAGCGTGAGGCACGCCATTGTTATTATCAATACCGGGATCGACTATGAGTAAATCTGCTGAACCGTCACCCGTTAAATCTCCCATAACCTGCACATCTTTAATTAACGCGCCATCGTAATCCGTTTCTTTAACGGGGTATGTATATACGGTTTTGCCTGTTGTGTATGGGTTAGATTTAATTTGACTGTGTAAATACAGTTTTAACTCAGGATCTTCACCTAACGCGTGGTATATAAGGAGATCTGGCCAGCCATCGCCATTGTAATCACTAATGTTTTTAACATAACTGTCTAACAAGCGACCAAGAGAGGAGTCTGATAGTGGAATGTTTGTATTAACTGCATTCCCCCCAGTATATTCTAGTACAAGGGTGTTATTTGCATCTTTATACCAATCATCGGTGAGACCATCGCGATTAAAATCACCTTCTACACACATATAAGATTGTGTGTAATTATTATAATAACAAGGGTTTAATTCATTCTCGTGTCTTTGTGTAAACCGACCTTCAGCATCAACATATAACCCAGGCCAGTCTCTTACGCCATCGCCGTTGATGTCGCCGCGAGGTAAAATATGATCGAGTTTAGTTACTTCAGGGAATGACATTTTACCGTCAACACCTAATGGCTCTAAGTTGAAAGTTGCTTCTTTTTGATGCCAGTTAAACTGGGTTGCTGGCAGGCATTTACTATCGGTACCACATTCAGTCACACTTTTAAGTAAAAATCTACCAGAGGTTTCGCTTGGTACTAAATTTAAATTGTAACTACGTACAGAAGTCGCACCATAAAAAGTTTCTATTTTGTTCAATACTTTTGTTTGCTTCGCCAGGCCACCTGCAAGGTAGCTAACTTTAGTTGCTCTATCAATATAACTAAAGCTGACTTTACGGTCCCCCTGTGAATTACTTGCTTCGCCTGTGTATCGAATGTTGTCAATTAAGGTTTCGCCCAGCCCTGCTTTAAGGTAGTTATAATGTATGTAATTTTTACCACTGGCATCGTGTTGCATGGTGATATGCCAGGTAAATATTTCGCTCACATCTTTATGTGAGGTGACTGAATTTTCTGTCAAGCCAAAAAAGGCTGTCGTGCCGTCTTTATATTCAACTTCAAATGAAGATGTTGCACTATTAATGCCATTTGTTGGTGTTACCCTAACAAATGATTCTATTTCAGTACCATAAACCGCATCTGCAGCACCGTAAACTTTGCCGTTGGTGACCACTAAACGCTGGCCGTCTAAACAAAGCCTGTCATCTAACGCGCTATATGTCACATTTTTAATAAACCCATCTTGTGCATAGGTGGCGCCACAACGTGAAATAGCTGAACCTGCCGATAGTGACCAACCTACACCTGCAATGCCGTTACCACTGCGCGATGAGTAGTTTAATGACACCGACGGTTGTACGCCATTTCTGCCTGGTGGTAAGGTAATTGGAATATTATAACCTGCGGCACCGCCATTTACAGACGCTGAGCCTGCCATAGTGCCTACTATGTTATCTGGCGTTGGCTCTGTGGTATCTTCAAAAGCAGCATCTGGTACTGGGGCTTCGCTGGTTTCTGCATAGTCGTTATTTGCGACAGTTACAGTAAATGCCCGATTGGTAATTTCACTCTCAACCCCATTAACTGTTGTTTTCGCACACACAGTTTTAGATTCTGTTAAATTAAACGGCGCTGAATAATTAATCCAGCTGGCCCCTGCGGTACAATTGACTGTATTATCTGTAATAAAGTACTTTATTGTACCTGTGCCGTTGAGTGTAATTGGTTGTGTTGGTGCGATATTACCACCATTTGGCAACAGGCTCGGTGCAGGCACTGTTGGAATGTCGGTTACATTTGCAGTTGGGTTACTGGTAACCGATTCAAGCACGCCACCATCATCCGTATAACTGATAGTGACTGTGATGGTTTTACCAATTTCACTGGTTGTTAAAGTATAAGAGCTGCTGTTTGCGCCTATTGTTGTGCCATTGGCTTGCCACTGATAAGTGAATGTTCCCAGGCCATCAACATCTTGAATTGTATTTGTGGCTGTTAATGTATTGCCTACAATCGTTTCGCCATTAATGGTGACCGTGCCAGTTGGTGGTGTATTCGACGCTGTTACTGTGATACTAACAATTTTTACGGCGCTAAAGGCGTTGTCGTCATCATTAACCTGATATTGAAATGAGTCTGTACCTGTATAATTGTTATTCGGTTGATAACTGTAAACACCTGGTGAAGTTAGGCTTAATGAACCATTACTCACACTAGCTGGCGCTATTAAGCTAATTGTTAATACTTCATTGTTATCAACGTCTGATACTAAGTTATTTAAATTTAATTCAATTTCTGTATTTTTAAGGGTGATCCATGCGCCATCAGTTGCAACCGGTGCGTCATTTACCTGCGTGACATTAATACTTACTGTTGCTATGGCTGAATCAATCGTCCCGTCATTTACTTTAAAGGTAAAGCTGTCTTCACCATTATAATTCCCATTTGGTAAATAACTCTGCGCATTGCCATTACCAGTTAACTGTCCATGAACCGGGCCATTGACAATTGTGTAGGTGAGTGTACTGCTTTCAACATCGCTGCCACTTAAGGTAATTGCAATCGCTGTATCTTCTTGCGTTGCAATTGATTGTGCGTTAGCAACTGGTGTATCGTTTTGCTGAGTGACATTGATACTAACGATGGCAACGGCTGAATCAACCGTGCCGTCATTCACTTTAAAGGTAAAGCTGTCTTCACCATTATAATTCCCATTTGGTAAATAACTCTGCGCATTGCCATTACCAGTTAACTGTCCATGAACCGGGCCATTGACAATTGTGTAGGTGAGTGTACTGCTTTCAACATCGCTGCCACTTAAGGTAATTGCAATCGCTGTATCTTCTTGCGTTGCAATTGATTGTGCGTTAGCAACTGGTGTATCGTTTTGCTGAGTGACATTGATACTAACGATGGCAACGGCTGAATCAACCGTGCCGTCATTCACTTTAAAGGTAAAACTGTCAGTGCCGTTATAATCTTTACTCGGCTGGTAAGTCTGCGTATTTCCACTACCTGTTAACTGACCATGAGTCGGGCCATTAACAATTGTATAGATGAGCGCGCTATTTTCAACATCACTGCCACTTAAGGAAATTGCAATCGCTGTATCTTCTTGCGTTGAAATTGACTGTGCATTAGCAACTGGTGTATCGTTTTGCTGAGTGACATTGATACTCACGGTTGCAATGGTTGAATCAATCGTTCCGTCATTTACTTTAAAGGTAAAACTGTCACCTCCATTGTAATTTCCATTTGGTAAATAGCTCTGCGCATTGCCATTACCAGTTAACTGACCATGAACCGGGCCAGAAACAATTGTATAGGAGAGTGCACTGTTTTCCACATCGCTGCCACTTAAAGTGACGGCTATCGCTGTATCTTCTTGCGTTGTAATTGATTGTGCGTTAGCTACTGGCGTGTCATTCACTGATGCGATTGATATGCTAATACTGCCCAATGCTGTTTCACCATGACCATCTGAAATCAAATAACTTAACGAATCTACACCATTTTCATTTGCTGTTGGCGTGTATTTATATTGCCCAGTGTGCGCACTATAATTAACACTGCCTTTTGATGCACCGGTTATCGAGGTGATAGTCAAGTTATCGCCATCTACATCGCTATCATTTGCAATAACAGAGTTAATCGCAATAGCTTGACTATCTTCTACTATAGAAAAGACATCATTAACGGCGACAGGTTTGTCATTAACTGAATCAACCGTCACAGTCACTTTACCGTCATTTCCTGATATTGCTGAATACGCATCGACTATTTGATAATTGATTGTTGCAATACCGTGGAAATCTTGGTTTGGTATAAATTGAAGCTTTTGCCCATTGGCATCTGTTACAAGTGAAACACTACCTTGTGTTGCAGTGTATGAATTCGGTTTAATAGAAAAACTGTGACCATCAGCATCGATATCGTTGGCTAATACATCGATAGTTACCTGAGTATCTTCATTTGTTGTTGCTGTATCTGCATTTGCTACTGGTGCTCTGTTCACCAAATTAAACGCAGTTGAGGTAATAACCTCGGAACTAATTAAACTGCCAGCTTGAAAGGCAGCGATATCACAGGCTTCATCTATCATGGTTGCTGAGGCTGATACGGTATAAGCACCATAGGCTAAATTATCTATGCTGATTGTATTATTGGTTATCTCTGCGGCGGTTTTACAATACCAGCTACTGGCATTACCCGATGCGGGTTTATACTGATAATAAATAGCGGTACTATCGCCAACGCCATTTAACGTAAAGGTGGCATTTTTGCTATATTGGGTTGTTTCTGCGGTTATGCTGTCCAGGCTTGGATTTGGGATAATAATTTGAATATCGCCTACACCTATCGGCACCCAAGTTGATGCAATAGTACCGGTACTCACTAACACTAACATGCTAGCTAAGGTGAAATTTAACACCTGTTTAAACGTTTTGAACAACATGATGATATCCATTATTAATTATCACATTGATTATTCCGCTGTTTAGCCTCAGCTGGATAATCGGCAGAGTTTTTTCATTTTTTTGACAACATTTTTATAAGCGCTTTGTAAAACGAAGAGAGCGTAAAAAAGCAGGAGCATATCCAATATTTTTTACAGTTTAAAAACGCAGCTAGCATCAAAATACAATTTAGCAACCGCGAGATTTTATAGGGATGTAACCAAATGTAAAGTTAAAAAATAGAAATAGTCGTAAACCCGCCTAAAACTCCCCAACAAAGGAACTAAAGTCAGTATTTATGCGGCTTGCATCCAATCTCTATGCAAAATAAAAACCGGCATATTCGCCGGTTTTAGGTTGGGAGGATTAAATTTTAATGGATAATTTTTCTCTTTACTCTTTCTATAAAACTTCTCTTAAACATTAAACTACAGTGAGTAATTCACACCAAAATACACGGTTCTGCCAAAGTATTGGATGGTTCCGGTACGGCTGGTATCACCAAAGTAAGAGATATTAGGCTCGTCACTCAGGTTATCTACGGATATCACAGTTTGTAAATTCTCGGTAAAGTTATACGACATTTGTGCCGATACTATGGTTTCATCTGTAAAATAAGCAGATTGTCCTGAGCCTATGGCGATTTGTTCACCTAAATAAGCGGCACGATGACGCGCACTTAAACGGGCATTAAATACTTCTTCATAATCGTAAAATAATGTCGCGCTATAAACCCTTGGCGATAACCCTTCCATAGGCGCCAATAGATCTTCTTCACCCGGTACATTCGATGGGCGCTGTATTTCACTTTCTGTATACGAAAAGTTCAAATTAACGCCCAGACCAGAAAATGGCCCTGGTAAGAATTGTAAGGTTTGCGTATACGCTATTTCTACACCGCGTATATAACCGCCTTCACCATTATTTTCTAAATGTGTGTAGGTACCGTTTTGCCACAATACGTCTTCACCTGTGACCGGATCAATTGAAAATTCATCCGGTATTGGCGGCACAGTAATACCTGCAGCCTGATAATCAAAATGCAGCTCTTCCAGTTTATCAGGAAAGTTTTTAATGTCTTTATTCCACAGGGCAATGACCAGTGCGCCATCGGTATCACTGAAATAATGCTCATAAGATATATCAATTTGATCGGCATAAAATGGTCTGATCTTAGGGCTGGTATCACTGTTTAAATCAATATAGTTACCATCGGCTCTGCTATTAAACTGGAAGTTACCACTGTTTGCCATATCATCCATATCAGGGCGAGCCAATACTTTGGCAAAGGCAAAACGAAGTTGATCGTTATCGGTCAGGCTAAAGTTTAAATTAAGTGACGGTAAATAATCGGTATACTTAATACCCACAGTGCCTCTTATCCATTCATCACTGGCGATGCCTCTGTCATCTAAAATAACATCACCATTACCGGCTCCAACATTAATTAATCCGGTACTTTTTTGTTCCGACTCAACCACTCTTAAACCTAAATTGCCAGATACCGGAATATCAAATAACTCCATGTCTAAGTTAGCCTGAATGTAGGCCGCTGTCACTTCTTCTTCAACCAGGTTATTTTGCGACATGGTCCAGCTATGATCCCAGCGCCCAAGGGGTGTTCTGTCTACATTTGGGATCCAGGCATTGAGAATTTGATCGTTATTGATCGCTAAAAATGCCGGCATGCCCGATAAGTCACCGCCTATACTAGTGACATCAACCATATCTGAGGTTAACAGAAAAGGCGCATATCTGGCAACTTCAATGGGATTGCCGTCTTCATCTGTGCCTGCGTAGCTAATATATTGGCCATTTCGCATATTAAAATCTGTGGTGCCATATAAGAATCGACCACGGGATAATTCATATTCTCTTTTTGATACCCGAACGCCCGCTTCTATTGAACTAACGTATTCGTTATCTAGTTTGTAATTTAAGTCTAAACGTATGGCATCTGAGGCGTTTTCTTCAATTCTTGGATAAGATTCAGCACTGGTGACCATCATATTATCAAGACTGGTAAAATCCTGATTAAATTCCACACTGGGAATACCTAAGTGGTTTAGCTCATAACTCAAAATAATATTATCATCTATGATAGGTGTTTCTGCGCTTGAGTCTTCAAAGTAAGCAAGCCTTAACACCTGATCTTTAAATGTTTCTTCAGCTTCTGAGTGTGCAATATCAAAAGAAAAAGATAAATCGTCAGTGGCTTGCCACTGAGCATTAAAGCCTAAAGACAGTACTTCACTGTTAGTTGTATTATCATCAGCCTGAGTTTGCACGTTTAACGCCCTGTCTGAGGTTCTGTATGGTGGTGCAACCGCAGTGCCATCAAAATCGCGGTAAAATGTGCCGCCGATCAGTGCGCCATTGGCAATTTTTGGATCGGTAATTAATAAGGATGAAGCTTTCGAGCGAATGTTATTTAAACCTGATACCCTCAGACCGCGATCCCATTTTTCAGAATCAAATTTAGAATAAAATACATCCGTTTGTAATTTAAACTCGTCGCTGGGCTCCCAGTTAAAAGCAAATACCACAGCGTTTCGGGTATCTTCACCACCGCGCTCATTAATTTCAAACCCTGATGATACTAATAGGCTTTCAGGACCGCCATCATAAGCGCCCGAAATGTCTTCTTCATCAAATTGATAATTCACAAACCGGCTTGATACCGTAGGCTGGAACATACGTGCATACCCTAAGGATATACCTATGGTATCGTCTAATAATTTAGTTTGGTAGGAAGTGGTAAACCTTTGCCCTAATGCCCCTGAATCTTCGTTATCGGCGGCGGCTTTATTATAATTACCATGTAGGGACATTCTGAAAAGGCTGTCTTTTTCTATATCTAACGCATTGGCTGTTTGTAATTCTATGGTCCCCGCTACACCGCCTTCAATGAGTGATGCTTTTTGCGATTTATAAACCTGTGCCTGTTGGATCAATTCAGATGGAAATTGGTCAAATTGCACTTTTCTGCCACCAGCAGAAGATACCTGCTCACGACCATTTAAAGTTGAAAATACAAATCCGCCTGATAAACCGCGTATATTTAATTCACTGGACTGGCCATCAATACGCACTGACGTAACACCGGGTAATCGGGTTAACGCATCGGCTATAGATACATCAGGTAAACCACCAATATCATCGGCCGAAATGGCATCAACAACGGTATCTGAAAATCGTTTGGTATTAAGTGCCTTAATCACACTTCCTCGAAAGCCCTTAACTTGAATGACTTCTATTTCTTTTGCTTCTTGATCTTCTTTTTCTTGTTCATCTGCAGCGAAAGCTGGAACACTGGCAAATAACAAACCTGCAGTCATTAAACTGCGTGTTATGACACTTGGTTTGAACTTGTTCATTATTTCATTCCTAAATCATGTTTATAAAGCCATAAACTATGGCGACATATTTAGATATTCCATCATCGATTTGCTTTTAAGATTTACAGTGACGCTAAACAGTCTAACTTGAAATATTTTAGTTACAACTGTTCACAAGTGGCTTACAAACACTCAGAAAATGCAATATCTGCTTGTAGCACTGAAATAGACTGCACTTTCACCATTTCAGTGCACCGCTATGAATACGTATTCATAATAAACGCAGGCCTTGAAGACTTCACTCACATGAATTTAGAGCCTATATTATTTAACAAGTTAATAACTTACGTGCTTCTGAAGGACATAATAAGTACGATTTTTGATTACGTGACAGTATCATTTTTTAAACAAACAATAAGATAAGCGTTTGGTTTTAAACTATAAACGTTAATAAAAACTGTTTTGGAGATAGATTAATGTCTACGTATTTCAAGCAACTAACTATGGTTATGTTTGCTATTTTAACCATTACTTTAGCCGGCTGTGGCTCAAGTGATGAGCAACAAGAGGTGGCAGTTGAAACCCCACTTTGGTGTAAATCACCTGAAACCATAAACGACGCTGGCACTGCATGTGAGTTAGTGCTAACGGCCTGTAATTATCCTGAAGTTGCCAATGAAATTGGCTTATGTGAAATGGATACCAATAAATGGATAGATGGCTCAAACGGTATTGATATGCCAGCACCAGAATATAACCCCGGTGCCAATGAAGTCGTTTTATATTATAACCTGAAAAGTGGTGACTTTACCGATTGGGGCTTACACGCCTGGAATAATCCAGATTGTAATTCTTACGCTGACTTTGATCGCCCTGAAGGTGGCACTGACTGGACCGCCCCTATTCAACCAACGGGTATCGATGCTAACTTTGGTGCATATTGGGTAATGAACCTGATTGAAACACCAAATTGCGCAAACTTTATTCCACATAACCTGGAAACCGATACACAAACCAGTGATTTAGTCGCCGAGCTTGGCAGTATTGATGTAAACCCAACTGGCAGTTTTTTTGTACTTGAAGGCAATGAAGATTTTATTTTTCCCTATCCGAGAACTTTTGCTTCCCTTGAAGTCCCAGGTGGCGCCACATTAACCTGTGAAGCGCCGCTTGTTTTAAATGAAACGGGCGATGCCTGTATTGAAGATCCCACTCAGTTAGAGACCTTTAACCCAGATGAAACTACCTTGTATTTAAAAGGTTCATTTAATGAATGGGCAAATAATGATGATTATTTGTTTAGCTATGCAAATAATATATATACCGCAGTGATAAGTTTAGACGCAGCCGATAGTCCCTATGAGTTTAAAGTAGCCGATGCCAATTGGTCTGAAGCCACCTCTTTTGGTGCAATGTCAGGTGAAGAAGTACTGATAATTAATGAAGGCAAAACATTAACAGTAACTGAAGGCGAAAATATTAGCTTTACCGTTAATGAAAATGCCAATTATCAATTTACGTTTGATGCAACGGATCCTGAGCTTCCTGTACTGACTGTAGCACCTGTTACTTATAATAAAGTGATGTATGTTAAAGGGAGTATGAATGACTGGAGTAACAGCGATTCATTAACCTACCTTGGAGACAATCAATATTCAGTACAGCTTTCATTAGCTGCGGCAGAATATGAATTTAAGATTGCTGATGCAAACTGGAGCGAAACCACTAACTTTGGGGCAGCCGAAGGAGATGAAACTCTCGCTTTAGAGCAAACTAAAACCTTAGTTTTTGGTGAAGGTATTGCACAAAATATCAAACTAACTATAGAAACAGCCGGTACTTATACATTTGAGTTAGATGCAACAACACCAGACTCCCCTATTCTACATGTAGTGAATGCAGTACCATTTGGTAGCCATACACTTTACTTAAAAGGCTCAATGAATGGCTGGTCTAGTGAAGAAGGTTTTGATTTTACCTATGCGGATAACCATTACCAACTTGCTGTTTCCCTAGAAGCCGGCAGCCATGAATTTAAAATAGCTGATCCCGATTGGTCTGATGGTGCGATAATAGGCGCTGTAGAAGGTGATGGTCCTTTAGTTGTTGGTGAAGCCAGAACGTTAACCTTGCCAGGTGATAACTTAGTATTAGAAGTTACCGAAACAACCTTATTTAAGTTTGATCTTGATGCCACAGATAAATCCGCGCCTATTTTAACTGTGAGTGAATACGCTCCTTATTCTGCCAGAACCTTATATTTAAAAGGCTCTATGAATAGCTGGTCTACTGATGAAAATTATGCTTTTACCAGCACAGGCACACAATTTAATCTGGAAACAAATTTAACGGCTGGATCTTATGAATTCAAAATTGCCTCCGATGGCTGGGAAGATGACTCTACTTTAGGTGCGGTTGCAGGAGATGGCGCGTTAATTTTAGCTGAGGCCAGAATCTTAACTTTGCCGGGTGATGGTAACCTGATATTAGATATCACATCCGATAATGATTATGTATTTTCACTTGATGCCAGCCAGTCAGACTCGCCGGTACTCACAGTGACTGCCAAATCCACATCAGGAGAGTTAGCAGATCCCGTTGTAATAGCACAAGAAAATCAACTGGTTATTTTTTATAATCGCGCTGACAACAATTATACCGATTGGATATTACACCTTTGGAACAATGAAACCTGTGATGCTTTTGCCGATTTTGCTTCTGACGGCGGCACTGACTGGAATACAGGCATGGCGCAAACAGGGATAGATCCTAATTATGGTGCCTATTGGGTTATTGACCTTAAAACACCCCGCAGTGATTGTGCGAACTTTATTGTACATAAAGGAGATGAAAAAGATTTAGGCGGCATCGATCATCAAGCCGATCTGACGGGTGACAGAATGATTTGGACCCTATCTGGCATACCTGAACTGTATTACAGCAGAACCCTGTTCCCAGAAGGTGTATTTATCAAAGATACCGCTGCTCACTGGGTTAATGCTGAAACTGTATTCTGGCAAGTTGCCGGATCTGATATTGCAAAAGTACGACTTTATAGCTCAAATGAAAACGAATTGGGTTTTGATAATGTTAACGGTATCGCGGGTGATAATTTTGTAGAATTTGATATTAATACCACTGCCGATTTAGCAAATACGCTAGGTATGCCAAGATATACAAATTTAACCGCCTTTTCTTTAACAAACGCCAACATTGAAAAAACAAAAGACATGCTAAAAGGTAAGTTATTAGCCATAGCTTATCACACAGATATGAGCCTGGCCGCGGCCACTTATGTGCAAACACCCAGAGTTCTTGATGCACTTTATACATCAGCAGCCAATGATGCAAATGAAGCTAAATTAGGCCTGAATTATGCGGGCGATGAAATCATAACAACACTTTGGGCACCAACAGCACAAAGCGTGATACTCAATATCTATAACGCAGACAAAACACTTAATGCCAGCCATGCTATGACTTTAAATAGTGGCTCAGGAGTTTGGTCATTTACGACGGATAAATCTGTCGACCGTTTATTTTATCGCTTCGAACTTTCCCTTTATCATATGCAAAACCTGAGTTTTGAAACTTTAGAAACCACAGATCCCTATTCGGTTTCTTTATCTACCAATGGAGAATACTCGCAGTTTGTAAACCTTAATGACGCCGATCTGAAACCAGAGAATTGGGAGAGCCATATAATTCCAGTGATTGCAGATGTGGAAGATGCCATTATTTATGAAGGACATATCAGAGATTTCAGTATTCGTGATGAAAGCACCAAGGTTGAAAACCGTGGTAAATATTTAGCCTTTACTGAAACTAATTCAGTGCCGGTAAACCACCTTAAAACATTAGCTGAAGCAGGCTTAACACATTTTCAAATGCTGCCGGCCAATGATATCGCCAGTATAGATGAAGATTTATCTAACAGAGTTAACCTCACTGATACGGTAGCTGATTTATGCGCCAAAAATAGCTCCGCGCCAGTATGTGGTGTTGAAGATAATACAGCAAGTTTACAATCTGTTTTTGAAAGTTATGATCCTACCAGTGACAATGCACAAGCATTAACACAGGCAATGAGAGGGTTAGACAGCTTTAACTGGGGTTACGATCCTAAACACTTTTCAACGCCAGATGGCAGTTATGCGTCAAATCCTGATGGGGTATCTCGTATTTTAGAAATGCGTGCAATGAATCAGGCATTACATGAAATGGGCTTACGCGTTGTGCTTGATGTGGTATATAACCATACCAATTCATCTGGGTTGTGGGATCAGTCTGTACTCGACAAAGTTGTACCTGGTTATTATCACAGAAGGGATTTAACCACAGGAAGTGTTGAAACCAGTACCTGTTGCCAGGATACAGCGCCTGAACATACTATGATGGATAAGTTGATGGTCGATTCACTATTAATATGGGCTGAACACTACAAGTTTGACGGTTTTCGCTTTGATATTATGAGTAATAACTCTGTTGAATCGATTTTAGCTGCACGCACTGCGGTACAACAAATTGATCCTGATAACTATTTCTATGGTGAAGGCTGGACACGTAGCGATCGCGGTTATACTCAAGCCCAGCAGAATAATATGGCGGGTACCGGCGTGGGTACTTTTAATGACAGACCCAGAGATATCATCAGAAGCGCCTCTTTATTTAAAGATTCTGGCAGTTTACAGGATATGGACATAATACGCCTTGGCCTTGCAGGTACATTAGCTGAATACCAGCTACAAGATAAAAACGGTATCGTAAAACAAGGTAAAGATTTTTCTCAACCTGCTTATGCGCAAAATCCTGCTGATATTATTAATTACGTTTCAAAACACGACAACGAAACCTTATGGGATCAACTACAATATGGCCTGCCAGCAGATTTCAGTATCGACAGCCGTGTCAGAGCACAGAATATTACAGCAAGCTTGCCATTAGTTAGCCAGGGTATTCCCTTCTTTCAATTTGGTGGTGATTTGTTACGCTCTAAATCAATGGATAGAAATACCTATGATGCCGGTGACTGGTTTAATTTAGTTGACTTCACAAAAACCAGTAATAACTGGCATGTTGGCTTACCACTGGCTGAAGATAATCAAGGCAAATGGGACCTAATGTCTGCACTGATTGCTAACCCTGAAACTCAGGCAAACAGCGCACATATTAGCTTTGCATCAGATATTTTTAATGAATTTGTGGCAATCAGATCCACCAGCAAATTATTCAGACTAACTTCAAACCAAGATGTCATTGACAGACTCGGCTTTCACAATACTGGCTCAGATCAGACTCAGGGATTGATTGTGATGAGTATAGATGACGGTATTGGCCTGGTAGATTTAGACTCTACTGTTGATGCAATCGTTGTTGTGGTAAATGGTACCAATGAAGAAAAATCTCACACTATTGCTACAGCAACGGGTTTCGAGTTACACCCTGTTCAACAGGCTTCCAGTGATATAAATGTACAATCAGCCAACTTTGAACAAGGTGAAAACCAAGGGTCATTTACCGTTCCAGCCCAAACCATGGCGGTATTTATCAAACCACAAAGTGCTGAACAAGGGTCGGGACTGGCAGCTGACATCACACAAAACCAGGAAGATATCCCCCCTTTTGGTGATACTGAAATTTATCTACGCGGCACTATGAATAATTGGGGCAATGACGGCTTAACCGAAGCTGATAATTTCATTTATGATGGTAACGGTAAATATACTGCTAACTATGAATTAACAGCCGGAACCTATAGCTTTAAAATTGCTGATGAAAACTGGTCTGTAGTGAATTTAGGATTTGATCAGATTACTTTTACTGCCAGTTCGATACAAGGTGAAAACGACGGTGGCAATATTGCTATCACTATCGCAGATGAGGCTAATTACCAATTTAGTTTAGATGCCTCAGGTAGCACATCGGTTCTGACTGTCAGCAATAAATCCCCTACTGTTGATTGTACAGCTTTAGTTGACTCTTCAGATCCTACTCCATTTGACATTGCAGGTGGTGGAGAGTTATATGTAAAAGGCAATCATTCTGGTTGGGGTGCGGAAGAAGCCTACAGATTACGTTACAAGGGTAATAACCAATATCAGGCCGTTGCGAATTTTGATGGCAGTTTTCAATTTAAACTCGCATCAGATGATGGCAGCTGGACTACCCAACTTTGGGCCCAAGCCGCGGACTCTACCGATATTGAAACACAAAACCTTGAGCTGGGTATTAGTTATGCAGTGGCTTACAGCAATGCAGGTACGGATAACAATCAGGCCGATTTAGTTAGTGGTCAATATAGTGTGTTATTAACTTTAAATGAGGCTAACCCTGAGTCTGGTTTTAATGTGGGCAGTATGTTACTTCAACAGTGCCAACTTTAAAAAATACAATAATAAGTGATTAATCCTAGAGCACCATATAGTTTAAAAAGTGCGTATGTTTTTTAAACTATATGGTGCTCTAGTTATTTTAAGTTCATAATTTCTATATGTAAGGTGTTTTCTCACAGTTTCCAAATCTACTTTCTTCGACTATATTTTATAGTGATTTTTAATCTATGTTATAAATATCCTCAAGGGATCTGTTATATCTCTGCTTCATAAGTAGCAGATACCGTGAAGGTTATTGCTAAATACCAGGGGAACAAGATGAAAAATTATCAACTTTTCAATATTATAGTCGCATTAATTGGAACAACAGTGACAGTGAATGCGGTTGCTGATGTTAAATTTTCAGGGTTTGGCTCTCTTGTTGCGGGAAAAACATTAGGCTCAGCCACTTTAGATGATCCGCTCAACTTTCCTGAACTATATACCAGAGAGCAGACATTTACAGCAGATTTTTATGATGTTGGTCAATATACTAATGATTTAACATTCAAAGCTGAATCCGTTTTTGCTATACAGGCGGTTGCTGATCTAGGCGAAAAGCTAAAAATAACAGGTCAGCTTGTCGCTAAAGGCACTGACAATTTTAAACCTGAGTTTGACTGGTATTACATGACGTATCAGGCAACTGACAATTTAACTATTCTCGCGGGACGCAGAAATATTCCTATGTATTACTTTTCTGAATTTTCCGAGGTGGGTTATGCCTACCCCTGGATGAGGCCCCCTGCCAATTTATATTGGTGGCAAGTAACGCAGTTTAATGGTTTCACGGCTATGTATGATTTCACAATTGCTGACTATTCAAATACTTTAACTTTATTTCATGGTAATGAATATTCGTACGATAACAAAGAAATGAATTTCTACGATAAGCTGTATGGTGGTAATGCACTTAAAGTAGATGAACTTTGGACCGATATTACAGGGTTAAATTGGAACATATCAGGTGACATCTTTGATTTTCGCTTTGTTTATTTTCAACATGATCTTGCTAGAAACCGTTATTATGCAGACTCAGCAAATAATGTGTCGATTGCACCCGTTACTCAGAAATTTCTGGGCTTTGGTGGCACCATAAATGTGTCCTCATTTACATTTTTGTTTGACTGGAACTCTGTCACCCGAAACGATGCTGTAGGTACTGAGTTTCCAACATATTTGCTCTCTGTTGTTTATAACATAGATGAATTTCAACCTTATATTAGTTATTCTAAAGCCGATCATAAACAAGTAAACATCGCTGAAAATACCGAAAATTATGAAGAACACTATTTAATGAGTTATGGTTTACGTTACAATTTTCATTCAAGTGCCTCTCTCAAGTTTCAATATGATCAATTTGTTGATCAAGGCATGGAGCATTCGGGATGGAAATATCATGGTGATTCAAAAGCGATCACTATGGGGATTGACTTTATTTTCTAAACTCAATCACCTTGAAAAAGGTATCTCCAACACAAAAAGCACTAAATAACCTCATGCCGTTTACTTAATTTAAACGGCAGTTCTTTTTTAACTGAATATCTATTTGTAGCACATTTCAATTCACTATCAATAAGAAGTTTATAAATTTCATCGCAAATTTAAGTGTCGCATTGTTACACCCTTTAATTTTTGGGGTTTCTGTTATTATCTTTTATTACTTGCGTCAAAGTTTTTGTTAATTCAGGAACTAACTTGAGATGTTTTTTATGGACATAATGAAACGCTTCAAACTGACTAATTATTAAAGATTGATGATCATTTCGCTCAAATGATACCAAATTTCCCAACAACTCATCTTCCAATGCCAAAATATATTCTAGTCTGCCTTTGTCCATCATTTTAGCTAACGAATTGACGTCCGTTAAATGATAAGTAGATGCCTCTTTATTCTGCATAAAAATAGAAGAAATATCGGGTGCTTTTACTACTCCGATGACTTTTGTTGGCTCATTTAATACAGATAATGCGCATAACACCTCTTTTAGACAAAACAGTTTTAATGTGCCTTTTCCGAGCCTTGCCGGCACTCGGATCAGATTAGGTGCGAATTTTTCTATTCGTGTCGTTCTGACCGATTCTGCGTCAAGTTTTCCAGAATTTGTTACGGTTAAAGATTCACTGTTTAATATGTCATAAAACTTAACACTGTAACCTAATCTATTATATGCAGATAAAATAGTCATTTCTACATCCGCCGAGAAGCTCATATTCTTATCAATCGCAATATGCATTTTTCGTTTACTAGCTTCTGCCTGGCTAAAGTGTGAATAAGCAATACTTAATAAGGTAATTAAAATTATCACATTGATTTTATACACTAAAATCTCCAGTTTAATATTAACTCAACACTTCGTGGCGCATCTAAATGTTGAAAATAACCGCCAGGTGCCAAAGGAATATCATTGCCCCAACTGGTTGTAATTTCATTAGTCAGATTTTTGCCAACTAAGGCAAAATACCAGTTTTCATCTATGTCACCTATTTGTATTCTGGCATCAATTTTAGTGAACGCCTTTTGTGATAAATTGGGGTCTAAATCCCCGGTGATCTCATGTTCATCTGAATAATTAGCGGCCAGGTTTGCAAATAGTAAGCTATTTGCAGTTAATTCACTTTCAAATGCAATATTCAGTGAACCACTATATTTAGGAGCAAACTGTAGTGGCCTGCCAGTTAAATTCTGAAAACCAAGCTCTGAACAATGGGTTCCCTGACTTGTACATTGACCTTGCTCATAACTTGCATAATATGCATCTAAATACGCGAAAGCATAAGTTAAGTACCACTGTCGGTTTATGTGCCAACGGCCATCAATTTCTATACCCTGACTAATAGACTCAGCTGCATTACCGACATTAAATCCGGCGACACCATCATAAGTGCTCACCTGGAGATTATCGTATTCACTTCTAAAAAGGCTAAAATTAACACTAAGCTGATCAAACAATGTCATTTTAGTACCCATTTCAACTGCGATCACTTGTTCATCTTCATATTCTTCATCATCGGCCTTACCTGACGTATTGTCTTCATCAAAGCCTCCGCCTTTAAAACCTTTGGCAATACTGGCATAAACCATAGTGTTTGAATCGCTAAAATATTGCACATTAACTGACGGTGATAAATGAGATTCATCTCTGACGGGATCAAAATCAATTGTGACGCCATCTAAGTGAGAGTGGTTAGAAAATTCATGGGGAATAATATTTAATTCAGATCGAAATACATAGTTCGCTATCGGATCTTTATTGATATTTTCTGACATTAAATCTGCAATATAGAGTTTTTTAAATAAGGTTTTTTGACTGAGTGAATATCTTATACCGCCATTAAGTTGCCAATTATCATTAAAGCGATAACTTCCCTGACCAAATACAGCACGATTTCGGCTCTCCTGAATGAAAGTATTATGACGTCTACCGCTATAGGGGTTTCCTACAATAGTGCCATCAATATCTGCAAAACGTATACTTGTTAACTCATTTTCCTGGTAATACATACCTAAGATATAATTAAACTTTTCTGAATTATGGGAAGTAAACCGCACCTCCTGACTAAATTGTTCGTGCTCCTGATCTGCAAATATATGAATAAAGTCTATTGGCAGGTAATCTACATCTGCATTTTCATCAAAATCATAAGCTGTATAGGCGGTTAAAGACGTTAATGTACCTAATTCAAAATCGAGATCTAAGGTTAAATTTAATAAGAACGTTTCGTTATTCGTATTTTCCAGCCCCATAAAGTGCTGGCTACCCGTAGATTTCGTAAGCCCAAATTTAGCTTCAAACTCAGGATCCGCAGCTTTGACAATCTGGTATGAAGGTAAATACTCAGGAAAGGCCGATACAGTAAATGCCCTGCCTGTGGCTTCAAACTTTCCATATTCAGCTTTTAGGTTTACTGTTAGTTTTTCTTTTGGTTGCCAAAGCCAGGCATTTCTGAACAAAAAATCATCTTTTTTCCTTTCTTTAGTCTTTAAATGACTATTATAAAACCATCCGTCTTCCGTATGTTTTAATATTGCAAACCGCGTCGATATT
Source organism: uncultured Pseudoalteromonas sp. (assembly GCA_965198975.1). Classification (GTDB taxonomy): domain Bacteria; phylum Pseudomonadota; class Gammaproteobacteria; order Enterobacterales; family Alteromonadaceae; genus Pseudoalteromonas. The sequence goes on from OZ240680.1 coordinate 541,266, forward strand.
TCATCAGTTAAGGGGATGTCAACCGCACCTTTAAAACCAAACCCATTAAATTTAGGCTCAGTATTTAATTGCACATATCCGCCAAAATCAGAGCCTGGCTGGCGTGTTGTAATATTAAGGGCGCCCGCAATGGCGTTTTTTCCAAATAATGAATCTTGAGGCCCTTTTAATACTTCGATACGCTCTATATCAAACAAGGCCGACCGAGCGCTACGAGCACGCCCAAAATAAACGCCATCAATATAAGTACCCACAGTTTGTTCAAAACCTAAATTAACACCAGATCCCACACCACGAATAAATAAATTAGTGCTGATCCCCGACTCATTTATCGTCAAATTAGGTACTGAAAAACTCAGTTCCTCAAGATTAGCAGTTGCGTTTTTATCTATCTGCTCTCCCGTATAAACAGAAACAGACAAAGGAACCTCCTTTAAAGATTGCACTCGCTTTTGGGCGGTGACGATAATTTTCTCTATGCTGCTAAGGGCTTGTTTATCGGTTTCTTCTCCCTGTGTCTCTACTGGCATAACAAGCATCATAATGCTTATTAACAAGATACGATAAAAAATCATGGCCTGCTCTTTCGACTAAAAGGATTAACTAAATATAGATTAAGAAATTAAGCTGTGACAGTTATTATCTTTTGAAATGCTCGAAATTATGGGCATGCCAACTTATACTTTAGGCTCTGTTGCCTGCCCTGATACAGCTTGGGGCAGACAAGTAATAAAAGATGTGGATCAAGCCTTAGATAAATTAAAACCGGCCGCAGTTTTAAGCACGACTCGGTTCAAACCCATCATATCTTGGAAGGTCGGCGTCTAAATCATCCCAATTGGCCTTTGACGAAACAAAATTATGAGATAGTGGTTTTTGTGGTATATCTGAATCAATTAATCCTAATCGAATGCGTATTCTTGTGGAGTCTTGTGCATTGGAACTATAGACTGGCGAACCGCAAGATTGGCAAAAATGTCGTTCTCTTCCAGGTTTAAAACTAAAAGTAGACAGTGCATTAGGTGTACTTATGATCTTAAATTCATCCGTTTTTACAAAACCATTTGTCGCATATGCAGTACCCGTTGATTTCCTGCAAAGTGAGCAATGGCAATGAATAATATCGCTTATTTCACCACTGATCTGTACTTGAACTGCGCCACATAAACATTTACCTGTCAGCATGTTATTTTCCTTTGTCTGCAATTAATAAATTGTGCAGTTCTGTTAACGAACTGACCTGATAATTAGGGTTTATCCCTGCTGGTTTTTCTTTAGCGTTAACATTGAGCCAGCAGGTATCAATTCCCGCATTGATCCCACCTTGAATGTCTGAATGAGGATTATCTCCTACCATTAGAACATGCTGTTTATCCGGATGTTCCATCAATGCAAAAGTATGCTCAAATATCTTTATATCAGGTTTTGCCACACCCACTTGTTCGGAAATAACTAATAAAGAAAAGGCATCATGTAAGCCTGTTTTTTGTAAACGCACAGTTTGTAGTTGTGTAAAACCATTGGTGATTATCCCCAGCTTGACTTTTCCTGCAAGTGCTTCAATCAACTCTTTCGCGCCTGGTAATAAGGTGCAAATTTCTGCCATCGCATGTAAAAACTCACTATTGAGCTTTTTTGTAGTAAGTGACAGCTTTTTAGCCCAATTTTCAAAACGCGTATGTTGCAAGGTTTCGGCACTGATCACACCATTTTGATATTCAACCCAAAGAGAAAGGTTTACTTGCTGATATTTTTCATAATCTAAGGAAGTAAAATCTATTCCTAAACGTGAAAACATCAGTTTCAGGCCTGCAAACGCATCAAAGTGAAACAGCGTTTCATCGGCATCAAACAATATCCATTTATATTTCATTTAAACCTGCTTAGCATGTATTAATTGAGAAAAACTTGAAGCGTCAGATTCTAAAATAAGCACAATTTAATGTCACTGAATAAGTTGTAACTCATTATTGAAAAAAGATGAGTTTTTGACACTATCTAAAATATAACTTTGTAGCTCAACCATGGAAAGATATCCATACCTGTTTCGCCTTCAATTTGTAACTCATCTCTTGGTTTATCTTTATCTGGAGAATAATAATAACCTGAAATATTGTCACTGCCTGTCGCATTCATTAACCCCATACTAAAACTAGCCTTGTTGCCAAAGAAATGATGTTTATAATCCGCTTGTAAATCCAGACGTTTGTAGATAGGTAAGTTTTTAGAATTATGTTCGCCATACTGCGGCAGATAATAACCCGGGTGATCTTCATTTTCTCTTAACCCGATAATAGGAGTATATTTTGCACCGCTTCGCACGCTTAGTCTTAAGCCAATATCCCAGTTATTATTAATTTTATAATTAGCGACTGCATTCATAACCAAAGGTGTATCTAAATAATATTCTGTTGTCTTTTGTGTTCTCTCGTTAGTACGTTGCGATTTAGACCAGCTTAAAGACACCCACCCATACCAACTATCAATCAGTTCTTTTTCAAGCAAAGTTTCTATACCATAAGCTGTTCCTGTCATTTCGTTGCTATAATGCAAATCATAATTAGGATCATTTTCTGCTAATGCTAAAGGTAATTTTTTTAAGTCTTTATAATAAAGATCTGTGGTTATTTTCCAGCCTGATGTTAATTCATAAACAGCCCCCACTGCCACATGATCGGCAAGAGGTGATTTAAGTGCGGGATTTCCTATTTTTTTAAGTACCGTATCACCATTAGGAAAACGACTATAACGACCTGCTTTTGTATGTAGTAATAAATCATTAGCAGCCTGCCAGGAAATACGGGCTCTTGGCATCACAAAAGTCTCTTTGGTATAACTTTGGTTTTCTATGCGAATACCTAGCTCCATTTGCCAGGCTGAGTTTATTTGCCATAAATCTTTTAAATAGATAGCCGCTGTATCAACCTTTAAACTATCTTGTTGCTGTACTCTTTCTCCTTTTTGAGATTCGCAATCCACCTGATGATCAGTACAATAATAAGGTATAAAATCAAAGTTATAGTCTAAGTTCATTTGATGCAAATCTAATCCTGCACTTACTAAATGTGATTCAGAAACAGGATATTGATATAAAGCTCTTAATAATTGTGACTTTTCTTGTGTCGTTATAAATTCACCCGCACCTATTCCTTCATCTTCAATCGTTTTAACATGACTTAAATTAATCGATAAATAATCACCCGTCTGGCCAAAATATTCATATTGTAAGCCTTGATTATCAAACTTAGATTTTAAATGGAAATTGCCTACAATATCTGGGTTTGCCAAAGCTTCTTCATATCTTTCTGTTATTTCGGCTTTTCCGGAATCTTTAGCCCCCGTTGCTGTCAGTGTCAGTTTATGATCTGTACCAATCAACCATTGATATTTGGCCTGATAATCACTCGATTTAGGTGCTTTTTTAATATTTAACCCTTCATCTTCACCTTCTCCCTCTCCTTCAGGTAAAAATAAATGCATTAAACCATGACGATAAGATAGATAAAAAGCTTGATCTTTGGTCGTTGAGCCCTCCACCATCACCCCCGTTCGTAACATACTTAAGTCAACAATCGTTTTTATATCTTGCTGGCGAGGATCCCGCAACTTGACATCAAATACCCCACCAGTGGCATTACCGTATTGAGCGCCAAACGCCGCCGGATGCAAAGAAAAGTCCCGGATCAGGTTCTCATTAAAAATACTGTCGCCAAAAAAGTGAAATAAATAACTGGCTGGCATATTATCGATTAAAAACCCATTATCATCTGGTGAAGAGCCCCTTACAGCTGGGGCACTGCCGGCATCTCCATCTGAATAAACCACGCCTGGCATTGAAAATACGGCAGACAAAGGATCATTCATTATTCCAGGTACCTTTAGCAACTTCTGAGTTTCTTCAGTTGGTTCACTATAAGGCTGATTTCGATTGCTGATCACTGTGATTTTTTCCATCTTATCCTCAACAACTTCATTTTCAGGCTGTTCAACTGCAAACCCGGAAGAAAGTTGAAACAACAACACTAAATTTATTGTAGAACCCACTGATGTATTCATGTTAATAATCCATAATATGATGATGTAATACTAGTGTGTTTTATTATGGTGATTAAATCTGTCTAAACTTGTCGACAAGAGTATATAAATGTACCAGCTTGTAAAAAAGTGTAAGACTGAACCTGTAAATTTGATTGTAACCAAATGAAATAAAAAATTTTTTGCCTAATTATTATTCCCTCCTATACTCAAGTTATACATCCGGCTCAATATTTAGATTAGTTTATAAATGACCCAAATAGACTTAAAATCAACCTTAATGCTTATTGTGTTCAGCGTGTTTAACACTCCGGTTTTTGCTGCTTTTGAAAAACTCACAGACTTCGGTGACAACCCAGGCGAATTAACAGCCACTTATTATAAAAAAGCACACTCTTTTGACCCAAAAGAAGGTCATCCTTTAGTCGTTTTATTACATGGATGCACACAAAATGCAGAACAACTGGCTATTCAAAGTGGATTTTTTGCACAAGCAAAAGCGTTAAACTTTACTTTATTATTACCACAACAAAATGAAAAAAATCATAACAAATTATGTTTTAACTGGTATTCACAAAATGATTACGCTAAAAATAGCGGAGAGAACTTCTCTTTAAAAAACATGATAATATCAGCAAAAAAACAATTTAATGCCAGTCGTATTTATGTTGTAGGATTATCCGCTGGCGGAGCAATGACAACGGCATTGTTAATCAATTATCCAGAGTTGTTTAACTCAGGTGCTATCATAGCCGGCATTCCTTTTGCCTGTGCAAATGATTTAAGCCAGGCTTTAACTTGTATGCAAAATGGTCCTGAACCAACAAATGGGGCATTACTTGATCCGGTGCGGTTACCAAACAATAATCTCAAAATATGGCCCTCTCTTTCAATTTGGACGGGTACAAAAGATAAAATAGTAAATCCTGTTAACGCTGAAAAAATAGCCTCTCAGTGGCTTCATTTATTTTCAAATAAACCTTTAGTTGAAAAAGAGTACAACGAGACAGGGCTAAAAATAACCAGTTGGCAAGATAAACTCCATAAAACGAAAGTTGAACTCGTAAAAATTGAGAATATGGGTCATGGCTTACCAGTCAAACCGGCTTTATCAGGTGGTGGCACAACAGCCCCTTATTTATTAAATGCCCCCGTGAGTGCAGCAATTAGAATAGTCCAATTCTGGCAGTTATCAAAAAGCTAAGTATAAAGACAAAAAGGATTTTAAATGAAATATGCTAATTTTCCATTATGTTATTTATCTTTATTAATTAGCGTTTATATCTATGCGCCAAACGTTTTTGCACAAAAAGAATCATCAAACCGTGATCCAGCACCCTATTTAACAGTTTCTTTTTTGCTCAAAATATACGCTTAATTATAAGGATCAAAATATTTTTCAGGATCGATTTGACGATCTATTTTAAATGTGATCTTATACTTTCTTTTTAGCAAAGAAATTATTATGTCAGCACCTTTTAAACCTTTCACCAAACACCTTGGTCATTTAGGCCTGATCGCTCAAATGTGTAAAGAACTAAAAATAGCAGAGCAAGTTGATCGACTCATTCCTTCACCGGATGACAAGCTTGTTTCTTATGGCGAATTGCTTGTTGCCATGATCATCAATGGGTTAGGCTTTACTAGTCGGCCATTACATTTATTCCCTGAGTTTTTTGCCAATAAAGATTTACCTCGATTATTAAGGCCCGGTATTGAAGCTAAGCAGCTCAATGACAGTGCCTTAGGTCGCGCCATGGACAAATTTTTTGAATTTGGGGTAACAGAGTTATTTTCGCATTTAGCCAGCAATACGGTTAAAACACTCGACTTAAAAGTTGAAACGGTTAATCAAGATATCACCAGCTTTCATGTTGATGGGAATTACGATACTGAATCTGATACGGGTGCTGTCACCTTAACCCATGGCTATAGCCGCGATCACCGACCAGACTTAAAGCAGGTTGTGTTGCATTTATTAGTTGAGCAACAAGCCGGGATCCCGCTGTATATGTCACCGGCCAATGGCAATGCAAATGATAAAACCGAGTTTTACCAGTTAGTTAAAGAGTTTAAGGATTCGGTAAAAAGCGCTTGTGACAGCAAGTATCATATCGGCGACAGTGCCTTATATGTTAAAGAAACGATACAAGCATTGGCGAAGCAGGAAAGAATATTCATTAGTCGCGTGCCTGCTGTTTTAACTCAGGCCAAGCAGCTGATAAACCAAATAACAGCGTATAAACTCATAGATTTCGCTGACGGTTACAGGGGCTGCTGGATTGATAGCGGTTATGCAGGTGTCAAACAGAAATGGTTGCTTATTCAAAGTGAAGCGGCGAAAGAAAAAGAAATGAAAACACTGGGAAAGCGTCTGCAAAAACAAACAGATAAGGCGATAAAATCCTTTATAAAACTGAACAAAGAAGCCTTTTCCTGTGAACAAGATGCTCGCAAAGCTTTAGCAAAATGGCAGAAAAGTTCGCCGATAATGCAAGTTAATTCAATTAATATCAGAGAAAAAGCACGCTATAAAAACAAAGGCCAGCCGGCAAAAGACGCCCAACCCGATTATTTTGAATACTTCATCGAAGGGATTTTAGCCAGCTCACTAACCGAATGTGAGCGGATAAAAACCAAGTGCGGCTGCTTTATTCTGGCCACCAACGAAATCAATAACCTCGATATGGCAGAGTTGTTAAGCCAATACAAAGGGCAACAGCGAGTTGAGCGTGGCTTTAAGTTTTTAAAGAGCCCAGAGTTTTTTACCAGCGCGATATTTTTGAAAAAGCCGGAACGAATAGAAGCGCTACTGATGATAATGACTTTATGCTTAATGGTTTACAACGCCCTTGAGCACAGGATCAGAAAGGGACTACGGGACACTGGCCAACACTTTCCCGATCAAAAGAAAAAGCCAAGCCAAAAACCAACCGCCAGATGGATATTTCATTGCTTTAGCGGTATCACTGTTATGTATTTTGAGCAGAAAAACGGCCTAATTGCCAACTTAGAGCCCAGGCACTCAAGCGTGTTAAATGCCTTAGGCAAAACATATCAAGAAATGTATTCATAAACTAGGGTGCGGAATGTCGGATCAAATAGTGTTGATACTGAATTGGAACATATAGAAGTAACCGCCAGAAAAACCCTGGAAAACTTACAAAGAGTGCCTGTTTCAATTACTTCAGTTGGGGCAAATAAAATTGACGAGTCGGGTATTTCAGCTTTAAACGAAATTCAAATGTTTTCACCCAATACAACATTACAAACAGCGACCGCAACTAATTCGACATTAATGGCTTTTATTCGTGGTGTAGGGCAAGAAGATCAGGTTTGGGGCTATGAATCTGGTGTTGGAATTTATATAGATGACGTTTATATCAGCAGACCGCAAGGTGCCGTATTGGAAATTTTAGATGTCGAAAGAATTGAGGTGTTAAGAGGTCCTCAGGGAACTTTATACGGCAAAAATACATCAGGTGGTGCAGTTAAATATATTACGAAAAAAATGCATGGCGATCCTGAATTAAATATCAAATCAACTTTAGGGAGTTATTCACAAAAAGACGTTAAAATAGCTGGGCAATTACCATTAATTGACAACGAGCTTTATGTTTCTGTAGCGGCAGCCAGTATTAACAGAGATGGTTTTGGCCAATTTTTAAATTCAGATATCGATAATCAAGATAAAGAAAATTACAACAAAGATCTTTTCGCAGTTCGCTTTAGTATGGAATATACACCCACAGATAAACTTTTTATGCGGTTAAATTACGATAAAACTCAAGACAGTTCAAATGCACGAGGTGGCCACCGGTTTTTACCCAGTATTATTGAAAATGGACCTGAACCTATACCTGATAATGTTTATAATGCGAGCACCAGCTTACCAACCTGGAATACCTTAGAACTGGAAGGGATCAGCCTCACGGCCGACTATGCCTTTAATACAGCCTGGTCCGTAAAAAGTATTACAGCCAAAAGAAAAGGTTACTCACAAGCGAATATTGATTTTGATAATACCAGTTTACGTATCTTTGACGTCCCCGCCATATATGACGATAAACAATTTACGCAAGAATTTCAGCTAAATTATCAAAATACAGATCTAACCTTAGTATCAGGCCTATATTATTATGACGGTGAAGCCTGCGGCGTATTTAACGCCATACTGGATGAGCTGGGTAGTTTATTGGGGTATCCTGGGTTTAGCCTCGAATCTAGCGGATGTAGCAATAGTGAAAGTATTGCAGCCTATTCACTGATCAACTATTCACTTTCGGACGAATTTTCAATCACATTAGGCGGACGATTTACTCAAGAAAAGAAAAAAGCTTACGTATATTACGGCGCCATTTATGAGACCCTTTATCCAAGTTCCGGCTGGGTACCGGGATACATCAGAAATGATCAAATTGTAGATAGTTCACTTGACAAAGAATTAGATGATGCAAAAACATGGTCTCGATTTACACCCAAATTAGGTTTTGAATATCAGCAAAATGACAATGTAATGTGGTTTACCAGCTACGCACAAGGTTTTAAATCGGGTATGTTTAATCCGAGGGCACAAACCGCTGAGCCGGCCGTAGATCCTGAAATTGTTAACTCATTTGAAATCGGTTTAAAAAGTGAATGGTTTAATAAACTCAGAATTAATGCCACTGTTTTTAATCTGGATCACAAAGATCGTCAATTTGTTACCGTATTAGAAGGTAACGGCCCGGGAGATTTAGATCAACGCCTTGGAAATATAGGTAAATCAGAAGCCAAAGGAGCTGAGCTGGAACTCAGTTATGCTGCAACCAGTTCATTTGACATTCAAATAGCGCTTGGTTATATAAACTCAGACTTTACTGAGGCACGCGCTTACAATGGTGTTGATTATGACGATATTTCACATCGGTTTTCTATTATTCAAACACCCGATAAAACTGCAAACCTTAATCTAAATTATAATATTGATTCAACTTTTGGTCACTTTGTTTTAAATGCCAATTACTACTATCGTAGTACTTACGACTTAGTGGTACTTGATAATTTAAAAAGCCAGTCAGGTTTTGGTTTAACTAACCTCAGTTTAAATTGGTATGATGATAATGATCATTGGTATGCGGGTTTACATATTAAAAACCTCACTGACGAAAGGTATTTAACAGGCAGTTTTGCTTTTGTCACAAAAGACCCCGACACTGGAGAAATTTTACCAGGTGCCGCCGCAGATAATATTTTTAATGGCTATTACGGCGATCCAAGAACGGTAAGCTTAACTTTGGGATATAGGTTTTAGGTATAGGGTTTAGGGTCTAGGGTCTAGGGTCTAGGGTCTAGTACTTCATCACACAAATTTTGACTAGTTGAGAGAACCATAGGCTCTCACTAGTTTTTCACGTGCCGAATCAACATTAAACATCCAATTTATACTAGCGCCTTCTTTATTTCGGCGCCATTCCCACGCTGCAAGCTCTGTCTTCAACTCTTCCATACTTGCTATGCGCCGATCTAAGCATTGCTTATTCATATTGCCAATTTCTATCTCGACCATATTTAACCAACTCGCATGTTTGGGTGTGTAATGGAACTCTATTTTATTTAAAATACGTCGTGCTTCTTGAGGTGAATATGCTTTATATAGCGCACCTTCAGTATGAGTCGATAAGTTATCTAGTACGACACGAATTTTATTCGCATGTGGGTAGTGTTCATCGACTAAGTCCTTCATACAATGAGCAAAATCAACTTTCGTTTTCCTCTGTGTTGTTTTAACATGCCGCCAACCCCGATGACGGTCAAAAAATACAAATAAGTTAGCCACGCCAACCCGTTTATATTCATAATCTAGGCGTTTTACTTGTCCCTTTTTCATGGGTTGTACTGGCCGTGTATCATCAACGAGTTGCTTCATCGCCTCATCAAAGTTAATGATGGGGTTGAGCTCATCAGCTGGCTCTGCATACAATTGAAGTACATGCTCCATTCTTGCAATATACTCAGCGTCCATTGTCGCTACACACCACATCTTTTTTTGCCATGGTTTTAACGCATTTTCTTTAAGGCGTCTACGGATCGTTTCATACGAAATACTCTTTAAATCCGTCAGTGTAATTAATCGCTCACCAAGCAACGCTAATGTCCATCTGCAATGTCCTGTTGGCGGCTCGGTACATGCTGTTGCTATTAAAGTTGCTTCATCTTTCGCGGAAGTTTTTCTCATAGCACCACTGCGTGCACCTTCATTTAAAGCGGCATCTAAACTCTCTTTGACAAACTGACGCTTTACTCGAAATACAGTTGAAGAACTCACTTGAATCGCCTCACATATTTGCTCTGTTGTGTATTGACAACGGTCAGCTTTTAATAAAATAGCGGCTCGTTTGTACTTTCGAACATTGATCATGCCTTTTTTGCAGTAATTAACTAATTCGTATTTTTCTTTTTCTGATAATTCAACAATATACTTTCGGTTCATAACAATATTAAATGAGTAAATATGAATTAAAGGATCGTCAATTAGGAAAAAAGTTCATTATGAATAGAGAAAAGTTGCCGTCGTTTACTACGAAACAAGGGCAGTATTTAGCATTTATTTATTACTACACAAAAGTGAATGGTATTGCACCTGCTGAAAGTGATTTTGAGCGTTATTTTGGGACTGCATCATCAAGTGTTCATGCCATGATTTTAACGCTTAAAAAGAAAGGACTCATCACTTCAATTGCAGGAAAAAGCCGAACTATAAGGTTATTAATTGGAATAAATCAGTTGCCCGAATTTAAGTAAGGCAACTGATCAAAACTTCTGTGAACGAGTACTAGGGTCTAGGGTCTAGGGTCTAGGGTCTAGGGTCTAGGGTCTAGGGTCTAGGGTCTAGGGTCTAGGGTCTAGGGTCTATAGCAGTATAGTTCCTAGCTTCCTAGCTTCCTAGTTTCCTAGCTTCCTAATTTCCTAGCTTCCTAGCTTCCTAGCTTCCTAGTTTCCTAACTTCCTAGTTTCCTAGCTTCCTAGCTTCCTAGCTTCCTAGCTTCCTAGTTTCCTAATTTCCTAATTTCCTAGTTTCCTAGTTTCCTAATTTCCTAGCTTCCTAGCTTCCTAGCTTCCTAGTTTCCTAACTTCCTAATTTCCTAGTTTCCTAGTTTCCTAGTTTCCTAGCTTCCTAGCTTCCTAGTTTCCTAGCTTCCTAGTTTCCTAGCTTCCTAGTTTCCTAGCTTCCTAGTTTCCTAGTTTCCTAGCTTCCTAATTTCTTAGCTTCCTAGTTTCCTAATTTCCTAGCTTCCTAGCTTCCTAGTTTCCTAGTTTCAGTCACTATGAAGACCACAGCAACAGAGGCCGTAGTCTTATTTCAATATTCAGAAAACTATAAGTTTAGCCAGGTTTTTATTTGATTAACACCAGGGGTATCCCAACCAAGCTCCAAATGATTGGTGGATATGGTTGCTGAACCGCCATGGTTTGTTATACCTGTGGTATCATTACAACTGGCGATAAAGACAACTCCATCGGATGGCCCCGTATGTTCATTATGTAATAATGCAATATCAGCCTGATCACCACATAAATTATGCACTGGCACAGTTGAAGACGTTGTTGCCGTTCTTAAACTATCAACTAAGGAACCTCCTGTATATGCATTAATTCCTTGTGCATGCGTGTAATACCCCCAGCCCCCATGGTAAGTTGTGTACCAGTCTTGTTCATAAACAGGTAGCGAATATGTACTGATCCAAGGTTTTAACATTTGGCTTGCACCAGGAAAATAGGATGAAGAATAAGTCCATTCGGGCCCATTACGCCATGCCCAATAACAGTATATTTTATCATGGGCGGTTGGCCCATTTATCACACCACCACAAGTTGGATAAACAGTTAAAGTTAACAACCAACCATGGCGAAATGACCAGTCGACACCATTATTTGGCCCCCCTAACATAATTAAACGATTGACATCATTACGGTAATTCGTCCCCCAAGATTGCGTCAATGAAGAAATATACATCCTGGCGTTAAACGCACTTTTTGACCAACTTACAACATCTACTTTAGATTCCCCCGTTTTACTTTTAATAATTTCTATTGCATTTGCAATTTGCTCAGCCCAAAAATATCCGTCGCCATTTTTATGGGCAAAAGATATCGCAAATACTTTAAAATCATCACTTTCTAATGCCTGCATTAAACCTGTACTTGGGCAAGAAGCACGACCGCAGCCATAATTGCCTGCTTCATTAGGGTTTGCCCAGGCAATGTCTGCATCTTGATTTGCACCATGAACTAATAAAACTGGAATTTCCTTAGTATTGGTATCCCAGTTAGGTGCATGGTATAACAAAAATTTTGCTGAATGCGGCGTTGCATCTGAGCCAAAAAAAGTCTTCCTTTGCCCAGTTTGGTCGCCTCGACCGTCTGGAGGAAACGTTTCTTGTGTCAGATTTGAATTATTGCTATCGTACCTTTCAACTTTATCCCAGCCATTGGCAATTGATGTTGTATAAGTTGCTTCAAGTATGGGTGCCGCTGTTACACTCATTGCAAAAATAGCAACTAATAAACAAAACACTATTTTTACCGGAACATGAAGGTGGTCTGAAAAGTTAAACTTACTGATTGGAGATCTTGATGTATTCATAGTTAAGTCCCTCTTTACATTGTGCTTTATTGCAAATATTACCCAGCAATGTAACTGCTTACCCTTTTACCCTACCAAGTAAATCATTTGGATGTTTCACCAACCAATATTAGTACGTTTTTTAACCAAAAATGGGTTTTTTATTGTTTTTTTTTTATGTATTTGAATTATCAAATTTATTGACTAAATTTAATACACAGCCCTTTTTTTATTGATTGTGCATTAATGGATTCTTGAGGTAATAAAATTGGAATTTAAAAAACCTTTAGCAAGGCAGCTACTTTTTTGGATTTTATTGTCTAGCTCTATTATTACATTATGCATAACTTGCTTACACTTCTTCATTGATTATAAAAATGATATGTCAGCAATTGATGCCCGGTTAGAGCAAGTTAAAGTCAGTTACCTGCCTACTATTGCCAGTGCTTTATGGACAGAAGATGAAGCTCAAATAAATGTGCAAGTCCAGGGAATAAGCAATTTGCCTGAAGTTGTTTTTGTAGAGATAAAACAAAATAATGTGAAAACTTACGGCCAGGGCGAAAATACTTCTGAATATTCAATTCAAGGTCAGTGGTTAATAGAATTTGAGTTTGATGGCGCTACCGAAGTATTAGGTGAACTCACCGTTATCACTGATTTATTACCTGTATATCGACGCTTGGCAGATAAAGCTTTACTCACCTTAATAACCCAAGGTGCAAAAACCTTTATTGTTTCTTTCATCATCTTTTTTATTGTTTATTATTTTGTTGGCAGACATATTTCACACATTTCTCAATCTATGTCTAAATTTAAAGTTAATGGAATTTGTGCACCTAAACTAACATTAAAACGTAAAACGAATATTGATGATGAACTGTCATACTTAGTATCCGAATATAATAAAATGAGTATTGAGATCCAAGAAGCATTCCAGGAACTTACCAAACAAAAGCACAAAGCAGAAAAAGTGAATGAACTCAAAAGTGAGTTTTTAGCTAACATCAGTCATGAGGTCAAAACACCAATGAATGGTGTGTACGGAATGTCGCATTTATTGTTAAAAACATCATTAGATAAAAAGCAATTAGATTATGTCACTGTCATAAAGAATAGTTCAGTACACATGTTAGATTTGCTAAATTCCATCTTAGATTTTTCAAAAATGGAGGCTGACAAACTAGAACTTGATATTCATCCATTTGATTTACCAAAATTGATCAATGAAACAATTTTACTTATCACCCCCACGGCCAAAGAAAAAGATTTAGAATTGGAATTAATATTAGACCCCTGCATACTCCACTTTGTTGAAGGGGATTCGGTCAGATTAAGACAAGTTTTAATCAACTTACTAAATAATGCAGTCAAATTTACCCAATCAGGCAAAGTAAAACTGATTGTTGAAGTAAAAAATAATAGTGTACAAAATTGCGAAATTAAATTTTCCGTCATAGATACGGGAATTGGTATCGCACCCGATAAAGTTGATGTGATTTTTGATAAGTTCAGACAAGCTGATAATTCAACAACACGTAACTATGGGGGTACTGGACTTGGGCTTTCTATTTGCCAGCACTTAGTGAAAAAAATGGGCGGCGTTCTCAAAGTACAAAGCACAGAAAGATTAGGCAGTTATTTTTATTTCACTGTGAATTTTGCTGTCACTGAAAAACCTCTTGAAAATAATACTGATAACTTACCGAGTTTGAATGGTTTAAAAGTAATGATCATAGACGATTATGAATTTAATACCCGGGTTATGAGTGAACTATTATCAAGTTGGCATATGCGTACAACCTGTATCAATAAACCTCATGATGCCATTGCTGAAATTAAACAAGCCGATGAAAACAGCGATAGCTTTGATTTTATTTTTCTTGATAAGTGCATGCCTGAACTCAATGGTTTTCAAGTTTACGAAAAAATTACACAACTCGATTTAAATAACCGACCTAAAGTCGTTATGACCTCAGCTAATTCGGAACAAGGGGAAGTAAATCAATGTAAAAAGGCCGGAGTTGATGCATTTATAACATTGCCCGCAAACCATAGTCAAATTCAACAAGTTATATTAGATATTTTGTATAAAAACAAAACCACTAAAAAGCCAGCTAAGCAAGATAAAGTGAATGGTTCCCCCCATGAATTAACCATTTTAATGGTAGAAGATTCCATTGTTAATCAATTAGTTTGTAATGCTATTCTTGAAGGTATTTGCACTAATGTACTGGTGGCTAATAATGGTAAAGAGGCGATTGAATGTTGGCAAGGGAATAAAATAGATTTAATTTTAATGGATTGTTACATGCCAGTTATGAATGGCTTTGATGCGACCATTAAAATCCGAGAGTTAGAAGATCCAAAAATGAAACCTGTGCCAATAATTGCAGTGACAGCAAGTGACGATACGGATAAGTTAAAATGCTTGGAAGTTGGAATGAATGAAGTTGTTTCAAAACCTTATGTACCAGACGATCTTACTGCGATTATCAGGCAATATTTACCGAACAAATTAAATGTACTCATTTCATAGGAGGTATTAGGTTTGTTCAACCGATACTATAAAGTACTGAAGCTGTTATTTAATTACAATCTATTAGCACTATTCATCACAGTCGCTTATGCTTCACCCCAAAGTAATATTCATCAGCTCACTGAAACTCCGATATTAAAAGTGGGCTACATAAATTTTGCACCACTTTATGAAACCAAAAATAATCAAACACTAGGTACTTTATCAGATAAAACACACTTGATTTTTGATGATCTGTCATTAAATTACCGTGAATTACCGCTACCAACCAAAAGACTCTTTTCTAAACTAAAAAGTGGTCTGATACATATATGGTGTGGTATTAAAATAGACGCATTTAAAGACAATTTGTTTATGGGTGAAACAGCTTTACATTATTTAACATTTAATATTTACGCTTTAAATTCTCCGGTTAAAATACGAAAAAAATCAGACTTAAAAGGCAAAAAAGTCATTCTATTATTCGGATATAACTATGATGATTGGGGAAAATATATTCGAGACCCTCAAAATAACATCAGTTATATTGAAGTAAAAAGTCATAAAGCAGCGTTAAAACTTTTAAGAGGTGGCCGTTTTGAATATCTGTTGAATTACCAGGCTCCAATGAAGGCGACAATTAAATTAGATCCAATAGACAACTTATTCAGTCATAATATTAGCAGGCTACCAATTGTCTTCAATATATCTAAAAAAGTTAAAAATGCTGAACTTTTATTAAAAAATCTTGATATGTCATTGGCGAACCTGATCAGCAAAGGCGAGGTAATTGTAGAGTAAAAATAAACCCGCCTAATGACAAAAATTGAAATTATCCTGAAATTTGATAATTATATTTGTTATGTTCCTGCTGAACCATCAACTAAGGCAGGTATAACGACGGCTGCAACGATACCTAATATGGCTAAGCCGATAAAACCCACCACTAATAATACGCCCCAAAAAGACCATTTCTTTTGCACTCTTTGAAAATGCTCTAAACTATCCCAACGTTTATTTTGCCACGCCCACTGACGGCCTTTAATGCCAAGGATAATTGCCATTATTAATCCTATATATGGCACGAAAGCCAATAGCCCTATCCAGGTTCTATTACCTAAAGCCCATATCCAACTCAGTAAAAATGCCCCCCAACTCCAGCCTTTCACGCCTTCAGGAATATTATCTACCTTGCCTTGCCCTGAGTTATTTTCAGATCCTATGTCTAATTCAGCCTCTGGCGGTGTAAAACTGTCACTCATATCTATTTCCTTTTATTGTAACTATTAGATTCTTAAGATAAACAATAACAGTTTAGCTTAGTTGAATAATTATTTCTGCTAATAAATCTAAAACTGAACCATACTAATAACAATGAGCTACAATTTTTTATAACCTAAAAATACATTATTGTTCAGACACTTTTACGGATAGGGTTATTGTATTAAAAACAAATGTATTCAAGCTAATAAAAGGCCAAGCTATGTGATGGGTATTCAGTCTAAAGAGGTTAAAAATAGTGACATCAATAAAAATTTCAATTGCCATTCTGTGTTTATTTTTAAGTTCATTTGCTTATTCTGGGCAGTCAAGCATAAATGATGACTGGCAAACATTTGAAACTAACCATTTTAGAATACATTACAGACCTGAATATAAAGACTGGGCACTATCAGGTGCTATCGAATTAGAAAATATTCGCACTTTAATCAAAAACCAACAAAATCGTAGCTTAGATAAAAAAATAGATGTTTATGTCAAAGATCCCTTTAACTTACCAAATGGATTTGCAATCCCACTCAATAGTAAACCCTATATGACCTTGTATGCTACACCTCCTTTATCTGACGGTGTGCTGTCTAATTATGGTAATTGGCAGCAATTATTAATATTACATGAGTATGTTCATCTAATTCATCTGGCTCAAAAAAATCGGGCTAATTGGCGAAACACTCTGGGAAATTGGTGGGATTTATACAACGCCAGTCAAATACCGGGGGGCGAGCGCTGGGTAGATGAAGGATATGCCACATTGCTTGAATCTAAATTGACAGGTCGAGGCAGGTTATTTCACGACGGTATTGAAGCGACTTTATCTCAATTCGCCAGAGAAGGCGCATTGCCTAGTTTTTCTGAGCTCAGCAGTAGCAATGATAAATATCTGTCAGCTTCTATGGCTTATTTAATAGGCAGTCGGTTTCTAATGTGGTTAGAAGAAAACTATAGCAGAGCTGATTTAGATGCAGTGTGGACCAGACGCAATGCAGTAAAAAAAAGAAATTTTGATCAGGCCTTCCAGGGAGTTTTTCTCTCGAGTGCTGAAGTTTTATATCAGAAATTTATCGCTGAATATACATTTAAAACTTTATTAAAAGATATGAAATATTCAGACAGAAAATCACAGCTTTGGCTGGATCTGACCGGTAAAGTTGATGCCCCAAGCTTAAGTCCTAATGGTCAACTGTTAGCCTTAGTTGAACAAGATGAAAACAAGAAATCAAAATTAACCATTTATAGTACCGAAGATAACTTAACAGCAAGAGATAACTTTCATGACAAGGCCTTATTATTACTTAAAGAAGATCCTCAGGATATTCCAGATCGTGAACCCGGCTTATTCAAACGAGAAAAAAAATATACACTAAATCAGCAAGTTTTTAAGCGAACCCCATCAGCGCAAGCCCATGTCAAAATTCAAAATCCAAACTGGCTTAATAATGACATAGTTATTTATATTTCAAGTACAATCGACAAAAAAGGTCAGTTTCATCAAGACCTGTTTCAATGGCATATACGTACCAATAAAGTAAAAAAATTAACCCGACACGCAAACATCAGGCGATTTGATATTAGCCCTTCAGGACGCTTTATAATTGCAGAGCAAAGTCGCTTTGGGTACTCTCAGTTAATTAAGCTTTCAATCAATGGGAAAGTAATAAATGAAATTACAACAAAAAGTATGTATGACGTGTACGACTTCCCCAAGATTAGTCCAGACGCAAGCCTGATTGCTTATCTTCAAAGTTCTGCCAATGAAACCTGGTCACTCAAAGTTAAGTCCTTAAGCTCAGATCATATTCAAATTATTCCCGCTCCCACTGGCTATCAATATTTATCTTATCCACAATGGAGTAAAGATGCAAAGAGCATATATTTTGTTGCGGGGGTGAAAGGCGAGCTAAAACTATATCAATATGTACTGTATTCACAAAAATTATTTTCACTGACATCAGGCAAGCACCCTATTTCCTGGCCAATTTTACAAGATGATAATACATTATTACATTTAAGCGTTAATGCACAAGGTCCAGATATTTATCAATTAAATTTAGCAAAAACCAATAAAACACGCATAATACAATTCACCAAATCGGCAAAAGTTAGGTTGCAGTCATCATCGCATTTACTCATTAAAGATCCCCCGCATAAAAATAATACTCTGCCTGAAAAAAGTAAAGAATATGGTATTGGAAAACAACAAGGTACATTTATTTTGGGTGGTAATATCAGTACAGCATCACAGGATTTATTAGAAATTGGTTACAAATCAGGTGACGTATTACACAAATTAGATTGGCAAATAAATGCGTCTCAAGATGTCACTCATAATACAATATCTGGAAATAGCTTTAACCTTAGATGGCAAAGCTGGCCTATTAAGTTGCAGGCTCACAGTTATCAGTTAAAAAGTAAGCTTAGATTTAAAAAAGAATCAGGGGCGTTTTTACAGGCAAGGTTGCCATATAATTATCGTAATTTATCTTTCAATACACAATTTCAGTTAAAATATGAAGATATGGATTTAATAGATAACCAGCAGCTGCGTAACAAATATGGATCATTTGGATTTGATCAAGCCTGGTATTACGAAACTCAGAACTGGGGAATTAAACAACAGAGTCAAATATCTTGGTTACAAGGACAATTTAACAATGAAAATTGGCATGGAAATGATGGAAGAATTGAACTTAAAGGACATTTTAATAAATTTAAATTAGGCACATCTTATGCCTGGTTGAGCAGATCTGGTGATGATAAACTGTTATCCCTTGGCGGCTATCCGTCTAATTTGATTTTAAAGCAAGCACACCCAAATAAAATTTTATTGCCTGAACTCGCCTTTAACTATGATGTAGGCAATAAATATCATAAGTATGAAATATTTTATCCTATGCAATATGGTCAGGTATTTTTTGCTCATCATAAACTGTCACCATACAACAAGATTAAAATTTATGGCTTAAAAGGTCAGCTGAAAGTAGCCCCTCTTTTTACTGGTATTACGGATCTTCTACTAGATTTAGGAATTTCTCAGGTTAATCCTGAAAATAAACCATCTGATATTCAGCTGTGGATGGGATTAATGTATCTATGGTAAGCCAAAAAAAAGGACAACTTATGTTGTCCTTTTTTGTGCTATTTGGGGAGATAATTGTTATTTAGGTGTTGCTTCTAATGTTAATGTAACACCTGATGCTGCAGAATAACCATAAATATCTATATACCAAGTACCTTCAGCCGGGTCGGTAAATGTACAAGTTTCGTTGTTACCATTTTTATAAGGACGACAATCAAATACTGAAGATGTAGACTGTTTTCCATGTGTAACATACATATCTGCATCACCTGAACCACCAGCAATCGCAACAGTTAAATCACCGTAACCAGCTGATAAATCATAAGTGTAACGTGTCCACTGTCTTCTTGATACAGCCACATTAGATACAGTTTCATTTACCGGCTGAACACCTGGACCACCTGTGCTTTCAGTATAAGAACCCGTTAAACTAAGACCCGTAAAGCTACTGTATGCTTTAACTCGTACATAGTAAGTACCACCCGCTTGCGTACCTGTACAAGCTTCAGAGTTACCACCTTTATATGGGCGACAATCAAAATCTGAATCTGTAGGTGTTGAACCAAATTTAACATACATATCCGCATCACCTGTACCACCACTCATAGAGAAGTTGATATCAGTTGCGCCTGCAGGTACTTCCATAGTGTATACAACATCGTTATCTTTTGTTGCTTCTAACCCTGTTTTTGCAACACCATTTTCTAATACCATATCACCTACTGGTGGATCAATTGGCGGCTCAACTGGACCTCCAGTGCCGTCACACCCATTTGCAGTTATATAGTCTATGGCAACTTTAGTTTGTGCTAAACCAAAACCAAACTTAACATCACGACCTGTAGCCCCTAAATCTTGTGCAGTGGTATTTAATACGTTACGTATCTCTACGTTAGTACAAGATGGATGATGACTCCATACTAGCGCAGCAACACCAGCAACATGAGGAGATGCCATTGACGTACCACTCATTTTGCCGTAATTACCTGCACCAATATTAATACTTGCACTCATACCAACATTCGCTAACATTGCTGCGCCATCAGTATCTGAAACCGTTACAGCAGGAATCGAAGTTGCATTTGTATCGCCTAAAGTACCGCCAAAGCTACCCGCAGCGTTATTATAAATAACAGCACCTAAACCACCACTATCTTGACATGCTTTGACTTTATCATGAAAAGAAATGTTGCCACGTTGAATTAAACAAATACGACCTGAAGCGCCATTGTCAATTGCTTCACCTGTACCTAAATTATAAAGGCTACCACTTGCAGAACCTTGGTTTTCCATTGCGTTAGCTGCATAGTTTGAACCAGCAACATCAACTTCTACAACTGATCCGGTACCTTCAGGGTAAGTAGAGTATACATCAACACCAGGGCCTGAAATTTCAACCTGGCTATTTTTCTGTGAGAAATCAGCCAATGCTTTTGAACTATCAATTGCAGCTACTGACATTACAGAGTCATAAGAAGCAGGGAAACTTTCAACATCTGTCGTGCTTGTCACAACGCCATCATTACCTGCAGCAGCAATTAATAATACGCCAGCATCATACGCAGCTTGAATACCATTTTTCTCACTTACTGATGAACCTGTGCCACCTAAGCTCATGTTGATTACATCAGCACCGTTTGTTTTACAGGTATTAATTGCATTTACTAAATCTGAAGAATAACCCCAGCCAGATGCATTAAATACTTTAATGATATGCATACTTGGGTTAGTGCCAATCACACCGCGAACACCAATACCATTATTTAGTGCGGCAATAGTACCTGCTACGTGAGTGCCGTGAGGACCACCATGATTATACCAATTGCCTGTACCACTATCATTAGTTCCACCAATTGTATCACCACGAGCTCCCATATCTTCATGTGGTAAATCTAAACCAGAATCAATGACACATATTTTTTTACCACCAGCACTTGCTGATGCTACGCTATCATCAACTTGATCAGCTTGTACCATGCTAATGCCGTATGGTACATCTTGTGCCATTAAACGACGCGGTAAATCTTGTTCAATATATTCAACGTTTGTATCTTTACGTAATGTTTTAATATCAGACTCAGATAGTTCCGCAGAAATGATATTAATTGCTTTATGTTCAGCTCTGATTTTAGCGCCAAGTTTATTTATTTTAGTTTTTAATGTGGTCGCTGAATCCATGCCTGTAGATGCAATACTTGCATCTTGTTGCTTATATTTTACGATGAAACGTTTTGGTAATGGTGAAGAAGGAGCAATTTTTTTTGCGCCATCTGATAACTGTACGCCAACGACTGGCTGAGCGGCATAAAGCGCTGTTGATACTGCTAGAGATAACGCACTGGCTGTCATTAAGATTTGTGATGCTTTATTTGATTTTTTTAACTTCATTTTACTTTGCATAATTATGTACCCTGGAAATCTTATGTTAGTTGTCTTGCCCTATTCGGGAGTAACAAACTAACACTTAGTTAATTTTATTTACATAGTTTTAACAGGGATAATGTTAACAAATGTAAACAAGTTAATTGAAGGTTGCACACTAATGGTATTTCACAACAAATCTAACAACAAACAAAAAACACCATAAAATCAACAGTGAACAGGTGTTCCTCAACATAAAATTGAGAATACAATCCCATTTTATGCAATAAATATTATTTACATTGAGCGTTTACAAGTCTTAAATTTAAACAATTAATCAAGTTAATAAAGATACCCCTTTTAATATTAAAATTCACAATAATGATTAATTCAATGAGACTTGACCTGATCTAGGTTCTGTTGGAATTTTTATTAATTGGCTAAAGATCAAAGAACAACACGCTAAACCAGCTCCTGCATAAAATACCAAAGAATGATCAACTAACCAGATCAAGCCAAAACTAGCGGGTATCACCACCGCTGCAATATGGTTAATACTAAAACTTACGCCGGCACTTGCTGCAATATCTTTTGGATCCGCTATTTTCTGAAAGTATGTTTTTAAAGCAATAGCCATCGCAAAAAACAAATGATCTATAATATAGAGTACGGCTGCATAATCAGCTGACTCTACAAGCGCGTAGCCTAAGAACACCCCAATTAATCCTAAATATTCCAATGTCAGCGCTTTACGCTCTCCAATTTTTCCGATTAAAGCGCCTATTTTTGGTGCTAAGAAAAAGTTAATTAGATGGTTAATCATATACAACATAGTAATTTGTTGAACACTGTAACCAAACTTTTCGACCATAAGAAAGCCAGCAAAAACCACAAAAATTTGTCGTCTGGCACCAGAAAAGAAAGTCAGAATATAATATAAGCCATAACGTTTCCTTAATATTAATTTTTTATGTTGCTGATGTTCAATTCTAAATTCAGGTATTGAAAAAGCCATATAAAGCGCTATCACAATACCTAAACTACCAAGCAAAAAATAAATTAATTCATAATCCAGAGTGAAAACACTGAATCCCAACCAGACAAAACCATAACAAATTAAGGCAGCAGCTGACTTAACAGACATTAGTTTACCCAGCTGTTTAGGCGCTTCCTGTTTATTGAACCATTGTAAACTTAAAGAAGTATTGATAGTTTCATAATAATGGTAACCCACAGACATAAGCACCGTTGTTGCGTATAACCCATATATAGAAGGAAAAAAACCAGTAAGCGCGACACCAATTGATAAACAACATAATGCAACAATTGCAAATACTTGTTCAGTCAATACCAACAAGACAAATACAGCCGTAAATGCCAAAAACCCCGGGATCTCCCTCAAAGATTGCAACATACCAATTTCCGCTCCCGTAAACTGGGCCTTCTCGATAGCAAAATTATTGAGCATAGCCATCCAGCCAGAAAATGTTAAGGCTACAATAACACTCGCTAAAGCGAGAAATAGAAATGGTGTTGGTGCGTTTTTCATTTTGTAAATCCATTGACCTGATAATTTTTGAGTATATGATCAATTCAAAATGACCTATAGTCGAAATTATGACACTTAATTTATCAAATCAGACAAATTCAAAATGGCATAAACAAAAACCTGGTAGGCAATACGCAAAATTACCTCGTGCCGTTGTTTCAATTGCCAATGAGTTTAACGCTTGGACCTTAGTGGAGAGCCATTCCCACCCTTGGTCTCAACTAGCATATTCTTCAAAAGGGATCATGCATATAGAAACGAATAAAGGTACTTTTGTGATCCCACCAGAGCAAGCTTTATGGTTACCGCCACATACAGAGCATAAACATTATTGCCGTAACCCGGTAAGTTATCGCAGTTTTCATATAGATCCTGACTGGAGTAAGTTATTGGGCAATCAAGTAAAACCCTTAACCATAGATACCTTGTTAAAATCAATTATATTAGAAGTCTCCTCCTGGCCTAAAGACTACAAAGAAACAGATCAAACACACAGATTATTAAGGGTCATGTTAGATAGATTAGCTGCCGCACCTACGAGTCAACTGTTTATGCCGAATAACTACGATAAAAGATTAGTTCAGATAGTTGAAACGCTTAATTTAGATCCAACAAATAAATGGACGATAGAGCAATGGGCTTTTCAGGTAGGTGCATCTAGTCGTACCTTAAACAGATTATTTAATAAAAGTTATGGTATGGGTTTTAGTATGTGGAAACAAAAACTGAAAATATTAAAGTCTTTAGAAATGTTAGCAAGCGATATCCCTTTAACAGATATCGCATATAATTTAGGCTATGGTTCAACGTCTGCATTTATTAATGGCTTTAAAAAGCAATTAAATTGCTCGCCCAAAAAGTACATCAATAAAAATATGCGCTAAAAATCAGGTGATTTTCTTCCGATGCTAAAATATGTAAAGCCTTTATCAGCCATTCTTTTTGGATCGAACAAGTTTCTACCATCAAATATCACAGCGTGAGTTAACTCGTTTTTTATTTCTGAAAAATCGGGTGCCTTAAAGTTTTGCCACTCTGTACAGATAATGAGGGCGTCAGCGCCCTTTAGCGCTTCTTCTTTGCTATTAACCAATTTAAGTGCTGCTTGATCTGAATATATACGTCGAGTTTCATCCATAGCTTTTGGATCAAATGCCTGCACATTCGCACCTGCTTGCCATAAGGATTCCATCAATACTCTACTAGGTGCTTCTCGCATATCATCTGTATTTGGCTTAAACGACAACCCCCAAATAGCAAATGTTTTACCCTTTAAGAAATCAAATTCATCTCTTTGTTCTTGTAAATTTTTTTCATAATATTTACAAATAAACTCGAATAATTTGGTTTTTTGCTGATAATTAACTAATTCTACTGCTTTCAATATTTTCGACTCATAACCCATTTTATCCGCAGTGTTAACTAAAGCCTTAACATCTTTGGGGAAACAAGAACCGCCATAACCACAACCAGGGTAAATAAACTGATATCCAATTCTAGGGTCCGAGCCAATACCAAGACGAACTTGTTCAATATCTGCACCTACTCGCTCCGCAATATTAGCCATTTCATTCATAAAGCTAATTTTAATTGCCAACATACAGTTTGCAGCATATTTGGTGAGTTCAGCACTTTTAATATCCATAACAATAATTTTTTCATGGTTTCGATTAAAAGGTTCATATAATTCACGCATTGAATCTTCAGCTAGTTTAGAGTCAGTACCAATAATAATTCTATCTGGTCGTTGACAATCAGCGACTGCCGAACCTTCTTTTAAAAATTCAGGATTGGATACGATAAAGTAATCGGGTTGTTGTTCTGCTGAGTACCTGGTCGATAATACGTCTTGAACTTGTTGCTCAACCAACTCAGCAGTGCCTACCGGGACAGTAGATTTATCTATGATTATTTTTGACCTAGTCATAAAAGTAGCAATTTTTTTTGCTACTTCTAAAACATACTGTAAATCTGCAAAGCCATCTTCATCTGGAGGTGTACCAACGGCGATACATTGTAAATCACCAAACTTCACGCCAAATTTAGCATCAGTAGAAAAAATCAATCTCCCGGCAGTCGTGTTTTTGGTAACAAGCTCAGCCAAATTAGGCTCATAAATCGGAATGATGCCATTTTTCAGATTATCAATTTTAGCTTGATCGATATCGATACAACAAACATCATGCCCAGCTTCTGCCAATACAGCAGCTTGAACTAATCCGACATATCCCACTCCATAAATAGTAACCTTCATACTTATCCATACTGTACACTATATAATAAACCTTTAGTCTTAACTAAAAACGAAGATACTTACATAATTAATAGTAGCTTAATTTAAATTAAGCTAATTTATTTTTTTATAGCTAAAAACTTATGTAATATTTCATTAAATTGCTCACCTAATCGACCACACTTTAAGGTATATTCAACATTTGCCATCAAGTAACCTATTTTAGAGCCGCAATCATGTGATTTACCTTTTATATGGTATGCTTCTAAAGTTTCAGTTAAACGTAATTGTTTTAACGCATCTGTAAGCTGAATTTCCCCGCCCGCTCCAGGAGGCGTAGACTCAAGTATCTTCCAGATACTCCCACTTAGAACATATCGACCTGTAACTGCCAAATTACTAGGCGCTTCATCAATTTCTGGCTTTTCCACCATGTTATTGATAATTGCGCTATCACCCTCTGATAGTTTCTCACCATTAACATCAACAACACCATATTGCTCTACTAACTCATGGGGAATAGGTTCTACCATCACCTGGTTGTTTTGAGTCTCTTCAAAACGACTTATCATTTCAGATAAATTATCTTTTTTAGGATCAGAAAGGTATTGATCAACAATAACATCGGGTAACAGTATCGCAAAAGGGCTATTACCAACAATCGGTTTAGCTGTTAATACCGCGTGTCCTAAACCCAAAGGCTTAGATTGACGGACTGAAATAATCGTGACGTCTTTTGGCACAATAGAACGTACTTCTTCTAATAAACTACGTTTAACTCTTGCCTCTAATGTCGCTTCTAATTCAAAACTTGTATCAAAATGGTTCTCTATAGAATTTTTAGAGGAGTGGGTTACTAACACAATTTCCTTAATTCCGGCTGCAACGGCTTCATTAACAACGTATTGAATAAGCGGTTTGTCAACAAGTGGTAACATTTCTTTTGGTATCGCCTTTGTTGCTGGCAACATTCTGGTACCTAAACCCGCAACGGGTAAAACCGCTTTCAAAACATTCATTCAAATTCCTTTAACACAAAACCGACTATAACCTAGATGTTTTGCTGTATTATCAATATTATTTATCTAATTGTATAAGCTACTCATTTTATTTTCAATCTACAGTTAAGTAACAATTACTGCCTATAATAATTACATTTATTCTCGATCTTCTTTAGACATTGTTGCCAAATAGTGGTCAATATTCTTATTTCCAGCCAATTCAAAGCATGATTGCGTCCTGGTTAATTGGGTAATGCGGTCAAGTCTAAACTCTCTATAATTCGTTCTTAATTGGCAAAAACAGATCATGGTCCACTTCCCTCCCCAATAAACAAGACTTAATGGTTCTATATTTCGTGTAGTTTGGTCTTTTTTAACATCGCGATAGATAAGTTGTAAAACATGTTTGTCATTAATAGCCGCTCTAATAACTTCAGTATACGTACTCAACTCCTCATTTATGTGAAAATCGGGTACCAGCAATGTATTTTTTTCAGCTTGTATTTTCAGTTCATCCGGTAATACAGCACTAATTTTAGCAATGGCGCTAGTCGCACTTCTTGCCAGCATCTTATCACTCCATGCTTTTACCATGTCTGAGCCTAAAATTAGCGCTAAAATTTCATCCGCAGAAAACATCAATGGCGGTAATTCAAAAGTTGACGGTAATAAGTATCCAACACCGGCCTCTCCTTCTATGGGGATCCCTGATAGTATTAAAGCCTGAATATCGCGGTAAATTGTTCTTTGAGATACTTCTAGCATTTCAGATAGCGTTTTTGCAGTCACAGCCAGCCGCCGGCCCCGTAATAAAGTGACTAACTGAAATAAACGTTCAGCTTTATTCATATATCTCCATGGTCGTTTTTATGGCTATATCCATGTTACATTGGGATAAAATACTTAACCTATCCAAAAGAACAGATGTAATCTCAATCGCATTAATAAACGGCTGACAGTTTTTAGATTTAGAAATTGCTTCGCGCGCCATATTAGCTTTTTCAATTGATTGCCAATAAACAATATCAATATAAGCTTGAGTATCATCACTGATACACAAGGAACGATATAACATTCCGGGTTGTGATTGTAGACACGTCTCAAAATTATGATTAAATTTTAAAAAATCCGCCTGTGTTATTCCCTGCACCAGTTTAAAATGCACTAATTCAATGACTTTTACCATATTATTTCCTGAATTCATATTTTTAAAATCAGGCATAGTCTAAGCAATTTATACTGACACCTAATGTCAGCACAAAATATTATGTTAAGCTACTGATTTTTATCGTTATAAACACACTCCCAGTCTTTGTAACTATGCAACAGGGTGTTAAACACAAAAAGTCTAAGTTAGTAAAATCAATGCGTTACGTGATCCTAAAACCACTGTATATTGATACCAATTTGTAAGAAATAACCTTCTAAATATTACAGTCATTTCTTGCTTTATTTTAAGGTATCTAACATTTTATTTTCGGAATATCTGACCATTTACTTGTGAAACTCGGAGATAAAATTCACGTCTCATTTTCCATTTTTAGCAATAGATCTATAAAATGATCCATTTCATTCAGCAAACGATTTCTAATTCTTTTAGTTGTTCAGTATCAACATATCTTTCAGCCGCTTTTATATTTCCAAATACGTAATTCAGATTGCGAGTCGCTTTTAATTGAGCTTCGGGGAATTTGTCATTTGAGACTATATCTAACCATGTGGTAACTAATATTACTGGCGGGTACTCATTTTCCATATATAAATCCTTTTATAATCATTGAGTTTTAAATGTAGATGGGTATTATCAATCTTACAACAAAATGTATTCAATATTGGAACAGATTAAAAAGGAAAATTAATGTTTAAAGTTAATGTAAAAAATGATTTCTTTTTTGGAGAAGTTAAATTTGGAGAGAATGGCGGCAACTATGACCTTTATAGGCTAATTGATTTGGCTAAAAACGTTTCTTCGGAATACTTTACAGCACAAATAAATAGACTCTTATCTGAATTAAAAGGCAATTTAATTATCAATCATGGATCCTCACACCCGCCATTTGAAGAGTTATTATCTAAAATCGACCCTGATACTATCGGGAAAATTCAAATTACAGATAGAGATGACATTAATAGCAACGTAAAAGCAACATTGCAATGCTCTATCTGGCTTCCTGATGGCGCTTTTCATATACAAGCGCATTGGTGCGCATACAAAGAAATAAGATCTGGTGAGATCGTATCAACTCTATTGAAACCAATCCATTTAATGGGATTAGAAAATAAAACCTTTTTTGAAGATGAGCCAGGGGAACTTCGCAATATATTATCTGGTAACGATTACGACACAGAGTTAAATGATATTTTCTGTATAGCAGGCTACCCAAGAGTTTACACTTATGATGATGAAGCTAAGGACGCTATGAAATATTATATTTCACAGCTAGATTGCGCTACCAAAGCATTTAAGAAGCATCCGGAAGATTATGACGCAGCTGCCGATGAGTACAATAAATTGGCAAAGTTAGCATATGAAGAAAGAACACAGTAACTACTATTGTACCTATAAGTTAATTTCTATATATTAAGTGCATTGATAACTGTCAAAGTTCACATTGAGTCAGGCATCAAGTACCGCCCTCTTATTAACAAGGAATGAAATGAAAAAAATTATTTTAGCCTCACTGTTATCTCTTCCAATGATAGCAACCGCAAGTTCAGGTGGTGCGGTGATTATTATTAATGACAGCCTAGAGTTTAAATCGAAAAGCTCTGGTGCTGGAGGTGGTTCTGAGCCACCTAAGTTTAATATTACAGATAATGGAGGCGGTTATGAACCTCCTAAAACTACAGGTGGTGGTGAAGGTATCGAGCCACCACATATAAACACAAAAGGTTCCGGTGGAGGTGATGGGGTTGTTCCTCCGAAAGTATTGATATCAAGTTCAGGTGGTGGAATTATATACTTTGACAATGGCGATGGAATTGTGCCTCCTTTGTTAGCTGACAATGGTGGAGGAATTGTTCCCCCGCTATATTCTAAGGATAATGGGGCTGGCACTGAGCCACCATTGTTAGCGGACAACGGAGGGGGAGTAGTTCCACCGCTATATCTAAAGGGTAATGGTGGCGGTTATGAACCCCCGTTATTCTTAACAGGTTCTGGCGGAATAATTATAAAACCTAAAAATCTAACGAGCTCAAGCCGTGACAATGGTGACGGATATGAGCCTCCGTTGTTGGCTGACAACGGTGATGGAACCTCGCCTCCACAGTTATTTCTAGTAGATAATGGGGCTGGAACCTCTCCTCCGAAACAATTGTTAGCTGGTAATGGCGGTGGATTGTCTCCACCTAAATTAGCCTAATTAAAGTAAAGGAATACTCATGTTATTCGATACTGAAATAAAACCGAGAGTTAAATCAGTTTTGTTTTTCTTCATTGGTCTAGCGCTTTTAGTAAGCGGCTTTCACGCGATTTTATTCTCTGACCCTTCACCTGGTCGAAATGCTAATCTTCAATATTTTACTGAGAGTATAACTTCTGAGGAATACGCAGAACTAAAAGAGGAGGCAAAAAATAACCCTCTTAAAGTTATTATGCACTATTTAATGAATGCGTTTTTATTCTTTTTAGGCCTAGCAGTTTTGTTTCGAGATTATTTAATGAGAAAGTATTTTGATGCCTGCGCAGATCATCAAATTGGCGCTTAGATTGAATGCACGAAATAACACGCCGCAATCAGCGCTCAGGCGCTTTTTTTGAAACAAAATGACCGAGAGTGTTAACTAAATAGCGCAGTCTGACCACCATTTTCGTGCAAAACTGAGAGTGAAATAAGTAAAACTAATTTTTCTAATGTTTATTAGGTCGAATTTATGAGATATTAGCGCAAATTAATTTTATGAGACGGACATTGCTGGGACGTCTACATAATATACTGTTATATGCTAAGGAGAGTTTTGTGAGTAAATCAGGTTTAACGATAGATGATCTTTCAGAAAACGAAATTACAGGCTTAAAGTATCAAGTGGATAATGCTCACCTCAACAGTCCTGGGGATGGAATATCTAAGCAAGTTCTAGGTGAAGAGCGAAATCCTTTAACGAAGAATCAGCAGTACAGGTTTGAAAACGATGTTAAGCCAACTTTGTTAGAAAAATGCTCAAGCTGCCCAAAGGAAGTTCCAGCTGGTGTTGATTATTGTCCAGTATGCGAAATTGAATATGGCGGTTAATAAGCATATAACAAGTGCCTCTTAGGGAATTTTAATTGCCAGCTGCTTCGCGTCTAAACGGCAATTAAAATCCCCAAAGGCAAGCGTTATGTAGCACAAGAGGTGTTGGTGAAAGAAAGACTGGTTAGTATCACTATTCTTATCTGTTTAGCTATGTATATATTTTTGCTAAATATAGATTTTTTGAAGTATCGAATAACAGTAGGTAAATTCACACTTTATGAAATATTGGTGATAATCAATTTATCAGTATTATTATTTATATCGGTAAGAGTATTGGTTTTAAAGTCCCATAAAAACACCAAATTCGTTTTAACTATGCTTTTTCTTATATTTATATCATCACTTGTTACACCTACACTTATTTCGTAGGTGAGCGAAAAGTGCAACATAATCGGGTAGTCGGAGGTCTCTAACCCCTCCAGCCCCCACACCACCCATCATGCGCAATACAAAAACTAATTCGAATTGATATCTATAAACACGTGAATTTGGTCCGCCCACTATACCCCAAAGTGTTAACCTGAAACGATGAAATCGGGCCTATTTGCTCGATTTTAGCCTCCAAACCCTATCAAATTGAACTAAACTTGAAACACTTCTTATAAGATCTGGGCGGTCATGTGGAAAAGCCAGATATTGCATCAGAAATGCGGTTGTTTAGTCCCGAGGGTGATCGACTATATCTAACCGGTGCAGAACGTGACAAGTTTTTAGAAGCCGCAAACCACGCAAGCCCTGTTCACCGCATGTTATGCCATGTAATACATTTCACGGGATGCAGACCAACCGAAGCAACTGAGCTAGATTATAGCCGGATCCATGTTGATGAAAAAGAGATTATCTTTCGCTGCCTGAAAAAGCTGAAACATGACAAAAGAGGCAGGGAGAAACAAGAACAATATCGAAGCGTTCCAGTACCTAAAGAGTTAATAGAGCATTTAGATTTGGTTTTTGGGATCCGAGGTGTGCAAAAGAGAGGCGGAAATCTAGATAAACGCTTTTGGCCTATCAGCAGGACCGCAGCATATCGCATAGTTAAAAACGTTATGAACAACGCAGGAATAAAGGGTAAGCAAGCAACTAGTAAAGGTTTGCGTCATGGTTTTGGCGTTGCCATGGTTACAGCTAAAAAACCACTTCCAGTCCATGTGTTAAGTCGTTTGATGGGGCATTCTACGAGCAAAGTTACTGAAATTTATCTTCAAGTTACAGGAGACGAACAGCGTCAGCTTGTTACTGACGCTTGGGAAAGTGAAGGTAATTAAAATATTAATAATGTTCAGAAATAAAGTATTTAATTTCTGATAGTTTATCATCTCTTCTATCAATCACATCTTGTGGGTTGTCTGATACATATATTTCATCAGTACAAAAATATAAATACTTCCCTTCATTTAAAAATTTAGGGTATTCTGTGTATATATTATTTACTGGATGCTTTTCAATTGTTCCTGTATCGAGATTTAGAGTTAACGCAATACCGGAGTCGCTTTCTATATCATCTGGATTATTGTAATAATTGAAATTATCTACAGGTTTGTTATCAGAGTTTAAGGCAATAATTGTTCTATTGAATTTCGGTTGAAAAAGTTGATCTACATTCATTAAAAAGTGCACCTCTTATTTTTAAGACGTACATAAATTATAGTCCAATAATTGATTAATGCTTATTTACAAGCAGATTTCACAAACGAATTACTACGTCCTTGAGCCTGGGCTTTCAGATTATGAATGACACATTCTTGTTTATCAACCGGATCCATTTTGATCCACGCTGAATATAATTGACGTTGTTTTTTACTGATCTTTAGTTTGTATTGTTGCTCAAAATAAAAGTAAGTTCGTGCAATATTTCCGCGAATTTCTGGCGCTGGTTCAAACGCTCTGCTCTTAAAATCAACTTCTGAATCACACTGACCATATACGCGCTTATCGCCTGAAATCATGCTGTATTTAAAGTTAGAACGGTCTGCATTCACTTCGCCAATCGCAGGAACTAAATTATGTAAATCACCTTCCATTTGTTTAAATTTTGGAACTTTTTTACAGGCTTTACGTCCGCCGTTTTGCCAGCATTGTAATTGATGACCGAATTCCCATGCAGGTACAACATGCTCCCACTCTATGCGTTTAGCTCTAACATTTACTTTGCCTTTCTTTGTTAGCTCATTACGAGGCTTGTAACCACAGCTATTAGCGACTGGAACCAGTTTCTTTTTAGTCTGCCACTGGATATCACAGCCACAGTAAAAGCTTTTTGGATCTGATTTGTATAGTTTTTTAAGTATATTTTTGGACTGTGAAAAGCTTAAAACATTTTCAGATGATTGATTTATTGGCGCTGCGTAACCCCCTGCTCTTGCTAATACCAGAGGTGAAAATAATGCGAGTAATAATAATTTTTTCATTTTTCGACCTTTCTTGGGAAGAGTGTAAAGAAATTATTTTGATACATACATTTATATTTAAACTCGAATCTATAATTTTTATAGATCCGATCTAAAACCGGTAACTTGTAATTTTCTTCCAATAATTCAAATCCAAAAAAAGGTATAACCTCATCTTTTGATATATAAAACCTCCCTTCCAATTTACTACAACTTAATTTTTTGTAGCAACCTGAGAAGTCATTCTCTAGGCAGGTTTCTAGCTTTTGTATACTTACATTCTTATTATTTATAAAAATTTTCACATCGTAAATTTCAGCTGTTCCCAAGCCACAGTTTTTCAAGTTTAACCTTAAGAAATTCCCATCAGTATGACTACGAATATCAATATTAGGTTTAACTGATAACCTATTGTGTTTTTGAGTTGCCTTAATTGTGTGCCAAGTTAATATTAAAGCACACACAGCTGAAACACTGGCGAAATTTGAAAGGATCAATTCAAAAAATCCAGTTGTAAAATAATAAATACTGTCAAACATTACGTTTCCTTTTTATGCTTTTTAATTATCTTTGCGGCTTCTTTATTTGCCGTTAAGCGCATGAATTCACTGGTAGAAACACCGCTTATTTCAGCAGCTTCTTTCCAGTTTTCTTTTTCTGTTTCTAGACAGCGTACTTCTTGTTTTTTATCTAGTTTTACGGGCTTTTTAGGTCGCCCTACTTTTCGTTTTTCATCTTTCATAGTTCTATTTTCTGTCATGACAATTAATTAGTCAAATTGTTTGCAATTTAATCATGTTTGATTATAATTATTGTCATGACAATAATTAATTGCTTTAGGTGCTATTTTGAAAGTTTTAAGTTTATTTGATGGTATGAGTTGCGGTAGGATGGCACTAGAACGTGCTGGCATTCCTGTGGATAAATACTATGCAAGTGAAATCGATAAACATGCTATTAAAGTTAGTTCCTCGAATTGGCCTGAAAATATTAATTTAGGAACGGTCTCTAATTGGCGAAACTGGGAAATAGACTGGGGTAGTATTGACTTGCTTTTAGCTGGCTCCCCGTGCCAAGGCTTTAGTTTTGCTGGAAAACAATTAGCTTTTAATGACTCTCGTTCAATCCTATATTTTGAATTTGAACGTATTTTGAAGCACATTCGCAGGCACAACCCGTCAGTGCATTTTATGCTTGAAAACGTCAAGATGAAACAAACTCATTGCGATGTCATAACAAAACGTCTCAATGTAACCCCTGTATTTATTAATAGCACTCTCGTATCTGCGCAAAGCCGCAAACGTTACTACTGGGCCAATTGGACTCTTAACACTCCAGAAAATAGGCGTATTCGGCTGTCAGATATACTGGAAGATTTACCCAGTTGCCCGGTCGGTCTGGCCGTTAGAGATAAATCAAGAACACTTAGGGTTGGTGGTCGTAACTCTCCTTTTGATAGTCGGCATCTGTGGGATTCTCCATTTTATAGAGTGAGTAAAAAAGGTGAGTTAAAGAACGGCGTTGAAAAAGCCGCCTGCTTAACTGCTGGCGCTAATTCAGGAGGGAATCATAGTGACATGGATATTTTATGTGCTAATCACAAGGGGAGAAATATCATTTGGAGGCGTTATTCAATTACTGAATGCGAACGACTTCAAACCCTACCGGACGGTTATACGCAGAACAAAGGTGTTAGCACTACGCAATGCTACAAAATGATCGGCAATGGTTGGACCGTTGATGTGATTGTAAATAATTTAAATTCCTTACCTGAAAAGCGTGAGGTATGCCACCTTGCTAAAGGGGCATATATCACGCATTTTAATAGAGTCAGTAAAACAGAGTCAAAAATACTAAATGCCATTGCAGAAATTGAAGCTGAAGGAAAGAAGCCGATGAAGTCAAAAGTCGCTAAAAAAGTGGGGATGCACAGAGAGCATATATCACGCAATTACTCTCACTTGTTTAGTGAATCGGCAATTCCGAATAGTTGAAAAAACGGGCCTAAACCGCCCTTTATTACCAATTGAGAGCGAAATTATGAGCATACCGAAAGCAATTAAAGTTGAAGAAATACTTAAGAATAATCAAGCCGCTCATGATGATCAGTTGCTTTCAAATGTTGGCGGTTATGAATTCTCTCTGATAAAAGATGAAGAATGTGATTGTTGGTATATACGAGTTTGCCCTGAGGGTGAATCGTATCTTTATGACGGTTGGTGGTCTGATTCAGAAGATAAATCACTTGAAGAAGCGGTTATAGAAGCGCTTCACGGTTCAGAACTTTAGTTAACATTATTACCAAGTTTGTTTAGGAGTACTCATGGTACCGATTAAAAAAAGGATCAACAGCAACTCATTATCAGAATTTATAAGGTGTTGAAAAGTGGCAGATAAAAGACGAGCTGATTTTACTATGTTGCTTCGAAAACAAAGCAAGAAAAAAGCCAATAAAATTGAACTGTTTAAATGGAATCAATTTTTGGAACCTAGATCAACTGTCGTTAGGTACCGAGTTAGAGTAAATGGAAAGTGGTGGCCGGCAGGTGAGCGAAAATTTTTAACGCTTACTCATGTTAAAGAAATCGTTTTTAGAACGATTAGAAACAACATTTAGAATAAAAGTGGGCGTAAAACCGCGCACTATTACCAAGACAGGGACAAAAAATGAAAAATGAAACGCTAAAAACAGAAATTAAAAACGGTCAATTAGTGATATCTATTGGCATTAATACGCTATCAGAAGCAGTTCAGCAATCGCAAGATTGGGAAAATTGGAAGATTATTAATAATGACAAGTTTGCAAATGATGTTTTATGTGAGTTAACAAGAGAAGATGAAACTGGGCTGTGCATGATTAAGCGCTTATTCGACGATGCTGCGTGGAGAGCGTCAGACAATGGTTCAGAAGCTGTCATTGAATCTAATTAGCATTAAATTAGGGGCGATAAATGACAGATAAACAACAATCAAAATGCGCTCACGGCGTAATTTTATACGGTGCTGAATGCATCAATTGCAAACGTGACGAAAAGAAAAAAGAAGAATTAAGAAAAGCTAAAAAAAGAGTAAAAGACGCTGCGGAAAAAATTCCGTGGTAATAACCGCGCACTATTACCAAGAGAGAGCGAATTATGATTAAAGTCTGGTGGTTTATTAAATGTCTTTTCGGCTTTGGTAGCGTGAAAGATGGATCTATTTGCTGGTTTGATTCGTTCACTGATATTTGTAGTGTACATGATTATCAAAAAGAAAAAGGTGGGGATGATGTACCGAGTCATTTTTACACTTACGAATGTCATAAGTGCGGCAAGAAATTCGAAATTTAAGTTAACGCTATTACCAAGTGGGAGCGAAAAATGAACAAAATTATAATTAACGGCAACACTATTAGGCACTCTGGCAAAGGCGATGTTTGTATAGCAAATGGAAAAGTAACAGTCGGTGGAGTCGATATTTCGGATCTAGAAAGCTTTGAAGAAAAGCAAATTAATATCGTTATAGAGGGTGATGTCGAAAATCTATCCACCGACGATTCAGACATTACTGTAAATGGAACTGTTCAATATGCAAATTCAAAAAACGGCAACATTACATGCGGTGACGTTTTAGGTGATGCAGAAACTAAAAATGGCAACATTGTATGTGGCGAAATTCAAGGTGATGTTAGTACTAAAAACGGAAATATCAGCAGGAAATAGCGCTAAACCTGAAACATTATTACCAAGAGAGTAAACATGAACTACAAAAAATCGTTGATATCACTAGCTGTAAAAGGTGTATTGGCAACACCAGTATCAGTTCAAAAACAGAAAAAAGATGAAGGCGTAATGGGCTAACCACCCTTTATTATCAAGAGTATTAACAAGAGTATTAACAAGGAATTGAAATGTCAGGCGTAACTTTAACTATGAAAATGTCTCCAAAGCAAACAGCAAAGATGTATATGCGTAACTTGGAATTAGAAAAGCAAGTTAAGGATCTTCAAGAGCAAGCAAAAAATGTAGAGAAAGCAACGAGAGATATCGCACTTGAATTAGAAGATCATGGATATGGTGATTCTAAAAATTTATCGGCGTACAAAAACTTGATGCAATGCATCATAAATCAATAAAACGGGCAAAAACCGCCCCATATTACCAAGTTTGTAACTTACTGAAAAATCTAAGGACCTCAAAAGTTAAATTAAGGAACCATTATGAAATATAAATTTTTTGGATACTGTCCCGATGGCGGTTTTGAAACGTTTGAAACAAAAAAAGAGGCGATTGAATACGCACAAGAAAGCATTGACCATTTTCGTGATGAAGCCTGTGAAGGTTGGAGCGAAGAAGTTAGCGGCGTCTGCTGGGGTGAGATTAAGCAAGAGACAGTAAAGTTTGATGAAAAAACAAATGAAGAGGCAGCAAAAGATGGAATTTTCATTTCGGACGCTTCTGACGGTTATTGCGACTATAAACTAGTCTAAACCGCGCATTATTACCAATTGGGAGCGAATTATGCAAACCAGAACAGCATTAAAATCAATGGAATCAAAGAAAGGTTTGTATGACAACACCGGCGATGTACAAGTTGAATTCCTAATCGGCCACAATGATCAAAAAATTACATTGGAACAAACGCTGATTCTAAGATCGTCAAATGGAAAGTGGGCCGCTGATATGCCGATGAAGGATTTTCCAAAGCAAAACTCTGCTGACGATGCGGCAAATAAGCTGGCAGATTGGTTTGAAAAAATGGCCGTGTCTATTAGAGCCGGACAATACAATCAAGTTGATTTGAACAAAATCTGAAACGTTATTACCAAGAGAGGTGCTTTAAAATGAAAAAATTCCCAGTTTTAGGCGATGACACGTCAGTTAAGTATGTCGATTGGGGTTGTTTAAATAATTTTTGGGCACTGAGAATTCACAATCAAAATTTAGAAAGGTTGGCTGAAAGAGGTGGGCTGTCTCCTGAAGAAATTGTTCTAAATATTGAAAAAAGAAAGTTTGGTGAAATTAAAAATATAACAACATCTTATGCGAATAATTTAGTAAGAAAAATACAAGTTAAATAATCGGGCGTAAAACCGCCCCGTATTACCAATGGTGTATCAAAAAAATAGTAACTAGGAAAAAGTCATGGAAATAACAACAACACAAAAACAAAAAATATCTTTTGATGAAATGCAAAGAGTTGCACTTGAAACATTAAAAGAAATGTATGAATTAGATGAAGATTTAAAAATTGTAAATGGTGATGTGATCCGTTGGGATTATCCCAGACATTCAGCAACTACTGAATTTGTAAGGCAAGCCTCAAAAAATGAACTTGCAGCAAAACAATTAATATCAGCATTAGAAAAAGAGCTAAATTTAAAATGACAACAATAGCATATCATCATGAATCAAAAACAATTGCATTTGATAGTAGAGTGAGCACAACACAATCTATGTGCAGTGATACTGCTAAAAAATGGTTTGAAGTTGATTCTGATATTGTTATATCGTGCGGCGAATGTGCTGATATTTATGAACTAGAAAGAGATTGGATTTTAGATAAATATAACGATTTGAAATGTGAGTTTATGCTAATTCGTAATGAAATTACATTTTATGGGTATGTAAAAAATGGAAGAAAACATATAGAACCGCTGCTATATAATTTTGCGATTGGTTCTGGTGCAAAGTGGGCTATTGCCGCTATGGATTTTAAAAAAGATGCTTTTGAGGCCGTTGAATATGCGAAAGAAAGGGATTTTAGAACGGGCGGTAAAATTCAAAAATTTAACGTTTATACAGAAAATACCCACAGAATCTGTGGGTAATTTTTTATATTAAAACCCCAATCAATTCTGATTGAAAATAATCAATTTCATCCCCATTTTTATAAATTATTTTGATAGGCGCTGTAGAACGGACTGAATCATATTTTTCCCTGCCATTTACTTCAAATTCATAATTTCCATTTTTACAGTCGCCAATTTTTCGCATGTCGTGAGCGAATTAAATGTATCTATTTCTGTATCTGTGAACAAACGAATAACACAAACTGATTTTAATCCATTGTAAACAACAGGTATTTTAGAAACGTTATATATGACATTGCCAGCCTCATCGAAATCGAAACCCTGTGCACCTGAAAATGCCTTTTGCTTAACTTCATCTCTAAATTTAATAAGATTTGGAATATATACGATCACATCGCTATATTGCATGATTACTCTCCCGCCAAAAACATCACTTCATCCGCATTTAATCCAAAATCATATATTCTTAATCCTGAACAGTGACCATCTACAGATCGAATTAACGCAGAGTTATTGAATAGCGAAATAGTGTCGCGCTCATTGACAATTGGAGTTGACACTTCTTTTGCGACTTCCACGCCGTCGTTATAAATTATTGTGTGTGTTCCATCCCATACTAAGCAAATAGATTCATTATGATCCGATGGGGCTGTAGCATTATTATATTGCGCACGTGATGAATTTGATATCAACGTACATAGCGTAGCCTGGCCTGTGCCTGTCGTTTCGAATAATCTGCCGCCGCTCGCTCCTGACGTCATTTTTAAATTTACAAAAACCGTATGGGGTTTAGCAGAAATAAAGTTATTTAAGTAATCTATCGAAATTTTATCCGCCGCTCGGGTTGCTGGGGCTGTTGTCGTTTCAATTCTTGATGTCGGTTTGAGCCCACTTTCAAACTGCACATAATCAACTTCAATTGCATCGTTTGCATTCTCAATGATAAATGACAGTACTGGATTTGCTCGATTATGAGTTATGTTCACGCGAGTATATGTATCAGTATTTATCAGATCTGTAATTTCTAAATGCTCTATATCTACTCCATCATTACCATTCTCAGATATAAAAATCCTACCAGTGCCTATTTTTCGTTTTATATCAACAGAAAATGTTCTATCAGCCGCGCTTAAACTAAACACTTGTTTTACTGTTGCCCCCTCCCCAAGTACCGCGCCATTTGCTGTAATTGTAGATGCAGAGTTTGCTACACCATCGGCCCCTGTCGCATTTTTTAATACAGCACAGTCAGATTTTAGCCAAACTGAATTTGTTAAATCTCTATTGTGTAATGCCACATTTGTTGCTGTCCCCTCAGATAACCAGCCGAGGGCTTCTTCTCGTGAGGAATCGATAGCAGCAGTATTCACAACGCCATATCTGTCAACAAACGTTGCTGAAGTTGCGCGGGTCCATAAAAGCTCACCAGCTAAAGTAGTCACCAGTTTATTTTTACTAAATAAATGACAAAGAGGATTATCCAATTTAGTTTTTCTGATCTGCAACATGGGTGTTAATACTATCGTTGACGCGCGGTCTGCTTCTGATTTTGCAATTGCAGCTGACTGTTCAGCTGCCAACCCTGCATCAATCTGATTATTGAATGCGGTAATCGCATTTTTTACCGCCGTAAATAACGCGTTGATTTTGCCAAGGAATGGCAAACCAAAATCTCCGGTATCTAACGTTTCTGTGGGTACATCTATTTTAATTAATGCCATTTAGCACTCCTCTACTACTATTTGTGATTGATAATTATTATGATAAGCGCCGGTGACGCTGGGAATTTCTGAAAATTTGCAGGCAAATGCATATTCAACTTCTTTTTGCCCGCCGATACCCGGGAACAATGTAATAAACCAGTCTCGGTTTTTAGTTACGTGACGTACTGCATTAGTAAAGTGCGGCCTGTCAGCATTGTTTAAGTGCTCTAAGTTAAATTGTTGTTTTCGCCAATTAGCTGATTGCTGTGTAAAGTTAGAGCCGTCATCAGTGCGATATTGCTCCTCGGTACTTTGCCAACCGTTACTATGGCCGTAACTAAAATTAATATCTGGTTCAAAATGTCGGCCCATGTAAATGCGCGTGATATCAATAAAATCATCGGTATTGAGAGGATCTTTAATTGTTAAACGAAATGATTTTGCAAATACTGGATCGAGCCATATCTGACTGTAACGTGTCGGCCAGCCATCAAAAATTGATGCTGTAACCGACTGTGATTGCCAATCCCATTCACCCACAGTTATTTGTGGAATAGCATTAATTTCTGTTGAGTCATAAACAACATCGCCAGATTGATTGTCATTAGCAAAAAACTCTAATTGCATTGTCGCGGTATTACTGAGATTAGTCCGCCAAAGCACTAGTGCGGACATTAATTTCAAACTATCTAAATTGCCGGTGATTTGGATTTCATCAACTGACGTGCTGCGAAACGTGCGGCTGTTGTTGTATTTTTGTGTATTGATAAGCGGGAGTGTCGCAATTTCAACCCCTGTACTGAGACTGACATTAATATTATCAAACTCATTGATGACCAGCATTTTTATTTTACTCATTGCCAAAACTCCAAAATGCTACGACCCGTTAAAAGGTTTTCGGTTATTCGGGTAATTATTGCCCGGTCACCATTATCACCCGCGGTTTCAAGTGATAATTCGTCACCCATGTGTCGATTAAATATGCCTGCGAGTTGTTCAGTTTCGTAAACAAATCGCGGGATGCTTTTTAACGTTAAACGCCTGTTAGCATCTGTGATTGCATCCGCTTTATTGACGATTAATGTTGAGGCTGTCGCAGTATCTCCAGTCACAGCTTGGGTTGTTACTGTGACTAATTCAGTAGCAGATAATTGCTGTGCTAGGGTTGCATCAGTATCAAAAACCACCGGAGCCACATTATCGAGTACAGTCCAGTTTTTTTGATAACCCAGCGTAAGCTTTTTTAACGCGGGGATTTTGCGCCGCTGGTTTCGGCTATGTAATAGATTTTGGTCGTCGGTGATTTCATCAATAACAGTGCTGCCCGTGTCAATAAATGCGCCACACATAAACACGCCCAGGCGATTGTAAAACCAGTATCCGCCGACCGAACTGCATATCTCATCAATCAGCGTGTCGTACTGTATTTCACTGTCTACGTAATAACCAAGCAAATAACCCGGTAAGTCAGATATAACAGGTGCTTCACCAAATTTTGTTGCCATTAAATAATTGATAAAATCAGTGGCGGTTTGTAGCCAGTTGCCAGCAATGACAGCTCCATCAACATCAAGGGTAATATTTCCCTGGGGTTTGACTAAAAAGGTGATTGTGCCTGAGGCCAAATCAAGAGTGTAGTTCGCGGGAGGCACGATATCACCGTTAAATTTTGCAGCTGTCACGGCATAGCTTGTGACTGTATTAAACTGATAAACATGGTTCGCGGCATCAATTAATTTGGGTGTGACATTAAAACAACGCCCAATGCAGAGGGGTTTAATTTGCCCCTCTGATGGCCCCGAATTATAAACCTCAGTTAAGATTGGTTTAGCTAAATTAATCGCACGTTCGCGAAATGAAACCCGTACCACGTTTGATTCTGGTGTGACGGTTTCACCGATGCCACTCATCACTAATTGAAATTGTGATTTTGGCCATGATTTATCGCCGAGATACACCCTAATTGCTTGTCCCTCTATATCCCCGATTGCTTCGGTTTCAACGGTTTTATATAGCTCTATGTCTGATATTAAGGAGCTACTAAAACCGGTAAACACCTCACTCATTGCCCGGGTTATTTCTAAGCCGCCGATAATATAAGGGTCGTAGGGGGTATGTACCGGTGTATCTGTAGCCCCTGTTCGATAGGCTGCATTGCTAAAATAAAACGTGCCGGTTGATGTTTCAATTTCAACAAGCACACAACGAAAAAGACCAGGTTCTTTTAGCCAGTTTTCAAATGTCATCGTTAACTCGCTTTTTTACTGAGTATGGTCTCAAGCGTATTATTACTGCGGACATCTTCACGTTTGATTGCATCATTGGTTTTTTCAAGATTACTTAGCGACTTAACTTGTTTATCTTGATGATCCGTTTGTTTAACAAGCTCTGTATTACCTTGTTTCACTTGATTTTTAACGTTCACAAGTTCCGCTTCCACATTTGCTAATCTTTGATTTAAAGTGTGATTAATCGTTTGCAGCTCTTTCACAACGGTTAAGTCCTGCGGAGGTGGATCTATATTTCCGCCAGGCGGATCGACGAGATAATGCTGTACTAACTCCCAGGTCCCGTTCGTGTTATTGATTACTGCGTCTGTTGTTGCAACAATCGCATCATGAATACTGTATAGTGCACCGATTTGCTCATCATGCTTAACAAGTAAGCGATCTGTTTCAGCTGGCATTAATGCCTGTATCGTTGCAATTTCAGTTTCAAAAGTTGCGATGACTGCGGCATTATCTGCTGCTAATTGCGTCGCTAATACATGCATAGCACCATCAAGATCAGACTGTGATTGCAGCTCAAGCGATGACATTAAAACGTTTAACGCTTCAAGCTCC
Organism: uncultured Pseudoalteromonas sp.; assembly: GCA_965198975.1. Taxonomy (GTDB): domain Bacteria; phylum Pseudomonadota; class Gammaproteobacteria; order Enterobacterales; family Alteromonadaceae; genus Pseudoalteromonas. The sequence continues at coordinate 584,887 of OZ240680.1, forward strand.
GTTAATGCCTGAGTTTGTATCATTAATTGCGCTTGTTCTAGTGCAATTATTTCAGCATCAGCATCGGCAATGCTTTGTTGCAACGACTGTGTTTCAGTTTCAAATGCTGACTGCAAGTCTGACAATTGACTATTTAGCGCTTCAGTTGCAGTCCCCTGCAACGCATCTGTCAGTGTTTGCAGTGCTTGTAACTCAGCAATCGCACTTTGTGCTAAATCAACTTGCTGCTGCTCTAACGCTAGAATCTCATCATTAGCGTTGAGTATCGCTTGTTCTAACATTTGTGATTCAGTGCTATATGTTGCTTCCAGAGATGACAATTGATTGTTCAAAGTGGCGGCAGCTTGCGATTGCAGTGATCCCGCTTGTTGTTGCAGTGCTTGTAACTCAGCAATAGAGGCCTGCGCTAAATCAATTTGATTTTGCTGTAACGACACTATTTCATCATTAGCACTGAGTATTGCTTGTTCAAGTATTTGCGATTCAGCGCTATACGCTGTTTCTAATGACAATAATTGGTCATTGAGAGCGTCTTCAGCTTGCGTTTGTAGTAATAACGCTTGCGTTTGAAGTGCTTGTAATTCAGTTATTGTGATTTGGGCTAAGTCTATTTGCTGCTGCTCTAACGCAAGGGTTTCTGGATGCAGCTCTGGTGCCGTGGGCGCTGCAAAATTTACATTGCCTAATTCGTTAAACGCACCGTAAACACTAGCGAAAATATCGTCGTAGTTTGCGGGGTTATACTCTTGTGCTAACTGCAAATAACGCTGGCCAGTGCCCTGTATTTGATTGTATGCATCAGCATCGCCATTTCGGGCTCGTGACAGCAACTGATTGAATTGGTTTTGTGCCTCATTCATTTGATCACTAATAGACAGTGACGATAGATCTGATATCAACAGCGACTCAGCGGCCTTTCGAAGTTCTTCGGCCGCCTTTGTCAGTATGTTATAACTATCCAGATTTTTATTGTATAACTCTAACGCTACATTAGATGTATTTTCAATTGCAGACTGTTCGGCGCTATAACGCGCCTCAATTGCTGATTGTAGTTGATCAAGCAATACAAGTTGTTGCTCAGGGCTGGCACTGCCCAACTGACTATATAAATCATTTATTTGACTGTCATAAAGAGCAACCGGATCGCTACCCGGCAATGACAAATTAATTTTATCAATCGCATTGCCGATATTTGCCACAACACCATTGATACTATTTGAAAAATCATCAAAAGCGATTTGTGCATCAGACACCGCAGTTTCAAACTCATTAGTTAACGTTGACAACTGAGATTCAAGCGCGGCTCTATTATCATTTGCGGCATCTAATAATGCATTGTTTGCAGATAACTCAGCATTATAACGGGCGCTAATTGCCGATTTTAACTGTTCAATGCGGTTTAATTCATCGTTTGTAGCTTCACCTGTCAGTGCTGCATACGCATCATTTACGTTTTGTTTGGCACTAGCTACCGCATCAAAGCTGGGTAGCGTAGACTCTATTTCTGAGATTGCATCAACAAGACTGATAGAAACAGCACTCACTGACTGGGCAAAGTTATCAAACGTATTTTGGGCGCTAATTAAAGCGGCATCAAACTCAGTTGTTAACGTTGCTAACTGAGATTCTAATGCTGTTTTATTCGCGTTCGCAGCAGTTAACAAGGCATTATTTGCAGATAGCTCAGCGTTATAGCGGGCACTAATAGCCGACTTTAATTGCTCGATGCGTTTAAGCTCATCATTTGTTGCATCCCCGGTCAATGCCGCATAGGCATCAGCAACATTTAACTGAGCGCTGGCAATAGCATCAAAACCAGGTAAACCAGCCGTGATTTTATCAATGGCATTACCAATGTTTTCTGAGGTATTTGTAATTGATTTTGATAATGCATCAAAAGCCGATTGCGCCTGTGTTGTTGCTGCCTCAAACTCGGTTGTGAGTGTTGATAACTGAGACTCAAGTTCAGCTCTGTTTGCTGTTGCTGCATCCAATAAACTTTGGTTTGCAGCCATTTCTGCACTGTAACGATTGAGTATCGCAGTTTGCAGGGTTTCAGCGGCGGCAAGTTGCTGCTCAACACTACCACCTTGGTTTAATACTGTTTGTGCTTCATTCACTAACTCCGCGTAATACTGTGCAAAATCAAGCTCGCCCATCGCATGTTTAATTTCTGCAATTTCATCACGTAATGCACTATTAAAGTCGCTGATAGCATCGATGCGTTGTTGATATAAATCTTGTTCTTGTGCTGCGGCCTGTTCATAATTATCTACTAAACTAGTGAGCGCATTTTCAGCTGTTGTGATAGCCGCTAAGATATATTGCTCGGCAAGTTCCTCACGTTTTTGACCATACAAGTTTTCAAGCAATCCGGTATCAGCGCCAAGTTCGGCGGCTTCTGCAATCATAGATTCAAACCAGGCGGTTATGTCTGCAAGCGATTTCTCTAAATCAGTCATACCCATGCGATCAATTTCTGTCTGAATATCAGCTAACCAGCCGGTTCGGGCTTCAGCTAATTTTAACTCAGCTTCAATCGCAGCCTCTGCCGCATCAGCCTGGCTTTCAATCGCATCATAGTATTGATCTAAAATCGGCAAGAGTGCCATAAGCGCAGCATACATAGCCTGCCCTTCTTCCGTAGTAAGATCCAAAGAGCCTAATAAATCAGTGAATCCATCACGCGTATCTGGTAGCGCAAGCCCTAAGGATTCAAACTGTGCACCCACTTGATCAGCTAAATAATCAAACTGCTCAGCATCAGTTAAAAATTCTTTAAAATATGTATTTGCGGCATCACTTAGCGCCTCAATCCCGCCCGCTAATTCAATGATATTTTGGGTGGCGCCGATCATATCAAGGCCGACAAAATCACCGAGGGATTGTCCCATTATTTCTAGCGTATGATTAAATACAGTTTGTTCTTGTGCTACGCGTATTAAGGTTTCATAAAGCCCTTCACCGACTTTTTGAAAATCTGTTAACCACGACCCAACATTTTGAAACGGTCCCATTTGACCGGTATAGTCATTTGTCGTTAGATAGGCCGCAAGTTGATCTGCCTGGGCGGCAAATATAGCTTGTAATTCAGCTTCAATTTCATCGCCAGACAAATCTTTTAGACTGATACTGCCGATATCAATCATAAAGTTATCGAGTGATTGCAGTGCATCCATGCCTAATACATCAAGCGCACCCGTAAGCGTATCGCCAATATTAGTGAAAATGAGTGCAAATTCACGGCGAAGCTGTAAATCTAAATTGCCGTATTCCGTACTGGTACTTTCGGATTCTGACAAGCCCCAAAATTTACTTTTTTTAGTTGTGACATCAAAATAACTAAACACATCAACAAGACCTGTGTTAATGATGTCGGCCAAACTTTGACTGAAAAATTCAATGCCTGAATCAGTTAAAATACGTCTTTTACTGCTGAGACCTTTTACAATATCATCCAGTAAGTCTCCTACAGGATCTCCAAATATGGCCCCGATTTTATGGAATTCAGCAATCTTGCCTGACCATCTATTTTCTTTGCCTAAATTACCATCGTAATTGCTTTCACCAAAACTCCCATAATTACCAACTAAGCTCGCAGCCATATGCACGATATTAGAATTAAGGTCTTTTAGTGCCGTGTTCATTTCTCTGAGTTCAGCGTATTGATCTAGTTCTAAATCTTCTTGTCGTTCTAAGCTATTTAGTATTGATTCTGATTTAGCATTGGCATCACCGAGTATTGTGCCGGTTCCTTGTGACTCCTGTCGCTCGGCAGAACTAGGCACTGAGCCACCGCCCGCAGAACCGGAAAACACACCAAGCCCAGCCATAATTGCCGCCATCGCAGCAACACGACCGAAGGCGGTATAGGGATCGCCCTGACCCTGTGTTGTAATTGCTGTGATAGCATTTGCTGCGGCTTTTTTTAGCGCTAATGCAGTTTCAAAAATGGTAAAGGCGGTTTCTATTTTATGCAGTTTTTCACGTGCTGAACTTTGCTCACCAAAAAACTGTCCGGCGGTTTTTGCCATGCCCGCATAGCTATTCATGTTAGCCTGTAGACGGTTATCAGCAAGATTTACTTCTGCACTTTCGATACGTGAAATATTATCTTCAGCGGCCGCAGCTCTTTGTTCATCGCCCGATACCCAGGCATCAAATAATGCAAAGTTTTGCGCCTCTTTTTGGGTTGCCAGCTGAGCTTCTAATTCAGCAAATTCCATTTGTTTGGCTATCATCAAATCAAATTGCTGTGCAACACTACCAAACGCGCTTACCATAGTATCGCCCACATCATTCAGCGCCAGGTTAAAGCTTTCGGTTTGCTCGATTAACTTATCAAACTCTTTTTGCGCCTGCTCTAGCTCTTTGACTTCAACTGAGGTTAACTGATTATTTGTTGAGGGGCCTTTGCTTGTTGCGGACTCTCTGGCCTTAACTTGTGCCTTAGCTGCGGCATCAGCGGATTTTTTCACTTTGTCCCACCAGTCCGCCAAATTATCGCTGGGTTTCAGGTTTTTCAGGGCTTCAAATTCAGCTTGTGACACCGTTAATTGTTCGTTCATATCTGTTGATGCGTTTTTAATGTCATCAGCAGAAATGCGAAAGTCAGCGGCTGAAACAGAAAAATCAGATAAACTTTGACTCATACTGATCAACGAATCATCACCCAAATACTCACCGACTGTGCCCAGTATTTGTGCCCAGCCATCGGCGATGGTTGCTAGTCCTTGTTGAAATGGCGCTAACACTGTATTGATCACATCAGCGGCCACATCGGCAACCCCCGCCAGTGCATCCATACCTACAACACCAATTTGTAGCCAGCCAATTTCAATTAACTTTAAAATTTTATGTGCTGAATTCAACCTATCTGCGACATAACCCAACCCCTCAATACCCACATCTGTAGCAGTAGTAAAGGCTGATTGCCAACCGCCAACACCGATCACACCATCAACTACTTGTTTATTAATTTCAGCCAAAGCCGGAGATAATGCAATGGTCAATTCATTGGTAGCGCCTGTTATGAGCCCTTTCATACGAATAAATTCTGCGCCCGCATTGGCAACTTGCTGTGCGTCTACTTCATCAAGTGACACACCTAATAAACGCGCCTCACTTTGTGCTTTTTTTAATCCTGCGGCACCATTTTCAAGCAAAGGTAATAACCGGCTGGCTTCATCAGCTAAAGATTCAAGATAAAAGATTTTTTCCGCTTTGGTGCCCACCTGATCAAGACCATCGGCAATGGCAAGCAATTGCTCATCTGGATTTAAGTTTTTCAGCTCATTAACTGATAAACCCAAATTTTCAAAAATGTCCTTGGCTTCACCGCCGCCAGTAGCCGCAAAATCACCAATTTTGTCTTGAACATCTTTAAAAATATCACCCATTTTATCGGATTCTAAGCCCATTTGTTTTGCAGCATAGGTCCATTCAGTCAGGGTGGAAGTTGATACATTAACAGCTTCAGCGGTGGCATTGATTTCACGTATTGCATTGGTACGTAAAGAAGTTGCAAGCAATCCAACTGCTGCCGTGGCACCACCAATAATGGCAGACGCAGCACCAAACCGTGCCATTAAATTACCAATAGATTTTTTGGTGTTTTTAGACTCGTTTTGAGTTTGCTTTTGTTTTTTATTTAACTTGCCAAGCTCACCTTTTGTTAACTTTATTGCGCGAACACCACCCTTCGCATCACCCGTGATCAAGATGCCAGTTTTATAGTTTTTTGCCATTTTTCACCTCGGCTGCGCCCTGAGCGATCAGCTTTACTTCAAACAAAAGATGTTTACGTTTATTCTTTGGGATGTCGTGCATATCCATAGCCGTTAAAATAGCCGTATTCTCAATGCCCTGATAAAACACGCCTGCCATGCCAGATACTATGCGCCATTGATCGGCACACGCTTGATAAATTTGCATTGGTTCTAGGTTTTCAAACCAAACAAGGAATTGTTTATTTTGTTGTTTAGAAGTGTGCTTTTTTACAAATTTTTCAGGTAACCCAAGGGCGTGCGCTCCAATTTCAAAATCATCTTGATTGAAACGCTTACCCCCTGATAAATATTTGCCAAGCTCTATTAGTTTTTTTGTTTTTGCTGCTCGCGCTGTGTCCCCGTTGCTTTGAATAGACCTTCATACAAGGCATCAAAATAAGCTGTCCAACGATAAACTTCTTCGAGATTTTCTTCATTAAAATCGACTTTTCCGGATAACCCTTTTAAATCCCAGCCAATTAAATGCTGGGTGATCATGTCTTCACTTTGATTTTCGATTTCATCAAGACGGACCTTAATTTCTTCTTTTCTTGTTTCGTTGGAATCTTCAAGATTGGCATATTCACGTCCTAAACTGCGTGTTTCTTCTAACGCATTTTGGATGTTTTTACGTAACGCTTTAGCCTGTTTTCTGTCTAAACGTTCAAACGTTGCTGTAAATTTAACTGGCTTTAATTTACCATTTTCCATGTTCTTAGCGACGCATGGGATTTGGATCTGTGGTTCTGTACCTAATAATAACAATGACATTGTGCTCTCACTTTTTAGCCGTTTAAGAAATATGATTAAGCCGTTAATAAACTATAAAAACCCACAAAAGCCACGGCTAAACAGCTAATGCAGGGGGAACTCTGTATTAAGTAAATTCGATAGTCGGCGCGTCGAGGAAACGCACATCACATTGAAATCCCATTTCTCCATTAATATCGGTTTCTGAAATATTAGAAAGCTGAACACGTCCAGAGGAAATCTTAATGATGTTTCCCGCAATCGTGCCATGCTGTAATGCAAATGCCATTTCTGTTATACCGTTGTGACTTTCCGCATCTGTAAACCAGTTTTTAGTCGCGATATCAGGAGCAACAAAGGTCATTTGACCAGTAGTATCAAAACCGCCATGAAGCGATGATTCCGAATTTGGCACATTTCTAAAATCTACACTGCCACCAAAATTCAACGAACCAGCTGTTAATACTAAACCTTGCCCGCCTAAATCTACCTGAACCGTATTCTGTTTGTTGATTGGCAGCGGATCTGCATAATCGTCATATGTGAGTGTTGCTGGGTTGCCACCTGCTTCAGGTCGTACGTAATCACCTTTACAATTGCCAAATTGAAAACGCATAAACTGTGATAAATCAACAGATAACTCCCCTCGTACGCCGTGAGTTTTCTGGATCATCTGACCGCCGACATGGCGAACGAGTGTCACTGTTTTAGAAGTATCATTACTTAAGGTGTAAGTAACAGAAGTATTGGCAACAATCGTTTCTTTAAAGCCACAAGCCTGCATTAAACAACCAAATGACGGGGCTGTACCCACAACGCCAGAACCAGCACCGTCCACATTAAACGACCAGGTTTGATGAGGAGATTTATTGACCTCAACACTCGTTGAAGGATTTATAGTATCGACATTTCTGGTAACTTTTTCACCATCGTACTGAGAAACACTAATACCATCTACAGTTTCTATTATATGTGAGCCATCGATGCCGGGGTCTGTACCTTCTATGGCCTCTAGTATCGCCAATAAAATACTATTTAATTTCATATTATTTCACCTTTTTAGAATCAGGCTTTTGAACGGCCTTTGATTTATTTTTTTGCGACCAGGCTTTATCAGCGGCTTGATCTCCCTTACTTAATTGCTCTTTTTCGCATTCGTACGGCTCTACGATGGTCTTGATAGAACCATCTTTAGCAGTTTTAATGACTCGCTTTGGCATGTTTTCTCCAGGCATAAAAAAACCGCCAAAAAAGCGGTTTGTTAATAATGATTTAATCTATTTTTCTCTGTGCATATAGCTGTGTTCAAATACAAAACGATACAACTTTAAACCGCCCTCAGTTTCCAGCGGATCGCCTTGCTGTATTTGCAATGCTGTGTGTTCTGGGCTTGCTATCCAGCCTATTAACTCATCAAAAATTGATTGCTTTAACGTGCTGTAATTACTTTGATTAGTCATCAAGACTAAGCCATAAGTTACTGTTACATTTTGATTTGTTCGATTTTCAGTTTGTGATTTATCCGCTTTGGTACCCAACTCATAAATTAATAATGCGGGAAGTTCAGCGCTTGGACTAGAAGCAGGAACTGTAAAACTGATTTCTAAATTTTGGCGACAAGATTCAGAGTCTTTATCGTAATCTTGCAACCAGTCACTAATTTCTACTGCATAGTTTGACGTTTCAACGGCTGCTTTGACATCGACCACAGCTTGAAAACTAGCGGTTTTATTCTTTGTTCTTATTTCTGCAACATAGACATCAGTCTGGGTGATTTTATGCCGGTCTAATTCATCGGGCCGACTCGATACCAGGTTTAAAATGCAATTTAATGCGTCAGGGTTATCACCAGCTCTAAATACATTCGTATCGGGTATTTTTGTTTTAATAATGGCATTCATTAACTTAGTTGTATTTACCGCTGGCGCCGTATTATCGCCACCGGCTTCAACAACTTGCGTTATAGCCGGAATAGTTGTTTTTATATGATCGATTATCAGTTGAATACTCATAACTCACCAAATTAATGTACTTTTTGTTTATCTAAATGACGGCTTAAGCCCTGATAAAACGCATTTTGTATTTGTGTTGATGCTTGTTCGTGTGCTCGTGACATCCAGCCTATGCCAGATAAGCCTGGATGACTCACTTTACCTTTACTAAAAAAGAAATTTGAAGCATTACCACTGGTTTTAGCCATACGCAAAGTCTTACCTTTATTCTTTTTCCTGACTTGAATGGTGTGTGATTTAGCGCCAAATTCAAGGATATGACCATAATAACTGGGGTTAATGCCCTTAATTTTACGATTTGGGCCCACAATTAAGGCATGTTCATCATCACGTAACTGAGTTGACTCTTTCAAGCCTTTCCCCGAAAGCATATAGGCTTTATCTCGTCGTTTACCTGACAATAAATTATGTGTGACAGCCTTTTCTAGTCGCCCTGTACGACTGGGCGAATTTTGTTTCATTTGCTGCTTAAGAGGTAAAGCAGCACGGCGTAACCCTGCTTTTACAGCTTTTTTTTGCAAACTTTGCTCTAACTTGTAAAGCTGTGAGATCAGTTCTTCAGAGCTTGGTGAAAAATCAAAATCTATCATTTTAGCGACTGACCATAGATGTGGGTTTCGCGTTTCTCTTGCAGTATGCCTGTAATTTCAATGGTTTCACCACTGATCACCATTTGCATAGACTCATTAACATCGGTACGTTTACGTAATTTAACCAGGTATTTGTTTTCTGTAATTTCCTGCCCGTCTACAATACGGCCTTTGGTGGCTGTTTGTTTAAAGCTACATCGACAATTAAGCGCTGGGATAAACGATTTTTCATCACCATAATCACCACCAACATCTTGCACCGCATTAAAATAGACTCGGTATTTTAAGTCACCTGCTTTTAACATTAGCCCACCACTACATCAATAAACCCATTCAAACATGCCATAAATGCAGGGTTTTGGGTTAAATCTATATCCAAATCAGATTCTCTATATAAATACAAGCTAGATAATGCCAAAAGCACAGCAGTTGATAACGACGCCTGTTTCGACTCTTTCAGTTTCTCAAAATCTACAGTATTTACTGAATCGGCCGGAATATCAGCTGTAAATTCGTAAATGTCTTTTTCAATTTTCTGCTCAACCATGCCAATGGCAGCATTAATAAAGCCTGATATCAAAACATCATCATCAGTTTCTAGCTCACCAATGTTTAATTGTGTTTTTGCTTGCTCTAATGTCACTATTGGCATCGTTAAACCTTCTATTCTTCAGTTTGTTTGTTTGTTTCACCTTGCGGTTGATAAGCTTCTGCAACAGCAGGTTCTAACTCTAAAATACCCTTAGCCACTTTCGGATCAAACCCTGCTATATCACCATTCGAATAGCGCTTATAGGGTTTAATAAACTCAATTACTGTACGCTTAGGTTTGTTTACTTCTTTGTCTACATCTTGATTTTTTTTAGCCATGACTTTCTCCATCCTGCACTAAGGGTGCAGGATATTTATAGTTAACGTAATTACTCGTTTTGTTACCAGGTGATACCGGTACCCATTTGCAGACCTTCCAAATGGCGGAAACCAATATCATTACCCGTAACAACTCGTAATACAGATTGATTACTTGAGAATGCGGATACTAATGTTCCTGATGAATTGTTGTAGGTAGCATCGCGACTAAAATCGATTGTGAATTGATCCGTTTCACCAATGATCACATCAGACCAATCTGCAAAATAAATTTCGGTTTCATCAGTACCAGCTCCCAAATTGACAGGGATATTGGTTGTGTGTTTGATAGGCCAACCTTTTAACATGCCTTGCGCCATTTCTGGATAAGCCTTATTACCATTACCGTCTTTAAGGCCTTGAAGCTTCATAAATGAACGTGGAGACATTGCCCACCCAGCGACAAACATATTTGAGTCTGACTCCATTAACCCTAGAATCAAAGAATCTAAGTAAGCATCAATTGTTGCTAGATCAGCTGTGCCGGACCACGCAACTGTCTTACCTGCGTCAGTAGCTGTTTTCTTAAAGCCTGTTGGCGTATTGTTCGTGCCATCATCACGCAAGAACGCCTTATCTTGACGATTTGCAACCGCTGAAATCATGTCATTTAGAAAAATACTTTCTACACGCTGGCCCGCGGTGCCAATTAACTCATTAGACATTGGCACTATCGCCATTTGCGTTTTGGCCGAAAGCTTCACTTCATCAAGCGTTGCATTCTCAGCATTATGTGAAGCGTTTTCACCTTTATAGCCAGATGACGCCCCGCCAGTTAGTCGAGGCATGGTCAAGTTGCCGTTAGCAAGTGGCACAACTGTAGCACCAAGCGCCCTCACTACTGTTTTAGGCCTTAGCAACTCTATGATATCGGCTGCTAAGTTCTCAGGAACTAATGCGCCACCTGAATTTGATGCCGTTGAAATTGCCATAGCAACTTCTTTATCACCAATTTCAGCTTCAGCAAAATGGGCCGCTGATTCCATATTGTTGTCACCCGCTGCGATAGCCATCGCAAAACGCGCCACTTTTGCACCAGGATAATCAACTGGAGCTTTTTTCACGTGCACAGCCGGCGTTCCTGTTGAGATATTATCTACTGGTTTAGCCGCTGTAATGGCCATACTTTCAGCTGTTTGTGCGCGTGTAATTTGATCACCAAGCGATTTAAATTCAACATTCAATTCATTGAATTTTTCAACATCATCAGCGCTCAATTTCTCGCCTTTCTCTTCTTTGCCAGCCAGCTCTTTCACTTGCTCTGCAATTAACGCCTGTTCGCGGCGCATTTCTTCAATGCGTTTTAGCATACTTATTTACCTTTTTAGTAATAAAAAAGGCCGCAAAAGCGACCTTGTTAGGAGGTTGAAACTCTGCCGCGAGGCTAGAGCTGAGACTGCATTTCTAAATGTGCAGCTTGGATCTTGATACTTGGTTGTGACGTTTGTTCAGATAAGACACTTTTTGCAATTTGGTTAATGGCATCTTGTGGGGTTGATAATCTATCAGCCAAGCCGATATCAATGCCTTTTTGTCCTTCGAAACAATCTGCTTCAGTTGCTATCACGGCTTCTACAGATAAATCTCGATAACGAGCCACCGCATTTACAAACTTTTGATATGTTTGTTCAATGTTGCCCTCAATATGAGTGCGTTCTTCATCACTTAATGCCATGTCAGGATGAAAATACACCTTAGTTGCACCTCTGAAAAAAGTGTGACTTTTAACGCCCTGATCTTCATAGTATTTGGTGACATCTAAACGCTTGGTATAGACCCCGATAGATCCTACACCGCTGGTATCTGATACGATAATTTCAGTACAGGCTGATGCGATTAAATAAGCACCTGAGAATGCATTAAAGTTAATGACAGCTCTAATTGGCTTTATATCACGCGATTGATAAATGAATTCAGCAATTTCAAATGCACCTTGTGCATTGCCGCCGCCTGAGTTGATATCTAAGATAATTTCGGTAACGGCCTCGTCATTCAATGCCTTTGTTAATTGTGAGCGTAACAGCTCATAGCTCATCACTTCCTCACACGCGCCGGACATTGAGAACCTACGAGGTACTAAAATACCATGCACAGGAACAATCGCTAAATTAGCACCTTGCTCTGGACTGCCAAGCGGAATTGTTTCAACTGAACCGGCCGATACTTGTTTCGATGTTAGGTCATGCTCAATATGTGACCCTCTAATTTTATTTTCTAAGAATGCGGTCACCACATCAGCGAGTTGCGCAGTAGCTAGCAATGGTTGGTTAAAAGCCATCTGAGCAATATGGGCGTAATTTATCATTTTAGGCATAATATTTTTTCTACCTCAGCAATGCGCTCTGGTGACGCGGTTTGAATTTCGTTATGAACATCAAGGTTTTTTGAATCTACCATGTTAAGTGGTGTTAAATAGGTATCCCCGCCTTTAATTGGAGGGAGGTTTTCTAATCTACGAATATCATTTACTGATAGCCAACCCCACTGCCGAGCAATGGCGTAGGCTTCATATCTGGCTTTTAAATCACCACGAATAAGACCATTTACATTGAATTCGATGTAGTATTCTTTACGCTCAGAAGGTAACAATAAGTCTCGACGCATGGCGGATTCCCAGCGTTTCAACCATGGCATTAAACCGTAGATCACAAAATTCAACGATTGTTGTTCTATTGATTTATAAGACTCGCCAGCGCTTTCACTTAACATTGAAAGTGGGATACCATATAACCGGGAGATATCTGCAACCGACATTTTTCGCGCTTCAATCAATTGCGCTTGTTCATTACTCATCGCCATTTGTTTATAAGTCATACCTTCTTGAAGCATGGCCACAGAAAACATATTTCTAATACCGGAATGTTTACCCACAAAAGAATTTACAACCTTGTCGATCCCTTCTTGTGTTTTGATCGCATTAGCATCCTTTGGCCTTTCAATGACACCAGACAGGGTTGTACCATTTGAAAATACTTTTGAGGCATGTTCTTCAACTGCGATCCCTAACCCGATAGTATCAGCGCTGGTTTGCAGTGGTGACAACCCCTGAAAACCATCCTCTGAAAATCCTTTTACATGATGTACCAGTCGCATCGGTAAGGTTTTGTTCTCATCTATAAGATGATAATACGGTAAACCATCTTTGCCTTTTAACAGTTGCACTTTATCTCGATGTATCGGGATCAGCTCGGTGATTTCGGCTTTGTTATTACGCTCTATCAATGCAATGTGATTGCCATTTAACCCCAGAAACCCCTGTCCTGTTTCGAAATATTCAAAGCTAGAATCTTTCTGATTTGGCTGGTTATGTAAAATATCATACAGTGGATGTTCAACAGCTTTAACTCGTTGATCACCATCACGCTTATAAACTTCACACGGCAGTTGCGCCATTGACTCTGCTAATAATGTGACCGAACGACGCACAGCCGATAAACTCATTGCAGTTTTCGGATCTACGACTACTCCAGATTTGGCATAACTACTGTTACCCGCACCAAACATGCTAAAGTTACTTGCACTGTCTGAACTACCCCAAAGGCTTGAAAAAAACATAGTTATTTACCTTTGTGTTTATTGTGACGTGTCACGGCATTAACCCGAGACAACAAAAAAGAAAGTGAAGTAAATGCAAGGCCTAGCACAATAAATCCCGCTGCAGGGCGCACTAAATAAGCCCCATAAGCTAAGAGTAAAATACCAAATAAGCCGATAGTTACACTGATAAAATCTTTTAACACCCTACGGCCCCTGTATCATAAATAGAATCTGGTTGTTGCGGCTCTCTGTCTTGCAACATCGCTTCGCCAATGGCCATTATTAAAGCCACGGCACCGTCAATTTTATTGATTGCCTTTTGCTTTATCGGCCTGACAACATCATCATTTCCCGGTAAATACTTCCCAACCACATTTGATATACACCAGGTCATTATTGGGTTGCCATCATGATGAAACCGACCTGCTGTGATCGCCGCCTCCAACTCTTTCATTGGATCACTTAAATTAGTGTAGTTTTGCGTGATAGTTACCACTTCAAGGCCTTCATCCATCAAATGGTGTCCTAAGTTAGTTGCACCATGCGGATCTAAAGGAACGCGAATGCTCGGGGTTTCCAAATGCGATTTTTCAATATCGTCTTGAATTTCTCTATAATCGATTTCAGCACCGTCTGTCACACTCAGCACTTTAAGATTGATGTATTTTTGAAAACGCTCATTGAGTGATTTGATTGGATTGTCATATGCAGTGTCATACGGCACCCAAAATTGAGGTGCAATGCAATACCAATGACGTTTTCCTTCAATATCTCGCCAAAATATGCGAGCCTTAGAATTCATGTCTAATTTACGCGCTAAATCACAGGCCTGAATACAATCCTCACCTAAGAACTGAGAGATACATAAACTTTTATCCTCGCAAGATTTCCACTTTTCCATATTGAAAAACGCTTCTTTAGCGGACACCCATACATTTAAGTGCTTAGTTTTAAATCGGTTCGTAAATCTAGGTCTGGAAATGGCTTTTTGTTGCTGCGCCAGTAAATAATCAGCTTTAACACTAATGCCGTAATTAGGATTCGCTTTAATTAAAACTTGAGGATCAGTCCAATCGTCGTTTTCATCAATGCCGTAAATCAACCCAAAAAGCGCATCATCTTTTGTCCCTCTGAGCATTTCAATAATACGCTGTTCAAAATCATAACAGGGGCTTTCAATATCATCGCCTGCGGTCGTGATCACCAGTACAAATGGCTGCTCCCTCGACCCCATACCAGTATCGAATGTATCGTACTGATCACTTGTTGGGTGCTCATGATATTCATCGATGATCGCAATGTGCGGTGACGAACCATCACCTGGTTGACCAATCACAGGTTCAAACACAGAACCATCCGACTTGGTTAGCTTTTTGGCATGTATTTCTAAACCAAACTTTTTACGTAGATTTGGTAGTTTAGAAACCATCAGCCTTGCAGGCTTAAATACTTCCCACGCTTGTTTTTCGTTAGTGGCACCGCAGTATACTTCCGCGCCATATTCATGATCGGCACATAAACCAAACAAACCGACTCCCGCAGCAATAATTGACTTGCCATTTTTACGCGGGACTTTTAATAACAACTCTCTGAATCGACGCGTACCGTCTGACTTTTTCAACCAACCAAAACCACTGGCGAAAAAGAACAACTGCCAAGGCTCTAATGTTATTTTTAACCTTCTTCTTAGCCACTCACCTTTTGTGTGCGGCAACAGCTGCATGAATTTACAAACTCGTTCAGCCGCGTCTCTATCAAATTTAAACGCAAACTCTTTATTCTTTTGTTTCTTTAATTCACCTAAATGACGTTTGCAAGCAAGCCTAACCAGTTCATTAGATGGAATTTTTCCAGCGACAATATCTCTAGCATATTTGTTTGCTGCGTTAACGTTTGGATAATTAGCCATTTAGAAATCATCAAATTCATTTCCACTTTCATCGCCACCGTTGCCGCCATTCAAAAAGCGAGCGCGACTCATTGGGTTTAATCCGAGCATACTGCCTAGCCGCAACAGTTGACCAACGGCATCATTTCTTACATTTACAAGAGGATGTTTTTTTAGGCCACCTTGCCCCGATTCGGTCCAGTAAATTCCAGCTAATTCAGTATCGCATTGCAACATCATTGAAAAAGCGTTGCAGTAAGACATCAATAAGATCGCATCTTCTCGACTATAGGTTTTACGGTCTATTAGTATTTTCGAGTTCTCTCGCCAACATTCTTTAGCAAAATCATCCAGCAGTTCTTTTGGTGGCCGGACCAACTTTATATTTTCATCGCCGACCGCGAGATTACTGGACTTACTGCCACCACCTGGAGCACGAATAGTATCTGTCACAAGCCCACCTACTGATTAAAAAAGAAACAAAAAGGCGTCAAAAAAAAGATCCTTATTTGTTACCCGTAAAAATTTGACTGGATGGCGGTACTATAAAAGGGTTTTCCCTTGAACAATTTAGTACCCCCTCCCTTGTTCAGTTGCTGTCTTATTGTTGTGATGCTCTATACAAAGTGTTTGCAGGTTATTTAACTCGTTCGAGCCACCTTGAGACTTGGGTTTGATATGGTCAACGTGTGTGCCTTGTGTCACCACCCCAACTTTCAAACAACTTTGACAAAGATATTCATCACGTTTCAAAACTATCTTACGTAACTTATCCCATTCAGAGCCATAACCACGCTGATGTCGATTACCTTTTGCTTTCTCTCTCTTATGCCAATTAGATTTTCCTAACTCAGCATGAGTATCACAATAACCATGGCGGTGTATTGTTGATTTACCACAGCCGCCTTGACGACAGCGCTTAGGCGTTGCAGCAGGCATGATTAATTACCTTCCTGTTTTAACAACAATGAATGAATGGTATTTATCTGCCCTTCGATACTTTCAAGCTTGGTTGATACATGCTCTTTCATATCGTCCTTAGTCACATAATCTTTCGCTATTTCTAATTTAAATGCTGCTGAATCCTTCTGATATTTCACAAAGTCATCTTTCAGTGAGCTAAAATAAGGGACCACGATGATGGCAAGAATTGTAAGCGCGATACTGATTGCACCAAATATCATGTTGTACTTATCACTCGTCGTCATTGGCTTTAATGTCATTTCGTCACGCCTTTTATCTTTTCGATTGTTCTGAGCCCTGCCAACCCGAGCATACCTAGAGTTAACTCCATCATCACTTCAAGTGGCAACACTGGCGTACCAACCTCGGGCATTATCCATTGCAGGATAGGATTAATTAAGAAGGCAAACAGAAATCCAAATCCACATACCCACAATAAAAATGGTCTGGCACCTGCTACAAAAACACTGCGATGTTTAGCTGCTGTGGTATTCGCTAAAGCTTGCATCAAGTAAGGCTTTTGTTTTATTTCTTCTAAGTCATTACTTAATTGCTGGCGCTCTTCATCTGATGTAAATAATGCATCACCCGCTTTACCTATTGCTTCTATTGGATTTGTGTTACCACCAATAAGCCAATCTAACATTACCATTCACCCGTCAACATCTGCTCAGCTAAGTCATCACTACGACTGCCAACCTGTCTTGCCCACTTGCTATCAAGCATTTGAATAGCTGCTTCGTAATAGTCTTTGTCCTTTATTGCCTGGAGCATTTTCTTGAACTCCATCAGTCCATTTACACCGAGATTAAATGCCATGTTAATTAATACAGCCTGTCTTGCCGTTGACAGATGTTTGATTGGATATTTCTTAGCTAATTGTGTCGCTACTTTATTTACATCATCGATTAGTAGTTCTTCGGCTTCATCTTCTGTCATTGGCTCTTTATCAAAATCACGACATAGATAATCGGGCAAAGGGTTATCATCTACATTACGACCATATCCAATTGTTTTCTTTTTAGCAGTGCATAGATAATAGCTACCCCTGAACCCTTCATGTTCTTTTAATTGTTCTATTAGATTCATCATAATTCACCGAATTTCAGGCAATAAAAAACCCGCACTTGGCGGGTTATATAAAATGTCTTTTCTTTTTACTCATCTTTGGTGAGCTTATATAAATCATACCTTTTTCAGCCCCTAAAAAAAGGACTTATATGTCTAGTTACAAGACTTATATGTCTGGTAGATCTTAAAATCCCCCTGTTTTTATATAATTCAATGTACTTTATAATTCTTGTTCAGGAATTCGAGCTTCAAGGTCTTCTATAATACTATCCTTCCATCGTCCCTTATTCTTTATTTGTACTCGTTTACCTTCACCTATTTGCTGTGCAAGACTCCCTAGATTATCTGCGTGACGTTCCTTCCAGCCATTTTCGATTGCCCAACCTTCAATGTCTACTTTTAATAATACTTCTCCATGATCACGTAAAATGATAAATAGTTCTTTAGCTGTATCAGAGTCCAAAGGATGAGCTAATCCGGCTGATACGTTTACCCTTACTGACAGAGATTTTAGTGCTTGCTTTAATATTGGTGACATGAAATTTCCTTTTATGCTTCTTCTTTACTTTTCATTAAATTATCTAAATAATCTTGTGCGGATTCTCCATCATATTTATTGGTATCATACATTACATATGCAGCCCCTTGCACTCCATAATAATCACTGCAATGTTTCAACATACCACCTTCATAACCGTTCTCTCTGATGAATTTCTCACAATCATCATTCCACTTCTCTATAACAACTGACTCAATAAAGGAATTTTCATCAGAAATAATCCCTGATTTATTTAATCTCTTAATAAATAAATTTAAAGTACTTTCGTCAAAATCTTTTAGTGATTTTAAGATATCTATCTTAAACATGTATTTCCTTACTTATTATCGTCCAAATTTAACAACGTCCCCTTTTTGAGTTCCGTCACTAGGGTTTCTATACTTAGTTTTTAATTCAATTATATTTTCAGCTTTATGAGTATCAGCAAAATATCCAGATGGTAATCCCAGCAAACCTTCACACATGTAGCGTGATAAACCTAATTCGTTAAGTAATTCATCTTTCTCTGTTACGTTATCAACTATCAATTTAACGGTTCGTGGTAACACCCTTGGTAATTCAAATTGGATTCTGTCGTCATAAGGCTCTTTTAGTCTCCACCTTCTTGCTGAAAGGCGTTTAAAAAGGTTTGATTTTTGATTGTCATCGATAATGCCTAATTGCCAGCATCTCATTACCATTGCAGCTATTGAAACTTTCCATTTTGGCTTTATTGCTAAAAGTGATTCAACAGTTATATTCTTTATTCCTTTAACAAACTCTACTTCTGGCAATAAAAATGAAGATGCAAACAAATTTGCCTGTCTTTCTATTTCCTTGTGGTAATCCTTGTGTTCTTGCTCTGTTACGTGTCTGTGTAATACTACATGCCCAAATTCATGAGCTGCATCAAACCTACTTCTACATCCATTGCTCTTATCTGAAGCAAGGAAAACAAAAGGTCTTTTG
Organism: uncultured Pseudoalteromonas sp.; assembly: GCA_965198975.1. GTDB lineage: Bacteria > Pseudomonadota > Gammaproteobacteria > Enterobacterales > Alteromonadaceae > Pseudoalteromonas. The sequence continues at coordinate 603,882 of OZ240680.1, forward strand.
TTGATATCGCAATAATAAGTTGTACCGTCAACATTTAGATGCCCGATCTCATCTCGGGAAACAATTACACCGCTATTTTCCATAGCTAGAACAACGTCTGTCACTGGTCCTTTACCAATCCCAGCTGCTATTCTAGCTTTTTTTGCGAAACCTTCTATTTCTTCATCTGTTAGCATCAAGAAGTGATGTTTATTTTCAGGAGTTTTAAGCTCAGGCCAATCTACCCATTTAGAAAGTTTAAAGGTTAGAGAAGCTAGCCACTCCAATCTTATCTTGGTTGCTAATCTTGCATTTTTACTTGATGAATGTAGAGTTCTGTAAAAGTAATTTTCACCTTCAAAATTCTGATCTTCGGAAGTGAACCAATCCATAGATTGATTTAAGCAACTACAAAGCGCCTGAAGCTTATCTAACTCAGGTTTCAACTTATTGCTTTCCCAATTACCAATTGACGCAGGTGAGACCTCAACTAAATTAGCCAAGTTGTGTTTAGTTAGACCTAACACCTCTCTAGCCTGAGTTAGTTTTTCACCTTGAAAATTTCCTATTCCAGTTCTCATGAATTATCCATGATCTTTATCTTCTCTCTCTATTTTTAGCAGATCGTCTTTTAAAGTTGATCGTGCTATATCTGGAGTTAGATCAACCTCTAACTCTTCATTTAATTCTATTAACTCACTTAATTTTAATACTAAGTGACTACCTGTCCAGTCAGAATAAGGAACTTCTAAATAAATCTCACTAGGCAAAACACTTTCTTCAGGTGACGTGCTTACATGCTCAATAATAATAGCTGCATGAATTTTATGTATCGCCACCTCTTTAACTTCTTCTGCGTCTATCCAATCAGATTGATATGGCTCAATAGTTTTATTTTTCTTAACTATCAATTTTCTATGAGCGGCAGGTCTTAATTTTTGATTTGGCTGTAACTCATAATGACTTAATGATAAATCACCTTGGCTAAACATTGTGTACATTCCACCTCTGGGACTTGTTAGCCTTACAACTTCTTCACCAAATAAATCAACAAAAACCTCATCTGTGCCATATCTGTGCAAATGAGGTTTTACATATGTTCCGGTTGAAGGGAAGTGCTCTAAAGATAGAGCTGAATCACCAACATACCGATCAAAAATTTTATCTTTCAACGTTCTCAATAGTTCAGCATCTAAGTTCTCTTGAATATATTCGCAAAGACGCTTTTGTGTATCCGTTAATCTATTTGTACTATTCGCTGTTACCATTAATTATAAGCCTATGAGTTAAAGTTATCGAGAAAAAACACTATATTTATTTAGTTATAACCCATTTGTACCTAAATTACACCACTTTTGTTTCTTATTTAGTTACAATAAACTGTTTTCCCCTTGCAATAACCTAAACTCAACACTTCTAACTGGCATTGATAGCCATCTTGAAATTTTCTGAACACTCATCATTCGAACGTACTTCCCGTTTATTACACTTTTACATTCTGCCGATAACCTATTTACTGATGCTTCTGTTGCCTCAATTCTTGCTAGCCACTCTTCATCAGGCTCATCATTTCCAGTACAACACAATATATTCACTCTTGGGTAACCATTTTCATAATAAGCAAAGCGTTGATACTTACCCCAGGCTGCTAATTCTGCACGTACTGTTTTTAGACTCATACATTATCCTTGAATGATTTTTCTATCATTGTTACAAAGTCGAAAAAGTCGATCCTGAATACATCTCTGAATATCCCTCTTACGTCATTATAAGAAGGTTCACAAATTCCATTTTCCCATCTAGATAATTGCCGATCACAAATTCCATAAATAATGCTGACTTCTTTTTGAGTCATTTCTTGGCACTTTCGGCCTCTTGCTAAAAGCTCGCCACCACTGACTATTGCCATGCAAACCTCAATATTAAAACTAGCGAAAATAGATATGCTGATAACACAGATAAAACGAACACTTTTGATTGCAGGCGTTTATATTTATGCCTTAGTTGTTTTAGTTGCGCTTCTTCTAGTTGGTTCATTTTGATAACTTCGCATATTCAGCTATACAAATTGCATCTGCTAAACCGTCTTGGTCTGTTCTGCATCGACCTGGCTTTAAATTAATTGTTGGATATTTGTTTTTTGCATAGTTAATAGCGGCGTCTTTATCTTTTTTAGTGCCTTTTAGTATTTTCGTTTTCCATGCCTGGGGTGTTACTTCGATGAATGGTATTTCTAATGCTTGAAGAGTTCCGATTAACTGACCGAAACCTTTGCCAAATTTAAACATTGAGGTAACGCCTTGCCCTGGCATGGCATGAACTTTTTCTATTACCGCTAAAGTTATTGGGCCTAAAGCTTTTAATTGCTCAGTTAATGCATGGCCGTCGATTTCTTTTGCTGTGACTGGCATTTGAAAAGCTGCTGAACTGCCATCTTCATTTATATAAGCAAGGCCACCTTTTAAGCCGGGATCGATTCCTATAAACATTTTATCAGTCCTTGTTCTAACATTAGCTTTTGAGTTCTTACCATTCCCTCATAACCGGCTAACTCTACAAACTGGTTTTCTTTGATTGTCGTTCTTCTATCTAATTCATCATGACATTTTGAACAAGCGTAAGCGCCATGGATATCATCACACTTTTGACCCATGCCTGAACCTTTACCGATATGCGCAAATACCACAGTCTCAGAATTAAAGTTACAAATATCATTTAAGCGAACTTGGCATTCTTGGCCTTTTGCTGATTGTCTTATTTTTTTATTTATTAATGACATTGTTATCTTCCCATTGCTGCGTGATAAAGGTCTGCTGGATGTGATACTTGTAACTGCAAATGCTCTGCGCTGTATTGTTCTAGCCAGTTTAGATATTCGGTGAACTCTGCAGTATTCATTTTCTTAGTTTGCTTACGTGCAATTATTGGTTCTTCGTTTCCGATTTGAACAACTTTTACACCACACCTTTTACGAACTAAAACTTCATGAATATCTTCTGAACTATTTTCTTGTCCGAAATGCTCGCGTAAATGTTCTGATATTTCCTGATTCCATTTCCACATCAAACGATTCTGAGCACTAGAACGGTTACTTTTATGCGGCTTAAACTCAACAATCAGTTCTTGCCCTTCACTTAATGATTTTCGAATTGCATTACCAAGTGAGGGCATAAGGTGCCTGACGTTTTCCTGAGTTAATAGCGCCTTACCCATTTTGTTTACTTTTAATCATATAAAGGTGGATAGTAGATAGCACCACACCGACAATTACTGATATGAGTGCTGGTATGTTTGCATCTATATATAAGCAGTACTCAGCGAATATCAAAATAAAGAAAATCATTAGTCCGTAGATTATGTTCATGCTGCTAACTCCTCTTTTAATATTTCAATGCGATATTCGTACAGATACCGACTATTTCCACGAAGCCTTTTGTGCTTTTTAAAATGTTTTGAATCTTTAACATCACGCCACCTTGCAGATAGAGCCGCTGGAGTATCTATCTTTTGAAACTCAGCTCTAGTTGCCAGCGCAATCTCTTCGAGAGTCCAATATTTATCACCTGTAATCACAGCGATTAATCTAGTTTTCTGGCTATTTGGTTTCATATGTACCTCTAGAGCTATTTGAATTGTCAGGCTGTTTGCGGTTTACCATTGATAAATCAAACAGGCCTTTAGGTTTCAGAAGGTTTAATTCTTTTTCAGATACAAAAGCTATGGGTTTTTGCTCGCGGATTTCTATCTCATCCATTTTTCTTACTTTCGTATAATCCTCAATTCCCATGATGTTTAAATCAATTCTGACATCGGTTGTTTTGGTATTGCTTGTAGATAACTGGTCCGTGATTTTGTACCAAGGCTGTCTATCTTCTGGGTTCTCAATAAGCATATTCTTAGCGATAGTTTCGAAGAACTCATAGCTTTTAAAACCAGTGCCTGGTCTTTCGTTATGTTCATTCATATAGCTTTTAATTATGTTTATTTGCTCTTTATTTAAATAAACCATTACGCAACTCTCGCTTTGTTATAAGTTTCGTTAAGTGCATCGTTTAGACTAAAACCACTGCGTTTTACTGTTGATTTAATCTTGTTACCCGGGTTAGCTTTTACTTGAATGGAATTAGGTACCACAAATCGTTTTTTCTTTTTCTTGGCTTCAGCTTCGGCTTTCATGTAAGCGGGGACATTTAGTATTCCACCTACTTCACGACACCATTCACACATAACGCGATTGGCCGCGGCGTTAGCTCTATTCTTTTTTTGAAATTTTAATTCGTTATCAAGTGAAGGCTCTCTCATGACCTTTGCTTTTTCATTGTTAGCCTCTTGAGCTGCTGCTGAATAATCATCATTTAAAATGCACTTGCAGGCTGTCACGAATTTCTTCTGGTCTTGGTTATAAGATTTCATTATTTCGCGCTCCCTCTGTGGCTATCCCAGTTGAATTCAAGAGCAAATAAGCTACCCTCTTTTAATCTGTCGTAAGCTCTAAAGCCTATGTATTCTTTGATTTCTTCTGAGTTAGTGCAGTTTGAAATAATTGAGGTCGGCTTAAATGAGTAAAGGCGTTTATCAATGATTTTCGTAAGATGTAATTTTTCGTCATCAGTACCACGCTGCAAGCCAACTTCATCGATAATTAATAAATCTACGCTTGCAAGGTTGCTCATCACTTGAGTCTCAGAAAGTGCTGTGTTTTTAGACCATGAGTCACGAACCATCTTGATTAAATCTGAAATTGTTATGATTAAAACCGAGTACTTTTTTGCGATCAGGTTATTTGCGATTGACGATGCTAAATGATTCTTGCCAGTTCCAGCGTTGCCAACGAACATAAACCCTTTGCCAGTTTTTAGCTGTTCGCTGAAAGTCTCTTCATAGCGTTTTGAGTATGCCAAGGCTTTGCTCTGGCCTTCATTCGAAACAACAAAACTTTCAAATGAACATGATTTAAATTTATCGCTCATACCTGAATTTCTTACCAACCAATCAGCTTTTTGACGAAGGAAGTATTCTTCGTTTAATTCAGATTTTTTGTGAAAAGCCCTTAACTCTTCGTACGAGCCAAACTCAGGCTTGATATGCGCTGGAATCTTAGATTTAAGTTTTTCTAAAAACGATGTGTTCATGTCCGTTACTCCCACTCAGTTTTGAAGTCATTTGAAATATTGCTTGGCGCTTGGCTTGGTACTTGTGTGAACTTTGGCTTGTTGTCGTAATTACCCTCTAGAATTTTTAAGCAATTCGAGTCTTTCAACACCCAGTCAAAACTCGCTTGCCAATCTGAATTTTTGCCGGTTAGAAAGTCTGAGGCTGCAATCTGATCGAAAAAGTTAGACCAGTCTTGCAAGGTGGGTAAATCTTTGCATCTGGCTTTAATCAAAGTTTTTCTGTTTGGGTTTAGCTTTAAAACTTTCGTCAAACCTGTTTTTTTATCATTAAATAAATCTTTAATTTCATCAGGAGATACACGTATATGTTTATTGTCTTTAATATTGTCTTTAATATTGTCTTTTGTGTGTCCCAATTTAGAGTCACTATTTGACTCTATTTTAGATTCACTTACTGACTCTAAAACGGGTTCACTGACTCTATTTTGTTTAATTGGTACTGGTTTAGATTCACCACCCCAAGATTCAAGGTTTTTATTAATGCCAATTGGACTTGAAGAGCCACCTTTTCTATAGATGATATTTAACTGAATTAATTCGTTAACTGCCGAGCTGCAATGCTGCCTTGTTAATTTGGTAAGCTCTGCTAATTGACTTCCACTAATACGGTCTTCTTTCTTATTAAAGCCGTATGTCTTACGCATAATCGCTAATAGAACTCTAAGCTGCCGTTTAGTCATTGGGTGACTCATAGCCGCTTCTAACAGTTCGTTAGCTATACGTGTGTAACCATCATCCAAACTCGCCACTTTTGCAGGCTCCTGATAATCTTGTAATACTTGTGCTGTAGAAAACTTGATTATTTCCGCTGTGTTGTTCATAATGAACTCCTTAGTAAGTAAAACCTGCACGCTTCTTTGGTCGGAATATGCGGGTTTTATTTTGCCTAAAATTTATTGATATCTTCGCCTAACAAACCTTTTACGCTCTTAAGCGCATTTTCTGCCGTTGTTTGTTCTAGTTTCTGAGCTCTTAAATTCGATTCCGCTGATTTAATTACATTGCTGTTGTGCTCTACAAATTGCTCTAATTTGATTTTTGTTTTATTGAAACTGCTTAAAATCGAACTTAAACCCATTTGTTGATCCTCTTAATATTTAATAAATTTAATAGTTCTTAATGCTTTCAACTCACATAACCACAAAATAAACACTACAAATCCACAATATGTAAATTTTAAGGCGCAAGAACCTTCTTTTATCTCCGTGACGTGTCACGTTAGTTTTTAACTAACACCCTGCTTCAATTGAATTTCCTTTAATGGCTTGTTACTGTTTAAGGGCCAACATAAACACAAACCAAGAAAGGAAAATAGATGATTAAAGTATTCTTTAAATTCGAAGAAGATGCGGGTAGCGAATATGCGGAATGTCAAAACATTGAATATGAATTGCGAGAAATTCCAAAGACTGGAGAGATAGTTCGCATTAATGAATTTTGGCACCCCGTTGTCTATATTTCTCATCATGCAAGAAGTACCAAAATCGTCATTGGCCTCGGTAAGTCGGCTGATAGCGCCAAAGATGCTATGATACATGGTGCGCAATTCATGGATTGACATATCAGTTCACCGCTGGTTCTAAGCGTTTAAAGCAAAGCTTAATTGCTTCAACACTATTGCACAAAGAGCTTATAGTAGTACTGTTATTCACACCACCAAGTAAACGCCTGGTTAAGCGAACTCTCAAGGATGGGATGATAATTTCCATTATCTCTTCCTTTGAAGCAGTTTCTATTTCTGTACTTACATAATCCACTGGCTTTAAATCTCTTTTGAGATTATCAGCCAAAGAAATCGCCACATCTGTTAAATCTGCATATAACCGATCTTGAAACAGAACCAAACCCATTCGTTCTTGTGACATTTCAGTTAATTTATCTAAAGTTAAAAACTCAACAGAGCCTGGAAAACTCTGTTTTATTCTTGAAATCCTTTCGCGTTCTTCATTCATATTCATAAACAAGCCACCGTTCCGAGATTCTTAACTAAATCACTAAAAGGCTTAGTTTTTTCAAACTCTTGTTTGTGAGTCTCAAAATCTTTTTTACGTTCTATATGATCTTGAGTTAAGTCCTTATGCAAAACTTGGCTTTGTGTATAATCAAGCGGCACAAGTTGCAATGTGTCGTTTATCAAAACGACTGCCATACCACTCAATGGCAATGAATCGATAGAACCGTCAGGATGTGTAACTTCTGATGGGCTTTCGAATGCACTAAATTCAATAAAGACCTTATCTGCGTTATTTTCTAAAACGTTTATTGATATGCTCACTTCACTCATGCCTTTCTCCTTGGTTTGATTTAAATTAGTCATAGCTTGTACCCAAAATTGAAAGTACCTCTTTGCTCTGGCAATATGTATGTGCCAACAAACCCTATTGACAAAACAGAGAGGTAAAATATGTATTCAAGAAGTGAACGACATACAGCATTCGCAGTGATCAGTTCTTTTTTATTAAAAGTTGCGGCTGACGAATTTCCAATACATTGTGAGTTTGAAATTGAAGAAATAAAAAATAAAGCAATAGAAGATGGTGCTTCATTTTTCTTTGATAGATATTCTAAATTGATAGTGCCAACAATTGAGTGGTTATCAGACGAAGGTTTCATACGGCATTCTTCCGAAGGTAGTAAATTTAAAATCACACTCACAAAACTTGGAGCCGAATCTATCAACCTGAAATTAGAGAAAACAGGCCAGTATCTATCTAATTTCCTCAGGCAAGAAGATAATGAATACCTCACTATGTGCTCTGATTCTTTTGGCTTTGATTCTCGCGAAAGAGTTAAAATCACTTCTCCGGCCCTCGACTTTATACCGAAAGGCTGGCTAAGTTAGCCGTCAAACAAGCAAATTGATCATGACAGTCTGTAATCGCTTTTAGCTCTTTCACTCTGTCATTTATTTCTGTTTGAAGTTTTATTTCCTCTGCGAGTCCGCTAATGGCACGTTTCTTTTTATGCATTAGATATTGATACTCAGATTCAAATAGCGGCATTACTTCTAATTGTCCATCTTTAATAAATACAGCCATACCAGATTGGATTGTTTCGTTTGTTTCTTCACTCATGCCTTTCTCCTCGGTTTGATTCTTTTCTTGATTCGATTATTTGTTTGCTTTGCTCTATGGCTTCTGTTGTTGAAAACCCGTAGCTTTTAACTATTGCGTGAGGTAAGTAGATATCCTCCCAAGTTAAAGTACCTTCATAAGCATCAATGATTTTAAGGCTTGTTGAAGGTCTTGGCGCCTTAGTCAATGCAGACCAAGATCTAACCGTTCGGCTGTTTTCACCAATTTTTTTAGCAACTGATTTATACCCATCCTTTTTAAGCAATTCACAAAAAAGCATTTTCACCCTTATTTAACAATGTACCCATTCTGCATATTGATTTAGGTAGTTATAACTGCTTTAATACACTAAAAGTGTCATTTGTTTGTTTATTTGACACCTCGGGTGTCAATTAAAGGTAAAAATTTACAGAAAGAAAAACCAAAACGTCACCTTTAGTGGTCAAATATAATAAATGACCACTAGAGTTGCAAGTATTTTATTAATTAAAGCTGACCTAAAAACATGGATATTGAAGATATTTTCACTCTGCAACTTAAAAAAGCTCTTAAAAATTGTGGGGTTAAACTAGATAAGCTTGCTGATGCTGTTGAAGAAACAGATGAAACAGGGTACGGTCCTGCTAAACGCACCATTCGTGGCTACTTAAGCGGAACTACAAAAGCAAAACGGAATGCTGGCTTACAAACCTTGCAAGCCCTAACGGTGGCATTTAAACAGCTTGGTTATGATATTGATGAGGCAGACTTAATAGCTAGAGGAACCAAAACTCTAACTGGCACTAACTTGAAAGATGCAGTAAAGTTTTTGGCAATTGGTCGAAATGACATTGAAGAAAATGATCTGAAAATATTTTTTGATGTATTCAATAAGCTTGGGGCAGATAATATGTTAGCGGCCGCAGATATAGTTGGCTCTGAATTAGATGAGACCTCAGCATATTTAAAACTTGCTAAATTCGCCTCAAATGGTTAGTTTTCGCTTAGTTTTTCTTTTATATCAAATAAAATTAAATCTCTAACTTGGTTTTTTTCAATTGAGTAAGTTGCAAACCCTAGAGTTTCCAATTTCACTAACCATGTGTCTAAAATACTTTCTAAATCAGATGTTGCAATAGTTGACTCTTTGTTAGTGACTTGAGTATATTCCAATTTAAGGTTTAGTTTTTGTGATAAACTATCAAGCTGCTCTACGTTTATTATAGATCTGCCAGTAAAATAATGGCCTACAGCCCCCCTGGTATTAACATTAAAAACCTCCAACAAATCACTTTGAGTGATTTTTAATTCCTTCATTCTCTGTAAAGCCTTGACGGACCAAAAAGGTGCTTTAGTATTCTCATTAATCATTATTTAACGCCTGACTTTAACCTCACAATTTTTAAGTAGTCCTCAGTTTTAACCTCATCAGCACTACCTAAAATCTTAGCAGCTGACAATAAATTTTCAGCTCCAATTCTATCAAAAATATCAAAAAAAACCTCCAACTCAGCCTCTTTGGTGTCTTTTAACCCCATAGATAGTAATTGAAAGGCTTTAGTTATTGAATCTGAAGTTAGGCTTTCACTAGTTCCATTCTCTTCTCGCCTTATGAATTCTGTCTCATCAATGTTCACTCCCAGCTTTTTAAAAGTTAAGGACATTGCTTGGAGAGTTCTTACGCCTACATTTCTTTTAGTGTTAGATTTGCTCGTGTAACCCTTTAGAGTTCTGTATGCAGGGGCATCACCAGTTTCGTCTACTTCATGTAAAATAGTCGAAAATCTTTTCAAGCTCAAATTATTTTCTTTCAATAAGCCCTTAATGCGCAGGGCAAAAATGTCTTCTATATCCATTATATAAACCTAAAATACCTTCACTTAACGAACTAACTTTAATTTATCAATTGTTCCTTTAGATTTAGAGTTCACCCTTAAATCCTGAATCTCGTTTTTTTTCTTCTCAGCGATAATTTTAAGGGATTTTAGAATAAGGTTGTTTTCAACTACTTGTGAAAAGTCATCTAAAATTAAATCTGCATTATATGCTCTTAGAGCTAATGCATTTAATGCTGCCGCATCTTGCTTAGCATCTATTTCAATAGACTGATTCTTGTAATTTCTAAGTGAATTAAAGTTATATTTATAAGTTACAAAACATAAAAATGCATTAAAAATAATGCAAAATATAATTGCTAGATAGACCATGATATTCCTTTCTTGAATTTATAAAATCCATACTTTTTATTAAGATTGCTTATCAAAAATGTGACTAAAACGAAGAACATAAAACCAAGAACAGCCGATGAAAACAATATATTTATCAAAGGTATGCCATTTGTATATATTTCTTTTAAATACTCTGTTTTTCCTATTTCTCTTTCTATGTACCTAAATAAATGTAATTGCATAATGATAGAATATGTAACAACTACAGCATAAGCACAAAATGTCTTTTTTAAATTAAACTTGTAATGGGTGAAAAAAACAAGGCTGATAATAGTAAGATCAATCAGAGCAAACCCCAGATACCATATAGCCCTAAATACATGCTTGTAGTCTTTCTGGTACTCTTTCGCCATCTCCTCCAATAAAGGAGTATATAAAGCCATTAACGAGTTTAAGAATATCATTATCCCTAATGCTAATAATGTCGAATTCAATTTATTCGTTTTTATAGCTAGGTACAACGCCACAAAGAAAGAAAAATAATTTAGCACCAGAAGACCGCGATCTAATCGCGTTAATTCACTGGTGCTTAATTGAAAAATAGTAATTATATCCATTTATTAATCCATGTGTATCTTACTTTGGAGGCTCTATACCGCCGCCATCACCATCGGCTGACATGCTAGCCTGTTTTATTTTTATATTTCTTTCATCAGCATCAGTTAAATCGTACTTCTTAACAGCTTCTTCAAGGGTTAAAGTTGTCGTCTCAATTTCTTTTGCTACTATCTCTCTTTTAATACTTTCTAGCTCAGTACCTGTAGGAAAAACTCCAGCTTCAAGCAGTTCATTTTCAACTACCACCACTTGATCATCCAGTCTAATTACATCTGATTCAGCAGCATTTAGAGCGAGAGAGATCTGACTTAATATAAAAACCATCATTATTTTTTTTATCATTTTTTAATCCTAGTCCTTTTGAAGACCAATACAGTATCACAATTGCATAGCCAACCCAATATATCAACCATAACAGTTAAAATCAATTAATTTACACCAAGGTGTTTACTTTTGAATTTATGTCACCTATAGTGACAAACAAGACATAAATTACACCACAGCGGTCAAAATAGATGTTACGAATTAGGTACAACCATTAAGGGCGAAGTTTTTTAAAATATAGTATTTATATTGGGAATTTTAAAACCCAATAAATACAACAAGTTATAAAAACAGTGAAAATAAGCCAGAAATTGGTAAAAATCGGACATTGAGGAAAAAATGAACATGGAAATCAGCAATCTTACACATCTAAACAGTTTAAACGGCCATTTATCAGTGATAAGTGAAGCTGCAATGAGCGAAATAAACGAAGAAAAATTGTTCAACTCACAAATTTCTAACAATGTTTCGAAGTTGCTTTCAGGCCAAAATGTCGGCGAATTAGAACATAACTTAACAGACGTAATGATGAATATTTCTGAGCAAGAATCTGTTTTATCTCTTCTTGTAAAAATGGCATCTAGCGACCCTGAAATGTGGATGTCTGCCAAAAACGAATTCCAAACAAAGTTTTTATATCCAGAAATTGAAAGATTAGCTGAAGAATTAGCAGAGCAAAAAGTTTAAAAGTGTGCAGGCAACTTTGCTCCTTCGGGAGCATAACCCGTGAATGTTCGGGGTGACGTTTAGTTAGTTGAGAATCCAACTCGCAGTAACGCTAAAAATCGAATTTAAACATTAAGTCGGGGATTTGTAGCCCTATAAAGTTGTAATCACGCAACTGACGAAAGAGTGATAGAGATGGCGCTTTACTTTATATAAAGAAAGCGTACATCCCAAAGGGTTTTATCAAGCAGTCAGAGCCTTTTGAGATGTTGAAATAAAATTTAACTATTCACAGGAGTGAAGCATGATGAAGAATTTAAACGGCAATATAGATATAGCAGAACGTGACTTACTTATTAATAAGCTGGTTTTGCTATCTCTACACACTCAAAAACCTATTGATGTATTTGTATCGGTATCACCGCACGTAGAACAAGTAAGCGTTTATATCAATGTAAATGCAAGCTACAGCAAAGACGGTAATATAAATAACATATTCAGCTCAAGTGCTAGTTACAGCGATGGTGATAAAGAGCTGAGAAGCTTATTAAATAAATCCCGCAGCATCATCAAATCACATGCGAACAAGGAAGTTCCTCTTTCTATTAAAGGAGCAGCGTAATGACTAATAACTTGAAGCTATGGAACTCAGTAGAAAAAACTGATCCTAAATATACTAAGCCGGTAACCCTAAACAATCGCACATTTACCAGTATATCTCCAATGTATCAAAAGAAGTCAGCTACCGATGCTTTTGGTCCACAAGGTATTGATTGGGGTGTCGTTAACGGCTCAGAACAATATAACTATAAGGAACTTGGTACAACCACCCTGCTTATATATACCGCTGTATTGTTTTTCCATTTCGATGGTAAAAAAGGCGAACTACCAATAGCTGCTACTGAAAAGCTTTCATATGTAACTAAAGGTGGGAAAGGTTATTTAAAAATCGATGAAGACGCAGACAAGAAGGTAAGAACAAACGCTTTAACTAAAGGGTTATCAGAGCTTGGATTCAACGCTGACATATTCATGGGCCTTTTTGAAGACAATGAATACAAAGCAATGAGAGAGTTAGAAGAGAAACTATCTCACTCAGAAAACTTTGAACAAGATCAGAAAAAAGGATTTGATGAAGTCTTAACTTGGCTTAATAGAGAAATAACAGCAATTGCCATGATAAAAAACCAAAACTCAATAACTTTAGTTACCAATAATGTTGAGTCAAAGCTTAGGACGAAAATGGAAATCCTAAAATCCAGTCCTGAAAAGCTTCAGAAATACATAACAAAACTACACAGCTCATCCCAATTATCGATAGATAAACTAAATCAGGAGGCAGCATGAATTCACAAATAGAGGTTTTCGACAAAGTACTTGCTGATTTGCAGGCCATTAAAGCTGAAGGTGACTTCCTCCCCGACTGCTCTACTAAAAACGGTTATGAAGCATCAAAAAACTTTGTACTAAAACGCACGACTAAAGCAAGAACAGCATTAAATTTAGCTCACAAAACAGCTAAGGCTTATTGGATAGAAGGCGGCAAAACAGTCGATGCAAAGAAAAATGAATTAATGAATGCTCTTTTAGCATGTGAGGAACCTCATAAAAATGCATATAAAGCTATTGATGAAAAAAAGAAGCAAATAAAAGAAGCTAAAGAGCAAGACATAGAAAGCAAGATAACCTGGTTCGACCAAATTATTATCAAATGCATAAATAGCAGCGCTAATGAAATAGAGATTGCTTTAGAAGAGTGCCAAGACCGAGATATTGATTTTAACGTGTTCGGAAAAAGAACCAATGAAGTAATAATTAAACAACGAGAAACTATTTCAATATTAACTGAAAAGTTAACCCAGCAATTAAGACATGAATCTCTACTTAAAAAAGAGAAAGAGCTGGATATAAAAGACCAATCATCCAAGCCAATAAAGCCTAAATTAGATCAAACATCGTTATCAATAACTTGTTCAGATTTTTTCGAAAGAGAAGTGTTATCTAACCTTTTTGGTGACGAAGAGATAGCCGTCCTTTCATATGATGGCAACGGTAATGAATACACGCTGAAAGTTGAAGTTAGTCGAGTTGAACTAGTGAAGCAGGTGGCGTGATGGAAATCGAATATTGGGAATCAGCCGTTGATGAGATTATGCATCAAAATAACATTGAAGTAACACCTGAACAGATACAGAAATTAGGGGTTGATTTTGCTAGCGCCGCATCTGTATCAGGTGAATATTTGGCACCAGTATATACACGAATCGAACCTGTAAAAGTTATTGAGTTAGAGCCAAAGTCTTCTTGTTGTGACGCAAAAATAATCAGTAAAACAACAGGTTTGCTAAACGGCGGTTATTCAGCCTGCTCTATATGTAAACAACCCATAAATGTAATTTTTTAAAGATAAGGAAACAGGATGATGCCAAGCATAATCGACATAGTTGCAGACTTACTTTGCACTGCCGGAGAGCCTACGGCTAAGCATTTCGAAAAAGCGAAATTAAAAGTAGCAAAGTGGAACAAGCACAGAACTGATAATGGGCTAGAACCATGGCTTTAACTCCAACGCAACGAAAGAAAAATGAGCGCGAACGTAAAAAGTCTATGGGCGTAACGAGTGTTTCAACTGAATTATCTAGCACTCAATTAAGTAAATTAGACGTTTTATGTAGCAGTTTTGGAGATAACAATGGTAATTACTCACGCGATGAACTTTTAAGCACATTAATAGATAAAGCTCACTCTCAACTGAAATTAATGGGTAGTTGCTCAAATTGTAATGAAAAGCTGCCCAAGGGCTGCAACGGAATTTTTAAAGGTAACTCAGATTGTAAAAAGCAGTATCTGAGCCAAACACAAATTAATTTAGCGTGACATGTCACGGAGGATAATAACATGAAAGAAATAAACGAAATTATCACATCAAAAACTCAAGCCATAATTAATGATGGCACTTTAGAAGCCATGATAGAAAAGAGGCTTGTTGAATCCATAGAATGCTCGATAAATGACGCATTTAGGTCTCATAGTGACTTTGGTAAAGCCATCTCTGAAAAGGTTAAAGAATCTATAGGCGCTGCCAGTCATGATGTTGAATTACCACAATACAATTCTTTCATAGCAAAAGTAGTAAAGGATAGATTTGTTGAAGCACTTGAAAAGCAAGCTTTGGAAAATGTTTCTTCTTTAATTGAGGCTGATTTGGAGCCTGTTACAGGAACTCAAACCATCCAAAACATTTTAAACGAAGTTGAAAACTGCTGGGGTGGTACAGCAAGAGAATCAGGTAACAATGAAATAGAAGTGGAAGTTGAACGCAGTGATTCAAGCGACGCAATTTATGCTGTTTTTAAGCATCCTGAATATGATTGGTATGACGTTAAAGTCTCATTCTACAATCATGGAAAAGGAGATACTTATCACATTGGTTATATCTCTCAAAATGATAGAAGGATGACTCACGCTATTGACGGTATGACTCACGCTGGTGATTTATGCCGCTACTTCTTTAAGCTTTACGCAATGAGAACCCAAATTGATTTTTCAAATGATGAACTTTGTAGTATTGATGTATGCGGTTATTAGGATAAGGGGATTAAACATGGCAAAAGGCATAAATAAAGTAATCCTCGTTGGTAACTTAGGTAAAGACCCTGAGGTTAGATACCTACCAAATGGCGGAGCAGTAGCAAATATCACACTAGCAACAGCAGATAGCTATAAAGATAAAAATACAGGTCAAATGGTTGATAAAACTGAATGGCACAGAGTTGTATTTTTTGGCAAATTAGCGGAAATCGTTGGAGAGTATTTACGTAAAGGCTCTCAGGTTTACGTGGAAGGTAAACTACAAACACGAAAATGGACAGACCAACAAGGTCAGGACAAATACACAACAGAAATTGTTGTCGATCAGTTCGGCGGTCAAATGCAAATGCTTGGTGCTCGTCAAGACAGTCAATATATGGGCGCTAATGGTTATCAAAAACCAGTGCAGCAAAACCCTGCTCAGCAAGGTGGATTTGCACCACAGCAAGGTCAACGGCAAGGCGGCTTTGCCCCCCAGCCACAACAACAATCAGCACAAGCACCAGTTAATGATTTTGATGACGACATCCCGTTCTAGCCCGTATTAACAAATAGCAATTAAGGAGGATCACATGTTTAAAGTTTTCGCTGTAAGTTACAAAAAATGTAAAGAAAAAGCCCGAAAGGACATCAACAAAATGCGCGAAAAAGATCCTCCTAAAACGGCTGAAGAATACGAAGCTAAATTAATTGAATTAGCTGATGAAATGTACAAAAAAGATAAACCAAGTCCTGTTAGCGCAGAACTTTCAACGCCAACTTTAGTGAAAGAATATATAGAGCTATGCAGAAACCAAGGCGGATTTAAACATTTAATCGGTATGCGGAAAATGCAAAAAGAAGATAAGAAAGGTAATAAATTAGTCAGTAAACGAACTAAGCGCCCACTCTGGCAGTGGGTAATGTTAGAACCAAATTATGAAGTGGAATGATTAACCCTAAGCCGTTATCAACCTTAGCAACGGCTTATTTCAAAGACCATTTTAAAGAGTGGCTTTTGAAATAATATAAAGAATGGAGAAATATATGAAATCCAATACAAAAAAGATTGATTTGGACACTGTGCCTTATGAATCATTAGTATCAGCAATTCAAAAACGTAACCCTGATTATTTCTTTGATCATGGTTTAGTTAGAGTCCAGGATTATCAAAGAATGAGATTCCCTAACGGCGGTGCTCCTTGCAGGCAAACTATTTATTCATGCATTCAGTCAGGCGAACTTAAAGGGAAAAAAATAGGCGTATCGTATTTCATAGATTTAGATGCCGATAAAACCATATCTAACGATTCAATTTTAGAATCAATGATGCAGCACTAAGGAAAGTATATGTCACCGCGAAAAAGAACCAATAACAATCAAGGCCTACCTAAGGGGCTTTATGAAAATAAAGTAAAAGGTTTTATCTATCGTCTCCCTTACGCTGCAATCTCTTGCGGTAAAGATAAGGCTGCTGCAATAGTTAAAGCTAAAGAGATAGCATCCAAAAATAAATCTCTACCAGAGGGGCTTTTTTGGCATTGTGATATTGGTTACAGGTTTAAGCGCGTTGACGATTCTATATTCGATATTGGGAATACAACTAAATCCAGAGCTGTTCAATTAGCAACTAAATATAATGATACATATAGGTTGTGTATTGATTCAAATGGTGAAATACCAGAAGTTGATGAGTCAATGCTTAACTTAAAAAAAGATAAACCGTTCAGTGTATTTTTGAATAAATTACCTATGATTTATAAAGAACACAATAGTCCAAGCGATAACGCATATGAAACTTTTCAAAGAGATTGCGAACGTCTAAATAAAGTTATCGGTCATCTTCCAGGTAAAGCTATCACTCTCGAGCATGTGAATAATTTCTTAGCTATATTTTGCAGTGGTAAATCTAGCAATGTTTATAATAGAAAAATATCATTCATGATAAAAGCATTTGATTTTGCATGTGATCAATCGGTCATGATTACTAACCCAGCAAAACTAAAAAAGAGTAAACCTCTCGATGATAAAGTGCGGAATAGACTTAGTATAGATTCATTTAAAAAGATCTTAGATACCGCTAAAAATGATCCTCGATTACAATTTTTATATATAGCAATGTCATTATCAATCCAAACAACCCACGCAGTAAACGAAATTTCAAAAATAAAATATCGAGATGTTAAATGGTTAGAAAAGCCAGAGCGAGAAAATGGGATTATTGTTTACGGATATTTGTATATTCATAGGCAAAAAATAAAGAAAAAAGAGGCCTCTAGAGTTCGCATCCCAGTTACTGAAAAATTAAAAAATATCATTGATCTAAGTAGAAAAAGTAATATTCTTTGTCCGTATATAGTTCATAGAAGACCTAGAAATTCTAAACTGGCTGAGGGTTGTGATCATAAGTATCAAGTTCCTAAGGTATTTATAAGCACATCCTTTTCTAACCTACGTGATAAATTAAAATTGTATGACCATTTAAAAAGAAAATGTGAAAAACCAACATTTCATGAAATAAGAGCCCTTGCTGCAGATCAATATAATAATATTGGATATGATCCTCAAGCTAGGATGGCACATTCTGACGCCAAGTCTACAAAAGTATATTTGGAAGGTCATGTAGAATGGGTGACAGTCCCGCCAGCCGAATTAGCATTGTAATTCGCTATTTTTTTGAGGTAAAAAAGCTACTGTATAACGATTTTTGTATTGATACTTGTTTTGATACCGTTTTGATACCTACAGTATAATCACACCCAAAATAGCATAAGTACTTGATATGTATAAATTAAAACATCACCATCTAAAGCGCATTACTGACACCTAATGGCAGTGGTATTTAAAAATCATTGTTCTCTTGATAAATAAGGCTTAGTAACTTTCAGGCTCGTGTGTCAGATTCAAAGTCGTAATGTAGTCTTGTGGATGTGATAAGAAATAACCTTGCAAAATAAAGTTATTAGGCAGGGATTGCAATACTTGTAATTGCTCCGCATTTTCGATATTTGTGATAACTAATCTTATTTCTTTACCAAAAGACTGCAGGATTAAGCTATCCCACTCAGTTCTATTTAATAAAAAACTATCAACGGGTATCTTTATTTCACTAACGAGTTCATAGTTACTTGGTAAATTTTTCCAGGCACTTTTAACACCCTCAACACAAATATCACAGCCAAGCTCATGTATTTTAACAAGTGTTACAATTGCTCTATCACTCATAGAGACAAAATCAATTTCGTTTATTTCCACCGTGATTTTGCTTGCATCCATGTGCACTTTTTCAAGGCAATCTGCAAGCAATTGTGCTATTTCAAGTTTTTCAATGTCGTTCAAAGACAAATTAATAGAAAGTCGAATATCTGAAAAAGAGTCTAAACAAGCTGCTAGTTTATTAAAAAATAAATAACAGAATTTTGCCATTAAACCATATTCTTCGATACCGGAAATTATTTTCCGTGTGGGTAATGTTACTGAATCTAAAGAAAACCGGGTAAACAGCTCAAAACCATATAGATGAGAAGTTTGCTTATTATATTGAGCCTGAAATAAAAATTTAATCGTGTCTGGCGAATTTAGTGCTTTTTGCAGAATTTCCCTTTCATTAAAGCTTTTTCGGGGATTTACCTTATTGGTGGTTATCAGTCCATTCAACACATTTTTCTTAGGTAATCCATCTAAATAAAAGGTATTACTTGATGGCTGACTTTCCACAGCACCAACCGAATTGAAAAAAATAACTTTACCACCAAATAAATTAGATTTAACCCACTGTAAAATAGATGACAAGTCAAATTGTGTCGCATTCAGCATCAGATATTGATATGAATGATTTGCAATATTGCGTTTAGCAACTTCAAAGGAATAACAGGTGTCAACTTGAATATCAAAAGTATCGTGCACCAATTTTCTTAACGCAATGAGTTGTTTAAAGTCGGTATCTAAAATTAACATGTCATTATTCTTCAACTTACTTACCTTCCTTATAAGTCCAGTGATAATTTTCAATATTTAGCTAAGCGTGTGCTTTTATATATAGCTCAACCTCTTGTTGTAACATTGCCATATTATTGTTGATTTCAATTAATAAAGGCTCAATTAATTCACTTTTTTCCGTTAGCGCATAATTTTCCATGTTTTCACATAAAGTAAAAATAGTCTGAGCACCTATACCTTTAGAGGGAGATTTAAGTTTATGTGAAAATCCAGCAAGTGCAGTAAAATTATTATCTTTTATTGCCTGATTAATATCTGCCATTGTCTGGGCCGATATATCCAGATAATCCTGTAATAATTCCAACTTTAATGCTTCATCCTCTCCGATTATTTCTATTAGTTTTTGAGGGTTAAAATAGTGAGTTTCAGGCTTAATAGCTGTAATTTTCTCAGGCTCATCTACCTGACTCGCCAAATAACAAGACAAAATTTCTTTTAATTGATCAAGTTTAATGGGCTTAGTAATAAAATCATTCATGCCAGCTGCAAGGCATATTTCTCTTTCACCTTTCATTGCATTTGCTGTAATAGCAATAATATCTAATTTTTCGAATTGTGGATTGGCTGATTGTCGTATTTTTTTAGCCAGTTCATAACCATCCATATTTGGCATATGACAATCGGTTAATAACAAGTCATATTCTTTATTTTTTAGCATAGTCCATGCAACCTGACCATCCTCGGCAGTATCGGCTTTGATCCCTAATTTAGCTAATTGAGCCACTATGACTTTTCGATTAATTTCATAATCCTCAGCAAGCAATATTTTTGCATTATGATTAAGTAATGAGGTTTTTTTCACATCAGAAACTTTTTTATCTTCCTGAACCACTAACACTTTTACCTGTTGAAAATCTAACGGAAGAATGTGACAGCGCGGCAAAGAATAATAGTCACTTTTATAAACAGTATCAGCTGAGGTACAAAGCAATATCACTTTTTGGGGATAATTAATTAGCAGACTTTCAAAATAATCCAATTGTTCATCTAATACAAATATATGGTCGTAGCCATCAACTGAAACCATGGTTTCAAACCATTCCAAGCTGCCAGCCATACCACAGATTGCACTTTCCAATTCTTTAAATACAAACTGATTTCGGGTAAAAACCACACATTTCTGACCTAACAAACAATCATCAAAATAGGAGGGGGTATCTGAATTTTGTAACTCAAAAGGCAGATAACAGGTGAATTCAGTGCCCTCTCCTTTTGAGCTTACCACCCAAATATCTCCCTCCATTGCCTGAGACAATCTAGAGGTAATAGATAGACCTAAACCAGTGCCGCCAAATTTTCTTGTTGTAGATGACTCTTCTTGCTCAAATGGTTGAAATATTGAATGTAACTTATCGTCTTCGATGCCAACTCCATTATCTTCAACTCGAAAAACCAAACCCACTTTATTATCACTTGAATCAAACTGCTCAATTTTTAAATGAATAAACCCCTGCCAGGCAATTTTAGATACTGTAAATTTAAGCGCATTTGATATTAAGTTTGTTAATATTTGCTTAAAACGCACACTATCACCCAGCAATTGATTAGGCACCTGTTGATCTAAAGTAATAAATAAACTAATTTTTTTGTCATGGGCCATAATTCTGAAAGCAGCCCCGACTTCACTGATAATATCAATTAAGTCAAAAGGTTCCATTTCCAATTTCAAATTGCCAGATTCAATTTTTGAAAAGTCTAAAATATCATTTATTATAGATAATAAATGTCCTGCTGATACCGATACTGTACTGATCATTTCCTTACTTCGATCATCAATTAATTCATAATTGAGTAAATCTATCATACCAATAACGCCATTTAGAGGTGTTCTAATTTCATGGCTCATTGTTGCTAAAAAGGTAGATTTAGCCTGGCTTGCCGCTTCAGCCCGCTCTTTCATTTTTAACATTTCATTTTGTGATTCTTTCACAACTGAAATATCAGCGCCCAATAAAATATAATGTTCACCATAATATTTTCGATCTTTATCATGATTACAGTACCAGGAAACGTAACGTGTTCTGTCTTTGTCATCTATGTGCAACCACTCAAACGTACAATGTGTAATATCATCTTCGGACAACCATACATTTTTACCGAGCAGTTTATCTTTTAATTCTTTTAACCCCAAAAATTCGAGTTTCTTTCCTTCTATTGTTTCACGTTTTTCATTGATTAGACTTGAAAATTTTTGATTACACTGAATCACCTCAAATTCATTATTAAGCACCAGCAAATAATTTGGCATAAGATTTAATAACCAATCATTATAATCATTTTTTACTTCTAAGTTTTCACACAACTTTCTAAGATTTAAGTGTTCAAGGTGGTGGTTAGTTAAATGATCTTCTAATCCATTTACACTTTCTATTTGCTCATTATCGTAATTGATTAACTGACGAATTTTTTTATTCACGTGTTTATAAACAGCCCAATGCAATAATAAAGAGCACAGAAATGCGACTAAAAACAAACTATATTCCATAATCGTTAATACTAAGGTTTGCGATAACGCCCACACTAAAATCACAAAAAGTGTCACAATAGATAAAAATAATGCAAAATGAATTCTTTTAAAACTCATTGCTCCACTCCTAAAACATCACTCAGTTTTTTCAATAGATGGTTTTTTGCAACAGGCTTTACTAAATAACCTTGAATTTTATTTGCTGCACATCTTTTTATAGTCCCGTGATCTTTTGCGCCAGTTAACATGATCACAGGTGTCATGGTATTTTCTCCCGGATTATTCCTCAATTGAGAGATCAAGGCTGCACCATCAGAATCAGGTAATCCTATATCCATCAATATAAGATCGTAATGCACTGTTCCAATTTTTTTTAGAGCGGAACGTCCATCGACCACTTGATCTAACGCGTATTTCCCATGTCGTAAAATATTGGTAACCAACTTCGCAGACCAAGGATCATCCTCAACTAGCAAAATTTGATGTGTTTTATTAACTGAGTGATCGGTTTTTTCACTATAACAATTAAAAACGTCTGAGCTATTATTCGTCTTTTCTACAAATTTACTTAAACAAACTTCCGTTAAATTGATTAACTCACTCATTAAATGTGCATGAACTGATTTTTGTTCATCTGCCGAATATTGCTTAATAACATTATGTAAAGATTCAAAATTTAGTTTTAACTTATCAATAGAAAAAATGTCATTTTTAATATCTGATTTTAATGAAGATATTTGTTGTGAAGTTTGTTTCATAACCCTGTTATATTTCTCAACAGCGATATGTTTTCGACCATAACCTAAGTGCTCTTCTTCCTCACCTCCTTTGTAGTTCTTAATTGTTGAAAAATCCACGTCGCCCAACTCTATGAGCAAATGCCTGATGATATTAATTAATCTATG
Source organism: uncultured Pseudoalteromonas sp. (assembly GCA_965198975.1). GTDB lineage: Bacteria > Pseudomonadota > Gammaproteobacteria > Enterobacterales > Alteromonadaceae > Pseudoalteromonas. The sequence goes on from OZ240680.1 coordinate 626,805, forward strand.
TTTTTCATAAATGGGCTTTGACACAATATAATCATCAGACATGCCGTCAAGATAAACTTGATACGCCTGCGATTCTTCATGTTTATGTACAAGAAATACAATTTTATGATTTAACAATTGATTAGTCGGCATTTTTTCTAATATTTGATCATAAATTTCAATACTGTGATTAAGTTGCTCACAGGAAATCAATAAAACTTTCGCAACCGGGGTGTACAATTCAGATAAAATTTCTTCACTATTACTGGTAATACTAAAATTGGCAAAATGAGATGTAACCAAAGATATGGCAAGCTCGTCAATATTCTTATTTTGAGAATAAAATAAAATTCCACTTTGATCTTGATTTTTCATTATTCGATGAATTCCTTTTCTCAAATATAGCCCCAACCTGCATAAATAAAATTATCTATAAGGCCTAGATAATACCAGTAGCCTAGACTTTCTTTAGGCTAGACTTTCTTTAGGCTAGACTTTCTTTAGGCTAGTATGTACAAGTTAATTCACTTTCCTCTTGTTCAATTAAAGCACAAAAATAAGGATTATCCAGTCAAAGTGTTGACTTCACATTACTTGAATTAATATATTTGTATGCTATTTATTGTGTTCTATAATACTCATAAGATAAAGATTCCATCATTTTTAAAAAAGCTGAGTTTATATCATTAAAAGTACTACTTTTTAGCTGACTAGACGCTGCGACATACACTCCTTTTGAATAACCATGAAAGTAAGAACAAGCCACTTCTTTAAATAAAATATTACTATGGTGGTACACTTTTATCGGACTTGGATGATAAAAAGCGTCAATTCTTCCCCTTTGCGTTAAATCTATCCCGCGACTAATTGCATCTTCACCTTCCAAATTGACCAATTTGGCATTAGAGCTCCGTAATGCATTCACAATTTCCACACCAGAAGGAACTCCTATTATTAGTTTGTCAAATCTATGAGTAGCACTTAATATCGGAATAAACTTCTCTTTTTTAAAACATAATCCAGGGACAGAATGAAAAATTGGTTTCGACAATAATCGTACATCTTTGCCTGTGCCATCATATGGTAATAAAAGATCTATATTTCCTTTATCAAGTTCAATGATCCCACGTTTTTGAGGATATTTATAAAACTTTACGTCAAAGTCCAAATGACCTAAAACAAGCGTAAAATAATTATATATCTTACTCTTATTAAGCTCATCATTAAAACTAATATGTGGGGGATATTCAACTATACCTATTTTTATTACTTTTGCATGAAGTCCATATGGATAAACAAAAATACCAATTAAAGTTAATTTGATAAACAATTTGAATAATAAACAAGTCATAATTAAAAATGATACCTCTTCTATCTAAAAACCGACTTTTCTATTGAAATGCTCACTCCTCCGCCAAAATCACCTAGTTTCCAATTTTCCATTTCAAATCCTGTCATATCAATATTTGTCCATTTTGACCTATCTTTTCCTATATTTAATGGGTTATCACGCATTCTTCCATGGCAATTCAAACAATATTGTTTCATAGGTAAAGGTGTAAATTGCCTATAAGCGGGTTTACCATTTAACATAGCATTAGTATCGTAATATATTTGGGGTCTTTTTTTTATTTTTTCCATTACCGACTTCTCCCATGCATCTGGACGATTTAGTTTATTTCTGACCTCTTCATCTGTTCTGGTAAATTTAATTTTTAGCCCTAAACCTTTTTCCCCTAATTTATCTGATAATTGAAATGCAAAAGTTGCTGGTATTAATCCTTTAAAACCAATCTCTGGATCAGTTAATAGAGCACGATTATTCTCCATAACTTCCAACATTGCCTGTACGACCATTTTTTTAATCAAATGATCTTCTTTCGGAAAATCAGTACCATATTTAGTTTTATATACCTTGTTTATATTACGTAAAAAATTATTTCCAAATAAAGCCTCCTTATCACCACCTTGTTGATTTATTAATGTTTGATTCTTAAATATATAAACCATAGAAGACATATACATTTTTGATACCTCTTCGATTAGTACTTTCATTTCAGCATCATTGCTATTTGCAAAAGTTTGGCAACAAAAAACAAAAGTTAAAACGAGTAGGGAACCTTTGAACGGGAGCATTAATTTACTCATGAGATCCTTTATTTAAACGACAAATCTATTATTGCTAATCAAATTTTAGTTACATTAATGAAATATGCCACTCCATACAAAAATGCCATGGCTTTAACTTTCTTTTCTCTAATTATCGGCTATACCAATAAGAGAAATTTAACTAGATAAATGACTTAGGAATACCTATGGCTCACGTTTTGATTAAACAAATTTGGATTTTTATTTTTATACTTTTATTCATATCAGTTAAGCCTTATGCAAGCGATTGGAGTACAACAGAGGTGCACTATCAACATGGTAAGTTAGACACCCCCGCTTTTGCTGGGGGTGGTAAAAATAGTACGCAGATTTTTACTTTTCAACATGCCAGTGGCTGGAAATATGGAGATAATTTTTTCTTTGTTGATCACATTAATGATGCCAATTCAGATAATTTTAATGATAATGATTTTTATGGAGAAGTTTATTTTAATTTTAGCCTAAGTAAAATATCCAGTTCAAATGTTTCAATTGGACCAATAAAAGATATTGGTTTGTTATTGGGCGTCAATGCGGCGGCAGATCCAAATGTAATCAAATACTTACCAGGCATACGTTTATCATGGGATATACCAGGATTTGCATTTTTAAACTCAGATATCACCGCATACATAGATAACAGTGACGGCGTAAAAGCTGGCACTAATAATGCCCCTGCCGAAGAGGATAGTTATATGGTGGATATTAACTGGGCCTACCCTTTTTCAATAGGAGACTACAGTTTTTCGCTTGAGGGCCATATGGAGTTTATAAGTAGCAGACAAAATGAATTTGGCGATGAAATCGCCTCATGGTTTCTGGCTCAGCCTCAACTTAGATTTGATTTAGGTAAAGCCATTTCAGATAAACCAGATAAAATATTTATCGGTTTAGAATGGCAATACTGGCAAAATAAGCTGGGCGACAAACAAACTGATGAAAACGCGGTTCAAGCCTTAGTTGTTTGGCGGTTTTAATGTTATAAAATAACAAGCTATTTATAAAAGAATCGGCCGCAAGCGACCGAGTTTCAAAAGAGTCCTAACTGACTTCCGTGAGCTTCTTTTTTATCCAATTCAATCAATTGGTTTTGCACATATTTACGAATTGTATCTTCTGTCGCATTTCCTATTGTTTCAACAAAATAACTCTGAGTCCAAAGTTTCCCTCCCCAGAAATAACGTCTTTTAATATCTGGATATAACTTGAAAAATTCTCTGGCTGAAATACTTTTTATCACCTGCATAATCTGGCTTGGTGACATTTTTGGTTCGCTTCTTACGACCATATGAATATGATCTTCTGGTATTTCCAGTTCAACTATATCAATGTCGTAATCGTAACCTATTTTTTTGATTATTGTTTTCATTGCCCCACGATAAGGCTCCGAAAAAATTTTACGGCGATACTTTGGTATCCACACAAAGTGGTACATTAATCTAAAAACGTGATGTGAATTTCTTTGAAGTTCCATGTGGTGGATACTACAGACTGAGGCAAGCTCAGCCTACACTATCCAGCACGGGGGCAAGCCCCCGAGATTTTCGCTACGCTCTGTTAAATTATAATGAAGCACTTTAGTTACAGTGCTTCAATATCTGCCAAAGATTGAGATAGCTCAGACAACTCTAATTCAACACTTTCATCTTCTTGCCAATCAATTCCTATCACTATATTATCTTCACTTAAATCAGCTATCCAAAATTCAAACCAATCAGCTAAACTTATTTCTGCCGGAACATAACTTTCCCACTCTTCACAACAATGCTTTTCAGCTGCTTCTTGCGTTGACCAAAGCGGCATAACTTCTGCATTTTCAAAATGAACTGAGTCTAATACCACCCAATCTTCACTTTGTTTATCTTGTAATGCCCATAAAGTTTGCGATAATTTAACTCGGGCTAAAAAGTCTGTAAACGTTGGCGAGTCTTTCATGGTATTCCTTAATGCTGGATATTGAATAAGCCGTTAGTTTAATCGTTCGCAGCCAACATTTCACATAATTTTGCGATTGTTTTTAAATTCCGGGTGGTAGCGTGCGTTTTTAACTTTTTTTCCAGAAAATTATTTGAGAACTTACTTTTACCATAACCATTAGGGCAGTGGAGATAAACAACATGATCTTTTATTATCATCGCATCTGGATGGCTAACCAATTCGCCTATTTGTGTGCGTAAAGGTTCTGTGGTTTTATCTTGCAATAAAGTCAATAGAATTTGTGTGCCTTGCTCAATAAGGTTTACATTTTGAAAAGGGAGTTCATTATAAAAGTCGATAAATTCGCTGGCATCAAACACGAATACAGGGACATCAAAACCATATTGCTCTTTAATTGCACCTTCAATTTGTTGACGGATTTTTAGTTTATCGTTTAAATCACTACTAAAAATAACATTGCCACTTTGTATATAAGTTTCAACGCCCTCCAAATTCAGCGACCGGTAAAGCGCTTTTAGGTCCAGCATTTTTATTTTTTTCTGGCCGCTAACATTTATGCCACGCAATATTGAGATATATTTATTCATTTAAAAACCTTAATACTTACGTTGTGTTAGTTTTTTATTCATTTGTTTGAGTTCGTAATCTAGTTCATCTGGATACAGTACCGATCCTTCTTCATCAATTGGAAACACGACAAGTGAGAGCTCGTCATCTTCTAATCCAGGGGTCCAGTGACTATGCCATCTTTTTAAGCTTATGGCTTCAGCTTTACAATTCTCCCACTCACCTGTAGCCCAATCAGTTGCAAATTCCTCGCCAGGCCAAACAGGAACGCAATCTTCATCCTGAGTATTGAGCATGACACAGCCATGCTCATCGGTCAGGATCCAAATTTCACCATTTTTTACGACTTCTTTTAATAAATACTTCAGCCTTTGCTCACCGTCGTACTTTTTAATTTGTTTTAACTGCTGTGCATCTAAAGCCATTATCTACTCTCTCACGCAAGATTAATTTCTCACCAAATCACGACTAGCCAACCTAAACTAACGGGCATATTTTATTATATGATTAGCATATACTCAGGCTTTTAGTTTTAACGCCATTCCCTGAAGAAAACTTTCTAATGTTTCTTTTTTACATTCTTTATAATGTTTATTACCCGGTTTACGAAAAAAAGCACTGATTTCATGTTTACTTAACTTCACTTCTACCAATTCAAAAATTTCAATCAGGTCATCTGCTTGTAAATCCAAAGCTATCTTTAGTTTTCTAAAAATGATATTTCGAGTTAACTTTTCAGATAATTCAGGTTGCGGCCCGTCTTTTTTACCACGCTTTTCATTGATAAATCCATTTAAAAAGCTTTCCAAATTTGCATTGTCGCATGGTTCAGCGCCTTCATCGGTATTTTTTAGTAGCCAGGCCTCTAACTTAGTAAGTGAAACCTCCTGTTCCGCTGATGCGAAGATTTCTATCATTTTTTCATTATTAAAATTACATAGGTTTTTAATTTTGAAAAGAATATCATTATTTGTCATTTGATTACCTGGAAAGTACGTTTTTGTATATTTTGATGGCGCGATACTAGCAGTTTTCCAATAGGGATTCATCTTTACACTAAAATTAAAACCTCAGCGTTTTATCTTCTTGAAAAGAATTTATCTAATTTTTCAGCGCCTTTTCGAGAGTGTCGCTGAAATTTCCTCAACCAGGTTTTTGCTATTGGGTATTCCAAACTTAATAAAATTAAACCCAAAGGAATGAATATAATTGCAGGCCCTGGTAACAATATAAATATCAAACCAATCGCAATCAAGAAACCACCCGCCACAGTAATCGCTATTTTTTTTATATTTTTCATCTTTGCTAAACTCGCTTTTATTTTAATAAGTTAAATAAAAGCAAATTTCAGTCCAAAATTAAAAAATATATAATTCAAACAGATAGATAAATTTAAATGCAGCGATTTAAGCAAATCAACTATTTTGTAGTCAATTCGCCCAAATATTTATACACCAGATTTTATGTGTTCAATCTGAATTTTGATTTCATCAGATTTATCAGATGACGGGAACAAATAAAGATAATGTTCATAATAAGCAACAGCTTCTTTTTCTCGTTTTAATTCAGTCAGTGTATCTGCAATATTCAAATAAACAACGGTACGATCAGGCTCAAGTTCGATGGTTTTTTCAAGCCAGATCAGAGACTCTTCAAATTTTCCAGCTTTATATAATATAAAACCATAGTTATTAATAATAGAAGAATTTGTTGGATTAAGCTCAACAGCCTTTTTTAGTTCAACTAATGCCTCGGTATAATTTTTTTGTTTATATAAGGTTAAACCTGTTTTATGTAACTTAAGTGACATAGATTTACGCTGTTTAGGAGACAAATGATTGTATTTTGAACTATCAATTAACTCACTGCTATTAGCGTTATGGCCTCCAGCGTTAACATTTTGACTTCTTAGAGCAGCCAGTTTTAAATTTAAAACATTATTAAGCTCTTTTAATCTGATCACCTCTTGTTGCAATTCTTGCTGCAATAGTGCCAACTTCTCAGATCCAGGATCTTCTTTAACAACTTGAGTTTTAGCCTGCAATTTAGCCTGGGGTAATTCAAATACAAACTCACCTCCTTCGCTGCCTAATAAGTTACCAAATGCCGGTGTTTGATTAGAGTTATTTGCCACTAAAGGAGATATATAAGCGCCTAACTCAGATGCTGTAATAATATGATTTTTATCAAGATCAGCTTCACCATCTAAGCCTTTTAATAGGGTCCATGTAAAGATAGAATGACCGTTTAAACCGCCATCAGCAACTTGTTGATCTGCCCCTCCGGCTGTTAATATTTGCCTGGCCGTACGATTGGTAATTTCATTAAGATACGAGGTTTGCATCGAATTTGCCCCGCCACCTCGAGTCAAAGCGATCCCGCTGTAACAAGAGTCCATCACATAATAAACATGTTTGGCTGGTATCATTTCAGAAAAATCACGTAAATGCGTCATACTGATGGAACGTGAATGAAATTTATCAAGTGCTGCATCCACAGGGATAATGTAACCAAGATCACGCCCAGAAGGAAGTTTTCTCGTCATTCCATGGCCAGCGTAAAAAATAAAAACCCTGTCATTGGGTTTTATTTTTCGAGGATCGGCCATAGTATTTGCCAGCAATTCCATAATATTGTCACGCGTCGCATTCTGATCATAAAGACTAAAAATATGATCTTGTTTAAAGCCGAATTGTTTTATCAATTTATTCTCTATGGCTTTAGCGTCATTTACCGCATAACTTAATTTGGGCCATTCTTTGTATTGATTGATCCCAACGACCACAGCCCAGCTATCGCTATAGTATTTGCTTTTGATTTTATTATTTGCTATTTCAGTTGCCGTTTTAGAGTGAGTACCTTTTATGTTTTCAACTTCTAAACTTTTATTAATAAATGGCTTACCATCTATATCAACAAAAGAATAACCTTCTTCTGTTAATTTTTTTAATAATGAAGGTAATGCCTGAACAGTTTGTTTATGTATATCGTGAAACAATATAATACCGCGTTTATTTTTTTCCAACCGCTTCATTACCCGTTCAACAATAGAATCAGCTAATGGATCACCCCAATCTAAAGAGTCTATATTCCACATTATTGAGCGCATGCCAAGCTCTTTTGTCATTTTTAGTAACTCATCATCTTTAGAACCATATGGCGGTCTAAATTCTATATTTTCATCAGAAATGAGTTTAAGCAGGGTATTAGTATCTTCCATTTCCTGACGTCGGTCTGTGGATCCCAGCTTAGTCAGTACCCTATGCGTGAAACTATGATTTCCCAGCTTATGTCCTTCTGCGATTGCCCGCTTTAATTTTTTAGCATTTTTTTTCAGAGTCAGTTGCAAAGGTGCTTGTTGCGTTTTCTTATTGGTATTTTTTTTATCTGCTTTATAATGACCAAAGTTTTTACCCACAGCAAAAAAATAAGCATTCGCTTTATATTCTTTCAACGTATCTAAAATAGCGTCTGTATGCCTGTAATGCGGGCCATCATCAAATGTCAAAACAACTGTTTTTTCTGGGATACCGAAACCCCATACCATATTTGTGTCTTGCTTTTCGGTTGATGTACTGCCTCCTCTGGTTGTTGCACCAGATAAATCACTTACTCCTTGATTAAACTCGTTTCTCAAACTTTTTCGCGAATATTTCAGCTGTAAAAATTGAAGATAATCTTCCCACTTTTCAATGGTTTTACCTCGAGTTCCTAATAACCCATAAAGATCTGCTATTTTTTTTCCATAAGCTTGCTGAATTTTTTCTAAGTCGTTTTCTAAACCTTTAAGTTTAGTAAATTGGGTTTGCGATAAAAATGGACTCATTTGATGTTGATATAAAATGGCATCAATTAAATCAACAAAAGCTAACTGATCACCTGCGTGTAACGCATCACTTTCAACATAAGATAAGAGTTCGTTTATATATTTAGTTCTTAATACTTTTACTGAAGGCTTATCGGTTTCTTGTATTGTGAGTTCTTCATATGAGGCTAATAGTTCACGTTTTTGATAATACAAATTTCTGGCAATAAAAGTATCACGTTCTATCACATCATTTCTCGCATCATTTTCAGATAATAAAACGAGTATTTTTCTATGATATTCCACAATATTTGCAAGATCATTTTGAGGATTTGCGGTCGAGTTAAATACAGATAAAGAAAGTAGCATGCATAGACAGCATAATAGTTTATGAAAATTTAATTGGTTCATTTGACAACTTATGGTTAATTTACAAACAACAATGTACCCAGAATACTGTGTATCAATCGCAACTATAAAAAGAGCGCAACTTTACCAAAAGATAGCATTTCAAGCAATAAGTTGAAAAAACAAACAAATACATTATTAGTATGTAACTTAACTGTTAATTAAGAAACATTTCTCTGTTCCCTTCCCCTCAACACGTTTATCACGCCTCTTACGTATCGACTGTTTTATAACCTCTTTTTACTGGTAATGTTTGTTTTGTTCGTTTTTACGAAATAAATAATTAACAGGGAAATAATAAAAATGTATAAACACAACAAAATATTAACAGCGATCAAGCTTTCTCTACTGACTGCAGCCTCCTTAGGTCTGGCTCCTACTATAGTACATGCAGCTGAGGCTGAGTCTCAGGCAACTGTTGAAAGAATTGAAGTGACAGGTTCCAGAATTCGTCGTAGTCAACTTGAAGGGGCTAATCCAGTTCAATTAGTGGGCAAAGAAGAAATCGATAAAATGGGGTTAGCAAGTGTTGGTGAAGTATTACAAACCCTGACGGCCTCAGCAGGGGCGGCATCTAATACTCAAAATAATAACGGCTCTGATGGTGCGACTCGTTTTTCACTTCGCGGTATTGGTGAGCAAAGAACGCTTATTTTAATTAATGGGCGCCGTGTTGTTGCTGGTGGTGCTGGAGCCGATACTTCGGTAGATTTAAATGCAATTCCGGTAAGCATGATAAAACGCATTGAAGTATTAAAAGATGGTGCATCAGCTGTATATGGCTCTGATGCCATTGCCGGCGTTGTGAATATTATTACCCGTAATGACTTTGATGGCTTTGAAATCAATACCACAACCGGTGTGACAGGTGAAGGTGATGGCGAACAACTTGGTTTTGATCTAACTTATGGATCAAGCTCAGCACGTGGTAATACTGTGCTGAGTTTTGGTTATCATCAACAAAAAAGTATATTTATGGGTGATCGTGATTTTTCAGAATATGAGCTACGTGCTTATCCTGATGGACATACAGAGCAAGGCGGTAGTTCAGCATCACCCTGGGCAAATGTAGATGGTGCACCAGGTTCTGCTAATGATCCGGAAAATCCAGATGCTGATAACAATGTAACCAGAGGACCTGAATGGGGCGACTGGCGTGAAAGAGATGGCGCCACTGATTCATATAACTATAATCCGGTAAATTATTTACAAACGCCAAGAGAACGATTTTATATCGCAGGATTAACCGATTTTGAACTCGGTAGCGCAGGGGTATTTCAGGATGTCAAAGCTTTTGGAGAGGCGACTTTTTCTAAAACCTCAGGCGATGTTTTAATTGCGCCTGAACCACTTGCACCATTAATTTTCTTTGGTACGGCAGCACCCTATTCCGCAGATAATTATTACAATCAAACGCAAGGTCCAAAAAATGCGGCCGGGGAGTCATATACGTTACATGACTGGCGCCGCAGAATGTTAGAAAGTGGTGGCAGGTTAGATAGCCAGGAATCAAGTACCATTCGCGTTGTTTTTGGATTAGAAGGACAATTCAGTAATGGTTGGGACTGGGAATTATCTTATAACTATGGCGATAATAGCTACAATCAAGTTTCAACTGGTAATTACCATTTAGATCGTGTTGCCGAAGCTGTCGGACCAACACATTTTGACGCAAACAATGAACTAAGATGTGGAGCCTCCGCCGAAGAGCTTATAGATGGATGTGTGCCTTTAAATATTTTCGGACAACCCGGTACAGAAACCGAAATCACCGATGAAATGATGCAATACATCAGTGGTAACTATCCTACTATGCGTGACGGTGGTAATACACAAAAATCCTGGCAAGCGATTGTAAGTGGCGACCTACTTGATTTACCAGGTGGTACGATTGGTTTTGCTGCCGGTATTGAAAGTAGAAAAGAAACCGGATTTTATCAACCTGATTCACTTTTAATGAATGGTATTACAACTGCAGGAGACTCTCAGCCAACAAAAGGCGGCTACAGTGTTGATGAAGCCTTTATCGAAATGATAGTGCCTGTCATTGATACTTTGGAAGTTGATTTTGCTGCTCGTTTTTCTGACTATAGTAACTTTGGTTCAAATACGACAGGGAAATTAGGTGTACGCTGGCGACCAAGTGAAAATCTCTTAATACGTGCCACCGCATCACAAGCATTCAGAGCGCCTAATCTAGATGAACTATTTAGAGGTGCTGCAATTGATTTTCCTGAAGTACATGACAGATGTGCTGATGATGAAGAAATAGGCAATCAAAATTGTATCGCTTCTGGCGTGCCAGCAACAGGTTATAATGATGATGGAATTGAACAAATCCCAACCCAGGAAGCCGGAAATCCTGACTTAAAACCAGAAGAAGCAGACATTTTAACCGCAGGTATCGTTGTTAATTCTGATTTGTTAGATAACCTGTCGTTTACCATAGATTATTGGTCTATTGAACTTGAAAATGCCATTAGTCAGGTTGGTGCACAAAACCGGTTAGATGGCTGTACTGATTTCGGTATGTTCTGTGATGATATGGTACGCTTTACTGAAGGGGCAGCAACAGGTCAGTTTATTCATATTAAAGACCCATTCTTAAATATAGGGGGCATTAATACATCTGGTATCGATTTTAACGCGCGATTTACTACTGAAACTTCAATGGGTGATTTTGCCTTTAACTTTACAACAACTTACTTGCTTGAGTACGACAAAATTGTACACGAAAATCTGACTGTAGCACATGAAGGTCGTTTTGATGTAGACAATGATGGACATTTTGCACAGTGGAAGTCTAACTTATCGGTTGATTGGAAAGTCAGTGACTTTGTAAGTAACGTAACCTTAAATTATATTAGTGGTGTTGAAGAAACTGAAAAAGGTTGGTGGACTGAACCTTTCCAGCGCGATGTTGACTCCAATCTGGTTGTCAATATGCAAACAGCTTATTATATGAATGAGAATACCAACGTTAGCTTAGGTATCAATAATGTCTTTGATGAAAAGCCGCCATTCGTTTATTCAGCTTTTGGTGCTAATACAGACGTCAATACCTATCAGGTTATAGGTCGATACATGTATTTAAAACTGGGTATTAGTTTTTAAGAACCTATAAGTAACAACACCTTAAGAAATAAGTAAAATAAAAAAGCTCAAACAGTGTGTTTGCGCTTTTTTTATTATCTTTTGATAATTATCAATCTTTGTTATGTAACCATTTTATACGCTCTTTGGACCATTTAGTATCAGCTTGCTGGTACAGAGATATGGCTTTATTTCTGTCAAGAGAGACACCTCGGCCAATTTCATACATATAACCCAGACTATTTAACGCTTGCGGATAACCTTGTTCCGCTGCTTTTTTATACCAATAAACGGCTTTGTTATCATCTTGTTCTACGCCCAAGCCATTGGTATATAATAAGCCTAATCCGGTCTGACCTTTAGCATCGTTTTGATTTGCAGACTTCTGATACCACTGAAGTGATTTGGAATAATTTTGATCTATTCCAAGACCAAATTGATACATATAGGCCAAATTGTTCTGAGAAATAGGATCTCCCTGTTTTGCAGCCTGTTTAAACCAATTTATCGCCAATTCATAATTTTGTTCTATACCTAAGCCATTTTTATACATCAAAGCTAAGTTTTGCTGAGCATTAACTAATCCAAGTTCGGCAGCTTTTTCGTACCAGTAAACAGCTGTTTTTTCGTCTTTTTTAACCCCTAAACCATATCGATACAGATCGGCTAAATTTGCTTGCGCAATCGAGAAATTTTGATTGGCCGCTTTTTCAAACCAATTTTTTGCTTCTGAGTAATTTTGTTTAACGCCTTTACCGTTACGATAAATAAATCCCAAATTGTTCTGTGCAGAGGCGTCTCCTTGATTAGCAGCTTTGTGGTACCAAAAAATAGCCAATTTATTATCTTGAAATACCTTAACCCCGCTTTCATACATAGAGCCTAAGTTAAATTGTGCTCTGGCATTACCTTCATTTGCCAGTTCAAAATTCCAAATTACAGTATCAACCACTTCCTTATTTTTTAATGCCAGATAACTTGAGTCGAAATCATTTGATGCGAATGCAAAGCCGATAGAACTGATTAAAGTTGCATATAACAAGTGTTTTTTGAAAAGCATTTAAATTCCTTTTGGAATTTGGAGTCTGACAGTTTGGCTATCCTAAGAAAAAATGTTATTTAGATCAAGCAAAGTAAAAGTTCAATAAATAAGCACAATAAATAAGCACAATAAATAAGCACAATAAATAAGCACAATAAAAATAAACTAATATCACTATCTATCAATACAGCTTAATTTTATAATAACTTCATTCTGTCATTATTTTAAAACCTTAAGCGATATGCTATATGAATTCTAAAGAAATTTTTCAAAACAACCCATTGCAAGGGGTTAAGTTAGAACAGATATTAACGCAATTGGTAGATCATTATGGCTGGGAAATTTTATCAGCCTATCTAAATTTAAATTGCTTTAAGACCAATCCAAGTATTACTTCTAGTTTAAAATTCCTTAGAAAAACACAGTGGGCAAAAGAGAAAGTCGAGGCTTTTTACTTATATAAATTTTTAGGATTACCTAAAGCTGATGACGTCCAATTTCAGTTACCACCCAGAGATCGCATTGTACCTGAACATCAAAAACCCCGTGGACCTGCTAATTTAAGTATTGAAGATGCAGAACGTATCAAAGAAAATAAATTAAAAGCCGTTCGCAAAAAAAAATCCACCAACCTAAACCCTTGGGGACAATAAATTCCAAAATAAAAGAATTGCCCGCAAGCGACCGAGTTTCAAAAGAGTCCTAACTGACTTTCGTGAGCTTCTTTTTTATCCAATTCAACCAATTGGTTTTGCACATATTTACGAATTGTATCTTCTGTCGCATTTCCAATTGTTTCAACAAAATAACTCTGAGTCCAAAGTTTCCCCCCAGAAATTACGTCTTTTAATATCTGGATATAACTTGAAAAATTCTCTGGCTGAAATACATTTTACCACTTGTATGATCTGGCTTGGTGACATTTTTGGTTCGCTTATTACGACCATATGAATATGATCTTCTAGTATTTCCAGTTCAACTATATCAATGTCGTAATCGTAACCTATTTTTTTGATTATTGTTTTCATTGCCCTACGATAAGGCTCCGAAAAAATTTTACAGCGATACTTTGGTATCCACACAAAGTGGTACATTAATCTAAAAACGTGATGTGAATTTATTTGAAGCTCCATGTGGTGGATACTACAGACTGAGGCAAGCTCAGTTTACACTATCCAGCACGGGGCAAGCCCCGAGATTTTCGCTACGCTCTATTAAAATAAGGAATTTAGTTGATTAAATAAAACTCACAACTAATTATTGATAATCAGTTGTGAGGGGGATATTCTTGTTGTTTTAACTTCACTACATTCACCAAAATATCCAATTGTAATTTCTTTTTTAGTTGCACTTGCAGTCAATAAGAAACTATAAAACTCTTTCCCATATGTATCCGACAAAGAAAACTCGAAATCATAAGAATTTGATTCGTTACATTGACCTTCTATATCAAACAGCACTAAACCATGAGAAGATAAATATAAGCGACTAATTTTCCCAGATAATGAAGACGCAGCCATAGCATTGGCCATAGTAAATAATAATAAGAAAACAATTAATTTTTTCAATTGGGACCCTTCGTTATTTTAGTTAGTATAACTAACACTAATATAAAAGCTGGAGCATACTAAGTATTATGTACAGTTGCAATAATATGTTTAGTGAAACGCCCTTGTAAATGAACCTTAGTTTTTACAAATTAGTTAAGAATAAAATAATTATTATGCAAGAATCGTCTAATATTTATGACCTTATGAGAAAATGGATAATACTTGCGTATTATCCATTTTTATTTTTGGGGATATACTATTTATTATATCTATTTAGTTAACGACACCCAGCAGTATCAAAGTCTACAACTATGGTTGCGCCCGTTGCACCACCACTCACTTTGACATAAGACCAGTAGCTCGTTCCGGCATCTAAACTAATACATGTGGTTGTTGAACCATTTGCCACCGCATCATTATTACTGCTACTTGGCCAGCCACCATTTTTATATAACACTTCTAATGCGCCTGTTCCATGACCGGTTGTGATTGCCACTGTTTGATGACTATCTACGTCAGGAATGCTTAACCAAATTGTGTCTGAATTACCTAAACATGCAGCTACACCATTTTCAATACGTCCGCCTGTAATTGCTGATTGTGTAGCACATGCATCAGGCAGATTTGTATTAACAGGAATATCTGAAATAGTGGCACTTGTCGTATCTGTACTCGTTGCTCCTGCATTATCTGTAACAGTTAACGTTACTGTATAGTTACCAGCCACTGAGTAGCTATGACTGGGGTTCGCAGCTGTACTCCTTGTATTATCACCAAAATCCCACTCAAAAGATGCAATAACACCATCTTCATCAGTAGATCCTGCGCTACTAAAATTCACCAGTTCATCTACATTTGCAGTATATCCGCTGTTCGCATTCGCCACTGGAGGTAAATTAGGTGCCTCACCGATTGTTACAGTATAATCTTCAACTTCACCGTCACCTATGCTGCCACATGCATTTGATACCGCACTACCGTACTTCATCGCAATGCGCATTCTTGTTGTTAACCCATCATTTCCGGTTGGAATTGTAATAGTGCCATTCACTAAATTTTTACCTGAAAGATCTGTTAATAGCTTTTCATTAAGGTCAAATACGCCATCTTTGTTTAAATCTATCCAGACTGTCCAGTGCTCAGTATAAGTGCCACCAGCCGTTAACTCTATCGCATTGCTACCTTGCACTAAAGGTAATACAACGGACGTATAATCTGCATAACCTTCTTTATTACTTGCATTTGATACCCCGCCAGCTGATACATTCGCTATCCACTCGTACCCCGTATTACCTGTTGCTGAACAGTATGCGATATCGGTAACAGAAGCAGTTGTTGTTGCCGTTGCTGTCAGACCGCCATTGTCAGTCACAGTTAATGTTACTGTGTAATCCCCGGCTTGCGTATAAGTATGATTTGGATCAGCGACATTACTTGTCTGGTTATCACCAAAATCCCATAAATAACTTACAATTGAGCCATCCGTATCTAATGAACCTGCACTACTTAAGGTTATTTCCTGACCCACATTAGCATTATATGAACCATTTGCATTGGCAACAGGCGCTTCATTAGAAGCTTGAATAGTGACACTTGCTGTATCTGTCGCCACATTATTATCATTATCAGTCACAGATAAAGTCGCAGTATATGAACCTACAGAGGTGTATATGTGAGTCGGATTAGCCTCTGTACTTGATGTATTGTCACCAAAATCCCAATTATATTCAGTAATTGTACCGTCTGTATCACCTGACCCTGCACTACTGAATTCAACCGCATTACCAATATTCGCAATGTAAGCGCCATTTGCCTCAGCTAACGGCAATGCCGTATTTGCCGAACGTTCATAATACACTCTTAAACTTGCATCACTATAATCAAGAAAAGGTTCAATCATGATATTAAGTGTTCCGCCACCCGCACCTAAATCACAAAATTCACTTAATCTTGGTGCACTAAAAGGACCACAATCAAAAGTCGTTGTATCTGGTACGGAATTCATACTCACATACATATCAGGGTCTCCGGTATAACCACCCGGAAGCACAACGACTGTTCTTGTTGCATCAGCAGGAACTTCAAACTGGTAAGTTTTTACGGCATCCCCTTTTGTTGCCGATAAATTAGCTTCTTCAATAAGAAATACTCTTTCACAACCATTACATAGTGTTTCATCATCAACAGCCAAAATTTGTAACTTTGCATTTGTATAAGCTGTGAAGGCATCCACTGTACTATGATAATTTAGATTTGTAGAAGGCGCTGATACTGTAACAAGCTCAGGCACTCCCGCAGATTTAAATGAAATGTAATCAGCAACCCAGGTATCACCATTTTTAGAAGGTGCCGACCCTTTAGAAACGTAAAGATCAGGATCCTCAGTGTAACCATCTAAGTAAAAAGCAACCGCTTCTGTCCCTGGGGGAATAGTCACTTCAAAATTATCAATTGCGCCTTTAACTGCTGATAAATTGGTATGCTCAGCTATCAATGTACCTTCAGGCGCAATATCCAACCCTGTGCCATCCCAGTAATGATCTTCTGTACTTGTCAAGTCACTTAAACCCGTAACAATCAGGTTTTCATTACTCCACAATGTAGCACGTGCCGCACCATGTAAAGCCGCTGTCATACGTTGTACTTGTCCTGCGGTATACATAGCGTAATTATCTGAATAATGCATAAAGTTTTCGGTATTGGTTTTTTGACCTAAACAATTGAGGGCATTATTTTGTAAAATACTGCTACTCATTTGTGGTGTATCACAATTATTATCACCAGTTGCTGCACAAAAAGCTTCCTGATGAATAGAGCAAACATCACCATCAAAAGTATGTGGCAAATTCAGCCAATGACCAAATTCATGGGTAAACACAGATCGAAAGTTTTCACTCGCATTATTGCCCAAATAATGACCGTTATATACAACACGTGACAGACCTTCCTGAGACATACTTAGCTGAGGATACCAGGCAACACCAGAACTATTTGTAGTGCCATCGTCATATAAGTCATGCTGAATATAAATATTCATATACTTAAAATTATCCCAGGCATCAGCTGAGATCTGGGCATTAGCTTTAGAGCCATCACCATAACCAGCTTTCGCTGCATGGCGAACGATACCATTAGTTACATTACCGTTAGGATCTTTTTTGGCTAATACAAATTCTACATTGAGGTTTTCACGAATAACTTGAAATTCAGGATCAATTGGCCCATCTTGTGTATTTAATCCTAGAAAATCTTCATTTGTTCTATTTAGTGCATCTAAAATTTTCGCTTCCGTTAAACACATTGCCGACTCATCGGTACAATTATATTCATCACCATATACATGAAAAACAACAGGAATATAATATCTCCCGGCAATACCGTCACCTGCTACAGCCAATGATTTTTGATTCGATTTAGCTTTAGATATTTGATTTAGCACCGCATTTGCAACACTTGATTTATTTTGTAATTGGAATTTGTTTTCTTTTTGTATGTGATCCCAATCTTGTAGATTTGTATCAGTACCACATATATTGCCTGTATTTTTACCTTTAGATACTTGGATCAGATCAGCCGTCTGAAATAAATCTTTTGTTAAATTATTCTTTTTTATTTTAATATCTGAAACACTTGAACCAGCAACAACAGATACACTAGATACAGCTAAAAATAACGACATTAGTCGAGTTGCAGTATTCTGTAAAGACATGAAATTTCTCCACGGATTTATTTCTAGTTATAGAAATAAATTTTGTTAATTATATGTAGCTCAGTATTCACTTCTGAGACACCCTCACTCCTAAATAACGCCGTATTTTCTGTCAGAACAGTCGCAAAACAATCAAAAAGCCACTCATGTTAGCTTTTTGATTACCCTGAGTTCCTTGTTTCAAAGCACAATAAATACAACACACGGAATAATGTATACAATATTACATATATTATCAACAAAAAATTTACATTTAATTGCTTAGCATCCCATTTTTATGAATAAACCTCCTTCTTTAATAAAACTACGAGCTTAGATAAAAAAATTAATAAACAAAAAAATAGAAACACCATAAAGCGTTACTAAAAAAAGCACGACCAAAAACCAGAAAATTATCGGATGAATATTTTCATTACTTGTAAATTTATCAACCATACTTTCTCCTCATATAAGACAATTTACTTACAGGCAAGATTACTCACAAAATGTGCAAACAATATGGAACCGCAAAATTAATTACAAACGCGTTAAATAGGGATATGATAAATTTAATAATAAAAACAAAATAAAAATATATGAATTCCAATAATATTGAAAATATTGAAACTTTATTAACCAGTATTGCATCATTTATGTGGGGACTTCCTTTAGTCATTTTATTGGTTGGAGGCGGTCTATTTTTTATCATTCATTCAAAATTATTACCTTATCGATATTTAAAACATGCCATTGGCATCACTTTAGGGAAGTACGATAACGAAACAGATGCTAAAGGCGAAATAAGCCATTTTCAGGCGCTGATGGTAGCGCTATCCGGGACTTTAGGTTTAGGCAACATAGCTGGAGTTGCCGTCGCTATTTCACTTGGGGGTGCAGGTGCTATTTTTTGGATGTGGGTTACAGCAATTGTTGGTATAGCAACAAAATTTTACACAGCTTCATTAGCCGTTAAATATCGTGGTTTTGACAGAAGTGGTCAGTTACAAGGTGGCCCCATGTATGTGATCCGTGAAGGCCTAGGTAAAAAATGGCTGCCTTTAGCCTGGCTATTTTGTATTGCAGGTATGTTTGGTTCCTTACCTATTTTTCAAATTAATCAATTAGTCCAAGTTTTACGTGATTTTGTCGCAATCCCGGCAGGATTAACCTCAACTGATCATCACTTTAATTTCGATTTTATCTGCGGTGTGTTTCTTGCTATTTTGATCACTTCCATTGTTATAGGAAAACTTTCCCGAATAGCCAAAGTAGCCAGCCGCGTTGTCCCTGTTATGGTGGGTATTTATTTACTAATGACTTTGTCGATTATGGTATTAAATTTCGATAAAATACTGCCGACTTTAGCTTTGATCTTAACACAAGCTTTTAATGCCACCTCATTAACGGGAGGCGTAATAGGCTCTGTTATTTTAATCGGTGTACAAAGAGGCGCTTTTTCCAATGAAGCCGGAATTGGAACAGAATCAATGGCTCACGGCGCTGCAAAAACCAATGAACCAATAAAAGAAGGTTTAGTCGCCACATTAGGTCCTATCATAGACACTTTAATTGTATGTACCTGTACTGCCATTGCTATTTTAGTCAGTGGCGCGCTCGATAATGGCTTTACAGGCGTCAGCTTAACAGCCCATGCCTATGAACTCGCTTTTCCTGGGTTTGGGGCTTATTTGTTAGTACTTATTGTATTTTTCTTAAGTACCAGTACGGTATTAAGCTTTTGGTATTACGGTAGTAAATGTGCAGAATTTTTATTTGGACCCAAATTTCAAAAGTTTTATGTCTGGTTCTATTTAAGCCTGATAATTGTAGGTGCGATTGCCTCACTAAAAATAGTGATTAATGTACTCGATATCATGTATGCTTTAATGGCAATACCAACAATGACATCCACGGTTTTACTTGCTTCAAAAGTAAAAGCTGAAGCTAAAAAATATTTCTCTAATTTGGATAAATAAAACTATTTAAATTTAAGACTATACTTAAAACCTTGTTTATTTTTCAATCAGGGTTAACTTATGGATCAAGCCCCTTCTTCTTCAGATGATCAACCAGTAAATACAGATGAGTTATTTGGTCATCCTAAAGGCTTATATGTCTGCTTTGCCACTGAGCTGTGGGAAAGGTTTTCATTTTATGGCATGAAATATTTACTGCTTTTATATTTAACTAAATATCATTTATTCTCCGATGGCGCCGGGCTTGAGATTTTAGGTGCGTATGCCGGGTTAGTTTACACGCTTCCTGTAATAGGTGGTATGCTCGCAGATCGCTATTTAGGTATGAGAAAAGCAGTACTTTTTGGTGGTATATTATTATGCCTGGGTCATTTACTTATGGCTGTAGAAGGCCATCAGGCAGTGCAATATTCTGCAGGTACTGTATTAGAACAGGCGATTACACTTAATACGGGTGAAATATTACAAGCTGGAACAACCCTTACTGAAACAGTAAAAATTCAAGATCTCGCGTCTCTCAAGATTTTCTATCTGGCGCTTGCCCTGATTGTAGTTGGTGTTGGTTTTTTAAAACCAAACATATCAACTATCGTAGGTCAATTATACGAACAAAATGATCCTCGCAGAGAGTCTGGTTTCACCATATTTTACATGGGGATCAATATGGGTTCATTTACAGCGACTATTATCTGTGTTTATTTAGGCGAAAATTTTGGCTGGGGTTATGGTTTTGGCGCTGCAGGTATTGGCATGTTGGTTGGTTTAATCACTTTTATCAAAGGACAAAAATATTTAAGAGGTCTGGCCGAGCCTGATCATCCAGAATTACTAAGTGAAAATATGTTTGGCCTGATAAAACGAGAACACCTGATCTACTTATTGGCCGTTCTAAGCTTAGGTGTCTTTTGGTATTTAGTGCAACATGAACCGATTGTTTTTGTCGCGCAACAAGTATTGCTCGTTGTCTCTGGTGTCGGATTAATTGCTTATGCTGTTATAAAAGGCACTAAAGAAGAAATGCATCAAATGTTAGTGCTTATGGTCTTAATTGGCTCTACCATAGTATTTTGGGCGTTATTTGAACAAGCAGCAGGCTCTATGACTTTATATGCTGACCGTGTAGTTAATCGAAATCTGTTTGATATTAATATAGCTGCTGGTCAGTTTGGCTCATTAAATGCCGGGTTTATCATGTTATTAGCCTTACCTTTTTCTGCATTATGGGTATGGTTAGATAAACACAACCTAAATCCAAATATTCCAGTTAAATTTGGGTTAGGTATCATACAAGCCGGATTAGGTTTTGGTGCTTTAGTCTTAGGTGCACAATTTCCCAATGAAATGGGCCAAATTAGTTTATGGTGGTTAGTACTTGCATACTTGCTACATACCACAGGTGAACTTTGCCTATCACCTGTTGGCCTTTCAGCTGTCACTAAACTGGCAATTCATAAAGTGGTGGGCTTATCCATGGGTGTATGGTTTTTAGCGACGGCCTTATCTGAAACAGTGGCGATGCGATTAGGTAAAATGGCACAAATAGATACATCTATGGGAGCAGTGGCGGATATTAGTGAAGCATCAAATACTTATGCGCAATTATTTGAGTTTTTAATGTGGACAGGCTTGATCACTGGTGTATTTGTTATTTTAATTTCACCCATTCTTAAAAAAGGGATGCATGGCATACGTTAAATTTAAGCGTTTAATTTCAACCTTAAACTATTGAAACATCAATTTGATGTTTCAATTACCTCTATTTGAGTTATACTGAAATTATAAACAGTTTAACTCAAGTAGGTAAGTTATGGATCCAGCCGTTGAATTTGAAAAATCATTGTCTCCAACTATTTTTAGCGATAAACGTGAATTTCTGAAAACAGTTAACGAAGGCATCTCTGGTAAAGTAGTAAAATGGCTTGTACAGGAGTCTCCTGAACAACGTATACCTATCATACAGGCTCTGAGCACAACATCGGGCAATTTAAGCCGTTTCTATAATAAAAAATCTCTAAGTAAACAACAAACTGAAGAAGTTCTGGATATCTTGAAAATTCATGTACTTGCCGCTGAAATTTTTGGTGATGTTGGCTTATCCAAAGAGTGGATGGCAATGACCATTCCAGCATTAGATGGCTCCCGGCCACTTGATTTACTCGATACCTTTATTGGTCGCTCTATGATCAGTGAAGTATTAGAAAAAATAAAATGGGGTGAGTTTAGTTGATCAACTTATATCGCATCACACCTGAAATATATATTGAAAATTACACAGGACGTGGTGGCAGTTTTTTAAATGGTGCGCGTTGGAATACAAAAGGATCACCCGCTCTTTACTTTGCACTTTCTCCTTCAGTTGCCATGCTAGAAATGGCCAATTATCTACCTTCTCCCCGATTAGTCCCTAAAACATATCGATTAGGAATTTATACTATGCCAAAAGATCAGGTTGAAAAACTTGATTTAACCATTTTACCCAAAGATTGGGCGCAATATCCTTATCCCAAATCAACCCAGGAAATTGGTAGCAGATGGTTAGCTAAAGCTAAAAAACTTGCTTATGTGGTGCCAAGCGCTGCAACTCCTGGCGGAAGAGAGTCTATTGCCTTAATCAATCCACTGCACCCAAAAGCAAATAAAATAAAGCTCGTAGATGTACAAAGTGAATTATTTAACGAACGTGCGTTTATGGGATTAAATTAACATACAGATCAAAGCAATCATATATTAAATCTTATAAAGTCAGCAAATACTCTTTTGAATCATAGACTTCATTATTAACCCACATATAATCTTTATGGGTTTTTACTGAGGTAAATCCTTGTTTTAACAGCACTCGCTCAGAAGCCGGATTATTTGTTAATACATATGAAATTAATGACTGTAGATTTAACTCTTTACGGGCTAAATTAACTACCGTGCTAAGTGCAAAACTGGCAACGCCTTTTCCTGCATGTTTTTTGGCAACTCTGTATCCAAGTGATGCCGTTTTTCTCTTCAGGCAGATTTCCCTGAGATTAATTCTGCCGATTATTTCATGCTCATTTACAACAACAAAAAAATATGCCGTGCCCTTGCTATATTCCTGAATACAAGATGCGATATGTTTGTTAATGTCCGGAGGGTTATAAAAGCTTTCACCTCTTGGCGCAATAAAACTTTCAAACCAGTTTTTATTTTCTACTTCAAACGCGAATAAAAGATCTGAGTCTATTTGTTCAAGTAATTTTAGTTTCATAATATCGCGTTTTAATTATTCTTTTCTGGTTGTGCCTGCTCAGGCGACTTTAAAGATCCCCCAAGATAAGTTGCTAACATTTCTAGCATCAATTTTGGATTATCCCCTTTAGAAATATGTAATACTCCGTCACGAACTAACATCATATGCTGTTTAATTTCATCTGCACGCTCACCTAATTTATTGGCTAAAGGACCTGTAAAACCATTTGCTAACAAGGCACCATATAAAGTCGTTAATAAAGCAACTGACATAGAAGGTCCGATGGACTTTGGATCATCCATCGCCACTAACATAGCAACCAAACCAATCAAAGTACCGACCATTCCCATAGCCGGAGCAAGTTCGGTAAAACTATTCAAAACTTTTATCGATTGATTATTTCTCTGACGGGTTTGCAAAATATCCCTGCTTAATGCAAATTCAATTGTTTCAGTATCATGCCCGTCCAACAATAAGTTCACTCCTTTTTGTAAAAATGGATTTTCTATCGTTTTATCTTCTAAGGCTAATACGCCTTTTTTACGCGCATCTTCACTTAGCTCAATTAAATCATCTAAAGTATCAAACAAGTTTGCCTGCTTCCCACTAAAAGCTAATTTAATATTTGTTAAAGCAGCAAAAAAATTAGATAAACGATAACTTAACATCACCGCCCCAAAAGTACCGCCAATGACAATAAATAATGAGGGAATATTCACAAAAATACCCGCTGATGCGCCACTCATATTAATCGCAAAAATAATGGCTAATATTATAACTGTTATACCTAGACCACTTGCTTTATCCACAAAAAACCTACCTTCTAATTAATTGATATTGGTGCTGTTTCACTTGCTTCACCTTGATTGATAGCTATTTCTACCCGCCGGTTCTTGCTTCTGTTGATCATACTGTTATTTTTAAACAAAGGTTTGTTATCCGCCAGAGCTTGCATTTTTATGCGAGATGAGTCAAACCGTGGTTCTTTTACTATTGTATTTAATACCGCAGCTGCCCGTTTAGCTGATAAGTCCCAGTTATTTTTATGTAACTCATTTGATACCGGGATATTATCTGTATGTCCTGAAACGGTTATTTGACCTGGTATATTGTTTAATTCTTTTGCAATTCTCACCAATAAAGGTTTAAACCTGGGCTGCAGATAACTTGAACCCGACGGAAATGAGCCTTTTTCTTTCAATCTAATTATTAATTGCTGCCCCAAAATTTCAAACTCGATTAACTCATCTTTAATTTCTTTCGCAAAGATATTTTCTAACTGAATTTTGAAGGCTTCATTGGCTTCTTTAATACGTTTATGTCTATTATCAGCGGTTTTCAAGTGTTCCTCAGGGATAGCCTGGGTTATCTGTTGCACATCAATAATCGCCGTCGGTTCCGGTTTCCCCGGTCCAAACTTGTCAGCGATAACAGAAGTGCCTTTAGGAATATCTTCGACCTTGAGCTGATCTTGTACACCAAAAGCGAGTTTCATTGAGCCAGCTATTTGTTTAAATTTAACCACATCCATTTCAGAATAAGATAACAATAAAACAAAAAAGCACATTAATAAGGACATTAAATCAGCAAATGTAGTCATCCAGCTTGGGCTGCCTTTTGCTTTAACATCTTCTGTGTCATCGGTGATATCAGACATTAATAAAACTTTATGATTTATAAGTGATCCTAAAATAATAATTTAGTCTGGATGAGGTTGCAATAAATGCTTTTATCGAACTTAAAATAAAAAAATTAACATTTGTTACAAAATCTGATAGATTCAAACAGATTAATCTCAGATACCCTGAGATTAACACTGAAATATAATAAGAATTGATTTATGGATTATCAGGGGAAATCTATGCGCTTTAAAACATCTAAAATAATGCTGGGGATCATCGCCAGTTCACTATTACCAACTCACGCTCTTGCAGCAGATCAGCAAATTGATTCAGAAGAACAAATAGAAAGTATTGTGATCACCGGTTCTCGTATACAAAGATCATCAGCAGCAACGCCAACACCGACAACCGTATTAGACTCAAAACAAATACAACAACTTGGTTTAAACAATGCAGGTGATATTTTAAATACACTACCTGCTTTTTCACAAAGTATTGGCCGTGCCAACACAGATGGAAATGACGCAAATTCAGGGTTAGAACTACTCAACTTAAGAGGCCTGGGCACAGAGCGTACTTTAGTACTCGTTAATGGCCGCCGCCATGTGGGTAGTCAGGCGGGCAATACCTCTGTTGATGTCAGTACAATTCCAACACAAATGATAGAAAGAGTTGAAGTTATCACAGGTGCAGCAAGTGCCGTATATGGTGCTGATGCGGTATCAGGGGTTGTTAACTTTATCATGAAACAATCATTTGAAGGTTTTCAGGCAAACATTCAAAGCCAGCAATCTTCGCGACATGATGGTCAGGAAAAAATATTTAGTATGCTGACAGGAACTACTTTTGCGAATGATCAGGGAAATATTTTGTTTTCGTTAGATTATTCAGACCGTAAGTCTGTTCGTGCTGAAGACCGTGATTATGCTTCTCGAGGGCTCGCCTGGTATGCCAATGAAAATGATACCGGACCGAATGATGGTATCGCATCACAACGTATGGCCTCTAATAATAGTTTCCTGCCTCTTAATGCGGCTGGGATCGCATCGTCAACCGGCTTTAGAGGCTACTATGGTCCCATTGGTGATTTGGGAGTATTAACTTTTGATGCCAATGGTAAGCCAATACCGTTTGTTGCGGGGAATTGTCAGGGGATCCGCTGTGAAAACGGTATGGGGTTTACCACCACAGAATATGCGGTGTTAAGTGTACCAACAGAACGCACTTTAACAACTCTGGCTGCTAACTATGCTTTACCTGATGGCCATACCGTATTTTTAGATGCAAAGTATTCTCATACAGTAGGGGAAAATACGGCTCAACCTTCTTTTAGTGATGGTGTATTTGGTCCAATAATTCAAGTTGGATTGGATAATCCTTATTTAGCCGAATCCATACGCAATGAAATGATAGATAAAGATATTCCTGTTATTTATGTCAATAAAGCCAATGCAGATCTCGGTAAATTACCCACGGAAAATATATTTGATGTTTTTCAATTTGTTACAGGCGGTAATGGCGAGTTATCAGAGTCATTAAGTTATGACTTTTACCTTCAACATGGGCAAAGTAAAAGCAAAAATTCAAAACTGGATAGACTGGTAGACAATTTTGTACAGGCACAGGATGCTATATTAAATGAAAATGGTGATATTGCGTGTAGAGACACATCAAACAACTGCGTGCCTTTAAATCCATTTGGCCCTAATGCAGCTTCAGCTGAAGCTATTGATTTCATCATGAGGCCCACCGAAGTAATAAGTAAGTTAAAGCAAACCGTATTAAACTTTTCACTCAATGGTGATTTGTACGAGTTACCTGCTGGCCCCATTCAATTTGCAGCTGGATTTGAATATAGAAAAGAAAGTAGCGAGTCTATTCCTGAAGATATTTTATTAGTGGGTGGTTTAACCAATAATACCCATGATGGCCCAAGACAAATCGTTAAAGGAGATTATAACGTCAAGGAAATATTCTCTGAATTTAGGATCCCCTTAATATCAGATATTACCGCTATCCAAGACTTGTCATTTGAAACTGCCGTACGATATTCTGATTACAGCACAGTAGGCGCACATACATCCTACAAATTAGGATTAGACTGGATTATTAATGACTCCATCAGAACTAGAGTGTCACATGGATTAGCTGTCAGAGCACCTAATGTAGGAGAACTATATCAACCAGAAGAACTGACTTTTGAATTTATAGAAGACCCTTGTGATTTCAGAAACGTGAACAATGGTCCAGCGCCAGACACCCGCCGGGCGAATTGTGCTACGTTAGGCATACCAGCTGAATTTGAATCATTAGCAGAAGGAGCGGCACAAAAAATCCTGGTAACCGGAAATCCATCTCTCAAAGCGGAAGAATCAGAATCAACAACCATAGGCATTGTCTACACACCACAATGGGCACAAGGTCTATCTATTGCACTTGATCATTGGAATATCACCATAGATGATGCTATCGCACAACCTGAAACAGATGATATTATGGCTAACTGTGTAGATTTTGATATGACAGATAATCCTTTTTGTGATTTATTCAGTCGTAATGATGCACACCAAATCAATAATGTAAGAAGTAGCATCATAAATATCGCAAAACTTGACGCTTCTGGTTATGACTTAGAATCAAATTATCATTTAGATTTTGAACAATCAGGCTCTTTATTAGTCAATTTAGTGGGCAGTTATTATGAGAAACGTAACAATTTACTAAACCCTGAAAAACCGGAAGATGTTATTAGAGAAGTGGGCATCGCCAATACGTCAAAATTAAAGTTAAATCTAAATGCGACTTATACCATCACTGACTGGAGTGCCCATTTAAGCTTAAAGTATATCGGTAGTTCACGAATTTCCTATACAGATACTGAGGGCACTGATGGTGAATATCCACAAAACCATATTCCATCTGTTGTGTATGCTAATGTACGTGGAGGCTATCAAATAAATGATACAATGGATCTGTATGTTGGTGTGAATAACCTAACTGACAAAGCGCCCCCGGTATTTCCAGAAACAGCGGCCGGAAGTTCAAGTTATGATGGTGTTGGCAGAGCTTATTATTTAGGCCTCAACTATCAGTTTTAATAACTAAAAGATATCCCTGCAAATGATGATATTTTGCAGGGATAGATCCGAAAAAATTATTCCCCAAAATGAGAGAAGAAATGCGTTATTTATTGAGTTTTTTTATATTTTTAACATCAAATTGTGTTGCACACTTAGGGCATTCAGTTGACTTAAAAGAACTTAGTATTCAAAAGTTACACCAAAAAGTAGATCAGGGCGAATTAACCTACCAACAAGTCACACGTTTTTATTTAACCGAAATTAATAAAATGAATCAACAGGGTTTAAAACTTAATGCTGTGATCAGCGTCAATCCAGATGCAATATCAATCGCGAAACAAAGGGATCAACAAGCAGCATTAGGAGTCAGTTTAGGTGCGTTACATGGTGTACCTATCTTACTTAAAGACAATATAGAAACAGCTGATAAAATGCCAACAACAGCCGGTTCATTAGCACTGTATAAAAATTTTGCCACAAAAGATGCCCCATTAGTGAAACAACTAAAACAAGCGGGTGCCATTATTTTAGGCAAAGCCAGTTTAAGCGAATGGGCCAATTTTCGTTCTAGTATCAGTTCTAGTGGCTGGAATTCTATAACCGGACAAGCAAAAAAACCTTACATTCTCACCCGCAGTCCTTGCGGTTCAAGTTCTGGCTCTGCCATATCAACCTCTGCAAATATGACTTTATTAGCAATTGGCACCGAAACAGATGGCTCCATTACCTGCCCAGCAGCCCATAACTCTTTGGTTGGTTTTAAGCCAACATTAGGTCTGATCTCTACAACAGGGATCATTCCATTATCCCATAGTCAAGATGTACCCGGCCCGATGACCAGAACAGTTTCCGATGCCGCAATCATGTTAAATATTCTGGCTAAGCCAGAAACCCCCAAAATAGATTATGTCAAATCCCTTAAACCACAAGGCTTATCAGGTAAACGTATTGGCATAATTCGCAATATCAGTGATTTCAATACACAGGCAAGCTTTGCATTTAATAAAGCACTAAAACAAATCGAAGCACAGGGGGCAACCTTAATTGATGGCCTACAACTTTCACAAATACATGAAGCCCACATTGCTGAGCTTGAAGTACTACTTTATGAATTTAAACACGATATCAATCAATATCTGGCGCAAACCCCCAATAGCGTCAAAGTTAAAAGCCTGGAACAACTGATCGCATTTAATAAAACCAATACACAAAATATGGCACTTTTTGATCAACACATGCTTGAAATGGCTCAACAAAAAGGTGCATTAACCAATCATAAATATTTAAAAGCCAAACAAGTTATCCAGGATAAAGTTATAAACAATGGGCTAGCCAGTTTAATCAAAAAATACAATTTGGATGCCTTTGCTGCACCATCAAATAGTCCAGCCTGGAAAATTGATTTGATCAATGGCGACCATTTTGGTGGCTCAAGTTCAGGCGCGGCCGCAATGGCAGGCTTTCCGAGTATTACTGTACCTATGGCTTTTTATAAAGAGTTGCCGTTAGGAATATCATTTTTCAGCGATTCAAATAGCGAGCGAAAATTAATAGAGATTGCCTATGGGTTTGAACAGGCAACGAAGGTTAGGCAAGCTCCGAAATTTATACATCAGTTATAAAATCTAAAACAAGATCCTCTGCTACACTTGAAATAAGCAATTAGATCAGAAGGAAATTCATCTAGTGACTGTATATTTAAAATTTTCATTGCTCGTTTTATTAACTTTAATGATTGCATGTAAATCCACTGCACCAACTAAAACAGCCAACGAATATTGCATGGAATATGAAAGGGATACCTTCAAGCAATGTTTTGCTCATCGAAAAGAATACCTTGAAGAACGAAAAAAGGTGATCACACAATTCAGAGAAAATAAGCAAAGCTGTGAAATATACGCAAAACAAAAATCAGGTGAAGCTAATAGCTGCACCAATAATACAATGTCAACGCAATCCGCCCGCACTGCAACGCGTGCCAATGTCAGTCGAAATTGTGATCCCCATAGCCAGAATCAAAATTCAAGTGTACACACAATTCGAAGTAATATGACTAAAAGTGAAATTGAAAAAGATTGCATGCTTAATTACGGTTGGAAAAACCATAGAAGTTACCGTGAAGAAGTTAAAGTTGTGGATAATCGATATGGTTATGAGAATAACGAAAACAATTAATTTAAATAAATTAAACAGCTCAGTTAATGATAAACTATCCCTATTAAGTGGATGAATAACAAATAAAAATGAAATTGTTTAAATTTAATAACCTGCTATTGAGTTTAGTTTTATTATATAGTTTTACAATACAGGCTACAGAATATACTTTGCCGGCAAATAATAGTCGCTTGTTAGGCACACCAATCAAACATATTGTAGAAAAAGGCGATTATTTTCAAAAAATCGCTGAAAAATATAATGTTGGCCTTTTGGCTTTAATTGAAGCTAATCCAGATATCGATCCCTTTTTGCCTGAAAAGGGCACATCATTAGTCATTCCTGCTCAATTACTGCTTCCTTATATAAAAAGAGAAGGTATTGTCGTTAACTTACCCGAACTAAGGCTGTATTATTTTTCCCCTGACACTAACACAGTTCATGTATTTCCTGTAGGTATAGGGCAACAAGGATTAGAAACTCCGAGAACATTCTCATATATCAGTGAAAAAAGGAAAAATCCGACCTGGACTCCTTCAAAAGAAATGCAACAACGCTACCTGACTAAACAGGGTAAAAAATTGCCAGATAAAATTCCGCCTGGACCAAATAACCCATTTGGTAAATATGCTTTACGTCTGGGTATGAGCGAATACTTTATTCATGGTTCGAATCAACGCTTTGGCATTGGTATGCGTTCAAGCTCTGGATGTATTAGAATGTATGATAATGATATAAAATGGTTATATGATAATGTTTTACTAAAAACTCCCGTGCGTATTATTGATCAACCAATAAAAATGTCAGCTGAAACACCCACACTAAAATTAATTGAAATCCACCAGCCTCTAAGTGATCAGCATGGTAATGTACAACCAGTTATTATTACTGACGCTGTAAAACGCTTTATAGGGAGTTCAGATCAAGACTGGGACTTTCTACAGCCTTATTTCGCCGAGCCTAAAGGTCTAATTGTTTCTCTAAAAAGGAATACACCTGAATTTAAGAAAAAGCACCAATCTAATTAACTTTAATCAGATTGGTCATTAAATTACTTTTTATACGACTCAACAAAATTATCAACACGTTCATTTGCTTGTTGCGCATCATTTGCTGCAGTTTCAGAGACAGTTTTAATTGACTCTATCATATCGGTATTTTGTGATTGCTGTTGTTTTAAACTTGTTACATCGTTAGAAAGATCGCTTACTTGTGAAGACAAGTTATCGACTTTGTCAGTTAAATTGCTAATGCGTTGTTCTAATTCTTGTGTATTAGAACAACCGGCCATTATTAATACCAAACTTAATCCCATAATTTTACGTATTAACATTAATAAATCCCCTAGATTTTGTATTACACTATAGTATAGTCTTAATAATAAGATCATTTTCAAATCAATATGATATAAATCAATACTGTTAACCTTATCGTCATCGCTATTCTATAGGTTTCTTTCTTAACTGTTAACACAAAAATAACAATTTTAAGCTATTCTAAGAATAAGTTTAAGATGCCTTACGTTTCAACAATGATAATTTCCGTATTGCCTATGTTTTTTACTGTATGCGTGGTTGCGGGTAAAAACAGGGTCTTGCCATCGGGTACATTATTTAATCATAAAATTAAAGTATGTATCTGAATATGGTTGTTCTGCTAATGAAAAATGCCACCATTCCATATCGTAAGCAGAAAAACCAGCCTGTGCCATCAGATGTTTCAACAAATACCTGTTTGCTTGTTGTGGCTGAGTAATATGATTACTATCTGTATTTGATATCTCATCAAACAGATCCCAGGCAGATCCCATATCTAACTCCTGCCAATGGCCATTTACCTGTTCGACTAAAGTCAAATCAACAGTGGCACCACGACTATGTCCTGACTTAGCTGCAATATAGGGTCCAATCAAAGTATCTTTATTCAACCTGGGATAATAAGCTGTTTCATTTTTGTATCTGAGTGATCTTTAGCCCAGCGTACAAAGTGATCAACCGCACTTTGCGGGCGATAACAATCAAATATTTTAAGATTTAATTTTCGACTTTTAGCAGCGTGATACACTTTTTTTAATGCACTTGCCGCTTTACTTTGCAAAATACATTTATCAGCATAATAACCATCAATCTTTTTACCAATAAAATTATTGGTACTGTAATATCTGATGTCAAATATCAAATCTGGTATGAATGTATTTATCGTTACAAAATCAGCTGGCTGTTTTTGTTCTGCAATCACATTAAAGCAATTAATCAACATAAAGTAACAAGCAAGCAGTCTCATTTTTTTCATTCTTTTTCTCTATGATTAATAATCGGGAAACTTACGCTATCCACTAAATAAAAAAGTGATTGATAAGGCACGCCACTGTGACGAGTTAAACCTATTTCACAACTCCTGCTATTGGATATACCTATATTACATCCTTTTGGTATTTGCTGCCTTAATGACTTTAGGGCATGTTCATTTAGCTCAGGCTGATAAAAACCTTTATCACCGGCAAAACCACAACATTGTATATCTGCCGGAATAATCACTTTTTCTGCACACCGACGCGTTACATTAATAAGATGTTGCTCTAATTTCTTGCGCTGTGTACTACAAGTAACATGTAACATCACTTTTTCAGCAACAGGTTTTATCTTTAGCTGATTGATAACAAACAAATCTATGAATTCTGCCGATTCATAGACAGTTAACTTTTTTTGGCTATTATTTAATGTTAACGAACAAGGACTGGCATCCATCATCACCGGATGAGTGCCTTGCTCACTTAATTGATACAAGAGTTCAGTTAATTGTGCAGACTTTTCATTCGAGTTTTGCGTATCACCTTTACTGGCATAAGGCATACCACAACATAAATTGTTAGGGTTTTGGGGGATCAAAACATCAAACCCTGCTTTATTTAATACAGATATAACAACCTGATACAAGGGCCTTTGATCATCAGATGTGGTCTCTGCAGCAAATACCCTATTTACACAAGCTGGTAAATAAATCAAAGTTTTGTTTTCTGCGTGAGTATGTTGTGATTTATATAACCCGCCTGTTATTTTTTTTTCTGCCTTGGGCCAGTTAGAAAAATAGATAGGAATGGTATTATTAGAGATTTTATTTAATACATTAAAGCCCTTATTCAGGGTATTATCTCCCAGAATATTTTTTGCTTTATTCACAAAAGCAAAACCTAAACTGGCAACTTTAGCTGTAGCAGTGAAGTGTTTAGCACTTACATTGGTTAATTTTTTTGTTAGATTATGCTGCTCAAACTTATCCGTACGTAAAGCTTTTATAAAATCTCCCGTGTTAATACCAACGGGGCATTTCATTCCACATAAGCCTGTTGCCGCACAAGTGTCTATTCCTAAATATTGATAGTCACTGAGCAAAATATCATATTCTTTTTTTAACTGTAATTTTTCTGTCTGCGAAATATCCGAATTTGAGTCTTCAATTAACTGCTTAATTTGTGTTATTCGACGCCAAATACTGATACGTTGTCTAGGTGTAAATGATAAACCATTGGAGGGGCAAACTGATTCACAAAAACCACATTCTATACATTTATCTATATATTCATCCGCTTTGGGCATCTGTTTTAAATTTTTGATGTGAATTTTACTGTCCTGATTTATCACCACTCCCGGATTCAAAATATTCCCTGGATCAAAAATATGTTTGATTTTTTTCATCACTTTATATGCGTCATGACCCCATTCTAACGCAACAAAAGGCGCCATATTTCGCCCGGTACCATGCTCAGATTTTAATGATCCTTGTAACTCAACCGCCACTAACTCCCCCAAATCTAACATAAATTGATCGTAATTTTGGGTATCTTCTTCGGATTGGAAAGATTGAGAGAAAACAAAATGTAAATTTCCATCTAATGCATGGCCAAAAATAATTGCATCATCATAGGCATATTTGTCAAACAACCTGTGGAGGCCCTGAATACTTGCCGACAATTGATTAATGGGTACAGCAACATCTTCAACTATTAAAGTGGTACCAGGTTCACGCATAGCTCCTACAGCAGGTAACATGCCTTTTCGAATATTCCAAAGTGCTTCATTACGCTGAACATCTGTATCTAAAGCAATGTTTATAAGTAATTCACTTTGATATTCAATTATTTCGTTTTCTATTTGGGCAATATATTGCGATAATATAGTCAAAGACGGAGCATGCACTTCAATTAATAAAGCAGCTATCTGTTCTGGTAAATCCGCGATATTATCAGGCATTAAATGATGTTCAGCCACCGATAATAGAGCGCGTTTATCTAATAATTCAACCGCAGAAACGTCACACTGAGATAATTTATCAACTAATAAACAAGCCGTTTGCATGTCTTTAAAAATATAAAAGCCAGATGCTTTATGCTGATACTCTGTAATTGCGTGATAAGTAATATCGGCAATAAAGCCTAAAGTTCCTTCTGAACCTATCATTAAATGTTTAATTATTTCAATCGGATCATTAAAATCTATTAAGGCGTTAATACCATACCCTGTGGTATTTTTAAGACGATATTTATATTGAATTTTCTGCTTTAATATTGGATTATTTTTAACTGTTAAACTCAGTTCAATTAATTCATCAACTAAATTTCGGTTATTATCTATAAACTCATTGCAACTAACCCTTGAAGCTGTATTTAACTTATCTCCATTGGCCAAAATAAGTGTCATATCTTTAACTGTATGATAACTATTGTGTTTGACACCACAGCACATACCTGACGAATTATTAGCGGCTATCCCCCCTATTTTACAACTATTGATAGAAGCTGGATCAGGTCCTAATTTACGCCCGTATGGTTTTAGTAATAAATTGGCTTTGGCGCCAATAATACCCGGTTGTAAGGTAATTAACTCACCATTTTCATGTATTTGATGCGAAGTCCACTTATCAGATAAGGTTAATAGAACCGAATCTGTGACAGCCTGGCCAGACATGCTAGTCCCGGCAGCTCTGAATGTAATTGCAACCAGATATCTGTTTGCAAGTTGTAATACTTTAACCACTTGCTCAAGGTTATCTAAAATCAGTACAATTTCAGGTACCAGACGATAAAAACTAGCATCTGTGCCATAGGCATAACATTTACTTTTATTGGTAATTATCGCCTCGGGCTGTAAAATTTTAGATAATGCCTGTTGAAATTGAAATAATGAGTTATCTGGCATAAAAATTTTAATCTTTTATTAGGTTAAAGCACGGTAATACCGTAGTTATTGATAAAGCAAATATGCTTGACGTTGCTGATCAAACTTTTTTAATTCAGCCTGCCAACTTTCACGAATAGATTTTTCATCTAGCCCGCTTTGAATTTGCAGCCTGAGTTTATTGGTACCAGCCAATTTATCCATAAACTGTGCTTTTGTAAAAAATTCACGGTTATGTTTTTTAAATAAATCATGCCAGGAAAGTAAAAACTTTAGACTTAAACCTTGTTCTGTATAAGCACGAAGATCTTCACCTTGTAATAACTTCCCTAACAATTTAGGATGGCTCGCCGCACCTGAAATTACTCTTGGTCTAAATTGAAAATTGCCCAAAGAAAACTCATTAAACCCGATCACTTGAAATGGAAAATCTGTTCCTCTGCCAATACTCACAGGTGTTGACTCAAAAAAACCAAGAGAGGGATATAAAGAAATGGCTCTGTCATTTGGCAAGTTAGGGCTAGGCTTTACAGGTAATGAATAAGACATATTTCGTTTGTAATTTTTGACAGGTATCACAGATAAATCAAGCTTAACTTTATTTTTAAGCCAACCTTGCGCATTGATCATTAAAGCCAGTTCACCTACTGTCATACCATGAAGCAAAGGAATTGGATGCATGCCTACAAATGATTGAAACTTCATATCTAATACGGGCCCGTCTAGTGCGAAGCCATTTGGATTCGGCCTGTCTAAAACTATAAAAGGAATATTATTTTCGCCAGCCGCTTCCATCATATAATGCATGGAGCTAATATAAGTGTAATAGCGTACTCCCACATCCTGTATATCAAAAATCAATACATCTATTTGCTTTAATATTTCAGCACTGGGTTTTTTAGTTTTGCCATAAATTGAGTATATATTAATACCTGTTTTTTCATCGACCCCCGATTTAATTTTTTCTCCTGCATCGTGATCGCCTCTAAACCCATGTTCAGGTGCAAAAATCAATTGAACCTTTTGTTGATGTGCAACTAAAAAGTCAACCAGATGAGTATCACCTACTCTGGAAGTTTGATTAACAATTAAACCAATTCGCTGATTTTTTAATTTATCTAAATACAATTCAGCTTGTGCAGCTCCCACAATAATATTGTTATTTGTTACCGTGTTTGCCTGCAGTGACCATATTTGTATACTAAAAATGATACAAATGAATTTTATATATAAAACGCGTGTTAGATTGAACATCAATTAACTTTCACCATGATCTGCAATTGAAGAACGTAAAAAACCATCATGTTTTAACAGCAGTGATTTTGCTTCCAAAAAAGTTAGCCCGGTTAATATCATTAAAATGGCTGTTTTTGCACTATATTCAGCTTGTTCCAAAGCAGCTTTAGCCTGGTGATGATCGCACCCCGTTGCCTGCATAACAATTCTACTTGCCCTGGCATAAAGTTTTTCATTACTGGCGTGCACATCAACCATTAGATTTTGATAACTCTTACCCATGCGGATCATGCTTGCGGTAGTTAACATATTTAAAATCAATTTTTGCGCCGTTCCGGATTTCATCCTGGTAGAGCCAGTTAACACTTCCGGTCCGACTTCAGCACAAATGCCAATTTTTGCAATATGCTGTATTTTTGAGCCTGGATTACAGCTAACTGAAACTGATGTCGCACCAATTTCATTAGCATACTTTAATCCTGCAATCACATAAGGCGTTCTGCCACTTGCTGCAATTCCGACTAATATATCTTGTTGATTAAAATTTATTTTTTTCAAATCCTCGATTGCTAATGTTTGACTATCTTCAGCACCTTCCACCGCTTTGTATATGGCGCTATCTCCTCCAGCAATCAAAGCGATTATCATATTATCAGGCACTGAAAATGTTGGTGGGCACTCTACAGCATCCAAAACACCTAATCGGCCACTGGTACCCGCCCCCATATAAATAAGTCGGCCTCCGAGTTTAAATGCTTGTACTATTTCATCAACCGCAAGTGTAATTTCTGGGATTGCCTGTTTTACAGCCGCAGGAACATCATGATCTTGACGATTGATCATATTCAAAATATCGCTTGTGGCTAATAAATCAATATTTAAGGTGTCTGGATTTTGTTCTTCAGAAACCATACTATCCAACTGGCGTATTAATTTTTTTTCACTGTTTAACATATCGTCTGATTTGCTTGTCATTCAATTATTCCGGAATTGTTAAATTAATTTTATACGATTCAATTGAGTTAAACAGTACAATGCATGAGTTAAGCTTAAAATGAAATAACAATAAAGTGTTATTTCAATGAGTTTACCTAAATATTGCTATTTTAATAACATACGACTTAAAGCTCTCAACCAATATGTAAAAGTGAAAACTAGTAATGACCAATAAACTCAGATGTATTTGCGGCAAATCAAAACAATTACCTTGGTGTGATGGCAGTCATAAAGAAGATGATTGGGCGTGTGAAGTAAAAACCGAACAGCAATTACAATTAGTAATAATGGGTCCGCATTCTTTAACTAACCTTACCAAACGTCTGGCCTGGCGTTTTGAAGCTACGGTATATAATCATCAACAATCATTAAAAGGAGATACACTTATTATCTTAGATGATGGTACTGGTTTAGCTAGCCTCCCTACAATATTAACCGGACTTACATTTGAAAAAATATACTTTATCGGACTGGGTGTCGATTTATCACATGCAGCTGTAAATTTAAATTTGACTGACTCAACAGTGGTTAATATCGAACCAGCGAAACTATTTTTTGAGATTGAAACTAAAGTTAATCAATGGCTAAATGGAGTACAACACCATACTCCCACAATGATCCCCAGCCCTTATAAAAACATTTTTATCAGCCATGCGGTTACTGATGAAGCATTACTGGTGCCAGTTGTCACTGCGGCAAGAGAACTGACAGGCTTAAATATTTTTATGTGTTTTGACTCTATCCAACAAGGGGATAAATGGCGTCGTAAAATTAATTCCACGCTCAATGAGGCTGACTTGTTTATCTTTGTGATTTCTAAAGATTCACTACGTTCAACTTATTGTGCTTTTGAAACCGGTATGGCACTTAGTCAAAATAAACCAATAAGGTTGATCTCACTTGATAGTTCGCTTCCTCCAGCTTATATCAGTCACTTACACGCCATAGATTTACCAAGGCAAATGCGTAATCTAGCCTGGCTCAATTTACCATCTGCGCTATTAAAAAATTTACTTGAAATCATTCATCAACAATGAAATTAACTGTTAATGTGCAAACTCACTGAATAAACTCTTTGATATAAATAGTATAATTTTACAGTTTAATCTAAGCTTATACATTCATCTTCTGCATTCAATTAAAGGATTTCAGTGGAACAACTTAAAGATAAAAATTGGTACTGGCTACTTTATCTGATCTTTTTTTTCGCCTATATATTCAGTGGCCATGCATTATCAAATCTATCTTTTAAAACGCAAGTAGTTCCCATTTGGTTGCCTGCGGGCATTGCACTGATCGGTTGTTATATCTGGTGGTGGCGCTTTATACCGGCGATCTTTTTTGCCTCTTTTATCTTCAATTTTACCATACAAAAAAATGCAGCATTAATAGATTTACTATCGCCATTAGGGATAGAAATATCACTCATTGCTGTTGGCGCCACATTACAAGCACTGGTTGGCAGTGCTATTTTAAGATATTGGTTAGGCGATCCCGTTAATTTAAAATCTGATTATAAAGCCACCGTATTTATTTTTGTCGTCGGCCTTTTGACCAATTTAATATCAGCCAATATCGGAATTTACTCTTTAAGTACGTTTAATCCATTTTATACCCAAGAAAATTATTGGATTAACGTACTCTATTGGTGGTTTGGCGATTCACTGGGGGTATTACTCGCAGCCCCCTTTATTTTAAGTGTTTTAAATTTAAAAGAAAAAAATGCACATAAACAAAAGTATTATTTATTAATTGCCACCACATTTTTATTATTTGTACTTATTTCTTTTACAACATTATTGTTTTCCAAAAGTAATTTCAATAATGCCAATAAACTGGTAAATCGGGAGATTAAAAACATAGAGAATAGTTTATACCGCCAATTAAATAACAGCTTAGTAAATATCCAGACCTTGTCTGGATTTATTCAGTCAACCCCCAATCTAAACCAAACTATATTTAATGAATACGTCACTTCATTAAAGAAAAATCAAACCAGTATTAAAGCCATGTCATGGAATCCAGTTGTAAAACAACAACAGACAAATAATTTCGCACATGAATTATCTGAAATATATAACACTCCCATAGTGATAAAAGGAGAACCTTTAATAAAAGACGACCCGCTAGTAATCGTTAAATATATTTTTCCTGTTGAAGGAAATAAAGCGGCAATCGGCTTTAACGTTTATTCCAAACCCAAAAATAAATCCGTATTAGACATAGCAAGGAAAATGCATCAGGCCAGAGCTACCCCTATTTTGCAATTAATACAATCTAAACAACCTGCCCCGGCCTATTTAATATTTTCTCCCGTATATGAAATTGATATAAAAGGTGATAAAGACTTGCTAGGATATGCCACTGGAGTCTTTTTAGTAGACAAAATTATTGATCTTGCAATTTCTCCAACGCAAAGAAGTATGTTTAATTATAAAATATTTGAAACTGGTGCAACACACGCATTTTTATCTGATACACAAGATAAAGATTTAAGCCAAGCAGATGCAAAAACCAGTACATTAACATTCAATTTAGCTGGCCAGCAATGGACCATACATTTAGTACCAAAAGAATCCTTTCTCGCACATCATCAAAACAACCTTGCTGTTGCCTTATATATCTTTCAAGTCATCGTAATTCTGTTAATTATGTTACTGATTTTATTTATGAATAATAGACAAACTTCTTTAAATAATTTAGTCGCAGTCAGAACCCGCGAATTACAAAAAGAAAAAATACAATCAGAGAAGGCAAACCTGGCTAAAAGCCGATTTCTGGCCAATATGAGTCACGAAATCAGAACTCCACTTAATGCAGTCATAGGGTTTGCTCAGTTAAGTAAAAACAGCACACAAAAAACAGAAATAGACAGTTATACGGATAAAATCTCTCTATCTTCGAAGCTATTGTTAAATATAGTGAATGATATTTTAGATATTTCTAAAATTGAATCATCTAAGTTACAAATCGAACATATTTGTTTTGATATGCATGAATTGTTACACAGGATCAGTGCTATTTTTGGTCAGAGCGCCAAAGACAGCAATATTGAATGGCACTTAAATGACAATTTACCAGACAAATTATGGTTATTTGGCGACCCAAATCGCATTGAGCAAGTATTAGTCAACCTATGTAGCAATGCTATCAAGTTTACTGCAAAAGGGGCTGTGACGTTAACAGTAGATTTAATTGAAATACATGATAATCAAGCATATTTAACGCTGGTGGTAAAAGATACAGGTATTGGTATTAACAAAGAGACAATTGATAAATTGTTTAAGCCATTTACTCAGGCAGATAACACCACTTCACGACGTTTTGGCGGCACAGGATTAGGCCTGGCAATCTCAAAAGAACTCAGCCAGTTAATGGGCGGAGGGATCACTATCACCAGTACCTTAGGCCAAGGCTCTGAATTTAAATTTAATCTGGCACTAGGCATCTCTGAACATCCTCCAGAACTTAAAGATCTCTCTTTTAGTGAAGATTTATCATCAATTAAATTATTAGTGGCAGAAGACAATAAAATGAATCAGTTATTAATACAAGAAATGTTAAAATCGATAAATATCAGTCCAATCATAGTAGAAAATGGCCAATTGGCGGTAGACATTTTGCAACAGCAAGAATTTGATCTGGTACTCATGGATTGTCAGATGCCCATTTTAGACGGATATGAAGCGACAAAGCAGATCAGAAATTTACCTGAATTACAGCATATTCCCATTATTGCATTAACCGCTGATGTGATGCCTGAAGACAAAAACAAAGCTTTTGAAATTGGATTTAATCATCATCTGGCGAAACCTATAGAGCTAAGCAAGTTGATCTCATGCTTAAAGCAATATATGCCTTAAGTACAATGTGAGGTCTTTAAAGATCCAACGTTATACGATCAACCGATAACCCGCACCATAAACAGATTGTATGAGCTCTTCATTAGGGCTAATTTCATTCAGTTTCTTTCGTAATTTTTTAATATGA
Organism: uncultured Pseudoalteromonas sp.; assembly: GCA_965198975.1. Lineage (GTDB taxonomy): Bacteria > Pseudomonadota > Gammaproteobacteria > Enterobacterales > Alteromonadaceae > Pseudoalteromonas. The sequence continues at coordinate 668,471 of OZ240680.1, forward strand.
CTATCTATTGTTCTGTCACTGACGATACGATTATCGGAATACATATTATTCATTAACTGTGCACGAGAGAATATTCTTCCGGGTTCCGAACTTAATGGTTTTAGTAACTGAAACTCAACAACAGTTAAAGGGAGTGATCGCCCTTGATAATTAACCTGATAACGTGTTTCATCAAGTTCAAAGCTGCCTGGTAATACAGGTTCATTTTGCACCCGCCTTAAAACAGCTTTAACTCTAGCCACAACTTCCTTTGGACTAAAAGGTTTGCAAATATAGTCATCCGCGCCTAACTCCAATCCTAAAAGTCTATCTATTTCATCGACTTTTGCCGTTACCATTAATATAGGCACACTAGAAAATTGCCGTAATTGACGACAGATCTCAATACCATCTTTATTTGGTAACATAATATCAAGCAAAATTGCAGCAGGTTGATGTTGCCTAACCCAGTCAACAACCTCAGCACCATCTTGAATACAATGCACTGTATATTGTGCCATTGTAAAATAGTCGCTTAGTAAATTTGCAAGCTTTATCTCATCTTCAACAATGAGGATCACAGTACCTTTCATAATTTCCCAGTTCCTGTTAAATAACAGGCAATTTAATGATCACATTTAATCCTCCTAATGGAGACCTCAATGCCTTAATTTTGCCTTGATGTGCTGTCACTATATGTGAACAAATAGATAATCCGAGTCCGCTGCCTCCTGTTTTTCTATTTCTTGAATTATCAACACGGTATAAATGTTCAAATAAATGTGATAAATGACTATCTTCCACACCCGGGCCATCATCTTCCACACTAATTATAGCTATTTTTTGCTGATGATCTGCTGTTAAAGTTAATCTTATTTGCGTGCCTGAACGTGCATATTTAACTGCATTATTAATTAAGTTATCTAATAATTGACATATTCTGGTGGGATCAGCAAATATCCTGATTTTATTTTCCAGCCCTACAGTATAAAAACTAAGCTTCGATTCCGACACATAGGACTCATATCGAGATGACTCTTTGAGTATCAGTTCGTTTAAATTCAAATTATATTTACGGTATTTCATAGCGCCGATATCTGCACTGGTTAATTGATGTAAATCTTCAATTAAATTTTGTAAGTGCCCCACTTCCTGGTGTGCTGAATCTATGTTATCCAATGAGAGCTGTCTCACCCCATCTAGCATCGCTTCCAGTTCTCCCCGTAAAATAGCCACTGGTGTCCTCAGTTCATGAGATATATTGGCTAACCAACGTTTTCGTGCAGTTTCATTTTGTTCTAATGTTTTTGCTAACTCATTAAAATCTCGACTTAACTGACCAAACTCGTCTTGTCGTTTCACATCTAAACTTTGCTGATAGTTCCCTTGGGTTAACTTATACATCCCTTGTGTTAACTGGTTTATCGGTATGACTAAATGTCGCGCTAAAGCAAAGGTGATCACAAGAACAATAAATATCATACCCAGTGCCATTATCCATAAATAATCTTGCTGTTGTTGTAAAAAGTCGAGTTCAAATCCTTCTGTTAATTTATGCCTTTTCGAAATGGCCAAATAACCAATCACCTGCGCATCATTGATGATTTTAGTATATGAGTACGCCTTATCTGTTTTATATATGCCAACAACATAAACTTTATTGACATCCAATAATGCATAATCAACTCTATGTTCAGGTGGTCTGGGTCGTTTACCATTTATGGGCGGTGGTTTATTTTCTTTTCGTTTAGGTGGCCTATGCGCTCTGTCAGCTCTCTCTTTATCTCTAGGAGGTGGATGTAACCGTTCATTTGATTGACTTCGTCTGTTAGGCGGTTTGCGCGCATAATCACTGCTATGCTCCTGTACCTTATTACCATCATGTCGCCTTGGCGGGGGCCTGTTTTTTTTCGGTGGCAGAAATTCACTGTCAGCCAAGTATTTATTTAACAGGGTTCTGAATTTATGTTGATTATTGTCAATTACTTGCCAGTTATTTTTATATCGATATAAGGTTTTCAGTTCCGCTATTAGCGGTTGTAATTGTTCAATTTCTTTTGTATTGACGTAATTTATCATGCCCTTGCCGATACTCCATTGCATCAACACCACCAGGCTTGCAATAAGTATCAAACTAAAAGAAAAAATGATTAAAAAAAGTTTTATTTGAATTTTCATCTGGAACAATTAGCGCCCAAAGCGTACACCCCGTATCTATATATAATTTAAAGTACTTTACATAATTTTAAAACGATTGTTTATTTCTTCCTTATTATTTGCACATTTAATGCAAACTTTTTACACAATTCCCCGTTAAAGTTTAATTTGGCCCTAATCAAAGCACTAAGGTAAAGTTATGACCAAAATATATTTAATAAGTTGTTTAATATTCAGTGGCTTAATATCAATTTCAGCAAATGCCGAAGATAAAGCCCAAATAGAAAAAGCCAAATCTGACACCCTGGATATTCATCTTCAACATCACCCGGGGAATAGACCTCCTCCCGGAGACAGACCTCCTCCCGGAGACAGACCTCCACCGGAAGACACACCTAATGAATTAAGATTGCAACAAATTGTAGCGCAGTTTCAATTATTACCTATTGATGTTCAAACACTGGCATTACCCAATATCAATGAACCAAAAGCACAACTGGGGAAGCAACTCTTTTTTACAAAAAATTTAGGCGCAGAGCAAAGCGCAGCATGTGTTAGTTGTCACCACCCGGCATTAGGCGGTGGAGACGCATTATCTTTACCAGTTGGTGTTGCAGCAATAGACGAATTAAATGTCGCCAGTCACGATTTGTTAGGTCACGGAAGATACAATGGCAATCATGATGCGAATCTGCCTGTAGTACCCAGAAACTCACCCACTATACTAAATTTAGGCCTTTTTAATAGAGGACTATTTTGGGACAGTCGAGTAGAAAGGCTAAACAATGGCCAAATTGTAACTCCTGATTCTGAACTAAACTCACAAAACAATCGCCTACCTGATACAAATTTTCCACCACAAACAAGCCTGGCTGCCGCACAAGCAAGGTTTCCGGTAACATCAGCTGATGAAATGCGTGGCCAGTTTATTCCAGGTGTAGATAATCAGGCATTAAGAAATGCACTCACACAAAGATTTAATAATTCTGACAATCAATTTCAGACTGCCTGGCCTGTTGCGTTTGAACAAGCTTTTGGCGACAGTCAGGTGAGTTTTAATCGCATTGCCGATGCAATTGGTGAATATGAGCGTTCAATGGTGTTTGTGAATAGTCCCTGGAATAATTATTTAGCAGGTAATAGTGATGCAATCACAGATAATCAAAAAGCCGGAGCCGTATTATTTTTTACACCAGCACAACAAGGTGGTGCAAATTGTGCCGGATGCCACTCGGGCCCCAACTTTTCAGACTCACGGCATCATCTTGTTGCCTTTGCACAAATGGGACCCGGCAAAGGCAATGACAGCCTAAATTCTACCAGTCATGATTTTGGCAGAGAAAATATTACAGGCAATACAGCCGATCGCCATCATTTTCGTACACCCAGCTTGTTAAATATTGCAAACACCGCACCCTATGGTCATGCCGGTGCTTATCAGAACTTAAGAGAAGTTGTTGCTCATTACACTAACCCCAGACGAGCCATAGATAATTTATTTGCAGCACAAAATGGTATTCCTTTTGCGAGAAATCAAACCGCCCCATTTTGTCAATTGCCTCAGATTGTAGATCTGCTCCAAAAGAATAACCAGGATTGTGAAAGTTTATATCCAAATGCTTATGAAAATTCGATGTCTGTGGTGAATAGATTACAACAGGCACAAAATAACCCTGACATTGCAACATCACCACTTAGAGGGCAAATCAGAATATCTCCACAACAAGTAAATCAAATTGTGGCATTTCTGGAGGCACTCACAGATCCCTGTATTGAAGATAGAAACTGTCTATCACCTTGGATTGTAGAAGATGCTGGCAATTTCCCTGATAATCAACCGTTAATAGCAATAGACAGAGAGGGTAACAATATTTAGACATCCGTTATGTCTTTTAGAAACGAAAAAAGGGCCTCTCGGCCCTTTGCTCTTCGTTCAAACTCTTGAAAATATTTAATAAATTCTTACTATTTAACCCCTAGCTCACGCAAACGTTCATTTAAATAACTATCCGCAGTATATTTATCAGACAATACAACGTCTGGTCTTGGGTGCAAAAATAAAGGTAAAGAAATACGCGATTTATCCGTACCTTTGCCAGTCGGGTTTATAACTCTGTGTATGGTAGAGGGAAAATAACCCGCCGAAGCTTCTTGTAACATATCACCAATATTAATAATTAAATTGCCAAAATCACTGGGAACATCGAGCCAGCCACCGGATTTATCTTGCACTTGTAATCCGGGTTCATTAGCCGCTGGTAATATCGTTAACAAGTTAATGTCACCGTGCGCTGCAGCGCGAATTGCACCTGGCTCTTCATCTCCTGTCATTGGCGGGTAATGTAATATGCGTAATAACGTTTGTTCACTATTAGTGATCATTTCTTTCAGATCAATTGAAAAACCGTCACTGACTTCTGCGGGTGAATATGCCTGTACCCAGCTTAATAATTGCTCTGCAAACTCATTTGCCAGTCTGTAATATTCTCTGATTTCAGTTTCTAATTGTGCAGGTACACGACCTTTCGGATAAACATGATAATATTCTTTGATGTCTTTAACTTTATGGCCTTTAGCGGTTTCAGACACTTCAGGACCAAAATATCCATCTTGATCTTGTTTACTAAATGGGTAATCACGCTTTTCTTCACTGTTAAAAAACGTTTGCCAATTTTTATATATAGATTCAACAAGCTCTTTTGGGATGGGATGATTTTTTAATACACCAAATCCTGTCTCTCTTAAAGATTTCACAAATAATTCAGCTGCATTGTCAGCCTGATAATCTACTGTAGGTAACTCCATAGTTTCGCCCTTAATTTTATACGTGTTGCATCACCCTGAAAAAGGTAATGTTAACAAAAATCTATCCAATGGATAAAAAGAAGCCGGCGATGGCGGCACTCATTAGATTTGCCATGGAACCTGCCATAACAGCTCTAAGTCCTAGGCGGGCGATATCCTTGCGACGACAGGGAGCCATGCCACCCAGTCCACCTAGTAAAATAGCAATAGAAGATAAATTAGCAAATCCACATAAAGCAAAGGTAATAACCACTTGCGTATGTTCACTTAATTGATCTCGGTAATTAACAAAATCAAGATAGGCAACAAATTCATTTACTACCAGTTTTTGTCCGATAAAACTGCCAGCTTGTATCGCTTCACTCCAGGGAACACCTAATATCCAGGCTACTGGTGCAAATAAATAACCTAATATTTCCTGAATGGTTAACTCAGGATAATTAAACCATTCACCAATTCCACCTAACATGCCGTTTAACATGGCAATCAAAGCAACAAAAGCCAATAACATAGCACCCACATTAAATGCTAAGTGCATACCACTTGACGCGCCACTTGCAGCTGCATCAATCACATTGACAGGTTTATCTTCATCTTCTTTTAATTCTTCTAAATTTTCTACGGGCTTTTCAGTTTCCGGCACTATCATTTTGGCCATTAAGAAGCCACCAGGTGCTGCCATAAAACTCGCTGCAATCAAATATTTAAGATCTATACCTATAGCAACATAACCTGCAAGAATCGACCCTGCAACAGTTGCTAAGCCACCAACCATAACGGCAAATAATTCTGATTGCGTCATTGTCGGAATAAAAGGTTTCACTACTAAAGGAGCTTCAGTCTGACCAACAAAAATATTTGCTGTGGCCGATAAAGATTCAGGCCGTGAAGTACCTAACAATTTTTGCAGACCTCCACCCAATATTTTAATGATCCAGTTCATTATGCCCAGGTAATACAGCACTGCGACAAGTGATGAGAAAAAGATGATAATAGGCAATACATTTAATGCAAAAACAAAACCCATTTCACCTGATGCAAAGAAATTACCAAACAGAAAATTAATCCCCTCTTTAGCATAATCAATCACACTGGAGACTTTAACCGAAATAGCCAGTAAAGCTTGTTTACCTAATGGAAAATATAATACTAAGGCACCAATTAACACTTGCAATCCAAATGCACTGCCGACCGTTCTGAAATTGATCGATTTTCGATTAGTTGACGCGATAAACGCTACAAATAGTAAGGTGGACATCCCTACTAAAGTCATAAAAGTTGTCATTGTGTATTCCTGTTTTGTCTCAAAGCAGACTAATTATTATTATTTCAGTAATAGCTGTTGTATTTTGCTTTTTATTAAATCAATCGCAACACGGTTCTTCCCTCCACGTGTTACCACTAAATCTGCATTTTCTTTTGATGGCTCAATAAACTGATAGAACATGGGCCTGACGGTTGTTTTATATTGTTCTGTCACTGACGCCAAACTTCTGCCGCGTTCCTCTATATCTCTTTGCATTCTGCGCATTAAACAAATATCCAGCGGGGTATCTATAAAGACTTTAATATCAAATTCATCACATAACTCTTGATCTGATAAAAGCAATATTCCTTCAATAATAACGACTTTTGCCGGATGTATACGTCTGATCCTGTCACTTCTGGTATGTTCAGCATAATCATAAGTCGGTACTTCAATTTCTTTCCCTTCTCTGAGCAGACCAATATGTTCATGCATCAATTCATGTTCAAATGCATCGGGATGATCGTAATTTGTTTGTGTTCTGTGATCGAAAGGTAAATGTGATTGACAACGATAATAAGAATCTTCTTCTAAGATTGCAATCGCTCCTGGTTCGAGATCGTTAACCAGCTCATTATAAATTGTTTGGCTAAATAAGGATTTACCAGATGCCGAAGCACCTGCAATTGCAATAATAGTCGTAGTCACTGGGTATTTACATCCGCTCAGGTTAAAAAGTTTGGTTAAGATAACAAATAAAAAGACTAAACGATCTCTTTAACAGAATAAAAGTGAGAAATTTATCTGTTTCACTCAATTTGCTACAGGACAAATGTCCTTTTCAAGAACATAATTATAAAATTAAATACTAATACTTAATTCACATCAAAAAAATATCAAATGTAGTGAAATGAGTACATTTAAAATTTAAGAGGAATTCACATGGCCAGAGCCTTAATTCTAATGGCTGACAGTTTAGGAATAGGTGCCGCGCCTGATGCTGAAAAGTTTGGCGATCAGGGTGCCAATACATTTGCGCATTTATTAAAAGCATATCATCAACAAACAGGTGAAAAACTCGCATTACCTAATCTTGCAAGGTTAGGGCTAATTCATGCTTGTGAAGCTGCAAGTAAAGAAACTTGTGCTATTGAAAGCAGATATGCACCCATTGCAGCCTGGGGTTATGCCAAAGAGATTTCTACGGGTAAAGATACCCCTTCCGGCCATTGGGAAATGGCGGGGGTACCTGTTTTATTTGACTGGGGATACTTCCCAAAAACAGTTCCTTGTTTTCCTGATGAGCTCATAGAAGAATTAGTAAAACGTGCCGACATACCTGGAATTTTGGGTAATTGTCATGCATCCGGCACCGTCATTTTAGAAGACTTAGGTGAAGAACACATAAAAACAGGCAAACCCATATGTTATACCTCTGCTGACAGTATATTTCAAATAGCAGCACATGAAGAGCATTTTGGTTTAGACAAACTATATCAAGTTTGTGAAATTGCAAGGGAACTTGTTGATGAATACAATATAGGCCGTGTTATAGCACGTCCATTTTTAGGTGAAAAAAGTAACGATTTTGCCAGAACGGGCAATCGCAGAGATTATTCAGTATTACCACCGGCCCCAACGGTTTTAGATAAACTAGTGGCTGCGGGCGGTACTGTAATTAGCGTAGGTAAAATTGCTGATATATATGCTCATCAGGGCATAAGTGAAAAACACAAAGCCCCCGGTTTAATGAATTTATTACATAAAACCAAAGACGTATTTGCTGATGCACCTGATAGTAGCTTAACATTTACCAATTTAGTGGACTTTGATGAGAAATTCGGCCATCGCAGAGATCCAATTGGTTATGCGAAAGCATTAACTGAATTTGATGCCTATTTACCTGAATTATTAGAACAAATGCAAGATGATGACTTATTGCTCATTACCGCAGATCATGGGTGTGATCCAACCTGGCCTGGCTCAGAACATACCAGAGAATACGTACCCGTAATTGCCTATACGAAAGGAATGACACCTATTTCATTAGGCGAAAGAAAAACATTTGCAGACATGGGGCAAACCTTAGCACAATGGTTTGATTTACCCGCACTAGAATACGGCGAAGGTTTCGCCCTGAAGCTTAAAGGATAACTTATGAGCACTCCACATATAGAAGCAAACTTAGATGATTTTGCTGAAACGGTTTTAATGCCTGGTGATCCACTAAGAGCTAAATACATAGCTGAAACATTTTTAGATAACGCCAAACAAGTAACAGGCGTGAGAAATATGTTTGGTTTTACTGGTACCTATAAAGGCAAACCCGTAAGCATCATGGCTTCTGGCATGGGCATACCTTCTATGTCTATTTATGCAAGAGAACTGATTGTTAGTTACAAAGTAAAAAATCTTATTCGCATTGGCACCTGTGGCGCTATCAGCACAGATATAAAGATCAGAGATGTTATTTTTGCACAAGGTGCCAGCACTGACTCAAATGTAAATAGAAACCGCGTTCGTGGTTTTGATTATGCCGCAATTGCTGACTTTGGCTTACTGGAAAATGGCGTAAAAGCGGCACGTGATTTATCAATCGACGCTAAAGTTGGTAATGTTTTCACTACTGATACATTTTATCAGGCTGACGATTCATTTTATCAAGATTTGAATAAACTGGGTATTATGGCAGTCGATATGGAAACTGCGGGCTTATATGGCGTAGCTGCAGAATATGGCGCTAAAGCTATGGCCTTATTTACCGTAAGCGACCATGTGATCACAGGTGAGGCTACACCGGCAGATGAAAGACAAAATACGTTTAATGAGATGGTTAAAATCGCATTAGAATCAATTTAATACTTTGAAATTTAAAGTTTAATTATCCTGTAGTAGGATCATAATATGATCCCCTTTAATCAAAAAATCATCTTAATTCATTTTGAGATGGTTTTTTTTTGTCTTACGTTAAATTAAATCGTGCTTATAGATCTGAGATGCAATATATTTGAGCCTCTGTGTATTATTAAAAGGTAAATTCATTGAAGCCGACTCCAGCATTACTTGCGTCTATTCTTGATGAAGTTCGCCCCTTAATTGGCCAGGGTAAAGTGGCTGACTACATTCCCGCACTTGCAAGTGTACCTAATAACAAGTTAGGGATCGCAATTTATACTAATGCAGGTGAAATCATTACCGCAGGTGATGCGCATGAATGCTTCTCAATTCAATCTATTTCTAAAGCGCTTAGTTTAACACTCGCCATGATGTTATATGAACCAGAAGAAATATGGCAAAGAGTAGGGAAAGAACCTTCCGGGCAAGCTTTTAATTCATTAATTCAGCTAGAAATGGAACACGGGATCCCACGAAACCCCTTTATCAATGCAGGCGCAATTTTAGTGTCGGATCTCCTATTTAGTCGATTATCTGCCCCAAGACACAGATTGCTAGAGCTTGCCAGACAGCTGTCAGGAGACAAGCATTTAACTTATGATAAATCTGTTGCTAATTCAGAAATGCTGCATAGTGATAGAAATGCCGCAATTGCTTATTTGATGCGTGCATTTGGTAACTTTAATAATGAAGTGCTCCCTGTTCTCAATAACTATTTTCATGCCTGTGCATTAAAAATGAGTTGTGTACATTTAGCAAAAACCTTTAGTTATTTAGCCAATAAAGGGCAATCAGTCAAAACTAAAAAACAAATAGTCAGTCCGGTGCAATCAAAACAATTAAATGCCCTGCTTGCTACCTGTGGTTTATACGATGCTGCCGGTGAATTTGCATATCAGGTGGGAATGCCAGGAAAATCGGGTGTGGGCGGCGGGATCATTGCCATCGTTCCCTCAGAAATGACCATTGCAGTATGGTCGCCGGAATTAAATGCTTCAGGTAACTCTTTAGCAGGTACAGCTGCATTATCTCTTTTATCAAATCGAATCGGCAGATCTATTTTCTAAACTTAATAAACTGATCTTCACAAACATCCGTTAAATAAAGAATTATTTAAAATTGTATCCAAAAGGTTTTTAACTTAATCTAAAAAGATAACAAACGTTGGAGTTTAATGTGAAATTCAAACATAAAATTGTCGCGGCATCATCCGCAATCTTATTATTAGCCTTGTCACTGATTTCGATCAATCAATATTTTTTAGTTAAAAATAAAGTACAAGACCTTGTAAATACCAGCGTGCATGAAATTATTGAAGGGATCAGTAATACAGTTAAAGCTGAAATGGACGGCAAAACCAAACTGGCGGAGTTAACAACTAACCTAGTTGAAAATGATGTAAATCTGCAAAGTGCCGCTAAAGTGCTCGCCAACCAAACCCTCAAAGACGATTTCATTCTCATTGGTTATGGCCAGCAATCAAGTGGAAAATATGTCGCAAGTGATCCAAGTTGGGATCCGGGCTCAGGCTGGGATCCCAGAAAGCGTCCCTGGTATAAAGATGCCGAACAGGCGAATCAACTTATTGTGACCGACCCCTACGCTGACGCCGTCAGCAAAGAGATATTAGTCTCTATTGGCACACCGGTGAAACAAAATGGTCAATTTTTTGGTGCTATTTTCTTTGATGTTAGTTTGGCTGGTTTAGGGAAAATGATTAACAAAGTAAACTTATTTGATGCCGGTTATGCCTTTATGGTAACAAAAAGCGGCAGTATTATTTCTCACCCGAATACCGCGCTTAACGGGAAACCTATGAGCAGTTTTATACCATCAATTGCCATTAAAAACGATGTACAAGAAGTTGAAATTAAGGGTGAACCAACGTTGATCATGTTTAAAAAAGTTGCTGGATTTGATTGGTATGTGGGTATTGCCTTAGAGACAGATAAAGCATTTTCTGCGGTAAAAGAACTCAGGAACGATTCTGTTATCTACTCCGCCATTTTTATTGCCTTAGGTATTTCTGCACTGCTATTTATCATCAACCTATTAATGAAACCTCTTGTGTTGATCAGTGATGCAATGGCAAATGTAGCTAAAGGTAATGCAGATTTAACGGTAAGATTATCAGCCACAAATGATGACGAATTTGCCACGTTAGCCAATTACTTTAATCAGTTTACAGCTATGTTACAAACTTTATTAAGTGATATTAAAAACTTAGGCCATGAAATACTGCATGATGCTAAAAAAACGGCTAATGGCGCAACAACGGCAAATAAAGCAATCTCAAATCAATTAATTTCCCTGGAGTCACTCGCAACCGCGACCAATGAAATGGCCGCCACTTCAATTGAAGTAGCAAACAATGCAAAAAAAGCCTCAGATGCAGTACAACAAACAGATAATGCCGTGATAGAAGGACGTAAAATAGTTGAAAAAACAACACAATCTATTACCAGTTTATCACAACAAATTGAAGAAACAGTCGAAGTAGTAAATGAACTGGAAACAGCAACCACAGGTATTGAAAATATTCTGGCTGTGATCAATGGTATAGCTGAGCAGACTAACTTATTGGCACTAAACGCTGCGATTGAGGCTGCCAGAGCAGGTGAATCGGGACGTGGTTTTGCTGTTGTAGCCGATGAGGTCAGAACACTTGCACAAAGAACACAGGAGGCCACCACAGAAATAAAAACTATGACAGAGCAATTACAAAATAGTGCTGGCTCAGCTGTGAATGAAATGACACTAAGCAAACAAATAGCCAGCGAAACTGTAAAACAGGCAGGTTCAGCCAATCAGGCTTTAATTGATATTCGCTCTTCGATTGAAAATATCGTCGCCTTAAACATACAAATTTCAGCTTCCGCTTCTGAACAATGTCATGTTATTGAAGAAGTGAATCGTAATGCAATTGAAATCAAAGACATATCAAATACAGTTGCAAACGAGGCCAATTCTGTAAACCAAACTATGCAAAGTCAAGTTACCCATATCAGTAAACAAGAGGATATGTTAGAGCAATTTAAAACCTGACCAATATAAAAAGGTGCATTCGTAAAACAATGCATCTATCATATAAAAATCAGAGATTATGCCACACAGCAGATAAGGATTAATAGCAAATAACATAAAATATTGTATTATCTAAATATTAATCCTTACAAAACAGCATAAATGAAAATTCGTTTTAATAGTTTAACCCCTGAATTAATACAAAAACGTCAGCAGACCCATGAATTATGTCGTCAATTTGGTCGCAGTCCCAGTAAAGGCAATCTAAAAAGATTAAAACAATTGTTCCTTCATTGTGGTGAACACGTGATCATTGAATCGGGCTTTTATTGTGATTATGGTGACAAAATTTCTGTGGGTGAGCGTACCTTTATCAATATCAATTGTACTATTTTAGACGCAGGCCTGGTCTCTATCGGAAGTGACTGTTTATTTGGTCCCCAGGTACAAATATTTGCAGTTAGTCATGATACAGATCCCACAGCCAGAACAGAAAAGCATAATTACGCTGAGGATGTCACGATTCATAACAATGTCTGGATTGGTGCCAGCAGCATTATATTACCTGGGATCACAATTGGCGAAAATAGTGTAATTGGTGCGGGCAGTGTTGTAACTAAAGATATAGAAGCGGGTTTTATGTATGCAGGCAATCCAGCGGTTAAAATTAAAAAAGTTTAAAACTTAACTTTACCGCGTAAAGATTTGGTTTGCCCTCGCTCATTTTTTTTATCCATTCTGCGTCGTTGAGAACCTTTTGTTGGTTTAGTTGCCCTGCGGGATTTTTCCTGCACTACCGCGCCTTTAATAAGTTCAGCTAAGCGCTCAAAGGCGTCTATTTTATTCTGCTCTTGCGTCCTGTATTTTTGTGCTTTTATAATAATGATCCCGTCTTTGGTGATCCGTTGATCTCGTAGTTTTAATAATCTTTCTTTATAAAATGCAGGCAAAGTCGAACGCTTAATATCAAACCTTAAATGGATCGCGCTGGAAACTTTATTTACATTCTGGCCACCAGCACCTTGTGCTCTGATGGCCGTGATTTCGATTTCCCAGTCAGCTAAAGTGACATTGTTAGATAGTTCAAGCATAATAAAATTTAATGTTATTAAATAGATAGTTCGTAAAAACTAAAGTCATTGATAAGTTCAAATAGCGTTATTAATAAAAGCCTAGTTTAACGTAAGGTCTGCGGTTAAAGCAATTACATGTACTAAACTGTCAAAGTTTACTATTGAGATTGAACAAATTTAGATCTACACTGAATTCTTCTATTTCTCCGAGGACATGTTCATGGCTAAAGATTCAAAATTAGCAGATATTTTTGTTAATTATACAGCCAACATACGCTATTACATTAGCCGAATAGTTCGTCCTGAAGATATAGAAGATATAGTCCAGGAAACATTCATTAAAAGTTATGAAGCTGATCTTAAGCAAGAAATACAATATGCCCGCAGCTATATGCTTAAAACCGCTAAAAACCTTGCGTTAAATCATGTACAGAAATGGGACAATAAATATAATGATTCTATAGAGGATTTTTGTGATACACCTGTCCAACTTAAGACAGCAAATTTTGAAGCTGAATTTGAATCCAAAGAAAGATTTTTACTTTTTTGCCGCGCGACTGATCAATTGTCAGGTACCGTTAAAAAAGCCTTTATATTAAAAAAAGTGTATGGTTTAAGCCAAAAAGAAATAGCTGATTATTTAGAATTAAGTCAAAGCACAGTAGAAAAACATGTTGCAAAAGGATTATTAACCTGCGCCCAATATATGGCGCGTATTGAAAATAATACACAAGATATAAATAACAAGGTAAGAAAAGTTAACAACCAATGAGTAATATTAGCCAATTTACTAGCAAAGATAACATACAGGAACAAGCCAGTATCTGGATCAGCCGATTAGACAGAGGTTTATCTGCGGATGAAAAAGTTCAGCTTGAATCTTGGTTGGCAACCAGTGATGCTCATAAAGATAGCTTGTTTAAATTGGCAAAATTATGGGATGACTTAAGTGTTTTAAATGAATTAAGTGACTTATTCCCATTACAATCAACACAGGTAAAAACAAACTCTCGGTTTATCCCTTATGCCATGACTGCCAGTTTTGCTGCTATGGTATTACTCAGCGCTAGTTTATTAGTAGGTTATAATCCACTTAACTCAACAAGTAACGATAACCCTAAAATGGTACAAGAATTTCAGACTGCTCTAGGTGAACAAGCGAGTTTTTCCATGCCTGACGGTACGAGTTTGCAGTTAAATACCAATAGCTTAGTACAAATGAACTATAGTGAAAATCAACGTCGGCTTACTTTAGTAAAAGGTGAAGCTAAATTTGAAGTAGCCAAAGATATCAGTCGCCCCTTCACTGTGACTGCGGGCGACAAATCATTTACTGCACTTGGCACGATTTTTAACGTCCAGAAAAACACCACGACAGATTTAGAACTCATAGTGACCGAAGGGAAAGTGCTGATCACGGAAATTCAAACTCTGAAACAAGCAGGTGTATTAAACCAGGTTAAACAAAGTCTGTATACGTTAGCCCATGACCAGTTACCAGGAAAGGTTGTACTCTCAGGAGAGCAAGCACTGATTGAAAATAATCATGATACTGAAGTAGTGAAAATCTCGCCTAACCAAATTCAACGATCACTTGCCTGGCAACAAGGAATGTTAATTTTTGACGGAGACCCATTAAAAAATGCTTTAGCAGAGGTAGCGAGATATACGTCTATGCATTTTCAGTTCAGCGACAGTCAGCTTGAAAATATAAAAGTATCAGGATATTTTAAAGCTAACGATATTGATGGTCTGTTACACGCACTCAACACCAGTTTTAACATAACTCATCAACAAACATCCCCTAACTCTATTCTGTTAACATCTGACAAAACATAGGTTTAAGTAACTCTCAGGTAGTTCCGTTACTATGGTTATTAAATGCCTGTAATTTTAACTAGTAATTAATTTGAATTTGTTAGATTATTAATAAAATTACAACAATCCCAAATGAAATGGAGAACTTTTGTTTCAAGTTTGTTTATCTTTAACTGTTTATATATCTTAACCCCATGGATCCTAGATACTCATTAATACCATGCTTATCTGTGCACCTTAAAAAATACACATTAACCATGACGTGGTTTTTGCTATTTTTATCTCCATTGTGCTATAGCCAAACCATGGTTTTATTCGATATACCAAAACAAAGAGCAGATAAAGCACTGATACTATTTGCAAAACAAGCAAAAAAAACGATAGTATTTTCTTTTGATCTCACTAAAAAATATCATGCCAATGATATAAAAGGGTACTACTCCACCACTGCGGGTTTAACCCAGTTACTCAAAAATACCGGCTTAAAACCGGTAATTGGACCATCGGACCAATTGAGTATTAAACTTGATACTCACAGTCGAGAAATATCAGACATACATTACGACTTTCCTGTAACTGATGAGACTTCAACAAAAGAAAATCATATTCATAACATAGAAAAAATTGCGATTACCGGAAGCCGTGTTTTAGGACGCTCCGCAGATGACTTACCAGTACCAATAGACATTTTGTCGGCTCAGGTTTTAACGGATACAGGCCATACCGAACTTGGAAGAATGCTGCAATCAACGGCTCCTTCCTTTAATTTTTCTACATCGGCAATTTCTGATGGTACCGATGTCCTTCGCCCAGCTACTTTGCGTGGTTTAGGCCCAGATCAGACATTAGTTTTGATCAATGGCAAACGCCGCCATCAGGCGAGTTTAATTCATATAAACCCTTCTGTTGGCCGTGGCACAGCGGGTGTAGACATCAATGCAATCCCGGTAAGTGCAATTAAACGCGTTGAAGTATTGCGCGATGGCGCAGCTGCGCAATATGGCTCTGACGCAATAGCTGGCGTGATAAATATAGTGTTAGATGATTCATCAAAATCAGGGCTTTTAAAAGCGGCATATGGTCAATATAGCCAAGGTGATGGTCAATCAACGCAAATAGATATTAACAAAGGGTTTAAGCTAAATAGTAAAGGACATCTTACCGCGAGTCTTAATATACAAAATAGCAGGCCGACCAACCGGGCAGGTAAACATGGCTCTTGTCAATTTAACAGCTGTATAGCATTAGGAAATGAACTTTACTTATCCGAAGATAGCAGAGAAATAGCGGCAGATAGAACCACATTTCGTATTGGCGATGCCGATATACAACATATAAGTTTTGTTGCTAATGCAGGTTACAGCCTCAGCAATGGAGAAATGTATGGCTTTATCACCCTCTCCCATCGTGACAATCAGTCAGCCGCTTTTTTTCGTCATAATGGTAACGAATATGGTAATGCACCATTACAAGATGGCGATGCAACTATCCCTATGGGTTTTTTACCAAAAATAAATTCAAAAATTAAAGATCTGTCATTTAATTATGGTTTTAAAACAGAATTAGCGAATGGGGCCAATTTAGACTTATCGTATACTTATGGCAAGAACACCATAGACTATATCACCAGCGACACCATTAATGCGTCCTATGCCAATGCACTACAATATACTACAGATTTGTCAGCGCAACAGATCAGAGAAACAATTCCAAGAACAGCCTATGCTTACGGTATGGCGCTTTCTTTACAAACAGTTAATTTTGATTACACCCAGGACTTTGCACTCTTTTCATTAGCTATGGGTGCAGAAATACGCACAGATCAATTTAGCATAAAATCTGGACAAGCATATTCCTATTTCGATTATGATACTGATGAATTAGGCAACAGCCTCTACCAGGAAGACCGGGGAGCTGGCACTCAGGGATTTATTGGCACTGCGCCCGCACAAGCAGTAAAAGAGTCAAGGGATGTGATCTCCTATTACGCAGACATAGAAACCGAATTAACAAAAAACTTAATATTTAGTACGGCAATACGGTATGACGATTATACTGACTTTGGCGACAGCACTAATATTAAATTTGCTTCAAATTGGTCATTAACCCCCGATTTTGCACTCAGAGCAGCATTCAGTACAGGCTTCAGAGCGCCGTCTATGCAACAACTTTATACCAATAATATCAGTACACAATTTATTACTACTCCAGATGGTGGCGATCAAAAAGCAGTTCAAATTGGTATATTTAGAAACGATAGTGATTTAGCCAAAGCAATTTCGATCCCCAAATTGAAAGAGGAAGAAGCCAAAAACTTCAGCTTTGGCACAGTAATGAAGCCCCACGACAATATCAATTTAACGATAGATTTTTACACTATTTACATCAAAGACCGTATAGTACTCAGTAACTCTTTAGGTGAAGGGTTATCAGCAGAGCTTGATGCAGCGTTAAAAACCAATGGGGTTGCTGCGGGCCAGTTTTTCTTAAATGGCGCTGACACTGAAACCTCTGGCGTCGATATTGTCGCAACCTACAATACCGAATTATTGAAAAACCAATTTGATGTGACACTTGCAGGTAATTTTACCGAAACAAAAATAACTAACATCTTTACCCCGTCAGATACAGCACTTGATGGCATCGCTACTGAAGATATTTTTTCAGCGCAATCTATTTCCATAATAAAAGAGTGGCAGCCAAAAGACAGGATCAGCTTAGCGGCGCAGTACCACATAGATGACTTACAAATAAACCTGGCGTTCAATCGATATGGCAAATATAAAGTTTTTGACGGCGAGCAACAAACCTTTAGTGCCAAGTGGCTTACAGACTTAAAAATCAAATACATCATCAATCAAGATTTTTCTGTAAATTTTGGCGGTAATAATATTTTTGATGTCTACCCGGATAAAAATGAAATAGGAAATTCTCATTCAGGCACAATAGTAGATAACCAAGGTAATATCATAGTAACGAGTCCAGGTGTCTTTACTTACTCCCGCCGCGCCGCGCCTTTTGGATTCAATGGTGCGTATTTTTATTTAGCTGCTGAATATATTTTCTAGATTCATACAAGAGTCCACCCAATGATAAACTAGGCTTAGCTGTCTCATTTAATAAATAAACTGGCTAAATATAAAAATTTAGCTACAACTATAATAGCGAGGATAGTTTTGCTGATAAATTGAATGTTTATTTTCAAATAAAGCAGCTGATAAAAGTCAAACCGAGGGATTTATGTCTATTAAATGGAAGTTGATTCTGATCACTACAACATTAATCACTGTCGTTATTTTATTAGTGGCTGCTATTATAGGTAATATCAGCTACCAACAATCCAGTGAAAGTATTCAAAAAATAGCCGAGCAACAGTTAGTTGCAACCAGAGAGCTGACAAAGTCAAAAATCACTTCTTATATCAATACTATTGAAAAACAAATTCAAAGTTTTTCTAATGATTTAATGGTCATTGATGCAATGAAAGGTTTTAAAGCGAGTTTTTCAGAATTCAAAAACAATAAGGATCTTAATAAAGATGAAATTAAAAACTCTTTAAACACATATTATCAACAAACTTTCGGTGCAAAATATCAAACGCTAAATCCCAATGCTCAATTTGACCCCCTCTCATTATTGAACGACCTGGACGCAGATTCACTCGCTTTACAATACGCTTTGATCAGTAACAATGACAACGCTATCGGTGAAAAGGATTTAATGACAGCCATCCCCTTTGCCTCAAGCTATACAAACTTACATAAAAAATATCACCCCCATATTCGTGATCTATTAGTAAAATTTGAATACTACGATATATTTTTAGTTGATATTGACTCAGGAGACATCATATATTCAGTATTTAAAGAGTTAGATTACACAACCTCTTTATATACCGGACCTTACAAAAATAGTGGTATTGCTCAGGCTTTTAAAGGCGTCGTCAATAGTGCAGATCCCGACAGCATTTTTCTTACCAGCTTCGATGCTTACACCCCATCTTATGAGGCCCCGGCGGCGTTTATTGCATCCCCCATATTTGATCAAGGTAAGCGAATAGGGGTATTAATTTTTCAGATGCCTATAGATAAATTTAATAATATATTAACGCACGATAATGCCTGGCAACAAAACGGACTTGGTTTGTCCGGCGAAACCTATTTAGTCGGCACTGCACGTACCATGCAAAGTATGAGTCGTTTTTTAATTGAAGATAAAGCACGCTATCTAGAGGCCCTGACTCAGGCTGGGATCGAAAAAAACATTATAAATCAAATTAAACAAAAAGAAACCAGTATAGGATTGCAACCTATTGATAGTATTGGTGTAAACAAAGCTTTATCTGGAGAAACAGGGATTGATTCTTTTTCAGATTACCGCAATATCGACGTATTATCCGCATATACACAAATTAAATTCGGCCAGGAGCAGATGGCGCTATTGAGTGAAATAGACCGTGATGAAGCCTTTTCTTCACTGCCTGTTTTGCGCCAAAAAATATTAATCGCTGCACTCATTATTTCATTATTAGCCGTTCTTCTGTCTATAGTCGTAGTCTACTTTTTTGCGAATTTATTGAGTAAAAGACTCATAGTCACTGTAGATATTGCCAATGAAGTCGCTAAAGGCAAAGTTTATGATATTGGTGAAATTAACTCTGAAGATGAAATCGGTGAATTGATGAGTGCCATGAAAGTAATGCAGATCAATTTAACCCGAAGACAGGCAGAAGATAAAAAAGAAAAAAGTCGCGTTGAACGTATAAAACAAGCGCTCGATGTGGCCGGCACCAGTGTTTTAGTGGTCAATGAAAGTAATCATATTCAATATATTAATGATTCGATGAAAGCCCTGTTACAACTACGCGAAAATAACTTTGCTCAAGAGATCACTGACTTTAAGGCTGAATTGATCGCTGTGGGTGGCAGCTTTGATTTATTTTACGCAGATCCGAAAAAACAAAAAGATACTTTAGCCCAATTACGAGACACCACTAATTCACTCTTTGAATTAGCGGATATCACGCTAGATCAAACCTTAACTCCGCTATTTGATGAAAATAATCAAAGATTAGGCACAGTGATAGAATGGATTGATATTTCACAGCGGCTCGCCGCAGAAAAACAAGAGCAGGAAATCGCCTCTGAAAATTCACGTATCAGACAAGCTTTAGACGTATGTAATACTTCTGTAATGATAGCCAATAATAACAATAATATAATTTATACTAATACGGCTGTGGTAAATATGCTATCAGCCAGACAAACCAGTATCAAAACAGTCCACCCAGAGTTTGATACCCGACAGCTTATGGGCAGGCAGGTTGACCTTTTTGGCCAATTAACCCATACACAAGACAATTTGCTTGAAACATTAACGACCACTCACGCCACGTCAATCATCATAGAGGAGCTTACCTTTAAAATAACGGCAACACCTATTTTTGATCAAAAAAATCAACGCTTAGGGACAGTCGTTGAGTGGTTTGATGTCACAGATAAACTTGCTGAAGAAACCTATTTGGCTGAACTAGCAGCCACCAATAATCGTATAAAACAAGCACTCGATGTGTGTAATACTTCGGTAATGATTGCTAATGACAATATGGAAATTATCTATACAAATACATCCGTGATCAATATGTTAAGTTCACGAGAAAACACAATTAAAAAGTCCTTACCTTTATTTAATGCCACAGATCTAATGGGGAAAAGTGTAGATGTATTCCATAAAGTCGCTTCGCATCAACGAAATTTAATTGCAGGTTTAACCCATACTTATACCAGTAATATTAAAATTGAAGATCTGACTTTTAATTTATCTGCAACACCCATTTTTAATGAAGATAAAAAGCGTTTAGGTACAGTGATAGAATGGGCTGATCTCACAGAGCGGTTAGCAGAAGATAAGCGCCTGTCTGATTTAGCAATTGTCAATAACCGAATAAAACAAGCATTAGATGTGTGTAATACTTCGGTTATGATTGCCAATGATAACCTGGAAATTATCTACACTAATGAGTCAGTTATCTCTATGTTATCGGATCGGGAAGCGATTATACGCCAGAGCTTACCTGATTTTTCGGTTAAATCATTATTGGGCACAAATGTCGATATATTTCATAAAGTACCGACACACCAACGTAACTTATTAGAATCGCTTAATAATACCCATACAACCTCAATTAAATTACAGCACTTAACTTTTAAACTCAGTGCCTCACCTATTTTTTCCTCAAATAATGTACGTTTAGGTACTGTTATCGAATGGTTTGATTTAACAGACGAATTACTTATTGCTGAAAATGCCGCTGCAGAAGCTGCGGCCAATGCACGGATCAAACAAGCATTAGACAATGTTTCAAGCAATGTTATGGTGGCTGATAATAACCGCAATATTATTTATATGAATAACGCGGTACAAACTATGATGTTACAAGCCGAAGAACAATTACGGTCAGCGCTTCCTGAGCTAGATGCCAACAATTTAGTTGGTCAGAAAATTGATGTATTTCATAAAAATCCAGAACACCAGGCGACGTTATTAGAAGGCTTAACACGCGCTTATGAAACTGAAATAAATATTGCCGGATTAACTTTTGATCTAATTGCAAACCCCGTACTTGATCAGCAAGGTAATCGTTTAGGTTCAGTATTACAGTGGAATAATAGAACTAAGGAAGTGGCAATAGAACAAGAAATAGATCAACTCATCAATGCAGCCGGCCAGGGTGATTTATCACAAAGGATCAATTTAAAAGGAAAAGAAGGGTTCTTTAATACCCTGGGACAAGGATTAAACAAGCTTGTTGGCATTGCTGATGAAGTGGTAAATGATACTGTTGTGGTGCTCGATGCACTGGCCCATGGAGATTTAAGTAAAACCATAGATAAAAATTATGATGGTTCTTTTGGTAAACTTCGCCGCGATGCCAATGCCACTGTTGATAAATTAACGGAAATAATTAACAACATTCGCAGCTCTGCCAATACAGTGACTTTAGGTGCAGAAGAAATCAGTTCAGGGATATTAGATCTCAGCCAACGTACAGAAGAGCAAGCCTCTAGCTTAGAAGAAACAGCAGCCAGTATGGAAGAAATGACCAGCTCAGTGCGACAATCAGCACAAAGCGCCAACCATGTTAATCAACTGGCACAAAATGCTAAAAATAGCGCTATTGAAGGTGGTCAGGTTGTCAGTAGTGCCATTACTGCAATGGCTAATATTAGCGACTCAAGTAATAAAATTTCAGATATTATCAGCGTGATCGATGAGATTGCATTTCAAACAAACTTACTCGCGTTAAATGCGGCAGTAGAAGCCGCCAGAGCCGGTGAACAAGGTCGCGGCTTTGCAGTTGTAGCCGGTGAGGTCAGAACATTGGCCCAAAGATCAGCAACAGCAGCAAAAGAAATTAAAGAACTCATTCGCGATAGTGTTGATAAAGTAAATATTGGCACCGAACTTGTCAATCAATCAGGTAATACACTCACCGATATCGTTGCTTCTTTTGATAAAGTCACCAGTATGATCAGTGAAATATCTAATTCCTCCGAAGAACAAGCGTCAGGAATAGAGCAAGTGAATAATGCTATCACTGAAATGGATAAAACAACGCAACAAAATGGTGCATTAGTTGAACAAACAACAGCAGCCGCATCGAATATGAATGATCAAGCACGCTCTATGATGACGTTATTACGTTTTTTCTCCGCTGAAACAAAGATGTCACAACACTTATTAGAAAACACATCCGAATCATGCAAAGATTTCAAAGCAGGCTAATTGCCACAACACATAAATGCACATTGAAACCTTCTCAATTATTGCGTATGAGTATTTATTGCAATTTAAGCATTAAATAACTTGCCATTAATTGGCTGCTGGTTTTTACTTATAGTGTCATAAGTTTAAGAAGTAGCTGTAGTACATGAAAAGTAAGATAGAACGATTAGAAGTTGAGCAACACCATTTATTTATTGTCAGCGAATTTGCTGTTTCTATCTTGCCTTTAACGACGATTGAACAAGTCACCTGGCATTTAGTCAGAGATGTTGTATCAAGACTTGAATTTGAAGATATCGTTATTTACCTGTTTGATGAAAAAAAGCAAAGACTCATTCAACATGCTGCGTTTGGTTATAAAAACCCTGAATATTACGAAATACTTAATCCAATGGAAATTGAGATTGGTCAGGGAATAGTTGGTAAAGCAGCGCAATCTGGAAAACCTATTTTAGTTAATGATACATCAATCGACCCGCATTATCTTGTTGATGACGAAGCCAGGTTATCTGAACTTGCCGTACCTATGTTTGCCGAAGGCGTTTTAATAGGTGTTATTGACACGGAACATTCGAAAAAAAACTATTATACACAACAACATTTAAGAACCTTAGTGGCTATTGCTGCCATTACAGCCACAAAAATTGCCAATACCGAAACCATAATTAAGCTTCAACATACGATTGAACAACTCGAATACAGTAGCAAAATACAAGATACTTTATTTGAGATAGCTGAGTTAATTTTTGCAACAGATTCATTAAAACAGTTTTATCAAAAGCTACATGCGTGCATAGGTCGTTTAACCTTTGCAAAAAACTTTTATGTTGCACTCACTATCGATGAAGGTGAGTCGCTCAAAATTCCATATTATATAGATGAGCATGATAAAGTACCTGAAAATAAAACAATTAAAATAGATCGAAAGCGACCTAGCATTACAGGGTACGTACTAACACGAAAAAAGGCGTTACTTGCCTCAAAACAAGATATTATTAATTTAATTGATGCCGGAAAAATCTATATTGAAGGAAAAATTCCCGTGGTTTGGCTAGGCGTTCCATTTGGCGAAGGAGAAAGCGCAGGCGTCGTTGTCGTACAGAATTATCATGATGACTTTATGTTTACTGAAAAAGATAAACAACTGCTCTCTTTTGTTGCCAAACATATCAGAAATGCAATTGAAAGAATGCAAACCAGAGCTGAACTTAAATATCTGGCATTACACGACCCATTAACTCAATTACCCAATCGCACTTTATTTACCGACCGCGTTGAGCACGCCATTGCAAATTTAACCCGCCATACTAAAAACAAGATTGCGATCCTATTTTTAGATTTAGACAAATTTAAAACCGTCAACGATACATACGGACATCATATTGGCGATAAATTATTATTAGAAGTCGCCAACAGAGTAAAAGCCTGTATTCGTAAATCTGATACTTTATGCCGTTTAGGCGGTGATGAATTTGCTATTTTACTGGAAAGTATCAATCAAGTATCTGACGCTGAAAATGTCGCAAAAAAAATAATAAGTTCGATTCAGGAAACTATTTTATTAGAACAATATCAATTGCATAGCTCAACCAGTATCGGCATAAGTTACTGCCAGGAAGAAGATTTAACGTCTGATGAATTATTGATCCAGGCCGATGAAGCTATGTATCAGGCTAAAATTCATGGCAGAAATCAATACTTTATTTTCCAGGATAAAACCCGTGCCGGACATACCTCCAGCTACAAAATTGAACATGATTTTTTAAATGGGCTGGAAAAACAAGAGTTATTTTTAGAATATCAACCCATTATAAATTTTGAATTAGGGCACATAGTCAGTGCCGAAGCTTTGATCCGATGGCAACATCCCGAGCATGGTCGCCTGGCTCCTGATATTTTTCTATCTGAACTGGAAAAATCAGGTAATATTTTTAAGTTAGATCTTTATGTTACTAAACTTGCTTTAACGTTTATTAAAGACAACCTAAACATACTTCCTGATCACTTTAGATTAGGTATTAATATTTCTGGTGCAGGGTTTAATGCGTTGAGTTTAATGCAGTTGTTAGAACACACAGCACAAGAGTCACCAGAATTATTAAAACATTTATGTATTGAAATTACAGAACAAACATTAGTTGGCAATGTAAAACAAACACAAAACAATATCACTCAACTTGCTAAAATGGGGATCATCATCGCACTTGACGACTTTGGCACCGGGTATTCATCCCTGAGTTACTTAAATCAATTTACTTTTGATTGTTTAAAAATAGACAGATCTTTTATACGAGATATCGAAGAAGGTCAGGATAACTACATTATATTAGAAACCATCATTAATCTGGCTAAGTCTCTCAATATAAAAACCATTGCAGAGGGAATTGAAACACAGTCTCAATATCAAGTTATGGCTAAAATGCAATGCACCCATGGACAAGGATTTTATATGTCCAAACCCATTTCACCACAAAAATTATTAAACTTAATTTCACGTGAAAATCAGTATTCCTAACCTGAAAAGTTATCAGTCAATTATTTTCTAGAAATCACATTATTATATCGGTATTATGCTCTTTTTTAAATATGGAAATTAACTAGGTTGTTATGTATAAAAATATTCCTTTTGCACTTCTATTAAGCTCAGCACTCCCTGCTTTTGCAAATTCTACATATATAGGTGTTGATTATTTTCATTCAAAGATCGACATTTCTGATAAAAAAGCCAAACCATCCCTGGCTGGGCTAAAAGTAGGAACTGAAATTTATAAGCAAGTCTCTATTGAATTTGAACATCTAGTTGGCTCCGGTACTGATGAAATATATAACCTGGAATTTGAACTGGAAAAAAGCTCATCTGTATATTTAGTCTTAAATTCCGGTAATAAAAATGGCCTGGGAATGGATGCTTCCATAGGATACGCAAAAAATAAACTTACTGTTACCGGACCTGAAAATACCTACAATGGAACTGACGAATACGATGGTTTTTCATGGGGAATTTCTATTTATCAACATTTACCACAATTTGAGAATGCACAAATAAAGCTAGGTTACAAATCCTTATATGACGATGAGCATATAAGTATCAGTGGTTTTACACTTGGTTTTAATTATTATTTCTAATTTAAAGGTTTTTTCATGACTACGATACATTCTCCTAAACTTCCAAAGTTATCTTTATTAGCTTGCTTAATTTCTGCCTTAACTATATCCGGCTGTGGTTCCGATAATGATTCAGAAAACCTGGCTAAAGCCGTTGCACTTGAAGCACAAAAAGCTGAAGGTACTATTATTGAATCCATTATTATTAATGGCACTCAAACAAGAATAAAGCAAGGAGAAACTCACCAACTAACGGCAACGGGTATTGATAGTAATGGTGATACCAGAGACATTACGTCTGAACTCACATGGAGCTCTGCGGATGAAACTATTGCTACGATTAGTACCTCAGGTTTAGTAACTGGAGTTGCGAATACAACAGATAATCAAGGCATAGTTAAAATTACTGGCACAACTATAAATGATGTAACTGGTGAAGGCGAGATCTCCATCAGTGATGTAGCGATTACTGGACTTAGTTTAAAACAAGTAACCCCAGAAACGGGTAATATTTCAACTTGTATAGACGCACAAATTTCAGCAGATATCACCTATGAAGATGACTATAAATCTTTAAATGTCACTAAAAATATTAACTGGTCTGTTGATAGCACCACAACAGCAAGTATTAGTAAATTAGGCTATTTATATACTTCACATCAAGATAAAGAAAATACAACCGTAACAGGTACAATTAATAACATTTCAGATGATTTAATCGTAACCGCAGATCCAGCTAATCTTAATGTAATCGATATATTATTAAGTGAAGAAATAACAACGATTACTTCATTAAATGTAGGGGAAAGAATTGAATTACAGTCTCAGGCGAGTTTAATATCAGACGATACTATTAAATATGATATTGATAACAGTATTAACTGGGAAATAAAAAATTTCAGTTTAGCTGGCATTTCTAATACTGGTGATAACAAAGGGAGTTTATTAGCATTAAAACCAGGAACAACTCAAGTAATCGCAAGTTGTGGTGGCGTTACACGTTCAGCAACAATCGAAGTTAAAGGTGAAGCAGATTTAGCCAGTCTGACGCTAAATGAGAATGTTGATTCTATATCAATAGGTACAAATGAAACCCTTGCATTAACTTTAACTGCCAATTATGAAAAAACAACAGCACCAATAAACGTCTCGGAGTTTGCAACCTGGGATCTTAATGGTAGTGAATTAGTTACCTCTCAATTAAAATCGCTAGGAACAGATGACGCTTCTTTAGAAATAACCAGCTCTGCAACTAAAGGTGAATTGATTCTTAGTGTAAGTTATGATGATAAAACTCGCTCTGTAAAAATTATTATTGATTAGTTCTATATAACCAAACCACCTCAAGATACAAGATTCAGTACCCTTAAGGTGGTTTGAGTATCAGTAAAATGGTTTCATCTAATTTGTATTAACTGATGAATATGATTAAATAGAGTTTTAATAAATTACTAAAGGGATGTTTATATTAAAATGAAAACATTTAAAAGTATTACAATAATAGCCTTAAGCTGTATTTTATTTGCTTGTGGTAGCTCAGATAAGACTGAGCCAGTACAACCAGTAACAGAAGAAAACTTAACAACATTTGATGCCTGGATCAGTGAGTTAGAACAAAATCAACAAATTAGCGCCAGTATTTTATTTTCACATCAAGGCGATATTCTTTATGAACGTGCCATTGGCAAAGTTCATCCGGATAAAGACGACAATATTACCCTTTCCTCCTCTTTTAATTTAGCCTCGGTTTCTAAACAATTCACAGCTATGGGCATTATGTTATTAGAAAATCAGGGGAAACTCAGTTTTGATTTGCCTGTACAAGTGTACCTGGAAGAATTTACTTACCCAGATATTACGGTACGTCACTTACTCAATCATACTTCAGGTATTGCAGATTACATGGCCTTAGTTGAAAACCATTGGCAAGGTGATATGTTTACAAACAATGATTTACTTACGTTATTTTCTGAGCAGCAACCTGAGTTAGCTTTTTTACCCGGTGAAAAATTTGAATATAGCAATACAGGCTATGTTTTGCTTTCAGCCATTATTGAACGCATATCAGAGCAATCTTTTGAAAACTTCCTGCAACAACAAATCTTTGTACCACTTGAAATGACCCATAGCAGAGTTGTGAACTTATTATCAGAACCTAATATGCTGCCAACACGCGTTTATGGTCAACATGGAGAAGAGCTAAATGATTTAACCGTGTTAGATGGTGTAACAGGCGATGGCGCTGTATATTCATCAGCCAAAGATTTACTGATATGGCACAATAGTTTAACGCAAAACAGTCTGTTACCGCAGGATAAATTATTAAACGCATTTACACCTGCACAATTAAACGATGGTTCATTATCATATTATGGTTTTGGCTGGGGCCTAGATCAGGATACACCCGCTGAAAAAATGTCTCATTCAGGGGGGTGGGTCGGTTTTAGAACCATAATATACCGTGAAGTTAATCAAGATACGGTAATTATTATACTCACAAACAATACTGGTGGGGTAAGTTTTAGTGCCTTATATAACCGCTTTGCAAATTCAATTAAAGATTATGTAACGCCTTAATTTTACATAACTAAATAATGATTTTGTCATGATCCAGCATAATAATACACCACTTCCACATAAAACTCTCCTGGCGGAAGAAGTTGCGTTGGCAATTAATATCAACGGGATCAGCTTTGCAGTTATGTTAGCCAGCCCTTATGATATTGAAGACTTTATTGTTGGATACCTGCATTCTGAATCTATTATAAAATTTAATTACGATATCCATGATATTAATATCACATACCAAGCAGATATTCGCGTTGTTGACGTGACTCTGGCCAATCGTTGTTTAAAACCGTTTAAAGACAAGCAACGTGCATTAAAAGGCACTTCTGGCTGTGGTTTATGTGGCAGTGCGGCACTTGAATTGGCATTTCCTGAATTACCAACAATCAAAACAGCTGACAAATTAGAGTTTGATCTCACTTTACTGCCTGCGATTAATGAAAAACTCAGAGACTTTCAAGTATTAGGTCAGCGTTCAGGTGCTTTACATGGTGCGTTCTGGCTTGATGACTCAGGCAGAATAATGGCTTGCCGTGAAGATATCGGTCGACATAATGCATTAGACAAATTGATTGGTCACCTGATCCGTAGCTCAATTTCTATTGATAAAGGTGCAATTTTAGTTACTAGCAGATGTGGTGTTGAACTAGTACAAAAAACCCTGTTGTTAGGCGTCAGTCATTTGATAAGTTTAGCATCGCCCTCAACTATGGCATTAAAATTGGCTCTAAAACATAATCTTAAGTTAATTCATCTACAGAAAAAAGATCCCCCTTATTACCTGACCGAGTCAAATTTAACACCTAACAGCCTGTCACAAAAATCGATTAACAGGGAAACAACCCATGACTAAAAAATCAAATAAAGCCGGTGGTTTTCCTTCAATTAAATCAACGTTTTCACACTTAATGAAAAGTAAAAAAGTAAGAATAAATCTAAAAAACTTACTTAAAGTTAACCAAACAACCGGGTTTGACTGTCCGGGATGTGCCTGGGGTGATAGTAAAACCGGTACTTTTCAGTTTTGTGAAAATGGCGCTAAAGCAGTAGCCTGGGAATCTACCAGTAAAAAAATTGGTGCTGATTTTTTTGCTAAATACAGTGTCTCTAAACTAATACAGCAAAGTGACTACTGGCTTGAATATCAGGGTCGGCTTAAAGAGCCAATGCAGTATAATCCTAATACCGATCACTATGAGCCTGTTTCCTGGCCAGAAGCATTTGAATTTATCGCAAAAAAATTAAATAGTTTACATTCAGCCAATGAAATAGAGTTTTACACATCAGGTCGGGCAAGTAATGAAGTAGCATATATATATCAGCTCTTTGGCAGAATGTTAGGCACCAATAATTTCCCGGATTGTTCAAACATGTGCCATGAAGCCAGTGGCGTTGCATTAACCGATGCAATAGGAATTGGTAAAGGCACTGTGGTATTAAAAGACTTTGAACTGGCCGATGCCATATTTGTATATGGCCAAAACCCGGGAACAAATCACCCTAGAATGATGAATGCGCTCAGAAAAGCAGCTAAGAATAGATGTAAGATAGTTTCCTTTAATAATTTAAAGGAAGTCGCACTCGAGAAATTTGCAAGCCCGCAAGATCCCATTGAGTTATTTACACCTGCTGCAACTAAGATCAGTCATCAATATTTAACCCCTAAATTGGGTGGCGATATGGCTGCAATAAGAGGAATGGTAAAATACCTTATAGAACAAGATCATGCTTTCAATCGTGAATTTATTCAGCAACATACAGCTAGTTTTGAAGAATATATACACCAGGTAAAACACACTGACTGGGAGCAAATCATCAAGCAGTCAGGATTAGAAAAAGCCAATATAATAAAAGCTGCAAAATTGTTTGCTAATTCAAACCATGTTATTAGTACCTGGGCTATGGGGATCACACAACATAAACACTCAGTCGATACAATTCGAGAAATCACCAATCTACATTTACTCTTTGGTCAAATAGGTAAGCCTGGTGCGGGATTATGCCCGGTTCGCGGGCACAGTAATGTACAGGGAAATCGTACCATGGGCATTAACGATAAACCCAAGCTGGCATTTATTAAAAATCTTGAACGGGTGTTTGATTTAACTTTACCAAAAGAGCCCGGTCATAACGTATATCACGCAATAAAAGCATTACATAACAAACAAAGTAAAGTATTAATTGGACTCGGTGGCAATATCGCAGCCGCGGCGCCTGATACTCACTTTACCTGTCAGGCAATACGCAATAGTGAGCTTAATGTTCAGATCAGCACTAAACTGAATCGAAGTCATTTATTAGTAGGCGAAGACGCGCTTATTCTCCCCTGTTTAGGCAGAACCGAAATCGACAAACAATTAACAGGTGAGCAAGTAGTGACCGTTGAAGATACTTTCTCCATGGTTCATGCTTCAAAAGGTTCAACTGAACCAACGGGCCTAAATTGCATGTCAGAAACAGCCATAGTGGCTAATATAGCCCACTCCACTTTAGGGTCTGAAAAAATTAATTGGTTAGCATTAGCGGATGATTATACGATCATCAGAGAAATGATAGACAAAACAATCGATGGATTTAACAATTTTAATCTCAATATAAAGCAACCGGGTGGTTTTTACTTAAATAACGCGGCGGCCCAATTAAACTGGCATACAAACAATAAAAAAGCCAACTTCAGTTACAATCCGCTGCCCCATTCATTATTTAACTGCCAGGTTGATGCTTTAATTGAGAAGCAAGCACAGCAAGTTTTCACTTTGCAAACACTCAGATCACACGATCAATTCAATACCACCATATATGGCATGAATGACAGATATCGTGGTATTGAAAATGAAAGAAAAGCACTTTTTATCAATGAAAATGATGCAAAAAAACTCAAGTTAGCCAATGGTGAAATGGTAAAGCTGACTTCAATCTGGCAGGATAATATCACGAGAGATGTTGATGGCTTTAAACTGGTTTATTATGACATACCAAAAGGCAACTTGGCGGCTTATTATCCGGAAACTAACCCTTTAGTGCCCTTAGACAGCGTAGGTGAAAAATCTTATACGCCCACGTCTAAATCAATTGCCGTACTGATAACACCATCAGTAAACTTAAATATAGCAGTGAGTACAGCATAATTATCTATTTATATTAATCGTGCTCATGCATTAACTTACTTAAAGGCAAACGTGTAGAGCGTGATTTTGGACTGCGGCTTCGGCCTATACGGCCCATAAATACGGCATGTTCAGTGGTCGCAAGCACCTGTTTCAGCAAAGCATGACATTTTTTTGCATGCTTCATCACTTTTTTATCATCTGTAAATTCAATGCCCTGCTCTAAATAACGTGCAAATATTAAGGGCGTTTGTGCTGGTTGAAAACCTAACTCAAGGGTGTCTGTGGTTAACCAAAATTTTTGTACTGCGCGGCCCGCAGCAATATATTGTGCGATATCAATAACAGGTTTTTCTGATAAAATGACAAAATGAGTGCTGCACCTTAATCCTGGGATCAAATCTAACTGTATTCTGGGTGCATATGTTCCGGCTAAATACTGATTAAAAAATTTCACTCTGTCCCAACTTTTAAACAGCCACTGCATCAATCTTGCGGTTAGCCAATCAACACCAAGCGCCTGCTCCGGAATTTTTGTTTCACTGAACTGTTGCCGCCAATCGATTATATTTTGATGTACACAAAATGCCTCTTTCATCGTCAATCGCGTTTTGGCATTCATAAAATTAAGCCAGGCAAAGCGACGTTTTTGTTGTATTGTTTCATACCATTTCACACTAAACCCTGAAGGTAAACTTTTCTCAAGTAAAGACTTTTCATCGGCTGTTAAGGCGCGACTGCCCATGGCTCTGCGTTGTACTGTTCGGGTTTTAATATGAGGTGCAAGCGAATTGGGTTGTACTGTTGGATCTGATATTAACAAAACATCGAATTTTAAGCATTCGTCATTACGTAAGTCACGCGTTATCTTTACTATATAACCAAATTGGCTGGCCGCTATTTCAATGGTTTCCAATAAAATGCCATGGGCTAAATGACTTGAATGTCCGTCTAAATCATACACCACCTGATGTCGTGTATCCGTTGCAAATATAATAAATCGCTTATCATCTATTAATTTAAATCGCCAACACTGGCTGTTATCACCACTAGGTGCCCAACGCGCAATATCAAGCACTTGTTCAGCGATTGTTTCAATAGCTTGTTGCGATTTAGGTATAAATATAGGCCTTTGTGAATTGTTTATTTTCTTCGATTTATCCATTTTACCTAAAGCCACTTTTGGCGATTGTTTTTTCAATTTTAGTCTAGCAAAGAAAATAGCCAATCGCTGAAATAAGTTTTGATTCCCGCCCGGCCGCCAGGTGATTTTAAAGACATTACAATAAGCATCAAAATGCAGACTACGAGGCGCGCTGATCACGTCGCCCCGATTTAAAAATATTTTAATAACCTGAGCTGTTGTCACACCTGCCGCCAATTGACAACCAGAAACCGTCGAAGGTCCTTTTTTATTTGCTAAGTCAATTGATGTCGGCACCATTAAAGCAGCTCTTTGTATCGCCGAGGGTGCTAGCCCCAGATAAAATCTTAAATATTGCTCATGCTCGTGATATCCGGCCACTTTAAAATATTGTTCAAATGTCATTTTTCCAGGCAAAAAATTCAGATAAGCAGTTCCCATACCTATAGGTGCCGCTGTTGTTGCTGCTATCGCCAACTTATCACACCATGAAAAAATCAGCTGTCTAATATCTAATGCGAAAAAATCCAAAGAATCCACGTAACAATCTACATCATGTAAAAACTCTTCCACATTATATTTATTCACTCCTTTGGGGAAAATTTTAATGTCTAGAGCGGGGTTAATCGCCTTAGCCATATCTATCATAGTCGCTAATTTTTTTTGACCATAACTTCTTACATTGGCCCCCACCTGGCGATTGCTATTTTCACATTCAAATACATCAAATTCAGCCAGATTAAAGTGGCAGATCCCAAGTCGGGTTAAAGCCAGTAAATGACTACCTCCAACACCTCCTAAGCCGGCAATCGCAACCCGTTTTCGTTTTAATATTTGCTGTTCAGTTTCAGTAAGCCAACCTATGTTTCGTGAAAATGCAATATCATAATCAAATTGATAAGTCATACCTATACCTCATTAAATCACTGCGGTTCTGGTTTATAAATGGTTATTTTTAGCAAGTTGTTGACGAATTTTATCGTGAAATATATGGTGGAATTGTTGTACTTCTATAGATTTAAAGTCTGAAACATTAAAATTTTCAATGGACAGATAATATATCGCTCTAAGACCTTTATGCATGATATCTTCACTGACTTTCGTTAAACTAAAGCCTATCTCCCGTAAACGTCGGCATAACCCAGGTTCTATTAAAAACACAACCCCTTTTAATTTAAGCAAAGAAGCCAGAGCGATAATGCTCAAATATAAACCAATGGAAATATAAGGCATCAACTTTACCGCACACTTATTAGCGGGGTCCAAATGAGTTGACGATCCAGTACCCAGTCTTTTTCGCCTGTATTCAGGCAAAATTGCGAGCCTGGAAATTTCACCAACACGGCCACCAGAGCATAATATTCTATTGATAAGTTGATGATTTTTACCATTGAGACAATATTTTTCAACTGGTAAAATTTGATGTGGATTGTTTAATGCCCGTATTACCAACCGAATACATCCTGTATATTTTCTAACTCCTCTATGTTTTAACAAGCAGTGCCAGGAATATTGATCAAATTCATCAATTTCCTGCTGAAATGCATTTTTAGGTTCCCAGTTAAATTCATTACAAAAGACGGCGTGACGAATAGCATAAGCTGCTTTTTTAGCTTTCGTATTCATTGCCAGTTGAGTTTCAAACGTTTGATCAAATTGTGTGGTTATCGTTTCCATTTTCATAAGCTCCCTACTAATGTTGGACAAAAATGTCGCAACAGCGCCTTACGAACGTATTGGTTACTCCTGAACTTTTAGACTTTAAATCGTTTTAAGGTCTAAAACTGCAACCAATAAATTGGTTTCCTATCTCGAAATACACAAGCCCATAATCAAAAATGACTAACCTAGCTATAAAATTCCGATAAGCTTAAGTTAGGTCAATTTTTCAACGAATTCTTTATTCTGCGTAACGAAAACTTCATTGCGCGTCACTTTTTTCTTTGCTGGCGAGGAGATAAGTTAAATCTATTTTTATAAGTATTTGAAAAGCATGCCGCATTTTCAAAACCTACTTCAAAACCAATTTGCTGTACAGAGAGATGTGTAGTAGTTAACAGAATTTTAGCCTGTTGCATTCTGGTTTCTCTTAACCACTTAAAGACACTGATCCCTAACTCTTGTTTAAAGGCGGATGCTAATTTACTACGATTTGTTCCTATAGATATGGCGATGTCATTAAGATAAAGCTTATCAGAAATATGTAATTGCATATATTCACAGGCTTTTTCAATTAAGTTTGAAGTTGTTTGTGGCAAATAATCTGGATACATCAATGCATAAAAAGGCTGGTGAGTCGTATTTTTTTCTGGTGTATAAATACAATTACACCACACGCTGTGAATAGCACTCCTGACTCTAAATAGTAACTCTTTTATTATCATAGGTTTAAAAATACAATCTAAAATCCCATGATCATACAAGAATTGCCTGATATCATTGTCTTTACTAACCAATGCAATAATAGGTGCATACTTTAATAGCTTAAGTTCAGCTAAAATTTCACTTTGACTATCTATATCATAAAGTATTAATAATACGTTATTTTTTTAAAACAAACCGACTCCTATCTGTGATCACATTAATTTCAAATCCTTCGTCAATTAAAACCTTAAAACAAAAATCTATACTTACAATATCATTACTAAAAAGTAATATTTCTTTCATTTAACTCTCCTTGATTAAATTCTCCTAGTACCTATAACAGTAGCTA
Organism: uncultured Pseudoalteromonas sp.; assembly: GCA_965198975.1. Lineage (GTDB taxonomy): Bacteria > Pseudomonadota > Gammaproteobacteria > Enterobacterales > Alteromonadaceae > Pseudoalteromonas. The sequence continues at coordinate 703,890 of OZ240680.1, forward strand.
ACAACAGAGACATGTTATAAACGGTGCGCTTGCTAATTAATTGTTTTATTTAAATTCTGAGCTATATTAAAATTTGCAATATAGTACTGATACTTCGAAATAATAATAGATTGATTATCGGTTTTTTACTCTGAATTAAACAAATTTTTGTCTACTTTATGACTTGCTTTGAGGGAATACGATGGAATTAAACATTGGAAAAAAACTCGGGCTGGCGTTTTCAGCCACAATAATAGTATTTGTTATTTCATCAGTTATCACTTTTTCCATGATCAATAGTACAATTACCATTCAAAAAAACGTCACAAATTTAAGAGTAAAAACGGTTTTACTCGGAAAAGATATAGAAACAGGGATACAAGGTTCGCTTGCCGGGCTACGTGGCTATATGATATTAGGCTCAGACCCTGATAAAGCTCAGGCAATGAAAACAACCCGAATGAACAATTGGAAAATGATTGATGATTCCTTGTCTCAATTTGACCAAATTGCCAAAAATTGGACTGTGAAACAAAATATCAGTTTATTATCAGAGCTAAAGACAACACTTGAAGAGTTTAGAGTTGCTCAACAAGAAGTTGAAGACATAGCTCATACAGAAGAAAATATTCAATCTTATTATGTATTACTCAATGACGCAGCCCCTAAAGCTGCAAAAATGTTAGTAGCACTAAACCAATTAATAGATGAAGAAGAAACACTTGCTGCAACCAAAAAACGTAAGCAACTTTTAAAATATTTAGCGGACTCCCGAGGCTCTTTTGCAATTGGGCTAGCCAATATCAGAGCCTATTTATTGTCGGGCAACAAGCAGTTTAGCGATCAATTTATAGAAAAGTGGCAAATCAACGAACAAAGATTAGCGAGTATCAATAATATATCTAGTTTGTTTACTGAAACACAATTAACTCACTGGAAAACTTATCAGAAGTACCGTCAAACATTCTCTCCACTGCCAAATAAAATGTTTAATTTGAGAAGTGCACAAGAGTGGAATCAGGCAAACTACCGGTTAAGTACAAAGGCAGCGCCTAAAGCAAAGAAAGCGTTAGCGATATTAAACAAAATGCGAAGTTCTCAAGATAAATTATTATCTCAAGATTTAATAGAATTAAATAATAAAAACATCGCATTAAAATCAACTGTAATAATAGCCTTAATCATCACAATAATTTTAGGTGTCATTTTTGCCTTGAGTATTACCCGAAATATATTATCTCGACTCAGTCCTGTTGTAACGCGAGCGCAAAGTATTGCCAATAATAATATGTCTGGCTCAGACTTAGGTATAACAGGGGATGATGAAATTAGTCAATTAACTAATTCAATCAACAAAATGAGCTCAGTTCTAAAATCTTTAGTATCAAAAACAGCTGATTCAATGCAAGATGTTGCTACTGGGGCTAGCGAGATTAAATCGGCAAATACAGCTATGTCAGATGAAGTTGTTAATATTGGAGAGCAAGTTAATCAAATTGCAACGGCAATAGAGGAGTTAACAGCTTCGGCAAGAGATGTAGCAACAAATTGTGTCGATGCAGCAGAAAGCGCGCAAGAAGCTTCTCAATTGGCTGTCAATGGCGGTAAATTAACAGCTAGCACGGTTAAACATATGGAAACAATTAAAAATACATTTTCTAGTAGTTCTGAAAACATAAAAATGCTAAATGAAAAAAGCAAAGAAATAGAAAATATTGTGAATGTTATTAAAGGGATTGCAGATCAAACAAATTTACTCGCTTTAAATGCTGCGATTGAAGCTGCAAGAGCTGGTGAACAGGGCCGAGGTTTTGCGGTAGTCGCAGATGAGGTTAGACAATTAGCTCAACGCACAACAGCCGCCACTTCAGAAGTTGAGCAATCAATTGAAAGTATCAGGGTTGAAACTATGACAGCTGTAAACATTATGGAACAAGGAGTTAAAAAAGTCGAAGACGGTTTTAATGTCACCACAAAAGCACAACAGCAATTAGACAACATTATTATCAGCGCTCAAGATGTGGCATCTAAAATTCAAACAATTGCAACAACCGCAGAAGAGCAGTCCGCAGTAACTGAAGAGGTTGCAAGAAATTCAGATAGTATTTTACAGGCCTCAGGTTCATTAAGAAAAGATGTAGACAGTGTTTTAGAACTAGTTACTCATGTTAGTAATGAAGCATCACAAAAAGCTTCGGCATTAAAAGCAATGGTTAATTAATCTATAATCCGGCTCCCTATTAACCTGGGAGCTCAACTAGCCTCCAATAATGGTCTAATAACTTAACCAACTCATCAAAGCCATGATGTAATTTTTCTTTTATGATATATCCTGCGATATTTTGATCGTATGCTGCGAATTTATCATTATCATCTTTGCTTGTCGTGAGTACAAATACCACACTATTTTTTAATTCTTTATCATTTCGTAAAATCTCTAACATTTCCAAACCACCCATTCTAGGTAAGTTTAAGTCTAAGAGTATTAAAAAAGGACGCCCAATTGCACCACTTTTTAATAACTCTAAAGCATCGATTCCATCTTTAGCACGAATAACTGGGTTAATTATTTTTAGTTTTTTAAATGCGCGCTGTACACCCATCGCATCTATATCATCATCTTCAACTAACAAAATAGTTGCATGTTTGTAGTTTATTTCATTCATAGATTCCCCCTGTTTAAATGATTATTTGGGCCAGGTAAAAATAAAACAGGCACCATTTTTTCCATCTGATGTAACGTTAATCTCACATTTTTGATAATCAAGCAGTTTTTTTATAATAGCGAGCCCCATTCCACTTCCTTCCACCTCATCTCGTGGCAATAATGTTTTGAATAGATCAAAAATTAATTCATGATATTCAGTTGGAATACCGGGGCCATTATCCTGAACTGTAAATTGATAATAAGTCGGGAATTCCTTTGCTGATACTGTAATGATTAAATTCCCTTCACCTTTATGTTTAATCGCATTACTGATCAAATTACGAAAAATAACTTCCAAAGGCGTTACATTAGTTTCAAACTCAGGTAAATCATCCTGACAGATTAGCCTCACATCGGAAGAAGGATATTGTAAGTCAAAAATACTTAAAACTAATTCTTTAATGTTTATTCGTTTAACATCACCTGTGTTACGGCCTATACGAGAATAATCCAATAAATCTTCTAATAGCTTCTCTAACCTTGCGGTTCTATTCATAAGTAAAGACAAATGTTTTTTTGTATCCACACTAGCATAATCTGTAATATCTTCTTCAATCCATGAAGAAAGTTGCATAATCCCCCTTAAAGGTGCTTTTAGATCGTGAGATGCCACATAAGCAAAATCACTCAACTCTCTATTACTTCGCGTTAAATCCTCTGTTATTTTCGCATATTCAGACATATCAACGACTGTAACAAGTATTTTAACCTTGCCATCAACTAAGAATTGCGCAAATCCAATTTCCGCTGGAAACTCCTTACCAGATTGTGTTATACCAAAAACCTCATTGCCTGAGTCCATACTCTTTTTTGATAGTGTTATAGTTGAATTGTCATCAGACTCCGAATACAGTTTTTGACATTTTTTCGGGATTAACAAGTCAATTTTTTTACCTAACAATTGTTGATTACTATAGTTAAATAGCGACTCTGTTTGGGGATTGGTTTTTTCTATTTCGCCTTGTTCGTTGGTGATCAAAATACCACAAGGTGCAGAATTGGTAATATTCCTATAATACTCTTCTTTAATTGAGAGCTCTTGCGTTATTTTATTGGCAATCGTGACCGCTGTTCTTTGAGAGCGCGTTAACGTTATCAAAATAAATAACAACATGGTATCTATTACAAGTGCACTACCTAAAATTATAAGCGGTTGATTTGATTGGGTTGCAATTCTAAAGGAGTGGGCTGTTTGTATGTTAAAAGTCCATGGCCGACCGTACATATCCAATGTTACTTCCTTTTTAAACAAAGGTGTAGCATCATAATGACTATTGCCAAATGTTAATTCATCATAAAGACTCGTTGTACCGTCTGAAATACTAAATACAAGTTGTCGATTATTTTGTTTTAATGTTCCAGCCACTAATTTAGACATAATAAAAGGAGCATATACATGGCCTACAAAATGTTTTTTTCGCTGCTCAATCGTGTCTATATTTGTACTATTGTAAAATGGAATATACTTTAAAAAGCCAGGCGTTTTTTTAGTATCTTGTACCAAAACAATTGGCGCAGTTATCTGCGTGGTTGCTGTATCTCTCGCTAATTTGGCTGCGCTTAAGCGATTACTTTCAAATGCCATATCTAAACCAACAGCTTGATTATTACTTTTTAATGGTTCGATATAAGTTATAGGCCAGTATTCATTTTTATTGTGTGCGGGGTGGACTCTAAAATTAGGCCGTAATTTTTTTTGCTGCTGTAAAAATAGATCTATTTTATTCTGCGGTACATAATAAATAACACCAATACCATTGATCCCAGGGTAAATATCTATAAGATTTAACGCTTTTGAAAATTCCGCCCAATTATCCGGTTCTACATTTTGCGTAAGAGATTGAATAGCAGCGGCACCTGCTTTTAAAGCCACTTCGTAATGTGTCATACGTTCAGCAATATGATCTAATAATTGTTCTGTTTGGATTTTAAACAACTCAGATCTTTTTTCTTGAATTTGATTTTCGGCAAATCGCCAGGCAACAACGGTTAATATTAAAGAAGTAGATATAACCACCCAGTGATACCAATAAAGATACTGACTTGATTTAAAAAGTTTGTCTGACATTTATAATATCCCTATAGTTATCATAATCTTAATTATTATATTATTTACCTACCTTAAATACTTATTCTCAAATTCTAACGGTGATAAAGGTTTATCAAAAAAATATCCCTGTACTTTTTCTATTTTAAGTTCTAAACATAAATTAAATTCATCCAGTGTTTCTACTCCTTCAGCTACGATTTCTAATTTTAAAGATTTAACCATCAAAATTACCCCTTGAAATATATTCTTAATTTTATCCATAGACGCAGCATTAGGAATAAGTGATTTATCAATTTTAACAATATCAATTGGAAAACTATGTAAATGAGATAAAGAAGAAAAGCCGGTACCAAAGTCATCAAGTGAGACTTTACACCCTAAATCACTTATTTTTTGTATCATGCTTGCTGTTTTTTCCGGGTCGACAATCAAAGCAGTTTCTGTTATTTCAAATTCAATTAAATTAGCTGCTACATTATGTTGTTCTAAACTATTTGTAATATCAATGATTAAATTATCATAGGTTAATTGCATCGCTGATAAATTAATTGCCATTGTTAATGATAAATTTGTTCTATTGTTCCAAATACTCAGCTGTTCAATAGTATGCTGAATTACCCACTTACCAATATCAACAATCAGTCTAGACTTTTCTGCAATTGGAATAAATTGGTCTGGCTCTACTGCTTGCTCATCACATTGCCAACGAATTAATGCCTCTACACCCATTAATTTTTTTGTTAATGCATCAATTACAGGTTGGTATTTCATAACAAATTCATTGTTTGCCACCGCCTTTCTTAGCTTATTCTCCATATTAAAGTCTGCCAGAAATTTGACCTGCATTTCTTCTTCAAAAAATGCAAACTGATTACGACCCATGCTTTTTGCACGATACATAGCAATATCAGCATATTTAAACAAGACTTTTTCATCCCCACTATCCCAGGGACAAATCGATATGCCAATACTGGCACCAGACTGAATTGAGTGCCTACCGATTTCAAATAATTCACTGAGTAAATTATTGACCCTTTGGGCAACCAAAATAGCGCTATTAATTGAAGTTAAGTCATTCAATATAATCGCAAATTCATCTCCCCCTAAACGAGCAAATAATTCATTACCACGTAAAGTAGTTTGTATACGCTCAACAACTTTAACTAATAGTTGATCACCAATATCATGGCCATAGGTATCATTTACATATTTAAAATGATCTAAATCGATAAGCAGCAATGCAAGCGTCGTTGTATTACGCAAATTATGTTTAATATTATTAACTAATGATTCGTCGAAAAAATAACGGTTTGCTAGCCCGGTTAAGCTATCTTTTTCAGCAAGCTGTTTAGTCTGTTTGTAGCTTTGGAACAATTTTTTTTCAAGTTCATTACGTGCCTGCGCATTGGCTATCGCTCTTTGTAATCGAAATACATTAATTTCAGTTTTAATTAAAAAATCTTGCGCGCCAGCATTGATACATCGAATTGCCAGTTCATCCTCACTAGATGTACTTATCATAATAACTGCGGTATTACTGTTGGTAGGATCTGCTTTTAACTCAATGAGTAAATCAATACCATTTCTTAGGGGCAAGTTATAATCGAGCAGCACAACATCGAAGGTAAGATTTTTCAATTTGACAAGTGCGTCATCAAATCTGCCAACATCCGTTATATGACATTCAATATCGCTACGATTTAGTACCCTGGTGATATGCTCCCTATCTACGAGATCATCATCAACAATTAATATTTTCATCTGCTCCAACACGGTACCTATTTAAGGAAAAAACACACAAAACTAAGTATAGGTAATATTATCAATTTAAATAGGTGAAGCTGGTAATAATTAGTGTATATTGTTTTAATTTATACTTTATTTCTAATTTTAACCTGCCTGGAGCAAGCCTAAGAAGCAACAATTTCAGCTAAAGATAAATCATACTTTTTCTTATTGGCGCTATTTTCCCTAGGATTTTATTTTGTATTGTATGTGGGATTTTTGCTTTATTCATTGCTTGAATAAACAAATCTACACTATGGTTAAAATCACTTTCTGTGATATTCATGCCGGCGTGTACTTGCTCCATAGTATCACCTGTATATTCACAAGGCCCACCTGTTAATATGCATAGATGTTCTGTCAGTTTTTCGCGAAACCTATCAATATTAGAATCTTGAAAAAAGTTAAACATAGTCTCATCATATTCTATCTCAGTGATAAAATATTCGACTATCAATTCAATTTTAGTATGACCTCCCATTTGCTGGTAAACACTTTTATATTGTGTTGCACAAGCTGATAACCATAGAATTAATACTACACATATGTATTTCATAATATTTACCATAGTTGACCTTGAATCGAAAAATACACTCCACTTTGCGCGTCAGAGCCGGCAATACTTCCCAGTTTCGTCCACGCTAATGTCACGTTAAAGTTTTTATTTGGGATATAACTTATAAATAAATCCTGCCAGTCATCTTCTTTTAAGTTTAGGTTATCGGGTTTTTGTCGGTACTCGATCCCTATTGCTAAATTTCTCGATAAAAAAAGCCCTAAAGAGCCTTCTAGCATCAAGTCGTAATCATTATTCGCAGGGCCACCAAACCCTAACAATCCAAGTTCATTTGCTTTTGATGCTCTGGCAGTTAAGTTCCATACCAAGTTATAACCTCTTACAGCACCTAAATGAACTTTAGTTGCCGCCATGTAAAAGTCTGTTCCAGTGGTGCTTTCTGCCCCTAAGGTCTTTGCAATCGCTTTATCTTGTAATGCCTTATGCTGCATGCCAATGCTTAATTGAGGGAATTGAGAGTAAATAATATCTCCATAAACACGATACTTTAAACCATAAACTTGTTGTCTTATCTCTCCTCCTAAACTTTTTAACTTGAAATTTTGTTTGGCTATACTGACTTCTACTTTATCGTAAAATGACGCACTTGCACCAATCAAATTTAAACGGTAATCCTGCAGGCTAACCACACTAGAATATGCTGAAATAGAAATCTGATCTCGACTATCATAGCCTGCCAGTGTAGCCCATGGTACAATTCCGCCTCCACCACTGCCTTCCACCTGACTTAATCCAGCCGTACCAATTAACTTGCCATCAGCAGCAACATTAGTGAACGAAATAAAAAAGACAAAAAAATACAAGAACACATTATACCTATTATTATGCTTCATTTTTTTCCAGCCATTTAGTTTTTTTATTATCCTTAAGCCAAATTACAAACGACTCAAACGGAACAGGTTTACTTATAAAGTAACCTTGCGCATAACTGCAATGGTATTGTTGTAATAATTTAAGTGTCGTTTTATTTTCAATCCCTTCAGCTACAACAGTTAAATTAAAGCTATGCGCAAGTTGAATAATTGTTTTAACAATATATTGATCGCCCTTTTCTTTGTCGATTTTTAAAACAAAACACTTATCAACTTTTAAACAATCAATGGGAAGTTTTTTTAAATAAGCCATAGATGAATAACCTGTACCAAAATCATCAATCGCAAATTCGAATCCCTTTTGTTTAAACGCTTTAATATTTATAATTGCATTTTCTAAATCCCGCAATAAATCACTTTCCGTTATTTCAAATGAAATAACTTCGTGGGTCAATTGACACTCTGATAACTTTGTTTCAATTCGGTTTAGTAAGTCTTTATCTAAAATATCATGTACGGATAAATTCACTGCGATTTTTAATTCGAACCCCATTTTTTTAAACTTAACACTGTCAGTTATTGCTTGATTAATAACCCAACTAGTTAATTTTTCAATGATCCCGGCATGTTCAGCGATAATAATGAACTCTTCTGGCGAAACAAAACCTAACTTTTGATTATTCCATCGGATCAAAGCCTCAGCATTATTTACTTTTTGAGATCTTAGATTTAATTTTGGTTGATAAAACAAAGTAAATTGACCAAGATCATGATCCAATGCTTTAATAAGCTCAGAAAGAATAGATAAGCGTCTCAGGTATTTTTGCTCAAATTCAGGTTGAAAATTAAGTATGGTTTGATGATTAACTTGTGCTTCATCAAGTACAATATTGATGCTGCGAAATAGTTCCTCCGCTGATGTTGCATCTAATGGACACGCTAGAATGCCTAAGGTTAATTTTGGTTTTATTGTAACATTTTCAGAACCAATCACTTGCTCCATCATCTCTTTAATTTTAATTACTCTCACTGAGTCAAGTGGTTTATCTGGGATCCAAAGAAATTCACCTCCATTTAATCGCGCAGCCAATCCGCCAAGAGTAGAAATACGACTTGCCAATACTTTTAAACAATAATCACCATTATGGTAACCCAAAACATCATTGATATTACGAAAGTCTATTATGTTAATGCCTATCGCTTGAAATTGTTTTCCTGAACTGAATATTTTTCCGATTAGATTACTAATATGATGTCTGTTATACAGTGCGGTCAGTAAATCGTGCTGTGCCTGGTATTTTATTTCACTTTCTCGATTTCTAATGTTTAATTGCATCGATTTAAACGCGTTTACAAGGTGAATAAATTCTGTGGATGTTGAGTCTGCAATAATCGTTTGAGAGTAATCACCATCTGCAATATTCTTAGCCGTATCAGCAAGGTACATCATAGGTTTAGCTATTTTTTTTGACAATAACACCGCAAAGGATAAAGCGAACAATAAAGTAGCAACCGTTATAGTAAATATACTGATTTGTAATTGATTGAATTCAGCAAGTAATATCTCAAGTTTTTCTGATAACGTTATAGTGATATTTTTGCCATATGGAGTAGGTAAAATAAATTGCCGGGAAATAAATTGCGTATCTTCCAATATTAACAAACTAAACCATGACAAATTAACTGTATGATCAAATATATAACCAAGATTTTGTTCCTCAGGCAGTGACGTTAGTCTAAAGAACTCTGTCGCCCCTTCTTTAACTTGAATACTGGTTTCTAATTGCGTAATAGCTTTTAGCCCTTCAATAAACTCAATATCTATTTCAAAGCCAACAACAGCAACGGCTATGGGTAATGGTGCATCTACAGTTAACATAACAATTTGATACAAACGTTCATCAAAAATCATCAACGTAGTTACACCATTATTATTTAGCACTTCATTAAATAAATCGGGATAAGGAAATTTTTTTTCTTGTGAGCTCATCTGTGGCACACTGGTGAAGGTTTCGGCGTTTAGCCCGAGTAAAATCATTAAATCAGCCTCTATTCTTTCACCATGATTTAACAATACACTATCTATAGTAGGTTTATCCGTAGAAGCAACAGCTTGTTTAAAACCAAAATCTGCCGTTAAAACACTCGCTGCATTATAAAGAATTTGTTCTCGATTCTTTAAAACTTGTTCTAATACATTTTGTGCGATTTCCAAATCCCGCTCTAGTCGTTGCTTCGCATGCTTACTTGTCGCATGCCACGTACTTACAATATATGAGATAGCAGTTAATAAAACTAAGCTAACAACTAAAACTAAAATACTTTGATTAAGGGATTTTTGTTTCAATTATTTTTCCCGTTTACTAAATTTATTGCTCTTGAATTTGTTTTTTTTACTGTGTGTTTTCACGGGAAGTAGCTTGAGTTTTACAAGGTGCACGTCTGCTTTATTTAAACTTAACTCATCAGACTCTCTTTTTGAACCACTGGCTGAAAGCCTCGGGTGCCAAATAAAATACTGGCCACTGACGCCTTGAATATTAACCATACCATTTATATCAGATAATGCTGTTACTTCATTATCTGCAATATAGATATAGCCAACCATTTGATCATGAATATTACATCCAAGTACAACAATACCTCCTTTGTTAAATTGAATTGGTTGAACGATGCTTGCTTTGTATAATCTTATTTCAAAAGGTTTCGCTTTTGAAAAACTATATATATGATGACGTATATCATCGCTATTTGGAAAATTGACACTTTGCCCTTTTTCAATAATTAACACATGTGGAGAAAACTGCTTGTTAATTTGATCTACCGTTGCAATAGTATTTTTAGGACCATTATTTAAACTACCAGGGAAACTTACAACAACGTTATTAACAGGTTGCCCTAATTGATCCACAAACTGCATTTTAGCACTATGAGCATCGCCTTGAACTGATAACAACACTATACAAAATACGATAAATAAATAAACTGATATTTTGCCATTACGATTATTATTTTCTATAGGTTACTCCTTCACATTTTAATCTCGGCTATGCTCCGCATAAACCACCCAAGTAAGATTTATTTTTAAGCGTAATGCATTAATTTTTAAATGCAAAAAATAAATAATTTAAAGTGTTTAGTTGAATAAATTTTTAAGTTCATTTGGTGGTAGTAATACGGGTTTATCTGTTTCCATCGTACCGAAATTAACTCTGATAATTTCATTAGTAGAAGAGTATTTAACAATAAATTCACCAGTACTTGGTCGCCTGATTGCAATATCTGCTTTACCATCACCATCATAATCGGCAGGGATCGCGATATCTTCTTCACGAACCCCCATGGTAGTACGAATGAGCTCATTATCCGAAGACTGCTTAACATACCAGGCACCAAAATCTGAAGACGTTACCCGACGTATAGCCAAGTCAATTATACCATCGCCATCATAATCTGCCGGAACAGGAATATCCGACTCTTGTTGACCAAATTCAAAAGTTTGATCTTTAAGGGTCACTAAGTCTCTAATATACCAGGTACCAGTGGTAATTCGTTTGATGCCAAAATCTGCTTTACCATCACCAGTAAAATCACCAATAACAGGAATATCAGATTCTTCTACACCGAATAAAATATTAATCTTTAATTCTCCAGTTTCAATATCCTTAGCGTACCAACGACCTGATGTGGGTCGTCTGATTATCAATTCATCAATGCCATCACCGTCTACATCCCCTGCCATAGGAATATCTGTACTTTGTGTTCCAAAAGAGACGATTTTGGTGGCATTTGTACTACTTAATTTTATAAACCACTCGCCTGTTGTTTCCCGCCATATCGCCCTGTCTGCAATATTATCGCTATCAAAATGGCCAACTAAAGGATGATCTTGCGCTTGCATACCAAAAACGTTTGACTGATGACTATTGTCCAAAATGTCTCGATAATACCAAGTGCTATCACGTTTTATTATCATATCCGCAGCGCCATTTCCATCGAGGTCGCCAATCACTTTCTTAGCTAAGTTACTCGCTACAACAGGCAGAGATATAGTATCAACCCAGACCTTATCTATTGAGTCTGACGTAGATTGATTTTTTTTATAAGTCCAACGCAGAACATGCTCCCCAGGAGATATATTGATAGTTGATAATGTCCAGTCATTGCTTCCGGAATAGCGAGTAACTTCAACGTCATCCAAATAAATAATCAAGTGATCGCAGCAAGATTCAGTTCTGGTTTTATAATAAAATGTTACTGGTTGTCCGGTAAAATCCTTTGCCATGTTTCTTTGTCGGTAGATAAATAAACATTTTCTCTGACACACCCAACCCAATACCAACCCTTTTGTTCTATGGCTTTGAACCATGGGGTTTTAAAAATAGCATCGGATAAAATAATCGGCTGGCAATCTGCAGGAAGACATTACGCCAAATTATTCAGTAAGTCCTGATGATCATACTCGGCATTTAGCTCAGATTCAGGGTAAACCTTTTCATATAGTGTTAAGGCCCTGCCGCCCATAGGTATGCTCGCCCTGATCACTTAAAATATCTCATTGCCATTTATCGGCGACCAATCAACAATAATAAATGGATATCGACTATGTCCAACTAATGTATCCGTCATAAACTCATAAAAAACAAAGCGCTCTCCATGTAAATGTTTGTTCCCGAACAGCCTGTCGGCACGTTTGATATCGTGCTTTTTGTCCGTTTAAGAATCACTCTTAAGGCCTCGGCCTAAATAAGTGACAGAAACACGTTGATCACGTAATCCCGATTTGACAAAAGTAAAAAAGGCATTGAGTCGAGAGGAATGAATTTCAGGGTAGGAAAATGCGATATCTTTGTGTAATATTTCTGTGACTTTCATGGCAGCTGTAATCTGTTTGTTTTTGGCGAAATAATTTGATCACAGTTACCCGTGAAAGTCGATCCCTTCACTTTAAATATCCTTTGATTTCATCTCAATTTCGTGGGGATTCGTCAGTATTAATAATATCCATCTTGGCGACACATACCTATTTTAGGATAGCACCGAATACTCTCCATTTTATCAGCTGGTCTGCTTTGTGAAGTAGCAAAAGATGAATTAGCGTTCCACAAAGTATTCTGAGTTAAAGCGACTCCTGGCAAACGAAGAAAAGCTGTAGCATAAACACCTGAATACCCATTATTTTGAATATTATAACCCGAAACCCATTGGCCAAATTCCGTCGGTATTCCTAGATCAATAATTGGCTCATCTATTAACTCAGGAGAAAGACCTATATCATAAAATGTAGTATCAAATACGCTCAAAGCACCATAGTTTTGTTTAATTGACGAACCGGCTTGTCGATAGAATTGAGACTGGGAGATAAAAAATTTAGAATGATGCATGCGATGAGACTCTATTTCTTGCGCATTTAAATCTCTTATTTCAGTAGCACCAGAGCTTGCAATATAAACAGTTGCTCCGAAATTCTTTACAGGTTCGGTTGGTTCTGGATCACCAGCGAATATAGCATTGCTGCCGCCAATAAAGGAGGTAAATAGAAACTCAACTTGTTTTTTAAAGCCTGTATTATCCAATACCAAAGGTATAAGCTTAGTGTACGGATATTCTGCCGATGTCAACGACGTATTTTCAAACTGAATAGATGACTCTTTTTCTATTAAATATGGAAGCGCCTGCTCTAAATCTTTCGCATAACCTCTGCCCGCCAATTCGATCACTGCACGTGTATTTATCGATGGTTTCATCAAATTGAATGATGAGTTTTTAATAGTCGCAGTGATGGAATGACCAACATCACCTGTATAAAATAAAGCAGCATTGATTGAACCATGGACCTGCTGTGATTCAAGAATCGCATCTGTATTTACTGTCGAGTTTTCAAAAAGGAATTTACTTGCTCCAGCAATATACAGTCCCCAAGTACCGCCATTAAACGTTGAATTTTTAACTCTAATATCATAAAATTTGTTAGCGTGCTCATCATCATAATGAAAACCTTCTATCGTTAAGCCTGAGGTATTAATACGTGAATTGCGTGCATTACATATCACTCCTTCAATTAATACGTCGTGAGCAGCACGATCAGATTGCATGTTAATGCATGATGAAGCTGGATAATATATCTCAACGTTTTTTACTACGATAGCTTTAATTGGAGGGGTACGAGGTTTCCAGTTCATATGGCTGGAAATTTGAATACCACTAACGAGTGGGTCAATCCCTATATTTTCACGCAAATCACTTAAAGGATCTAAATCATCAGGCAGTAGATTACCTAGAATACTTAAATCTTTTACAGTTGCACAATCACTCGCTAAACCAACAATAAAATCCTGGATTTGAAACATCTCTTTATCGTCGAACTGCAAAATATTGGCATTCGCCATTTGGGTAAGCCTGCTTAAGCTCATGCCCATACCAATTAAAGATTGATTTCGATCTAAAACCAGGCGACTTTTAAGATGGTAGTTCCCCTCGGCTAACTCAACTCTTTCACCTAAAAGTAGTGCTTTTGAAATTGCATCAGAATCATCAATACCATCATCAACCACTGCACCAAACCACTCTGGATAAGCGACTAAACTTGATATCGGACACGCATTCATTTCCAATAAAGGTGCTCTGGGTCTGATCACATTACCATCGCCAAAAAATAGACGGTTTCTAATATTGTTTGGAGTTTCAATCTTTCCCAAAAGCTCAATCTGTGTACTTTCGCCAATGTGCCACTGCGCCCCTTGTTCAAATACAAAAGTGAATGCATATGGAAGCTCGAGCAATGAAGAAGATGTGAGATATACTTTCGCGTTTGTTTCGGTAGCGATAGTATTCTTAGTATCGATACCAGAACATTTATCAGATTTGAGCATTGCTTGCAATTCATTGACTGTGTCTTGATCTTTTAAAATACACTCATCCGGTATTACATATGCCTTTGTTAACATTGAAAAAACAGCTAACGCACAAACTAGTAATATTCTCATTAATGTTCCATTTCATTTAAATCAAGTAATAGTAGCAACGATAAAACAACATAAATTTATTCAATTAAATAGCGCTAATTTTATTGCTGAACGATAAAATATAATTTATAGCCTAACACACTTCCTAAGTAACATCATAATACGATGCAAATAACAGATATTTTGCCACTTTCAACTATACTCTTTAAAAAATATGATGTGGTTTTAACCTGATGGTCATTAAAATTCAACGCCATTTATTTTATGCTGTTTTGCTGCAAACTCAGTTTGTTTATGGCAGTGAACTCGATGAATTATTGTCTATGTCATTAGAAGAGCTGGTAAATGTAGAAGTGACCGTCGCTGCGCGCAAAGCTGAATCCTGGCTATCATCTTCTGGTACTGTTTATGTTATCAATCGCGCTGATATTGACACTTATGGTTGGCGAGATCTGAAAGAGATTTTAGCGTCAGTGCCTAATATGGATTATTTTTCACAGTGGAGTTGGTTGCCAGGCGGACAGCGTGGATTTACTGGCAATATGTCTGGTACTTTGATGTTAATTGATGGCAGAGAAGTTCAAAATCTATTAGCTAATGAAGCTTTTATCATGAATAACTTCCCTGCAGCCCGGATCGAGCGAGTTGAAATACTGCAGGGACCAAATTCAACACTTTATGGCGGAAATGCAACTCAGGGTGTTATAAATGTGATCACTGGATTAGGTCAGGCGCATAATGCAGCCAGTTTTTTAATCGGAGAAGTTGGCACTAAACAAGGACATCTATTAACAAATCATAACTTTAGCTATGGCGAATTATCGCTTTCTGCAAGTTATTTTAGCAGTGATCTTGATTATAAAGAATTACGAAACTTCATTGTTGATGATAAAGAATTTAGCCGTAATAATGCAAAAGACCCGCTTAGAGATCATAACCCCGCACATTTTCGCAATAAAGAAGAAAACATAACGTTTGATGCCATATTTAAACATAAACACTTTTATTTAGGTACTAATCTCACGCGAACAAAAAATGTCAGTGGCATTGAAGCTGTCGCATATGATTACATAACCGGCGATGACTCTCGAAGAGGTTACTCCAATTATTATGCAGGAAAAAATATTGAACTAAATGAAAGTTTTACCGGTAATATTGAAGTGAATTATTTTAATGAATACAAAGAGAAAGAAAGACTAAATGCAATAATTCCACAAGATGCGGTTAATTACAATGATTTAACATTATTCACTGAACGAGAAGATATCGGTCCTTCTGAACGTATAAGATTTAAGACACAATGGCATTATATACAAAAAAACGAACAAGACTGGATATTTGGTTATGATGGCTGGCGCACAAAAATTGGCCGAAAAATAAAATACCGTCAAACCGACCATGGCATAGTATTAATTACACCAGGTTCATGGCCGATAGATAAAGAACAGTCAGATAAACATGCTCTATATGGTCAATATTCCAAACTTTGGAAATTTGATGATAAAAGCTTAAAAATCAACGCGGGTTTACGGTATCACAAACAAGATTTTACTAATTCAAGCTGGTTACCCAGGATCAACTTAGTATTTCAACCTGACAGGACACAAGCCCTGAAACTTACTTATGGTAAAGCATTTCGTCCTCCGACGATTTTTGAATTTGATTTAGTTGAAGATGATGCGCTTGAATCGCAAACGATGAATATGTTCGAATTGAATTGGAGTAAAGCTTTTACCTGGCAGCAAATCCAATTTACCAATATTTTAGCCCTATACCAGATGCAGGCTAAAAACTTTTATCAGAAGAAATTAGATCCCGTTTCAGGCAGCTGGTTTACTGAAGTCACCGGAGAGCACACAGTTAATGGAATGGAAAACCTGTTGAATTGGAAAGCAAAACAATGGCAAGGGCAGTTTTCATTTCGACGGGTAAATCCTGATCAGATGATGGTAAATACACAAAGTGAAATACTTGATGTACCAAAATATAAAATAAAGGCTGGATTAGCTTACCATCTCACGGAACAATGGAAAGTTGCTGTATTTACTGATCATTGGGATCATACTTATACAGAGGCAAATCAATATCAGTCCTCAGGTACAGAGATAATTAAAATACCTTCCTGGACAACCGCAAATGTGAATATCAGTTTTCATAATAAGGATTGGTTAATAGGACTTTATATAGAAAATTTGTTCGATAAACAGTATTTTCACAGTAATGCACGTGGCACATCACCCGTTAAATACATTCAGCCCCCAAGAAACATCAGATGGTCTGTTAAATATCATTTTTAAATTACAGCTTTATTTACAAAGTTTAATGCTCGGCGACTTCTCTGGACTTATTAAGCACTTCAAGAATGCCATTAGTAAGATCATTTTTATCAATCGGTTTAGCAACATGATGATCCATGCCCGCAGCTAAGTACTTTTCAATATCTTGTTGCATCACATTCGCAGTTAACGCAATAATCGGTATATTTGCCATCTCAGGATCTGGTAAAGCACGGATCTTTAACGTAGTGGCAACGCCATCTAATATTGGCATTTGAATATCCATCAAAATCAAATCAAAATTTTGTTGTTTTTGCAATACACTCAAACATTCAGCGCCATCAGCCACAAGTGAAATACAGGCCCCTTCATGCTCTAATATATTCTCTATTACAATCTGGTTTATTTTGTTATCTTCAGCAATCAAGATGTTTATATCAGATAGCGGTAATTCAACATCTTGATGGGATGACGAATCCACAGCAGTATCATTTTGTAATAATGAATAAAGTGCCGAAATAGAACAGGGCTTTTGAAAAATAGCTTTAATATTAAGCGATTTTTGTCTTTGTTTAATACATAGCGGGTCATATGCTGTTACAACTATGATCTCAGGTGGGTCTATCAGTTCATTAATATACGTAATAAAAGTTTCACCGTTCATTTCAGGCATGCACCAGTCGGCTAGTACAGCGTCAATATTATATTTTGCATCATTTAAAATAGCCAAACCTTGCTCAGCTGAGTTCGCTGTAATGACTTTCGCTCCCAATTCTGTTGTGGCCTGAGCCATTGCTTCTAATGCCAAAACATTATCATCTACTATCAACAACGTTTTAGCTGAGGTTAATATCATATTTTTAGCATCTAAAACAACCATATCGCTATTCTTCTTTAATGCTAACGTAGCTGTAAATATACTGCCACGTTCGGGCTTGCTTTGTACTGTAATATCGCCATTCATTAAACCACATAACTTCTTACTGATTGCCAGGCCCAAACCTGTACCACCAAATTTACGGGTAGTCGAACTGTCAGCCTGCATAAATTCCTGAAATAAATTGGCTATCGCATCCTGATCCATGCCAATACCTGTATCTGATACCTTAAATTGTATTTGATATATGTCATTACCTTCATTTTCGTCACAGGGCGACATACCGACATCTACAGTCACTGTACCTTGCTCTGTAAATTTTATGGCATTAGAGCATAAATTTAAGATTATTTGATTAATACGAACAATATCGCCAACGAGATCTGCGTGTACATTTGAAGCTATGTTGACTTCAAAATCGATACCTTTATGTTTAGCGACTTCACTAAAATTAGACATCATAAAATCGGTCACTGTATAAATAGAAAAAGGTATCTGTTCGAGTTCTAAATTATCTGAGGTGATCTTAGAAAAATCGAGTATATCATTTATAACGGTTAAAAGGTGCTTAGAAGAAATCTCCATATTTGACAAGTATTCAAGTTGTTTCCCATTCAATTTAGTATGCTGTAATAATTGGGTTAATCCTATAATACCGTTTAATGGTGTACGAATTTCATGGCTCATATTTGCCAAAAACTCTGTTTTGGCTTGAGATGCAAACTCCACTTTTTCAATCGCTTCTTCTAGTTGACTATTTTTTTGTTGTATTTCTTCCGTTTTTTCATTCAGGTTATTAAAAGCATCATTCAATTTTTTAGTCTTTTCAATTACCTGCTTCGACAATTTAACCTGCATCATTAAATTACTATAAGCTAAATAACTGATCAGCAATGTAATGATAAAGCCGGCACTACCAAATTTAATTATCAACGCATCTCTATTTTGATTTAAATCTTGTGTTGATTTTACGTGAAGTACCCAGGTTTTATTAAACACGGTAATATCAAATTTCGCACTTTGATATACGTTTTTCGTATTATGTGCAATATTAGCAGCTAATAATTTATCTTCTGGATATAAATACCTTTGACCTTTGGCATCCATCAGTTCATAGGCAAACAAACCAGGATATTGTTCAATTGAGGTTCCTTTAAAAATATCGTAAAGATACTGACTTGAAGTAATTAAACCAACCGAGCTTTGTAGATTATTGTCAATCACACTAGGTGAGAGATAAACAAAGAAAGGACGTGTGGTAATATTTTTAATCGAGTCAAAAAAACCAATTATTGTATCTTTCTCAGATGCTATAGCTGTTAAAAAACTTGGTCCAAGCGGAGATGCAAGCGTAAAACTTCTACCAATAAAGTCATTAGCTTGCGGTTTTGGATAAGTATATTGAATAAAGGTATAGGTACCATCTGGTTGTAGTTTTGGCGGTACGAGCTTGCCATTTTGTTGGCTAAACAAGCTAAAATTTGCGTATTCAGGATCTGTACTGGATTGGATCTTTTTAATAATTTCGTCTAAATTCTCCTGCTTTACCTGATTAATAAAAGACAGACGTCGGCCCTCTGGAAAATCAGGAAATACCTGACGAATAAACTCATTAAATTCCTGACTGCTAACCCAGTCGGAGGAGCTAAAAAGATTGGCAACAGATTCAACTTGAAAAAAGTAGCGATTTAATGCGGCTTCAATATCATTTGCCCTAAGCCCCGCACGCTGTGCAAATTCAGCAACGGTTATTTCATGCGCTTTAGATATTTCTCTATAGGTATAAATAAAGGTAATTGCAAAGCCTGTCACAATTATAAGAAATGATACCCAAAATGGTTTTTTAATAGTCAATGCCACGCAATTAACACCTTTAAAACCTCATCCGAAAACCAACGCCAAGCTCTCTGAATTCACCTTGTACGCATAACCTTACTGTTTCAGATGACGTACCCGGAATTGTTGCCCGTTCACTACAATATTGTTCATCTGCTATATTCTTAACCCATAATTGTAGTGATAAATTATCATAAGAGCCGGGAGTATATTGGGCAGAAAAATTGAATAACCCCACATTTTGTTCAGAAAAATTATGCTGCCACACCGAAGAGTTATTTCCAGCCAACGCATGAATATGCGCATCAATAAACTGAAAATGTAACTGCGTTTCCAACTCTGCATTAAACACAGAAAATACATTTTTTAGTGTCGCGTTCAAAGTCCATTTGGGTGTATTTGGTAATTTATTTCCTGTCAAAACAGAATCTTGAAATTCATTACGAAAATCCTGCTGTATTTGAGAAACATCAAGGTTGCCATCTGTGATCTTCGCGTCTAGGTAACCGATCCCGAGATCTAAAGCTGTATTATTTGTCAATGCGCCTGTTATTTCTATTTCAAAGCCTTGTGTTTTTGCTTCAGGGATATTAACCAAAGAAGCAAAAAGATCTACCGGGTTACCTGGATTATAGACAAGATAATATTGATAGTCTTTCCAGTTATTCAAAAATACTGCGCCGTTTATACGAATTCGCCGCGAAAACCATTCTGATTTAAATCCCGTTTCATACGTAATAAGCGTTTCGGGTAAAACCGTATTATCCAGTAATAACTGATAAGATGCCGTTGTTGGATTTGAATTTACCGCCCCCATTTTAAACCCTCTGGCGATTGAAGCATACCAGATTGCTTTATTGTCAAAGTGATGTGATAAAGCAATTTTACCACCCCATTCATGATATTTAGTATCTATTTTTGCAGATGCGGGAAATCCATTATTAGCCGAAATAAAGTTTTCTATCACTGAAAACCCGGCATAATCTCGTGTAATATCAAAACCCTGATTCCCCAGGCTAAACCAACCAAATGTACCTAATGGAAATGGTGCTTGCTCTGAGTCCATTAACATACCAGCTGAATTAACTGTGGGAGAAAGATTTTGAACTGACCATCTCAATCCTGCGCTAAAGTGTGTTTGTGCCTGCAAAGCCGTATTTATTTGTCCGTATAATGAATAAGTTAATGTATCAAGCTCTGTCCAGGCACCTCTATCAAATAGTGGTCCCACACCGGCATCGTCAACAGCATCATCAGGGCGTCCCGGGCCTGCCGGGTCGATATAAGCTGTTTGTAAAATATCTCCCGACTCTTTATTGATCAGTAAACCAGCCAGCCAGTTAAAATCATCATCAACCGGAGAAAGGAGCTGAAATTCTTGTGAATAGGCATTCGTTTTAGTGCTGTTATAAGTAATAATGTGAGATACACTCGATGCAAAGCTCTGGCTTCCCCAGTCATCCATTCTGTATGTTTCAACATCTTCAAATGCACTAATAGAGGAAATAACATAACCTGCATTTTCCCATTTGAGTTTAAAATAACCGCCTAAAGTATCTGCATCATTGCGTGGGTTCAGCAATGAGCTTTCTATTATTTGTAAATCAAAATCATCTATATTAATATGCTCAGGATCTGATATGGGATAGATCAAAGTTTTTACTTCGCTGATTTCGCGCTGTTTTCCTCCATAAAAAGACGCCATTAAATTAATATTATCTGTCACGTCTGTTTTAAGTTTAAGCTTAAACCCCACTTTATCTTTATTTTTAAACTGTGAATTATTATTAATATGTGATGCACTCACACGACCACTTTGGCGCTCTTTAAGTAAAGAAATACTCATTGCAGAAGAGTCTGCTATAGAAAAATGGCTGTTTGCCAATAATCGCATTAGATTATCACTGCCTGTATATAAGGCAAAATTACTATCGATTTCCTGGCCTAATTGCGGAATATTCGAAATAAAATTGATGGCGCCACCCGTTGTATTCTTGCCATAAAGCGTATTTTGAGGTCCCCTTAAGACTTCAATTCTGGCAATATCTAATAAACTAAAGTTAGCAAGCATAGGGTTATGAATTGCTATATCATCCACATAGATCCCAACAGCAGGAATAGATGACATATTAAAATCATCCATGCCAATACCTCTGATAAAGTAATTATAAGCACCTCCTATAGAACGTGACACATTAAGATTAGGTACTTGATCTGCTATAGAACTCGCCTGT
Source organism: uncultured Pseudoalteromonas sp. (assembly GCA_965198975.1). Taxonomy (GTDB): domain Bacteria; phylum Pseudomonadota; class Gammaproteobacteria; order Enterobacterales; family Alteromonadaceae; genus Pseudoalteromonas. Next base: position 725,988 of record OZ240680.1, read on the forward strand.
GTCACCTGCATTTTGGCTAATGTATCACCATTAAGAGATGTGATAGACAGTGGAACAGTTTGGATAGGTTGTACACGTTTTTGAGCCGTTACTTCTATCACTTCCAACGCGGTCGTTTCTTCGCCAATAACGCCATAATGCACAGCCCCGCAAGTAAGCAATAAAAAAATCGGCCTTGATCTAAAAGTACTCATCCTTTAAATGTTTCCTTAGCACATGTTTTTTACCTTAGTATAGAGGTAAAATTAAGGATATGTACCAATTATAACTCCTCTGTTAAAATTAATAATTTATTGAACTGTATAACATTATTTAGCTATATAAGCTAAACCACCTCAAATTACAAATTTCAGCCTTGCTTAAGTACCAAGATATCCATCAGTAATAAGCAATGATTTTAGCTACTGTAAGGTCTATCATTATGGTCAATAACAACCGCATTATGTGCATGTAAACTTTCTTGATGTTCTACTTTGAACCAATATCCACCAACATCTTTGTATTGTTCAATAGCCTGTTTTATGCGTCTGGCTGCATCTTCACAAAACATTAAATTATTCGCATTTAGCTGTGCAAAAGCTTGTTCGTCTTGTCGTTTAACCGCTGTTTGCACCGGAGTACCTATTACTTGTTCAAACTCTATGATTAACTTTTCAATATCAGGTAATTCTTCTCCTGTGATTTTAAGTTTAATATACGCATATGAACGCTGACTATGAGGCGTTGCAACTGTGCCTTCCATTGACATGATCCATTGTAATAGTTCACTTTTAACAATCATACTATTTTCAAAGTGCTGTTCCATTGCATTACTTAACGCTTGTTGTGATAAAGATGATGAACAAGGGCAAGTGCTTGAATAGGGTATAGTTAGCATCAGCTCTGTCACTGTTTTGCCGTATATATACTCTCTGGAAATAACAATAGGATAACTTTGATAACCATATTCATCACTTAATAAAGCGTTTTTCTTACATGTCAGTTCAAATTGCAGTTTAATTTTTGCCGATTCACTTAGCCCCTGTTGCGATAATATTAATTCATTCTGTAACTGAGTTAATAAAGAACCCGTTAAAGGTGAGCCTGTCAGGATATCATTCAGTTTTATATACAATCTAGACATATGAATGCCTTTTGCTTCAGGCTTATCCAAACTAACAAAAATATCCGCTTTTGCATTCACCTTAGTTATTTGGTGATCTGAAATTGCCATGTATAAAGGTATCGCAATCGCCTCCATACCAACCCATTTTAACGGTAACTCTGTTGATACCGACTGTCCCGAAGTTATATCAGGTAAATCTCTGCTACTACGCATACTTGCTATCCAAAAAATTAAAATGCTGTTGTTTAATAACGTGATTTAGTTTATTTCTATATCACGGTTAAAATTGTTTAGTCGCTTTTCATTACAACAATTACACTGCTTTTGCAGACGCAGCTGATAGTTTTTAAAATGCACATAAGCAATGATTAATGAACCTGTAACAATCAAAATAGCTTCCCCATACTTAATCTCATGTCCCGCTATAACCGCAAAAATCAACAGTGATAAGCCAAATGAAGCAAAAATCATAAGCTTATAACTATGATGATGTATGTACCCCATGATTAACGCGAATAAGCTAATAGAAACAATGCTGTAAAGTAACCACTGATGAAAAGTTTCATCGCCAGAACTAAAAAAAATAGAGATTGACGGAAAAACAAAGAAAAATACCGGCAAGAATAAACAATGAACTATACACAATATTGATAATCCGATTGCAGTATTGTCTCCCAGTTGCTGTAATTTAATCACACATACCTCGATCCTAAGATAAACCATAATTGTTATAATATAACATTGCAAATAAACCAGTGGCAACACTCCTTTTCAAATGGCGGTTAAAATATTTGCATTAATTGCAAAAAGAACTTGATCTAAATCAATATAAGTTTAAACTTTCAGAAAATACTGAAAGTTCAGAAAGTAAATTATGTTGCTGACAACAAAAATTGAATCATTTGTTATGCACTGCGGTGAAATGGGCAGTAAATGGGGCTTTAATCGTACGGTAGGTCAGATGTATGGCTTATTAATTATTCATCAAGATGCACTTAGCGCGGTGCAAATTTCAGAAGCACTGAATATTTCTCGTGGTAATGTCAGTATGGGTATCAAAGAATTACAATCCTGGCGCTTAGTGCAAGTTCATCACAAACCTAAAGACCGTAAAGAGTATTATTCTCCTGCGGGAACTATTTGGGAAATGGCAATTCGTGTATTTGAAGAGCGTCGCAAACGCGAAGTAGATCCCACACTCTCATTATTAAGGGATAATTTACTCGATAACCCGGCAAATCAACAAGAGCAATATGCGCAAGATCAAATGCATCAAATTCATGATTTATTAGAAACCATTACTCAATGGGCTGGTGAATTACAAAAGATGAACCCCGAAAAACTCAATACCTTAATGAAGCTAGGTTCAGGTATTGGCAAAGTATTAGATATGAAAGACAAGTTTTTAAAAAGCGGTGCCACTAAATAGTTTGATCAAATTAGTGCCAATCGCTTTTTTGTAGTTACGTTATTAAACGTATTTTTGAAGTGCTAGTCGTGCTTAATTGGCCGGAGGTCGCCATGTTAGATACCCTGATGTTATCTCGTATTCAGTTTGCTGCAAATATTAGTTTTCACATTCTGTTTCCCACTATTACTATTGCCCTTTGTTGGTTTTTATTCTATTTCAAAGTGAAATACGATCGTACTCAAGATCCTGTCTGGATGCGAGCCTATCGATTTTGGGTAAAGATATTCGCTCTAACCTTTGCCGTTGGCGTAGTTACAGGCATTACCATGAGTTTTCAATTTGGTACTAACTGGCCAGGTTTTATGGAAAAAGTCGGTAATATTGCGGGCCCGCTCCTTGGCTATGAAGTACTTACCGCTTTCTTTTTGGAGGCTTCTTTTTTAGGCATCATGTTATTTGGCATTAACCGTGTTCCCGCAAAAGTACATACATTAGCAACCCTTATTGTCGCAATTGGCACCAGTTTATCGGCATTTTGGATTTTGGCTCTTAACTCCTGGATGCAAACACCAACAGGATTTGAAATGCGTGACGGCGTCGCTTTTCCAACAGATTGGTTTGCGATTATATTTAATCCGTCATTTCCCTTTCGTTTAACACATATGTTAATTGCATCTGGGTTAACAGCGTCATTTTTAATCGCCGGGATCAGTGCATTTAGGTTATTAAAAGGCGATGCAAAACGCGCACCTAATTTAACTTTAAAGGTCAGTTTAACAGTTGCTGCATTATTAACCCCTTTACAGGTTTTCGTTGGTGATATGCATGGATTAAATACGCTTGAACATCAACCTCAAAAAGTAGCAGCAATGGAAGGTTTATGGCATACAGAAAAAGGCGCGCCTTTACTTTTATTTGCTATCCCTGACGAAAAACAAAGAACCAACCATTATGAGATTGCCGTGCCGAATATGGCCAGTTTCATCTTAACCCATGACTTAAATGGTGAATTAAAAGGGTTAAATGAGTTTGAAGGTAACCACTCTCCCGTTGCTCCTGTGTTTTTTGCATTTCGTATTATGGTTGGTTTGGGCATCTTGATGTTGGCGATTTCCTGGTTTTCACGTTTTAAACTATGGCGCAATCAGGCTTTACCAAATTGGTTATTAAAAGCATTAGTTGTTATGAGTTTTTCTGGTTGGGTGGCAACACTCGCCGGGTGGTATGTCACAGAGATTGGTCGCCAGCCCTGGCTGGTCACGGGCGTATTATCGGTAAAAGAGGCCGCAACTGATATTGCACCTGCTAATGTTGGATTGTCACTGGTATTGTATTTAGTTACTTACCTCGTTGTTATGGCAGCCTATCTTCACACCATATTTACCATGGCCAGACGTGCGATAGAAATAGAAGAAATTGCAGAGCAGGAAACAAACGTTAACCTTATTGATAAGGAGCAAGCTCATGTTTGAAGCACATACACTCGCGGTTATTTTTGTTAGTTTAATGGGACTATCTATTCTACTTTATGCTATTTTAGATGGATATGATCTGGGTGTCGGGATTTTATTGCCATTAAAAAATGACGAACACTGTAATACTATGGTTGCCTCTATCGGTCCCTTTTGGGATGCTAACGAAACCTGGTTAGTCATGGCTGTCGGTTTATTGTTAATCGCCTTTCCATCTGCTCATAGTTTAATTTTAAAAGAACTCTATTTACCCACATTAGCATTATTACTCAGCTTAATTGTCCGTGGTGTTGCTTTTGACTTTAGAACAAAAGCCGCATTCGCCCATAAACCAACCTGGAATAAAGCATTTAAGGTGGGATCTTTTATTGCAGCATTTAGCCAGGGTTACATGCTCGGCATGTATATTATGGGATTTGAACAGACGCTCAGTGCTTATTTATTTAGTATTTTAAGTGGCTTTGGCGTAGTAGCTGCTTACATTTTTATTGGAGCAGCCTGGTTGGTAATGAAAACAGAAGGCGACTTACAAAAACAAGCTGTTCGCTGGGCAAGAAAGGCCTGTTGGGTTTGTTTTGCTGGTGTATTCACAGTGTCAATTGTTAATCCGCTGATCAATGTATCTGTCTATGAGAAATGGTTTAGCTTACCTTTTGCATTACTATTATTACCTTTACCCGTTATTTGTTTCATTTTATTTGTACTGGTTGACCAAATTTTAAAACGTTTGCCTTTATCAGATGATTTTGGCTGCTGGCTCCCCTTTGTTACTGCGATTTTAATCTTTATATTATGTTTTTTTGGCATCGCTTTTAGTTTCTTTCCTGATATAGTGCCAGGGAAACTGACAATTTGGCAGGCAAGTGCTGCACCTGAATCTTTAAGCTTTTTACTTTGGGGCGCAATAATCGTTATTCCGGTAATTTTAAGTTATACCGCTTATTCTTATCGTGTATTCTGGGGAAAAGTACGAGAATTACGATACTATTAACAATACCTTATCTCAGTGCTTATCAGCACTGAGATTTATTTATACCCAAACCTGTAGTGGCTTAGGTATATGAGAGACATAATGACAAATATTGGTTTAGGGTGTAACAAGTTTACGTTTGCCGTATACATTGCTAATACTCCCCCTATGGCTGAATACACTGAATTAACACACGTAAATTCATTGCATTCAGGAGAAATTGCCGCAATAGGTCAGGCCTGTGGTAATGGCTGGCGTAAAGTTTTTAATGTTTATGCAAAATTACTATTTGCGTTAGATCACACGCAATTTAACTATCAAAATTTAGCGCCATCCTGGCAGCTATATCGCGATAAACACTTATTACAGGCTGGTAGTGAAACCGCCTTATTATTTTCAGCGCCAGATTTAACTTCGACTCAAGTTAAATATCATATTATTTGCGGCAGAACTTATGCTAAGCATCTATTAAATTCGGGGAAATTACAGGCTGATCTCATATGGCTGGACGATGAGTTTGCAATCGATAAAGAAAATAACGTCTTTGTCTGCCCATATTTTGATTACAGGCAACTTTCTAATATTAAAATTACACGCCTGGCCGAATTATTAAAATCTCAGTTAATTTTTAGCTAAACAAGTGGAAATTTTATCAACCAGCAATTTAAAATCAAATGGCTTTAACATAACATCATCCATACCAGCTTCTTTACATAACTTATCTATATCTTCAGATGTACTTGCGGTAATGGCAATGATTGGAATATGTTGTGCGCCCTGCTCTAATGTACGTATCTCTTTAGTTGCATCAAAACCATCCATTACCGGCATTAAACAATCCATTAGAATAATGTCTATTTGATGCAAACTAAATTGCTCCAAGGCTTGCTGTCCATCTTCAGCAATTAAGCACTCAACTTTCGAATCTTCCAGAGCCATTTTGACAATTTCACGATTTAACGCAGAATCATCAACAATTAATACTTTTTTATCTTTGAGTTTGTTTATTTTATTAGGCTTGCCAGCTAAATCTGCTTGCAATAGATCAGTCGTCGATTTTTCACAATAAGGTAAAGTAAACTTGATGGTGAAAGTGCTGCCACACTCCAACTTAGACGCAACTGTTATTGTGCCTTTCATTATTTTTATTAAATGTTTGCTCACTGTTAAACCTAATCCCAGGCCGCCAAATAATTTGGTTGTTGACAGATCAATTTGACTAAAAGGTTCAAACAATTTTTCAATCAATGTTTCATCAAATCCAATACCGCTGTCAGTGATGGTAAAAATAACAGTACAAAGTTGTGGATCCAAAATAGTCAAATCAACATTCACTTCAACAAATCCTTGCGTAGTGAATTTAATAGCATTATTAACAAAACTACGTAAAACCTGTGTTAAACGTTTATTATCTACCATTACAGCTGGTAATTTGCTGTCTGAAAAGGTCGCGGTGACAATAACATCACTATTCAATATATGTTTCGTACAGTCTTTGATCACCTCATTAATCAGTTTAGTTAGATCTGTTTCCACATCATTAAGTATTATTTTACCTGATTCAATATTTGAGAAATCTAATACCTGATTAATAATTGCCAATAAATCTTCACCTGAACCACGGATAGTATTCAAAAACCTTTTTTGAGAAACGGTTAATGATGTACGTTTCAATTTTTGGGTCATACCCAGAATACCGTTCAAAGGTGTTCTTAGTTCATGCCCCATAGAGGCCAAAAATAAGGTTTTTGCATTATTAGCCGCAACAGCTTTTTCTTTTTCTTTTTCTAATAATCGTTTATTGCGTTCTGCCAGCTCGCTGTAATCATCCATTACTTTTTGCACCACGGCATCAGAATTATTTATAACACCTTGGATCAATAAATGTTCAGCGTCCGTACCAAAGTTTATTAACTGTGTATTAAAGTGAATATGGTTGATACGTGAATTAACCGTTATTTCCATACTAAAACGGTATTTACGTTTTTTGGTGATGGCGTTTTTAATTCTGACTAATATTTTACTATCAAAATAAGCGTCTAATTTACTTCCTGAGGATAAATTATCAAACCAAGCACTAAAAGTATGATTAAACTCTAATAAAATCAAAGTTTCACTATCACATAATGCGATGCCTTGATCTAAACTATTAAGTGTTTGAGATAATAACGATTTCATTTACGAGTTAAACAGATACAATTTGATCTTTAAGGGATGCAACTAAACTAATAATTGTACTGATATCGGGTTTTTCTACTCCTCCTTCTTCCAATGCTTCTTCAAGTAATTCTACAGTTTCATTAAATGCGTTTTCAGTGATGTTTAATCTTGCATGCGAACTTTTTAAATCTAGACCTTTATATTTATCCGGGCCACCCAGTGCTTTTGACAAAAAATTAGTTTGATGAGAAATTAATTTTTCCATATTTACGTTTTCGAAATAGGGTGCTAGTTGCTCACTGTCTAATACCTTTTGATAGAAACAACTTACTACCATACCAAAAGTTTTAAACCCGCCATATTTATCAAACAAAGTGATCGACATAATAAAACTCCTTTTATATTGCAAATACCAAAAAACTCATTGCTATACCTTGACAAGCGAATACATTGCCAGCGGCTAAAATAGCGAGCCTGTTTATTTAGAATAGAAGTGGTAAAAAACTATGTCAATGATATCGCTTTGTTTTTATTTTAGGTAATTTAAAACTAAGTTAAATCATGACTTATGGCACTATGCCTTATATGCCAGTCAGATTATGCTTACATCAAATTAACTGACATAAGTGTTTGTTCACGATGATCATTGAGATAATCTCTCGTACGCCAATTTGGGTATTTGTTTTATTCATTTTTTTAGTGGTATTAGGATATAGTCAAACAAAAGACCGTATCATTAACGTAAAAAGAACCTTCATTTTACCTATTTGTATGCTTATATTATCGCTCTACAGTATTTACTCTTCATATGGTATCAGCTTTTTAAGTTTATCAGTTTGGATGTTAGCAAGTCTGTTGTGTTTATGCTTCTGCATAAAGCTTTCATTTACACCACAGATAAAATTGATTAATAACACCATAAAAGTATCCGGTAGCTGGTTACCTTTTATACTGATCATGATTATTTTTTCAATTAAATACACAATTGGCGTATTAACAGCGCAAAATCACCCGATTATTCATAACATCCAATTTATCTTTTTTGTCTCCTTAGTATTGGGTATTTTTAATGGTTTGTTTTTCGTTAAAAACTGGATGATTTGGGTGGCATGCTTTAGCAATAATAAATCGCTCAGTCTAAATAAACCATCATATAAAAAACAAAATAAACTACTTGCAAAACTCACTACGAAAGATACTATATTTAGAAGATCGTGATATGGATCAATAAATAAGGAAATGAGATGTTTAGCAAAAAAATTACTTTACTCACTCTGTTGTCTGGGATCGTTTCATGTGGTTCAGATCAGGCTCCCTGCAATCCACCTTCTAGCCAATACGATATTACTGAGGTGCAATTAAAAGCGGCCACCTTTAATGAATTAAATAGTGATATTTTTGCACCTACGGTTACTAATGAAATAACAGTTCAAACGCCAATCAATGCCAATATCCTGATGCTCGAAGTGATTGCTGAAACCTCAAACATACTAGCTGTACAACAAGACAAAAAGCGCTCATTTAATTTCTCGTTTATGTCTTCGGCCTATGCCTGCTCTGCGATACCAGCTTATACAAATGAAGTGATCGCCAACTTTACAATTACTTCTACAGCTGACTTTTCCGACGACTTGCCTGCCAATACCAGTTTAAATAGCGTTTTTGATGTACAGTATAATGAAAAATTACTCTATAAACATAACAGTAGTTCAGATACTTTTACGGCTTTTAATATTAACGAGTTTGTGGCACAAAACCCACAAGGTAGCAAATTGATCCAATTAAAACTTAATACTCTGCCCGAAACAGATCAAGTACATATATTTACCTTGCACTATACACATACTAATGGTGAAGAATTTATTGTGTCTTCTAATGAAATAACATTTGAATAATAAAAACGACTTGCGCTGATCCCCTATTCAGCGCCTTCAAAAGTTAACCATATTCTTTTTATTTTCCCTGTGATAAAGTTGACTAGCCTGTCAATAAATTACATTTCATTAGCTTACAGCAGATCAGGCTTATAATAACTTTAGTTATTATTCAGTTCTCACACATAACAATTGCCAATTACACAATAATAACGTTATGATAATGTTAGTTTTACTGAGGTAGTTCATATGATATTAGCTAAACTTTCGATTACACAAAAAGTAGCATTAGTTGCAACATTGGTCGCCATTAGCGTTGCCTGCCTAATTGGTTTTTCAGCTATTTTTTCCTCAAAAAGCATAGTTGAAGAGCGCATGCTTACCTCAGAGTTACCCAGTAAAGTAAAAGAAATAAAAAATTATTTAAGTAAAGAAATCAATATATTATTAATGGCAAGCCAACAATTAGCCGGTAATGAATTCATTATCGATTGGGCCAAGAGTAATAATGAAGACGACCAAATGTTGATCCGCGAATTAAATCGCTTAATCGACCAGTATGGATTAGTAACAGCTTCCTGGGCAAACACTCAAAATAACAAATATTGGAATGAAAAAGGGTTTTTAAGAGAACTCAACCAGCAACAAGATGATTGGTTTTTTGCTTTTAAAAATTCTCAAGCGCCATTTTCAATTAGTATTTATCAGGAAAGTGTAGGCGATGTAAAAATGTTTATTAATCATCAACAGCTGAGTGGAATAGGCCTGGCTGGCTTAGCTAAAAGTATTGACGAAATGCAAGATCTGTTGAAACAATTCACAATCGAAAAATCTGGATTTGTATATTTAGTAGATAAAAGCGGCATGGTCAAACTTCACACCAATGATAAATTAGTTGATAAGACCAAACTGGACCAATTATATGATGCTAAAATTCAATCAGGGCTCTTAACCGGACGTTCATTTGAAATTAAAGAAACGACCAACTCAGGCACAAACCTTCTCATAGCAGCAAGTCCAATCGAAAACACAGACTTATATGTCATTGCCGAAGTACCAAAAAGTGAAGTTTTTTCTGGCATAGACTCGCTGACCTGGAAAATAATCAGCTTTTCAATATTGAGCACTCTCTTAGCCAGTGTAATAGGTTGGTTTTTAGCGAAAACAATCAGCTCACCGTTACAAAAAATTACCACTTTATTTGAAGAGCTCGGCCAGGGTGATGCCAAGTTAACCTATAGATTACCAGATAATAATCAACCTGAGTTAAATAAATTAAGTAAAGGTTTTAACCAATTTTTAGTAAAAATAGAACATGCATTACGTCAGGTAACCATAGAAAGCCACGGGATCAGAGCTGCCGCGGAACAAGTCTTTACACAAACCAAACTGCATTCTGAAAAAATGAATCAACAAAAAGAACAAACACTCTCAGTTGCAGCTGCGGTAAACGAAATGGGCGCAGCAGTACAAGAAGTGGCATCAAGTGCCGCAAGCACAGCCCAATATACAGAACAAAGCCATACTCAAACTTCTGCAACACAACAGCAAGTACAGCAAACACAAAGTAATATACAAAACCTGGCAAATGACATAGATACTGTCAGCGTTAAAATTGATGCTTTAGCTGGTAAAACCAGGGAAATTGGTTCTATATTAGATGTGATCCGTGGTATATCAGAACAAACAAATCTACTTGCATTAAATGCTGCAATCGAGTCGGCACGAGCTGGTGAACATGGCAGAGGTTTTGCCGTTGTAGCCGACGAAGTAAGAGGCCTGGCTAAACGTACAGCGCAATCCACAGATCAAATTCAAACTATGATAGAAGAACTTACACATACATCGAACCAGGTTGTAACAGAAATAAAAAGTTCTCAGTCAAGTGCAACCGAAAATGTAAGCTCAATGGATCAAACTGTAGAACAGCTAACCGATATCGTTGAGAAAGTTGAAAAAATAAATGATATGGCAACGATTATCGCAACAGCAACAGAACAACAAAGTAGCGTAGTACATGAAGTTGGAAAAAATGTAGAAATGATCAGTGATATCACAGAACAATCAATGAATGATCAAATTAGTGTACAAAGCGCCATTGAAACCTTATCCAATTCGGCACAAGCACTTGATAACTTAGTTGATAGTTTTAAATTAGAGCAATAATTTAAATTTGATGCCCCCCCAATATCATACGATATGAATTTGGTAATCAAGCACAATAATTGCCAAATCGTTCGATAAACAATTTAGCAAAAAGTACGATGTTAATGTTGGGGGCTACAAATACTATGAAGCACCTTTATACCAACTATGATGGTGCTGATGAGCGCAGGCTAATAAAGAAGATCTTCCTCCCGCGAAATTAGCATATTGACGTCTAAAATTCTTTATCGATTCTAACCAATCACCTTTTTCAATGTCAAGCTTACTTAAAATATGAGGTATATCGTTAGTTATATACCCTCGCTTTTTAGGATCGATATGTCTACCGCTCCAATCAGCCAATTCCAGATAATCTAACAAACTAAATGGGATTGTTTTTTCATCTTGATTTGAACCAAATTTTAGTAACTTACCGGGTTGTGCTGCAACTTTAATACCTTGCTTTTTATTTTTAGATTTCAATGATTTTTTATGTGATTTATACTGATTAATACGTTCTTGAATTGAAGTAAAGTCGCTTTCGTCTAAAGTTTTAGCCATTTTGGCTCGAATAGGGTTTAAATCCACGTACATCATACAACCTAATATAGCTTTTTCATCGAGCAATGCCTGCGATTTGAAACGACCTTCCCAGAATTTACCTGTACAATTATCTTCTTTATTCGCTTTCCTGGAAATATTCTCATTAAGACTCTTCATAAACCAGCTTATATCAAATAACCTGGCACGCCATTTATTAACAATCTCTTTTATTGCAAATAAACATCCTTTATCAAGAGTTTCGCCTGCCAAATAGCGATTAACCAATACATTACCATTGTATAATTGATGCCAACGACTAATAACTTCATCATCACTCCAACTAAGTACCCGTTCTCTATCTACTTTTAATACCAAATGGTAATGGTTAGACATATCTTCCGCACAATTTCGGCTCCACCTGAGTGATTTATTTTTGCACAGTTGTGTGCGAAATAGATCACACCACTACGCGACGGTAGATCAAAGTACATCACAGCAATAGATCACTTACAGCAAGAACCATCCCAGCCATAATACCAACACTCTTAGCCTTTTGTATGCGCTACCCTGATGACGGACTTAAAACAAATCTCCATCCATTCCATAGATCACCTGGGTGTGGTTTCAGTTTTGCTGAAAAAATACCGGGTTGCCGAGCGCATTGACTCTCTTGTTCCCATTGCAAAAGACGACCGCACTAATACCACTTATGGTCAGCGTGTCTGCGCTATGATCCTTAATGGTCTGGGTTTTACCAACAGCACACTTTACATGTCACCCGAATTTTTCCAGGACAAACCCGTTGAGCTTTTGATTGGCGAAGGGATCTGTGCTGAGGACTTAAATGAGAACGCCTTAGGTCGGGGGTTGGATGCCTTGCATGAATACGGCACGACCAGCTTATTTAGCCGGTTGGCCTTCGACATTGTTCAGGAGCAGGGGCTGCTCGGAAGATATAACCACCTAGATACAACCAGTCTGGCACTGTTTGGTCAGTATGATTCTGACGAGTGGGATAATGCGCCAATCCCCTCATACGGCCACTCCAAAGACCATCGGCCAGATCTCAAACAGATTGTGGTAACACTCATCACCAATGGACCGGCGGGTGTACCCTTATTTTATGACGCGCATGACGGCAACGCCTCAGATAAAACAACGTTTCATGAGAGCATTGCATTGATGAGCGCGTTCTTCCAGGAGCAGGCCTCCAGCGGCGACTTCCTGTGGGTGGCGGATTCAGCTTTGTACAATGAGGAAAAGCTTCAAAAGGCCAATGTCTTATGGTTAACCCGCGTCCCCGCGACAGTCAAAGCCGTGAAAACCTATGTTGCACAATCGGGCAGCACCTATGAATGGGAAGAACTGGGCAATGGCTACCAGTGCACATCAGTCGAAGGGCCTGAGGGTGAATATTGGATGTTATACAGTTCAGCCAAAGGTAAGGCCAGCCAGTTAAAGACCCTGGCTAAGAAAATAGAAAAAGAGCGCATTGCTCAGGAGCAAGCGTTCAAAAAAGCCACAGGCACGCTTTATGGCTGTGAGTGTGATGCACGAAAAGCCGTACAGGTTCTAAGTAAAAAGCTGAAGTACCACCGCGTCGTGGAGCGAGACATGATGGCAGTGATGGGGTGCGATAAACCGGGTCGGCCAAAAGCCGGGGATAAAAAAATTAAAGGTTACCGGATTAAAGTCGAATTGATTGAAGATAATGAAGCCATCGCCACAGCCAAAGAGCCGCTGGGTAGGTTCATTCTGTCGACGAATAAAAAAGGGATGTCCGGAGCTCAGGTGCTGCAAGACTATAAAGGGCAGTCACAAGTCGAAAATGGCTTTCGGTTCCTCAAAGACAAATCGTTTCAAAACAATCGGATCTTCCTTCAAAATCCACAGAGGATAGATGCCTTGATGATGATCATGACGTTGTCATTACTGGTATATCCGTGATCCAGCACCCTATTTAACAGTTTCTTTTTTGCTCAAAATATACGCTTAATTATAAGGATCAAAATATTTTTCAGGATCGATTTGACGATCTATTTTAAATGTGATCTTATACTTTCTTTTTAGCAAAGAAATTATTATGTCAGCACCTTTTAAACCTTTCACCAAACACCTTGGTCATTTAGGCCTGATCGCTCAAATGTGTAAAGAACTAAAAATAGCAGAGCAAGTTGATCGACTCATTCCTTCACCGGATGACAAGCTTGTTTCTTATGGCGAATTGCTTGTTGCCATGATCATCAATGGGTTAGGCTTTACTAGTCGGCCATTACATTTATTCCCTGAGTTTTTTGCCAATAAAGATTTACCTCGATTATTAAGGCCCGGTATTGAAGCTAAGCAGCTCAATGACAGTGCCTTAGGTCGCGCCATGGACAAATTTTTTGAATTTGGGGTAACAGAGTTATTTTCGCATTTAGCCAGCAATACGGTTAAAACACTCGACTTAAAAGTTGAAACGGTTAATCAAGATATCACCAGCTTTCATGTTGATGGGAATTACGATACTGAATCTGATACGGGTGCTGTCACCTTAACCCATGGCTATAGCCGCGATCACCGACCAGACTTAAAGCAGGTTGTGTTGCATTTATTAGTTGAGCAACAAGCCGGGATCCCGCTGTATATGTCACCGGCCAATGGCAATGCAAATGATAAAACCGAGTTTTACCAGTTAGTTAAAGAGTTTAAGGATTCGGTAAAAAGCGCTTGTGACAGCAAGTATCATATCGGCGACAGTGCCTTATATGTTAAAGAAACGATACAAGCATTGGCGAAGCAGGAAAGAATATTCATTAGTCGCGTGCCTGCTGTTTTAACTCAGGCCAAGCAGCTGATAAACCAAATAACAGCGTATAAACTCATAGATTTCGCTGACGGTTACAGGGGCTGCTGGATTGATAGCGGTTATGCAGGTGTCAAACAGAAATGGTTGCTTATTCAAAGTGAAGCGGCGAAAGAAAAAGAAATGAAAACACTGGGAAAGCGTCTGCAAAAACAAACAGATAAGGCGATAAAATCCTTTATAAAACTGAACAAAGAAGCCTTTTCCTGTGAACAAGATGCTCGCAAAGCTTTAGCAAAATGGCAGAAAAGTTCGCCGATAATGCAAGTTAATTCAATTAATATCAGAGAAAAAGCACGCTATAAAAACAAAGGCCAGCCGGCAAAAGACGCCCAACCCGATTATTTTGAATACTTCATCGAAGGGATTTTAGCCAGCTCACTAACCGAATGTGAGCGGATAAAAACCAAGTGCGGCTGCTTTATTCTGGCCACCAACGAAATCAATAACCTCGATATGGCAGAGTTGTTAAGCCAATACAAAGGGCAACAGCGAGTTGAGCGTGGCTTTAAGTTTTTAAAGAGCCCAGAGTTTTTTACCAGCGCGATATTTTTGAAAAAGCCGGAACGAATAGAAGCGCTACTGATGATAATGACTTTATGCTTAATGGTTTACAACGCCCTTGAGCACAGGATCAGAAAGGGACTACGGGACACTGGCCAACACTTTCCCGATCAAAAGAAAAAGCCAAGCCAAAAACCAACCGCCAGATGGATATTTCATTGCTTTAGCGGTATCACTGTTATGTATTTTGAGCAGAAAAACGGCCTAATTGCCAACTTAGAGCCCAGGCACTCAAGCGTGTTAAATGCCTTAGGCAAAACATATCAAGAAATGTATTCATAAACTAGGGTGCGGAATGTCGGGTATATAACTTAGGCCAGTATCAGTTAAGAGAGCGGCTCAAAGCGGAGGATGAAAGTGTGCCAGATCAAAAGGGCAAGCCAACAAAATCACCGACACTGCGCTGGGTATTTCAAATGCTTAGCGGAATAAGCAGCGCAAGCATAGCAGGGCAGGAAATGGTGATTGCTAATATAGGAGAAAGAGAAGCCAAGGTGATCCGCCTACTGGGTGAGGAGACCATGGCGATTTATAAAATCAGCTAATCGACATATTCAGGATAAAAGACACTGCTGTGCGGTGGCGTCCATCGTGCCTGAAATTTACCCATCACAGCCTGAGTTGAAGCTCAATTTTTAAAAAATTATTTCAACCCGGCCTAATTTCTTACGAGCAGTAAAAATTGTGCCGACAGTCTGGTTAGACATAATACTATAAGCAGCGACATCTATCGCAAAAATAGTTGAAAGCAATTTAATTCTATCAACTAACCACTGTCGTCTATGGTCAAAATTTTTACCCGTGTATGGGTCATCACCATTCAAAAAAGCTCTTCTGACACAACGATTTATACAATGATAATAAGGGGTCGATTCTAAATCAATTAAAGACTCTCGCGCTCTAGTCATGACCTACACCTAATTAAGTGTTCATTAATTAAGCATAGTTCATTTTAATGGAACAGAACAAAAATCAATCAGATATTCGCGCCTGTCCCATGTTGGTTTTCTCCCATGTTGGTTCTTCTTAATCAGATTTTTTTTCCTCTTCCTTCTTCTTCATGCACAACAAATACGTTTCTTTAGAACCATGTACCGGTATCTGATCAATAATTAAATTACCGTAAAAATTTAGGTAATAGCTAGAACCTTCCACTTGCCTGAAGACTCCCCTAACTTGCGCATAGCAATTGTTTAAGTTATCAAGCTGTTTCCGTATTCGAGTCACATGATCCTTATGTATATCATGCTCCTTAACCGTTAAGATTATTTTTTCTTTTCCCTTTGTCCAACATATTCTTTCACTGAAACACAGAAAATAGACTTCGTCAATTTCTTTAATGTACCCAGTCAAAAAAATGTACTGCTTATCAATAACATCAGGTTTTGAAATTATTTCAAAAAAGCTTGCGTATTTGAATTTATCATAATCAACATCAGCATTGGTGTTAAAATTAATAAATAAAACTAGCATCAATAGTTTTTTCAATGGCAATCTCCTACTACGCATGTAATTGCATTATCAAAAGAGTTTCTAGAAAACCCATCTTTCGCATACCAAGCTTTGGCAGCATTATATGAAGTCATATCCATATTTCCATTTGCATCCATAGAACTGACATAATGGCTTGTCCCTGGTAGCATCTTACCACTGTCGCGATCATATGGTCCTCCATAAGAAGGATTAAATGCACTATTCGGGTGAACATGCCAATGACCCACGACCCCACCATAATTTTGCATAGGACCATATGTTGTAATTATTGAACGTTTTACATCTTCAAGCAATATCAGATTAGAGTGATAGCTTGTTACTATTTTTCCAATACCAACCCCGCCACCAGGCCCATGCACTTCAATCAGATCAGCATAAACTTCGGCCTTAAATTCATCATGTAATGGCCCTGCATTTTTATTTAACCACTCGGCCGCTTGTTGCTTGGCAGTAAGCTCTCCATCTCCTTTAAAAATTAGACCGTCACGTTTAGCATTTAATTCTGCTAGTTTAGCATCTAAGGCTTCTTTATCTGCTTTTACAAAATCGTTTTTATCACCATTGTTTACAGCAATTTTATCCCGAGTAACCCGATTTTTTTCTCCTCCAGTTTCTCCGGCATTTACGCTATCAGCTTTAGGCTCAATAGTACCTGAGTCTTTACCTGTCGATTTAGCCGGTAAGTCCCCTGTGATTGCGCCATATGCACCATACGCAGACATGGCAAAATTTAATGCCGCAGCAAAGCCGCCATCATATTTAAATGCCTGTATCGCATTATACATCCCATCTACCGCGTTATAGATGGCATAAATTTTCATTGCTATGGCGACGTAATAATTATTTGCCCCAATTATAGCGACCGCTGTCGCTATAAAACCCGCAACCCCTTCATAACCGCTCGGATCTGTCGCGTTTAACGGGTTGTTCATAACATAACTATATCGGTTATAAGCCTGTAAATTACTCGGATCTGATACTATGGGATCTGCCGACATAAATCGGGCTAACCGTGGATCATAGATGCGGCCATTCATATGAATTAAGCCAGCGTCATCTATGTGTTCATGACCGGTAAAACCGCGGGTTAATTGTGCTTCACGGCCACTGGTTAAAACAAATGAGCCTAACGAAAGTGCACCATTTATTGTTAAATCCTGACCATAGTTACCCGTTGAGCGACGCTGGCCCCAAATATCATAGCTGAACTTTTGTTTTACTGCGCCTGCTGTGGTGGTAATAGTATCAATTGAGCCTAAATGGTCTTTATGTAGGTAAAGTAATTCAATTTCTTGTTCACCGGTTAAAAACTGATGCTCTATCGCATGGCCTTCTAAGTAGCGGCGAACTTCATTGTCTACGCCATTCACTTTGATGAATTCAACGGCGCCTAAATAACGTGTTTCTGTGGTCACGCCATCTTTTACATCTATTCGTTTAAATCGCCTGCCTTCGGCTAAGCCGTAACTAAATGATGTTTCACTGTGCTCAGTCTGAATTAACGTTGGCTTATCAATTGTATTATATTCAACTAAATCACGACCACCGCCTGATGTCATATTGCCGTTAGCATCATAATTGTAACTGCCGGCTAAGCTGCCTCCGGTTATTTGGCTCACAGCATGCGGACGCCCTGATAAATATTGATAATGGCCAACCCCGGTTTTAAAACGGATATTACCTAAGTGATCATAGGTCGTTTCGTAGTTAGCCGTGGTACTGATTATTGCCGACCAGCGTAAATCGACTGTTTTAATGCGGTTTAAATTATCATAATGAAATGTTTCATAGAGCTGAGCTAAATTATCATGACGATATTCAAGGTTTGCTTTACTATCAAAATGGTATTCCAGGTTTTGTACACCAGCTGTGAAAATCGAAGTCAAGTTACCGTCTAGCTCATCAAAGCCTCTGGTGGTGGTTTTATTATCACCAAAGCCAAACTCTTTAATATTTAACCAGGGATCTGCTTTTTTGAACTGCCATAACAATTCTTTATTACGCCTGTTATGTTTACTGATCAGGTAATTATCATAATAACCATAGTCAATTATTTGATTGGCAGCATCTAAATTCAGTTGTGGCAGGTATACTTTATCTGGGCCATGATACACAGTTTGTTCCAGATAGCTGGTTGCATTTGCTGCAGGCTCTCCTTGTGCATCAATACCAAAGGTGGTGATTTTTTTACTTGGCTTAGATAACCAGTGATATTCAAAGGTTTCACTGATACTGTTTTTCGTATCTATGATTTTATTTACCGCACCTAAACCATGCTCTGCCTGATCGTACTGCCAGGTGATACTTTCATCGGTTTCACCCGTTGCCAAAGTTGCAGTGCGGGTTAATATTCGCCCTAGTACATCGTAAGTTTGATTTATTACCTGGCCTTTATTGTCTTGCTGCCATAGCAGACGACCAAGTGCATCATTTTTATAATTAATCGCGCCTATGTCCGGGTCAATTAACTGTACTTTGCGGCCCATATGATCCGACTTTATTATGGTATCTATATTGCCTGTACCGCCACTGATATCGCTGTGCGTACGTCGAGTGAGGCGTAAATTCCCTAAACTATCATAGAAAAAAGACGTTATATTTTGATCTTGATCTTGTGTTTGAACTTGCTGGCCTAAAACATTTGACGTTTCTACGCGCGTTAACCCATCAGGATCGGTTTTTGTTAGCGTTAATCCATCATAACGAGTATACCAGTTGCTTTTATCGGCTTTGATATGATGCACAGGCCTTGCTAACTCGTCGTAAGCGATACCGGCATAACCATGGGGTAAATTCGCAATCTCATCACCTTCTTCCAGTTGCGTTATGCCCTGGCTGGCAAAATGAGGAATTGACTGAGCTGTTAAGCGGCCTTTATCATCAAAACGGTAACGCTGCCACACCCAATCTGTGGTGCCAGCGCCTGAGTTGTATTCTTTTAGTATCTGTACTTTTTCGGCAATTTTGGTGCCGTATTTATCAAAATACACAACCTCGTCACCTGAGTGACTTAATGTGTCCACTTCCTTATAGAAACCCGTTATCGGGCAATCTGACGCACATAAAATTTGCTCCATCGTACTATAACTGCCATCAATAGACTGATTAAAGTTCAATCGGCCTAACTGACTGTAACCCAGATACGCTTTCTGGCCATTGACAGCCGTGGTTTCAATGGGCGTGCCTAATACCGGGTCATGTTTAATACTCATCACCAGTTTATCATTAAGCAATGGAAAATTAATGTAGTCTGTTTCTTCTACTATATAACGGCCTAATTCATCGAATTCAAAATGTTTGGCACTCGCTTTAATGTTTGCCCCCGTTACTATGATATCAGTGACATTACCAAAGCCGTCTGCTCTCAGGTAAGTGGTTTTTACATTATAATCGTGGCCGGCAACATCATTAACGGATGAGCCACTATCGCCAATTGGGTCTAACTCTTGCCATAACAGGAGGCCATTGCCGCCGTAACCGTATGTCGTTACCTGGGTAATATCATCTGCATTACTCGCCACAGAATAACTTTTTTGCTGACGGGTTAATCGCCCGCCTTTATGCAGGTTATGAAGTTCATAGCGGTTTTCAGTGATGACGGTAGAAAACGCACTTGTACCCGTTGCACCTTCATACACTTTTACTGTTGACTTACCAATATTACACCAAGCGTCGGGTTGCTCATTCTCAGTTTCAACGCGTGATAACAAACTACCCGTTTTAAAGTCATAACTTTTCTTAACTGATTTAGCCGGATAAACACAAGACTCAGTGTTTTGCGCATTATATTCATGTATTGTTTGCGCTAATAATATATCGTCATTTGACGTATCATTGGTTGTATTACTATTTACAGCAACCTTATTAAGGCTGATACCATAACGTTTTAACGGACATTGATTTTCTTCCCCACCACAATCAGGCGGCGGTTCACAATTTGTGGTGCATGGCGCTGTCGCACCGTTTGGCGTAACGTAATAGGTTTCTGTTTTTGCGAGCAGTCCGGTCCTGTACAAGCCATTGTCACTTGGTGATTGATGATAATAGGCGATACGACGAATATTATTAACTTCATCAAAATTAGCCACTTCAGCAAAGCCTAAAGAGCCTCGCCCAAACTGCACTTTTAAACCCCGGTATTGGTAACTCAGCCTATTTTTGCCATCTCGTACAGAGGTAACAACATAGGTTGGCGTATTTGCATCAACTACTAAACTGCCATTGCCCCATATTTTAAAGGCTGCGTCATGATCACCGATATAATAATCACCCGCATTTTCCGCAGTAATACTTTGATAAGTAATAGTTTGCGTGATTTCTGAGCCTGGTGTGATACCGGTAATAAAATCTGGTTTATCACCCACAGCAAGACGATAATGCATACGACCATTAAAGTTAATATAGTCTACAAGGGTATCGCCATTGATATCGGTGAAACTCCCGCCTTCACCAAAATCCATCTCAGTTTCAACCGCAGCGGCAAATGATGTACCATCAAAATAACTAACTTGCCACTTTTCCGTTTCTCCTCTTTGCCCAGATAAAATATCTTGATACCCATCGCCATTATAATCTAGCGCAATAAAACGTTCGGTCCCATAAATGTATTTTGAATATTCCGTTATAGGAATTTCTTCTGAAAAACCCTGGCCTGTATTTAATCTCGCATAAGCGTATAAAGGTGTAATATAGGTATCCCAATCAGGGAGGACGCTAGCTGCATCTAATCTAAAGTAATAAATGTCATTTAAGCCATCATTATTAAAATCTGCAATTTCTAAATTCAGCATTGTATCGATAGGACTTGCATCGGGAATAGGGCTGTCACAGCTCGAACCATTATTGGTTACAGGTTCTGTTTGTTCCGTCGCATCTAGTTGGCCGATTTTTATCAGTTCACTATTATTCCACTGGTAAATGTACCAATTTAAGTATGAAAAACATCTGTGTGACCCAGTATTTATAGGTACACCTATGATAAATTCGCCAATACCATCACTATCCAAATCTGCTGTTTTAAAGTACTTATCTATATTTCCATAAAAATAATCTTGATTCCAATCTGATGAGGCTTCAATTTCAGGTATATTTAACGTAATAGCTGGTAAAAATGCCTGAGTATGCAGGTAAGGTCCGGTATCAGATCCGAAACCTGATGAAAATAAGGAACCACCTGGTTGGGTCAGTTTACGCGCATTACTTAATCTAATTTTAAGTTGATTATTATATACGTATGAAAAGTCAGGATAACCATCGCCATTATAGTCAGTAATACGAATATCTTGACTTTCCACCGGCACTGACAAGTCAAAAGGATTATCAAAATCATAGTTAATCGCTGTCGGGTCGTTTGCGTCTATTTCAGATAAATATAAAAACCACGCATTATTTTTCTTAAAAATCACATCATCACGGCCGTCATGGTTATAATCCATAACTTCTGCACTATGACGAAACTCCTGGGTCGCAATATCTCTTATCTTTCTGTGTACGGTAAAATGGTCACCACCTTTGACAAGAATAATGTCATCATCGTCTTCGTCTTTATGATCTCGTACTTTTAAATAATCTAAAATGCCATCTCCGTTCATATCTAAATATAGATACGATATAGGGTGACCTACACGGGTATTATGGAAGTCGTCGGAGTCATCGGTACCACTACTTAACGTTCTTTCAGGATAGAAATCTGACCGCCCCTGATCCCAGGAAAAATTGGTAGCCGGTAAGCAACTATCAGCACGACACGCCGTGATAGATTTGAGAATACTGCGTTGAGTAATATTGGCGTAATCATAATTTAGGGTGTAAGTTCGTAATTCATTATTATCAACTTTAGAGATCACTTTCGCTAAACGTTGCTCTACTCTATAAGCCTGGCCTGCGACATAACCACTGACTAAATCGTTTCTGTCTTGGTAAATAAATGAGATTTCATTCATTTTATCGTTACGGTATTTGACTGATGATAACCTATAACTTACGGAATCAGCGGCCTGTTCATAGATATAATCAATTGTATTTCCTGATGCATCGGTTTTTTTAACCATAGGCCAGGAAAATATTTTTTGCGCTGTTGTACTTCCCTCGATACTAATCGGGTTATTAACATCACCATAAGTGATAATTGAGCCGTCTTTAAAACGCACTTCAAATTCAGAAGGCTCAGAACCAGATGAGGTTGTCACTTCAATTTCAATTGGACGACGGCCTTCAACATAATAGTCTGATCTATTACTACCATAAGTAACATCATTCACTAAAAATAATTTGCTGCCATCTAAACAATAACGATCGTTCTCATCGAGGTTAACACTGCCGGTTTCGCCTTCTTGTTCCGTATTTTTGGCACAACGAGATATGACAGATATCCCCCCAATTGACCAGCCCTTGCCAAGCCAGCCATTTTCCTGATTACTAGAATAAGTTAACGATAAACTTGGTGTTAGGCCACCAGAACCTGGTGCAGTTATAATAGGTACTGAATATTCAGCAGCCCCCGTAGCGCCTATTTCTAGTTTGCCAGGTAAAGCACCCACTACTGTACCAGAATCTTGACCATCTAATGGATTAGCCACTCTGGTTGGTCTGATTTGACTTGCAGAGTCATCAATTTCAACATCAGGCTCCTCATTTTGCCCCAAACTAAACTGATTCCAAATGCTAGGTTTAGCCGCACCATAGGTTGGGTGGTTTGGCGTGTATCTCACCACATAGCTGGTACCGACTGTTAGTTCCGGGATGTCGTATCTGGCTGTTGTTAAATCTGAAATAGTGGTGATCGTGCTATCATCTGCCTCTGTTACTTTCCATTCGACAGTATATTTCTGGTCTGAGGCGTGTACCACAGGCCAGCTGATTTTGGCAAGTGTTGGCTCTGTGATGGTATCTACCGTTAAGTTCGGTGTCGCCATGTTATATTCTGCAAATTCAGAATAGTCTGTACAGCGCGTTGGATGCGCAATTAAACATGACTTCACTTTATAGAAACGTTTTGCCGGGTGTAATGTATGGAAATCAGCAAACGTCGTTGTTTGCGTGTCTTTTAAATATTCTTCTTCAAATGCCGGGCTTTCAGGGTCATCAGACTCTACTACCACTTTCACTCTTAAACGATAATTATACGGATCGGGTTGTGAAGTCTCATTCAGCCCTTCACTTAATCTGTAATCATCCCAGCTTACTTTTAAGCCATTGTCGCCTAATGTTTCAATTTTTGGCGTTTTTTGGAATGCTTTGGCGGTAAAGTCTGCATTAATAATGTCACTGTCGGTATGGTCTGGTTTTATGGTTTTAACACATAATTTACCCATGCTCAGTAACAGTAATTCAGCTGATGTGGTTGTTGCTGTATTGGTTTGGCTATCAGCATGAGTCCAACTAAGGCTATTATCATCACAGGTCAATTCAGGGTTCGTAGCAATATCAAGTACCGCATATTGAACTGTTGTATCAGCGCCTGCGGTAACCATTACTTTATCTGTTAATGAAAGTTCACCACCATTAGGGCTTATCACTGGTGTCGTTAGTTTTGGTCCCTGGATTGAGAAATTAACCACCTTACTCGATGCTGCATCGCCATATTCAGTGCTTTTTGGCGTGTAACTTACCTGATAATCACCAATAGCTAACTCAGTGTACAATTTAGCACCGGTGTTTTTCAGGTTTTCAATCACAGTGCTGCCATCTGGCTTCACTAATTTTAAGTCATAGGATTCCTGATCACTGAAAACTTGTGGCCAGCTCACTCTTGCCTGAGTTGGATTTGTCGTGGTATCAACCGTTAAGTCTGGTGTTGATAAGGAAAAGGGCGTTGAAAGTTCAGAATACTCTGTACATTTATCTGTTCCTTTAAGGCACGCCTTAACCTGGTATTGCCTCACAGCTGGGTGTAATGACACACTTAACAAATTAGTGCCTAACTGTTTTACTTTTGGATAGTTTTTACCCTCAGGGTGTTTCGTGCTTTTGATAAAGACATTGGCTTTATAGTCGACATCGGCCCCATTGAATGCAGCCCACTCAACTGCGACCCCATTAGGTTGGATTTCTTCAATACTGGGAGCTTTAACCTCATTCATACTTAAGAATTTCTTCGCGGTGAAATCAGCAGATACAATTACACTGTCGGCATAATCCGTTTTAGTTGCTTTAACACATAAACGTCCGAAATCTGATAACGGCACAGTCGTACTGCCGCTCGCTGCTGCTTTTGTATTCCAGCTTGTCACTGCTGAACATGATGCCGTTGTATCTATGACTGCATAGTTAACGCTGATACCGGTTGTAGTGCTTGATACAGCAACCTCATCTGTTAAGCCTAACGCTCCTGCGGCTGTGTTGATAACCGGCGTGGCAATTTGTTTTGCTGCTACCGTAAAATCAGTCCAGGCACTGAACGTATCCCAGCCGTAGCCTGTGGTATAGGTTCTGTAGCGAGCCTGATAATTACCCGGCGTTAAATCACTGATTATTTTTGAATTTGTCGTTAAATCACTATAAGTCGTGATAATGCCTGTTTCTAATGACTTGAATACCAGTTCATAAGTGGCATAGGTAACATGTAACCAGGAGAACTTAACCTGGGTTGCATCCTGCTCTAGTGCAATATTGATACTTGGCACGTATTCAAAATTAGCTGACCACGGAGAACTCTCACCACAATATTGTAAATTAGCAAAGCAAGGTTTGATTTGATATTTACGCACACCTGGTGTAACTGAATAATACTCAGCGCGATTTTCTGTTGTGGCTTCGCTGGTTTTTTCAAAGTTTTGCCCTGTCGGGTATTTCGTATTAACCACATTCACATTAACGATGTAGGATAAACCTGTTGAGTTTGCAGGTTTCACCCAATTTACCTGAACGCTATTATCAGCCAATTTGTTAAGTGTAGGCGCAGTAATCGAAGGGAATTTTACTTCAACATACACAATCACAGTATTACTGTCTTCAGTGCCATCGTTCACTTTAACAGATACAGATAAAGTGCCGGCAAAATTGGCAGCCGGTGTAATGCTATTACCACTGACAGTATAATTTGCCCCTGCCAATACGGTTAAGGTATGGTTACTATCATCACTGTCTGTTACCGTAAAATCAGCTAAAGTTAACGTTTTACTGTTACCAATCAGCATCTCATGGTTTTTGTTTGATGCAAGCTGGGGTTTATCGTTAATGTAAAAGAATTGATATTGGGGCCAACCATCACCACCGGCGATACCATCATCCTGCGGGAATAAGTAAAACCGATATTTTACGCCCGGTTGCAACTGCGCTTTTTGTACATCACTATAGGTAAAGCTTGCTTCTTTAGTGGCGCTATTATAATTCGCTTCAACCCAGGAAAACACATATTTACCAGTGTCATTGTTATAGATATTAGTTTCAACTTTTTCTACGACATCATTACTATCTCTGACATCTAACCCTTTAGCAAACAATGGTTCATGTGTTGCGTACTTGTAGCT
The DNA here is from genome assembly GCA_965198975.1 of uncultured Pseudoalteromonas sp. GTDB lineage: Bacteria > Pseudomonadota > Gammaproteobacteria > Enterobacterales > Alteromonadaceae > Pseudoalteromonas. The sequence continues at coordinate 752,044 of OZ240680.1, forward strand.
TGCCGTTGGAAAGCTAATGTTAAGGTTCGCTCTGTCATTCACAGCGACTGATACCGTATCTGTTGCTGTATTACCATCATTATCAGTTACAGTAAGTTTGAAGACTAAGATTGCATCCGCTTCAATCATCGGCGTTCTGAATGTAGTGGTTGCTGCATTTATATCAGTCCAATATGCAACATCAGGCCCTGAAATTTGTTGCCACTTGTATGAAACAATACTGCCGTCAGCATCTGTGCCTGAGCCAGCCAATTTAACATAACCTTGCCACTCCATGGTATCAATGTCAGCACCGGCATCGGCTACAGGCGGTACGACTAATGAAAATGGTTTGCCAACCCAGTTGCCACAACCATAACCGCCAGTACAAGTGCGATATTTTGCGACATAACTGCCACCGGCTAAATCTGTAAAGTCATAGGTATTGGTATTGCTAAAACCTGATTTAACAAGTGCGCCATTTTTATGAAGCTGTGTATCAAAACCGCCGCTAGTAATACTTTCCCAACTTAATGTGGCTGTTTGATTTTGTACCGTGACACTTAAAGGGGCTGTATCTGTCACTATTGCAGCAGAAGCTGCTGAATAATCAGTACATAAATTATCGATACAGGCTTTAACAAAGTATTGACGGCTTCCTGGAGCTAAACCGTAATAATCTCGTTTGTTAACTGACAGTACTGGTTGGTCATAGGTTTGTGTTTGCAAACCATTTATGTTCGTAACTGCTGTTTTATGGTGATAACTCACGACTCCTGTTTTATCAGCAGGCTTTACCAGTGCAGGCCAGGTAACACCAACACCTGTATCAGATATTTTAGTAACCGTTGGTGTGCCATGCGCACTCGCAGTAAATACAGCTTCTTTTATTGTACTGCCAATGTACCCGGTTTTTTCAGCCTTAACACATAATTTACCCATTTGAGATAAATAGAAACCACTGGTAGTGCGACTGTGCCAGCTGGTTACTGCACTACAACTGCTACCCGCAGTTATTTCCATATACTTAAACGTCACGCCCGCGGTGGCTGAGGCCAAATACACTTTATCTGTAATTGCAATTGTGCCGCCATTAGGGCTTATTGTTGGCGCAGCAACTTGATACACCTGATAATTCTTTTCAGCAACTGCACTGGTTATATAAGCTGCATGCTCTGTTTTAGCGCACACTTTTGTGGCCGATGTTATATTAAATGCCGCTGAATAAGTTTGCCAGTTATTGACCGACCCACAAGAACCACCATAAGTCGTCGTTCCATAGCGAATGCTGGCTCCGGAGGTTTTGGTGTTTAAGGAAATTAAATCCGTTGTTTTTAATGTATCTGAAATGGCTAAAATCGTAGGTGTCTCGGCAGAAGCAAGGGTGTAACCTCTTGAAGTAATACCACTTGAGATATAATCTGCATGCTCTGTTTTAGCACACACAGTACTGGCCGTTGTCAGGCTAAAGCCTGCAGAATAGTTACTCCATGTCGGCACGCTATTACAAGACGCACCATGTGCAATGATGGCATATTTGATTTGTGCATTCGCATTTGCACTGGTAATTTGTACCTTATCAGTCAGTTTGATTGCGCTGGCTGAAGGAGAAATAACTGGCGCAGCGAGTTTATCTTTAGTGATTGTCAGAGACTTTTCTGACCAGGATGCACAGCCATAAGTGCTGGTACAAGGTCGATAACTTACAACATAGTTACCACCGGTTAATACCGGTGAAGTATAATAAGGGCTGCTTTGTTGCTGATTAGCGATATAAGTTAAACCATTTTTTAATAACTTAAATTCATAGGTGGCATTTGTTACATGCACCCAGCCAGCAGTAATGGTTTTATTGGCATTAACTTCAGCACTAATGGGCGATGTATTAATCACCACAGCAGAGGATGCCGCAGAATATCCGCTACAGACATTATTAACACAAGATTTAACATAATAACGGCGCGTACCTGGTGCCAGATTCCAATAACTGACACTGGTTGCTGTTTGCGCTGGTTTTACAACTTCTTTCGGGTTCTGACCATTTTCATCACTAACCACCACTTTAACAACATAATTAACACTGGCACTATAACCAGAAGGTAAATTCACACCAGGCCAGGAAACACTGATATTACTATTACTTTTACTGACCGATGGCGTTGTATAGGTTCCCGGCGCAATATATACATAATCAGACCAGTTTGATTGGCGTGTACAAACACCGCTATGACATTTTTGAATACGATATTTTCTGAACCCTTCACTTAAGCCATACCACTGAACCCAAGTTTGATTGGTGTAGGTTTTTGGATATAAAACCCCGTCTTTCAATACTTCTAAATGATAGGTTGTGGCGCTGTCGCCAAACTTATCCCATACCACTTTTATATTACTACCCGATAATACAACCGCAGGAATGGGGTCCTGGTTATTACCTTCAAGTACCACTAAATTTGTCCAATTTGAATAAGACGTACAGCCACTACTATGACATGCCTGTACCCGGTAACGTCTGACACCAGGCGACAAAGTCGTCCAGACCTTAGATTTAACCGTTAAATTATTCTGCGGGTAATTGGTCCCGTCTTTTTCAATATCCAAATTGTATTTCGTGGAGCTATCTATATATTGTGGCCATGACACCGTAATACCTTTTGTGCTGGTTTTTGACACCGAAGGCGTAGTGAAGGCAGCTGCATGCACACCAAAAGTAATGAAACTATTAAAGATGATAAACCAAAATAGCGTAGATTTATTGAACATTTTATTCATCAATACAGACAATATTGAATCATTGTTTTGGGTACTGCGTGGCATTGTCATTCCTGGCTGACTTAAATTTCAGCCGCGCATTTTATGACTATTGTTACAAAATGTATATTATTAAATTTGGATTATTGCAAAAGCCTGAATTATAGGTACAAAAACACACCAAATGATCACTTACTAATCAACTGTAAACTAGAAGAATTAGAGAATAATGATACAAAATAGTGATTCAGGATCTTCAAAATGCTTTGAAGGTCCTGACTATACTTTAAAATAAGTTTAATTTACTCAGTTTTCATCATAGCATCACGAGATGCTTTGAATTCCGTGCCCTGATGCCAGTTTGGCCAGTCAGAGGTATTGCCAAGTAAATAACCTACTTCAAAAAACACCTGAAGCTCAGCTACCATAGAGCCCCAACCAAATGATTCGCTATATTCATCACAGGTCTGGTGATAACATTTAGCAACCATAGCTTTTACGGTTTTGTTTATTTTCATTTGTTCGTCATTTAAAATAACTGAACCGCCACCAGCGCTTAATGCCGGTACACCTTTTTTCGCTAAACTAAAGTGATCTGAACGATAATAATAACCGCGCTCTGGTGTTTGTTCTGGCGTTAATGTTCTGTGCTGACGTTTCGCTGCTTTTGCCAAATAGTCTTCTAATTGAGATTTACCATAACCTACTACAGTTAAGTCTTTTTTAAGGCCGGTAATATCCAGGCTATCCATGTTGATTAAGCCCACGATTTTATTCAGTGGCATAGTAGGATGATTGGCAAAATAACGCGAGCCTAATCTGCCCTGCTCTTCAGCTGTTGCCGCTATAAATGTAATTGAGCGTTCTGGTGTTTGCTGTAACTTTGTATAAGCCTTTGCAATATGCATCAAGCCGGCAGTTCCGGTTGCATTATCATGGGCACCATTAAAGAATACTTTTTTGCCATCGATCATAGTCGATCCTAGATGATCCCAGTGACCCATGTAAATCACATGCTCATCAGGTGCTCTTCTGCCTGGAATAGTTGCAATGACATTATTTGACGTAGATTTTTCAAAAGTGTTATCAACTTTAATCGAAGCAGTTAGTTTAAGGGGGACCGCTTTAAAGTCTTTACTTAATGCCTGTTTCTTTAATGTTTCAAAATCATATCCCGCTTTTTTCATCAACTCAGCTGTTTTATCTCGATTGATCCACATTTCAACATCAACCGCTGCCTCGTTAACTTCTTTAGCTGGTAAGTGATATTGTGCGCCGGTCCAACTACTTTCAATCACATTCCAGCCATAACTGGCAGGTTTAGTTTCGTGTATTATAATTGCACCCGCAGCGCCCTGGCGCGCAGCTTCTTCATATTTATATGTCCAGCGACCATAATAGGTCATGGTATTGCCTTCAAATAATTCAGGATCTTGACTGGCGTAACCCGGATCATTAACTAGCACAACCACTGTTTTACCTTTTACATCCACCCCTTTGTAATCATTCCAATCATATTCTGGCGCGTTAATACCATAGCCAACAAATACTAATTCTGAATTATTCAGACTTAAAGATTTTTGGGTTTTTCTTGAACTGGCCACCATATTTTTTGGGAATTCAAAATCAATGTCACCAATTTTAAGCGCCGTTTTAGGGGTACTCGTAATAGTTACCATAGGCACAGCCTGATAGAAGCTACCATTATTACCCGGCTTTAAGCCTAACTGTTTAAATTCAGATACCAGTAAATCGGTAGTTAATTTTTCTCCAGGTGTAGATGGCTCTCTGCCTGCAAATTTATCTGACGACAATTCTTTAACATGAGCCTTAATTTGTTTGATATCAAATGAATGATACGCTTTATTAAATCCATCATCTGGCGTCGCATCATGTTCTTTATGATCGTGTGCAAAACTATAAGTACTTAGCATTACACCGGCAATACCTGCTAAAAAAATCTTGTTTTTATTATTCAAAATAACTCCAATTCAAGTTAATTAATATCAGCAGGCAGCAGAATATCCTTAATAGAAATACAACACCAGAAAAAGACGGTGAATAAATTTTACTATTTGTCATGTCAGCTTTACTAAATCAAAGAAATTACAAGGATATTATTATGAAACGATTGATAGTAACAATATGTGTTATATGTATGTCATTTTTTGCTCAAGCTAAAAGCGTACAATACAATTTTAAAGCGAATGTAATTAATGTAAATTATGTTGAGATATCAACCCACTCTTTTTATTTTATAAAAGGATATGAATAAAATCGCATTTTAATGTTTGGATATCAGGTGATATTCAAACATTATTACAATAATGATTTTAACTAAATATTAGTTTTTTATACTAAAATAGTGTGTAAATAATAATGTGTAATATCGTTATCTATTGATTTTAAAAGAATATTCATATGGCATAACCTTTGCTGTAAACAGTTAAAATAACAAGATACCCATAAATTTAAAGGATTACCTATGTCAGTTACCTTAGAAGATAGACCCATAGAAACGGTACGAGAGCAAGTCATCGACCAACTGATCATGAATTATAGCCATGGAGAAATATCTTTAACAGCATTTGAGTCTCGTCTCGATAAAGCGATGAACAGCAATAATAATAATGAGTTAGATGATTTAATTGCTGATTTAAGTTTAACCGTTGATACTCAATACCAAGATAAAAAAGATCACGTTTTAGGTAGGCAATACCATCAAGGCCAGGCTAAAGCATTTGAGAAAAGACACAATGTTTTAAGTTCCAATGTGTTAAAGGGAACATGGGATGTGCCTAAAGAAATCAACATATATACTATTTTGGGAAATGATGAAATAGACTTTAGTCAAGCCAGATTTAAACAAGCAAATGTAAAAATCAATATTTATTGCCTGCTAGGCAATGTCAGTTTATTAATTCCTGAAGATATTAATGTTGTTAATAATACACAATGTATTGTCAGTAGCATGGAACAAGAATCCGCGGGGCTGACAAATAAAGCCTCACCAACATTAACTCTAGAAGGCAAAGTCATACTGGGCAATATAGATGTAACAATTAAACAAACTATCAAAGAAAAATTTGTCAGATTTGCCGATGGCCTAAAAAGCTTATTTAGATAATATCCAAAAAGGAGCTTTAAGCGCCCAATTAACCAAAGTTTCTTTAAATTCGCACGCAATAGCTAAAAACACAAAATTACCAGGCTATAACTCATTAACAGGAATAAGGAGTGAGCGTAACCACTGCTCAAACAGTTTAACTTTTTGCCAACTAAAGTGGTGTGATGGTGCAACTAAATATAAGGTTTTGGGGCTGTTGTATGCATAATCCAATACATTTGTCAGTAAACCTGTTTTGAGGTGTTCAGTAACCAAAATTCGACTAACAAAGGCCAGTCCCTGGCCAGCTAACGCGTATTGGATCACAGGTTGAGCGTCAGTTGTTTTTAATTTAGATTTTAGCTGCGCTCGTTTTATGGAAAACTTTGTACAACAATCACTGATCGCCTCCTGAATATCGCTACTTGTATCTTCTAACAAAGGTATTTTAAAAATCTCTTTAATATCAGAAGTATTCATTGGTAAAATATGCGCGCAGGCAACCAGTATAATTTCATCATCGACTAATTTATGGCTTTCAAGTCCATCATAATTCCCTGCTCCCCGCCTGATAGCAATATCTAATTCTCCCCCATGAAAATTATCTAACTTATTATTTGGAGAAAATTGCACACTTAGCTCTGGGTTACTTTGTTGAAAATAGTCAATATTTGGTAACAGTATAATCGAAGTCACAGAGTGCAATGCCGTGATTTTCAAATCGCTATTTTGTGGTTCGAGTGTAATTGTATTCACACCTGATCTTATCTGTTCAAACGCATTTTCAATATAGGGTAAAAATACCTGACCTTTAGCACTCAAAGTTGTCTGTTTGCTGTGCCGGTCAAATAAATTACATTCCAGATAATTTTCCAACAACCTAATTTGCTGACTCACAGCAGCCTGAGTAACAAATAATTTCTCAGCTGCTGCTTTAAAACTTTGCGCTTGTACAAATAGATAAAATTGAATTTACAAACAAGCCATTAGTGAGCTGTTTACCAAGATCACAGGCAAAAATATTTTTGGCTGAAACCTTTAGTTAAAATCTATCCCGAAATTTACATTATTGTTCTATTGAATTTTATTAGGCAGTGGTAGTGACATTAATTGTACGGGATAATTATGAGGTTGACTGCTTTCAAAACAAAAGTACTTTAACCAAAAACACGGGACAGCTGCCCCGTGTTCATGGATTAAAATACGTGGATTAGATTATAACGCTTCCCACACACCCCATGGGCCTGAAGTACCTGGATTGTTACCTGTATTCCACCATTTAGCGCGATAAACTTTGCCCGCCAAACTGGCTTTATCTCCTGCAAGATATACTTTACTAGCATCCCAGGCTGCAACATCACCGACAGGTGGATCGGTAGGATCAACAGGTGGTTTAACAATTTCATCTACCGCACGAACTTGTGGCCAGTTAGTATGAGAGCCGTAAAAATTAGTCACACACTTTTCATAATCTCCCTCAACCAAAGCTGAATAGGCAGTTTGAAATCCGACTAATTCACATTCAAAAGAACCACCGCCAGGGCGGTCTGGATAGTATTTCCAGTTGGCATCCCAATTCGTATAAAGCACATCATCAGAACCATTAAGATTTAAACTTCCATAGGGTGTTTGCTGCCAGCATGTATCTTCTTCATCTGCATGAATTGGTAACATATAATGTGCCGATAAGCCTTGCCAATAACGTATACGGTTAACTGGCTGACCTTTATCGATATTTTGTGCTCCACACTCGATACCACCATTAATCACATTAATAGTAGTACCAAACCCATAACCAATACCTGCATTTGCTTCTTTCTGTGATGGTACCCAGGTTCTGTCTATAACATGTAACATCGCGGGTTTCGGTGCTTGTGGTGTTAAAAAGAACCAAATTGCCGAAGCCAGATTTAACCATGAATCAGCAACTAAGCCCGGATTATTCAGCAATACAGTTGCATCACCATCAAACATAACTTCCGAAAAAGCACCATAATTAAAGTGATATGATAATTGTTTTGCACCTCGTCCAAAATAGCCTTGACCCGTAGCACAAGGCCAACGTTTATTTTGCCAGTCATTTTGACCACAACCTGTAGTATATCCAGGTTGACCTTCAGACCACCCCATTTCACGTACATGAACCAAGGCTTGCTGCCACTCTTCTAAACCGTCAGGGTTATCAGACGTATTATCAACACTGATATGTCCGCCAGTTTCTTGGGCAAAATGGGCAAATGCGGTCACAATTGATTTTTTACAAATTTCATCTGCATTACGTCCATCAGTATAGTCACCACAAAATGCAGGAAATTTGCCTATGGCCCTTAAAAATCTTTCATAGCTGTACTCTGGGGCAGCCATTTGGGTTAAAAATGTCCATTGCTCAAACGGAAATACATGTTCTACGCGCTTAACATTATCAGGGTTTGTAAGTGCACCAACAGTAATTTTTTCAACAATCTCATTGCTTCGCGTAGCCAAAGCCTGTGCCCATAAATCATACATAGGATTTAATGTTTTACTATCTTCGGCTGCTTTTAATTCAACACGTGAAACGATATAGCCATTTTCATTATCAGGATCTGGTTGTGGATCCATAGCAAAACAATGAGTTGTAAGCCCAAAGCCCATTAAACTTGCTAGTAATTTAAGTTTAAACATAAATTAGTCTCCTTTGCTTTTATTTATTATTTTGGAAATCAGCAAATCCGCTGATCCTCTTTATAAAATTGTCAAAATAAAAACTAAGGCAAGCAGAATAAGTTAATTAATTGTTTCAACCTTAATTTTAATAAACATAATGTTTACAAATGACATCGCTGTCAATGTATTTTTAAGGTTAAATTATGCAACGATTAATTTGAGCATTATTTAGTTCTTTATTCTATACTCAAAAACTTGTGTATTATTTATACGATTATTTTAAAAGGACATTAATATGACAACTTCAACCTGGAATAACCAGCCTAACTCAGATTTATGGAATTCAGCCGACAATTGGGACCCAACAGAAGTCCCCATGACAAAAGCCATTTTCACTCACTCTACACAAACCGGAATTTCTTTTACACCGGGTAGTAATGCGACTGTCAATACAATTGAATTTATCCAAGATGCAGCGCCATTTACCTTTAACTTTTCAGCATCCACCAGCCCTGCATTAACCATTACAGGGTCAGGTATCGTCAATAATTCTACTAATAATCAAAACTTCACCGTAGCCTGCGCCACTGTTGGTTATCAGGAGCCTCAATTAAAATTTGAAAATTGTGCATCTGCAGGCGGACAAAATATTTTCTATACAGCGGGACCTGAAACTAAAGAGAGTTATGGCGGCGGCGTGATCAGCTTTTGTGATACTTCTAACGCGGGTTCTGCTTTTTTTATTGCCTGGACAGGCGCTGGTGCACCGCCGGAACATAGCACTGTAGGGGGCGAAATAAGCTTTAGCGATAACGCATCTGCAAACACAGCGCACTTTACTATCTATGGTACATTAGGCACCGATGGAGATACATTTGGTAATGTCGTTTTTCATGATAATGCTACAGCAGCAAACGCAATTTTTAACAATAAAGGCGGCACTGTACCTGGTGGCGATGGCGGAAACACCCAATTTTATAATAACTCAAATGCGACTAATGGTTTATTTTATAATCTCGGCGGTACAGCCTATGGCATGGTTAATGATAAAAATCAGGGCGCAAATGGCGGAGATGTCGCCTTTGATGGTACAGCATTAGGTGGAAATGCAAAATTCTACAATTATCCTGCAACCGTAGATAATGCCTATGGTGGTGTAACGAGTTTCAATAACAACCCTCCAGAGGTGACATCGGGCGGTGCTTCTGCGGATCACGGATCTTACTTTAATTATGGTGCTCAGCTCAGTAGCCTATGCGGAGGTGGTCATCTAGAGTTCAGCGCCAAACATGGTTCACCAACGGCAGGCCATGCCAATATCACTAATTATGGCAGTGAAATTGCCAGTACCGATAAATCAAGCGCCGGTCATACGATTTTTTCTGTTGATCAACCGACTTGTTACTTCCCAACAGCAGGAAACGCCACAATTTATAATCAACCAGGAAAAGTAAAAGGAGCACCAGGCGGTTTTACTGAGTTTTCTGTATATCAAAACGACAATGCAACCAACTGTAAAGCTGATACTAATCATGTTCCTACTGCGGGTAATGGAACCTTTATCAACCTGGGTGCAAATATTTCAGGTGCAGGCGCGGGTTATACCTCTTTTTCGGGCACATCAGATGCAGGCAATGCGTACTTAATCGCCCATGCGGGATCAAATGGCGGGTATGGTGGAAAGATCGCTTTTTATGATGATGCAACAGGTGGTAATGCATGCGTTCAATTATATGGCAATGGCGTTTTAAGCTTAAGCTACCACAATAATAGTATAACACTGGCAAGTCTTGAATTGACTGATGGCACCATTGAAATACAGCTTGGCACTCAAGTAACTAATTTAATTTTAACAGAACAACTCATATTAAAATCTGAAAAAGGATATTTTTACTTCACCGGTGATATAACTGCTGGTGAAACCTATACCGTTTTAACTTCACCAAATTTAATGAATTATTCGGCAGATCAGTTTAGCTGTAACAGCCTAACGGCAGGCCAGCCTTACTTTTCGATTGCGAATAACTCACTGCGAGTTTCCTTTAATTAAATTTATTTAGAACGGGGTCAATCGCTCCGTTTTATTTCTAACTTATCGATTTTCAATCATAACTTTCTCTACAAACAACAGTTCACAGGCACCCGCACCTGTATCATTTCTGGTTAAAGAGCTATTCCATCGCCAGCCATCTGGTGCAACCGCTTTTACTAATTTACCGCTGAGTGTTACCACATCACCCATTCGAATTAAATTCAATGTATCTTCTACTGTCTGATCTTTAGCAATTAAGTGCATGTTAGCACTACTTGTTTCGATTTCTTTTCTGGGGATCGGCAATGACTTTGTTTGCCAGCGGTACCAACGACCTGATTGCGAAATAGTAAACTCTTCCAGTACCTGTTCATCAGACATTCTTCCCCATCCCAAAGCCAAATCGATGGATGATAAATCGGCTTCTCTATCAAATCGATAGCGTTTTTTAGATAGCACTTTTGCTTTAATGTTAAATTCAGCTAAAGGGCTGATCTTATATCCTTGAAATGAAAACACATCCGAAGAATTTATCCGAGATTGCAAGGGAATGTCTGGTGCCATTACCCCCGGACCAAAACGCGTTTCAGTCTCTTTGACAAACAAATGCCAAAAAACCAATACAGTAATAACAATACAAATAATTTTTTTCATATAAATAACTTATATTAGCGTATCGATAAATTATAACTTAATTCATTTATCTATTTCAAAGTTCGGAATAACAATGCCCACATCTTATAAAAAAACAGCCATTGGCAATCATATATCCGACATTCCGCACCCTAGTTTATGAATACATTTCTTGATATGTTTTGCCTAAGGCATTTAACACGCTTGAGTGCCTGGGCTCTAAGTTGGCAATTAGGCCGTTTTTCTGCTCAAAATACATAACAGTGATACCGCTAAAGCAATGAAATATCCATCTGGCGGTTGGTTTTTGGCTTGGCTTTTTCTTTTGATCGGGAAAGTGTTGGCCAGTGTCCCGTAGTCCCTTTCTGATCCTGTGCTCAAGGGCGTTGTAAACCATTAAGCATAAAGTCATTATCATCAGTAGCGCTTCTATTCGTTCCGGCTTTTTCAAAAATATCGCGCTGGTAAAAAACTCTGGGCTCTTTAAAAACTTAAAGCCACGCTCAACTCGCTGTTGCCCTTTGTATTGGCTTAACAACTCTGCCATATCGAGGTTATTGATTTCGTTGGTGGCCAGAATAAAGCAGCCGCACTTGGTTTTTATCCGCTCACATTCGGTTAGTGAGCTGGCTAAAATCCCTTCGATGAAGTATTCAAAATAATCGGGTTGGGCGTCTTTTGCCGGCTGGCCTTTGTTTTTATAGCGTGCTTTTTCTCTGATATTAATTGAATTAACTTGCATTATCGGCGAACTTTTCTGCCATTTTGCTAAAGCTTTGCGAGCATCTTGTTCACAGGAAAAGGCTTCTTTGTTCAGTTTTATAAAGGATTTTATCGCCTTATCTGTTTGTTTTTGCAGACGCTTTCCCAGTGTTTTCATTTCTTTTTCTTTCGCCGCTTCACTTTGAATAAGCAACCATTTCTGTTTGACACCTGCATAACCGCTATCAATCCAGCAGCCCCTGTAACCGTCAGCGAAATCTATGAGTTTATACGCTGTTATTTGGTTTATCAGCTGCTTGGCCTGAGTTAAAACAGCAGGCACGCGACTAATGAATATTCTTTCCTGCTTCGCCAATGCTTGTATCGTTTCTTTAACATATAAGGCACTGTCGCCGATATGATACTTGCTGTCACAAGCGCTTTTTACCGAATCCTTAAACTCTTTAACTAACTGGTAAAACTCGGTTTTATCATTTGCATTGCCATTGGCCGGTGACATATACAGCGGGATCCCGGCTTGTTGCTCAACTAATAAATGCAACACAACCTGCTTTAAGTCTGGTCGGTGATCGCGGCTATAGCCATGGGTTAAGGTGACAGCACCCGTATCAGATTCAGTATCGTAATTCCCATCAACATGAAAGCTGGTGATATCTTGATTAACCGTTTCAACTTTTAAGTCGAGTGTTTTAACCGTATTGCTGGCTAAATGCGAAAATAACTCTGTTACCCCAAATTCAAAAAATTTGTCCATGGCGCGACCTAAGGCACTGTCATTGAGCTGCTTAGCTTCAATACCGGGCCTTAATAATCGAGGTAAATCTTTATTGGCAAAAAACTCAGGGAATAAATGTAATGGCCGACTAGTAAAGCCTAACCCATTGATGATCATGGCAACAAGCAATTCGCCATAAGAAACAAGCTTGTCATCCGGTGAAGGAATGAGTCGATCAACTTGCTCTGCTATTTTTAGTTCTTTACACATTTGAGCGATCAGGCCTAAATGACCAAGGTGTTTGGTGAAAGGTTTAAAAGGTGCTGACATAATAATTTCTTTGCTAAAAAGAAAGTATAAGATCACATTTAAAATAGATCGTCAAATCGATCCTGAAAAATATTTTGATCCTTATAATTAAGCGTATATTTTGAGCAAAAAAGAAACTGTTAAATAGGGTGCTGGATCACGGATATATTGAAACCTGAATCACTTATGATGGGTTTTGGCTATGATCCCCAGTTGTCCGAGGGCTCGATTAAATGCCCAAATTTTCAAACTTCGACATTTGTCTTTAAATCTGCAGCCGAAGGCAAAGATTTTTTTGATGTCGTATCTGGACGTAGAAAATTAGCGGAAGGTGAACAAGCGGGTTTAGTTTACTCCAGATCCAACAACCCTACGATAGAAATAGCAGAAAACAGAATAGCAGTTTGGGATGGCTAAAAAGAAATAATAAACAATGCCACACAACTAAGCCGTATGGCATTTTATGCTTAAGAATTTATTCAGTAATTAACGCATTTATCATCTTTTGACCTAAGTCAACATGATGCTGCATAGTTGAGAACTGTTTTGTCACACCGTTTGGCCCAAAAGCATAAACGGGGACCGGTGCTGCGGTATGCGTGCCTGTACCCCATACCGTATTTTGATCTGCCCCGAGTGTACGACCAATCAGATTTGCATGAAGTTCATCACCATATACATAAAACTCTTTAAAATCATTTATTTTAGGAAACACGGGCGCTGATAAATAACTATGCTCAGCAACATAATATTCATTCTCTTCACGTTCAGCAATTGCAGCTGATTGCTCAACCGTGACTTTAAATTCGCTATGTGCATTAATGGCCTCAGCCCATTGATCACCCGTTGTATTACTGAAATCCCAATCAGCATTTACCTGTGTCATCATATCGTAGAAAGTACCTGTTTGTGCATGGAGTCGGTCTAAGTTAGATAGCGCACCAAAGTTAAAATTCGGCTTATAATCTTTTCCTTGCATACCATCACCCGATAGCGTTTCAGCTTCTGGTAAATCTTTACGTGAGTAACTAAAGCCAAAACTCCCCGTTTCATGATCTGCGGTCACAACCACTAACGTATCCTCACGATCTTTTACCCATTCGTAAACCGCATCTACTGCTTCATCAAATTTCAATAATTCATGTAACATCCAACCGGCATCATTTACGTGTCCAGCCCAATCTATCTGACCACCTTCAATCATCAGAAAAAAGCCGTCTTCATCTTTTGATAAAACTTCTAATGCCTTTAATGTCATCTCACGCAAAGAAGGTTGCGTACAATTATTCGCTTTTTTACAAGCAGAATATGCGATACCGTCGGCCATACCTGAATTAGCAAACAGGCCTAATAACTTGTCACCTTCAACCTCGGCTAATTGTTCGCCATTAAAAGCAAGGTTGTAGCCATAGTCATTTTTGGCTTCTAATATTATATTACGATCATCTTTTCTTTTTGATTTTTTATAGATACTGGTCGACAAGCCCAGCTCAGCCATCGCTGCTCGATCTGTCTCATCTGTTTTAATATCTGCAGGTAAAAATACGCGAGCACCACCAGATAATAAAACATCCACATTGCCAGAGCTTACTAATTCAACCGCTATTTTGGCCTCTTGAGAACGATGTGGCTGATGTGAAGCAAAAGCTGCGGGCGTTGCGTGGGTAATACGTGTATCAGATACCAAACCGGTTGCCTTTCCCAGGGCTTTGGCTTTTTCTAAAATAGTTTCAACTTTGTTACCATTAATATCTAAGCCTATCATTTCAGAGCCAGCAGCTAAACCTGTCGCTAATTGCGTTGCTGAGCAAGCAGAATCCACCACTAAACTTCCCGTATCTCCGTGCGGTGCATTTAAAGATAACCCCATTTGGCCTTGTTCAGCAAACTTAGAAAGAGCAGTCATATTATTCTTTGTATTATAAGTCGATTGTGGTGCTCTTCTGGCATACTCTTCTAATAAACCCACTTGCTGTGCGCCCATGCCATCACCTATCATTAAAATCACATTTTTAACTTTGGTAACTTCCACTGGAGGAACTTCTTTGATCACTTCAACTTCTTTGATAACCTCAACTGTTTTTTCATCATCACTACATCCTGTAATTAAAATTGTAGAAACAGCTAAAGCTAAAATACTTTTATTCATTTTAATAATCCCATTTAATCATTTTTATATAGGTAACAACTATTTGAGGCAAGATTAAAAGGAAAATGTGACAAACTGATGGCAAAAATATTTAATTTTGAGTACATGCTCTAATTTTACGCTAATTGCATTAAATAAAGAAAAATAGTACTCAGTTCTTAATACTTTGAAATTGTTCTTTTTAGGTTATTATCAGTAAACTAGTTTAATAACAATGTTTCTAAATTAGGATGATCTTTCAATAAGTTAACTAAGGATCGAAATAAAGGTTCAGGAAGTGCATGTAAGTCACACCATTTCCACAGCTTGCATTTATCAGGTTCTTTTATTTCAGCCTCACCTTGCTCACTTGACGCCAGAATAAACAGCGTGACGTAATGTTTATTTTCATTCTCAAAGATGTCATTAGTAAACGCGAGTTGTTTAAGTGACGAAAGCACTAATCCTGTTTCTTCAAGTACCTCTCGCCTGGCACATTCTTCTATACTTTCGCCTAGTTCTAAATGGCCTCCTGGCGTTGCCCAGGTATTAGCGCCATGAGAGCCAATTCGCTCTCCAAGTAATATTTGGTTATTTCTCAGAATAATTACACCAACACCGACACGTACTTGTTTATTCATTTACTATTATTTCCTCGTACTTTCTTAATTTCTGATTTTATTTCCATTTTCACACGATAGAATTCACACAGATCCGGTGCCATGGTTTTATAGATTAGTTTTTTTAAACGAACCTATAAATTAGCGCCACATCAACTAAAATGCGACGACTAACATACCAATATTGCTAAACTAAACTTGTTAGCATTTCATCATTATATTCAACTAAAGTTTCATCAGATTTAACTTTAGTTACATAGTCTGGATTGGCAATAAATGGGCGTCCTATAGCCAGTAAGTCGAATTTATTCTCAGTTATTGCTGCGCTACCTGTATTGGCCGTATATCCCCCTACTCCCATTAATGTATTTGGATAAAACTTACGAACATAATCCGTCGCTGTACCACCCAAATAATCAAATTCCATTGAATCATCAAAAATACCTATATGCAAATATGCCAATTGTCTGTCAGTTAACTGCTCTAACAAGTAATCAAATACTTGCCTGTCTTTCGCATCACCTGACATATTAAAATAAGCACCAGGAGAAATACGTAAAGCCGTGCGTTCACCTCCAATACGTTGAGAAATCGCATCTACAACCATAAGGGGAAAACGTGCCATATTTTCTGGGTTACCTCCATATTCATCATCACGCTTATTACTATCATGATGTAAAAACTGATCGATTAAATATCCATTTGCACCATGGATTTCAACCCCGTCAAAGCCAGCATCAATCGCATTCGCAGCTGCCTGCGCATAATCTTCAACAAGTTGTAATATTTCATTTGATGTTGCAGGTTTTGGCGTAATATAAGTTAACTCACGCATACGCGGTACACTACCTTCAACCTTTTGTGCACTTGGTGCGATCACAGAATCACCTTGATAGAAATGTGGGTGCGCAACACGACCGGTATGCCAAAGCTGTGCAAAAATTTTACCGCCTTTTTTATGCACTGCTTGTGTTACTTTATGCCAACCAGTAATTTGTTCAGCCGTAAATAAACCAGGCGTATTAGGGTAACCCTGACCATCGGGGCGAATGATAGTCGCTTCTGAGATGATCAAACCTGCATCAGCACGTTTTGCATAGTATTCAGCCATGGCTGCTGTTGGCACTAAATCATCATCAGCCATACAGCGAGTTAAAGGGGCCATCACAATGCGGTTGTTTAATTCTATTTGATTATTCAAAGCAAAACTTTGGAAAAGATTATCAGTCATTTTTTGTTAACTCTTAATTGAATATTCATTCAAGATAAACCTATTTGAACGATCGTTCAAGTAATTTTTGAACAAATATTCAAAATTGATTACAATGATCTTGTAATCAACAAACAGGCAACTTATGCGCAGCGCAGAATTCAACAAAGAACAGGTTTTAAGAGCGGCAATGCAAGCCTTTATGAATAAAGGCTACACCAAAACGAGTATGCAAGATTTAAAAAAAGTAACAGGTTTGCACCCAGGCTCTTTATATTGTGCTTTTGAAAACAAACAAGGTTTATTACTTGCAGCAATCGAACAATATAACCTGGATCGTAGTGCCGAATTTGCCGCATTTTTCAATGATGATAAATGCCCAATGCAAGGCCTGACTGACTATCTGGAAAACATTGTTGAAGAATGTATTAGTTGTAACCCACAAAAAGCCTGCTTATTGCAAAAAGCACTGAATGAGATAGCAGAGCAAGAGCCCAAGATCCAAAATTTAATTTGTGATCAATTGAATAGTTGGCAAGAAGGGATCGCACAGGCAATCGAAAAAGCACAAAAACTCGGGCACATATCAACACAAAGAAGTGCACTTTGCAGGGCTCAGTCTTTAGTGATGGGGATATATGGTTTACGCACTTATGCACACACTCATCCAGAACCAGCAGTGCTCAAAAAACTCAGCCGACAGTTGCTCACAGATGTGACGAGTTAATACCAATTACATCAAATATATGATTATTCTCAACGATCAAAATTTGACTAAAACTGCGTTGCTTTCAATCCCAATAACCTTGCTATTGATTGACAAAATAACAAATATTTAAGTTTTCTGTAGCTAAGTTTACACATAATTTGGCCGATCAACTCACGTTACAATTCCATTTAGAGTGTCAATTTAGATAAAACAAGATCAGGTATTAAAGGTGTATTTTCCAATACAACCTCATTTTACTCAGTGAAATTAACTAATATTAAATCATTATTTTTGTTAAATACAACAATTGTATGTTATTTAACTTTCCCTGGTAAACGGTTCAACTAGAAAAAAATCTAAGTTCGCAAATTAGTTCTACAACACCAGTTATAGCACGGAATACTGTTTAAAATTTGTCAATCTTTCCCCCTGAACCCGGCAAAAATACTGGCCATTTAAACGTCTGCTTATAACTGTTTAACATTACGAAATAACAAAAAACAGGTACAAAAAAATAAACCTTTAATTTACATTGGTCCCCAATAAATACACATAAATGTTATTTATTACATAATATACAATAATAATTTCAGAGAAATAAAATGAATAATAAATTTAAAAAACAAATGTTAGCAGTTGCAGTACTGGCCTTATTAGCAATAACAAATGTCAATGCAGCAGATTTATCTCTAACACAAGAAAAAATTATAGGTCATAATTTAGCTTCCACTCAGTTCATCATTAAATATAAAAATAACGCTTCTTTAAGTGAAGCCGAAATCGGCTCGCCTTCTGGCAAAAGAAATTTGAATGCGCAGAACTTCATTAATAATTTTGAGACAAAAAATTTGGTCAAAGCACAATATATCCGCTCAATGGCTATGAAAAATCATCATGTTGTTCGTGTAAATAATAAAATGAATGCAACTGAAAGCCAAAGCTTCATGAAAGAAATGATGCAATCTGGCAATATTGAATACATAGAAATTGACCAAATGTTACAAGCATTTACTACCCCAAACGATCCGCAATATACAGATCAATGGCATTACCACGAAGCGGTCGGGGGTTTAAATTTACCAAAAGCATGGAATGATGCAACCGGAGCCGGTGTTACCGTTGCTGTATTAGATACAGGGTACCGCCCTCACGAAGATTTAAACGCTAATCTTTTAGCTGGTTATGATATGATTTCTAACCTATTTGTTGCCAATGATGGTGGCGGTCGTGATTCAAATGCACAAGATGTCGGTGATGCAACCACCAAAGGAGAGTGTGGTACAGATGCAAATGGTCAACCTTCTCCAAGTCAAGATAGAGATTCTAGTTGGCATGGTACACATGTGGCTGGAACAATTGCAGCCGTAACCAACAATGATATAGGTGTAGCTGGTGTTGCATATAATTCAAAAATCGTTCCCGTACGTGTTTTAGGAAAATGTGGTGGTTTAACATCTGATATTGCAGATGGTATTGTATGGGCGTCAGGTGGTTCAGTGTCAGGTTTACCGACTAACTCGAACCCTGCAGACGTGATAAATATGAGTTTAGGTGGTCAAGGAGCCTGTAGCCCAACAACACAAACAGCAATAAATTCAGCGCGTGCCAATGGCTCTGTGATCGTAATAGCATCAGGTAATAGTGATGCAAACTCAACGGATTTTAATCCGGGTAACTGTGCTGGTGTTGTCAATGTTGCCGCTGTTGGTCGAAACGGCGGACGAGCTTATTATTCGAATTATGGTAGTAATATTGATGTAGCAGCACCTGGTGGCGCGCAAAGTTTTGCAAATGATTCTGAAGGTGTATTATCTACTCATAATTCAGGAACAAACGGGCCTTCATTAGATAGTTACCACTATAGCCAGGGTACGTCTATGGCTGCACCGCATGTTGCGGGTGTTGCCGCATTAATTAAGCAAGCTAAACCAAATGCGACACCAGATGATATAGAAAGTATTCTTAGAACGACAACGCGTAGTTTTCCTGCATCATGTTCTAACTGTAGCGCTAATCCAATTACAACACCAATAACCATTAATGCCCTGAGCTTCAAATCTTTTTAAGATCTCCCTTACATCAGAATATGACTCTAACGCTTTACAATTTTTATCCCAGCCAGGATTAAAAGTCATAATGTTACCTTCAAACATTCCCTGGAATAAGCCTATAGTATGATCACCATTTCTTAATATTAGCCAGTTTTGTGTTTGATCACCGCCAATAATCTCAAAATCTAACTTCTGATAAAACACTTTAGATTTTTCTATATCCTATACTGACAAACTCACTGAAAATGCGCCTAATTCCATTTTAAATTCTTCGATTGCAATGGACTCTGACTATTAAATAACAAACAAGCATAATTGCGGATTATAATTCCAATAATTCTAGCGGGTAGTGATCTTTGATTTATTTATAAAATGCAAGAATAAATTCTTGCCTACAAATGAACCTAATTAGGCAAACCATGCGTAATTTTAATTTGTATTTTAATTTTTTAAGCCAATTCACGTGATAATGCCAGTTTTTCAATACCATGAGCTGGAGTCCATCTCTTAAATTCAATAAATCCATGTTTCTCGTATAGTTTTATTGCAGGTAGATTTACCACTGCGGTTTCGACTATCGCTTTTGAAAAATCAAACTCTGCAATAACAAAATCTATTAGCTTATGCGCTATACCTTTCCTAAAAAAGTTGGGATCAACAGTTAAGCTAGATATATCCAAAAGTTTTTTTTCTACCGAAAACTCAATTACGCCAGCTAAACACTCATTCTCATAAAAACCATAGAATAAATTAGCTGAGTCAGCTATGTTGGTAACACTTCGAAAAAGAGGAGGAAAATCAAGTGTCCCTATAAGTTGTGCTTCAATTTTATAAGAATCTTGAAATACCGAATAAATCTCATGTGCTATTGTTTTATTTGAATGAGTGAGCTTTTTAATCATCTTGTGCCTGACCTCAGTTTACATAACTATTTAACGCCAATAACCTTGTTTTTTATGGTTTACTCAAAGAGTTATGGCTTACGATATTAATTAATCCAGTAATTTATTAATGCGATGATAAAAAAATGCTTTTTCGCTTTGATATGCATCCCTATCATGAGGGTATTTCAAGTGTAGCTCTTGCTTGATCTGATTTAGTTCAGTTATTAAGGTTTTATTACCTTGCATTAATCTGACAAAATTTAGGTGTTTTTCAATATTCTTATCACCATATTGGAAAATATGTAAATGCGATTTTCTTTGTACTTTAGAAAAATATTCTCTCCCTGAGATGCCATACTCACCTTTATAAACATAACCAAGATCAATTATGCTTGATGCAGACCCTTTCACCTTAGTGATGTCTTTAACAACCCCTAAAAGATCAATACAATCTTTTGCATACAAACCATCTATCGCGGTAGAGCCGATATGAAAAACATCCATATCGCCCTTATAGTTAGATACTATTAATTCTTTTTCATTTTCGAATTCTGATTGCCAATTGGCATTAGGTGGAAATAAATACACGATAATTGAATACTCAAGCGCAGATGTTAACTTAAGGTGATATTGTGGCTTTTTCTATGTAGTTTTGCAAAAGGATAATAACGACTAGAAGCCGATCCTATAATAGTCAATCCATTTTTTGAATATATTTAGAGAGTACTTTGTTTGTAAGCCAGACAGCTATAACACCTAAAATAAAAACAATATGGGAGAAAACAAAAATGGCTAACCCCAGACTATCTCCTGCGCCTGTATTATTTATGCTATTTGTACTTGAAGTAACATAAAAATGCTGCCCCCACATACCTAGAAAAATAAGCACGACTAAACCAAGGTAACCCGTAAATAACTTTTTATGTATTAATCTCGCAACTAAAGGTAGTAGATAGAAAATGATGAAACTACCAATTATAATCTGGGTGAATGTGTTCATATTGAATAGTCGATTTTGCCGCTATAAAATGTTATTACAGAGCATTTACTTCCTGTATTTTTCCACATACTTCTTTGCCATTTCCTCATCAATGTTAGCTCCAAGTACCCATTAACACATATCCTTAGGTTTCCAACCATTAGCGTGAATTTCTCTATCAGAAGTTATTTCGAAAATATCTGATTTTTCACATAAAGGACAAAATAACGCGTTCGTCTCTATTTAGCAATATTACATCAACAACACTTAAGTTATGTGGCTACATAAAAATAGTTCTATCCTCTGCTTATTCTATAGCAATATACTGGCAGTTGGGGCAAGAAATAAATACTAAACTGTCACTTTGTTCGCAATCAGGGCAATCTTACATCAAAAAGGATATAATGCACTTTATTAATAAAATGTCTGATGAGTAAGTATTAAGCATGAAAATGAGTAAAATCTGCGTACGTTTGAACGAAAAGCTATTAACTGCTTTAACCCAGATTAATGAAGAGGCAAAACATATTGAGGGTTTTAGTCATTTAACTCATACCGTAAAGTTTGACTGTTTCCCTGGCAGCTTATTAGTTCATTGCCATTTTAGTGAAACCCAGCAGCTACATGATGCACTAAGCAACCACGTAGAAACTAAATTACAAAAACTGTTACATAAATTGCTTTTTAAAAAGGGGATAATGTTAAAAGAACCAAAAAAGAATTTAAAATTACTGGGACCTGTTTAAAGTTCAACTCACTTATCCATAAAATTGACTTAAATTAAGTAGTTATATTTGCCCTAATTTACACCAGTCGATAGATAAACAATGGCTATCAAGATTAACAATTTGATGAATATCCTTATTTAACGGAATTCATTTGGTACTTCACAGCCATTCAATAGAATTAACTCTCTAAGATAACTAATGAGCTTTGAATAATTGGCTGGGTATTTATTGTAGCCAGACCTAATAAGTTCTACATTATTAAATACTAAGTGAAGATTAAGTGTAAGCATGCCAATACAAAAAACCAACATTCTAATCATATGTACAAGTCCTCGCCAATGAATAACGATTAATCACCAGCTCCTGAGGTATCCATACTGTGGTTATTGCTACTACTGTTAGATTTTGGCGACTTTACAGGTATATCTTGCGATCTATGGAACATCCATAAGCCAATTGCTGCAGCAACAGGGATCAACCAAACTATAATTATTTGAGCCGATTTTTGAAAAACTTCAAGATCGCCTCTTCTTGCGATATACAAAGATACCCAAGTGTTTATTAGTAGCAGTACCATAAGAAATATATGCCGTAAAGCATACGTTTATTTATGCAAAGAAACATCATTTTAAAAATAAAAACTCTAAAACAAAATGTGATCATCTTTACCCTGCTTCAAGTCTTAATGCACTTTATATTGTGGCGCTAACTGGCTGACACCTAAACCATTCATTTTTTTCACTTGAATTTGCACTGGGATCCGTTCCTTCATAGCTTCAATATGGCTGATCACACCTATCATTTTACCGCTGGCGTTAAGGCTGTCGAGTGCGTTCAGGGCTATATCTAATGTTTCACTATCTAAGGTACCAAAGCCTTCATCTAAAAAAAGTGAATCTATACTGGTTTTATGGCTTACCAAATCAGATAAAGCCAAAGCTAACGCCAGACTAACCAGAAAACTTTCACCGCCAGACAAGGTCTTAGTATCTCTGACTGTATCTCCTTGCCAGGTATCTATTACCTGCAACTCTAATGCTTCACTTTGTTTTCTCTGTAGCAGATACCGGCCATGCAATCTGTCTAACTGTTTATTTGCTAAATAA
This sequence comes from uncultured Pseudoalteromonas sp., assembly GCA_965198975.1. Taxonomy (GTDB): domain Bacteria; phylum Pseudomonadota; class Gammaproteobacteria; order Enterobacterales; family Alteromonadaceae; genus Pseudoalteromonas. The sequence goes on from OZ240680.1 coordinate 775,353, forward strand.
ACTAAATGATCTAATGTGAGCCCCTGGGCAAATTTACGAAATTTATCGCCTTTTTGAGAACCTATGAGTCCATGTAAATAAGCCATATCATCATACTCTTGTTGGCAAGCATCAATCTCAGTAAACAAGCCCGATTGCGTTGCTAATTTTGCTTGATTACCTTCCATGGTAAATTTGATTTGGCCTATAGCATCAAGGTTTTGCTGCTCTTCATCGATTATAGTGTTTAATTGTTCCTTTACCTGGATCATTTCAATTTTATCAAACTGTTTTTGTACACCAATAAGTTTTAATTTTTCAGATTCTTCATCAGCTTGTATAAACAGCGCTTTTGTTGCATCACACTGAGTTTTAAGGTCCTGTTTTAAAGTAGTCAATTCATCTCGAGTTTGTTCATCTAATAATGCAGCTTTAAAAGTGTGCTCTGTTGCAAAAGGACTTTCTGCCAGTTGCGTTAACCAGGTCTTTATTTCATTATTTGTTTCTGTTGTTAACAAATCATTTTGTTGTTTTGCTATAGATAACTGCCCTGTTAAATGATTAAAAACTTGTACGGCCTTCTGTTGCTCTAATTGTGTTTGCTGATATTTTTTTTGGCTTTGCTGCCAAGTTTGCAAGCTATTATTTCTTGCCTGTTCAACCACTTGATCAGAAAATAAAGCATATCTTAATGATTTTTTTTCGTTCAATTCATCTGTAAGTTTAGTGATGGTCTTTTCCAACTCTGTAAACTGCTCTGTGACTTGCGTTAATTGTTGCAGTAAATGCTGATTTTCCACTTCAGATAGTTTGAAATTCTCCTGCAGTTCAGTTAATTTTGTTTGTGCTTTATGCCAATTTTCGCCATCAAGTCTCTTACTTTCTAACCAGGTATTAAACTGACTAAAATCTGAAATTTCAAAACCTGCAACGTCTAACTGCTTTGTTAATTGTGTCTCTATGCCTGCTTGCTGCTGTGTATTGTCTTCTAGCTGTTGCTGTATTTCAGCCAGATTTTTATTCATCGTAGCGATTTCTTGTTCCGATATAGCCAGTTGATGTTGCAACTGTGACTGTTGTATTGATGTTTCATGTTGAAAATTTTGTGCGTTAATTATTTGGCGATTTAATTCTTCAATATTTGTAATTTGTTCTGTTAAGTTCGCTTTTTCAACGGCTAAAACTTCAAGGTAGCCCGTTAATTCATCGGTATTCCCAAGGTTAATATCTATTCCTATCATGTCTATATTTTTGTGCCAACTCACTGTTAAGTCATCAAGCTCAATTAATAGAGATTTCAATCTTTCATTTAATGATTCAGCTTGTTGTTTTTCTTTTGCACTTTGTTGTTTTAACTGACTTGCATGCTGCTCTATCGTATCTAATTCATTCACAATAATGGCTAAGCGCTGCTCTGTTTGGGAAACATCTATCGACTGATAACTGTCCACTAATGGATGCTGCTGTGAGCCACATAAAGGGCAAGCGTCACCAGCTTGTAGACTCGCCCTTGCCTGAGTTAAGTCTGTTATTCTTTTTTCTTGTTCAACCAACTTTTGTAAATCTGTTTTAATAATATTTTGTTGCTTATATTTTTCTCTGAGCTTTTGTAATTCGTGGGATAATTCAGCGTCTGATTTTATTAAGCTTTGTTGTTGCTCCCATAATTGATTTTGTTCTTTTTTAATCTTATGCCACTGGCTATCTTGTACCGTTAACATAGAACGAATATTTTGTTGTTCATGTAATAAAGAAAGTTGTTGTTGAATTTCAGTCAATAATTTGCCATTTAACTGTGTTTTTAAAGCTTGCTCTAAGCTAAACAAGGTGTTGTTACTTTCATCTACCTGTTTTTCACTCACCTTAAGCTTATTTTTTGCATCCTGTAATGCCAGTTGACGTTGACTGATATCTTGCTCTATCAGTTTGCTACGCTGTTGATTGCCTGTTTGTTGCTCTCGTATTAAGGTTAGATTGTCACTTTGTAATTGCCAACTCGGAAGTAAAACACTGAGCTCTGCATCATGATCATGCTTAACTAAATACTCTTGATATTCTACTGTCTGCAACTGCATTTTGTTACTACTATTAACCCCAGCCTGATATGCTGATTGCAATGTGTGCTGATGTTTATGTTGCTTTTGTTTTTGGTTTTCGTATTCTGCTAATTGCTCTTGTAATTGTTGACATTTTGAATCCAAAGGCACAATTTTATCATTTAACAAACACTCAAGATCTTGATGTGCTTGTTGTTGTGCGTGTTGCACCTGGTGATCATGTTCTAAGTTTTCGTCTGTAGCCTTGAGAACTATATGCGCTTTTTCATGTTCTGTAGTGAGCGTTAAAACCTCTTGCTCTGACTGGGCTAACTTGATTGCCATATTTTGTTTAATTATAAATTGACCACGTATCTTTTCAGCTGGTTCACTTACTTTCAACCGCTGTAAGTTATCAAAATTATCAGCTTGATCTTGCTCTGCTGATTTAAAACCAGCCGCTTTTTGGCTTAAATTCTGTTGCGCCAAATCATACTGCTGCCACCATAATAAATGTGCCTGCCAATGTTGTTTTTCATTGTTCGCTTTCGATAACAGTTCCTCTAAAATAGATTTTTTTTGGTTTAATTCAACAATTGCATCATTTGAAAGTAATTCCACTCCCTCAGATTTAGCTTTTAATAATGCAAGCTTATTTTTTAACTCGGTATATTCAAGATGTACCTTTTCTGAAATCAAACCATAAATATCTGTTCCAGTCAGTTCTTCAAGCAGTTCAGCTCTTTCGTTTGGATCCGCATTTAAAAAGGCAGCAAATTGGCCTTGAGAAAGCAACATGGATTTCGTAAACCTGGCAAAATCCAATCCACTGATCTCTTCAACTAATTCAGTTTTCTTTTTTATTTGCGACGCTAGAAGTTTACCATCGGAAATGGTAGCAAGCTCTACCTTAGCATCTTGCAATTTACCATCGATTTTCCCACGTGAACGTCTTTGACTCCAAAAAGCCCGATAACCAACGCCTTTCACTTCAAATTCAACTTCAGCTAAGCATTCCACCGTATCTCGGGTCATTAATTCATTGGTCGATTTAGAAATATTATTGAGTCTGGGCGTTCTATGATACAAGGCCAAACATATGGCATCTAAAATGGTGGTTTTTCCTGCTCCCGTTGGTCCTGTAATAGCAAACAAACTATTATCATTAAATGGGTCTTGGCTAAAATCTATTTTCCACTCACCTTTAAGCGAATTAATATTCATAAATCTCAGGCTTAATATCTTCATTCTTTCGCCTCCTGAATATCAGCTGTGATACAATTAAACGTCTGTTTAATTCGGCTAAGTCTTTGTTGTTCTTCTTGTGTTTCAAAGTTTTCAAGTGCGAGTCGTTTTTCAAATACATCCGATGGTGTTAACTCTGCTAATACTTCTTTTTGTTGACTTTCAATCGCCACCTGTCGATTCGTTCTGGCGCGTTTTAATTGTAAAACTTCAACATTTAAATCCTGTGTTAGTTTCACGACTCTTTGCTGTAAGTCAGTTAAATAATCCTGGGTTTCAACTTCAATATAAAGCCATATGGGTAATTCATCTGCTGGGTTATCAATCGATTTAAGTTGTGTTTCAATTTCTTGTAAACCCCCTTTAATAACATTCATTGGCTGAAATACCGGGACCTTTAGCGTGGTGACTTGATCTAATTTACCATCTGAAAATTCAGCAATTAATACTTGTTTGTCTGTGCCTAATTCATCAAAACTGAGTGGGATTGGTGAACCGCAATAACGAATATGTTCAGATTTTGCGACTACTTGTGGTCGGTGAATATGACCTAAAGCAATATAGTTAGCGGCAGGAAACTCGGCCGCTGAAAAAGCTTCTAAACTTCCAATATAAATATCCCTGACCGAATCAGATGATTTAACCCCCAAGGCCATTAAATGACCAGTGGCTATAACAGGTAAATCTAATTTTAAAGATGATTTTTTTTCTATTGCCAGCTGGTATAAATTGGCGTAATGGTCTTTTATCGCTTGCCCTAATGCTTGTTGTTTATCTTTACCTGACTCACCCGAAGTACTGATAAGTACGTCTTTAGGTCTGATATAAGGAATAGCACATAAAACAGCACCTGGCTCACCTTTTTTATCACCATGAATTTGGTTTAAAACTAAAACTTGAGAAGATAAATCCTGGGTTACATTAGCAACTACTGAAGTGTTCAAGTAAGCTAATAATGCTTTCGACTCGTTTAAAGTCGCAACAGAGTCGTGATTACCGGCTAACACCACCAATTGACAGCCTAATTTATTGATTTCTACTACAAATTGATTATACATTTCACGCGCATAACTTGGCGGCGCGCCGGTATCAAAAACATCACCGGCAATGATCACAGCATCGATATAATGTTCTGTAATTTGAACCAGTAACCATGAAATAAATTTTTGGTGTTCTGCTGCTCGGCTTTTACCAATAAAGTGTTGGCCTAAATGCCAGTCTGATGTATGTAATACTTTCATATCAATCTAAGTTGATTTTATTTGCACGCATTATACCGATATAAACCATAAATTCTGCATTAATACTTTTTAAATAAAGCACATAATTTTGCAACATTTTTGCTTAAATCAAATTCATTTTGAACTTTTACATGTCCAGCCTGGCCCATTTGTATTCTTCGCACAGGATCCACAATCAATAGTTCCAATTTATCAGCGATACTTTGCGGGTTTTCCGGTTCAGATAAAAAACCAGTCACATTGTTTTCTACTAATTCGGGGATCCCAGATACATCGGATGCAACTACGGCTATTTTAGCTGCCATTGCTTCCATAATCACCACAGGGATCCCTTCTCTATTTCCTGACTTAGTCTGAAAGCTCGTTAATACAAAAATATCTGCTGTCGTTAAAATATCTGAAATGCGATCTCTGGGTAAAGCACCATGCATTAAAACGTGATCTGCAAGCGCTAATACCTGTATTTGTGTTTTTATTGCCTGCTTCAAGGGGCCATCACCAACTAGATGTAAAATAAAACAAATCCCTTTGAGTTTGAGTAGTTGGCAGGCTTCAAGTAAGTAACGATGGCCTTTGACCTCACGAAAAGAAGCAATGCAGAGTAAATTAATCGGTAAATTCCGGCGTTTTACCTGAGTAGTCTTACCCTCTACAGTATTTTTGCCAAAATAATCCAGGTCAATACCACAGTGGATCACAGGCATTTTATCGAGTGCTGTTATCTTAGTTTCATTTTTGAAAAAGTTTTTATTGTATTGTGAAATCATCACTGCAAAACGCGAATTAAGATACTTTTTAGCTAACATTTGTTGTCTTTTGTGCAGATCTGAGCCATGAGCCGTAAATGAATAACCAATTCCCGTTAAACGGTATATTACATAAGCCACTAAAGTTGGATGATTTGCAAAATGTGCATGTATATGCGTAACGCCTGACTTTTCGCATTCATGCGCTATTTTAACTGCCTTTGGAAAGAAAGCTAACGCGCCTAAAAAAAAGTTACTACACCCACGTGTATCTTTTAATACTTCAAAAAGTGTGCTGATATAATTAGAAAAATTTTTAACTAGAAAAATTAAATTGGCGTAAATAATACTGATAGATATAAAGGGTAAAAAATGAACCTGAGATAACAATTGTTCAACATCCGGATGCATTACTTTAGTATGCTCTCTTTGTAATGGAAAAACCTCCACCGCAATTCCTTGCTGCTTTAAAGCCAGAATTTCATACAAAATAAAAGTTTCTGTTATCTTAGGAAATCGTGACATTAAATAAGCTATTTTCATATTTTTAAATTATCACTAGCCATCATCTATTTAATTAAGGATATACGCTTAAAGCACCTGTTAAAGTTATTTTTGTTCATTTTTAAACTTTAAAACCCCAATAAACAACAACAACCTTATAAATCAAACATTTAAATACATATTGTAGTTGTAAATATTATTTATAACTTTTTTTGCTAAAAAAAATCATAATTTTTTTTTTGTATTATACTGTAATTTAACGTTAATTTTTGGGACTGCTAAAACAGTTTATATATGAATAGTGAAATAAAAAATGAAAACCACTATCTAACGCTTTCCCGGTCCTTCAGTTCTGAGTTAAATCAGCTGAAAAGTAACCTTATTGAAGCTGCTGAAGGTAAACAAGTTAAACTTATGATGGTAACTAGCAGTAAATCAGGAGAAGGAAAAACACTCTCTGCGATCAATATTGCAAAAACGTTGGCCGGCAGTAAAGGCGTCAGAGTGTTAATAATAGATGCAAACTTTAGATCCCCTAAATTACATGAGATCTTTGACACACCCCAACAACCGGGTTTGGCTGATATTGTTTTAGAGCAATCAAGTTTCAAGGACTGCTGTCACCCGACTAAAATTGACAACTTAGATGTGCTATCAAACGGTACACCGCAAAATAATAATTCATGGTTGTGTGATTCTGAAAGTTTTGAAAATACGTTAAATTCACTTTCAACTGAATATGATTATATTGTTGTTGATACGAATAGCTTTTTAGGTAGTTCTGAAATGAGTCTGATATGTCACTTATTTGATGCTGTGTTATTGGTAATTGAATGCGAAATGACAAAATGGCAAATAGCAGACACCACAGCAGAAAAAATAAAAAAAGCGGGTGGAAATCTACTTGGCACTATCATGAATCGCCGTAAGCTTTATATCCCCAGATTCTTTTATGGATAAGGAATACTAGTGATGAACAGTCAATACGTTATAAAAGCAATAAATATCAGACAGTTTATAACTGTTTTTCTATCACTGTTTTTTGTGTTTTTTACTGTTAGTTGCAGCAGTCCGGCATTAAAAACGGGGGAAGAAGTAACCATAGAATCAACGACATTCTCTTTTACCCCACCTGACTTTGAATACTTATCAACTTATAATTTGGCTGCTGGTGATGTACTAGATGTACTTTTCCAAATACAAACCTGGGAACCCGAACTCGCTTATAATATTTCTTTAGGTGATACTGTTTCTGTGAAGTTTCCCGATTTATTAGAATTAGATCAAAGCCAAAAAGTATTACCTGATGGCACCATAGCAATGCCTTACATAGGTGAAATAAAAGTTCATAATAAAACCCCGCAACAAGTCGCACAAGAGCTTAAAATTGCTTATAAAGACATTTTAATTGACCCCAGCATTTACGTTACAGTTCCTGAATACTTAAGTCAGATCAGAGAATTAAAACATGATCTCCATACTTCAGCCAGGGGGTTAAGTCGGTTGGTAACTGTCAGACCCGATGGTTATGTCACTTTTCCTATGATTGGCGACATTTTTGTTATTTCAAAGTCTATCCCTGAAATCAAAAATGAAATAAACCGCCTTTATAACGATATTAGCTTTAGTTTACATGTTGATCTGTTTTTAGAAAGGCATTCGGGCGCAAAAATATACGTTATGGGCGAAGTAAGCAAACCGGGTGCTTATGACATAAATAAACCCATTTCTGTCATACAAGCGATTGCGTTAGCTCAAGGCCATACTAAAGATGCATTACTAAGTGAAATTTACATTGTAAGACGTAAAGGCAAAAAAATGGTGGCAACGCGTGTGAATTTACAAAATACACTTGCTATGGCTGATGACGGCACTTTATTTTATTTATTACCTGATGACGTAATTTATTTATCCGCAACACCATTGTCCGATGCCGCACATATTGCCAGTCAAATTGCCGATGTGCTGTTTTTCAGAGGATGGGGTCTGGGCTTTTCATGGGAGTTACATAGGATCAGTCAGGGTGACTTAACTCCAGTTATTGAACCATAAACAAGATGAAAATGGATAAGTTCATATGAATAAAAATAACAAAGATGCCGAAAACATATTACATGAAATATTATTCATTGTTTTCTCACAACAACGTTTAATTGTGAATACGGCTATTATCATTTTCATCGCTGTATTGGCAGTCTCTTTTTTGGCACCAAAGAAATACGTTTCACAAGCTTCCTTACTAGTAAAAGGGAAACGCGTTGAACGTAATCCAGAGTTAATAACTCAGTTTGAGACACGCAGATTACCTATCACAAGTGAAGATTTAAATTCTGAATTACAGATCATCACCTCTTCGGAGGTGATCAAACAATCGATCACTGAACTGGCACAAACGTCAAAAATATTTAGTCTGCCTGGAGAGATTAATGATGATGACGAATTACAAAGTCCTGAATTAATCAAACATATTAAAAAGATACGATCTTCGCTTGATGTCAATATTGTGCCATCTTCTAAAATACTCAATGTGTCATTACGCTGGGGTAATGCTAAAGAAGCAAAGCATATTTTAGATGTGTTATTAAAACATTATTTCATTTATCGAAATACCGTCTATAAACCAAAACAAATCAAAAATTTCTATGATAAAACTGTCACTTCATATCAAGAATCTATCGATCAAGAAGATGAAAAACTGGCTCAGATAATCGAAAAAATTAAGGCCACTAGTGCACATAAAGAAATAGAAAGTAACTTAGGCCTGAAAAAGGAATATAGCCAGCAATTAGGATTATTAGAGCAGTCTTATTTAGCAACTAATGCGGCTGTTAGTCACTTAACCAAACAATTAATCATGGTTAAGAATAATGAATTTGACCCTGATCACATTATATTATTTTCAAATTTAGACAATATTCCCATTAGAGAGTTAGCAACGGCTGTGCATACTGATCTGGCTAATTATCGTGATATAAGAAAACACTATAAACTCAGTAGTACCAAGGCCAGCTTAGCAAGCAATAACTTAAAGAGATCTTATAATTTACTGATCAAAGAAGTTGATAGTATTGCCAGTAAACAAAAAGATGAACTTGATGCGATCATTAATAGTATTAATTTTTTAAAACAACAAATTCTGAAAATCGACACGCGAAACACTGAACTAGCTAAACTGCAGATTTCATTAGAAAAAATAGAACGCGATAAAACTTTGTTAGAACAATCCTTCTCCAATTATTACCGCTTAAGAGAAGAAACAAATATGTCTGAAAAAACTCAGACTGCCAGTTTGAATACACAAGTCATATTACTGTCTCCTGTTTGGGCCGATCAGTCTGCTGTTTTTCCAAATAAAAAAGTTTTGATCCCATTTGGTTTTATTATTTCAGTTCTTGTTGGCTTAACCGCTGGATTTATAAAAGAATACTTTGACGATACAATAAAACGCCCTGGTGATTCAATTAAATTTATTGGTAAACCAACTATCCTGTCTTTTATCGATCAGTCTCCTAAAGAACCGAGATCTATCATTGAAGCCGCCTGGTATTGGTTAAGTGGAAAAACACAAGAGTCTAAAATTTCCAGAACCCATGTAATGCTGATTATTGCTATGTCTGGTCTGTCTTACTATTTACTTACTATGGAGACTAAAGAAGTAAACCAAATTAATCCGCTACCCAATGTTACAACTCATTTATCGGATACAAATGATCCACAAAATATTGTTGAAACACCCACTAAATCCGCAGAAATTGGCGATACAACAAAGCATAACGAACTGATTGTTGACACTCCCGCTGAATCCACTGACGATACCGAAACAACAAGGCATAACGAACTGATTGTTGATACTTCCGCTGAATCCACTGACGATACCGAAACAACAAAGCATAACGAACTGATTGTTGATACTCCCGCTGAATCCACTGACGATACCGAAACAACAAAGCATAACGAACTGATTGTTGATACTCCCGCTGAGGCCACTGACGATACAGATACATCAAAGCATAACGAACTGATTGTTGACACTCCCGCTGAATCCACTGACGGTACCGAAACAACAACACATCTGATTGTTGATACTCCCGCTGAGGCCACTGACGATACAGATACAACAAAGCATAACGACCTGATTGTTGACACTCCCGCTGAATCCACTGACGATACCGCAACAACAAAGCATAACGAACTGATTGTTGATACTCCCGCTGAAGCCACTGACGATACCGAAACAACAACTCATCTGATTGTTGATACTCCCGCTGAGGCCACTGACGATACAGATACAACAAAGCATAACGAACTGATTGTTGACACTCCTGCTAAATCCACTGACGATACAGATACAACAACACAGACCGCACTTACAGTTGAAATACTCCCTGAGGCCACTGACGATATTATTGATCCTAATTCAAAGTTTATTACTGAAGATCAAACTGATAACCTAATAGATGCTGAAAATAATCTTAAACCTGTTGATGTAGAAGAAACAGAAGAAGTCACAGATGCAATAAATACACAAGCTCCCTCAGACTCTGAGGACAATCGTTATGATAATATATTTCTAACCTCAAAATGGGCAATTCAACTAGGTGTTTTTGGCAATAAAAAAAACATCAACCGGCTTGAGAAAAAATTAAATAAAGAAAATCTAAATACTTTTACCCAACCTTTAAAGAAACACCCCGACCGTTTTACTTTAGTTTATGCGGGTCCTTACGATACTAAACGTGGTTTAAAAGATATCCAGGAAAAAATTTCAAATATTACACAACTAAAAGGTAAAATCACAAATGTGATCACAGGTCAAAACCCAGATACCGAACTAACGGAAATTAATAAAAACTCAATCGTTAAAACATTAGAAAACTGGTCACACGCCTGGTCAGAAAAAAAATCAAACGATTATTTTTCCACATACCTGCCTAGTACATCGCCAATGGAAAATAAAAGTCTGAAATCTTGGATGTATATCAGTAATAAAAGGTTGCGCAGAACTTTAAGTGTTAACTTGAATTCAAGCACCTATGGTTTTCAACGCCAATCTGCAGATCAAATCAAAGTACAATTTTGGTTAACGTTTTTGTCTGCTGATTATCATGACAAGATCTTCAAACAACTCGGCCTGATCAAACAAAATGAACAATGGTATATTTTTGATGAAAAAGATCTGTTAATTGATCGCACAATAAACAAAATCGCCAAAATTAATGGTTCTAAATTAGTCAACACAGCTCACTTGCCTACCCATTTAATTGGTTCTTAATATGGCAAAATATGATCCTTTTCATTTTGCTACAGGTTATCTAAAAGAAAATGAAACCGCGACTGCCATTTTTAACATAATAACAGCGGGATTGATCCTGTTATTAGCACTGCCTATTTTTATAATTGTTCCCATTATAATTAAATTAATCGACAAAGGTCCTGTTTATTATTCAGGAGTCAGATTAGGTAAAGATAAATCCTTGTTTACTATGTATAAATTTAGAACCCTCAGAGTAGATGCTGAGCGTATCCTGGGTGCTAACTTGGTGGTTGCCAAGCCAGTTAAAACGACCACTCAGCCATCTGATGATACACCCGTTCATCTTGAAACAAATATAGGCCGATTTTTAAGAGATACCAGAATTGACGAACTTCCACAATTATTTAACGTATTAAAAGGTGAAATGGACATTATTGGCCCTCGACCAGAGAGACCATTAATATATGATGAATTTTGCTGTCAGATCCCCTGGTATGATAAAAGATTTAAAGTTAAACCCGGATTGATCGGGTACTCTCAATTATTTACACCTCACAGTGCATCAAGAAGAACCCGTTCATTAATAGATAATTTATATATAAAGCGTAAACGTTCTTTAGTGGCTGATTTTATATTTTTGTTTTATGCATTAACTATTTTGCTATTTAAACTGATAAGAAAAGTCATAAAAAGTGTTTTTAAAATTGCGAAAAATTTGTATCAAAAACATAGGTTTTACATTGAGGAACATAGAAACTACTATCGTATTGAACATGCTAACTCACGAATAAAAATTTGGTATAAACAAACTCACCCTGAATTAAATTGTGTTATTCCTCCCGCTGATTTACAAGGCGAAGTATTAAACATTAATGATCAGGATATATGTGCCCGGTTTGAATCACCACTAACCGATGAGATCGATAGAATTCAATTAGTCACCCAATATAAACCCTTTTTATTTACACGTGCTCGCCACAAATCAGCTCAGTGTAAATCTACCCTAAAAATGGAGAAAACAGGCGACAATTTAAAAGGTACTCATTCTTATTACATATTAAGTATGTTGGACATATCACCTCTTAATCAATTAAAACTTGATAAATACTTTTTAAATAAAAGCATTTCCTAATGGTAAAACTATGAAAATGCAATTATCTAATCAAAATATATTACCTACTTTAATGATTGTTGCTTTAACAATTTCAACAATTTTTATATTTGCGACGCCACAATATTATCTGGCTTTCATTCCCTGCTTACTTTTTATACTTACTATTATTTTGTTTAAAATTCCTGAATTTGGTGCCTATCTGCTTATTTTTATGATCCCCTTCGGTGCTTTTAGAAAGTTTGAGATTGGCGGGATCGGTATAAATATTAACTGGATATTGGCAGGTACTTTATTTACGCTGATGATTTTTCTTTATTTAATAAGAAAAACAAGTATTAAGCACTTAATGTTTCCATTATTACCCTGGTTTATATTATTTTTCCTCTTTAATATTATTTCTACCTGGTTATCTCCTTTCATGGCTGTCGCACTGGCTGACTTGAAATTATCTTTTGCGTCTTTTTTATATATCATGTTATTTACCATGTTAATTACACAAAAAGGGTTCTTTCATACTTTACCATCAGTACTGATCCTGAGTGTTTTTATCAGTAGTTTTTTAGGTAATTTAGGCTTTTTCTTTGATATTGAATTATTTACCAGAGAACAATCTAGCGGCATATTTGTAAGAAATTTAGGGGGAGCAATAGACGCCAATAACTTATCTCTTATGGTTATTGCCTGCCTGCCTCTTGTAATACATAGATATTTTTATTCAAAATTAAATTGGTCTAAATTTATTTACGGATGTGTGATCATCAATAGTATTTTAGCAATTAGTACTTCTTATTCTCGTGGTGGATTAATCATATTTTTCATCTCAGTTATTTTTATTCTGATTGAATTTCGTCAACATTTTAAAGCAAAATATTTCGGCTTTATACTCGCAGGGATCAGTGTAGGGTTAACCATTTTCGTCACAATCATGCCTGATTCATTCTGGGAAAGACATACAGGAGGATGGCAAGATAGTTCAATAACACGAAGAACCGCTTACCTATCAGTGGCATATGATGCATTTTTACAAAGGCCTTTTTTAGGCTCGGGCCCTGATAGTTTCTATAGCATTTTTTCACAAACATCTTTGGCAAAACTAGACAAAAAAACTGGCAAACCATTAGGACGTTATGCACACAACACGTATATAGAAATACTCGTGGGCACTGGCATTTTAGGTCTGTTGATATTTTTGATCATTTTAATCAAATCATTATTAATGTTGAGTAAAATCAAACAAGAATATGAAGATGCACATCAAATAGATATTGCACACTATATAGGGAGTTGCCGGTTATTTTTAATTATCGTTTTAATTTATTTACTACTATTCAGTGAATCACATCATAAGTTCTTGTTACTTGGTATTGTCATGTCACAATTGGCTTATAAATATTGCGCACCAGTTAATTCATCCGCTGAAAAAGGCGAATTGACTCATGAATGAAGCCGCTAACTTTGTTTCATTACTATTTTTGATTGGATTTACACCTTTATTCGCCGTGTTTATTTTGTATCCTGTTAGCTTATTTATGATCTCGCAGTTCAAAAAAAATAAACATACTTTTAAAAATATTTCGCAATTACCGACCGTTAGCTTATTAATTGCTGTTAGAAATGGTGAAACCCTGGTAAAAGATAAAATAGATAATTGCTTCTCAATGAATTACCCAAAACATCTACTGGATGTTATTGTAATTTCTGATGGTTCTAACGATCAAACCAAATATTTGTTAGACCAATACCAACACAAAAATTTAAAAACTTACCACCATGACTCTCATATTGGAAAAGCGGCTTCATTAAACAGTATCATTAAATATACTCATGCAAGCATTTTTGTATTTACTGATATGGATGCAATTTTAGAACCTGATGCTATATTATTGTTAGTCAAAAAATTACAACCAGCAGAAGTCGCCGGGGTCTGTGGCCAAAGAGCCTTGGCTAAAAACACGACACACCTAAAGCATTCACAAAAACAATATATTACATTTGATAGCTGGATCAAACTACAAGAAAGTAAATTAGGTTTTTTAACATCCAATGATGGCAAACTCTATGCTATAAAATCTCAATATTTTCAACCAATAGCGAACGGAGTAACAGATGATTTATTTACCTCACTTGCCGTAATAAAGCAAAACAAGCAATTCTTATTTGAACCTAACGCGATAGCCTATATCAAAACACCTGCAAGAAACCCATTACATGAGATAAATAGACGCAGGCGGATCACCTGTCGCAGCTTAAAAGGGATTTTTTTACATAAAGCACTATTAAATCCTTTTCAATTTGGCGCATTTAGTTTTGCACTTTTTTGCAACAAAATACTAAGACGTATGTTTCCCTTTGGCCTAATATTAATATTCAGTAGCAACTTATTCTTACTATCAACACACGTCTTTTTCACACTCAGTTTAATCAGTCAATGTGTAATTTATACTATCGTTTACTCTATGTATGTAGAAAAATATATACCTAAAGGTTATTTAATCAGCAAAGTTGCCTATGCCCTGTTTTATTTTATACTGGGTAATATCGGCATGATGTTTGGGGTTTTTGACTTTTTATCGAACAAACACGTGATCAAATGGGAGCCGAATAAAAATGACTAAACTACCAGGTAATTTACTTAAATACTTAGGCCTTATCATATTACTTTTTAGCCTTTCCGGTGCTGCCTCTATCGTTGATCCCGACACGACTCCAGGGGCGATATCACACGATGAACTCGAACATAAAATCACAAACTTAATGAAAACGTCACAGCCTTTTTCATTAAATATCTATTTTGATGATGATTCTGCCCTCATCAAACCAGAATACATAGACTTGTTTACGCATTTAAATTCACTACTCAATGATAAACTTACTTTGCTTATTGCAGGTCATACTGATAGCAGGGCGTCCAATGCCTATAATTTCTCATTGGGAGAGCGAAGAGCTAATTCAGTCAATAAAACCTTAATTGAACTGTTAAATAATAATTTTTTAGTCGCTAAATTAACTTCTGAAGGCGAAGAGCAACCAATAGAATCTAATGATACCCCTTTAGGCCAAGCTTATAATCGACGCGTCAGTATCAAATTTAGTCTGCCTGAACTTGTGAAACCGTTAGATAACCTAATTAAGTTTTCAAAACAAAATAACAGTATATTAATTAACGAAGGTAACCAGCTTGTATTATGGAATGCATTAGAACACTGCCCTCAAAATATTTATTCACAAGATAACGTACAAATTTATGCATCTGATATATCTAAAGACGGACGTTTGGCATTATCGGGCGGAAGCGACAAAATACTGACCTTATGGGATATTGCAACGGCAAGTACACTCACTAAGTTAATTGGCCATAAATCTGCGATCAGTGCCACATCCTTCTCTTCTTTTAACCGATCAGCCATTTCAGGCAGCTTAGATAGTGAAGTAAAGATTTGGGACTTTATAAATGAAAAAGAAATTATCACTTTGCAGGGACATAGCAATAAAATAACAAGTGTTGCGATGTCTGAAAATGGAAATTTTGCAGCATCCGCTGATACCCAAGGGTTAATTATATTATGGAATATGCTTAATTTTAAAGAGGTTGCACGAAAACAAGCCCATGATAACACAGTTACTAAACTGTTATTCACCAATAATAGTAAATACCTGATAAGCTCCGGCAACGATAGTCAATTACATGTGTGGCAATTAGACAACAACGAAACACATTACCTCACATCAAAAAATAAAAGTGTCATTCATAGCTTTGATTTATCTAATGATAATCAAAAAATATTAAGCGCATATGCTAATGGACAAATCATTCAATGGGGTATTCAAACAAAGGAAATCCTGTTAAATATCGAAAAAGCAGACACCGCATTCACATCATCTTTTTACCTTAAAGAAGATGATGTGATTATGGCCAGTGATGCCAATAATCATATGCACTTTTGGGATGCCAGCAATGGTAATTATATGGAACATTTTGCAACTGCACAGTGGCAATCACCTCCTTTAACTTCTGAACATGCACCGGATAAATCATTAGCCTGGCTTGAGCCCAACAGCCAAATTACCTTTAGTTGGGTACCAAAAGCCTGCTTTGTAATGGGTTGTGGCCCCTGGGATCAACAATGTTCAGAAAGCGAACAACCATTACATAAAGTATGCAACACAGGTTATTGGTTAGCCCAACATGAAGTTAATCAGCAACAATGGACACAAATAATGGGTTATAACCCAAGTAAATGCGAAAACGATGAATGTGACGCACAAGCCGTTAATCAAGTTTCCTGGATTGATTCACAATTATTTTTATGTAAATTAAACCTTAAATCAGGACAGATTTTTAGTTTACCCACAGAGTCTCAATGGGAATATGCATGTCGAGATGGCGGTAAGAAAATCTCATATCAAGGTGGAGATGAAAACCTGAATAAAACGAGAAATATTCCAAATACAGATAATAATAGTGTTGATTTTGGTTTTGAATATGCGAAAGAAATAGATAAAAAACCCGCTGGCTCTGAATCAAGCCAGTTCAATTTAAAAAACATGAATACCGGTGTTTGGGAGTGGGTACAAGATGCGTATTCAGATTCATCGTATGCTATTCACAAACATCAGCAAACCATCTATAGCGGCGATGACAGTTATCATTTTTCTCAAGGTAAAGTTGAACGTGTTGCCCGAGGTGGGGCGTGGGATAAAGGCTCGCAACAAGGGCAATGCTCTACACGCCATTATGATGAACCAGAATCAAGAACTTTTTTTACCGGTTTTAGAATTGTGAAACCAAAATAATTTATCTTTTATCAAGGAGCTTGATATTAATCCTGACAATAAAGGAGTGAAACAAAATAACCGGATATTCAGAGATATTGTTTACGTTGCTTCTAGCAACTTATATCGGCATATATTGGGGTTTATCACAGCCTTATTTAGGCCGACTTTATTAGGCCCGGAATTATACGGCCTTTGGAGTTTAGTAAACATTTTACCTAATTTTACAACATTCGCGCATTTAGGCAGCCGCACAGCTATGCGATTCAAAATTCCTCAGTATCATACTTCACAAGCTGTTGAAGTTCATAAAATACAGAGTAATGCCTTTGTTACAGCAATCATTTGTAATCTACTCATTGCATTTTTTGTTGGCGGATATGCACTATTTTTTGTTGATGATAAACTTAAAAGTGATGCATGGTTGATAATCTCTATAGTTGTAATTGCTAATTGTTTATATGAACATTTTGTATCAGTTCTTAAGGGCGAGCAAAATTTCGTTATTGTGAGCAAACTAACTTTTATCAGGTATAGTTTGAATTTTGTACTTACAGGATTATTTATCTATTTTTGGGGATTATATGGCGCACTCTTAGCTTTGTTATTATCAATTATTATTACCTTAATCTATTTAGTCTATAAAGATCACTTTAACGTCACACTCCAATTTGATTTTCGCACCGCACTCGATTTAATAAAAATTGGTGCGCCCATAGTCACACTTGATCTCATATACCTGAGTATTAAAAATATAGATAAAATGATGATCGCAATGTTTATGGGTACCCAACTACTTGGTTTTTACGCAATTTCAAGTATGTTTATAGGCCCTTTATTAAACATACCTGGTGCAACCCGAGAGGTTACTGAGCAAGCTTTAATGTCTGAGCATACAACACTCTCCAAACAGCAACAACTTAATCAATATTTGTTTAAACCCTTAAGGTATTTGGCATATTTAATGCCTTTATTGATTGCCTGTATTTATTTCAGTTTACCGGCATTTATTACATTGTTTCTGCCTAAATATGCGCAATCTGAATTACCAACACAATTATTGATTTGCGGCGCATACTTTTTAGCATTGAGTTATCCATGCAGAGGTTTGTTTGTAGCAAATAACTGGCAAGGACATGCCAGTAAATTAGCGAGTTTATCAATCTTAATTAATATAAGTTTACTGGCCTTATGCATAATAAATAACTATTCGCTAGCGGGTATTGCTATCAGCGCAAGTATTACCTATTTTTCCCTATTTATCATATTACTAACCGCATTGATCAAACAATTTGGTGTTAACCCTGTCGTTTACATTTGGCAGTATTTGGCACTTCTGGTGCCTTTTACGATTATGATATTATTATTTTTTTTCATTGAATTTATTGAGCTCCCTGAACACCCTATTGTAAAAAGCCTGCTTTCGTTATTATATTTTTTTGTTGGCTATTCACCTTTTTTATATTTCGAAAATAAAAAGGAACCTTTTTTAGCTGGCAATAAAAAGGATAAGAATGAATAACGCTAAAGCACAACTATCAATACAGCTCAATAAAGGTCCTGCTATCGTCAGCCATGAATTATCTGATAATTTAATAGCTAAATTAGAGGCCATCTTAGCTAATTACAGTCACCATGCTATTACCAAAAATGTCGTTGTTGCCGATATTATAATTCAACAAACGACATTATTACCGCAATCGGTTCCAGAAAGCGGTATGCAGATGCTCGCTCTTTATGGTTTTTGGGTTTGCTCTGATAATACAAATACAAAAATCTACTTCTTTCATAATAAACGTATTGTACTCATAGTTAATTTCACTAAAAAAATTGAAATAAATGTTATCAAAAACAGTCATTTTGCAAAAAAATTAAATTATGTATTAAATTTTTGCATTTATATTTCATATATAAAACTGCAAACACCTTTAATGCACGGTTTTGCTATGGCTAAAAATAAAAATGCCATACTATTATTTGGTCTAAGAGGAGTAGGGAAAACACAACTAAATCTAATAATGCAAAAAAGTGGCTGGCAATTTATTTCAGATGACAAATTCATCTTAGATAGCAATATAATACATAGATACCAGGAAACAGTATTAATAAGAGATCACCATTACGCAAATTTACCCTGGTTACGAAAATTAATAAAAAACCCAGAGCCGGAATATAAAATAACTTTAAGAAAGTTGATAAGAAAAATCTTACATCAAGTGCTCCCAGAAAAATTATTACCAAATGAAGACAGATTATTCAATAAAGGTAAAAAAATTAGTATCCACGAGTTTTTTCCTGGAACACCAGCAAAAAACAGCATAGCACCAAATGCAATCATATTAATATCTAAAGGTGAAAAACTGAATATTCAACAGATCAACCGTGATAAAGCAATTAATCAAATCGTTTTATTACAGCGACTCGCTAATAGTGAGTTTTTAAGTTTAGAGAATTTTTTACAGCTATACTCAGTGATAGCGTATGACAACTTAAAAAATCATTTAGAAAAAAATTTACCTGACGTGATTTTTTATCACATAACTTTGCCTGAGACATATAAACTCAGCCAACTACCGGAAGAAATTTCACAATGCCTTCAATCAGTTTAATCATTCCAACTTATAATCGATACGATGATCTAAGCATATGTATTCTTTCTATATTAAAGCAAACACGTTTGCCTGATGAATTGATCATTATAGATGATGGCGAATTGGATAATATTCCACATAAAGCTGATTGCGAAAAATCAGGAATACAGGTTATTTATCACAAAAAAGATTCTCCGGGATTAACTGCATCACGTAACTGCGGGGTACGTCTTGCAAAACATACGTTAATTTTCTTTTTAGATGATGATGTCGAACTTTTCCCTGAATACATTCAAAGCATCACCGATGTATTTGAAGAAGATAGCCAAGGAAAAATAGGCGGTGTTGGTGGCGTTATAGCCAATGAACCAAAATTGAGCTTAACGAAAAAAATACGTCGAGCATTTGACATGTGTTTTTTAGTAACAGGTCCAACCGAAGGTAAAGTATTATGTTCTGGTTTCTGCGTTAACTTTGGCTCTTCAGGTAAAACATTAACAAACAATGTATATGTAGATTTTTTATCGGGTGGAGTCTGTGCCTATCGAAAGTCAGTATTTGATACAGTTATGTTCGACGAAAATTATCAAGGCTATGGGCTGGGCGAAGATAAAGATTTTAGTTATCGTTTATCAAAACACACGCTATTAGTGATGACTCCATATGCTAAATTGAATCATTATGAATCACCCCAAATGCGTTTTGATAAGCAAAAGTTAGGTTTTGAATCAATCGTATCTCGTTACCGTTTTTTCCGTACCCATGTTTATACTAGCCCTATAACTAGCATTCCGTTTTACTTTGCCTTATTTGGCTTTACTTTAAGTCGATTAATTATCGCTGCTTTATCTTTTAAAAAAGCAGAATTCAACAGGCTCTATGGCGTATTTTCTGCAATTTATTTTATTATTTCCGGTCAGGCTAAGGCAGCATTAGCTAAAGAAAAAGTATCAGGCAAAAGTTAATCACTTATCAAAAAGTGGCTTACTAATATATCCAGTCTGTAAATCCAATTCCTTTTCCTGGCTTGGACGGCACAACAACTGGCAAATTAACGTTATAAAAATGATTAATAACATACGGCTGCCATGTATCATCACCTTTCGCCTGATATCCGGCAACGTCATATAACCAGGTAAAAGCACGAAGTAATGCTTTATCTTCCCATTGCCATACATCATATCCGGCACGGTCTAAAAGCATGGCTTGCGCCAATGCCCCTTGCAATCCTTCAAACACATAATTCTCATAAGGAGCAGGCCAGGTAAAGTTATCACAACATCGTCTTTGTTCATCAGGTAATACACCATCTACATTATGGCCATTAATTTTTGCACCTTTTGGATTAATTGCAACCGGCTCTGTTGGCTTTGATTGCCAATGAAGTTTGCCGAATTTAAATGCTTTATAAGCACTTCTATCACCCAGGTAACCTTTAAAAACTAAAGCAGCATCATGCAGTTCTTGCGCATCTTGTAAATATAAAGCAATTGCGACTCGGCTGGCACCTGCGTGAGTTCCCCAATTGTTTGGCCTGTCTTCATGAGTTGAACGTAATGTGCGCCCTTGCAATTGCAGAGTTAACATCTGCCTTAACCAGGTTTTAAATATAATATTTTTGGCTTCTGGTAGTACAACGAGATCTGCGGCAATGATATATGAAATAAGTTGTCGGCCTAAGGCTAAGGTCAATCCTCCTTGTTCGGTGCCGATCACAGCCATACACGCATCAATCACCTGCTCCCTGTATATATTATTTCCAGTACGTGCAAAAACCAGAGATTTTGCGAGTACTTGAATATCAGTTCTATCATCTTGATCTGAAATATTGGGATTATTAAGCAATTTTTTAGCTTCTTTGTCTAAAGCTTGCCATGCAGGTCCTGTCATGGGAATGTTAGCTATTTCTTGTTTGCTGATCCATATCCCGTCAATACTTAGCGATTTGGCTGATTTTTCTCCAGTACCTGCAATTAATGCTGAACTCATCACAAAATAAACTAAGATACTAAAAGTGAGTTTACATCTCAAAAAGTTTGTCAAATATAGAGCTTGCAACACGTTTTAAATTCCTTACAGAGCGCTAAGTAACAGCGCCCATTATTAATTTTTGTAATCCATCAATATTTAGTATGGTTCATAGAATTCTTGTTTTCCTTTAATTTCATACTATGATTTATAAAATATAAAAAAACTCAGTAAAATCAGAGGGGAATACATTAAATGCAACAACTATCTTATACCAAACATATAAAAGCTTAGCCAATGAAAATATTAATTACTGGTGTTGCTGGGTTTATTGGTTTTCATGTTGCGAGTCGACTTTGCCAGCAGGGTTATGATGTAATTGGTTTAGATAATATCAATACCTACTACGATGTAAATTTAAAACTAGCTCGTCTAAAACAGTTAGCGCCATATCAAAACTTTCAATTTTTCAAATTAGACCTCACTGATCAGCCAGCAATAATGACCCTATTCAAAAATGAAAATTTTGATCGCGTCATTCACTTAGCTGCTCAGGCTGGAATTCGCTATTCGGCAGAAAACCCGATGACCTATGCTGAGTCTAATTTGATAGGTCATTTATCTATACTCGAAGCTTGCCGAGAAAATAATATTGCGCATTTAGTTTACGCTTCCTCAAGCTCTGTTTATGGTTTAAGCAGTCAGGTGCCATTTTCAACAGCAAAATCAAATACGGATCATCCTATTTCCTTTTATGCCGCAACAAAAAAGTCTAATGAATTAATGTGTCACAGCTATTCAAATTTATACAACATTCCGACTACTGGATTAAGATTTTTCACAGTCTACGGACCATGGGGCCGACCTGACATGGCGCTCTTTAAATTTACAAAATCCATCATTAATGGCGAGCCCATTGATTTATATAACAATGGAAATATGCTTAGAGATTTCACTTATATCGATGATGTTGTAGAAGCCATCATACGAATTACAAATATAATTCCCCAAGAAAATAAATCCTGGACTGCCGAAACAGGTGCGTTAGGTGAAAGCACTTGTCCTTATAGAATTTATAATGTAGGTCATGGTGAACCAATAAAACTAGCAAGTTTCATAAAAACTATAGAAACCTCATTAGGCCTCACAGCCAAAAAAAACTACCTGCCAATGCAGCCGGGTGATATCTACCAAACTTATTCTGAAATTGATGAACTCTATAATGTTTGCGGCTTTAAACCTAAAGTCAGCTACCAGCAAGGAGTTGCATCTTTTATTAAATGGTATAAAAATTTCTATATAAATGATTAACTTTAACGGGTATTTCAAAAAATCAATTGAAAATCTCAAACACTGGAGCATATTTAGAAGAAGACGATATCATAAGATTTGATGACCGCTACCATAGAGCCGATGATAAAAATTAATTGAAAATCTCAAACACTGGTGTAATAGCAAGCTCTTATTATTTTATCAGGGAGTTAAACTCCCTGATATTAAACATATGAACACTGAAAAGTTCCATGTGCTTTGTTGCAAAAACCACGAACAACAGCTACTCAGTTAAACAGAGGTAATCGATTGTTGCTCACTTTGAGTACTTTCATTAATCGTGATTTTGGTACCACCTGTAATTTCTACATTGCTATAGGCAAATCGAATTTCTCTGGTTCGCCTTTCAATTGCCTGAGGTAAACAAAAAGATTTAGGTAATACATTGACGATTTGTTTTCTAAATCTATACACCTGAATATTTATATGACTTTCACTTTGACCTAACATCTTACTTAATAGCTCTTTATCAACCCAACCTTGTTCAGCATCATCTAAACCTTTTAATTTATCTTCAATGCGTTTTCGGGCTAATAGTAATAATAAATAATGGTGATTGCGTTGGCCTAAATCATACTCTTGTTCATCCATTTTGAATTTCAGAGAAACATGCTCTTCATTCTGACTCACATCAAAATAAATGCCAATTTGTGGGTAAGCAGATACTTCAGCAGTTTCTAACCTTTGCGTTTCTTCACTTACACTTGCTTCAATAAAGCGCCATGTTAATTCATTGGTACCTACCAAATCACCTGTTTTTAATACCGAAATTCCAGCCTGGCTTTCACAAACCCAATGGCCATTTGGCGACATATATAAGGTAATTTCTGGAGATTCTTCATTGGGTAAAACAGCTAATGACTCTAATTCGATAGATGGTAAACCTGAACTTACGGGTACTAAAAGGCTTTTAGGCGCTGACGCATCTTTGACTTCCCATGTTTCAGCCGATAAAGATGCAAAATGAATTAAATCGCCTTTATGGAGCCTATGTTTAATACCTGTGGCCACCTGCTTGCCATTCACATAAGAACCATTCGTGCTTGAATCTTGCAATAACCAGTCTTCACCATCCCACATGATAGTTGCATGCATACGAGATGCATCAACTTGACTCAAAATAGTATGTGATGTTCCAGGGTGACGCCCAAATATATGTTGATTTAATAAGGTGACTGTTTCTTGTGAGTTTTTATTTAATATTTTTGCCATTGTAGGTCCATCTGATTAACTTTACTTTAATAACAAGCTTAATCGGTATAAATAGATTTGTATATTACCACTTATTACATAGGTCCTTCATTTTAAAAGCAAGATGATAGCTCAATACAATTTTTACCTTTATTCTTTGCTCGATACAATGCCTGATCGGCTCGTTCAAATAAAGTGTTTTTATCATCGCCCTGATGATAATGCGCACTACCCATACTGCAAGACACATTTAATTGGGCTAACAAGTGATTTTGAGACACAGCTTTTTTAATACGGCTGGCAATATCTGGTACTGAAGCTTTATTTGCATCATTTAATAAAATAGTAAATTCATCACCGCCAAACCTGAATACCAAATCTTCATCACGACTACAGTTTAATAATACTTGTGCAAATCGGGTTAAAACCAAATCACCTGTTTGATGACCAAATTTATCGTTTACTTTTTTAAAACCATCAAGATCTAATACTAATAATGAAAAACTACTGTCTTTTTTCTGGCTGCTTCTTACCGAGTCATTAAATGAGACTTCAAACTTATTCCTATTATTCAACCCTGTAAGACTGTCTTTTAAAGCAAGCTTTTTCATTTTTTGGTATTTAAGCGCATTACGAAATGCAAATGAAAACATGTCACTTAACTGAGTTAATAATTTCTTTTGTGCCGCTGATAAACCTTCTTCAAATTCATACTCTAATTGCCCTATTGCATAACCCTCTATCACTAACTCCACATTCAAACCATACAAACCTACTTCCGGGATTGCCGTTGTATAGAAGTCATCTTTGCTTTGAAAAGTTAAACCACAAATAGGAAGGTATTTACGTAATTCCTGACGGAATATAGACAAAAGTTCACTTGGTTGCATACTGGATTGTAATCGTGTCATCAGATTAATACAGGCTCTATCAGCAGATTTTTGTTTAACAACTGTATTCAAAAATAGTGGATGTTCACGACTAAAATTAAAAAAATGATATGGCAACCAAGTATTTAGCATTGTTTTATCTTTTTATTAGTAAGCCAAACTTAAATACTAAGCATCAGCTTTTTATTATAAACAAAGTATGTGTTATCAATCACCTTTGCGGTAATCAATAACAAACAGCTTAACGTTTACAATACATAAAAAGTATTACGCGTTATTACATCATTTACATTCAGTTTAAAATTTAGATATACAAATCCTGTTGATTAATTGTTGTTTCTGTTTTTGCTTCTTTTAACCAACCTAGGCTAAGCGGTATTTGGTAAAGCCTTTCATTAGCAAACTGTGGCCAGATATGACATAAACCTGGAACAAAAATCTTCGCGGCATTTATAGGGATATGAGCACGGCTATAATTTAATGCCAACGTTTCAAAACCCAATTCATCTAATTTTTTGACAATATTTTTAATATCATCTTTTATATCACCACTTGGTTCAATAAAAGATTCAAATGCATTAATAGACGAATTAGGATGTAAATATTCGCCTTCAACAATTGCGTTAAAATCAAAAGGCGCACCATTTTGATCTCTTATTGGGATCAATTGACATAATTCTGTTAATGCCCTTTGCGCGGCAAGTTCAGGCTGTAAGTGGCAACCTAATCCTAAAATATAACCACCATTATTATGGTCTTGTCCTATAGCAACCATAACGGGGATGCCAATATCAGTTGTTAGATCTAAAACCCAATACTTATGTGTAAGCGACAAGGTATCATTTAGATCCTTCAAGTTATCTGCTGATAAACGATTCAAATCGAATTCTGGCCTGTTAGTTTGGTTGTACCACCAAATAGCGGTAGCATCTCTTTCAATAAGCTCAAACAAAGCCTGTAGAATTGCTTCTTCAATCGTATTCCCGGCAGCACAACCATTTGAATGCCAGCGCCCAAACCTGTCATCCTCAAATGGAATATTACTAAAGCATTCACTTAAAGGGGCATATACAGCTTTCTCATGTGTTAATGACCAGGTTTGCACCCAACTTATTTTTTCATCCGTATAAGGTATAGCAGCTTGTTTAAATTTCGAATCGGGATGATCTGGATTGGCAAAGTTCGCATATTGCGCACAACTGTAAGGTACTAGCTGCTGATAACTAACACTTTTTTCAACTAGTTCAGATTGTTTACAAGTAATATAAGGTTCACAGCCCTGAAACACTGCTGCATACCTTTCTATCGCCTCACATAAAGCACTTACTTTAGATTGAGTCGGGCTTACTCCTTTGCCCATGCATACCTGAACAAAGCTCTCATTTGGCAAAGTTTTATCTTGTCTCAATGGTGGTGTTTTAAAAAAAGCAGTTCTGTAAATTTTAACAGTATGATTTTTTGCCGCATCTATTTCTTCTATATGTGTAATTACCCCTGAAACAGGGCTGATCAAAGGTGCTAAATTAGCTAAGGTTTCAGCAGGGTCTAACTTACGAGAACCACCATCTTTATTATATAAAGAAGGGCAGCTTTGTAATTTAATTGGTGTATTTATTTGAGCCTTAAAATCAAGCTCATCCGCATAGTGAGGGTTTACCGGATGTTTTTCAATGTGATTATCAGCTAAGTCTAATATTAATACTTCTTGTATATCAGTATTTAATTGCTGCTGAATTAAGCTTTTAATGTGTTCTATGTTCTCTTTTGTTAATACTGCATCAAGTAAATAGGGTAATGAATGATCTTCGTCTGGATATAACTCTTCTACATATTTTCTAACTGGTTGATTGCGCCATAATTGTTGTACTAATTCATGCCAATATAACGGAGCTGAAACCGTAGAAATTGGACTTATCCAAATCCTTTCGCCAGTAACCTTTATGAGGCAATAACTTTCTAAATCCTTTATGACACTTGCTATACGTTTATCTAAAAAGTCGTCAACAAGAACAAAGGTTGTATTTAAGTTTTTAAATTTTGAATTCGTTGATAATACTGTGTACCAAACATCCAGATAAAGTGTATCTATAGAAGACAGGCTAATGATCTCAGAGTTTTTAATCTGACAATTTATATTGTTAGTCTCTGATTTGTTACATATATATCGACTACGAGTGTCTGAGCTAACTTCCACCAATAAATTTTGATGACATAACTGTTTTACTTTATACAAAAACAAAGCAGAGCTACTTATATCTTTTATCCACGCCATGATTTCGGAATTAGACTCTTTCCCGTCAAATTGAGTTATAGCCGGAAACATACTTTCTTGTAAGAAAAAATATTCTCTCTCTGAAATCAAGAGTACCCCAACTTCTTTATATTGATATATTTTAAATTTTGGATTCCAGTTTAATATCTGCTGCTCTAATTCCACTAAATATGCCTTACTGATTTTTGTAAATATGTCTGAAAAAATTATAACTTATCCAAAAAATGACTTAGGATTATTCTCTAAAATGTTAATGAACATCTCTTTAGGTATGCCATTGCCACAAGCTAGTAGTTCCGAAGTGTCAAAATGAAGGTGATCAGGGTGTGGAAAATCAGTTCCAAATAATAACTTCTCATGACCTATTAATTCAATCACTTTTGTTAGACAAGGTTCTTCAACTTCGATTGCGACCCAACACTGACGTTTAAAATATTCTGAAGGTAACATTTTAATATTTTGGTCTGTTACTTGAGGAAATTCTGGGTAACAAATATTATCTAACCGCCATAACCAGTGAGGGATCCAGGAAGCACCGGCCTCGAAAAAGCCAAACTTTAATGCTGGAAACCTCTCTAATACTCCGGACTCTAATAAAGAAAGAAAAGCCATTTGAATTTCCATCGAATGTGAGCAAGCATGGAGTGCAAAACGAGACGTATAACGATCAGTGCCAACAGTAGGAGCGTGTAAATTAGTACTACCATGTAAAGCAATTGAAATATCATTATCGGCACAAGCTTGCCAAAATTCATTTAATCCATTATCACCTAAAGATCGCCCTAGAATTACTTCAGGCCTTAAAGTTACGCATGTCCACCCTAAAGAAATTATATGCTGTAATTGAGACTTCATGCTATCAGGGTCATGCCTGCTTACCATACCAATAGCTTTTAGCCTGGTTGGGTTTAAACTACAATAATCTTTTAACCAGCGGTTATATCCTTTAGCATATTCTACAGACACCTCTGAAGGTATTTCCTGATGATTAACTATATACCCAGCAAAAGTTGGAAATAGACTTGCACTGAAAATACCTGAGTCATCCATAGTTCTTAATTGACTTTCAGCTTGCATAGCATCTAAACGTTGTTGACGACTTTCCCCACTTTTTATCGCACTCGCTACTTGAGTCTTGCTATCCCAATTTTTTAGTATTGTAAAAGGCCCTATCATGTATTGAGGGGGTAAATTCCTATCTTTATCTTGATTATATTTTAAAGAGATTGGAAAATCTTTTACAATATTTTGATCAACATAATCTGTCCAAATTGAAGTAGGTTCTATTACATGTCGGTCTGAATCATATATTTTATTTTGCATTTTTCACTGTTTATTGAATTGAAAAGCTGGGAGGTTAAATTACTTGATTACGAAGAGAAAGCAGGCGTAATCATTTAAAACCTGCTTATAATTAAGTAATTTTAGCAACAACTAAACGGCATTTCTTTCCCTTTTGCCTCAAAATCAGCTAACGCAAAAGCTCTCAAATCACTTTCTGCAGGTGCCGGAGGCAAGGTAAAAGTAACTTCAGTTGGTAGAGATTTCTCAGCATCATTCCAACCATTAATTGCCATTTTGTCCTTCATATATTTAGAGTCATATGAACATTTTACATAAACGTCATCATCGATTTGCTGTTCAGGCGATTTAATTACTTTATTATTATAAATTCCCCTGAAGTACAAAATTAGCCCTTGGGGAGGAACGTAACCTGATATTTTTAATAAGCAATCTAAAGGATTATCAACAACCTCCTTTAAATTATCTTGCGAAATCCAAGCATAACTAATAATACGCCTATATGCGTTCCGCCATTCATTGTCTTTTTCCAAGCCCCATAAAGTACTTTCATCTCCTTTACTGCCTGCTTTTGAATCGTTTAAAGTCGAATCACTCATCGTATTTCCTTTTCGTTTTTATTAAATTAATTTCTAAAGCCGCATTTAGCGCTCTTTTTCTGGTTTAAATAGTAATGTTAGTTACCTAAACCCACAACATCATAATCAATTAGAGTGTTGAATTTTATCGACTTTTAGGAATGTTGTGAATTATTTACCAATCACCAAAAAATGCTAAAGCATTTTCTTCAAGTACCATAGATAACTGCTTATCAGTAAATTTTAAACTTTCACTATTCAGGCTATCCAAATTAAACTGAACATGATCTATGTGAGGAAAATCACTACCAAAAATTAATCTCTCTATGCCAATACAATTAATCACTTCCGTTATACCAGGCTCCCCTATTTCAAATGCAACCCAACAGTGTTTTTTAAAATATTCAGAAGGCTTCATTGTTATATTTTGAGCAACTTCACCTGGCATATCACCATAACAAATATGATCTAATCTCCAGAGCCAATGTGGCACCCAAGAACAACCAGCTTCTAAAAAACCAATTTTCAATTCAGGGTTTCGTTCAAGAACACCAGATTCTAATAATGATAGAAAAGCCATTTGAATTTCAAAAGAATGAGAACAAGCATGTAAAGCAAAATGTGACTTATATCTATCTGAACCTGCTGTCTTTGATTGCACATGAGTGCCACCATGAAAAGCTATTGCAACGTTTTTTTTACTACAAAATGCCCAAAAATCATTATAATCCGAATGTCCCAAATCACGCCCGTTTACAATTCCTGGAAATAGGGCAATTGCATACCATCCTTTGGCTATCACGTTTTCCACTTGCTCTATCATATTTACTGGATCATGTCGGCTTATTACACCTGCCCCTTTCAATTTAACAGGATCACTTTTACAATAATCATACAACCAATTATTATATGCATTTGCATAACCTAAAGATTCATTTGGAGTAAGATTGTCGTTATTTACAAGCCAAACAGCATAGGTAGGAAGCATATGAGCTTTTTCAATCCCAGACTCAACCATAGCTTTTAATTGTGCTTCAGGACAACTTCCTCTACTTAATTGCTGCGCTCTAAATTCTTTATCTTTATCTGACTCCATTTTTGCAGCTTCATACCAGTGCTTAAGAAGCGGCTTATCTTTCAAAAATAATTCAGATAATTGCAAAGGAGTTTCTAAACCAAGACGGTGGAACCTTTCAAGTACGGTTTCCATACTTTCTATTTTTTTCGCTAGTGGTGCGCTTCTTTGTATATCATCATCTAGGTATTCACTCCACATTGATAAAGGTTCAATAACGTGACGATCGGCATCAATTATTTTATATCGCATTCTTTCCTCTAAATAGGAGGGAGCTTCCCCTCCGTTTTAACTTATAAACAAGTAAAAGGCTGAAGATCACTCACTTGCATATAATCAGCTAAAGCCTGTAAATCATGACCTTGTTCTTTAGGTTTGTTTGGTAAAATAACTACCAGTGCACCATAAAGAGAATGCTCCCTCGAATCTTTTTCAGTACCTTCAGAATCTTTAGTCCAACCATTTCTTAATGGCTTAGCCACTTTACCAGCTTTACTGGTATTAACGTCAGGAACTTGATAATGGGACGGTTCTGATTTTGGTAAATTAACAACAACTTCAGATCTTTGAGACTCTAGAACAATAACTATTTTAGTCAAATCATAATCATACGGATTATATCCAAATTGACTTAAATAAAAATTCGGTTGATCAAGAATATCCTGAACTTTATCGCTCACAACTCCTTCTTCTGGATTAGTATCACCCCAATTTTCCCAAGCATATGCAATCACGCGAGACCAGGCACTTTGCCAATCTTCAACTGCTTCAATATATTTAACTGGGCTACCATCACCTGCTTCACTACCCACTAGATTAGCATTATTTTCTTCTTGATTTATAGATTCTGTATCCATGATTATCCTTAATTAAAGTTAATATAATAATAAATATTAGTTTGCGTAAATAATAGGAAATCGCTCCTGATCATTAAGATCCCGAACGATTTTATCTTTTGAAATACCTTGTTTTTCAAATTGTTCAGTTATTAGTGTTATTGCTAAACCAATCCTTGGTTCATTACTTTTGTTAGATTCGCTTCCATGTAAGACGTCGTAACAATGAAAACTACATGCTCCTTTTTTTAATAATGCAGGACATTCTTCCCATTCATAGCTAGGTTTATCAGCCATAAACCTCTTTCTGTCACTCAGTAAATTTTTATTACCTGCATTTCCTATAAATAAAGTAGACGGCCAATATTGTGAGCCTCTTATATATTTAATTGGACCTGATGTTTCAGTAATATTACTGCAAGCAATCCACGCAGTGAAAACGCCTTTGCTATTAAAATTGATGTAGTCCGAATCTCTATGCCAACCAACCTGATCATTTCCTATTTGTGATGAGGATTTATAGTAAAATTGAGTGCCTAATACTTGCAATCGACTAGCGTTTGAATAACTTACTGCTGCTTCAATAAAGGATTCATTTATAAGTATATTTTTAACACTTTCACTAATAAAATGCAGTCCTGATACCCTTAATAAAGAAGTCTTAGTTCCGCACATTTTTACAACTGAATTACATATAGGCTTACCGATAAACTCATTTAAACTATCTAGTGCGATATCAATTTCTTCATTCGAAAAAATTTCATCATTACATATTAAAAACCCATCCAAACTCTGTAAGCTCGAATCTATTTTGGATTTTATTTCACTTACAGCCATGGGGAGAGGCTCCTTTAACGGCTTTATAAGTGTTTAAGTAAGTTTTAGCTGTAGTAATTACTTCAAGGTCAATTGAACATACAATTTTATTTAGTACACCTTCCAGTTCTTCATAACATTTATCCAACTCAATTATATTTAGATTGCCTGTCTTATTTAAAAATAAATAATACTGAAGGGCGCATAACAAGAAGAAATAAGAACTCTGAGATCTTGACAACTCCATAGATTTCAACAAGTTACAAGCAACCTTGCTCGAGACGACATTCGTATTCTCAAATTCACATTTAGCATTCATATACAATGTGTATGGCAACGAAAACATATTTTTAACATTCTCACAACGAATCAATGAGTTATTCATTAATTCGTGTGCTTTTTCTTTCTGGCCCAAAGCAAGGTACGTTTCAGCTAAGGATGGTTCATAACAAGCTAGGGCAAACTCTTGACCTGAATTTATTTGCTCTTCTATACTATTCAGAGCATAAGAAGTCTGACATTTTGCCCAGTCGTTTAACATAAATAGATAAGTGTTAAACCAAACTTTATCTATTTTTTCTGGATATTTTTCAGAATATAAATTAACCACTTCATTAACTGGTTCTTTTTGACCACAAAAAAATGAAATTAGAGCCGTAAACAAATGGGAGAAAGTGATAGAAATATCGTCTTCAGACTTTTTAGAATAAACAAATGATTGCTTGTTGTTTTCTATAGCCAAATCTATATTCCCTATAGCTAAATAAGTCAAAGAGGACATTGATAAGTTTTGTGAATATGCATCAGAGCCATAACTTGTTTTTACAGTTTCAATTAATCTCTCATCATGCATCGAAATAACAGATTGATGCGCATCAGCAGATAATAATAGATCACCGTCAGCCGCATATGCCTGAGCTAAATGAGACAAAATAACCATTTTTATTGCTCTATCATCTAATGAGTCAGTACACTTATTTACAATTGATTCACCAATGTTTCTAGCTTCGTCACGTTGTGAGCTATAATGCAAATGCATAAATAAAGTCCACTCACATTTTTTAATGAACGCATCCATATTAAATGAAGAGCTACTTATACCGCTAACACCAGAATTATCTTCAATAGATGAAATTAGCTCTCTGATCCTTGCACTAATATCAACGACTTTTTGCCCTCCGTAACCGTTCAAAGCAATAATCGAAGGCAAAATGGTACCTTTAAGTTCAAGCTCTTTATTTAACCTTTCAAACACTCCATCTAATTTACTGATCCAAATCTCTACCTTTTGCGAGTTATTAATCACCTCATGATGGCTTGAATAAGCTAATAATCTAGAAATATCTTTTATCCCAAAATAGCAGGATTTTCTATAATCGTTTGCTTTTGCATAATGCTCAGCAACCAAATATGGCATTTCCGTTGTAATAGAGTTGAACTCTTGTTCAAGAGTTTGCCCTATTAATCCATGCTGTCTTATTTTTGATTCAGTCACCATCGAATCATAAGCTGCATCTCTCACCAGAGCATGTTTGAATATATAACTGTCGCCTGCGACTTTGCGTTGCAGATAAACCAGTTCTGCTTCTACTAATTCATTGAGGTCAATTTGCAATTGGGCTTCGCTGCGGTTTGATGCAGCGGCTAAGAGGGCATAATCAAACTCACGTCCTATGGTCGCTGCTAATTGGGCGGTTTCTTTGGCGTAAATGAGCGTATCAAGTTTCTGTTGTAATGAATCCCGTAAACTGCCAGGTACTTCATTGATTTTGTCGGGGTTAACAAAGTCGGTTATACCGTTAAGGTGCTGAACCAGGTTCTTTTGGAGCAGCATATTCACCAGTTCTTCAATAAATAATGGTATACCGTCGGTCCGGGTTACTACTAAATCAAGTAACTTGGGTGAGACTGTTTTGTTATCAAATAAATTAAGGACAAAGGTACTGGTGCTGGCCTGGCTTAATTTTAATAACTCCAATATGAGTATTGAATTTTTACCTTGCTGTTTATTGTCGTCTTCAATTTCATTTACTTTCAGTAACTCTGGTAAAGGTTCGCGTGATGTATTGATGAAAATATCATTAGATGATATAAAATTTTTGTCTGCAATAAAGTGGGCAATAAATTCGATACTTGTTGGATCTGCCCAATGCATATCTTCAAATAAAATTAAACTCGGTAATTGCTGAAAGATTAAGGTGTCATTAATTAGCAGTCGCGTTAAGGTTTTAAATAAAATTTGTTTTTGAATATCAGGGCTGTAAGCCGTAGCAGTAAGATCTTCAGGTAAGCTTAATGCTAACCAGGAACATAATACAGGTATGGCATCTTGTTCTAAAATATCATTAAATTTACTAATTTCATTACGCAGTTTGGTTACTGCATTTTCTGCGGTTAAAGCATCTAATGCATATTTATATTTTATGATGCTTAAGATTGGGTAAAGAGCATTATTTTTATGTTCAGGTAAGCATTGGGCAACATAGTGTTCAAATTTTTTGGCTGACTTTCTAAATTCAAAAACTAATCTGGATTTGCCTATTCCCGCCTCACCAAAAATATGCGCGACTTTATATTGGCTTTCACTTTTAATTATCAGATTTTGTAATGCTGTAAATTCATTTTCACGACCGATAAAAGCATGATTATTTCTATTGGCCCGTAAAAAGCCAAACGCTTCAACCTGACGTTCTGCTGCCAATGAATATAATAAGGTCTGTTGTTGACTGATACCTAACTCGCAGGTTTCTTGTGCTTGAAATTGCAAATAAGTATCCAATAATTTTTTATAAGTGTCGGTACACAAAACCTGATTGTTTTTTGCTAACCGTGCCAGAACCATCGCAATATTTGCTGTTTCGCCTTCAGGGGTGGTATCTACATAATTTGTGATCACACCTGTATGCATACCCATTTGTGGCATTACCTCTATGCCTTGGCTTTTCTTTAACAGTGAATTTCGTTTATTTAACTGACTTGAAATTTCAAGGGCGGTTCGTGCGGCTAATCGACTGTCATTGTCACTGACAGTTGGATAACCAAAATAAAATAATAAAGTATCCCCTAACGTACCTACATGGAATGCACCGTAACGTATCGCTATATCAACACATTGCGCTTTTTGATCTCTGTGTAGGGCATCAACAACTTCATGATCTATTTCCGTCTTTGCAATTGCTTTTACACTTAAGTTAATACATAAAGCGGTGATCTGCTTTCTTTCTGTTAAATTAGTATAAGAGGCTTTCGTATCATTGATAATCGTCTCATTTTCACCTACGTTAATTAAGCGCGTATTAACATCTGGGTTGTCATGCCTGATTTGGCCGCTGAGATCACCAACTAAGGTAGAAAAGTTAAACTGGTTAAATTCAATATATAATTCAGCAGCATTTGCAGCTCTGTCAGCTGATTTTTTATTTAATACACGTCGTAATAAACCGCTAACCGGATGCCCGGCGATTGCAGCAGGTAAAGGCACATTTGAAGGACTGAGTTGTTTATGAAAAACAGAGGCTAAACTAGAACCCGTAACAGCTGGTTGACCCGTCAGGCATTCAATAAAGACTAACCCCCATACATATATATCCGTTTTTGATGTCGGTGGTTCACCACGTAATTGTTCTGGTGCGCTGTACGAAGGCGTGCCTAACGTTTCCTGTGTTAAAGTGATGCTTTTATAGTCAACTTTCCTTGCATCATTAACTAAAGTCCCGATACCAAAATCAAGTACCTTAACATGAGTTTTAGCCCCAACTTTAGTCAACATGATATTTGCAGGTTTTATATCTCGATGAATAACACCTTGTTCATGTGCGTGGGATAAAGCATCCAGTACTTGCGCCATCACTTCGGCGGCTTCATTGGGCAGTAATGTGCCATTTTCTGCTAACGTTTGCTTTAATGTAAGGCCATCAACATACTCAAATACAGCATATAATAGGTCATCTTGATAACAACCTTTATCTAATAAACGTACGATATTAGGATGCTGTAATCTGCTCCCTAAAATAGTTTCCCGTTCAAACCTTTCTACATAACGTTTCTTTTTAGCCTCATCAAAATCACTACTTACAGACAAAAACTTAATTGCGACAATTTGCCCTGTGGTAACTTGCTTTGCTCTGTAGACCTGGCCAAAACCACCTTCACCAATTTTATCTAGTAACTTATATGCCTGTGAATCAAAATGCGCTATTTTATTATCTGTATGTATAGTCATAATTATTCTTTTTATTTTTAGACCACAGGTCTTTGAAGTTTAAAGAAATATTACTGCACCCACATGTTAATATCAACGGCTTATCGCCCCTTAAAATAGTGCAATTACTCAAAAACTACATTTATAATAGTAACTTGCATTTTAACTTTTCTTGGAAAGCCTTATTTATACTGGCTTACAGCTGTATTTAAAGATCAATTTATTTACAAATAGTAATTTATTTTTCTCATGATTTTTTATTAATTTTTTGCACTTTCTCGCTCCTAAATATCCATCAAAAAGCCAAAGTGGCACATAAACATACTAATGTATGATTTTAGGAACACTTCATCCAACACTTTTTCATGTAATAACCTGTAATAGGAACTATGAAGATAACACTTTATGATGTAAATGCACTAATTTAATCACCGTCAACATTTAAAGGATTTAGCTATGAACACAGAGCAATTAATAAAAAACGTTAAACAAAAAGGCCGTACGGTTACAAAAGCAAAAGTAGGTAATGAAAGTTTAGGTCCGTTACAGTTATTACCTGGCACCTGGAAAAACTTACCCGGATTGCCAGGCAGAGGTTGGAATATGATAGCCCTCCCCTTTGCAGATGGACCGCACAATTATCGTTTACTGTTAAACCAATATAATGAGGAACTTAAGTTTGATGTTGTTGATGATGGTGTACCAAATAGGGGATTACCAAAAGCAGGTGAAACCGATGGCGACCAATTTGTTGCAACACTGGGTTATACGCAGGATATATTTCAAATTGCAGTCGAAGACTCACCCCAAAGTGACCTGACTGGTAAAATAGGTGCTGAAATCCACCATGAACCCGGTCTTTGGTTGCATATGATAAACCAAACAACCAACAATATTGATATTGCACGTTTGGCGACCATTCCTCACGGTGATTCAGTTTTAGCATTGGGCACAAGTTCCGTTGCACCTGGCGCACCCGTCATTCCCGATGCTATGGGTTTACCTGAAGGTGTAGATCAAAATTTAGATAACCCTTATTTAGCACCGTATAAACATTTTCATGAAAATTTATTTGAAGGATTATTTGATCCGACACAACCAAATGATTTGTTAAAAGCGGCAAACGAAAACGTTAATATAGTTAAAACCACAAAGCTAGAAGTTGATACCACCATTGAAACCGGCGGCATAGTCAATATTCCATTTGTGACAAAACAAGCCAATGCCACAGATATGAAGTCTACTTTTTGGATCCAGGAACTCGCCGAAAAAGATAAAAATGGAAAGCCAAAAATGCGACTGCAATACTCTCAAATTATTTTTCTAGATTTTTTTAGTCGCCCTGATGGTTCTCCGGGATTAATACGCTGGCCGCATATCAGTATCAATACCCTTGAAAGAGTTGTTGATTAATCATATTTTAGTTTATGCTGACTTACTTATTAAAAAGGTGAGTCAGCAAACATAAATTGCTTGGAGTCGATTTGTGGTGAGTTCGCGCCAGCTTTTTTCCGTCAATAGCAATTTCAAAGCTATCTAATTCCCTATGATTATGCCATTTCCTTAAATGAGTTAACTTAGTTTTAGCCAGTTTCAGATCCCCAGTCAAAATAAGCCATTCTATTCTATGCCTGATAATATCGGGATCAATTGGATTTAATTGTTCAGCTTGGATCAGCGCATCATTTGCTAATGTCATATCTTCAAGTTTATCAATCTGAATTGCCGCTATTTGTAACCATAGCCAGGCTTTAAATTGTGGATCATGCTGTTTATTACTGATAAACGCCAACGCCTGTTTTAGGGCCGCAATTTGCAACTCGTATTGTTTATTAAAACCAAAAAGCTCCGCTTTACCAATTAAGGTATATTCATCAACTGAAAAACTTGCTAATTCAACTTCAATTTCCTGCATTAAAACCATATTATTAACGGCAATTGCTGCTTGTAAACGCCATAACATAACTTGTGTATCATACTGCCAGCGAGACAAATAAAATGAACTCAAAGCTTCTACTGAAGAAAAGTCATGTTGATAGTTTGCCAATACCAAACCCAACTTAATACCATTACGAGACATATGTAATTCAAGGGAATCAGTTAATTGCTTACAACTTTTAGTTAAATAATTTAGCTCCCCTTCTCTTTTACTTTTTAAAAAGTAATGCCAGCCCAGAATCACTTTTGGTTCTGATAATTCGGGATAATCTTTAACTTTAGTTTGCCAGTATTGAGTTGAATTGATTTGTACTGCGGCCATACAATTAAAACCAATCATACAACATAATAATAAAATAGATTTCATTGATGAGGCGCCGCTAAATAAGGAAATTGAGGTAAAAAGGGTTTGTCGTTTTTACCTGTATAGGTCGGATCCATTTTAGCTTTGTCAAATAGTTTACAAACCTCCTGATCACCCGCATCTGATAATATAGACAAAGTATCATCAACTAGCGCTCTGCCGTTTGGCAACAACGCCGGCTGGTCAATTTTATATATCATCACATCTGTCACTAAACCGGTTTTTGCTGCTTGTTCAGCTGGCGGGTACATGTTTAATATTTGTCGATCTTTAATTTGAGATCTGAGCGCCCTGCCAACATGCTCCAGGATCTTGTTTTCACCTGTTTGTGCCTGCTCAGTAATCGTTGACCACATTAATACGGTTTTATCACTTTGAATTGGTAATACGCTAAGTGGAACAGATATTACAATTGCAGCAATATTTTGGCCATGAAATGAAGGAAAGGTAAAAGGATCGTCACGCACCAGCGCTGCTATTTTAAAGGCATCTGCTAAAATATGATTACTTCCCCCTATTTCAGTAGTAAAACTATGTTTATCAGATAGTTTTTGTTTTTTCTGAAATTTTAAACTGATGGATAAATCATGTTTTATTCTTTCAGGTGAAACAATTGTGCCGCCATATAGCTGATTATTCTGCTGATCTTTAAAATTTACAAGTGAAGTAAAATCAAAATAAAGATTAAAATTTACATCTGTAGGAAATTGATAACCCGTTTCAGCCACCAGCTTTGGGTGACTGCCAATAATGACCACCAATTGTTCCTTATCAATAAAACTAAGTAAACCTGTTAACTTAATATCGTCACGGGTCATATTATTTAACGGCGGATCAGCATGATCTGACGCAATTACAGTGTGACAAATAATAAATAACAGTAAGAAAGTTCGATACATTTTGCTACCTCAAAAAAAAATCGCCCCATTAAACAAATAAATAAGGGGCGATAAACAGGGAACTTAGGATTAATTGTTTTCTGTGATCACGACTGGTACAGAGTCAGGTTGTTCATCTTCTCCTCGCTGCCCGTTACTATGATCTAAGTGATAAGCAATTGCTTTAGGAATATCCGTTTGATTTAATTCAACACGTACTACAAAATTCACCTCTGGATATAAGTCAATTTCTTTAAGCACCTGTTGCAAATCTTCATCGGTTTTAACAACACAACCACGCCCCCCCACCATTTCAACTATTTTTTCGTAGTGCCACTTATTCAATTTATTATAAGGATAAACTTCATTTTGTGATGGTCTGGTTTGGTAATTAATTTTTTCAATGTTGGCATCAGCGTTATCCACAGGTCTGAATGGATTAGGATTCACCAGCATTTGTTCAATACCGTAAATTCCGTTATCCAAAACAAATACCACATTATTTGTATCAAAATAATGATGCCCGGAAACTGATTGACATGTTTCCTGAAACGCTCCATCGCCTACAAAAACCAGTGGTCTACAGCTTCTATCTGCAAATTTAACCCCTAAAGAAGCTGGCACTGAATATCCGATAGATAACCAGGCGGCAGCACTGACAAAACCATTTGCTTTATTGATTTTAAGGTTCTGAGCGCCTAAAAGCGGAAAACCTGCATCCACCACAATTGTATGTTCTTTTCTAATATATGCATTCATACCACTAAAAAAGCTGTCATAGGTAATTGGTGCTTTACTTTGTTTATCACACATTTGTATTGACGTAATTGGTTGTGTCGGGTAATTATCAAATTTAGTTTTTGCCAATTCATCTGTTAATAGTGTAATAAAATCTTTGAGTACCACATTTGGGAAATACTGATTACCTATTTCTTCGCCATCACTATTTTGATGATAGCCCACTTTAACACCTTCATTATTTGCCATCACCATACCAGGTGACCAGGAAGATGTGCCGCCTAAGTTTTTACTTGTATTCCATACACCTAATGCAATTCGACATCCAGCATTTTGAAATAATGCTTTATTTGGTTCGGGTGTTGCTTTGCCATTATAAACACCGCGAAACATTTCATGGCTTTCTGCTAATACCGATTTAGCCAGAATACTTGTCATGTAAGGACTGGCTGTTGTTTCAACTAAGGATTGAAAAGGCACTTGTAATTTTTGCCGCTGTACTTCAATACCTGCCCAGAAAATAGGCTGCCCCCGGTCTTTTATCAGATCAATTGTTGCTTCAACCGCCTTACGCGTTTCTTCACTATCACCAATATGAGTTTGTTTATCTAGTTTACTACAAGGTTTATTACATGGTTTACGCCATACATCCTCATAAAATTCCAGATAACCCGGCCTGCCTTCAGATACCATAGCCGTCAATACCGCATCAATTTTTGCAGGCGCCTGAGCTGCATTTTTTACTTGTTCAGCAGCCACAGTGACACTACGATAAGCATCAATATTACTGCGTTCATCTCCTGTCATATGAGAATAAAGTACGCCTTCTACTCGCTGACGCTTTTGTTCGGCATAAGTTGGCGCACCATTAAGTACTAAAACCTTATTATGTTCTACAAAAGAACCCGCAACAGGGTTTAATAAACTAAACGCCCCGACACCATAAGTAACACACACAGGTGCAATTTTATCACTGACTCTGGCATAACCATCAGCACAATGCCCCGCATTAATTTCATTAGTATTGCCTGATATGCTGATCCCAGACTCAGGATCTTCTTCAATTGTATTGAGTAAAGCAGCACTGTAATTACCTGCAATTCCGAAAATATGCTCACATTCCAACTCTTGCAATCTTATTTTTAGATATTGCGCAACTGTAATTTGATCATCGTTCATCATAAAACTCCCTGAGTGAATAATCGCCCACAATGACATGAGCGAGACTAACTAATAATTAAGATATAAATAGAAAAATTATTTAGACGCTGGTTTTTCCGGTAATGAGTTCATACTTTGAACAATATGACTTATTGAAAATGCAGGACTAGTCGATGATGCATTATGGCAACCAAAACAGTTGATAGGATTAAACCCGCTGCCTTCAATTTGATCATAAGTTTCCATCGTCGTATTCGCTAATTTTAATGATCCAACTAAGTGTGGATTATCAGTTTGTTTGCCATTTGTAGGTATTGATCCATCGGAAGTCCAAATGCCACCAGTTTGAATATAGTTTCCTCTATAATCTCCTGGTTTTAACCAGGTCAATACGGACTTATTTAAAGAAACTAAATCAGTATTATTAGCCGTAGTACCACCACCCCACGCATCTATCCTAGCGACATCGGTTTTGACAATATCTGTAATAGGTGTGTTTGGAC
Source organism: uncultured Pseudoalteromonas sp. (assembly GCA_965198975.1). GTDB lineage: Bacteria > Pseudomonadota > Gammaproteobacteria > Enterobacterales > Alteromonadaceae > Pseudoalteromonas. Next base: position 816,879 of record OZ240680.1, read on the forward strand.
TAATAATTTGATTTGTAATGCTACCTTTTTTTCCAATTGCGCCTGCTCCACACTGGACAATATTTTGAAAAGCAGCTTGATATTCTTTTATTTGAGCTTCAGTAGGCTCTTGACCAACCACACAAGGAATTCCCACGCCGGTTGCTTCGATAGATGTAGGTAAAGGCGCATTTTTAGGCAAAAATGTCCAATTATTTGTAGATGAATCATATGCTTTAGTATCTGTTGCCGGTGTTGGCGCATTATTAGTGTTATAAATATAGGTATTTGCAGGAGCATTATTAACATGCTCAAAAGTTGCCCACACCATTTCTGGATGACCTGTCACTGTACCGACTACATGCATGCCCACCATAGCTAAGGTTATTTTCTTCTGCCCGGTAATAGGCCAGGGCCCTTTCTTGATATTCGTACTAAATACAGGTACAACAGCTTCAGTAGTGATGTATTGGGCTATTTTATTAGCGCCCCAACCAGTTGCATCAACCCATGCGGTTTTCAATTCCATTGCTAAAGCATCTTTAGCTTGGATCGGTAGATAACCTGAGTATAATTTACTTGCTAAAACTTTAGACGTTAAAGCAGTTAAGTCTCCGGATGTATTGGGAAACTCTGACGATAAAGAGCTTGATTTAGCAAACCAATCATTATTCAATCCTGTTGTATAAAGTGCAAAAACGTTGTTTGCATGCAACCCAAAATAAACTAAAGATCCATCTTGTGCTATCAATATATCACTGTCGCTAGCCTGCCCAATTTCAATATTGTCTTTTTTGCCTAACCCTAGATCTAACGTACCATTATCAGCAACAAAATCTCTTTTACCTATCGTTGCATCCGCAACAGAAATATCGTAAAAAGTGGGAGAGGTAGTGAAAAGATGTTTGTCTTTAGTCCCTGTTTCATTAGTTAACCAAAGAAACATCTGCGCACCCCATTTATAAAAATCACAACGGGTATTATCTTCCCCTGGTTTAAAAATTTTCGCTGTGCTATCCGCAGGTTCAACCCAGCCATTTTGAGTAATTGTACCGCCAAACCACATTTTCATCGTGTCTTCTGAAACGGGACACCTCTCATAAGCATTTGTTGGCAAGTGCGCTTTTTCAACAAAAGTCGAAGCGCCCACAGCAGAAAATGCAGCTGTTGACATACCTAGTATTGTCAACCCAGTAACTAATGGTCTACTTACATTTTTATAAAATGTCCCTTCCCGGGAAAAATCTATATTGAATTTCATTATCTCAGCCCTAGTGTTATTTATTAGAATTTTCACCTGAAAATTGTAAAAGACTGACGATAAAAAAGTATTACAAGTAATTACACCAAGGTTAAATAATCATTAACAAAAAATTTCACTTTGAATTTATTCAAAAATACTGATTTATTAAAATAAGGTGAATCACTATTAAATAAGGGGATTTACGCGTTATTTCGTTAAATTAAATTTTTTTTCCCTTTCAGAAAATCTAAAATAATGAATTCAAAAATTTCAACTCTTTTGATACTGCGGTTAATCACGCCTGTAATAACCTGTAATAACAATCCTGAGCTTAACAGGATAAGTTATTTCAATATGAGCTTTACCAATTAGATTGCTTCATATGACTTAAAGGTTTCAGCTCGAACTTGACTACCAAATTTTTTGGTTTTGTCGTTAACTCAGTAAAATGGGATGAATGTTATGATCCATGAGGCTACAACTCTACTACCTACAGAGCTAGGCACCTTTACAATAAATATATATAAAAATAGTCAAGGACAAGATGTTACAGCGATTAGTTCAGGAAAGCTTAACGGACAAAACAATGTAGCAGTCAGAGTTCATTCAGCTTGTTTTACAGCTGAAGCACTAGGTTCGTTAAAATGTGACTGTAAACAACAGTTAGATTTTGCATTAGATTACATTGCCGAGAATGGTGGTGTCGTATTATATTTACCTCAAGAAGGAAGAGGTATAGGCCTAAGTAATAAAATCAAAGCTTATGCGCTACAAGAACAGGGCTACGATACCATTGAGGCAAATCGTTTACTTGGATTGCCAATAGATAGCAGAAGCTACGAAGATGCCCGTGATATTCTAAACGATCTTAATATTGAATCTATTCGCCTGCTTACAAATAATCCCTTAAAATTAAAAAACCTTTCAGAGTTAGGCGTCAATGTATCAGGCAGGATCCCAATAGCAAGTAAGTCTAATGCATATTCTGAGGATTATTTAAAAACAAAACAAAAACATATGGGCCATATGATAAAAGCTGAAAACGACTCACATGTACCTTTGATATTTCCTGAAAAAACAGCAACAAAAAGACCATATATCCACGTTAATTTTGCAATCAATAACTTAGCCTGTACCTCAGGTGGTGAAGGAGAATCAATATCAATTTCTTGTAATAAAGATTGGCAACGAGTTCACGAACTAAGAGAGAAATACTCAGCTGTCGCTGTGGGTGCCAATACCTGGATTAATGATTCGCCCAAGTTAACAGCAAGATCAAATGTTTTAGGAAGAGAAGCAGAAAAGCAGCCCGCCAGAGTGATTTTTTCAGGCTTACATAAATGTAAATTGGATTTAGAACAACCAAACCGAAAAACGTTCTTTGTAGGCAAATCACCCGATAAATTCAGTAAAATTTACAACGAAATATCGTCTGACGGTCATGATTTAGCGCCTTCTTTAGCCAAACTATACGAGCAAAACATCAAATCAATGTTAGTTGAGGGTGGACTAAAATTAATAGACTCATTTATTAAACAGAATATGGTAGATCTGTTAACGATTTATGTACGCTCTACTTGTATTACTACCGCAATTAATTTAGCAATAAAAGCGATACCTGACCTTGCAGCAGATCAAATTGAAGCCCAATCATATGGCGCGGGCATATTATTAACAGTTGCTTTAAACAATACACTTTGTAAACACACAGACTATGAGGTGGCAATATGAATAATATCGTTTTTGCTTTGATCACTCCGGATCCCTTACAGACTAATCAGCTTGGTAATAAATTAAGAGAATTGACGATTGCCTGGTCAAGATATGGATATCATGGTGAAATAATTGAAAGTAATTCGATTGATCAAGCATTAGAATACGCAACTCAAGTTAATGCAGATTATTGTCTTGTTCAAAGTACTGGCCATATAATTGATGAACAATGGTATTTATCTCACTGGCAACAAGAAGGGTTCTACCAAGGTCTTGAACGCTTGATCAAAACAGAGCAATTTTTGATCGCAGGTGACTGGTTTAATAGTTCGCACAATTGTATTGGTTTGAAAACAGATTGCTTCTTAATCAATTTAAATCATTATATTAGTTTAAAAAATCCTCAATTTGGTCAGGCCGATGGAAAAATCCGTTCCATGCAGCAAGGTCAACTGTCTGCAAAACTAAATGATCAATTAATTGCCACTGATGATTTTGAAAAATGTACAACTGACGCAGCGGGATGGCATTTAATTCAATCAAGTTTAAAGCATAATATACCTGTCATTCGATTTAGTAGCGCCATCAATCAATGTCGATTTGACTTAGCCTATAAGGCGAAAGAAAACAATTTTGACAAATTAATTGGTCAGCCGATAAACAATATAGATCAGACCAGCAACCTTTCTCACTCCCAGAAAACCTTTATCAAACGCATAAAAAAACAACTTTCAGATGCACAGAAAGGCGCATTTTTATTTAATATTGAATCGTATGAAGATTTAGTAACACACATTCAACCTAAACCTCTTGATGCGGTTTTTAGTGTTGCAGCTGGGTTTAAACCTTATCGGATCCTTTTTTCTCAAGGTCACCATGATAATACTCAAGTTATATTTTTTGATTACAGCCGTAAAGCGTTACAAATTCGCCGCTATATTGCAGAAAACTGGAATGGTAGAGACTTTCCGAGCTTTGTCCGTCAGATATTCAAGCGCTTTCCTGAAAAAGATGTTTTTTATCAATTATGGTATGGCGCAACCCCTAACTCTCTGGATTGGCAAGACATGGAGCACCTTTGGCAACAAGAACTAACTAAATGGGGAGGAGCAGATAAATTTGAACAACATTGGCTGCAATGTCATAAGCTCCCCCATCAATATATACATTGTGATTTACTACAAAATCGCCAGGTTTTGCTGGATGAAATATCACGTTATCCTAATAGTTATATCTGGTGGAGTAATGCATTTTTTACTATCTTCAGCCATTGGCATTACAGTCCGACAGAGCGTAAAAAACAATATCTACAATGGATCACAGATCTATCAGTTTCATCTCCAGCATGCCAAATTAATGGTGCCGATCATAATAATATCGCAGTGAATGGATTATCTGCTTTAACTTACCGTCAACAATTTAATCAAACCGAATGTGATGAGCTAACTCCTCAAAAAATTCACAGTATTGATATCCAATTTTAATAAGGTAAAGAATAATGACTAATACCCCTTTTACACGACATAGAGGCCCAATTACTTGCGCAGCTCAGGTTCCTAATAGCAGCAAAATTATTACATCCGGATACGATAGTGCTGTCGCATTATTTGACAATGATACGGCCGACGTCACTTTACTTGGCTACCATGAACATTTAGTGAATCGTGTATCAGTTAATCAAAGTGGAACTTTGGCTGTCACTGCGTCATCAGATTACAACCTTTACCTTTGGGATTTGAATAAAAATAAACTCGCGTTAGTGCTTAAAGGTCATGATGATGATGTAGAAGATTTTGTTTTTATCAACGATCAATTAGGTGCTTCTGTATCTCGAGATTGGCGGATAATAATTTGGGATCTAACTCAGGGGGTAATTAAACGTATTATCCTTGGACATGAAAAAGATGTTTTGTCGATCAGCTATTTAAATGGAAAACTTTACACTTCAGGCGACGATATGACGCTTCGCATTTGGGATCTTGAAACCGGGAAACAACTAAAAAAAATAGGTCCTTTTGAAACGGAAACAGATACTTGCGCTATAGATGCTATTAACAACAGAATAATACTTGGTTGTGATGATGGCGTGGTTCGCATTTTTGATATCAAAAATAATAAATTGATGACTGAAATCCAAGGACACCATAGTGCAATTAAGAAAGTCGCAGTTTCTCCTGCTAATGGTGACATATTATCTGCCGCTTATGATCAGCAAATACTCATTTGGGATCATTCAAGCTTTGAACAAAAACAAAAACTTAAATCTCACCCAGGTTTATGGGAACGTTCTTTTAACTGGTCTGTCGATGGTAAAAAAGTTATAGCAGGTACATTCGATGGCACAGTGCTAGTCTGGCATGCGTATACAGGCGAGTTTATACATGAACTTGGTGATAACAGCATAGCGGGCAATGCTTGTTTTAACGACCTTGCATCGAAAAATAATCAACAACTCGTACTGGTAAGCGACGATGGTAAAGTTCGAACTGGCACTCTTGATGCAAACAATGCACATTGGCAATCGAATTCACAACCGGATCCCGGCAGAGTTTTAATGAATGCAGTTGCATACTGCCCTAATAATAAAAACGTGATCACAGGTGCTCATAACCAGCATTTATATATGTTTTCGCAAAATGAACAACAACTAAAACAACGAATATGTATTGAATTGAATGAAGGTCCTGTTAACTGTATACGTACTTCGCACTTACCTGAACATCAGGGAGAGTTTTTTGTTGCGTGTTACAGCGGAAATTTAGCGCACCTTAGTCCAGATGGCGAACTGTTAAATAAAATACCAGCTCATGAGAATGCAGTTAAAGCTTTAGCACTGCATCCCACGCGCCCTGTTGGTGTAAGTTGTTGTGCTGAAGGAGGTTTAGTCAGTTGGAACTTTGACGGCTCACTTATTAAAGAATACATAGGCCACACAGCCATAGTTGATGACGTAGATATAGATCCATCTGGCAGCTTTATTGCAAGTGCAGGTCGAGATTTTACATTAAAAATCCATGGCCTTGATGATGGTGTTTTATACCATACAGTCCATTTAGGCAGACGATCACCTAAATCTCTGTGTTTTGTTTCACCAGATGTCGTCCTAGTAACAAATTATTGGGGCGAACTACTTAGAGTTTCTTTAACAGATCATTCTATCATTAGAAAAACAATTGCTAAAAATGGTCTTAGTTCTATTGCTAAACATGGTGATCATTATGCAGTGTCATCCTATGATGGCGCTGTATATCTGGTAGAGCAAGAGCAACTTAATGTTGTAAATTCATTACGTTCTATGATCCAACAGGTAGAGGAACCTGCTTTTGCGTGATTTAACTAATGAAAAGCCACTATGCCGCTTTGTAATATTAGCGGCACCTAGAAGCGGCAGCAACATGCTGAGCAGTCTGTTAAATTCACACCCCGATATATTATGTCACCATGAATTATATAACCCGGGGGGAATTTTCTATGCCCTGCCATTAAGGAATAGTAACTTTAAACTGGCAAATAGTATGGCTGAACGAGACGAACAGCCACTCGCATTCTTAAATCAGATTTGGAAACAAAATCTATCATTTCCTTGCTTGGGTTTTAAAATGACTCACAAACAAAACCCAATTGCATTCAATGCATTAATTGAAGATAAGGAGATCAAAAAAATTGTACTGATACGCAATAACGCGGTAAAAGTTCATGTTTCAAAATTGATTGCACAACAAAGTGGCATTTGGGAAGACTACGATCAAAACAGCAAAGTCCGACGCAATATTCAAGTGGATGTTAATTTATCTGATTTAAAAAATGATATTGCTTTTAATCAACAGTTTTACCAGGAAATAGCTAACAGACTAAAAAAAACCAATCAAGCTTATCATATGGTTGAATATGAAAAGTTAGGGCAACCAACAACACAACACCAAATTTTAGATTACCTGCATTTAGATCATAGTGAATTAACCACGCCTAGCGTCAAGCAAAATACGACTGATTTAAAACTCAATATTAGTAATTACACAGATCTTTTGACTCAATGTAAGGAGCAAAGTTTGCTTCGTCAACTGACAGATACATCTAATTAAAAAGGAAGTAAATTTGGATCCGCTAATTGCAACACAAATTAAGATAGTGATTTTAGATATAGATGGAGTGATGACTAACGGCTTAGTTGGTTACGGTTTAAACTCTACCATCAAATTTTTTGATTCAAAAGACGATCATATGATCCGTATGGCAATTCGAGAAGGAGTTAAAGTTGCGATAATTTCGGGCCGTAATGACAAAGCAAATCGGCAGCACGCCGATGAACTGGGTATCTCACCCTGTTATTTCGGAGAGAAAATTAAACTTAATGCCTTTAGCGCATTACTTGAAGACTGCAAAGTATCTACAGAACAATGTCTATATATTGGCGACGACGTGATGGATATTCCACTGCTAAAACGATGTGCCATTGGTGTCGCAGTATCGGATGCCAGTGATGAAGCAAAACAAGCAGCAAATATCATCACAGATAACCCAGGTGGTCAGGGTGCAATACGTGAAGTTTTAGTGCAATTATTAAAAGCACAAGATCGCTGGCAAAGTGCAATGGCGCGCTATTTGGCTTGATCTTTGTTAAAGAAATATTTTATCCAGGGAATTTAAGACTATGAAAAAACCATTAGGATCCGCTCATACAAATTAGGAAGTTAATATGGCTACTTATCTTGAACATGCCAACATCACAGTGCCTGATATCGATAAAACTATCGCTTTTCTGAAAGTGATTGAACCTGACTTTTATGTTCGCCGAGATGAATCACCAAAAAATAGTCACCGATGGGTACATATAGGTAATGAACACACCTATATCGCACTGCAGCAACCAGAACCCGGGGGCCAAGCCTTAATGCCTCATAGAACATATGAAAACTTTGGCATTAATCACTTAGCCTGGGTCGTAAAAGATTTAGATGCCGTTGTTCGACGACTTGAGCTTCATGGTTATAAACAAGGACTTCTGGTAAAACCAACCCCCTTTCGCAAACGCGTTTATTATCACGATTTAAGTGGTTTTGAATGGGAAATAATAGAATACCTTACAGACAAGGATCACGAAAGAAATGACTATGAAATTGAATAATATTGCACAAAATGTAAATCATATCGCCTTGTCATTTGACCAACTAGAGCATATTTCAAATCAGGGCGCTAGTGCATTCTATTTTTTAGATTTAGAAAAGCTAAGTAGTAATTATCGAGAGTTCCACAAGGCTTTTGTAGACGAATATGAAAATTGCCAAATAGCATACTCTTTTAAAACTAATTATGCGCCATTAATAGGTAAAACCTTAAAAAAATTGGGTTGTTGGGCTGAAGTTGTTTCGGCGATGGAATATGAAATAGCCACTAAAAAAGTAGGTTACTCCCCTAAACAAGTGATTATAAATGGTCCGTTACATGAAGCCGCATTTATAGAACAAGCTTTGCTCGAAGGTGCATTACTTAATGTTGATGCCTGGTACGCACTTGATATTGTTGGTAATATCTGTGAAAAACATCCAAACAAGAAATTTAATATAGGAATACGACTCAGTTATCCAATTGCTGAAGGTGGATTTTCTCGATTTGGTATTGAAAGTTCGCCTGATAATTTACAACGTTTAGATAACTGGCAGCAAACTATTCATAATTGTACTATTATCGGATTCCACAGTCATTTTTCTAATTCGTCACGAAGCCTGATTTCATTTGAGGCGAGAATTGCAGGTTTATTAAATGCCAGTCAGCACTTTTTTACCAACAGCGTTCCTCATTTTATTAATATCGGAGGTGGCTTTTTTGGCGATATGCCTAATCAACTTGCTAGTCAGTACGTACAAGAACATAATCAAATCCCAGACTTTAAAGCTTATGCCAGACAAATTTGTAAACCTGTATTAAAACAATTTCCACCAATTCAAAATACCACTTTATTTTTAGAACCCGGCACTGCACTCATCGCCAATGCTATGGTATTTGTCTGTAAAATATATGATGTAAAAATAGTAGAAGGTAAGACAATTGCGCTGGTAAATGGTAGTAATCACAATATCAATCATAAATGGCAAGGTGAATCTCTCCCAATACAAATTGTTAGAAAAACCCCAATTAACGAGTATTCTTCAGATATATCCCACTTTGATTTAGTTGGTAATACATGTATTGAAAAAGACATCCTAAGAACCGATATTCAAGGGCCCATTGAAATTGGAGATTACATCATTTTTCAATATATGGGAGGTTATACCAATGTACTAAAACAGCCATTTATTAACCCATGCCAACCAATTTACACCTGGAAAAATCAACAACTAATAACTGTAAAAAGGCAAGAAACTATCGAAGATGTATTAGCGACGTATTCAATATAACAATGCAATACAGAGGATATTTCACTTTAATAACTTAACTTTTTAGGAAGAGACATGCATTCATTTTCTAAACAATTACTACCAGCACGTTATTGCATTACGACAATCACATGCGACCAATTTGCAATTGGAACTGAAATACTCATATATAGTTTCCTTCAGTATAATCCTTGGTTTGAGGGAGATATTAATATTGTAATTTCCAAGTTATCTATTGAAAATCGACAACGACTAGAATCAATCTATCCTGTTAAATTTATTAACGCCAGCCAGCAACTACAACAACAGGTTAATTTACTGCGCGAACATTATCCCCACTTACATGATATTCATTTACGTTTTTATTCACTTGAAGCATTCAACCTACCTCAATATGACAGAGTTGTTTATCTAGATAGTGATATGCATTGTGCCGGCGATATAAAAGATCTGTTTTTATCTGATGCTCCATTACTAGCCTGTCTGGATGGTTTCTCTTATGAAGAAAGGATCGCACCAATTATAGAAAAGGCGGGATTCTCCTTTACAGCCACTCAATGTCGATACGGTAAACAATTCAAAAACTCTTTTAACGCAGGCGTTATTTCGTTTGCTCCCAATAAACTACCAAGAGATCATTATTTAGCATTAATTAACATGTTAAATCTTGAAGCATGGAGTAGTTATGGTTCATCTATTTTTACCGATCAAATGGTGATCAATCGGTATTTTGAAAATCAATTTGAAATTATTTCTAGCCAATATAACTACATGGTATTTTTAGGTGATTACTTACACGTTATAGATAATATTGCACCTTATCAGGCAAAGATCGTTCATTTTGCCGGAAAAATAAAACCCTGGAACGAATATGATCAGAGCGCTTTATACCAAAGTGCACCACATTATTTGCAATTTATCCAACACTGGCGCGCTTTGCTAAATAAATGTAGAAATACAACAGATCTTACTTCCCAGGCAAAAAAACTATTAAATCATTATCATTGGATTGAAAAAGGAAGTGATCATCAGTTGGAAGTAATAAGCCGGCTATTTTAATGCGACATTAAAATAAAAACCCTTTAATAACAAAGAAACAAAAAAGGAATGACTTATGAGGATCTACTTTAGTCCGGACTGTCCAAAACAACAGGACTACTCCATCATCGCAATGATACATTACCTTGGATATTCTGTAGCCAAGACGCCAGAAGAACCCTTTGATATTGGATATTTATGGCAAGATGCCACTCTCGTTACGCCGTCAGATGAATTATTAAATATAGCCAAAGAAAAAACTGTGTTGAATATTAACTGTACTGATATTAGTAAACAAAAAGTCGATAAAATCTGGCATCAGGTTTGCGGCTATTCTAGTTTAATTGATCCCGTTCAATATCATGGGAAAGCCATACGAAAATATAATAACAACGGCCAGGGTGGAGGTGAAATTATAGACTGCCCTATAAAATCATCTAATTCTCATGATGAGTTTATCTATCAAATGTATATACAAACCAATCCCAAAGGGCCACAACTTGAATACCGGGTACCTATAGTGATGGGATGTATGCCCCTTGTATTTGAAGTATTTAAAGACGATCCTGAATTAATTACAGATAGAAAAATAAAAAACCAATATAAACACTCGATTAAACCAAAAGAAACCGAAGTTATTTTTAATGCGCTAGAATGCGAACAGATCATGAAATTTTGTCAGATAATGGGTTTTGATATAGGTGAATTAGACATTTTAAGATGCACTGTGAGTAACAAAATATATGTTCTGGATGTAAATACAACACCTACTTATTTCAATATGTTTAATCGATATTGGCATCCTCAAGATAAACGTAAAGCAATTGCGTTAGTTTCAGAAACTTTTGAGTCTCGTCTTATGGAGCATATTGATGTCTGCTAACTTTAAAACTATTTTAATCTTTGTTTTTTAACAAAAAAACTGATTTTATGATGAAAAATCAACAAATATTAATTATTGCCCCCTATATTCCACAAGTTTATGTGAGTTTAGCCTTGATCCCTGAATTGAAAAATGAATTTGAAGATTTTACATTTTTGATACTGACCTCACTTAAATATTTTCACCTATTTAAAGCCATGAAAGACTGCCAACTAGTAACGTCATTACAGCAGCCACAAGTGGATTTAAAAATTTACATAGGTCACAGCTTTTTCCTACAAGATCAGTTATTAAATGATTTAAGTAAAATTCACTGTCCGGGCTACTGGGTAAACGCACATTTTGAACAGGAAAATCTTGACCGCTGGCAAAATAGTCAAAAACTAAAACAAGCATTACATCAAACATTCACCACTATTTTATATGAAAACGATAAAGACAATATTTCCTTAAGAAAGTTAGGTTTCAATTCTGAGCAACTCTATTATATTAACAATGCAAAATATGACTGTGCTGACGCCAGCCACGAGCAATTACTAACGGCGAAAAAAAAACTAAAGAATATTAATGCCTTTGGTAAAAAAGTAATAACAGCAGGTTCAATTACAAAAGGTTTAGAAAGTGAGTTAATCGTCAGGTCTTTTAAAGAATTAATGACACAATATTCAACCCTTAAATTTATTATTGCACCACGTAACCTGGAACATATTGACGCAATAAGTAAACAATTAACTACCCATGATTTAAAATTTAAGCTTAGTAGCCAGACATCAACATCATTATCAACACAAGTTTTATTAATTGATCAGATAGGGTTACTAAAAGGATTTTACCATTATTCGACTATAACAATAATGGGAAGAAGTTTTTATTCAAATGTTAATGGCGGCTCCAATATCATTGAACCAGCAATCGCTGCTCAACCTATTGTAATAGGCCCTTTTATGAATGGCTTTAAAGACATATTACAAAACTTCCGGCTAGAAAATGCATTAATACAATTGAGCTCTCCAATTGATCTCTTAACCAAGTTACAAAACCTATTAGATAACCCTTCTCATGCTAAAGCTTTAGGACTTCGAGCGCTAAAAGTTTGCCAGTCTCACTCAGGCGCACTACATCAGGCAAGTAAAATTCTATCTAGTATTCAATCAGATCAACAAAATGTAGACAATCTGACTGTATAATTTTATTTTTGTGTTTATTGCTTTACCCCCAAATACCATCACCGAATTTTACAACAAACTAACAAAGCGTTTGTAACAGAGTATGTAAATCCGGTCTTTTGAATATCCATTACTTCGAATGTATGCGATATTAACTAAAGTGAAATTTATAATGAATAACCAGTACAAAAGGAAGTATTATGAAAACACTCTACAGAGTCTTAATTTTATTAGCATTAATTATCACAGCTATAGGCTTTTATAGTTATGGAAATTCAACCGGGTTATTTATTTTTATTATATTAGGCTTTTTATTTGAAGGCGCATTCTGGTTGAAATTATTTAAACGCAAAAAAACGACATAATCAGTTAAAAAGAAACCTCATTTTATGCCTACACCTCACCAAGATAAAATCATCACTTTTACATCGTCAATAGCCCTTGGCCAATGGCTTAAGGTAAATCACGCCATAGAAAGTGAGTTGTGGGTAAAGATATTCAAGGTGAAAACTGGCATTCCCAGTGTCACCTGGAATGATGTCGTGGTTGAGGCCTTATGCTGGGGCTGGATTGATGGCATCAAAAAATCAATCGACGACCAAGCCTATCTACAGCGGATCACACCAAGAACAGCACGCAGTAACTGGTCGAAAAGGAACACAGAACACGTTGAACGTTTAATTAACGAAGGCAGAATGACAGAGCCTGGACTCCGTCATGTTCGCGCCGCCAAGGCTGATGGACGATGGGATACGGCCTATTCAGTAAGTGAAATGACAGTCCCTATGGATTTTCTGCAAGCATTAGATAAAATGCCAAAGGCGAAGCTGTTTTTTGAAACCCTCACTAAATCGAACCATTATGTTATCGCATACGGATTAACGAGCGCAAAAAAAAACCGAAACCAGACAGAAGCGATTTACAAAGTTCTTAGATAAATTAAACAATGAAGAAAAACCCTGCTAGATATTCATGTCGAAAATATTCAATAAATGCTCCCCAATAATAATTAAACTTTAATTTTTATTGGGAGTAACATTATGTCAGCAAGAGCAGATTATTTTAAAACAGCACCACAGGCTATGGATAACTTACTTAACCAGGAAGCCTATTTTCGCAGCCAATTCACCCAGTCAAGTGCCGTCACATTTACTATTTGGGAGCTTGTTAAACTCAGAGTTTCTCAAATCAACCAATGTGCATACTGTATCGATATGCACAGTAAAGATGCGCTAAAGTGCGGCGAAAACATACAAAGGATCGTGAGTTTAAATGCCTGGCGTGATGCGCCTTTTTATTCAAAAGAAGAGCAATTGGCCTTACACTGGGCCGAACTCATCATTTCAGATAAAGCAATTAGTGACAAGGAATACCAAAATGTGGTCTCAGTTTTTGGCGAACGAGACATTATCAATTTGACAATCGCAATCAATGCGATCAATAGTTGGAATAGATTAGCTAAAGTTTTCAAGCCTGTTGTTGGTAGTTAAAGGAGAGTTTATACCTGTGAGTTCAACTTTTAATTTTCATATGTTTCAACCACAACAAAAGCTGGCTCACATGGTTCAGGCTATCTGGTCAGCCACTGTTAAAAATTCAAATGAAACTGGAGTTGAACATTGGCTGCAAAGTGATGCATGTAGTGGCATTATTTTTAATTTGGGCAGTGATATTTACCTTGATGATGTAAAACTTCCTTCTGGAGTCTCATTACTTCCAATAAGTAAGCATGCACAAAAACTCACATTAACGCCAGGTGCTCACCTTTGTGGCTTGCGTTTCCACTCTGGCGTTAGTTTTAATATTCTTGGTGAACTTTATCAAAAAATAACGCCGTTGGGATCAAAACATAAGCATGCTATGTTATTGCAATCCTTATATGAACAACTCAAAAGTACTTGCGGCCATTACGCTAATATTGTGGCTATTTATAAATGGTTAGGCTCAAACTTTAACTTTTCAAACTTAATGCCAAATACCTTGAATCAATCTTTAAATGCACTCCAGCAAGATGTAAACCTGGCGTTATTGAGTAACAATATTCCCATAAGCCAGCGCCAATTAGAAAGACAATTTAAAAAACAACTGGGACTCACCCCTAAGCATTATCAAAGAATTTTACGTATCAAAAAAACAGTTAATGATCTTAAACACAACCCCAATCAGGACTTGGTAAGCTTAGCCCTGAACCATGGTTTTACCGATCAATCTCATATGACCCGCGAATTTAGTTCAATTGCTAAAATTACACCTAAAAAATATGCCCGGCTTGTACAACCAAACCCCATAAACTAACTAGGTAACTGCACTGTCACCAGTAAACCGCCTTCCAGGTGATTACTTAATTCAATGTGTCCATTGTGGCCGTCTACAATGTCACGACAAATACTTAAGCCAATACCACAGCCTTCAGCTTTAGTAGAATAATAAGGTAAGAATGCCTTTTGCATTACCTCTGGCGTCATACCTGGCCCGTGATCTCTGATCTGAATAATTAACTCACTATCGGATCCACTTAACTGTATTTCAGAGGGAACGCTTTCGCTCACCTGTTTGGCATTTTTTAATAAATTGATCAGCAACTGCTCTATTTGACTACAATCTGCATTTATCATCACATTAGGGCTGTCGTTTATCAGTTCAAATTGATACAACGACTGTAATTGCAACAATACCCCGACTAAATTGAATTGGGTTTTAAGTGGCGTAGATAATCGCGCTAACTGGCTATAACTTTGAATAAATTCCGACAACTTTTGAATTCTGCCAACGATAGAATTAAAAACACGATTAAGTTGTGGTTCTTCGAGTCTGTCTGCAAGTATTTTTCCACTATGACACATAGTGCTTATAGGAGCGATTGAGTTATTCAGCTCATGGTTGATCACCCTTATTACTTTTTTCCATGTTTTCAGCTCTTGCTGATGTAACTCTTTCGTGATTGGCTTTAATAAAAACAAGTAATTACTGCTGCCATGCAACTTTAATTGATGCTGTGATAAATGCCAACTTTGTTCTGAAGAACTCATTTCACCCACGGCATTTTTTGAATAGGTAGTTAACTGAATAAACGCATTGTGTTTTTTATAATGTTGTAATAGCTCTGGCATGTGTTGCTGTAATAACGCAGCCCAGTTTTGTCCAAGTAATGATGATTGATTAAAAAAATGTTGCGCCGAACGATTGGCAAAAATAATCGTATCTCTATGATTTATTAAAACAGTGATAACATCTGATGCATTCACCACTTTATCTAATAATAACTCTCTATGGTATAAGGTTTGTTTTTCAAAACGTAATTTATCTGCAACCTGATTAAACAAAGCTATCAATTGATTTTGTTTGTTATTTTTTTTCACATCAGCAAGCTCAACTAAACTGATGGAAAAATCTCCATCTTGTAAATTCAACAAACCATCAGTGACAGTATCTAATATTTTTTGCTGTTCCCGCTGCGCCCTTGTTAATTGGGTAATGGCCAATAAAATTAAAAAAATCGTTACGCCAGTAAATAACCAAACACTTTCAGGTAGTAACAATATAAAACCCGTTATAAATAACAGATTTATGATAATTAACTTAACAATCAGCATAGGTTTTCGATATCTATTTTGTGTTTATCTATGCGGCGATATAACGTTTGCCTGCTTAATCCTAAATCATTTGCAGCATGTTTTATCACACAATTATGTTTAATAAGGGCATCTTCAATACGCTGCTTCTCACTTAGCGCTAACGTGGCTGAACTCACTCCACCATGAGACCCATCAAAATCATGAGCGGTGACGTTTTTATTTTGAGCAAAGATAATCGCACGTTTACAGGCGTTTTCAAGCTCACGCACATTGCCTTGCCAGGAATGTGATAATAGATACTGTTTCGCATCATCACACAATACATGATCTTGCCCGATAAAATGCTGAGCTAATGGTATGATGTCGGCTTTTCGTGCCTTTAACGGTGGCATATGTAGTTCAATAACATTCAATCGATAATAAAGATCTTCTCTAAAATTTCCTTTTACAACTTCATCTTTTAAGTTTGCATTGGTGGCGCTAAATACCCGGACATTCACTTTATGGGTTTGATTAGAGCCTAACCGTTCAAATTCACCAGTTTGCAGTACACGTAGTAACTTCATTTGCCCTGCAAGTGTTAAATTTCCTATTTCATCCAAGAATAAAGTGCCACCATCAGCGGCTTCAAATCTGCCTTCTCGCATTTGGTTTGCCCCGGTGAACGCCCCTTTTTCGGCGCCAAATAATTCAGCTTCCATTAATTCTTGCGGTAAAGCGCCCATATTTACCTTAATAAACGGCGCATGACTTCTACCGGACTGATGATGAAGGTGATCGGCCAGTTTTTCTTTTCCTGAACCATTAGCACCCGTGATCAATACATTTACATCAGCACTCGCAACTTTATTTGCTTTTAGAATAAGCGCTTCCATTTCCAGGCTTTGATAAATTAGCTTTTGAGGTGAATGTTTTGTCGCTTTTTCTTTTTCTGCTTTGTCTTCACTAAGTTGGCAATATTGTTCAACTAAGGCTAATAATTTAACGTCATCCCAGGGTTTTTGCAGATAATCTGCAGCACCAGCTTTTACCAGGGAGATAGCTGTTTCTAGCTGGGTCCAGGCGGTGATCAAAATAATAGGTAAATCTGGTTGTAATCGTTTCAACTCTTTGAATAGTGATTTACCTTCATCGCCCGATGTGGTGCCATGTGCAAAATTCATGTCCTGGATCACTAAATCAACTTTCTGATGAGAAACTATCAATAAAGCCTGCTTTTTATCGCAGGCAGTTTGAACTTTATAGCCATGTAACCCAAGTAATAAATCGAGCGCATCTAAAATATCAGGGTTATCATCAATCACTAAAATTTGGGCCATCTAAATCCTTGAGTAGTTAAAATAAGCTAATAACATATTAGCCTATTGAATTCTAAACAGTTTTTGTTGCAATCACAGGCGCTATTTTACTTGTATTATGAGCTGGAAGCCAGGTTGCAAAAGTACCTGCTATAAAAATAACCCCTGTCGCCAGTGAATATAACATCACATCGGGTTTTGATAATGTAATATATTGACTTAAAAGCACATTAAAACCAATTGCCACTGCTACACCTAATAAACAGCCAATGCCATACACTAGCCAATTTTCGGTGAACACATACAACAATATATCTTTTTTGCGTGCGCCTAACGCTCTGCGAATGCCAATAAACTTTTTCTGTCTGGAGATATGAAATTGAGAATAAGCATAACTACTGATAGCTGTAACAAATAACATTAAGCCACATAATAAAATGAATAAATCAGCGATCCCTTTATCATCTCGATAAAAACGTTTTACATGCTCGGTCATAGTAAATACATTAAAAATATCCCGCTCTGGTTGTACATTTAAAATCACATCACTTACTTTATTTCGCACCTGCTCCATATTGCCTGGCGCAACATTTAATACATAGTAACGACCAATAAATATAAATCGCATGATCCGGTTGGCAATAACGCCATATTGCTTATTGATTGGCACAGTGGGATCTAAAATAATATCTTTGATCACCCCGACTATACGCCCTCGATTGGTCATTTGACCAATTGCTGATTTATCGCCATATAAAGTATTTTTCAAAGATTCAGTGATCACAATACTTTCAGTGGCTTCACTGTCAAAATCTAATTGATCTTCTTTTGTTAAGAATCGCCCTTCTAGCAGTGTAAAACCCATAGCTTGATCAAAATTATCTTCTGCATAAATAACTTTAACGTCTTTTAAGTAAGTGTCTGTTTTTTCCTGTTCTGGATCATCTAAATCGTGCACATTACCTAACATACCGCGTGTTCTCATAGGTAACTGGTTAGTGACAGACACACTATTAACACCGTTTAATTTGCGCAATTGCGCCATATCTTCATTGGCAATCGATCGATAATAATCTAAATCGCGATAATTTCCTGACGTTGGGTGAGTGGATACCAACAAAATATTATCTGTATCTAAACCCGTAGACCGAGATAATTTTTCGCGCGTATCAAAGGCTAAAATTGCGCTATTTACTAATAGCCCTAGCGTAATAGCGAGTTGTAATATTAAAAGTCCCGTTGTGAATTTACGTAACAATAAGGATTTGAGTAAGGCTTTTATGTTCATAATTGTACCCTATTATTTAAGTTCAGCTGAAATGGTATATCGAACAGCACGATATAAAGGATAAAGCGCACTGACTACAGATGTTAATATTGCAAGTAATACACCTATCATTAATAGCTTAGGCTCTAACACAGCCAGATTTTCTAAAGCGGGTAAGAACTCAATTGATACTTTTAAGAATATCCAGCTTAATAACAATGAAACTAAACCTGTGATCACACCTAACAATAAACTTTCAATTAAACCTTGTTTGAACATTTGTTTATTGCTTGCACCAATAGCCCGGCGTAGACCAACTTCAAATTTTGCACCATGAAAGCGGGATAAAAGCAAACTACTGGCATTAAATATACAGACACATAGAAATAATACCGACGCGATAGTGAATGCCAATACTTTTTGATCAACTACCTTTTGCGTCAACAACCATTCATTAACATCATGTAGCTCATTACGAATTGCTAACGGGTGCTCTCCACCATCTTTAAGAGACTGACTATAATTATCTAAATAACTTTGAAATTTTTGTTTATCATTTGCCGTTGATAATTCGACCCATGCCTGCAAATAAAATACGTTGCGATCACGGGTATATTGAACTCCTTTATAATTAACTGTTGAGGAACTTCTGGCATGAATTGACCAGCCTAAATCTATCGAAGTATCTAGTGGTACAAAAATATCATCAGTTAGATTAAATGCCCGCCCTTCAGTTGCATGGTAAAATAAAGGCCTTAAATGCCAGGGTTTAAGTACACCCACTATGGTCAATAACTCCCCATCTAACTCCAGAGTTTTTCCGACACTATTTTTTCCTGCGAAGATTTTTTGATTTAATTGATCTCCGATCACCACTTCCATGCCGCGTGTTTTGGCAAAGCCAGTGCCGTAAGCAAAAGGAGCGTTAGTCAAAGCAAAAAAGCTTGGTGTAGTTGCTCTTACAATGGAATCAAAACGCGTTAAACTTTTCGATTCTGCATCTCTGGCATAAACACCTGTTTCATAAAATACCACCGAATTTTTAGGAATATTAGATGCTAATATTTTCATTGCATCGCGATATCTTAGTATATGCAAAGGTTCATTTTGCCCGTCTTCTTCTGGCCAGCTATTCATGCTTATGTGAAATAATTTATCGCTTTTTTCTGGAATAGGATCACTTGCCATTGAGTTCACTAAGGCCAAATTTGCACATAACAAACCAACACCGACAGATAATGTCAGTATGACTAAAAAATACAATGATGGCGCGCGTTTAAAGCTGATCAAAGCTAATTTTAAATTATAAGCCATTAGATTTGAGCTAAACATTCACATCCTCCTTATTAGCCTTCACATCTTCGTTTGCTTGTTCTTGTAATGGCGCATAAATACGAAAATCTGAGATCTGGCCATCAATGATTTGTACGTTACGATTTACTTCTCTGGCCTGATCGGGATCATGAGTTACCATGATAATAGTGGTGCCTTCCTGATTTAGATTATGCAGTAATTCCATTACTTGCCTGGCCATCAGTGAATCCAGGTTACCCGTGGGCTCATCGGCTAATAATATTTTAGGCTCACCTGCTAAAGCTCTGGCAATGGCGACTCTTTGTTGTTGTCCGCCTGATAACTGACTTGGTAAATAATGTTTACGTGATACCAGGCCAACTTTTTCTAAGGCTTGCTCTACTCTGCGTTTACGTTCTGCTGCATTAAAGCCGCGATAGCGTAATGGCATATCTACATTATCAAAAATACTGTAATCAGGAATAAGATTATAATTTTGAAAAATAAATCCTATTTTTTCATTTCTTAAACGCGATAGTTCGTCATCATTTAAACCCTGAACACTTACACCATCGAGTTTATATTCACCCTGGTCAAAGTTATCTAATAATCCGGCAACATTTAAGAAAGTTGACTTACCAGAGCCCGATGGCCCGGTTACTGCCACAAACTCTCCCGCCTTAACGTCTAAAGAAAAGTCACGTAGCGCATGGGTTTTAATCGTATCGCTGCGATAGATACGAGAAATATTGTTCATTGTAAGCATATTAATTTTCCTAAATTCTTTAATAGTTAATGTTTAATCGAGAGGCAGTATTAAATTCTTGATAATCTGAAATAATGAAGCTGTCTCCAATACTTGCTCCAGAGGTTATTTCTACGTAATCAACACTGCTGATCCCCAGGTTAATCGCAACCTGTTGCGCCTGGTTGTCATTCAACATTTTAAAAGCATATTTACCACCCAATGAGCCAATAAAACTGCCTCGCTTAAGCATTAAAACATCTTCTTTTTTTTCAAATTCAATGCGGGCACTGATCCTTTGATTTTGACGTAACTTCAATTGGTTATTTGTTTTAATGTTAGCTCTGACACTCACTTGATTACCTTTAATTTCAGGAGAAATGGCAATGATCTCACCTTCTATTTGAACACCTGCAATTTTCATCGCTACCGTTAAGCCAATGCCAAGATCGTCGGCATAAAATTCAGGGACACTCAGTTCTGCTTCATATTGTGATAAATCGACGATTGTCATAATGGCCGTGTTTGCGGCGATTGCATTTTTTTGCGCGACTAACCAATTACCTACAACGCCTGCAACAGGGGCTTTGATCTCAAGCTCATCTTGACGCCTTAATAATTCATCTAAAATTAATTTTTGTTTTTTAACTAAAAACTCACGATGACGGGTTTCAAAGGTTAAACGTTCTTTTGCCAGCTCTACCCGTTTTTTGGCATGTTGATAAAACAAATGGGCATCTGCAAGGGTGTCTTGGATCTTCATCCAGTCAACTTCACTAATGATTTTTTTTGAATAGGATATTGCCCCGCGTTGCTTTTCACGTTTAGCAACATTTAATGTGGATTGAGCAACATTCATTTTGCTTTCAAGTTCTAATTGCGCTTCTTTATCTTCTAATACACCTCTGCTGGCATTAATAGTCAATTGCTCTAATGTAGATTCTTGCTGTTTAATTAACGCACTGAGTTCAGGACTTTTAAGAGTTGCCACAATTTGATTTTTAGAGACCACTTCACCAGGTTTAGCTAACAAAGTAATTTTACCCACCTCAGTGCTATATAGCTGAGGCGCGTTTGCCGCGACAGCTTTACCTGAAACCGCAACATCTCTGATCAAATCACCGTGAATAACGGGAGCTATCATTAATTGATTACCATCAATCGTCGGTGTTGATGAGTACCACTGACCTACTGTTGGCATTGCCAAATAAAGCAATAACCCCGACATTGCCAGTAAACCGATAAATTTTAGCGGTATTTTTTTTCGCTTTGGCTGAATAATTTCATCTTGACCATCTGTATTATCAATCATATTAAAGCTCAGTAATTGGAGATTAATAGTAATAGTGCAGATACGATGCCAAAATTCTTAGTACATTAAACCATTGTATTTAAAGTTAATTTTTTTACTCATGAAAATTCAGTGTCCGAACGGACACTATTCGTGTCCACCCCTGTCCAGCGAACTCAGCAATGGACACAGAATAAAATGATGATATTTTAACTCTGGCTAGTCAGAAACCATGAGTTTGACATGTTCAGCAACCCTCACTTTTTGATACTCTTCCATATTGGCATAAAAAAGCCCGATTAAAGTCACCATAACTAAAGCAACAGACATACATTTTTTCTTTATATTTTTTATCATTTTTTTATTTCCTTTAAACATGAGTTGTAAACCTGTTTTGATTGCCTGATGCCTATACCAGGTATTAGCATCAGCCTTTCCATAAAGTGAATTACGTTGCTGAAACTCTTCAAACAAATCACCTAAAATAGGATCCTGCAGGTTTTTGGGTAACACCTTTGATAAAAACAGAGTGGAAAATTTTGGCGGACTATTATCAATTGATTTTTCCTCCATCACATTAATCCAGCCTGTGTTAACGCGATATTTTGCCACATAGTGGTTAATGCCTGTTTTGAACGTTTTAATGCTAACTGGCCTTTTGCAGTCACCTTAAAGTATTTTTTTGCTCTGCCTCCACGCTCAGCCGTAGCCTCACCCATTTTACTTTGCACCATTCCTTTCTTTTCAAGCCTTTCCAAAGTTGTATATAAAGCACCAATAGTGACATCCCGCTGGATCACATCGGCTAGTAACTGTCTGATAGTACTTCCATAAGCGTTATCAGCTAGTTTCATAATTGATAACAATAAAAATTGTTCAAACTCACCTAGAAATTTTTCTTTATCCATTATTAATTTTTGACCCGCTTTAATTATAACTACATTGTAGATAAAACAAGCTTAGTGTCAATTACTTTACTTTGTAGAGTAAATTAACTTGCTAAAACGAGTTTGATCTGAGTAAAACACGGTGGAAACTCATTACTAACAAATGAGATGTAAATGAATTTATTTATCCCGCTGAAACTGGTTAAATGTAATAGAGATTACCATTGATAAAAATGTTTGGAATTAGCGATGACTTATTGGATTTATAATATGGGATTGCCTGTCCCGGTTTCTACAAATCAATTGCTTAATGAACGCAAAGTATTGCCTTTAGAAAAATTATCGAGAAGCACAGCACTCGCAGGATCTGATGAAGAAAATAACAGAAGTGTGACTATTGTAAATCAACGTCATAATACAGGCTATGGGCAAGCGAACGAAGAGACAAATCGAAAAGCCGTTTATTATGCTGAGCATATTATGTCTACTAAAGTAATAAACTTACCAATTGATACGCCCTTTGATGAAGCATGGCAACTTTTTCAAAAATACAAATTCAGACATTTTCCTGTAATTGATAATAACAATAAACTAGCAGGGATTATTTCAGATAGAGATATGTTGAGTTTTTCATCAAAAAACACGAGCGAATTAACACTTAAAGATATAATGAAAACACCAGTACTTACAGCTTCAAAACAAGCTTTTATTCGCGAAATTTGCCAAATCATGTTCAATCAGCATATTGGCGCTTTGCCTATAACCAATAAAGCAGGCAAATTGGAAGGCATTATCACCCGAAGCGATATCTTACGCGCCATGATAAAACATGGTCCTGTGGAATTGTGGGTATAAAAACAAAAGCCAATCAAATGTGCCAAGATGATTATTTGTAATTCATTGAAATTGGAAAAACCATTCACTTTGGCTCTATTGAATTATAAGATGGATAAAACTACGATATTCTTAAGATAAATAGTTCCGGGGTAATTATGATTTTTAAGTTTCGCAATAGGGAAAATCAGCAAGCACTGGATTTAGCCTGTGATGAACTTCTGAAAAAAGATTATGAATATTTTATTGCACAACCTGACTATGGCTTCTCTGAAATAAAATTAAATAGAAATGTATATCGCTATGCTTGGTGGAAATGGCAGATTAATGATGAGTTATATCATTATGTATTACAAACCGATCAAAAAGCTGGTTTAGGATTTCATTACAAGTTTTTGAGTGGTGTAAAGTTGACTAAAGATAAAATGTTTTCAAAAATGACGATCACTGAGTTGGCTGAATATGATTAATAAACACTTAGAAATCGCCAATCTACTCTCTCAAGTAATTACGTTATTTTTCCTATAAACCCCGGCAGTTTAATGTGTCACAATAAAGAGTCTTATAAACCATGATTATAGAATTGTTATTCAGCTCAACATTAGTGCACATTAAGGAAATGGCAGTTTAACGGATCGAAATACCCTGAACGGTGTTTTAATGTAAGGTTTAAGTTTGAAAATTTAGAAGTTAAGTAAATTTGTTTATCCACCTCTTAATATTTGATACTGGAAATGGTGTCAGTTTTGGGAAATCGTAAAAAACACGCCAAAATCATTTCAAATTTTATAAATATGCTGAGTCAAAAAATATGAATCGAATTGAAGCTGAAAAACTAGTTTTGTCAGAATTAGTAAATTTAAATATATCTGATGGCGTAAACTACGAATTACTTCAAAGTGAAACTATTGAAGCAGAATGGGGCTGGGTTTTCTTTTATCAATCTTATTCAGCAGTGTTTAACACTCTTTGCATTTCTATTGTTCCTACGGCGAATAAACCAGCTGAATCAAGATCTTTATCTTTATGAGTTGTTAGCCAAAACCCCGAGACTGGACTCCCATAAGGCATGTCTAACATCATACTACCAATCCAGACTTTATTATCTGGGGTATCTGTGATTCTATAAACAAGCGCTACTTGATCACCTAAAGAATCTCCTTTCGCAATAAACTTACCTTTTTTCTTATGTTTGGGATCATTAATAGAAATCCACGTTAAGTCCGCCTCAATCCGTATATCCTCAGCAATAGTCGTTGCTTTAATATTTTCCATTTCATATTTATATAGCTTTGAATGAAAGTTTTTAAGTTGGGAAAAATCAGATGTACTCAAATCAACACCAGATCCTTTAAATGTCGCCCTGTATGCAGATTGATGTTCAACATTCCTTATATTAGCCATAGGACTTAGAACTAAACCGCTGATAAATGCTGATAAAATAAGCCCAGAAACAACAAAAATCTTTTTTCTAGACTTTCTTTTTAAAGGTATTGCTATATTTTCTTCTATTATAGCTATATTTTCCTCTGACACCTCAGGATGGTAATATTCTTGACTTAGCAGCTTTACTTTTTCAATATCTTTATTAAGAACATTTGCTAATTTAATAAAGCTCTTATCTGAAATGCTTGCTGGATGGCTCCATAACTTATAATACGTTGGTTCTTTGAATCCCGATTCTTTACAAAATTCACGAATGGTTTGTTGCCGTCCTTTCTTATTATTTCTGTGCTCTAAAACGGCTAATTCCAACTTACTCTTACGAACACCACTCATCACATAATCCTTTAATTTTCATAAATATAGAGTAAAAATAGAGACTCTATTTTACATGTTTGTCAGGATATTTGAAATAGAAATTTTTTTTATTATCCTAAGGATGAATTTAATGAACAATCAAAGGAAATAAAAATGAAAAAATTATTAAATCTAAGTGTCGCTGCACTTATTACAGCTAACGTACCAGTATTTGCTACTAGCTCCCACCTCCCAGCAACACAAGTAGAGATAAAAAACTGCTCAATACTGCAACAAGGTGCAAAAGTATATTTGGAGGTAAAACATCAGGGGTGGAATAAATACCCAAACACCCAAGGTTATACTTACAATTTAGATCTAAAAGTTAATGTTAATGATAATAACTATGGGAATATATATAAGCTAAAAGATCTAGGTGTAGAAGATAGTACGTATGATAAGACCAAAGTGCTATTAGGCAGTTATGTATCGGGTACAATTGAAAGTATCACTTTTCAAACAAATAGTGGAACGCCAGTAGGAATGATTAACAGTAGTAGTTGTGACAATATTCAGTATTAGACGTTGAACTCCCCAAATTTTAAGTATTTAAATTTTGGGGACATATTATATTTAATTTAAATGTTGGGCAATGCTTTTCTTCGTTGCGCTGGCTGGATAGTCTTACTCGCCAAATGCAATTGTTTTCATTGAGTACGGCGCATCTTTTAGAGGGACTTTAAACAAAAAGCGACACGATTTGCATATAAATAACTTTGGTTCAAACGATTCATCCTGCGCGGTTCTAACGCCGGATTGGACTCATCTTGAACTTTATCTAAATGCCCTTTTATAATTTGCTCAGTTTCTTCAGGTAAACTCAACTTCACCACCCATGCGCGTCTGATAGGTTGAAAGGTTAAGTTATGAAGTTTCAATCCACGCACCTGCGGGAGGTGCGACTCATTTGCGCGATTTGCTTATGCAGAGGATTGTGTTTCAATCCACGCACCTGCGGGAGGTGCGACTGCAGGTGGTGTGATCCCAAAAGGCATGGATATTGTTTCAATCCACGCACCTGCGGGAGGTGCGACTTTAAAACATGCGGTTATGCTTGTTTGACATCGGGTTTCAATCCACGCACCTGCGGGAGGTGCGACAACGATTAAATTTGATGTGAGTTTTGTGATTTCTGTTTCAATCCACGCACCTGCGGGAGGTGCGACGATGATCAATTGTTATCAAATGTTGAAGGGTATGTTTCAATCCACGCACCTGCGGGAGGTGCGACCCCTCAATCCCTCTTTTTTCGAGTTCTGTTTTAAGTTTCAATCCACGCACCTGCGGGAGGTGCGACTTTGATAAGCTCGGTGCCACAGTTAAAAAAGTGGTTTCAATCCACGCACCTGCGGGAGGTGCGACTTATCAGTTCAACACGTTGCACACCTGGCTGATGTTTCAATCCACGCACCTGCGGGAGGTGCGACTTAGGTGTGATACAATTAACCCCAAAAAAGTTAGTTTCAATCCACGCACCTGCGGGAGGTGCGACATGAGCTAACAGCAAAACAAAAAGGTATCGCAAGTTTCAATCCACGCACCTGCGGGAGGTGCGACTTTTCATCCACATACTCATATCATTTTATTTAGTGTTTCAATCCACGCACCTGCGGGAGGTGCGACTGATGCAAGACGCACTATATCAACTAGATTAAGCGTTTCAATCCACGCACCTGCGGGAGGTGCGACCCTTCTTACGCATTTCTCGACGCAAGTTATGACAGTTTCAATCCACGCACCTGCGGGAGGTGCGACCTAATCGTGATATCTGTTATAGCGTATTTAGTAGTTTCAATCCACGCACCTGCGGGAGGTGCGACAGATACGGCAGCTGATGCAGTTAATAAACTCGATGTTTCAATCCACGCACCTGCGGGAGGTGCGACTAAAGCTTGTAGCTTCTACAAATGCCTCAAATTGTTTCAATCCACGCACCTGCGGGAGGTGCGACGAACAAAATGAACTATCAGTTAACCCTAGTCAAGGTTTCAATCCACGCACCTGCGGGAGGTGCGACTTAATAGATTCCAGCTTGCCGGCCACGTTATCTAGTTTCAATCCACGCACCTGCGGGAGGTGCGACGACGATCTGCTTTATGATATGGCAACAGACATAGGTTTCAATCCACGCACCTGCGGGAGGTGCGACAAACCCGTTTTACTCAATGAGACTCAACAAAAAAGTTTCAATCCACGCACCTGCGGGAGGTGCGACGTTGATACGCTCAAGAATAAAATTAAAGAATTGGGTTTCAATCCACGCACCTGCGGGAGGTGCGACTCTTGCTCCCGTATAAAAAAATAGTTTACCTCTGTTTCAATCCACGCACCTGCGGGAGGTGCGACGGGAGATGATGTTTTTTATGATATTACTTACACAGTTTCAATCCACGCACCTGCGGGAGGTGCGACTTTAGACTCCTTACATTATCTGTTTTTCTACGGGTTTCAATCCACGCACCTGCGGGAGGTGCGACTGCGTTATGGCTGCTAACAGACAAAACCAACATTGTTTCAATCCACGCACCTGCGGGAGGTGCGACTAAATATTAACAATTAATTTACACTCAACACATGTTTCAATCCACGCACCTGCGGGAGGTGCGACTCATCTGGTTGGTACTGACACTCAACAATGCCTGGTTTCAATCCACGCACCTGCGGGAGGTGCGACTTTTCTTTCTGTCTTCTTCATCAGCATTTTTGTAAGTTTCAATCCACGCACCTGCGGGAGGTGCGACAAAATCAATGTTAATCAGGCGGAACTGATGAAATGTTTCAATCCACGCACCTGCGGGAGGTGCGACGGGCACTCTCAATTTGACGGGGATGTATTTATTGTTTCAATCCACGCACCTGCGGGAGGTGCGACCAGGGTCTCAATAACGGGAGTGGGTTTCCACCCGTTTCAATCCACGCACCTGCGGGAGGTGCGACATTGCATGTGTTCGATAATCAAGTCTGAATCTGGGTTTCAATCCACGCACCTGCGGGAGGTGCGACCCGTGACTTTTAAGTCTGGCGGCCAATTTAGATTGTTTCAATCCACGCACCTGCGGGAGGTGCGACACATATGAAGCTATTACAACCCAACATATAGCGTGTTTCAATCCACGCACCTGCGGGAGGTGCGACGTGCTGATAACGTATATCCTCCCTATGTTAGGAGGTTTCAATCCACGCACCTGCGGGAGGTGCGACCACTCGCCAACCGTTAACTCTTCACCTTCATATGTTTCAATCCACGCACCTGCGGGAGGTGCGACTATTCCGCTGTGTATTGTAAGTGCTGCTCTTAATGTTTCAATCCACGCACCTGCGGGAGGTGCGACGTACGGAGCAAGTAACAAATGGGAGAAGTTTGCCGTTTCAATCCACGCACCTGCGGGAGGTGCGACTTTGTTTGTACTGATAATGCTAAAAAATGGTTTGTTTCAATCCACGCACCTGCGGGAGGTGCGACGGTATTAAGTAAATCATGAGTGGATTTAGAACTTGTTTCAATCCACGCACCTGCGGGAGGTGCGACTTCAAAAAAAGCAGAGAACCATAAGGTTATTACTGTTTCAATCCACGCACCTGCGGGAGGTGCGACACATTAGCCGTTAAAATGGATAAAATGGATATAAGTTTCAATCCACGCACCTGCGGGAGGTGCGACTGCAGCTCTAAGTATGGGTTTTTAGGTTTAGCTGTTTCAATCCACGCACCTGCGGGAGGTGCGACACAACATGCCTAATTTTGATTTTTCAGTAGCTATGTTTCAATCCACGCACCTGCGGGAGGTGCGACTAACTTATTGCTACGAGCATTACTTTGATTCAGGTTTCAATCCACGCACCTGCGGGAGGTGCGACTATTATTATTTAAGTTTCTGTTTGATATGGCTATGTTTCAATCCACGCACCTGCGGGAGGTGCGACATGAATAAAATTACACTGACGCATAGTCAGCTTAGTTTCAATCCACGCACCTGCGGGAGGTGCGACTGGAAAACAGGTGCTTGCATGTGGGGTTACAATGTTTCAATCCACGCACCTGCGGGAGGTGCGACCAAGCGAATCGAAGAATGGAAAGCCCCAGAGGATGTTTCAATCCACGCACCTGCGGGAGGTGCGACGAAATACATGTAATGGTACATAATATAACCGATGTTTCAATCCACGCACCTGCGGGAGGTGCGACATAAAACTTTTCAGCGTCAAAGTTTGGTATATTGTTTCAATCCACGCACCTGCGGGAGGTGCGACCTAGCGCCATACTGTAGAGATATTATTTTTACTGTTTCAATCCACGCACCTGCGGGAGGTGCGACTGCCTTATTTCAAAGGCAGGTCTAGCCTACCTTAAAGTACCTTTATTCGCTAACATTTATTTTTTATAAATAATTAGAAAAATAAAAATACCAGTAATTGGTTTGTTTTTTATAACTATTTATTTTTAAAGAGCTTATAAAAACTGCTAACCTCCCCAGAAATTAATGAGAACTAAAGGTTAGCGATGAGCAAAGTACAACTAAATTAACAATGTATCTTTAAAGATATCAAAACTTGGCTTAGCCCCAAAGTGTTCAATTTTTTGTTGGCCCTGCTTGCCTAGTTTATAAAATCTAAGGCTATCGACAGTTTCATCAAACTCACTAAAAAGCGCTTCTTTAAAATTAACCCACTGGGCAGGATCAACATCACATTCAAAAACGGAATATTGCACCCGAATACCATGATCCTGACATACTTTAGCTACTCGTCTTAAACGTTGTGGGCCATTACCATCTTCAAATGAAATATCGTAAGTCACTAATACCAACATCACTATGCTCCTTATTTACTTAAAAATGCAGGGTAAAATTCTAAATCACCCCGTAAATGCCGGGCCAATAGCATCGCCTGAATATGCGGCAATAAACCAATTTCAACTTTTTCTTTTAAAAACGGATGTTCAATGGTTTCTTGTTTACGTTGTTGCAAAGCCGAAAATAAGGTTTTTCGTGCGTCATCCTTTAACTTAACTGCACCGCTCGATTCAAACTCAAAATCAGTGACTTTAATTTGCTGGCGATTAATTAAGCTTAAAACCAGTCGATCAGCTAAATAAGCGCGAAACTCTTCTAACAAGTCTTGCGCTAAACTATCCCGGCCGGGCCTATCGGCATGTAAAAAACCTATTTGCGGATCTAAACCAACTCCTTGTAATGCACCACTAATATCCTGGCCTATCACCGAATATAATAAAGACAACATCGCATTTATCGGATCTTTTGGTGGCCTGCGGTTTCGCCCATTAAAAGGAAATGATTGCTGTAGCGGATCTTTTATTAAATGCCCAAATACTGAAAAATACTGCGCAGCAGCATCACCTTCAATACCTCTTAATTTATCAAGATCAGTAGCCTTTTTAGCTTGAGATACTGAAAACTTAAGTTTATCGACAACTTTTATTATTGCGTCATTTTTACCATGGTTACGGATTTGTCGCTGCAGTAAAATACGACTATTTTGTATTTTTGCTGCCACCATAACCCTGGCAATATCTACTGATTTTTCTTTTTCATACAATGGATCGCTAATACGATATTGCGCCCGCCTCAATAGAACATTTCCCGACTGTCTACCCTGAATTCTCGCCTGATAACGGCCAAATAAATCAAAATAAACCAAATTAACATTCTTATCGGCGCAATGAGCCATTAATGCAGGCGATACACTCGATTGGCCAAAACAAAATATATTACTGATAGAATGAATGGGTAGCTTTAGCAAGGTTTCCTTATCTTTTTTGATCACAACAGCTTCGCGCTCTTTGTGCGCATATAAATTTTCTTTAGTGAGATATAAGGTATTTTGCAATTTTTTCATATGTCATCCCGACTTAGTGCTTAATCACAATCAAACAGCCGTTTAATATAAGCAGCACTGCTGTCTTGCTCCACCAGCTGTGGGTTACAAATATCAATTAATGAACAAGCTTTACATTTTTTTTCATACTTAGGTTTAGGCAAAATACCCGAGGTAAAAATAAGTGCCACCTGAGTGATCACATCAATCGTTTGCTTCCTCATCTGCTGATCAAAGGCGACATATTCACGCTTTCTGGTTTGCCAATACCACAAATAGCCTTCATTAACAGTCTGCCCTGTCATTTCTTCCAAGCATAGTCCTTGTGCACAAAGTTGTATTTTGTCCCAGTTGCCGGGTTTAGATTTTCCTTTTTTATACTCCACCGGTGTGAGTTGGCCAGTTTGAAGATCTTTTTCGATTAAATCTAACTTACCAGTCAAACCTAACCGCTGCGCACTGACCATAACGGCCCGTTCAAAACGTATACCATTACGGGTTTCAGGATCGCCACTATCAACCCGTTTATGTAAAATATGTCCCTGAGCAGTCAAATAATTATCAGCCCAGGCTTGTTCGTTATGAATAAGCCCACACTGGCGCGGGCAAAAAGCATAGTGTTGCAAGGCTGATAAAGGGATCAGCCGAACGTCCTTGTTCTGTTCACTATCCATAGTAATTAAAAACCTTCGATAATTTCAGGCTCTAAATTAGCAAGTGCCTTTAATAATGAATCATTTAAGGCTGATGTATCAATAGCTAAACCTTGTTCAAGATGATCACGCAATGTTTTATGCACTTTAGCTGATGAATATTGACCAGATTTAGAGCTATGTTGCCACCAAATTACCTTTTCAACCGCCATTGAACCTTCAGGCCTTGCTGATGATGCATCCCCCTCAAATATCTGAGGTAAAATCTCTTTAATGATTTGCGCATCGTCATTATTAAAACCTGTTTTTTCAGATAGCTGAGGTGACATTGCACCAAAAGCTACATAAGTCGCAGCGTCAACACGGTGCTTCATACCCATAGTATCAGCACTTTTTTTAGTACCATCACCTTCTCCATTCACACTCTTAGTGATTTGTGTACTCGTAATGCTAATAGGCTCTAAACTAAAAGCAGACTGAATTGAGACAGGGCCACGAATGGCAATTGAAACACCTTCTTTACCTTCACCTTTAAATGCAAATAGTTGACCAAAAGTACGCACATCAAACCATTTATCACACGCTTGTTTAGCTGCTACCTCAGAATTCGTTTTTTTAGCATTAAAAGTTTCGATACCTAACCCAACGTCTTTTGATATAGCTCGCTCACGCAAGCTTGGCATACCATCTGTTTTCTTTTCATCTGATTGCACAAAGATGCTTTGCCCGCGATCCTGTAGGCGGTCTCGAATTTTGCGTTTTAAGCACACATCAGTAATTTCACCAAAACCATCATAATCAGTACGAGGCCGATTGCCGTTTAATGGGTCTCCATTTGGATTAGCGTTTTTTACGGAGAATATAATGGCAAAATCGATTTTATTTTGTAAGCTCATGGTTTATGTCCTTATTAACTTTCTTTAATAGTATTAGTTGATTCATTTTTACGATTGAGTTCTAAGCGTTGGCAATGAAAGCCCAACAAAAACTCTCCTGATAATTTGCTATCATCACAAAAATCGTCTTTGTTAAATTTCGCCATAATTTCATCAATATCTTTATTTCTATTAGTCATGAAACCACCTCTGCTTACTTGTAGCTGTCTCATATAAGGATTTAACTGTTTATAAATCGTTAACCAAGTCGTATAGGGGTGATCACTAAATCGTTGCATTAATCGATTTGCTGAGGTTGCTCGGCTTTTAACTTCGGCAGCTAATAATGCCGTCTCTTCAATTTTTTCAGCAATAGCTAACAAGCGTCCAAATAAATAATCTCGTGACGTATTTTCAATTTCCAATGCCATGTCATAATCCTTTTTATGTTTAGCGTCATGTGTTCTTTTACAAAAACCTTTGTACAGGGCACAAGCAATACCTAAATTTTGCTCCCAGAGCCAAGTTTCATCACTTTTATAAGCAACACGGTTAGTCGCCCGTTTTACCGCATTATTAACAATATCAATTGGCAGTGCTTTTCCTTCGACAATACAAGGCATTAACCGCTCAATTAAGTTTTTCTTAAGGGTGTCATTACTTTTTAATACATCGCCATACACTGCGGTCCAAATCTTATATGGCGAAGGCGCACATATTGGCCAAATAGTCTGTGATGTTGTCTTTTTGTTGATATTTTCAATTTCTTGTTTATGTCGTTGTGGCCAGGCCAAATCTGTGTGCCATTGCATTAACGTATCAATATATTCTTGTGCTATCGTTTCACGGTAATAAATAACCCCCATACGCCCAGGTGTCGCAGAATCAAGCCCCATAATGACAATGTTATCGTGAACTTTGAGCTTATCTCGCGATAAATACCCCGTCATTAATGCTTTGAGTTTTAACGCATAAGACTGACCAACATCAACACTATGATCATCATTGATCTCATTCTCGGTCTCAATACCATTAAACATTGGCCAAAGTTCTTCGGTCGGTTCAGGGATTTTTTCACCAGATATAGCCCATGATAAAAACACTTGTTCGCCATTTCTGAATCCTTGCCGACTGACTAACCAACGCAACGCATTGTGCGCTTTTTGTGTCACATCAAAACTCACCACACTCGCCTGATCACCCTTTAGAAATTTACCTCTAAAGGTGAACCCACTGTTATCATTAGAAGAAATAAGTTTTGCTTTATCACCTGAATGCCTGACCTTAGCCGGGTGGTTAACCGCCGCTATCGCCTGTTTCCCCGTCACAAAACATAATGATGTTTCCCCACCATTTAGCGCATCAAAGTCAATCCAGCTTTGCTGTAATGAATTATCTAACCAAGTCTTACTGTGTAAACATCCCGGCCTTTCAACAGTCCAACAAATTAATGCAGAGCCCTGATCTAATATGCCTTTTTCCTTTGGCAATACTTTAAATAACGGTGGCTGTTCATTGCTTGACGACCATTTAGTTAACAACTGATTGCCATCGGCATACATAACTTTATGTGCGATTAAATCAGCAACCAATGATGATTTTGTTATGTATTTTAAAATTGCTTGTGCTGATTGATGAGTAAATTCCGATTCACACCATTGGCCTAACAAGGCTTTGTATTCGCTAAAGCCACTTTGTTTCAAACCACCAAAGGCTAAATAATCCCCTGCGACATATAGGATTTTATCAGCTAAAGGATGAGGAGGTGGTTTTTTACCACTACGGCCTGCCGATTTTTCTGTGGCCGGTAATACTACTTGAGTTTTCTCCAATACCTGGGCACGTAAAAAGTCCCCCTCACCATTGATCACCACATTAATATGGGCATTTTGCAGCGTATGGCTTATGGGCATCAGTTTTTGCTCATCTGGTAAATCTAATGTCATTGCTTGTTCATAGGTTTGATATAACCTGGCCATCCAGCTCATGAGCCAGCCTCCAATTCATTGTTCAAATCATCAACCAACTGCATGTTTTCATCTAATGCAAACTCTTTGGGTTCCATTTTTCTAACAAAGCGTTTAATGTCACACTGTTGCGGTCTGGGAAATTCAATGACCCCGTTTTTCATACACGCATGCCAAAAGCGGCTTTGCAATTCATTTACTCCTGTTTCATCCGGGTAATCAAAACCATGAAACATTAAGCCAAAGCCTAATTCATCAATTGCGTCATAAGCGCCTTCACCCTCGCCAAACTCACAAGGTTCAACATAAGCCTGACAATCTCGAACGCCTAAAAAGACATCTTGCCGTCCGCCTTTTTCAAGCATGCGTTTAGCTATGCTAAAATGTTTACCGTCAACGCGATCATTAATCAACTCTGGTCGGTATTCATTCCATTCAAAATGGGCTTCTACTTGATATTCCACATCATGTAAAAAGGTATAAATTGCCAGTGAATTACCACCGCCCCAATTTAATGGCTTAGTGCCTTTAGTTTGGGTGCGAAGCGGTTTGATCACCCGAACTTTATCAACATACCAGGTCAATGTCGGTTTCCAGTAAATCGACTTTAAGACCCCTTTAATCGCCTCATATGTTGGTAAATGATATGAGCACTTTTCCCCACCGACCTTAGTAATTGGGTCGGTAAACAGTGCGTACCGCCCCCATACTCTAAAACTAATACTGTTTTTCATTGTTCCTGCTCCCTTTTCCTTTCCTTTGCCTTTAGCAAATTAAGTCTTGCTGCTGCTCACAAACCTCTAGACAAACCCCAAAATCATTACTGTAATAACGCTCGTTAAGATAAAAGATCCCTTCCCCTTCATCTCGTTCATTGCGTAATTCAATAATCGCCTCTTGCTCAACTAATTTACGCCATACATTTGGAAATAAATTAACACTAAATTTTTGCAATTGCTTCATCAGAGCATAATAAGTCTTGGCATCAAACTGCTTACTTACCGAACACAGCTCATCTAAAAGCGCTTTACCCTCTGCAAATGGGACAATTAATGACTGAGTCGGCGCATCTATCGCTTTAAATAATTTACCAGCGGTCATAAATGAATGTTTTAACGGGCTAGATAAGGAGTTTTTAGCTGGATTCAATTTATTTAAACTCAGAAGATTTAAGAGAGTATCATCTCGCTCAGCCTGTTTAGCCGATACGCTATAGCTCATCTCCTCTGCACGATCATAAAAATAATAATCAAAATATTGCCGCATGATTTCTGGTAATAAAAAATCTTGCCCTTTAAACTCATTCAAAATACGGTTGCTCGCTTCAATACCGGTTTTAATATCCGTTAATAAATCGATATTTTCTTGATCCGGGTTAATAACGATAACTTGCGCGGTAGCCAAACGGCCATTACGGTTACAGCGTCCTGCCGCTTGCGCAATAGAATCTAAACCAGCTAAAAATCGAATTACTGAATTAAAGTCGACATCTACACCCGCTTCAATTAATGCCGTACTGATGCATAATGTTGGTTTGCCTTCATCTAACCTTAAGCGAATTTCATCTAATAACTGCTTACGATGTGCCGGACATTGTGAGGTACTTAAATGAAATATATTTTGCTGCTCGACACCAGCTTCAACACACGTTTTATATAATTTCTGAGCCCAATCTTTAGTATTAACTATTAACAAACAACTCTGTTTTTGTGTTAATTCATCTAGTGCCAATTCGGTTATATCATCAAGTGACCAGCCTGGACTTGTTGTTTTATCAACTATTTCAACCCGCTTTAATTCATCAAATAATTGAGAAACATTAGGGGATAGTTCATTTTGTGACGATAAATGTAGCTGACCTTTTTCTGGCGACTTTAATTGGTTAAGTAAAGGTTGGGTCGCCGTGCACATAACTGCAGTGGTTTGACAATAAGCAGTTAGAAAATTTATTGAGTTACAAAAAAGGTGAGTACAGTTAATCGGTAATGTTTGTATTTCATCAAATACTAATACGCTATTGGCTAATTGATGCAATCGACGTACACCACGAGTTCCACCACTAAATAGTGTTTCTAAAAACTGCACCATAGTGGTTAACACAATAGGTGCATCCCAATTTTCACTGATTAATTTGCTACGCCAACTTTGTTGCTCTGGCTCTAAGTTCGAATGATGCTCTAATACCCAAGGGTTGATATCGCCTTCCTGCTCGACAACATTACGTATTGCCTCGGCATTTTGATCTATGATGGAGGTATAAGGAATGATATAAATAATTCGATCAAGCCGATGTGTTTTTGCATGATGTAATGCAAAACGCAGGCTTGAATAGGTTTTTCCACCACCTGTTGGCACTGTCAAGCTATAAATTCCTTGCGCTTCACTAGCTTGTTGTTGACAGTTATTTGATATTTTCTGCCTGATATCATCAATTGAATTACGAGATTTTAATTTTTGAACAAAATTTTCGACTCGTTTGCAAGCTAGCGTCCAATCAGGTTTTGACTGACTACGCTGATGTTTATTTTCAGGAATATCAAAGTCAGCGCTGCTAATGCGATCGGCATCGATTAAGCAACTGAACAAAAATTTAATATATAACCCTAAATAAAAATTTTGTGATAATTCACTACTAACAAAACCATTACTTTTATCCTTGGTAAAGGATTGAATAAAAGTAAGTGATTGTTCAAGTAGGTTTGAGGCCACTAACGTTTTCGCTTTATCAAGCACGTAGTTATCAGCAGATTTAATACATTCTAAAAGGTTTGTTTTATTATCTTCTTTTTTAATTCGCTTGATAAATCCTGTCCCATGACTTGTAGCAAGACTATCAATTAAGCCACTATGATGTGAAGCAATACATTGAGCAAGCCCCTGAATTAATGCCGTAACTAATTTAACTTGATGTTTATCTGTAAACTTTTTTGAAGCCGCTGCATAGAGATTATTAAATAACCATTGCGCGCCTGCGGTTGAATGGTCAACTTTGCCTTTAAGGCCTTTTGCATCAACATATTCTTGATCGCCAGAATCAATTAAACCTACTGCTGATTTAATGTACACCTGAAATTCCTGACTGTATTTACCAAAGTCATGTAATAAACCAATTAGCTCGCCGGCTTTATCTTGATTAATTTTTGCTGAAAATAGCCCTGATAGTTCTGCAACTTCCAATAAATGATCTTGAACACTTTGATGATTAGTCCCATCGGCTTCGGGATGTGCTATATAACTAACCACTTTAACTTTTTTTGTCATTTCATCGATATCCTAGAAGTAGACACTTAAACTCTGTGATATTTATACCTTAAAAAGGTACTTTATAATATTTAAGATTAAAGATCACTCCTCAACATCTCAATACTGTACCTATAACCTGTAAAGTTGTTTTACAGGTTATCCAATAGCTAGTACTTGGGTGGCAAGTTTATCGATCCTAATTCTATCTGTAACAAGCATCGAGGAGGTACTAAACCACAAGATGTAAAATAACCAACACATAGCTGGCAAACGTATTAACTCCAACCATACAAGTCTTGTTTTACCTTCCAGTAAGTCATTAACCATTACCAATCCAAACACAATGATCGTAGTGCCTGATATTAATTTGATAGCAGATAAACTCGGTGCCAGAAAAATAAACATAATAGCCACCAGCACTATGCATAAAAAAGAAAACCCAGTATAAAATTTAATTATCGCTGTTGTTTTAGGATCGTATTTTTCACGGGCTTTACACCCTGCTTTTTGTAATTTATTTTCTATGTCACTTTTGTTTTTACAATCTTTTGGCCGCCAGCCTGTCGGTTTAAACCATAACCCTATTTTGTCACGCCATAAACGCGTGTTTAAGCTGTCTTTAGCCAACATGTGCCAATGCTGAAAATTTGCTTTGATCGGATTTAATGTATTCAGCGGATGAGTGGTTCCATAGTGGCAAGGCTCATCAGCTAACTCTGGTTGCCAGGTTGAAAATAGGCGATCCCATATCACTAATGTACCGCCAAAGTTGCGATCGATATAAATTGGATTTTTCGCATGATGCACTCTGTGACTCGAAGGAGTCGATAGTATGCCTTCGATAAAAGGAATTGATTGAATTGTTTGGGTATGCAACCAAAATTGATATAACTTCAATAGAATAAATAAAACTAGAAATACCTGCGGTGGACAACCTAGAATAGCTAACGGTAAATAAAATACCCAGGAAAAACCATATTGAAACGCACTTTGTCTTAATGCGGTTGTTAAGTTGTATTCTTCACTTTGATGATGCCCTACATGCGCCCCCCATAAAAAATTAATTTCATGGGCTATTCGGTGAAATCCGTAATAACACAGATCAACGGCAAAGAAAAATAACAGCCAAGTTATATAGGACTGGCTACTAAAATCAAATAACCTATGATGCTCCCATAAGTAAATAAACACAGAAAAAGTATAAGCTTTCAACAAAGCATCTGAAATCAATAAACATAAACCCATGGAAAGACTCGCGACACTGTCGTTATATCGGTGTAGGCTCCTCCCCTTCAGTCTTAATATGAGATATTCAATCGCCATGAATATCATAAACAAGGGGATAGCCAATCCATTTATATTGTAATTATGCAAAACTGAATCTCAAATCGTTTTAATTTTCATAGTTTTAGTATCGCTTTATTTACAATAAAGGTCATTGACACAAACCACAATAAATTGACAAAATACGACACAATAAACCATAAAATTAAGTCGTAAACTGTAATCTATGAAACATCACTACATAGAAGCTGAATGGATCAATGCGCTTATACGTTCTTTTGCTAACCTAGGTTTAGATACTTCACACATCATCAAAGGAATTGAGGGTTTCAAAAATGAGCGCATCATTGCTGGTAGTCGTTTAGCAGTAAATTCAGCAAGAACAATGTGGCACCGCGCTGATAAGTTAGCACAAGATCCTTTATTGGGATTTAAGGTCGGTTCAAGTCAATATTATCGGGCTATTGGCGTTTTAGCGCCTGTGATCTGGCATAGCCCTAATGTACGAACCGCACTTAATAATATCTTATTATTTCAATCCTTGATCAGTGAAAGTGGTAGCTTCCGTATTAATGAAACACAAAATGACCCGCTATATTGTGAATATATCCCTTTAACCAGCAGTGTTCCCGCTAACAATCATCAAATCTTAGCCGTAGCTATAGGCACCATAGGTATTATCAAAGCTATTTCCAATAATGTGATTAAAGTAAAACACCTTTACCTTCCTCCTAGCCTGAACACTCGACTTTTAGCTAAATACCTAGATCACACTGTCAGTAACCGCGACGATAACCTTGCCATAAGCTTTTATACAGAAGGTTTTGACAGCTCGCTGCTAGGATGTGATAACAATCTGTATCAAATTAATCTTGCCTATGCAAAAGAGCTATTACGAAATAAAAATGCCGGATTAGTACTAATAGATTCAGTAAAAAACGCAATTGAAAACGCTGGTTTTCGCCAGGCAAATATTGAACATCTGGAATTATCACTCGATATACATAAACGCACCTTACAACGAAAATTATTTGAACACGGCACCAGTTTCCGTCAGCTAAAAGAAGAGGTATTAAAAGAGCATTCTGTAAATTTATTACAAAAAGATAAAATTGACATAGGATCTGTGGCTGAAATTTTAGGCTATTCAGAACCCAGCGCTTTTCATCGTGCTTTTAAAGCATGGTTTGGTATTACACCAGGGAAATTCTGTCGTACACGAAAGAACTATTAGCATTACACTCAAATTAAAAATAATCATCAAAGGAATAGGTATTAAAATGTCTTTAGTTAAATTGGATCTTCCCCACCCAGATCAATTACGTAATGGTTGGGCAACATTAGCAGCCTTATACGCTGCAAGAGGATGAGATACTGATGTATATGCCACATCTAACGAATGGTTATACCATGACGGAGGTGGTAACTGGATTTGCTTGCGGTTTTATAGCGATAATCAGGCCATTTTCGTCGGACATGACCACGAATATTCCGAAACTTATTTTGGTGAGAGTGCAAAGTATTTTGAAGAGGAAGAAACAAATTTATTAGCGAGTGCCCCTGACTGGTGGCGTTTTAATTTAAGTCCATTACCATTTGGTGAATGGATAGGGTTTGTTTATGGCTGGGATGGTGAATCCTGGCGCAAAGCTAATTACGAACTTTCAGATGGCTTTAATGATATAGGTTTACTAGACGCCTGCTCGTTAAATGATACTGACTTATTAAGTGAAATTACCGCTGATGCACCCGGTTCAAATGGACAGCCAGCGTCACAAGCCGCACTAGATACTTTAGTTTCTATGGGACCAGAGATGACCTATGAACAACTAGAATTAGTTGTGCCTGGGTGGAATATTGATGCTGGGATCGCTGCGGCTAGGAAATTTAAATAAACAAAATTAAAGAGGAATGAATACTTCACTCATGAGCTTTTTCTGAATTGAATTACTTTTGTAGTGAAGAGGAAAAAACAACCTAATTCCTCATGTACCTCAATTGAATAGACAAAAAATGAAGCCAAACCTGTCGCTACTTATTATGCTCTCATACCCTTCCAACAGTTGCTCCTTCCGATTAATTCACTTACTAATATTAAAGTTTAATTAATTATCATTGATAACTAATAAATAATTTGACAGCGCTGTCAATGATAATTATTCTTACCTTTCTTAGGAACGAACGGGCCCGCGTACTAAGTATTTTTTACTTACCAATTAATTATCACAAGGAAATTGTTTAATGAGATTAAAGTATTTATCTGCCGCATGTTTGTCATTTTTATCTATTAATGCGTTCGCAAATACAAGTAATATATACGATACCGATGGTACAAATCGTCAAAGCAACTTGTCTACAGGGCCTGTTTCTTCTTTAATAACAGCTAGTAGCGCAGCAAGAGAATTAACTGTTTATGTACATCGTGAAAATATAAATAGTAGCTGTCATCATGGTACGGTATATGATCAAAATAGCGGAGAAACAATTACCTCAGTAAATATAGCATCAGCAGGCGCAATGCCTTTAATTGATAAAGTTGATGCTTTATTACCTGATTCAGCGTTAAACACAGTCAAAGTATTAAAACTAACCTGTACTGATGAAAACAACGATACATTTGCTATACACCACAAGATACCAGCCGCACCTCAAATCACGTGGAATGCAACAGTAGAGCCTACCGGAGAGTTCGTTTATCAAAATCAAAGTTACAATTATCACAATGAAATTCGCTACAGCGGCATTATTAATGTGAATAATCAAACGACTGAAGGTTATTGTTATTCAAGTGCAGATAGAGGCGTTCCGCTTTATTTATTTCATGGCAATAATGGTAAAGGAGACTTTCATTCAGACGTGTTTGTCGCTGATCGCACATTCACCAATACGGCCCCCGTATTGTATCAATCAGTAACCTGCGTCAATCCAGCAGGCAGAACCCGCATATTAAAAGTATGGGAATTAACTGAGGAAAACGAAATTAACCTCATTGTTGACGAGTTAATTATACGTTAGTTTTTCACACTTTCGATGAAGATAAGGTTTTGCATATAAATGGTTTTCTATATGCAACCTTTGTCCGCAAAGTCATCAATGCCTCATCTTAGAGGCGTTGTTCTTTTCACTAAGTTAACACAGTAGCCCGAATTCGTAGTTAAAATTCAGGCTAAGTTTAAATAGACAAAAATGCTTTAAACTGACAGAGCAATTTCGTACCCATCAGTACCCACATAAAGAACCGTTTCAGAGCTATCCAAACTCAATTTAACTTCATGTTTTCCTCTGCCTGATAAATTGTTATGCCCTAACGTATTGCCATTGTGATCTAATTGATAAACATGTCCGCTACTGCCACAGAAAAGATATTTGTCAGTTAGTAGCAAATTGACTTTACCATCACCAGTATTTGGCAAACTGGTTTGCCACTTGGTTTCCAATGTAGTCGTATCCAGGGCAATAGCATATCCATCAGTGCCAACATAAAGCGTTCTTTCGTCGCCAGACAATACCAAAATCACTTCGTGATTTCCTCTGTCCGGCAATGTATTCGTATTTTCTATTTCCCCACCGTCAACGTTTAATTTAAACACCCGCCCTTGCCCTGCTGCATATACATATCCATTAGCCACAACAGTGCTGATCACATTATCACCAGTTTTGGGTAAGCTTGTTTGCCACATTGTTTTTAAAGCAGTCATTGAAAAAACCTTCTAAATAATTGATTTATTATTGCCCTTGCCAAC
Organism: uncultured Pseudoalteromonas sp.; assembly: GCA_965198975.1. Lineage (GTDB taxonomy): Bacteria > Pseudomonadota > Gammaproteobacteria > Enterobacterales > Alteromonadaceae > Pseudoalteromonas. Next base: position 859,864 of record OZ240680.1, read on the forward strand.
TGTCTCTATAAGATTTCACCAAGCACAATTTAACGATTACAAACCAAAGAATTTATTTGTGCTTAAATTCAACAGAATGTAAGTATACTCCCCACCTTTATTGGTAGAAGTCATATACAGATTACTGTCGATTGGTGAAATAAAACATTACAGCGATATTACAATCAATAATGACAGCTTTTATTTTTATTTTTATTTTTATTTTTAGTTTTAGTTTTAGTTTTAGTTTTAGTTTTAAGAGTTTAGCCTGTTTCCCTCAAATATTATTTGGAGATGATTTAATTATTGATGTGCCAGTTCCTGAATTTGAAATGGGCACTGTTAATGAAATGGATCATGGCAAGACCCAAGGATGGGGTTTATTAAATACATTGAGGTATATCTCTAAGCTAACCATCCCGGTAATTCATGTGGAAATTGGTCGAAAAATTTCATTTCCTAAAAAACCTGATGAAGCAGGTTATTCCATATTGCACGATTCAAGCTCTGACCCTGGAGTTTATATAATAAATTTAATTTGAAAATAAATGATAAAAAACTGTAAGGAATTTTATTGAATGACTACTTAGTAAAAAGAATCACTAAATAATAGGGTATTATAATGAACCAAATATTAAATAAAATTAAAAAAAACAAGCTATCTCAACCCATCTTAAAAGTCGGATTAGTTTATGTTATTTTGGAGATAATAATTGCAATTTCAGCTGTTTTCTACGTTGCTCAAGAGGTCATAAGCTAAGGCTATAAACCTTAATCACTTTTACCTACCTCTTAACCTTCATTCAGAAATTAGACATTAATGGCTCGTGGAGTACCACTTGAGAACTCAATATGAATAAAGATAAATTGCTTGAGACGTTTTGGCCTCGCCTTTCGCGAATCGCTGCAACTTATGAAGTTATTCCTCAATTACAACAGGAGCTTGTGCAGGAAATGGCAATGGCAATATGGCAGTCGTTAAATAGCTTCCGTGGCGACAGCTCGGTAGAAACATTCATGTATAAAGTTTCTCATAATGTTGGTGTTGGTCATATAAAAAAACAGGTGAAACAGCTAAAAACAACAAGTGAAGATTATAACATTCCTGTTGCTTCCTCTTTAGAACAAGGGATCTCTAATGATCAACAGCTAAAACGTTTGATGAACGCCATTTGGCAATTACCTATAATCCAGCGACAAATAATTACTTTATATCTTGATGGTGTAAAACAGCAAGATATCGCAGAAATCGTCGGGATGAGTGAAAATAACATAGCGGTCAACATAAATAGGACAAAAAAATCTTTAGCACAATTAATGTCTAATGATTAGTTATCAATTTATATACTGGAGTAGAAGTGATGAGCGATGATTTCGATATAGAGTCTTTGTCAGCAACTTGGCAGACTCAAAATACCCCGAGTAAATTCACAAAAGAACAAATAAAAAAGCGACTATTTAAAAAGCGGTTTGGTTTATTCATAATAACGACAGTTGAGTTGAGTATTATTTTTGCGGTAGCTTGGTTATTAGTGATGGCATTTGACCAATCTTGGGCTACTCACATAAAAACAGGCCTTATTTTTGCTCTGCTCATCGGAGTATTCACCTTCATATTAATGTCGAAAAGCCGATTTAGAGGTCATCAAATGATTAGAAACTCGACCAGTGAATGGATTCATTTTGAAGAACGTATGAGTCTTGAAGCACTAAAACGAGGTAAATATACTAAATATCTTATAGTCGTTTTTGTCGGGGGGGTCATTACTTCTTTTACGTATGAGTATTTCTATATTGAAAGTTCGATAAGTGATCTTTCCTGGCGTTATTTATTCGGCATAATTTGGTTGGTATTTGTATGGTTTTTTAATATAAGCCAGATCAAAAAGCACAACATCTTTTTATCTAAATTAAAATAAAATCAATAAATTGTAAGGTTTTTTAAAAAGACTCCACTATAAAGTTAAATATTAATTTGTGGAGTTTTTTATGAACATTTTCAACATTATTACAACAACAATATGCCTATGTTCTTCATACACCGTATTTGCCAATCAAATACCAAGTAATCCTATAAAATCTTTCAGTAATGCCAACATCGTTGATGTGAACAAAGGCACAATTATCGAAAACAGTTTTTTAGTACTTAATGGAAACACAATTGAGTATGTAGGCCAAGAATTACCAAAACAATATTCACAACTTGACGCTATTGATGCCCGGGGTCAGTACCTGCTTCCTGGATTAATTGATACACACGCACATGTTTCATTAGGTGAAGTTACCTTTAAAAAAACACGTGGAAAGCTTGCCATCAATGCAAACAGCAGTGATGAGTTGTCTGAATGGAATGCGGGGGAGCTTTTGCGCTGGGGTGTTACCTTTATCAGAAATCCGGGAGGAAGTAGTGAACACAACCTTAGATACAAGCAAAAAGTAGCTACTGGTAATATCATTGGCCCGAAGGCTGTTATTGCAGGTGAAATTATTAATCAAGGTGCCTTTGAAGGTTTAGCCATTGATATAAATAAAAATATGTCACTGCAAACGGCTATTGAACAACAAAAGGCCGCTGGCATAGACATTATTAAGCTTTATGCCGGTTTAACTGAGCAACAGATCCAAGAGGCTATAAAGATAGGTCATACACTCGATATGCAGGTTATTGGTCACCTTGAAGAAGTGAGCTGGACGGATGCAGCTAATTGGCAAATCGACGGTTTAGTTCATGCGATGCCTGTTTCATCTAAATTGCTCAGTAAAGAAGCAAAAGAGAATTACAAGAAGAATAGCCGCCCCGGACCTTTCGCTCATTTTGAATGGTATGAGCATGCAGATCTCAACTCAAAACCCATGCTAGAACTTTATCAAGCTTTACGTGAGAACAAGGTGCATGTTGATCCTACATTAATCGCGTTTAAAAATAGTTTTTATGGTGATAGTCCACAAGTTATTGCACATCCAAATCTTAAATACGTACACCCGGAATTACTTAATAATTGGCAAACATTTTTTACATTTAACATAGGCTGGAAAGCAGAAGATTTTAGTCGAGCTAAAAAAGTGTGGCCAAAGGTTTTAAGTTTTCTAAATCGATTACACAAAGAGGGTGTACCGCTCACTATTGGTTCAGACTTGGGGAATCCTTGGGTGATCCCTGGTTTTAGTGTACACCAGGAAATGCAGATATTTTCAGATGCGGGTATCCCTAATAGTGACATTCTAAGGATGGCAACAATAAATGCAGCCAAACAACTTAAAATCTCTGAACAACATGGTTCTATCGAGCAAGGGAAAATCGCTAATATCGTATTCCTCAAAAATAATCCATTAGAAAATATTGCTAATACAAAAACCATTACTCAAGTTTTTCTCGCAGGTAACTTGATTAAAGGACAGTTAAGTCAAACAGAACATTTATTAGCAAACAAGGAGTAAGTCACATGATTATATTAAAGAAAATACATTATTTAATGATGCTGTTTTTATTCACTTTATTCACCTCCATCACGATAAGTGCGAGTGAAGTATAGAGCACCATATAGTTAATGAATTCACCTTTGAAATAATGTTTTTAATAATAAAGTGCTGCATATAACCAAATCACCTCAGATGCGAGTTTCTGCATCTTGAGGTGGCTTGAGCATATATCCACTTTCTTTAGATAAGGTGAATAAATTTATAAAAAGATATATAAAGCGCTGTATTTGATAAGTTCAGATTAATTATTATTTATGATGAACTTTACCACCAATCATTTTAAACGCGGGTACACCACGAATGATGCAACTACGGGCAAATTGTTGTTGGCAGTGGGGACATATACCCGGCTGAACCGTATAGTCTTGGACGATCCTTTCTACAAAACATTTGACTAATGCGCCTTTACCACCTTTGCGGTATTTATATAAAAGTGTTTTACATTTTTTACAATATATATCAACGGTTTTAGTTGGCCCTGTTTTATTAGGTTTCGCCATAATAGAGTTGATCCCCTCTTTATCACCATAAAAGATCATAATAACAGCTCACTTACCACTACAACCAAATAAACCGTTTATTTATCTAATATTTACCTCAAAGTAACTAATTTGATAATAGGAGACGCTCAGGGTGCGACATATTGTCGCAGTTTTAGGATAAGCCTTTGGTTTAATAACTTTAAATAGCGAAAATTAGGTTAGTTACTTTGTCTAGGAAATAACCATGAAATACACGCTGATTTACAGTTCAATATTCGGATTATTAAGTTTTCATACACATGCAAATTCATTTAAAGCAATTGAAATTATTACCATAAGTGGTGCTAAACAACACAACGCAATATCTATAGAGCACGCACAGGCAGAACCAGCAAAACCCGATGTAAGCCAATGGCTGAAGTCAGTTCCAGGTGCTAATACGAACCAAAATGGTCCAATAACCGGTATTGCACAGTATCGGGGCTTATATGGCGATCGTATTGCTACAACAATATCAGGGCAAACTATCCGTGGTGCCGGGCCTAATGCCATGGACTCACCGCTCAGTTATGTTAATCCTGAATTAGTCGAAGCTATGTCTGTTTATCGCGCTATAGCACCTGTAAGTAGTGCGCTAGATTCGCTTGGTGGTACCGTTGAAATCGATTTGAAAACAGCAAAGGTGACGAGCCAAACTGAGCAATGGCAAATGGGGGGTCAACTAAACGCAAATTATAGTCATAACAATCAGGCTTCGAGTATCAGTGGTGATATCAATATTAGCCGTCAGGGGTTTGCAGGCTTTGCCTATTTAAATCAACAACAAGCTGATGATTATAAGAATGGTTCAGATCAAATAGTTCAACCTAGCCAATATGACAAAACATTAATGGGCGCAGCAGTTGCTTTTGAAAATCAATATAGCGGCAGTACTTTAAAATGGGATAAAGTCGATACAAAACCAACCGGTACAGCGGCGCTCCCCATGGATATAGATTACATACAAAGCGATCACTTTGGACTTACTGGTTTTTCTGAACTTGATAGCTGGCAATTAGACTGGCGTTATAGCTACCAGGATGCACGTCACGGTATGGATAATTACTCCCAGCGTTTAAATCAAATGCCAGAAATGTACCGATACAATACAGCCGATATGACAGGCCACAGCTATTCAATAACCGCTCAAAACAAATCATGGCAATTTGGCTTTGAGGGAATTAGAAGTGAACATAGTTCTGTGATCAGCAATCCTGATAATGCGATGTTTTCTATCGTAAACTTTAATAATGTACTAGACGAACGTCATTCAGTCTTTGCGCAATATAATCTACAAAAAGAAAAATTAACAAATACATTCGGTATTCGACTCAAACACAATCAGGCCGATGCCGATGAAATCAGTCATTCAATGGCAATGATGAACCCACATCTAAAAATGCTTCAGGATAATTTTAATCAGGCTGATAGGTCAGTATCGGATACGACATTTGATTTAAGCTACCACGGTCGATATACCTATTCTGATCCCTTGTCATTTAATTATGCCATGGCAATCAAACAACGAGCCCCTAGTTATCAGGAACGCTATTTATGGTTACCCATGCAGGCAACTGGCGGCCTGGCTGATGGTAAAACTTATATAGGTCAAATTGATCTCGATCCGGAAACCGCTTACCAGATTAACCTTGGTATTAATTATCAAAATGCAAACTTTAGTCTTGCCCCGCAAGTTTTTTATCAAAAAATTGATAATTATATTCAAGGTACTCCTATTGAAAGTGCGCATATAAAAATGGTTGCAGGCATGATGGGCGACGATAGTCCATTGATGTTTGATAACATTGATGCCACTTTATATGGCGCTGATTTAAATTGGCAATATTATATTAATAATCAGTGGCAGCTCAGCGGATTGGCCAGTTATGTGCGAGGTACTCGTGATGACATTGATGATGACTTATATCGCATAGCGCCGCTTAATGGCCAACTTAGCTTGCATTTAACATTAGATAAAATTGTGTCACGTATCACTTTTAATGTGTATCAAAAACAAACTCGAGTTTCCGACATCAATAATGAAAAACACTCTACCGGTTATGGCACCTTAAATTGGCACAGTGATTATTATGCCAGTGATGCTTTTGCTATCAGTGTTGGTGTAAACAATTTATTCGATAAAGATCACCATGAACATTTAGCCGGATTAAACCGTGCCAATGGCAATGCTATGGCCGTGGGTGAGCCAATAACGGCAATTGGCCGTAATGCTTATTTCACTATCGACTATCAATTTTAAGGCTAAAACCTGCTCTGTTAATACCTGTTGGCAGAGCCTTTAACGCGCGACTGGTTTCTTTTGTAGTTTTCGCTGTAAAGTACGTCGATGCATACCTAACTGACGCGCCGTTGCTGATACATTTCCCTCATTAGCAGTCAGTGTCTGCTGGATATGCTCCCATTCCAATCTTTCTGCTGACATAACTTCTTCATCTATATCAACATTTACTATCACACCTGTTAAGGCCTTTAAGATAGTTTGGGTATCTGCGGGTTTAGCTAAATAGTCATCAGCACCTAAACGAATAGCCTCAACCGCTGTCGCAATACTGGCAAATCCAGTCAGTAATACAATACGTGCATCAGGGTTTGCTGCTCTAAGTGGCTTGATTAGTTGTAAACCATTTTGTTCTGCCAGTTTCATATCTAACAAAATATGACTCGGTTTAAATTGCTGACAGCTTAATAAAGCTTCGCACCACACGTTAACCTGACGGCATAAAAAACCTTGTTGAGAAAAACGCCGCATTAATGCATTAGCAAATGCCTGATCATCTTCGACGATCATTAATTTATGCATTTTTTCCTGCCAAATATCTTAATTTATTGCTTGAACAACATACGGGTAATTCAACTTGTGCAATTACACCTTGCTCTGGGTGATCACTCAATAATAAACGTCCTTTAAAGCGCTCTATTGTTGTATTAGATAATAGCAATGCCATGCCAAATCCACGCTGACTCGGCTGTAATTGTTCACCTAAGGCCCAATTATGCTCACCAGACAAACCTTGCCCATAATCACGGATCATCAACTTTACATAGGCGAGCTGAGTATCACTATTTAATAATTCAACAGACATGTCTACTTTCTGTTGCTGGTTACCTTCATTCGCTTGCACCGCATTTTGCAGTAAATTAAACAAAGCGGGTAGCAGTAAACCATCTCCTTCAAAGGAAACATCTGGCAGTATATCTGACATCATCAGCTGTTGTAGTGGAAACTGTAACTGAAATAATTCTTGTAGTTGTTTCACTACTATTTTCAGCTGATATTGTTGTGATTTTTTCTCACGGATACCTGTTGCAAAGTCACGAAATGAGGTTAATTGTTCGCTACATTGTTGTAGTGGTGCAGCCATATCAGCAACAACGGGGTTATTTGGTTGTAATTCATTGAGTTCATCGAATAATATTTGCAGCGTTGCAAGTGGCGTGGCGAGTTGGTGCGTGACCTGAGTTGATGCCATACCTAAGGCCAGTAGCTGCTCTGAACGTAATTGTTCTTCTCGCTGTTTTGCAATGGCTATCTCTCGCTCGCTGATCATGCGAGCCAGTGCGCCCACCACAAAAGTCACAACAAGTGCAGATAAAATAAAGTTAACCCACATACCAATAAAATGGTTTTTCATGTCCATATGCTGCATAGCGTGAGTAGGCATATTTAAAACCATTACACTGTACGCAATCATAGCAATCACAGAGATCATAGCTAACCAGCGTGTCGGTAAGCATACCGCTGCAATCACTATGGGTAATAACAACAAAGAAACAAATGCATTTGTCGCCCCACCACTAAAAGAAAGTAGCAAAGTTAAAAGCACCACGTCGGCCAATAACTGTAATACTAAATCTAGCTGTCGGATTTGACGTTTACGATAAAATACAACACTGATCAGGTGAAAGATAGTTTCACCGCTGATCACCATCAACAAAGGCATTAAATCCAGTGTCAAATCCATAACAAAAAATACAGCAAATACGGTTAGTATTTGGATGACGATAAAGCCACTACGCAAAAGTAGCAGCTTATCCATGGCATTACCCTGCTTAAAAGACCACTTAATCACACATATCCTTTAATTAAGGTTCACGGGTTCAAAACTAAAATCGCACTTATTAGCGCCGCAATCTTCTACATTCAAGGTTTGTAATCTATTATCTGCAGTACCTAAGTTGCCAATAGCATAACCTTCTGCGATTTCAATTCTAAACTTTTTTCCACCCAAAGGACGAATAGTAAATTCACATTCCCCTGGTGAGCAATGCGCTAATAAAGGTCCGACTCTTCTTCTGAGTATGATATTAGCGAGGTTTTCTCCATTATCTTTTTTGGCTTTCAAACCCAATACACCTAACGGCGTCGTTGTGATACCGTCAGATGGATTAATAGAATGAAACCCTTCATGCTCCCTGAGCAAAAAGTCACACTCTGCACCATCACATGCTGCTAGGCCACCTTGTTCCAGAGTTACAGGGTATCCCTGTTGTCTGTTATTTTCGACTGTATCCCAGTTTTTAACGCGAATTGGCGCATTTGTCGCAAGGTGAATGATCCGATATAAAGTATCAGACTCTAATTTACTTTGCGGTTCAGTCAATAAACATTCGTCAACCAAAGTGACTTTTTTTTGCTCATTGTCACTTACGAGTACACTTTTGTTGTATTCACAGGCAGTCAATAATGCCGATGCTTTTCCGGCCATTAAGCGAGGAGGTTGCATTGGTTGTCGGCGTAAATCATGCTGCGAAACTGTGTCTGTATCTAAGGTCAAAACACTCAATGAAAGTGGTGCAAAAGCATGGCTACTGTCGTGACATTCAAGGCAGAAACCATTATTACTGCTGTCGGGCCTGGGATAATCCCATTTTAATGGCCCTTCAGGAAATAGAACTGGCTGTCTTAATGTCGTTTTAGTAAGTGCTTTAAACAAGTCGGGATTTACCGCTTTCTCTTTGGCAAAACCTCGCTCTTCCTGATAATTATGTACACATGCATACTGAGCATAAGTTGCATATTTAGTTTGATCGACAGACGCTGATACAGCCTGATGGTGAGTTGAGTCATATTTTGAAGCAACTGCCGACCACTTTGCATTTTGGCTTGCGGCAGGAATACCGACTAAAGAACCATGGCCATGATTACACACAGACTCAAAATCAGGCTGATACGCCAGCACTTTAAATTCATCCAACCAACCTCTAAAACCATTAACACTTGTTGTATCTACTGCACCAAGTTTTAACTCTCCACTCACAAATGCTTGATGAAGAGGTGTTTCCCACTGGGCTAATAAAAAACCATTTATAAATACATCTAACTTCACCGCGCCCGCATCTTGTTTATGAAACTGTAAAGCAAGGTGGCGCCAGATTTTATCCGTAAAAGAAAATTCAGATAAATCAAGTTCAAAAACGTGACCTTGTTCTGAACTTCCTCCTACTTGATATCTTAATATTGCATGCGACAATTCAAGGGTTGAGTTATCTGCAAAAGTTAATAAACGTGCGCGTTCATCGCTCTCCAGCTGGCGTGGATCAACAAATAAACTCACAAAAGCCTGCTCAAGTGTTTTACCTATATTAAAACTCACACCGGATTGACCATCTAACCATAAACCTTTACCAATTATACCGCCTTTAGCAATCGGCTCAATTCGCACATTACCATAAGTTTTTCCATATTTAGGAATGAAATTACCAGTTCCGGTAGCGGCATTCTGGATCCTCGGATTTTTAGTAAACCCTCTCCCACCATGATTATAAAAATCTTCAAAACCGTCATTGTGCCGCATATTAAGATGGTTTCTGGTATAACTACGAGGTACATCTCCTTCATCAGCCACATCATGGGTCATAGACGCATTCATATTAGCCACAATCACACTGTGTTTATTTAAAAAGTCATCAAAAGCGACATCTGCTGTGGCTCTGCCAGTGCTAAAACGCCAAACTACATCACGGGGAGTATCTGGTAATAAATTGGGGTAAGCATTAAAAAGATTTTCTATAGAATCAATAAAGGTGGTATTTTTTGCACCAAATTCAGGAAGTTCCGTACTTCTGGTATCTCGGGCTGAACCTACGCGTTCCCATATTTTTTCGTTATTTTCATCTGTATAGAGGTTGATTTCTCGGTGAACGTCTGTGGTACTTGCCAGGCCATAATCGCTATTTGCAAACGCTCCATCAAGTAAAACCATTTTACCATTTGTCCAGGCACCCATCGCCATCACACCCTGGGTATGAAATCCATCTTCTAAATTTGCATTATCCTGGCATTCCTCAATACAGCGGGAGTCATATCTGGCTCGCCAGTTTATATCCTTTATGCCGGTGTTGTAATATAACCTGGAACGTATTGCGGTAAAAAACAGATTTCGTCCTTCACGATCTATCCATGGATAAGTGCCTTTAAGGGGTTCACCATCGTCTAACAAGTTTCCTTCCGGATCACGAAATTGCTGTTGTGCAAAACCGTATTTGTCTTTCACTTTAGCATGAAAAGGCGCGTGAGATATTGGATAAGGCCCTTCCATTTTAGTGATATCACAGGCCTCTGCATCTTCAGGGATCACACCATAAACCATATCATATGAACCAGATTTTGTTGTGCCATCGTCTGTTTGCCAGTGAAAATCTGTCGTTGAACTTTGCGAGCGCATGCGAAACACCAATACCCGACCATCAGCTGTAAACATAGGTTCAAGATAAGTATCAACGCCAGGCATAAAGCTACTTTCAATATCTCCGCCAATCTGATTGATCTCTAATAGTTCGGCTTGTGTTGTTTTTGGCGATTTTATTTTAACTTCAAACTTAGTTTGAACTAGCTTAGTACCCTTTACATTTGTATCAGGATCGGTAACAGACTTAGCACCTATCAAAGAAAGGTAATAACAATCATTTTCACCGCATTGCATTGGATTTACATATGGATTTTTATGCGGGCTTTCAGGAAAAACAGAGCTGCCATCACAAATCGTTGTATGGTGACCGACTCCCAAATCTTGAGGGAAAATATCACTCAAAAAACCATTTGGAATACCTGGTTCAAGTAAGTCAAAAGGCGCTGTAACTGCTTCCGGGCGGATCGTGGTAAATAAACGAGTATTGCCAGCCTCTCGTTTAATATATAACCCTACCCGACCATCATTACTGGTACGAATAGCAGGTATATGAGGTGCAGTATAATTACCATCTTCAATCGTTGCTGTTTTAATATTCAATGCTGGAACGTCTGGGATCACCTTAATGGGGTAATAACTAGACAATTCTGGGTTTTCAATATTTTCCTCAGCAACGCTTACCGAGTTACCTAAAGTAAGAAATGCCAATAAACTTATTGTTAGATAACCCAGTTTTTGACGACGAAAGTTCTTTTTAAACCTACTTTTCATAACTACTTCCAGAATTGATAGCGAGGAAAATAAACTTGCTCAGTGTAATTAAAATATAAGTCACTGTGGATCAGGCGTTTTTAGTAATTTTATCATTATATGATCCCCCTAACCACTGTCGAACAGAAGTCCATAACAGATCCATGCTCAGTCATAACATAAATTTTTACATGTTTTCTTAGCTGAAAATAAGCCGGTTGAATAATAAGAAAATTTGTTCTGACGGGTTTTATTACGTATTATTCAGCATTATCTAGTATCTAAACTACCAACAGGTTTATTTTTGGAACAAGCTATTTCGGGTTATCATCTGGACGAAGAAAATGACTGGGTTGCACAATTAGTTTGCGGGCATTTTCAGCATGTGCGCCATAAGCCGCCCTTTATTTGCAGGCCTTGGGTGGAATCAAAAACAGGACGTGATGCTATGTTAGGATATAAATTGCAATGTAAAAAATGTGATCTTGGTGCAGCGAAAGATCACTTATAAAAACATAAAGCTTAAAAATATGCAAGAACCAAAAATTATAGCGCTGAGCGGTGCCTCTGGATGTGGTAAAACAACCATAATAAAGGCTCTGGTCAATCAATTTGAATGTCCATTTTTACTTTTTGATGATCATACAAATGAAACCACTTATCCAAAAGATATGAAACTCTGGTATCAAAATGGGGCGGATGTTTCTGAGATCAAAACCCCTAAGTTTATTGATGCGGTTGAACAATTAACAATGACAAGTAAAACCTCTTTTATATTTATTGAAGAACCATTTGGCAAACAAAGAAGTTCAATTTCGCCACTCATAGATCATGTTATACTGCTCGATACGCCACTTGAAATTTGTTTATCTCGGGTAATAAAAAGGCACCTCAATAAAGAGGTAACCGCTTCAGCTTCACTGCTTAGCTATTTAAACAAATATGAAGATTATTTTAGAGACATTTATGCGAATGCGGTCGACCAGGTGCGTGATAATTGTGACCTTTCAATTGACCGCATTACCTCTATAGAATTAACGACTAATCTGATCACTGAGTTTATTCAACAGCGCTATTAATCGAAAAAATAACAGAATTAATTTTCCAGCCTTTTTCTGTATTCACTAAAAGTATACTTTTACTGCCCCAGTTTGCTTTAACGCCTTTCAGGTAATGGTTGTAATTCAAGTAAACGCTTGCTACGTCGCCATCTTGTTGTATATTCACATTTTCAAACATCATTTTATGATCTTCCATGCCAGAGATAATCTCATCAAAAAAATGAACGTGATCACCCGGGTAGGTTTTCATTGGCTGCCAAAATTTCTTACCTTGCAATTTGGCCACTTCAGCTTTATTTTTGTTTGTCTCAAAGTCTTTATTAGATGAAACCCCCACCCAAGATACGCTTCTTTGGTAAAACAAATTAAAATATTTTTCTCTGTCTATGGTGGTAATGGCGGTTTCAAAATCCTTTACTATTTTATGCAAGGCTTGCTCTGTTGAGAGCGTATTTGCCACAGACTCTTGTGCAAACAATAAAATTGATATCACTAATATAATGTTTTTCATAATAATTCCGAATTAATTTAGCTGCATCAGCAGCATATAAATTCCAGCCTGACATTATCTGGAATAAGTGTCGTTTTATACTTGGTTATTTAATTTGATAAGCAACTTTATTTATGCCGATTAACCAAATAGTCAGCTCCTTTAGCCTTACTCAAGTCCAACATTATTTGTTTCCCACCAAATCCATGCTTATTACATTTAGCACGTACTACTACTTTAGTAATCGCTTGAGGAATTTTGATATTGCACTGACTACGTGTAAACGGCTGTTCATTATCATGAGGATGGCCGAGTATTCGCTCTCCTAGTAAATCACCCGCAAGATCTATAACTTGCCAACCATCAGCATAATGCTCCCAACCTTGGTCATTGTGTCGAACGTTAGTTTTAAAACACCAACTCCCATTAGATTTATAAGTAGCTGTAACATGCAAAACCTGAGCGAACTCCAGTGAGATCAAATAGTGTTCAGCATCTAATTTTGACGCAACCCCAGGTGATACATAAATGGAAAATACGAATATAGTTAAACTAAGTAGTCGTCTCATATGACCTTCATTAATTTTGGTGAGTTTCGAATTAAAAGTTATCTTATTGACCTTAGATAAATCCTTAATTAAATCTAAAAACTTCTAATTAAGGTATAAGGCATTGAAATTAATAACGATAAATATTATGTAAAAATAGTTATCGTTAGATTTTTAATTAGGTGAGTTTGAGTTTTTTGAGTAAAGCAATATAACGAGGGTCATCACTCAGTATTTTAAAAGCGGGTTCAACGGCTAATTTAAGCACATGTATATTGCGTTCAGCTACCAAAGCTTGCAACAATAAAATCGCTTTTTCTTTTTCACCAGCCCAGGCATAAAGTTTTGCTTTGTCGTAATGACTAAAGTCAGGAATTTTTTCGATAATGAAATTAAGCGCACGACTTCGCCCTTTTTCTGTCAGCAAGATCATAAACGTATCAATGTGATTTTGTGGTACATTAAATTCTTTAAAAAATAACGGTGCATGGCTAATAAAAGTATCATCATTGTTACTGGCTAATGCATTCCAAATATAAAGTGACTCCCTGGAACTCGCAGCAATAATTTCAGCCTTATTTGTCACTTCCTGCTCAGCCCCTTTATAGTCCCCCCGATAATATAGCGCACGAAAAGCCGTTATTTTATTGTAAGCCAAGGGACTGATCGCAACCATATGTTTGGCTAACTGTTCTGTTTTATCAAACTGCCCTGTTATGAGTAAAAACTCAGCGTACCATTCTAAGATCATCAAATCCTGGTTATTTCGCTCAAAAGCCAACTGAAACGCTTTTCCTGCGGCTTGGTGATCATGCTCTTTATATAGATGAGTTAATGCCATCACTAACTGAACATAAGCCGGTTTAGCATCAAGTTGTACTGCCTTGACGGCTAACTGACTTCCTTGATCAATAAACTCCCCTGCTTGTTTGCCGCCAGCATAGGATTTGGCAAAGTAACTATGAGACAGATGGGCATAGGCCTGTGCATAATCAGGGTATATATCGATTGCTTCTTGGTAGGCACTCATTGCTTTTTCATTTTCACCTTTATAATGAAAAAATTGCCCCTGTAAAAAACGATCATAAGCTTTTGCCGGTATCTTACTAAAATTTGAAATATTGTTATTTAATCTGTTCTGTTTTGATGAGTAATTTAAACGAGTAACTATTTCAGAGGCAATTTCGTCTTGTATTTCAAATAAATCAGTTGAATTTCGTTGATAAGTTTCACTCCAGATATGGACATCTTTAATGGCATTAATGAGTTGTGCCGTTACCTGAATTTTATCACCTTCCAGTTGCACCGAGCCTTCTAATACCCACCGCACATTTAATTGTTCAACAACATCTTTTATGGCTACGTTTTTCTTTTTATATTGCATCACTGATGTTCTGGACGTAACCTGAAGACTCGACTCTTGTACCAATCGATTAATAATAGCTTCAGTTAAACCATCGGCGACATATTCACGATTTTTGCTTGAAGAATAATAATCAAATGGTAATACTGCCAACCGAATTGGCTGGTCTGAATTTGTACCTGTAGGAACCGTCTCTGACTTAAATTGGATCCAAAGTGATGTGGCAATGATCAATACGAGTATCGCTGCGATAAACCAATTCAGTTTAATGCGGTGCGTATGTGAATGCGTTACTTTAACGGGTGCTATCAGTTGATAGCCTTTCCTCGAAATAGTTTTAATATAGCTAGGGGTTTTGAAATCATCACCTAACGCTTTACGTAAATTACTTATCGCAACATTAAGCACATCATCAGCGACGACTTGATTTTTCCATAACTGATCTAATAGTTCATTTCTGGACACAACACGTTCACGATTATCGATAAGATAAACCAGTAATTGCATCACCTTTAGATCAAGATCTTTATGCTGATATTTATTTTTAATACTTAAAGCATCAGGCTTAACCAGCCAATCTCCCACCAAAAGCGTGTTTTCTTTTGACATTGCAATAACTTAATAGGTGTAAAATGATCCACACTTTATCAAAAACATAAGCAGGGTACTACTATAACGTAACGACTCTATAGCCGACACTGAGGCAGAAACCACCAGGCATTTTTCCTGGAAAAGTGAAATAAGGAGGCGACAAAGGCCGCCTCCATATAATTAAGATGAAATTGAAATATGTCTTACATCATCTTTGGGTAATGCTATTCGCGGAATTTTAATCACCAGCAAACCATTTTCCATATTGGCCATAATTTCATCCCGATCAGCATCGTCAGGCAAAGATAAGGTGCGTTGGAAAGAACCTATATTACGCTCTAAACGATAATATTGATTGTCTTTACGCTCGTTTTGTTCCTCCTTTTGTCCTTTTACTGTTAACGTATTACCACTGAGTTCTATATGAATATCGTCTTGTGACATGCTGGGTAGTTCAACCAACACTTCATATTCTTTCTCATTACCAGATATATCGAGTTTAGCTCGATAATCCCCTAACATTGAGTTTTCAAACAAACTATTGTCAAATATTGATGCCGGACGCCGAGGATCAGCAGACATACCAAACGTACGCCAGGCACCGTCAAATAGTCGATCCATTTCGCGATGCAATTGCAACAAAGATCCTACAACCTGATTTTGTGACGTTGACAATGACTTTGTTTTTGCTTGAACCTCACTTGATGCTTCATTTTTTGATATCGGCACTTGATTAACTGAATTATCTTCATGCTTAAACCAGTTCCAAGGTTTTAATTTATCCATGTTCATAGCAATACCTCCTAAGTTTAAGGTTAAGTAATTAACTGTCAGGAGTAAAAGGCGGGCTCATTGATATGAACCCGCCAACTAAGTTAAGCTGCTTTTTTGTCTTTGCTACTTTTATCACCTGCGTTATGTTCCAATACATTGCCGCTTTGATTGATGGCAATGGATTTTGGTTTCATTGCTTCAGGAATATCTTTCACCAGACTGATAGTTAACAAACCATTGGAAATATCAGCACTGGATACTTCTACATAGTCAGCCAAATTAAACTTGCGCTCAAACGTACGATTAGCAATACCGTGGTAGAGATACTTACGATCATCTTTATCGTTTTTATCACCTCGTACCGTTAGCACACTTTTTTCAACCTGAATATCAAGATCTTCTTTAGAAAAACCAGCTACTGCCACAGTAATAGCATAGTGGTTTTCATCAAGTAACTCGATATTGTATGGCGGGTATCCACTGGATGTGGACTCTGTTGTTAATGCATGGTTAATTAATGATCCTACACGATCAAAACCAACACTGCTGCGATATAATGGGGTTAAATCAATTGCATTCATGGTAAATCCTCCGTTAGAAGCAAAATAAAACAAAAACAATTTGTGTCATTAGATCTCTTATTAAGACAATCTAACCACATTTTTATAACTAGGGACTAAGCAAAAAAAAACAAGTCCTTCATTTATACATATTTGTAATATTAACAAAACATAAATTATCAAATTGGAATATCAGTCAACGTCTCCTTTAAAACCATTATTTCGCCCCATAGTCCTGCTTCAACACCACAATGATAAAGGTGGATCGGTAATAATGGCCCGGATTATATCCGTACGAGTTACTACCCCTAAGACTGAGCCCGTAGATTCTAAAATTGGGACCGCGTGCAATTTTTTTTCAAGCATCAAAGACGCCACCCTTCTAATATCTGTTACAGGCTCTGCAGAATATACACATGAGTTATGATCTAAAAAAATATCCTTAATAAGCTTGGAATGAATGTCTTCCTGGTTGACTGAGCTGATAATTAATTGTTCGTAAAACTTTTTTCGCGATAACGAGCCTACTAATTTATGTTTTGAGTCTATAATTGGAAATTCTTCAAAGGAAAAATGTTTAAACTTCCCTATAGCGTTTTCAATTGAATGACCCATTTCTAGCACTTGTACAGGTGAACAGGGCGAACGGGTAAAAAGCAAGCAATCAGTTTTGATCATTTGACAGATCAGAATGATCATGGTTTATAGTAGGCTTTACGCGTTATTAACATGAAAGAAACTACTATCAGCCAAGCATTTAGTCAATTATCTGAACCTAGAAACTCAACCAGTGTTAAGCATCCGCTTATTAATATTCTCACCATCGCTATTTGTGCGATTATAAGTGGTTGTGACAATTTCAACGCTATTGAAGAATACGGTAAGTCAAAAATAAAGTGGTTTAGGCGATTTTTGGACCTGAAACATGGTATTCCTAGCCACGATACCTTTAACGATGTACTCAATCGCCTTAATCCCATTGAATTTAATGCAGCATTTACTAAGTGGGTTAATGAAATAAGCAAGAATAAGGAAGGTGTTATCGCGCTAGATGGCAAAGTAATGCGTCGAACTCTCGATAAAGTCTCTGGTATGTCTGCAACTCATTTAGTAAGTGCCTGGTCGGTAGAGAATAATTTTTGTTTAGGCCAAGTAAAGGTCGCTGATAAATCGAATGAAATCACGGCAATTCCTATTTTACTGGAGCTAATAGATATAAAAGAAGCTACGGTAACAACTGATGCTATGGGATGCCAATACAAAATTGGCGCTCAAATTGTAGAAAAAAAAGGTAACTATGTTTTAGGGTTAAAAGGAAATCAAGGAGAATTCTTTAATGATGTTAAGCTCTATATAGATACCCAATTAAAGACCAAGTTTAAAACAGTTCATCATAGTGTCCATAGCTCAGTTAATGGTGACCATGGGCGAATTGAAGGTCGAGAGGTTTGGTTAACTACCAATGTAGACTGGCTTGTAGAGCGACATCCCAGGTGGAGTAGCCTGAAAAGCATTGCCGTTATCTGCTCAACGCGGGAAGTAAATGGTCAAATTTCATATGAACAACGCTATTATATTAGTAGTCATAAAGATAAAGATGCAGAGTTTATAGCAGAGGCAATTCGTACTCATTGGCATGTTGAGAATAAGTTACATTGGCAACTTGATGTCAGTTTTAATGAAGATCAGAATAGGCTCCGCAGTGGTTTTTCGGCTCAAAATATAGCACTAATCAATAAAATAGCGCTTAACTTGTTGAAGAATGAAAAGAGTGTAAAAGTAGGAATAAAAAGCAAGCGGTTAAAGGCAGGATGGGACAATGCCTATATGATGAAGGTGTTAACAGTAGGGACTACCGCTGTATGAATTTAACCCGTTTGCCCTGTACAGGTGAACTCATTACTTGATATACATGACGTATTAACTCTCTATCATCTGTTTTATGGATCGTTTTCCTATAAGCTTGGATTTCCTTGGATGGAATTAAATACGCTTGCTTTTGGCTTAAATTTGGGTCGTCAGTATTATTGTGGCCCCTTACTGAGTTTGAAGCTTGTGTTTTATCTATTCCCCTGAGAGATTCAAGAGTACCAGTAAACGTACGGCCATTTGGCGTGTAAATTGCGAACATGACTGCCTTCCTATTACTTAAGAGACTTTCTTCACCATAAATTTTTATGACAAGGTAAATTATTGTAAATAAATATTACTCTGGTTTCGTACAAGATAAAACCTGACATCAGCAATATAAAGATGGCCGACACAGCTATGCCCAACATAAATACTTCCAAAAACATAGTCGCCAGGCCACCAACGAAAGCAACTAAAATACCGACAAACAAAAACAAGCCTAAAAATGGGTGATTTCATTTTTAGGTATTCACGAGGCAATTATCGTATTTCGTTACTTTCGCATTCAGTCACTGCTAATTTTTTTGATGACTTACTGATTAACCAAGCGCCTAAAACAGCTGACATTATTGACCCTACTAGCACACCAACTTTTACTTGTGTTTGAAATGTTAAACCTTGCTCTTCAAAGGCGAGTGATCCAATAAATAAACTCATGGTAAAACCGACACCACAAAGCAAACACACACCGTACAGTTGTGACCATGTTGCATCTTTAGGCAATTGACATAACTTTAACTTAATCGCGATATAACACACAGTGAATATACCTAGCTGCTTACCGAGAAAAAGTCCCGCAATAATGCCTATCGAAATTGGCGTAAATAATTCATTTAACGATACACCGTTTAAACCAACACCTGCGTTAGCAAATGCAAAAAGTGGCAATACAAAAAATACTATCCAGGGATGTAAGCCATGCTCAATTTGATACGACATAGACTGTGCCTTTTCGCGCGCTATCGGAATAAACCAAGCAACTAAAAAGCCAGCTAAAGTTGCATGAACACCTGACTTTAATACCGCCGCCCAAACAATGAGGGACACTAAGACAAACGGCGCTTTGTTTTCCATTTCTAAGCGATTAAAAATAAATAATGTTAGTATGCCACCGCCAGCAATCATCAATGAGTTAATCGCCAAATCTTGCGAATAAAACAATGCAATAATAATCACCGCCCCTATGTCGTCAATAATGGCTACTGAGAGTAAAAATATTTTTAAACTTGGCGGTAAATGCTTACCAAATAGAATGAAGATACCTAACGCAAAGGCAATGTCCGTAGCTGATGGTATCGCCCAACCATTCATTGCTATGGCATCTTGATAGTTAAAGGCAACATAAATCAATGCTGGAAAAAGAATACCCGCAATTGCTGCGACAAAAGGTAAAACAACTTGATCAAGCCTTGATAGCTGGCCATATAATAACTCTCTTTTTATCTCTAAACCCACGACAAAAAAGAACAGCGCCATTAACCCATCGTTTACCCACAACACTAAAGGCTTATTTATGGCAAAAGTGCCTAACGTGATACTGACTGGAAATTCAAGAAACGCTTGGTAGTTTTCACTAAAAAAGCTGTTAGCCATTATCAAAGCAAGCATCGCGGCGAGGACTAAAATAATACCTGAACTCGCGTCGGTTTGAATAAATTTTTTCCACCGCTGAATAATAAAACTTTCTGACATAAATCCCTCCCATAAATGATATTAGTATTTATAACGGCTAATCAGTCTCAATAAAAGTCGATTGTAATTGACTTATCATCAACAAAAAGTTGACAATGTATAATACAACATGCGAACAGGCATACTTGCTAAGGGGCTGTATGGCAAAATTAAACTATCATCATCTGCAGTATTTCCATGCTATTGCAACCCATGGCAGCATAGCGCAAGCGGCAAAGTTTATACATATCACACCACAAACCTTAAGCGCGCAATTAACTTTGTTAGAAGATCAGTTGGGTTATAACCTCTTTGAACGAAAAGGTAAGCGTTTAATTTTAAATGAGATGGGCCATGTAACATTAAGTTATGCTCAAGAGATTTTTAGTTTAGGTGATGAACTACTCCATTCATTAAAAAATCATTCAACTGACTTTGCTTACCGCTTTTCAATTGGCGTTACTGATGTCATTGCTAAAGTACTTTCATTTAATTTACTTAAAACGGTTTATGCAATGGACAGCTCAATAAAGTTAGTATGTAAAGAAACCAGTTTAGAGGTGTTATTAGGTGAATTAGCAGTAAACAAATTAGATGCGATATTAAGTGACACCTCTTTACCATCGGGTTCATCTTTAAAAGCATACAGCCACCTCATTGGTAAATGCGGAGTAAGTTTTTTTGCCAGTAAAGATATTGCGCAACAGTTAAGCCTAGGTTTCCCATACTCACTCGAAAAGCAACCCTTTTTTATAGCTGGAGAAGGGAGTAATCAGCACTTAAGTGTGCATTCCTGGTTTAACCAACTGGGTATTTCCCCAAAAATAATAGGCGAATTCGATGATTCTGTGTTAACAAAGTATTTTGGTCAGGCGGGATACGGCGTATTTTGCGCTCCAACTATGATTGAAAGCCATGTAGTCGATCAGTTTAACGTTGAAGTTATTGGCAGAACAACAGATATTACCGAACATTATTATTTAATATCTCCAGAACGCAAGATAAAGCATCCAGCAGTTCAGCACTTAATAAATCAAGGCAAAAAGCTATTTCAACACCCCCCGTCTAACTCAACATAAGGTTTCATTTCCCATACATTTTGTATTAATTTAGTGAGCACATATTTGACGTAATTGATATAAGGTACTGATCAAACTAAAAGCCAATTATGAATAACTGGCTTTTGAATTTCAGTTTTGATCTAAAGCATCTTTATCATTTTGCCAATGGAATAGCGCCATTGGCTTGACACGAATTACTCTGAAATAGCCTGCTTCTCTCCCTCTGTTTGCTCATGATTTTCTGTAATAAACTTGTCTAATGATAAATTAGTAAATTGCTCAAAGTTGAATTTTGAAAGGGTAAACCACTGATCAATATCATTTCTCTTTACAAAATAACCATCATCTTGAGAAGCAAAAGAGTATATATATTCTTTATTTTTCTCATCATAGATCACCAGCTGATTTGTCGCCTCATATGATTCATTTGCGATACCTGATACAGATAAACGTGTTAATTGGTTGGCTAAATCAGTAATATTTTCAGTATCTAGTGCTTGCTGTTCCTTAAGTACAGCAGGCTTAGTCAATTGCCATTTTTTCTCCTTTTTTGCTAAATTAATGACTGGATGACTTATTTTGTTTATGCCGTGCACCGAAAGTAATGATTTATCTAACCAGTTATTTTCCTCTGTGCTTAGTTGGTAAGCACTATATTCAATCGTGAATACATCATCCTCTTGTATATTGCGCGCATACAGTTGCTTAAAACCTGGAGATGCTCCCAATAATAATGCCTGGCTGTTACCATAAGTATTGGTGAAAACGATATGTTTATTAAAGTTTTCTTGAGTAACTTTAAAGCGTTCATGACTACTTTTCGTACTAGTGATAGGCCAGGTAACATGCATGTTTGCTAGATCATTGGTCAAAGCAGCTATTTTTTCATCTACAATCGGCAACTCAGGATATTTTTCAAGCCGCCAGCTGCCTTCTCGTTTTATTAATGTCAGTTCATCGTTATCTTCTATTATCTGAATTTTATCCAAATCACTTTCATTAACATTAAGTAGCACTCTGGCAGAAACATCATCCATATTTGAATCAGCAGAAAATAATAGTCCTGTGATCACCAGTTGTATTAAAAGTATCACCGATAATAGGCTTGTATATTGTTTCATTGAGATCACTCCTATTTTGCTAACCAAGTTAAGTAATAACGCTGTTTACGTCTTCTGCGTTGACGATCCCAAAATGCTATCGCTACAAGCAATACAAAGGCTAAAACATAATTGCCATATTCCCAAAATAATTGCTGGCTATGCTCTAAAGGAGGTAAAGTTCGATTAAAGTTTCCACGAGAACGTATGCTCATTAACGCCCGATCTTCCAATGACCAATCAATTGCATTCACTAATAACTGTAAACTATTGAGATAATCTGTTTGTGAGATCCCCCCAGTTAGTTGCAATACCTGATCTTGTACAAAATCATTAGAGCTGAATAAGATAATACGCGCACTTTCGGGAGCATGTTTAATAACACTGCTAACATCAAGTCTGAGATTATCATTTTCATCAGCAGTTTCATCTTTGTTATTTGCCACATTTTCATCGACTTTTGCGTCAACTTGGCTTGTAAGTAACGGAGATGATTTATCAGTAAAATAAGAGTTGAAATTACCTTGCGCAATCACACCTAGTAGCTGCGATCTTGTTTCACCGGTAGCGCTATAGTTCGTTTCACCGAGATTATTTACTTTCGGCATAATATCGAGTGACGAAGATGTCCAAGCATTTTCTGACGTTGATATTAACGGCGTAAAATGAATGTTTGAATCATCTTGTTTAATCTTGATTGGTGAAGACCATGCCATAGTTAATTGCGCCAATTGCGAAGTGATCAAATTGTCTTTATTTAACCCGTCACGAACATCGGCAAAATATGGGTAATCTAACATCCGCATTTCCTGTATTTGAAAACCGCCAACATTTCGTGTCACAGGGATTGGAAACGCAGCATTACTTGCATCCATCACCAGGCTATTTTCAATGGTTAAACCATGATGCGATAACCAATCAGACAAACCGCTATCAACGGAAGACATAGCCAGGCTACCATTAGAGAGGCTTACGCTAAAAGGAGAAGTTGCCGCGATCACTGTGCCGCCTTTCATTAAGAACTGATCTACCGCAAACAATTGTTTTTCATCAAGTGATTCTGGTGACATTAACATTAGAATATCCGCTTCACCAGATACTGAACCGTCGGATAAGTCTTCTTTTAATATATTAAGTTCAGCACCTAACATTCGCTCCAACTGATTAAAGCTGGCACCGGGCATAACACTTTGTCCACCATAACCACTAATTGAAGATGGGGTAACTAAAGCTATGTTTTTGGTAAATCCGGAGGCAAAACGCTTTATTGCGGCATCTAAATTGCGTTCAAAGCTAGATTCACTGAAATCATCCAGTGGTATCTGAACAATTTGATCGCCACCTGATAAAGTAAGATAAAAATAGAATTGTTGATTTGAAAACAAGTTCGTCGCCATTGGCTGAAAACCATAATCAGCAGCAATTTTTTGCGCCAATGCTCCGCCATTAGCTTCAGGTTCAATAAAATCGACCTTTAATTTATCGTTTGATTTGACCTGAATGCTTTTAACGTGCTGGTCAATTATCTTTTTAAAAGCGATGAGCTGCTCTGGCAACTTATCATTTGCAGAAATATAGCCAGTTAAAGCTAATTCTTGTTTTACAGTATCAAACAAATTACCGGAACTTTGGTAATTTTGCAGTACCGTTTTTATTGTTCGGGTAATGTCATGCTCAGGATTACGCAACAGCACTTCAACATCTGATTCTGCGCGGGCATTAACTTCAATCAAATCTCTAAAACCTAGTACTTCATGCTCATCTCCATATTGAACTAGCACATTAAAATAAGAACTTACAATGGATGATTGATAGCGATCTGCGACTTGAAAAGGCATAGGTTTAATACCAAATTGAGAATTGGCTTCTTCCTCAAGCTCTGGGTTTTTCTGCGGATCGATAAACTCAACTCTCACCTTACCATTGGCAATAACTTCATACTCATTAAGTAAGTCTTTCACCTGCGGCACAAGTGGCGCTAACAAAGGATGGTTTTTTTGACTGAAATAACCCCGGATCAACAAAGGTTCTTGTAGCTGAGCAAGATAATGTTCGGTCGCCTCAGAAATAGAATACTGTTTACCTGCGGTAGTATCCCAGCGAAGTTCAGGTAATTGACTCAACCATAAGTTAACAGCTAATAAGTTAACCGTGAGTAAGCTTGTGATTGTCAGCCATTGTTTATGACGTTTACTTTTAAGATGAGTAACCCAGCGCTCTTGTTCTAGAAAGTAAGTGTTCAGTGCCAAAAACACCAATGTTAAAGATACATAATAATATAAGTCTCTTATATCAATGACACCTCGGGTGATATCTTCAAAACGAGAGCCTGTACCTAACTGTCTTAAAAATTCAGCACTGTGGTGGCCAAAAAAATCAGTAATGGCTGATGTTCCAATAAAATAGAGAAAACCACCAATAACACACGCTATAATTAAACTAACAATTTGATTATCACTACGTGCAGACACAGCAAGACCAATAGCGATATAAGCACTTCCTAACAAAATTACAGCAATGTAACCGGAGATAACAGGTCCCCAATCAAGGTCACCTAAGATGCTAACCGTAACAGGTAAAGGGAATGTAACCAGCAATGCCATAATCAGCAATGCTAAACAACCTAAAAACTTACCTACAACAAAATGCCATAAAGGTACTGCCAAAGTATGAACATATTCTATGGTTCCACTTCGTCTTTCTTCACTCCAAAGCTTCATTGTTAATGTTGAGCACAAGAAAATTAGTAATACAGGCATCCACTCAAACATGGGACGAACATCGGCTATATTTCGGGAAAAAAATGCCTCACCCCAGAAAAATATAAAGAGAGTAACAGCTACAAATGCACCTATAAACAAATAGGCTATTGGCGAAGAAAAGAACAATGCTATTTCTTTTTGTGCAATACGAAATATATTAAATTGTGCTGATTGATTAGGCTGCATGTGACACCTCCTTATTCTTTCCATTGACCAATGATGATTGAACTTGATATTCGTCATTATTGATTTGATTAAATAAGGTTTCTAAATCACGTGTTTTAGAAGATATAGCAAATAAAGCACTACCTGAATTTACAATCACTTTACTCAGTTCACTGCAAATCGCTTGTGAAAATTCTTGTTTAACGACCTCAATCAGCAACTCTTTTTCATGAGTTAATTCAACGCTTTTTATGCCCGGTATTTGTTTAAGCATTTCAATATCTTGATGATCTGTATTTACAACAATATGTTTACTATGTTGCAGTATTGCTAATTTTTCATCTAAGACAAGTTGGCCCGATTTAAGAATAAGTACGCGATCGCACAAAGCATTAACTTCTTGCATAATGTGGGTTGATAGAATAACAGTTGCATCCTCAGCTATATCTCGAATTAACTGACGCATATGTTGTGTTTGTTCAGGATCTAAACCATTAGTCGGTTCATCAAGTATTAAGAGTTTAGGTTTTCCTAAAATAGCCTGTGCAACCCCCACACGTTGCTTATAACCACGCGAAAGGGTTTGAATGGGGGCTAATAATTTTGCTGATAAATCTGTCGCCTTAATTACACGCTTAATTTCAGCTATTTTCTTGTTCGCTTTTAATCCTTTTAGATCAGCAGCATAATCTAAATATTCAGCAACACTCATTTCTGGGTATACAGGTAGGTTTTCAGGTAAATACCCTAAATGCTGCTTTAATAATTTAGGCGCATTATTAAGCAAAATTCCGTCAAGTGATATATCGCCAGTATCAGCCTCTAAATAACCACTAATTATTTTCATAATTGTAGTTTTTCCTGCGCCATTGTGGCCAAGAAGGCCAATGATTTCGCCTTTTTTTATTGAAAAACTCACGTCATTTACAGCAATAAAGCTGCCGTAACTGCGAGTCAAATGATTCACATATAACATGGAAGCCTCCTAAAATTACTATATAGATATTTTTTTAATTGTTACGTCTAGCGTGGTAGAAAATGTTAACCCGTTGAATAGGGCCAAAAAAAACGAAAAATACATTGTAATAGTCTCCATAGTTGCAGGGAAAATCCCCAAAAAACAAAGTAGGTATCGCATTATTTTTTCTTGATATGGGTAAAAAACAAAAGTTCAAGTTTAAAATTAAAAATTTTATAGCTGAATGTTTTGTATATGAAATTCTAAAAATGAACTTGGATTTATCTATGAATGAACGATTTAGCAAGTAGAAATTCATTACAACCAGTTAACTGTAAAATAAACGCCTAATTTGGTAATTCAATTAAACTTATTTGCGTAACTCAGTAACTTGCTCAAAACCAATACCCCAGTTATCTGTATTCACTTCATCGATTACAACAAAAGTGGTGGCCGGATTTTTATCTAACACATCTACCATGATTTGCGTACAGCCTTTTATGATGGCTTTTTTTTGTTCATTCGTCACATTTTCATCGGTAATTTTTACATTAATATAAGGCATCGTTTTTCCTTTGTTGTATTTTAGTGATAATTATTTTTCGCTGACGTGGGTGTACATTTTGTTGACTATCAACCATTGGCCATCTTCTTTTAATAACCCTAAGAAATCGATATAGTTAAATTCAAATAGCGGACAGTGAATTTTCACCATAGCCTGATCTTGTACTATATCTAAAGCCAAAATTTGGTACTCAAATGGTTTGTTAAGTTGCTCGGGTGTCGCTCTTTGCGACACATCATGTATCCACTGTGCTAATGAACGTCTTGAACCAGGCGATTTTAACCAGGCATCCTTATGAAAAATAGCTTTTAGCTTTACAATATCGCCAAAGTGTAATCCCTCAAAATAGGTATGAATAATGTGAGTAATAGATGAAAAATCACTCTCGTTTTGACTTGATACCAGATTAACCATAACTGCACTCCTTAAAGTGCGATGACCGAAATCATCGACTTTGCCAACAAAATTATTGAGATGAAATAGCTTGCTCTGCTGCAACTGCTTTCGTAAAACTTGGTAAAGCTTGTACTTTATTAAGCATGGCCGTGGTTTTTTCACCAATAACAATATCCACAGGAAAAGAAGCCCCCCAGCGCGCATAGACACTTAACATAATATCTGCCGCCGAAATCGTATTCCCCCCTAAAAATGGGTTGCTTTTCAATTGATTTTCAACCACTTTCCATAACGAACTAATACTCAAAGCAGCATCATTTAACGCCTGTTGTTTCATATTTTCATCATGGATAGTTTTAGAGATAAAAAATAATCTACCGTAAGCAGGATGCATAGTGGCATTGGCAAACATAATATCTTTGATTGCTTTTTGACGAGCAGTCCCACTTTCAGGAAACAATGGCGTTTTATGTTTTTCAAGTAAATACAGCATGATTGCAGCACCTTCAATTAAAGTATGCTCACCATCAATTAGTACAGGTACTGTGCCCACTGGATTGATACTTTCAAAGTTTTTAATGCCTTGTTTATCAATAATTTTTACTTCTTGATCTAATTCATTCAATACAACTTGAGTCGCTAACGAACAAGCACCTTGTAAATAATAAAGTTCGTACATCATATTTCTCCAAATTTAAATTATTGTTGAGTAACTTCAGTACTCACTCCTGAAGCAGTAAATTCATCTTATTATCTATTTCAAGTTTCATATATAGCTACAATGTGCATATACTGTTCTCATATTGAATACAATAAAAGACAGTTATGGATAAACTACGCGCTATGCAGTTATTTGTGCGATTAGCCGATTTAGGTAGTTTTACGCGTGTTGCAGAGCAAACCAATTCATCAAAATCTATGATCAGTAAAGAAATTGCACGGCTTGAAACCGAATTAGGCACACGTTTATTACACCGCTCTACGCGCAATGTACATTTAACCCACGTAGGTGAAGGTTATTTACAAAAAGCGAGAGAAATATTAGCTAAAATGGAAGACGCTGATAATTTTGTTCAAAATTTACAACAAAACCTACGAGGGAAGCTTAAAATCAATGCGCCTATGTCACTTGGCATTACCGATCTGTCCAGTTTATTTGCCGATTTTATGCAGGCTCACCCTGAAATTGAGCTAGATATCCATTTGGGAGATGAGAGCATTGATTTAGTAGAGCAAGGATTTGATTTAGGGTTTCGAGCGTCCAGTAAGCCCGTGGATTCTAATTATATTGGCAGGCCGCTAACACAATTTACTTATAAAGTATGTGCATCACCGGCATACCTTAAGCAACACAAACAAATTTATCAGCCTGATGATCTTAAAGATCATAATTGCTTTATTTATAGCTATTTTCAAGGGCAAAATATATGGCCTGTTGAAGCTGGTGTTGCAGTAAAAGGTAACTTACGAGTGAACAGTACACTATTTATGATGGCAGCAATTAAACAAGGTACAGGTTTGGGGTTTATTCCTGATTTTGTCTGCCAGCCAGCAATAGATAAAGGCGAGATAGTGGAAGTATTAGCAAACTCAAGTAAACCAAAACTCACCTTATATGCCTTATATCCTGCCAGGTATTTTGTTCCATCAAAATTAACACTCTGTATCGAATACCTGGAACAATGGTTTGCTGATAAGCATAAACTTACCAGCTAAATACACATCACCAGGTTATTTGGTTTTTTGATAATAAACCACATCTTTCGCTATAAATTTAGGATCAAGATTGGGTTCTTGTTTAACAAAAGACATGCCCATCTTTTTCATTATCGCGACTGATGCTGCGTTTTCCTTATCAGCGATGGCAGAAAGATATTTTACATCGGGCTGTGCGATAAAAACGTGCTCAGCTAAATGGTTTGCAGCTTCGGTCGCATAACCTTTACCCCAGGATTTTTGCATAAATCGCCAGCCAATTTCGATATCATGTAATTTGGGCGCTTCACTAAAATAATCCATAGGTCGTAACAATATCCAACCTATAAACGCATTTTTATCACGAGTTACGACTTTCCATAAGCCCCAGCCTTTTTCAGTATTGGTATAACTTTCCATACGAGGCACCCATACTGTTTTTATTTCATCTAAACTCGGTGCTTTACCGCCATTAAGGTATCGCATTACCTCAGGGTCTTGATCTAATTCAAACAATAATTCGGCGTCGTCTTTGTCCATTAATTGGTAATCAAGTCTTTCTGAAGATTGTATTTGCAAAGGGTTACTCCTTTTTTATATAGGGGGGAAGTTAAGCTAAATGTTACACAACAAGCATGTTACTTTCACTTCAGGGAAGCGCAGCAATGTAGGATATAAGACTAATGTTGCAATAGGGATTTTATTTTATATCTTCAATCATAGCAATCATTTAACTCACCAAGAAGGCTAGTTTCTGATTAATTAAAGGTGTCGCCGTTACTTTTTATATGACACTTTCTTTCATTACAATTTCTTTCATAAAAATGTCCCTATATTTTTACCATTTTTATATAAATAAGACCCATTCTCTGAATACTAATCGACTGGTATAGGATAAAATTTAAATATAAATTATCTAGCGCAGCATATAGTTTTAATCATATATAGTGCTCTTGTCCCTAAAGGAAAACAATGAAAATCATTAATTTAACACTGCCAATATTCATTCTACTCATTTCTAACTTATCGATGGCCGATGATGATATTGCAAAAATATATCAACAGAACGGCATAAACGGCACCTTGATCATTTCCTCGTTAGATCAAACTATTGAATATGTACATAATAAGAAGCGTTCATTAAACAGGTTTTTACCTGCATCAACATTCAAAATTCCAAATACATTAATCGCATTAAAAGAAAAGGCCATCAAAGACGAGAAGCAAACCATTAAATGGGATGGTACTAAAAAAGGTATGGCTGTTTGGGATCAAGATCAAACGTTAACAACCGCTTTCAAGCGCTCGTGTGTATGGTGTTATCAGGAATTTGCAGAAAAAATAGGTAATGATAAATATTTGGAATATCTAAATTTATTAAATTACGGCACCAAGAAAACAGGTCGTGACATAAGAACTTTCTGGTTAACTGGAGATTTAGCTATTTCAGCGAAAGAGCAGATCAACTTTTTAATAAAGCTATATAAAGAGGAGCTTCCTTTTTTAACTAAAGATATCAGGTTATTAAAAAAAATTATGACCGCAAGTGATACCCCTAATTATTCATTAAAAGAAAAAACAGGCTGGACAAAAGATATTGGCTGGTATGTAGGTTATGTTGAAGTAAATACAAAAGTCTGGTTTTTTGCCAGTAATATACAAGTAAAATCCAGAGCTGATCTTGCCCTCAGAAAACAACTTGTCCTCGAATCTTTAAAAGTTAAAGGCATTATCAATAGTTAATTAAACATTAATTCGGACCTGATCCCCACTCAACAAATCAGGTTCGTAGTTAATTTAGACTATTCCACGCAATAATTTAAAATCATTCGATACACCTAACTGATAATTTAAAATCATTTCTCAGTTAAATCACCATTATATTTACATCATTTTTACTTTTGAAAACAAAAAACGCAACAATACCCATCTTAGCAACAACGATTAAATTATGTATTAAAAACATACAGATAAAATAGTTTAAAATTGTGAGCTGAGAAAAAACTGTGCTAAAAGATATATCAAATTTCATGATTCTTTGCTGTTTTTACATCCCCGAAAAATTAATTAATACTGCTGTTCGACACTAAACAAAAACCAAAAACATGGAGAAGAACAGATGTTTATAAAAAATAATATCCATAAAGCAAGACCGAACAAAAAACCGATTAATAACCAGCCCCATAACAGATTTAAAACAAAATTGGCGATTTCCCTCACCAGTTGTTTGGCTATATGTCAGATGCAAACAGCCTCAGCGGCCTGCGCTATTTCAGTAAATAATAACTATGAACACATTCAAAATATTAGCTTAAATTCATCAACATTAATGAATGGCAGTACATTACAAAATGGTGATATTTTAGAACTCACGCCTGGTTACAGTGGTTATGAATATGATGAAAATTGGAGTATCTGGTTAGATTTGAATAATGATGGTGACTTTTCAGATAACAATGAGCTTATTTTTAGTTCTGGAGTTGCAACTAATACAACAATATCAGCAAATTTAGTGATCCCAAATAATATTAGCGGTAACAATGTGGATATGAGAGTCGTTATGCATGAAGGAGACATTAGTAGTGACTCATGTGGATTCAATAGCTATGGTGATTATCAAGATTTTAATGTCAATTTTGGTGAAACTGATGGTGGCACAGGCGGAGGAGGCACTGGTGATTATGCCTTGATTCAGCAACCAAATGGAGGCGCTGATGAACACATTCTATCTGTAGAGTTCGGTAATGACAGCTATACCAGCGGAAACAATAACGGTTATGGTGATTTCAGCTCAAACAAAACTTTTACAATCAGTAACGGCGATGCTATTTCTCTGACTCCGGTTTCCAGCTGGACTACAAATTGGGCCGTTTGGATTGATAATGATAACAATGGCAGTTTCGATAATGACGAACAAGTGTTTTCAGGTAGTGGAAATCGTAATAATGTCGTTGATGGAAATTTAGATTTAGCTGATATCAGCTCAGGTACAGCCCGTATGCGTATTGCAATGAATGGTAACGGTTCAGCCGTCGCTGATGGCTTTAGGTATGGAGAAATTGAAGATTACTCAGTCAATGTACAAAGAGATTCTGGCGGTTCTGAGCCAACAGATCCCGGAGATAAAAATTATGGTTCTCACGTTCAATGGGAGCATGATACTGTTCATGTAAAAGTTTTCAGATTCGAATTTACTGATGTAGATCTAACCTGGTCTTCAAATAGGATAAAATCTGAAATGGCTGAAATTCAAGATTATTTTGATAAAGAATCTTATGGCCGTTTTGATGTAACCTATGAAATTTATGATGATGTTATTCAAATAAATGAGCGCCAATCAGCCTGGGATAATATCAGTTCTAACGACTGGAAGGATTATTATGCCGATAAACTCATCGCATTAGGTGAATCAAATTACTGGAACATAGACGATAATACCATTTATCTGATTTTATCTCCGCAAATTTCTGATTTCGGTATTAAAGCAGGCGTTAATCCTGGCGCAATACGCGTATACGATACTGGCGATGAACGCTCACAAGCAGGCGGTATAGCACATGAAATGGGCCATGCAATGGGGCTTCATCATGCCCAGGGCTTAGATGGCCAAGATTCTGTATTTGGTGTAGGTAATTACGAAGCCGAAAGAATTCAATATGGTAATGCCTTTAGTATGATGGGTGCGAGTGCCTGGGAGTTTGGTGGCTTTAATTTATATTACAAAAATTTCTTCAAAGCCTGGGATATTAAAGCAGAAGTACCTGAAGTCACACAGTCTGGCACTTATAAAATTTATGCCCTAGATCACGGTTCGGTACGCGGAGATCTGGGAATAAGGCTAAAAGCGGGTAATGGAGATGTTACTTACTGGGTTGAATATCGTACCAAAGATGGTGCCGATACAGATAGCGTACAAATTAATACAGAAGGATATTTCCCTGATGAAGATTCAAGATCCTATTATTATGGCGTTTCTTATCTTCTTGATATGACTCCAAATACCCATCCTGACGATTTAAATGATGATTTTGACGACTTCGATGACTTTTATGATGCAGGGCTTGTAATTGGTAAAAGTTACACAGATAAATGGGGCGCTTTCACAGTTACACCGACAAGAAAAGGCGGCACACAAGGCACAGCCAGCGCCTGGATAGAAGTCAAAGTTGATATGCATTAACTCTGTTAATAGCTTTTAGAAAGAAACAAAAAAACGCCAGTTATTTCTTAACTGGCGTTTTTGATGTTTAATATAAATAGTCTATTGGCCAAAATACCAATAAAACATGGCGCCAATATAGTTACCATCTATTTTATCTGAATTACGAATTCCTGATACTTCATAATCAACAGAAGCATAACGGATCGCTATAGTTGAATGCTCATTAAAGCTATAACCCCACTCTAAAAGTAAACCCGTTGAGGCATCTAATTCAACCGTGTCTTTACCGTTAAAATCTACTTCCAATTCAGCTGATAATGGTTTTAATAGCCCTAAACCTATACGATGATTTTCATTGATTTGATAAAAAGGAATTAACTCCGCAGAAAAACGATCGAAGGTAATATCGCCATTTTTGGCATTTACTGTATCAAAATGATATGCGAAATTAGTTTGTATCGAAAATTAGCTATACTTATTTTTGAACAAGTAATGACTAAGTATTTATCGCCTATGCCAAAAACAATAAAGTCGTTTCTATTTACAAAAACCATTGTATTAATGATACTGCTATTGGGCTGTGTATCTATTTATGCAAATACAACACAGGCTGCTTTAGAGTTAAAAATACAAAATACACAAGGCACAGAGCAAGTTCAGTTAATCAAAACATTTATAAAAAAATACTCCCGCATTTCACCAGAAAAATCTTTAGACTATGCCAACATAGCACTTAAAACATTAAAACAAACATCACTCATAAATAATCAAGCCTGGCTCTATGCTTATATGGCGCGCGCAAATATATATTTAAAACAACATCACGAAGCAACGAATTTAATTAACAACTCATTTAACATAGCTAACGATTCTAATGATCATGCAGGAAAAATATTAGCCTATAAAGTAATGAGTGAAATCCAGTTGGATAAAAATTCACCTCAAGAAGCAATTAAACACTTAAACTCAGCCATGGATATTGCAGAACAACAAAATGATACACAACAGCTGGCGAGTTTAATAAACAAAAGAGGGCGAACTTACTCTCAAATAGCAAAATTTGATCTTGCGCTTGCCGATCATTTAACTGCACACCAACTCTATAAATACAAAGAAAATCAAACGGGTTTAGCACAGACCTTAGGGTATATAGGAACTGTTTATCGGGCTTCAGGCGATTTTGAAGCAGCATTAAAGCACCAGCTACAGGCAACAATGCTCAAACAAGATCTTGGTGATAAAAGGGCATTAGCAGTTCAATACAATAACACCGCAATCGTATATAAAGATATAGGTGAATACGACAATGCCATTAAAATGCACAAAAAATCACTAGCACTAAAAACAGAGTTAAATTATCAGAAAGGCATGATCTTTTCTTATAATAATTTAGGCGAAACATCACGGTTGGCAGGTAATATTCCTGACGCATTAACTTATCTGCATCAAGCCAGAGAATTGGCGATTTCATTAAGAATTAACGTACTTAAAGGAGCCTCAGATCTATATTTAGGTCGTTTACATCGTGATCAAAAGGAATTTACTCTCGCGTTTCAGTATCTAGAGCAAGCGCTCATTATATTTACCGAAGATAACAATGGCACACGATTAGCTGAAACTTATCTGGCCCTTGGCAAACTGCATTTTCTACAAGGCAATATGCCAAAAGCAATTATACACACAAAGAAAAGCATACAATACGCTGAAAAAACAGCAAAAAACACCGTATTGCTGGGCGCTTATTTAGCATTGTCAGAATTTAACGAGTCAGTAAAAAACTATCAGGAGTCTCTCGCTTATTTCAAAAGCTATACGTTAAAACAACAACAAATATTCAGTCAAGAAGCACAATTACGAGCTGAAACATTAAAAGTAAAATTTGCTATAGATCAAAAACAACGAGAAATAAAAGCACTCACCCAAAAAAATCAAATAACCAGTTTAGAATTATCTAAGCAGGCAGCTGAAAAAAATACCATGATAGTCACTATGCTTTTAATATTACTATTTAGTTTCTCAACGTTTATTTGGTTAATAAAATCTAAGCAACAGCAAACACAACTAAAAATAATGACCGCCATTAAAAATGGCAAAGAACGTTTAAAATTAGCGCTATGGGGCAGCGGTGATTCACTTTGGGATTGGAATTTAGCAACAGGAAATATGTCTCGAGAAAATATTTTTACAGATATCAAACTACCACAAAGAAAAATTGGCTATACAATTACAGCCATGCAAGCGTATATTCACCCCGATGATTTTGACAAAGTAAGTACTGAAATTAATCGCTATATTCATGAACAACATAAAGATTTTTTTGAAGCTAGTTACCGCATAAAAGATAATAACAATAACTGGATCTGGATACTCGATCGCGGCAAAGTAGTGGAACGAGATCATTCAGGTATGCCAAAACGTATGTCTGGTACGTTAAAAGATATTTCTCAGCTAAAACAACATGAGTTAGCACTACAAGAACTTAATAATCAATTAGAGCTTAGAGTAAAACAAAGAACAGAAGCGCTCACATTAGCCAATACAGAACTTTCGACAACTTTATCAGCACTCACAGAAACACAAAGCAAACTCGTTGAGGTAGAAAAAATGGCCGCGCTGGGAAGCTTGATCACAGGCATTGCCCATGAAATGAATACCCCACTTGGCACTTGTGTCACAGCAAGCTCTGTATTGCATGGTTCTTTAATAAAACTTGACACTTTATTTAAAGATAAAACCTTATCTCAACGCGAATTAAAAAAAATAATCGAACAATTAAAATCCAGTGAATCACTGATCAGTAACAATACAAAAAAATGCGCCGATTTAATCATGCAGTTTAAACAAATTGCCAATACCAGTCACCAGGCGCACCTCTTAAACCTCAGTGAATTGATCAGTACCAAATTGTCTATCTTTCAAAATCAACATAACGACGTAATATCAACCTCTTATTCAGAGAGTGAAACTGTAACATTAATGAGTTTTGCCAATAGCTTTGATATTATAATGGAAACTCTTCTGTTCAATAGCTTGCAACATGCTATTAATGAACAGACACTTTTAAACATTTCAGTTCATTTAGATACCAATGACCACTTTATTTCTTTAACTTATCAAGATGATGGCGTAGGTATTCAGGATGAGATAGCAAAGAATATATTTGACCCGTTTTTTACCACTAAACGCAATCAGGGGAATATAGGTTTAGGCTTGCATATAGTTTACAATCAAGTCACTCAACAACTAAAAGGGAATATCAGTTATCAAAAAAATTCACCTCAAGGCGTACGATTTACCATTACCTTGCCAAGAAAAATATAAATAATGTCTCTTTAATATCAAACACCCTGAAATAAATAAGTAGTTCAACATTTGAGTAATTGTTATATTACAAACTGGCTAAAATATAACAATCACTCAAACAAAGTTTAAATCATTTAAGCTAATACCCAATTTGCCGCAAAATAAACGCCAATGTAACCCACAGTATAAGCTATCGCCAAATAACCAAAATTACGTAAATAGCTCATAAAGTTAAGCTCTTGAAGCTTACTCATGGCGATGATCCCGGCAGCCGATCCTATAACTAAAATAGACCCCCCAACACCTGTCGCATAAGTCAACATTAACCATTCTGTTATTTCCATCTCTACATCTGCTTTTAATAAGGCTGCAGTTAACGGTACGTTATCAATAATAGAGGACA
This sequence comes from uncultured Pseudoalteromonas sp., assembly GCA_965198975.1. Classification (GTDB taxonomy): domain Bacteria; phylum Pseudomonadota; class Gammaproteobacteria; order Enterobacterales; family Alteromonadaceae; genus Pseudoalteromonas. The sequence goes on from OZ240680.1 coordinate 896,783, forward strand.
TAAAACCAACTAAATAGTTAACCTGTATGGCAGGAAAGAATTGATACAATTCAGTAAATCCACTTAATACACCTGTCTCCTTTAAAATACCAACAAGGAGTAGTACACCTAAGAAAAATAGCAAAGCATCATATTCAACTTCTCTGACATAATTTAAAACATCTTGTTGGTTTTTATTTGGCAGCACATGAGCAACTAAAAACATAACCGAGAGACCAAAAAGAAAACTGAGTACCGGGGGGATTTGATAGAAAACATTGAGTAATAATGTGGCTGAAATGGTAAGTAAGAAAATCAGTGCAATAATAATATCTGTTTTTTCAATTTTAAAACGTGTCTGGGCCAGCTCAACCGTACCTGATAACCTTAAAGATAACAGAGCCGCCAATGCCATAACACCTAAAAAAGAAGGCACGACTAATATAAGTAAGTTCGCTATAGTGACTTTGTTTTCAAGAAAGATCATTAAGGTAGTTACATCACCTGTGATCAAAGATACGCCACCACTATTTACAGCAAAAATAATTAAAGTTGCGTATTTTAAACGTTTTTTTACTTCCAACTGTAAATTCATTACGACGGCAATAGATACCAGAGTCGCGGTCACGTTATCGGCAAAAGAAGAAAAAACAAAGGCAAAAATCGCAATAACAAACATCAATCCTCGCTCAGAAATTCTTTTTGGCAATATCCTTTGCACTAAGGCCGAAATAAACCCTTTGCTATTCAAGTATGCGACAAAGGTCATTGCTGACATTAGAAACAACCATAAGGTGGCTATTTCTAATAAATTTTCATTAAGTTGATGGTGAGTATCGGCTGTATTATTACTATCGATAGGAAAAATAAACGCTAATATCCAACATAATGTTCCGAAAAATAAGGTGGTTTTTGCTTTATTAATATGAATTAAATCTTCAGTAATTATCATTATAAAACTGATAATCACTAAAATGAGAATAACCGTATTGATCATGAGCTTTGCTTTTTGCCTTTGCAATTATTAACAAAACCAAGTTAACTGTGTGTTAATTTAGTTCTGATAATTGGGGTGGGATTAAGTGCGGCAAATTATATAGAAACTTTCCCCGAACAACAGTATAAAATAACAATTTTTTACCCTTTGATTATTGATAAAGGTGTTAATGCCTTCTTTGGCAAAAAATTCTCATAGTTTATTACAAGGTATTACACTTATGATAAGCTGGCGTGTTTTAAGTTTAGTTTACGTCCATTGAAAACCGCATTGCCTCTTCTGTACAACAAGAAAACCAAAAAGCATTAATATTTAGTGCTTGTTGTAACCTAGATAAATCCGTTAACTGTGCGTTTTCATTTGCTATCACAGCTTTGAGAATATGTCCTAATAGACCTTCTTTCAGAATAAGCGCATCTTCAAATTCAGTTTCTAAATTAAGCTCTTTGATCAGTGAATCAAATTGAGTATCCAATGCTGCATCTAAAATGGATAATAATCCGGTCAAATACGCTTGAAACATTTTGTCAGGTGCAAAATCAATAACAAGCAGTTCACATTGTTTTGCCCTCATTACGCCTTGTCGGCATAACTCACTGGGTTTATCTGTTGCTAATTCAGAGACTACAAACATACTTATCATTTTTTTAAAAGGTATTTCCCCTAAATATATTAATGCCTGCTGCAATGAGTGGATTTTAGTTTTACTATTTGGGCTTATATTATTAACCATTCTCAAAAATCGCGTCGTAAGTGCAATATCTTGCATTACCACTTGAGTTGCTTCTTTAAAATCTAAGTTTTCCTGTGCGCAAAGAGAAATTAACTGAACAAGTATTTTTTTTGACGGGTTTAACGCCTGATGTCTTACCATCACCGGAGTTGCAAAAAAATACCCTTGGAAATATTGAACACCTGCTTGTTTTAATAACTCAAAGGTTTGATAATTTTCCACTTTCTCGACAATAATTTTGGTGCCATTATCAAGACAAGAACACAGCATATGATATTTTTTGATTGTTTCTTCTACTGAATCTAAAACAGCTAACTTAATAAATTCAATTTCTTTTAATAAAGGTAGCCATTTCTTTTCTCCGTCAAAAGCATCCAGGGCAAAACGAAATCCCAGATCTTTCATCTTTTTTACATGTTCAATAACCTGAGATGTTGGCTCTGTACGTTCAACAATTTCAACTATGATATTTTTTGCAGGTAATAAAGCTGGCAACTCACACAGCAATGAAGCTGTTGAAAAATTAACAAAAGCCAGGTTATCGCCAACATAGGCTTTTAAACCATAAAGCGATAAATTTTCCAAAAACATATCATTTGACGCTTTTTCATCAGTTGTATTTTGCGGGAATTGATTATCTGTAGTACCACGATACAACAGCTCATAGCCAATACATTCACGATTTTGTGTTAAAATAGGATGTTTTGCCAGGTAAGCTTGATGCTTAAAGGGGGCTGGTTTAACGCTCATTAATTTCCAGAATATCCATATAATTATCTATAAATCATAGAACATAATGATAATGACGCTAAACGTATTTCACCAAAAATTTAATCTAATGTGCATTTAGCAAAATTAACTTAACTGCGAGAGCGAAAAAAAGCATCAAGACGATACATCCGTTCCAGATCTGCTCAACTACAGTGTGAATTAAATTGTTATAATTCATTATGTCCTGAAGATAAATGAAAAAACCTTTAAACCCTATTTGAGTTTATCGCGTCTAATAAACAAACACTAAACCGAATAAGCGAAAATCATGGTTAAAATTACCTTTATTTTTTTATTTCTAGCTCAACTCTTTTTAAATTATGCATATGCGACTACACATGAATCACTATTTAATACCTCAAAAATACAGCCTTTAATTAAAGCAATTAATAGTGGTCAATATCCTAAAATACATAGCGTGATCATAGATGACAAAAACAATATCCTTTTTGAACAATACTTTAATGGTCAAAGTGCAGATCAACTTCATGATACGCGATCCGCATTTAAATCAATCTCTAGAGCACCATATAGTTTAAAAAATATACGCCAGCGAGATCTAAAGTTTTCGCAGACAAGGCAAATTTTTTTAGGTTTAGTTATTCTAAATCAAAAGAATTTAACGCAGTATGCGGGAATTTTAGACTCGCCCTTTGGGAATCTCTGAAAATGACTCATTCTACGTTATGTAAGCTCGAAATAGATAAACTATTCCATTCGCTTACATGCCTTGCCTGAGTCATTTTCAGCGATTCTGGTGCGCACTTTTTAAACTATATGGCGCTCTAGCCTGTTAACCGGGATCGCCATTGATAAAGGCATTATCGAAAACGTTAATACCCAGGTATTAAATTACTTCCGGCAATAAATAAAAACCAATAAAGATAAAAAGGAAAAATAATGCAAGGTAAGCTCAGATTAAATTTATTGATCGTATTCTGGTTTTTACTATTCTGTACGCAGATATTCACAGTAAAAGCCAATAATACACAACTAGAATCAACGCTATTCACGCAAGCGCATAATGCGATGAAACCCAATAAATATATTGGCATTGATTCAATGTTGGTATATCAAAAAAACCAACTCATTAGTGAAAATTATTACAGAGGGTTCACTAAAAATACCACTCATAGAACCCATTCCACATTTAAGAGTATCAATGCACTCATCACGCTTATTGCCATTGACCAAGGGCTGATAATAACAGAAGAGTTTGTCATGCCACTATTAAGCAAATATCATAACCTGCAAGACGTAGATCCACGAAAAAACCGGATTAAGGTTAAACATTTGCTAAATATGACATCTGGTATTTTTTGTGATGAAGCGCCGGGCTCTGATGGACCATTCCACGAAGATCAGGTAGATATTGGGCCAACGCCATTAAAACACAGTATGGCAATCAAAATGTCGGCAGAGCCAGGTTCACAGTGGCATTACTGCAACGCTAATAGTTTTATGCTCTCGGCGAGTGTATCAGCGGCTTTGCAGCGGGCGGGAAAAGATAATATTTTTATGTTTGCCGATAAGTATTTAATGCAACCCCTTGATATTAAAAACTATCGATTCACCAAAAGTCAGGATGGAAAATTTCTAAATGGTCAGGGTAACGCCCACTTTACCCCAAGAGATCTGGCTAAAATTGGTTTACTTGTACTAAATAAGGGTCAATGGCTGGATAAACAGATTATTTCTGAACAAGCTATTAATAAGATTTATGACTCGTCTCAAGCTATCAATTGGTCTTTTACCGATGAAGTCAAGGGTGAGATAGCAGCTGAGATTGAAGATGTGAACGCAAATAAAATAGAATCTAAAATAAAATACCAAGCTAACAAATTGCCCCCGACAACATATTCCCACCAATGGTATAAAACCACTTTTGAATTAAAAGATAACAAAATTGAAGCCCTCCACACTTGGGGTAATGGCGGACAATTCATTTTTATTATGCCCTCTCTGGATGCAGTTGCAGTTTTTACAGGCAGCAATCAAGGTAATTTTTTATTACAAAAACAACCCTTTGATATTATGCATAATTATGTATTGCCTGAGTTATTGACTTCACTTTCTGATACCAATTAAATTCTGTTAAAGGTTTATGTACAAATTGCAGCGAAAACAGCCTGTAGTTGATACTTAGTTTTGGATTAAATTTTGTATTGTTAATATGCAGCAATAAATATAACGATTTGTGGGATTCAGTTTGAAATGATTGTTAGTTTTTATTTTTATACATAATGTGGGTAACTTTTATTTTATTATTCGCAGTACCTAAAGCCTCAGGTAGAATTTCAGCTTTCTTTAAGGCTCGCTTAATTACACGGGAATGAATGTGATTAGGGCTAGAAGATAGTATTTTATAATTTGTTAACTCGCCATTACCTGTGATATCAAATTCAATTACACTTTCAGTATTAATTAACGAACAGCCTGTAGGCAATGAATCTTTAACAACAAAAGTTCCTAATTTAAATAAATTAGTATTAGGTTGAATAAACTGAATGGTTGTTTCAATTGGTTCCAGTCTTTCAATAGTCTGATCTGCGCAGCCTTTCTCTACACCAAACTCAATTGCGCCTGCAAGTAATAGAATATTCAACATATGTTCAATGGAAAACCTTGAATTATATTACGTAGACGTCTCAGCAATGTTCGTCTCAGAAATAAAGTTTAATTTGCATTAATATCTCACAGAATGGGAATAATGGATATTCCAAAAAAGAGAATTAATTAAAACTCAGAAAAGTGTTATTTTTAAATCATTCAAGGCTGAATTGAAACTTAATAGCGGTTAGAGTTTACGTCTTCTGGTAATTCACGGAATTAAACTTTAAATGTTTGTTGTTTGGTCGATTTTAATTATTTTATTTTGACCCCTATACAATAAATAACTTATAGAAAAACAATTTCCATTTTTAATAAATGACCCTTCAAAACTTCGCTCATGAAAAAATGGAGTGGTTGTGTAATTATTATAAGAAAACTGAACTTCTTCAATTTCAAAAGTTTTATTTCTTTTCGCTTTATCAATTATATAATTCTTAATACAGCCAGATACAACTTCATACTCTTTATTATCTATTAATTTTCTTATATTTTGATGATTACGATACTCAAACCATGTAACCACAAATGAAACTAAAGTTATTAATATTGACGTGACAATAATTGTTCCACGAGTAGCTTTTGTATATTCAAAAATAATATCTGTTACTACTGTGAATTTAATAGCCATAGCGATTAGAAAAATAACGGGGAATATCCATAAAAATTGGTCGATAGTAGGGTCTAATTTAATCTCAAAATATGGATTCAATTTATACTCAGTCAAGTTAACGCTTTAGTATTATTACGTAGACGGCTAAATAATATCCGTCCCATAATTAAATTTAATTTGCGCTAATATCTCATAAATACGAAGCAATGAATATTTTAATAATCAGATTTAGTTATTTCACTCACCGTTTTGTACTAATAGTGTGAATTATATTTATCTTAACGAAGTTCATCTATCACCACTATATCGCGCCAAGGTCTTGAGCCATAATTCACTCTGCTGCACATAGCGGTTTAGTTCCTGAAGATGGCTGTGAACCGCTGACATTTTTTGGGGAATAAGAATTTTCCGTTCAAAGACATCATGAGGATTGCTTGATAAGTAAAATTGATTTTTCCAATTGTTTTTTTTGGTTATGAAATCAAAAGTTAATTTACCAATAATGGCAACTTCAACTCGTTGTTTTAACAGCATTGTCAGTAAATCAGGTTCAGTGACAGTATCTACACGTTTTGCTTTATTAGCCCAGACCAATTCACTAATACCGTAATAATAAAACCCCCTAACTCCACCTATCACTTTATCTGTTAAGGAGTCTGGACCATTATATTCATATGGCTTCGCTTTTAACGAAACTACTTCGTCTCGACCACTAATTACTTTCGTCGTCCATAAGTATTTAGTTTCTTGTTGATCTTTGAACCATTTAGGATTAACCCCTAATAGAATACCTTCCAAAGTGTGATTATCAAGCATACGTTCAACTCTTTTTCTTGGTAAATAAACGACTTTGAAATCATACTTTTCACTTAACATATTCAAGTACTGTACATAATCAAAGTAAATCCCCTGCTCTTTGTCTAAACTAATGATGAGCGGTGGTTGCAGGTGATAAACATAAACAGTCACTGGCGATTTAGACACTCCAGCAATCGCATTTTGCATTGACAATAAGCAAATAAACAGGGCTACCAAGAATTGATGCTTAACCATTCGAACCCACTTAAAGAACTTTTTATAAACTATAACAATAAATTTACTAATATACCTAAATTAGCTACTCCGTAACAATGTTAACGCTAACGCGCAAAAAGTAAAAATCAAAGGCTCATTCACTGCTCTACAATAAGTAATTTACAAGGTTTTTCAATACTAAATAACATTTCCACTTTATGTAATTGGTATTACTCCTGATTTAAACCTAGCTCTTTTTGCTTCTTTTTTGTTAAACCAAATGAAACCAACCGGTGCGACTCTTTTAGGTAATAACACAAATCCTCATTTTTATCTTCGTTACTATCGTATAGCTGAATCCATTTCATACCGCGATTGGCAAAGTAAGGAGCGGGTTTATAACCTTCACATTCACTTAAAAAACCGTAATTCAACTCCGATGTTTTAAAGGTGAAAGCGGGCTGTTTATTGTCAGCCCAGCCGCCAATTGCAAAGACTTTACCGCCCACTTTCCATACGTGAGCATTCCCCCACTGAACCACATAGGTAGTTGCAGGTAAAGTGCGACAAAAATCATTAAATTCTGTGTAATTCATTATTTTTATAAGGGTCTGGTAACGCGTTAAAGTGTGAGTATATTGAAGAATTTATTTAGATTTTACAATAAATATGCCGTTGCTGGTGGCTGTTTATGTATAAGACCTCATGAGCTCCCTGATGAAACTTAGTTTAAAGATTTGATATATTTTTCTACTATGAATATATTTAAATGCACTTCCTTTTACTTTTGGTCGCCAGCCCATAGTTAAAGCTGCCTGTATACAATTTTCTATATCTTTGGGTATCACAGGTAATTCGGGATTTCCAATCCAGTTGTAAGGTAAAGGATCCAAGAATAGGAAAATGGGCATCATTTTAGAGGGTTTTTGTAACCATCTAGCTGCAATTTTTTAAATTCATCTGGTTCCCAGTTTTCTCTAAACAATACCATTAAGCTACTGGTCATTTTGTCATGTACTGACGTCCGTTTGTCGTATTCGGCCATGGTTAAAAACTCTTCTATCAGTTTTTGAATACGCTTATTGAGTTCAGCGGCTGAGTTTGGCGTTAACATGCCCCAAATATATTTTAAATGGTGGCCTTGCTCTGATGGTGTGGGTTGCAAGAATTTTTGCATTACCGCATTTAGAAAAAACTTCTGTATGGGTCCACTTGTTTGCCAGCTAAAATTGCGAGATAAATTCAGCTTGTAGTGGTTATTTGGTAACAAATCTATGACTTTTAGCTTATCGAGTTTAACGAATAAGCGAATTAATTCAGTTTCTTTAAAAGCGTACTTTTCCAGGATTTCATTAAATTGCCAATGGTTTATTAAACAAACCATCACCAGTATTAAACGAATGTCAGACACTATTTCTTGCTCTTGTTGCAATGATAACTGATCTGAATAAGATCGAGATTGCTCAGCTAATTTTACAAGGCCAGCAAAGTCTAAGTGGGCAATTTGGCATAAACTTTCTAACCTGGGTAAAGAAATATTTTTATTGCTGAATAACCTTTTAATGCTGGTTTCAGATAAATTCATTTGCTCAGCAATCTGTTTATACGTCATGTTTAATCGCTTAAATTCAAGTTTTAGCGCTTGTATTAAACTTTCGGTTTCCGTACTACATGTCATTGTTAATCCTTCTATGATAGCGCACTACGAACTCGACATTAACTCTGCACCATTGCTAAACCTGCCACAAAAGTACCATAAAACGATACCAAAAGAGACAAAACATAATGCTATTTCACATTTAGTTGCGTATTTTGTTGTTTCAGATAATTCTAGCCATCAAATTGATTTAGAGATTATCGTAAGGAAATATCATGGATTATTTAGTTTATATTTTAATGTGCCTGTTTTTGATTGTTGGGGTATACCAGTTTTATTTTTGGACACAAAATCATAATAAACGACCAGTTAAAAGCCTTGAAACTTCACTCGATAAAAGGTTTAAATTAAAGCCTAAATGGACATGGATCTATAGCGGTTTATATTATCCGGTGATCGTTCTCATCATCTTTTCAGTAGGTGATATGAGAGAGTTCAATTACACAGCAATGAACTTTTTTTTCTTATTATTTATGCAAATGGGATTTTTCTACTTCTTTCCGGTCGCCACACCCAGTTCATGGCGCGAAAATATAATAGGGGATAAATACTCTGTAGGTTTACTTAAATTAGTTCACAGTATAGATAAATCAAGCAACTGTTTTCCGAGTATGCACGTAAGCGTAGCAACTTTAACTGCACTACATTTAATGACCAATTTACCGGTTTTAGGTTTATGGCCTTTATTATTTCCAATTTTGATTGCGTTTAGCGCTTTATATACCAAACAGCATTATGTCGCTGATTTGATCCCCGGGGCTTTATTGGGCTGGTTTGCATTTCATATTCATTTATTAATGTATTTACCCTGATTTTATTGCAATACAAACCAACTGAATTTGAAGTAATGAGTTGTTTAATATACCTATGGTTTATATAACGTCCTGAAAATAAAAATTAAAGTGTAGTTTAATATTGCCTTTCCCTAAATCTGTCAGGGAAAGGCTTTTTCTTTTAACGAAGTCGTTATTTTTTAAAAGAGAACATTCTACTGATCGTTTCATCTTTATCTCACTAATTCTAACCCAAAAACATAAATACCATGGCCACCAGCACCTGACATCATCATGCCAGATAACGGATAAACAACCGTCATTGTTATCAAACCCCAGTGGTAAATGATATATCAACTTGATAGCTTTCACCTTCTTGCGAAATAGCATAATACCAGCCAAATTGTTCCGTTAGTTTTTCAACTAATTGCATACCTAGCCCAAAACCAAGTTGATTTTGGCTATTTTGTTGATTGTTGTCATCACATTCCACATTCTTGATACTTATTTTATTTTCACATTGCGTGATTTCAACATAGCCTTGTTGAGTATGTTGAAATGCGTTGCGGATCAAATTATTTAATACAATCACACAAGGTGTAACCGCTAAAAGTACTTTACTGCTATCAAGATCAACAGATACAGAAACCTCTTTACCCGCTAATAAGTAGCTTAATTCATCTTGTATATTATTTACGATATCACCTAAACTCACGAGCTCACCAGGCATATCTTTATCATTACCTCGACTGAGCCACAATAACGTTTCAGTCATTGATTTCATGGTTAAGCTTGCACGACTAATACGGTCTCTTACCAGGCGCTCTTTCTCCGTGGGTGACGGGTTAATTTTTTCTAACAGCGCTGAATTACTTCTAAGCACAGCAATGGGAGTTCTTAATTCATGGCTTGCGTATCCTAAAAACGCTTGTTCACGTTCAATTGAATCAGCAACAGATACCAGATTATTATGAATTAATGCTGATAAATCATTAAGTTCTTTGAATCTGAAGTCAGGAATATCGTGGTCAAGCTCTGTCAGTTTTAAGTTCTTTGCCCAATATTGCAATGACTCCATCGGCCTTGCTAATTTTTTAAAGATACTTAATAAAACAACCACAAACAATATAATACCGCCTAAGCCAAATAAAATAATTCGTACCATAGGATCAAGAATAAAACGGCTCCCTTTGTGAATTTTTTCTATCTCCTGATGAATATTTTCATTGAAGCGTGATACATATATATTTTTTCCGTCACGCTTTACTATCATTAAAGAGTAAATTTTTTTTGGTGGCGAAATATAAATCCAGTCAACATATTTTGAATGTATTTTTTCTGTTTTTTCTGGAATAACTAAAAATCGGTCGCGTACAGGTTTTGGTACTCTTTGCCACTGGGTTGTTATATGGTAATCCAATATTTTATGTTCTGTCTTTCCCGCCTCAGGATATTGCTTACCAAGATCTAACATCATTTTTTCAATGACCATCTCAAAAGATCCAATAAACAAGCTTGCACTTTGATAAGATAAAATAGCCGCAATTATTAATACAAGGCTGGTTAATAAACCAAAAATATAGGTACGAACACTCATATATATCTACTTAACTGTTATTAAAGGTTTTCTTAATACAAAACCAAAACCGGGTTCATTATCAATAACCAAATTTGCATTTACTTTTTCTAACTGTTTTCTCAGGTGATGAATATGTACTTTTAAACTATTGCTGTCAGGCTGTTCATCACCCCAAACTGCAAACATCAAATCAATTCTGCTTACTGGTTTTTGATTTTCTCGCATTAATTTTTCTAACAGTTTAGCGGTGATCGGCGTTAATTTAAGCGGTTTTTCACCATAAGCTGCTGTACGTTGTTTTAATTCAAGGGTTAATTGCTCAAGCACTAAATTAGTAACTTGCCCACTTCGCCTTTTAGAGAGTGCATTTACACGCACCATAAGCTCTTCAATTTCAAACGGTTTAACTAAATAATCATCAGTACCTGCATCAAATCCCGAAATTTTATCACTTAGGGAATCACGTGCTGTCAGCATTAATACCGGCGTATCATTACTATTATCTCGTAATTTTTGGCAAACACTCAATCCATCTAATTTAGGCAAATTAATATCAAGCAAAAGCACCTGGTAGTCATTACTTTCAATCAAAGCCAAACCTTGCACACCATTAGCTGCATGGTCGCAGCTAATGTTTTCAAACTCTAAATAATCGACTATGGTTGTTGCCAGATCGATATCATCTTCTACCAATAATACATTAATGCTCATGCACTAATTCCTCTCGAAAGTTAAACTTAACTTTGTTTATTATATTTATCGCATCTTGATGCATCATTAATAATGATGGCACCAAGATCAAAGTGATAAAAGTGGCAAATAAAATACCATACCCCAATGATGCTGCCGCAGGAATAATAAACTGAGCCTGAGTTGAAGTCTCACTTAACAAAGGCATTAAGCCCGCATAGGTCGTGATTGATGTTAACAGCACAGCACGTAATCGACCCGTACAAGCAGCAATAATCGCCTCAGAAACTTTATCCTTACTTTTCTTTAATTGATTAAACCGCGACACTAACATCAAACTATCGTTAACCACGACGCCACTTAAAGCAACGATACCATTAAAAGATAATACACTTAACACCAGATCATTAAGCCAATGACCTAAGATTGCACCCACTAAACCAAAAGGGATCGCCATCATAATAATAACGGGCTGTACATAAGAACGTAATGGGATCGCAAGTAAAATATAGATTGCTACCAATGCCATGATAAATAAACGGCTCATCGACTCTGCAGTTTCAGTTTGCTCTTCTGCTTCTCCGGCAAAGTGGATTGTTAAATCTGGGAACCGATTTTGTAAACTCGGGAGCAATGACTTTTCTAATTGTTTAACAAGTTCATTAGATGAAATGATATCTTTGTCTACCTGTGCGCTTACAAATACAGCAGGTAAACCTGATATACGCGTGAGTTCGTTTTGTTGATATTGAGACTGCACTTTAGCAACTACAGATAAAGGTACCACCTGACCATTACTTAATCTCACGTTTGCATTCATCACGTCATCTATGGTTTGACGTTCGCTTTCAGGGTAACGGATCCTGACTTTAACTTCATCTTTTCCTCTTTGATAACGCTGTACAATTTCACCACCAAAAGCTTGCAATATCTGACGAGACAAATCTTTTGTGGTTAAGCCTAAACTTAATCCCTGCTCAGTTAATTCAAAACGTAATTGTGATTGTCCGGAATCAAAGTTATCGTTTATACCACTTACACCCGCCATTTGTGATATTGCCGTTTTAATTTCTTGCCCGGCAGTCCGTATCGTTTGCGTATTCCACGCTTTTAGCTCAACTTTAAAGTTGTCACCACCACCAAAACCTGAACGTATGTCCAGTTTACGAACACCTTCTGGTATTTTTATCTTTGCTTTCCAAATCCGTGTAAAATCATTTAAACCATATGGCGAGCTCTCATCAAGTTCAACCACAACATAACCGGTTAGATCGCCCGTACCTATCACTTCAATGGTATCTATTGCACTGCCTTTTTGGCCATGCTCTTGCATTAATTGTTGATCAGCGAGCCTGGCTGACTGCTCTAGTAAATTAAGGTTTTTATTGGTTTGACCAAAACTTGCATCGTTTTGCATCGACATATTCGCTTCGATAACACTACCTGGAATATCAGGAAAAAATGCAACACGTACACCGCCATTTTGCGGCATGCCAATCACAAAAATGAAAAGGGCAATAAAAGAAAATAAAACGCCATAACGATATTCAATTGCCTTTTTGATGGTGGGTTGATAAACACGTTTGCTAAACCATTGAAGTGAGCTATCTGCCCCTTGCTGAATACGCGGCCAAATACTTTGCCAACCTGAACTCTTTTTTCTGTGTGTATCTAAATGGGCTAAATGAGCAGGTAAAATTAACTTTGATTCTACAACAGATAACAATAAACAAATTGTTACCACAACGGCAAACTGAGAATATACCTGGCCCATTCCGCCAGCAACATTTGATAAAGCGATAAATGTCGCCACAGTTGTTAATACCCCAAAAATAGTAGGAACAGCCACCTTTTTTGTGCCCGCAATTGTGCTGTTTATACTGTCACCCTGCTCTTTTCGGGTAGTGTAAATACTTTCTCCCACAACAACAGCATCATCAACCACAATACCTAACGCTAAGATAAAACCAAAAGTCGTCATTTCATTGATAGTCATACCGGTAAAACTATCAGTCATAAAAAATAAAGTGCCACAAAAAATAAATGGCAACCCGGCCGTTACCCAAAAGGCGACTCTGAGATTCAAAAATAGTGCTAAAACGATAAATACTAAGCCAATACCCGACAACGCATTTTGAACTAACAGTGCTAATCTGTCTCTGATCAAACTGCCACCATCATTCCATGTTTCAACAACAACACCTTGTGGTAACAAAGCACTTTCTTGCCATTTAGCAACGACCTTGTTGGCTTGCTCAATAATTTTTAAAACATCACCTTGATCATCTACTTTTGTTTCTACTCCTATGCCTGGTTGCCCGTTATAACGTCCAATAACAAAAACATCGTCAGCAAAACCATCTTGAATTTTTGCTACATCACCTAAGCGTAACTGACTGCCATCAGCTAACGTTAATAAAGGTATATTGGCAAATTCTCTTTGTTTATAAGCTTGTTCAGCCACCTTTAGTCGAACCACTTTATTTTCATTTCTTAAGCTCGTTGATATCGCGGTAGACGACTCATTGTTAACAACAGTAGCCACATCAGATAATGACAAATTATACGCCTGCAACTTTTGTTCATCTAACTCTATAGACATCATAGGCTCAGCTTCACCTTTGATCTCTATATTTGAAATCGCGTTTTGCGCCAATAAATCAACCTTTAACCTTTGCGCTATCGCCTGAAGAGTCTCACGATCAGTATCGCCATAAATTTTGATTGAGTACGCATGAACTAAAGAGGTCAGTTTTTCTATCACCGGATTTTCAGCATCCGCCGGAAAATTATAAATAGAATCAACTTTCGCTTTAATATCTCGTAATAAAATATCTAAATCATCACTTGATGTCGCTTCAACAATAACTTTACTACCATTGGCATTCGAGGTTGAAGTAATACGCTTAATACCCTGAACGGTTGCCAATGCTTCTTCAATTTTGACTGCTATTCCTTCCTCAGATAGCTTAGCGTCACCACTATCGTAGGTCATATTGATACTAATAGAGTCACTCGCCCAAGGTGGAAAAGCTTCTTTTCTTAGTTGATTAAAAGACATTAAACCAAGAAAGATAATCGACAACATAAGTAAATTTGCAGCAACCGAATTAGCAGCAAACCAGGCAATGATCCCCGTATTATTTGATGAGTTCATTACAATAACTCCTCAATATTTGGTGCTACTTTCATATTGGCTAAATAACTCGACAAAGGTCGATTAACAATCCGGGTATCCTCAATATGATTAAGTGGCTGTACATACACAGCGTTATTTTCTGAAAAAACAACTTTCACAGCGAGTTGCTCTAACAAGTCTTTATTATTCACCTGCCAGACAGTGTCGTTATCTATCAGTGCTGACGCGGGTAATTTCCAAAGATTTTTCAGCGTATTACCTTGTATGTTAGCTTTAACAAAAGTCCCCGGAAATAAAGGGGTTGTTAACTTTATTGGCTGCTCAATAACAGCAATGAGTGAACGCTGCCTGCTTGCGCCATCAATATGTTGTTCAAAGCGATCTACACGGGCAGTCCATTGAGTTGAATTTACATCATCAAAAAGTTGAACTTGCATCTGAGAAACCTGTTGAGCGTTATTTTTTTGTTTCGGTAGCAGTTGCCATTGTTGCTGTGTTAATGGCAATGATATTTCAAATAATGAAATATCATACAAATCAGCTAAACTAGCGCCAACTTGCACATTAGTCCCAACTTGTACTTCTTTTGATACGACGAGTGCATCAAATGGTGCCACTAATTCCGTTTGTGATAAATCATACTTCGCTTTTTCAACTTCCTTTATCGCCATGATATATTTAGCTTTAGCGGCTTCTAATTGCGGTTTACGAAGTGCCAGATCTGACGCCTGCTCTTTCGCTAAACCCGATTGAGACCATTCTTGTGCGGCCTGATGGCTGTTAAGTTCTTCCTCTGCTAAAGATAATTTAGCATCAGCTAAGTTTGCGTTTGCATTCGCGAGTGCCTGCTCATAAATAATAGGTTCTATTCGTGCTAACACTTCTCCTTTGCTAAACGTCTTTCCCGATAAAAAGTTAGATGATAAATAGACAACCTGACCACTCACTTGTGACGTTAAGGTGAGTTGATTTCGAGATTTAACTTCGCCAAAAGTTGTCACAGCTGATTGATGTGTAATGGGTGAAACTGCTGTAACAGAAACAATTGGAAACTGCGGTAAAACCTTTGGTGGCGGTGTTTTTTGCTGACTTGCTGATAAAACACTATTAATGCCAATAGCAAAAAATATACTCGTCAGACCCATCATAGTCATGACTGTTTTTTTATTAAATATTTGCATGTTTTATACTCCTAAACCCAAAGCAAGCCCTAACGAAATGCGATTATTTAATCGCTGGTACGTGAGCTGTGTAACTTGTGTTTGTAATGAAAAGGTTTGTTGTTGAACTTGTAGTAAATCAATGAAAGAAGCTGTTCCCTGACGATAGCGAGCTGTATAAGTTTCTTCACTACGTTTCGCACTTGCAAGCGCAGACTTTATTAAAGAAAGCCTCTTTGTAATGGCTGCTTCTTCGGCAACAGCATTATCAACTTCATTAACTGCTGTTAATAAAGTTTCCTGAAATAACCAATAACTTTGCTCTGCAGATAATTTTGCAATCTGCGCTTCACTCGTTAGTTTATCCGCATTAAAAATAGGTGCTGATAACTTTGCGAGTAATTGCCAGGCACTACTGCCAAACAAAGCATCATGTAAATTGCCTCCGGTATTATTCAGTGAACCAGATAATGATAAACCAGGTAACAAAGCTTTATATGCAACTTTATGTTGATACTGGCTCGATATAATATTTTGATATGCTTGTTGAAGATCAGGACGACGACCCATGTTGTGCGCATTCATTTCATGTAATGGCATAACAACAGCCGGAAATTGCGTACTATAAGAAATTTGGTTTTTCTTTAACCCTGTTAATAAAGAAAGATTTCTTTTCGCTTGCTGATATTGAGATTGATAATCAACTAATGTCGCCTGACTACTTTGCGTATTAGAGTTTGCAGTATCAAGTTCATTCAAGGATATTAATCCTTTACGATAACGCGCTACGATAACGTCTTCATTAGTTTTATAGGTAGCAACACGATTAGTCTCAATTTCTATCAGTTGGGTTAACTGTATTAAATTTAAATAAGCTTGCATCACATTAGCAACCAATAAGTCTTTTGCACCTTGATAGGCATAAGCTGTTGCATTGAGGTTTGCCCGCTCTGCGTCGCTGGCATTTGCGAGTTGTTGCCAAATATCTAATGTCCAGGCAATGTCTAAACTCCCCGTATAAAGAGCTGACGTATCTTCTGCCTTATTTGAATTTACATTTACTGAAATACCTGGCCACTGATCAGCTGATGTACTGGTTAATTTCTGTTTTGCTTTTTTTAAAGTTAATAATGTATGTTGTAAATTAGGGTTATTAGCGAGCGCATTAGCTATTAACTTATCTACCTCTGTGATTGTAAATAAGTTTGTTAAAGCCAGCATCTGTGTATCACTTTCAAACTTAATACTTGTGCTAGCCAGTTTGTTTAGCTGTAAATCAGCTTGTTTATCAAAAGTAACATCTTCAAAAGTAGCGCACCCATTCATCATAAAAACAAGAGTAACGGAATAAAATAAAGGAATTAACTTCACAGTTCATCTCAAAAATAAAAATAATGTGAAAATTGTACTTAGGAGGTGGTTAAATGAAGGTTAAGAAGGTCCAGATAATAAAATTAAAGCTCCTTGCTTGATATATCAAACTAATTAGTAAAAAATTAAATCAACCCGAACCCTTTTTTCAAAGCCACTCATCGATGACCCATATTTATACAATGCATTTTTAATAAATTCAAACTGACAAACTCAACTTATGAGTTAATACGACTTTGATATTAGTTTGCTCAAGGCTTACAGTGAAAGTTTAATTTATTTCCATCAGGATCTCTGAAATACGCACAATAAAAACCGCCAGAACGTACGCCAGGATCACCTTCATTTATGCCGCCCAAAGCCAATGCTTTTTGATGTAACTTGTCAACCTCTTCCATTGAAGCAGCCATAAGGGCAACCATAGTGCCATTGCCATAAGTCGCTTGATGATCATCAAAAGGCTTACCAACCGCTAACAAAGGCTTTTCTTCGCCAATACCCCAGGCCAGAAAGGTTTCTGATTCAAAAACTCTGGTTGCGCCAAGCATTTCAAATAGCGGATCATAAAATCCTTTTGATTTTTTTATATCGTTCGAGCCCAAAGTTATATAACCAATCATTTTATTCTCCTTGATTTAATTAATAAATAATGAGTTCCTAATTTACACATTTTTATCAAAGCTTACTAACTAAAAATGAAAAACCTTCCATCTTCTTAGATTGACGCTAATTCATCATTACATACGATGCTAGAGTCGATTTTTCGTGGGTTTTTACTTTTTTAGAAACAGCCCCTTCGTCATTGTGACTAATACTTGTAAAGCCACGATTTGGACAAAAAGTGTAGTTATTGTCACTATTTCTACCTTTACCTGATCCAATTGTCCATCGAAAAGTCAGGCAATGATCAGGACCATCAAGTTCTATAATTTCAATTCTTATTGGTCTGCGTGAGTTATAAGTACGCACTTCACCTTGCTTCCAGTAACCAAGTGGAAATTTACTTCCTAATCCATCATAGGTTCTGGCGCCCCATCGTTTTCGTTTGTCGTAAATTCTTACCAGTCCATCTCGTGAATTATTAATTGTAAAAAAAGATTCAACATTCCCCATTCGTGGCGTACTAAATGTCCTCTTATAGTAGGAGATTTCGTCGCCAGCCCATTCAATTTTGGTATCATTTCTGTCTGTCTTGAAAGGGCCCGTAATGTGATAATTGTCGCATGGTTTTTCTTTTCCACGGACAATAGCTGTGGCGCAAGCAGAGGTTGAAGCCTTGTTTAGTATTAATTCATGCTTACCATCCCATTTTCCTCCCGTAAAAAGTTCTACAGGTATGAATCTCTCTTTTGGTGATCTATTCGAGTCATGTTGGGCCGTATCGTTGGCGTAGAGTGACAGTGACATCATTATCGTAGTGAGGGTAAACAAAGTTAATTTAAGCGAGTGTTTCATATTATTCCTTTCAACAACTATATAATTTACATATGTAAAACATAAGTCGCAGGTGAACCAAGAAAGGTTTAAACCTATTCACTACTTACTTTCATTAAATGGGATCCCATAACCTCGGCAGCCTACCCACACTCTCAACAAGGCCAACGGATGCAAAAATGCCAAGCTCAATACTGAGCTTGTTTCTTATTTACTGAACAAAACCTTGCAGTGCTGTAGTCACGTCTCTGGTTATCCAGTCAGACGTTTCAGCAAATCCTATCACTTCATAAGACTGGCCATAACTTAAATTCAGATCTGCCAAACTAATACGGTAGCCGATTTTATTCACATCGGTTATTTGATTTGGTATCCACTTTAACCATGACCAGCTCCAGGAACTGCCATTTCCTGTATAGTGATATAAATGTCCATCTTTGATCATATAAGAAGCGCTGATATCATAATAACGATAACCAGACAGATCATTACTGTCTATGAAAAAGCCATAATGTTCACTTGTCCCGATAGTTTCACGAGCTGTTAAAGTAAAATCAATATCATTACCCACTTTCTGACTACTTAAAGCAAGTAGATCTTGAGTACCAGGTAAATGACTGTCAACCTCATCTGTGCGCTTATACCAATAGATAGGACTTATCATGCGTAACACATCTGTATTTTGTACCACAGACCAGTCACTACTCAAAACAAAAGCCTGAGCTTCAACAAAATCACCCTCACCTAAACTGAGGTTTTCAGCTGTAATACTGAGTGAATAGCTTAATGCACTTTGGCTTACAAGCAGATTATTTGTGAGTAAGCGCCAGTTCCAATCATTCCCTGTGCCTATATATTGATAAAGTGCACCATTTTCAATCAAAAAGTCTGCTGCTATTTGGCCGTTTATATAACTCAGATTACCTTTTTCGGTATTAATAAAAATTTGTATTATATGCTGCGTCAGATCAAGCTGACTGGTTGCATTTATACTAAAGTTAAACGTATTGCGATTTAAATTTCCAATAAAATCAGTTAGTTTGGAATCTGGGAGACCATCAGCGCGATTTAAGTTTATGGTATCAAAACGGCTGATAGCAATATTTGATGTTGTTGCCAAAAATTGATATTGCTCTGCCCGCGAGAGTATTCGATTTAATGTTGCGGTATCCCCTGATGCTAAATAATCCAGTGACCAGATGTCAAAATCGTTTTGCCGGCGGATCTGGTTTAAACGTCTGGCAAGCGCATCGGTTTGCGCTATATTTGCCAGGACATATTGGTTACTCTGATGATCATAACTACCAGTAAGTCCTTCAAACAATACAGCATCAATATATGGCGCTGTATCTTCAATCACAGAAAAACCCCGATTTTGAACAATAGACAAGCTATTACCATAAGTTTGAGAGAGGTTTTTAATTAACGCGACCATCGCCGTATCACTTCCCGGGAGCACATCAACAGTATCGACGGTATCTAAAAATATGCCTGATATGCCCAATTGTACCAGTTCATCGACCTGAGAAAATAAATAATCTTGCCATGCGGGATCTGCTACATTGACATAATATGAGCCCCAGTTAGGGTTTTTATCCGGCATATTATCAACAGGGTTGATATCAATATACCAGGAAGCATAACCACCCGGCCCTTGTCCGTTGCCTGAGATCAGGTTATGCGGTTCAGTTTCGCCCACACTCAAATAAGCAATGACTTTAGTATCCAATGCCTTTAACTGATTAATTTCATCCGGGGTAAAAGCTTCGGCATTCACAACTAATTGTTGATAATTAGCCATTCTTGCATCAAAACTGTCTTGATAATAAAAACCTATGGGGTCTTTGGCCTGCACCTGAAAACATAGCAAGTAAAACCCAAAAATAAACGCACTAATATATAAACTGCACAATTTTGTATATTGCTTTATCATCACAAAGTTCCTTCTAAATATTATTTTTGGGTACAAGCATAAACATAATCAAAATCAAAATCAGCCAAAATACCAAACACTTTTGATTATTTTCACTAGAGCACCATATAGTTTAAAAAGTGCGCACCAGAATCGCTGAAAATGACTCAGGCTAGGCATGTAAGCGAATGGAATTGTTTATCTATTTCGAGCTTACATAACGCAGAATGAGTCATTTTCAGAGATTCCCAAAGGGCGAGTCTAAAATTCCCGCATACTGCGTTAAATTCTTTTGATTTAGAATAACTAAACCTAAAAAAATTTGCCTTGTCTGCGAAAATTTTAGATCTCGCTGGCGTATATTTTTTAAACTATATGGTGCTCTAGGTGTGATTAACGCAAGTTACAAAACGACCTATTTATGCCCACGCACAAAAAAAGCCTTTCGGCTCTTTATTTATGAAATTCAATACTAATAAATTTCGTTTGTTAACGGGCACTGACATTTCTTGCGAAAGTCAATCCATAGAAGGTATGGAAAGCAAGTAATACACTAATTATCAATAAAGTAGACACTGTCGTTGACCATAATATATAAATAGCAACTACGTGACCAATTATTAACACTAGCCACAAAAAAGCACCAATCGATGACACCCATTTATTATATTTACGCTGAAAATTAGTCAACCCCAGACCCCAGGCAAATAAGGTCCATATAAGCAACCAACAAAAAACCAATGTTAATAATACATTTATGGCTATGGTACTCCACTGCATCAATAATCCTTATTAATTATTATGATATCTAAACAAATAAATTCGCTAAAATACCAGATTCATTTGTATCAGGTGATTTCACAAACCACGCCCACCGATGAGTATAAAGCAAACAAGCTTCACATAACAATTTCCCTTCATGCTAACCCGTCGGACACGACCCAGCTTGATTCGAGAACTTGTAAAATCAACAAATGAATGTTTTGTGAAGTGTTTTATTTTAACACTCCAGAACGTTAAACTTTAGGTTTTCATCTGAAAATAGTGCAAAAATAATAACCTGAAAATCACTCATAAAATTGATTTCAATCCATCCATGGAGCTTGTTCACTTCATTCATTGCCTAAAGGGATTTAAGTACTTTGTATTTGTCTGGAACAACTGTTTGTACTGTGTTTCCGTCCCCATTAAAAACTATTTGTTTTTTATACAGCTTTAGAATTTAAAATATCGACTTTAGGTGCGGAATGTCGGTTTGCAGGAAAAAAGCCTTGAATTCACTTCCTCTGACTGCGTAAAAATTGCGAGGTGAGTTATTTATTAGCTTAATATAAAAAAGCTTACTATTATAAATATTGAAAAAATAGATTTTATGGTAGCGAATTTTATATAACATTCTCATAAATCGCTATATTTCGTTTCGTAAGTGCTCAAAGTTAGAGAATGCTTACTTAAGCACAATTTATAAAGCAATATTAGAAATGAGATTATTATTTAATGTAACAATAACTGCCATTGTTATACTTTTAATAGGCTGCGCTGCTATCCAAGATGTTTCTGAATTTAATCAAAAGCCACCAAAAAAAATATGTATTGCTGAACATAAGGCTGTAAAAATTGGTGTTCTCAGTGCTTTAATAGAGGGCTTCAATTCACATGGCGCTGATACAAAAATAATCAATGCCACATATGAAGAAAAACATAAAATGTGGTATCCACGCGTTTGCCCTAATCAATTGGGTGGTTGTGATGCTATTGCATTTTATGTAGCAAACTGGGCTTGGGACATTTCATTATATATGTATTTCGCAAATATTTGGATTACCGATGTATCCATGTCAAGAAACATGGCACAAGCTACGTATCAAACAGGAGGTGGTCTTGATAAATGGATTGATGCCAGAGAAAAAATATTAGAATTAGTAAATGATATGTATAAAAATGTGGCCCAAGGCCAGTCAATTACCCATAAAAAATAACACTATTATTGAAGAAGAAACTCTGTCAAATTCACCAGATACAAAGCGTAATTCAGAGCACATGTCAAAGTTAAAAAGGCTTACTACATTCATAAGTCTTTAGATCTTAAGTTCTAATTCAAGTTAAGACTAGATCGATTGACACGTTGTAATTGCCTGGAACAGCAGTAAACTGAGTATCAATTTTAACTCTGTGCTATCAATCCATCCATGGAGCTTGCTCACTTCATTCATCCCTGAATTCACTTCCTCAGACTGCGAAAAGTTCCTTTTCGGTTCCTCGTCACCTAAGCTGCCTGTGTGGGTAAAAATCGTCTCGAGACAAGCGAGTGCTCGCAGCTTGGCTAGATTTGAACGCAAAAGCCTGGATGCTTGAGCCGGAAGGCAAATCATCAGGGACGTGTTTACTGAGGAGCCAAACTATATCTTATTTTAACTCTGTGTTATCAATCCATGGAGCTTGCTCACTTCATTCATCCCTGAATTCACTTCCTAAGACTGCGATGTATAGGATATACAAGTGTCGTGACTTATATTTCTTAAATTAGAGGATGAGAATGAACGGCCGAAAAGTTCCTTTTCGGTTCCTCGTCACCTAAGCTGCCTGTGTGGATAAAAATCGTCTCGAGACAAGCGAGTGCTCGCAGCTTGGCTAGATTTGAACGCGAAAGCCCGGATGCTTGAGCCGGAAGGCAAATCATCAGGGACGTGTTTACTGAGGAGCCAAACTATATCTTATTTTAACTCTGTGTTATCAATCCATCCATGGAGCTTGCTCACTTCATTCATCCCTGAATTCACTTCCTCAGACTGCGAAAAGTTCCTTTTCGGTTCCTCGTCACCTAAGCTGCCTGTGCGGCAGTAAACACTAGATTCAGATTCAAACGGTATCCCCTTAATTTCTAAGCTGCCTGTGCGGCAGTAAACATGACCCCGATAAGTTTGTCCGGGTTTCACCGTTTCTAAGCTGCCTGTGCGGCAGTAAACATGTAGCCTTAACAAATGACCCTGCACTTGATTTTCTAAGCTGCCTGTGCGGCAGTAAACGGAAAAAGTGCATTTATATTAGACCCATGTGCTTTCTAAGCTGCCTGTGCGGCAGTAAACAGTTGACCGAATCGCCTTGCCCTGCTGGATCATTTCTAAGCTGCCTGTGCGGCAGTAAACACACTACACAGTCAAGAGGTGGAGCCTCTGATTTTCTAAGCTGCCTGTGCGGCAGTAAACAAATCTTTCTTAATTGATGCAGGTGCCAGCTTTTTCTAAGCTGCCTGTGCGGCAGTAAACGAGTTGTTAATATTAAAGATGATAATCTCAAGTTTCTAAGCTGCCTGTGCGGCAGTAAACAATTAAACGCCGATGAAGCGACTTATATAGCATTTCTAAGCTGCCTGTGCGGCAGTAAACCTTCGGGATCTGGTTCTGGATCTTCTGAAGGAGTTTCTAAGCTGCCTGTGCGGCAGTAAACTGGAATTACAAGGTTCGGAAGGTTACCCGGTTTTTCTAAGCTGCCTGTGCGGCAGTAAACAACAGCATATCAGCAAAAATATAAGTTACAACATTCGGTTAAGATAAATAATGTATTTATACCTTTAATTTTTTCACTTTTGTAACTTATTGTTTATAAGTATAATTTTAAAAGAACATTTTTTTGTTTATAAGTATAATTTTAAAAGAACATTTTTCATTGGTTATTTTACATATTTTTTAAAAAATTAGTTTTAAATTACGATTTTTTTGATTCGATATCGGTAGACAATGTCCCTAAAAACACTTAACGTTCTTATAAACCTAGTTAAAACATAAACAAAACTTCAATTGAAAACGAAAATAGAAGGATCTCAAAAATGACTTTAAGAAGTGTTTTAGAGCAAGCAAAAGAAGGAATAAAAGACCTCTCATCATTAGAAGTACAAACCTACACAGGAGAGATATCTGTTGATGTAAACAGTATTGGCTCAACCAATTTTGATGAAATACTTAATACAGCCAAAGTAACTGGTAATATTAAATTAGCCCAGGTTACCAAAATAAATATAGATGGCGATGCAATAAATTTAGTGCCAGATACAAAACCACCAGCACACGTTGCAGCTGCTCATCAAACAGCACTGATTGCAGGACAAAATGTACGGGTAAGTATATTAGAATTATTTAAAAATTTAATTGATAACGATTAATGCTATCTTCGAACGAAACAAAAGCATTAAATGATGGATTAATTCCTTTAAGTACTGCGTTAAAAAACACCATAGATGAGGCATCTGTGATCACTCTCTATGACGAATTTTCTGCAAGCCTGATTGACGCAGAACACAAAAATTTGATAGTGGGTTTACCTCATCAAGCAAAAGAAAAAATAAGCTATGATAAAGAACGATTACACAGTATTTGCGATCGTTTATTTAATCTTGGTTATCTCACACATCATGTATTAACTCGGCAACTGCGAAGCAAAAGAGTCAACAAAAACCTCAAAATTGCGATAAAAAAGTTCCAAAAAGAATCGGGATTACCTGCTGATGGTATCGTGGGATCAAAAACCTGGTTGGCACTACAACAGCTCATTACTTTTGAAGAACCAACTCAAATACACTTGTGGTTAACTGATGAGGGTCAACCTAAGTTACCTTTAAAACGAGCAATTCAGCTACGTTTATATACCTTAGGGATAAATAAATTTAAACCAACCCTTGCTTCCCCGCCAATAACCCCTAATTTATCCAAGTTTAAAGGTGTTTGTTTAAATTTCGGTTTTTTCAATAAAAATAAACCTATAACTGATAACGATCTTTTGATGTTGTTGTTCGATCAAGATAGGCTCGTCCGCTATTTAGGTCAATCTAAGTTAGATTTGGCGGGCAATCAAGACAAAATAGCACAACAGTTTTTACTTTCAGTCACAAAAATTGAACTTTGGCTGCTCAATACAAAAAAAATAACGCCAAACGGTCGCTTAACCGAAACCCATACTTTTAAAGTGGGGCCAAAACGCGGTCAACCAAGACAAATTACTGTGATCAGAGCTAACGGCAAAGAATTACATACTGTTTCATATTTTTATCAAGGAGTGAAGAATATATGGAAATCATTGGGAGAAAATGACAATAGAAATAAAGCAAAAAAGTTCTTAACCACTTACCCTGATTTTTTTAGATCACTAGATGAATTAGAACAAACCGATGAAACAGCAATAAATGCGTCGGTTGAAGATTTTATCAATCAAGATGTTGATAATATTAAATCTTTATGGAGTACAGCTAAAACCTTTATGGGTAAATTATTTGATGGCTTAAAAAGAATAGGACGATTTTTTAAAACTTTGTTCAGCTTAGCTATTGATAACATAAAATTATTAGCCCGACCTTTTTACAATCTGGTGGTGAATGGTTTTAATACGATACAAACCGCAATTACCGCAACCATTGAAGGTTTGAAGCTATATTTTTCTGAGAGTATATCTTTTGCAGGAAACAACAGTGCTTTTGCATTTAAAGAAAAGGATTGTGATCTGAGTGTTTTGGTCGACAGAAATAATGTATCTGAAGTATCGGCATTTAATCAAAATTTAATATTAATTACGCAGCGTTTAAAAGCCGCAAGTAGTTTATTAAGTACTTTTTTACAGCTACTAAAAATTATTTTTACCACAGCAGTTACTGGCTGGTGGGCTTTTTTCAAAGCATGTGTCGGATTGTACCGAAATCATAATAAACTCATTCAGGCGTTGAACTTTCTCAACCAAAATAAACTATTGTCAAATTGAGTTATAGTATTGGGATCCATCAATTGCACCTTCTGGAATGGCATTTGTAACGAGTGATAAATATTAAACAAGGCCCAGATGGTTACATATACATTGCCGTTGACGGCCAGGAAATTTACAAGTTAATTCCTGAGAATCCTTAGCTCTTTCACAATAGGAACGGGTAATGCCCGTCACATAATTTAAATTTAATAATCGGTAACACCTCATAAAATCAATGCCTTACAAACAGTTTAAATGCAATATTTAAAGATAGTGTAAAAAATATTGTGATAGTATTGTGGCAGTATAAATTAGCCATTTTTTCAACTAAGTGTGTTTCAAGAAAGACTGAAAACAGACTTTATATGTAGAGTTACTATTAATGAGATACAAATTAATAATTAGTGAAAGTATAAACTCAGTCAGTTCAAAGGACATTTCATTACCCAGCTTACTCTGTATTGGCATGTTTGTTTCCAGGCGAACAGGTGACACCAAATTGCTACAAAAACGAACTGAGCATCTACAAGAAATTACTCAATCAAATTCCACAACCAGTGCTTTCCTCCACTTTCAATATTACCTAATAGCTAAGAATAATGGCGAAATAGAAAGCGCAGAAAAATCCCTAACAAAGGTCAAAAATATCCTTAAGCAATTGAAGTTAACACATTGGTTAGAGTGGTTGGATGAAAAACATCCAAACTAGCCACACTCACAAGTGAAAACGATCTTACTTATCACCCCTGATGATTGTTAATTATATAAAAAAGGACTGACATCAACCCTGACACAGTGGGCATGTTTGATTGAAGATTTAAACTTTAATATTATATTGGGTCAACCTGCCTGCGCATTTTTCTTCTTTAAAATCACAACTGGTTAGCCGAAACATTAACACGTAGTCTGATATGCATTTAGTATCATGAATATCACCGGGTAAATATACGTTACATTCTCCGGAACTAAGCTCTCTTGACCCGCGGCTAACTATTTGACTTTGGTCTGCTGTATCTGTTGCCAGCCAATATGTCGACATTGCCATTCTTCCATATTGAATCGCATAGAACACCCAGCCATCACCATGATTATGTGGTTTACGGTATTGTCCCTTCATTTCGATATGCGCCAACAATATAAATCCATGCTTTTTATCTCGATATAGTTCTACACTTGCTTGTTTCTTATTATGTAAATCTGCTATCCAAGGCTCTGAATCAGATGTGTTCGCCAGGTTTTCAAGCAATGCCTTGCTTTTGATGACTGTTTCACTATTAAGGCCTTTCCAGTTATTTTTAACTGAAGTAATAAAGTCTTCTAATGCACTATTTTTCATGTGGTATTTCCTCTCTAAAAATTAAGACGCTTTATGCTCTTGTTGATAATTTGAATGGTAATAACGCCAATAAGAAGTACAACTGCCAATTGATAAACAGCATGTAATCCCAGCTCAACCATTTGACTGTTTGCTACCGCGGTATTTGTTATATAGGTCGTTGATACAAATACGGTGCTCATTAATGATGCTCCCGCAAGTAGCCCTAAATTTCTTGATAAATTAAGTACACCTGAAATACTGCCACGTATGTTGGCTGAAATATTCGTCATCGTAAGTGCATTATTTGTAGACAAAAAAATTGCATAGCCTATAGCCATTGTAATTGAACAAACCAGGTAACCAGCCAAGCCACGGTCAATACAGTCATTGCAGTCGCTGCAAGCATAAGGATAAACAAACTGATAATAATGAGTTTTCTGAAATTATTCTGACTGGAAATTTTGGCTGTCAAAAAAGATACAATAGCAACAGTTAAAGAACTCGCAGCCATAACTGCACCAGCTTGGAACGTGTTTTATTCAAGTGCGATCACTAAATAAAAAGGTCCAACAACAAGTGATGTCATAACAACCGTTGAAACTATAAAATTGCTTATTAAACTTATAATCAATTCGCTGTTTTTGGATATTTTTAGCTTTATCAGAGGATAAGTTGATTTGCGTTCAAAATAAATAAACATCACTATCGATACCAAAAAAGACAAAATAATTATCGACCTTATCCCTTCAAAAGCTTCGCCACTCACTTTTAGACCTAATGTGTAAGTTAAAATAACGAAGAAAAGCAGGAAAATACTTTTGAAATCAATATCAATTGAAGTGCTATCTTTTTTCTTAACATCATTAGGCAAGTACCTTTTTGCCAAGACATAAGTCGTTAATCCTAATGGCAAATTGATTAAGAATACGAGTTGCCAATAAAATACATCTACAATTAAGCCAGCTAAAACAGGACCTAACCCGGTCCCAACTGCCGACATACTTGCAATCAGTCCCATTGCAGAAGCTATTTTATTTTTAGGGAAAATATCACTCGCAATAACCATAGAAACAGTAACAATAATTGCGCCGCCAACGCCTTGCATTGCTCTGGATAAAACTAACTGCCATAAACTTTGTGTAAACCCGCTAACACCAGCACACACTGTAAATATAACCACACCAACAAGAAATACACGTTTATGGCCATATAAATCACTGAAGCGCCCCGCAATTACCAGAGTCGACGTTAAAAACAGTATGTAGGAGATCATGACCCATTGAACAAGGATAAAGGTAGTATCAAAAACAGACTCCAATTCAGGTAAAATAATACTTGTACTACTTATCGCAAGTGATGCCATCAATGTGGCTAAAGCGAGCGCTATGATTGGACCGACTGATGATCTTCTATCATCTACATGTATTGAGGACTCATCTATTTTTTCTATCACAGCTATCTACCCCTGACTTGAAAATGATTAGGTTGGCAAATATGATAGAACTTCAAGTCAACTTGAGGTCAATAGTAAATGGACAATAAAAAAGAATTTACAATCGGTCAGGTTTCCAAGCTCACAGGCCTTCCATCTTCAACACTTCGTTACTACGAAGAAAAAGGCCTGATAAAATCAATTGGCAGGCAGGGAATTACCAGAATATTCAAATCAAATATTATTGAACAATTGTCTTTGATTGCGCTCGCCCGCTATGCAGGTTTTGCTTTAGAGGAAATTGCTGCCATGTTTTCACCTGGTGGACAACCGACTATTGATAGAAAACAGCTTTTAGATAAAGCCGAGCTGTTAGAAAGGAAAATTAAGCAACTTGAAGCTATGCGTGACGGACTTAAACATGTTGCAAACTGCCCTGAAGACAACCAGCTTGATTGTCCAAAATTTCAGGGGTTAGTATCTAAAGCTGCCAGATCCCAATTATTAGAAGATAGAAAAATGAGATTTAAATAACCAACAATTAACTCATGGAGAAAAATCCTTTAAGACTTTAGCTGATTCTTCGCCAACAGTAGCAAAGTTTTAGTCGCTTTTATCATCACTTTTCAGGCCAGCTTTTACGGTTCCCATTTAAAACGACTGGACCTGATTTATCACTCTATTTACGATCTTGTCATTTCAGCTAGCCACTTTTCACCTCTGGCAGCTATTTGTTCATCAGATAAATCTTCCTGGGCAGTCGCAATGGACCAAATATGTCCTGACGGGTCTTTCACTTGTGCATATCTGTCACCCCAAAATGTATCTGCTGGCAGCATTAACGCCTCAGCACCAGCCGCAATTGCTTGTGCAAACATCGCATCGGTATCCTCAACATATAAATTTATATAACAACTACATCCTGCTAATTGTTTAGGTGACTTCGGACCGTCAGGGCCCCACTGATTGCTACCAACCATAATGATCCCGTCACCAATATTCAATTGCGCATGCATTAATAAATTTTTAGGTCCCGGCATACACATTTTTATGCTTGCCCCAAAGGCCTTTTCATAAAACACTAACATCTCAGCCCCCCCATCTATAATGATATGCGGTGTAATTGAAGAAAAACCTGACGGAATGGCTGCTGGCATTATCTTTCCTTTAATAGATTGATGTGAATTAATTAACTGAGGTAATAAGTGTAGACCATCACTTCAAAATAAAACTTTTCAGATCGAAATGATTTAAGGAGAGAGTTTGATTAATGACCCACACATAAAAAATAAAGGCGGGCCATCTAATTTGATAGAATACGGATTAACGCATTTTTTCTGGGATAGTGTTGCTAACTACAGCGAAAGAACGCCAACAATAGAAACAACGCCACATTTGACAAATACACTTCTTAAAGTGCTATAAATCTGAGCAAATATAAGCTTAATACCATTTGTATTAAATTAGTGATCAAATATCAGTGAGGATAAATTTTCTACAACAAAGCGTTTGATTGAGCAATAGCAGGCTATTGGGATTGAAAACAACGCAGTTTTAGTGAAATTTAGGCCATTGAAAGTAATAACATATTTGATGTAATTGGTATTATACAACTAGTGAGCAATATTCATCACCAAGATATTGTCATTGACCATGACAGCAAATAATAACGAATACTTCAAAACTACCAAGGGAGTTTTATTTTGAATTAAGGTATCTGATGGAGTCGCTGTTGTATTGCTAATTGATGAACTTGATGTGGTTAATCTTTCTACTTTATTCGCTCTTTTTTAAAACTAAAACAATAAATCCAATCACAACGAAGGTGAGTACAACATACAAAACTTGCATTACAAATCCTTTTAATTTTTATTTAATAAATCAGTAACTAACTATTACTAATGTGTCCTTTATTTTGCTTATTGTATATAAATCACTCCGTGCTGTGAATCAATAATCACTTTTTATCTTAATAAAACCTTAAATACTAAATAATCTAATCACTGTGTTTTAAACTTTTTAACCACTTTCATAATGAGATAACCTATAAATAAGATGATCCCGACGTAAGCGATTAGTTTTACCGTATTGTAAATAAAGTAAAGCAGCACAAATGATAACACCATTAAGGCAAGTTTAATTTTCATATTTTTTATTTTTAAATTCACATTTTTCTCCGTTAAATAAACTGGGATCCAAAGGAGTATTCACCCAGTTATGAATTCAGTCACAATTGAAATTGCGGGAATACCTTTTCGTCTGATTTTCATACCGTTTTTATTTCATTTATTTGGCTAATGAGTTCATTAAGTGTTTTTCTCTTTCTCTACGAATTTATCTCCTTATTTCATTTCCTGACATATCTAATCTCAAATCCATTGAATGAGTGAATCAATACGAACATGATCAAGTTTCTTTATGATTTAGATTTATATTTCTTCCTCTTCTTTTTATTTTTTTCGATTTCATCTTCTAAATGCTGAGTGATACCTCTCATCGCAGCACTATTTAATAACTTACTGCCTAGCTTAATAGATGTAGCTTGTATATGGCCTTTCTCATTCATACCTTTATAGTGAATACATAAACTTATACTTGGTTTCAAATCCACAGAAATAATACGTTTATAGCTTATGTTTAATAGAGCCATATTAGGTTTATCGCGAATAGCGATTTCTTTTGGTTTTAGATAAACACATATTTTGTTGCCATAACCCTGCATTGATGCAGTGTAATAATAAATTGGGAAAACCAATAAAAAATACAACCAAATCCTTTCAATATCTACAAACATGAAAATAAATAAAACAACTGTTAAAAACATGCCAAAGTAACGGTAACTGTGTATTTCGCCACTAAATGCATATTGCACTTTTTTGGATTCTTCCTTAAACATTTTATAACTCCAGTTACTGCGCGGGTAATAACAAAGGTAATAAAATAAAACGAATAAACCAATTGTCTTTCACTTCATTTTGACGTTCATTATTTAAATCTTTTGTAAATTCCCAAGGATATTTAAAAATATCAGGAACCTGATAACCAAAACTTGTGGCTTTAGTATAGGTATTTATATCTGGCTCTCTAGGAAATAAATCTAGTGTATCGGTAGCTGACTTTTCCATTTTTTTAATAAATTGTGGTGATACACGATACCAAAAATGCTTTGGTCTATTATTGTTAAGATCAAACTCTGCGGTGGTATTATCAAATTCTCGGTAGTATTCAAATTGCGGAATATCAGCCAACGGCTGGGTAATATCCATAAAATTTAACAAGCTTTCCCAATGTAAACTTACGTGAATATTTTTTTGGCCACAATCATGTGATTCATATTTATGATCATTTTGAAAATGTAAGAGTATAAACCCACATTTAGGAACAGAACGAGCATTATATTCAACATTAGCTATTTCAAAATTAACGCGCCGATGTGCATTAAACTGTCAAAAGGTATTTTTTTTAATAACTCGTCATTTTCATCCAGGAATTCCAAATTACCACTAGAACGATTAAAAATCACAACGGACTGTTTTGGCTTATTAGTCACTTTATAATAGAGGTAAAAAAGCACTTTAGACACTATCACGGCAGTAAATATAAAAATACAATAATCAATAGTGGATTCTGCATCATTAATAAAAATATCAATCAAAATCATGCTACAGGCTAGAAACACAGCTGCAAAATGAAATATAAACCACATAACAGTAACTTTATCTTCCTTTATACTAACAATTGGTAATCTAAGCTCTGAATCATCTTTCACATACTTCTGATAACTCGCCTTAGCTTCACCGTTAATATTTAATTTATAATACTCTCGTTGCTTATTATCCCAATAAAATCTCATTAAACTCTCGTACCCTAGAGTATTACCAGTGCATATTTTTTTAGTATCTGTACAGTTACGTTCTGCTGGTCCAGAAACTTTCCGATATAATTTATCTTGCTTACCTTTAAAAGCCGTTTCCAAATACGGTTTAAGCATATTCAGTTTCCTTTATTTTCTTCAACATGCACAAATAAAGATGTATATAAAATCTTATTGACTGGAGTTTATCCTTTTTATTTTTTACAACACAGTTACATACCCAAAAA
Organism: uncultured Pseudoalteromonas sp.; assembly: GCA_965198975.1. Lineage (GTDB taxonomy): Bacteria > Pseudomonadota > Gammaproteobacteria > Enterobacterales > Alteromonadaceae > Pseudoalteromonas. The sequence continues at coordinate 929,793 of OZ240680.1, forward strand.
CCCTTTCTCTCTAGAACACCGCCTGTATCCTTTTGATTTACAGTTGATTATCATATTTCACTAAATTAAATACCAATACGTACTATCCCGACTAATTTAGGGAATACGTACTGGTTTGCAAAATTTGTATTTTTAATATTAAAGTTTCAATCGCTTAGATAGTTCGTCAATTTTATTCTTGGAATAACTTAACCCCAGCAATTCATTTTTATAAGCATTAAGTAAAATATTGATTGAGTCTTTATGTCCATTTTTTGCTGCTTTCTCATACCACTCAAGTGCACTTTTAGTGCTCATTTTAACCCCTAAACCTTCATGATACATTTTGGCTACAGAAAATTGACTTTGTATATGCATTAAATTAGCAGCGCGTTTAGTGTAAAAAAATGCCTGCTTGTGTGCTGAATTTTTTTTGTAAAACTCGCCTAATATCCAACCCGCCTCAGCCATATTGTTCGAAAGTGCTGTTGCTAGTAATTTAGTTGCCTTATTTACATTAACTTCTACCCCTATCCCTTCTAGGTAATATTGGCCTAATAGCATATTCACATATGGAATAAAGTGTTTTTGACCTTCATTATTAGCAAATGTAAGCGCATCAGAAATATAGTTGAAAGCTTTATTGGGCTCTTTATTTTTATGATAATGAGCTAATGTAGATGCCGCTGTAATATTTTTCTTACTATGTAACTTATTTAAAATGGTTAGCGCTTTACTTTCAGATTTAGGAAGAACATCCCCATTTAGGTATTGTAAGGCTAACTTAAAACTGATCTCTGCAGGTTGTTCGCGTAAAAAACGCATTAAAATTTTTGGTTCATTGAATATGATAGTGTTTCCTGTTGAAAAGAGACGTATGTTATCGTTACTCCCTTTAGTTAAAGGTTTTCCTGATACAGGCCAAAAATTTGCATTTTGAGTCGATATGTTAAATGCATTTTGATTTAAATTGTTTAACATTAATAAATGTAGTATTCCATTTTTATCTGTACCGTAAAATAACCCTTTAGGTTTGACTAAAATTTTACTTAATATATTTGGTGCAATGGAATTTAACTCTATACTAAACGGCATACGCCAATCTGAGCGGCCACAGTATTTTTTATCATTAAGTTCTTGTAAAACACCTTTAATATCACATGTTTTGTATTGACAATCTGGTACTGGGTATAAATTAGTTTTCACCGACCAAGAGTAAATGCCAGTGTCCTGGAGTTTATTCATCCAATAAAGGCCTGTTTCTTTATCTTTTATACATTTTTTAGGGCTTGTTGCTAGTCGAGCATCTTGTGGTTTGCTCCCTAATGCGACTAAAACATCTGGTATAGCCATTTCCATTGCCCAATCAATGGCGGAACGACCATAAATATCAGTTAATTTGGGGTCCGCTCCTTTGTCTAACAATTTTTTAATTAAGTCGCGATTTCCTGATGCGACCGCTAAATGAAGTAATCTTTTTTGATCATAATCATATGCTCTGTTCAATGTTGTTAAATTTGTGATTGCTAACAAAGGTTCAAATAATGATTTATGCTTTCCTTCAATTGCTCTAAATAATGCTGAGAAAGATGCCAACGATTCATCTAGCAACTTTCCTTTTGATAACATTTCTTTCGCTTTCGCAATATTACCCTGCTTTATTGCTAAAGATAAAAGACTTTCACCCTTTACAAACATTTCAGGTTTGCTGTTGTACAATGACATAAATAAAGGCTTTAAACATGGCTTTTCACTGATTGAATCAACGATATTTGCATTTGTTAAAACATTATCTATTTCACTTACAACTGAACTGATTGTGTTGAGTAATTGGGTGTCCATTTTTTCGCACCCAGTGGTTAGTAATCGATTAAGCCATGTGAACGTTAACTTACGATCACCTAGTTTATTGAACCCTTTAATAAATGGGACTAAATCATTGGGATTTAATGTTTGTTTATCTGGCACTTCAAATTTATATTTTTGATTAGGTGCTTGTTCAATTGCTTGAAGAAATAATTGACCTGCTTCTTTAATTCCTTTTCCTGGGATTTCATCATTTAATAATGAACTAATATCTTCTTTATATCGCCATTTTTTATGTTTTATCAGTTTATTTAATTCATATCGTGTTTGGGCTGATATAGGCTGGATCGCATTTGCGCTTGATGCGCCATTAGGGTGGCCTATTTCAGCCGCACGGATATAGTAATTAAATTCGATATTACGCCGTTTTGAGTAGGGCAAGTCAGGGTTAAATATTTTTGCATATTCAGCAAAAAGATATAAAGCTGGCGAATAATTTTTTTCAATAAGTGGATCTAGATAATATTTTGCTATTGTATTTTTGTTACGCTGTTCAGAGGTAATTACATGGTGGGCGATTAATAATGCTACAGAGTCAGTTTGCGTAACATCATAAAACTCTTCTAGTTTAGCGAGTAATTCTTCATGTGGTACAGACTGCCATCGTTTAATAAATATTCTTGCTCTTAGCTCGTTAAAATAATTTGATTCAGGCTCACTTAAGAGTCTATAAATTAAGACCAAGTTTGGTAAAAACAATGCATCTTCAGATAGGTAATTAAGTGGGGTGTAACCTTTTTGAACATTTAAGTAAGTAAGAGAATAACGCCAAAATTTGCGGTGTTTAACTAATGCTTTTTTATAGTGCTCTATTAATAAGACTTTAGCTATATTAGTGTGATCTATAACTGCCTCTATCAATATTATATTTTCACTTAAAACTGCCGCTTTGAGTGCAGTTAATGATAACGTTTGTTTTTTACTGCTTGTTTTAATCATGTTAACTGATTGGGTGAGCGATGATTGGCTAAAATCAGCTCGCCACTGTTCAACTGATTTAGTTAAAGGTGCTGCCATGAGTTTCGAAGTAGCTAACATAGTTAAAGCTAAAAACGTAAGCATTTTTATATAAGTTGAAGTGAAATTTATTGACATGATGAGCCTCCATTTTTTGCTATCTCCGTTTTAATCGCTTTGTTTCCGCTGTATTGATATGCCGTTTTATTTTTGCTATCAACAGCGCATAGATCCGCCCCTTTCTCTAATAATAGCTGAACCATTTCTTTAGATCGTTTAGCCGCTACAATGATAATAGGCTCTTGTTTAAATTGAGTATTAACATTCGCGCCATGTTCTAAAAATGAATTAACAATACTGATATTTCCAAACTCAACAGCGGTAACTAAAACTGGTTTTCCCTTGTCTGTCTTAATGTTTGGATCTACACCATTATTTAGCAATATATCGACTAGTATTTGATTCTTTCTTATCATCTTTTTCAATAATGAGGCTTGTTGTTTATCTGACAAATTAAGGTTAAAACCAAGTTCTTTTAGATAATCCACGGTTAAATTAATTTTTTGACGGGTGTTATTATCAGCTTGGTAGGGGAGCCTTACGTTTTGAATATATACTTCTAATAATGACTTCTTGCTTGTTTTAACCTCAACTCCCTTATCTATAATTGATTTTAGGCATTGTTTATCTGTTTTACTAAGGACTGCTTGATCAAAAAGTGTTTTAGACTTATTTAATTTGATGTTAGCTGGCATACCATGTTTCAAATATTGCTCAATTACATAACAGCTAGGAAAATATATTGAAGATTTATTTAAATCAGCTAAATTAAACCCGAGATCAGATAACGTTTCTAGGTATCGCTCACTGTCTGCAACTGAGTCTGTATTAAATAAATTATTATAAAGTGTCCAGTTATTCTTTATATGGCTAAAGTTAGGGTGCTGAGCTAGGCCCATTAACCATGCCTGTCGTATATGTAGATCGTCGATATAATTTAGTTTCTCAATTAACTTTGGCATATTACTTTTGCTATAAGGAAGCATTGTAATTTTATTGGCAGTATCAAATGCTGAGTCTTTCGCTAAACCTCTTGCAATATTAAATGATGTCCAGTTTTCTGGTAACCGATTAATTTCAGTGCGTTTACTGTAATAATGGTTTAAAAGGTCTCGAAAAATAAATTGAGCTGTTTTATTATTTTTAACTAATTTAGTTAAATGCTGATAAAGGCTCGCGCCCTGCTTATCAACAACAAATAATAGATTTTTGTCTGCTAATTTTTCATGAAGTTTAAAATACTTTTCATTTTCGAGTAGTGAAAATAATTGTTCAGGTGTACTTAAATGTGACTTTGCTAGGCGCTCTTTTAAATTCTGAAACCCCTTTTCTTCTACAATATCTGCGTAACTGCCTTGGGGGCAAGTTTGATTCGAATGAATAAGTGGCATGATTAATTTTTCAGCTCTTAATTCATCAGATACTCTCTCAATATTGCTGCAATATGCCTTCAAAAACCACGGTCTAGCTAATCCTTTTTCGATAAAATCAGTATTAATATTACGCCCATAATCTAAATTTAAAGGAGCAGGATCAGCTTCAATCGTATCGAGTAGCAGCTGATAATTGGCACCTATCATATTGAGTAATTTGCTGTAATTATAAATTAATTTTGAGTTTTTCTTAGCTAATACAAGTTTTATGAAGTCTTGTTTATCAAAGTTAACAATTGGACTCTCAATTAAAAATTGCAACTTTCCACGGCGGGTTGTTATTAACTGAGAATATAATGCTGTACGTTCTACTTCGTTCAAGTTTGATACTAATGGCCATGACTTTTCTAAAAATTCGAAACTAGGGTAATTAATAATTAAACATTGTACCGAGTTGCTTTCTAAGGGTATTTGTTCTGCAAGTTCAATTATCGCTGGGAGCGCAATTAGTTTGTTTTCACAATCAAATGATAAAGCTTTGTTAACAGCTTTGGCAATAACTTTTCTATCGATAAATGTTGAAAACCAACTAGGAGGAGCAGCAGCATTGTTAATGTAATTAAGTAAATTAAAACGTGTTAATTTTGGATTGTTGGTTTGTTTTAACCACATTTCTTTAAATAATGTTTGATGATCAACTGACGCTGCCCATGATAATATCAGTAATTGAGCTTCGTCAGAGAGCTTTGTAAGTTGACTCAGTGCCTGCACGTGTTCTTTTTTATATGGGAAGTTAGTAAGAATTTTTAATAACTCTTTAGTATTCTCTTCAACGGTAAGCTGATTTAGGCGTTCTATATTAGTAAGTAATTGGTAAGGGTTATTTGAATGGTGAGTCGTATTTAATTCAACTTCAGAAATATTTATCTCATCTTTAAGTAAATCTAATAAATTAGTTAAAGAATGTTGTAGTGAATACTTTTTTAATTGTGTTGAATCTACTTGTTGCGCTAACCATAGAGCAAACTGTTTTGATGAGATAAAAACGCCAAAAGATGCTAAACCTTTTCTTGTATCTAGGCTCATTGTCTCTAAAAGTTCTTGGCGGAGAAATGGAAAAATGCTCAGGATTTTATTTAATTTATCCGGAGGGCCGTTCATGTTTTTTAATAGCATAAGCCAACTATCATAAAAAAACCGATGATCTTTGCGGCTGTACTCATTATTTGTCGTATCTTTACCTAGAAACTTAATCAATTGTGGTAAATCATCAACATATTCATTTTGAAGTGAAAGCATTAATAAACTTAGTTTGTACTTGTTACTTTTCCCTTGAATTGCATTTGTTAGCTCTTGATTTTTCATCAATTTAGTTATTTCAATTTTATCGTGTAATCGTAACGCAATTTCTAGTTCATTTAGAATTGATGGCTCGGGAAGCTTTTTGCGTTTAACTAAAGCATCTATTTGTGCTTTTGAATAATCACGATTTATTAACTCTTGAAAAAAATTATCTTTATTAAAGTTACTAAGTCTTGCGGCGTAGCCTTGCTCTATTCGTTGCTTTAATTCTTCTCTAGAAAGGTAGCGAACGGCATAGCTATTGGTTTTTGCGTGAAAATTTTGATGTGAGTTAAAGGATTCATTTTTAGCATGACTAACAAACGTAGTTACGAACGCCAGGAGAAATAATATTTTTCTAAGTAATTGCACTTTTAATCCTTTAATTTAATTATAACTTGTATTAACCCCAATTAGAGCTAAAGCTTCCTTTTACCTTATTTAGTCTACCTATTTTATTTTTCTTGCCAACCTTTTATGTTAAAAAAGATAATTAATACATTCAGTATACTCCTGGTTTTACTTGGTTTTTCAGACTATAAAATATCTTTGATGGGTCGCTCTTGTGTGTCATTTTCAATTCTTGTTACGGGAAGTATTGCAGAAACTGTAGCTGGAGGTTCAGTACCTTCATTCCAGTGTTTTAGTTTGATTAAAAAGCAAACAAAAATAGGTTGTAATTTTTCGATTAAATTACTCATCACCAGATAATATTCATCTGATAGGCGCGTTCGACATTTTGAGCCAGTAGAGCCGGGTTATCACTATGGGGGGCGATATATTCAGGCCGTATTAAATCTTCATACTTTTTACGATTTTCGGCATTTGCGGGGTCGCTCGGGTAGATATAATCATACTGTTTAAGTTCATCACTTATGGGGTAGCGGTCATCCATTAAATTTCCTTTCCACAAAGGTGATTTCTTTTCTTCGATATAAAATTGAAGTGAAGCATGTACGCCAGTTGGAATAGGTTTGTTTTTATCCATAAATTCAGTTAATAAGGTCCACAAGCCACAAGCCTGATCATAATAATCGGCAAACAAAACCGCATAAGCAAAATCACTGCGTTGATCTTTTGGGTATACTTTAGGTTTCAATTGAAAGAACTTTGCACCTGTTCCCCGGCTGTAACCTGCAACTCCCATATACATTTGCACCTGTTCAAAAGGTACAATGAGTTCTTTATTGCCTAATACAGCAGGAAATTGTACGTTACCGGTTTTTCTGTCAAAAACAACGGCACGCCCTTGATTCACTTTACTTTTATAATGATTAATAACGGCATAGATAAAAAGCCCTATTTGAGCACCAATATAATAAACAGAGGTGAGCATAGGATCGATAACACCATATTTATAATATTCAACAACCTGTAAGGTCATTAATATCACAATAAAAGTGGCTGCCATGAGTACGTTAACAGCCTGATTTGAATGCTTTCGAGTCCCATCAATAATCATGGTCCAATACCTGTCATCAACTCCAACACACTCAATAACACCATATAAATCATCATAATTAGTTTCGATTTTACGATAGTGCTTATCGAACCAGGAATCAGGATTAATGACTTTTTTTTCAGGCCTGAGATCTTGGGTTAAATTTTCAGTATCTATCATTGACCTAGTACCTCTTTTCTATATACTTTCTGTAATAAAAAAAGCGTACAGATTAATATTTAATATGACTTCCGCCCAGGGGTCTTGCTTTTTAAAACTTCCATCGGGCACGTAACCTAGAGGCAATACTTAATTGAGCACTTGCTGTCTGCGATCACTTTTAATTGTTTAGTATTAGCTATTATCTTTCAATGAATACAACTTATAAAAAATCCAAAACGAAAAACAGAGTGTAAAAGCAATAATACCCATTGAGATAAGATCTTCGTTATCTATGTGTTGAAAACCGATTGCGTTTAATACGGCTAAAATAGCAATAGTTTGTATCAGCATCATTATAAAATGTTGATAATACATAAACCTAGTAGTCGCCAATTTAAATTTTGAAAAGGCAGATATATACATGGCGTACATACCAAAGCCCATCAATAAAATACCTGCAATTGGACCTGGATTACCATGTCTTGAAACCACTATTGCAACAAAAGCAGCCACTAAACCCGCTGATATGAACACTAAGGTGCAACACCATCTGAATAGTTTTGTCCAATTAAACTGACTGTTAGATTGGACTACTGGCCTCGGGGCACACTCGGTTTCCATTATGAAATCAAGTATAAATTTACCAAGTGAACGTTTACTACTTTCCATTTTTATTCCTTTAATATGTTTGCAAAAATTTACTTTAAGTTAACTACCTATTAAGCGTCTTACCAAAACTCTTTATCTATATACTCCTCATTTAAATCATTATAAAAAGGGAAACACGAGTTTAAGTCAGCTTGTGATTGAATATCAGGGTGAACCAGCTCAGCAAAAACCTCTGCAGTTAGTTTATTGTCGTTAAAAGCCTGCTGCCAGTTTTTATAAAAAGCTTTTGGTATTGGCTTTGTTTTATCCATAAATTGCTGTACTTCTGTCCACATAACACGCTTGTCATAATCATTTTTGAAATTAAAATTAGTGCTATATAACTTTTGCCACCAAATCTCTTTGGGATAATGTTTTGGCGCTAAATAAGCAACTTGATGTTGCACCCCTTTACCAGAGGATAACTTACCGGTATAAAGCTCAACTTCTTGATAAGGTATTGAAAATGTTTTGTATTTATCTATGGTGAAAGTAACTAATCCGGTTTCTCGGTTGAATACGGTTGATCGCATATTAAAACCTTGCAGGTGGGTTCTTAGGCCAATTATGAATAAAGGGATACCTATGACTAAACAAGTTATACCAGTCCAAAACAAGGCACTGGGATCTCTTAAATTTTGAGAACCTAGTGAAAAAAAGATGCCGTTCAAAAGCAACAATCCGCCTAACCCAAGCAACATCTGTTTACCAAAATATGCCATATCTATATCTAACATATCGATACAACGGCCATTATTTAATAACTCTCCATAGAAGAACTTGTTATCAGTTATGGCTAATGGCTCCACCTTTGTCATACCTTTACCTATTTTAAAACTTCTAGCTTTAGCGGTTTCTTCAGTTAATAAAATGTCTTTGATTGGCTTTTCTTGTTCTCCATTTTCAACCGTTGCGATAGGAGGTTCAGTACCTTCATTCCAGTGTTTTAGTTTGATTAAAAAATTAACAAAAATAGGCTGTAATTTTTCGATTAAATTATTCATCACCAGATAATATTCATCTGATAGGCGCGTTCGACATTTTGAGCCAGTAGAGCCGGGTTATCACTATGGGGGGCAATATATTCAGGGCGTATTAAATCTTCATACTTTTTACGATTTTCGGCATTTGCGGGGTCGCTCGGGTAGATAAAATCATACTGTTTAAGTTCATCACTTATGGGGTAGCGGTCATTCATTAAATTTCCTTTCCACAAAGGTGATTTCTTTTCTTCGATATAAAATTGAAGTGAAGCATGTACGCCAGTTGGAATAGGTTTGTTTTTATCCATAAATTCAGTTAATAAGGTCCACAAACCACAAGCCTGATCATAATAATCGGCAAACAAAACCGCATAAGCAAAATCACTGCGTTGATCTTTTGGGTATACTTTAGGTTTCAATTGAAAGAACTTTTCTCCCGAGCCACGGCTGTAGCCTGCAACTCCCATATACATATTAACTTGAGCAAAAGGTACAATGAGTTCTTTATTACCCAATACCGCAGGGAAATGTACGTTACCAGTTTTTCTGTCAAAAACAACGGCACGTCCTTGATTCACTTGACTTTTATAATGATTAATAACGGCATAGATAAAAAGCCCTATTTGAGCACCAATATAATAAACAGAGGTGAGCATAGGATCGATAACACCATATTTATAATATTCAACAACCTGTAAGGTCATTAATATCACAATAAAAGTGGCTGCCATGAGTACGTTAACAGCCTGATTTGAATGCTTTCGAGTCCCATCAATAATCATGGTCCAATACCTGTCATCAACTCCAACACACTCAATAACACCATATAAATCATCATAATTAGTTTCGATTTTACGATAGTGCTTATCAAACCAGGAATCTGGATTAATCACTTTTTTTTCAGGTCTGAGATCTTGGGTTAAATTTTCAGTATCTATCATTGACCTAGTACCTCTTTTCTATATACTTTCTGTAATAAAAAAAGCGTACAGATTAATATTTAATGTGACTTCCGCCCAGGGGTCTTGCTTTTTAAAACTCCCATCGGGCAACCGCTCGCTAACTACAGGTATGATTAACTTGCCTGTAGTTCATTGATTAATAAGCAGGGGTAATATCAGCTTTGATAGCTGGGACCGATTTGCAAATAGCGATACAAGCTTATTTTATTCTTTCGCTTAAATCCGTTTTCATTGCCTGTTTTGTTGTTTCGCTGATTGTATGAATAAACTTTTGTTTATCATTTTCAAAATGTAATAAGAGTTTTTTACCCTCTATCGATACATTTATTAAATCCTTGTAATTGATTTCAGTCATTCTATGTAGCGGCACTGCTTTAAAACTAAAGGTATCTTGATTTAATATCAGCAATGGTTGTTTGAATCGGTAAGCATAAAAAATCGACATTGCGGTTGCTACAAGTAGAGTAAGGTTGTTAATTGCAATTCCGGCGATAAATACAAGTCCTCCCAGAACTATAAATATGTTAGACAGCCATTTTTGGTTTGAATAATAATGCTTAACGTCAGCTGTGTTTGTGTCCATTGTAATTTCCTTATTTTTTAGGTTATTTAGTAATATTTCAGGGTTTATAGATGAAATCACCACACTTCAAAGCGGTTCACTTGTTTATCTTCGGGATCTAAATAAATCTTCATTACTTCAGGAAAAGGACCGTCGCCTACAGCATTTCTATCTTGTTGATAATAAAGTTCAATCGCTTCTTTCAAACCTCTATCTACCGGTTGGGTGATATCCATAAATGCCAGAACACTCGACCAGTGTTCTTGATCTATACCGCCATAAAATAGATTATAAGAAGGAGCAAATAAATAAAAACGTTTCGGTATTTTACGACAACGTATCATCGAGGCTCCCATATTACCGCCACCACGGCCCCCTCTATTTGTGGTGCCGTTAAAGCAATCTAAATCTTCATAGGGGATATAAAAAGGTCTGCGGAATATACTTCTAGGCACCCTGACTAAACCTGTATGGCGGTTAAATTCAAATAAATCCCAGTGGCCAAGCCATTTGTAAACAAAATACATCATAGTAGGCCAGCAAAAGAGTAAGAAAAAAGCAAAAAGGTATTCACCTAACATCATCTGATAAGTACTCCAAATTGGCGCTACAACCCCGGTAATACCACAAAAAAAACCTACACCAACTTGTCGCCTTAAGGTGGTTGACTGGCCATCACAATTATTAGCATGACCATCAGAACTATTTATTTGTTCTCGCTTTACCGGGTAACCCCAACGCTTACTTTTATATTCTCTGGCAGGCCTGAATTTACAGCCATTTAATGCCTCAGCCTTAGCTAAACGCGTTTCATAATCTTCGTTATGTAGGTAATTTTTAGGTAATTCTTCGTGATATATACCTGATGAAGAATATTTTCTCCTATTTTTGCTTCTTTTATCTAGCTCAGCTGCTCTTTCTGGATTATCAATGCGCCATTTTTCTCTTCTTTTTTCACCCCTTAACTTTACATCTTTGATATTTTCAATTTCTTCATCTGTTAAATCTATTTTATCTGTATCCATATGCATTTTTTACTCCTGATTATATGCCGTATATGGGATGCGCACTGTATATATTATTTGGTTCAGCGTATTTGATAATATTTAAACTGGTAAGCTTGCCGGGTTTGTGGGTAAATGGATAGGTTCCCGTTTTTTCGTCTTTCTTACCTTTAAAGTAATTTACTGGCAAACTGAACTTAGTTTGATAGCCCGTTAACACAGTCTCATCTTTACCTAAAGGGTATACCGCAACTTCTATCTTAAACTCTATTTTTTCATAGGCTTTTAACCCGAGCACTTTACGTAGTGCGCCGTAAGTAAAACTAACCCGCCAACCAGTTCTGCTTGGGAGTAATGTCCAATCAGCATTAAGTGCTTCCATTTGTTTTAAAGAGATTTCTTTAAATTCATTTTCCTTTTGCCAAATCATTTTATTGTCTTTTCTATAAAAGAACTGAGTTTTAATGCCATCTTTTAAGCCCACAATAGGCGCTGTTAATGTAGCCTGAAAGGTTTCACTATGCGGACTGTTTGATACGGCTATGTGGGGGCGATATAGTACATTATATAAATCAAGCAATGCTAAGTCTGGTCGGGTCTTCCACAAACTGGCATAACGAGATGAGTCATTTTCGGCATCATCTATATACTTATTGTTTCCCCATGGACAAGCTTCAAGCCAGCCTTCTATTTCAGATTCAGCAAACCACCATAAAAATCCGGCAGCAATTAATTAATACCCTTTTATATTATTTACGCAACAACCAGCTACACCTAAAGCCCTAAAACTAACTGACGATATATCACTTCTGCATAATATTTTTTCTTGTCCTTTAAGTCTTCGCTATCAATCAAATTTGAATCTATTGGCCATTTAAGCCAAGGTTGAGTTATTTCTTTATTTATATATTTAGGTTTTTTTTCTGCTTTTTCAAAATCAAAATAATACGCTGCGTCATACAGTTCTTCCTGTATTTTCTGCATTTGTTTTGAACTCATATTACGCCAAAAATATTTAGGACGATTCTGCGTAATATCAAACTCCACTGTAAGTGGGTCTAAATGCCGCACCGCTTCAAATTCAGGAGAATCAGGCAAAGGTTTACTCGTATCCATAAAACGTAATACCTCTTCCCAACGCATATAACAATATTTAGCATTTTGCGGGTTGTCTTTGGTGCGAACTTCAGCATAAGCGCCGCGCTCACCTAGTTCTTTATGTGCAATAGTAAGTACATGAGTAACACCATGTCCCTGGCTATGATTTTGGGTAGAAGTAAAAGCTTCTATTTCTTCAAGTGGAAATGTTGGATGACCAAATTCATTTAAGGGTGCACCTGTTATTTTCCAGCTAAAACTGGCTGTTTGATTTTGGCGATCAAAATATACCCTTCTCTTTGGGATTAAATACTTTGCTGCAACAGGTATAAAGTTAGCAAAAAACAGATTCCAGCATAACGTTGAAATCAAAATCCACCAAGGGTAAGCCTCAGGTACATCAAATAACAAGAAATATAACCAGACAAAAAAGAAAAAGGCACTTATAAAAGAGGCTGTAATCCCAATACACATAGGGGCAAGTAAAATAACACTATAAATACTTCCTGAATTACTCACGCTCATATAACGCTCTTTTTTATCGGCTACATTTCCGCCAACTCTCTGTTTATTGTTTTCTATATAATCCAATAAATAGCAAATTATTGATAAACCATGCCATTTAGCATCTTTAGATTTAAACCGACTAAAAAAACGATTAAATAACACTTTATTAGGTATTGTTTTTGCACCCAGTTTTAAAAGTTTATATGACATGTGATTCCTATTATTTTATTAATTAAAATATAATGTTATAACGGTCTTTAACCCAACCATCCTGTTGTTTAAGATCAAAGTTATCTTTTTCATAATTAATAAGCTTCTGTGGGTAAGTTATGCCATCAACATTACTTTGTGCCTGCGCGTATATCATATCTATATAGCTATCGTTAAAAAATGCCAGATAATTAAAAGCAATTATTTGTCCTGATTCATTTAATATCTGTTCCGGGTTTTTAATATGTGCCACAAACTTGCGATCAAACTCTACTCTGCGATTCACGGGTACATTATATTTTTTTGTGTAGATCTTATGGTGTGTTCGATTTCTTTTTACTGATACCAGTAAATAAACTGTTGAATTTTCATTATTAAACAAAGGAACATTAACTCGAATTTGAAAATTATCCGTAAGACCTATCCGATCAATACTAATTTGAGGGCTAAATAAAATTGAATTAATGTAGGTATAATAATTTTTTGGCTCCTTAAATGCCGGATATCCATTAAATTTATCTGAGGGAACAATGCCAAATGGGCCATATTTAGCCCAAATTTCAGCATCGGTTAAACTAATATAGCTAACAACTAAACTACATAAAATACCACCAATTAAAAATGCCCAGCCAAATGGTCCTAAGCTAACAAATATTGCACCGTGTATAGCGCTTGCAATACTTAACCCCGCTCCCATAAAGCTTGTTGCCGCCGCCATTCCTTGATTTTTTTTATATAAGTCATATGCATCTGATATTTGCAATATACCTCCCAAAATGCCGACTCCCATTGCTGCAACTCGCACTCGAGTGAATAGGATTTCTTTTCTATCTATATGACTATATTCAGCAAATTGATTTGCAAATTTAACTAACACTTCTTGCGACATTTTTGTACGGCTTGAAATATATGTCTCATATAATTGCGCACTACCCACTATTGTACTGGCTAAGACACTAAGGTTCTTTAACCTTTCATATGTGGCCCCTTTACTAGAAAAGTTCTTTTCATATTGTTGATAACTTTGTATTGCTAAAATCGAATCAATTAAGAAGAAGGTTGCCGGATTAGATTTCATCCACGAATCTAAATAATTAAAGTTTGAGGGTAACCTAATTGCAGTACCATTGAATGGGTTTAAATTATTGTAGTGCTTTGCAAGTAAGCTCTGTTTTATACAAGTCTTAGGTAATACCAATACTTTAAACTCTAAACTTCTTAAATCTTTCATAAAGTTTCTGCTATCGAGACCTTTTTGAATAAACTCTCTGGCAGCTTGTGGCGCCTGAATCGCGACCGTAACACCTGTTTTACGATCAACTACCACTGTGCCATTTTGAATACTTGACGTCATTCCTGATTCCCGAGCAACATTATTAATTATCGAGCGCATAGATCTTTCAGGAATGTCTTCCCCGGCATCAATAGCGGCAATCACTTTATCTAACGATTTTTTAGCGTTCCCCCTAAATTTTCTCCCCCTGAAAAGGTGATTCTCAGTTACATCCACACCAATAACTGTATAACCTTCAGGTATTCCTGAGAAATTCTTGATTTCAATCTCTCCATACGGGTTAACTCCTGAAGCTTTTAAACTACTGCCTACTGTTTTTATCCTGATCTCCTGTACAGCAGGGTTTGTTTCTAATTTAATCGCTTTTTTCCAGAATTTAACTAATTCACTCAGCATTTTGTCCGCTTGTTTAAAAGTTAAGTTAATCAAACCCAGAGTATTGCCAAAATTATGATTGGGATGTGTAATTTCTTTAAAACTTGCTTGCCATTTTTCAGGAGAGAAAACCCCTGGCTCTTCTTCTTTCGCTTCTTTTATAGGTTTAGCCTTTGCATTCGCAAGTTCTTTACCAAATGCGTCCGGATCTGCCGCCAATTGCTTACATACAAAACTGGCTGAATTTTCGATTACCTCTGCAATATATTGACTTCCCAGCTGTTCAAGCTCTGACATCCGCTGTTTTAAATTATTTTTTTTACTTATATCCGTGATCGGTTTTATGAAAATAGGTAAATCAGTCATAGACTGAGAAATAGCATTCAAATGGGCATAAACACTGCTAATAGCACTCGAATAACTCGTTTTGGGCAAGGTTGATATATCACGAATAACAGCATGCCATTCAGGTAAATCTGATATATTTTGTTGATTGCAATGTTGACTGAGTTGAGTTGTTGAAAAATAATCTTTGTAAAAATTAAGTAAAGCCTCTCTTTCTTCGAAGTATTGCTCTAATGCCATTATTGAACGTTGGCTAACCAACATTTTTTCAATTTCTTGAGGATCTAAATGCTCTGCTACATCGCGTAAAGACCGGGCTTTTGAGCTATTTTCTTTATATTGATCCCTATAACCGATATGAGGGCCTACAAATTTCTTATATTTTTCATGCAAACTCTCGTTAAGATACAACTGGTACGCCAATATCGCCGAATTGTAATATGGTTGAGCTTTAGATATTTCGTATTCTGCTTTCATAGCTAACCAAGCTAAATCCATTCTCACAAACAACCTTTGTGCAATACCCAATCTATCATGCAAATAAACTGCATAATTATTTTCTACTGTTTCAATATGATCTATTTGTGCAATTGTATTCGATTGAGAAAAATCTAATGGAGTACATCTTTCACTACGTAGTCTTGTTGCTTTATTCCGGTTTAAGCACTTTGATTTTAATGGGGTTAAGGCTAACCTAATATCATTTAAGTACATGCCTCCTAATAAATCTATATATTCCCATGACCATTGCACCCGACTAAAAGCAATTTCAACTTTAGTTTTTGATAAATTACTGCCGTTATATAATCCTTTGGCCTGAGTTGGAATAATTAGTTTTTCTACGGCTTTAGCACTGAAATGTCTTACATCTATACTGTGATTATTTTTTAAATCCACTTCACATAAAGCACCGCCACCTAATGCGGCGTATTCTCTCCATAAATAACCGTCTATAAATATATATATATAACCGCAACTTGTATCCTTTAATAGAGCATCATTAGATTCAATAAATTCGATCTGCTTTGCTTTATTTTTATCTAAGCTTGGTTCCATAAAAATTAGAGGGGTAATAGCAACTGACTTAGGTAACTGTTCTTCGGGTTTTGGTTGACTTTTTATTTGAGTTTCAGCAAGCCCAAAAGGGATTTCCAAGTATAACCCTGAATCACAAGGTACTTTTAGTACCAAACTACATTCTTCTGTATCTGAGGAAATATTTGGCAGATAAACTCTAGGGCTAGCCATCCTAATCTCCCTCTTTTAATGTGTTTTTTGTTTTATTTGCGCCTTGCTTCAATTCAAAATAACCATTATTAGTTAAATGATCATCAGGCGCAGTTTCAAGGATATAAGCAGCTTGTGCCGGATCTTGTATTCCATCATGTGTATCTCTTTCTTCCACCGTCAACTCACTTGGGGCCGGGCCGCCGGGTTGGTTGAGTGGTGCGGGTGGGGTATTTTTATTATTTGAGACCATTAAATCGTTTTGTCTTACGGCGGGGCTGCCTTCTATTAATACGTTAAAGGAGCCGGATATAAATTCGGCTTTCCCTTGGGTTGTGCCACTGGCAATACCTTTTTTATCACCGGCTTCATCGCCCGTGCTTTGTGAGAAATTGCTTTTTAAATTACAGGCTGGATTACCGTTAATAATCACTGAACTTGCGGTACTGGCTGCGTCGCTCGAGGTTGCGACATTGGGATAAGGAATAGGCACGACAGATGGCCCGACTGTGGTTAAACAGACATCGACGGTTTGTAAAATACCACCGCTATCTTGATGCACTGCTGTTTTGCCGTTGATCAATACGTTAGCACCTGAAACGGTAGCAATGCTTGGCGCTATACTTTCTTCATCTTTAATTAAGTGTTCTGTTTGTCCGGCCTGCCAGCCTAAATGATCTGTCACTAACTGTAAGAAGGCATCGGGATCGCTAATGGGTTTATTCATATCCATTTGCGTCTGCTCTTCAAGCCAGGGTAGTATAGGTTTATTTGCCTGTTCATCCCACTCTGGCGGCTCAGTCACATAATCACTGATAAACTCATTGATCATCTCGCCTAAAGTGCTATGTTGATATTTAGGTCTAACTATTTCAGCCTTGAATGCATTTTCGCCGGTTTCTCTGTCTGGAAAAATAGCGATTTTATAAGCAACCCCTAAGACATTATGTTTTCTTGTTGTAATATTTAAAGGTAATAATCCCGGATTATTATGGCGCCAGCTAATACTGCCACCACTTCTCACATCGGCTGTTAAAGTATCAATATCGTATTGTACACCCGGGCTTTGTTTGGCGGATCCGGCGTTGATATAATCTGGCATATTAGTTCGTCCTTGTTAGTTGATAAAGCGTTGCGGTTTGTTGTTGGTGTATCAGCATAAATATCTGATCAATGACTCTAATGGGTTGTTTTAAATAAGCCGCTGCTAAGTTCATTGCACTGAGCAATTGTGAGTTACCTAAATAACCTGTAATTGCACTCATTTGAGGTGGGTGAATAAGATCTTGGCCTGGATTATTTTGATATAAAACCTGACTTGCCTGATACCAGGTTTTTTGCCATTGTTCGCTATCTTGTCCGGCATGAATAATGGTATCTTGCGCTGTCACTTTTGCCTGCTTTAACTGTTCGCTCAGGTTGCCGTCAAAACGAGTTAAATTAAGACTCTGTAATTGTTGCTCTGATGAAATAGGTTTTTTTTCTGGTGCAATAAGAAGGGCAGCAGCACCCTCTCCGGGAATTAACCCTTTTGGTCCGTTAATAAGTTGAATATCTGCGGCTGCACCTAAGGTCGCTATATGCTTATGATCCACTAAGGTATCAACTGAAATCAATAAACAGGTTTGCGTGGTATTTTGAAACTGCATCAAATCAAAGTCGGTGATAAATTCACATTCAACAGACTTAGGGTTGTTTTGTGCAATTAAACGTTTCAGCTCATCGTGACCAGAGGGTTGCATAAACCAATCTGGCAAACTGAACATTATTTTATCGAGTTTACGCTTTTCAATATCAAGCTTTTTTAGCATTGAACCTAACAAGAGAAAAATTCTTAATTCAGCATTACAAGATTGTAATTGCTCACACTTAACCGCTAAATATTCGCCATTTAAGCTGTCATCAAATTGCACTGCCAGCTTTTCAACGGTGGCAAAAATCATGTTATTTTCAACGGCTGAGTAAAACGCTTTATGGTTACTGCCAGTGGCATTAATACAACCTAAGGGGGTGATTAACATATTCCTGCCTCCTGATTTAAACTTTGGTTTAACGCTTCATCTTTTGCTGCCACTATACTGAATTCAGGGTTTACACCCAGTTCATTGGCCAATAACTCAGCCCGCCAAATAAGTGAAAACTCCTGTTTATCGCCATCAACAACTAAAGTATCACATTGCATGGCTATTTTTTGTTGCTGCTCATTTTTGAACCAAACAACTTTTGGTGGCAGATAAGGCAAGGGAATGTTGACATAATCACTATAATTTAGCTCAGGTAATAAACCCGCGATGGCAAACTGCCAGCCAGCCGATAACTTTTTATTCACTCGTTGATCGCGCGGTGCTGTATTGTAATAATCTAATGGTAAGTCTGATTTAAATGGAAATTCTCCAGCCATAAGTTGGTCTTGATCTAATTCTGGTTGTTGATCAATTCTGGGAGACCAAAATAACGGCAAAGGGCCAAAGCCACCAACAGGTACGGGTTTACCCGGGCGTTTAATAAAGTGCGTCGCTAATTCTATTTGCGGCAAGGTTTGTAATTTTGCATTTCTTGATTTTAATCTAAAACCACTACCCACAGGATTTTCTGTACAACTCAGTTCAGGTTTTATCGCATCCACGCCACCAAAAGCCGCGGTATATTCAATCGCTGTGGGTGTTAATATTTCAGGATCTGATGCCACCAGCCCTAACAAGCTGGACTTCCAGTGTCTTTTGCCGGTTACCCTGAGTTTTTTTTCTATATGTTTTGTTTCATCGGGCGGTCCGGGGATAAGTTTCAAACCCACTTCGACTACACGGGCAACTTTGTTTTTTGGCGGATAAGCCGTGAAATGACCATAGAATTCAAATCCCTGTTTAAATGGCGCCGTTTCAGCAGCCGAACATAAACCTGTTTTTTCGGGCTCGCCACTGTGTTCATCAACCGCAATTAAGGGATCTGCCACAGATTTAAAAAATACTTCCCCTTTGGTATTAAATTCAAAACTTTGTTTTAAAACCAGGCTTTGAATTTTATCACCATTGGCAGCAAAGCCTGGTATTAATGTGGCATCCCAGTCAGACTGATTATGCAGCATTTTGCTTGCTCCCGTTCTTTTCGACTATCAGCCATTGTTTTTCACTCAGATTCATTTCAAATAAACGCACTGACCAGGCTTTAGATCTGGCATGAATTTGTGCTCTTTGTATTAATTTACCGCCTAATCCGGCTAGTTGTTTATCTGCTGTGGCCAGGTTATATGCTCTACCAAATAACATGTGTGACCCTGGTTGTTGCATTAGGTCTTGCCTGAATAGCTCTGCCTGACGACAATTAAACCCTGATTTTCCCTGCTCTGTGGTGGTAAGCAGGGGTATTGCCGTTAGGTTTAGCCAGGCCTGATAAACACTCTCACTTATTTTGGTTTCTGCCAGTAGCTCGATAATAAAGCTTAAGTGTTGCTTGCTTTGAAAGTGACTTAACACTTCGGTGGCAAACTGGGGCTGATTTAGGCAAAATTCTCGACAGGTATCATACCAATCTGCATTATCACCAAGTCCGGCTAAAGATAATAAGCGGGCTTTATCTTTTGGTGCATCACATTTATAAAACCGACTAAAAAAACCTTTGCTCCAGCCTTGTGCCTGAGTAACAAACCCGATGATCAATGCACTCATCGCTATATCAATGTTGTTATGCTCATAAGCTTTTAATAATTCGGTTTGGCTTTGATTTATCTGGCCAAAAAGTATGGCCGCAGTGGCAGCATCAGGCTCAAAACTTCCCATTAATGCACTTTGTCTGAAAGCTTTTAAGTCTTGTGGTATTTTAGAGGATAAACTTGCCATCACTAACGTCATTCGATCACAATTCTGATATCTTACATGTTCAATATGGGGCATAAGATCTGTTTCTATATCAGCCAGATAACTAGCAGCGATTAATTCGAATAAATGAAACTCTTTTTTGTTGTTCGTTGCATGCTCAATAATATTTTGCCAGGGCGAACTATCATCAAACACTTTAGTTAACAAAGCTAATTCAGCACCAACTTCTTGCTCATCTAAATCACTGATCGCATATAAATGATTAAGCAGTTGATGCTCAACTAATGCCAGCCTACGGCGTTCAAAAACACCTTGCTCTAATAACTTAGCCCTATTGGCTGCTAAGGTTTTAAAACGTTTTTGATGTTGTTTTAATTTGGCGATAAACACGTTCAGTGATCCTTTAGTTTAACCTGATTGGCCAGCCTGCGGTGTTCAAAATGTCTTTTTCACGCAGTTCTGATATTTCTCTTTTAATCAATATGAGAGAATTTTTAATTTAACCTGATTGGCCAGCCTGCGGTGTTCAAAATGTCTTTTTCGCGCAGTTCTGATATTTCTCTTTTAATCAACATGAGAGAATTTTTAATTTAACCTGATTGGCCAGCCTGCTAAATTAAAGTCTGTTTCACTTTGCGCATTTATTTCCTGTCCTTCCAGACTAATCCTCCCGTCTGCCGCCACTTCAATACTGCCTTTGGCGGTTTTTAATGTGATCCTTTGCTCTGCTTTTAAAACGATATGACCGTTATTATCACGAATATCTGCAGCCGGTACTTGTTCTGGCTTAGCTAATACGGCAATCACCACATAACCCGCCATAGTGTGCTGAAGTAAAACCTCATCGCCAGGCTGACATGGGCTAATAGAGTTTGCCTGGCTGTATACTGGTATAAGCGTATCGCTATCTGGCCAACATACATGAGTGATCATGCCAAGGTCATTAACTGTGGCAACAACCGCAAACTTAGCAGCGGTTTCTGAGTGTAGTTGAGTCACGTTATTCATTTTATAATCCATTTAATTATTACTGATTGCGTTGCCTTTGATCACAATATTGCCTGCACTAAGGGTGATATTATTGGCATCAATACTTAAATTCCCCCCCGCATCAAGCTCAATTGATGCACCAGACTGACTGATCTGAATCGAACCGCTGCCATTGCCTTTTAATGTAATGTTGGCATTTGCCTGTAAATTTATATCACCGGCAGGTGCCTGAAGTTCTAAATTACCTTGCTCAACATAGAGGGATACGTCCTGACCCGCTTGTAATTTAATCGCATCACTTGCAGTTATTTCTGCGCTGCCTTCTAATGCCTGTAATCGCACATTATTCTCTGCGTTCGCATGAAAATCAGTCGCGGCCGTAAAACTGATGTCTCCTTCACGGGTTTGCACCTGAACATTATTTTGGGCTAAGGTATTTACGTCAGCTTTTGAAGTCACATTGACATCAGCTTCAGAAACAAAATGTATACTCCTTTTAGCCGCAACACTGATATCGCCCTTCAGAGATTGTAAAGTCGCGCTATGTTGCCCATTGGTTGCATCCAGAATAAACGCATTATTTTCAGAGCTTGTGCCTAGGGATACTTTTTCTTCACCTTTTTTATCGTCCATCAATAAGGTATTACCGGCGCGAGATACCACTTTATTTTCATGAGCGTTACCCGCATTAACCGGGCTTGGCGCATTTTCATTATACAAAGCACCTAAAATGACCGGTCTGTCTAAGTCGCCGTTTTCACCACAGACTAATACTTCAGTTCCGGGTACATAAGGAAAGTGCATACCGTGGCCAGAGCCGCCATAAGGTTGCATTAATCGTGTGGGTTTACTTGGATCGCCTTCTCCATTTTGATTAAACGGTAAATTCACCAGGTAACGGCCTTTTTCATCAACACCTTGTGCAATAGTGGCATTAAAAGTGGCAAATACGCGTTTATTGGAAAGTAATGGTGCTTTATAACTGGTGCCGGCTGGTAATAAATAAACCTGGTTTTTATACGTTAAACCTTTGACATTCATACCATATTCAACACCTTGACCTTGGCTTGCTTTATGCTCTACCCGAGTAACAAAAAAGCTCCCATTATAATCAGGATGGTCATATACATTTAGCATCATGCCCGGACGCAATGCCCGACAGTCAGTGTCAATGATGATCACATCACGAGCACAATCATATGATTGTTGCCTTATCTGCGCAAAAGAATTACCTATGGGTGTTTGTTTGTAGTTTTCACCCCAACGATAATCACTGCCAAAACCGATTTGTTCAGCGCTGTTATCTGTTTGTGTTAATAATTCTTGGGGTTGTTCGTAGTTATAATCATCGTAAATAACTTCTTTGGTAAGCAGTTGCGCTTTGCGGCTAAATGCAAATATAGACTCACTCATTCTTACGTTGCCAGAAGGTGCAACATACGCCAGATCAATAGCCATTGAATTACCGCTTAATGCTTCACTGGTATCACAAATATGTAAGGTCTCAGGACCTGAGTCATTTTCTATAAAACTATAAACAAAACCTTGTTTGCGCATAAAGCGCGTGAGAAATTCGTAATCAGTTTCGTCATATTGCACTAACATGTCTATCAGTGGATCTGCCGCACTATACGACAGTTTAGACATAGGAAACTGGGCATTATTAAGCACACTCGATACGATTTGTTTTGCCGTTAAACCAGTGAAAACACGATTTGAACGATATTTTTTTAACCGCCATAAAAAGGAATTTAAGGTTAAGCTATAGTGATAGCCATTACTGTCTTTGCCGTGAGCCGTATATCCAGAAACAAGCCCGGAAATCTTACGATCATTTGCCGACCAAATCAGGTTCAGGCTTGTATCTTTATTCAATACCATTGCTGGCTCTAATAAAGCAGCGCTGACTACCGATATTTCAAATTGATAATCTTCACATAAGCTATCTTTGTGTGAAGAAAATCCCGTTACCGTAAGTAATTCATCGGGTAACCCTGAAATGTTAATACTAAAATGGCTAGTATTCGCTTTATGCGTAGCCAGATATTCGAGCTCAGACATAGTAAATTTCCTTATTAACTTGGTGCGTGATCGGCAAATACAGCCTGAATTTCGTTTTGCTCATCCAGGCATAAAGTTAAGATATCTGGTAAATCTTCTTGGGCCATAAACTCAAGTACTGATTTAGCGATACCAGGTAATATTTGTTGTTCGATAATGCTGTTTACCATACGTGCACCACTATCAGACAGCTGACATCGTGATGCTAAAAGCGCAATCACAGAGCCATCGACACGCATTGTCATGTTATGGTTTTCAATTAAACGTTTTGCAATAGCATCTAATTTAAGTGCCACTATGCTAGATAACGCATCTTGATCTAAAGGTATAAATGGAATAGCTTGCATACGCGCTAATAAAGCCGGTGCAAAATATTGTAATAATTCTGGCTTGATGGCTTCTGATAATTCAGATAATTTAGGTTGCTGCCACTCTTGGTCCGTATCCAGTTGCGGGTTAAGTGCCTGCATTTGATCTTTAAAATCATCATTGTTTACTGAATTTTCATCTTGTTCTTCTGCACTTTCATCTTCTGCAAACATCACTTCTGGTGCTTCAGGTTGAGTGCAGGCATCTGTTAACGTTTGTGAGCCTAAATTTGAGGTCATGACGATAATGGTATTTCTAAAGTCTATTTCTCTGCCTTCGCCATCACGCATAAAGCCACGTTCAAACACCTGGTAGAATAAATTCATAACATCCGGGTGAGCTTTTTCTACTTCATCAAGTAATACCACTGAATATGGGCGTTGACGTACGGCTTCTGTTAATACGCCGCCTTCACCAAAACCAACATATCCAGGAGGAGAACCTTTTAACTGAGAAACCGTATGTGATTCTTGGTATTCACTCATATTGATTGTGGTTAAGAACTTATCGCCGCCAAATAAATCTTCAGCAAGTCCCCTCGCCGTTTCTGTTTTACCCACTCCTGAAGGACCCGCTAATAAAAAGACACCTAACGGTCCTTCGCTTGCACTTACGCCTGCTTTAGACACCCTTAAGGCTTGTGCAATTTTACCTATTCCTTCGCTTTGACCTATCACTTTTTGTGACAAGTTAGCTTCCAAGTCAATCAAGGTTTTGATTTCATCTTTCACCATAGAGCCTACCGGAATACCTGTCCATTGCGCAATAATTTGCGCCACTGAATCAGCATCTACCTCAGAAAATAACCCATTGCCTTCGGTATTTTGTTGCTTTAACCGGGCGCGCATTGCTAATAATGCTTCGCTGTTATCACTTGGGTTCTGTTTTAATTCGTTGATTTGATCTAGCGTCGCCATTTGACTATCACGGCTTAATTGCATATTGGCAAGTCTGTCCTGAGCCTCGGCCAATTCAGTTTGCATGCTCGCGATAATATCCGCAGAAACCGCTAAACCAGCTGAACGTTCCTGATCTAAATTACTGAGTCTTTTTTCCAGATAGGCAATATGCTCTACTTCTGTTTCAATGGCTGCGGGCAATGTTGCACCTGACATACGCACTCTGGCAGCGGCTGTGTCTAAAACATCAATGGCTTTATCTGGTAATTGTCTTGCTGTGATATAACGTGCAGATAACGTAACCGCAGCTTCAATCGCATCATCTGTGATCTGAATATTATGATGCTCCTGATATTTAGCTTTTAAACCTGTCAACATCAGTTTTGCTGCTTGTTCTGTGGGTTCATCTACTTTAATCAGTTGAAAACGACGTTCTAATGCAGCATCTCGTTCGAAATATTTTTTATATTCACTCCAGGTTGTCGCTGCAACAGTGCGCAATTCACCTCTGGCTAACGCTGGCTTTAATAAATTTGCCGCGTCGTTCATTCCTGCATCACCACCAGCACCAATTAAGGTATGTGCTTCATCAATAAACATAATGATCGGGTAGCTGGCCTCTTTTACTTCATCTATGACTTGTTTTAAACGACGTTCAAATTCGCCTTTCACGCCAGCACCAGCTTGTAATAACCCCATATCTAAAGTCATTAATCTGACTTTCTTTAGTTCGTCAGGTACCTGACCATCTATAATGCGCTGGGCTAACCCTTCAACAACCGCTGTTTTACCAACACCAGGCTCACCTACCAAAATGGGGTTGTTTTTACGACGACGACATAAAACATCTATCATCATACGAATTTCATCATTACGCCCTAATACCGGATCGATTGCACCTTGCTCAGCTTTGCTGGTCAGATCTTCACAAAAATCGGCAAGTGCCTGACCTTCACCCTGAGTTTGTGCCAGTTTTTTCTCACCACTGGCCGTTTTAACTGTGGTTCTTTCGCACGAATTACCACAGATTTTATCTAAGTTTTCACGTAAAAAATGCACATCTAATTTATCAAACAATCCTGCCAGACCTAATGCCTGACTAAATGGCAATAACTCTTGTAAAGAATCAATTAACGCAGCACCTGTGATCCATTCACCTTGATGTTGCATATTCGCGCATACCCAAGACTTCTCGAGCCATTCATACAGTCGGCGTGAAAATACCGGTTTACTCTGGCTACCAGATGGTTGAGCGTTAAGAAATTCAAGTAATTGATGCCAAACTGCGTCTTGATCTATCTGAAAGAAATTAAAGATTTGTTCTAAATCCCCATTTGCACCTTCTTCCATTAATTTGATCAACAAATGCTCAGGCAAAACCTCAAAGTGACTGCGACTTGCAGCAAATCCAGCAGCCGCTTCTAATGCCGTTGCGGTATGAGTATTAAGCTTATCAATTAGTTGTTTTATGCCTTTTACATCCATTACATTTTCCTTAATTTACGCCGTTTTTCTATTGTGTACGTGATTAAAATTTTATATCGTTTATAGCTTTCGTCGTGCTTTATTAATTTACTTGCTTAGATTTTTGCTATTGACCTTTGGTATTGTGCAGAGCTAAAATTTTGCGTTCTCATTTTTGCTTTCATTTCACCTAAGTGACTACCAATACCTAAACCTATTTCATGAACGCCAATCAGCTTTGCCGTCGCTCCCGGTTCATTAATACTGATCTCACATTGCCAGGGAACACCTTCGGGTAAATGGCTTTGCACTAATTCAGCCAGCCTGGCTCCCTCTTTTTCATGGGGAGAGAATCGTTTTGCTTTATCACTCGATACCGGGCCAATATCTAATTTGATATTAGCGCCACTAACTAAGACTTCTGAGCCCAAGATTGTAGTCATACCTAATACTGTTGTTTCATCTGAACCCATGGTAGATAGCTCATCGAGTGGCATCCAGGTAATACCCAAATCATTTACTTTAATCGTGGGCTCTTGCAGTTCTATTCGTAATAACTGTGTTAATCCACTGGCACTATTTTGTTTTACACTGGCAAGCCCGGTATTATAAATACGTTCGTCAGCCCCCGATAAAATAGCATCAAGCATCTGATCATATTGATTGGCCCCAATACCAGCCAAATTAAACTGACTTTTTTTCCAGGCCTGGTATATCTGACAATACAAAACATGGTTAAACATGTCTAAAAACGCCCGAGTTCTGGCACCAACAGGCGAGTTTTGTGCACTTTGTTCTAATACATAATGAGGCATGGGAGAATCCGCACCATATAAACCAAGGAAATTAGTAGTAAGTGCCAACACACCTCTGTCATGGTTATGTAATTCACATGACTGAATTTCTGCTGCAGCAAAACCTAAGTTTTGATTTGACGAAATCAATACTCTTTCACTAATTCCTGAGTTTAACTCGGTAGGCGTCGCCCAATTTTGTTCAATCAAATATAAAGCCCGAAACAAACTAAAGCGCCACGGCGTTAAAATCAGATCTTCAACTGCGGTAGGTAATTTTGACCAGGTTGGTTGCAATTTAGCTGGCGACATTCGGGTTACCTTTTACTGCCTGGCGATATTTGCCAGATCCATTCTTTATAGCTAGGTAAACAGGTCACTTTTGTTTGCACACATTCATTAATAGGTGCATATAATAAAAAGAAATGATGCAACATATTACAAAAATGATAAACGTCTGACTCACATACAAATTGTTTTTCATCTAGACTTAAACTTAATTCAATACCTTTAATAAACACACCGCGTTTTATCAGGCTGATCGGGCTGGTACTTAATGCTTTTATACTTTCAATTCTATGTCTGTTTTCAGAGCGATCTGACCAGTCAAATAGATTAAGCATACGTTTTAATTCATTTAATTTTGTCAGCTCAGAAAACTTAATATTTAATAAACTGATCAGCTGCCATTGTTTAGTTTGCGCCGGATTAGGGTAAAAATTAGTGGGCCTGACAACGTTACTCACAGTAACAACACTTGGCATATCAGCGCCAGCCTGATTTAAATCGCCTTCATGGATCAAATGTCTGGGCCAGCCTGCGTTAAATGCCATTAAGTCTATTGATAAAGTTTCATTTTTTAAATCAAGTGGTACCTGAATATAATGGGTTGGAACCTGAGCACCTATGTCTTTAATGGTTAAGGTATATTGACGCTTTTCATCATCAAAAACACTTTGGTACCTTGGCATGTAATCGATTTCTTCACTGGTTAGCAGATCTCTGCCAGTCACCGACTCAACACTATAAGTAAATACACTATCTTGTTTATCTTTATCTGCTACCACCATATAGTCGCAGCGATTAGTTTCTAAATTTACAGGCTCAGCACCAAGTGAAAATAAATTCACCGCCGGCACACAATTAAGCAATATGTTTTGCGTACTTATCTGATTACCTAATGGGAGTTTAATATCCGATGAAAAAACGAGTTCAAAACCATCACAATTTTCATTAAAAGTAACATTCTGTAATCCGGTGACATTAACAAAATAGAATCTGTCTTTAGCATTAAAGTAGTCCAGTAACATGGCATATCCCGGATGACTTAAATTTGCCCCAGGTAAGATTGCGCCATCACTATCATGATATAAAGGCTTACACGCATCAGCAGCCAATACTTGATCTCTTTGATTTAAATCGCCATTAAATTCAACTCTTGGAGCTTGATTAGGCTGAGTTAAAAGGTGAAACAATGTACTGCTTAAAGGAGTATCGCCACATAAATAAAAATTTAAATTAGTTAAATCATAAAGTGGTTTTTCACCACTGCACACCCATTTCAATCCCAGTCTTAATTCAGCTCCCTGGTGGGTATCTCTATATGTAACATGGCTCATTTTAAAAGGTGTTACGGTTACTTGCTGAGAAGTCTGAAAGTGACAAATTCGGTTATCGCCTTTATTTCTGGAACTCACCTTCATACCTGAATCTATTTTTTGACAAGTTAGCATTGAAATTTCAGGGGAAAATTGTAGCACTGTAGTCGACGGATAATAATTCATTAGCAAGGGGCATAATTGCCTTAAAACTTGCTCTGCCACTTCAGGAATGGCGCTATCGAGCCTTTGCTGAACATGCGCAGTCAAATAGGCCACACCTTCTAACAGTCTTTCAATATGTGGGTCTCTGTCTTTGAGAGAGTCTAAATTTAACATACCCGCATGCTCGGGATAGTTTTTTGCAAACTGTTTTCCGGCCTGTGTGAGTAAACGCATTTGCGCGTCAAAGTACTGCTGCATGCTAGATAAGATCCCTTAAAATATTAATAATTAACTTTACTTTTAGCATTTGGTTTAACGTTTGCTTTGCCACCAGATGCAAACTGAGTGTCCAGGTTTATACTGATACCACTGGTTAAATAAGCTTGGATATTAAGTTTAATTACACAGTTATCTTGATTAATTTCAATTGGTTGTACCAATACATTTTTTACTCTTGGCTCATACTTTTCTATCACTTTTTTCACTTCATGTGATAACGTTTGCTGTGAATAAGGTAAGCCTTCATATATATCTTCAACATCGGGTAAGCCATAATCTTTGAGATGATGTAATACACCACGTCTGGCATTGAGTAATTGATTTAAATGCGTACACACACTGCGCGCTTCTTGCTGCAATTTATCTTGTGTATGTATCGGGTTCACATCTTTTGCGAGTAATTCAAACAGTGCCATAAACCATCACTTTAGGTATTAACTAAGTTGAAAATACAGGGTAATTAGGAAAAGGCAGAAGAATGACTTCTTCTGCCTTAATATCAGATAAAACCTGAATATTATCTACCTTCGGTCCACGAATCAGAGAATTCGATGTTACCGTCTAGATAAGTCCAAGTGATACGCTTATAACGAATACATACTGTTTCAAGATGAGGATAACGTTCTTTATCCAAATCTTTAACATTATGCATAGTTGGTGTAATTGAAACGATCTTCACATCTTCTAACTTATGACAGAAATACTCTTTTTCTGTACCAGTATCGTCAATGCGGTACCATTTAAGCTCAAGTTGCTTAAGTGTCTGACCATTTGAACAAGCTTTGTAAATGTATGGTGTTGATGAATCAACAGCTTTTGTAATAACAAAAGGTTCATGCTTACGAGTACCTGTAAGCTCACCTGTGTCATTATCAGTAGGAATACGTAATTCGTGATCAAAGTGTAGTACTTCGATTGAACCTTCACGCTCTGCTACTGTTACTGAACCCTGGATATCTCCACCTTGGTCATCTTTTAACCACATGTACGCTGGAATTGCCATTTATTCATTCTCCTTATAATATAAATAAAATGTTTCCTAAAAAGTTGGCATATACCTGAACAAGTTCAGGTACCCCAAAAAGCCGTCTGCTTTATGCCGCTGGGGAAACATGTCCCGGATTGGCTGCAACCAATCCGGGGCAATTCTTTAAATTACAAACCTAAATCTTCAAATGCTTGCATACCATCAAAAGGACTTTGTAATTCTTTTAAGTTTGCAACTTGAATTTTAATTTTCTCAGGAAGAGTCTCGTATTCAGTTTCAACTAAATGTAACTTTGCCCATTGCATACTTACTAACTCAATTAAATTAGAATAATTCTCAACTTCAGTATTTGAAGTATTTTTTTGAACTTGATTGAGCACAATCAAGCTATAAATATATTCTTGTTCCTGAACTCTGGTACATTCAAGTTGGGCCTTAAAGTAAAAGTAATCCACTATCGTTTTCAATTGAGTCTTTTTTATACCCATGGCTTTAAGGTTTTTAACCTTTAACCTTTGTTCAAGTGAATTGCACTCTTTCATGCGGTCATTCATATGACTCGTAACTACTGCTAATTTTACTTTAGCCTGCTCCACCGCATTTAAATTATTAGGGTGTGCTAAGGTAAATGTGGATAAACAAATAGCCACTACAGACATAAATGTATATTTCATATTTTCACCTATCTAGTACAACCTTTATGAATAGCTTTCCAAAATTGCTTCTCTTTATACGAAACTGAATTACTCCAGGCCATATACGAAATTAGTTTCACTCTATTTCGTGTAATATCTGGTATGGACTTAAGTCCATCTGCCATCAAAGACAGATCGGTATTAGCGATATTATAAGATGATTTTAGAACTCCATTACCCAAAAAAATATTAACCAAAGTTCCATAACCGACTGCTTTAGCCAAGTAGCCAGAGTTTTTTATCATTTGCTTCAACTCTTCAAGTGACTTAACTCCACTTTTAGAAAACTGAATTCCATTTATTGAAGGACATTGCATTGTCTATTTCCCTTTTTTTAAACAAAGGCGGAACATCCCGCCAAATCATTTTACGAATATCTATTTCTCGCCTGGCATTTGACCTACTAATGCAAGTCTTACGTCAATTCCTTCTACCTGGAAGTGCGGTACGATAAAGGTGCTAACTCTGTAGTAACCTGGGTTACCCGGAATTTCAGATACATCAACCTGAGCATCTTTTAATGGGTGAGTTGCAATTAGCTTCTCATCCGGGTTATTCATTTTAGTAACTAAGGAGCCTAACCAGTCATTTAATTGTTGCTCTAATTCATGGCGCGGTTTGCTTGAACCAATATTTTCGCGTTGTAATACTTTCATATAATGTGCAATACGAGACACTAAGAAAATATAAGGTAAGCGAGAATTGATTCTGGCATTTGAAGTTGCTTCATTGGTTTCAAAAATTTGCGGTTTTTGCGTACTATTCGCAGAGAAGAAACACGCAAAATCGGAATTTTTATAATAACTTAATGGGATAAAACCTTGATCTGCAAATTCAAGCTCTTTCGTTTCAGAGATTAACACTTCAGTGGGTATTTTAGTTTCAAACCCTTTGCCT
Source organism: uncultured Pseudoalteromonas sp. (assembly GCA_965198975.1). Lineage (GTDB taxonomy): Bacteria > Pseudomonadota > Gammaproteobacteria > Enterobacterales > Alteromonadaceae > Pseudoalteromonas. Next base: position 961,201 of record OZ240680.1, read on the forward strand.
GCTTCAAAAGAATGTAGCGGCAGATTTTCAACTTTACCACCGGCTTGTGGACCACGAATATTCACGGCCCAGCCATTTTCATGGAAACTTTTGATAATATTGGCGGCAAAAGCAAATGTCGCATTACCCCACAGATATTTATCATGATTTTGATCTGTAATATCTTCCTGATAGTTAAAGTTTCTTAATGGGTTGTTATCACCATAAGGTAAACGTAATAAGAAACGCGGGAAGGCCAATCCAATATAACGTGCGTCATCTGATTCTCTGAAGTTTTTCCAGCGAATGAATTCAGCACGATCCATATAGGATTTCATATCTTGAATTTTAGCCACTTCTTCTAAAGAATCTTTTAAGAAAAACTTAGGGCCAACACTGCCTAAAAACGGACAATGTGCAGCAGCAGAAACGCGAGATATTTCTTGTAATAACGCCATATCAGTTGCGCTACAATCAAATTCAAAGTTAGAAACCATATTTGAAATTGGCTCGCCACCTGGCGTATCGTATTCTGCGGTATAAATATGTTTATACAAAGCTGACTGCGTGGTATCTGGCGCTTCTTCAAAATCTTCGCGTAGTGTTTCTTTATCTACATCTAACATTTCGATTTTGATATTTGCACTATTCGGTGTACGGTTGATCAGGTAACGTAATGAGGTCCAGGCCGATTCAATTTTTTGAAATTCTCTGTGGTGTAATATTTCATCTAATTGTGTTGAAATGATCTGATCAACTTTACCAATATAGTTATCTAATAACGATTTATCGATACGCGTTACGTCACCATCACGTGCCATATCTAAAAATACATTAATAGCGGCGGTTAAACGCTCATCAGCTTGTGTTTCAGCTAAGTTATTGGCATCACGGAAATTATCTAAACTGATTTTTTCATCAACCGGGCTGATATCAACCAATTGACATAAGCTTTCATACGTTGATAAAGCAGCTTGATGTTCAGTTTTTGCTGCAACATTGAGTTGTTCTTGCATTGACATAACAGGTTCCTTAATCTTTGGCTGAAACAGCAGTTTGCTCTGACATTAACGGTGCTAACTCATCAAGTTTACTTTTCAGTTCATCCAGTTCTGGTTGATTTTGCAGAACTCGTTCAAGCTCTTTTCTTAAACTTGAGTTATCAAGTAAATTTGATTTTAAATCTTTTAACAGATTACGCATTGCCATCAATTTATTTAACTCAGGTACCTGACCTGCAACATTTTCAGGATTAAACGACTTAAATGAATCAAATTTTAAGTTAACGTCGATATGCCCTTTACCTTCAATATGATTGTCTATTTGAAATTGTGCTTTAGGTGACATGTTTTTTAGAACTTGTTCAATATTATTTTTGCTGATCAAAGTACGTTCACGTTCAGCAAGTTCTTCATCATTTTGGCCGTTAGAGTAATCTCCCACCACCAACATTTTTAACGGTAATTCACTTTTTTGTGAGGCACCATCGGTTTCAAGTTCCAGCGCTATATTGATGCGTGACCTTGGGATTTCTTTTTGAAATGTATCTGACATATTGTTTCCCTTTAATTAAATAACGCTTCACTTAAGCGCATAATTTCAAATAAAACCCAAAGCAGCGCTGCCCCGGGAGTAAAACTAACACCAGGCAATTGCCTTGGCAGGATTTAAAACCAACATTTTTTGTTTTAATTCATTGATTATTGATGTATTTGTTTCATTTATTTCCACTGAATAACATTGCACAGCATAACGCCAAACCTGTAATGAAAAATCAGGATGCCACTTAGCTAATTGCTCAGTAGTCACTAACGCTACTAATTGTGTTAATAATGGCTCTGCAAACTCTGTTTTCTCAGCGCGTAATAACAAACGCGCTTGTAATAAGGTATTTTTAGCGCGATCCAAAAGTTCTTTTGTCGGTAAATCGTCAATTGCGGCCAATGCCTGAGTTAATTTATCGGCTTCCACTAATTCGAATAGTTCAGCTTCAATCTCTGACCAGGGATCACTCACTTTAGCCCCAGAAGACTCATCTTCAGCCCCAGATAACTCTTCAAGCAAAGCTCTGTTATTTTGGCTGCAAAACGCTTTTCCCGAATCATATGTCAGGCTAATAAGTTGAGGACACGCTTCAACCAACGACCTTAGTTGTGCCATAAGTGCATTAACCAATTTATTCTGACCCATGCCTTTTAACGCCTTAAGACTCAAAAATTGTAAGTCCAAATTAAAATGCATTGCGCCTTCCATAAATAAGGCTTCAGCTTTCAAAAATGCTTCAATATAATTTTCATTTGCCAGTGCATTTTTTATCGGTGCATAGGCAGCTTCTCTAGGTTCAGGTATACGTGTTTTACCTGCTTCATTAGGTGGTATTTTTATATCGCCCCAACGTATTGCACGAGAAACAGCAAGCATTCTGCCGTACTGTTGTTTATCTTTATCAAATGCGATTAAAGCACGAGCTGCATCCATAAACCCGGCATCTGAATCAAACGATGCGGCTTGGATCTGAGCATTTTTTACTGGCGGCGTTTGCATCGCTGGAGCTTGCACCGGAGTAGCTTGATTCTGTACTGGGGCTGCTTCTTTTACAGCCTGAACCGGTTCAGCTTTAACAACTGGATATTTCTTAACTTGTAACGCTATCCATTCGTTCAAGCTAGACAAAGGCCCCGCATCAGGGTCTAACTTAGCAACCGATTTTTGGTTATATTCCGCCAAAGCTTCTGATAGCGCGAGCCACATTTCAGGTGTTACATCTGTTTTAAGCTCGACTAAGGCTTTTAATCTGTCTTGTTGCTGTAAAAACCATTTATGAACTGACTTTTTTGCCCGATCTTTGATTGGAAAAATCTGCTCTGGAAAACTGGCTAACAGCTGATTAAATAAGGTTAATCCATATTGTAAACCTACTGCACCATACTCATGAGAGGCAGCCAGGCAAAAATAATTTACAATACGCAAATCTTTGGTTTTCTCACCTAATAATTGCGTTGAAACTTCAAACATTTTTTTATAATCAACATCGGCTACGCCCGATGAAGATGCCTTTAAATATTTAAAACCTTCTTCATACAATTGATCTTCACCGCAAGGTTCGCCTGAGAGTTCACTTGTAAGATGATCTAACCATTCATCCCAATCTTTATGGGTATAATGTTCCATACTCATACCGGTTTACACCATCTGCGAAGCGCATCATACATACTCATATTATCAAGTCCGGCTAATTCAACAGACTGAGCTGAAGCCGCTTTTGTTGACTTAAGTTTTTGCAAATCAATTACACCACTGGTCTTAATTTCAGGAGACCAAATGGCAGAAAAGTAAGACGCCGGCACAGGACGAGTAAAAACGGTGATAGAAGGCTGATTATGCTGATCGCCTAAATGATAAAAAAACCAAGGTTGCCAATTATGATCTGCCACCATCATAGTGATCAAATGTAACCAAAACGCGCCGATTATCGCACCTTGATGACTAAATTCAGGCATAGGAAGTTTTAAACCAAATTGACTTCTTAAACAGCCTCTATTTGCCATAGATTGCAGCAATAAAGATGACTCTTCAATTAAGCTGGCACGAGCAGAAATGTCGGCTAAACCTATGGCCTGCCAAAACTCAGCCATAGGAATTTTACGCATTTCATCAATTAAAATATGCGGATGAAACTCATCTTTTAATGCATTCGCAACCTGAGTGAGTTGGCTTGCTTGTGACTCCATTTCTAATACTGAGCCGCTAGCAAAAATCTGCTTTGTGGTGCCAAGAAGGTGCTCAATCGCTTGTGTTGCATTTAAAAACAAACACGACGGATGTGATTTATAAGCCGTTTGTTGGCAATTAACAAAACTACTAAAAGGATATTTTCGTCCGCTACTGTCTTCACTTGGTTGGATCAAACCTAACAAAGCACTGTCTTCTTTTGTACCAGACATAAAGAACAAACAATCAGCGTAGGATGTTGTTGCAAGATTCTGATTTACCTGTTCACGTGATACATGAGCAAACCCTTCCTGGATCCAATGATCTAATGCCACTGATTCGCGAAAGTTTATATTAAGTTTAATAAAGTCAGGCCTTAGTTTGGTTTTGCCTAAGTAGCCAAAATCATATTTTTGCTGCTTAGCCTGATTGTTATCTTTACGCTTAAATATTGAAAACATCATCTATCCCTACTAGAGTTTTTCTCTTGTTAAAGTAGATACCGCTACTTTTTGGTCAAATAACTGCTCAGGTAACGAGAAGCTGGTTAAGGTATAGCGATCGAATATTCCATTATTTCTGCTTGATTTAAGTTTAAAGTGCACACCTAAATCATCAGCGTCATTAATATCTTTATCTTTGAGATCCCAAATTGCAGCGTATTGCGTTCCTTTAACCCAGCTCACTTTTCCTGAATTCAATATTTTTAATAATGCCCAGGGGCCTTCTTTTTCTATGGTGACGCGCTTCCCTTTGCTATTAACACCATATAATTTGGCTTTATCTGTATTGCCCGCGCCAGGCCAGCTAAATTTACGCCACTCTTCCGGTTCATTACGGTAACGATATCCTTGGTCGCTAAAGCCCAAATACGTTTCTCTGATCCCTTTTTGCGGCACCGGCATCATTTGAAATTCAAATCCCGCCATATCAGATCCTTTGGGAAACAATGAACGTGTAACTCTATAAGCACGGTTAATACCTTTTAATACTTCCGGCTTAAAGCCAATACCTATACCATTCCACTGTCTTTCACGCCATTTCCCCTTACGTAATCGCATAAAAGGTTTTAATTGTTCATCAACAAATCCCCATAACGTTCCGCTCTGGCTATTAAGAAATTCAGAAACATCAGAAACTGCCGCATCAGGGCCAGACTTACTAAAAGGATATTTACCTTTTATCGCCGCGTTATAAGGCGAATAGACCTGATTAGACCAATCCTCATTTAACTGCTCTCTTGCCACTGTCATGATACTTTTAACACCCGCTTTTAAAGGTGATTTAAGTAAACCTTCAAGTGCTTTTTTGGTTTCAGGTTCTAATGCTCTGATCTGACTTTCAACTACAATCCAGGAAGATTGCACAGCACTTTGAGAATCATCTCCTACTAATAAGCCCTGTGCAAAGTCCATGGCTTTACTGCTTGAATCGCTATTGCCTGCTATAGATTTTAGATCTGAATGAAAAGCACTTAAGGAACTTAAATATTGCTGTAAAAAATCAGAGATTTTACCTTCTCCCTGAGAAGACATTTGTGTAAAACGACGTAAATCAGCGAATCTGGATTCAAGTTCAGGTACTTTTTTATGGGTTAATGCTGCTATGCTGTTCATATCAAGATTAGATTTAGCAGCTAATTTATTCGCACCATCTAATAATTTAGTTTGTTCTTGTACACCACCAGGTTTATCTGCAAGTTGTAAATTGGTATTAATCGCTTTCATTAGTTCAACTATAGGTCCCTGGCTAGAGGATAATTTAGCCAAAGACAAACTCGCTTCATTTAAATGACTAAAGGGCGTTACCTCTACAGACTGTACAAAACTAAACCAATGATTAGCATAATCTCTAAAATAAAGCGCTCTCATGGCTTTTGCTAAGGCAATGACTTTATTTTGATCTACTGTACTTTCACCTTGTTCATTCGCACTGCCCATTACCCAATCGCCTGAACTTGCAAGTGTTGCAATACGTTGTATTTCTGGATAAACAAACTCTTGCCAACCTTGTTTGGTATAAACATATGGAACTGACTGGCTATTGGTTAATATGCTACGGTTAGCAGCACTGAGCATACTTCTCAGTTTTAAAGCACGTTTTTTAGCGCCTTTACTGGCTATGATCTGCTGATATAAAGGTTCTGGCTCTGGCTGTGTTTCTAAATATTCCCGTGATGCCGAAATTAATTCAGGATGGCTCTGCCAAAATGCAACCTTACCGGGTAATTCAATAGACTCGCCAAATCTATCCACATAAAACTGGATCACCGTTTTTACAGTACTGACTTGCTCAGCGGCATCAGGGTTTTGAATATCAAGTTGCAGTTGAGGTGCCCATAACTTAAGTAAAGCGCCTACGATAAAGTCTCTATCTTTATGCTCTGGGTTTTGTGCCAGCATAAGTTGCATTTTCAACAAGCTATAATATTCTTGGCGTAATGTATTCTTAGAATCCATATCTTTGGCGGATAACCAAAGTTGTGCCAGTTGCTCCATTCTTGCGACAACTTTATTTTGCATCGGTTCAGAAAATAAACCTTCCAATGAGGTCACTAACATATTTTCTACCGCATCTATGGTTTCATCACCTTCATAAATTCCAAAAATATAATTCCAAGATAGTGACTTTTCATTCGCACTGAGTTCTTCATAATGTTTATGCAATAACAACAAATCACTTACTTGCTGTTCATAACTCACATTAGCAACCTGGTTTTCGACCAATTGCTTAACCAGATCATCACCTCGATTAAACAGAATTTGATTGCTGGTATAAGAGGTCATTAATAGCGCACATACGCCTGCAATTGCCGCTAAACCACCTGAAATAGACAAACCTTTTAACCAACGTTGCGTTAAACGTTTCTTGCGATTTCCTCGGGTCAGATCTTGCAACTTAAATAAAACATCATTAAATAACGCTTTTATAAAATAACTTTTAGTGATGGTTTCTTGCTTTTGCTCTAACGCAACTGAGTTAAACTCTTCCCTGACTCCCGCCATGATGCGCTCTATTGGAGTGCCTTCCTGAGTGCCTGACGTAAAATACACGCCCGCGAACCAGGGAATTTCCTGGTAAGGGTTTTCTTTAAATAATAAATTTACAAATTCGGTTAACTTGTGAGAAGCCGCTTTAAACTGATTAGGGAAATCAAATATAAGCTGTTTTCTATGGGTATTTCGTTCACGCGCCAATTTATTTAATCTTTGTTCACATAACCTGGCGTATAAATCTTCCATACGTTGTTCAAATAATTGCGCTGAATCTATTTTGAGATCTTCACTGTCATCCAGTAAATAAGCCCCCCAAACCTGCTCCCTTTCTGCATCGGTCAGTTCACTAAAAAAGGGTTCAAAACCACTGATCAAATCGGTTTTAGTAAAGGTCACATAAACTGGAAAAATAACGCCAAGTTTAGCGATAAGTTCTTCTATTCTTTCACGTATTAATTTAACGTGCTGACGTAATGCTTCACTGTCTGAGGTTAGGATATCAGCAATACTAATCGCAACCATAACACCATTTATAGGTAATTTTGGACGATACTTTTTAAGTAAAGATAAAAAGCTCAGCCATTCCTGGTTTTCAGAATCTTCAGTAGTGTAACGTCCGGCAGTGTCAATTAAAACAGCCTGATCTGAAAACCACCAGTCACAATTACGTGTGCCGCCAAAGCCTTGTATATGTAGTTCATTCGCATTGGCATATGGAAAATGTAATCCTGAATTAGCAAATAACGTACTTTTTCCTGTGGCCGAAGGGCCAATGATCATATACCAAGGTAGCGCGTAAAGTGCCGTATTACCACGATAACCCGCGCCTAAATGCGAGGCTTTTAAAGAGCGTAATGCTTCTTGCATTTTCTGTTGGATTTCATCAACTTCACTTGCTGAATTTGCATTATGGCTGGCTAATTCTGAAACTAACTTATCACCTGAGCGTTTAGTCCAGATCCATCGCACAAACAAGTAAAGAATAAATGTGCCAAAAACCACTCCCATGGCCATGAGTTTTTTCTCGCTGGTATCTAAACCAACCAGTTGCCCAGCGAACCAGACTATGGTTAATACGGCCAATAAACCAATCAGTTGCCCTGTTGCACGAGAAGATAGCAAACCTAATAAAAAGTGGACCATACCACTGGTATTTACACGTTGTCGCATTTTTACACCTACAATGAACTAGCTTTATCAAGCTGAGAAATTACTTCAATCTGCTGATTTATATATTGTTTACTTTCATTTGCCTGACCACTTATCAAAAAGTTAAATCCTGCAAATAACATGGCTATCATGCTTAATACGACACTAAAAATAACCCAATACGGTAAATTTCTACCGACTTTCATCACAAAACCTTCGCCCGGCGCGCCACTTGATGACAAGATTGTTTCCGGCGGACCATTCGCATCTTCAAGTTGAGATCGCACATCAACAATAAGCGCTTTTAACTGTTCAAGCCCTTTCACTTTATAGGCACCTTCAAACCCCAGTTGCAAACATAAATAATACACTTCCAATATGGCAATTTTTGTTTCACCGGCTTTTCGTAAATTATCTAGCCGTTCAAAGAACTCTTCGCCAGCTCGATTATTACCAAAAAACTCCAACTGCAATGGGCGAGACATCCATTCCATCCTCATCGGTGTTCCAGATCCCATAACCATTTCATCGCATAAGGAAGTGAGTGCAAATTTTGCTTCCTGCATACTTGAAGTAGTTATTTGATTTTCATAACAAAGGCGTTCGAATTGATCGAAACATTCCATTATCTGATTACGGTATTCGCTACAACCTATTTCTTCGCATTTATTTAATTTAAGTGGCATAAGAGCACTAATAATTGGCGATACACATGAAAGCAAATCACTATGAGAAGCATTATTATTTTTATCAGTCATTATCTAGATTCTTATTAAATTTATTATCAGTAGCGTTCTACACAAACAATATCAAATTGCGCATTTTGTATACTATAAGGCACAAAGATACTTAAACTCAGTTCTTCTAAAACTTGCTGCCAGAAATAGCCATGACTTTCTATTTTGAAGTATTCGTATCCACTTTTTACTGCCAATTTATTTGGTGGACGTTGACTATGTGTGACTTTCACACCATCCAGAGCCGATGCAACAATGAGCTCAACATGCTCACTTGAGCCCACTTTGACCTGTTCAGCAAATGTTTCAATCCATTTGGTATTATCTGACTGGAAATCAACGGCAATATAAAAATCAGAACTATCAAGAATGCTAGGATCGATTGTTGCAATTTGATAAATTGCCGGCGATATTTTATCTAATTTAAGTCCGGCCATTTTCTTCGGCACAACACCTTCAAGCAGAGCCTGAATTACCGTATCTATTTTCTCAAAAACGCTATATAGGTCTTTATGGTTATACTCAGGTAATTGATCGATCAGTTCTCCATGTTCAAATAATGAGGCTTTACTGACTAACTCAACCAACTCACAGTACAAACGCTCTGGATGTAACAGAGGAATTTTATTGATATGCTCTAATCTTTTAGCTAAAGGCATTAACGAACTTAACAAAAGAAAGGTATTCATTTCACTTGGGCCAAACTCAACCACTGAGCCAAAGTTCAATCGGCGATTTAATAAAACTTTAACTTTGGCACTAACAAGATGGGATGTACGCGTTAGCAATTCCTGTAAATAATTGTTAGCTGCAATATTGAGTAAAGGCGGTATAAAATGACCATTTACTTCAAAGTTACCATCACTACCACGTTGCACAGAAACAATAGGAATAACATCAAAATACGTTTTCATATCACTATCTTTAAGCAATACCAAATTAGGTTCTGCAACCATCACCTCACGTATACGAGACTGATCGTGACTGTCAGGTACGTCCTGATAACTGGCTCTATACGCACTTAATTGACCGTTATTCAGATACCCTTCGATATTTTCAACCGCATGATTTGACGCTATCGCTAAATAAACAGTTATATCACTTTCATCAGCGGGTAACTCTAGTTTCAGTTCATTTTGATGTGAGCGGTTAAACTCTATATAACGACCATTTTCTAACAGCACTTTTAACTGGTAGATGTTAATAATACCGTTATTTAAAGCGGTATTATCAAGTTTTAAACTGTCGAAACCAAAAGCATACGCCTGGGTAATTTGAGTACGTTTAATATGTAAAGCTTCGTTATATTCATCGTAACTTTGAAAATGCTGCTGACCGAGCAAAACGCCTTCGGCCCAGACTGGCTTTTTGGTTTCTAACATCGTCATTACTCGCTCTCTTCTACACCTGGCAAGTTTACTGAGTTACTTGTTACTAACACATCGAGATAAGTTGATAATTTAACCGTACCTGAATTTAAATCATGAAAAGTACGCCATTTGTTATCGGATCTATCCCTAAATAACGCAACTAAACCCACATAGCGGGCATTTTCGGCTTGTTCAAACTCTATTTTAACTTTTTCAGACGGATGTACCGTACGCTCTTCAACCGTTAGTAATGAATTAGCCAATACTGATTTATCTGATTTCCACAATTCTTCAAAACTTGCATTTTTAAAAGCCTGCACATCGGAAAGCTGATAAATTTTTAATACAACCGGTAAAGCTTCTTCAAACTGGTTTAGATTTAAGTTGTCAGTTGCTTCCACCTGAAGTTTTACTTTAGTTGACATACAACCGAACATTAAAACAGACATTAATAATACAGATACCGTTTTGATATTTTTAAACATTTAATTCCCACATAGTTTTATGATTTAATAAAAACATTTTCGAATACAGGTGTGATCACCCGGTTAAATCTTTCAGTTGCACTTACTGAAAGTGCGCTTTGTTTGTTGAATATTTTCTTTAAAAAATGCCTTTGTGCCTGTTCGTTAGATTCAGCTTGAATTGAATGCAGCACCAACTCATCAACAGCGTAAAAAAGCTTGCTATGAAGCTCAGTAATTTCTTCAATGTACACTTCGAAAGCTGTGTTTAATAATTCTGCATGCTGTCGTAAATCCATATTATTTTTTTGGATAAACAGGTAAAAAATTTCGACACTCGAGTGACTAAACACCCTGTGATATGGCAATCCAATTTGATCTAAAAGACCCTTAAGTACTAAGCTCTGTTTACGGGCAAACCGTAACAAGCTTTGCTCTAGCGGCGTGTATTGCATTTGATATAAATCAGTTTTGTAACATTCCATTGCATAAAACGCCTACTTGTTAAGTATTTAATAAACATACCGAAAAACGCAATAATAGCTTTTGCGTATTTTTAGTGTACCTATTTTATTTTTTACAAGTCAAGAATTAATTTGAATTTTTTTCATGTTGTGCATTTTGTATAAATTGATCGATTTTTAATATCATATTGACTTGTTCCAATTTTGAATTTGTGTAGAATACCGTCAAAATAAATCACTTCGTGGTGACAGGGACATGTCTAAAAACATCATCAACATTGTCTGCAACAACACTTCATTTGAAGTGATAAAGTTTACTGGCAGCGACCTGTTATGTGAAGCTTTTGAATTTTTTGCTACGGTTGAAACCCCGACTTTTTCTCCTCTTGTCAGTGAAGTTGGCCAGGCAGTAAATATTGAATTTATTGCCTCTGATGGTTTTAAAAGAAATCAGGCCGCAACCCTATTTGCCATGACAGATCTCGGGCAATTTTCAGAATATCGACGCTATCAACTCACCTTAGGTCCAAGAGTTAATATATTAAAAAACCAACAACATAGCCGAATTATTATTGATACCAACGTACAAGAGGTGATCAATAATTTAATGACTTTGGCAGGCTACAGTGAAGGTCAGGTTGTCTGGCGTTTAAGTGCGCAACTGCCAGATCTGGCGCAATTCGTACAGGCACAAGAAAGTCATTTTCAAGTTTTTCAACGATTATTAGCACAATATGGTTTAATTTACTGGACAGAATCGGGTAATCAAACTGAAGAAATAATCATTACAGACAACAACTTACATAGTCCCTATTTAGCCCGAGGTTTGCTGGAAGCAATTAGTCCTGATGGACTAAATAGAGAATATTTAGCCAGCTTTGTTGGTTTTAGCGGTGTAAAAGTTAAATTTAACAACGATTTTGGTGTGGCTTCAAGTCATGTAACTTGTTATCCGCCCAGCGCTAATGAGCAAAAATGCGAGCAACAATTTTTTGAACCAACCAGCGATAATACGGGCCAACAAAGTGTATTTTCACAATCTCAATCTCAGGCAAATTTACGCAATGCTAAAGAAATCGTGCTCACAGGCAATACCCCAGATCTCTTTGCCGGCTGTTCAATTTCGTTAGATGATCAAACACACTTATTTGGCAGTGGTGATTATCTATGCACGCACGTTACCCACCATTTAACGCAAATTAACGACGAAAGTCTGCACAATGGCAGCAATAAGTATTATTGTACAGCCACATTTATCCCACGTGGCACGCCATTTAAACTCACCGCGCCACAACACCAGCCTAAGCCTATGGTGTTTTCTGCCACGGTAGAATCTTTAAATGAAAAAGCACAACTCAATAACAGCGGCGAATATCACTCACGTTTTGCCTTTGATAAAACCGCCCGCCCTGTTACTTCGGCCAGTAAAGCGTTAAAAAAACTGGCTTTGTATGCCTGTGCTAAACAACCACAGGCAACAGGCTGGCATTTTCCGTTAATCAAAGGTGCAAAAGTCTTGATTGGCTGTATTAATAACGATCCTAATAACAGTTATATTTTAGGATTTGCGATGGATGATGATCAAAAATCTGTGGTCACGTCACATAATCAATACCATAACCGACTTTTAACCTCAGCCGGCACAGAATTAATTCTTGATGATACACCAAGAAAAGCCAAAGTTATTTTACAAACCCTTGGCAGTGAACATTATGTTGAATTATACGGACCATTCCCCGGCAGGCACTTTGTAAAGTGGATATCCCACTACGGTGCGATTAATTTTTATTCCGGAAAAGACTTATCTATAGGCAACGTTGAGCCAGAAAATATCAGCTTTGTTTTAAAACAAGATCAACTCTTTGATGTAAATGGCAATTTAACTGTTACCAGTCAGTCCCAAGCAATCACGTATCAGGCCGCCGGTGATCTTTCATCAACAGCTGATAATTTAAATATCCAGGCACAGCAAGAGGTGTCTTTACTGAGCGGGCGTACATTCAGAACCTCAGCGCAAAGTGAGATCCAACTAAAAACCGATAATGCCAACTTAAGTATGCAGTTACCTGGCGGCTCTAGCTTTATTCAAACAGATAATAATATTGCAATTACAGGTAACGGCTCTGGCGATATTCGCATTCACAATGCGGGCGGCGAAATTAAAATCGATGCCAGTGGCAATATTGAATTAATAGGTAAAGACGTATTAACCATAAATGGCGCTATGACCACTTTTGACGGGCCTGTTGAGTATAAAAATGAAGGGCCTGATACCGCCAGCGAACCTCCAGCCCTCAGCCCTGAAAATATTACCCGTAGTCCAACATTAGATATTTCAGGTGAAGGCGTTGCTGCGCTTGATTTACAAACAATCACAATAAATTATATCAATGATGTACAAGGGCCGATGCAGTATGCGTCTTATAAAATCACGCTCGATGATGGCACTGTCATTGAAGGTGGCCTGAATATTGGTGGATTTGTAGAAATTCCTAATATGCCCGTTGGCCAGTATAAATTAGTTTTAGGTGAAGATACCCGTGAATATTCCGATTCTGGGATATATCCAACAGGAACTATGCCTAGTAATGCGATGATAAAACAGAATTGTCGTGGTATTGTCAGTAAACTTGCCAATAATGATACTGAATCTTTAAAAGCCCATTATCATGGCGCAGCCAAAGCTGGAAGTTGGAGTTTTGGTATTTTACAACAAGATTTTAACTCTGAAGTGTCTGTTGAAAATGTATTAATTGCCGCTATTGCCGATCCGGGTTTCACAACAGAATCAGCTATTATCGCCCGAGATGTCACCGCACATATTATGTATTTGGCTGAAAATCCTAATGACAATAACGATAATGACTGGCTTAAATTATTTTTATTTATCAGCGCAGAGCCAATTAAAGCCTTTGGTGCTACCTTAACTTATGTGTCTGCTGACAGGTTTTCAGCAGCATTAAGTGCGCTGAGACGATTAAGATATGGCGATCCTGTCGGGTTTATCAGTAATTTAGTGTATGCCGATTTTAAGCCGGCCACAATTTCACCCAGAGTCATTGCTAAACACTTATATTATGCCTGTTTCGCGATTTTAGAAAATGAAACAATGCAACAAAAACTCGGGCCCCATTGCATAGAAAAAATTAACGATGTATACCCGGAAAAACTGCAAAATCTAGCCGATATTCTGGAAAAAGGTATCGAACGTGGTATAGAAGTATTCGAACAACGTACCACTGAATCCCTCGCTTTATACCAGGAAGCTTATCCGCATCATGGCATAGTAGGATTTGGTTTAACTGCTAAAGCGCCGGTTTTTCATGCGCCTGAACTTAGCCCGTTAAAAGGGGCTAAAGCCTATTCAGGAGAAGAAAAGCGTTCCTTACTGCCGCTTGAGTATTTTTATCTTGATGGCGAAGCTGTTGAAGAAATTCAATATAAAGTAACAGATCAACAAGGCAATATTTACCAGGGCCAATTAAATGCTGGCACCACTGAACTCATAGAAATGCCTCTGGGTCATTGCGAGATTGAATATTGCGCCACAACAGACGCTGATGAACAGGAACTGATCAAACTCAGAGCCGATTTAGTACAATCTTTAGATGCCATAGTTGAGCAAGTAAAACAAAAAGCGGCCATAGAAGATGCTATTTTTGAAGAAGCCAATTTCTTTGAGCAATGGGCCATAGAAACCGGCGCCCGTATGCAAGGGTTATATGATGGTGCCGAATCACTCGTTACCGGTACCTATTCACTGGTAAAAACAGTGATAGAACTCAATGGTGCCGCTTATCAGGCTAGTTATCGTTTAATTAAGAATTTGGCAACAGGTAATACAGCGGCAATAAAGCGAGATTTAGAAACCATCCTCGAAACCACCAATAAGCAACTTGGTGAATTCCAGCAAGCCTTTGAATTACTTGTTACCGTTTTAGATGATGCCGATACCGCGCTTGCCATTGGCAAATTCCCCTATGACTATATTGATGCCCATTCTCATGTTGAGAAAGAACGCTTTTCGGGCATGATAGCTTTTGAAGTATTACTGGCCGTACTCACCGCAGGCGCTGGCACCGCACTAAGTGCAGCCTCAAAATCAAAACATTTAGTTAAAGCCAATAAAGCCTTACAAGGCATAGCAAAAATTGTTAAACGCAAACGTTTAAACAGAATACAAAAACGCCCCGTTCTGGAGTTAAATCCACCTAAACGCGATATCGCAGTTAGAAAAACGCCTAAATTAGAGCCTGGGCCAAAGAGAATTAATCCAGAGAATACTATAGAACTATCACCAGGGAAAAAAGGTTCTTGGAATAAAGTATTAAGTGGAAAATTAGAGCCTGACACAAATTATAAAGTCGGTAACTATACATATAAAACAGATGAATTTGGCAGGGTTAAAAACGTTTCTGGTAAACTAGATTTAACTAAAAGAGATAGAAACACATATCAACAAGGAAAAGCAGGTAAAGAACAAGGAATTAAAGATGGCCTCAAAGAGGATGAAGGCGGGCATCTAATTGCTTCAATATTTGATGGCCCAGGTGAACAAATCAACTATGCCGCTATGAATGGAAATCTAAATAAGGGCGCATGGAAACGCATGGAAAACAAGTGGGCGAAAGCATTAAAAGGCGACCCACCGAAAAAAGTAGAAGTAAGAATTAAAGCCTTTTATGATAAAGATAGTAAAAGGCCCAAACAATTTGTCGTCGATTATATTATCGACGGGGAACCGTTTAAGTCTGTATTGAAAAATAAACCTAATGGAAACTAATATGAGTAGGATAGTCGAAGATATCTACCAATCTCTAGCTTTTGGTATAACTGAAAATATAAATAACACATGGGAAAAAGCCACTTTAAGTGTTGAATTTTTTGAAGATTCAGCTGATTTTAAAGGAGAGTACTTTACCCACAAGACAAAGAAATTCTTTGAAGTAAGCGATCATGCCTTTGATGATTTCGAAGAGCTGTACAAACTAACGACTGAAAATCCAGTTAATAAATGGAACCGAGCTAAGTTTACTCTAGAGTCAACTGGTGATTTCAATATGGAATTTGAATGGGATCAAGAATTAGCAGATGAAATTGAACAATTAAATAGTGAGTAATTATAACTTTATCAAAAGGTAATTAGATTTTAAATTACCTTATTGCCTCTTATAAGAAATTGATATGTCAAAACAGAAATATTTAATCAAAACTCTAGGTCAATACCTTTACCAAAATATCAAGCAGCCATGGTTAAGTGCAAAAATTCAATTAAGTTATGAAAATTCAGATGTGAAGTGCAGTTCAAGTTTCATTACAGAAGACAACACCGCTAAAATTATCGAAATCCCAGAAAACATTCAACACAGTTTTGAACAACTCTGCGAACTCGCCAAAACAAACTCCCCCGAAAACTGGCAGCGCGCCATTTTTAATATTGAACGCAGTGGCAATTACTCATTAAATTTTGAGTTAGATCCGGTGTTTGAATCAGAATAAAAAAGAATACGCTCTTTAATAACTAGCACTATCATTAATATCCCTTCTTAGTTTCATGTTACAGCAGTGACATCTCTTTTGAAGGGGTATCAATTGAATACAAAAATGAAGGCCCGGATACCGCCAGCGAACCTCCTGCCCTCAACCCTGAAAATATTACCCGTAGTCCGACATTAGATATTTCAGGTGAAGGCGTTGCTGCGCTTGATTTACAAACAATCACAATAAATTATATCAATGATGTACAAGGGCCGATGCAGTATGCGTCTTATAAAATCACGCTCGATGATGGCACTGTCATTGAAGGTGGTCTGAATATTGGTGGATTTGTAGAAATTTCTAATATGCCCGTTGGCCAGTATAAATTAGTTTTAGGTGAAGATACCCGTGAATATTCCGATTCTGGGATATATCCAACAGGAACTATGCCTAGTAATGCGATGATAAAACAGAATTGTCGTGGTATTCTCAGTAAACTTGCCAATAATGATACTGAATCTTTAAAAGCCCATTATCATGGCGCAGCCAAAGCTGGAAGTTGGAGTTTTGGTATTTTACAACAAGATTTTAACTCTGAAGTGTCTGTTGAAAATGTATTAATTGCCGCCATTGCCGATCCGGGTTTCACAACAGAATCAGCTATTATCGCCCGAGATGTCACTGCACATATTATGTATTTGGCTGAAAATCCTAATGACAATAATGATAATGACTGGCTAAAATTATTTTTATTTATCAGCGCAGAGCCAATTAAAGCCTTTGGTAGCACCCTGACTTACGTGTCTGCTGACAGGTTCTCTGCCGCATTAAGTACGCTGAGACGATTAAGGTATGGCGATCCTGTCGGATTTATCAGTAATTTAGTGTATGCCGATTTTAAGCCGACCACAATTTCACCCAGAGTCATTGCTAAACACTTATATTATGCCTGTTTCGCGATTTTAGAAAATGAAACAATGCAACAAAAACTCGGGCCCCATTGCATAGAAAAAATTAACGATGTATACCCGGAAAAATTGCAAAATCTAGCCGATATTCTGGAAAAAGGCATAGAACGTGGTATAGAGGTATTCGAAAAACGTACCACTGAATCTCTCGCTTTATACCAGGAAGCTTATCCACATCATGGCATAGCAGGATTTGGTTTAACGGCTAAGGCGCCGGTGTTTCATGCGCCTGAACTTAGCCCGTTAAAAGGGGCTAAAGCCTATTCAGGAGAAGAAAAACGTTCCTTACTGCCGCTTGAGTATTTTTATCTTGATGGCGAAGCGGTTGAAGAAATTCAATATAAGGTAACAGATCAGCAAGGCAATATTTACCAGGGCCAATTAAGTGCTGGCACCACTGAACTCATAGAAATGCCTCTGGGTCATTGCGAGATTGAATATTGCGCCACAACAGACGCTGATGAACAGGAACTGATCAAACTCAGAGCCGATTTAGTACAATCTTTAGATGCCATAGTTGAGCAAGTAAAACAAAAAGCGGCCATAGAAGATGCCATTTTTGAAGAAGCCAGTTTCTTTGAGCAATGGGCCATAGAAACTGGCGCCCGTATGCAAGGGTTATATGATGGTGCCGAATCACTCGTTACCGGTACCTATTCACTGGTAAAAACAGTGATAGAACTCAATGGTGCCGCTTATCAGGCTAGTTATCGTTTAATTAAGAATTTGGCAACAGGTAATACAGCGGCAATAAAGCGAGATTTAGAAACCATTCTCGAAACCACCAATAAGCAACTTGGTGAATTCCAGCAAGCCTTTGAATTACTTGTTACCGTTTTAGATGATGCCGATACCGCCCTTGCCATAGGCAAATTCCCCTATGACTATATAGAGGCATGATAGCTTTTGAAGTATTACTGGCCGTACTCACCGCAGGCGCTGGCACCGCACTAAGTGCAGCCTCAAAATCAAAACATTTAGTTAAAGCCAATAAAGCCCTGCAAGGCATAGCAAAAATTGTTAAACGTAAACGTTTAAACAGAGTACAAAAACGACCCGTTCTGAAATTAAATCCACCCAAACGCGATATCGCAGTTAGAAAAACGCCTAAATTAGAGCCTGGGCCTAAGAGAGAACCACTTTTAGTAAATAATCAATCTACAGTAAAGCCTAAACCAGCTCCAAGAACAGTTGATCAAATCCTGGTAAACGGAAAAATACCTACTGTTAGGAAGGGGTTTAACAAATGGTTCGACGAGTTAACACCTGAAGAGCTAAAAAGTATAATTTCAGATCCAAAAATGTATGACACTATAGCTCAGCGTTTTCGAAATGGCGGAGGTAAACATGAATGGTTAATGGTTAGAGAAATGCAAAAAGTAAAAGAATGGGGAGTTCCTATGAATGAAATTCACAGATTTACCTCTAAAACAACGGATCTGAAGTGGATAAACCCCAATACTGGAAAACCTGGAGCTCACACCGTAATAGTTGATGGTGTCAAGCAAACGGGACCAGGCTCAAAAAGTATGCATCTTGAACTACAAAATATGATAAAAGAAAGTAACAATTTGGATGATTTTAATAAAGGAATGATACAATTAAGAGAAAGGTGGTCAATAGACCCTAATTTGATTCCAGATTTACCAAAATTAAATGGAAGCCCACAATGACAATACAATTAATCGATAAATGGCTAAAATTTTGTATTAATGAACAGCAAGTTGACAAAAGTGAATTTTATACCCTCTTTTTAGGTAAATTAACTGAAGAAGAAATTAAGACAATTTTTTCTCCATTTAAACACTCCGAAAAATTAGAGAAAAGGTTGTTAAATGTAAAATCAGTCCAACCTCAATTAATAGATTATGCAGATAGAAATGAACATATCCTCACACAGATAAAAAATGATGTCAGTTCAAAGAAAAGTATCTGTAGTAAACAAGAAGACGATGAATTAGAAAGTATTCTTAATAATGCCACTATCACTTTTGTAACTGAACAAGAATTCGAAAACATTAAAAACTCTGAAGAAGCCTGGCCAAATGAAGAAGTAATGGATCTTGTCGGAGATACATTAAGAGATGAAATTGAAAATTACACTGAAAAAACGTCAATACTTACTGAAGCATTTTATCATCTGACAAATGATTATAACTTAGTTTGGTATTTAATGGTGCCGTTTTACGGGGATTACTTCTGCAACAATTCATATTATGAGCTTTGGCGTACAGGTGTTGAGTATGTCATCACTGAAGAGGGGATATTTGCCTGGGATAGAAATAAACATTAGTGTGTCAATTTCCATTTTTTAAAATCATAAGCTCTGGAGTTAGTATGCCCCAACAAAAAATACTCATCAAATTCCTAGGTCAATACCTATATCAAAATATCAAGCAGCCATGGCTAAGCGCTAAAATTCAATTAAGTTATGAAGATTCAGATGTGAAGTGCAGAGCAAGTTTTGTTACTGATAGTAACACCACTGAATCAATAGCAATCCCAGAAAACATTCAACAAAGCTTTGAGCAACTCTGCGAACACGCCAAAACAAACTCTCCGGAAAATTGGCAACGTGCCATTTTTAATATCGAACGCAGTGGCAATTACTCCTTGAATTTTGAGTTAGATCCGGTTATTAAAGAATAAATAACAAGATAACATAAAACCGCACTTAAGCTGATGCAAAAAGATATGCGTTACGCCAGTGAAGCCATAGGTGAAAAGTGTAATTATCATTACATATATTATTGATGGAAAGAAAAAAACAATCACTTTTTTGAATCAAACAGGAGGATAAATTGAATAGTATCGATGAGATTTATTTGGATATCGCGCAGCATTGTACAGATCAAATAGAAGATGAATGGAATTCAATTAAAGTTGAAGTTGAATATTTTGTTACTGCTGCTGAATTTGATGTCAGCTACCAAAATACAAGAAATGATACCGTAGACTTAAATGCAGGCTATAACCTATTTAAATTGTTTCAGAGGCTTCATGCTTTAACTACAGAAAATTCTGAACAAAACTGGAATAAGGGAACGTTTACTTTAGAACCTAAAGGTGATTTCAATATGGAATTTGAATGGGATCAAGAGTTGGCAGATGAAATTGAACAATTAGATAGTGAGTAATTATAACTTCATTAAAAGGTAATTAGATTTTAAATTACCTTATTGCCTCTTATAAGGAATTGATATGTCAAAACAGAAATATTTAATCAAAACTCTAGGTCAATATCTATATCAAAATATCAAGCAGCCATGGTTAAGTGCAAATATTCAATTAAGCTATGAGAATTCAGATGTTAGGTGTAGTGCAACTTTTATTGCAGAAAACGATCAGATTGAAGCAATCGATATCCCAGAAAATATTAAACAAAGCTTTGAGCAACTCTGCGAACTCGCCAAAACAAATTCTCCAGAGAGTTGGCAACGCGCCATTTTTTAGCATTAAACGCAGTGGCAATTACTCCTTGAATTTTGAGTTAGATCCGGTGTTTGATCCCGAATAAAAAAATACGCTCTTTAATAACTAAACAACCTATTGATAATGCAATGATACGTAAACGCGTAACTAAGCAGTGCACCTAGCTATAAACAAAGTCTAGGCACATGCCATGGCATTAAATCTGTTAAGTCTGAACTGAATACAATAATCATTAAATTATTACTTAATGTTTATTCGAATTATCCTAATCTCTACCATTACGACCGTCATCACAAGATTCAACCCAAACTTGTTCTTCTTCTAAACGGCAGTTATATTGCTCAGTACTTGTCTGTTGTTCGGTGTAATGTGTTTGTGTAGTAAGTCCTACGCTTATACTAACATATTCAACGCCACTTCTCGGATCATCTGGTTCAAGATCCCTATTAGTGTCAGGTACCCTAACATTAATAGCAGCATCACATTGAATGTGGCCAGTGTCGATTAACGTAACGGTTTTGGTCTCAGTATCTCTGGGGTTCCCTATTGTATACTCATATTCACATCGTGTTTTATCAACATCAACATAAACAGTTCGGGTATCACACACTTCTACAGTAACTGTTCTCCAATAACCCCCAGGGTTATCACACTGTTCTGCAGCTATTACGCCAGCCGAAAGTACACTAAATAGGGTCGCGGCTAAAATTTTTTTCATAATAATTCCTTTATCCAATTATTTTTATAATGAAAGTGCACGCTCTAAAACATGCACTTGTACATCCTCTTTGAATTTATGAATAGTACACTCATTAATAGCAATAAAATGAGTAATCAAACTTCAACAATTGCTTTTAAATTAATACGTTATCAGAAACAAAGAAAACACAGTGTATGCAAAATAAATTATACAGCGAATAATTTATTATCATCCATTAACCAATTTAATAATAACTTATCATCAACTTATACCAATCTTACAAATTATCTGATGAACTCCACTTGTTAAAGTCATCAACTACTGGACTATTCCTTAAATGTGCAGTTAGCATTTTTTACGTTACTCTACTTAGTTAGACTATACTAAATGAGTATTGCCAAATGCTTGGCATAACCTGTAAATGATAAAAGTTTTGTATGCACCTTTGGTTAACGAGTGAAAAATAGCGAACGACGTAAATTTATTACCCAAACCTGTGTGCTTGGTGCTGGTACGGCGTTATCATATTGTCTGCCAGGTCTCTGTGAAACACAGGCTGATCTAAACGAAGAAATGATGTTACGTAAAACGGCTAAATATCATATGGTATTTGCTTCGCCATACGCCAGCGAAGATGAACATTTCTCACCTCATATGCATCAGCAATTGAAAAAAAATATTCAGGAAATAACGCAGGGTAAAATCTATGTTGATATTCAAGATAAAGGAAAACTAGGGGTTGGCACGGAATTAATGGCTAAAGTATCCCGAGGCCACATTTCAGCAGCGTTAGTATCAGTGTCAAACTTATCACCAGCCGCACCCAAATTAGATATTCTTAATATTCCTTTTTGGTCAGCTAATAATCAAGACTATTTAAATTTGATTACATCGCAAACCTGGCAAAAACTCATTATTGAGAGAATAGTAAAACAAGGCCGAATCGACATTTTGTTTCATTATGTTCCAGGCCCTCGTACCGCGAGTTCAACTAAAACCTACGGTAAAACATTTAAAACACCCCAAGATTTACAAGGAGTCACTTTTCGAATTCCATCAAGTAAATCATTGAGAAAATATTATGATTTGGTCGGTACAAATTCAGTAAAAGTTGCCTGGAAAAAAGTCGCTTATTTAGCTAAAAATGGTCGAATAGATGCATTAGACCCAAGCGTTATAGGTTTACACAATGGTCCTGGTGGCTTGCGCGACCATATAGGTGTTATTTCTGCTATTGAAAGTGTGCATGACGGCTGGGTCGCGGTGATAAATCAGCATTGGTTAAATAGTTTACCGCTTAATTTAAGATTATTGTTAAGAGATGCTGCCGAAAAAACTTTTCAGCAGCATTTATCTAAAGTCGTTGATATTACACACGCTTGTATAAGTGACTTTAATCGTCGTGGTACAAAAATATATATCCCCACTGATGAAGAAAAAGCATTCTGGATCAAACAATGTGGCCATCAACGACCAGAATGGAATGCAGTTAAAAATCGGATTTTAGGTAAGACAGCTGAATTTCACAAACTCTTAGATGCAACCAAAATCAATAATGGATATTTAATGAAATAAACACTAAGGAAAATAGATGAACAACCAAAAGTTATTAATCAAAACCTTAGGCCAATATTTATATCAAAATATAAATCAACCCTGGCTAAGTGCCAAAATCATATTAGAGTACACGCAACATAATAGTTATGCACACTCAGAGTCAATATGCAGCGCTTCATTTATCCCTGGAGATATAAAAGAAAGTACGATACAGCATATACAAACGATACCTGTTACTCCCGCTATAACAGCGAATTTTGCATTACTCTTTCAAGATGGTGTACAGCAATCAAATCGAAGCTGGCGCCGCGCTATTTTTAGTATAAAACCCAATGGTGACTATGCGTTAAACTTTGAAATGGATGAAGCAGATATCAATCACTAAGTTAAACTTTTAATACGTGACTTCAAATACTCAAGTACATCATTTTCAAACCAGGGGTTACGTTTTAACCAGATGTTATTTCTGGGACTTGGATGAGGTAATGGAATAATATCAGGCGCATATTCTTGCCATGCTTGCACTGTAGCCGTTAAGTTTTCCTTTTTCTTCTTACCCAAATAATACGCCTGAGCATATTGGCCAATAACCAAAGTCAATTTGATGTTAGGTAATAAGCTTAATAACCCTTTATGCCAGGTTTTCGCACATTCAACTCTGGGTGGTAAGTCACCACTTTTACCTTTACCCGGATAACAAAAGCCCATAGGCACTATGGCAAATTTATTTTCATCATAAAATTCTGTTTCAGTCACAGCTAACCATTCACGCAACCGTTTACCACTTGGATCATCAAAGGGAATTGAAGAATTATGTACCTTAAGTCCCGGGGCCTGGCCTGCTATCAATATTTTCGCACTTTGATTGCCTCTGACAACAGGATTAGTACCTAAAGGTAGAAATGATTCACATAAAGTACAAGCTCTAATTTTTTGTTTATAAGTTCCTAAATCATCAACAACTATTTTGGCAGACTTCATTTCAGGATCCAAAAAGCCCGACAATATCGGGCAAAGGTTAGGAGAGAGACTATTGTTTAATTTTAATTAATGTTGCTGAAATTTGTTTATTGCAATTTTTCTTGGTTTTAACGCTTCTGGTATTTCACGTTCTAACTCGATAGCTAATAATCCATTTTCAACCTGAGCATTGGTAACTTTTACATGCTCAGCAAGCTTAAACTTTCGTTCAAAATTAGCATCATTTATACCACGATGAATAAACTCTTGCTTAGCTTTTGGTTCACCTGTTTTGGTCCCGGTTACCGTAAGCTCGTTATTTTGTGATTCTATCGATAATTCAGCTTCTGTAAACCCAGCCACGACCATAGTTATTCTATAATGATTCTCTGATGACACTTCGATATTATAAGGAGGTGAGCTAATTTTCTTGTCCTGTTTATTTGCAGTTTCGATTAGGTTTGTAAGGCGATCGAAACCAATAAATGAACGATTAAATGGTGAAAGTTCTAATGTACGCATAATTATATCCTCATTGAGCGATGTTAATACCTTAAGGTATTCAAGTTGTGCCCTTCAAATTTGAACGAGCAAAGTTGGGAGTTATTCCCTGGTATTTTCAACCAAACTTCGGCTTGAAATATACCTTCTTTTATTTTGTTCAGACCCTTGCGGCATCCTCTACAAAAAATATATATGGATGAAAATAATGCTTTCAAGGGGAATATCAAAAAAGATCACATCTTTTTTAAATTGAAAAAATTCAAAATAAACTGCCCTGAACACACTTTTGTCCTTGCGTTTTGTAAATCATTGTAAATAAAACGGCCTATTATTAGCTTTGTTTCGCAATTGGTTATAAAAAAACCTGACTAAAGAGTCAACCTGTAATATTATTGCAACGTAAATGTAACATTGATACTTCAAGCTATAAAAAATAAGCCAGCTAACTGGCAACTAACCCAACAAAGGAAGCGATATGAATTTTAAATTACCAGCTTTGCTGGCACTTATTTGTGCACCCATAGCACAAGCAAGTGAACCGACAAACATACCTGCGGATGTATGTTTTAATTGCCCGGCTCTGGATAAAATAGCAGATGCCAGTACATTCGATGACGCCAGTTATTATACTAATGTATTAAATGAAATAAATAATAACTCAGTGGCTGATATCATCAAGAATGCTATTTCTACCACTATTAGTGAAGGCCATAAAAACCTGACTTATTCAGAAGTATGGACTGCGTTAACGCAAACAGATGAAGATCCTAATAATACAAACAATGTGATCTTGTTATACCGTGGTATTTCTTTGGCTAAAAGTTCAAATGGCAGCGGCTCTCAGAGCACAAATCCAGATAACTGGAACAGAGAACACGTGTGGGCAAAAAGTCATGGTTTTAGTAGTTCAAGTTTAGAAGCATATACAGATATCCATCACCTCAGACCAACAGATATTTCTGTTAACTCGTCTCGTGGCAACCTGGATTTTGATAACAGTGATTCACCTTTAAGCGAAGCGCCAGCAAATCGTGTTGACGGCGACTCATTTGAGCCTAGAGATGCTGTAAAAGGTGATGTCGCCCGTATGGTTTTTTATATGGATGCACGCTACCAGGGAGCCGATTCAACACCTGACTTACAAGTAGTTGATCGCTTAACGTCGACTGGAGAAGCTGCACTTGGCCGTTTATGCAGAATGATAGAATGGCATAATGCTGATCCGGTTGATGCCGCAGAACAAACTAGAAATAATCGTATTTATGAATTTCAAGGCAACAGAAATCCATTTATCGATCACCCTGAATGGGTAAGTTTACTTTACACCGCAGCCAGTTGTGAAAACGATGGCGGTGGTGACACTGGTGGAGGAGATAATGGCGGTGGAACCGGTGGTGGTGATAACGGTGGCGGCACGGGTGGTTCTGGAAATGGTGAGGTTTACCTTTCTGAATATATCGAAGGCAGTGGCAGTAATAAAGCAATTGAAATATATAACCCGGCCGAAAATGATGTCGACTTATCTGCCGGTAATTACCAGTTAGGCCGTTATAGTAATGGTAGTACATCACCTACTATGATAACACTGACAGGTACAATCAATGCTGGCGGTACTTTTGTTATTGTCGGTTCAAGTGCGGTTGACGAACTTAAAGCATTTTCAAACCAAATTAGCGGCTCTATCAGTCACAATGGTGATGATGCCTATGTATTGTTTAAAGATGGCGCAGCTATCGACTCCTTTGGTCGTGTTGGAGAAGATCCGGGTTCAGCCTGGGTAAGTGGTGATATTTCAACGAAAGACCGTACTTTAGTGCGTAAATCTTCTGTTTCTGCAGGAGACACAACAATCGACGATGCCTTTGATCCTGCTGTCGAATGGGAAGGCTTTCCTGTTAATACATTTGATAATTTAGGCAGTCACAATGGTGGCGGTACCGATCCTGTTGATCCGATTGTTGATATAGGACAATGTGGTGATGAGGCTACATTAATTAGTGCCGTACAGGGCTCAGGTTCATCTTCAACACTTGTCGGTGAAACCCATACAATAGAAGCGGTTGTTACTGGCGTATTTCCAGCACTTAACGGCTTTTTTGTACAGGAAGAAACTTCAGACGAAGATAACCTAGCCACAACATCTGAAGGTTTATTTATCAAATCTGACAAGCAAGTCGTTGCAGGTGATGTAGTGAGACTACAAGGTGATATCAGCGAAAGTTATGGTAAAACGTTACTTACAGCGACAGAAACAAATCTTAATTGTGGCACAGCGGCAATCGCTGCAACCACTGTCAGTTTACCTTTTGCATCTACTGACGCACAAGAAGCATTAGAAGGTATGTTAGTAACGATTTCCTCGCCATTAACTGTATCTGATAACTATAACTTAGGTAAATATGGTGAAGTTACTTTATCTAACGGTCGCTTATTTATCCCAACTAACCAACATTTACCAGGTTCAGCTGAAGCAATTAATTTAAAAGCAGCTAACGCACTCAATAAAGTGATCTTAGATGATGGTATAAACGGTAATCCTGATAATGTAATTTACCCTACTGGCGGTTTAACAGCCCAAAATACCTTACGTTCTGGTGACACTGTGAGTCAGTTAACGGGTATGTTAGATTATAGTTATGGTAAATATCGTATTATTCCAACGCAAGATCCGACTTTTATCGCAACGAATGCCAGAACTGATGCACCAGATTTAAATCAGGGAAACCTGACAATCGCTGGATTAAATGTATTAAATCTATTTAACGGAGACGGCAATGGCGGTGGATTCCCAACCTCTCGTGGTGCTGACTCAGTAATTGAATACGAACGTCAAATTACAAAAACAGTCGCCGCTATCGCCTCAATGAATGCTGATATTGTCGGTTTAATGGAAATTGAAAATGATGGCTTTGATACAAATAGCACTATCGTTGATTTAGTAAATCGTTTAAATACACAATTAGGCGCAGATACGTATGCAGTGATCGACGCCGGCGGTGCAATCGGCACTGACGAAATCGCGGTAGGCTTGTTATACAAACCTGCAACAGTCACACCTGCAATGCCTGTAAAACTTAATATGGATGCCATATTTAATCGTCCTCCATTGGCACAAATGTTTAGCCTGAATGAAAATAATGAAAAAATCACTGTTGTGGTTAATCATTTCAAATCTAAAGGTGGCTGTGGCAGTGCTTCGGGGGCAGATACAGATCAAGGCGATGGACAAGCATGTTTCAACGCTAAACGTGTTACTCAGGCGCAAACTTTAATGGCCTGGTTAAATACAGATGCTGAATTAAACACTGAGTCTGATGTATTAGTAATAGGTGACTTAAATGCCTATGCAATGGAAGATCCTATCCGTGCATTTACCGAAAATGGTTATACTAACTTACAGCAGCAGTTCGAGGGCCAAAATGCCTACTCTTACCTATTTGGTGGGGAGTTCGGTTATTTAGATCACGCACTCGCTTCAAGCTCATTGGCAGCTAAAACAACAGATACGAAAAGCTGGCATATTAATGCCGATGAACCTCTGGTACTTGATTACAATTTGGAATATAAATCTACTCAGCAACAAAGTGATTACTACGCCGCAGATGCATATCGTATGTCAGATCATGATCCTGTTATGGTCTCAGTAAACCTTGAAGCGCCAGTAGATCCTAATATAACAATAATTGAAGTAGCTAATGTTGAGAATTTAGCAGATCATCATCTGTTCAAATTTGAAATCATGTTATATAGATGGCAGCAAAAAATCGGTTACTGGGAATATAAAGTATTACGCATAGAAGATCGCATTGCGCAACTAGACCCAGTTATCCATGCAGACAACATTGCCAGAAAATTGGTGAAAATCGCCGATCTTAACGCTCAAATCGCAATATACCAAAACCTGGTTGCCAGCCTTGAAATCACGTTAGGATATGCAAATTCAGGCTCTGTTGCAGTGAGCAGACAAACTGAACTATCTGATATTAGCCTTGCTCGTTTGCAATACAAGCAAGTTTACTTTGAAGCTAAAAGTAGCAATGAACGCGCGATTGCTTTAGAGCAAAGAGCTGCTGAGTTAATGGCACTAGGACAAGAAGAAAGAGCACAGCGTAAACTCGCTAAAGCCCAAACTTTACGTGCTAGATCAGCTGTGTATCATGTACTGGCTCAAGTACTGAGTGCAGCACTTTAACGTATTGAGTATATAATTAAAGTTTATTAAAATGGCTCACTGATCATTAGTGGGCCATTTTGTAAAGTGGATCTGTTGCTTTAAACCTCACTCACTACATTGAGTTTTGTTATTCCCGCCCTGCCAAGATCGTCAACCACAGTCACTTCAAATTTTCCGGGTTTTGATGGCCACAAAAAGATCTCTCCTACTTTATTACTGCCCACATACTTGCCACTGACAAACCAGAACAGTTTTTTTACATCAGTATCAACCACGGCTGAAAAAGGTATTTTGTTTTCTTCACCCGATTTATAGACATAACGCAGATTTGATATCGGTTTTCGTATTTTTGGTGCATTTCCTTGCATGGCAATATCATCTAAACCACAAGATTTAGCGTACCTGGGAGGCTTTTCAAAGGTTATGCCAGCTTGCTTAAATATGCGTAAAAAATCAGATGACCAAAATTCGTAATTAACTAACTTAGTCAGCCCCTGAATTGGACGACACTCTCTGAGCCCGGTATGAATATTGATCGGAATTTCTCGATACACCATAGAAAGTTTAATAGGCGATACTCCCGGTATAAACCAGGCCGGTTTAGTTTTAGGACAAAATGATCCGGGTAAATCACCCGTTTTTTCACATACTGATATTTTTTTTAAATTAAGCGATGCATTAAAAAAGGCGTTTTCAACCTGCCAGTTTTTTTGCTGGTTAATCGCTGAAAATACTTGAAATAATAAGGGACCTGCGGCTTTGCTGCCGACAAAAGCCGCATTCCCCTTACCGTTAAAATTTCCAACCCATACAGCTGCAATATAATCACCTGAAATTCCAATTGCCCAGGCATCTCGAAAAGCCCAACTTGTGCCTGTTTTCCATGCTATATCCGGCTGTTCACTATTTTTAGCTAACATTTCATAACCAATCGGCGCGGGATTGTCTTTTAACATATCCATCACTAAAAAACTGGCCTCAGCTGATAGGAGTCGCTTCTCAGGTTTTACTGCTGTCTTTTTTTCCAATCTAAGCGCTCTTAATCGCCCCTGATCAGTTAATGTTGCATAGAGTTTAACTAACTCCAACATAGTAAGTTCGCTGCCACCTAAGCCTAAAGCCAATCCATAATAAGATGGCGCTTTAAGATCTTTAACACCCGCAGAGGATAATAATTCATATAAATTAGGGTTTTTCAGTTTTGACTGTAATTCCACAACTGGTACATTCCTGCTCGAAATGAGTGCATTACGCGCCGAAATTGGGCCTAAAAACCTCAAATCATAGTTTTCAGGTGTAAAACCTCCATATTGCATTGGCGCATCTTTTAACAAAGTTTCTGTATGTATCAAACCCTGATCTATGGCTAATCCATAAATAAATGGTTTTAAGGTGGATCCCGGGGAGCGTTTGGCATTTGTACCATTAACTTGTCCCAAAATATCGGTATTAAAAAAATCAGCTGAACCTAACATAGCCTCTACCTGCATATTTTTATGGTTGAGCAAGATCACAGCCGCATTATGTATGCCCAAAAATTGCTGGGTGCTTACATAATCTTTTACCAAATTTTCTATTTTATGCTGCTTAGTCAAGTCTAGCGCTGTTAATACGGTACCATGCGCATACTTAGCCTGTCTTTTTGCTAATAAATTAACAAAATGAGGTGCTTCAAAGGGCAAAGCGTCGGGCGTTCTTACTGATAATGGTAAATCAAATAAGACTTTCTCCCCTTGATTATTCGGGTGATTTTCATTCCATCGTTCCCTTAAAAATTCTCTGGCCTTTTTAAGCTGTTTTTTACCACCTTGTGTTGTCGGGTTCCTTTTTGAAGGGTTTTGCGGCACGACACTTAAGGCTAAAGATTCTGGTAGATTTAACTGTTTTGCCTGTTTATTAAAATAAATCAAACTCGCAGCGCCCACCCCTTCAATATTCCTGCCATAAGAAGCCAAATTAAAATAGGCTTCCAGAATTTCATCTTTGGCATAATGCTTATTTAATTGAATGGCTCTGAATATTTGTTGTAATTTTCCGCTATATGTCCGTGAATTTATATGCCATCTTAATCTTGCCACTTGCATTGTGATAGTAGACGCCCCAACTTTTCTTTCTCCTAAGATATACCCTTTTACAAACGCACGTAGCAAAGCAAGAAAGTCAACACCCGGGTGTTGATAAAAATGCTGATCTTCATACAAAATGGTGCCAAGTTTAAATTCATCAGCTATTTCTTCTAATGGTGTGAATAATCTGTATCTGTCATCTTCTGCTAAAGTGATCCGCAATAACTGATCTTTATTATCAAAGTAAGCACGCGAATAACTCTGATAGTTGATCAATTCAGGTTTGGGCATGAAGTAATAAGTCATGCCCGATATAATGAGTACTGCGACAAAAAAGACACTATTTAGCTGTATTAGTCGCAATAACGTATTTTTATTGATATACCGCATTATAACGAAGGTTTCACAACAAATTGACCCGCAACAGAGGATGCTTTGATCTGTCTGTCATACATTGACTCCGCATAAACAGCTGGTACATTAAACTTGCCAGAAGCCGTTAACTTTACGCGGTAAGTTAAAGTCTGTATTTGTGAACCAAAACTCCCATAAAATACCACTCTGTCTTCTCTGATATCCGTATAATCAACTTGTCTGTTATTTGCAGCTGAACCACTGACAACTTCAAAGCCGCCTGGCAATAAGTCAATCACAGCGATATTACTTACCCATTTGTTATTTAACGTTCTGATCTTCAACTTCACGGTCAGCTCTTTACCTTGTTCAAATTCAGTGACTACCTGATTGTTATCATCGAAATATTCGCGAAAAACTTCCAGATTGTCACTGAGCGCTTCAGTAGTAGGGTGTCTGTCAAATCCAGTTTGAAGGTTTAAATAATATAAATCTTGTTCTGATTTCATTTTAATTTTCAGCGCGTTTAATGCATATTTTGCGGTCAGAAATGGTGACTTTTTAGCATCCAGTTTAGTGAACTGCTGATCATGCAATTGCTCTGAAAATTCAATCGCTTCATCTTTACTGCCATCACCCACTAATAATTCACTATACGCACCCAGTGCTAAAATACTATAGGCTGACGCTATGGTGTTATATTGCCCTTTAAAAATAGGTTTGATCAGGGTTAATAAATGCTCAGCATCAATATCTTTAGCCTGAGATTTAAAATGTTTTGCCATAAGATATAAATATTGTGCGTCTAAGGTAAGCCCTGAATGAAAATCATCCTGATAAGCTAGTATATGTTTCCCTATTTCATAATCGGCAAGTAGCTTAATACCATGTGCTTCTTTTTGTAATAAAACATATGTTGCTGCCATATAGATAGCCGTAATATCACTACGCCACTCTTCTTTATACTGACTTTCTAAATCATCTTGTAAATCAACTAAATAATTGGTTGTGACCACACCTAGCTTAGTGAGTAAGTAAATCGCATTCGCTCTATTTCGTGCCTGTATTAAACCTTGCGCACTATTAGCAACATATCTTTTTAAATAGGTTTTTGCCCGATTAAGAATATCGTCAGGTACTGGAAAACCCTGTGATTTAGCTTCTAATAAAAAGTGAACAGCATAAACAGTGGGATATTCAGCGACATTACTGCCCCCGGGCCAAAACGCAAAGCCCCCACTGGTTAATTGCCTTTGCCTTAATTTTCTTATCACGGCTGAAAAATGTGTACCAATATCAGTTTGTTTTGACTTAAAACCTTGATGCGACATCAAACCAATAATC
This sequence comes from uncultured Pseudoalteromonas sp., assembly GCA_965198975.1. Classification (GTDB taxonomy): domain Bacteria; phylum Pseudomonadota; class Gammaproteobacteria; order Enterobacterales; family Alteromonadaceae; genus Pseudoalteromonas. Next base: position 993,608 of record OZ240680.1, read on the forward strand.
GGAAATACCTTACTTACCATTTGTTCAGTACAACCATGAGGATAATTTTTTAAATAATCTGACAAACCATCAACTAGTATTAATGGACTTGCCGAGGCCGCAACAGACTGGCTTGCAAGTCGTGGAAATAAACTACGGGGGATATCAATTTCTGTACTGCCCGCAGTGGCAACACCTGAGGTAAAACTCGTTTGATACGTAACCGCAGGGCGAATACTTAAACTAGCGGAACGTTTTGCTGCTTCAATTTTATGCTCACCTGAATAGCTCACATTAAATGTAATATTTGCCGCACCTAGCTTTTGTTTTGCCTTCACTTTAAAATGCGCCGTTTTTTCACTTCCTTCAGAAATCTGTAGTACTTTATTGTTCTTGCCTATTACTTCAAGGTGTTCCGTTAGAGACAGGTTTACTGTGATTTTTGCATTTTTCGGTGAGTTTTCAATTAAATTAGCGATACCAACAGACACATCAAATTCATCTCCTGGCGCGGCCTGTTGCAATACTGCGGGTGATATTACAAATGGACCTCGTACCAGATTAGCCGTTTGGCCAACACCCATAGCGTCATCTGCAACGGCAACAGCCATCACTCTTAATTTACCTGAAAATGTATCAGGCACTTTGAAGTTAACGGTATTAAATTCCTCAGTGCCATCTATAATTCCTGACCAATACACTGCGGGTTTATCTTGTTTTCGCGTGAATGGATTAAGGTTTTTAGCCAGTAATTTACGTTCAGTAGCACTTCCTCCCCCACTTGCCGATAAGGATTTAAATAAATCAAATTCAGGTAAGATTAAATCTAATATTTGTAAAGTTTCTACTTCAAGTGCTTTTTTTCTCAAAAAATGGTCTAAAGGCTTAGGAGTTTGATAGTTTGCAACTTGTAAAATACCTTCATCCACAGCAAATACAACCATTTTTGCGGGTCTTGAAGCTTTGTATTTTATCTTCATATCAGCGCCTGGACGTACAATTTCATCTACAGCCAAACTCACGTCAATTATACGTTTTTGTCTGTTTATAGAAAAAGGGACTACCGCATAACTTAACGGGCTCGTATATATTTCTTTAGAAGCCACATCTCTAATAAAAGAGACATTAACATAAGCCGTTCCTTCAACATTTTCAGGCACTTTAATTGTTTCAATGGTACTGTGCTCTGTGGTTTTGAACCATTTATGGGTAAGCACTTTATCCGATTCTATCGTAATAAGTCCTGCGCCGATAAACGGGGCTTTAATATTCATTTCTATGGTATCGCCCCCCGCATAATGATCACTGTTTAATTTAACTTCTAATTGAGTATTTTTGTCTAGTTTACCGGCTAAATTTCCTGCCCCTATAACTGAATAATTCACTCTGGTTAATCGGTTATGCTGCTGATCATAAATTTCATAAGCAAAGTTGCCTATTTTAGTGGTATCTAATTCAAGTGAAGTCTCTGAACTATTAACTTTAAAAGCTTGAGATGTGAGCTCTTTTTCTCTTGATACCGTTTGATATTTATACGTACCATTAGGTTGTTTTATTAACGTTGAGTATTGATTAATAGCAATTGTTTTAAGGGTTAACTTGTCATGACTAATTTGTTTTAACTGGGAATCGATTAATACGAAATTCACCGTACGTTTTGCATTTTGCGCAACATAATTAAGATCACCGTCGACTTTTGAGCCTAACAAATATGTTAATGGCGAAATTAATACTTGATTTGCAGCCGATACACTACGGCCTCCACCTTGTTCAAACCCTTGTGTAAAAAAGTTAAGTTTATATGCCCCTTTAGTAAATCGACTTAAGGGAATATTAAATTTTGCCTTACCATAATGATCTGTCCTTAAACCAGGTAAGTTTTCATTTATATATAACGCATTATCTTTTTCATGGCTAAAAGGATTAGAAAAAACATATTCCTGGTATTGTTTAAATTTGAATCTGGTGGGTGATACCGTAAAACGCGCGGTTACTTTTCTGTCTTGCGCTGGTGTGCCAAATAAATTATTTAAACTAATATCAGCTGTTAACTTATCAGAGGTGATCCAACCCTGACTCATAGCATGGGTAATTTTACTCACTATTTTTAATGTATCAGGTTTAAATTCTTCTACCTTGAAATGGGTGCTTCCTATTACCCGGCCTAGTCTGTTATTTTCAGTGATCAACCGCAAATTGGTTTGGTAAAACCCTGTATCGCTTGATAATTCTGTCGCCACAGATATATCAAATAATCCTTTTTCATTCAGCATAATGCGTTTTCTTAATATCTGATTTCCTTTAGGGCCTGTAACCGACACTGATAACGGGATATTTTCAACATTAGATAAGTCAGCATTTTTTACAATAAAGGCTAAATTGGCGGTTTCACCCGGACGATATATTCCTCTATCACTAAAACCAAAAGCCGCCAGACTATCTGTTTGATAATAATTTGAATAAACACCACCCACTGAAAATTTCGAATAATTTAATTGTCTGGCATGGTTATCAAATGGCATAAAAGACAGATCGCCAGATTTTTTTATAACATACACTGTAGGTTGCCTTTCATTGTAATAATTACTGGTGTCTGGGATTTTCACATGGCCCGTGTCATCAGTTTCAAGGCTAAATAGCGGCACACCATTTTTGCCAAGTAATTCAACTATAGCAGCAGGAACCGGGTTGCCAGAATGAATGGATTGTACAAACAGATCTCCACTTCTATCTGCGTTTTTCTTCACTATAACGCCTAAATCAGTAACTAATATCAGCCGAGAATCGTGTACATTGTAAATTTCACTATTACGTGTTTTATCCCACCCTTTAACTTCGACATAAAACAAACCAGTATCAACAAGTGGATCCTTGATATATTTTGCCAAATCAACAGCCGCATAATTAGCTTTTTTTGCATGTACTTTGTTTAAACTAATAAAATCTTGTTCATATTCAGCAATATTAGCAAATGAAAAACGATAGTTAGTAAAGTAAGGGTTTGTCATGTCACCATTTGACTGACTGATCAAATGATTAATATCACTATCTTTAATTTTCGCAACTGAAATTTTGAGTTCTGATAATCCTCGGGTTAATAAAGTCAATTTTTTCTCGCCCGATAAAGACAGCACAGAGCCTTCACCCGAAATTACAATTTCCTTTGGATACGCCGGTATTTTGATTATTTGATCATAAGCCGCTTGCTTCACAAATTGATTTACCGAGGTTAATTTACTCTTTATTTTGACGTATACATAACGGTTTTCTGGTACATCAAGTTTTAAATTATACTGCTTTGAATCAGCTCTCGGATTAGCAAATAAGTTTAAAGGCTGAGGTTTAGCTGCTTGTAATACTTTCGAGTCTATTTCGCTAGGACTTGACCAATATCTGCGATTTCTTTTACTATTTTTTATTGGTAGCAAATAAACCGCTAATTTATCTTTTAATTGCAGCTCATTTATTTCATCCGTAAATTCCAGAGTCAAAACCTGTTCAGGCTCTTTATTTTCATTTCTAACAATTTTTATATTTGATTGTTTGACTTGTAAAAAACTATAAACACTTGGGATCACGACTTTAGCATCCCTTCTGGTTTTAGATGCTTTACCACCCAGTAAAGATTTAGTGCCAGGTTTTACAACTAACTTCATAAAACTTTCATGCTGTGGCAAAGTCAAATACTCGGAATGCAAATATGCCTCCCGTAATGTTTTACTATAAGTCAGGGTATAATCGAAATTTTCAGCCTGGGTCGAAACAGAGCTTCCGGAGGGCCGCATTTGCAATGCGATATGTTCTTTGAGTGATTTTTTGTCTACCGGATGCGTAAATTTGAGTGTCGCAACAACTTTACGTTTGCCTAACAAGCCTGTTTTTTCGTTTTTTGGTTCTTGGTAAAACTGTAAGTTTGCTATGGATACTTCAAACTTTTTTGTTTTAAAATCAATATTATTTTTAGTCAAGTTGGTATCTGGAGCAAATATTTCAGGAGAAAAAGCAACATTAAATTCGGTCCCTGCTGGCCAGTCTTTCTCAGCCTCAAATGTTAACTGTCGGTCTGATCCCCAATTCCAGCTACCCGCTATAAAAGGTGTCATTTTTATACCACGACTCACAGATTTATTGATTAAATCAATACGTGCAACACTAGGATATCCAGAAGGTCTAGTTTGACTGTTCGCCTTAATATCATAAGAAAATAAAATATGTAGTTTGTCTGGCCTGGATGCTAAATTATTCCCAGTCAGTTTAGGCGAAATCACACTGGCCTTTATCGTGACAGGCTGAAGTTCAGACTCAGACAAGTTCAGGTAATATTGATAACCAAGAGGCAATAAAATAACCAATAGCAGTAAAATAATAAAAGGAGCGGGATTGGTTTTTTGTTGAGATTGAATAAATTTTAGCCAGGGAGGGGCTGCAATATAATTTATTTTGCCAACAAAAAAGCTCAAAATGGTGACAAACAATTGGACTACAGATTTCATAACATTCCGTCGATTAATGTAATAATTTAATTATCATGAGCATAACATCTTACACAGCGGCAAAAGTGATGAAATAAGATCAATTGTGGCTTTTTTATGATTTATGAGTCTTAGCGTTTTGTTTTTTAAAAGGGCCGATTTCAGCAATTGCTTGTTCAAAAGCCGTGGTGAGTTGAGGTATCAGTTGTTGATGCTTTTTATGTATATAATGATAACCAGCTAAATCCAGTAATATAACTCTTTGATAGAGACTGGCATCTAAATTATTAATATTTCCGGTTTCCTCTTCTTCTAAGGTAATTATATAACTTAATCGCTTTAAAGTTAGCATAGTGGCTAAATCCACACCATTCCTTACCTGATAAGTAGAGCCATTTTTATCTTTCATAAAAACCGTTGATGCAGTGTCTCCCGTTACAACCCCTATGACTTTTTTGCTATTATTTAAAATCGATTTATCACACAAAACATCTTTAGCACAATACAAAGCGAGCTTGCCTTTCGCTAAGGTCACTGGCACCTTTAATAAATTAGGCGCTCTTTTTTCAATATTAGAAGCCCTCATAACCTGACCATCAAAATCACCACGATCTGTTAAGATCAAAGAGCGACCAGGCTGAATAGCGTGAAAAGCCACCTTAAAACCGAGTTGATCATAAGCATGATTCACAAGCCGCATTGCATAATTATCAATTTCTTTCGTATTAGGGGAAATGCACATTTGCATCGTTGGTTTTATATTTGATTCGGATAATTTGGCAACCACTAAATGACTGTACATCACACAGAGTAGTAGCATAAAGACACTAATATAATTTTTTGACATGTTCATCTCAAAAATTATATTTAATTATAGTCCGAGGTATTAATATTACAAAGCTCGTTGGTAAAAAGCCTGGTAATAACCAGGCTGATGCAGGGAGACACAGTCAAAATAAGCGAGTTAGCCTTCGAGTAATTTTCCTGTGCCGATTTCTATTTTTCTAGGCTTTAGTATTTCAGGGATCTCTCTTTCTAAATCAATATGCAATAAACCATTTTCCATGTTTGCATTCAGTACTTTTACATGATCGCCTAATTGAAACTTGCGCTCAAAATTGCGCTCTGCAATTCCCTGGTGAATAAAGTTTCTAGTTGATTTCTCTTTATCGGTTTTAGTGCCCGTAACAACCAGAGTATTATTTTCAGATTCAATGGCCAGTTCATTTTCTGTAAATCCGGCAACTGCCATCGTAATTCTATATTTATTCTCAGCTAAATTTTCTATGTTATAAGGCGGATAGCTAGGTTGTTTATCATTTCGATTCGCAGAATCAATCAAATTTGCAAGATGATCAAAACCAATAAATGAACGATGAAGTGGTGAAAAGTCGATTGTACGCATAATAATATCCTCATTGAGCGATAAATAATTTGTTAGTGCCTTTCTAAATGAACAGGCAATGCGGGAACTATTCCCTTAACGCTACATATGTTTTAATGCCGCGCCGAGGACCCTGACGGCGTCCTCTGTCAATAGATATAGGGATTAAAAAATTACTTTCAAGCAATAAAATGAAAATTATTAAAATTTATTTCAGCAGCAAAAAACACAGATTATTGTAATAAGGCATGTCCTTGAGGTAATTGTTTTGAAATCCAGATAGCTAATTTATGTTTCATGTTTAACTGATTTTCTGCGTCTAGGGCTAAGGGTTGTATTAATTTATCGTTAACTAATAATCGATATAAACTTTCTATTTTTTGTGGCGCTGAATCTGTTGGGGAAAACTGTTTGTAACCTCTGTTTTTAGCATATACCTCACCGATTTCTATTGCTTTTTTAAGTAATTCTTTTTCATTTTTTATTTTTTTCATAAATTCAACTCCTAAATTTTCTCAACAATAACAGCTCTATATCTTATGGTATAGTTTATTCTAAATGAATAAAATGAAAATTTGATCACGAATAGCTCATTCTATATATGGACAATCATTTAAAATGATGAGATAAGAAGAAAAAATTCGCCAAGTTTGATTTTAGTGAATAATCAACATATCTTTAAGAACATTACAGAAACATAATGTGATCAGTTCTAAGTGACATTAAAATAAGAGAAGATACATGAAATTTGAAAACCTATTAAATAATTTTGATATGGGCTTATGTGCAGATCAATTACAACGAGAAGCGTTAGTTGATTTAGTCGTATTATTTATAGAAATTGATGGCGTTGTAGATGAATCAGAAATGAATTATTTGCAGAAATGGCTTAATAATCTAACTTGGACATCTAACACACCGACAGAAACTTACCTCACAGATATAAGTGTAAAATGTAAAAATGCCATTGCAAATGCACAAATAGAAGACTTTATTCGCCATAGAACACAACATTTACTTGATGAGCCAGTACGCCAGCAAGCTATCAATTTAGCCGAAGAGGTAGCCTTGGTTGACGGTGTACTACATCATAAAGAAAAAGCCGCAATTAACTTTCTAAAACAGTGTTTATCATAAAATCACAGGGGGCCAGGCTCCCTTAACTTAGTCACTACCAGTCCAAGCCACCTCATAATACAGTATCTTGTATTGAGGCGGCTATGAGTTACCTACTCAGTGGATTTATCGGTTTCTTTCGTTTCTTTAATTTCAGTTTCTGTTTGCTCAGTATTTTTAATTTGTTTAGGTCGAATACTTTCTATATTTTCTAGCCATCTTTGTTTTAACGTCAAATAAACATTTCTTTCATCTTCTATCAGTGACTGTTTATCCATCATAAATAGCACACTATCAGCAATTTCAAAGTGCCTTACCATCAGCTGCCCTTCCAGTTTTATTGTCAATAATACTTTAAGTAAGCTAATAGCGATATTTGCGTTTTTAGGTGAAAGTTGTAGTGCCTGAACTAACGCATTTAAAGCTGGTTCCATTTTATTTTTTTTATAAAATTCAACAGCCATTTTATTTAATTGCTTAGGCGTAAAGTGAATTTCTTCACGTTCTTCTGTTTCTTGTTCTACATATTTATTCACAACCTGGCTAGTAAGTGAATCACCTGCAATTTGTTTTTTAATTGCATCTAATAAAATAATCGCCTCTTCTCTTTGCCCTATTTCATGAAATACTTTGACTTTATCCAGGTTATCTTCAATTGATACCGAGGGTTTTAACGTTACATGGGTATTAATGAGTCTCTCAGCTAATACTCTTTCATCTTTTGCATTATGTATGCGTGCTTTAGCGATAATGATTTGTTCTTTAAACAAGCCTATATCATCGTAATCTTTTTCCAATAAATGAATACAGTGCTCAGTTTTGTTAAGAATATCTTTAGATGAACCATCGGTGAGGGTAGCTGCATAATCCACTCCGGCACGGATCACATTCAATTGTAATTCAGGAGAATCATGAATTGAATTTTTAGCATTTATTGCCATGTTTTGTGTCGCAATAAATTGCCCTTCATGATCATGATTTAACCGGGCCAGATCCCATGATCTTTTATTTCTTTCTATATTTCTTGGCGCAAGCGCGGTCGCTTTTTTTATTTCTTCATAAGCAAGCTCATATTCTTCACCTTCAACATGATATTGTGCAAGCAAGTCATATGTCGCAAAACGCGTATCAGCCTGATGGGTCATTTTGTCTAATAACTCTTCAATTTCACCAATTTTATGTTGCTTCAATAATGATTTAATAAACCCTAAATATACCCATGATGCCTTTAGCCGTTTGATTAAACTCCGATAAAAAGCTTCAGCATCTTCATATTCCATTAAGCTAATCAAACATTCGCCGCGCATACGCAATATATTAAGGTGATATTTTTTAAGATGAGGATCTTTCAGATGCCTGTCGGCAAAATAAATTGCCTTGGCAAATGCATGGGTATCAATAGAATAATAAATATTAAAGAGTTTCTTTTTAACTTGCAGAGTATAAGTTAACCGTTCTTGTACCACTGACGGTTTTAATGGTTTAACCCAAAAATCATCAGGTTGTAATTCTACGATACAATTAACTAAGGTCTCACTTGTTTCCGAACTTAAAAAAATCAGTACAGTACGTTTAGTAACATGACCTTTAAATTTTAATTCTTCCAATAAGTGAAAACCATCTTTATCACTGTCTACATTAAAAGAACAAATTACGATATGAAAATGCATTTCATCACATAAACGTAAACCATAAAACGCATTATGCGCACACTTGATATTATGTATCCCTAATTCAACCAACGTCATTTTTAACGTATTGTGAATTAGAGAGTTATCATCAATGATCAGCACATTCAATTTACTAAAATCGCTGAGTTCGTTTATTTCGTCTTTGATTTCTACTTTAGAATGATCCATATCCAAGGTTCTAAATAAGTTATTGGTCTTTATGATTTAATAAGTTTATTATCAATCACAAAATGAATAGCCATGTAATTTAGAGTAGCATAGATTAAATTTATTTCATCTGTCAGTTAGAAATCACCAAAAACGACCTAATTTAATAACAGTTAATAATTACCATGATCGATCATATGATTTAAAACTGTACTACTTATGATCTCACATACAATAATTTTAATTACCTGTCACTACTCGCCAATATCTTCGTGCCAAAGTTCAGGTGACTGTTCAATAAAAGAGGCCATTAAATGGCAGCATTCTTGGTTATCGACCACTTGCACCTCAACACCACGTGAACGCACATAGTCTTCAGGTCCCTGAAAAGTTTTATTTTCACCCACAACCACAGTTGGAATACCATATAATAAAATTGCCCCGCTGCACATATCACAAGGGGATAACGTGGAATATATGGTTGCTCTTTTATAATCAGCTGCCTTTATCCTGCCCGCATTTTCCAAACAATCCATTTCAGCATGTAATACAGCGCTGCCTTTTTGCACTCTTTTATTATGCCCTCGACCTACAATTTCATTATCTATTACTAATACAGAGCCAATTGGAATTCCACCCTCAGCCAATCCTTTTTTTGCTTCTTCAATTGCCGCAGCAAGAAATTTATCCATTTCTATTTCCTTTTTATCATTGATATACGCTTAGCAAAATTATAGCTTACAATCAAAGTTTATTGATTTTATGAGCCTCCATAAGATGTTTGACACTCAAGTTTACATTATCTTGTTATAAACTTACTGGTAATACCCCCTTTGCGGTTGCCAGTCCTGTGATTATTTTTGCTAACGCTTCAAATGCGGGTCCTTTCATTATCTGTGTTTTTGGTTCTAAATATGTTTCACCATCAAAAGTCGCTAATATTCGGTCACTCACAAGGTAGAATGGCTCAAGGTTATAAGGCGTTTTTAATGCCACCAGCACAGTATATTTATTCTGTTTTTTTGCTGAAGTTAAAATTTGGAGTGCCTCATTGGCAAAATTAAGTTTGTCTCCCGACACTCTATGAGATAAATCTTCAACTCCGCCTAATTCTACCGCCGTTTTCTGATCACTGGTTGCTACGACCACTAAATCACTTTCACTTATTTTTTCTGACAAAGACGATACATCATCTTGTCGAAAATTGCTGGCAGTAACATGCCACTTTTGAATAGGGTGTAAACTATTTATACTTGAAACCATCACATCAGTTTGTTGTTGTTTAGGAAATACCAATAACACATTTTTTATTTTCGAAAAATCTCTTATTGTTAAGTTGTTTTTTATGTCCACAATTGCCTCGCTAGCCAGTTCAAGTTCAACTTGCCTACTACTCTTTTTGGCTAATAAGGACTGTGCAAAAGCAACTTTCTCTGCAATTTTTTGCTCTGATAAAATCGACTTTGGCAAAGTTTTTTTATAATTAAGGATGCGCTCCACTGATTTTTCAAACGTGAAATCATTTACACCTTGCGCTTTAATTTTATCTGCTAATTGCGATAGAAATTCTTTAAAAACTGGAATATCTGATGGCTTTCTAATTTTAACTGGCATAAGCGCAATATCAGATCCCGCTTTAAAAGTTTCTATTACCGCTTCATCTGGTGTAAAAAAATCAGCAATACCAGCCATATCAAGGGCGTCAGTGATCACCAATCCTTTATAGCCCATTTTATCTCTTAATAAGTCGGTCAGTATTTTTTTAGACAAAGTCGCGGGTTTTAACATTGACTCGCCTTTCTTATTAACTATTTTAGAATCATCTAATGCCGGATATTGGATATGAGCCGTCATGATCATTTTAACTTGACCTTGATCTATTGCCCATTGAAACGGATAAAGATCAACGTTTTCTACGGTTTTAACATCATGGTTTACAACCGGCAACCCCGTATGACTATCTGTACTGGTATCACCATGGCCGGGAAAGTGCTTAAGTGTCGCCATCACGTCATTTTTTTGGATCCCTTCGAGCATGGCGTGGCCCAATTTAGCAACAACTTCAGGGTTTTCGCCAAATGAGCGCACATTGATCACTGGGTTATTGGCATTCATATTTACATCAACATCGGGTGAATGATTCACGTTTATGCCTAATGCTTGTAATTCAGCACCAACAATCTGCCCGACTTTTTTTGCATATTTAACGCCTGATTTTTCATACGTCGCACCCACAGACATATTACCTGTAAAAGAAGTCGATATCTCGCGCGGTAAACGCACTACCCGACCACCTTCCTGATCTATAGAAATAAATAACGGTTGATTTAATGCTGAACTTAGTGCCGCATTTTGCAGTTGACTCGTTAGTTTTACGATTTGTTCCGCATTACTTAAATTATCAGCAAAAAAAATCACGCCACCCAATCCTGTCTCGGTGATCAGATCTCGTATTTCATCAGGTAATTGCGTTACGCCTGATTTACATTTTGTCTTAATCGACATTTGGGTTTTAGGATCTTTACAATAATAGCGAAAATCCAGCATGATTCTTTGTGCAATTTGCTGTTCTAATGTCATATTTTTCACTTCAGTATCAATATCTTTAGCCACAACTTCCAGCGAAAATGCCAGAAAAGTAAGTGAGAGCAGATTTTTGAGCATTCATTTTTCCAATAGTTTATCGCGAGTCAATTAACGCATTTACTTGCGCTTTAAAGATATATTGTATATTTTACACAAATATTCATTACCGACAGAGATAACAGGATGAACACAAAAATAAGCGTCTTATTTGCTGCTATGTTTTTAAATGCATGCACCCAGGTTACGACAGAAAATAACACAGATCGTTCGCTAAATGTAAAAATACAACCCACACTAAATCAAGTTCAGGCTATTCCTAAACCCTCTGATATGGTTGCAGATGTTATAACGAATGCACGTGTTTCAACAGTAAAAAATGTCGAAGTGGCTTATGTCGGTAAACAAATTCCATTTACATTCAGCACAGATAAAGTAACAAATACCCTAGGTTTTGAATGGTATGTAAGTAAACACTTCGCCTTGAAGACAGATTACCCAGCGGAAAAAGCACAGTTTTTCTTAGAATTACTGGAACTGTCCTACCCCTATTATGTGGAGTTTTTTGGTATGGAGCCGCCAAATATCCATAACCAAAGAATCGCTTCAACCTATGCTACCAATAACGATAAGCTGCGAACCGCTATGTTTGATGATGGTTTTAATCGGGGTATTCATCATACTGCTGGCGGTGAAGCCATGTATTATAATTGGGTTGGATATAGCTTTCCTACAGAAAGACCACAGCATCAAAGGTATATTTCAATTCATGAAACCATGCATTCATATCAGATGGCACTGGGCAATTACCCCTGGACACCTTCCTGGCATGGTGAAGGTTTAGGCGACGCGACTGCAAACCATATATTTGATAGTAAGAAAAAACAGTTAACTGTTTTTGGTCACGATGTACCTATATTTGATATGATGAGCTGGGCACTTGATACCTATGAAAAAGAAAAACCGAGTATCGTTGACATCCATAATCGCAAAAAATTTGATCGCGGCTTAAACGTTTTATTTGTTCAATTTATGTATAACAACCCTGAATATTCTCAATATATGAAAATTTACCATCAGGAAGTAATGCAGCAGCAAACAGACAGTAGAACTAGATCTTTGGCTATTTTGCAGCAAATAGTGCCCGATTGGAAAAAGTTAGAAAAAAACTTTGTATCCTGGATAGCTGATATAAAACAAACGCATATCGTTGCCAGTCGAGGCCAGTGGGAAATGGACGGTAACATGTTCTATAAACGCAAATCCGACTTTGACTATGCACCACAACGCGTAGGTTTTACAATGACTCCCGCTCAGACACCATCCTACACTATGTTTAATATCGATTTTCCACAACCAGATCCGAGTGAGCTTTTATTACCGGCAAAACGTGGGGTTGCAGAGCCTGTCATTAGTTATGAACTAAATTATCAAAATGATAGTTTAGATCAAGGTAAGCTAGGAATGGCTTTTGGCGTTCAATTGACAGCAGATAATGCAGCAGCCATCAAGAATTCCTACCGTAGCTGGAAAGGTGCCAATACAGATCTTGACGAACAATTGCGAATTGAAATTGAACATGCAAATAATTTAGTGATTGATGGCTCCTTACTCGGCATACAATTAGCCCAATATGCTTTACCTGCCGATATAGTAAACAGCTTGAAACAACAAGCGCGAAGTCAAAAAGACACTAAATTGGGTGTTTCAGTACAATTTAAGAAACAAGCAATCGAAGTCACAGTCAAAGCAATTAACGCAGCCCCCTTCACAATTACTCAAGCTATCAGCCAGTCACAACATGAAAAATTAGTTAACCGTGAATTTGGCTTGATTTCAAGTAACAATCACCATGGTATTACACCTTATATAGATGACGGTAGAGATCTTAATCCTAATTCACCTGATTTAAACACAACAACAGCACCCAATGCATGGGGTTTTAAAGGTGATAAACTGGCACAAAGATTTGCCAGAGCGAATTGGAAATCAGCAAAACAAACACCACATAGTTGGCGTAATGCTTTTGCAGAACTCAATCAGGCTGCATTAACGCCAACTACAGCACAAGAAACAACCCAGGCTGTTATAGCACGACTACCAGAACTTGCAAAAGAAGGAACTCACCTAAACTCTGCTTTAGCCGAATTATCAGGAATACAGCTGCAACTTGACTGGCTCGGCGATAGCATAGAAAGTATGCAAGAATATGCCATTATTACCAATCATAGTGAGCAAGATATACAAGCTAATATCATATTTAATGTCGCTGACAACACAAGTGAGCAACATAATTTAAGCATCAGAGCTGGAGAAAAAACAACGGTGAAAATTGATCCTGAGCTTTTAGCAAAAGGTAATGAAGTCACCGCCAACCTAAACTACGAATGGCATACAATTGATATTAAACAAACGCTTAGTCAAAAAACTAAAAAATATAACGGCTTTGAAATACCCGAAATCAGTGCGACTTATGAGGAAGGTCAATTACACATTAATACCCAGCTTAATGGTCCTTTTGCGGGAAAAACAACAGGTACAATCACGGTTGATTTACACCATGGTAGTAAATTAGAGTCAGTAAGTAACCCGGTGAAAATCGCACCTTATGAGGAACAATTTATTGTAAATAAGTTCAAAATTGAAGAAAAAGAACTAGATCATGATGCCTGGTATGAAGTCACTGTGGTAGCAGATTCTGATGGTGAACCTATTATGTTACGAAAACGTTTACCTTATATACCTGCTAAGTTTACGCGTTAATCATCACATTTATGTCAGCCTATATTGATAGGCTGACATAACCAACAGATTAAATTTAAGATTGAAAATGAATTTTACATTGTTTAATGAGTTTGGCTGTGGCTGATTTATTTTTAAAATAAGACCTTAGCTGTTGCATTTTTCTACGCCAAAAATGCTTTTTAACCGGTGCACTAACCGCAGCAATACGACCTATTTCACTTTCCAGCTCTTGATCAGGCGCAAAAACATAAGGCAATAAAGTATATATTTCAATCCCTTTTTCCCAAAAGTGCTGTAACTCAGTATCCACTGGGCGACCAAACTTTTCTGTGCTACGTAAAAGTTGTTTTGCACCTTTTAACGAAACTGCCTGCCCGCAAGCACCTGTCATAGGCTTTTGGAAAACAGTTAACTCCATACCATTAAAGGGTTGACTATAGGCAAGCTTACGTTGATATGTTTTATAGCCAGCTAATTTAATATAATCCCAGTCAAACGGCATTTTATTTAAAGTCTCAAAAGCTTGCGCTACATCCCCTATTACCGAAAAATCATCTTCTAAAATGATCGCATAGGGAATTTCTTCATCAACTATTTTTTGCCACGCTTTTCTATGACTATAAAAACAGCCTATTTCACCTGGAGTTAGCTCCCTATAATATGTGTTTTTATTAACTTCCTTTGAAAAATGCTGACTGATTTCATCAGGTGTTAAATCAGCGCCATAAACAGCCGGTATCCTTTCATACGTTAAATTAGCGGATTTAAAATGTTTTTCACATTCATTTAGTCGCTCAACAGAGCGATCTAAATTTATCAGGAATATCGGAGCTTGATTTTTCATTTAGTAATAGTCCAGTGAACTGACTGCAATTGTGTTGATTATACATAGGTTATACAAATTTATGAATTATAACTACCTTAACCGAATTGATTGTTATGCTCTGTTACTGCATTAAAGACTTCAGGCAAGTTATTGATTATAGATAAACCTATTGCTTTTATTTCGCCTGGATTTAATATGAATAACTTTGGAATATTTGGAACCGTTAATGACTTTACTTAATCCTCAAGCACCTGCAGCGATTGTTATGATCAGGCCACATTACTTTAAACCAAACCCCGAAACCAAAAAGGATAATCGTTTTCAGACCGATGTTTCGCCCCTGGATACTAAAACAATTTCAGTAAAAGCCTATGACGAAGTCACTTATGCCGCAACAAAACTGCAAACTTATGGCATTAAAGTTCATTTATTTGAAGATAAAACCCAAGAAACCCCTGATTCCGTATTCCCGAATAACTGGTTTTCAACCCACGCGGGCGGTCATGTTGCACTATATCCTATGTACGCAATAAATAGACGAAAAGAGCGTCGTCAGGACATAATAGAAATGTTAAAAACTGATTATCGGGTGCAAGATGTTATTGATTATTCAGGTTTAGAACAAGACGCTATTTTTTTAGAAGGAACCGGCGCTATGGTGCTTGATCATGTAGATCGCGTCGCTTATGCTGTGAAATCTAAACGCACCGATCCTTTAGCACTAGAAAGATTTTGTTGCCATTTTAATTACGAGCCTATGTTATTTGATGCCGTAGATAACGCTAATACGCCCGTTTACCATACTAATGTACTAATGTGTATTGCGACCGAGTTTGTGCTTATCGGTTTAGATATGATGAGTAATGAAAATAGAAAAGCGGAAATCATAAAACGTTTTGAACAAAGTGGCCGTGAAGTAATTGCCCTTAGCCATAGCCAAATTGCACAATTTTGCGGTAACGCAATAGAACTACAAGGCAGTAATGGGAGAATATTAGTACTTTCAACCAGTGCCTATTCAGTTCTGAATTCTAAACAAAAATCCCAGATAGAAAAAAGTACAACTATCGTACCATTAGATGTATCAAGTATTGAATTGGCCGGAGGTTCTATAAGGTGTATGTTGGCAGGTATTCACCTTTCAGCTCGCTAAACCACAATTTTTATCTTTTATCAGGCAACTGAATGTCAGCTTGCCGCCAAACCTGTTTGATGTAATAACGTGTAATATTGTTTTAAACCAGTTCAGGCTAGTATTTTTCAAAGTGATATAAAAATCATACTTCTGATTTAACTTACTGAGTATCAATACTTTGTCATTAATAACATTCAGTATAAAGCGATGACAAAAGTATTATCAAATCCATCAATTTGCGTGCAAATAGGAATTGTTTAAAATGACATCGTTTAATTATAAAATTTACCCGCCTTTAGGTGTAGCCCGTGTCGGCAATGGGCCTGCAAACATTGATACCGCTATTTTCACGCCAGAAGTCCCCTGGCAACATTTTTACGATACTGATGTAGAGTATTTAGTAACAGAAAACGATTTAAAGCAGTTAGTTGATTCTCAATCAATCACATCTGTATTAAATGTATTACGTCTTGAACAAAATGTTAAAAACGAACTCAGTAAATTATTATTAGGTTCCACTTTATCACAATTGATGGATCATACCGAAATAATAAGGTTTGTTGATGATATCGATTTTAAAGGCACGCAAGAAAACTGTGAAGACCAGTTTAGAGAAGCCTGCATAAGCGCTTTAAAAGAAAAGTATCTGGGAGCGGTAAAAAAGCAAGCACAACGTTTTCATATTTATAAGTTTGACCAGGACGGAAATTGCTGCGGTAAATTGCCATTATCAGAAGTCGAATCATTAACTTGGCATGTAGAGGTCGGTAATAAAAAAGCATTTTGGTATGACTATAATAACGCGTTAGATTTATCACTAGATCAAACCAATGGTAATTTAAGTGATACAGTTGCAAAAGGACAAGTGGCTCCCGGGTTAATGGCAAAACAAAGAAACCCTAATGTAGTAGGTAATCATTACCGTCGCCAGTTAGTAATACACTCGCAAGGTTCAGTTGATATGGCTTCTGATCACCCAACTATATTAACCGGGAAGTTCCCCGCCAATGTTAACCCGGGTGAGCAACGTTTAACTGATTTATTTCAAATAGAAAAACGCCACAATGTAAAACAAGGCAGTATTGAATTTGATCATCAAGACGGCGCGCTCATTTTTTATGCCGGTGATGGCATTTCCAAATCACTCACTGCGTCCGACCTTAATACCGACTTTGCCGATAATTCTAACTGGTATGATGATATCTGTGATGGGCGGGTAACAGCTGAATTAGTATTAAAAAATAGCGATCAGAAAATCAGCCTGACACAGGCCCAAGACAGCGCCTGGATAGCAACGGCTCCTGCAGATTTTGCTCCACAAATAGAACCTCTTGTTACTTTATACGATATGGTTACAGGAGCCAGTTATGATCAAAATGCCATAGATAATCTTGAAACTCAGTTCAGCGATGTATTTCCTATTTTATATCGTCTATACCGTATGCAATGGGTTAATCAGGCTGACTTTGCTGACAATTCACTTAACGTTGAGCTGGCAAATATTGATTTCACGCGATTACTTAATTCAAGCCAGGAGGAGTTGTGTTTAAGAGAAAATATATTTAAACGTTTTAGAAACCCAGTTTACAGTGAAGGGGAAGAAATCGCGCTTGGCAAAAATGGTGAACTGATCAGCAAATCAAGACTGATCCCAAGTCAAGATACAACAAGTATTAAACCCACACCAACTCCCGCTGAGCTTCAATTGCCATATTACCCTGGCGATGGCGTTGATTATCCGGGGAGTCCGTTGCAGTGGTTTGCGATCCCTCCTTTTATGTATAAACATTTACAAAATTGGGCTGAAGGTCACTTTACTGTCACGGAACAAGAAAAATTACATGCCGAAACAATTGACTCTTTAGCGAAATATTACAGTAGCCAATTCGAACAATCAGAACACAGTGCACTGTTATCAGCTCGTGCAGCCATGGACAGTTTATACGGCGGGGGCTTCCATCCCGGAGTTGAACTAACCTGGCCAATGCGACGTGCTCAAATGTATGCTAAAAATGAATTTATATCCGGTGTAACCGAAGACATTAACTTGCTTGGACTACGTGAATTCAGAATAAATGCGGCAGAGAATAATGATGATATTTACAATGATTTTGGCAGAGTGATCACTGCACAGAATGTCACACAGTCAGTTAACGGAGATCCAAAAGCACACTGGTTATGGACATCCACACCAGGCGATTTAACAAAATGGATGGGTATTCCATGGCAGTCAGATGCGGCAAGTTGTCAGGCAGTTTATACGGCGCAAGATTTTCCAATTCCAGCATGGTGGGCTGCAAACTTACCTGTAACGATTATTCCAGCGGCCAGATATGAATCATTCAAACATGGTTTTAACGGCGAAAGTAAACTTGATCCAACCAGTCATGCAGCCTTACGAGAAACACAATTCGCTTCACGGCAACCCTGGCTACAAACAGCCAATACAGGATTTGTTGGTTACCATGCACAAGGAGGTTACACATTGGGCTTAGTTGCTATGGTAGATCAGTGGAAAAACATGGGTATGGTAATGGCTCGTCCCGGTACGGTATCTGGTGAAAACAACTCACCAGGTATTCCTGAAGTTGTTTATGTTTCTTATGGTGTAAACGATAAGTCTGATATTTAATCGATTTTTAAGGTGTAGCACATAGTTACACCTTGAATTGGAGTAACAGATATTTATGCAAATTAATCATTCGTCATCACAGGTGGAAGAATATGATGTTGTGGTGCTTGGCGCAGGTATAGCAGGCACCGTACTCACTTACTTACTTAATCAAAGTGTTCTGAAAATAAAATTAATCGGAGAAGCTTCACAGCAATTAGTAAAACTCGGCGAAAGCTTACCACCATCAGCTTTAGCTATGCTAGAACGTTTAAATTTAGACTCGTTTTTACGCACACAGCAAACCAGCTCTGGTTATCAGGCTGTCTGGGGAAGTGACCAACTTAACAATACCGGGTTTGGATCCGAAACAAACAATTTAGCACAAACTCTGGGTTGGAAACTTGATAAACTCAAATTGATAGATCAAATAAAAAATACTTTTAAACCTAATGTCTATTTAGCAGCTAAAGTGGAATCTATAGAGAGTAATACACATGGGCATAATATTTATATCAAAGATCAGTCAGTTCCTTTAAAAGCAAAAATTTTAATCGATGCCAGCGGCAGAAAAGGATTCCTAAGCCGCAATTTAGGTTTTACCTCACACCAATTTGATCAGCTTTTAGCCTATACAGTTAACGTGCCTAAAATACCTCATCAAGACATTTCCAAGCCAGTATTGATTGAAGCATTTGAACATGGTTGGGGACTGGTATCTGAGTTAGATAAACATCACAATGTATTAAGTTTATTTACCAATAAAAATAGCAGTATCGCAGTACACTGTAAAAAGCTAGCACAATGGCAAAGCCTTTGTCAGAAGACAAAATATTTTAAACACTTCATACCCGTTAACAGTGAACATAAAGTACACTGCCTGAATGCATCAAGTCGTATTTCAGCAAAATTACATGCAGATAATTGGTTATTGATTGGTGATGCAGCGATGTCTTTCGACCCGCTCTCATCACACGGTATAACAACAGCCATTTATAGTGCGGAGCAAGCAGCCAAAGCAATAAAGCAACAATTAACCTCACCTGGCGAACATTTTTCACACTATGCACAAAATCTGACAGCTATCTACAATACTTACCTTAACGAATTAGTATCTTTATATCGCCATGAAAACAGATGGCCTCAAAGTGGCTTTTGGCTAAGTAAACAGCATATACAAAATACAGAACCTGCAATTGTGGCATAAATTATATGACGGATCTTGAGGTGGCTTGGGTATATCTATATATATTCATCAACTATTACTGCTGCATGGGCCTCTTTAGGTTGTATTCTGAACTTGCTAAAAACACTCATGGTGTATAAGCTCCACCAATTAAAAATCACTGAAAAATAATATTCACCTAATAAATTCAAGTTATTTCAATGCATCATTTTATGCATTGAATAGCTTTTAAAAAACCCGGCCTAAATTTATATAAGCGCGATTTTCTCCCCCTAGATCAAATCCTTTTGCATAACCAATCCTAAAATCTAACGCTAAAGCATAAAAAAGTTTCAATTGCGTATGTAACTCTACACCTGCACCTGTATAGTGTTCATTGGGAGAGTGTCGGTAAACTCTGCCAGCATCAATAAACACGGCAGCTGAAATCTTGCCAATGCCGATTGGTGGCGCCATTAAGGTTTTTTCAATCTGTACAACAGGAAACCTATACTCTAAATTAGTCAATTG
The DNA here is from genome assembly GCA_965198975.1 of uncultured Pseudoalteromonas sp. Lineage (GTDB taxonomy): Bacteria > Pseudomonadota > Gammaproteobacteria > Enterobacterales > Alteromonadaceae > Pseudoalteromonas. The sequence goes on from OZ240680.1 coordinate 1,013,993, forward strand.
CATACGCTGACCACTCAGCTGAGTCAGTCCCGTTGGATAACCTCGCAGGGTAAAACTACGCTCATTAAAGTTATTATCATTTATGATAAAAGTATCGCTATCTTCCCCCCCTAATCTGAATGGTCGTGATTTATCAGAGCCCCAACCCTGAACAAACCTCATCGCTAAAGTATGCTCCTTGTTAAGTTGAATAAACTCTCGCCAGTCAAAAATATATACCTCGCCAGAAAAGTCACTCTTTAGTACATCACTGGTTTCAGCAGTGAAATTTATTTGTCGACCATTACTTTTACTAATTGATTTAAAAAATCGTTCACTGTTATTAAATGAAATACTGAGCCCTACAACATCATCATGAAAGCGCTCAATCCGAGTAAGGTCATCATCATCATAAAACCCCCTTTGCAGATGATCGCTAGATACACCTAGCTGTATATTCCATTGAGATTGAATTTGGCTGAAAGGCAGTTGGAAGCTTAAATCATATTGTTCCTCTAACAAATAGGTTCCCGAATGATTGTCCTGAGAATTATATTCATAACTTCTGTCAAAACTAAGATTAAGATAATAGCTATAAAAATAATTCACTTGGCCAAATACCGTTTTTTTGTCCAGATTTGTGCCGAGCGCCAAAGCATACTGATGTATACCTAAGGCATCACTACCAGAGGTTTGAATCCCAATTTCTATATTATCTTCATCTGAACCCGCAAAAGGTAACCAATACGCTGGTGTGATACTCTGCCAGGGAGAATAAGGTTTAATATCAGGGGCTTTGACAACATCAATATCCTTGATAATTTCAGGAATTTTAACCACCTTATTCCTAAATGCAGTAATTGGCCTCCCCATGTTTGGTTTTTTGTATTGATAAATATCAAAGCCTTGATGTGAGTAACCTACATAAAAAAAGTTATTTTCAACAAAGCCTTCACTAAATTGAAACACACCGCCCAATACATTGGTTAAACCTTGAATGGTTTTAGTATTGATATTCATTTCATAAAAATTGTACACCCCTGAATAATCAGCACTATAATAAATGTGTTTGCCATCACGGGAATATTTAGGATAAACATGATTAGCAAAGCCCTGACTCAAATTTTTCCATTGTTTCGATTCTAGGTTTAGTTCTTTTAATTGAATTCTTGGGATCTTGCCATCTCTCATCGACATTAAAATACGTTTACCATCATTTGACACATCAAACTGAGAAACAACTACTTCCTCTTTTCCTTGCCATAAAGTTTTTAAATACTGACCTTTGACAGTTAATTTATGCAAACTAAATAATGCCGCAGATGATTTAAGCGCGATGATACTGTCACCATCGGCGCTCCATTGTGCACTGTGATATCGGCCACACTGTGTCAATCTCTGTAAATCATTGCTACCAGGTTTAAGCTGATACAAATCGAAATAGATATTAAATTCATTGCATACTTCAGCTTGTGCAACTAATAAGCCTTTTTCTGAATGCCAGTCTAAACTCGCTGCCCCATTTATTGCCGAGATCTCAGACAAAACGCCATTATTATCCCGAAACATCAACATAACCTGTTCCAAGCCATTATTACGAATATAGTAAATCCCATTGTCTGTTGCTTCTACAGCTTGACTCGAAAATCCTTGTGTCGTGATTTTCATTCCTTCTTTAATGCCAGCAGCATAGATCTGATCAATCACAACTTGATACCGATCAGTTAAATAAGTACGAAACTCCTGCCAAAGTGTGGTCAGATTTTTACCAAGTACTTTTTCAGCATTACGATTAATAAACCAGGGAAGCAGATCATTACCATATTCATCACTCAGGGCTACGACTTTATCTTCACCATACTTGTGTGCAACAAAACGATGGAAATGCTCGCCATACAGATAACTTTGATTAATCGGCCAATGTGAGTTACTGGTATTAACCTGGCTCAATGGCTTAATTCCTCTATCTACCTCCAAACGCATCATCATTTCAAAATGAGAGTTTTGACCACGCCCTATATTGAGTGATTTATCGGTTTCAATATAGGTTGCCAAACCTTCAATAAACCAGTTTGGCTGAAATCTATTTGGAAATAAGATACCTAATCGACCAAATATTTTTTGCATCACGCCAGGTGCGCCAGTCGCCTTGTCTATATGCAAAATATGAGTATATTCATGGATGATCAGCGATTCTAACCAGGATGTATAATCTACAAACGTATTGGTTGGTGGTTGTAAAAATAAAGTAGAACGATTCTTAGGTAAATTATTAGCATAGCCATTAGCAAAATCAGTTGCATCACTTAAGATCAACGCAGTTTTGCTTTTTGGTTGCCAGTTCAGTTTTTGTGTTAACTTTTGATGAATTTGCTCGGCTATTTTTTGTGTTTGTAATGCAATACTTTGCTGAGAAGCCGTAAAGTGTATCCGAAAATGTGCTGTCTCTAAAGTTTGCCAGTCAAGGCTTGGATCTTTGCTCTTAGCCTGCACTGAGACTTGAAAAATAAGTAAACAGAATAAGGTAAATACAGCGTAAATAGGTTTTTGATTTTTTGTTCTTATATCATCCATAGTGATCTTTTCCTGATTATTTTTCATCCATAAGCAGAAGAGTAGTATCAAGTTGTAGTATAACTTGTTATACCTAAGCTCCCCCTTTTCATGACTTGGTTATTAAAATAGCATCATTTAACGTATTAAAACTATCAGAATTTCATCGCCGAGCATGAAAAAGTGCAACTCAATCGCCTCACTTAAATAATGTAACATTGTTGCCCTAGCTAAACTTCAGGTCTAAGCTCTCTTATTATGCATCTGCTCATAATTTAGAAAGCATGTTAGTTAACGGATTTATTTCATTCACTGCACATGTCATCGATGATCTAATTAATTTTCGTCGCCACTGTGCTATCAATCTAGAAATATTAATCAAACAAATTAGATTCACCGGCGTGGAAGCAACGGGTTTATGTATTCTCTTATCATCGCTGTTAGGGGCTCTGATCATAGTCGAAGGATATCAATTTTTAACCACAATTGGCCAAACTGACTGGATTTATAAAATTCTAATATTTGCTATGGTTCGGGATATCGGTCCGTTAATAATTAGCCTGATCATATTAGCACGCTCAGGAACGGCTATCACAACAGAACTCGGAAACATGGTTGTCAGCAAGGAAATTGATGCATTAATTGCGATGGGAATATCTCCTATTTCTTATTTAGTAACACCACGAGTTGTAGCCATGGTGCTATCTTTAGTATTACTGATGGGCTACTTTTTATTAAGTGGTATATTTGGCGGTTTTTTAGTAAGTAATCTATTTCAGAATGTGCCTTTTACAGATTTTTTTAACCGTTTGGTAAATGAACTCACAATAATCGATTTTGCTGTAATGCTAACTAAAGTGGTTGTTTCTGGATTTCTGATCAGCTTAATTAGTTGTTATCACGGGTTAACCGTCAGGATTGCCGCAACAGAAGTGCCACAACGTAATATAAAGGCTGTTGGCAGATCTTTGATTGCGGTATGTGTCATTAATTTATTTGGTACGGTTTTGTATTTTTCTCTGCTGGGTTAACTGAGGTTCCAGATGCTATATGAACTTAGTCATATCAGTCATACTATAGATAATAAGCCTATACTTAATAATCTGAATTTAAGTATATTATCAGGCGACTGTATTAATATTTCAGGTGACTCAGGATGCGGTAAATCACTTTTATTTTCAATTATGAGTGGTGTCTTTATACCAAATAATGGGGATGTATTGATCAATGGTCAATCCATAAAGCAAATGCACTATCAGCAACTCATTCATTTTCGAAAACAGTTAGGCGTTATTTTTCAGATCCCAGCACTCATTTCAAACCTGACTTTAATTGAAAATTTATTTTTGCCATTAAACCAGCATCACCCTGAACTAAATAACGCTCAAAAACTCTCTAAAATAATGTTATTGATTGATGAATTTGAACTCAATCAATATTTACATTTTCCCATCGCGCAACTTCCCAGTGGTTTGGCAATGCTTGCGGCCATAACACGCGCTTTACTGAATCAACCAAAATGCTTGATTTGGGATGCCCCCTTATATGAGGTAGACATTCAATGGAATAAATTAATTGAAATAAAACTACAACAGCTAAAAACCAATGGTTCAACCATAATTTTATTTACAAAATATAAAAATACTATCAATGATTTAGCTGATAGAAACTTTATATTAAGTCATGGAGAATTAAGGAATTACAGTGCTGTACAATACTAAAGCAACAAATCGAATCGTACTTATTTTTACTGCCTGTGGTTTGTTGTCACTTATTATTTTCATCTCATTAATTTTAATCAACAATAAAACATTCGTTGATAAAACTTATTATCGAACCGTGTTAAATAACGCCAAAGGTCTTAATGCCAAACCAGGGATATATTTTAAAGGTCTGCAAATAGGCCAAATAAACGGATTTAAGCTCAATCATAGCTCTAATTACATAGATGTAGATTTTTTTGTTTATGGCGAGTTTAAGGATAAAATCGTCAAATATTCAGTTTTATCGGGCAATCAAAATGTACTATTTGTTGATGATTTAAAATTTGAATTACTGCTCCCTTCCAACCATAAATCAACGCCTTTACCCGAAAACAGTTTAGTCCCTTATATAGCAAGCCAAGAAGCTATTTCATATATTAAGCAAGGCCTTATTGAAGACCCTGGTACTAACCTTGATTCAATACTCGCTAACGTGAACACTATTTTAATCAATTTACAACGTGAAGATAATCCAGAAGCCGGGGCCCTATTCAGATTATTAGACCGTACCGCCAAGATTTCTGAGCGCTTTTTTAAATTTAGTCAACAATTAGAACAAACGAACATTATACCTAAAACAGAACAAACACTGAGCGCAGCCCATAAATTAATAGAGCAAGCACCACAGACATTGATTGAAGTAAATAAACTAATTCATAATATGAATGATTTACTTAAAGAAATAGACTCAGTTATAAAAACTTATGACAAACCAGCAGAATTAATAAATCACGTTACCGCAAACAAAATCCCCCTGATCATGGACAATACCAATGCTAACTTGCTTCTTTTAAAAAAAATGCTCAGTGCTATTCATGCAGAGCGATTAGAGTTAGTGATCACGGTAAATTCGATGCAAAGTGTATTAAATAAATTAGATAAAACATTACAAGGCATAAACAACAATCCTCTCATAAAACCTGGCATTGAAAAGCAACAAAAATTAGGGATTGAAATGCATGACTAAGCCCTATCAATACCTGGTAATGCTATGGACAGTATATTTAGTTACTGCCTGTTCAACCTATCCACAAAATCAATATAAAGTGACAGTCAACCAGTCATTAAGTTATAAGATATTTAAAATGGCCGATAGAAAAAGGCAACTTGAGCAATTTGATCTCGCCATCGGGTTGTATCTTGAATCAGAGAAATATGCACTAAAACGAAACGATAAATACCTGATTGGTTTATCTATGCTAAAACGTGCATCTATTCAGATAGATCTTAAAAACCCAAAACCCGCCGCCACATTATTAACTCAGGTAAGAACAATGAACATGAATGAAACCCTTGATCTCGCAGGGCCTATATTATTTATAGATGCAAAGTTAGCCAAATTAAACGGCGATATTTTACTGGCGATAAACAAGCTTCAAATCCTGCAAAAAAGTTATGCGAACAATATTGAAAAACAAATTTATTACAACACTGTCAGCTCGGTATATCAATCTCAAAATATAAAAACCACAACCATGATGACGAATATAAACATACTCGATAACTTGTTAAAAGAGAATAACTTAAACAATATAGAAATTTATTCTTATGTCATATACCAGTATGCAAAAATGCTGGCTCACGCAGGTAACAGTCAGGCTGAAAAAATGATTTTTAATGCAATTAATCACTTTTCAAACCTGGAACTACCAAACAGAATAAGCGCTTGTTACCAGCTGGCAGGTCATTATTATGAAATGGTCGGTAACAAGGAAAAAGCGAGTTATTATCAACAGCAAACTAAAATAATCTATTAAAAACCCAGCTTAGCGACGCTAAATTTATGCATACTTTATTTGCTATTTAATGACATGAAAATAATACTTATTTGTTAGTATCTAATAATTGTCAGAGTCAAAAAATTTTATGGTCAGATGGGTAGCGAATTTAACATGGATTTTCATTGTTTTATTTACATGGTCAGCCAAGGCTAATTTCCACAATGAGACCGATTATTATTTTGAAACAATCAGCGACCAGGATTCTCTACCTAGTTGTTGTACAGCGTTAATACAAGGCAAAAATGGTTATATCTGGATAGGTACGCAAGCGGGTTTAGTACGTTATGATGGGTATTATTATAAACATTTTAAACATGATACAAAAAACTCACATTCCATTACGGGAAATACAATAAAAACACTTGATCAGGCGCAGGACGGACGCATTTGGATCGGCACAGCAGCCGATGGCGTCTCAGTATTTGATCCATCCACAGAAAGATTTAAAAACTTTAAATTTCAAGAAAATAAGAACAATACTATCAGCCATAATCGTGTGGAGGCTATCAGGGTTGATAGCAATAACCAGGTATGGATTGGCACCAATCACGGGTTAGATCGATTAGATATTAAAAGCGGTGAAATAACACAGTTTCGCCATGATCCTGACAACCCGAATAGTTTAAGTGATAACCATATACGATCAATATTAATCGATGATGCAAATCAGATTTGGATAGGTACATGGAAAGGGTTAAATTTGTTAAGGCAAGATACTAACGATTTCTCTCACCCCCACTCAAACCCCAATGATCCCGACTCCTTATACCATCAAAATATATTTAAAATGTTCCAATCAGAAAATGGTAAAATCTGGTTAGGAACTGTTCAGCACGGTATCGCCTGGTTTACAAAAGGTGGCAAGTTAAATCAAATTTCTGCTGATCCTAAAAATGTACACAAACTATCAGCACCCTGGATTTCAAGCTTCGCACAGCCAAATAATAAAGAAATATGGGCGGGTACTTTTGTTGGTGGAATAAATGTTATCGATACCCATACCGGAAAAGTGATCCGTCATATACGGCACAATGAAGCCAATACCAGCAGTTTAAATTTAGATAGTGTTGGCGCCATGCTAATAGATAAGTCAGGACTAATTTGGGTGGGTGACTGGGGTGGCCAGTTAAGTATTTACAATCCGAATAATCATAGCTTTCGCTCTCTTCGTCATATACCCGGAAATATAAATTCCTTAAGTTTTCCTGCTGTTGAGTCTATTTTAGAGTTAAAAAATGGTCAAATTTGGATAGGCACCCAAGGTAATGGCATCGATGTTTTAGATCCTGAAAAAGGGATAATATCCGGGTTCAGGCCAAATAAACACGATCCCAACGCTTTGGCATCTGGTGTTATTTCAGCTTTGGTGCAAACGCCTGATGGCACTATTTGGATAGGTACGCAAGAATCTGGTTTATATCAATATGATACAAATACAAAATCTTTTAAAAACTATCAACTACTTGGCAATAAAAAAATAAGCCAAATATTTACAATTTTACCAATTGACAATAACCACCTTTGGGTAGGCCGAGGTGCTGGCATAGGGCTATTTGATATAAAAACAAAAAAGTTCAACTACTTTTTTGATCAACATAATAACATCATTGATGATCCTATAAGATCGATAGTTAAACAAGCTGATGGGACTATTTGGGCAAGCTCACAAAGTGGTTTATATACATTACGACCCAATGAAACATTATTTGAAAAAGTGCCTCATATTAGCGCGCAATCAGACTCCTTATCCCATGAACATGTATTTGGTCTGATCGTCGATTCTAAAGACAGATTATGGGTGATCACCGCAGTTAGTTTAGACTTATTAATAAATCATGACCAAAATGGCTGGCATTTCAAATCATATAATAATGAAATTGATACAAGTAGCATGTTATTAGGCGATTTATTAGAGGATAACCAAGGTAAGTTATGGAGTAGTACTGCCATGCTAGATCCTGACACTGGCGATATTGCAGATTACAGCAAAGCCGAAGGGGTTGATTTAGGTACCTTTGTTCAAGGTGCCGTAACCAAAACAAAACAAGGAGATTTATTATTTGGTCATACACGGGGTCTATTGATCATCACCCCGGATAAATTTAATCCATGGCAATACCAACCAGAAGTTAAAATCACGAAATTGACGGTAGACACAAAAGAGCTGCCAACTATTGGCAACCAAATACTTACATTAGCACCTCAGGTAAAGAACTTTTCAGTTGAGTTTTCAGCGCTGGATTATTCTTCCCCCAAACATAACCAGTATGCATATAAACTTATTGGCTATGACGATAACTGGACTAAAGTTGATGCAAAACACAGAAGTGTAAATTACACAAACCTGGATCCTGGCAATTATGAGTTAGTGATAACCGGCTCTAACCGAAAAGGAAAATGGAGCCCTCATCAAGCGACATTGACCATAATTCAATTACCCGCCTGGTATCAGACAACCTGGTTTAGGATCGTTTTAATGTGTGGTATTTTTACATGCTTTTATATTATCTATCAATTAAGGTTACGCCGACTCAAACAACAAAAAATGATCCTAAAAAAGCAAGTATCTGACAAAACAGCCGATATACTCATGCTTTCAGAAATAGGAAAAGAGCTCACTTCCTCATTAGATCTGAAGCAAATCACAGCAAAAGTATATCAGAGCATAAACAAAGTATTAGATGCTCATGTATTTTTATTAGCCGTAGTAGAAGAACAGCAGAACAGATTGTACCTTCCATTTATTATAGAAAAAGGAAAAAAATTAGACGCATCTTATATTGATTTAAGTAATGAAAATCGTCCTGCTGTATGGTGTGTAAAAAACAAAAAAGAACTTATCGCAGCAAATAAAACTGAGCTACTTAAATACGTTAAAGAGCAAACGCTACAACCTAAGTCTGGCTATTATATGAACTCAGTAATTTATCAGCCTCTGATCATAGATGACAACGTAATTGGCTGTTTAAGTATTCAAAACCTGAACGAAAATGCCTTTACTAAAGAACACATTGCCATGATCCGTACATTATCTAGTTACACCGCAGTGGCTATGGTAAATGCACTTGGTTACAGGAAACTCGCTCAGGCAAATCATCAACTCGCCTCAACCCAGAAAGAATTAGAGGAAAAAAATAAGGCATTAAAAATAGCGTTAGATAATCTTGAAAAAATCAGTTTAACCGACCAACTAACTTCAGCCCACAATCGTCGATTTCTCAATAATTACATCAATCAGGAACTGGCAAAACTAAAACGCCAACATTATGGTTCTGCCCAGCATCAGGAAAATGACTTTGGTTTTATGATGATAGATGCTGACTATTTTAAGTATATTAATGATACATACGGCCATCATGCAGGAGATAAAGTCTTAGTTCAAATGGTAGACATTATTACAGATACCTGTCGAGAGTCTGATTGGGTTATACGCTGGGGAGGAGAAGAGTTTTTAGTTGTTGCTCGATTTTTACAACAAGAACAATTACATAAATTAGCTGAAAGGATCAGAAATAATATCGCAAACCATCATTTTGATTTAGGGAATGGCGAAACAATTACGCGTACTTGCTCTATCGGTATTGTAGGTTTTCCTTTGATAAAAAATAATTTTGATATCCTGAATTGGGAGCAAACGATCGATCTTGCTGATCAAGCATTATATGCCGTTAAGAAAAATGGCCGAAATGCCTGGTTAAGCATTATGGCTAAAGAGTCTTCACATAAACACATACCTGCAACAGCAGACTTTCTTAATTTAAAAACAGCAATAGAAACCAACTTATTAGTTTATTCATCATCGAATAAAAACAGTAAAATAAGTTTTTAGCTGTTATTTATCTCTAATGCACGTCCTTAAATTTAAACTAAACTTACCTAAAGATGCAGAATTCAGTTGCAGTTAGAAACACTTTAAGTAAGGCATTGATTGTAGATAATGATTATTCCCTTTTCAAAACCAATAACGCAGTAAAAATAAAAAAGGTGAAACGTATTAAATTGAAGACACAATTTTTAACTTATATTCTTTGTACTAACCGGCTACAGGTGTTTTTAAGCGCACTATTGCTGTTTGTATTTTCACATCAACCAGCGTTTGCCACAAATAATTGTGAAATATTAAAGGTCGGAGGTAATAGCAGTTGGCAACCTGTCGGATATTTAAATAAAAATACCAACCAACTAACAGGTATTTCTTATGATTTAATTAAATATATCGGACAAGAACTCAATATTCCCGTTCAAATTAGCTCAGCTTTGCCCTGGAAACGATTATTAAAAACAGTACAAGAGGGTAAATTAGATATCTTACTGGCTGCCTATAAAACCGAGGAAAGAGCTAAGTCTTTTCATTATAGTACGCCCTATTATGCTAATGAAGCACGCATCTTTGTAAAAAAAGGCCGGGAATTTAAATTTAAAAAATTTGAAGACTTACACGGACTCAAAGGTATTATTCCCCTTGGTGGTAGTTATGGTGAAGATTTTGATAACTTTGCTAAAAAGAATGGGTCACTGTTTGTGAATGTGAGCTCTTATGGTTCAAATTTTAAGTTGAAGTTTTTACAGCCAGTATTACAAGGTTATGCCGATTATTTTATTCGCGATTATCAAGATGGATTGTCACACTTAAAAAAAAATAACCTGACTGATCAATTTATCACTTTACCTGTTCCAGTATCCAAGTTAAATGTACATTTTCTTATTTCCCGAAACGCATCTTGTGCTGATTTACTCCCTAAAGTAAATCGTATTGTCAAACATGCAAAAAATAATGGGGTGCTAAAAAAAATAATCAGTCAGTACCAAGTAACTCACCAAAATTGATGAACTTAGCAATCTACTCACATTTTTAATAAGCATATTTAATTGTTAATCCTAAGGTTCTTGGGTTATTCCAGTTTGCCTGAATTGAGTTAGCGGGTAAACCATTGACAATTTGAGAATGAACCACAGCGCGAGTTAATACCGTTTCATTAGTGACATTTTTCACAAATAAAGCTAACGTTAAATCATCAATTTGCCATGTTATATTGGCATCTAACATCCAGTGACTTGCCACTTGAGTTTCTGGAATATTCACATCAAAAGCATAATAATCGTCAAGATAATTCAGTTTAAGATATGGTGTTATCAGATCCCCTGAAGATAAATTAAAATCATAATAAACAGATAAACCGATACTATGTTCTGGCGACATTGCAGGTTGCCACCCCGCAAAACTAAATTGGCTATTTTTATCATTAATATCTTGCCTGTTTTGAAGGTTTCCTAAGCCTAATAATGGCTGTAGTGCCGAATTACCTACTTTATAATCATCACTAAACTGGGCTTTTAACCAGGTATACTGAGCAACAATTTTCGTGTCGTCATAAGGTATCCAGCTAAATTCAAGTTCCAAACCTTTTGCTGTGACGTCTCCGCCATTTTCATAATATTCAAAAGTAGTGCTTTCTCCCGCCACAACACAATCAATCACTGACTGAGTTAAATTAATATCATTGCAGGCAACGGCAAATAACTGCGCTTTTACATCTGAATATTCATTAACAAAAATAGCCGCATTCATTCTCATAGTCGCATCTAGCACATACTGCTTTAAACCAACCTCATAAGAAATAACCTCTTCATTGCCATAAAGTGGTGAAGCACCTCTTGCGACCACTCTGTTATCATTGGCCCCCCCAGTTCGATAACCAGTTGAAATATTAAGGTAATACATTTGATCTTTATTTAGTTTATAGGCCAATGCAGCTTTCCAGGATAACTGCGAATGTTCCCAGTCAGGTATATCATCTCCAGTGAACGCTTTATCATCTTTACTAAAACGTAACCCGGCACTAAAATTGGTTTTTGCATTTATTTGATATTGGAACTGGCCATACATGGCTGCAGACTGTAACGTGTGCGGATCGTATTGCGGATTTCCCCAGGACGGCACTGTAATTTTGTCTGCTATCCCATCATTATTAGTATCTGCTCGCCATAACCAGGCCCAATCGGCTTGCTGGCCGTAGAAATATAATCCTGCCACCCAAGACAAAGGAGCTGTTTGAACTGAAACAATTTGTAGTTCAGAGGACCAGGTTTGATGTTCATCTTTACGACCAAACCCGCCCACATTATCTAAACCTCCGTCACTATAATCATTATCGTAAAATTGTTGCCCCTTAAGTTTAGAAAAATTTGTGGTCCATTTAAAATCCAGTAATTCTGTATGTAATGCTAATTCTATTGTGGCTGATAATTGTTCTTGACGATCAAAGGAAATAGCATTTCTATATACATCATACGGTCCTGTATCTTGATGTTGTGCATTTTCAGGTTGATAAATATGCCCTGGTTCAACAATAGCCTGAGGAATAAAGCGCCCGGAGCCATCTTGCATTTCAATGACTTTATAACCATAAGTTTGTTGATAGCCCCAAATCGCTTCTGAATTTGCATCTTTTTCTGAATAATCCACTTTAAATAACATAGAAAAATCATCGTTCGGTTGAAACTTAGTGTTCAGCCTGCCATAGAAGGTATTTTTTTCTCGAAGATCATCAGATGAACCAGCTAAATAGTGATTGTTAATAAGTCCATCATGTTGATCTGCAGCCATAACCAGTCTTGTTGCTAATTTATCAGTAATAGGTAAATTGAATATCCCTTCAAATCGCCTACGATTATAATTACCCGCCAAAACCTTTACACTGCCGTAACTTTCACTTAATTCGGGTTGATTAGTAATCACATTAATACTGCCAGCAAAGGTATTTCTTCCATATAATGTCCCTTGCGGGCCACGTAATACTTCAATTCTGTTTAGGTCGATATAAGCTGAAGTGCCCGCCGTTGTTGTTGGCACATATATACCATCAATAAAAATACCGATAACCTGCTCTGCAATTCCCGAACCGGCAACACCCACTTCATTTGTTCTAGCTCCGCGCATTGCCGGGCGAATTTCACCACCTGACATACCAACTTTAAGCCCGGGAACCGCGTTATCTAATCCGGTTATATCAATAATACTTTGCCGTTCTAATTCCTCTTCACCTAATACAGACACAGCTCCAGAGATCTCCTGTAGCGTCTGAGTTTGTCTGTTAACTGTCACGAGAATATGCTCCAATTGGCTATTATCAGTGATTTCTTTCGCCGTACTCTGGGTATTTTCCAGTTCTTCGCCAACAACAGACATAGGAAAATAAAATATAACGATTAATCTGACAGCCATACCCATTGAATTTAAGTAAGAAGATAGCACTTTGACTCCAAAAACAGCTTAAACAACTATTTTAAATTGCATACAGCTATAAATTTAGTTGCTGTTCTATTTTATTCAATACAATAGATCTCCTAAAAAAATAGCACGGTATTTCACTTTGAATGAAATCAATTATAACCATATGAAATATAATGCATTAACCCTACTTATATATCGTATTTAAAATACAAACAAAACCTCCACTTTATACTATCCTTAACTACAATACCCAAGCCATCTCAAGATGCGGGTTTAATTGATTTGTAAATTTTACATATTTACGGAGTGGCTTTTTGTGTTAGCTAAATCTACTAATTTGGTTTTGCTCATATCAGGATTAACTTTTTCAACTTTTGTACAAAGTGAAAATGAAGACTTGTTTGACTTAAGTCTGGAGCAACTATTAGATCTCACTGTATCATCAGCCTCTGGACTGGAAGAAAGTTTACGTGATGCACCAGCCACTATGGTAATTATTTCTGCTTTAGATATAAAACAAAGAGGGTATACGAGTTTAGATGAAATTATATTAGATCTACCTGGATTTGATACGTCACAAACCCATGGCAATGGCAGTATAACCAGCTATCAAAGAGGATATAGAACACCTTTTACGCAAAGAACCTTGTTATTAATTAATGGTACAGTTGATAACCACTTATGGACACAAGGTGCCTCTTTTTCTAAATTCTATCCTATGTCTAATATAGAACATATAGAGGTGCTTTACGGACCAGCCAGTGCCGTATACGGGCCAAATGCATTCTTAGGCATCATCAATGTAATCACTAAAGATGCCGAGGCTTATTTAGAAAAAAGCGATGATAAATTAGATCTTAGTATACAAACGGGGAGTTATAATACACAAAGCTTTGATTTAACGGCATCAGGCCACTTTGAAAAATTTAGCTATAATTTGGCGGCAAAATATTATAGCAGTGACGAACCGGCGATAAAAGATTACGCCCCCTGGGGGTTTCTCAGTGAAACCATGCTTGCCAATCGAGATATCTGGGGACCCGTTATATTTGATACCGCTTTATCAAATGAATGTAATACAAATGGTTGCCCCCATAGTTCAAGAAACCATGATTTTGGTGGTTATCATGATCCTAGTATCAATTGGGGTATACTTGCTGATGCTAAATTTGAACACATAAAAGCAGGACTCATTCTATGGGAAATGAAAGAAAGTTACGGACCTTATTATCCATCAGACAGAGCCCAGCCAGGTATATTATGGAATCGAAGCTCCAGACAAATTTTTTTGGAGCATAAAAAAGACATTAAAGAAAATTTAGCCATCAAAACCTTATTTCTCAATCGTAAAAGTGATATTTGGGGCGGATGGGCAGAAGCATTTCCAGGTTCTACTATGTTATCTGGCCCGGAAGCACTATCCTGGGTCAGTATTTCAGATTGGAATTCAATAAACACCAGTTGGTTATTCAAACAAGATTACGACTTTACCTATAACAAAGCCTGGCGAATTAGTGGCGGATTAAAATACGAATATAAAGAACTGACCAAAGCCTATGATGTTTGTGGCTATTGGGCTGATACATTTTGTACCTCAGGCACCTCAGATACAGCTGGCTCAGGTATTGCAACCAGTACCGACGATACAATCAATATTCAACCACCTACTTTAGGTAATATGCCCGATAGCAATTTAGTCAATACCACAGATAAAGGAGTTTATATTCAGGGGATCTGGCATTCAGATCTATGGCGTATGAATGTCGGTGCCAGATATGATAAGAATAGTATTTATGGTAGTTCGGTTAATCCAAGAGTGTCTGCAGTTTACTATTTATCAGATAAGACTACCGTTAAATTTTTATATGGTAAAGCATTCCAGGAACCGCCCGCAATTCAACTCTATGGTGGCTGGAGCGGCAGAACGGCAAACCCAGATCTTAAGCCAGAAAAAGCACAAAACCTTGAAATGGTTTTTATGTTTCAACAAGAACACTGGTTACATGATATGTCTTTTTTTACCGCGCGTTATAAAAATGTTATCAAAGAAGAAGCCGATAATGCTGGTGATCGAGATACTTATGGGTTCGAATATAGAGGAAAATTCCAATTTGCTAATTTCCTGACCGCATCAGATGATATTACCGGACATGTATATTATACCTTTACTAAAACAAAAAGCAGTGTCACCTATGATCATAATTTAGGTCTGTGGGTTGGCGAAGGTATCACAAACTGCGAACAACTCAATGAAGACCACAATATAAATTATGATCCCTGTGCCGATGCAAATATTAATTTAGGTGATATTGCCCCGCATAAAATTAATATGGCGATTAACCTGCCCTGGGGTAATAATTGGAATTTAAATTTAAAGGCCAACTGGGTCGCCAGTAAAGAATTATATTTAAGAAACCCATTACGAGCGCAAGGCACTAAAAATGACGCTTATTTTGTTATGGACATGAATTTAATTTACCAATTTGAACCATTCAGTTTATCGCTCAAAGTGAAAAACCTGTTTGACAAAGATTATTATCACTCAGGTGTTGAAAGCGCGTCTTCCGGCAATGATTTTTCAAAGCGCTCTTTAGGCTGGCATAACTCATTAATACCTCAAACTGGCAGAAACTTTATGCTGACATTAAATATGCGTTTTTAATGTCAGTTTCAAGCCAAAAAACATAAACTTAAGGTTAATGAAGTGCAGCCCTAAAAGGTAAACTGGCACAAATTTCAGCTTCTGCGATTAAAATCTCTTCTAAACGCTTATCAACTAATTCTTTATCAAAATATTCATAAGCTAATTCAACAAATAAATCTTTATGTTTACCTTCTGATTTTGCAATTGCCACATAAAGTTCTTTGTCTTTACCTGGTGCTAACGCATCTGCAACCATAGAAAACCTTTCATAACCCCGGGCTTCAATGACACCAGCAACCAGTAAGCGATCCATTAAAAACTCATTACTACCACCACGACACACAGCCCGTATTTTTTTGATGTACATATCCTTTTCATCGCGACCAAGCTCCATATCTCTTGCTACTAATAATTTATGAACTTGTTTAAAATGGATTAATTCTTCTAAGGCCAGATCTATCATGGCGCGTACTAAAGATTTTCGGTCAGGATAATGTGACAGCATAGACATCGCCATACCCGAGGCTTTCTTTTCAGCCGCCGCATGATCTTGTAAAAAGGTGCCAAAATCAGCTAAAACCGCATCTGTCCATTCAACTGGTGTATGATACTTTAATTCAAACATAATGCTTCCACAGATAAAAAAAGTAGATTTTACCTGTGTTCGATCTCGTTAAAAAGTAAAATTTATAAATAATAGAGATATTAAATATCTAACTCTATTTTACCTTTATTGGTAGATTCAATTTTAAGCGGGTGCTTAATTTTATTCCAGGCAGTTACTTTACCGCCAATGTTGATTCGTTCAAAGTTCATCTGTTTAACTGAGCTTTTATCAATATCTAAAAAGCATAATAAACGGTTAAAACTGTCTTCACTGCTAACATCTATGGTTAAAAGATCTTGCTCCCGGCCTTTAAAATAATCAATCACAGTTTGATAATGGCGCTGATAGCACTGATATAAAAATTCATCTTTTTCTATGTTACCCTCAGTTAAAGGTGCGAATACTTCACCATAACAACGTCTTAAATGAGGATTAGAACCACCATCTGTTCGCGTCAAATTTTTAAACATACGTGCTAATAATTGCCTGATAGAAGGCAACCATAATTCAAATTCTCGCGTTAAGTAAATAAACTTAGCATTTGGAAACTTACGATCCAATGTTTGATAATCACAAAATACGGGGGTATCAGCAATAACCTGAGCATCAGCCATAGATTTTTTGGTATAAGCGGTATGTGCCGTTTTAAAACCCAATTCTAACATGGCTAAACAAACACTGGTGGTTGCTGTTCTGGGCAAACCAATAATAAATATTTTCGATTCAGTCAATTTTATAGCTCAATTTACTAGAGGTAGCGCATCATAAGCAAATTTTGCATAAATAGTAACCCGCAAAGCAAGGATAAGTTCGATGCAGTAAAAGGAAACGAAAAAATACAATTTTTAACGGCAAAAACAACTAATTTAGTTCAGATTATGGAATAAATAACTGCTGCTGAAATGCCGTAGTCCACATTTTAGTTTTTGTATCAATACTTAATACATCGTAGGTAATTTCACCTGATAAATCGCCATTTTCATCCCAATCATTTGCACCATAACTGCCAGAATAATTAACGTTTTTTCCACTTTTAATAAGTTGTAATGCTACTTTTATATTAGTTGGTCCTACAATTTCTCCTGGAGGATTCATTACAGCACGCAAGCTATTTTTTACCATAACACTACTTGGATTATCTGTATTATAAGTATACCCCGCATGCTCAATCGCCAATGCCGTTATAAAAGCAAAATCATACCCTGTCACATTAAATCCATCAGGCGCTACTTTAAACTGCTGTTGATAAGTGGTATTAAAGTAAATCATTTCTGCTGCTGTAGCTAAGCCAAACCCCGGACTAGTGCCCAATGCATCTGCAATAGATTCAGCATTAGCAATATTATTAGCAAATGCTGAAATACCAGCTGAGGCATCCGGAAATAAGTATTTTGCTGTAATACCAAATGCCAAAGATTCGTTAACAAAATTAGCCGACTCATCAGCTTCAATTAAAGAACCTAAAATCATGTCAGGATGATTATTAGCAATGACAGCCAAATATTCATCAAAACCAGTAGTTACAGAAAATGGTACGGCTATTTGTGATAAAACTGTACCCCCTAATAACTCGAAGTTAGTGGTAAAGTTCTCCACTAAAGTTTCACCATATTGATCTGTATCATTATGCACGGTAATGGCGGTTTCATGTCCCTGCTCTATCGCAATTTCGGCCAGGATCCGACTTTGAATTATGTCTGACGGTACTAACCTAAAATAAAAATCGTTATCCGCATAAGTCGTAAAAAATGGCGAAGTTGCCGATTCTGATATAATTGCTACCTGAGCTGGAATAGTTAATTCCGATACTGCTTTAGAACGAGAAGAGTAAGACACATTGAATGCCTTAATATCAAACTCCAATGACTTTTTTGCCAGTGATACTGCCTCATCAGTGCCACTAGCGACAAATGCAACGACGTTATATTCCTTGCCTAACACTCCACCAGCACCATTTATTTGTTTTGCAGCAAGTAAGACGGCATTTCTAACGGAGGCAATATTAGTGATACTGACAACATTAATTGCTGATGTTTTATATTGATCAGCAACGGGATCATTTTCAAACATCTCAGTCGCATTATCAGACTCTCCACAACTCATAAGGAGTAAACAAAATGCATAAAAAAATACAAATTTAGCATACCAGTTGTTTATCATTGCCAGCTCCTTCAAAACCTCTGTGCAAAACTAATTAATAACTGCCTGCCAAGTGATGGAAATTCAATGCCACCAAATCCCGGATTAACATATTTAGTATTAAATACATCTTTTACTTGCAGTGTTAAATTGGCTTCACGGTTTTTTATAAAAGAATACCTGTTGGTAGACAAGCTAAAACTAGAGTCAATATAACTATCAAGTGAATAAAACTGATTTGCTTGTAATACATTCAAACTAGATGCTTCTCTCCTACCAACCCAACGATTACGCCAGCTAATATTTACTTCAGGTGCCTGCCAATAGTAACTTAAACCTAAATTTGCAGCCTGTTCAGGAACTATTTCTCCATTCTCTCTGTGCTCTAATAAGAACAAGTTATCAGGATTTTTATCTCTTTTAGTTTTTTGCCAGCTATAATTCATAAAACCACTTAACCCCTGCCAAATTAATCTCAATTCAGCTTCAATTCCATGTGTTTTACTATCAGCACTATTATCAGCTAATAAGTTACTGCCGTCAGTTTTAAAAATAACTAAATCTTCTACGCGGGTATTAAAATAGGTCAAATTTATTCCTATCAGGTTGTTGACTGGAATAGTCGCAGACAATTCATAAGTTTTAGCCTGTTGTGCCAGTAAGTCAGGGTTACCTATAATATCTCCTGCTTGTATGGCAGTTCGATATAGTAACTCTGGGGAAGGAGTTTGAAATGAACTACCACCTAATAGTTTAATAATAACATCATAGGGCAGTTGTCCAACTAAGCCTAATCGCGCAGAAGATTGTTTGCCAATAACCGAGTCATCATCTAGTCGATAACCAACAATAGCACGCCAGTCTTCATTTAGTTGTGTAATATACTGAACGTAAAAACCGCTATCTCGAATGGTTTTTTCTTTATTTGGATTAACTTCAGTGCGCAGACCTTTATCGCGATCTACCCGTGTAAAAGTTTCAATATCATGATGATCTACTTTTGCGTCTATGCCCAACAAAAGACTGTCTTGTTTTCTAAATGTTAAAAATATTTCCGAACCGAACTCAATACCTGTATATCCTAAATTGCGAGATAAATAAAACTTATCAGCTCCCACTTCAATTTTATCATCATCTAAAGTGCCCCCCTCATTATAAGTAAGATAAGTATGAAGGTTCATTTTGTCGTTAACAATAAAACCATAGTCCAAACGTAAAAACATATTATCCAGTGCTATTTTAGTTGTACCTTGAGGTTTAAGCGCATTTATATCAAAAAAAGGTTGGTCAACTACCAGCTCTTGATAGTGGCCACTGAGTTTAACTTCATGATCTGGTGTTTGATATTTTAGTCTGCCATAAAAGCTAAACGGTTCAGCATCATCAGTAATAGATTGTTTGAGCTCTTGGTCTTGATAAGCAAATGAACTGGCAGGTAAAGAAATTCCTCCTCTGTGTACTTCACTTTTGTTTAATCCTACTATGTAATCCCACAGATCTGAATTATCACCAAATGTAATACTTGTGCTATACCCTGTTCCAGCCTCTTTTAAATTATGCCATTGTATCCCCAACTCACCACCATCTTGCGCTAACTTAGATCCCATTTTACTTACAATATTTACAACACCTAGAAATGCATTCGCACCATACAATGACGAAACAGGTCCACGTACTACTTCAATACGTTCAATTAAATCCATAGAAATGAGTTCATTGTCAATAAAATTCTGTGATGTAGAATTAAAAGCAACTGACTGCCCATCCAACATAAATTTTATTGTACGGCTACCAGAGCGAACACCTGAGTTTATTCCCCTAACACCAAAATTGTGTATCGCTAAATCATAGTTATCAATAAAGCTCGCAATCTGACTTAACGCTTCTGCCACATTATGATAGCCATAGTTCTTAATATCTTGAGCTGTGATAATCGTCATAATAGCCGGAGATAAACTGTTTTTTTCTGTAGTTTTAGTGGCTGTTTCAACTTCTATATTGAATAGATCTTCAAGACTCAGGGATGCTAATTCATTAAAATCATCTTCAGTTGCCACACATGAACAACTCAATAATAAGATGAGTAAAAAATATATAAAATATTGATTTAAAACTCTTTGAAAAAACATAAATATGATCCTGAAAAGGCTCAGTATAAAGTCATATGTAATAGAACAATTGTTTACTTAAAGGTAGTGTTTAATATTCAAAACTACAAATTTTTGAATAGAGGTAACTATTTAATTTATCGTTTCAGGGAGGTTTATTTCACAGTTCTAAAATAGTTTTGGTGAATAAACCAAAAGACCAGACTTTATTTGCAATAAATAAAACCTGGTCACTAAATTTAAGGTAACTTAGTCTCTGTTTTAAGTGACGCAATTTGGAAAATATCACCTTTTTTATATTGTTCTACGTCCCCTTTACCTATTTTTTTTAAGGCTTTTTTAGCATATTTCTTGAGTTTTCTAGAAGATGAGTTCTCAATTGTATGCTCTAATACAGTGCGATATCTGGGAGTGCCACTTAAACCTAATAGTTTACACGCCCAGGCCAAAGCATCAATAGCATCATGATCAGTAAGACCATTAAACAATCTTTCTGCGGCAATGTCACGGTCCAACTCTGTTGCATTTGAACGTTTAACTAATCCTCGAATGTAAGCACGCATCATTGACGGATTATCCATCATAGGGTGACTTGCTAATGCCCCTTCAAAAGTTCTATCAGTTGTTATGCGTTTAACAGTCCAATTACTGCCTGCATCTTTATTAAAATGAAAATTAAATCCACCTAATTTATTGAACTTTAAATTAAGTAAAGAGTAACTAACAGTTCCCAAACCCCAACCTAAATTTCTACTACCAAATTCAACCCCAATATCATCGGGCATGCCCATTTTTTCTAAAACTGTATCAATAGAATCACCCACAAGAACTGTTTTAAATTTTTCTGCTGACGCAATAGAAATATAAGCTTGCTGTTTACGCTCAATTTTAGTTGCTGTCTGAGCTAAATCGACTTTATCTTGGTCGAAGGAAGTATCAGCCTTATTAACCAGTTTTTTACGTGCTTTTTTTGCAAACTTTTTTAATTTTGAATCTCGAGTATTTTTAATGACACTATCTAACAATTTTGCATAACGTGTACTTTTACTGGCTCCGATAGCTTTTGCCAACCAAGCTTTTGTATCAGGATCTAGCGTTATTTTTCCCGCTTCACTTAATACTAAAACTTTTGCGGCCAGATCAATAAGTTCGAAGTTTTTAATTTCTTTGTTAAAAATACTTTGTGCACCAACCTTTATGTGTACACCATTATTTCCGCTTAATAAATCGGCATATATTTGTTGCTCACCTTCAAAAGCTTTTAATGGATTTGCCGCGAATAAAAGTGTTGATAAGCATATACCTGAAATTAGTTTCTTCATTATGAGATTGTTCCAAAAATATTTAGAGTAATTTTTAACCGGTCATCATAATTTAAACAGGCTAACTTTACCAGCTCTATAACTCATGGTTAGTATTTAAAAATAGTTACAGTAATGTAATCAAACCGTATAAAACTAAATTATTTTGACTATACTCAAATAATCCAGATATTTCACAAGCTAATAAATGCAAAACAAACAATCAATTACATTGTTCACTGGGATTATCATTTCTTGTACATATATTGCATTTGGATTTATTGGTGGAATTTTTACAATTCCCCCCGGATTTGCCAGTGCCATATGGCCAGCAGCGGGCATAGCATTAGCAATATACATCAAATATGGCCACAGAGCCCTCCCCTGGTTATTTATAGGTTCATTTTTTGCCAACTTAATTACTGCTTACACCCCAATTTATGATATGCCGCTGTCTGAAATATTTTGGCACGCGGCCAGAAGTTCAGGCTCTATTTTACAATTATGCTTTGCGCGATACTTAATCTTCCGTGTCTGCCATATTCCGCTTGATTTAGGCAGATTTGATCAAATATTAAAACTATTAATTTTATCCGGGCCGTTAGCCTGTATTATTGCTGCCACCATAGGTGCCATAACTTTGTTTTTCGAAGGGTTTGTCAGTCAGTCTATGTTGCCTTTTGTTTGGTTTACCTGGTGGGTCGGAGACAGTATTGGCGTATTGTTTTTTTTACCAATTACACTGCTTTTCTTAAAAAACGAAAACGTCAATACAATCGAAAACAGACATCAGGTCGTCATAGCTGCACTCATAATGTTTACCATAGTCTGTGGCACTTTTTATTATTCGAAACTCGTATTTAATGATAAACGTACCCGGGATTTTGCCCAATTAACTCGTACTAAAATTAACTTATTTAATGTGGCAAAATTAGAAATTAAAAATAACCTAACCTCATTAGCAGCTATTTTTAACATGCGCCAAAACATATCGCAGGCGGAATTTGCACAATACACTTTAAGTACCAACCCCAGAACAGCAAAATACAGAGCCATGGGCTGGATCAAAAAAGTACCAAACAATGAGGTAACCGCCTGGCAAGATTTAGTGTCTAAAGATCCGCAAAATCCGGTACAATTAAAGCGCTGGACAAAATCAGGTTTAAAACCAGCTTTAGCACAAGAGGTGTATTTTCCTATTACTTACCTGGAACCTTATTTAAACAATAAAACAGCCATCGGGCTGAACGTAGCAAGTCACCCCGTTGCCAGTAAAGCAGTGATTAGTGCCATTAATACCGCAAAAGCAATTGCAACGCCTCCTATGCAACTGGCACAACAAGGAGGAAAATATAATGGTAGTGTCATTTATTACCCAGTCTATGTGTTAAATACCAGTAAAACAGAAGTGCAAGGTTTAGTAGAAGTCGTTTTAGAAATTGATTTATTATTAGAGAAGCTCTTTAAATTGGATGCAAAAAGAAAGGGATATCATTATTCAATAACTGATACTAAACATAGTGAACAGCCATTTATTTCGAATATGCGTAAAGAAAATGCGAGCTTTAATTCGTATTATGATCTTGACTGGTTTGGCAGAACCTGGGAAGTTTCATTTGCAAGTAGCATTGAATTCGAAAATGCAGAAAAAGACTGGCTCAGTTGGCTCACCTTAATTTTAGGCCTGATAGTGGCAACTTTAGCCATGAGTTTTATTATGGTGATTATTAGTTTTAACAGCCAACTAAGAATGCAAGTGGCTCAACAAACTAAACAACTAAAAGAACTGATCCGCGATTTAGAAATAGCCAGTCAGGCTAAAAGTAACTTTTTATCAAATATGAGCCATGAACTAAGAACGCCACTTACAGCGATTATTGGATATATTGAAATTGCCAGAAATAAACTTAAAGAACAACAGGCACTCGATTATTTTGAGCGCATAAACCACTCTTCAAAATTATTATTAAACATCATCAATCAAATACTTGATATCGCAAAAATAGAATCCGGAAAACTACTGGTTGAAAAACATCAATTTGATTTAAACCAAACTATCTCACGGCTAGAAAGTGTTTTTCGTCAAATGGCCGACTCCAAAGGACTTACTTTTTTAATAAATACAGCTCCCTTACCTAAGATAAATTCAGATCAAATTAAAATTGAGCAAATTGCCACTAATTTAATTGGTAATGCTATTAAATTTACACAAACGGGTAAAATAACCGTTGATATAACAATTAAGTATGATCCAATCAGCTTATTAATATTAACCGTCTCAGATACCGGAATTGGTATTTCAGAAAAGGCTAAAGTCAAATTATTCGACGACTTTGAACAGGCCGACACTTCAATCACCAGACAATATGGCGGTACAGGGTTAGGTTTAAGTATTACCTTACAACTATGTGAACTAATGGGAGGAGAAATAGAGTTTGAATCGGAATTAGAAGTAGGCAGTCGTTTTACGGTATCTTTACCCATTGAAATCATTTATGACAATATGCTCTCTGATGAAGAGCTAACTAACCAAATTGAACCAGTAACAGATCTAACTGACATTAAAATATTATTAGTCGAAGATAACCAAATAAATCAACTCGTTGCAACCGAGTTAATGTATCAGTTCACTCAAAATATAGTCGTTGCGAATAATGGCCAGGAAGCGATCGATTTATTAGAAAGCGCAGCTGAGTTACCGCAAGTTATTTTAATGGACATTCAAATGCCCGTCATGGGCGGTTTAGAAGCAACCAAAATCATTAAAGCCAACCCAACATTAGCACATATACCTATTATTGCCCTGTCGGCCAATGCGTTAACCGATGATATTAATAAAGCGCACGAAATCGGCATCGATTATTATATAACTAAACCCATAGAGTTAATTAAATTAAAATTAGCTATCAGTGAAGTACTCACGCCCAACCCTCAATGGAAATAATCAATAAATAAACAGTTAGTAGTGAAACTATATTTCCAATTTAGTTCACAAACTGTCTATTTATGGATTTTGTTTCCTAAGTATTTCCTGAGTAATATTTGGTAACACTCAAAAAAAACATAAAATTCTGAAATATTAAGTTCAACTCATTAATAAATAATAAATTTCATATTAAGTTACAGCGGCTATCTTTATTTTTACAAGTTTATAACTTTATTATGATAATAAAATTTTTAACTGCACTAATTTTAATCATGAACCCGTTGACATAAATCCAGAGGTATAAAATGAATAAATTTACTCGGTTAATCGTTTCAGTAGCAGCTATTGCTTTACCCATTTCTATGAGCAATGCAATGGATACAAACTTTATTAATACAGCACTTGTTAAAGCTTGTGTCGATGTAAAAAACAATAAACCTTTTACAATGAAAAAAAACCTAAAGAAAAATCATTTAACAGTAAAACTGATCAGTGAAAAATTAATGTGTAATGGTGAGTCAGCCTATGATTTTGCCATGACCCACAATGCAGATAGAACCGCCAAGGCTGTTTTTACAGGTAAAGTCTTTATTAAAGATGTAGCCAAATTAAACCAGGATAAAATCTGGGTATGGTTAGATTAAAACTTCCTGAGTAATGAAGGTATTAATATCTTCATTACTCTATTTATTCGGTTCACACGCCAACTCATACCCAGCACGGCCCCAGCCATCGCTCCCGCCTAATAAAGAAAATACATGAATAAAGCCCATATTTAACAAGGTTTGTGCTGCTAAAGCTGATCGCCCGCCACTTCGACAGTACAAATAAATATTTTTTGTTGCAAGTAACGCTAAAGGGTTATCATCATTAGTAACCTGTAGAATACTCGATATTCTCATTTCTAACTGACCTCTGGGAATATGAATTGCACCTGGTAATATTCCCATTCTCAATTCATCCTTCTCCCTAATATCAATTATAATCGGTTTTTCAGCTAACTTAAGATACAACTGCGCACACGAGACTTCGACTATTTGTTGCCTGGCAATAGAAATAAGCTGTTTATCATTTAAAATCATAATCACACCTGTTTGTGAATTTGCAGGACGAGTTGTTTAAACCTTGACCTTTAATATTGTACATTGCTAATATACGATATATAGAATAGATAATGCAATAGGAAATGATCTATGGTAAATATCCAAGCCTTTTATCATGACGAAAGTGCCACAATAAGTTATGTTGTTTTTGATTGTTTTGCCGGATATGCGATTATAATTGATAGTGTATTAGATTTCTCCATCAGTTCAGGCGTAATTTCTACCAAGTTTGCCGATAGTCAAATTCAATTCATACGTGATAATCAGCTAAATGTAGTGTGGATCTTAGAAACCCATGCCCATGCCGATCACCTGACTGCAGCCCAATACATAAAATCGCAATTAGGTGGTAAAACAGCTGTCAGTTCACATATTACAGAAACTCAAAAAACCTTTAAATTTCTGCTGAATATAGATGATGAAGCTAACTATCAATCAGAAGACACGTTTGATTTATTGTTAACTGACCAACAGAAAATTAAGGCTGGTAAATTAGAAATATTAATTTGGGCAACACCGGGTCATACCAGTGATAGCCTTACTTTTATTATAGGTAACAATGCCTTTGTTGGAGATACAGTGTTCATGCCTGACAGCGGTACAGCCAGGTGTGACTTTCCAGGAGGAGATGCAGCACTATTATATGACAGTATTAATAGGCTCCATACGTTACCAGATAATACACAACTATGGATGTGTCATGATTATCAACCAGACAACAGAAAATTAGCGTATGTAACTGATGTTTTAACTAGCAAAAAAAGTAATATCCATATAAATACCAGAGTCAGTAAATCAGAATTTATTGCCAGGCGAACAAACCGAGATAACACCTTAGCTGCTCCAAAATTACTTTACCCTGCTATTCAGGTAAATATTTGTGGCGGAAAACTTCCCCAAACTGAAAATAATGGTCAGGCATTTATTAAAATACCGATAACCCAGCAATATAAAGGGATGACAAATGATGACTGAATTTACGCCTTTCAGCGCCCTATTTGGTGGTATTCTTATCGGACTTTCTGCATTTATATTACTTTTTTTTAATGGCAAAGTTGCCGGAATATCAGGGATCATAAGTAATGCGACTTTTCCTTCAGGACAAGAAAAACTTTGGCGCTGGATTTTTTTAATGGGGATTTTACTCGGAGCTTACTTTATGACGAACTTTGATATTGCACTTGCCACTGATTTTGACCCAGATTGGATATTAGTGCTCAGTGCAGGCCTGTTAACCGGATCAGGTACTAAATTAGCCAATGGCTGTACCAGCGGCCATGCTATATGCGGTTTAGGACGTTTATCTTTTCGCTCACTTGTGGCGACCTGTATTTTTATGTTCACAGCAATAATAACTGTTTTGATCACACGACATATCATAGGAAATTAACTTTTGAAAATATTTATCTCACTCATTTGTGGTATATTTTTTGGCGCCGGACTTGTGCTATCACAAATGGTAAACCCAAATAAAGTGTTAAACTTTTTGGATATTATTGGCAATTGGGATCCAAGTTTAGCCTTAGTAATGGCTGGTGCTTTAAGTGTTTTTTCTTTCGGTTACTTTTTGATGATCAAACCAAAACAACAGCTTAATTCGGATCAAACACTTTGCGTTCCTCAAAAACAAACCTTAGATAAAAATTTAATTTTCGGTGCTATTTTATTTGGTATAGGCTGGGGGATTATTGGTATTTGCCCCGGACCTGCTTGGGTCAATTTATTAACCGGGAACATTAAGATCGTCGGATTTTTTGTTGCCATGCTGGTAGGCATGCAATTATCATCTGTATTTCTGATAAAAAAACATGAGTAACTTATGGTTGACTTTAATCAACTGGAAAGTAATGCAGAAAAAGCGGTTACTTTACT
Source organism: uncultured Pseudoalteromonas sp. (assembly GCA_965198975.1). Taxonomy (GTDB): domain Bacteria; phylum Pseudomonadota; class Gammaproteobacteria; order Enterobacterales; family Alteromonadaceae; genus Pseudoalteromonas. Next base: position 1,042,003 of record OZ240680.1, read on the forward strand.
AAAAACACTGGGAAATAAGCACAGGCTGATGATCTTATGCGCCTTACAAGAGAAAGAGTTGTCAGTATCACAACTAAATGAACTATTTCCGATCCCACAATCTTCATTATCTCAAAACCTGGCCTGGTTGCGCCGCGAAGGATATGTAAAAACTCGCCGTGATGCTCAAAATATTTTTTATGCATTAGATAGCTACGAAGTCACGCAAATTATAAAAGTGCTACATAAATTATATTGTGATCCATCAGTTTAAGTTTCCCTCATTTGAAATAAAAAGGCGTACCCTTAGCTACGCCTTATACCATTAGATGTAATTGGTATTATTCTCGAGCAAACTGCTCACGCTGGTTTTGCCCCCAATATTGCCGGAGATTTACCTCGAATAGCATTAAAGGCAAGCCGAACAAAGAAGAATAACAGTAACCCGCCACCCACGCTGAATAAGATATCACCTGGTACACGTAACCACACAATTTGCTCCATGGCAGCGCTGTGGATCACTTCAGGTGATCGTGCATACCAATAACCTTTTTCAAGTACGGCACTAAACTGCAACATACCCGCCGGTGCTAACGACATTAACGCCATCGCTGCTAAACCTAAGTTTAATGTCCAGAATGTCGTAGGTAACAATTTATCATGCCATACTTCGCCAGCTAATAATCTGGAACAAAATAACATAAGCCCGATACCTAACATGCCATATACCCCCATAAAAGCGGTATGACTATGCAATGCCGTGGTATTAAGCCCTTGTACGTAATATAACGAAATCGGTGGATTGATCAAAAAGCCAAACATACCCGCGCCCACAAGATTCCAAAAAGCACAAGCGACAAAAAACATAATCGGCCAGCGATATGCTTCCATCCAGGGAGCTGCTTTACGCATACGCCAGGTTTCAAAGGCTTCAAAGCCAATTAATGATAAAGGCACCACTTCAAGCGCAGAAAAAGTTGCGCCCCAGGCGATCACGGATGTGGGTGTACCCGTGAAATATAAATGATGAAGTGTGCCTAAAATACCACCAGTTAAGAAAATAACTGTCGTAAATAGAACCGCACTATTTGCTGACTTAGCCCTTACTAGCCCTAACCGAACAAACATTAAAGAGACAACTGCGGCAGCAAAAGTTTCAAAAAAACCTTCAACCCATAAATGCACAACCCACCATCGCCAATATTCAGCCATTGCTAAATGCGTATGCTTACCAATAAACAATCCCACGCCATAAAACATGCCGATAGCAATTGAAGATAAAAACAAAACCATGATCACTGGCTTATGATCGTGATTTTCTTTTAATGCCGGCAACAAGGCACGTGTCATTAAAGTTAACCAAATTATTAAGCCTGCCAGTAATGAAATCTGCCAGAAGCGACCAAGATCTATATATTCATAACCTTGATGGCCAAACCAATAGTTAGTATCAAGATCAAAAACTTGCTGTACACCCAACCATTCACCTAACATTGATCCCAATACAACCACAACAAGAGCAACAAATAATACATTAACGCCCAAACGTTGAAATTTAGGCTCTTTACCTGATAAAGCAGGCCCGATAAACAAGCCTGTGCCTAACCAGGCAGTTGCTATCCAAAATACAGCAAGTTGTGTATGCCAGGTACGTGTAACAGCATAAGGTAATAATTCAGCTAGTGGGATCCCATAAAACTCCTGCCCTTCTACGGCATAATGTGCTGTTATACCTCCCAATAAAATTTGCAAACCAAACAAAGCTGCCGCTACCAAAAAATATTTTCCCGTCGCTTTTTGCGATGGCGTTAAGTTGAGTTTTGCCAGAGGATCCGCTTTAGGCATAATAGGTAAAGGTTCGTGCCTGAGTGACGCGTGATACCAAACTAATGCACCAATTCCGCCGATCAATAACACAATACTTAATAAAGACCAGCCTAATATACCTGAAGATGGCGTATTACCCACTAAAGGATCATAAGGCCAGTTACTGGTATAACTTAAATTACTATCCGGGCGTTCCGTAATGGTTGACCAGGTACTCCAAAATAAGAAACCAGTTAACAGGTGACGCGCTTCAGCCGATGGTATCGCATTTTCTTTTATCGCATACTGCTCACGAAGCGACTGATAATCGACATTGTCCCCGAAAACCTTACTATAATGTTGTTGTAATACCTTAAGTACCTGAACACGATCTTTTGCCAGAATAAGAGTTGAATTGGTTGGATCGAAGGTATTTTTTCGGATTAATTTACGCATCACAACTTCGATAGATGCCTGCCTGGGCTCGGTTAAAAGATCATAATTTTTACCGTATTCTCGCTGCGCAATAATATCCAATAACGCAAGCGCTTCTCTGTGTAACCAATCAGCATTCCAGTCTGGTGCTAATAAACTACCATGACCCCATATAGAACCCGTTTGATGCCCTCCCATAGAACGCCAAACAAGCTGACCTTGTTCAATTTGATGTTTAGTATATAAAACTTCACCTGAACTCGAGAGCACTTTCTCGGGAATAGGCGGTGCCGATTGATAAATATCACTACCAAGTGAACCTAAAATCCCAAAGGAAATTACGCAAACCACCAGCAATGCAAGCCAGATATTTTTGTCTTTCATGAGTGTACCTTAATTTTTTACATCTCCATTAGATACACAAGCTATTGCAATGAAGATACCAATATATAAACATCTTATTTATCATTAACTTAAACTAAACCAAACCCAAGAAGAGTCACTTAAACCCACTACCCAATAGTCATTTAGACTCCAAAGAGTCAAAGATAAAATGGAACGCTAAATGCAAGCAGTTAATTCGAGTTCTTCAGTACGGATTTAAATTCTGAAGTGACCACCAAAAGGCCGTAAATCAGGGAATTATTTTTTGATATTTTCAGGTTTCGTGCAAAAACCTATAACTATATGTTTTGCACGCTTTGTAGCTCTTTTTCAGGATTTATGAAACGAAGAAATGCGGCTTATCGGTTTGGTTCAAGACCATTTAGACACAAAACAGATACACTTTGGGGTCTTTTGTTTCAATTCAAGTACTGATATAGACTTAAAGAAAATGCCAAAATTGACAGTGTTATTGGTAGTAAAAAAGTTAGAGTTGATGAAGTTTACCCAAAAGGTCTGAGTTATAAATATTTATTGTAATTAGTAACTTCTCTTATGAAATCTATAATAGCTTGCTTATTATTATCATAACTTGAGCCAAGTCTTAGTTTTTTTCCATCATAACCGTCGACATACCTGGTAGGAGAAGAGAAATAATCATATTGTTGACAATAACTTTCCCGTGTAGTTTGTTTACAGACATCATGATAAGCCATAAATGATTTTATAGCATTTTTATCTCCATTAGCGTCTTTATAACTGCCTATAAAGGCTTTCGATCTTAAATTTCCTGGCTTAGGATTGTATTTTGAGTGGCCAGCCCCTAATACGTGAAATAACTCATGCATAGGTGGGTAAATATCAGGAGAATACAAATTGTTTCCCCAGCCAGCGACAGCAAAGGCATGATTTTTATTGCCTCTATCTCCTTTATGTACTGGCTTATATGCCTTTCCTGAAATTTGAGCATAAGGATCCCAAAAAGCATGAACAAAGAGAACTACATCAGCATTCCACTCAATGCGCATTTTTCTTAACTCTTGACTCTGAACCATTTTTTCCAGCAAACTTTCATAATTTTGAGTACATACATTATCGCGACATACGTCATTTGGTGGTAAGCTATAAGCGTATCTGTCCCCTCTGTAGACCGGTTCATGGGCTGTATGATATCTCATGTCTCGATTAGTAGTACCATCTATTATTCTCTCTTTTTCAAAAATATCAGCTATCTTATCTAAAAGTATTATTGGGTATTTTGCTCTAAATTTATATTCAGGTAAAATTTTTGCAATACTTGGGTGTACAATAAATAAGATACTTGGTCCATAGGTATAATCAGCCGTCTTTGTTTTATCTAGCGGGTATTTAACGGTCCAGCCATTAATTGTATTTGCCAATTTAGAAATTGATTTACTTTCAAGCTTTAATATTTTAGATTCTTTTGGGTATTCCAAACTTTGCTTTTGGAAGAGTTTATCGTCAATAGGAATGGAGTCTTCATGATTTTCGTATGGTTTTCTTTTAGGCATTTTATATGCAGCCTTTAATTTCCAATCATTTGATAACTCAATTAAATAACTGAAACTACTACCTTCAATCACTAAATCCATTTCACCTTTTAGTTTCTCAGTAGGCGCATCCAGCATTACATCTAATCTAATATCTATATCATTATTAGTGCGCGCTTTTAAATAGATCGAGCCAATTTTCAATTTATTTGTATATCTGATAGATGTGACGTAAATATTATGAAGCTCTAAACCACTTTTAATATGTTTTAATGCAAGCGTTGTCTCAAATTTACCTTGTTTAAAATGAATAGCGTATCTACTATCGTCATCCAGGCCCTCCTCTGTTAGATAAATTTGACTATCAGCATTAATATAATCTTGTGCTTGTCCAAATAATTGTTTAAAAGCGTCAACCTGAATATTGGTGATTTCAAAGTCATTTAGCCTCGTAGGTTTTGCTGTTTGTTCAAATGGATTAATTTCTATTGCAATGGCACTTTGAACCAGTATTAATGCAAAAATAAAAGTAATGAATATTCTGATGTTTATCAACTTTGAATTCCTTGTTAAGTTTTTGTATTTGTAGAAGTATTTCTCCCCGTAATGTACCTCCCCCCTAAAACAGAGTCAACATTAATGATATTTTAATAGTGAAGCTTTAGATCAAATAAAGTCCCAGGCCGACTTATATTTTTTGAGATTTTTAAACAGAGATATTTAAATTCCCCCATGCGCCTAACAATCTCAATTTCCCCTGCCTATAACGCAGCAATTTAACTAGAGCCTACATTAGAGGTAAAATCCCCTTAAAAAACGAGTCTCAGATGCCAAGAATATGAATATTAAAATTACTGCGCCTCAGCTTTCAGAGCTAAAGTACTTTAGACCTATTATCAAAAAAACATTTGAAATCTTAGATAATGATTACAATCAAAACACAGCCATTCCTTGCAGGTTTTTACCTTCTTCAGGTAAAGAGATAAGTCTTACTCCCGTTTTTTATCATGCAGCAATCGATGCCTATAAAGATAGCAAAAGAAAATATACTCCCTGTGCTGACAATAAAAAAGGACAATAAAAAAAACAATCAAAAAGTAAACAATAAAAAAGGACAGGCAAACCTTTACTATTCGTGTTCTACTCGAAAAACATGTAAAAATATAACTTCGACCCTAACAAAAAAGCTGAATAATACTTTCTAGAGAATGAATATTATTTATATTACTGTCATGTATTTTTAATACGAAAAAGTTAAAATTAAAGCGTTAAAAGCTTTATATAAAACTGACTGTTACACAGAGTCATTTACAGGATTATTGTTTTTTTACAAGATAAAAACAGATCATGCTTGCAAAAAGGGTAGCACCCATAAATATTCTTTTTTTATTTAAAAAGCTTGCCTGACACACCGGTTAATACAGAGGTAGTATGGAGTTGACTCTAAATCAATTAAGGATTCTCTGACTCAGGTCATGACTAACACCTAATCAAATATTTTAATCCTTTATTCTTTTCTTTTTTGTTCTACTGTATAGCGATTTGACTTTCAGCTAGTTCCAGTTTCTAAAGTTATGGGTCCTCTGCCAAACACGGGACAATTCAGTTAATAATAATTGATCTATTATCGGAGTTGCTTTATTATTCTCCGTTCAGATGTCTACTTATAAACCAAGTTCAAATTATTAATACTCGTATACTGATTTCAAATCACTTGTACGGTTTACTAGAATCAACTTGCTAAGAACTTCCGTTAATATTGAAAATCGCCCCCGATTTCAGACACATTTGTCAAAGTCACTTTATGTGAGTAAACCTAGAAGAGCTATGAAAAAAAATCTATATAAATCAATATTTATTTCCCTTGTCTGTATAAGTACTATTTCTTGCGCTACTACTTATGTACCAGAGGGTAAAAATGAAAATACCTCAACCCTGTCTATTCCACTCCAAAGTAATGCATTTTTAAGAAATTTAGCTTCCAATGAAAAAGTTATTAATTTTGGTATTTTAGATCAAAATAAGTGTACTAAAACTTTATTTCGCCCACCTAAACCAAAAACTAAAGATAGTTACCTTTCTACTTTTAATATTCCAGGTAATTCTAATATGTTGATTCAATTACATGCTTCAGCAGGAGCATACATATGTAAGTTTTATGCAACTTTTACGGCAAAGCCTAATGTGGATTACACAGTAAAGCCATTAGGAAACTGGAGTAAGTGTAGTGTTTCTATATCAGAAGTAGACTCTGAAGGCGAATTACATGCCATTGCTTATGACTGGGTCACATTAGCGAATACATCTAAGGAAATCTGTGTAAGATAGACTTAAATATTAAATAAAAAAATTCCGCAAGAAAAATGAAGAGCTATACAGGTTCTTAACACAACTATAGTGAAATATAAAAAGGATCCAAAATAATGACAGACAATTTATACCAAAGTCCTAATTCAAATATAGAAATTGATTCTCAAGAAATCAGACAACTTACTTTAAAACAAATTTTATTTTCTTTTCGTGGTCGAATAACGAGATCTACATATTGGTTTTCATTTTTGGGCATAGTTTTAATGATGATTGCCTTAATGCTTTTAGTTTCAGCTATAGGCCTAGATGAAAGTATCGTTAATGGATTCTTTTTTATGATATATGGCATTTTCATATGGTCTTCAATAGCCGTCCAGGTTAAACGCTGGCATGACAGAGACAAATCGGGGTCTTGGGTACTTATTTCTTTTGTACCATTAATTGGACCGTTCTGGGCATTGATTGAAAATGGTTTTTTATCAGGGACTGCTGGAACAAATCGTTTCGGACCTCCTTCTGTATAACTGTATCAAACAAGATTAACCTTAAAAAACCCTTTGACTTAATCAGTTTAGCTTATTGTAAGACTAAGTAACATAAGGGTTTTATTACTTCAATATATTTCTTTTAACATTAATATCATTGTTATTAGCCCTAATTAAATCTAACTCAGTTACGAAACTGACCCGTTCCTCAATATCTATATTTCATGAGATAATGCTATTATTTTTCGGGTTACATTTAAACACTTTTTAAAATTGATAGCCTGAGTGAAAACAATAAAAATTTGGTCGGTTTGTCGAGTTTCATAATACTAAACCCACAAGGTTGGGCTTCATTTTTTGTTGATTTAGTCTGTACTCACATTACAAACTTGTGTTTTTGCAATATAGTCATGTAAACAACGACGCTCTTTACCAAAAATAAATAGAGGATTTACTAAGTTTATTAATGGCCCAACCATAGGAATATGTGCGCACAAAGACAAAGGGAGCATTCTTAAACAAAAATAGTTTTAAAGTCGGCTTTTGTACCATAAAGGTTTTCGATTCTAATACCCATCGCATTCTTACCTACCGTTTGTCCGTAGTAATGTAATAAGTAACCATGAATAATCAAAGTCATAACGAGCCCATAGGCAAGCGTAAAAACGAATAAACTAAAAACGTAACGATGACACCCACCGTTAATTATCAATCGTAAGTTTACAAAAAATGTATAATCACACAATAAATCAATTACCAAAAATGAAGCAACATGAGCTATAAAATTGGCCATTATGCGGCAAAAACAGTTAACACTGGGTATCAACTTGATATTGAAACTTTATCTATAGAACTTGTGATAGGTGCTATTTGTTTGGTGATGGGGATTGCAGGTTACTCAGCGAAAATGGCCTTGATATTTAAATCACCTTTTGCAAAATGACAATAAATTCGCCAATATAGTGAGTTCATAATTTAAATAATAACGCTTTTTAACTTAATAATTTAAGGCCCCTGAATATGGAATATATGGCGAAAGGTTTAGTTTTTCTGGTAGCGATTGAACATATCTACATACTTATATTAGAAATGTTTCTCTGGACCAAACCTAAAGGGTTAAAAGCATTTGGAATGACAGCTAAACTTGCGGAAGATACGAAAGTATTGGCAGCAAATCAGGGACTTTATAATGGTTTTCTAGCTGCAGGGTTATTTTGGGGTTTACTACATAGCAATACTGAATTCGGCCTTCAAATTCAGATGTTTTTTCTGGCATGTGTTTTAGTCGCGGCAATGTACGGCGCTGCAACAGCCAAAAAATCTATTTTAATTGTACAAGGTTTACCTGCATTACTGGCACTAACCAGTTTGTTGATTTTGTGATCGAATGAGGTTTTATATATGAATAAAGTATTCGCCATATTATTTACTATCTCTTGTATTGCGACTTCAACCGTATCAAGCCATATTATGGGCATAGGTATATGGTTTTGGGTCATTATTGTAATTGGTATGGTTGTCGGGATCAGTCAGTTTTTTAAACCACTAATTGAAATGGGCACGGCATTAGCTATTCTACTGAGTGTTATCTCAGCATGTGCAATATTATTAGGATTAGTCGCAGCAACGATTGGCGGCTCTTTTAGAATGGATGATAGTGCAGCGCTATTATTATTTTTGTTTTTCACTATCATCATGAATGGCATTGCCCTGGCGCTGGTCAATAATAAGAAAAATAAAAAGGCAGACGTTTAAGAAATAACTTTTCGATAGCAAACTAAAGTACCGAGCATTCATAATTAACCTGAATGCTCCAGCCAAAGCAAATTCCCCCACTGTAAAGGGGGCTGACACCCAAAAACGAAGCATGCCACCAACTATTTTCTATGACTAAGAAGTAATTAATTAAAAAATAACACGCTAAATCAAAGAAAACTACCACCAAATAAAACGAAAAAATGAATACTTGAGCGAGAAGGCAAATCATCAGGGACGTGTTTACTGAGGAGCCAAACTATATAATTATTTTAACTCTGTGTTATCAATCCATCCATGGAGCTTGCTCACTTCATTCATCCCTGAATTCACTTCCTCAGACTCCGAAAAGTTCCTTTTCGGTTCCTCGTCACCTAATCTGCCTGTGTGGGTAAAAATCGTCTCGAGACAAGCGAGTGCTCGCAGCTTGGCTAGATTTGAACGCGAAAGCCCGGATGCTTGAGCCGGAAGGTAAATCATCAGGAACGTGTTTACTGAGGAGCCAAACTATATCTTATTTTAACTCTGTGTTATCAATCCATCCATGGAGTTTGCTCACTTCATTCATCCCTGAATTCACTTCCTCAGACTGCGATGTATAGGATATACAAGTGCCGTGATCACAGGATGTGAATGAACGGCCGAAAAGTTCCTTTTCGGTTCCTCGTCACCTAAGCTGCCTGTGTGGGTGAAAATCGTCTCGAGACAAGCGAGTGCTCGCAGCTTGGCTAGATTTGAACGCGAAAGCCTGGATGCTTGAGCCGGAAGGCAAATCATCAGGGACGTGTTTACTGAGGAGCCAAACTATATCTTATTTTAACTCTGTGTTATCAATCCATCCATGGAGCTTGCTCACTTCATTCATCCCTGAATTCACTTCCTCAGACTCCGAAAAGTTCCTTTTCGGTTCCTCGTCACCTAATCTGCCTGTGTGGGTAAAAATCGTCTCGAGACAAGAGAGTGCTCGCAGCTTGGCTAGATTTGAACGCGAAAGCCCGGATGCTTGAGCCGGAAGGCAAATCATCAGGGACGTGTTTACTGAGGAGCCAAACTATATCTTATTTTAACTCTGTGTTATCAATCCATCCATGGAGCTTGCTCACTTCATTCATCCCTGAATTCACTTCCTCAGACTGCGATGTATAGGATATACAAGTGCCGTGATCACAGGATGTGAATGAACGGCCGAAAAGTTCCTTTTCGGTTCCTCGTCACCTAAGCTGCCTGTGTGGCAGTGAACCTGGGTCATAACTAATTACATACTGGCCTAATTTTCTAAGCTGCCTGTGTGGCAGTGAACCTAAACGTCTTGCTTCACGTAGTTTTTTGTTATTTCTAAGCTGCCTGTGTGGCAGTGAACTTTCGATCAAATAAATCACAGATACGGAAATGTTTCTAAGCTGCCTGTGTGGCAGTGAACATCAATTATGCAAATATTTGAATCCCTCTGATTTTCTAAGCTGCCTGTGTGGCAGTGAACCGGAGAAATGGGCGCAGCACAACAACGTGCCTTTTCTAAGCTGCCTGTGTGGCAGTGAACGTGTAACGGCGCAAGTGTACCGAGAATGTTATTTTCTAAGCTGCCTGTGTGGCAGTGAACAGAGTCTGATTCTGGTGCAATTAAATTACTTGTTTCTAAGCTGCCTGTGTGGCAGTGAACAACACCACCCCAAACTGTTTCTCCTTCGCCTTTTTCTAAGCTGCCTGTGTGGCAGTGAACAATCACCATGCGGTGAACCGATAGAATCTATATTTCTAAGCTGCCTGTGTGGCAGTGAACAGCACCTTCAGGCTTCATGTAATGAAACAGAGTTTCTAAGCTGCCTGTGTGGCAGTGAACATAAATCCCAGTATTGTTTTGCGACCTTCTACTTTTCTAAGCTGCCTGTGTGGCAGTGAACGTGTTTTTATTTCTGTCTTTTGTAGTGTTGTTTTTCTAAGCTGCCTGTGTGGCAGTGAACTCAATGAGTGTGCTATTAGAATATTTCAAAAGTTTCTAAGCTGCCTGTGTGGCAGTGAACAGTTCTAACCCGCGAAACTTACGTGGTCGCCATTTCTAAGCTGCCTGTGTGGCAGTGAACACTGAAGCGTATTTTGATAAATATCAAAAGATTTTCTAAGCTGCCTGTGTGGCAGTGAACTTTGAATTAGTGCAGCAACAATATAAATGTGATTTCTAAGCTGCCTGTGTGGCAGTGAACACCAATTCGAGCTGGTAGAGCTATTATTTGGTTTTCTAAGCTGCCTGTGTGGCAGTGAACAAAGCTATTTTGTTGAAACTGTTGGTAATGAATTTCTAAGCTGCCTGTGTGGCAGTGAACATCAACACCTAATAATTCCATTTCCTCTTTGATTTCTAAGCTGCCTGTGTGGCAGTGAACTTCTGGCCAGTGATGTTGCATTGCCACCAGCGTTTCTAAGCTGCCTGTGTGGCAGTGAACAATAGAATATCACGCAAAAAACAAGTTACAACAATTGATTAAGGCTAAATATGAATTTTTACCTAATTTTTTTCGCTTGTTGTAACTTGTTGTTTTAGTTTCTTATTTTTAAAGAGCAAAAATAAAGGTTAAAACTGGGGAATACTAGCCAGTTTTTCCTTATTGCTATGATTTACACTTAAACCATAGCAATTGAATACACCTATTTGTTGATTTGTGAACTCTACCTTTTTGATAAACAGCGGAAATTTTCTACTTTCAGCTAAATCACGCTGTTTAGTTTCTTGGCTTTCTAACCAAATATAAGGTAATGAGCTAACGGCTTTGGGTTTACTTTTTTTCAGTTCTGCTAAACAAGTATCAATAGGTTGTCCAGATTTTTCAGACCAACGAGTGGCTTTACACAACATATCTTTTTCTATTCGCGCTTCCCCTTTTACTTGCCGCCTGACAAAGGCAACATGGGATACATTTTCTGGCACAGGCTTGATCGATTTAATATGTGCGTAATCTTCAAACCGATTTAGCCATTTGGCAATGTTGAGTTGAGTAAGCTGTGATTCTTCATTTGCCAACAACCTTAATTGATTACCAAGTGGAAACGCATTTTCATCATTTTTTTTAGCACTATAGCGAGGGAAGCTCACCGCAATTGCTGATTCATTTTCAGCAACTTTATTATCAACTAAAGCGATATGCACTTGTTGATAAACCTTTTGCCAGAGAAAACCAAGGGTGATGTCAGCTTCTGGCAATAAAGTAATATCGAGATAATATTTCATTTACCCTCCTTAAATTCTAATATTAGAAACGTAAGCCAAACCTTTTTTTCCTAGATAAAAGCTGGAAACACCTGCATTTTCGATTAGTTCAGATAGCTCTTCGGCTCGGCTAATGTTTTTATTAAACTTACCTTTATAATGTTGCCTATCAAGCCCCAAGTTAATTTCTAATTTCCCTGAATGCTTATTTACAATACACGGCGTACCTACTGACTTTTTCCTTTTCCCCGTCATTGAGTTAAGCCAGTCTCTAATACCATTAAATCCTCGTTTAGAAAACCCTTGAATTTGAATTTTTCCCTTTGAATTTAAAAGGTATTTCATATCGTAGCCACTTTCGAGTAAATAACCTGCTTGTAAATATAATGCAGCAGAATAAATACTGGAGGGGTAAATAATCCCATTTTTACAATATTCCTCACCTCGTTTATTTTCATCAGGATATGCCTCAGATAATAATTTAATAGCTCGGTTTAATTTATTATTAGAATCTTTTATCACTGAATCATTCACGAGATACTCTAAATCTTGATTAGCATCGTTTAACTCACTCAACAATTTGATTAACTGACTTTGATATTTAGACTTTTGTATGCTGGTTTTTGCAGGCTTTAGTATAATTTTTTCTCTTAACTTTTTGACTAAATTCGTTTTTTTATCAATTATTAATTTTTGCTCATCTATCAACCTATCGAATGTTTTGATAACAGCCCCAACATCACTCTTTGAGTTTGTAATTTCATTAATACGACTAATTAAACTTTTAGGGTCACAAATATTTACTAATTTATTATTAATTTTTTCACCAACGATGAAATCAATGAGCTCTACTTTATTTAAAAACAAAACAGACCAAAGTAGATGAGAATTATCAGTAAAAAACCACGGTTCATCATCGTCTAACACCCCGAGGTAACTAGACTGTGCACACCTACTATCTGATTTATTGGTTAAATATATTAATTCATCTATTAGCTGATCTTGATCATTATATTCAAACCATCTAATTTGATTAACAATATCGTCAAAATAAAAATCTCGTTGCTTGGCTTGACAAAGCTTCCGCTGATCTCCTATCAACCTGCTTAATACTCCAAGAATCGTATTCAAGGTAATACCTTGAAATTTTTCTCCTCGTGTTTTAGTCGTAGCAATAAACTCTCTCTTATTCACTTTGTTATTTACAACTTTATTAGGATCACCATCTAAAAAGCTAGTTTGCCAACATGAATCAAATTCAATAGTAATTTTCATAATTACTTACCTTCATAATAAACAGCATAAAGGTTATCCCCTTTCTCTTCCTCGATCTGGGTTATATCTTTTCTGATACGAAACATATTTTTAGCTTTTACACTATCGTTATAGTCAACTAAAACTTCATCAACGTACATGTAGCCTTTTGCTTGCCTAATACTTAAGTCTTCTATTAATTCAATAGTTTGATTTACTAGCGCATCAACAGCAGCATCATTTAACATAATCCCTTGCTCTCCTTCATCAAAAATTGAGCCTCTACGTACATAGTTACCATGGTATATTGCTTCGGCCTCTTCATTATCCGAGATGTCCTTCAAATAAAGACTAAGTTGTTCTGCAACCTCACGTCCTTCTTTATGATTATTAATCTTCATTGACTCTCTACCAAAATCAGCACATAGAGGAATAAACTGTAACTGTTCGACACTAATTGAACCATAAGCAATATATTTGGTATCACCATAAGTAAACTTTGAAAAAAGAGAGTTGCTCGAATCCTTACCTGTTTTGTTTGTTTCCTTTTCTTTACTGCCAGAACGCCCCATTTGCTCAAAATTACCATTACCGAGCTGATCAACAAAGTCTGTTAACAAAAGTGGGCTCGTTCTCTTGTTTTCATTTTTAGGATTGACATACCCTCTGATCAAGCCAGTTGTAGAGCATAATAACTTAATAATATTTTCTGATAATTGAGAGGAATTAAGGTTGTAATGTTCACCACGGAACAAATGATGTCTGATACAGTTTTGGCTTATATATAGATCTACTTCAGATAGGTCAATATCTTCTGGGTGTTTATAAAATTTTGCTGTGCCATCTTCATTAAACTCTTTTACATTACTATACCCCCTTAATTTAGGCATTGAGTGGTTATTAACATTTTTGAATTTATTATCATTAATGATTGTCAAATTAGGCGAACCATTCCAATTCACAACTCCGTGACCTAGTGCTGTAATTTTAAAATCAACACTTTTAATACCTGTTACTTTTTTCATTATTAGTCCTTTATATAAGTTAAGTTTTTATTTGATATTGCGCCTATAGCTTGTTTTTCACACACCGCATAATATATTGCTGCGTTATGTCTTGCCGATTCACCGCCAACAATGAGTAAATCATTGGGGGTATAACTGAGATAAACTGGGAACTCTGGATCTTTGGCATCATTAAGCAGAATAAAATCTTTATACGGTTTTGTTCCTCCCATAATATTGTGATGTTTCTTTACCATATAAGTCAGTAAATTATTTGTGCTGTCGCCATAACCTTGAATAAGCTCTGTTGAAGCAGTTAAATTATCAATTTTGTCAGTTTCATTAACAGAAACGTTATACGCATACTCGTTAATAATTTTTGGAGCATTTTTACTATCTAAATTACAAACCGCCATTTGCACAAATCGACTATCGCCGCGTAACGAATTATTACTAATTTTAGCTCGTTGAGTTTGTTGTTTTTTGCGTGAGATCATGGTATTAGGCTCACTTACTTTAGCGGTAATGAGCTTCGCACTTTTTTCCATCGCACTAATTGAATCTTGCTCTATTAAGTCTACTGCTGATGGCAATTGATAAAAGCCTTTATAAAGCTGATATATCTCCGCAATGGTGAATACCTTTTTACCATTGTCGGTATTTTCTATTAAAAATTGATACCATGCTTTAGATGCCAGCAGTGAATTTGAGGTTGCTAAAAACCTTGAAAGAGCTCCAGCGCCTTTATTTGTATAGATGTTTTCAGGAATAACAATGGTATAACGATTAACATTATCATTTTGACCAAAGCGGTCTAAACGGCCCATTCTTTGTAAGCAATTCTCCGCAGTGGTCATTTCTGAGATCATATAATCACAACTAATATTAAGGGATGCTTGAACAATAGGGCCACTGCGAAGTTGCTCGAACATACCTGTTCCACTTTTCTTAAACGATTCAAATACTCTATTAAACAGCTGCTGTTTATCACTCTTCTTATATTTAGAATGCAAGAGAATGGCATTTTCATTAGCTAAATTATGGATAAAACTTTTTTGCGCAGTTGTTGCTGTATTACTGATAGTAAAAGTAGTTAATTCCTGTTGTTGATAAAGTGGATTAGTTTCATCTTCTTTCGTTTCGTCATATCTGACAAAATCAAATTGATACTTTTTATCATTGAAAGATGGCATTTCTACAACATCGTAATCATCATCAAGATTGAGCAAGTTTTTTAAGTAAAAATAGTTAGGCGTGGCAGATACCAAAAGAATATTACTACCATTTTTTAGCTGATTCCTTGAGATGACAAGTTCTGCAAATAACAAATTGAATGCAGGCATATTGATGTATTCATGAAATTCATCAAAAACAATATGAGCACTAAGGTAGTTAAGTAGCCTGTCTGCCTTGGTATGGCTAATGACACCACTCAGTAATTGATCAATAGTTGTGATAACAATATCTGCTGTTAATTGTTCATTTTCAGGTGTCGGTGTTTCAAAATTATTAGTATATTTAAATTCACCTGTAAAAATTTCTACAGTCGCATCTTGCAGATATGGAACATCGGATGCTTTTAATTCGGTAAACATACCTTGGCAAATTTGTACTCGCGGACATACCCAAATAATTTGTTGCGCATTTCTTAAACCTGCCCACTCCAATGCTATTTTGGTTTTTCCACAACCTGCTGCACCAGCAAGTACTTTTACATATTCAATATCTTCTGCAAGTTTCTTGGCAACTATTGATTGCTTTTGACTACGATCATCATCAGGAAACGAGCTTATACACCGCTGAATGTGCGATGTTAAACTACTCTCTATAACAATATTATTAGCAAGTTGCTCTTCAACTAATTCACTTAATTTATGATTTTTAATGTATGAAGATAGGTCAGTAGCCGATAGAGATGAAGCCCACCTGTCAGCGGTAATCAAGCAAGCACGTATTTCATTGTTATGTGCATTGGTTAATATTTGATTTTGATAGTCAGTAAGGTTATCTGACAGCGGATATCTTTTATAAGCCGGTAGCGATGTATCTTCATCCCTCAATTTAATTAATATTTCATTATCGAAATCTTGGCTATAAGCTTTCTCAAGTAAGCTGCTTTCAATTTCACGATACTTTTTATCTATTTCACCAACCGCATTTAACATATCAATAGATTGATTAGAAATTAGTTGTTGCGCCTTATCTCCTAGGTTATTTTTTAATTTGTTATAAATTTTACCGTAGGTGTCAAAACCATCCCTTTCTTTTACTCTAAATGCCTTCGCGTGATGCCAATAAATAGCATGCTTAATAGAGGGTTTAATTGCGCTAATTCCTTTTGAACTATCGGATAAACATTGAAAAATAAGGGCTGAAATTTCATTATGACGAGGATGTTTTTCAAAACTAAACTTAGTGTCGTCAATATGTTGACCGTCCACTGCTTTGAATGTTCTATTTTTAGGTTTGACCACCCAACTTTGAAAAGAGGGATCTAATTTTCCAATGTCATGCATGCACCCACCAATAAAAGCTGCATTCGCTTGCTTAACCTTCTCGGGATAGAAATACAAGTATAATTGTTCGGCAACAAAACCTACTGCAAACAAGTGTTCTTCTAATTTCTGTAAATGGGTATTGGCGTATACAACACCTTTTATTGGCTTTAATTGTTTTACATCCATAATAATCTCTTTTGCTGTTGTATTCACTGGCACAATTCCCTGTTCATTAAATTTTGATTTTGACCCCACCACCCATAAAAACTGACTACGTGATCGACTGCGTATCCAATGACAATTTACTGCGGTACTTTTGCTCACTGTTTGACGCAGTATTTTTTGACAGTTAATAAACCATCCTCTGTGATGATGGATTGCTACGTGTTGTCGCCAGTACGATTTGAAAGGCATCAAGCACTCTAATCAGCTTGTTTTGTGGACTTTTCGGTCCGAGTATAAAAAGTATCAAGTGCTGCTTGGATCGCTTTATCATCCAACCATGTAAATATTCCGTTGGTCTGTATAACTTTGCGGTGGTATGTACGATTGGAATATTAAAGTATTGGTTTTCTTGATGGTTATGAGAAGCTGACTCTGTTAAATACAGTACCCGCCCATCTTTTTGCATCACTCGGCAATATTCGAGATAAAACATATTCGCGCGTTTTGAATGCAGGATTGATTTTAGATCTTTGGGTGACAGGTCTTTCATTAAACGTCCTTGTACTTATACAATTGATGTTACTAACTTTATTGTCAAAATCTATGAGCAATAGATTAAATTACTTTATACCTAAAAAGAATACAAGCGTTAGCTTTTGATTTAATTAAGTTAACTTTTTCACTCAATATTCTCATGATCTTGTTCAGTCTCTAAGCCATTATTTTCTACGTAAAAATCTATTTCACATGTATTACAATGCCAGGCTCGGGTATAACGCGTAACGTCGATACAACAGCCAGCAAGAATGATTAAATCATTGTGTTCTGCCTGTTCAAATAACATCGTATTCGGGTGGCCAAAGTAATAAGTTGCAATTGCTTTTGAACCACATTGTTTACATTTGCTTGGCTTAGTTTTATAAACATACAGTCCATTTTTAGTGATATGCATAATGCCTATCCTTTTCGTTCACTCACTATCATCTGAACAATCATCATTTTCGTCGAATAGAAACAATAGGAGAAGCCCCAGACAAAAAGGTGAAAAACACAAAGACAAACAAAAAATCACGGCGATTAATACAAGTACAATCACAATGAAAAGCCCCATCAGTTCACCCCTTACTCATCCTTCCTTTCATTAAACAGACTAAAGATTATTCATCAGCACCTCAATACTGTACCTATAACCTGTAAAGTTGTTTTACAGGTTATCTAATAAAATAGGGGCTTACTTTATTGAGGCTGTCAGGTGTGAGTACCATTTGCTGGGCTTCGGGTTTTTTAAAATCAGTATCTAGCCTTAATCTTTGTAATAAATAACCCAATAATGCGGCTTTACTGCTTAGTTTTATTTGATGCTTTTGCATACCGTAATCTTTTGCAACCGCATTTTGTTGTTCTGGTTTTAGTTTTGGATTCGGGATCAAAGTAAAGGAAACCTCTTTAAACCAGTCTTCATCTTCCGACTGAGTATGTTCAGCGGCACCTTCAAATTCCAGATATTCGTCTTCAAAACGAGATAATACAAAATCTAAGAATTTGTGTCGTTTTTCACAAAATGCGCGAACATGAAACCTTTGCCCATCAAATACAAAGCTATGCGGGCTAATAATACGACCATCATTTTTTGTGATATTTTCAGGTGTACTCACTGAACGATACACAATATCTAACCGTAACTTTTGTTTACAAGCCTTAACTAAGGCACGTATTACTTTGGGTTTTATATGACGCTGCGGTATATGAATTTGTGTTAATAAGGTATCTGATTGCCAGTGGCAATCTATCACTTTTGCATAATGATTAAAGTCTTGCTCTATTAAGGTGGGTTTGAATTCTTTGGTTATTTTATGGCGTTTTGTGGAAGAGCAATACTTAATATAGGTCCTTTTATTTTTCTTATGTTTATAGTTTTTCATTTGTGTTTGTGCGGTTATTCTGGTGCAGTGAAAATATTCCATTATTGATGTTGTGGATATTTCCCCCTCCCATAAGAGTATGAGTTCTATATATTGCTGATATTTATTATCTATAATTTCCATCTACTTCACTTCTACATCATTGTTACATTACTTAAATCCTCTGGCTTTATTCAAACAAATTATACGTACCCATTACAAGCCATATCGACACTTTTTGTAAATGTAGTGTAAATTAACTCACAAAAACCGTACAAGTGGTTAGTTTTATGCAATACACTAGAGCACCATATAGTTTAAAAAGTATACGCCAGCGAGATCTAAAATTTTCGCAGACAAGGCAAATTTTTTTAGGTTTAGTTATTCTAAATCAAAAGAATTTAACGCTGTATGCGGGAATTTTAGACTCGCCCTTTGGGAATCTCTGAAAATGACTCATTCTGCGTTATGTAAGCTCGAAATAGATAAACTATTCCATTCGCTTACATGCCTTGCCTGAGTCATTTTCAGCGATTCTGGTGCGCACTTTTTAAACTATATGGCGCTCTAGCTAAACTCGGAATGACTAAATAGCTTTAGTCATTCCAAGTTCAGGTTAAATCGACTTTACTGGTAAGAATAAGTCAAAGTTAATCCACTAAAGCTTTCATAAGCTTTGATCCCAATATGCCAGCTAGTTGCTGCAGGGGTATCCACCGAACATGATTCTGTATTGCCTTCAAGATAAGGTCGACAAATATAACTGTCTTCATTAGGTTGAGTCGTTTTTTGAATATATAAATCAGCGTCACCGCTACCTCCGGATATGGACACATCTAGTTTATCCATATTTTCTGGCAGTGTTACACTTGTGTGGTACCAATTATTTTTAGTCACTGAGATATCGGTAATGGTTTTACCGGATCCATCACCTGTTGCATAACTGCCGAGTAAACTGGTTCCAGCAAAAGCTTGATAGGCTTTAAGCATAATATGATAAGTGCCTGCTTGTGTATTAGTGATGTTACAGGTTTCATTGTTGCCATTTTCATAAGGTCTGCAATCAAAATCCTTACTGTTTGGCTGTTGTGCAAATCGAACATAAAGATCGGCATCACCCGCTCCACCACTTAATTCAAACTTCAAATTTTTTGCGCCTGCTGGTACTGGCATGGTAAAAAATAAGCTTTGATCTTTCGCTGCTGCTAAATCGGTTTTAGCAACGCCATTTAACAAAATTGTATCATCTGGTGGGTCAATTGGGTCTATTTCAATAATGCTTTTACCCGTTGGTGATTGTATTAACGACAACGTATCTCCTATGGTATTTGCTTGCCACCAGCTAATATTTGCTGGCAAAACAAGTGAGTCATTTTGTCTTTGCTCATAGCTTAAGGTATCAGCACTGGCATTAAATTGGGCCGTTTTCACATCTATTTTATCAGCGGTAACACGGATCACTTTAAATTGCTGAATACTCGCTAAATCTATGGTCCATGATTTAGGATCATTGGCTGAACGCGCTGGCGCCCCCCAACTTCCTTCACCCACAAAAACGGTGCCGCCCGATGTGGTTTTATTAAAACCATTGCCAGAAGGGATCAAAGCCTGAGTAATTTTATTGATATGCGTATCTGATTCGACAACTAAATTCATGCCATAGTCATAAAAGTTTTGGGCCCACCATTCAAAAAGCTCTGTATTATCCGATTTTCCTGAATAATGCGGGTACATAGGTTTATGGTACTGGGCAAAACGCCATTTTGCACTATCGCCGTTGTT
Source organism: uncultured Pseudoalteromonas sp. (assembly GCA_965198975.1). Lineage (GTDB taxonomy): Bacteria > Pseudomonadota > Gammaproteobacteria > Enterobacterales > Alteromonadaceae > Pseudoalteromonas. The sequence continues at coordinate 1,062,474 of OZ240680.1, forward strand.
TGTCATATCTTGTTTTAGCCAATTATTCATTTTCACCGCATAGCTAGACCAACCGCTATTTTTAAACTGGCTATTTAACGTATAGACACGCAATAAAGGTGAAACATTAAAGGCACCATAGGTATCATTTGCATTACAACTGCCATTTTGATCATAATCTACGCCAAATACTTCACATAATGTGTTGTAATTTCCATCTTCATGGTTGCCGTGGGTGGCGACAAAAGGGTAAATTCTTTTATAACTCACACCGTCGATCTGATCATTTGAAAAGGTAAGTTGCCAGTCACTAAGATATTGTTTCATTTCTGAAGCACTATTTGCATTAGTATAATCACCACCATGCATAATAAATAACGGCCTGATCTTAGCGATTAACTTATTGCCATCTTTTCTGGTTGTCCAGCCAGTTCTGGTGTCTCCGCCCGCAACTGCAATATAAGGCGCGTTATCACTAGGAGCCGTTTTAAACCATAAAGGCGTACTACAATCACTGTCGTCACACACTTTATAATACACAGGGCTGTTTGCCGGTAGCCCGGTTAGTTTTACAAACTGACTTTGCAAAGATGAAAATGATCTGGTTGCCGTTACATTTTTTGTGATCCAAGTTTGCTGATCTGTGGTGGTGCCATATTTAATATGATGGTTATTACTCCCCGAGGGTGTAAAACCTATGGTTGCCTGTGTAGCCGGATCTGCATCCCAAATTAAACGGTGATATGTACTGCCCGCATTGGCATAGCTGGCAGCAGATGCCATCGCTAACGTAACGAGTCCTTTGTAAAAAACTTTCATAGTCATTGCTAATTATCCATATTAAGTTAAGTAAAATTTCACGCCTGGCGTGTTGCGTTATAGTAGTTCAGGCACAGTATCATTGACCAAAATTACAAAAGCGGCATTGCGATAAGGCAAAGTACGTTGTTTACGCTCTTTAAAATTAATGGCTAACGCCCCCCCTTGTTTATCTTGTATTAAAGGCTGGGAATGATTTTCGCTCCAATAATCTCCCGACTTGATCTGTAAAAAATAATCCGTTGCTAAGTGGTTTTCACCTGGCCTGTCATTATTCGCTATTAAATTGCCAAGCTCTGTTATATTGGGTAAACGCCATCCTGTGACACCACAGAGTTTTTCAGCATTCACTTTATTAATTAAATCTAATGTATCGCAGCGTTCAGGTTCAAAATAACAATCGCCAAAATTCTGTTTTCCTTTAACACCGTCATACCAGGAATAAGTCCAATAACCGTCATGAATAGACTCGTTATCTGTCTTCGCTTCCCATAACAACCCTTGCTGTTTATCAAAAATACAATCCCAGGGCCCCTGCCATGGCGATAATTGTTTACCATGGTGAGTTATTTTTACGAAACGAGATCCAAGCTCAGATTTTGGCGGAGCTGTACTTTTCACACACCAAATAGCAACCAGATAAACGCAGATCACGCTGAACATAATACGTATGATCATAATTGTGCAAACTCCAGTTGTAGTGGTCTTTCATGGCGGGTATGAGCTATTTGTGAATGATCAAATGCTGAAGTCCATAAACATACATCGTCTTTTAATGGCACATCATGTTTAGAACCTGTATCGCGTTTACGGGCTAGCTCTAAAGTCCAATAGCCATTTTGCCATTTACCCCGGGCTCTGATATCCGCCCGGTCTCCTTCAAAACGATTTGATCTATATAAAACAGACGGTAATAAAGTGCCATTTTTGTAGGTATCTTTGATCTTGGAATAAGGTTTACTTTCAAACCAGGGTAATATCCAGCTAGTATCATTTTGATAGCTTTGCAGTAACGCTGACTCAACAGGCAAGCGTTTAGGCGTTATTTCACTCGGTTTGTACCATTGCCAATTCATAACATAAGCACCACTTTCTTTGCCATCTGGCGTATAACCTGCGGTATAACGACGCTGGGCTGTTCGGGCAGTTTTAGCTTTGCTAATGTGGTTATCATCGGCCAAAAACATGTCATTAGTTCTAACGGCTTTCCAATGCCATAAATCTCTTATTTTTCCATCCGTGCTGGCGTGAAAGCCTTTTTTATGGAAATTCTCAGGTTTGTCTTTAAGTGGTTTGGGACCTAACTTTGCCGTATTGTCGGCTCCGAGCCCACATGATTCAGAAACAATGACTGCGAACTTATCTTCATAATAAGTTTGTTCATCAAATTGATAGAAACCATTTTGCTTTATGATCCATTGACCGTTTTGTTTTAATAACGGCATATGGGCTAAACTTTGGCTGGAGTCTTGCCAACGAAATAAAAAATAAACTTCACTGGGATTAGCAACGGCTTTTACTTCTATTTCAGTGCTACCATTGATAAAATTTGCCCCGCCCGATGTAAACACTTTCACTGACGACGCCTGCTGCCAAAATGCTTCATTGCCATAACCATCAATATCAATAAATTGCTGGTAATCAATTGCGGTCACAACGAGCGTACGTGTTCTTGCAATATTTTCAGTTACAACAAGTCCGGCTGCAATTGTAATCAACAGCGCAGTAGCAGCGGTAAATCTGGCATGTTTGAAAACTCTTAATGGTAAAATTCGTGAAAATACACCAGCTCCCAACTGAATAATATGCACATAACTATGCAGCAGTAAAAAAACAATCAACAATAAACAAAAAATGAAATGCGCCGAAGGAATAAACCAAGCTGAGGTTTGAAAATATTTCAACCAGCCGGTAATAATTGCGCCTAATAATGCAAAGTGACCAAAGCGGTTAACCCATAAATGATAGCCATTGTCAGCCTCTCGTTTGTTGTGAAGGCTATATATAAAATAACTCACAGCAAGTGCCGTGATCCCTAATGCCGCATAAATATGAAAGGTATGCATTTCTCCCTGCGGCAAAATGGGTGATAACCAATGCAAATTGACATCAGAAACTAAACGGATCCTAAGTCCGCTAAGCAGACTAATACAAACGCATGCTATAGCTACTAAGTGATAAATTAAAAAGTTGTAATAGGATTGATTTAATTTCATGGTTATTTTTGTTTTTTACTCACTATAAAGTGAATGCTTTACAGTTTTATTACACTTATTGGGTACAAATGTATTTTTTATTAGATTTAAGATCAATAAAAATAAAGCTTACTCTGTAAAGGAATGTAAAAATTTGGATCTAAAATTGAATAAAACGCAAGAATAAATTCTTGCCTACAGGTGTTTTTAGCTTGGTGAAGGGTGTGAAAATTTAGTTGTATTATGTAGGTCGGAATTCATTCTGACAAAAGGTGATAACCTTTCATTTGTTTGAAACAAGCAAGAATAAATTCTTGCCTACCGGTGCGTTTAGCTTGGTGAAGGGTGTGAAAATTTAGTTGTATTATGTAGGTCGGAATTCATTCTGACAAAAGGTGATAACCTTTCTTTTGTTTGAAATAAGCAAGAATAAATTCTTGCCTACAGGTGTTTAGCTTGGCAAAGGGTGTGAAAATTTAGTTGTATTATGTAGGTCGGAATTCATTCTGACAAAAGGTGATAACCTTTCTTTTGTTTGAAATAAGCAAGAATAAATTCTTGCCTACCGGTGCGTTTAGCTTGGTGAAGGGTGTGAAAATTTAGTTGTATTATGTAGGTCGGAATTCATTCTGACAAAAGGTGATAACCTTTCTTTTGTTTGAAATAAGCAAGAATAAATTCTTGCCTACAGGTGTTTAGCTTGGCAAAGGGTGTGAAAATTTAGTTGTATTATGTAGGTCGGAATTCATTCTGACAAAAGGTGATAACCTTTCATTTGTTTGAAACAAGCAAGAATAAATTCTTGCCTACAGGTGTTTTTTACTTAGTGCGCGATATTCAAAACCCTCTTGCTGTTTTGCCCAAATATCTACTTTTGGGCTGGCCGCTAAAAATGCTTTTTCACTGGCATTCGTTGTTAACTTAAAAGTCACTATTTCTATAGTCGCTGACATGCATATTCCTTTTATTTATGAAGTCCCAGAAACCGGGTGTTTCCGGTGAACATAAAAATAATAAAGTAATACGCAGACACCTGATGTCAGCAGGATCAAAATTTAAAAATCAGTAAGGTGTTTCTTACTTCTTTTAATTATGGGATATTTAGGTGAAATAAATTATCGAATTAAGATAAATGAAATACACCTTCTCGTGCATTATGCTTATGATTTCGACATCGTTTACTGGCTGTAGTAAAGATGAAACCTTAGTTGTTGCAAAACATCATGCAGATTACATAGGCAATTGGCAGCTAATTGATGAACTGAATAAAAAGGATTATTTCCATTTAAAACATGTATTACTAACAATTCAAGGTAACGGTAATGCCAGCTATTTAAAATGCGATATGACAAAAGACGCAACAGGTAGTGGTAATATTGCAACACGTGAACAAATCACCTTAACTGATCCCCGCGTAATAAGTATTCAGGCAGATAAAATCGTGCTTGAACAAAGCGTATCATTTTTTAATATGGAATACGTATTAGAAATTAATAAAAGCCTATTTTCAGAGAATGATACCAAGTACATAAAAATAGAAGGCTATACTTTGCAAAAGATCTCTGAAGCTATTGAATGGGAATGCCCTGAATTAGACAATATCGAAATTTAGTCTCTTTTTTATAGCATTATCACACTATCAGTATTTTTCCCTTTAATCGAATAATAAGCCAGAGTGTTACGTTTTAACTTACCAACTCTTTACAGGCAAAATATAAAAAAGTATCAGTTCCGAATATGGCGAGTATATTCGATCAACAAAATTATAATGATAATTTTGATTATTAAGGAATTGAAGTGAAAAACAACTTTATCATTGAGGCATTACCCGACACTGAATTTAAGCAATACACTCAGCTAAACAATGAACAATTAAAACCTTTGAATGCGAAATGGTTAATCGCTGATGCAAATCCAGGTTATCCATGTCGTGTATCATTGGTAGATGCACAAATTGGTGAGCGGGTATTGGTTTTGCCTTATATTCATCATAATGTGAATTCTGCTTATCAGGGTTCAGGCCCTATTTTTGTACGAGAACAGGCAATTAAGAAAAATTTAGTTATTAATGAAATTCCGGCGTTCTTACATCATAGGCAACTTTCTGTAAGAGCCTATAATTGTGAAAATAATATGATAGCCGCACGCATTACATCAGGCGCAGAACTAACTAAGATACTAGATCAATTATTAGATGATGCTGCTATTGAATATATCCATATTCATAACGCCGGACCCGGCTGTTTTAATTGTGCAGTGTACAGAGCCAAAGAAAATGTGCAATCAAGCTAAGCCTAAAATTTAACTTATCTAAAACCCTGCCGATGAATTAAATATCATTATTCAAACAAGTATTTGACTACAACTTTGGTTTAATATTTGCTTTACTAATTTTGAGTATAAGAATGAACCAGATACTGAATTAATTTTATAGGGGTAAATCATCGTGCATTCAATCTGTAATGAGCCAGCTCAAGATATTGTTCTTAATAATGAATACCATTTAACACCAAATCAATATAAGAATTCAGAAGCACTATACAACCAAATAACCGGATATGAGCAATATAATAAAAACTGCCAAGCAGCCTTTTTACGTCAAAATTTATGCAGTGAAAATGAGTTAACAAAAAACCATGCAATGAGAGTTACCGGTTGCATTACAAAAGATTTATCGGCGCAACTGGTAAATCACTTAAAGCATAATGATCAGGGTAATAATCTTAGCGTATTAAAAAGTGCCTTGCCCCATGTTCTAACTGAACAATTAGATCAAACGCTTATTTCATATTTTAACAGTGAGTATATGATTTTATGGTACACATTACAGATACAAGACAAAGGTACTGATAAAGTTGAACAAGACTTATCAAGTCGCTGGCATTGTGATGGCGGTCCGAATGAACATTTAAAACTTATTATCTATTTAAATGACAGTGAAGAGCACGGATATGCAACGCCTTATTATAGTCACAAACAAACAAATAAACTAAAAGAAGCGGGTTATATTCTAGGTGATTTAGCGGCCCGAAAAGCTGATATTAGCGATTTACTTGAACATTTAGAAGTACCGGGAGATCCAACTAAGCATAATTTAACCGCAGGTGATGCCATATTATTTAATCCCAATCAGGTGGCTCACAAAGTGCAATATTCTGATACTAATACACCCAGATATGCACTTTGTTTATGTTTATTACCGTCACCTGTACATTATCAGCAGGCTTTCAATCGATTTAAACCCAAAGAGCATTGTTATAATTTTATGTTTTTCCCTTTTGAGAAATTCGATAAAAGCTTTGATCAAAATATATTAGAAATATTCTCCGATGGCAGAGTGATTACTGATGACTCTTTAAAAAACTTGTTAAGTCACATGTTTGAAGACCAAAACCAGGTAGCGCAACTTGTAAATAATTTACTTGAAGCTGATCCTAATCTACAAAAAATTAATAATGTGCAAGCCGTCATCAATGCATTTAAACAATCTTATCTGGCAAATATTCAGGGAAATGTTGCTATTGACGCCAGCTTAGCCAACCTAAATAGTATCATTGCTTTTGAACAGGCTATGCTAGATTCATCCAGAGTTTATCAGGCATCAAATACTCAACCCCATTCAACAATTTATTGGCCAAATCCAACGCACTCAACCAGGCCAAATAGCCTGTTAAATACCAGGCCCTTTGTGAAAAAACATCCTCTTTTTAACAAAAAAACCCTCATAGGCACAGCTGGCAGTGAGTTTTCTGGTGATCTGGCACTCAGTTTACAAACCCAAGGTTATAACTATTTTGTTGCTGAACGCGCCGATATAGCAACCAACGGCGTGGTTGTAAATGGTTATAAACCGCGAGATAAACACGCCATATTTAATGCCAACTACGGTAATATGTTTAATGCTCTTAGTTTTTCTCAGCTGGCTGAAAAAGCATTTAACAAAAAAAACTTTAATAAATACCTTATATGTGATGAAAGTACAGGCCTTTATTTAGATCCCTATCGTGACGGTGTATTTTTTAATTCTAAACACGCTTATGCCACAGATTATAGCCATCACGTTAAAGCCGTTAGGGAAACACTGACCAATTGCGAGGTTTTTGTTCTCACTTTAGCAAATAATGAATGCTGGCAGCTAAACGATGGTACCGTGATCTCCCATAACCCGCCTGCAGGATTAAACCATATGGTGCAACATAAAGTGCTTAGCGTTCAAGAAAATATAAATGCACTTGACAGGTTTTTTGGTTTAGTAAAAGAATTTAATCCTAATTTTAAATTAATTTTAAATGTTTCAGCGATCCCTATGATGGCAACTGGCAGATCAGACTCGCACCACATTGTAGAAGCAAATACTCACGCTAAGTCAGTATTACGAGTGGTTGTAGATGAAATGGTCAGTAAACACCCAGATATATATTATTTTCCAGGCTATGAATTAGTGACACAATGCCGCGACAATCCCTGGCAGGCTAATCAACGTGATTTAACAGAACAAACGTCTCAGGAAATGGTTGAATTATTTAAAACTATTTTTGCATTTTAAATGAGATAAACAAAATTGCAGCGCTAATAGTGAAATAAAAAGTTGGTGTGTAAACACACCAACTTCATACGTTTAGTATTTTGTTTATTCTGCACGAAGTGCAGCTATAGGCTCCTCAACAACCGCACGACGAGTTGGCAGGTAACCCGACAACATTAACATGAAAGTTAACAATACGCTTGTTGTCACTGCAATGATGATATAGGTCATTATGGTGATTTTCGACCCTATCATAGAGGCGAAGATAAAACTGCTTAACGCATATATTAACAAACCAATACCCAGACCTATTACTAAAGGACCCATATTTCTTTTCAGAAATAGAATAATAATAGATTTGTCTTTAGCACCTAATGCACGGCGTATACCAATTTCATGACTGCGCATAACGACAGATGCAGCAGAGACACCATACACCCCCATCAAAGCTAAGAATAACGAAAACACGCCTGAATATATTACACCATCTGACATCATACTTAACATGTCAGCATACAGGTTTGCATTCTTCTCTAAATCGACAATAAAAGAAAACAATTCATTCGCTTGTGCCCTCTCCAGCCAGGTATAAAAATCCTTCTGACTTGAATTGACTGTGTTACTGCCTTCAAATATCAATTGAACCCAATCATGAGGAGATTGAAGATACGATACATATATCTCATCATATTGAGAAATCGGTGCATACATACCTTGTGTATTACCATTACGATCACTCACAACTCCCACCACAGTATGAGTTACAAATTTGCCGTCTAAATCCACATCAATTTGTTTTCCAAGTGGTGATACATTTTCCCAGTGACGCTGTACAAATGATTCACTCACCAGAGCAACTCGCATATTTTCACTGTTATCTCTTGCATCAATTCCCCGACCAGAGACTATTTTTTGCTCAAAGAAATCTAAATTCCCCATTGTTGTCATCACGTCAACTCTCAAGCGCGTATCTTTATCCATACGCACTGGGTTCAGCCCTAACCCTTGTAACATAGCGGCCTGATTTATGCTGCTTAAGCGTGACAGAGATTGTATTGAAGACTCTACAAATGTGACTTTACTGTGAGCACTTGTATAATCAGGATGTGACAAATCAAAATAAGCGGAAAAACGATTTTCTGTACGTTCAGCTTTTACCACATCAATAACAGTAAAAATCACGGAACTGCCTAAACTGCCCGACAGCATCAATATTGCAATAATTGCCACCTGAACCGTTACAATAATATTAGAAAGCTTACCGGCACCACGGCCTAACGACCCTCTGGTACCATCACGCAGAACTGTATTTATGTCCATATTAGCCGCACGGATCGAAGGTATCAAACAGGCAAATATAAAAGTAAACACCATAAACAGAACAGCTACAGCCAGGGTTTGCCAATCCAATTGCCATTGCCACCAAAAAGGCATGCCACTCCCTAAGCTGATCTGTAAATTGCTGTTGACCAGGTTTAAAATCCAACCAGTTACAACTATAGCCATCAAGCCACCCAATAAAGTCAGGATACCGCCTTCACATACTAACTGACGAACTAAGCGTTTAGTTGTTGCGCCCAACGCACCACGGATTGCAGTTTCTTTTTGCCGCTCAATTGAACGAGAAAACAATAAGTTTCCTGTATTTATACAAGCCATAAACAAAATTGCCAGCGCAAACCCTTGCAGGCCGATAAATATGAATGCTCCCATACCTTCTATATTTTGTTGCTGTAAAGTCATATGCGTGATTGTTGGTGAAACAAAGTCGACTTTCTCAGTTTCTGTTAGCCGCTTTAAACGAACCTGCTGCAATTGTTGTGCTAGCCTGTCATTGGCCTGAGATCCACTTATTTGGGGATTAATTTTTGCCAGTATGCTTATTATTTTTCCTTTTTGATCGAATGCTTTTAACTGCTCTCGTTCAAACGGTAACCAAAGATCTGAAGTGACAGGAAATTTAAATCCTTCTGGCATCACTGCTATCACTTCATAGCTGGCTCCACCTAGTAATAAATTTTTTCCAATAATATCCGGTTGCCCGGCAAATATATTTTGCCAAACATGGTGACTAATTGCGACCACAGGAGTCGCACCACGCTGACCATCAGAGTTATTAAAGTTACGACCTAATATAGGAGTTCCACCGGTAAAATCAAAAAAGTTAACTGTCACTTTTTCACCTAGCAAATTAGCCGTTTTACCTTCACTGTTCAGTCTGACTTCTTCGCGAAAATGTAAAACATATTCACTGTAGATACTGTTTAGCTGATACTCTCCTATATTATCAACATCTTCAAAAGTCAGGCTACGATTATCTGTCGCGCCAGATAAATGCGGCGTGCGAATGCTACTGGCTTGTTCACCATCTAATGGTTTAAATGAGATAGTATAAACAAAGTTAAACGTTAACAAACTAACCGTCAGTCCAGCCATTAAAATAAAACTGGTTAATAACGTGAATTTGGGAGATTTTGCCAATAAGCGTAATGCATATCGAATATCTAATATAAAACCCATATTACATTTCCTCTATGCGCTTTTAGCTAATTCAAGACGGGATTTATCACTCACTAACTTCCCATCAAAAATTTCTATTTGTCGACTCGCACATGCCGAAGAACGTGGATCATGCGTAACCATACATATAGTACGACCTTGCTGATGCAAACTATCAAATAATTGCAACACGATATCCGCATTTTTCGAGTCCAGATTACCCGTAGGCTCATCTGCCAAGATCAGTTTAGGATCGTTCACTAATGCTCTTGCTATTGCGACACGTTGTTGTTGTCCGCCCGATAAAGCTGATGGATAGTGATTTAACCTGTGTGACATCTCCACTTGCTCTAACACCGCCTGTGCTTTTTCTTTGGCAAGTTTAGCACTGACACCTTCCTGGTAAGTTAATGGCAATAACACATTCTCTTCAATGGTAAGATCACTAATCAAATTGAATGACTGGAATACAAAGCCAATATGATTGCATCGCACCACAGCTCTTTGATCTCTGGACAATTTAGATACATCATTGCCTGATAGTATATATTGACCGCTATTAGGTGCATCTAACATACCTAAAATAGACAATAAGGTAGACTTTCCACAGCCTGATGGTCCATTGATCGCGACATATTCACCACTTTCTAAACTGAAGCTGATGTCTGAAAGCGCCATCGTTTTTAATTCATCAAATTGAAAATATTTACAAATATCTTTTAGTTCTATAATTTTGCTCATGTGATTCCCCTTAATTATGTAAAAATACTTTATCGTTATTAACGAAACTATCGGTCGCAGAAATAATAATTTGGTCTCCATAATTCAAACCTTCTGCGATTTCTATATAATTTACCGAACTCTGTCCAAACTTAACCTGAACTGCTTCTGCGATGTTTCCTGCCGGACTAATACGATATAATTTTGCTATTTGATAATCTTCGGCAAAGGCTGGTTTCGAAACAAATAAGGCGTTAGATTTATCTGATATGTTAATTACCCCTTCAACCGAAAGTTCGGAACGAGCTTCACTTGGAAGTTGCCCATGAAGTGTCACTTCGACCGACACTAAGCCTTTTTCGACCTGAGGACTAATACGACTAACTTCACCTTCTATGATTGATTTACGAGTATCTATTTTTACCATCTGACCAAGTGAAACATCTTTGATTTGTAATTCTTGCACATCAATTTGCGCCAGTAAGTTTCTCGGATCTGCGATTTTACCAACACTGCCCCCTTCACTGACTTCCTGACCAAGTTCTAAATCCATACTTTGCAGTACACCTTCAATACCAGCACGTACCACCAAATTATCTAACTGATCCTGAGCTCTGGAAAGTTCCTGAATTAAACTCTTTTCTATCGCCGCATGTGCTTCTTTTTGTGCTGTGATATTTTGCTTTAAATTTGCCAGTCTTTGTTGCTGTAACTCCCAATCCAACTTACTACTTTTCGCTGTAAATTCAGTGCGTTGAAAGTTTATTTCAGACACACTACTATTACCCATTTCTTTTAATTTACGTTGTGCTGTGACTTCTAGTACATTGCCCTGATAAGTCATATGAGCTCGCTTTACAGAGACAATCGCATCCAATAATTCTGAATTTAGTGATACCTGCTTAGCCTGATTTTCAGCCTTCACTTTAGCCAGATTAGTTTCTGCATTTCCAAGAGCTAAGGCTAATTTAGGATTGATTAATTTTACGATTGGTTGATTTCTTTCCACAATAGCACCTGCTTTCACAAATACTTTTTCTACCCGGCCAGAAACCTGCGCTGAAACCCAAACAATTTCTTTAGGTTTCAATACACCAATACCACGAACGTTTACCTGGAACTGACCTCTTTGTACCTGTGCCATACGTATATTGTCACCGTCAACCAAAGCAGTTGCCTGGCCAAAATAACTTTTTAACCAGATACCAATAGCGATGACCGCCAGCACTAAACAAACGAGTTTGATATAACGCCAGTTGAGTTTTTTTTCTGTTTCAATGGTGATATCCATTTTAACTCTCCGTAATTATTTGGGTTTGCTTAACTCTTTACTGTTAGGGTTCGCCCAATTTAATAATTTTATTTTTAATGGTTTTATATTTAATAATTCTCTGCCTGCAAGGCACAGAGCTTTATGCGTTAAGGTCTATTTCAACAGTTGCATTATCACCACCCATGCTCATTTGCCATACCGACAAGTACTTTTCGTGCTCCTTCAAAAGGTCTTCTGCCATGGGTGAATAACATATTGTCCACTAAGGTCAAATCTCCTTTTTGCCAAGGTGTGTACAAAGTACATTGGTCATACGCTTTACTGATAATTTTCAGTACATCTTCTTCGAGTGGTTCTCCATCCCCATAAAAGGCATTTCTTGGTAAACCATCTTCACCACACGCACTCACAAGTTGCTTACGTGTTTCCTCTCCTAATGAAGAAACATGAAACAAATGTGCCTGATTAAACCATACCAATTCACCCGTTTTCGGATGTATTGCAATCGCCGGGTTTATCTGACTAGTCCTCAGCTGATGCTCCCCTAACCATTCAAAATCTAATTGATTTTCCAGACAATATTTTTCTACTTCCAATTTATTGTCTGTTTGAAAGACCTCTGTCCATGGCAAGTCTATATCGCCATAATTACGTACGTACTTCACCTTTTTTGCTGCAAACTTTTCACGAATTTCTGCAGGAATAAGCTTATAGACCTCTCGACTATCTGCTAATGGTGTTTCCCCCCCCTGCTGAGGTGCAATTAAACAACATAAGCCTAAACGCATAGCCCATTTGTTGGCATAAGCATGTTCATTATGTTGCGGTATTATCTCAGCCGGATGATATTCGGTCGCTGTATATACTTTCCCCTTCAACTCTGTTCTTGGCGTCGAACGGTAAGCGTAATCTAATAATTCACTACCAAACAAATTTGTTAACACCTGACCAAATTGTTTACTACTCATAATATTTAGACCACGGATCATCAGCGCACCGTTTTTAAGGAGCAATTGGTCTATTTGTCCTGCATTCTCCTGTGCCCAGTTAATTGCTCGTTGGCCTTGCAGATCAACTTGCAACAATAAAGGCTTGCCTGCAACGGTTTGCAGGTCATCTAAATCATACTTCTCTAACACTGTCATGATTAATTCTCTCTTGCTTAAATTGTTTATTGCGAATATGTTCGTTAATAAATTCGGTGATATGCTTTGCAAGCTTTTGTACATTAGGCTCGGATAAAATTGAATAATGATCACCTTTGCACTTTGTAACTTTTATGTTCAGCTCCTCAGTAAGGTAATTATCATAATCTTGTGTCCAGTTAAGGTTATCAGCCGCAGCCAGCAACAAACATGGCCTGTTAACCTCAGGTTTGTATGCTTCCAATAAAGACACATGCTTATATAATAATTGTTTCATTTGCTTCAATTGCCTTGAAGGTGCAACACCTGCTCCGATATGACGAGATATAGCGCTAAAAGCGTCTTCAATCTGCTCAGTGCACAAATTGTTTGATTGCAAATAACTATCAAGTAAAACAACTGGTAAACTGGCTTCATTATCCATTTTTTTAGCGACAGATAATGCCAGCGCTCCACCAAATGAGTGCCCTAATAAGACAACATTTTGGTTTGCCAGTTGTTGCGCAAATTTCCGCTGGATCTCTCCCTTAAACAGTGCTGCGTATTCACTTAAAGAGTCAGGTGTTGCAGCAAGTGATAAATGTTCATACACCACAATGTTTATATTATCCGGCAAAAATTGTGCTAACTCCTGATATCGTCTGGCAACATCAGCTGCTCCCGGAAAGCATATCAAGGTCAGTTCAGTACCGCTTTGTAACTCAATTGCTGCGGGTTTTTGATCTTCACCCTCTTTATGTTCTATCAGGGCAATTTGTTGCGACAGACGGGATGTCCGTAATAAAGCCTGGATGTTTACTTCAGTACCAAAACTCTGCTCTATTAATAAAGCCAATTTAATCAATTTAAGTGAGCTGCCCCCCACAGCAAAGAAGTCACTTTGCTGGTTGACTTTCTGATGTGAAACTCCCGTTACCTGATGCCAAAGCGCTGCTAGCATGTGCTCATTTGCAGTCTCAAGCGGCTTTCCACTTTCATCTAATACACTTGCTTTAGGTAAACGTTTACGATCTAGCTTTCCGTTGGCTGTAATAGGCCAATCATCTACCATGATAAATTGACTGGGCTGCATATATTTTGGCAACACCTTTTCCAACTGGCTTTTAAGTTGATCAACAACATGAGTTGAAACTTTTTGCACATATGCCACCAGTCTTACGGGCACTTCATTGGTAGCCATGACCAGTGCACTACTTACTAATCCACTTGATTTGATTTGCTCTTCAATTTCACCCAGCTCAATTCTAAGTCCATTTATTTTTACCTGATGATCAGTTCGCCCAAGATATTCAATGTCACCATTTTTAAGATAACGCACCAAATCTCCGGTACGATACAAACGCTCACTCGAATTTACTTGTCCTTTATCAAAATACGGATTTGCAATGAAGCGCTCTTTAGTAAGATCTTCACGACCATAATAGCCTCTGGCTAATCCATCTCCACCAATATATAGCTCTCCGGTGCAACCAAATGGTACTAATTGTTGTTGTTCATCGAGTATCAGCAGTTGAATATTTTGTATAGGCTTGCCAATAGGTACTGAGCTACCCAAGTCTTGCAAGCAATTCCAATGACTTACATCTATCGCAGCTTCAGTCGGACCATACAGATTATGCAGTTCACTTTGCGGCAAGTTCGCAATAAATGCCTCAACATGATCAACTTGTAATGCTTCACCACTACAAAAAACCTGCTTGAGACTAGTACACCGGGATAACCCCCCATATTCCAGCATGACACCTAACATAGAAGGCACAAAGTGCAATTTGTTAATCTGGTTATCTTGGATAAGCTTGCACAAATAGGCAGGATCTTTATGGCCTTGTGGTTTCGCTATCACCATTTTCGCCCCCTTGCATAAAGGCCACATAAACTCCCAAACAGAAACATCAAAACTAAATGGCGTCTTTTGTAAAATACTATCTTCTGGTTCCGCTAAGTATTGCTTATCCATCCAGTCAATACGATTTACCAGGGCTTTATGACTCACCATAACGCCTTTGGGTTTTCCTGTTGAACCTGAGGTATACAGCATATATGCCAGATCACCAGATTTCAGTCCAATCTCATGTACCGGTATATTGAGATCTGAATATTGACTAAATATGTCTGTCTGCCATAAAAATTCATCTAACAGTACAGTGTCACAAGATTTATCAACGCTTAATTGATTTAGTTTATTAACACATGCTGAGTGGCTTAAAACTAAGTTAATATGAGCATTTTCTGACATATAAGTCAGTCGCTCTTGTGGAAGATCAGGATCTAATGGTACATAAGCACCACCGGCTTTTAATATCGCAAATAACCCGATCACCATTTCAAATGAACGTTCCAGACATAGGCCGACGAGTTTATCAGGGCCAATATGATGTTGTTCAAGTAAATAATGAGCTAACTGATTAGCCTTTTGATTTAATGCATGATAGCTCAAATGCCTGCCTTCAAAACTTAATGCTATGGCATCCGGAGTTTGAGCTACCTGCTGCTCAATCCATTGATGCATACATAACTGAGTATCATAATTTGCCTGAGTTTGATTTAATTCAAACAATAACTTATGTTGCTCCGACTTTGCCAGAATTGGCAGCGCGCTTAATTCGGTGGTTTGCTGTTCTTGTGGCAGTTGGGACATTCCCTCTAATAGCCTGCAAAGGTGTTCATTAAGTCTGGAAATATGTTCTTGCGTAAACAAGCTTGAATCGAATATCCAAGAAATATTTACTCCTTCGTCATTTAATGCAATGTTAATATCTAGATCAAACTTGGCAACTAAATTGTCTGAACCCAATCCAGTAAGTGTAGCTTCTCCTAGTTTCAAATCCTCCATTAATCCAGGATCATTTATGCCGTAATCTGTCTGTGTCGTTAACATAATTTGAAACAGCGGCGTATGGGCGGTACTACGCGGCACATTTAAATGCTCTACTAATTGCTCGAATGGAACATCTTGGTTAGATTGTGCATCCAGATGCACATTTTTTACATGGTTAAAATATTCATTCAAACTTTTCTGTCTGGTATTTACTCTGAGCACCAAAGTATTCACAAAGAAGCCTATTATTGGCTCTAGCTCTGCTTGTAATCGATTTGCAACAGGAGTACCGATCACAATGTCCTGACTATTGCTATGCCTGGATAGCAATAATGCAAGAGCACTATGAAGTAACATAAAGGGAGTTAACCCTTGATTTTTAGCAAGTAAAATTAGCTTTTCAGCAACCTCTGCACTTAAATGACCATTAACATTCTCACCCTGGTATTGTTTTACCTCAGAACGATTGAAATCCAGAGGCAAGCTATGAATGGCTGGCATATCACTAAGTTGCTGCTGCCAATAACCCAGTTGTTGCTCTAAGACTCCGCCCTTGAGATGGTCCCGTTGCCAATAAGCATAATCACTATATTGGATCTCTAAAGGCGCCAGCGGATTTGACATTCCCTGATCATAGGCCTGATATAATTGTACGAACTCTTTAATCAAGAGTTGCATTGACCAGCCATCTGACGCTATGTGATGCATGTTAAACAGTAAAATCCCCGCGTCACTTGCCGTACTAATATACGCGGCCCTCACCATAAGATCGCACTTTAAATCAAAAGGTGTTTCAAAAATTTTGCCCATGTGCGTTGCAATGGCTTGCTGCTGACCGACAGTATCTAAATCACTGACATTTAGTTGCTCAAGCTTAAACTCAGCTGACTTACGTATTACTTGCTCAGTGCCATGATCTGCATCGCAATAAACTGTTCGCAATACTTCATGGCGACTAATAATCGTGTTTAATGCTCGCTCCATCACTTTCAGATCTAACTTTCCATCAACATTAAACGCCACAGGCATATTATACTCAGCAGAGCCTCCTTGCAGACGATCTATAAACCAAATTCTTTGCTGGGCGTAAGATGCAGGGATATGGCCATTTTCAGGACGAGCGACTGCGGGTATCGCTGTATATATTTGAGTTCCGTTTCCTTGCTTGTTTATTAACAGACTCGCCTGAGCTGAAATACAATTATTATCAAATAATTCTCTGATACTCAGTTCGACACCAAAAACTGATCTTAATTCAGCTACCAGACGAACCGATAACAAGGAGTGTCCGCCCAGACTAAAGAAACTCACATCGGTACTGATGTTTTCCTGAGGTTGCTTTAACAGTTTACTCCAAATCTCCACTAATGCCTGCTCTGTGCTATTCGCTGGTGCGATATAAATGTCTCCCTGAGCCGTACCTGTCGGCGCTGGCAGTGACTTTTTGTCTAACTTGCCATTCGGTGTCAATGGCCAACTGGTTATCACAACAAAACTATCCGGCACCATATATTTTGGCAGATTCTGTACTAATTGCTGACGACATAAATTAACAAACTCTGCATCGTCTGAATCCGCTGTTGTCCCTTTAATATAGGCAACTAGCTGAGTGCCTGTACCAAAGTCTTTTGCCACAACCTGAGCCGACTCTACCTCTGGTAACTGATTTAACTGACTGGCTATATCACCCAGCTCTATCCTGAATCCTCTGATTTTTATCTGATCGTCAACCCTGCCAAGAAACATCAAATTGCCATCTGCCTGATATCGTACCTGATCTCCTGTACGATATAGCCGTTTCGGGCTCCTTTTGTCTGTTGCATCAAAATATGGATTATCAATAAATTGGCTTGCCGTTAAAATGGGATTATTGATATATCCAGTGGCCAAACAAGGCCCCCCTATCAACAACTCTCCTTTAGCGCCCAGAGGCAATACATTCAATGCCTCATCCAGCACATAGGCATGCGTATTATGCATCGGCTTACCTATCGGAAGCTCTGCCGGAAGCTGAGAACGATTTGCCGTAACGTCATAAATCACACACCCTACGGTGGCTTCCGAAGGACCATAATGATTAAAAATTTGGCTATTAGGAAATTGCTGTTGCAATGCAATAGCCAGTTCCCGATCAAAACGCTCGCCGCCTATCACAAAAACATGTCTGCCATTATTTTCATCTGTCGTTAACAATGTCAGCATGCCTTCAACATGATTCGGTGTCATACGAATGAGGTAATTTTCGCGCGCACTTTCCATCTGTTTTGCAAGATTGGGCAGCAGCTCTTCGTTATCCAATAAGTTAACGCAATCACCCTGTAAAAGCGGTAAATACAAGCTGGGAACCCCAATATCAAAACCGTGAGAAGTGATCAGTAAAGCGCCATCAAGATGTGCTGCATAATATTCTGCCAAACCATAATTTAAATAGTCCATCAAACTTGTATGGCTGATCTCTACGCCTTTAGGTTTACCAGTTGAACCTGAGGTATAAATCACATAAGCGGGCGCAGTATCATCAGGTATTACATTAAGATTATCCGAACTGTAGCCTGCAAGCCAATTTGACTCTGTCACATTTGTTTCCAGCACCAACATGTCCACACCGGCATCGGGGATCTGAGGTGTCAATTCTTCGCTAACAACAACCCATTCCAGCCCTGCGTCTTCTATGATCTGCTGATTGCGACCTTTACTATTACCAGGTTCAAATGGAATATAAGCCGCGCCGGTTTTTAATACGCCAAGTAAAGCGACCATTAATGCGGCACCACGCTGCATACAAACGCCCACCAGTTCACCGGGTTCCAGGCCTTGCTCTAATAAACAATCCGCAAGTTTATTGGCTTGTGTATTAAGCATGGCATAACTAAGTGCCTGATCATTATCCGTCACGGCTATGGCGTGTGGATTTTTTACTACCTGCTGTTCAAAGTGTTCTATTAGCCCTTTGTTATCAGTAAACTGTTTATCATTTTGATTATGATCTGATGTTAACAATGTTATTTCAGAAGTATCAAGCTGATGTAGTTCATTCACTTGTTGCTGACTTTTTTCTGGTTGTTCAGCTAATTTAGCCAGGTTTGTTAAAATTCTGGCAAAATGCGACATCATATTATCTATGCTTATCTCACTAAACAAAGCATCATCGTATGACCAGCCAATGACTAAACCATCTGGTAGAAATTCAGCATGTAAATCAAGGTCACCACGAAGTATAATATCCAATTTGGCAGGTACATAGGGTTCAAACAGTGATTTTTGCATTGTCCCCTCCACAGACGTAGCCTTCACATTAGAATTATCATTACACGTTAATTGGATTTGAAATAAAGGAGTATAACTATTACTGCGGCCTATACCTGATAGATCCACTAAATGTTCAAAAGGAATATCTTGATTTGACTGAGCATCTAAATGTAATTTATTGATATAGTTTAGGTATGTATCTATTGTTTGTGCTGAAGTATCGGTTCTTAATACTAGGCGATTTAAAAAACAACCTATTAAAGGGGCTATTTCCGATCGTGTTCGGTTAGCAACTGTAGTCCCTATTACAATATCTTCACTACCACTAAATTTAGATAACAAAAGAGAAAATGCAGCATGCAAACACATAAAGGGAGATAATTGGTAGCGTTTCGCTAAAATTAACAATGATTGCATTACTTTTGTAGAAAGCTTCTGATTAGACTTTGCACCGATGAACTTTTTAGTTTTTGGCCTGGTATAATCTAGTGGTAATTCATGTTTTTCAGGTAAGCCAGCTAATTGTTGCCGCCAATAGTCCATCTGAGCTTGATAGCCCGATGAATTTGCCCAATCCTGCTGCCAATGACCATAGTCTGAATATTGTATTTTTAGAGGTGCGAGTGTTAATAACGGATCACTATATAAAGAAATAAACTCACGCTGCAATATCTCGAGCGACCAGGCATCTGAAGCGATATGATGCATATTAAACAACAATATCCCGTAACTTTGCTCATCAACAGGCGCTGGATCCAAATGGATATAACACGCGCTCAATAAGATATCTTTATCTAACGCAAAAACTTTTGCTGCATGCTCGTATGCTTGTTTTGATAATGCATTTTGTTGTTCAGTTGTCGATAAATGACTAAAGTCTAGAGATTCAATTGAATAGTTTATATCAGATAATACGTGTTGAACGGGTCCTTCAGGAGTCTGTTTGTATATGGTTCGCAATATTTCATGGCGTTGAATAATGGTATTAAGTGCAAGCTTCGCCCGAGCCTCATCAAATTCATGATAAACCGAAAATGCCATTGGCATATTATATTCGCTACTACCATTTTGCATTTGGTCAACAAACCACAGTCGTTTTTGTGCAAAAGATAAACTCTTTGACTTATCTTCATGAACAGTCGAAATTGACGAAACGTTTTTATCTAACGACACTTTTTTTTGCAGGAATGCGATTATTTCGACTTTATGCTCAGCGATCAGCGCTCTATGCTCAACTGTCATTTTTCCTTTATATGCTTTTGCCTTCAACTTGTCATTCTCAAGGTAGACCGATACGCCTTGTTGCACAAGTTCAGCTAGCAGTTTGTTGATCTCAATCATCAAATCTTAGCCTCTATTCAGTACTTTTTATATACGAGCTTATCCTGTTATCGCCAATTATTATATTAGCTATTAGTTCGTTCATGGTTCAACTATTAGACTGATTAATGAAATTACATTAACTTCGCCAGATAAAATATAAAATGATAGTTATTAATCAAACCTACTGCTTCATATCAACTAAGTATTATCGCATCAGGTATATAGTGTCTCACGCGTGAGATCTTAAAAATTAATTTATTATCATTCAATACACTGATTTAAATATCTCTTAACAACTGGAGCATGATCCTGTTGATCATAACAGTCAATAGATGTCTAAAAACGCTATATTTTGATTGAACTTATGGACGAACAAATCTAGATTAAACTTATTTAAACTAAAAAACAACAAAACAATCATTTTTTTTACAAATGATTATTTTGTTGTTTTTCTATCATGATCTTGTATTAGAATTCAACTTCTTCCAACTCGGCATCTTCAGCTTCATCAAACTGTTTTTTAAGCGTTTTACCTTCAATAAGCAACGCCTGTTGAATTATTTGATTTGCTTCAATCAGCTCTTTAATTGAGATCTCCACCTCAAAAGTTTTTTGCAACTGTTGAACCAGCTTAATCAACACCAATGAATGTCCGCCTAGTTCAAAGAATGACTGATTAATTCCAAGTTGTGATTTATCACACTCTAATATATTTGCCCAAATAGCGCATAACCTGTGTTCAACTTCTGTACCAGGTCCGATTAACTGTAAACTTTCATTTAGCTGTCCGGCCTCAGGTAACGCTTTTTTATCTATCTTCCCATTCACTGTCATAGGCCAATCGGCAATCAAAATAAATTGACTGGGTATCATATATTCAGGCAATACAGTTAAAGCTTGTTGCTTTAACTGAGCTATCAATTCAGGTTCTTGTTTATCAACTATTTCATGCGACAACTTAACATAAGCTGTAAGTACCTGAGTATCATGGCTATCTCTTGCTATTACAACGCTAGAATCAACTCCCTTTAGTGTCGTCAATTGGTGTGACACTTCATCTAATTCAATTCTAAATCCACGGATCTGCACCTGATCATCTATTCGGCCTAAAAATTCAAGTTGACCATCGGCACGGTAACGCGCCAGATCACCTGTTTTATACATTTTCTCTAACCCAGATCCATTACTATAGGGGTTAGCTAAAAAACGCTCTGCCGTAAGCTCTGGTTGATATAGATATTCTCGAGCCAAACCAGCTCCAGTCACATACATTTCACCGCTCACGCCAAATGGTACCGGGTTCATATCAGGATCCAACAGGTAGATCGCTTGATCAGCAAGTGGTTTTCCTATGTGTAAATCATCTAAATCATCGGCCACAATATTGGCAACTGTGACATGTACCGTTGTTTCGGTAATACCATACATATTAACAAGCTGAGCAGCCGTATTTTGATCACTTTCAAACCATGTTTGTACATGTTGTTTTTGCAATGCTTCGCCACCAAACACGATATAACGCAACTGAGGTAACGCAACGTTAGACTGAATTACATGATCACAGAACACACTAAAAGCACTTGGCGTTTGATTAAGTATGGTTAAACCTTGTGACTGACATAATTCTACAAATAACGCTGTATCCCGTGTTTGTTCATAACTAGGGATCAGTAATTTACCACCATGTGCTAATGCTCCCCAAATTTCCCATACACTAAAATCGAAAGCATAAGAGTGGAATAAACACCAGGTATCGTTTTCATCAAACTCAAAATCTCGTTCACAGGCACTAAAGAGACGAGCCATATTATCGTGAGTTTGTACCACACCTTTAGGGTTACCCGTTGAGCCTGAAGTATAAATAATGTAAGCATCACGGTCGATACTTGCATCAATAACTGCCTGCGTTGACCCACAAACAGGAGTGCCTGATATATTAGAATTTATATCAATAATGTGACACTCAGTATTGGCTAACGCATCTTTACTGCAAGCTTGTGTTAATGCCACCGAAATTTTTGCGTCACTGACAATATATTGCAGACGTGAAGCCGGACTTTTAGGATCCAGAGGTACATATGCAGCCCCAGCCTTTAAAATCGCAAGAATACCTATTACAGTTTCAACAGAGCGCTCTACACATAAACCCACAAAACAGCCCGAAGTGACATTATATTTTGTGATTAAACGGCTTGCCAAAGTGTCAGCATATTGATTTAACTGACCATAAGTTAGGCTAGTTTGCTCCATAACCAGGGCTATTTTATCCGGATTTTTAACTGAAAATTGTTCAAACTGTTGATGTAACGGTAATAAGTTTTCATTTTTCAACTTCTGCGGAGCAGGTAGCGCTTTGTATTGTTCTGCTGTCGATAGCAATTCAACTTCACCAACAGCAGCATGATGATCCAATTGCAACAGATTATATAGCGCCATTTTATAATGGGCTAATAGTTGTTCCATATCTCGTTTAGCATACTTATGCCCGTGGTAGCTTAACTTAAGTGACAACTGCTGTTGTAACCCAGTGATCATCGCTATCGGATAGTTAGTATACTCAATAGATGCAGCCCCCTTTACATTCAAACCTGTCTGTTGAGTTTGTTTAGCCTTTGCCGTATCACTTAACTCTGCCGGAAAATTTTCAAATACAAACAGTGTATCAAATAGCTCAGATCCCTGACTCATATTTCCCTGGCGCAATATTTCCGGTAATGGTAAATAACTGAATTGCTCCCGTTGTCCATGAGATAAGTGCATTTGGCTAAGTTGTTTATGTATTGATTGTGATAAGTCTAAATCCACTCTGACCGGTACAGTATTAATGAATAAACCGATCATTTTCTCTACGTCTGCTATTTCAGCAGGTCTACCTGACAGAGTTGTACCAAAACACACATCCGACTGACCACTATATCGATACAAGGTATATGCCCATGCTAATTGCAGTACGGTATTACTGGTGACCTGATTACGCTGAGCATAAGCTTGCAGCTGATCAGTCAATTCATCATCAGCCAACCATTTAATTTCATTGTATTCAGCACTTTGCTTGGTCTGTGACTTTAACTGTAATTTAGTTACAGAGTTAATATCACGTAATTCCTGATGCCAAAAGTTTTTGGCCATTTCTTGATCTTGATTATAAAGCCACTGTATATAGTTTTCATATTCAGCCACTTCACCAAGTTGTGCCACGTCATTGTTTGCTAATGCCTGATAACTGGCTATAACTTCTGCGAACAATGTTGCCTGACACCAGCCGTCTGTCAATACATGATGATGTGCCCATATCAATTGGGCTTGCTGTTCTGGTAGTTTCACTAACAATAACTGCATCAGTGGCGCTTGTTCGAAGTCAAAGCCCTGAGATTTAACCTCAAGGTGTAATGCCTTAAGATCAAGATTTACAGTGTGTTCAGGTTTATCTTGCCAATCGATAACTGTGAATTTCAATTCAGCCTTATGATGTACCACCTGGTGAATATCAACATCTTCTATTGCCACAAAACTAGTACGCAAAATAGCATGTCGATTCACAACCTGTTGCCAAGCTTTTTTCATTGCTCCTTCATCTATATCCCCAGACAAGTCGAAGTGAGTTAATGTCGTATATACGCTTTCGCCTGATCCTAACATGTCATGGTAGATCATACCTTGCTGCATAGGTGTGGCAATATAAACACGTTCAATATCAGTTTGTTGCTGCTGTAGTTGATCTAACTGGTGCTGATCAAGGTTTGCGGCTGGAAAATCAGAAGGAGTCAGGGTGTCTAAATTTGGCACGGTAAGTGCCAGATCAACAATGCGTTCGAGTTCAGCTTTAAACGCCTTTGATAGTGCAGCTATCTGTGCTTTATCAAATATATTTGCTGCAAAAGTCAGATCAAAACTCAAACAATCATTTTGCGTTTGACCATTTATCATCAGGTTATGCTGAGCCAACTCTTCTTTTGCCGATTCAGCACCCCGAGACTCATCAGCCAATGACAATAACCCCTGTTGACCTGAGTTTGCATCCAACTTACCTAAATAATTAAACACTATCGCTTGCTGCGCAGAACGTTCATCTAATTGACGTAAACGGGAGTCTTGTTGTAGATACTTTATTACTCCAAAACCAAGCCCCGACATAGGCACTTGATATAAAGCTTGTTTTACATGCTTAACAGTTTTCTCAACATCAGTTTCCTGACTTTCTAATATCAGTGGATAGAGGTTAGTAAACCAGCCAACTGTATCAGTCACATCTAAATGCTCAAATAATTCTTCTACTCTACCGTGTGTTTCCATATCTATGCGCAATATGGCTTGATCCATAGTCTGTTGATATGCAATCAATAAAGCACTGAGTAATAGTTCATTGACATTGGTTTTATATTTAGTCTGACACTGTCCCAATAATTGGATAGTCTGCGTTTTATCCAATGTAAACTGAATATTGTCCCACTCCTGTGGTTGTACCAATACATCTGTGTTAGTTAATTTTTCTAACTTCTCATACCAATACTGTTTTTGTGCGTCTAATTGTTCTGAACCTGCAAGCGTATGCAAAGCGGCCCCCCAGGCCTGATAAGAACTTGTTTTACCAGATAAGATAATTGCCTGTCCTTTTTTATAGGCATTAATGGCTTGTTCAAGATCTTGTACTAAGATACGCCAGGAAACACCATCCACTATTAGATGGTGTGCCACCATGAAGATACGCGCCTGCTGATTATTTGCAGCTTTAAAATAAATGAACCGACAAACAGGTCCGTCACTCAGATCAAATTGGACCTGAGCTTCACCACACATTCGCTCTACTGTTTGTGTATAAGCCTCCATATCTAATTCGCTAAAATCATGTACTTCAATAGTTTGTTGAATTAATTCAGAGGTTAAAGGAGCAAATGATGCCTGCTCAGAAAATCTTAAGCGTAATGCGTCATGACGTGAAATGATAGCACTAACAATATCTACAAAACCCGCGAATAAATCATTGGGCGCTGTAAGTAAAATTGATTGATTGTAATGATGGGGGTAATGACGAGCTTGTTCAAAAAATGCCTTTTGAATAGGCAATAATGGCATTTCACCGGATACTTCATCTTGCTGAGCTTCTATTTCAGTACACAGAGATAAATTCTTAGCCAAATTTTGAATACTCGGTGTTGCAAATACTTGCTTCACGTTGAAGTGCAGACCATGCAACTTAGCTCGGCCCACCATTTGTATCGCCAGTATTGAATCACCTCCTAAACTGAAAAAGTTATCTTTGATCCCTACCTGAGGTAGCTTTAGCAAGTCCTGCCAAATGCCACACAACACGGATTCGGTTTCAGTTGTTGCGGCAACATAATCCCCCTGCAATAAAATAGTATCAAGCTGTGGCAGTGACTTCTTGTCAATTTTACCATTGGCCGTTAACGGCCAGTCCTGTACGACAACGGCCAGGCTCGGTACCATATAATCAGGTAAAGATGCGCCTAAATCACACAATGTCTGCTCTATAAACTCAGCATGTCCAGCCTGCTCAATAACACTTACCGGTTTCAGATAAGCCACCAGATATTTACCTGTCTGACCCTCTTTCGCCAGTACTAAGCTTGAATCTATACCCGCTTGCTGATTGAGTTGATGCGCTATTTCTCCAAGCTCAATGCGAAAACCGCGTATCTTGATTTGATCATCTACCCGTCCAATAAACGCTAAATTACCATCCGGTAAATAACGCACTAAATCACCAGTACGATATAAACGTTGTGAACTGGCCGGATTGTTTGCGTCAAAATAAGGATTCTCAATAAAGCGTTCCGCCGTCATCTGTGGCTGATTTAAATAACCTCTGGCTAAACCATCTCCTGCGACACACAATTCACCCGCACTGCCATAAGGTAATAGGTTTTGTTTCTGATCCAATACCAACAATTGAACGTTATTCAGGGCTTTTCCTATATGGATCTGATCACCATTATTAAGCTGTCCAACCGAAGCACACACTGAGGTTTCTGAAGGACCATAAGCATTAAAGAATTGATAACGCTTGCTCCAACGATTAACTACATCAGCTTTACAAGCTTCCCCAGCAACAATCAAACACTTCAATGCCAAATCATCTCTGTATTCAAGCGTATTTAATAACGCCGGTGGTAATGTAGCATGCGTCACCCCCTGAGCAGCTAATAAATCAAGCAATTTACCACCATCCATACGGGTTTCATGATCAGCAATAACTAGAGTTGCTCCTGGGATCAATGCCATTAGCCATTCCCAGGTGGCAGCATCAAAGCTGATAGAAGCAAAGTGCAGCACAGTACTCTTTGCATTAGTACCAAATTTCGCTTGCTGGTTATGAGATAAATTGACTGCCCCTCTATGATCCAACATTACGCCTTTTGGCTGGCCAGTTGAACCTGATGTATAAATCACATATGCCAGATTATCTGCTGTTAATTCTGCAATCTCAGGGTTATGCTCCGCACCGGCTGTTTGCTTGGCTAACAATTCTGTAATTTCAAGCCCAATCCCCTTGGCCATCAATGATTGCGCTACCTCATTACCTGCGCCATGACTCAATATCAGCCCAAGCCCGGCATCCTCTACCATGTAAGATAAACGTTCTGACGGGTAATCTGGGTCTAATGGCACATAGGCACCACCGGCTTTTAAAATACCTAAAATGCCTATCACCATCTCCATCGAGCGGGAAGTGCATAAGCCCACTAAGCTATCTGGTGTCACCTGCTGTTCGTTTATCAGATAATGCGCAACCCGGTTTGCTGCCTTATTTAATTCTCCATAGCTCATTTGCCGACCCTGAAAAGTCAGTGCAATTGCATCGGGTGCGCTGTCTGCCTGAGACTCAAATAATTGTTGAATACAAGCCCTGTTGTCATACTCCATCCCAGTCTGATTTAACTCAACCAGTAAGTGTTGTTGTTCTGACTGTGGTAAAACACTTACATTGTTTATTGTATCAGCTTGTCTGGCTTGGACTAATTGCTGTAAAGCACTTTGCACGTAACCTGCAACCCGCTCTACATCAACTAAATCACTTATTTGTAAATCCAAACCAAACGCGTGTGCCACACCAAAATCATTAACCGATAAATTAAACGGATAGTTAGTACGCTCCTGTGACGTCAGTACTGTGATATCTTCATCTGCAACATTTTCTTCTGTTTCTTCTGTCGATTTAGGTGAGTGACGATAATTCAACATAGCACTAAATAAAGGTACGTCTGATGTTAAGCCACTATGCTTTTGTGCCTGCGCTAATGATATTTGCTCATATGGCAGTAAGGCTTTTAATTGACTGTCTACTTCTGCAATAAAAGCATCCGCAGTTTGTGTGCCTAAACGTAAAGACAGTGGCAGCGTATTGATTAACATTCCCAATAAACGTTCAACACCGCCACGGCCATTCATACGCCCTGTAAGTACAGTACCAAATACTACATCTTGCTGACCACTACACGCACTGACAACCAAAGCCCAGGCTGCATGAAAAATAGCTGCCGGACTCACCTGGTGGGTTTTTGCATAGGCACGGATTGTTTCGCTTAAGGCACTATCCAGACTCACTTTGTATTCTTTAATATCACTGCCATCGCCCAATGTATCACTTAAGCCATAAGGCAAGGTTGGCTCTGTGATATGTCCTAACTTTTCACCAAAAAACTCCGCAACATCCAAACTCTCTACACGAGCCAACGTATCTGCGATAAACTGACGATAAGATGCAGGCTCTGGTAATGTATCAGCCTCTCCTTGTGCATAAATCGTTAGTTCATCCTGAATAACTTCCATCGCAACATGGTCAACAATTAAATGATGACTTTGCAATAGGGCATAATAATAACCCGTTTGTGTATCTTGACATACCTGCAGTTGCAACAGTGGCGCCCGTTCGATATCCAGCCACTGTGGTCCCTGTGCAAGTTCAGCTATCACTTGCTGAGCACTTTGCTCTGCATTTTCTTCCAGCCAACTTACTGGTAACTTCACATCTTTTTGCACCACCTGTAATGCCTGAGGACGGCCACGCCATAACACTGCAGTACGCAGTACATCGTGACGCGCCAATAAAAAATTCAGGCTGTCAATTAATGTATCAAGTCCTGCCTTATGCTTCATTTCATACATAAAACTGGTCACATACGGGTCGTTTTGTTCATTCATGCTATGTACAAACAAGACTCCCTCTTGCAAAGGTGCAAGGGGATAAATATCTTTGATATTACCGGCACCGCCTGGCACTTGCTCTGCTATTTCATCCAATTGCGAATTCGTTAAAGATACCAGGGGCACCATCTCTGGTGTTAATCTGTCACATCCCGCCGGTATAAGACTTTCACTCAGCACTTGCTGCGCTTGTTGAACACTCAGACTCGCGGCCATTTCTTGCAGGGTTTTAGCACTAAATAAAGCTTGTGCATCGACTGCAAAACCCTGTCGCCTTAATTGACTTGCCAACTGCATTAATAATAATGAGTGACCGCCTAATGTAAAAAAGTTGGTTTTTGTACTGACAGTATCAACATCTAAAGATAATAAATCTGCACAGGCTGTCACCACCGCCTGCTCAGCCTCATTTTGCGCTGCAATATATTCTTGCTGTAATTGTGCGGTATCGGCTGCTGGAAGTGATTTTTTATCAATTTTACCATTGGCCGTTAACGGCCAGTCCTGTACGACAACAGCCAGGCTCGGTACCATATAATCAGGTAAAGATGCGCCTAAATCACACAATGTCTGCTCTATAAACTCGGCATGTTCAGCCTGCGCGACTTCATTTATCGGTTTTAAGTAAGCCACCAGGTATTTACCTGCCGGCCCCTCTTTCGCCAGTACTAAGCTTGAATCTATACCCGCTTGCTGATTAAGCTGATGCGCTATTTCTCCAAGCTCAATGCGAAAACCGCGTATCTTGATTTGGTCATCTACCCGCCCGATAAACGCTAAATTACCATCCGGTAAATAACGCACTAAATCACCAGTACGATATAAACGTTGTGAACTCGCCGGATTGTTTGCGTCAAAATAAGGATTCTCAATAAAGCGTTCCGCCGTCATCTGTGGCTGATTTAAATAGCCTCTGGCTAAACCATCTCCCCCGACACATAATTCACCAACACTGCCGTACGGCACTAAATTAAGCTCACTATCTAATACCAGTGCCACATCACCTTTGAGGGCTTTACCTATTGGAATATCCTCACTACTTGTTAATTCTGGAATTGCATAACAACAACTAAACGTCGTATTTTCTGTCGGCCCATAACCATTTATCACAGTGACTGCCGGCAAGGCCTGCTGTACTCGCATTACATCCGCACCATGTACGACATCACCGCCTGCCAATACATAACGTAAACTCTCTGCTGCTTCACAATCCTGGCTCCATTCACTGAATAGCCCGGCTGTCAGCCACATACTGTTAACTTGCTGCGCTGTAATCACCTTATTCAGTTCGGCTAAATCTATAAAGTGATTTGGATATAAAACACAACGGCCACCATTTAATAATGGCCCCCATAATTCTAAGGTTGCTGCATCAAACGCAATATTAGCGCTATGCAAAAAGACAGTTTGTGCATTTAATGGCATAAAATGCGGTTGGGTAATTAATCGTTGCACCGCTTTATGCGGTGTCTGCACGCCTTTAGGCTGGCCGGTGGAGCCAGATGTATAAATCACATATGCCAGATTATCTGCTGTTAATTCTGCAATCTCAGGGTTATGCTCCGCACTGGCTGTTTGCTTGGCTAACAGTTCTGTAATTTCAAGCCCAATGCCCTTGGTCATCAATGATTTCGCTACCTCATTACCTGCGCCATGACTCAATATCAAGCCAAGCTTTGCATCCTCTACCATATAAGATAAACGTTCTGACGGGTAATCTGGGTCTAATGGCACATATGCTCCACCTGCTTTTAAAATACCTAAAATGCCTATCACCATCTCCATCGAGCGGGAAGTGCATAAGCCCACTAAGCTATCTGGTGTCACCTGTTGTTCGTTTATCAGATAATGCGCAACTCGGTTTGCTGCCTTATTTAATTCTCCATAGCTCATTTGCTGGCCCTGAAAAGTCAGTGCAATTGCATCCGGTGCGCTGTCTGCCTGAGACTCAAATAATTGTTGAATACTCGCAGTGTTGTTATGCTCAGCATGTGATTGATTAAGCTCTACCAGCAATTGCTGCTCTTGCACGCCTAACATAGGCAATGCGGCTAGCGAAGTACAAGTAATAGCCTTGCTATCTAATGTCGCTAAACCTTCAAGTAAACGACATAAATGGGTATTTAAAGTGCTGACATGTTCATGACTAAATAATCCGATATCATATGTCCAGTTCAGCGACACGCCTTGTTGATTAATTGACATATTGATATCTAAATCAAATTTGGAGACAACAGAGTCAGCATGCAGCGAACTCAGTTCAGCGCCGTTTAATGCCCAGGCACTGTCACTCACATCTTGTGTTAAACCATAATCTGTTTGCGTGGTCAGCATAATTTGAAACAAAGGCGTATGAGCTGTGCTACGTTGTAATTTAAGTACTTCCACCAATTGTTCAAAGGGAACATCCTGATTAGATTGTGCGCCCAAATGTACCTCTTTCACATGTTCAAAATACGCGCCTAAACTCTGCTGAGCTGTATTTACCCGCAATACTAACGTATTAACAAAAAAGCCAATTAACGGCTCAAGCTCTGTTTGCATACGATTAGCAAGCGGTGTTCCTATCACGATATCCTGACTATTGCTGTGTCTTGATAGCAGTAATGCCAACATACCGTGCAATAGCATAAAGGGGGTTAGCCCTTGCTCCTTGGCCAATAGTGTCAGTTTATCGGCAACTTCAGCGCTTAACTGACCATTCACTATGGCGCCCTGATGCTGCTTAACCTCAGGTCGTTTGAAGTCTAATGGTAAATTATGAACCGGTGACACTTCACCTAGTTGCTGCTGCCAATAGTTAAGTTGCTTTTCTAATACTTCACCTTTGAGATAATCTCTTTGCCAATGAGCATAATCACCATATTGAATCGTTAAAGGAGCTAATGGGTTAGGTTGCTTCTGGCTGAAGGCTTGATATAACTGCACAAACTCTTTAACCAAAACCTGCATCGACCACCCATCCGAAGCAATATGATGCATATTAAACAATAAAATCCCACTCGCATCTGAAGTCGCAATATAACCCGCTCTCACCATTAAATCTTGTTTTAGATCAAATGGCGCTTGTAAAATTGTCTGCATACCTTCGGCAATAGCCTGTTGCTGGCTGACAGTATCTAAATGACTGACATCTTGCTGTGATAGTTTAAAATCAACCGAGTTGCGTATGATCTGTTGTGCCCCATTTTCATCATCACAATATACTGTACGTAATACTTCGTGACGCGTAATGATAGTCTGCATTACACGCTCAACCAAAACAAGATCTAACTGGCCATCAACATTAAACGCGGCAGGCATATTATATTCTACTGAATTTCCTTGTAGTCGATCAATAAACCATAATCTTTGTTGTGCAAAAGAAAGTAGTGTTCTTTTTTCTGGTTCAACAGGGACAACCTTACCTCTGACAGTGCCATCAAAACTCGTTTCATTTTCCAAAAATGCAACTATATCAACTTTATTTGATTTAATTGTTTCAGCTATTTCTTGCGTTATAGCTTCCTTTTTGGCTTTGGATTTTAACTTTCCATTGTCCAAATAAAAACTAACGCCCTGCTTTTCTAAATTTACTAATAATTTTTTTATCGTATTCATGATTTATCTTCTTATAATTCTTTTCTTACAAGCCCAAGTTACAAAGAAATAGACTGTTTACCACTCTAACTCTTCGTAATCATCTTCCTGTTTGCATGTATTATTTTTGACTTGCAAATATTCTATGTGTAATGCCTGATCACAGATCCGAGTGGCGCTATATAACTCTTTAATTTCAAATTCAATTGCAAACCGCTCCCTAACCAAAGTTGCCAGCCTCACAATCAGGAGCGAGTTTCCACCTATATCAAAAAAATGCGCCTGAGTACTTATAGCTTCTGCAGGGCAAGTTAATAACTGTGACCAGATCTCACATAGTTGCATCTCAAACTCATTTTGCGCTGCAACATATTGTCCTTGTAATTGCGTAATATCGGCTTCAGGCAGTGCTTTTCTATCAACTTTACCATTGGCCGTTAATGGCCAGTCCTGTACGACAACAGCCAGACTCGGCACCATATAATCAGGTAAAGATGCGCCTAAATCACACAATATCTGCTCTATAAACTCGGCATGTTCAGCCTGCGCGACTTCATTTATCGGTTTTAAGTAAGCCACCAGGTATTTACCTGCCGGCCCCTCTTTCGCCAGTACTAAGCTTGAATCTATACCCGCTTGCTGATTAAGCTGATGCGCTATTTCTCCAAGCTCAATGCGAAAACCGCGTATCTTGATTTGGTCATCTACCCGCCCGATAAACGCTAAATTACCATCCGGTAAATAACGCACTAAATCACCAGTACGATATAAACGTTGTGAACTCGCCGGATTGTTTGCGTCAAAATAAGGATTCTCAATAAAGCGTTCCGCCGTCATCTGTGGCTGATTTAAATAGCCTCTGGCTAAACCATCTCCCCCGACACATAATTCACCAACACTGCCGTACGGCACTAAATTAAGCTCACTATCTAATACCAGTGCCACATCACCTTTGAGGGCTTTACCTATTGGAATATCCTCACTACTTGTTAATTCTGGAATTGCATAACAACAACTAAACGTCGTATTTTCTGTCGGCCCATAACCATTTATCACAGTGACTGCCGGCAAGGCCTGCTGTACTCGCATTACATCCGCACCATGTACGACATCACCGCCTGCCAATACATAACGTAAACTCTCTGCTGCTTCACAATCCTGGCTCCATTCACTGAATAGCCCGGCTGTCAGCCACATACTGTTAACTTGCTGCGCTGTAATCACCTTATTCAGTTCGGCTAAATCTATAAAGTGATTTGGATATAAAACACAACGGCCACCATTTAATAATGGCCCCCATAATTCTAAGGTTGCTGCATCAAACGCAATATTAGCGCTATGCAAAAAGACAGTTTGTGCATTTAATGGCATAAAATGCGGTTGGGTAATTAATCGTTGCACCGCTTTATGCGGTGTCTGCACGCCTTTAGGCTGGCCGGTGGAGCCAGATGTATAAATCACATATGCCAGATTATCTGCTGTTAATTCTGCAATCTCAGGGTTATGCTCCGCACTGGCTGTTTGCTTGGCTAACAGTTCTGTAATTTCAAGCCCAATGCCCTTGGTCATCAATGATTTCGCTACCTCATTACCTGCGCCATGACTCAATATCAAGCCAAGCTTTGCATCCTCTACCATATAAGATAAACGTTCTGACGGGTAATCTGGGTCTAATGGCACATATGCTCCACCTGCTTTTAAAATACCTAAAATGCCTATCACCATCTCCATCGAGCGGGAAGTGCATAAGCCCACTAAGCTATCTGGTGTCACCTGTTGTTCGTTTATCAGATAATGCGCAACTCGGTTTGCTGCCTTATTTAATTCTCCATAGCTCATTTGCTGGCCCTGAAAAGTCAGTGCAATTGCATCCGGTGCGCTGTCTGCCTGAGACTCAAATAATTGTTGAATACTCGCAGTGTTGTTATGCTCAGCATGTGATTGATTAAGCTCTACCAGCAATTGCTGCTCTTGCACGCCTAACATAGGCAATGCGGCTAGCGAAGTACAAGTAATAGCCTTGCTATCTAATGTCGCTAAACCTTCAAGTAAACGACATAAATGGGTATTTAAAGTGCTGACATGTTCATGACTAAATAATCCGATATCATATGTCCAGTTCAGCGACACGCCTTGTTGATTAATTGACATATTGATATCTAAATCAAATTTGGAGACAACAGAGTCAGCATGCAGCGAACTCAGTTCAGCGCCGTTTAATGCCCAGGCACTGTCACTCACATCTTGTGTTAAACCATAATCTGTTTGCGTGGTCAGCATAATTTGAAACAAAGGCGTATGAGCTGTGCTACGTTGTAATTTAAGTACTTCCACCAATTGTTCAAAGGGAACATCCTGATTAGATTGTGCGCCCAAATGTACCTCTTTCACATGTTCAAAATACGCGCCTAAACTCTGCTGAGCTGTATTTACCCGCAATACTAACGTATTAACAAAAAAGCCAATTAACGGCTCAAGCTCTGTTTGCATACGATTAGCAAGCGGTGTTCCTATCACGATATCCTGACTATTGCTGTGTCTTGATAGCAGTAATGCCAACATACCGTGCAATAGCATAAAGGGGGTTAGCCCTTGCTCCTTGGCCAATAGTGTCAGTTTATCGGCAACTTCAGCGCTTAACTGACCATTCACTATGGCGCCCTGATGCTGCTTAACCTCAGGTCGTTTGAAGTCTAATGGTAAATTATGAACCGGTGACACTTCACCTAGTTGCTGCTGCCAATAGTTAAGTTGCTTTTCTAATACTTCACCTTTGAGATAATCTCTTTGCCAATGAGCATAATCACCATATTGAATCGTTAAAGGAGCTAATGGGTTAGGTTGCTTCTGGCTGAAGGCTTGATATAACTGCACAAACTCTTTAACCAAAACCTGCATCGACCACCCATCCGAAGCAATATGATGCATATTAAACAATAAAATCCCACTCGCATCTGAAGTCGCAATATAACCCGCTCTCACCATTAAATCTTGTTTTAAATCAAATGGCGCTTGTAAAATTGTCTGCATACCTTCGGCAATCGCCTGTTGCTGGCTGACAGTATCTAAATGACTGACATCTTGCTGTGATAGTTTAAAATCAACCGAGTGGCGTATGATCTGTTGTGCCCCATTTTCATCATCACAATACACTGTACGTAATACTTCGTGACGCGCAATGATAGTCTGCATTGCACGCTCAACCAAAACAAGATCTAACTGGCCATCAACATTAAACGCGGCAGGCATATTATATTCTGCTGAATTTCCTTGTAGTCGATCAATAAACCATAATCTTTGTTGTGCAAAAGAAACCGGTAATGCGACAGCTTGTTGCCCTTCAAGTTCAACTCTTGCAACTGGCGTAACAGCTTGCCTTAAAACGTCTCCGTTATTTAGCCGTATTGCTTCTGTCTGTTTGATAATAGTACTCGCACTAAATAACGTTTTTACTGAAACTTCTACAGCGAATTTCGAGCGTATTTCTGAAGCCAGTCGTACTGAAAGTAAAGAGTGTCCACCTAAATTAAAGAAGTTTTCAGTGGTACTTATTTTGTCTTGGGGTACGTCAAGTAATGCACTCCAGATGGTGATTAGTTTCGCTTCAATGTCATTTACCGGGGCAACATATTGTCCTTGTAATTGCGCAATATCGGCTTCAGGCAGTGATTTTCTATCAACTTTACCATTAGCCGTTAATGGCCAGTCCTGTACGACAACGGCCAGGCTCGGTACCATATAATCAGGTAAAGATGCGCCTAAATCACACAATGTCTGCTCTATAAACTCGGCATGTTCAGCCTGCTCAATAGCACTTATCGGTTTTAAGTAAGCCACCAGGTATTTACCTGCCGGCCCCTCTTTCGCCAGTACTAAGCTTGAATCTATACCCGCTTGCTGATTAAGCTGATGCGCTATTTCTCCAAGCTCAATGCGAAAACCGCGTATCTTGATTTGATCATCTACCCGTCCGATAAACGCTAAATTACCATCTGGTAAATAACGCACTAAATCACCAGTACGATATAAACGCTGTGAACTGGCCGGATTGTTTGCGTCAAAATAAGGATTCTCAATAAAGCGTTCCGCCGTCATCTGTGGCTGATTTAAATAGCCTCTGGCTAAACCATCTCCCCCGACACATAATTCACCAACA
The DNA here is from genome assembly GCA_965198975.1 of uncultured Pseudoalteromonas sp. Taxonomy (GTDB): domain Bacteria; phylum Pseudomonadota; class Gammaproteobacteria; order Enterobacterales; family Alteromonadaceae; genus Pseudoalteromonas. The sequence continues at coordinate 1,098,920 of OZ240680.1, forward strand.
CTGCCGTACGGCACTAAATTAAGCTCACTATCTAATACCAGTGCCACATCACCTTTGAGGGCTTTACCTATTGGAATATCCTCACTACTTGTTAATTCTGGAATTGCATAACAACAACTAAACGTCGTATTTTCTGTCGGCCCATAACCATTTATCACAGTGACTGCCGGCAAGGCCTGCTGTACTCGCATTACATCCGCACCATGTACGACATCACCGCCTGCCAATACATAACGTAAACTCTCTGCTGCTTCACAATCCTGGCTCCATTCACTGAATAGCCCGGCTGTCAGCCACATACTGTTAACTTGCTGCGCTGTAATCACCTTATTCAGTTCGGCTAAATCTATAAAGTGATTTGGATATAAAACACAACGGCCACCATTTAATAATGGCCCCCATAATTCTAAGGTTGCTGCATCAAACGCAATATTAGCGCTATGCAAAAAGACAGTTTGTGCATTTAATGGCATAAAATGCGGTTGGGTAATTAATCGTTGCACCGCTTTATGCGGTGTTTGAACGCCTTTTGGCTGGCCAGTTGAACCTGATGTATAAATCACATATGCCAGATTATCTGCTGTTAATTCTGCAATCTCAGGGTTATGCTCCGCACTGGCTGTTTGCTTGGCTAACAGTTCTGTAATTTCAAGCCCAATGCCCTTGGTCATCAATGATTTCGCTACCTCATTACCTGCGCCATGACTCAATATCAGCCCAAGCCCGGCATCCTCTACCATGTAAGATAAACGCTCCGACGGGTAATCTGGGTCTAATGGCACATAGGCACCACCTGCTTTTAAAATACCTAAAATGCCTATCACCATCTCCATCGAGCGGGAAGTGCATAAGCCCACTAAGCTATCTGGTGTCACCTGCTGTTCGTTTATCAGATAATGCGCAACCCGGTTTGCTGCCTTATTTAATTCTCCATAGCTCATTTGCTGGCCCTGAAAAGTCAGTGCAATTGCATCGGGTGCGCTGTTTGCCTGAGACTCAAATAATTGCTGAATACAAGCCCTGTTGTCATACTCCATCCCAGTCTGATTTAACTCAACCAGTAAGTGTTGTTGTTCTGATTGTGGTAAAACACTTACATTGTTTATTGTATCAGCCTGTCTGGCTTGGACTAATTGCTGTAAGGCACTTTGTACGTAACCTGCAACCCGCTCTACATCAACTAAATCACTTATTTGTAAATCCAGACCAAACGCGTGTGCCACACCAAAATCATTAACCGATAAATTAAACGGATAGTTAGTACGCTCCTGTGACGTCAGTACTGTGATATCTTCATCTGCAACATTTTCTTCTGTTTCTTCTGTCGATTTAGGTGAGTGACGATAATTCAACATAGCACTAAATAAAGGTACGTCTGATGTTAAGCCACTATGCTTTTGTGCCTGCGCTAATGATATTTGCTCATATGGCAGTAAGGCTTTTAATTGACTGTCTACTTCTGCAATAAAAGCATCCGCAGTTTGTGTGCCTAAACGTAAAGACAGTGGCAGCGTATTGATTAACATTCCCAATAAACGTTCAACACCGCCACGGCCATTCATACGCCCTGTAAGTACAGTACCAAATACTACATCTTGCTGACCACTACACGCACTGACAACCAAAGCCCAGGCTGCATGAAAAATAGCTGCCGGACTCACCTGGTGGGTTTTTGCATAGGCACGGATTGTTTCGCTTAAGGCACTATCCAGACTCACTTTGCATTCTTTAATATCACTGCCATCGCCCAATGTATCACTTAAGCCATAAGGCAAGGTTGGCTCTGTGATATGTCCTAACTTTTCACCAAAAAACTCCGCAACATCCAAACTCTCTACACGAGCCAACGTATCTGCGATAAACTGACGATAAGATGCAGGCTCTGGTAATGTATCAGCCTCACCTTGTGCATAAATCGTTAGTTCATCCTGAATAACTTCCATCGCAACATGGTCAACAATTAAATGATGACTTTGCAATAGGGCATAATAATAACCCGTTTGTGCATCTTGACATACCTGCAGTTGCAACAGTGGCGCCCGTTCGATATCCAGCCACTGTGGTCCTTCTGCAAGTTCAGCTATCACTTGCTGAGCACTTTGCTCTGCATTTTCTTCCAGCCAACTTACTGGTAACTTCACATCTTTTTGCACCACCTGTAATGCCTGAGGACGGCCACGCCATAACACTGCAGTACGCAGTACATCGTGACGCGCCAATAAGAAATTCAGGCTGTCAATTAATGTATCAAGTCCTGCCTTATGCTTCATTTCATACATAAAACTGGTCACATACGGGTCGTTTTGTTCATTCATGCTATGTACAAACAAGACTCCCTCTTGCAAAGGTGCAAGGGGATAAATATCTTTGATATTACCGGCACCGCCTGGCACTTGCTCTGCTATTTCATCCAATTGCGAATTCGTTAAAGATACCAAGGGCACCATCTCTGGTGTTAATCTGTCACATCCCGCCGGTATAAGACTTTCACTCAGCACTTGCTGCGCTTGTTGAACACTCAGACTCGCGGCCATTTCTTGCAGGGTTTTAGCACTAAATAAAGCTTGTGCATCGACTGCAAAACCCTGTCGCCTTAATTGACTTGCCAACTGCATTAATAATAATGAGTGACCGCCTAATGTAAAAAAGTTGGTTTTTGTACTGACAGTATCAACATCTAAAGATAATAAATCTGCACAGGCTGTCACCACCGCCTGCTCAGCCTCATTTTGCGCTGCAATATATTCTTGCTGTAATTGTGCGGTATCGGCTGCAGGCAAAGATTTTTTATCGATTTTACCATTGGCCGTTAATGGCCAGTCCTGTACGACAACAGCCAGGCTCGGCACCATATAATCAGGTAAAGATGCGCCTAAATCACACAATGTCTGCTCTATAAACTCGGCATGTTCAGCCTGCGCGACTTCATTTATCGGTTTTAGGTAAGCCACCAGGTATTTACCTGCCGGCCCCTCTTTCGCCAGTACTAAGCTTGAATCTATACCCGCTTGCTGATTAAGCTGATGCGCTATTTCTCCAAGCTCAATGCGAAAACCGCGTATCTTAATTTGGTCATCTACCCGTCCGATAAACGCTAAATTACCATCCGGTAAATAACGCACTAAGTCACCGGTACGATATAAACGCTGTGAACTCGCCGGATTGTTTGCGTCAAAATAAGGATTCTCAATAAAGCGTTCCGCCGTCATCTGTGGCTGATTTAAATAGCCTCTGGCTAAACCTATACCACCAATAAACAATTCACCCGGTGATCCTTGTGGTATGATTTCCATCTGTTTACCCAAAACCAAAGTTTGATAATTGTTTATCGCCTTTCCAATATTTGAACTGCATGTATGAGTGACCACTGACGCTGTTGCCGTCACTGTCGTTTCTGTGGGTCCATAGCAGTTTACCAATATTGTATCGCCAAGTTTAGCTGCAAGTGTCTGATTAATATCACTGCCACCTGAAACTAAATACTTTAACCCCGGTACAGCTCTGACTTCTTGTTCATTAAGCATAGAAGCAGAAAATACCGCGTGTGTTATAGATTTTTCTTCCATAGTATCAAAATGTGTTGTTAAACCATTTTTAACTTGATTTTCCAGGTAGACACTCCCTCCAGCGACTAAAGGTGCCCACAAAAAGCCATTCCCTGCGTCAAAACTCAATGTTAAAGGATTAAATATTTTTGAAGCGTTATTATAAGCTAAAGTGGTTTGTTCGCTATTACAAAAATTACTAAAGGCCTGATGCGAAATCATGACACCTTTTGGTTTACCTGTAGATCCCGATGTATAAATCACATAAGACAAATCTTTGCCTGAGCACGGCCTATCAATATTGCTACTCGTAAGCTCTGTCGGTTTATCTATTAATTTAACACTTGAAGGTAAGTTTATCGATAATGTAACGTCATCACAAATCACGTGTTCAGGCTTAGCATCTTCGATGATCTGCTTTAAACGCTCTTTTGGTTGGTTTGGATCTAAAGGAATATAAGCAGCACCTAACTTCCACACAGCTAACATAGCCGCTACAACTTGTGTTCCTTTAGCCAAACAGAGCCCTATTAGCTGACCCTCTTTCACATTCAATGAACGCAACCAAAGAGCAATGTGATTTGCCTGATTATTTAACTCAGCAAACGTCATTTTTTCATACTGTGTTTCAATGGCAAGATGAGTAGGTTGTGACAGCGCGTGCTCTTCTATTATTTGATGAATATTTTCAATTTTATTTCTTGGAGTTAGTTTGCCATAACCAAGTTGAAGTGTTTGTTCATATTCATCATTGGATAAAATTTGCAGATCACTGAGGGCAACATCTGGTTTGGAAGTTAAACTTACCTGCAATAACAACTGACATAGATTTTGATGTAATTTTTGAATAAATTGTTCATCAAACAAACTCACATCATATAACCAATTAAGCTCAACGCCCTGCTCGTCGATACTAATATGAATGTCAATATCAAACTTTGCAACGACTCTTGATGATTCCAACGGTTGCAGCTCTACTGATGGCAAAGATACGGTTTGTGTTGAATTGACTCCAAATTCACTGGAAGTAGTTAGCATAATTTGACACAAAGGGGAGTATTGTCCGCTTCGCTCTATATTTAGATGCTCTACAATTTGATCGAACTGTACATCTTGATGTTCTTGCGCACTAAGGTGTACTTGTTTTACGTGTTGCAGATAAGACGCTAAAGTATTTTGATCTGTATTAATACGTAAAGGTAAGGTATTTACAAAAAAACCAATGAGGGGTTCCAATTGCGTATTAATACGATTTGCCACCGGTGTACCTATCACAATATCATTACTATAACTATGCCGACTTATGAGTAAGGAAACTAGCCCATGGATCAGCATAAAGGGGGTGAGTTGTAATTGATGGGCAATGGCTAACAGAGGTTTTGCAATGGATGAGTTCAAACTCCCTTGCACTCTTTTCCCTTCATGTTGCTTCGCTTGTGGTCTTTCCTGTCGCAAGGGCAGGTTATGAACGGCTGGGGCGCCAGATAAATTTTGTTGCCAATACGACAGAGACTGTTTTGTTTGCCCTTGTTGCTTTTGTTGCCAAAAAGCAAAATCAGCATATTGAATTTCTAAGGGCGCTAATTCGAGTTTCGCGCCTTGATGAATGGCATTATATAAAGTAACAAACTCTTTGATCAGCACTTGCTGTGACCATCCATCAGAAGCAATGTGGTGTGTATTAAACTGTATTACACCTTGTGCTTTTGATGGATCTCGTGATTGATTGGTATGAATAAACATGACTCTTAACATCAGATCCTGAGTTAAGTCAAAACAGTGATTAGCATCTTCACGTAATAATTTTTCGGCTTCTTTTTCACTATTCCATTTAGCTGTGATGTCAATGCAAGTTACGGTAAAAGGCTTATGTGCATTGACTTGTTGATAGGGTCCATCATCTCCCTGATGATAAGTAGTGCGCAATATTTCATGTCGAGATACTATCTGATCAATAACATTTTCTATTAAAGATATATCAATATCACCTTCGATATTAAATGCGACTGGTTGATTATATTCCGCAGAGCCCTGTTTTAAACTATCAATAAACCATAACCTCTGTTGTGCATTTGACAAAGGAAGCCGTTTTAAAGCAGGATCTCGCACCGGAATATCTAGCTGTTGAGTATGCTGTAACTCTAAGTATGCAACCAAAGCATCTTTATTTTCTTTGATCTTAAGTTTTAAACAGTCAGGAAAAGGACCTTGTGACTTTTGTTTAAACCCTAATTTTCCATCTTGAGTAAATAATAAAATATCATTTTCGACGGCTTCTGCAATAATTTGTTTAACTATCATAACCACCCCTCAGCTTGTGTTTCTTTTTCTGCCAATGCCGTTTGTTGCTGTTTTTCGTCAACCAGATGTTGAACATAGTCAGCGAACTCAAATAAAGTCACACGCTCAAAGACTTCATTAAATGGTGTTGTAACCGAAAATTGTTTTTTTATGCTACCTAACATTTTTATCATTAATACTGAATTACCCCCTAATTTGAAGAAGTGCCCCTGGCGTCCAATTTTTTCAGGTGTTAATTGTAAGACTTGTGACCATAAATTATTAATATAAACTTCCATTTCCGTTTCAGGTGCCTGGTATTCAATAATTGCCGGATTAATCAAATTCGCCAACAACTGTGTTTTATCTAACTTACCATTGGTAGTTAAGGGCCATTTATCCATGATTAAAAATTTATGTGGGATCATATATTCCGGCAACTGTTCTGCTAGGCTCTGTCGCAATAGTAATTGCACATCAGTTTCACTATTTTGAGCCAATAATTGCTTACCTTCATCATTTGGTTCAATAAAAGCAACTAATTGTTGTCGATCATTTTTACCCTTAACAAGCACGACGGCTTGTTGTACTGACTCAGAAAGGCTTAATTGCGCAGCAATTTCTTCAAGCTCGATCCGGTAACCGTTCACCTTAACTTGCTCATCTGTACGACCGATAAAACTCATACTACCATCTTCTAATAAACGACACAGATCTCCTGTTTTATATAAACGTTTATATTGTAACGACTGCCCGACCTGATAAAAAGGATTGGAAATAAAACGTGCTTCTGTAAGTTCAGGTCGATTTAAATAACCCCGAGCGATTCCTGCACCAGTCAAATACAATTCGCCAACAGCATACTTAGGTAATAAATTAGCCTTTTCATCTAAAATATAACCTTGCATATTTGAAATTGTTTTGCCCATAGAGATTGGTGCTGTCGAAGCAGATCCAATTTCTTTCCAATGACTACCCACTGTCGTTTCCGTTGGACCATATTCATTAACAAAACATGCATTGGGTAACATCTCACGCATGAGATCTATATCGTCAAGTCGAATTTGCTCTCCACCTAGCACAATACAATGGGCTTGATTATTCACACCTTGCATCTGCTGCGTGATTACTTGTAAATGTGCAGGTGTAAGTTTAAACAATAATGCCTGATCCGAATCCATAAATTTTTCAGATAGTTTATTAAACAACTCATCGCCTTCTCCTAACAACTCAACACAACGTCCACTGGCTAGCGGGGCAAAAATAGCTGTTACTGTGGCATCAAAACTTAGTGACGTGCTGGCAATTGCACCTTTTATATTCGAACTCAACTGAGTATTTATATGTGTCAGGTAATGAGATAGATTTCTGTGTTCAAGCATCACGCCTTTAGGTTGACCTGTAGTACCGGAAGTATAAATCACATAAGCAAGTGCAGTTGGTTTCACAGGCCTTAATTGCTGATTAACTGTGGTTATTTCATTATTCACAACTGTGTTTATATTTATATACGGCACCCCAACATGATTAACTAAGTCTTCAAATTGCGTGCTTTGACCTAAAAACATCCTTGCCTGACTATCTTCAAGTATATAAGTTACCCGACCTTTTGGATAGCTAGGATCTATCGGTAAATAAGCACAACCTGCTTTTAAGATCCCTAGCATTGCAACTACAGCATCTATGCTACGTGAGGCTTCAAAAGCGACCAAACTTTCACTCTGATAACCAGGCTGACTGGTTAACCAATATGCCAACCTGGCCGAACGGTCATCCAGCTGGTCATAGGTTAAATTGCTGTTTTCACACTTAATCGCAATTTTGTTACCATTATTAATAACCTGGGCAGAAAATTGTTCTAGAAATGTGTCTGTTTGTTCAGAATGAGCAGGCGCACTGATAACGGGGGTTTTAGCCATAGTCTTATTTAATTGCTCAAGCGTCTGCGCTGTTGTCCCGTCCCATTGACTTAAATAAGTCAAAACAGAGGCTAAATCATCGTTTAATTGCTTAATATGGTCATCACTAAACAAGGAAGCGTCGTAAGACCAGCAACAAGAGACTCCTGTTTCCGTCATTTTAAGCGCTATATCCAAATCAAATTTTACCGCAACCTGATGCTGTTCTATTGGTGTAATAGTAAGGTTATCTATTTTGGTCTGATGATCAGTTTCCATTTGATAATCATTATCAGTATCCAGAATAATTTGAAATAATGGTGTATGAGAAAGACTACGAGTTTCTACCAATTCATTCACTAAACGTTCAAAGGGCACATCCTGATTAAGTTGCGCTTCTAAATGAACTTGTTTTACATGTTGCAGATATTCACTGAGTTCTGCATGTTTTGTGTTTACTCTATAAACAAGTGTATTAACAAAAAAACCAATTAAATCTTGTACCTGAGGATGTCTTCGATTAGCGACAGGACTCCCTACGACTATGTCAGATCTGTTACTATGACGTGATAATACTAACGCAAGAGCCGCATGTAATAACATAAAAGTGGTCATACTAAATTGACTCGCTAAAGTCTTTAACCCTTTTTTAACGCTAAGATCCAGTTCAGTCAGTAACACTTTACCAGTTGCATTTTTTTCAGTCTCTCTGGGACTATCCAATGGCAGACTGTGCGTAGCAGGTAAATCAGCTAACTGTTGCTTCCAATAGGCCAGCTGCTTGGCTTGTGTTGCTGCTTGCCCGTCTCGTTGCTGCCAACATGCATAATCAGCATATTGGATTTCAGGCATAGGCATAAAGGTCTGCACACCCTGGATAGCCGCCTGATACAAAGTAATAAACTCTTTCATTAATATTGCCATTGACCATCCATCGGTAGCAATATGGTGTAAGGTTAATAACAATAAGGATTTGGGCTGTTCACCGTCAGGCAATTGAACAAACCGGCAACGGATAGGCGCATCAGCTGAGAGATTAAAGGTTTGCTGTGCTTCTTGTTGTAATAAATCAGCGACTTGCTTAGTTTGTTCATCAGCGGTTAGATGACGCAGGTCATCATATCGTACCGGCAGCTTAGCTTCTGCCTGAATCACCTGCTGAGGATTGCCTTGTTCATCTTGAGTATACCGTGTTCTTAATACAGCATGGCGACTAATTATTTTGTTAAGAGATTGTTCTGCTGCCACGATATCAAACTGACCCGCTATTTCTAAATAAACCGGAACTGTATAATGGTCACTGCCATAGGTTTGATCTATCGCCCATAATGCCTGCTGAGAACTCGATAAGGGAAGTGGCTGAGAAGCATCATTTAACTTAATCACTTCTTGCTCAGCAGGAGTTTTAGTTAAGCTCTCGTAATAAGTCTTTAATGCTTCCTTATTGGCTACGATAGCGTGTTTTAATTCCGGCTCTATATCTTTTGGTAATTTAACAACGAGATTACCTTCTTTTACTTTAAGTTTTACATTGCTGCTTATTAGTTTATTGACTAGTTCTGTAATTTTCACGTGTCATTTCCTAAGTTAAATACTTATTATATTCAAATTAAATAAATTGCTTTTCACATCACAGCTGTGAAAAACTAATCGGATTGCCAAAACAAACCAAAATTCTTCTTTCCCCTTGATACGGTGTACGTGCGTGAGCTTTTAACACATTATCAACTAACAGTAAGTCACCGTTTTGCCAGTCAAATTGTTGCCCAGTAGCTTTGTAAGCCGCGCTAATTTTTGCCATTGTGGCGTCAGGGATTTTGTCTCCATTACCAAAGTAACAATTTCGAGGGTAATCAATCTCAGCATCAAACATAATACTTAAATTGTCTTTTATTTCGTCACTTAAACAGCTGAAATGCCAGTGTAAGGCCTGAGTGATCCAACATAAGCTTTTGTTAATAGGGTGAGTTACCACAGCAGGACGGACAGCTCTTGTGATCAATGCATCGCCACGCCATTCGAAATCAAGTCGCTGTGCCCGACATTTAGATTCAACCTCTGATTTATTTTCAGTTTGAAAAACCGTTTTCCAGCCCAGGCCTATAAAATCATCCGGCTGTAAGTTTCGAACGTACATCACTTGTTTACCGATAAACTCAGCGACTAATTCCTTCGGGAGGTGTTCAATGATGGTCCTGGAATCAGCGATTGGGGTTTGCCCTCCAAAAGTGGCTGTCTGTTCACAAGCAAATATTGCCATATGAGGAAATCGCCAATTGAAAGTATTTTCATTATGCCAAAGTAAGAATTCTTGATTTGAGTATTCGACAGGTCTTTGTACTAATCCTTTATTGTTTGCAGGTCTATGTTCAGTATTGTTAGTGAGAACCTCTTGCATAAATAACTTAGTTATTTGTTCGACTTTATCTGGTGAACCAAACTGTCCTGACCGTAGCAGTACCGCACCAGTTTGATGTAAATGAGATAAAATATCGTTTTTCAACCCTATTACCTGTTCAAATGGTGATGCATCATGTTGTAAATGATAAACAACCGGACTATGCGGTTTATCATCCAACCTTGATACTTTGGGTATTTCAACTGCCAAAGTCATGCTAGTTCCTTTTATATTATTGTTGATAATGGACTCCAGATAACATACCTGGAGCCTTAGTTTCTAATCGTTAAAGTACAAGTTCTTCACAATCTAAATCGTCATCATCTTGTAGCCATTGCAAATGTGTCACTTTTTGGGCTATCTGACGAATATCCATTCCCTGATATAGTTCAGCCAAATCAATTTCTACCGAAAATTCAGTTCTGATCTGGTGCATCAGAGACATCACAGACAGTGAATTTCCGCCCAAAGCGAAAAAATTAGCCGCCGTACTGATCTGCTTTTCTGGCAAACTCAGTATTTCAGACCAAATATCAACCAACTTCGATTCAAAATCTGATTCGGGTGCAATATAGCACTCTTGTAAAGTTGAAAGCTCAGGCTCTGGCAAGGCTTTTTTATTTAATTTCCCGTTCGCAGACATAGGCCATTGTTCAATCACAACAAAAGAACTGGGTACCATATATTCTGGTAACTTGGTTGTTAAATGACGTTTAAATTTTGTTAATAATTTACTATATAGATCTCCATCATCATTTGTCAAACTATTTTTTATCTCACGCGTGAGATCAAGTTTAATATATGCAACCAACTGTTTCTGATTTGCAATTTGTTTAGTGACTACAAGTGCAGAGTCTATCTCAAGTTCAGATTGTAATTGACTTTCAATTTCCCCAGTTTCAATTCGATAACCTCGGATCTTAACTTGTTCATCAATACGCCCACAATATGTCAATAAACCCGTATCAGTATACCTAGCTAGATCACCCGTTTTATAGATTAACTGCTGATCATTATAAGGATTAACGATAAAACACTCTTTTGTTAACTTATTCTGATTCAAATAACCTTGAGATAATCCTGGACCTGCGATATACAACTCCCCTGTAGCGCCTTGTGGTGCAAGACTCAAATCCTCATTTAATACATAAACTTGCGTGTTCGGTAGTGGAGATCCTATTAGCATAGTATTTTCACATAAATCACGACTCTTAGTAACATTTAGTAAGATTGAACCAACAGTTGTTTCTGTTGGACCATAATGATTGTATATCACACTATTCGGAAAGCTAGCTTGTAAACTATCAGCTAACTCTAATGCAAAAGCTTCACCACCTATTACAAAAGTATGTGCTTGCTCACACACCTGATTATTCATCAAGGTAAGTATTGCCTGCACATGATTTGGCGTCATACGTAACAAATAAGCATGTTGATGTAGCTTTTTTTGCATGGAAACAAATAAATTATCATGTGCTAACACTTCAACAAAGCGACCATTCATCAAAGGTAAGAATAAGCTGGGTACACTAATATCAAATGCGTATGAGGTGACTAATAAGCTGTCTAACTTACACTCTTTAGCATAACTATGATTTGCTGATTGTAAGTAGTCACATACATTATGATGACTTATCTGTACACCTTTAGGTTTACCTGTTGTACCAGATGTGTAAATTACATAAGCCAAATCAGTTGGCTCACAATTTATAGCCGGGTTATCATAACTGTATTGTAATAAATCACCTTGCTTTTCCAGCTCAGTCATAATGACAACCTCTGCATTTACAGGTAATTCAGGTTGTCGCGCTTCATCACTAAACACCAGTTTAATACCCGCATCATTTATGATTTGCTCATTGCGATGTTGCGTATTTTGATGATCGAATGGTACATATGCAGCCCCTGCTTTTAAAACAGCCAGCATAGCAATCAAAATATTTTCAGAACGCTCCAGGCAGATCCCAACCTTACTGCCATTTATTATCTTATATTCCACCATCAAATAATGAGCGAGCTTATTTGCCCTGTGATTCAGTGTATCGTAACTAATATGAGTATCACCACTGATCAGTGCTATTGCGGTCGGATTTTGCATAACTTGTTGCTCAAACCAACGATGAATAGATAATTGATTATTATATTCAATCTGGGTTTGATTCAAGTCGACGAGTAAATGATCTTCCTCCTCTTCACTTAACATAGGTAATGCTTGTAACAGCGTATTATTCAAAGTTTGTGTATCCAGCTCAGCTAACCCTGCCAGCAATCGACACAAATGAGTATTTAATCTGGTAATATGTTCATGACTAAATAGCGCGGTATCATAGGTCCAATTAAGTGCAACACCTTCTTCATTGATTATCATCTTAATGTCTAAATCAAACTTAGCTAAAACGGACTCTTCCTCCATCGGACTTAACTCAATACCATTGAGGGACCAGGCGCTATCACTAATATCATGATTTAAGCCATAATCTGTTTGTGTCGTTAACATAATTTGAAACAGCGGAGTATGTGCGGTACTACGAGATACACCAAGCTTTTCTACCAATTGTTCAAATGGTACATCTTGATTCGTTTGCGCCGCCAAATGAACCTCTTTTACATGCGTAAAGTACTCACTAAGATTTTGTTTGGCTGTATTAACTCTCAATATCAAAGTATTCACAAAAAAGCCAATTAATGGTTCCAATTCAGCCTGTAAGCGATTAGCCAGTGGTGTACCGACGATAATGTCCTGGCTATTACTGTGTCTTGATAACAACAGTGCTAATGTACCATGTAACAACATAAACGGTGTTAAACCATGCGCTTTAGCCAATCGCGTTAATTTATTTCCTATCTCTGGGTTTAGCTGGCCACTCACTATTGCACCTTGATGTTGCTTGATTTCTGGACGAGTGAAATCCAGTGGCAGGCTATGTACCTGTGGTACTTCACTGAGTTGTTGTTGCCAGTAACCAAGCTGCTTATCTAATACTTCCCCTTGCAGGAAATCACGCTGCCAATAGGCATAATCGCCATATTGGATCGATAATGGGGGTAATGGATCAGATTGACCCACACTGTAAGCTTGATATAACTGAACAAACTCCTTAACAAGTATTTGCATAGACCAACCATCAGAAGCAATATGATGCATATTAAAAAGTAAAATACCACGCTCCTTTGCAGTCTTAATATACGCAGCCTTCACCATCAAGTCTTCCCTGAGGTTAAAGGGAACTTCCAGAATAGTTTGCATACATTCGGCTATCGTCTGTTGCTGACTAAGCGCATCTAGATCACTGACATCATTATGTTGCAACTTAAACTCTATTGACTGCTGTATAATTTGTTCTACACCCAGCTCTCCATCCTGATATACAGTGCGTAAAATTTCATGACGTTCAATGATAGTATTTAGCACTCGTTCTACTAAGTTTAAGTCTAATGGACCATCAACATTAAATGCCGCAGGCATGTTATATTCAGCTGATTGACCTTGGAGTTGATCAATGAACCACAACCTCTGTTGAGCAAAAGATACAGGTAGAATAGAGGATCCTTCAGTATTGTATTGAACTCGATCGACAGAGACCACAGTTTGTCTCAGTACCTCTCCTTGGGATGCTGCAACAACCTTGGCTTGTCCCTGAATCGTATTTACACTAAACAAGGTTTTAACGGTGATCTCTACCGATAATTGTGTGCGTATTTCCGAAGCCAGTCGCACCGATAGCAATGAATGTCCGCCCAGACTAAAGAAATTAGCTGTTGTACTGATCTGCTCTGAAGGTAAGTCCAAAAGCTTGCTCCAAATAGAGACTAAATCAGCTTCAACTTCACTATGTGGCGATACATATTCACCTTGCAACTGGCTTGCGTCAGGCTCAGGTAAAGCTTTTTTGTCAATCTTTCCGTTTGGTGTTAATGGCCAGTCACTTACCATTATAGTTTGGCTCGGTAACATATAATCAGGCACTTGAGTTGCAAGTTCTCGCAGGGCTAAATCAATAAACTCGTTTTTATTATCGGATTCACATTTTTCCATAGGCTTAAGGTAAGCCACCAGGTATTTCCCACCAGGACCACTCTTTGCCAATACAATAGCAGAATCAATTGCTACTTGCAGACTCAATTGATGAGCAATTTCTCCCAGTTCAACTCTAAAACCACGCACTTTAACCTGATCATCCACCCGGCCAATAAAACTAAGATTTCCATCAGCCAGATATTGTACTAAATCTCCGGTACGATAAAGACGCTGAGGGCTTGCTGAGTTGTTTGCATAAGGATTATCAATAAAACGTTCAGCAGTCATTTGTGGTTGGTTTAAGTATCCCCGAGCCAGACCGTCTCCACCAACAAATAACTCACCTGCACTACCAAAAGGTACCAAGTTAAGATCTTGATCCAGCACCAATAACTCTACGTTATTCAAGGCTGTACCTATATGTATATGATCTCCACTGTTCAGTTCACCAACAGTCGCACATACCGATGTTTCCGACGGACCATAAGCATTAAAAAAACGGTAATTTTGACTCCAGCGATTCACAACCTCAGACTCACAGGCCTCGCCTGCAACTATCAGACATTCCAATGCTAAATCATCTCTGTATTCTAGAGTACTTAGCAAAGCAGGCGGTAAAGTTGCATGCGTCACGGCCTCCTTTGCAAGTAACTCAATCAATTGATCTGCGTCCATACGGGTTTCATGATCCGCGATGACTAAAGTCGCCCCCGGGATCAGTGCCATTAACCACTCCCAGGTCGCAGCATCAAAACTAATCGAAGCAAAGTGCAGCACTTTACTTTGTTCATTAATACCAAATTTAGCCTGTTGATTATTAGCCAAATTCACTGCACCTTTATGATTTAACATCACACCTTTAGGCCGGCCTGTAGAGCCTGATGTATATATTACATAAGCCAAATTATCTGCATTTAATTCAGATATAACAGGCGCAGAATCAGCAAATCCAGTCAAAGCCAGGTTTGTAAGATCCACATGGAAAAAATCATGCTTCTCGGCCAGTTCAGTGACAACTAAGTCACCCTTACCAAAGCTTAATATTAAATTTAGCTCAGCATCTTGCACCATATAATCCAGACGTTCTTGCGGATAATCCGGATCCAGCGGAACATAGGCGCCACCAGCTTTTAAAATAGCCAGTAACGCAATGATCATTTCGTTCGACCTCTGTGTACATACACCTACAAGCGTATCAGGAGTCACATTATGGTTTATAACTAAATAATTCGCTAACTGATTGACATGTTTATCGAGTGCCAGATAACTAAGCTTGTGGTCATTAAATGTTAAGGCTATGCCATCTGGATTAGCGTCTACTTGCGATTCAAACAGGGCATGAATACACAGACTATCATCATATTTTTTCTGTGTTTTATTTAGTTCATCAACCAGATAGCTTTGCTCCTGATGATTGAGCATGGCAAGCGCTGAAAGTGACGTACCTTCATTATTAATATTTGACAATGAATCTAGTAAGTTGCACATATGTTGTAGCATAGTCGAAACTTGCTGCTCACTAAATAACTGCTTATCATAGGTCCAATTGATTTGCCCACCTTGATCTGATATTGACATGTGTATATCTAAATCAAACTTTACGTTAATATTGTTATCTTGCTTAGCTATCAATTCTGCCTGACCTAAACGCCAACGTTGAGCATTAGACGATTCGGCACAATCCAATGCATAATCATTATCTGTCAATAACATAATTTGAAATAACGGACTATGAGTTGCGCTTCTATCAATATTAAGTCGTTCAACCAAGCGATCAAACGGTATACTCTGATTAGATTGTGCATCTATATGCGTCTGTTTAACGTGCTCAAAGTAATCTGAAACACTTGTATGCCCTGTATTAACGCGCAATACCAAAGAGTTTACAAAAAATCCAATTAAAGATCCCAGTTCAGAATGCTGCCGATTTGCAACAGGAGTACCAATCACAATATCCTGACTATTGCTATGCCTTGATAAAACGAGTGCCAATGCGCCATGTAACATCATAAAAGGCGTGATCTCCAGGCGTTTTGTTAATGCCAAAAGTTTACGGGTCGTTTGTGGCATCAACTCTGCGCTAACTTGCCCACCGATATTAGATTTAACTTCACTTCTAGCATTATTCAGCGGTAGTCCATGCACCTTTGGCAGATCATCCAACTGCCCGAGCCAATAATACATTTGCGACTGCATCTCATCACTTTTCAGCCATAAATTCTGCCAGTGGGAGAAATCTCCATATTGGATTTCTGGCGTTTTCAGTGTAATAGTCTTGCATGAATACAAAGTATCATAAAAAGTGATAAATTCATTTAACAGCACCTCCATTGACCAGCCATCAGATGCAATATGATGCATATTAAAAAAGAAAATACCTGTATTATCGGTTAAACGTATATAACTGGCCCTTACCATCAGGTCGCTGGTCAATGAAAACGTCTGTTGACTGTCAAAAGCAATTAATTTGTCTGCAGCCGACATTTGTGCATCAACCGACAAATAGCCTAAATCGTGCTCTGTGATCTCTATTTTTTGTTGCTTTTGAATATGTTGATATAACTGGCCATCCTTTTCTACATATCGGGTACGCAATACTTCATGACGGTCTACGATAGTTTGTAATGCTTGTTGCGCCAAAATAAGATCAAACTCACCAGTTACATTAAACGCCGCAGGCATATTATATTCAGCAGAGCCTCCTTGCAGTCGATCTATAAACCAAATTCTTTGCTGGGCACTTGATGCAGGGATCAAGCCATTTTCAGGACGAGCGACTGCGGGTATCGCTGTATATATTTGAGTATCGTTTCCTTGCTTGTTTATTAACAGACTCGCCTGAGCTGAAATACAATTATTATCAAATAATTCTCTGATACTCAGTTCGACGCCAAAAACGGCTCTTAATTCAGCTACCAGACGAACCGATAACAAGGAGTGTCCGCCCAGACTAAAGAAACTCACATCGGTACTGATGTTTTCCTGAGGTTGCTTTAACAGTTTACTCCAAATCTCCACTAATGCCTGCTCTGTGCTATTCGCTGGTGCGATATAAATGTCTCCCTGAGCCGTACCTGTCGGCGCTGGCAGTGACTTTTTGTCTAACTTACCATTCGGTGTCAATGGCCAATTGGTTATCACAACAAAACTATCCGGCACCATATATTTTGGCAGATTCTGTACTAATTGCTGACGACATAAATTAACAAACTCTACATCGTCTGAATCCGCTGTAGCCCCTTTAATATAGGCAACTAGCTGAGTGCCTGTGCCAAAGTCTTTTGCCACAACCTGAGCCGACTCTACCTCTGGTAACTGATTTAACTGACTGGCTATATCACCCAGCTCTATCCTGAATCCTCTGATTTTTACCTGATCGTCAACCCTGCCAAGAAACATCAAATTGCCATCTGCCTGATATCGTACCTGATCTCCTGTACGATATAGCCGTTTCGGGCTCCTTTTATCTGTTGCATCAAAATATGGATTATCAATAAATTGGCTTGCCGTTAAAATGGGATTATTGATATATCCAGTGGCCAAACAAGGTCCCCCTATCAACAACTCTCCTTTAGCGCCCAGAGGCAATACATTCACTGCCTCATCCAGCACATAGGCATGCGTATTATGCATCGGCTTACCTATCGGAAGCTCTGCCGGAAGCTGAGAACGATTTGCCGTAACGTCATAAATCACACACCCTACGGTGGCTTCCGAAGGACCATAATGATTAAAAATTTGGCTATTAGGAAATTGCTGTTGCAATGCAATAGCCAGCTCGCGGTCAAAACGCTCGCCGCCTATCACAAAAACATGTCTGCCATTGTTTTCATCTGTCGTTAACAATGTCAGTATGCCTTCAACATGATTCGGTGTCATACGAATGAGGTAATTTTCGCGCGCACTTTCCATCTGTTTTGCAAGATTGGGCAGCAGCTCTTCGTTATCCAATAAGTTAACGCAATCACCCTGTAAAAGCGGTAAATACAAGCTGGGAACCCCAATATCAAAACCGTGAGAAGTGATCAGTAAAGCGCCATCAAGATGTGCTGCATAATATTCTGCCAAACCATAATTTAAATAGTCCATCAAACTTGTATGACTGATCTCTACACCTTTAGGTTTACCAGTTGAACCTGAGGTGTAAATCACATAAGCGGGCGCAGTATCATCGGGTATTACATTAAGATTATCCGCACTGTAGCCTGCAAGCCAATTTGACTCTGTCACATTTGTTTCCAGCACCAGCATGTCCACACCGGCATCGGGGATCTGAGGTGTCAATTCTTCGCTAACAACAACCCACTCCAGCCCTGCGTCTTCTATGATCTGCTGATTGCGACCTTTACTGTTACCAGGTTCAAATGGAATATAAGCCGCGCCGGTTTTTAATACGCCAAGTAAAGCGACCATTAACGCGGCACCACGCTGCATACAAACACCCACCAGTTCACCGGGTTCCAGGCCTTGCTCTAATAAACAATCCGCAAGTTTATTGGCTTGTATATTAAGCATGGCATAACTAAGTGTTTGATCATTATCCGTCACGGCTATGGCGTGTGGATTTTTTACTACCTGCTGTTCAAAGCGTTCTATTAGCCCTACCTTTGGATCTTGGCGATCAATACCAAGCTGTTGTGTCAAATTTGATTTTTGGCTGGCTAATAAACTTTTCACCTTCGATTGACCAAGTTGACCTTGTGCAAATACCGCCACAAGATTAGCGACAATATGCGTGTAGGTTTCTGCAATTGAAGATATAGTTTCAGAGGTAAATAGCTGATTATCATAAGACCAGTCAAGTTCTATTTCATGCTCGCCTATATTCGCATGAATATCCAGATCACCACGAATTACAACTTGATCGCCACTAAAGTCAAACGGTTCAAAACCAACACGTTTTAGCATTTCAGCTTCTTCTAACGCTAATTCTCCCATATCAGATCCAGTGGTAAACTGAATTTGAAATAATGGCGAATAATTACCTGCCCGACTGACATTAAGTTCTTCAACTAAGCTATCAAAAGGCAGTAATTGATTACTTTGTGCCTGGCTATGAACTTGAGATACTTGTTCCAGATATGTTTCTAGTGCCTGTTCTGATTCAGTATCAACCCTAAGAACCAGACGATTTAAAAAACAACCAATCAATTCATTCAGTTGTTCGCCATTTCGATTGGATATAGTCGTGCCGATCACTACATCCTGGTAGTTACCATATTGTGCCAACGCAACAGACAAGCAAGCATGCAACATCATAAATGGTGTCATGCTAAAATGCTCACATAAACTGTATAGCCCCTTTACATCTTTTGTATCTATGCTTGTACTAAGTTTTCTGCCAAAAGGCGCTTTTATTTCAGGCCTTGCAAAATCGATAGGCAGACTATGTAACTGAGGAACATTCTGTAATTGCTTGCTCCAATAATTTAGTTGGACATTGTAATCAGGGCTGACCAGCCATTGAGCTTGCCATTGTGCATAATCTAAATATTGTAAATCTAAGGTCTGATCAAGCATGTTACCTTCTAGCAAGCCAAGATAACCATCCATTAATTCTTGTTTAAGAATATCAAGTGACCAGGCATCGCAGGCAATATGATGGATGTTGATCACCAATAATGCATGGTAGCCTAATTCAGACGCCACCTTAAATAGATCTGCTCGCATCATCAAATCTTGTGCTAAATTAAATGGTTGCAAGCTTTGCTGATACACTTTTTGTGCTAAAGTTGCTTCATTTTCACTGCATAAATCATGATTATGAATAGTTAAGGTTTGATCACTGATAAATTGCTCAACAACACCGTCTGCCACCATTTGATAGTGGCTTTTTAATACTTCATGCTTTGTTAATACTCGATTAAGCACTTGCTCCAAATAAGCAAGGTTAACCTTATCGCTGATCTTAAATGCCATTGGCATATGGTATTCACTTGAGTCGCCTTGCAGGTTGTCAATAAACCAAAATCGTTTCTGTGCCGCTGACAAGTCATAACCCTTACCATTAACTCTTTCCACCTTTGGAATAACGAATGAATTACTGCTAGTTACATCATATTGGGAGAAATAGTCGAGTAGTTCCGCTTTATTATTTTTGATAAGTTGTGCCAAATCAGCCGTTAAGGCACCTTTTTTAGCTTCAACTCCAAGACGATCACCATTTGCGGTGAGCAAAATTTGTTTACTTGCCAATAGATCTACAATTGCCTGTGCGTTCATTAGAATTCTACCTTTTCAATGTCGTCTGAATCTATATTTTCAAATTGTTGTTTTAGTTTTTGCTGCACTTTTTGACTGTCTATGTGTTCTGCCAAGCTTTCAATTGAGCTATATTGAAAAAACGCCCTGACATTAAGTTGAATGTCAAAAATATGCTGAATGTGTGTATTAGCTTTTAAGATCAATAAGGAATGGCCCCCCAGACTAAAGAAGTTGGCGGCAATACTGATTTGATCTTCGGGATGTCCTAACAATTCACTCCACATTCTCACTAAGCGAATTTGAGTTTCTGTCCTGGCTGCAATATATTCACTTTGCTGGATATGCAACTGAGGTGCAGGCAGGGCTTTACGATCTAATTTGCCATTTTGAGTCAGTGGTATTTCATCAATAATATTAAAACTATTGGGAACCATATAGTCAGGAAGACATTCGACTAATTGCTGCCTAATCGTATTAATTAAATCAGCTTCTTCATAAATGCCATTAGGCTTAATATAAGCAACCAGGTATTTATTTTCATCACGCTCAAAAACTTGTACCCTGGCATCCGTCACCTGTTTTAGATTATGTAATTGCTGGTTGATCTCACCTAATTCAATGCGAAAACCTCTGAACTTCACTTGCTCATCGTTACGACCCACAAATAACAACTCGCCTTTTTTAGTATAACTAACGAGATCGCCTGTTTTGTATAACCGTTTTGCACTACCAGGTATGTCAGCATCGTAATAAGGATTACTAATAAAGTGCTTAGTGTTCAACTCATCACGGTTTAAATAGCCACGAGCAACACCATCACCACCGATGTAAAGTTCTCCCTCAGTGCCAAATGGCTGTAACTGAAGTTCTGGACCAAGCACCAGCAGATAATTATTCGCATTTGCTTTTCCAATGGTGATTTGATCACAATCATTTACACGCGATAATTTAGCCGTTGTCGCTGTCACAGTCGCTTCTGTAGGACCATAACTATTAAACAAGGTTACATTATTCACTTGTGATAAGAAACCTTTAGCTATACTGGGAGACAAGGCTTCACCCCCAACAATAATGCTTCTTAAAGTAGGAATATCAAACACTTCTTCACTCGCACTCAATTGTTGCCAAAATGCTGTTGGCAAACTGAGTACTGAAATGCGCTGTTGGCGACAATAATCATAAAAAGCCGCGGCACTTGACATACAATGTTCATCTCTGAGCACAAGACGAGCACCCAGGCATAATGCACCAAAACATTCTTCAACAAAAATATCAAAGCTGATTGTTGAAAATTGCAAGATACTATCCGCAGCAGTAATACCGTATCCCTGCCTTATATGACATTGATAATTTACCAGAGCCTGGTGCTCTACCATCACACCCTTTGGTTTCCCGGTCGAGCCTGATGTATAAATCACATAGGCCAAATTACCGGCGCTAAGTCCTTTCACTCGCGGGTTACTATTTTTACTTTGCGCTAAACCGGACAATAGTGTACTTATTTCAAGCAAAGTCCCTTTTGGCATGACGGACTGTGCCACATCATGGCCACTGCCATGACTCAATATGAGTGTTAGTGCTGCATCTTCAACCATAAAGGTCAAACGATCTTCTGGATAAGCAGGATCCAAAGGTATGTATGCACCTCCTGCTTTTAATATTGCCAAAATGGCTATTACCATCTCTATAGAGCGCTCACAACACAGCCCAACTAGGGTATCCGGTTTTACTTGATAATCATTGATAAGTGCATGTGCCATGCAATTGGCTGCCTGGTTTAACTCTCTATAACTCATCTGCTGGTCTTGAAATTTTAGCGCTATGGCATTTGGAGTGAGCTGAACCTGATGTTCAAACAGCTGCTGAATACAGGCTGAGTTATCATATTCTGTTTGTGTTTGATTAAGCTCTGTCAACAAATGTTGTTGTTCTTGTTGACTCAACATTGGCAGTGTAGCTAATTTTGTGTGAGCAATGGTCGATAATTCCAACGCGCCTAACCCAGCTAACAAACGACATAAATGATTGTTTAACGATTCGATATGGTCATGGCTAAACAAATTCGTATCATATGTCCAATCCAGTGATCCTCCATCTTCATTAATCGTCATATTAATATCTAAATCAAACTTGGCAATTACAGAGTCAGCGTGTAACGGGCTCATTTCAATTCCATCTAGTGTCCAGTTACTTTCACTGACATCTTGCGCCAGACCATAATCATTATTTGTGGTCAGCATAATTTGAAATAGTGGTGTATGTTTGATACTGCGTGGGATATTTAAGTGTTCAACTAATTGCTCAAAGGACACATCCTGATTAGTTTGCGCGTCTAAATGCACTTCTTTGACATGATTTAAATAATCGCTTAAATTTTGCTTGGCTGTATCGACCCTTAACACCAGTGTATTCACAAAGAAACCAATTAACGGTTCTAATTCAGCCTGTAACCTATTGGCGACAGGAGTCCCAATTACAATATCCTGGCTATTACTATGTCGCGATAATACGAGTGCCAGGGCGCTATGTAATAACATAAATGGTGTTAATCCATGATCTTTCCCCAACCGGATCAAATTTTTGGCAACTTCAGAATTTAACTGGCTACTTACAATTGCTCCCTGATGCTGCTTTACTTGCGGGCGATTAAAATCTAAAGGCAAACTATGTACTGCTGGCAACTCATTTAACTGCTTTTGCCAATAATCCAGTTGTTGCTTTATTATATCTGCCTGCAAGTACTCGCGCTGCCATTGAGCAAAGTCACCATATTGAATGGATAAAGGTGATAAAGGGTTTTCCAGCCCCTGGCTATACGCTAGGTATAAATCTACAAACTCTTGCACCAATACCTGCATAGACCAACCATCTGACGCAATATGGTGCATATTAAATAGTAGAATACCGCTGCTATTCGAAGTATGAATGTAGGAAGCCCTAACCATCAGATCTTCTCTAAGGTTAAATGGCATTTCAAGAATTCTCTGAATACACGCAGCTATGGTTTGTTGCTGTTCAACGGTATCGAGCCCACTCACATCTTGCTGTACCAACTTAAAGTCAGTCGAATTGCGAATGATCTGCTCGGCTCCCTGTTCGCCATCGCGATAAACAGTACGTAAGATCTCATGGCGATTAATAATTGTGCTCAACGCACGCTCAACCACGGATAGGTTTAACTTACCGCCTACATTAAAAGCCGCTGGCATATTATATTCTGCCGAAGGACCTTGTAGTTGATCAAGAAACCACAATCTTTGTTGAGAAAAAGACACAGGTAATATCGCTGAGCCTAGATCATCAAACTCATTTCTCGCTATAGGAGTGATATTTTTCCTCAGTACTTTATCCTGACAATTTGCGACAGCTTCGGCCTGTCCTTGTATCGTATTAGCATTAAATAAACGTTTTATCGAAATTTCTACTGCAAGTTGCGCTCTAATTTCAGAGGCAAGCCGCACCGACATCAATGAGTTTCCGCCTAAATTAAAAAAGTTAGCTTTGGTGCTAATTTTATTTTTCGCTAAACCTAACAATTGACTCCAAATTGCCACCAGCCTAGTTTCTATTTCACCATTTGGTGGAATATAGTCGCCTTGTATTAATGCTGCATCAGGTTCAGGCAAAGCCCTGATATCAATTTTTCCATTAGGGGTCAGAGGCCATTCGTTTATCACTACACCCAGAGCCGGTACCATATAATCCGGTAAGCTGTCGGCTAATTTAGTGAATATCTGTTCTATGAAATTACGATTAAAATCAGATTCTGTGCTATTTTGGGGCTTAACGTAGGCCACGAGATGTTTATCAACTGCACCATCTTTTGCCAGGATCAAGGCTGAATCAACTTCAGGTTGTTGATTCAGTTGATGAGCAATTTCTCCCAATTCTATTCTAAACCCTCTAATTTTAACTTGATCATCAACCCGGCCAATAAAAGATAAATTTCCATCTGACAGATAACGTACCAAATCACCAGTACGATACAGACGAGTAGAACTGGCCGGATCATTGGCATCGTAAAAAGGGTTATCAATAAAACGTTCAGCTGTCATTTTAGGTTGATTCAAATAACCGCGAGCTAATCCATCGCCTCCTAAATATAATTCACCGGCGGCGCCCAAAGGTAACAAACTCAGATCATCAGCCAATATATATGCCTGGCTGTTGTTGATCACCCGGCCTATAGTCGGTTGTTGAGTAACAACTTTATTAAAACATGCATATGTTGAATATGTCGTATCTTCCGACGGGCCATACAGATTATAGACTCGTTCACAATGACCTGATTGAATCAACTGATTAACAGTATCACCCGATAAAGGCTCTCCCGCTAAATTTATCACTTTAATTCCAGCAGGAATTGCATCCTGTTCCAATAAGGTTTTAATGGCAGAAGGCACTGTATTAATTAAGGAAACTTTTATTGATTGAGTCAATAAACTAAGTGCATTATCGACCAAAACACAGGTTCCTCCCATGCTTAGTGGCAAAAATAACTCAAATACTGACAAATCAAAGTTAATAGAGGTACTGGCTAGTACTCTTTGATAATCAATTTCAGTATAAGTTGCAGCCGCCCAATTTAGCATAGCAACAGCACTTTTATGGCTAATGGCAACCCCTTTGGGCCTGCCCGTGGAGCCCGAAGTATAAATAACATAAGCTAATTGTTGTGGCGAATATGCTCGGTTCAGATCCTCCTGGCTGCATTGAGATACATCTAATTTAGTTATATCCAATTTTTCCCCAACCAAGCTGGCACCTGTGTCTGCCATTGTTAATATCACGGCCGGTTTAGCATCCGAGACGATTTGATCTAACCTTGCAGCCGGATAGTTTGGATCTAGCGGCAAGTATGCACCACCCGCTTTTAGTATGGCTAATATCGCAATTAACATATCAGCAGAACGGTGACAACACACCCCTATCGGAGTATCTTGATTAATTTCATATTGCTCGTGTAAATAACAAGCAAGTTGATTTGCTTGTTGATTTAGAGCCTGATAGCTAATTTTTTGACCATCAACTTCTAAGGCAATCTGATCTGGCTTTAATCGCGCTTGATTTTCAAAACCTGTCACCAAACTTGCTGAATGATCATAACTTTGTGAATTTGCATTCACTGTGTGTAATAAGTATTCTCGCTCCTCAGACGATAAGATGGGCAAGTCCTTACTCGTTTGTTGTCTCAACTGCGTTTCGTTCAGGTTGCAAAGTGCTTCAATTAAATGACACACATGTTGATTTAAAGCGCTAACATGTTGCTTTTTAAATAAGGACTGATCGAAATTCCAGGTCGTTTGCAAACCCTGTTCGGTAAAACTGAAGGTTATATCCAAATCAAACTTACTGCTGCCTGCATCTAATGCCATAGTCTCCAAACTAGCATTGGCTAATATCAACTGTGAGCCTATCGGCTTAGCTGGCTCTCCTTCTACCGAAAATAAGATCTGAAACATAGGAGAGTGCGCTAAATTTCTCGGAATATTCAGTTGCTCTACCAATTGATCAAAAGGGATTTCCTGATTGGCAATCGCATCTTGATGTACTTGCTTAACATGGTTGAAATAATCTGCCAGAGTAGTAAATTCAGTCGATACTCTTAAAGCCAGCGTATTTGCAAAGAACCCTATTAAAGGTTCCAGCTCAGGTTGTAACCTGTTAGCGACAGGTGTTCCGACAACAATATCATGACTATGACTATGTACGCCTAATACCAATGACAACACCGCATGTAAAAACATAAAAGGACTAACATTAAGTGCTTTGGCTTGCCTTTCAATTTCACGACTAATTTTAACATCAAGACAACTGGATACTTGTTGCGCTTGATGCTGTTTCACTGCCGGGCGCATAAAATCTAAAGGCAGATTATGAACCACAGGTAATTCAGCCAATTGCTGTTGCCAGTATGCAAGTTGAGTATTGTAACGGTCGGCAGATTCATTTTGTTGCCACTGAGCGTAGTCTAAATATTGAATAGACAATAAAGGTAAACTTATCTCTTCTTTCTTTACTAGTTCCTGATAGATAAGCTTAAACTCGTTCGTTAATACTTGAATAGACCAGCCATCAGCAACAATATGGTGCATATTAAATAATAATACTGCCGTTTTCTGTTCTGCTGCTAAATGGACATAACGCACTCTTAACAAGAGTTCACTAGATAAATCAAATATGTGATCTGATTCACTCGCTAAGATTTCCGTTAATTGCGTTGCCTGTTGAGTTTCATTTAATTTTGATAAATCATCATATTGTAGTTTTAATTTTTGCTGAGGATTGACAACCTGTTGAACTTCACCTGCAAATTCTTTATACGAGGTACGAAGAATTTCATGGCGACAAATGATAGCGTTCATAGCTTGCTCAACCAATTCCAGGTCTAAACCTGTACTTACCGAAAATGCAGCTGTCATATTATATTCGTTAGACTTACCCTGGAGTTTATCGATAAACCAAAGTCTTTGCTGAGTAGAAGACAGAGGATATCCCGATTTATCACGTTCTACAGGCATAATTGCAGGCGTGCTAGCTGCCTTTTCAAAGAGGGTTGCCAAATAAATTTTGAGCTCTCCCTTACGGCTAATCAATTGCTGCTTTAAAGTAGCATCCAATTGCTTAGGTAACTTCAGTTTTATTTCACCCTGACTGTTTTGGGCGGATGCCCCTTGCTGTACCAGGGCCTTATATAATTCATTAATTTTCACAGCGTAAACTCCTCAAATTCAGACATATCGGTTTGTTCAATGCAACTAGGTTGTTGCAACGCTAAAACTTCATCAATATGACTACTAATATTGGTAATCGTTAAATGTTGATATAAATCTTGAATTGCCAGATTGATAGCAAAGGTTTCATTTAATTGACTCACCAGTCTCATTGCTAATAATGAATGGCCACCCAGGTCGAAGAAACCGGCACTCATACTCAACTTTGTTGGCTCCAGATTAAGTAATTCGGCACACAAAATTGACACCTGACGCTCTGTTTTTGTGCTCGCTGCCTGAAACTTGATACCTGATGCATCAAACTCGGGTTCTGGCAGACGATTACGATCGATCTTTCCATTAGGCATTATTGGCCAATCAGAAATCGCAACAAAAAAGCCAGGAAGCATATAATTCGGTAACAGTTCCGTTAATTTCTGAGTTAATTTTCCGTGTAACTTTGTTGTATCAATATCCGATTCAACATACGCAATTAACTGTTTACTTTCACCGGTTACTGGCTTAGCAATCACAAGTGCTTTGACTACACCTGCTAGATTATTCAAATGATATTCTATTTCTCCCAATTCAACTCTGAAACCACGGATCTTCACTTGTTCATCTATCCGGCCCAAAAATTCAATTTCTCCCCTTTGATTTAATTTGACCAAATCACCGGTTTTGTATAGACGTTTTTCATCTGTAGGTAACAGCTCAGTTAGCGGATGTTGAATAAATTTCAGCTGTGTTAGTTCAGGTTGATTTAAATAACCCCGAGCCAGTCCTGCTCCTGCAATTGCAAGTTCTCCGGCGACTCCCACAGGACAAATTTTGTCATTTTCATTTAATATAAGTGTGTACTGATTTATGTTAGCGCGTCCTATTGAGATATTACGCGTCACATCACTTTGATGATCGATAAGCAAACTCGTTGCTGTGATCGTTGTTTCGGTAGGCCCATAAGTATTGAGCAGTACGCACTTACCTTTTTGAGAAATAACTGACTCAAGTCCATTTACCTCAAGAGCCTCTCCTCCCACTATAATTAAGCGTAAAGGCAAGTCACTGAGTTCATCGGCGGTTAATTGTAGATGATGCCAAAAGGCCGTTGGCAAACTCACCGCTGTTATCTGGTAATTTAGACAAAAATTAATAAAATGCTTCTTAGATGACATCATTTGCTCATCACGTAAAACTAAAGCTGCACCAAAACACAAGGAGGCTACCCATTCTTCAACAAAAATATCAAAGTTCATGGTGGAAAATTGCAACATCCTATCTTGTGAATTCAAGCTATAGCGTTGCTTACAATTCAAAGCAAAATTGACCAGATTCGCGTGTTCAATCAAAACCCCCTTTGGTAACCCTGTTGAACCTGAGGTATAAATAGCATAAGCCAAGTTTTGAATATCTAGACCTGTCTCTTTGTCGGTCAAATTAAGGCTGGAGTACGTATCAACTAAATTACTTTCAATAATTAATTCATCTAATAATATCTGATTGTCGTTATAGGTATTTATCGCATGACTACACTTACTGGTTGTCATAATTAAACGAATATTTGAATCCGTTATCATATGTGTCAGCCGTTGCGAAGGGTATTCTGGATCTAGCGGCAAATAAGCCCCCCCCGCTTTTAAGATAGCCAAAATTGCAACCATCATTTCAGTACTTCGCTCGATACATACACCAACTAAAGTATCAGGCGTAATATTAAATTCGGATTTAATGTATCTTGCCACCAAATTTGCCTGTGTATTTAGCTGAGCATAAGTCATTTTGCTTTCACCATTAACCAAAGCAATCGCCTGTGGCGTATGCTCTGCATAATACTCAAACCCTTCATGAATAGCAGACCAGGCAGGTACCTCAGTACGAGACCATGTATGCAATTGTGTATTGATCTCAGATTCTGGTAATAAATTATATTGGCAAACTGATTGTTGATTTCCACCTGATAATCCTTCAACCAATTGTTGTACGGCACAAACCATATATTCAATAATACGGGTGGCACCAACTCGTTTATCTATTAAACTCGTTAAGATAAAGTCACCACTTTGTGCATAATCATCGACGCTAATCGAGAAAGGATAATTTGTCCGTTCGAATGTATCAATTAACTCAAAATTAAGATCTGCTTTTTCCTCTAAGGCTTGCTGTAACTTTGAGTGACGGTAATTGATCAACGCACTGAACAAGGGCACATCCCCCTTCAGGCTACTGCAATTTTGTGCTAAAGATAAAGGCACATGTTCAAAGCGGGTTAAAGCTAATAAATTTTGCTGTGCCTGAACAACCAATTGTTCAGCGTTAAGTGCCATATTGAACTTTAACGGTAAGGTGTTTATCAACATACCTAACATGGTTTCTGCATGGTCAACTGCGTTCATTCTTCCTGACAACACAGTACCTAGTACAACTTGTTGTTGTGAAGCACATAATGCAACCACCATGGCCCAGGCACTATGAAATATTGCCGCAGGGCTAACCTGATGTTCTAGTGCCAGTTTCCGCAATTTTTGACTAATAGCATGAGTCAAAGTTACACTCGCTGAGTCAACGCCAGTGCCATTACCTGTCACATCAGCAATACCAAAAGGTAAACTACTTTCATTAACCTCATTTAGCATTTTACTAAAAAAATTCTCGGCAGCATCCAGTTCAAGTGAATTCCTCTGTGCGATTACGGCTCTAAATCCTGACTTTTGTTCAGGTTTCGTTGTAACTTCCTCATTGTTGAGAATGGCCTCTAGCTGCTGTTGGATCACAGTTAAAGACATGGCGTCATCAATCAAATGATGGATTTCAATCACAACATGCGTTGTATTTCCTTGCTCTATTAGACTTGCCCGTAATAAAGGCGCTGTATGTAGATCAAATTTTCGATCGCTGCTATTAAAGTAATCTGGCAAGTATTTTTCTGGATCCACATCCTCGGCTAATACTAGCTGATTTACGACCAGTTCAGCACGATGCAATACGACCTGAACAGGCAGCTCCAGACCTTGCCAATAAAAGCAAGTTCGTAAAATATCATGCTGATTGATGACCTCTTGGATTGCCTTAAGTAACAGTGATGAGTGCTTAGGCTCTCTTAATTTAAGCAAATACCATGATATGTACGGGTCCTGTTCAGGCGCTAACATATGATGGTATAAGATCCCTTCTTGTAATGATGCTAATGGGTATATATCTTGAACATTGGTAGCTCCCCCTGGCACCTGAACACATAAATTGTCGATTTGTGGTTGAGTTAAATTTACCAAATCTAAATATTCAGGCTTTATTTTCATGCAATCCACGGGGATCTTGCTATGGACACTTTTATCACAGGATTGAGATATTGACTTTTCAAGACCTTCAGCAAGCTGCTTTAAGTTTTTACTGTTTAAGGCATCTTGAGCGTATGCCTTAAAGCCCAGTTCATTCAGGTTAGACACTAACTTAATACTTAATAAAGAATGTCCGCCGAGCAGAAAAAAGTTATCCAGCAGACTTATTTTTTTCTCATCCAACTCTAACAAGTTAGCAACAACATTTACCACAGCTTGCTCAGCAATTGTCACAGGAGCAAGATATTCTATTTGCCTTACGGCGCAGGGTTCAGGTAAGGATTTTTTATCAATTTTACCATTTGGCGTTAACGGCCACTCATTAAGCACTACGGCCTGAGCTGGCACCATATAATCAGGTAACTGTGATGCTAGTGTGGTAAGTGCTTTTTCGATTAACAGAGCATGTGTGTTGTCTTCAGTTTTATTTACAGGTTTAAGATAAGCCAGCAGATATTTACCTGCCGGACCCTCTTTTGCGACTACCAGAGCTGAGTCTATATCTGGCTGCTCACTTAACTGATGGGCCACCTCACCTAATTCAATTCTAAACCCACGAATTTTGACCTGTTCATCTGCCCGGCCTATATAAGCCAGGTTTCCATCAGCCTGATAGCGTACCAAGTCACCAGTACGGTAAAGGCGAGTTGAACTAGCCGGCTCACTGGCATCATAAAACGGATTATCAATAAAGCGTTCTGCGGTCATTTCTGGCTGATTTAAGTAACCACGGGCGAGACCGTCGCCACCGATATATAATTCACCTATGGCGCCAAAAGGTAAAAGACTTTGATCATCTGCCAATACATATGCCTGGCTATTATTAATCATTTTACCTATGCTGGGCTGACCAGTTATTTCTTGTTTAAAGCAGGCATAGCTAGAATAAGTCGTATCTTCCGATGGACCATAGAGATTATACACTCGTTCACAATGGTCCCCTCTGATTAACTGATTAACAGTATCACTCTGTAATGGCTCTCCCGCTAAATTAACGACTTTTACCCCATTTGGAATAGCGCCTTGCTCTATTAACGTTTTAATTGCTGATGGCACAGTATTTATAAGAGAGACGTCAACTGATTGCGTCAATAAACTAAGGGCATTATCTACCAAAATGCAGGTACCACCTAAACTTAATGGTAAGAACAATTCAAATACTGATAGATCAAAATTAATCGACGTACTGGCCAATACTCGTTGGTAATCAGAAGCCTCATAAGTTTGAGTCGCCCAACTAAGCATAGCAACAACACTTTGATGGTTAATCGCAACGCCCTTGGGTTTACCAGTGGAGCCAGATGTATAAATCACATAGGCTAACTGTTGCCCACTATGCTGTCTCATCAGATTATCCTGACTAAAAGTAGTCACATCTAAATTCGAAATATCCAGCACATCAGTAGCCAAACCATTAGCCTCATTTCCGGTCGTTAAAGTTACTATAGGCTCAGCATCTGATACAATTTGTTGTAGTCTGGCGACCGGATAACTCGGATCTAAGGGTAAATAGGCTCCACCCGTTTTTAAAGTGGCCAATATCGCCACCAACATATCAAGGGAACGGCTACAAGATATACCAACAAGAGTATCTGGCGTGATGTGATAATTGTGATGTAAATAGTGAGCTAGCTGATTAGCCTTCTGGTTAAGCGTTTCATAACTAAATTTCTGGCCATTCACTTCCAGTGCTATTTTCTGTGGGGCCAACTGTGCCTGATGTTCAAATCCAGCTATCAGACTTAGATTTGGATCATATTCTAAGTTATTATCGTTGGCGGATAACAGCTTTTGTTGTTCTTGCTCAGTATAAAATGGCAATTCAGTTAAAGCGCAACTAAAGTCATGCTCACTTAAGTAAGTTAATACACGAGTGAATTTTTCTGCAATGCAATCAATATCATCTCTACAAAAATAATTGTGATTAAAGTCAATTTGTAATTCTAAGTGGTCGTCATTGTTATCCCATACAGTCAGAGTAAAAGGAATTTTTTCAGCATTTCCATTGTGATAGTAAAGCTTTGCTATGTTGCCTGCAAAATGTACTTCCTCAAAATCTAATTTTAAATAATTAAAGCTGAAATCAAAAAAACTCCCCTGGCCACCGGTATAAGCCTGATCTGCTAATAACTTACCGTAAGGGTATCTTTGATGACGGTAGGATGATTTTTGCAATTTACCTATATGGCTCACTAATGCATGGAACGTATCCGCTTTGTTTACCGGCACCAATAGCGGACTGATACAAGTAAAAACCCCGAGTTTTTGCTTTTGCAACGCTGTTTTTCGGTTATGAGCCGGATTTCCAAATAAAATGGCTTTTTGATTGGTTTGTACGCTGAAATAATAAGCCAGCACCGCCATAAACACCTGAGGCAGCCCCAACCTAACTTGTTGTGCCCTTTCGGATAGTTTATCAAAAATAGTACGTTGTAACGGATAAATTGCACGAGTACTACGCGGTTGAGCGTGTGTATTATTAATAGGTGTCAAACGATTAGCTTCATAGTCCGCTAAATGGTTTTTCCAAAAAACTTGATCTTTTTCACACTTATTACTTGCTAAATATTGTTGGTCCGATTCAACCACTTGATTAAATGTGAGCTTGTTATCGTCATTTAAATCTGTTTGATTGTAAAAACTTGCAAGTTGTTTCACCCAATTAGCAAAACCCCACCCATCTAAGGCTAAATGATGGCTCATACCTACATACCAATACACTTGCTCAGGCATTCTCAATAAAAACCCGTGAGCCAGCTGAGCATCAAACACTTGGACGGGCGTTTGAAATAAAGTATCTAGCCAGGTTATAGCCTTATTTTCAGCATCTGAATATGCAGTAAAATCAATAATAGGTAGCTCAGTTTTTGCTGTGCCTGCGTCATAAACACCAAAGCCAGCTGCTCGATCAGCTAAGCGTAAGTTGAACACCTGGTGGCTGCTTACCAACTGCTGATGAGCAGTGATTAATTTAGCTTCATCGATATTCTGACATACGATATATCCGCCTATATTATAGATTGGACTTTCTGGATTGTGTAACTGATCCAGCAGAATATCATGTTGTGTTGTAGTTAAATCCCAATACGTTTGCATCATTCCCCTCCCACTACCATTAAGATTTCATTTTCGTTTTTTGCTTGTTGGTTAAGTTGCAGTTTGTCAAAATACTGGTGGTGGGAACTATGATTTATCAATTCCCCTCCTTCCATTACAATAACCTGATCTGCCATATCAAAATATTTATCATCATGGGTGATAGCTATCACCACTTTTCCTTTTTGCTGCAAACTAGGCAAAATTCGTTTATAGAAGACCTCTTTGAAAATCGGGTCTTGATCCGCAGCCCATTCATCAAACAAATACACTTGTTTATCTTCAAGGAAAGTCACTAACAGAGCTAAACGCTTGCGTTGACCATCGGATAACGACACTGTAGAGAAACAACCGTCTGTAATCGTTACTTTATGATCTAAGTGTAGCAATTTTAAGAAATATTCAATTTGCTCTAAGGTCGCCTTATCCATCTCTTTTAAGATTTTTGAAAATAAGTAATAATTAGAGTAGATTGCGCCGATATCCTGACGGTAGCTTTCAATATTATCATCAGACACTAAGATGTCATCATAGTATATTTGGCCACTTGTAGCCTGATAATGCAAAGTCAGCAGTTTACTTAAAGTCGATTTTCCTGAGCCATTAGAACCTACAATAAAGATTGTTTCTCCACGGTTAAAAGATAAATTAATCGGTCCAACTTTAAATCCGGTTTCGTCTTGATCGCTAGGATATTCGAAACATACATCTTTAAAGCTTAAAGTTTTCCATGGAGCGACCTGCGTAATATTCTCA
Organism: uncultured Pseudoalteromonas sp.; assembly: GCA_965198975.1. Lineage (GTDB taxonomy): Bacteria > Pseudomonadota > Gammaproteobacteria > Enterobacterales > Alteromonadaceae > Pseudoalteromonas. Next base: position 1,133,163 of record OZ240680.1, read on the forward strand.
TTTATCGACTCTTCCGGTAACTGGGATAACAAAGTATGAAATTTATTGTAAGAGATAGTCGCAATCATTAATTGCGGCAGAGAATTTAGCAATACGGCCACTGGTCCCGTTACATAAAGTAAAGCCATAATCACAGCGACTAATTCCGCACTGCTGATAGAATGATAATTAACAAATATAAAACACAAAGCACCTATCACAAAAAAGCAAATTAAATCGCCAAAATTAATAGTCGAAATGATCACTGATTGTGCTTTTTTTTCATTTTTTAAAATAATATTTTCATTTGAAATTAATGCATCTTGATGGTAATAGTTTCGTTTTGCCGCATCTAATTTAAGCTCTTTAGCGCCATCAATCAGTCCATTCACACCTTCTTGTATCGCATCTCGATATTCTCGAGAACGGGTTAATAACTTATTACCGATGAACATAGGCACTTGATATGCGATTACACCAAATACAATGGCATACATTACCATTTTAAATACCGCAGCATTTAAATAAATAAGGAAACCCAGCATACCGACTAAGGTCACTAAGTTAATCAAGAGTAAAGGCAGTGCCCGCGCGCCATTAATGATCCTGGGAACATCTAAATTAATAGAAGCGACCAATTTAGAGGAGCCCATACTTTCAATTGCATATAAAGGGGCTTTGGCTATCTTTTGATAGAACTTGATGCGTAATTGCTTGGCGACATCAGTGGCGACTCTTTGCAGTATTATTTCCGATAAACTACGCAGTAATAAAATCAGACTACAAGCTGAAAAAAAGAGTATTGCTAATTTATAGTTGGCGATTTCAAGTAGTTCATATCGTGCATGGGGTATTTCAGCAAATTGAAGCCCGGCTGTGGGGCCTTCTATACTCATTAATACAAATGGGATCAGCCCGGAATATAACACCCCCGAAATAGCGCCAAGCACCACAGAAAGAAATACCCGATTGGGAAAGCTAGCGCTAAATATTTTTAGTAAGTTCACGTTGAGTTCCTTGTTATTTTTTTGGCATTAGTTGCAACTGGCTTTCACTTTTTACCGGTTGTGCAAATTTCAGATAGTCGCCTTGTTTAAATCCTGCAACCATATCGTCATAATGTGGGCTTGCCAGCTGACCTGACTGACCTGTAGAGTTGATAAAATAGTAATCTCCCCTGGCTTCTATTATTTGTCTGAAACCAGCGCCAAAATCCTGAATAAATCCATTATCCCGTTCATATTTCCCTGCAGCTACATTGATTGTATTACTTGATCCGCCAGTTGCAATTTCACGCGAAAATATCGACTTAATATGTTTCATTTTTCCAAATGGCATATGCTCATATCTTGTAGTTTGAAACTTTCCCCATTGCCAGTCAGATATTTCATCTCCATGCAGCTTACTATTTAAAATGAGGGCGCGGTCTAATGCATCAACAAGTACCTGTTCGCAGCTTTCTGTTTCATCAGTATTTATGTCGTTACAAAATGCAGACTTTTGGCTGATCAGGTTAGCCAGATCATCGTAACTGAGTCGGTCTCGTAATCCTAACAATATGCCTGTTGATTTTAATTGCCCCCAGGCCGGCAGTAACTCATCATTCAGTAATACGCGATAAACTTGTCTGGCCCATGTATAAAATAAAGTTGCAGCCACACTATCAGCCTGTGCCTCTTCATTCCACTTAGCTAAATAATCCAGCGCCTCCTGTTGCCATAGGTCTTCAGCTTTAACAGTTAACATCAGCTTTTTTAATTGAGTCACGGTTAAATCTTTTATATCTAATTGCATACGTTTGATGTGCGCAAGGTCTACCGAAGGTTTGTTCAATAACTGAATTATACGTTCAGCACGAGCGGGATCGGCAAAACTAGACGATATATGATAAGGATAATCAGCTTGTACGTTACGGTTATTCGCATTAACGATGTAACCGCGATCTGGATTGAATTCTTTTGGCATATCAGGCCAGGGAATAATGCTGTCCCAGATATCTCCGTTAGCAGAACGATAGCTTGGTATTTCGCCTTTGCCGGTTTGGCGCAATGGAATATGCCCGACCCCCATGTGTCCAATATTTTGTTTTTCGTCAATATAAAACAAGTTAAGACTAGGAGAAGTTATCAAGCGTCCAGCCTGTTGAAATGATTGCCAATCGGTAGCCTGATTAAGACGAAAAAAACCTTCATAGCTTGAATCGTCATTGTTAAGTGCTGTCCAGCGTAGCGACACGGTATTTTTTAAATGAGTATCACTGATCACCGGACCGGTTACAGTTTCCTTTACTGTTAAAGTAACATCTTCATAATCAGGCTTAAGAAACGTAGGAAAATCCGCTTTTACTTTTATTTTTTCAGTGCGATAACGAAATGGTAACCAATCTTCCTGATACTTGTAACGATTGCCGTCTGTTGGGTGTATCTGTTCTATAACTAAATCTTGTAAATCAGCCTCCATATTGGTCCCCCCCCAGGCAATATATTGATTTTTACCAAATACAATCAAGGGCAGTCCGATTAAAGTCATGCCTTCTAATTTACTACCTGGTGTTTGTTGCGATACAGCATACCAAAGTGATGGAATTTGCAATCCCAAATGAGGGTCATTGGCCAATAAAGCATTACCTGAGGCACTCAGTTTTGACGATACCACCCAAGCATTACTGCCCACATGTTTACCACCTATATTATAATCAGCCTCCATTTTTTTTATGGTTTGGTGCACACCCGAAAGTGGTTGTATGTTATTACGAGCAAGCGTGTCAAAGTCAGTTTGAACAGGAGAAAAGAACAAGGCTAATAGATTTTTAGGCAAACTGATTTGTGCGACACTATGTTGAATTTCTTCATCTAGATTTCCGGACATACTCAAAGCAAACATTTTCATCCAAGCTAAAGAATCGGTTACCTGCCAGGGTTTAGGCTTAAGTCCTAATGAGGTGAACTCTATGGGTAGATTATCGGTTGTACTAATAAAGCTATTAATGCCGTCAGCATAAGCTTGCAATGAGTTTAGCGCATCAGTTGATAAAGTCTCTTTATTGCGTTTAGCAACATGATGTAAGCCTAATGTACGCACCCAAGTATCATATTGTAAACTCTCTTTACCAAATATTTCACTGAGCGTTCCTGTACTTAATCTACGTTGTAATTCCAATTGCCATAGTCGATCTTGCGCATGAATATAACCTGTAGCAAAGAAAATATCATGCTGGGAACTGGCTTCAATGTAAGGCACACCATATTTATCACGGGTTACTTTGATAGGTTTTTCAAGTTGAGTAAATTGCTGAGTCTGAACCGATAGCGGTAAAGGCGATAAAACCCAATGTTGATAAGCCATATAAACAGCAATCAAAGCTGGAAGAATGATAAATATACTAAATCGACTGAGTAATGGATATCGTCGATACCAATTTTTTATTTTCATAGTCACTTTGCCTGGGTTGATAAAAACATCTCACGCGTGAGAACATTTTTATTTAGTTAAATTTTGTTATAAGCCACCCGAATCAGGTCGCTATTTATATTACCATTATGTCTAAAGTGATATTCACACACCATTTTACAGTATAGTGATATTTATTTTTCAGTGATGAGAGACTGTATTATAAATATATAATTCAAAATCAAATTGTACCGAATCATCTCTGAATATAAATTAACGAATATAATAATATACTGATAAAAATCAGGACCTTACTACAAATAGTTAATAAGACATTACTAATATTAAAAATACATTAACAGTTTTTTTTGCCTGAGTGAAGCACAAAATTACATCATATGTAAAAAATTCCGATGAAATCCTCTTATCTATTAAAGCCAACAAATTGTCTCACGCGTGAGATTACACTGTTAAATACATATCAACGAATTTATATTCATGTTCAATGTAAATGTTAAATTCATACAAAATAAATAAAAGTTCACATTAGTTGCAATAAATACTTCACATTAAGCTTTTTAAACGCTATATTTATTGTCAGCCAACAGGCTATCCTCATTATCAGTCATTAAAAATGTTTTATACATAAGGTTTCACATGAATGAAGTAAGTCAAGAACAGTTATTGCTTGCTACCATAAATAACAAAGTTTCACTAACAGAAGAATACTTTGATTATAAATCTCTTTTTTTATCCTCTGTTCTGCCGGATCCAAGTAATTCTCGATTTTTACCTTCTAAATTTATTAGTAATGAACATGCCCAACAATTTATTTCACGTTGGATAACTAAACAACAATTAGTTGAATTATACGATGCTCATGATTATGTTCTTATAGGTAAATCCTGTGTTATTAATTGTTTAAGAAAAGATAGTCCAGATAGAAAGCGCGCTCAGAAAACGATAGATTCAGTGTTAGAATTAGCCGAAAACATTTCGGTTTCTGAAATGATCCAAGCCCCTACGGTTTACCCATTAGATGATGGTAAATATCAAATAGTAACTGGTCACAGACGATTATTTTCACTTATTTACACCAAAGGGTATGATGCAACGGCACAATTTAAGGTCTATGAACAAAAGCCACTATTAACTAAAATTAAACAGTTCCAAGAAAATGCAAGCCGTGAAGATCTGCCAAAATATGGTAAATTACAGGCCTTTTTAAGCGCTATAATGGAAATAGACACTGTAAATCAGGCTAACCTTAGAACCGGTGGTAAAAAGTTAACCGTTAAGGAAACATCTTCTAATTTAGGTATATCAATGGGGGCGTTTGACAATTATAACGTGCTTACCCGATATCCAAGTGTACTCAAAGCTTATGAATCTGGATTAAGTTTATCCTTTGTTAAGGTTAAAAAAGTTGTATTAGCAATTGAATCCGAATATAAAAAAGAACACGATAAATCAGTGTTAAATGTTAGTGATAAAAATACTATATCAGATCAAATCGCGACACAGCTAACAGGTGAAAAGCCAACTGTAACTAAAAAAACTAGCTTTAAAATAAATCCGCTTCAGTCGACATCCGCTATAAAGACTTTGCTCACGAGCAATATAATGGAATTAGATACAGGTGTTGATTGGGAGCAGGTTGACTGGGAAGACCATTTAAGTGTTTCTAAAGTATTAGTTAATGTTATTGATTTTTTAAATAATAACAATGAATAAACTAGAGTTAACACTCTAATAACATGTATCGTCATAATGGCGATACAATAATCAACCAATTAGACTATAAATAATAAAAATGAATAAATATCATAATAAATGGTTTGTGGTGCCTAAACCCAACCCTAATGCTCAGCTCACGCTATTTTGCTTTCCTTATGCCGGCGGCAGTGCGCACACTTTTATGAAGTGGGTCAATACATTGTCAGACAATGTCGAACTGGTAATTATTCAGGCTCCAGGGCGAGGTGCGCGAATGTTAGAACCTTTATATTCTAGTATGGAGCCTTTAATCGCTGAATTGACGAAACAAATAACCCCGTTACTGTATAAACCTTATGTATTCTTTGGTCATAGCTTAGGTAGCAGAATTGCTTTTGAATTAATGAATCAAAGCCAAAAGCTGGGCTACCCACTGCCAAAGCAATTTATTGCATCTGGTAGCAGAAGCCCTCAGGATTTATGTATGAAAGCGCCAATATATCGCTTACCACGTGATGAATTTATTGATGAATTAAGAAAATTAAATGGTACACCCCAAAGTATATTGGAAAATAGTGAACTAATGGAATTGGTTTTGCCATTATTAAAAGCTGACTTTGAAATTGCAGATACATACTCTTATAAAGGTAATATCAAATTTAACTGCCCGATTAATGTATTTGGCGGTAAAGAAGATACGATATCTATAGAGCAATTAAATAACTGGGGAAGTTTTTTTACACAAAAAAACACTGTTACTATGCTAGATGGTGACCATTTTTTTATCGACAGTCATAGTCATTTGGTACAGAGTAATGTAGATAAAATTCTTCAACAAACGTTAAATAATTTACAAGCTAAACCAGCTTTAGGCCTGGTTTAGCTTGCTTTGGTTACAACTGTTATGCCGAAATTAATGCAATTTATTGAAAACGAACACGCATTGGAAGAATTATTTACTTTAAGACTTTCAGGAAAAATTAAAATTTCGGCTTGCCAATTTTTCATTGAAAATTTTAACTCCCAATTTTTTCAACAATATGATTTGCTCCTACCTGATTCTATATCTCGCGCCGTCATAAAAAGACAAGGAGAGTTTTTCGCAGGACGTCTAATGGCACGAAAAGCACTCGCCTTATTAGGTATTGAATCTCATAATGTCGCTATTGGTGATGATCGAACTCCTGTTTGGCCAAATAACATCTCGGGCTCTATCAGTCATAATAATCAAATAGCATTATGTATTGTCGCCAATAAAGATCAATTTAATTATGTAGGATGTGATGTTGAATCATTTATAACCATAAAAACCCAAACGGAAATATCCGACACCATTATAACTCCCGCTGAAGAATATTTAATAAGACGCTGTCCTCTGGGTCAACAAGTTACTTTTACTTTGGTTTTTTCAGCAAAAGAAAGTCTGTTTAAGGCACTTTACCCCAGTGTAAAAAAGTATTTTGACTTTAGTGCAGCTAATATTTATGAAATAAACCCTAAGACTCAAACCTTTAAGCTTAAGCTCGCTGAAACTTTAACTGATACTTTGATTAAGAATACGGTGTTTGAGGGGTTTTACATATTGAACCATACCTATATCACCACATTTATAATTCAGTGATCCCCATACCTCTCTGTGTTACTGACTTAGTATCTCAAAAATAATATCGACAGCTTCAATTCTAAGGGACAACAGAAACAAGTCTCAGTAACATTGTTTATTACAAAATTGTTGCAGTAAATAAAATAATTCGATCTTAGAATGTTGACACTTAATTAAATTTGTATGTATTATGGTGACAATTAATTAAGGAACAATGATACATATGCTTGATTTGAACAGTATTTTCGAAAGAATATCAGAAGCTAAAACGGAAGAAACTTTTAAAGAAGTTTGCATTGATATATGTGCAGATTTAGAAGTTGATTACTTTCTTTTTGCTGTTATATCAACAAGTTCTCTTTACGCCCCCTCAGTTAAAACAGTAACAAACTTTCCTAATGAATGGATTGACGATTACGTTGTCAAAGGACATCAAAATAATGATCCGGTTATGAAATATGTGATGTTTAATCAAATGCCGGTAATTTGGTCAACCCTAATGAAAAACGAAGAATATCAAAGTGTTAACAACTTCGTTTTAATGCAAGAAGCTGCTGAACACGGTCTGAAAAATGGGTTAACTATTCCAATACATGGGTTAAACGGAGATATTAATATATTTAGTATCTCTATGGATGATGACCCTCTGAACAGTGAAAAGCTTTTTACTAGCATTATGCCTACTGTTCAAATGATAGCCATGAAACTTGTCGATATTTATGCTCAAATAAATATCTCAACGATGAAGCAAATAAAATTCACGAAAAGAGAAAGTGAATGTCTTAAAGGGGCTTGTGAAGGTAAAACCGCCTGGGAAATATCTCAAATATTAGATATCACTGAAAGAACGGTTTTATTTCATATAAACAATACCGTTAAGAAGCTTAATGCAACTAATAGGCAACATGCAGTTGCTATCGCACTTAAAAATCACTTAGTTCAAGTCGATCTCAATCAGTTAAGTGATTTAAAATAAGTTGTGGTTTTTATTTAGAATATAAAAACCCTCAAATATAAGGTTAAGTTTTAATATAGTTCATTACCGTATCACCATTTAAATTATGGTGACCTGACAGATACCAGTCAGAAAGATGTTCAAAAAACTCCCATGTATTTTGTGACCGTGAATTTAATTTAGTATAATTACAATTCACAATCAATTCATCCACAGGCCCTTGTTTTATAAGTAAATTAAGAGTCTCTGGGTTGATCATAACTAATACAGAAAATATATTAAAAGTATATAGTTGCTTTAATATTCTGGTTATTTCATCCGTTGAATCAGCGAAATTCAATAGAAGCTCTATGTTATCACTATTTTTTGACTGCGATAATTTCTGTAATAATGACTTATCATCACTGATCACTGCCTGAGTCACAGCTAGTCTTTCATTAAGTAAATAATTACCTGTAGGATCATCTAAAAAATAGGCCGGCTCACTATAACCCCCTTGTATATTTCCGGAAATCATAGCCACAACCCAGGGACGTTGTTTTTCTCTTGATACTTTAACAGCAAAAATACTCGCCTGATTAAATTCTGCCAAGTCATAACAAAAAACATTATTTAGCGTTATTTGATGGCTACTGCCGGAAAAATGATCTGATGTGATCATGTGCGCTTCGGTAACATTAGTTTTCTGGATCAGTTGAATGAAATCCTCTTCAGTCATACATTGCGGAAACGGCTGACATGATAAGAATAACTGTTTGGGACTATTACTGAATTTTAAGATCTCAATCAGGGTATTAATTGGGTATCCAAGCAAGTTACTACCTGAAGTTATCCCCCCCTCGTTATTTATTACGATCCACGCAATCTGTGATCTACTTTTGTTTAAGTTTGCTAAATTAATGACTTGTTTCAAATATTCCGGCATATCTGATAATTTTAGTGACTCTGTAGTCATATATAATTATTACCTTTAAGTGAATAACCAAATGTTAATAGTTATTCGGTTTAATTTGTTTTAAAAAATTATTTTTTAGTGCTTTGGAATCAATATACACACCTTCATTTGAGTCTTTTTTTCCTGAGGTATATCCCCTGTAAAAAGCCCATTCAATAAATCTAATAATATCAGCCTGATGGTTCATAATAACCTCCCATATACCTTAGTTAATTTGTATGTTGCTCTGCCTATAATCTAGGTATTATGGTAAGTCATTACTCAAAACAGCATAACTGTCACAAGTTACAGTGTTTTAAAAATAAATGATAAAATACATCGCCTGAAACACATCTGATTAAGGTAAAGTCCTATGTTGGGGTCATGTATCACTTCATTATTATATATGTAATTGCAATGACCCTGACTAAACCTGGCATATGTCGCTCTCTAAAGATTTAATGCTGAGTGCAATACATATCAGCTACGTTTATCCATAAAGCGACCGTTTTTTCTATCCCGATTTGCATTGACTTACCAGAGCCTAAACGACGTGTCTTTACACCTGATGCTCGTAGAATACGTTCACAGGCAACTGTGGTGACCAATACATATGATTGAATATTTTTTTCTTTAGCAAACTCATAAAAAGATTGAATGAGTTGAATAGTTGTATTTTTTATTAAGCTTTTATCATCACTATTATGTTTTTTAACAGCAAAACGGCTAATTTCCCAAATATTTTCTTGCTGTGGTAGCTCCTCTCCTTGCCCTAACTCTGGAAAAACATCTTTAAGCATATAACTATTAGTTGTAGGTAACGCTCTCCAACAGCCGATAACATCTTCATCATTATTCTTCATTGCGATATGCACAACGTCTAAATCATCAAAGTTGTCTTTCTCTATACCATTATTACTATTTACTTCCCAACCTAATCTGTCATAAAACACTTCATGACGTAATTTAAAAATATTATTTAGAACTTGATCATTGTTATTTTTAGAAGGATCGATAAATTGAATATGTGCCATGTTAGTTTTAAACCCGTTAAGTATCTGATGGGTTAAATCTAAATTTTTTTTTAAAACTCCATTAGCTGGAACATCTGACAGGCAGGCACAATACCCATCAAAAACAACACCTTAAACAACCCTGTCAAATCTAACAGGGCAATGAAAAAGCCTATTTATTACTTAAATTAAAGAGAAAAAATACACACGATTCTAAGATCACATAGCTGATCCATACTCGGATATTCGCTGAAACAATAAAGAGGCGTTATTGATAATCAAGCTTTTGCATTTATATACGCTAAATATCTTTATCTATTTATCGCTTTTATGTGAACTGAACACATTACAAAGCCTAAGCTTGTATAGTCAAATAATACAATCAACTCATTGTGACGTCCTTTTTAAAGTCCTGAGTGTTATAAACCGCTGGATTGATATAGTTCATTACAGTGTCACTATTTAAATCATGATGGGCTGATAAATTCCAGTGAGACAGATGTTCAAAAATGAGCCAGGAATTTTGTAGTTTAGAACTGAGCTTTTTATATTTACAATGAACTATCAGTTCATCGACATTACCCTGCATGATGAGCGTATTCAGGCTGTCAGGATTAATCACCACTAATACAGATAATATTTTAAGTGATTGCAATTTATCTAATATATTGATTATTTTTTCATTTGAATCAGCATAAAAAAATAATAATTCAACATCATCACTATTTTTTGAGTTTGAGAGTTTATCTAAAAACACCTGATCATCGCTGATCACAGCTTGTGTTACCTTGATCCTTTCATTTAATGAATAACTGTCTGTAGGATCATTCAGGAAATAACTGGGTTCACTATAACCGCCATGAATATCTCCTGAAATCATACCAAGGATCCAGGGTCGGTTTTTTTCAGCTGATACTTTGACTGCCAGCATACTTGCCTGATTAAACAAGCCGAGATCATAATAGTGTATTTTTTTCAATTTGACGTTATCAGCATCTATCCACTTAGGAGCGGATCCGAACACATGAATTTCAGTAACATTTGCAGTTTGGATCAGAATGTTGAACTCATCATATGACATACACCTTGGAAATGGCGCACATGATAAATATAATTTTTTACAACCTTTGCTGGATTTTAGCCGTGTAATCAATTCACTTGCAGTGTGTCCAAGTAAATTGCTACCACTAATAATATTACCTTTATAGTCTTCTATAACCCAGGCTAGTTGCGATCTGCTTTTTTTTAAGTTAGCTAAATCTAATGCCTGTTTCAAATAGTCAGGCATATCCGTTAGCTTTTTAAATTCTGTCGTCATACTATTAATAACCTTATTGAACTTACCATATATTATTAAGTATGCGGTTGAATTTGTTTTAAAAAACTGTTTTTAAGCGCTTCAGAATCTATGTATACATCTTCTTCTGAATCACTTACACCTAAGGTATACCCTCTATAAAAAGCCCACTCGATGAATTTTATAATATCAACCTGATGGTCCATAATAACTCCCGCTGTTCACTTAGTTAAGTTGCAATCTGATTTACTCCTAATGAGAGTACATGTTAAGTGATAGCCCAATACGGCATAACTGTCATAAATTACAGTGTTCGTAAATAAACCAAATAACGGAAGTTCTAAACGAGTTTAATATGAACCATTTCACAATCAATTCAGTAAGTCTGGATTCAGTTTATTGATGAAATCAATGGGAAATATCGCGTTAAATGGATATATTAGAAACAGAAAAAACAGTTAACTTTCTGTAGAAGTAATTTTCAAAATAACAAAAAATAATGTGAGGAGTTTTAATTCAATTAATGAGTTAAAAAATTATAATAATTAATCTCAGGCATCAACAGCTAGCAAGTTAAGTTACCTGCTAGTTAGTTGATTCAAAATAGAAAAAATTGAAATTAATCAACGCAAAAAAACAATGTAAATAATTCTTAAGCGGTTGCTTTTTCTTCTACTTTAACTTCTTGCTCTGACTCTGATTCCGGCTTTTCTTGAGAAAGTTCAGTCAATCTTTGTTTTAGATTTGAAAACTGGCCTTTTTCTCTTGCAAGTCTGATCATCAATTCAAAATTTTCAGATAAATTCCTTGGGAATCTTTTCTGCTTATAGGCTTTAATCAGCCATTGAGTCAAAAATTTGTGTTCTGATGATAGCTTCCACCCACATAAACCTTCCTTTTGCTCCATCCCTAATGCGATTAAGGCACATCTAGCCATGTAAGAGTTTAATTCAGTGTATTGTGTATCAGTATTAGACAAAATTTAGTGGACCTTAATTGTTTGTATGAAATATATCTATTGTATAAATACTTTATGATATATTTATTTCAAATTTATGTATGAGTAAAAAACGAACCATATTATATTTGTTTAGTCTTGCACTGTAAACCATAAAAATTCCAGTTTTTTATACTTTATTAGAATAAGCAGTGCATTTTGTATAAATTAAAGGTACAAAGATTAATACATCGAACTTATCAGCATGATGCTTTTTTCTGATAAGTTTGATAAGTTGATCAAGAATCCCTCTAATCAGCCGAGTTATATACTTTAAAACTTAAATACATCGTCACAATGACTTACAGTATCAATATCTAAACTTACAAACCTGATTTTAGCATCCCCTTGATGCCACTGATCGTTCCAATAACCTTTTAAATTATCAATGTTATTTCCCGCAAAGTAAAATGTTTGAGGCCTTAGGTATGGAATAGAAAGAGTTAATGACAAGGTTTTATAGCCATCAACATCCACTATACTACCATAAACATTCGATTTATTTTGGTTTCTACCATAAGGGTTATCTGTGGCGTACCTTCCTACAAAATGGCCTGCACTGTACCATAAACACAATTCCTGTTCATTACCAGCACTTAATTCTCCATTATATTGATTATCAGTGGTAATTTCCCAAACTGATTTCACAGATCCACCAAAACCAGATGACCATGAATTAGATGTACAATAAGATTCATTTGTCCCAAATGTACAAGCTGAGTCATATGAATTTAACTCTGAATTGTGATTAAACAATTGCTGATATACTTCATTTTCAATCGTATTTTGGTCTATATTCGAGTGAGTTTCTGCAGTTGCATTTAAACCTATATTGACCAGCGGGAGTACAGCTATGATATTAAATTTCATCGTAGTTCCTTAAGTGTTAAATTATATAGAGAAAAACATTTTTTAAAATAATTACTAATTTCCTTATTAAGATGCAGAAAATATTCATTGTGATTTCGAGGCGAATTTAATCTATTGTGATTATAAATGACATTCGTATGAATATATTTTAATGATCCAGCCCATAACTGTTTCGTTAAATTTTTTTCACTCTCTTTCGATAAAGCACTTATTAGGCTCATTTGCTGTTCAAAAGTGTTAAATAACGCTCTTTTTGAACGAGACTTAAATTCAATACTCGACTCTAACTGTTCAAAAGTTTCTAACTGTTTTTCTAATAACCCCAGAAAGCAACGAGAATTAGTTACAACAATATTATTATCAAAGTTTAAAATAATTGATTTTATTAACTTTTCTCTGATTGATTGCCGTTTAACTATTGAATTTCCGGTTAGTTTTTTATTAAACCGTTCAATACTTACAGCCTGAGTACCTGATATTCTGGCACCATCGGATCCATTTATATAATTACAATCAGCGTGTAATTCTATACATTTTTCTAGCTCAAGCCTTGACCGATTTAAAATGTAAGTTGTTTGTATTTTATCTGAAAAATTACCTTCAATTGATGAATTTGCACGATATGAACATTTACTAAGGTAACTGGCGGCATTGTAATAATCAGAATATTTACTGTGATGATAATCATCATCTCTAAATCCATAATCAAAACCCACCATATAAAAAGACTTAAAACCTAAACGAATTAATGAAGCAAGGGCCATATTTGTAACCGTAGGATTACAATGGTATAACTCGTCAATGTTAATATTTTTAAAATGAAGCTTTAGTAACTCTGTACCTGCGTCATTCGCTTTAGGAAACATAAGTCCCCAAGCAAAGTTTTGATAAAACTCACTACATACAGTGTTTAAACCAATAAAACCTATTTTCGACAAGCTTGCTTTAAATTCATCATTTTTGTAAATATCAAAGCATCGCGAGGTCCTTTCCATTTCAATGTGAATATCCGGTATTATTTTTTTCCTTAATAATGCAGAGAGTACAGAGCCACAGCTCACAATTATGGCCTTATCTCGCCATTGCTCGATATATGACCATGCTTTATCAACTGACGGGCCATTAGCTATAAGTATTACTGGCAATGATATTTCTGATATCGATGCCTTGGTGCAAATAGGTACTTTATTACGACAATTAATCCCGGTATGTTCAATACTAATAACTTCATCTTCAAAGAAACCCCAACCATCTGCGAGTTTGCGAAGTGACGTCTTTAATGTGGTATATTCTTTATCTATCTTTTCAGTCTGATAATGCCTAAAAGCATAAACCCTCCCAAAATAAGAATATCCTTTAGTTTCAAGTACCATCTGGATACTTTGGTTTAGTGGTTCACTGCCATCAACAATGAAGCAACTACATGACTTTTCTTTTGCCTTATTGAATAACAAATTCAAATTACAATAGTTTAAAAAGGCAAATAAAACATCAGGATCCGGCTCATAAATTATCATTAAACCAATATGTGACTTTTGCAGGAGTTTTTCTATATGCACTCCTAATCCAATCCCAAAAATAATTAAACAGTCAAGTGAATCATCCTTTGAATCTCGCGTATCTAAGGAATAATTATTGAGATTTTTCACCAGCTCTTGATGAGGGAAATTACAGGTCTTCGGCGTTTGGCATCTAAAATCAATATAAAAAGGATTTTTATTAAACAATTCGACTTGTTGTTCACACAATTCATGAACATCCGAATTATACAATCGACTTCCCTTATAAACGATATCACCCTGTTCATCAAACATTGAAAAGTATGCATTTTCTGGTTGGTAATTATCATATATTTCATAAAGTTCAGGAATATTACTTTTTAGAAATTTTAAGTTTTTATTTAGCATGATTTCACCATGATAATACGAAGTACGGCTATAAGTGTTGATAATATAAGGTGCTGATCACTCTTTATTAAATGAAAATGAAATGTGTGATACTTGCCCACCAGGGATTTCCATTGAATTTAAATGATATGTATAAGCTCCTGAAGGCCAATATTCAGGGACAGTATAATAAGCACTATTTTGAACATCTTTTTGTTGAGGAGATAAGGTTACTTTGATAGGTCTATCTTTGTTATAAATAGTGCCATCTGGCAAAGTTACATATTCCCAACGTCGGATTTCTATTTCGTTATTTGACGTATTGGTTATATCCCTGACAAAGTACAGGCGTCCTCCATTTTCTGAAATGGTATTATTATCAGAATATGCATCTGTTATTATGTTTCTAGCTGGTAAACTATTAGATATCTCAATAATACTCGCAGTTACTTTTGAATTATTGATATGAGTGGTCAATTTCGATGAATTAAACTCTTTAACGCTAAACCAGGAGTCGCGCAACTTTGAATCAAATGAAAAGTCACCATATTCATCAAAACTTAATTCGATCATCCCTGCCATCAAATTGTTAGTGATACTATTTGAGTTACTTCTTAATGTTGTACTAAATATATTGCCCCGAACCTTTCCATGAATATCAACTTTATTATCTACATTATCAAACGTCTTTAGAATAACCCCATTCGGTAAGTTTAAGGTGATATTGCTTCCCAATGAATTGTCGAAATACCAATATCCACTTCCTCCATTTAATTGGGTACTTTGTTCATAAGTGAAAGATCCATTAATGACTTCTCCCGCTTTCACAACTGAAGTCTCACTAGAATCCACTTTTGCTTTAAAAAATACGGTTGGCTGTATTGCGTTTACGTTAAATGTAATAATAAACGTACCAATGACTAGTAGTGCCCTTTGCATGATATTTCCTTATTTAACATAGTTATTTAAGTGCTATAAACTAGAATAGCTATGCTTTTTAAATAAAATATTACACCGCTATTACAGCGCCCGAATTTTTGCCCATTATGAATGCCAAAAATGTGATACTGAATTAAAAATTAAAGGTTATAATAAGGGTTTAGATTAGGAGGCGTTGAATATACAAGCCCAATACTACTACGCCTACGTAATAAAACGATGACGTAATAAAACGAATAAAACGATGACACCCACCGTTGAACGATGAAACGATAAAACGATGACACCCAACGTTATTTCCTTAAGAAGATAAAACGATGACACCCACCGTTACTTCCTTAAAATTGACACTCTGATCGCTTTCAGGCACCTAATTTTTAAAAAGTCGCCATTTTTTGAAAAGAATAAAACGATTAAAATAAAACGATGACACCCACCGTTACTTCCTTAAAATTGACACTCTGATCGCTTTCAGGCACCTAATTTTTAAAAAGTCGCCATTTTTTGAAAAGAATAAAACGATTAAAATAAAACGATGACACCCAACGTTATTTCCTTAAAATTGACACTCTGATCGCTTTCAGGCACCTAATTTTTAAAAAGTCGCCATTTTTTGAATTAAAATCAATCGTCACGGGTATTTTTTTGAGAATAAACAACGCAAGACAAAAATAATCTCAAATTTAGTTATCCCACTAAAATATTTGGAGAATTAATGCAGTCTGTAGTTTGAGTAACACTATTTATATAAAACGATGACACCCACCGATATTATAAAACGAAAACTAAAATAAAACGATGACACCCACCGTTATTTCCTTAAAATTGACACTCTGATCGCTTTCAGGCACCTAATTTTTAAAAAGTCGCCATTTTTTGAATTAAAATCAATCGTCACGGGTATTTTTTTGAGAATAAACAACGCAAGACAAAAATAATCTCAAATTTAGTTATCCCACTAAAATATTTGGAGGATTAATGCAGTCTGTAGTTTGAGTAACACTATTTAAGCAAGTATCTTTTCACAATTCGTCTTATTCAATCGTCGCTTGATATGTTGGTGCTCACAAAATTCATTGAGTGCAGGCTCTTTTCCTACAGGATAAAACGATGAGATAAAACGATGACACCCACCGTTATTTCCTTAAAATTGACACTCTGATCGCTTTCAGACTCGGAGTTTTTAAAAAATTGCTGTTTTTTGAATTAAAATCAATCGTCACGGGTATTTTTTTGAGAATAAACAACGCAAGACAAAAATAATCTCAAATTTAGTTATCCCACTAAAATATTTGGAGGATTAATGCAGTCTGTAGTTTGAGTAACACTATTTAAGCAAGTATCTTTTCACAATTCGTCTTATTCAATCGTCGCTTGATATGTTGGTGCTCACAAAATTCATTGAGTGCAGGCTCTTTTCCTACAGCACCATGAAATAATTTAGTAAATCGGCTGGTGAGTTTTATCCAATTTTCTGGTGTTATATCTAATCGTGCAAGTATAGGTAAAGTCTGTTGATTTATATATCCTTTTTTATCTTCTCGTATGCAACGGCCTGTTAATTCCACCAATTCTAAATATGACGCTAACTCAAAAGGTAAGCCTTTTGGCATATGTTTTCTTGGACTGCCAACAAATTTTGATAATGATTTTGGTTGCTTGCCAGTTAAAGCATGTTTAATACGTTGTTGAATACTCGTGAAGTCTGAACTTTCTGGTGTACTGGCTATTTTTGCTCTGATGGGATTTAAATCTACATAAGCCATACAAGCAGCCAATGCCGCTTCATCTAAAAGTGCCTGAGATTTAAAACGACCTTCCCAGAATCGACCGCGACAGTTGTCTTCTCTGTTAGCTCTTCTGGCGATGTCTTCGTTCAACACGCGCATAAACCAACTGATGTCTTTTAAACGTGCTCTATATGTACTAATTGTGTGTGCTAAAGTGGTTTTTTCTGCTGTATCAAACTGTGCACCGCGAAGAAACTGCTGAGTCAGCATTGTACCTTTAAACAATTTATGCCAACGAATCACGATCGCTTTATCACTTAGCCTTGATGCTTTCCTTTCATCAACATACAACACAATATGGGTATGATTACTCATCACCGAATAGGCGCAAATATCAATACAAAACACTTTACCAAGGAATAACAGTTTTTCTTCAACCCAATCACGACGATGTTCATAAGACTGGCCTGTTTGCTCATCTTCTCCACACAAAAATGCGCGTCGAACACAGCGAGAAATACAATGATAATAGGGCGTATCAATTAAACTAACCTGACGTCTTCTGGGAACTGCCATCACTACACCTCAAGAACTTACTTACAGCTATAAATAAAGTTTAGAACAAACCTCAAATATAGCTATTAACGGTGGGTGTCACTGTTATTTCCTTGAAGCAACTTCGAGTTGGTGCGAACGATATACCAAAGTCCTTGGGTAAATCTAGATTAACTCAGCATAGTCTAACAGCATGTGATGCATTTTTGCATCACTACCATGGTAAGAATAAAGGTCGAAAAGGAAATAGTAGGTTTACCAAAGATACTAAAATGTATAGCAATTTAGCAAAAGAGCCATGGTTACTGGCAACATCAGATAAAACATTAACGAGTGAGCAAGTTGTTAAATTGTATAGTAAAAGAATGCAAATAGAGCAAAACTTTAGAGATGATAAAAGTATGAAATATGGATTCTCTTGGCGTTTAAGTAAAAGTACAGGGGTAAATAGAATGAGTATTTTATGCTTAATAGCGTCTTTAGCGAGTACCGCTCTGTGGTTTATAGGGTGTGAAGCTGAGCGAAGAAATTGGCACATCAAATTTCAAGCTAATACGATAAAAAATCGAAGAGTATTATCATTTTTAACTTTAGCAAAACAAGTCATAAAGCAATTTAAGAGTCGTATCACCATGAACTATATAGAAAAAAGTTTAAAGCAATTTATCTTAAAATATCAAAAAGAAGCGGTCGTTTAAAAGTGGGGATCCCTCAGCCCTTTGGGAATCTCTGAAAATGACTCATTCTGCGTTATGTAAGCTCGAAATAGATAAACTATTCCATTCGCTTACTTGCCTTGCCTGAGTCATTTTCAGCGATTCTGGTGCGTACTTTTTAATCTACATGGTGCTCTAGAGCGACATGTAGTTTAAAAAACAAACAGCCAAATTGAGTGAAATATGCAAACTTGTGATCATTGCTGTTCGATTTAGATCGAATTCATTCAACCTTAAACCTCTATATCTCGATCTTCTACCGTTTCAATATTAACGGTGTGTCTTTGTTATTCTATTAAAGAACAATAGATTATTACGGTATAACGTATATTATTTAAAAAATAATTGCCGTAGTAGTTAGTCCCACTCGGCTAAAAAACGACTTATTTGGCTGCGTGAAATCTCACCTGAAAGTCAATTTTATTTATTTACTATAGTAACACGGACTTGTCCAACAACCGGATTAAGTCGCGGCTGCGCGCGACCTATTCATGTTTATTAGTTGCCTGCTCACAACACTAGTGCTAACATTTGTGCGTACAGCATAAATTAAAGGTAACATATTATGGACACTCGCATTCAATTCAGAGTTGATGAAGAAACTAAACGCTTAGCGCAGTTAATGGCTGAAAGCCAAGGGCGCACATTAAGTGACGCGTGCAGAGAACTTACCGTAGGCTTAGCTGAAGAACAACGAAAATCAATGACGCATGATATTTGGCTAACAGAACAAATTAATGCTGCATTTGATAAATTTGATAGCGGTAAAGCTAATTTTATTGAACACAATGAGGCTAAATCTCAGATGGAAGTTAGAAAGAATAAGATCCGTAATAGAGATAAAATATGATTTTTTGGGAAGAAGAATCACTAAATGACCGTGAAAAAATATTTGAATTCTTATTTGATTTTAATCCTAACGTAGCTGAAAAAACCGACCAAATAATTGAGTCTAAAGTTGAGGGTTTACTTGAACATCCATTAATGGGTGTTCAAAGGGATATTTTTCAAGGGCGAATATTAATTATTCCCGAAGTATCAATGAACGTTTCATATTGGATTGATGGTGAAACCATTCGTATTATGCGAGTTTTACACCAGAAGCAGAAATTTCCGCAAGATTAAAAGGCAACTAACGAGCCTGTAGAATTTATCTAAAGGCAAATAATTGTACAAAAGTGAGCTCCTGTATCGCACTGTAAGCTACAAACTAAAGTTAACTAATGCATTTTTTTGGCTAGAAAATGAAATTTCTATAAATTCTACAGCCTCAACGCCTCAACCAGTGGCAAAAATCAGTTGGTTCAAATTAGCGACGCAGGAGCAAAACCAATTGTTATTTGTCCTTATTTATTAGCTTGATAAGCCAACATCTAATCTGTAAGTTGCAGCGTGAAAAAATTAACAAAGTCGAGCTTCTATATTAATTCATAAACGGTGCGGCAAGTTCAAGTAAATAGAAATAGTCTGGAAGAGTATCTCCACCGTTACCAAGAATAATCGCAGTAACTTTTGTCTCAGGGTTTATTAAAAAATAGGTCTTAAATCCGTCATGCCCCCCTGTGTGTGCGTATGCGGGGCCGTCCAAACTCAATTGAAAGCCGTAACCATAATTCAAATCACCGGGTAAGTCTTCATTATGATTTTTTATCATTAATGCTTTAGTCTCTTGAGTAACTATTTGGTCGTTTAATAGTGCTTGGCTTAATAACCTCATGTCTTCCAGAGAGCTTACTTGACCTGCAGAGCCCGTTGCAGAGTATTTATGATTGAATATTAAATCAGTTGCCCCATGATTATGCGCATCACTATTTTTTATCATTATTCCTTCGTCGAGAATATATGAATTAGAAAAGCTCTGAGGATCGAAAATATTTTCTTTTAAATATTCAATCAATGATTTAGCAGTAACCACTTCAAGGATCTCCGCAAGTATTATATAACCGCTATTCGAGTATTCAGCCTTAGTCCCTGGTTCAAATTCTAGCTCTTTATGATCAGACAAGAACGCTAGTATATTAGTATTGGTAATTTCGCCTGAAGAAATTTGATCGTAATTAAAGTCATTTCCAAAATCTAATATTCCAGACTGGTGACTTAATAAGTGGTGGATTGTAATTTCACCCCATTCTTGAGGTAAAAACGAAATATAATCTGTGATCTTATCATTTAGGTTAATACTTCCTTGTTCATAAAGTTGCATAATTGCTAGTGCGGTAAATGTTTTACTGATAGAGGCTAACCTAAAGCCAGTATTTGAATTGATTGATATATTTGAAGATTGGTTAGCTAAACCTCTGTGATATTGATAAATCACGTTATTATCTTTAAGGATCATGATTGCCATTCCAGGCTCATTTGCTGAAATATTAATATCAATCGCAGTATCTAATGTTTCTTTTAGAGTAGGCTTTGGCTGTATTTCTATAGTTTCATGACTATCACTGGAGTTACAGGCAGTGAGAAAAATCATTACCGTTAAAGTTGTTAATTTTTTAATTATTTTTTTCATTGTCATCCTTTACTCTTTCGTTTCCTAAAGTACAAATTTTCTTATATTTCTGATGATACTCCAAATCTGCCTTTGGCTTATAACGAGCCTGTAGAATTTATCTAAAGGCAAATAATTGTAAAAAAGTGAGCTCCTGTATCGCACTGTAATCTAATAACTAGACTTAACTAATGCATTTGGACCCCTGTTTTTTAATGAAAAAAAAATGGAAAAAAAAATGGACAGGCTAACTTTTCTTCTTAATACCATACAGCTAATTACTAAATTTTAAATACTAGATCGCTTATTTTTTATAATTTAATGGGATCTGAGTGCTTTCTTTCGGGTGGAATATCCTGAATAAAAGTTTTACTATCATTGTTAAAATTTATGATGATAAAAATCGTCAATTTTTAGAAGTTTAAATTGATATAGATCGAAATAACTTTATAAACTTCTATAACTAAGATGCGCCTTTATACCAACTATGATGGTGTTGGTGCGCACAAGCCAATAATGCAGTTCTACTCCCTGCAAAATTGGCATATTGTCGCCTGAAATTTTTTATCGATTCTAACCATGTTTCTTTTTCAATATCTAATTCATTTAATATTCGTGGAACATCTGTTGAAATATATCCACTTTTATTCGGGTCTATATGCCGCCCACTCCAATCTGCTAGTTCCAGGTAATCTAATAAACTAAATGGAATTGTATTTTCATCCTGGTTTGACCCAAATTTCAGTAGTTTATTCGGTTGCTCTGCCACTTTAAAACCTTGCTTTGTACTCTTGGATTTCAATGGCTTTTTATGAGATTTATATTGATTAATACGTTCTTGAATTGAAGTAAAATCACTTTCCCCTAGAGTACGAGCCATTTTGGCTCGAATAGGATTTAAATCTACATACATCATGCAACTTAATATTGCTTTTTCATCTAGCAGGGCCTGGGACTTGAAACGGCCTTCCCAGAACTTACCTGTACAGCCATCCTCTTTATTAGCTTTCCTGGAAATGTTTTCATTCAAACTTTTCATAAACCAACTAATATCAAACAACCTTGTTCGCCATTTATTTACTATCTCTTTAATTGCAAATAAACACCCTTTATCAAGGGTTTCTCCTGCTAAATATCTATTTATTAGTACGTTACCATTATACAATTGATGCCAACGACTAATAACTTCATCGTCACTCCAGCTCAGTACACGCTCCCTATCAACTTTTACTACTAAGTGATAGTGATTCGACATAATACTATACGCTGCGACATCTATTGCAAAAATTTCTGAGAGCCGTTTTATACGGTCAACTAACCACTGTCGCCTATGGTCAAAATTTTTCCCTGTGTACGGGTCATCACCATTTAAAAAAGCTCTTCTGACACATCTATTAATGCAATGGTAATAAGGGGTTGATTCTAAATCAATTAAAGACTCTCGCGCTCTGGTCATGACCTACACCTAATTAATCGTTTATTAATTAAGCATAGTTTAAAACCATCAAATAGAACAAAAATCAATCAAATATTTTAGCCTGTCCTTTCCTCGTTTTGTTTGTCCTTGTTGCAAACATGAAATGTTATGTATGGGAGTGATCATCAATTTAGCACGAACGAACTAGCCGAAAGGCTTATAAAATAAGGATAATGGCTTAAATGAATAAGAGGAGATAAAGTATAAAAAACTAACTAATTGATAAGGTAAAATATTTTAACTTCTGAACACAAGAAGCGCATTGACTCGGCTAAAATAAATAATAGTCGCTGCAAATAAAAAACACGATCACCACTATTTACTATAAATAAGTTAAACGACTTAAGCTCGGGCTTGTTCAACACCCAGATAAGGTGTCGGCTGCGCGACACCTATCCTTATTTGTTATATGCCATTAACTCAAAGTTTCTAGTTCATTTGTTTTAACATTTAACCTATTTATTGCGAACTTCTCAGTTTCGGTATAGACATTAAACCTAACATAGTTCTGTTCGTCGTCCGCACTTTGATATACACCCTCAGTCCATGTGATATCTTCGGGCTCATTAAACAATTCAATGCACTTTTTAGACTCGATAAAATATATTGTAATACCGCAACCAGCAACACAAATAAACGAACCATCAAAGGAGAGCAGCCCTGAATCAGGATCTCCATAAACACTAGTCACGAATATATCAGAACCTTCAAAATCACATAGGTTATTTGATTTTGACTTATCCTTTAGATAAACAGATTCATGTAACGAATACAGTTTATATTTGTCATTTTCAGATAAATACCTGATGCTCACCGAGTTTACCTTATGGCTTATAACGCCCCATTAAGGGGAAATTTATAAGTTGGCTAAAATGACGAACGAAGTGAGAAAAAGCCAACTGTAAATTTTCCCGCTTGAATGGCTTGTTGAACGAAGCCGCTTTGCGGCAGAAAAACATCATTCATACTTTTACTCAGTAGCACTGTCGTATTGGCAGTGTCATTCTGGAGTAAATACTATGAATAATCTTGAACAAAAACATTTCGACTTCCTTTACCTTCAACATCTTACCAACTTAAAGTTACAAGGTAAACGACCTGCGACTATTGATGCCTATTCTCGTGCCGTTCGTCGTATTACCGCCTATTTTGACCGAACTCCTGATACCTTAAGTACCCAAGATTTAAAGCAATACTTTAATGACCTGATCCAAACGCATTCTTGGAGTACCGTCAAATTAGACCGTAACGGTTTACAATTCTTTTATAAGTACACCCTTGAGCGCCATTGGCAGTGGCTTGATATCGTTAAGCCCCCGCAGGTAAAGCGTATTCCTGATATTTTAACTCCTGCACAAATTGCTTTTATGATTAATCAAACCAAACAACAACGCTATCAAGTCTTCTTCTTAACTTTATACACTATGGGATTACGTTTAAGTGAAGCTCTAAACCTGACTGTGGCTGATATTGATAGTAAAACCATGCAAGTTCATATTCGTGATGGCAAAGGTGGGAAAGATAGGCTCGTACCTTTACCGAGTAAAACACTTGATGAATTGCGTTTATATTGGAAAACGCATCACCATGAACAACTTATCTTCCCAGGTAAAGGACAAGGTGCAAATTCTCCTATGGATAAAGGTGGTGTACAAAAAGCAATGAAAGCGGTATTAAAGCACTGCAAAATTGAAAAACATATCAGCCCACACTCGCTCAGGCACTGCTTTGCAACACACTTATTAGAGCAAGGATTAGATTTACGCTCTTTGCAGTTATTGCTCGGTCATGGCAGTCTCAATACCACTTCAAAATATACTCAGTTAACTCAAATAAAACAATATGATACCAAGCGCCTGGTTAATCAATTAACTAATAACGTTATGCGTATGTGGGAGGCTTTATGAGTTGTTTTATTGAGTTATTACGTCAGCATCAACATGAATTTTTGCACCATTATGATAATCAACTTAATCATAATACACGTCATGCCATCAATGCCTTGCTCAGTTGCAAAACATCTGAGCAACGTAAAATGAGTTGGTGCTGCGCTCACTGTCACCATCAAGCACAACACCCGCTCTCATGTGGGCATCGACACTGCCCACAATGCCAACATAAAACCACCATGCAATGGATACAACGACAACAGCAAAAGTTACTGCCTTGTCATTATTTTATGGTGACATTCACCTTGCCTTTTGAGTTTAGAACATTAGCCCGATATCAGCCAAAAGCGTTATATCAAACCATGTTTAAAGTGGTGAGTAATGTACTCAAGGGGTTTGCCAAGCGACAATTTAAAGCAGACATAGGTTTCACTATGGTATTACATACCCACAACCGTCGTCGTGATTTACATCCCCATATTCATGTCATTTTACCATGTGGATATTATGATGCTGATAAAAACCAGTGGCATAAAGGAAATAAGCAATTTCTATTTAATGAATTTGCTTTAGCCAAAGTATGGCGTGCTCAAATACTCGATGCGATTAATAAACACGCTCAAATTAACTTACCCGCAAAATATCCAAAGAAATGGGTCGTAGATTGTCGTAAAGTGGGGTTTGGTGAAAAGGCTTACCAATATCTCTCACGCTATTTATATCGTGGTGTATTAGCTGATAAAGCCATCATTGCTTATGATAACAACACTGTCACCTTTAAATACCAAGACGGACAAACCAAAAAAACAGCAACACGTACATTACCTATACTCAAATTTTTATGGTTGATATTACAACATGTGCTTCCTAAAGGACTACAACGTGTCAGAGATTGTGGTTATTTACGTGGTAATGCAGGTAAATTACGTCAACGTATTCAGACACTACTTATGAATACCAAAGACTGGATAATACCTGAGAAACAACCACAACCAAAAACAATCCGTATTTGTCCTTGTTGCAAACATGAAATGTTATGTATGGGAGTGATCATCAATTTAGCACGAACGAACTAGCCGAAAGGCTTATAAAATAAGGATAATGGCTTAAATGAATAAGAGGAGATAAAGTATAAAAAACTAACTAATTGATAAGGTAAAATATTTTAACTTCTGAACACAAGAAGCGCATTGACTCGGCTAAAATAAATAATAGTCGCTGCAAATAAAAAACACGATCACCACTATTTACTATAAATAAGTTAAACGACTTAAGCTCGGGCTTGTTCAACACCCAGATAAGGTGTCGGCTGCGCGACACCTATCCTTATTTGTTCCAGATAAGGTGTCGGCTGCGCGACACCTATCCTTATTTGTTAGCAGTGCTATGGACACAACTGAATATCCTTGAATTGAAACCATATATTGTCTTTATCGTAGTCAGCAATTTCATTTAGCTCATCGTTTGGATCAAGTGATAAATATATTTGCCCACCAAATTTCAACATTTTGACTTGTGAAATATGCATTGTGCCAAAATCATCATACACGCCGTATTCTAGTAACCCACTTAATTTGTATGTTTGCTCTTCACCACTGGAGTTACTCACAGAAACTAAAGCGTAATGCAGTGAGCCATCCCAAATGTATTTTATTGAAATTCCTGTGATTATCTTATCTCTAAAGCTTGACGGATTAATCATAATTTCTTCTATTGCTAACAGCTTAATACCAGGAATTCTTGGTATGCAATTTTTCAAATTTCAAAAGCTAAACCCAAAATTCTAGATATTATTTAATAATTTTAACAGTTTACCATTTTATTTTTTTTAGATAAAGATTACTGATATTAAATGAAAGCGAGAATTTAGATAATCGAGAATTATTTTGCGCGGTATGTAATTTTAACTCACTATTTTGTTAAATAAAAACAAAGAACTAGAATTTACCTTTTACTTAATCGCGCAAAATTGTATTTTACATACCGCGCAATATGGTTGAAAAACTACAAACATTGAAAAATAAAAATGGACAGACACACGTTTTTGGGCAAGATATACTGAGTGAGCCAGGTGAATTTGGCCTGATAAAAAGACGTAATTTCAATTTGGAAATTCTAAAAGTGATCAATTTAAGAAGCTTTAAAGCATCAGACGAGAACTTGTTGCTCCTTTACTTAAACAACAAAGAAGTAACGCAATATATAACTAATGCGATAGCCCAGCCTTATACAATAAGTGATGCAAAATGGTGGCTAAATACAGGTTGTAAATCAGATCATATAAAAGCAATTGAATATAAAGGTATTTTTGTTGGTTGTATTGCTGCAACTATCGGCAATTTTGAATATAACAGAAGTGCTGAATTAGGATATTGGATAGGCCACGAGTATTGGAACCGGGGCATTGCCACTGAAGTCGTGAAAGAATTTTCCGAATTGCTATTTAGAACAACGAATATTACCCGTTTATTCGTTTCAGTTGTTTCGCAGAATACAGCATCAATCAGAGTATTAGAGAAGAATGGTTTTAAATTTGAAGGTCTGTTAGAAAAAGCCTCATTTAAAAATAATCAATTTTATGACGAATGTTTACTATCAAAAATAGGCTAATTTAAAGAAAAATGGAAGACTTACACAACACGATTAAACATGCCATGACAAAACAGCATGAGATGCCGTTTTCTGTATATTCATCAGCCCATGAACAAAAATTACTTAACGTCCCAGTTACTAAACCTTTATTAATATTTGTTTTAAGTGGCGAGAAAATACTAGGTTTAACAAATGAATTAACCTGCCCTGCGGGGAATTTTATCTTCTTATCAGACAGCGCCGCTATCAATATGCGCAATATACCGATAGATAATACCTATTTTGCCCTGCTCATTGAGTTTGAATATGAAGATTTTGGCGATCTTCCCGCCAACAGTGAAAATAAGCCAGAGTACTTGATTGGTAAAACAACACATGTGCTTGAAAATAGTTTACATCAGTTTGTGGAAAGTACCCATTGGGCAACAACTGAAGTTTGGTCATTAAGGAAAAAAGAAATTCTGTTATTGTTATATCATTTGGGCCATCATGACGTGTTGTCTATGATGGGAAAACCTAAGATCAGCCATAAATTACACGATCTTTATCAAAAGCAGGGTTTTCAGCAGTTAACCGAACAGTCAATCTGCGCTCAGTTGGCGATGAGCGCTTCAACATTACGTCGAAAACTCAATGCTGAGGGAACAAACCTACAACAAGTTAAAGACAGAGCCAGGTTAGGTTTAGGCTTACATTTACTTCAAACAACACACTATCCTATTGGTTTAGTCGCACAAAAATGTGGTTACCAATCACAATCTCGCTTTACTGACAGATTTAAAAATCATTTTGGCTTAACTCCCTCAGAACTAAAAAAAACAAAATTGACGGATTTAGGCGAAAAGTTGACTGATCAGCGACTAAACAGACTGAATGGGTAACGGTAGAATAATCATCTCATTAATTAATTTCGAGATATGTCATGCTTAATATAATAAAACCGATCATCACTTTATCACTCTTTTGTGCTTTGCCCTCTTTTGCCGGGTCATTTACTTTAGCTAGTAATGATATCAGTCATGGTGAATTTATGAATAAAAAACATGAATTCAGTGGGTTTGGCTGTACAGGTGAAGATGTATCACCCCATTTGAAATGGGCAAACGCGCCAAAAGGTACTAAAAGTTTTGCCATAACTGCATATGATCCTGATGCGCCCACAGGAAGTGGTTGGTGGCATTGGCAAGTGATCAACATACCCGTCTCAGTAATGGAATTGCCTGCAAATTCAGGTAACAAAACAGCCAGTTTATTACCTGCTACCAGTCAGCAAATTCAAAACGATTATGGCATTGCCGGATTTGGTGGTGCTTGCCCGCCAAAAGGTCATGGTGTACATCATTACCAGTTTACTGTCCATGCGCTTGCTGTTGAAAAGCTTACGCTGCCAGATAATGCATCTGGCGCATTAACAGGATATATGATCAACGCAAACACACTCGCAACAAGCAGTATTGAAGCGTTATACAAAAAAGATTAAGGGTGAGTTCTTATTTACCAAGATCCTGGAAATTTTCATCTCATTTTAAAACTTCAGGATCTGAGTGTATTTGAGGACAGATGCCGCCTCTGCCAGAATGCAGCATCAGGGAAGCGCTGTTCTTGCAAATATATTTTATTATGCGTCTGTTTATACTCATTAAAATTAGAGTGTATATCATTACTAAACTGCACCAATGCAGAATTATTATTAGTTTGCATAGCTTTTTTAATAGCTTTGGCACCATAACACCCACTGGTTAAAGCAAAGCCCACCCCCATGGAAGAAATAGGATCAAATGCAGCAGCTGCATCACCCACAGCCAGAAAATTATCAATCGTATGTGCAAAGTTGGTCTGGCTATGTGCCGGCTTTAACCATAACCTTGTAGTATCACTTACTGCGCCACTTAGTCGTTGACGCATATGTTTTGTCTGACTTAACAGTTGATTCCAATTATCCGTTTTATGCAGTTGATGCTTACTTATAATATCCGCGTCACTAAAAAAAGTCGCAACTGTTGCTTTTTCGCTTAATCTGGCACTATACCACCACCCAAATTCACAGGTTTCAATTAATTGATCATGTGGTAATTCATGCGGCAAGGTCATAAAGGCCCCCACTCCGGCTAAGTTATCAACTTTATCTCGTTTGATCCCGAGCTGTTGGCTTAAACCCGCAGAGCGCCCACTGGCATCTACCAAAAATTTAGCTTTGATCAACATTTTTCCCTGATTGATATGATCAATTTCAATTTGCCAGTGATGGTTTTCATCTTGTGTAAAACGAATACAACGCGTTCGAGGTAATACATGTCCGCCCGCCTTTACAAATTGCGCAAGTAAAGTCAGATCAAACTCTTCTCTTTGTAACTGATAGCTGTCTCCTGCGGTTGTGAACATACTATTATGTGCGTTTGCACTGTCAGATCCCCAATAACTGGTACTGCCATAATTTGCTGAAAAACAGTGTTCACTAAATGCATTTCGATCCACTTTTAAATAATCCAAAAAATCAAAAATACTTGCCGAAACATGTTCGCCAACACGAAGCTGCTGTAAATTATCTTTATCTAAAATCAAGACTTCTGCATCGGCATAATGTCTTAATGATAAAGCACATGATGCCCCGGCAGGTCCTGCACCTATGATCACCACATCCACTTCCCGCTCTTGCATATTGACACTCCTTAATATTTGGCTGAACTTAGCGATAAATTCAGCCAATTTTGATGGTTTAATTAACGTCTCATACGCGTGCCAGAGCGTGGCACATCTAGACCCCGGTCAACTACTTTTATCGGTTTAAATGCTCGCTGTTCAAAGTATTCAGCCATTTTCAATCCTTTATCACTTTTGTTGCGTAATGATTTGCGATCGGCATTAATTGAGAACACAGGTATGGTCACTTCATTATCAACCGAATTACCGGTTATTTGACCCGTTTGTATTTCCTGATATTCAAAGATTTCATTATTTCGTTCTGTTTCAGTAAAATAAGGAAACCCTTGATTTACCGCATTACGATCCCGAATAAAAGCCAGCGCAGACCAATGTTCAACCATTTGCGTAAAACTATTAATTCCACGTTGATAATTCATTTGCTGGCCTGCAGCTAAGTGATTATCAGCCTGACCTTGCTGTGTTACTTCTCCGGTTATTACATCCCACGGACTTTGTGGTGGCCACCAATAACTATAATAGCTAGGAGTCAGTGGCTCTGAGGTTTGAGTAACCTGAGTTAACTCAGCATTGAGTGTATTTCCTAATGCCTGACCATCTAATTGCCACTTTTCAGTGGTAATTTCCACATTGGTAACGGTTTTATAAGCTTTATTTACGGCGCTATCGGTAAAGTTTATATTCTGGATAGTACATTGGAAGAAATCAGCTTGCCACGGACAGGCCATACGTTTAGTTAAATCGCCAGGCTGGCATCCGCCGCCCTCACATTCATCTCGTGATGGTGTCAATCCATCAGTCTGATAATCTGTACTTTGATCATGCAAAATTTGATAAGGCGCAGCATACACGACCGGATTTTGCAGGCTCCAGGTCACCTCAATGCCCGGACACATAGGTAAACCAACACAATTACCAACACTCGCTTTATCTAATGGATTAACCCCGTTTTGAATCGCACCAGCGTCATTCGTAAATTTACCTGCGGCCCATTGACCTAATAAAAACAGTTGGGTTTGATCTAATGCTAAAAATTTCTCTATTGTTTCGTTACTCACTGAATTACTACCCGAATTCATTGGCATCATAGGTAATTGACCCCCATTAAATTCACTGAATAGTTGATCCTGAGGGCCCGCTGCCGCCGTTTTAGCATCGGCTTGTCTAAAGTATTGATAGTAACGTTGGCGATTTTCAGCATTTTCTTCGCTGTTATCGCTAAAATCAAATTGATATGAAAAGAACCCGGACATAGATTGCACATTGGCAACCCATTGATAATTACTTATTCTTTCAATAATAGGTAAAATATCCCTTTTATAATTAGCAATAAAATCGGATTGGTACTGACCATTAGCATAAATATCAGTATTCAATCCTAACGCTCTGATCCCCACATCAAAAAACGTATCATCCAGACTTGAAATATTCACTATTTCAGGTGCAAAATCAGGTGAACCGACAACCAACCAGGCTTTAAGTACTTCAAACTTTCCATCATCATGAGTGACAGTACAATAAATCGCGCCATCAGATGTATCATCATGCCAGGTATCTGAGCCACCATAATTAGTTAACGGCTCATCGCCACCCGCATTACCATAACCCCCTAATGCAATCAGATTTCCGTGTGGATCTGTGGTAATGCTACCCAAACTTTTTATAGCACTGCCACTTGTCGGATTTTCATTTGGAAAAGAAACGGGATACCCGGCAGGTGCCCCATTCTTATCTAATTCAATTAAAGGGCTTGATTCGCCTGAAATTGACCTAGGCCCGGGATCAACAATTAATGAGCGACGATCCGCTTGTGTATTATTGCGAAGTGGAACTCCTGTCGCTTCATAACTATTTTCAGGCCCATATAATAAATTCCCTTGCAATTCACTATACTGATACCAAGCCGCTTTTTTATTTGCCAGATGCACTGTCCATACAATGCTTTTCACTCCTGGCGATGCTAAATTAATTTCGTCCCCCGTTGTTTCATCATATATTTTAAATAACTGTCCTTGCCTTCGAATACAACCAGCTGAATTTTTGAATGATGTAACAGGTGTACCATCTAGTTCCGTTGGTAAGCCTCCTATGGTTGTAGGGCTTAAACAAAAGTCGTCTTGCAGGCTATTACCTAATCTGGCAATGCCTACTGAGGGGTGTATTGCAAGTGTCATGAGATATCCTTTTATTCACGTTAAGTATGGCTTAGCTGAAATTTCCAAGCAGTTAATCAATGTTTTAAAATCAAGCATCAAAGAAGTTAACACTTGTAAATTCAGATTTATATTACACATGATTACAGCAATAATTTGCTGCTCAGATTTTGTAAAGGGGGATGACAGTTTTAAAAATGAAAAGTATTGTCAAAATTTATCGCCGGAGCACCCGACGATAAATTGCTTTATTATTAAATCATTATGGCTGTGCCGTTATCTTTAACGTGACTCCTGACGCTGCGCTATAACCATATAAATCAATATACCAGGTATCTGCAGCTGGTGAATCAAAGCTACACGATTCACTATTACCGTTTTTGAAAGGTCGACAATCATAGGCTGAACTGGTCGATTGCGCACCTTTTCTAACATAAAGATCAGCATCTCCCGAACCACCACTGATACTTACAGAAAATTGACTATAACCCGCAGGTAATTCCTGCGTATAACGTTGCCAGGTATTTCCAGCGACAGATACATTTTCATGCACTATTTCTATTGGCTGATTATGACCCGGCTCAAAATAACTGCCTAGTATACTCACACCTGAAAAACTAGAATACGCTTTTAATCTTACATAATAAGTACCTCCAGCCTGGTTTACAGTACAAGTTTCATTATTACCATTTTTATAAGGTCTGCAATCCCAAACAGAATCTGTTGCAGCTGCTCCAAACTTAATATACATATCAGCATCGCCTGTACCACCTGACATATTAAATGTTACATCTGTAGCCACCGAAGGTACTTCAAAGATATATTCAAGCGCATTATTCGTTGTTGCCGATAGTCCAGTTTTTGCAACACCATTGACCAGACTTTCTGGCGGCGGCACTGTGATAACTCCTCCTTTGCCAATTTCAGCGACATAAGCTGCT
The DNA here is from genome assembly GCA_965198975.1 of uncultured Pseudoalteromonas sp. Lineage (GTDB taxonomy): Bacteria > Pseudomonadota > Gammaproteobacteria > Enterobacterales > Alteromonadaceae > Pseudoalteromonas. The sequence goes on from OZ240680.1 coordinate 1,165,947, forward strand.
GCAAGTTTCGCAAATTTAATACCGTGATTTTGATCGAAACTAGCATCATTCGATGTATGAATTTTATTATTAATATCACTCATAGCAGATTCAAAAGGCATAGATGCCGCGTATCCTTCGTTATGCCACGAAGCATGATCTGAACAGCCATAACCACATTGATCAAAGCCGTATGTTACGTCAGTTAAATAAGTATCGATTAATTGGCCCATAAATTGATTCTGGGCATTATTGGTATAATCAGTCATAAAGACAATATCTTTATTCGTAGTTCCGTTATGCCCTGTCATATCAAATTGCGCAACACCCAGCACATTTTTACCGCTTGCCTTAAAACTCTGCGCTATATCTTTTGAACCACGCAACCCGACTTCTTCCGCCGCATAACCTATCACTTTAATCGTTCTCTCGGGTTTAAACCCACTGGCAACAATGGCGCGTAATGTTTCAGTGATCACAGCGATTCCTGAGGCATTATCATCTGCACCAGGAGCACGGCCATTGGTAGGACTTGAGGAGTTAATAGAATCTAAATGACCGCCAATAATAATTATTTCATCCGCATTTTTGGTACCTGTTATTGTGGCAACCACAGATGATTGAGCGAAACTATGGTTGTAGAAATCAACACTGATATCTGATCTGCTCCCACTAATACTAGTCCAGTGATCTTTAACCCAAGTTGCGGCATCTACGCCAGTTTGTGCACTATAATAGCGGTTGTTAAAACTACTTAACGAATTCACCGTTGACGTTAAATTATTCGCATTAAGTTGCGATAATAACAAGTCAACATCAGCTGCATTGTCAAGGGTATAATCGATAACCGCAGCTGGAACAAATTGCGCAGGCGTAGAAGCAAAAGCGAGCGCTTCTTCATAACTTTCATGATAAAAGAAACCGCCACACCGATTAAAGTTTTTATGCATAAACTCACTCAAAGTATCGATTTGTTGGCTATTAATACTGACAATAGAGGTTTCATTTGTATTATTATTAATGTTGTTTAATTGAATTGGTTTATCGTGATTTTCGATATTTTTCTGCTGTTCGATCAATCTAACTGCATCTGATCCAATGGAAATCCAAACTTGTTTTTCTAATGCGTTATTAACAAGCTGTTCTGCCGAAACAAGTTGACCTGGCGCAGCAAAACTAGGTGTAGATAATGCGATACTCGCCATCGCAATGACAGGAATAAAAACTTTATTCATGACTGACTCCTTCCAAATTTATAATTTTTATTGCGTGATTTAAAGGGGCTAATGCCCCTTCTTAAGGTGTAATTATGGATTTGCGGTCAGGTTTAATGTCACACCTGACGCTGCACTATAACCATATAAATCTAAATACCAGGTACCCGCAGCTGGCGCATTAAAAGTACAAGATTCATTATTACCATCTAAATACGGCCGACAGTTGTATATCGTACCCGTAGATTGCGCACCATGGCGTACATACAAGTCAATATCACCTGAGCCACCAGAAATTGTGACTGTCATATTTGTATAGCCCGCAGCTAACTCTTGGGTATAGTGCGCCCACTGGCCCTGTGCAACAGAGATATTACTTACCGTGTCGTTGATAGGTGGATTAGTACCCCCGCTTGTATAACTGCCCGTTAAGCTCACGCCGGAGAAAGTTGAATATGCTTTTAAACGAACATAGTATTTTCCGCCAGTAGAAGAGCCTGTACACGATTCTGTATTGCCATTTTTATATGGCCGACAATCCCAGCTATTATCCGTAGGTGTAGAACCAAACTTCACATACATATCAGCATCACCAGAGCCACCACTAGATGCAAAACTAATATCTGTTGCACCTGCAGGAACCTCTAATGTATATACAACTTCAGAACCCGTTGATGCGCCTATATTTGTCGCAGCAACCCCATTAACCAGCTCTTTATCTACAATAACATCCCCAGGGCAAGCCCCGACTCCTACCGCACACCAGGCTTTGCTAACTGCTGTTTTTTCAGTTGCGCCATATAAATCTTGTGCCGCAGACTCTGTTGCTGCACGCGCACCTGCAAAATTTGTACTTTGATTCATATAAGTATTTAATGCACGATAAAAAATTTGCTCAGCCTTTGCCATACCAATTCCCGGTACCTGAACCGGAGATTTGTTACGTGGATGCGAGCCACCATCAACCAGTAAAACATAAGCTAAATTAGCAATACCCGAATTACCATGCACTCCTCCGTTATCATTACCATTATTAGGGTTGCTCACATATGGAATTCTTTCAGGCCACCAATCTTTTGAGTAATTATCTTGGGTAGGATTATTCATATAGCGCATCGCTTTGCCTGGCGTATTATATAAACCATCTCCTAATAACCAGGTAGAACTTGTTGTACCATTTTTATAGGCTTCAGCAGATAATCCCATTATATCTGACCAGGCTTCATTCAATGCTCCAGACGCATTCGCATAAACCAAGTTAGCCGTATGTTGCGTTACACCGTGCGTTAACTCATGGCCAATAACATCAAAATCACTGGTGAAATCATTCATACCGCTAATAGCCCCACCATAGAGCATTTGGTAACCTGTCCAATAAGCGTTCTGATCTCCCAAATCAACACTTGAAATCAGTGTCATACCATTATTATTCAGGCTATCTCGATTAAATTTACTTAAGTAATAGTCATAAACTTTTGCCGCACCATCATGTGCGCGTTGTGCAGCTGCGTTACCGCCACAACTTTGATTGTTCGTACATAACAAAGTACCAGGAGCAGAGCTTTGAGAACCGCCATTAAGTGTATGCGTGCGCCAGGATTTAGCTGAATGAACTTGTGCATGACGAGTTAATAAATCCCCCGTATTGACATCAAAATAAACAAAATCACGGCCAAAATCATTGCCACCATGATCCCAGGAAACTTCCATTCTCCAGGCAAGCTTAGTTTGATCTTTTAACGGCAAATAAATATAGGCTAATTTTGGCTTAGATTTAACCTTACCGATCATTTTTGCAGACGCCAGGGCCTGTGCACCATTATCGTTATTTGCATTTGACATTAACGTTTGAGAAGGCGTCGCATCAACGGCTAAATTACCCGTAATACTATAAACCTGACTTGATGCATTTAAACTATTAATACCAGGGTTTGTTATATTTGCGTGCATGATCAAACTTGTACCATAAACCTCAATTCCGTTAATAGATTGAGTAAAATGTGTATGACTTTTCCCTAAATGATCAACCCATTGACGAATAATTGTAAAATCTTCATTACCTGTTGCATTATACGCAACTTGTGAAGTTAGAATATGCTTTAAAGATGCGACTGCTGACTTCTGGTTCATACTGCCTAAGTTACCAACAACATATGTAGGTGAACCATTATTAGTTGTGTTCAAAACCGTAACAGATGCGGATTGATTTGCCGATACACTCAATGTTGAAGCAAAAAGTGATCCCCCAATGATCATTGATAATCTGGCCATTTTTGTTCTTATCTTCATTTGGAACTCCAATTAATTTGAAAGTTACCTTGTACTGCACAATCAAGATAAACGTTTGGATTTACGGCTCTTCTTATAAATGTTATTAGAGCAATAAATCACCAGCTTTTGCTAGCGATGAGAAAATCAGCACAATTTTTGATCACCGCTAAAAAATCAACAAAAAAATAAAACTACAGAAATTAACAATTTTGCATCTTTTATTTTCCATTAAATACATACTGTATTATTTATCTTACAAAAGATACCTATTACAGGTAATTATATTGTATTCACTTTGCGTAAGAAGTATGTTATGGATAAAAGTTGAATTAAACACAATAATCAAATTATATTTGATTGATAGATAAAAGAATTTTTGGAAGTAATAAAAAAGAATTTTAGACCTGATCAAAATGAAATAATTTTTGAGATGATAAATATACCTTATACACAAATAACCAGTGTGTGTATTAAAATCTAAACAGTTGTCATCAAACTGTCATAAAATAAAAACCCAAGTTAATAAACCCAATAAATTTTATTTATAACAAAAGTATAAACTTAAAGGTTTTTAATTAACCAAAATTCATCTGCCACAGGTTTAAAGTCTACAAACTTTACCTTTAGAGGCCTGCCATGTTCAGGTGTATCACCTTCAACTAACGCCATAATTGTCTCTGACAATGCATTTGCCTTTTTTGAAGTAACAACTAAAGTCACAAGTTTACGCCAATGACAGCCAGCATAACCACATTGACCACCGAGATCAGCCTGATCGAAGCTGATATGGTACTCGCTAGCAGACTTATTTGCTAAAAAAGCAATAACATTTGGTTCTGCCTTTACCGCTTTTATTGCGATATCATCTGCATTAGCAATATTTGAATACATACTAAGCCCCCATAAAATAAAAAGTTTTAATTTCATTATTCTAGTTCCAAATTAAATATACTAAACATTTAAATTAAGTCCCTAATTTAAACAGCTTAATATTAACTTATCACGTAATTTTTAATATCAGATCAGATTTTTATCTACTTATTAAATGAGATCATTATTTAACTAACTAAATTTAATTTCAGATCAATTTTTTATTAACTCAGTAAAACTTGGATCAGAATTTAATTTACTCACAATTTGTGAATACTTTTAATACGTAGTGTATGATTTTCGCACTAAAAACGAACTGAAATTACGATTAAAATTACAATTTAACCAATTTTTATTAATTGAGATCAATTTTTTACTAACATTCAGATCATTATTTTACTAAGAATGAAATTTTATGGATCAGAAAAATACTCACTTCGATTTTCAATTTAACTCAGTTGTTTCTTGCACCAGTTTGATAGTTTTCGCACTAAATTAAAGCACACAAGCTAATTAATATTTATAATATTTATAATAATTAAAATAATAAACATAAAATACAATAAGTTAAACTAAACATAACTATTGGTATACAGCTTGCGTTTATGGCTTATCAACCGTATAAATAAACATGAGACAACACATGAGCCAAATAAAAAATTTAGTTGTGATTGGTAATGGTCCTGTCGGACACAAATTTTTAGAGTCCCTTGTAGCAAGTGGTAAATCGACCGATTATAACATCATAGTATTTGGCGAAGAACCCAGGCCTGCTTATGACAGAGTACATCTTACAGCATGGTTTAAGACTCGTAATGTCAAAAATATCAATATGGTTAAACCAAATTTTTATGAAGCGAATAACATAACTTTTTATAGTAATGAAACAGTAACAAGCATTGACCGTACTGCAAAAACCGTTAGTTCTGAAAACTATTCTACAGTCAGTTATCACAAGATTATATTAGCAACAGGATCCTTCCCTTTTGTGCCACCAGTGCCGGGACATCTGCGTGATAATATATTTGTATATCGTACAATTGAAGATCTGGAAGCAATAACCGCCGCCGCTGAAACAGCTAGGACAGGAACCGTAATAGGCGGAGGTTTATTGGGTTTAGAAGCAGCAAAAGCACTAAAAGATCTTGGCCTTAAAACCCATGTTGTTGAATTTGCGCCACGTTTGATGGCAGTTCAGGTAGATGATGGTGGCGCAGAAATGCTGCGAAGAAAAATCACCGCGCTGGATGTCACAGTACATACGCAGAAAAATACACAACATATCATAGATGGTGATTCATCAACTCATAAAATGTGCTTTGCCGATGGTGAAGAATTAGAAACCGATATTATTATATTTTCAGCTGGAATTCGCCCAAGAGATGGTCTGGCAAGACAAGCCGAGTTACTTTTAGGAGAACGCGGTGGGGTAGTGATCAACAACCAATGCCAAACCTCTGATCCTGACATCTACGCTATAGGTGAAGTTGCATTATGGAATAATAAAACATTTGGCCTGATAGCACCCGGCAATACCATGGCTCAGGTCGCCTGCGACCACCTGACCAATACGAGCAACCTTGAATTCACTGGCGCTGATATGAGCACTAAACTCAAATTAATGGGCGTTGATGTCGCATCAATTGGTGATGCACACGCAAATACTGTCGGCGCGCGTAGTTATACGTATATTAACGAAAGAGAAGAAATATATAAAAAACTGGTTGTAACTGAAGACGATAAATATCTGTTGGGTGCTATTTTAATCGGTGATGCAACAGAGTATGGTAGTTTATTACAGATAATGCTAAACAATATGCCACTACCAAAAACGCCAGAAAACCTGATACTACCGAGTGTAGATGGCAGTTCAGCCATAGGTGTAGATGCTCTACCGAAATCAGCCATATTATGTTCATGTATCAATGTATCAAAAGAAGATATTGTAAGCGCTGTAAAAGAAGGTGCGACAGACATGGCAGCAATTAAAACTTGTACCAAAGCAGCCACCGGATGTGGCGGGTGCAGCACTTTAATCACACAGGTATTAAATTGTGAACTTGAAAAACGAGGAGTCGCGGTAAATACAGATCTCTGTGAACACTTTGCCTACACACGCCAGGATCTTTTTAACATAATTAAAATAGAAAAAATAAAAACCTTTGCTGATCTCATTATGAAACATGGCAAAGGCTTAGGTTGTGATATCTGTAAACCTACTATTGGCTCGTTATTAGCGTCATGTTGGAATGATTATATTCTCGAAAAACCACTTCATGGATTGCAAGATACTAATGACTATTTTATGGGTAATATGCAAAAAGACGGTACATATTCTGTGGTTCCCAGAATTGCAGGCGGTGAAATCACGCCTGATAAGCTCATAGTATTAGGAGAGGTTGCGAAAAAATATAACCTGTACACAAAAATAACGGGTGGACAAAGAGTCGATTTATTTGGCGCCAGATCTGAGCAGCTCCCCTTGATCTGGCGAGAACTGGTTGATGCCGGATTTGAAACAGGTCACGCATATGGTAAATCTTTACGTACAGTAAAATCATGTGTTGGTTCTACCTGGTGCCGCTACGGTGTCCAGGACTCAGTCAGTATGGCAATCTTCTTAGAAAATAGATACAAAGGGCTTCGCTCACCTCATAAACTTAAAATGGCGGTATCTGGCTGTACCAGAGAATGTGCTGAAGCACAAAGTAAAGATGTGGGCGTGATTGCCACAGAAAATGGTTGGAATTTGTATGTTTGTGGCAATGGCGGCATGAAACCAAGACATGCAGATTTAATCGCATCAGATATCGACGATTCAACCTTAATTCAATATATAGACAGGTTTTTTATGTTTTATGTACGTACAGCGGACAGATTACAACGTACATCAGTCTGGATGGATAATATGGAAGGGGGTTTAGACTATCTCAAATCAGTCATAATTGAAGATAAACTCGGTTTATGTAAAGAATTAGAACAAGATATGTCTCACATTATAAATACCTATCAATGTGAATGGAAAACAACCATAGAAGATCCTGAAAAAGTTAAACGTTTCGACCATTTTGTGAATAGTAAAAGTGAAGATACACAAGTGGTTTTTATTCAGGAAAGAGCGCAAATTCGCCCGACTGAAAAAATATAAATAACAGAGGAATCAAATTATGAATCACTGGACAGATATCTGTAATATCAATGATATATTACCAAATATGGGCCGATGTGCTTTATTCCAAGGAGAGCAGGTAGCCATATTCAGAATTCAGGAACACACAGCGGAAAAATTTTATGCAATACACAATCTCTGTCCATTTAGTAAAGCGAATATTATTTCAAGAGGCATAATAGGGAGTATGGCCAACCAGACCGTTGTTGCATCACCGCTTTATAAACAGCATTTCGATTTGAATACAGGTATGTGTATTGAAGATTCAGAAGTAGTCATAAAAACCTATGAAGTACGCATTGAAAACGGAAAAGTACAACTAGCAGCATAATATACGCGCTGTTACAGATACCCTGTATTAGCGCACAATCAAACTAACTTATGTAAACCCCCTTTACATAAGTTAAGAATTTAGAGTAAGTTAAATCATGATCCGTGACGTAAAAATTAGTGATGCTAAGGCCATATGTGATATTTATAATCATTATATCGCGAATACAATTGTGACCTTTGAAGAAGAATTAGTAGATATATCAGCTATGATCAAACGGATCACGCATGTATCAAGTCAGTATCCATGGATAGTTTATGAAGTTAACGGTGAAATTTTAGGTTACGCCTATGCCAATAAATGGAAAAGCCGCACTGCCTACAGATTAAATGCAGAAACGACTGTTTATATTAAACCCAAAGAAGAAGGGCAGGGCATAGGAAATAAACTTTACCTGAAACTAATCGCACTATTAAAAGAAACCGAATTACATACATTAATTGGCGGCATCTCCTTACCCAACTCAAGTAGTATCGCATTACATGAAAAGCATGGTTTCAAAAAAGTAGCCCACTTCGAACAAGTTGGTAAAAAATTGTCCCAATGGGTTGATGTAGGCTATTGGCAATTAAAATTATAACTGTTTCTCAAATAATTTAAGTTCATTTTCACATATATCTAATTTTATTAATCCATTAAAGCTAAAACCTGACTGTTTTAATAGTCCAATTGAAACAAAATTGTCTTGATTTGTAATTGCTTGTACCACTTTCAAATTTAATTGCTTTTTTGCATACCCTAATATTGCATTCACCGTTTCTTTTCCATAACCAAGACCACGATATTGGGCAAAAAATGAAAATCCAATCTCCGGATGTGTCAGGCCATCCCGTTTAAGTAAACCAGATAACCCGATAATCTGTTTATCTGATTTTTTTTGACAGCAATATAAACTAAACCCCAGGTCTGTTTGCATTTTTATCGGTCCGTTCTGTATGTATTTAAGTGCATCATCTAAGGTTCTAATTCCCTTATCACCAATGTTTTTAATAATCAGTTCGTCATTGAATAAAGATAAAATCATCTGTGCATCTGATGGTTGTAATAGTCTTAAAGTTAAACGCTTTGTATCAATAATCATTATTATTCCTCATCTTTTATTTAACATCAGTATCTGTGATCACATAAATGAGATAAAGTGATAATAACTAACTCAACCATTAGTTTTAATAATACTAAATGCATAAATTACCCCCATTAAAAGCAATACATTACTTTTCAGCGACTGCCAGACATCTGAGTTTTAGTAAAGCAGCACACGAGCTATGTGTTACACAAAGTGCGATCAGCCATCAGGTGAAAATACTGGAGGAGTTTTTAAACAAACAATTGTTATACAGGCAAGGAAAATTACTTAGCCTGACACAAGCCGGAGAAGACTTTCAAACAGTTGCTAAAGATAGCTTATTAAAGCTCGCAGCCGTTACAGACCATATTCTTAATGAACCTAAGGTTAGCATCAGGATTGTGGCTCAAACTTCAATAGCAGTTGACTGGCTTGCACCCAGATTACCTATTTTTAATCAACTCCACCCTGATATAGATTTTTATTTTACGATGGAGTCTTCAGCAGGAAATTTTGACCCTCAAGAATTTGACATTATTATCGGTACATGGCCAACACCTGACAACTTTTTAACCTCACAAATCAGAGAAGAATTTTGGTTTCCTGTTTGCACGCCAGAGTTAGCTAAAGAAATAACATTAACCCAAGCAGAGTCAATTTTAAATTATCCTTTATATTCATCTGAAAATGGCCAGGATTGGCAATTATGGATACAAAAGCAAGCATTGAAAATGCCAGATAAAATAAATATCAATCATTTAGGTTTAGCTATTTTAGCCACTAAATCATGTTTGCAAGGTATGGGGTTTGCTTTAAGTAATTATTTTCTGGCATCAGATTTAATCCATCAGGGCAAGTTAACGGCATTCACTCAGTGGCAATACCAACTTCCATGGGGGCAATATTATGTACATTATCGACAAGATAAACATAATACGCATGCGATCAATCATTTCGTAAGTTGGCTGCAGAAAATAGTATGAATGTTAAACTATCTATTAGCTATGACACTTACGTATGTTTTTAAACTATATAGTTGCCAAACTAATTAATCAGGACTATTTGAACTTACATAATGTCGATTTGTTATAGTCAAAACGTCATTATGTAATAATATTGATTATTGAACTAAGTAAGAAAAAATAAACCCAGGGCGCATGAAACTAATATTACCGCGAACAATAAAGGCCAACGCAATACTTTAACTTGTTCATTTTTTTGTTTTTTTAATGCTGCTTTCTCTGTACAGGCTGCAATTTTACTAACATAACTATATCCTGATGCTAAGTATGTTTTACAATCACATTCATCAGCTGGGATTGCTGTTAGTTCATTATTTTTTTTAAGGATATAAAAATCCATTAGCGCACCTAATATAGATTCAAACCCGCAACTTAAATAATCAAATCCAAATGACCTAAGCTACCTATTTTTATCTACATATCCTTGTAAAAATTTGATGCACTTTTTAATATAAATTGACATTAAGATCAACAATTTTATGAGATTTGATAATTTTTTTTACGCGAAATCAATATTTCGGGTTATTTTGTTACTGACAAGCCATTAAATACCCAGTTTAGGAACATTTATTTACCAAGATTAAAAACAACTTTAATTGAGTGGGCAAGCTTGTTTTGTACTTGTTTTAGCATAAAGAATTAATGCATCATCAGCTTGTTTAATTTCGCCTCTATTTAATTCAGTAAACCCTCTGCCATAAGACCAGCCATAACCCCAACGATACCAGGTATAAAAATACGGACTACCTCCAAACTGTACACCTTTAAACATCATGTTTGCTAAATGCTTATTTTCCGTTTTATCCATAATACATTGTTTTAATGCAAGATCAGCCTGGTTTCTTTGTTCTTTTGTACCGCCTCGCCAATAAGCAAGATCATGTTGATAACAGCAATCACACCAATCTATTTTAGTTATCAAAGACGCATCAGGAAAAAGTGAACAACCATCGCTGGAAAAAGGTTTAATATTTTCCCCCCAACAACCCGATGAAAATAACATCAGTAAAGTAAACAGACCTAAAATTTTATACATGAAAATCAATCCCTAAATTAATCTCGCTGTATTATCTCAAATTTCAAACAATATCCAATAAGAAAATGTAAAGCCCCATTACATCCATCTTAGATCTCCGACTTCTCATCGATAAAATATTGTATTCCCCCAGGATATCTGAAATGATCGCCAAAGCCTTAAATGCTCAAGCCACCTCACGCTAAGAGTTACAGGACATTTGAGATGGATTGGGTATACACCTTTCGTACCAGAGTAGAGCATTAAATGATTATAAAAAAAATTCCTTTAATAGCGGTTGTGCTATTACCCTTGAGTATCACGAGCTTCAGCTATGCGAGTGCAATTTCGCAAACTAAAGGTCAGTTTGAAGACAAATTTCGTCAATTAGATGAAGTTTTACCCACTCCCAATGTATATCGAAATGCGGCTGGCGAACCAGGTGAAAACTACTGGCAACAAAAAGTTGATTACAAAATTAAAGCGACTCTGGATGAAGAAAATCGTCATATAAGTGCAACACAAACAATAAAATACAAAAATAACTCACCATATACATTAAAATATTTATGGTTACAGCTAGATCAAAACATCTATAAAAATGACTCTATGGCTGAGTTAACAACGACATTTAAAACCAAGCTAGCAAATGAACCTGATGCAACACCAGCCAAATTAAGTATAAACCAACTTCGCCGTCAACAATTTATGTCAGACACTGAACTTGGCTATAAACTGTCAAATATACAAGATGGTTCAGGTAAACCATTAAAGGCAACCTTAGTCGGTACACATGTACGCCTTGATTTAAATACTCCCCTTAAAGCAGGCAAAGAAGTCGATTTCTCTATGGCTTTTAGCTTTAATATAATAGAAGAGGATGCCGTTCGTTCACGTTCAGGTTATGAACACTTCGAAAAAGACGGTAATGATATCTTTTTACTTGCCCAGTGGTTCCCTCGATTAGCAGCCTACACAGATTACGAGGCCTGGACTAATAAGGAGTTTTTAGGGAGGGGAGAGTTCACCTTAGAGTTTGGTGATTACGATGTTGAGCTTACAGTGCCAGCAGACCATATAGTATCAGCAACAGGTACTTTGGAAAATGCGAAAAGCGTTTTAACAAAAACGCAAAGAAAACGTTTATCTAAAGCAGAAAGTGCAAAACGCCCGGTATTTATTGTTACCGAAGAAGAAGCATTAGAAAACGAAAAAGCAGGCACTAGTAAAACTAAAACCTGGCAATTTAAAGCCAGCAATGTTCGGGATTTTGCCTGGGCATCATCACGTAAATTTATGTGGGATGCAAAAGGGTATCATCAGGGGGGTGATGATCAGAAACTCGTCATGGCTATGTCATTTTTTCCGAAAGAAGGGGGTGAACTTTGGAAAAAATATTCAACAGAATCAATAGTACATACCATGGAAGTATATTCTCGTTTCTCATTTGATTATCCCTATCCCGTTTCACAATCGGTTAATGGCCCGGTAGGGGGTATGGAATATCCTATGATCACTTTTAATGGGCCACGAACTGAACTGCAAAAAGACGGAACCAGAACCTATACCCAAGCTGAAAAACGGTTTTTAATTGGTGTTGTTATTCACGAAATAGGGCATATTTATTTTCCTATGATAGTTAACTCTGATGAAAGACAATGGACCTGGATGGATGAAGGGTTAAACAGCTTTTTAGATGGGATCGCGGGCAGAGAGTGGGATCCAACCATTCCCTGGGGTGTAGAAGCGCGTGATATTGTCAGTTATATGAAATCAGAACATCAAGTGCCTATCATGACCCAATCAGATAGTATTTTACAATTTGGCCCTAACGCCTATTCTAAACCGGCAGTTGCACTCAATATTTTGCGTGAAGTGATACTAGGCCGGGAATTATTTGATTTTGCCTTTAAAGAATATTCACAACGCTGGAAATATAAGCGTCCAACTCCCTCTGATTTTTTCCGCACTATGGAAGAAGCATCGGGCGTTGATTTAGATTGGTTCTGGCGAGGCTGGTTTTACAGCACAGATCATGTGGATATCTCAATAGACAAAGTCTATAAATTACGTTTGGATACTAAAAACCCTGATATCGATTTTGGTCGTTTACGAGCCGACGAATTAGCGAAACCCATATCGCAATTTGTAGTTAAAAATAAAGCTGAAGGACGAGAACTTTGGGTAGATAAAAACCAAGATGTGACCGATTTTTATGATAAAAATGATAGATTTACAGTTACAAATAAAGAACGCAATGAATATCAAAAATTTCTTAAAGAGTTAAAACCCTGGGAAAGAAAAACCTTAGAACGCGCTATAAAAGAAAACAAAAACTATTATGTTTTAGAATTTTCTAACATCGGTGGATTAGTGATGCCTATATTACTTCATCTAACTTATACCGATGGAACAGTTGAAGAATTAAACATACCAGCAGAAATATGGCGACGATCACCTAAGCAAGTTAAAAAGCTCATTGTCACTGACACCAACAAAGAGCTAAAAGATATCAGCATAGATCCATATTGGTTAACAGCAGACGTAGACGTAGAAAATAACTATTATCCTCGTCGTATTATCCCATCTCGCATCGAAGTATTTAAGTCCAAAGATAAAAAAGGCAAAGTTAATCGAGATATAATGCAAGATATTAAGACTGAGCTTAAAAAGGAAGATGACAAAGAAGAAAAGCCATTAACTGAGGATAAAAAATGACAAGGCTGATCATTAGTCTGCTGCTTTTAGCTTTGATGGGTACAGCTCACGCTCATCAGCTCAAAGCTGCAATCACAACTGTATTGTTTAACGACAGAACACAGAACATAGAAGTTATGCATAGATTTTATGTTCATGATGCTGAACATGCAGTAAGCGAGATATTTAACAAACAAGCCGATCTGATTTTAGATAAAGCCACACAACAGAACTTTGCCGATTATATAGAGCAGCAGTTTAAACTAAACACCATACAAGGCAAAGAACTTCAACTTGACTCTGTAGGTTATCAGATAGACGGTAAATTTTTCTGGGTTTATCAGGAAATTACCATACCTAAATCAGTAACAGGTCTACGTATGTCAAACGGTGCATTACGTGAACTATGGCCATCACAAGTCAATATGGTCAATGTTGAAGGTAAAGGAAATGTAAAAACCTTAACTTTTAGCGGTAATGATACCTGGCTTGAAACCCTTTTTGATAAAGATTAAGGTAAAACAACTCAGCAGACAGCCAAACTGCTGAGTATTATTTTAACCCCCTAAAATATTATGTTAAATTGCGTATTATTATAAAAAATGTATAGCGTTAGATTGATTATTAAAATTTCGCTACTAGCCCTTCACACATCAAATTGTTAAAATTATTATTAATATGAACCCTAAATAAAAAGAGTGAATAAAATGGGCAGAGCATTTGTAGTACGCCAAGCTTCAATGGAAAAAACAGCAGCAGCAAAAAGTAAAGTAAATTCAAAGTATGGTAAGGCTATTTATGTTTGTGCAAAAAGTGGAGGAGCAGATCCTGTCGCCAATTTAAGCTTAAGTCAATTAATTGAAAAAGCTAAAAAAGATCAAGTTCCCGCACATGTAATTCAAAAAGCTTTAGATAAATCACAAGGTGGTGCAGGAGAAGATTATGCACCGGCACGATATGAAGGCTTTGGCCCGGGTGGTTTTATGGTGATCGTTGATTGCCTTACTGATAATCCTAAACGAACAATTCAGGATGTTCGAAATGCATTTACCAAATCTAAGTCTAAAATTGGCGGTCCGGGTACGGTAGCACATATGTTTGATCATCAAGCTGTATTTGGCTTTAGTGGCAATGATGACGAAGCTGTATTAGAGGCTTTAATGATGGCCGATGTTGATGTGACAGATGTTGAATTAGAAAATGGTAAAATATCCGTTTTTGCTCCTCATACTGAATACTTTAAAGCCAAAACCGCATTAACAGAAGCCTTTAGCGAAATAGAATTCGATGTAGACGAAATTACTTTTATCCCGCAAACTGACACCACGATTTCAGGTGATGATATTCCACTTTATAACAAATTTATGGATTTATTAGATAATGCCGAAGATGTGCAAAATATCTATCACAATGCCATTTTAATCGACTAGATAATATGAATGTAAGCTTAAGAATGCATTTTTCTTAAGCTTAATTTTATTTCTTGAAATTTGTAATTTTCAGTTTTTAAAAAACCTGAACTGTAAAGCCCCTTTACGTCTAATTTATCTCAAAATTATTACTTGCCATTTCAAATTTGTTATCGTTTAATATGTGACAGGAAACTAAAAGTTACAATAAAACATATATTTAAACACTAAAAAGGGAACAAAAATGGATTATTTTATTAAAGCAGTTAAACAGTATGCTGACTTTTCAGGGCGAGCAAGAAGAAAGGAATATTGGATGTATATTCTGTTTTATATTATTTTTTATATAGTAGCCGCAGTTCTAGATGGTTTTATGGGATCTATGATTTTAACTGCCGTTCTTAGCCTAGGTTTATTGGTACCAAGCATTGCTATAGCAGCCAGAAGATTACACGATACAGGGAGAAGTGGTTGGTGGCAATTAATTGCGCTTATTCCAGTAATTGGAAGTATCGTACTAATCGTATTCTTAGCGCAAGACAGCCACGAAGAAAATGCCTATGGTCCTAACCCTAAATTAGCAGAAAGCTAAGGGAATAAAACCTCATTAAAAGCGCCAGTTGGCGCTTTTTTAGTTTGTTACATTAACTTATTATTCTGTTTTAATGCTAAACGCATTTTATGTAATACAGGTTCCGTATATCCATTAGGTTGTTTTTCACCTTCCAACACTAACTCTAACGCCGCCTGAAAAGCGATACTGTTAGTAAAATTTTGCTCTGAACCCGACATATTTTGATAGTGAATATCATGACTATTTTGTTGATCTACAACTTTTGCCATATTTTTCATCGTAGTAATAACTTGTTCTCTAGTACACACATTATGTTTTAGCCAATTAGCGATATGCTGAGACGAAATTCTTAACGTTGCTCTATCTTCCATTAAACCGACTTGGTTTATATCTAACACTTTTGAACAACCTACACCTTGGTCTATCCATCTTACTACATAGCCCAATATGCCTTGTGCATTATTATCTAATTCATTTTGAATTTCTGTAGCTGACAAACTCATAGATCGAGATTTTACTAACAAAGGAGGCGTTAAAATGTCAGCCAGTGCTGCATTTTGCCTATGTTTTATCCCTTGTTGTAATTCAAAGACATTCACTTTGTGGTAGTGGATCGCGTGTAAACATGCTGCGGTAGGGGAGGGCACCCAAGCTGTATTTGCACCCGATTCTAAATGCGATATTTTTTGCTCCATCATAGCAGCCATTTCATCAGGCATAGGCCACATACCTTTTCCTATTTGAGCTTTACCACTTAATCCAGTCGATAACCCGATATCTACGTTATTATTCTCATAGGCAGAGATCCACTTTTGTTTTTTTATGTCAGCTTTAGGTAAAACAATTCCGGCTTCCATAGAAGTGTGTATTTCATCACCGGTTCTGTCTAGAAAACCAGTATTAATAAATACGACTCGATCTTTTGCTTCATAAATACAGGCTTTTAAATTCACACTGGTCCGTCTTTCTTCATCCATTATGCCCATTTTAATAGTATTAACAGGTAGTTTAAGAGCTGCTTCTACTTTTCCAAACAATTCACAGCTAAATGCAACTTCTTCAGGACCATGCATTTTTGGTTTTACAATATTAATACTCTGAGCCGTTGAATTCTTTAATTCATTGACACCTTTAAGGTCGTGAATAGCACATAAACTTGTGATCATGGCATCCATGATCCCTTCAAATACTTCAGCTCCCGTATTATCTAATATCGCAGGGTTTGTCATTAAGTGACCAACATTTCTGACAAACATCAAACTTCGACCTTTTAATACTAAGGGATCATTATTTAACTTAGTATAAATACGATCTGAATTTAAACACCGCGTTAATAACTGACCCGATTTTTCAAATTTTTCAGTTAATTGACCCGTCATTAATCCTAACCAGTTTTTATAAACTAAGGTTTTATCTTCGCCATCAACCGCAGCCACTGAATCTTCACAATCCATAATGGTGGTCGCTGCAGATTCTAATATAATGTCTTTTATTCCTGCTTTATCGATTTTACCTATCTGACTGTTTGCATCAATATTAAGCTCGATATGCAACCCATTATTTTTAAATAAAATAATATCTGGCTCAGTCAATTCTCCGGTATAGGCTATCAGCTTACTATTATCAGCCAGGTGAACCTGGATCGCGTCTTTTAAAGTTACCACCAATAAGCCATCTTCAATGGCATAATGTGTACTATCTCGATGGGATCCTGACGTTAAAGGTAACGCCATATCTAAGAATTCCCGACCTTTGTTAATAACAGAAAAACCGCGCACTTCATTATAATTAGCTGTTTTTTCCGCTCCATTGGTTTCAGGGATCAAGTCTGTACCATAAAATGCATCGTACAAAGAACCCCAACGCGCATTAGCCGCATTTAAAGCAAATCGAGCGTTGTTGACTGGTACAACTAATTGCGGTGCTGCCAGCTGCGCAATTTCAGGTTCTACATTTAAAGTTTCAACTTTAAAATCTTCAGGCGGTTCTACTAAATAACCAATTTCAAACAAAAACGCTTGATATTGCGCTTGATCCCAAACAGGATTTTTCCTGTGATATTGATCCAATTTTTTTTGTAACACATTACGCTTGTCCAATAAATCGCGATTTTTACCAGAAAGAGACGTTATGATGTCAGCAAAACTTTGCCAAAAGTGGTCAGGTTCAATTCCAGTATCAGGTAAAGCACTGTCGTTAATAAACTCGTATAACTGCTTATCAATTTGTAAGCCACTGTGAGTTATACGAGGTGGATTATTTTTTTCCATTACATTTTGCCTTTTCATTCTGATTTTGAACACGAAACGATTAATAAAACCCACTTTAATTAATAATTCAGTTGTAGTCAGCTTATTACCATTCATGAAATAAATGTTAATGATAAAAACTATAAATTAACGAAATCAACTTGAATAGGATTATTGTAGAACCAAGATTTCAAACACCAACCACAAAATGAAAGTGGTTAGGAAAATTGTTTCTCACAATTAGACTATTTACTCTAAAGCACTTGAAAGGAAAGTTATTATGTCAGTATACAAACAAGATATCGATCACATTGCGACTTTATGTCAGATTAAAGGTAATAACTGGCAATCTATCAATCCAGAATATGCAGCCAGAATGAAATTGCAAAACCGCTTTAAAACAGGTTTGGATATTGCAAAATACACCGCAGATATAATGCGTGCAGATATGGAGAATTATGATGCTGATAATTCCAAATATACACAATCTTTAGGTTGTTGGCATGGCTTTATTGGCCAGCAAAAAATGATTTCGATAAAAAAGCATTTTGAAAATACAGATCGCCGTTACTTGTACCTTTCAGGTTGGATGGTTGCAGCGCTTAGATCTGAATTTGGTCCTTTACCAGATCAATCTATGCATGAAAAAACCTCGGTAGCTAGCCTGATAGAAGAACTTTATACTTTTTTACGCCAGGCTGATGCCCGTGAATTAGGAGGATTATTCCGTCAGTTAGATGCAGCTAAATCGGCAAATAGCAAAGAGGAAATAGTTAAAATTCAGGACCAAATCGACAATTACGTAACACATGTGGTACCAATCATCGCCGATATAGATGCTGGATTTGGTAATGCTGAAGCCACTTATTTAATGGCCAAACAAATGATAGAGGCAGGTGCGTGTTGTATTCAGATAGAAAATCAGGTTTCTGATGAAAAGCAATGTGGTCATCAGGATGGTAAGGTAACAGTTCCTCACGAAGATTTCTTAGCAAAAATAAATGCTGTACGTTATGCTTTCTTGGAGTTAGGCATAGATAACGGCGTGATCGTAGCCCGTACAGATTCATTAGGCGCAGGACTAACCAAACAAATTGCAGTGACCAAAACACCGGGTGATTTGGGAGATCAATACAATGCATTTCTTGATTGTGACGAAGTAACTGCTGACCAGTTAGGTAATGGTGATGTTGTTATTAAACAAAATGGTAAATTAGTTCGCCCTAAGCGCTTACCCAGTAACCTTTATCAATTTAGAAAAGGTACAGGTGTTGAACGCTGTGTGCTTGATTGCATAACATCACTACAAAATGGTGCTGATTTATTATGGATAGAAACTGAAAAGCCGCATATTGGTCAAATAGGTGAAATGGTAAATAAAATTCGTGAAGTTGTACCAAATGCTAAACTAGTTTATAACAACTCTCCTTCATTTAACTGGACGTTAAATTTCCGTCAACAAGTATTTGATTCGTTACAAGAAGAAGGCCTGGATATTTCAAGTTATGATCGTAGCGATTTAATGAATATTAAATACGACGACACTGAGCTTGCAAAATTAGCTGATGAAAAAATTCGCAGTTTCCAGGCTGATGCCGCGCGTGAAGCAGGTATTTTTCATCACCTTATTACTTTGCCAACTTATCATACCGCAGCACTTTCAACTGATAATCTTGCTAAAGGCTACTTTGGTGATGAAGGTATGTTAGCGTACGTTTCAGGTGTACAAAGAAAAGAAATACGCCAGGGCATTGCCTGTGTTAAGCATCAAAATATGGCTGGATCTGACATGGGTGATGATCATAAAGAATACTTTGCAGGTGAAGCAGCATTAAAAGCATCTGGTAAAGACAATACAATGAACCAATTCTAAAACTTAATACCTTTCTACAAGGCTGCATTGCAGCCTTTTTTATTGCCTGTTTTAATATACTATAACGTTAGGTAAACCTATTTCTGAAGAAAGTTATCAATTATGTCGGCGCTTTCCATCCCATTAAATTTATTAACTCAACTAAGCTTCATATACCCAACTATTTTCTCATTTCACACCTAGAATGGACTTTAACTTTAAATCTAGAGCCCTAAAGACAAAAACATATAAGCCATTAATTAAAAATAAAAATTATAAGCCATCAACTTACAGATCACTTTTTTACTAAGCTTTTAGAATTACAGATCACTTTTTTACTAAGTATTAAAATCAATAATATAAATTAAGAAATAGCCGATATCTGACTAAGAAACCCATCAAAAAGGGTAAATTTCATACTAAAACGCCTAAATATGATCTCAATATTAAATATTGAGATCATATTTTTACTAACAATAAATATTTGGTCCAATTTTCAGAACAAGTTTTTACTAAGCGAACGACCTTTTGATCTATTAAAAACATCAAAATGACACTTTCGTACTTATAAAAGAACTAAATATTAAAAAAACAACCCTATACATTCACCATGTGAATACAAAAAATAAAACACATGAATTTAAATTATGGTTAGACCAGTGAAAACACCTTTACTTAGTAAAAAAGTGATCTGAATAAGTTAAAAAGAGCTCAGTTAGTAAAAATTTAATTTGCTGTCGATTCACCCTCAAATAATGTCGATTCGCCACCAATACACCGACAGACCCCATAAATTCAATTAAATTAGCATTGCAGTCATCATAAACATCAAGGAAGTAAAAAATGTTAAAATTCATTAAATTAAATACTTTAATAGGACTTATTTGTAGCAATTACGCTTTAGCTACAGATACTCGAATTGACAATATCAAACTATATCAAAGTGAACTTGAAACATTCAGCGAACCCAGTAGAGTTTATATTACAGATGGGAAAATTGAAAAAATCACACCTTTATCAACATTGCCAACTAAAGCGCTTCAGGTAATAGATGCCAGGAACCAATTTGCAGTACCAGGTTTAATTGATTTGCATGTTCATTTGGCTGCATCAGGCAGTAATTACGGTGAAGAATTTCAGATCCTTCCGGTTTCTTCACATTTTAATTCTAATTTATACTTAGGTATTACCAGTGTTGTAGACTTATTTGCTTTTGATATCACCTTACAAGAAGCCAAATCACTGGAAAATAGTCAGATCACACCCAATTTATTTTACGCAGGCGTA
Organism: uncultured Pseudoalteromonas sp.; assembly: GCA_965198975.1. GTDB lineage: Bacteria > Pseudomonadota > Gammaproteobacteria > Enterobacterales > Alteromonadaceae > Pseudoalteromonas. Next base: position 1,186,952 of record OZ240680.1, read on the forward strand.
CTTTTTACTAACCCAGGTGGCCACGGAACTCAATTTGGTGGTAAAGCCCTTGAAATACATCAAGACTCAGATATTGAAGAGTTATGGCAACAGCATATAGCACGTAATCCACATGTTACTAAAGCAGTAATAGAGACTTTTGGTGGTCACGGTGCATCTTTAACTGACAGCCAGCTTGCTGAACTGGGAAAACGTTCAAGAAAAGCTGGTCTGCCTTATTTTGTACATGTATCCACATTACAAGATGGTAAAAGAGCGATCCGAGCAGGTGCGACGGCGCTGGCTCATGGTATCAATGCTGAACTAGTTGATGATGAATTTATTAACTTAATGGTTCAACATAAAGTTGCCTATATACCTACGTTAGCAGTCATGCATAACCACAACGCCGAAAAACAAACCCAGGCAATTAGTAAACAAACTAAATTGCTTAAAACGGTATCTGAAAAATTAAAACATTGCTTATTTGATAACGTACCAGAACCATCTAAATGGCGTGATGCGGTGTGGCAAAAGAAAGATAATGCATTTTCAAATATTCAAAAATTAAAACAAGCTGGCGTATTAATTGGCGCGGGTTCAGATGCAGGTAACCCATATACTTTACATGGTGTAGCATTGCACAACGAGATACAAGCTTTGATTGCTTCAGGATTATCACCTGCAGAGTCACTCAATGCAGCCACCATAAACGGCGCGCGTATTTTAAAAAAGCATAGTGAAATTGGCCAGTTAAAACCTGAATTCGAAGCAAGTTTTTTACTCACTAAAAACAACCCTTTGACTGACATTGGTGCATTGCAAAATATCACTCAGGTATATAAATCAGGAGAGCGGATCGATCGTCAAAGCCTGATAAATAATAATCAAAAGTTTGCACCTTTTGGCGCAGCATGTAATAAAAAAATAGCAAGTAGCTCACCTTTAAACAAACTCATAGACGATTTTAAAGGAGAGCTAAAATGGCAGGCAATCAATGATAGTATGATGGGTGGCGCTTCAACAACTCAACTCGCTCACAAAAACAATGAACTCATCATAGATACACATTTAGGGAAACCAACTGGTTTTGGTGCCTGGGCTGGTACGCAACTCATGTTTGACAGCGCGGTTGATGCATCTGACTATCAAGGGATAAAAATAAAATATAAAGGTTCACAAGTCCCCTTTGGCGTTTCGATTTATCATAGTGAAGTAAAAGATTGGGATCACTTTTATACTAACTTAAAGCCAAGTAAGCAGCGGCAGGTAGTGGAAATCCCCTTTACAGAACTCAAGCAGTTTGGATTTGGCAATAAAGTTAACTGGTCTGCTAAAAGTATATCAGGGATCAGTCTTGTATGGCGCAGTGATACGCAAGGAACAGACACGTATAATAAAAATCGTATTGAATTAGGTGAAATAACTTATTTTTAAATTGCTAAAAAGTACATAAAAAGTAAACATAAAAAGGTAAATTTTGTTTTGCCTTTTTCATTTTATAAACAAAGAGCTCCTTATGCTAAAACACCCTTTTTTTAAATACAGCTTTGTTACCTTATTAATAATTGATTTATGCTTTACTGCTGGCCTCATTCTATTTGGCATCTCCACCTTATCATTACCATCTTTACTCGCTTCTATGATCTGGTTTATTTGTTTTTATTGGATCCCTGTTTGGTTAGCAGCAATTATTATATTAACTTTAAGGGACAAAGACTTACGTAATACGATATTAGAATGGACTATTGCTGTTCTAGTACTAACTCTGGGTGCTTTTGTCACTGAACAGGTATTAGCGATTGCGTTTAATACAACACCCTTTTTAGGAAACTTCGTTTATTTTGGCGGCTTAACCTGGGCAACACCTTTGTACTTTATAACTCGGTTTATTGAAAGTAAAAGAAAAATTTCTACAGAGCAACAAGCGAGAAAACAGGCTCAACTTGAAACATTAAGATATCAGTTAAACCCTCACTTTATGTTTAACAGTTTAAATACAATATCAGCTTACATTCATACCAAACCGGATCTGGCTGACGAGGTATTACATGAATTAGCAGATATTTTACGTTATTCACTCGATACAGCCGACACCAAGAGAATTTCAATACAACAAGAAATTGCAATCATAAAAAAGTACTGTAACATCGAAAAAGCCAGGTTTGGGGACAGATTGTCACTTATTTTTGATATACCAGCTGATTTAAATAAAGTTCAGGTACCGCCATTAATGTTACAACCTATTATTGAAAACGCGATAAAACATAGTGCTAAACAAACTCACTTAGAAATAACCGTAAAAATACATCAGATAAATAACCTATTAAAAATCACCATCACTGATAATGGATCAGGATTTAATCAAGAAGTATTAACGCTTGGTTATGGTAAAGGAATTGGCATGAAAAATTTACAACAGCGTATGGCCCAGTTAGAAAAGGGCAAAGTGATACTTAGTAATAATAATGGTGCTGTAATAGATTTGGAGATGGCCGTATGACACAATTAATAAAACCCTTACGTATTATATATGCTGATGATGAGCTTCCGGCACGAGAAAAAATAGCTCACCAACTTAGTTTATTACCTAATATTGAAGTTTTAGGTTTTGCCACCACTGGCAAAGAAGCCATAAAGTTAATAAATGAAACTCAGCCAGATCTCGCTTTATTAGATATTCAGATGCCAGAAATAAATGGCATGGATTTAATAAGTTTACTTGAACATAAACCCCAAATTATTTTTACAACGGCTTATGATCATTATGCTATTGCAGCTTTTGAACAAGCTTCTACAGATTATTTATTAAAACCATTCCCTCTGGCCAGACTAAAAGCAGCTATAGACAAAGCACAGACTCAATTTTTAAACCAAATTACTCATGAAACACACACAAGTAACTATAAATTAAACCAAAATGTTAAGGTAAAACGTTTGATCAGTAAAAATGGTGAACGTATGACCATATTAGTGCCAGAACATCTGGTTTATATAAAATCAGAGCAGGGCACTTGTTTCGCAAAAAATCAGGATAAACAGCATTTATTAAGTGAAACCTTAGATCAGCTAGAACAAAGTTTAGATCCGGATATATTTGTGAGAATACATAGAAGTTATCTGATCAATATAGATAAAGTCAAAGAAATTCAACGTTGGTTTAATGGCAAACTTATGGTGATCATGGCCGATAACGAAAATACTGAACTCAGTACCAGTAGAAAGGGGGCAGATAAACTAAAAAAATTGCTAGAGCACCATATAGTTTAAAAAGTATACGCCAGCGAGATCTAAAATTTTCGCAGACAAGGCAAATTTTTTTTAGGTTTAGTTATTCTAAATCAAAAGAATTTAACGCAGTATGCGGGAATTTTAGACTCGCCCTTTGGGAATCTCTGAAAATGACTCATTCTGCGTTATGTAAGCTCGAAATAGATAAACTATTCCATTCGCTTACATGCCTTGCCTGAGTCATTTTCAGCGATTCTGGTGCGCACTTTTTAATCTATATGGTGCTCTAGGCATATAGTCAAACTTAAGTTCAGGATTTTATCCTAACGCACTAAATAAACAGAAAAGCATGATAAATAGTGGAACAAAGAAGATAAGTCCATACTTTATATAAGCAAGGATTTGTGAATTTAATATTGTTAAAGTGTCTAAAACAAGTTTGAATCTAAAATAGCTGATTAAAAAGCACAATCGTTTTTCCTTTGGCTGATACTAAGCCTTGTTTTTCCAGGTTTTTCAAAACTCGTCCTGCGACTTCACGTGTACAACCAACCAATTGCGCTAACTCCTGGCGAGTTACTTTTATTTGTATGCCCTGAGGGTGAGTCATCGCATCAGGCTCTTTTGATAGCAGTAATAATGTACTCACAATACGCCCCGATACATCCATAAATGCTAAATCTCTCACTTTAGCAGTGGTATTAATTAATCGCTGCGCTATCTGGGAGGTAATTGAGAACATTAAATCAGGAAAGTTTTTAATTACTATTTTAAATTTTTTATAACTTATTTCTGCGACAATGCATTTAGTTTTAGCACGCACTAATGCGGTTCTGTTAGCATTTTCATCAAACAAGCCCATTTCACCAAAAAAATCGCCTACATTAAGATATGCGACTATTATTTCGTGGTTATTTTCGTCCTCAATAACCACAGAAGCCGAACCTTCAATCAGATAAAATAGCGACTTACTCTCATCACCGGCATGAATAATTGAACTTTTAGCGGCATAACTTTTGCGATGACAATATTTCAAAAAGTCATCACCATTTTCAATAAGTGCTTTAGAAATTGCTGTCTGCAAAAACTCACCTAACTACCAGAATGCATTAATTAAACACAATTATGGTACGCTAATTGAATTTCCGCTAATTGATGTTTTCACTTAATATCAAAAAAAATGTTCAGTTTTGTGACCTGGCTCACAGTTTTAAATCTGAATCACACTAATATAAAACCATTGTTGTAGGGAAATACAAACTTGATTGTAAGTGATCAACTTATCTTTCCAACTAATTAAATGATAGATCCCCCCCGATCTGAATATAAGAAGCCCTTTGTTAAGTCAAAGGGCTTTTCTTTTTTAGTGTATGTATTTTCACTGATATCCCTGATAAGCTTAAATATCTCATTTTTCGAAACTTAGAATCATTAAATGGATGAATTAAAACACACACTCATAGCACTTGAATTAAGACTAATAGAACCAGAAGTGCGTCGCTGTAAATATACATTAGATCTATTGATAGCAGACGATTTTATGGAATATCCCGCCAGTGGTGAGAAGGCTTATACTAAAGCCGATGTTTACAATAGGTTAGCTTCGGAAACCCCCTTTACAGTTACACAACAAGACTATCAATTACGCATTTTGGCCGATAATATTGCTCAGTTAGTTTATCGAGCAAAAATTTCAGTTGATAGTGACTCTAACATTAAATATTCACATCGCAGTTCAATTTATAAATTCAATGGAAAACAATGGCAAATGCAATTTCATCAAGGTACAAACTGCGCACCTTTTTAACAACATACAATTATTAACCAGTGTAAATAACGATATTCTTTATGCATTCTCTAGTTGCGAGTCTTGTTTGATCCAAGTCAGAAAAGTATTAATATTAACATCAGAACTTATACTTTCTTCCAGTACCAGCCATAAATAATCACCTAGCTCGATCACATCTTTAAATACCTGAACCAGGCGTCCTTGGGCTAAATCATCTGCAGCCATTTTCTCACTGACCAGCGCTATCCCCTGGCCACTCATTGCGGCACGTAATAAAGTATCTGAACAAGAAAATTGTGGACCTTTATTGGCATCTATATTTAGTACTTTATGTGCTCTAAACCAACGGCTCCAATGAATCGAAGGATCATTTCCATGTAATAATACCTGTTTAGCAAGATCTTTTGAACTTGCTAACTTATTACCTTGTTGTAATAATAGTGGACTACATACAGTGATCAAACGATCTTTCATTAGCGGAATACTTAACATATCAGGCCAGGGACCCGGACCCATTTCTATGGAAATATCAATATTAGACTGGTTTGAGTAATTTAACTGGCTCTGAGATGATAACCAGATTTCAATTTGCGGATGACATTTGGAGAAGTCAGATAATTTATTTGATAACCATTTATTAATAAACAAATGGTTTGTAGCAATATTAATCCTATTAGAAGATTTAATATTTTTAATATTATTGGTTCCTTCCTGGATCAATTCAAAAGCCGCACTGATAGTTTTGATATAATGTTGACCTAATTCATTTAACTGTAAGCTTCTTTGATTTCGGTTAAATAAACGGGTTCCTAACCAAGTTTCCAATTGCTTCACATGACGACTAATTGCACCGTGAGTAACATCGAGTTCTTTACTTGCTTTTTGTGCATTACCTAATCGTGCGACAGCTTCAAAAGCTCTTAAGGCATTTAATGGCGGGAGTTTTTTCATTGATAAAATAAAGTCACATAAGATAATTTATAATTATCCTTGTATAAAGGATTAAAATCCATATATTAATTATTTCGTTTTATCCTCCGCGTCACCAATACCATATTTTTTGGCTCTATTTTTCCATACTTTTTTCGCCAATTTTTGCATGTCTATATCTTTATCTTCTTCATCTATAATTTCCCGACCGATTAATGTTTCAAAAATATCTTCCAAAGTTAATATACCTCTTACGGTGCCGTATTCGTTTACAACTAATGCCATTTGGGTATTACTACTTAACAGTTCTTTCATAGCATGAGATAAGGACATATCATCTAATAGGGTGATCATCTTTCTGGTATAATTACTTAACAAAATATCTGTATTATCTCGTGTTTTTGCCAGTAATAGGTCAGATCTAATGACAAATCCGACTATATCATCGGGATCTTTATCAAAAACAGGTATACGCGTAAATCGAACCTTACGATATTTAAATAGGAATTCTTCAACATGGATATTTTGAGATACACTAAACAATACGGTTCTGGGTGTCATGACCCTATTTATTTTAGTATCTTTCAATAGTAATAGATTTTGTAATATTGCAGCTTCTTCAATATCAATATGCCCTTCATCAGCACTTAACTTTGAAATAATAGCAAGTTCATTACGACTAAATGCCGTAGATTGATTTTCCCCCATCATACTGCCGATTATAAATTCAGATAGTTTAATAAAAGGATACATAAACCATACCAAAAACCTCAAGCTATAAGCTGTAGCCGGGGCTAGTTCTTTCCAATAAGTCGCCCCCAGAGTTTTAGGGATAATCTCTGAAAATATTAATATTAACAATGTTAATACCGCTGACACGATTGCTAAAGACGTATCTCCAAACACGACGATGGCTTGCGCACCAACCCCTGCGGCTCCCGCTGTATGGGCGATTGTATTTAATGTAAGTATTGCCACTAAAGGTTTGTTGATATTCTCTTTTAATTTATTTAGAATTTTTCCCGATTTAAGTCCGTCTTGCTCCATTTTTACGATATAGACTTGAGAAAGACTCAGCATAACCGCTTCAGCAATAGAGCATAAGAACGAGAAAAATAAGGCTATAAATAAGTACACACCCAATAAAAACATAAGGTCCTTTTGTTATTCAACTAGCGTTTAACTTAATTTAATACTAGTCGTTTAATTACAAAGCAAGCTATTTTTGTTTAAATTATTCTTGTATAGCCTGGTTTCTATAAATAAAACTGAATATATGGGGATATAAGCCCTGATGAACTTTATCTCTTTGTACACCTTCTTTATCTATACACAATGAGACTCCCAAAGCCTGATAATTGTGTTCACATGTATCTAAATAAACAAAATGACCTTCTCCCTGGTTTAAAATCACATTTTTAACATTGGGAATATGTGCCGCATAAAAACCAGCATGGCGCTCATAAGTTAAAAAATCATTTTGTTTTGATCCTATCACTAATACTGGCACGTCTATTTTTTTCAGACTAGCCTGCTTGGTTATATGACCTAAAGCAGGATCTAATGCAATAACACGCTTAATACGTTTATCAATAAAAGAAACCTTTGGCATTAAAGCCGCTGTGTGAGCTGTTTTATGTTGTAGATAACCACAACTCTTATCATTTCTGGCCCTTTGTGTTTGACAATATGCTTCAGCTTTGGTCAATTCAACTTCACTACCAACAAGTGCTGTAACCGTTGCACCTCCGGAAGAGTGACCTATCGCGGTAACATTATTCCAATTAATATTTCTATCAAAAATAGTAGTATTATCTGACGTATTAATTCTGTTGCTTTGCAGTTGATCTAATACAAAACGAATATCTAATGGTCGTTGCCAAAAACGTAAAACAGCACTTGGATCAATATTCTTTGGGCCATATGCCCAAGATTCACCATAATGATTTAAACCTAAGGTTACAATTCCCTGAGATGCTAAGGCATAACCAATCCAGTTATACCCTTTGGCGGCTCCCATAGCACCGTGAGAGAACACTGCACCTTGATCAAGCTTAACGTTATTAGCTAAACACAATTTAGCTTGTTCACAAGTGCTAACAGCAGGATACCAAATAGTCACTTTCACCGGTCGCTGACGTTCTTTATCATATAAATCAAGATGTGCAACCTGTACATTACCAGTTTGATGCTTAGTCATTTCCTGCGCCATTGCGATTTTACCAATTAACACCCAGGCCAATACATAAACTAATACCGAAAGTTTTTTCTTAAATCCATTCATTTTTAATCTCACTTTGTGAAGCAATTAATTTAGAATGAGTGTATTGTGAATAGATAGATGAAACAGGTGCCAAAAGTCACTATTTTATCAATTAACCATTTTTTAATTCTGGCCTAAATAATACCAATTACATCAAATATTTGATCACTAATTTAATACAAATGGTATAAGCCTATTGGGAAGGGTCATATAAATTTACAAAAAATGAATCAATCTAATTCATTCTATCGGTAAATAAATGGTAAAGGTGGTGCCTTTACCTTCTTCACTACTCACTTCGATTTTGCCTTGATGTTTTTCTATAATACCAAAAGAAATATACAACCCCAGTCCTGTGCCTATACCTACAGGTTTAGTGGTGTAAAAAGGGTCGAAGATTTTTTTAACTGTCGACTTGGACATACCTTTACCGTTATCACTTATTTCAATCGCAATAAAACTTCTATTTTCAACAACTTTTTTATGAGTTTTCAACTTTATGCAGCCCGCCTCACCACAGGCATGTGCAGCATTTAACAACATATTCATTAAAACTTGATGTATTTCACTTTCAAAACATAAGATCTCAGGAAGCGAACTATATTCTTTTTCGATTTCAAATGAATATTTAAGCTCATTCCATACTAGCTTAAGTGACTCATCTATCACTTTATTTATATTACATAATGTTTTTTCTGCAGAGCCTGAATAACTCACTGTTTTTAAATTGGCTACAATCTTACTAACCCGGTTTAATCCATTTAGTGTATCATCGAGTAAAGTTTTAACGTCATGCGAAACAAAATCAATGTCTTCTGCTACTCTTAAATCCTGATAGGCCTGTATCAATTCATCAGCAGTCCTATTTGAACTCACATCAACCATTATCTTATCCAGAGCTAGAAAGGAATCTAAGTATTCCCTTAATGTGGACATATTACTCAAAGAAAAACCAATCGGATTATTGATTTCATGGGCAACACCCGCCGCTAACTGGCCTATTGATGCCATTTTTTCTGATTGCACCAGCTGTTCTTGCATCGCTTCTAACCGACTTACGGAAGATGCTAACTCCAGGCAATTGTCGTATAAACTGCGGGTCTTTTCGTCAAGTAATTTTTCTGCAAGCTTTCTGGCCTGACGCTCACGTTCATAGGCAATTTGATATTGATTTATCTCAGTCATCATTTATTTGTTAAAATTGACGATTAATTTACACCTTTGAGCACCATGATGCATGCATTCTGTATGTTCTAAGGTGATGGTTTCATTGAATTTCTCTGCTGCACCTTTTATTAATCCGACACTTGCATGACATAATTTACGTTTTGAACTGTAATACATTATGAGTCTATTGGCCTCACTTGTATCATATTCAAATTTAGGCAGATAAGCTTCCGGGTGCAACCTTTTTACTTCAACATGAATGACATTATCAATTGCTAATAGAAAATCGCGTAAATTATCGAGTTTAGATACGTCAACCGGGCTAGTTTTATAAAGAATACTGAATAAATATTTACCAAAAGCTTCAATTAAATGTTCCACAGGTGTGCCTGTTTTTTCTGATAGAAGCACCACCATATTAATCAATTCACTATCTTCATATTGCTCAGCACTGGTGTAAACCCCTTGTGAAGCGGGCTCTGTTTCTATAATTAATTCATTCCATTGCTGCATGCCCATCTGATCAATAATCATCTCCGAAAACGCTGTAAATATAGATCCCTGCATATTCAGCTCCTAACAAGTAAAAAGAGTGACTTTAGTATTGTTCGTTTGTTCGTACTGACGTAGTTTTTCAATCATGGCATTATTTATTTCTTGCCCGGCTGTTAGCATAATATTGCCATTATGTAGCACGAGATCTTCAGCTAAAACATCACCGGGCTTTAGCCGTTCAATTCCAATACTAAATTCCATTTCTAATGCATCATCACAATCTCTTTGCACTAATAATGATACAAAAACATCTATCACTTTACTGTCATACCACACATTAGCGCGTTCTTTTATCCAGGCTATGGCATTATTAATCGACATTCTCTTATGGTTTTGTCGACCCGCAATCAAAAAATCAAAATCTTTCACTATACGAATAATTCTAGCACCGATAGGGATGTTTTCACCTTCCAGGTGATCTGGGATCCCGGTACCATCGAAGTTTTCATTCTGATGACGAATATTTTCGGTTAAAGATGAGAAACGTTTTACTCGACCTACAATTTTTGCACCTATCTCAGGATGACCAGCTAATGCTTCATCTAATTTAACATCAGTTAAATTAGAACTTGCTAGCTCTTCATCAGAAAGACCAACAACACCCACCTCGTGTAATAAAGCACAAAAATAGATGCGTTTACAATGTAAGTCATCTAAAGCCAGATTGGTTGCCACAGCCCGACATTGCAATGCAATGCGTTTAGAGTGTCCCGCACTTAATCCTGTTCTAAACTCTATCGTCGCAGCCATCATATCTAAAACATCATGTAATAATTCCTTTTGGTTGGTCAGATTCTCATTCAGTTTTTGTTTACTGGATTGCAATTCATTGGTTCGCTGCTTTACCTTTTGCTCTAAAGATCCATTTAATTCCGCCAGTTTATTATTAGTTTTAGCCAGGTTTTCAATCAAATTTTGTTTATCTTGTTTTAACTCATAATAATCAGCTGCTTTATTTAAAATCAGCTTTAATTCCTCGTTATTCCAGGGCTTTGCTATATAGGTATATATGCCACCGTCATTCACAGCCTTTATAGTCGAATCTATATCACTATAACCAGTTAATAAAATACGAATAGGATCTGGTTGAATAGCACGTGCCAAGGCTAAAAATTCAGCCCCATCCATTGCTGGCATTCTCATATCAGTCATAATTAATTGAACTGAATTGTCGGCTAAATAATCGAGTGCTTCCTGACCGCTAGTGAAACTTATAATATGATATTCTTTTCGTAATAAGCGGTTGAGTGAATTAAGTATTTGCTCCTCATCATCGAGTAATAGCAAAGAGAATTTTGGAACATTATTATTTTTTTCATCATCCATTGCTTTCACCTTAATTAGGCAGATTGTTATTATTGATACCGCCCCATAATCACTTCTACTATTAAAGTACCCTTTAAGGGTAAGTACAACTAATTGCTTAATTAAATATGTAGCAGACACTTTAAAACAGACTGTCGGCACAATTTTTACTGCTCGTAAGAAATTGGGCTGGGTTGAAATAATTTTTTAAAAATTGAGCTTCAACCCTAGCTGTGATGGGTAAATTTCAGGCACGATGGACTCCACCGCACAGCAGTGTCTTTTATCCTGAATATGTCGATTAGCTGATTTTATAAATCGCCATGGTCTCCTCACCCAGTAGGCGGATCACCTTGGCTTCTCTTTCTCCTATATTAGCAATCACCATTTCCTGCCCTGCTATGCTATGCTTGCGCTGCTTATTCCGCTAAGCATTTGAAATACCCAGCGCAGTGTCGGTGATTTTGTTGGCTTGCCCTTTTGATCTGGCACACTTTCATCCTCCGCTTTGAGCCGCTCTCTTAACTGATACTGGCCTAAGTTATATACCAGTAATGACAACGTCATGATCATCATCAAGGCATCTATCCTCTGTGGATTTTGAAGGAAGATCCGATTGTTTTGAAACGATTTGTCTTTGAGGAACCGAAAGCCATTTTCGACTTGTGACTGCCCTTTATAGTCTTGCAGCACCTGAGCTCCAGACATCCCTTTTTTATTCGTCGACAGAATGAACCTACCCAGCGGCTCTTTGGCTGTGGCGATGGCTTCATTATCTTCAATCAATTCGACTTTAATCCGGTAACCTTTAATTTTTTTATCCCCGGCTTTTGGCCGACCCGGTTTATCGCACCCCATCACTGCCACCATGTCTCGCTCCACGACGCGGTGGTACTTCAGCTTTTTACTTAGAACCTGTACGGCTTTTCGTGCATCACACTCACAGCCATAAAGCGTACCTGTGGCTTTTTTGAACGCTTGCTCCTGAGCAATGCGCTCTTTTTCTATTTTCTTAGCCAGGGTCTTTAACTGGCTGGCCTTACCTTTGGCTGAACTGTATAACATCCAATATTCACCCTCAGGCCCTTCGACTGATGTGCACTGGTAGCCATTGCCCAGTTCTTCCCATTCATAGGTGCAGCCCGATTGTGCAACATAGGTTTTCACGGCTTTGACTGTCGCGGGGACGCGGGTTAACCATAAGACATTGGCCTTTTGAAGCTTTTCCTCATTGTACAAAGCTGAATCCGCCACCCACAGGAAGTCGCCGCTGGAGGCCTGCTTCTGGAAGAACGCGCTCATCAATGCAATGCTCTCATGAAACGTTGTTTTATCTGAGGCGTTGCCGTCATGCGCGTCATAAAATAAGGGGACACCCGCCGGTCCATTGGTGATGAGTGTTACCACAATCTGTTTGAGATCTGGCCGATGGTCTTTGGAGTGGCCGTATGAGGGGATTGGCGCATTATCCCACTCGTCAGAATCATACTGACCAAACAGTGCCAGACTGGTTGTATCCAGGTGGTTATATCTTCCGAGCAGCCCCTGCTCCTGAACAATGTCGAAGGCCAACCGGCTAAATAAGCTGGTCGTGCCGTATTCATGCAAGGCATCCAACCCCCGACCTAAGGCGTTCTCATTTAAGTCCTCAGCACAGATCCCTTCGCCAATCAAAAGCTCAACGGGTTTGTCCTGGAAAAATTCGGGTGACATGTAAAGTGTGCTGTTGGTAAAACCCAGACCATTAAGGATCATAGCGCAGACACGCTGACCATAAGTGGTATTAGTGCGGTCGTCTTTTGCAATGGGAACAAGAGAGTCAATGCGCTCGGCAACCCGGTATTTTTTCAGCAAAGCTGAAACCACACCCAGGTGATCTATGGAATGGATGGAGATTTGTTTTAAGTCCGTCATCAGGGTAGCGCATACAAAAGGCTAAGAGTGTTGGTATTATGGCTGGGATGGTTCTTGCTGTAAGTGATCTATTGCTGTGATGTACTTTGATCTACCGTCGCGTAGTGGTGTGATCTATTTCGCACACAACTGTGCAAAAATAAATCACTCAGGTGGAGCCGAAATTGTGCGGAAGATATGTTAAAAATAATGATAAAAATCAAAAAAGCGTTGAGTCAGCGCTAAATTATAGGCTTTTATAACCCTAAAAACTCAACGCTAATAAAGCCAATATATCAATTTAACTTGTTGAGAATTTTATCCATAAACCAAGATGTGTGAAGTGCACTAGTCCCAGTGGAAGGATGAGGCTTACCTTCCAACATTGCTTTTTCCATATTCTCAACGTGATACTTCTGAATATGTACAGGGTAGGCATGGTGAATGAGTTCACGACTTTCTTGCGTTATAATTTGAATATTCTCACCTCGAAATACAGAAAATTTAATTTCCCCTTTGCTCCCATATATCACCATTTCATCGACCCAGGAGTGACTGCCAAAATTCCAATTTCCACAGCCCGTTACGCCTGACGTATGTAACCATGTTGCAGCAACTGAATCAAAAGCAGAATACAAGGAAAGTTGATTACTGCCGACACCTTTTGCTTCTCTGACTGAACCTAGAAGATAGGTGACGATATCCAACCCATGACTTGCCAAATCATCAAAGTAACCACCAGTGGCTATTGCTGAATCTGTTCTCCAGTTGTAGGTTTGGGATAAATCAAGTTCAGAGGCCGGGCGACAATACTGCCAGGAAATGTGTCTCACATCTCCTATTTTACCTGAATCTATCATCGTTTTAATTGCGTTAAATAAGGGCAATGATCGGCGATAGTATGCAGTGAAAAGCGGGATATTTCTTTGTTCAAAGGCATTACAAATCTGAACGCTTTCCTCGTAACTTGGTGATAAAGGCTTTTCGATACAGCAGACTTTTCCAGCTTTGGCAACAGCAAGCCCATACTCTAAATGCGTATTAGGTGGTGTTGCTATGTATACAGCGTCAATATTTTTATCGTTGATCAGTTCATCAGCCGACTGATGAACATGGGGTACCTTGTGTCGTTTGGCGTAATCGAGTGCAAGTTCATAATTTCTTCGCATCACAGCATAAATTTCAAATTCAGATGACTGTTGATAAGCCGGAACGCTTTTTACTTCAGTCACATTTCCACACCCGATAACACCCCAGCGTATTTTATTATTGTGCATTATTATTTCCTTTGGTTAATGTTTTGAGTTTATCTGCTATACGAATCGATAAAGCAGCAACAGTTAAAGTAGGATTTACCGACGATGAACTAGAAAATACAGCTCCTCCAGCAATAAAATTACGTCGGTACCTTGTGTAAACACAAAGACAGCGCTGTCATAAAATAATGCATTATTGCGATAATTATCAGTAATGTAAATAGGCGCTTTATTTGTGTGTGTGGTGCCCAATGCTTATTTCATCATCTATTATTCTGAAAAAAAGTCATAGGTATATCTGATAAATTTTTTATTGCTTTATTTAACGTTTCCCTATAAAACATTAAAAAGTTAATAAAGATAGGCTAAGTATTAATTATTAATATCTAATCAATAGCAGTTAAATCAATCACCACATTAAGATTTATTTTTAAAAATTTTATACTTACGACAGCAAGCTGGAAATATTGCAGCCAGAAACTTAATTTTATAAGCTAGTTTTAATAGAGGAATGTATGAAAATCGCATTAATATTTACGCTTCTATTCAGCATAAAAGTTCTTTCTAACGAAGTGAAATCGACTCTTGAAACTTTAGGGCATCCAATTTCTGATATTGATATCCTTTTATCTGCATATTGCTATAAAAATTGGCAAGTAAATGTACCTAATACTCAACTTAAGGATAATACAACCTTCGTTTATCGAGGCTTACAATCTGGAATGTTTAATGTTTATAAACAGGGGGATACGCATTCTATGATCAAAGCAGGAGAAAACTGTTCAAATCTTTGGGAGTATTATTTTAATGGTTATAGTAATAACCTGGGAATAAAAAATTTCATTGATTCAGATAATAAATTTATTATCAAATACCATTATTCATCAATTGACTTCTGGGGTTTAAACCGCTACAAATCAGCTAGTCTCAATGGGTTAATAAATCAGGATGTTTTAAGATATTGGAAAAAGTTAGCTAGTAAAGGTTTGATTTCAATTACTAAAGAAAATACAACTTTTAATAACAAAGAGTCTGAAGCATATTTGTCAGCTATTACGGATAAAGGAAAGAAGTTACTCCAAACCATACATAGATCCCATCCCAGTCAATAGATGTCGTTTTTTATTGCTTAAAAACTAAAAATTGTCTAAATACAATAAACTAATTATCAGCTCCAACCGGGGTCTTGTCAGTTTCCGTAAAATCTATGGACGGGTTAAATACCTGATGATAATTGATAATGATTTTATTGAGCCAACCCCATTGTTCTAACGCTTTTCGCTCATGGCCACTGCGTGAAAAATTAATCGTTATTTCCTTATCACTATTCCAAAAGAGGGTCGGCACCATTTGTTCAGCATAACTATCTAGTATAAATATGTTACCTTCTTCATCATCTAGCTTATCTTCGCTTCTAATAATAGAAATATGTGTGCTGATCCCACTGGCTTGTATACATCCACGACTATATACAAGCGCTTTAAAGGAGTGATCAGGTGATACATAGACATCATTTATCTTATTGCCGCACACATCGCTATACCAAAGCTGATAAATAATATACATAGATAAAAGTATCAACAGACCTATCAGGCCTAAAACGGATAATAGTTTAAATAAAGTATTCATGAAATCTAAAAATGAAAACTTTGAAACACAATCTGATATAACATAATAGAAGTAATATTTTGATTTTTAATGATAAAAGAATAGTAGAACAATTAAACTAGTTCAATTAGCCAATTAAAATTCCATTTTATATGGGAATGTGCATTGCCAGTTTAAGCATTAATTAACCTTAGGTAATAAAATTCTGGCGATAGCACCTTCACCATTATCTTTATTTGTTAACGTGAGTTGTCCATAATGATTAGCAATAATTTGTCGGCATAATACTAAACCTATGCCTGAGCCTGTTTTTTTTGTGCTATAAAAAGGAACAAATAGATTGTCAGGATTCGCTATGCCAGTGCCATAATCGCTGATTTCAATTACGGCATATTGTGTTGTATGGTAAATACGTACATCAATTTCCACAGGTTTTATTGTACTTGCTTCTTTGGCATTTTTTATTAAATTGATCAAAACCTGTTGCATTTGCACGGGATCGAAAAAATATTGGTCAGTCTCTATAAATGTATTTAATTTAATATCAGAAAATAAATCACTTAAATTCTGAATAAAAGATGTTATCTCTATCGCCTGTACCTGAGCATGCGGTAATTGCGCCAATTTACTATAACTTGCAATAAATTGACTCAGGTGTTCACTACGTTCTTTGATAATATTAATACCATCATAAATATTCCCTTTCGAGTCAGGTTTATCGTAATTACGTATTATGGTGCGACTGATGGTATTGATAGGAGCCAATGAATTATTGAGCTCATGGCTGATCACGCGAATTAGCCCTTGCCAAACAGAGGTTTCTTTATCGTGAAGCAATTTCCCGACTTCACTTAAAATAAATAAATGATGTTGCTGGGCGTTATTAATAAAACTATCCCGATGTAATACAAATTCCCCCGTCATATGATTGAAATCAAGTCGTATACTCGTCGAGTTTTTAGCATCCATTAATTCAGCTAAACCTATATCATTAAGTGTTTGTTCACAATTGAGTACAAATAATTTACAGGCAGCTTGATTTTTAAGAACGATATGGCCTTGTTGATCTGTCGCTAAAACAACCACATCCATATGATCCATTACCAGTTGCAATAGTTTTTGAGATTCGTAAACAGCTTTTTTTTGATTTTGTAAAGAATCAGCAAGACGATTAACCAAATTAAGTAAGATCTGAAATTCCTGGTTGCCTGAATGGCGGGCCCTTACACTGTGGTCGCCTTCAATTAAATTTTCTAAAAGCGTGGAAATGGTTTGCAGTTGCGTATTGTGTGAGACTTTAATTCGATAACTTACAAATATCAAAACCATCAGGTAAATTAATGTACTAAAACTGACAAAATAAATTGATAACTCAAGCTTAATGGCCAACATGATGGTGACCAATAATAAGGGAATAGTACAAAGTAATAATAAACCAATTTGCGTCAGGTTTTTCCATTTAGCAAATCTATTCATTTCTGTTTTATCGAATAATTTAAAGGCCAAATTTTTCTACCCGTCGATACCAGCCGCTACGACTTAACCCCAAAGATTTAGACGCCTGACTAACACTGCCCTGATAATATTTCAGTCTTGCAATAATCGCGTTCTTTTCAATTTCATCTAACGTCGATTCGATATCACCAGCGATATCATGCCCTTTATCTTTAACAGAGGAGGGCACCAGATTTAAATCGCCTTCATCTATAATGTCTGAGCTACACGTAAACAATAGTCGCTCCATTAAATGACTTAATTCTCTAACATTACCAGGCCAGGTATAATTTTGTAATTCACGCTGTGCTTTTTCGCTTAATTCAGGCGTTATACGCTGATATTTATGCGCATATAATGTTAAATAATAATTAGCTAATGGAATAATATCTTCCCAGCGCTCCCTTAAACTTGGTATATGAATAGTTACTGTATTTAACCTGTAATACAAATCCTGGCGGAAACCCCCTTTACAGATAAGCGGATCCAGATCAGCATTGGTCGCAGAAATGATCCGACTATCCGCAGTTAAAGTTTTACTCGATCCAACCTGTTCGTATCTGGACTCTTCTAAAACCCTTAATAATTTTGCTTGTTGCGATAAAGGAATATTTGCTATTTCATCTAAAAATAAACTTCCCCCCGTTGCAAGCTCAAATCTACCAATTCGATTTTCTTTTGCATCTGTAAATGCTCCTTTGACATGACCGAACATTTCACTTTCAAACAGGTTTTCGCTGATAGCTCCCATATTCACACAGATCATTGGCTGTTCAGAACGAAGGGAGTTTTTATGAATAAAATGAGCTAATACACTCTTCCCAGTCCCATTTTCGCCAGTTAAAAGAATATTCATATCACTTTTAGCTAATTGTGATAATTGCAGCAAGCAATTTTTCATTACTGATGATTCGGCTATGAGATCAGGTTGATAAAGTTCGGCCTGCTGACTTTTTAACAAGTTATTTTCCCTCGTTAAGCAGGCTACTTTTTTTACATTTTTGGCTGCTGCAATTAAGTTACTGATGCTATGTAATAAACGCTCATCGTCCCAAGGTTTTTGAAAGAAATCATTCGCACCTAGTTTAAGCGCTGAAACAGCCAGCTCTACCGATGCCCAGCCAGTCATCATGACAATAGGTAATATTTCATCCAATTTTCTCAGCGCTGAGATTAAATTTAAACCTTCCTGACCTGATGTTGTATCTAACTTAAAATTCATATCCAGCAATACAAGATCTGCCGGCTGTTTTTTTACCTGCTCAATTAACGCTTCAGGTGTTGTTACAGTTACAAGTGAATAGCCTTCGTCTTCTAATAGAAACTTTAGGCCAGCGATAACATTGATGTCATCGTCGGCTATGATAATTCGATAATTCAACTTTTGTCCTTAATCAGCTCTTAAAGTTACAGCGGGCTCTAATTTAACAGCATTACGTGTTGGTAAATAGACAGCGATAAAGACCACAGAGGTCAATAACAGGCAGGTAACCACAGCGATGCCAATGTACATAAATGATTCAACTTTAATTTGAACAAATTGCGAAAATAACATACAAATTAAAGTATAGAAAGCTAAGCCTAAACCCAATCCTACCATCAGTTGTTTCGCACTATTACGAATAAACAGTTTAATAATCTCTTGATCTTTAGCACCTATCGCTCTACGAATACCCACTTCATGATACCGTATAGCAACAGAATTGGCAGTTAAACCATAAATTCCCATTAAAGCCAAAAACAAAGAAAAAATACCAATATAAATAGTTGTATTCGTGACTAAATCAAGAATTTTCGCCAGTAAATTTAAATTAGACGAATAATCAGATACCATAGTTGGTGTTATATCACTTCTTACAGCATAAAGAGCACGATAAAAAGACTCTAAAGCATGCTCTTTACCCATAGCCATTTCAAATCTTATCGACGCTGCTATCGCTGGCTGCTGGTAATAAGACATGTATACCTCGTCATATTTATCTGCGGCTGCGAATAACCCCTGCTGATTACGCGCTTTATTAGTCACTATGCCTACAACTTTATGCGCAATTTCTTTATCTGCGACTGTGAGTAACAAGGTACGATCGAGTGCAGAACCATCAGGCCAGTGACGCTGTGCAAAAGACTCACTCACCAGAACAACTCGCATTGCGTGTTGATCATCTCGTTCATTAATATCTCGTCCCCTTAATATTGGCAACTGATGTGTATTAAGTGAGCCGGTTGTTAATAATAAGTCTGTGGTAAATATTTGCTCATTGTTTTGCAAACGCATTGGTGTTTGTTTACCACCATTTAATACAGATGTTGCAACAAAGCCCGGTTGTTGCCCGATATGAAATAGTAACTTAGCGATAAATTCAGATTTCTCTTCATCATTTAAATCATTTTGCGCCGTAAAGTCAAAACGGGCCAAATATTTATCTTGCTGATCGATTTCACCTGTGACTGCTAACATTTGATCCATTAATGTCAAACTTAAACTACCAACTAACATCAAAATAGAAATCACCGCAATCTGTACTGTTACTAATACTCTTGATATTTTGCCAACGCCTTTACCCAATGCCCCTCTTGTTCCATCTCGTAGGGTATCATTGATACTCTGACGTGCAGCTTTAATGGCTGGTAACAGGCACGCGAAAACAAAAGTGATCACCAAAAATATAATCGCTGCAAATAAGGTATCGCCATCCAGACTCCAATGCCACCAAAAAGGAAGGAGGTTTGATGTTATTGAAGTCATGACTTTATCAAAAATCTCTAACAGGCCGCCGGTCAATAAAATAGCCAAACCACCTCCGATAACAGTTAATATTAACCCTTCACAAATTAATTGGCGGATCAACCGTGATTGCCGCGCCCCCAAAGCCGCCCTGATAGCTGTTTCTTTCTGTCTTTGTATTGCACGAGCAAACAATAAGTTCCCTGTATTAATACATGCCATAAGTAATATCGCTAAAGATATAAACTGCAAAAAACCAAAAATATAAGACGCTGCTCCACCTAAAAAATGCTCCTGAAATGAGACCACTTTAGTATTAATCGTATTGAAATTTTCTAATTCAGACGCTGACATAGTATGTCTACTGAGGCGAGTTAAATGTTCAGTAAAAAATAAAGCAACTTGTTGCTTATCAATATTTTTATTAAGCCTTGCCATAAAGTTTAGATGTAATTTTGATTTTTCTACTTCACTCATACTATTCAGGCTTAATGGTACCCATGCCTCAGATGTTAATGGAAACCGATATCCTTTTGGCATAACAGCAATTATACGGTGACTCTCATTATTTAATTTAATATTGCCATTAATCACTTGTGGATCGGCATTAAAAGCAGAATGCCATAATGCATAACTGATCGCAGCAACTTTCGGCGCACCTCTTGAATTATCTTCTGGCGTAAAACTGCGACCTAAAAGCGGCTGAAAACGAGTAAATTCAAAAAACTCATCGCTTACCCTGTTAGCCACAATGTCTTTACCCGTTTCTCCCAATGACAATCGCATTGAAACTTGGTTATATAAAGTAAATTCAGAGAATTGTGTTTTAAATTGTGTTTTACCTATTTGTGAAAAATGATCGGCTCTGATATCTGCTGCTGAATAATCTCCGTCTAATATTATCGTAACAATACTCTCTCCTTCTGGCGTATCTAAAGCCTTAAATGCAATTGTATTCACATAATTATAAGAAATCAGGCTGACTGTCAGGCCCCCTAGCAATATAAAAATTGTCAGAATTGCAAATTTTGGCGATTTTGCTAACAAACGAAATGCATACCGAAAATCCATTAATAATCCCATCAATTTCCCCTCCTAACCAGCTGCTGCTAACGATTTATTATTTCTATCAACCACTAAAGCACCATCAAACAATTCGATTTGACGTGATGCTCTGGCGGCCGATTTCGGATCATGGGTTACCATGCAGATAGTGCGGCCCGACTGATGTAGTTCATCAAGTAACTTCAAAACAATTTCCGCATTTTTTGAATCTAAATTCCCCGTAGGTTCATCAGCTAAGATCAGCGCAGGATCGTTGATTAAAGCTCTGGCTATTGCAACTCTTTGTTGTTGACCACCGGAAAGTTGAGAAGGGTAGTGATTTAATCTATGCAGCATATCTACTTTTTCCAATACGGATTTTGCCCGTGCTTTTGCCGTCTTTGACTTAATTTGCGCTTGATAGGTCAGCGGCAACATAACATTCTCTTCCACTGTTAAATCACTGATAAGGTTAAAAGACTGAAATACAAATCCGATGCTGTGGCAGCGAATATCTGCGCGATCATCTCGATTCAGCTTAGACACATCTTTACCTGAAAGAGAATAATGCCCCGTTGTTGCTGTATCTAATAATCCAAGTATCGATAATAAACTAGATTTACCACAACCAGACGGACCACTAATCGCAATATAATCACCTTGATTAATAACTAAACTAAGTTCAGACAATGCTCTGGTCTCTATTTCATCTGTTTGAAATGACTTACCAATATTCGTTAATTCAATAACTTTTTCAATTACTTGTTCCATACCTTATTTCCTAAAATCACGTTGTGAAACCAATCTAACGATAAGTTTACTTATGGCTAAAATTAAAATTGCGTTGTACTAATTTTTAAGCAAAATATGTTTATGCTCTGAGAATTCTTGAGGATCTGACACTATGATCTTGTCACCTTGATCTAAACCTGAAAGTATTTCTATATAATTAACCGATGCCCGGCCATAATTAGCGGAGATCAAACTCGCTTTCGTATTGTCATGACTTACTCGGTAGACCTTTGCTGTGGTTTCACTGGGAGAAAATAGCGGTTTTCTAACATAGAGCGTATCGGGTTTATGAAGAATATTGATAATTCCTTCAACTGATAACTCTGGGCGAGCTTCACTGGGCAGTTTACTTATCAGTTTAACGTCAACCTGAACCATACCATTTGTCACACTTGGATCTATCCGGCTAACAATGCCGGAAATTTTACTTTTATGAGTATCAATAATGACAGATAAACCTAAACTAACGTCTTTGATTTGTAATTCTTGTACGTTAACTTGCGCTATCAAGTTATGTGAATCTGCAATTTCAGCAATACTTTCACCCAAGCGAATAGATTGTCCCAGCGATAACGTCATTTTTTGAACTATGCCATCAACTTTGGCCCTGACAATTAAATTGGCTAAATTTAGCTGACTCTGTTTAAGTTCACTTTTAAGTACTGCAATATGTGCCTGTTGCGCCTGTACCTGTGCTTGCATATTATTGTTATGCTTTTCGAGTCTTTTTAATTGGATCTGCCATTCTTTATGACTTCGACTGACAGAGAATTTTGATCTTTGATAATCAATTTTAGATACCGTGCTATTACCATTATTTATTAATGTTGTTTGTGCATCTAATTCCAGTTTATTCGACAAGTAGCTCATTTCTGCATTTAATACCTGAGCTTCAATATCTAATAAAGCAGACTCCATTTTAGCCTGTGATGCGCTATTTTGTGCTACTACTTGCTCTAATTTAGATTGAGCCTGATCTGCTAACTGAATAAGTTCAGGGTTATTTAACTTTACAATTGGATCGCCCGACTTAACCTGACTACCCGCTTTATTATAAATATGTTCTACGCGTCCATTCACTGAACTTGAAATCCAATACATGTTTTGCGGTTTTAAGGCGCCATTGGCGCGAACAGATATTTCAAAGTCGCCCCTTTTTACTTCGGCGATCCGTAACTTATCTAATTCGACCCAGGATGTACTATTGCCAAAATAAGCTTTAACAAAAAACGTACTAAATCCTACAATGACAAGCAAAATAAAAAATAAAAAATATTTTTTATTTAATTTTTTAGGTTTATTTATGTGAATATCCATGGTGTTTACTTTCTTAATCAATATGAACCAGAGTAAACTAGAAAGAGCAATTTACTTGCCAAGAATAAAGCGTTGATTTTTAAGGGGTAATAAAATTTCGTAATTTTTAATGTCGCGATATCGACACAGACTAAAAGTTAGAATGTGTCGATATCGTTATGCCAATTGATGACAAAAAGAGATCAGTCTAAATCATAAACAATTTTTCTAAGTTCACTTTTATCTGAATGTTGAAAATCTTTACCATATATATGCAGTAACATCGTTTGATGATAACTAAGCTTTTGATCTTTTATACTTAAAGTCATGTTAAAAACCTTGGTTTTCGCCTTTTCTAACATAAATGGTGATTGGACTATACCAAAAGAATCAGAATCAGCCCTGGCTTCAACGGTGAAGATAGTTTCATTATCTTGTTGCAGCAGGCTTCCGCCGGCAAGTACACACACTCCCCGTGGTATTGTCAGTGAATGCATGATCAAACCATTACTAGGCTGGTAAATCCAATGACCAATTTGATCATGAAATATTTGTCCTCCTTGACGTTTCCTGACAACATGATGATATTTAACCGATACCAAGTTTTGTTCTTCAGCATTTTCAGCAACACCAGAAACAGTAAAAGTCAGTTCATCTATGTAAGGCGTTTTATCAGACTGCGCATTAGCATCAGGCGCATCATCCAGCCCTTTATCTCCAACCCAACGACCAATTAATTGGGCTAATGGCCCGTAATCTACACCATCTATAAACGTATTCATTTTATTTTCCTGTATAAATAATAGTGTTAATCGTATTCACTTTAAACATTAAAAATAGTTTATTGTTCTAATTCCAGGTGAGCACGTTCAATCAAAGTTTTAGGCAGCTCTTTTTGTACTGATACGCCAAGATCTTTAAATTCAGCGGCTTGTTTGATTAAATTTCCACGACCGCTATATAGTTGTGCAAAGGATTTATCATAACTGTCTTTAGCTTTATCTAACTGTTCACCCACTCCTTGCATACTCGTTAAAAATCCATTTAATTTACTGTAAAAACGTTCTGCTCGTTTTGCCAGCTCAGCAGTATGTTTACTTTGATCTTCAAACCGCCATAATTGACGTACTATATTTAAGCTCGTTAACAAAGTAGTGGGGGTTGCAACTAATATATTGCGTTCGATGGCTTTTTGATACAAGTCAGGCTGGTATTTTAATGCTTCTACATAGGCCGATTCTATCGGTACAAATAAAACAACCACTTCAGGGGAGTTTAAACCGGGCAGCTTATAATAATCCTTATCGGCAAGTTCATTTATTCTATCTGTCATTGCAAGTACATGCTGTTTTAAGGCTTCTTGCTGCTCATTTTGATGTTCTGAATTAACATATCTTGTATAAGCGCCTAAAGATGTTTTTGCATCTATTACTAAATGCTTATTCTGTGGTAAATAAACTATCGCATCAGGCCTTTTTCTACCTTCTTCAGTGGTAAAACTCACTTCACGTTTATAATCTTCGCCTATACGTAAGCCTGAGTTATCCAGCACATTCTCTAACATGAGCTCCCCCCAATTACCTTGTACTTTCTTTTGTCCCTGAAGAGCATTTGTTAGTTTATCCGCTTGATCTGTGATCTGAGCATTTAGTTTTTGCAAATTTAATAATTCAGCTTTCAATTCGCTACGTTGCTTAAGATCTTCAGTGTGAATAGATTCGATCTTTTCTCTAAAACCTTTAATTTCACCTTGAACAGGTTTTAATAACCCTTCTATATTTTCTTGATTTAAGGTTTTAAATGCTTTGCCTTTTTCATCCAGGATTTTATTCGCCAGATTTTCAAATTCTTTTGTTAATATTTGTTTACTATGATTTATTTGATTTAGTTGCTCTTCAAAATGACGTTTTCTTTCTATGAGTGTACTCTTTAAGGAAGCGTATTGTGCCATTAACTGAGTATAGGCGGTATTTTTATCCTCAAGCTGAGAAATTGCTTGTTGCCAGTGACTATAATAATCGTCGGCTTGTTTTTCTAAATTATTTAGCTTTTCCTGGCTTATTTTATTTTCCAGCTGAGCTTGGCTTAATTTTCTACTTTTATTGATTATAAAAAAAAGACTAATTAAAAATCCAATGAAAAAACTGATACACGCAGTAATAATAATTTCATAAGTTAACTCAAAAAACATTGTCTTATATTCTCAACAGTGGATATATACACAGTATATACCTAAGTGGCCTTTCGATGCGAATTTCAAGCAGGATCAAGAGCACCATATAGTTTAAAAAGTGCGCACCAGAATCGCTGGAAATGACTCAGGCAAGGCATTTAACCGACATTCCGCACCCTAATTTATGAATACATTTCTTGATATGTTTTGCCTAAGGCATTTAACACGCTTGAGTGCCTGGGCTCTAAGTTGGCAATTAGGCCGTTTTTCTGCTCAAAATACATAACAGTGATACCGCTAAAGCAATGAAATATCCATCTGGCGGTTGGTTTTTGGCTTGGCTTTTTCTTTTGATCGGGAAAGTGTTGGCCAGTGTCCCGTAGTCCCTTTCTGATCCTGTGCTCAAGGGCGTTGTAAACCATTAAGCATAAAGTCATTATCATCAGTAGCGCTTCTATTCGTTCCGGCTTTTTCAAAAATATCGCGCTGGTAAAAAACTCTGGGCTCTTTAAAAACTTAAAGCCACGCTCAACTCGCTGTTGCCCTTTGTATTGGCTTAACAACTCTGCCATGTCGAGGTTATTGATTTCGTTGGTGGCCAGAATAAAGCAGCCGCACTTGGTTTTTATCCGCTCACATTCGGTTAGTGAGCTGGCTAAAATCCCTTCGATGAAGTATTCAAAATAATCGGGTTGGGCGTCTTTTGCCGGCTGGCCTTTGTTTTTATAGCGTGCTTTTTCTCTGATATTAATTGAATTAACTTGCATTATCGGCGAACTTTTCTGCCATTTTGCTAAAGCTTTGCGAGCATCTTGTTCACAGGAAAAGGCTTCTTTGTTCAGTTTTATAAAGGATTTTATCGCCTTATCTGTTTGTTTTTTCAGGCGCTTTCCCAGTGTTTTCATTTCTTTTTCTTTCGCCGCTTCACTTTGAATAAGCAACCATTTCTGTTTGACACCTGCATAACCGTTATCAATCCAGCAGCCCCTGTAACCGTCAGCGAAATCTATGAGTTTATACGCTGTTATTTGGTTTATCAGCTGCTTGGCCTGAGTTAAAACAGCAGGCACGCGACTAATGAATATTCTTTCCTGCTTCGCCAATGCTTGTATCGTTTCTTTAACATATAAGGCACTGTCGCCGATATGATACTTGCTGTCACAAGCGCTTTTTACCGAATCCTTAAACTCTTTAACTAACTGGTAAAACTCGGTTTTATCATTTGCATTGCCATTGGCCGGTGACATATACAGCGGGATCCCGGCTTGTTGCTCAACTAATAAATGCAACACAACCTGCTTTAAGTCTGGTCGGTGATCGCGGCTATAGCCATGGGTTAAGGTGACAGCACCCGTATCAGATTCAGTATCGTAATTCCCATCAACATGAAAGCTGGTGATATCTTGATTAACCGTTTCAACTTTTAAGTCGAGTGTTTTAACCGTATTGCTGGCTAAATGCGAAAATAACTCTGTTACCCCAAATTCAAAAAATTTGTCCATGGCGCGACCTAAGGCACTGTCATTGAGCTGCTTAGCTTCAATACCGGGCCTTAATAATCGAGGTAAATCTTTATTGGCAAAAAACTCAGGGAACACATGTAATGGCCGACTAGTAAAGCCTAACCCATTGATGATCATGGCAACAAGCAATTCGCCATAAGAAACAAGCTTGTCATCCGGTGAAGGAATGAGTCGATCAACTTGCTCTGCTATTTTTAGTTCTTTACACATTTGAGCGATAAGGCCTAAATGACCAAGGTGTTTGGTGAAAGGTTTAAAAGGTGCTGACATGATAATTTCTTTGCTAAAAAGAAAGTATAAGATCACATTTAAAATAGATCGTCAAATCGATCCTGAAAAATATTTTGATCCTTATAATTAAGCGTATATTTTGAGCAAAAAAGAAACTGTTAAATAGGGTGCTGGATCACGGATTTAAGCGAATGGAATAGTTTATCTATTTCGAGTTTACATAACGCAGAATGAAGCTGAACAGGGGAAAAATAAAGTAGTAGAAAAAATAAAGCCAACCTAGGGGGTTGGCTTTATAAATAACAACAGTAATCAAATGGGGAAATCTAATTAACAACTTTCAGGGAAGAGCATCTCAACTCTTGTATTAATAGACTTTCACTTTTTATAAAGGTTCAATTAATTTTGATCTTTTTTTCAAATAAAATAATAAAGGATCTTTTACAAATGATCTGTCGTTAATAATGCCATCATTTCAGCTGCTGAATGTACCTTAAATTGATTGTTCGATGCATCAAAAAAGCTATCAGCCAGGGCTTCTTTGTCTTTTTGCATTTTATAAACGCGTTCTTCAATGGTATTTTCACAAATAAGCTTATAAACGAATACCGCTTTTTTCTGGCCGATCCTATGTGCTCTGTCTGTTGCTTGTTTTTCAACAGCAGGATTCCACCAGGGATCATAGTGGATCACGGTATCGGCTTTTGTTAAATTTAATCCGGTTCCGCCTGCTTTTAAACTGATCAAAAAGACTGGATTATCACCATTTTGGAATTCATCAACAGCAGCTTGCCTGTCTCTGGTTTGTCCGGTCAGCAAACTATATTGAATATTCATAACAGCTAACGCATTTTCAATGATTTTTAACATACTGGTAAATTGGCTGAAGATAATTATTTTTCGGCCTTCCAACAGCATTACAGGCAAGTTAGTTGCTAACCAGTCTAATTTAGCGCTATCGCTATCTAATAAGCTTTGATCTTCAGATGCTAATCTGGGATCACAACATACTTGTCTTAATCTTAGTAATGCTTCCAGGAATTCAAGACGGCTACGCTCTACACCCTGAGCTTCAAATACGGAGCGCATTTTATGCTCCATATTTGCGCGTACCTGTGCGTAATGATTTTGCTGTTTTGGCAGCAATTCGATCATTTTAACTAATTCAGTTTTAGCGGGTAATTCCGTTACAACTTGTTCTTTTGTTCGCCTTAGCATAAACGGAGCTGTGAGTCTTTTTAATGCTTTGGCTTTTATTTCATCGTTTTCTTTTTCAATCGGTATCTGATAATGGGTCTTAAAGTGAGCCGTAGACCCAACCAGACCTGGCATAGCAAAATCTAATAAAGATTTTAACTCCATCAAGTTATTTTCAACCGGGGTTCCCGTTAAACATAGATTAAAATCACTTTGAATATTTTTAACTGCCCGGGATATTTTAGCTTGATTGTTTTTTATAACCTGCGCTTCATCTAATATAACATTGCTAAATTTCATTGATTGATAAATTGAATTATCCCTGGTGATCAGTGGGTACGTAGTTATCACGCAATCAGCTTTAGGTAATAAATCAAATACACTTTGACGATTTGCGCCATGACTCACCACAATTTTTAAATCCGGCGAAAATTTAGTTAACTCATTCATCCAATTAGTCACTAAACTGGTCGGGCACACTATCAGTGCTGGCGCAGACAAACCATTTGCCATTTTTTCACTTAATAGAAACGCTATGGTTTGGAGTGTTTTTCCAAGGCCCATATCATCGGCTAGAATGCCACCTAACTTATATTTTTTTAAGAATTGTAACCAAACGACACCTTGTTTCTGATAATCCCTTAGCTTCGCCTTGAGGCCTTTTGGTGCAACAAACTGATGAGTAGATACTGTTTTACAATCGGTTTTTCCTAATTCAATAAGTACAGAGTCATTACAATCAATTTTAGCGTGTTCAAATTGTGATAAATAACCCGCATAGGATAAGGGGAGTAATAAACGTTTCGGTATTTTCTTATTGGCGTAAAACTCTTCAATTAAGTTGGTTAACAATAACAAATCCGTTTTCTGAAATGCTAACCACTGGCCTGCACTATGGCTGTAATAATTGAAATTGGCCGATTTAGAATTAGCCAGTGCGCCTTGTGTTAATATTGCGTTTAAGAAAATAGGTTTATTATCAACTTCACAACTGGGTGTAATAGATATTTTATTAACCCTGTCTCTTGCTACTGACAAAATAAGCTGAGGCTTTATAATTACCTTATCGTTATAATCTAAATTGGGGACTTTCCAACCTTCTTTGATCAGCCCGGGCACGATTTCATTTACAAACCAATGTATATCTACATCTTTTTGATCAGATGTAGGAAAACTCAGATAACATGCGTTTTTATCCGGTCCTTTTGTTGACTGTAATCCGAAATTATACAAACGGTTTACACACGTATCTTCATAAGACAGCTGTCTGACGATACGAATATGGTTGTCCGGGTCTTTTAATTGAACAAAAGTACGTCCATACAAAAATTCAAATTTAAACATTACTTCATTGTTTTCAACTAGTAATGATAAATGAGGTTTAATTTTTACGCCCGAATGTGAGGTAAACATTTCTTCACTCGTATGTTTGATCAGACCGGGGCCAAACATTCGATTAAATTGTTTATTTACTTGTTCAAATATATCGCTGGAAACAGCAGGCATTTTTAGTAAATGCGTAATTTCCTGACTACTGAGCGCCGTATTTAATTCCCCGACTTTATTATTTGTTGCATCTATATAATAAGGTGGGATCGTATTAAATAATTGCCAGTTATCTGATAGTGCTAAATCTATATCCAATTGATGTGAGTTATCAATTGTTTGCCATTTCAGACTGATAGTACGTTTATCAGCAAGCGTGAGAGGGTCTCTGGATGTTTCCCAAAAACACCGGCCAGTGTCTATCATCTTTATCAGCGCAAAACTGCCCCAACGACCGTCTAAATGTAATTGGCCAAATGTATTTTGTGATCTGATCCAACTTAATAATCTAAAGTCTTCTTCATTAATATTATCGGGTGTGACAGAACTATTTATTTGTTGTTTAGTAAGTGTACGACCTAAAGAATAGCGCTCTGAACCAGAGTAGGGTGCTTGTTTGGGGATCACCACCAAGCCTTGCTCAGTGGCCTCTAACGTAAATAGAATGACATCTTTTTTAAATACACGGTGATGTACTTTTAACTTTTCTAATTCATTAAACCAATCGTGAACTAAGAAGTGCTGACCAAACTCACCTGAATGCTCTGTTTTTAGTTTTAAAATCACAGCGGCAATATGATAGCATTTTTTGGCAATATTACATGAGCAATGCGCGCTCAGAGAATACCCTGTTCGCAATTGCTTAATTTGTATTTGCTGATGGAATACATCACCTTGATCATTTTGTACTTCAGAACTAATTTTATGAAAACCATCATCAGCTTCTACCCAGTTTACCAGGCCATCTGCAAAATGTGATTTTGCCTTTTTAAATACCAGAGGTTTAAAGTATCTTTTTAAAAATAATTCTGTAAGTGGAAAATCAGCAGCTTGTTCTTGCTTGATTTCATCAAATATATTTAAAAGATCTTTTTTACTTAAGCTTTGGGCCATTTTCTATCAGTAAAAATAAAGAATTTCACCAGTATAAGGTTTATATGTTGAGAGCAAAAGGAAAATAAAGAATTTTTTTTAAGATCAGTTTTATACTAACAAGGATACAAAATTGACAGGAGAATCATAACTTAAAATATAACCACAAATTACAAACAAGTTAACAACATGTTACTAACATTAAAGGCATGTTTGCTAGTTTTTACAGAGCATTTTTTTACTAAGTAAAGTGGGAATTGAAAAATAATAAACTAAATTCTAAATTAGTTAGTAAAAATCAGATCTCATAAACACATTAACGTGCAAATTAAATTAATACGTTAATTAAGACCCAATTTTACTAAGCGTAAATATTCAACAGATCACTTTTTTACTAGCTTAATTAAAGTTTACTAATAACTTTGAAAGCTGTTCAAACCTCTTTTCTGTTAATACTTTATTATCAATTTTGATTACCATATCACCTGTTTTCATACTGCGATGCGCATTGATATAGTTGTTTTTAAAATCTACATTTTCTTTATTTTTACTCTGAACTGAACTTTCAATTAAAGATTTCGTAATTGCCTGTGCGGTTTTATCGTCAGAATCTCGTTTTAATGCAGCCAAATTAGCCTGCGTTTCTTTCAGTCTCTCATTAAATTTATCAGGTTCATTTTCCAATGCAGTGATTAACTTTTTAGCAACTTCTCTTCCCACATGGTTAGCAGTAGGATAAAGACTTAAAATATTAGCTGGTAATTTATCATAAGCTTTTATTGCATCGGCAATCGCAGTGTGGGATACCCCTTCTATTTCAGCAATTTCTCGATAAGATCCTTTTTTACCTTCGTTAATGAGTTCAGATCTTGTTTGTGCATAGGCTTGTCCAAGCTCCCACAGACTCGGAGCTATGTATTGATCTGACGTTATAGCTAATATTTTAGCGTCTTCAGCGTTAAAGTCAGCAGAGGTTAAAACTATGTAATCTGAATTAGTTAAACTACAGGCTTTTCTTCTTCTAGATCCTGCTAATACATAATCGATATCGCCAATTTTCCAGCATAACGCCGGGTGTAAATTTCGACCATCAGCTTTTATAGCTGGTAATAGATCTGAAACGGATGTTTCTGTTAATAAAGATTGTACTCGTCTGTTTTTATCATAAACCTGTGTATGTGTTTCTATTTGATTATGGGGGATCACTTTACAGGATAACTTTATAGTTCTATTAGGATCTGAAGGTGCAGGCATAGTAATTTCATCACCTACAGCCGCATTTTCAAGCAAAATGTCCAAATTACTTGTTTCTAATTGTGTAGCAAATGGGTCTATACGAGTATCATTTTTACGTTTTTTAGCCATAATAATCTAACCTTTCTAAGCCGTTTCTAACTGACATTGTGTTGAAGTCCAATTTGAACGGATCAGCATTTCCAGTTCATCAACGACATCTTTAATATTTTCCTGTGCTTTCATAAGAGATTCTCTACTTGCCAGACTGTCAGAAGCTTTTTGATCAAAAATAGTATTAAACGACGATGAACTCGCTGTAATAGCTGAGCTGTGATTTATGGGGTAACTCATAACTTGTCTTCCAAAAGCACTTCTAATATCTTTAACTATATCTCTTTGTGAATGATTACCTTTGACATAGTTAGTGACAAGAAACTGCATAAAATCCCAACCTTCATGATCTAATGCAGCAACTGTATGATAAATTTCACCTAAACGTTTTAAATATTTATTATTAGCGTCAAAATCTACAGCTTCAGGGTGAACTGGAATTAACATTGCAGTAGACGCCATTAATGCGTTATAAAACATAAAATTTAAAGTAGGGGCGGTATCAACTAATATGATATCAAATTGATCTTCAACAGGCTCTAGTACTTTTTCCAGCAGTTTATGGTAATGTCTGGTTTGATTATAATTGACAGAATCTTTTAATTCTGTTGCTGTTTCATGTTCAAAATAAAAGTCTTCCATACCAGATGGTAACATTCTTATATTAGGTATATGTGTTGGTAAAAATGCACTTGATACAATATCTTTCCACGATTCATTTTCTTCAAGTTCAATACAATCTCGCATTAAATCACCAACAGTAATTGGATCGGGTTCTAAAGCAGGAAAAAAACTTGATGTTGATCCCTGAGGATCTAGATCGATAATACCTATTCTATATCTTTTTATATTAGTGGTTGCTAATGCTGCTGCAATATTAACTAAACTGGTAGTTTTTCCACAACCGCCCTTAAGGGAATTTACAACGATAACTTGCAATTTATCGGACTTTTTTCTGCTATCTGTTGCAATGCCAAGTACATCAGCCATAGCATGAATATTAGCTAAAGTATAAGCATAATGTCCATTTGCGCCTCGTTTAATATCTAAAGTATCAAAATCACCTTGATCATGTCTTCTTTTTAATGTGCGATTATTACAACCTAATAAATCTGCTGCTGCTTTTTGAGTATAAGTTCTTAGTTCTTTATTATCGGTTTTTAGATGAGCTCTATAATGTTGTATTCTACCTTCTAAAGAGCTTTGTGCGACAGTTGCTGTTGCTTTTAGCAATTTATAAGTATTTAAGGCACTTTTTTTTATAGTCATTGATATTTCCTTAACATCGAGTTTTTATTATAATGTCACTTAAATATATAGTAAACCTATTTTTAACAAGACATCCTTAAAAAATAAATATAAATTTATTGTTTAATACTTTGTTAAAGTATAAATAAAAAGATTGAATATGGTTAGATCTAAGGTATTAAAGGTTAAGTAGTAAAAAATGTAAGTTAACTATATAATATATAACAAATTAACTGAAATATTTAGATCATGATTTAACTTAGTAAAGATCAGTATTTAACTTACATGCAGATCACAAAATTACTAACCATTATTTTAATGCACATCTTATATACAGCTTATTAACATGCTTATCTACAAAATAAAATGAAAAGATCATTATTTTATTAAGTGAATGGGCAATTATCTAGATAGTTATTCAAGTTGATCGTTAATTTACTGAATAAAGATCGGATCTTTACTTGGTAAGGATCCGATCTTTACTAATTTTTTATTATTTTATACACAGCGACTAATATTTTTAATATCAGAACGGTTTTTTACTAAGTTATTAGTCAAAATCTTAATCAAATTGATGATATTTGTCTTAATTGGCTTTATGAGTTAGTAAAAATTTGATTTGTACCGTAATAAGCGCTTTTAAATGTCTAAAAGTCTTTATTAGTTAGTATAAAAATGATCTGAAAAAAATAATGCGCTTAGATCAATTTTATACTAACTTAATCATTTAACATTTTGACTGATCTATGTTGTTATAGTGTGTCTAATAAATTTGTATGGAACAATTAATGAAACCCAAAACTAACATCTCAGTAGAAAATCTACCTGATTCCCTTAGAGGTCAGATCCATGGTGTTGAAAGTGCTACTGATAATGAAAGTTTAGCGTTATTCACTGATAATAAAGATGTGCGGGTTTCAATTGAGAATGCACCTCATAATATACGAGCTTATTCAAATACTTTTGATCATTATGATTTGTGGGGCAGATTTGTTCGTTCTGGGCATAAAAAAGTTCCATTAGAAGATGCGCCTAAAAGAACCATAATAACGCGTCGAATTTCTGAAAAACTAAATGGTATTCAATATTCGGGTGAAATTAAGATTACACCGGCAGTCGTCAGCACCAGGCAAAATGGTGAAGATGTAGAGTATTTAGTATGGCCTTCCGATCGTGAAGAAAAAGTTGAACGCGCTTTAATTAGACTTGCTTCTAAAGGTAAAATTGTAAAAATTAACTTTAAATCAGGGATCCAATACGCCGTTGTTTTTTCAATGAATGAATTAGCACAGGAATTGAAAGGAGTCGGGCAATCAATGCCTTACCCACAAATTAAAGAAGCATTAGAAGCATTGCAAGGTTCAAAATTGTCTTTTAAATATTCTGCAACAGATACTAAAAGTACTAATGTTGATGATTCTTTTTATGAATCCAATATGAACTTTTTATCTTCATTACATTTTAGTGGGAAAAAAGGTCAAGGTGGAAATATTAAATGTGTTGCTTGTTTGAATGCATTTGTTCATAACATGATAGATAACCTAGAATTTAAAGGTTATTATTTTAATAGGGCCCAAGAATTGAAAAGAGGTTTATCGCGATGGATGATGTTAAGACTTTATCATTTATGGCGATATGCAGCGCCTGGTAAAACCCATCATTTTAGATTGTTATCTATTATGGAAAAATATGGTTCAATTTATTCTACTGATGATATTTCAGAAAACAAACTTAAAGCGTTACGTCGTGATATGACAACCACAATGAAAGATCTAATTAGTAAAGGGGTTATTTCTGAATATTGTATTACTAATATCAAAGATGATAAAACAGGTAATATTACTGATTATAAATATGAGATGCATCCATCAGATCAATTTTGTGATGAAATCTTAGCGTTGAATAAACAAAATAAACGATTAGAAATTCAGGGTGGCAAGCGCATTGTTGAAGAAGCAATAGTAATAGATGAAGAAGTTTTTGAAGAAATAGTTGAGTAAAATTTAATAGCGTAAGTGAATGTTCACTTGCGCTACTAGCTACGACTATTTAACACTTTCCATATACAATCTTTCTATCAAAAAATTACTTTCTACTTTTCTGGGATCTTTACTTTTTTTACAATAATTTTTAAGGGTCCCCAATTTAATATCTGGTGACGCATTGATAATTATAAAAGGTAAAGCAGCGCTAACGTGATATCTGGATTTAGCGTTAAAGCGTACATTTACCTGAGGGCTTACTCTCGTTGGTCTGCGAATTCTTAGTTTTGTCTTGTCAGAAAGTTCGGTGATCCGCAATATTTCTTTATTCACTAGTTCATGCCATGAAGAATCTTTAAAAATGTTAGATTGGCCATACTGATAGGAATTATCTAATAATTTTAATGCATCTTTTTTTGTTAGTAATTTAATGGAATGTTTATTCATCCAGGTAAAACGAACGGAATAGGGAGCATTAATTTCATAATGAATATTTCTATAAGCCGCTAAGGTAATTAGTTGAGGAATTGCTTTATGAACAATTTCAAATTTCTTGTCATTGTTACCTAAATTTAAGATAGTATTTTTAAATTTTTTCTTTGCAACATTTACCAGTTCGATTGTTTTTATTAATGTTTCAGCTTCTGCAGAATTAACGACTATTATTCCTGGATGACGTTTCATCACTTTAGTACTAATTTCATCTTTTTTAAAAAGATCTAAAAAGGCATCGCAACACTTTATAAATGCTTCATTATTAAAATATTCAGTTACTTCAATTGACTCATCCAAAGTATTTTCCTGTACAGATAATACTTCAGGTAATTGAAAATACCTGACAGAGTGTAATTTCTGTTGTTTTAATTCGGCAACAAATTTTTTTATTAAAGCGTATAGATTGTCGAATTGATTTCTAATTTCAATAGTTGGGTTCATTGAGAACACATCATCCCTTAAAATTAATAATTGTACTTTCTCCTTGGTTAATTGTTAATAGGTTTATGTATGTTTTTACGATTAAATCTTAACTAAATTTAGGTATGATGTGTTCTTATTTTCTTAGTTCGTAAAAATAAGGGGATTTATGGTATGAGAAGCATAAATAAGTCCCATTAAATTAATCAATTAAAAGGTATAAGTAGCAGATTATCCTACACTATTAATGATACAATAAAAGTTTAAGAGAGGGCATGGCAAATCAATAGTACCTAGTTGAGACTATTAATTTTTATTACACAACAACTGTTCAGTGATTAAACTAATTTATTGATAAAAGAATCGGCCGCAAGGGACCTAGTTTCAAAAGAGTCCTAACTGACTTCCGTGAACTTCTTTTTTATCCAATTCTTAAATTGGTTTTGCACATATTTACGAATTGGAAATTTTGTCGCATTTCCAATTGTTTCAACAAAATAACTCTGAGTCCAAAGTTTCCCTCCCCAGAAATAACGTCTTTTAATATCTTCATATAACTTGAAAAATTCTCTGGCTGAAATACTTTTTATCACCTGCATGATCTGGCTTGGTGACAATTTTGGTTCGCTTCTTACGACCATATGAATATGATCTTCTGGTATTTCCAGTTCAACTATATCAATGTCCTAATCGTAACCTATTTTTTTGATTATTGTTTTCATTAACCCACGATAAGGCTCAGAAAAAATTTTACGGCGATACTTTGGTATCCACACAAAGTGGTACATTAATCTAAAAACGTGATGTAAATTTCTTTGAAGCTCCATATTCTGGATAGTGGCTATTACCTTAAATGGGTATATGAGGCTATAAGAGTTCACGTTAATCAATGTTAATAACCTTGTTTATATATCATTAAAAATACACTCATGCTTACGTTTATTCTAAATGAAAGTATTAAGGTATGATGTGTTCTTATAGCCTTTATTAAAAGTTCTTAGTGTTTATTCGGCTATATGCCAATAAATTATCAAATAGATGATAATACACCTTGATATTTAATGTGATGCAGGTAAATTCATAACTTCTATTAATATTTCTTGGAATGAGGAAATTTGCAGTGAAACCTTGGAGTCCCAACAGTTGGAGAGAAACCCCAATTGTACAACAACCCGAATACCCAGACCTGGCAGAACTTGCTAGTATTGAAAGCCAATTAAACAGTGCGCCACCATTAGTTTTTGCAGAAGAAACCAGAAGTTTATATGGCCAGTTAGCAGATGTTTGTGAAGGAAAAGCCTTTCTATTGCAAGGAGGGGATTGTGCTGAGTCTTTTTCAGAATTTAATGCAGCAGGGATCCGTGATACTTTTAAAACGCTATTACAAATGGCCGTTGTTCTAACTTACGGCGGAAAATGTCCGGTCGTAAAAATTGCACGTATGGCTGGCCAATACGCCAAGCCACGTTCTTCAAATTTAGAAACAATCAATGGTGTTGACTTACCGTCGTACCGTGGCGATATAGTTAATAGTTTTGAATTTACACCACAAGCACGTATTCCAGATCCAAAACGTCTTTTGACAGCTTATCATCACAGTGCAGCAACGCTTAATCTTTTAAGAGCATTTGCACAAGGCGGTTTGGCAGATTTACATCAGGTTAATCGTTGGAATATGAGTTTTGTAGCGGCAAATCCGCTTAAAAATAAATATCAAGAAATGTCTGACAGAATACAAGATGCACTTGAGTTTATGGAAGTGTGTGGAATAAACGCATCTAATGCACCAAGTATCAAAGAAACCAACCTTTATACTTCACACGAAGCATTACTTCTCGGATATGAAGAAGCATTAACACGTCGAGATCATCTTTCAGGTGATTGGTATGATTGTTCAGCTCACTTTGTTTGGATTGGCGAGCGAACAAGACAGCTAGATCACGCACACATAGAGTTTTTCAGAGGTATCAAAAATCCAGTTGGTGTCAAAGTAGGGCCAGGCATGGAACCTGATGATTTGATCAGGCTTATAGATGCAGTCAATCCAGATAATATACCTGGCAGGCTTACCCTAATAACAAGAATGGGTGCAGATGTTTTAGCTGATAAATTACCAGCTCTTGTTAAAAGAGTACAAGACGAAGGTAGAAAAGTTGTATGGTCTTCAGACCCTATGCACGGCAATACCGAAAAAGCAAACAATGGTTATAAAACCAGAAGTTTTAACAATATCTTACGAGAGATCAGTCAGTTCTTTGCCGTGCATAAAGCGGAAGGTTCTTATCCAGGCGGAATACACCTGGAAATGACAGGTCAGCATGTTACTGAATGTACAGGTGGAGCTTATGGCCTGTCAGAGCATGACTTAGCTCAGAGATATCGTACTCAATGTGATCCCAGACTTAATGCAGATCAGGTGTTAGAGCTTGGTTTTTTAGTTGCTGATCTCTTAAAGGATGCCAGAAGCTAAATACAGAATTAAAGTAAAGGTGCTCTGACACCTTTACTTTCTCAATCAATACTTTTTTCTTTCCAGTCCAGTAACCGAAAGAATTTTTGCTGAAATTTCTTCAACAGAATGATGTGTTGAGTTTAAGTAAGGAATTCTATTATTTTTATAAAGCATTTCAACTTCCTTAATTTCCAACCTACACTGTCTAATTGAGGAATAACGGCTATTTGCCATCCTTTCATGTCGTATGCTAGATAGTCTTTCCGCTGAAATTGTCAATCCAAATAATTTTTTCTTGTGCGCGACTAAAGCCTTAGGGATCCTGATGTCATCTATATCATCGTCGGTAAAAGGATAATTTGCGGCTTTAATACCATATTGTAACGCCAGATATAAACTCGTGGGTGTTTTACCGCTGCGACTGACGCCTACTAGAATAATATCTGCTTCTGAATAATCTTTTAAATTAGCACCATCGTCATTCGCTAATGCATAATTAACAGCATCAATTCTAAAGTCGTAACTTTTTTCATGCATACTGTGCGTTCTGTGCGTTCTAGGCACTGGGTCTATTTTAAGCTCAGCTTTTACTTGATCACTGAATACAGTCAAAAAGTCATAACAAATTCCATTAGAAGAATTAATAACTTCAGTTAAATCGTGATTAACAAATGTAAAAAAAACTAAAGGTTTTTCACCTTTATCGGTAACAGAATTATTAATTTGTGTTTTAACTTTATTTGCTTGTTCTAAAGTTTCTACAAATGGGATCGTAATATTTTTAAATTCGACCGGAAATAAAGATAAGGTAGCGTGACCAAAAACTTCAGAAGTTATTGCTGTACCGTCAGAGATATAAAATGCAGTTCTCACTATGATCCTCAATATAGTTTTCACATAAATACTAACATATATGATTACTAGGTTTACGTATGTATGCTGCCCAGTGTAGAATTGGCTGGACCTAATTAAAAGGTCTAAACTAAATTTAATTTACTCGTTCAATAAACAATCAGATTTTTGGAGAAGGTTCCGTGCAAGAATATGTTCTCTGGTATCAAGAGCTTGGTATGCAAGATGTACCTCGCGTTGGTGGCAAAAACGCCTCACTGGGTGAGATGATTTCTAACCTGTCTAATGCAGGTGTTCAAGTTCCAGGTGGATTTGCAACAACTTCAGATGCTTTTAATGAGTTTTTAGAACAATCAGGACTCAACGCTCGTATCTATCAAGTATTAGACGATCTAGATGTTAATGATGTGAATACCTTAGCCAAGGTAGGTGCAGATATTCGTCAATGGATCATAGAAACCCCATTCCAAGAAAAATTAAACAAAGCAATCGAAACCGCATATGCTGAGCTTTCTGGAAATAACGAAAGCGACGCTTCTTTTGCTGTTCGTTCGTCAGCAACAGCAGAAGATATGCCTGACGCTTCTTTTGCCGGTCAACAAGAGACATTTTTAAATGTTCGCGGTATTGACGCTGTAATGGTTGCAATAAAACACGTTTATGCCTCGTTATTTAATGACCGTGCTATCTCTTATCGTGTACATCAAGGTTACGATCATCGTGGCGTTGCATTATCGGCAGGTATTCAGAGAATGGTTCGATCTGACAAAGCATCTTCAGGTGTCATGTTTAGTATTGATACAGAATCAGGCTTTGAAGATGTTGTTTTTATAACATCTAGTTATGGATTAGGTGAAATGGTTGTGCAGGGTGCTGTAAATCCTGATGAATTCTACGTGCACAAACCTACTCTGGCAGCCGCCAGACCTTCGATTGTCAGAAGAACATTAGGCTCCAAAGCAATTCAAATGATCTACTCCGATGACCAGTCTCACGGTAAACAGGTTGACATTATTGATGTTACATCTCATTTAAGTGACCAATTTTCACTATCAGATAACGAAGTACAAGAACTTGCTAAACAAGCAGTTATCATTGAGAAACACTATGGCCGTGCGATGGATATCGAATGGGCTAAAGATGGTAATGACGGTAAATTATATATAGTTCAGGCCAGACCAGAAACAGTTAAATCCAATGAAGATGCCAACGTAATGGAGCGGTTTCAATTAAAAGAGACTTCAGAGCTTTTATGTGAAGGACGCTCTATCGGTCACAAAATTGGGTCAGGTGCTGTACGCGTTTTGAATTCAATCAATGAAATGGATCAAGTGCAAGTAGGTGATGTACTCGTAACAGATATGACAGATCCCGATTGGGAACCTATCATGAAACGCGCATCTGCCATTGTTACAAATCGTGGTGGAAGAACCTGCCATGCAGCAATCATCGCCAGAGAGTTGGGTATTCCAGCGGTTGTTGGTTGCGGAAATGCTACTTCGCTAATATCTGATGGCCAAGACGTGACAGTTTCTTGTGCTGAAGGAGATACAGGTTTCATCTATCAAGGAAAACTAAAATTCGAAGTCATCACTTCACGTGTTGATGAAATGCCTGATCTGCCGATGAAAATAATGATGAATGTCGGAAATCCTGATAGAGCCTTTGATTTTGCCAGGTTACCACATTCAGGGATTGGATTAGCCAGATTAGAATTTATAATTAATCGAATGATAGGCGTTCATCCTAAAGCCTTGATTAATTTTTCTGAGCAAAATGATGAAATAAAGTCAGAAATTAAAGAAATGATTGCCGGATATTCATCTCCAGTTGAATTCTACATAGAAAAATTAGTAGAAGGTATTTCAACCTTAGGGTGTGCTTTTGCTCCTGAACGCGTCATAGTTCGTATGTCAGACTTTAAATCCAATGAGTATGCTAACCTCGTTGGCGGTCAGCAATATGAACCTGAAGAAGAAAACCCAATGA
Source organism: uncultured Pseudoalteromonas sp. (assembly GCA_965198975.1). Taxonomy (GTDB): domain Bacteria; phylum Pseudomonadota; class Gammaproteobacteria; order Enterobacterales; family Alteromonadaceae; genus Pseudoalteromonas. Next base: position 1,228,606 of record OZ240680.1, read on the forward strand.
TCGGATTTAGAGGTGCATCACGTTATATATCTGAGGACTTCAGAGATTGTTTTGCATTAGAATGTGAAGCCATAAAACGCGTACGAAATGATATGGGATTAACTAATGTTGAGATAATGATCCCATTTGTAAGAACCGTATCTGAAGCTGAACGGGTAATCGAATTATTAGAGCAACATGGTCTAAAGCGTGGCGAAAACGGTCTAAAAATCATAATGATGTGTGAGTTACCTTCAAACGCACTACTTGCAGATGAATTTTTAGAACACTTTGACGGGTTTTCTATTGGCTCAAATGATCTTACTCAGCTTACTTTAGGCTTAGATAGAGACTCAGGTTTAATCGCTCACCTTTTTGATGAACGTGATCCTGCAATCAAAAAATTGTTAGAAATGGCAATACAAACGGCAAAGAAAAAAGGTAAATATGTCGGTATTTGTGGTCAAGGTCCTTCAGATCACGAAGATTTTGCGGCCTGGCTAGTTGCCCAGGGTATTGATTCTGTTTCCCTCAATCCAGATACAGTATTAAAAACCTGGCTCTATTTGGCAGAGCAACACGGTAAATAGACATCTAGACAAGCTGTTAATTTTAAAAGGAGCTTAATAGCTCCTTTTTTAATGCAAGTTTAATTATATGTCACATAATTTTTATTAATTTAAGCTATCAATATTTTTAATGAATTTGACCATGTTATAATAGACCTACATTTACTTTTATTTCACCGTCATGATAGAAAAATTAAAACTTGCCGATTTATCACTCCCTTTAGTAAGCACTTATCTAGAAGACCTTCAATCCCAAGGATTCAAGGGCGAGACAGATATCACTTATGCAAGCAGGCTTACCGCTGCGACTGACAACAGCGTCTATCAACAATTACCGCAAGCAATATTATTTCCTAAATCATCACACGATATACAACTAGCTTGTGAACTTGCAAATGAAAATAAATTCAAAAGCCTGACTTTTGGCCCGAGAGGTGGAGGAACAGGGACAAACGGTCAAAGTTTAACCCCGGGAATAGTCATTGATTTATCTCGCCATATGCGAAAAATTATAGAGATAAATGTAAAGGAGAATTGGGTTAAGGTTGAAACCGGGGTTATTAAAGATCAATTGAATGATTTTCTAAAACCTTATGGTTACTTTTTCGCGCCAGATCTTTCAACAAGTAATCGCGCAACGATTGGCGGTATGATAAATACAGATGCTTCAGGGCAAGGCTCGTTAGTCTATGGAAAAACAAGTGACCATGTATTAGCGCTAGAAACTATTCTCATTGACGGTACACAACTAAAAACAAAACAGCTCCCAATTAAAGAAGCTAAGAAATTGGCGTTGGAAGAAAATAGAGCAGGGCATTTGTATAAAACCGTTCTGGATATAGGAATTAATAAACGAGAAAAAATTCTATCAGCCTTTCCCAGGTTAAATCGTTTTTTAACTGGATATGATTTGGAAAACATATTCGATCCTAATATGGATAAATTTGATTTAGGCAGGGTGATCACAGGTTCCGAAGGCTCTCTGGGGATAGTAACTCAGGCTAAACTTAACATAACCCCCATAGCAGAGTATAAATGTTTGTTTAACATTAAATACGATTCTTTTGACTCCGCTCTTAGAAATTCACCATTTTTAGTTGATGCAAACGCAACTTCTGTAGAAACGGTCGATAGTAAAGTTCTTAACTTAGCCCGAGAAGACATTATTTGGCATTCAGTCTCTGAGCTGATCCAAGAGGTGCCAGGCATAGAGATGCAGGGTCTGAATATGGTTGAATTCAATGGAGTATCACAAGAAGAGATTAATACTAAAGTTAACAGCTTAAAGGCCAATTTAGATCGGCTAATTTCTGATAAACAAGCAGGTGTAATTGGATATCAAATAATAAATTCTAAAGAAGATATTTTAAAAATTTATGCAATGCGAAAAAAATCCGTTGGCTTATTGGGAAATACAAAAGGTTTAGAAAAACCACTCGCATTCGCTGAAGATACAGCTGTACCGCCTGAAAATTTAGCCGACTATATTTTAGAATTTAGAGCTTTACTTGATAAACATCAATTACATTATGGGATGTTTGGCCATGTTGACGCAGGTGTTCTTCATGTTAGACCCGCTTTGAATTTGTATCAACCTGAGCATGAAAAATTATTAAGAAAGATTTCAGATGAAGTTGTTGAATTGACAGCAAAATATGGCGGCCTGATGTGGGGCGAGCACGGTAAAGGCTATCGAAGCGAATATGGACCTCAATTTTTTGGCGAAGAGCTTTTTAATGAATTACGAAAAATAAAAACCATATTTGATCCAACAAATAGATTAAACCCCGGAAAAATATGTACCCCTTTAAAAAGTTTAGATAAATTAGTAAGTGTTGATGGGCAAAAAAGAGCCTGGTTTGATAAAGAAATTTCTACCAAGGTTGTAGAAAGTTTTGATAATGCGATGAACTGTAATGGCAATGGCATTTGTTTCAATTACGATGAAAAAAGTCCAATGTGCCCGTCTTATAAAGTCACTAAAGATCGTCGCTATTCACCAAAAGGGCGAGCAGGTTTAATGCGCGAATGGTTAAGGCTACAAACCGAAAAAGGAGTTGATCTGCTGCACACAGAACAATCCATCATAAAAGGTAGTAAATTATCTTTATTGGCTAAACTTCTAAATGATAAAGAAAAAAAATCAGGTGAATATGATTTTTCCCATGAAGTAAAAGATTCCATGGATGAATGTTTAGCATGTAAAGCCTGTACAACAGCTTGTCCTATTAAGGTCGATGTCCCGACATTCAGAGCGCGATTTCTAAATTATTATTATAGTATTTATGCCCGACCTGCTACCGATCATATGGTAGCAAATATAGAACAAATGGCGCCTGTATTGTCGAGATTTGCCTGGCTAATAAATCCAATTTTAAAGTTGTCGCTCACTAAAAAACTACTTGAAAAAAGTATTGGATATATTGATACGCCCATATTAAGTGAACCGAGTTTAAAAAATCGACTTTCATCAAAAACAAAGTTTAATTTTAATAATCTGCAAAATTTGTCTATTTCAGAAAAATCTCAGACTATATTAATAGTTCAAGACCCTTTTACTTCTTATTACGAAGCAGAGTTAGTAGAAAGTTTTATTAAATTAGTTAATAAATTAGGTAAAACGGCAATTTTATTGCCCTTTAAGCCCAACGGCAAACCCCAACATGTGAAAGGTTTTCTAAAAGAGTTTTCAAAAACGGCGTTGTCCTCGGCTCAATTTTTAAACAAAATATATGAGCTTAATATACCTATGCTGGGATTAGATGCCTCATTAGTTATGTGCTACAGAGATGAATACAAAACAGTATTAGGAAAGGACAGAGGAGATTTTCATGTGCAATTAGCCCATGAATGGCTTCAAAACCAAGATTTTCCTACAATAAACACTAATATTAATAGTTCTTTTTCACTCATAAATCACTGTACAGAAACAACCGCATTACCAAACTCTTCATCGGTATGGCGCACTATATTTAATAAAACAGGATTAACGTTAACAAGTATTGAAACTGGATGTTGTGGCATGGCCGGTACTTACGGTCATGAATCGAAAAATTTTAATAACTCTAAAGCGTTATATGAAATGAGTTGGAAACCTGCAATAGATGCAATAATAGGATCGGATCCTGATAACCAAAAACACATACTGGCAACGGGATTTTCTTGTCGTAGTCAGGTTAAACGTTTTGAAAAATTTAAGCCTCAACATCCTATTGAGATTCTAGCTGAAGTTTTACCATAAATAGCACGACACTTAAGAGATAGTGTAGATAAAACCACACTATCTCTTGATCCAGAACAATCCTTCTTTGCGGATATCATACTTATACGCTTAATTTTTTAACAAAATAGGTATTATGTTAAATTAGCCTTAGTTTTACTTTTCCTTTGACATTTTGTTGCGTTGTTAAAAGAATTCAATTTAGTCAAAAATGCTATTTAATATTGGACTTAGTAAAAAAATATAATTATATTAAGCTTATTACATTAAATCAAAGCCCTTTATGTCTAGCCCAATTCCTTTATATCCAACATATATAGAATTAACTGAACTTTCTTTATCTGACTATCCATCATTAAATGACTTTTTAAATAATGGCAACGTTCATTGGAAAGGTAAGTTATGGCATTGGGGAAAGTCATTTTTAGAATATACAGGTCGAAATAAATCAATTCATACTTATGACCGTTTTAGAAATGAAATTGAAAAATTTATATTGTGGTCTATTTTAATAAAAAAATTACCTATCGATGATTTACGCAAAGCTGACATTCTGGAATATGCCGATTTTTGTTGGAAACCACCTGTAACTTGGATTGGAACCAGTAATCAAGAAAGGTACAAGTTAATAGGAAGTTATTTTACCCCAAATGATCTGTGGCATCCATTTAAAATTCAGGCACCAAAAAGTCAAACGATAAAGGAAGTCGACAAAAAAAAATACCGGCCATCACAACAAACATTAACATCCACATTTACAGCACTCATTGTTTTTTACAATTACCTGATGGGTGAAGAACTTTGCTACGGCAATCCGGCACAAATAGCAAAAAAAGATTGCAGGCATTTTATTAGTGATACACAAGTAAAAGAAATAAAAAGATTATCGTCTGAACAATGGCAATATCTTTTAGATACCGCAGTGGATATGGCAGATACAGATCCTATTTATGAAAGAAATTTATTTGTGATCGCCGCATTAAAAACCCTCTTTCTAAGAATTTCAGAATTATCAGAACGTGCTAACTGGTCGCCAGTCATGGGCCATTTTTGGCAAGATGAAGATGAAAATTGGTGGCTAAAAGTATTTGGTAAAGGAAGAAAGTTAAGAGACACCACAGTGCCTTTGGATTTTATCCCTTTTTTACAAAGATACAGAATTTCAAGAGACTTGTCAGGTTTACCTTATAGCGGAGATAATAATGTGCTGGTAGAAAAAATTCGTGGGCAAGGCGGTATGACGTCCAGGCATTTAAGGCGCTTAGTGCAAACTATATTTGATCAAGCATTTACCAGAATGAAACAGAGCGCTGGTGAAGATAAAGCATTAAGATTAAAAGAAGCAACAACTCATTGGCTAAGACACACAGGTGCCAGTATGGAAATAGAAAGAGGGCGCGCACTAAAAGATTTATCAGAAGATTTAGGCCATGCAAGTATGGCTACAACAGATACAATTTATGTTCAGTCAGAAAATAAAACAAGAGCACAAAGCGGAAAAACAAGAAAAGTAGATTAAATAAAATCATCAATGGATAAAATTAATTTCTATATTTAATTAATTTATGTAGCCGTTCACCATAAATTTAAAAGACCCCTACTAAGTCCGATACTAAAAGGTATTGGATTTAACAATCACACCTCTTACAATTTTTTGTATTTAAATTTAAAACTTGCATAATATTTAAACTACTGTATAGTACGCAATCTCCGACAAGTGCTTATGATTGCCAGAACAATCTTTATAAGCCAGCTTCGGATCACCATGAGAAAGTCAGACGATATGACTCCATGGAAAATAAAACCGAGGTTATAAGCACTTGTGCCGGCATAATATTTTACAATTATCCGTCAAACAGTTCCTGAGCATATGTTTAATTTGTTATTCTAATTAAATAGTTTATCTATGTTCTTCGAAAAGTCTTTGTGCTAAACCTCATGACATATTTGTAAATATAAGAGATATACATGACTGATCAAGTTCCTGTAACATTTGAAAATTTAAACTTACTAACTCCTGTTCTTAAAGCTATTTCTGAAATGGGATATGAGCATCCTACTCCGATACAAGAAAAATCCATTCCTGCTTTATTGCAAGGAGGAGATGTATTGGGTGAAGCTCAAACTGGTACAGGAAAAACTGCCGCTTTTGGCTTACCCTTAATTTCACAATTGGATGGCAATTTAAGGGCCCCTCAAATGTTAGTTGTTTGCCCTACCCGAGAACTTGCTATTCAAGTGTCTGAGGCATTGGCTGATTTTGCAAAACATATCAAAGGGTTATTTGTAACTACAGTTTACGGTGGTCAATCATATACGCCACAATTAAAAGATTTAAAACGCGGGCCACAAATTGTAGTCGGCACGCCTGGCAGAATGATGGATCATATCAAAAAAGGTCGATTAGATCTTAAAAATCTTAAAGCTTGTGTATTAGACGAAGCAGATGAAATGTTAAATATGGGATTTTTAGAAGATATTGAATGGATTTTAGAGCATATACCTACCGATACTCAAATGGCCTTTTTCTCAGCAACGATGCCTGCACCAATTAAAAAAATAACGCGTCAATTTTTGAAAGATCCAACACATATCAAAATTGCAGTGAAAAAAGAAAATAAACCAAAAATAGAACAAAGTGCCTGGCGTGTAGGACGCATTGGAAAAAATACTGGATTAGAACGTATCGCTGAAGTAGTAGAATACGATGCCATGTTAGTTTTTGTTAGAACTAAAAATGATACGTTAACACTTGCAGAACATCTTAATAGTAAAGGGTTTAATACCGCAGCACTTAATGGTGATTTACAACAACAAGATAGAGAACGTATTGTTGACCATTTAAAATCAGGAAAAATTGATATTTTAATTGCGACAGATGTTGTTGCCAGAGGGTTAGATGTGCCGAGGATCAGTCATGTAGTAAATTACGATCTCCCTCATGATCCAGAATCATATGTACATAGAATAGGAAGAACAGGACGTGCCGGCAGAGAAGGACATGCGATTTTGTTTGCAACTGGTCGAGAAATGCGCAGTTTAAGCCGTTTAGAAAGAGCGACTGAAGGTAGTATAGGTACATTTGAAATGCCAACTGCAGAGCAGTTAGGTAAGAGCAGAATAAATAAAGCACAAACCAATATTCAAACTGTTATTGATTCTCAAGATATCAGTAAGTTTCAATCTGTTATAGAAGATCTGAGTGAAAAATCATCGCTTACAGCGTTACAAATAGCCACAGCCTTATTATTTGAAAAACAAATTAAACACCCGTTTTTTCCACAACCAGATCCAGTTGAAAGAAGTTTCGACAAAAATGAAAGAAATGGCCGCTCCGATCGTGGTTCAAAAAGAAATGATCGAAGTGAAAGATCACAAAGAAGACCAAAACGAGACAATGACCAGTTTAATACATATAGATTTAATGTAGGCCGCGAACAAGGGATCCGACCTGGTGATATCGTTGGCGCTGTAGCCAATGAAATTGCGATTAATTCGAATGATATAGGGCAAATTCGGTTATTTGGCACCCATAGCCATGTTGATTTACCAAAAGATATGCCAAAACAGGCTTTCGATAAATTGAAACAGGTTTTGATCAGAAAACATCAAATCAATCCTAGTTTAGTGACTGCAGAGCAACTTAGAGAATCAGCAAAATACCAGCGCTCTTCAGAAAGTGAATCAAACAAAAGTGAGAGAACGAATTTTAGAAATAAGAATGGCAACAGAAACCACAGAGGTGGTAACGAAGTAAAAAGTTTCAGGTCAAATAATAACAAAGCAAATGATCAAGGTCGGATAATTCGACAGTTTTCTTAACTTAATTGATAAAGGGTAGCAACACACTACCCTTTATTATTCCAATTACATCAGGAGTTAGATGTGGAATCACAAAAAAAAATTGAATTAGAAGCAGCAGCATTCAGACGTTTGATCAAACATTTAGATGAGAATAAACAAGTACAAAATATAGATTTAATGATCACGGCAGATTTTTGTAGAAATTGCTTAAGTAAATGGATGTTAGCAGAAGCTGAACAAAGAAATTATCCCCTTACAAAAGAAGATGCACAAAAATGGGTTTATAAAATGCCTTATGCCCAGTGGAAATCTGAGCACCAATTGCCGGCCACCGATGAACAGATGCTTGCCTTTAATAATAGAAAAAATAAAAACTAAAGAGCATTATTTAGTTTTTATATTCTCACCCCAAGGCGAGTTCACTTCCTGATCAGGTTTTTTCTCGCTAGGCCTATATTTCTCACAGATCCCTATCAGAAAATTTCTTAGTAACTGATCACCACAAGGTTTGAAATTGCGTGTGCCACGTTTACGAAACAAAGCGCTCATTTCTGTTTTAGAAAATCTGAAACCTGCTTTTTTCATAATCTCTAATAAATCATCGTCTCTAAATTCAAATGCAATTCTAATTTTTTTAAGTATGATATTATTATTGAGCCTGACTTTTTCAGCATCATTAGTTTTTGCTTCGGGCTGATCTTTTCTCACCCCCCTATTTTTGATGATCAAGCCATCTAAAAACTTTTCTAATACGACATCAGTACACTCAAGATAATTTTCATCCTCTTCCTTTTTTAGCAAGTTACTTATTGTATAGGAATTTGTTTTATGTCCAGATAATTTAAATATTTCTAAAATCGATTCCTCACGTAAATTCAAGGCATAACGTAATCTACGTAAGACTAAATTATTTATCATATGTACTCCAATTTAAAGCTGGCTAAAATATCATGAAAAATGCAGTCATAATAAAAAGATTAATTAATGTTAAGTAATTCAACTTCGAATATTAATAATGCACCAGGTGGGATTTTTCCCGCACTCCGATTTCCATAACCTAGCCGACTAGGTATAAAAAACTTAAATTTGTCACCTTCATTCATAAGTTGTAAACCTTCTGTCCAACCAGGAATAACTTGATTTAAACTAAATGAGATTGGCTCACCTCTATTGACTGAACTATCAAATACAGTCCCATCTAATAAAGTACCATGATAATGAACGGTAACACGATCTGATCCCAGCGGTTTTGCCGTATTTTCGGATTTAGACAAAATTTGATACTGTAATCCTGTAGTCGTTTCGATCACATCCGGATCAGATTTATTATTCAATAAAAATTCAGTCGCAAGCGCATTATTTACCTGTGATTTTTTATTATTACTTTTTTTGGTAAATAGATAGAACACAAAGGAGGCAATAATAATAATTGCAATTAGAGATTTCATCAGTCTTTTCTACAGGCATCATTTTAATGCTGGATTATACCTTTCCCGAACCTGGAATGAAACATAAAATCAATTAGTTGATTTTATGTTTCTATTTTTATGCCTAATCTATGATTATCCTAAGCATACGGCGTAATGGTTCAGCTGCTCCCCAAAGTAATTGATCACCTACAGTAAAAGCAGAAATATACTTTGGCCCCATAGATAACTTTCTTATTCTGCCAAGAGGAATATTTAAAGTACCAGTGACTTTTACTGGCGTTAATTCAGCACAGGTTTGATCTTTATTATTTGGGATCACCTTAACCCAGGGATTATGTGCATCTAAAATCTGTTCAATTTGTTCAACACTTAAATCTTCTTTTAATTTTATTGTCATGGCTTGTGAATGACAACGCATGGCACCTATTCTGACACAAAGTCCGTCAACTGGAATAGGTTGCTTTGAGGTACCTAAAATCTTATTAGCTTCAACTTGTGCTTTCCATTCTTCTTTACTTTGTCCTGAATCCATCGGAACATCTATCCAAGGGATCAAACTTCCCGCTAAAGGCACGCCAAAATGTTCCGTTGGTAAAGAATCTGACTGAATTTTTTCACTGACTAAACGATCTATTTCTAATATCGCAGCTTTAGGATCATTTATTTTATCAGCTACAGAACTATAAATAGCGCCCATTTGCGATATAAGTTCTTTCATATTTCTTGCACCAGAGCCTGATGCAGCCTGATATGTCTGAGGGCTGATCCATTCAATAACGTCTTTTTCGAATAAGCCACCCAATGCAATTAGCATTAATGAAACCGTACAGTTACCGCCGACAAAAGTTTTCACGCCTTGTGCAAGTCCTTGCTCAATCACATCTTTATTAACAGGATCAAGAACAATAATACTGTCACTTTGCATTCTTAAACTTGATGCTGCGTCAATCCAGTAGCCATTCCAACCTGTATCTTTCAGTTTTGGATAAACTTCATTTGTATAATCACCACCTTGACACGTAATAATGATATCCATTTTTTCTAGTTCAGAAATATCAGTAGCGCTTACCAAAGGTTTACTAGGACCCGCAATATCAGGACCAGGCGAGCCTGCCTGTGATGTTGTAAAAAATGTAACATCAATATTTTCAAAATCATTCTCTTGCTGCATACGTTCCATCAAAACAGAACCGACCATGCCGCGCCAACCGACTAAACCTACTTTATTCATAATTTAAAACCCTAAAAACAGACAAAAAAACCAATTTCCGAATTGCGTGAGTTTTAAGGTAAATTGGTATACTAAATACCGTAATCTAGCATTGCAGATCAAATAAAACTAGTGAAGTTATTGAATATTAGAATTATTCAAGACCAATAATTGGAACGTTCTTATTAGGTTACTCAACATCTTTAATGAATACGTATTCAGCTAACAGTGAGAGGTGGATTGCCACCTCTAAAATATAAACAAAATTAACTAATTTTCCAATTCTTGATGAATTGATTAACATTGCATCCGAACCAAATAATAAAGCCATAACACAATAGTGGCACAACAAAGCTGATTTGAATATCTATGCTATCAGCTACGACACCTTGAATTAAAGGAATAAGCGCTCCACCGACAATGGCCAAACACAGCCAACCGGATCCTTTACTCGTTTGTTCACCTAAACCTGTAATAGCTAATGAAAAAATTGTAGGAAACATAATAGAATTGAAAAATCCGATAGCCAGTACAGAATACATAGCAATATCACCACTATTTGTCATAGTGATCAACAATAACGCAACAACACTAAAGCCATTAAATGCAAGTAATTTATGAGGTAAAACGAACTTCATGACATAGGCGCCTAAAAATCGACCTATCATGGCTCCCCCCCAATAATAACTGATAAATTTCGCAGCATCTGCTTCTTGTATTCCCGCGATATCTTGCTCGCCTAAATAGTTTACTAAGAAGCTACCAATAGATACCTCAGCCCCAACATAAAAGAAAATCGCAAGCACGCCGGTTACTAACTGCTGCGCCTTAAAAAGTGATTTATTACTCGTTTCTTTACTTAGAGTATCACAATGCAATTCTGGTAGTTTTAAAAACGCAAATAGCAAAGCGATTGTCATAAGCGAGCCTGAAATAATAAGATAAGGCACTTTTACAGCATCAGCCTGTGCTGCCTGTGTCATTAACGAACTTGTTCCCGTAAAAAACAGAGCACTACCAACAATTGGGCCAAGTGTAGTACCTAAAGAATTAAGTGCTTGTGCTAAGTTCAATCTGCTAGATGCTGACTTTTCAGGACCAAGCGCAGCGACATATGGATTAGCAGATACTTGTAAAACCGTTATCCCGCTTGCTAAAACAAATAAAGCTGATAAAAATATCCAGTACTCTTTAATCGCAGCAGCTGGATAAAACAGGCTCGCGCCAATGGATGCAATACCCAATCCTATGATTATACCGGTTTTATATCCAAACTTTTTCACTAACATTCCAGCAGGCAAAGACACGACAAAATAAGCACCAAAGAAACAAAACTGGATTAACATCGCCTCGGTATAACTAAGTTCGAATACACTTTTAAGCCTGGGGATCAAGATATCATTGAGTACAGTAATAAACCCCCACAGAAAAAATAATGTTGTCATTGCACCTAAAGGCAATAAATAGTTTTTTTTATTATTAGAATTAATAGAAATATTTTGATTTGTTGTCAGTTCACTCATAACTTTCCTCCTTTATTAATTGCACATTACTGTTACATAATATCTACAATCCGTCTTTAAAGAGTTTATTGGAACGTTCCACGAAAAACTGAAAGAGATCAACAAATGTTGATCTCTTTGTCATGAGTTTGAAGTTAGTTTAATTTTATTATTATTGTCTCTGCTTTTCCTGATTATTTCATCCCCCATTTCAATTTGATCAGATTTAGCAAGCCTGTCATATAAAACGACATTCGCAGTAGCTGCTAAATTCATACAGCCTTTAGTCGGTATGTATACGACATCTGTGCACATAGCCAATACCTCTTTATTTAACGATCCGTCTTCCGGCCCCAAAATATAAAATGCACTTTTAGGGTGCACGTATTCAGTTAAGGAAATAGCACCTTCTATCAGCTCAATGGCAACCGGAGTCGCGCCAAGTGGGATCACGTCTTTTAGTGAAGCTGCACCTATCAAAGGGATATCCTGATGAACCTTTTTAGTATCAGTTGTAAACTGTCTTGCATGTTCAAAACGCTTTCCTGTATAAAATACAGAATTAACACCATAGCACCCTGCCGCACGCATTACGGCTCCAACATTACTCGGACTTTTAGGGTTTACTAACCCAATACAAGCAAAACCAGCTCTATTCATAACCTATACTTCTCTTATCTTGATACTTAATCTTTATCATATTCTGGCCATTGAGCGATATAATTTTCAAAATCATCTAAATTAACATCACTATCTAATACGACTTTACCTCTTACACTAATATCAGCAGCATGCATTTTACTTTTTTTATTCTTATTCAGTAATGGATGCCATGAAGCTAATCCTCTTCCTTCATATAATCGACGATAACTGCAGCTTTGTGGCATAAAGAAAATATCCTGTATATTCTCTTTTGTTAGTTGAACACAACTTGGCACGAATTCGGTTCGCCTTTCATACTGACTACAACTGCATGTTTTTGTGTCTAGTAAATGGCAAACTATATTAGTATATATCAGCTTTTCGCCGGCTCTGAGTACATCCGTTGGCGCAAAATCATCATCAGCTTCACTATCAATAAATGTATTTAAACAACATTTACCACATCCGTCACAAATTGCTTCCCATTCGGCTGTATTCATCTCTTTCAAAGACTTCTCTTGCCAAAATTTACTATCATGTTTCATGTATCAATAACTCTTTTTAACAATGTACAAACTCATTTTTTAAGTAAAACAAATGACTACACATAACAACTGATTGCATAAATTTACACTATGCCATTTTGTTCTCTAAGAACATCTAACTGGTTTTTAATTGGAGGGGGAATTTGAAGGTAATAACCGTTATTTTTCAGCTGTTCTTTTACTTTATTTATATCCGCACCCGCCAAAAAATCCCGATTACCAATATTAATTAACATCACAAATACCGGTTTGCCAAAAGTTTCTAATAATTCATCAGGTACTTTTGAAAAATCTTCTCGTTTTTCTACATATAAATATGTATCAGTCTTTTTCTTGCTTTTATAAATAGCGGAGAGCATTAGGTGCCTATTATACTTGCTTAACAGTAGCGTGCATTATAACATGTGATTATAAAAAAGTGAGACGTTTTGCGGTGTATCATCGATTTAACGAGCTACCTAATAACAATTTAGAACATTACTAGAGTGTCTATGTCAGATCAAATTTTTGAACTTAAAGGGAATTTATTTACCCTGTCAGTATTGCACTTATATAAAAACGAATTAGTCGAATTAAGTAAACAACTAGATAAAAAGATAGCACAGGCCCCAAAGTTTTTTGATGGTGCGCCTATAGTCGTAAATTTTGAAACAATAAAATCTGAAAATATTGACTTTAATAAGCTAATATCTTGTTTAAATGGTCTAAAATTAAATTTAGTTGGTATTTGTAATGGCTCTGATAATCAACATGCACAAGCAAAAAGTAATGGATTAGCAGTTCTTAATTATTCAAAAGATAACAAGCCATCGCAATCTAATCAAAAGTCTGTTATTTCGAATACATCTGTAATTGAAAAAACTGTCTATTTACCAGCTCAAATAATAAATGGCACAGTGAGATCTGGACAACAAGTATACGCTAAAGACAGAGATCTCGTTGTATTAGGATCAGTTGGCCATGGCGCTGAAGTGATTGCTGATGGTAATGTCCATATTTATGGCACATTACGCGGGCGTGCTATCTGTGGTGCCAAAGGGAATAATGAGGCTCTTATTTATTGCCACAAACTGGAAGCTGAACTGGTTTCTGTTAATGGCAACTATTGGTTAAGTGATTCTCTGCAAAGCGAAAGCTGGGGATCACCTTGTACCATACAATTAATTAACGATTCATTGCTAATAAAAAATATAGCGTAAGGATAATCAAGATGGCAAAAGTCATAGTAGTAACATCAGGTAAAGGCGGAGTAGGTAAAACAACGTCAAGTGCAGCAATAGGAACTGGCCTTGCCTTAAAAGGTTACAAAACGGTTATCGTTGATTTTGATATCGGCTTAAGAAATTTAGATTTAATAATGGGTTGCGAAAGACGTGTTGTATATGACTTTGTAAATGTCATAAATGGTGAAGCAAATTTAAATCAAGCCTTAATTAAAGATAAACGAGTAGAAAAGTTATTCATACTACCAGCATCCCAAACTAGAGACAAAGACGCACTGACTAAAGATGGTGTAGAAAAAGTTTTAAATGAACTAAAAGAAAGTTTCGACTTTGTTATTTGCGATTCACCTGCAGGTATTGAAGCTGGTGCTATGATGGCATTATATTTTGCTGATGAAGCAATCGTAACAACAAATCCAGAAGTGTCTTCCGTGAGAGATTCCGACAGAATTTTAGGAATATTACAGAGTAAATCCAAACGCGCTGAAGAAGGTTTAGAAAATGTAAAAGAACATTTACTATTAACCCGATACAATCCAGAACGTGTTGAAAATGGTGAAATGCTCTCAGTAGAAGACGTACAGGATATTTTAGCCATCGACTTGTTGGGTGTGATCCCAGAATCACAAGCAGTATTAAGCGCATCAAATTCTGGTAAACCTGTGATTTTAGATGACCAATCTGATGCTGGTAAAGCCTACCAAGATACGATTGATCGTTTACTTGGAGAAAACATAGACTTTCGCTTTCTAAACGCCCAAAAGAAAGGTCTTTTAAAACGAATTTTTGGAGGTTAATATGTCTTTGTTGAATTATTTTCGTTCACCAAAAAATAAATCAGCATCTGTTGCAAAAGAACGATTACAAATAATTGTTGCACAACACAGATCACAACGTGGCAGCCCTGACTATCTTCCACAACTAAAAAAAGATATTTTAGATGTGATCCGAAAATACGTTGCTATAGATCCAGAGCAAGTAATAGTTCAATTGGAACAAAATGAAGATGATTTAGCTGTATTGGAGCTCAATGTCACCTTACCAGAAGATAGGTAATAACATCTAATAACATAAATAGCTGCACTCACTATGTAGCTATTTATTGATCCAATCTTGTAAAGTCTCTTCAACCAAAACATGACGCCATTGACATAAAAGATCAGGTGTTAATTTTTGTTTACTGGCAATACTACCTGATTTCCACTTCCAACTGATTAACTGATTTATTTGCTTTTTACTCGCAATGGCTTCCAGTGGAATAGCATGTTCTGACGCAACTTTAGTCAGTTGTTGTTTAATATCTTTAACTGTCTGCTTGTAGCCAGGAAAATCAACTAAACGTTTAATTTTTTCTGGCCACAATGTACTGTCTAGCTCCATGCCTTTTTTAACACATTCTAATATTTCTTTACCTGACTTATTAACTTCCATTATTTCAATATCAGGTATTTTCTTCAGTGCCGATATACTTATTGGCTTTCTTCTAGCAATTTCCACCATATTGGCTTCCTTTAAGATAAACCCTAATGCCAGGTTTTTCTTAATAGCCTTATTTTTACGCCAAGCAGAAAGATATTTCAGCACAGCTAAATCTTTAGGTGCCAATTGCCATGCATTTTTAATATTTAAATATAACTCGTTATCTGGTACTTGATAAGCTCTCTTTTTTGCCATTAAAGCGCTTTCTTGTATGACAAAATCAAACCAGTTTTTTTCTCGAATTTCTTTTATTATTTTTTCAAAACAAGGCATTAAATAATAAACATCCGAGGCAGCATAATCCAATTGTTTTTTTGTTAATGGTCTTTGTAACCAATTTGTCCTAGATTCACTTTTATCCACCTCAATAGCTAAAAAGTGTTCTACCATTTTAGCAAACCCAATACTTTGTCCTTCTCCCATTAAACACAAAGCAAACTGGGTATCGAACAAAGGCGCTGGCACACAAGAACCAAACTTTTGGAAAACTTCTAAATCCTCAGATGGAGAGTGTAGAACTTTTAAAATAGAGTTATCAACCATTAACTGCCAAAACCCTGATAAATCTAGATCTTTAAGTGGATCTATTAAGCCTATATTCTCTGTGTCATAAACTTGTATCAACGCAATTTCAGGATAAAGTGTGCGCCTTCGCATAAACTCAGTGTCGATAGCTAACGTATTTTTAATTCTAATTTTTTCTATGAACTCATCTAGATCTGATTGCTGTTCAATAATATGATAATGCAAAAGTATATCCTATTGCTTTAGACTAATAACAAAAAACCGGCAATGCCGGTTTTTAAATTTTCGAAAATGAAAAAGCGTTAACTCGCTTCTTTTAAAGCTCTTCGCAAAATTTTACCTACATTTGTTTTGGGTAATTCATCTTTGAATTCAACAAATTTAGGCACCTTATAATTTGTCAGATTTTTACGACAATGATCGATTATATCTTTTTCTGACAAAGAAGGGTCTTTTTTCACAACAAATATTTTAACCTGTTCACCACTCACATCATGTGGTACCCCTATCGCTGCAACTTCAAGTACCTCATCCATCATAGCAACAACTTCTTCTATTTCATTTGGAAAAACATTGAAGCCTGAGACAATAATCATATCTTTCTTTCTATCTACAATATAAAAGAAGCCTTCATCATCAAATTTAGCTACATCGCCTGTCGCAAACCAACCATCCTGTAAACACTTTTGTGTTTCATCTTCACGGTTATAATAGCCAAGCATTACTTGCGGGCCTTTAACCCAAAGTTCGCCAGCTTCACCTACAGGCAAGTCTTCACCATTTTCCCCTACTATTCTAAGTAATGTACTTGGTGCAGGTAAACCAATAGACCCATTATACTCAGTGAGATCATATGGGCTAATAGTTACTAAAGGCGCACATTCTGTCAGGCCATAACCTTCCATTAATTTTGTTCCAGTTACTTTTTGCCATCTTTCAGCTACAGGTCTTTGCACTGCCATGCCGCCGCCAAGAGAGAATTTTAAACTACTGAAATCCAAATCTGCAAAACCTGGCGTATTTAATAATCCGTTAAACAACGTATTTACACCAGTAACAGCCGTGAACTGATTTTTTCCTAACTCTTTAACAAAACCTTTCATATCTCTCGGGTTCGTGATCAATAAGTTTAACCCTCCATATTTCATAAACGTCAGGCAGTTAGCTGTCAGCGCAAAAATATGATAAAGAGGTAACGCCGTAACAACGACTTCTTTTCCTTTTTCTAATATTTTATCTAAGCAACCCGATACCTGCTCCAGATTTGCAACCATATTACCGTGGGTTAATATCGCGCCTTTGGAGACCCCTGTCGTCCCCCCTGTATATTGTAAAAAGGCAAAGTCTGCATGTGCAACATTCGGCTTTTTATATGTTGCAATATTGCCACGTTCCAGAGCATCGTTAAATTTGATTGGAGCTGGTAATGTGTAAGCTGGCACCATTTTCTTAACATGTTTAACAACAAAATTGACTAGGTGCTTTTTGAAACCGCCACACATATCTCCTATTTCACTTACAATAATGTGCTTAACATTGGTTTCTTTTAATGATTTTTCTAACGTGCTGGCAAAATTTGCCAAAATAACAATTGCTGTCGTTTCTGAATCATTTAATTGATGACTCAGCTCACGCACAGTATATAACGGGTTAACGTTAACAACGACACAGCCCGCCCGTAAAATCCCCAAAATAGAAATCGGAGTTTGCAATAAGTTAGGCATCATAACGGCGACTTTATCACCCTTATTTAATCCCAAATCATTTTGCAAATATGATGCAAACCTTTTTGTTGCGTGATCTAATTCTTTATATGTAAGCTCATGGCCCATATTTGAAAATGCAGGTTTTTCCGAATACTCAGAAAAGCTTTGTTCAAAAAGATCTAGAAGCGAATTATAGTGCTGAGGATCGATTTCTTCAGGCATGCCTTCTGGGTATCTTTTTAGCCAGATTTTATCCACTGGTAGCTCCTGTTTTATAATTTATTTTTATTAATTTAATAAACCTTAATTCAACTAAGGTAATTTAACAACTGAGTAAATACTCTAATCAAGCAAGTATATTTACATATTTACATTTAACTTACAAACTTAAAGTGTTTTTGTACTGATAAAGTGTTTTATATACTTTGCCACAGTTTCTGGTTTTTGCATATGACAATGATGACCACCAGCAATTTCAAACTGCATCAAATTGTCATAATATGGCTGAAATTTTTCAATCGTTTTTTTAATCTGTAGATGACTATTTTGTGCTTTAATTAACAAACTAGGTACGTTAATACGTTTACATATTTCTTTTGCCTGCTGCTCACTATATCTGAATCCGGAATGGTATTTTAATCTTGGATCCGTTAATAATTCATAACCCTCGTTAGACTCTTTACTGGCCCGCGCCATTAAAAGTTTACTCTGTTCATAATTTAAATCACTCCCATACATTCTGGCATTCACTAGTGAATCAAAATCTTTATATACCCTTTTTGTTTTTTTATTGTTTCTTTGTCTTTGTAATATTGCTGATTTTAATTGCGAAACCACATCGGTTTCATCTGTCGTGACAAAGCCTAGTCCATCTATCATATTGATAGATTTAACCGATTCAGCAAAACAGGCTGCATATAAACTAATTGCCATTGCTCCCATTGAATGGCCTAAAAGATGCACAGGTTTATTAAATTTCTGATTGATCACATGATAAATATCTTCAATATAATCTACAAAATAATAATGTGCTGTATTATGACGCCATTCAGATAAACCATGGCCGGGTAAATCAATCATGACCACATGAAAATCACTTAAATGTTCAGCCAAAGGAAAAAAACTTGCACAATTATCCTGCCAGCCATGAATGGCAAGTATTATTTCTTTATTTTGATTTTTATTACATTCGACCCCGTGTATGACCAGATCGCCCTCTGCAATAGTAAAAACTTCCATTATTATCTTCTATTTACCTAGATTATCTTAAGTTTATCTCAACTCAATAGTAAAAACCCACAATATCTGTTATTTATACATGCTGACATTTTAGAAAACCTTATTTACAGATAACATATGAATAAATACCTCTCAATTGGCCTGTTAACATTGTTCACCACCAGCTTAATAGCGAAAGAAGTGGATAAGCCCAAGAATATTATATTTATGATTGGCGATGGCATGGGCCCTGCCTACACCACCGCATATAGATACTACAATTCAGATCCAACCAGCAACATAATACAAGAAAGTGTATTCGATACCATTTTAACAGGTATGGCACGTACTTACCCTGATGATAATACACTTGTTACTGATAGCGCAGCTGCAGCGACGGCCTTAAGTACAGGTGTAAAAACATATAATGGCGCAATTGCTGTTGATCCAGACAAGAAACCTTTAACAACGATTTTGGAACAGGCTAAAAAAAATAACATGATCACAGCCCTGGTCGTTACATCTCAAATTAATCATGCAACCCCGGCAAGTTTCGCTGCTCATAACGAATATAGAAGAAATTACAATCAGATAGCGAACGATTTTATAGACAATAAAATTAATGGACAATTACCCGTTGATTTAATGCTCGGTGGCGGTACTGACTATTTTTTACGAGAAGATAGAAATTTAGTCAATGAGTTGATCAAGGCTGGATATCAATACACCGACTCTTTAGATACATTAGTTGATCTTACAAAATTACCCGCATTAGGACTTTTTGCACCTGAAGGTTTACCTCGTGCGATTGATTCGGTTGCTGATCAGCTAGAAAAAATGACCACTCAAGCACTCAAGTTGTTAGAAAAAAATGAAAATGGATTCTTTTTAATGATAGAGGGAAGCCAAATAGACTGGTGTGGACACAGCAATGATATAGTCTGCGCTATGCACGAAATGAATGATTTTGCAAATACTATCAAATATGTTAAAAAATTTGTTGATAATAATCCAGACACACTGCTTGTCGTGACCGCTGACCATTCAACGGGGGGACTGACTATCGGCGCTGACAATGAGTACAAATGGGAACCATCAGTGCTCAAAAAAATAACACTAAGTGCACAGGAATTAAGTCGCCGTATGTTCAGTACACCAGACCACTTAGCACTATGGCATAAAAAGACTCAAATAACGTTAAATGAAACACAAATAAAAGAAATAGACAATGCAAAAGCAATTTCAGAAGCATCCCTATACAAGGTCGTAAATGACATTATAAATAAGCTAAGTTATACAGGCTGGACAACAGAAGGTCATACCGGTGTCGATGTGCAAGTCTTTTCTTATGGTCAAGGATTTGAGGCATTTCGAGGAAACATGAACAATACGGATATCGCGAAAAAACTTTTTAATATTATTGGTGATTAACCAGACTTTTACCCAAGCCACCTCAAGATGCGAGTTTCTACGTCTTGAGGTGGCTTGGGTATATTCCAATTGTATTAAATTAATGATCACCTATTTGTTATAATTACTCGCTCTCACCGTATATCTGAGAGCGAAGATCTAAGTACTAGCTATTCTCGTCCCGGTAACTTTTTCCAGGTCACAGTGTTTCTCACATAAACAGGCTCTGCACTTTTTGCGTCAACAGCTTTGCCCAAATCTAATTCTTGCGTTGCGATCCCTAACATATACTTAGCATTAGGTAATATCACCTCTTCTATAAACCTGATGTTCTTATTAGTTTCTAGTAACTCAGGATATGTTTGCCAACCTGTGCCCACTGCAACCATATCATGCTTAGGTATCTCTATAAGTGCTGGTTTTACAACAACTTCTTTTCCTACCAGTGTGGCATACCCTGTGTCACTTTTTTTATAGTGTGCAAAATATATTTCTCCCATACGTGCATCTATGGCACATAAAACCTCACATTCACCTGATAACTCTATCGCTTCTTGCGCCATGGTTTGTAAAGTTGAAATACCTATCACAGGTTTATTTGCTGAATAAGCTAACCCCTGGGTAATTGCTACACTGATCCGCACTCCCGTAAAACTACCCGGACCACGGCCAAATGCAATGACATCCAATTCTGATAAACTGAGCTTTGACTCTGTCAGTATCTCTTCAACTTTAGGTAATATTTTTTGACTATGCTCTTGAGGACAAACTTCAAAATGATTACAGATAACGCCATTTTCTTTAATTAGAGCTACTGATAATGCTTCAGTAGATGCATCTATTGCCAATATATTTTTATTCATAAATCTTCTTTTATTTCAAATTTCATCAATTTTAGTTAAAAATTCGACTGCGTTGTCTAAATTTCTGGTTCTATTCATAACAGGCAGACTAGATAAAAATATTTCACCGTATTGCCGTGTAACTAACCTGTTATCACATATCACTAAAACCCCTTTATCTTTGACATCACGTATTAATCTGCCCACCCCTTGTTTTAATGAAATGACGGCTTGAGGGATCTGTATGTCATAAAAAGGATCACCGCCATTTTGAGCACACTCTTTCATTTTAGCTTGTAACAATGGGTCGTCTGGTGCTGTAAAGGGAATTTTGTCGATAATAACACAACTCAGCGCCTTTCCTCTAACATCAACCCCTTCCCAAAAAGAAGCAGTTCCCAATAAAACTGAATTACCATGATGAATAAACTTTTCTAATAAAATACGTTTTGATGTTTGCCCCTGAATTAAAATAGGGTAATCGATAGTGCCGTTTAACCCCTCAGCAACAAGTCTCATCATACGATAACTGGTAAACAAAATAAAAGTACGGCCTTTTGCTGCATTAACTAACTTCTTTGCAATTTTAACCAGCGCATGCGCACTCTCATGAGAATTAACTTCGGGTAAATACCTGGGCAGACACAAGACAGACTGATTATAATAATCAAAGGGACTTAGGTAAATAAGCTGTTGTTCAGGGTTCACCCCCATTGACTGACAAAAATGATCCAGATTTTCATTTACTGACAATGTCGCTGATGTAAAACACCAACTTGCACCCGATGTTTTAATTAACTCACTGAACTTATCTGAAATATTCAAAGGTGTTACATTAATCGACACATGAAAGCGGCTAGTCTCAAACCAGATACTTTGCCCCTTCCCTTGTGAATGGCTTATTGCTTCGATTAACGCCTTAAATTTCACACATAAATCAGCGGATTTTTGTATTTTATCCGTTCGTTCTAAAGCTAACTTAATAACCTGATATAAAAAGGCTATATCATTATTTACCCTTTCAAAAGCGTGTTTAACA
The DNA here is from genome assembly GCA_965198975.1 of uncultured Pseudoalteromonas sp. Classification (GTDB taxonomy): domain Bacteria; phylum Pseudomonadota; class Gammaproteobacteria; order Enterobacterales; family Alteromonadaceae; genus Pseudoalteromonas. Next base: position 1,250,949 of record OZ240680.1, read on the forward strand.
TGTGTTTGTTTTAATACACCAGGCCAGTCCCCACGAGAACTCTCATTTGAAAACTGCAATCTAAAATCAGATACACTCGATTGTAACTTTTCCAAAGATTTACCTAACTGGATCATATCAAAAAGCTCAGCACGGTAAATCACATACAGATCTTTTATCATAGCAAATAACGCTTTGGTACTGAAAGTCTGGCCGAAGTAATTACTGGCAATCTCTGGTAATTGATGAGCTTCATCAAATATATAAGCTTGCGCATCTGGCATTATCTCAGCAAATCCTGATTCTTTCACCGCCATATCTGCAAAAAACAAATGATGATTAATGATAATCAGCTCAGAATCTACAGCTTTTTGACGCGCCTTTTTAATAAAGCAACTTTCAAAATCAGGACAATCGGCTCCTAAACAGTTATCTGTTGTTGACGTAACATAAGGAAGTACCTTAGCATCCTCCTCGATCCCAATACAGTCAGCCAGATCGCCCGTTTTAGTTTCACTTGCAAATTTTGCAACCATCGCTAATTGATGCATCACATCAGTATCATCGGTAGGTACTTGCGCTACATGTTGTTCAAGTCTGTTTGAACATAAATAATTACTGCGCCCTTTTAATAAGGCTGTTTTTTTCCCAATTTTCAGCGCTTTTAGTACGTTAGGCAAATCTCTATGATACAGTTGTTCTTGTAATGCTTTTGACCCTGTTGAAATAATTATTTTCTTATCACTTAATAAACTTGGTACCAAATACGCGAACGTTTTCCCAATACCCGTTCCAGCTTCAATTACTAGTTCGTCGATATTCTCTATGTTATTTTTAACAGCCAGCGCCATATCTATTTGAATTTTTCTTGGGCTATATCCGGTTATGATCTGAGATAACGGACCTGTTTTAGAAAAGAAATCTGAAATTTGCGACATCAAAATACAGTTAGGAGGCTTTTCGTCAATTTTACGGGAGATCTCTGCTTATTTCCAGTTATGCCCAGATATCTAAATGCTTTTCACTATCATTCTCTTCAATGTCTTTTTCATTGTTGTCATCTTTTTTATTTAATAAAATACTTTGCTGATCTTTTTTATATTTTAATTCTTTTAATTTTGCGTCTTTGATCCCAGCCACCACAAGCAAGGGCTTATTTATTGGCGTAAATACGGCTATTCTAGGTAAAAATGGTAATAAGTTGTCCATAAACGTCCCCTTATTTTAAGTAAAAAATAGCGTTCTTTTCATATTGTATATTATCGGCAAGCATAACTTATTCTTTAAAAGTACACATAAATACCTTGTATGAATAAATCAGACATGTTTATATATGCCTGTATTCAATTAAATCTAATTAAAAATAAAGAGAACATTATGTTATTAAACCTGAACACTATCCATCATCATAGCCATATAACGGAATAGCCTTTCAGGTTTTTCGCTGAAGGGGTATTCCTAAAGGAACCTCTAGGCGAATTAGTCAAAATTCATTTCGCCCCGAGGTTTCCTCGGGGTTTTAGTTTATAAAGTATTATTTTAAACAGGAAATGAGAAATGACAGACAATACCAGGCTACGTATCGCCATTCAAAAATCAGGCAGACTATCAACAGATTGCCAACAACTATTCAAACAATTAGGTATTAAACTTAATTTAAGAGAACAAAAACTCATAGCACACGCGACTAATATGCCTATTGATATCTTACGTGTCAGACATAATGATATACCGGGTTTGATCATGGATGGTGTCTGTGACTTAGGAATAGTCGGTGAAAATGAACTTGTTGAAATGCAAGCCGAACGAGCAAGACAATCTCTACCAAGCGAAATTAATAAATTAGCAACTTTAGATTTTGGTTATTGCCGTTTAGCACTTGCATGGCCCCAGGAGCTAGGGCCAGTAGATATTAATTGGTTTAACAAAAAACGTATCGCTACAACTTATCCGCAAATTCTATCTCAGTATCTTAATCGTAATAATATTCAAGCCAGTTCTGTACATTTATCAGGCTCAGTAGAAGTGGCACCTAGAGCTGGTCTTGCCGATGCAATTTGTGATCTAGTATCAACCGGCGCGACACTAGAAGCCAATGGTTTAATGCAAGGAGAAACCATTATGGAGTCCTATGCATGTTTAGTACAAAAACCTGATCTAAATGATAAAGCCAAATTAGCGCTAATAGATAAACTACTACCAAGGCTGCGTGCTGTAAAACAAGCAAAAGAAAGTAAATACATCATGTTACATGCGCCCAAAACAAAGTTAGAAGAAATTTGTGATTTATTACCTCGCTCTAGTAAACCTACAATATTGCCTTTAGCGGGTTCAGATGAATTGGTTGCACTACACATGGTAAGCCAGGAAACATTATTCTGGGAAACAATGGAGTCACTTAAAACTTTAGGTGCAAGTTCCATTTTAGTAATGCCAATTGAAAAAATGATGGAGTAACTCGTGCTAAATTGGAATGAGGTAACGAGTGGTCAAAAACAAGCAGTCCTGGCTAGGCCTGTTATGAATATAAAACAAGATATTCAAACTGCGACCATAGAAATAATACAAAAAGTCAAATCACAAGGCGATAAGGCGCTCAAAGCGCTTGCTAATCAATTTGACAATATGACCTGTGATCAGTTATTAGTTGACAATAGTCAAATAGAAAACGCTGAACAACTGCTTGACTTAAAGTTAAAAACAGCAATAGATCAAGCCTATAATAACATCAGGAACTTTCATAAATTACAACAACCTAAAGATATAAGTTTAGAAACAACACCAGGTGTACTCTGTGAACTAAAATATCAAGCAATAGAAGCGATTGGACTCTATGTGCCAGGTGGCAGTGCACCACTTCCTTCTTCGGTTTTAATGCAAGGAGTGTTAGCACAACTAAGTGGTGCCAAAACAGTAGTACTAGCAACACCAGCAAAAAATGATAAACCACTCAATCCCGCAATTCTTTATGCTGCGAAACTTTGTGGTATTAATACCATATTACAAGTTGGTGGTGCCAGCGCTATCGCCGCTATGGCATTTGGCACAGAGACAGTGCCAAAAGTAAATAAAATTTTTGGCCCTGGAAATGCCTTTGTTACCATGGCGAAACAATTACTGTCGCAAACTCAACCAGGTTTAGCTATTGACATGCCCGCAGGTCCGTCTGAGGTGTTAATTATCGCGGATGAAAAAGCTGATCCAACTTTTATCGCTGCAGATCTGCTATCTCAGGCTGAACATGGCGTTGATTCACAAGTCATATTATTGTGTGATAGTAAAATTATAATAGAGCAAACCCAAGCAGCTTTGCGCTCGCAACTTAACAATCTATCGCGAGCAAACATTGCAGAGGAAGCGTTAAGAAACTCTTCTCTCATATTAGTTAGTTCACTAGATCAGGCGTTTGAAATATCAGCAGAATATGGCCCCGAACATTTAATTCTACAAATTGATAACCCTAAAATTTATTTATCTAAGGTGAAAAATGCAGGCTCAGTATTTGTAGGGGCGTACACACCTGAATCAGCTGGTGATTATGCATCTGGTACTAACCATGTATTACCAACTTATGGTTACAGTAAAGTATATTCCAGCCTTAATCTTTTAGATTTTTTTCGTACTTATACTGTTCAGACCATAAACAAAACAGGTATACAAAATCTCGCGCCAGCTATCTTGCCAATTGCTGAAGCTGAAGGCCTGGATGCACATGCAAACGCAGTAAAAATAAGGCTAAATGCACTAAACAGTGAGGTAAAGGCGAATGTCTGAATTCCTACCGAAACACATAAAAGACCTTAAAGCATATAGTTCAGCAAAAAGTGAAAAAATAACGGGGACAACCTGGTTAAATGCCAATGAGAGTCCGTTTAACAAAACACTGTCGCTAAAGTTTGATAACCTAAATCGCTATCCTGAACCACAACCTGACAATGTGATAGAGAGATATGCACTTTATTGCCAATTAACACCCGACCAAATACTCATGACCAGAGGAGCCGATGAAGGTATAGATATCTTGATCAGAACCTTTTGCGAACAGCATAAAGACAGTATCGCTTTATTCTTACCAACCTATGGCATGTATAAAGTCAGTGCAGATAGTCATGCTGTAGAGATAAATGCACTAACTCAAGATCAACTTTTAAAACAGCCGGTAGACAAACTATGCAGCGCAATAAAAAATAGTAAACTGGTATTTATTTGTAATCCAAATAACCCCACTGGCAGTACTATCTCAATTGATAAGATTGAGCGTATTGCGCAATCACTGACTAAAAATACATTACTGGTCGTTGATGAAGCTTATATCGAATTTTGTGCTGAAAAAACTTGCACGACTTTATTAACTAACAACACCAATATAGTGATTTTAAGAACCTTGTCTAAAGCGTTTGGCCTTGCGGGCTTAAGGTGTGGATTCGTATTAGCATCTCCAGTTATTATCAACACCTTAAAAAAAGTACTCGCTCCCTACCCTGTTTCAACAGTCGTGGCTGCAATCGCTGAACAAGCACTTTCCCCGGACGCTATTTCGCAAATGCGCCAGCAAGTAAATAACTTAAATGCATTAAAATCTCAATTATTTACCAGATTAAACAAAAGTAACGCAATAACCGACGTACTAAAGAGTGACGCCAATTTTATCACTATAAAACTCAAAACTAAAAAAGCGATGTTAAGTGCAGCTAAAATGGGTTTAATAATGCGGCCATTTACACTATTCGACTGTGACTTATGGATCAGAATAAGCATTGGCAGTGAAACTGAATTACAGCAAGTGACAATTTGGTTAAAGGAAATTGACGCATTAACTATTAACACAGAGGATTCACTATGAGTTTCCCATATTTATTTATCGACCGAGATGGCACCTTAATTGAGGAGCCTGTAACAGACAAGCAAGTTGATAGTCTGGAAAAATTAAAATTAGAACCTGATGTTATTATCTCCTTACTTTCATTACAAAGTGTAGGTTATCGTTTAGTCATGGTGTCAAATCAAGATGGTTTAGGCACTGAAAGTTTTCCAACAACTGACTTTGATATAGCACAAAACAAAATGATGGAAATATTTGAGACTCAGGGGATCAAATTTGATGAAGTTCTCATTTGCCCTCATTTTGATGATCAATCATGCCATTGTAGAAAACCAAAAACAGGCTTAATGACACAATTAATGCAATCAGGCAAAGTGGATCTTGCGAAATCTTATGTTATCGGTGATCGTCAAACAGATATTGGACTGGCAGATAACTTATGTTGCAAAGGTATTTTGTATCAAAATAACTGGCCACACATAGTCACAGAGCTTACAACCTTAAACCGAAGCGCAAGTATCGCCAGAGCTACAAAAGAAACTCAAATTAATCTCACATTAAATTTGGATGCACCAGCGCGAGGAGAAATGACCACAGGGCTAGGTTTTTTTGATCATATGCTAGATCAAATAAAAACCCATGCAAATATTGCATTTAATGTTAAAGCCACAGGAGATTTACATATTGACGAACATCACTTAGTAGAAGATGTCGGTATCGCCTTTGGCCAGGCATTAAAGAAATCACTAGGAACGAAATCTCAAATAACACGTTATGGCTTCGCCTTGCCTATGGACGAATGTAAAGCTGAAGCGCAAATTGATTTATCCGGACGAGCTTCTTTTGTCCTCAATGCAGATTTTAGCAGAGAAAAAGTTGGCGAAATGGATGTGCAAATGGTTGAACACTTTTTTAAAAGTGTTACCGATAATGCTGAATTAAGCCTGATACTGTCCGTAACAAATGGCAATTGTCATCATCAGGTAGAAGGCTTATTTAAAGCTTTTTCCCGTGCTTTAAGAATGGCAATATCAATAGATACAACGCAAAATTTAGCAAGCTCTAAGGGATGTTTATGATAGCGATCATCGATACAGGGTGCGCAAATATAAATTCAGTGAAGTTTGCATTTGAACGCTTGAATGTCACACCTAAAATAATCACATCGCCTGAACAAATTATGCAATTTGATAGAGTTATTCTGCCAGGTGTAGGGCATGCGAAAGTCGCAATGCAACGTTTAGTTGAAGGCGGTTGGCAGCAAGCTATATCTGAATATCAAAAACCATTATTAGGTATTTGCCTTGGCATGCAATTATTGTGTGAATATTCAGATGAAGGAAAATTAAACACTTTAGGCCTTATTCCTGGCAAGGTAACGCACTTGAATTTAGCCCAACTGCCAACCCCACATATGGGATGGAACAATCTTGATATCCTTAAGCCTCATCCATTAACTCAGGGGGTATCTCAGGATCAACAGGTTTATTTTGTTCATAGCTTTGCACATGAAATTAACTCAAATACCTTAGTAAGCGCGGAATATGGCACTCAGTTTTCAGCTATCGTGGCCAAAGATAATTTTGCTGGGATGCAATTTCACCCAGAACGTTCAGCTAAAGTAGGCGCTCAACTACTCAACAACTTCCTGAATTGGAAGTGTTAACAAAACGATACAAAAGTAGAAAAAATTATGATTATTCCAGCATTAGATGTTTTACAAAATCAAATAGTTCGTCTATATCAAGGTAAGTACGAAACGGCGCAGTTTTATCCATTTAAACTTGAAAAACGTTTACAGGTATATGCGTCAAGTGGTGCCACTAAATTACATTTGGTTGATTTAGAAGGCGCAAGAGATCCGAGTAAAAAACAATGGCAACTTATTCAAAGCGCATTAAAAGGGCTCAAAGTACCCTTTCAAATAGGCGGCGGCATTCGAAGCGAGTTGGACATATCCACCTGGCTGGACGCAGGCGCTGCCCAAGTAGTGATAGGCTCAATGGCTGTAGAAAATCAACAGACAGTGAGCCAATGGATCAAACTACACGGTCCAAAGAGATTTGTGATAGCGTTAGATGTTAACAAAACCGATACAGGCTGGGCGCCAGCAACACATGGTTGGTTAGAAGATTCAAAAATTAATTTATTTGAATTAATTGCCTATTACCGCTCTTTAGGTATTAATGAATTTTTATGTACGGACATAAGTAAAGATGGCACTATGAGTGGCCCTTCATTTACCCTTTATCGAGATATACTCAATCACTTTCCAAATATTAACGTTCAAGCATCTGGCGGTGTGAGTTCTTTAGCCGATATTAGTGCATTAAAAAAAATGGGTGTGTCGGGGATCATATTGGGTAAATCATTATTAGATAATGCATTTACCATAGAGGAAGCAATAAATGTTAAGTAAACGTATTATTCCCTGTCTTGATGTAAAAAATAACCAAGTCGTAAAAGGCGTCAAATTTAAAGGCCACGAAGTTATCGGAGATATACTGACCTTAGCGCAAAACTACAGTCAATCAGGTGCTGACGAACTGGTTTTTTACGAGATCAGTGCCAGTGTTGAAAAGCGGTTATTAGATGTTAGTTGGGTTGAAAATATAGCAAAACATATTGACATCCCCTTTTGTGTTGCTGGTGGTATTAAGTCAGTGAGCGATGCAGCCAAAGTACTAAAACAAGGTGCTGATAAGATAAGTATTAATAGTCCGGCAATTGCCAGACCCGAGCTTATAAAAGAGTTGCATGATGAATTTGGCAAACAATGCGTCGTAGTTGGCATAGATAGTTTTTATGATGAATCAACTGGCGAGTATCTAGTTTACCAACTGACAGGTGATCCAAACGCATCCAGTCGCACCAGATACAATACTTTGCAATGGGTTGAAAAAGTGCAAGAGTTAGGTGCAGGTGAAATTGTTTTAAATTGTATGAATCAAGACGGCGTGCGAAACGGGTATGATATCCAACAGTTAACACAAATTAAAGCAGTATGCGATATCCCAATAATTGCTTCAGGTGGTGCGGGTAAAATGATTGATTTTAAAAATGTATTTGAACAGGCAAATGTAGACGGTGCACTTGCAGCCAGCGTATTTCATAAGAATGTGATCGACATTCCTGATTTAAAACAGTACTTATTTAAAAATAAAATAGCGACAAGATTATGAGAATAGATATAGAGAACATTAACCAAGTTGATTTTGAAAAAAGTGAATTGATCCCCGCTATCATTCAGGATATAGATACAGGGATCATTTTAATGCAGGGGTTTATGAACAAAACTGCATTGGAAAAAACACTTAATATCGGGAAAGTTACTTTTTATAGTCGCTCAAAAAATCGTCTCTGGACTAAAGGTGAAAGCTCTGAAAATTACCTTTTAACCAACAGTGTGCACCTAGATTGCGATCACGATTCTATTTTAATATTGGCAACGCCTTTAGGGCCTACCTGTCATCTAGGGACTGATAGTTGTTTTGATACTGCAAAACCTAACCTATCTTTCTTGGGACAACTAGATAAAATTATTTCTCAAAGAAAGCATGCTGATCCCACGCAAAGCTATACTGCATCATTATTTGAAAAAGACATAAGCAGAAGCGCTCAAAAAGTAGGTGAAGAAGGTGTCGAAGTTGCATTGGCGGCAGTCAAGCAAGATTTAAATGAATTAAAAAATGAATCAGCCGATTTACTTTATCATCTTCTAGTCCTGCTACAAAGATCTGAAATTACCTTACAAGAGGTGATAAAGACATTAGAGCTACGCCATAAATAAAATCCATTAAGAAGAGAGATAAAGTTCTCTCTTTACTATTACAACATAGTGACAACAACTTAGCAGCGTTTATTAGAATAAATGTATTAATTCTGATCAGTCCAGGTAATATAAAAATCAAAAAAAATCGGATTAATACAACATATAAAATGACGTTTTTATCTAAAATCAGTATACTTACTTAATTGAAGTATATTTTCCAGTAAAAGGTATTGTAGATTAGTGTCTAATCAATTAGAAAGTTTGCAGAAAAAACTACAAACCGCCATAAAAAATCGCCAGCAAGTTGAAAATACTAGAATTTCACAATTGTCTACTTTAACTCAATTTGTAGCGAAACTTTCCCTTGTCTGTAAAGGACAAGACCTAAAACTGGATAATAAACTTGCTAAATTCAGAACTTTACTTGCTAAAGGCGTCGATTTTGAAATTTTATCTCCATTAATTGCCGATGTAAGTGAATTATTAAAACAGCAAGAAGCGATCCAAGATCAAAACATCAGACTATTACAACAAAATGTGACAGATGCAGGTAGCCGTTTACAAAAATCAAAAGGTGTACCTAGCGACTTACGAAGAAGCCTTAGAAAGTTATTAAGTAGTGATATTGATGATATTAAAACCACCTCTGACTTTGTACCTATTTTATCTCAACTTGTAGACATCTACCATCAAGTCTTAAACAATAAGCATGGTGATATTAGTCAATCCCCTTCACAAATTTCACCAGAATTGGCTCAAGAATTATTAAACCTCACATCAGAGCTGGCATTTGAAGGCAAAGACGCAAAAAAAATAGATACGATAAAAGCTCAAATAACGCAAAATAATCAGTTAGATGCATTACTTAATGCCTGTGTTGCTATCATTAGAATTATTGTTGAAAGTATTTCTAAAGAAAGACGCTCCGCACAAGGCTTTTTACTAACAGTTAACGATACGCTCACTTTAATTCATACCTCTTTAATTGAATCAGCTAAACGTAGCAAAAAAGTTAATCATAAAATGGTTAAACTTAACGAAGCGATTGAAAATAAAATTAATGAGTTAAATTCAGATACAGAAAAAGCAACAAACATCAAAGATTTAAAAGAAATTGTAGGCCAAAAACTTCAAGCGTTAACGATTGATATAAAATATAAAGAGAATTTAGAATTACAAGAGCGTGTGACTTTATCAAATAATATCAAAGCGATGAAAGAACAAATCCATGTATTAGAGCAGGAAACTGAAACCTATAAACAAAGATTTGCCGAACAACAATTCAAGAGCTTAAGAGACAGTCTAACAAAGTTACCAAACCGGTCTGCTTACGATGAAAGAGCTGAATTAGAATACAATGCATTTCTTAGAAATAACAGCAACTTATGTTTAGTTGTTATCGACATAGATCATTTTAAATCAATAAACGACAACTTTGGTCACAGTGCGGGTGATAAAACCTTACAAGTTATCGCTAATGGGCTTAAAAAGTCGATTCGTGTTACTGACTTTATTGCACGATTCGGTGGAGAAGAGTTTATTTTAATTATGCCAAATACAAGTATCGCGGACGTAAAACAACCTTTAGAAAAAATTAGAAAAAATATCAAAGCAATACCATTTAAGTTTAAAAATAACAATGTCACTATTACCATATCTATTGGCGTAGCACAATTTACTAAAAATGAGACATTACTCGAAATTTTTGATCGTGCAGATGCAGCTTTATATCAGGCAAAAAATAATGGCCGAGATCAAGTGATCATCAGTCGCTAAATTCTTTTACCTAAATAATTGTTTTTATTCATAACAATACTATATTTAAATAAATTGTTTAATTATATTTTTGTTAAGGATAGCCTATGCAAGTACAATTAAATCCCACAAGTATCCTAGATCTCCTTTCGCAATTAGAAGTCGAGTCATTAAAAAAATCATCTACTAGTAATTTATATAAAGTTTTCAGAAATTGTTCACTCGCTGTATTAAATGTTGGTAGTCATACTGATTCTAGTTCTGAGATATATGAAAAATACAAAAATTTCGATATTGCACTATTAAGACGCGAACGAGGTATCAAAATAGAATTATTTAACGCACCCGAAACAGCCTTTGTAGATGGAGAATTAATAACAGGTATACACGAGCATTTGTTTGCAGTAATACGCGATATTTTATTTATTCAAAGTAAATATGATAATAATAAAATTAACTTAACAGATTCGACCCATGTAACGCATGTGGTTTTTGATATGTTAAGAAACGCCAATGCATTAATTATTAACACAGATCCCAATATGATAGTATGTTGGGGCGGGCATTCAATTAGTGATAAGGAATACCAATATACTAAAGAAGTTGGATATCAACTTGGTCTGCGTGGTTTAAATATTTGCACTGGCTGTGGCCCAGGGGCGATGAAAGGACCTATGAAAGGCGCAACTATTGGACATGCAAAGCAAAGGATCAAATCGAATCGCTATGTTGGTCTGACTGAACCAAGCATAATTGCAGCAGAACCTCCTAACCCCATAGTCAATGAACTCTCTATTTTACCTGATATAGAAAAACGATTAGAAGCTTTTGTAAGAATTGCTCATGGGATCATTATTTTTCCCGGAGGAGCGGGTACTTCAGAAGAACTGCTTTACTTATTAGGGATCTTGTTACATAGCGATAATGAAAAACAATGTTTACCTGTTATTTTAACCGGGCCGCTCGAGAGTAAAGCATATTTTGATGAAATTACTTTATTCGTAAAAAACACCCTCGGGGATAAGGCGTTAGATAAATTTGAGGTTATTATAGATGATCCACAGTTAGTAGCAGAAAAGCTTAAAAAAAACATGGCTAATGTCAGAGAATACAGAAAACAACAAGGTGACGCATATCATTTTAACTGGACTTTAAAAATAGAACCTGAATTCCAACTCCCCTTTTATCCAACACACGAAAATATGAACAACTTAAATTTACATTTAGATCAGCCAACCCAACAATTGGCTGCAAATTTAAGACGTGCGTTTTCAGGAATAGTTGCAGGCAACGTTAAAGATGAAGGAATACAAGCAATCAAAAGAAAAGGTGTTTTCAAATTACAAGGTGATGCCATCTTAATGAAATATATGGACACATTACTGCAAGCGTTTGTAAAACAAGGTAGAATGAAATTACCAGGTACTGAGTATATGCCATGTTATAAAATTCAAACTTAAATTTTAAGGTTATTGTGAAAAAACATTTACTATTAATAGATGCGCTTAATCTTATAAGGCGTATTTATGCCGTTGATAGCAAATATCATCCAGATGATGCACAAACTGCATTAAATAATGCGAAACAAAGAGTTTCAAATGCGTGTTACAAATTGTTAAAGTTAAGTCGAGCCAGCCATGCAATCGCTGTGTTTGACGGAGATAAGAGTTGGCGATATACATTCTCGCCAACTTATAAAGAAAACAGAAAAGACATGCCCTTAGATTTGAAAAACTCATTACAAAGCTTTATAGCAACGATATCTTTAACGGGTATTCACTGCTATATGCCAGAACAAGATGAAGCTGATGATGTCATTGCCACTTTAGCCCATAAACTCGCTGACTATGATGTTCAATCAACAATCGTTTCAACAGATAAAGGTTTTCTTCCGTTATTGTGTGATCAAATCAGTATTTATGATCATTTTCAAAAACACCATATGACAAAAGCAGATGTATTAAAAAAGTTTTCTGTTCGTGCAGAACAATTACCGTATTATTGGGCTATCGCTGGCGATAAAACAAATGGTATTTCAGGTATTAAAGGCTTAGGTAAACAAAGCGCTGTAAAGTTACTGAATAAATACCATGACATAAATGATGCGTTAAATGACCAAGATTTGGAAGAAAACATACGAAATAAAATTGAGGGCTCAATAGAAGATTATATTAAATCACTTTTATTAGTGTCATTAAGATACGATATAAATCTAGATTTTTCTCTTAAACATCTTAGACTAAATTAAAATAATTTGTATAATCTAACATGTTGTTGTATTTATTTGGATGTTAAATGATAAAAAAAATTTCACGCTATCTCATATTGGGTATAGGTTTATATGTACTCACTGCTAGCTTAGTTATTTTCTTTTATAAAGATTCACCAACTTCTATGGACTGGCAAGACAGGCAATCTTATAACAATCGATTTATATTAAATTTATCAGCAAATACTCCTATGTATTTAGAAACTGTATTGACGTCATTGGGAACACCCGATATTACTTTCGCAAAAAGCGTAGAAGAACATACCTACCAAATTGTTTATTATAGAACGCAACATGTTAAATCTGATGGCATAACAACTAAAGAAGAATGTACAGGTTTGGTTTTTAAAAATAATTTGTTAGTGGCCTGGGGCCCAGGTTCTAATACGGCTTATGATAATACAATAATATGAAAAGCCTAACAGCAAAAGATCTTCAAAAATTAGTTGCCTCAACGCACACATTTCTACGCTTATATTATAAAAAAGACAAATGGCATCACTTATTTCCTCTGTTAAGTGAACTGAGCCAGCTATACGATAATATTTTTCTGACAAACCCCGATGCTATGCTTGCTCAAACTATGTTCTATATTGAACAACAAGGATATACAACAAATAGAGTCATTAATCATTGTGTATTAGTTTTAGCAACGTGCCATGCTATGTCGATCAGCAGTGAACATAGACAAAAAATGATAGCCGTTTGCTTATGTCAGTTTATTTGTGTTCAAAAAGAAAATAATGAATTAGCTAGTGGTAAAAGCCTTAACCCACAAAGCGCTAAACTCTGGCAAAAAAGACATCATTATGCATTAGGTTTATTAAAATATGGCAAAGTTTTTGACCCAACAATTAACTTTGCTATGGCTAATTTAAAAAATTATCAAATGAATATTTTAACTGGCTCCACGGCTTCTTTTGTAGATGAGTTTACTTTGATAATTGCGCTGACCGATAATTTAGCGAAGCAAATTACTTTGGCTAAAAACCATTCAGCTAAAACTTTGGATAGCGCGTTATCAAATTTATATCGTTTAGCGACTCATATTAATGCAAATAACATAATTAAAACCCTCACACACTATTTACCAGTTTATATGCCTGCAAGCTCAGTTATCAACTCAAAAAATAAAGGTGTGCTGCACCTCGGTGAGCTAACTAAAAACAAACAACTTAATGTTAAGTTATCGAACAGTAAAAACTTAAAAGACAAAGAGTTAGTCATTTCAGGAAAACGGTTAGAGTTTAGTAATAAACAACAAGTATGCTCAGATAAACACCTGATATTCGAAATTTGGTTTGAGCCAATACAAGAATTCTTACAAGCAAATAATCAAATTAAAGCATTCCCACTTAATAAAGCAGGTAAAAATAATAACAACCAATTGTTTATTGCACTTAACCAAAAGAAATACTGGGATTTAGAAGAATTAAACCAGCTCTTAGTTAACTCTCCTGATATTAACGAGCTCTTTTGTAAATTAGTGAGTAGTAAAAACAAAACTAATCAAAATATTACACAAAGTAAACATGCATTAATGATGCTAGGATTATATCGAAGTCCTTTTACAATCAAGAAAATTATTCTTTTAAGCCTAATTGAACAATTGAATTTGCCTAATGCAAATTTTATAATGACAAGACTCAATTCCCTATGCAATATTGCGGAAACATGTGTCAGTAATAACCAGGAAATAATACCAGAGCAGATGAGCATTCTCGTATTATCACTATATTATTATATATTATCTCAACCAAAAGCAAGTTTCTCTCCAGCGGCACTCACCGCTAGTACCTTGTCTTCAAGACAAATTTTGGCTCCCGAAACAATCATATCCTTCACTGGCATTGATTATCAAAATTTAAAAGAATTTCTCACAGTCTACAACCTGGACTCGAAAGCACACAACGCTGCTTTATTATTGACAACTAAAACTGACACTCTCAATCAGGTGAAAATGGATGTTTGGTTATCAGGTTTAATTTTAACTATCATCTCAGGAGTAAGCATTTTTCATATGGATACAAAACTATCTCCATTTATCTTACAAATTAAAGACACCTGTAAAAGCCATTTAAATATTAAAGCTAATCATGAAAACTGTCAGTTCCTATCCAAAGCACAACTACAGAATTGATACTATTTTAGAAAAAACAACCAAACTTAAATTGCATACAATTCATCTTAAGACCTAACAGTGTAGATATATAATTCAAAAAACCTTAACTAAAAACATAATGCCAGCCAATTTAACTTAAACTAATAAATAAACGCATAATAAATTCAAGAAACTAAATTTATTTATCTATTGACAACTCGCTATAAAAACAACGAGAATGAGTCAACTTTAATATGAATCTATTTTAATATGATTAATTCTTCAAACAATCTTGTCACACTTGTCCTGGTCTCTTTAGTGAAACCGGCAGGCTGATTATTGTTTAAAGAAAACATTTTTTCAAAGCCTCCGCTACAAATCGGAGGCTTTTTTTTTGCTTATAAGGAATGAGGATGAGTACAGATAAGATGTCTGGCGCAGAGTTATTAGTAACCGCGTTAGAAGAACTTAAAGTTAAATATATATTCGGTTATCCCGGTGGTTCAGTGCTGGATATTTACGATGCGTTATTCGAACATGATAGTATTGAGCATATATTAGTTCGCCACGAACAATCTGCTACTCATATGGCTGATGGTTATGCACGTGCAACTGGCCAGGTTGGTGTCGTACTAGCGACATCAGGTCCAGGTGTCACTAACTGCGTAACAGGTATAGCAACAGCTTATATGGATTCAATTCCAATGGTAGTTTTAGCGGGGCAAGTTCCAACTAACCTGATAGGAGATGATGCTTTTCAGGAAACCGATATTATTGGATGCTCAAGACCCATAGTGAAACATAGTTTCAGTTGTCGAGATGCAGAATCAATCCCCGAGATATTAGCAAAAGCATTTTATATAGCAGCTTCAGGACGACCAGGACCTGTAGTAGTTGAATTCCCTAAAGATATATTAAACCCAGCCTTAGAGTTTAATTATCATTTTCCAAAAGAAGTTAAATTAAGATCTTATAATCCGAGCAAAAAAGGCCATTCGAAGCAAATTAGAAAAGCCGTTGATGCTATTATGAATGCAAAGCGTTTAGTCATTTATTCTGGTGGCGGTATTGTACTTTCTGATACGTCAGAGCAATTAACACATCTGGTAGAATCCTTAAATGCACCTATTACAAATACTTTAATGGGATTAGGTGGAATAAGTGGCGTACATACGAATTTTATTGGTATGCTGGGTATGCATGGCAGTTTAGAAGCAAATAAAACAATGGCTAATGCCGATGTTATTCTTGCACTCGGTGTAAGGTTTGACGACCGTGTCACTAATAATGTCAAAAAGTTCTGTCCGAATGCTAAAATCGTCCATGTTGATGTTGATCCTACGTCCATTTCAAAAACCATTCATGCACATATACCTGTGGTTGGCGATCTGAAAACAGTACTCAACCAACTACAAAAAGAAATAGATCAATGTGATCATCAAATAGACAGAGCTGCGCAGGAATCCTGGTGGCGCACAATTAACAATTGGCGTGAGCAGAAATGTCTGAGTTACAGTAAATCAACAAATACTATCAAACCTCAAGCGGTGATAGAGACCTTATATAAAGTCACAAAAGGGGAAGCATATATAAGTTCAGATGTTGGCCAGCATCAAATGTTTGCAGCCCAGTACTACCCCTTTGCCAAACCCAGACAATGGATAAATTCTGGCGGATTAGGCACTATGGGTTTTGGTTTTCCTGCTGCAATGGGCGTAAAATTGGCATTTCCTGAACATGATTCTATTTGCATAACAGGTGATGGTTCTATTCAAATGAATATACAAGAGCTTTCGACCTGCATGCAATACGGGCTTCCTGTCAAAATAATTACGCTTAACAATCGCTCTCTTGGTATGGTAAGGCAATGGCAAGATATGGTCTATGCAGGCAGACATTCTTGCTCTTATATGGAGTCTATACCTGATTTTGTAAAACTTGCTGAAAGTTATGGCCATGTAGGGATCCGAATAGATAGGCCAGACCAACTTGAGGCATCTTTAGAAAAGGCGATGTCAATGAAAGATCGCTTAGTATTTATTGATATAAATGTAGATGAAACAGAGCACGTATACCCTATGCAAATAAGATTAGGATCTATAGATGATATGTGGTTAAAAAAAGGAGTAAAAGCATGAGTATAAACTTATTGAGTAAAACAAAAATACCTCAGGCCATAAATTTTGGAGTCTTACGCTAATGCGACATATATTATCGATTTTATTAGAAAATGAACCTGGTGCTCTATCGCGAATTGTAGGGCTATTTTCACAACGAGCTTACAATATTGATAGTTTAACAGTTGGCACAACAGATGATAATTCTTTATCTCGGATCACTATTACTACACAAGGAGACGATCGCATACTTGAACAAATTACCAAACAAGTAAATAAACTGGTAGACGTACTTAAAATCATTGATTTGACAGATACTAGTCATATAGAACGTGAATTAATGCTTGTGAAGGTCATTGCTTCTGAGGAGACAAGTAGAGCAGCTGTAACAAGAATTGTAGATATTTATGGTGGTATTATCTTAGATATTGGAAAAATCAGCTATACACTACAATTAGTAAGCAGTTCTGATAAATTAGCGTCTTTTATAGATACGTTAAAAAATGAAACCGATATTATAGAAGTTATACGTTCAGGGACCGTTGGATTGAGCCGAGGGGATAAAGCTTTAAAGAAATGATATTACTGCGGATATCAGAAGGCTTGCGCATTACAAGCCTTCACATTTTTAAATTATAGATTTACATGATCTTTTAACGTTTTACCTGCTTTAAAGCTAGGTACAGTGGCTGCTGCAATTTTTATTTCAGCACCAGTTTGTGGATTTCGACCTGTTCTTGCAGCACGTTCTTTGACAGAGAAAGTACCAAACCCAACTAAAGCAACTGAGTTACCTTCCTTAAGGGTTGTTGTGACAGCACCAGTGAATGCATCTAATGCACGACTAGCCGCAGCTTTCGAAATTTCAGCATCAGTTGCAATCTTTTCTACTAATTGTGATTTGTTCATTTTAGATTCCTATCTTTATTGTTTTACCTTAGCAGAACCTATAGTTATTTATTTTTTTGGCATAAGCAACAGCTAAATCATTATTTTTTGTGATTTTCGAAAGATTCACTCAATTAATACAAAATTTATTGCAGTTTTGAAATTAAATGTTGAGAAACAAGGACACCTAAATAACTGCTTATTAAGCTAATAATAGGTAACATTAACAAAATTAAAAGATAGATTTGGTTAGTCATAGCAACAAAAATTTTAGAGCATTTAATCATTAGTCGTACAAAACAACAAAAAGGTTTAAACTATTTGAATTTATGGGTGCCATTGATATTTTTTCAAACTGACTTTATCATTAACCAATGTGATATTTTCATTTTGAAGCAACGAAAATTGATTGTTATATTTATCAGTCCCTTTTGTAAATGAGATCCTCCCCTGACTATTGATCACTCTATGCCATGGCAGCTTTGAATCTCCGGGCAGGTTTTTTAGTACATAGCCAACGTATCTTGCATAACCAGTTAATCCCGCGAGCTCAGCAATTTGACCATAAGTTGCGACAAACCCTTTGGGTATTTGCGAAACCATTTGGCAAATCTGTAATTTCAATTGTTCTTTATGTTGCACTAGACAGACTTGATTTATAATTGCCATAATAATAGTTTTGAGCGTCATATTTTATTCTATTTAAGATAACGCCCGATATTTGAGTCCCTGACTGTGCTAGTAATTCAAGATCGTGATTGAATTTAGCAACCGAGTTTTTTTGCACATCCACAACTAAGGTTAATCCACCTACATTTTTACTTATCATTAAGGCATCACTTACCGATAATATAGGAGGACATTCCAAAATCACCCTATCATATTTTTCCTGTAAGGCTTTTAATAAATTCTCAAATCGTTTCATTGATAAAAATAACAACGGATTCATCGGCCTGAGGCCTGATGTTAATACATCCGCATTAATTATTTCGTCTCTAAATATGCATTCATCAAAGTTATGTGTTTTCGCTAATAGATTAGTTAATCCAGGTCTATGTCTTGGTTCACCTAATGCAACAGCTATTGATGGGTCTCTTAAATCAGCATCTATAATTATTACACTTTCTAATTCCGAAAATGATTTTGCTAACTGTATGCAAGTACTCGACTTTCCTTCGTTTGGCGTTAAGGAAGTTAGCGCGATCAAGTTATTTTTGCTTAACTCAGGGTCTAAAGAGATTTTAGTCCTTATGGTATTCATACACTCTTGATAAACAGTGAATTGCTTACCATAACCCTCAACAATTGGCTTATTCTTAAGTTTACGTTTCAATCTAAGTTTAGGTAATTCACCAATGATTTTATAACCATAGAAGCTTGATATTTGTCTAAATCTCCTATGTGCGCCAGAAAAGAAATGTATAATAATCGTTATTATTATAGAAATCATAAACCCTATAATTAAAGATAAAACTGCTAATAGTAGTTTTTTAGGTTTGATTGGTTTTAAAGGTACCATAGCAGGGTCAACAACAATAACTCCGCCACCTTTATTAACATCTACGAATAGTTCAGCTTCTTTTTGTTTTGTCGTTATCGTTTCGAGTAATTTAATATTGGCTGTAACTTTACGTTTAATTTTTGTGTAATCAAGTTCTTTTAGTATTGAAGCTTCTAGAATTTTATTTGATCTTTGTTGTTTATCCTTAATATCTTTTAATAACATCTCAACTTCTGTTATTCTCGTATTGAACAAAATTTTCAAATTTTCTATTTCTAAATCTATTTGGTTTTGAGTATCAGCTATTTTAATAACCATAGATTTGTAAATCGGATGCTTATGTAAATAACGTAACTTAATTTGTGATAATTGAGCTTGTTGAAGAGACTTTGTTTTAAATAGTGATTTAATTACGCTAGTTTCCGAATCACTACTATTTGATATAATGAATAAAACATCATTTTTTTCTGTTTTCATCTTTTCGGCAAGTCTTTTTAGCCTCTCGTGCTCTGAAACTAACTTACGTTCTGCATTGTGAAGCTCTGCAATTTCGTGTTTAGTTAATACGATAAGACTACCTATATCAACAATATTACTTTTTTCTCGAAATGTTTTTAATTCTTGTTCATCTTTTAATAAATTACTCTTAATTTTATCAATTTGTAAATTCACCCTATTACCACTTAAGACTTCACTTGGCCTTAATAACTCTGTTTGGTACAATATAAATTCTTGTGAAATTTTATTAACTACCTTTGCAGCAAACTGAGGATCTTTACTTTCAAAGGAAATTTCAAGCATATTTGTTCTAGCAACAACGTTAACAGTCAGAAGTTTTTGCAGGTCAGACTCTTCCCAAGTCCCTTTCGAATTCAATATTGATTGGGGAATATCCAATTGTTTTATGATTTTTTTAGCAAATTGATTCGATTTTAACAACTTAATCGTTGTATCTAATTGTTCATTTCCTTGAGCACCACCGTTGATCAATGTTGAAAGAGGGTTAGCCTCTTGTTGACCTTTGATCATAACCGTACTGGAGGCGCTATAAATAGACGGCATTTTATCGATTATCAAGGCGCCAAAAAAGAAAATACATAAAGTAACGGTAAAAATAAACCACTTTTTCATCCAGAACAATGAAAGTAGATCAGCAATATTTATCTCATCGTCATTCGGCTTAAAACCGCCTTTAGATTCTGTCATATATCAAAAAAAACTTTTATCAATTTTAATTACATCCCCAGGTAATATAATAGTATTACCGTGTGCTAGTATGTTCTCTTTATCTTTTCCCCTTTGAATCATCCATTTTTTTCTTGATGCACGATCTTTTAAACCACCCGATAATGCAATTGCTTGCTCTAAAGTTATATCTGGTTGATAACTATAGCTTCCAGGGTTTCTGACTTCACCGTAAATAAAAAATGGTCTATAACTTGAAACCCTAATAGATACACTAGGAGATACCAAATATCCATCTAGCAACAAGTTTTGTAAATATTCTTTGGCTTCTTTTTGGGTGAAATCGCTAATAGTGACACTTCCCAATAAAGGGAAATCGATTGTTCCCTGTTGTGAAATTTGCCCTGAAAATTTTAGATCTAACTCTCGATATACTGAAATTTCAATCTTATCACCCGGACCTAATAAATAACCTTGATTTAATTTATCCGCATTACTCATAGTCGAAATAAAAATTAAAAAAATAAACACCCAAATTTTCATAATAAGTATTCCAATAAAACTTTAAGTTCAAGGGCATTAAATTCATGATTTTGCAAAGAGTCATCAACTGTAGAATATATAGCCGAATTTTCAATTTGAAATCTCTCTAATAAACTCCACTTCCAACTTAGCTGCGTACCATATTTTTTATATAGTCTATCTGACTGTTCAAGTTCAATGCGTTTGCTAAATATTGATATATTAAAAAGGTGCTGTTTATTTAATTTATAATACGCACTAACTTCATTATTTGTAGTTATTTGAGAGAAAGACTCAGTCACATTAGAAACCACTGATTGACGATTAGAAACAATATCTAGCATAAGTTGTTCAGAAATAGTCCATTGATCATGTAATTTCCAAAAATGTCCTTTTGAACTCGCTGAACCTTTTCTTGTATATAAACCAATTATCGCTTCAAAAGCATGAGAACCACCAAATGCGGATTTTAATCCACCACCTATTTCAATTAACTGACTATCGCCAATTAACGTTTTTTCTTCTTTATATGATGAATTGAGTAAAGCATATGTATCTTCTGATACTTTGTAACCAAATAATAGAGCAAGGTTATTAGTCTTAATATCTGATATGGTTAGCGCCCTAAACTTCTGCTTTTTATTAATTCTCCCGATATCAATATTTAAAAAAGCCTGTTCAGGCGCTCGGCCTAAAAAAATATCGAACGCAATGGCGTCCGTAAAATATTTAGTTTGTTGATACTTTTTCGGTGTAAATTCGGCTCCTTCTGATCCTGTTAATATATTCTGATGGGATTTTTTCAAATTAAAATTAAATTCAACCTGATCTGAATAAAAAAATTGTATGTTCGGGTTTAGTGAAAAATCAAGATGACTTAAATCTGATATATTGCGATAAACTTTACGATTTACAGACAAAGGTAAGCTAAAGCCAAACCCTTCAAACAATTTTAAATAATTTGCGTGAGCTTGAATATCTAAGAAACTTGCAGACACAGGGTCTTCAACTTGATTATACAAATTATCGTTATTGCCTATAGAAAGTGATGTTTTAAACTCATTAATTTCCTTATCCCAAACAACTTTAGCTTCACATAAACAACTTTGTACTAATAACCATAAAATACTTACTACGATTAACTTCAATATCACACTCGCACTGTTATAAGTTTAATGTTGAAACACGCTATGAAAACAATAATAATACATTTTATATCATATTGATACTCTCGTTATTGTACTAAGATTGTTTAATGGAAATTTAAAATTATTAGGTCAAAGATCATCTATTAAATGTTTGGTTATAAATAATATTAAATTCTGCTATATCCGATTCATGTATATAATGGGTATGGGCTTTGTAAAATTCTTCTGTTAAATACAAATTTTTCAATACTTGATTAATATCCTCTATAATTACTTGACCTTGCTTTGATTTACTACAAGCAATATAACCTAAGATAAACTGTGGTGTCTCCGCAATTTCATAAGAAATTGTTCTAGGTAAATTGTTAAATAATTTCAGGTGATCTTTTACTTGCACCGGATATTCAATAATAAAATCTAACCGCGATTTAAAAAACATATTAAGTAGTGCAACGTATCTATCGCTGCCAGAACGCGTAATAATAGAATTTTGTGGTACTTTAATAAGCTCCCTGTCTAAAAACTCTCCATATGATCGACCATGAGCCAAGCCCAATGTTTTTCCTTTGTTTAACTCTAAAAATCGACTAAGAGAATTGATTTTTGTTCCATCAGATTCAAATTCTGGTTGTAATTTATCTAAATGATATAACCTAAGACCCATATATAAATTTAAAGGTAAACTAAAAATATTTTCACTCATTCTTTTTTTAGTTTTTACCCGATTTGCCACACACATATTGTCATATTTAACCAACAATTTATCAATTCTGGGAATTGATGCGACTTGTACTTTTATGTCATATTGAGTTAATTTTGACAATACAAGCTTAGAAGTGTGACTACCAATACTTGTAGGTAAAGCATGTTGCAGTTGCGTTACATCCAGAGGATCATCCGTAAGCCAAATAAATTGTTCTTTAGCGACGCACAAAGCACTTTGAAACAATAAAAAAAACAAAACAACATAATGAATAATCATTTCTTCTATATTTCAGCTGTACGTTTTAAAAATATAGAAGAATGACCATTAAAAGTAAACTACTTTATAGCCCTGTCTTATTCAGTTAATTCGCCCCAGAGATCATATTCGTCTGAATGCGTAATTTTAACCTTCACTAGATCTCCAGCCTTTAAATCAATTTCACCATTAAGATAAACGACACCATCAATTTCAGGTGCATCAGCATATGTCCGCCCAATAGCACCTTCATTATCAACTTCATCAATCAAAACACTTAAGACCTGGCCAATACGTTTGTTCAATTTATCCTTACTAATCTTCTGTTGCAATAACATAAAGCGTTGCAGTCTATCTTCCATCACGTCATCAGCAACATGATCTGGTAATTCATTGGCTGTGGCACCTTCTACCGGTGAATATTTAAAACAACCAACACGATCCAATTGTGCAGCTTCTAAAAATGCCAATAATTCTTCAAATTCTTCTTCTGTTTCACCTGGAAAACCAACTATAAAAGTCGAACGTATCACTAATTCAGGGCATATCGTTCGCCACTTTTTAATACGTTCTAAAACCCGATCTGAACTACCAGGTCGTTTCATTAACTTCAAAATTCGCTTATTAGCATGCTGAAAAGGGATATCTAAATACGGTAATAATTTACCTTCAGCCATAAGAGGGATTATATGATCTACATGCGGATATGGATAAACATAGTGTAAACGAACCCACACACCCTGCTTAGAAAGTTCTTCACATAACTGTTGCATATGTGTTTTTACAGGCATACCTTCCCAAAAGCCTGTTTTATGTTTTACATCTACACCGTACGCTGATGTATCTTGAGAGATAACTAATAACTCTTTTACTCCGGCATTAACTAACCTTCTAGCTTCACCCAATACATCACCAACAGGTCTTGAATCTAAATCACCTCGCATCGACGGAATAATACAAAAAGTACAACGATGATTGCACCCCTCTGATATTTTTAAATAAGCATAATGTTTTGGTGTTAATTTAACGCCTTGAGGTGGGACCAAATCAACAAATGGGTTATGTTTAGGTTTAGCAATATGTTTGTGAACTTGCGTTAAAACCTCATCATAAGCATGTGGGCCAGTCACCCCCAAAACATTAGGGTGAAGTTCAATAATCTCATCCTTTTTAGCGCCCAAACATCCAGTTACTAATACTTTACCGTTTTCAGCTAATGCTTCACCTATCGTATCCAATGACTCTTTTACAGCCGAATCGATAAAGCCACAGGTATTTACAATCACCATTTCGGCATCTGCGTAGGAGTTTACAACATCATAGCCTTCCGTACGTAACTGCGTAAGGATACGTTCAGAGTCCACTAAATTTTTAGGACAGCCAAGTGAAACAAATCCAATACGATTTCCAGCCGACTTTGAATTAGCTGTATTTGTATTCAAAACTTTAATTGGCGTTTCGAGAGTCGTTGTTTGCTTAGGATTAAAAGTCTCTACTGACATGGGTACCTGTGATTTTGGTGACGATTGAAAGTTGCGGGATTATACAGTAAAGCACCAGATGTTGAAATAACAATAAAACATTCCCCTGTGCAAAATTTTACAATAAGGGGAATGTAACTAATATTATCAAAATAGATTAAAGCGGTTTGCCCTTTAATCTTATTCTATAAACATATCAAAACACGAAATCTAGTCCGATAGATACCAAACTTGCGTCGCCATCGCCGTCAGGATCTGCTTTATAAACAGGATTAGGCTCTAAAGTAAAAGGGTTATATCCGGTATCATCAAAAAAGCTAACATCAAACTTTAATGCAACATTAGGCATAAAATCATACCTAAGGCCTATAGAGCTAGTATCATGTGATTCCCATGCCTGATCTAAATCAAATTTAGACCATAAAATATAACCTTCTACCTGCTCCCAATTATAACTAATACTGGCAAAATAAGATTTGTAAAAAGGGTCATACTTATTATATTCTGCGAAGAAATTAAAATTATTCACCCTGGCTTTTACTGATACATCGAAAAAAGACACATCATAGTCAGTATTCGACGCAACTAACGCATCACCATTAGTATCCACCATGCCAGAATTACTTGCAAAGGTATTGTCTAACCCCAAAATTGGCGCAAGCCACGCTGGCAAGTGTCGAGTTTCAACCATGTCGGACTGCACATATGAACTTCGAAGCACGATAAAGTCAGCATCAAACTCCAAGACTAAACCAAATATATCTTCAAAATTCCTATCTATACGATCAGGGAATAAATAACTCATTAATTCAGAGTCTTCAATGTCCTCCTGGCCATATATTCCAATTAAATTCAGTGAATAATCATTAACTTCAAATTGTTTCATAAAACGAAACCCATTGTAGTTAGTTAAATCTAATGAATAGGTATCTGATGGTACTCTGATCCAAGGGTAAGCATAACCCACATCCATATACTCTGAAAAATGATATACGGGAACTCTCATACGCCCTAACTGAACAGATGAATCTGCTGCGAGTTCATAACTTAAAAACATCCAGCCTACTTCTGGTTCATATTCATTCGCAGAACGCATAATGATCTGCGTTGTCGCTGACATTTTGTCGTTTATTGTACCTCGGATCTGTAATCCTAACCGTGTTTCCTGACCAAAATCGAGATCACTATCTTCATAAATTGCTAAATTAGGGTATTCAGCTAAATAACCATCTCCGTCAAATACACTGGACGCCACTATTGAACCAAAGCCATTTATTTTAATATCTGAATTTGCGTGCACAACAAAACTGCCATTAAAAATCACTGCCAATATCAGGTAGTATATGATTTTCATAATTAAAACTCCCAAATTTTGAACTTTAACTATAGTTAAGATCTTTAAAATTGGAAGAAAGTTTAATTAAGTATTCACATTTTTTTATATTGGTTCATTGTTTTCAAATTGAGAATTTTGTATTAATGCACATTAATTAAATTTTAATTTCTATGGCGAGTTGATTATTAAATTGCATTTAGATCACTGAGTTTCTCATAAATAGATTCAGCTAATTTTTGATAGCCAAGTTTGTTAAAATGAATAGAATCTGATTTTAACTTATTATCTTTTAATAGTTTAGAGATCAATCCGCTGATTAAAACCACATCATGCTCTTTAGCCAGTTCAGCATAAATTGGCGAAGTCGATAAGAATAAACTTTTTTGCGGAACTGATATTAAAATAATTTCACTATGCTTAGATTTTGCATAACGTATCATCTTAGAAAGATTGTGTTTAGTTTCATGTTTAGGTACATTTCTTAAAAAATCATTTCCGCCTTCTAGCAAAATTGTTAACTGCGGTTGATGTTTATCAATTAATGTTTTAAATCTGTCTACCCCCTGTGCTGTTGTTTCACCAGATACTCCTGCATTTATCACATCAAATCCTATTAACTCTGATAAAATGCTTGGATAACTATGTTCAATAGTAACGCCTTTGCCAATAGTTAAACTATCTCCAAAAGCAAGAATATTACTCTGTGCATCTAGTTTAGTAAGTGTAACTTTACTGCATCCGGCTACGAATAAAAACAGCGTACATACAACCAGTAATTGTTTGGTCACAAAATAGTTCCTTATTTAAGTGCATTTTTTAAACTGATCTTGCCTTTAATTTTTGTTTTATTCCCACTAAACGCTTTTGATTTAGAAGCTGTTTTGTGTTTTTTATTCTCATGCCTATTAACTTTATCAAACTTTTTATTTTTGCTTGTTTTGTTTAGATCTACAGAGTGTTCTTGGGTCTTTCCTGAATTGGCGACTGACTTGTTAATTTCATTCATTTCCTGCGCAGTTAAATGTCGCCACTGACCCGGTTTTAACCCTTTAAGATCAACATTCATTATTCTTATACGCTGCAAAGTTAACACTTCATAACCCAAATATTCACACATACGCCTTATTTGGCGATTAAGCCCTTGAGTCAATACTATATTAAAGCTATTTGAACTAATTTTAGACACTTTACATTTTTGCGTCACAGTCCCAAGGATTGGCACGCCATTGGCCATTTTATTGATAAACTGGCCGTTAAGTGGTTTATCAACTCTTACTATATATTCCTTTTCATGATTGTTACCAGCCCGCAATATTTTATTAACTATATCTCCTTCATTAGTCAGAAAAATCAATCCCTCTGATGGTCTGTCTAAGCGTCCTATTGGAAAAATACGTTCAGGATAATTGATTGCGCGAATAATATTGCTTTGGATCTTTTTTTCCGTAGTACATGTAATGCCTACCGGTTTATTGTATACAATAAATACCGCTTTAGGTTTATTTTTTAATGGCTTACCATTAATTTCAATTTTGTCATCTTCACATACCTGTGTACCTACCTCAGCAATAAACCCGTTGATACGAACCTGACCATTTTCAATAAGTTTATCTGCTTCTCTTCGCGAACAAAATCCGGTTTCACTGATAAATTTATTTAGCCTTTTGGTATTAGACATGTACATTCCTGACAATTACGACAATTAATTTAATTAAACCCGTATTGTACCGCTATATTTACTCAGATACTAACGCTTAAATTTAGTTTCCAGTAGAACTGAAGAATTTGTCCTTTCAACGCCATCTAAATTTCCTATATCGTCCAAGATATGACTTAACTGCTCTAGTGAGCTGGCCTGAATGATCGCAATTAAATCTGCTTCACCACTTATCGCGTATAACTCAGAAATTTCACTAATTTGTCTAAGCTCTACATTCGTTTTGGTATTTAATTTCTGCTTAACTTTAATAGACACATGCGCTGAAACTAGTTTATTTGCATATTCGTTACCATATTCAACAACATATCCTTTGATCACACCCGACTTTTCTAGTTTAATGATCCGATTTTGAACCGTAGACCGCGATAAATTTAGCACACGCGCTAGGTCTGAGATACTTGCTCGCGCATTACCTCTTAAAATTGATAATAATTTTTCATCTTGTTTATTTATCATTTTGATATTTTATTGGTCATTTTGATAAGTTATTTAAACGAATTTAGCACAATGCTACTTCAAATTGAAAGAAAAGCTTAAGATAATACTGCCACATTAAGTGAGTGACTTTAATTTGATTTATAAAAAATCGACGCATAGCACTTCACATATAAAACAAAGTAAGGGTAAAGAATGCAAGTAACCAGAGATTTATTCAATGATGTGATGGTACCTAATTATGCACCATCAGCCATAATACCGGTAAAAGGTCAGGGTTCACGTGTATGGGATCAATCAGGAAAAGAGTTTATTGATTTCGCCGGTGGCATCGCTGTTAACTGTTTAGGTCATTGTCACCCCAATCTTGTTAAAGCTTTAAAAGACCAAGGTGAAAAAATATGGCATTTATCTAATGTAATGACAAATGAACCCGCTTTACGTTTAGCAAAGAAGATAGTTGATGCTACATTTGCTGAAAAAGTTTATTTTGCAAACTCTGGTGCAGAAGCAAATGAAGCAGCTTTAAAATTAGCACGTCGTGTTGCTTTAGATAAATATGGTCCACAGAAAAGTCAGATAATAGCTTTTAATAAAGCATTCCATGGTAGGACATTTTTTACCGTAAGTGTTGGTGGGCAGGCTGCCTATTCAGACGGGTTTGGTCCAAAACCTGGTGACATAGATCACGTAGACTATAATGATCTAGCGGCATTTGAAGCTTTGATCTCAGATAATACCTGTGCCGTCATGTTAGAACCATTACAAGGTGAAGGCGGGATCATTTCTCCAACATCAGATTTTATTAAAGGCGTACGCGCTTTATGTGATAAACACAATGCCCTTTTAATATTCGATGAAGTACAAACAGGTGTTGGCCGTACAGGTGATTTATACGCGTACCAAGGTTTAGAAGTGACGCCGGATATATTAACGACGGCTAAAGCACTCGGTGGCGGCTTTCCAATAGCTGCCATGATCACAACAACCGAAATAGCAGCGCATTTAAAAATTGGCACGCATGGTTCTACTTACGGTGGAAATGCACTCGCTTGTGCTGTTGCTGAAGCAGCTTTTGATACTGTTAATACCAAAGAAGTCTTAGAGGGTGTAAAACTACGCGAGCAAGTCTTACGTGATGGTTTCAACGCGATTAATGACAAATATCATGTTTTTAGTGAAATCCGTGGTAAAGGACTTTTACTAGGTGCTGTTTTAAATGCTGATTATGAAAACAGAGCCCGTGATTTTTTAGTTGCATCTGCTGAGCATGGATTAATGAACTTAGTTGCAGGTCTGAATGTTATTCGCGTTACACCCTCTTTAGTGATCCCATTAGAAGATATTGCTGAAGGTTTGGCACGATTTGAAAAAGCAGTCGCACAAGTTGTAAATGGCTAATTTATTGGGCGATAGAGTCTATCGCCCATATTTCTATTTGAGTATCAAAATATGCAAGTTATTCGCCCTATACAAGCCAATGATTTCGACGACTTAAAACAGATCGCCATTGAATCAGGACATGGATTTACATCTTTACCTATAAATGATGAATTACTAAAAGATAAAATCACACGCTCAGAAAACAGCGTAAATCAAGAGATCACCCAACCTAAAAATGAAGGTTACCTTTTTGTTTTAGAAGACACTAAGACTCAAGCAATTCTGGGAACAACCGCGATAGAAGCTGCTGTAGGTTTAAAAGTTCCGTTATATCATTATCACTTAGGTCAAACAGTTCATCACTCTACTGAATTAGGTGTTTATAACACAGTAGAAATATTGTCTATGTGTAATGATTACACAGGTACATCTGAAATTTGTACTTTATTTTTAAGAGAAGCTTATCGTAAAGGTCTGGCCGGCAGAATGTTATCAAGAGTCAGATTTTTATTTATGGCCGAACACCCAGAGCGCTTTGCAAAGAAAATTATAGCCGAAATGAGGGGCGTGTCTGATGCAAATGGTCATTCACCGTTTTGGGAATGGTTGCAAGAACACTTTTTTAGTATCGACTTTCCAACAGCTGATCATTTAATCGGCATGGGCAACAAAGTATTCATTTCAGAATTGATGCCCAAATACCCTATCTATGCAAACTTATTAAGTAAACAAGCTCAGGCCGTTATTGGTCAAGTACATGAAAAAACAAAACCTGCATTAAGACTATTAGAAAAAGAAGGATTTAGTTACCACGGTTATGTTGATTTATTCGATGCTGGTCCTTCAATTGAAGCTGAGTTAACCAATATTAAAAGTGTCAGAGACAGTATTAACTGCCCTATTAAAATCACACCTGTAGAAACTCAGGTGACACTCGCAATCTGTAATACAGAAATAGCAGATTTCAGAGCAACATTTACTGTAAATGCAAGTTACAGTAAAGAAAATAATGAATTATGTATATCACCTGAAGTTGCACAAGCACTTAAACTAACTGATGGCGATAATGCGCGATTTATTGCGCTTTAACAAGTAGGATTACAAATGAGTCAAAACGTACAATTTATTAATGGCCAGTGGTCAACCGGTCAAGGCCCTATTTTTTCATCAATAAATCCATCAAATGGCGAAATTTTATGGCAAGGTGCTGGTGCAACATCACACCAGGTAGATACAGCAGTTAATTCTTCTCGCGAAGCACTTTGCAATTGGAGCGACTTTTCTTTAGAAGAACGCATAACTATTATAGAATCATTTGGTGAGCAATTAAAATCACACAACGAAGAAATGGCTACAGTCATAGCAAAAGAAACTGGTAAACCTATTTGGGAAACACGTACGGAAGTAGGTGCAATGGTCGGTAAAGTGTCAATTTCAATAAAAGCTTATCACGAACGTACCGGAACCACAGAAAACCCAATGCCTGGTGCTAAAGCCTTTATAAGACATAAACCACATGGTGTTGTTGCCGTTTTTGGTCCTTATAATTTCCCAGGACATTTACCTAATGGTCACATTATACCTGCAATACTCGCAGGTAATACTGTGATATTCAAACCTTCTGAATTAACGCCTATGGTTGCTGAATTTACCTTACAACTTTGGCAAAAAGCAGGGTTACCTAAAGGTGTGATCAACCTAGTGCAAGGTGAAATAGAAACAGGTAAAGCACTTGCTTCACACAAAGGTATTGATGGATTATTTTTTACCGGTAGTTCTAATACAGGGCATTTATTACACCAACAGTTTGCCGGTCAGCCGGGTAAAATATTGGCACTTGAAATGGGCGGAAATAACCCCTTAATTGTAAAAGATGTCGAAGATATTAATGCCGCAGTACATGATATCTTACAGTCTGCATTTATTACATCGGGACAACGTTGTACTTGCGCAAGACGCATATTCATTCCCAATACTGAAAATGGTCAGGCTATTCTAAACAAACTAATTGACGCCACAAAAAACATAGTTGTAGGTGATGCATTTTCACCAGAGCAACCTTTCATGGGCGCGATGATCTCTGAAAAAGCGGCATTAGGTATGGTTACAGCGCAATCAGAAATTCAAAAACTAGGCGGAATTTCATTGGTCGAATTAAAACATTTACAAGTAGGAACAGGTTTTGTTTCTCCTGGGATCATAGATGTAACCAAAGCTTCAGCATTGCCTGATGAAGAACATTTTGGACCATTATTAAAAGTCTATCGTTATGATGACTTTAATGCAGCAATAACAGAAGCAAATAATACATCATTTGGATTATCAGCAGGTATTTTAGCAGATGCACAAACTGACTATGAGCTATTTTTCAAACATATTCGTGCAGGAATTGTTAATTGGAATAAACCCATAACGGGCGCTTCAAGTGCAGCACCATTTGGTGGCATCGGTGCCAGTGGTAATCATAGAGCAAGTGCTTTTTATGCGGCTGACTATTGCGCCTACCCAGTTGCTTCTGTAGAGTCTCAAAACGTAAAATTACCAGCTAATTTAGCACCAGGATTAACTCTGTAATTGGTATCACTATCATAATAAAGGAATATTATGTCAGAAGGCGAAAGTACGCCAATACTGAGATTAAACGATAATCTCATAAGTTTTAGATAATAGGTATTAAAAATGCACAACAATGTAGACGATCTTTTCGAAAATTTATGGCAAAACTATTTGTCCGTTACGCCTTCAGCTCAAAAGGTACATGCACTTTTAGGCTCTACGCAACAACAAGATGTAAGAAATGATCATATTGCTTTACGTACATTCAACATTGAAAAAATTGGTTTAGAGAAATTGGCGGCACATTTCCTTGCTGTTGGATATAAAGAATGTGGTGAATATCATTTTGGTTCCAAGCATCTGTACGCTAAGCATTATGAACATACAGATCCGACAAAACCTAAAGTATTTATATCTGAGTTATTGGTCGAAAAATTTTCGAAAGAAATCCAAACCATCATCAAAGACCTTGTAGATCAAGTCGATCCCGAGGCAGTAACAGCAGATAACTTTCTTTATTCAGGTACTCATTGGTCGATTGATTCAGCAACCTACAGTTTATTATTAGAACAAAGTGAATATGCGGCGTGGACAGCAGCCTGGGGATTTAATGCTAATCATTTTACCGTTTGCGTTAATTCATTAGACAATTTTAACACCGTGGAAGAAGTTAACCTTGCATTAAAAAATGCAAACTTCGCATTGAATACATCAGGTGGCGAAATTAAAGGCTCTGCGGATGTTTTATTAGAGCAATCATCAACGTTAGCAGATCATCACCCCGTTGAATTTAGTGATGGTACAAAAGAAATACCAAGCTGTTTTTATGAATTTGCTTTACGTTACAATAAACCTTGTGGAGACATATACACAGGATTTGTTGCTGCTTCAGCAGATAAAATATTTGAAAGCACAAATGTAAGAGATTGATTTTAGGCTTTATCCAAGCCCAAACGTCAGCTTATAGCTGGCGTTTTTTATTTAACATTAAATTGACGAATAATAAAAACAATTCACGGTTAATATAAAATTATTTTTTAGCTATCACCACTTGATTTCGACCGCCTGCTTTTGCTTGATATAAAGCGTCATCAGCCCTCTTCAAAATTTGTTCAAACTCAGTATCAGAATAATCTAATTTTGATATACCAAAACTCATTGTCACATTAATATTGCAAGGCTTGAGCTCTTCAATTTGCTTTCTTAACGTCTCTGCTTTGATTTTAGCGTTTAACAAGGTGCAATGATCTAATATTATGACAAATTCTTCACCGCCAAATCGCGCTGCAACATCTTCTTCTCGATTACTGTTTTTTATTAAGGTTGCAACCTGCTTAAGTACGTCATCCCCCACATGATGACCATGTTGATCATTAATACTTTTAAAATGATCAATATCTAGCATCATGACACAAAATGCAAACTTATGCCTTAACGCTTTAGCCAGTTTTTGTGCGGCAACTTCAAATAAGTAATACCGATTATAAAGATTAGTGAGCTGATCAAACAGTGCCATTTTTTCTAATTTATCATGCTGTAACTTAAGTTTGATCTGCGTATTAACTCTTGCTATTACAATAGCTGGGTGAATTGGTTTTGTTATATAATCTACAGCACCCATTTTAAGACCTAAAGCTTCATCTTCAAGGCTTTGCCTGCCGGTTACAAAAATGATTGGGATATTGGCGGTTTTAGGATTTTCCTTTAACTGTTTGCATACCTGATAGCCATCTAAACCTGGCATTTCAATATCCAATAATAATAGATCTGGCCTGGGGCTTTGCTCTATTAGGGTTAAACACTGATCACCAGAATCCCCCTTTCGAACTTCGTACTGCTCTTCTATACAAGAGGCTAAAATTTCGACATTGGTTTTAGAATCATCAATGATCAAGATAACAGGTTTATTTGCCATAGGTATCCATTTTTATTGATTTATAAATGATTTAAACTCTGTGGTTGTATCATTATATGACTGTTCTAAATCTAAAAATACTTGCTCAATTGCATCTATTTTTTCAGATTTGGCCAAACTCTCTAGATCAGATGAATTTTTTTGTAATAGAAGTGCGCTTAAGTTACCAGCAACCCCCTTGATAGTATGTGAAATTTGTCTTATTTGTTCAGCATCTTTAGCATTAACCGCTGCTTTTAATTCAATTAATCTTTCAGGCATCTCATCAAGGAATATATTAATTAACATTTTTAATAATTCATTTTTCTGCATTACTCTTTGTAGCGCATCTTCTTTATCCCAAATTTGAATGGTTTTCTCGTCACTCATCAACATTAGTCCCTGTAAATATAATTCACTTTTATTAGTATCGTGCCTAAATTTATTTTTAACAATATTTTCTTAAAAATTCATCAAATTAACTTATTTATTTAGCAAATATCGCTTCATAGATCAGGGAAATTACGCTGCCATAACGCCCTGTTTCATATTGTTTACCGCTAAATACATAGTTACGCCCTTGTTTAACGACTTTGCTATGCCTTACATTCGTTAACAATATTATGGCAAGTTCATATTTGGGATCAATCACAGTGACTGTTCCTGTCCAGCCTGTATGGCCATATGCTTGCAGACTTGCGTAAGGACCAAAGTGCCATTTATTCAGTCCGTCATTCAACCGCCAGCCAAGTCCATAACTAGCATCTAACGGCTCACTTTGCAGAAACGTTTTTAATGTGTGCTGATCAAACATTTGCTTATTTCCATATCCACCACCATTTAGCAATAATTGTGAAAGAACGGCCAAATCTTTTGCCGAAGAAAATAATCCCGCATGCCCGGCGATCCCCGATAATGAATGAAATGCTTTTTCGTCATGAACTTCGCCTTGAATAACGTGTTTTCTCATTCCGGTAAAAAAAACATGATTGCCCTTAGAGTTCCCTTGTATTTCAGTTGCGGCAATATCTGATTTTAAATGTCCTTTTAGTAACGGATTAAAGAGGGTATTCTTTAATGCAAGCGCAGAATATATATTATGTTCGACATATATATCTAATGGTGATCCCGTTACCTTTTCTATTAACACACCTAACAGCATATGATCCACATCACTATAGATATGTTTTTGCCCATTTTTATAGTTAAAAGGTACTTTCGTTATTAATAATTCTTTCGTTTTTTTCATATCATGGGATAAAAACGCTTCCCCCAAAGTGTTATCACTTCGATGAAAATCAACCACAGCACTGTAACCTGCTTTATGGGCTAATAAGTCTTTCACTTTTCTGGTTTCTCTGCCCTGCCCTCGATATTCAGGTATATAACTTGATATAGACTTGTTAATGTCAATTTTTCCTTCACTGACAAGTTTCATTATTGCCATATTAGTCGCATACATTTTCGTATTTGACGCAAGATCAAATAGCGTTGATGTTTTCATTTTTACCGGTGTTTGAAGTGCTTGTCCTGCATCGTCGAATTTTCTTGAATAACCATATGCTGAATGTTTTATTATCTCCCCATCTTTGATCACCATTAATACGGCACCAGGAAAACCAGACTTTACTTCACTGTTAATTAATTTATCAACTAACTTAAAATCTGTCTTCTGCTGTGTTGTATTATCAGATAACACAGGAAAGGTGATCCCTACATTTAAAGATGCGTCTTGTGGCTCTATATTGGTCACTTTTAAAGTGTTGATCCCATCCTGCGTTCTTTTTTTTAACGAATAACGATAGCTATGAAAAGGCGCAAAAGGTTGTTGTATCTTTATCTTGTCCCCATTAATGTATATATCTGCTCTAACGGTATTATTTGGCTCTATAATAATATCACTTTTCCCTTTGTAGCTCTTAAATTGTGCTTTATCATTCACTAAAAGACGACTACTTCTATTATTTGTAGGAAATACCTGTGTCAGCTGGTTAAATTTATTAGATTTTTTTTCTGAAAAACCAAAGCTATGTCCTTTCTCATATTGCGTCATCAATTTTGTTAACTTTTTTGGCTCGTATTTATCTAACAAAGCAAAAATTCTTGCTACCGTAGCATTATCTGCTTTACCACTTACTTGCCATGGCAAAAAATGCATCTGAAATGCCGATAATGTTTTGATGGTTATTGGATCTAATTCACTAGTTTCAGGTAAACGATAGCCGTAACTACTTAAAGCGCTTTGCACTAAGCCTATGTCTGGTCGATTAATACTAAATAAATTGCGATAGTATTGAACGGTTTCTGTTTCATACCAGGCGCCGATCCCTGCTTTGTAAAGGGTATGCCAAGGAAATCTAGGCCCGGGATCAAGCTTTCTGTTTGTTGCAATATCCGAATGGCCTATTATTTGTGTGGGGCCAATTGAGGGGTATTTATCCAAAATACTTTTTATCAATGTAATTAACAGTTCAATTTGTTTAGGGTTGTAATCTGGAAAATGACAATCTTTCGCTAATAGTGATATTGAAGTCTTGGTTAAATTTTCAGGGTGACATTCAGGAATATTAACTAACTCGATCCCAATTGATTGGTCATTAATATTATTTTTACCTTGCCAATAACTCTTACCCGCATGCCAGGCGCTATTGTTTTCCTTAACTAAATTAATAACTTTTAAACGTGCATTGTTATAACTTGGGTCATCCTGCTGCGGTATTAAGTAATGTGAACTGACATTTCCTGTTTCAGATAAATGCGACAATGAATACTCGAAATCAGCAGCAGTATAATGCAATACAATAAATTTAATTCTGTTACTTTGAAACTGAGAATTTTTAATTTCTAAAGGTAACAAATTACAACTCGTTAAAGTTGTCATAAATAGCGTTAATATCAAAGCAAACAGAGATTTATTAGTCATTAAATTCTACTTATTACTTAAATAACTCAGGTATACCCCAAGCTAGTTTTTTTAAGTCGTACTCTTCTTTCGGTAAAACCAGATATAAAGGATTTGCCTTAATATCAAGCCAGGATAAAAGTTTATCAATATTATCTTCAGACATTGCAGTACAGCCCGCAGTTGGAGAATGTTGATCTCTCCACATATGCATAAAAATACAACTTCCTTTCCCTTTATCGTTTTTTGTATTGTGTTTGATAAAAAGTCCTTTTTTATACAAATCGTCTTTATAATAAATATCCCTGCGCATTGCTTCAGTTGAACCTGCAACAGCCTCTGAGCCAACCACTTGTTTATCGACCAATTGGTTATAATATTGTGAATCTGTGATATCTATACAGTAGTCATTTTGTGTCATTGGCCGATAACCGAGTTTCGTATTTAGTGCTGATAAATAACCAAAGGCAGAGCCCAATTCAAATATCCCAGCGGGTGCTTTGCCATCTCCTTCTATTTTTTCAGTCCCTGTTTGTTTTGGATGTAAGCCTATCCCCCATGCCAATCCTTTTTTACCTATCGTGACCGGGAAGCTCATATTGTTTTCGATCCAGGTTTTATCATCCTTGTTAAACGTATATAAAATACCTGAGTTCGAATTCCAATCATGTGTGATGACGATAACTAATTGTGAATGTTTATTATCAGTTAAACTAGGAGCTGCATTTGATAAAGCTGTAAAAAAAAACACTAAGCTCATTATTAAAATTAGTTTCAACTGTTTTACTCCTTTAATTTAATACGTTTAATATTATATATATCATTAACATAGCTTAGCTTCTCAGTCAGGTAAAGTGAATTTAAAGGAGATATCGTTACTGCGTTAATATGCATTTTATTAAAAATATTTTGTTTATCAAAATAGCCAACATCCTTAACATCATGGATCACATATTTGATCCCTTGATCTTCACCTAAATACATCATCACATGACCCGTAATGTAGATCAGATCTCCCACTTTTAAATCATTTATATCCTTGTCTTTTTGTATTTTATTTGTCTTATTATCAAAACGAAAATTAACGCCATATTCGCCTTTTCCTTGTTGTCCTGAATTCCTTGGCATTAAGATCCCAAATGATTTATATATTTCTGAAATAAACCCAGTACAATCGCGTGCATTAAAATCATGGCCCCAACCATAACGCTCACCATAAAATTTCATCGCCTGTGCAATGAGGTTCGCCT
Source organism: uncultured Pseudoalteromonas sp. (assembly GCA_965198975.1). Taxonomy (GTDB): domain Bacteria; phylum Pseudomonadota; class Gammaproteobacteria; order Enterobacterales; family Alteromonadaceae; genus Pseudoalteromonas. The sequence goes on from OZ240680.1 coordinate 1,288,926, forward strand.
TAGTCAGCTTTAAATATCCAATATGAACATCTGCTGTTTTACTTATAGCGACTAAAGTAAATGCTAACTTTCCAGTACTAGACACTGACGGAAATTTCACTATGTATTTGTCATCAGTACTTTGTCCATTCAAGAGTTTAGGTATATTACTCTTTGCTATAAGCGGTAATTTTACGCCCATATCCAACTGTACTTTTGATATTTCACCACCCGAATTTTCTAAATAACTAAACACTTTTGCACCGGTCACTAGCAAAAATTGTTCACTATTTATGAAGTCGCTAACTTCTGAAAAAGTACTTATTGCAACATCCTCAGTTTTTACCCAGGCAATATAATGGTAGTTTCTTACTAACAACCATTTTTTATCCTGACTCTGCATCAGAATTGCAACTGGCTCACCAGGAAAAACAGCCGACTCCTGAAATCTATCTAACTCAAGATCCAGTTCTGACGTGAAAACCCGTTTGTCAGTTGGAAATGTACGCAGCGATGACCTTTTAACTATTAACCCATATGAAATTGAATTTACTTCGTTCAATCTTTTATAATCTATATTCTCAATAAATTGGTTATAATCATGCTGAGTCAACTTAGTCCCATTCGAATAGTACCTATCAGACTTAGGTATTTTACTAATTGTGTTCACCAGTTTTACCAGCGTAATTCTTGATAATGTATTGGGTAGAGTTAATGGATTGCTTACTGGTGAGTCTTTGTAATATAACTGATGATTAAACTCTTTAATTTCTGATGTATCTAATAACAAAGAGCTATCTGAGTTTTGACTCTGCCAAAAGTGAGGCTGTGTATGATGTTGTTTTACTGAGATATCACTTTGAGTCAATTCATCCGCAGCCAGATCAGTTAATATACCAAAACAAATTAAAAAAAAGATAGCCGCTTTTTTAATTTGGGCATATCGCCAACATGTTACCCTGGATATGAACACTTTCATGTTAACCATTGGGGGCAAGTATCCATATTTATTTGTTCATCATATGTAGGGCGCTTCCTGACCACTGAAAATAAATCAGCTTTCACTAAAACTTCAGGAACTAACAAACGTGTATTATAGGTTGAGGACATAACGGCTCCATAAGCTCCTGCACTTTTTATAACCACTAAGTCTCCACTTGCCATCTCTGGTAATAATCTGCCTTTTGCAAATGTATCTCCAGTTTCGCATATAGGTCCAACAATATCATATCTTGTACCCATGTCACTTTCATTTACGGGTAGTATCTGGTGAAAAGCGTCATACATGCTAGGTCTTGCTAAATCGTTCATGGCTGCATCTATTATTAAGAATTTCCTATTATCTCCATGTTTGACATAAATAACTTCTGATACTAAAACTCCGGCATTGCCAACAATCGACCGTCCTGGCTCTAGAATGATTTTACAATCCAGTTCAGCTAATTTTTCTTTTACCATAGTTGCATAATCATTTACAGCAGGCGGATCATCATTTTCATCGTATTTGATACCTAAACCTCCACCTATATCCACTACGCTAATTTCATGACCATCTTCAATTAATTCAGCTCTTAAAGTTAAAATTCTATCCAGCGCATTTTCATAAGGTGCCAAATCAACAAGTTGAGAACCAATATGAACATCAATTCCTTGTACTTTTATACCTGGTAATGAAGCAGCCAAAAGGTATACCTCTCTTGCTTTTTGCCATGGAATACCAAATTTATTTTCAGCTTTGCCAGTGGAAATCTTTTCATGGGTTTTAGCGTCAACATCAGGATTAACTCTAAAAGCTATATATGCTGTGGTTTCCAGTGATACAGCCTCTTTATTTATTTCATGTAATTCAGCAACAGATTCAACATTAAATTGATATATACCCAGTTCCAAAGCAAATCGAATTTCAGCTGTTGTTTTAGCGACACCAGAATAAACTATTTTACTCGCTGGGATCCCCGCTCGAAGTGCACGTCTGATCTCTCCCTCAGATACCACATCTGCTCCGGCACCTTCTAAAGCAAGTGTTTGTAAAATAGCTTGATTTGAGTTAGCTTTAACGGCGTAACAAATTAAAGCGTCTGTATCACTAAATGCTGAAGAATACGCCCTATAATTATCTTGTATGGATTGTGTCGAGTAACAATAAAATGGTGTTGCAATCGTTTTTGCTATATCTGAAATTGGCACATTTTCCGTATACATTTTCCCATTTTGATAATGAAAGTGAGGCATATAAATTCTCCGGTATATAAAATGCAAATAATGTAGGTATATATTTTTATTATGACATATTAAACTTAGTGCTAACGACTTATTTTTAATTGATTTTTCATAAAGATTAAATTTAACAATTATCGAACTTGATAATAATTCTACTAAACAAAATAATTATAAAGTGAACAACATGGATTGGATTGCAATTTTACCCCCCATCATAGCTATTTCCGTCGTATTATGGAAAAAAGAGGTGATTTTAGCCTTACTTATAGGAGTTTTTACATCCGAATTTTTACTCGCTATCACCTCAGATAAAATCAATATTTTATCGAGTGGACTCAATACGCTTGAAAGAATAACCGCCGTTTTTAACAGCCCCGGTAATACACGAATTTTGATATTTAGTTTAATTGTTGGTGCACTGCTCGCGTTTATCCGCCACTCAGGGGGGGTTACCGCGATGGTTGAAATGATGATAAATAAAGGCGCCGCAAAAAGCCCTAGGCAAGTGGGCATGATGACAAGTCTGACCGGAATGTTGATTTTTGTTGAATCTAATTTAAGCGTATTAACCGCAGGTATCCTTTCTCGTGGGTTATTCGATAAATTTGGTATGAGCCGGGCACGCCTTGCTTATATCATAGATAGTACCGCTGCACCTATCTGCATCCTCGTATTACTCAATGGCTGGGGAGCATATATCCTTGCTTTATTAAGCAGTTATGAATTTGAAGTATCAGCAGCTTCTGTATTGTGGGGCACTATCGTATTTAACTTCTACCCAATAATCACATTAATAATCGTCATGTATACTGTCATTACCGGGAATATTCACGGGCCAATGAAACAAAGTGAAGTTAAAAGTGAGCAAAACATAACTTTCAAACATGAATTTGAACCCACTAAGACACGTTACATGCTCATTCCATTAGCCACAATGATTTTTGGCATGGTTGGTTTTATGTTCTATACAGGTAATGGTGATTTAGCTGCGGGTAGCGGGTCTAAATCTGTATTATGGTCCACTGCGGCTGCCTGTGGTATTGCTTATTTTATGATGCTGACGAGTAAACGATTCACCCATGACAAACTTGTCAAAATAGGTTTTAGTGGTATGGCTGAAATATTACCTCTTGTTACGATTGTTTTATTTTCTCTCGCCTTAGGCACCAGTTTAAAAGAGCTCGGAACCGGACAATATATTGCAGGCATAGTAGGAGAGTTTCTACCTGTTTTTTTAATACCAGTTGCACTGTTTATCGCCGGTAGTATTATCGCTTTTACCACGGGAACCTCATGGGGAACATTTGCGATTTTGATACCACTTGCAGTGCCATTGATCCAGAGTTTAGGTTTACCACCCTCACTCATTATTGCGGCTGTGCTAGGCGGTGGAATATTTGGCGATCATTGCTCTCCAATTTCCGATACAACCGCCGTATCAGCAATTGCTTCAGGTTGTAATTTATTAGAACATGTAGAAACTCAATTGCCTTATGCGGTATTTGGCGGGCTAGTTTCTTGTATTTTGTATGTGATCGCAGGTTTAATTTTAATATAAAAAGTAAATCATAGAAAACCAGCTTTTGCTGGTTTTCTATTATTAGTATTACTTTTTAAGTTTTAGTTTTTGGCCTTTTAACTTTTTTCTCATACCTGATATTTTCTTTCTGTTAACCACTCTTGCTTCAGCAGAGGATTGATCGTCAGGATTATTTAATCTCCCTCCACGTTTTAAATGGCTTGGTTTATTATGTATACGTTTAACCAAAGAATCTCTGCTACTAACTTCATAACCGGGAACATAAACCCTACGGATCTGAGCGCCAATCAAACGTTCGATTTCATCTAAGGTTTGCTCTTCTTCTCTACTTACAAATGAAATCGCCTGTCCTGCTTTTCCAGCACGACCTGTTCTGCCAATCCTATGTACATAGTCTTCAGCTAACCAAGGTAAATCAATATTAACAACACGCTCAAGACCTTCAATATCTAAACCCCGTGCAGCAACTTCTGTTGCGATCAAAACGCGGATCTTACCTTCTTTAAACTCTCTTAAAGCACGCCGACGATTGCCCTGTGATTTATCACCATGGCAAACAGATGCAGAAATACCATCAAGTTCAAGTTCTTTGACTAAATTATCAGCCGTTTCTTTAAAGTTCACAAAAACTAAAACCTGTTGCCAGTTTTTTGTACCTATCAATTCTGAAAGTAATTCTTGTTTTTTTCTTTCTTCAACCGGATAAACAACATGTGATACCGTATCTGCGGTAGCGTTATCTTTAGCGGCCTGTACTATTTTTGGGTTTTTTAATACAGATGCAGAGAACTTTTTCATCGCACTTGGGTAGGTCGCTGAAAATAGTAAAGTCTGATGATTATCTTTGGTTGTAGACATTAGTTTATTGATATCTTTGATAAACCCCATATCTAACATACGATCAGCTTCATCCAGTACTAAAAATTCAACATGAGATAAACTGACATTACATTGATTAATATGATCAATTAACCTACCCGGCGTTGACACTATAATATCAACACCTGATTTTAGTTTTTTTGCCTGTGTATTTATATCTGCACCACCAAAAATCGCAGCAACTTCTAAGTCCATAAACTGACCATAGCGTTTGAAGCTATTAGCTATTTGTTCGGCTAGCTCACGCGTCGGTACTAAAACGAGTCCTCTGGCATTAGCAGTTATTCTAGGTTTTGGCTCGTCTATTAACTTTTGTAAAATTGGTAAAGCAAAAGCTGCTGTTTTGCCAGTTCCTGTTTGTGCATTAGCCAGAACATCATGCCCTTTACGCACATGAGGGATCGCCAGACGCTGTATTAAAGACAATTCCTGATAACCACAGACTTCAATTGCTTGCAATATTTCAGGTGCAAAGCTAAAAGACTTGAAATTCATCTATTATTCCTCAGTAAGTATTTACGGACATTAAATTGGGCCGCGAATTATACGGGATTATAAACTTAAAGTCTCAAAATAATCTCGAAATCTATGCTTATTGAATGGTTCACCCCTGAACTCATTTGAGCCAGGGGCCATGGTTTAATTTCTTTTATAATCATTTTTACTTCTATGGTTACTCTTTACTACCTTAGCACTATGATTTTTATGCGAATGATATGTTTTTTTACTATGGTTTTTCGAATTCCTATGGGCGTCAATCGAAGCACTATTTTGTCTCTTATATGCTGATTTATGTATTGTTGTTGATTTTTTTGTAACGTCTTTAGTCGTCGTTACCTTAGTCATATTCTTATTTGAATGTTTATCTACCTGTTTTTTATGTTCTGTTTTTTTAATCGTAATAGGTTGTTTTTTGATAACTTTATTTTGTTCACTATACTTTTTATTTAAATTTTGATGTTTATCTATCTGTTTAGTTTGTTTGAGTTTTTGATTCACCACATTATATTTTGCAGGCACAGGCGAAATGACATGAGATTTAATTTTTTGTTTATGCTCAACATGAGGTGCAACTTTTCTGGTTGAGTTTACATACCCCCTGCTATCCCTATTACTATTATATTTTTGCGTCACATGAACCGATTTATAAGCGACACCTCGTCTATGAATTGGATCATGCCCCCAACGACGTGCAGATTTATGCGTAATTATATGTCTCCTGGAGTAATAGTGACTATTATGATGATCGATCACAACGACATGACGATTATGCCAGTGAAATGCATTAAAATAGAAATTATAAGAAATATGAACACGCGGATACCAATAAAAAGAGCTTCTATGGCCAGTATGATGTACAAATTGATGATTATGATGCCAATAAACAGGGGGATAATGTGTCCAATGCCAATTACCATAGACAGTGCGGGTGTCATAATAAGGCACATAGACAATTTCTCTAGTAACAGGTTGAATAATAATATTGTCCTCTTCCGTTGTCACTGTTAGATTATCAATATTGTCTAAGTTACCTGCAACTTTTGCTTTCTTCCTTAATGTTTGGATCGTTGTTAAAACCATCGCTTCATCTTGTAAAAATGCGTCACCCAATGTTTGTGTCCATTTCAGTTCATCATTCAATTTTTGAAGAATTTTTGGAAAAGCAGTTAATGCTTTGATGCTGGGATCCCAGTCTTGTTTTTCTAGCGCCTGTTCAGAAATCTGTTCATCATCTAAACTCGACACCCACCTATGGGCTGCAATCACTTCCAGCGGATAGGTAGATGCAATTAAAATATGTGTTAATACGCTATCAGGATACAGCGCGATCGGTGCTAATGCTTGTGCTATCTCCGCTTCAGTTAGTTTTTGCTCATCATTTGTGGCAGCTTCACTGAGATAACTCGTTATGCTCAAGAGCATAATTAAAAAAGCATGTAATATATTTTTCATGTTTGCATTCTCTCATATCTGTTATTCTAGTTCTTATTAAAGAACAAATTAACTGAATAGAGTATGAATACATAAAATAAATTATAACCCGCAATAATAATCATTAAAAACTGTCATGCGGGTATAAGCTAAATTAACAGATCACAAAATCATCATCTTTCATTAGATTTGGACACATACCGACTAATGTTGTTTCATCAAATAATGATAAAATTTCCAAACCTGCCTGCCTTTGGTTTTTATCTAATGGCAAATAAGGCATTCTGAATACAGGTTTAATTTTACCTGTCATCATCAAACATGTATTAATTGCTATTGGATTAGGCTCACAAAACAACCAGTTCATTAATGGATTTAGTTTTTTATTTAAATTGCTATTTTCTTTATCCATTAACTCTCGCATCAGACCAGGCACTATGTTCGATGTTACCGAGATCACGCCATGAGAATGGTGAGTGTGGCGACCATCATGACATTCATCATCATTACCTGACCAACATGCAATTCCCTTTTTTTCATAATAATCAATTCGCTCATTGCCAGCGCATTCTTTCATACCAATAAAGTTAGGATGTTGTGAAATCGGCTCTATGATCTCAGGTGTTAGATCTTGCCCTGTGCGGCCTGGTACATTATAAATAAACGCAGGTCCAATATTTAATACCCGCTTCAAATGCTCGGTGACGCCTATGTTTGACGTCCTGCCATAATAGGGATTTATTTGAAGGGTCGCATCCATACCGATAGAAAAACCATATTCAGTTGCTTTAATCGCTTCTCGTGTATTATTACTCCCTGTATTTCCAACAATTATTAATCTTGATGAAAAATTCGCAACTGTATGGGCGATTAACATAATATGTTCATCCCAATTCATAAGTTGCCCTTCACCAGTTGTACCTGCGACCACAATGCCTTCAACCCCTGCCTCAATCTGAGCTTCAACAAGCGTATCATAGGTTTTTATATCTATATCCCCATTTTCTAAATAAGGCGTTTTTATGGCTGTGATCAAGCTTGCTTTTTTTATTTCATCAATTGAGCGCATGGTTTTATATCATTATTCAAAAAATTGGCTTAGTTGTATCATATTTGACTATTATTTTGCACTCTGGTGATCATAAAAAGTTTAATTAAATTTAAATTTGTTTACTATATCTACAAATTTAAAAGCAATCTAACATCTTGCATTACATTAAAAAATAAACCACAATATAACTGTATATTTAAACAGTGGTTAATTATGAGCTTATTTGAATACCTTACTACCCATTATTATGGGCAAAAACAGCTGCTAGAGGCATGTCATATAAACGAAGACTGCTTAATAGAAATGCAACAATCAGGGTTATTTCCTAAACCTTCCTATCGATTAGCAAATAATATCGAATGTAGTTCATATTATGGTTTACATCAATGCCAGGAATATTGGGATTATTACCCTCGAGGTTATTTAAAATGGGCAAAAATAGTTTCGTCAAATAATAAGCTATCTACAATACAAGCTTATGAAATATTTTTCACTTCCTATTGCACACATCTTAGTTATTTACAAAATGCCGGTTTGTGTTCCAAGTCAGAGATTTTTTCAGATGATATTCATGAGCATATACAAGGGCAGTGGCAACATTTCCTTAATGGCAAGTTTGGTTTAACAACACAGAATGGTACAATTGAAGAGATCGTTGAAATAGAAGTTTCGATGGATATTATATTAGATATAACGCAATGCCACAGTAAAGAAAATTTAAGTGATGCTGAACGTAAAACAGTGCGAAATGCATTAAAATATCTAAATCGTTCTCTGAGTCAATTCGCGCCACATGAGCGGCCGCAAAGTTACAGAACTAAATTGATTGATAATACAATAAAACAATACGATTTATCTGTATAGAGCTCAATGACTGTGTTCAAATCTACCACGCGCAATCTCAAATGCTTTTAGTATTTGATGTTCCCTTTCTGTCAGATTATCCAACCAATTATCCACAGTTTCGTCATCATCATCCAGATCACTAATTGATTGGTAGTGCGCCAGTAAAGAGATTATGGTACTGCTAGAAATTTGTTGTTCATCTAGCCTGTCAAAAATATCAGTTGAGACATCAGAGGATTTAATTGCGGTTAGACATTCACTACTTAATTCACTTTTACTATGTTCCATAATTGATACTCTAAAACGAACTCATATTAATTGTTATATCAGTGTTTAGCAATTATGCCAGTGATAATTCAGTTTTTATGTTTGTTTGACTGATATTCCAGCGCTTTGGTTATTTAATTATCACTTAGCCAAATATTAATTGCCAAAAACTGGGTTTATGGTGTTTATGATATTGCTTACGTAGTAAATCAATTTGCTTCAGTTCTAATTTCGCTTTATCAAATTGATTTGCACTTATTAATTTATTTACGGCTTTAATATGCTTTAACACTTTATTAAAACCTTCAATTGAAATTGCCTTTTTATCTGGTGAAAACTTTGCTTTTTTACATAATTCAATCAATTTTTTGAGTTCGATAACATGCAATGTCAGGGTATTAATATCAGTTGCCTGCATCGCTTTTTTATAAGTGAAGGCCGTTTTTTTCATCGTCGCTTCTAAATCAATTTTTTCTGCCGCAAATAAATTGCTTGTACAAAACAGCAACAGTATTAAAAGATATTTCATTAAGTATAGGTCCAAAATTTTTGCCGATCATAACAGGAATTTCATTTTTATCCTTGATTAAATACTTAATTCACTATTCAATAGCTTCAATATTAATAATACCAGAGCGGTTTAAAGTAATTTTATACCTTTGATATTGTCTTTCATTATGTTTAGATTTCATTATCACCAAGTTTATCTGGTAACGTCTTTCAACAGCCTGTTTACTGATCTTACCACCATCAAGTGAATAAAGTTTGCCATCCCCTTTTTTTAGAAACCTGACAAAAGGTGCCAAGTTAAAAAATATCTGTTCCTGTATTTCGTTGTAACCCGGCATAAATTTTTTGGCTGTTACTTTAGTATCACTTCGAAAGTGTAATAATTGAGCTGCTTGTTTATTCTGGTGTCGACGGCTCTGGAACAGTGCATCAACCTCCTCTGGAAGATCTTTTATCGCAATATACTCTAACCATATTGTTTGTATCGCTATTTTGGTGTTTCTCGCACTATTCGTAAATAAATTCTGCCACTTAGGTCTCCCGCTTTGTAAGTAATTCCAAATTAAAGAGGTGATGTCATCTTTAAAGATTTCACGTAAACCATAAATAATGCCAAGAAAAGCAACCAGCATTAAGGTTATTTCAGTAAATGAAGACCGTGCTCGCAAAATAATTGTCATCACAAATGCCATGATCACAGCGGTTACCAGCCCTTTAACCAATCTTTTATAGTTTAAGTTCAGTTGTCGATTTTCTTTTTGAAATACTACACCATATTCAATTAATCTTTGTAATAATCTCATTTTGTTTGATATACGGTTGGGATCATCCACGGTAGTTTTTGAGTTATATTGCTTTTTTGTTCTATATTCACTTTCACTGCGACAAAGTTCAAACAACACTTCTCGTTGTTCAGCATGCTCACTACTTTTCTGCCCTTTAGACAATAATTGCAAAAAAGATTGTTCCACATGCCAGCTTAAATAATTATCTGCATTTTCAAAAAACGGACTCAGCTTTTTATCCGGTGGCGTATAACGCCTCAGTTTTTTCAATAACGCCTTAGTTTGCTCAGCCAATTCAATCGCCAAACTAAAAAATTCATCCTTATCTTTTACTTTTAATGTTTGTTTTATATCAGTATCTAAGGCAATTCTAATTTGATAAGAAAAAAGATTTAAATTTACTCGGTATTCTTTTTGTTCACCCTTTTGCTTACTGATAAATCGGCTTCGTACCAAAGGTAAATGTAATTGATCAGAATAATAAGAGCTTTTAGTTTTAATGCTACTACGGAAGTAGCTGTCTTCCGTTAATGTATACGGATCTATTCCCATTTCTACAGGAATTGAAAAGTATAAATCTAACCTTTGTTGATCTGACGGCAGTAATAGATTACTGACTGTGAATAGTAAATTTTCTTCTTGGCTTAAATTAGCTTTATCCACTTAAATTAATTTCTCCTTTAAACTTTGGTTCTCACTTATTTACTCACTATTAATTCTAGTTTATCAATCAGTTAATATAAACAATAAATAGCATTAATTTTCTGAAACAAAAAAGCCCTGAAAACCAAAATACTGGTTAACAGGGCTTCACGCTAAATTTTTATACGTTAAAATAGTAAGGAATGTGACAAGCCCCTACTTTAAGCGATTTTAAGATCCGCTTTTTTATCTAATAAATTCAAATCAAAATCAAACTCATCAACGCGTATTGCACGCATTCGCTTAAAATTGTAATCAACTAACTGTTTATATTGTTCGGCGTTAATAATATTCGCTGCAATTGCATTATCTAGCGTTGCGGCGAAATTGACACCGGACTTAATATTTTTGGCCTTGACCGATTTTTTTATCAATTTTAATAAATCTAAACATGCCATTTTCGCTTTATAGGCTTGCTCATTAATATCATTGCCATCACCTGCAGACACTTTTACTAACTGAGTTAATTGCTGCTTTAGCGGGTTATCTAATTGTGTTTGCTTTGCAAGTTCACGGATTAAATCATCAGATATTTTAGGCATTTTTTGAGAATAAGAAACGGTTAGTACACGCATTAAATATTTGGCTGATTTTACCGGGAAATTATCTAAAAACGTGAGCAGAGCATGCTCTGCCTGCTGTAAACACCAGCGTGTTGCGTAATCAAAATAAGCCACTGCATCTGACTTATGATCATCAGAAACTTTCTGTTCGTAATATTTAATAGACGCCATCGCCGCATAAAGGTAACTCATTACATCACCTAATCTTGCGGATAATATTTCTGCTTGTTTTAGTTTCCCTCCTAGTACTAATAATGAAAAATCTGCAAAAACCGCAAGCTTAGCAGCTAACTGGTTAACTGACTTTTCATATTGCATCACTTCTTTATACTGAGAGCTGGCATTTGCAGTAAATGGTAAAAGGCCTAATTTAAATGCATGTAAGCTATTATTAACGCTGTAACCGACCGTTTTCCTCAGTATTTTGTTAAATTTCTTATCCGCACCTTTTTCGTCGCTATGGATTGATTCCACCATAGATTGTAAATAAGGATGACAGCGCATTACCCCCTGACCAAAGATCATTAGATTACGTGTAAGAATATTTGCACCCTCAACGGTAATTGCAATAGGCTGTCCACGATATCCACTCGCCAGAGTATTTTGTGGACCACACTGGATAGCCTTTCCAGCTTGAATATCCATTGCAGAATTTAAAACATCTCGCCCTAACTCTGTCATATGGTATTTAGCAATTGCCGTAACAACAGAAGGTTTAAGATCCATTCCCAGACCTTCTGTTGTCAGCACACGCATCGCTTCTAATAAATACGTTTTTCCGCCAATATCAGCAAGTTTTTCTTGTATACCTTCAAATTGCCCTATGGCTAAACCAAACTGCTCTCTTATTGCAGCATATTCTGATGCTGATTTTAAAGCTGAATGTGCTGTTGCGCAGCCAAGCGCAGGTAAAGAGATCCCACGACCAGCACCTAAGCAACTAACCAGCATTTGCCAGCCTTTCCCTATATTTGGTTTACCACCAATGATAAATTCCATAGGAATAAAAACGTTATTTCCTCTTGTTGTGCCATTATAGAAATTAATTCCCATTGGATTATGGCGATTACCAAGCATTACACCGGGATGTGATTTTGGAATAAGCGCACAGGTGATCCCTAATTTTTCACTTTTTCCCAATAACCCTTTAGGATCTTCAACTTTAATCGCCAACCCTAATACAGTCGCAATAGGCGCTAATGTGATATAACGTTTATCCCAGCTTACTTCTAATCCTAATACCTGTTCACCTTGATATTCTCCCATAGTAACAATGCCAGTATCAGGAATTCCACCAGCGTCAGAGCCTGCTTCCGGCCCGGTTAATGCGAAACAAGGAATATCAGTGCCATTAGCAAGTCGAGGTAACCAATAATTACGCTGCTCGTCAGTACCGTAGTGCATTAACAGTTCACCTGGCCCAAGAGAATTTGGTACCATAACAGTCACAGCAACGGCTGAACTTTTTGCTGCAATCGTACCAACAATAGTTGAATTTGCATAAGGACTAAACTCTCTGCCACCAAACGAAACTGGAATAATTAAAGAGAAAAATCTTTCCTTTTTTAAGTAGTCAAGAATATTATCTGGTAAATGTTTACTATTTTGAATTTCGTAATCATCAATCATATCTAATAATGTTTGAACTGGCCCATCTAAAAACGCTTGCTCTTCTTTTGATAGCTTTCCTTGAGTCACATCTCTAAGTTCAGAAAAATTGGGTTTACCCTGGTAAATTCCTCCCTCTAACCAAACATCGCCAGCATCTAATGCCTCTTGCTCTGTTATTGAGATTGTAGGTAAAACTTTTCTTAATTTAGTTCTAAGGCTCATACTTTACTCATCTGACCAGTTAATATAAACCTATTACGCCATAAAAGTCAGTTTAGATCAATTACTCTATTTATTTTTTTAACAAATGTAACAATTGTTTGTTTTACCCAGTATCAATAAACTAATACCATTTGTATAATTAATGATGTGCTTTCATATACTCTATGCCTGGTTGAAAAGTTTTTATCCAAGCATCAATTGTCGACTTAGTCGTATCAGGGAAGGTTTCGTTTACTGTCAAAATTAATGCATTTAACCAGTGTTCGTACAAATGCGGCGGTATATTATGGTGCTTTTTGCTATGAATGTTGGCAATTTCAACTAATCTCGGTGTTTCTTGCCGTGTTATTGAATACTCAAGCATATTCATAAATGAAAAATACAGCATGCTATTTTGTTTTGACATATCAGTCTGTGAAAACTTTTCTTCAACTTCCGAAGATGCCATTATAAAATTCTTATAAAAGCGTATAAAAAATGCTTTTCGGGTAGTTTCATTTGACGTCAACAATTGAAATGATTTATCAAATAAGGCTTGATATTCTTCCATTATCGATCCTAATAATAATACTACACTGTATTAGTATAGTTTATTTTAGGCTTATTTTTCAGAGCATAGATCACTACAATTAGACGATAATAACTGCGCTAATATTACAGGTCTGATTTCAACTTCCAAACCTCTTCTGCCCGCACTAATAAATATTTTTTCCAGTTTTTTTGCTTTATTATCCATGAATGTTTTTAATTGTTTTTTTTGCCCTAAAGGGCTCACACCACCGATAATATAACCTGTAGATTTTTGCACTGTTTGCCGATCAGCCAGAATGATTTTTTTAACACAACAAGCTTTGGCCAATTTCTTTAAATTGAGTTTATCATTCACTGATATAACAGCTACTACCAGTTGCTTTTGATCTGTTTCTAAAACCAGTGTTTTAAACACCCGGTTAATATCAACGCCCAACTTCTCAGCCGCTTCATATCCATAGCTTTCAGATTTACTATCATGTTGATATTGATGAATTTTAAACTGTATTTTATGCTGGTTTAATAAATCTATAGCAGGAGTCATAAGATCACTTTTTAGTTAAATCGATTTATTAGCGCACTATACATTAAGTAATGTAAATGTATTTTACAACTTTATTATGCTATCACTTAACGCCTTAAGTTCTTCTTCAATATGTGAAACATAGAGAATAGGTAAATGAAATTCTAGTTTGACTCTTTTTAAATAGCCCAATAACCCTGTTTTATGCGCGTTATCTAGTCCACTTAAAGGTTCATCCATTAATAACAGTTCAGGAGAACTCAAAAGTGCACGCGCAATTGCCACTCTTTGTTTTTCTCCGCCTGATAACATCTGCGGTTTTCTATCGATAAGGTTTTTAAGTTCAAAAACTTTAATTACTTTTTCTGAACTAAATTTTTTAATTTTTGCTCTCTTTAATGCATATAATAAATTATTTTTAACCGTTAAATGCGGAAACAACCTCGTATCCTGAAACACATATCCGATATTTCTTCTAAACGGTGGAATAAAGATCTTCGTCTGACTATTTTGTAGTATTTTATTATTAAATAAAACTTGCCCCTTTGCACGGCTTTCTAGTCCGGCAATGATGCGTAGTAAAGTTGTTTTACCACAACCTGAATCACCACTGATCCCGATACAGTGATTTTCAGTACTCAAGTTTAAACCATATTCAAATTCTTTTATTCCTAAAGTCAAAGAGCAATCAATCTGTAACATGTTGTTGCCCTTTTTTGATCAGATTCATGCTAAGTAATACCAGCATAGAAAATAAAAGTAATGAAATAGCCAATGCATGCGCTTTGTCATATTCAAATGACTCAACAGCATCAAATAATGCGATTGAAACCACCTGTGTTTCTCCTGGTATATTACCGCCTATCATTAAAATCACGCCAAATTCACCGACAGTATGAGCAAAGCACAATAAAGCAGCACTAATAATGCCATTTTTGCCAACCGGTAATACAATACTGATAAAACTGTCAAGCGGGCTCGCTCCCAAACTATGTGCGGTTTCGAGGAGCCTTTTATCTAATTGAGAAAAAGTGGTCTGTAATGGCTGAATTGCAAAGGGTAATGAATAAATAAGTGACGCCAACAAGATCCCGGTAAAAGAAAACGCCAGCTGCTGATCTGTAATAGCATGGTACTGCTCCCCCAGTAATGTATTAGGAGAGAATGCAATTAACAGATAGAAACCTAAAACTGTGGGAGGTAATACAATAGGTAAACCTACAACTGATTCAATAATAGTGGCAAACCAAGATCGACTGTTAGCCAGCCACCAGGCAAGTGGCAAGCTTATCAACATTAGAATAGTCGTCGTAAGTAAAGCCAATTTAAATGTTAACCAAAAGGCTGCTAACTCTGGTGCTCCTATATGTTCTATCATCATGAATTTGGCGTTAAATACCCATAACCCGCTAATATTCTCTTGCCAGGTTCTGATACTAAAAATGATAAAAAGTGTTGAGCTTGTAATTTTAATTTACTTCGTTGCAAAATTACGCCTGCCTGAATAATATTTGTGTCTGAACTATCTATTATTTTGTATTCAGATTTGCTAACTTCATTTTGCAAAATATGACTTAATGATACAAATCCTGCGGGGGCGTGTTGTGAATGAACAATTTGAAAAGCGGCCGCAATATTAGCAGCCGTGATCACAGTCCCACCATAATTTAACTTATCAATTAGCTTTTTTGCTGCAATACCATATGGCGCGTGTTTATAGCTCGCTAACACGATTTTGGGGTACTTTGTTATGGTTAACTTACTGTTTGATACATTATCATTGGGTGCATAAAACACGAGTTGCCCTATGGCATAGGTTAATTTAGAGTTTTCAACAGCCAATTTATTACTTATTAGTAAGTCTGGACGCAATTCATCTGCAGATAAAAAAATATCAAAAGGAGCACCATGCATAAGTTGTTGATATAAAGTACCACTTGATGCTGAAGAAATCTTAATTTCCTGATCACTTTGCTTATTATAGTGTTCTATTATTCGTTCTAACGGTGCTTTAAAGTTACTTGCAACCGCAATTCTTAATGGTTCAGCACGCACATTAAATATCACACAGCACCAGATAACAAATATAAACCGCAAATTTATTTCCTCTAAACTCAATTTAACTTAAAGTTTGAATTTACTTAGTCAATTACCACTTAGCGACAGCTAACTTATCTTTTTCATTTGCGTCGACCCATACATCTTCATCGATTCTTGTTTCTTTTTTCCAAAAAGGAGCTTCTTTTTTTAGAAAATCCATAACAAATTGAGCGCAGCTGAATGCTTCTTCTCTATGAATGCTACTTACACCAACAAAAACAATTTGATCGCCTAAATCTAATTGGCCTACTCTATGAATAATATCCACCTGCCCCACATTAAATTTCATTTTTGCTTTTTTTACGATACTTTCAAGTATCTTTGTTGTCATTGCAGGATAATGTTCAAGATATAATCCCGTAACATTGTGTCCTTGATTAAAATCACGAACTAAACCAATAAATGTTACAATTGCACCATCAGTATTATCTTTGGCGCGTAAACTTTCATATTGTTTTGCAAGATTAAAGTCAGCTTCTTGAACAACAACCATATTTAACCTCCCGTAACTGGCGGGAAAAATGCAACTTCATCCCCTGTGGTGATAATTTTCGTTTCCTCAACCATTTCTTGATTCACGGCAACAAGCGCATTATTTCCAGTTATAAACTCTGCCCAGTCAGCGCCATTTTGCGAAAGGTGTTTTCTTAATGCGGTGACATCTCCTGTACCAAAGTCTGTCAGGTTATATTCAGAACACTTCAGCAATTCTCGTAACCGACCAAAAAAAAGAATTTTAATCATCATATTTTCTCTTCTACGTTTATTTGATAGTGCCCTGATTTACCACCTAATTTTTCAACCACTTTAATCTCTTCAATTCTCATTGCAGGATCAACGGCTTTGCACATATCAAATATTGTTAACGCTGCCACAGACGCTGCGGTAAGCGCCTCCATTTCTACGCCTGTCTGGCCACATAGTTTTGCCATCGTCATAATTTCAACACAAGATAATTCAGCATTAATTGTAAAATCTACCTGCACTTTAGTTAACATCAAAGGATGGCATAATGGAATTAAATCTGCACACCGTTTGGCGCCTTGAATACCTGCTATTCTGGCAACTTGTAATACATCCCCTTTTTTATGCGCATCATTTTTGA
The DNA here is from genome assembly GCA_965198975.1 of uncultured Pseudoalteromonas sp. Taxonomy (GTDB): domain Bacteria; phylum Pseudomonadota; class Gammaproteobacteria; order Enterobacterales; family Alteromonadaceae; genus Pseudoalteromonas. The sequence continues at coordinate 1,306,292 of OZ240680.1, forward strand.
TCATAGAAAGCGTATTACTTTTCATAAATACCCGAGCCGATGCTCGCGCAACTCTAGTGGTTGATGCTTTAGCTGATACATCCACCATATTGGCTTCACCATGTTGGTTTAAATGTGTAAAACCTGTTTCAATTGTCATGTCTTTAATCTCTGCTTTCACATTGTTCAATCTGAGAAGTTTTAAGCTGTGCTACAAAGTTACACGGTTTATGAGACGCGTCCAATTGTTGCTGGATAATTTCGTTCCAGGCGGTTTTACAGGCATTTGTTGAGCCCGGCATGGCAAAAATCACGGTTTTATTTGCCATTCCGGCTATCGCTCTGGATTGAATTGTTGATGTGCCTATTTGTGAAAATGATATTTGTCTGAATAGTTCACCAAATCCATCAACTTCTTTATCAAATAACGGCTTTAATGCTTCTGGGGTTGAATCTCTCTCAGTAAAACCTGTACCACCTGTTATTAAAATACATTGAATATGTTCGCTAGCAATCCACTGAGAGACAATTGCACGCATTTTATACACATCATCTATCACTATTTTTTTATCTGCTAACACATGTCCAGCATCTGTTAATCCAGATACTAAAGCGGCACCTGATGTATCTGTCATTTCATTTCGTGTATCAGAAACCGTTAATACTGCAATTTGCAACGGCTGAAAAGGTACTGTAGCGTGTGATCCCATACGACTCTCTCATTCAATTTTATTGTTTACTGGATTTAAATAATTTTGTAATTTAAGCCAATCGGCTCGGGTATTAATATTTTCTAAATATGAAGCTTCTATTACAGGTATTTTTATCGCGCAAAAGTACGTTAACATGGCATAAATAGAGCGAGCGTGACGCCCTTCTAAGGCATTAACCAGGTATTCTCTAAGTTCTTTACATACTTTAATTACACACGGTAAATAAAAAGAATTAAAATAAACAGCGCTTTGAGATTCTACTGCTTTGTGCTGTAACATCAGCAGCTCTTGTGTCCTTAATAATGGCATATCAACAGGCATTATGGTCAACCAGACATCCTGGTTAATATTGGCTATGGCAGCCTCAATTCCGGCTAAAGGCCCCAATGCGTGATAATTGTCTTTGATGCCCTCACCCGTATTTCGACTGATCAATACCGTACTACATAATGATCCCTCTAAACACTGTTGTGCTTTATCTAATAAGCTCATTTTATTTAGCGTTAAAAGTGCTTTATCTTTACCCATACGACTAGATAAACCACCTGCGAGCACAAGACCAAAATGTTGTACACTCATCCAGCTAGCCTCCCAGCATTGCTAAATCAGTTGTCCCACCAGATAATCCTTGTTGTAACAAATGGGTTGGTTGCTTATTTTCAAGAATTTTTGCTATACAATCTTCTAATTCATCTTGTTTATTTGTTGCCAATAAATGGCGTAAATCGTACCCTGATTCACCAAACAAGCATAAATGTAATTTGCCAATCGAGGAAATTCGTAAACGATTGCAGCTGGCACAGAAATCTTTACTGTAAGGAGCAATAAAACCCACATGCCCCTGATAAGCACTATGACAATATTCTTTTGCCGGTCCGGCATTTTTCCCTCGTAATATTTGTGCCCAACCTGCTTGCGCTAGTTTATCTTCAATCTCTTTTGCACTAACATGGTTTGCTTTGAAATATTCTTGATTATTGAGGGTTTGCATGAGTTCAATAAACCTTAATGAAATAGGCGTATCTTTTACCCAGTCAATAAGTTGATCTATATGTTTGTAATTGTACTGTTTTAATAAAACGGTATTTACTTTAACCTTTTTGATAGAGCTGCTTAAAGCAATATCAATACCTTTCATCATTTCTTCAAGATTATCTCTGCCAACAAGAGATTTCACCATACGACCGTCCAGACTATCACAGCTAATATTGATTGCATCTAATCCGGCATTAGCCCACGTCTGCACTTTACGGTCTAACTGATGGCCATTAGTCGTTAATGCGACTTTAGTGATACCCGGTGTATTTTTAACAAGTTCTATTATTTTTGGTAAATCACGACGTAAGCTTGGCTCACCACCAGTAATTCTGATTTTATCAATGCCGTGACGAGCAAAGGCTGTCACGACTGACTTTATTTCATCAATAGATAAAAAATCATTTTTTGTTGTACATTGATAGCCATCTGGCAAACAATATGTGCACCGATAATTACACACATCAGTAATTGATAGTCGTAAATATTTAAATTTACGACCTTGCGGGTCTTGTAACATGTCTCAACACCTTTCCAAATACGGGAGGCCTAACAATTTCTTGTTAGACCCTGGTGAACAAATATATATTTACGTCTTTGTTCACGGCTTCTATTACCTTAAGTTTTGTTAAACATGAAGGTAATAAAGCTCGGAGTTGTAATACTGAAATACTTTTCAGTTGCGAATAAACGAGCCTGGCATCTTTGTTTATTTCTAAAAACGACTTCTCAGCTTATTATAAGAAATTACCTTGTAACTTGATAAATTACTACTATTTATTGTTATAAATCATCATAATTTGATTTAAATCAAGTAATATAAAGCTATCTTAGTAGCCACAAGTTAATTTCATAAAATAGAAGTCGAATTTACATGCTATTTTTACAAATAAAAACAACGCTTAGAAATTAACATTAACCATAGCCCAAAGTTTATTTGTATCTGTTGCATGGGAGTCAGCATTATAATCTGCATATTTTAATAAACCTGTAACACGTTTATTAAACTTATATTTAGCTGTTAAATCTAATTCAGATCCTAAGTCAGTACTTCCTGCATCTGTTTCAAAATCATGATATGTCGCACTGACACCAACGCTGCCGATTTTTCCTACAACTTTTACATAAACATCTTGAATTCCTTTATCAGGTGTTGCTAAAAATTTATCAGCAAATCCCTGAAACTTATGTAATGTTGCCAGGGGAGTTTTAAAAGCAACGCCATCATCACTCCCTACAACATTTTCATCACTTCCTAACACCTCAAGCCCCGCAATTAACTTGACAACACCAAAGTTATAACCTGCATCAAATGCAAAATAATCTGCGCTATAGTCCAAGGTATTTGAGCCAGTATCTGTTTGCACAGCATAACTGCCATGTAATTTTAATTTGCCAATTTTTCCTATGTAATCTATGCCAATCGTTTGACTTGATAACGACGCCGCTGTATCGAAGTCTAAATCATAAATAAAAGTGGTAATTTTATGCATTTTATTTATGTTAAATTTACCATGTACTAAATGAAAGTCGCCTTTAAGATCTGACTTTGGATCTGTTGGACCAAATATTCTATTCACATTATAAATATATGAGTAATCGACTTTTATCGCTTTATTAAAGTTATAACTTGCACTGTAACCATCGTATGTTTGTTCATTTTGACGCCAGGCCACACCACCTATAAAACGTTGACCATCTTGTACAATACGTTGTCGACCTGCGGTTAAACTGAGCCCGCCCTTTTTAAAATTTAAGGCGATTTGATTAATATCTGTGCCTTTAGGATCAGCAACCACAGGATAATCGCTTTTACCGTTTGCAGTACTGTTGTACTGCCCCATAGCTGACACATTATCGACTTCTGCAAGTATATTAAATCCCTTAAAATCAGCTGTTTTATATGTAAGGCGTGTTCTTAGCGTACCAGCATTAGCATCGTTAATGATCCCGTCTTGATCGACACTTTCAAAACGCGCTCGCATATTTACTTTAACTTTTCCTTCTGCGACTGAATCCAAAATAGAATTTGCTTCATTTGCAACGGCAACATGCCCTAAATTTAATATACCTGCAATCGCACATACCAATTTTGTCACTGAAAAAATACGTTTTTTCATTTTGATCACCTAATTTAATCACTACTTGTTGTTGACAGTAAAGATACGCTTTTAGCATAGAAAAATATTGATTAAAATCAAGGTTTCGTAGGCTTTCTTATGATTATTTAAATTTAAAAAATATAACGACAAGTTCAAATAGTATAGGTCTGTTTACACACGTCAGTTATGGCCTTAATTAACGAGTCTTTATTTCTTTTCGAATTGAATGCCAGGCCAATTTGTTTTTTAATAGATACCCCGTCAATTTGTTGTAATATAACGCCTTCTGTATCTTTTATTTCTTGCCAATCTGGTAATAATGCAGCGCCTATGCCTGCACTTACAAGCTGACATGCGTATTCTATGGTTTTAATATTGGCTCTTGGTTGAAAATAAATGTCTTTTTTATTTAACATTTCTTTAAATTTCTCTAAAGCAGCACAAGGATCTCGATTGATAAAAGGCATATGATTTAGGTTACTGAGTGTAAGTCGGTTTTTTCTTGCTAGTGGCCACTTCCCTGGCATAGCTAATTGATAATTATCTTGCCAAATAGGAATAAAAGTTTCTTGTGCTCTGGTAGATTCAGAAAAAATAACTCTTGCATCACACGGCTCTTCAGGTTCTACCAAAGTTATTTCCAGGTTATCTATTTTTTTAGTTACTTTTTTTAGTAATAAACTGATGCGTTTTGCACCTAAAGATCGCATTATGCCAAGACGTAAAACAACTTTTTTTGGTCCTTCATTAAAGATTTGTGTGATCGATTTCGCACATTGCAACAGTTCTTTCGCTTTAGGATATAATATATCAGCAGAATCGGTCGCTATCACGCCTCTTGCGTGCCTGATAAACAATCTCGTATCGAGTTCAGATTCCAATTGTTGTATTGCCGAAGAAATTGATGGCTGAGATACAAAGCAGCGCCTGGCGGCACCACTCACACTCCCCACTTCATAAACTGCTTGAAAATACTTTAGCGCCCTCAAATCCATATTTCCCCCTATAATTAAGTTATTTATATAAAATTTATTAAGTAAACAAACTCAGATTTGTGAGCTTATGAAAAATGTTTATAATAATGCGGTATAATGGAAACAGAATCCTGATAAATTTTCAATCATATAAAATAAAGGGAATTGATGAATTAAATGAAAGTCATCGAGTTTATTAAAAATTACCAACAAACCAATGCCGAATTCAGAGCAAAACTAGAGCCTAAAATAAGGGACTGGTCTCAATTACTGAATGATAAATTAAGCAATACCTTAAATAACCCTTGGATTTCAAGGTTTACACCACAAGAGCAAGACGAACAAGAAATCTCAGCTGAGAGTAATACACAAATACTAACAGCACAGACACAACTAATGTATCAAAAATTACAGCACCAATTAGGACAAGAAAGCTTTTTAGGAAAGTGGTATTTGATAGATCAAGACTGTATTAATCAATTTGCAACCGTGACAGGAGATAGCCAGTGGATCCACACAGATCCAATAAGAGCAAAAACTGAATCACCATTTAAAACAACTATTGCCCATGGATTTTTAACGTTAGCTTTAATTCCTAAATTAACAGATGCAGTAAATGCTGAAAACAATCCGTACCCAGACGCCAAAATGGTTGTTAATTATGGATTAAACAGAGTAAGGTTTCCATCTCCGGTAAAATCAGGGAGTAAAGTCAGAGCCCGTACTAAGCTCATTGCTTTAAAACCAATGAAACGAAGTATTGAGGTGATAAGCGAGGTCAGTATAGAAATAGAAAATTCAAAAAGACTAGCCTGTGTTGCAGAAACCGTTTTAAAATTATATTTTTAACGCAGTATAATCCCAACTATTTTGATTTAAATAACTTGCATTAATAACATGCATAAAATAATACACGGTATGAATAAACTCTATGAAAGAACTCACAGATCAACAAGCATTACGTTTTTGCCGTCATATATTAATTCCAGCAATCGATTATCAAGGACAGGAAACATTAATAAATAGTAGCGTACTATTAATAGGTCTTGGTGGTCTCGGGTGTAGCTGCGCATCATATCTGGTCAGCTCAGGCATAGGAAAAATAACCTTAGTCGATTTTGATACAGTAGAGCAAACAAACCTGCAACGACAAATTTTACATACAGAAGCTGACATAGGTTCGAGTAAAGTACACTCTGCAAAAGATTCTTTGAAAGCAATTAATAGTGATTGCGAAATTGTGACTGTGAATGAAAAACTCACTGCTGAAAAACTAGCTTCACTAGTGCAAGATCACGATATCGTTGTCGATTGTACTGACAACCTCGAAACTCGCGAACAAATAAACTTACAGTGTGTTAAATATAAAATACCTTTGGTATCTGGTTCAGCTATACGGATGGAAGGACAAATCACCAGTTTTACAATGCAAGGTGAAGGGCCTTGCTACCATTGTTTTAGTCATAGATTTGGTATTCAAAACTTATCTTGTGTAGAGTCTGGGATCATCGCACCTTTAGTCGGCATCATAGGATCATTTCAGGCCTTAGAAACGTTAAAAATACTTATGTCATTAGGAAAAAGCTTAGAGGGAAGACTACTCATGATTGATGCGATGACATCACAATCGAATGAATTCAAATTTAGTAAATCTCATGACTGCACAGTATGCGGTAAAATTGATGCGAGTTAATTTTTGGTACCACTGTTTGTGCTAATTAAATTGGCTTACATCTCACTAAATGTAATAGAATAAATGACAGAATAATAATAATACAACTTTTAATAAGCTATCAAGAATGAATCAACCTACAACGAACTATAACGCACTGCTAAATCCTCAGAACGCGCAACAATTACCTTATGAAAAACCAGAAAAAGATGTTAATTATTGGATCCATGACGATTTTTTTACAGATAAAGAAGCTAATATAATCGCAAACCGTTGCTTTAATTTAAAAAAATGGAAATTAGGTAAGCCATACACCAATGAGTTATGGCCTGGTATGCGAGCAAAAAACGCACTAAAAAAATCTGAGCTTGATAAAATTGAATCTTGGGTCAAATCAATTATTAAAAAAGATAAAGTGTGGGTGGTAAATGACGCAAGTGTAGTAGTCGACAGTAATACTGCGTTACTGGTTGGTGGAAAAGAAGGCGAAGCCAGACCACATACAGATAATAGGAAATTATGCAGATACGCCGCGGTTTTATATTTAAATCGACATCCAGATCCCAGCGCCGGTACAAGTTTCTATCGTCTGAAATATAAAAATGGTGAATTAGGCGGTAATTTAGTGCGCCACCCTTATGTTAATTTGGTTGACGCATTAAAAACACAGAGTATGCCACTCGATGCATGGGAAGAAGATGTCAAGATAGAAAATCAATTCAATCGCCTGATCCTGTTTAAAGGTAATATGGTACACAGTGCTTCCAAATATTTTGGCGAAGAAAAGAGAACTAAGCGCCTGGCGATCACCTTTTTTTGGATGACTGAAGATTAACTTTACTGCCAAAATAAAACGCAGAGCAAAAGTAAAAATAAAGCTAATGAAATGAGTTGCCAAAATAATATGGGATCTCTTAACATGAAAGGTTGTGCGTTAAACTTTGCTACCGTATTTAAATTAGGGGTATTAAAATCAAGCTGAAATTCGGAAAAAGCCTGATATCTGTGTTTAGGATCTAATGCAGTTGCTTGGCGTAACGTTAAATCTAACCATAAAGGAAGATCAGGGCGTTTATCAAGTAAAGACTTATAGCGCCATTTTTCTATCACTTTTGAAATATTATTTTCATTTTTTATTGGCGGATAGGGATAATCGCCAGACAACATTTCATACGCAACAATAGCCAAAGAATATAAATCACTGCTGAAATCCGCTTTATTATGCATTAGATATTCAGGTGCACTGTATTCTAGTGTGCCAAGTGGTAAACCTGCTTGCAACTTTTCTTCAAGTTCAGCTCCAATTTGGACTGAACCATAATCGATAACAGTGATCACACCATATTCATCAATAATCACATTTTCAGGTCGAATGTCTCTATGAACAACTGATAATCTCTGCATTGCCCGCAGTGCCAAAACAAGTTGTTTAACTATCTGCTGAACTTGAAAAAGTTCAGGTGCTGGGTTTTCAGTCATCCACTGTCTTAATGTTCTGCCTTGTTTAAAATCACTTATATGGTATAAAAAATGACTAGTGGATGGTGATATACGAATATTCATTAAATTAGGATGAGAAAATCCCTTACTTACCCAAGCCTCCTGAATAAAGTATTTCAAATATGTCATATTTTCACTATAACCCAAAGAAGGCACTTTCATTACCTTAGGGGTAGGATCGCCTTTAGTATTCACCAAATATATATGAGACCTTGTAGTATGATGTAATACTTTTAAAACATTGAAATCATCTAATTTATCATGCTCTTTTAATACTGGCGGTACAACCTTATTTGCCATCAGATTTGTTAATTCAACAAAATCGCCCTCGGGTATCTGTGATATATAAATAACAAGGCATGTCACATTATCGTCACTGCCAGCTCTAATAGCCTTTGCTATTAATCTGTGACTTATATGCTCCAGTTGTAGCCGATTTGTTTGTTCATTCACTTTTGATAATTCATTAACAATATCCTGCTCAGATAAATAAGTATAAAAACCATCACTACTAATTATAAATAAATCGCCACATGTCAAAGCGATTTGTTGATAATCGACCTCGATTCTGTTGTCCGCCCCCATGGCCCGTGTTAGTACTGTGCTGCTTTTGCCCTGTTTATGATTATGCTCCCTTGTCAGGTGCTCTAAAGTACCGTTTGAAATCCGACTGATCCTACAATCACCAACATGAAATAAATAAGCCGTTTGTGACTTAAAAATAATCGCTGACAAGGTGGTTAGCCATTGGCTGGTTGAATTTAATTGTGTTTGCCCGTATAACCACGTATTCAAACTCTTAATGACTTTGGCACCCGCATGTTTAACCGCCCAGGTTTCAGGCGTATTATAATAAGAATTGATAAATTCAGTGACTGCTAACTGGGATGCTTCTGCAGCTTTTTGAGCACATGATAAACCATCGGCCACCACCGCACAGATCCCTTTATCAAGCAACACTGAATTACCAGGCACCTTGACTGCAAATGCATCTTGATTTACAGATTTTTCGCCTTTACTTGAACTTCCGCCAATTATTGTAAGCAAGGTTTTATCAACATTTTGACCCATATTTATCCCACATTAATTAGTACAACGGTTCCATCATCGTTCACTTCTGCCATAGTACCTCTAGGTTCCTTCATGAAAAATAAAGCAATAAATCCAAAAACGGCGCTTGCTGCAATCAATATAAAGAAGGTCTGATAACTTACCAATGATAAGACGGTCAAATAAACCACGGCACCAACATTACCATAAGCGCCAGTCATCCCGGCAATCTGCCCCGTTAACCGACGTTTAATGAGTGGAACCGCTGCAAAAACAGCACCTTCCCCTGCCTGAACAAAAAACGAACAAAACATAACGGCTATGACAGCCAAAATTAACGGCCAGTCACTATTTACCAGCCCCATTATCAAATAGCCAAGTGCCAGTCCAAATGTAAGTATAAGCAAAACTTTTTTTCGACCAAATTTGTCACTTAACCACCCACCTATCGGCCTGGAACCTAAATTCATAAATGCGTATAACGATGCCAATAATCCGGCATGAACCAAATTTAGGTTAAATGTCTCATTAAAAAACAATGGAAGCATAGACACAACCGCAAGCTCTGAGCCAAATGTGGCAAAATATAAAATGTTTAAGACTGCAACTTGTTTAAATGGATATTGATGCTCTAAAGGGACTGCTTGTTTAAAGAGATCTTGGTTAACTCTATAAGTTTGTTTTATTTCATAAATAAATAATAGCGTCAGCAATAAATAAAGCGTTTGAGATACATTTTCACCCAGCATATCAACGCCTTGTGGAGATAATTTCCACACTAACAAAGCTAATGCGGCGTATAAAGGTATTTTCATTAATAATAAAAGGAAAAAATCACCTTTTGACGTTACTTCCATCGCACCTGTGGTTTTAGGTTTGAAATAAGTTGCTCCCTTAGGTGTATCTGAAACATTAAAATACCAAATTAAACTAAAACCTAAACACACAATACCAGTCAATGCGATTGAATAACGCCAACCGTTGTCACCACCAAATAGTAAGGCTAAAGCTGGTAACAACATTGCTGCAGCTGCTGAACCGAAGTTTCCCCAACCACCATAAATTCCTTCAGCTGTACCAAGTTCGTTTGCCGGAAACCATTCGCTCACCATTCTGATCCCGATCACAAATCCAGCTCCGATAAATCCCATTAAAAATCGGGCGATTGCTGCTTGGGTATAAGTATCCGCAAATGCAAAAACAAAACACGGTAAACTCGACAGAGCTAATAAAATTGCATAACTTATTCTGGGTCCAAATCTATCTGTTAACATACCGACTATAATGCGAGCCGGGATCGTTAAAGCAACATTCAAGATCAATAAAGTCTTTATTTGATCGCTACTCAAGTCTAAACTTGTCGCTATCATGCCCAGTAAAGGGGCGTGATTAAACCACACCAAAAACGTAATAAAAAAAGCCATCCAACTTAAATGAAGGATCTTCATTTTTCCGGTAAATGACCACAGTTTAAACCCAGTTAATTCACTCATACTTATTCCTCAATTTATCCCTTATCAAAAGGTAACTGAAAACTAAGTGAGCAAAGCAAATGCCATGTTTTATATTAAATATAATCAAATACTTATATATAGTACTGATAATAAAAAAGATATTTAGCACCAGAATATAACGTTAATGCACAGCTAAAGTGCAAATTTCAAATCATTATCACGGTCATTTTATGCACAAATGTAATAAGTGAACTATATTTAATTTTGAAAATAGCATCAGGGGCTTAATAATTAATATCTCTAAGGAATTATTTATGTGCAGGCTTAAATATATATATCGAACAATGCTTAAAATTGGGTTATTCACCTCAATTTTTTTTACAAGTTTCATAATCAATGCGGAAATCGCCGTTATTGTTCATCCGTCAAATAATGCAAATTTAGATAAAAACTCTATCGAAAGAATTTTTATGGGGAAAAAGAAAAGCTTTGATAACGGTAACGCGACCCTACCTTTAAATGCTTCAAAAAGTATGGCAACAAGAGACGAATTTAATCAGCATGTTATTGGCCGCTCTAGCAGCCAGGTTAATGCTTATTGGTCCAAACTCGTTTTTACAGGCAAAGGAACTATGCCAAAAGAGCTGTCTTCTGATGCAGAAATTGTTGCCTTGATTGCGTCAAATAAAGATGCGATTAGTTATATAACCTCTTCTGCTGTTACCGACGCTGTAAAAGTCATTGCGAAATATTAAGGAAAATTATGATGAAATTTAATAAACAACTTCAATTAACTATGGTTCCTTTATTGGCCTTAATTTCAACCGCAAGTCTTGCTGAAGTTAAATTCTCTGGCTTTGGCTCCATAGTAGCAGGAAAAACTTTAGGTACCGTTGATGATCCTATTAATGTGGGTCAAAGAAGAGATGAAACCTTTACAGCTGATTTTTATGATGTTGGTCAATACACAAATGACATAACCTTTAAAGCAGAGTCAGTATTTGCAATTCAAGCTGTTGCAGATTTAGGTGAAAAATTAAAAATTACCGGTCAATTGGTAGCAAAGGGCACCGACGACTTCGAACCTGAGTTTGATTGGTATTACGTGACCTATCAGGCGACTGATAACTTAACGCTGATGGCTGGTCGACGAAATATCCCTATGTATTACTTTTCTGAATTTTCAGAAGTTGGTTACGCATACCCCTGGATGAGACCACCCTCAAATTTATATTGGTGGCAAGTAACCCAGTTTAATGGTGGCCAAGCTATGTACGACTTCACCTTAGGGGACTTTTCAAATACGGTGACTGTGTTCTATGGTAATGAATATTCTTATGATAACAAAGAAATGAATTATTACGACAAATTATATGGTGGCAGTGCTTTATCAGTAGATGAGTTCTGGACTGATATTATGGGTATAAACTGGAATATCTCAGGTGACTTTTTTGATGTGAGATTTGTTTATTTTCAAAATGACAGAGACAGAACAACGACACAACCAGATGGTACATCTACTGATTCACCTCATTTTTCACAAGAGTTTATAGGCTTAGGTGGCACAGTTAATTTAGCTTCCTTTACCTTGCTTTTTGATTGGAATTCAGTAAGTTATACTGATGCAAATGGCACCGAGTTTCCAACTTATCTAATCTCATTAGTTTACAATATTGATGACTTTCAACCTTATCTCAGTTACTCAAAAGCGGATCATAAACGCACTAACGTTGTTGGCAATACAGAGGATTATGAAGAGCATTATTTAATGAGTTATGGTGTGAGATATAATTTTCATTCTAATGCATCATTAAAATTTCAATACGATCACTTTGTTGATCAGGGAGATAAAGCCAGTGGTTGGGCCTATCATGGCGATGCAGATGCCATTACGTTAGGCTTAGATTTTATTTTTTAATTTTCAATCAAACGCAGTTTCTGATACAAATCGAGAGTTTTGTATCAGAAACTGAACTTGTATTACTTATTAAAGCAGTCAAAAATGACTTTTAAAACTCAAATATTTGACACCATACATTGTAACTATCGGCTACAGCCTCACTAGAAGCGCAGGTATATTAAGCTAGCAAAAAAAGGATTTCAGTTTATATATGAATAGCCATAATTCAAAAGTTGAACACAATGATAAATTTCGCATAGTACTGGTATATTCTTTTCTCGCAGTATTTAGCCTTATATGCTTTAGCGGCGTAAATATTTTTGTT